>NZ_PYSY02000010.1 GCF_003049685.1 Brucella pituitosa | reverse complement strand
GTTCGCAGCCTTGGCCACCTGGCACCGGTGGAACGCGCAATGGGGCTTATGGCAGGCTACGGTGTCCAGCTCTGGCCCATCCTGCAGGACATTCACCAGCTTCGCGCCACCTACGGAAAGCGCGCTGGCACCTTTCTATCGAATGCTGGCGTCCTGCAAGTCTTCGGTGTCAACGATCACGACAGCGCCCAATTCGTCCGATTTGCTCGGACAGGAAACCGTGGTTTTCCAGACCATGAGCCGGGCACTCGATTCACAACAGTCTGGTATTTCTCACGCCCAACACCATACAGCGCGTGCCTCCACCCGATGAAGTCCGCAATCTTCAGCCACATCTCGAACTGCTCTTCCTCGCAGGCCAACGGCCGATCGTCGCCAACAAGATCGCATATTATGCCGATGCTGAATTCAGAGGACTGTATGACGGTCACTGAGCGGTTCACGACCCCTTGGACGAGAGGCGCGCAGTGAGAGTTAAAAGCATGATTATTTTGACTAAATCATTATCGGCAAAAAGGTCGATCCATTTAACGCTGTGATAACAGGAGGAACATATGTTTCGCTATTTAGCACGCAGACATGATCGCAAGCACATTATAAAATCATTACAACGTCAAAAGCTCATCGAACACAGGTCTATAAAGTTTAAGTATGATAGCTCATTGACATTCGCAGTTCACAAGAAAGAAGCAAAAAGCGTCGACAGCATAGAGTTAGAGCTCGATGAAAATTTCAACGCGCAGGCATTTTTCTCTCCTATTTTGCCGCCTGAACCACTAAGCGAAAGCACAGACCAGGTTGTTTTCCAATCTGACATCACGACTGAAGAGGAAGAGAATAATATATTTGAATGCGAGATAACTGACAGCGGAACGAAAGAACACGCTATCGTTGTCTTTCATCATTGGTACGCACGCAATCGTTATTCCGCATTCGCAAAATTTTTCGCAGCTAGGGGTATCACCGTTGTCGAGGCTACCCTTCCGTATCACTTCAGGCGTGGTTCTGACGACTTCTCCGAAGAAAAGCTTTTGAATGCCGATATAAACCTTACCATCCGTTCGATGCGCCAGGCGGTTCTGGATGGCCGCAAACTTGTACGTTGGCTCGGTAAGCAGGGATACTATAAAATCTCCGTGGTAGGGATGTGTATAGGTGGCTTGGTTGCAGGTCTCATCGCTGCGCACGAAGAAAAAGTGCGTAAGGCAGTCCTGATGGTATCGCCAGCTAAACCCGCCGAACTGGTATGGACTGCGGAAACTTTAAGAGGGCTGCGTAGCCGTATCGAGCCAGCAATGTCTTTAGACGAATTGAAAAGCGCTTGGGGTCTAATCGATCTTGAAAATCATCTTTCAAGGCTAACACGACCTCACCTGAATATGATGTTTGTGTTAGGAAAAGACGATACGATCGTATGTCCAAATCTTTCGGATCGGGTAGTTGATGTGTTAGAAAAAGGTGCTCGTAGACCTGAAGTTTTACGTCTGAATTGCGGCCATTCGTCCGTCGGAATCTTTCCTTTTAATTTAATCGCGGCCCATAGGGTACTGCGATTTTTGAAAGATTGGCCAACTTTAGCTGAGTTGTGGGATGTTCGGAACTTCCGCTACGACTTTAGCGAATTGCCTAGCCGTCGTCAGCGCACCAAGATACGAAGATTCATGAACTTCTCGCAATAATATGGACACGGTGTCCAGCCCAATCTGCTTGAAAGATGTAGGCTTCGCTCACGCGGGTCAGCGAACCGCAGAATATCACGATTGTCGGGTGGTTTGGATGGAACTTGCACACGACGGTAAACGTCAGTTTGAACACTGAACCGTCTACACCTGTTTTCGCATTAGAGGCGGAAAAGACGTCGCTCCCGGCCATGAAGATTGATATGAAAAGAAGAATAAATCACTTTTCTGAAATGCTATTATAACGGAGCATCTCTTAGCGATCACCGTGATGGCGCTGAAAACGAGGGAGTTGAAAGTGAAAAGTGAGTCACTAGATTACTCAAACGAGCATTCCTTGGAAAAAACCAATGATCCTGAAATCGATAAGCCAATCTTTAGGCGTCCTGGTTTTAACGGGATAAGTACGTTCGAAGAAATCGATCATCGGCTTGCGAAGTACCTCCGCGAAGCGCGTGAACAGGCGCGCCTCAAACAAGCCGACTTTGCCCCTCTAATAGGGCTTTCGACACCGGTTTATGGCCGATATGAACGGGCATTTTCAAAGCTTCATGTCACTCGCATGATTCATATCTGCGAAGTGCTCGGCGTTATACCCATCGATATGCTTTATGAAGCAGCGCCTCATTTGTGGGGCAATAGTGAGGAGGAAGCCAAAGAACGCGTGGAACTTGCGAAACTCTTGGCAAATCTTCCGCATAGCTTGCTGCGTGATCTGCTCCCCGTGGTTAGAACACTCTCCAACCTGCAGAGCCAGGTCGATGCCAAACTCATAACCTGAATTCAACGCCATCGCAGTCGAGATTGCCCGTTCCATGGAACAACGTAACAGCCGTCACAACTTCATGTATTTTATTCGAACCAACTACCGCTGACGGCAGCATAGCCGCTTACCACTTCAGTTTTCAGAATTGCGGAGGACGGCAACTGCCTAAATCGCTGAGGCGTCTGGCCGGTTTGAATGTCGGATGTTATGGTTCTACGATTAAAGTGACGAACAACTTCTCAAAAATATCGGTCAAGCTTGATAACCTCGTCAAGTTTAAGGCTGGGGCGTCGGTCTCGAGATTGAGGTGGACTGCCCTGTCGTAAACAGCGACGCATTCCTTGTTTGTAATGCGAGACATATAAATGATGCCGTCGAATTCGGTTTGGTCGTAGATTTCCTGACTTAATCGTCTACCTGCGGCTTGAGCCTTTGCGCGTACGGTATCGGTCGATATTCCAAGCAGGCTGGCGCCCTCATAGCGCAAGTCGAGCAAAAAATAGCGGCTTCGGATTACGGATCACAGCAATTGAATAGCGATCAAGCTCTTCGCGCATAAGGTAGCGGTCCGCTTTCTTTTTCAAACCTATCTCGCACTATCGTTTCAGCAACTGCCGTCATCGGATTTTGCGCAAGGTAGAGCAATTGAAATTTATTCTTCGGACTTGAGAACCGCGTAAGTCCAAACCCCATACCTAAAGGCGAGGCCGCATAGATGCGCGGGAGAATCCGCACATAATTGCTGACATCTACTTGAACGGCAAGTTGCTGCAGGATATCCGGATGAAGCATCAATGCGCTTCGAAATATGCACGAGCAACATCGATGACTTCATCAAGGCGCTCCTGCTTGAGACAGTCGATAGGTTTCCGCCCACCTAGGACGGGATTGACCTGGCGTAGCCAGAGCCAAGCAATTCGATGACTACCGATTATATCGATGATGGTGGAAATCCCTCTTGCGGGGGCGTCCGTCAATGAATTGCTCAGTCGGATAGACATGCTTTTTTAGTTCCCTTGAGAAGCGCTATTACTTCGTTGGAATGCTGCCAGCGATGGAGTGTCGAGCGAGGAATGCCGTAGTCGCGACTGAGCTCGGTTGCGCCAACTGCCTCTCCGGCCCAGTCTTCAATCTTCCGGGCAACTGCAATGTCATTGAGTAGCCGTTGTCCTTCTTCATCGGATACAATCGTACCAAGACCGTCGCCCTTGGAAGGTTCAACGACATCAGGTCTCGTGAGACCAATCTTGCTGTAACCCGGCTTTTTGCCAAAGGATTTAATCAGTCGGTTGATGCCGTGCGTCAACTCGGCCTGCCGCTTCCGAAGTTCCTGCCGGGCTTCTAGCGGGAGATCGAGTACGGCCGCTGATGCGGCTCCCGCTATGTGTGCTGAAAGCGCAAGCGTTCCTGACTCAAATGCCTTGTCGCTTTTGAGCGCATTCGTGACTTTGTTGGTGACACGTTCTGCTACGTCGGTGCGGCTACTGTGGTGCGTCTGCATATTTGGACTAGCCATGGGTGTACTCCGTCTTCATGCAGCTCAATATAAGGATTTTATATCCATTTGTCCAGTTTGTCCCATTTGTTCAGGGCGATGCTCACCGACAACGTTCATCAGAAGCTGCTACCTTCTCATTGGTGTGAAGAATTCACCTTCTCGGCAATTCGTCATTGCAGCATTCGCATTTAATAACGCTCAAATAATCTGAATCCCGGCGCTCTTCCCGGACCGCCGGGGACATGTAGACACCTCCGGTCACGTTTTCCGCGATGTTTACACGCGACGATATTAACAATTGCCGCCTGAAGTTTGAAACCGATCAATCACGATTGGGTAATTTTAACGACCGGTCTGAAGCGTTATTACAATTCTGCCCTAGCCAAGTTTCCGCCGACGAGCTGTTCTCGGGTTTAATTCTGATAAGCAACGGCAAACCGTCCCTTTATGGGCATTTTTTGGTGGACGGAACTTGAGAAGGAGCTTCAAGCAGATCGGGACTGAATCTACTGAATGCCATGCCTTGCAACCTAACTGTCGAAGGATCCGGCTTGAGCTCTCACGGCTCCGCCGTCGTCAAGCAGCTGTGGCTTGTAAAACAGAGAACAAGGCGCCACCATCGCGATCCAGATCCTGGAGATCCAGGAGAAGCGTCTCACTCGGCTCTGACACAATCAGCTCAATCTTCTCAGCATCCATCGAGGCAGCTATCGCCTGCCTGTTGCCCCAGACCTTTCCACATCTTGTCATGTCCGGCCCATCAGCCGGACTGGCGATGCTGAATTCGACCCGGCCCGCATCCACGCCGTCGCAGACAAGATTACCGGTTCCATGCAACAATGTAACAGCCATCACTAATCCTTATGTTCAAAATCGTTCGACGGTAGTCTGGCGGTGTCGCACGCGACCCTTAGTTCAATTCTCAGAATTATCCTTGATCGCACTCAGCTTTTCACGGAGAAGGCGCTTAAGGCGGGCGTTTTCCGCTTCAAGTTCTGCGAGCATTTCGTCGGTCACCAGTTCATCAGTAGCTTTGGGCTTTCGGTCACGGGAGCGCATTTGCGGTGACATGGACGCCCCAGGAATCGTCGCATCTTTGTCTGTCGCCTGCTCTATTCTCGGTGGCTCCGCACCACTAGACGGTTCGTGAAGTGCATTCGCTTCCTCAAACGACACTAACGCTTCCGATGGGTTTACTGGCTCGGCCCCGATGGATGCGTTGCCATCTGCTTCTTCAAGCTCTTTTGCCGGGGTCGTGTTGATGGTGACCTTCTGCAATTCATGATCGAACTGCAACTTCCTCTTGCTGATGACGCTTTTGTTCTCAGCCGCTTCGTTAGCTGAGTCCCCTTCCCCGTCTGACACCGTCAGGTCATTGCCTGCCATCAATCCATCCTTGGACTTTGATGATCTTCCCCGGGACAGATTTTGCGTCGGTTTTGAAACAGATGATGAGGTGGAAGGTTCATTCGCCGCCTCGTGCGTCGGCTCCGGCTGACTTGACAATGCTTCAGGCGGCTGCACTTCATTCGCAAGCACTGGGGAAGCTTCAAGTGGCGTTGGCGGTTCTATCTGCGGAATTGCATCAACGCCTGTTCCTTCAAAGTCTTCCACCGTGACCCTGATCGACAGTTTTGCCTTTGAACCGTCATCAGATGGCTCTGGGCTCGTATCGGCTGGGCTTTGTACACCAGACGTTGCATCCGCCCCGGTGTCGTTGTTGCGCGATCGCCAGTTCTTCAGCCCCGCGACGAGGCGCTCACTCCATGATTTCATTGTCAATCAACCTCCCCGTTCGCGCCAAAACGGACTTGGTGTTGCCTGCTTCCCGACACGCGACAGCCTTGCCGACGATAAACCGGACACTCCCAAATGACCAGAACACGCGGTTGGTATTGCTTCATGCCAGTTTCAGCCAGGTCGTCGTCGGGCCAATGAACATGCAGGCCTGAATAAAACGGACCTATCTACTGTGGGTGGTCCGCAGATCGGCTCGTCTGAGCAGCGCGAACAAGGCGTCATTTTCTGCGCGCAGTTTCGCAAGCAGTTCGCGCTTGAGAGACGCATTCTCGCTTTCGAGGGACAGTAGTTCGGACGGGCTGTCTGTCTCTGCGACCGGAGGTCTCGCAGTTTTCTCTTTCTTTCGAGCAACCTTCTTCACGCTGCGCCGAACAGAGCGATTTTTCTTTCTGACAACAATTTCTTCGGCAATTTCTGGCTTTTGGACCGCAATGGGCGCTATTGGCTCTTTTTCTGGCTCTACCGCATCAATGACAGAAAGCTCTCGCTCGTCCGCAACGGTTTCAGCAGTAGCCGCGATCAGCGGCAGGAATTCCAGGTCGGCTGTCTCAGCCTTGTCGTGCATTGGTTCGGGGGATTGAGCTCCTGCCTGAACATCTATCGGAGATTGCGACGTATCCGCTTCAACTTCCCGGGCGATCGACTTCAAATCCAGATTTCCCCACAAGGATGCATTCCCCCTGCGGGCACGCTTGTTCTTATATTCGACGATAACATTGCGAACTGGATTCTTCATCCGTGAATGGCTTTCAGATGAAATATGACAGAAGGGGGTGAGAAGAGCGCTTGACTCTACCTATCGATTTCCAGCCTGTTTTTCAATGTTCAGCACTGCATTCAATTGTGACAACAGCCTCTCGGAAAAATCTCTTTCGTAAGTTCACCATGAACTACACGACTTTACTTCCACATTAAGCGTTGATCTGTCTGTCCCCGAAATAAGTAACTGCCCGTCCGCCAACACAGGAGAAACTCAACATGGCTGATGAAACAATTACCGATGCAAAACCTGCTGCAACTGCAATCAATGCTGCTGAACCTGTCGGTGACATGCCAAAAACACGCGCTCCCCGGAAAAAGGCTGCGCCAAAACAAGCAAAGACTAGCGCTGTTTCTCCTTCAACGGCGACAAAGGTCGGCACCAAACCTGCCAAAGCACCTAAAGCTGCCGCGAAGGCTAAACCCGTTGTAACACAGCCAGCAAAACGCACGGTCAAGAGATATAGTCCCGAGCAGCGTGCCGCCATTCTCGCTTCTATCGAAAAAGCAACAAAAGGGGGAAAGGTCACTCTGCAAGCTGCATTGCAGCAAGCGGAAGTCAGTGAACAGACTTATTACAATTGGAAGAACGCAGCAGAAAAGGCAGCACCAACAGCGGCAAGGGCGCCTTCAGGTGATGACCTGAAGACTCTGGTGACGCTCGAAGCTGAAAATCTAAAACTGCGCAAGGAACTGGCCAGTAAGCTACGAGCAGAAAACGCCGAACTGCGCAAGCGTCTCGGTAAGGCTTAAGATCGGCCGCAGCACCGGGCGTCTGCGCCAACCCGTCCATTTTTCTGGTCGACAGTTGGCACTCGAAGGCACATACCCCGCAATTCCAGTCCTGCGGGTTGCCCTTCGCTCCCCCAAAAACAAAACACCCGCCGCTGGAGGAGCGACGGGTGTTTATGAGGAAGACCAGACCTTGGGAGGAGGATGTCTGGTCTTAGATCGCCGAGGAATTGGGAGGAACGGCCTCAGCGATAATCAAAATTTGTTAGCGACCTGAAGCCTGACGAGCTAAGAACGGGATTTCCGAAGCCATGATGCCCAGATCATTCAGTTCACGAGCATTCAGGCGGCTCAGTTCGTTTACAGTGTTACGATAACGGCGCCAGTTGCTGTACGAGCGGATCAGGTTCATTTCTCTCTCCTCAAAAATTCTCTCTTTGTTGCAAACAGCATATAGGTCCGCGTGATCTCAGACAGAAGGGCCAGTTTCGCATAGCTGACATGCCAATAAGATGGGGTAACGGCGTAAATCGCGTTATGATCGCAGCTACGCCGAGCGAGAGTTCTCGGTTTGTGTTCACTCCAATTTCTTGCCTAGAGAAGCGTCCGCAAACGAATATTTAACCATAATCCGGCGAATACTTATCGGGTCCAATCAGGCTTACGGTATGTCGCACTTCGCACTTTATCTAAATTCACGTTGAGGATTGTTGTAATTTCCGGCGTGCTTGTCAGTTCGGGCAACGCAGCGACGCTATTTTTTGAACATGGGATAGTGCGGCAATCTTTCGACCAGCACCGACGCCATTTTATGCCGTCGTCCTCAATTGACCGCTCGATCAATGGACTGCTTTTGCAGGTAAAGATATCCGACCGCCCGCATTAGTGGGGTCAATTGCACCGATCAAAGCCGAACTGGACCAGATGACCACTGGCAGCATCAATCGCACACAACCAACTCGTCAGGACACTTCATCGACTTATGTTCCAACCGCCGACGACATGGCACCCGCGATAGAAATGCCAAGAGGCGTTGATTCCAAAGAACAGATTGCAGCCTATCAGATCATGTTGAACAGGGCAGGCGCGTCGCCCGGCGCAATCGATGGGCGTTCCGGCAGCAATGTCGACAAGGCTGCTGCGGCTTTTGGCGAAATCACGGGTAGATTTATCAATCCAGCCGATCCCGCAGCGGTTCAGACCGAACTGGAGAATACCGGCGGACCAGCTTTCAAGGATTACCTCATCACAAATGAAGATGTTGGCAGGCAGTTTGTTGCAGAAATCCCCGCTGACTACGCTTTGAAAGCCCAATTGCCGGCAATGGCTTATACCTCAGTCACGGAAATGCTTGCCGAGCGGTTTCAAATCGATGAGGGTTTCCTCAAAGAGATCAATCCAGGGGTGAATTTCAATCAACCAGGCTCGATCATCAAAGTTCCCAATCTCGGCAAAGCCAAACGCACGCCGATTGCCCATATCATAGCAGATAAAGGTCGCAAACAGGTTCGGGGCTATGGTTCAGATGGAAAGCTGAAGGTAGCCTACCCGTCAACGATCGGCTCTTCGGACACTCCTTCTCCTTCGGGCACGGTTCAGGTCAAACGAATAGCGAACAATCCCAATTATACATACAATCCCAGGATCAACTTCAAACAGGGAGCCAATGAAGGCGTTCTGACCATTCCGCCTGGGCCAAACGGTCCCGTCGGTACGGTATGGATTGCGCTTTCCAAACCCACTTACGGTATTCATGGCACGCCTGACCCTTCACGCATCGGCAAAACATCGAGCCATGGCTGCGTGCGTCTTACAAACTGGGATGCAGAAGAACTCGCAAGAATCGTCAAATC
This sequence comes from Brucella pituitosa, assembly GCF_003049685.1. Lineage (GTDB taxonomy): Bacteria > Pseudomonadota > Alphaproteobacteria > Rhizobiales > Rhizobiaceae > Brucella > Brucella pituitosa. The sequence continues at coordinate 125,306 of NZ_PYSY02000010.1, read as the reverse complement.
CGGCGTCCTGGTGGTGTTCACGGAATAAACGATCATAAATTGGCCCGCCCATCTGATCGCTTTTTTTGTAATCAGGCAATCGCTTCTAGCCCTTTTTTCTGAACAACGGTCAATAACCGTAATGCAGGTCCGCCAGGCTTCTTCACTCCGCGCTCCCAATCTGACACCAGACCCTTGCTCACATTGAGATAGCGGGCAAAGACAGGCTGCGATATATGTTCACGCTCGCGAATGGAGCGGATCTCTTCCGGGGTAAGGGGCTCAATCGCGGTCAGGCAAGCATCATCAAATTCTCGCATAGTCTGCTTGTCGATCGCGCCGACTTCAAACAGGCCCTCCATAGTTTCGTGGATGGCCGCCATTGCTTCGCTCTTATATTTCTTCACCATCGTCAACCTCCGAAAAACGCCCTCTCTCGATCAGCAGCGCCATTTGCTCATTTGATAACGCAAGAAGTTCCTTTGCCATCTTCTTGAATTGAACTTCTTCAACGTCTTCAATGTTGGCCTGCTCATTCTTTGCAAAACCGAACACGAAAAATGCCCGCCGCTCCTGCCTATATAGAATAATCGTGCGAAACCCGCCCGACTTTCCCTGTCCTGCCCGGGCGACTCGTTGCTTAATGACACCGCCACCGAGATCGGCGTCTATCTGACCGCGCTCGGCACGACGCACCGCTTCTATCAAGGCGACGTCCGTAATCCTCTGCTTTCGAGCAAACCGCTCGAACCAGGCGTTCTTAAAAATCTGCACAGTCATCTACCCTGACTATATATAACACTAAGCATGACACTTCAAGGATTGTTGTTGTACAATGTCCGTCCCTGCGCGTCGGAATTCACTGCGACCCTGCTATTGCCAAGCTTTCATTGGCTTTCATCCCGGAAAACAGAAGCTTACTGATGGAAAAGCCCCCTGCCCTCGCCTTTTGCGTCAAAGACCGCAAATAACCACCAGGCGAATTGATGGTCGACAGCTTCTGCAGAATCCATGCAATCGCCGTCGACGCAGCTTCTGCCCCCATGACGCTCAGAGCTTCACCATAAGCCGACTGACTTATACCAAGGAAGCCGGAAACGATCTGTGAAGCATCTTGAAGCTCTCGCCATGTGCTGATGCCGTGCGCTCCATATTCGCGAATATCCGGACATGTTCGCAGCACTTGATCGAGCGAAATGGAAGGTGAAACCCGAATGCGGTTCTCGTCTTCGAGGCTCTCAGGAACCGTCGTTTCCGAAGAAGACGCCTTCAAATCAATCTTTTTGTTATTTTGAGATTTAAAAAGGGATTCTGGCAGGGATTCATTATGCTGCCGCTCAAATTGAGCGACGCTGCCGCTCATTTCTGGAACAATTGCCATGTTTTTCAAAGCGATAACCAATTCATCGTATATGGCTGTCAGATTGGCTTTGATAATCATCAGCTCATCGAGGGATGCTCGGCGAGGAATAGCGTCTACAACGTCACGGAAGCGAACAAATAGCCCTTCAAGACCCTCAATAAAGTCACCGGACCCATCCGCGTTTTCTGAAAAAGCCGAAGCGATCTCTCTGCGCATGACGGACACTTCATCGCGAAGCCGTTTCAAGGCTTTTTGCTCCGCAAGGATTTTATCTGCGATACCGGCAATCTCAGATGCGCGATCAAGCAAGGGCGCAAAGGAAAAGCCGAAGGCAAGTTCAACGCCCCCTTCCCTGTCCTTATGCGCATAACGCTTGCGGGTTGGGCTATCTTTGCGCGCAATGATCCCGGCCTCAACCAATGAAGCCAGGTGACGGCGTAGCGTTGATTCAGGCATGCCGTGGGCACGCAGCGATAGTTGGCGATTGGATGGAAAAACGACGAGGCCGGTTTTCTCATTCATGTCGTCGTCAGGGAGAAATGACAAAAGCGAACTGAGCACAGCAAGGCAGCGATCATTGAGATCGAGTGCTGACTTGGCCACACAGAGCTGTTTGTAAATCACCCATCTGTTTACCCCCCTGCCCTGCTTATTCTGCAGTTCAGGATTTTGGGCGAAACTATTCCTTCGCCCGCGAAACACGGACGTGACAGTTCCCAGAATTTGCATTCCCTCTCACCTTTCAAAAGGCAAAAGAAATCCACCCGCCAAAATGACGCTTATGACTCTTGACACCGATTCGGGGAAATGCGATTCTCAGTCTGCTAAAACATCGAGAAGGGCTTCCACGACGGCAACGTTTGGGGGCCTTTTTCTTTTGCGGCTCAATCTCCATTCTTGGTTTCTGATTGCTTGAATTCCTCAAAGAGGATTTCAAGTCGCTCGGATAACCAATCGCCGAACGGTCTAGCTTTCTCGCTTTTGAAAGAGAAATCGACCTGTTTCGGCTTTTGACTCATCGTAATGGCAAATTCGCTAGATCCCCACGACTTTGCCGTTGGTGTGGTTCGTTCCTTTTTGACCGGCTTGCCTTTGGCATTCGCCGCAGTGAAGACCCGATTGAAACGCTCGTCGCTATCTATTGAACCAAAATCGTCTGAAGTTACGATTTCGGAAATTGCAGCGGCCTTACGTTCGACTAGAAGGCTTAGTTCAAGCCAGCGTTCGCGCCCTACCCCAGGAGCTGATCCTATAATGTTGACGAGTTGCGGCGAAATACGGGACGTTACGGAAATCATCTTGGAAACCGCTGCCGCATTAGCTGCTAGTGCGGAGGAGATTGTTTCACGGTCATATCCGAGTGTCTCAAGATTTTTTGCGAAAAGAGCTTTCTCAATGAAACTGAGATTTGCTCGAGCCGAATTCTCTTGTCCTTGCGCGATAATATGTGTTTTGTCGTCAAGTGCCTTTACAACTGCTCGAACATTGCGTCCGAGCTCGCGGGCTACGTTTACACGACGATGACCAAAGACGATCATAAAACGACCATCTACGCTTGGATGAGGACGAACGAGTATAGGGCTGTCCTGTCCCCGTTCCTGGATAGCTTGAAGAAGCTGCTGATATTCTTCACCATCAGTACCAAGACGATCAGATACAAAAGAACTGTCTATAACATTTGGATCGAGGTCGACGACTTGCTCGCCTTCAAGGAAAGCGTCAGCTTGACGCGCAAGCTCATTAACAGAACGGATCATGGATTTGGATGCGCCACCGATCCGATAATTGGACGTCACTGGCTCTTCGGTTGACTCCGTAAGTCCCGCCAGAAGATTTTTCCTAGCCATTTCAATCTCCGTAATCGCTTATCTCACTGAATTTGCAATCATAAATGCTGAATTTGTCAGCAGACAAACTCATCTGCCCCAAGATTCGTGGATAAGGCCTTCAATTTCGCCATTGACGGCATCTAATGATTCAATTGCACGTTCATAGGTGGAACGTGTCATCGTGCTTTTTTCGACCTCATAGAGCGTTTGCTTTGTGATCCCTGCATCTGAGACAGCGGTTGATTTGACCATCTGGTTCTTGAGGATAAACTCGCCAAACAATGTCTGCAAAAAAGCCACCATCTGAGCCTGTGGCTGATCTGTTGGCTCGTATCTGGTTACAAGGTAGCGATACCATTCCAGATTTACCTCTGCGCCGGCAGCGCGGATAGGCTCGAGAATATTGCCAAGCATCAGGAGGAACTGGCCCATCGACATCACATCCAGCATCTGGGGATGTATCGTGATAAGAACTGCCGTGGCTGACGTGAGCGCCGTTATAGTCAGGTAGCCAAGCTGTGGAGGGCAATCAATGACGACGATGTCGTATTGATCGTCAACTTCTTCGAGGGCTTTCGAGATGCGGGTAAAGAATGATTTACCAGCATTCGAATTGCGGTCACTCATTGCGAGGGGGGTATCATATTCGAATTCCTGCAATTCCAAATTTGCAGGAACGATCCAGTCCAGGAAAGTTGGTGTTCTGAATAATTTCAGAGAGCGGCTTTTGCTCCTCATCATATCGGATCGCGTCATAGATTGAAGGGACCTGATCCAACTCCGGTTGAAACCCGTGCAGTGACGAAAGCGAGGCTTGAGGATCGAGGTCGATTGCCAAGACGCGATGACCAGTAAGAGCCAGATGTTGGGCCAGATGGGCGGTAGTTGTAGTTTTCCCAGAGCCGCCTTTGAAGTTAACGACCGCTATGACCTGAAGATGTTCGCCTGGCTTTCTGTGCGGGACGTAATTACGTGTTTCCGATCGACCGTTTTGATCAAGATACTGGCGAATGTCATGCATCTGCTCAGCGGTGTACGATCGCCGACCCGACGGCGAAGTTTCAGGAGCGGGGCCTTTGCCTTCCAAATGAAGTTTCTTAAGGTGACTCTGGCTTACACCTATATATTGTGATGCTTCTGCAAGAGAGAATGAACGAAGTGTCTTTTTTCCAGAATCTGGGAAGTTCTGAACGCTGAGCAAATGCAACTTCTTCGAAATTTGATCCCCTTGATCGAGGATGTGTTTTTCGAATTTAAGCGTGGCTTTCGGCTTTTTGAGCGAGATCTCGTTCATTACCCATTGATTTCCATAAAAACGATTTTTGGACAGAATGGCCAAACTAACCGTTATTATGTCCGATTCTTAGGGATCTGCAACAAATTTAAAGTTAATAATAAGTTAACGCCTTCGCGGGGTCTATAGCTCGCGCTCCGGTCCGTTATCATATTGATTTAAAGTAATATTTTCCTACTTTTGTCGGCGGACAAAAATTACTGAGATTGGTTTTGTCTGGGAGCGAAACGTCACAAAGTTAAATGCAGACGAATAGTCAAGAACGATAAGGTTGTCGCATGAGTTTATGATCCCAACCCAAGCTGGCAGTTCGGTGGGGCAGTTCTGAGGTGCACTTTAATGTTGATAAGACGGTAGTGCCTCAGAATGTTGCTTCCACTTGCGTGTTCGTCCCAACTAACTTGGTGCATTCATGTAGGGTATATGGGGTGGTCTGAATGCCGGCTGTTTCTTTAGTCGAGTGGGATATTGTCGAAGCCAGAGTGTCGGCTGCAAAGGCAAGATATGCGCTTTCAAAACAGTCTCTCGCATTCCTTTATCTGGTGCTGGAGCAGTTTTTTCCGGATCGATCTTCCGATTATCCTGAGATGATTGTCGATGGAGGAAACGATCTCGGGGTCGATGCAATTGAAATTCTTGAGAGAGAGGATCACGCTGAAGTTCTGGTCTTTCAATCAAAGCACAGGACATCTCTCGACTCCACGGACCGAACGATAAATGACGCGGAGGTTCTTAAAATTGGGTCATTTCTGCATTGTCTCTTTGGCAGAGAAGAAAGGCTTACGAAAACGGGGAACCTTCAACTTGCCGATGCTGTTTCGCGAATCTGGCAGCTCCACCGCACTGGCGTAATATGCCGTTATAAGGTTGTTTTTTGTAGCAACGGGAAGGGCTTGTCTCATTCGGCAACCACGATTCTCGATAGTACGCTTAATTCGATGCCTAGCGTTGATTATGAACTATACGGTCCTGCCGAAATTATGAGGGACATCGGCGCTACCGGTCGCGAACGTGAGAATGGGTATCTGCAAGTTATTGGTAGGGAAGCATTTGAGCGGAGTGACGGGGATATACGCGGGGTTATCGCATCCGTGGACGCACGCTCTTTCGTTGATATGATACGAACGTCAGATGGCAAATCCATCAAGCGACATTTGTTCGACGAAAACCTGCGCATTTTTCTCGGATCAACCGGCGGCTATAATAGCAATATTATCCAAACAGCCGTGTCCGAGGATAGCCATCTATTTTGGTATCTGAACAACGGCATAACGATTACCTGCAAAGATTATGCCTACAACAAGGGTCATTCGAACCCGGTGATTAAGATTGAAGATTTTCAGATCGTCAATGGTGCTCAAACCTCGCATTCGTTATTGGAAGCCTACAATCGTTCCCCAGACGCATTCGAAAATATTGTGATTATGGTCAGGGTTTACGCTACGGCGAGAGGAGATATTGCGGAGCGTGTAGCAGTTGCAACTAACAGTCAAGCTCGCATTCAAGCTCGAGATCTAAGAGCTAACCATCCGATACTCAAAAAGCTCGAGATAGCTTTTCTAAATCAAGGTTATTATTTCGAACGCAAACGAAATATGCATGCCGACAAGGACCCCGGGCGCCGTCTCGATGCCTTAAAGCTTGGCCAAATACTACTTTCATACGAGTTGGGGGAGCCGGATAGCGCTAAGGCGGACTCCGATAAGATTTTTGGCGAGCGGTTTGCAGGGATCTTTCACGAGAATTATTCCATTGAGGAACTATGTCGTCTTGTTGAACTCTATCGGTTGATAGAAGATATGCGTGACGACTACGTTGCTAAGCAGCAGGACGCTATAGAGTCTACAGGCGAGCAGCAGTACTTAGTATATGGACACTGGTTTGTACTCTATGCGGCGCATCTTATCTGCACTCAGAAGAAGTTGCCCATACCGTTCGGATCTGACGCGAAACAACTAGTATTTGATGCCCTTACTTTGGTCGCCAACGCATGTGCAACAGCGAAAAGCGCAGCGCAATATCAACTATTCCGTAGTCCACGAACGAAGAACAGGCTGATCGCAGAGCTTGAAGGTCGCCAACTGAGTCTGTTCGAACTTTGAAGTGCGATTGTCAGAGTCTGTGAGGTTCTTTCCCAAACCAAACAGTTAGTAAAAGCTAAGTTTGATGGACTAAGAGCTTCGAATGGATGAGACCTGAGGCGGGGAAGATGCCAAAAATTCAGAGTTTGAAATATTACGACCGCTCAGGAGATCAGCGGTTATTAAAGTTCAATACCGGTGTACTAAGTCCAAGTTTTGAACTCACGCTACTTACAGGTCAAAACGGCTCACAAAGAGCTCGGTGCTTCGGGATCTCGTATCGGCGCTTATACTGCCGGACCATCGGACGAGAGTACAGTTTTGCGGCCAGTATCAGGCACCCACGCCGACTCCAGTAGTTTGCTTTTCGGGATCGGTTGCTGACAGATTTCCCGTGAAGATGCAGGGTGGGCGCCGTACAGAATACGACGTGGCAAACTATCATTATATCGGCCAACGCGCCGGGACCAATTTACTCAGTAAAAAGCTTCCTCTGGAAACTGCAGTTATCTTCGCGTTGAACCCGGCGATGAAAGAGCGGTTTCGATTACCTTTCTTCGAAAGGACGTTTTCATTTTCAGGGCTTCTTCCCAGGCTGAGTCTAGATATCCGCTACGATCCCAAATTCCGTAAGCGGTTTCCATCGAAAACGCCGCACGAAATCCTCGCTATAGCTCTGGACGAAAACGCAGAAACGAAAAATCGAGGCGGCATATCTAAGGCTACCGCTCAAAGTGTGGTAGCCCAATTTTCTGGGGACGATTTCGATTTCTTGAACGTCCTAATAACGGAGCGCAAAGGAAAATCTCTCCAAACAACGTTGGATCAATTTAGTGTCACTGACACTCCAGAGAACCGCGCCGTGAGGCTTGGGTTATTGCTTGATATACTCATTATCGATCGAGCCTTTGTACAGCGTCCGGGCGAAGAACCGTTTTCGGCTTACGAGCTTAGTTCGGGTGAATACCACATGCTAACCAGTCTTCTGGCGTTAGGGTTTTCAGTTACAGCGGAATCTATTGTGCTGATTGATGAGCCGGAAAACAGCCTTCATCCTCAGTGGCAACAAGACTTTATGAGAACGGTCCTTGAGTTGTGTGAATTAATGCAAGATGGTCATCTCGTTATTTCTACACACTCGCCACTCATTGTAGCTTCTGCAAAACCCGATAGCATGATCGTCGATTTGAGTATCCCTATGGACGTCATGCCTGCGGCTCCGGTCCAGTTTGGCGCATCAAGTGATAGTATTCTTTTCGATCAGTTCGGCATCGCTTCGAGCCGGAACCTCAATGTAGTCGACCTTGTTCAAAGAGCCGTTAATCTGGTTGAAAACGATCTGACAAAAAGTGCTGATTTCATAATGCTTTTGCCGAGACTGCGGCATTTGCGCGAGGCGTTGTCGGAAAGCGACCCTTTAAGTGCGGTTGTTGATGCGTTATTGGATGGAGATCGTCGAGATTGAATATAGGCTTCGAACGCATTTTACCGACGCCCACCTACGCAAGCGGAGTTACGCTTGCATCATTTGCGGGTCGCAATTGGGATAGTCGCGCAAAGATTGTCACCGAATTCAAGCAGAATCTAAAAAGCACACTAAGGCATGCTCAGCGCTCTCTCTGCTGCTACTGTCGACGACCGCTTGGCGATTACCGTGACACCGAGCTTGAACATATCATCGAAAAATCTGCTCACCCCGCTTTCACCTTCGAAATTCGGAATCTGGCGCTTTCATGCTCAACGTGCAACAATCAGAAAGCGAGGAGTTATAAGCTGCTTTGCGAAAAACTAAAAAGGCGATCTAATAAAGTTTCTGGAGGAGGGGGCTTAATAAATTGTAGCCCCGTGCTCTCAAGAAACATACCACCAGTCGCGATTTCATCCGCAGCAGACTTTCGCTGGGTACATCCACATCTCGACGTTTTCAGCAATCATATCAAGGTAAAAAAGGGATACGTTTTTCAAAAACGATCATTAAAAGGCCATAGGACTATTCAAGGACTACAACTCAACGCTCTCACGCGAGTAGAGCATCGAGCGGCCGTTGAAAAGCTATTTTTGAGGCAAGGATTTCTAACAAGTGCAATCGGTGCTTTAGCGCAATTGCATTATCATAATCCCGCTCAAGTATATTCAATTATTGCAGACGTCCTTAGAGCAAAGATCCGGGCTGCGTAATAGCTATCCCATGGCAGTTATCTTCATAGCATTCTGGCCGCACGACCGCTTCGCCTTGTAGCATTATTGTAATAGTTGGATGCCTGCTGCACTGAGCGATGACGCGATTGCTCCATCGCTTCGGGGAGCGGAATGCCACGATTGGCCGCTTCGGTGAGATAGCCGGAGCGCAGGCCGTGCGCGGAGAATTCACTTGCGTCGAGCCCGGCCATTTGCGCGCGCTGTTTGACGATCCGGTTGACGGCGCTGGGTTCCAGCGCACGCGCGGACACATTGCTCCATCGATCGACTTTTCGAAACACGCTGCCCTTGTCGATCCTAGCTGCTTCCAGCCAGCGGGTGAGGGCTTCGACGGGTCGGCCGGTCAGATAGACGGTTTCATCGTGACCGGCACCACTGGTTTTGGTGCGACCGAGATGGATGCCGAGCGAGGGGAGGGGGGAACCATCCTCGTCAGTGACAGGCACCTGTTTGACCAGTTGTTCTACGCGCAAGCCTGCGATTTCGCTGCGCCGACGCCCGCCCGAGGCAAAGGCTACCATCAGGATAGCCCGATCCCGCAAAGCGGTGAGATCCTCGCCGGAACAGGTTGCCAGCAGCTTGTCCAGAATATCGCCGGTAATCGCATGGGCACTCTTGCGGCTGCGCGGCCGGTTCAGGGCGCGCACCGCAAGCCGGACGGCCGATTTGACGGACGGCGATGAAAACGCACCCTCCAGACCGCGCCAGCGGGTCAGCGTCGACCAGTTGGCCAGACGCCGGCGCACCGTTGCTGGTGCATGCGGCCCGGATACACGCAAAAAAGCCTTGTTGGCGCAATTCCTCTTCCACGCCGGTAGGCATGCCGTGATCGGGTTCGATCTCGCGCTGCTGTGGCCGCCACAAATGATGGGCGACGAATTTCAGGAGCAGGGCTTCCGGCGCCGGAAAGGGGAGGGGGGGCTGCCGGTTGCGGCCATTGACCAGGCTTCGAGATAGGCCAGATCCGAAGTTAGCGCGCGCAGCGTGTTTTCGCCCATGCCTTCATTGACCAGATGACGCAGTGTCTCGACATCCTGATCCGTCAAAATGCCAGCCAGCATGTCGCGCCGATTCATCGGTAAGACAGCGGCTATCGTATCGAGCGTTTCGGCGCGCTGTTCGATGGCGGATTGTGATATCGAGAATACACGGGAGTTTTTCATTATCTCAGTCGTTCTCTCAGGCTGTTTGGCAAAATGAGATTTCCTGTCCGCCTGGATTATTCCGCAAGCGGACCGTAGAAATTTTCCGACAGATGCCGCACTGAGCACATCACGAAAGCAAACGCTTCGAAACCAATCCAAAGGATTGGCGCGGTCAGCAATATTTTGATAGCTGAAGGATCTGTTTCCCGAAATAGCACTGGAAGAGCCAAGCCGCAGCAGAGACCAATGATCAGGCCTGCGGCGCCGGTGACAGTTTCAGAGATCCATACATTTATTTCACGGCCCCGCTTACGATACTGCGTAAAGGCAACGTGAGAAAAGCGCTCGATGTCCACAAAAGTAAGTCAACATCTGGTCAATGACGCGCAAGTCGAAGCCTTCGGCTTGCCGGACAGTGATTTCGATGGCTGCTGCCGAACCGAGCCAGACAGATAAAGCTATTGCCATAGCGAATCCATCGACTGCGCGACGGCTCATCTGTCTGCGAGATTGATGCCAGCTAAGAAGTGTGCGCTGAAAAGCGGCGTCGTTGTCGTATGTTTTGTTCATGTGTTCCTCGCATTTTGCCCTGACTTTCGCTGATTTGCGGCGTCAAATCAATAAGCTTCGATAACCTGTACTTATCGGATGTTATAAACCCGTAATGTTGACATCAGAGTAACGAAAGCTAGAGCAATATTCGGTTTCGTATAGAGATATTTGTGTAATCTATTGAAAAGGTTAGTTCGAAGAAAAGTCGTGCTATCCCGCCAGAAAGTCGTACGCGGGGCACATCCGTTGGCGGTGCTATTTTACTGTGCAATTGCGCGCTGACTTGCAATGTATCATAATCCGGTCTGTGAGAGAGAAGATTGCTTCAATTTCATGTTGAAGAAGGCGCGGATGACTGAGATCGACATTGATAGTCTGGATGAAGCAACGCTGATGGCGCTGAACCGTCGCATCGTTGAGCGCCTGCAATATCTGCATCAGCAAAAAGACGGCTTTAGCGTTGCAGGATATCAGGATCGGCAGCGGCGTGACGTTTACAGGGCCGGATGGAGCCGTAAATCGGGGCTTTGTTCTGCGCTGCAATCGTAAGACGGTGACGGTGCATACGGATGACGACAAGCAGTGGAACGTTTCACCGTCATTACTGACACTGACAGACCGCCATATTATGGATGAGGTGCCGGCAAAAGCAGGGCAGGTAGTCCCATTTTCAAAGCCTGGTGGTCGCAAGTAAGCGTGATCAGGCTTTTGCGATAATGAGAGAGCTGCAAGTTCAGGGGTCGCTGGCTGTTGACCGGGCACGCCAAGCCGGTCGCCGAGATAATGCCAGAAGGACAGACCAAGCTTTTTTGCAGGTCTTCATGAGACCGAGCATGGTATCGCGGGCGACACGCCCATCCCGGCTCATGGTACCGCCAGAGATCTTGCGTTTGGTGACGCAACTCCTCAGATCGTTCTCGGACGCATTGGTGTGCAACGGGATTTCGGGTCGTTCGAGAATTTTCAGCAATTCGTACTTACGGCGCAGTAAGCGCACCAGAAGCTTATCCAGATCAGCATATCCGGTGCGAATGGAAAATATCCGATCGAACCTGACTTCAAGGGCCTGAGCTGCACGACGGCTGGGACTTCGGGCAAAGTCTTTCAAAAGCTTGTAAAAGAGCCAGATGAGTTTGCGCAGAGTTTCGACATGTCCGACCTGCTGGGGCGTTGCTGGCATCAGCTTGTGCAACAAGCGTTCAGCATGCACCCAGCACAATGCATGCTCCCCAACCCGGAATTGCCCTGCATCGTCAGAGACAATGACCGTATTGCCCATAAGCCCGTGATATCGGATGGCTCCCCATAGACCAGCTTCACCGAACATGCGGACCGTATTGTTGTCGAAGATATCGACGCCATTTCTGAGCAGATGTTCAAGAAACGGCACCTGATTGGGAAAGTGCTGTGGTTTGCGGGGGTGTAAGCGGGCTATGAGTGCAGGATCAATGTTACGGGCTTGCAAATAATCGAATGCTGCATCGTTAAGAACATAGTCGGTATAATTGCCACGCAGCAGCGACAGAAAGTTCAGCCGTGATTTCGTCTTTGTGGTGCGAAAGACGCTAAAATGCGCGTTGCCGATATGAGTAGTATAGAAATTATCGCGGGCATGACGAGCACCGGTGTCGTCGACCGTTACATAGTCTGCCGACACAAGACCAGTATGCAGAACCGCAGCATCCTCAGCGATAAAACCATCCAGGTTCCTGGTTAGCAGACGAACAACCTGTCGTTTCGAGATATCCACGCCGATATCGTTCAACAGCGTCGATAGTCGTTCCATCGTCACCTGGCCCTGTGCATGAAGCATTAAACACAACCGCAGCAGATTGGGTCCGTAGCCGCCGACAATTCCGGCAGGCAGCGGCGCAAGGATTGTTTTACCGTCCGGGGTCACCCAGCATTCGCGCCGGTAATGAATAACTTCAGCACGCAAAACCACGTCGCGCACGTAATAGCTTTTGTAGCCCTTAAAGCGTGATCCAGCCGGAACATCGGCATGAAGAACAACGTCGCGGTCAACGCGGTCCGCGTCCAGTTTGGGCCCACGAGGTTTCTTCTTGCCGCCGCTGCTGTCGTGAACCTTCGCGTCTGTGGCCTTGTCCATGCCTGACGGTTTGAACGGCGGTCGTGGTGGCAGGTTTTTCAGCCGCGCAATTTCATCGCGAAGGAGTTGGTTCTCAACTTTAAGCCGGGTGTTTTCCAGACGCAGCTCGGCATTCTCCTCACGGAGTGCTGCATTCTCAGCTTCCAGTTTCTCAAGTCGAGCCTCTGCATGTTCTGCCTTTTCAACCAAACCCGTGACCAGACTGCGCAACGCATTCAGTGAAAGCGTGTCAGCATGCTCAGGCGAGGGAAGCGTTCTCTTCGGCATACCAAAAGAGAATCATGATTTGCCAAAATCAGGAATCCCATAGCCATGAAATATCGATGCGGAACACGCGATATGCACAGGGTTTAATATTTCTGACTTTGACTCAAAAACTAAACCACCGCCAACAAATATGCTCCGGTTACGCGAAGGGCACCCGAGCTTCACAAATCGTGGTGCAAACACTTGCAGAAATACGATGTTACAAAGGATTCATATATTGCACTACGAATGCAACCCCATTCTCATCGCGGGTGCGCGTACAGTGCTGACGATTGCTCAAGCTGGTGGACGTATCGATTTTTCGAGCTTCTTTATCGCCTCACGCAGAGAACGTTGCTCGTCAAAATAGTCCTCCCAGACCATTTTCTTTCCGAGCAGCGCGGGAACGGTCCGGATTGTAAATCGCTTGGGGTCGAGGCCCCTTCTGACCTGGGTCCAGTTGAGCGGCATCGACACCGTTGCCCCCTCGCGCATTCGGGGTGAGAGCGGTGCAACGGCTGTCGACATGCGGTCATTGCGTAGGTAGTCCAGGAAAATACGGCCTTTGCGCTGGCTTTTGGCCATTTTGATCAGGTAGCGGTCGGGCAAGTCGCCGGCCATTTGCTGGCAAACATCGTGTGCGAAACCCTTGGCTTCTGCCCAGCTGAGTTTTTTGCGTTTGCCGCGGCCAAGCGGCGTGACCACATGCAGTCCCTTGCCGCCCGTGGTTTTGCAGAAGCTGACCAGACCAAGCTGATCAAGGCGATCGCGCATTTCCAGCGCCGCTTCGATAACGCTCGAAAAAGCCACGTCAGGGCCAGGATCGAGATCAAACACCAGCCGACCAGGGATTTCGGGTTCATAGGATAAACAATTCCACGGATGCAGTTCGACGCCACCCATTTGAGCGACTGCTGCGAGCCCTTCCACCCGATCGATCTGGAGATAGGGCTTCCTGTCACCAAACACCTCTACAAGTTCGATCAGGTTCGAGGTACCTGGGAGCGCGTGACGCTGGAAGAACTGCTCGCCCTGCAAACCATCGGGCGCGCGAACCACCGAGCAGGGCCGGCCTTTGACATGGTTGATCAACCACGGTCCCACCGCCTCGTAATAGCGGGCGAGATCGAGTTTTGTGACCGGCTTTCCATCCCCGGCATCCGGCCAGAGTGTCTTATCAGTGCTCGAAATCAATACGCCCATGATATTGGGTTTGCCGCCTGCTTGAGAGGCGAGAATAAGTCCAGGCTTTGCGGTGTCGTTTTCAGGGACATCGACGTCGCTCGGCGCTGCCGGCTTTTCGGCAACCACCTCTTTCGCTGGCTTGTCCTCGCGCAACCCTTTGAACGCCGCTTGGCGAACGAGGCCGTCTGCCGTCCACCCGGCGAATTGTATCTCTGCGACCAATTGCGGTTTCATCCATTTGATATCGGTGCCTCCCTTGGGCGCACCGATACCGGTAAAAGGCGATTTCCTGGCCTCAAGCGCACGAAGTTTCGGTAGAATGCCCGCAACGGTTTTTGCGCCATAGCCGGTGCCGACACGACCAACATATACGAAATGTCTGCCGCGATTGACGCCGACGAGCAAAGAACGGAATTTGCCCTTGGTCGCGGCATAGCCGCCAATCACCACTTCATGGCCTGAACGGCATTTGGACTTGACCCAGCTGTCGGAACGACTTGAGACATAGCGGGCGTCCGCCTGTTTGGAAACGATGCCTTCCAGCGAAAGACGACAGGCGGAACGCAGAACCGCTTCCCCGCCTGTTTCAAAATGTGTCACATAGCGGATCAGCGGATCCTCACTGACGCTTTCTACCATCTGATCGAGTCGTTGCTTGCGGTGGGTGAGCGGAAGTTGCCGCAGGTCCTCGCTGCCGTCAAAAAGCAGATCAAACGCGAAATAAACCAGGGCATCGGTTTTGCCCTCGGACAAAGCTGCCTGCAACGCTGCAAAATCAGGTGCTCCACTTTCGTCCAGGGCGCAGATTTCCCCATCGATGATGCCGTCGGGGAGTGCTGCCGCGCTTTTACAATGGCTGGAAATCTTTCTGTCCAGTCGAGACCCTTTCGGGTTCTCAAGGTGACTATGCCAGAATTGACGTGCATCTGGATGCGGTAGCCGTCGAATTTGATTTCGTGAATCCAGTTTTTCGAAGCCGGCGGCCTCTCGCGGGTTTCGCATAATTGGGGTGGGATGAAGTCCGGCATGGTGGCGGGCTTTGACTTGGCGGTCTCCGACATCCTTTTGTTCTTTTCGCGCTTTTTAGCAGCAAGGCCATGACCGCTTTCCCAAACGGCGTCTGCCGCGATAGCGTCAGTTTCAACCATGAAGGGGCGCGGCTTTCTGCCTTTGCCGGTTGCTATCATCTGCATGGAACGAGCGGATGCGACAGAGGTGTCATTGTCGTCCAAAACGGCAGCACCGTCGCCGGACACGGAAAACGCGTCTTGATGCTTGATCAGCAACCAGTTGGTGCGCTTGGAGCCGTTGTGATCCGCTTTCATGCGCACCAGCACAAAGCTGCCATGCAGTCGCTTACCTTCCAGCGTGAATTTCAGATCGCCTTTGGCAAGCGCCTCGCCGGCGGTCAGTTCTCCTTCTAGTGTCCAGTAACCACGGTCCCAGAGCATCACAGTGCCGCCGCCATATTGACCTTTGGGGATCGTTCCCTCGAAATCCCCGTAATCAAGCGGATGGTCTTCGACCTCGACCGCCAGGCGCTTGTCGCCGGGATCAAGAGAGGGTCCTCTGGTTACGGCCCAGGATTTGAAAACACCGTCAAGTTCGAGACGCAGATCGTAATGCAGTCGCGTCGCAGCATGTTTCTGAATAACGAAGCGCAGCTTCTTCGAGGCCTTTGGCCGGTTCGCGCCTTTTGGCTCCTGCGTCTTTTCAAAGTCGCGCTTTTTTTTGTAGGTTGCGAGTTTATCGCGGGCCATGACTGTCCTCATCAAGCTGTCAGTGCCACATCGAGACGTCCACTATAAAGCGGTGATGCCAGACTGCTCAATTCTGACCCGCAGCGTCTTGCTGCCGCGAGACGAGAGAAGGAAGAACTTGACCGTCGCTGGCCCCGCGGTCTCCTCGGCACCTGATCACTGAGACAACAACCGCGAAAGATGGTTTTTGTTCCTGCCGTGCTCTGCGCACTCAAAAAACCCTGCAAAAGCGTGGAGCTTTGCACGGGGGACATCCGCAACAAACAGCGAATACGCCTTAATGTCTGAAGCGCTTTTTTTTTGCCTTCAATGCGATATTCAAAACCGTAATCCACGCCAGGACGCAGTCTGCTGTCGCCAAAGGGCTGGCGCAGAGGACCGGCAAGCACCGATCTGAATGCGCGCACAGCACTTGACGGGCGATACTGAAACAATCGCATGGCAGCGAAAGACAGAACTGTGACGAGCAGCACTGCGAATGTCCACCACCTTTTATGGAAGAGGAACAGCGGCAGGACAAAAATGCAATGCGCGTCGAGCAGGAAAAACGAGGGAGTGCGCATGGTTTCCCGCCACATGATGGTCCGGCCGTAAAGATCCTCGTCCCTATTCATGGCATTGCTTCGTTCCGTGATGCTAGGCCAGACGAGGGTTGCAGCACGCTCTCAAGAAACAACACGCCGATCAGACTTCCGGCTTCCAGTTTGACAAGGGGACCCTTGGGCACAACCCCCTTCGATATCCTGCGCCATGCGTTGACCGGCCTTGCCCGCCATCTGACAATAGCAAACACCGGAACTGGCGCCATTGGTGCCAATCAACGTCGTCTCGACCGGCCGATCAAGGGGCACGGAGATTGATGTAATTATGACTTTTCCAGCTAATTAAATGGAAGAAAGCACTTCTTAATCCATCTCCAGAGTAGAAACATAGTGGGAGTGACCAGAAACATCCCCAATCTAAGCCAGATTGTTTTCCCGGTTTCATCCAACAGGATTTTTAAAGGACCTAAGCCACATGAAACTCCAGCCATGCAGACCTGGCGTGAAATAGCATGCTTGAAATCCGCATGATATCAGTATCATAGATACAGCTCTGTTCGCGCATAGGTTAAAGTTACACTGCCCCCGTCACGATGTCGTTTCCATCCATCGCACCATTGTTGCTATAAGCAACTGATTGCAAAATAACGCATCCGGATTTCAGATGGTTCCTCGCTTCTTCAGACGCTACTTTGCCAGTTTCGCCGCTTGTCTATGCGGTTTGCTGCTGTTGCCGTAGATTCTGGGCGTACCGGGCAATCCAACGCTTGGGCAGGATTTTGCATGGACCTCGGGTCTTCTGGCAATGGTTGCTTATCTGGTGATGTTTCAATGTGTTAAAATGATCCAGAGCCGAGACAGATTTGGCAAGCCAAAGCTTTCCACGCGGCTTGATAGCGGCCTTCATGCAGCTTCCATAGTGCTGTCTGCAGTGCTCGGGGTCGCAGTCATCCTTCTCGTTTGGTTAAATGTTGAGGTGAGCGGAGGAAGGCAAAGCGAAAAACATCATGAGGCTCTGTTCTCTGCCAATGATTTTTTTGTCGCAACCATTGTCCGCAGAAGGCTTCAACCCACGCGTTGTCGATAAGGAGAACGATCAATCCATCGACGCTGGAGGTCTTGGGCTATACCCAAAATGATTATCGTTGCCAGAAGCGGCGCGGAACATTCTAACCGCTGGGATGTTAGATGGGGAGCAAGCGCAGTCAAGGCTAGCCCAGCCTAAGGAGTGAACCATGAAACCTGCCACCATTGCTGCGGTCCTCTTCACCATGGCACTGTGTCATCTGCCGAGTGCCGTATCGGCTGAAGAATCCGGCCTTCCCAATCAATCAAGTGGACAAGAACCCGAGGTCCCTGGCAACAATTCCACTACGGGCGCTAAACCTGTTCCACCCAACAGCAAATCGGCGCCGAAATCTCCGCAGGAGCAGCAGGAAGATGCGCAACGCAAGGCAGAAAAGCTAAGGAAATGCGCGCCGGGACAGGATGCCAAAGCATGTCGTGAATATAATGTGAAACACAGCAAGAAATGAACCCGCTTTACAGCAGGACATAGATTAGCATTTCGATAAATCACACGCCATGCGTCCTACAACGGAAGGCGGGCGACGGCCTATGGCAATTTAAGCGTGGCGAACTTCAACGAATGCGTAGGAGCGCGAGACACACTGATCGATAATTGATCCCTAGGCCATAATTTGAACTGGATGCCTTCAGACTGTTCCCGATCAGGATTGCTTTTTCTTATGCGAAGGCTTGCCCTTGTGTTTGGTTGAAGCGAGTTCCTCGAGCTCTTTTTTACTCATCGTGTTTTCCATTTGTTTCGAGGCTCCCCGAAGCTCTGCTTTGGGTTTGTCTCCGCGTTTTGCGGCAAGGTCCGCACCCGCTGCTTGTTGTTGCGCTTTTGACTTGGCAGGCATGTTTGAGACTCCCATTATGTTTTCATCATTTGCCAATAAAGATCGCGTTTACAATCTCATGCAGGCTGTGCCGCGTGTTGCGCAGGCTTGTTGGACGCGATGCGGTTGCACGACCTGCAACCGCACTTTCGCAGAGCCAGGGGTCATCGCTTTTCGGAAACGCCTTCGTGTAGGCTGCGGTTGAGGAACATCTGCGTCGTCTCATCGAGATGATCTTCAAGCCATTTCGCCATTTGCTGTTCTTCTCGAAGGCTTTCCTCACAAAGCCGCGCGATGTCGGATTCACCGAGAAAGGTGGCTGCCGAAATCAGAATACGGTAGGAGGCGATCTCCATGTTCTCGAACGAATAGCTGGCAAGAGAACCTTTCAATATTTCGTCGCCTGCAAATACCCCGCTCAGCGATTGTGCCATCGCCATCATCTTACCACCCGCATCCTTAAGCGCCGAGGAATCCTCGCCGAGAATCTTAAGGCATTGATCAAGACGCGAAGCTTGTCTTTTGGTCTCCTCGACATGCTGTTGAATGCGTTCGGCCAGCACCGGATAGTTCTCAATCCGGGACAAGAGGCCATTCATCATTGTCTCCGCCTGTTCCTCCACGGCATGGGCGTCACGCAGCCACTGCACGAGCCATTCTTTTGCTTCTGTCATGTCTAAATCTCCTCTTGTGGAACATGCCCCCAACCACTGCGAAGCAGCTTTGTTCCCCGACATGAACCCGCGATGCGCATGACATCGGCAATGAGCGACCTTGGTCGCGTGGCTTACGATCTGGATCGTGCGCGGGCTGCGGAAGCGCGAAGATAAACCCTTGGCTTTTGGGAGAGTTTTCATTGCGCATATTCACAATTGCCGCGCTTCCGCTTTGGCGTTCAAAAACTTTCCTGCAGCGAATTGGCGCGCAAGCCCGTTTGACTACCGCTCCAATTGACAGGCAAATTTCTCGACCGATGAGAAAATGTGCGCCATTGCGGTTCGGCAGAGGGGCGATAGGGTCAGCAGCCAGGGAACAAGGAAGCGTCGGAACAGTTGATGTTTTGCCGGGAACGTGCAATCCCGTCGCGCCAACTTAAGACGGAACGCCGCCGGCTTTAGGGAGATGTTCCCAATTGAAAAATAATGATCTTCAATCTTTCTTTGCCCGCGATGCGAGTGTAGTGGCACCGCAGCTCATCGGCTGGGGGCTAACGCTTGAGGGAGTTGGGGGCATGATTGTGGAGACCGAAGCCTATAACCGGATGGATCCCGCCTCCCACAGCTTCAAAGGCCCGTCCCGAAGAAATCGTTCGATGTTCGGACCTCCTGGCCATGCTTATGTCTACCGAATATACGGTCTGCATTGGTGTTTGAACTTTGTCTGCCTGGATGGTTCTGCTGTCTTGTTGCGAGCGCTAGCACCCGCCAAGGGTCTTGCTTTCATGCAACAAAGAAGAGGGACCAGCAATGAGTTGGCTTTGGGCTCAGGACCTGCGAAACTTGCCCAGGCGATGGGGGTTACCGCTGAGCTTGACGGCGCGCCACTTTTTGATCAGCCGTTCGAACTGATCGCTTCACAGGCGGATCCACGCATTGAAACAGGCCCTCGCATCGGGATCAGCCGCGCGCAGGACGTTGCCTGGCGGTTTTGGCTTTCAGGAAGTCCTTATGTCAGCCGCCCGCCTGCCCGCAGACTGACGTGATGGTTACGGCCATCCCAACATCGCGTTCCGGCTAAGAAAGCGGCTATCGGAGTTTCGCCCCTGTATCACGTGAAGCCCGGGTAGGGCTCGTCTCGCAAACATGCAGCCAGGTGAACACAATTGGCTGCCAGCAGCCTAGTGGCGGTCACAACGGCTTCGGGGATCTCGTCGAGATCGATAAAGTTGGTGGACTGCATGGCCTCGCCCACCCAGTAGGTGACGGCGTTGGCAGGCAATGTGAAGCCAACATCATTGAGCGCCTGAAAAAGCTCGGCCGAAACATGATGCGCTCCGTCCTCGTTTCCTACCACAACGACAGCCGCGACGCGTCCGTAGGAGGGCATGCGGTTTCTGTCATCGGCTTCCGATAAAAACGCGTCCATACGTTCCAAAGCGCGTTTGCAGACGCTGGATGGTTGGCCGAGCCAGATCGGCGTGCCGATCAGAATAATATCGGCTTCGACGATTTTCTGTCGCAGCTCGGGCCATTGATCATCCCCACCTTCATCCGAGCTGACGCCAGACGCAATGGTAAAATCTGTCAGAAGCACATGCTCGGTTTCCACACCAAACGGATGAAGCTCAGTTTCGACATAGGATAACAGCTTTTTTGTCGAGGACTGCTTGTCAGACGTTTTCAATGTCGCGTTGAGAGCGAGAGCTTTCAACGGCTTCTGTGATCGGCTGCTCATGATTATTCCTTTATTGTCTACACCAGCACCGGGCGCACCGGACTGTTTCTTGGTGTCGGGGGGCGGCCATACCCCCGCTATTGACCGGTTATGGATCGGCATTGTCGCGGTTGACCTAACCACAGCAACTGCAAAATGTTTCGCGCTCCCTCCACTGCATTGGTCGCAATTTGGGATGAGATGTCCGCTGAACCTCCTGGCTAGGTAGGATATGACAACGAAAAGCAGCTTTGGCTTGAAGGTTAGGGAACCTTGAACCAATCGGCGGGTTAGGAGCGCAGTTCTTGAAGGGAGAGAGCGAATGCCAGCCAAGAAAAGCCAGCCTGCAACCGCCACGATTCACGACCAGAAGCTTGAAAGAGGGGCGGGAGGAGAGCTTCATCAGACTGTCGAGGAGGGCAAGACGCGGCTGACCACCGCCCAGGGCGTACCGATAGCCGACGATCAGAACAGTCTCAAGATCGGGTCGCGCGGCCCGGCTCTCATGGAGGATTTTCATTTTCGGGAGAAAATTTTTCATTTCGATCATGAGCGCATTCCCGAACGCGTGGTTCATGCACGGGGATATGGCGCGCATGGCTATTTCGAGAATTATGCGTCGCTGGCTGCCTATACACGGGCAGATCTTTTTCAGCGTGCTGGCGAGAAAACGCCGGTTTTTTGTCCGCTTTTCCACGGTGGCGGGCTCAAAAAGGATCGTTTGATCTGGCGCGGGACGTGCGCGGTTTCGCGGTCAAATTCTACACCCAGGAAGGAAACTGGGATCTTGTCGGCAACAATATACCGGTCTTCTTCATTCAGGACGCGATCAAATTCCCGGACATCATTCACGCGGTGAAGCCGGAGCCGGATCGCGGTTTCCCGCAAGCGCAATCAGCGCATGACAATTTCTGGGATTTCATCAGCCTTACGCCGGAATCCATGCATATGATCATGTGGGTGATGTCTGACCGCGCCATACCGCGCTCTTTCCGTTTCATGGAAGGATTTGGGGTCCACACCTTCCGTTTGGTCAATGCCAGGGGCGAATCCACATTCGTGAAATTCATCTGGAAGCCAAAGCTCGGATTGCAATCGGTGCTGTGGAACGAGGCCGTCAAGATCAATGGGGCGGATCCGGACTTTCATCGCCGCGATCTTTGGAACGCCATACAGGCCGGGGATTTCCCGGAATGGGAACTCAATCTGCAGGTCTTCGACCAGGAATTTGCCGACAGTTTTGATTTTGATGTGCTGGATCCCACCAAGATTATTCCTGAAGAGATTCTCGCTCCGATACCGGTCGGCCGATTGGTGCTGAATCGCATGCCGGATAACTTCTTTGCCGAGACGGAACAGGTTGCCTTCATGACGCAAAACGTGCCCCCGGGTATCGATTTTTCAGACGATCCCCTGCTTCAGGGGCGCAACTTCTCCTATCTCGATACGCAACTTAAACGACTTGGCAGCACCAATTTCACACATCTGCCGATCAACGCTCCCAAATGTCCGTTTCATCATTTTCAGCAGGATGGGCACATGGCGATGCGAAATCCCGTGGGGCGGGTGAATTATCAGCCCAATTCATGGCAGGAAGAGCCGCGTGAAGATCCGCAGACGGGGTTTGCGACCCAGCCCGCAGAGGTGCGCGGGGAAAAGCTTCGACTGCGTCCGGAAAGCTTCGCGGATCACTACAGTCAGGCACGACAGTTTTTTATCAGTCAGACAGCAGTGGAACAGCATCATATCGCCGCCGCGCTGACGTTTGAATTAAGTCGATGCGAGAATGTGAAGATCCGGGAGAGGATGGTTTCACACCTGCTTAACATTGATGAGGGTCTGGCAACCAACGTCGCTGATAAGCTTGGTATTCAGGCGCTGCCCGCTGCTGCGGACCCCGCGCTTACGCCGCGACAGGATCTGGAGCCCTCGCCAGCGCTCAGTATTATCAAAAATGGCCCCGAGAGCTTCGCGGGACGGAAACTCGGCGTTCTGGTGGGCGCAGGATGTGATGCCGGAATCTTCAACACGCTTAGAGATCGGTTTGCAGGCGGCGATGCCATGGTCGAGGTCGTTGCCCCGCAGGTGGGTGGTGTCGAGGCAGAGGATGGCAGCTTGATTGCTGCGGATTATATGGTCGATGGAGGTCCATCGGTTCTGTTTGACGCAGTCGCACTCGTGCTATCGGAACAGGCTGCAGAGCGCTTATGCGGTGAAGCGACAGCGCGGGATTTCGTGTCGGATGCCTTTGCGCATTGCAAATACATCGCTTTCACGCATGGTGCCCTGCCGCTGCTGCAACGTGCCGGAATTGATCCAGATATGGATGAAGGGCTGATTTTGCTTGAAGACGAGAAGGCGATCCAGAATTTCTACGCGTCCTGCGCAAAATTGCGCGTCTGGGCGAGGGAAACTGCGGTCAAACTGGGATAAGCAAAGCGCCTTCCGCCCGCGCGTTGACGATAGCGGGAGGCGCAAATTTTGGTGCCGTCACCACGCAGCCCCCATATTGAACCCTCCTTAACGGGAGCGGCTTATGCATTGCGCAATCCAACCCTTGTTTGCGCAACGATGACTATACGAGTTGATGGATGGGTGCGCACTCATAGGGCTGGCTTGGTCGTCAAAGCCACCAAACACATTGCGAAGCAATGATAGTTCCGCGCTCCTTAAATCCGCGGCAGCGTGAATAATCGCAACCGCGTTTAGGTTTTTTCGCAGCTAACGACGCGGGTTGGGCAGCGAGAGAAATGACTGGCATTGCTCATCAAACTCGGTTGCGATCAGACCGCGAGCCGCTTCGACGGGGCGTTGGTCGATTTGCTCGACACGGTAGAGCTTTTCGTCGCGAAACGCTGAACTATGGCTTAAGCCGGGCATTGGCTGCTGATCTGTTTCCTGCATGAACTCTGTTTCGGCGGCGACCAGTCTCGCATCGGCGGGAGAGGCGGCCGCGACCAGCCGCCCGCCTGAAATCGGGGCTCGATCCTGTGCTTCGGCTCCTTTCTGGGGAAGCAGGGCAAATAGGTACATTTCGGTCGAGGGTGTGACGGCAATGCGTTGATCTGGTGCTTCGCCCCACTCATTGGGTGGATTGATATCTCGATATCGCATGGGACACTCCTTTTTGGCGTGATGCCTTGATGGCCGAACCCGGCTGAAAAGGACTTGTTCCCTTTGCTTTGCGAAACCACCCAACCAAAAGCCTGTGCAAATGGAACAGTTCCCGCGCGGACGAGTTCGGGGGATGAAAATGAGAACAATGGGAACGGAAACCCGGGCGTCCAGTCAGCCATCTCGTGGGCGGGCATGCTCGCAGTTGCAAACAGGGAGAAGACAATGAAGGCGTTAACGTGGCACGGTACTGGCGACATACGTTGTGAGGAAGTAGACGATCAATCATCCAGGATGAGCGCGATGCGATCATCAAGGTGACAAGCTGTGCCATCTGCGGCTCTGATCTGCATCTTTATGGTGGCTTTGTGCCAGGGATGCATGCCGGCGATATTATGGGCCATGAGACCATGGGCGAGGTGGTGGAGGTCGGCAAAGGAAGCCGCAAGTTGAAGGTGGGCGACCGCATTGTTGTGCCTTTACGATTTCGTGCGGTGGGTGCCGAATGTGCAGCCGTGGTCTTTTTTCGCTCTGTGAGCGCTCGAATCCAAAAGCTGCCTTGCAGGCTGAGCAGATCGGTTATCCAACGGCGGGTCTCTTTGGTTATTCCGAGCTTTACGGACGTTTCCCAGGTGGGCAGGCGCAGTATCTCAGGGTGCCTTTCGCCGATGTCGGATCGGTCGTGATACCGGACGGGCTCAGCGATGACCAGGTCCTCTTTTTGTCAGATATTTTTCCAACCGGTTATATGGCGGCGGAGAGTTGCGACATTCGGCCCGGACAGAGCGTGGTGGTTTTTGGTTGTGGTCCAGTCGGCCTTTTTGCAATCAAGTCGGCCTTTTTATTGGGTGCGGAGAAAGTCATAGCGATTGATACCATTCCAGAACGTCTCGCTTTGGCTCGGCAGGCAGGAGCAGACGTGTTGGATTACACAGATGAGGAGCTTCAGCAGCAGATTATCGATCTGACCAACGGTCAGGGACCGGATGCGGTGATCGAAGCAGTGGGCATGGAAAGTCATGGAGCGGGCGGGGTGATCGAAACCCTGCAATCAAGCCTTACTGCCAGTGAGCGGCCCTATGCCCTTAACCAGGCAATTCTCGCTTGTCGTCCGGGTGGCGTTGTGTCGATCCCCGGCGTATTCGTGGGGTCTCAAGTTCCGACGGCGCTGGGGGCAGTGGTGGGCAAGGGTCTTACCTTGAAGACCGGACAAACCCATGTGCAGCGCTATCTTGAGCCCTTGTTGCAATTGATCATAGAGGGGAAGATCGACCCATCCTTTTTAATCACCGACCGCCTGGGCCTTGAAAACGGTCCTGAGGCCTATAAAAGGTTTCGCGACAAACAGGATGGCTGCATCAAGGTTGTGATGAGACCCATTGGCTGTGTGTTGACGGCGAACAAGGCCCGCAATGGAGCGGTGATCAGCGCTTTGCATGATGCTTGCGGTGAGCCCACAGCCTTCGGAGACAACGCCAATCGGGCCAGCGAATGAGCCAGAGAGTGGGTTGTGCATCGACTGTTGTTCGCTATCCGCTGTCGCCAGGTAGAAGAGGGCGCCATTTCTGCTTTGCAGAACTTGCCTGCTTGCAAAGTCATGACGGACGGCAACGGCGGGTATAACTATTGGTTCCCGCCATGCCGTTGACTGGTTGGACATACCGGGAAAAAGGGTGC
The DNA here is from genome assembly GCF_003049685.1 of Brucella pituitosa. GTDB lineage: Bacteria > Pseudomonadota > Alphaproteobacteria > Rhizobiales > Rhizobiaceae > Brucella > Brucella pituitosa. Next base: position 99,956 of record NZ_PYSY02000010.1, on the reverse strand, counting down.
CGACCGGCACCCTTGTTGTGATAGTGGATAGTCATCTGAAAACCCGGAAGGCAGAATCTAGCCGATGCCCTTGCCGCCTGTGGCACCATAGACTTCTCCATTGATGAAACTTGCTTCATTGGAAGCAAGCAATACATAGATGGGGGCCAGTTCGACGGGTTGACCCGGTCGACCGAAATCGCTGTTCTCACCAAAATGAACGACCTTCTCATCGGGTTGCCCGCCAGAAGGCTGCAGCACTGTCCAGACGGGTCCGGGAGCCACCGCATTCACACGAATGCCCTTTTTGATGAATTGTTTGGCCAGGGCTTTGGTATAGGCAACGATACCGGCCTTGGTCGTGGCATAATCAAGCAGGATTTCCGAAGGCTGGTATGCCTGTATGGAGGCGGTAGTTATTACCGCTGCACCAGCCGGCAGCAATGGTTCTGCCGTTTGAGCGATCAATGCAGAGCGTAAAGATTGGTCTTCATGGTTTTGTCGAAATCCGCGCTGGTCAACTCGGATATCTCTTCACGGAACTGCTGCCGGCCGGCGTTGATAACCAGTATGTCGAGCCCGTCGAGTTGATGCGCTGCCTGTGCGACCATTTCGCGGCACCAGACTTCGTCACTGATGTCACCGGGCAGGGCAACCGCTTTGCGGCCTTCGGCGCGGATCAAAGCGATGAGCGACTGCGCATCCTCTTCTTCCTCCGGCAAGTAGGAAATTGCCACATCGGCTCCTTCGCGGGCAAAAGCGATCGCTGCAGCTCGCCCGATGCCTGAATCGCCGCCGGTGATCAGTGCGCGCCGTCCCTCCAATCGATTGTGACCCTGATAGGATTGTTCACCGTGATCGGGTTCGGGCTGCATCTTTTCAGCAATGCCGGGTCTTGCCTGGCGTTGCTGGGGAAACGGTGGGGCCGGATAAAGGCTACGTGGATCCTGGAGTGTCGGATTATCAGACATTTTCTCTTCCTTTGCGAATGAGGAAGAAATGGAAATTCAATTCGTTTCTTCCAAATAGCAAAAAAGCGGGCTTTCGCCCGCTTTCTCATTTACAGGTAACGACTGCGTTCGCGCTCGACTTCCTCGGGCGTGTAAGGATCAGCATCGGCGTCAAAACGCTGCCAGCCTTCCTCGGTATAAAGCTTGCGACGCGTCGCGACATCCACTCTGTTGGTCCCGGCCAGGATGGCGTCTGCTTCCGCATAGCGCTCGTCGGCGACACGCGCAGTCACAAGCGAGCCACCACGACGCACACTTTCAGCATAAACATGCGCATCCTCTTCCGACACACCGCTTTCAGTGAGGGCACCAATCAGTCCACCCGCCACACCGCCAACCACGGCGCCGCCAACTGCACCGGTCAGGGTCGCTGCGAGCCAACCGGCAGCAACCACGGGTCCGACGCCAGGAATAGCCATGATGCCTAAACCGGCGAGAAGTCCGCCCGCACCGCCCACAGCAGCACCGATGCCAGCGCCCACACCCGCTCCGGAGCCGGCATTGCTTTCTCTGTCATCGTGGTGGGAGACGATCGAGATATCGTCTGAAGGGAAGCCCGCGCTTTCCAGGCGTGCAACCGCATCCTGCGCTGCGGAATAGCTATCAAAAAGTCCAGTAACAGTTCGCATATTCTTCTCCCTGGTTCATGAAGGTGTTATTACGAGGGGGGTGGGTTACATCGCCTTCTTGGTGACGTTACCCTGGTAATCAAGCTGCACTTCCATCTTTTCAGTGCCCTTCATCGCCGAGGCTTCCCAGATACCATCGTCCCGCAGTTTCAAAGCGGTGACATCCTTGTAACCTGCTTCTTCAATGCGGCTCTTGGCCTGATCTTCGGTGAAGCTATTGGCGCCCTTCACCGGTGCATCTGGATTTTTGCTATCCGGGGTCGAGACTGCCGGGGTTTCCGGTGAAGTGGCACCACTATCCTGTGCAAAGGCAAAAGACGGCGCGACAAGGAAAGCGCCAGCAAGCGCTAAAACGCTGATTTTCATGGTTTTTCTCCACTGATGTAATGTCTACACCTACCGAACTCCCGCCCAGAGGTTAAGTTCCAAAAAAAACTTCCACAGAGCCCAAGAATTCCTGATGGGCGGCATGCGAAGGGAACAACTGGGAACATGTTGCAGGCGTGGAAGTTTCAGATCTGTCTGGTCGCGATGATGAGGTATTAATTGTGCGTTCCACGTCAACAATTCCTTCTGCCAATATCCACCCTGACTTTTTTACAGGCCTTGCGCGCGGCTTAGGGGGTGCACTGTTATTTGCGCTGCCGATGCTGATGACGATGGAAATGTGGGAGCTTGGTCTTTACGCCAACCCGATGCGGTTGCTGTTGCTTTGCCTGTTGAACATTCCGTTGCTGATCGGGCTTGCTTACCGTATTGGGTTTGAGCGCATGTCGACCTGGTCACAGACGCTGCGTGACGCGGCGATCGCCTTCTCTCTTGGTATTGTGTTGAGCGGCACGATCCTTTGGCTGTTTGGCCTGTTGAGCCGTGAATTGCCGCTGGACCACATGATAGCGATGATTGCCCTGCAAGCTGTTCCAGCCAGTATCGGCGCCTTGCTGGGACGCAGCCAACTCGGCATGCGGTCGGAAGAGGCTGACGAAGAAGATGGAGAATATGATGGAGAGAGCGGCTATTTCAATGAGTTGTTCATGATGATCGTTGGAGCACTTTTTCTGGGGTTGAATGTGGCCCCCACCGAAGAAATGATCCTGATTGCCTACAAGATTGTGCCTGGCCAGGCCGTGCTGATCCTGCTTGTGTCGATCATCATCATGCATGGCTTTGTCTATAGCGTTCATTTCAAAGGCGGGCATCGGGTGCAGGAAGGCGCGCCGTGGTGGAGCTCTTTGGTCCGGTTCACGCTGCCGGGCTATGTGCTGGCATTTGCGACCAGTGCATACACATTGTGGACATTTGAACGGCTGGATGACACCTCATTCGCCCAGATGGTCACAACGATTATTGTGCTGTCGTTTCCCACGGCGATTGGGGCGGCATCCGCCCGCCTGGTTTTGTGAGGCAGCAACATGAACAAGCAAATTAACAGGAAGAACAATGAAGCAGCGACCGTTGAAGTCCATTGGAGCGAGTGGCTCGCGGGTGGCCTATCCGCTTTGCTTATCGCCTCGCTGCTTTGCTGGTTGGGGTATCATAGTTATCAATATCAGCCAGACAAAGCCGATTTCCGTGTCGAAATGACCGGCTATACTGCGGTCGAAAATGGGTATCGGGTCGCTTTTGCAATTTTCAACTCGTCGCGATCAAGCGCCGCCCAGGTTCGTGTTGTGGGAACCATTGACGAACCGCAAGGGGGCGCGGAACAGGCGACCGCAATCTTCGATTATGTGGCATCACAAGCTCGAACCTCGGGCGCACTGTTTTTCTCGAACGATCCGCGCAATCGCGCGCCGAAGCTGCGCGTGGTAAGCTATATTGAACCTTGAATTGTTGAGGGTTTCGTCGCAGCGAGGCTTTGCTGAGTGACTGTCCGCTCTCCTCCATGGGGTTGGCGGGTCGCCATGCACGAAGGATTCAAAAATGTCGGTGGTTCTCAAAATTGAGGGAACAGTGTCTTCGCTTTCCTGTTGGGTGTTTCCAATGACAGGAGTATGAGAGGATGAAGAACCCGGCAAGCCAGAATAGTAAAAGGACATCCGACAGGGCAACGACACTTCCTAAAGCCGACGAAGAAACCGGCGGTGCCACTGGGGCTTTGGCAGTGCAACATCCGCCGCCTTCGCTTCAGGATTCGTCCGGGCAGAGTGATGTTCCGCACCCGGGAGCTTGCGGATTCAAGCCGGTCATCTATCTGAAAGCGGGCTGTCCCTATTGCTTTAAACTGCGTCTTGCATTGCTCGAAGCCGGGTTGATGGACCGCGTTGCGTTTCAGGAATTCGACGCCGACACGCAGGAAGAGAGACGCATCCGGACAGAACTCTCCCAGCATTTTTTTCCCTGAGCTTCCCCACTGCAGAAATCGCACCAGGTCGGTTCGAGAAAGGATCAGACGCGCTCATCCAGCACTTTCTGAGGGATTCAGGCAGATCTGCGAGCCAACTTACAACTTTGCAGGCCTATCTCAAGGGCCCCTTCGTGCAAATTACCGGCCTTTCCCCCCGTCACCCATTCGGTCGCTGTTGATGAAGCCACCTCTCGATAGATTGGCCGAGGGGCAAAGAAGGGGAGCGGAAGGCCATCAGCGAAACATCTGGAACAAGCTTCGACCCGGCGAGTTCGGGATGCGGAGGAAGTGACCGATGATTGCAAAAAATGAACAGGAGAACAAGATCGAACTTGCCGTCATCCATTGCTGACGGTCTCGCTGGGCCGAGGGACCAAATAGGGCCAGGCGCCGTTCGAGCAGATGGCGGAGACCAAATCCCGACAGAAGAAAATCTGGCGCAGGCTCAATGTCTGAAGAGCCGCAACGACAGTAAGCGGCTGCAGCCGATGCGCCGCTTTCTCAAAGATAATGGGCTAACGATCGCTCTTATCGCGCTGTTTCTTCTGTCGCTGGTGGGTATGGTTGTTGCAGGACTTTCCCATGTAAACGAAACGCTCATGCGTCATCACCGGGCACCGCTTGGGCTGTTCGAGTATCTTAAGAGCGGGGAATTTCTTTCTGCTCTGTTTGAAAACTGGGAGAGTGAATTTCTGCAGATGGGGGTCTATGTCGTCCTGACCGCGATGCTGTTTCAGCGTGGTTCAGCGGAGTCAAGAGATCCCGATCAGGATCGGGCGCCCTCATCGCAAAGGTCATCGCCCGCAGCCAGCCGATTCTACCCTGCTATAGAGTTTCTCTACGCCCATTCGCTGGGCATTGCTCTCCTTGCATTGTTTGCTATCAGTTTTGTTTTCCACGTAATTGCTAGTTTTCGCGCAGCGCGTGAAGAAGCGGCACAGCATGGCGCAGCTCTGGCGGCATTCTGGCCTTACTTGCTGGATTCGGGCCTATGGTTTGAATCGTTCCAAAACTGGCAGTCTGAATTTATGTCGACGGCCGCGCTGGTTCTCTTATCGATTTATTTGCGTCAGAAGAGTTCGCCCGAATCCAAGCCAGTGCAGGCCAGCAATCAGCAAACCGGTGATTGATCGAACCGCCAGAATGGGTGACGCTGTGGAAATTTCGCTTTGGAACAAAGCAACCGGCAAAGGGTTGGCGTTTTGAGAGCTTTGAGGAGAAAACCATAACGACACAACCGCTTCCGCAGGACAATAGCAATCCGTCCAATTTACCGCAGCCCGGACAGTCGCCAGAAATCCCGGACATTCCTCCGGCTACCGTGCCCGAGCAGCAGCCAGATAGTCTACCCGAACCGCTGGGACCTGACATTCCTGACCGGCCCGAGCCGACGCCTGATGTTCCGGTGCCGGAGCATTCGCCGGAAATCCCGGGAAATCCCTCCGGCTACCGTCCCCGAGCAGCAGCCAGACAGTCTACCCGAACCGCTGGGACCTGATATTCCTGATCGTCCCGATCCAGCACCCGAGGTTCCGATGCCAGAGGAGGCACCCCCGCCCCCTTTCAATCCAGAAAAACTTGCGCTGTAGTCGCTCATGCGAAATCGCTTTTATCGCGGCTCTCGTGAACGTCGCGCTGCGCCGGCCGGAGCTGCGGTGCCGTTTCATGCATGAGCGGTTACGATAAGCGATAGCCATATCGGGGAAAAGCTTTGACCAACGCCTGCCGGCGCCAGCTCCACTTCTTCACAGGAGGTGAGCAAAAGCTTGTGGGCGCCCCGGCTGATGACAGACACGGACACCATTGCAGGGGCCGTGATCCTTTTCTTGGTGGTTGCTACCATGCATCGATCAGCTCCTGCGTTGTCGCAAGCTCCAATTGTTCTGCCAGCCTATGATGGCAGAGTGCGAGGATTGCGTCATGACTTGGATCGGAGCTACTGCAGACCGCATCCGTCACAAGAATGACGCGATAGCCGCGATCTACGGCTCCAAGAAGGGTCGCAAGCACGCAGAGATCGGTTTCCGCACCACTGACGATCAAGGTGTGGACACGTTTTTTATAGAGGAATTTCTGGAGCAGACCTTGCGTCCAGGGAGAATAGACGCCCTTGTCCAGAAGAGTGGCCGGCGGGACAAAGCGTTGTAAGGGATCAACAAGATTGAGCAGATCACGGTCCAGAAATTCGAGCGTCACGCTCTGCCATTTGCGGTAATAGCGTTTCCAGGCGCCGACGGCGTCGTCTGGAGAGTGCGGCGGAATAAAGCGCGTGAAGACAGTCCGCTCGCCGCAGATCCCGCAAAGACTGACAATGTTGGGAAGAACCGCCTCCGCCCAGGGCACGTGCCACGGCGCTCCGGGGCCGAACAATTTTTGCATGTCGACGCAAAGATGTATGCTCCCAGCACGGAGGTTCCCTTTGGTGATCCCGGTTTCAGGCAGCATTTTGATCTCGCGCTTTCTTCTCAATTGTGCGGCCGGCTCCAATCATCCGCCAAATTCGCTCTGAGTTGGTTGCCGGTTTACCCACCAAACTCCGCCATTCTGTTTTCGTTCCCGCTTTTCACGGCCTGCAGCCGTTCCGGGTCGTGAACCCAACAGCCACAGCGCAACTGCGGCTGAGATATTCCCTGTACGATATCGTACGGTTGGACTGTCTCTCGGAACCAAAGCCCCAGTCGGGCCTTAAATCAAAGGCGGGACAGGAGAGAGATGATGTTATCGCAGCCAAATTTCGAAGATGAGTTGATGCAGCTGCTACCGGCACTGACACAGTTCGCGCGGTCCTTATGCCGCCAATCTGCCGATGCAGAAGATCTTGTTCAGGAGACTTTGGTCAAGGCTCTGAAAAACCGGGAAAAATACCAGCCCTACGGCTCGCTGAAATCCTGGTTGTTCACGATCATGAAAAATAGCTTTTGCAGCCGGTTCAAACGCGGGCGTCGGGAGACAGCTTTGGGCGATGAACGGGGTCCGGTCATCAACGCGCCGCAGGAAATGGCGATTGAACTCCAGGACGTTGGGCGCGCTTACACCAAACTCTCGGAGAGCCACCGCAACGTCATCGACATGGTTGTCTTCAATGGTCTGAGCTATCAACATGCCGCCACCCAAAGCGGCTGTACTATTGGCACGATAAAAAGCAGGCTGTGTCGCGCTCGAATGCAATTGGAGTTGGATCTGAATTCAGCCTCGTAACGGGTGTTTATTCGGGGATCCTGTCTTTTTCCTGCGAAGCATTGCCATTGGCGGCGAAAACGTCCTGAGGCTGTTGCGCTGGACTGATCAGGCGGATCGCCAGATCGCAGATAGCGGATGAATCCCGCAGGCCACTTTCGTAAAGCCGCAACACCCGCTCGGCCAGAACGGCTTCATCGAGTTGCGGACCGGATAGTTTGAGGGAAGCAAGAGCCACGCAGTTTCGCATGAAATCGATTTCATCGGGTGCGTATATTCGGCTCGCTTCGTTAAAAAGGGGCACGGCAAACTCCTCGCTGTTATCCGCCACCCGTTGGTGGACAGAAATCAAGCATAACGGATAAAGCAACGCGGTCTTTTTTCGTCCGATAGCGTACAAAGGCCCTCATTAACCGCTCTAAGCGATAAGGTTGCCAGGCGGAACAAAAGCCTGCCTGGCTTGTTTTGCGTTGAGGGCGGCAAAACGAGGCAAATTGAAATGACATTCCCGCAGCTGCAGAATATGGAAAACCGGCTTCTCTCGCTCATTTCGCAAGCTGATTACGACGCGATTGCCGGTCATGCGCGTTTTCTCGAACTTCCGCGCGGGCACATATTGGCGCAGGCTGGCAAGCAAATAGAGAGCGTCTATTTCCTGACGGCTGGAATTGGCTCGGTAATCGTCACCACGCGCGAAGGGCACCGGGCGGAAGCCGGGCTGTTTGGATTTGATGGATATGTCCCGACTTCAGCGGTGGCCGGTGTTGAGACCAGCTCCTATGATGTCACCATGCAGGTGGCGGGACAGGGCTACGCGGTTGCCTATGATCGTTTTCGTGAACGCATGGAGACGAGCCGCAGCTTTTCCCGGGTGATGATCCGGGCGATCGAAGCCTTTTCAGTGCAGCTTGCTTCGACAGCGGTGACCAACGCCGTCCACGAGATCAATCAGCGCCTCGCGCGCTGGTTGTTGATGTGTGATGACCGCATTTCAGGTTCGGAAATCGCATTAACCCATGAGTTTCTCTCCATCATGCTTGCCGTGCGCCGGCCAAGCGTCACGACTTCGCTTCATGTGCTTGAGGGTCTGGGACTGATCCGCTCCTTGCGCCACAATATCGTGATCCGGGACCGCAAAGCACTCGAGGCCTATGCCGGCGGAGCCTATGGTTGGGCGGAACAGGAATATCGCCGGTTAATGCAGGATCTGAATACGAAAGCCAGCGTCCAGCCCGCATAAGCACGCGGCCGATCCACGCGGGATGGGTTGTTCTTCGCAGGTAACGGCCGATAATAAGGCATGGAGCTGCGAAAGCACACCAAGGATTGCCCGCGTAAGATTTCTCGGTTTCCGCTCTGCGTGGACGGAAATGACGCCGATGAAGGGCTGTGCGTTTTTCCAGCCGTCAGGCTGGCCTGGGCGGAGACAAACCGCGTTCCTCAGGCAACCCCGTAGGTTCGGCGGAGCCCCGAGGAAACGATGTCACTTCTCTTTTGGAGCAACCAAGGCTTGCACAAGCGGAATCTGTTTCCGGTTCCGTTTGTTTTTGCGCCGCCGAAACGGAAAAGCTTTGTTTGGGGTGTCAGAGCTTTGTGCCGAAGAGTTCATGATATTCCTCCTCCGGCTTGCCATAGGCTTCACCGGCAAATTCCTCCAATCCTTTTCTGTCACGAATGGTGATCCGTCCCCGCTCGGAGCGAACCAGTTTCTTTCCCTCAAGCATATGCAGGCTGGTGGTGATGCTGGGTCGCCTGACGCCGAGCATCAGGGCGATAAAATCATGGGTGAGGATAATCTCGTCACCGTCAGTGCGGTCGTGGCTCATCAAAAGCCAGCGGGCAAGGCGCTCATGAATGTTCAAATTGACATTGGCCCAGACGGTATAGGAGACCTGCGAGGAAAAACTCTGAAGGTAGCGGGCCAGCAGATTGGCAAACAGGCTATGGCGTTTAATGTGGCTGCGAGCGGCGCGCGCATCGATCCGGTGGCCGTGTCCTCCAACCTGCATCACAATCTGATGGATGCTTTTGTAAGCCCCGACTGCAAGCGAGGTTGGGCCAAACCCTTCGCGACCGACCATGCCGGCTTCAGCAAGTTGTCCGCTTGCGGACACTGTAACGACAGAGCCGATGCCACTACAAAGAAAATAGAGATAATCGATCGGTTGGTCTGCTGCGACGATGACCTGGCCGCGCTCCAGGGTCACTGGCTCAAGGGACGTAAAAATCTCGCAAAATATGTCGGGGGGCAGGCTGTTGAGTAGTCGGTTCTGCAATTGTCTGACGCCGTCCATGTATCCTACTTTTGGGCATGGAACGCGCTCCGCACGGCATTGCCCCCTCGATTCTGTTTGACGGGGAACAATCTGTAACACCCTGATCCGGCGTGGTTTTTCTGTACGATAGCAGACAAACTGGTCCGTGCGCCGTAGTATGGTGGTGGGGTTGTTAGAAAAGAAAGACAAGTGCTGAAGCAAGTCGCAGGTTCAAAGATGCCATGTAGCAATGCATGCTTGCACCCTGACTGATCGCATGGGTCAGTGAACCAGGTCGGATTGACCGAACAATGCGGTGGCGATCGTCGCAAGATCGTCATCCATGGCACTGAGCACAAAACCTGCGAAGCGCTGCCCATCGAGACCTGGATGGGCCGCGAGCGCGAAGATGAAGGGAATGCGATAGGTTTCCAGCGCCGCTATCACCGGCAGAACCGCTTCGGGTTCGATTGCAACATCCAGTATGACCGCATCGACCGTTTCGCCTGCCAGCAGAGTGAGGCTGGTTTCCGGGGTGCTGACGGGTCCGAGAATTGAGGCTCCCAGCTCCACAAGCTTGGTTTTTGCGTCCTCGGTCAGAAGGAAGCTATCCTCAAAAATTAGTATATTCTTGCCGCGATACAAATGCGGCGTGCCAAGCTTTGAATGAACCATTACAGTGAGTTGGCCATGATTGGATGAAAATTACAAGTCATGCGCGTGAACAGATTTTACCTGGTAAATGTTTTTTAGCGGTGACCGTCGACGATCGTGTGAAGTTTGTAGCGGGCACGATGCAGGCGGCTTTTCACTGTACCGACCGAGCAGTCACAGAGTTCGGCTGTCCGTTGATAGGACTTGCCTTCAAAGACCACCAGGGCAAGCACCCGTTTATATTTAACCGGCAAGGTTTCAAGCGCCAGTTGAACCTCATGCGCTTCGAGCGCGTATTCCTGGGACGCTTTGACCGCCATATCCTGGGAAACACAATCCATGATCCCGGGTGCTTCGCGGCTCTGGATCCGAATGCGGGTACAGAATGTATTGCGCATGATGGTAAACAACCATGATTTGAGCGGCGCATAGGGTAGGTATTTCGCGCGGTTGGCGATCGCCTTGACGAGTGTTTCCTGAACGAGATCTTCGGCGTCTTCTCTTTGATTGTAGAATTTGCGCGCGAATGCCCTCAATGCGGGGATCATGGCAACGAGTTCGTCGGGTTCAAGCACGCAGTCGGTTGTGCTATTTTCGGGGGTTCTGCAAGACATTGCTCCAGCCTTTCCGGGTACAGCCCGGTGCGGGCAGCCGAAGCTGCCCTTTTGGGTCTATGAATTTTTATGGCTTTGTTGCCCGGCCTTCACATGCTGCTCATGTGTGCCGCCACGCGAAGACGATGGGTTCTCTTTGTTATCGTCCCGGTTGCTGGCCTGCTTGCCGGTGTTTTTGTGGCTCTGCTGGCCGGCCTTGACGTGCTGTTCGTGGCTGCCGCCCTGGCTATGATTCTGTGCCATTGTTTTTTCCTTCCCAATTTCCTGTTTTAGGATGATGTTTTGTCGCGCGTGACGAGGGTCTAACCCGGCGCAACACTGGATGTTCCGAAATTGCCGTTGTAACATCGTTCACGATTGGCTTTCCGCGCGTTGGGGCCGCAGCTGGCGATCGATGGGTCTGACATGCGGGCAAGAGGGCCAGCCTCCAAGCGTGCCGTCCACAGAAGGCAAGCCGTGGGAGCATCCGGTTGGTCAGCCCGACAATGCAGCCGGGCAATCAGCGGCGCGGGAAGTGGGGACGGTTCGGCGCGGCTGACATCAGCCGCCGCGTCAATATTGACGGGACATCGCGGGAGCAGAGGCGGAATGAGAATCTGTGTCGCTAAGGCCATGGGAAACCCTGGCAAACAAGGGCAGGCATCAAAGAGTAACAGGCTTATTGGCGGCCGGTGGCCGAGGGCGGCGTTTGCGAAGGAGCGGAAGCCGGCGGCTTGGCGTCATCGTCCATAAAGCCACGTCCGGGACGCATCTGCCCGTAGAATTCGACCGCAGCCCAGACAATGAGGGCGAGAACAAGGCTCATCACTAGAACAAGCAGCACCGGACGGCCTTTAGACCCTTGACGTGCCTTGGTCGGGTCAATCTTTTTCATCGGTCGAGCCCCCTGGCACGGCGATCCCTTTCGATCTCTTCAAAGGTCAAAGGCGGCATTGTACGATCAAATGCTATCCAACCCTCCGCCACATAGAGATCGCGGCGCTCGTCGATCTTCACACTGCCCCATTCATCGAGCAGTGCTTCCACCTTATTGACCTCCGCTTCATCACAACGCGTGAGCAACAGCGTACTGCCGCGACGCAGCGCTTCGCTGTATGTATCAGCCATGCGTTCGGAAATGTCATGTTGTTGCAGGGTGTTAACGATGCTTGCGGGCTCGGATGCATTGTGCGTGGATCCAGCCACGCCAACAAGAGAGGCGGTGACCCAGCCAATCACAGCCACCTCGCCAATTCCCGGCAGCGACATGATGGCCAGGGCGTCAAGTGAGTCAAGGGTGTGACTGTCGTGCGGTGACGGTTGCGCTGCGGCATCGTTCAGGCACTCAACCGATTGCGGGGCACCGCAAATTCTTGCTTGCTGGTCTCCCTGCAAAACCACATTGTTGGTGATGAGGCTCACATGCTCTGCCTCTATTCCGGCTTCCCGCAAGGCTGACATCGCATCATAGGCTTCATCAAAGCTGTCAAAAAGTCCACTCACACAAGCCATTGCGCCTTCCTTTGAAGAATATGCGTCGGTCAATCTCTCTGGTCGGCCCGGACGCTCGCGCGCCCGGGCAAGCATTGGAATGAGCCTTGAGGTCAGGCGGCCTGAGCGGTGACGTTTGCCGAAGTTTCGGCGAGCGAGGTCAGATCCTTGTCCGTCTGGCCTTCTTCCTGCAAGGTTGCATCAAGAAGCTTGGCGACATCCTTATGGCCGAGGGTTTCAGCCCAGCGTTTGAGTGTGCCATAACGGGTGATCTCGTAATGCTCGACTGCCTGGGCAGCCGAGATCAAACCCGCGTCAAGCGCTGGGCTGTCGGAAAACTCCTCCATGATCTCCTCGCCTTCAGCGATGATGCCTTCGATGGCGTCACAGGTTTTGCCCTGCGCGCGCTTGCCGAGCAGTTCGAAACATTGCTGCAGGCGCTCAACATGGGTTTCGGTTTGTTCCCGGTGGGTTTCGAACGCCGCTTTCAGCTTGTCATCATTTGCGGCGCGCGCCATTTTTGGTAGCGCTTTGAGGATCTTGCGTTCGGCATAGTAGATATCTTTCAAAGTGTCATAAAACAGATCATCAAGATTACGTTGCTTTGCTTTGGCCATTTTCCGGCTCCTCCATTAAATTGCGCGTGGTTGCGCGATGCCTGTTGCATGCGCATGGTGACCGAACCTCCAGGAGGCAGCTTTGTTTCATGCCTCGGGTTAAATTTATGAAGAAATATCGGAGGCGCGCACATGGGCCTTGCGGATCAGGCGGTGCGGTCGTCGTCAGAGCGCCTGACGCTTTGGCGGGCGAGGCAAGACGCGGCGATCGGCAGATAATAAGCCGAACGCACAGCCGAAGATTTTAAATTGGGCTTTTAGGTTTATTGGGTGAGATGAGTGATCTTTGTGCTCAGCTGGCAGTGCAAACCGTCGGGGTGATAATTCAGCTCAACGCTACCACTGATTTCTCCTGCGAGAACGCGCTCGATGAGTTTGCTGCCAAAGCCGCTGCTTTTGGGAGCGGAGATGCTGGGACCGTCTTTTTCTCTCCAGACAAAATTGAGTTGCTGCGATGCTGGGTCGTGGGTCCAGGTGACGTCAACAGAGCCGCCCGGCACTGAAAGCGCACCATATTTCGACGCATTAGTCGCCAATTCATGCAGGCCGAGAGAAAAGGCCATGGCCGCGCGTGAAGAAACGTCGATCTTCGGGCCATTGATCGCAAAATTGGAAAGACCGAATGGCAGCAGCGCCTCCTCCACCAGTTTGTTGAGTTCTGTCGCCTGCCAGACATCGGCGGTGAGAAGATCGTGGGTTCGGGCCATGGCGCCCAGTCGGGCTTCGAAGGTCTGATAGGCGCTTTTATGACTGGGATTGCGAAAGGTCTGGCGTGCCAAAGCCTGGACGGTGGCCAGGACATTCTTGATACGATGTTTCATCTCGCCCAGAATTGCCTGCTGCAATTGTTCGGACTTTTTTCGGTCGCAGATATCATGGGCGCTTTTGGACGCACCAATGATGCGTCCATTGCCATCCCGGACCGGCGATACCGTCAACTGAACATCCAGTCGTGCGCCGTTCTTGTGCAGCCGCACTGTTTCATGGGGTGCGATGGCGAGACCGCGAGAGATTTTTTCGATGATTTCGACCTCTTCGGTCATCCTGTCGGATGGGAGCAGCATGGTGACTTTGCGCCCGATAGCCTCGTCAGCGCTGTAGCCATAAAGACGTTCCGCGCCGTGATTCCAGCTCAGAATGCGCATTTCGAGATCAGTGCTCAGAATTGCGTCATGGGAAGAAGAAACGATTGCCGCCAGCTGACTTTCCAGTTCCTGCGCGCGCAATTGTTCCGTGATGTCGATAATTGTCCAGACCGCATGGGTTATGAGGCCGGTGTCGTCGCGCACCGGGCTTGCCGCACAGCTGACAGGCGTGTGGCGACCATTGGCGCCGAGCAGGCTGAATCGATGAAGAAAGCTTTCTCCGTTGGTGAACAGCGCTTTGAGTGAAGTAAGGTAAGCGTCCAGTTCAGCGGGTTCAAGCACAGCCTCCAGCCCGCCAGCCAGCAGGATTTCCTCACGATGGCCGGAAAGCGCGCAGAGCCGAGGATTGACCTTGATCAGCCTGCCCGTGTGCTCGCTCAGGGCAATTCCGGCATCCGTTTGAGAGAAGAGCAGCTCCAGCCGCTGCTGGTTTTCGGTGAGCTTGCGCTGCGCGATGACGCGCGAGGTGGTTTCATTGACGATGCAAAGCACGCCCAGGGCACCATTGTCAGAAGCGCTGATCGGAGAATAGGAAATATCGAAATAAACGGTTTCGGGATAGCCGAAACGCTCGATGTGAAAAGGGCGGTTCTGCGCGGAAACGGTCTGACCTGTTTCCAGCACGGTTTCAAGCAATGGTTTAAGATCATCCCACAATTCCGACCAGTTCTCCTGGGCCGGTCGACCGAAGGCTGCGGGATGTTTGTGACCGATGGTTGGACGATAGGCATCATTATAAAGCGCGATGAACTGAGGACCCCAAAAAATGACAATCTGCGCATCGGAGGGAAGGGCGAGATCCAGCGCGCAACGCAGGGCAGGCGGCCAGCCATCCATCGGGCCAAGAGGACTTGTGGGCCAGTTGATTGTCCCAAGCAGGCTAACACAGTCAGGGACGCCCGCCGATGCGTTGGAAGCGGTTGGGCTTGCCGCATGCATGTTGGAGGTCAATGGCGCAGCTCCATCCTGCATAAATTTGTTATCGCTCACAGTGCGCTCCGATGAGAAATTCCAAAACAATATCTAACAGGAGATGGCGGAAGATTAGCGCTTTTCTGGAAAACGACAACAGTATTTCCGCCCGCCGGAGAACAAAGAGCGCAAAGAGGGATAGGCTTAATCGTCAGGGCGTTCGCTTCACTGCGCTGAGTGGTTTGTTTGTGAGGTGAAACGGAGGAAGATGTCGTGAGCGGGCGAAATCCTCGGCAAATGAGATGTCGTCTTCCGTGATCACCGGGACCGGATCGGAGAGGATGGCGCGCAATGTCTCGATGCTCACAGTTTCGTTTTGAAGGGCTGATTCCAGCGCGCCACGGGTTTCGCGTTCAGCCCGCAGTAGCGCCGCGAGCGCCAGGATCAAACGATCTTTCCTGTCGACGTTTCTCATCAAAGCCTCCATGCACCGCGAATTTTCTCATAACGAACAGCGAACGCCTTGGTTCCCTTGCTTTGTTTCGCGCGAAGATAGGTGAAATGTTGGAGGCCGCCCGCAAGCTTGTTGAGAAGAATGAGCGACCACGATGGAGACAACCCGAGACCGGGTTGATGCAGAGTGTGAAAAAGCGCGCAGGAACGCCACAGCTGCAACTGGCGAACTTTCTAAAAAGACATCGTTTCGGCGAGACGGAGAGACCGGTGTCAATGGTGCCTGTGGCAGAGAGATGTCGACGGCCGATGCGTCCTGATCCGCAGGCGATATCGGCAATAGAGGGGCGTTGAATGGTTTGCAGCGAGAGGGAACCATTTTCAACAGGATGGGTTGTTCAGCATGGAAACTGGCGCGGGGTATCAATGCCGCTGCCTGATCGAAATGCTTACAGCAGGAGGGAGGAAATCGATGGGATGGTTATTTTTCTGGATCGTGTTGCTGGGTCTCCCCTTGTTGCTGGGCTTTGGCTTTGCCTTTGAGAAAATTTTGAAAAGGATCGGCAGGGCGAGTTCGCACGAGGATGGAGCATAACAATGGCACCGCGCGCAAATTGGAAGGGACAGATCAAGGTCGACGAACTGCTCTGTCCGGTCGCGCTTTACACGGCGGCGTCAACATCGGACCGGGTTTCCTTTCATCTGATCAATCGCAAGACGGGCAATCGGCTCAGTCGCGAATTTGTCGACAGCGACACCGGCAAACCGGTCGACCGCGAGGATCAGGTCAAGGGATATGAGATCGCCTCGGGGACCTATGTCAGTTTTAACGACGACGAAATCGCTGCGGCTGTGCCTGAAAGCGACAAGACGCTTAATGTGCTGTGCTTTATTGCCTGCGACGCGATTGATGATGTTTATCTTGACCGGCCTTATTACCTGGCGCCGAATGACGACAATCAGCAAGCCTACAACTTGCTACGCGAGGCGATGCAACTGCAAAAAGTTGGGGCGATTGCCGAGGCGGTGTTGTTTCGGCGCGCTCGCAAACTGCTGATCCGCGCATATGGTGAGGGGCTTCTCGCGACCACGCTGAATTTCGACTACGAGGTGCGCTCGACCAAGGAAGCGTTTTCAGACATTGGCAGTTTCAAGTTCGACAAGGAAATGCTCGATCTCGCCAGGCATATTATCGATACCAAGATGGGCAGTTTTGATCCGGCCGGTTTTGATGACCATTATGATACGGCGCTGGCCGATCTGATTAAGGCTAAAATTGCAGGCAAACCGTTCAAGAAACCGGCGCCAGCGAAATCCGCGCAGGTCATTGATCTCAAGGAAGCGCTGCGTAAGAGCGCTGAAGGAGCAGGTGGGAAAAAAGAAATCGGTTGGCCGAAAACCGGCTGCCAAGAAAACGCCCGCGAAGCAGGGTGGGGCCAAAAAGGCGAGCTAAAGAATTGAAACCCGCTTGCTGCAACGATCAGCTGCTTTCTTCTTCTTTTCGCCAATCGTGTGATTTCGCGGTGAAACTTAAGCTTTGCTTGAGCTGATCAGAAGCTGATCAGAGTGAGAGCGGATGATGACGACCGATAACCACAACAAAACGACAGTTGCGGCGGCTTCGCGTTCATGAGTGTGCCAATAGCGCAGAGCTGACACTGTGGAGAAATCCGCAGCTCATGGAAAAAGGGCGTTCGTAACCGCTCTTTTTCTTCATTGAGGTGCGACGTTACCAGTTCACCTTGAAGCCAACATTGGCCCTGGGGCTGTAGCTGTCGGCAAAGTGGGTGAGGCCTGTATTGACCGAGCCTTCGCCATAAAGCGCATATTTGCTGTCGGCCCAGGCATAGGTACCGTCCAGACCAATGCCACCACAGGTCCGGTCATTGTCGGTGTTAAAATCAACACCCGACGGATCGTCCGTGGTTCCGCCTAAGAACTCCTGATAGAGATTGGGAATGCCATAGAGCGAAGCCTGGCTTGCACGGCCCTGATCATCTTTCCAGGCGGTGGCATATTGGGCGGCGAGTCCCAGGCGACCGACAAGGCTGTCACCATCATCGACACCAATCCGGGCATTCCACGCATCACGGAAGCTGTTGGCACTGATTGACGACCAGGAGAGCTGCGCCTGCGGGGTCAGCGACCAGTTGCCTGCAAGAGGGATCTGCTTGCATCTTTCAAGGCTCACCGCATGGCCGGTCGCCTTGCGGCCATTGGCCAGCGACTGAGTGGCGGTTGAGGAAACAAGGTCATTGTCAAACCATGTCACCTGGCCCTGACCATCGAGATAGAACCCGTCATTGCCGTATCAGGTGGCGGTGGCACCGAAGCTCCATGCATCGGTGGTGATGGTTCCATCGCCATGCATGGAGGAGACATCGCCTTTGGCATGACCATATTGGCCGGTGATGCCGACAAGCAGACGGCCCTGGTCATTCTCATAGAACTGTCCGTCGACACCGGCCTGCATCTCAAGCGTGTTGATGTCCTGTTTCATGCGCGCGGTCGAGGTGGAGGGTTCAAGTCGGTTATGCGCGCCTTCAACGCGTGCCCAGATGCCCGGCTGCTCCGCGCCTGCACCAGCACCAGCGCCGACACCGGAAGTCGCAGCGGCATCAGAAGCGATGGTCCCTGCAAAATAGCGATTGCCAACCCGCTGCTGCAATGTTGGCAGCTTGTTGAGCGCCATCATGTTCTGCTCATAGCCTTCATACACCGGTGCACCGTTACTGTAGCGTGTGCTGGGTGGTGGTGGACAGCTGTTGGTGTCCTGACAGGTCGGATCGACAGGCGGTGTATCCGGATCCGGCGCATGGCAGACCAGATACCAGTTGCCGTCATTGGCGCCCTGTGAGCCGTCCTGGGCGCCACCTTGCTGCAATGTATAGGCGAAGGCGCCGCCGACAACCGCCTGCTCGCCATCCTTGACAAGGCCACCGCTGCCATTGATGGTGCCGGAGAACAGGGTGTTGCTGTCTTGCGCAAGCGTCAGCGTTGCGGCATTGAGCGCCACGCTGCCCGCGCCTGCAAGGCCGCCGGTTGAAGTGTTGAATTGATCAAGATCAGCGGTTGCCCCAGCCTCGACATTCAAAATGCCCGAACCAAAGGCATGATCGGTCATGCCGGCCTTTGCGGTACCGGCATTCAAAATGCAAGCCTCCGGAGAAGCTGTTATCGCCCGAAAGCACCAGAGTGTCCTGACCGTGTTTCCACAGCTGACCCGCTCCCGACAGGCTTTGCGCCACTGTGACTGTGTTGGAAGTCTCAGCAATATCAAAGCCACCGCCGTGATTCCCGAGCGTGAGACTGCGCGCGGCGCTGCCAACGGCACTGCCGGTCACGTGCAGCGTGCCGCCATCCAATGTGACTGCGCCGGTTGCAAGGTCGCGCTTGGCGTCGGAGGCCACCGACAAGGTCCCTGCGATGATCCAGGTGCCTCCGGCATAATTATTGTCCTGCACGAGCGTGGTCGTGCCTGTGCCCATCTGCCGGACCGCACCTGCGCCAGAGACAGGGTTTGAAAATTCGACATTATCGGCACGATTAAAAGCCAGCATGCCGGCATGGGCGGCATCGGTTCCGGTATTGATATTGCCAGCGAGGGTGCCACTGTTGCCGCCATCGCCAAGCTGCAGCACGCCCCCGGTGATATTGGTGACGCCGGTAAAATCATCGCCGTTGCCAGTGAAGACCGTCGTTCCGGCGATCTGGTTGATCGTCCCTGCGCCCTTGATGTCCGCGTGGACGGCAACAGTATCGGTTGTGTTGAAGTTTAGGACTCCGTTGCTGCCGCCGCCATCGCGATTGAATTCAATGGTCGCGACATTGAGGACTCCGCCGGCCCTGGCTGGCGCCCCAGCGGCGCCGCCGAATTTGACGATACCCGTGGTTCCGGCTTTGTACGCTATTTCCAGTGTGTTATCGTTGATGGTGCCGCCATCATAAAGGTCCACGCTGCCGTTACCGAATTGTCCAACCCAGATGCCATGCTGCCCATTCCAGGCTGAGCCCTGGCCGGAGATTGTGACATGGCCGGTGCCGTCGCCGTCAATGATGATGCGTTGATTGGCGGTGAGCGAAGATCCAGCGCCGGAAACAATCACATCGGCAGTGGTGTTTGAATAGTTACCAACAGTAACAGAAAACGGATCGACTGAATTGAGGGTGATCCCACCACCATTGCTGATCGTCACCGTGCCAGTGCTGTTATTCTCGTTGCCAATGCGGAGGTCGGCGATCTGCAGGCTGGAGCCGGCTCCATCCACCAAGAGATCAGCGGAGCCAAAGAAGCCCTGATCGCCCACATGGACCGTATCACCTGTGCCTTTGGCACCGCCTGTGATGCTCAGTGAGCCCGCAGTCTGAAATCCAACGACGAGGGTCTGACTGGAAGAGAAGTCCCAATCGGTCGCCCCGGGCGGTGGTGTGGGTGTCACCGAGCCGGTATAGGTGATTTGTGGCTGCGCCATCGCGGGCAGGTTTGCCACGACCGGGCTTGCAAGACCAACGGCTGCAGAACACAAAAGCTGCGTGCGGCGACGCGGGAGGGGAGCTGACATTCAAGCCTCTAAGATGATCGCCTCAGCGGGCATTGTTCCGGTTGACCGCAGTCGCATGTCTGAGAAATCCACTTTTCACTACGCACTGTTACGCGCAGGTCTGAGTGTCCGTCCGGACCCTTTATTTGTATTCAGAATTAATTAGCTGCAACAGGGTTTGCAGTTGTCTCTGAGTTGTGATTCCTTAATGCATCTTTTCATGTGAGGAAGGCTCAATGCGGACGACAGAGAGCCGCGGACGCTATGATCGCAGCAAATGCGTTGTCCGAGTGACCTGACGGATGAGGAATGGACCCTTGTCGAGCCGTTGATCCCGGCGGGAAAGCGGGGTGGGGGAAAACGGACGGTTGTGTTGCGGGAGGTTGTCAACGGCCTGATGTACATCCTGTCGACAGGTTGCCAATGGCGCGCCGTACCGAAAGATCTGCCGTCCCGTAGCACGTTGTTTGGCTATTTCGATCTCTGGAATTGGGATGGCACGCTTGCTCGCATTCACGAGGAACTCTACCTGAAATGTAGGGGAAGCCATGGGCCGCGAAGCCAGTCCAACTGCAGCGGTCATCGACAGCCAAAGCGTCAAAGGCGCGGAAAAAGGGGGCGTTGTGTCGACCCGTTCGGGTATGATGCTGAGAAAAAGATCAAAGACAAGAAGCGTCATATCCTCGTTGATACGGTAGGGCTTTTGCTGCATGCGTTAGTCCATCCGGCCGACATCCAGGAGCGCGACGGCGGCGTGCTGGTCCTGAAGACGCTGTTTGGGGTTATCCTTTTTTGAAGCAGCTGTTTGCTGATGGCGGTTATCAGGGGGGCGGTCTTTGCCAAGGGTCAGAAGAAGGCCATGCCCGGCCTGACCATCGAGATCGTGAAACGGTCCGATACTGCCAAGGGCTTCGAGATATTGCCACGGCGCTAGGTCGTTGAGCCCACATTTGCGTGGCTGGGGAGATGTCGAAGACTGGCAAAGGATCTTGAGAACCTGTCGAGAAATGCACTCGCCTTTCTCGAATTGGCATCAATTCACCTCATGCTACGAAGACTTTGTTCAACATGAATAAGTTCTCGGACCGACTCTGATACGAAAATAGACAATGCAATATTAGACAGTAGAAATATAAATATTAGCGCATAGAAAGAGTGGTTATAATGCCTATTATTATAGAGGATGGTTAAGATTTTGTTAAAGAACCAATTAACGCGCTTATATCTTTCGAAGTGGCGTTCGAAAATGGCAAGTTATTGCAGGTTTGCATGCTTTAAATTCAAGACTATATAATAAAGGGAATAATAATATTTAAATCGCTTAAGTATGGTGACCAAAAGAATTGCAGCCGGCAGCTGCCGCCGCTTGAAAATACGCCGTCAATTGCAGGGCTCAACAGTGCAGGGCCCAACTGTGCAGGCAGGGGTCGGGCATGTCTAGGATGCGGCTGATTGGCCCCAAGCCATGTGTCCGGATAAGCAAGGCGACGGGTTTCACTGTGCCCGGAACCAGCAATCACGGCAGGGCAATCCGGTCGCTGATGGCGATGGAAATGGACATGAAACCGGCAATTGTCACGGGCTCTTCGGCTTTAACCACGCAAGCGCCAGCTGATAGCTGGCATGTTGGGAGGATTGCGGCAGGTGACGAAAGCGGGCAATCTCCTGAGTGCATATCGCGTTAAAGCGATGCATTTTTCAACGGATGGCCAATCGGGTTTGCGCGTCTTGCGACAGGGCTGCGCCCAAAGCTATTTCTTGCGGTCTTTTTCCAGACTCCTGCGCAGCGCTTCCATGATATCAATGACATTGCCCCCGCCTGACGGATTGGCCTGGCGCTTGCTTGCGGCATGCGGTTTCGTTTTCTTTTTCTTGGCGGCGATCATCCGCTTGAGGTTTTTCTGCACGGGATCTGTCAGCAGTTGCTCGTTCCAGTCTTCCGTCTTGTTCTTGATGAGGCTGCGCACCATGGTCAGCATTTTCTTTTCGGGCTTGTTCGCCTCGATCGCACTGAAATAGTCTTTCTCATCACGCACTTCGTCGCCGTAGCGCAGTGTCCAGAGCACAATGCCCTTGTCGCGTGGCTCGAGCAGAACGGCACGCTCGCGGCGATACATCACAAGACGCGCCAGACCGGAGACGCCGGCGCTGTCCATGGCCTCGCGAATAACTGCAAAAGCTTCCGCGCCAACCTTATCGGCGGGGGTCAGAAAATGTGGCTTGTCATACCAGATCCAGCCAATGGTGTCGCGTGGGACAAATCTGTCGATATCGATGGTTCGCGTGCTGTCCAGCGCGACGGCTTCAAGCTCGTCGTCCTCCAGGATGATATAGCCACCTTCCGCTTTCTCGAAACCTTTCGCCTGGTCCTGATCGCGCACCGGTTTCTGGCTCTGCTGATCGACGTAACGACTGATCACCCGATTTCCGGTCTTCTCGTTGAGCGTGTGAAAGCGCACGCGTTCGCTGTCACTGGTGGCCGGTCGCAGTTCAACTGCACAGGTGACGAGCGAGAGTTTGAGATAGCCTTTCCAAAACGCACTGGGCACCGTTTTATCCCTTTCGATTGCAGGCCCGATTGCAGGCCCGATTGCAGGCCCGATTGCAGGATTGAACTCGCCAATCGTGGCTTGGTTCCGCAGCGTCGCATAACCGGGAACCCGGCCGGGCGCTCTGCGTTGATGGCTGCAGGCTTTCGCTGCGCTAACGCTAAGAGGTGCCACTTGCTTGACCGATTGAACGCTTCTGCTGCAGAAAAGCCCGCACCGGTGCTTGAGCGCGACCTGCACTATGTCAGCGACAGTGAGCCCGGCATTCAACGCCTGCGCTGCGGTGCGGGTTTCCGTTATAAGGGCGTTGGCGCAGGCCGCGTCTCTGCCGGCGACATTGAGCGCATCAAGGCGCTGGCCATTCCGCCCGCCTGGCAGGATGTCTGGATCTGCGCGCATCCCAACGGCCATATTCAGGCAACGGGCAGGGATCTGCGTGGGCGCAAACAATACCGCTATCATTCCGAATGGTCAGCAATGCAGGGCGAGACGAAGTTCTCCAGTCTGGGTGATTTCGCAACCGTGTTGAGCAGCTTGCGCCGGCAGGTCGAGGCCGATATGCGGCGGCGCTCATTGTGTCGTGAAAAAAGTGACTGCGACGATTGTCTGGCTGATGGACCGGTTGCTTGTGCGCGTCGGCAGCCCCGACTATGCGCGCTCCAACAAGAGCTTTGGCGTGACGACCCTGCGCAACCGTCATCTAAAAAAATGATGGCAACAACTTGCGGCTGATCTTCAAGGGAAAATCCGGAAAGGACTGGAACCTGAAGATTTCCGACAGACGGATCGCCACAATCATTCGCTCGTTGCAGGAACTCCCAGGTCAGCACCTGTTCCAGTATGTCTGTGATGAAGGGAAACGCCATGCGATCACCTCGCAGGATATCAATGACTATCTGCGGGATGTGACGAAGGCTGATTTCACGTCAAAGCATTTCCGGACCTGGGCAGCGACGGCCTCGGCTGTGAAGGGATTGTCAGCCTTGCCGCGTCCCGAAGGCGCGGCAGCGTCGAAACGGGTGTTGAACGCGGAAATCGACAGAATCGCGCAACGGCTTTGCAACACACGCGTCGTCTGCAGACGCTCCTATATTCATCCGTTGGTTTTTGAGCAATGGGAGCAGGATCAACTGACAGCAATGGTGCAAGCGGCCTCCCGCCTGCGTGTTGTCGCACCACTGCTTGATCAGGATGAGCGGATCGCCTTGAAATGGCTGCGCCATGTGGGCACAACAACCCGAGCCAATGACTGTTGAGGCGCCGTCTTCGTCAAAAAATAAGACACCGGGCGCGCGGGGCGTTGCACCGCTGCCCCGCTTCATTCAGCCGATGCTTTATGGTTTGCGCAGGACGCCATCCCCTCCTTCCAGCGTGAGAGGCGAAATGGTGCTCAGCCCGGCGAGGATCAGCTTTCCGCTTTGAACCGCTTGGCCTCCTCGAGCAATTTTTCGCGGTCACGGCCAAATTTTTCGATCAGCGCTTTGGCCTGAAGCGGTGACAGATCGGAGTTTTTCGCCAGAAACTTGATATCTTCATCCTGGGTGAGGGGATCGGTGTGGTGGGACGTCATGCGTTTTCCTGCTCCGGTTATAAGATCGTTACGCCAGGCCACGACTGTCAAGGCGATCGTGCCTGGAGCTTGATTCTTTCGCAACCCTTGATAGGGTAAACCAAGCGGCTGCAAAGGCTCGTAGAAGGATAAACGCGCGCGTTGCGGATTGTTCCGTCAGGCTTTCGGGCACGCCTGCGGACTGCGGCTTGCACGCAGTTTGCCGGTGCCGACGTGCTGCGGCTAGAGAAAGGCGAACAGTGCTGCGTCGCGATCTTCCCCGCCACCGATCGCCTTGGCGAGAATTTCCGCAGCGATCTTGCTGAAGGTGATGCCGTTGCCACCATAGCCCATCGCAGCATAGACATTTGGATGGCCATCGATGGCCCCGATCATCGGCGTACCCGTGGGCGTCGAGCCGAAGGCCGCCGACCATTGATAAGCGGGCTTGCGTATGTCACAGCCGATCAATGCGCTAATTTTGCCGGCAATTGTCTGGCTTTTCCCCGCGGCTTTTTGTGGGTCCTCAAACGCGTCCTCAGAGGCTTCATCCTCGCCACCGGCGATCAGTCTGCCATCGCTGGCCGTGCGAAAATAAAGATAGGGATCGGACGCCTCCCAGACCAGATAATCACGCAGCCAGGCGGGTGTGGGCTGTTGCTTGGTACCTGCGATCGCCCAGGTCGAGATGATCTGATGATTCTTATGCGCCAGCGCTTTGAGGAATTGATAGCCGGTGCAGAACACGACAGCGCCGGCGCTTATCACCGCGCCTTGCGCGGTGGCGAGAGCGATCTGATCGTTGAGACTGAGAAAATCGGTGATTTCCGTGTCGCGAATGATTTCGATACCGCCTTTCACGCAGTGCCGCAACAAACCTGCGGTCAATTGGGCGGGATTGGCGGAGGCCGACATATCGCTTTCAATCGCAGCCGTCCGCTCGATCGCAAAGCGTTGCTTCAATGTGTGGGCGTCGAGAAGTTCCGCACGAAGGCCAATCGCCTGCCGCGCTTCGACTTCTTCCTTGAGCGCGCGTGCGCCATACTCGTCACCGGCCAGATAGAGGGTCTTTTTGCGCTGCATGCTACAATTTATATCAAGCTCTCCTGTCAGCTTGATCAAGGCATCGACACTGTCGGCCGAGCGTTGCCAGATGCGCTCGGCGGCTTTCGCTGTCAAAAGCTTCTTGAGCTTGAACAGTGGAACATCGATCTCATGCTGCAGCATCGCGGTGCTGGCCATTGTGCTGCCAAACACCGGTCGCCGACGATCGAGGATCGCGATTTTCCGTTTGCCGTCCATCAGCGCCTGGGCGATCAGCGCGCCACTGATGCCGGCACCCACCACGATGACATCGTAATGCCGGTGCGCGGGCTTTTGTCGGGTGGTCAGGGTGATTTTCGGGGTTGTTTCCCAATAGGGCCGGGACTGCCGCAATTGTCGCTTCTGCGTTACTGCCTGTTGCGTCAAGTTGATGTTCCTTCGCGCGAAATTCTCGGTTTTTAAACGCGCGTCGGAGCAATTGGTTCGATCGGCTGACCCGTCGTGTCGGAATTGTCGCTTTCGCGATCAAAGCTCGATCAAAGGTGCTGCGGGCTGTTCCGGCAGCACAGGCTTGCCGGAACAGATGATGCTGGTTTAACCCTGTTACGTCTTGGCCGCTTGCGCAAATCGCGGGTCAAAGGTCTGCTCGAAGCTGATCTTTGAATCGGCGAGTTCGGGATCAAGCGCCTTGAGCATGTTCATCATGCTGTCAAAACCATCGGCTGCGATGATGCCTTTTTCGGAATACATGGCGCGCGATTTCTCAAATCCGGTCTTATAGAGGGCGCGGTCACCCAGCAGGTATTCCTCCGGCACGGCGTCGGCCACATCATCAGCGGATGCCTGGTGGATCCAGTTCAGCGATTTGACAAAGGCATTGACCACGCGCTGGGTGGTGACGGGGTTGGCGTCGATGAAGCTTTGCTGGACATAGGTGATGGCGGCGGCGGGGTGTGCCACCGAACAAGGCGCGGGTTCCCGCTTCCGTGCGGGTATCGAGAAGGATGGTGATATCACCGTCGACCTCCAGACGGGTAATGACTGGATCGAGGTGCACAAGGGCAGCGATTTCACCCTTTTTGACGGCTGCTACAGCGCTGGCGCCGCCGCCAACACCGATAATGGATGCATCATCCGCTGAGAGGCCGTTCTTGATCAATGCATATTGCAGGAACAGCGAGGTTGACGACCCCGGTGCCGTCACCCCGACATTCTGGCCTTTGAGGTCGGCAATGGTTTTGATCTCGCCTGCGAGGTCCTTGCGCACCGCGATGCAGATCCCGGGAAACTGACCAAGTTCGCAGATCGCCTTGATATCCTGACCGCGATTTTGCATGCGGATGGTGTGTTCATAGGCCCCGCTGACCACGTCGACCGAGCCGACCAAAGCCTGCAGTGATTTTGCACCGCCGCCAAAATCATTGACGGTGACCGAGCGCGGCATCGTAACCTTAAGTTTCCGTAAGTTTGTGCGATTATAGAATTGGTTATGACCGACAGCCGCCCTCGCTTTATCACCGCCATCGTTTTCCGGCCGAGATTATTGCTGAAGCGGTTTGGCTGTATTTCCGTTTTCCACTGAGCTTTCGCATGGTTGAAGACATGCTAGCTTACCGCGGCATTATTGTTACCCATAAGACGGTGCGGGAATAGGCGGAGAAGTTTGGTCGGGACTATGCCAATCAGATCCGTTGCCGCACGCCGCGCCTTGGCGGTAAATGGCACCTTGATGAGGTTTCATTACCATCAAAGGTGAGCGGCATATTTTGTGGCGGGCTGTCGATCAGGACGGCTTTGTCCTTGATATTTTGGTACAGAAACGCCGTGATACCCAGGCTGCCAAGCGTTTCATGCGTAAATTACTAAGCAAGTCAGGGTGTTTCTCCCCGTGTCATGGTCACAGACAAGCTTGGCTCTTATGGTGCCGCCAAGCGGGAGATTGGTCTCACTCAATGTGATCACCGTCAGCATAAGAGTTTGAACAATCGGGCAGAGAATTCCCACCAGCCTATACGGCGACGCGAGCGGATGATGAAGCGGTTCAAATCAGCGCGCCATTTGCAAAAGTTTGCGTCCATACACGATCCAATTTACAATCTTCATCACTTTCCCCGCTCCAACCACCGCTTTCTCCGCCAGTCTGCCATGCAGACCTGGCGTGAAATAGCATGCTTGAAATCCCCATGATATCAGTATCATAGATACAGCTGTGTTCGCGCATAGGTTAAAGTTACATTGCCTACTCGGGTATTGGCTTGGATAACATCGTCTTAGCCTTTTCAATCCGCAACTGAGTTAAGAAAGGGCAGCACACGACTGCCCCTTTCATTCAGGAGTTCTTATGACTCTGCCGGCCGACCTTGCTGCAGACGTTCCACATGTCCTTCGGTCTGTTCCCGGTGTTTTTCGAACGCGCTCTTCAGCTTCTCATCATTGGCCGCGCGGGACATCTTGGGAAGAGTTTTCAGGATTTTGCGCTCCGCATAATAAATGTCCTCGAGATTGCGTTGTTTGGTGCTGGCCATTGCAGGCCTCCTATAGTTCCGAAACTGTCAATGTCGTTCGGCTGAAAATCCCGACGACGGAACACCTAACCCGCCAGCGACCGTTTTGTTTCGCCCATTGGGCAAAATCAAAACGTCAGGGCTGCGTGGGAGAGCCGGCCGGTTGGGTGGGGCTCTCCGGCGAAACGTCCCCCTTGTCGGAAGTGATGAACAGGCTGCCCAACCCCTGCAGCGCCACGGCGAACATCACGACGGCAAGCCATTTCAAAGTGGTCATCGTTACGTCCCGTCAGGATTTCGACTTGTGCTCGGGCTTGCCCTTCTGCTTGGTGGAGGCCATCTTCTCGAGTTCCTTTTCGCTCATGGATTTGGCCATTTCCTTGGACGCCCCACGCAGTTCGCTTTTCGATTTGTCTCCGCGCTTCGCGGCCAAAGCCGCGCCGGCAGCCTGTTGCTGTGCTTTGGATTTTGCAGGCATCTTCACCTCCTGGGATGGTCAGTTCTGTTCGGTACCACGGCTTTCCCGCCGCAGTTCACGCGCGCTGGGGTTGGCCAGATCATTCGGGCGCTTGCTGTTGGGGCTGTCGAAATCGAAGTCCTGTTGCGGGTTGTCCGGCTGTGGCGGGCGCGGGTTGCCCGGCGCGTTCGGCTGCTCATGCGTCGGCCGTGCCTGATGATCGCGCGGTTCGTGCTGGGATGGTTCGCCCGCCCCGACGCGATCCCTGTCGAAAAAGGGCAGTTTGATCCTTGCGGCATCGTAGAACATGATGATTCCTCCAGTTGGGTGCCATGACGGCTGAAACGTGCTTCCGAACCGGCTTGCGAGCGGTTTGTTCCCTCAAGGCAACGAAACCAGCCGATGTCGCGGACAGGGTAAAAGGAACATGGGCAGCCTTCGGCAGTTATCGAAGCTCGCAAGAGAGGAATTTTGATATGGCCCCGACAAAGAAGTGGTCAGCCGAAGTGACCGAGCAAAGCGATGCGCTGGACCTCGAGCCGCAAGTGTTCGAGCAGGACGATCCGAAGAAAATTGCCGCTTCCCTGAAACGCTCAGCCGACAAGAGCCACAAACGCAAGGCAGAGCCGTTCCGTTCGGCCATGTCCATGCTGACCTTCTATATCAACCGCGCCGGCAAGAATTTGCCGGAGAAGCGCAAGCAGGTACTGGAAGCAGCCAAGGATGAACTGCGCAAGGCTTATGGCAGGCCGGATCACGCTTGACACCCGCTGAAGGGAGAAATCGAATGAAAATCCATATCGAAGAATGGGGAGCGGCGTTGCCGTTCGTCCTGCTCGCAGACTCCGAGCTGCCCTCCGACCCACCGGAAATACCCGAAAAGGAGCCGGAAGGTATTCCCGTCCAGCCGCCTGACACCATTCCGCAACCGGACAAGGGGCCATTCAGCCCCGACGAACCGGAACAGATACCGCCGCTTCCCATACCCGAACATCCTTCGCCCGGCCCGGCAAGTCCGGACCAGCCGACAATGCAGCAAGCAGTGGGGTGAAGGAACGGCCGTTCAGTTGGGCACGTCATCCGTCGTCGCCCTTTCGTTCCGCATGCTGAGGCTCACTCTGCGCATCGGAAAGGTTCTTGCGGTCGGGATCGGACAGCCTGTGCCCAGCAGCGTCGCGCTTTTTTGCCGGGTTATCAACGGCAGGTTCATAGCCGTGAGGCCTGTTTTCCGGCGGGCCTTCCCATTTCGGTTTCTGGTCCGTGGTGCCGACTTTCGGGTCGTGTTTCATGAGAGCCTCAATTCGTTGGAACTGGTGGCCCAACTTTTCAAACCGTGGATTGTTTCGTTGGACGAAACGGGAAGGGCGACCGAAAAACCAACCAGATTGCCGCAACAAGGTTTTGCGGAACAATTGGTCTGCCTCGTGGTTGGAACAGGGAGGCTAAAATGATGAAAGCAGTTTCACCGGATAAAAGCATTGGCGCTCGTGCAAGGGGCGCAATCCAACGGGGTGAGACCGGCGACAAGGTTCCCGGTTTTGATCCTGCGGCAGCGCCGATGGAGACGGATGCGGAGGCAGGTGGCAATTCCCAGCCTACCCGTGTCAACACTGTGGCGACTGAGGACAGCAACGCTTCCAGCCATGCTTCCGGCTTGCGTGCGTGGGCATCCGAGAAAAAGGCGCTACCCGCCAGAGGAAAAGCAAAGATGCGGGAAGGCCCGGCCTATCTCGTCTGGTGGTTCATCATCGCAATGGTCGTCATTGGTTATTTCGCAATTTCATGGGTATGGTGATGAATATGCAATCGAAACCTGAGCGGGACAGACGGGACCAGTCTTCGTCGCGAACACTCGGATATTTTTCGCGCTTCGCTTTGGCCACGCTGGCGGTTCTGCTGCTTCTCTTCCTTGGGTGGAGCCTGACTGGCGGTGGGTCCGTATCGGAAAAACAGGGCATACAGACACTGCCCGCGACGGGTTCGGTCGATCAGCCCGCAATCCAGCAGCCGGGTGAAAACGAACGGCCACAAACCGGTACGGGCGGGGACCAGCCGAGCAACCCGCCAGAAGATCAGAAATGAGGTTGACCATGAACGAGAAAACCACCACCCCGCTGACGGACGATGAAGAAGTAAAGTTTCTCGCCGAGAACTCCGATATTTCGCCGCTTCAGGCCCGCCAGTTGATTGAGTGTTTTGGCAGAGACCGGCAAAAACTGCTGGAAGAAGCGAAGAAATTCAAAGCGGAAGGATAAGACATGGCTCAGATCACACGGGACCACGACAAAATCCGCCGGTGGGGCGGAAGACCGCAACGGACGTCCGGCAGTGGTGGATACGGGTAATGACGTCGGTATATTGCGCATCGACTTCGCGGAGAAAGACGAGAATCTGGAAGAGATCAACTGGGATGATTTCTTCGCCATCTTCGATGATCGTAATCTGGCTTTCCTCTATGAAGACGCGGGCGACAGCCGCTTCAACAAGTTTGTTGATGCGGACAAGAATGCCTAAGGGAGCGTGTCGTTGGGCGAGGGCTGACGCATCAGGAAGGACCGTCCGAATCCGGCAGAATGTTCAGGTTCGCGGCAATGGGCGCTTCTGCGTGGCGGTCTTGATAGCGTTTGTGGGCAAGCCGCGATGCCAGTTCAGCAATGTAGTTCAGATCTCTCAGGCCGTTCTGGTAAAGCATGATGATCGCGGACGAAAGATCGGCTGCAGCATACTCCCGGTCGCTCTCCTCAAGAATGATCGCGGCATGGGAAAAGCAGTTGCGCATGAAGGTCACTTCTTCCGGCTTGTAGATACGGCTCGCTTCGTTAAAGAGCGGCATGGAATACTCCTTTCGAAAACTCAGCAATACGCTTCCTGATTATTTAAGATAGGCACGTTTGATCACTTCATGTTTCGATAATGCTCTGGATCACGGCAGGCGACCGCTGCCGTCTTCGGGATGACGTTCGAGATTCTGGCGGTTGAGGCAGTCGAGGACCCGCTGCGCCTCGTCCTCGTTCAATGCGATCTGCAACCGCCCTTCGAACGTGACCGGATTGCCCTTGAAGGCATCGATCACGGACCAGGTGCCGTCGCCTCTTCTCTGAAGTTTGTAACCATTTTCTATCATGACTTTCTCCCCTTCTTCGCGGTCCAGATTCCTGCTGTGAAATCGCCTGGCCATTTGAATTGATGGAGTGAGTCTTCATATGCAAATTCGATAGAGCCTTCATCAATGAATTTTCCGCATGCGCGGTGCCCATTGCTTCCGGCTTGCCCACGTCGTGAACACCGCGATGGACCAGCTGTTCCACCATCTGGTCACGAGTTTTCTCAAAATTTCTCATTGTCGCTCTCTCGGGTTCATATGGGACCCAAACCATTCTCGGTAGATATTAGCGCTAAGGCCAGAGAAACAGAAATAACGAGAAACCTGTCCAAATGGTTCCGATGAACGATCCATAATCGGGCGTGACATCAGCATTATGATACAGCATTTTTCATGAGATAGGCCGAATGCTTATTACGAGCAGGACCGCCCAAAAAAGCCATATAAGTATCAATTTTAGCTCGGATGTTCGCGTTAAGCGAGGGGAGAATCTTGACTGGTTATCAAAACAGCGAGGCGCTTCTCAATGGTCAGTGGTGCACCGTCTCGGCGTTCATGTAATGGAAGAAAACCTCGCTTCGAAGCCGTCTTTCTTGGTTGATGCCGGGGAGAAAAACTCTAGCCGACCGCCTATGCCAGCCGCGATTGTTTTGGCAATGGCAAGACCAAGTCCCGCACCACGTACCAGAGCCTGACCGCGCTCGTAAGGCTCGCTCAACCGAGCAAGCGTTTCGGGCGGCACGACTGGGCCGCCATTAACAACACGCAGTTCCCCGTCGCTTTTAAGACTTACGAGAACAGGCATGTCCTGTGCACCGTGTTTGAGTGCGTTTTCGATCAGGTTTCGCGCCAGTATGGCAAAGGCATCCGCATCGATGCTCTTAAGCACCGGGCAATCGGGGAGAGTCATTTCGATGCGACCGACAGCATCGGTAAATCCGCTGACCTCGCTTACAACTAATCGAAGGATTGCAGCAATATTTACTGGCTTTTCGGCAAGGAGCCGTCCGCCCTCAGCTCTTGCCAGCTGCATCAGCTTTTCTGTCAAGCGGGAGAGGCGGCGTAGCGCCGTTTCCATGTCCTGCGCACGTTCGCGCGTGGTAGCATCGGGCGCCTCGGCGATTAGTCTTTGCGACTGAGCGAGCGCCGCTGCCACCGGCGTGCGCAATTCGTGAGCCGACTTGGCCGCAAGACTACGCTCCGCTTCTAGTGTCAGTTTCAAGCGGTCCAGCAGCCGGTTGACGGCCTTGGCAATGCTACCAATCTCTGAGGGAAGTCTGTCGACGGCAACCGCATCCAGATCTCTGCCGCCACGCACCTCAATCTGATCGCGAAAACTGCGCACCGGCGCCATGGAGAGCCGCACGATGAGCCAGACACCGGTCAGGCCAAGGAGGACGGCTAGGGCGAGAGGTACGGCAAGCGTGTATAATATGTGCTTCGCCGTTTCGCGCCGGTGGGAGAGGGGTTCAGCGACAGTAATCGTGAGGCTGCCCTGCACGGCGGCGTCGGAGTAGAGCCGATGGGTCAGTGTGCTGCTGAAGCCCATTTTTGAATAGGGCGGAAAATTGGTCACGTCCGCATTATGCGAACGCATCTGCACGGTTCCGTCTGCGTCACGCACCACATAGGTGAAATATTCGTCGTGCTTGCGGAGGGTCGCCACTCGTTGGTCGGTGTCGTCGGCATCGCGTCCCAATATCTCAAGCGCCGCGACCGGCAGAATGCGCTGCGCCGTTTCTTCAAGGGCACTATCGAAGGCCTTATTCAGTTCGTGTTGCAGAAGCTGTGCAGTCACAATCGTTGTTACAACCCATAACAGGGCCGCGCCGAGCCCGAGCCAGAGCGAAAGTCTCCATTGCAGGCTCTTTGGCTGCATCATCTATTGTTTCCAAGCCGGTATCCGATGCCGCGAACCGTTTTGATGATCGCATGTCCAAGCTTTTTGCGGAGACGACTGACATGGACCTCAATTGTATTGCTCTCGACTTCTGAGCCAAAGGCATAGAGCCGGTCCTCGAGTTGCGACTTGGTCAATGCAATACCAGGTCGCTGCAGGAAGTTTTCTAGCAGTGCCCATTCGCGACCGGTCAGTTCAACGGGGCGCCCGTCCTGCCTCACGGTCTTGGCGGCCAGATCGATCTGGAGGTCGCCCATTTCGATCAATGGGTTGGGATTGCCGCTGTAACGTCGCGCAACGGCATTCAGTCTTGACGACAGTTCCGCCAGATCGAACGGTTTGATCATGTAATCGTCTGCCCCGGCATCGAGACCTTCGATCCTGTCGGTAATCTGGTCCAGTGCCGTGAGGATAATGACAGGCGTGACACTGCCTTTGGCGCGAAGGTTGCGTAAAAAATTGATACCCAGCCCGTCGGGAAGCATCAGGTCCAACAGGATTAGGTCGTAGACTGCAGAGTTGACATGCTCGGTTGCTTCGTCGAGCCGGGTCACCCAATCCACGGAATGGTTGACGGCGATATGGTCGCGAACGGCCTTGCCCAGGATTGTATCGTCTTCGATCATCAGAACCCGCATACAACAGCACCTTTATTCAATAAGAAGCGGCCCCGTGTCGACCCGATTCAGTCAGATGTGAAATTCTAACTGAAGCTGTAATCTGTCATTCCTCTGACGTCATATCCTTGCCAGCTTCAGCTGTTCGTCAGAAATGGCTGGCATTGTTCACTTCGAAGCGCATTGATCAGGAACAATGATATGATGGTAAATTACCTTGCGGCAATCTGCTTTTTAATGATCGTAGCAGGAAGTGGCGTGGCGCGAGCCGGTGATGACTGCCATGTGTCGATGGACAAGTGGCAATCTAGGGACGCGGTTCAGGCCATGGCTACTTCTCGCGGTTGGACCGTGGCGCGGATCAAAATCGACGACGGCTGTTATGAGGTCCGCGGCTCCGACAAAGCCGGAACGGCTTTCAGGGCTAAAGTTGATCCGGCTACGCTTGTTATAGTCAAGATAAAACACAAGGTTGGCGAATCCGACCATGACGATGACCGCCGTCGCAAATCAAGGGATAACGAGGGATAGCCGTCAGGTGCGGCGCCGGGCATGCCTTGCAGCCGCCGCATCGAGAAAACTCTCTGCCAAATAAGCAACCGGCGCTCCGCTTATAGAGCGCCTTCATTCAAGGAAAGACTTGTCATGTCTCGCAGTCCTGATCGTTATTCAAAAAGCATGGTTGTGATACACTGGATCACTGCAGCGTTGATCCTCGGAGCATGGTTGACGTCGGTGGGTGGACGCCGCATGGCGGAAAATCCGCCTTTGTTGCATTTTTCTCTAGGGCTTGCCGTGCTCGTGCTTGTTTTCCCACGCATTCTCTTGCGTCTTTCTGGCGCTGCGCCGTCAGCATCTCAGACGCAAGGGATGCTAGCCCTCGCAGCCAAGGTGGGTCATGCAGTACTCTATCTGTTTCTGCTCGCCTTGCCGCTCAGCGGCTGGTATGCCGCCTCGCGGATAGGTGTTCCCATATCCTTCTTCGGCATTTCCATACCCGCCATTGCTGCTCCCGTGCAGGGCGCTCCAGGACTGATCGCCGACTTCCATGAGAATGCCGGCACCATCATTCTTTATCTGGCCGGTCTTCATGCGCTGATAGCATTATGGCACCAATTCATTCTACGGGACGGAACACTTAAACGCATGTCGCTGCACTGATAGCGACTAGATCATCGTTGATGCTCGACGTGGCGGATCTGCCGGCAGGTCTGCCGCTTTCGTTTATCGCAGATCGGAGCGGTTCATTTCTTACAGAGCGCTGAAGCAGAAACCGTATCGGTGTCAGGTGGTGTTCAGCTCTTCTTGCGAGAGTAGCGGGCATAAGCGCGGATCGATCGAGGTCCGCGTGCCGTTTCTTTGAAAGAGGCAGACTGGCATGAAAGTACTTTTTGCAGCATTGGCAATGACCACGGCGCTTACGCTTCCGGATATCGCGATGGCGCGGCCCGTAACGCTGACAACGACGCTGAACAGTTATGGCGGTGACGGCGCGTATCTCGCTTATTACGTCATGGATGCTGAGGGTAAATATGCCGGTAGCCTTTGGATGGCTGGCGGCAAATCCAAATATTACGAACATCTGTCCGGATGGTATCGTGCAACGGGTGGCAATACGAGCGAGATCAACGGTATCACCGGCGCGAGCGTCGGTGCGGGTCGGACGCTTGAAATCACAGTTGATCTGGCCGACGCATTTTTTGATGCGGGCTACACATTGCATGTCGATGCTGCCGTGGAAGACATGCGCGACAGTCCCAATGAGGTGGTTATCCCGTTGACGTCCGGCGGTGCGAAAGTTCCAGTCAAAGGACACCGTTACATCGCAACAGCCGATTATTCTCTATAAACGGTGATTGCTATGTTCCGCATTATCCATCGTTGGCCGGGACTTCTCGCCGCGTTGCTACTGATTGTGCTCAGTATCAGCGGTGCAGCCCTGTCAATTTTTCCCGCTGTCGAAAGTATCTCATCTCCGCAGGCAGATGTGACACGTACGATCGCCGATCTGGCGGCGCGTGTTCAAGCGGTCTATCCGCAGGTGGAGCAAATCCGGCGGGCGCCGTCTGGCCGGATGACGGCCTATTGGTTCGATAATGGTGCGCCTCAGGCGGCGGTCATCGATCCCATTACCGGTCAGGGTATCGCTTCTGCCGATCCGAATCCAGTCGAACGCTGGCTGACAAACCTGCATCGTTCGCTCTTTCTTGATGATAGCGGTCGCATGGTCATGGCTGCGGGCGCTGCCGCCATGTTGGTACTGAGCCTGTCCGGGGTGGCGCTTGTCGCACGTCGGGCCGGGGGGTTGGCAGCACTGGTTTTTCGCGCCTGCGTGGCCCGCTCTCCGGGCGCCTGCATGTCGAGGTCGCCCGACTGGCCGTCGCAGGCCTGCTGCTTTCCTCGGCCACGGCTTTGTGGATGACGGCCTCCACCTTCGATCTGTTGCCTGATAGTGCGGTTTCGCCGGTCATGCAGACTGAGGCAAGCGGCCAGACTGGAGCGGTTCCGGCGACGATGGAACCGCTGCGGCAGATACCGGTTGCGGAAATGCGCAGCCTGTCATTCGCCGATCCATCCAACCCGATGGACATTCTCACCCTTAAGACCGACCGGGGCACCGGCTATATCGATCAGGGCACGGGCGCGCTTCTCGGCTGGAGCGGCCTGACCGGATGGCAACGTCTGTCGGAAACCATTTATATGCTCCATACGGGACGGGGGGCTTCTGTTCTGGCGCTGATCCTTGGCCTGGCGGCTCTTGGTGTGCCAGTCATGGCGGGCACGGGCGTTGTTCTCTGGTTCGCCGGGCGTCGCGGACGGCCACGTATTCGCTGCAATGTTTCCGCAGGAAAGGCGGAGACGATCATTCTCGTCGGCAGTGAAGGCGGTAGCACATGGGGCTTTGCCGCTACGCTGCATGCGGCGCTGTCCGACGCCGGTCAGGCCGTCCATGCCGCGCCGATGTCGGCTTTCGACCCGGCCCGTTACGGGCAGGCGCAGCGCATCCTCATCCTGGCCGCTACCTATGGCGACGGCGATGCGCCCGCTTCGGCCAAGGGGGTTCCTTGAACGGCTCTCACCTCAGGCAGCGGATCCGGCAATTCCGCTGGCTGTGCTTGGGTTCGGCGACAGTAGCTTTCCTGCCTACTGCGCTTTCGCGCGGGCGGTGACGGAGACGGCGCATGCCGCCGGATGGAAAATGCTCATACCCTTTGACACGGTGGACCGTCAGTCGCCGCAGGCTTTTTGCCCGATGGGGACGGACACTCGGTACTGCGATGACAATAAATCTTGAACTCACGCATCAGGTCGTTCAACCCACCGCCGTCCCGCTCACGCTTGTGTCGCGCCGTGATTATGGCGCCGCAGTACAGGCACCCGCAGCAATCCTGCGCTTTGCCTTGCCAAGGCTTTCCTTCTGGCAGCAAGTCCTTGGCTGCAGACTGGGGCGCTTTGTGGCCGGCGATCTCCTCGCCATCGTACCTTCGGGATCGACCGTTCCCCGGTTCTACTCGCTGGCTTCTGGACGCAACGACGGCTTTATAGAGATCGTCGTGAGAAAACATCCGGGTGGGCTATGCTCTTGCCAGCTCCTGGAACTGGAGCCCGGGGACACGATCAGCGCTTGCCTGCGTCGCAATCCAGGTTTCCATGCGGAGGATCGGACACATACGCCCCTGATTTTGATCGGCGCCGGAACAGGAATCGCACCTTTGACGGGTTTCATCCGTGCCAATACGCGGCATCGCCTGATCCATCTGTTCTTTGGAATGCGCCAGACGAATAGCGATTTTTTCTATGGCGACGAACTCCGTGAATGGAAGCAGAAGGGGCAAGTTGCGCAGATTAGCTCCTGTTGTTCACGCGGGAAAATGCCGCGCTATGTGCAGCATGTTCTTCGGGAGGATGCCGATGAAGTCACTCGGCTGATTCAGGAGGGGGCGCGGATCATGGTATGTGGCGGACGCGATATGGCCAACGGAGTCTCGTTGGTTCTTGCCGATATTCTGGGCCCCACTGGGCTGACATTAGCCAAACTCAGGGCGGAGGGACGTTATGTCGAAGACGTCTACTGAGATGCAACGTCACGCTTTGAGCGGGCCTACCATGGGTACACGTTGGTCAGCGTTGTTTTACCAAGCAGCGGGGTTCGATCCACAATCCGTTCGGGCCGCACTTCAGGCGGCAGTGGACGCGGTGGACATGCAGATGTCAACATGGAAGCCGGATAGTAATCTAACGCAGGTGAACGCCGCGCCGGTGGGACACTGGATAAAGGTGCCGCAGCAACTGCTGGACGTTTTGCGCCTTGCGCTCGACATTGGCCGTGCATCGGGCGGCGCGTTTGATTTCGGCATGGGCGATGCCGTAAGCGCCTGGGGTTTCGGGGCGTCAGAGGCGGCCCCTGAGCAGATACGAGCAGCGCTTGAGCGCGAGCGCCGACCAGCCCATGACGTTCTGGAACTGGACGTCGAGGGGGGAATGGTGCGAAAGTTAGCTCCCATCACGCTTGATCTCAATGGAATTGCCAAGGGATATGGTGTGGATCGTCTGACGGAGATATTGCGGTCTTTCGGGATTTCGTCCGGCCTCGTCGGAGTTGATGGGGAGATGCGGGCGCTCGGGTTGCGGCCAGATGGGAGTCCTTGGTCGATTGCAGTTGAAGCTCCTGACTATGGTCGTCGCGCAACCCACTCGGTTTTGGCTCTTCAGGATGCGGCGGTCGCCACGTCGGGCGATTATCGGCATTGGATTAATGTCAACGATTACCGCCTGTCGCACACCATGGACCCACGTCGCGGTGCTCCCTTGATGGAGCCTCCGGCGTCAGTCACCGTCGTGACACGTACCTGTGCCGAAGCGGATGCATGGGCCACAGCGCTAATGGTACTTGGTCCGAAGACCGGCGCGATACTGGCAAGGCGGTTACGCTTCAATGCTCTGTTCTTATTGCGTGCTGGGGGAACAACAATTCGGTGCGAAGCTGTAGGTGACTTATTCACCAGTTCACATTCTGGCGTACCATGACGCCCTTTAGCCGATGTTGGGTGAGATTCTCAACGCCCGAAGCGCATTGAGGATGACAGCGACGTCAATCAGCTCCTGGAGCAATGCACCCTGAACAGGTTTTAGATAACCGAACGCTGCTGCGATCATGGCGACTACAGAAAGACCAATCCCAACCACTACACTTTCGACAGCAATGCGCCTTGATCGCTTGGCAATTTCAATCCCAGCGCGAAGTCTATCTATTCTATCTACGAGGAGAACGACATCGGCCGCTTCTGCCGAGGCTGCCGCTCCCCTCGCACCCATGGCAACGCCAACATCAGCCGCTGCAAGTGCGGGCGCGTCGTTGACCCCATCTCCAACCATCATCACGGGGCCGTTCTTACGCTCGCTGAGCACGGTCAGCACCTTTTGATCGGGTGAAAGTTCGGAGTAGATGGCATCAAGCCCCAAACCCTTGGCGATGCGTTTGGCCACTGCAGCACGATCACCTGTCGCCAGCACTATTCGCTTTACGCCGTCCTTGCGTATACCGCGTAACGTATCGATCACATCGGCTCGCAAGGGATCGGCCATAATGATATAGCCCGCAAGCCTGCCGTCTATTGCGACTGCAACCAGGACTGCGCCAGCTTCAGCATTGGGGATTTCGATAAGCTTTGCGTTGGCTTGTCTCTCAACGAAGCTGTGTCCGCCGACAATGACGCTTTTGCCATCGACGAAGCCAGTCACACCATCCCCGGCCAGTTCGCTCACGTCGGTCGGTATTACAATCTCTATACCCCGTTCCTGAGCGGCCACCACGAGAGCCTGTGCCATTGGGTGTTTGGACACCTGGTCAAGGGAGGCGGCGAAACGCAGTAGGTCATTTTCACTCAATCCTGGCTGCGCGTTGATTGAAGTAATTTGTGGGCGGCCATCTGTCAGTGTTCCAGTCTTGTCCAGCACCAACGTGTTGATACGAGCCATGTTCTCCAATGGACGAGCACCCTTTACCAGCACGCCGAAATGAGCGGAACGCGACAGTCCCGCAACAAGGGCGACGGGCACGGCCAGGATGAGAGGACATGGTGTCGCCACGACGAGAACGGCGACCGACCTTATCGGGTCTCCCGTGAACCACCATGCTCCGAAGGCGATTATGACGGTCACGATCAGAAAGCCGACAGACCACTGGTCTGCCAGTCTGGACATTGGAGCCTTGGAATGCTGTGCCTCTTCCACGAGGCGAACGATGCCAGCGTAGGTACTATCCTTCGCTTCGTGCTTAGCAAGGATATCGAAAGCATCGCCGGCATTCATTGAACCGCTTAGCACTTCTGCTCCCGACGCAAGCGAAATCGGAAGTGACTCTCCCGTCAAAGCAGACATGTTTACGAAAGCTTTTACGGAAGTGATACTTCCGTCGACGGGGATGACATCTCCCTGACGGATCAGAAGGCGGTCACCGGGACGAATAGTTTCAACGGCAATCTCTTCGAGATGATCATCGACATATCGCATTGTTGTTCGCGGTGCGCGGGACAGCAAAGCATGCATCTCACGGCGTGCTCGTCCCTCGGCAAAGCTCTCAAGAAAGGCTCCGCCAGTATACATGAGGGCGACAATCGAAGCCGCCAGCATTTCCCCAAATGCCAGTGCGGCCGACATAGACATCGCGGCGACGATATCCAGCCCAAACTCCTTTCGGCATAAACTCCGGAGAATCTCGACGAGCAAAGATGCCAGCACTGGCAAAGTGGCAATTGCCCAGATTATCCGTGCTCCCGACGAGTAGCCGGAAAAGTGCAGGCCGAGCCCCATCACAAGTCCGCACAAGGCAAAAACCAGCAGGATTGTTTTTGATCGATCTTCAACCGAGAACCGCATCTTCATAGTCTCCCCGACCTATAGGAATGAGCAAATTATAGAGCCCTGCCTCTGACCGACTACAGTAATTCTTCTTTACATATGTATTCCCTATAAACTCAGATCGACGGTCAGACCGCTGTGCCGACTAGGGCCCCAATACTAGCCGTGATTGCCATCGCCAACGCCCCCCAAAAGGTGACGCGAACGGTTGCCTTAAGCATATTAGCTCCTCCCGCCTTGGCGCCGATTGCGCCTAGAAACGCAAGAAACAGCAAGGAAGAGATAGCAACCGCGTAAAGCAAGATGGAGGGAGGCGCGATGACCGTCATCAATAAGGGTAGGGCGGCCCCGATCGAGAAGGTGGTCGCTGAGGTCAGCGCTGCTTGTACAGGTCGTGCTTCCAAGTGCTCAACTATTCCCAGTTCGTCGCGAGCGTGTGCTTCCAGAGCATTGTGCGAAGTCAGCTGTATTGCCACCTGCCGCGCCAGTTCCGGGGTCAGGCCGCGATCAATATAGGCTTGCATCAATTCATCGAGCTCTGCTTCGGGCTGAGTTTCGAGTTCCTTGCGCTCTCTGGCAAGATCTGCCAACTCTGTATCGGATTGAGAGCTGACAGAAACATACTCACCCGCCGCCATGGACATCGCGCCTGCGACAAGGCCTGCGATGCCAGCGATCAATATCTGCGTCGTTCCCGTTGAAGCGGATGCGACGCCCATAATGAGGCTGGCCGTTGAGACAATACCGTCATTGGCGCCCAAAACTGCCGCACGCAGCCAACCGATCCGGGATACGAGGTGGTTCTCTGTATGCAATCGGCTCATTGAGGTACCTCCGGACATTGGATACATATCATGATACCTCTATCGAGACCCTTTGCCAGTGGCCTGAAAATTAGAAGTATAGAATTCTTCTCCGGCGATCGGGCTTTTTGCCGTTTTCGTTATAGTTTCTCCGCAGGTTTTGAAAATCTGCATTTTCGAGGGAGGCTTGAAAACGTTAACATTATACATTATAATATATTATATAATGTCACGTTGGAGGCATAAATGCCCGTCACCAGAATATCTGAGAAGCTGTCGGTATCTTCGCAGCCAAACGCGCAAGAACTCAGTATACTCGATCGAAGCGGCTTCAAAACGCTAATCAACAACCGTCCCGATAATGAAAGCGCAGACCAGCCCGGAAACCAGGCTGAACGAGATGTGGCTCACAAACGTGATCTTTCTTATGCATATATTCCGGTCACGATGAATACGATCACGGAAGCCGATGTGCATGCGTTTCAGACGGTGGTCAGAAAATCGGAGGGTCCCGTGCTTGCGCATTGCAAAACAGGTACGTGTTCGCTCACCCTTCATCTCATCGGTGAAGTATTGGACGGACGCATGTCTGTTGACGATATTGTACACTTCGGACATCAGCTCGGCTTTGATACCAGTGTCGCTGCAGTATGGCTTAAACGCTTCGCTGACCGTCGCCCGCGGGTAAAAGGCTTTTTCGATAAGCGAACCTCCAGTGTTCAGTACGTGGTGTCCGATCCGATGACCGGTATGTGCGCAATTGTAGATCCCGTTCTCGACTTTGATGAAAAGTCGGGGTCAACGGCTACGATCAATGCAGACACAATTCTCGAATACGTTCGTGATAGTGGACTGACAGTCGAATGGATTCTCGACACCCATCCACACGCCGACCACTTTTCCGCAGCTCAGTACCTCAAGCAGAAAACCGGCGCCAAGACAGCGATAGGTGAGCATGTAACCGACGTCCAGAAGCTGTGGAAGGGGATATATAATTGGCCCGAGCTTGCCACCGATGGCTCACAATGGGATCGGCTGTTTGCCGATGGCGAGACGTTCAAGATCGGTTCCATTGATGCCAGGGTTCTGTTCTCGCCGGGGCATACGCTCGCCTCCATCACTTACGTGGTGGGCGATGCCGCCTTTGTGCATGACACAGTTTTTATGCCAGACAGCGGTACGGCGCGGGCCGATTTTCCCGGCGGCGATGCGCGAGCATTGTGGGAGTCAATCCAGAATATCATAGCACTTCCCGATGAGACGCGGCTATTCACCGGACATGATTACCAGCCGTGCGGTCGTGAGCCTCGGTGGGAAAGCACAGGGGCTGTTCAAAGGAAGCACAATCCGCACCTGGCGGGCGTATCGGAAGAAGCGTTCGTTGCCTTACGGACCAAGCGCGACAAGACGCTGCCAATGCCAAAGCTCATCCTGCATGCGCTGCAGGTGAACATACGTGGTGGGCGACTGCCTGAGCCAGAAGCCAACGGTAAGCGCTATCTGAAGTTTCCACTGGACGCGTTGGAAGGGGCCGCATGGGAATGATCGTGGACAGGATGGCAATAATGAAAGCGGGGCGATCTTCCATTGAACTATCTCTGCGCGCGGGCGAAGTGGCAGACCTGCTCAAGACACTGTCCCATCCAGCGCGTCTGATGATCGTCTGCAGCCTGGTGGAAAGCGAGTATTCCGTTGGGGAGCTGGAAGAAAAAATCGAGGTTCATCAACCGCACCTGTCGCAGCACCTAACTGTGTTGCGCAACTCCGGGATAGTCGAGACGCGACGGGATGGAAAAAAGATTTTCTATCGGCTCACAGAAGACAAGGCAGCGCAACTGGTCGCTGCCCTTTATGACATCTTTTGCGTGGAGGGCGTAGAATGATCACTTATCTATCGTCACTTATCGGCGGGATGTTAATCGGTATTTCAGCAGCGATGCTCCTGATCCTTAACGGCAGGATTGCTGGAGTAAGCGGAATCGTCGGGCGACTTTTACAGAGAAGCGCGTCGTTAACAAACCTTGCGTTCGTCGTGGGACTGGTAATCGGGCCAATTATTTATCTGACCGCTTTCGGCACCTGGCCCACTGTGCAAATTACTACTGGGTGGCCACTGATCATCGTCGCCGGACTTCTTGTCGGCTTCGGTTCGCGCATGGGATCTGGCTGCACGAGTGGGCACGGTGTGTTGGGGCTGGCTCGTCTGTCACCGCGATCAATTGCAGCGGTTGCTACCTTTCTGGGAACAGGAATGATTGGTGTTATTGTGCTGCGAGGTCTGGGGCTATGAACCTAAAGTTTTATCAATTCTGCAGCGCTCTTGCCTCCGGTGCCATTTTCGGTTTTGGACTGTCTATGTCTGGAATGCTCAATCCCGTTCGTGTAAGAGGTTTTCTCGACATTTTCGGCGTATGGGATCCAAGTCTTGCCTTTGTTCTTGGTGGCGCGGTTATCGTCGCCTCCATTGGTGTTCAAATAACGAAGCGGATGCAGCATCCAACATTCGACGACAGTTTTCATGTGCCAACGCGTCGACGGATCGATGCCCCTCTTAATCATTGGCTCGGCACTGTTCGGTCTGGGATGGGGTATTGGCGGCTTCTGTCCCGGTCCCGCTATCGCGTCATTGTCGATGGGGCTGCCTCAAACTGTTCTCTTCGTCATTGCCATGCTGGTCGGGATGATCGTGCACGACAGAATCTGGAGCAGACAGAGTTGAGCAATTCTATCTTTTCGGCAATAGGTTCTGGCGGTATTGTCGGCTTTATGCTGGGATTGCTCGGCGGCGGCGGCTCCATTCTTGCGACACCGTTGCTCCTGTATGTTGTCGGTGTGAGCCGGCCCCATGTCGCCATCGCTACGGGTGCACTTGCGGTTTCGTTCAACGCGTTCGCGAATTTTACGAGCCATGCCTTGAAGGGGCACGTCTGGTGGCGCTGTGGCGCTGTCTTCTCAGCACTAGGCGCTATCGGGGCACTTATCGGTTCCAGTCTTGGAAAAGCTTGAGACGGTGATCGTCTCATCTTTCTGTTCGGCATCCTCATGATCGTCATTGGGCAGTTCATGTTGAAGCCCAAAAAGAGATTGGACGTCGAGTGCCGCCCGATCGATTTAAGAATGTGTCTCGTTACAGCAGCTATAGCTCTTGCCTCTGGCGCAGCATCCGGATTCTTCGGTATCGGCGGGGGTTTCCTGATTGTGCTCGGTTTGATGTTGGCAACAGGTATGCCGATGATCAACGCAATCGGCACGTCCCTTCTCTCCATGGGGGCCTTCGGACTGGCCACGGCTTTGAACTATGCCAGTTCCGGTCTAATCGACTGGTGGCTTGCAGCTGAGTTTATCGGAGGTGGCATCATAGGAGGGGTATTCGGAATGATGCTCGCCAGGCGATTGAGTGCATACATGAACGCCTTCAATAGCATATTCGCAGGGATCATCTTCATCGTGGCGGCATATATCCTGTATCGCAACGGAGC
Source organism: Brucella pituitosa (assembly GCF_003049685.1). Classification (GTDB taxonomy): domain Bacteria; phylum Pseudomonadota; class Alphaproteobacteria; order Rhizobiales; family Rhizobiaceae; genus Brucella; species Brucella pituitosa. Next base: position 55,287 of record NZ_PYSY02000010.1, on the reverse strand, counting down.
CAGTTTCGACGAACCGTATGGCAATTCTCGAAGGTTGGCTAAAAAATAGGGACTCTTTTGCGGCCAGCGCCATCACTTTTAAATGAAAATGAACAAATAACTCTAATCCCGGAGCCGCCGTGCTAGTCGTTGAAAGCCTTTTCGCGACTACCTAACAACGAGCACTGATGTTTTCGCTTGCGTAATGATTTCATTGGTTTGGCTGCCCAGAACAAGGCGTTGCACTCCCGAATAACCGTGAGTTGCAACCACAATTAGGTCACAGCGGAGCGAGTCAGCTGCCGTGCTTATTGCATCCGATGGAATGGGATTTATAAGGTGCACAACATCGGTTTCAACCTGTAGGTCGTTTGCCAAGTCCTTTGCGTGACCCAGAACCTTGGAGGCAAATTTTTCCCAGCTTTGATTATATCTAACGACAATATCGTCATCATCAAGCATACCTCCAAATATGCCTGAATTGCTATATGGTGCTGTTACAGTTACAACAGTTACCCTGCATCGCAGGAATTGGGCCAATGAGAGCCCTTGGCCAACACATCGTTCTGCAAGTTCGGAGCCATCCGTCGCAATAAGAATATGCTTGAACATTCTGATCTCCTTTAAGAGCGTATGCTTGGCCAGCGTCCGTTCAGTGAAGAATTGCTTGAAGCGGTGTTGTCACGTTAAGTTTCTCTGGCCGGAAAGACCAGGGGCTCGTAGATATTCAGGCGAAACAGGCCGCAATTTTCCATGCATCGAAAGCTTCGAGGCGATGGTAGCGAATTGTGTGTGCGGCTCGGCGACGAGATGGAACAGAGAAACAATTGCGGGTCGCTGAGTGCATGGAGACGAACCGTTGCAACGCTCCAGGTGACCGATGACCTTGCATGGTTCGCTCCCGTTTCCTAAACGGCAGATGGCTATTTTCGGCCCGATTATTGAGGCCCTTGTGCGACCAATGGCCAAGGCCGGGTGCCACTTCTGCCTTTGCTGCACCGTAGGAGCGGAGCTTATCGGTGATGATCCGTTTGGGAGCAAAGCCATAGCGCTTCATTAACGCCACGAGCAGTCGCTTTGCCGCCCTTTTATCACGCCGCTTCTGCAAGATTTCTTCGAGAACGGAGCCATGTTGATCCACCGCACGCCAGAGCCAGAATTTCTCTCCAGCGCATTTGACGACCACTTCGTCCAAATACCAAATATCGCCGGGGCGCGCCTGACGCCGCCGCAAGTTGCGTGTGATCTGGGGGCCGAACTTGGCGATCCAACGACGAACTGTCTCGTATGATACGTCGATTCCACGCTCAAGCAGCATTTCCTCAACTTCACGCAGACTAAGGTTGAACCGCAGATAAAGCCACACCGCATGAGCAATAATCTGTGGCGGAAAACGGTGACGCTTGAAGATGATATCTGATGTCTGCATCGCCAAAATTTACGCCCAAACCGTCAGGCAGGCAACTGTAGCCCAGTTAACGTGACAACACCTTTGAAAGCCTTGAAAAACTTATTGCAGACTGAGGCGCTTGAGCGCAACACAACAGCATGATTCGTATCCCGCTCATTAATAAGGTCAAATCAATAGCTTAAAGCTATAAATACGTCAGTGCACTAGTAGACATATATTTTTACAACACGCAATATTCTGCCATTTCATAGTGCTTTAGAGGCATTGAAATACCAGCCTAAAAAGTGTTCAGCCAGCGATGGCTTAGCAAACGGCGAGATAACTTCACCCCGAATTGGTGCTTGTTTAAAATCTCTGCGCTTTCGAACTACTTGCTTAATAAATCAAACTCAGCTCCGCCGCCCCTAACTAAAAAAGTTTAATACGACGGACTGGCACAATCTACGGAACAATCCCTCTTTGCTTACGTTGGTTTAACAGGAGCCGCGCTGTGTCAAACGGACTCGACGGTGCTGAAGAACATCAGGATTTTTCCGTTTTCCCTTGATGGCCAACGAAACGGCAGACGAGCTTCTTACCCGTCCAGTGCGCGCTCCGCCTGCTAGAAATTCTCAATAGATCCCAATGCTAAGATGTCTAATTTTCTGCCATCAAACGACATCGACTAAATACCGAGAAATTGGAAAGGACCAAAATATGACAGCTATAAAAAATGCAAAAATCGTTATTCTGGCAACTGACGGTTATGAACGTTCAGAGCTCCGTGTTCCCTATGAAGAACTGCAGCGCCGTGGTGCAAACGTAAAAATCGCGTCCATTCAAAGCGGTGCGATCAAGAGTTGGGACAACGCAAATTGGGGTGATTCAGTCAACGTCGATTTTTTGGCAGAGGACGTCAATGTTGAAGACTTCGATGCGCTTGTGCTTCCGGGTGGTCAGATTAATCCTGATAAACTGCGAACTGAGGAAAACGCCATGCGTGTTGTGCGCGAATTTACCCAATCTGGCAAAATCGTTGCCGCGATATGCCATGCGCCCTGGTTATTGATAGAAGCAGATGCGATCAGAGGACGAAATGTAACCTCCTACGGCTCAATTAAGACAGATGTGCGAAATGCCGGTGGCGTGTGGTCGGACGAAGAGGTTGTAGTCGATCAAGGTATTATCACATCCCGTTCGCCGGAAGATCTTGATGCATTTGTGAACAAGATCGTCGAAGAAATCGAAGAAGGGCGTCATCTGCGCCGCGTTAGTTGACAAATCGCATATTTTCTCTGGTAACTTACTTGGTTGGTGTCCCTCTACTGGAGAGAAAGGGATTAAGATTATGCAAAGCAAGCTGTTATTGAATGACGGTGAACGTGTTTTTATGCTTATCGTTGACCCCGGTGAAGAAGCTTTCGAAACCATTAGAGACTTCGCAATCATACAAGATATTACTGCAGCTTCAGTTAAAGCCATCGGCGCGTTTGAGACTGCCGTGCTAGCCTTTTTCGATCTGACATCAAAATCTTATGTAAATATTACCGTCGACGCTCAAAGCGAGGTTTTGAGCCTGATAGGCGATATCACGCTCGATGAGAAGGGAAAGCCAAATCCGCATTTGCATGCTGTCTTGGGCCTAGCAAATGGGCACACGCGGGGCGGCCATTTTGTCAAAGGTTATGTAAAGCCGACCCTCGAAGTAATCATTAGGGAGACACCTCAAGAGTTGCGGCGTCGCTATTGTCCAGAGTTTGGCATCGCACTTATCGATCCGTCTACCTGAGCCGGGAACCAGTATCTGAAACACGCGTTAATGCTGACATGGAGCTGGAGGCTTTTCATGGTGGCAATTGCAGCAGGTAGACCTGGGGATCATAAAGCCAGTCAATTCATTATCGGTATCGCGCGAGGAGTTGCAGGAGCACTTCTTTTCGCCCTGCCGATGTTGATGACTATGGAAATGTGGTTCCTCGGCCTATACGTAAATCGCACGCGTCTGCTGCTACTTTGCATTCTCAATTTGCCTTTGCTTTGGGTGCTCGCCAAACGGATAGGATTTGAAAAGACCGCCACTTGGCGCGATGCATTGCGTGATGCTGTCATAGCTTACGGGCTGGGTATCGCCGTAAGTGCCACCATTTTGCTTATTCTGGGCGTTATTGATGACCAGTTGACCATCAGCATAATGGTGGCCAAAATTGCTTTGCAGTCTGTGCCAGCCAGTATTGGCGCACTGCTCGGACGCAGTCAGCTTGGATTGCGCTCGGAAGAGCGGGAAAAGCAAGACGGTGAATATGAAGGCGAAACCGGATATCTGCATGAGCTTTTCATGATGTTGGTTGGGTCGCTGTTTCTCAGTCTCAATGTCGCCCCCACTGATGAGATGATCCTAATTGCGTATAAGATCAGCCCGTTTAATACCGCCTGTATCGCCCTTATCTCCGTTACCCTGATGCACGGTTTTGTTTACGCGCTTCATTTTAAGGGCTCACATAGCATCTCAGAGGGAATGCCATGGTGGGAACCCTTCATCCGCTTCACAATGCCAGGATATGTCATCGCCATTGTGGTCAGCATTTATGCCTTGTGGACTTTTGAACGTCTCGATCACACATCCCTCTCCCAAGTACTTACTGCCGCCGTCATCCTCGGATTGGCACTGCCAAGTTGTTTGATCTAGTTGTTTCCGGTATCGATGAGGCATGAAATTACCGAGTTCTTTTCCCCGGTTGAAGGGATTTCGTTTTCCGCGTGAGATTGTCGCTTATGCAGTATGGACCTATTACAGGTTTGCGCTGAGCACGGCCGATGTGGAAGACCTGCTTGCCGAGCGCGGCGTCATTGTCAGCCGGGAAACCATTCGCCTCTGGATTAATCGCTTTGGTCGTCATTTTGCGGACTGTATCCGCAGGGATCGACCAAAGCCAAACGACAAATGGCACATTGATGAGGTCGTCATCACGATTGGGGGGAAAGAAGTATTGGCTTTGGCGGGCCATTGACGCAGATGGCGATGTTCTTGATATTCTGGTTCAAACACGCCGTAACACAAAGGCTGCCAAGCGTTTTTTCACCAGACTGATCCGGCAATACGGTCAACCACGTGTCGTTGTGACGGATAAGCTGCGCAGCTATACCAAGCCAGTACAAAAAAATCGCGCCAGATGCCGATCATCGTGCTCATAAAGGCCTGAACAACAGAATTGAAAATTCGCACCGCCTGAGCCGAAAACGGGAGAAAATCATGGGGCGGTTCAAATCGCCTCGTCAAGCCCAACGCTTCTTGTCAGCACACGATCAAATCAACACCATCTTCCGTCCTCGCCGCTATAATCTCACTGCTATCTCCTACCGCCATGCACGTACCGATGCATTTGCATTATGGCGTGACTACACGACCGAAATGACCGCTTGATAAACACAGGCGAAAGCTGCTCAAAGCCCTATTCAAACAACTTGGCAATGCCGCCCAGGCACTGGATTCCCTTTCACAGACAGGAAGTTCTCTGGCCCTTTACAACAGGCTCTTGATGCTCTCAGCCGATGAAGCCCGTGCTGCATTTAACAATCTGTCAGGTGAGGCTTACGCGTCTGCGAAAGGTGCTCTGATCAATCAGTCGCAGTTCATCAACAGCGCAATCACCAATCGGCTGCAACAAGCCAACGGATCGACGCCGACAGCACCAGTGGCCACGATGAATTATGCTTCTGAAGCCAAAAAGTCTGAAGCCTTCGAGACCGTGACAGCACAAGCAGATACTGGCAACCTCTATACGGGATGGGGATACGTTTACGGCGCTTGGAGTGAACAGGATTCGACCAGCAACACTAGCCGCATGAAATCGTCAGTTGGCGGCTTTGTCACAGGTATCGACGGGCTTGTTTATGAAAACTGGCGTCTCGGACTCCTGGCTGGCTATAGTCATACCTCCTTCGATGTCGATAGCAGCGCATCATCCGGCAGCAGCGATAACTACACCATTGGTGCTTACACGGGCACCGAATGGCAGATGTCTGACGGCAACGCCTTGGCTTTCAGCTCGGGTCTCGCTTACACTTGGCATCAGTTGGATATGAACCGTTCTGTCGCCTTCCCCGTTTTCAATGATAGCTTGAGCGCTGACTACGATGCGGGAACGTTCCAAATATTCGGTGAGCTCGGATACAAAATCCGACTCCCGAAGGCTGTGCTCGAACCGTACGCCAATCTGTCCTATGTCCGATTGAAAACTGATGGATTCAACGAGGACGGCCAGACGGCAGCAGCGCTATCCATGGAATCCGACACGACGGACACCACGTTCAGCACCCTCGGATTCCGAGCTTCGACTACATTTGATCTGGGATCGATCCCCACTACCGCTCGCGCTGATCTTGGCTGGAGACATGCAGCTGGAGACGTGAACCCTGTTTCGACCGCGAGCTTCTTGGGCTCGAACGCTTTCACCGTTACTGGTGCGCCGATAGCCAAGGACACCGCAATCATCGAGGCCGGATTGGATTTCTCGCTTTCTGAGGATGCCACGCTTGGTGTGTCCTATAGCGGTCAGTTCGGCTCTGGAGCACAACGAAATGGCGTCAACGCGTCATTGAAAGTTAGCTTCTAATCATTTCTACGATACTGACCGAAAGAGGGCTACGGCCCTCTTTTTTTGCGTAATCCAGACGAGTGAAATTCTGAAATCCCAAAATGGGGTCGGTTCCGGCTGGGGGCGAAATGACACTCTAAGCGCCCTTGGGAATCTCCTTCAACGGGAATTTCTCGATTGAACCCGAAGTAGTCACATCCAAAAGTTGTTCCGTTGCAAGACCGCCAAGCGTCAGTATGGCTGACGATATGCTGTCATCCCAATGATGTCCGCAGCTGATGCGCAGGCAATTCCTGTAGGTGTCTGTTGCAGAAAATATTGTTCCAGGCGCAAAACAGATTTTCTTCTTCAATGCGATCTGGAAAAGCTCCTCACTGTCAAAGCCAGGCGGCAATTCGAGCCATAAAACGAAGCCTCCCGCTGGATCTGATATCTTTGTGCTAGCAGGGAAGCTTGAGGCAATCTGTAGGCGCGATCGCACCAAGTTATTGCGCAGAGCGGACAATACTTTTCGAACGTGGCGAGCGTAGGCCCCGGTTTCGATAAAGCGTGCCATGGCTACTTGTGGCAAAATGGCATTGCAAAGGGAGGCCGCGAATTTGCGATCTGCTATTTCATCAAGTCGTGTCTTTACCCGGACCCAGCCAATCCGATATCCAGGCGCGACAGACTTCGAAAAAGAAGAGCAGTAAAACACTTCGGCCTTGCTGTTGAAAGCAGTAAACGGCTTAGGACGCGAACCACGAAGAACAAGATCTCCATAGGTGTCATCCTCAATGAGAGGGACCTTGTGTTCCGCAAGGATATCCAGAATCTTCACTTTGCGATCATCCGGCATCGTCGCGCCCATCGGATTGGAGTAACTCGACGAGAACAAACAGGCCGCCACATTGTGCCTGCTGAGGCAGGTTCTTAAATCATCCGGACAGACGCCTTGGTGATCCGTCGGGAGCTCTAATAGAGGGCGTCGCGCTGCTTTCCCGCCAAACAACGCTATGCGTGAACAAATCGCGACTTCTGAAGCAACTCGCCCCGAATTTTGACTTTGACGTGAAGTTTGGACCCGCTTAAGTTCAGGCGTGCGCAACTGGCGATTTGAGGTGGAAGACCACCGGGGAGCGCGCGAAACATGCGCCGTTCGCCTGGGCCTCGGACAATCCGATCACTTTCTTAAGAGAGAGCCCACATGCGCGCGAAAATCATTGATGGAACAGCCTACGCTGACGACCTGGCAGACCGAATAACTGCTGCTGTCCCAGCTTTTACGGAAAAGACCGGACGCGTGCCGGGTCTGGCGGTGATACTTGTTGGTAGTGATCCGGCCAGCGAGATTTATGTCCGAAGCAAGGGTCGGAAGACCCAGGAGCTTGGCATGGCCAGCTTCCAGCACATTCTCAGCGCCGAGACAGGCCAGGACGAGCTTTTGGGACTCATCCAAGAATTAAATGCCGATGATAAGGTCGACGGCATACTCGTACAGTTGCCGCTTCCTGCTCACATTGATGAGCTGGCGGTTATTCAGGCAATCGATCCGAATAAAGATGTTGATGGTCTCCACCCCGAAAGCGCCGGTCGTCTGGTCTCCGGGCGACCTGGCCTGGTCTCCTGTACACCGCTCGGGTGCCTGATGCTTCTTCGCGATCAACTGGGTGATCTGACCGGCCTCGATGCGATCGTCATCGGTCGCTCTATTCTGGTCGGCAAGCCGATGGGACAATTATTGTTGGGAGCGAACTGCACGGTAACGATGGCACATTCCCGAACGCGAAACTTGGCTGACAAAGTGCGTCAGGCGGATATCGTGGTAGCAGCAGCGGGCCAAGCTGGAATGATCAAGGGCGATTGGATCAAGCCGGGAGCAACTGTGATCGATGTGGGAACCACGAAAGCAGTTTTGGATGGCAAAAAGCGGCTGCTGGGCGATGTAGATTTCCCAGCCGCTCTCGAGCGCGCCAGTGCCATTACACCAGTACCCGGAGGCGTTGGGCCGATGACGATCATGGTTCTAATGCACAACACTGTCTTGGCAGCATACAATCGCGAAGGACTGCCGCCTTTGCAACTCTGGTAGAGCGAAAGACATATCGTTTACGACGGAGACGGATAGAAACGACGTTTATGCAGGGCGACTAAGACCTAGTCGGCGCATTTCCCTGTATACAGTTGATCGCCCGAGCCCGAGTTGCCGTGCAGCTTCTGTTGGCGATGTTCTTGCTTCGATGAGTTTAATGGCAGCTTCGACTTTCTTCAGGTCCAGTGGTTGGCGGCCGGGCTTCTTTCCCTTAGCCCTTGCTGCGGCGATACCGTCCTTAGTCCTTTCCGAAATCAGCCGTCGCTCAAAATGAGCGATGGCGCCGAATACGTGGAAGATAAGCTCGCCCGCCGCCGATGAAGTATCAATCTTCTCCTCAAGGCTCAGCAGGTCGATTTGGCGCTCTCGTAGCATCTTCACGGTTTCGAGCAATTCGGCCAGTGACCGGCCGAGACGGTCGAGCCGGACGATCGCCAGTGTGTCGCCAGCACGAGCGTAAGCAATCAGGTCCGCGAGACCGGGCCGATCCATGCTCTTGCCGGACTTCACATCGGTGAACACCTTGATCGCTCCGGCCTGTTCGAGACGCAGCGTCTGACCCGCAACATCCTGATCGCCGGTCGAGACGCGCGCATAGCCAAGAATTGCCCCCATGATGGCGTCTCCGAAACGGCCGTTCTGTGGACGGTGAGAACCGGCCTCATTCAACCACTGAAAAATAGTCCCTAGAATACGTCTCTTTATTCCCTGCTGTCCATAGACTATTAAGCCCTTTTGTAGACGATTTAGAGGGTAGAGATGCGCAAACATGAACTTCTGACCGAGCATGAACGGCGACAGCTCTTATCCATTCCCGAAAACCGGGACGACCTGGCCCGCCTCTACACCTTTGAGCCGGATGACCTCGCCCTGATCCGGGATCGCCGTGAGGATCACAACAAGCTCGGTTTTGCCTTGCAGCTTTGCATCTTGCGTCATCCGGGTGTGCCTCTGGCCCGAATTCTCGGCACGATCCCGGCTTCGATGGTTTCGTTCGTGGCAGAGCAGATCGACGTTCGGCCTGAAGATCTTGCAAGCTATGGCGTTCGAAGCCAGACGATGAGCGATCATGCGCGTGAATTAGCCCAAATGATGGGTGTGCGCGCGGCCGAGCGCAGCGATATCCCCATGATGATCGATGCGGGAGCGGTCGCCGCGACGGCGACTGATAAAGGAATGCCGATCGCCGTGCATATTGTCACGACATTGCGGCAGGCGGGCATCGTGCTTCCTACGATCTCGACAATCGAGAGGGCGGGAATTGCCGGGAGGGCGCGAGCTCGTAAACACGCCAGCCAGGCGCTTATCGGCGGCCTGACCTCTCACCAGTTCGACCTTCTCGACTCCCTTGTTCAGATTGATCCGAAGAACGGTCTGTCGTCTCTGGCGTGGCTTAAGACGATGCCCGTCTCAGCGAAAGCTGACAGTGTCCGCGATATTCTGGAACGGCTATCTTTTGTCCGCACGATAGGCATTCCCGCTGCCAACAGTGCCACCCTGCATCCCGACCGCTATCGCCAGCTCGTCCGCGAGGGTCGTATGTCGCCATCCTACATGATCGAGCGATACACCCTTTCACGACGGCGAGCCACATTGGTTGCGTTTCTGATCGACGCCGAAGAACGGCTGACAGATGCCGCGATCGACATGGCCGATAAGCTGATTGGTTCGATGTTCACCCGCGCCAAGAACGCCAAGGCCCGGAAATATGAGGCGACGGCAAAAGATGTGTCCCGATTGATGCGCCTGTTTCGAGGAACGATTGATGCATTGGCAGAAGCCATCGAGACTGACAGCGATCCGGTCGACACGATCAATGCATCGGTCGGCTGGGCAAATCTGCTGCGAGCGCGCCACGAAGTTGCAGAAATCGCGGACACTGCGGATCAGGATCCTCTCATTGTTGCCGCTGACCGCTATGCGACACTGCGAAAGTTTGCGCCAGCGCTGATCGAGGCGCTTGAGTTCAAGGCCAGTAAAGGCAGCGCGCGGACCATTTCGGCTGTAAAGGTATTACGAGAGGCCCACCGAACCGGAAAGCGCGAATTACCGTCCGATGCGCCTATGCCGTTCAAAAAGGATTGGCAGAAGATCGTGGTCGGCCCGGACGGCAAGATCAATCGTAAGCTTTATGAGGTCGCCACACTCGCACATCTACGCAATAAGCTGCGGTCGGGTGATGTCTGGGTAGAGCGTTCATCGTCATATCGCCGCTTCGACAGCTATCTCCTGCCTCCGCAAATGGCTGGAGCTGTCACCAAGGGTCTGGCGTTGCCCGCATCTGCTGACGATTGGCTAGAGCAACGGGGCCGCGAACTGGACTGGCGGCTGAAGCGGTTCTCGAAACGTCTTCAGAAAAGCCAGGTCGAAGGCGTCAACTTCGATGGAAACCGCCTGAGCATAACTCCTTTAAGATCAGCTACTTCCCCTAGCGCAGAAACTTTCGTTAGCCAAGTCGAGGGTATGATACCGCGCATACGAATTACCGAATTGCTGCACGAGGTGGCCAGCCAGACCGGCTTTCTCGGAGCGTTCACGAACCTGAGAACAGGACAGACATGCCCGAACGACAGCGCAATGCTGGCCGCAATCCTCGCCGACGCCACCAATCTCGGTCTTTCCCGCATGGCCCGTGCCAGTGAAGGCATCAGCCGAGATCAATTGATATGGACCAAGGACGCCTACATTCGAGACGATACCTATGCCGCCGCGCTTGCAATGATCATAGATGCACACCACCGTTTGCCAATCGCTTCGATCTGGGGCGACGGCACGGCTTCAAGCTCAGACGGCCAATTCTTCCGAGGCGGAAAACGGGCAAAGACCGGTGGTGATGTGAATGCCCGATACGGCGTTGATCCGGGGTTCGGCTTCTATACCCATGTGTCCGACCAGCATGGCCCTTACCACGTAAAGGTCATCTCGGCAGCTACCCACGAAGCGCCTTATGTTCTCGACGGTTTGCTGCATCACGGCACGAATCTCAATATCTCGGAGCATTACACCGACACTGGCGGAGCAACCGATCACGTCTTCGCGCTCTGTGCCGCTCTTGGTTTCCGGTTTTGCCCGCGCTTGCGCGATTTCCCGGATCGGCGTCTTATTCCTATTGAGCCGACTGGCAGCTATCCGGATCTGGCACCTCTTCTCGGAAAAAAGGTTCGCGCGGACATCATACGTGAGCATTGGGATGATGTGTTGCGGCTCGTCGCATCGCTGAAATCGGGCCATGTCGCTCCTTCGACCATGCTACGAAAGCTCGCAGCTTACGAGCGGCAAAACCAGCTCGATGTCGCCCTTCAGGAAATCGGCAAAGTCGAGCGAACCTTGTTCATGCTGGATTGGCTGGAGAATCCGGCGCTGCGCCAGCGTTGCCAAGCCGGACTGAACAAAAGCGAGCAGCGTCACGCCCTTACACGGGCAATCTGCACGTTTCGGCAGGGCCGTATTATCGATCGTAGCCATGAGGCGCAGCAGTACCGCGCGTCCGGTCTCAACCTCGTCATTGCCGCGATCGTCTACTGGAACTCGACTTACATGGCAGATGCGCTTGCGCATCTACGTTCGACCGGTAAGGTCGTGGGTGACGCGATGATGGCGCATACCTCACCTGTGGGATGGGAGCACATCGCATTCTCCGGTGATTTCCTTTGGGAGCAAGCCGCGAAAAGCAGATCGCGGAAAACGCTTGTAATCTCCGACGGAGCGCAGGCGGCCTAAGTGTTCTTTCATCGTTCACGCCAACCGTTGTTCAGCGGGAAACCAACGCGACGCCCTCGAATGGTTGCGGGCAGCCGTCTCCGCGATATTTCCTGTATATACTTCATGCCCCAAGACCACCATTAGCGTGATTGCCATGGCCCGATTTCGCGCTCAGTTTACGTGAGCTTTTTGAACAACGATATAGGTTCGCTGATCGTCAAGCACTACTCAGCAGCCACGAGCGCATGACAGTACATCATTGCAATGGGCGATTGAAAGACCGTTTAAAAAAAGCCCGTCTCGGAAAATCGGACGGGCAATGTGTGGCTGCGTTACTCCTGATAGCGAATGACGAGCCGCTACGCTCCGAACGGCTTGACCACGCCCTGAAAAGGGGATTGCGCCGACCATCGCGAATGTCTTATCAGCGGCGATTTCCTCTTGGTGTATCAGGTCGAGGACAACAGCGTGATTTTCGTGTGCGCTGGCACCCACACCGAACTGTTTGAGTGATTAAGTGCTTCCTCTAATACTCAAAGCCTCATTGCCTCATGCCTGCCCCCGGGCCGTCCCTCTGGCCCTCCTGTGATAAGAGCAGGACGCACGAATGCTAGCTGTTGTTCACTGTGCAGGCGTTGACACGGTAATCGTACACCGCTGATCTTTCTTTGCGTTGACAGCTGCCTCGGAACACACACCAAGGGCTTCCCGATTAGTTCGCACAAGATCACTTGCCTCGACGAGGCTACGCCAGTCTCCGGGACTTCCAGATTCCATGAGGGCTATCCCAGCTTTCCAACGGTCATTGTTCATGACCATGGAGGCAACAGCCATATCAACCGTTCCAGGCAGTATGCGTGGCATAAACAATGTCGCCAGGACACCGATGATGATACCGAACGCCGCCGCGCTAATGACCCACTTGTTTTGTCTACCGCGCTCGCGCGCTCCCGAGACACGTGCTGAAAGATTACGACTGACGCGTTCAAGGTCGAAGGCATGTCGTTCGAGCTGCTGCGCGGCGTTCCTTACCAGAGCCTCGCCGCTGCGCTCGAGAACCCCTGCATAGTGCTGCGCGCCCTGTCGAAGAATGGGTGACTGCTCGACGCCGTGCAAACGCTCTGCAACATTGTCGAGCGCCTGTACAAGTTGTGCGAGCTGGGGCTTGTAATCGGCTTGAGGCTCGATCTTCTCGAGCTGGTCGAAAGCAGCTTCGATGCCGCGACGCATCACGGTCATTTCCGCCCCAATTTGTGCACCCTGCGTTTCGATCGTGCGTCGAAGCGCATCGAAGGCTGCCGCCGGATCGCCTGAATCTTCTTCACGCGTCGCGAGCCCAATGCCGTCTCTGTTGTCGTCGAGTTCCGTCATGTTCTCCCTGCCTTACATTTCTATGCCAGAGCCCCGATCAATCCGCTGGCCGCGTGTTACCTGCCTCTGCAGCACACGGGCAATGCTTTGATCGCGATCAAGCTCCTGTTCGATTCCAAGCTCCTTGCTGCGATGACGCACGATGGATTCCGCCTGAGGATCGCGTTCAAGGTTCTTGGCGAGGCTGCTCATCTGGCTTTCGACCTTGCCCCGCGCCTCGTCGTGCTGCCAGCCGCGAAGCGTCTGGTGCTGACCGTCCAGCTCCTGCCAGCGGTTCACGAACCGCTCGGCCCTGACATTGGGGTCTTGCAGGGCGGCGTTTTCACGCTTCATGCCCTTGATGACATGGGCGACACGCTCCCGACCGGTAAGCTCGGTAATGGCGCGCGCCGTCTGCGGATCATGTTGCAGTGTCGAAACCATCAATTCTTCTGTCCCCGCGCGCACCTGGTCGAGCTGCTGGCCGGCCGCGTGCATCTCCTGCCGCTGCATGTCAAGAACCGGCAGGCCATCACGTTGGTGCTGATCGAGCGACTGATAGGCCCGCACATAGCGGTCAACGGCTGCCTCAAGCGGCGACTGACGTCGCGACCGCTCGGCCAATCTGTCAGTATCGGGGCGGTCTTGTACTGGCACCGACTGCAAGCTCTTCTCCCTTCCCGGCAGTTCTTCCCGCTGCTCGGACGGCCCAGAACGCGCATTGAGCCTGAGGTCAGAGAACATACCACCGCGCTGTTTCTCGGCTTGCTGCGGCCGTTTCTGCTCGACCGGCGAGCCACTCTCACCGGTGCGATCCTGCTGCAACCGCTCGGCCGCCGCGCCGCGCCCCGAGTTTCAGGCCCTCGAACGAATTGCGGCGCTGTTGTCGATCACCGACGTTATCCGCGGCCGTTGATTCCCGCTCCGCACGTAGCCCGGCGCGCTCCGCCGGGATCTCGATCTCGCTTACGATCCCCATTTGCTCTGCGATCCCCCGCCGCTCGGCAAATTGGCGCGCGGCAAAGTCGCGGGTATAGTCGAGTGTCGTTTCCTTCACGCCCGACCGTGACAGCTGATTTTTTAAGCTGCTCATAAGCAAGATCGCCCGCATCTTGAACCTTCCAAGCGTTCCGGTGCGTCTCCGTTCCGTCTGGAAGGCGAACCGGCTCCGAACCGACATGTTGCAGGCCGATCCTGTCCCCAATCTGCGGTGCCTGTTTCGAAGCCTTCATGGCGCGCTCAAGATCTACGCCCCATAGCGTGCGCTGCTCACCTTGATCGTTTTCAAGCGTCACGAAATAGCTCTGACTATTGCCTTCCTTGTGGTTGAACGGTGCGGCCCCATGTTCGATCAGACGACCCACAGCCAACGTTTGACCTACCTGCCGGCCAAGTTCCGATTTGCTGAACTCGTCCTGGCTCCCATAGAGCTGCACTCCGTCGCGATGCCGGGTCATAGCGACGTAGGTTAGATGCCGGTCCATCGTTCTCGACGCCAGCACATAGGCACGATCCACGGTTGCGCCCTGATTTTTGTGAATTGTCGTCGCATAGCCGTGGTCGACCGCCTGATAGTCGTCCATCGGCACGCTGACGCTGCGCCCTTCCTTACCGCTCGCCCCGTCGAGCTGCGCGACGATCCTGGGGCCAGCACCCGGTCGGCCGACCTCAACATGCTCGACGGTACCCAACATCCCGTTTTTTACGCCAAGGTCGCGATTGTTCTCAAGGAACACGATGCGGTCGCCCGGGGCGAACTCGCGTTTGCCGTCATTGGTCTGGAAGACCAGCCCCTTCCCGAGGGCGCCACGCGCCAGCTCGCCCTCGGACAGCCCCCGGCTGTCGCCGGGCACGTTGTCCCGGGCCCGTAGCTCAGCTCTGATCGCGTCATTGATGGCGCGAACATCGGCCCGGCGATACGCCATCGCAATCCGGGTGCCGTCCGGACGCACTTGCGCGTCGGCAAGGTAATCACGCACGATCTGACCGCGCGCATCCTCGCCCGTCTCGGCAAAGCTGATATTGCCGCGATCCCGATAGGCGCTCAGACCCTCAGCCGTTCGGTGCGTGGCGAAGGCAACCGACGCGTCCCGCTGCCAGTCAATACGCTGCCTGCGTATCTGGGAAAGCTCGGCATGACCAATTTCCTCGGTGATCGCCCGGAATGGTGCGCCGGCCCCGATTGCCTGTAGCTGCTCATGATCGCCGACAAGGACGATCTTCGCACCGCGTGCCTCGGCCTCGCCAACGAACCGGGCGAGCTGCCGGCTTCCCACCATGCCTGCTTCGTCGATCACAAACACATCACCGCGATTGAGCGTGCGACGGTCGTTCTGCCAACTCATGTCCCACGATGCCAGGGTGCGGCTCTGAATTCCAGAACTCTCCTCCAGGCCCTCGGCTGCCTTACCCGACAAGGCTGCACCGTGAACCCTGTAGCCTTCTGCCTCCCATGCCTCACGCGCCGCCGCCAGCATCGTACTCTTGCCAGCACCCGCATAACCGACAACCGCAGCAATGCGCTCCGGCCCAGTGACATGCTCAATCGCCCGCCGCTGCTCATCGGAGAGACGTGCAGCGTCGATAAGCCGATCGCGCTCACCGCGATCTAGATCACCCCGCTCGACCTTGTCAGCGGTATCGCTGGAAACGCTTGTCCGGATCGCAGCATCCTGACGCCCGATCGCTTGTTCGACATGCTTGCGATCGACACCATGATGATCGCTCAGCCTGTGGCTGTGCGACGCGTGCATCCGCTGCGCGCATTCGATCATACCGGATTCGATCTCGACCATTCCGCGCGTCGAATAACGCGCTAACTCGAATTCACCCGTCACCGGATCATGGCTTTCCGCCTGTAGTTCAACAAGGGCCGATGACGCCATCACCTTGGCAAAGGCGCTCTGGAACTCTCCAATGTCATCGTTGATGTAGCGATGCAGCGCTCGCGCAACGTCACGCCGGTCAAAGACGCTTTTCTCTCCCGTGATGATTTCAAGAACCTGTTCCGGCTTCTCGCGGATCAGCTCCGAATTGCGCCGCGCGGCATCTTCATCCAGCCGCGACCGCGACACGACGAGACCACGCCGCTCCATCTGCGTCGCATGAACCCCCATATGCTCCGTCGGCGCAATCTCGAGACCCCGCTCCAGATGCGAACGGTGATCAATGCGAATATCATGTCCGGCCCGAGCAAGGCTTTCATTCGCAATCCCTTCCCATCGCATGCGGAGATCACGAAGCTGCATATCCGTGGTTGGCAGATCCGCTGACAGAAGCCATTTGTTTTCACGCTCGAGAAGGTTCTTGTCAGCGAGACCATCCCCCCTCACCTGCCGTGTTGTCATCATTATATGCGCATGGTGGTTTCGAATGTCGCTGTCGTCTTGCGGCGCATGAATGGCGAAGTCGATTGCCGCGCCAAAACGATCGGCAAGCTCATGGGCGAAAATCCGCGTTGCCTCAAGCCGTTGATCCGCAGTCAGCTCATGCGGCAATGCAATTTCAAACTCGCGTGCGACACGTGCATCCTTGCGCTTTTCGCAAAGCTCGGCTGCATTCCATAAGGCTGAACGATCCCGCGCCCATTCCGCATCGACACCTTCCGGTAAGACGATCTCGGCATGTTCCAAACCGCTTTTGTTGGTGTAATCATGGGTAATTCCGTCACGCTCATTCGTCAGCTTTGACGCCGAGCGATAGGCGCTGGCAGCAACAGCACTTCGTCCCCTAGATCGGGAAATCGGCTTCATACTCAGATGATAGATCGCCACATCACTATCCTCAGCCCCAAACAAATAAATCCGTCTATGAAATGAGCTTAAACCGCTCTGAGTTGCGAAGCAACTCGTAAGTGCGCCCTTCGTATTCCATTCGCTTTGCTCTCTCAACTTTCGGTGTTAACCTGCAGCAGCATCGATGCTTTAAAACTGAAGCTAATCCTGGCTGCAATGACCGAAGTTTTGGATTGGCGATGAAACAGGGTGAACGTCGCTGCTCAGATCAAAACCTCGCAACAATGAGGGCGGTTTTAAATGACCGAATACACCAATGAGAGATCCGCATTCAAACGGCTGAGGGACGTGTATCTGTGAGCTCGGATATCCCAGCTGGATGCACGCAGACGGTTGACAACGTTATGGCGACAGTTTTCAAAGTAATAATGAGATTCTCAGGATCATCTTTCCGGCGACCAGTACACGGCATGAAATGCCGCCACAGCCGATGATCCACACTTTCTGCCGTAAGTTCGTAGCCATTGCCGCTACATGAAGTTGGCGAAAGCCGTAGTAAGGGAAACTATTCCAAGCTCAATGAGATTTTAAGGGAGTAGAAGTGTGGCACGCAAATCCATCGAAGAACGTCTGGCCCAGCTGGATGCGCAGCGTTCCGCTTTGAAAGCCAGACTATCGAAACAGGAGCGCGCCAACGATACACGCCGAAAGGTGCTGCTTGGTGCGCTAGTGCTGCATCGAGTTGAAAGCGGAAACGATGAGGAACTTTCCCAACGCCTGAAAGAATGGCTGAAGAATGAGCTGCCCGTGTTTCTGACGCGCGAAGCCGACAGGGTACTGTTTGCTGATCTGATCGGGAAAACGTCCAACCGTGCAAGCAACGAAGGAGCGGGTTAATGAATCAGGCGACACTTGCATGCGCAGCGTTCAGGAACATGCTGCGTGCTGCTGCGCGAGATCCGCTGTGGGCATTGGTTTCCCTTCTTTCTGTTCCATTCCGTTATGGAAGAACGATCTTTCAGGTAGGCATCTTCTATTTCGTTGTCGTTTTTGTGTTCGCTTTCATCCTGGAATATGCGATGCGTTCTCTCAATATCGACCGCGGTGATACGCTCTGGTATGTGGGAAATACTGCCTTTACAGCATTCGTACTTCTCCTCTTGTTCCGCCTCATCACCAATCCGCTAATTAATCATTTCGGGGATCCTGACGGCGAAACCCACGGGTCTGCCCGCTTCGCCACCGATAAGGAAACCGCTGCCCGCACCCGCACCGATTCCGGCCTGCTCATCGGCCGCGATCCGAAGTCCGCAAAACTGCTTCGCTATGAAGGCCCGGCCCATCTGCTCACAATGGCACCGACGCGTACCGGTAAGGGCGTGGGAACAATTATCCCGAACCTGCTCATCACCGATCGATCTGTAATCTGTATCGATCCAAAGGGCGAAAACGCCAAGGTCACCGTCCGCGCCCGACAGCAATTTGGCCCCGTTCATGTCCTCGATCCCTTCGGTGTTACCGGTCAGCCCTCCGCTGCCTTCAATCCACTCGACAATCTCGATCCCACAGGGCTCGATGTCGCAGAAGATGCAACCACGCTAGCCGACGCCCTCGTATTCGATGAACCGGGCATGAGTGGGGATGCGCGCACTGGAATGAGGAAGCGAAAGCACTCATTGCCGGTTTAATCCTTCATATTGTCGCCAGCGAGCCGCGCGACAGGCGAAACCTCGCCACCCTGCGAGACTATCTCACCCTCCCCCCCCTGAAGCTTTCGTAGCCCTCCTGAAAGAAATGCAGGCCTCAACAGCGTCAGCTGGTTTGATTGCCCGCGCCGCAAACCGCCATTTTGGTAAATCCGATCGGGAAGGTGCTGGCGTACTTTCCGCCGCGCAGCGTCATACCCATTTTCTCGACAGTCCACGCATGGCTACGATCCTCGCCAGATCTGATTTTCGCTTTGCTGATCTCAAGCACCGCAATATCTCGGTGTTTCTCGTCCTTCCCCCCCCGATCGGCTCGCCACCTACTCTCGCTGGCTGCGCCTGCTCGTCGCGCAAAGCCTGACCGACATGGCCCGGGATCAAGCCAAACCGGTTACCCCGGTTCTCTATCTGTTGGATGAGTTCGCAGCCCTTGGCCACCTGGCACCGGTGGAACGCGCAATGGGGCTTATGGCAGGCTACGGTGTCCAGCTCTGGCCCATCCTGCAGGACATTCACCAGCTTCGCGCCACCTACGGAAAGCGCGCTGGCACCTTTCTATCGAATGCTGGCGTCCTGCAAGTCTTCGGTGTCAACGATCACGACAGCGCCCAATTCGTCTCCGATTTGCTCGGACAGGAAACCGTGGTTTTCCAGACCATGAGCCGGGCACTCGATTCACAACAGTCTGGTATTTCTCACGCCCAACACCATACAGCGCGTGCCTTGCTCACCCCCGATGAAGTCCGCAATCTTCAGCCACATCTCGAACTGCTCTTCCTCGCAGGCCAACGGCCGATCGTCGCCAACAAGATCGCATATTATGCCGATGCTGAATTCAGAGGACTGTATGACGGTCACTGAGCGGTTCACGACCCCTTGGACGAGAGGCGCGCAGTGAGAGTTAAAAGCATGATTATTTTGACTAAATCATTATCGGCAAAAAGGTCGATCCATTTAACGCTGTGATAACAGGAGGAACATATGTTTCGCTATTTAGCACGCAGACATGATCGCAAGCACATTATAAAATCATTACAACGTCAAAAGCTCATCGAACACAGGTCTATAAAGTTTATGCATGATAGCTCATTGACATTCGCAGTTCACAAGAAAGAAGCAAAAAGCGTCGACAGCATAGAGTTAGAGCTCGATGAAAATTTCAACGCGCAGGCATTTTTCTCTCCTATTTTGCCGCCTGAACCACTAAGCGAAAGCACAGACCAGGTTGTTTTCCAATCTGACATCACGACTGAAGAGGAAGAGAATAATATATTTGAATGCGAGATAACTGACAGCGGAACGAAAGAACACGCTATCGTTGTCTTTCATCATTGGTACGCACGCAATCGTTATTCCGCATTCGCAAAATTTTTCGCAGCTAGGGGTATCACCGTTGTCGAGGCTACCCTTCCGTATCACTTCAGGCGTGGTTCTGACGACTTCCGAAGAAAAGCTTTGAATGCCGATATAAACCTTACCATCCGTTCGATGCGCCAGGCGGTTCTGGATGGCCGCAAACTTGTACGTTGGCTCGGTAAGCAGGGATACTATAAAATCTCCGTGGTAGGGATGTGTATAGGTGGCTTGGTTGCAGGTCTCATCGCTGCGCACGAAGAAAAAGTGCGTAAGGCAGTCCTGATGGTATCGCCAGCTAAACCCGCCGAACTGGTATGGACTGCGGAAACTTTAAGAGGGCTGCGTAGCCGTATCGAGCCAGCAATGTCTTTAGACGAATTGAAAAGCGCTTGGGGTCTAATCGATCTTGAAAATCATCTTTCAAGGCTAACACGACCTCACCTGAATATGATGTTTGTGTTAGGAAAAGACGATACGATCGTATGTCCAAATCTTTCGGATCGGGTAGTTGATGTGTTAGAAAAAGGTGCTCGTAGACCTGAAGTTTTACGTCTGAATTGCGGCCATTCGTCCGTCGGAATCTTTCCTTTTAATTTAATCGCGGCCCATAGGGTACTGCGATTTTTGAAAGATTGGCCAACTTTAGCTGAGTTGTGGGATGTTCGGAACTTCCGCTACGACTTTAGCGAATTGCCTAGCCGTCGTCAGCGCACCAAGATACGAAGATTCATGAACTTCTCGCAATAATATGGACACGGTGTCCAGCCCAATCTGCTTGAAAGATGTAGGCTTCGCTCACGCGGGTCAGCGAACCGCAGAATATCACGATTGTCGGGTGGTTTGATGGAACTTGCGACGGTAAACGTCAGTTTGAACACTGAACCGTCTACACCTGTTTTCGCATTAGAGGCGGAAAAGACGTCGCTCCCGGCCATGAAGATTGATATGAAAAGAAGAATAAATCACTTTTCTGAAATGCTATTATAACGGAGCATCTCTAGCGATCACCGTGATGGCGCTGAAAACGAGGGAGTTGAAAGTGAAAAGTGAGTCACTAGATTACTCAAACGAGCATTCCTTGAAAACCAATGATCCTGAAATCGATAAGCCAATCTTTAGGCGTCCTGGTTTTAACGGGATAAGTACGTTCGAAGAAATCGATCATCGGCTTGCGAAGTACCTCCGCGAAGCGCGTGAACAGGCGCGCCTCAAACAAGCCGACTTTGCCCCTCTAATAGGGCTTTCGACACCGGTTTATGGCCGATATGAACGGGCATTTTCAAAGCTTCATGTCACTCGCATGATTCATATCTGCGAAGTGCTCGGCGTTATACCCATCGATATGCTTTATGAAGCAGCGCCTCATTTGTGGGGCAATAGTGAGGAGGAAGCCAAAGAACGCGTGGAACTTGCGAAACTCTTGGCAAATCTTCCGCATAGCTTGCTGCGTGATCTGCTCCCCGTGGTTAGAACACTTCCAACCTGCAGAGCCAGGTCGATGCCAAACTCATAACCTGAATTCAACGCCATCGCAGTCGAGATTGCCCGTTCCATGGAACAACGTAACAGCCGTCACAACTTCATGTATTTTATTCGAACCAACTACCGCTGACGGCAGCATAGCCGCTTACCACTTCAGTTTTCAGAATTGCGGAGGACGGCAACTGCCTAAATCGCTGAGGCGTCTGGCCGGTTTGAATGTCGGATGTTATGGTTCTACGATTAAAGTGACGAACAACTTCAAAAATATCGGTCAAGCTTGATAACCTCGTCAAGTTTAAGGCTGGGGCGTCGGTCTCGAGATTGAGGTGGACTGCCCTGTCGTAAACAGCGACGCATTCCTTGTTTGTAATGCGAGACATATAAATGATGCCGTCGAATTCGGTTTGGTCGTAGATTTCCTGACTTAATCGTCTACCTGCGGCTTGAGCCTTTGCGCGTACGGTATCGGTCGATATTCCAAGCAGGCTGGCGCCCTCATAGCGCAAGTCGAGCAAAAATAGCGGCTTCGGATTACGGATCACAGCAATTGAATAGCGATCAAGCTCTTCGCGCATAAGGTAGCGGTCCGCTTTTCAAACCTATCTCGCACTATCGTTTCAGCAACTGCCGTCATCGGATTTTGCGCAAGGTAGAGCAATTGAAATTTATTCTTCGGACTTGAGAACCGCGTAAGTCCAAACCCCATACCTAAAGGCGAGGCCGCATAGATGCGCGGGAGAATCCGCACATAATTGCTGACATCTACTTGAACGGCAAGTTGCTGCAGGATATCCGGATGAAGCATCAATGCGCTTCGAAATATGCACGAGCAACATCGATGACTTCATCAAGGCGCTCCTGCTTGAGACAGTCGATAGGTTTCCGCCCACCTAGGACGGGATTGACCTGGCGTAGCCAGAGCCAAGCAATTCGATGACTACCGATTATATCGATGATGGTGGAAATCCCTCTTGCGGGGCGTCCGTCAATGAATTGCTCAGTCGGATAGACATGCTTTTTAGTTCCCTTGAGAAGCGCTATTACTTCGTTGGAATGCTGCCAGCGATGGAGTGTCGAGCGAGGAATGCCGTAGTCGCGACTGAGCTCGGTTGCGCCAACGCCTCCGGCCCAGTCTTCAATCTTCCGGGCAACTGCAATGTCATTGAGTAGCCGTTGTCCTTCTTCATCGGATACAATCGTACCAAGACCGTCGCCCTTGGAAGGTTCAACGACATCAGGTCTCGTGAGACCAATCTTGCTGTAACCCGGCTTTTTGCCAAAGGATTTAATCAGTCGGTTGATGCCGTGCGTCAACTCGGCCTGCCGCTTCCGAAGTTCCTGCCGGGCTTCTAGCGGGAGATCGAGTACGGCCGCTGATGCGGCTCCCGCTGTGCTGAAAGCGCAAGCGTTCCTGACTCAAATGCCTTGTCGCTTTTGAGCGCATTCGTGACTTTGTTGGTGACACGTTCTGCTACGTCGGTGCGGCTACTGTGGTGCGTCTGCATATTGGACTAGCCATGGGTGTACTCCGTCTTCATGCAGCTCAATATAAGGATTTTATATCCATTTGTCCAGTTTGTCCCATTTGTTCAGGGCGATGCTCACCGACAACGTTCATCAGAAGCTGCTACCTTCTCATTGGTGTGAAGAATTCACCTTCTCGGCAATTCGTCATTGCAGCATTCGCATTTAATAACGCTCAAATAATCTGAATCCCCGGCGCTCTTCCCGGACCGCCGGGGACATGTAGACACCTCCGGTCACGTTTTCCGCGATGTTTACACGCGACGATATTAACAATTGCCGCCTGAAGTTTGAAACCGATCAATCACGATTGGGTAATTTTAACGACCGGTCTGAAGCGTTATTACAATTCTGCCCTAGCCAAGTTTCCGCCGACGAGCTGTTCTCGGGTTTAATTCTGATAAGCAACGGCAAACCGTCCCTTTATGGGCATTTTTTGGTGGACGGAACTTGAGAAGGAGCTTCAAGCAGATCGGGACTGAATCTACTGAATGCCATGCCTTGCAACCTAACTGTCGAAGGATCCGGTTTGCTCTCACGGCTCCGCCGTCGTCAAGCAGCTGTGGCTTGTAAAACAGAGAACAAGGCGCCACCATCGCGATCCAGATCCTGGAGATCCAGGAGAAGCGTCTCACCTCGGCTCTGACACAATCAGCTCAATCTTCTCAGCATCCATCGAGGCAGCTATCGCCTGCCTGTTGCCCCAGACCTTTCCACATCTTGTCATGTCCGGCCCATCAGCCGGACTGGCGATGCTGAATTCGACCCGGCCCGCATCCACGCCGTCGCAGACAAGATTACCGGTTCCATGCAACAATGTAACAGCCATCACTAATCCTTATGTTCAAAATCGTTCGACGGTAGTTCTGGCGGTGTCGCACGCGACCCTTAGTTCAATTCTCAGAATTATCCTTGATCGCACTCAGCTTTTCACGGAGAAGGCGCTTAAGGCGGGCGTTTTCCGCTTCAAGTTCTGCGAGCATTTCGTCGGTCACCAGTTCATCAGTAGCTTTGGGCTTTCGGTCACGGGAGCGCATTTGCGGTGACATGGACGCCCCAGGAATCGTCGCATCTTTGTCTGTCGCCTGCTCTATTCTCGGTGGCTCCGCACCACTAGACGGTTCGTGAAGTGCATTCGCTTCCTCAAACGACACTAACGCTTCCGATGGGTTTACTGGCTCGGCCCCGATGGATGCGTTGCCATCTGCTTCTTCAAGCTCTTTTGCCGGGGTCGTGTTGATGGTGACCTTCTGCAATTCATGATCGAACTGCAACTTCCTCTTGCTGATGACGCTTTTGTTCTCAGCCGCTTCGTTAGCTGAGTCCCTTCCCGTCTGACACCGTCAGGTCATTGCCTGCCATCAATCCATCCTTGGACTTTGATGATCTTCCCCGGGACAGATTTTGCGTCGGTTTTGAAACAGATGATGAGGTGGAAGGTTCATTCGCCGCCTCGTGCGTCGGCTCCGGCTGACTTGACAATGCTTCAGGCGGCTGCACTTCATTCGCAAGCACTGGGAAGCTTCAAGTGGCGTTGGCGGTTCTATCTGCGGAATTGCATCAACGCCTGTTCCTTCAAAGTCTTCCACCGTGACCCTGATCGACAGTTTTGCCTTTGAACCGTCATCAGATGGCTCTGGGCTCGTATCGGCTGGGCTTTGTACACCAGACGTTGCATCCGCCCCGGTGTCGTTGTTGCGCGATCGCCAGTTCTTCAGCCCCGCGACGAGGCGCTCACTCCATGATTTCATTGTCAATCAACCTCCCCGTTCGCGCCAAAACGGACTTGGTGTTGCCTGCTTCCCGACACGCGACAGCCTTGCCGACGATAAACCGGACACCCCAAATGACCAGAACACGCGGTTGGTATTGCTTCATGCCAGTTTCAGCCAGGTCGTCGTCGGGCCAATGAACATGCAGGCCTGAATAAAACGGACCTATCTACTGGGTGGTCCGCAGATCGGCTCGTCTGAGCAGCGCGAACAAGGCGTCATTTTCTGCGCGCAGTTTCGCAAGCAGTTCGCGCTTGAGAGACGCATTCTCGCTTTCGAGGGACAGTAGTTCGGACGGGCTGTTCGTCTCTGCGACCGGAGGTCTCGCAGTTTTCTTTCTTCGAGCAACCTTCTTCACGCTGCGCCGAACAGAGCGATTTTTCTTTCTGACAACAATTTCTTCGGCAATTTCTGGCTTTGGACCGCAATGGGCGCTATTCTTTTTCTGGCTCTACCGCATCAATGACAGAAAGCTCGCTCGTCCGCAACGGTTTCAGCAGTAGCCGCGATCAGCGGCAGGAATTCCAGGTCGGCTGTCTCAGCCTTGTCGTGCATTGGTTCGGGGGATTGAGCTCCTGCCTGAACATCTATCGGAGATTGCGACGTATCCGCTTCAACTTCCCGGGCGATCGACTTCAAATCCAGATTTCCCCACAAGGATGCATTCCCCCTGCGGGCACGCTTGTTCTTATATTCGACGATAACATTGCGAACTGGATTCTTCATCCGTGAATGGCTTTCAGATGAAATATGACAGAAGGGGGTGAGAAGAGCGCTTGACTCTACCTATCGATTTCCAGCCTGTTTTTCAATGTTCAGCACTGCATTCAATTGTGACAACAGCCTCTCGGAAAATCTCTTTCGTAAGTTCACCATGAACTACACGACTTTACTTCCACATTAAGCGTTGATCTGTCTGTCCCCGAAATAAGTAACTGCCCGTCCGCCAACACAGGAGAAACTCAACATGGCTGATGAAACAATTACCGATGCAAAACCTGCTGCAACTGCAATCAATGCTGCTGAACCTGTCGGTGACATGCCAAAAACACGCGCTCCCCGGAAAAAGGCTGCGCCAAAACAAGCAAAGACTAGCGCTGTTTCTCCTTCAACGGCGACAAAGGTCGGCACCAAACCTGCCAAAGCACCTAAAGCTGCCGCGAAGGCTAAACCCGTTGTAACACAGCCAGCAAAACGCACGGTCAAGAGATATAGTCCCGAGCAGCGTGCCGCCATTCTCGCTTCTATCGAAAAAGCAACAAAAGGGGGAAAGGTCACTCTGCAAGCTGCATTGCAGCAAGCGGAAGTCAGTGAACAGACTTATTACAATTGGAAGAACGCAGAAAAGGCAGCACCAACAGCGGTAAGGGCGCCTTCAGGTGATGACCTGAAGACTCTGGTGACGCTCGAAGCTGAAAATCTAAAACTGCGCAAGGAACTGGCCAGTAAGCTACGAGCAGAAAACGCCGAACTGCGCAAGCGTCTCGGTAAGGCTTAAGATCGGCCGCAGCACCGGGCGTCTGCGCCAACCCGTCCATTTTTCTGGTCGACAGTTGGCACTCGAAGGCACATACCCCGCAATTCCAGTCCTGCGGGTTGCCCTTCGCTCCCCCAAAAACAAAACACCCGCCGCTGGAGGAGCGACGGGTGTTTATGAGGAAGACCAGACCTTGGGAGGAGGATGTCTGGTCTTAGATCGCCGAGGAATTGGGAGGAACGGCCTCAGCGATAATCAAAATTTGTTAGCGACCTGAAGCCTGACGAGCTAAGAACGGGATTTCCGAAGCCATGATGCCCAGATCATTCAGTTCACGAGCA
This sequence comes from Brucella pituitosa, assembly GCF_003049685.1. Taxonomy (GTDB): domain Bacteria; phylum Pseudomonadota; class Alphaproteobacteria; order Rhizobiales; family Rhizobiaceae; genus Brucella; species Brucella pituitosa. The sequence continues at coordinate 28,808 of NZ_PYSY02000010.1, read as the reverse complement.
TTCAGGCGGCTCAGTTCGTTTACAGTGTTACGATAACGGCGCCAGTTGCTGTACGAGCGGATCAGGTTCATTTCTCTCCTCAAAATTCTCTCTTTGTTGCAAACAGCATATAGGTCCGCGTGATCTCAGACAGAAGGGCCAGTTTCGCATAGCTGACATGCCAATAAGATGGGGTAACGGCGTAAATCGCGTTATGATCGCAGCTACGCCGAGCGAGAGTTCTCGGTTTGTGTTCACTCCAATTTCTTGCCTAGAGAAGCGTCCGCAAACGAATATTTAACCATAATCCGGCGAATACTTATCGGGTCCAATCAGGCTTACGGTATGTCGCACTTCGCACTTTTATCTAAATTCACGTTGAGGATTGTTGTAATTTCCGGCGTGCTTGTCAGTTCGGGCAACGCAGCGACGCTATTTTTTGAACATGGGATAGTGCGGCAATCTTTCGACCAGCACCGACGCCATTTTATGCCGTCGTCCTCAATTGACCGCTCGATCAATGGACTGCTTTTGCAGGTAAAAGATATCCGACCGCCCGCATTAGTGGGGTCAATTGCACCGATCAAAGCCGAACTGGACCAGATGACCACTGGCAGCATCAATCGCACACAACCAACTCGTCAGGACACTTCATCGACTTATGTTCCAACCGCCGACGACATGGCACCCGCGATAGAAATGCCAAGAGGCGTTGATTCCAAAGAACAGATTGCAGCCTATCAGATCATGTTGAACAGGGCAGGCAGCGTCGCCCGGCGCAATCGATGGGCGTTCCGGCAGCAATGTCGACAAGGCTGCTGCGGCTTTTGGCGAAATCACGGGTAGATTTATCAATCCAGCCGATCCCGCAGCGGTTCAGACCGAACTGGAGAATACCGGCGGACCAGCTTTCAAGGATTACCTCATCACAAATGAAGATGTTGGCAGGCAGTTTGTTGCAGAAATCCCCGCTGACTACGCTTTGAAAGCCCAATTGCCGGCAATGGCTTATACCTCAGTCACGGAAATGCTTGCCGAGCGGTTTCAAATCGATGAGGGTTTTCAAAGAGATCAATCCAGGGGTGAATTTCAATCAACCAGGCTCGATCATCAAAGTTCCCAATCTCGGCAAAGCCAAACGCACGCCGATTGCCCATATCATAGCAGATAAAGGTCGCAAACAGGTTCGGGGCTATGGTTCAGATGGAAAGCTGAAGGTAGCCTACCCGTCAACGATCGGCTCTTCGGACACTCCTTCTCCTTCGGGCACGGTTCAGGTCAAACGAATAGCGAACAATCCCAATTATACATACAATCCCAGGATCAACTTCAAACAGGGAGCCAATGAAGGCGTTCTGACCATTCCGCCTGGGCCAAACGGTCCCGTCGGTACGGTATGGATTGCGCTTTCCAAACCCACTTACGGTATTCATGGCACGCCTGACCCTTCACGCATCGGCAAAACATCGAGCCATGGCTGCGTGCGTCTTACAAACTGGGATGCAGAAGAACTCGCAAGAATCGTCAAATCCGGCGTCCTGGTGGTGTTCACGGAATAAACGATCATAAATTGGCCCGCCCATCTGATCGCTTTTTTTGTAATCAGGCAATCGCTTCTAGCCCTTTTTTCTGAACAACGGTCAATAACCGTAATGCAGGTCCGCCAGGCTTCTTCACTCCGCGCTCCCAATCTGACACCAGACCCTTGCTCACATTGAGATAGCGGGCAAAGACAGGCTGCGATATATGTTCACGCTCGCGAATGGAGCGGATCTCTTCCGGGTGGGCTCAATCGCGGTCAGGCAAGCATCATCAAATTCTCGCATAGTCTGCTTGTCGATCGCGCCGACTTCAAACAGGCCCTCCATAGTTTCGTGGATGGCCGCCATTGCTTCGCTCTTATATTTCTTCACCATCGTCAACCTCCGAAAAACGCCCTCTCTCGATCAGCAGCGCCATTTGCTCATTTGATAACGCAAGAAGTTCCTTTGCCATCTTCTTGAATTGAACTTCTTCAACGTCTTCAATGTTGGCCTGCTCATTCTTTGCAAAACCGAACACGAAAAATGCCCGCCGCTCCTGCCTATATAGAATAATCGTGCGAAACCCGCCCGACTTTCCCTGTCCTGCCCGGGCGACTCGTTGCTTAATGACACCGCCACCGAGATCGGCGTCTATCTGACCGCGCTCGGCACGACGCACCGCTTCTATCAAGGCGACGTCCGTAATCCTCTGCTTTCGAGCAAACCGCTCGAACCAGGCGTTCTTAAAATCTGCACAGTCATCTACCCTGACTATATATAACACTAAGCATGACACTTCAAGGATTGTTGTTGTACAATGTCCGTCCCTGCGCGTCGGAATTCACTGCGACCCTGCTATTGCCAAGCTTTCATTGGCTTTCATCCCGAAAACAGAAGCTTACTGATGGAAAAGCCCCTGCCCTCGCCTTTTGCGTCAAAGACCGCAAATAACCACCAGGCGAATTGATGGTCGACAGCTTCTGCAGAATCCATGCAATCGCCGTCGACGCAGCTTCTGCCCCATGACGCCTCAGAGCTTCACCATAAGCCGACTGACTTATACCAAGGAAGCCGGAAACGATCTGTGAAGCATCTTGAAGCTCTCGCCATGTGCTGATGCCGTGCGCTCCATATTCGCGAATATCCGGACATGTTCGCAGCACTTGATCGAGCGAAATGGAAGGTGAAACCCGAATGCGGTTCTCGTCTTCGAGGCTCTCAGGAACCGTCGTTTCCAGAAGACGCCTTCAAATCAATCTTTTGTTATTTTGAGATTTAAAGGGATTCTGGCAGGATTCATTATGCTGCCGCTCAATTGAGCGACGCTGCCGCTCATTTCTGGAACAATTGCCATGTTTTCAAAGCGATAACCAATTCATCGTATATGGCTGTCAGATTGGCTTTGATAATCATCAGCTCATCGAGGGATGCTCGGCGAGGAATAGCGTCTACAACGTCACGGAAGCGAACAAATAGCCCTTCAAGACCCTCAATAAAGTCACCGGACCCATCCGCGTTTTCTGAAAAAGCCGAAGCGATCTCTCTGCGCATGACGGACACTTCATCGCGAAGCCGTTTCAAGGCTTTTTGCTCCGCAAGGATTTTATCTGCGATACCGGCAATCTCAGATGCGCGATCAACAAGGGCGCAAAGGAAAGCCGAAGGCAGTTCAACGCCCCTTCCCTGTCCTTATGCGCATAACGCTTGCGGGTTGGGCTATCTTTGCGCGCAATGATCCCGGCCTCAACCAATGAAGCCAGGTGACGGCGTAGCGTTGATTCAGGCAGGTGCCGTGCAGCGATAGTTGGCGATTGGATGGAAAACGACGAGGCCGGTTTCTCATTCATGTCGTCGTCAGGGAGAAATGACAAAAGCGAACTGAGCACAGCAAGGCAGCGATCATTGAGATCGAGTGCTGACTTGGCCACACAGAGCTGTTTGTAAATCACCCATCTGTTTACCCCCGCCCTGCTTATTCTGCAGTTCAGGATTTTGGGCGAAACTATTCCTTCGCCCGCGAAACACGGACGTGACAGTTCCCAGAATTTGCATTCCCTCTCACCTTTCAAAAGGCAAAAGAAATCCACCCGCCAAAATGACGCTTATGACTCTTGACACCGATTCGGGGAAATGCGATTCTCAGTCTGCTAAAACATCGAGAAGGGCTTCCACGACGGCAACGTTTGGGGGCCTTTTTCTTTTGCGGCTCAATCTCCATTCTTGGTTTCTGATTGCTTGAATTCCTCAAAGAGGATTTCAAGTCGCTCGGATAACCAATCGCCGAACGGTCTAGCTTTCTCGCTTTTGAAAGAGAAATCGACCTGTTTCGGCTTTTGACTCATCGTAATGGCAAATTCGCTAGATCCCCACGACTTTGCCGTTGGTGTGGTTCGTTCCTTTTTGACCGGCTTGCCTTTGGCATTCGCCGCAGTGAAGACCCGATTGAAACGCTCGTCGCTATCTATTGAACCAAAATCGTCTGAAGTTACGATTTCGGAAATTGCAGCGGCCTTACGTTCGACTAGAAGGCTTAGTTCAAGCCAGCGTTCGCGCCCTACCCAGGAGCTGATCCTATAATGTTGACGAGTTGCGGCGAAATACGGGACGTTACGGAAATCATCTTGAAACCGCTGCCGCATTAGCTGCTAGTGCGGAGGAGATTGTTTCACGGTCATATCCGAGTGTCTCAAGATTTTTGCGAAAAGAGCTTTCAATGAAACTGAGATTTGCTCGAGCCGAATTCTCTTGTCCTTGCGCGATAATATGTGTTTTGTCGTCAAGTGCTTTTACAACTGCTCGAACATTGCGTCCGAGCTCGCGGGCTACGTTTACACGACGATGACCAAAGACGATCATAAAACGACCATCTACGCTTGGATGAGGACGAACGAGTATAGGGCTGTCCTGTCCCCGTTCCTGGATAGCTTGAAGAAGCTGCTGATATTCTTCACCATCAGTACCAAGACGATCAGATACAAAAGAACTGTCTATAACATTTGGATCGAGGTCGACGACTTGCTCGCCTTCAGGAAAGCGTCAGCTTGACGCGCAAGCTCATTAACAGAACGGATCATGGATTTGGATGCGCCACCGATCCGATAATTGACGTCACTGGCTCTTCGGTTGACCCGTAAGTCCCGCCAGAAGATTTTTCCTAGCCATTTCAATCTCCGTAATCGCTTATCTCACTGAATTTGCAATCATAAATGCTGAATTTGTCAGCAGACAAACTCATCTGCCCCAAGATTCGTGGATAAGGCCTTCAATTTCGCCATTGACGGCATCTAATGATTCAATTGCACGTTCATAGGTGGAACGTGTCATCGTGCTTTTTTCGACCTCATAGAGCGTTTGCTTTGTGATCCCTGCATCTGAGACAGCGGTTGATTTGACCATCTGGTTCTTGAGGATAAACTCGCCAAACAATGTCTGCAAAAAAGCCACCATCTGAGCCTGTGGCTGATCTGTTGGCTCGTATCTGGTTACAAGGTAGCGATACCATTCCAGATTTACCTCTGCGCCGGCAGCGCGGATAGGCTCGAGAATATTGCAAGCATCAGGAGGAACTGGCCCATCGACATCACATCCAGCATCTGGGGATGTATCGTGATAAGAACTGCCGTGGCTGACGTGAGCGCCGTTATAGTCAGGTAGCCAAGCTGTGGAGGGCAATCAATGACGACGATGTCGTATTGATCGTCAACTTCTTCGAGGGCTTTCGAGATGCGGGTAAAGAATGATTTACCAGCATTCGAATTGCGGTCACTCATTGCGAGGGGGGTATCATATTCGAATTCCTGCAATTCCAAATTTGCAGGAACGATGTCCAGTCCAGGAAAGTTGGTGTTCTGAATAATTTCAGAGAGCGGCTTTTGCTCCTCATCATATCGGATCGCGTCATAGATTGAAGGGACCTGATCCAACTCCGGTTGAAACCCGTGCAGTGACGAAAGCGAGGCTTGAGGATCGAGGTCGATTGCCAAGACGCGATGACCAGTAAGAGCCAGATGTTGGGCCAGATGGGCGGTAGTTGTAGTTTTCCCAGAGCCGCCTTTGAAGTTAACGACCGCTATGACCTGAAGATGTTCGCCTGGCTTTCTGTGCGGGACGTAATTACGTGTTTCCGATCGACCGTTTTGATCAAGATACTGGCGAATGTCATGCATCTGCTCAGCGGTGTACGATCGCCGACCCGACGGCGAAGTTTCAGGAGCGGGGCCTTTGCCTTCCAAATGAAGTTTCTTAAGGTGACTCTGGCTTACACCTATATATTGTGATGCTTCTGCAAGAGAGAATGAACGAAGTGTCTTTTTTCCAGAATCTGGGAAGTTCTGAACGCTGAGCAAATGCAACTTCTTCGAAATTTGATCCCCTTGATCGAGGATGTGTTTTTCGAATTTAAGCGTGGCTTTCGGCTTTTTGAGCGAGATCTCGTTCATTACCCATTGATTTCCATAAAAACGATTTTTGGACAGAATGGCCAAACTAACCGTTATTATGTCCGATTCTTAGGGATCTGCAACAAATTTAAAGTTAATAAGTTAACGCCTTCGCGGGGTCTATAGCTCGCGCTCCGGTCCGTTATCATATTGATTTAAAGTAATATTTTCCTACTTTTGTCGGCGGACAAAAATTACTGAGATTGGTTTTGTCTGGGAGCGAAACGTCACAAAGTTAAATGCAGACGAATAGTCAAGAACGATAAGGTTGTCGCATGAGTTTATGATCCCAACCCAAGCTGGCAGTTCGGTGGGGCAGTTCTGAGGTGCACTTTAATGTTGATAAGACGGTAGTGCCTCAGAATGTTGCTTCCACTTGCGTGTTCGTCCCAACTAACTTGGTGCATTCATGTAGGGGTATATGGGGTGGTCTGAATGCCGGCTGTTTCTTTAGTCGAGTGGGATATTGTCGAAGCCAGAGTGTCGGCTGCAAAGGCAAGATATGCGCTTTCAAAACAGTCTCTCGCATTCCTTTATCTGGTGCTGGAGCAGTTTTTTCCGGATCGATCTTCCGATTATCCTGAGATGATTGTCGATGGAGGAAACGATCTCGTGGGTCGATGCAATTGAAATTCTTGAGAGAGAGGATCACGCTGAAGTTCTGGTCTTTCAATCAAAGCACAGGACATCTCTCGACCTCCACGGACCGAACGATAAATGACGCGGAGGTTCTTAAAATTGGGTCATTTCTGCATTGTCTCTTTGGCAGAGAAGAAAGGCTTACGAAAACGGGGAACCTTCAACTTGCCGATGCTGTTTCGCGAATCTGGCAGCTCCACCGCACTGGCGTAATATGCCGTTATAAGGTTGTTTTTTGTAGCAACGGGAAGGGCTTGTCTCATTCGGCAACCACGATTCTCGATAGTACGCTTAATTCGATGCCTAGCGTTGATTATGAACTATACGGTCCTGCCGAAATTATGAGGGACATCGGCGCTACCGGTCGCGAACGTGAGAATGGGTATCTGCAAGTTATTGGTAGGAAGCATTTGAGCGAGTGACGGGGATATACGCGGGTTATCGCATCCGTGGACGCACGCTCTTTCGTTGATATGATACGAACGTCAGATGGCAAATCCATCAAGCGACATTTGTTCGACGAAAACCTGCGCATTTTTCTCGGATCAACCGGCGGCTATAATAGCAATATTATCCAAACAGCCGTGTCCGAGGATAGCCATCTATTTTGTATCTGAACAACGGCATAACGATTACCTGCAAAGATTATGCCTACAAAAGGGTCATTCGAACCCGGTGATTAAGATTGAAGATTTTCAGATCGTCAATGGTGCTCAAACCTCGCATTCGTTATTGGAAGCCTACAATCGTTCCCCAGACGCATTCGAAAATATTGTGATTATGGTCAGGGTTTACGCTACGGCGAGAGGAGATATTGCGGAGCGTGTAGCAGTTGCAACTAACAGTCAAGCTCGCATTCAAGCTCGAGATCTAAGAGCTAACCATCCGATACTCAAAAAGCTCGAGATAGCTTTTCTAAATCAAGGTTATTATTTCGAACGCAAACGAAATATGCATGCCGACAAGGACCCGGGCGCCGTCTCGATGCCTTAAAGCTTGGCCAAATACTACTTTCATACGAGTTGGGGGAGCCGGATAGCGCTAAGGCGGACTCCGATAAGATTTTTGGCGAGCGGTTTGCAGGGATCTTTCACGAGAATTATTCCATTGAGGAACTATGTCGTCTTGTTGAACTCTATCGGTTGATAGAAGATATGCGTGACGACTACGTTGCTAAGCAGCGGGACGCTATAGAGTCTACAGGCGAGCAGCAGTACTTAGTATATGGACACTGGTTTGTACTCTATGCGGCGCATCTTATCTGCACTCAGAAGAAGTTGCCCATACCGTTCGGATCTGACGCGAAACAACTAGTATTTGATGCCCTTACTTTGGTCGCCAACGCATGTGCAACAGCGAAAAGCGCAGCGCAATATCAGCTATTCCGTAGTCCACGAACGAAGAACAGGCTGATCGCAGAGCTTGAAGGTCGCCAACTGAGTCTGTTCGAACTTTGAAGTGCGATTGTCAGAGTCTGTGAGGTTCTTTCCCAAACCAAACAGTTAGTAAAAGCTAAGTTTGATGGACTAAGAGCTTCGAATGGATGAGACCTGAGGCGGGGAAGATGCCAAAAATTCAGAGTTTGAAATATTACGACCGCTCAGGAGATCAGCGGTTATTAAAGTTCAATACCGGTGTACTAAGTCCAAGTTTTGAACTCACGCTACTTACAGGTCAAAACGGCTCACAAAAGAGCTCGGTGCTTCGGGATCTCGTATCGGCGCTTATACTGCCGGACCATCGGACGAGAGTACAGTTTTGCGGCCAGTATCAGGCACCCACGCCGACTCCAGTAGTTTGCTTTTCGGGATCGGTTGCTGACAGATTTCCCGTGAAGATGCAGGGTGGGCGCCGTACAGAATACGACGTGGCAAACTATCATTATATCGGCCAACGCGCCGGGACCAATTTACTCAGTAAAAAGCTTCCTCTGGAAACTGCAGTTATCTTCGCGTTGAACCCGGCGATGAAAGAGCGGTTTCGATTACCTTTCTTCGAAAGGACGTTTTCATTTTCAGGGCTTCTTCCCAGGCTGAGTCTAGATATCCGCTACGATCCCAAATTCCGTAAGCGGTTTCCATCGAAAACGCCGCACGAAATCCTCGCTATAGCTCTGGACGAAAACGCAGAAACGAAAAATCGAGGCGGCATATCTAAGGCTACCGCTCAAAGTGTGGTAGCCCAATTTTCTGGGGACGATTTCGATTTCTTGAACGTCCTAATAACGGAGCGCAAAGGAAAATCTCTCCAAACAACGTTGGATCAATTTAGTGTCACTGACACTCCAGAGAACCGCGCCGTGAGGCTTGGGTTATTAGCTTGATATACTCATTATCGATCGAGCCTTTGTACAGCGTCCGGGCGAAGAACCGTTTTCGGCTTACGAGCTTAGTTCGTGAATACCACATGCTAACCAGTCTTCTGGCGTTAGGGTTTTCAGTTACAGCGGAATCTATTGTGCTGATTGATGAGCCGGAAAACAGCCTTCATCCTCAGTGGCAACAAGACTTTATGAGAACGGTCCTGAGTTGTGTGAATTAATGCAAGATGGTCATCTCGTTATTTCTACACACTCGCCACTCATTGTAGCTTCTGCAAAACCCGATAGCATGATCGTCGATTTGAGTATCCCTATGGACGTCATGCCTGCGGCTCCGGTCCAGTTTGGCGCATCAAGTGATAGTATTCTTTTCGATCAGTTCGGCATCGCTTCGAGCCGGAACCTCAATGTAGTCGACCTTGTTCAAAGAGCCGTTAATCTGGTTGAAAACGATCTGACAAAAGTGCTGATTTCATAATGCTTTGCCGAGACTGCGGCATTTGCGCGAGGCGTCGGAAAGCGACCCTTTAAGTGCGGTTGTTGATGCGTTATTGGATGGAGATCGTCGAGATTGAATATAGGCTTCGAACGCATTTTACCGACGCCCACCTACGCAAGCGGAGTTACGCTTGCATCATTTGCGGGTCGCAATTGGGATAGTCGCGCAAAGATTGTCACCGAATTCAAGCAGAATCTAAAAAGCACACTAAGGCATGCTCAGCGCTCTCTCTGCTGCTACTGTCGACGACCGCTTGGCGATTACCGTGACACCGAGCTTGAACATATCATCGAAAAATCTGCTCACCCCGCTTTCACCTTCGAAATTAATCTGGCGCTTTCATGCTCAACGTGCAACAATCAGAAAGCGAGGAGTTATAAGCTGCTTTGCGAAAACTAAAAGGCGATCTAATAAAGTTTCTGGAGGAGGGCTTAATAAATTGTAGCCCCGTGCTCTCAAGAAACATACCACCAGTCGCGATTTCATCCGCAGCAGACTTTCGCTGGGTACATCCACATCTCGACGTTTTCAGCAATCATATCAAGGTAAAAGGGATACGTTTTTCAAAAACGATCATTAAAAGGCCATAGGACTATTCAAGGACTACAACTCAACGCTCTCACGCGAGTAGAGCATCGAGCGGCCGTTGAAAAGCTATTTTTGAGGCAAGGATTTCTAACAAGTGCAATCGGTGCTTTAGCGCAATTGCATTATCATAATCCCGCTCAAGTATATTCAATTATTGCAGACGTCCTTAGAGCAAAGATCCGGGCTGCGTAATAGCTATCCCATGGCAGTTATCTTCATAGCATTCTGGCCGCACGACCGCTTCGCCTTGTAGCATTATTGTAATAGTTGGATGCCTGCTGCACTGAGCGATGACGCGATTGCTCCATCGCTTCGGGGAGCGGAATGCCACGATTGGCCGCTTCGGTGAGATAGCCGGAGCGCAGGCCGCGCGGAGAATTCACTTGCGTCGAGCCCGGCCATTTGCGCGCTGTTTGACGATCCGGTTGACGGCGCGGTTCCAGCGCACGCGCGGACACATTGCTCCATCGATCGACTTTTCGAAACACGCTGCCCTTGTCGATCCTAGCTGCTTCCAGCCAGCGGGTGAGGGCTTCGACGGGTCGGCCGGTCAGATAGACGGTTTCATCGTGACCGGCACCACTGGTTTTGGTGACCGAGATGGATGCCGAGCGAGGGAAGGGGGGAACCATCCTCGTCAGTGACAGGCACCTGTTTGACCAGTTGTTCTACGCGCAAGCCTGCGATTTCGCTGCGCCGACGCCCGCCCGAGGCAAAGGCTACCATCAGGATAGCCCGATCCCGCAAAGCGGTGAGATCCGCCGGAACAGGTTGCCAGCAGCTTGTCCAGAATATCGCCGGTAATCGCATGGGCACTTTGCGGCTGCGCGGCCGGTTCAGGGCGCGCACCGCAAGCCGGACGGCCGATTTGACGGACGGCGATGAAAACGCACCTCCAGACCGCGCCAGCGGGTCAGCGTCGACCAGTTGGCCAGACGCCGGCGCACCGTTGCTGGTGCATGCGGCCCGGATACACGCAAAAAGCCTTGTTGGCGCAATTCCTCTTCCACGCCGGTAGGCATGCCGTGATCGGGTTCGATCTCGCGCTGCTGTGGCCGCCACAAATGATGGGCGACGAATTTCAGGAGCAGGGCTTCCGGCGCCGGAAAGGGGAGGGGGCTGCCGGTTGCGGCCATTGAGCCTTGATTCGACCATTGACTGATGTCTCGACATCCTGATCCGGCATGTCGATCATCAGACAGCGGCTATCGGAGCGTTTCGGCGCGCTGTTCGATGGCGGATTGTGATATCGAGAATACACGGAGTTTTCATTATCTCAGTCGTTCTCTCAGGCTGTTTGGCAAAATGAGATTTCCTGTCCGCCTGGATTATTCCGCAAGCGGACCGTAGAAATTTTCCGACAGATGCCGCACTGAGCACATCACGAAAGCAAACGCTTCGAAACCAATCCAAAGGATTGGCGCGGTCAGCAATATTTTGATAGCTGAAGGATCTGTTTCCCGAAATAGCACTGGAAGAGCCAAGCCGCAGCAGAGACCAATGATCAGGCCTGCGGCGCCGGTGACAGTTTCAGAGATCCATACATTTATTTCACGGCCCCGCTTACGATACTGCGTAAAAGGCAACGTGAGAAAAGCGCTCGATGTCCACAAAAAGTAAGTCAACATCTGGTCAATGACGCGCAAGTCGAAGCCTTCGGCTTGCCGGACAGTGATTTCGATGGCTGCTGCCGAACCGAGCCAGACAGATAAAGCTATTGCCATAGCGAATCCATCGACTGCGCGACGGCTCATCTGTCTGCGAGATTGATGCCAGCTAAGAAGTGTGCGCTGAAAAGCGGCGTCGTTGTCGTATGTTTTGTTCATGTGTTCCTCGCATTTTGCCCTGACTTTCGCTGATTTGCGGCGTCAAATCAATAAGCTTCGATAACCTGTACTTATCGGATGTTATAAACCCGTAATGTTGACATCAGAGTAACGAAAGCTAGAGCAATATTCGGTTTCGTATAGAGATATTTGTGTAATCTATTGAAAAGGTTAGTTCGAAGAAAAGTCGTGCTATCCCGCCAGAAAGTCGTACGCGGGCACATCCGTTGGCGGTGCTATTTTACTGTGCAATTGCGCGCTGACTTGCAATGTATCATAATCCGGTCTGTGAGAGAAGATTGCTTCAATTTCATGTTGAAGAAGGCGCGGATGACTGAGATCGACATTGATAGTCTGGATGAAGCAACGCTGATGGCGCTGAACCGTCGCATCGTTGAGCGCCTGCAATATCTGCATCAGCAAAAGACGGCTTTAGCGTTGCAGGATATCAGGATCGGCAGCGGCGTGACGTTTACAGGGCCGGATGGAGCCGTAAATCGGGGCTTTGTTCTGCGCTGCAATCGTAAGACGGTGACGGTGCATACGGATGACGACAAGCAGTGGAACGTTTCACCGTCATTACTGACACTGACAGACCGCCATATTATGGATGAGGTGCCGGCAAAAGCAGGGCAGGTAGTCCCATTTTCAAAGCCTGGTGGTCGCAAGTAAGCGTGATCAGGCTTTTGCGATAATGAGAGCTGCAAGTTCAGGGGTCGCTGGCTGTTGACCGGGCACGCCAAGCCGGTCGCCGAGATAATGCCAGAAGGACAGACCGCTTTTGCAGGTCTTCATGAGACCGAGCATGGTCGCGGGCGACACGCCCATCCCGGCTCATGGTACCGCCAGAGATCTTGCGTTTGGTGACGCAACTCCTCAGATCGTTCTCGGACGCATTGGTGTAACGGGATTTCGGGTCGTTCGAGAATTTTCAGCAATTCGTACTTACGGCGCGGTAAGCGCACCAGAAGCTTATCCAGATCAGCATATCCGGTGCGAATGGAAAATATCCGATCGAACCTGACTTCAAGGGCCTGAGCTGCACGACGGCTGGGACTTCGGGCAAAGTCTTTCAAAAGCTTGTAAAAGAGCCAGATGAGTTTGCGCAGAGTTTCGACATGTCCGACCTGCTGGGGCGTTGCTGGCATCAGCTTGTGCAAGCGTTCAGCATGCACCCAGCACAATGCATGCTCCCCAACCCGGAATTGCCCTGCATCGTCAGAGACAATGACCGTATTGCCCATAAGCCCGTGATATCGGATGGCTCCCCATAGACCAGCTTCACCGAACATGCGGACCGTATTGTTGTCGAAGATATCGACGCCATTTCTGAGCAGATGTTCAAGAAACGGCACCTGATTGGGAAAGTGCTGTGGTTTGTGGGGTGTAAGCGGGCTATGAGTGCAGGATCAATGTTACGGGCTTGCAAATAATCGAATGCTGCATCGTTAAGAACATAGTCGGTATAATTGCCACGCAGCAGCGACAGAAAGTTCAGCCGTGATTTCGTCTTTGTGGTGCGAAAGACGCTAAAATGCGCGTTGCCGATATGAGTAGTATAGAAATTATCGCGGGCATGACGAGCACCGGTGTCGTCGACCGTTACATAGTCTGCCGACACAAGACCAGTATGCAGAACCGCAGCATCCTCAGCGATAAAACCATCCAGGTTCCTGGTTAGCAGACGAACAACCTGTCGTTTCGAGATATCCACGCCGATATCGTTCAACAGCGTCGATAGTCGTTCCATCGTCACCTGGCCCTGTGCATGAAGCATTAAACACAACCGCAGCAGATTGGGTCCGTAGCCGCCGACAATTCCGGCAGGCGCAAGGATTGTTTTACCGTCCGGGGTCACCCAGCATTCGCGCCGGTAATGAATAACTTCAGCACGCAAAACCACGTCGCGCACGTAATAGCTTTTGTAGCCCTTAAAGCGTGATCCAGCCGGAACATCGGCATGAAGAACAACGTCGCGGTCAACGCGGTCCGCGTCCAGTTTGGGCCCACGAGGTTTCCGCCGCTGCTGTCGTGAACCTTCGCGTCTGTGGCCTTGTCCATGCCTGACGGTTTGAACGGCGGTCGTGGTGGCAGGTTTTTCAGCCGCGCAATTTCATCGCGAAGGAGTTGGTTCTCAACTTTAAGCCGGGTGTTTTCCAGACGCAGCTCGGCATTCTCCTCACGGAGTGCTGCATTCTCAGCTTCCAGTTTCTCAAGTCGAGCCTCTGCATGTTCTGCCTTTTCAACCAAACCCGTGACCAGACTGCGCAACGCATTCAGTGAAAGCGTGTCAGCATGCTCAGGCGAGGGAAGCGTTCTCTTCGGCATACCAAAAAGAGAATCATGATTTGCCAAAATCAGGAATCCCATAGCCATGAAATATCGATGCGGAACACGCGATATGCACAGGGTTTAATATTTCTGACTTTGACTCAAAAAACTAAACCACCGCCAACAAATATGCTCCGGTTACGCGAAGGGCACCCGAGCTTCACAAATCGTGGTGCAAACACTTGCAGAAATACGATGTTACAAAAGGATTCATATATTGCACTACGAATGCAACCCCATTCTCATCGCGGGTGCGCGTACAGTGCTGACGATTGCTCAAGCTGGTGGACGTATCGATTTTTCGAGCTTCTTTATCGCCTCACGCAGAGAACGTTGCTCGTCAAAATAGTCCTCCCAGACCATTTTCTTTCCGAGCAGCGCGGGAACGGTCCGGATTGTAAATCGCTTGGGGTCGAGGCCCCTTCTGACCTGGGTCCAGTTGAGCATCATCGACACCGTTGCCCTCGCGCATTCGGGGTGAGCGGTGCAACGGCTGTCGACATGCGGTCATTGCGTAGGTAGTCCAGGAAAATACGGCCTTTGCGCTGGCTTTTGGCCATTTTGATCAGGTAGCGGTCGGGCAAGTCGCCGGCCATTTGCTGGCAAACATCGTGTGCGAAACCCTTGGCTTCTGCCCAGCTGAGTTTTTTGCGTTTGCCGCGGCCAAGCGGCGTGACCACATGCAGTCCCTTGCCGCCCGTGGTTTTGCAGAAGCTGACCAGACCAAGCTGATCAAGGCGATCGCGCATTTCCAGCGCCGCTTCGATAACGCTCGAAAAAGCCACGTCAGGGCCAGGATCGAGATCAAACACCAGCCGACCAGGGATTTCGGGTTCATAGGATAAACAATTCCACGGATGCAGTTCGACGCCACCCATTTGAGCGACTGCTGCGAGCCCTTCCACCCGATCGATCTGGAGATAGGGCTTCCTGTCACCAAACACCTCTACAAGTTCGATCAGGTTCGAGGTACCTGGGAGCGCGTGACGCTGGAAGAACTGCTCGCCCTGCAAACCATCGGGCGCGCGAACCACCGAGCAGGGCCGGCCTTTGACATGGTTGATCAACCACGGTCCCACCGCCTCGTAATAGCGGGCGAGATCGAGTTTTGTGACCGGCTTTCCATCCCCGGCATCCGGCCAGAGTGTCTTATCAGTGCTCGAAATCAATACGCCCATGATATTGGGTTTGCCGCCTGCTTGAGAGGCGAGAATAAGTCCAGGCTTTGCGGTGTCGTTTTCAGGGACATCGACGTCGCTCGGCGCTGCCGGCTTTTCGGCAACCACCTCTTTCGCTGGCTTGTCCTCGCGCAACCCTTTGAACGCCGCTTGGCGAACGAGGCCGTCTGCCGTCCACCCGGCGAATTGTATCTCTGCGACCAATTGCGGTTTCATCCATTTGATATCGGTGCCTCCCTTGGGCGCACCGATACCGGTAAAAGGCGATTTCCTGGCCTCAAGCGCACGAAGTTTCGGTAGAATGCCCGCAACGGTTTTTGCGCCATAGCCGGTGCCGACACGACCAACATATACGAAATGTCTGCCGCGATTGACGCCGACGAGCAAAGAACGGAATTTGCCCTTGGTCGCGGCATAGCCGCCAATCACCACTTCATGGCCTGAACGGCATTTGGACTTGACCCAGCTGTCGGAACGACTTGAGACATAGCGGGCGTCCGCCTGTTTGGAAACGATGCCTTCCAGCGAAAGACGACAGGCGGAACGCAGAACCGCTTCCCCGCCTGTTTCAAAATGTGTCACATAGCGGATCAGCGGATCCTCACTGACGCTTTCTACCATCTGATCGAGTCGTTGCTTGCGGTGGGTGAGCGGAAGTTGCCGCAGGTCCTCGCTGCCGTCAAAAAGCAGATCAAACGCGAAATAAACCAGGGCATCGGTTTTGCCCTCGGACAAAGCTGCCTGCAACGCTGCAAAATCAGGTGCTCCACTTTCGTCCAGGGCGCAGATTTCCCCATCGATGATGCCGTCGGGGAGTGCTGCCGCGCTTTTTACAATGGCTGGAAATCTTTCTGTCCAGTCGAGACCCTTTCGGGTTCTCAAGGTGACTATGCCAGAATTGACGTGCATCTGGATGCGGTAGCCGTCGAATTTGATTTCGTGAATCCAGTTTTCGAAGCCGGCGGCTCTCGCGGGTTTCGCATAATTGGGTGGGATGAAGTCCGGCATGGTGGCGGGCTTTGACTTGGCGGTCTCCGACATCCTTTTGTTCTTTTCGCGCTTTTAGCAGCAAGGCCATGACCGCTTTCCCAAACGGCGTCTGCCGCGATAGCGTCAGTTTCAACCATGAAGGGCGCGGCTTTCTGCCTTTGCCGGTTGCTATCATCTGCATGGAACGAGCGGATGCGACAGAGGTGTCATTGTCGTCCAAAACGGCAGCACCGTCGCCGGACACGGAAAACGCGTCTTGATGCTTGATCAGCAACCAGTTGGTGCGCTTGGAGCCGTTGTGATCCGCTTTCATGCGCACCAGCACAAAGCTGCCATGCAGTCGCTTACCTTCCAGCGTGAATTTCAGATCGCCTTTGGCAAGCGCCTCGCCGGCGGTCAGTTCTCCTTCTAGTGTCCAGTAACCACGGTCCCAGAGCATCACAGTGCCGCCGCCATATTGACCTTTGGGGATCGTTCCCTCGAAATCCCCGTAATCAAGCGGATGGTCTTCGACCTCGACCGCCAGGCGCTTGTCGCCGGGATCAAGAGAGGGTCCTCTGGTTACGGCCCAGGATTTGAAAACACCGTCAAGTTCGAGACGCAGATCGTAATGCAGTCGCGTCGCAGCATGTTTCTGAATAACGAAGCGCAGCTTCGAGGCCTTTGGCCGGTTCGCGCCTTTGGCTCCTGCGTCTTTTCAAAGTCGCGCTTTTTTTTGTAGGTTGCGAGTTTATCGCGGGCCATGACTGTCCTCATCAAGCTGTCAGTGCCACATCGAGACGTCCACTATAAAGCGGTGATGCCAGACTGCTCAATTCTGACCCGCAGCGTCTTGCTGCCGCGAGACGAGAAGGAAGAACTTGACCGTCGCTGGCCCCGCGGTCTCCTCGGCACCTGATCACTGAGACAACAACCGCGAAAGATGGTTTTTGTTCCTGCCGTGCTCTGCGCACTCAAAAAACCCTGCAAAAGCGTGGAGCTTTGCACGGGGGACATCCGCAACAAACAGCGAATACGCCTTAATGTCTGAAGCGCTTTTTGCCTTCAATGCGATATTCAAAACCGTAATCCACGCCAGGACGCAGTCTGCTGTCGCCAAGGGCTGGCGCAGAGACCGGCAAGCACCGATCTGAATGCGCGCACAGCACTTGACGGGCGATACTGAAACAATCGCATGGCAGCGAAAGACAGAACTGTGACGAGCAGCACTGCGAATGTCCACCACCTTTTATGGAAGAGGAACAGCGGCAGGACAAAATGCAATGCGCGTCGAGCAGGAAAAACGAGGAGTGCATGGTTTCCCGCCACATGATGGTCCGGCCGTAAAGATCCTCGTCCCTATTCATGGCATTGCTTCGTTCCGTGATGCTAGGCCAGACGAGGGTTGCAGCACGCTCAAGAAACAACACGCCGATCAGACTTCCGGCTTCCAGTTTGACAAGGGGACCCTTGGGCACAACCCCTTCGATATCCTGCGCCATGCGTTGACCGGCCTTGCCCGCCATCTGACAATAGCAAACACCGGAACTGGCGCCATTGGTGCCAATCAACGTCGTCTCGACCGGCCGATCAAGGGGCACGGAGATTGATGTAATTATGACTTTTCCAGCTAATTAAATGGAAGAAAGCACTTCTTAATCCATCTCCAGAGTAGAAACATAGTGGGAGTGACCAGAAACATCCCCAATCTAAGCCAGATTGTTTTCCCGGTTTCATCCAACAGGATTTTAAAGGACCTAAGCCACATGAAACTCCAGCCATGCAGACCTGGCGTGAAATAGCATGCTTGAAATCCGCATGATATCAGTATCATAGATACAGCTCTGTTCGCGCATAGGTTAAAGTTACACTGCCCCGTCACGATGTCGTTTCCATCCATCGCACCATTGTTGCTATAAGCAACTGATTGCAAAATAACGCATCCGGATTTCAGATGGTTCCTCGCTTCTTCAGACGCTACTTTGCCAGTTTCGCCGCTTGTCTATGCGGTTTGCTGCTGTTGCCGTAGATTCTGGGCGTACCGGGCAATCCAACGCTTGGGCAGGATTTTGCATGGACCTCGGTCTTCTGGCAATGGTTGCTTATCTGGTGATGTTTCAATGTTAAAATGATCCAGAGCCGAGACAGATTTGGCAAGCCAAAGCTTTCCACGCGGCTTGATAGCGGCCTTCATGCAGCTTCCATAGTGCTGTCTGCAGTGCTCGGGGTCGCAGTCATCCTTCTCGTTTGGTTAAATGTTGAGGTGAGCGGAGGAAGGCAAAGCGAAAAACATCATGAGGCTCTGTTCTCTGCCAATGATTTTTTTGTCGCAACCATTGTCCGCAGAAGGCTTCAACCCACGCGTTGTCGATAAGGAGAACGATCAATCCATCGACGCTGGAGGTCTTGGGCTATACCCAAAATGATTATCGTTGCCAGAAGCGGCGCGGAACATTCTAACCGCTGGGATGTTAGATGGGGAGCAAGCGCAGTCAAGGGCTAGCCCAGCCTAAGGAGGAACCATGAAACCTGCCACCATTGCTGCGGTCCTCTTCACCATGGCACTGTGTCATCTGCCGAGTGCCGTATCGGCTGAAGAATCCGGCCTTCCCAATCAATCAAGTGGACAAGAACCCGAGGTCCCTGGCAACAATTCCACTACGGGCGCTAAACCTGTTCCACCCAACAGCAAATCGGCGCCGAAATTCCGCAGGAGCAGCAGGAAGATGCGCAACGCAAGGCAGAAAAGCTAAGGAAATGCGCGCCGGGACAGGATGCCAAAGCATGTCGTGAATATAATGTGAAACACAGCAAGAAATGAACCCGCTTTACAGCAGGACATAGATTAGCATTTCGATAAATCACACGCCATGCGTCCTACAACGGAAGGCGGGCGACGGCCTATGGCAATTTAAGCGTGGCGAACTTCAACGAATGCGTAGGAGCGCGAGACACACTGATCGATAATTGATCCCTAGGCCATAATTTGAACTGGATGCCTTCAGACTGTTCCCGATCAGGCTTTTTCTTATGCGAAGGCTTGCCCTTGTGTTTGGTTGAAGCGAGTTCCTCGAGCTTTTTACTCATCGTGTTTTCCATTTGTTTCGAGGCTCCCCGAAGCTCTGCTTTGGTTTGTCTCCGCGTTTTGCGGCAAGGTCCGCACCCGCTGCTTGTTGTTGCGCTTTGACTTGGCAGGCATGTTTGAGACTCCCATTATGTTTTCATCATTTGCCAATAAAGATCGCGTTTACAATCTCATGCAGGCTGTGCCGCGTGTTGCGCAGGCTTGTTGGACGCGATGCGGTTGCACGACCTGCAACCGCACTTTCGCAGAGCCAGGGTCATCGCTCGGAAACGCCTTCGTGTAGGCTGCGGTTGAGGAACATCTGCGTCGTCTCATCGAGATGATCTTCGCCATTTCGCCATTTGCTGTTCTTCTCGAAGGCTCACAAAGCCGCGCGATGTCGGATTCACCGAGAAAGGTGGCTGCCGAAATCAGAATACGGTAGGAGGCGATCTCCATGTTCTCGAACGAATAGCTGGCAAGAGAACCTTTCAATATTTCGTCGCCTGCAAATACCCGCTCAGCGATTGTGCCATCGCCATCATCTTACCACCCGCATCCTTAAGCGCCGAGGAACTCGCCGAGAATCTTAAGGCATTGATCAAGACGCGAAGCTTGTCTTTGGTCTCCTCGACATGCTGTTGAATGCGTTCGGCCAGCACCGGATAGTTCTCAATCCGGGACAAGAGGCCATTCATCATTGTCTCCGCCTGTTCCTCCACGGCATGGGCGTCACGCAGCCACTGCACGAGCCATTCTTTTGCTTCTGTCATGTCTAAATCTCCTCTTGTGGAACATGCCCCCAACCACTGCGAAGCAGCTTTGTTCCCCGACATGAACCCGCGATGCGCATGACATCGGCAATGAGCGACCTTGGTCGCGTGGCTTACGATCTGGATCGTGCGCGGGCTGCGGAAGCGCGAAGATAAACCCTGGCTTTGGGAGAGTTTTCATTGCGCATATTCACAATTGCCGCGCTTCCGCTTTGGCGTTCAAAAACTTTCCTGCAGCGAATTGGCGCGCAAGCCCGTTTGACTACCGCTCCAATTGACAGGCAAATTTCTCGACCGATGAGAAAATGTGCGCCATTGCGGTTCGGCAGAGGGGGCGATAGGGTCAGCAGCCAGGGAACAAGGAAGCGTCGGAACAGTTGATGTTTTGCCGGGAACGTGCAATCCCGTCGCGCCAACTTAAGACGGAACGCCGCCGGCTTTAGGGAGATGTTCCCAATTGAAAAATAATGATCTTCAATCTTTCTTTGCCCGCGATGCGAGTGTAGTGGCACCGCAGCTCATCGGCTGGGGCTAACGCTTGAGGGAGTTGGGGCATGATTGTGGAGACCGAAGCCTATAACCGGATGGATCCCGCCTCCCACAGCTTCAAAGGCCCGTCCCGAAGAAATCGTTCGATGTTCGGACCTCCTGGCCATGCTTATGTCTACCGAATATACGGTCTGCATTGGTGTTTGAACTTTGTCTGCCTGGATGGTTCTGCTGTCTTGTTGCGAGC
This sequence comes from Brucella pituitosa, assembly GCF_003049685.1. GTDB lineage: Bacteria > Pseudomonadota > Alphaproteobacteria > Rhizobiales > Rhizobiaceae > Brucella > Brucella pituitosa. The sequence goes on along the minus strand of NZ_PYSY02000010.1, from coordinate 7,944 downwards.
GCTAGCACCCGCCAAGGGTCTTGCTTTCATGCAACAAAGAAGAGGGACCAGCAATGAGTTGGCTTTGGGCTCAGGACCTGCGAAACTTGCCCAGGCGATGGGGGTTACCGCTGAGCTTGACGGCGCGCCACTTTTTGATCAGCCGTTCGAACTGATCGCTTCACAGGCGGATCCACGCATTGAAACAGGCCCTCGCATCGGGATCAGCCGCGCGCAGGACGTTGCCTGGCGGTTTTGGCTTTCAGGAAGTCCTTATGTCAGCCGCCCGCCTGCCCGCAGACTGACGTGATGGTTACGGCCATCCCAACATCGCGTTCCGGCTAAGAAAGCGGCTATCGGAGTTTCGCCCTGTATCACGTGAAGCCCGGTAGGCTCGTCTCGCAAACATGCAGCCAGGTGAACACAATTGGCCAGCAGCCTAGTGGCGGTCACAACGGCTTCGGGGATCTCGTCGAGATCGATAAAGTTGGTGGACTGCATGGCCTCGCCCACCCAGTAGGTGACGGCGTTGGCAGGCAATGTGAAGCCAACATCATTGAGCGCCTGAAAAAGCTCGGCCGAAACATGATGCGCTCCGTCCTCGTTTCCTACCACAACGACAGCCGCGACGCGTCCGTAGGGGGCATGCGGTTTCTGTCATCGGCTTCCGATAAAACGCGTCCATACGTTCCAAAGCGCGTTTGCAGACGCTGGATGGTTGGCCGAGCCAGATCGGCGTGCCGATCAGAATAATATCGGCTTCGACGATTTTCTGTCGCAGCTCGGGCCATTGATCATCCCCACCTTCATCCGAGCTGACGCCAGACGCAATGGTAAAATCTGTCAGAAGCACATGCTCGGTTTCCACACCAAACGGATGAAGCCTCAGTTTCGACATAGGATAACAGCTTTTTGTCGAGGACTGCTTGTCAGACGTTTTCAATGTCGCGTTGAGAGCGAGAGCTTCAACGGCTTCTGTGATCGGCTGCTCATGATTATTCCTTTATTGTCACACCAGCACCGGGCGCACCGGACTGTTTCTTGGTGTCGGGGGGCGGCCATACCCCCGCTATTGACCGGTTATGGATCGGCATTGTCGCGGTTGACCTAACCACAGCAACTGCAAAATGTTTCGCGCTCCCTCCACTGCATTGGTCGCAATTTGGGATGAGATGTCCGCTGAACCTCCTGGCTAGATATGATATGACAAAAGCAGCTTTGGCTTGAAGGTTAGGGAACCTTGAACCAATCGGCGGGTTAGGAGCGCAGTTCTTGAAGGAGAGAGCGAATGCCAGCCAAGAAAAGCCAGCCTGCAACCGCCACGATTCACGACCAGAAGCTTGAAAGAGGGCGGGAGGAGAGCTTCATCAGACTGTCGAGGAGGGCAAGACGCGGCTGACCACCGCCCAGGGCGTACCGATAGCCGACGATCAGAACAGTCTCAAGATCGGGTCGCGCGGCCCGGCTCTCATGGAGGATTTTCATTTTCGGGAGAAAATTTTTCATTTCGATCATGAGCGCATTCCCGAACGCGTGGTTCATGCACGGGGATATGGCGCGCATGGCTATTTCGAGAATTATGCGTCGCTGGCTGCCTATACACGGGCAGATCTTTTTCAGCGTGCTGGCGAGAAAACGCCGGTTTTTGTCCGCTTTTCCACGGTGGCGGGCTCAAAAGGATCGTTTGATCTGGCGCGGGACGTGCGCGGTTTCGCGGTCAAATTCTACACCCAGGAAGGAAACTGGGATCTTGTCGGCAACAATATACCGGTCTTCTTCATTCAGGACGCGATCAAATTCCCGGACATCATTCACGCGGTGAAGCCGGAGCCGGATCGCGGTTTCCGCAAGCGCAATCAGCGCATGACAATTTCTGGGATTTCATCAGCCTTACGCCGGAATCCATGCATATGATCATGTGGTGATGTCTGACCGCGCCATACCGCGCTCTTTCCGTTTCATGGAAGGATTTGGGTCCACACCTTCCGTTTGGTCAATGCCAGGGGCGAATCCACATTCGTGAAATTCATCTGGAAGCCAAAGCTCGGATTGCAATCGGTGCTGTGGAACGAGGCCGTCAAGATCAATGGGGCGGATCCGACTTTCATCGCCGCGATCTTTGGAACGCCATACAGGCCGGGGATTTCCCGGAATGGGAACTCAATCTGCAGGTCTTCGACCAGAATTTGCCGACAGTTTTGATTTTGATGTGCTGGATCCCACCAAGATTATTCCTGAAGAGATTCTCGCCCGATACCGGTCGGCCGATTGGTGCTGAATCGCATGCCGGATAACTTCTTTGCCGAGACGGAACAGGTTGCCTTCATGACGCAAAACGTGCCCCCGGGTATCGATTTTTCAGACGATCCCCTGCTTCAGGGGCGCAACTTCTCCTATCTCGATACGCAACTTAAACGACTTGGCAGCACCAATTTCACATCTGCCGATCAACGCCCCAAATGTCCGTTTCATCATTTTCAGCAGGATGGGCACATGGCGATGCGAAATCCCGTGGGCGGGTGAATTATCAGCCCAATTCATGGCAGGAAGAGCCGCGTGAAGATCCGCAGACGGGGTTTGCGACCCAGCCCGCAGAGGTGCGCGGGGAAAAGCTTCGACTGCGTCCGGAAAGCTTCGCGGATCACTACAGTCAGGCACGACAGTTTTTTATCAGTCAGACAGCAGTGGAACAGCATCATATCGCCGCCGCGCTGACGTTTGAATTAAGTCGATGCGAGAATGTGAAGATCCGGGAGAGGATGGTTTCACACCTGCTTAACATTGATGAGGGTCTGGCAACCAACGTCGCTGATAAGCTTGGTATTCAGGCGCTGCCCGCTGCTGCGGACCCCGCGCTTACGCCGCGACAGGATCTGGAGCCCTCGCCAGCGCTCAGTATTATCAAAAATGGCCCCGAGAGCTTCGCGGGACGGAAACTCGGCGTTCTGGTGGGCGCGTGATGCCGAATCTTCAACACGCTTAGAGATCGGTTTGCAGGCGGCGATGCCATGGTCGAGGTCGTTGCCCCGCAGGTGGGTGGTGTCGAGGCAGAGGATGGCAGCTTGATTGCTGCGGATTATATGGTCGATGGAGGTCCATCGGTTCTGTTTGACGCAGTCGCACTCGTGCTATCGGAACAGGCTGCAGAGCGCTTATGCGGTGAAGCGACAGCGCGGGATTTCGTGTCGGATGCCTTTGCGCATTGCAAATACATCGCTTTCACGCATGGTGCCCTGCCGCTGCTGCAACGTGCCGGAATTGATCCAGATATGGATGAAGGGCTGATTTTGCTTGAAGACGAGAAGGCGATCCAGAATTTTACGCGTCCTGCGCAAAATTGCGCGTCTGGGCGAGGGAAACTGCGGTCAAACTGGGATGCAAAGCGCCTTCCGCCCGCGCGTTGACGATAGCGGGAGGCGCAAATTTGGTGCCGTCACCACGCAGCCCCATATTGAACCCTCCTTAACGGGAGCGGCTTATGCATTGCGCAATCCAACCCTTGTTTGCGCAACGATGACTATACGAGTTGATGGATGGGTGCGCACTCATAGGGCTGGCTTGGTCGTCAAAGCCACCAAACACATTGCGAAGCAATGATAGTTCCGCGCTCCTAAATCCGCGGCAGCGTGAATAATCGCAACCGCGTTTAGGTTTTTTCGCAGCTAACGACGCGGGTTGGGCAGCGAGAGAAATGACTGGCATTGCTCATCAAACTCGGTTGCGATCAGACCGCGAGCCGCTTCGACGGGGCGTTGGTCGATTTGCTCGACACGGTAGAGCTTTTCGTCGCGAAACGCTGAACTATGGCTTAAGCCGGGCATTGGCTGCTGATCTGTTTCCTGCATGAACTCTGTTTCGGCGGCGACCAGTCTCGCATCGGCGGGAGAGGCGGCCGCGACCAGCCGCCCGCCTGAAATCGGGCTCGATCCTGTGCTTCGGCCCTTTCTGGGGAAGCAGGGCAAATAGGTACATTTCGGTCGAGGGTGTGACGGCAATGCGTTGATCTGGTGCTTCGCCCCACTCATTGGGTGGATTGATATCTCGATATCGCATGGGACACCCTTTGGCGTGATGCCTTGATGGCCGAACCCGGCTGAAAAGGACTTGTTCCCTTTGCTTTGCGAAACCACCCAACCAAAAGCCTGTGCAAATGGAACAGTTCCCGCGCGGACGAGTTCGGGGGATGAAAATGAGAACAATGGGAACGGAAACCCGGGCGTCCAGTCAGCCATCTCGTGGGCGGGCATGCTCGCAGTTGCAAACAGGGAGAAGACAATGAAGGCGTTAACGTGGCACGGTACTGGCGACATACGTTGTGAGGAAGTAGACGATCCAATCATCCAGGATGAGCGCGATGCGATCATCAAGGTGACAAGCTGTGCCATCTGCGGCTCTGATCTGCATCTTTATGGTGGCTTTGTGCCAGGGATGCATGCCGGCGATATTATGGGCCATGAGACCATGGGCGAGGTGGTGGAGGTCGGCAAAGGAAGCCGCAAGTTGAAGGTGGGCGACCGCATTGTTGTGCCTTTTACGATTTCGTGCGGTGGGTGCCGAATGTGCAGCCGTGGTCTTTTTTCGCTCTGTGAGCGCTCGAATCCAAAAGCTGCCTTGCAGGCTGAGCAGATCGGTTATCCAACGGCGGGTCTCTTTGGTTATTCCGAGCTTTACGGACGTTTCCCAGGTGGGCAGGCGCAGTATCTCAGGGTGCCTTTCGCCGATGTCGGATCGGTCGTGATACCGGACGGGCTCAGCGATGACCAGGTCCTCTTTTTGTCAGATATTTTTCCAACCGGTTATATGGCGGCGGAGAGTTGCGACATTCGGCCCGGACAGAGCGTGGTGGTTTTTGGTTGTGGTCCAGTCGGCCTTTTTGCAATCAAGTCGGCCTTTTTATTGGGTGCGGAGAAAGTCATAGCGATTGATACCATTCCAGAACGTCTCGCTTTGGCTCGGCAGGCAGGAGCAGACGTGTTGGATTACACAGATGAGGAGCTTCAGCAGCAGATTATCGATCTGACCAACGGTCAGGACCGGATGCGGTGATCGAAGCAGGGCATGGAAAGTCATGGAGCGGGCGGGTGATCGAAACCCCGCAATCAAGCCTTACTGCCAGTGAGCGGCCCTATGCCCTTAACCAGGCAATTCTCGCTTGTCGTCCGGGTGGCGTTGTGTCGATCCCCGGCGTATTCGTGGGGTCTCAAGTTCCGACGGCGCTGGGGCAGTGGTGGGCGTCTTACCTTGAAGACCGGACAAACCCATGTGCAGCGCTATCTTGAGCCTTTGTTGCAATTGATCATAGAGGGAAGATCGACCCATCCTTTTAATCACCGACCGCCTGGGCCTTGAAAACGGTCCTGAGGCCCATTGCTGTTTCGCGACAAACAGAGCGGTGATCAGATTGCCGACGATAATAATCGATATCGATGAGCGACGATATCCATTTTGCAGAACTTCGCTTTCCGTTTGCAAAGTCATGACGGACGGCAACGGCGGGTATAACTATTGGTTCCCGCCATGCCGTTGACTGGTTGGACATACTGGAAAAAGGTGCCGACCGGCACCCTTGTTGTGATAGTGGATAGTCATCTGAAAACCCGGAAGGCAGAATCTAGCCGATGCCCTTGCCGCCTGTGGCACCATAGACTTCTCCATTGATGAAACTTGCTTCATTGGAAGCAAGCAATACATAGATGGGGGCCAGTTCGACGGGTTGACCCGGTCGACCGAAATCGCTGTTCTCACCAAAATGAACGACCTTCTCATCGGGTTGCCCGCCAGAAGGCTGCAGCACTGTCCAGACGGGTCCGGGAGCCACCGCATTCACACGAATGCCCTTTTTGATGAATTGTTTGGCCAGGGCTTTGGTATAGGCAACGATACCGGCCTTGGTCGTGGCATAATCAAGCAGGATTTCCGAAGGCTGGTATGCCTGTATGGAGGCGGTAGTTATTACCGCTGCACCAGCCGGCAGCAATGGTTCTGCCGTTTGAGCGATCCAATGCAGAGCGTAAAGATTGGTCTTCATGGTTTTGTCGAAATCCGCGCTGGTCAACTCGGATATCTCTTCACGGAACTGCTGCCGGCCGGCGTTGATAACCAGTATGTCGAGCCCGTCGAGTTGATGCGCTGCCTGTGCGACCATTTCGCGGCACCAGACTTCGTCACTGATGTCACTGGCAGGGCAACCGCTTTGCGGCCTTCGGCGCGGATCAAAGCGATGAGCGACTGCGCATCCTCTCTTCCTCCGGCAAGTAGGAAATTGCCACATCGGCTCCTTCGCGGGCAAAAGCGATCGCTGCAGCTCGCCCGATGCCTGAATCGCCGCCGGTGATCAGTGCGCGCCGTCCCTCCAATCGATTGTGACCCTGATAGGATTGTTCACCGTGATCGGGTTCGGCTGCATCTTTCAGCAATGCCGGGTCTTGCCTGGCGTTGCTGGGGAAACGGTGGGGCCGGATAAAGGCTACGTGGATCCTGGAGTGTCGGATTATCAGACATTTTCCTTTGCGAATGAGGAAGAAATGGAAATTCAATTCGTTTCTTCCATAGCAAGCGGGCTTTCGCCCGCTTTCATTTACAGGTAACGACTGCGTTCGCGCTCGACTTCCTCGGGCGGATCAGCATCGGCGTCAAAACGCTGCCAGCCTTCCTCGGTATAAAGCTTGCGACGCGTCGCGACATCCACTCTGTTGGTCCCGGCCAGGATGGCGTCTGCTTCCGCATAGCGCTCGTCGGCGACACGCGCAGTCACAAGCGAGCCACCACGACGCACACTTTCAGCATAAACATGCGCATCCTCTTCCGACACACCGCTTTCAGTGAGGGCACCAATCAGTCCACCCGCCACACCGCCAACCACGGCGCCGCCAACTGCACCGGTCAGGGTCGCTGCGAGCCAACCGGCAGCAACCACGGGTCCGACGCCAGGAATAGCCATGATGCCTAAACCGGCGAGAAGTCCGCCCGCACCGCCCACAGCAGCACCGATGCCAGCGCCCACACCCGCTCCGGAGCCGGCATTGCTTCTCTGTCATCGTGGTGGAGACGATCGAGATATCGTCTGAAGGGAAGCCCGCGCTTTCCAGGCGTGCAACCGCATCCTGCGCTGCGGAATAGCTATCAAAAGTCCAGTAACAGTTCGCATATTCTTCTCCTGGTTCATGAAGGTGTTATTATGAGGGGGTGGGTTACATCGCCTTCTTGGTGACGTTACCCTGGTAATCGCTGCACTTCCATCTTTCAGTGCCCTTCATCGCCGAGGCTTCCCAGATACCATCGTCCCGCAGTTTCAAAGCGGTGACATCCTTGTAACCTGCTTCTTCAATGCGGCTCTTGGCCTGATCTTCGGTGAAGCTATTGGCGCCCTTCACCGGTGCATCTGGATTTTGCTATCCGGGGTCGAGACTGCCGGGTTTCCGGTGAAGTGGCACCACTATCCCGTGCAAAGGCAAAAGACGGCGCGACAAGGAAAGCGCCAGCAAGCGCTAAAACGCTGATTTTCATGGTTTTCTCCACTGATGTAATGTTCATACCGAACTCCCGCCCAGAGGTTAAGTTCCAAAAACTTCCACAGAGCCCAAGAATTCTGATGGGCGGCATGCGAAGGGAACAACTGGGAACATGTTGCAGGCGTGGAAGTTTCAGATCTGTCTGGTCGCGATGATGAGGTATTAATTGTGCGTTCCACGTCAACAATTCCTTCTGCCAATATCCACCCTGACTTTTTTACAGGCCTTGCGCGCGGCTTAGGGGGTGCACTGTTATTTGCGCTGCCGATGCTGATGACGATGGAAATGTGGGAGCTTGGTCTTTACGCCAACCCGATGCGGTTGCTGTTGCTTTGCCTGTTGAACATTCCGTTGCTGATCGGGCTTGCTTACCGTATTGGGTTTGAGCGCATGTCGACCTGGTCACAGACGCTGCGTGACGCGGCGATCGCCTTCTCTTGGTATTGTGTTGAGC
>NZ_PYSY02000009.1 GCF_003049685.1 Brucella pituitosa | reverse complement strand
TTATCGCTCTTAACTCTAGAAGCAGCGACTCCTAGCATTAAATGCACCGCACCTTGCGCTTGGTACTCCATTAACCGAATAGCTTCGTCTCGGCGCTCCTTGCTCAAACGGAGCATATAAAGGGAATAAGGTATGCTCATAAATAAGCTGCTGAACAGCGTAACGTCCTGTTTGATGTAGATGTCTTGCTATCACACCTAAATGCGAGGGCAGACCTAAGGTAGCGACCAACTTTGGTGGTTGCCATACACCTCATCCAACAGCTGCTTAGGACTAACAATCCCTTGATAAACGCCTGCCCGTGCAATAGTGCTATAAATCAGCTCATTCGAGTACGGAACAGGAAAGTTTCTCATGGCTAACCTGCTTGTTTAAATAAGCTCGCCATATCCACTATTACCCCTTTCCCTTTTAACCGTTCATGCATGGTTTTTTCAGGTTGGCGTTGTGAATAGATATAACGTAAATCCGTATCAGGCAAGCTATCCCAGTCGCTGGGCTTGACTACCTTTATAGCCGAAACCTTTTACTCTTGGAGGGCTTTCTAGTTCTGGATACTGTTTCGCCTTCCATCAACCACCGCAAACAAGAGGCAGTAACTTTGTCTTGTCATCGTTGATTCTGGCTAAACGCTTTTTAATAGTGGGAATTAACAGGCTTGAATCGTAATCCTCTTTCAGCATCAGATATAAATGACGCTGATCTTCGGTATCTAACTCTTGAAGGGCTTTTTCTTCTGGTGTTTGTTCTTGTATCGCTGCGATATCTAGCTGAAGTTGGATTAACCGTTTATCAATCTCGGGAACGACTAGATCAGAATAACGAGCAATGCGTTCTGGGATACCCGAGCGTAATGCCTCTAGCATGGGGTGCACAGGCTTTAACTCATCTTGATACACTTGCCGCAATAAACCAGCGGTAATACGCTCATTGCCTAAAGCTAGCGCACGGAGCTGAGCGAGTACAAAAAGTTTTACTACAATGTCCATCACTCCTTGGCTTAGCTCATACCACACATCACGGACCTCATCCGATAACAGCGCATCTTTGCGTTGTAAAAGCTGTAATTGCCAAAGATTATCCGTAAAAGCGATCCACTCTTGATTGGGCTTTCCACGTTGCGTTTGTTGTATAGGATCCCAGAATATAGCTCCAAACCCTGCCCCTCTACGTGCAGACCGCAAATCAGCCTCAAAAATCTCTCGTGCTTTAGGGGTACCAATCAACATCACTGGTACGCCAATAATATTCACCATCGTCACAAAAAAGTTCAGCATCTCTTGAGATCCACCCGAACGAGAGCGGCTTAAATGCTGAATTTCATCAATAACCAACAACCCTAAAGCATGTGCATTGGCTATTTGCGACATCAAAGCCAACATGGTTTCTATACCATGACGTTTTAAGCCATAACGACGCTCATAGTTCGAGCCCAAGGCTCGATCCAACGCTCTGAAAAAATTCAAGCAGATTTCTTTAGCGAACCATTATGCGAGCAGTCTATTTTCAAATACACCTGCTCTCTACATTGAGTTCACGATGGTAAATCACCGAGGATACGTGGCTAGAATACGATGAAGAGAGGTCGTCTTCCCACTACCAGAACAACCAATTAACAATAAGCTTTGTGCCGTGAGATCGTGCCTCCTCAAAGCGAAATGTCTCCAACTCTCCCGTTTGAACACGCTCATAACCATTTTGTAAATGCTTTTGTAAATCTCCTGTTTTAGGATTTCTGCCTACGTAGCCACCTCGAATCATGACCGAAATACGCTCACTTAGTAGCAAATGCGTACCTAATGGCTGAAAATAGTCATCTGGAATACGACAAATGGTATGAGCTCTGATAACACGGGACTTTTGCAAGTCAGAGGAAGTAAGCTGTAAAGAGGATTTCAGTGATGCAGCACTATTCACTGACTCTTGTAATGGTGGTAAGGCCTCGATAAAAGGATTATCACGATAAGCCTCTACCCCCGTATCACGATAAACTGCTTGAATCCGTAGCACTCATGACTCATCCTTTTTTGGTGGATCCTGAAATAATTCAGGCACGTATGTGGGTAGGCTGTAATCTTCTTGATCATCCGCTTCCACTGCGTTGAAAGGAATAACTTTAGCCTCATCACCTGAAGAGCTTGGCTTCAAATGCTCCGCACGTTTTTACGCCCGAGGTCACGGCTTCTTTTTATTAGTTTTAATCTGCTTAATGCGTGTTGATTTGGGCTCCAGTAGTACTGGGCGTTAACTTATTCGCTTTCTGAATGGTTTGCTGAATAAACGCCTCAAGCTCCCTGCGTTTAGTTAACTCATCCTGCTTCGCATTGGCTTTATTGTGTTTTTCTTGTGCTTGTATATCCCAAACCTCCCAAAATGAGACCTTTAAACTGCCGACTACGTTCCGTCAGATTACAGCGCCAAAATACACGGCTGCCAACTTGCGGAAACAAATAAATCGTATCAACCAGCACTGGGTCATAAGCCGCTTCTAAATGTTGAGGTCTAGCTATATCAGTGCTCCGCTGCAACCAACCCTCACGCAGAATCTCTGACCCCGAGTAATACAAACCCACAAATTAACGCCAAATGAAGAAATAGAGACCTTTCGGCGAGGCAGTAACGCTACTCGCAACTGCTCTTGCTCCACAGCCCTTAAACTACCTGTACGATGCTGCATACCCCATTGCCATAGCTGGACAGGAATAGACGGTAAATCTGTAGGAAAATCAGCATCTCGATCGTATTTATCCATCACCAGATGGTTATTTCTGAATAAGATCGTACGCAAAATAATTTGTGTGAACTCAAATACCGACAGAGATGCATCTAACCTATAGTCTGTTTCACCATGGCTTTTGATCCGACTGCCCTCTACAATGCCAGGTGCAAAGGACTTAAACTCGGCTTGTAGTGTTCTAAAAGTGCTTTCCACTATGCCTTTAGCATCGCCACGTCTAGGTGGAGCACTTTCCACTCGCACATTAAAACTAGAAACTAAGGCTTCGACCTGATGACTCATTAATTCGCCACGGTCCGCTAGCAACACATCTGGCAAACCTACACACGGCCAGTCTGAGCTACTAATCTCAATATCATGCTGGGCACAAATGGCCGTTTTGTCAGAGCAAGCATTTACAAAAGCCTGCATCGCCACCACATAAGACGGATTTTCAAAGCCGATATAAAAGCCCGTGATCATCCGACTAAACACATCAATCACAATGTAAAGCGTTGGTCTTCCTATGATTTTTTGGCGATCATGATGATCCACTAAATAAATATCAGCAATCGTGGCATCAATCTCATAACGACTCCCAGGGCCTAACGCCTGAGAAGTGGCTGTACTACTTAAGGGTCGTACGTCTTTTTTATATACCCCTGCTTTAACTCTAGACTTTAAGCGCTGAGCTTTAGGGTATTCTCGATCATAAAAATAACGAAACTGACGTAGTGTTGGGTAATCCTCTTGGGGAATGCGAGGAAAATACTGAGCAAACAAGTCCACAAATCGTCTATAGGCAACGGTGGTCTTTGTACCTTTTTGATTTAACAGGTGCTTTTCTATGGTCAACCTAAAAAGGCGTTCAATCTCGGGCGTTACCTTGGTTCCTTCACCCTTACCATATTCTCTGGCTCGGCCAATCTTTGCTGTTCCTGTCGCTGAACGTCTTTCCCCTGGTGCACCGCTGTTTTTGTAGTCAGGAATTAATGCATTAGGCGTTTGACCACGCTGCCAGTAACGGCGTAACAACTTATAAACTGTAGCCTTAGTAACCTTATGTTCTTGGACCACATGCTCAACGAGTTCGCTTCTGACTTTAGGGTCGAAACGATCCTTACTATTAATAATAGGAAGAATTTTTCGATAATCCTCCTCGCGCTTCTGGAAGCTGACAGAATCTACAGACGGCTCTTCTAAATCAAGATGTACATAAGGGTCATCAGTTCTAACTAAGCGGCCTTCATCTAAATACTGCATTAGCAACAACTCAGCCCTAGCTTGTGGAACTCCTTTATCAGCGCTTATTTGCATCCAGACAACTTGGCCATCCTCTATAGCCAAAATGCGATACGGATCATTATCAAATAGCACAACCTCATTAATTTGCCACATAGCGCAACTCCTCCATATTCACTACTTGGCTAATACAGAGATCTGCACACTTATTTGCCCTGAAAGACTTATAAATATTGAACTTAATAAAACCATTTGCGGTTAAGGCTCGTATCTCACTCAATGTTTTGCCTAACTCCAAATCATAAGCAATATCAACCTGCTTACAGACATTGATAATGTTTTCATCTCCTTTTTCTTGCAGGATATGGGCCAATGGGGATAGTTGTGCTAAAAGCTCCGCAGAAACTTCTTCTGTTTTCACTGAATAAAGCCATTCAATATTTTCTTTTACTACGGGATTTATTTCTTTATCAGTAAAAATGAACCAAGGAATTTGCTTTTGCTGCCAATAGCGACGCTCTAGTTCTAGTTTTTCTAAGGTACGCTCGTCTTGTAAGGCTGCTGCAGGTTTGACTTGAATAGCAAACTGCTCAAAAGGACCATCTTTGCAGTCCACTAAAAAATCAGTAGACATAACCTGATCTACACCACGAATAACAGGATGCTTAATACCACTATCTATTGCAATCTGCCTGGTATCACTAGGTAATAAGGGGAACTGCTCGCGTATATCTAGCACGCTGCTCTCCCACTCAAGACTGAGAAAAACAGCAAGCTCTAAGTCAGATAGCAAATGATGGACTCGTCCCGTCTTATGAGAATAAATACGGTGGGAACGACCTGAAGAAGGAACTTCTTGTACTGTTAGCCATGGAATATAGTCTTTACCATGCCCTTGGCCACGCCCCTCTTTAATACGACGGGCAATTTGCACTTCAGAAAATGAAGAGTTTGCTTTAGCCATAACAAAAGTCCAGTATGCTTTTTCACAGCATAACTGGACTGATTTCAGTTTACAACTATTCTGTCTAGTTTAAGACTTTATTGTCATAGTTTAGATCTATTTTGTTCAGTTTAAGACTTTATTGTCCGCCCACAATATCAATATCGCCCAACGGCTGTTGTAAAACCTGTTGTACAAAAAGCTAGGGCATTTAAAGCGATTTTCTGCGTGTTTATGGCTACATGTCTGCTGTTTGCTAAGCTGGATAAAAACAGCCTGACCTCTTCACTGCCCATGGTCTGAGGATGACGTTTTTTGTGAAACAGAATAAAACGCTTAATCCAGTGCAGGTAAGTTTTTTCAGTTTTCAGCGCATAACCTTTTTGTCGCATATCCGTGCGTATAGAATTTAAAAATGGACTGTTAGACATAAAACGCTCCTTGTCTTGCAACTGTCTGCCTATACAGCCTATTCTAGCTGGGATTTAAAAAAGTGGGTGATGCTGCCAACTTACTGATTTAGTGTATGATGGTGTTTTTGAGGTGCTCCAGTGGCTTCTGTTTCTATCAGCTGTCCCTCCTGTTCAGCTACTGACGGGGTGGTGCGTAACGGCAAAAGCACCGCCGGACATCAGCGCTATCTCTGCTCTCACTGCCGTAAAACATGGCAACTGCAGCAATGGCAACAACGTTGCGCAAACTATTAACTGGCGAACTACTTACTCTAGCTTCCCGGCAACAATTAATAGACTGGATGGAGGCGGATAAAGTTGCAGGACCACTTCTGCGCTCGGCCCTTCCGGCTGGCTGGTTTATTGCTGATAAATCTGGAGCCGGTGAGCGTGGGTCTCGCGGTATCATTGCAGCACTGGGGCCAGATGGTAAGCCCTCCCGTATCGTAGTTATCTACACGACGGGGAGTCAGGCAACTATGGATGAACGAAATAGACAGATCGCTGAGATAGGTGCCTCACTGATTAAGCATTGGTAACTGTCAGACCAAGTTTACTCATATATACTTTAGATTGATTTAAAACTTCATTTTTAATTTAAAAGGATCTAGGTGAAGATCCTTTTTGATAATCTCATGACCAAAATCCCTTAACGTGAGTTTTCGTTCCACTGAGCGTCAGACCCCGTAGAAAAGATCAAAGGATCTTCTTGAGATCCTTTTTTTCTGCGCGTAATCTGCTGCTTGCAAACAAAAAAACCACCGCTACCAGCGGTGGTTTGTTTGCCGGATCAAGAGCTACCAACTCTTTTTCCGAAGGTAACTGGCTTCAGCAGAGCGCAGATACCAAATACTGTCCTTCTAGTGTAGCCGTAGTTAGGCCACCACTTCAAGAACTCTGTAGCACCGCCTACATACCTCGCTCTGCTAATCCTGTTACCAGTGGCTGCTGCCAGTGGCGATAAGTCGTGTCTTACCGGGTTGGACTCAAGACGATAGTTACCGGATAAGGCGCAGCGGTCGGGCTGAACGGGGGGTTCGTGCACACAGCCCAGCTTGGAGCGAACGACCTACACCGAACTGAGATACCTACAGCGTGAGCTATGAGAAAGCGCCACGCTTCCCGAAGGGAGAAAGGCGGACAGGTATCCGGTAAGCGGCAGGGTCGGAACAGGAGAGCGCACGAGGGAGCTTCCAGGGGGAAACGCCTGGTATCTTTATAGTCCTGTCGGGTTTCGCCACCTCTGACTTGAGCGTCGATTTTTGTGATGCTCGTCAGGGGGGCGGAGCCTATGGAAAAACGCCAGCAACGCGGCCTTTTTACGGTTCCTGGCCTTTTGCTGGCCTTTTGCTCACATGTTCTTTCCTGCGTTATCCCCTGATTCTGTGGATAACCGTATTACCGCCTTTGAGTGAGCTGATACCGCTCGCCGCAGCCGAACGACCGAGCGCAGCGAGTCAGTGAGCGAGGAAGCGGAAGAGCGCCTGATGCGGTATTTTCTCCTTACGCATCTGTGCGGTATTTCACACCGCATATGGTGCACTCTCAGTACAATCTGCTCTGATGCCGCATAGTTAAGCCAGTATACACTCCGCTATCGCTACGTGACTGGGTCATGGCTGCGCCCCGACACCCGCCAACACCCGCTGACGCGCCCTGACGGGCTTGTCTGCTCCCGGCATCCGCTTACAGACAAGCTGTGACCGTCTCCGGGAGCTGCATGTGTCAGAGGTTTTCACCGTCATCACCGAAACGCGCGAGGCAGCTGCGGTAAAGCTCATCAGCGTGGTCGTGAAGCGATTCACAGATGTCTGCCTGTTCATCCGCGTCCAGCTCGTTGAGTTTCTCCAGAAGCGTTAATGTCTGGCTTCTGATAAAGCGGGCCATGTTAAGGGCGGTTTTTTCCTGTTTGGTCACTGATGCCTCCGTGTAAGGGGGATTTCTGTTCATGGGGGTAATGATACCGATGAAACGAGAGAGGATGCTCACGATACGGGTTACTGATGATGAACATGCCCGGTTACTGGAACGTTGTGAGGGTAAACAACTGGCGGTATGGATGCGGCGGGACCAGAGAAAAATCACTCAGGGTCAATGCCAGCGCTTCGTTAATACAGATGTAGGTGTTCCACAGGGTAGCCAGCAGCATCCTGCGATGCAGATCCGGAACATAATGGTGCAGGGCGCTGACTTCCGCGTTTCCAGACTTTACGAAACACGGAAACCGAAGACCATTCATGTTGTTGCTCAGGTCGCAGACGTTTTGCAGCAGCAGTCGCTTCACGTTCGCTCGCGTATCGGTGATTCATTCTGCTAACCAGTAAGGCAACCCCGCCAGCCTAGCCGGGTCCTCAACGACAGGAGCACGATCATGCGCACCCGTGGCCAGGACCCAACGCTGCCCGAGATGCGCCGCGTGCGGCTGCTGGAGATGGCGGACGCGATGGATATGTTCTGCCAAGGGTTGGTTTGCGCATTCACAGTTCTCCGCAAGAATTGATTGGCTCCAATTCTTGGAGTGGTGAATCCGTTAGCGAGGTGCCGCCGGCTTCCATTCAGGTCGAGGTGGCCCGGCTCCATGCACCGCGACGCAACGCGGGGAGGCAGACAAGGTATAGGGCGGCGCCTACAATCCATGCCAACCCGTTCCATGTGCTCGCCGAGGCGGCATAAATCGCCGTGACGATCAGCGGTCCAATGATCGAAGTTAGGCTGGTAAGAGCCGCGAGCGATCCTTGAAGCTGTCCCTGATGGTCGTCATCTACCTGCCTGGACAGCATGGCCTGCAACGCGGGCATCCCGATGCCGCCGGAAGCGAGAAGAATCATAATGGGGAAGGCCATCCAGCCTCGCGTCGCGAACGCCAGCAAGACGTAGCCCAGCGCGTCGGCCGCCATGCCGGCGATAATGGCCTGCTTCTCGCCGAAACGTTTGGTGGCGGGACCAGTGACGAAGGCTTGAGCGAGGGCGTGCAAGATTCCGAATACCGCAAGCGACAGGCCGATCATCGTCGCGCTCCAGCGAAAGCGGTCCTCGCCGAAAATGACCCAGAGCGCTGCCGGCACCTGTCCTACGAGTTGCATGATAAAGAAGACAGTCATAAGTGCGGCGACGATAGTCATGCCCCGCGCCCACCGGAAGGAGCTGACTGGGTTGAAGGCTCTCAAGGGCATCGGTCGACGCTCTCCCTTATGCGACTCCTGCATTAGGAAGCAGCCCAGTAGTAGGTTGAGGCCGTTGAGCACCGCCGCCGCAAGGAATGGTGCATGCAAGGAGATGGCGCCCAACAGTCCCCCGGCCACGGGGCCTGCCACCATACCCACGCCGAAACAAGCGCTCATGAGCCCGAAGTGGCGAGCCCGATCTTCCCCATCGGTGATGTCGGCGATATAGGCGCCAGCAACCGCACCTGTGGCGCCGGTGATGCCGGCCACGATGCGTCCGGCGTAGAGGATCCACAGGACGGGTGTGGTCGCCATGATCGCGTAGTCGATAGTGGCTCCAAGTAGCGAAGCGAGCAGGACTGGGCGGCGGCCAAAGCGGTCGGACAGTGCTCCGAGAACGGGTGCGCATAGAAATTGCATCAACGCATATAGCGCTAGCAGCACGCCATAGTGACTGGCGATGCTGTCGGAATGGACGATATCCCGCAAGAGGCCCGGCAGTACCGGCATAACCAAGCCTATGCCTACAGCATCCAGGGTGACGGTGCCGAGGATGACGATGAGCGCATTGTTAGATTTCATACACGGTGCCTGACTGCGTTAGCAATTTAACTGTGATAAACTACCGCATTAAAGCTTATCGATGATAAGCTGTCAAACATGAGAATTCCAGACTATGTCGAACTAGATAACGCGGAGGAGCTGGCCGACGCAATCATTCGAGAGGTTGAGTTAAAGGAGGCATGGCTCACAAGGGTCTTGGGGAACTCAGCCGATCCTGACGCTTCTGTGGGCAAGTGGGACCGGCGCCTAGCGCAGTGCGGTGGTATTGATGAGATGTCAAGTGGGGTGCAGGCAACATACTTCAGTCCAAACGGTCAGCTGGTCGGCTTAGTGGCATACATTGATGCCGAATGGATGGATGAATAGCTCTGACGTTACGATTCAGGTGAGACAACCAGATGGGCATTGCGTACAAGCTCAGTTGCCACCGATGTGGCTACGAGTCTGATCTTCTTTACCTAGGCCAAGGTATGGCGATGCTTCCTGAGCAAATAGTCGGAACGTGCACATGCTGCGACAATCTAACGACGATTTCTATAAATGAAAGCTACGGAGTATGCTCACTTTGTGGGGCTAAGGATCGTGTGATATTTACAAGCTATCAGCATGAGGCAAGGCCAAGAAATCCCTGCTATCTAGAGAGAAGTTTCAAATATCAATGCCCAAGATGCCATGCCTTCAGTATGGAGCCTCCGGATCTACCGGAGATGCTTTGGGACTAATGCTCCGCTTTGCCTCGGGTATCCGTTCGACCTATGTTTAAGAGGAAACGCACGTGTCTGCCGCCAAAGCTCTTGCCTATGCACTTTGTGACAAGTTGGAAAGCAAAAAAGTTGATGAAGTCGTACGAAATCTTGTTTCTAGCGGCTGGAATATTAGGGAAGTGGCCTGGGAAGCTTCGTCCTTTGATCATGAAATGCCCTACTTTGACACGGGGCGGGACTTCGATATTGGATTTCCTGACACGCTGTCATCCAAGATTGAGTTTTTGACCGCGAATGGATCAATCGTCCAAGCACGTGCTCGCCTGCACTTCAAGCAGGCTCTAATTTTTGCCAAGGCGTCCAAACATGTCGCCGCGCTCAAGAACTCATTGGATTACTACTATGGATCGTCTGTAATCCCCCCTCAAAACCACGGAGGCTATTTGTAGAAAATTCCATTAATATGAACTCAAGGTGTTCCCTACGGACGAATCAGCGATGAAGGTGGTGTACCTGGCTATCCAGGCGGCGACCAAGAAATGGACGATGCCGATCCGCAACTGGAAGCCGGCCATGAACCGTTTTATGATCGAATTTGGTGACCGTTTAAATGGCCACCTTTAACTGACCGGCAAAAGCACTTACACAAAAGGGTTTACAGGCTCTTTCAGTCATTCCTTTAATGCGTAAATTGCTCTCTAACCACTCTCTCAGCCCACCCTTCCATATCCTCTCTCGATACTTGCAGCTCCCCCAACCCCTTTGGATGATTCACCCCTCTATGCCCGTCTTGTCCATATAATTGATCAAACAAACTATTTGGCCAATTCAATGAGCTCTTCACCACTCCACGCCGTATCTTTTCAAAATCATTCCGCCATGTTTCGCTATCAACGCCACTCAACACTTTGGTAGAAAGCATTTTCACCCCATCCGATGCATCCACCTCTAGCAATACAAATTCACTGCCATTACGTTGCACCCCAACGGCTTTAATCACTCTTGGTGAGCCATCTTTACACAGATGTAATCGGCTACGCCCAACTTTTGGCAAAACCAAGGTTTCTTCAAAAAGCACCCGACATGCAAATTTAGTTTTTAGAATTGAAAGTAGCTCATCAAAAGCAGCAAATCGATTAGCAAAAATAGAGTTGTAATTGGTTGCATCCTGCTTCCCACCCACATCTGCCGCTGCTAGGACACCACCTAAGTGTGGCTCATCAGTACTAACCAAATTACTATTTTCACTTGTTGTTGCTTCTTCTTTTTCTAAAATAGTTTGGCTACTTTTTCTTGCCCTGCGAGATTTTTCAATTCGACTAGGTCTACTAAAACTTATCCATGTCGGCTCAGCCTCTATGACTCGTGTGTCTGTGTCTATATTGGCTGTTTCCTCATCGTCCAACTGTAGATGCTCATCATCAACAACTGACTCTGTTGAAACCGCTATGTGCTGCGTACTACCATCACCTGCCTCCTTTTCCTGAAAAGAGGCATGGCTAATAGCTGTTGTGCTAGGAAGCATAGCGTTGATTTCTAAACCTACTATTTCCTCAACTAAATAATCCTTATCCTCGTTAGAAGAACGTCCTTTTACATGTAATTTCCAACCCTGCATGGGCGGAGGGTCAAAGCTAAAGCACCAGCTTTCAACGCCGTTCTTAATTTCTCTATTTTGTTGATAGTGCCTAAAAATACTTTCATACGAATCCATAACATCTTGATCCGAAAACAACCAAACCAAAAGCTGCACTACGGCCGACTGCTCTAACGCCCCTTTAGGAAACGATGAACTGGGTAAGATCCTTATCTCTAAATGATCTCGCTCAACCTCATACTGAACGTCGAACTCTTGCTGTAAAGCGGTACTGCTCAAACAGCTTCGACAGAAATAGGAGTTAATTAAAAATAATGACCGAGCTAGCTCTAACTGTGGGATGTGATAACGAGTCTTGCTATATGGTGTTTCAGCTTCGTAAATAAATGAACTCTGCGCTCCATCCTTGTTGCGTACGGAAGCAAAGGACGAGAGATTAGGAAAATCGATTATTTTGGCTCGTTGAAGATCCGATGCTTCAAACTCAATCACACGATCCGCCTTATTTATTTGCTTTGTTGTACTGTTAACCACCTTAGCTCGACTTAATAAAGGCAAATGAGTAAATCGAGTCCATTTCCGTTCTTGCATTGGATTAAACCAAACAAAAATACGCCACTCCTTATGACCCGAGTTACGGAATAAATGACCAATATGTACAACCTGCACATTGTCATTAAATGTAGCTAGCCTAACCACTCACTCTTCCCCATAAACCATTTCCAAGAATCTTTGTGCTTCCTCAGTTATCCGCTCTTTAGATAACGTTGCACTTCTTAATAATCGCCAGCGCCTAAGCTCAACATCTTCCTGTTTAAGCTTAATAAAAGCTTGGCTAATCCGTCTAATTTGATAATCTTCCACACTCTCTGAGTAACGCTTTAAGCAAAGCGCTACCAAAGGCAGTTTCTGTAGATTTTTTGCAAGAGAGGTTCCGTTAGGAGTTTGCTTTAACAGCCAGCTCGATGTCGCTCTTGGGTGATCAAGGCTACTATCTAGACGCTTTATGATTCTTAATAGTTGTCGTACAGCAATTCGATCTCTTTGGTTCCAATCAACTCTAGGGGCGGGTGCCAGACGCTCTTGTTGATGCTGTTGATTCCAGTGAACTAGCCAATCCCTGTCATGTCGGTAAAGCCAAGCGTATAGCACCCCACCCTCTAAAGACTGTCTTGCCGCCTTAATTCCTTGGTATTTATGCACTAGTTGCTGCCAGTCTTTATGCTTAACAGATAAATCTTCAGAGTTAGGTTGCACAGACTGGCTAACAGGTCTTGTCGTTATAGAGTGCTCAGTAAGAGCACTTGCCTGCTGTAGCGCTTCTATAACCGTTAGTTTTGGCAATAAGGCTTGCCACACAATACTATGCTGTAAATAACTAAAGGCTTTTCTATGCTTACGGAATATACTTTTCAGCCAACACGTGTCCTTGTTCTCTGCCAACTTTAAATCCAGTTTCTCTAGTGCCTCATCACTAAAAGTCTGCCTCACTCTCTCCGCCACCAAGTCATGACGAATGTGCTTGCTTTTGGTTAGCCCTAGATCCTGCGCTAAGCGCTGATAAAACAGCGTCCACTGCTCAAGGCTTGGGGAAAGCTCTTGCGCTCGTGGAGCATCTAACAGAGGGGCTATATAAGCAGCTAGTGCTGTTAATTGAGATAGGGAGTCTTTGGGGTAGTCTGAAAGCAGCTCAGTATGACCCAAAGCCCAAAATTGATGTCGGTGATCATCTACAGCTCTATCAAAGAAGACTAAAGCACCGTGTTTTGGACAATATGGCAAAGCGGGCAAATACCAATCTCGTTGCCAAAAGGCTTCCCCATACCTATTTAGCTGAAGAGCAACGCAATCAGGGCAGTATCTAAAGCGGTTATCGCTCTTAACTCTAGAAGCAGCGACTCCTAGCATTAAATGCACCGCACCTTGCGCTTGGTACTCCATTAACCGAATAGCTTCGTCTCGGCGCTCCTTGCCTACAAACGGAGCATATAAAGGGAATAAGGTATGCTCATAAATAAGCTGCTGAACAGCGTAACGTCCTGTTTGATGTAGATGTCTTGCTATCACACCTAAATGCGAGGGCAGACCTAAGGTAGCGACCACCTTGCGGTTGCCATACACCTCATCCAACAGCTGCTTAGGACTAACAATCCCTTGATAAACGCCTGCCCGTGCAATAGTGCTATAAATCAGCTCATTCGAGTACGGAACAGGAAAGTTTCTCATGGCTAACCTGCTTGTTTAAATAAGCTCGCCATATCCACTATTACCCCTTTCCCTTTTAACCGTTCATGCATGGTTTTTTCAGGTTGGCGTTGTGAATAGATATAACGTAAATCCGTATCAGGCAAGCTATCCCAGTCGCTGGGCTTGACTACCTTTATAGCCGAAACCTTTTTACTCTTGGAGGGCTTTTCTAGTTCTGACACTACCGTTTCGCCTTCCATCAACCACTGCAAAACAAGAGGCAGTAACTTTTGTCTTGTCATCGTTGGATTCTGGCTAAACGCTTTTTTAATAGTGGGAATTAACAGGCTTGAATCGTAATCCTCTTTCAGCATCAGATATAAATGACGCTGATCTTCGGTATCTAACTCTTGAAGGGCTTTTTCTTCTGGTGTTTGTTCTTGTATCGCTGCGATATCTAGCTGAAGTTGGATTAACCGTTTATCAATCTCGGGAACGACTAGATCAGAATAACGAGCAATGCGTTCTGGGATACCCGAGCGTAATGCCTCTAGCATGGGGTGCACAGGCTTTAACTCATCTTGATACACTTGCCGCAATAAACCAGCGGTAATACGCTCATTGCCTAAAGCTAGCGCACGGAGCTGAGCGAGTACAAAAAGTTTTACTACAATGTCCATCACTCCTTGGCTTAGCTCATACCACACATCACGGACCTCATCCGATAACAGCGCATCTTTGCGTTGTAAAAGCTGTAATTGCCAAAGATTATCCGTAAAAGCGATCCACTCTTGATTGGGCTTTCCACGTTGCGTTTGTTGTATAGGATCCCAGAATATAGCTCCAAACCCTGCCCCTCTACGTGCAGACCGCAAATCAGCCTCAAAAATCTCTCGTGCTTTAGGGGTACCAATCAACATCACTGGTACGCCAATAATATTCACCATCGTCACAAAAGTTCAGCATCTCTTGGATCCACCCGAACGAGAGCGGCTTAAATGCTGAATTTCATCAATAACCAACAACCCTAAAGCATGTGCATTGGCTATTTGCGACATCAAAGCCAACATGGTTTCTATACCATGACGTTTTAAGCCATAACGACGCTCATAGTTCGAGCCCAAGGCTCGATCCAACGCTCTGAAAAAATTCAAGCAGATTTCTTTTAGCGAACCATTATGCGAGCAGTCTATTTTCAAATACACCACCTGCTCTACATTGAGTTCACGATGGTAAATCACCTGAGGATACGTGGCTAGAATACGATGAAGAGAGGTCGTCTTCCCACTACCAGAACAACCAATTAACAATAAGCTTTGTGCCGTAGATCGTGCCTCCTCAAAGCGAAATGTCTCCAACTCTCCCGTTTGAACACGCTCATAACCATTTTGTAAATGCTTTTGTAAATCTCCTGTTTTAGGATTTCTGCCTACGTAGCCACCTCGAATCATGACCGAAATACGCTCACTTAGTAGCAAATGCGTACCTAATGGCTGAAAATAGTCATCTGGAATACGACAAATGGTATGAGCTCTGATAACACGGGACTTTTGCAAGTCAGAGGAAGTAAGCTGTAAAGAGGATTTCAGTGATGCAGCACTATTCACTGACTCTTGTAATGGTGGTAAGGCCTCGATAAAAGGATTATCACGATAAGCCTCTACCCCCGTATCACGATAAACTGCTTGAATCCGGGTAGCACTCATGACTCATCCTTTTCTGGTGGATCCTGAAATAATTCAGGCACGTATGTGGGTAGGCTGTAATCTTCTTGATCATCCGCTTCCACTGCGTTGAAAGGAATAACTTTAGCCTCATCACCTGAAGAGCTTGGCTTCAAATGCTCCGCACGTTTTTTACGCTCCGAGGTCACGGCTTCTTTTTTATTAGTTTTAATCTGCTTAATGCGTGTTGATTTGGGCTCAGTAGTACTGGGCGTTAACTTATTCGCTTTCTGAATGGTTTGCTGAATAAACGCCTCAAGCTCCCTGCGTTTAGTTAACTCATCCTGCTTCGCATTGGCTTTATTGTGTTTTTCTTGTGCTTGTATATCCCAAACCTCCCAAAATGAGAGACCTTTAAACTGCCGACTACGTTCCGTCAGATTACAGCGCCAAAATACACGGCTGCCAACTTGCGGAAACAAATAAATCGTATCAACCAGCACTGGGTCATAAGCCGCTTCTAAATGTTGAGGTCTAGCTATATCAGTGCTCCGCTGCAACCAACCCTCACGCAGAATCTCTGACCCCGAGTAATACAAACCCCACAAATTAACGCCAAATGAAGAAATAGAGACCTTTCGGCGAGGCAGTAACGCTACTCGCAACTGCTCTTGCTCCACAGCCCTTAAACTACCTGTACGATGCTGCATACCCCATTGCCATAGCTGGACAGGAATAGACGGTAAATCTGTAGGAAAATCAGCATCTCGATCGTATTTATCCATCACCAGATGGTTATTTCTGAATAAGATCGTACGCAAAATAATTTGTGTGAACTCAAATACCGACAGAGATGCATCTAACCTATAGTCTGTTTCACCATGGCTTTTGATCCGACTGCCCTCTACAATGCCAGGTGCAAAGGACTTAAACTCGGCTTGTAGTGTTCTAAAAGTGCTTTCCACTATGCCTTTAGCATCGCCACGTCTAGGTGGAGCACTTTCCACTCGCACATTAAAACTAGAAACTAAGGCTTCGACCTGATGACTCATTAATTCGCCACGGTCCGCTAGCAACACATCTGGCAAACCTACACACGGCCAGTCTGAGCTACTAATCTCAATATCATGCTGGGCACAAATGGCCGTTTTGTCAGAGCAAGCATTTACAAAAGCCTGCATCGCCACCACATAAGACGGATTTTCAAAGCCGATATAAAAGCCCGTGATCATCCGACTAAACACATCAATCACAATGTAAAGCGTTGGTCTTCCTATGATTTTTTGGCGATCATGATGATCCACTAAATAAATATCAGCAATCGTGGCATCAATCTCATAACGACTCCCAGGGCCTAACGCCTGAAGTGGCTGTACTACTTAAGGGTCGTACGTCTTTTTTATATACCCCTGCTTTAACTCTAGACTTTAAGCGCTGAGCTTTAGGGTATTCTCGATCATAAAAATAACGAAACTGACGTAGTGTTGGGTAATCCTCTTGGGGAATGCGAGGAAAATACTGAGCAAACAAGTCCACAAATCGTCTATAGGCAACGGTGGTCTTTGTACCTTTTTGATTTAACAGGTGCTTTTCTATGGTCAACCTAAAAAGGCGTTCAATCTCGGGCGTTACCTTGGTTCCTTCACCCTTACCATATTCTCTGGCTCGGCCAATCTTTGCTGTTCCTGTCGCTGAACGTCTTTCCCACAGTGCACCGCTGTTTTTGTAGTCAGGAATTAATGCATTAGGCGTTTGACCACGCTGCCAGTAACGGCGTAACAACTTATAAACTGTAGCCTTAGTAACCTTATGTTCTTGGACCACATGCTCAACGAGTTCGCTTCTGACTTTAGGGTCGAAACGATCCTTACTATTAATAATAGGAAGAATTTTTCGATAATCCTCCTCGCGCTTCTGGAAGCTGACAGAATCTACAGACGGCTCTTCTAAATCAAGATGTACATAAGGGTCATCAGTTCTAACTAAGCGGCCTTCATCTAAATACTGCATTAGCAACAACTCAGCCCTAGCTTGTGGAACTCCTTTATCAGCGCTTATTTGCATCCAGACAACTTGGCCATCCTCTATAGCCAAAATGCGATACGGATCATTATCAAATAGCACAACCTCATTAATTTGCCACATAGCGCAACTCCTCCATATTCACTACTTGGCTAATACAGAGATCTGCACACTTATTTGCCCTGAAAGACTTATAAATATTGAACTTAATAAAACCATTTGCGGTTAAAACTCGTATCTCACTCAATGTTTTGCCTAACTCCAAATCATAAGCAATATCAACCTGCTTACAGACATTGATAATGTTTTCATCTCCTTTTTCTTGCAGGATATGGGCCAATGGGGATAGTTGTGCTAAAAGCTCCGCAGAAACTTCTTCTGTTTTCACTGAATAAAGCCATTCAATATTTTCTTTTACAACGGGATTTATTTCTTTATCAGTAAAAATGAACCAAGGAATTTGCTTTTGCTGCCAATAGCGACGCTCTAGTTCTAGTTTTTCTAAGGTACGCTCGTCTTGTAAGGCTGCTGCAGGTTTGACTTGAATAGCAAACTGCTCAAAAGGACCATCTTTGCAGTCCACTAAAAAATCAGTAGACATAACCTGATCTACACCACGAATAACAGGATGCTTAATACCACTATCTATTGCAATCTGCCTGGTATCACTAGGTAATAAGGGGAACTGCTCGCGTATATCTAGCACGCTGCTCTCCCACTCAAGACTGAGAAAAACAGCAAGCTCTAAGTCAGATAGCAAATGATGGACTCGTCCCGTCTTATGAGAATAAATACGGTGGGAACGACCTGAAGAAGGAACTTCTTGTACTGTTAGCCATGGAATATAGTCTTTACCATGCCCTTGGCCACGCCCCTCTTTAATACGACGGGCAATTTGCACTTCAGAAAATGAAGAGTTTGCTTTAGCCATAACAAAAGTCCAGTATGCTTTTTCACAGCATAACTGGACTGATTTCAGTTTACAACTATTCTGTCTAGTTTAAGACTTTATTGTCATAGTTTAGATCTATTTTGTTCAGTTTAAGACTTTATTGTCCGCCCACAATAATCAATATCGCCCAACGGCTGTTGTAAAAACCTGTTGTACAAAAAAGCTAGGGCATTTAAAGCGATTTTCTGCGTGTTTATGGCTACATGTCTGCTGTTTGCTAAGCTGGATAAAAACAGCCTGACCTCTTCACTGCCCATGGTCTGAGGATGACGTTTTTTGTGAAACAGAATAAAACGCTTAATCCAGTGCAGGTAAGTTTTTTCAGTTTTCAGCGCATAACCTTTTTGTCGCATATCCGTGCGTATAGAATTTAAAAATGGACTGTTAGACATAAAACGCTCCTTGTCTTGCAACTGTCTGCCTATACAGCCTATTCTAGCTGGGATTTAAAAAAGTGGGTGATGCTGCCAACTTACTGATTTAGTGTATGATGGTGTTTTTGAGGTGCTCCAGTGGCTTCTGTTTCTATCAGCTGTCCCTCCTGTTCAGCTACTGACGGGGTGGTGCGTAACGGCAAAAGCACCGCCGGACATCAGCGCTATCTCTGCTCTCACTGCCGTAAAACATGGCAACTGCAGCAATGGCAACAACGTTGCGCAAACTATTAACTGGCGAACTACTTACTCTAGCTTCCCGGCAACAATTAATAGACTGGATGGAGGCGGATAAAGTTGCAGGACCACTTCTGCGCTCAGCCCTTCCGGCTGGCTGGTTTATTGCTGATAAATCTGGAGCCGGTGAGCGTGGATCTCGCGGTATCATTGCAGCACTGGGGCCAGATGGTAAGCCCTCCCGTATCGTAGTTATCTACGACGGGGAGTCAGGCAACTATGGATGAACGAAATAGACAGATCGCTGAGATAGGTGCCTCACTGATTAAGCATTGGTAACTGTCAGACCAAGTTTACTCATATATACTTTAGATTGATTTAAAACTTCATTTTTAATTTAAAAGGATCTAGGTGAAGATCCTTTTTGATAATCTCATGACCAAAATCCCTTAACGTGAGTTTTCGTTCCACTGAGCGTCAGACCCCGTAGAAAAGATCAAAGGATCTTCTTGAGATCCTTTTTTTCTGCGCGTAATCTGCTGCTTGCAAACAAAAAAACCACCGCTACCAGCGGTGGTTTGTTTCCGGATCAAAACTACCAACTCTTTTCCGAAGGTAACTGGCTTCAGCAGAGCGCAGATACCAAATACTGTCCTTCTAGTGTAGCCGTAGTTAGGCCACCACTTCAAGAACTCTGTAGCACCGCCTACATACCTCGCTCTGCTAATCCTGTTACCAGTGGCTGCTGCCGGTGGCGATAAGTCGTGTCTTACCGGGTTGGACTCAAGACGATAGTTACCGGATAAGGCGCAGCGGTCGGGCTGAACGGGGGGTTCGTGCACACAGCCAGCTTGGAGCGAACGACCTACACCGAACTGAGATACCTACAGCGTGAGCTATGAAGCGCCACGCTTCCCGGGGAGAAAGGCGGACAGGTATCCGGTAAGCGGCAGGGTCGGAACAGGAGGCGCACGAGGGCTTCCGGGGAAACGCCTGGTATCTTTATAGTCCTGTCGGGTTTCGCCACCTCTGACTTGAGCGTCGATTTTTGTGATGCTCGTCAGGGGGCCGGAGCCTATGGAAAAACGCCAGCAACGCGGCCTTTTTACGGTTCCTGGCCTTTTGCTGGCCTTTTGCTCACATGTTCTTTCCTGCGTTATCCCCTGATTCTGTGGATAACCGTATTACCGCCTTTGAGTGAGCTGATACCGCTCGCCGCAGCCGAACGACCGAGCGCAGCGAGTCAGTGAGCGAGGAAGCGGAAGAGCGCCTGATGCGGTATTTTCTCCTTACGCATCTGTGCGGTATTTCACACCGCATATGGTGCTCTCAGTACAATCTGCTCTGATGCCGCGTAGTTAGTTATTATACACTCCGCTATCGCTACGTGACTGGGTCATGGCTGCGCCCGACACCCGCCAACACCGCTGACGCGCTTTGTGCTGCTCCGGCATCCGCTTACAGACAAGCTGTGACCGTCTCCGGGAGCTGCATGTGTCAGAGGTTTTCACCGTCATCACCGAAACGCGCAGGGCAGCTGCGGTAAAGCTCATCAGCGTGGTCGTGAAACGATTCACAGATGTCTGCCTGTTCATCCGCGTCCAGCTCGTTGAGTTTCTCCAGAAGCGTTAATGTCTGGCTTCTGATAAAGCGGGCCATGTTAAGGGCGGTTTTCCTGTTTGGTCACTGATGCCTCCGTGTAAGGGGGATTTCTGTTCATGGGGGTAATGATACCGATGAAACGAGAGAGGATGCTCACGATACGGGTTACTGATGATGAACATGCCCGGTTACTGGAACGTTGTGAGGGTAAACAACTGGCGGTATGGATGCGGCGGGACCAGAAAAATCACTCAGGGTCAATGCCAGCGCTTCGTTAATACAGATGTAGGTGTTCCACAGGGTAGCCAGCAGCATCCTGCGATGCAGATCCGGAACATAATGGTGCAGGGCGCTGACTTCCGCGTTTCCAGACTTTACGAAACACGGAAACCGAAGACCATTCATGTTGCTCAGGTCGCAGACGTTTTGCAGCAACAGTCGCTTCACGTTCGCTCGCGTATCGGTGATTCATTCTGCTAACCAGTAAGGCAACCCGCCAGCCTAGCGGGTCCTCAACGACAGAAGCACGATCATGCGCACCCGTGGCGGGGACCCAACGCTGCCTGAGATGCGCCGTGCGGCTGCTGGAGATGGCGGACGCGATGGATATGTTCTGCCAAGGGTTGGATTTGGTTTACTTTTGTTCACAGTTCTCCGCAAATTGATTGGCAATTCTTGGGTAGTCGAATCCACGACAATATCAATCCATGCCAACCCGTTCCATGTGCTCGCCGAGGCGGCATAAATCGCCGTGACGATCAGCGGTCCAATGATCGAGTTAGGCTGGTAAGAGCCGCGAGCGATCCTTGAAGCTGTCCCTGATGGTCGTCATCTACCTGCCTGGACAGCATGGCCTGCAACGCGCGGGCATCGATACCGCCGGAAGCGAGAAGAATCATAATGGGAAGGCCATCCAGCCTCGCGTCGCGAACGCCAAAGACGTAGTGGCGCGTCGGCCGCCATGCCGGCGATAATGGCCTGCTTCTCGCCGAAACGTTTGGTGGCGGACCAGTGACGAAGGCTTGAGCGAGGGCGTGCAGATTCCGAATACCGCGAAGCGACAGGCCGATCATCGTCGCGCTCCAGCGAAAGCGGTCCTCGCCGAAAATGACCCAGAGCGCTGCCGGCACCTGTCCTACGGGTTGCATGATAAAGAAGACAGTCATAAGTGCGGCGACGATAGTCATATGCGCCCACCGGAAGAAGCTGACTGGGTTGAAGGCTCTCAAGGGCATCGGTCGACGCTCTCCCTTATGCGACTCCTGCATTAGGGAAGCAGGCCAGTAGTAGGTTGAGGCCGTTGAGCACCGCCGCCGCAAGGAATGGTGCATCAAGGAGATGGCGCCCAACAGTCCCCGGCCACGGGGCCTGCCACCATACCCACGCCGAAACAAGCTCGCGGAGCCCGGTGGCGAGCCGATCTTCCCATCGGTGATGTCGGCGATATAGAGCGCCAACAACCGCACCTGTGGCGCTGGTGATGCCGGCCACGATGCGTCCGGCGTAGAAGGATCCACAGGACGGGTGTGGTCGCCATGATCGCGCGTAGTCGATAGTGGCTCCAAGTAGCGAAGCGAGCAGGACTGGGCGGCAGCCAAAGCGGTCGGACAGTGCTCCGGAGAACAGGTGCGCATAGAATTGCATCAACGCATATAGCGCTAGCAGCACGCCATAGTGACTGGCGATGCTGTCGGAATGGACGATATCCCGCAAGAGGCCCGGCAGTACCGGCATAACCAAGCCTATGCCTACAGCATCCAGGGTGACGGTGCCGAGGATGACGATGAGCGCATTGTTAGATTTCATACACGGTGCCTGACTGCGTTAGCAATTTAACTGTGATAAACTACCGCATTAAAGCTTATCGATGATAAGCTGTCAAACATGAGAATTCCAGACTATGTCGAACTAGATAACGCGGAGGAGCTGGCCGACGCAATCATTCGAGAGGTTGAGTTAAAGGCATGGCTCACAAGGGTCTTGGGAACTC
>NZ_PYSY02000008.1 GCF_003049685.1 Brucella pituitosa | reverse complement strand
CAGGCCAAAGCCGCTTAAATCAAACCCCAAACCGAGCCGGAAACTCCAATCTTCAAAAACACAAATAGTCTCAAATCATTCGACGACGGACACTGAAGCTATAATCTCGATCTCCACTTTCGCACCGCGTGCAGGGATCTGGCAGATTAGGAACGTACTGGTCGGCCGAATGTCTTTGAACACTTCCCAAGCACTGGCGTTACAGCATCGGCGGCCTCAAGATCGGTGACGTAAACGCGGCTGGCGACGGCGTAAGGCTTGCCCCGCCTTCTTCAGAACGTCGTCGATCTCGGCGAGCGCATTGCGTGCCTGTTGCGCTGCATCAGTGGGAAATATGCCTGTTGTTTTATCGCGGCCAGTGGTCCCCGAAACATAAATTGTGCTTCCATCAATAACCGCTTTGGCATATCCGGCGATTGCCTCCGAAGGGACTCCAGAAAAAATTCTCTGTGCCATTTTCCGTCTCCTTGTCTTTGTTAGTTGATTGTGTTGGGTGCGCGTTACACTGTTTGAGGTCTACCGATTATGGTTAGAACCGATCCGGTGATAGGCCCGATATATCCACTGAAGACGAGTGCCCTTGTGCGAATTCAGCCATGACTTTACCAGCCATGGACCTAGGCCAAAACCGTGTCCACTGAAGCCCGTCGCCACTAGAAGTCCATCGACGCCGTTCACATGGCCCATAACCGGGATCACATCAGGAAGTGTGTCGATGATGCCAGCCCAAACCGCTTCGATTTCGAGATCAGCGATCGCCGGCAGGAAGCGCCTTATCTCATCCTGCGCCTGCTGCACGCGATAATACGCGGGTTCTACCGCCTCGCTTGTTGGTGCAATGTCAGCAATCGGTGCCGATGGTCGCAAGGGCGCTAACTTTTGCAGAGGACCTAGATAATTTATCCGGGCCGCGTCAGGATTGCTCTTACGTGTTTCTTGGTAGTGACGCATGGTGCGCCAGGAATCGAGACGAACATCATATTCCCCGCCCGCCACTGAAAGACGAATGTCTCCACGCATCCTGACGAATGCCGGTCAGTGGCAGTGAAATGCAGGATTGACGGTGAGATCTGCGGCCGGGACCGTTCGTGCCACGGTTGCGCGTATTCTTTCTTGCGGGAGAATGTACCCAACCGCGCGCAACAGCTTGAGCTTTCGGTGCCCGCTGCGCACAGTACCTGATCTGCGCGATAAAGCCTGCGGCCAATCCAGACCCCGTGCACATGACCAGCCTGAATATCCACTCGCGTCACACGCGCGCCAAGGATAACGGAAACACCGGCTTCAATCGCCGCTTCAAACATGGCTCGCGTTGCTCGACTCGGTTCGGCACGCCCGTCTGATGCGGTAAACATGGCCCCGCGCACTTTAGCATTGTCTGCGATAAGCGGAAGCTTTTCGCGAATTTGCGCTTGTGTAAGCAGAACCGTGTCCAACCCATACTTTGTGGCTTTGGATTGCCAATCGGCTTGGTTGAAAGGTCACTGTCACTGGTGGCAAGGACCGCGTTGCCGCCACGAAGCCAGCCCACTTTACGGCCCAGATCCCGCTCCAGTCCTTCCCACAGGTTGAGAGAAGCCATGGCCAGCGGAAGCTCGCGAAAGTCACGGCCCTGCTGACGCACAAAGCCAAGATTTCGGCCGGATTGTCTGGATCCCGTGTATCACGCTCGACAATCAGCACACGCAAGCCTGATCGTGCGGCATAAAGAGCCGTTGAACATCCGACTATACCGCCGCCAACGATGATCAGGTCCCATTTATCCGAAGAAACCGCCTTGTGCGGAATAGTCATCTAGTGAACCTTGGAAAGGAAAGAGCGGGTTCGCTCAAATGCGGGATTATCCAATATTTCCGAGGGAGCACCGCATTCGACAATTTGGCCAGCTTGCATGAATGCAATCCGATTGCAAACATCGCGTGCAACGACATCTCGTGCGTCACCACCATCATTGTCAGACCATCTGCTGCTAGCGACCGCATGACGTCGAGCACTTCCCCACCAGTTCAGGATCAAGCGCACTGGTCGGTTCATCGAAAGCAGGACTTTGGGCTTCATTGCCAAGGCGCGCAATGGCAACGCGTTGCTGCTGACCACCAGATAACATGCGGGGATAGTGATGTAATTTATCGGCAAGCCCCACGCGTGCCAACACCTCGCTCGCTTGTTTCACAGCTTCGCTTTTTGCAATTCCCAGCACATGAACAGGCGCTTCGATGACGTTTTCGAGTGCTGTTTTATGTCCAAAGAGGTTGAAGTTCTGGAACACCATGCCGATCCGGGCGCGTTGGCGTGCGATCATCTTTCTGGAAGTTCGCGCAAAATTGCCTTCGCGTCGGTAACCGATCAACTCACCGTCCACCTTGATGCTGCCTTGCTCAATGCGTTCCAAATGGTTCACGCAGCGCAGCAACGTTGATTTTCCTGATCCCGATGGGCCAATCAGACTAACCACCTCACCGGCGGCCACTTCAAGGTTGATGTTATTGAGGACAGTCATGCTGCCGTAATTTTTCGACACCCGGTCAAAGACAATCATCGAATCGGACATTTTATCAAGCTTTCTGACGAAACAGACGACGGGGAAGGCGAGTTGAGGATGTATTTGTCTGCTGATTGGAGCGACTAAAATGCCGCTCGATGCGAACCTGTACAGTACTCAGAATGGTCGTTGCCGCCAGATACCAGATGCCACGATCAACAAAGGGATGGTCTGAAAGTTGCGGGAGTAGATAGTTTGCGCCGAATAAAGCAGGTCAGCCAATGATATCACACTCACCAGAGAGGATGTTTTCAGCATCCCAATCGTCTGATTGCCGGTCGGAGGGATGATCACTGGCATCGCCTGCGGCAATATAATGCGCCACAAAGCCTTGCCGTTGGTCATGCCAAGTGATTTCGCCGCTTGTTTTTGACCGGGTTCCACCGACATCAGGCCGCTCCGAATGATTTCGGACATATATGCGCCTTCGTTCAATCCCAGACCAAGGACAGCAGCCGTTACCGGCGATATCAATGAATTGGTGGGAACCGAAATCCACCATGATGTGAAAGGCAGCCCGATCGATATTTCGGGAAACAGGGCACCGAGGTTGTACCAGAAGATCAATTGAACCAGGACGGGGGTTCCACGAAAGAACCAGATATAGGCTTTGGCTACTTTCGAAATAACGAAATTATTGGACATCGCCATGATGGCTAAAATCGTCCCAGAACAACCCAATAACCATGGTGACCACAGTCAGCCATAGCGTGAGACAGCCCCACAGGACGCGACTATCGAACAGATATTCTCCAACTACACTCCATCCAAAATTAGGATTAGCCGCAATCATCTGGGCGCAATAAAGTATGAAGATGATAAGCAGCGTTGCAGTTATCCGCGTCTTCAAGCGCTGGCCGAAATATATGTCAGCATGGGCCGGTCAGGAGAAGGCGAGGCGGCGAGAATTGAATCATCCGACATAGTAGCTGTCTCTCAATCATATTCGCATTGATGCGGCCGATGAACTCAATCCCGAGTTATATCACCGACCGAGATTGCTATTTTGAAGTTGGGATCGTGGCCAGATTTATACCTGGCTCGTGTTCCATCGCCATTGGCGAGACAGTCCATTTTGCGTAGATTTTGTCGTAGTCGCCGCTGGCCTTGACTTCAGAGCTGCCAGCAGAGCCTCGCCGAGATCTGTTTCATTTTTACGGAATGCGATGCCACTGGGCATTCTTGGCAAAATTTGCATAGGAATAACTTTGACCGGATGTGGTGCCGACTTCTGAATTTCTCCGGCAAGTGCCGCAGAGGTCAAAACGAAATCACTTCGACCGGAATAAACCGACAGCAATGTTGCTTCGGATGTGCCGAATTCTGAAACGGTTGGCTTTTCTTTGCCGGCCGCAACGCAGGCTTCGCCGATTTCCTTCGTGATCATGTCCACCATTCGGTGCCGCTTTGCGCGGAACCTTTCAGCCCGCAAAGGCCTAAATGGTCGCTGATATCAGCGCCTTTGCTCAAGGACATAGGCCGATGATGTGGTGTATCCGTAATCAACGAAACTAACGACTTTCTGGCGTTCGGCATTGTCGGTGATGCCTTCCATCGCAATATCCCAACGTCCCGACTGAACACCGGGGATCAGAGAATCGAACGAAACCGATGTAACATCGACTTTGACGTTGAGACGGGCGGCGATGGCATTCCAGAGATCGACTTCAAAACCGACCATTTCGCCAGCGTCGTTCATAGACTGAAAGGGCGGATATTTCGCGTCGGTAACCAGCTTGATTACACCGGCTTCGCGATATTTCTGTGGCAGGCTGTCCGCTGCGGTTTGCGCACTGACAGAGCCTGTGATCATGAGAAGGCTTATCGTTGCTCCGACAGTAAGCGTAATCGCCTTTTAGAGCGCACTGTTTCTTTAATACTCATTTTCTAGTTCCTTTGGCCGTAATTTTTGCGAACCACCCGGCCTCAAATGGCTCGCTTTTTAGGCTTTGTTCTGGCGTTCCTTGTCAGCCGATCACGAACGGATTTGCTATCTCCTCTGCAGTGGATAACCACACGGCTTTGGTTTGCAGGAACTCTTTAATTCCTTCTATTCCGTTTTCCCGGCCTATTCCGCTCTTTTATAGCCAAACGGAGTGGTGTAGGACACATCGCGATATGTGTTTACCCAGACACTGCCCGCTTCCAGGCTTTCCGACATGAGTATGGCGCGACGCATATCCGAGGTCCAGACACCTGCAGCCAACCCGAATTCGCTGTCATTGGCGATGGCTACGGCTTCTTCCGCATCATCAAATGGAATGGCTGCCAGAACAGGTCCAAACACCTCTTCACGCGCAATGCGCATATCATTGTTCACACTGCAAAATCGTTGGCTCAACGAAATAGCCTGCCGCACATTCATCCAGATCGGGCCGTTTGCCGCCGATGATGAGTTCTGCACCTTCCTGCCGCGCGATATCGATATAGCCCAGCACTTTCTCATACTGCATGGCGTTGGCTATAGGGCCGATGGGTATCCAGGTGTTTGGGGTCGCCAATGCGCGCCGTTTTGGTGAAGGCCGTCAGTTTTCCAGAAATTCATCGTATTTTTCGCTGCAACAACAAGCGAACCGGCAATACAGGTTTGACCTACCGCGCCAAAGATACCGCCGACGACGCCGCGTACGGCATTATCAAGATTGGCGTCCTCAAAAATGATATTGGGCGACTTGCCACCCAGTTCGAGGCTAACCCGCTTGATGTCTTTAGCCGCCAACGCATATAGATGCGCACCCGTGCGGGTCGATCCCGTAAAGCCAACGTGGCGTGTGAGCGGGTGCGTCACCAACGGCTCACCAACTTCAGGTCCATAGCCGGTCACGACATTGATCACACCTGCGGGGAAGCCAGCCTTTTCAACCAGTTCCATCAATTTGATAGCCGTAGCCGAGGTATACTCGGCCGGTTTCATCACCAGCGCAACCGGCTGCCAGGGCGGGGCAGCCTTGAGTGAAAACAGAAACAGGGGTGCGTTCCACGGCACGATGCCGACGCAGACGCCGAGTGGCTCGTGCCGCGAGAAGCTCAGGGCTTTTTATCGCAGGGATGCACCGCACCTTCGATCTTGTCCTCAGCCCGGCATAATAGTGATACCAGCGCGGAATATAGCGAATTTGATGGCGCATTTCGGCGAGAAGGCGACCATTATCGCACACTTCGATCTCAGCCAGCTCATCTGCATTCTGTTCGATGAGATCGGCGAAGCGCTGTATAATGCGGCCACGCTCGCTGGGATGCAACTTTCTCCACGGGCCTTTGGTAAAGGCATTATGCGCTGCTTGAATGGCTCTGTCAGCGTCTTCGGCATTGCCGCGAGGCACCAAGGCCCAAGGCTTCGCCGTAAATGGATCGATGGTCTCGATATATTGGCCCGATGACGGCTCTACCCATTCACCGTTGATATACATAGCAAGTTTTTGCAGGTCGGGTCGACATTGCCCCTCCTCTTGGCGAGCCCTTGTGCTGAAAGCATAGCTTCCTTTTCCGCCGCGTGCCCGGAATTATTCATTTCGATGCACTAAAGATATTCTTATCTATGCAAAGTGATATCACTTTAAAAGTCAACAGAAAAATACAAGACGTCGAAATTGGGTAAACAGCGATAAAACCGCAGAATAGCGGTCCTTATGCTGATGAGGGCGATTTTTGTCCGACACATTTCTAGCATTTCTAAATTTACGCACTTGATTATGATATCATAATGGTTGAAGTTTACTATCACATTGGCCAATTTTATGAGCGCGCATCGTGAACACTGACCAGCATCTCTATAAAAAAATCAAAAGCGAAATTGATCGCCGCGTTGAAACGGAAGAATGGTTGAAGCAAATTTCCAGATCCCTTCTGGAAGCGTGATTGCAGCAGAGTCGATGTTTCGCGCACAGCCGATTGATTAATATCGCATTATCGGTTGCAATGATTTGTTTGCGATGATGTGGTTTGTTTATTACAGCCGGTTTCTTCATCTGGAAGATGGCACGCCCATTCAGCTTGAAGAGCGCTATGTCAACGCCGCAGAAGCTCCGGATATCTGGATCAGACGTTTTCAACGCAAGGCCCCGAAGCATGGTTTCGGCGCGAAACGGTGGTCACAACAGTTGATAATGCCATTCGTGCCATTCGCGCTGAAGACGACATACGCCAGCTTTTGCAGATCGATGCCAACCAGCCTTGCCTGCTTCTGGACCGTTCGACATGGCGCGACGGGATTCCGGTCACGCGTAGCCGTTTTATCTATCCCGGAGACCGTTATCGGCTGCGTTCCGCGCACGACGCGCGTACCACCCGTATCGCATTAACACCCAATTTGGGCACTGTCCGCTGAATCCTAGAATGGAGTTTGAGATGAGATTTTATCAATAAGTTGAAGAGCGCGGCGATCTGCTGGTGGTTGATCGAGAGATTGACCCTGCGCATGAACTTGCAGCCGTCACACAGCTTGCGCAGAAAAAATGGGCGAAGCCGGTGATGTTTACCAACGTAAAAGGCACACGGTTTCCCGTTGTCAGCAATGTTTACAGCACGCGCGACAGAATTGCCGAAGTGATCGGCATTGACGCAAAGGATTTTTGCACCCAGTGGAGCCGTCTCGCATCTCTTGGCACGTCAGAGATGAAAGAGCCGCTGAAACTTGCCGATGACAGCGAACTTCCCGAATATGAAGAAGTGAAGCTGTCCGATCTGCCGCTGATTACCTATTCTGACCGGGACGGCGCGCCCTATTTCACCT
Source organism: Brucella pituitosa (assembly GCF_003049685.1). GTDB lineage: Bacteria > Pseudomonadota > Alphaproteobacteria > Rhizobiales > Rhizobiaceae > Brucella > Brucella pituitosa. The sequence goes on along the minus strand of NZ_PYSY02000008.1, from coordinate 154,644 downwards.
CCGCCATGTTTATCGCCAAAGATCCGGAAACCGGCGTTGGTAATTTGTCCTATCATCGCTCGATGTTTATCAGCGATAACGAGCTGCGCTGTCGCTTGGCACCTCGCCATCATCTGACGATCTATCATGAGAAGGCGGAAAAACTGGGCAAACCGCCTGAAGCGGCCATGTTGATTGGTACACCTTCGCATGCATTTCTAACCGCAGCAGCGCCACTGCCGTATGATGTCGACGAATTGGAAGTGGCGGCACGCCTGCGTGGACGACCGATTGCCATGCGCAAATGCAACCATATCGATCTTGAAGTTCCTGCAGAAACCGAAGTGGTTATCGAAGGACGCTTTCCCAATGAACGCCGCGCCGAAGGGCCTTTGGCGAGTTTATGGGTATTACGTTCCTGTCGGACCTAATGCGGTTTTCGAAGTACTGGGCGTCACCGTGCGCAAAGACGCGATGTTTCATTCGATATTATGTGGTTCACCTGAAGAAGTGCTCACACTCGAACTATCGGTTTCCGCGAATATTTATCAGCGCTTGAGTGCTGCGCTTCCCGGTATCATCAATGTCACCTGCCAGCCATTCGTCAATCACGCCATCATCCAGATCGAGCCGCAGTTCGAGGGACATGCGCGTCAGGTCATGCTGGGGGCTATCGGGGCCGAACCCATATGGTCAAAACAGATCACGGTGGTGGATACCGACGTGAATATCTACGACATGGATGATGTGCAATGGGCCATTCTAACGCGTTGTCGCCCAGACAAGGATTACGCTGATCATCCCGGATACACCATCATTTTATCGGGATGAACAGAAGGACCATTGGGGCAGGCTGCTTGTGGATGCGACCAAGCCATGGGGACGGGAACAGGAGTTTGAACGCAAGCGATTGCGACTTGGCGACAGTGTCAAGGCCAGCGACTGGTTCGAGGGAGCGTAACCGATGAGCGCTCAACGCCTGGTGATAGGAATTTCGGGCGCTTCGGGCGCAGCTTATGGGCTTAAGGCACTGGAACTGGCGCGATCAGTGGGCGTCGAAACGCATCTCGTTGTTTCGCGCAGCGCTGCTCACGCTCCATCAGGAGCTTGGTATACAAAAATCAGAGCTGTCGCATCGCGCCGATGTGGTTCATTCGGCTGCGGATGTCGGCGCTTCGATAGCATCGGGATCGTTCAGGACGATGGGTATGCTGGTTGCTCCGTGTTCGGTTAAAACCATGTCGGAGATAGCGTCGGTGTGACGTCGACACTGATGAGCAGGGCCGCTGATGTGGTTTTGAAAGAACGGCGCCGACTGGTTCTCATGGTGCGGGAAACGCCGCTGCATCTCGGGCATTTGAAAACGATGACAGCACTCACTGAAATGGGGGCAATCATCATGCCGCCTGTTCCAGCCTTTTATTCGCATCCCGAAAGCATTAACGAGATGGTCTGCCATTCTGTGGGCCGCGCTCTTGATCTGTTCGGTATTGAAACAGGCACGGTTAAACGTTGGGATGGGCTGAAGCCTGGATCTTAAAGGCAGAGGATCACGCGAGTGGACGATATAGAACGTCATTCAGCACTTTGAGCTTTATGCTTCAACTCTATGCCAAGCCCGGAATTCCGGCTGCCTTGCTGAGCTTGCAAGACAATTATGCCATTGATGTGCCGTTTTATCTGGCGGTTCTGCACGCGGTAACAACAGACCGATATGTCACGGCAAAAGCGCTCAGCGCTCTATACGCCGAAATACAAGAATGGCGGGAAGAGGTCGTAATCCCGCTGAGAATTGTCCGAAAGACGCTGAAGGTGCATGCGTGGGCGACACGTTTTGAAAATACGGGTGCCTTCCGCGAGACTATCAAAGTGCTGAGTTAAACGCCGAAAGAATTGAAGTTGATGTTTTGGAAAAACTGATCCCAATCTATTTCAGGGTGGATCCCATTGATGACAAACCAAATATTTTAGCGGTTTCGCTGATGTTCTTGAATGTCTTCGGCTTTCCGGCGCTGGACCAACTTCCGGCAGACGCTGAATTTGTAGCCAGAACATTAGCAAGCAATCATTAGGGGTGAAACCCGTGATTCATGCCATGTGTAATCACGCAAGTGGACTTGACCCAGCCCGACTATGAATGTGATTATGCGCTATTAATAACATCATTTGTTGTGAGATATGAACAGTTCAGACCAACCATTATATGCTCAAATAAAAAGCGCTATCGACAAAAAGATCGAAACAGCAGAATGGCCGGCAAACTTTCAGGTGCCTTCAGAAGATGACCTTGCGGGAACCTTCAGTGCATCTCGCCTGACAGTGCGCCGGGCATTGCGGGAATTGCAGGCTGACGGGGTTCTGTTGCGCATTCAGGGACGCGGAACATTCGTCGTTGGCCCGCGGATGCAATGCGCGATTTTCAATTTGCCAGACGCTTCAGAGGAAGTGATCCTGTCGGGCGGCGCGCATAGCAGCCGTGTTTTGCAGCACGAGGTTTTGAGTGCGGACAACCCGCGGCGGAATATGTTGCAGAGCTCGCCCGAAAACGACGTCTTCTATTCCAAGCTTTTGCACCTCGAAGATGGAACACCGATCCAAATCGAAGAGCGATATGTGAATAGCGCTGAAGCGCCCGATTATCTCGAGCAGGACTTCACCCTGATTACCCCGAATTTCTGGCTGTTGCGTAACACGATTGTCACGACAGTCGACAATACAATCCGTGCTATACGCGCGGATGAAGACATTCGCGAAAATCTGCAGATTGATATCAGTCAGCCTTGTTTGCTTGTAGATAGGCAGACATGGCGCGATGGTATACCAGACACGCAGCCGGTTCACTTATCCTGGAGATCGTTACCGTCTGCGCTCTTCTCACGAGGCACGGGTTACACGAGTGAATGCTGTAAACTTGAGCCGATGATCACATGCTAGGCCGTGTGGACGGAATTGATTAAGATAAAAGCAGCAGCGATTGCGACGATGGATCGGAAATTTCTTGCTGTTTTCTCGCAACGTAGTGCTACACGTTTGAACCGTTTGAGCTTCCCCATCATTTGTTCAATACGTGCGCGACCTCGATAAAGCGCCGTGGCAAAATGTTTCGGAATATTTCTTCTGTTTGATCTGTAAGGGATCACAGGAATTGCGCCAGCCTTTCGCGCAGTCTCTCTATTAACGTCGCTATCATAGCCTTTGTCAGCAATAATAGCGCGGTGCCTGACTTGAGGGCCAGTTTCCATGAGGCTTTCAAACTGTTTACTATCGGAAGCTTCGCCTCCGGTTAGTTCAAACCCAGGCTGACCATTTCGGTCGGTTTTCAGATGGATGTTGGTTCCGAACCCTCCACGAGAACGACCGAGCGCTTGACCTTCCTGCCCCTTTAGCACCTGCTGCAGATATGGGCGCGAATGACGGTGCTGTCGAACATAGCAATCAGATGAGCGCTTTCATCAAGCCCAGCCAAAATGGAAAAATAGTCTTCGAACACACCCGCTTTACCCAAGCGGTCAAAACGCTTCCATATGCTGTTCCAGTTACCAAATCGCTCAGGCAAAGCCCGCCATGAGATGTTATGAAGGGTGAAATAATGCAATGCCTCAAGAAATAGGCGGTCATTTTTTGCTTTCGCGCCAACGGCTGGTAGACAAGCACGAAAGACCTCCAGTGCCAGTTCATAGTCACTCTCTGTATCTCGTGCACATTGCCGACCTCCAAATTACGTCGGCAATGTGTGAATCATGTTGAAAGAAAATCTGGAACCGGAAAACTTATACCTGAGTCAATTCGTCCACACGGCCTAGTGTCCTGTCCGGCAAATAGCTTTACATAATCGTTCGATCTTCGCGAGGATGGACTGGCTTGTGGCTGTCCAGACAAAGGGTTTTGCCTTGGCATTATAGGCTTCAACGAAGGCGCTTATTTTCCCAATCAGGTCCCTGGCGCTGACGAAAGAACCAAGGCGTATCTGCCGTTGCGTGATAGGGTCAAACTGCCGCTCGACCTGGTTGAGCCATGACGCATAAGTTGGGTGTAGTGGACATGGAAGCGCGGACGAGCCGCGAGCTATGCACGGACTTTCGGATGTTTGTGAGCTACATAATTATCGACCACCAGATGGGCGTCGAGGACAGGCAGAATATTCGCCTCAATATGTTTAAGGAACCCGAGGAATTCCTAGTGGCGGTGACGGGCACGGCATCGAGTCATAACCTGACCATTTGCAATGTCGGGTGCGGCGAATAAGGTTGTGAGGTCAGGCTGAAGCGCGACTTTTGCGGTTTGAGTTTACGCAAAACGATGTCTGTTTGCGATTAATTTTTGCCGAAAGACTTCTGCAGGTGTTTTGTAACCCAAACATTTGCGCGGCGTATTGTTGAGGCGATGACAGATGAAGGCGAGGTCTCGATCACTGAGGGTGAGCGGATCAAGATCTCGGGAAGCCATCGTCTTGTGCGTCTGTTGGTGTTTTCAACGGTGCCTTTCTGCCAGGGTGACTGCGGATCACAGAACCATGTTTGCGACCCGATCCCATTCTGCAGATAAGCCCATTCTGAACTCAGTGCCACGATCAAACGTGATGGAGCGACGGGCTATTTGGGGCAGGGTTGAGTACCCTAATCACCCCATCCATCACTGGTCGTGACTGACGATCATTGTTGCGCAACAAAACCGTAAAGCGGCTCACCCGCTCGACTAGAGACGTCACATTGGCCTTGCCGAACCTCTTGCGAAACTGGATAAGGTCGCATTCCCAGTGTCCGAACTGCTTGCGTCTGGCAACCATGTCTGGACGATAAAGGATGCTCAGTTCTGGTGGAAAGCGGCGTCCATGATGACGCCGGGCATGACGTGGGCGTCGTTTGGCACGACGTTCCGGCAGATATTTCCAAAGTTTTCTTTTCGACCGTCGGTCGAATACACAAACTGATAGATCGTTTCATGACTGACAGAGATTGGATGGCGTTCCAATCGCATTCTCCCTGCAATCTGTTGCGGCGACCATCCATCGCTGATGTGATCGATCACGGACTGCCGTAGCTCATCATACCGGATCAGCTTACGTTGCTTTGAACGCCGCTCGCGGGATTTCTGCTCGGCAATCGTGCAGTAATAGCCGTTTAAATCCTTGATCTCATCATCGTGAAACTGATTGCGCTTGAGTTCACGAAAAATGGTCGAGCGGTGCCTTCCAAGCTTCTCAGCAATAACGTCAACGGAGAGCTTTGCGGTGCGCCAGCGCGCTATTCTGCGGCGTTCATCCAGATCAATATGCGCGTAGGTGCGTTCCATGACAGGTTCCTTGCATTGATAACTCATTGTTATCATTTGCAAGTCGCACTTCAAACTAGAACCCACCCTGTTATACAAAATGAATCAGATAAGTATAATTATGGAACATTCTTCGCAACGATGTTGAAGCAACAAATCGCTTCAAATTGGCTCCAGCCCTAAAAATGTACGGCGGAATGGCAAGTGAATAGTGACCACAGTTTAATTGCTGAACATTCGGATTTACGCCAGCATTATTCAGACTTTCCAACAGAGCAATTGACAATTCTGGCAATACAACCTTGTCTCTTTTTGCCAAAACAATCTGTATATCCAAATCTGGACGGGCGAGACTGTAGGCGTAATTTCCCAGATCGAGCGGTGCCCAAGCCCTGTAGATGAGAAAGGTCTATCGTGGGCTCAAAGTTCGCGTATGGCGCGCGTTGCGCGCCCGGTCCAGACCATCTCGGCCAGACTTCCGGCTGTGAGAAACAGCGAAGCTTTCTTAACATTGGTATCATGAGCCGCGACCAGTCCTGCAACCCATGAACCGAGGCTCATTCCAAGTACGGAAATTTCTCGATAGCCTTGGCTTTTGAGCCAGCGAATGAGCTTTTGTCCATCCCACACGGCCTGCCGTAGCGATTGGATCGTTCGGCCGAGATTTGCGCTAAGCATATAATCAGCGTAGTCGGACCCCGGACGGCTTCGTTCAAAATGATAAGGCATTGCGATCTCGACAACCGTAATGCCTCTTTTCGAGAAATATCGTGCGATCTGACTATTACGGGAACGTGCGTTCCAATGATGAAATATCACCAGTGCCTTGTCCCGTGACCCGCTATCCGTGATCTTAGCCCAGACCTGGTTGTTTTCCTCAACGTCTGTCGAAATTTCAGATGGAAATTTGAGGTAGTCCCCGCCCGCTCAAAATCTCTATCGCTACCGAGTGGCGCTCTGAAGTACGATGGCAGCTGCCTGCACCCCGAGCTGGCAGAATTCATCGATAGTGGAAACCTTTGGGGCGCCCGGAAACGCACGTTCTGCATCGAGAATGACGGCTGTTACTTTTTTAGCATCTTCTCCGCGTCGTGCCCGTTTCTCATCCCATTGATCAAGCCAACTATGAAACACTTTGATTACTCACCTCACTCGCGCGCCGGGACCCAAGGGCCGGATCAAATAAGCCATAAATAGCGATTAGGAGCCCGACAAACATCAAGACTGTAAAGCCAGAAAACGTGTCGATTGACAGATAGCTTGCAAATAGAAGCATCACAACGGCGGTCATTTTCCACAAGGTGACTTTAAAATGATTTCCTGCTCCAGTGCGGGTCACTCCATAAAGGAAAACAAAACAGGTCGATATTGCGATTAGCAGACTGCTGTAGTGTGTGGGCATTCGATAGCTGATACGGCTGTGCGCCGTCGCTTGATCGTACAAGATAGATGAAAGGTCGTTGATCACCCAGGCTACAATGCTCGCGCCGTTAGAGGCTAAATACGAGCTTTGTAGCTTCATCACGGTAGCGATCAAAATGCCTAAAACCGTGCAGCGAAAAACCCCCTGCATAACCCAGATAGCGGTCTCGCTTCTAAAGCCCGTACCTGCGTTCGTCTGCGCTGTTGGTCCTTCGCGTAACTTTCGAAGGTCATTGATGACCGAGTAAAGCAGTATGAGGCCGGCGAAGAAGAGATAAAATGAAAAACTCATATAAAGATAGGCAAATGCCGTAAAACCGATCGCAACAGGTATCGTCACGATTTCGGGCCGGACTATCGCGATTGTGCCCCAATCGGTTGCGTAATTTCCTCCTCCACTTATGAGAGGGACCAGACAAACGCCGATCCACTGGAACACACCAGCAAAAAGCAAACAGATTAGGAAGACCGCCCAAAACGAACCCGATGAGGCGTCGATAATATCACGCCATGCCCGGTCGCTGTACTCGGGTGTGCCATCGAAATGCCGACGACGTTCCTCCTGCTTCCACGAATGCACCAGTTCGGAAACGAAGGCCAGGAAGACCGGAAGAAACACCATGAACACGAGGGTCCAGTTCGCCGCCCAAAGGAATCCGACCTGCTTGATCACGCCATCTGATCGGGTGAATGTTACGTTGTGAATGCCAATGATGTACGAAAGGAACCCGAGAGCCGACATTCCAGCAAAAACCGAGGCAGACAGATTCAGTGGAGACCCCTCACCGAAAAGCTTTTCTGACCATCTAGTCAGATTCCATCGCTTACCATCGTTATCGTTTGCAGAGTCCGATGTTGCAATTCGGGGTTCAACTCGGGCTGGCTCCGACGGTTCGGCTGTTTCAGTCTTCTTCTGCTCACGTCTTTTAGCGACAAGCCGAGAGTGTGCAGCGCTGAGTTCCATACTCCATTCGCTTGTAGCAACCGTATCACCACAACTTAAAACTCTTGCCAGCAACCCGATGTTGGTCGTGCTTATGCCTTTTTCATTCTCCTGAAACCAGAGCTGAACCGTTCGAAGATCGACACCAATCCGCTTAGGATCTACATGCGTTATGGCCTCCGCCAGAAGCTCTGGCGTCCATGGACCTGCCGTATGACCGTCGGATCCTAGCGGGCGACCAGCACCGGCGGCGACAATGAGCTTGAACAATTCTTTGAAGTCGCTCCCATCCTTCGGTGGCGGGAGAAAAAACTTTCCGTTCTTTGTCAATATCTTAGCGGCTCAGATTTCGTTTCGTTTCGCAGTGTTTCTCATCCTATCGTGTGGGATGCCTTAATCAACATTTTTATCACTTGGATTTTGGGATGACTGTTTCGTCAGAAAATTGGTGTATGGAGACGAGAAACTGTGCATCGGGCAGTAAGAAGCATTGATCTACTAATGATCGTGTATCGTGCTGCTATCAACTAGGCATCAGTTTCGAGGATTGCACTTACGAGCATCACCCATCTTCTGAAAATGAATTTCGGAGGCCATTATGGATGCTATTGCAGATACATTGGATTGGCGGGATGAAACCAATGTCGTTGACCTAGGCGACAATGGCCCGACAAAACGACTGCTGGATATGTCATCGCTAGCGGAAGATCCGCGCCGGATCGTAGATTATGAGCCGCAAGATGTGGATGACGCCATCGGAAAACTGGTCTATCTCGCCGCTTCTCTTATCTCCGGGCGGATTACGCTCGCACGGGCGAAATGGCATCAGTTTTGAAAAGCGTCGATAAGAAATTATGATTGCTGGAAGCCCGCCAGCGGGCTTCTTCATTTGCGGTCTGTCGCAATCCATTCGCCGGATGATTGATCCTTGGCAAATCCAACCGTTCTCGCGATAGTTTGCGCCGACGGGTTTTTTTTGACATTGGCTACGCATTCGACCATGCCGGTCGCACCGTCGACTGGCCAACAATTCGCCAACGAGACAGAGAGGTTTTCGAGTTCTCTTCTGTCCCATAAGAGCGGATTTTTTTCTTCCAGCTTCCTTACGGCAAACAATGCTTCAGCTTGAGTTGGCACATCGAGCTTGGCGCTCGCCGCTGGCTCATCGGGAACGGGACAAAGTGTAGGGTCGGCCTTGATCGCTGCAACGATATCGGCTTTTGCGATGGCTGCTGCGTTGCTCGAAGCGTTGGAGACTACGAACCAGTACCGCCGCGCCAACAGCGATGCCGGCGCTTGCTGCCAGTGCGAGAAGTGCGTTCTGATTCATTAGAGCTCCTTAAAATTTCAAGTTGAACCAATAGCGCCCCTTCAAACCTTGATAATCGGGAACGTCGAAAAAGTAAGGGTCTTTTCGCATTGGACGAGCAATGGAGACGACCTTTCGACAACTATTTCCGCGATCCGAGTTGCCAATGTCTCGATATTGAACATCCTTGTACTGCTGAAGCTCTTTGTTCTGGTCCCTGATCTTGTTGGTGCAGGTGTTGATTGTCTTTTCGCAGCGGTTGGACAGCATTGCGCCGCGATCACTCATATTGCTGGCTTCCTTGAATCCAGATGGGCAATCCTCGTAAGGCTGATATCCGGGTTTGCCAGACTTAGCTTCATGGCAAATGGGCCATGAGAAACCCGGTTTTGCCATGGCCTTGATCAACTTGGTCATTGGCGGGACGCAATAAGGGACACCATGCCACGAAGGGTTTGATGATGCTGCGCACAAAAGGACCTGACAGCCCCAAGATGGCATCCCTCCCGTGTCCTGCGCTATTGCAGCGGATGGCATCACGGCGATAGTGCCAAGGCCGGCGATTGCAAACAGAAACTGCTTCATTTCAGGTCATCCTCATATTGTAGCTTGTGAAAACAACCCGGTAGGCAAGACGTCTCGGGCGTGTAAGAGAGACCGTGTGACAACATCTCGAGCCGCTTCGCTGCAAAGGGCGATAAGTGTGAATGCCGAAAACCAGCAAATTCCAACGCGATAGACCAAGTGATGATTTGGAACATCGCTGGAGAGACAAGGACGCTAATCAAGAACACATCGAACGACATTTGCCGTTGTCCTTGCAATACAGCGATACGGTGAGGAACAGAGCGGTCAATATGCCGTAAACCCACCAGATTTTCGATGACGGGATGATAAGCAAAAACGATAGCAGGATGGCCAGCAACAAGCAGGCCATAGGATCGCGCGCGAAATTGAGCGCAATATGAGCGATTTCCGACAACTATCGGTCTGTCCTTCTTGGTTTTCTGCGCGCGTTGGCAAACGGGGGAGAGATTTCGCTTTTGCGCTCTACGAGTAGGTTGAAATCCGCGATAGGCTGACGATCGAGCGTTTTGTCGACGGCCTTGCGCCGCCACTCATTCATATCCAGAACATAGGTCGCCCACATGCCATATCGCGCCGACATGGCGGTACGCTGATAGCCTATATATTGAGGGTGGCTGAGGTAGGGTGAATCCACCCTCGCCCAACCCACACGAAGCATTTCGAGAGCTAGGTCGCGTCCCCGCGATGTGCATCTCGCTCGCGCCATGCCTTCAGCATCATAGCCGACGACACCGCAGGAGACGGCGGACGCCCCGATCGCTCTTTTGAGCCAAGCTTTTGCAAAGGGGCCACAGGGTACAGGCGGCGGTGCTTTCGTGACGTCCCTGTTCGTCCATTTCGGATCAAGCGCCCATTGAGGCAATTCGCACGCGTCAATGTCCGCGAGCCGAACTCGTTGGGCATAAGTGGGAAACCAGAGGGTCCGACCATCAATAACCGCGACACGACCCTTGAAGATTGGAAGCGGTACCGGCTGGCTAGGTTGAACCGATACGCTGGCAGCTGGCGCGCGTTTAATAGCATCAGCTGCGAATGCTGGTGTCGATGCGACGGCAAATGACATTGCTACGATCAGATATTTCATTGTTGGGCATTCCTCGTCCGTTCGTTTGCCGATTTGCTCAACAGGATGGCAGGATGCTGAACGTCTTCGAATTGCCAGAGGCCTGCCCGCTTCTCACGAGCTTCCTGTTCGGCCACTGCGTATGCTGGATAGTAGGGAAGCCCGTCAGCCTTCAGCGCGGCAAAGGCATAGCCGCTCGTAATCAACACCGTCGATAAATCGAGGCGATTTCCGCCGATTGTCGCGTAGCAAACGACATAGGAAGTATCGGCAGTTTGCGCTACGGGAGCGCACACCGGTTTGGTGTCTTTGATATAAGCCGCGAATACGGCAAGCGAAGCCTCGCCGCAGTCCTTCTTTCTTCCGGTCGTATCAGTGAAAGCAGTTCCCCGAAGGCATGACTGAACACCATAGAGACGATAGCGCTGACCTTCAGAGACCCACGTATCCCCAGATTCCAAAGTAACGCCCGGCTGGAGGTCGAAATATCCCTCCGGCGCGGCAAAAGCCGTTGGCGAGAAAAGGACCACACATAGCGACATTAAGGCTGACTTCATTGGGCCTTCACCCGCGGATCGGCCCACATCCCATAAGAGCCGTCTTCTCCGATCTTCTGCGCCTTCTCCAGATCGGGACGCTCTAGCTTCCCGTCTTTCGATTTCGCAATGCGGAGCGCGCCGAGAGAGAGCATTTGCTCTTCGAGCATATCAACGGTGTCCAGGCTTCCGGGGTAATTGTAATAGCCGTAGCACGTCACATTTTGTTTGGGCGCGCTCTCTTCACTTACAAATGCCCGACAAAAGAGAACCTTCGGCGACTGCAACATGATCTGCAACTGCTGCTTGGCGTAGTCAGAGCAAGAACCAGCAAAATCATCCTTGCGGTTCACCATTTCGCCTTTGCAGGCTTCTAGCCCGTACAGATTCAGAAGGGTCTTATCATCAACCCGAAATTCGGTCGGTGAAGTTGCCTTATAGCCCGAGGCGGATGCAAACCCCTTCCGAGCCGTAACTTTTCCGTCTCCGTCATAATACTCAATGACAAGCACGGTCTTACCCGGCGATGCCAGCGACTTGATGTAATCCTTGTTGATTGCAGGCGCGGCGATTGCGGCTGTTGCCAACATACAACTGCTCATTGCGATTGCGATGGTTCTCTTCATTTTCCAGCCCTTACCGTATTGCTTATTCATTTTCCATGTTCATAGGGGGTTTATGATTTGCGAAAAAGCATGTATCACTTAGCCAAATCGGTATCATGCTATTATGAACTTAATCGGTTTTCGCTGCAACCTCAACAGCGCATGTGAGGTCTGCGACAGGAGCTAAGGGGCTAGAATGGAGAGGCTTTCAATCAAAGCGCTATTGCTAAGCGCCACATTGTTCATCCCGTTCGGGATTGCCGCCACTTGCGCAGAAGAAAAAGGCGCAATTGCGCCATTCGCGCAAGATGGCGACGGCGAGGCCGCAACTCACAACGCATCCGGATCACGCTCGGACTTGACCGTATTCAACCGCCGCTGGACAAGCGAAAGCAAAGAATTTGTTGTGGGCTCTGATGGCATCGTTTCCGCGGAGGATAAAAGTGGAAACGGCACTAATACGAATAACCATTTTGGCAATTTATTCGGCACTGTTTTAGCCACTGGCTCCCTATCTAATATTACCAATCCAGTTATCTCGTTTCAGAATGAATCTACCCGTTTAGGCGATTTGCCTTCCTCTAAGCAGGCAGCTGTATCCACTCCCGAATGCGGCCCCTCCCCGCTAACACCAGAGGAAATCAAAACTCTGGTCGAACAGGCCGCTCGCCGACATCAAGTTGATGCTCTGTTTGCTACCGCCATCACTTGGGCAGAAAGCCAGTTCGATCGTTCCCGCAATTCAGACAAAGGCGCACGCGGGCCGATGCAGCTCATGCCGGGAACCGCTGAGCGCTTCGACGTCCGCGACGTCTGTGATCCGGCGTCAAATATTGAAGGCGGCGTTAAGTATCTCCGGGTGCTTTTGGACGAGTTCCAAAACCCCCTGCTTGTTGCCGCCGCTTATAACGCAGGCGAAGGCCGCATCTATGAGTACGGCGGCGTTCCACCGTTCAGGGAAACCATCGGATACGTCGCAAAGGTCGTCAATTACCAGCTTGGCGTAACTATGCCAGCGCCGAAAAAGAAGCTCGTTGGTGGTAGTCGGAGATCCTCGCCTGTCATGGCGAGCGAAACTCAATCCGGGGTCATTGCAGTCAAGAAAACCGGCACCTTCGTTGGTGGCGTGATGCATTTTTAAAGGAGAGAAGGATGATCAGCGAACAGAATAAGGCTTGGCATATCAGCGCTTCAAAGCTGGCAGCCTGCCTTGGTTTGCTGGCTGCCGCGCAAATTGTCGGGGCGGATTTGGCGCTGGCACAGTCAGGCGGCGTTGGTGGTGCCTTCGCGCCCATTCAGACAGTATTTCAAGCTATCGTTGATTTCATCAGCGGCCCTATTGGTCGCCTGTTTGCAATCATCGCCGTGATGGCGTTGGGCTTTCTCGCATTTGCTGGCCGACTGTCTTGGTTTTTTGCTGGCGGTGTGATCCTCGGGATCGGTCTTGTTTTCGGTGCTCCATCAATCGTCGACGAGCTGATCAGCACAGTTGGAAACTAGCGATGGCTGAGTACGAGGATGTAAAGCCGCAGCTGACCCCGTTGGTAATCGGGTTAACCCGATCTCCCACCATGTGGGGTGTCCCGTATATGGCAGTAGTCGTCGTTATCGGCATCACAATCATAGCATGGCTGGTCAGCAAGTCGTTCTGGATCCTGCTCCTGGCCCCGATCAGCTATGTGGTTCTGTTCTCCCTTTGCGCTTGGGACAACAAAATTCTCGATGTTGTTGAAGTCACCGCGCGCAAAACGCCTCGCACACGCAACAAGTCCTTCTGGGGAACAAATTCGTACGGACCTTAGCTAATGTTGAAAGTCGTCAGAGAAGAACTCGGATTTGGCAAGGTCGCTCATAATGAGCGGCCTATGGCTTCGCATATCCCATATCTGAGGCATATGTCGGATACAGTGATCGGCTTGGAAAACGGCGCTCTCTTGTCGGTCATCAAACTCGACGGCCTCTTTTTCCAAACCGAAGATCAAGCCGAACTCAACATGCGCTCGAATGTTCAGAATACGATCATTCGAGCGCTTGGATCGAGCCGTTTTTCTGTCTGGTCGACTGTTATTCGCCGACAGGTCGATTCCGAAATTGGTGGCGCTTTCGATGACCCGTTTTGCGATCAACTAAACAGCCGATATATGAGCCAGTTGCGTCATAAACGCATGTTCGCCAACGAAATTTACCTCTCCATCGTGCGAACCAATATGCGCGGCGCCCTCGGTCTCAGCGACGTAGTAAGCCGTGCTTTCACGCGATCCGGCGGGGCTGAGGTTCGAGATCAGCAAACGCGGGAAATAGTGACCGAGCTCGAAGAGCTCGTCGCCAACATGACCCGTGAGCTGCAAAAGTATGGCGCACGCGAGCTTGGCATCACCTATCGCAATGGGGAGCCATACTCTGAACCGTGCGAATTCATCAACACAATCCTGACCTGCGGTGTACCGCGCAAAATGCGACTGCCGCGGATGGGGATTCGAAATTACGTCGGAGCGTCACGCCTGCATTTCGGCAAGCGAGCAATGCAGACACAAGCTGCCGTCGATGAAGACAATCGCTTTGGCGCAATGCTCTCCATAAAGGAATATCCGCCGTACACCGGTCCGGGAATGCTGGACGGTCTGCTGCAGGTAAATCACGAGTTTATACTGACGCAAAGCTTCACAATCTCGGACAAGCCGATTGCGCAAGAGCGTATTACCCGGCTTCAGCGCCAGATTGCCGCGTCGGATGAATCCGGCAGCGCGGTCGAAAGCGATATCGATTTCGCTCTGAACAGTCTCATGAACCAGGAGGCTGTTTTTGGCATCCACCATTTCTCTTTGCTTTGCCTCTCTCGCGACCTTGATGGTTTGAGCAAGGCAGTTTCCGAACTCGGTAGTTGCCTGACCGATATGAACATCAACTGGCTTCGGGAAGATATGAACCTCGAAGCGTCGTTCTGGGCGCAATTGCCCGGCAATCACAGCTATCGTGCACGAAAGGCCATGCTGTCATCGGCAAATTTCTCCGGCCTGTCATCGATGCATAATTTCGCGACCGGGCAATCGGACAATCTGCATTGGGGCTTGCCGATCACGATACTCGAAACCACCTCGCAAACCCCTTATTGGTTCAATTTTCACCGTCGTGATATCGGCCATTTTTTGGTCACCGGGCCAACCGGCTCCGGCAAGACCGTCGCTCTGACATTCTTGCTGGCGCAGGCAATGCGTGTCAGTCCAACGCCGAAAGCTGTCTTTTTTGACAAAGATAGAGGTGCCGAGATCTTCGTGCGGGCCATGGGCGGAGCATACGAAGTCCTCTCGCCGGGAACGCCAACAGGCTTTAACCCGCTTCAACTGGAGAATACCGGGCCAAATCGGGACTTTCTGCTTCGTCTTTTGAAGTCCATGTTGCGCTCCAGCGATAGTCGCGACTTAAGCCAGGAGGACGCAGATACGCTGGAACGGGCGATTGCCCGTATCATGGAAGAGCCGGCAGCTCAGCGCAACCTGCCAAACCTGTCGGGCTTGCTTGTAGGACGTTCGCGTGCGGATGCGAACGACCTGGCGTCAAGGCTGCGTCCTTGGATCGACGGCGAAAAGGCCTGGCTCTTCAACGCCCACCATGACGTGCTGTCGTTCTCGGGACGCAGTGTTTTCGGCTTCGATATGACAAGAATTCTCGGCAACGAGGATATCCGGACGCCCGCATTAATGTACCTTTATCATCGTCTCGATGAGCTTCTGAACGGCGATCCTGTCATGTTCTTCATGGACGAAGGCTGGCAGCTGCTTATGGATGAAACGTTCAGTCATTTCATCATCGACAAGATGAAAACCATTCGTAAGCTCAACGGCATTGTAGGCTTCGGAACGCAATCAGCCGCCGATATTGCCAAGGCTAAGGCTTCTCACACCCTTGTTGAGCAATCGGCCACGAATATTCATTTCCCGAACCCGCGTGCTGACGAAGAGAGCTACATCAAACGCTTTGGCCTGACGGTTAAAGAATTCAATTTCATCAAAAACACTCCGCCTGAAAAGCGCACGTTTCTCGTCAAGCACGGGAATGACTCGGTCATTGCCCGTCTCGATCTCTCGAAAATGCCTGATCTCGTCAAAGTGCTCTCGGGTCGAAAAGAGACCGTCGAAGAAAGTGCTGCGCTGCGGGAACGATACGGCGATGAGCCTCAAAGCTGGTTGGCTGAATTCTGCGGATGGGAGAGGAATGATGCATAAGAAAGCTGCTCTATGCATATTTTTGGCGTCAGCAACCATGCCATTGTCGGCGTGGGCTGGTGGCGTTCCTGTCATTGACGGATCTAATTTGTCCGAACGAACGGTACGGGATCAAAAAACATCGGAAATCGAGAAGACGGACAAAGACCGGTTTTCCCTCAACAAGAGCGTAACATGTGCGCTCTACCGACCGGGGCGCAAGGACGATCCCGTTGCAGCCGCCAAAGCCAATCCGGAAATTTCCGGGTTGGTCAAACGAGTGGCACGCGAAGAGGGCGTAGACGAAAATTTGTTTCTAGGGCTCGTTTATCAGGAAAGCCGCTTTAATCCGTTAAATCGGTTTGGCGGTGCCATGCCGATATCATGAATTAGGCAACGAATCTACGCGGTGGCGCTCGGTATCTGAAACAGCAGCCGCTGCTCAACGGCAACGCTAACCCGCCCTGCCGCCCGCGCAACAGTACGGCATTCCTGTTACGTCCGGAATATCACGCAGAAATGGACACCGGCGTTCGGCGGTTCAAAAGACCTGCCCATGAACTACGGCGGCGGTGATACCGCATATTCCGGTATGCGGGATTCGACCATCAATTCGATGGCAACGACGCAAGCAACCCAGGAAAGTTCCGCCAACGTCGCCTCGTGGCTCACGCAGCTTGGCGGTATGCAGTCCGGCACAATTCAAGACAGTTGGGATCACAACGCCGGCGCTCGAAATGCGAATCTAGAAATGGTCAACCAAGTGATTGTCCTCGGCAATTCAATGGCCGACCTGCTCAACAGCCGCAATACAGTTTCAGCCAGTGGCATTTCGGGCGCATCTCAATCAGCTTCGTTCAAGAAGAAAGACGACAAGCCGCGAGAAACGACCGGCGTCTGCGATCCCCGTGCCGGCCTCGAATGGAATCCAGAAGAAAAAGCCTGCGTTCAAAAGCGTGAACCCGAGGCGAACATCAAACTGAACCTTGATCCTCAATAAGGGAGACTAACAATGAAACGACTGATCATTTCGGCGTCAGCGATTGCCGTGGCTCTGGCATCGTTCGCTCCCATGGCGGCTTATGCAGGTGGCGTCCCGGTCATCGACGCTGCCAATTATGAAGTGGCAAAACAAACCTCCGTCACGACTGACAAGATCCTCGGGACAAACAAGGAAATCCTGACAACGGTCGAGAAGACATTGAAGGCCGTTACCGGTGATCGCGGCGGCGATGCGAACCAGATGCAAAACCTTGCGGTCGGTAACGGTTTTAGCGTGTCTTCCATGCCTTCATTCGACAACCTTATGTCCGGCGGCGTACCAAACTTCGACAGCATGGGCGGCGATGTTGCGAAACTAGCCTCAACTTTCATTAACGGGCTTCAGCTCGTGAAAAACCTTTCCGGACAGGCAAATAGCAGCTTCAGCGGCGACAAGTCTTATGAGCAGATGGTCAATACAGTGCTTGGTGTTGCTGCACTCGTGAATGGGTCGCAACAGGCCGTAACCACGCGTCGTACCGCATTTGAGCAGGCCGGACAGAGCATTGGCCAGGCGAAGGACATTAAAGGTTCCATCGACCAGAATACGCAGCTTCAGGTCCAAGCTGGCCTGACCATCAATGAACTGATCGGCGTGATGAATGGTGCTGTTTCATCCCTGCAGGCCGATAATCAGCGCCGTCTCACCGACATTTCTAATTCCAAAAAGGTGTTGACGTACAGTGCCAACTAATTTCGCTCACAACTTCTGGAGGCTCCTCCCTCTAACCGTCTTAGCAGCTAGTCTTGCCGGCTGCGGTACGGTCAAGGAGAAGACCTCACCTTGCAAACGTCCTGCAAACCTCACGTCCTTCGCGGAAGACATTCGGCAGGACTGCGGACCAATGGCATATATCAATGGCGATCCAGCGACCGCCATTGCAGCAATCAATTCGATAGCGACGGAATAATCGGGGGGCACTATGCATAATTTCCTGAGCGATCTTCTGGAGAGAATTGATAATTCCGGCGAGAGTTTTTCATCGCAGGCTTATAATATTATTGGATCTGAAATCACGCCGCTGCTCAAGGTGATGTTCATCGCCTATGTTGGATATTACGGTCTCCAAGTAATAATGGGGACTTCGCGGATTAGCGTGGCCGAAATTGTTACACGCGTATTCCGCATGGTCTTCATTCTGGCATTGATCAGCAATTGGGGATACTTCAACGATTTTTTCTATAAGTGGCTGAACAATACCCCTGAAGATGTAGGTCGCGCCATCCTGACCGCCACCGGGACGGGAATTACCGAACCGACAAATGGTCTTTCCATGATCTGGAAAACCGCGAATGAGGCGGCTTCCGCGTTTGCCGAGCAATCGGGCTATTTTTCCGTTTTGCCTTCTATGGTCGGCTTTCTCATTATGGCCTGTGTGGCAATCTTCATCGCCGTTGCTCTCGCAATTCTTGTGCTTGCCAAGGTGATGTTGTGGGTGCTGATCGGAACCGCACCTATCTTCATCGCCTGCATGTTGTTTGAACAATCGCGCAGTCTTGGGCAGGCATGGCTCCAACAAGTTCTTCTATATGCACTGATCCCGCTATTCGTGTTTGTCGTCGCCGCCTTCCTTATCGCCGCAATGGACCCCGAACTGACGAAGGTATCCGCTGCCGCCGCGGAGCGACGCCTTACGCTGAGTGATATTTCAGCGTTCCTCCTGCTTTGTTTCGCAGGCGCTTTCGTCCTGTTGAACATCCAGGTCCTTGCTCAGGGCATTGCAGGAGGGTTGGCCGTTGGAATTGGCGTTGCCGCGACACGGATTGCTCGCATGACCGGTGTCACCGCCCCAATGCAGATTGCGCGAGTTGGCTTCAAGGGGATCCGTGCGAGCTACCGAGGCGGACGTTCACTTTACAATCGTTTTGGCGGCGGCGGGGGCTCGATTTCCCCGACAAGCCAGGGCGCAAAAGAAGCAATGCAAAACCGAATAAGCAGCAACAGCCTGCCTCGCTGAGGCTGCAGGTTCATAAGAGGTCAAAGGCCAGATCATGACGGATTCCAGAGAAGCTGCATTGAGAAGTTATTTTCAGGACGGTGATCGTTGGGAGAACGAGATCGTCCGGAAAGCAAAACGTTCAAAGGCCGTGGCATGGTTCGTAACCATCATATTCGGGCTCGTCGCGCTTTTCGCATTGCTCGCACTCGTTATGCTGGTTCCGCTAAAATCTTTCGAGCCTGTGATTGTCGTCGTAGACAAGGCTACCGGCTACATCGAAACCAAAAGCGGACTGACAAAAGCGCAAAATCTGACGGATTCACGCGCAATTACACAAGCCAACGTCGTTCGGTATATCAGGACACGTGAAGGCTATGATCCTTACGCGATCGATACAAACTTTGGCACGGCGGCACTGTTGTCGACAGGCGATGCCGCTCGCGAATTGCAAGAGCAATACAGCGTCGCCAACCCGAACAATCCGGCAAAGATCTACGGGAAAAACAAGCGTGTGCTTGTCGATGTGAAGTCTGTCACCTTCCCCAACGATTCAACCGCTCTAGTTCGTTTCTCAACCACTGAAAAGTCCGATACCGATGCCATCACCAGACACTACATCGCTGTTGTGCGCTATCGCTACACGGACGAACCCGCCACAAACGAATGGCGGTTTGAAAATCCCCTCGGCTTCCAAGTTTACAATTACCGGCGTGATCAGGAAACCGTCACGGAAGGGAGCAAGGGATGAAAAACCGCTTCCTACTTGCGGCGGCGTTCTCCGCCGTCATCCTTTCGCACGCCCACGCAGCACAGACGCCAAGGGCTGGATCACTCGATTCACGTGTGACCAGTGTCGTCTACCAGCCTAACAATGTCGTCAAAATCTCCGCGACGTATGGCATATCGACAATGATCGTCTTCGATGAAGATGAAAAATTTGAGACCATTTCACTCGGCGATACAGAGAGCTGGCAGGTTGCTCCAACCGAAAAAGGCAACATTCTGTTTGTGAAGCCGACGGCTAAGAACGTCGTTACAAACATGAACGTAGTCACGACCAAGCGCATCTATTTTTTGGAACTGCACGATTATGCGCCCGATGCGGGCAAGAAAGTCTTTGGCGTCCGTTTCATTTACCCCGAGAAGGATTTGAATGCAGCGATGCGCAAAGAGGCTGAATATCGCGCTGCCAACCCGAATATCTCTAAAATCGACAAGGCAAACGTCAATATCGACTATTCCTTTACGGGAGATACGAAACTGAAACCGTCAATGGTTTTCGATGACGGCAAGAAAACCTTCTTCAAATTCACTGGTCGGACGCCAGCAATCTTTGCAGTAAACAGCGATTTTTCCGAAACATTGCGTAACTTCCGCAAGGAAGGCGAATATCTCGTCGTGGATGGCACGGCAACTCAATACACTCTCCGCGACGGTGATCAGTGGATCTGCATCTTCAACCTTAGAAAGCCGGATTTTGGCGCACCCGATCCCGACATCATGGGTCCTGCGCCTGATCAAGTGGCAACCAAGCGGAGAAGGAGCGGCAACTGATGAAACAGTCTCCCGAACTGGAAGCACTGGCGTCTGCCGATGACGCCGGAGTCAGCAACAAGAATGCAAAGCGGAATCAGACGGCTGCGATGGCGGTATTTCTGCTTGCAGGTGTAGCTATGGCTTATTTTGTTCTCAAACAACCTTCGGAGAAGCCGCGCGATCTCGTGCGCGGTGACGAGGAGTTCAGCACCACGTCGTTCAGACCGCCGTCTTTCGTGCGCGACCAGGATCAGCCTCCTGCTGCGCCCGAGCCCAACATCATCAATATCCCGCCGCCTCCACCGCCACCGGAGCCGGAGAAAGTCGACACCACGACATTTAATGTCCTTCCCCCGCCTCCGCCGACAGTCGCGGTGAAGGAACCCGATCAGGCACCCACGCCGGAGATCGTTGAAGAATTTCCAGACCGGTTCAAATCCAAACTTATTCAGATGGATCAAGCGCGATCAGGCGGAGCAAATGGGGGACTTGGTGGCGATAGTGGCGAAGGAACACCGACTGTTGCTGGCGAAGACAGAAACAGCAAGTTTCTGGCGACGGCCTCGGCAATGGCTGACAGGAATGCCAAAGCTACGAAAATCAAGCGCATCGATGCGGTTGTGCCGGAAGGAACGATGATACCCGGTATCCTCGAAACTTCGATCGTAAGCGATCTGCCAGGCCAGGTTCGCGCAATCACCTCAGAAGACGTCTACAGTTTTGATGGTCGTCGCATTCTTATACCGACCGGCACACGCCTCGTAGGTGAATATCAAAGTGACGTAATGACCGGCCAAACCCGCGTCTTCGTGGTTTGGACGCGTTTGCTCCGCGATGATGGAGTTAGTGTCCGTCTGAACTCCATGGGGACAGATAGTCTAGGGCGTTCGGGTCTCACTGGCATCGTTGACAAAAAATGGCGCGAGCGGTTCGGAGCGTCCATCATGCTGTCTGTGGTCGGTGCTGGCGCCAGCTATCTGACGGGTTTTGGAAGCGGAGAAGCTTTCGGGCGCAATAATGATGATGCGAAACGGGGCCAAGAACTCGCACGCGAAACTATCGCAGACACATTCTCGCAGATGGCGAATACCGCGTTGAGCGAGAATTTGCGTATCAAGCCAACGATTAGCGTCCATCAAGGAGAGCGCATCTTTATTTTTGTGCGCCAAGACCTCGATTTTTCCGCGATGTATGACGATCCCGTCACAGAGGCAATGAAGGAAATCCAACGTGAACGCCGGGGCAAATAGTGCGGTGTCAGCCACACAAAGTAGATATTACTTCCTTGAGCGGGCTTTGGAGCCGTTGCGACCACTTCTCAACGATCCGAAGGTTGTAGAAATTGCAGTCAACAAGCCCGGTCACGTTTATGTAGAGCGTCTTGGTGCGGATCACATGGAGTTCCATGCGATTGACGCACTTACAGCGACAGAGATTCAGAATATCGGTGAACGTGTCGCCGGATCGACTGATCAGTATGTCAGTAAATCCGAACCAATATTAAGTGCTTCGCTTCCGACTGGCGAACGCATCCAGGTCGTACTACCTCCTGCCGCTCCTGAAGGTGGATCGATATCGATCCGCAAGCAGGTGGTTAGCAATTTCAGCTTGGAAGAATACAGGGATAGCGGTTCGCTGGACAAGGTATCTGTCGCAGTTGGTGGCCTGAGTGATATCGATCGCCAACTGATCGATCATCTCAAGAAAAACAGGGTTTTTGATTTCATCAACACTGCGATAAAGCAACGCGTGTCAATCCTGATCAGCGGCGGCACTACCTCGGGGAAAACAACTTTTCTAAACGCTTGTCTGCAGTCCGTTCACCCTATGGAACGGATCATTACATTGGAAGACACCCGGGAGCTGTTACCACCACAGGAAAACCGCGTTCACCTTGTGGCTTCCAAAGGTAGTCAAGGCACCGCTAACGTCACGATCCAACATCTGCTCGAAGCATCGCTCCGACTGCGACCAGACCGACTATTTGTTGGTGAGATCCGTGGCGCCGAAGCGTTTTCATTTCTACGCGCAATTAACACTGGCCATCCTGGCTCTATGTCCACAATTCATGCCGATACCCCACAAGGCGCATATGAACAGCTCGCCATGATGATGCAGCAGGCGGGGCTGTCGGGGGGATACTCCAAGCATGACCTTATGTCGTACATTCGCATGGTAATCCCCATAGTCATTCAGCTGCGCCGGGACGGCGGAAAACGCGGTGTATCGGAGATTTTTTTCGCGCGAAATGAGGAGCTATGAGTAAAGGTTACAAAGCGATCTATCTCATATTTTGCGCCGGAATAGCCTTTCTCGTCTGGACCCTGGCATATGGGGTAGCGCTCGGTGTCATTTATAAAGATACTCGCATTCTTAATGTCACCATCACAGAAAACCCTTTTGCGCCGATACAACAAATTTGGGTCTATGCGTCTAACTCAACCCTTCAGCGGGTCGCAATCGGCGCTTTATTACCCGCGATAGCGGCTGCGGTTTTTGCTGCCTATCTTGGTCTTCGGACTCACGAAAATCCGTTGGGAGATGCGGCATTTCAGGACGTTATGGGCCTACGGCGTGGCAAATGGTTTCGAAGTAAGGGGCACATATTTGGACGGTTCGGCCGAAATGTACTGCGTGCGGCCGACAGTCGACATCATCTAATAATTGGCCCCACCAGATCCGGAAAAGGAGCTGGTTACGTCATCCCCAATGCTCTGATGCACGAAGGGTCCATGATCGTATCAGACTTGAAGGGCGAAATTTTCAAGGCGACCGCCGGATATCGCAAGAATAAGGGTAGTCAGGTCTTTCTCTTCGCTCCGGGTTCTGAGAGAACAAATCGTTATAATCCTCTCGATTTTGTACGCCCCGAGCGCGGCAATCGTACGATGGATATTCAGAATATTGCGAGCATTCTCGTCCCTGAGAATCTAGGCTCGGAAAACTCAGTTTGGCAGGGTTTAGCTCAACAGGTCGTAGCCGGAATTATCAGCTATGTTCTTGAGAGCCCTTATTATCACGGACGGCGCAACCTCGGCGAAGTCGTTTCTTTTTGTGAACAGTGGAGTTGAGCTTCAGGCGCAGATCAAGTTTATCAAGGAAAAAAGAGCCGAACCTTTCAAAATATACGGTCGAAAGCTTCAACGCATTTCTGGCATTGTCAGAGCGCGCTGCAGCATCCGCTCTGCTCGATATCCAAAACGCGCTTAGACCCTTCAGAAATGAACGTATCGTAGCCGCGACAGAGGTAACCGACATGGATATCGCTGCCATGAAACGTCGGCCTATCTCTATTTATCTGGCACCCAATATTACCGACATTACGATTCTGCGCCCACTTCTCACATTGTTCGTGCAGCAAGTCATGAACATACTGACACTTGAACACGATCCCAATTCGCTTCATGTCTATTTTTTGCTGGATGAATTTAGGCAGCTTAAAAAGATGGATGAGATTATGACAAAGCTTCCCTATGTGGCTGGTTATAATATCAAGCTAGCGATCATCATTCAGGACCTCAAAAATCTCGACGAGATTTATGGCGAGACTTCGCGTCATTCCCTGCTCGGCAACTGTGGTTATCAATTGGTGCTCGGTGCCAACGACCAGGCCACAGCAGAATATGCATCTCGTGCACTCGGAAAAAGAACTATTCGCTACACGTCGGAATCACGAACCATCGAGATCCTCGGTTTACCCCGCCGTACAAAAGTAGAGCAAATCCGCGAGCGCGATTTGATGATGCCGCAAGAAGTACGACAAATGCCAGAAAACAAGATGATCTTACTCGTCGAAGGACAACGACCGATCTATGGCGACAAGCTGAGATTTTTCAATACCCAACCCTTCAAAGCCGCTGAAGCTTATTCGCAATCGCACGTCCCTGATGTGCCGATGATCGAGTATCTGCCCAATCAGCCGGTTCCGGCTCTGACAGACGAGTATGCGAATGGCGGGCAACAGCCCGTTGAGCAGACCATACTCCCTCTACCCTCCCGATCTCAAAAGCATGAGGAAACTCCGCATCAAGCGGGTGCAAACAATGCTCCGTCAATTCCTAACGCTGATGACAGGAAAAAAACAAATAGCAGGACGGTTGATCTGAGCGTCAAATTACCTTCACCAGGCAGTGACACGAAGTCGGCAACTCCTCCCGCTGATATCCATGATCGGATTGAAGTAGTCGAAGCGCAGCTTAAACCGAGCGCAGAACGATTATTGAAGGCTGTGAACGAAAAAGTCGAAGCCTCGGGCGCATCGCCTCGAAAGCGGAAAAGTTATCTAGACATATTCAATGCTACTGTGCCAGACCCGGAAGATATTGGGCTGATGACCAATGTCACATTGTGAAAATAACTGCAGCACTCGAAAGAGGTGTTGAGTGAGACTCAGCAATCGCGCCGAGCTCAGCAGCACAATTGGGTATAACTTGCCTCGACGCTTCTGACCGGCCAAATTGAAAAAGCTGCCACTCAATTGGTCGCCGAATTCCGGCAGCTTTGCGCCTTAATCCTGCCGTTCGAATGACAACTTAGATTTGCCAAAAGCCGACATTGCTTATGGAGCAGCCGAGCCCCAACCGATTACTTCGGCGTATATGTTCGAATCCCGCGCGGTCCGCCAGTCAACTTATTGGAATCATTCTCTGATTCTATTTCGACCGCTGAAACGGCGCAGGACTGCGGGTTTTCGGGCCAAAGCTGTTGACTGCGCTACTTGGCCAAAACACTGATTTCCTTCTCTCTCCGCTGATATTCTCCAGACCTCCTGACTGTGCGGATTTAGTACGGAGGTGTAAGTCATTGTAAATGCGTCTTCATTTTCTTTGGTTTATCCGTACTTTTGTACGAGATAGCGGAGGGAGAAAGAACCTGCGGTCAAACTTTGCTAAAACGACTTCCACGGGCCACACATCACCATCGGTCAGTGCGGCATGCCCCCATGCCATCAGCGGATAAACTTCCCAATAGTCGGTCACAGTCGTGCAAGCGAAAGCAGGCATCAATTCCGGTTCAATCCGTGTTCGCCGCGCGTCAGAAGAATCCGTTTCCAGAATGCTTCACGCCCGAGGACGACTTCGTCGGGCGTTGGCGCGGGACGGGCTTCCAGCAAAGCGAAGCGGAACGCCTTGCGGCAATATTCCAGCGTCGGATCGTTCACGAGGGCGCGAAGCTCCACATTCCCGCCGTGGCCGCTGGTGACATAGGCACACCAACGCGACCAGATCCCCTGATCTCCATAAGCTGACCCGATGTAGCGCTTGCCCGTTGTGATATCCGAGATTAGATAAATGCCCTTGATGCTGGAAAGCGCCGCACGCCAATCGGGTCGAGAGTTGCGCACAAGCGATTCAAGTTCCTCAAAGGACAGATCGATGTCCTCGAAGCCAGGAAAGGACCGCCCGGAATAGGGTTCGCGCAAAATTTCCTGCACCTCCAGGTCGGAATAGTGATTCTCAAACTTCACCCGCGTTGCTCGCTGGCGATAGGCTGAACCCAATTTCAGCCGCCCGAGGAAGCCTTCACCTTCCTCGATAAGTTCGACCTCGTAGCGATCGCTGTGCCGTGTAACGACGCGGAACACCCCGCCAAACAGCCAAATGTCCGGCTCGTGATAGAACTGAACGAGCGAGAAAATGAAGGGCCGGTTGAAATCATCCCGTGCAGGTCGATATTCTTGCCAGCCCTGCCATTCCTGTTTGTCGCGCGCCCACACTTCAAGCGGTTGGTTCTCGCCATTCCAGCGGGCGAAGTGCAGCTTGTAGTGCTCGGGCGAGGCAATCGGCCAGATATCCGCAAGCCGGATCATCGGGTAACCTCCCGCAAAATGACCTCCGCCTGCGCCAGAACCATCTGCACGGCTTCCTGCTCCAGATCGGGTGGGTAACCGTATTTCTTGAGGATCCGCTTCACCAGAACCCGCATACGGGCACGGGCACTGACCTTGTGCTGCCAGTCAACGGTAGCCGAGCCGCGCATCTGCTGGACCAGTTCGGTGGCAATGATTCGAAGCTGCTCGCTACCCATCGCCTCGACTGCGCTCTCATTTTCAGCGAGCGCATCATAGAAGGCAAGCTCCTCCGGCGACAGGCCATGCTCCTCGCCACGGGCAGCCGACGCCTTGATATCCCTCGCCAGCGCGATCAGTTCCTGGATCATCTCGACAGTTGAGATGGCATTGGCATGATAGCGCGCAACGGCCTCTTCAAGCCGTCGTGAGAAGGACTTGGTTTCCACTACATTCGCGCGGGACCGGCTCCTGATCTCGCCATTGAGAAGCTTCTTCAAAGCTTCCAGCGCCAGGTTTTTCTTGTCCATCTGCTGAATTTCAGCGAGGAACTCGTCCGACAGGATCGACAGGTCGGGCGACTGAATACCGGCAGCCTTCAGGATATCAACGATCTCGGCATTCGCCACCGCCTGGTTGAGCAATTGCTCTACCGCCAGCGATTTTGCCTGGTCGGACATCTTGCCGGTCCCTGTGGTCTTGACCAGCGCTGCGCGTACCGCCTGAAAGAAGCCGACCTCATCGCGAATGGCGCGAGCAGCATCGCTCGCCGAGGCCAGCGAATAAGCCTTACTCAGTTCCAGCACTGCATCCTGATAGCGGCGATGCGCCTTCTTCTTGTCTTCCACCTTCTCGGTTCTGGCGGCTTCGCGCTCCTGCCATCTCAGGATCCAGTCAATGGCATCAGCAAGTGCAGCCAAGCGCTGCTAGGCTGGCCAGTGATGCCGAGGTTATAATCGTGACCGTGGAACATGCCGCGTACGACCTCATACTTTTCCATCAAGACAGCAATGGCCTCTTCCTCATCGATGCCGGTCTTGTCCTGGTCGGACCTGGTGTATTGGCCGAGTGCATTCTTCAGGTTCTGGGCAATGCCAATATAGTCAACAATCAGGCCGCCGGGTTTGTCGCGAAACACACGGTTGACCCGAGCGATAGCCTGCATCAGCCCATGACCGCGCATTGGCTTGTCTATGTACATCGTGTGCATGCATGGTGCATCGAAGCCCGTCAGCCACATGTCGCGCACGATCACCAACTTGAGTGGATCATCGGGATCACGCATGCGTTTGGCCAGATCATCGCGGCGCTTCTTGTTGCCGATATGCAGCTGCCAGGCGAGTGGATCGGCCGCCGATCCGGTCATCACAATCTTGATCGCACCCTTGTCGTCATCTTCCGAATGCCAGTCCGGACGCAGCTTGATAATCTGGTTGTAAAGGTCGACGCAGATGCGACGGCTCATGCACACGGCCATGGCTTTCCCGTTCATACCTGTGATGCGGGCTTCGAGGTGCTCGACCAGATCGGCAGCAATCAGCGACAGGCGCTTTTCTGCGCCGACCAGCCGCTCCACGGCGGTCCATTTGGCTTTCTGTTTTTCTTGCTCCGTGGCTTCATCGTCTTCGAGGATCGCCTCGATTTCAGCATCGATGCGAGGTTTCTCGTCCTCGTCCAGTTCGATTCGTGCCAGCCTGCTCTCGTAGAAAATGGGCACCGTCGCTCCATCCTCGACGGCCCGGCTGATGTCGTAGACATCGATATATTCGCCGAAGATCGCCGGCGTATTGACATCGTCGGCTTCGATCGGCGTGCCGGTAAAGCCGATGAAAGATGCGTTCGGCATCGCCTGGCGGATATAATGCGCATAGCCATAGCGACGCTGCCCAGTTGTCCTGTCGAGTTTTGCATCAAACCCGTACTGGCTGCGATGCGCCTCATCTGCCATGACGATGACATTGCGCCGAGCGGTCAGTTCGGAGAAGTTCTCCTCACCTGCCTCAGGCGAAAATTTTTGCACTGTGGTGAATATCACGCCGCCGGATGCACGATTGAGAAGCTGGTGTAAATCATCGCGACTGCCTGCTTGCTCTGGTGTCTGCCGGATCAGGTCACGACACAGGCCAAAGGTAGAGAATAGTTGGTCGTCCAGATCGTTGCGATCTGTCAGAACCACCAGTGTCGGGTTCTCCAGTTCCCTTGAGCGGACGATCAGGCCACCGAAGAACGCCATCAACAGGCTTTTGCCCGACCCTTGTGTATGCCAGATCACGCCAATCTTGCGGTCACCTTCCGGGCTTGCGGCTTCGATGGCTGCTGCCAGTGCTTTTCTGGCACCATGGAACTGGTGATAGCCGGCAATGATCTTGAATGGCCCGGCGCCCTTGTCACCAAACACGATGAAATCGCGCAGCAAGGCAAGGAAACGGCTCTTGTTGAACACACCACGCAGCAAGGTTTCCATCTCGCGGGGCCCATGCGGCTTTAACTCATCAGCGCTCGGCCGCTACCAGATCGTCCGCACCACGCTGCGGACGATCGCCAAGACGCTCAAGCTTCCGCCGTCGGCACTGTTTGATGCCGAGATGCAGGACCGATGCGCCTGCTACCTCCTCGGCCTGCGTGGCATCGACAAGTATCTGGCGGGGCGGCTCTCGGAAGATACGCTGATCAACAATCTTGCCCATGAATGGGCTTCGCTCCCCACCGCGATGGGCAAGGGTGCTTATGCCGGCCAGAACGCAGCTGTCGGTCCGGATCGCGTGCGTAAGGTGTTGGCCAAGGTCCGGCAACGTCATGGTGCCAGCCAGCCGGCGCGCGAGATTGTGGTTGAGAAGGAAGTCGACAAGCCCGTCGTTCCCGTCAGCGTCGAAGCTGAAATCCGCAAGCGCACCGATCAGTGGAGCTGGATTACCACCATCTTCGGTAGTGGTGGGGCAGGCCTTGCCGCACTCGCCGGTATGGACTGGCAGACCGTCACCGCCATCGGCGCGCTTGCACTCGGCGGGCTTATCATTGCACTGCTGCTACGGCGGCAGATCGTGTGCGCTGTGCAGGATGTGAGGAGAATGATCGAAGGGTGACATGATCAGCGGCTAATGCTTCGAACCCTACTCTATGACAATCCGATTGCCGGTTGTCGAGTATAGCCGCGAGTTCCAGGAGCGTGCAGCCGACGAGCTCGATCTGCTGCCAAAGGGGTCGGCTATCGCCGAACTGCTCGCCGACTACAGCGTCATGCGGGATCAGGCCCGCGCGTGCAAAGGACGGTGATCTGCGATCTGATCGCCGGCCGCGATATGGTCGAAGACGCGAAAGCAGATCGCCGGATAAGGCGGCGATGGCCGATAATGCCCCGCAGTCAGACGGAGGGGCGGCTGCTCGCCAAGGGTGCCCGTGCGGGCGCCGGCCGATGCTCCGGGCTCGCTTGCTCGAAGTCGCCGAGAATCGGGCAGTCGGGCCGGTGGTCGCCCGCGCAGGCGTCGGCCAGCGTCGTGAGCGTGGCGACCATGTCCTCCATCTCGGCGATTTGATGCCGAAGCTCTTTTGTTCTGGCCGACCGCGGCTCGGTGCCTGGCCGGCAGCTGGCGCCGGAGCGAACCCCGGCGCCGATCGCTCAGCGGGTCGGGCCGCCGTAGACGATGCCGTTCGGGCGATCGCCGACCGGCACTGTCTTGACCACTTCCTGGCTCCCCACGTCGATGATCGACACGGTATCGTCGGCAATGTTGGTCACGAACACGAATGCCCCGTCGGTCGATGCCGAGACGCCATGGGCGCCACCGCCGGTGGTGAGGGTCTTCACTACCTGACCGGTCGCGGTGTCGATCACGGACACGGTGTTGTTAGGCTCCGCGTCGGTGCCCTGGTTGGCCACATAGACGTAGGCTCCATCAGCGGTCGCGAACATCTGGATCGGGTTCGGCCCCACCTCGATCCTGTTCGTTACTTGGCGGGTTGAGGTGTCGATGACCGCCACACGGTTTTCGTCGCGAAGCGAGACATAGACCTGATCGCCGGAGGGCGTGAACCCGACCTGGACCGGCGCGGTTCCGACCGGAATGCGTGCCACCTCGGACAGCGCCTGCGTGTCGATGACGGACACGGACCCATCCTCGACATTGGCCACGTAGAGCTGGGTCTCGTCCGGGCTGAGCCGCAGGCCGTGCGGATAGTCCCCCGTCGCGATACGCCCGATGACCTCGGCCTTTGCGAGATCGACCACGGCGATCTCGTCGCCGCCGGCCAGCGAGACAAAAGCGCGCCCCTGCCGGTCGGCGACCACATGGGCCGGGTGCGAGCCCACCGCGACGGTCGCCTTGGGCGCGGCGATGTTCTGCGGATCGAGAATGACCAGCAGACCCTCGGCCGCAGCTTCCTCGCCGTTTCCGTGGCCGTCGGATTCGTGATCCCCCTCGGTGGCAGGATCTCCGACTGCCAGCAACAGCTTCCCATCGGGCGTCAGATCGACGTTGTGGGGCCCGACCGGGATCGAAACGGTGTCGACCGATCCGGTGCCGAGATCGATGGCGCTGATGGAATTGCCGCCCTCATTGGCAGCGTAGACGGTTCCCCTTGTCTGGCCGAGGGCTGCCGGTGCCTCGCCAGCGTTCGTCTCCAGCCAAGCCTGCATTTCAGCGATCTCGCCTTCCTGCGCCGCGATGATCTGGTCCGCCCACGCCTTGGTCTGCGGATCGTCCCCGTATTGCTGGACGATCCTGGCCATGTCGATCGCGCCCTGATGATGCGGGATCATGCCCCGGACGAAGGCGACATCGGGATCGTCGGCCATGACGCCGTCCATCATCAGCCCGTGCGTCTCGTTCATCGCGTCGACATAGGCCTGCGTGAAGTCGGGAAGGTTACTGCTCGCCCGGGCCGCTTCCGCTTGCGCGGGCGGGCTTGCTGGGTGGTGGGTGTCATGCCCGGACTGGGCGAGGGCGGCGCCTGGCAGGCCTGCCAGGATGCTGACGGAAAGGGCGATTGCGGTTCGGTTCATTGATTTCATCCTTTGGTACGGGAGCGCCGGTCCAGATTCGCGGACGCGGGTCTCCGATATGTTCGCGTGGTCTTTCGTGGTCGCGCCGGAGCAGCCGGAGACATCTTCGTTCTCGCGGCGATCCCTGCGCCTCACGCCGCGATGAGACGTGGCGGCCTCAGGATTCCTTCAGGGGACCGATCGCGCGGGTCAGGGTGCATCAACGTGAAAGCTTCGCCGTTCGCGGCCGGGCCGAGCGTCGGCGGCTCGACGAGAACGGCGGCGGTCAGACAGGTCTGGCAGCAGTCCGCCAGATTTGGACTACCGTCATCACTCACGCAGCCTGCGAATCGATCTGCGCCATGTTCGTCCGGCATGTGATGGCGGGCGCAGTGGCTGGCCGTGGCAGCAGTCTGTTCCTGGTGGATGGCGTGTCCGGCGGGACTGGCGTGTGCCGGGACCTGCAGAACCAGGGCGCTGATGGCAAGCAGCAGGATGCAGATCGCAAACTGGCGCAATCCGCCGCATCTTGCCCTGCCAGCAACTCGCGCGCTCCCGTTCATGCGCCACCTTCCTTCCCGGTGGCACGCGAGGCCCGTGCGATGTCACGTTCACGTCGCGCGCCACCCGACACAGCAAGACCGCCCCGCTGACGGAGGCAAGCCGCCTCGGCCAGGTGCTGTTTCGGATCATTGGCAAGGTGGCCGGTCATGTGGAGACGCCTGACTCAGATTTCCTGCGCGCCGAGAAAACGCCCGAAGGGTTGGATAGTCGGGCCGAACAGGAACACTTCATACGGCTCGGGATCGACGCCCGGAAAATCCATGCCGGGCGAGCCGGCAGGCATTCCGGGAACGGCCAACCCTGTCGCATCCGGTCGTTCGGCCAGAAGGCGGCGGATCGCCGCGGCAGGCACATGGCCCTCGACCACATAGCCGCCCACCTCGGCGGTGTGGCAGGAGGCCAGTTCGGCTGGCACGCCGAGCCGCTGCTTGAGGCTGTCCATATCGGTGGATTCCACAACCCGCACCGGGAACCCCGCAGCCTCGATATGCGCGACCCAGCCATCGCAGCAGCCGCAGGACGGATCCTTGGTGACGTTCACCAGAGGCAGCGCTTCGGCATGCCCCCGGCCGATTGTAGACAACAGCAGGGGAAGTGCGCCGGCAGCGGCCAGAATGGCGCGCCGGCTGATGCGGTGATCGTTTCTCATCGTCAAACCTCGCTTCATGGATTCATTGTCTCCCCGTCACGGTCCATGTGCGGCGCACAATGCGGTGAGCAGCGAATCGAAGGCCGCGGCACCGCCATCACAGCTTCACCTTCCGCAAACGCGCGGCATTGGCGATGACACTGACCGAGGACAGCGCCATGGCGGCCGCCGCGATGATCGGCGACAGCAGGATGCCGAAGAACGGGTAGAGCACGCCCGCCGCGACCGGCACGCCTAGGGCGTTGTAGATGAAGGCGAAGAACAGGTTCTGGCGGATGTTCCCCATGACCGCTTCCGACAGCCGCCTCGCCCGCACGATACCTATAAGATCGCCCTTCAGCAGCGTGACGCCCGCGCTTTCCATCGCCACGTCGGTGCCGGTGCCCATGGCGATGCCAACATCCGCGGCAGCCAGCGCCGGCGCGTCGTTCACCCCGTCGCCCGCCATCGCCACCACCTCGCCCGCCGCCTTGTGCCGCTGCACAACCGCGCTTTTCTGATCGGGCAGAACCTCCGCCTCGACCTCGTCGATGCCGAGCTGGCGCGCGACCGCCCTGGCCGTCGTCCAGTTGTCGCCGGTCAGCATGACCACGCGGATACCTTGCGCCTTCAGCGCGGCCAGCGCCTCGGGCGTTGTGGGCTTGACCGGATCGGCGATGGCGAAGATCGCCGCCACCTGCCCGTCCACCCCCATGAAGATCGCCGTTGCCCCGTCCTCGCGCAGCCGGTCGGCCTCATCGGCCAGCGGCGCGACATCGACGCCCTGCTCGGCGAGGAACTTCGCATTGCCAAGGGGAATGCGCTTGCCCTCGACCACCCCGAGCGCGCCCTTGCCGGTGGGGGAGTCGAAATCCGCGACCGGCGCGAGTTCGAGCCCTCGCTCCTCTGCCGCCCGCACGATGGCCAGCGCCAGCGGATGCTCGCTCGCCCGCTCCACGCTGGCAGCAAGCCGCAGCGCCTCGTCTTCGGTGAAGCCAGGGGCGGGAACGATGGCGGTGACGGCGGGCCGGCCCTCGGTCAGCGTCCCGGTCTTGTCGACGATGATGGTGTCGACCTTCTCCATATGCTCCAGCGCCTCGGCATTCTTGATCAGCACGCCGGCCTGCGCGCCACGTCCGACGCCGACCATGATCGACATCGGCGTGGCCAGCCCGAGCGCGCAGGGGCAGGCGATGATCAGGACCGAAACCGCCGCAATGAGACCGAAGGAGAAGCGCGGCTCCGGACCCCATATCGACCAGGCGACGAAGGCAAGCACCGCGACCAGGATCACCGCCGGCACGAACCAGCCCGACACCTGATCGGCGAGGCGCTGGATCGGCGCGCGGCTGCGCTGCGCCTCGGCGACGAGCTGGACGATCTGCGACAGCATGGTGTCGCGGCCGACCTTCTTCGCCTCGATCACCAGCGCGCCGGACTGGTTCATGGTGCCGCCGATAGCCTTGGCACCAACCTCCTTGGTCACCGGCATCGACTCGCCCGTCACCATCGATTCATCGACGGCGCTGCGGCCCTCGATCACCTCGCCATCGACCGGCACCTTCTCGCCGGGCCGCACCCGTAGGCGGTCGCCGACATGGACGCTGTCGAGCTGTACCTCCTCCTCGGTCCCGTCGTCACGAATGATCCGCGCGGTCTTGGGCGCGAGGTCGAGCAGCGCGCGGATCGCGCCGCTGGTGCTCTCTCTCGCACGCAGTTCCAGAACCTGGCCGAGTAGGACAAGGACGGTGATGACCGCCGCCGCCTCGAAATAGACCGCCACCGACCCGTCATGCTGCCGGAACTGGTCAGGAAAGATGCCGGGCGCGAGCGTCGCCACCATGCTGTAGATCCAGGCAGCTCCGGTGCCCATCGCGATCAGCGTGAACATGTTGAGGCTGCGGTTGACGAGCGATTGCCAGCCACGCTGGAAGAATGGCCAACCGGCCCACAGCACCACAGGCGTCGCCAGCAGCATCTGGATCCAGTTCGAGGTCCGCTGGCTGATGAGGTGGTCCAGACCAAGAAGATGGCCGCCCATCTCCAGCACGAACACCGGCAGCGTCAGCACCAGGCCGATCCAGAACCGGCGCGTCATGTCGATCAGTTCCTCGTTCGGCCCGGCCTCCAGGCTGACCAGCACCGGCTCCAGCGCCATGCCGCAGATCGGGCAGGAGCCGGGGCCGACCTGCCGGATCTCGGGATGCATCGGGCAGGTGTAGATCGTCCCCTCGGGCACCGGCTCGGCCCGTTCCGTCGCGGCGGCAGGGTCGAGATAGCGTTCCGGGTCGGCCAGGAACTTCTCCCGGCACCCGGCCGAGCAGAAGTAATAGGGCCGACCCGCGTGCTCGGCCTTGTGCGCGGTCTTGTGGGGATCGACCATCATGCCGCAGACCGGGTCCTTGACCATGTGGGCACTGTCCGCTGCGACAGCCGCGTGCCCCTGCTCATGGCCGTGGGCCGCATGATCGTGGTGCTGATGATCGTGTTCAGTATTGTTGGTCATTTTTACGCCTCCTCGGCGTCTCGTCCTCGGCCTTGCGTTCGCCGTTCTGCGCTTTCCAATCGCTAGACGGTCAAGAGGTGACTGGAAGCTGGAAAAGTATCGCCGTTTAGTGATTCCCATGGAAATTTCGAACGTTGGTCTGTTCTGGCGCGGCATGTGACCGCATGATGTCAATGTCGGCTGCAGTCTCCTCGCCATCGAGGCAGTATTCCTCCACCTGCAACGTCGAGAAGTAGATGTTGAATCGCTCGCGCAGGAGATGGTTCGCCTGCCGCAGCACCCGCTCGCCGTCTTTCCAGTTCCGAACGCAGATGTGGCTCGAGAAGACATTGCGCCCGGATGTCAGGCTCCAGGCATGGACGTGATGCACATCCGTCACCCCCTCCAATTGCCGGATGGCCGTGATTGCGGCCTCCAGATCCAGGTCTTCCGGCGTGCCCTGAAGCAGGATGTGCAATGCCTCACGCAGAATGCCCCAGGAAGCCCAGAGCAGGACGAGCCCGAAGGCCATGCCAAGCAGGGGATCAATGGCGAGGAAGCCCGTAAATCGGATCACCAGCGCCGAGATGATGATGAGGAAGCTTCCGACGAAGGTCTGGAGGATGTGCCAGTAGGCGCCGCGCATGTTCAGGTTGCCCTTCTGGCGTTCGTACAGCAGCCAGAGCGCGACAAGCTCGGTGGCGATCCCGCCGGCAGCGGCAAACAGCATCGGTGTCGTGGCCAGTTCGATCGGCTCCATGAGACGCATCGCGCCCATCCACAGCACGAAAAGAGCCATCGCGACGAGAAACAGGCCGTTGAAAAGGGCGCCGAGGATCTCGGCCCGGACATAACCGAAGGTACGTGCCGGGCTGGATTTCCGTTCAGTCAAGCGAAGCGCGACCAGTGCGATGAGCACGCCGCCCACGGCAGAGAAGGTGTGGAAGGCATCGGAGATGACAGCGACGGAGCCCGTCCAGATGCCGATTCCCAGCTCGACTACAAAGTAAAGGCCGGTGAGCCAGCCCGAGATGACAAGCGCCTTGCGATCGCCGCCCGCGGGCATGTGACCGGCATGGCCGCCGTGAGACATCGACATGAGTCCGCCTCCTTGTTGCTGAGGGAGAACGCCGGCATCCGACGTCCTCTGCCTGGCCTATGCGCTGACCGCGAATTCGGTCATCATGCCGGTCTCAAGATGCGGCATGTGGTGGCAATGCAGCATCCAGCGCGCGGCCTCGCCGGCGTCGAGCGCGATATCGACCATCGACATCGGCGGCACATATACCGTGTCGCGCAGCGCGCCCCGGACTGCACGTCCGTTCAGTCCGACGACCTGGAACACATGCCCGTGCAAATGCATCGGGTGGCCCATCATCGACATGTTGTGGAATGACAGCACGATCCGCTCACCGCTCTGCGCGGTCACCGGGCGATGCTGGCCCCAGACGGCGCCGTTGATCGTCCACACATAGGGCTGCATCGAGCCGCCCAGCATCACCATGTGGCTGCGGTCCACCGGCCGATCCGGCAAAGCGCCCGCGGCGATCAGACGCGTCTCCTGCGCAAGGTCGCTGTCGAAGGCAGGCGCTTCGGCCTCCGCCATGGTGTCGATGCGCCGTATTTCGGCGCCCTGCGTGGCAAGGATCAGCCCGGTCCGCTCTCGCGCGCCTTCCCGCAGCGCGAGGATCGGCCAGGCGCCGCCCTCCTGCGGCAGGTCGATCTCGAGGTCGAGCCGTTGGCCCATGGCCAAGCCGAACCGCGTGCCGGGGACGGGCTGAACGGCATGGCCATCGACCGCGACGAGCCGGGCCTGCGCTTCGCCAGTCTCGATCCAGAACACCGTTGCCGCGGCGGCGTTGATCACCCGCAGGCGGATGCGCCCGCCGCGCTCAACCTGCACCACCTCGGGATCCGAAAGCGTGCGGTCGTTGGCAAGATAGGCGTCCCAGTCGTAGTCGTTGAGGTCCATCGCCATGCCGTCCATGGCGCCCATTCCCGTCATGCCACCCATGGCGCCGTGATCCATGCCACCCATCGGCATGTTCCCCATCGCGCCGTGGTCCATGGCCGCCATGCCGCCCATGACCGCGCCGTGGCCGCCTCCATGACCGCCGGCGGTCCCGTGGCCGCCAAGGATCTCGGCCATCACCTCCTCGGGTGCCTTGAACGAGAAATCATGCAGGAACAGCACCACCTCCTGCCGGTCGGCGGCGACATCCTCGGCGCTGCGCACGATCAGCGGCGCGGCCAGAAGGCGCATCTCATGCAGCGGCACATGCGCGTGCATCCAGTAGGTGCCGGGCAGCGGCGCGAAGTCATAGGCGCGAGTCTCGCCGGGGGCGAGCATCGGCAAAGGCATGTCGGGCACGCCATCCTGTGCGTTGGGCGGGATCTGGCCGTGCCAGTGGATCAGCGTGTCAGTATCGAGATCGTTGCGCAGATCCACCCGGAACCGCGCGCCGGGATCGAGTGTCAGCCCCTGTCCGGCTGGCCCGGCAAGACCCCAGACGGTGGCGGCGCGACCGTCGATGTCGAGCGTCCGGGTGGCGGCGTGCAGCGACAGCGGGGCGGCGCCCTGCGCTGCCGCGATCCGGGGCAGATGCGCATAGGCCAGCATGGCGGCGCCAGCGGCAAGAAAGCCGCGTCGTGAAAGGGTATTCATGGTCGTCTCCTCGGGACAGCTCGTCCCGTTCATCAAAACCGACAGGACGCCGCGGGCCTCGGCCCGGACGCGCGATCAGAGGAGACGGTGCTTGGGAGGTCGTTCGTTCAGTCCAGGTGCCCGACCGGCAAGCACTGCACCGGTGGGCAGGTCATGGCTGGCAGGCGCGTAATCGCTGCCAGAGCTGTCGCTCGGGGAGGTCAGGAAGACCGAAAGACCGGCGCAAAGCAGCTCACAGCTTCCGGTGTCGATCGATCCGCAGTGCTGTTCGCCATCACAGGAATGTTCGCTGCCGGCCGCAACCTGCATCATCTCGCCGACATGCATCGAGTGATCCGGCTCTGCGCTCAAGCGCGCCGCATGCGCGGAGGTCACCGTCGTCATGACGGCGATCGCGAGTACGGCAAGCATAGTGACGAGGCGCGAGAACATGCCGGAAAGATAGGCGCTGGTCACGGGAATGTCAATTGCCTCCGGCGTCGCGCCTCTGGCAGAAATTCATCCTCGGCATGTAGCCAATAGAAATTCCTCGCCACCAATCATGCAACTCATGCGAAAAGAACTCCGTAATATCTTGTGGCCCGGGTTGCTCGTCGGAGGCCTGGTCATGGCGGTCTTCGCTGGCAGGCACTATGCCCAGACCGCATCCAACGCCGCGTCATCTGCAGAAGTCATCGAACAGGGCCGGCAGATCTATGCGGACCAATGTGCGTCCTGCCACGGTGCGCAGCTCGAGGGGCAGCCGGACTGGAAGACGCCCCTTCCGTCCGGGCGTCTCCCGGCGCCACCACACGATGCCGACGACCACACGTGGCACCATCCCGATGACATCCTGTTCCGGATCGTCAAGGAGGGCACGGCCGCCATCGTCGGGGGCGGCTATAAGAGCGACATGCCGGGCTTTGCCGTCCTCAGCGACGCAGAGATCCAGGCTGCGCTCGCCTATATCAAGAGCACCTGGCCGG
The DNA here is from genome assembly GCF_003049685.1 of Brucella pituitosa. Classification (GTDB taxonomy): domain Bacteria; phylum Pseudomonadota; class Alphaproteobacteria; order Rhizobiales; family Rhizobiaceae; genus Brucella; species Brucella pituitosa. The sequence goes on along the minus strand of NZ_PYSY02000008.1, from coordinate 116,136 downwards.
AGCGCGAGCGGACCTACCAGGAGAATGTGTCGCAAGCACGCTGAGCGCTGATGGCACCTTCGGGATGGAGCTTCGCTGCAGGCCGGAGCTGCCCGTGCGACCGGCTGCTCAGTTTTCCGAGGCCCACCCGGTGACAGTTGTGGCTGCCGGACAGAAGCGGCATATTTGGATCAACCCGATGGCGACACCTTTGGGAGCGATGTTCGTGGGATTATTCATGGATTACTTGGCCTTTGAAGCGCGCCCGATCATGGCGCAGCGTCGGGTTTTCCCTCAATGAACAATCCCGGCTCCAGTTCATCGAAGCGGGTTCAAGACCGCACGGAGCGGCTCAACAAGAACTGCTTCTGCGTTACACTGGACCTTCCATCGCTGCGCGAGGCGCTGGAGCAGGAGGCAGGTGAGCCGGCGTTCTTCGAGACGTTCATCGGCCCCAAGACCCACCTGTTCTCGCACGTGCCGGTGTTCCTTTCGGCCACCACCGTCAATGAGATGCGCGCGATCGCAGTGGCTGTGGAGACCACCGCCCAACTCGAGGCATACAAGACCGCGGTCCTCTCCTGGGCGCCGGAAATCGCGTGGGGGGATCACGGCCCGCTCGGGGCATTGATGGGCTACGACTTTCATCTCGGCGAAGACGGCCCCCGGTTGATCGAAATCAACACCAACGCCGGCGGCGCGTTTCTCAATGCCTTTCTTGCACGAGCGCAGCGCGCGTGCTGCGCCGAAATGGATATCCCCCCGGCGCTGCCATCGTTCGAGGACGCGGCGTTTCGCATGTTCCAGAACGAATGGATTCGGCAGCGGGGAACGGGCACGCCACAACGCATCGCCATCATCGATGACAATCCGCCGGAACAGTACCTTTATCCCGAGTTCGTGCTCGCGCGGCAAGTTTTGGCGGCACGAGGGGTAGACGCGGTCATCGCCGACGCCGGTCACCTTAGCTACGACGATGGTCGGCTCAGCGTCGACGGAAAGACGATCGATCTCGTTTACAATCGGGTCACCGATTTCGCCTTTGATCAGCCCGAGCACAAGGCATTGCAGGAATCCTACCGTGATGGCGCGGTTGTCGTAACGCCGAATCCGCACAACCACGCGCTCCTTGCCGACAAGCGCAACCTTTCGCTTCTTTCGAATTCCGCGACACTTGAGGCATGGGGAGTCGACCCGGGGATTCGGGCCGGGCTTGCTGCCGTTCCACGCACCGTTTTGGTCAATCCCGACAACGCTGATGCACTTTGGAAATCCCGCAAGGACCTGTTCTTCAAGCCGACAGGAGGACATGGTGGCAAGGCGGTATATCGTAGCGACAAGCTGACGAAAGGAGTCTGGGCGGAGATCGCGGGAGGCGGATACGTTGCCCAGACGCTGGTCCGCCCCAGCGAGCGCATGATCAAGATCGACGAGACACCCCAGAGGCGCAAAATGGACGTGCGACTGTATACCTATGATGGGCAGGTGCTTCTGGTGGCCGCGCGCCTTTATCAAGGCCAGACCACAAATTTCAGGACGCTAGGGGGTGGGTTCGCGCCGGTGTTCGTGATCTGAAGCGAGAGCTGTTGGGATCTTGTATAATGAAATCAATCCCTTAAGGTGGAGAAGGTTGGACGTCAGACCCATCCCCTCCGCCAAACACCGCCGATTGCCCTCTATAGTGCGATAATGCCGCCGATCACCGCATTACATCGGATGAGATAGCAAACCGCCGTTTCTACGCCACAGCCCAATATATCTTGACCGCCCATGGCGGCTTGCGGCCCCGACTCCGTCGTGCATCTCATCCAGAATGAACGGCAGGTTGCGGGTGGGAACGGAGCCCTTCGAAACGACCTCTAGAGGGTCGAAAGCACTCATTCTAAACGTGGTGAAATTGCAGAATTAGAGAATGTCGCTCGACTTTGGCCGGTCCATGCGTTTTCCGTGACCGTCTAGAGCCTACGTCGATATGCGACAGCGATCTGACCTTTGAACTTCTCGCTTGTAATTGTGTACCACTATAACTTACCAAGTCACACGCGAGGAAGGATGACATGGCATCATACTCATTCTTATGGGTAAAACTATGCGGCGTTCTAACTTGTCAATTGACAATTTAATATGGCGGAGTATATATTTTGCCTAGAAAGAGGCACACGTCGAAGGAAATAGAAGGCGTCCTCCAGGAGCTCGAAAAGCTCGGGTGGAAGCTGATCGAGGGAAAAGGGCATTGTTGGGGTATCCTGCGTTGCCCTGCCAATGATCAGGATTGTCGCTGTGGCGAGTTTTGCCAGATGTCGGTCTGGTCGACACCCAAAAACCCTCAGCAACATGCTAAGAAGCTCCGCCAGAAAGCCCTTGCTTGCGTGCAACTAAAGAAAAATGACGAAGGAAATGTCGATGGCTGAGGAATTCGAATTCGAATTAGTTTTCGCGCTCCCTGACGGGGAACACGATCCATTTGTGTTGTCCGACGCCATCTTCGAAGCTGGCTTCGGGGACGCCCTGGTGGGCACTGGTACGCCCGGCTTGCTCGGTGTCGAGTTAGAAGCGGAAGGCGATGACGCTGAGAACGTAATTCTTAATGCAGCACGGGCGCTGATCAAAGCGCTTCCCGAAGGCACGACCCTTCACGAGGTTCGACCTGACCTGGTAAGCCTGGCTGACGTCGCTGAGAAGCTTGAAGTGCAGCGGCAGGCGCTCCAGCAACGAAAAATGCCTCTTCCTGTCGCAGGCGGACTCTACCGGATCGATGAGATCGTTAAGGTTGTGACAGAAGCATCTAAGCCCCAGGAGGGCCGTCGGCGCCCACGCTTCAATATTGACGCAGCATCCAAGTGGTTTCGCGCTGGCGACGCGGCGCGGCGGGTGAATGCCCTCCTGACTATGAAAGAGATCGACCCTTTAACGATCGAGTTGAGGCCACGTCAGGAACGCTAGGGGAGCTCCACAGTCCACCGCCTACAACGGCCGGCTATAGGGTCGGCATTTATGCATTAGATATATTAAAGACATTGAGTTTTACACTCGGGCATCGGATTCGACTTAGCACGTTTATTCCCGCCCCATAATGTAGTTTGCTCCTGTAACTGACCCCAGACCCGCTTAAATCTCAATCCCACTTCAAACATTCCGAGCAGCAAAAGTACCCGTCTGATTAAATATTCTTTGCCGTCAAAACGGCAGAAATCCTCCAAGGAAACTGATCATATCGGTTATCCACGCGATGGCTGCATTGAACCAGCTTCTTACGACAGTAGCTATGTACACGATCGCTACCAGCCCCAGAACGAGCCAGAACAGAACCGCAAAGAATTTTGCAAAAGCATCGTCAGCCTTCGGATCGGGGGGTGAATTATAAATGTAATCGGGTCGCATGGTCATCTAACGCTCGTGTTCGTCGCGGTCCTTCTTTTCCTGTTGCTCTTGCTCTAGTTCCTGCAATCGTGCAACCTGTTGTTGCGGAGGATCTGTACGGGCAGTCTCTCCGTCCCGAACGACGGCCTTTGTTTCCATACTAGCCCGATTATCGAGTTGTTTGGAACCTTCAACTTTCTCGTCGGTCCGATCCCGTTCTTCAAGCAAGTTCGCTTCCCATGCCCGGCGATCGACCATTTGTTCGACGCGATGCTTCTGTCCGTCGATCTCCTGTATGACGGTTTTCATGACGCGTTCCGTACCAGTGGACCGCAATTGAATTTCATCGCCGATATCGGCGCCGGCGCGATGCAATGCATCTGGTAATCCGACACCCCAGACCGTGCGACTGCCGTTGGCAGTTTCAATAACAACGAACGGCGAAGGCTCGTTCTTCTCATCATCCTGATAGGCCTTCTCGCCTGTCTCGACGAGGATGCCCTGAACGCCCTCCTTATAGTCGATTGTCTTGGAGTGCGGCGCTCCGGAATTATCTGCATTCTGTTGCTCTCTATCGACCTTGATCGACCGATCCGAACCTGCAGATTGCTCCTGATCCCGGTGAGCCGCCTCCAGCGCCCTGCCCTCGATCGGAACAATTTCATTGCGCAAATAGGACTGCTCGCGACGCGCCAGATCTTGCCAATCCAGTTCCGTCGGCTGATAACCCTTCACCGAAATTCCGTGCGCCTGGCCCTCCAGCCAAGTTTCACGGCGGAACTCCTTGCTCCCCGTTATCTCGATGCTCGTCCAGCCTCGATGCGCTGCTGTTTCGATCATCAATCGAACGCCCTGAGCATCGAACGATTTTGCGCGCAGCTTCTCTCCATTGTCCTGGAACACTTCGCGCTCACCCTTTGAATCGGCAAAGACTCGCTGCGTCCCCCCGTGATCCTCACGAATATAATATCGCCTCGTGATTTCAATCGGGAATGAGCGATCCATTTCGGCCTGATAAGATGCTGCCGCCGCTTTCTCCTCGTCATCCATGCTCGAACGAGGTTCGTTGGCATTATCTGCCGATGGCCGACCCTGCTCTGTTTCCGCGACAACATGCGCTGGCTTCGCAATTTCGGAATCGGGTTCGCGAGAAATCTGCATCGACGAGCTATCCTGCTCGCTTTCACGCGATGGGGTTTCGACGCTCAATCCACGCTGTTCCGTCAATTCCATATGCTCGCGCATTAGATTGACATGCTCGCGCGTATACTGCGCTACCTGATCCAGATCGGCTTTCTCCTCCGGTCCGAGATTGCGGCTAAGCCGGAACAAGGCTGTTTCAACTTCTTTCTCATAATCCTCAAAATCGCTTCTCGACATTTCGCGCACTTTGTCACCCTCCAGTATGATGTTTTGCAACTTTACCAAATTGGTGCGGTAATGTGACCCGAAATCTGCATGAAGGATGTTAGAAGTTTTCGCTTCAGATTGAAGCGAACTGGTTGATATAACTATATCTCTTTGTTGCATGGCGTACGCCGCAATCTGACGATCGCCGCTCGCCATTGCTACTTTCTCCCATCCCTGTGTTACCTTTACGGTATATTCACGGCTTCGGATGCTTCGAGCCATGCTACGCCGACCCGATCGCTTGGCATCATAGCGCGATTGAGCTGCCGCACTCGTCCCCTCATGTTCCGTTCGTCCCTCGCGATTAACCGGCCGCACCTGATTGCGCGTGTAGGCTGGAGCATTTGCAAACTCGCGCCTGTCCGTCATTTCCATAGCGATTCCGTGCTCGCGCGCCTTTTCAGCCATAAGCTCACGCCATTGGCGAAAAACCTGTGGCGAGGTCTCGACCCGATCACCGGCATCCGAACGCATAGCGATAATGGCATGTGCATGGATATGCGGTCGCTTTCCGCCCTGCCCCATCTCTTTCGGGTCGCTGAACGGATCATGCATCGCAAATATGTAGCGGTGTCCTTCGAACTGCGCGGCCAGAAAATCCCGAACAGCACCTTCAAAAGCCTGAACGTTGGTGCCAGCTTTGGCAGACATAATGACATGCATCACATCCCTGCCCTTACGGCTGTGCAACTCCCGACGCCACTGCTTTTGCACCAGGTTGCCTGCGGAGCGCGCATCAGAGACAACGCGCCCCTTATGATCACGAACGTCACCCTTATGATCCTCGACCAGACTTCTCAGCTTGGCAGCGCCATATTCAACGCCATTTCCATACCCGGTAAAACGGAACCGCGCCCTCCCGAGCTCGGACGCTGCGCTTTCGTTGTAACGCCTCTGAATAATGTCCGCCGCCTTCGAGTCGCCGGTCAACCGCTCCCCTTCCTTGCTGCGCAAGACCACCACACCTTCAACCTTTAAAACGCCATGTGATGGTTGCGAAACGGCATAAGCAAAGCTGCGATTACCGAATGCGCTCGCCAGGCTATCGCGCACGTGCTGGTGAAAAGCTTCTTCTGTTGCGAACCCGGCAGCTTCGATCGTCACCCGGAAAGTTCCAATATCCCTGCTCTCAGCCCGATTTTGAAACAATGGCTCCCAATCTCCATGCAACCGGGCCAGATCCTCGCGACCCTGAAGGCGCTCACCGTTTTCCTTTTCGACGCGTATTTCCCCGCTACGCGATACATAATTGACCATCGCGCCGAACCGCGCACCGCCACCATACGACGCCATTTTCACCACAGCCGGTTGACTACCTGCTGCGACCGCGACCAAACGGGCTTCCATCGGCCTTGCGGCGGCAATCGGTCTGTTCGCCGCACTTTGTACGGACGCAAATGCTTTTGAGGATCGCGCGCGCATTTTCGGCACCAAGCCGCCACTTGCTGCAGCAGCACCGCCAGCGATTTGCAATTCACGCAATCTACGACGCATTTCCTCTTCGGCGCTACTTGCTACTCCCGAACCCAACGAAAGCTCATGCAGCATCGCCGCACGGCGCTGCTCCCATTCGCTCTCAAAGGCCCCGAGAAAGAATTCCATGGTCGCTATTCCTTGCTGCGGTGTCTGTATCCTGACCGCTTGGTGACGCGCCTCAATTCGCTCAGAACCGCAACCTGCATCTTTTGTACGTCACCCACCACCATGCGGATTTCGCCATCTGAAACCGATTTGCCGCTATTCAGCGCTCGAGCGACCTGATTAAGATTGATGCCAATCATGCGCATATCCTCAAGCATGAGGGACAAAAGCGCTCTGTCTTCATCATTGAAGATGGGCTTTACCCCTGCGCCTTGCAGCAACACGGCCTTGAAAAATGCGCTCATCGTCATATCAGCCGCCTTCGCGGCATCGTCGATCGCGTCATATTCGTCCGCCGAGACACGGCTATGAATGGTTTGCGGCTTGGGTTTTACGCCCCCCATACCCTCATTAATTGCTTCATTCATAGGCGTTGTTAGCTCCAATTCAGCGCAGCAATCGACAATCGCGGACGTGTTTCGCGATTGCTTAGCAAAAATGTAGCACATTTTTCCGTATCCTGCCTAACCAATTGAGAGGGAATCATTCATTATTCGTCTACCTTGGCCTCGCGCAGCTCGCCCTGCCGCCGAGGCTGCGCCCCGGCGCTGCAAAGAAATTACGCTCACCAAGGTTCACCACCAGAACGCTTTGTTCGCCTTTGTGTACCCCTGTACTCACCAGCAAGGGACGCTTCGCTCTTCGCCCTTGCCGGACTACGAGCGGGCGGCACGAACGGCTTTTGCGCGGCTCCGGGGTTCACACTCCATTGGGAGAAACATGTTCCCAAACTCCAGTTATCGAGTGATGTGATTATTTGATGTGAACACATGGTGTGTCACATGCTACCAATCGTATTGTCACATCGTGTGAAACTATCTTATCTTCACATGCATTCTCGCGCCCTGTTGGCAGCATTGCCGGCGCTTCAGGCAATAATCGACACCAAGAAAACCAGCATATCCAGGTACAGGAGGGCCATCGTGACACTTCGAATATCTTCGGTAAGCGGCAAAGGTGGAGCCGGGAAGACGACCGCGGTCATTTTGACTGCAGGTGAACTCGCACTCAAAAATCGACGGGTATTGCTCATTGATGCCGATCCACGACAGAACTTAGCCGAGTGGTGGAAGCGGTGCGAAGCAAAGGACAACGTACCGGCATCGATCTCGCTCGCGACCGCACTTCGTCAGAACAATATAGAGAAATTAATGGCGTCACAGGAGGGCAACTATGACGCCATACTGATCGACGCGCCGGGCGTCGATAGTGTTGTGATGGATACGATAATCGACCATTCAGATATCGTCATCACACCCATTCAGCCCGCCCAAGACGAGATTAAAGCAGTTGGTGAGGCCGCGGAGGCAATTGCGACACGAACGGACCTTCTTGACCGTAGTATTCCTCAAGCAGTTCTTCGAACGCGCATCACCATCGTCAATCGGCATCTCGAAGAATACCGGATCATTCGCCCTTTCGTCCGAAATTTGAGCGAACACGGATACAATTCCGGACTTCTCGATACGGAATTGATCGAACGAAATTGCTATCGAGAAATCCGTAGCGGTCTTGGCACACTACAAATGCTCGAACCGAGTGAACCGGTTCTCAAGGCCAGAGCGGAGGTGAATGCATTCGTCGAGGAGTTGGAGCAACTTAAAAAGGAACACCGCGGGGAGACTATCAATGGCTAAGGGAAAAATCTCTCTTTCTGATTTCCCTGTCGCGGAACGTCGAAAACGTTCTGTTGATCTGGATAAAGACACTGCCGCCCCGCCTATTTCTCACGTGCAAGAAGAAGGCGCTGCAAAAGCTGGAAATGAATCGGCGTCTGCGACATCAAGTCAGAAAAAGCAGCACAAACCTCTCGAGACAACACCGGAACAACACCGGGCAAGTGCTGTTGAAAATGCGAACCGTCGGGAAGACTCGCGTAACCGGCTGCGTGAGCTTCGCAAGTCTCGTGAGCGTGAAAGCAAGCATTTCGTCAACGTTTCGCTTGATTATGAAACCAAGCGTCGACTTGAGAAAGCAGCACACGACAACGGTCTCAAAATGACCGTCATACTCCGCGACGCGATTGATCGATATCTTAAAGATAACGGATACTGATCATGCTTGGCCGAAGTTTTCTCATCGGCATTGCGGTCGGAATTGCCGTTGGGATCTATATCGCTCCATCGCTGCGCACCAATCTGGATCTTCATACCGACGAACGGAAGGTCGCTAGTCTGGCAAAGCAAAGCTACGAGGCCATTTGGCCTGATGACGAAACAGCCAGGACGGAGTTATTTCGATTGTCGAACTGGAATTACGCCGATTACGGCCGTTCTTCCAAAGTGTCGGTCCTGCGTTGTATTCCAATCAAAGAGCAGACTGTTGCATGCGAATTGTCTGCATCGCTAAGCTGGCTGAATGAGCCCAAAGCTATCGAAGCCGTCTTCGAGGGGGTGGCCAATGATTGGCGCCTTGTGGCGGTGAAATCCAGATAACCGATGTGACGACGATCGGCATTGGAATCCCAAACGCTAGCGCCGAATGCGCCCTCCTCCTTCATTTCAATATAAACGCGCGCTGAAAACAGGCGAACACGAACTCTGAAGTGCTGCAATTTCTGAAGAATATGGTAATGATCGCCGTTGTGGCACGGCAGGTAAAAGGGGTTCCAGCGTGAGTAGTGAGTCATTGGATTTCGCAAATGAGCATTCTTTGGAAAGGACCAATGATCCTGAGATCGATAAGCCAGTCTTCAGGCGTTCAGGTTTTAACGGAATAAGCACGTTTGAAGAAATAGATCAGCGACTTGCAAAATACCTGCGCGACGCACGTGAAAAAGCGGGCCTGAAACAAGCTGATTTTGCGCCACTGATGGGACTGTCTACGCCAGTTTATGGCCGTTATGAGCGGGCGTTTTCAAAACTCCACGTCACACGCATGGTTCATATTTGCGAAGTGCTGAACGTTATGCCCATCGACATGCTTTACGAGGCAGCACCTCATTTGTGGGGCAAAAGTGAGGAGGAAGCCAAGGATCGCGTCGAACTTGCGAAACTCGTGGCAAATCTCCCGCACAGCACTACGCGTGACTTGCTTTCGTTGGTTAAAAAAATGGCAGACTTACAAAGCCAGGTCGATGCCAAACCGCAAAGCACGGATCCAATCAAATAGTCGAAGTTGGCAATGGCAATTGCGAATAGCCGACAATTGCTCGAAATGCGCGATAAGAACCAATCCTCAATGGGAGGATCGGGTTCACTGTTGCACTTCCATACTTAATATGATACTAAATTTCGCACCCAATTGGATACGGAATTTGTTATGCAACGTGTGGAAGCAAATATAGCAGTTAGTGTTTCGGACCTCAAAAAAAGTCCGTCAGCGGTAATGGACGAGGCTAATGGCGAGGCTGTCGCCGTTCTTAATCACAATCGAATTATGGCTTATATGGTTCCCGCTAGCGTCTATGAAGCCATGCTCGAACAGCTGGATGATATTCGCCTCACTGAGATAATCCGGAAACGAGCCGACGAAAAAGGAATTTCGGTCGATATCGATGCCTTATAAGCTTGAATTCTTGCCATCGGCTCTCAAAGAATGGAATAAACTCGGCGCGACGATCCAGCAGCAATTGAAGAAGAAACTACGCGAACGATTGGAAACGCCGCGCGTCGTGAGTGCTTCACTTCATGGTATGCCCGATCATTATAAGATCAAGCTTCGCCAGTTGGGCTACCGACTTGTTTACTCCGTCAATGACGACACTGTGACGGTGTCGGTTGTGGCCGTTGGAAAACGTGAGCGTGGCGATGTTTATAATACCGCTCGCTCCAGGACCCAATAAATTCTCCAGAAGTTGTCCGGCTTGCATGGGGCGGTAAGGATGGACAATGATACGACCGTTCATTACCTTGGAGGTCGCCTAAGCGACCTCTTTTGTTTGGTCCGAGACGAGGTTGTGCAGATAATCGGCAACAGCCTGGGCTTTGGCTGCAGTGGTGATAATGGCGCGTTTATCAGCCTTCAGGACGGCCAGCCAATTATCAACGTAGGCGGCTGTGTTTTCGTGAGGATCATGGGAAACACCGAGGTCAGCGCAGAGAAATGCTGCAGACAGTTCTGCGACGAGCTCTTCGACCGCGTAAGCGTCGGTACCGAAGCGGCCTGATAGGTCGCGATCAAGGCGATGTTTTGCGCCTGACCAATGACTATTATGCCGATATCGGCATAATGGTCATAATGCCGTAACCCGGATTATGCCGCATGGCGTCCTCTGAAGGCTCATTTTCCCGGCATCGGCCATGCGGCTTTTTCGGCATAATCGAAGGACCTAACGCTCCAGTTCTGACAGCGTGGTACGTTATCTTGGCCCTTATTGAGCGCACTTCGTGACTATTCGGAAGGCATGCCAAAAAAGGAGACCACCAATGTACAATGATCCAGTCCAATGGACGCGCATCCGGCGTCGGGTAGCGGAAGGTGAAACCATCAGAGGGGTGTCGAGAACAGAGAAAATCAGCCGCAAAACAGTCCGAAAAATGCTGCAAAGTGACAGGCCCTCACAATACTTGCGCCCGAGGCGATTGACGTCGGTTAGCAACTTCGAGCGTCTGATCGATGCTATGCTCGCTGAGGACGAAGCTCGGCCACAATGCCATCGTCGAAGCGTCGCCGACATCTTCCGCTCTGTCCGGGATCATCATGGCTACGGTGGCAGTTACGGTTCTATCCGTCGATATTGTTGCAGCGTGCAACTGCACCAGATTAATTTTGTGGTTCGGCCTCTGGGCGATATCGGATCGATTAATAGCTTAAGTATTGAAAGAGAATCACGTACTTACCGTCTTGATCCCAGTGCGATGCAGGGATCAATCAAAATAAAGCTGCGCCTTCATCGCGACCGCCGGTCAGAGCAAGCCGCTGAAGTGGAGAATTGGATTGATCGGCTGCGCGCAGACCGCGTGGAACTGCCCTTGCGTGGGAACCCTAACACCAACGACCGGCTTCTTCGCAGTATTCACGATCCGCGAAATCGGCAGCGTAATCGCGCCATCGTAGCATTGGCGCACGAACAAGGCTTCCCCACGAGGCAAATCAGCGCTTGCCTAGGCGTAAGCCGGAATACTTGTCGCCGTTATCTGCGAATATATCGAGAAGGGGGCGTCGAACGGCTTTTTGCTCCAATGACGAGAGGGCCGCGAAAATCTGAAAATGACGATTTGAAGACGGCAGTCTTCCGTACCTTACATGAGCCGCCGAAAGATCACGGAATGAACCGGACGTCTTGGATCATGCGTGATCTCCGGGCAGCATTGATATCCCAAGGGCATCCAGTCTGCTTGCAGATTCTGCGCCAGATCATTCATGATGCAGGCTGGAAGTGGCGAAAAGCTAGAATCGCCCTCACATCTCAAGACCCGGATTATCGTGAAAAGCTCGCAGCGGTCCAAGCGATCTTGTCCAATCTGGCATCAGATGAAGCTTTCTTCTCGATCGACGAGTTCGGCCCCTTTGCCGTCAAGATGAAGCCGGGGTTGATGCTCGATCCGCCTGGTCCCCATCGGATCGTGCCACAATGGCAGAAATCCAAGGGATGCATGATCATGACGGCAGCCCTTGAACTGAGCGGCAATCAGGTCACACACTTCTACAGCGACAAGAAAAACACAGCCGAGATAATCCGCATGATGGATGTTCTTCTCGAAAGGTATGCGACCCGTCGAACCTTGTATCTGTCATGGGATGCGGCATCGTGGCACGTCTCCAAGAAGCTTAATCAACGGATCAATGAACATAACGCAACTGCCAGCGCATTGGGTCTTCCGCGCGTTGAGACAGCGCCACTCCCATCCGGAGCCCAGTTCCTTAATGTTATCGAGTCCGTGTTCAGTGGCATGGCGCGAGCCGTAATCCACAACAGCAACTACCTATCGGTGGAGGATGCGCGCACTGCGATTGATCGCTATTTTGCCGACCGCAATCAGCACTTCTTGGATAACCCCAAACGGGCCGGTAAACGCATCTGGGGTGACGAACGCGTGCCCTCAATCTTCACCGACAGCAACAACTGCAAGGATCCTTGTTGGCGGTAAGGCTATCAGTGGCCAGCCACGAATATTGAACTGTTCCGCATTTTGCTGGCCACATTTAACCTAGAAGTGATCAATGACCTTGCCGTTATGACGCTCGTAAGGCCCGAATCTTACTCCAGCAACATGGAGTACGAAGAATATGCCTCAATATTTGCAGACCTGCATCGAGCCCTATCTGGACTCGTTCGCCGAGAGTTTTGCGGCGGAGAATTACACGCCCGCCACGATCAACGCCTATCGATTGATTCTTCGGAAGGTGGGCCACGAGATGGATGCTGAGGGTATCAACCCTTCGGCGTTGACCCCCGACATGGCTGAGCAGGTGGGCCGTAAGGTGCAGCGCAAGAGTGTAGGTACAGCGTTGCCGTATAAGTTGGCCCGTCGGTTTGCCCAGCATCTAATCGATATCGGCGTAGCTCGACCGATACCGTTGACCGAAGCACAGGCCGCACGCGCAGCATTACTGGAGAACTTCGAGACCTATCTTGTCAAACAGCGTGGACTCAGTCCGCGGAGCATCCCCCACACGATAGGCTTTGCGCGCCGCTTTCTCGACTATCGCTTCGGCGAGACGATCCTCGATCTTGGCAGCCTGCGTCCTGCCGACGTGATCGGCTTCATAGAGCATGTGCTGATCAGCGCCCGTCGCGATAAGACGGTCGCCACCCATGTCCGTATCTTCTTTCAATATCTATTCGGCTGCGGGGCTACGGCGACCAATCTAGCGCTGAGTGTGCCGAAGACGGCGAAGGGCGTCTGGGGCGCGCGACTGCCACGACACCTGTCTCCCGATGGCGTTGAGGCGGTGCTGACTTGCGTGCGCGACAATCCCAGACATGGCGCGCGGGACTATGCGATGCTGCTGCTAATGGCCCGGCTCGGCTTGCGTGCGGCCGAGGTCATTGCGATCCAACTCGACGATATCGACTGGCGCTCGGGCGAGCTTACGGTGCGCGGCAAAGGCAAGCTGCACGATCGCGTGCCGGTGACCATGGAGGTCGGTGACGCATTGAGCCGCTATCTTCGCGAGGAGCGAGGACCGACGACGTGCCGCACGATGTTCGTTTCCCATCGCGCGCCGCATCGTCCGTTCAAGGATGGGCAGATAGTCAACGCCATCCTCAAGGATGCCCTGAAAGCCACCGGCCAGAAGCCGTCGACACCCTATGTGGGATCGCACCTTTTGCGTCATAGCCTTGCGACCCAGCTCGTGAACAATGGCGCGTCACTCGACGAAGTGGGCGACGTGCTGCGGCACCGATCCCGATCATCGACAATGATATATGCACGACTCGACATCGATGGACTGCGGTCAGTCGCGCAGCCTTGGCCGGCAGCGGAAGGTGTGCAATGAGCCTCACCTCTCAGCTCGACAGCTATCTCAGGGTTCGCCGCAGTCTTGGCTACAATCTTGGCACCACCGAGCGCATCCTGCGCCGCTTCACCCGGTTCGCCGACCGCGAGGGCGCCGTTCATATCGGCGCCGCGTTGTTCCTACGCTGGCACGCCACGCTGGCCGAAGGAGGTCTCTCGACCCGAGCGGCGAGGCTCGGTGCCGTGCGTCTGTTCGCGCAGTGGCTGAGCAGCTTCGATCCGGAGCATCAAGCTCCACCGCGCGGTCTGGTGCAGGGTAGCTTCAACCGGTCGCGCCCACATATCTACACTGACGCCGAGATCGGATCTATTATCGCAGCGGCCACGGCGCTGCCATCGATCTATGGCCTGCGCGGATTGACCTGCTCGACGTTGTTCGGGCTGATCGCGGTAACCGGCTTGAGGATAAACGAGGCGCTGGCGCTAGATCGTGACGACCTCGACTGCGATCATGGCATATTGCGTGTCCGTCAGGGTAAGCTCGGCAAAGAGCGGTTGCTGCCACTCGATCCCAGCGTCATCACGAAGCTGATCGACTACCTTGCCGAACGTGATAGGTTGATTGGGCATCCGGTCAAGCCTCTGTTCGCCACCGACAAGGCAACGAGGCTCTCCGACTGCTCGGCCCGTTACAACTTTGCGCGGGCTTGCCAGCAGATCGGGCTCCGAAACCATCAGCCATATTGCAAGCATGGCCGGGGACCGCGCATCCACGATCTTCGCCATAGCTTCGCGGTTAAGACGCTGATCGGCTGGTACCGCACTGGCAAAGACCCGGCGCGTGAGATGATCCGGCTGACCACATATCTGGGCCACAGCAATCCTTCCAATACGTACTGGTATCTGGAAGCGGTCCCCGAGCTGCTTGATCTGGCGATGACGCGAGCGAGCGATAATGGCAGGGAGGCAGTCCGATGAGCGCTGTTGCCTTGCCCGCGCTGATCCAGCGCTTCTTCACCGACCGGCTGTGCATCCAGATGGAGGCGAGCCCACATACGGTTGCGGGCTACCGCGACACGTTCCGCCTGCTGCTCCGATACGCGAGCGCCCACCACAGAAAGCCACCGGTCAAACTCACGGTAGAGGATATTGACGCCGATCTGGTCGCCGACTTCCTCGTCCATACTGAGACGGCGCGGGGCAATAGCGCTCGCAGCCGCAACACCCGGCTCGCCGCGATCCGATCGTTCTACCGCTACGTCGCGATGAGCGATCCAACCTGGCTTCTGCACTGTCAGCGCATCCTCGCGATGCCGAACAAACGCTATGTGAAGCGCGCGGTGACGTTCCTTGACGCCGACGAGATCACCGCGCTGTTGGCAGCTCCTGATCGCCGGACATGGCCGGGGCGGCGCGACCATGCACTGCTTCTGCTCGCGGTTCAGACTGGCCTTAGGGCATCCGAACTGGTCGGTCTCACACACGGCGATTTGGTACTCGGGAGCTGTGCGCACATCCGCTGTATGGGCAAAGGTCGCAAGGAGCGCTCTACTCCGATTCGCCGCGAGACGGCCAAGGTGCTGGCGGCGTGGATCGGCGATGATAAAAGTGAGAGCAGGCCGCTGTTCCCGTCGATCCGGGGCGAGCGGCTGAGCCGCGACGCGCTCGAACATCTGGTCCGCAAGCACTGCCTCAAGGCATCGCGCGTATGTCCGAGTATAGGCTCCAAGCGGGTCACACCCCATACATTGCGCCACAGCACGGCTATGGATCTGCTCCACCACGGCGTCGACCAAGCGGTAATCGCACTCTGGCTCGGTCACGAGAACGTCGAGACTACGCAGGTCTACATCCATGCCGACATGAGGTTGAAGGAGAAAGCGCTCGCCCTCGTGGCCGCCCCTGCCACTCCATTGAGCCGCTTCCGGCCCGATGATCAGCTTCTCGCGTTCCTGGAAAGGCTCTGATTATGCCGAATTGCCGCGCGGCAGATGCTAGATGTGCCAATCTCTAGCGGACGCCACGCGGCATAATCCGGGTTACGGCATTATGACCAATTTCGTGCAAAAGTGACGAATAAAGGTGGACGTCGCTTAAAAAGCGCTCGCGGTCGGGCATGAGAATGTCGTCAGATCCAGGACGATAGCAAGCCTTCGTGCCGCCGTAGTGAATGACAGCACCCGCCTGGCGGACAAAGTTATCGACGGTTTCATTGTGCGGCACGGGCGTCGTCGGCATTGGTTCAGCTGGGCTGTAATATTCGATAGGCAGGTTCTCGATCTGCTCTAGTAGGGTATGCTGGCGGCGCCTCAATGAGGACGCGGCTCAGCCCCCCTCCGAACCGGACGTGCACCTTTCAGCGCATCCGGCTCTCCACGACTACGTGTTCCATCACGTTGTTGATCGACTTGGCCACCAGCATGAACGGAGCGATGACAGGGTTTGCACAGCACGATGCGTTTGCGCAGTCGTGCTGCCGGCATGTACCGGGTGAGCCCTGCTTTCTCCATTTCCGCGATCTTTCTGACATGATGGATTTCGCAGGGCAGATCATCTCGACCGCACCGTGCACATTTCTGCGCGTTGAGGCGTTCGACCATTTCGGTCCTGCTGAACACGAACTTTGATGATTGTGGGCGATCGATATCGCTCCATTTTCGCGGTTCGCGCTCTAAGTCCTTCAATTGCCAGATTTTGATCTCTCGGGTTTTCTCTCCAACTTGGAAGCGAACGAAGAAGTCTTGCCCTCTACGCATCTTGGAGAAGATTTCCCTCGCAGACGTTTTGTGCTTTGCCGCGATGGTTTTAACGCAGCTCATCAAGGCAAAGTATCCGCCCTTGTTGAGCTTACGTTTCACATCATCTGCTAGCGCATAATAGTTTGCGAAGCCTCTCCATTCGGCATTGTAGGCCATGACAATTTCGACGTCACTCGCCCATGTCAAAGCGGGGCGTTGGCGGGGACGGAAGGCGTCATAGTCCCCCCATCCTTTGCCATTGACGAACCGGACCACTTTTTCCCTTGGTACATTTAGCTTCAAACGATCTGCCAACCCTCGCCGCAGCACGGGACGACCATAAAAGATCGCCTTGTGCGGATTACGATTGGTCGATGTCCTGACATCATATCCAAGAAACCGCGCTCCATCCGAAGCCTTGTGGATACCGCTCTTTTCGTCCGACACGCTCAATTTCAGGTTTTCGGAGAGGAATGTCCTGACCTCGGCCATGATCTGTCGCGCATCGTCCTTACTACCAATGATGCCGATAAGGAAGTCATCAGCATAACGGCAGTAGCGGAGCCTCTTGTAATTCGGATCGAATGCATCGGTGGCCGGAACGGTTAGCCGTTCCGCTTTCAGCCGACTGATCTCCTCCAGCTTGGATTTGATCTCTGCATCATCCTCGTCTCGATTCAGACGAAGCTGATCCACTTGCTTACGGAGCCGCGTCAGACGATTCATGATCCGTCGGCCTTCGACCGATGGAGCACGGTTCCCGCCCCTATGGTAGGCTGCGATCTTCGATTCCATGTACTCGTCGAGTTCATGGAGGTAGATGTTGGCCAATATAGGAGAGACGATTCCGCCCTGAGGGGTGCCGCTGTAGGTTCGGTGATAAACCCAATCCTCTAGATAACCTGCCTTCAACATCCCACGGATTAAGCCAATGAAGCGGCTGTCGTGGATACGTTTCTCAAGCAGGCCGATGAGGATGTCGTGATCAATGTTGTCGAAGTATCCGACCACATCGACATCGACCAGCCATTTCACCCCTGTCCAAACTGCTCGGATATTTTCCAGTGCAGTGTGACAAGATCGGTTCGGTCTGAATCCATGAGAGTGCTGCGAGAACAGCGGCTCATAGATTTGCTCCAAGAGGATTCGAACAACCTCCTGAACCAAGCGGTCTTCCGTCGTCGGCACACCAAGCGGCCTTTTCTTGCCGTTGGCTTTGGGAATGTACACCCGACGTACTGGTTGCGGACGATAGGTCCCATTCGCCAGCCGTTCGATGATCGAACGTATCTTTTCCGACGTGAAGCCGTCAAAGGTCTGCCCATCAACTCCCGGCGTCATCGCACCCTTATTCTGTGCGATTTTATGGTAGGCTTGCTCCCAAAGGAGCGGAGCTTTCATAAGGCGATAGAGCCCATTGACCCGCCGACCCGATCTAACAATGATCGGGAGCGATCCAACAGCCCTTTTGATAGTATCTGGCAGCATTAGCACACCTCTTCCCAAGGTTTTGGATCGTAGTCGCTGCCGTCCTTCCCCTGATCCGCAGAACTTTCACTTAAGTTGCCCTAAGCTTATATTCTCGACCATCCGATGATTTCGGCTGTCCCGGTCATTACTCCGGGCATTTGAGTACTATGACGGCTCCGTACCCATACAGGTCGTCGGAGAACCGATGCCTGCTTAGGGCATCCCGTAATTACGAAAGCGGGAGATACGATGTGGTTAGGTGCCCCGTTCGTTCACTTACCCCTCCGATGGAGGATGCGCCGAATGGGCTGGCTTTCCCGATATCGGGGTTGGAGGACCTCAACGCCCTGTCCTCTGTCCATTCGGTGTGTCGTGTCAGTCGTTCTACGACACCGCGCCGGTTGTAGGCCGCTGCAAACTAGGGTTCAGGCAGTATAGCTTTCACCATACACATCTTGTCCTGACCCGCCGCATCGTAAACGACTTGGATGCTTTGGGCCTTTTCCGAACATGCTACTTTCCCTCGCCCCTTTCGGAGTTACAATCGTTGCCGATCAAGGTTAGTCCGGCGGACATGAGCTATTCCAGCAAGCTCATTCACTCATCGTGACACTCCCATACTTTCGCCGTTACGGCGCACCGTTGAATACTGTGTAGCCCTTGAGATAAGGGATTGAACGGTCGTCATCTGTGTCCTGATCCTTGGGCGTAAAGGTGCCATACTTGACGACGAGCGATCCACGTACGCCCTTCCGGACTTGACCGCCGAGATCCTTCGCCTGACGATAGGTCATCCAGCTGGTCTCCTCGTAGCCGTTCATCTGTGATGCAATCCAGAGCATGAGAACATTGATGCCGCGATAGGCTTCGCCGCTGGATCGGCGGGGGATGATGGAGGTCGGGCGGGTATTTCCGCGCCAAGGCTGCACCCAGGGTTTGGTGCCGGCTTCCAGCTGCTCGATGATGAGGTCTGTGATGCGCTGATAGGTGTCGCTGACGTTGTTCATGGCCGTCTCCATTCGTTGGTTGACGGCAAGAAACGGAGATAGCCGAGACGAGCCCATGCACCCTTTGGGCCGCAACAGAAGTGGAGGACCGCGAAGCGGTTGCATGGGGGAGAGGCTATCGCAGCTTGTCCGTCAATCAGCCAACGAGTGGGGTGGCCCAAATGTCACTCACCGAAGCTCACAGACTGGCTCTCTGCGCAGAGGGTTGCATCTCTTATCGTTCGCGGTCGTCGGAATCCCGCTCGGGCTGCTTTTGCGCCGATAGTTCCGCAAGCCGGGATGGGTCCGCGGCTATTTTCTGCTCTGGTGACATTCGCTCGACGGCGGGATTATCTGCATTTCTGACCTGATCCGGGCGCGACAGGCGGGAGAAGTCAGAACGTGCCGTAAATGTGATTTCGGTATCGTCATCGGGCAACCGCTCTGGAAGGTCGGCGCGATCGACGGCGACAATCCCGTGGTCGGTAACAAGGCTGGCTACACGTGTATCGTGCCCGAGAACCTGACCTGAAATCTGTTCGCCCGGCCTGGCGGTGCGCACGTTGTGCTCGAAAGCATTCTCACCGCGCATTTCCAAATCGACGAATGCAGCTCTTATGGCTTCCTGCCGGTTTGGATCGATCGCGTCTTCAAAGATATGTTTCATCGCCGGACTGGAGGGATCGTTGGTCGTCGCTATCGACGCTTCGATCATGCGCGGCTTGGTAATGACCGTGAAGTCAACCACATGACCATGTTCGCGACCGATGGCTGTTAGCAGTGCCTCCTGGGCCCGCCCGTTACCTTCCCAGAACGGGTGGATCTCTGGCCAGCTGAACGTATGGGCTTCCAAACGCTTATAAGCCAGAACCATCCCTGTGCCATCCCAGTAGATCAGTTTTAACCGATCGGCCTTGCGCGAGCGGAACACGAATACAGTTCCCGTAAACGGATCCTTGCGCAATTCGTTCTTCACTAGCGACGCTAAGCCGTCGTGGCCTTTACGGAAGTCGACAGGTTTTGTCGCCACCATGATACGCACCCGATTGGCAGGGAAGATCATTTAAGAGCCGCAAGCGCGCTTGCAACAGCGGCAATCCGGGAAGCAGATGCTCCTTCTTCCAGCCGAATGATGACTTCCCCGCAGAATATCTCAACGCGTGAAGATGGTGGCGTCACCGGTTCAATTGCAGGCTCCGCTACTATGATCGCTGCAAATTCCGTATCATCTTCAGGCGAAGGCAAAACAAGCTTCCCCTGACGTGCCAGCGTGCGCCATGAAGACAGATAGTTCGCACGCACGCCATAGCGATCGG
Source organism: Brucella pituitosa (assembly GCF_003049685.1). GTDB lineage: Bacteria > Pseudomonadota > Alphaproteobacteria > Rhizobiales > Rhizobiaceae > Brucella > Brucella pituitosa. The sequence continues at coordinate 95,890 of NZ_PYSY02000008.1, read as the reverse complement.
CAACTTCCTGCACGCTCACGCCAGGGCGCAAGCTTTCCGAAACAATCCGGGCTTTTAAATCAGCTGGCCACTGGCGATGGCTATCCCGCTTACTCTGATCCATTGAGAGAAACTCCATTCGAGGCTCCATGGAGAAACTCCGTTCTGTCCATTCGCTAACTCTCAATGACAGAACACAAAATCAAATAGAATGTGGGGCCAGAACACCGGTTACCCATCAGATAACTTGGCAATACTGTAAACTTCGCACCGATATTCAAAATGCCCCAACGCGAGGTTATCGTGTCGGGGCTACTCGATACATCTTCGTGTGCCGTTTATGACAAGAAGCTAAAAGGAGATAATCGTTAAGAGAAATTACAGCGGAACCCGCTTGTTTCCTGTGGTTCTCCAAGCTTCACCTGCCTCAGGGACAGGTTTTATTCAATCATGGCTTTGTTCGTATCGACTTTTTCAAAGTGATTTTCCGATAAACGCGCTGAACGTCGTCGCCCTCTCAGTATTTCGATTCGAATAATCGAAATCGAGGGTGCCGGAAATCCAATAACCCTTATCCGCCAGGCCTGAATAGGTAAAAGTCGGTCCTACCCTCCCGCGTTCCGACCTAGCATAATCAGAGTCGGTCAGATTGTAGATGTCATATTGGTGATGGACGCCAACGGCCAGCGTATCCGTCAGCTGATATCCAAACGCGATATCCGCCAGATTGAGCGAAAGGCCTGCCTGCATACGCTTCCGGCCTCCCGTTTCCAGGTCGGTATAATTTTTATCGCGGAAGAGGTAGTTAATATTCGTGGGCGATATGCTTAGTTGCCATTTGTCATAACCAAAGAAGTTATTGACGCTCGCGCTGATGGAATACTGGTTCGCGCCAGCACCGTACCCGCTGGATTTATCCGATCCGTTAGGAAAGTTCATGAATATCGTAGGGCTGATCCACCAGGCTCGATAACCTTCTGTGTTTGGTTTGGCTTTTGTGGCTGCAACCTGATAGTAATATTCGAATCCTAGTTGAGGAGATGTAACACCCCACCGTGAGTCATCACCCTCAAAATCGCTTTTTTGATAACCACCATTAAAACCTAGCCAGAGTTCAACCTGGTCCTGCTTTGTGCCGGTCAGTCCAGTTTCGCTGAACCAGGCCAGCTGGAAAAAATTTGCTGCCGTTTGGCTGCTATTTTCCTTCGTATAGTAAGGCCACAGTTGAAGCGCCCAACCCGGTGTCCCGGGTTGGGCGTTTCCTAAGAAATTTCCTGCGTACGCACCATTTGGAACGAATGAAAGAGCGATCGTTGACATTAGTAAGCCAGCGATGCTCATTTTACGAAAAAGTAGCATAGTGTTCCCCTTCTTATTGGCATACTTGCGTGGACATAGTATTTTTACATTTCGTAGATCAATTTGTGACGTCTATTACGATTTTCCCATGTGAACTCCTGGTGGATTTCATATATTTCCAAGCTTCGATGTATCCATTCATAGGAAATAAGCGGTCTATATTCGGAATAATATTTTTCAAAGTTAGATTTTTATTTACATAATCCACGCCTCTCTGTCTCATTTCTTGATGTTCAACATAGTTGAATACTGAGTACGGTTGGAACGTCACGTTCTTTTGAAACATGTCTCGCAAAGGAAGTTCGGGCGGCTTTGTGTCCAGAGTGCCGTAAAAATAGACATGCGCATCTCGCGCAAAGGCAGGACTGTATTTGGAGATCAGTCCCTCTCCGATTGGATCAAAGGCGACATCAATTCCCTTACCGCCGGTCACCGCCAGAAGTTGTTCGGCAATTGAAGTCCCGTCGCTATCGGTCACGATGACATGAGAAGCGCCTCTTTCCTTCAGATAGGGAACGTTGGAGGGAAACCGTGTCGTGCCGATCATGGTTGCGCCGAGCATGCGGCCTATTTCAAGTGCTGCTGATCCGGCTGTCGACGTTGCAGCGGTAGCGAGAACGAAACTATCCGGCCCAACCTTCGAGACTTCAGCGAGGGGATAATAGGCAGTCAGGTACTGCATCCATATGGATGCGCTTTCTGGGGCCGACAGTCCGGGAGGCGCCCGTGTTATATACCGTGCATCGACAATGAGTGTCTCTGTGCTGGCCCCACGATTGTAATAGAAATAGGGCAAAGTACAGTAGCGGCTTCCGATGGTTATTCCCTCAACCCCGTCGCCGACGGCCTCAACAATGCCGGCCGCCTCAATTCCGACACAAGCTGGAAAATGGTGGAAGCTGAATGAATAATTGTCCACCATCAGATCCATATCACCCCAATTGAGAGCAAATGCCTCAATTCGAAGCCGAACTTCTCCGGGACCTGGTTGCTCAATAGGAACCTTGACTAGTCTCAGTCCCTGATAACCGTCATAACCATTGATGACCCATGCTCTTGCTGTGGCGCCCATATCAGCCCCTCGCCATATGCACGTCGCGCGGAAGCGCGGAGAGGATTTCCGGTCCGTATTCGCGCAGGATCACAATATCCTCTAGGCGGATGCCGAACCGGTCGGGCAGATAGATGCCAGGTTCGATGGAGAAGACCATCCCTTCCTCCAGCACCGTTTCGGAGGTTGCAGTGATATAGGGCGGCTCGTGACCATCGATGCCCATGCCGTGGCCGGTACGGTGCACGAAATATTCGCCATAGCCCGCATCGGCGATGACGTTGCGAGCCGCTGCATCCACCTCGCGCGCCATGACGCCCGGACGAGCTACTTTCAGCGCCGCCTGCACGGCCTTCTCGACGATGGCGTGGATCTCGCCATAACCTTCGGGCGGCATGCCGACGACGGCCATGCGGGTGATGTCAGAAGGGAACCCCTGCTTGCGTCCGCCAATGTCGATCACCACCGCGTCCCCTTCCTGGATAACGCGATCGCTAGCAGAATGGTGCGGGAACGCGCCGTTGCCTCCCGCGCCCACAATCCAGAAGCACGGCTCGGCACCTTCCGACGAAAAATGTGCGCGGATTTCCGCGGCAAGTTCATTCTCGGTCATGCCCGGCCTGATTGCGGTGAATGCCGCTTCCATGGCGCGATCGGCGATGCTGGCATTCATCTTGAGTTTTGCGTATTCATTGCTGTCTTTGCGCATGCGGAGACCGCCGAGCGTTGCGGGCGTAAAATTTCGACACGTATCTGCAGGCAAAGCATCGAGGAGCAGTAGCGCGAAGTCAGCGCGCATCGTTTCATCAAGCGTGACGAGGCCGGGTGCTTCCGCCCCGATGGCCGATAATGCTGCTCGCAAGGCGACGTCGGGGCCTTCATCATCAGCCCAGGTGTAGAACTTGATATTCGTGAATTCCCGGCTGCCTTCCGCATTCAGCGCTGGCATCAGGAAAGCCTCCTTTTCCGGGCCAATGAGCAGCAGGCAGGGGCGCTCGTCGGGATGCGGGTGGAAGCCCAGCACCCAGTCCATGTGAGAACCGGGTGCGACGGCGACGAGGCCCGTACCTGCTTCGGCCATGCGCTGTCGCAGGGCTAGAAGTCGGGAGGCGATCTGTTTTTGCATGGTCTTGTCCTCGTTCACGTAGCTGGAATGATGATGCGGCTGCCGAAGATCGGCTCGTCGTCCGGAAAGGCTTTGAACGCGGCAAGTTCGGCTTCAGAAGGCGATTCACACGAGCCTTTCCGGCTTGGCACCCAGCCGCACTGGCGCTTAAGGATCGCTGCATATTCCGCGCGCTTCAAAGCGGCGATGGACGGATCGATGACCGGCACGCCGAGCTCTTTCTCGATTTCCTTGTAGAAGCCGACCTCCATGGTGCAGCCGAGAATGAGCGCTTCCGCGCCACCTTCCTCCACCGCCTTGCGACCGGCGGCCAGCAGCCGTCGGTTGGTTTCCGCATGATCCTTCTGGAAATCATCGACACCGAGGTCGACATCATAGAAGCCCGCGAGACGTTCCGCGTGGCCATACCCGTGCACGGTGGACTTCATCTGGTGCACCCATTTGCGCCGGCCGACGATGATGCCGAAGCGGTTGGCAAGGCTTGCGGCGATCTCACAGGAGGCAATGCAGGGAGCAGTGACGACCATTTGGTCCGAAATCTCAAGAGCATCGTGTAACGCTGTGTCGTAGAAGCAGCCAATGGCCAGCGCATCGAAACCTTCCCGTGCTGCGGTGCGCACCGCCCGCATGATGCCGCGTGTCACTAATGCCTCATAGGTGCGGAATTCGATATGGGAGAAGCCATAGCTCGCCTTCGGCAAGGCAGCCACGTGGACTTCCGTACCAGGCAGTTTGTGGTCGCGCGCCATGTCGGCAAAGATGGCATCTACTGCATCGTTCGCAGCAAAGGGATTGAGATACATGATCTTGAACGGTTCAGGACTCATATTGCTATTCTCCTTAGTAGTGTCGTTGCGATCCCGACGAAATTGTCGGAGATCAGACCGATCTCTCACTCTCGACTCATAGCTTTCCCGTTCGCGTACAGCCCTGAATTGGCTGATACGCGTCAGAACAAGACCTTGACCGGGAGCGGCTATCCTATCCTGTTTGTCGTCTTCACTCAGGAAGCAGGAATGATGATGCGACTGCCAAAGACGGGTTCGTTGTCAGGGAACGCTTTGAAGGCAGAAAGTTCGGCTTCGGAAGGTGCTTCGCAGGAGCCTTTCCGGCTAGGTACCCAGCCGCACTGGCGCTTGAGAATCGCAGCATATTCCGCTCGCTTCAAAGCGGCGATGGATGGATCAATGACCGGCACGCCAAGTTCCTTCTCAATCTCCTTGTAGAAACCGATTTCCATCGTGCAGCCGAGGATGAGTGCTTCCGCGCCGCCTTCCTCAACCGCCTTGCGACCGGCGGCTAGCAAACGGCGGTTGGTTTCCACATGATCTTTCTGAAAATCATCTACCCCGAGGCCGACATCGTAGAAACCGGCAAGACGTTCCGCATGGCCATAGCCGTGGACGGTCGACTGCATCTGATGTACCCATTTCCGTCGACCGACGATGATCCCGAAGCGGTTGGCAAGGCTGGCGGCGATTTCGCAAGAAGCGATGCAGGGCGCGGTTATGATCATCGAGCCGGAAATCTCGCGCGCATCATGTAAAGCGGTGTCGTAAAAGCAGCCGATCGCCAGTGCATCGAAACCTTCGCGCGCTGCGGTGCGCACCGCACGCATGATGCCGCGTGTCACCAACGCTTCATAGGTGCGAAATTCGATATGGGAGAAGCTGTAGCCGACCTTCGGCAACGCAGCCACGTGTACCTCTGTGCCCGGCAGTTTGTGGTCCCGCGCCATGTCTGCAAAGATCGCATCAACTGCGTCGTTTGCGCCGACGGGGTTAAGATACATAATCTTGAGCGGCTCAGTGCTCATTTTGTTATCCTCCTCTACAGTTTCATGATGATCCCCGTCGATACCGTCGGAGATCAGTTCGATGACTCACACGTTCGATCCATAGATCGCGCGTGCACGTTCCGCCGTTACGTACTCGTTGCGGATGTCTTCGAGCACGAGGGCTGGATCACGTTCTTTCGGATTTCCGAACCCTCCGCCAGCACCCGTGATCACGCGGATCACGTCGTCCTTGTCGACCCTGATGCCGGAGGCGAAGGCGTAGCGCTCCGATTCCCCATTCTTGCGCAGGACGAGCGCATAGTTGGCCGAGCCTTCGTTGCCACCGTCGAGTGACCATGGAACGATGCGCGAGCGAGTATAGCCGAGCGTCAGGAAGGAATCGTCGCGGCGGATGCGGTAGTCGAGCCGGATGCCGCGGCCGCCGGTCCATTTGCCTTCGCCGCCCGGATCGGTGTTCAGCTCCATGCGGTCGACGACGAGGCCGTTGCGTGCCTCGGAGATCTCTGCCGGACAATTGTAGGTCTCGCCGTGCACGCCGGAGAAGATCGCCGAATTGCCGTCGCGCCCTTCCGATGCGCCCCAGCCGCCGATCTGCGGTTCGATGATCGTGTATTGCCGCCCCGTATCGGGATGGATGCCGCCGATGAAGGTGCCGGCGATGGATGAGAAGTGCCCGGCGGGCAGTTTTTCTGGCATGTGCGGGGCAAGGCAGCGCCAGACGAGATCGTAGCCGCGAATGCCGATTTCATAGTAGAAGCCGACGGCCGCCGGCTCCTTCGCATGGAAGCACGACCCCTCGCGCGTTAAAACCTTGAGCGGGCGGAAGGAGCCTTCGTTGGCCGGCGAGGTAGGGTCGGTCAGCGCCTTGAAGATCACCTGCATGCTGACGAGCGTGTCGTCGTAGCCGGCATTCGACGGGCCGCTGTCCTGATCCGGGTTGTCTCGGAGGTCGATGACAAATTCCGTTTCCGATATCGTCACCTTGACGTTGAACATGCGCTCGTCGTCCTGCTCCTCCGTCAGCTCGAAGGTGCCGTGCGGGAGTTTCGCGAGCTCGGCGAGCGCGATCTTCTCGCCATGGTCCATGAAACCTGCCATCGCCGCCTCGAAGGTGGCGACGGTGTATTTCTCCGCAAGCTCGGCAAGGCGCTTTGCACCGATGCGGACGGAGGCGATGGCGGCCCAGAGGTCGCCTTCGAGGAAGTCCGACATGCGAGAATTGACGGTAATGATGTCGAAGATGCCGGGAATCGCCTCGCCCTTCGATATCATCTTGATGGCCGGAAGGCGAAGACCTTCCTGGAAAATTTCCGTCGCATCGGCTGAGAGCGAGCCCGGCGACTTGCCGCCGACGTCCGAATTATGGGCGATATTGGCCGTCCAGGCGATCAACCGGTCGCCGGAAAAGACCGGCATGCAGACGACGAGGTCGTTAAGATGCGTGACGCCGCCGTAGTAGGGGTCGTTGGTGATGAAGACGTCGCCGGGCTGGATGTCGCTTGGTTTGGAGAACTTCTTCAAGAGCACCTTCACCGACTTGTCGAGCACGCCGATGAAGCCCGGAATGCCCGCGCCCGAGGAAGCGAGACGGCCTTCGGCGTCAGTGATCCCCGTGCCCATGTCGAGCACTTCGTAAATAATGGAGCTCATCGCCGTCTTGCGCATGGCCGCGAACATCTCGTCGGCGGTGGCTTGCAGCGAGTTCTGGATGATCTCGAGCGTGATCGGATCGTGGGAAGCTGTCGTCATGTTCCGCACTCCTCAGGCTTTCAAGTGGATGTGAGTGTTACCGAAACCGTCGATCTCGACGCGGTTGCCGGGGTGGATAACAATCGTCGTGCCCGCATCCTCGATGATCGCGGGGCCGCTGAAGGTCATGCCAGGCTCCAGCTTTTCGCCATCGAAGATCGCGGCCGGATGGATGCCTTCCAGCGCATAGTCGACCTTGCGTTGGCCCTTTTGCGCGGCGGAGGCCGGCGTTGCGGAAAGCGGCTTTTCCTGCATCTTAAGCTTGCCGACCTCGGCCGACGCGACCAGGTGGATGCCGACCAGCTCGACGGGGGCGTCGAGGCGGTAGGTATATTCCCGCTCGTAGGTCTCGTGGAACGCGGCCTCGATGGCGGCAAGGCTCGCATCTGTGATCGCGTCCTCGATAAGAACTTCGGTCGTGTGCTCCTGGTTCTGGTAACGGAACTTGCCGTAACGCAGAAACCGGACCTTCGCCGCTTCGACGCCTTCCTCGCCGAATTGCTGGTGGGCCAGCGCCTCGGTTTCGGCGAAGAGCGCCTCAATGGTGGCTGCGGCGCCGGCATTGAGGTCGGCGAGCTTGGTGACGAAATAGTCGCGACGCAGGTCCGACATCATCATGCCCCAAGCCGAGAACACCGAGGCGCCCGCCGGGATGACGACCTTCTTTACGCCCAGTTCCATGCCTAGCGCCACCGCATGCATCGCGCCGCCGCCGCCGAAAGCGACCAGGGTGAAGTCGCGCGGATCGAAGCCGCGATTTAGCGAGACGAGCTTCAGCGCGTTGACCATGTTGTTATTGGCGATGCGCACGATGCCGCGCGCGACGTCATCGGTCGAGACACCGAGTTTCTCGCCGACCTCCGAGAGTGCCATTTCCGTCGCCGCCATGTCCGCGACGACTGAGCCGCCACAGAAATAATCGCGGTTGATGCGGCCGAGCCAGAGATTGGCGTCTGTGGTAGTGGCATTGGTGCCACCGCGACCATAGGCGGCAGGGCCAGGCATGGCGCCGGCCGACTTCGGGCCGACATGCAGCTTGCCGAAGTCGTCGACCCAAGCGATGGAGCCGCCGCCATTGCCGATTTCGACGAGATCGACCACCGGCACCATAATCGGATAGCCGGCGAACGTGCGGTCGCGCTCGATCCAGTAGTCCGTCATTATGCGGACCTGGCCGCTCTCGATCAGCGAACATTTCGCCGTCGTGCCGCCGATATCGAGCGCCAGCACGTTCGGCTCGCCGATCAGCTTGCCGAGTTCGGCCGCGCCCCCAGAAGCCGGAGGCCGGGCCGGATTTCGACCATGGTGATCGGGATTTTCTTCACCGATTCAAGCGAATCCACACCGCAGTTCGACTGCATGACGAAGAGGTTTCCGTCAAACCCCTTGCCGGTAAGGCCGTCGTTGAGACGCGACAGGTAGCGCTCGGCCGTCGGCTGCACATAGGCGGACATGACGGTCGTATTGGTGCGCTCGTACTCACGCCATTCGCGGGTGATTTGGTGCGAGGCGACGGTCGCGATCTCCGGCCAAAGACGTGCGATCTCCGCGATCGTCGCCTGCTCGTGGCTGGGGTTGGCGTAGGAATGCAGGAAACAGACGGCGATCGCCTCGACGTCCTCTGCACGGAAGTCGTCGAGGATGGCTGGCAGGCCCGAAAGGTCGAGCGACTTCATCTCCGTGCCGTGATAGTCGAAGCGCCCAGACAGTTCACGGCGCAGATAGCGCGGCACGAAGGGTTCTGGCTTCTCATAATTCAAGTTGAAGAAGTCCGGTCGGTTGCCGCGGGCGATTTCCAACGAGTCACGAAAACCTTCCGTCGTGATGAGGCCGACTTTGACGCCCTTGCGCTCGGTCAGCGCGTTGATGACGACGGTGGTGCCGTGGGCGAGAAAATCCACGGTCTTCGGATCGACGTCGCCTTTGTCGAGAACGTTCAGAACGCCCTGTTCGAAATTCGGAGGCGTGGTGTCGGACTTAGCCGTCGTGATGCGGAACTGGCCTGTCGCGTGGTCCGTCTCGAAGCAGACGAGATCGGTGAATGTTCCGCCGACATCGGTCGCGACCCGAATGGTCTTCTGGCTCATTGGTTTTTTCTCCCTCTTCTGCCGGTCGTGCAGAAGCATGCAAACGGCGCCGGGCAGTTTCAGCGCGTCGGCGGCTCGGATGCGGTCCTCGGTGTAGTAGTCACGATCATGGAGGCAGTTCAGCGTACCGACGACTTCACCGTCGATGATGACTGGTACGTTGATGACTGACTCGCAGCCCAGTGAAAGGATCAACTCGTGGTCATCAAAAAACTTTGGCGATGTCTTCGATCGTGTTGGCGACAAAGGTGTCTTTGCGGTTCAGCGTGATTTCCGACCATTCGGTTTCGTTATAGGGTTTGGTCCCGGAAACCGGGTAGACGTCGGGCATGCTTGAATAGATGCGTTCCGCCTGCTTGTCGGACGTATCGGCTGTCATGATGGTGAAAAGCTTGGCGCCAACAATGCCTTTCACCAATTGCTCAAGTGCGGCGTAGGCCTTCTCCGGCTGGCTGCCAGCGTCGGCAACAGCGTGTACGAAGGCGGTGAAGTCAGGTATTTCCATTCTGCAGTTGCTCCATAATGTGATCCCGAAGCGCTGCTTCCTCAGAGCTGACGACGGGAACGGCGCCGATTAGCCGGCGCGTGTAGGGGGTTTTCGGGGCGGGTGAAAAATGACGTCGGTCGTGGCAAATTCAACGAGCCGACCTTTCTCGAAGACGGCGACGCGGTCTGCGATGTTACGAACGACGGAGAGATCGTGGGTAATAAAGACGTAGGTTAACCCGCGGCTTTCCTTGAGTGCCTTCAGAAGTTTGAGCACGCGCGCCTGCACTAGAACGTCGAGTGCGGAGGTTGGCTCGTCGAGCACGATGAGCTCCGATTGGCAAGCAAGGGCGCGGGCTATAGCAACGCGTTGGCGCTGACCGCCGGAAAGGGCCGACGGGGCACGGTTGCGAAGCTCTGCCGGCAATCCGACTTCCTCCAGCAGTTCGCCAGTGCGCTTGGCGCGGCCCGCCTTAGCGCCGATATTATGGACATCAAGCGCGAGGCGCAGCGATGCCCCGATTGAACGACGCGGATTGAGCGAGGAGAGCGGATTCTGTTGCACCAGCTGGATAGCCCGGCGATGCTCCTGCGTACGTCTTGCCGGCAGCGCCTCACCCTTGAAGGTGAGGTTGCCAGTGGTCGCGGCGTAGATGCCGAGGATAATGTTGGCGATGGTTGATTTGCCCGAGCCGGATTCCCCGACCACGGCGAGGCATTCGCCCTTTGTGACACTGAAAGAAACGCTATCGAGTGCTTTGACCGTGCCTCCATTGACCTCGAAATTCTTGGAGACGTCGGAAACGGAAAGAATCGTGCTCATTTGAGGAGTTCCTTTTCGCTGAAGCCTTCATGAGCAACTAGTGGGGCGAGGAATTGCGCAGGATCGTCGTCGAGGTCTGGAATGCCGCCGCCGGTGATGCGCGGCACGGCCGAGAGGAGCGCACGCGTATAGGGGTGGCGGGGATCCTCGAAGATCGCGGCGGTCGGGCCCTGCTCGACAATGTTGCCCTTGTAGATGACATAGACCCGGTCCGCGAATTCGCGCACTACGCCGAGATTGTGCGAGATGAAGAGCACGGAGGTGTGGTGTTTCTCGACAAGCTCGGACATCAGCTTGAGCGTCTGCGCCTGCACGGTCACGTCGAGCGCCGTGCCAGGTTCGTCAGCCAGCAGCAACGCCGGATTGTTGGCGAGCGCCATGGCAATCATGACACGTTGGTTCATGCCACCGGAAAGCTGGAAGGCATAGGATTCGAGCACACGCTCCGGGTCATGGATCGCAACGTCTGCAAGTGCTGCAAGGGCCTTGCGGCGAGCCGTCTCGTAATTGATGTTAGGTTCTGTGCGTTGCAGGACTTCCCGAAACAGCGTGGATATCTTGTAGACCGGATTCAGCGACGAGGTCGGGTCCTGAAAAATCATCGACATGGCGGTACCGCGCAGCGCATGGCGCGAAGCGGATTTTAGCGTTTCGAGGTCAATGCCTTCGAATTCAACCGTGCCGGAGATGTGAGCTGTGCGCAGGTGCTGAAGCATGCCCAGCACAATGCGCGCTGTCACAGATTTGCCGGAACCGGACTCGCCGACAAGGGCGACACGCTCACCTCTGCGGATATGCAGAGAGATGCCGTGCAGCACGTCGATCATCCCGGACCACGTCTTGAAGCCGAGCCGGAGGTTATCGATCTTGAGTGTAGGGGCCGTCATTGATCCACTCCCAGGAATTCACGCAACGCGTCGCCGATCAGGTTGAATCCGAAGACGGCGATCAGGATGGCAAGGCCAGGGAACACGGTGAGCCACCAGCTGTCTGGAAGGTACTTCGCACCTTCTGCAACCATGGAGCCGAGGTCGGGTGTCGGCGGCTGAACGCCAAGACCGAGAAAAGACAGCGAGGAGGCAATGAGAATGACGAAACCGAAGTCGAGCGTCATCTTGGTGATGACTGAGGGAACGCAGTTCGGCAATATCTCGCGGAACATGATATGCCGTTTCGAGGCGCCGATCACCTCCGCCGCCAGCACATAGCCCTCTTCTTTCTCAGAACGGGCGATATTGTAGACAAGGCGGGTGTACCAGGGCCACCACATCACGGTCACCGCGATCATACCATTGGTAAGGGTTGGCTCGAGGAGGCCCATGACCGACATGGCGAGCACCAGTGGCGGTATTGACAGGAAGACGTCCGTAAGCCGCATCAGCAAATATTCAGTCCAGCCGCCAAGATAGCCAGCAGCAAGACCGATGGCGACGCCGACCGGAACGGCGATGATGAGCACGACAATGCCGAGGATCAGCGAGATCCGGTAGGCATAGACGACGCGGGTGAAGAGGTCGCGACCAACGAGATCTGTGCCGAATATATTCGGCCAGTGTGGAGGTTGGTTGAAGTTGGCGAAGTCCACCACAGCGCCGACATGTTCAGGGAAGGGCGTGATGAAATCGGCGAAAATCGCCGAGAACACTACGATTCCGACGAGCACCAGCCCGATCAGCGACAGAGGATTGGCGGCGAGGATGACGAGGGTCTTCTTCATGACGCTCTCTGCGAAAGGCGGATGCGTGGATTTACGATAGAAACCAGCAAGTCCACGACGATGTTGACGATGAGGAACATGGCCGAGATGACCAGAACGGTTCCCACGATGGCGTTAAGGTCCTTACGCAGGATCACGGCCACGCCGTAGCGCGACAGGCCGGGCCAGGCATACACGGCTTCAACAAGGAAGGCGCTGCCCAGCATGGCGGCAAAATCGAGACCAATAATGGTAAGAGAAGGGATCAGAGATGGTCGGAAGGCATAGCGTCGAGCGATGCGCTTTTCCGGGAAGCCATATGCCTCTGCCATCTCCATGTAAGGCCGTTCGTAAGTCTCGACCATGTTCGATCGCACGAGGCGGGCGGCCTGTCCGATACCGGAAAGGGCAAGAGCGAAGGCAGGGAGGACCAAGTGCCAGACGGCATCTGCAAACGCTTTGAGATTGCCGGCAAGCAGCGTATCGATCAGCATGAAGCCGGTTACATTCTGCACAGCGATACTGTCTGAGAGCCGACCCGCAATCGGAAAAAGCCCTATGAAGTAGGAGAAGACGAGCATCAGCACGACTGCCCAGACGAAGGCGGGCGCGGAGACACCAAGCATAGTCACCAGCCGAATAGCGTGATCTATCCATCTTCCGCGGTAATGGGCTGACAAGACCCCGAGTGGAAGGCCGATGCCGATCATCATCAAACCTGCGACCATGACCAACTCCAGCGTTGCGGGCAGAAACTGGGCGATGTCGGTCGTAACAGGGCGATTTGTGTACAGCGAGATGCCAAGATTGCCGTGCATAAGATCGGCAAGAAAATAGCCGTACTGGACGAAGAAGGAAGCATCGAGATGCAATTTATCCCGCAGGGCGGCAATTGCTTCGGGCGTCGCGTTTGGTCCGAGCGCGATGCGCGCCGGGTCGCCGGGAATTACCCGAGCGATAGCAAATATCAGCACTGATACCCCTATGAGAACAAGCAAAGAGGTACCTAGCCGCTTCGCTAGGAGGCGGATGAACGGTGACATAATCAAATTCCGGTTGAAAGGCGGGGCCGCTAATGAACGACCCGGGTTTCGTCGGTAACTACTGCTTCATTTCCATCAGGCGGAAACTCATGCCGAACCCGGCTAGCGCGAAGGCCTTGGACGGATCAGTCAGCGCCGGAACCAAGACTTTGTCAGAAGCGGCGAAGACTGAAATCTGATCCTGAGCGAAAATCGAGGGGGCGATTGCGAGCAGCCGCCTATTGAGATCTTCATAGATCTTGGCACGCGCTGCTTCATCAAGTGTTGTACGAGCCTTCTCCAGCAGAGCGTCGACTTGTTCATCTTTCAGATGTTCTGGCGACATCCAGGTGCCCGCAGCGCTCGAATGATACATGTTAGATAGGAGAGTATCCGGATCACCCGTCATCGTGTTCACGAAGACCTGCGAGACAACGGGTGTACGTTCGGCCTTTGATACCTGATCGGAGAATAGAGCCCAAGGCACCTTGCTGACTTTCGCCTTTATACCAATCTGCGAGAGATTGGCCTGCAGAAGGAGTGCGAACCGCTCCTCTATTGGAACCTCACCCGTCCAGGATATATCGATATTCATATCCTCGGGCTTATATTTGCACGCGCTGAGATATTCTTTCGCCTTGGTGAGGTCCTGCTTGAGGGGTTGTTCATTGGGAAGAGCTCCCAACATGCCGACCGGGAGTGGTCCGGTAGCAGGACTGCCCAGGGAAACATTGTCTGTGATGGCCACCATCTTAACGCCCGTGCCATAATCAAAGGCGTAGCTGACTGAGAGGCGGCAGTTAACGTCGTCGAAAGGAGGCTTCGTCGTATTCAGCTTGATATAAAACCCGGACGTTCCCCTTTCTGTGAGCAATTGGGCTCCATCGGCAGCGAGCGACTTGAGTACTTCCGGAGGCAGCCATTGCGAGGAGATTTCGTGCTCGCCCTGCGCAATCAACGTGCGCACAGTGGCTGCTTCCAGGCCATAGCGCAGACGCACCTTATCTGGCGCTGTAGCGGGTACTCCGAGAAAATAAGCCGGGTTCTTGGCCATTACCGTCTCTTCTTGCGGATTGTGCGAAATGACGGTGTAAGCACCACTGCCAGCAGCATGGTTCGAAAGAAATGCCTGGCCCCAGTCCTTCATAGGACCATTGCCATCCCCCAGATTGGCCATTACGAGTTTCTTGTCGACAATAGGCAGACGCGTGAGTGCCGAAATGAAAGGGGCATAGATTTCTTTCAAGGTGAAACGGACAGTTGAAGCATCTATCGCCTCTGCCTTTTCCACTTTGTCGAAGAGGTATGACAGCCCTTGGCCAAGGGCGCGCATGCGATCAAGCGAAAAGACGACATCATCTGCGGTAAGCGGATTTCCGCTCTGAAATTTTACATCGTCGCGCAATCTGAACGTAAAGACCTTGCCGTCAGTGCTTTCCCATGATTCAGCAATAAACGGCTCATAGCCAGGCTTTCCCTGTTTGGGAACTACCAGTGCATCATAGATGTTGAACATCAGAATGGAGTCGGCGTAATCTGAAGCCTTGGCGGGATCGAGTTCGCCAACGGGCGACTCATCAAGCCTGAGTACGGTGTCTGCGGTCGCTTGATTCTGGATAGATGTAGTGGCCAAAAATGCGGCCAATAACAGTTTGATGCCAGATCTCATTTTGAGTTCCCCTATTTGTTATTATTTTGGTGCACCACGTCGGTTGACAGCTCTTGTTACAGCAAGGACATTTTCCGAACCGGTCCCCTGATTTTCGTCACCGAACACGTCCATTGTGCATGTGTGAAAAACGATCGTCGTGTCGCCTGTATGATTCCAGATAACGTGTGTCTGGGAGGACGGGAAATGTGCGGTATCGCCCTCGTTCAGGATCGTAATTTCGCCTTCCAGCTCAAGCGTCAACGAACCGCGAACGATGTAATAGATCTCTTCCCCCTCATGAGATGTCGGTTCACTTCGAAAGCCCGGAGGTTCGTGGATCAATGTCGAGCGCAGAATATTGCCGGGAAAGGCCGCCGATAACCTCTCGTAAGTAACATCTTTTCCCGTCAATGAGCCGAGGCCATAAAGCGGTCTATTATCTCGACGTGTAATCGGCCCCTGAGGCTGAGACTTCTGGAAAAAGGTTCCCACATCGACGTCAAGCACCCGGCAAACGGCAACCAGTGAAACGAGGGAAGGCACGGCAATACCGCGCTCGATTTGAGATATGAATCCTACTGACAGTTCTGCTTGATCTGCAACTTCCTGAAGCGTTAGTTTCAACGCCTTTCGGCGGCTACGTAAACGCTTTCCTAGCGGCTGTTGATCAGCCTCGATAATTTTGGCGAGATCGCTCATTGTCCCTCTTTTTTAGTATTTATTCAAAATACAACCCACTTAGCGAGTCATGTCAACATTTTTTTAGCATGACTTCAATTTTAATATAGAGGTCGGCCGCCTTTGAGCTACTCAAATGGCACTGCATATTCGCAATCCGGAGGCCGATAGGCTCGCGCGCGAGCTTGCGCGCATTGACCGCACAAGCATCACCGATGCTGTAATCGTCGCCCTTCGTGAAACCGTCCGTAACCGGATGAACCAGGAGAAGCCATGGGAGACGGCACAAAAGATCCTTGCCAAACATGGCCGATCTTTTCCGCCAGATCGAAAGCCCGTTCCTCCAGAAGCCTATCACGAGCTTGACCACGATTTGACGGGTGACGAATAGTTAGCGTCAACAGGCACCGCTGTGCCAAAAATCCCGATGCCAAAAACCCGTTGTGAGGTACGCCTTTTCCGGATCGCGAACGCCTTTATTATTTCCAGGGCAGAGTATCGTGACAAAAAAGGCAAAATATCTGAAACCAGTTAAATTTGACATGTTTGTTTTCAATGACTTAGAATAACATCAAGGGCCAAAATTCGTGTCACTAGACATTACCGGCGATTTCGGCGAACCGTTCGACCGACGATCCGCGCAAAATTTCGGGATTCCGGATCGGTCTAAAGGCTTCATCCAAGCCCATCTCGATACGCGAGCCGTGTAGGAACGAGGTTCCGCCTTTCGACAGATTGCCAATTAACTCCACTCTCTGGCCATCGACAACGGGGCTTTCATTGCGCGTATGGCCGGCCCCTTCATAAATGTCTTGGAAAATATGACCATGAATGGCCTTCAGATGTTGCGCGTCGAGAGCCCTTTCGGGCCGTCTCCTTCGGCAATTTCAGCCGTCCGGAATGCTGTCACGCGATATTCTTCGACACGTAGTTCCTTATGA
Organism: Brucella pituitosa; assembly: GCF_003049685.1. Classification (GTDB taxonomy): domain Bacteria; phylum Pseudomonadota; class Alphaproteobacteria; order Rhizobiales; family Rhizobiaceae; genus Brucella; species Brucella pituitosa. Next base: position 79,444 of record NZ_PYSY02000008.1, on the reverse strand, counting down.
GAGCGGATTCCGAGTTTGTTGCGCAGCAGATCCCTGCGATCGGGATCGTCCGATATGTTCGGATAGGTATAGGAGCCTTTAGGTTCCGTTTCAGCCATGGCGAAGACCAATAAAAAGCCGCCTGCCCTGGGCAGGCGGCATCAAACTAAAAATAATGAGGTTGAACTACTGCGGTTTGCGGACTACGCGATCTCTGTATTCGTCACGCGTGATATCGCCGGCGACATAGGCCGCTGTTGCCTCTTCCAACAGTGGATCGTGGATATAGCCCTGTCGCATATTTGCGGCGCGCGCCTGGTCCGTAGCTTTTTTGCGCCTGGCAACAGCTTCCGGAGATCGATCCGGACGGGGGGCATGAACGTTCATCTTCAAAACTCCTGTTGCAGTTAACGCTAGCACAAAAGGCGACCAAAATCCAGAAAACAAAGGGATTTTCGCGACTTTCGGTGCGTTGCGCCCGGCACTTGGCCGGGCGCTATTGGACTATCAACTGCGCGGATCCCATTCGAGAACGGCCTGAAGGCTTGGGTCGTCCTGTCCGCCGAAACGGCCGAGGTTGGCGTTGTAGTTCAGGCGGCGGATCGAGAGATTGCGCTTGAAGCCTTCGCCATCAGCTTTTGCCCTTTTCCAGATCCCGCCAACCTCGATATTGAAGCCACGCGGGGACTTGGCGAAAACGCGGTGCGTCGGAGCGTCCGGGTTTTCCGAGTTGAAGGGCACGACCTCGATGTCGATGTCGTCGGTCAGCGTCGAGATGCGGCCTTTGCCGGATGCGGTGTCGAGGTCTTCGCTGTCGAACTGGATGAAGTTGGTGATTTCGTTGGCCATGGTATTCACTCCTCTATGTGGTTGCGATGATCGTTCACTGGCACGGCGGTAAGCGGTGTTGCACCCTTGGGCCGGAGCGCAGCGGAGGAAGCCGAGGGCCGAAAAATTTGTCGCGCGAGGAGCCGTAGGCGGGGAAATTTCAGGCTTCCGGCTTTGCGGCAACCGCGTCGACGTGCGAACGAGCGTCAAAAGCAACCGAATTAGAGGTGTGTTCTATACGCCAATATGGCAATTCATCTCGTCGAAATAGACCGTAGACACAATACCGCAATTATCACGCATGGTAGCCGGATACAGCGCATTTACAACAGTATTCGTGTAATCTTGGCAATTTTGGATAACCGGATCGGTTCTCTACGCTTATCATCCTATAATGCCAATATGGCTATGCACGGGCGGACTTATCTGGAGGCATGGACCGTTGATAGAGATGCGAGCGCTCTACGTCCTCCGCCCAGATTAAAAGCAACCGCTCGCGTGCTACATTCTCGGCATGCCCATATTCGACAATGTCGAGGCTGTGGTTTCGCGGCAAGTAGCGTAACATCGCTTCAGCCTGATCGGTGAGCAACCAGGCTGCATGACCACGTCTTGCCGCTCAAGAAGCCGCTCTCCTCCCTTTCGCAAGCGTCGATTGCGGCCATAAGGCCACCGCTGCGGCGAAAACGTAGCGAAAGATCATTGCATTGCTTCCGTTCCATGACGGGCAGCAAGCCCGAAAACCGATCGCGTCAGATGCAATTCGCCAGCGGCCGCGCGCGCTGTCATGGCGCGCAAATAGCCGCCCGGCGATTTCACTTGCCTCTCGTCGAACTTCTGCAGCGTGATCGCGATGGCAATAGCGGCGGCTTGTTCTCCCATCTGATCGACAGCGCGGCGGCGTGCATCTTCGGAAATGCCCGCCATGCGGCAAATTTGCGGGGCGAGCCGGGCCAATTCAGCCCAGGTGCGGGGGCGCGATACTCCGTAAGTCGTCAGTGCCGGTAGTGCCCGTAACAGATCTTGCAGGGCCACTAACGCTTGTGGGGAGTAATGCGGTTGATTGACCTGGCTCGAATTGCGCCTCAAGCTTTTCTCAAGAGCTTTCTTACCGGCGAAGCCGGTTTTAGGGAAACTGAGTTGTTCGGCGTATCCCGAACGCATTTCATCTTTACAATATCCAAGGGAATAGGGGTTTGTAATCTGTTTGTGCATGTCGTTTTCGACATATGGGCGTGTCGAATCTTCGTTTCTAGCGGAAGGCTGCTCACCGTGAGGCAGCTGCATTACCCTCTCGACGATCCATTCGATTAAGCCTGTTGCGCGACGAAGAACGGTACTGGATGCTTTGGTCGCGATGCCTACGGCATCAAGAACACGCGCGAAACGCTGCTCGATCATGGCGCGCAGCCGCGCGGGCAGATCCTCGACAGAGGCGAGCGCGTAACGCAGATTGCGAACGGCGCCGCGATAGCGGCGCAGGTTCGCATCGAGTGATTTCTTTTCCGCCTTTGCCTGCCGAACCATTCCATCGAGCTCCGCGAAGCGGGCAATCAGAACGCGCAGATCAATACCGCAAGCGTCGGCAATACTGCCGTCCGCATTACGGACCGGATAACGTTTATAGTTACCGCTATCCTGCATGGTAATAACACAGGCATCAAACAGCCGGGACAACACACGGCTGACACGTCCCTCGGATCGCCCGATTTCGAACGCAAGCGCAGCGTTGGATTTGAACACGATCGGTCGGCCACCTTTGTCATAGCACTCTGCTGGAGCCGTATTGATCAGTACAACAAGCAAGTGCGCTTCTGTGCCATTGATGAGGCCAAGGCAAGGGAGTGACTGCGCAAGTCCGATCAGTTGGCCGCGTGTCACCGTTCCAATTTCCGCAGTCTGAGCCAGCCGTCGAAACTCTGTTCGTTGTGGTGTCTGTTTGCGGCCAACCTGCCGGGTGGGCTGTAGGGTTTCCTCCATCTTCCTCGTCTCCTTAGTGGGGACCAGGCAAAGCTTTCCCGTTCGCCGATAAGCGTTTCTTATTGACTTTGGAAGTTGGGAGTGCGACTTTATTTTTACGGAATATTTGAAATTTGCACCCCGCTTCCGGATTTTTTTGGGAGCGGTTTTCCTTTTTTTACCCGGTCACATTCTCCTCAAAATTTGGTATTCGACAGCAAGGAATGTTACCGATTTGGTTCATTCAGACAACCCAAAAACAGACGTTCTGCCTGTAAAGTGCGCCGTAGAGGCCAATATCTCTAGAATTGAGGACCAGAATTTCCCTTATAAGTCATCCAGCCGGTATTCCTATATTACCTTTTAAGTAACATGGATCAAACTTATCCGTTCTATTAACCAAAGCCATCTCGCCTCTCTTTATGGGCCTCCGGCAACCCTACAGCGCGATATGAGCGCGCGGGTGCCTCCGGCCGGCGGCGTTCGCTACGCTCTCACCGCAAATGGCACACTAAAATTGTTTGAAGATCCAAAACGGATTAACCCAAGATCAGGATTCTATTGAAGGGTCTTCGATGTTTTCAAATAAGCGACGAGTTGGAATCTGGATTCAAGGCAATTATATTTTCGGCGTTCAAAGCGGATGGAGACGTGACCAGATTGGGTTGAACGGCCCCGGTGTCTTTGGGAAAAGCACCGGGGTTTTAGTTCCTTCTGCCGACTCCGCGTGTTGCGCGCTGCAACGAGTGAGCGATAGCTCAAATAGTGTGACCGAGGCACAGTTTCCAAAAGTCGGATATCGTTTGGATAAAGCGACAATTTGTAAAATCGATTTTCAGTGCTAGCTTTCTTGACGACGGCCCGTTCATTCTAAGGGGAGATTAACAAGATGAAATCACATTCAATGGATCGGCTTTTAGCCGCTGAGAGTGTTCGCGCTCGTATCGTATTCCTCATGATATGAGTCCCATCATGAAAAAAAGCGATCAGCAGGTTTATGGTGAGATCTGCCATGCAGTCCACGTTGACCGGAAATTGAAGGAGCCGTTTACCGCAAAAGACATAAGACGATTTTGTCCGCAATGGCCATATACACGTCAATTCAGATTTCTAGCGGAAAACTGCACTGAGAAACTCTGTGAAGACGCCGCCCTTTTTGTTCGTGTCAGTCGTGGCCAATATCGCCTTCTGGTCCGGGAAATTGAAGTATCCATCAATGAATCAAGCCACTGATGACGATGATTGCCTATGCCTTTCTGCAACATCAGCGCCGGCACCAGGCAAAGCGGGAAAAAAAGAAGAGGCACGGCCCGCCTAAGCCGACCCTGCCAGCCATCCGACGTGCGGTCATTGCCGCGCTGAACCAGCACCAACCACCTCAACGATGTCCCCACTGCCGAATCCGCTTCAGAACGTCAAAATACATTCTGCCAAAGTAGTGCTAGTCAAATATTGTAAAATTCTCCATATTTCAGCGGGATGGCTAACGGATACGGTGCACAGGCGTGCGTGATTGACCGTACCTTCACTTGCGGCAATGGCCGCGGCTTCCGCAGGATGAAGCAATCAAAAGGCTGCCCTCGTCAGGCATATTTAAGTTCCGGAGCGGCAAGATGATAAGGCTCAACGAGGCAATCGGCAGGTATCCCCCATTCTTTGTGCAGCCTGTGTATCATGTCGACAGTCAGAGCGCGTTTTTTGTTGAGCACTTCAGATGCACGAGAGCGCGAACCGAACAGTATTGCCAGATCTCCCTGGCTGCGACCTGTTAATTCCATATGAGCCTTGATAAGTTCAACCGGCTCAGGAGCGTCTATGGGGTAGTGCTTGTCTTCGTATGCTTCGATCAAAACAGAAAGAACATCGAAACGAAGGCCGTCCGTGCTGTGAGGGTCGGGCTGGTTATCAAAATACTGGCTTGCCTCTGCAATGGCCCATGCGAGGTCATCGTCGTTTCTGATGGCACGAATGTTATCCATTACACTGTCTCCGGGTTGACCCTGTCATAATCTTTGTGGGTGCCTACAAACTTGATCAGTACTCGCTTGTATGTGTAGGCAACGTGAACGATAAGCCGGTATTTATTGCCTGAGATGTCGAAAATGATGCGATTGTCAGAAACAAAATCAACTGTCGTTCCAAAGATCGCTTTCACGTCGGCGGGACTTGTCCAATCGGCCTTGCTGACAATCGCGTGCCATGTTTTCAATGGAGTTTCGGCCTGAGCGTGTTGCTCCCAGAATTTTTTCAGCGTGGACTTCGCGATAATCTGCATTGTCTTTATCTACCATATTCCCATATTGGGAACAAGAGTGTTTTTCATAAAGGTTAAAAATCAGAAGTCGCAGCAATGGCCCTCAATGGGATTCTACCTTGCTAAATTGCCTGTGCCATTCATCCCTGAAAACAAAAGCTGGCTGATTGAAAAGCCTCCTGCCCTCGCCTTCTGTGTCAGGGAACGCAAATAGCCACCTGGCGATTTGATGGTAGACAGTTTCTGCAGAATCCATGCGATGGCTGTCGACGCCACTTCTAAGCCCATGAAGTTCTGAGCCTCTCGAAAGGCTGAGGGGCTAATACCAAGAAAGCTGGCAACGATGCGCGTAGCATCATGAAACTCTCGCCATGTGCTGATACCGTTTGCCCCATATTCACTGATATCCGGACAGATTCTCAGCACCTGATCAAGAGAAATGGCTTGTGAAGCTTGTGTACTGCTTTTCTGCTGAGTTCTCAAAGGAACTGGGCCTTCCGAAGAATCCGGTTTCAAATCAATTTTTTCTTTCTTCTTATTTTCTAAAAGAGATTCTGTAAGAGATTCATAATAATGCCGCTCAATCTGAGCGGCTGTGCCGCTCAGATCTGGAACATTATCTTTGATTTCCAGAAGGTTAGCGATTTCAGCGTTCAGCGCTACAAATTTTGCCCTGATTGCGGTTAGTTCGGTCAAAGAGGCGCGGCGCGGTATAGCATCGACAATCGAGCGAAAGCGAGAGAAGAGAGAGCTCACTGCTTCCGTTTGTTCAACGGTCTCAAATTTCGCAGCGAGTTCTCGTCTGGCGACAGAGACCTCATCCCGTAGCATCTTGAGTGCGCGTTGCTGTGCAAGAATGACCTCAGCCTTCTGAGCTATTTCGCAAGCACGCTCGATCAAAGGCGCAAAAGAAAAGCCAAAAGCCAGCTCAACAGCCCCTGCCCCATCTTTATGTGCGTAGCGCTTCCCATTTGGGCTGTCTTTACGTGCAATGATACCAGCATTGATAAGTGAGGTCAGATGCCGACGAAGCGTGGATTCAGGCATACCGTGCGCGCGCAGCGACAGCTGCCGGTTCGATGGAAATACGACAGGATGACTTTTGGTAGTCATCTGATCTTCCGGAAGGAATGACAACAGCGAGCTCAAGACTGCCAGACAGCGATCATTCAGACCGAAGTCAGATTTTGCGACACACAGTTGCTTATACAATGCCCATCGGTTGATGGCTCTGCCCTGTTCGACAGGTTGCTTTGGCGTAACAGAAACCATTCGCCTGCGTAAAGCAGACGTGACATTCTCCAGAATTTGCATTTCCCTCTACCTTTCTAAAGGCAAAAGAAAGTTGCCCGCCAAAATGACGCCTGTGACTCTTGACACTGATTCGAGGAAATGCGATTCTCAGTCTGCTAGAACTTCGAGAAGGGCTTCCACGACGGTGACGTTAGGGGGCCTTTTTCTTTTGCAGTTAATCTCCTGTTGAACGGCTGCTCTCGCAGTACTCACTATGAAGTCGTTCGAAATTCCTGGAAATCCAGTCTCCGAACGCTTTACCCTCTGCGCTTGAAAATTCCAGCGTCAGAGATTTAGTTTTTGGACGTGAAACAATCTCTACCTTGTGGTCCTGCGATTGCCACGACGTGAGATCTTTGTCCTGTTTCTGGCGAGGCTCTTTGGCAACAGCGAAAGCGGCATCGAAACGATCCGAGCTACTTTTTTCAGCAAACGCCTCAGTTTCAATAAGCGCTCTAACCCGCTCGATAGCTGCGGGCGACAAAATCGACGAGAAGCTTTCCCACCTGGGACGCCCAATGCCTGGAGCCGTCCCAATTTTCTCGACAATGTCGATCGGCAACTGGTTCGCAAGCGCAATCATTTCGGATAGGACGCCCTTCGAGCGCGTCCCAAATGTTGCCATGATCACTGCGCGTGAAGTCCCACGGTCTTCAAGACGCTTGGCGAAGAAGACCTTTTCGATGAAACTCAGGTCTTTTCGCTCCAGATTTTCGCTGCCCTGCGCAATGACCAGATCATCATCTGATAATTCCCGAACAAAAGCCTTAACTTTCAAACCAAGCTGCTTAAGAGCCGCAACGCGACGATGGCCATAGGCGAGCTGGTAATGACCTGCTTTGAGAGGATGTGAGCGAACGAGAACAGGCACTGCCTGGCCGTTTTCTCGGATGCTCTCAAGCAAACCGTTGAAATCTTCCGAGTTGTGGTCCTGAAGGCGATCAGACACGAAAGAGGATTCGATGGTATTCGCGTCGAGTTCAACGATCGCGCTTCCATTCGAAAGGGCTTCACGCAGTGTATCAGCTTCATGAGAGAGGCCAGAGATGGCGTCATTCATGCTTTGCAATGCACCCGATGTGACCTGAGGTCGACGCGGAGAGTTCTCAGCTGAGAACTCCGCATCCTGTTTTATCGGCGACAGAAAATCTTTGAGGGCGTCCCGACGTTTACTCATCACCTACCCCATGCTTCTTTTACGAGTTGCTCCAGTTCACCATTGACCGCATCGAGAGCCTCGATTGCCCTATCATAGGTTTGACGATGGAAATTCTCCCGGCCGACCTCGTAAAGAGTTTGTTTTGTGATTCCGGCGTCAGAAATTGCTGCAGATTTAACCATCGAGCTGGTAAGAACACGATCTCCGAACAAGCTCTTCAGCAATCCGGCGATTTGCGATTGGGAACTGTCATTGGGCTCGTAACGGGTGAGAACATAGCGGAACCAGTCGTAGCTAGCATTCCCCCCTGCCCTCTCGACGACATCGAACAGCCCTGCCGTCATATGCAGGAACTGGCTCATAGAAGCGACGTCGAGCATCTGGGGATGGATCGTAACCAGCACAGATGTTGCAGCACACAAGGCAGAGAGCGTGAGATAACCAAGGGACGGTGGGCAATCGAGCACAACGACGTCGTAATCGGTTTCGACGCTGCTCAGAGCAGAAGCGACCCGTGTGAAGAACATCTTATCGCTTGAACGGGTCGAGGATGTGAGTGCTCTCGGAGTTTCATGTTCGAACTCTTGAAGCTCCAGGTTGCCTGGGATAATGTCGAGACCGGTAAAGTACGTTTTTCTGATAATGTCCCTTAACGGTCTTTGCGCGTCGTCATAGCGGATTGCGCCGTAAAGTGTCTGGTTTGGCTCTAGATCGAATTCGGGCTGAATCCCAAACAGAGCCGAGAGTGAGGCCTGGGGATCGAGATCGGCAGCAAGTACTCTGTAGCCGCGAAGCGCGAAATACTGCGCGAGATGTGCGGCCGTTGTGGTTTTGCCCGAGCCACCCTTGAAGTTAGTGACCGCGATGACCTGAAGACGATCATCTGCTTCGCGACGCTGAATGTAAGCTTTCTTATTTTTTCCCAGATGCTCGCGAAGAGCATGGATTTGCTCAAGTGAGTACAGGCGGCGCCCAGCGGCATTTTTTTCAGCGTCGCCGATAACGCCCTCGTTAACGAGGGTTCGCAAATAAACGTCACTGATACCTAACAACTTTGCAGCTTCACCTGGAGCAAATTTTCTCAGTTCTTTCTGAGCTGTTGGAGGAAAAGCGCGGGCGCGTAACTGTTGAAGCTGTGCGCTCAATGTGTCAGCGTCGCCTTCGATGAGCCGGGTGAGCGACTTCTCGATTGGTGATTGCTTCGTTTCAGCATTGGCGGTGGTGATCATTAAAAGCGCTCAACTTCATTATTTGAGATATTGAGCGTCAAGATGGCTTCGTTTTGTTGAGTCGTCAACAACTTTAAAGTTAATACTTGGTTAACGACACTTTCGGGAGCGACGCGACGAAAATTGCTTGCGAAGCATGCCGGGTTCTCAGCTGAGAACCCGCGTTTAGCGTTCAGGAGGTTCTCAGCTGAGAACCCCGTCTGAAAGGCGTGTGTTGACGTATAGTCAAGAACAGCAACAGCTAACGCCATGGATCATGATCCGTCGTTTTTTAAGGTGCGCTTCGGCAAAGCAAGCAACGTCACGGATCTCGGCGCGATGCCATCGCGCAATGTGCATCGGATCTGGAAAGCCTTGACATCCGCTCAGCGAAAAAAAGCTCAAGAACTCGGCCACAACGCGCTTGCAAATAGCGTGCTGCTTGATAGCGACACTGCGAGCTTCAATGTAATGCAGACTAAGCAAGCGATTTTGCTTGAAATAAACTACGTGAGTGGCGCACATTGCATGCAACTTCGGGGGGGGATATGACGGTCGATCGAATTCAACTTTTGCGCAATGTCGGGCAGTTTGACAATGTCGCCACGGGAACGCAGCTGCCGTTCGGCAAGCTGACGCTCATATACGCGGAGAATGGCCGAGGCAAGACGACGCTGGCAACCATCCTTCGGTCGCTCAGCTCGGGTGATGCGGATCTAGTCAGCGAGCGACAGCGCCTCGGAGCGCAACATCCGCCACATATCATCGTGGCCCGGCAGGGCATGGCACCTCACATGTTTCAAAACGGTGCCTGGAGCCAGCCGCTTCCGCATATTGCGGTCTTCGACGATGCCTTTGTGGCGCAAAATGTCTGCTCCGGCATCGAGATCGAAACGGCCCATCGCCAGAACCTGCATGAACTAATCCTCGGCGGGCAGGGGGGTACAGCTCAATGCGACGGTGCTTCAGCATATCGCCGCGATAGAACAGCATAACCGGACGCTGAAGGAACGGACCGACGCCATTCCTGCAGCCATGCGCGGGGCGCTGACGGCTGATGCGTTCTGTGCACTCCAGGCCGATGCGCGGGTGGACGGCAAGATTGAAGAGGCGGAACGTCAATTGGCTGCTGCGCGGGCTGCCGACGCGGTCCAGCGCCAGGACGCGTTCCAGCTCGTGAGCCTGCCGGCATTCGACGCGGTTGCGATCAACAGCCTGCTCGCGCGGAATCTGCCCCGCTCTGGAAGCCGCTGCCGCCGCCCAGGTTCAGGCGCATTTCGGCGTGCTCGGCCAGGGCGGCGAAGCTTGGGTCAACCAGGGGATGAGCCGCATCGGACCGGCTTCGGCCGGTGAAGATCACGAGGTCTGTCCGTTTTGTGCCCAAGATCTAAGAGGTTCGCCGCTCATTGCTCATTACCAGGCGTATTTCAGCGCCGAATATCAGACGCTAAAGACGGACATCGCTACCGCGATATCGGGCGTCAACACCGCCCATGCCGGCGACATCCCGGCCGCATTCGAGCGCGGTATCCGCACCGCCGCGCAGACCAGCGAGTTCTGGACGCGCTTTACACAGGACGTCCCTGCGATCGGGGTTGATACAGCGGCAATTGCCCGCGTCTGGAACGCGGCGCGCACCGCTGTTGTGGCTGCGCTGCGGAGCAAGCAGGCTTCCCCGCTTGAGCCGTCGGCGCTTTCGGCTGAGGCGCAGGCTGCGATCGATGCCTATGAAGCCGCGCGTCGCGATATCGAGGCGCTCTCCGGAGGCCTGCAGGCCGCCAACGCAAATATCGCCATCGTCAAGGAGCGTGCGGCGGGCGCCAACCTTGCAGCCCTCACGGCCGACTTGCAGCGGCTTGTTCTAGTGCGAACACGCCATACACAACCTGCGACGGATCTCTGCACGGCCTATCTGGCCGAAAAGCAGGCTAAAACCGCAACAGAGACGCTGCGCGACAATGCCCGTGATGCGCTCGACCAGTATCGCCAGAGAGTCTTTCCGGCCTACCAGACGGCCATCAACGTCTACCTCCAACGATTCAATGCGGGGTTCCGCATCGGCGCTGTTGCTTCGGTCAACAGCCGTAGTGGTTCGTCGGCCAATTATAACGTTGTGATAAACAACGCCTCGGTCGCACTGACGGGAACCGGCCCGTCTTTCCGCAACACCCTGAGTGCCGGCGATCGTAACACGCTGGCGCTCGCGTTCTTCTTTGCTTCGCTCGATCGCGACCCGTCGCTCGCCGACAAGATCGTCGTGATCGACGACCCCATGACGAGCCTCGATGAGCACCGCTCCTTGACCACCGTCCACGAAATGCGGGCGCTCCACGATCGCGTCAGCCAGATGATCGTGCTTTCGCACTCCAAGCCGTTCCTTCTTGGTGTCTGGAATGGCGCCGACCGGGCTGCAAGCCGTACTGCCATCCGGATCGCCCGGCAGGGTGCCGGATCAACCCTGTCCGCCTGGGACGTGACGCAGGACGCGGTCACCGAACATGACCGTAGGCATGCCCTCGTCAGCGACTATATTGCAAACGGCAGCCCGCAGACCGAACGCGAGGCGGCGCAAGCACTACGCCCGATCCTGGAGGCTTTCATGCGTGTCGCCTTCCCAGCGCACTATCCCCCGGAGACTTTGCTCGGTCCCTTCCTGGGACTTTGCCGGCAGCGCGTTGGAACTGCAGATGAGATTTTATCACAGGCCGACATCACAGAACTGGAAGCGCTTAAAGACTACGGTAATCGTTTCCACCACGATAGCAACGCGGCTTGGCAAACAGCCGTCATCAACGATCAGGAGCTTACTGGCTTTTGCAGACGCACCCTGGCGTTTGCACGCCGGTAACACGGACCCCCCAAGGGGAGGGGACCACAGGTTGCGGCAAAAGCCCATGCCTCGAGATAGGCCAGGTCCGAAGTCAGGGCACGCAGGGTGTTTTTCCCCTGCCTTCATTGACCAGATGGCGAAGCGTCTCGACATCTTGGTCGGTCAGAACGTCTGCGAGCCTATGGCAGCAAAACGTCGCACAGGATATCGGTCCCTTGGCTATCTGCTTGAATAGATCAGGGTCGTTACCTTTCGACCTGGAATGTGGAGCGGCCCTGCGCTTCCACGCATTACGATTTTCACGGATTGTGTGCGGATTCAGAGACTATGCAAGAAGTTGCGTGGTTTACATGGCGCTTGAAATCGCACCACGATGGTATTACCTTATCAAAATCTGGTATTACATAGGTGCGGCAATGACAACGACAGTGACATCGAAGGGCCAGGTCACGATCCCAAAAGCAGTTCGTGAATTGCTTGGGATCAGGCCTGGGACCAGAGTGGATTTTCATCGAACTTCTGATGGAAACGTATTTCTTGTTAAGGCTGATGCGCCAAAAACATTAAATCGCTTCCAGAAGCTGCGTGGTCACGCTGGCAAGGGGCTCGATACAGATGCAATTATGGCGCTGACACGCGGTGAAAAGTGACGCTCGTTGACACAAATGTTCTTCTGGATCTTGTGACAGATGATCCACAGTGGGCGGAATGGTCGATTGGACAACTCGAAACCGCAAGTTTGACGGGGCCATTGCTTATTAATGATGTGATCTACGCAGAACTTTCAGTTCGTTACGAGCGAATAGAGGAACTGGACCAATTTATTGAAACGGCCGGTCTTCAAATTACATCTTTTCCCAGAGAGGCACTTTTTCTGGCAGGCAAAGTCTTTACCCGATATCGAAGGGCAGGCGGCTCGCGAACTGGTGTGCTGCCCGATTTTTTCATTGGTGCACATGCTGCAGTACAAAAAATTCCACTTTTGACACGAGATGTCGGACGTTACCGGACATACTTTCCAACCGTCGTGCTGGTTACTCCCAACCTGCCGTGAATGGTGCAAGGATCGATGACTTTTATTCTACGACCGCAAGGGAAGGTCAAAGGTGGCTCTGGATCATGGGCAACGAGATCCTCTGACAGGTTGGCGCTAAGGCCAAACGAAATAAATATGTGTAGCGGCTTGCCAACATAAGCGCCTCTGCTCGCAAACATCGGCATTTTCTGCTCGAATTATCTGACAATGGAGCGGGCGTCGTGCTCACGCTCTTTGCCAATGTGCTCGCAAACATCCGGGTCTGCTTGCAAACATCCGCCACGTGCTCAGATTAATTGCCAGCGACGGCATGGTCAAACCGGGACGCCTGCCTGTCGTAGTTGCTCGGTCAGCTGACGGGAATATTCGGGATCAAGGGTGCCCGCCAGGAAGGCGCGGATATCCGACGGCCGAGCATTGAGGTGCGTGACCAGAGCCGTCGCATCGTAACCATTTCGGGTCAACGTCGGTTCGAGATCGTCGATGGCGCGGGACAGGACCTGCTCGACGATTTCGGCGGTAACCGGCTTGGCGCCGAGGCGAAAGCCCTGCTCGAATGCGAGGGTGAGATGCATCTCGATCTGAAGCGGCGTGCGCAAACGTTCGGCGATGAGGTCGATGGCTTCTTCCTCGAGGAGTTCGCCAACCTTTACGCCTTCGGCCGCACAGGCGCCAAGCAGCCAGGCAACATAGTCGCGGCGCGCGGAGCCGATCCCCTCGTAGTCAAAAATGGTCGTGCGGTAGCCAATCTCCTCCATTTGCGGCCGGCGCAGATCATTGCGCAACCGGGGATGCCCGACAAGAAGTACGGAAAGGAGCACGCCGGCGTCGGCGACCACCTCCATCAGTCGCTTCAGGCCGGTTAAGGTCTTGTGGTGCAGGTCATGGGCCTCGTCGACCACGAGGACGATCGGCCGTTTGCCTTTTTTCATGATGTCGCGCAGGTCGCGCTCCCGGCGCTCGGCCTGCTTGGGGATCTTGACCTGCGCACGATCGCCGGGAGACAAGTCGTAGAACAGGGCTTCAATGAGCGATGGCAGCGAAGTGCGCCGCTTGTCGACCGCCAGCGATTTGGCGAGTGCGACCTTGCCGGCTTTGGTGAGTTCGGCCTCGATGCGGCGCAAAAGGTGGGTTTTCCCCGAACCGACCAGGCCGGAGACCACGACAAGCCGACCGGTCTGGACGGCCGCACACACCTCGCGGATGATCGTGCGCTGATGCTCGGTCTCAAAGTTGCCGGCCCCTTGGAAAGGCCGGTCGAGGCCGTAACTGGATTGAACGTCAGCGAGCATCATTCTTCCTTTCTTCGCGCCTGGAAGCGTTCGCGGATACGGGCCGCGATCATCTTTTTGTCGAGTGTTTCTCCAAGCAGTTCATTGATGAAGGCGCGGTCACCGGCATTCATCGCGCCGATCGGCCGGCCGAGCTGGTCGGCGATGGCCCCACGGGCTGCGAGGCCATTTGGATAAGCGGTCTCTATTGCGGGTTCCGGAAACGGTGTCCGCCGTACACTCAGCCCAGCCGTGGTCGGGGGCAGCGAAGGCAATGGACGATCCCCGCCGGTGACCGCGGCGCGGGGGAGCCCAAGTTGGTCTGCCAGGCGCACCACCTTGTCGAGCCGCTCTTCGAGCTTGCTCTTCTGGTATTTGCGATAGCGAAAGAGGGGAACCGCCCCGCGCGAAGGTTGGAATGGACCGAAGCGCTTGCCCTCATGCTCGACGAACAGTTCCTGATCGAACAGGCCCCAGAGCAAGGTCACCGTTTCGCCGGCAAGTTCGGGCTCGACCTCATAGGATGCGCCTTCGACCGATACGGTCGCGTCTCCAGCAACCGTCCGTCGTTCCGGTTCGCGCGCAAAGGCGCAGAACCGCTCCCAGGAGCACATCGCCCGCACCCCGTCAGGAGGAAGATGCCGCAGCCAATCCTCGATGCGTGCATGAGACTCTGTGCGATGGTCGCCGTTATTGTAGGTGACCAAGGCGCGCCTGAGCCAAAGGTTGGCTTCCTCTTCGTCCTTCGGCTTGTGGAAATGATAGAGGGTCTCGTGCACTTCCTTGATCGTGCGAAACGGCCGCTCGACCTTGCCTTTCGCTCGCGCCGGCGTGCGCCGCTCGCTGTCCGACGGGGGCATATGCGTGAGAACCCGGACACCAAGGCTACCCATGACGGACTGGAAAACGCGCGAGCGGCTCACCGGCCCGTTATCCATATGGATGGTCGTTGGAATCCCCTGAAGCGGCAGTTCCGGTTCAGGCTTGGCGGCGAAGGCATTGTAGAGAAAGCGCAAGGCGGACTCCGCGTCCTCGCCGTAGACGGAGCGGTATTCCTGATAGCTCGCGCCGGAGCGATCATCGACCACGGAGAACAGCATCAGCGTCGGCCGGCCGCGCCCTTCCTCGACCCAAAGCGGCGCTTCCACCTGCTTCAGGTCGGACGGGCTCATGTCGAAGTGCCAGAGTTCGTTGGAACGCCGCGCCTGGAATGGGACGGCAGCCACCGGGCGGGTGACGCGCGCATAATCCAGGCCGGAAACACGCAGCAGCCGATCGACCGTTGCGCGTTTCAAGATGCCGGGCGGTGCACGGACCAGGCCATCGGGCGTCACCACGCCGTCTTCCTCAAGCAGCTTGATGGCGCGCGCCGTGGAGATATGCCGCCCCTTCCGGTTCGCCGTTCTGATCTTCAGGGCCGCGATGATTTCGGCATAGGTTTCCATCTCCGGCTGCGGGGCGATCCGGGAGGTTCCGTGATCGGCGCGCCGTACGGATTTCGGGCGGTTCAACTCCCGCAGCGCCCGATACAGGGTCCAGATCGAGATGCCGTAGGCATCGGCGGCACGAGCAACAATCTCGGTACGGCCTGGATCACGGGGAGAAAGCAGCGACAATCGGCGTCGAAGATCGACAAGAGCCTCTCCGGGCGGCCGCTTTCTCCGCTCAGCCATGGACGTCCTCGGATTCCACTGTTTTGGGAGAGCCACCCTTCTTGCCGATATGACGATAGAGGGTTGCAACAGAAACCCCCATGCGCTGCGCAATATTGCGTACCGGTATGCTGCCTTCCTTCATCAGGGCGCGCGCCGCGGCAATATCGCCCGGGCGCATCGCGGGCGGGCGGCCACCCTTGCGGCCACGTTGCCGCGCCTCGACCAGTCCAGCCGTCGTGCGTTCGCGGATCAGAGCACGTTCGAACTGGGCGATCGCACCGAAGACATGGAAGGTCAGCATGCCGCCCGGCGTCGTCGTATCAATGCTCTCGGTCAAGGACACGAGCCCGATCTTCGCGCGCTCCAACTCTTCCGCCGTCGCGATGAGCTTCTTTAGCGATCGCGCCAACCGATCGAGTTTCCAGACAACGAGCGTGTCACCAGTGCGAAGCACGTCGGAGAGAATTCGGCCCAATTCCGGGCGGTCATCGCGAGCGCCTGACCCGCGCTCGGTAAACACCTTCTCGCAACCGGCGCGTCTCAGCGCCTCAAGCTGAAGCTCCGGATTTTGATCGATCGTGCTGACCCTGGCGTACCCGACCCGCATAGCCATCCAAATGTTCTTGAAAGTCGTTGGACACATAGCATTTTGCGACAACCGTTTCTATAACAGTTTTGAGAAGATTCCATCGCGCCATTCAAGGGGCGTGACGGCATGCGCTATGGCATGCTCAAAAACCCTCGTTTATGACAAACGATCCATGGAAACCAACTATGTGTCTGACGGCCGAATATTCGCGACATGGAGCAGGGAACCTTACGCATCGAAAATCGGGCGGTCCCCGATCTTGTCCCCCTTGTATGGGATACTCCGGGAATTGAGGCGGCGATACCAAAGGATGCGGTCGGCCAGGCCGTTACCATGTTCGAGCCGCAGGAATGCGCCAACTACTTCAAATCTTGCGGATATGACCCCGAGTAATGTGGACGTGCTCTAGGTCACCCAGAGGGGCGCTCGCATCGAGTATAACCTTAAGCGCGATTGCTTCCGGTGAACCATCCTCCATATGTACGGGATGTACAGCCCACACAGACTTTTCGAGAACCACATTCTCAACAGAAACCTCATAAAGCCTACCCGACGCGAGCTCATCGAGGACAGTGCTCCTCATCACGATCGAAATGCCGAGACCAGCTCGAACTGCATGCTTCACAGCCTCAGTGCTCCCGACATTGAATGAGATTGGGAATTGCTCTGCCGCTTGGCCGAAGGCCTCGCGGAGCACGGATCCGGTACCGGTTCCACGTTCTCCGCCAATGAGGGACTCTTGAAATAACTCTGCCGCTTCAATTGTTTTTCGCGTCCTCCAATTATGCTGTGGGGATACGATTATTACCAGCTTTTCCTTCCGCCAAAGGCGGGCTTGATATCCTTTTCGATCGTCCCACCATTCGGTAAAGGCTAGATCAATCTCCTTCCTCAAGAGCTTTTCGATGATTTCAGGATTTGAGGCAACGGCCACCTCAGGTGGCCGGCCTTGAGCATCCTGTAAACGCTTCAAGTGGACTGGCAAAATATAGGTACCGATGTTAGTACTGGCACCCAACGTAATCCGGCCGCTGTGCAGGCGGTCCAGAGATCTCTTCGTGACGGTCAAAAGGCTGCGTGCGAATGGCAAGAATACGAGCCCTTGCCGAGTCGGCACACACTTGTCCTTCCTCCTCTCGACCAGCCGCACCCCTAGTATATCCTCCAATCGTTTCACATTATGTGAGACAGTCGGTTGGGATATCTGAAGCCGTCGCGACGCCTCGTGAAAGCTGCCAGTTTCGATTACCTCTATGAATGCTGCGACATGCGAAAGGCTAAACATTACTTTCTCTAATCAAGGAATTAGTTGAACCTCGTTAATTGCCGCACGAGGTCTTCGGCCTTGGACAAAATCTATAATGTTGTCAGCAGCCTCGTGCTCGATAGCCAAACGCGACTTCGCCACTGCTGAGCCTATGTGGGGTGTCAAGATCGAATCATGTTCGCGATTGAGGAGACCCCCGTGGACCTTGTCAGGCCGGTCGGGTCTGGCCCAGTCCTCCATCTCATAAACATCAGCGGCGTAGCCTCCCAAGCGCCCCGCCTGCAATGCAGCGACAACAGCCTCTTCATCAACCACGCTTCCGCGTGCAGGATTAATAAGAAGTGCTCCTTTGGGCATTTTGGCGAGTTGTTCAGCGCCGAGGAGATGCTTCGTTTCGGCCGAAAGCGGGAGTGCACACACAAGAAAGGTAGACGACGAGATCAACTGGTCAAATTCAAGAGGCTTTACGTTCAGTCTGATCTCATCGGCTTTGTCCAGGGATTGACGATCCCAGTACGACACAATGGCGCCGAAGGTACTTAGGCGCTGTGCTATAGCTTTTCCGATCGCTCCCATCCCTAAAATGCCGATTGCTGTGCCCTGCAGCCCAAGGCCGTAAAACCGAGGGCGCCAACCTTTGTAATCCCTCCTGACGCTCTTGTCGCCTGGCAGAATGTGCCGCCCAAGAGCAATCATCAGACCGATTGTAAGTTCGGCTGTCGGGTCAGTGAGAAGATCGGACACTATCGTGACGTGGACTCCACGCTGCGTGCAGGCTTCGATGTCGAAGTTATCGAAGCCTTTCAGCGCACATGCCACAAGTTGAAGATCGGGAGCGTGCGCGAGTACAGACGCGTCGATCATGTCCGGCATGAACGCCATCATCGCCTTGGCGTCGCTCAATTCTGCGAGCAGTTTCTCGCGGGGCCATGTATCATCAGTATCGTTGCAAACTAAACGAGCGTGGGGAGATAGCTTTGAGATAATCTCCTCGTGGACGCGATGGGTGATTACTACCTTTGGGAGCATTTAATTTATCCTTCTATTGCAGCTGGCGGCGGAGGAGAGCGCCGACCTGGTCAACGATGGTGACCATCAGAAGGACAACGAGCATGATCGCAAGAACCTCCTGATAATTCATGATCCGGAGGGATGTCATCAACTCGAAACCGATACCACCAGCTCCCACAGTGCCCAGGATTGTCGAGGCGCGGAAGTTGTACTCCCACCGATAGATGGTCACATCGGCCAATTGCGGTAGAACTTGTGGCAAGATCGCCCGCGTCACGATCTGGAACGGCGACGCACCAGCTGCGCGTGCGGCTTCTATAGGCGCATTATCGCAATGCTCGATCGCCTCCGCAAAGAACTTGCCCACCATGCCAACCGAGTGAAGACCAAGAGCCAGCACGCCTGGGAGCGCTCCAAATCCCACTGCCGCCACGAAGACGATGCCCATAATCAGCTCCGGGATCGACCGTAGACCATTCAACAATCCACGCGAGATCATATAGATGACAGCGTTGGGTGCTGTTTTCCCTGAGGCGAAAAAGCCAACTGGAAGTGATATCAGTACCGCGATCGCAGTCCCAGCTATACTCATCGCCAGAGTGTCGATGAGAGGGCTGATCCACTCCAAGCCTCGGTTGAAATCCGGGGGAAACATTTCCGTACCGAGCTGCCAGAGCGCAGGAAACCCAGATCCCAGACGCTCCAGATCAAGAAGACCGGAGTGATAACTGCTAACAATGATCACACACGCAATTGCCAACGCGATCACGCCAGCTCTGGTCCAAGCTTTGTTTTGATGTTGAAGGATAGAGTCGTAGTCGGCCGACGGCTGTGTCATCACATATCCTGGAAGAAAGGACGCAGGCCAGCGCCTGCGTCGAAAGGTGAGAAACTGTCTCGAACGCGCCTTACTGACTCAGGTCCAAGTTCAGCACTTTACCGAGCTCACGGACGACGTCGTAGGCTTTGTCATCGATCGGAGCGAACCCATCGGCTTTGAAGGATGCCAATACCTTTTCGTCTTTAAGGTCGATGAAGGCTTTGGTGATCGCCTCTTTCAACGAAGTGTCAAGATCCGACCGCATGGTCCAGGGGTACTGCGGGAACGGATCGGACTCGGCGAGGGCGATAACTTTCTTAGGATCAATGGTGCCACGAGCGACCATTGAATTGTAGATGGGCAACGAAAGTCCGCCAATCTGAGCATTGCCATTCTGCACTGCAATAGCCACGGCATCATGCGACCCTACGAAGTTCTCGCTATAGTCTTTTCCAGCCTCAACTCCGGCCTTAAGCAGCATAGATTTCGGGATAAGGTGGCTTGAGGTGGAAGCCACGTCCCCAAACGCGACCTTTTTCCCTTTTGCATCTTCAAGGCTTTCGATGCCAGCCTCTGCATTGGCGACAACTACAGCGCGATAGGTAGTTTCGCCATCCTTCATAAGTGCTGCGAAAGGCTCGATATCAGCCTTGGTTTTCGCGAGCGTGTAAGAGAGCGGCCCGAAATAAGCCAACTCAAGCCGGCCGAAACGCATCGCTTCGATCATTGACGAGTAGTCGGTCGTTACGATCAGTTCAATCTCCCGACCGAGTGTCTTCTCAAGATACTCCTCGAGAGGACGATTGTTTTTGATGACAGTGGCGGCGTTCTCGTCCGGTAGCAACGCGACGCGCAATGTCTCTGGATTTGAGCCAGCATGCGCCAACGAACTCCAGCCAAGAACGGCGAGGAATGCGAGGGACAGAAGCTTCTTCATAATGCGGCCTCCATGGCAGCTAAAGGTTGATCATACTCGTAGTTGGACAAATCTTGTGTTGTGGTCGGATTTCTTGGGGCGCTGCGGTAGATCGACGCACACATTTGATCGGTCAGTTCGTCGACAGCGGCGTCCGCAACCACTTCCCCGTCGCGCATAGCAATGACCCGGTCGCCGAACCGGCGAGCTAGATCGATCTGATGAAGGCTGATCACAGCAGTGATGCCGTCGGCTGTGCATATTTCGCGAAGCTGCGACAGGACCTCGACAGCCGTTTCAGGGTCCAGACTTGCAACGGGCTCATCTGCAAGGACCAGTTGGGGCTTCTGGACCAGCGCGCGCGCAATGCCCACCCGTTGCTGCTGACCGCCGGATAGTTGATCCGCCCTGACGAGAGCCTTATCAAGAAGGCCTACGCGTTCAAGGCATTCCAACCCCAGCCTTCGATCCGAACGCGGCATAGGGAACAACGTACGCCAGCCAGAGTGGTAGCCCAGGCGGCCCGTCATGACGTTGTCGAGCGCGCTCAAGCGCCCTATGAGTTGGTGCTGCTGGAATATCATCCCAGTTCGCCTTCGGTGAATGCGAAGCTTAGTTTCCGCATCCAGAGCACCAATATCGTTAGAAGTGATCGAACCAGACGTCGGCGCAACCAAGCCGTTGAGTGTCCGGATGAGGGTAGATTTGCCTGCGCCGGATCTACCGAGGAGCACGACGAACTGACCCTGGTTGAACGTCAATGTCGTTGTCTTCAAAGCTTGGGTGCCGTTGGCATAGGTCACGGCAACTCCGTTCAGAGCCAGCATCACAATAATCCTGATCGTTAGTGGTGCATCGATTGAATATTTGCATCACTATGGGCGACATATGACGTCCGTTTATCAGGCTCGTGAAACTTCAATGACAGCACTTAAACTCAGCTCTACCTCCTCGCGTAGCTGCGATGGAGAAATTTCACCCAGAGCCGCCTGATCATGACGGCCCGGTCCCAATTCTACACCACCTTGACGGATGCTATCCCATATTCGGCCAGATAAACCGGCCCTTCTCCAGCCGCCGGGTAAAAAGGCAGGCGCCCAGACCATCATGCCAGATGATCTTCAAAATATCCGATCTGCGGCCCCTGAAGACGAAGAGATGCCCTGACAACGGATCATGCTGCAGAACCTCCTGCACCCGAAGCGCCAAGGAGGGAAAGCCACAGCGCATGTCCGTATATCCGCGCCTTCCTGGCGGGCACCCTTGATCCCGAATATTCCCGTCAGCTGACCGAGCAACTACGACAGGCAGGCGTCCCGGTTTGACCATGCCGTCGCTGGCAATTAATCTGAGCACGTGGCGGATGTTTGCAAGCAGACCCGGATGTTTGCGAGCACATTGGCAAAGAGCGTGAGCACGACGCCCGCTCCATTGTCAGATAATTCGAGCAGAAAATGCCGATGTTTGCGAGCAGAGGCGCTTATGTTGGCAAGCCGCTACAAATATGCATGAAATCATCTGCCCGCATTGCAACAAGGCATTCAAGATTGATGAAGCAGGTTATGCAGATATCCTGAAACAGGTTCGCGATAGTGATTTCGACAAGCAACTGCATGAGCGTCTGGAATTGGCTGAACAGAACAAGCGGAACGCGGTCGAGCTTGCACAGGCCAAGGTTAGCAGTGAACTGCAGAAAGCTGCTGCAGCCAGGGATACTGAAATTCAGAAACTGAAGGCGAGGCTCGAATCTAGCGAAGTCGCACAAACTCGCGGTAGCCGAGGCCTTAAGTGTCGTGGAAAAAGAACGTGATACCCTTCTGCACGACCTGGAAACTGCCAGACGAGAGCAGGAGGCTGCGTCAAAACTCGCCGAGGCGAAGCTTAATGCCGAACTACATAAAGCAGCTTCTATTAAGGACGCTGAGATTGAGCGTCTTAAGGCCAGGCTAGATGCGGGTGAGCTTTCACAGAAGATCGCCGTGACCGAAGGTGTCCTCGTAGTTGAGAAAGAGCGAGACGAGTTGAGAACGGTCTTGATCGTGTCGCACTTGAAAAGCAACTTGCTGAAACTGCCCTCAAGGACAAGTACGAAACGCAGCTTAAGGATCGCGACGAGGCTATTGAGCGTCTGAGTGATATGAAGGCGAAGCTATCGACAAAAATGATCGGTGAGACGCTGGAACAGCATTGCGCAACTGAGTTCGACCGCATTCGCGCCACTGCATTTCCCCGCGCTTATTTTGAGAAGAATAACGACGCGCGCAACGGCAGTAAGGGCGATTTATCTTCCGTGACGTGGACGATGCAGGTTCTGAAATTGTTTTGATCATGTTCGAGATGAAGAACGAGAACGAGGACACGGTCACAAAGAAGAGGAATGAAGACTTTTTCAAAGAGCTAGACAAGGATCGTAGCGCTAAGGGCTGTGAGTATGCGGTGTTGGTTTCACTGCTGGAGCCTGAGAGCAAACTTTATAATACAGGGATTGTAGACGTATCCCATCGTTTTCCGAAAATGTATGTTGTCAGACCACAATTCTTTATCCCAATAATTACGCTGCTGCGTGATGCGGCGATAAATTCGCTTAAATACAAGACAGAGCTGGCGCTGGTGAGAGCGCAAACGTAGACATCACCAACTTTGAAGCCCAACTTGAAGATTTTAAAACAGCATTTGGGAGAAACTGGCGTCTGGCTTCGGACGGTTTTGAGGAAGCAGTCAGACGCATCGATGAAGCGATCAAGGATCTGGAAAAAACGAAAGAAGCGCTTCACAAATCAGCCAACAATTTGCGGCTTGCAAATAATAAAGCCGAGGACCTGTCGGTCAATTCTTCACGTCGCTTGACACGCGGGAATCCGACAATGGCTGCAAAATTCTCTGAATTGAAGCAGAATATGTCTGATCCTGAATGATATGGGCAAACTTAATTGATGTGTGGGTTCCAATGCCCTTGGTCGGCACATGCCTCACAGCAGCCGTGACGCTCGTCCACTGCGCCGTTTGGCATTGTTGTAATAGTCTGATGCCTGTTGCACGGAGCGATGACGGGATTGCTCCATGGCTTCGGGGAGGGGAATGCCACGATTGGCGGCTTCGGTGAGATAGCCGGAGCGCAGACCATGGGCAGAAAATTCCGCAGGGTCGAGACCCGCCATTTGCGCGCGCCGCTTGACGATGGCGTTGACGGCACTGGGTTCCAGTGCCCGCGTGGAAACATTGCCCCATCGATCGACTTTTCGAAACACGTTGCCTTTGTCGATCCTGGCTGCCTTCAGCCATCGGGTGAGGGCATTGACGGGACGTCCGGTCAGATAAACAATTTCATCCTGTTCGACGCCACTGGTTTTGGTACGGCCAAGATGGATGCCAAGCGAGGGAAGGGGAGAGCCTTCTTCATCGGTGACAGGTGCCTGTTTGACGAGTTGCTCTGTGCGCAGGCCTGCTATTTCGCTGCGTCGGCGGCCACCGGAGGCAAAGGCCACCATCAGGATGGCCCGATCACGCAAGGCGGTGAGATCCTCGCCGGAACAGGTTGCCAGCAGCTTGCCCAGAATATCGCCGGTAATCGCATTGGCACTCTTGCGGCTGCGCGGCCGGTTCAGGGCGCGCACCGCAAGCCGGATTGCCGATTTGACGGAAGGCGATGAAAACGCACCCTCCAGGCCGCGCCAGCGGGTCAGCGTCGACCAGTTGGCAAGACGGCGGCGCACGGTTGCCGGTGCATGCGGTCCCGACACGCGCAGAAAGCCTTGTCGGCGCAATTCCTCTTCCACGTCGGCTGGCATGCCGTGATCGGGTTCAATCTCGCGTTGCTGCGGCCGCCAGAGATGATGGGCAACGAATTTCAGGAGCAGGGCTTCCGGCGCCGGAAAGGGGAGGGGGCTGCCGGTTGCGGCCATTGACCATGCTTCGAGATAGGCCAGATCCGAGGTCAGCGCACGCAGCGTGTTTTCGCCCATGCCTTCATTGACCAGATGGCGCAGCGTCTCGACATCCTCATTCGTCAAAATCTCCGCGAGCATGTCGCGCCGGTTCATCGGCAAAACGGCGTCACGACACGAAAGTGATGAATCTGTCCGACTTTTGAGAACGCATACAGAACCTCACGTCGGCTTGAGCGTTGATGCCGTTGATTTCTGGGCTTTGAGCGCTTGGTAGAGAGCGGTCTTGCCGATCTTCACGCGGGCGGCAGCTTCACGGACATTCAGCCCGGCGCTTCATGCGCCGTTTCAACTCGGTCGATAGGGTCGTGCGGTGGTAGGGCGACAGTTTGCACCAAGCCTTGATTTCATCGGCCGTCCGGCCGCAGCCCAAGCACCATTTGTTGCGTGGGTCGAAGCGACAGACATCGGTGCAGGGCGAGTCATTCTTCATTACGAACCTTATTTGAGATAGGCGCGGACGACGTCGATCAGTTCGGCCGCGCCTTCATCTCGTTCCTTCTGGGTAAGCCCCTCTGCGACAAGGTGCATGCGGATGTGGTCTTCAATCACCTCGCCCATGAGGCCGTTCATCGCACCCCGTGCTCCGGCGATCGACTGCATGACCTCGACGCAGCCCTTTTCCTCATCAAGCATCCGCTCGATGCCTTCCATCTGCCCGCGAATACGGCGTACGCGGTTGATTAGCTTTTGCTTCTCGCGGATGGTGTGGGTCATGCGGATACTCCTCGGATGCAACGGTTGATGGCTAGGCCGCGCGAGCTTCGACCTCCACCGTCACATGTGACAAATCATGGATGGCGGCAAGTTTTGCGCGGTAGTATGACGGCGTTTGAGGGTGATCGGCTACAATCGAGACGATCGCGCCATGGTGGCCAGGTCCGAGCTGCCAGATGTGAAGATCAACGATCTCAGCGCCTTCTTTGACGATGATCTCCTGAATTTCCTCCGGCAGGTCTTCGCCCTGCGGAATGTAGTCGAGAAGCACACCGCCTGCGTCGCGGATCAGCCCCCACGACCAACGGGCGATCACGATGGCTCCGACAATGCCGATTGCCGGATCAAGCCATAGCCAGCCGTAGAGGCTGCCGAAGACTAGCGCGGCAATCGCCAGAACGGAGGTCAGGGCATCAGCCAGCACGTGGACATAGGCGGCGCGAAGGTTTTGATCCTTCCCTGCCGCGTGCCCGTGGCCATGGTCATGCCCGTGTTGGTGGTCGTCCTTAAGAAGCCACGCGCACACAAGGTTCACAATCAGGCCGACGACAGCCACCATAATGGCTTCCTTGAAATTGATCGCGACGGGTGATTGGAAGCGCAGGAAACTCTCCCAGCCGATCAGCAGCGCGATCAGCGCCAGCACCACGGCACTCGCAAAGCCTGCGAGGTCTCCGAGCTTGCCGGTGCCAAAGGAAAAGCGGCGGTTACTGGCGTGCTTGCGGGCGTAGAGATAGGCCAGCGCAGCGATGAGGAGGGCAGCGGCATGGGTGGACATATGCCAGCCGTCCGCCGTCAGAGCCATCGACCCGAACATATTACCCGCGACGATCTCCACCACCATCATGGTCGCGGTGATCGCGATCACCAGCCACGTGCGCCGCTCGTTCCGGTCGTGGTTGTCGCCAAGGAAGAAATGCTCATGGGCGGCGTCGAGCGAACGGCCATGATCGTGCGGGTGGGTGTGGTCATGCGCATGCCCGTGGGATGAACTCATCGCCAAAACTCCTTCATAATGATATAGGGGAGTACACTATATCATTATAGTGGGCAACACGCTTCCGAGAAGGTGTCACGCCACGAAGTGATGGATCTGTCCGACTTTTGAGAACGTATGGTGATCACGCTGCGAGGATAGATGTTTCGCGCCGCAATGGCCTGAGATCAACGCCGTCTGTTGGGGTCCAGATGTAATCGCCGGTGAGACTGATGTGCTGCCAGCCGAGTGGGGTAATGTGTTTGATGATGTCAAGCGGCGTGGGAATGCCATCTCGGTTGAGCTCGGCGAACGCCGGTTCGAGATAGAGTGTGTTCCAGTAGACGATGGCGTTGATTAGCAGGTTCAGTCCAGATGCTCGGTAGAACTGGCTCTCGAAAGTCCGGTCGCGCAATTCTCCGAGGCGATTGAAGAACAGTGCGCGGGCCAAGGTGTTCTGGGATTCGCTCTTGTTGAGGCCGACCGTCGCGTTCCTGCGCATTTCGGGGTTCTGCCACCACTGGGGCAGAAAGATGGACCGATTGATGCGACCGAGATCGCGTAGCGCCAACGCCAGTCCGTTCTGGCGTGGGAATGCGGACAGCTTTGCCAACACCGTCGAAGGCCGAACCTGCCCGGAACGGATCGTCGTGACCAGCCGCAGGATGTCGTTCCAGTTTGCCTTGATCCGCTCGACGTTGATGTGCTCGCCAACGAGCGGCGCCAGGTTTTCGGGAGGCGCGTCGCCCGGGAAGAGATAGAGCTTGCGATCCTTGAGACCGCGCAGCCGAGGCACAATCTGGAAACCAACGAGATGGCAAAGGGCGAAGCTCATATCGCTTACCCCGCCGGTATCGACATAGTGGGTTTCGATGGCGAGATCGCTGCCATGATAGAGCAGTCCATCGAGGACATAGATGGCTTCGCTCGCATTGGCATTCATGGCGATGATGTAGAAAGCGCCGTACTGGTCAGAGGTGAACCGGTAGAATTTGGCGCCGGGGTTGGGACCATAGCGGGCGTTGAGATCGCCGATCGCCTCGGCGTGTCCGCCCGCCGGAAAATACTGGCCATCTGAGGAAGAAGTTGTTCCGTCACCCCACAAGCTTGCGAGAGGCAATTGCCTCTGGGCGTTGACAAGAACGGCATGTGCGGCGGTGTAGCCTTCTTCGCGAATATGCCAGTCGTGCGCCCAGGCGAGTTGGCGCATCGTGTTCCCGGGAGAAACGTCCGCCATTCTGGTGAGACCGAGATTGATGCCGTCCGCCAAGATGGCGGTGAGGAGCGCAAGCTTGTTGTCGGCCGTTCGACCACTGCGCAGATGGGTGAAGGCGTTCGAAAATCCCGTGCGGGCATCAACCTCTAGCAAAAGGTCAGTGATGCGGATCGCAGGCAGACGGCTTTCCACTTGTCGCTTCAGCGACTTGGCGATGTCTGGAAACATTGCCTTGTGCGGCGTGACGCTGAACCCCGCTCCGGTCAGTTCGACATCGTCGAGTTCGCCGGCTACGGCCAGACGGGAAAGGTCGGCCAGCCCGCCGTTCAGGATCTGGCGCTGCTGGCTGAGGTAAGTTTCCACGTCGGTATCGACTGCGACCGGGAGCGGCCCTTCCTCGCGCATCAGTTCGAATGTCGGCGTGGGGATAAGGAAGCTTTCGAAGGATTGGAAGCGCTTGGCCCCTTCTACCCAGACATCGCCGGCATCGAGCCGGCGTTTCAGTTCGCTGAACAGGCAGAGTTCATAGGCCCTGCGATCGATCTTACCATCCTGTAGTATGAGAGGCATCCAGCTTTTCGGCGCGAAGGAGATCGGTGCCTTGTCCGGTATCGCCCGTTTGCCCTTGTGGTAGAGATCCGCGATCACGGATAGCGCCCGCAGGAGGTTCGCCGCCACGGCGTGACCGCGGAACACGAGTGTCGACAGGAATTGCGGTGCCAGTTTCCGGATCGTCGGATAGCGCAGGAGCATTTCGATTTTGCCGTCGATGACATCCGGAGCGATCAGCATATCGACCGCCTGGACACTGGTCGTAAAGGCCGGCCATTGGATGACCCGTTCGAGCGCTTTGGCGATATCCTCGCCTTTGTCCCTCGCCTCGATGATCGCATGGCAAACCTTCGAAACGTCCTTCAATGGCTTCTGCACGTCGCGGACGGATCGGATGACGCGAGCGGCGGCCTGGTTATCGGCTCGCCGCGTCAGGATTCCCATGAGTTTCTTGAACATGTCAATGGTGCAGTCGGTGAGATGGTGGGAAAGGTGGAGCACCGTCGCAGCCAGGACGGCATGCCGGCGTTCGGGATTGAGGTCGCGCAGATGCTGCGCGCTCATTCGTGTCCCCTCTGCCGCGAATTCGTCAAAGACCTTGGCCGGAATGCGCTCCATCAACGTCATCGGCAGGTTCAGAGACCGCAGAAAGCGAATGCGCTCGGCAATCCTGTCGAGATTGACCGCGGCTGGCGATAATGCCGGTGTTCTTGCCCAGGCAAGGACGGTCACGCTCGTCCCCTCACGCGGGTCGAGAAGCTTGTCCAGATCGAGCTTCTGGCCTTCTGACATCCCGCCCGCCAAGGCCCGATGAGCAATCCGAATGCCGCGCCTGATCGCCACATGAATGATAGCTTCGAGCGCCGCGCGCGTCGGCAGGAGAGTTCTCCGACGTCGCAGTTCCTCCACTACCATATCTGCCAATACATCGGCCTGGCGCATGGTTTGTGCGGCAGGCGTCAGCCAACCGGTCAGTATCCGCACATCTGCAGGGACAAAAGGGCGCATCTGCATTCGATCGACAAGCAGCGCGAGATGCTCGCGTCGGGTCTGCGACCGTTCGAAATAACGATCGATCTCACGATGATCGACGCCGATCTGCCGCGCCAGAAACCGCAAGACGCCAGACGGCAGGATTTCGCCATCCGCTAGCGGTCGGCCAGGATAACGCAGTGTGGCCAGAACACAGGCGAGGCCCAGCCGATTCGAGGCTTTGTTCTGCCGCATGATCAGGTCGAGTTCCGATCGATCCAGCGTGTAATGTTTGGCGATTTCCCTTTCGTCAACCGGGATGGTTGTCGCCTGTCGCCACCATGCTTCGCTCAGTAATACTCTTCGCGCCATTCTCTGATCTTCCAGATTCGTTGGAGAGAGTGCAGCGAACTGGAAAATGCGTGTCCGACAAACGGACGTTTTGCGGTGTCCACAGATTTTGTCCGCAAAGCTTGTTACTCGACGGGAAATCGGACATTGTCCGCATTTAACAAGAAAACGGACAAATCGTGTCTCATGACTGCCATAGGCTATGCAAGAGTCTCTACCGAAGACCAGGATACCGCACTGCAACTCGACGCATTGCGCAAGGCTGGCTGCGAAAAGCTATTCGAGGACAAAGCATCGGGTGTGAAAACCGACCGACCAGGACTGACGGAAGCTATTCGCTATGCTCGGGAGGGCGACACGCTGACGGTCTGGAAACTCGATCGTCTCGGTCGATCAATGAAGCACCTGATCGACATCATCACCGAGCTGGAAGCCAAGGGCGTTGGCTTCCGATCCATCACCGAAAACATCGACACAACTACGCCCGGCGGTCGTTTGGTCTTTCATCTGTTTGGCGCGCTGGCTCAATTCGAGCGTGATCTCATCCGGGAAAGAACCCGCGCCGGTCTGCAAGCCGCAGAGGAACGGGGCCGGCGCGGTGGTCGCCAGGCGGTCGTGACACCAGAAAAGCTCGCAAAGGCCCGCCAGCATATCGCGGCTGGGCTGAATGTCCGTGAAGCTGCCGCCCGCGTGAAGATCGGCAAGACCGCTCTCTACCAAGCGCTCAAAGCCCAGAAATCAACGGCATCAACGCTCAAGCCGACGTGAGTTCTGTATGCGTTCTCAAAAGTCGGACAGATTCATCACTTTCGTGTCGTGACGCCAAAACGGCGGCAATCGTATCGAGTGTTTCGGCACGCCGTTCGACGGCGGTGACGGACGTTGATGGCAAGGTCAAGACTCCCTGATGGGCCTGAAAACGGGCCTTCAGCGGCGCGGCTTTGCCTGACTTTCACTGATTTGCGGCTTCAAATCAATAAGCTTTGATAACCTGTACTTATCGAAGGTTAGAAGTCCACACTCGAAGCATCATAAGTGCCGAAATATAAATGCCAATTAGCTTATAATTAACACTTCATTTACCATAAATTCAAAGCGTTACGATCCCGACCAATTGCCGCTGAAGACCTTACTTTCGCCACTGGCGCGCGCCAGTGAGACTGTCGTTTTCCGTTTAAAATTGCAATTGCAGTCGTTAACGGAAAAAATGCACTCAATAATCCAAGTGACTGGTTGAAATGATTTGCATTTTTCAATGGGCCCACATTTTCTTATGAGGTGCCGCCTGGCACTATCGAAGCAACTTCAGTCCGATCAATGTGAGGGTCGCCCAACCAACCGTTAGCGTCAAGATGAATAGGCTCCAGTTCACACCGATATTCTCTATGCCGAAAGCCATCGCGAATGGAGCAGTGGCCGAAATGATTAGTCTGGCTGACATGATCTTGCCTTGCATGGCACCGTAGCCGTCACTGCCGAATAGTGACAGCGGCAACGTCCCGGAGACAATACTGAAGAGACCGTTTCCGAAGCCAAAAAGACAGGCAAACATCATCGTCGCAATAATGGATGGAGCACCGAATAGCAGAACAATGAGGGCTAACCCCATCAAGGAGGCAGAGATTACTGCCAGACTGATCGGAGCGAGGTTTTTGCCACCGAGCATGTTGATCAGGCGGCTGGCTACCTGAGAAGGTCCGAATATCGCGCCAATAAAAGCTGCAGAACCTGCAAGACCGAGCGCGCCCAACATTGGCACCATATGGACCAGAATGGCCGCTGCAACGAGAGCCTGCGTCGAGAATGCCACGAGAATAAGCACGAAACCTTTGCGCCGTTGATGGGCAGGCAAATCACCTGAAAAGGCGGTTGTGACTGTTCCATTCGTTGATCGTTTCCGACCATTCTTTGCAATAGAACGCGCGAGCAAAAGGTGTACCGGCACGCAGAGAAACAAATGGAGGCAAGCGAACAGCAAATAGGTCTGTTGCCAGGTGAGCCAATGTTGAAGGGTTGTTGTAATGGGCCAGAAAATTGTCGAGGCAAAGCCTGCAATCAGTGTCAGATAGGTGATGCTACGCTGGGCAACATTTGGCGCTAATTGCACCAATAATGCAAAGGCTGCTCCATATTGGACGAGATTTGCGGCGATTTCGATGATCGTCAGCGCGCCTGCAAACGTTAAAGCATTTGGAGAAAACGAACACAGTATGAGAGAGATGGCGGCCAGTATCGAGCCTATCGTCATCATGCGACCTGCGCCGTAACGATCAATCCATTTGCCTAACCAGGGAGCCAGAAAGCCCCCTGCTAACAGGGCAACTGACAGCGCTCCGAAAATCCATTCGTTGGAAACGGAGAAGTCCCGCGCCATGGACGGCGCGAGAATGCTGAAGGAATAATATAAAGTGCCGTAACCGATATTCTGGGTCAGTCCGAGACCGGCAATGGCCGCAATGGGAAGCCGTTCAGCGCTCATATTGATTTCAACGAAACACGCTTTTCGAGTTTGGCCGCTTCTTCCTTGCGCTCGCTGTAGCGGTCTGTGAGATGATCTGAGACGCCACGCGTCAGAAGTGTAAACTTCATCAGCTCTTCCATCACATCGACCACGCGATCATAGAATGATGAAGGTTTCATCCGTCCAGCGTCGTCAAATTCCTGCCATGCCTGTGCGACGGATGACTGGTTTGGAATGGTGATCATTCGCATCCAGCGCCCAAGAATGCGCATCTGATTGACGGCGTTGAAGCTCTGCGATCCGCCTGAAACCTGCATCAATGCAAGAGTTCGGCCCTGCGTCGGACGAATTGCTCCACCCGGCAATGGAATCCAGTCGATCTGCGATTTCATGACAGCGCTCATGGCTCCATGACGTTCGGGACTGGTCCAGACTTGCCCTTCTGACCAAAGCATTGCCTCGCGCAATTCCTGAACCTTCGGATGCTCCGCCGAACCGTCGTCTGGCAAGGGAAGACCATTGGCATGAAAGACACGCGTTTCAGCACCCATCGCATCGAGAAGGCGCTGCGCTTCCAGCGTCAGAAACCGACTATAGGAACGGTCACGAAGTGAGCCATAGAGCAAAAGGATACGAGGCTTATGCTTTGGAAAGTCGGCGCGTAATGCATCCAGATCAGGCAATGCGAAGGAATTCTGATCGAGGTTCGGCAGGTCCATGTCAGCGCGACTTTCTTTCATAGGTGATGACTTCTCCGTCCTCTTTGGTGAATGACGACACCGGGTTTTCCAGAATGTCGAGAACCAGTTCTGACGGACGGCACAGTTTGGTGCCAAGCGACGTTTCCACGATTGGACGATTAATCAGGATAGGATGCGCCATCATGAAGTCGACCAGT
Source organism: Brucella pituitosa (assembly GCF_003049685.1). GTDB lineage: Bacteria > Pseudomonadota > Alphaproteobacteria > Rhizobiales > Rhizobiaceae > Brucella > Brucella pituitosa. Next base: position 47,282 of record NZ_PYSY02000008.1, on the reverse strand, counting down.
TCGTCATCGGTCCATTTGGGATCGGACAATCCCAGTTCGGCATATGGCGTGCCTTTCTCGCGAAGGATTTGGCGAGGAGTCATCTGCATTGCTCGAAGCAATTCGACCAGTCGTTCTCGCGATGGCGGATTTTGCACATATTCGATAACGACAGGTTCTTCGCCGCTGGCGCGGATTATCGCCAATGTGTTACGAGACGTGCCGCATTTCGGATTGTGATAGATCGTAACTGACATCAGAGTTTTCCTGTTTCGGTGACGGGCTTTTGATTGGAACCGCGTTCGTACCAGCCCTTGGAACGGTTCACGATCCAGACAACGGAGAGCATGACAGGCACTTCAACAAGAACGCCAACAACTGTTGCAAGTGCTGCGCCAGATGAGAAGCCGAAAAGGCTGATTGCGGCTGCTACTGCCAGTTCGAAGAAGTTGGATGCACCAATCAAAGCCGAGGGTCCGGCAACGCAATGTTGCTCACCTGAAATGCGATTCAACAGATAAGCGAGGCCAGAGTTGAAATAGACCTGGATGAGGATCGGCACGGCCAGCATCGCAATGATCATGGGTTGTGCGATGATCTGCTCTCCTTGAAACCCGAATAGCAGAACAAGTGTCGCCAAAAGCGCAATCAGAGACAGCGGCTGTAGTGTCTTCAGCATTGCATCGAAGGCTCGTTGTCCTCCGCTGGCGAGAATGCTTCTGCGTAGGATTTGAGCGATAATCACCGGAATGACGATATAGAGGACAACCGACAAAACGAGCGTATCCCACGGGACAGTAATTGCCGACAGTCCGAGCAGTAGCCCGACGATAGGGGCAAATGCCACAACCATGATCGCATCGTTCAGTGCGACCTGGGACAGCGTGAAATGCGGCTCGCCCTTGGTCAGGTTGGACCAGACGAACACCATTGCCGTGCAAGGGGCAGCCGCCAGAATAATGAGTCCGGCAATGTAGGAGTCGATCTGGTCTGCAGGCAGATAAGGGCGAAACAGCCAGCCGATAAATAGCCAACCGAGAAGCGCCATAGAGAATGGTTTGACGGCCCAGTTTATGAAGAGCGTGACGCCGATGCCACGCCAGTGCTCAGCGACCTGTCTCAATGCGCTGAAATCGATCTTCAGCAACATGGGGATGATCATGAGCCAGATGAGAATAGCGACTGGAATGTTGACCCTGGCGACTTCAGCAGATCCGATTGCATGGAATACTGTCGGAAAGAAATGACCAAGAGCTACGCCAGAGACAATGCAAAGAGCCACCCAGACAGTCAGATAACGTTCGAATGTGGACATCAGTCATTCTCCACATTTGTCTGTGTGCTACCTTCCATGGTGCCTATTTCTTTCAGATGATTTTGAAGCGCCATGCGGTCTATCGTGGCGTGGGGAAGGCTCAGAAATGCTGATATCCGGTTCTTCAGAAAACGGGCCGCCTGCGCAAAGGCGCGCTGTTTTTCTGCGTCATTTCCTTCGGCAGCGGCAGGGTCCTCAACGCCCCAATGGGCTGTCATGGGATGGCCAATCCAGACAGGGCAGGCTTCTCCGGCAGCGTTATCACAGACCGTAAAAATGAAATCCATCTGAGGGGCGTCGGTACCTGAAAACACGTCCCAGCTTTTTGAGCTCAGGTTCTCGGTAGAATAGCCGAGAGCGTCCAGTTCCTTGATTGCGAGAGGATGAATGTCGCCTTTTGGCTGACTTCCAGCCGAATAGGCGTGAAATCGTCCTTCGCCATCCTTGTTCAGAATTGCCTCGCCCAAAATTGAGCGCGCGGAATTGCCCGTGCACAAGAAGAGCACGTTGTAGATCCGATCCGTCATTTTATCAGTCCGTTTGTGGAAGGCCGAATTCAGCGGCCTTTTGTTACTGGGCGACCGTTTTCGGTTCGCAACAGGGTGTCAGGCTTTTTATTAGAGGTGCGCAGAGCTCAGCACTGCCGCCACAGCAGTCCTTGATCATGAATAGGGTCAGTTCTCGAAATCGGTCGAGATCAGCGCGATAGATGATCGAGCGGCTCTGACGTTCGCCCTTCACAAGTCCGGCACGAGACAATGTCGCCAGATGCGCAGACATCGTATTCTGTGGCACATCCAGCATACGCGCCAGTTCACCGGCAGGAATACCGTCCGGTTCGTGTTTCACCAACAGCCGAAAGGTGTCGAGCCTTGTCGATTGGGCGAGGGCAGCCAGTGCCGTAATTGCTTCTTCATTTTCCATACATCTAGAATAATCGATATGAAGAGCCTGTCAATAGGCAAAGCTGTTTCGACACATTGTCGCCAGTTCGTAAAATTGTCCGGCTGTCTAGCTCCCAAGTCGCCCGGAGGCGTATTGCGCAAGACCTGGGGAATTCACAATTGATAGTTGGTACAGCAGCATTCATACATTGGCAGCATTGTTGATATGGATAGCCGCGGACCGCTGTTGAGAACCGCAGATTATATGACCAAGGAAGCATTTTTAGCGAAGCAGCCAGTCTGAGTTTACAGCAATGGAATTGGAGCCTTATTTGCTTTCTCCTTACATAAAGCGCATGATGATTATAATGACAGTAATTGAAACGGGTGCTGTCATTTGGGCTTCAAATGCCTGACCCGCAACTAAGGAGGACGAAATGTCTTCCATCGCGTTGAATTCCAGAAACATCACTATGATTTCGCGACTTCTAAGGGAGGCTCGCAAACCCGGCGACACACAAGATTTGCGCACTGATGCTGCACGTTATCTGACACGTCGATTTCAGGAGGGAACACGTGACGAAGGTCGGCTACAGATCGCCCTGACACAGTTTATCAAGAAACATCGAAGAATGGCAAAGGCCGCCGATCGTTGAGATGACGAAGGCGGCGCAGTAAAAAGCGAAAAGTAATGGCCCTTTCATTTCCAAACCCCAGCAGAAGTTTCGATGATCTTGAGGTGGGCGTGCGATTTGTCGGCTACGATGGAATGACCTCCGTCCCATTTCTATTCGATAAGCCCGCCCTGGAGAAGAATGGCGCCATTGCAGCGACGGAATCATCGCTTCTTGCTGCCTTCGACGCCTCACGGAAACTGATCTACGATGCTGCTCGCGAGGTCTATTCAAAGGCTCGGCAAACTTCCTATCGCATCACCGTGGAGGACATGAAGTAGCTTTTTATGCAATGATTGTGCCGGTCTGCCGTCGCAATTCAGCCTCAGTTGCTTTGCTCAAATTTAAAGCGCATGGTGCATGTCTCGACAGCTTTTGAAACGGGCGCTGTCGGTTGCGAGTGCATACTCCAGCCCCAATACAAGGAGGACGAAATGTCTTCCAAAATTATCAAGCCCTACTTTGGACCTACCGACTTTCGAATGATGCGTGAAATACTGCGACGCGCCGGCTATCGGCTTTACGATACGGCAGAAAACCGTGCCGCTCACATATTCGCAGCAAGGCTACTCATTCAGGAATTTCAATCTGGACGCTCACCATCGTGAGGGATGCCGCAGGTTTCTCGGCAACATGCCCGTAAGAATGTGGAAGTATCTCCAGCGGTGATTTGAACCATCACTGGATTGGTCCGGTAAAAGAATTAGTTAATTCCTCAAAAACAGGAAGTTTTCAAAATGCCCCGTGGTCAGAAAAGAAGTAACCGAGAAATAAGAAAGCCAAAGAAAGATAAGGTCAAGGAGAAAACTGCGTCAACAGATGTTGTTGCAGGTCGCTTTCCTACTCCTGCCAATGACTTGACCAAAACCAAACGGCATTAGTTATAGCTGTGTCTCCCACTTTGCTTGGTGAGGAGACACAACCCGTATCGGGGTGCAATCATGCCAACATCTAAATTTAGTTCAATAGGCAATTTGTATTGCGAAGGAAAGAACCTCGGTTCTTGTCCGTCGTCGAATGATTTGAGACTATTTGTGTTTTTGAAGATTGGAGTTTCCGGCTCGGTTTGGGGTTTGATTTAAGCGGCTTTGGCCTGGTGGTTCAAGCGGCGTTTTCTGATGGTGTCTCGTTTGATCCTTTCGCGTTCGAGCAGGATGGTCTGTGCGCGTCCGAAGTAGACGTCGGCGGGAGTGAGATTGTCGAGGCTCTCATGGTAACGGCGATGATTGTAATGCTCGACGAAGGCTGCAATCTGGGCTTCGAGGTCCTCCTTGAAGAAGTAGTTTTCAAGCAGGATGCGGTTCTTCAGCGTCTGGTGCCAGCGTTCGATTTTCCCTTGCGTCTGCGGGTGGCCGGGAGCGCCGTGAACCTGGTCGATCTTGTATTTCTCCAGCCATTCGCCGAGATCGGAGGCGACGTAACACGAACCGTTGTCCGACAGCAGACGCGGCCGGTGCTCAACCTTGACCTTGTCACAGCCTGAGGCGGCCAATGCAAGATCGAGTGTATCGGTGACGTCATCCACCTTCATGCTGGTGCACAGCTTCCAGGCGATGATGTAACGGGAATAATCGTCGAGGATGGTCGATAGGTAAAACCATCCCCAGCCGATGACCTTCAGGTAGGTGAAGTCGGTTTGCCACATCTCGTTCGGCCTCGTGGTCTTGTCCTTGAACTCGTCATTGGCCTTGATGACAATATAGGCTGGCGACGTGATCAGGTCGTGAGCCTTGAGTAAGCGATAGACCGAAGCCTCTGATACAAAATAACTTTCCGTATCAGTGAACTTCACCGCCAGTTCACGCGGTGACAGGTCGGCATGATCGAGCGCCAGTGCGATGATGCGATCCCGGATATCGTCAGGGATACGATTCCACACCCGCGAAGCTGCGGACGTCCGCTCTTCCAGTCCTTCGACACCGTGGGCAAGGAACCGACTATACCATCGATAGAAGGTCGGCCTTGGAATGCCCAGCTTGTCGAGAGTTTGCCTGGCTGACAAATGCGACTGCTCCACAAGCCGGATGATCTCAAGCTTTTCGGTGGCGGGATATCTCATTCGTCGTCGCCCCATCCCCGATCATGCTTTTTTTGAGCAGGCGGTTTTCCAGGGTGACGTCGGCTAATGCCTCCTTCAGGTCACGGCTTTCACGACGCAGCGCTTTTACTTCGTCGCTGGTGGCAGAACGGGCGGTGTCGCCTGCAAGGCGCTTCTTGCCAGCTTCAAGGAATTCCTTCGACCAGCTATAATACAGGCTCTCTGCAATCCCTTCGCGGCGGCAGATCGCAGCAATGCTGTCTTCCCCGCGCAGACCTTCCAGAACAATACGGATTTTATCCTCGGCCGAATAATGTTTACGCGTGGCACGACGGATATCTTTGATCGTCTTCTCCGCAGAAGACGTTTGGGGAACGGGTTTCTGTCTCATCTTTGCGTCCTTTGATAAAGCTATGATGAGCCGAAAACCCTCTCTTCTCAATTAATACAATTTGGTCTCATGGGCGTTGATGTCGGACAGTGCTGTGGGCTTTATCGACACGCTTTGACGCAAGCCGTGATCTCGTCATGCTTGAGAGTACACCTGTCGATTATCTCGATTTTGCATCGCCGCGCTCTGGCCTTGGCGGCAAGCTGGGACTTGATGCCTCTAATAAGATCGGGCCGGAAACGGATCGGGAATGGGGCGATGTGCTGACTATGAACGACAGCACAATTGCGCGCGTCGACGCGATCTGGGATGAACTTGGTCTTAGCGGACTGCCACGCCAATGAAGCGGATTGTTATCGGTGTTTCCGGCGCATCAGGTTCTATCATTCCTCTCAAAATCCTAGAAAAGCTGGCAAAGCTAGAAGATGTAGAAGCGCATCTTGTTGTCTCGGAAGCTGCTGAGCGCACTTTGCGCTATGAACTGGGCCCCAATGGCTATTCGATGTTGCATCGGCTGGCAGACAAAACCTATTCCGTTGAAGATGTAGGTGCGACAATTGCCAGTGGCTCAGTGCCGACTACCGGCATGATTGTAGCGCCGTGCTCAATGCGTACACTTGCATCCATTGCACATGGTTTCAGCGACAGTCTGCTGACGCGTGCTGCGGATGTGCATTTGAAAGAAAGGCGCAGATTGGTTTTGTTGACACGCGAAGCACCACTACATCTCGTCCACTTGCGCAACATGTGTACGGTTACAGAAATGGGCGCAATCGTGATGCCCCCCGTTCCGGCTTTTTATCTGCATCATCAGAGTGTGGAGGAAATTGCCGATCAGATTGCAGCGCGCGCAATTGATCTGGTCGGCGCAGTCACTTCTTTAGCGCAAAGCTGGAACCCAGATAATTTCGCGAGCGGATTCGCCATTTCTGATTAGGTGGAGCTTTTACCTCCGCTAGCATCAAACTCATCCATAGGATCATAAATAAGAGGCTTTTTTGCAGACTAGAAAACATGATCCATCAACAAGAATTTCGAAGCATTTTCAGCGTAAACGCGTCCAAATTTAAGCCGTTTTTCGTTCAATATAACGTTGCAATCTAACCAAGATTTTTTCTAGTTGTTCTGAAACAAAGAAGAAGACGCACGGATCGCTATTCATCGACGTAAACGGGTGCCTTACCCATAAGGGCAGCCAGCTAGGTTGAAACGAATATGTTGACTACGGACGCTACAGCTTTCGATTATGTGATCCGGCAACCCCGTTGCTTTTGCCATTTGGCCCACAAGGTGTTTTCTAATCACCTTTGTTCAGTCTTAATTGCGCTGATTACGCTAAGTATTCTTGCATCTCCTTCATATTCCGCCGACTTGCAAAAGTATCTTCCGGCGTTGGAAGTCACGCAGGTGTTTCCCGGAGCAAACAGTGTTGGCAAACCTGCTGGTGAACCACCGATTGCCCCTGTGACGAAGGGTGGCGAGCTGCTCGGCTACGTTTATCTCAATTCCGATTTCACCAGTTCGATCGGTTATTCCGGTAAGCCGATCCGCATCCTCGTTGGAATAGATACCAAAGGTGTCATTCGCGGTATCAAACTGGTGGACCACAAAGAGCCTATCGTCCTGATTGGTATTCCTGAAGCCAAAGTTGTCGCGGCACTTAATTCCCTTGTGAACAGCGATCTGGCTGCGGTTTCAGCAGGCAAGGCGAAACCGCCACAGGTCGAGATCGTCAGTGGTGCAACCGTCACGGTTCTTGTGATGGGTGACAGTATTGTGCGCTCGGCAGTAGGTCTTATTCGCAGCGGGCGATTGGGAAATACGCCCGTGTTTGCCGAGAGCGTTGATGCGCCGCGAGAAGTTAACATGGAACTGCGCGCACCGCAGGATTGGCAAACGCTCATCGGTGATGGATCGGTTCGCAGCCTTAAACTTAATGTCGGCGAGGTCAGCCAAGCCTTTCGCGACGCTAATCAAGAACAGGCTGCAAACAACGCAGAGTCTTCCAACCCTGACGATAACTTTATCGAACTTTATGCCGCTCCTGTTTCCGTGCCCGGCATCGGGATTAGCCTGCTCGGAAAAGACGGTTATGAACGGCTGGAAAAACAGCTTAAACCCGGTGAACAGGCCATTCTGGTTGCCGGTGACGGCGCCTATTCATTCAAGGGGTCAGGCTACGTACGCGGCGGAATTTTCGATCGCATAGAACTTTTGCAGGACGGACAAGGCGTTCGCTTCCGCGACAAAAATCATACGCGCCTTGGTGACATTGAAGCCGATGGCGCGCCGCAATTGCGCGAAATTGCGCTCTTTCGTGTGCCAGCGGGTTTCGCCTTCGATGTGACAAAGCCATGGGATTTGCAGCTTCTCGTTCAGCGCGGATTTGGTGCGCGTGACAAGGCTAATCTCAGCTATGATTTGGGCTATAGCCTGCCAGAACGCTATCTGCTCGCAAAGCCGGCTCCCGCATCCGCTTCTGAGGCACCGCGCCAACCGCAGCCGGTGGGAGAGGCAACGGCATCTGATATTTTTGGCAACAATAGCCCGCTTTGGGTAAAAATGTGGGAGATGAACCGGGTCAATGTGGTGATTGCGGGGCTCGCAATCTTCATACTCGTCGCAATCTTCTTTTTCCAAAATAGTCTTGTCGCGCTTCCTCACATTTTTGTCTGGGTCAGACGCAGCTATCTGCTTTTTATTCTGCTCTGGCTCGGATTGTACAATAATGCGCAATTGTCGGTGGTCAATGTTCTGACCTTTACCAATTCGCTGATTACCGGCTTTAACTGGGAATTTTTCCTCACCTCACCACTGATCTTTATTCTGTGGGCTTCGGTTGCTGCTGGACTTCTATTCTGGGGTCGCGGGCCGTTTTGTGGCTGGCTCTGCCCGTTCGGTGCCTTGCAGGAGCTGAGCAATAACCTTGCGCAATGGCTGAAAGTGCCTCAGGTTAAACTGCCATGGGGATTGCATGAGCGCCTGTGGCCCGTGAAGTACATCATATTTCTGGGGCTGTTCGGACTGTCACTTTACTCGGTGGCACTTGCAGAAGTCTTTGCTGAAGTAGAGCCGTTCAAAACCTCTATTATTCTCAAATTCTCGCGCGAATGGCCATTTGTGATCTATGCACTAACGCTGCTTTCAGCTGGTCTTTTCATTGAGCGTTTCTACTGCCGCTACATGTGTCCACTTGGAGCTGCCCTTGCGATCCCCGGACGCATCCGCATGTTTGAATGGCTCAAACGCTGGCCCGAATGCGGCTCACCCTGCCAGCGCTGTGCCAAGGAATGCCCGGTCGAAGCCATTCATCCCGAAGGCAAAATCAATGTGAATGAGTGCATCTACTGCATGCATTGTCAGGAGCTTTATCACGACGATCAACGCTGCCCACATATGATTCAGGTGCGCGTGAAACGGGAAAAATTTGCAGCACGCAATGCACCGCTGTCTGCAGCTTCTGAACGCGGCGGCGGTCCTGCCAAGCCCGTGATTTCCATCAAAGGTCAACCGTTGGATGCCCAAATGGGCTCCGGTTCGCCAACGTAATTTCTTAAGGAGAGAAATATGACTGAAGAAATCTCAAAATCCCGTTTCAACAGGCGGCAATTGCTGGGTACATCAGCATTCGTAGCAGCCGCAGGCGCGAGTGGCATCGGTGGTGCTCTTCTTGCCGGAACAAGCACACCAGCACTTGCAGCTGGCAGCGGACACGCAGCCCGCGTTGAGGTCAAGCCCGGTGAGCTTGACGAATATTACGTCTTCTTCTCCAGCGGCCAGACGGGCGAAGTACGCATTGTCGGATTGCCTTCGATGCGCGAACTGATGCGTATCCCGGTCTTTAATCGCGACAGTGCGACGGGCTGGGGACAGACCAATGAAAGCTTGAAGATCATCCGTGACGGTATGTTGCCGGAAGACCGCGAATTCATGAAAGACCGCGGCGGCGTGTTCCAGAATGGTGATTTGCATCACCCCCATCTGTCATTCACCGATGGCACATATGATGGCCGCTATCTCTATGCCAATGACAAAGCCAACACGCGCGTCTGTCGCATTCGTCTGGATGTGATGAAATGCGATAAGATTATCCAGTTGCCAAACCAGCATACGGTTCATGGCTTGCGTGTGCAAAAATACCCGCGCACAGGTTATGTGTTCTGTAACGGTGAAGACCGTGTGCCCATTCCAAACAACGGGACCAATCTCACAGATACCAAACAATATCATGCGATTTTCACCGCCGTTGATGGTGATACGATGAAGGTTGCGTGGCAGGTGATGGTTGACGGCAATCTTGACAATGTCGATTGCGATTATCAGGGCAAATATGCTTTCGCGACCTGCTATAACTCAGAAGAGGGCGTAACGCTTGCCGAGATGATGAGCAGCGAGCAGGATTGGCTTGTTGTCTTTGACTTGAAGCGCATTGAAGAAGCTGTCGCAAAAGGCGAATTCAAGGAAATGAATGGCGTGCCAGTCGTCGATGGTCGTCACGGTTCGACTTTCACACGTTATATTCCTGTTCCGAATAGCCCTCATGGCATCAATACCGCTCCTGATGGCATTCATATTGTTGCCAATGGCAAGCTGTCGCCAACTGTGACCGTTTTTGACGTCAGAAAGTTCGATGACCTTTTTGCTGACAAGATCCAGCCACGCGATGCCGTTGTTGCAGAACCGGAACTCGGACTTGGACCGTTGCATACGGCTTATGATGGCAAGGGTAATGCTTACACAACGCTCTTCATCGACAGTCAGATTTGCAAGTGGAACATCGAAGATGCAAAGCGTGCCTTTGCTGGTGAAAAGGTCGATCCAATCCGTCAGAAACTGGATGTGCAATACCAGCCCGGACATAATCATACATCGATGGGACAAACGAAGGATGCTGATGGCCAATGGCTGATTTCGCTCAATAAGTTCTCAAAGGATCGCTATCTCAACGTCGGCCCGCTCAAGCCTGAAAACGATCAGCTGATCGATATTTCAGGTGATAAGATGGAGATTGTTCATGATGGTCCAAGCTTTGCTGAACCGCATGACGCGACAATCGTTCACCGTTCCAAGATCAACCCGGTCAACTTCTGGAGCCGCGAAGATCCGATGTTTGCCGATGCGGTGAAACAGGCTGAAGCGGATGGCATCGACCTGATGGTGGATTCCGAAGTCATTCGCGATGGAAACAAGGTTCGCGTTTACATGACGTCGGCCGCCCCAGCCTTTGGTCTGACTGATTTCACGGTCAAGCAAGGCGATGAAGTGACCGTCTATGTGACAAATATTGATGAAATCGAAGACCTGACGCATGGCTTTGCGATCATCAATTACGGCGTCAATATGGAGGTTGGTCCGCAAGCGACCGCATCCGTTACCTTCACTGCCAATAAGGCGGGTGTGTGGTGGTATTACTGTTCCTGGTTCTGCCATGCCATGCATATGGAAATGAAGGGTCGTATGCTCGTGGAACCGAAAAAGAGCTGAATGCAATGATAATCCCCCGTCTGTATCTCTCATTCAGTTTTACCATCGTTCTGACAACGCTCTTTTGCAACGCTGCACTGGCGAAGCAAATCGATGTTGCTGAAGGCGAAAATGTACAGGCGGCCATTGAGAAGGCCGAGCCGGGCGATGTCGTCCGGCTTGCCACTGGCACACACAAGGGTTCGCTGGTCATTGACCGCGCAATAGAGCTTACCGGTGAACCGGGTGCTGTTGTAGACGGGCTGGGAACAGGCAATGTCATTCTCGTTGAAGCTCCTGATGCAATTGTGCGCGGGCTTGAAATACGCGGCTCAGGCGAAAACATGCCTGAACTCAATGCAGGCATTTTTGTCGCCCGAACCGCAACGGGTGCGTTGGTTGAAGACAACCGGCTAATTGAAAATCTATATGGAATATATTTGCACGGCGCCGTCGATTCCATCGCGCGAAACAATGAGGTTATCGGTCGGCGCAATGTGCGCATGACACAAACCGGCAGCGGGATTTCGATCTGGAATGCGCCGGGAGCCAAGGTCATCGGCAATACTATTCGCTATGGCCGTGATGGTATTTATACAAATGCCAGCAAAAATAACGTCTTTCAGAATAATCTCATGGAAAACGTGCGGTTTGCTGTTCACTACATGTATACCGACCGCAGTGAAGTGATTGGCAATATTTCGCGAAATAATTCGGTTGGCTTTGCGATCATGTACACCAATCGTCTCAAGGTGATGAATAACATCTCAGACGGTGATCGCGATCACGGATTGCTGCTCAATTATGCCAATAGTTCAGTAGTTTCCGGCAATCAGGTGATTGGACGCATGCAACCCATTGATCGCTGGCTCGATGCGGGTGTGCAAAAAGGCGAACACGGTCTTCCTACCGAAGAGCAGCAAGCAGCGACGGCAGGCGAAACCATGCGCCTTGGGCCAGAAAAATGCGTCTTTATTTATAATGCGAACAAGAACAAATTCACCGACAACAGTTTTAAAAATTGCAGCATAGGCATTCACTTCACCGCTGGTTCTGAAGGTAATACCATGACTGGCAATGCTTTCATCAACAACCGCAATCAGCTCAAATATGTCGGCACACGTAACCTCGACTGGTCACATGAAGGGCGTGGCAATTACTGGAGTGACAATCCCGGTTTTGATCTTAACAGTGATGGCATAGCCGATAATCCTTACCGTCCGAATGATTTGATCGACCGGGTATTGTGGACCTCGCCGCAAGCCAAAATTCTGATCAACAGCCCTGCTGTGCAAACTATTCGCTGGGCACAGACCCAGTTTCCAGCACTTCTGCCGGGCGGTGTCGTGGACAGTCATCCTCTTATGAAATCTCCCTTTATCGAAGCCAATGGCTCTGCGGAAGGAAATCACAATGACTGAGACCGTTGTTCTCGATCAGGTTACCAAATCTTATGGGGCTTTCAATGCCATAAGCGATGCCAGCTTTCAGCTTAATGCCGGAGAAAATATCGCGCTGGTTGGTCATAATGGCGCTGGCAAAACGACAATGATCAAACTGATGCTTGGTCTTATTCGTCCAACAAAAGGCAGTATTCGCGTTTTGGGTGAAGACCCGGCAGCAGGAGCTTTTGCTGCCAGGCTCAAGCTTGGTTATCTCCCTGAACATGTTTCTTTCAATATGGCGCTGACGGGCGCAGAGACCCTCAAATTTTATGCCCGGCTTAAAAACGTATCCAAAAGCCAGATTGCCGGATTGCTTGATCGCGTGGGTTTAGCCGATGCATCCCATCGGCGGGTTGGCACTTATTCCAAAGGAATGCGTCAACGGTTGGGACTGGCTCAGGCGCTTTTAGGCCAGCCATCCGTGCTGCTGCTTGATGAACCAACCACGGGACTTGACCCCGCATTACGCCAGAGTTTTTACGATATTCTCGAACATTTGCGACAGGAAGGCACCACAATCCTGATGTCATCACATGCGCTGACGGAACTCGAAAGCAAGGTTGGGCGTGTGATCATTGCCAATAAAGGAAAGATCATCGCCGATGGATCAATCGAAGCATTGCGTCGGATCTCTCAACTTCCTCTTCGTATTCGGGTGCAGTCTGAAGACGCACTGAAACTACCGGAAACATCCCGACAAATCGATCTGCAATGGCAGCAGCTTGATACCGGCGCTTTTGAAACTGAAGCACCCGGTGATGGCAAGATGGAGCTTATCCGGCATATCATCGCAAACAATGACAATCTGACTGAACTTGATGTGGTGCCGCCCACACTTGATGAGCTTTATGCGCATTTTCTGAATGTGGGTGATGCATTAACAAAGGAGGCGGCAGAATGAGTAATATCGCCATCATCGCATTCAAGGAAATTCAGGAAGGCTTACGCAATCGCTGGGTATTGGCGACCACGCTTTTGCTTGCAGCTCTTGCACTGAGCATGACGTTTCTTGGCAGCGCCCCCACCGGCAGTTCTGTTGGCGCGAGCCAAATGGACATTGTGATTGTCAGCCTGTCCAGCCTGACGATTTTTCTCATCCCGCTTATTGCATTGCTGATTTCACATGATGCGATCGTGGGTGAGATGGAGCGTGGAACGATGCTCCTTTTACTAAGCTATCCCTTGAGCCGTGCGCAGGTAGTTCTGGGCAAGTTCTTTGGGCAGCTTGCTATTCTCGCTTTCGCGACATTCTTTGGTTATGGCATTGCCGCTCTGGCGTTACTGGCCAGTGGACAGGCAGCGAGTGCTGAAAGCTGGCTTGCCTTCGCAACACTGATAGCATCATCGATACTGCTGGGTGCCGTTTTCATCGCCATTGGCTTTCTTGCTAGCGCACTCGTACGAGAGCGCAGCACCGCAGCCGGTATTGCCATTGGTGTCTGGCTTTTCTTTGTACTCATTTATGACGCCGCTTTGCTTGCACTTCTGGTGTTCGATCAGGGGCAAATGATCGGGACCGGTATTCTAAACACGCTGCTTCTGATCAATCCGGCTGACTCTTATCGTCTGCTAAACTTTGGAACAGGACAAGCCGGTGCGCTGACAGGCATGGGCGGCATGGCAGGAAATGCAACGCTTGGACCGGTCATTATGACTGTGACACTGGGTCTCTGGACTGTGCTGCCGCTCGCGTTTTCCATGCTGATTTTCTCCAGGAAAGAACTATGAAAAAGTCTTTGTTTCTCATTCCCGCTGCTTGTTTCATGTTTCTTGCTGGTTGTTCAGAACAGAAAACAACGGAAACTATTCCCCCTTTCGCGCTGACAGATTCCGCGATGGGCCGCTATTGTGGCATGAATGTTCTTGAGCATCCTGGGCCAAAAGGTCAGATCATTCTTTCACCAGCCAACGAGCCAGTGTGGTTTTCGTCCGCGCGTGACACAATTGCCTTCACCATGCTGCCGGAAGAACCCAAAAGCATCGGCGCGATTTATGTTTCCGACATGGCCAAAGCTCCAAACTGGGAAGAACCCGGCGCGGAAAACTGGGTAAATGCGCGTGAAGCTTTCTATGTCATTGAAAGTAAAGCCGTGGGCGGCATGGGCGCACACGAAGCGGTTCCATTTTCGACACAGGAGGCTGCGGATAAATTCGTCGCACAACAAGGTGGTCGGATCGTCCGCTTCGCTGAAATGCCTCAAGCCTATGTGCTGGGCGATCAGACGGCTCTCAATAAAGACGCTGATACAACTCATGCGCACTGAAGGGAGGTGTCTATGACTATTACGCGTCGTCATTTGCTCATTGGCGGGGTTGCCTTCACAGCGCTTAGTGCTCTTCCGCGTTTGGCCGTAGCTTCGACGTTGATAGATCCTGTGACATGGCAGGGGCAGGCATTGGGTGCACCCGCAAAAATCATGGCCTATCATCCAGACCGCAATACGGCAAAGCGGTTGGTTCGCGCCAGCGCTTACGAGGCTGGGCGCCTTGAGGATATTTTCAGTCTCTATCGGCCAGACAGCGAGCTTTCACGTCTCAATCGCGCTGGTGCGCTGGCATCGCCTTCGCCAGAACTTATCGAACTTCTCAAAATTTGCCGTGAGTGTTGGCAACAAAGTGGAGGTCTTTTTGATCCAACAGTCCAACCGCTTTGGGATTGCTTGAGAAAACATTTTTCGCAACCAAAACCCGATCCTGCCGGGCCAACACATGATGATTGGGATGAAGCGTTGACAAAAGTTGGTTTTGACCATGTCCGGTTCGACAACAACCGGATTGCCTTTACAAAACCAACCATGGCTTTGACATTAAACGGAATTGCGCAGGGTTATATCACCGATAGGATTACAGCTTTGCTCAAAGCCGGTGGTGTTAAACATGCGTTGATCGATATGGGTGAATATCGCGTGATCGGTCATCAACCTGACGGGAAGCCATGGCAGATTACTATATCTCAACTGGAGGTAGGATCCAAGGCTGAAGCCTCGATTAGTATTGCAGACCAGGGGCTTGCGACATCGAGCTTTTCTGGCTTCCAGTTTGAAAATAGTGGAAAGTTCAACCATCTGCTCAATCCAAAAACAGGCTATTCAGCCTCACTATATCAGTATTTAACAGTGGTAAGCGACGATGCAGCCCGAGCCGATGCCTGGGCCACAGCGTTTAACCTCATGGAAAGGCCAGAAATCGAAGTCATTCTTCGCAATCTGCCCAATACGTGGGTTTTCGCGAGACGACGTAATGGCGAATATTGTACGTTGAATGTACCAAACGCTTCTTCGATAACATTTCTATAATTAGTCGGATAAACATCTGGATATTTTTCAACTAACCAGGAGAGCATGAGGAATTGTGTGGCAGTGCCTGATCTGGCTTGAATGGGCTATGGGGGTGGCGATGATTTTCGCGGAGGCCCATGCTTTTGAAATCAACAACCAAGAGACGTCAGTCGGCGGCGGTGACGAAAAGTCCATCGACGCCGGATGAGTCTCCCACGATCCTGCAATTCCGGATCTTTCTGAAAGACGTGAGCCCCATGGTCTGGCGGCGGGTTCAGGTGCCCTCGATGTTGATTGCCGCTGAGAAGTGACCCGGTGGGGGTGCGGATAAAAACTTGGACTGATTTTACGTCACAATGCCAAGACAGTTTCGATATTCGATTGGGCTTCGTGCGCCAAGCGATATCTTGATCCGTTTCTCGTTGTACCACCGAATGTAGCCATCAACTTCATTGATAAAATGCTCGAGTGTGGTGTTCCTCCAATCGCTGGGATAAAAGAACTCTGTTTTTAGCCTGCCAAAGAAACCTTCGCATGCGGCGTTATCTGGGGAGCACGCCTTGCGGGACATTGAGCGCACCAGCTTCGCATCACTAATCCTCGATAGCCAACCCGGCCAGCGATAGTGTGCACCCCGATCAGAATGCACTATTGGCCGCTTATCTGCGTCCGTCACAGTTTCTATGGCGGCATCAAGCATCATATTGACCAATTCCGCATCTGGTCTCGTTCCGATAGACCAGCTGATAACCAAACCATCGAAACAGTCGATGATGGGTGAGAGATACACTTTGCCAGCCGGGATATGGAACTCCGTGATATCGGTCAGCCATTTCTCGTTTGGGGCTGAGGCCTGGAAGTCGCGATTAATAAGGTTCTCGGGTGCCGGACTGATTTCTCCAAGATAAGAGCGGTATCGACGCCGCTTTGGCGTGGCAACGATCAAGTTCTCCTGCTTCATCAAGCGCTGCACAACCTTCTCTGAGATTGTAACGCATTGTTTGGCCAATGACGCCTGTAGCCTGCGGTAGCCATAGCATCGACGGTTGGCTTCGAAGATTTCGGTGATGTTCTGACGTATAGTGAGGTACTTGTCGGTCACCCTCATACGGGCTCGATGATAAAAATATGAACTGCGCGCCAGTCGCAACTGAGCAAGCAGATCGGAGAGTTGATAAAGATCTTTTAGGGCGTCAACCAACAGCGTTTTCTCCCGATTACTCAGGAGTTGCAGATCGACGCCCAGTTCTTTTTTTAGAATTTCATTCGCTTTCTTCAAAAGGTCGTGCTCAAGCTGCAGTTTCTGAATATCGTGCTGCAGTGTTGCGAGCTGACGTTCTAATTCTTCTCGCTCTGGCACTGGCGGCGAGTTGTTCTTACGTTTCATGATTGCAGGAGCCTCCGGACCAAGTAACTGGTTTTTCCAGTTATACAGTGTCGGTCTGCATACGCCGAGCTTTTCAGCCAGGGACTGCGCACTTTCTTGCCGATTATAAAGTCCGACGACGCCAGTCTTCTTCAACGTCTCTGGATACCGTGGAGGAGCAGCCCTACCAACTGTAGATTTTTGAGCTTCAGGGAACGCCTCCCGAACCCATGCTGTCAACGTTGCACGGCCAGGATAGCCTAAGGCGCGCATCGTTGCAGAAACACAACGACCATGCGTGCGGTAGTGCTCAACAGCCGCTTCCTTCTGCACCTGTGTAAACTTTGGGGCTCGAGGTGCAAATCCTAAACGCAGTTCAAGATGGTGCTCATATTCCCGGCACCAGCCCTTCAAAGCATTCTTGCTTGGATAGCCCAACTGGCGAATAGTGGCCTTCGCACGCTTGCCCAGCTTGATATAAAGCGTAACGGCTCGCATCCGGTCTTCGTAGGAATACATGAACTACCTCCCTGATAGTCCAAGTTTTCGTCCGCACCCCCACCGGGTCACTTCTCAGCGACAATCAACACGGTGGGAAATCCCTTGGCAAAAGCCGCCACGCACCACCCGAAGACGCTATATAAAGAAGCGCATTGACTACTTCACGCAGGTTCGTCGTACGAGGGCGTCCAAGGTGTCTGGACGGTGGCATCAGCGGCTCAATAATCAACCATTCCTCTTCGGTTAAATCACTTGCATAACGCGAATTGCGACGTTCATACTGTCGGCGAGCGGTTTCAGTCCAGGCCATCGTGATCTCCATCGTATGTCAGAAATCCGATTGAATCATAACCTGCTGAAATCGCTCAACACATTTTGGAACAGGCTCTTAGCATCGCGGGTTGTCAAGGTGATTGCCATGTCCTTTTCGGCTAAAAAGGGTTTGGATGTTCAAATACCCTTCGAAAACTTAGTCGTCGCGTCGCTGAGAATGCGAGATCTGCGAATATCGGAAAAGTCACACAGAATCTTAGGTGTAGTTTGTTAAATAAATATGTAGATATATTTTAGTAATACTTAAGATAAGATTTTACTTAAAGATATTAATCCGGATTATAGGATTTCAAAGGAACGAATAGATAAATAATTATTTAAATATACAATGAATAATAAGAATATAAACTATGACAGTTAACGTACTAATGCCCGTCTATAACAATAGCCGCCAAAGGCTATAGCTCTTGGATGCAGAAAAACCGCCGACTGTCATCCAGTTGACGGCTTCGTTTTTCAAAAACTCAACGAGGTTTTTTTAAGTCGATTATTTGTAAGCGGAAACCACGATTTCAATCAGCGTATCGCCACCCAGATCAGCAACGCCAACGGTTGCACGGGTTGGCAGCAGCGAAGGGTCAATCCATTCCTTCCAGACCTTATCCATTTCAGGCTTCTTGTTGAGGTCTGTTACGAAGATGGTGGCTGCCAGAAGCTTGGTCTTGTCCGTGCCTGCCTGTGCCAGATAGCTGTCGAGCTTGGCGAGGATTTCGCGGGTCTGACCAGCCATATCCAGACTTTCGTCATCACAGGTGGTTCCACCGACATAGACAATGCCGTTGTGTTCGACGACGCGATGCATGATCGGCGTCTGAATGAAACGCTCAGCCATAGTTTAATCCTTTCAGATGGTTGGGGAGTTATCCGGTTGCTCGCCGGTAACGGCGAAGACAGCATCGGGGGTTTGGGGTAGTGCTGCGATTTCGCTGAGCGGCACCGGTTTCACCGGCGCGCGCAGACGATAGAAACCGACTGTTTGAGGCGCACGTTTTTGCACCTCGGCCAGAATTTCCGTGACGGTGGAACTGCACATGCGGCCCTGACAGGGGCCCATGCCGCAGCGAAACATGGTTTTCAGCTGGTTGGGGCCGGCAATATTACAGGCCGCCGCGTCGCGGATTGCGCCAGCGGTCACTTCCTCACAACGGCAGACAATCGTGTCTCTGTCCGCCGGTGCGCGAAATGCCTGTGCAGGCAGATAAAGCGCGTCGATAAAGGATCGCCCGCGCTCGAAGCGTCGCGCCTGCGCCTGCAGCTTTACGATTTTTGACGCCAACGATGTTGCCAGTGCCGGAAAGATATCCTGACAGGCCGCGAGCGCAGCGATACGCCCGCTCTGCTCGGCAACCAATGCACCACCAATGCCGCTGCCGTCACCAGCAATGTAGATGGCCGGCATGGACGAACGCCCGTTGCCGTCAAGTTGCGGTTGAAAACATTTCTGACCGTCGTTCCAAACCAGAGCGCAGCCGGATGCATTGGCGAGATTGTTGTTGGGGATCACACCCTGATGCAGGAAGACGCTATCGACAGCAAGCCTGTGAGTCTTGCCTTTGGCCGAAAAGCAGATCGCTTCTGCTTCGTTTTTTCCTTCAATGGCGATGTCTGTCACACCGGAATAGACCGGCACCGACTTACGCACCTTCACAAGCAGGGAAAGCCCCTTAAAAGCATAGGGCGAGAAAAGGAATGAAGGCAGGTTCGGTGCAGCTTTCACGTAATTTGCACCGGGCGTCGTATCGAGCAATGCTGCAACTTTGCCACCCGCCTGCAACAGCTGCGCGGCGAACATGTAGAGCAGCGGGCCTGTTCCTGCCAAAACCACACTTCCTTTGGGCAAGAGGCCGGAAGCCTTCAACGCAATCTGTGCTGCGCCGACGGTCATAACACCCGGCAATGTCCAGCCCCTGACAGGCATCGGACGCTCCATGGCGCCGGTCGCGAAGATCACGCGGCGCGCTGAAACAATCCCGCTCTTGCCGCTTACCGATACGCGCAGATCAACGCCGTTGTTGTCGCCATCCTGTGGTTCCACACTCCAGACGAGGGCCTGCGGCACATAGGTGGCCTTGCTGGCGATGAGTGCTTTTAGGACTTCTTTGCCCCGCCAGTAGTCGGTGCCGAGAAACGGCCTGCGAGCAGTCGTATTGTGTTCAATGCCACGGTAAATCTGGCCGCCTGCGGCTGGGTTTTCGTCGAACAGAACCACGTTAGCGCCAGCGGCGCATGCCTCTGCGGCGGCCGACATGCCTGCTGGCCCCGCGCCGATAATGGCAAGGTCGTAAAACGCGTCGAGCGCATGAATATCGGAAACTCTTTTGAGCATCGTTGTCATGGTTCCACCCGACGCGCGCCGGACTGGGAAGAAATGACCATTCCATTGGCCACAGGCGTCATACACGCCTGGCGGTTCTGCACACCATCAATGGTGACCAGACATTCAAAACAGATGCCCATCAGACAATAGGGGGCTCGCGGCTGATCACCAACAACGCTGTTTCTAAGCCGGTTGATACCCTCTCCAAGCAGCGCTGCGGCGACAGTTACATTGGCAGGTACCGTCAAGGTGCGCGCATCGAATGTAATCGTCACGGTTTCCTCTGGTGTCTCAGTTTTAAGAAACATTTTAGGAGACATGAAACCTCCGGCCGGAGAACGCATCACCAGCAAGTTGTTTGGCATCGGCTGCTATTTCCTTCGCCACGATCAAGGCGTGGTTGGCCGCAAGCGTGACGCCGGAATGGCACATGACGGCATAAGCGCCCGGGTGGCTTTCGGATTGTTCGTAAATCGGCAGGCCGTCCGGTGTCTTGACCCGAAACCCGGCCCAACTGCGAATGACATTGACATCGGCCAGATGCGGGAATGTCCGCACTGCCCTGTTGGCCAGAACCGCGCTGATATCCTGATTGGTGGCGATACGGTCCGTGTGGGTTTCCTGACTATCGCCGATCATCACGCCTCCTTCATCCGCCTGCCGCAGCGTGGCCGCTGTATAGGGGAAGAAGGGCGCGCATTTCTCCGTTACAAGAATTTGGCCTTTGCTGCGCACGACCGGCGCTTCAAGACCGACACTCCTGGCAAGCTCTGCATTGCCGTTGCCCGCAGCCAGAATGACGCGTTCGGCAAAGACCTCGCCCCATGCACCGCTTAACAGAAAACCGCCGTTTTGCGGGGTGATGGACGAGACTTCACAATGCGGTTCATAGGAAGCGCCGAGTTTGATCATGCCCGTATGCAAAGCGCGAAACAGGCGCAACGAATTTACATCGCCGTCCATCGGCGAATAGATCGAGCCGATCACATCCCGCCCGATGGAGGGCACCATTCTGGCCGTTTCCTGATGGTCGAGCACGACATGTTCCGAAGCGTCATTGCCAAGTTCCCGCGCCACTGTCGCGACGTCTTCCGCAAACATTGCAAGCTCACGCTCGTCGAGGCAAAAGGTGAAAGCGCCGGTCTGTCTGAGTGCGACATCAAGACCGGTCACATCCCGCAACTCGTCTGCGAAAGCGGGCCACAGGCGCGCAGATTGCATTGTCCAACGGGCATAGTGTGGTGCGCCTACGCCTTTGCCCTGTACCCAGATGAGTGCGAAATTGGCACGGGATGCGCGCAGGGACAGGTCTTCTCCATCAAGAAGCATTGGACGCAGACCGGATCGGGCGAGACCCCAGGCGATGGCAGAGCCCACCAGTCCCGCTCCGATAATGACTATGTTCTGATCCGGCAATCTGCGCATTCGTAAATTCATTCTGTTGTCACAGTGTCGTCAGGGGTGGGCCTGACGGCAGTCAGGCCCATTTGCGTCGGTTCAATTTTGTGGGCTGACGTCCACCTTGAACCACTTCTCGGAAAGCTTTTTCACCGTGCCGTCGGCAATCGCTGCCTGAATGGCTGTATCGAAGCGACCCTTCAGGGCGGTATCTTCCTTCCGCAGGCCGACGCCGATCATGCCGAAGACCTTGCCGGAAAACAGCGGCCCGGCCAGCTTCGCGCCCTTCATGTCGTCCTTTTCGAGAGCCGCAGCCAGAACTGTAGCATTGGCGACAACCGCATCCACACGACCGCTGGTCAGGTCGAAATTGTGTTCCTCCGCGGTTTTATACTCGCGTACATCCGCACCATCCTTGAAATACTGTTCCATGAAGGCGGAAGCGGTTGTGGAACCCTGAACGCCGACGGTCTTGCCGTTGATTTTCTTGGCAATTTCTTCGAGCACCGGCTTGGCCGCATCGGAATCGACATTCAGCGGCTTGCCGCCTTCCGGCAGATCGGCGAGGTCGCTGTCATCCATGACTGCAAAGGAATTGATGGCTGCCGCATAAGGCGACGAAAACGCGATCACCTCCTCACGCTTCGGCGTGATGCTCATGCCCGCCATGATGGCGTCATACTTGCCGGCGGTCAGCGACGGAATGATGCCGTCCCAGTTCTGCGCGGTGATTTCGCATTTCGCTTTCAGGCGCTCGCAAAGGTCTTTGGCGAGATCGATCTCGAAGCCTTCCAGCACACCGTTCGGGCCGGAAAAATTCCACGGCGCATAAGCACCTTCGGTAGCGATGCGCACGACATCTTCGGCATGCGCGGTCGGGGCAACGGCGAGAACGCCGAGGACAGAAAGGACGATTTTCAGTTTCATATGTTCACCTCTGTTAGAAAGCCGATTGATCGGTTCATGCGTTTTGTTTGGAAATGAATTGCCGGAACCGTTCGCTTTTGGGGTTGCCAAAAACCTCGTCGGGCGTGCCTTCTTCTTCAATCACGCCCTGACGCAGAAACACGACACGGCTGGAAACATCCCGGGCGAAGCCCATCTCGTGGGTCACGACCAGCATGGTGCGCCCCTCTGCCGCCAGATCGCGCATGACCTTCAGCACCTCGGCCACCAGCTCGGGATCGAGCGCGGAGGTTGGTTCATCGAACAGCATGATCTTCGGACGCATCGCTAACGCGCGGGCAATTGCGGCGCGTTGCTGCTGGCCGCCGGAAAGATGCGCGGGATAGAAATTGCGCTTATCGGCTATGCCGACCCGCTCCAGCAGTGCTTCGGCTTCGGTAATGCACTCCGACCGGTTTCGCTTCTGCACATACACAGGCGCCTCGATCAGATTTTCAAGGATGGTCAGGTGCGACCACAGATTAAACGACTGGAACACCATGGTCGCCTGACCGCGCAGCCGCTGAACCTGTTGTGCATCAGCAGGACGAGGCGCACGTCCCGGCTGTTGGTCGAGCTTATACGCCTCTCCATGAATAGCCACGCTGCCCGCATCCGGCACTTCCAGCATATTAATGCAACGCAGCAGTGTGGATTTGCCGGATCCTGATGCTCCCAGAATGGAGATGACTTCACCCTGATGTGCCTGCAAGGAAACTGAATGCAGAACCTTGTGCGCGCCGTAGCATTTTTCGAGGTTCTTGATCTCGACTGCAGGCGTTTCGAAACGTTGCATTATGAGTTTCCTCCAGCGGCATGCACGATGACAGGCTGACGCTGGGCCGCCGAAAGGCGGTATTCCAGCAGTTTGAAGATTCTGGTGACCACGAAATTCAAGAGGAGATAGATCGCGCCTGCGCAGATGAAGACTTCGACCGGCCGATAGGTGGCAGAAATCAGCTTGGCTGCCAGCCCTGTCACTTCCATCATTGTGATGGTTGATGCCAGCGCCGTGGACTTCACCATCAAGATGACTTCGTTCGAATAGGCGGGCAGCATCTGCCGCAGAGCCTGCGGGGCCAGAATGCGACGGCCGAGTGTAAAGCCGCTCATGCCATAAGCGCGCGCCGCTTCGATCTGTCCGGTCGCGACCGACAGAACGCCGCCACGTATGATTTCGGCGCTATAGGCAGCTGTATTGAGTGCCAGAGCCAGCACCGCGCACCAATAGGGTTCGCGTAGAAACGGCCAGAAAGCTCCGGCGCAGTTCGGGAAACTGGCTGAGACCGTAATAGATGATGTAGAGCTGGACCAGCAGCGGGTGCCGCGCAGCACGAAGATATAACCTCGCGCAATGAGGTCCAGTACCAGATTGCCCGACAGACGCATCGTGGCCAGTATGGTGGCCAGCACGGCACCGCTGATAACTGATAGTGCCATCAGTTGAAGCGTCAGCGGGATACCGCGACAAAGCTGAACGAAACTGTCGAACATGAATGGAAGGTCGAGAAAGCTCATACCGCCCTCCGGATGCCGCGCATCGCGCGTCTTTCGGCGTTCTTGAACAGCAAGCCCGATGCGAATGTGATGACGAGATAAAGCAGCCCGGCGGTCAGGAAGAAGGTGAATGGCTTGCGGGTTGATCCAGCGCCGATTTGCGCCTGACGCATCAGTTCAACCAGTCCAACGACCGAGATCAGCGCGGATTCTTTCAATACGAGCTGCCACACATTGCCGATGCCCGGAATGGCGAAGCGCGCCGCCTGCGGAACCATGATGCGGCGAAACAGCAGACGCGGCGGCATGCCATAGGCTTTGGCAGCCTCGATTTCGCCTTTGGGGAGTGCCAGCACCGCGCCGCGATAAACTTCCGCCTGATAAGCGCCCGATACCACACCGATGGCCAGTGCACCGGTGATGAAGATTGGCGCACTGACGAAACCTTGTCCGCCGAACAACGCGCCAATCTGGCTCAACACGGCGCTGCTGCCGAAATAGAACAGATAAATGACCAGAAGATCGGGGATGCCGCGAAGCACCGTCGAATAGCCGTCAGCCGCAATTCTGAGAATGCGCTGCGATGAGAATGAAGCGGCAGCGGCAATCATGCCGAATATTGCGCCTGCCGCGAAACCGCAAAAGGCTACCGCGAGTGTCATGCCGGTGGCCCGGAGCATATCATAGCCCCAGCCGTCTTCGGCAAAACCCAACAAATCGAGATATGCGCTGACCGCACCCAACTGCTTAGTTCCCTTTTTATGTCCGGTGCTTTCGTCGCGCCGATACGTTTATGGGAGTGGTTTGACAGCGGGGCTCAATACAGTCAAATTCGAAATGAAGCCCAGAGCATAACCAAATATTATGGTGAAACATGAACCTGCGTCAGGTCGAAGCGTTCCGAACCGTCATGCTGACTGGAAAAATGACGGCTGCAGCGGAACTGATGTCGATCACTCAGCCCGCTGTGAGCCGCCTGATCCGCGACTTTGAGATCGACACGAAACTCAAGCTCTTCAACCGTCGCGGAAACCAGTTGATCCCTACGCAGGCGGCCATGACGCTGTTGCAGGAGGTCGAGCGGGCCTATGTCGGGCTCAATCGCATCAGGAGTTTCGCCGACGAGATTAGCCGTCAGAATGCGGGCATGTTGCGGATCGCGGCCATGCCCGCGCTTGCAAACGGGATCATGCCGCGCTTTCTTGCCCGCTTTCTTAAGGAAAGGCCCAATATCCATGCCTCTCTCAATGGCATTCCCTCTGCAATGGTGGTCGAAGCCGTCGCATCGGGTCAGGTCGATTTAGGCTTTGCCGATGGTCCGCTTGACAGACCCGGTTTCAATATTGAAACCCGGGCCATACCGGCAGTTGTCGCTGTCCCGCTGGGGCATCGTCTCGCAGACTATCCGGAGGTTTCACCGGATGATCTCGCCGATGAACGTATGATCACGCTGGAGCCGGGGTCGCTGTTTGCCATGCGTGTGGAAGTTGCGCTTGCGCGCATTCCACGGTCGGCCACCATTGAGACACGCCTGTCGCACACAGCGCTGACGCTTGTGGCCGAAGGTGTCGGTATAACGATCATCGATCCGTCGTCGGCAACCGATTTTCGCGGGCGCGGTGTGGTGACACGGCCATTTAACAGCTTTGTTGATGCAGGGTTTCTTATCATTCGTCGGAGCAACCGCCCTGACAACAGCCTGGCTCAACGGTTTATCCACGAGTTCTGGGCCTATCATGAAACGCTGCTTGCGCAGCCATGAAGATAGGGGGCTTTGGGGGGCTCAATCCTGGTAGATGCGCTCCTCAAGGGGCGTTGATGCAATGATAGATTTCAGTCCGGTCAGCATGGCCTTTTCCGCCTTGTTGAGGTTGGCTTCAGGATTGTGGATCAGGAAAACATCGATGGCAGGAGGGTTGTCGTAAGGCGGCAGACGCCAGAGAAGGCCGTCATCGATCTCGCGTCGCGCGACATGCAATGGAAGTGGACCGATGCCAAGCCCGGTGATGATCATCCTGCGCACTTCTTCGAGGCTCGACGAGGTGCCGACCACATCCGGTGAAAGTCGCGCCTCACGGCGGCAGATCGCAGCAATGCTGTCTTCCCGGCGCAGACCTTCCAAAACAATACGGATTTTATTCTCGGCTGAATAATGTTTACGCGTGGCACGACGGATATCTTTGATCGTCTTTTCCGCAAAAGACGTTTGGGGAACCGGTTTCTGTCTCATCTTTGCGTCCTTTGATAAAGCTATGATGAGCCGAAAATCCTCTCTTCTTAATTAAACCAGTTTTGTCTCAAAGGCGCTAATGTCAGACACCCACACACGCTGTCGCTACTCAGTTCCGCACGCCGAAAGAAGTGCAAAGTGAACTCATCTCCAGAGGGTTCGATCCGGGTTCTGCGGATGGTGTTTGGGGGCGCAAATCAATCTTGGCGCTGAAGAAGTATCAACGCGAGAATGGGCTCGAAGAAAAGGGTACGATTGACAAAGCAACGCTGGAAAAACTCTTTCCGATTGTTAACCCAGGGATTGACAAAGCAACGCTGGAAAAACTCTTTCCGATTGTTAACCCAGGTTCAGTCGTTTCACAAAATTCCAGCGCTTCGGCTATCTTACCTCAAACAGACGATAGAAATTCCGCAGGGACCGAAGCCGGTGTTGGCACGACTGACGGAAATGCGGATTCCTCAAGCTTTAAGGTTCTGTTATTTGGTGCTTTCTTAATCGTCATCATGTTCTGGAGACGTGGCAAAAGAAAGAGGTCACGCAGAGGTGAGGATTATCCGCTCGCCGCGAAAGTTGAACCAACTCTAAACATAAATAAGGTTCGATCACGACCTGAAGTTCCCAGAGTTGACGTCCAAGCCAAGTCTCCTACCCGGAAAAGATAGATCTTTTAAGATTGAGATAGAGCGTGGGGCTTCATGGTCTCATTAAGTGGCTTGAAACGGAAACTGAATTTCACAATCGGTAGGCTGTCCGACATCAACGCCCATGAGACCAAATTGTATTAATTGAGAAGAGAGGGTTTTCGGCTCATCATAGCTTTATCAAAGGACGCAAAGATGAGACAGAAACCCGTTCCCCAAACGTCTTCTGCGGAGAAGACGATCAAAGATATCCGTCGTGCCACGCGTAAACATTATTCGGCCGAGGATAAAATCCGTATTGTTCTGGAAGGTCTGCGCGGGGAAGACAGCATTGCTGCGATCTGCCGCCGCGAAGGGATTGCAGAGAGCCTGTATTATAGCTGGTCGAAGGAATTCCTTGAAGCTGGCAAGAAGCGCCTTGCAGGCGACACCGCCCGTTCTGCCACCAGCGACGAAGTAAAAGCGCTGCGTCGTGAAAGCCGTGACCTGAAGGAGGCATTAGCCGACGTCACCCTGGAAAACCGCCTGCTCAAAAAGCATGATCGGGGATGGGGCGACGACGAATGAGATATCCCGCCACCGAAAAGCTTGAGATCATCCGGCTTGTGGAGCAGTCGCATTTGTCAGCCAGGCAAACTCTCGACAAGCTGGGCATTCCAAGGCCGACCTTCTATCGATGGTATAGTCGGTTCCTTGCCCACGGTGTCGAAGGACTGGAAGAGCGGACGTCCGCAGCTTCGCGGGTGTGGAATCGTATCCCTGACGATATCCGGGATCGCATCATCGCACTGGCGCTCGATCATGCCGACCTGTCACCGCGTGAACTGGCGGTGAAGTTCACTGATACGGAAAGTTATTTTGTATCAGAGGCTTCGGTCTATCGCTTACTCAAGGCTCACGACCTGATCACGTCGCCAGCCTATATTGTCATCAAGGCCAATGACGAGTTCAAGGACAAGACCACGAGGCCGAACGAGATGTGGCAAACCGACTTCACCTACCTGAAGGTCATCGGCTGGGGATGGTTTTACCTATCGACCATCCTCGACGATTATTCCCGTTACATCATCGCCTGGAAGCTGTGCACCAGCATGAAGGTGGATGACGTCACCGATACACTCGATCTTGCATTGGCCGCCTCAGGCTGTGACAAGGTCAAGGTTGAGCACCGGCCGCGTCTGCTGTCGGACAACGGTTCGTGTTACGTCGCCTCCGATCTCGGCGAATGGCTGGAGAAATACAAGATCGACCAGGTTCACGGCGCTCCCACCCGCAGACGCAAGGGAAAATCGAACGCTGGCACCAGACGCTGAAGAACCGCATCCTGCTTGAAAACTACTTCTTCAAGGAGGACCTCGAAGCCCAGATTGCAGCCTTCGTCGAGCATTACAATCATCGCCGTTACCATGAGAGCCTCGACAATCTCACTCCCGCCGACGTCTACTTCGGACGCGCACAGACCATCCTGCTCGAACGCGAAAGGATCAAACGAGACACCATCAGAAAACGCCGCTTGAACCACCAGGCCAAAGCCGCTTAAATCAAACCCCAAACCGAGCCGGAAACTCCAATCTTCAAAAACACAAATAGTCTCAAATCATTCGACGACGGACACTGAAGCTATAATCTCGATCTCCACTTTCGCACCGCGTGCAGGGATCTGGCAGATTAGGAACGTACTGGTCGGCCGAATGTCTTTGAACACTTCCCCAAGCACTGGCGTTACAGCATCGGCGGCCTCAAGATCGGTGACGTAAACGCGGCTGGCGACGGCGTGGGCAAGGCTTGCCCCCGCCTTCTTCAGAACGTCGTCGATCTCGGCGAGCGCATTGCGTGCCTGTTGCGCTGCATCAGTGGGAAATATGCCTGTTGTTTTATCGCGGCCAGTGGTCCCCGAAACATAAATTGTGCTTCCATCAATAACCGCTTTGGCATATCCGGCGATTGCCTCCGAAGGGACTCCAGAAAAAATTCTCTGTGCCATTTTCCGTCTCCTTGTCTTTGTTAGTTGATTGTGTTGGGTGCGCGTTACACTGTTTGAGGTCTACCGATTATGGTTAGAACCGATCCGGTGATAGGCCCGATATATCCACTGAAGACGAGTGCCCTTGTGCGAATTCAGCCATGACTTTACCAGCCATTGGACCTAGGCCAAAACCGTGTCCACTGAAGCCCGTCGCCACTAGAAGTCCATCGACGCCGTTCACATGGCCCATAACCGGGATCACATCAGGAAGTGTGTCGATGATGCCAGCCCAAACCGCTTCGATTTCGAGATCAGCGATCGCCGGCAGGAAGCGCCTTATCTCATCCTGCGCCTGCTGCACGCGATAATACGCGGGTTCTACCGCCTCGCTTGTTGGTGCAATGTCAGCAATCGGTGCCGATGGTCGCAAGGGCGCTAACTTTTGCAGAGGACCTAGATAATTTATCCGGGCCGCGTCAGGATTGCTCTTACGTGTTTCTTGGTAGTGACGCATGGTGCGCCAGGAATCGAGACGAACATCATATTCCCCGCCCGCCACTGAAAAGACGAATGCTCCACGTGCATCCTGACGAATGCCGGTCAGTGGCAGTGAAATGCAGGGATTGACGGTGAGATCTGCGGCCGGGACCGTTCGTGCCACGGTTGCGCGTATTCTTTCTTGCGGGAGAATGTACCCAACCGCGCGCAACAGCTTGGAGCTTTCGGTGCCCGCTGCGCACAGTACCTGATCTGCGCGATAAAGCCTGCGGCCAATCCAGACCCCGTGCACATGACCAGCCTGAATATCCACTCGCGTCACACGCGCGCCAAGGATAACGGAAACACCGGCTTCAATCGCCGCTTCAAACATGGCTCGCGTTGCTCGACTCGGTTCGGCACGCCCGTCTGATGCGGTAAACATGGCCCCGCGCACTTTAGCATTGTCTGCGATAAGCGGAAGCTTTTCGCGAATTTGCGCTTGTGTAAGCAGAACCGTGTCCAACCCATACTTTGTGGCTTTGGATTGCCAATCGGCTTGGTTGGAAAGGTCACTGTCACTGGTGGCAAGGACCGCGTTGCCGCCACGAAGCCAGCCCACTTTACGGCCCAGATCCCGCTCCAGTCCTTCCCACAGGTTGAGAGAAGCCATGGCCAGCGGAAGCTCGCGAAAGTCACGGCCCTGCTGACGCACAAAGCCAAGATTTCGGCCGGATTGTCTGGATCCCGGTGTATCACGCTCGACAATCAGCACACGCAAGCCTGATCGTGCGGCATAAAGAGCCGTTGAACATCCGACTATACCGCCGCCAACGATGATCAGGTCCCATTTATCCGAAGAAACCGCCTTGTGCGGAATAGTCATCTAGTGAACCTTGGAAAGGAAAGAGCGGGTTCGCTCAAATGCGGGATTATCCAATATTTCCGAGGGAGCACCGCATTCGACAATTTGGCCAGCTTGCATGAATGCAATCCGATTGCAAACATCGCGTGCAAACGACATCTCGTGCGTCACCACCATCATTGTCAGACCATCTGCTGCTAGCGACCGCATGACGTCGAGCACTTCCCCCACCAGTTCAGGATCAAGCGCACTGGTCGGTTCATCGAAAAGCAGGACTTTGGGCTTCATTGCCAAGGCGCGCGCAATGGCAACGCGTTGCTGCTGCCCACCAGATAACATGCGGGGATAGTGATGTAATTTATCGGCAAGCCCCACGCGTGCCAACACCTCGCTCGCTTGTTTCACAGCTTCGCTTTTTGCAATTCCCAGCACATGAACAGGCGCTTCGATGACGTTTTCGAGTGCTGTTTTATGTCCAAAGAGGTTGAAGTTCTGGAACACCATGCCGATCCGGGCGCGTTGGCGTGCGATCATCTTTTCTGGAAGTTCGTGCGCAAAATTGCCTTCGCGTCGGTAACCGATCAACTCACCGTCCACCTTGATGCTGCCTTGCTCAATGCGTTCCAAATGGTTCACGCAGCGCAGCAACGTTGATTTTCCCGATCCCGATGGGCCAATCAGACTAACCACCTCACCGGCGGCCACTTCAAGGTTGATGTTATTGAGGACAGTCATGCTGCCGTAATTTTTCGACACCCGGTCAAAGACAATCATCGAATCGGACATTTTATCAAGCTTTCTGACGAAACAGACGACGGGGAAGGCGAGTTGAGGATGTATTTGTCTGCTGATTGGAGCGACTAAAATGCCGCTCGATGCGAACCTGTACAGTACTCAGAATGGTCGTTGCCGCCAGATACCAGATGCACGCCACGATCAACAAAGGGATGGTCTGAAAGTTGCGGGAGTAGATAGTTTGCGCCGAATAAAGCAGGTCAGCCAATGATATCACACTCACCAGAGAGGATGTTTTCAGCATCCCAATCGTCTGATTGCCGGTCGGAGGGATGATCACTGGCATCGCCTGCGGCAATATAATGCGCCACAAAGCCTTGCCGTTGGTCATGCCAAGTGATTTCGCCGCTTGTTTTTGACCGGGTTCCACCGACATCAGGCCGCTCCGAATGATTTCGGACATATATGCGCCTTCGTTCAATCCCAGACCAAGGACAGCAGCCGTTACCGGCGATATCAATGAATTGGTGGGAACCGAAATCCACCATGATGTGAAAGGCAGCCCGATCGATATTTCGGGAAACAGGGCACCGAGGTTGTACCAGAAGATCAATTGAACCAGGACGGGGGTTCCACGAAAGAACCAGATATAGGCTTTGGCTACTTTCGAAATAACGAAATTATTGGACATCGCCATGATGGCTAAAATCGTTCCCAGAACAACCCCAATAACCATGGTGACCACAGTCAGCCATAGCGTGAGAGACAGCCCCCACAGGACGCGACTATCGAACAGATATTCTCCAACTACACTCCATCCAAAATTAGGATTAGCCGCAATCATCTGGGCGCAATAAAGTATGAAGATGATAAGCAGCGTTGCAGTTATCCGCGTCTTCCAAGCGCTGGCCGAAATATATGTCAGCATGGGCCGGTCAGGAGAAGGCGAGGCGGCGAGAATTGAATCATCCGACATAGTAGCTGTCTCTCAATCATATTCGCATTGATGCGGCCGATGAACTCAATCCCGAGTTATATCACCGACCGAGATTGCTATTTTGAAGTTGGGATCGTGGCCAGATTTATACCTGGCTCGTGTTCCATCGCCATTGGCGAGACAGTCCATTTTGCGTAGATTTTGTCGTAGTCGCCGCTGGCCTTGACTTCCTTCAGAGCTGCCAGCAGAGCCTCGCCGAGATCTGTTTCATTTTTACGGAATGCGATGCCACTGGGCATTCTTGGCAAAATTTGCATAGGAATAACTTTGACCGGATGTGGTGCCGACTTCTGAATTTCTCCGGCAAGTGCCGCAGAGGTCAAAACGAAATCACTCCGACCGGAATAAACCGACAGCAATGTTGCTTCGGATGTGCCGAATTCTGAAACGGTTGGCTTTTCTTTGCCGGCCGCAACGCAGGCTTCGCCGATTTCCTTCGTGATCATGTCCACCCATTCGGTGCCGCTTTGCGCGGAACCTTTCAGCCCGCAAAGGCCTAAATGGTCGCTGATATCAGCGCCTTTTTGCTCAAGGACATAGGCCGATGATGTGGTGTATCCGTAATCAACGAAACTAACGACTTTCTGGCGTTCGGCATTGTCGGTGATGCCTTCCATCGCAATATCCCAACGTCCCGACTGAACACCGGGGATCAGAGAATCGAACGAAACCGATGTAACATCGACTTTGACGTTGAGACGGGCGGCGATGGCATTCCAGAGATCGACTTCAAAACCGACCATTTCGCCAGCGTCGTTCATAGACTGAAAGGGCGGATATTTCGCGTCGGTAACCAGCTTGATTACACCGGCTTCGCGATATTTCTGTGGCAGGCTGTCCGCTGCGGTTTGCGCACTGACAGAGCCTGTGATCATGAGAAGGCTTATCGTTGCTCCGACAGTAAGCGTAATCGCCTTTTTAGAGCGCACTGTTTCTTTAATACTCATTTTCTAGTTCCCCTTTGGCCGTAATTTTTTGCGAACCACCCGGCCTCAAATGGCTCGCTTTTTTAGGCTTTGTTCTGGCGTTCCTTGTCAGCCGATCACGAACGGATTTGCTATCTCCTCTGCAGTGGATAACCACACGGCTTTGGTTTGCAGGAACTCTTTAATTCCTTCTATTCCGTTTTCCCGGCCTATTCCGCTCTTTTTATAGCCGCCAAACGGAGTGGTGTAGGACACATCGCGATATGTGTTTACCCAGACACTGCCCGCTTCCAGGCTTTCCGACATGAGTATGGCGCGACGCATATCCGAGGTCCAGACACCTGCAGCCAACCCGAATTCGCTGTCATTGGCGATGGCTACGGCTTCTTCCGCATCATCAAATGGAATGGCTGCCAGAACAGGTCCAAACACCTCTTCACGCGCAATGCGCATATCATTGTTCACACCTGCAAAAATCGTTGGCTCAACGAAATAGCCTGCCGCACATTCATCCAGATCGGGCCGTTTGCCGCCGATGATGAGTTCTGCACCTTCCTGCCGCGCGATATCGATATAGCCCAGCACTTTCTCATACTGCATGGCGTTGGCTATAGGGCCGATGCGGGTATCCAGGTGTTTGGGGTCGCCAATGCGCGCCGTTTTGGTGAAGGCCGTCAGTTTTTCCAGAAATTCATCGTGTATTTTTCGCTGCAACAACAAGCGCGAACCGGCAATACAGGTTTGACCTACCGCGCCAAAGATACCGCCGACGACGCCGCGTACGGCATTATCAAGATTGGCGTCCTCAAAAATGATATTGGGCGACTTGCCACCCAGTTCGAGGCTAACCCGCTTGATGTCTTTAGCCGCCAACGCATATAGATGCGCACCCGTGCGGGTCGATCCCGTAAAGCCAACGTGGCGTGTGAGCGGGTGCGTCACCAACGGCTCACCAACTTCAGGTCCATAGCCGGTCACGACATTGATCACACCTGCGGGGAAGCCAGCCTTTTCAACCAGTTCCATCAATTTGATAGCCGTAGCCGAGGTATACTCGGCCGGTTTCATCACCAGCGTACAACCGGCTGCCAGGGCGGGGGCAGCCTTGAGTGAAAACAGAAACAGGGGTGCGTTCCACGGCACGATGCCGACGCAGACGCCGAGTGGCTCGTGCCGCGAGAAGCTCAGGGCTTTTTTATCGCAGGGATGCACCGCACCTTCGATCTTGTCCGCTAGCCCGGCATAATAGTGATACCAGCGCGGAATATAGCGAATTTGATGGCGCATTTCGGCGAGAAGGCGACCATTATCGCACACTTCGATCTCAGCCAGCTCATCTGCATTCTGTTCGATGAGATCGGCGAAGCGCTGTATAATGCGGCCACGCTCGCTGGGATGCAACTTTCTCCACGGGCCTTTGGTAAAGGCATTATGCGCTGCTTGAATGGCTCTGTCAGCGTCTTCGGCATTGCCGCGAGGCACCAAGGCCCAAGGCTTCGCCGTAAATGGATCGATGGTCTCGATATATTGGCCCGATGACGGCTCTACCCATTCACCGTTGATATACATAGCAAGTTTTTGCAGGTCGTGGGTCGACATTGCCCCTCCTCTTGGCGAGCCCTTGTGCTGAAAGCATAGCTTCCTTTTCCGCCGCGTGGCCCGGAATTATTCATTTCGATGCACTAAAGATATTCTTATCTATGCAAAGTGATATCACTTTAAAAGTCAACAGAAAAAATACAAGACGTCGAAATTGGGTCAAAACAGCGATAAAACCGCAGAATAGCGGTCCTTATGCTGATGAGGGCGATTTTTGTCCGACACATTTCTAGCATTTCTAAATTTACGCACTTGATTATGATATCATAATGGTTGAAGTTTACTATCACATTGGCCAATTTTATGAGCGCGCATCGTGAACACTGACCAGCATCTCTATAAAAAAATCAAAAGCGAAATTGATCGCCGCGTTGAAACGGAAGAATGGCCGGCAAATTTCCAGATCCCTTCGGAAGGTGATCTGGCCGCAGAGTTTGATGTTTCACAATTGACTGTGCGCCGTGCGTTGCGCGAGCTGCAAACAGCGGGCGTGTTAATCCGCGTGCAGGGACGGGGCACATTTGTGCTGGGGCCGCGCATTCAGTGCGCCGTGTTCGACCTTCCCAATATCAGCAATGAAATCGCCAACTCTGGCGGCGCGCACACCTGTCAGGTTCTGGTTCACACAACCCTTGCGCAGGACAATCCTGCGCGCAACATTCTGCAATTGTCCGCAGATGCCGTGGTTTATTACAGCCGGTTTCTTCATCTGGAAGATGGCACGCCCATTCAGCTTGAAGAGCGCTATGTCAACGCCGCAGAAGCTCCGGGATATCTGGATCAGACGTTTTCAACGCAAGGCCCCGAAGCATGGTTTCGGCGCGAAACGGTGGTCACAACAGTTGATAATGCCATTCGTGCCATTCGCGCTGAAGACGACATACGCCAGCTTTTGCAGATCGATGCCAACCAGCCTTGCCTGCTTCTGGACCGTTCGACATGGCGCGACGGGATTCCGGTCACGCGTAGCCGTTTTATCTATCCCGGAGACCGTTATCGGCTGCGTTCCGCGCACGACGCGCGTACCACCCGTATCGCATTAACACCCAATTTGGGCACTGTCCGCTGAATCCTAGAATGGAGTTTGAGATGAGAGATTTTATCAATAAGCTTGAAGAGCGCGGCGATCTGCTGGTGGTTGATCGAGAGATTGACCCTGCGCATGAACTTGCAGCCGTCACACAGCTTGCGCAGAAAAAATGGGCGAAGCCGGTGATGTTTACCAACGTAAAAGGCACACGGTTTCCCGTTGTCAGCAATGTTTACAGCACGCGCGACAGAATTGCCGAAGTGATCGGCATTGACGCAAAGGATTTTTGCACCCAGTGGAGCCGTCTCGCATCTCTTGGCGTCAGAGATGAAAGAGCCGCTGAAACTTGCCGATGACAGCGAACTTCCCGAATATGAAGAAGTGAAGCTGTCCGATCTGCCGCTGATTACCTATTCTGACCGGGACGGCGCGCCTATTTCACCTCCGCCATGTTTATCGCCAAAGATCCGGAAACCGGCGTTGGTAATTTGTCCTATCATCGCTCGATGTTTATCAGCGATAACGAGCTGCGCTGTCGCTTGGCACCTCGCCATCATCTGACGATCTATCATGAGAAGGCGGAAAAACTGGGCAAACCGCTCGAAGCGGCCATGTTGATTGGTACACCTTCGCATGCATTTCTAACCGCAGCAGCGCCACTGCCGTATGATGTCGACGAATTGGAAGTGGCGGCACGCCTGCGTGGACGACCGATTGCCATGCGCAAATGCAACCATATCGATCTTGAAGTTCCTGCAGAAACCGAAGTGGTTATCGAAGGACGCTTTCTTCCCAATGAACGCCGCGCCGAAGGGCCTTTTGGCGAGTTTATGGGGTATTACGTTCCTGTCGGACCTAATGCGGTTTTCGAAGTACTGGGCGTCACCGTGCGCAAAGACGCGATGTTTCATTCGATATTATGTGGTTCACCTGAAGAAGTGCTCACACTCGAACTATCGGTTTCCGCGAATATTTATCAGCGCTTGAGTGCTGCGCTTCCCGGTATCATCAATGTCACCTGCCAGCCATTCGTCAATCACGCCATCATCCAGATCGAGCCGCAGTTCGAGGGACATGCGCGTCAGGTCATGCTGGGGGCTATCGGGGCCGAACCCATATGGTCAAAACAGATCACGGTGGTGGATACCGACGTGAATATCTACGACATGGATGATGTGCAATGGGCCATTCTAACGCGTTGTCGCCCAGACAAGGACATGCTGATCATCCCGGATACACCATCATTTTATCGGGATGAACAGAAGGACCATTGGGGCAGGCTGCTTGTGGATGCGACCAAGCCATGGGGACGGGAACAGGAGTTTGAACGCAAGCGATTGCGACTTGGCGACAGTGTCAAGGCCAGCGACTGGTTCGAGGGAGCGTAACCGATGAGCGCTCAACGCCTGGTGATAGGAATTTCGGGCGCTTCGGGCGCAGCTTATGGGCTTAAGGCACTGGAACTGGCGCGATCAGTGGGCGTCGAAACGCATCTCGTTGTTTCGCGCGCAGCGCTGCTCACGCTCCATCAGGAGCTTGGTATACAAAAATCAGAGCTGTCGCATCGCGCCGATGTGGTTCATTCGGCTGCGGATGTCGGCGCTTCGATAGCATCGGGATCGTTCAGGACG
Organism: Brucella pituitosa; assembly: GCF_003049685.1. Classification (GTDB taxonomy): domain Bacteria; phylum Pseudomonadota; class Alphaproteobacteria; order Rhizobiales; family Rhizobiaceae; genus Brucella; species Brucella pituitosa. The sequence goes on along the minus strand of NZ_PYSY02000008.1, from coordinate 10,358 downwards.
ATGGGTATGCTGGTTGCTCCGTGTTCGGTTAAAACCATGTCGGAGATAGCGTCGGGTGTGACGTCGACACTGATGAGCAGGGCCGCTGATGTGGTTTTGAAAGAACGGCGCCGACTGGTTCTCATGGTGCGGGAAACGCCGCTGCATCTCGGGCATTTGAAAACGATGACAGCACTCACTGAAATGGGGGCAATCATCATGCCGCCTGTTCCAGCCTTTTATTCGCATCCCGAAAGCATTAACGAGATGGTCTGCCATTCTGTGGGCCGCGCTCTTGATCTGTTCGGTATTGAAACAGGCACGGTTAAACGTTGGGATGGGCTGAAGCCTGGATCTTAAAGGCAGAGGATCACGCGAGTGGACGATATAGAACGTCATTCAGCACTTTGGAGCTTTATGCTTCAACTCTATGCCAAGCCCCGGAATTCCGGCTGCCTTGCTGAGCTTGCAAGACAATTATGCCATTGATGTGCCGTTTTATCTGGCGGTTCTGCACGCGGTAACAACAGACCGATATGTCACGGCAAAAAGCGCTCAGCGCTCTATACGCCGAAATACAAGAATGGCGGGAAGAGGTCGTAATCCCGCTGAGAATTGTCCGAAAGACGCTGAAGGTGCATGCGTGGGCGACACGTTTTGAAAATACGGGTGCCTTCCGCGAGACTATCAAAAGTGCTGAGTTAAACGCCGAAAGAATTGAAGTTGATGTTTTGGAAAAACTGATCCCAATCTATTTCAGGGTGGATTCCATTGATGACAAACCAAATATTTTAGCGGTTTCGCTGATGTTCTTGAATGTCTTCGGCTTTCCGGCGCTGGACCAACTTCCGGCAGACGCTGAATTTGTAGCCAGAACATTAGCAAGCAATCATTAGGGGTGAAACCCGTGATTCATGCCATGTGTAATCACGCAAGTGGACTTGACCCAGCCCGACTATGAATGTGATTATGCGCTATTAATAACATCATTTGTTGTGAGATATGAACAGTTCAGACCAACCATTATATGCTCAAATAAAAAGCGCTATCGACAAAAAGATCGAAACAGCAGAATGGCCGGCAAACTTTCAGGTGCCTTCAGAAGATGACCTTGCGGGAACCTTCAGTGCATCTCGCCTGACAGTGCGCCGGGCATTGCGGGAATTGCAGGCTGACGGGGTTCTGTTGCGCATTCAGGGACGCGGAACATTCGTCGTTGGCCCGCGGATGCAATGCGCGATTTTCAATTTGCCAGACGCTTCAGAGGAAGTGATCCTGTCGGGCGGCGCGCATAGCAGCCGTGTTTTGCAGCACGAGGTTTTGAGTGCGGACAACCCGCGGCGGAATATGTTGCAGAGCTCGCCCGAAAACGACGTCTTCTATTCCAAGCTTTTGCACCTCGAAGATGGAACACCGATCCAAATCGAAGAGCGATATGTGAATAGCGCTGAAGCGCCCGATTATCTCGAGCAGGACTTCACCCTGATTACCCCGAATTTCTGGCTGTTGCGTAACACGATTGTCACGACAGTCGACAATACAATCCGTGCTATACGCGCGGATGAAGACATTCGCGAAAATCTGCAGATTGATATCAGTCAGCCTTGTTTGCTTGTAGATAGGCAGACATGGCGCGATGGTATACCAGTGACACGCAGCCGGTTCACTTATCCTGGAGATCGTTACCGTCTGCGCTCTTCTCACGAGGCACGGGTTACACGAGTGAATGCTGTAAACTTGAGCCGATGATCACATGCTAGGCCGTGTGGACGGAATTGATTAAGATAAAAGCAGCAGCGATTGCGACGATGGATCGGAAATTTCTTGCTGTTTTCTCGCAACGTAGTGCTACACGTTTGAACCGTTTGAGCTTCCCCATCATTTGTTCAATACGTGCGCGACCTCGATAAAGCGCCGTGGCAAAATGTTTCGGAATATTTCTTCTGTTTGATCTGTAAGGGATCACAGGAATTGCGCCAGCCTTTCGCGCAGTCTCTCTATTAACGTCGCTATCATAGCCTTTGTCAGCAATAATAGCGCGGTGCCTGACTTGAGGGCCAGTTTCCATGAGGCTTTCAAACTGTTTACTATCGGAAGCTTCGCCTCCGGTTAGTTCAAACCCAAGGGGCTGACCATTTCGGTCGGTTTTCAGATGGATGTTGGTTCCGAACCCTCCACGAGAACGACCGAGCGCTTGACCTTCCTGCCCCCTTTAGCACCTGCTGCAGATATATGGGCGCGAATGACGGTGCTGTCGAACATAGCAATCAGATGAGCGCTTTCATCAAGCCCAGCCAAAATGGAAAAATAGTCTTCGAACACACCCGCTTTACCCAAGCGGTCAAAACGCTTCCATATGCTGTTCCAGTTACCAAATCGCTCAGGCAAAGCCCGCCATGAGATGTTATGAAGGGTGAAATAATGCAATGCCTCAAGAAATAGGCGGTCATTTTTTGCTTTCGCGCCAACGGCTGGTAGACAAGCACGAAAGACCTCCAGTGCCAGTTCATAGTCACTCTCTGTAATCTTCGTGCACATTGCCGACCTCCAAATTACGTCGGCAATGTGTGAATCATGTTGAAAGAAAATCTGGAACCGGAAAACTTATACCTGAGTCAATTCGTCCACACGGCCTAGTGTCCTGTCCGGCAAATAGCTTTACATAATCGTTCGATCTTCGCGAGGATGGACTGGCTTGTGGCTGTCCAGACAAAGGGTTTTGCCTTGGCATTATAGGCTTCAACGAAGGCGCTTATTTTCCCAATCAGGTCCCTGGCGCTGACGAAAGAACCAAGGCGTATCTGCCGTTGCGTGATAGGGTCAAACTGCCGCTCGACCTGGTTGAGCCATGACGCATAAGTTGGTGTGTAGTGGACATGGAAGCGCGGACGAGCCGCGAGCTATGCACGGACTTTCGGATGTTTGTGAGCTACATAATTATCGACCACCAGATGGGCGTCGAGGACAGGCAGAATATTCGCCTCAATATGTTTAAGGAACCCGAGGAATTCCTAGTGGCGGTGACGGGCACGGCATCGAGTCATAACCTGACCATTTGCAATGTCGGGTGCGGCGAATAAGGTTGTGAGGTCAGGCTGAAGCGCGACTTTTTGCGGTTTGAGTTTACGCAAAACGATGTCTGTTTGCGATTAATTTTTGCCGAAAGACTTCTGCAGGTGTTTTGTAACCCAAACATTTGCGCGGCGTATTGTTGAGGCGATGACAGATGAAGGCGAGGTCTCGATCACTGAGGGTGAGCGGATCAAGATCTCGGGGAAGCCATCGTCTTGTGCGTCTGTTGGTGTTTTCAACGGTGCCTTTCTGCCAGGGTGACTGCGGATCACAGAACCATGTTTGCGACCCGATCCCATTCTGCAGATAAGCCCATTCTGTGAACTCAGTGCCACGATCAAACGTGATGGAGCGACGGGCTATTTGGGGCAGGGGGTTGGAGTACCCTAATCACCCCATCCATCACTGGTCGTGACTGACGATCATTGTTGCGCAACAAAACCGTAAAGCGGCTCACCCGCTCGACTAGAGACGTCACATTGGCCTTGCCGAACCTCTTGCGAAACTGGATAAGGTCGCATTCCCAGTGTCCGAACTGCTTGCGTCTGGCAACCATGTCTGGACGATAAAGGATGCTCAGTTCTGGTGGAAAGCGGCGTCCATGATGACGCCGGGCATGACGTGGGCGTCGTTTGGCACGACGTTCCGGCAGATATTTCAAAGCTCTTCTTTTCGACCGTCGGTCGAATACACAAACTGATAGATCGTTTCATGACTGACAGAGATTGGATGGCGTTCCAATCGCATTCTCCCTGCAATCTGTTGCGGCGACCATCCATCGCTGATGTGATCGATCACGGACTGCCGTAGCTCATCATACCGGATCAGCTTACGTTGCTTTGAACGCCGCTCGCGGGATTTCTGCTCGGCAATCGTGCAGTAATAGCCGTTTAAATCCTTGATCTCATCATCGTGAAACTGATTGCGCTTGAGTTCACGAAAAATGGTCGAGCGGTGCCTTCCAAGCTTCTCAGCAATAACGTCAACGGAGAGCTTTGCGGTGCGCCAGCGCGCTATTCTGCGGCGTTCATCCAGATCAATATGCGCGTAGGTGCGTTCCATGACAGGTTCCTTGCATTGGATAACTCATTGTTATCATTTGCAAGTCGCACTTCAAACTAGAACCCACCCCTGTTATACAAATGAATCAGATAAGTATAATTATGGAACATTCTCTCGCAACGATGTTGAAGCAACAAATCGCTTCAAATTGGCTCCAGCCCTAAAAATGTACGGCGGAATGGCAAGTGAATAGTGACCACAGTTTAATTGCTGAACATTCGGATTTACGCCAGCATTATTCAGACTTTCCAACAGAGCAATTGACAATTCTGGCAATACAACCTTGTCTCTTTTTGCCAAAACAATCTGTATATCCAAATCTGGACGGGCGAGACTGTAGGCGTAATTTCCCAGATCGAGCGGTGCCCAAGCCCTGTGTAGATGAGAAAGGTCTATCGTGGGCTCAAAGCTCTCGCGTATGGCGCGCGTTGCGCGCCCGGTCCAGACCATCTCGGCCAGACTTCCGGCTGTGAGAAACAGCGAAGCTTTCTTAACATTGGTATCATGAGCCGCGACCAGTCCTGCAACCCATGAACCGAGGCTCATTCCAAGTACGGAAATTTCTCGATAGCCTTGGCTTTTGAGCCAGCGAATGAGCTTTTGTCCATCCCACACGGCCTGCCGTAGCGATTGATCGTTCGGCCGAGATTTGCGCTAAGCATATAATCAGCGTAGTCGGACCCCGGACGGCTTCGTTCAAAATGATAAGGCATTGCGATCTCGACAACCGTAATGCCTCTTTTCGAGAAATATCGTGCGATCTGACTATTACGGGAACGTGCGTTCCAATGATGAAATATCACCAGTGCCTTGTCCCGTGACCCGCTATCCGTGATCTTAGCCCAGACCTGGTTGTTTTCCTCAACGTCTGTCGAAATTTCAGATGGAAATTTGAGGTAGTCCCCTGCCCGCTCAAAATCTCTATCGCTACCGAGTGGCGCTCTGAAGTACGATGGCGTGGCAGCTGCCTGCACCCCGAGCTGGCAGAATTCATCGATAGTGGAAACCTTTGGGGCGCCCCGGAAACGCACGTTCTGCATCGAGAATGACGGCTGTTACTTTTTTAGCATCTTCTCCGCGTCGTGCCCGTTTCTCATCCCATTGATCAAGCCAACTATGAAACACTTTGATTACTCACCTCACACTCGCGCGCCGGGACCCAAGGGCCGGATCAAATAAGCCATAAATAGCGATTAGGAGCCCGACAAACATCAAGACTGTAAAGCCAGAAAACGTGTCGATTGACAGATAGCTTGCAAATAGAAGCATCACAACGGCGGTCATTTTCCACAAGGTGACTTTAAAATGATTTCCTGCTCCAGTGCGGGTCACTCCATAAAGGAAAACAAAACAGGTCGATATTGCGATTAGCAGACTGCTGTAGTGTGTGGGCATTCGATAGCTGATACGGCTGTGCGCCGTCGCTTGATCGTACAAGATAGATGAAAGGTCGTTGATCACCCAGGCTACAATGCTCGCGCCGTTAGAGGCTAAATACGAGCTTTGTAGCTTCATCACGGTAGCGATCAAAATGCCTAAAACCGTGCAGCGAAAACCCTGCATAACCCAGATAGCGGTCTCGCTTCTAAAGCCCGTACCTGCGTTCGTCTGCGCTGTTGGTCCTTCGCGTAACTTTCGAAGGTCATTGATGACCGAGTAAAGCAGTATGAGGCCGGCGAAGAAGAGATAAAATGAAAAACTCATATAAAGATAGGCAAATGCCGTAAAACCGATCGCAGGTATCGTCACGATTTCGGGCCGGACTATCGCGATTGTGCCCCAATCGGTTGCGTAATTTCCTCCTCCACTTATGAGAGGGACCAGACAAACGCCGATCCACTGGAACACACCAGCAAAAAGCAAACAGATTAGGAAGACCGCCCAAAACGAACCCGATGAGGCGTCGATAATATCACGCCATGCCCGGTCGCTGTACTCGGGTGTGCCATCGAAATGCCGACGACGTTCCTCCTGCTTCCACGAATGCACCAGTTCGGAAACGAAGGCCAGGAAGACCGGAAGAAACACCATGAACACGAGGGTCCAGTTCGCCGCCCAAAGGATCCGACCTGCTTGATCACGCCATCTGATCGGGTGAATGTTACGTTGTGAATGCCAATGATGTACGAAAGGAACCCGAGAGCGACATTCCAGCAAAAACCGAGGCAGACAGATTCAGTGGAGACCCCTCACCGAAAAGCTTTTCTGACCATCTAGTCAGATTCCATCGCTTACCATCGTTATCGTTTGCAGAGTCCGATGTTGCAATTCGGGGTTCAACTCGGGCTGGCTCCGACGGTTCGGCTGTTTCAGTCTTCTTCTGCTCACGTCTTTTAGCGACAAGCCGAGTGTGCAGCGCTGAGTTCCATACTCCATTCGCTTGTAGCAACCGTATCACCACAACTTAAAACTCTTGCCAGCAACCCGATGTTGGTCGTGCTTATGCCTTTTTCATTCTCCTGAAACCAGAGCTGAACCGTTCGAAGATCGACACCAATCCGCTTAGGATCTACATGCGTTATGGCCTCCGCCAGAAGCTCTGGCGTCCATGGACCTGCCGTATGACCGTCGGATCCTAGCGGGCGACCAGCACCGGCGGCGACAATGAGCTTGAACAATTCTTTGAAGTCGCTCCCATCCTTCGGTGGCGGGAGAAAAAACTTTCCGTTCTTTGTCAATATCTTAGCGGCTCAGATTTCGTTTCGTTTCGCAGTGTTTCTCATCCTATCGTGTGGGATGCCTTAATCAACATTTTTATCACTTGGATTTTGGGATGACTGTTTCGTCAGAAAATTGGTGTATGGAGACGAGAAACTGTGCATCGGGCAGTAAGAAGCATTGATCTACTAATGATCGTGTATCGTGCTGCTATCAACTAGGCATCAGTTTCGAGGATTGCACTTACGAGCATCACCCATCTTCTGAAAATGAATTTCGGAGGCCATTATGGATGCTATTGCAGATACATTGGATTGGCGGGATGAAACCAATGTCGTTGACCTAGGCGACAATGGCCCGACAAAACGACTGCTGGATATGTCATCGCTAGCGGAAGATCCGCGCCGGATCGTAGATTATGAGCCGCAAGATGTGGATGACGCCATCGGAAAACTGGTCTATCTCGCCGCTTCTCTTATCTCCGGGCGGATTACGCTCGCACGGGGCGAAATGGCATCAGTTTTGAAAAGCGTCGATAAGAAATTATGATTGCTTTGGAAGCCCGCCAGCGGGCTTCTTCTATTTGCGGTCTGTCGCAATCCATTCGCCGGATGATTGATCCTTGGCAAATCCAACCGTTCTCGCGATAGTTTGCGCCGACGGGTTTTTTTTGACATTGGCTACGCATTCGACCATGCCGGTCGCACCGTCGACTGGCCAACAATTCGCCAACGAGACAGAGAGGTTTTCGAGTTCTCTTCTGTCCCATAAGAGCGGATTTTTTTCTTCCAGCTTCCTTACGGCAAACAATGCTTCAGCTTGAGTTGGCACATCGAGCTTGGCGCTCGCCGCTGGCTCATCGGGAACGGGACAAAGTGTAGGGTCGGCCTTGATCGCTGCAACGATATCGGCTTTTGCGATGGCTGTTGCGTTGCTCGAAGCGTTGGAGACTACGAACCAAGTACCGCCCGCGCCAACAGCGATGCCGGCGCTTGCTGCCAGTGCGAGAAGTGCGTTCTGATTCATTAGAGCTCCTTAAAATTTCAAGTTGAACCAATAGCGCCCCTTCAAACCTTGATAATCGGGAACGTCGAAAAAGTAAGGGTCTTTTCGCATTGGACGAGCAATGGAGACGACCTTTCGACAACTATTTCCGCGATCCGAGTTGCCAATGTCTCGATATTGAACATCCTTGTACTGAAGCTCTTTGTTCTGGTCCCTGATCTTGTTGGTGCAGGTGTTGATTGTCTTTTCGCAGCGGTTGGACAGCATTGCGCCGCGATCACTCATATTGCTGGCTTCCTTGAATCCAGATGGGCAATCCTCGTAAGGCTGATATCCGGGTTTGCCAGACTTAGCTTCATGGCAAATGGGCCATGAGCCCGTTTTGCCATGGCCTTGATCAACGGTCATTGGCGGGACGCAATAAGGGACACCATGCCACGAAGGGTTTGATGATGCTGCGCACAAAGGACCTGACAGCCCCAGATGGCATCCCTCCCGTGTCCTGCGCTATTGCAGCGGATGGCATCACGGCGATAGTGGGCCGGCGATTGCAAACAGAAACTGCTTCATTTCAGGTCATCCTCATATTGTAGCTTGTGAAAACAACCCGGTAGGCAAGACGTCTCGGGCGTGTAAGAGACATGTGACAACATCGAGCCGCTTCGCTGCAAAGGGCGATAAGTGTGAATGCCGAAAACCAGCAAATTCCAACGCGATAGACCAAGTGATGATTTGAACATCGCTGGAGAGACAAGGACGCTAATCAAGAACACATCGAACGACATTTGCCGTTGTCCTTGCAATACAGCGATACGGTGAGGAACAGAGCGGTCAATATGCCGTAAACCCACCAGATTTTCGATGACGGGATGATAAGCAAAAACGATAGCAGGATGGCCAGCAACAAGCAGGCCATAGGATCGCGCGCGAAATTGAGCGCAATATGAGCGATTTCCGACAACTATCGGTCTGTCCTTCTTGGTTTTCTGCGCGCGTTGGCAAACGGGGGAGAGATTTCGCTTTTGCGCTCTACGAGTAGGTTGAAATCCGCGATAGGCTGACGATCGAGCGTTTTGTCGACGGCCTTGCGCCGCCACTCATTCATATCCAGAACATAGGTCGCCCACATGCCATATCGCGCCGACATGGCGGTACGCTGATAGCCTATGAGGGTGGCTGGTGGGATGAATCCACAGAACATTTCGAGATAGGTCGCGTCCCATGTGCATCTGCTATGCCTTCAGCATCATAGCATCGACGGGAGACGGCGGACGGATCGCTGAGCCATTTTGCAAAGCCACAGGGGTCAGGGGCGGCGCTTTCGTGACGTGTTTTCGGATCAAGCGCCCATTGAGGCAATTCGCACGCGTCAATGTCCGCGAGCCGAACTCGTTGGGCATAAGTGGAAACCAGAGGGTCCGACCATCAATAACCGCGACACGAAGATTGGAAGCGGTACCGGCTGGCTAGGTTGAACCGATACGCTGGCAGCTGGCGCGCGTTTAATAGCATCAGCTGCGAATGCTGGTGTCGATGCGACGGCAAATGACATTGCTACGATCAGATATTTCATTGTTGGGCATTCCTCGTCCGTTCGTTTGCCGATTTGCTCAACAGGATGGCAGGATGCTGAACGTCTTCGAATTGCCAGAGGCCTGCGCTTCGAGCTTCCTGTTCGGCCACTGCGTATGCTGGATAGTAGGAAGCCCGTCAGCCTTCAGCGCGGCAAAGGCATAGCCGCTCGTAATCAACACCGTCGATAAATCGAGGCGATTTCCGCCGATTGTCGACATAGTATCGGCAGTTTGCGCTACGAATACCGGTTTGGTTCTTTGATATAAGCCGCGAATACGGCAAGCGAAGCCTCGCCGCAGTCCTTCTTCTTCCGGTCGTATCAGTGAAAGCAGTTCAAGGCATGACTGAACACCATAGAGACGATAGCGCTGACCTTCAGAGACCCACGTATCCCAGATTCCAAAGTAACGCCCGGCTGGAGGTCGAAATATCCTCCGGCGCGGCAAAGCCGTTGGCGAGAAAAGGACCACACATAGCGACATTAAGGCTGACTTCATTGGGCCGCGGATCGGCCATCCCATAAGAGCCGTCTTCTCGATCTTCAGATCGGGACAGCTCTTTCGATTTCGCAATGCGGAGCGCGCCGAGAGAGAGCATTTGCTCTTCGAGCATATCAACGGTGTCCAGGCTTCCGGGTAATTGTAATAGCCGTAGCACGTCACATTTTGTTTGGGCGCTCTTCACTTACAAATGCCCGACAAAAGAGAACCTTCGGCGACTGCAACATGATCTGCAACTGCTGCTTGGCGTAGTCAGAGCAAGAACCAGCAAAATCATCCTTGCGGTTCACCATTTCGCCTGCAGGCTTCTAGCCCGTACAGATTCAGAAGGGTCTTATCATCAACCCGAAATTCGGTCGGTGAAGTTGCCTTATAGCGGATGCAAACCCTTCCGAGCCGTAACTTTTCCGTCTCCGTCATAATACTCAATGACAAGCACGGTCTTACCCGGCGATGCCAGCGACTTGATGTAATCCTTGTTGATTGCAGGCGCGGCGATTGCGGCTG
>NZ_PYSY02000007.1 GCF_003049685.1 Brucella pituitosa | reverse complement strand
AGTGCCACAAATACGAGTATCTGAAAATCCAGCCGACCTTGGGCTCACCCGGAATCATGCTATTTTTCGTTCAGTTCACGATCGAGATGCTCAAGGCCTGCTTCCATCGAGGCGGCTTCAACAGCCGCGAGATCATCTTCGGTCAGCGTACCGGTCAATTCGACGCGACGCTCCCGTCGCATGAAACGCAGATAATCCTCGTAAGCGAGCAGAACAGTGCGCGGGCGACCGTTCTTGGTAATAATAACCGGATCGCGCACGGCAGCGTCCTGGTAAGCGCCAAAATTCTTGGAAATGGCTGCAGCTGTTACAGTGGATGTCATGATCAACCTCCGTTTTCCGTAATATACGGATTTTCCGGGTTTTCCGCAAGTTTTTAAATCGAGAAGCATCGTACAATGACCAGACCGAACCCCGTGTCTTCGAATGTCCAGACCCGGGCAGAACAGCTCGATACGATCGCCGCCGTCCTGCCAATGAACCGCCGCGACATGTTGGCCGGGATATTGACCGATGAGGATGTCGAGACGCTGCGCCATCTGGTCAATGAAGGCATGGGCGAAAACACGCTGCGCGCGCTGACTTCGGATTTGGCCTATCTCGAAGCCTGGTCGATGGCTGCAACCGGCAGGCCCCTGCCCTTCCCCGCGCCCGAAGCCCTGTTGCTGAAATTCGTTGCCCATCATTTATGGCGGCCGCAGCAACGCGAGATCGATCCCGACCACGGCATGCCGGCCGAGGTTGAAGAGGAATTGCGCCAACAAGGTGAGGTCACGACGAAGATCCAGCAGATTGTTCCGCTCGTCAAAGACGATGAGCCCATCGATGAAAGGCTTCGGGAATTTGCAAATCCAGTGCCTTATCTAAAACTTCATGGCTGCCTGAATCACATCCACGATGCTGATATTCCACCGGTGCTTTCGCGCGAGGTTTACTCGACCTACTCAAAAAACCGTTCACGGCTGTTTCTGCGCCTTCAAGATATGGCTTTCGAACACACCTTCATCTTCGTAGGCTATCGCCTTGATGACTCCCATATCCGGGATCTAATCTACAATCTTGGTCCAGGTCGACGACCACGCTGGTACATGGTGACGCCGAACGCGGAAGCCGAAGATGTCGCGTTCTGGGCTACGAAAAACGTGGAGCTGATCAAGGGCTATTTCGGAGAGTTCATGGCAACTCTCGACGAGGCCATACCTCCACTTTTCCGGCGTCTTTCACACTCGGCCGATGTCGCAGATTTCCCGATCCGGCGCCTGTTTAAGACGCATAGTCTCGAATCAGACGCAACGAACAAGTCGCTCCGCGACGATCTGACGTTCATCCACGCCGAGATGCCCTTCGAACCCCAAACAGCTGAACAGTTCTATTCAGGCTATGATACCGGTTGGGGGGCTATCGTCAACCGGTTGGACGTCCGCCGTCAGGTCGAAGACGATATCCTTTTTAAAGCCGTTCTTGAGAACGATGCTCCTGGCGGACCCGTGTTATTAATGGCCAAGGGTCCTGCTGGCGCAGGCAAGACGATTGCTTTGAAACGATCCGCCTGGGAGGCTGCAACCGCGTCGAATATGCTAGTCGTCTGGTTCAGGCCAGACGGCGCACTCCGGCCAGAGGTGTTCTCCGAGTTGTATGAGTTGACGGGAAAAACAATCTACCTATTCGTCGACGATGTAGGGCTTCATGTGCATGAATTGCTCGCCCTACTTCGGCACGCCCGTGCTGCAAAACTGCCGCTTGTGGTGGTGGGAGCAGAGAGAGACTCAGACTGGAATACCTATTGCGATCCGCTGGAGAGCGAGTTTCCTGGTCCCGAACTGAAAGTACGGTATCTTTCCCGAAAGGAGATCGATGGCCTCCTTGACCTTCTTGAGAAGCATAAATGCCTAGGTCTGCTCAGCAATGAGACAAGGGATGAGCGCATTCGGCGATTTGAGAACGTGGCTGAACGGCAGTTGCTTGTTGCTCTGCATCAGCTAACGCAAGGCAGGCCTTTCGAAGACGTTCTTCGTCTTGAGCACCAACGCATTAGCCCTGAGCAAGCAAGACAGCTTTATCTCGACATCGCGACTATGCACCAATACAAAGTCAGCGCCCGTGCAGGCACAATCTCACGCATCTCCGGCATCAGTTTTTCGGACTATCAAGAGAAGTTTTTTGCACCGCTGCAAAACATCGTTCGCGCTGAAGTAGACAAGTATTCCCGTGACTACAGCTATCTTACCCGCCACCCTCGGGTGGCGCAACTTGTCTTCAGGCAGGCTTGCCCAAGCGATGATGAGAAAGCCGATCAGTTCTGCCGCCTAATTTCGGGTCTTGATTTTGGGTACTCGTCGGACTCCAAGGCACTTGAGCAGATTACAAAAGGTCGCGCACTTGCCGATACTTTCGCTGAACCTTCACCAGGCCGGCGTATCTATGAAGCTGCAATATCAGTCGCCCCAAACCAGGCATTTCTTTACCAACAATGGGCGCTGTTCGAACTTCACCATCCTCGAGGCTCCCTGGATGAAGCGGAGCGCCGGGCGAATGAGGCCCATGCCATTGATGAGAAAAACACAGCCGTCATCCACACCCAAGCCGAAATTGATCGAATTCGGGCGACCAAAGTCGACTCACCGTTGCTTAAAGACCAGCTGCGCCGGAGAGCCCGTGAACGGCTCAACTCGCTGTCGACCAGTAGTCGATTTGCGGCCTCGAGCCAATGCAAAATGCTTGTCGACGAGATTGTCGAACTCAACCGAGAGCTGAGCGACGACGCTCAGGAGCACGACGCGATGTTTTTTGCGGAGAAAACACGCGATGCTGAAAGCCGGATCAGGCTGGCTTTACAGCAATTCCCCGACGATCCGGACATAATCCAGATCGAGGCGCGTTATCGCGAGGAAATGGATCAAGAAGATCGAGCGTTACGCGCATTGGAAAAGGCCCTTCGCCTGAACCCGAAGGGCTCTGGCGCGGCGATAAGGGTGGCGCGCATTTATCGCTCTCGGGACCGCGCTGGCGAAGCGCTTAAGGTGCTGAACGAGGCGTTGACCAATAGCCCCGACGACAAGGCGGTGCATTCCGAGATCGCCCGTCATCATGTCGTGGAGAATGCCGGTGATGATGACCTCATCGAGAGTCATCTGCGGCGAGCCTATTCGACCGGAGATGCTAATTATGAGGCGCGTTTCGATCTCGCTCAGTTCCTGTTTGTAAGAGGCGAAGCGGCCAAAGCCGCCAGCCTATTTGATGAAATTGATGAGAAGTCTCCGCCCACATTTCGGCCTGTTGCCAATCGAGAGAATCATTTCACGAGGCGCATCTCAGAGCAGGCCGGCTATGTCCAATCAATCTCCGGGCATATGTTCTTCATCCGGATTGGCTCATACCCGAAGGAAATATTATCGCACAAGTCATCGATCGCCCGCGGCGAGTTCGAGGACGTTTCGATCGGGACAAACGTCCGCTTCCAAGTTCGGTTCAACCGCAAAGGACCTGTTGCCGTGTCGGTTGCAATCGTCTGACATGAGCGGTCGATCCTGCAACATAATACTGAGCGAAGCGCTCAGTAATCGATACGACATCGCCAAGATGTGGTCGGCGTTTGATCTACACTGAGATTCAGTCGCGCGACAAGGAGCGACTCGAAGTCGCTTCTACCTTGAGCGAGTCAGTCGCGAATGGCTAAATAAATGAGTTACGTTGTCTTAGAGACGCTTGAATAACGCAGCGAATTAGCCAACCTTTTCTCTCGATTGCAGCCACAACGTAGCTCGACTGGAATCAGAGGCATTGGTCCAGATATCCAGTCCTGACCAACCAGAGAACCCTTCCGGTAGATCAGCGTGATTGCTGCCGTCTCTAACTACTGCGCTCCACAACCGGCGTCTATTGATGGATTTTCTTAGATTGTCCAATCTGAAAAGCTCCCAACAGCCGCCGGCTTTCATTACAAAAGCGACAACTGATCGGTCGCTTGTTGTTCTCGACTATTCGTCGGAGCACAGCCGATGGATTAACCCTCCGCTATCTGAGGATCTTAAGGCGTTATAGGTTCATTAAGAACGGAAGCGAATTTGCAAACCAATGGCTTTGCATGGGCCAATTAACCCACCCGACAGGGTTCCCTAGGTTGCTAATAGGGCAACCATCCTTCGGTCCAGCACCATCATTAAGCTCGCATAGATTGTTGGCGAAACCATAGTTCAGTAAAAAATTATGCGCTGACATTGGTTGGTGGCGGCCATTATGAGAATGATTTCCATCCAAAGATCCTTTAGAAAGACAGGAGACATGACACATGGTGTTCCATCTAAGGATGCCGATTCTAATCACGGTTTCTTTAGGCGTAGCCGGCGACTGCGGCGCCAGCAATCGACAGAGGGATAGAGTGGTCATCTCTGCGACTTTACAGTTGTAAAGCTCGGAAGAAGTAAGGTGCTTGAGAAACTTTACAACTGTAAAGTTCGTCTCGTTTATGCATTAACTTTTCATTAACGAAAAATCTGTTGTAGAATCGATAGATATGGGTATCTTGACGGTAATGAATGCTTTTCGGGTTCATAACCGTCAAGAGGAAAGAATGCTTCAACCCACTCCTATCAGCGTCAGAGATACCGCTTCAAAGATCGAAGGTTACACCTCGAAGCTTTCAGTGGAACTGCGGGATATGCGGGAAGCGTTTTATCCACCGCAAGCACGTAAGACATTTACGCGTACTTTCTCCACACTTGATCTCGTTCGTCTACTGAATGTCCCTGAAAGCACACTCCGGCAGCTTACCATAGAAGGGAAGGGGCCACAGCCGGAACGAGCGGAAAACAATCGTCGCACATACACATTGGATCAGGTGAACCAGCTAAGATCCTTTCTAGCAGATTTAAGACCTGACGGAGCTCTGGAATTGCTGCCACGTCGTCGAGCGGGCGAAAGATTGCAGATCCTTGCAACATCAAACTTCAAAGGCGGTAGCTCCAAGACGACAACCTCTGTCCATCTGGCTCACTTCCTGGGCCTCCAAGGTTATCGAGTGCTTTGCATCGATCTAGATCCACAGGCGTCCATGACGTCGATGTTCGGGATCCAGCCCGAGTTTGATCTTGGAGAAAATGAAACTGCATATGCTGCATTGCGTTACGACGATGAACGCCGTCCGCTTTCGGAAGTTATTCGTTCCACGTATTTCGCCGGCGTGGATCTGGTGCCGGGCAATCTTGAACTTATGGATTTCGAATTCGATACGCCATCATATCTGACGTCTCGGAATAGGGATGAACTTGGTCTGTTCTTTGAAAGGTTAGGCAGAGCGATTTTCTCGATCCAAGATGATTACGATCTCGTCATTCTAGATACCCCGCCGTCGCTCGGCTATACGACTCTTGCTGCACTCTATGCGGCAACGTCTTTAATTGTGTAACTGTCCATCCAGCGATGCTGGATGTGGCCTCCTGTAATCAGTTTCTCATAATGATCTCTGATTTGTCCGAAGCGTTAGCCCAATTTGGAGCGCAGTTTGAACATGATCATTTTAAGTTCTTATTGACCAGAGTTAATCCAAACGATGGTCCACAGAAATACATGTCCGGTGTAATGCGTCGTCTATTTGGCAATGACGTCTTGGTCGCGGAAGCACTTGAATCGACTGCTATAGCTGGTGCGGCAGTGGCTAAGAAGACCCTTTACGAGTTGGAGCCGGGCGAAGTAGGCCGTGAAGCACTCAAGCGTGCCCCTAGAAAGCGCGGACCGCGTGAATTTTGAAATCCTTGCCCTGATACATAAGGTTTGGGAGCGATCCTAATGAAAAAGAACATTCTCAAAAGAATGGCAGATGCCGAAGGCAAAGCTGATATCGACGATCCGATCGAGCATAGTGATTTAAATTCTTTTTCTCGGCGTCATTCATCACCTGTCATTTCGAATGTAGGTCGCGCGCTATCGCAACTGAGCGAAGAGAGTATTGTCACTCTTGATCCGAATAAGATAGAGCGGTCGCCGTTTAAAGATCGGTTTGACAATGACGAGGAAGCCAACAAAGAACTGGAATTGTTGAAAGCATCCATTGCTTCCGAAGGACAGAAGATACCAGTTTTGGTACGACCCCATCCATCGAAGCCGGGTCACTATCAACTGGCTTATGGATACAGAAGGCTAGCGGCCGTAAAGTCATTGATGGAAGAATCCTCCCAAAACGAGCCACCCAAAATCAAGGCGTTCATACGAGAGCTTACAGATCGTCAGTTAATCGAAGAGCAATCGCTTGAGAATGGTGTGCGCGAGGGACTGACCTGGATTGAGCAAGCTATGTGGGCAGTCAACCTTAAAAACGTTGGGTTTTCGCATCGAGCCATATGTCCGGTATTGGGGCTGAGTGAGGCAGCTGTCTCGCATCTCTTCAAGGTTAGCTCAACGGTTCCTGCAGACATCATCTATGCGATCGGTCGTGCAAAATCTGTCGGGCGTCCTAAATGGACAGCACTTGCCGAAGCTTTGAAAGATCACAGCCGACTTGAAGCAATCCACAATCTGATAAGCACGGAAAAATTTATCGCAGCAGATAGCACTGCGCGTTTCGCAATGGTCGCTTCTATGGCGAAGGCGTCTGATAGCGTGGAGCCTATTGAAACAAGGGACTTTACATTTAACGATCGCAACTACGGACGCATGAAGTATACGCCGTCGGGTGTCGTGATGACGATCCCGAAGCAGGAGGCGCCATTCGCCGAATGGTTGGCGGACCGAATGCCGGAACTGCTTCAAAAGTTCAACGAGCGGTTTAAGGCCTGAATGGCGCTAGTCCGCTTAAGACTAACGGGTCAATATGGAGAGACCACAAAAAGAAAAAAGCTCCCAAAACGTTGCCGTCGTGGAAGCCCTTCTCGGATGTAGGAACCTGAGAATCGCATTTCCATGAATCACTGTCAAGAGTCTTTGGCACCGTTATGGTGAGTGGATTTCTTTTGCCTAAAGGAAGGTGAAAGACAATGCAGCTTGGAAATGTGACGACGCCCTTTGGGCGGCGGCCAGCGAAGCTTGCGCTCGTGAAGCGCCAGTTTGCCAAGCCCGAAGTGAGGACAGGGCAGGCAGTGGACAAATGGAAAGTGTTCCGTGACGTATGCGAAGCGCGAACGATGCTTGGCATTCAAGATCGCGCGCTATCCGTATTGAACGCATTGCTGAGCTTCTATCCGGATGGCGAGCTGTCCGATAAGGCAGGTTTGATCGTTTTCCCATCCAATGCACAACTTACCGTTCGTGCCCACGGTATATCCGGCGCAACGCTTCGCCGTGCGCTCGCAGCGCTCATCGATGCAGGACTGATTGAGCGTCGTGATAGCCCGAATGGAAAGCGATATGCGCACCGGGATAGGGCAGGGAAGGTCGAAGAGGCGTTTGGCTTCAGTCTGGAGCCGTTGTTGGCCCGTCATGCAGAACTCGCGCAGCTGGCCCAGCAGGTGGCCGAAGAAGCCCGTCTATTCCGTCGCGCGAAAGAAGCTTTGACCATCTGTCGTCGCGATGTTCGGAAGCTAATTACAGCAGCGATGGAAGAGGGCATTTCCGGCAACTGGATTCATATGGAGACCGTTTACGTCGATCTTATGAGCCGCCTTCCACACTCTCCATCACGTCAAATCGTTGAAAGCTTACTCGAAGAGATGAAGTTGTTGCGCGAGGAAGTCATCAACCAGTTGGAAATTCACGCAAATTTCAATGAAATGAGCGGCAATGATGATCATAATGAGCATCACATACAGAATTCAAATACCGAATCCACCGCTGAATTTGAACCTCGCTCTAGAAAAGAGCAGGGGGCAACCGAAGCTCTAGTCGGACCAAAGACGAGCACGCCATTGAAAGCGTTCTCATTGGCTATGGTGCTGCAGGCATGTCCTCAAATCACCGATTATGGGCCGGCCGGCTCAATAGCAAACTGGCGAGACCTCATGTCAGCCGCGGTTGTGGTCCGATCGATGCTTGGTGTCAGTCCAAGTGCCTATCAGGAGGCCTGCGAAATAATGGGACAGGAAAATGCAGCCGTCGTGATTGCCTGCATTCTGGAACGTTCCGGACACATCAAATCGGCTGGTGGGTACTTGCGGGATTTAACTTCAAGGGCGGAGCGCGGCGAATTTTCACTTGGTCCGGTCATCATGGCTCTGCTCAGGTCAAACGCGCAGCATTTGAGCGTGGCGGGATAGTTATGTTTTTATGTGAACATTGCGCTTTTGAGAAAGCTTGTAATGTCAAAGGCGTCACGTCTAGCTTCGTAGTCGATAGACTATGAGGTATGTTGGCAAGCCGACAATCCAGGCGCCGTGTACTGTTAATACCATTGTTGCGAAGCCAAGCAAATCTTCGATGTTTGTGTCGTTTTTCACCCTCTTCGGCAACGGCCTCGATTATCTGGGCCTATCGGAACGAATAGTTCAATCCCGATTTTTGCCAAGCAGAGCAGCACGGATAAGGTCTCTCTTGCTTTGTGGATCAGCCACCACAAGAGGGGCGGAATGTTGCTTGGTAGTCTCGGTATTTTTCTGTTTAAACGTCGACAAGCATTTTTCAGCGTTCTGTCGATCATCGTCTGAAACAGGTTCCACAGGGTTGCCATTGCAATCATAACGCATGGCGCCTTCCTGGCGGCAAGCGAGATAATAGCGTTTAGAATGAACATATGCACCGATCGCACGACGTAATGCGGTTACACTGGCTTCTGAACTGAGGAGCGGAGAAAGTTGCTGGAAAAAACCAATTGATACCGGGCGGATGGGGTCACCGATCTCAGTAGGTAAAACGGCTAGCGATTGCGTCAATAAAGCCTGAATTGCGGAAGATCTACGGAGATCCTTTTCCGTAGCGATTATCGGCTTCTGATTCATTTTGAAAATACCCCCATCTAAAAGTTAGACTCGGCTTTATGAATAGAATGTGGGCACAGTTTGACCTTCGTCGCCGTTATGCTGCGCGGTATCTCTGAATTTGGATAAGGAAGTCTTTCGCCGCTCCCCAAGCCACTCCTTGCACGCGGGTAGGTTATAGCTTATATATTAGCTAAGTTAGCTAATGGAGGCTGAAATGCAGGTCACAGTCCACGCGGCAAAAACAAACTTGTCAAAGCTTATCGAGGCGGCACTGGCAGGCGAAGAGGTTATCATCGCCAAGGGCAAGCGTCCCGTCGTAAGGATCGTCCCCGTTCCTCAGAACGGATTCACGATTGGCCTGTTGAAAGGGCAACTGACAGGATCTGGACCCGATTTCTTCGAGCCGATGAGCGACGATGAGTTGGCGCTTTGGGAGGGTGGCGAGTGAAGCATATCCTGCTCGACACCCACACATGGACCTGGTCGCTGACGGCGGACGCCCGCCTCTCAGTCATTGCCACGGAGGCCATTGAGCAGGCAGAGACGGTTTCAATCAGCGCCATTAGCTTGTTCGAGATTGGACAAAAGGTCCGGCTGGGCAAATGGCCGGAAATGGAGCCGTTTCTCCCCCGGTTGGTCGGGCTTGCCGACGAACAGGGCGGACGACTTGTGGAAGTATCGGCAGAGGCAAGCCTTCTTGCAGCTACGTTAGAATGGGCGCACCGCGATCCATTTGACAGGTTCATCGCGGCAACAGCGATCACGCGCGGATTGAAGCTTGTCTCGGCTGATACTGCCTTCGATGCGTTGGTGTCCGAACCATCATGGCCGGGACGGGTCTGGTGAGGTAAAAGTAGGATGTTGGAATCTGTTTTGGGATATGGAATAATCCGCCGAAACAAGATCGGATGGAATAGCGCCATGTTGCCAAGATATCTACGGCCCGTGTTTGACCGTGAAGCATATGGGCCGATTTCGAAGACGGAAAAAGCGGTACGCTTTGCCGTGTTCGTTCCCTTGTCTGTTCTATGCATGGTCCCGGGCGTTGTATTTATGGGTTTGTTTCTGTTTACAATGGGGCTTGGTACAGGACGCATTCTTTTAGATGATACTGGCACTATGACGTCACTCAAAATCGTGATGTTTGTGGTAGCACCAGCATTATTTCTAGTCGGTCTGGCCATACGCAAATATTGTTTGCCGTTTGATTGACCATTGGCTTAGACGATTTACAAAAATACCGGCTTTGAGCCGGTATTTTTTTATTCTGGATAGCCGTTAGTTTTAATCGCTTCCGAGCCGTTTGGCTCTGTTTTCTTCGTCCAAGCGCTGCTGTCGTCGACCATTTAATGATCCAAATGCCTTGCCTGCACCAATATCCGTGGCCTTCATTTGCCCCGCAGCACTCAGACCAGTACGCAATGACGACTGGCTGTCCAATTGATCGCCAATATCATCGAACCAACGGAATACACGTCCTGGAAAAGAAGCAATCAGCGAGAACGATAGTTCAATGATTGCCAGATAAACGAAGATGATAAATATCCCAATTACGACCATCCCCGCATACCAAGCAAAGCTTGCCCAACTATCTGCCGCAAGGGACTGCGAGGAAGTTAGCGCGTAATAGAGACCGGCGTTCAATAGATTGCCGGCAATGCGAAATACGATCATGCCGGCTAGGAACCCAAACAACATCAAAGTTGGCGTCAGGAGCAAGGAGAGCAGCAAGACATATCCCTTGCGAGCATGGGAACCAGTCAGGCCATGCCCGCCCATCGAAAAGTGCGCTATGGTCCATAGCGGTGCGGCGAATATGGCTTCGATGACAAGAATGATGAAGGAGATTAGAGCCATTACCCAGATGATGCTCGGCATCATCGGCATGACAAAGGCAAGCGTGCTTCCAAAAATCATCAATCCGAGTAATGCAGGCCCCATAATCGTGCCAAGCGTAGTTGCTGCCCCGCCGATCCAAGGCATGCCACCAAATAAGACGATAGCTGCCGTGGCAATTCCCGCGACAGCGGTAAGTTGGATGCCGAACAGAACAAGGGCATTCATTGGATCTGTTACAGAGGAATCCGGCGCAAAGAGAGCAATGCTCTCCAGCATCCCGCCTGAAGTTGGAAGGATGTTGGCCAGATCGCCGCCATTATCTGCGAAGGCCAGACGCTCATTTGTGAACGCCTTGATACCGCTCCGGGCGACAGATTCGTTCCACCATTCAACGGTTCCGTTATAGGTGGCGGTTATCTGGTTGAGGAATTTCTTTGCATCACCTTCGGCAGAGCCAAAAATGTAGGTGTTGTTGGCCGCATATTGTGATGACAGCGCAGTAAAGGACGAGCCGCTTGGATTGGACGCACCGCCAATAGCACCGCCTGGTGTAGTCGTCGGCATCATCAATCCAACTGAGTTAGCATCCGACGAAAGGCGGGAAATCAACTGATAATAGAAACCGGCCTGCGACCAGCCCCCATTTGTCACGTTGATGGAAAGCTTTTGTTCCTTGCTGTCGCCCGGTGTGATGATTTTTATATCGTCACTCTGATTAAACGCTGTTTGCGCAGACTGATTAATCCGGTCCGTACCGATGTATTTTGATAATAGCTCGCTCTGCATGCCGCGCCACAGTTCCATATCGGTGGCAAGGTTGCGGTAGGCGGGCAAGATCTGTCTTGTGGAGACTGCGACGGCCAGCTCGTCCGCCACTTTGGAAAACGCATTCGCCATGACGACAACGTTTGCCTGCTGGCCTTGCAGAAGCTCATTGAACTTGGCGCTGACTGTTTTGCTCAGATCATCCTTGCCGGTCGTATTGGCAGTTTCGGCCAGACGCCGGAAGCCAACAGTTTCGGTAGGCAACGAGACTTTGCCACAGGCCGCGCTATCTTCCGGAAGGCCGTATTGCAGAACACGAACACCGGCCAGAGTACTCCATGTCGCAGAAATGCCCTTCATGTCGTCGCCAGCCTTGGCGACTTCATAATTATAGACGGCACGGCACAGTTCCATGCGAAACAGAGCCTGCAAAAACTGGCCGTCTGCACTATCGGTATCGGCGGCAAGCACCGGCACTTTTTGCTCGACAACCAGTTTGGCGGTCTGGTCCCAGAAGAAAGTTGCGGACGCGGTTCCGACCTTGACGATATAGGCTGAAACGACTTGCGCCGAATTGTAGCCGCCGGGATGAACCGGAGCTAGCGCAGCGGCTGCGATAACGATACGGACCGGAACCCAGATTGTGGAGTGGCGACTACCGAGAACTTCGCCCTCATTGGCGGTATCGGCAGTCGCGATGAAGACGTTGTAGACGAAAATTACCAGCCCTATTGAGAAGAACAGGACGTTGAAATTAAACATCAGCGTCGAAATGAGTGTTTCGTCGTTCGGCCCGTCGAAGAGCGGCCCGAAGATCATATTCAGATAGGAATTGGTTCGTGGATCGCCATTGCCACTAATAATATCAACGACATTGATTTCCTCGGCGGCGCTGGCCTTAGAAACCGCAAAGGCTAAGAACGTCATCCATGACCATAGCAAGCGTTTAATCATCGGTGACTTTCCTTATTTCGGTCGATCCACGGTTTTTGCCAAAGAGAAATCCGCGCATTGATCCCATGCGTCGCTGCCTTATCTGCCAGCCGCGATAGGAAGCGCGCACGGCCAGCAGGAAAAAGGCGCAGCTAAGCAAAATGAGGCTGAAAATACCTGTCAGTGACAGGGTGTAAAAGAAATAGAGCGTGGGAATGAGCGCCAGACAAACGGCGGCAGAACCGAGAAAAATGGAGTTCTCTCGGTCCCACTTATAAATTGCGGCCTGAATATCCTCCTCACCAAGATCACCGACCAGATGCCAGAAACGGCGATAGCCGCCGTCATCATCTTGAAAGGAAAAGCCGCCTTCTTCTGGCTTGGGATAAGTGCGAAAGGCTCCCAAGCCGTCTTTTGCGGCTTTATATCCTTGCCGTGCGCCACGACCGACATCCTGATATGATTGAGCTCGCCACCGAACATATCGGCCAAAGACTCCAAATCGCTCTTTCTTTTCTCTGTCAGCCATGAGGCTTATCCTCTCTGATCGAATGCAGATCAGGTTCCGCTACCTGCTTCCATCGGAATATTCGTCGTGTGCGTGTCGCGGTTATCCAGAATCGTGGAAAGGACAGCAGCCAGAGCGATCGCATTGCGGCGCTCCAGATCAAAACGCATCCATTCGATTTGTTGTGTTAGCGCGGTTGCAAGCAACTGTTCGCGCTGAACAGCATCTGGCGACATACGCGCAAGCTGTTCATGCCATTTGGCGTTCGGGAAGCGGGAGCGCACGAAAATATCCATCGCCTGCAATTGCGATACCTGATCACCAATCTGATAGGGATAACCTTGCGGCGCGGCTTTCTTTGCCCATTGAGCCAATTCCGAGCTACCCGTAGGGGTCGCCAGATCGCCAATGTAGCTCATGATGGCATGTGCGGCTGATCTACGGCTTGCATCGACTTCACGGGCTGCAATCTGTGCACGGCCCGCTGGCGTTTTGCTTTCGGCTTCCGTAATGGGCTTGGCCGGGATCGGATCGACAATATTGTTTACGAGCCGGATATGTGCACCTGCAATTTCTTTCTTCGTCGTATCAAGCGTGATGGCGTCAGTGATCAGACGGGCATCGCTTGTCGGATCGGCAAAGCCGCCGACACCCTTAAAGCGGTCACGATCGGTAATAATGGCGTTGGCGACAGCAAGTCCGCCCTGGGCAACCGGTGCGCCGATATCTTCATTGCCATAAGACCAATTGCGGGAGGCATTGGTAATGTCCTTGCCGCTCAATCCTTGGCCACCGCCCGCCTTACCGATGGAGAATATGCCGGACAGATCCACACATGCCGAAGAAGCAGGATCATAGCGTCCACTTTCAGCGATACCGCGTGCAATTTGCTTCTGTCTGGTCACGTCATTGACTTGTGCAGCTTCGGTAATGCGCTTTTGAGCTTCCGTTGCCCGTTTGGAGTAGGCGCTAAGCTGCGCAACGCCCTGCAAGATCGTATTGGCAATATCATTGCCAACATCTGTCGTGTGGTCATTAACGCGGTTCACCCCGTCATTGACGATGTTGCGAATGCTACCGCAATCGCAATCCGCCAATGCCGACTGTGACCCTGCCATGATCGAGACGAATGACGCCGCAGCCAGAAATGCAATCTTCTTCATCGGCTCAGTTCCCGTACAAATTCTGGTAAAGATCGTTCATGATGGACTGCGCGTTTTCTCGCGGGCCGGAATCCTGCACGTTTGAACCGCTTTGGCCGATCCCGCCTTGCCCGATGCTGAAATCAATGTCCGGACCACCGCTGGCGCCCATGCCGGGAAGATTGAGACCCTGCAATTGCGGAAACTGAAATGCGTTCTGCAGCGGCTCGGTCAGCTTGCTAATTTGCTCTTGCGCCATCGAGCAAACCTGATTTTCCGCATCAGACAAAGCCTTGTTGAAAATTGCGGACAGGTCGGGAATCGTGATCGCAATATCCAGATTGGTGTCCATCAGGCTATCAAGGCAGCTTAGACCGGATAAAGGAGCAGGCATTTTCAATGCCGCTTCCTGCCGTTTGACTTCGCCCTCAATGCCGCTGTTGATTGCGTCCTTGAGGCTGACTTTCACCGTTTCAAGACAACCTTCGCCCGCGCCTTGGAAAAGGTCATCGCCAACTTCGGCATGTGCCGCCGCTGGAGCAGCCAGCAACAAAATACTCAAAAGAAGCTTGCGCATTACAGGTTCTCCTTTTCGCCCTGAAACGGCGGCCTTTCCTGAATAAGAACGGGCCGGACATTGCCGATGCCCGGAAAGCCTGCCGTGTCCTGAAACATGGGATCGCCGCCAGCAGGCGCACCGCCTATGCCGTTGCTGATACCGGAGTTGCCAGCACCGTTCGCCATGCGTTTCATGACGTAGGCTTGCAATTCCTCGTAGGATTTGAAGCCGTTTGCGGTCAGGTAGCTTGCGGGCAATACGCTTGGGTCAAATCCGGATGCGACCCATTGATTGAGAGCGCCCGCACCCAGAAAATGCGATGCCTGCAACAATCCATCTTCGGTAATGAGAACGCCATTGACGGTCTGCCCGACAAGTCCGCGTGTCTGCGAAGACATGGAAGCCCAATTCTCCGATGCCAATTCCTGATTAGCCCTGTCTTGCAGACTTGCGCCCGCAGACGAATAACGAAGATCGCTGACCGAGCTAACACCCGCAGCGGTTGCCTTATCCGTAAAGGAATAATTCGAATAATCCGATTTGCTGCCGGAACCATTGTAAGAAATATAGCCGAGATTTGCCCATGTTCCGGCTGTTATCTGGTAGCGTCCCAGAGCGGACGAGCCGCCTTGGTTCATGATGGAATAGGAGTTGCCGCCCTCATACTTGGCAATGCTGTCGTTATAGTCTGCCAAGGCTGCAAAGGATCCAAACGCCAGCGATAGCGCAAGAATGCTTGATCCGAAAAAGCGACGAGCATTCATTTGCGGTCCCTCCCGGCAATGATGGGTGTTTGGGCATCAATGGTGAAATCTGGCTTCAACCCGCCAAGCTGATATACGGTCAGTCCCTTGGACGTGACGGTTTCAATAAGCGGGTTGGCGTCCTTATCGCGAAGCGGAGAGGCACCGGCTTGCGATTCAATGGCATCGTAATTGCCGACAAGTTCCGACTTCTCATTGAGAACGAAAGCCGGACAATTCAATTGCCCGCAATAATATGGGCTTTGAATGGAAACGATTGCGCCGGTTCCGTTCTTCAAAGGAAGATCGAGAACCGAATAGGTCGTGTCGTCGCGCTTCTCACCTGTACCGGCTGATAGCGCCGCATCGACTGCCCGCTTTTCCTCTGGCTTGGCATCGCGATAAAGGAATTTGTATTCGGCAAGCCCCGGCCAGTATTCATCGCCGGTCCATTGCCACATGCGCGATCCATCATAGATTCCGCGCATTCCGTTATCGCCTAGCGGCCCAAGCTGAAATTCCTTGGCCGTACCCCGCCACAATTCCAGCCATTGCTTGTCATCGTAGAACAGGACGGCATAGGTGCAATTATCCGTGCAGGTACGTTCCGTCGAAAGACGAACAACCATTTGCTCATAGCCATCGTCAGGCTCCTTGAGCCAGACGCGCTTTGCATCGACAAGGCGAAATTTCTTGCCATACATTTTGCGGGCTGTACTCGTCGCCTGGGAATCCGAACCGTCAAAATCGACTTTGATTTCTGGTTGAAATTTCAGATAGCGCAGTTCGTCGCGGGCCAATGCGTCGGACAAACCGACAAGCGTTGATGCGCAGCCAATGCTCATGAAAAGTAATGCTCTAAACATCCCGGAACCCTCTGATAATTTCGTCTGCAATCTGTCGGATCAGGTTTTCTTTGGCGCTTTCATCGACAACGACACCGCGCGCTTCCATCTCGGTTTTGCGCACTTCGATCAGTTCGGACGCCGTACCTTGCGGGAAGCGCTTCGCCAAAACGCGTCGGCCCATTTTGGGGCCGAACGCTTCGTAAATGAGCGAGCGCAAGGCAGTATCGCCTTGGGTGGTGGAAAGCGCCCAACTCTCAATCGGGCCAATGTCGTTGAACAAATATTGCGTGTAGATGCCGGTTTTCAGCTTCATCATCGCTACGAAGGGAGCGCCTTGTCCTGCAATCGGGCCGTTCAGACCGCGCAAGACCGACTGGATTGTCGGTGAGAAATTGAAATTCTCACCTATCGACCTGATGGCACCTTCGGACGGTACATTGCAGAAAAAGAAATTGTTCGCGAGTTCCTGAACTTCTCTATCGAAGTCGTCGATCAGCTGCGAAGCGTAGACCTGTTGGACACCAGTCTTACGCCCAACGCGGGCATCATTTTCATTTTGCTTGCGGAAGAACGCCAGATTGCCGGTTCGATGATATTCATCGTAGGCGAGGCGCTTTTGCATCTGTTTATTGTTCGTCACCCTTTCCAAGTGATAGGCGCGAACATTGGCTGGAATGGAAACCTTATCCAGATCGTCTTCGTGCAGCCAGAAATCAGACGTGATTGTATGGCGGGTCAGCATGTACATAACCGCCGACTGGCGATGTGCATGTGCCCCGGTGTTGGAAGTCACTGCTTCCAAATCAAATGCGATAATACGAGCGTCCGCGACACTAAAGCGGGTAGGGCGGGCAAGGATCGGGAAGTCACGACAGGCGGCAGTCACCATGCGCTGGAACGCAACCACGACCGATTCACTCGTTGATTCAACGCGCATTTCCCGGAACGGCTCTTTGACCGTTTCGCGGTTGGACATGCTCACCAGATCGGCCATGACAGGCACCGCAAAGCGCTGCGCAAGCGTTGCCTCGTGATGCTTGTCCTTATCAAACAGGAACTTGACGACTTCCCACCACGTCGTTTGCGCGTCCGTTTCATATCCCAGAGCATCAAGCGCATTATCAACGTCAACGCTATCGGTTCTCGAATAGCGTTTCGGGTTCATGTCCTCCGAATAATACTCGTATGCTTCGTTAATTGCCGCACGCGCCAAGGCGCTAATGCCGTCATAAGGACTTTCCCGATCATCGGCAGTGCAGCACAGGCAAACGAGATTGACGAGAAATTCCAGTTCGTAAGGAAATGGCTTTTGAACGCACAAGTTCAGGTCGAACGGATTGACGGAATATTCTTCGCGATTTTGCAGCCGCAAATGCATCGCTTCATGACGGCGCGATGCTGGCAGTGCATCCTTGATCAGTTGTATAAGCCCCTGGCTTGAAGGGCCAATATCGATGATGTAAATGCGCGGCAGCAATGATGCGCCTGTTTTGGACCGTCCGACTTGCGGCGACAGGGCAATGGACAGGTTCATGGAATTAGACAGAACCGATTTGCCCGAACCCGGTTGGCCGACAATAATATCAACCCAACCAAGTTGGCGGGACGATCCGGGATTATACGGCCAAAGCTTACCGTCCTTTGTGCGGAACAGGATCGCGCCACGCCGCCACGGACTGGACGGGCGCGATAATGGCGCAAGCGCGAACACGTCCGTCAGATAAGCCGATGCAACGGGAGCGGTAGACGCAGCATTAAGTCCCATTGTCGAGGACATGATGCATTCAACGGGATCGCCAACCTGCATATCGGTCTGGGTGTTGCCCCAACCATGGACGGTCTGGCGAAGTGTGGCGATATCGGAAAGCAGTTGCTTTTCTTCGCCACGGTCACACCATGCCGCGAAAGAAGCGCGCCAGCGAACAATAGTTTCACCGTCACCATTGATTTCACGTGCCGCCTCAAATGCCCGTTTGATGCGACCGTTCATTATTCTTCCGGTAAAGGTGAGCAGGCTCGCGTAGGTTTCCTTGAAGGTTTGCCCCCTGAAAACCGCCGCTATCGACCAGCATGGAGACACGCCAAGATATTTTGCGCCTCTGATCAAGCACACGCGAAATCAAGTCGTTGAAGTTGACGACCTGTTCGGGGCCAAGCACCACATCAAAGCCGCAATAGATTTTTGAGCCAAACTCAAAAATGCGGTCGCTTAGAAGCGTGCTGCCTTCGGACATGATCTGGGAACTAAGGGACGGCCAGAGCAGATGTGAAAAATCCTTGCCCTTGTTCTGCAATTCCGTGTCAGGCATTTTTTGCCCGCAAATGGTCGCCGGGCAAAACCGCCTTCCAATTGTTGCTAGCCGCCAGAAACTCGGGATTGAGTACGCCTTTGATTTCACTCAATGCCTCGCGAACGTCCAACAATTCAATGTCGAAGCCGCAGCGGCGCGTTTCGCGCTGCAATGACTCAACGATGGAATTATGGCGGGTCAACAATGCGGGCAAAGCCGGCATTGGTAATTGTGCGGTAGGCGCATGAGGCAATTGCTTCAATTCGTCTGTGACAACGGCGGCGGAGCTACGGCTTTCTTCTCGCGAAAGCAGCGCTGGCCGCGACCACAGGACGATGTAGGCGCGTTCGCCGCTCAGCTTGTCAGGCAAGCGTGAAGCGCGTTCCTCAAGAAGATCGCTCACATCGAGTTCGGCATTCCTCGCAACAGATGCCGTACCCGCCAAGATATTTTCCAGATCGGCCCGCCCGACTTCGGGCAAATGGCCGAACCAGAATTGAAGTGTAAAGCCACGTTCACCGAATTGCGAAGCAAGCGACAAACGCAGCTCTGACACGTCTTTTGACAGTTCTGCCGAACCTTTAATGCTCCGGCAACCCTCCAGTCGAAACACACTGACGAGCGAGCCGTCATCAGCAACAAGGGCATTATCGCTATTTGCCGTCACCAGACGGCAATAGCTTTCCAGAGACTTGCGCAGGACGGGGCCGCTCAGGAAATAAGCAAGCCCTTTCAGTGTGTCACGAACAAAAGCCATCTAGTTTATCGAGCGCAAAGAGCCGTCAACAGAGGTGGTTTCGGCACCAGAGCCGAAGAAGGTAGCAACGCCCACCCCCAGATATGCCGGAATACCAACGAGACCGGCAGCGACGATGAAGGACATTATGGCCTTGCTGACACCGCTATTGGGATCATGCGGGTTGCGACGATGCTGAAACAGCGTCCACAAGCCAAAGATTGCGGAGATAATGCCCGCGACAAATGCAAGTGAGCCGATCAGATCTGCAACCGGACCAACGGAGTCGGTGCGCAGGCTGGTCGCCATGTCACCAAGTCCGCCTTGCGATTGCGCGAAGGCTGGCGCAGTTGCGATTACCGCCGCAGCGGTCAGAAGGGACGTTTTCATCTTGGCAATCATCATTTGCTCCTAGTTGCCCAACAGGTGTTCTTGAAGTTTTTGCAGAACAGCGGGGAGGTTCATGAGAAGAACCCCGCCGATCATGTGCGTCAGACCTTTTGCGACCATTCCGCGATAGGGATAAATGGCCGACATGTTGGCCACGTAGATGCCACGGGCGAATGCAATCAGGCCGACGAACTGGAATATGCGGACCACAGCGATAACTACGCGCGTCCCCATTTCATTATTGACGGGTTTGAGAAGTTCGGGCGCGTAAGCAAACACTTCGCTTGCCGCATAGGTTTGATCCATCCCGAAGAACGACATAAGAAATGCCGATATGACGCTTGAAAGCGAAACAAAGCTTATCGCAATAATCAGCAGAAATGCGGGGCCATGCCATCCCGCTTGTGACCAGCCTGTCGAAGCCTGACTTCTATCGCCAACGGCTGCAAACCCACGCAACGAATTAACCGCGCAAATCAGTCCAATCACATAGCAGATTGCTACAACCAGAGACTGGAATTGCGGCATTAAAGCCGCTGTTCTTTCGAGAAGTCCGACAAGCCCCTCCATGCTTATCAGACCCCGTCTTTGGTTTCTGGTTTGTCGGAAGGTTCGGCCTTGGTCTCTTTCGCGGGAGCGGGTTGCGGCTCGGCTTCCTTTTTCTGGGGTGGCGTTACCACCATGAGCCGGGTAGGGGAGGCTACGTTTTGTTCTGTCATTGCGGCACCGTCCATTCCCGATGCCGCAAGACCATTGGCTGGAAACCTCTCACCCATATCGGGCGCAGTATTGCCGGATCGCGTGACGATTTCAGACAACATCTGATTTTGCTCGCGCAATGTTTTGATGTGTCCGACTAGTCGGGCAATGATGCCATTGTCGCTTGTCAGGACCGCCATTTCGCGCCGAAGAGCCGCAGTTTCGGCAATCTGATCCCTCAGACTTGCCTCTAATCCCGCCGTCTCACTTTGTAATTTAGTAATCTCGCCAGTATTCGGCTTAACGGTCGCAGGCGCTTGCATCTTGAAAACCGCATAGCTGCACGCCGTTGATATAACCGCCGATACAATCACCACCGACGCTATCCGCGTTGCGAATCGTTCATCGCCGGTCCTGCCATCCCATTGTATTGCCATGCGCTTCGCCGTCGACCCCGATTCCAATATCTTAGATTTTATGGCGGATAATGCCTATTAAGGCTTGCCTATTGAATCCTAATACATCATTTTACCCCAAAATCCACAATCTTTTACGGATCAGCATCTAATGAGATTATCGATAGCAAAAACATTAATTGCATCAATGACGATGATTGTTATTAAGGATGCGAGCGCACAAGAAGTCAATATAAAAGCGCCAGATCAAGAGGAATTTACGCCGTATATTCAAAAAGTTCTCTTTAAAGACAGTATTAAGACGCAACGATTATTCAAAATGGATGGGTTTCAGGTTTGGACTGTCCAGCTTCCTAACCAGAATCCGGAGACTGTTCTTACCTCCAAAGATGGTATTCTTATTCGGGGCAAAATCATTGGTCCCGACGGTCAGGATATTTCCGGTTCGTTCACGGGAATGACGGCTCCGGCTTTAGCCGGTTCAAAAGCGCCGGAATCTACCGCATTGCAGGCGGCACAAGCGGCCCCGGCCTCGCCTAGCGTGCAGAGGGTTCCGCAGACACCGCCGCAGACTAATGTGCAGCAGCCCGCCACCGCGCAGACCGAACCGCAGAGCGCCCCCCGCAACCACTTTTGATGCCGCGCAGGCTAGTGGAATGAACGATGCCTCTATACCTGTCGCGAAGGATTTGGCCGAGTTCCGCCAGCAGGCGGATGACTTTTTCCATGTGGGTACAGGCAAACAAGTTCAAGCCGGGTGCGCCCGTGCTTTACATGTTTGCAGATCCTCGCTGCCCTTGGTGTGCCCGGTCGTTTGTCGAGCTAAAGCCATATATGGATCGCGGCGACATTGAGTTGCGCATCATTCCAACGCCTATTCTCTCGCGGCTTTCGTTCCAGCTTGCCGTGAGTTTCATCCATGAAAAAAATCCAGGCGTTGCCTTCATCAAGCATTCCGACGAGATCATTTCCGGTTCTCCGGAACGCACCCCTATGCCTGATAGCGAAATGGACCAAAAGGTGGTGTCCGGCATGGAGCGCAACGTCAAATGGGTGCGCAAGAACGGGATCAGGCAGGTGCCATTCTTTCTCTACAAAGACGACAAGGGCGACCAAGTGTTAGCCGGTGCACTAGATGAAACGAAGATCAAGACAATCGTTGCTACCGGCAAGACAGACGGCAAGGGTAAAAATGACTAGTCACGATTACGGTAAGATTGAATCCATTCTCACGCGGGCGGACACGTACAAGGTCGCCTATCGTCGTATGAGTTTTGTCGCCCTGGCGCTTGCCGCAACGACTGTTATCAGCACTGCCGCCGCTGTGGCTTTGGCGCTCAGCAAGCCCGCGCCGGTCTACTTTGCTACGAACTCCGATGGAAGCATTACGCCGATCATTCCGGTATCGCAGCCGCATTTGAGTCCCGCAGAAGTGGCTAATTTTGCCACAGAAGCCGCTACGCGGTCGCTCACCTATTCGTTCTCGAATTACCGTGCGGAATTTGAGGACATGAAGCCTTATTTCTCAAAGCCTCGCGGTTGGAACTCATTCGTGGACGCCGTGAATAAAAGCGGTCAGCTCGAACTGGTCAAAAATCAGCGCCTTAATACAACTGCCGTCGCACAGCGCGCAGTCATCGTGCGTGAGGGCCTTAACCCGGACGGCATCTATGAATGGATCGTCCAATTGCCGTTGCGGGTGACTTATCAGTCGTCAACGCAGGTTACGGGACAAAATTTCACGGTCACACTCGCTTTGACGCGAATGGAATCCAGTGAATACCCCCGCACAATTGCAGTCTCGAATTTCAATGCAGCGCCGGGAGCCTGACCTATGAAGCGATCCATTTTGTCAGCGGCGCTCACACTGTTGCCCTTGGTTTCTTCCGCCTACGCGCAATCGGCCAGCGATATTCCTGCCGCCCAATTGCCACAGCAAACACAGACGGCACAACCGGTCATGTCATCGCAAACTAATGCGCAGCAAAGGCCCGATCCGTCGCGCTTTGGGCAAACGCGACCGTCCTCTAGTTCCGGTGCGCGTAATCAGAACAAGGACGAGTTGCCGCCAATCATCGGGACAAACCATTTGCTTCAATCGCTGGACGAGCTTGACCGGCCATTATCGCCAGAAGAAGCCACAGCATATGGTTCTGCCGTGCAGTCGCTTATGCCTATGACGCCAGACATGATCCGTGATTATCGCAGGCGCGTGGATGAAAACCAAAGAGCCGCATCGGAACCGCCGTCTGGCGTAAAGCCGACGCTCATAAGCGATGCCATCCGGCTTTCGCTGAAACCGAGCAAGGCGATATCGACAATATCAACCGCCCCTGACACCGTTTCTGTCATCAGCTTTTATGATCGAACGGGAAAAGCGTGGCCTGTCGCTTCTTATGTTGTCGGGCGCGCAGATCGTTTTCAGGTCTACGCTATGCAGGAAGGTTCAAACAAGCTGGCAATCAGTGCATTGCAACCGCACGGCTATTCCAACTTAATCGTCTCTCTGGTCGAAGAAAGCCGCCCGATTGTGCTTAATCTCCAGACGAGCCAAGGCACAGCAATTGCGCGCCGCGATATTACGGTTGAAGCCTACGGCCCCAATGCCGCCGTCAACCCAACGACTGTTTCAACCAAGGTCGCGCCGAGCGACAATGTGATGATGGCATTCGTGCAAGGCGCGGGGATGCCGAAAGGCGCGGTTCAACTTCGCACGACCGATCCAGACACGGACGTTTGGTCCTATTCCGGTGACTATTATGTCCGCACCCAGAATACGCTTGTTTCCCCTTCGTGGTCCTCTGTTCTGACTGGACCGGGCGGCGTGCACGCCTATCGCATCAAAAAAACACCTGTTGCCCTGATTTCGCGTAACGGCACCATTGAACGCGTGAGGATTTCAAATTGATCGACGATAATGAAAAGAATGCCAATTCGTCGGGATCGTCTGACAATGGCGAAGCGTCGAAGCAAGATCCAGCGAAGCAGTCAATTGAAGACGTGGAAAATGTCGGCTTGCGTTCGACCGTGATCAACCGGAGCAAGCGCGGCAATAAGAACAAGCCGCTTCTGGTGGCAGTTGGTGCGTTCCTCCTGGCCGGGGTGGCACTGACTGTCTACAAGGCATGGAACAACGAGTTTACGGGCGGTTCGCGTATATCGCGCCCGCCGTCGATTGACACGACACCCGCAGGCCAGCAGCTTGCCGAAAGCGAGCGCTATAAGCAAAGTCTCGACACAGTTAATCGTGAAGGTTCGCAACAGGCGGAGAAAGACGGAAGCAGCTTTATTGCGACGCCCGACGAGCCGTTGCGCGATATTGACGAAAAGCCCAAGGCACAAACGAACTTCCGCAAGCCAGTTGCGCCCGCCAATACGCCAGAGCCAGAAGTACGCGAGGCGATTGTAACGAAAAAGGCCGAGCAGGCTCCGCCGCCACCTGACTATTCGCGTATCAATCAACTGGCAGCACAGATCGCCGGTCAGGCGCGGGAATATCAAAGTGGATGGGCACCTGTCGGCTCCACGAACACGATTGTCCTCAATCAGACCTTGTATAAGACGCCGGAACAGCGCAGGCAGGAAGCGCTTGAGCGCCAACAGGCGGCGCAAGCTTCCGGACTTGTTACCGGCGACGGTTTGCCAAACAACGCGATCAATGCCGGTCAGTTTGCATTCGGTCGCGTAATCAACAGTACTGATTCCGATACACCCGGCCCCGTGGTCGTAGAAAT
The DNA here is from genome assembly GCF_003049685.1 of Brucella pituitosa. GTDB lineage: Bacteria > Pseudomonadota > Alphaproteobacteria > Rhizobiales > Rhizobiaceae > Brucella > Brucella pituitosa. The sequence continues at coordinate 102,129 of NZ_PYSY02000007.1, read as the reverse complement.
CATGAAGAAAGGCCCGCTTTATAAGGCCCGCATGATTGGTGCGTTTCAGAAGAACAACACGACGAATGCACTTATCGTTCAGTTTGACCGGATTGTGTTTGCCGATGGCCGCGAAGCGCCAGCTTCCGCCTATGCAGTTGACGCCACCAAAGGTTCGATTGCGGTGAAATCCGAAGTCGATAGGCGACTGTTCTCACGCTATGCGCCGTTGATTGCCGCCTCATTTATTGAAGGTCTGGGGCAAACGCTTTCTGAAAGTGGCGATCAGGTAATCTATGGCTCCAATTACGCCACGGTATCACGAAATAAGCCACGGTTTGAGCAGGGACTATATGCGGGAGCTGGTAAAGTTGGTCAGCGCATGGCGCAAGACATTGAGCAGTCAGCGCCAAAAGGGCCGCTTGTCAAACTCAATGCCGGTAAGACCGTGGGCGTCCTCTTCCTGCAAAGCGTGGAATTGCCACAATCGGCTTCTATCGACACCGGCGGATTCGAATAATGGATGGAGATATTTACGGACGAACCATTAAGTGGCGAGAAACAATGAGAAATCCATCATTCTTCATGCTGGATGGATATTTCATTATATTTCTGCCGATTTTCTTGTTCCATATCCGATGGTGGACTTTTGAATTGTTGGTTTTTGCGGCGATCATGTTTGGCGCGTTTCGCGTATTCAAGTATCGCCCCTCAAGCGCGTTCAGGGCTGTTCGATCTGCATTAGCAGGCTCTAATAGACCTGTCCGACCAAGCTTTAAAGCCAGATCAGCCATAGACTATGGATTTGAATACCGGCAGTCCCGATGAGTCTAAACGGCTTTGAAACAATTATACAACTATAGTATATGAACGGATATCTATATTTGTATGAATGATGTATTTTCATGTGCGAAATGGATGTTATTCAAAATTAAAAACTCTATTCCATGTATTAATCTATACATTCCGTTGCATCAACTCTTACTTATAGGAGCGGATTCGATGATAATGTTGTTTTTCAGTAAAATTTTGCTATCCTCCGTCCGAAATGAATCGCGGGGATGGTGTTAAACGAGATATGTCAAACAAAAGAAAAATAAAGCAAAAGCTTGTTTATTTTGATGGCGTGCCAGTTGAAGCAGAACTGGCAGGCGGTGAAAGTGGTGTAAACAAAGAAATTCTTGACAGAATTAAGGCGCATCCCGTTTTCACAAGAAAAAAGTGGCCTTTAATTCTTGATCAAATGGTGGAGAACCATTTTGAAGATGCAACGGTTGCTGACTCTGCTTCATTGGCGAATTGGGCCGATGTTAATTATAACACGGTATGGCGATTAAAGAACTTTTTAATAGAGAATGATTATTTGGTTTTGATCAATAGAAACGGTCTTGCCGGGTTTAATCCGGATTTTGTACTTGTGAAGGATCACGCCGGAAATATCATTATCCCGAAATTGCAGGTGCGATTTTAAATAATTAAAAATCGCATAAGAAACTTCATATGAAACTATTAGGAAGCCCGCTTTTAGCGGGCTTGTTCTTTTCCTTTTTCTTTTGCCCCTATCGCCAGTGCAATTTTCCGTCAATGGACAAGCGCAAAGCGTTGCAGCCGGAACAAAAACGGCTTTCAGGCTGCGCCCGAACCTTCCGTTTTTCTTCCGTCTGCAATCCTTGACTGAAAATCACACTGTCTGGGGGCGGTCTGCGCCCGCCCCCTCTGCCGGGGTTAATGCACGAGGCATTACCCGACAAAGGGCGCGGCTTCGCCCACTGGCAAAAGGATTTCGGATATGGCTAGTCCACGGCGCGATGTTTATCAGGAGATTACCAACAAGATCATTGCCATGCTGGAAGAAGGCAAGCGCCCTTGGTTGCAGCCTTGGCAGGATGGCGAAGGTGTAGCTTCATTTCCCATCCGTTCGACCGGCGAACCATATCGCGGTATCAATGTCTTGCTTTTGTGGAGTGAAGCCGCAGACAAAGGCTATAACTCGCCTTACTGGTTTACTTACAAGCAGGCCGCAGCGCTAAAAGCCCACGTGCGCAAAGGCGAAACGGGAACCACCATCGTTTACGCTGGCAGCATCCAGCGCACCGACACCGACGAAGCGACGGGCGAGGATAGTGCGACAGATACCAACGCAGGAGAATGCCCCTATGCGCGCTTTATATCGTCTCACATCGAGCGTTTCGTTCGGTTTGGTGATCGCGCTCCATCTGACCGGAAATGCGAACGCGGCGGCTGGAGAGGAAAGAAGCGGACTTGTCGTCAATGTTGTGGATGGTGATACGCTGAAACTGGTCGAGAACGGCCAGAAAATCCGACTTACCGGCGTTGACGCCTGCGAAATATCGCAAAAGGCCAGATCGCCGCTCGGCCAGACAATCGACTGTGGCACGGACGCGAAAGCAGCGCTTATCCGCTGGACAGCGAATAAGACAATCACATGCCAGATTGACGGACAAGACACGTATAAGCGGTTGCTGGCAACCTGTGGCAATGACGAGATTCCGGACTTTGCCGCAGAGCTAATCCGGCAGGGCCTAGCAGTCGCCTACCGTTACAAGGGCCGCGTCACCGAACCTGTTTACGAGCAGATCGAGCAAACAGCGAAACAGGGAAAAGTCGGCCTTTGGGCACTCGATTTTGATCAGCCGTGGACGTACCGTCGCCACAATTAACGGTGCGGTTCGTTATCAATTTAGCTCTTACGATAAAAGCACCCAGACAACCAATACGACCATCAAACCCAACAATGCGACGAGGTAGATTCCTATCCCCGGAATCCCGAATAGCTCTATCATCAATTCTCTATACATGTGCGGTCCCAACGCGGGACCGCGCTTCTTATGGCGTAGTCTAATTTTCGTTGATCACGGCTTTCATACGATCCCGCAGCGACGGTTCAACCAAATGTGGTTGCATACTATAAATGCGAGCGCCGATTGTATACGCGGCGCTTTGCATCATCTGGTCCGTCAGCCAATCCGGGCGATCACCGGGAAAGCCTTTTTCGGTCATCAAAAGATTGACCAGTAATTCAAATCGATCCCTGCATTGATCCTGATCGTCGGGAAGGATGATATTAAGCCCGGATTTTTTGAGCCTTATGATAAAATCGCAGGCATCACTTACCGCTTTTTGCAAATCATCTTCGGTTGCTGATCTCAGTTGGTGTTCGACAAGGAAACCACGGTCGATATTGTGCATTGTTATCTCACCCGTTTTTGAAAACCGGCTTGCCTTCCCATTTTTTTATTCGTTACATTTGTCTTGAGCGCAGCGGTGAGGAAACCGCGTTCCGTTTCCCCCCCATCATTGTTGCGCTCAACCTTTTTGGCGCTCACGCGCATGCGGGTGTCGATAGCCCGATGCGACTAGTCGTCAGGATTATCAACGTCACAACCCACGCCATGGCAGCCCATGTAATTGCCTTGCGTGTCAAAGTTCGGATTGCCGTCCCGGTCGAATTGTGGCCGATTGTCTATCTCGCTTTCCTCGCGGCGACGGCGTTCCTTTTCCTTCTTGCGCTCGCGCTTGCGTTCCTCACGCGCTCGGTCCTCTCGTTCCCATTCCCGTCTTTTTTCGTCAGCGCGGGCGCTTTGCTCCATCATGCAGTTTGCGAATGCGTCTGTACCTGGCTTGAAACCGAAAGAGGCACATGTGTCCTGATCGACCTCCTCCGCTGTAACGCAGCCGGCAACCGCCAGCGGGACCAGTGCAAGCAATAAGTATCTGAGTTTCAGCTTTGTCATGAACGCTCCCATAGAAAATGCCGCTTGGCTGGTTTCAGTTTTGATGACGGCGCATTCGACCGAATGCCTTGTTGTCGGCGTCGGGTATAAAGGCTGGACCTACAATACGGATTGAGCGTGAAGGGGCGGGACGAAGCGATTGCGATGGAATTTCAGCCACAGCCACCGGGTCTTGATCGTCTGGCCTCACACCCGGTTTTGGTAAGACGGCATCGGCAAGGTGCTTCGATTGCCTTTTGGCCGCAAAGCCCGAACTGACTTTCCGAACGTAGCCGTTCCAATCGCAGCGTTCGAACTTACCTTCACCGTGATAATCATAAGCTGTTGCGAGATCCGCATAGACCTCACCAGTCAGGACCGAAACCATATCGGCGGCTTCTTCGTTTTGGTCGTTGATATAAACCGCCATAGCGTCGGTCTTGCAGATCATCTTGCATTGAATGAGAGCGGCATCCGTACCGCCTTTTTGCTTGTACTGCGAATTGGGCGTCGGGAAATAATAGCCATCCGACAGGCGCACACAGTATTGAAGGGCATTTTTCGGCCCGCGCACCTTTTTCGGGGCTTCCGTTGCTGGTTGTGGTCGAGCATTGCCTGCAGCCGACACCTTCATGGCTTTCGGCTTGGTAGGCGCCTTGGCTGTTCGGGCTTCGGCCTTGCATTCATTATTTGCAGCCGCAGTAGCGCGTAACTCCTACTGCACCTCATTGATTTTCATCCCCACTTCACGGCAGGCATTGAAAAGTCCGCCGCCCGTGTCACCGGGCTTGCAGCCGCGCCCGCGCTGGATCGAGCGCAAAGCCGATAACTGCCTTTGCAGCATCTTCACGGCGGGGCTTTGACCCGAAATTCCAGAGCCGCATGAAGCGGCCATTGCTGTATCGGGAAAAGCCGCGGCTACAACCACCAAGGAAATTGCAGTCAGTTTCGTCATCATGTCCGTTGCCCTTCGGAACTGATTATCGAACAAGCCTCAATTGAACCGGATCGGCCGGAATTTCGGAGTGATACGCAGCGCGTACAAACATCGGGTAGGGCTGCAAGCCGTCCATCATGGCAGTCAGTGCAAGTTGCAGATATAGCGGCGCATCCGGACGTTCGATTGATTTGAGCGCCGCACGCGATAATCCTAACCGGCTCGCAAGCTGACACTCGGTTGTGTTCAGTCTCTTGCAGGGGTCACGACAAGAACACCGCGAAATCGTACGCGACTTTGGACGAACCGTGAACACACCCAGTATCAGGCCTGTGTGATTGCACCATTCCAGCCGATGCGGCTCAATGTATCGATGAGTGTCGATCGAGGAATGTTGAATGATCGGCAGACGGACGCTTTGCTCGTTCCGGCTTTCAAGGCTGCGAGGATCTGTTCCATCTTTTCGGGATCAATCGCGAGTGGCCTGCCACCCTTACGTCCTCGTCGGCGCGCTGCTGCCAATCCCGCATTCACCCTTTCCTGAGTGAGGGAACGTTCATATTGAGCAAGGGCGCCGAAGAGCGAAAAGAAAAGTTCGCCCTGCGCTGTCGTCGTGTCCATCTGTTCGGTCAAGGAACGAAACGATATGCCTCGGCTCTTGAGATCGTTGATGATCGACAGCAGGTGCGGCAGGGAACGGCCGAGACGATCAAGTTTCCAGACGATCAGGCAATCACCGGATCTCAAATCTGCCAGACATGATTTCAATCCCGGCCGATCGTCGCGAGCACCGCTTGCCTTGTCGGAATGCAGATGACGCTCATCGACGCCCGCAGCAATCAGAGCATCCCGTTGCAGGTCAACATTTTGACGATCATCTATGGATGAAACACGCATATATCCAACAAGCATGTACGAAAAACCATATTCTTGATGTATTCGTACATAGCATCATTCCGACAGGGTTTTCCATATAAATATAAGCATCCAGGATCGCCGTATTACTGCTGATCGCAGTTGCAGACGGAAAACATGTGTTTTCCGTCAGAGCGTGTAATTGCAGATTGCCCTGGTACTCATGATATGCGCAAACATGTTTGCGATCGATTAACCATTGTTACCAATCGAACGCATTTCCGGAACTGAAGGATTGGCTCTCGTTTTTGTAGTACCGGTTGGCGGAGCCCGAGGGTAGAAGTACCTCTCTGCAACATTTCCATACGCTCCGAACGCAATATCTGCTATACTCTCTCAGGGAGTATTGCGAGGAGTGCAGTCATGCGCAACCTATCGATGAGCATGCTTGTTGCATCGCTTTTCGGAGCAAATGTTGCCTATGCGGAGCCCGTCATTTTCCATACAGAAACATTCGGTGATCAAACCACCGTTACCATGGCACTGACTTCAAGCTCGGCATTGTTGCAACAGGAATACGATTATGGCGTCACCATAAATCTTGTCGAAACCGATGGGACGGATTCATCGGTTTATCGTGACAACGGTTTACACAAAGCGCTCGTGAAATGCCGCGAGACTCCCGGAAAGATATTTGTCGGAGGCAAGGAATACCGGGTTGTTGCGGGCTTGAATGCGTCGTTCCATGACAAATGGAAAAATGAACTCTGGCGGGCAGTTTGCCTGCAGCCCCCGATCTCGTGAAACTGTCCATTTACATAGTTCCCGGTTACCGCTTGATCCCGTTGGACATTCCACACGCGATACAGCATTAATTGCGCCGATATTTCGAACGGTACGCAACGCGGAGCCTTGAATGTTTTTCATAATATCCAAAGTGCTCGGCTATCTGATATTGCCGTCGAATTTCATAGGTATTCTTGGTGTTCTCGGCATGTTGGCTTTGCTCTTCGGAATCCGACGAGCCGGAGTTTCGCTGTTGGTGATTTCTGCCTTCCTGTTTGCCGTCGTCGGCTGGTCTCCGCTCGGGCCCGCGGCCCTGATGGTTTTGGAGGACCGTTTTCCGCAACCCACGATTTCGGGATCGGTGGCAGGCATCGTAATGCTCGGCGGCGCGGTCGACACCCATATCACAGGCGAGCGCCACAGTCCGGCGCTCAACGAAGCGGGCGAACGGGTGACGGCGACCGCCGAGCTCGCCCGGGATTACCCTGAGGCCCGTCTCCTTCTTTCGGGTGGAGCAAATCACCTTGTCCATGACAACACTCCAACGGAATCGCAGATCGCCAGGGATGTGCTGGTGGAGATTGGTGTGCCTGAGAGCCGCATCACAGTTGAAGAGCTGTCCCGCAACACCTGCGAAAACGGATCGCAAAGCGCGGCGGTATTTCAGACGAAACCCGGGGAACAATGGCTGCTCGTCACTTCCGCGAGCCACATGCCGCGTGCTGTCGCATGTTTTCGGGCGGCCGGAGCCAAAATCATTCCCTATCCCGTGGATTACCGTACCCGCGGCAGCGCTGACCTCCGGAGACCCGTGGCGACGATTGCCGCCGGCCTTGCCACATCCGATCTCGCCGCGCATGAATGGCTGGGTTTATTGATCTACAGGGCGCTCGGATTGACCGACGAGTTGTTTCCTGCCGCGTAGACCGGATCCTGAGGCGAACGCACATTCTTCTGCGATGGGAACAATATCTGCCTGCCGCCGTTTCGGGGATGGAGGCCACACTCGAGCATGTTCGACATCGCAAGGTTCACCCAAATCCTTATAGCTTGCCTTTTGGCCGTCGTTCTGGCGGCGGGAACCATGCCAGCGCGTGCCGACAATCATTTCACGACAACCAATCAGGCAATAGCAGACTGCGCCAAGGAACATCGGACCTCCGGTGATAAGCACACTGCTAAATATCCTTCGGGGCAGGCACAATGCTGCTCGATTGGACACTGCTGGGTGGCAACCGAGATCGGTGCCCCTTTCTTTGCCGTTGCTGAAACAAGACTAAAGGTTGCCGATCTCACGAACCTGATGACCGTCAGCCACCCCTCCGCACGGCATGAGCGACCTCCGCAAACGATCTGACTTCACTCGTTTCAACGTTATGCCTCACGCGTTCCGGCGGAGGCATTGATTCAATCCACGTTTCGTGAAGGAAGAAAACAATGCGTATTTTAACTCCAATACTGACTGCCGTGATGCTGCTCGGAGGTACTTCGTTTGCCTTGTCACAGGAAGCGATGAGCAAGGACCATAAGATGGATGCAATGGCTTCCGAAATGCCTGCCGCCTGCAAAGCTGCCGACGGCATGAAAATGTCGAAAACCCGCACCCCAATGCATAAGATGCCCAAGATGGACGCTGCGCATTCCGATCTTATGGACGCCATGATGGGCATGATGAAGCCTGCCGCCATGCAGGGCATGATGGCGAAGGACCCGGATGTAGCATTCGTGTGCGGCATGATCGTCCACCATCAGGGCGCGATCAATATGGCCAACGCCGAACTCAAGAACGGGGATGACCCGTGGGCGAAAGACATGGCCCAAAAGGTCATCGATGCCCAGACCAAGGAAATTGCCGACATGACGACATGGCTGGACAAGCAAGCGAAATGACGTTAAACGAAGAAGGAGGATCATCATGATGAACCATACAAACGCCGACATGAAAGCCTGCATCGAACATTGCCTGGCCTGTTACGCGACATGCCTTTCCACCGCAACCGGACACTGCCTTGAGAAGGGCGGCGAGCATACCGAGAAGAAGCATTTCACATTGATGCTCGCCTGTGCTGAAATCTGCCGGACGTCGGCCCACTTCATGCTTATCGGCTCACCGCATCACAAGCATACTTGCGGAGAGTGCGCGGAGATATGTGCGGAGTGTGCGGACGACTGCGAGAGGATCGGCGACATGCAGGAATGTGTCGACGCCTGCCGCCGCTGCGCCGAATCCTGCAGGAAAATGGCCGCCTGAAGCCAGTCACGCGCGGGTGGCAATAATAGTGCCGCCCGCGCGGATTTCCGCTTGTGCTTCCAGTAAGTGGAAGCTTTACTTTGCCTCGATGTTGCCGGGAAAACATATGCGATTTCGTACTTGCACGTCTGCAGACAGACGTACGGTTTTACGGTTGCTTTGACCGTCGGGGTTTCGTGCGCACTTTTTTCGGGCGCTTGGGCGGACCCCGAAATCCGCGGCATCGTCAAGATGCGGCAGGAATCCATGAAGGAAATGGCGAAGGCGGGCAAGACCATAGCGGGGATGTTTGAAGGCAAGATTCCCTATAGCGCCTCCGACTTCAAGCAGGCAGCCGAAACGATCAAGACTCGGTCCGGCGACGCGCTCATTAAGGAATTTCCCGCCATGTCGCTCGGCCCGCCGTCAGCTGCGAAAACCGAAATTGAACTGTCGCATGACGAGTTTGACGCACTCGCCCGCAAGGTCGCTGAGTTTGCCGCCGTTGTTTCCGCATCGGCGGACAAGGCACCGGACGGAATATCGCAGGACATGCGGATGGGCGCTTCGGTGTCCACTACGGGCAGCAGTCTTCTTTGGAAACGCAGGGCAGGTCGGGACGAAAAACAAGACATCAGCAAGATTCCGGCCGAGCATGCCTTTCATCTCATGATGCAGGAATGTTGGGCCTGTCACACCAAATTTCGGGAAAAGGTCCAGTAACAGTCGGCATTTGCCGTCAACGCCAATGAATTGTGCACGGAGAGCCTACCATGTTCGTTCAACCGATCGATTACATCCTTGCAGCCTGGTTTGTCCTCGCCGCAATCAGCACGGCCTACGTGGCGTGGGACCAATTCCACAACAATCCCGAACCGGCCGTGATGAAGTGGGGTTTCATTCTCGTCACCCTCTATCTCGGACCTGTCGGCCTCCTGCTCTACGTGCTGGCCGACAAGGAGCCGAGACCCGGCACCCATGAAGAATTCATACAGCCGCTGTGGAAGCAGGGCATCGGCAGCACCATTCACTGTGTCGCGGGCGACGCCACCGGGATCATCATCGCGGCCACCATCACTGCAGTGATCGGTTTGCCCATGTGGGTGGACATTATCATCGAGTATATCGCTGGCTTTGCCGTGGGCCTGTTCATCTTTCAGGCGCTGTTCATGAAGAACATGATGGGCGGTACCTATTGGGAGAATGTCCGCAACTCGTTCATGCCTGAATTCATCAGCATGAACGCCATGATGGCGGGGATGGCTCCGGTAATGGCCATACTGATGATGGGCCGCGACATGCGTGCCATGTGGCCGGGAGAACTCCTGTTCTGGGGAGTCATGGCTCTCGGCATCGGTGTCGGTTTCGCGGTGGCGTATCCCTTCAATGTCTGGCTGGTCTCCAAAGGACTCAAGCACGGCCTGATGACCGAGCGCAAGGAGCGCGTGGCGCAAGCAGCGCATGCCCACCACGCAAAAGCAAAGTCGAGTGCGCACGAAGGACACAGTGCGCCTGATCAGGACAACCAACCGCAACAAGGCAAACATGGGCAGGACAAGAAATCCGCTCACGGCCAACACAGTGGGGGTCTGCCTCCCGCTTTCGCCCCGACACGCACGCAGGTTGCCGCAATGGCGACATTCACCACATTGATGCTGGTCGGCGGCTTCGCGTATCCGTTTACCAAGGTCAACATGCAGCTCACGGCGCACGAAGTCGGCGGCACGATTATGGCTCCGGGTATGATCATGGATTTCGACACCCCGGCCGATTCCATGCGCGACATGGCTGCCGTCGATCCTCGACTTACAGCCTTCAAGGCCGAAGATGATGCCCAGGGAGGCAAGGTGTTGGAACCCCGCATCGAAGATGGAGTGAAGGTGTTCGATCTCGAGGCGTCGGTCATCCGGTGGTCGATCCTGCCCGGAGAAACGGTCGAGGCGTATGCCTATAACGGCGAGGTGCCGGGTCCCACGCTTCGCGTGACCGAGGGCGACCGCATCCGCATCAATGTCACCAATAAGCTGCCCGAAAGCACCACGATCCATTGGCACGGGCTGATCCTGCCCAACGAGATGGACGGTCCCGCTGAAATCACGCAGGAGCCGATCCAACCGGGCAAGAGCTTCACGTATGAGTATACCGTTGGACAGCACGGCACCTATTTCTATCACACGCACGACCATGTCGATCGCCAGCAGTCGCTTGGCCTTTACGGCGCACTGATAATCGATCCGAAAGACCCGGCCGACGATATCGTCGCCGATCTAGAATATACCGTTCAGTTGCAGGAATGGTTGAAACGGGAGTGGCTGACTTTTCCGTCGATGCCGATGGAGGGCGGCTTTCCGAACTTCTTCACCATCAACGGAAAGGCGTTTCCGGCCACGGACACCATCAAGATGAAGCAGGGGCAGCTGCTGAAAGTGCGGTTTGTCGGATCACACACGACCGCCATCCATCCCATGCACATCCACGGCGGACCGTTCCAGGTGGCCGCGGTTGACGGGGAAACGTTGCAGGAATCTGCCCGGTATATGGCGGATACCGTGAATGTCGCGCCGGGACAACGCTACGATGTACTTTGGCGTGCGCAGCGCCCCGGCAAATGGCTCGTCCACTGTCACATCCCGCATCACACGACCAACAACAATGTCGAAATGAAGGGCGGTGGCGGCCTCATGCTGGTGATCGATGTGGAATAGGGATTTGAACAAAAGAGTTGTCACGGCCGTGGTAAAGGCCGTGACATTGGATGTCTCAGGCAGATGCCCGAACCGGAGCGGTGAAGCGTTTCAGCCGCACCGCATTTCCGAGAACAAAGACGCTCGAAAGCGCCATTGCCCCCGCAGCCAGCATCGGCGAGAGCAAGGTTCCTGTAACGGGATAGAGCACGCCCGCCGCAACCGGGATCAGGCTGACATTGTAGGCGAATGCCCAGAACAGGTTCTGGGCTATGTTACGCATCGTCTCCTTGGACAGGGCGATCGCATTGGTCACCCCGAGCAGGTCGCCAGACATCAACACGACATCGGCGCTTTCGATAGCCACATCGGTCCCGGTGCCGATGGCAATACCGACATCGGCTTCAGCAAGCGCCGGCGCGTCATTGATGCCGTCACCGACAAACGTGACTGTCCGGCCGCCAGCCCTCAGGCGCTTGACCGCCTCGACCTTGCCGTCCGGCAGGACTTCGGCAACGATCTCGTCGATGCCCAGTTTCGCGGCTATGGCTTCTGCAGTCCGGCGGTTGTCTCCCGTGATCATAGCAACCTTCAGGCCAAGCCCATGCATCGCACGAATGGCCTCGGCCGTTGTTGGCTTGATCGGATCGGAGACCGCAACGATCGCGGCAAGCCTGCCATCGACAGCCGCGTAGAGCGGTGTCTTGGCGTCATGACCCATTTGCCCGGCTATAGTTGCGAAAACGCCGACATTGACGCCGAGTTTCTCCATGTAGCGGTCAGCCCCCACGGAGACGGTGACGCCGCCGATATTGGCGGTGACTCCATATCCGGGAATCGCTTCAAAGTCTTGGGCGTCATCGATTTTGATGCCTTCCGACTTCGCCGCTGCGACAATGGCCGCCGCAACCGGATGTTCCGAAGAGGCTTCAACCGAAGCGATCAGCGACAGCACAGGCGCGCGGTCGAATCCTTCGGCCACTTGGACGTCGGTCAGTTCAGGACGGCCTGCTGTAAGCGTTCCCGTCTTGTCGAGGGCTACGACGTGGGTACCCTTCAACGTTTGCAGGGCTTCGCCATTGCGGAAGAGGATGCCAAGCTCGGCGGCGCGACCCGTGCCGACCATAATCGAGGTAGGCGTCGCCAGCCCCATTGCACAGGGGCAGGCGATGATCAGCACCGCAACCGCGTTGACCAGAGCGAGAGTGAGGGCTGGGTCCGGACCGAACAGCAGCCAGGTAACGAACGTCAAGGCCGCAGCCGCCACGACCGCAGGGACGAACCATGCCGTGACCTTGTCGACGAGTGCCTGGATCGGCAGCTTAGAGCCCTGCGCGGTTTCCACCATCTTGATGATCTGGGCGAGCAGGGTGTCCGACCCGACCTTTGTGGCCCGGTAGGTGAAGCTACCGGTCTTGTTGATTGTGCTGCCGATAACTTCGTTACCTGCCGTCTTGGCCACAGGGATTGGTTCGCCCGATATCATGGATTCGTCCACATAGGATGAACCGCCGAGAACCTCGCCGTCGACCGGGACCTTGTCGCCGGGGCGTACCTGGATGATGTCGCCGACCTGCACGTCCTGAAGGGCGACGTCGACAAATTCGCCGTTGCGCTCGACGCGGGCGGATTTTGCCTGAAGGCCCATCAGCCTTTTGATTGCCTCGCTCGTGCGTCCCTTGGCTTTTGCTTCCAGAAACCGTCCGAGCAGGATCAGCGTAATGATGACGGCGGATGCCTCATAGTAGACGTAAGCAGTGCCCTCAGGCAGCACATGCGGGGCGAACGTCGCAATGACCGAATAGGCCCACGCAGTACTCGATCCCAATATGACCAGTGAGTTCATCTCTGGAGCAAAACGGGCGAGGGCGGGCAAACCCTTTTTATAAAACCGCAACCCGGGACCGAACTGGACGATGGTCGCCAGAACGAAGTAGAGAATATAGAGAGGTTGTTGTCCGACGACAGTCAGAAGCCAATGATGCATCGCCGGAATAAGGTGAGACCCCGTTTCGAGAACGAAGATGGGAAGCGTCAGGACTGCCGCTATCGACAAGTCCCGTTTCAAGCTCCGTAGTTCCCGGTCCTTTGCTTCCTGGCGGGCGTCGCCGTCCGTTGCCGCAGCAGTCTGGCGGCTCGGTTCATAGCCTGCCTGCCGGATCGCGGCATCTATAGCGGTGGACGGTGTACCCGCCACCGTTTCAACAGTGGCGCGTTCAGTGGCTAGGTTGACCGAGGCCTTGACGACGCCGGGTACTGCGGCAATCGCCAATTCCACGCGGCGTACGCACGAGGCGCAGGTCATGCCTTCGATGCCGATTTCGGAGACCTCGGTACCGACCTCATATCCTGCGCCTTGAATGGCGGCCATGACCTCTTGAGTTTTCATCGGACCATTGAAGCCAACCGCAGCCGTTTCAGTGGCGAGATTTACCGAGGCCGACATTACTCCGGGAACTTTGGTGATCGCCATTTCCACGCGGCGTACGCAGGAAGCGCAAGTCATGCCTTCGATCCGTCTTGCCGAGGATGAAACCGATCAATTGTCCGCCTGCCACCCCGCCCAATGTGCCCATCACGGCATTCCAGAACGCACCCACATCAGCGACATGAACGATTTTCCCGAACACGGAACCGCCGAGAAATCCGCCTAATAATTGAGCAATAAGAGAAACCATTAGCTTCCTAATAGTCGAACTTGGATCAATACAGGAAGAGGCTATTAAATAATGCTTCCTGCTTCTTAGGATCAGTTTTGGACTGCAAATCTGTCTAAACATAAAACAACAGTAATGTTGCTATATCAAGCCCCATTTTCGCCACATTAGGAACTAGTTAAGAGCAGCCACGAGCAGTTGTAATCGTTTGATTGACTGTGAATAACTGCTCTTCATGTACCAATATGGTACACATTATTCTAATCGCGGATACGTTGCAGACGATCCATCGCACAAGGAATGGGGTTATTCGCCGTGAGCCGGTACAGAATCTTGGTTCTGAAAGACGACGAAACCGACGAAGAAGGCGCAATTGGTTACGATCGTCCAATGAGATCGTTCTTTTTTCAGGGCTTTGTCAACCAAGACCCGGAAGATGACAGACCGGAAATCTGGCTTGGTAACATTCTGGACGAATACCCAACCCTCGAAACCTTGCTCAATGAAGTGAAGCGCAGAGGCTACAAGATCGGTGCGCTTGAACACAGCGCGATCATCGAAATGATGCGCGAGGCAGGAGAAAAGCCCGTACCAAGTCTTGCAGAACGTCTTGGTCTTATGATCTGACACCATGAAAGGGCAATAACTTACCTATGAACGGAAAAGAATTTCACCGGAAAATCTGGGAAATATTAGAGCCTCTCGATTCCTCAAATTTTCAGGTTCTTCGTGCTGTGGCAGCAGCGAATAACGATATCGAAAAGATCGAAGCTCAGACCGAAATCAAACTTCCAGACTACTACAGGGATTTTGTCAGTTCGGGGAATTGCAATGGCTTGGCCGTTTGCGCGCGCGAAGAAGTCTGGCCAGCTCCAAAAGAGGGCGACATAGCGCCCGCATGGACCTTTTATCGCGGCGTGACTTTGCTTGGTATTGATGCGCCCGATCTACCCGAATTTGCGAGCATTGCCGAAACGCATGATAGGCTCATAGCCAAAGGCATCGAAAACGTTTTGCCGCTCATCAAGATTTGGGGCAATGGCAGTTCATTTTATGGCGTCAACCGTTCTGGTGAAACCGTCATTGCCGAAGATGACGAAGTGACGATCTTAAAAGGCGATCTTACGGACGTTTATGCGGAAATGATCGCAAATCTAGTCCAATATCAAAAGGACATGGAAAAGAGGCTTGAAGCCTCACGCGGCCTGTTTGGCAAAAGCAGATAAATGAAGCGGCCCGTAGGCCGCTGCTTTTATTCTTATTTAATCGGAACGCATGGAATTTTTTGCGCAGGGATTACACCCGTCTTTATATCAGCTGGGCCGGTACGTGCTGCCGAGCAACCAAACAGGGACTTATCATCCTGCAGAATGATAAGCGGTCCGACCGTTCCTTTAATTTCAAAGCCTTCTGACACAAGCTCCACGATGGATTTTTGCCCCTCGGTCAACTGAGCAGGCTCATTCGTGGTGAATCCTTGAGCAAGGGCCGGGTTGGACACAATAATCAGCGCCGCAGACGCCATGAGAACGGTTTTCATGGTTGTTTCCTTTTCGTGGTCGATACCTGGAGCGGCCATTTATTGGCAGTTAATCGGCATAGTAATTGCTTGGAATCCCTTTCGGGCCTTCGGATAGTGAATGACGCCGGAATCTGCCTTGCAGCCGGTGGCCGTTGAAATCAATTTTTCCGCGTCATTACTCCAAATCGACAATTCATCGTTGTAAGAGCCTGTTCCAAAAAGGGTTGAGCGATTACAGTAGGTTATGATCCAATCGGATTGCTTACATTCGATGGAGATCACAATGGCCTGGACAGTAACCGCTCGCCGCCACTATGTACGACGCAATTCGCGCTATGCAACTGATTTAACGGATGCGGAATGGTCAGTGATCGAACCGCTGATGCCTTCGCCCAGATACCTTGGTCGCCCTCGCAAAACGGATCTGCGTGAGGTGGTAAACGCGCTTCTTTATATCGCATCTTCTGGCGGTGCGTGGCGGCTTCTGCCAACCGATTTCCCACCATTCTCGACGGTACAGAAATACTTCTACCGCTGGCGCGATGAAGGCTTGCTGCGTACCATCAACAACACGCTTGTGATGCTGGCGCGTGAGCAGGCTGACAGGCAGCCCAGTCCAACGGCTGGCGTCATCGACAGCCAGTCAGTTAAAACCACGGAAAGTGGCGGAATACGGGGCTTTGACGCGGGAAAGAAGATTAGCGGACGTAAGCGTCACATTGTCGTTGATACCCTTGGCTTGATGGTTGGTCTGGTGATCCATTCTGCGGGTATTCAGGATCGCGATGGCGCACCGGACGTCTTGAAAACCATACTCAAACGATGGCCGTGGCTGCGACATATCTTTGCTGACGGCGGATATGCAGGCCCCAAGCTCAGAGGCAGGCTGGAAAAGGTCGGAAAGTTTACACTGGAAATCGTCAAGCGCTCCGATCAGGCCAACGGTTTCGAAGCCCTGCCACGCCGATGGGTGGTCGAGCGAACATTTGCATGGCTGGGAAGGTGTCGCAGACTGGCCAAAGACTTCGAGAAAACTATCGCTTCTTCCGAAGCGTGGATATACATCGCAAATATCCGCTTCCTCACACGGCGTATCGCAAGAGCCTGATATCATTACATTCATTATGATTCAGGCTCTAAGTTAGCGTGGCTTCCGTCTTTGCTGTCCTGTCCCAAGAAACTTGTACGTCCGAGCCTTTGAATTGTACCGTCTTCACTTCCTTTGTCGTAACTGTATTCACGTCACTGCTTGAAGTCGTGGAACATGCAGAAACAGTCATCGCAAGAGCGGTCAGAGCAATAAAATTCGTACACGGTTTCAAAAGGTTCTCCAATTCTTTCAGTCTTATCCTAACGCGCAATCTTCGTTGCTTCGCTAGTCATTTTTATCATGGCGCATCGAGCGAATGACAGTCGCAATATTGTCTTCGTCAACTTCTGTCGCAAAATCGCGCATCAAGTGGTTTTTGGCTAACTCGTGGAGCGCTTGAAGCACTTCGATTTGGACCCATCCCGCATCCACGCCACGATCTGTCAGCGCTATAAAGGCATCTTCCAGAGCCTCTTGGCAGTGAATATCGCGGTCGGGATAATCGCCAAGTTTGCGCGGCCCGCGTATTTTCTGTTCTTCGCTCATGGTTTCGTTCCCATCTTTTAAGCTATTCAAACCAAGCAGAATATAATTCAGGACAAACCGCTGTCGCGACCGCGCTCTATTCGCTTTGCTCACCGAGCCAGCAAGCCGTCTCGGCCCATGCGGGTAACGATCGCTTTTGCAATCATGCCATTTTTTCGTGCGATGACACAAAAACACGTCTGGCACGTTTATGCAGTATGGCGCGTTCAATTAAATCTTCGCAAACCGTTTTCGACCCAATGCCGGAACGCATAGAGCCGTGTCTGGCGCTGTTGGTTCCACGCCCGCCAAAAGGGCCAGATTGGGGTTTTGAGGTCAAATGGGATGGCTATCGTCTTGCGATCCACGTTGAGCCGAACCGCCTGCGTGTCCTGACCCGTGGCGGTCATGACTGGACGCCCCGATTCAACCACATCGCGCAAGCCGCTCTGGATCTCGGCCACGCTTCAATGATCCTTGATGGTGAGGCTGTTGTACTTGATGATAGCGGGCGGTCTGATTTCGGAGCCTTGCAACGGGCGCTTGGTGGCCGTGGCGGCAAGCGCTTTGCCGCTGAATCCCTCTTTTACGTCTTCGATCTTCTCTATCTGGACGGGCGCGATCTGACAGGCATGCCCTTGCGCGAGCGGCGCGCAAAGCTCGCCAGTCTGCTTAGCGCAAGACCCTCGCCGGTCATCCGCTTTTCCGAGACAATGGAAGCCGATGGAGAGGCATTTTTCAAAATCGCATGCGCACATGATCTGGAGGGCATTATCGCCAAAAGGCTTGATAGCCCTTACAGACCGGGGAGACATGGCGAATGGCAGAAAATCAAATGCATCCAGAGCGACAGCTTCGTCATTGTCGGCTTTGAGCCGTCCACGACGATGCGCGGCGCAATTTCCCGGCTTTTGCTTGGAGCGCGCAAAGGCAAAAGCCTTGTTTATGTCGGTGGCGTCGGAACCGGTTTCAGCCATAAAATGGCCCGCGACCTGAAAATGCGCCTGGAAGCTATTCCGGTCACAAAACCGCCCGTTGCACTCAAACGCAAAAATGCGGTGTTCGCCCGGCCCGAATACATCGCTGAAATCGAATATCGGGCTTGGACCGACGATGGCAAGTTGCGCCACGCTTTGTTCAAGGGGCTTCGCGAGGCTGCCGACAATGCCGATATTTTCGAGATAAAGGGCGACACGTGACGATAGCGCCTATGCCAATCCACCGACAAAACCGCTCATTTCATCGAGCCGCACTTTCGCCAGACGTACCCGGCCCTTGCAGCCGCGTGCCCGACATGTCGATTGTGCTTCCACCTCGTCAATATAACGCTGGCTTGCTTCGGCATCGGTGCATAGGATCTCACGCGTCAGATAATGCACATGCCCGCAAATGCGGCATCGTGCTTCAAGTTTATCCGTCTCGCTCAAATCGCTTGCGCGCAGTTGTTGTTTCCAGCCCATATTGTCACCAAAAATCTTCCGCCGAAGGTATGCGGGTAAAGCTGATCTTTCCCCCGGCATGACCGCCTTTCGGCGGTCGCCATTCGCCAACGCTCACAACCGTACCGGCATAGCGCGTGTTGAGACGATCTATCGCCATCGATGCGGATTCCCATCGACGCCGTTGACGATCATCATTGTTCAGTAAGTCCAACTGCCGTTCGCTGGCGTCGGAAAGATCGTAAAGCGTTACGCCAACCCGAAAGATCGTCAGTCCACGCGGATAGGTCTTTGCGACCTCGGCCCAAAGTTCCGCCAGCGCTGACATAACAGCCTGGTCGTCATTGACGACCGGCAATTGCCGCTGGCCCATCCAAGACCCGTCCCGGATCGATAGCCAAAGCCAAAGACCCGACGCATAGAAATTTTCACGGCGCATCCGCCGCGCCGCTTTTGTCAAAAGCAGGCGGGTGATTTCTAATGCGCCGCTTATTGTCCGGCTTTCTGGTGGAAGGACGCGGCCATGGCCGAACATGCCTCGCTTGGACGCGGGAGCCTGAATATCGTAGCCATGCAGCGCATACCACATGCGCTCGCCGGTTACGTTGCCCCACAGCTTGCGCATGTGTTTTGGCTGAATTGCGTAAAGCTGTTCAGTCGTGAAAATGCCAGCCCGATAAAGCCGCTTTGCCATATTGCCGCCGACGCCGGGAATATCTTCCATATTCACGGCCATCAGTGGCGCGGGCATCGCTTCGGGACGCCAGATCGCCACGCCATTGCCATAGCCGCCCGCGTCGCTAAGCTTGCTTGCCTTGCAGGCCATCTTGGCAAGCTGGCGGTTGGCTGCAAATCCCATGCTGCATGTGATCCATGGCCCTACCAGCTCGAAGATTGCATCCTTGACATTGCGGGCCAGCCCTTCGGGGTCTGCGCGGGCATTTTCATCAAGCCGACACGTCAGCTCGTCGATGGATTTTGCCGTATCGATGGGAATGACGGCTTCAATTTCCGACAACAAGGCATTATGCGCCCGTCGATAAAGGTCAGGCTTTTGCGGCACCAGAACTATGTCCGGACACAGCCGCCTTGCTTCATCGACCGGCATCACATTCTTGACGCCACGTATCTTTGCCTCACGCGAACAAGCGATAATTGACGTGCGCGTTGTCCCTTCAAACGGCACAACGCCAACCGGACGACCACGCAGCCGCTTGTCTGCCAGCATTTCAACGGAAGCGAAAAAACCGTCGAAATCCATATAGACCCGCTCAATGGTCTCTGGCTTGCGCATTGTTGCTCCGTTTACAAGGACGAACGAATCCACTCCGGCGCACATAGCGCGCAGGAATACATTCCATTTCTGTGAAGATGTTCCTATTATGTTCTCATGCGTGCCGGTGTCAACTGGCAAGCCGAAATGTGGATAAAATAGTCAAATCGGCCCCGTCTCCGTTTGACCAGGCGCAGCGTTGCTTTGCGCTTGGTCAAACGTAACCGAGCGTGTCTTCCTTTAATGAAAAGGCTTCTAATCGTTGGCGGAACTGTCCGGCGCAAACAGAACCGGGCCGCTGTTGCGCGAAAAGCCTGCAGGCTGGCTGTTATAGTAATAGCTCAGCGTGAGCGCCGCAGATTGCAAAGCCGCTTCGATCCCTTCGCGGTTCGCAAGCTCGATCAGAGCATTCCTGAAAGCATCTGCAAGTTCGGGGTTATCCATGCGCAAAGTGTACTCATCCTCGCCGCAAATGCCAAATTCCCGTTACCAGACTGGTTAACTCCGCCAGATTGGACGGGATGCGGAAATCAGCGGTCAACCCGGCACCTTGCGCGGGAACAAAGCAACAGGAGCGTTGACGATACCAGCCCCAGACCTTCGCAAGAGCCGTGTTCCTTGCGGTTGAGCCGGTAGCGCAGCCTCGTTTTTCTCCAAAGAGATCAAGGCCGGCTACAATCCCTTCGAACGCAAAATCTGGACCGCCGCGCGCGCGTCGCAAGGCCACGGTTATGCGTTTACGCAACGTCAATTTTCCCCGGCCTGACGGCCTTCCTCGCGGCCGCTTACGCTCCAAAATTGACTTAACCGAACCTTGCGCCCCGCGCTTTTACGGCAGTCTTACCGATTTGCACGAAGGGAATTGGCCCTCGATCAAGGAGAAAGAACATGGCTACCATCGGTTACGTCACCCGCAAGGAAAACGGCTCTTACGAAGGCCATCTGCGCACTCTTACACTCAATGCACCCGTCACCTTTGTTCCGATCGAACGCACGAGCGAAAAAGCCCCTGATTTCCGCATCCTGTCCAACCGCTCGGAAGTTGGAGCCGCATGGATCAAGAAAGGGCAGCAGAGCGGAAGCGAATACGTCTCCGTCACCATCGACACCCCCGAACTGCCGCATCGCATCATCGCCAATCTCGGACAAGCCGCAGGCCAGGACGACCCGGACGTGTTCGCCATCATCTGGAACCGCCCATAAGCGGCCAATTACAAAATAAGCCCGCCAGAACGGCGGGCTTTTTGTCGTGCTCTGCTACGCCTTTCGGCTTTTGTCTTATGAAAGATAGTAACGATTAGCATCTAATCTCACAAAGCTGTTATGTTGAAATACTCTGTGTTAGCGTCTCAGTGTATCACGGTCACTGGACTTTATTAGGGGATGCTCATGAAGAAGAGTTCGATCTTTCTCTTTGCACTAGCCAGTATCGCATATTCCACCTCTGTAAGCGCACAGGACACAAACATAAATCAGACGATTGATGATCTTTTAGGGGATCACACCAAATACCAAACGGTCATCCACGCCTTACAGAAAGCCGTTTCCGCACATGATGCTAACGCCGTGGCCGGGCTTGTGAGTTACCCGATTGGCGTAAAGGTCCATGGTAAGGAAGTTCATATCAGAACTGCCAAAGACTTTGCTCAGCACTACGATGGCATCATGACGCCCGCCATTACCAAGGCGATCACTTCGCAGAAGTATGAAGATCTGTTCGTCAATTATAAGGGAATAATGTTCGGAAACGGTCAAATCTGGATAAACGGCATCTGCCACGATAACCAATGCAAAAATTTTGACGTCAAGGTGATTTCCATCCAAGAGCCATCGTGAATAGCGACTTCAAGCTCATAAAACCGTCAAAAGCATAATTTTTCAGAATATTAGGAAGCCCGCTAAAAGCGGGCTTATTATTTTCCTTTTTTCTTTTGCCCCTATCGCCAGTGCAATTTTCCGTCAATGGACAAGCGCAAAGCGTTGCAGCCGGAAGAAGAACGGCTTTCAGGCTGCGCCCGAACCTTCCGTTTTTCTTCCGTCTGCAATCCTTGACTGAAAATCACACTGTCTGGGGGCGGTCTGCGCCCGCCCCCTCTGCCGGGGTTAATGCACAGGGCATTACCCGACAAAGGGCGCGGCTTCGCCCACTGGCAAAAGGTACTTTCGATATGGCTAAACTGACCAGAGCGCAGCGCAAGGCACATGCGGAGGCAGAACGCATTTTGTCGAAAGATCGTCTCACGGAAGATGAACGCGAGTTTGTTTTCAACAACTGGCATGAAGGCGCTGACTTCAACAATGCTCATGCAGGTGCCTTTTTCACGCCCTACGATATGGCGGCAGATTTTGCCATTGATGCAGGACAAGGCCGCGTCATCGATCTTTGCGCGGGCATTGGCGTTTTGTCCTACTTCACGATTGCCCGCAGCCGTTGGGCAACCGAACCCGCATCGGTGACTTGTATCGAACGCAACCCGCGATATGTCGAAATCGGGAAAAAACTCGTACCGGATGCACAATGGATTTGCGCCGATGTTTTCGACTGGCGCGAATGGTGGCACGATGATCTAGGCGGAAAACCTTTTGATTGGGCCATTGGAAACCCGCCCTTTGGTCGCGTTCGTCGCACAGAAAACGGCCCCCGTTATCACGGCCCCGATTTTGAATTTCACGTGATCGATATTGCATCGCAAATGGCCGACTACGGAACCTTTATCATTCAGCAGCAATCGGCAAGCTTCCAGTATTCCGGACGGCCCTATTACGAACGCCGCATGAATGGCCGTGGCGTCGAGTTCGAGAAACTGACCGGCTTGACCATGGAATCCGGCGCTGGCGTCGATACGTCGATTTTCAAAGATGAATGGAAAGATACAAGCATCATCTGCGAAATCGCCTGTTTCGATTTTGCAGAAGCGCGAGAACGCCGCGAAAGGGAAATCCAGCGTATCGCTGCAAATCCCGTCACCGCCCCCGCCCGCCCCGCCGAACAACTGGCGTTTTTCTAGGAGGTACGGCCATGAACGAATTTGGCAACAAACGCCGGTCAAGCGTTGAAGTTTACGACACAGATTCCGGGCTTGGCGGCTCTTTTACCGTTGAGATTGTCGAGGACGTTGACGCGGATCGCGTCAAAGTCCGGGTCTGGTATGGTCGGGCAACCCCGTCAGGGTGGGAATGCTGGCACGAATGGGACGGATATCGCTTTATTGTGCGCCGTGATGCGCTCAGGAACAAACGACAGTTAGCACTATGGAAATAGCAACTGCGGTTGACATATTTCCACTTAGCAACTATAGTTGACATATGATCGAACTCATTGAAACCGACATTTTTTCCCGCTGGATTGGGGCACTGCGCGACCGTCAGGCTCGGGCAAGGATTCAAGCCCGGATGCGTCGATTAAGCCTTGGAAATCCCGGCGATGTTAAGCCGGTAGGCGAAGGCATTTCCGAAATGAGGATCGACCATGGACCCGGTTATCGGGTCTATTTCATGCGGCGCGGCCCTGTAATTGTGGTGCTTCTTTGCGGAGGCGACAAGGGAAGTCAGAGCAGGGATATAGCCTTGGCAAAGGACATTGCAGGGCAATGGAAGGAATAACGACAATGGAAGTTCAATTCAGACGCTATGACGCGGCAAACTATCTCAGAACAGAAGACGACATTGCGGCTTATATTGAAGCCGTGATGGAGGATGGAGATCCTGCATTAATCGCAGCCGCGCTTGGAGACGTTGCCCGCGCTCGCAATCTAAGCCAGCTTGCCCGCGAAGTCGGAATGAGCCGCCAAGGGCTGGACAAAGCGCTATCGGGCAATGGTAATCCAAGTCTGGCAACTGTAATGAAGGTCGCAAACGCTCTTGGTTTAAGACTTTCGTTGAAGCCAATTCATACCGGCGAACCAACTCCGGCCCTCAAACCATGAGTAAATTTCTGCTTATTGGTCCCATAATCGCTATGATTGCGCTTGCGGGATGCGTCACTAACAAAACAACGACCCAAAAGCCCCATAAAGCCGAAAAGGTCTGCAATACCCAGAATGCTACCCTTACAGACAAAGGCGCTTTTGTCTGTAAAAACGGGATAACGCTTTAGCCCGGAACAAGCAGAACGGAACGAACTCCGCAAACTGCTGACAGCGTTGCCTGCGAGTGGCGGAAGCACTCGGCAGCGAGGCAAATCAAGAGCAGGAGACATTGAAATGAGCAAAGCAGGTTCACGCATCTTGCAGGGTGCAAAGGAAGCATTGGCATTTGCGAAGGGGGAAGCCGATGCGGCGGATTTTGTGGTTCATATCCCGCCATCGGTTGATGTGAAGTCTATTCGCCGCAAGACCGGCCTTTCGCAAAGGGAGTTTGCGGCCCGATATGGTTTCTCATTTGGTCGGGTACGGGATTGGGAACAAGGCCGATCTAACATCGATGGACCGTCAAGATTGTTGCTTACCATCATCGATAAAGAACCCGAAGCGGTCGAACGCGCATTATCCGCAGCCTGATCATAAAGGTGGTGAAAGGATAAGGCATGACCTTTGGAAAAGAGCTTATCCAGAGTGCAAATGAAGCGCTGGCAATCGCACAAAGGCGAGCAGAACCCGCAGCCGTTTTCGTCCCTGAAAGCATTGACGTTGCGGCGATCCGTAAACGCTTCAAACTATCGCAGGCCGAATTTGCAAAGCGGTACGGCCTGCCCGCTGGCACAATCAAGGATTGGGAGCAAAAACGGCGGCAACCAGATCGCGCCGCAATGCTGTTCTTGAAGGTAATTGAACAAGCTCCCGATATGGTGGCGCGAGCTATCCGCGCATAATCGGGCTATGGCCTAAACCCCAAACCGTCCGGCGCCCGCATCGAGCGGGCACCGAACGGTACGAGGAACCCCCCGGTCCCCGGTTCCTCGCGCTCCTCCCCCCGGAATGGTGGATGACCCGCAAGCGGCTCATCCAGTTTGCCGGTTTAGGTTTTGTCGGCGTCAACGGTCGTTTGCTGATCCAGCTCCACTCCAGCGAGAGTGTGACGGAAACCGAACTTCGTTCGGTCGAGATTTGCCGGTTGATAAACTGGCGGGGCGTCCGTGGCCTGTACCTCCGTGTTTTCATGGTGCTTGTCCTCTTTTCCTGAAAGTGGCCATGCGCAATCTAATCGCTTCGCACGATACGGCATCCGCGGCCTTATACGCGCAACCCCTTCGGGGTTCTCCACTCCGCTACGCTCCGTTTCGACCGCAAGCGGTGCGCGCGTCCGCTACTGCCGTATTCGAGCTACGCGATTGCGCACAACCACTTTCAGGAGGACAAGCACCATGAAAACACTCATCGCATTTTGCCAGAAGACCGGACGCCGCTTGCGCCAGTTTATCAACCGGCAAATCTCGAAACTGACCCGTGCGGGCCAGTTTAAATTTTCCGTCACACTCTCGCTTCCGTTCATCGCGAAAGTCGAGATCAGCTATCAAACGAGCGTCAGCAAAGCCGACAAAACCTAAACA
Organism: Brucella pituitosa; assembly: GCF_003049685.1. Lineage (GTDB taxonomy): Bacteria > Pseudomonadota > Alphaproteobacteria > Rhizobiales > Rhizobiaceae > Brucella > Brucella pituitosa. The sequence goes on along the minus strand of NZ_PYSY02000007.1, from coordinate 76,930 downwards.
GGCAACCGGAAGATCGCAGCCTTCCGGCTGCGATCATCCGCCATTCCCCCCGACCCTGACCGAGAACCAATTTGGCTGCGAGACTAAAGACGAGACAGAAATAACACGGCCATAGTCGCACCTGGCGTTATGCACCAGCCGCGAAAATGGAATGCCAAGGCATACAAGCCTGACACCGCCCCCCTGCCATCGAAAAGACGATCAGTGAAGGGGCAAGCGCGGCGAGCCGCTTGTCGCGTCAAAAAAATCGGCTTTCAGGCTTACGCCCGAACCTTCCGTTTTGTTTTGCCCCGACCCCTTCACAGACCGCCTTTTGGCCGGGGATCGGGCTGCGCCCTCCCCCCTATGACCGGGGAAAGCTGTTGCTTCCCCGATCACAGGGAAGAGGTCTCGCCCAATGGGGCGATTAATGGAGCGCAGAAAATGGAAGACGCTGAAAAGGCAAATTACGCAATCCGTCTTATCGAAGGTCGGCACCTGACAGCCAGCAACAAACGCCATATCTCAGCGCTGCTTGAGCGCGGTTGGTGGAGCGGCCATAGCAGGCATATTCAGTATGAAATTGCTCGCCTGACAGATGACACGTATCGCGTCATCATCACGCAACGCGAGCGAGACGACATGAAACGGGTACAAACCCGCACCATGCATGTAACCATTCTCGCAACCCCCCGGATGATAAAAAGACGCCGTTAGGCGTCTTTCCAATCTCCGGAACGAACGATTAATCGCCCGATTTCATATCGGCTTTCTGGCGACTTTTAACGCCTGCGATATAGGCGGCAATTTCATAATCGGTCGCGAATTTGCCGTCAACCTTGAATGTCGTCGTCCATTCAGCCGGTATAGCAGGATCGCGTGCCTTATCAGTGAATGAGGCTTCAAGCGGTACGACGACCTTATATAAATGCTCACCTACGCCAGACACCAAGCACCTAACGCCGTGCTTATCGGTTCCGAGCAAGGTGCTAAATTCAGTAGAGCGAAACGGCGCTTCTTCCACGCGGTTATCAACCCATTGCAAGCCGCCCAATGTCCCCAAAGGCTTGCGCTTCCATTCAAGATAACTGGTTTTTCCGAAATAGCGTTCTAACGTCAGCGCCGTTTCGCCGTGGTTCACTTGCACAATTATCGTCGTGCCCACGCTCGCCATGAGCGTCTTTAGCGCGTCTTGACCATATTTCTCTGATACCTGAGCGGCATCCTGCAACCCAAGAACAACGCAAATACCCTTGGACCGGCCAACGGTAACAAAGGTCTGAAACTGGTTGATGTGCGGGAGTTGCGCCCATTCATCCATGAAGAACCATATGCGCCGCAAATCGTCATCGTTTAGCGATTTGCTGTCAGTAACGGTATTGATCGCAATCGCGTAAATAGAGGAAATCCAAGCGTCTGACAGCGCGGAAAACTGACCATCATGCTTGATAATGACGGTTCCGAATTTAACTTCGTCCTTCAACCATTCGCGGATCGAGAACAGTTTCTTTCCCTCATAAGACGGCCATGCGGTCGCCAGCATATCCAGCATTCCCATATGCGCTTCAAGCGTGGATCGCGTGGACATGACCTGTTTGAAATCAGCTTCAAGGAAGAGATTTGTACCACGGCTGTACTTTAATGCCGTCGCCAGAAGTGTTTCATTGTCCTTTCTGGTCTCTTCCAGAAGGTCAGCCCATGTCCATTTACCCGGATTGGTCGCCATTAGTTTAATGATGCAAACCGCCAGCACTGCCCGCGCACTGTCAGAGAAAAATCGATTGGCCGCTTGAGGCACAAGACGATTGGCAAGCTCAATTGCTTCCTGTGAAACAACCAAATCCCTCGCAATATCCCAGACAGCCGAACGGTCATCCGTGGGGCTTAGAATTGTCGGTTCATACCCCATGGCACCGACAATATTGGGTGGAACGATTTTGGTGTAATCGCCCTTTTGATCGAAGATAATAACTTTGTCATTCCGCTCAACAGCAGCATGAATCATGCGCGACATAATTATGGTTTTACCGCCACCGGGAGCGCCAATGATATTGAAGTGGCGCGTTTCACGCGGCAAAGACACGTGCCAGCCGTCAAACATATGGATGCCTGGTACCGCAGGATACTTGCTAGTTTTCTGTTCGTATCTGGCAGCGTCGAGAAGATCCGGCAAACGGCCAACGGTCAAGCCGCTGAGAATGTCTATCGGTTTCACACGCATATAATGAAACCAGATTACAAAACCCCCGAGCAACAGAAGCGCCACCAGTGGCGATGCAATTGTTATCTGGTAATTTAACATTTTTTCTGGCGCAAATCCGCCATGGGACGCAATCAGATCGACACAGCGAGAAGGATAAAAAGGCAAATAGCAGGTCAGGCTTTCACGAAACGAAAGCCTTGAACTGCTCATAGGTCAATCACGTAAAAGGTAGCCGTAGACGAAGGCCAGCACCGAAAGTACCGCCAAACTGATGCCGATAAATGTATATGCCGACCAAGACGGACGCGGTTCCTTTTCAATCATTCTTGAACGCCTCTTTGCCAATCGCGGTCATTTCGTGGACATATGCGCTATCGTCTTGCTGCCTCGCTGCCGTGATCAGAACACCGAGCAGAAACGCCTTATCGGCATTTCTTAGCCCGGCTTTAACGGCAAGCCCGCCCAACTGGATTTTCTCATGCGCATCCTTAGCGCGGTCTGACTTTTTCAGCATTGCAAGCTTACCTTTCAGATTACGCAGTCGGTTTCTAAGCCGACCGAGATCACTTATCGGCGCTGTCGCGAAATCGTTTTGCCAATTCCTGAAACGCTTTCTTGAGTTCAGCGGTTGGAACATCAAGCAACCCGCATTCTATTGCCAGTTCGCCAATCTTTTGCGCTTGAGCCGCTGTTGCCTCTTGAAGCTGCGCTTGGAGAGCGGCAATTTCAGCTTCAATCTGTGAGACCGATTTTGTGCCTTTAGGACGCGCCATGAAATGTGTTCCTTTCCGTTTCTAAGATATTAGAAGTTACGTTTAATCTTGTAATGGCTATCTCTTATCGACGCAAGAAACATGCGCAAGAATGCAGAAAAAGGCGCTGATAACCGGAGCCAGCCCGCGCAACCCAAATAGCGCTGTAGGGCTGGCGGAGGTAGATAATAAAAATCGTTCGATGCGATTTGTATTATGAGATAGGGCTTACCCTGCTCATAATGGTATCAGGAAATGGCGCTGATACCGAAGCTATTCCGCGCAACTCAAATAGCGCTGTAGGAATAGTGTAGGTCGAATAATCTGACGCTCGATGCGTCTGATTATTCCCCCTCTATGCGATTGACGTATGTGAACCGCGTCGGGCCGGACGAGACCCGCATGTCAATCATAGCGGATAATCCCGCGCGTAGCGCGGACGATTTATTGAAATCAGATGAAGCCATATTAAAACGAATAGTCAACGGAACAGCCTATATCCGTCTGCGCTTATTGTGGAATGATCGAGGTGCGTATCGGTCAACGAATCCGGCGGAAGTCAATACACCATCACCCGAGAAAGTCTTGCTCCTAGCTATTCTGCCGATATGTGTTCGGCGTTTGTTGTTAATCGCGATGAGTTCTCCACGGCACCAGTCCCGGAGAACTGAGAGCGAAGCGAACGAAAGTTCTCTAAGGGCGCACTTTGAAGTTTTTTTCAAAACTTCTTTATGGTAGTGCTTTCGCCATGGCGATTTATCATCTGAGTGTAAAGGAGTTCAGTATAGCGCGGGGGCAAAGTGCCGTTGCGGCTGTCGCCTATCGCCGTGCCGCGAACCTGATCAATGAATCTACCGGCCAATATCACTCCTATAGCAACAAGCCTGCCGTCATCCATTCGGAGTTTGCTATTCCCGAAGGATCGCCAAAATGGGTCAGGGAGCTATCTGAGTTGCCGGGCGATCAGCCTTCGCAAAAATTCTGGTCGCAGGTCGAGCATCATAATACCCGTATCAATTCGCGGTTAGCCAATGAAATTGTGCTTGCCTTGCCCATCGAACTGACCAGTGATCAGAACATTGATCTTGTTCGACAGTTCGTTTCGGAAAAACTGACATCACGTGGTTTGGTGGCGGACTGGTCTTATCATGCCGTCCCGGAAAATCCGCATGTCCATATAATGGTTCAGACGAGGCCGCTTGCAGAGGACGGTTTCGGACCGGTCATGAAGCCCGTTCTTGATAACGAAGGGAATGTCAGTCGGGACAAGAACGGCAAGATTCAGTATTCCCTTTTCGGTATATGCAAGCTCGATCTTCCGGGCATTCGTGAAGCATGGGCCAATGTGCAAAACCATCATCTGGCGATGCATGGCCATGATGTTCGCGTTGACCATCGTTCCTATGAAGAACAGGGAATAGCGCTCGTTCCGACAACCCATATTGGTGTCGGTGCTAATGCAATCGTTGCCAATGGTGGTCAATCAGATCGCATCGAGCGCAACAACGAAATCCAGTCGATCAATCGTCAAGCTGTACTGGATAATCCGGAAATTATTCTCGATAAAATTACGGCTCAGAAATCCGTCTTCAATGATCGGGACATAGCGCGAGAGGTGTTTAAATACACAGATAACCGGGCAGACTATCAAAGCGTCATTCTTCGCATTGGCGCATCAGATAATCTAATCGCACTCGCCGCCCCTGTTTATGATCCTGTTTCGGATAAAGAGATTACGCCTGCTACTTATACCACGCGGGCCGTCTTTGAAAACGAATACAGCATTCTTGAGAACGCCGAGAAGCTTCACGGGCAAGACACGTTCTATGTTCCTGAAAAGCGCGTTCAGGCTTCGATTAATTCGTTTGAGAAAGACAAGGGCTTTTCGCTTTCGGACGAACAGAAGGCGGTTATTCGGTACGTTACGCAAGCCCAAGGTATTGCAACGGTTGTTGGCTACGCGGGTGCTGGTAAGTCAACAGTAATGAATGTCGTGCGACAGGCTTATGAAGCCAATGGAGCGCGGGTATACGGCGCTGCCCTGGCTGGTGTTGCTGTTGACGGGCTTCGTGAATCTAGCGGGATCAATAGCCGGACAATTCGCTCATGGGAGGTGAATTGGGAAAGAGATAAGCGTAACCTACAAGCCGGTGATGTATTCGTGCTGGACGAAGCTGGCATGGTTTCGTCGCAGCAAATGCGTACCATTGTTGAACATGTCGAAAAGGCCGGTGCCAAGCTTATTGTCGTAGGCGATCATCGTCAGCTTCAACCAATCATGTCAGGTGCTGCATTCCGGGGTATTGCGGAGAATGTGGGTTATCGCGAACTTACGGGGATCATTCGTCAATGCAATCCGGAGCATGTTGCAGCTTCATTGCATTTGGCAAGAGGCGAAACGCGGCAGGCGCTTGAGCGTCATGAAGCGCTTGGTAATATTCAGATCAGCGCCAAGGGTGTTGATGCTCGAAAGCAGATTGTCCAAGAATGGGGGCAAAGCTGGAACGCGGGCAACGATGCAATTATCCTCACACATCGCAATGACGATGTGGAAGCGCTCAATCAATATGCGCGTTCGCTTTTGAAAGATGCAGGCGGTTTACAAGACGAGTTTTCTCTAACGACGAGCAAGGGAACCAAATCGTTTGCGATTGGCGACAAGATCATCTTCCTTGAGGGTGATTATGAAACGGGTTTGAAAAACGGCTCGGTCGGCTTCATCACCGAATACGATCAGAAAACCCGTTCTATTTCAGTTGAAGTCGATAATGGTAAAACGGTCAGTATCGATACGGCGCGCTATAATTCGTTCACGCATGGATATGCCCAGACCATTCATAAGTCGCAGGGCAAGACCGTTGACGATGCCTTTATTTATGCAACGAGCATGATGGACGCTCAGTTGAGCTATGTTGCCTTGACCCGTCATCGAGACAATGTTCGCCTGATCACCAGTCCGGATGCATTCAAGGATCGTGATGATTTTCTCAATCGGTTGTCCAATGATCGGCAGAAGGACGTTTCATTCCTTCATCGCCATACGCAGGACTATGCAGATGCATTGCGTGGCTTTATGGAGCGGCGCGATCTTGGTACGCCGTCAGACTGGAAAGCGGCAGTCGAGCGAACAGTCAATCATTGGAAAGGCAGACTTGAGCAAGTAACCGAGCGTTTGCGGTCCGTTCGTCAGCGTCTATTCCCGTCGCAAGAAATTCAGTCAACGCCCGAACAAAGGGCTCAATCTGTCAGGTCGCCGGTAAACCCGTCGCCGGTTACATCGCCAGTACCGGCACAGACATTGCGCGTTTATCCCGTCATGCCGGACAACGTTCGCCAAGTCGTTGCCAGATTGCAGCACACGTTTGAACATGCCGAACGCATGGACACCGATAGATCACGCAAGGAAGTGATAAATACCAGCCAGAACGCGTTCGTCGATGGAAGTCACTCACGAGAGGTTCGAACATTTATGGCGGGCCTTAAAGACGTGATGGGACCGACTACGATCCTTGCGGCGGGACAAAAGTTTAATGCTGAGAAACTTGCCCCTGCCCTATCGCAGTTCTCCGCAGCGGATCAGCAAAAGATTGAAGGCGATTGGCCTGCCCTGCACAGTCTTGCCCGTGCAAGCTTTGCCGTTAATCAACTCGAAGTCGCCAAGCTTATTCATAGCGAAAGTAAGGATAATCGCATCGAGGCGGCTTATGAAAAATCTGTCTCTCTATGGAGAACCCCTGACAAGGAGTTGGTTCCAGCAATGCCGGTATTCAATGAAGATATTGCAAAGATTGTTTCGCGGATCGCGGCCAGCCACCCGGAAACTGTGAAAGCCGCGAATTACATGCAGAAAGATCTAGCGCAGTGTTACACAGACGCGGGGGCAATTGCGAAGCTGTTCATCAATGACGTTCGTAATGGCGTCAATGTTCATGACACGCTTGCGATGATGCAGAAGAATCCGGAGCAGATCGGAGACATGCACGGCAAGCGCAATTTCTTTGGACGACCGAATGAAGAGCGCGCCGCTGCAATCGCTGCTATTCCAGCAGCGGTAAGTGCCATGAGGCATTTCGCATCCCGCTATGAGAACGTCACGCAGGATGTTACCCAGAAGGAGACATTGTTCAGGCAGCAAATGCAGACCGGATTACCGGGACTGTCGCAGGGCGCTACCAATTTCATTGAGAAGTTCAATGACGATGGTGCGAACAAGGAGCAGCTATTGAACAGTGACGAAGGCAAGCAGGCACGCCGGGAAATCGGAGAGTTCATGTCGGCCTTCACCGAACGATTTGGAAGGTTCGAGACAAGCCCAACCGAAAGCGAGCGGTTTAATCGAGTTGCCGCAACGATCGATCCGGCGATTGCCTCAGAGCTTGCAACACAGGTTCAGCATGTTAAATCTGCCGAACAGAGCATCGACCTCCATTCGAGCGCCTATAGCCTCGGGCAAAGCCAAAGTCTGTCGCAAAGTCGTGGGAATGAGATAGAAGTCTGATTTAGCCAGAAAAACCAGATTGTAATATATTGGAAACTGTGATTAATCTCCTGCAACAAGGGAGATAATCGGATGCGGATTATTGTTGCAACGGGGGCGCTATTGCTCGCTGGCTGCGCACAAACGACTAATTTCCATACAAAAGATGTTGGATTGATGGTCGATAAAAGTATTACTGACATAGATGAAGAAAAGAAATTCGTTTATCTAGAGAAGTCCGCATTCAATCAAAGACCCGTTGGGGTAATAACTCTCGTTCACAAAGAACCGCCGTCTGGCGCTCTTATGATGCCCATGAGCGCGATCTTTAACGGCCCTGTTGAAGACCTTATCAAATCGACGGCGGCGAAAATCGGCTACAGCGTTCGCAAGTATGGCGAACGCCCCGGAGCGCCTGCCCTTGTGGCGGTCAATCGTCACAACGACACTGCTTACGGCATTATGGAAGAAGGCTTGTTGCAGGCGCATGGCCTTGTCCGGATCACCATCGACCAGAGGCACAAGAGCATTACCGTGCGCTACAAGCGTCCGGAGCGCAGCCCGGTTGCCCATATTGACGATACGAGGCTGTATTAATGCGGTTGACGGTTTCCTTTGTTCTGGCGTCGATGACGATTGCCGGCTGCACAACCACTAAGACAGACATAGATGCGCCGCCGCCTCTTATCGGCGGCCCAGACAAGTTGACCGGCGCAAGTTACGTCCCGGCAACCTACGAGCAGTTTGCCAAACGTACCCGTAGTGGAAACCCCGGCGCTGGCGTTGAGCGGGCGCGGGTTGAGATTTTGCGAGATGCAGCCATCTCCTACGCCGCGCAGGCGGGCTTTGAAAGGCGCGCTTATGAAATCATGGCCGAGCTGGAGCGCAAATCGCCACAGCTTTCGGAAGAGTTCAATTTCAGCGCAGTCGTTTACACCGCTCCGCGTGAGGCAGGCTATGTCGTGCCGCCCGTTGTGACACGCGCCACCGAAGCGCTCACAATCACCAAAGGCGGGCGCGAAAGCGTGGCAGCGGACGAGTATTACCGGATTGAAAAGCCGGGCCGCATTGTCGGTGTTATTCCGACCTGGCGCGACTACCTTGTGATGCCGCTCGACAAAGCGACCGAACCCGACGAGCAATTTTTGCCCGTCGATAAGGAAGAACGCGCCGTCTGGGATAAGTATATGGCGGAAGGCTGGTCAGAAGGACGCAGACAGGCCGAGGAAGCGTTACAGATCAATCTCAATCTCTTGCGGCGAGATTATGCGGGCATGATCGAGTACCGGCGTCTGGTTGAAGCTGGCCTGATTAAGTCGCTTCTGATTTCTTCCAGCGAAGTTCGCGCCAAGGGCACGCATGACGAACTGTTTATCGGTCAGCGTCGTGTTCGTATCGATAATGACGCCACCTTTGTTACGAACCCGAAGAAGTGGAAGCCGATCACGCGCAGGGTCGATAAATAGCTCATGATCGACCAGAAAAAGCTTTCTGCAGAAGAGTATGATCCGAAGGGGAATTATGTTCCCCTTCTTAATGAGGAACCCGTTCGTTTCGACACCAATCTTGAACTGATTAATCATCTGTTCGCGGGCGCGTCCAACCGTGGCGCATCCGATTTTTCCATCATGTCGGAAAGCCGGTTGCACGTTCAGATTAGCGGGCGTCAGTATTTCGGTTCCAAGCGCATCTTCAATCTGTCCGAAGTCGATATGATCCTTTCGGCCTTGTGGCGATCAGCCGACGCCGCCGGGATCATAAAGCAGGGTCGCCCTTTGGACTTTGCGCATGAAATTGTCATCGACCGCAAAACCCGCCGCCGCTACCGCATTAACGCCACCGGCATAAATGTGGATGGATCGGATGGTGTGGAGATTTCGGTGCGCTCGCTGCCGATCAAAACGCCGACAATGGACAGCGTTGCGCTTGAGCATGAAATCCGGGATTTTCTAAATCCCAAGAATGGCGTGATCATCATCGCAGGCGGCACCGGCCACGGCAAATCAACAACGATGGCGGCGATCACGCACGCGCATCTTGTGAACAAGGATAATCCGCGCAAGATCATCGATTATCAGGCGCCGATTGAATACACCTTCCGGGACGTGCTTGACGAAAATCTCGACTCCCCTTCCTTCATCGCGCAGTCCGAAATTGGCGAAGGACGCAACATTCCGACATTTGGCAAGGCAATCTGGGCTTCGCTCAGGCGCGCGCCTCATATTATCAATGTCGGTGAAGCGCGAGACTATGAATCCATGTCGGGTTGTCTTGCCGCGTCCGTTCAAGGCCATATCGTCAACACGACGACCCATGCAGGATCTGTTGCAGAAGCGCTTCGGCGTATCGTCAACGAGTTCCCGCCAGAGGAACAAGTCAGCCGGGCTTATGACCTGATCACGTCCTTGAAGGTTCTCATTGCTCAGCATCTTGTGCCGACACCGGACTTGAGCGGACGCTTTGCTATCCGTGAATTCATGGTGTTCACCGACGATGTGCGGGATCGCTATATTTCGCAGCCGGTCGAAAACTGGACGAAAGTTACACGCGATTTGTTCAAAGAAGCCCGGACCAACACGAACATCGTGGCGCAATCATTGGACCGGAGCATCGAGATCAAGATGCAGGAAGGGCTTTTGACCGAAGAAATGGCGCGGACGCATCTCGGCTCGATCTTTCTCGGCCAGTAGGCGCATCACGGTTGCTTGGTTGAAGATCCTGACTAAGTGAAAGCCAGCACAACCTAAGCAGATCGAGAGATGGTGGACGCGGTTGAAATTTAGCGGGGGGCTTGAACCAATTGAGGTTCTACAACCGCGTCCAACACGAATATAGGCAGAGGCATCTTTGTAGGCAACGTAAGGATATAAACGAATGAACTTTTTGCGTCGTATTTTTGGCGGGGTGCAACCGTCCTATCTCATCCGTTCTTATTTGATCGGGCTGATCTTTTTTGCCCTTATGATCGGCATGGCGCTGAGCGCCGAAATCAAGAATGGTTCGCCTGTCGGCCTGATCGTTTTCGCCTCGCTGAGCACATTGCTCTTTCCGTTCGCGAAGCTAGTCTGGGATGAACTTCGCGATCTGGCCTTCGGGAACAACGTGATTTTTATGAACGCGATCATGCTGTTCATGCTCAAATGGTTCGTCAACGCATGCCTCTGGGCGTTTGCGATCTTCGTTGCACCGATCGGAATCCTGTATTTGTGGTTCCGCACCCGCCAGCCTTTAGCCAGTGTGGATGATGAGGCATAAAGCAAGCACGGACGGATTGTATAATCATGCGGAAGATAGCGGTTGTTGTCAGCGCGATTGTCTTTGCGACTTCCTTTCCTGCAAAGGCTGACCGGCTTGTATGTTCTGACAAAGAACATCTGCGCTACATGAAAATGGTCGGTGAAGTTGGCGAAATGGGGATCGCCCTAAACCCTGTGGGGGAAGAACGTGCGGTCTTTGAGAGATTGACAGCCGCATATGAAGCACTCGACCCGAAGGGGCCGGTGACTTCTCTTTTCGTTGTACATATTCCTACCGGGCAGATGTACACGCAATCATGTGCGAAAGAGCGCTGCACGATGGAGGAAATGGCAAAACCGGAACAAGCCTGTCTGATCGATCACATGAACCAATGCAGCTATGTCGCGCTTCGCTTCCGAGGCGAAGAGTTCTGCCTACTCCGTCCGCCGCACAATTAGGGCCGGTTGGCCCGAACATTTGGAAGATGGTGGACGCGGTTGAGCTTAAGAGGGGGGCTTGAAGGGGTCGTTAGCGGGAGGGAACAAGAGTATTCGCGTGAAAAGGGGTTGGAGGTGATTGTTCAGTTCTGGACGACTTAGAGGTTTGAGCGGTTAGTCGTGGTGAAGCAAAGTCTAGCCACTTTTCAATAGACAGACGCCGGTTGCCGGGTGGGTCATATTCGGAAATTAGGTCGTCTTCTGACGCGAGGATGTACTCTCCATCGTCCGCATAGAATGCGCGGACATAGTGCGTCAATTGTAGGATTTGATCTCGTGCTCTCATGCTCCCGTACCCACTAAGATGTTGTAATAGCCGATTTTTCACCGAGCAAGCTTTTCCGACGTACAGGGGGCGTTCGTCGACATCTAGAAAGACATACAGTCCGGGTAGACCTCTTGCCCGGTTTGCGATGAATTCCAATAGGGCTGCCCATCCACGTAGGGCATTCTCGTTCGAGAGGGCGTAACCAACCGTCCGCATTATATCAGATTTACCCCACTTTGTCGGGTAGACAGTATTGTTGAAATCTATGGGGCAGTATCGGGCGCTATAAATTGGACCGTGGTCGAGAAAGGCAGCGGTGCGTTCGTATGAAGTGCAGCGCAAAAGCTCCGAAATTGGCATCGGATGAGGTATGTTCCTCATTGTCGCGAATGCTTTAAGCAGTTCCCGCAAGTTACCTGAATCTGATCGTTCACCATGAGGCGCTAGCGTCGGCAGTTTCTCCATGGCCTAGATTATGGCATAACTTATTCGATCTGCATCCCCTGCCCTGCCCTTTCTTTTCAAGGTGTTGAGGGATGCAATATTGTGATGCATTATCTTGATTACCACCAAAGGTTGAGGGATCAACGAATGACCAAAAAACCGAAGCATCGTCCTGACCTTACTGAATTCTTAGTTGAGAATGCCGCGCGGCTGGGGATTAACAAGGCTAGGCAGAAATCAAAGCAACATCCCGATGACTATACGGCAATATCGAAATGGCAGATTCATGACGAAGTGAGAGATAGCGAAATTTCCAGATTGGTTGTTCAGCTGGCGGATCATGGAATGCGGGTGGCCGAAATCGAGAATATCATGAAAGAGGTTCTCAAAGAGCAACTGAAAATATTGGAGATGGTTGAAAACGAGGAGGATATGCCTAAAGATTCGAAAATGAGCTAGGCAGGATCACGAATTTTGCAGGGCGCACGTGAAGATATTTTACCTCCCCTGTCCGAAAACGACTGATTATGGACAGAGCTTCACCACCTGACCATATATTATGCTAACAGGTTACGGAAATAGTTAGCATTACGGACAGCCTTTTGGGACAAAATCTAAAACAGTCGCTCTGATTGCCAGTCAAGAATGCACGTTCGTCCAATTCGGACGACTGGAATGAGGCCTGAAGCGGTCGGTCCGGTTTCGGAGGTTGCAGTAGATCTAGCTGCCTTGTGTTACTGCATTAACTCAGGGTGGAAAGCCAGTGGTGAAAGGCATTAACTTCATATCGAGGCAGGGCTTTTGGCGATGCGACGACATAGTAGGCCCATTTGACGGGCCAGCGAATGTCGGGCATGAGGTGGACGAGACGACCGCTGTCAATCTCCTGAGCTACCAGAGCCTTACGCACCAACGCTATCCCGCGGGCTGCGACCGCCGCATTGATGACCGCAGCCGTGGAGTTGATCTTCAATCCACGGTCGTCGGGAACATGGTTCGCGCCCGCACGTGTCAGCCATTCGCTCCAATTCGGAAAGTCCCCACCCGGATGCGGCGTGCCGTCGTGGATGAGTGTCTGTTCCGCGATCCAGCCTGCGGTCACCTCCCTCCCCTCGCGCAGTAGCCTGTTGTGGCAGACAGCAATGATTTCCTCGCCCATGAGGTACTTGGACTTTACTCCCTTCCAGTCGCCCAACCCATATTGGATGCCGATGTCCGCCTCACCCTGAGCCAGATCGATCACTCGATCAGAAACGTCCAGCCGAACGTCGACATTCGGCCATTTCGCCGAGAAGTCTTCCAGGCGAGCAAGAAGCCAGATCGCGACCAGAGCCTGGGACGCCGTCACGACGACAACCGACCGCGCAGCTTGCGCAGACCGGATTCAAGGAGGTCAAGCCCTTGTGCGATATCGTCGAGGGCTTCTTTAACCTCATCGACAGGGGCCAAGCGCTCCAAGGGACGCCCCTTTCGGGTGCGCCAGCCCTGTGCGGCATGCAAATCTATGGCCTCGCACGGTCACCGTGTCGGGTGGCGATGTGGTCGGCGGCCCCGATGGCGGATTGCCGGTGCCGGTTGCTGTGTTCTCTACCTTGCCGGCATCGATGTCAGCCTGCACTGGCGTATAGGTCGCCGTGAAGGTGAAGCTCGCCCCCGGTGCCAACGTCTGGGGCCCTTGGTCGAGCGACACCCCGGCATTGGCCAGCAGTGGATCGTCGACCGTGACATTGGTCATGGTGACGTTGCCGGTGTTGGTGACCAGGAACGAATAGGTGATCGTCTCGCCCAGATCGATCAGGCCGTTGCCGTTCTGATCATTGAGCGTGCCGGTCTTGTCGAGCGTCAGCGCAGGCGTCTGTGCCGGCGGCACGGTCACCGTGTCGGGTGGCGATGTGGTCGGCGGCCCCGATGGCGGATTGCCGGTGCCGGTTGCTGTGTTCTCTACCTTGGCCCCTGAACATTAAAGGGGCACAGATATACGGCAGGCGGATCATGGGGAGAACGGAATTACGCGGAAGCCGTTTTCGTCGAATGTCGGTTTTTCTTCCCAGAGGTAATCGCCGGTCAGGTTCACATGCTCCCATGTGAGCGGTGACAAGCTAGCCAGCAGATGATCCGGGATTGTCTGGCCCGCATTGCGCAGGGCATCGACGACGCGGCCGGTGTAGATTGTGTTCCAATGAATAATTGCAGTGACAACCAGGTTGAGCGCGGAAGCCCGGATCGAAAGGTTTCCCTGACTGCGATCGCGGAAACGACCGAGACGATGAAGATTGACGGCTCGCACGAGACTGTTCCGACTTTCGCCCTTGTTCAATTCAGCGGTAGTTGTCTTACGCAATTGCTCGTCGTTGATCCAGTCGAGGGTGAAGAGGGTTCGTTCAATCCGGCCCATCTGGCGCAACGCCTGGGCAAGGCCGCTTTGCCTCGTTGTCGCCGACAATCGCTTCAGCATGAGCGAGGCGCTGACGGTGCGCGTACGCAGCGAGGTCATAAGGCGCAAAATATCGTCCCAATGCGCCCTGATCAGATCGGTATCTATCCGACCACCCATAACATTATGCAGAATTCCATATTGCTTGGCCGGTTCGAAGCCATAGAGACATCGCCCATCGAGATCGGGAATGCGCGGCACGAATGCGAAGCCGAGTGCATGACAGAGGGCGAATACAAGATCGCTGACGCCGCCGCCATCAACGTGGTGACGGACGATATTAAGACCAGCATCAGTTTCCAGCAATGCGTCAAGCACGTGAACGGCTTCACTAGCCGTTGCGGCTATGATTTTTGTATGAAAGGGCGCGTAGCGAACAGAGATCGCGGTGTAGAGTTTGATAATCGGATTGTTTCCATACCTGCCATTGACGCCGCCTGCGACTTCGCCACCGTCGCCAAGATGGAAATGTTGTCCGTCCGATGAGGAAATTGTGTGCGAGCCGAATACTGTTGAGAACGGGGCAGAGTGATGAGCCTCAACCAGTTTGGCGAGCGCCAGCGCGAATGTCTCTTCGCGAAAATGCCAGATTGCCATCTGCTGTAGCTGGCGGCGCGTGATGCCGGGACAGGCATGCGCCATCTTCGAGAAGCCAAGATTTGTGGCTTCGGCGATCAGCGCCGCATAAAACACCCGCAGATCGGAAGGTGACCGACCGGTCTGGAGGTGCTCGAACAAGGAACTGAAGCCCGTCATCCGGTCGATATCGGCCACAAGGTCCGTCAACCGTATGGGCGGCATGGTTGTTGCCACCCGCCTTGCGAACGCGATTGCGGCTTCGGTTTCCGAAGTTCTGACCGCTGGGACCCGCAATCCTTTTGCGCCGATGCGAGTATCGCCCCGACTATTTTCCAGGCGACCTGCCGCCTCCTGCAGATGCGCCAACTACTTCAAATCATGCGTATATGATCCCGAGTAAAGTGGACGCGCTCTAGTGCGCGAAATTCCATCACGCCAAATAACTACTTGTGTTAATCTAATCACACAACCTATAATTTAAATAAAGCATTAGTTTCAGCTAATTGATTAAATTGAAAAAAAAGAATACAAAGATGAGATACTTACCTAACAGGCGCGGGAAATTTTAAATGAAAAAACTATGGTTGGCCAGCACGGCAATTATCAGTGCAAGCCTTTTCACGTCTGCAGCTTGGTCCGCACCATGTGCATCAAATTCCAATGGCACTTTCACATCCAATAACGCTACCAATAATGGCGGGTGTTCGATTGCCTCGGTCGCAGCAACTATCGGAGACAATTCCATCTGGAACACGGGCTTTCTCCTGTACAGCCAGAACATCAACCGCACAATGACTATCGAGAACGATCTCACGACGACATTGAAGGGAAGCACGGGAATTTCTGTCTATGGCACTGCGCCGACGGCATTCTCCACATTCGACGCGAGCGGCAGGACCATTAACCTGACCATCGAGAACCTGACGGCCAACGCATCTTTGCCGATAGGCGACAATATCGCAAAGGCGGGTGTCGGCGTCAGCCATGGCGGAACCATGACGATAGGCAGTCTCAATCTTACGATGCTTAATCTGCCAAACGGGAACGACGGAAGCACGTTCGGCCTCGGCCAAAGGTTTGAACATTATGGCATTGTCGTTGGATCAACTGTAAATGCTGCGGAAACGTTGGCGTTCAACGGTTATCAGTCGAAAGCGATTTTCGACAATATGAACATTAAGATGCAGTCGACCAATAATGGATGGAATGTGTATCCTCTCCTAGCCGGCATAAGGGTTATTCAGGGCGCTGGAGGGAATTCCGGAAACGGGTCGGCTGGTTATGTCGAAGTCAAGAATGATCTGGCGATCGACATCAATGCGACATCCAATGACGCCATCGGAATTTATATTTCAGGTTCGGAGCATAACGGCGTTGTGCCAGAAGTTCACCTGAACAACAGCAATATCAAAATCAAAAGCACGTCCTCACGCGCCAATGCTATCCGGCTGGGCAAGACTGCGAGCATCGGTACCGGAGAAGGCAGGCTTTTTTCAACCGGCCATATGGAAATCGATACTCTTCAAGCGGCTAATGATGCAGCTATCGACATAATATGGCAAGGGGCTGTTTTGGATGCAAATGCTGATACATCCAGCACGACCATCAGCGCCGGCCGTGAGGCTATTACGATCAGTGGTAATGCTAGCCAAGCAACGGCTCAGACCGTGACGTCGTTCAACGATCTGGTTGCCACAACGGCCTCCACGACAGCGAACCTGATCAATGTGGCCAATAATCAAAACGATTACCGTCTCAACATACGTGGGGTAAACAGCGACCTAAAGGCCGCATCAGCTGGCTGGCTTTTGAATGTCAATGGCACCGTACAGTCTCCCAGTGCTGTTACATTCAATGTCTCCGATGGTAAAATCACCGGCTTGGTCAATAAAGCGGCACCTTCCACTCTTGAAATCACCGTACAAGATGGCGCTCAGTGGATAATGCAGGAGAAAGGTGGTGCAACGCCATCAACCACGGCAACATTCACGCAGTTGAATATTGCCAATGCTGCAATTCTGGATGCGACAGCAGGAGCGGGCGCACTGTCAGACTTCGTTCTACAGGGCAATGTATTGGCGGAAACAGCTGGTGAAATTCGTCTTTATGACGGCACGGCTGGTGATCGCCTGACAATAAACGGCTCTTATACCGGCAATGGTGGTTTGATTACATTCGATACGGCCCTTGGTGACGACAGTTCGACAACCGACATGCTTGTCATCACGGGTGACACTGCTGGCACGACAAATGTCGCTGTGACCAACGCCGGCGGCGAAGGTGCGCAGACGGTTGAAGGCATCAAGATTATTGAAGTTGGTGGCGCATCCAATGGTACATTCTCGCTGCAAGGCGATTATGTGCATGAAGGTGAAAATGCTGTTGTTGCTGGTGCCTATGCCTACAAGCTTTATCAGGGTGGTGTTGCCAGCCCGGCCGATGGTGACTGGTATCTGCGTTCACAGATCAAACCTGTTGATCCCGTTGATCCCGTTGATCCCGTTGATCCCGTTGATCCTGTTGATCCTGTCGATCCAACCAATCCTGTTGATCCAACTGATCCTGTTACGCTTCCTAGCGAACCACTCTATCAAGCAGGCGTTCCAACCTATGAGAGCTATGCACAATCGCTGCTTGGCTTGAATGGCGTCCCCACCTTGCAGCAGCGTGTCGGCAATCGCTTCTGGGCAAGCAATGGCAATCGAGTGATTGCACAAGGTGCCGATCCGGTGGGAACGCCCTATGCCGCACCTGAGGAAGCAGGAGTGGCAATCGAGGGCAATGGTGTCTGGGGTCGTATCGAAGGCGCGCATAACAGCATTGAGCCACGCTTCTCCACCTCTTCCACCGAATATGATCAGAACATCTTCAAGCTGCAGGCGGGTCTTGATGGCATGCTGGCAGAAATCGAAAGCGGTAAGCTGATCGGTGGCGTCACCGTGCATTATGCCCATGGCAAGACCAAGACGAAATCCGTGCATGGTGATGGTGAAATCTCCACCGACGGCTATGGCTTTGGCGGAACTCTGACATGGTATGGCGAAAACGGCTTCTACCTTGATGGTCAGGCACAACTGACATGGTACAGAAGCGATCTCAACTCAACACTTGCTAATAGCACCCTTGTCGATGGCAATGACGGCTTTGGCTATGCGTTGTCCATTGAAGGTGGCAAGCGCATTGCGATCGATCAGGCATGGTCGCTCACGCCACAGGCGCAGCTTTTCTATTCTAGCGTTGATTTCGATGACTTCGCCGATACATTCGGCTCACAGGTCAGCCTTGACCGTGGTGACAGTCTTCAAGGTCGTCTTGGTCTGACGCTTGATCATGAAAGCTCATGGCAGAATGCCAATGGCAAACTTGATCGTGCACATGTCTATGGCATTGCCAATCTCTATTACGAGTTCCTGGAAGGCACGAAGGTCGATGTTGCGGGCACAAGCTTTGCCAGCCGCAATGATCGTCTGTGGGGCGGGCTTGGAATTGGCGGTTCCTACAACTGGAACGACGACAAATATTCGATCTATGGCGAAGGTCTCGTCAACACCAGCCTCAACAATTTTGGTGACAGCTACTCCCTCAAGGGACAGGCTGGATTCCGAGTTAAGTGGTAACAGCCTAAAAAAGCCCGCCACGTCAATGACGGGGCGGGCTTAATGAAAATCATTCAGGGTGGAGACGTCGACTTTCGTCGCTCGTAATCTTCCCGCGCCTGCATGGTTGCCGTAAGGGCCGCTACTGCATTCAATATTCCGACCATGCTATCCTGCATGCGGTCCAATCTTGTCAGCGCATCATTCTGGAATTTGGCAGCGGTGGCGTCTGCCGTGGCCTGCTTTGTCTCAACAATCGTAAGGCGATCATTGACCTTGGTAGATTGGTCAATCGCTGTCGTTGCCGTCTTCTCAATGCGATCAATGCGCGACACTTGAAACGCAATAGCATTCTGACTTGCCGTATCCTGCTTTTCAAAGCGACTGTCCAGCCAGTTTAGACCGAAATAAACAACCAGGCTGGCCAGAGGTAACGCCATCGCCATCGAAACACGAGCGACAGCCCGGAGAATGACACTGTCTGCAATCTTCTGAATGCGCTCGCCTGTCATGGTATTATCCTCCATCATCTCATTCCCCGCCAAGCCATCATAAAAATCAGCACATCGATCTGCGCGCGCATTCTGTCGATCAAGCGCCTGCCGTTCGCGCTTCAGCACTGATCGAGCTTCGACCCCATCGATCAGCGGTGCATGATCCTCTTTTTTACGGCAATCATCCGGATATGCAGGCAATTGCCGTCCTGCCTGCGCCCTACCTGCCTGTTGCGCCGCATCCTGCAAAAGCCTGTCACTTGCGCAGGAACTCAATATCATCGCGATCAAGCAGGCAAATCCGCCCCGCATCAGCAAGCCGCTTTTCATAGTCGCTAATCTCCTGTTCCGTTTGTTCAATGCGTGCGGCTTCAGCTGCGCGGGCGTTGCGCAGCTGCACCTGATAGGCTTCGATAACGAGGGCATTGGCGCGTCTGATCAATTTGAGCTGATCGAGTTCAGCTTTCAGGGCCAGCGCCTGAAACTCCGGCACCTGCCCTTATTTCGCCTGCCCCTCGAACGCGGCCCCGATATAAGGAATACCCTTCAGCACCGGGACACCGTTGTAATAGATGGATGCAAGCACGATCCCGATTGCAATGCCTGCAGTCACCTTAATGGCGTCGAGGATCTGGCTCATTTCAAGCCCGCCAGACAAAGTTCAAGCTCACCGATGCGTTGTGCGTCGCCCCGCTCGCGCCGCTTGCGCAAACCCTCCCCGACCTTGCCGCCAGCACGATTGAATGCCGTCATAGCGTTGCAGGGCACTGCCAAGTTGTTTGATCTAGTTGTTTCCGGTATCGATGAGGCATGAAATTACCGAGTTCTTTTCCCCGGTTGAAGGGATTTCGTTTTCTGCGTGAGATTGTCGCTTATGCAGTATGGGCCTATTACAGGTTTGCGCTGAGCACGGCCGATGTGGAAGACCTGCTTGCCGAGCGCGGCGTCATTGTCAGCCGGGAAACCATTCGCCTCTGGATTAATCGCTTTGTCGTCATTTTGCGGACTGTATCC
Source organism: Brucella pituitosa (assembly GCF_003049685.1). Taxonomy (GTDB): domain Bacteria; phylum Pseudomonadota; class Alphaproteobacteria; order Rhizobiales; family Rhizobiaceae; genus Brucella; species Brucella pituitosa. The sequence goes on along the minus strand of NZ_PYSY02000007.1, from coordinate 56,956 downwards.
GCAGGGATCGACCAAAGCCAAACGACAAATGGCACATTGATGAGGTCGTCATCACGATTGGGGGAAAGAAGTATTGGCTTTGGCGGGCCATTGACGCAGATGGCGATGTTCTTGATATTCTGGTTCAAACACGCCGTAACACAAAGGCTGCCAAGCGTTTTTTCACCAGACTGATCCGGCAATACGGTCAACCACGTGTCGTTGTGACGGATAAGCTGCGCAGCTATACCAAGCCAGTACAAAAAATCGCGCCAGATGCCGATCATCGTGCTCATAAAGGCCTGAACAACAGAATTGAAAATTCGCACCGCCTGAGCCGAAAACGGGAGAAAATCATGGGGCGGTTCAAATCGCCTCGTCAAGCCCAACGCTTCTTGTCAGCACACGATCAAATCAACACCATCTTCCGTCCTCGCCGCTATAATCTCACTGCTATCTCCTACCGCCATGCACGTACCGATGCATTTGCATTATGGCGTGACTACACGACCGAAATGACCGCTTGATAAACACAGGCGAAAGCTGCTCAAAGCCCTATTCAAACAACTTGGCAATGCCACACGTCATTATGATTTAGGCATGATAACATAGACAGCCGATCTCACATCACGTTCACACGATCCGCTTTTCTCGAAGCCTAGTTCGCGCGGGCGCATGAGGGCGGGAACAATTTCAAGGGTGGAACATTCCCTGACAGCCGTGCGAGATTGTTCGCCGGACATAGGATATGTCCATGCTTCCACGAATTGCGATCATCGGCACGGGTCCAACCGGCCTCTACACGTTCAAACAACTGATCGGCTCGACCGTTCCCCTGTCGATCACCCTTTATGAAGCAGAGGGCGAACCGGGCAAGGGCACGCCCTATCACCCCGACATGAACGACCCGGCCATGCTCTCCAACATTCCGAGCATCGAGTTGCCCGCCTTTACCGAAACGCTGGCCGACTGGCTGCGGCGGCAGAATGACGACACGCTGATGCGCCACGGCATCCGCCGCGAAGCGATCGACGAGCGCGAATTCTACCCGCGCCTGGTACTTGGCGACTATATGCAGGCACAGTTCGAGCGCATGCTGGCGGTGGCCGCCGAGCGTGGTCATGAGGTCACCGTGCTCGCTCACCACAAGGTGGTGGATATCGAGATCCAGGACGATGCGATCCGCCTGCGGGTGTCCAATCCCGATGGGGAGAGTGACGCGAGTTTCGGCCATGTGGTGATGGCGACCGGTCACAACTGGCCGGACAGCACGGAAATCCGTCCCGGTTATTTCGTTTCGCCCTGGCCGGCGACCGTTTTGAAGTCGATCCGCAATGAACCCGTCGGCATTCTCGGCACGTCGCTGAGCGGCATCGACGCCCTGATGACCGTCGCTACGGCGCATGGCATGTTTTACAGCGACGCGGCCGGCGATCTGCAATATCAGCCGGCTGCCGGAACAGAGGAGTTTCGCGCGACGCTGATGTCCCGCAAGGGCATCCTGCCGGAGGCTGACTTCTACTGCCCGCTGCCCTATATGGAGCCACAGGTTTGCACCGATCAGGCGATCGACGCCCTGATCGCGACGGGCCGGCATGATCTCCTGGACGAGGTCTTCGATCTCTTCCGCCGCGAAATCGTTGCCGCCGACCCGGATTATGCCGCCCGCATCGGCCTGTCGCAATTGACCGTCGAGACATTTGCCGCCGCCTACTACGCCGACCGGACCGAGAGCGATCCCTTCGTCTGGGCGGCGAAGAACCTCGCCGAGGCCGAAGACAACAGGGTAAAGCGCTACACCGTGCCGTGGCGCTATGCGATCCTGATCACCCACGAGATCGTCGCGCGCGTCATTCCGCATCTGGACGAGAAAGACCTCAAGCGCTTCCATGGGCATTTCAAGGGCATCTTCATCGACGACTATGCAACCGTGCCGCTGATGTCGATCCGCCGTCTGCTTGCGCTGTCGCGTGCGGCTAAGCTGTCGATCCTGCGGCTCGGCGAAGACTACACGATCCGCACGGCCGAGGACGGTCTGGAGCGGGGCGCGGAGGTCGAAGTGTCAGGCATGGTGCATCGCTTCGGGGCCTTCATCGATGCGACAGGCCAGGAAACGCTATCGGCGACGGATCTCCCCTTTCCGACGCTGGTCGATCAGGGAGGCGTGCGCGAAGCCGCGACACCCAAGGTCGAGGCGATCATGTCGCTCAACCGGGACCACGATATGGTGCGCACCGGCGGCATCGATGTCGATGAGTTCTATCGCCCTCGTCTCGGCCTGATGTCGGAAGGCCGGCTCTATTGCGCAGCGATCGCCTTCCTGCTGCACAAGGAGCCCTTCGTTCAGGGAATCACCAGTGCCCGGGATATCGGCGAAACCGTCGGTCGGGCAATCCTGAAAGATATCTCTGAGGCGGAGATGCCGCTCTTTCAGATCTCGGCGTAAACCGCATCACCGACGCTGATCGTCGCGCCCTCGGTGGGCGTGGCATAGACGCCGAGATTGCGTTTGTTGTGGCGCATAATCCCGCGCAGCACATCGGGCTCTTCCGCCATGCCGGGCTGTGCCACGAGCGTCATGCCACAGCGGCGCGACGCCTCGGTGACGCGGATATCCTCATCTCCGATCCGCACGGTATGATCGACCCACTCATTCTCGATGAAACCTTCGCCTTCTTCCGTTTCGATCAGCACGGAGGGCCGGAACCGTCTTCCGTCCAGCGGCGGAAGGCCGGTCACCGCGGCGAGCGCCTCCGTCGAAGCCGTCGTCACAAGGTGAAGCGGCGCCGGCTTGTAACGGTTGGAGACGACGGGGAAGCGATAATCGCCAGACCCGACGAGCCCAACCGCGACCGGGAAGCCGAAATGCTCCGCCAGACGGTCAGGCAGTGCGCCGTCATCGAGCGCATGCTCGGCGCCGTCGGCGAAGCGCAGCACCGGAAGCCCGAAGGGCGGTTGCGAGGCGGTGATGAAGAGGGCGGGACGCCAGCGCGTTTCCTTTCTCGGGGGCGGCGGCGAGGCCGGTTTCCGGATCGAACAGCGCGAACCGTCGGTCGCCTGCGATGCCCTCAGGCGACACGGTGATCGAGGCGAGCGTCTCCCCGCCAAGAGAACTCACCGGATAGCGCCAGACTTCCCGCACTCGACCGATTTTTTCGCATAGTTGTTCCTTCATTCACCAATATTCAATATCCACCGAACACGGCTTGATGTTCCAGAAAACTGGGACCCGGGACTAGTTTGCAATCTTTTTGCGAAGATTGATGCAGCAACCTAACGCCTTTCTACAGATCTTGATTCGGACTGCCCAAACGGGGATTTTTGAAGGTTGGCTGACGCCAACTTGTTTGCCAGCGTTCCAAGCCGGTCCGCGCGGTTTGGTAGGGCCGATTGTGAGATACTCATTTCAGTTCTCGTCTAGCCACGATTGGCCAGAGAGAGTTCGCAGAGTTCCTAGCTGCGAAGCAGGCGCAGGCGCAGGCAGACATTCTGCTCTTATTGGGCGAACTATTGAAGCGCGCGAAGCCTTCAGTGACGACCTACATCCGGTCCCTGAACTCTTTCACACTCATTCCAACCCATGATTTGAAAGTCCTTTGGAAATACGCGCTATCCTGAAAGCCCAGGCTGCTGGCGATTTCGTCGATGGGCAGTTCCCCTGCGGCCAAGAGCAATCGTGCCCTTTCCATTCGACGTCGAAGCACGTGCTGGTATGGGGTCTCTCCAGTGGACGCCTTGAAGGCCCTGCTGAAATGGAACCGACTTAGGCCCGCGAGTGCAGCAAGGCTCGATAGGCTGAGATCTGAGCCAAGGTTCTCCTCGATAAACTCGTCGATCAGAGCCAGAGGCGCTCTGCCAAGGGGCGGCGGCTGTCTCAATGCCGGCATTGTTGCTTTGTGGATCGCCAAGATCGTGATCAGGCCCAATGCTTCTTCGTATAGAGCATCAGAATGATCTCGCTTTAGCAGGCCGGGCCATTGGCGCAGGTATCCCGCGACTTCGTCGCTTCGGTAATAAACCTTTTCATCGACATGTTCGGCGAAGCGAGTGTCCAGCTCCTGCCGGATAGCTGCCGGATCAAAATAGATAGCTGCGAACGAGTTGTTCCGCCTTTGGAGTTCGGACCAGCCAGTGACGCGTGCACCCCGCGGGACATAAGTCAGCGTGTGGCGGAGGTCACGGCGGTTGTCCTCCAATCCATCCCCTGCACGTATGCCCCCATCTTCCAGGACAATGTCATGGTAGGCGCAAAAATGGAGGTCGCTCGTCCAGTCGTAACTGAAAGCAGCACCCAACTCTGGTTGAAGGTACTCCACCGTGAAGCCGCTGAGCTTCCTTGCGTGACGTTGCGGCGAATGGGCCAACCCCTGAAGGGCAAGCAACTCATTTCGTTCCATTTTTAGCGTAATCTTGCTTTCCTCATAAAATTATTGCTACCTAGCGCTCTATTCAAGTTGACGTGATCGGCGGGATTGGGTGGGACACAGAACCACACGTTTCGCGACCCCGCTAGCCAACTCCCAGCTCCGATACCGTCACTCTTACGTGATCACATCATCTGATAAAGTATTTAGAGACCTTCTGATGCACAGAAAAACATCCGCACTGACAGGCAACAAAATGCTCGGTCTGGAGCGAAGCGCTCTTATCGGCGCAGTTACCGCGATCTTCTTTTTCGTCATCAGCACCGCGCTAACCGTTTACACAGTCCAGAACGTCAGAGACAGCAATGCGAGAGTGACGCAAACGCATGGCCTTGTGGTGGCACTCGACCTGCTTCTGATCGACATACAGGATGCAGAAACGGCACTACGTGGGTTTCTCCTGACCTCTGAGCAGGCTTATCTCTCGCCCTATCACCGTGCACTTCCCCAGGTTCAGAGCCGTATGGAAACGATCAGCTCGGCCGCCACGGCCGAGATGCGCGAACGTGGGAGTATCGAGGAACTCCGGGCGTTTGTCTTGTCCAAGCTCGAAGTCATGGCGCAAACACTGGAGGTCTTCGAGACACGAGGAGCGGCCGACGCGTTGACCCTGGTGAAATCAGACCGCGGCCGCAGCGATATGGACGGTATCCGCAACGTCATCTCCCAACTGCGCAATGAAGCTGGTGAAGAGCGGAGCCAGCGCCTCGAGGAGATGGATGCATCCTACATTATCGCCTGGGCGAGCGCGCTAGCTTCGGGGGTGCTTGGCATTGTCCTGACCCTCGCGATCTCCGCACTTGTGCGAAAATCCACTCTGGAGCAGCAGCGCGAGCAGTGGCTGAGGGATGCACAACTCGGCTTAGCTGCATCTGTCGTCGGTGAGCAGCCGATCGGAGAACTTGGCGAAAACATCCTGGGCTTCCTGACAAACTATCTCGGTGCCGTGGCAGGTGCCATTTATGTCGAAAATGCCGGCCGCTTTCATCGCATGGCCGCGCACGGTGTGCCGTCGGACGTGACCCTGCCCGCAAGCTTCGGCCAAAACGACAGCCTGTTCGGCCATGTATTGCGGGATCACCGTCCGATCGCGGTTGGCGAGGTTCCGGATGGCTACATCAACTTCGGTTCCGCTCTTGGACAGCAGAAGCCCCGTTACCTCGCCTTGGCGCCTGCGATCGTCGAAGGCGACACCAGAGGCGTTTTCGAACTCGGCTTCCTCACTCCTATCAGCGATCAGACTTTGGTGCTCCTCGAACAGGTTTCAGAGCTGATTGCCGTCGCCATCCGTTCGGCGGGATTCAGAACCCGCCTCCAGGCTCTTTTGGAAGAAACCCAGCGTCAGTCGGAAGAACTGCAGGTCCAGGGCGAGGAACTGCGCGTTTCCAACGAGGAGCTGGAAGAACAAGGACGCGCACTTCGCGAACAACAGAGCCGCCTGGAACAGCAGCAGGCAGAACTCGAACAGACCAACTCGCAGCTCGAGGAGCAAGCGGATGAACTGGAACGGCAGCGGGACGATCTTGAACGGTCGAAAGACGCCATCGAGGCCAAGGCGAAGGAAGTGGAACTTGCCAGCCGCTACAAATCGGACTTTCTCGCGAATATGTCGCATGAGCTACGAACACCGCTGAATTCGTCGCTGATCCTTGCCAAACTCCTGGCTGACAATTCCGAGGGCAATCTGACGGCCCAACAGGTCCAGTTCGCCCAGACCATCCAGTCATCTGGCAATGATCTGTTGAACCTGATCAATGACATCCTGGACCTGTCCAAGATCGAGGCGGGACATGTGGAGATCAATGCGGAAGCGGTGTCCATCGAGAGGACCGTCACTGGGCTTCGTCACATGTTTGAACCGCTCGCAACCAACAAAGGCCTGCAGTTCAACGTCTCGGTCGAGGCGGGCGTGCCCGCAGTCATCCAAACCGATCCGCAGCGCCTTGAGCAGGTTCTCAAGAACCTCTTGGCGAATGCGCTGAAGTTCACCGAAAACGGCAGCGTCTCGCTGAGTGTTGGCGCCCGCAATAACAATCAGGTCGCCTTTTCGATCCAGGACACGGGTATCGGAATTGCAGACGAGCAGCAAAAGCGGATCTTTGAAGCCTTTCATCAGGCGGACAGCACCATCAGCCGCAAGTTCGGCGGCACTGGGCTTGGTCTGTCGATTTCTCGCGAACTGGTGCGCTTGCTTGGAGGCCGCTTCCAGCTTCAAAGCCAGCTTGGCGAGGGCAGCACGTTCACCGTCATCATCCCGGCCGAGTTCGACAGTGCGCTGGTCCAGGCTCCAAAACAGGATCGTGCCCCGCCCGTCGCGTCCGCTGCAGAACCCGTCTTCCGCACGGAGGCAGAGATCACTGCACAAAAGCCGAAGGCAGTCGCTATCGTCGATGACGACCGTGCAGCATCCGAGGCAACGGCCCGCAAGCTGCTGATTGTCGAGGACGATCAATCCTTTGCACTCATCCTGCGCGATCTCGCCCGTGAGCTGAAGTTCCAGGCGCTCGTAGCCGGAACCGCTCAAGAAGCCCTGGAACTCGCCCATCAATATCTGCCGAACGCGATCCTGCTCGATGTCGGTCTTCCTGACCAATCCGGCCTTTCGGTGCTTGACCGCCTGAAGCGTGACGTACGGACGCGCCATATTCCGATCCACATCCTCTCCGCCGAAGATTACTCCGACAGGGCTCTCTGTTTGGGCGCCGTCGGCTATGCGCTCAAGCCCGTACAACGCGATCACCTGGTGTCGATGATCGAGTCCTTAGGCGCGAAGGCCGAACAAACGCTGCGGCGCGTGTTGATCGTTGAAGACAACGCCGTTCAAAGGGACGCTCTGTCGAAACTCCTGTCGTCGCATGATGTCGAAACGGTGGGGGCCGGGACTGCGGCAGAGTGCATCTCGTTGCTGGCCGAACAGACCTTTGACTGCATGGTGCTGGATCTATCGTTACCGGACACGTCCGGCTTTGCACTTCTGGAAACGTTGAGCGAAGCAGGCATGTATTCCTTCCCACCTGTCATCGTCTACACCGGACGCGTTCTCTCGTCCGAAGAAGAGCAGAGGCTTCGCCGTTACTCGAAATCCATCATCATCAAGGGTGCTAAATCGCCGGAACGGCTGCTCGACGAGGTTACACTCTTCCTGCACCAGGTCGTCTCCGAGCTGCCGGACGAGCAGCAGCAAATGATCCGCAAAGCCCGCAATCGCGATGAACTGCTGGAAGGGCGCCGCATTCTGATCGTCGAGGACGACGTGCGCAACGTCTACGCCCTGACCAACATCCTCGAACCACGCGGGGTGATCGTCGATATCGCCAGAAATGGCGAGGAAGCACTGGAAAAACTGGAGCAATCGATAAGCAACCCAGACGGACGGATCGATCTGGTTTTGATGGATGTAATGATGCCGGTCATGGATGGCCTCACCGCAACCCGCCACATCCGCAAGAATTCAGCATGGCAGAAGTTGCCGATCATCACCTTGACCGCCAAGGCAATGCCTGACGATCAGAAACGCTGCATTGAAGCCGGTGCCAATGACTATATGGCAAAGCCGCTTGACGTCGAAAAGCTTCTGTCTCTCGTGCGCGTCTGGATGCCGCAATGACGGAGACGTTCGAAAAGGTGGAGGATATAGAGATCCGACTGCTGCTGGAGGCGCTTTATCATCGCTACCACTATGACTTTCGCAGCTACGCCATGTCGTCGATCCGGCGGCGGTTGCGCCAGGCACGCGAACAGTTGGGCTTTGCCACCATCTCAGCCATGCAGGAGCGCGTCCTTCATCATCCCGAGATGCTTGACGACATGCTCCGCTTCCTTACGGTCCAGGTCAGCGAGATGTTTCGCGACCCGTCCTACTTCGCGGCGATCCGGGAGAAGGTCGTTCCGCATCTTCGCACTTACCCCTCCTTGAAGATCTGGATTGCCGGATGCAGTTCGGGTGAAGAGCTCTATTCCTTTGTCATCCTTTTTCGCGAGGAAGGGCTTGAGGAGCGAACCCTCTTTTATGCGACGGATATTAATCCAGAGGCCCTCGCCCAAGCGGAAGCCGGAATCTATGACATCGAACGGGTCAGATTGTTCACCGAGAACCATCGTGACTCCGGCGGCAAGGGATCTTTGTCTGACTATTACACGACGGGCTACAACCGGTGCATCCTGGACAAAAGCCTGCGGCGCAATGTCGTGTTCTCAGATCATAGTCTTGTGACAGACCAGGTCTTTGGTGAGATGCAATTGGTCTCCTGCCGGAACGTCATGATCTATTTCGATCGGGATCTACAGGACAGGGCTGTCGGTCTTTTCCGGGATGCGCTGCCACGCAACGGCTTTCTCGGTCTGGGCTCGAAGGAAACGCTAAGCTTTTCCGCCCACGCCGATGGCTTCCGGGAGTTCGTCCGAGATGAGAAGATCTATCAGAGGATCGGCTCGTGAAGGACAATCCGAACGGTGCGATCATCATCGGCGCCTCTGCAGGGGCGCTTGAAGCGCTGTCCGTGATATTGCCGCCACTACCTGCGACTTATCCATATCCCATCTTCGTCGTGGTGCACTTACCGCCAAACAAACGCAGTGTGCTCGCCGCGATTTTTGACCTCAAATGTCAGCTTCGCGCCATCGAGGCGGAAGACAAAGTGCCCGTGGAAGCCGGGTTCATCTACTTCGCGCCCCCTAATTATCATTTGTCGTTCGAGGGGCGAACGCATGTCGCTTTATCCAGCGAAGAAGAGGTCCTCTTCTCGCGGCCCTCGATCGACGTGGCATTCGAGAGCGCGGCAGACGCCTGGGGCAGCCAACTGACAGCGATTATCCTGACGGGCGCCAATCATGACGGTTCCCAAGGCCTTTCGGCCGTCGTTCGTTCTGGCGGAACGGCAATCGTTCAGGATCCGACCGAGGCTTTCACTCGGGCCATGCCCGAAGCTGCTATCCGCGCATGCCCAGGCGCTCAAGCTTTGACCTTGTCCAAGATTTCAACCTATTTGCAGAACATCGAAAATGAACACTGACGTCAAATTTCTCTTGGTTGACGACCTTCCAGAGAACCTGCTTTCTCTGGAAGCTCTGCTACAACGCGACGAGCTGATGCTATTGAAGGCGCGGTCCGGCGATGAGGCTCTCGAACTCCTTCTGCAACATGATGTGGCACTGGCGCTGATCGACGTTCAGATGCCAGGTTTGAACGGCTTCGAGCTTGCCGAACTCATGCGAGGCAATGAGCGGACACGGCGGGTTCCGATCATTTTCGTGACTGCCGGTACCCATACAGCCGAGCGGCGGTTCCAGGGATATGAAGCGGGCGCCGTCGACTTTATTCAAAAACCGATCGAGCCGGATATTCTGCGCAGCAAGGCAGAGATTTTTGCAGAGCTCTATCGTCAGCGTAAAATGATTTCCGAACAGCGCGACCTTCTCGAGGCGCAGACTCGCGCGCTTCAGCTCGCCGACAAGCGAAAGAACGAGTTCATCGGCGTTCTCGTCCATGAACTGCGCAACCCACTCGCCGCTTTCAATGGCGGGCTGAAAATTCTTTCGAGAAAGCCGGATGCTGGCAAGGTGGAGCAGATCCATGGCCTCATGCACCAACAGATGGACCACATAATCAGGCTCGTTGACGACCTGCTCGATGTGTCACGGATAACGCAGGGCAAAATCAATCTCGTTAAGGCTGACTTTGACTTGAGAGATGCCATTCACTCTGCGCTGGACATGACAGGACAGGCAATCGAGGAGCGAAACCATGCAGTGACCATCAGGGTTCCGGATCAGTCCTGCATGATATCCGCTGACAAGGTTCGGCTGACACAGTGCATTTCAAACCTCGTGAATAATGCCGCAAAATACACGCCAATGGGCGGTCAGATTGAGGTAGCGCTGGAGTTACATCCGCGCACCTATCGCATAAGCGTAACTGACAATGGGCTGGGCCTCACTACCGAGGCCGCTGGCGCAATCTTCAGGATGTTTGAGCAAGTCGAAGAGCATCGGAAGCATGCTCATGGGGGACTTGGGATCGGCCTCGCCCTCGTCAAGCAACTCATGGAGCTACACGGCGGCGATGTTTCGGTATGGAGTGATGGTCCGGGGTTGGGCAGCGTTTTCACGCTTGAGCTACCGATACAGGTAGCGATAGCTCCATAGTGGAGAATGGCTGCTTCCAGGATGTGTTCTGGCGCCCTCGAATGACGGAAATGACGGCGCGTAGCCGCCTGGCAGCTATCTGTGCCGGAATATATCCTTCGGGCCGGAAGGCGAATTTATTCAGCGCACTGAGAGGGGAGAAAGGCGCTCTGCCCTCTCTCCCCCACAAGCACTAAACCCGTCTCCCCATGCTTCGGCCTGCGGCCTGCAGCACCGGCCGCATTTCCATGAAATACGTCTCGGCCCTCCGGGTGGGTGATCCCCCTCCGGTTTAGCGCTTGTCCGGCATCATCGAATACGCAGTCAGGGTACCGGGCTCAGCTTGAACGAGCGCTAACGCCGAGGTCGGGAAATCGGCGACATCGCTCTCCTTTCCGGGCCTGGCCTTCAATGGCACGTACAGCGCAAGTTTGGGCATGATCAACTCCTCAATGTAAACCAACAGATCCAGTCCTGCGTTTCGGCGAAGGCATATGCCGCAGAGCCAGCCAGTACCGGGATCGACAGCAATCCGGTTCCAACGATGCCGAGGCTGAACAGGACAAAGGCAAAATTGCCGGCGATCGGCCTTAGCGCTTCGGCGACATCAGCCGCCGACTTGATATCCGTCTTGCCATTAGCGTGCAGTGTCGCAGCCGCACACATCATGATCGCGACAGCGACGATGGTGGAAACGGCCATACCCGCGAGGGTATCAAGCTCGATCCGGTTCAGCTCTTTGGGAGCTTGACGCGGCGCCTCCTCAAGCGGCTTGGCTTCGTCCTGCGATCGATCTCTTCCACCTCCTGGCTCGACTGCCAGAAGAACAAGTACGGACTGATTGTCGTGCCGAGGATCGCAACGACCACGGTGAAACTGTCGGTGTTCAAGGGAAAGGTTGGCCAGACAAATCCTTTCAACGTCGCCATCCAGTCGATCTTTACCACAAACAGGACGGCGATGTAGGCGAACAGGACCAGCGTCAGCCACTTCAGGATGTTGGCATATCGCTCATTGGGAATGAACATCTGCAGCCCTAGTGACAAGAGGGCGAAGAAGATGGTGATCGGCAGGCTCGGCATTCCCGTCGCGAGCTCGACCGACGCACCCATCGCCGCGAGGTTCGCGCCAATATTGATGCAGTTGGCAACGAATAGCAGACAGACCAACCCGGTGACGAGCCATTTCGGCCAGATGGCACCCATGTTGACCGCCAACCCCGATCCGGTCACGCGGCCAATTCTGGCGCTGACAAGCTGGATTGCCGACATCAGCGGATAAGACAGTAACATGATCCAGACCATGTTGAAGCCGAACTAGGCGCCGGCCTGGGAGTAGGTTGCGATCCCACTTGGATCGTCGTCGGCGGCTCCAGTGATTAGGCCAGGGCCAAGCTTCTTCAGAACCGAGCCTGATGTCGGACGCGACGTGGCATGCCCGGAAGGGGGCGCGGGTAGCGGTCCGTCAATTGAGGTCTTCACATCAGTCGTCCCGATTAGCGGGTCGCGCCAAAGATCCAGGCGACCGCAGTTGTGAGGACTACAGCAGTGAGCGGGTTTTCCTTGATTCAGCCGCGAACGCTACTTGTGAAATCCTCGCTTTGCTGGTTCTCAGGAGCGCTGGCTTTGACACGCTCAGCCTCTTTCGGGTCGGTGCGGCCTGCCGGTACGGAGGTTATCGTGTGAGAAACAGGATCCGACGCGGGAAAGGTATCTTCGAGGCCTTTATCGAGATCGCCCTTGTCCTCCTCTTGCCGCTGTCGTGCCTTCTCCAACTCGTAAGCCTGAACTGCGGGTGAAGAAGATTTGGGATCGTCGGCCATCGGGGCTCTCCAGGATGAGGTGCCAGATAACATCCCGAAACGATAAGTTCCGATGGTGCATCAGCGCCGTACCCTGTCGTACATTCTTCTTGTTGACGTCCCCCTCTACTTGTCGCTGTTTTGCTGAGCATTAGTTCATCGTGATGGAAAGATGACGACATTCCACAAAAACGAAACCGCGAGAAGAGCTCCTTGGCGGACAGGAAGCAACGCTTCGACTCAACGCATGACAGCGCCATGGCGTCAATCAAGGCGGAGGCGGAGGAGCGGCGGCTGAAGACCGAGCGCTTGCGCAAGATGCGGCTTCAGTCGGGAAGTTGACGGAATTTACCCGCCTACACACTCTCGCTTGAGCGGCGAAACGTATCGTTGGGGGCAAGGCCTGACCTGACGCATCCGGAAACGCGCCTGAGAATGCAAATCTGACTTTGAGCGGACCAGACGCGTTCTGACATCGCGCTGTCATCTCCCTTCGCTATCTCATCTTCGAATGGAGAAGGTGATGGCAAGAGAACTGGCATCAGACATTGAGGATATCGCGCGGACGATCGCCGAACTCGCTCTCCCGGGAATGCGACCGAAGGATCTCGTAGACGCGGTCAGAAAGAAACACGCTGCTGCGTCTAAAAAAGAAATATGTCGGGCCGCCTTCTACGCGGTTATTCTGGCCGCTGACGAGGAGCCAGGCCGCGCCGAGGGGCTCCACGAGTTGGCGAGCGTCACACGAAACGAGCTCGACGAATAGAAGGGTCTTGCCAGGTAGCGATCAATGAAACGCAATAAAGCGCTTGGGAGCAATGCAGTCTCGCCCGGCATGATGATCCGTTGCGTATTGGATCGTCTCGACCAGCTCCAGGTCCATCACCGGTTTTGAGATTACTCCGAGAGCGCCTCCGACGCCTGAGCCAAGCTGTTCCGGATTGCCGGGCATGAAGACGACGGTGACCCCGTCTGCTGCGAGACGTCGGCCAATCTCTGGGCCTGTCGCACCATCGATCAGATTGACGTCGACAAAGGCAACCTCTGCCTTGTCGGCAAGCTCATACGCTTCCTTTGCCGTGGTTGCCGTCCCGATGGCCTCATGCCCGAGCGACAATACCGCCTCTTCGACCGCGCCAGGTAGCAGCCACTGGTCTTCGACGATCAGGATATTCATCATGCTTACCTTTCCTCGTGAGCCACAAAATCACTGCGTCAATACTTTGTTCCGGCCTTGGGCGATTTTTGCTCAGCTGGTGACGTGTGACCTTTTTCAAGGAACCAATGTTGGACTCCGCTCGTTCAATGCTTGTCGCAACAATCTGGAATGCGGATGACCAAGCCTGACGAGAAACTTTCGCTGATCGAAGAACAGCTTGTCATCGACAAGCGCGCCGTCATAGACGGCCGCGTTCGCGTCACCACGAAAACCGAGTTTGTCACCGAGAAAGCGGAAGCACGCCTAGACAGCGAGAATGTCGAGGTCACGCGTGTGGCAATCGGACGTGAAGTGTCAGAAGCGCCGGGTGTTCGCACGGACGGTGACGTGACCATTATACCTGTGATGGAGGAGGTTCTCGTTGTCGAAAGGCGCCTTATGCTGGTCGAAGAGATCCACATCCGCCGCGTCGCCACCACTGACGACGTCTCCATTCCGGTCGAACTGCGCAAGCAACGTGCCACCATCGAGCGCGACAACCCCTGAGCTAATTATCAATCCGAGAAAAGGAGAAATTCATGACCTACAGCGAAACCACATCGTCCTACCGCGCCTCGTCATCGAACACGGTGACGGCCTTCTTCGAAAACCGCAGCGATGCGGACGCCGCCGTCGAACGCCTTGCGGAAGCCGGGATTGCCCGCGACGGCATTCGCGTCGTCGCCGGAAAGGAGTCTACAACCTCGACTGAAGTTGCCTCCGAGCACAAGGGGTTCTGGGAGAAGCTGGAAGACTTCTTCTTTCCCGACGAGGACCGCGCCGTCTATTCCGAAGGTCTTCGCCGCGGTGGCTATCTTGTGACGGTCAGCAACGTCACCGCCGCCTCTTATGACAAGGTTATCGATATCCTCGATGACGAGGGCAGCATCGATCTCGATCAGCGCGCAGAGAGCTGGCGCTCGGAAGGGTGGAACCAGCAGGAGACCGTGAGTTCGTATGGCGCCTCCGCCAATCGTGCCAGCGCAACCGGAACGGCAGCTCTGGAGGCTGGCCGTGAAGAGGTTATCCCGGTGGTCGAGGAAGAGCTTCGCGTCGGCAAGCGTGACCTCAATCATGGCCGCGTGCGTGTCCGTTCTTACGTGGTCGAAAATCCTGTCAGCGAACAGGTATCGCTGCGCGACGAAAACGTCAGCATCGAGCGTCGCACGGTCGACCGCCCTGTATCGGGAACGGAAAACGCGTTCGTCGACCGCACGATCGAGGCAGAAGAGCACCATGAAGAGGCTGTCGTCTCGAAGGATGCGCGCGTCGTCGAAGAGATCGCGCTGCGCAAGACCGCCGAGCAGCGCGAGGAGACCATCAACGCTAGCGTCCGCCGTACCGAGGTGGAAGTCGAAGACGAGCGGTCCGACCGCGCCGTCCGCAAGGACTAATCAAGGCTCTTCGTTTGATGTAACTGCAGCAGAGACCGGCGATCTCATCGCCGGTCTTTTTTGTTTCTTGTGGTACGGGAACCGAAAGGCAATTGCCGCGTTAGTATGGCACTCACGTTCCCGTGATCAAGAGGATGCACCATGACCGAACCTGTCTCCGTCCACGTGTCGCGCGAAGCGGCTTATGTCGACCCCTCCCTTACAGCCACATTGCAAAAGGTGTCTTGGGGCGCGATCTTCGCCGGGGTCGTCCTGGCGCTTGCCGTCCAGTTCCTCCTCAATCTTCTGGGAGTGGGCATCGGCGCCGCCGTGATCGATCCCGCAACCTATGATAACCCGAATGCAAGCACCTTTTCCATAGCCGGTGGCGCGTGGTTCGTTGTGGCCGGCATTATTGCTTCCTTCGTCGGCGGTTATGCCGCCAGCCGCCTGTCCGGCCGTCCGAGCCGCTCGACCGGCGGGTATCAAGGTGTAACCACCTGGGCTGTCACCACTCTTGTCATCCTCTACCTGCTGACCACGTCGGTCGGTGCCCTCATCGGCGGCGCGTTCAGTGGTCTGTCCAGCATTGTCGGTGGCGTTGGCCAGACGGCCGCGACCGCTGCCACGTCGGCAGCCCCTGCCCTTGCGACTTCTGCAAACCCGATGGCCGGGATAGAGCAACAGATCCGTGACGCGTCTGGCGGCAACGATCCGGCAGCCCTGCGTGATGCAGCCGTTTCGGCGGTCCAGGCTGCCGTGACCGGTGACCAGGCAAAGGCCGCAGATGCCCGCAATCGCGCCGCTGATGCGATCGCCAAGGCACAGAACATCCCGGTCGATCAGGCCCGCACCCAGGTCGAGCAGTACGAGAAGACCTATCGCGACAATGTTGCTGCGGCCAAGCAGCAGGCGCTCGAGGCGGCGCAGACGGCCACCAAGGCAGTGTCGGCCGGCGCGATCCTGGGCTTCTTCGCCCTCCTGCTCGGGGCTGTGGCGGCCTGGTTCGGCGGTTCCTACGGCACGAAGAAGGCGTTGCTTCTGGCCGAAACCACCACTCGCCGCACGATTTGACAAGATGAAGGCCGCCGGAAACGGCGGCCTTCTTCCTTGCTTGACCTTTCTCCAATGAAGCCTCTCCATCCACCGGGTGGAGAGTCTCTCCCTAATTTATCGGTAGCCTCCATGCAGAATGCCTTTCGGTACTTTTCACTGACCGCCGCTCTAACGCTCTGTTCCCCAGCCTTTGCAGCGCCGATCGACGCACAAGCCGTCAATACCGCGGCGATCGCGTCCCTTCCGATCGAGGCGCCGGCGGAAAAACAGACCGAGCCCAATCCCGCCATCGTGCATCTGCAGGTCCTGCTCGACCGGGCTGGTTCATCGCCGGGCGTCATCGACGGTTATTTAGGCGACAACCTGACGAAAGCGATTGCCGGTTTCGAGGCGCTTCAGGGTCTGCCAGTGGATGGGAAGCTCGATCCCGACGTACTGGGCCGTTTGACCGATGATGCCCCGGCCATCCAGGCCTATGCCATCACGCAAGAAGACGGAGAGGATATCGTCGAGAGCATTCCAAAAGACTATGCCGATCAGGCGAGGATGGAGCATCTCGACTATACCAGCATTGCCGAGAAGCTGGCCGAACGTTTCCACATGCATATCGCGCTGATCAAAGCCCTCAATCCGACGGCGGCCTTCAAGCCGGGCGAAACGATCGCTGTCGCCATTCCCGGCGCTGCCAGGACCGGATCGGTCAAGCGGATCGAGGTTCATCGCAAACTGGCGCAGGTTTTCGCTTTCGCCGGAGACGGCGCATTGCTTGCGGTCTATCCAGCGACGATCGGCAGCGAGGATTCACCCTCTCCAACCGGTACACACAAGGTCAAGGGCGTCTCGCGGATGCCGACCTATACCTACAACCCAAAAATCAATTTCCAGCAGGGCAGCAACAAGAAGATCCTTGAACTGCCGAGCGGGCCGAACGGTCCTGTCGGAACAGTCTGGATCGACCTGACGGAGCCGACCTACGGGATTCATGGCACGCCTGAACCCGAGCTTATCGGCAAGGTTGGCTCGCATGGATGTGTTCGGCTAGCCAACTGGGACGTCGAGGAACTGGCTGGAATGGTCAAGCCGGGCGTCGTGGTCGAATTTATCGAGTAGGTCCGGCGCACCCCCATTTGAAGACGGTCGAGGCATGAGGCGGGCCCCTAAGCCGATGCGGTGTTGTCACGTTAAGTTTCTCTGGCCGGAAAGGCCAGGGGCTCGTAGATATTCAGGCGAAACAGGCCGCAATTTTCCATGCATCGAAAGCTTCGAGGCGATGGTAGCGAATTGTGTGTGCGGCTCGGCGACGAGATGGAACAGAGAAACAATTGCGGGTCGCTGAGTGCATGGAGACGAACCGTTGCAACGCTCCAAGTGACCGATGACCTTGCATGGTTCGCTCCCGTTTCCTAAACGGCAGATGGCTATTTTCGGCCCGATTATTGAGGCCCTTGTGCGACCAATGGTCAAGGCCGGGTGCCACTTCTGCCTTTGCTGCACCGTAGGAGCGGAGCTTATCGGTGATGATCCGTTTGGGAGCAAAGCCATAGCGCTTCATTAACGCCACAAGCAATCCCTTTGCCGCCCTTATATCACGCCGCTTCTGCAAGATTTCTTCGAGAACGGAGCCATGTTGATCCACCGCACGCCAAAGCCAGAATTTTTCTCCAGCGCATTTGACGACCACTTCGTCCAAATACCAAATATCGCCGGGCGCGCCTGACGCCGCCGCAAGTTGCGTGTGATCTGGGGGCCGAACTTGGCGATCCAACGACGAACTGTCTCGTATGATACGTCGATTCCACGCTCAAGCAGCACTTCCTCAACTTCACGCAGACTAAGGTTGAACCGCAGATAAAGCCACACCGCATGAGCAATAATCTGTGGCGGAAAACGGTGACGCTTGAAGATGATAACTGATGTCTGCATCGCCAAAATTTACGCCCAAACCGTCAGGCAGGCAACTGTAGCCCAGTTAACGTGACAACACCGTCTGAACAGCAATATTGAGTTTGCACCAAGTGTTCGGTCGCCAGATGAGCACCTCGTGCTTAGAGCAAGTCTGCCGACAAAGGGTAACCATAAATGCTGTTACCGTTGACCTTGAGCTCCTCTCGCAGACCTCGACTTCGGATGGCGCATTGCACTCGGGTTATGCTCATTTCGGTGCGGAGCTTTGCAAGCTCGGCCTGCCGGCTATAGTATTCTTCCTCGTTATCAAGCAAATCAGAAAGTTGGCGGGTTCCCATGTCGAAGTATTGTTCTCGATAAAGTACTCTCGTCTTTTTGAGCAATTCGATCTGCTTTTTGAGCATCGTCGACTTAATATCACCAGCGGCAAGGCTGCGTACGAGCGCAGTCTCTGTCAAACTGTCTTGCAGTTGCACCGATGCGAGCTTGGCTTCAGTTCCAGCTAGATTGTTGCGCGCGACATTTGCTCTGGCTGTAAGCGCGCCGCCTTGCAAAAAGTCAGATCGAACATCGACGTTCAACCCCAGCGGCAGTTTGTTCACGCCGAGCTCTCCACCAACAACAGGCTGCAGCGCAATACGTGGAGTGACTTCCTTCTCGGCCTTTTCGAGAGCGACCTGAGCACGTGCCTGTGACAGACGGTTCATGCGTAGATCGTCGGTTTCGCCTTGAGCCTTACACGACTTGGTAGACAGCGAGACCCGTCCGCCTTGCGGCTGGCCCGTCAATAATGTCAGACGGTCCCTCGCCTCGCCGAGTTCAAGTTGGGTATCATTGGCAAGAAATGCAGCCGATTGCACTCGCTTACGAGTTTCCAGGTGATCACTTGATGAAACAGCACCGTTTGTGGCGCGTTCTGCAACGAGTTTGTCGAGCTCAGTGAGAGCTTTAAGCTGATTTTTGTAGACGTCAAGCAACTCGCTCTTCATCTGCACGTCGGCATATGTTTTTAGAATTTCCAGAAGCGTATCGTCGACCGTTTTCTGGAATGCAATGTAATTGATCTGAAGATCAAAATCAGCCAACTTTACTGCACGCTTGGAGTTCCCGCCATCAAACAGCAGCTGCGAACCAGTGAGGTCCACACCAGGTTTTCCAGTGCTGCCAGAACCGACGCCAGCTCCAGCCGCAACAGAAAGGCCTGGGAAAAGTGCGGCCCGTTGCACTCTTACCTGATCCGCACTTGCGGAAATCACGCTTGCGGCTTCCCGCACAGATGGATTGATGAGAAGACCATTGCGAGCGACCGCGCCAATCTGCGCACCTTTTACAGGCGTCAAAGTCGGCATCACAGATGCCTTCTCGATAATCGCCGCTTCAGTACCATCGGCTGCAGGTAACCCAACGCAACCTGAGAGCAGGATTCCGCCAGTGATAAACATTGCCGCTTGACGGCAGATTCTCAGGTGAGCTCGCAAAGGGATCATTTGGTCTTCAGTTTCGGTTGCCTGCGACCAAATCGGCGCATTGTGGACGCCTCCACGCCGCGTGAGATACCTTACCTGCACCGTCAAAGTAAACCCGATATTGACAAATTAAACGGTCACGACCGACAAGCGGTAGCGAAAGATGGAACTCGAGTGACCCGTCACTGTTGCGATGAGCCGCACGCCCCAATACTGCCTGCAAGGCCGCTTGTGACTGACCAACCGAAATGCGGCGAACTTGAGCTATATCGCGCGGCATACCGACACGAATATAGCGCTTATCCATGTCGGAATATGCTTTGGATACCGAGGAAAAGCCAGCGCGAGGGTTGACCTCGTTGAGACTATCGCGTGCATGGGCGGGCGAAAGACAAAGTGTTGCAAGAGTGATGATGGAAAGTTGAAGGAGTGCGGCGCGCGCGCTGAACCATCTTGTCATTTCGGACCTCGTACTTAAGATTTTGTTTGTTGGATATATCGGGAAGGGACTGAGCAAGGTTCGACCTTAACGTTCACGGAGAGCCTCCTGCGCTCGGTTAAACGGTTTGATCAGGTACTGCCAGACCGTTTTCTCGCCGGTGCGAATGTCAACCGTCGCAATCATGCCTGGAACAATTGGAAACCGAGCTCCGGCCTTGTTCGTCAGAAAGTCTTCATGGGTTCGAATATAGGCGCGATAGAACACCAAATCTTGTTTGACCTCGTCGCGCACAGTATTTGGCGATATCGTGACCACTTCACCAGCAAGACCACCAAAAATGGCGTAGTCATAGGCCGAGACCTTGACCAATGCGTTCTGTCCTGGATGAATGAAAGCGATATCGCGCGGTGAGATGCGGGCTTCAATGAGGAGCTGGTCGTCCATCGGAACGAGCGTCATAAGCTGCCCCCCAGCCGGAATGACACCGCCGATCGTGGTAACAGCAATGTCTTTAACGATGCCGCGCATTGGTGCGCGAAACACCAGACGATCAAGCTGATCCGCCCGACCGCGCATGATGGATGCCTGCACCTCTGCCTCAGCATTTATCTTTTGCAGTTCCTCGCCGGTCTGTACGCGCAAATCGGCGCGCAATCGCGAAATTTCGAGCTTCGTCTGCGCGGCTTCGCGTCGAAGTTTAATCACTTCAACCCTGCTAGTCGCTCCGGTGGACTGGAGCTTTTCAGCAATTGCGAGTTCCTGACGCGTAAGTTCTAGACCTTCGGTGAGCCCGGACAAGGATTCGCGCAGGCTCTCTCGACGCGATTTAAACAGAGCGAGTTCGTTGGCACGCAATTGTGCAAACTCATCACCAGCCAGTTCTTCCGGGAAGACCACTTCATCCAGATCACCCAACTCAGCACGCATGCGTGCAGCCGCAGCAATAGAGGCGT
Source organism: Brucella pituitosa (assembly GCF_003049685.1). Classification (GTDB taxonomy): domain Bacteria; phylum Pseudomonadota; class Alphaproteobacteria; order Rhizobiales; family Rhizobiaceae; genus Brucella; species Brucella pituitosa. The sequence continues at coordinate 36,236 of NZ_PYSY02000007.1, read as the reverse complement.
GAAACTTTGCTGCTGCCTCCTCAACATTGGAGGCTGTGCGGGTCGGATCGAGTTGTGCCAGGATCTGCCCGCGTTCGACGATATCACCTTCCTTGACAGAGATTAGCGTCAAGATCCCGCCATCAAGAGACTGGATAACCTGTTCTCTTGAACTCGGAACAACAGTTCCTTGACCACTCGAGACTTCAACAAGCGGAAAAAACCAGGCCCAGGCGAGAAACAGGGTGAGCAATAAAAATACGAGCCAGACAAATCGACTTTCCGAGCGCGCGGTAACACGTTCATCTGTGGTATGAAGCGGCAGGCTCATGCAGCAGCCTTTCCGGATCGCAGCTGGTTTAGAACCTGATCTTTAGGCCCATCCATCGCAACCACACCGTTATTGACCACGATTAGACGGTCAACGATCCGCAGCATCGCCGGGCGGTGGGTTGCAACAATAACCGAAATGTTACGGCCTAGTTGGCCAAGCACCTGAATAACTGCTGCCTCCGACACTTCATCAAAGGAAGCTGTCGGTTCATCGAGCAATAGAACACGTGGTTTCCTAAGCAGGAGCCTCGCGAGCAAAAGCCCTTGTTTTTGCCCACCCGATAAACCGAGGCCGCCCTCTTGCACGAGATGATCGAGACCTTCAGGGAGCCTATTGATAAAATCCACCAGTCCCATTTTTTCGAGCGTATCAAGGACATCCTCGTCGGTTGCCATAGGCGCGCCGAGCGTAAGATTTTCACGCAATGTACCGTGAAACAGCCGAGCGCCCTGCCCCATGACCCCGATGTCACGCCGGACGTCTGTCGGATCGATAAGACCCATAACGATATCGTCGACACGGATTTCCCCAGCCAGTGGCTCGAGAAGGCCGGCAAGACCAGACAAGAGCGTGGATTTACCCGCGCCATTGCGTCCTAAAATAGCGATGCGCTCGCCCGGCGCGATCGTAAGCTGATCAATTTTAAGAACGGGAGTTTCCGGATTATGCCCGAATATTGCATCCTTGATGCGAAACGCACCGCTGATGGTAGGCTTATGAATTCGCTGCTCTTCCTGAGGCGCGTCGACGGGAAGAGCCATCAGGCCGTCAAGCGCCTTGCGCGCAACCTGGGCCTGTTGCCAGCGATTGAGGATTTGGGTGACCGACGCGAGTGGTGCAAGCATCCTTGAAGACAGCATCGAGGCTGCGACGAGCACGCCTGTGCTTAGCTCGCCAGCCATAACCATCGGTGCGCCGAAGAAAATGACAACCGCAAACACCCCTCCTTGAACCGTCTGAGCAAAAGACGACAACCGGTTAACAAGATCGCGCAGCTCCATTGATGAGCCTGACGTGGTTTCGTTGTAATGGTTCCACAAGTTCTGGAAACGCGTCTCCGCCTGCATCGACTTGATATCGTCGAGCCCTTGGATGGCTTCAACAAGCATCGCACTACGTAGCGAAGATTCTCGGGTGTTTGTTTCAGCCAGTCGACGCAGCCGCTTTTGTGCCAATAGTCCAGGCACGATGAGCAAAACCATCGCCAAAAGAGGTATCCAGACCAAGGCGCCGGCGATGTAAAAAAACAACACGCAAAACAGCAGAAAAAATGGAACATCTGCGATCGCTGCCACGGTCGTGGAAGTCAGCATTTCGCGGACATGTTCCAATTCGCGGATCTGCGAGATAAAAGTTCCGGTGGAGCGTGGTCGTGCGGTATTGCGTATTCGAAGCGCGTGGCCGAACACCCGGTCCGATATCCGCAGGTCAGCGGCTTTTCCGGCTATATCGGTAATGCGGCTGCGAGCCGTACGTACACCCATCCCAAACAGGATCGCCATCATAACGCCGATGAACAAGACCCAGAGCGTGCTCATTGATTGTCCGGGTACGACACGGTCATAGACTTGCATCGAAAAAATCGTGCCAGCAAGCGCCAGCACGTTCGTCACAAGGGATGCAACCATGACCGCGCGGTAAGGCTTAAGGTCGGCAAGTGCGAGACTGCGCAACCAGTCGGGACGCCAAGGCGCGATATAGTCGTCGATCCGTCGGTCGGGCCGCGACGAAACAGGACGGAGAACAAACAGTCGCCGCAGGCGCTTAGCCAAATCCTCACGCGATAGCGGGGTCATAAGCCCCTTGTCACCGGCCAGAATTACCCCGTACCCTTCGGCGGTTTCCCGTTCAATGACGCCGACTTCGCCGCTATTGAACTCGACAAGTAGTGGGAGTCTGAGAGCCGATAGAGCTGCAGCACCCTCATCAATCTGGCGGATGGAGAGACTGACCGAGCGCGCAAGTGTAGCCAACCGGTCCTCATCTGTGGACCATGCCATATCAAGTTTAATGCGCTCGACCGAGATGGCCATGCCGTAATGCGTTGCGACGCGCATTACGGCTTCAATCCACCCTCGGTTGGCGCGCGCCCCGGAAGGGGCGTGACCAGATTGGTTTGGCGCGGCGTTCACAATATCAGACCTCGTAGTGAACAGCCGAACGAAGTTCGTCTTCGAGCGAAGGTGCAGTCATCGGCGTGCTAACATCCACGAAATCCGAAGCTCCTCCACCCACATCTGACGAAAACGGTTTGGCTTCGTGCTCGTCAGGCAGGATGGCTGAAATCGAATCGTGACCTGCGTCCGAGGTCAGCACGTCATCAATTGAAAGAGCAGCCTGTTGCTCGACTGCAGGCGTTGTAGCTGTCTGTGCATCAATTGAGGATAAACCGAAGCTTTCTGTGTCTTCTGCCATTGCAAAGGAGAACAGGCTCGAATGGTCAGAACTTGACGCGACGGCATCCTCATGACCTTCAATTGCCACGCCATCAATCTTCAAGGTGACCGTTGTGCCATTTTCACCGGTTCCGGTGTAGGATCCGTCTGATTGCAGCACCCAGTTACCTGAAAGCGATAGCGTATCCTCAGAAGTGCCTCTGATGGTCAGGATATGGTTTGCATCGGTGATCGCCTGAACATCATCGGGGGTCAAATCCGTGATTGCATTCGTCCCATGAATTCCCAGATCAATAATCTCGATATTCTTAAGGTGTTGCTTAAGATCATCGCCACTGAGATCTTCACCATAGCGCAGAGCGACGGTGTCGGAGCCGGCTCGACCATTGATGTTGGAACCACTCCAAATAAAGGTGTCGTTACCTGTTGTGGCCGTTGTTGGCGTCACAGCAAGCGTCAGCGTGTCGGTTACATGCACAGATTCCGCAGCTGTTGCACTTTCAACCGTCCATGCCTCGACGCCAATTTGCGTGCCTGCTGTGGATGGGTCCTGATCGGAAAGCGCAGATGCCGCCTGAACCACTCCAAGCTTATCGAGGTCGTCCTGCGACAAACCCGCGATCGTATAGGAATTGGTGAGCTGATCGTAAACAATCGATATCGTAGCGTTATTTTCGTCGATAAGCTGACCGCCGATATAAAAGGCTGCGTGAGCACCGAGCCCGGTCAACTTCAAGGTTGTGGTTTCAGTGCTTGCATCTGCAACACCTGCGACTGCCGCGGCAGCGTCAACCATGGCTGCATTCAGGTTCAAGCTGATAACGCGGCCTTCCTTGCCAAACGACAAGGTTGGATCAATTGCTATTCCGTCAGCGACCGCTTCAATGGTCACTGGTTCAAGCGGCACAGTGTCCACCCGGGTTGTCGGCAGGCTATTCTCGCCCGATTCAACCACAAGCGACAGATCTGTTAGTGTCCCGCTCCAATGCGGAGCAGGCAGGATTGCTACATAAGCCGGCATCGTTCCATCAGAGGAAAGGACCCATGTATTTGTGCTGCCGTCGCCGCCGGCATTAGAAGCCTGGGAGGCGACAGTCGCATCGCCTGCACTTGACCCGACATAAAGCAGGAAGCCGACCGGAACACCGGACAATAGAATGGACTTGATAGCTTCCGGACCATCATTGTCTTTGAGAGCAACCGACAGACCAGTCAACTCAATCGCGTTGGTCTTATCTGAAGAGACGCTTTCCTTGCCGGTTACTGGCTGGCTTTCCACCGTGACGCCATTGTTGACGATCAAGATTTCAGCGGTGCTGGAAGCGGAAGCTGCCTCGGTATTAGTTGCACCTGTTTCCTGTGTCTGTACCCAGGCGTTGAAAGTTACGTCGCCGGGCTGGAGCACGGTTCCATCAGGGGCAGTATAGGTGAGTTCAGCTGAACCACCTGTAGTGCCGATTTCGACAACATAATATTTGCCGTTTGGCACGCCTTCGACCCCACTGATGTCGGTAAGCGTCAGCGTTCTGCCTTCACCATCAGTAAGTGTGCCGTTGTCATTGCCGTTGGTCGAAACCTGAACGTAGAGCTTGCCGTCAACGATCGTCCCAAACGTCCCGTCTGCTACATCGACTGCCGAAATCGTTGCAGTGACGCTGGTTTCGCCCTCTGCGACGTCAGGAACGTCAATGGTAACAGTCGCCTCGTCCGTCACCGGAATGATTGGCATATCCGGCTTGGTGACTGCTTCAGTGCTTGTGCCACCTACTGCTGCAGCCGTCAGCTTGGCATCAAACTTGAAATCGGCATTGTTTTCATTGCTGTTAAGCGGTGGTGTAATTTTGATACCAGCAAGCAATCCATCAAGTGCAGTTTGACTATCGCCGTTTGCGGGCACAACCACGGTTGCAGACCAGGTCGGCACACCGTTGATAGTGGTGAAGGTCATCCCGTCAACGATTGTACCTGGCGCCAGATTGGTGAGCGTGACAGTGTAACTATAAGCCACACTCGGATCACCGGTTGTGACCTTGGCATCAATAACACTGTCTAGGTTAAATTCAGTGTCTTCCGTGCCCTGCGCGCCATTGTAGTTCCATTCATCAATAACAGGAGCGGGATAAGGTTGGCCGTCGCCCAGATTGACGGTGAGGTTCCATTTAACGGAATCAGTTTCGATCTTGGCCGGTGAATTGGCGTTCTGGCCCTCGTCCTGCGCAAGCACAGTCATTGTGATCGGCGATGTAATGTTAGACGCACCCTTTCCCACAACGAATTCGACAGGAAGGTCGATGCCGCCTGCGCCTATCGATCGTGCATCCGCGCCATCATAAATAAGGAGCCAAGAACCCGCCCCGATCTGGGATGCGCCGTTGACGGTAACACCATCAGGAACACCCTCAATAACCACGCGAACCAGGTGCTCACTGCCATCCGTGTCTTCTGAATTCACATGCAGGTTTACAGTCACCGTCCCGCTGGTCGTAACCGTTGCAGTATCAGGCTGAGCATCGTCATCGGCAACATTATCAGAAGTCGTACCAGTGGCAGAAGTCATGGTGATCCCAGTAATCGATGCGTCGACTGCATCTGTTACCGGCAGCGCGTCAATTGTAAGCGTGCCATTCTTCACTTCAGTCACGGCAGTCAAAGTGCCATCAGTGGATGGATCAATCACTTCGTAAAGGAAATTCAACTTACCAAGATCGCCGTCGAGATTGGTGGCCCCTTTCGCGCCCAGATTACCGATCTGTTCAGACGGGACAACATAGTAAGTTTTTCCATCGATTTCCTTCGTTTCAAGGTTAGCTGTCGAAATTTCTGTTCCGCCGACATAGAGCGTAAATTTGCTCGTGTCGTAATCAAGCGGAATGAAAATACTGCCCAATTTCTCATCTGTATCACCGTTTTGCGGGATAATTGCCAGATTGAGTTTGGTAATTTCATCCTCGATGAGGGTAGCAGTTGATGTGATCAGCGCCTCTGGCGAAGGCGTCACAGTGAAGCTCACATCTGTGAGAGGACCCGTGCGAGAATCGCCATCGTTTTCAGTCGTAACACCAGCAACCCTCAGGTCCACCGTTCCGCTAAAGTTTTCAGGAACGACAATAGACACCTTTGAAATGTCACTTGCAGCAACCATCCAGACCCGTTCTGTTCCGGTGCCCGAAACGACCATTGTCGCTCCGGTTAGCGAGAAGTTCTCCGAAAGGCCGGTGATGCGAAGCGTGGTGACTTCCGATCCGTCTGTATCGCTGGACGTCACTGCGGTGATCACGTTGGATAACTGAACCTTGTGATCGCCTCCATCAAGCGCTGCCTCTGTTGTAGTATAGCCAACATTGGGCAGCGTGATGACCGCATTATCGGCGACACCGGTAACCGCGACATCAATCGTGCGGGAAACAGGAGCCGATGTTGACGTTCCGTCGACCGAAACTGCACTGACGGTCAATTTGAAATCGTCGTTGCTATTTAGCGGCGGCGTGACGGTCATTGGGTAGCTATTGTTGAAGCCAACAATCGTAACCGTACCCCCACTGGCAGTCAGTTTTTCGCCGTTATAGGTGATTACAGCGCCATCAGGGATGCCCGAGATGGTGACGTTGAAGGTTTCAGAATCATCCGAACTTGTGGTTTTGATCGAAAGCGGAATTGCCGTATCTTCAAGACCCGTAGCACGACCATTAAGCGCCATGGTTACTTCATCAGCAACAGGTTCGAACTTGATCAAAGAAAGCGTGGCTTCACCGCTGACGCTTACGTTGACACCGTCTCCGCTTTCATGCGGAGGATCGAGCGGGAGCGTGGATACTTCGCGGTCATCATCATAGTCGACTGTTGCCGCCTGCACTCCAATGGTGAGCGTACCTGAAACATCAGCTGGAAGCTTAACCTGCAGCGTGTTGAGGTAAATAGATGGTACCCAGATTGGTTCACCGACAAAGGTTTGCGTCTGCCAGGTAACACCATTATCTGTTGAATAGCGGAATTCAGTGCCAATGACTGTATCAGTTGCCGTGTCAGACGAGAGCGTTGGCGTCAATACGGCATAGGTAAATTCATCGGAGTCTGCATTCGACCAAGCTGTCTGCAGGGCGTCAAAACCCCCACTTGTGTTCGAGCTGCCCGTGTAATTATTACCAAGCGCAAACCAGGCATCCTCCTGACCTGCGACAGAATAGGCGTGATCGCCATTCATCGTAACGTCGTTTTGTCCATTGCCATCACTGTCGCTGTCAGTTCGCTCGGCCACAGGGGTAACGGTGATTTTCACGTCGCGATCAACTGTCTTGGTATCGCTGTCCGAACCATTGGTATCGGTGCTTGTGATCGACAGTTTGATTGTAGCATCCAGGCTGCTATGCGCTGGCGGCGTAATCGTGAAGGCATCCAGCACAGCTTCTCGATCAGTTTGGCTCAATGAACCATCAAATGTGATCGTTGCAGTGGTACCAGAGACATTGTAGCTCCAGCCTGCCGATGCATCGGGCGTCCCAATGGTCCAACCGGTGGGGACTTCAAAAGTGACTTCGTTGATGACCTCGGAGCCAGCTGCAGTACCCGTATCAGTGACGGCCACGGCACTGCCAAGTTGTTTGATCTAGTTGTTTCCGGTATCGATGAGGCATGAAATTACCGAGTTCTTTTCCCCGGTTGAAGGGATTTCGTTTTCCGCGTGAGATTGTCGCTTATGCAGTATGGGCCTATTACAGGTTTGCGCTGAGCACGGCCGATGTGGAAGACCTGCTTGCCGAGCGCGGCGTCATTGTCAGCCGGGAAACCATTCGTCTCTGGATTAATCGCTTTGGTCGTCATTTTGCGGACTGTATCCGCAGGGATCGACCAAAGCCAAACGACAAATGGCACATTGATGAGGTTGTCATCACGATTGGGGGAAAGAAGTATTGGCTTTGGCGGGCCATTGACGCAGATGGCGATGTTCTTGATATTCTGGTTCAAACACGCCGTAACACAAAGGCTGCCGCGTTTTTCACCAGACTGATCCGGCAATACGGTCAACCACGTGTCGTTGTGACGGATAAGCTGCGCAGCTATACCAAGCCAGTACAAAAAATCGCGCCAGATGCCGATCATCGTGCTCATAAAGGCCTGAACAACAGAATTGAAAATTCGCACCGCCTGAGCCGAAAACGGAGAAAATCATGGGCGGTTCAAATCGCCTCGTCAAGCCCAACGCTTCTTGTCAGCACACGATCAAATCAACACCATCTTCCGTCCTCGCCGCTATAATCTCACTGCTATCTCCTACCGCCATGCACGTACCGATGCATTTGCATTATGGCGTGACTACACGACCGAAATGACCGCTTGATAAACACAGGCGAAAGCTGCTCAAAGCCCTATTCAAACAACTTGGCAATGCCTTCCGGATATAGTGGACGATCGCATAGCAGCATCCATCATGATGCAGGGGCTCACGGCAAGCCATTTCGCGACAGACTTTTATCCGGTTCAGCCTGGCGACATCGCTTTGGTGCACGCAGCTGCGGGTGGCGTGGGGCTTTTCCTGACGCAAATCATCAAGCGGCGCGGCGGTCATGTCATCGGGCGCGTCTCATCCCCGGAAAAAGCGGCGATTGTCAAAGCGGCCGGAGCAAATCATGTCATTATCGACAGGGACGGACAGTTCGCAAAATGAAGTCTTGCATCTTACGGATGCGGTGGGTGTCAACGTCGTCTACGACGGATCGGGACCGAAGACTTTCCAAGACTCCCTCGCCTCACTCTGTCGTTCCGGTACTTTTTGCTGGTACGGACCGGTACTGGGCGGGCCCGGTCCGCTCGATCTTATGAGCCTGCCGAGAAGCATCGAGATCGGCTACGCCACCTTCTTCGATCACATCCCCACTACCGAACTCTTACGGTCCCGAAGCAAGCAACTTTTTTGACTGGATTGAGGACGGTTCGCTGAAGGTCATGATCGGCAACACTTATGCACTTGCCGATGCCCACCAGGCTCATGCGGATATGGAAAGCCGGGCTACAACCGGCAAACTCCTGCTCATACCCTGACGTTCGTTTGTCCTGCCATATGAATATCATCGGCGCCGGCTTCCGGCGCCGATGAGTCCTGTAATTGTCAGAGCTTACCCGGACCGGCTGTCAATGCGAGCAGACCGGTAAGAGGAGACGGCTCTTGAGACGTGAGATCGTAGGGGCACGCAGTGGCAAGCGTTGCGAAAGCCATTACGGCGATAATGAAAATCTTCATCTCAACCTCCGTTATTGCGAACCGGAACTCAGGTGAGATCCAGTTCGACTGCTATGTTTCCACGCGTTGCTTTCGAATAAGGGCAGGTCTGGTGAGCATCCTCAATGATCGCTCGAGCAATCTGCGGCTCAAGTCTATAGCGCGACAATCAGGATGAGACGCTTGCGACAATCTGGATGAGATTCTTAGGTCGCGGTCGGGATCAAATTATCATGCTGATTGCCGTTGACAAGTTCTTCTTCGTTTTCTGATTGCCGCTGGGCGACAGACAGCGTTGAGGTCCTGATTGTCGCAAACGAGGCCGGTCGGCCCCGCTGGCGTTTTTCTTCAAGCGCGGTTCTGCGGCGATAACTTTCGACATTCATCTCGAAGATCGTGGCATGGTGCACAAGCCGGTCGACTGCTGCGAGTGTCATGGCAGGATCTGGAAAGACCCGGTTCCACTCTCCGAACGGCAGATTGTGCGGCAAACCGGCCATAGCCGGAAGCTCGTTCGTGACGTTTTAAGGGGGTAGCGTCTCGACGTGTTCCGAACGCGGCCCAGTTCTCTGGATAGCTGGTTGCCTTGGCTCAACAGCCGCTGGGAAGAAGGGGCACGGAACGCTTCGGCACTCTGGCGTGAGATGAAGACGAAGGGCTTTGTGGGAAAGAGTGGTGTCATATCGCAATGGGCTCAACGCCGGCGTCTTGCGGAAAAGGCCAATCAGAGCGGGCTCGCCAGAACGCCGTCCGCACGGGTTATCGCACGGCTCATGACCACCGCGCGCGACGACCTTGCAAAATCCGAAGTGATCCTGGTGGCGGCGATCGAAGTGAACGTCTCGGACCTTGTGGTCGCCCGTACTGCCATTGGTGATTTCCAGTCCATGATCCGCTCGAAGACAGCGCGGAAGCTCGACGAGTGGTTGGAAGCCGCTAAGGACAGCTTGGTCGGATCGTTTGCCGGCGGCGTCGAAAAAGACCTCGACGCCGTCAGGAATGCAATCATATCACCGTGGTCAAATGGGCAAACGGAAGGACAGATCACACGCTTAAAGCTCATTAAGCGCCAGATGTACGGAAGAGCAAAACTCGATCTCCTGCAGGCGCGGTTGATCGGTGCGTCGTAGACCTGCACAGCAGCAAATGTGCGTCAGAGCCAGTTCTCAGCGCAAATCAACAGCATATCAGTCTGACCGGAGATTACATCTGGACCCCGACGGACAGCCCCGATCTCAGGCCGCTCCGGCGAGAAACATCCATCCTCGCTGCATGATCACGATATGTTCTCAAATGTAGGACAGATTCACCACTTTCGTGTCGTGACGACGAAACAGCCTATGCCGCATGATCGCCCCACAAATCCTCATGCTCCCCAATTCGGGTGACTAGGCCCTTGACCCGCCCATCTAATCATAAGACTTCCAGCCAACATGCTCACTCCAATCGCGAGGAGGAGGGGGCCGGCGAACTCGTTGGCGACAATGCCCGATGCCGAAGAAACCGACAGCAGCATCAGGCTGAATTCTCCTCCATGGGCCAGGATGATCCCAGTGCGCCAAGAGGTCTGAAGCGACTCGCCGAATAGTCGGGCGACGACCAAAACGATCAGCGTCTTGCCCGCGAATATAATCGCGAGCCAGATCAGCACGACAGGCCATGCAGATGGAATGATCCAAAGTGGCAATTGCGTTCCGATGCCGACAAAGAAAATCCCGACAAACAAATCGCGGAAGGGCCGAATCTCGTTCTCGACAGCATGGCGCGCGTCACCCTCGCCGATAATCATGCCGGCCGTGAATGCAGCGAGTGCCGGAGAAAGACCGGCGGAGGCCGCGACAATCGCAGACCCGAGCGCAATGGTAAGTGCGAGGAGTTGGGCAAGCTCCGGATCGCCACGCGACGCTACCCAACGGGCAAGCACCTGCAACGGGCCACGGGCAGTGAACAGAGCTGCAACCAATGCCATTGCACTGGCGACGACCGTTATCACGCCATGTCCCTCGGCGGCTCCACTCATCGAATCGTGCAGAAGCAGGAATGCGACAGCTGCCAAGTCTTGAAACAGAAGCACTGCGATGGCCAAGCGCCCATGAGCCGATCCAAGAGCGTTCGCGCCTGCGAGCACCTTGAGGCACATGGCTGTGGATGACATCGCAACGGCCCCGCCGATGAGGATTGCGGAAACTGGTGCGAGATCGAAGACCAAACTCGCTACCAACGAAACCGTTATCGTCGTGACTGAAACCTGTACAGCCCCAAGACCGAAGACATGCTTCCTGAGTGTTACGAGCTTCTCGAAGGAGAATTCCAGACCAAGTGCGAACAGCAGGAGTACGACTCCGATTTCGCCAATACTGCTCAGGGCAGCGCTCTCCGCAATCAGGCCGAGGCCAGCGGGTCCAATGACTATACCGGCAAGAATGTAACCGACGATGCTAGGCACGCCAATCCGTGAACATATCGTCACGAGTACGAACGCGGCGCAAACCAACAAGGCCGCACTTTCGATAAATCCAGTCACGCCATGCATGTTCTTCTCCTGATATCATGTCGCAGGAAATGCCAATACTTGTATACTCTAAACGTGCGACCGTGCCCACTGCGCTATCTGCGCGGCAGGCATTACACCGCTCGTCCTCGCGATTTCCTTGCCGCCCCTGAACAAGATCATGGTGGGAATGCCGCGGATCCCGTAACGATCGGTGATCTGCTGTTCGGCTTCGGTATCGAGCTTGCCGAGACGGAACTGAGGTTCGAGCGAACGCGCCGCAGCCTCGAACTGAGGTGCCATCATCTTGCATGGCCCGCACCATTCCGCCCAGAAATCGACGAGCAGGGGCAGATCGGCATCGGCGTGTCGGTCGAAACTGGCGGCGGTCAGTGTGACTGGCCGGCCCTCGAACAGGGCGGCGCCGCAGCGGCCGCAGCTGGGGTTATCCGTCAGTCGTTCCTGCGGCACGCGATTGACGGAACTGCATTTCGGGCAAGCAACGGTGGGCATTCTGTTCTCCCTTTGAGTGTCGTTTCGGAGGGGCAGGTGCGTATTTCAGAATCCGCGGACAGCGATTTCAGTAAATCGCGGACACTTGTTTCGCTAATTCGCGGACAGTTCAGCCGCGGCGTTTTTCAGGCCTGTTGTTGATCAGACTTACGTTCTTTCGTTGTCCGCGCTGAGCGTTATGTCAATGCCGGATTTGGCTTTGCGCATGCTATCCCCTTCCAAATTGATGCGGTGAGCATTGTGCACGACGCGGTCGAGTATCGCATCGGCAACGGTTTCGACTTGGGCGATCGCCTTTCGACCGACATCGGCCAAGACCAACGTCTGGTCGTCGATTTCCGTGATCGGCTTTTGCTCGACGACCCTGATGAGTGAAGCCGCGGGCATTTCGCCGAGTTGCGGATCGATCGGGCCCAGCACGGAGTGGTCGCACATCACGATCTCGTCTGCGGCCAGAGCGATCAGCGTTCCCCCCCCGACATGGCGTAGTGCGGCACGAAAACTGTGACCTTGCCCTTGTGTCCCTGGATGGCGCGAGCAATCTGCGTGGCAGCGAGGACCAGTCCGCCGGGGGGTGTGCAGCACGATGTCGAGCGGCATTTCGGCGTCCGTCAGCTAGATCGCGCGCAGGACTTCCTCGGAGTCGTTAACGTCGATGTAGCGAACCAGGGGAAAACCTAGGAGGTTCATCGTCTCCTGCCGATGGATCATCAGGATCACCCGGCTTCCGCGTATCCTCTCGATTTGAGCGATCTTCCGAGTGCGCATCGCCTCCAGATACTTCCTCTGCAGTGCCGGCTGCAGTGCGGAGACGATGAATAACAGCCAGAGCAGTTGCATCAAATCCATGGATTTCCTTTTCCTTTCCTTCGCCCATCCGGCAGGAAGCCGTATATTCCCTCGTCGCGGTAGTAGTTGCGATAGGTGACTGCAGGCCTGCGTAGAATCGGACTAGGCCGCGTCGACGAACCGGCACAAGGGGGATTCCCCCGAGGCGGATGACGTGATTCGAGGCTGACCTCTGGAGAGGAGGTCGGCCTTGGTTCGGGATCGTTTGATGGATGCGGAGTGGGCGATCTTCGCCCCGTTCCTGACGGAGCAGTCGGCCCGCGGCGGCCGCCCACCGAAGGACCACCGGCGCACGCTGGACGGCATCTTCTGGATCACCCGAAGCGGCGCGCCGTGGCGTGACCTGCCCGAGGAACTCGGGAAGTGGAACTCGGTCCACCGCCAGTTCCGGCGCTGGACCACCTCCGGCATCTGGGACGTGCTGTTGCAGGCGCTCGCCGACAGCGGCGGCGAGGCCGACATGCTCCAGATGATCGACAGCACCATCATCCGGGCGCACCACTGCGCTGCCGGAGGAAGGGGGGGACCCAAAGTCAGGCTCTCGGCCGCTCGCGCGGCGGCTTCTCGACCAAGCTCCACCTGCGTGCCAATGCCGATGGCCTGCCCATCAGCGTCGTGCTGACGCCCGGCGAGGCCCACGACCTAATCGCCTATGACGACCTCATGGCCGAGCGCGACAGCGATCCCGGCGTGCTGCTCGGTGACAGGGGCTACGACAGTGACCGCCTGCGGCAGGATGCGCGCGACCGGGGGGCCCAGCCGGAGATCCCGACCAAGCGGAGCCGCAAGGTGCAGCACAGCGTCAACCGACGCCTCTACGCCCTGCGTTCCCGCATCGAGTGCTTCATCAACCGTCTCAAGAACTGCCGCCGCGTGGCCACCCGCTACGACCACACCGCTTCCAGCTTTCTCGGCTTCGCCCTGCTCGGCTGCATCCGCTTATGGATCAGGTTCGTCCACGCGGCCTAATGGGGTGAAAAAGCATACACTCCTGAGCAAAGAGAGGGGGCGCGACGCGCCCCTCTTACGCCCTATCCAGCGGTTTCAGAACAACTTGGACAGCTTTGCCTTGATTTCATCGAGCCAGCCTTTTCCGCCGCCTCCCCCAGCCGTCTTTTGCTTGACTTTCCTGAGTTCAGCATACAGGGGCTCAAAGTCCTTCTTCTTTCCATAGCCCAGCAGTTCTGCCATTTCCAACTGCTGCCGCGCTTCGTTCAAGAATGTCTCCAGGCGCTCATTGGACGCTTCGCTCCGCTGACTATCTTCTACCAAGGTCTCGGCGCGCTTCAGGAGCAGCCTGGCGCGCAGGGCGGGGGCAGCGGATGCACGCTGCGCGTCTCGACCAGCGTGCTGAGCGCTGCCTGCAGCGCGGCTTTGGCTTCTTCAATCTTGCCCTGATCGATCAGCGGCACGACTGACTTCACGGCTGCGGGATAGGACGCCAGAGGGATGTTGGTGACCGCGATCACGATTTCACTGGCCAGCAAAGCCAGCACGTGACGTGCCTGTTGCACCTCGCCATGTTTGAGGGCATCCAGCGCCTCGTCGGTCATCGCCTCAATGGTTTCCGTGTTGGCGAACAAGTCGTGCACGATGGTGCGCACATCAACGGGGGCCAGGGCAAGCGTGGGTTCGCGCGCAACAATCAGCTCCAGCTTTCCAGTCACTTCGGCCAGCATTGCCAATGCGCGTGCAGCGTCCTTGCCGTCAAGTGCGGCCAGCGCTGATTTGGTCAGCGCCAAGGCCGAGACGGCCTCATCGAGGACTTGTTTACGTTTGTCTGCCGCCTGCGAGCCCGTTTCCTTCTGAACCTCAGGCTGTACCTCCGTGACGACTTCAGGCTTGGCCTCTGGACTGACAGGAAGGCTGCTTACCGCGGCCTGTTCGTTTATTTCTTTGTTCGTCGCATTGGGATTCGATGTTTGCTCATTCATGGTGATATGCCTCGTATGAGTTAGTGAAAATAGGCGAATCTATTGGGGCTGACTGCGAACATCGCGAGACTGACCGACCGAACAGTCGGCCCCTTCATCACCTCAAAACAGCTTTTGGAGGCGCGTCTTCAACTCGTCGAACCATCCCTTGCCGCTTTTGCCACCAGCCGACTTTTGCTCAATGGACTTCACCTGATCGAAGATGGGTTTGAAATCCGCCTTCTTGCCATAACCCAGGATCTGCGCCATCTCGATCTCCGTGCGCACGGACGACAGCAAGGTGCTGAGCTCCTCGTTCTGCTTGGCATCGCGCTTGTCGGTCTCGGCCAGCTTTTCAGCTTTTGCCATCGCGGCTTCAGCCCGTAGCACGGGCAGAGGAAAGGCGACCGAGGTCACCACCAGCGTGTTCAGTGCTCGGGCGAGTTCCGCCTTGGCGTCGTCGATCTTGCCGCTGTCGATGAGCCGTGCGGCCGACTTGATCGCTGCCGGGTACGTTGCCATCGGCAGGTTGTCGGTTTCGATCACGATTTCGCTGGCCAGATTGGCGACGATGGGCCGGGCCTTTTGCACCTCGCCATCACCCAACAACTCCCGAGACAACTCGACCGCTTTCTTCACCGTTTCCACGTTGGCGTGGATATCGTGGGTGATGACGCGTACATCGACCGGCGCCAAAGCAAGTTTGGCGTCGCGTGCCAATACCAGTTCCAGCTTTCCGCTGGCCAGTTCCAGCGCAGCGAGCGCCTCCTTGGTCTTCTTTGCATCAAGGAGTGTCAAAGCCTCCTGGGTCTTGGTGAGCGCCGTGATGGCGTCCTGAGTGAGCTCAGCACGCTTTTTTTCGGCTTCCCGGGCGGCCTTGTCATCTACCTGTGGCTGCGCCGCCTTGGATGCGGCAGAGGGTGCTGCAGCACCTGGGCTAGAACCTGCCGCCGATTGGGCCTGAGCCGGTCCGCTAAGTCCGACGACGACCGCCAGGGCAAGTGCGGAGAAGGTTGATTGGGGCTGTTTGATATTCATGATCTTGGGCTCCTAATTAAAGTTAGTTGACTGAGATTTCAATCTGTTTCGGTTTGGCTTGCTCGGCCTTGACAAGCCGCACTTCCAGCGCGCCGTCTTTCATCGAAGCCGTCACCTTGGTCGAATCAACGTTGTCAGGCAAGACAAAGTTGCGCACAAAGTGACCTGCCACTGAACTTTCATCCAGCGGCGATTAGAGTCTCGACCGTTTCTGTTACGCCGTTGGGCGCGGGTTGAGCAACGGGCGGAGACGCGAAGCCCTTATCGAGCGAAGCGTCGGAGCCGGTTGCGGTAAGGGTTCCGGCGAAGGCCGCCGGGGTCTGGTATCCGAGCGAGGAGTGCGGTCTCGCGGTGTTGAAGTCCTGCCTCCATTCGGCGATGGCGCTGCGGGCGTGGTCGAGGCCGAAGAACAGGCTCTCGTTCAAGAGCTCATCGCGCATCCGGCCGTTGAAGCTCTCGACGTAGCCATTCTGCATGGGCTTTCCGGGCGCGATGTAGTGCCACTCGACGCGATGATCCTTCGACCAGGCGAGGATCGCGTTCGAGGTGAACTCCGTGCCGTGGTCGGAGACGATCATGCCCGGCTTGCCGCGTCGGGAGATCAGGTCCGTCAGCTCACGAGCAACGCGGCGACCGGAGATCGACGTGTCCGGGATCGCTGCCAGGCATTCGCGCGTCACGTCATCGACGATGTTGAGCACACGGAAGCGCCGCCCGCAGGCGAACTGATCGTGCACGAAGTCCAGCGACCAGCGCGCGTTCGCCCTTGCCTCGACCAGGATCGGCGCCCGCGTGCCCACCGCGCGTCGCCGCGCCCGGCGCTTGCGCACCGTCAGGCCCTCCTCGCGGTAGAGCCGGTAGATCGAGCGCATGTAGCTGGCCGTCATCCCGTCGTCTTTCTTGCAATTGTCACACCCGTCCACGCCGGAGGATCAGAGGCGGGGAAGGATTCGAGCGAGGCTTCGAGGACCGGATCGAAACTCTCCCTGTCGCTGGTAGACGGGTCGGCCGTGCTCTCATGCTGGACGCCTCTTGAGAGGCGGCGATCGGGGCGGAACGGGACCCGGAAGGCTCCCGGGGCATCGACGCCCCTGTGCAGCCGGTGGCGCGTCTCACCCGCCCAAGAGTTCGCCATCCGGGCTCCCCCAGCGTCCTCGCGCACGACATAATGCCAGTCCTGCCTCTCTGCGAAGTCCACGGCGCTTTCGCGGTCGGGAAACTTCAGCCGGATCGGACGATAGGGATCGTCGCTGGAGGTATATCCCATCAGCGGCTCGATGTGGGGCGGGCGCGACGGCTCGAATTCCAGTATCCAGTAGTTGGGCCGCGGCGCCGATGTCATCGCGGAACGTGCCGGCCGGTAAATGATCGCGGTCGGAACGTCCCATGATCTCATGTTGGTCCCGGGTATCTTCGGCGGGAATGGTGGGCGATTGTGACCGCGCATGTCAGCTCTCCTGGGTGTCGGTTGATGCGAGAATGTGACGTTCGAGATCGCCGAGTTTTTTCCATTCGCCTCGAATTCAGGCGAACGGCGCGTTCGGTGTTCTGCGAAGGAAAGGCAGCAGCGTGCAGGACGTCCGACCGCATCGCTATCGTGAGATCGGCGACGGCATTCATCACGCCCTCTCGGTCCCCGTCCGAGAGCGTGCCGTCAGCAAAACCGGACTGCAAGCTCTCCAGTACCTGCTCGAAGCTGGACACGACCCCCTGCACTCGCGACCACAGCCAGCTTGTGGCTGAGAACACGCAGTTCATCGATCAGCTTCGCATCGTGCCTTGCGGTTTCCACGATCTCTGCGACCTTCTCGATGCAGGCCATGTAAATGTCGCATTGCTGCTGGAGGATGATGACCCTTCCTTCCTTGCGAAGCTCGAGATCGGTCTGGCGATTGAGAAGCGCCGCGGTCAGAATGATCGTCACGACAGCGCCGAGGAAGATGAGCGTCATCTCCTGCGCGAAAGGCAGTATGTCTTCGGCAAGATACATCGAACGAAAAACGAAAACGATGCCGATGCCCAAGGCAGCGGCCGCAGCAGCAAATGCCAAGTCAGGCAGGCGGTTCGACATCAGCACCTCGCATTTTCGGTGTCAGGTGGCATGCACGGCTTCGCATCGGCGTCCGGCGCCTCTGCGTCCCGGTGCCGCAGGAAGATTGGCGTCGGACCGCTGCCGAACGGATTGAAGCCGGTGCTCAGGCAACGGTCGAAGATCGTTTCGTCCCATCGGGTGAAATCGTGCTCTTCGCCGGCAAGTCGCTCGTCATCCACCACAGGGCACCTCACGCCTTTGCCGATGGGGGAGCGTCATCGAAGGCCGCACCGTCCGAACGATCCGCCTTGCGAAGCCGTAGCCCGAGGAGGATCATCATCACCCCGAAGACCGCGGCGTAGAAGCCGATCAGCCAGCCGAGCGCGAGGAAGCTTTCGACCGGGCGCGTCAGCAGCATCCAGGTCACGACGACACCGAGAACGACCGAGAGAAGGCCGCTCAGGATCAGCCAGATTTCGCCGTTGATTTCCTTTCGCAGGCGGATCGCTGCCGCGATCTCGAGGGCACCCGAGAACACGGACCAGAATGCGATGCTGGCCCAGAGGAATGTCGCAAGCACAAGCGTCGCGACAAAAGGCGAGACAACCACGACGACGCCCGTGGCGATGCCCAGAATGCCGCTGAACATCAGCCAGCCCCAGCGATCGCCCCCGCGGATGTTGCGGACGGCGGCGACGAGGCCGAACACGCCATCGGCGAAGGCGAAAGCGCCGAAGACCAGCGTCAGAGCAAGCAGCGACTCCGCAGGCATGAGGAAGGCGAGAACCGCGATCACCAGCGCCAGGACACCGCGCAGCACGAACAGCCACCAGTTCCCGGACAGGCTGCCCAGCATGTCCTGCATCGTGTCGGATTGCTTTGCAGAGGTTGTCGTCATTGGTCCATCTCCTGTTCAGGTTTCAACTCAGTAGTGCCGATTGTCTCCGCGCCGGCCAGGGCGGCCGCCACGCGGCGGCGGTCCTCGACCGGTTGAGGCAGACACTGCGTCCGGGCAATTTCCCTTTCCACGGGCGGGCGCCCCGATGCCTCGCCGATCAACCCGGCTTCGACCAGCGTGCCGCGCAGTGTCTCCGCCGCGTTCTCTGCAATCTTCAACACTTCCGCCTCAGTGAGACCCAGGAGGTGCGCCGTCTCCGCGATCGTGGCGTCTTCCAGGTACATCCGATACAGGACGCGGCGCTCGACCGGAGCAAGATCTGCGATAGCCCGGTGCAGTGCCATGGCGATATCATGACGATCCACTTCGGTCTCGGGGTCTGTGCCGCCGTCGTCGGCGATGAGGTCCTCCAGCATCAGCACTTCGTCGGGCTGGTAGAACTCGAACATCGCCTGATCCGCCTCGGTCGGATCCTCCGCCGGGGCCTCGGGTTCCGCCTCGATGGAGGCGGCATCCTCGGGCACCGCGCGGCGCGCAGCCTGCGCCTCGGCCTCGACGGTCTCGAAGGCCAGCTGCGTCAGCCAGTCCCGGACGGAGAATTCGGTCGGCCGCCGCTCGAAGCGGTTGAGCCCGTTGAGGATCGTCGCATCGACGATATCGCCAACGCTCAGGTAGCCAGCCGGCACAGACCCGCTACACTCGAGATAGGTCAACTCGCGCCTGACTGTATCGTAGACCGTATCGAGATGATCCTCGATCAGGTCGAAGAAGAGTTGGCGCCGGTCCGCTTCCGCCGCATCCCGCGCGGGCGGCAGCGGGGCGCCGATCCGGCGCCGGCGGGCGGGACGCTTGTATTCAGGCTCGTGCTTGAGGCGCGCCACATGCCGATCGACCTGGTGGCGCAGGTCGGCAAAGGCCTTGCGCAGGACAGGCTCGATCTCGAATCCCTCTTCCCGCGCCGCGATCACGCCCGACGGCAGTTGCAGGCGCAGGCTGACTTTGATGCGCTTCTTGCCCCTCGTCTGCGAGGCAACGACTTCGAGCCGGACCAGATCCTCGCGAAAGCGCGCAAGGTGCGGTTCAAGTTGCCGCAATTCTTCCTCGATGACCTCAGGCGCGCGCTGTTGGCCGTGCCGGTCGAGATTGCGGAATGATCTAATGACGTTCATGCCGTGGACCTTCCTATAACTCTCCGAAGAGATGGTCCGGCGCGACCGATATCGCGCCGGGCCAGTCTTTTGCGCTGTCACTCGGCGGACTTGTCGTCCTTGGACTGCACCTCATCCCCAACGCTGGGCTTCGGAACGTCCGTCTTGTTTTCGGCAACTTCGCTGGGCTCCTCGATCCCGGCCTTGGCCTGATCGTCCGGGCTGTCGTCACCGGTGTCCTTTACGATCTTTTCGAACACGACCCTCTGTTCGTCTTCCGACCAGGCGACGCGGACCTTGTCACCATCCTCGATCCGCCCGGAGAGCATCTCGCGGGCCAACTCGGTCTCCAACTGCGACCGGATCAGCCGGCGTAGCTCGCGGGCACCGAATTCGGGACGGAAGCCGACCGCGCCGAAGTGATCCACGACGCTCACATCGAGTTCGAGTTCGACGCCCTGGGTAAGGGCGGTCCGCTTCACCCGGTTGAGCTGCAACTCGACGATCTGGCGGATTTCCGACTGGTTCAGCGAGTGGAAGACGATGATCTCGTCGATCCGGTTGATGAACTCTGGCCGGAAATGACCGCGCAACACCTCCATCAGCTCGGACTTCTGCTTGGCCTCGTCGAACTCACTGCTGCCGCGTTTCGTGAGGTTGCGCTGGATGATGTCCGAACCGAGGTTCGACGTGGCGATGATGATGGTGTTGGTGAAGTCCACCACGCGCCCCTTGCCGTCGGTCAGCCGACCGTCGTCGAACACCTGCAACAGAATGTTGTAGACATCCGGGTGCGCCTTCTCGATCTCGTCGAGCAGCACGACCGAGTAGGGCCGACGGCGCACCTTCTCGGTCAGTTGCCCGCCTTCGTCGTATCCGACGTAGCCGGGAGGCGCGCCCACCAGCCGGGCGACCGAGTGGCGCTCGCCATACTCCGACATGTCGATGCGGATGATTGCGTCCTGATCGCCAAAGATTACTTCGGCGAGCGTCTTGGCCAGTTCCGTCTTGCCAACCCCGGTCGGCCCGAGGAAGAGGAATGTCGCGGTCGGGCCGCGTCCCTCGCGCAGTCCTGCGCGCGCCAGGCGCACCGCATCCGCCACGGCGCGGATGGCCTCTTCCTGGCCGATGACGCGCTCGTGCAGCTTCTCCTCGAGCTTGAGGAGCTTGTCTTTCTCCTCGGTGGTCAGCTCAGTGACCGGAACGCCGGTGATCTTGGAGACGATCTGCGCGACATGATCGGCGCGCACCTCGGCGGTCGCCGAAGCCTGATCGCGCTTCCAGATCTCCAGAAGCTCGTCGAGCTCCTTCTGCTTCTGCTCCAGCTCCTTCTTCAGTTCTGCTGCTCGGTCGAATTGCTTGCGGGCTGCGGCATAGTCCTGCTCGCGCTTGATCTGCGCGACCTCGGCTTCGAGTTCCTGCACGTCCACGGGCCGAGCAGTGGCCGAGATCTTCACCCGCGCCGCGGCCTGGTCGATCAGGTCGATCGCCTTGTCGGGCATGAAGCGACCGGTGATATAGCGATCCGAAAGCTCCGCGGCGGCGATGATCGCCTCGTCGGTGATCGTCACCTTGTGGTGGCTTTCGAGCGTGTCGCGCAGCCCGCGCAGAATCATGATCGTCTGTGCGACCGTGGGCTCGTCCACATAAACCGGCTGGAACCGTCGCTCGAGCGCCGCGTCCTTCTCGATGTATTTCTGGTACTCGTTGAGCGTCGTCGCGCCGATCAGGTTCAGCTCGCCCCGCGCCAGCGCCGGCTTGAAGGTGTTGGCGATGTCGAGACCACCTTCGCCGCCGCCCTGGCCGGCGCCGACGATGGTGTGCATCTCGTCGATGAACAGGATCAGGCTGTCCTTCTCCTCGGTGATCTCCTTGAGGATCTTCTGCACCCGCTCCTCGAACTCGCCGCGATACTTCGACCCGGCCACCATCGAGTTGATGTTGAGCTCGACCAGCCGCTTGTCGCGCAGCGCCTCGGGCACTTCGCCCGCGACGATCCGTTGTGCAAGTCCCTCGACGATGGCGGTCTTGCCCACGCCGGGCTCGCCGATCAGCACCGGGTTGTTCTTTTTCCGGCGGGCCAGCACTTCGATCGTCGTCTCGATCTCGCGGGCGCGGCCGATGACGGGATCGAGCTTGCCCTCGCGGGCGAGTTTCGTCAGGTCACGGCTGAACTGGTCGAGATCGGGGGTGTTCGACGGAGTCTCGACGCGGCCCTCCTCGGCTCCCTTGCCCACGACCTTGGTCACCTGCTGACGCAGCGCCTGCGGCGTCAACCCCAGCTTGCGCAGCATCGCCGCGGCCAGGCCTTCACCTTCCTCGGCAAGTCCGATCAGAAGGTGCTCGGGACCGACATAGGAATGGCCGAGTTCGTTCGAGGCGATGAAGGCCCGGTTCAGCGCGTCCTTCAGGCGAGGGCTTACGCCGATTTCGCCGTCCGTCTTGGCGTCTCCACGCTTCGCCTCCTTCTCGATCTGGCGGCGCAGATCGTCCACATCGACCTTGAACTGTTCCAGGATCGTCTTGACGACGTCAGACGAGGTCAATGCCAGAAGCAGATGTTCGGTATCGACCTCGCTGCGCCCGAATTCCCCGGCCTTCTGTGCTGCATCCTGCAGCAGCTTGTTGCCCTGTTCGCTCAGCCGGTCGGCGATGGTGCGTCCGCCGCCGCGCCGCGATCCGCGGCGCGGCGTTTCCTCCCCGAAGGTGGCATCCACGACGTCGTCCTCACCCGCGCCCGTGGCGCCCAGTGCACCACCCCGCAGCGGGCTGTCGCTGAACAGGCTGCCGAACCCGCTATCGCCGAAGAATTCGTCCAAAAGGGAATGTCGTCCGAACAGGGACTCCAGCGGCGATGCGCTGCGGCCCGACCGGCGCACCATTTCGCGGTAGTGCTGATCGCACAGCTCCATGTTCTGAACTTTGCCGTTCACCGAGGCGCGCACGCGCGCCGTCGCCGGGCGACCGCAAATATCGCAAGCTCCGTTTGCCATTCGTCTTCTCCGTTTCTTTATCCAGTCAGGGTTGTCCGCCGATCATCTGCGCCAGTGACAGTGTTACGCAGCGACCGCTTCCGTTCTTTTCACCTTGGACCCAATTGCCACCAGATCGGGCTCGTCCAGTGTCTCGCGTTGCAGGAGATCCTGCGCGGATTGCTCGAGCAGCGCCCGGTTGGCTTCGAGAAGCGAGAGGGTGCGCTTGAACACGCCATCCACGATGTCGCGCACCTTCGAGTCCATCCGCTCGGCAGTGGCCTCGCTGTAGCGGCGGTTCAGCCACGACGACTGGTCGCCGGTGCCGAGAAAGCCTGGCCGATCGGTGTCGTAGCTGACATGCCCGAGGTCTTCGTCCATCCCGTACCGCGCGACCATGGCGCGGGCGATATCGGTAGCCTTGACCAGATCGTCGGCCGCCCCGGTCGAGACATGATTGTAGATGATCTTCTCGGCCGCGCGCCCGCCAAGCAGGACTGCGATCTTGTTCTCCAGCTCCTCCCGCGTCATCAGGAAGCGGTCCTCGGTCGGGCGCTGGATAGTGTAGCCGAGCGCGCCAATTCCGCGCGGGATGATCGAGACCTTGTGCACCGGGTCCACCCCCGGCAGAGCCATCGCCACAAGCGCGTGCCCCATCTCGTGGTGCGCCACGATCTCGCGCTCGCGCGGATTGAGCACGCGGTTCTTCTTTTCCAACCCCGCGATGATGCGCTCGACGGCATTGTTGAAGTCGTCCATCGTCACCGCATCAGCCTTGCGGCGCGTGGCGAGCAATGCTGCCTCGTTGACGAGATTGGCAAGATCCGCGCCGGAAAAGCCGGGAGTAAGCGCTGCGACCTTCTCGGCATCGACGTCCGGGGCGAGCTTCACCTTTTTCATGTGAACGCCGAGAATCTGCACACGTCCCTTCTTATCCGGCCGATCCACCAGCACCTGCCGGTCAAAGCGTCCGGCCCGCAACAGCGCCGGATCGAGAATCTCCGGGCGATTCGTGGCCGCAAGCAGCACGATGCCGACTGATGGGTCGAAGCCGTCGAGCTCGGTCAGAAGCTGGTTCAGCGTCTGCTCACGCTCATCGTGGCCGCCAGCGATCTGGCCGGAGGAGCGCGCCCGCCCGAGAGCGTCGAGTTCGTCGATGAAGATAATCGCCGGCGCGGATTTCCGGGCCTGCTCGAAGAGGTCGCGCACCCGCGCGGCACCGACGCCCACGAACATCTCGACGAACTCTGATCCCGAGATCGAAAAGAAGGTCACGCCGGCCTCACCCGCCACCGCGCGCGCCAGCAGCGTCTTGCCGGTGCCCGGCGGCCCAACGAGCAATATGCCTTTGGGGATATGTGCGCCCAGCTTTCCGTATTCGGCGGGGTTCCTGAGGAACTCCACGACCTCTTCCAACTCGGCCTTGGCCTCGTCCACGCCGGCCACGTCAGCGAAACTGACGCCGGTTTCCCTTTCCATGTAAACTTTGGCCTTGCTGCGGCCGACCTGCATGAACCCGCCGAAACCCTGCTT
This sequence comes from Brucella pituitosa, assembly GCF_003049685.1. Classification (GTDB taxonomy): domain Bacteria; phylum Pseudomonadota; class Alphaproteobacteria; order Rhizobiales; family Rhizobiaceae; genus Brucella; species Brucella pituitosa. The sequence goes on along the minus strand of NZ_PYSY02000007.1, from coordinate 11,926 downwards.
GTCGGCGAACTTGCGGAACAGCAGCATCCAGATTCCGAAGAAGACAAGCGCTGGCGCCACCCAGGAAATCAGCGTGCCGAAGAAAGTGTTTTGCGGAACGCCAGTGATCTCGATACCTGACCGGTCTATCCGTTCCAGGATTGCGGGATTCACTACAGTCGTCACGAACTGCTTCTTGCCGTCGACGGGTTCGGCGAAGTTGCCTGTGATAGTGTCTGACCCGACCGCGACAGAAGAAATTTTCCCGTCAGCGAGATACTTCTCGAACTGGCTGTAGCTGATCGGCGCGACGGATTGCCAGCCGGCGATCAGATCCTGGATGAAGATCACGGCTATGAAAGCCATCACCCAGTACCAGATGTTGTATTCGGTCTTCTTTTCCACACGGCTTTTCCTTTTCCCTAGCGCCCGAGCCGCGACTTGATGCGCTCGAGCAGCGCCAGCAGAATGCGCCTTTCGTCCGCCGACAGATCCTGCAGGATTTCATCTTCGAGCGCCGATTGCCGCGGCGCGAGTTCCTTCAGCATCGCCCGGGCCTTCGACGTTGCCGTGACGATCTGCGCCCGCCTGTCGTCGGGCGAGGGCGACCGCTCGACCCAGCCGCCCCGGACCATGCGATCGACGAGCTGGCCGGCTGTGGCCTGGCCGACCTCCAGCAGGTCGGCCAGATCGCCGATGGTCAGCCCAGGCGCATCCTCGACATGCGCCGCCGCCATCCAGGACAGGCGGGTCAGGCCGCTGCCGCGGATGTCTTGGTCGATCCGCTGCTGGATGAGCTGCGCGACCCGGTGGATCGTCGTCCCGATCAGCGCGATGTCCGAAGAGATCATGGGTATCCTTCCTCCGATTGCATGGTACACAGGAGAAACCGCCCCCCCCCCCCCATCCAAAACGCAATGCATCCATCATACATGCTTGCATAATAAATGGAACGGCCTATCTTGATAGGCGTTCTCCGAACCCACATCCGGCCGGCACCGTTGCCCGGTCCCTCCATGCCGACGGTTCGGGGGGTATCGATCAGCAACAGGAGGCCAGCAATGCTCTACCCGACATATCTGCGCCGCAGCGATCCCTTTGCGCTGATGCGCTCCATGATGCGCGATCTCGACCGCGGTTTCTGGCCGCCGTCCCGCGCGGCGTTCCCGGCGGTAAATGTCTGGCAAGGCCCTGAGGCCGTTGCAGTCACCGCTGAACTTCCCGGCATCGAACCGGGCGACATTGAAATTTCGGTCAAGGACAACGTCCTGACGCTTTCGGGCGAACGCAAGGCGCCCGAGGTTCCCGACGGTGCGCGCTGGCACCGCAACGAACGCAGTTTCGGCAGGTTTTCCCGCACTATCCGCCTGCCGTTCGCGGCCTCGGATGACAAGGTCGAGGCGAGGATGACGAACGGCGTATTGCGGATCGTCATCTCCCGGCCCGAGGAAGAAAAGCCGAAGAAAATCGAGATCAAGGCAGCCTGAGAGGAGCTGGAACGATGAGCACCGACATCACGCAAGCCGCCGAAAAGACGCCGACCGACTCGCCCGAGACCACCGGCGGCGGACGCATCTACCGCCCGTTGACCGATATCGTCGAGACCGATCAGGGTGTCTCCATGATGCTTGAAATGCCTGGGGTCGCCGCCGATGCGATCGAAATCACGCTCGAAAATCGTGTGTTGACGATCCGCGGCAAGGTTGACCCGGTGCGGCCGAAAAACCTCGAACTTGCCTATGCCGAATATGGCGAGGGCGATTTCGAGCGTGCCTTCACGCTTTCCGAGGACTTCGACCCCGACAGGATCGAAGCCGAGATGCGAGGAGGCGTCCTAACTTTAACGCTCCCCCGGGCCCCTGAAGCGCAGCCGAAAAGGATCGCCGTCAAGGGCGCCTGAAAACCGAAGGAGACCATATCATGCAGATCAAAGACCTCATCCCCTGGGCGCGCAAGGACGGCGCGCCAGACGCCAAGAGCAGCGAAGACAACCCGATCGCGACACTCCAGCGCGAAATGAACCATGTGTTCGAGAACTTTTGGAACCGGGTCGGTCAGTTCGAATGGCCCTGGGGCAGCGGCGAAGCCAAATCCGACATGGTCGAGACCGACAACGCGATCGAAGTGTCGATCGAGCTGCCGGGCATGGAGATGAAGGACATCGAGGTGACGGTCAACGATGACATGTTGACTGTGAAGGGGGAGAAGAAGATCGAGCGCCAGGTGGAGAAGAAGGGGTATTACCTCTCCGAGCGCAGCTACGGCGCAATCTACCGGACAATTCCGCTCCCTCCCGGTGTGGATGGCGAAAAGGCGCAGGCATCCTTCAAGAACGGGGTTCTGACGATCAAGCTGCCCCAGACACCCGAGGCGCAGGCGAAGATCAAGCGCATCGATGTCAAGAACGGCTGATTTGCCACATTGGGTGTCGCCGGTTTGCGGCGTCCGCTCAGCTCCGTTTGATATCACGCCGTCTGGTGAGCCCCGGGGAGCCTGTTTCTCCGGGGCGGCTTTCGAGGGGGAATGATGAAAGACCTGAAACGATCCGGGCTAACCCGTGAACAATGGTCGGCGATGACGCTCTACGAGAAGTTCGAACAGGTCGTCATTTTCGTCCTCAGCGCCATCATTGCGGTTATCGTCGTGGCGTCGGTTTGGGCGCTGATGCGCGAGGTCGTGAACCGGTTGGTCTTGGGAGCGTTCGACACGCTCGATTACGCCACCTTCCAGGTGGTGTTCGGAATGATCTTCACCGTTGTAATTGCGCTCGAGTTCAAGCGCTCCCTTCTTGTGGCGACAGAACGCAGCTTCGGCATTCTCCAGGTCCGCACGATCGTGCTGATCGCGCTCCTCGCGATCGCGCGCAAATTTATCATCCTCGACCTTGGCGAGACGGAGCCAGCCCAAGACTGCCGCCCTCGCGGGCGCGGCTCTTGCGCTCGGAGCAGTCCACTGGCTGGTGCGCGATCAGGACCGGCGCGAAGAGCCCGGTGCTAAAAATGCCGAAGGCGATCAATGAGCCGAAGCGGTGTTGTCACGTTAAGTTTCTCTGGCCGGAAAGACCAGGGGCTCGTAGATATTCAGGCGAAACAGGCCGCAATTTTCCATGCATCGAAAGCTTCGAGGCGATGGTAGAGAATTGTGTGTGCGGCTCGGCGACGAGATGGAACAGAGAAACAATTGCGGGTCGCTGAGTGCATGGAGACGAACCGTTGCAACGCTCCAGGTGACCGATGACCTTGCATGGTTCGCTCCCGTTTCCTAAACGGCAGATGGCTATTTTCGGCCCGATTATTGAGGCCCTTGTGCGACCAATGGTCAAGGCCGGGTGCCACTTCTGCCTTTGCTGCACCGTAGGAGCGGAGCTTATCGGTGATGATCCGTTTGGGAGCAAAGCCATAGCGCTTCATTAACGCCACAAGCAATCGCTTTGCCGCCCTTTTTATCACGCCGCTTCTGCAAGATTTCTTCGAGAACGGAGCCATGTTGATCCACCGCACGCCAAAGCCAGAATTTTTCTCCAGCGCATTTGACGACCACTTCGTCCAAATACCAAACATCGCCGGGGCGCGCCTGACGCCGCCGCAAGTTGCGTGTGATCTGGGGGCCGAACTTGGCGATCCAACGACGAACTGTCTCGTATGATACGTCGATTCCACGCTCAAGCAGCATTTCTTCAACTTCACGCAGACTAAGGTTGAACCGCAGATAAAGCCACACCGCATGAGCAACGATCTGTGGCGGAAAACGGTGACGCTTGAAGATGATATCTGATGTCTGCATCGCCAAAATTTACGCCCAAACCGTCAGGCAGGCAACTGCAGCCCAGTTAACGTGACAACACCAGGCAGGGCTGCGCCATGTCCCGGTGTTAAATGAGTTTCTGGCGCTTGGCGGGTGTTATCGCCACGTGGGAAACTGCGTCTGCGAGATTTTGTTCCGCATGATGCGGATCGGATTTTTTGAAAACAGTTGACATTCCGTCAGATGGGAAGGGGCTGGCGCCTGCGCAAGATAGGAGTTCCCACAAATCAGTCGCAGATATCTCGTCGAACGCTTCTGTCGGAATAGAAACTGTGGCCGTCCGGCCGGGAACTTAAATTTCGACACGGCGTTAAACGAGGAGGCAGAGACGCAGTTTCCTGCCTGTCTCATCAGCCATTGATCACTTACTGCCGGAACTTTACCGGCGATTTGTGGTAACCAATTCATAAGAGGAGATGAATTATGGCCAAGGAAAAAAATCTCGAAGACTTATTCCACGATACTCTCAAGGACATCTATTACGCTGAACGTAAAATTCTCAAGGCCCTGCCAAAAATGAAGCGTGCAGCGCACTCTGAAGATTTGAAAACGGCTTTCGAAAAGCACCGTGAACAGACTGAAGGCCACGTCGAGCGACTAGTCCAAGTGTTCGAAATCATGGGCAAGACAGCAAGAGGCAAGACTTGCGATGCGATCGAGGGAATTATCGCCGAAGCCGAGGAGATCATGGAGGAATTCAAGGATACCGCGGCGTTAGACGCCGGCCTGATCTCGTCTGCACAGGCGGTCGAACATTACGAAATCACTCGTTATGGGACATTGAAGCGGTGGGCGACGGAGCTTGGCATGACCGACGCTGCAAAACTACTCGACCAGACGTTGCAGGAAGAATCCAAAACGGACAGTGATCTGACGAAACTTGCGGATGCGTCAGCTAACCAACGCGCCAAAGCAGCGTGATCATGAGCTAAGGGTGCCACTCGGCACCCTTTTCATTTGAACATAGATCGCGAAAGAATCGGAGCCAGCCATGTCAGCCAGCAACAAGACCACAAATGGGCGGAAGTCGCTCAAGCTTCATGATCAGAAGCTTGACGCAGGCCGAGGCGGAGACCTTCATCAACTCGCCGACGAGAAAACGCAAACCATGACGACCGCCCAAGGGGGGCCGATATCGGATGACCTCAATACGCTCAAGGTCGGCGATCGAGGTCCTACGCTGATTGAGGATTTCCATTTTCGGGAAAAGATCTTTCACTTCGACCATGAGCGTATTCCCGAACGCGTGGTTCATGCGCGGGGCTACGGTGCGCATGGCTATTTCGAGACGACAAAGTCACTCAGCGAATATACGCGCGCAGACATTTTCCAACGGGTTGGCGAGAAGACGCCAGTCTTCGTCCGTTTTTCCACGGTCGCCGGTTCGAAGGGTTCGTTCGACCTTGCCCGAGATGTGCGCGGCTTCGCCGTCAAGATATACACCAAGGAAGGCAACTGGGATATTGTCGGCAACAACATTCCTGTCTTCTTCATCCAGGACGCCATCCGGTTTCCGGATATGGTCCATGCCGTCAAGGAGGAGCCTGACCGGGCTTTTCCGCAGGCCCAGTCAGCCCATGACAATTTCTGGGACTTCATCAGCCTGACGCCGGAATCCATGCACATGATCATGTGGGTCATGTCGGATCGCGCCATCCCGCGCTCCTTCCGCTTTATGGAGGGGTTTGGTGTTCATACGTTCCGTTTCCTGAACGACAAGGACAAGTCGACTTTCGTCAAATTCATCTGGAAACCGAAACTCGGCCTCCAATCGGTTGTCTGGAACGAGGCGGTGAAAATCAACGGTGCGGATCCGGACTTTCACAGGCGCGATCTGTGGACTGCGATACAAGCTGGCGACTTTCCGGAATGGGAACTGTGCGTGCAGCTCTTCGATCAGGACTTCGCGGACAGTTTCGATTTTGATGTGCTCGACCCGACGAAGCTGATTCCGGAAGAAGTCATCAAGCCAATACCGGTCGGACGGCTGGTGCTGGATCGGATGCCGGATAATTTCTTTGCCGAGACTGAACAGGTCGCGTTCATGACGCAGAACGTTCCCCCCGGCATCGATTTCTCCAATGACCCGCTGCTTCAGGGGCGCAATTTCTCCTATCTCGACACGCAGTTGAAAAGACTGGGCAGCCCCAATTTCACGCATATCCCGATCAATGCGCCGAAGTGTCCGTTCCACCATCTCCAGCAGGATGGCCATATGGCGATGCGCAATCCTGTCGGACGGGCAAATTACCAGCCTAATTCCTGGGGCGAAGGGCCGAGGCCCGACCCCAGGCGCGGGTTCCGGTCGTTTGCAGCGCAGGAAGACGGACAGAAAGTTCGCCTTAGACCGGAGAGCTTCGCCGATCATTACAGCCAGGCGAGGCAGTTCTATCTGAGCCAGACCGCTGTGGAGCAAAAACATATCGCCATGGCGCTGACCTTCGAACTGTCGAAGGTGGAAGCACCGGCGATCCGCGAGCGTGTTGTATCTCATCTGCTGAATATCGATGCCAATCTTGCGGAAACGGTCGCCGGCAAGCTCGGCATCCGCAAGATGCCGAAGGCTGCGGACGCGATGGTGCCCGTGCGTGACGATCTTGCTCCGTCTCCCGCGCTCAGCATTATTGAGAACGGAACCGGCAGCTTCAAGGGCAGAAAGATCGGCGTGCTTGTCGCCAATGACACGGATGCACAGGTGCTCAAGGGTATCCGGCACGCCGCGGAGAAGGAAGGCGCGATGGTGGAACTGGTTGCGCCGACGGTCGGAGGTTTCGAAGCTTCCAGCGGCGAATGGATGGAGGCGGACCATATGATTGACGGTGGTCCATCCGTATTGTTTGATGCTGTAGCGCTTGTGTTATCTGTAGAAGCGGCCAACAGGCTTCTCAGTGAGTCCACTGCAAGAGACTTTGTTGCAGACGCTTTTGCCCACTGCAAGTTCATTGGCTTTACCGCAGGCGCGATGCCGCTGCTCGCCAAGGCCGGTATCGAGCCCGAAATGGACGAAGGGCTGATCCCGCTCGACAATTCAAGGGCGGCCACCGACTTCGTCGTGTCGTGCCGTAAGCTCCGCTTATGGGCGCGTGAAGATACCGTCAAGCTCTGATCTCGCGGCATACAACTGATGTGAAGAGATGTTCGAAGTGCAAACACAAGCGGCCCGGCCCAGCCGGGCCGTTAACCGCATGTATTGGAATGTGGAGAAATTGGTAATTGCCCATGAAGAACATTGCTATCGTCGGCACCGGTCCGACCGGGATTTATACTTTCTTCTCGCTGCTCAAATTCGCAGAGCAAATGTCCATCTCGATCTACGAGAAGGAAGATGAAGCTGGCGTAGGCATGCCTTATAATGACGATGAGAACAGCCGGATTATGCTGGCCAACATCGCCAGCATCGAGATACCACCGATTACCTCGACCTATCTCGACTGGCTGCGCGAGCAGGACGAGACGCGTCTCGCTCGATACCGGGTCGACAAGGAAGATCTTCACGATCGACAATTCCTGCCTCGCATTCTGCTGGGCGAATATTTCCGGGATCAGTTTCTGGCTCTTGTCGAGGCAGCGCGTCGAAAAGGATTTGCAGTCGAAGTGCACGAATCCAGCGAGGTAACGGATATCGAAGCCACCACCAATGGTGTAAAGCTCTGGTCTGAGGGGAAGCTCGATTCGAAACTCTTCGATCTCGTCGTCATCGCCACCGGACACGTCTGGCCCGATGATGAAAAGGCAACGCGCAATTATTATCCCAGCCCCTGGTCTGGACTGATCGAAGCTAGGATACCTGCGTGTAAAGTGGGTATTATGGGAACATCGCTTAGCGCCATCGACGCAGCAATGGCGGTCGTTGCCCAACATGGAAGCTTCATTGAGGAAGATAACGACAACCTGAGCTTCGACCTTGACCCGGACAGTAAAAGTCTGGCGATAACGCTTATGTCCCGTTCAGGCATCCTGCCAGAAGCGGATTTTTATTGCCCTATCCCTTACGAGCCCTTGCAGATTGCCACGGAGCAGGCGATCAACAGGGAGATCCAGACTGGCGAGAGTGGCTTGCTTGACAGGATATTTGCCCTGGTCGCGCGCGAAATCGAGGTGGCCGATCCGGCCTGGAGTGAGCGTGTTTCACTTTCGAAGCTCGACGCTGACAGCTTCGCTGACGCGTACTTTGATGATCGGCAAAACCACGATGCGTTCCGCTGGGCAGAATACAATCTCAAAGAAGTGGAGCGCAACAAGCGGGAGAAGCATACCGTCCCCTGGCGCTATGCAATCCTTCGGCTGCACGAGGTCGTGCAGGAGATCATTCCGCGTCTCAATGAAGAGGACCGCGAGCGGTTCGATACAGGACTCTGCAAGGTCTTCGTTGACAACTATGCTGCCATCCCGTCGGAATCGATCCGCAGACTGCTGGCGCTGCGCAAGGCCGGCCTGATAGACGTCCTCGAACTTGGGCACGATTACGACATGGAGGTAAGGAAGGATCACACCGTCATCGCCATTGGCACGGAAGTACGGACATTCGACGTGTTCATCGACGCCCGAGGCCAGAAGCCACTCAAGACGAAGGATTTGCCGTTTCCGTCACTGCGCCGGCAACTCGTTTCGGTCGGAGAGGATATTCCGGACGTCTCAGACGACTACACTTTGCTGGCACCGGACATTGCACGTGGCAAGATTGCGTTCGGCGCACTGCCGTATCTGATGCACGACCAGCCTTTCGTGCAGGGAATTACGGCAAGTGCCGACATTGGAGCAGTAATGGCCACTGCTGTCAGTGAACTAACACACCGAACGCGCCGGCGGCTTCCTTTTATTGATCTCTCCTGATCGAAGCTGAAACATTGACAGGTCAGAAAGATACGTCCATGCGAGCGGCTTGGATTATATCTTCGATCAATTCACGCCTTGCACGTTCTCTCGCGACACTGTCGTTTAACCGCAAGATATAGGATGGATGCCAGGAGATCAGCACCGGTCCATCATGTAACCCAATTTCAGCCTGACCGCGTCGCGAAGTAAGAGGAGCGTTGTTATCCGTCAGAGCGAACGCCGCAGAGGCCCCCAACTCAACCACCATGCGTGGACGGATGAAAGCCAATTCGAGCCCCAGCCACCAGCGACGATGCAGGATTTCCTGCCGGTCAGGATTTTGATGCAGGCGGCGCTTGCCACGCGGCATGAACTTGAAATGCTTAACTGCATTGATCAGCCATGTCTGCCTAACTTCTGCTCCTGCTGCAACCATGGTTTCACGCAAGAGGTGACCTGCCGGACCTACGAACGGTCGACCTTCCAGATCCTCACGATCACCCGGCTGTTCTCCTACAATCATGAGCTCAGCGTCTTCCGGCCCCTCACCCCAAACAGTCTGGGTTGCAGCCTCTCATAATCCACATCGCCGACAATGTCCGGCAGCCGCTCGCGCTTCGATCATTGTCTGAGGGAACTCGGGCGCTTGTGGCATCGCAGCGCGATAACGGGTCGAAATCGCGACTGCGCCAGCCGCTGGTGACGTTTCTGCGGCCACGCGCATTCGCTCCACTCGCGACTCGGCATCTCGTAACATATCTGGAATCAGGCGCGTTTCGGGTAGGTTCTTCCAATACTTCTTAGGCATTTCCGCGCGCATCGCATTCAGCTTTACCCGTGCCGGATTGAAGATGTTCGCGAAATAGGTGCCCCAAAGCGTTTCGGTGGCATCTGCCGATAAGTCAGGGCGTGTACCGCCTGGGTGGTAACTAAGTCTGCCGGCCTCAAATCGAGCTGTAAGCCTTGGCGTGGCGATCCCGCAGTCCATATCCGCGAAACGCTTTGCGAAAAAGGAACTACCCGGCTCGACTATATTATGCTCCGGCTCAAACCAGGCTGCAAAGCGACGACGCAACCCAGTCTCAAGTAATTCGCGAAACCGTACGAAAGCATGCATCTTGTGGATATCACGGCCAACCGATTTTGCCATGAGATGTAATTGCCGCCCAAGCGGGTCAGCCTGGCTCAAAGGGTCTCCCGCGTTGCAGTCGACAAGCTCCTGTTGCGGTTGTCGCGCCGCAAGGCCGAGCTGTTGCGGGTGCTGGACCGCCCGGAAATCCCGCTCAACGCCAACGCTTCGGAAAACGATCTGCGCAGCTTCGTCATCAAGCGGAAGATCTCTGGCGGCACAATGAGCCGTGACGGCCGCATTGCCCGCGATACGCTGCTTGGATAGATGAAGACGTGCCAGAAGCTGGGTCTATCGTTCTGGCACTATCTGGGCGACCGGCTGGAGATCGGCAGTCCGGAGCCGATCCCGCCGCTCGCGACATTGATCGCGGCGCGGGCCTGAACACTCCCCTCCCCTTTCGAACCAGGAACGCTGACCGCTCGCAAGATCAGTACAGCAGCGCGCATCGGGTCTGCCGAGATTGCCTACGCGTTCGACATTGCCACCGAATTTGCCAAGCTTACCCCGCTTAAGTAAGCGGGGCAAATTTGGTGGCCAAGACCCTGTTTCTGATTCCAAGTCAGAAATATTAAACACTGTGCATATCGTAAGTTCCGCATCGATATTTCATGGCTATGGGATTCCTGATTTTGGCAAATCATGATTCTCTTTTGCGATGCCGAAGAGAATGCTTCCCTCGCCCAAGCATGCTGACACGCTTTCACTGAACGCGTTGCGCAGTCTGGTCACGGGTTTGGTTGAGAGAACCGAACGTGCAGAGGCTCGGCTTGAAAAGCTGGAAGCTGAGAATACAGCACTCCGTAAGGAGAATGCCGAGCTCCGTCTGGAAAACACCCGGCTTAAAGTTGAGAACCAACTCCTTCGCGATGAAATTGCGCGGCTGAAAAACCTGCCGCCACGGCCGCCGTTCAAACCGTCGGGCATGGATAAGGCAACGGACGCGAAAGCTCAGGACAAGCAGGCGGGCAAGAAGAAGCCGCGTGGACCGAAACTGGATGTCGAGCGCGTTGATCGGGATGTGGTTCTTCATGCCCGTGTTCCGGACGGTTCACGCTTCAAGGGCTACAAGAGCTATTACGTGCGCGATATAGTTTTGCGCGCTGAGGTTATTCACTACCGGCGCGAATGCTGGGTTGCTCCGAACGGTAAGACTATTCTTGCGCCGCTACCTGCCGGAATCGTCGGTGGTTATGGCCCAAACCTCAGGCGGCTCTGCCTGATGCTGCATGCGCAAGGTCAGGTCACAGCGCAACGGTTGTCGACCCTGCTTAATGACATCGGCATGGACATCTCCAAACGCCAGGTTGTGCGTTTGCTCACCAAGGGGCTGGATGGCTTTGTTGCCTGAGGGCCTGCTCGTTTCTGTCCATGCTGGCCTGGTGTCGGAAGACCTATGTCAACGGATCGATCGACACACGGGGCTGCCGTCATGCGCAGATGATACGACTCATACCCACCCCATATCTCGGGCGGCGAGCATTAATTTCAGCCTGTCTTTCGCAACCGCGAGCGAAAGTCAAAATCCCGCCTGAACTTCCTGTCGCTCTTGCGCGGCAATTATCAGGATTATGTGCTTAACGATGCTGGCTTCTGAGAATCGCCTATGCTGCCAAGACGCGCATCATGGCGTGGATCCTGGACAGTCACCTTCGCCAGCGCTGCAAAGCACGCACCTCAACCGCTTTGCAACCAGGTCCCCTTGTGCTGGATGCACACCAACTGGCGCAAATAGGTGGTGCGACATCTTCGATAAGGACATGGTTCGGGCCGTCGCGGAAGCGGGCATCTGGGGTTCTGTTCGCCACCACGGCCTGCTGGGCAATGCCGTCATTATCTCCGACGATGCCGGCCAGTTCCGGGTTGGCAATCATGCGCTGTGCTGGGTGCATGCGGAGCGACTGCTGCAAAAGCTGATGCCGGCGACGCCACAGCACGTCCGGTGGGTGCCCGAAAAATTATACGATCGATCTCGATCTTTGGAAGCTTCTACAAGGCGTCTCAAGCTGCATCTCAGCGCAGTAAGAGCCCCTCATCCATGGATCAAAATCAGCCGCTTTTCCGGCGATACGGTTTGACCGCATCTTCTCTATCCGGACGGGTTGTATGGAGCTGGACAAGCTGTTGGCACGCCTGCTACGCCGCAAGCAAGAACTGCTCAAGGTTCTCGAACGCCCGCGAAATTCAACGTTGCACTAC
>NZ_PYSY02000006.1 GCF_003049685.1 Brucella pituitosa | reverse complement strand
GAGAAATCCCACCCTCGAAATGTCCATAGCTCTCGATTGCGGAGCTCGTCATCGAGGTCGCCCAACGTGACATCGATCGTTATTGGCTGCGAGATGTTGCCGAGATGGAAATCTACATCGGTGAATGCGAAGTTTTGCCGGCTGCTCAGGCAAAGATCGATCGCGTCGAGGATGGTTGACTTGCCGCTGTCTCCCGGTCCGATTAGGCAGTTGATACCGGGGTTGGGCCACCACTTCAAATAGGAGATGCGGCGAAAGTTTCTGATCTCGACCTCTCGAATTACAGCCACCGGTCTCGCCTTCCCGCTTTTACTTCTCAATCTTAAGTATCACCGGATTCGCTGAACAATGATGTAGAGAAACGCGAAATAAGGTATTTTCCAACAGAAACATTCATTGCACTAGGTCTGGAACGAAATGGTCCACTTTGATGCCGACGAGGGACCTGATCCTCGAATACGAACCCGAGTTTAACAGCCCGTAGTGGGTGAGTGACGAGCTGAAAGAAAGGGCGAGGTCACGGTTAGTAGGGCGTTCACGTTTGTAACGCGTGACTTGCTGAATCGTCGATCGAAGCGAACGGATGAAGATTCGATCTATCGGTTCCGATTTGCGAAAAGGGAGGCCGGCTATTTTCGAATTCCTGGCTGCGTCTTAGTATGTCAACATGACGTCCTCATCTCAAGCAAGGAAGTTTCTTTCGAGAGAAATACCTTCGTGGCGGAGCGCGGTGTGGGCATCTTTCGCCGTGTTGCTCGCGTAATGGAAGCCGACGGGGAAATTGTAGTCGGCGGCGACCGAGCTGGCACCATTCCGTCCGCGGTTTTCCGTGAGCTTCTCAGCAAGTTTCCAGCTCCATCAAGCTTGATCAGTATGCCAGTGCCCGTGCGGAAACGATCATAGGAGTATCTTACGAATACGTCGGACGCGCGCGAAAATACGAACGCTATCTCAATCGCCGCGCGTCCGACGTACATGACACCCAATTGCCGCACACCGAGTTGATCGAAGCCAAAATAGGAAAGTATCAACTTTTGCGAGAAATGATTTCTGGCTGGCTTGCCAGTTCTGTGAGCTACTCGAGAAGAATTAGGAGGCTGATATTAAAAGTTATCCTTTGTTGTTTCCCAAGTACGTCGCTTTCTTGGAGAATGTGCAGATTGTCGATGCCTACTCTATTCCTGGGCAAAGAAAAGCGCTTTATTGATATTTGTCTCATCGATGCGGGCGGAAATATTGACGTTGCGGGGTGAAAAGCCGTTCGATGAGGCGCTGCTGAGCAAGAGTCTTTATCGGGGCAACAGTATTCCGTCAAAGGAACTATCCGGGGCAAACATGCAGGCGGAGAAGTATCTCTTCCCTCGTTCAAAGTGGGGCATCGATGGCGAGGCTGAACTCACCAGACGCTATTCAAAGCAGGTTCCACCGGCGAGGCAGATCCGGATCAAAAATGCGAAAGCGCTGCTTTTATTGGGTCGCCACTTGCGGCAGTCCGGCCTGCCCGCCTTTTTGGAGCAGCAAAAATTCGATCTCGAAGTCATCAAGCGCAAGTATGCGAATATGAAGGACATCTTGACCTATAATGATCTTCTTCGGCGCTTGGCCGCCACCTGTTCCATGTGCGGGATGGACATCCGTATCCTGTCCCTATTAAGGTCTACGACGAGACGATACGCCTGATGAAGTCGGCGGTCCAAAAAGGAAGATTGGGGCATCAAGAGGAGCTATTGGCCTTGCATCGACTGGACGAACAGGCGAGGCGGCGAGCGCTACGTCACCGGGCCTGATCTTAAAGAGATTATTGCCGGCGAGTTTCATCGATCGCATGAGTTCGGCGGTCGCTCGATATTCGGCCACGAAGAAAATTCGGACAGCGATCGCAAGTCGTAACTTTACAAAACTGTTGCGCCATCAGTAATAGACGTTGCCCCTAAGCTGCGTGTCCGGGACACGATCATCTGCAAATCTGACCTCAGGCTGGGCACAGTATTTTTCTATAATGACCGAAGCCCGGAGGCCCGTCGGCCGTCCTTCAATGAAAGCATAGTGATGGAAAAAGCCGCCGCGATTGATCTCTGGTCGCAGCTCTTGGAGAGGGCAAGGAACAATGAGTGGTCATCATTCGATGACCCAAATCATGTTGTGAGCGATGAAGATCGGGAAGCCCGCGTTCACGCCTATCTCGCCTCTGGATGGACACGGGAAGACGCACGGGTCTTTGAGGAGATAACGCACCAAAAGCGATGTCCTCTCCAATCACCAGTCCGGGTCAATCGCAATTCCGAGGTTATGCTTCAACGGTTGGTTAAGGCCTTGCTGGCCGGATTGTCTCCGTCAGATCGACGGCTTGCCGAAACATTTTGCGGTGGAGCCAAAGGCTGGCCTTGGTGTCTACGATCAATGTGATGATGACTGACCAGACCATAATTGCGATGGGAACGCATTTCAGCGGTACTGCGGCCTTGTCGCTAGAAGTGCGAACCTGATCTGCTCCCTGGGAGACCGGGATAAACTTCAATGAAATGGAGGCCGGCAGCTGCGGCGACACCCTGGCTGGTGGGAATTTTTACGCATACGCGCTGGCCGGAACGTTTAACAGAATTTCGGCCGTCCACGTGAAGAAGTGTTGTTAATGGAGCAGATGGCGACTGCAATGGAATCTTCGCGCTTGCTCACGAATTGGGGCTCATATGTCTCAACCAAATGGGCGTTGACGCAAAAGCGAAGAAACTTGTTCGCTGCTAGATTGTAATGAGCAGATCGAAGGGACCAAAGAACCAGGAGGAGATACAGGGCTCGATCTTTGGACGGGCGCCGGTGGCTGCTTCTTGGTTCGATCGAAATATTTCGAAAAGTAGATATTTCAAAAGATACACATCCTGAATTTGCGAAAGAGCTATATCACTCAAAGGAACGCTTGATACGGCAATCTTCACACACGCGTCGTGTAGTTCCAGGTACTTCAATGCGTGTTGTCGGAGCTCGAGCCAATTATGAGCGTATGGGCTGAAATGCGAGCGCGAATTCCGGCGACTGGGAATAGCGCAGCAGTCGTTCAAGGTTGCGAAGATCTGTTCTTGAGCTTAATTTATTGACAGACGACTCGATGTGGCCAGATTTGCCGTTTGAGTTTAACGTAATGGGAACTCCGGTCAGCTTCAAAGTGAGCTTTTCAGGGTTGCAAATGGCCGCATGCCGGAGGAGCGTCTCTCGACCAAACTCGCCTCTCGGTCACGTTTTATTTTCCTCAAGCACCAATGATTGGCGACGTCGATAATATCATCAAGTTAACTCTCGATGCATGCAAATGGCCTTATTGATCGGGTTGTGGTTCAAAGATTCGGGCCGGATGCAAACGCGGCTTTTTTGGTAGAGGCAAGGATCGGAAGGTCCAATCCTCTATATCGAGTAGATTCATGAGGAACCAACTAATGATTGACTTTGCCGCATCGAAAGAAACTGGATGACTATCTGACCCGTCTTGGTGCGCAGGGTTACAGGGCGTGAGTCCCAAAGATCACCTTCCGGCGTTTCTGGCCGACTATGAATGACGCTGTTGCGATTGGTCCAAAGGGCAATATCGTTGTGGAAGTTGTGGCTAAAGGCAGCCCGACGGCACAAGCAAAGGAAGACTGCGGGAAATTTTGGCGGATCACCCCGACTGGAGGCATCGTTTATGGTGGCAAGCTCAGGTTCCAATGCAACGCCATTGAAACCGTTGAAGCGTTGAACAAATGACTGATCCGCGAGCCTCGTCGTGGGCATCTCGAAGCCATCGCTCGACAAGCCTAGAAACACTAAAACCACAAACCCCTGGACGTGTGGTTGAAACTGGCGGGTTTGTGACTCAAGCCAAGCAGAGACTTTGCGAAATCTCGCCACGATACGCAATCAAATCATCCATGTGGAGAGCCTTCAGTTTGCAGGGCCCATAGGGATTAATGAGCTAGCTTGAAGAGTCAGGCTTAGTTTCGAGACGTCGCAACGGCAGATCTCGGTTCGATTCCTTTCATCGTGGAGATCGCGCCAAGCCGCACCACCTGTCCGCTCATTTCACTGAAAGCGCCGTGCGCGCGTCATCCAGATGACTTTATCCGTGCAAAACGTCGGTCGAGTTCATTTATTCTCTCATTTTGTTTGAAAAGGGTTGCGGCTGACAAGTCCGCCAGCGCCCACTTTAAATAGCGTTATCTCTTCGTTGTTGGAGCGCCCAATAGTAGTATGACGTCAGGCTAATTTTGCTTGAACATGACTACGATTAATTACGCGTTCCTTAATAGGCTGAACGATGTCTTCGTGGAACACGGTATCGATAAAGTTGCCATCGACACGCACTCATCATCACTTTCGCGCATTTCCGAAGAAGGCAATCAGATCCACATTGCGTAAATTTGCCGCATATGAGTGGCGTGAGAAAGTGTGGCGGAGAAATAATGTCTGCTTCTGGCACGGGTCTTCGAGAGGCAGCAATCTCAGTTGTACCCTTTCTGCCTCAAAGCATCAAGTCTTTGTGATGTTAATGTCCCAGATTTTGATTTTTCGATGTCACGGCTTTGTAACATCGGTATTAGACTGGAAATGCGTCCAGAACCCAGTACAAGAAGCGATTTCGCATCTGGACGCGCGAGATAATCAGCGGCAAGTGCTGAAACGGCCACTGTACGCAAGCCCGTGATTGGCCATCCATCGCCGCAAGATGCTCACCGCCATCAAACAAATTATACGTGGAATTTAAGGCGGTTTCGGACTCGGCGTTACCTGAAAATATTAACCTGCTTCACCCCATAAATCTCCTGAAGGAGACCATGCAGGCCAACAGTAACGTGCCTTGCTGATTGTTTGCCTTCAATGGAATGATGTTCAGGTGCGCTGCAGTTGTGAATGATATCCGCAGCGCTGCCTTCATAGAAGTAGCGTCGAAAGCTCATCTGTGAGGATTTACAGGCGTGATGGCTATTAGTTTCGTTTTGACTGTATTAAATGTCACGAGATCACTTGTTCGCCTGGACGTCAGGCAGACTTAGGATCGTCAGGTTCTGAGCCATGCATGTGTTGGAAGCAGAGACAATTCACAGCGCAGTCACACTGGCCAACCCTGGCTGGGCAAGGCAACCCTATCTTCTGCAAAATCAAGAATAGGCCCTTGCGAGCTGACCATTCGGCGTTCTTCGACCGACCGAATAATCTGTCATCCATCATAGTTTCTGGCGGAGAGCGAAACACTTCATGAAAATGTCCTTTGGGACACGCGACAGTCCTTCAGAAAATGCATGCATCATGCCCGGGGTCCACACATATAAATTCGTGCATTTTGATCAGCTCGCGAGGCGCTAATGCGCTGATTGCTGTAGTAATCCTTGCCTTCAACATCGGCGAGGAGCGTCATAGAAGTCAAATACATATTGGCAGTCTGGTGTTCGCGTATTCGACTGAAGGCATGTGTTCTATTAAGATTGCATAAAGCAAGCTGATTTGAATCATTGTCGGGCCAAGTAGACTTATAAAGGTGCTATACCGCCTGCAAGGAAAATAAGCGGCTTAGGGAAAATCTTTAATGGCCTGATGGCGCAGATTAACTGTGTCGCCGTCTTTCAAGGGTGGAATTTGGCTGGACATCTTTCCTTCGAAGCCTTTAGTCACCTTTTTGGTGTCTGACAGCAGTCCTTGCAACGACCGCAACCCGTCAACGAGTATGCTCTGCTTAGCTCGTTATCATCACCTATCTGGATTTGAATATGCGTAATGCAGTTCTTCACCATCAACTTCGAATATCAGGCTTCGCACGCCAGATCGCTGACTGTCTTACTCTAAATTCTTTCCATCCTTTCCAAGACCTCTGACGCAGTTCAGTCCAATTCTATATTATCTGAATGATCTGTGAGGGATTGATCCGCTTATCGGATCGAGGCAAGCTATTTTTCAGACCCTGAGCAGAAAGTTCGGCACGATCCAGTTGCAGGACTGCCCCAGCCGCAGCCACGACGTTCTGCAAGACCCGGCGTGGGTTTGGCCACAAAGCGGGCTGCGCGTAGAGATGCGGACAGTCACCGCTTTGAATCGCCAGACCTTCACCGCTGCAACGGGATCGGGCGGCTTTCTCAATGAGGCACTACGGTGTTGACACGTAGTATCCGTTCTTTGCTGAACTTAAGACCAGAGGAAATTTTCTGCGCAGACCTGTGTCAATCTTCAGCGGGGAATGAAAATCCCATCGTTGCGCTGCAACAATTCCGAATACAGTTCAACACGTCCTGTTTCAGTGTCAAAGGCTCGAACCCTGTTCTGATCACGTGATGAGGTAGGCCTCTAGATCTATCTGTGCTTTGCTTTTACGGAGCAATGCGAGCTCAACAGTGTGTCGAGGGGCTCAAGCATATAGTTCCACCCATTCTCCGACTGCCATATTGCCATTCCCTTAGCCGCGAGATCAAAATGATATTGTCCGAACGAGATTCTCCGCGAGGTTCGACCATTCGTTGACGCAACTGCTGCATCTCGCTGATCTCAAAGCCGAACGAATACCTTCATGCTTATTCACTGGAAGAAATATTCGGCATACTTAGGCGGGTGCAAATTCGCAGTGGACATGAAAACGAGCGCTGCGAGCGAACTGTCCTTGAGAAATGCAAATTCGTACCAAAAGCCATCATTGCTCGTATGCTGTAAGGCATGGAATGGCTTTGTACATATCACGGGCTGTTACCCAGCCCATAGACTGGACCAATGCCTCATTTCTAATGTTTTGGAAACCTATTCAGAAACGGTCGGTAAGCGCGATAATTGAGGATTAAGATCACTTCGAACAGTTGATTTGCGTTGCGATTGCGCTGGATTCAAGTCGCATTCTGGGCAATTGCGCTTGCCGTGCTACCTAGAAGAAGACGCTGCGATGGCAGACGTTCGACAGCATTGGGAGATTCAATCTAGTGCGCGTCAACATGTCTTTCAGCAGATACGCAGTGAGATCATTGCAGGTCACGCGTTACCGGGAAGCATGTACTCGGTCCCGAGCATTGCAGAGACTCTCGGCACTTCAACGACGCCTGTGCGTGAAGCCCTGTTAGAACTGGTTCGGCTGGGCCTTTTGGAACCGCATCGAAATCGTGGTTTTAGAGTAACAGCGCCCTCGCTAAGCGAGACTAAAAATATCTTTGAAATGCGTGAAGTATTGGAAGTGCACGCTGCAAAAATTGTCGCATCCCGACAAGATCGCGATATATCGCATCTGAAAAAGATTGCAGATCAGATTGCAACAGCAGTTGAACGGGAGAATTTTAGAGCTTATTTGATATCAGATCGCGAATTTCACCTCGAGCTTACCAAGGCCGCAGGCAACAATATTCTTACGGAAACTATTTTTTCTTTGAGAGATCGCATGCGCTTTTATGGCGATGTTTCAGATGAGGGTTATAAACGTCAGAAGGCCTCGGTTCCGGAGCATTATAAAATTGCGGAATTGGCTTGTGCGGGTAAAGCCTCTGAAGTTGGCAAGCTCTTATCAAAACACATACGATCGTGGGAGCCGCTTTTCATTAGCGCTCTCAAGGGTGGACGAACGGTGTTTGCGACGAAGCAGGGATCTTTGACCTCTTAAACAAAATGGACCCAAAGCTAGCTGGAACGTAAATCGATATTCTTCCAAAATGGCTTAAGCGCTAGGACAGTTTGAAGATTCAGGTGCCGCGGCGTTTCCTTCCATCGCTTCCGTTACTGAATGCGTTTGAAGCTGCTGCGCGTACAGGGAGTATCACTGCTGCAGCAAGAGAACTAGATTTAACCCAAAGTGCAGTAAGTCGCCAGATCAAAACCCTCGAAGAGCAAATTGGCGTTGAGTTATTCCATCGCGAACGCCAAACAATTAAGTTAACAGCTGGCGGAGAAGGGTATGCACGTGATGTCCGTGAAGCTCTACGTCGTATCAGCAATGCTTCTTTAACCTTCGAGCTAATCCTGCCGGAGGTAGCTTGCGTCTGGCTGTTTTGCCGACATTCAGCTGTCGATGGCTTGCGCAAAGACTGCTTTCTTTTAATGAAAGCCACCCAAACATAAGCATCACTATCATCACTAAATGCAAGGAAGTCGATCTTTTTACACAAGTCGATGGGATAATTGACTTTGGATAGCCAGACGTGGAAGCTATGGAATTCGCTTTTTTAAAGCGTGAAACTGTCATTCCAGTTTGTAGTCCTAATTGTCTTTCAAAATATCCGATTTCTTGTGCTGAGGACATTAAATTCGCTCCTCTAATTCACTTAATCTCACGTCCGAATGCATGGGAGCTTTGGATGTTCTCCAATAATGTTCCGTTCATTTCATTACATGGAATGCTCTTTGATCAACTCGAAACAATCATCAGATCGACTGTTGCCGGATTAGGCGTTGCACTGGTGCCGGAGTTCATGATCCTTGAAGAATTAGCATCCGCTGAGTTGGTCGCTCCTTTGGATATGAAGTTACGAGAAAAGGGAATTTATTTCCTGGCTTGGCTTAGTGAACGCGCAGAGTACTGGCCGTTGGCGGCCTTTAAGGATTGGATCAAGAGTGAATTACGGGATGACAATAACTATATTACAGATTTCGAAAAATGAAACCGTTGAACTTGTGATCGAGCATAACATCTGCGCGATATTCGTCAGCTTTATTGATTGAAATAATTTTGATCAAAGGTGCATTAAATTGCATCTTAATGCACAATTTTCTTTCTGATGATGCAATTCGGATGTTCTTGACTGACAATCTGCAATGGCTGATGGGTGCGTGTTCTTGACTCTAACTCTAAGTCAGATAGGCGCCAACCAAATTGCCCCTCGCACAATCGCAACTGGCCTTGGCGCGTCAGGGCGCCTTTGTCGACCATATCCTGCAAATCACGTGTGGCGGTGGCACGCGAGGTTTTTGCAATGGCCATATAATTGTCGGCACTCAGGCCACCAACAAAGCCTTCGGGTCCGGCTTCAAACATCCGGACTACCACCTTTTCCTTTCGTGGATTGAGGACGCCGCGAAACCGGTCATAAAAATGCGCTTTGGCGATATAGAAGCGCACCAGTTGCAGGGTGAGCTGCTGTGCTGCCAGCACGGCTTGCCAAAACCATACCAGCCATTCTGTCATATCAAGGGTGCGCTGATGGTGTTCCAGTTCGGCTTTGCGGTTCTGTTGCGATGGCAAAACTCAGTAGGATTAGACTGGGCTGGCCCAGCCACTGGGCGAGGGCTTTTCCGGGGGTTGTCACGTTAAGTTTGGATGGCGAGCCTGATGCGAGGTTCTGAATATCCAGTCGAGACCGACTGCAATTTTCCATGCTTCGAACGCTTCGAGACGATGGTAACGAACTGTGTTTGCGGCACGGCGGTGGGATGGAACTGAAAAGCGATTGCGAGTGGCAGAATGCATGGAAACGAACCGTTGCAACGCTCCCGGCGATCGGTGGCCTTGCATAGTTCGCTCCCGTTTTCGAAACGGAAGGTGACTATTCTCAGCTCTGTTATTGAGCCCCCCTATGCGACCAATGATTGAGACTGGGAGCTACATCCGCCTTTGCCGCACCATAGGAGCGCAGTTTATCGGTAACGATCCGTTTGGGAATGAAGCCATAGCGCTTCATCAATGTCACAACGAAACGCTTAGCAGCCTTTTTTATCACGTCGCATTTGCAATATTTCTTCGAGAACGATGCCATGCTGCTCAACTGCGCGCCAAAGCCAGAACTTGGTTCCAGAGCATTTCACGACCACTTCGTCCAGATACCAAACATCGCCGAGGCGTGCTTGTCGCCGCCGCAGAGTATGGGCGATCTGAGGACCAAACTTTGCGATCGACCGTCGGACAGTTTCGTAGGAAACGTCCATCCCGCGCTCAAGCAGCATTTCCTCAACTTCACGTAAGCTCAAGTTGAACCGCAGGTAAAGCCAAACGGCGTGTGCAATAATATGCGGTGCAAAACGGTGGGGGTTGAAATTGATGTATGGTGTTTGCATCACCGAAATCTACAAATAGCCCGACAGGCAGGCAACTGCGAGCCGGTTAACGTGACAACACCGTTCGTATTAATGCTATTGAGTTGTTGCATAACTGCGACGCGCTCTGTTCCAAATAGTATTAAATAGTTCCAAATAGTTACAATTGCGTCCTTTAATAATAAAGACATCGATTATATGCTAAAAGCAGGTCGGAAAAAGAGGACATGACCGAAGGGTGTGGCGTATAGCGGGTGGTTTTCGTCGCACTAAGACATTGGTTTGGCAATTCGCGTGCATTAGAGGAAAAAAGACTGTGGGACTTCATGTTAAGATAGGGTACGCACGAGTATCGACCGACGATCAGAATCTGGACTTACAACTGATTGCTCTAAAAAAAGCTGGGTGCGACCATATCTTTACCGATTACGGGATATCTGGACAAGGTTTTGATCGTCCAGGATTAAGCAAGGCAACATCTGTTTTAACGCCTGGTGACACCCTCGTAG
Organism: Brucella pituitosa; assembly: GCF_003049685.1. Taxonomy (GTDB): domain Bacteria; phylum Pseudomonadota; class Alphaproteobacteria; order Rhizobiales; family Rhizobiaceae; genus Brucella; species Brucella pituitosa. The sequence goes on along the minus strand of NZ_PYSY02000006.1, from coordinate 88,886 downwards.
TTTGGCGGCTTGATCGTCTCGGCCGATCGCTGCCCAAGCTCATTCAGCTGGTCGAGGATATCGGTAATCGCAATGCCCAGTTTTCCTCATTGACTGAGAATATAGATACTTCTTCATCTGGCGGCAGGCTTATATTTCACATAATGGGTGCACTCGCTGAATTTGAGCGAACCTTGATCAGTGAACGAACACGCGCTGGTATGGATGCGGCACGACTTAGAGGAATTCACGTTGGGCGACGTCCATCTCTTGGTCCCTCTGATGTGATCGCAGCGCAGCATGCATTAGCAACTGGTGAGCATGCCGAAACTGTTGCGCAGCGCTTTAGTGTTACCTCTCGAACGTTACGCAGGCATCTGAAAAACATGAGTAAAATCGATTGAATATTTGCTTGTATTTACTTGATAACGCGTGCTAAATAGTTTTATACTTATATAGATTGTTGTGGGGGCTCCTCTAACAAGGAAATTTGATGAGATTAACTCGGGAAATTTATTTGCTAGATCCACTCAAACGGACTTTATTTATCTTGGAAACTAGTAGTTGTAAAACTATTACCGAAATAAAAAAGGCGATTGATTGTGAAAGTGTTGATGCAATTTTACTTGATGGTGAGCATGTTCTATACTTTGATGATGAGGGTTTGAAACCAGGGATAGATAATTATACCATTATTGAGGGGCATCCAGATCCGCTCGTTGGTAAAATCTTGATCATGCACCGAGAGCTTGAAGAGTCGGTTCTCTTTGCCGACCCGCAAGAAATACTTTCCAAACTACGGTCTTACAGGCCGGTGGTTGATCCAATTATCCAGATTGTCGAAACTGGAAGTGAAAATATTACAACCTTTCTATCGGCTGTTAACGGTTTCACGGCGCGCATCGTCGAGATAGATTTGGTCGTGAGACGCCTCTCGATGGCGAACGTAGACCAATTGTTTTCGCGTGGTGGTAAAGCATTTGCCTGAATTTGAAATATTAATTTGAAGCAATAAAGTCGCGGGTAATTTGGTGGTTATAGCGGGGCCCATCCGCTTTTAGATTGTTACACGCGCGCTAATGATTTTTTACGGTTGCGTATCATGCGCCTCAGAGCTCTGGGATCGAGTCCATATTTTGAAGCGATTTCAACGGGTAGCTCCAGTCCGTCACGCAGCGCTTTGTCGGCTGCATTAATCTGATCGTTGGATAGGATTGGTCGCCTTCCAATCGTAAGACCACATTCTCGTGCCGCATCCATTCCGGCGCGTGTGCGTTCGCTGATCAGCGTTCGTTCGAACTCTGCAAGTGCAGCCATCATGTGAAATACCAGTCTGCCGCCTGAAGAACTGGAATCAATATTCTCCGACAGGGAATGGAAGTGAATCCCCTTTTTCCCTAACTCGTCCACTAGCTGAACGAGGTGAATAAGGGATCGTCCCAAGCGATCAAGACGCCAAACAACCAGCGTATCACCCTCCGTCAGCATTTTCAGCGCATTATCAAGGCCGGGCCTATCCGTTGTGCGTCCCGACAGGCCGTGATCTGAAAATACTTCAGTGCATCCAGCGCGATTTAAAGCTTGTAGTTGGAGATCTAGTTTCTGATCGCCCGTTGAAACTCGCGCATATCCTATAAGCATAATTTTATTCTTCCGAACGTGGTGTCCGATGTTGACAATAAAGGGTCCCTTTTTTCCGCTTTAAAATGGTAAAATATTGAACTAAAAAACACTAACAATTTCAATGTCAGTATGGCGTTCTGTATCCCTCGAAATATATGTACCTCAAGGGACCCCTTTATGCAGGACGTGATAGGAATAAGCTTCCAGAGCGGCGGGAAGAATATTCGTGTGTTGTGCGAATTGCTTGAGTGTACTCGCGGTATACAGCATGTCCGTGCTACGCCGTCAGTCGATCTCCGAGCGCTTGACATGCCGGTTTTGGCGTACGGTGGTTTTGTCAAAACCTCGTCTATGGCCTTGCCTAAGCTGACGTCATATGCTTGCATTTTGGGGATTTTCACGCGCTTTGCGGTGGGTTTATCACGATGAAACCCACGAATTGCCTTTCAGTTGTGATCGACAACCTGCCATCTATTGAAGCTGCTTACTCTGAAGGAATGGCGGTACGAACGCTTTTTGAGGTGTGGCGACGTATAGATTCCTTCTTTGGATCTGAAATCGAGACATCTGAGATTGAGCCATGGGGCATAACTCTTCACTTCACGGACGAGCACGGTTTCTCGTTTGTCCGGCGGCTTGAGGATCTTCTCTCCTATATTTCGACGACGCCGGTTGGTGTCGGGAAAAACAAGCTGATTGTTGCGGTTTCAATACGCTCGTCGCGGTCTGACGAGTCGTTGGGAAGCGCAAAACTCGATGTCGAACAATATTTAGAGGATATGCGTACCGCTATCGCGGCCTATTCCAGCCTTTCGGACGGAAAGATCATTTTTGCCGAGCAGAATATTGTCAGTGTTAATCAATCGCATGCGCCCCTTTATAAGGAATGCTTGGTTCGGATAGAGGATGCCGATGGCAATGTCATAATGCCAGGCGCCTTTCTTCCGGCGGTTGAAAGACTGGGCCTGATGCGCCCGATCGACCGACAGGTGGTTCGCAGCGTTATGGATGAACTGCGCAGACGTCCAGACGTTATTCTTGGTTGCAATGTTTCCGGCATGTCGGTGTCCAATGACCTTTGGTGGCACTCCATATTGCGTGACTTAAGACATGATCCGCAACTTGCGCGGCGACTTGTTATTGAGATTACCGAGACATTGCTTCCGCCAAATCTTGACAGTGCTTTGGAATTGGTCACGGCGCTGAGGGCAACTGGTTGCAGAGTTGCAGTGGACGATTTTGGTGCGGGATACAGTACGATAGCTTTCGCACGTTCCGCTTCGCCTGATATCGTCAAGGTTGATGGGTCATTCATGCGAGAGTTAAATACGGGGCTCAGCAGACCAGATCTCCTTGAGCACCTTGTAATGCTGGCAAGTCATTTCGCGCCCCCATGTGGTTGTTGAAGGTGTGGAGACGGAAGCCGACTTCCTTGTTGCAAAACGCTCGGGGGCAAATTGGTGTCAGGGATACTTGTTTACGCCACCAGCACTTCTTGGCGTTCGGAATAAGCAAGTCAATACAACGTTGATTTCAAGAAAGCTATCCGAGATGAAAATGATCGATTGACCTCTTGCAAACTGTACCAATGATTTTCTGGTTTAGGCATGAAAATCAAAAAAACAAATACTTGCAAATAAAAATCCTCGGGCTAGCCAGTGTTAAAACGTGGCTTTCCTAGTTTGTATACCCATCAAGAAATAACGCAGATTCCGTACATTGTTGCGGACAGAAATGAAGAAGGAAGTATTGATATGTCGAGCAACCGTTACAAATTGAAAACAATGATGGGTATAGTTGCCTGTGCGCTCGTTGCAGGTGGGGCTGCAGCTACGACTTCGTTAGCGCAAGATAAAAAAGAAGATCGTGTCGCTGTAAGCAATGAACCGGGTGCAACGACTGCCACTTACGGAAATTGGGTCTTGCAATGTGTACGCACCAATGGCGGAGCAGCAGGTGCTGCTGCATCTGAAGGAAAAAGCTGTGAGGTTGTTCAGTCGATTCAGGTTCAGGGTCAGCCACAGCCTGTTGCTCAGATTGCGTTAGGCCGCCTTACGAAGGACTCGAAATTGCAGGTAACGGTCGTTCTGCCTGTTAATATTACACCGAGTCAAACGGTTCGTTTGTCAGGTAATGGAAAAATCGGAGCCGAGGAAAAGGGTTCTGTGGAATTGCCGTGGGTGCGTTGTATCGGTGGTGCGTGTCTTGCGACTGCCGAACCGACGCCTGACTTTCTGGCAACCGTCCGCACTGCTCCAGAAGGCAAAATGCGTTTCGTAGATGCGAATGGTCAGAATGTTGAACTTCCTCTTTCTTGGACCGGGATCAGCCAGGCGCTGAGTGCGCTTGATAAGGCATCATGATCTGTTTCGATTTGGGTCACCCCTAACTTAAATCGAAAAATCATGGTCATTCATTCTCGAAGGTCGGGGCAGTCACACGGTGCGATATCTTATAAGAAGCGTTTGTGACCTCCGGCCTGAGAACAGTTGGATGTAGTTTAGAAACTAGTATATCGCAGCAGGATTGGAAAATCTTATGAAGGCAGATGTTGGTCAGGAAAAAGGAAAAATACTTGAGCTCACCACCAATTTGGTGAGTGCTTATGCAAGCAATAACAAAATTGAATCTCAAGAGCTTGTAAATCTATGTAACCGCCTTTTTGTCGAGCTTTTAACTCTGTCTGGCAGCGATACACAACCAGAAGCGCCTATGCCACAGGAACCCGCAGTGCTTGTCGAAAACTCGATAACACCAGATTATCTCTACTGCCTTGAAGATGGAAAACCATTCAAGTCTCTAAAGAGGCATTTGAGTGCGCATTATGGCATGACGCCAGAGCAATATCGGGAAAAGTGGGATCTTGCTCCCGACTATCCAATGGTCGCACCAAATTACTCTAAGAAGAGATCTCTGTTGGCATTAGACTTTGGTCTGGGGCACTCTCGTAAGACGTGATTGCGTTTGAAAGCTCATTATGATGTGGGCGTATAAAAAAGCGCAGTGCACTCGATTTATTTAAAAGTCCATGTGAGATTTTATCTTGCATGGACTTTTATTTATTAATATCCGCATAAATATATAATTTCACTGAAGCTATCTTATTAGTTAAATTTTTAATAACAAAATCTCGTTGAATACATCGTATTCCAATTTATCTCCTTGCGCCCAATAACCCAGAACTGGCCCAAGAATCAGTGCGCGGGACTACTTTCCATATTAAAAAAGATGCGGTGGGTTATTGTGTTTCTTGGTGTCAGCCCTAATTTGAAAGGGCTTAGCAGGGATGGCTGCGAAAAATCTGTTTATATGTGTTCCGGTTTTGCAACACCGGATCAGCGCATAAGTTTGTGCTAATGAAATATAAAAACTCCATATTCATTTATTTATATAGTATAATGCACGCAATAATTGAAAGCCAAATATTTTTACGATTATATAAATATGGATAATTTTTTTTAAACATAAATAAGTTAGAGTAATGTAGTTAATTGATTTAAATAAATAGAATACTATTTGTCGTGTTATAATTATTACTATTATTATTTTATCATCTGTAAGTTACAAATTTGACCTTGATTAAATGGAGATATATTCAAGAACAGTCTGTGATTAACCTATATGGAAGTTGCGCTGTTCATGAAAATCTCTGCACCGAACACGAAATCGTCGTCCTCTAAAGCTGCCGCTTCGGCAGTTCGTGATCTGCACGAAGATAATTCTGTGATTGCGGCGCAGGCACGGGAGGATCAGCCCGCAGCGGCACAGCGCGGGATATTGAGCCGTATAGGTAAATTGGCAAAAGTTTCTGTGTCGGGTCTCGCACTTGCAGCGGTTGCGTGGCCTGCGACGGTTGGTGCGATCGAGTGGAGCAACAATCGTACGGTAACATCAGACGTAAACTACACTGGTGATGGCCTCATCATTAATAATAGCGCGATTGTTAACATCACCAACAATGCAAGCGTAAGAGCATACGATTTTTCGTTTCAGGGTGGTTCTACCGTCAATATTAATAGCGGAAGTTTCATGACCAACTATAATAGTTGGTCTCTGATCCGAAACAACGCGGTTGTGACAGTTGCGAACGATGCTTCTCTTCGTTCTTGGCAATATGTTAAGGTCACGGGCGATAGCTACGCCTTAGGCGGAACTTTGATCGTCCATGGCGGCGGTGCAATCCGGCGTAATGACGGAACTTCCCGACATGTTGTAGAGCTTGGAAATGGCGGTACGCTAGTGCTTGGGAACGGCACTGCTTTGGCACCGAGACTGGAATACTACGACGGCAATACTTTCAATTCGACAGGTGGCTGGATTGTTTCCGATGGATGGGACGCAAGCATAGTCGTCAATATGGCCGGTAGTTATGTAATTCCTAACATCCGCCCATATGCTGATGAAACAAGCAGAATGCGCTTTATCGGCCTCACTGTCCAGGCTGGTGCGGTGGTTCTTGATCAGCCTACTAACTGGGTAGGCTCACTTCGTGAGGTAACAGTTTCCGGTGGATCTCTGGAGATCGCTGACGTAATGGGCAGAATTGCTGTTGGCAATACAACTATCGCCGCGAGCGGTACGCTTATTATCAACAACGGCGGGGGCATGCGTCTTGATGGTGTGACCGGGGCGGGCAGTGTTGAGGTCCGTGGCACTTCGACGGCAAATGTTGTAGATGGGGCTGGAGCAGCATCCTATACTGGCGATACAAGGTTGTACAACACCGCTCGTTTCTCGGTGACCAACGTTAATCTTGATAGCACAGTTACCCAGAGTAGTTCTGGTAGCACTGTCTCGGTCAATAGTGGCAGTCTCAAGGGCGTGTATGGTCAAGGCACGCTATCCCTCAGCAACGCTGCACTCACAACACAAAGTAATCATAGTGGTACTTTGGGAATGTCGGGCGCAGTTTCTCTATCTGGCGGCATTCACCGTTTCAGTGGGACTTTACAATCGGGATCGACTGGAAATATTACGGTAACGGGCGGCGGAACATTCGCAGCCGCGGGCAATATTGATCTCAGCCCTCTTTCTTCTGTCACGGTTGCGAGCGGCAGCGCGCTCGATCTCTCTGAGCTCTCAAATGCTGTATCCTTGAACCGCTTGTTGAACAGTGGATCAAATGGCGGCAGTGTGCGGCTTGGTGCTGGCGGGCTTGTTGTATCCAATGGGCAAACAGGCGATCGCTTCTCTGGCGTAATTTCGGGCGCTGCAGGGTTTACTCTGAATGGGGGAGCGGGAAGTTCGTTAGAACTGGGTGGTATCAACACCTACACAGGTACGACAACGGTCCATAATGGCGCAACGCTCAAGCTGGTCGGTACAGGTTCGGTTGCAACGAGCGGACAGGTTAATATTTACAGCAACGGTACTCTGGACATTTCCGGCATTTCGCCGGGTACGACGTCGATCCGCGATCTGCGTGGAACGGTCAACGGTAATATTGTGCTTGGCAATAAGACGCTGCGCATAACAAATGCGACTGACAGCGACTCTTATAACGGCACGATCAGCGGCACAGGTGGCTTGAGACTGTCCGGCGGAACGCAGAAGTTCGGAGCAGACCTAACTTATACCGGCAACACTCTGGTGGATGCCGGTGCCGTCATGTGGCTGGGCAATGGTGGCACGACAGGGAGCGTTTTGAATGGTGCGACGGTCAACGGTGAGCTTGTCATCGACCGTAGCAACACTTACGAATTAGTCGCAGGTGGCGTGATCACTGGTAGCGGAGCTCTTTCCAAGCTCGGTACAGGCGAATTGCGTGTACGCGTCGCTCAGACCTATACCGGTGCCACCAATATTCGTAACGGCAGCATTGTCATTCTTGACGACGGTTCTCTCGCTCAATCAAGCACAGTCAATATTGATGCAAGCGGCACATTCGATCTTTCCAGATCCAATGATGGCGCAACCATTCAGGCTCTGAGTGGCGATGGTACTGTGATCTTCGGATCGCAGAACGGTCAGCGCGGCATGACCATCACCGCTGGCGGTGTGTTCGGTGGATCGATTACGGGCTATGGCGATCTGCGTATTGCGGGTGGCAATCAGACCCTGACCGGGAACAACAGTTTTACCGGTACAGTTTATCTCGGCGGTAATGGCAACCTGACCATCGGTTCTGCCAGCATTCCAAATCGCGGTTCATTGCTGAATGCGAATGTTGAAACCGGAACAAGCGGCCGGCTTATCTTCATGCGTTCGGATGCGACCGGTGTATTTGGCGGGCGTGTGTGCAGGGCTCGGGCGGTATCACACAGGCGGGAACCGGGACGACCACGCTCACCGGTAACGCCAATACATATACAGGCGATACCGTTATTTCTGCCGGTACATTGCGCCTTTCAGGCGCAAGCAGCCTTTGACCGCTCAAGCGGTATTTCGATTGCAACCGGCGGTACGTTCGACATTTCTGCAATCACCAGTGCCACGACCGTAAAGAGAGTATCGGGCAGCGGCACGGTCAATCTGGCAGGCAAAACGCTTACGCTTGCCGAGCAAAATGGCGCTTTCGGCGGGCGCTTCACAGGCGTTGGCGGCAGCCTCGTCCTTGCAGGGCCTCTGCTTTCCATTTCGCAGGACAGTGACTTTACCGGCAGCCTGATGATCAATTCAGGATCAAGCCTGATTGCGACAGGTGCGGCGAAGCTAAGTGGCGCAAGCAATCTTATCATCAGCGGTACGCTGGACGTGAGCGGGCTGAACGCCGCCACAACAACATTTGTTGCGACCTCCATCTCTGGAAGTGGCGGGTCGGTTATTCTTGGCTCCAAGGGCCTTGATATTACAGCCGGGCGTGCGATCGATAATTTCAGTGGTGCCATTCAGGGTGCGGGAAATCTCAGGGTTCTCGGTGGAACGCAGTCTCTAAGCGGCAGCAACACCTATACAGGTTCCACATCCATTGCCGATAACGCGACGCTTCGTATCACCGGCGGCGGTTCGGTTGGTAGTTCCAGTGGTGTGATCATCGGTCAGACTGGCACTTTCGATATTTCGGGAACGGCTGGTGGCGCGCTGCCAGGAACGGCTGTTCAGGCGCTATCAGGTGCAGGCACAGTCCAGCTTGGCACCACATCCGGCACGGCGAGAACGCTTTCCATAACGTCGTCTGGCACTTACGGCGGCGTTATTACCGGCTTTGGTGATCTACGAGTTTCGGGTGCTGGTACGCAAACGCTGACCGGTAACAGTACATTTACCGGATGGGTACGTGTTGCCGCCGGTTCCATCCGCATTGGTGACGGAGGAACAACAGGCGCATTGCTCAATGCAAATGTTGAGGTTCAAAGTGGACAGCAACTGATCTTCCAGCGTTCGGATGCTCTTGGAACCTTTGGTGGACAGGTCACTGGTACGGGTGATCTTGTGCAGCTTGGCACAGGTACGACGACCCTTGCGAATTTGAACAGCTATTCCGGCATAACGCGTGTGCAGGCCGGTCGCCTTGCACTGGGTGCTGCTGGTGACGTTTCGTCATCCAGCAATATTCTGATTTCTGGCGGAGCAACATTCGACATTGCCGCGACATCGGCTGGTGCAAGCGTTAAACAAATTGCCAGCACGGGTGCTGGCACAGCGTCGGTTGTCTTGGGCAGCAATACGCTCACGCTTACCCAACAAAATGGCACATTTGGCGGAACAATCAGCGGTACCGGCGGTCTCACGCTGAGCAATTTCAGCCAGTTGCTGACACTGACAGGTGCACAAACCTATACGGGTGCAACGACAATTTCCGCCGGAACGCTCAGGCTTTCCGGAGCAGCAAACATAGCGACATCCAATGGTGTGACCGTTGATGCGACGCTGGATATTGCCTCGCATACTGGCAATGCTGTGATTGCAAGCCTTGCTGGCAGCAACACGGCAGGCCGTGTTCTTTTGGGAAGCAATACGCTTGAAGTTGCCAATTCTGCAGGAACCTTCGCGGGTGTTATCTCCGGCAATGGCGGATTGCTGCTTCGCTCCGGTAATCTGACACTGACCAATGCGAATACATATACCGGATTAACAACCATCGCGACCGGTGGTTATCTGACACTTGGTAACGGCGGCTTCAGCGGCGAAGTTCAGGGCAATATTGCCTTTTCGGATGCAGGTGAATTGCGTTTCAATCGCAGCAATGCGTTGACTTTCACCAATGCAATATCCGGTGCCGGATCGGTGGTCCAGCAAGGTATTGGCAGCACGACATTCACAACTGTTCAGGGCTATACGGGTGTAACACGTATCACTGCCGGTAGTCTGCGCCTTGAAGGTAACGGCAGCATTTCCGCATCGAGCGAAATTGTTGCTGATGCGAATTTTAATGTTTCGCAAGTCACGAACCCAACAGTCAATATCCGTAGTTTGAGTGGTGCTGCATCCGGTACGGTGACACTTGGGGATCGAAATCTGGCGATTTCAAACGCCAATAGTGTGTTTGCCGGTGTAATCAGTGGGGCAGGTGCCCGGCTCTCGCTTGGCGGCGGAAACCTGACATTGTCTGGTGCCAATATCTATACAGGCCAGACGACAGTCCTTTCCGGGGCGAACCTTCAGATCGGCGCTGGTGGAACAACCGGCAGCATTGCGAGTGCTTCTGTTCTCAATAACGGGACACTGACATTCTCGCGTAGCAACACATTGACCTATGCAGGCTCGATTTCCGGTTCTGGTGTTGTGCGTCAGGCAGGACCCGGCACTACCGTTCTGACCGGCGCTGTGTTGGCGGGTGGCGGTGTTCAGATCGATTCCGGCACGCTCAGCATTGAAGGTGCTAACAGCTTCAGTGGTAACGTGAACACCGCCGCAGGTACGACGCTGCGTTTTGGTAAATCGCAAGAATTTGCCTATGGCAATGTTATCAGTGGTGCGGGCAGGCTTGTTCAGTCGGGAACTGGCGTAAATGGCAAGCTTATCCTAACAAGCGCGAACACCTTTACCAGTGGCACGACAATTGACGCGGGCTCTACTCTTCAGCTCGGTTCAAACGCAGCAGGCGGCGGCACTTCTGGATCGCTTATTGGCAATATTGCCAATGCAGGAACGCTGATTGTTAATCGCTCCAATGCCTTTGCTTTCGCAGGTGCAATTTCGGGCGCTGGTGGGTTCATTCAGAATGGCACTGGCAAAACCACATTATCCGGTGTCAATACCTATACAGGTTCAACGCAGGTCAATGCGGGTGAATTGGCTGTTATCGGAAGTCTTGGAAACACCAATGTAAGCGTCGCTACTGGTGCGATACTCTCTGGAACCGGTGTTATCGGAGGCAATGTAAATATTTCGGGTTCGCTCAATCCAGGACAAAGTCCTGGCACGATGACTATTTTGGGCAATCTTACACTCTCAGCTTCCTCCATTTCGAACTTTGAACTTGGTGAAGCTGGTGTTGTGGGTGGTGCCAATAATGATCTTGTGATCGTGAACGGTGCACTTGCTCTCAACGGAACGTTGAATGTCACAGCCGGTAATGCCGGATACTATCGCCTTTTCAATGCCGGGAATGGCATTACGGGATCGTTCCAGACCGTAAACCTTCTTGGCGGTGTCGCGGGTTCTACTGCAACTGTATATACGGACACTCCGGCCGCAGGCGGTCAGGCAACACAGGTAAACATCCGGCTTCTTGATGCTAACCAGCTTGTTCAGAATTGGGATGGCAGCCGTTATACTGGTGGTGCTGTGGCACAGGGTGGCAATGGCACCTGGAATGCGAGTAACACCAACTGGCTTGCTCCTGGTTCTGAAATCAGCGGCTCATGGGGAGGTTCAATTGCACGTTTTGGCGGAACCGCTGGTACGGTTACACTCCAGGGAACACTTGGATTTGGCGAGCTTAGCTTCGATGTAAGCGGTTATAGACTTGTTGGCAGCACTGGTGATGCCCTCCAGCTTTCAAGTGGTGGCTCCACCCAAACATCCTCGATCATCAATGTTGCGAATGGGGGAACCACCACCATTGACGCCAGGATCATTAATGGTGATCTTGCCAGCTTGACCAAGGTTGGATCGGGTCGTCTAATCCTAACTGCTACCAACAGCTATACCGGAACGACCTACGTTACGGCAGGCGTTCTTCAGCTTGGCGACAATGGTCCGTCGAACACTGGTTCGGTGGCTGGAAATATCGCCAATAGCGGCGAAGTTGTTATCTCGCGCAATGGGCCAATGACTTACAGCGGTATAATCTCGGGCGGCATCGAGCCAAACGAGGGCGGTATTGTTTCGCTCGCAGGCACCAGCGATTTAACCTTGAGCGGTGCAAACACCTACACAGGTGTTACCAATGTCAATGATGGGATTTTGCGCCTTTCAAACAATGGCTCCATTTCCACTTCTGCTAATGTTAACATTGGCACGGGCACATTTGATATTTCGCAAGCCGCAAATGGTGGATCATCGATCCGCTCGATTTCAGGATCGGGTTCCGTCAATCTGGGCAATAATACGCTGACCGTTTCCGCGGCCGCTGGCACTTACGCAGGCGTGATATCTGGCGATGGTGGCCTTACACTTCGCGGCGGTACACTTCTCCTAAATAATGCGAACACGTTTACCGGAAATACAACGCTGCTGGGCGGCGCAATCCAGCTGACCGACTTCACTCCAATGGGCGATCCTACGCGCATTGGAAGTGTTGCAGGGCAGATCGTCACCGGCATCGGTGCGGATGCTGGCCGACTGGTGCTTAATTACAGCACCGCAGTCGACCCTATATTGGCCAATAATATCTCCGGTACCGGCGTCCTTGAGAAGCAGGGAGCGGGCATCGTTCACCTGACAGGAAACGCGACCCATACTGGCGGAACTCTTATCCGTGGCGGCGCATTGAGAATTGGTGCATCTGGAACGACAGGTTCGCTTGCGGGCAATGTCGATACTGGTATCGGCCCCAACTTCGGTCGTCTGGAGTTCTGGCGCAGCAATGACTACACATTCGCAGGCAATATCTTTGGAACTGGTAGTCTTAGCCAGAAAGGGACTGGCCGCTTAACTTTGACAGCCAACTCTTCCCATGTCGGTGGAACAGAAATTAGCAGTGGTACACTGGCGGTCGGTAATGGTGGCGCTACGGGCACGCTTTCGGGCAATGTTTCGACAGCAACCGGCAGCACGCTTGCATTCAATCGTGATGCCACATCTGTATTGAATTTCACCGGTATCGTAAGCGGTGCGGGTAATGTTCGCCAAGAAGGCACCGGAACCACAAAGCTTACCGCAACGCAGACATATACCGGTACGACAAATATTGCGAACGGCACTCTTGCCCTTCAAGGCAATGGTTCGATCAGCCAGACATCCTTGTTGACCATCGGTGCTGACGGCGTGTTCGACATTGCGGCCACGACAAACGGAACCTCGGTCAATCGTCTTGGCGGCTTGGGTAGCGTCGTGCTGGGCGATCAAACTCTGGTCATTGGCCAGGCTGCGAATGATATTTATTCGGGCATTATCAGCGGCAATGGTGGCGTCACTATCGCCGATGGATCGCAGAAGTTCGAGGGCGCGAACAGCTATGCCGGTCTTACGACAATCGGCTCAGGTGCTTCGCTCGCAATTGGTGGTGCCAATGGTGCAGTGGCGGGCAATATTCTCAACACTGGCAATCTGACTTTCAATCACGATGGTGGTGTTCACAGCTATGCTGGTTCGATCTCCGGCACCGGCAATCTGTTGAAGGCCAATAATGGCACGCTTGTTCTGGCAGGTGCGAACAATTACACCGGCGCAACCAACGTTGTTGGCGGAACGTTGCGTGTTGACGGCTCGCTGACAGGAAGCACGGTTAACGTCGCTTCCGGGGCAACGCTTGCTGGTGGCACGCAGTATGATGACGATGGTGTCGCCATCAATGGCACAGGCCTCATCAATGGTGCTGTCACCATTCAAAATGGCGGCGTGCTGAATGCCGGGTCGGATCTGAAGATTTCGACGCTGACGCTTCTGGCGGGTTCAACGACCAACTTCAGCGTTGCTACGCCTGATGTCATTTCGAGCGCCCTCAACAGCCGCGTTATCGTGACGAACGGTCTTTCGCTTGATGGCACTCTCAACGTATCGGTTGCAAAATCAGGATATTACCGCCTGTTCTCGGCTGGCAGCATCACTGGCGACTTCTCCGACATCAATGTAACATCGTCGACTCCAACCCAGATTATCCGTGATTATAACGTCTATATGGAAGGCGATAATCCTGTCACCGAAGTGAACATGATCGTTCTTGGTGATGATGAAGTTCGCCAATATTGGAATGGAACACGCACAACTGCGGGAGTTCTGGTCGGTGGATCAGGTACCTGGAATAGCGACAATACAAACTGGCTGAGCCCTGATTATGCCTTCGTTGCGCCATGGGTAGGTTCCTATGCCATCTTCGATGGCAGCGCGGGCACCGTTACGGTTGAGGGTCAGCAGGAATTTGATCGTCTACATTTCAAGACAGATGGTTATGCATTGACGTCTGGCACGAATGCTTCGCTTCAGCTTAATAATCTTGGAATGATCATTGTCGATGGCCAACGCACAGCTACAGTTGGCGTTGCGCTCGTCGACGGCACCAGCGAAGGACTGACCAAGACCGGTAGCGGTACACTTAATCTGTCCGCAGCCAATAGCTATACCGGCTATACATTGATCGAGGCTGGAACGCTGTCTCTCACGGGTGCAGGCTCCATTTCTCAATCAAGCGAAGTGCAGGTCGGTATTGATGGAACGTTCAATGTCGGCGGTTTAGGCACGGCGGGAACCTCCATCAAGGGTCTAAGCGGTACTGGTTCGGTTCAGCTTGGCACCGCGACGCTGGAATTGACCGAAGGTACGCATACATTTGCCGGCGTAATTTCTGGCGGGGGCGGCATTACCGTTTCGGGCGGCACCCATACTTTGAGCGGATCAAACACCTTTAACGGTATAGCCCGTGTTACCGATGGCACGCTTGTGGCCAATAATGGGAATGCACTTTCGCGTGCACGTTATGTTTCGCTTGATAGTGCCGATGCAGTTCTCGACATTTCGGGGTTGCCTGTTGGTAGTGTAGCGATCAATTCGCTCGCTGGCGATGGTCAGGTTAAGTTGGGCGAACGCAATCTAACCGTTATGAACGGCTCGGTTATGGGACGTGAATCCGGCTTGTTTGGCGGCATAATTTCCGGTTCAGGAGAGGTAACGCTTCTTGGCGGCACGCTGATACTGACCGGCGAGAACACTTATACGGGCATCACAGGCCTGACATCCAATGCAACGCTTGATATTGGCGGCGGCACAGCTTCGGGCAGTGTGGCTGGCAACATCAGCAGTGATGGAACGCTGGACTTCAATTATTCCGGCGGCACGCACGAGTATAGTGGCATAGTATCAGGTATTGGCAGCCTCAACATCAGGGGTGCAAGTGCCGCTGAGGTTATTCTGAGCGGTGAAAATACATTCACCGGCGAGACTGTAATTCATAGTGGTACACTGCTTCTCTCTGGCGCAGGATCGGTCGCATCTTCAAGTCAGGTAACAGTTGGAAACACAGGTCGTTTCGACATCTCCAATATTGATGATGACGCGACCAGGATTAACGGTTTGGGTGGTGCGGGCTCCGTATATCTCGGATCGCGGGTTCTTTCACTCGAAGGTGGCAGTTCCACTTATTACGGTACTATTGAGGGTACAAATCAGAGCCTTCTATCGATCACGTCTGGTCAGTTGACGACCCTTGGTTCGATCAATGATACGTTCGTTCGTGTTGCCGATGGCGCAAGTTTGCAAATCGGCAACGGTCAGAATACCGGCTCGCTGAATGGTAACGTATTGACCGATGGCGAACTCATATTCAATCGTTCAGATGCGGCGAGTTTCAACCACACGATTGCAGGAACGGGAGAGCTTTATAAGCGTGGGGCAGGGACACTGACCCTGAACGTGGAAAACAGCTTCTCAGGCATGACAACTGTCAGCGCTGGTGCACTCAGACTCGCAGCAGATGGTACGCTGAACGGCAATATCGTCAACAACGCCCTTGTCCAGTTTGCACGCGCAGGTGATTGGACCTATGGCGGCGATATGTCTGGTTTTGGTAGCCTGTCGACCAGCAGCTCTCAGACGACTGTTACAGGCAATCTCACACATACCGGTGGTACAACAATTGAAAGCTCTTCGCTTCAGATTGGCAACGGCGGAACGACCGGATCTATTGCTGGAAACATTGTCAATGACGGCAACCTGATCTTCAATCGTAGCGATACGGTTGTCTATGATGGCTCGATTTCCGGTGTGGGTTCGCTCACGCAATTGGGTACTGGCACGACAATCCTTTCGGCAAGCAACACCTATAGCGGTGCCACGACTATCATTGACGGGATCTTGCAGCTCGGCGACGGCGTACAGAATGGTACGATCGAAGGAAACGTATCAAACGCAGGTACGCTTGCCTTTAATCAAGGCATAACAAGCATATTCTCTGGTCTGGTATCGGGTACAGGTGACCTCGTTCAAAAGGGTCCAGGTCATGTGATCCTGACGGGAGACAACACCTATACCGGAACGACAACTGTAGCTTTGGGACGCAACCTTCAGGTGGGCAATGGTGGCTCGTCCGGTCGCATCAGTGATACGGTTTCAAACAGCGGCAACCTGTCTTTTGTTCATAACAGTGACCTAACCTATAATGGTGTCATTTCGGGGACGGGCAACCTTCTGCAAGCTGGCAGTGCAACACTCACGCTGACCGCTGAGCAGCAGTATACAGGTTCAACTGACGTGTTGGCGGGGGCAACTCTTGCTCTTGATGGCGATGGATCGATTGCAGGTACGTCGGCATTGAGCCTGCGCGGCACGTTCGATATCTCCCGCATCACAGCGGATTCGACCAGCATTGGTGACCTTTCCGGTGACGGTAGTGTTCAGTTGGGTTCCAAGTCGCTTGTCTTGTCCAATGCCGCCAGCGCATTCTCGGGTGTCGTTGATGGTGATGGTGGCGTTGCGGTGAATGCCGGATCGTGGACTGTTCTAAGCGGTCAGTCCTTTACTGGGGAAGCCAATATTGCAACCGGTGCAAACCTGATACTTGCTTCAAATGGCTCGATTGCCGATGCAGAACGTGTTGTCGTCGATGGAGATTTTTCGATTGCCGATACGTCGGCGGGTACTTCGATAAAAAGCCTTGCCGGTTCGCAGAGCGGTACAGTTGACCTTGGCGATCATGTGCTGACGATCACCAATGCCGCCGATATTTATGAAGGAATGATCATCGGCAATGGCGGTCTGACCGTTCTGGATGGAACGCTGGTGCTCAGGGGTGCAAACCGATATTCGGGTGCGACAACAATCGCTTCACCAGCCACACTGGATCTCTATGCCAATCCAGCATCTGCGAGTGCAGGTGACTTTGACGTCGATGGTACGCTTAATGTGTCGGTCGGGTCTGGACTGGTCTTTGGCTATAACGAAACCATAACCGGTACGGGAACTATCAATAAATCCGGGGATGGACGACTTGTCTTGACCGAAATCAGCAATGCCAGTGGCTTTGCCGGTAACACTTTCATCACGCAAGGCGACTTTACGGTAAATGGCAACCTCGGTGGCAATGTGACCGCTTCAACGGAGGGTACTCTGTCGGGCAAGGGTTTCATTGGCGGCAATGTCGTTATCGGATCGGGTGGTACGCTTTCAGCCGGTACAAGCCCTGGCACGCTTACCATCAATGGCGATCTTTCCCTTGAAAGCAACTCGACCTCAGTCTTCGAGCTAAGTCAGGCCAATGTCGTTGGCGGTCCTGCAAATGATCATGTGATCGTTAGTGGCGCTCTTGATGTAGATGGTTCTCTGGAAGCTATCGTTTCTTCCATTGGTTATTACCGCCTGTTCAATGCCGGTTCAATCAATGGTAACTTCGACACGATTAACGTGACAGGTCTAACGGGCACGATTGATGCGAGCGTCTATGTCAATAATCCGGGTCCAGCGACGGTCATGAACCTGTCCGTCCTTGGACAAAGCGACCATCTGCAATTCTGGGATGGTGCAGACACAGTTGGCGACAATCTGCTGGATGGTGGAGCGGGAACATGGTCTTCTGCTGGCACCAACTGGACCGATGCATTCGGTAATATCAATTCAAGCTGGTTGTCTTCGCTTGCGGTTTTTGGCGGTAATTCGGGTGTCGTGACAATTGACGGCGACCAGAGTTTCAGCGCCTTGCAGTTTGATGTCGACGGTTACGTCTTGGATGGCAATACACTAGGCGGAAGGCTGCTTCTCGCACCAAGCTCGGTTAATCCAGATGCAAATATCAACGTCGGTGCGGGGAGCACAGCAACGATTGCTGCGACCATCGCAGACGGTCTTACCAATAACTTTGTTAAGGGTTTTGGAGGACAATTGGTGCTGTCGGGTGAAAATACTTACACCGGAAGCACCACAATCGCCGGGGGCACCCTCGCTCTGTCAGGGAACGGCACGATCGCAACGTCAAGTGGCGTCATCGTCGGTCAAAACGGTGTGTTTGATGTAAGTTCAACGCTCGCACCGCAGGTAGAGATTGCACGGATTGCCGGTCTTGGATCGGTCGTCCTTGGCAACCACACTCTCATGCTCACAACACAGGATACTGCACAGCCAGGATTTGACAGTGTGTTCGGTGGCGTGTTGTCGGGGCAGGGCGGCGGTCTGGCCCTTGCTGGTGGCAATCTGACGCTGTCGGGCGCCAATACCTACACAGGTCTGACGCGTGTTGCTGCCGGTGCCAGCTTACAAATTGGCAATGGTGCAGCAACAGGATCAATTCTCAGCGATCTGCAAATTGACGGTACGACAACATTTAACCATGGCGATGGCACCCAGCTTTTTGCTGGAGCTATTTCGGGCAGCGGAAGGCTCGTCAAAGACGGTACAAGCATCCTCAACTATACCGGAAACGGCGCAGCATTTACGGGTGATGTGGTTGTTGAAAGCGGCAAGCTGGCGGTGAATGGAACGCTTGGCGGTATCGTTACGGTTCAGGATGGAGGAACGCTTGGCGGTAGCGGTACTATTGTTGGCAACACAGCGGTTCTCGCCGGTGGTACTCTCTCTGCGGGAAATAGCCCGGGTACACTAACCGTCAATGGCAATCTTACGCTCAACAGCGGTTCTACCTCCGAGTTTGAGATGGGCCAACGCGGTTTGATCGGCGGACAACTCAACGATCTGGTCATCGTCAATGGCGCACTCGTTTACGGTGGCACGTTGAATGTGTCAGCAACATCTGCAGGCTTCTACAGGTTGTTCCAGGCTGACAGCGTTGCTGGTGCTTTCGATAACGTCAATGTTGCAATCAACGGCACAACGGCCAACGGACTTGTGTATGTCAACGCACCGGGAGATGCGAAATCTGTCAATATTTCGGTCTTGAAGGACGGGCAGAATTTGCTCTTCTGGGATGGCACCGATACGATGGGCGATGGCACGATCCAAGGCGGTGCCGGAACATGGTCTTCCGGTTACACGAACTGGACGTCTGCGCCGGGTGAAGCAGAAGTCAATGGCCCATGGGCTGGATCAGTCGGTGTCTTCTCAGGTGTTGGCGGCAATATCACAGTTGAAGGTGCACAGCAGTTCGATACGCTACAGTTTACAGTCAATGGCTATAATCTGGTGCCGGGTGCTACAGGCTCGCTCAACTTCGGAGAGGCGACCGGCGGTACGATTAACGTTGACGCAGGTGTGACAACGAGTGTTGCAACGCCTATCACTGGTGGATCATCGCTTGGCTTCGTCAAAACGGGTGGTGGCTCGCTGATCCTGTCGGCTGACAATAGCTATACAGGCGGCACGAAGATTGATGCTGGTGTCCTGCAACTCGGTAATGGTGGAACTTCAGGCTCAATCGTTGGCGATATTGTCAACAACGCGTCACTTGTAACAAATCGCGGCGACTTGCTATCGCTGTTGGGTACGATCAGCGGGACTGGTAGCCTGACCCAGAACGGCGGCGGAACCACCTTGTTGACCGGAAACAACACCTACACAGGTGGAACAACGATCAACAATGGCGCTGTTCAGCTTGGTGCTGGCGGTGAAAGCGGAACTCTGACCGGGAATGTGATGATCGGAAGCGATGGAACGCTTGTGATCAACCGGTCTAACGATTTCACACTCGTTACCGAATTGAGCGGAACCGGCAATCTGCGCCAGATCGGCCCGAACATCACAACAATTCAGGGCAATAGCTGTGGCTTTGCTGGAACAACAACGGTTACGAATGGCAAGCTCGTTGTTGACGGCTGCCTTGGTGGAACCGTGATCGTTGAAAATGGTGGCAGTATCGATGGCAACGGCACCATTGGCGGTGGCGGTAGCGGCGGCACCGGCGGCGGAACGGTTACTATTGGAAATGGCGGCACATTCTCACCGGGTGGAAATACCACGATCGGCCAGACGACGATCACCAGCAATCTGACTATCAATTCCGGTGCACTCTATGTTGTGAACGTCAATGCCGCTGGTCAGAGTGACCATACGCAGGTTAACGGTGTTGCGACCATCAACGGTGGTACGGTTCAGGTTCTGGCGGCCAATGGCGACTATCGTCCGGTAACGCGTTATACCATCATGACGGCCAATGGCGGCGTTAAGCTTGGTGGAGCGAATGGTGGTTTTGATACAGTCACCAGTAACCTTGCCTTCCTTGTGCCGACACTCGATTATGACCCGAACCACGTCTATCTCACCATGACACGCAACAATGTGAGCTTTGATTCAGTGTCGCAGACACCGAACCAGACGAATGTTGGCCGTGCGATAGAACTGCTCAATCCGGGTAATGCGGTTTATGATGCGGTGGTGGGCCTTGATAAGGACAGCGCACAGAAGGCATTCAATGACTTGTCGGGTGAAATTCACGCGACGTTGCTGGGCAGCGGTGTAGAATCGAGCTTCACGCTTCAGGACGCGGTTTCCAACCGTTTGCGTGCCGCATTCGACCGAGCCGGTGCGCAGGATAATCCTTCCATGGCGGTTGTTCGTGATGCCGCATCCGCTATCGATCCTCAGGCGCAGGCTCCTGTCATTTGGGGTGCGGTCTATGGCACTACCCGTTCCACAGACTCCGACGGCAATGCCAGCTCTGCGGATATGAAGAGCAGCGGGATTATCAATGGTCTTGATATGACTGTTGATGGCGGAATGTTCGATAACTGGCGTCTGGGTGGCGTTGCACGCTATGAAAATAGCAGCCTGTCTGTTGACGATCGCTCTTCGTCTGCTGAGGCCGATGCATATTCCATCGGTGTCTATGGCGGGGGACGTGCTGGTCAGTTCAATATCAATCTGGGTGCATTCTATACTCTGATGGACGTTGAAACGGACCGGAATGTCACGATTGGTTCGTTCTCAAACGCACTTGATGCAGACCATCGAATTGGGGTGTCGCATTTGTTTGGTGAAGTCGCCTATCAGATGGATCTGGGCGGTGTTGCAATTGAGCCTTTTGCTGGCTTGGCCTATGTTCATGCCAAGAGTGGATCGTTCACAGAAAGCGGTGGTGCTGCTGCCCTTTCTGCTTCGGGTAACAGTTTCTCGACGCCATTCACGACCTTTGGTGTTCGGACGCAAAAGACATTCGAAATCGACAATGGTATTGCGATCACATCGAAAGCATCGCTTGGCTGGCGTCATGCATTCAACGATGTTCCTGAAGCAGCAATGAGCTTCGGTGGTCAGAGTGGGTTTGATGTTCAGGGGCTACCGATTGGGAAAGACTCGCTTCTGTTGGAATTCGGCTTGGAAACCAAGCTGAGCGAGAACGTCAGTCTGGGTCTGAATTATTCGGGACAATTGTCGAACGGTTCGTCGCAGAACACAGGAAAGGTAACACTCGATTGGAAGTTCTAAGCGCAAGCGCTGAAACACTGCTCTCAAGCAGGTCGTGACAGCGACGTCGATACGACTGTCAAACTTGGGTGTTAACATAACATAATGGTCCGCAGTACAATTGCTGCTGCGGACTACGGAGAGCGCGTTTTGATCTGACTGAAACAGATCAGCGTGTCTCAACCAACTGTTTCAACGCGCATCTTATTCGAAAGTCGTTTCACACTTTTCGAAATGCGCTCTAGTCAACGTGAAGAAAAGGAATAAGCCATGACTGATATGGTTCAACCATCCGAAGCTCCTGTCACCCCTGCTGGTCTGCCGCTGTTTTACAAGAAGCCAACTCTTTTGCGCTTTGAAGAACATAAAGACCTTGCGTTGAAGCGCAGTGACAATGTTCGCTTTGCAGCAAAGTCGAATGCTATTCCTCTCGTGGCCGGCGAATTCGCTGCAGCCCTGCGCTCATTCCCTATTGTGTTCACAGGTGATGACGTGCCTGTTCCGATTGCTGTTCTGGGACTTGAGAATGAGAAGAACCTTTTCGTGGATGGTTTTGGCTCCTGGCGCAAAGGCACATACGTCCCTGCCTATGTTCGCCGTTATCCGTTCATCTCGCTAAAGGTTGAGGATGATCAGCAATTGTTGTGTGCTGATCTCTCCAGTGACCGTATCGTCAAGGCAGGCCGCGACGGTGCTGAGCTGTTGTTCAATGAAAAGGGCGAAGCGACTGAATCAACCGCTGCGATCATCGCTCTTTGTCAGGCCATGAACGATGATTATTCCCAGACAACTGAATTCGCAAAAGCCATCAAGGATGCAGGTCTGCTTGTTCAAAAACATGCTGATGTGACCTTAAATGACAAGCGTCGTTTCACCCTTGACGGCTTTTACATTGTTGATCTTGAAGCTTTCCGTAATCTTCCGCCAGAAACACTTGGCGAATGGAATCGCAAGGGATGGCTGGAACTGATCGTGTTGCATATCGCATCTCAGTCCAATTGGCAGGAGTTGATGGAATTGCAGATCACATCGACAGCGAAAGCTGCCGGTTAAGGGCATAATCGACAGCCGCGGGCCTTCTTTTTGGTTCGCGGTTGTTGAAGCATATTGTTTAAGATTCACCATAACAGGAAGTGACTAAAATTTTCCTCCGCTGCGGCTTGCGGATCACATTTTATTTTTAACCTTCTATCGAAGATGCATGGCATGATGCGGATGATAAATACTGCCCCCAGCGACCAGTCATCTCTTTGACACAGGATTTCAATATATGATTTCCGATTCGTACCCCGTTATTCTGTCCCCCTAATATTTTTGCTGTTTATCAACATTAAAACTATTGGGAATCAATTGGATTTTGATATGCTAAAATACTGAAAAATATCAGTATAGCAGCGCTCGGCGCATCACATCCCATTGGACAAATGTATGGACAATTTATTGATACGTCGTGGGGTAGGGGCAGTTGTTGGGTTACGCATAGCGCATCAGAAACCTCAAACATGTAAAATGCAGATATACAAAATTCTGTTCATAATTATTGCGCTGCTGAGTGGTGTTGAGGTGTCTTGCGCAGATGACGACATATCTAAAATGCGGGTTCTGGAAATACCATTGCTTTCGTCGGACACCATTGATCTGAGTGGCTTCGTTGATGTTGCGCTTTTTGATAATGAAGCTCTGAGCTTGAACGATATCCTTGATGAGCAAGCGCTGTTCGAGCCCTTAGAAGGCCACGATATCAATCTTGGTTTCGTGCGTACGTCAGCTTGGATGAGATTTGCGGTTACGTTGCCTCCGGAGGCTGAGCAGTCGCAAAACCTTATTCTGTCGATCATGCCGAACTTCACCGACGAGCTTGACGTCTTTGTTACCGCGCAGAAAAGCGGGTTGAGCGTGGCTGATTTCATGCGTTATCAGATGGGCGATCATCTTCCACGCTCGCTTGCCAATCTAAACACCTCTGCAAATATCGTCCCGATTATGCTGCATCCCGGTCAAACAACCATCGTTTACATCCACGCTCGTAATCAAGATGCAAGCCTGAATGTCTCTGTGAAGTTGCTTTCCCCTCCCTACTATCAATATCGATCCATTATTCAGAATATTGGTCGAGGGATGTGGTTTGGAGGCATGGGCATATTGCTTATCATCCAACTGTTCTTTTTTTATTTTGACAGAAAAAAATTCTACATTTTCTTGGCCCTGTACATATTGTCCGTCGCTTGCATCTATTTCGGCAGCCTTGGACTGGCACGGCTGCTGTTGTTTAACGATGGTGGTCTTGGTAATGATTACTTTTCGAGCATGTCCTCGTGGTTTGGTTTGACCGCCGGTGCTTTGTGTATATCAGCGATCCTCGATCTTCATTCACGCCATCCTCGGATCAATCTCTACTTTTATTTTGCAACGGTTGTCGGCATAGCCGGCGTTATTTGCGTCTTTTTTGGTGTAAACCGTTATTTTGTGCTTGTGGCAGGTCCGGTTATTCTGGTGCTCACCACATTGTCAATGTTGGTTTCGCTCATTGATTTGAAGCGAGCACCTGATGCACAAACCGGGCTTAATTTTGCTGCTTTTGGCTTGTTATGGGCTGGTTTGATGGCCACCAACGGCCAGCGCTATGGTGTGTTTCCTTTACCCACCTGGGTTGCTGAATCTTATGCCGCAACAAGCATTGTGCATTTCACACTGCTGACGGGTTCGCTTGCTGTTAGGCTTCGCAATGCAGAAAATTTGGCGAGAAGTGCTGATCGGCGGGCGCTCGAGACGGCCAATGCCGCAGAACAGCATGCCAACGACCTTGTGTTGGTAAGAACTCGGGAGCTTGAAGAGGCAAAGCGTGTTGCAGAAAATGCGTTGCGCGCCGAGTTGCTGGCGCAGGAAGAACAGGTCCGCTTCATGGAGGTGATTTCTCACCAATACCGGACCCCTCTGGGTGTGATACGCACCAACCTGCATAGCATACGATTAACACTACCAAAAGACGATGAACCAAATCGCCGCCGGTTGGATCAGGCTCATGTCGGCATTACACGGCTTGTTGAGGTGATTGAAGTGAACCTGACGCGAAGCAAAGTTCAGGGATTGGCTTACAAACCGTCATTTTTGGATATCAGTTTGGGTGAGGTCGTTGCCAATTCTGTAACTAGTGCGCGTGATTTGCTTCACGGTGTTACCTTGAATGTTTCCATGACCACTGATGCGAAGCACGCAATCATTCGCGCGGATAGCGAAATGCTTCACCTTGCGATCATCAATCTTCTTGATAATGCCTTTAAATTTTCCGTGCCCCTCAAATCATCATTGGTTTGGCTAAATGTATATTGTGAGAGGGATGAAGTGTTTCTGTGTGTTAAAGATAAGGGAGTGGGTATTGGTTCAGATACCGTTGAATATCTTCTCAGAAAGAACACACGAGGCTGCAATTCTAAACACATAGAGGGTACGGGGGTTGGCTTATCTATTGTAAAGCGAACAACCGACGCCCATGGCGGACGTTTCTCACTGTTAGGTTGTCATGATGGTGGCACAGAAGCTACAATAGTATTGCCGATTCTTAATTAATCTTTCCTGTAGCGGAACCCCCGGCAGGTCTGCGGAACAAGATGTTGCCGAGATTTTCTTTTGGGGGACACTGTTGTTCGCTTCTGCCATTAAGGTTCTATCACTTGTGATCAAACCGCGTTAGAAAGAATTTGGTTTGGGATCGCATAAGTACATTAAGCTTTACAGAAAAATGTTAACCAAATGGTTCAAATTCACGATATAGAATGTGATGTAATGTTATGGAGCAACCAGCCTATCCGCGCTATTGTTGTTGAAGATGACCCTAACTTGCGTCTAGGCCTCGCAGATTTTCTACGTCTTAATTCCCTTTCTGTAACAGCGGTGGGAAGTGGTGCTGAGTTTAATCGCGCATTTGGGACTGAGACATTCGATATAGCCATTATTGACGTCAATTTGCCTGACGTTAGTGGGTTTGAAATTGCTCGTTATATAACAAAAATAACAGGTATTGCTGTCATAATGCTGACAGCTCGAGCAATGCGCGATGATAAGCTGAGAGGCTATGCAGAGGGTGCAAATCTGTATTTGACAAAGCCGGTTGATTGCGACGAACTGATCCTCGCGATTAGAAATCTGGTACATCGAACCCGACAAACGGGTGAAATGTCAAAGCAATCAAGTCAACCATCGAAAAGTTGGATTGTCGACCGGATTGCTCAGCAGTTGATTTCACCACTGGGCGCAATAATTAAACTATCTGGACGTGAAGCAAAGCTAATTTTACGACTCGCGGAAGATAACGGGAGAACTGTCTCGCGTAAGGACCTTAGTATTGCGCTAGGATACAATAACGCAGATATCGAAACAAGAAGCCTTGATGCTGTATTGCGACGCTTGCGCAGTAAGGTTCGAGACACTGAGGACGAGCTCCCAATACACGTCGTTCATTCGATGGGGTTTCACTTCTCTGCTGAAATAAAGATTAGGTAGATATTAAAATACTAATTTAATAAGTGTATTAATCTTTTATATTCAATAAGCCTCTGAGGGCCGTTGTAAGTCCACGAGTGAGCCGCCGCTTTATTCGTTTGCTGTGATTGAGTTGAAATCTCAATAAAAATGGTGGTAGTCAGCCTATAGCACCCGAAGTTCATATTATGCGGAATAACAATAAGCGGCCTCTGGTTTGTGGCAAAAGCTAATCACAGCGCCGCTGAGATGCAACTGCCAGCTATGGAAAATATCACGCAGCAGCATCGTTATACATTCTGAAAAGAAAATTATCTCTTAATGATAGGCTTATCGTATTTGATGATTGACGTGACTTCAATTGGTTTATACAAAATAAAAAATAGCAATATTCTCTAGACGTTCGTGAGATGGAAGTAAGCTACAGTTTATATTATATCTGGCGGAAAAGATGCGTTAGAACAATATAGAATGTATTCGTTACCATCTCAGTCCTTCTTTATACTTTGTTTGGATTAATTAGATGGTGTCCATCAAGCTCGCTGCGCCTTTGCTCCGTTGCTCGCGTAAAATTCTGCTTTCGGGGATCAGCCGGACGGCGATGGTCGTTCCCCTAGCTCTTATGACGGCGCAGGCCAGCGCCGGTACAGAGTCAACGGCGCTTCCATCTAATGTTGAGAGCGTGTTTTTCCGCGAGTTCTATGGCGCGAAGGGTAATGATGCGACCGCGCGCACCTTCAGTCCTAACACGCCTGCCACACCGGGTTTGACCGGCGGCATCATCATGCTGCTTAACGACTATACGACCCGCGAGGCGCGGGGCGTCGCGGTCCAGCTCGGATCCATGGGTGGGATGGGCGGCGCGGGGGCTTCTGCTGCTTTTGCGTGGGAGCCGGGCGCACGGGGCGGTGATGGCGGACGCGTTAGCGTGGTGCAGCGTGGGGCGTTGTCCGGCAGGGGGGATCAGCCGACCCGCGCCGCAGAACCGCTTTTCGAACTGCCACGAGGCAGCAAGTGGTTTCCCCGTATCAAGATCGAGCGCGATGGGCCCGTGGTGGACCGGCGGTGGCGCTATGATGCTGGTCTATTCGCAAGGCGGACGGGGTGGCGACGCGGAAAGTCAGGTAGGTCGCGGCGGTGACGGCGGTCAGGTCGATGTGTGGCTGCAGTCCTCCATCGAAACCGAAGGCCGGCAGTATTCCGGCATCTGGGCCCGCTCGATCGGCGGCAATGCCCCTTTTCGGGGCGCTCGCCATGGAGGATCTCCGAGCGTCTTGAGCGGTGGCAACGGCGGCACCGTAAATGTCAACGTCGAGCCATCCGGTTCCATCATCATTAAAGGTGCAAACGCGCCGGGTATGATTGCCGAGTCACTCGGCGGCGAGGGCAGCAGCGCTACTCTTCATTACGGCGAGTACAACGCCACCAACGGCGGTGCTGGCGGTAATGTATGGTTCAACAATAGCGGCAACATTCGCACGGAGGGCGACCGGTCTCTCGGCGTGATCGTACAGAGCGCCGGCGGCAACGGTGGTAGCCAGCGCCGCGATGAGGGTGGCAATGGCGGCAGTGGTGGCGTCGGCGGGTGGCTGCTCGCCATTAACCAAGGCTTGATTTCCACCAATGGCCAATACAGCACCGGCCTGATGGCACAGTCGATTGGTGGCACCGGCGGGCGCGGCGGTGACGGATTATTTCATGGCAATCCAGGCGGAGCGGCTGGTGTTGGCGGCGACGTAAACATTGGCAATTTCGGCAAGATCACCACCAAGGGAGAAGGTGCGACAGGTATCGCGGCGCAGAGCGTCGGCGGAGGCAACGCTATTGCCGCCTTCCAGGCAGGCGCCATTGAGCCCGGTAAGGCGGGCTCAGGCGGCGGCGGCGCTGGCGGTGGCGCGGATGCCTGGTTCTTTGGACGCGGTGGCGAAGGCGGCAGCGGCGGCGCAGGCGGCAATATCCATGTGACCCAGCTCGGCACCATCCAGACGGATGGACTTAACGCCTATGGGCTTGTGGCGCAAAGCATCGGCGGCGGCGGCGGCATGGGTGGAACGTCCAGCACTTCTTCGCCCTTTGTCGGCTTTGCGCTTGGCGGCGATGGCGGCGGCGGCGGCGCGGGCGGCAACGTGCTTGTTGACGGTTTTAGCAATGCCTATCGCCCCTCATGGGGTAAGGAAGCGGCGCTTGGCGACGCGCTGCGGCAGGCAGTGCCGGCAAGCGGGCCGACCGTAGCGCCTTCTATCACGACGATTGGCGCGGGCTCGACCGGACTTATAGCGATGAGTGTGGGCGGCGGCGGCGGCATAGGCGGCAGTGCGACGGCCAAATCCGCAGGTCTCGGCGCAGCGCTCACGGTTGCCGTAGGCGGTAAAGGCGGCGGCGGCGGTAAAGGCGGCAATGTGGAGGTGAACAACGAATCCTCCATCATCACCTCTGGCATCCAATCGGCTGGTATCATTGCAAAAAGTGCGGGCGGTGGTGGCGGCATTGCAGGTAATGCGACCAGCTATGCACTTGCCGTTTCGCCACCCGAATGGCCAGCGGTTAGCCTTTCTTTCGCAGTCGGCGGTGCAGGTGGCGCGGGTGGTGCCGGCGGTAGTGTGACAGTGAGAAACTTTGGCGATATCGTCACAACTGGTTCAAGTTCCGACGGCATCGACGCTATCAGTGTTGGCGGTGGCGGCGGCAGTGGTGGTGTTGCTAAATCTGCAGCTGATGTCATCGGCTTTTTTCAGAACGTGAGCTTTGTCGTCGCGGTCGGCGGTAAGGGCGGTGGTGGCGGCAATGGCTATACCGACCCCGCCAAAGGCGTCCGGGTCGAGAACCATGCCGCGATCGAAACCTCCGGCGCTTTTTCGCGGGGCATTTCCGCCATGAGCATAGGTGGCGGCGGCGGTCACGGCGGCTCGGGTGATGCGAAGGCTTATGCTGGTATCTCGTGGAATGATCATCTCGACAACCTCGTATCTGCGTTGCCGACAGCTGGCGCCATGACGATGAACTTTGCCATTGGCGGTGCTGGCGGCGAAGGCGGCAATGGCGGCCGGGTCGACGTCGACAATATCGGCAGCATCCTGACGCATGGTCACAATGCCAAAGGTATTCACGCCCAAAGTGTAGGCGGTGGTGGTGGCGACGCCGGTGGCTACATGGCAACCGGGAAAGGCAAGTTCAACATTACACTCGAGGCGGGCGGCGATGCCGGGTTCATTGACCCGGCGAACCCGACAAAGAACCGGAGCGGTGGCAAAGGCGGTGCCGTAACTGTGACAAACCAGTCCGGCGCCGTCATCAGGACCACGGGCGCTGGCTCTGTCGGTATTTTTGCGCAGAGCGTTGGCGGTGGCGGTGGTGAAGGCGGCGGCTTTGCCGGTACCGTGAAGGCGGCGCCAAAGTTGAAAGAGAACACCGGTACTTTCATTCTTCAGCTTGTCGATGAACTCGTGAAGGTCAACGATGTTCGCAAGTATGTGGCGACTATAGCTACGTCAAAACCCAATCCAGGCGATAAAAAAGCAGATGTTGCGCAATCGGATGGGGATAAGGTAAGCGAAGAAGACAAGAAGAACGCACTTGAGGTCATCGCTAATCTCAACGGCAAGCCGGGTGACGCTAAAAAGCCGGACCGGATTAAACAGATAAAGTCGTTCTTCAAGATCGCCAAGTCCGCCTACGTCAATGGCAAGAAGCTTTGGAACCGCGACGAAAATGGAAACTTTATCCTTCCAGGTTTTGGCGATGTGTTTAACGCAGTGACGTTGGTCACTGAAACGGTTTTGGTTGAGGCTTACAAGGACCAGATCAAAAAGGCCTATGAGAACGTGTATGGCGAGGCTGAGAAGCTGACGGAGCTCGATCTCACGGTCGCATTGGGCGGCAAGGGCGGCGCTGGTGGCGCGGGTGACACCGTCAAGGTAACGAATTCAGGCCTGATCTTCACCGAGGAAGCAAACAGCATTGGCGTTCTCGCCCAATCTATCGGCGGCGGCGGCGGGCGAGCCGGTGCGAGCCTTGCGACCGGCACCAATAAGTTGAACGCCAATATTTCCGTCGGCGGACGCGGCGGCGACGGCGGCAAGGGCGGTGACGTGACGGTTGCAAACACCAACTGGATCGAAACCGATGGCGCTGGCTCATTTGGCCAGTTCGCACAAAGCGTCGGCGGCGGCGGCGGCTATGGAGGCGTGGCCGCCAGTGCCAATTCTATTTCGTTAAGTGGTGAGCTCAAGGTAGGCGGCAGCGGTGGCAAAAGCTCTAATGGTGGCACGGTAAGGGTCGATAATTCCGGTACGATCTCCACTTCGGGCAAGGAAGCGCATGCGTTGATCGCACAAAGCGTCGGCGGCGGCGGTGGCACGGCGTTCGTGAGCCGGGTCGATCCTGATGATCCGGCGGTCGTGTCTGATTCCGCCGATATGAAAGAGGCGATCAAGCAGGCCGAGGAGCTGCTGAAAGCAGCCGCCACAAGTGTTTTGACCTCCAAGACTACCACTGAAAAGCAGAAGAGCGACGCCCAGAAGCTGGCGGACCTGCTGGCGTATAACGACAGCGGTGCCAAGAGCGGCGGGACTGGTGACGTATCGTCGACCATTCTTCCAACGCCTTCTATCG
This sequence comes from Brucella pituitosa, assembly GCF_003049685.1. Classification (GTDB taxonomy): domain Bacteria; phylum Pseudomonadota; class Alphaproteobacteria; order Rhizobiales; family Rhizobiaceae; genus Brucella; species Brucella pituitosa. Next base: position 58,370 of record NZ_PYSY02000006.1, on the reverse strand, counting down.
GCGCCTCCTTTGGTGGCAGCGGTGGTGAAGGCGGCAGCGGCGGCAAGGTTGCAGTCAATCATTCTGGCACCATCATTACCGAAGGCATCGGTTCCTTGGGCATCTTCGCGCAAAGTGTGGGCGGCGGCGGCGGGTTCGGTGCCGATGCCGGCAATGATGGTCTTCTGGCAATCAAGGCGCGCCTGGGCGGCACGGGCGGCGTTGGCGGCAATGGCGACGAGGTGAAGATTACCTTCGGCAAGAACGCCTCTGTTGCTACCTCTGGCGCGGGTGCGACGGCGGTCATGCTGCAATCGATCGGGGGCGGAGGCGGATATACAGGCGCGGGCAATGTGAACCTGAACTTCGCCGACCCATTACCAGTCGAAAAGGAAGAGCAGGTTTGGATGCCTCCAACCGTCATCGCAACACAGGCTGGAGTTGTCTCGGTACCCGGCTATTGGATAACGCGTACATCGACCCAGGTTCTCGGCAGCAGTGGTAATGGTGGCGCGATCATCGTCGGTATGGAGGACGCCAATTCGCGCGTATCGATCACGACAACCGGTGAAGCAGCCCATGGCATCTATGCGCAGACGATTGGCGGCGGTGGTGGTGCAGCCTTTCAAACCGCGGCCATCCCAGCGCGAAAGGACGAGGGGAAGCGCCGCGAGGCGATGACCGGTCACGGCGGCTCGGTCTCGATTATCACGCATGGCGACATTGTCACGACTGGCCAGGGTTCGCACGGCATCTTCATCCAGAACGGTCGCCAAACCGCCAGCGGAAGCTTCGAGGATTTCCAGCGCCAGTCCGGTGCGAATATCATCGACCATACCGGCATCCTGACAGGCGGCTCTGGTAGTGGTACGGCGATCCGGGTCGAGGGCGGTGGCACGACCACCATCAACCTGCGTGCCGGTGCGATGGTGAGCGCAAGCTCTGGCAATGCTATCCAGACCTCCAGTGCCAGTGATAGCCTGACGAATGCCGGCGTTTTGATGGGTAATGTTGACCTTGCCAGTGGCGGAACTCTGGAGAAGAACACATTCAAAAACGAGAGCTCTGCGCTCTACGTCAGCCAACCGGGCAACGGCATCGTGAACCTCGGTCGCGGAGGGGAGTTCCAGAATTTTGGGGTGATTGATATCGGCGGCGCAAGCAAGCTTGGTGTTTTGAATATCAATGGTGGTGATGCTTGGCTGGCCGGTGTGGCGCGCGTAGACATCGACAGTTCTTCAGCAGGCAATCAGAAAAACGACTGGATACAGGCGAACGGTGGTGCCACGATTGACGGTTTGTCCTTCCAGCCGAATTTCATCGGTGTTCTGCCGACCCCTTACACGCTAATCTCCGGAGAACTGGTACAGCACAAACCCGCACAGTTCAGCTATAGCGCGGCCTCGCCAATCTCCTGGCAGACGCATTCATCTACCAGCAGCATTACCGTCTCGCCTTCGGCTAATTTCGCAGCCGCAGCCTCTGGGATTGCGCTGACCACGTCGGAACAGCGCTTCGTGAATTCGCTGCAGGACGTCTGGAACGCTGGCACGGGCTCCACTTATGCGTCGCGTGTGTTCGGTGGCATGGCTTCGGTATCGTCGCCGCAGGAATATGAAGCGGCACTCGCCTCTGGCTCGCCCGAAGGTCAGCAGCAGGCAGCTATCGTGCAAAGCACGATGGGTAGCCGCGCTTCGCTGAAGGGTGCCCTAAGCTGCCCAGCGTTCACCGACAACAGCGTTATGATCAACGAGACCGAATGCGCCTGGGCCAGAATCTCCAGCGCGCATTGGAACCAGTCGGAATCGGCAAGCAGCTTCGGCTATTCACAAGACAGCTTCAGTTACCGCATGGGCGCACAGTGGGAGTTTAAGCCGAACTGGTTCATAGGTGCCAGCGGCGCCTATACCTCAAGCATCGGGCATTCCGAAGACGGATACACCGAGACGGAGTCCGATAACGGTGACATCGCGATCTCCCTGAAGCATCAGATGGGTGCCTGGTACTTTGCCGGTGCCGCTCATCTCGGCTATGGTCGCGTGACCACCGACCGCATTTTCAGCATGGGCAACGATCTCTGGTTTGCAGAAGTCGACAGCGACGTGTGGACCGCCGCCTTGCGCGGACGTATCGCCTACGAATTGGCGTTCGAGCAATCATACTTGCGGCCTTACCTCGACATCGATGTCATCCACACCTATGTGCCGGGCTATGAGCTGAATGGCGATGGAGGTCGCTTGGCGGCGGACGCGTTAAATGACTGGACGTTCGCTCTCTCGCCCGCGGTCGAGTTCGGCACTAGGATCGACATCGCAAAGGGCTGGCTGCGACCCTATGGGAGCGTCGGCGTTACTTATCTCCTCGACGACCAGGTAGACCAGAATTTCGTGTTTGGCAATGAAAACGGCGACGGCTTTGAGTTCGTCTCGACATCTGCGGCGCCGGATTTATTGGTTGATGTCGGTGTCGGTCTTCAGCTTTACGTTGATGATCGTTACGAACTTCGTGGAGAGTACAATGCCCAGATCGGCAAGAATTTTCTAGGACAAGAAGGGAGCGTAAGGTTTGCTGTTAAGTTCTAATCTGTTCTTGCTGCCCTACGGTCGATGGGATGGATAATCAATCGGCGCTTTAGGGCGTTTCTCTGACTGACTGAATCGAGTGGCTTTAAGAAGCGAGGTGGTGGTGTCACGTTAAGTCTTGATGGTATTGCCAAGTTGTTTGGGCAAGGCCTTGAGCAGCTTGCATATGTGTTTTTCAAGCGGTCATTACTGTGGTGTATTCGGTCTACACGCAGAAAGCATCTGCCCTTGCATGGCGGTAGGAGATAGCGGTGAGATTGTAGCGGCGGGGACGGAAGATTGTGTTGATTTGGTCGTGGTCCGACAAAAGCCGTTGAACCTGACGCGGCGATTTAGACTGCCCCATGATTTCCCCCCGTTTTCGGCTCAGGCGATGCGAACTTTCAATTCTGTTGTTCAAGCCCTTATGAGCACGATGATCGGCATTCGGCGCGATAGACTTTATCTGCTTGACATAGCTGCCCAGCTTGTCCGTCACGACGACACGGAGCTGACCGAATTGCCTGACCAGTCTTGAGAAGAAACGCTTGGAGGCCTTGGTAAGAGGTTTGTGACATTCAATGACAAGGTAATGTTTTTGGTCATCTCATAGCGAACCATTGCATCGGCAAGCGTGTAGCCTGGTATTGGCTTATCTATGCCTGATGCGCTAGTCGATCCGGTGTATAGCACACCACCTCCAACGGTCAGTCAGTCGACGCCCAACTGAGTCACATCATAAGTCATCCAGATAGCAGCCTGATGATAGGGTGTGTCTTCACTGCGCTGGCCAAGTTCCAAATGTTCTTCACTCTTGGTGATCCGGGCATCTGTGTACGAATATGAGCCCACCATGGTCAGTTAATCAGTCAGCTCGGCTTTGGCCTCAAGCTCAAATCCACGCGCTCGCCGCTGACCGATCTGTGTGAGCTCATCAGCAAGTGTACGGGTGACGATATTGTTCTGATCAAGCTGATAGACGGCTGCGCTGAACAACATATTCGTGCCGGGCGGCTGATAACGAATGCCAGCCTCAATCTGTCCTCCCGTCATAGGCGAGAAATTCATGTCTTCGACATATTCAGATACCGAGATCGGGAAGAAGGATTGCGCATAACTGACATAGCGAGCCAGTCCATTCTCAGCTTCGTAAACCACCCCCGCGCGCCATGTTGTCTTTTCAGAGGGTTGTGTTGCAGAAATTTGATTTGAACGGAGCACGGCTACACTCTGGACATACTTATGCAGCGAGTGTTTCGAACTGTTGTTTGATAGAGAGTGCTTTTTGATATTCAAAGACGCGTTGCTGCTTACGCATCATGTGAATGAGTTCGATACCAGAGAGCGTGATCCTCGCTGCGATTTCTGCCTTGAACCCAAGAATGGAGCGTGTGCGTCGTTTGATGCGGCGATGATCCTGCTCAATCATGTTATTCATATATTTGCTGGAGCGAATGACAATCGTTTTGCCATCCTGTCTGAGCCGGTTTTCCACATCACATTGTAGAATAGCATTCCTGTTGGTCTCGCTTCCATCAATGGTAATGCACACTGGTCTTCCGTGGCGGGCCAATGCCTTGCGTATAAAGCGTTTGGCAGCGCTGAAATCACGTTTCTTGCTGAAATAGAAATCAACCGGATCGCCATTGCTATCAATCGCACGATATAAGTACAGCCACTCGCCTTTGACCTCGATCTAAGACTCGTCGAGGTTCCATTTGCGTGTGACCTGACGCTTCTTCCGATTGAAACGCGCAAGCAATTTTGGGCTGAAGCAAATGACCCAGCGATGGACGGCTGAATGGTACAGATCGATACGACGTTCCGCCATCATCTCCTTGAGATTGCGCAGGCTCAGATTGTAAGCCAGGTACCACCGGACACACAGAAGTATGACTGACTTATCGAAATGGCGACCTTTGAACATCTAAAATACTCGGCTGACTAAAAGCCGAGATACTATCAGTCCATCCGTTGATGAAAAGTTTGCAACACAACCAATAGGATCTCTTGCTTTTAGCGTTCTTCAGAAAATCGGGATCCGTACACTTGCAGCATCAGACGCGGGAGTAATTGAAGCGCAAGCACATATGGCCCATGAAACTGGCATAAAGGCGGAGCCAAGGGGAGCGTTGGCTTTGGCTGCAATTTCTGAAAGTGAACTTCCGAGGCAGTATGGCAGGCTTTGGGTGATCGTATGTGGCGGCAACGTTTGAAGTCAGCAGAATAGCGCGTTCCTTATTCGTTCGACCTAAGACCAGATGAGCGATTTTTCGCGGCAAAGCCGCTAAGTTTTCCTTGTTGAGCCAATATTGGTTTTGAAAGGAACGACCATGGAGAAAATAGTTTATGTAGGCCTCGACGTCCATGCTGATACGATTGCTGTTGCCATTGCAAATGACGGGCGGAATGGGGAGATCCGTTTTCACGGTGTGATCGACAATACCGCTGATAGTGTTCGGCGTCTTACCAAGCGCCTTGTCGCAACAAATACGCATCCCACCTTCTGCTATGAAGCCGGTCCATGCGGATATGGTTTACATCGATTGCTGACGAAGCTTGGTTTTGATTGTGCTGTCGTCTCTCCGGCCATGATACCACGACGTACTGGTGATCGGATCAAGACTGATCGGCGAGACGCCGAAATGCTGGCGCGACTGTGGCGAGCAGGCGAGTTGACCCCAGTCTGGACGCCGGATGAAGGACAGGAAGCTATGCGAGACCTGATCCGGACCCGCAAACAGTCTCTGGACGCGCTGAAGATTGCGAAACAGCAACTGCAAAGCTTCCTGTTGCGACATGGCCTTCGCTACACTCGACCGACCTACTGGACAAAAATGCATTGGCGCTGGATCAATGATTTGCGCAAATTCCGCTTTCCGCACCAGCAACTGGCTTTTGAGGAATTGAAGCGAACTATTCGGCAGATTGAAGAGCGTATTTCCACATTGGATAAAGCCATTGAAGATGCGGTAAAGGACTGGCGCTTTGGTGATCTGGTCGATGCTCTGCGATCATTGCGCGGCGTCAACACAACTATCGCTGCGACCCTGGCCGCGGAGATAGACGATATCAGTCGCTTCGAAAATCCCCGCCAGCTCATGGCCTGGCTGGGACTGGTACCCAGTGAACATTCCAGCGGCAGTACAGTCAGACGCGGCCGTATTACGAAGACGGGAAATGCGCTGGCTCGAACCATGATGGTTGAAGCAAGCTGGTCATATCGCCACCCGGCTCGAGAAGGACAGCCATACCTGAAGCGCTGCCAGCATCAACCTCAGGAGATTAAAGATATCGGATGGAAGGCACAGACGCGTTTATGCAAGAGATACCGGGACCTTTCAAAAACCGGAAAACCGCAACCTCGTGTTCTGACAGCTGTTGCACGTGAACTTGCAGGCTTCATCTGGGACATTGCGCGGCACGTACCGATCCAAGCCAGGTAATCTGCAACTTGCCAGACTTTTCTGCCTGTGCAGTATGCTGAAGATGACGACCAGAGATCAGGGAACCCTCGACGTACGTTGGGATAAACATCCGTCCTTAGAGAGAGGCAAGCCCGCATCGAATATGGTCAGGCGGTAGAATCCGCGGATGAGAGTATGATAACCATCGGTTCGGCTCGTCATCTCCAGCACCGTGCACAGGCTACTAAGTTGACCACCCTCGTGAAAACGGGGTAATTTAAACGCGGCCGGAAAACCTAAATCGCTCATGAGAACGTACAATTTTGAACTAATCTTGTAGCGACCCCTTCTGTAGTCCTTGCAGCTATGGCGATTTCAAACTTGCGATTAAATTCAGGTATCTTTTGCAGATAGGCTCTTCAAGTTCCCGAAATTTTCGTTAACGGATATCAAAATATTTATTAAAATTTCAACAAGTATAATTCATGATATAATATTAATAAAAACTATTACGTCTTTTATACAAATATTCATTTAAACTCATTAAACTTCCATATTTCCATTTAGAAGTATCGCATAATAACATTTACTCCTTTACTTTAATGTACACACCTTACAAAACTATAAATCAACTATTTAATTAAACTTCTTCCATTGGACTGAGGTTACAATCGTTGCAAACTGACTAATTTTTATGAAAATATTTGACAATACAGATTATTCATTACATTTACTCTTTATCCAAAATTTTGTCATTGTTGTTCCGTGATTTTCTACGAGGTAATTAACAAGTGAAAAGCAGACCGAGAGCCAAATTAAAAAAATCCGAAATAAACCCGAATACTATCCAGTATGCATTACGTAAGGGCAATGTACTAATTATTAAGCCTTCCAAATGCAAATGTGAAGAAATCGGTATAGAAGACGGTGAAATTTATATCGATTTCCTAGAATCCGACAACGACGAGCGCGCTATCCAAATTGCGATTTGTTGGCTACCTGTCGGTGCGCAGGAACATCAGGGCTGCATCGCAAACCTAAATTACAACGACATTGTTCGAATTTTTGGAAAGTACACACTTTTCATACAAAGATGCGAGCAAGAAAAGCTGATTGAATGGATTGCTCTGCATACGACTCATAAACCTATTTAGATAGCCATGGAAAAGCTACCCCAACTGCATCATGCCGGCGGTGAGGGTATCTGATTAAGCTGCTTCCTGCAAAAGTTTATCAAACACCTCTGCGGGTGTCTTAAATCCAAGACACTTGCGCGGGGTCGCATTGAGCTTATGGGCGAGGGCGGCTAACTGAGCCTGGCTGACCTGCGCCAGATCCGTATTGCTGGGTAAATACCGTCGGATGCGCTTGTTGATGTTCTCAATAGGGCCTTTTGGCCAGGGTGAGTTGGGATCACAAAACCAGCTTCTTGCCCCATTCCATCCTCCAAAGCCCTATAACCCATAAACTCGGAACCACGATCAAAGGTAAAACTGCGGCGTGCATGATAAGGCAGCGCTGCAAAGGCCTGAATGATTTTGTTCATGATAGGCTTTGAGTGCCGACTGCTGTTTTTAATGATGACGCAGTAACGACTTTTGCGTTCAACAAGTGTCATGACATTGGCTTCTCCGAGGTCACGATCAAAGATGATCAAATCACCCTCCCAATTGCCGAATTGCAGACGATTGCCAATAAAATCAGGACGTTGATGAATGCGAAACGCTTCTGGAATGCGGGAGCTGCGCGATCTTCTGGTGCCGCGTGGGCAGCGCTTTGTGCGCATCTCGGCCAGATGCTCATACAGCTTTAACCCATATTCTTCCTTTGAGTAAATGAAGCGATAGATCGTTTCTGCGCATAGACGTATCGCGCTCAGACCATGGCTAATCAGTCGGCCGCAGATCTGCTCTGGTGACCAGTGTGCTTCCAATTGTTCAATGACGAACTTGCGCAGCTCTGGTAACGTCTGAGCTTGCGCAACCGCGTTCTGCGGTCTTTGCTGATGTTGTCGGCAACAACACTATGATAGTAAGCGTACGCTAGTCCCCACCTTCCAATTACAGTTCTAATTGTCTCATTAGACTTTTGAGATGATCAGGACGGAGTTTCTCCATGGATACTACATTGGAGGTTCTGCGAGTTGGTGGCAGAAGCCGCGGGAACCGAAAGTGGCCGGATGAGGTGAAGGCGCGGATTGTAGCAGAAACGCTGCTGCCTGGCGCTACGGTGAGTTCTGTTGCACGTCGGCACGGTTTGCCTGCAAATCATGTATCGACGTGGCGGACTCTTGCAAAAAAGGGGCAGCTGGTGTTGCCTGCGCCAGAGGGTCCGGTGGAGTTTGCAACCTTAATGGTTGGGTCGACCACTCAGGCAGCGTGCATTGATGTTGATGTTCCCTCACGTCCGGAAATAGTCGCGGGCGCAGTGGTCATTCGTCTGGAGGCTGGCGCTTCGGCGGATCGGATCGCATCGGTGGTGCACGCCTTGGCTAACTGCCCATGATATTTCCTTCCAACCGGGTACGGATCATGGTTGCGACGAAGTCCATCGACTTCCGTAATTATGCGCTGACGATAACTATGCGGAGTCGGAGACGCCGATTGGCGCAGCGGTCGGCATTTCTACATCCATCGACTCCACATAACCATGCGCTATCGCTTAGCAAGCATAGCGATTAGTTGATCCGGCGGGCGGAATTTGCCTGGCTTGATACCAAGCGGCACCAAAGCGTCGAGCATCTCGAGTTTTTCGCTCGGATCAGCGCGCAGGTAGATCTCGGTACTCTGGAGAGAGGTGTGACCCAGCCACAGCGCTACTTTGCGAATGTCGCGCGTTGCCTGAAGCATGTGCATTGCGCAGCTGTGGCGCAGCACATGGGGCGATATCGACCTCGTCGCCAGCGTGGGCGCGACGCTGACAGCAGCGACGGCGTGCTTTTCGAGGATGTATTCGAAACCGGAGCGCGTCATCATCCTGCCAGCGTTATTCAGGAAGAGTGCCGTGTCGCCATCCTTCGGTCTAACCGCGATCCAGGCGCGGATTGCGGCGGCAGTCTCCTGCCAGAGCGGAAGCACGCGCTCGCGTCTTCCTTTGCCGATGATACGGATGCTAGCCGGTGGCCGCCCGTCGAATTGTTCGAGGGTGAGACCGACGAGTTCGGACACGCGCAGCCCGCCAGCAAAAGCCAGATGTAACATGGCCCGATCGCAAATGCCTGAGGAGGTTCGCCCATCCGGAGCATTGAGCAGCGCTTGCACTTCGGTACGCGAAAGCGAAGTGACGAGCGCCTCGTCAATCTTCTTCATCGGAATGGCGTGCACCCGAAGAGCCTGATCCAGCACCGCGGGTGCTCGATGTTCAAGATAGCGGAAGAAGGACTTCACAGCAGCCAGCCTGGCGTTGCGCGATCGGGCCTTATTGCCGCGCGTTTCTTCGATGTGCTCGAGAAAGGCGAGAATTATCGGTACGTCGATATCTTCGATCTGTAGCAGACACGGTCGCTTGCTTAATCTTCCTGCGGCGAACGTCACCAGCAGTTGGAAGCTATAGGCATAAGCATCGCAAGTGTGAACGCTTGCGCGTCGTTCCCGGGGAAGATGCTCTCGCAGGAAAGCGGTGAGGTGCTGGGCAAGCTGGGTCATGCTGTTACTCCTCGATGCAATGCCTCGCCGGCTGCCGACATATGCGCCATCAGTTCCGGCGTTGACTGAAGATACCAGTATGTATCGGTCACATGGGCATGTCCCAAATAGGCGCTCAGAGCAGTAATATGCCGCGCCACCGCCTTGGAATCGTGCGCACAGCGTTCGAAAGAGCGGACGGCGAACGTGTGGCGAAGATCGTGGATCCGCGGCCCTGGCGATCCTGCAGCGCCTCGCAAGCCGATTGATCGCACGATCTGCAGGAAGACTGTTATTACCGTCGGATAAGCGAGCGGCGTTCCCTGATGCGAAATGAAAAGCGCATCGCTCTGACTTGCAGCATTCACGCGGGTCGCGAGGTACCTGTCCAAGGCGCGTCGGGTCGTTGTGTGTAGCGGCAGCAACCGGCTCTTCTTGAACTTAGTCTGAGCAATGATCAACCCGTCGTCTGTCACGTCGGGTAATCGTATGGCGATCGCCTCCGAAACACGCATGCCGGTCGCTGCAATCATCCCGAACATAGTAGCATAGGTGAGAGATCGGATTGTATTGTCGGGGCCAAGTCGCTGAGCGGCGTCGATCAACCCCCTAATCTCTCCGGGACTATAAATATACGGCGTGCGGCGTTTGCAACTGGCGCGACCGAAAAGATCAGCAGAGGGAACTTCGTGGCGCGGATCTTCAGCATGCAGCGAGAGCGCGAAACGACGGACGGCCAACAGGCGGTTGCAACGTTGTTCGCGTGAAGGCGCCTGTAGCGCCCACTCGTGCACACTTGCTGTCGTTATAACGTTCTCACCGCGATGCTCGGCAAACGCGACGAAGTTGCGCAATAGAATGCCTGGCGTCCGAAACTTGAACCCCAGAGCCTGGTGCAGCGCCACATGATCGGCGAGGAGTTCACTCAGCATGGGAGCTCTCCTGGCCAGGGCTGGGCAACCTGCTCCAGCATCGCGACATCGACCTTAGCGTAATGTGCGGTCATATCGAGCGAACGGTGGCGCAACACCGCGCCAATAGCTTCGAGTGTGGCGCCCGAACGGAGCATTGAGGTTGCCGCGGAGTGGCGCAGCAAGCACGCTCCAGACGACGGAGAATCGGAAATGCCCGCACGTTTTAGCGCCAGCGCCACGATCGTGGAGACATGACCGGAATGCGCAAACGACCGGTAGGGGGCAATCATTGTAAGAAAAACCGCCTCTTGAGGAACGCACGGCCGTTCCTGCTCAATGTATGCTAGAAGTGCATCGCCGACGTCTTGCGGTAATGGCAGCCGGACTTGTCGGCGCGCTTTGCCGCTCAGGCGCAGCATACCAGACGTCCATTCGATATCGTCGAGCCTCAATCCTGCCACGTCCCCGGCCCGCAGTCCCAGACGAGCCAGCAGGAGCAGCACTGCACGGTCCCGCAGGCGGCCTTTAGCCAGTCGATCGCATGATGCAATGACGCGTTCGACGTCGGCGGCTGCCAGATACCGCGGCAACGACGAAAGGCGCCACTGCAATACCGGCGGAATGGCGTGATCAAGGTTGGGGCGGCACAAGCCAGCACCCGCGAGGTAGCGAAGATAACTACGCAAGGCGCTTGTTAGGGTCCTCAGATCAGCCGGCCCGGTGCGCTCGCGCCACTCTCGGACGACATCACGGATCAGGCTAGCATCATAGTCGAGGGTCGCTGTGCCGAGCAACGGCAACAGCTTATGGAGGTCGCGAAGGTGACGGGTGATCGTTCGTTCCGCCAGTCCTCGGTGGATGCGCAACCAGCTCTGATATCCATCAAGCAAGGGATATGGCGACGCGATCTTCAAAGGTGGGCATACGACACCTGCTCTTTGCAGGAAAAAAACAAACCTCCGGACACGACGCGAGTATTTTGGCGAAATCCGCGGCCACTCCCGCCCACCGGGACATCGACACCGATGTTCGGCAAAGCTACGAACGATATTATCATCGATAACGTCGATCGAGATGCCCGCTTTGCAGAGCCAAGCTGCGAAATGACGAGCCGACGCTGTGTAGCCCTCAATGGTCAGCGGCGCATATCTCTGAGCGGCAAGCTCTTCCGCGAACCGATCGATCCACGACGAAAACGGTCCGGGATCGAGGAACCGGTGATTACGATTATTGGCATCCATCATACTACGCTCTCCTCACAAGTGAACTCATAGGGAGGGAGCATAGTTATGTGGAGCGTTCGCGCGTGTTCAATTTATCTAAGTATCTGCGCAGACAACACAATCCATAAACTGGCAATGACGACTCCGCATAGTTATCGTCAGCGCATAATTACGGTTATGTGGAGCTCCTCATAACCGTAAGGGGCATGACGGGTTAGCGGCACTCGTATCATCGGTTCTGCGTGAGAACCCATTCACGGGTACCGTATTTGTGTTCCGTTCACGCCGGGCGGATCGGTTGAAGCTGCTATATTGGGACGGTACCGGGCTGGTGATGGCTTACAAACGGCTGGAGGATACGAGCTTCACCTGGCCTGCGGTCAGAGTCGGATTGATGACGTTGAACCATGCGCAGTTCGAGGCGCTTTTTTCCGGGCTCGACTGGCGCAAAGTCAAGGCTCTGGAAGCCAGAACGCCAGCTGCGGCAGAATGAATCAAGTATCTGGATTTACGTGTTTTTACGGGGTTCTGATGGTATCTTTGGCCTATGCAGATTACTCCCGACCTTGATCTTTCCGCCATTCCTGACGCGCAACGCGCGGCGGTTCTGGCATTGATGGAAGAGGTTGCGGTGCTGAAGGATATCACCCGGCGGCAAGAGCATCTGATCGCCGAACTCAACCACGCTTTGCATAGAAAACGGTCTGAAAAGCTGTCAGTAGACGAGCGGCAGTTAGCATTCGAGGATCTGTCCATCGCGCTCGCGGAAGTCGAGGCAGAGAAAGAAGCGCGCTCCAACAAAGCTAGTGACGGAACGACGAGGCCAGCTCCCAGGCGCACCATTGGCAATTTGCCTGCTACATTGCCGCGTATTGAAGAGATTATCGAACCGGACAGCCTGATTTGCCCCTGCGGGTGTGGTGTGATGCACAAGATCGGTGAAGATCGCAGCGAGCGTCTCGACATCGTGCCGGCGCAGTTACGCGTCATCGTTACTGTCCGCCCGAAATATGCCTGCCGGATTTGCACCGACGGGGTGACTCAAGCACTTGCTCCGGCGCACCTGATCACCGGTGGTCTGCCCACGGAAGCAACGCTGGCCCATGTCCTGGTCAGCAAGTATGCGGATCATTTGCCATTGTATCGCCAGAGCCAGATACTGGCACGGGCAGGCCTTGATCTGCACCGCGCCGTTCTGGCTGATTGGGTCGGCAAGGCTGCGTTCCACCTGAAACCGATGGTCGACCGACTAGCCGTTCATCTGAAGCGGTCTGGCAAGCTGTTTATGGATGAAACCACCGCCCCGGTGCTGGATCCGGGGCGTGGGACAACGAAGACCGGATATTTGTGGGCACTGGCCCGCGATGACAGGTCATGGGGCGGCGAGGACCCGCCGGGTGTAGTCTATTTCTACGCCACAGGTCGCGCGGGCGAGAATGCCGAAGTCTTCCTGAGCGGTTTTGACGGCATTCTGCAGGTCGATGGCTATCAGGGGTACAATCGGCTGACCAAACCTTCTCGAAAGGGCGGTAGTCCCATTCGGATGGCCCATTGCTGGGCGCATGCAAGGCGCAAGCTGAAGGAGGTCTTCGACCGCGACGGCTCTGAGATCGCCGCCGAAGCCCTGCGCCGGATTGCGGAGTTCTACGCTATCGAGGCTGATATACGCGGCATCTCACCCGGCCAGCGCCTGTCCGCACGCCAGACCCGCACCACGCCTTTGGTAGTCGCCTTCGGTGAATGGCTTCAGACACAGCGTTGCAACGTATCCGCCAAATCTCGTCTGGGAGAGAAGCTCACCTATATCCATAACCAATGGGAAGGCCTGCAAACCTTCTTAACGGATGGTCGCGTAGAGATCGACTCCAACAGGGTTGAAAACCTCATCCGGCCTATCGCTCTCAATCGCAAGAACGCGCTCTTTGCAGGTCACGACGAAGGCGGCATCGCTTGGGGCCGCATCGCTTCGCTGATCGAAACCTGCAAAATCAACGATGTCGAACCCTTTGCTTATCTCAAAGCAACACTCACTGCCATCGCAGCCGGACACCCCCAAAGCTGCCTCGACGACCTGCTTCCATGGAACTTCAAGACGTCAAGCTAAGACACAAGTGGTCCGCAGCGAACGCTTACCTATGATAGCCATTATAGTCTGAAATCTCGGCATCCCGAAAGCTGTTGCGCTTGATCTCGCGATAGATCGTCGAGCGATGACGGCCCATCAGCCGCGCAATATCGCCGAGAGGGAGTTTAAGCTGTTTCAGCTCAAATAACCGGCGACGTTCCGCTAAAGTGATCTGTGAGTAGCAATTTGACATCCAATTTCCTCCATGGCTAACCACATGAATTCATTGGCATGTTGCAGTTTAAAACAGAATGTACCCCCTGTGTGAGGTCATGCTGAAGCGCGACTTTTGCCGTTTGTGCTTACGCAAAACGATGTCTGTTTGCGATTAATTTTTGCCGAAAGACTTCTGCAGGTGTTTTGTAACCCAAACATTTGCGCGGCGTATTGTTGAGGCGATGACAGATGAAGGCGAGGTCTCGATCACTGAGGGTGAGCGGATCAAGATCTCGGGGAAGCCATCGTCTTGTGCGTCTGTTGGTGTTTTCAACGGTGCCTTTCTGCCAGGGTGACTGCGGATCACAGAACCATGTTTGCGACCCGATCCCATTCTGCAGATAAGCCCATTCTGTGAACTCAGTGCCACGATCAAACGTGATGGAGCGACGGGCTATTTGGGGCAGGGGTTGGAGTACCCTAATCACCCCATCCATCACTGGTCGTGACTGACGATCATTGTTGCGCAACAAAACCGTAAAGCGGCTCACCCGCTCGACTAGAGACGTCACATTGGCCTTGCCGAACCTCTTGCGAAACTGGATAAGGTCGCATTCCCAGTGTCCGAACTGCTTGCGTCTGGCAACCATGTCTGGACGATAAAGGATGCTCAGTTCTGGTGGAAAGCGGCGTCCATGATGACGCCGGGCATGACGTGGGCGTCGTTTGGCACGACGTTCCGGCAGATATTTCCAAAGCTCTTCTTTTCGACCGTCGGTCGAATACACAAACTGATAGATCGTTTCATGACTGACAGAGATTGGATGGCGTTCCAATCGCATTCTCCCTGCAATCTGTTGCGGCGACCATCCATCGCTGATGTGATCGATCACGGACTGCCGTAGCTCATCATACCGGATCAGCTTACGTTGCTTTGAACGCCGCTCGCGGGATTTCTGCTCGGCAATCGTGCAGTAATAGCCGTTTAAATCCTTGATCTCATCATCGTGAAACTGATTGCGCTTGAGTTCACGAAAAATGGTCGAGCGGTGCCTTCCAAGCTTCTCAGCAATAACGTCAACGGAGAGCTTTGCGGTGCGCCAGCGCGCTATTCTGCGGCGTTCATCCAGATCAATATGCGCGTAGGTGCGTTCCATGACAGGTTCCTTGCATTGGATAACTCATTGTTATCATTTGCAAGTCGCACTTCAAACTAGAACCCACCCCCCTACAAGAAAAAGTCAGATAAGCATAATTATGGAACTGATTGATTCCAATTTATTATTAGTGCAGAAAAGGCAAACCACAACAGGGGCTATAATATGTCACTCACAAATTTTCTTGCGAGACAAACACAGATTAAAACTTATACACCGAAGCATGATGCGACTGGATTCTTCCTACAAGAAACATTAAGATTTATATCAATCGCAGGATCATTGAAATATTCAAATATAAACCTTAATCTTTCAGCCACCGTAGATGATCGTTATTTTTCACATATACTTCTTAGATCACTGCTAGAAAACTATTTTACTAATATCTGGTTGTTTGATGATCTAACATTGACATCAAAAAAATATAATAAAGTGCTCGAAGGTTTTGCGCACGACTACATTAAACTTATTAACGACCTGAATGGCAACCCAACGTGGAAACCATTTCTCACTGGAGCGGGTTCAAAGCTGGAGCCGTTATCGTCGCTTACGGTCTCAGGTATTAAAGGAATGCCTGTAAGTAGCATGCTCGCAAATATGAAGCGTTACGCAGGCGCTCGCCCTGACTATTTGTATCCACTTTACAGGATTACGAGTTTTGATGTCCATGGCAGGTCGCTCTCTAATGTTATGGAAGCCAGTTTTAATAAAACTGGTCTCGTGTTCCCAATTTTAGACGTTGATACTGCAATCGATGCGATTGCTGTAGATTACGAAAACGTTTTAGATGACTTAATAAATAATAGCCTCATCTAAAAGAATCTCATTCTGGAAACCAAAAGCCCTACCCACAAGGGCTTTAATTCATTCAAATATATGATTTCAATATCCCTTACTCGTGACCCCCAGCCACATATAGATTACGGCACGTCGTCCAGCTCCACATCGCCCGTTCCGGCCTTCTGGAGCAAGAGACCGAGCTACGGCCGACCGAAATCATGACCGACACGAACAGATATACCAACACAATCTTCGCATGTTCTATCTACTCGGCTACCAGTTCGGCTCGCGTATCGTCGATGTCGTAGGCACCCGATTCTGGCGTATCGGTACCACGGGCGACTCCGGCATCTTCAACGATATAGCCTCGAACAGGATCAACATGTTGCTGATCACCGAGCACCGGGACGATCTGCTACGACTTGCTGGCTCCCTCAACCTTGACGTTGTTCTGGCCGCAGGCCTAACCCGTCTTGCTCTGTGAGCATTGCAGTAATGAAGTATTCAATTTCGTTCAATCTTTCTCCCCGATCCCACAACCTTCTGCGCACGTGGCGTGCAAACGAGCAAAGCACTTTTCCAATTAGAGTTTAATTCTTCCCAACGCTAACTGAAAATCTATAGTTACTGCACTCCAAACACATAATATAGTAATCGCATGTTTTAAGCGAAAACAACCTGCGTGAAACTAAGTTATGTAAACATACCGAACATGTATTATTTGCAGTTCATTAAATTCATCGTTAGGCACGAACTCAAAAATTCGAAATACAGAAAATATCGCCGTTATGATTCCCACTGCCGCCATTAAAAGAAATAGCGCTCGAAATGATCTTCCAACGGTCCATTGAGAACCAAAGTAACCCTTATACTTGTTTACTTCGTAAAATTTACTTGGCTCTTCGGTGAAGATCATTGCGCTTTTTAAATCAGAACTTTCGATAAGACAATATTTTTCCTCAGCATTTTTTACTAGAAAAGACATCCTCTGATCTAATTTCCAGAATATCCAAGATACAAGAATGAGGAGAATACCCAGCGAGCCTGAAACAAATAAGTAATTCGCCTGCGCTGATGCCCCAACGGATGCAATAATTAATCCGGCAATTGCCACAAAATAATTAAAAAGCGTCATTCTTTGCTTGGAATGAATTTCGAAATATCTCCACGCATGTTCTACCTCTATCGCTTTAATTGACAAAGCTGTTTCGCTCATTTCCGTTCTACCCGCCCGCACAATTAAGAAAGTTTCTAAGCGTCTTCCGACGAAGCTTTAGCAATCATACGTTGGATTTCCCCCCTATCGATAGTTCGATGGAGAGGTTTCAAGGCCGCCTCCGCTGCATCAAGCAAAGCAAGTCGATTCTCGGGCAGCCAATGGTTCCAAAAGACCCGCACAATGAAGTAGCTCGAAAGAGATACACGTAAAAAGGGCACGTTCGGCAAAGCAGTGACGGCTTTTATAAGTGAATTCTTCTCGCGACTAGCATCAATTTCCGCAGCCCAGATCCGCGCAATCAAATGTTCCATAGCATCTTCGGATTCAACACTGGACACACTGGATCGCAACACCGGTTGGCTTGCTAAATTTCCAAGTTGCTCCAGAACTATGCGCATTGGATATCCCAACAGCGAGAACTCATACGCATCGATGACGGCATCAATTAGAACTCTATGCTTCTCAGGCACAGGATCGTTCGCCGGAATATCAAACAAAGAGCGGATACTCTCGTCGGCCTGCATGTCAAGCTTAAGCTGATCAAATGCCTTTCGCGGGAAAGTTCGCAACATTCTGTCAATTAACAGACTGCCTACTTCCACAATTTGGCGAGACAATTTGCGTTTTGGGTCTCTATCAAGTTTCTCAGAGCCGGCGCCTAACAGAACGATAGCGACACTCCAAATCCTAAACAGCTGTCTCAAATTTGAACTGTTGGATGTTACGTCACTATCTGATTCAACGTCTCGGGTCTGCTTGACTTGTCGTGCTTCGCTTTCGATCTTTTCAGCTACATCTAAAATTCTCTGTTTCTCGGCACTATTAGGTCGATTTCCAACCACGTCCGCGACTGCTTTCTCCAATTGATCCTGAAGGGCTTTAATACGCTTGGGATTATCAATGGACGCAGGTCTAATTGAATTCGAAAGGAGGATATTCTCTTCTTCATTCAGCGAGCGCTCACGGACGAAACTGTCATGCATCCTTTCCATGATGCTATCCGCGATCTGAACGCTCACATTCAATTCGCAGTAGATATCAAACGTGGGGTAATCGAAGTCATCACTATCGACGTCAAAATATATAATTGCATCATCTGGCTTATCAGCAAGATCTTGCGCTAGCAGATAAGACTCGATGAATGGTAGTGAAATCCTTGCATATCCCTCTTCATCGAAATGAAGAATGCCTTTTTCTTGAAACGAGCCAATAAAAAGAATACTGTCTATCTCAAAATCTTTCTCTTCTGCAAATTTATTAACAAACTCTATTAAGGAGGTATTATCAAATCGCTCTTTTAGGAATTCGCTATGATAGACGAATTTTTTTAGAAATGTTTCCCTTGTTGTTCGACTCAGAACAACGTCATCCTTGTCACCCGCCACAACAAAACTAAGGAAGCCACCAACCGCGAGTTGTAACAGCTCCGAACGTCTGTTTGCTTTAAGTAGGCTAGTAAGCACGTCATTTCCGAGCGCTGCAAAGTAACTAGGATGTGCATTAAGGTCGAATTTCTTAAACATATCTTGTAGTCGAAGCGTCAAGACGCCTGCTTGCTGATCCTCCAAATTGAAGGCGCGCTTGAAGAAGGCAGATAACTCTGAGAATGAAATGGGACAAAGTTCAAATTTTTCAGCAGCCGCTCCGATTAGTAGAGGAGTGCTATCCGTCAGATTAGCGCCCTGCTTATTCAGTATAATGAAGTGCGCAGTTGGGTACTGCTCCATCTGCGAGCGAAGAAACTCTGCTCGGGTACGGGAACCAGCATCGAAATTATATATGACAAATGTTAAAGTCGAATTCTGGTCACTTATCAGGGCATTAATATCTGCGCTCGCTTGCTTCGCAAGCGAGCCAGTAGGAGGTTTAATCTGACCACCGTCTATTACGATCGGAACAACTTGCTTCTTCTCTATCTCGATAAGACTTAATTCGGCTGCGATAATCCATGGCAAACTGTTGTCCGGATATGACTTTGGAGTCGTCAAAAATAACACCGGATGCTTAGTGACGGCCTCCAGTATATTTACCGGATCGAAGTTTTTTAACTTTGGATTGACGGTCGCATTCGAAGCCGCATACTTAACCCTTGGCAAGGGAAGTCTATACCCCCTCGACTTTCCCTGATACTCCGGTGAAAGCTGGGTCAATTGCTCGTGAACTTCATCTCGCACGCTGTCCAATGCTGCAGGAACTAATTGCATTCGCGCCAGCGCATCATCATTGGCCTTGATGACGCCATTATGCGCATCCCGACGATTGGTCAGGAAGCGTATAAATTGCGAATTTTCGAACTGAACTTTTACGAAACACATCACGTTATCAATCGCGATTTGCCGTGCCTTGTTACTTGTTTGCTCTTCTAGCTTGTTCTTATTCTTATCAGCATAATCGCTGATACCTCGTATAACTACAGCTGGAACAGATTTGCGTTCGGCTGATGCAAATACCCCTCCTGCCTCGGTTTCAATTGCAAGTAGCTTGCGATCAAGCGTCGAAACATTGCTCTTATAAAGATCGCTCTTTGAGACTGAGCCACATACAATCGACCCTTCGTGCAGTTGCGGAATGCCAATTTTTTCGTTCTTGTTTCCTCTCCCAATAAACTCCCCAGAGATCAGTTCTGCTGCTCTATAGTATTGGTTTGTCTGCCACGACTCGTAGTGAGGCTTAACGTCATCGGAAAGTGAAATATACTTGAGTGAAAAAGACAGGTGAGTATCAGTTTTGTACGGAATGGTATTATAGTCAATTTTAATTTTGCCTTTGCCCCCGTCGGAAACCTTCGTGTTTTCGACAATGTCGTAAACTGGACCGCTGAAGCAAACATCCCCTATTCCAACGTCAGGAGCGAGACCACCGGCAATACCTATAAGAGCGATTATTCCGATGTTATACCGACCAAGCAACATCTCCGTGGCCCGAGTTGCTGCTGCTTTACCCATAGCGTCTTGTAATATCGCGGCCCCTGTTAGGCCATGGCCCAAATCAAGCTCCACCCAAAACTGAGTTCCGTCTACAAACTCTTGTTGCTTCTTGAAAACTGTAAGAAGGTGGTCAAACTCCTCTTTCAAAGGAATGATAAAAGCAATGTCGATATATTTCATAAAAACCCCCGCTATTTAGCTCACTATTTTGTAAGGCATCGTGATGATTCGCAACCTTCATATGCGTTTCACACTGCATTGCCGCTGTCGCTCGTGGGAAATCGCACGTACGCCGCAAAAACATACATGATAGGAGCGTTTGAGCATTGGAATAAGAAGCACCGTTACCTTCGAATTATCGTAAGAATTTCCTTAACCGCTCATGTCTGGAAGCATTTTGAGAGCTTTGAGGATTTTGCGATACTCATATCCATCGTTTGCTTAGCTGCCCTTTGCAAAGAACGCGACAGCAGACTCTGGGCAACCGGGGTGTTTTTTCCGAATATAGCGGGCGACTGCATCGAAAGAATAGCGGGACATAATCGAGCTCTAGCTTTCGACTAAAGCATGTTCAGGAAAAGTTACAAAAAGGTATCTGCTTCACTATCAGAAATTAAATGGCGGATTTTATCTCGATGTCCTTATGAATAGCCCGCCTATCGTCTTGATTTGCACTGATAGCTCGTGAACGCAGCGACAGTCGAAACTTATAATTATTGGGAGTCAGTTTTGGGCTGTCGGAGCTCAAGCACTACCAATCAAAGACTCCAGGATTCCCCATCATCTTCCGACCGCTCGGCACGTGCCTGTTCAGTGAGAGCTTCTTCCTCTTTTAGACGAGCAATTTCTTCGTTCTTGAGGAGCCGTTGTTCCTCAATATCGATCGCTTTGTTAAAGGGCTCGGTATCGTAGCCTTGAACACGAAGCGCTTCGCTGTAGGAGACCAGAACATCAAACGCCTGCCATTCATCGATAGCAAATCCTCTATCCGCGAAAACACCGCTATTTGCTCGATGAAGCTCGTCCATGCTATCTTCGCCGAGAATTAAATTCATACCTTTGACAATCTTGTCGCTAAGCTCATCAGGCAACGGCTTTCCAGCAACCGATGCCAAACTTTCCAAGAAGCCAGTCGCATCTTCCATCCATTTCTCGTGACGGTCCGATGCTTCAATGAGTGATGCCTGCAACTCTGCAGCCCTCTCGTCAGCGTCGTCCGAACCGGACGGGGTTTCGAGATCCAATCCATGGTGTTTGGCGATCGCAAGACGATCACGTGAGACCCAATGCTGCTCAAGGCCAAAAGGTAGAGTTTCAATCTTCATGCGAGCATTGAACTCATCCTGATCAATCCCGTTATCCGCGAGCGTGGAAAGGATTTTAACCGGTGTTCGGCTCGCAATCTTATGGCGATATGCGTCAGAATAAATTGAACCGCTGGAATCTTCTTTTAAAGAGCCGTTTTCCACCCCCTGCACCATACAGTGAAGTTGATCATAGTGCTTAAATGAACGTTCTTCCAAGGAGGGCCGTTCAGAAGCCTTCTCATGCGCCAGCTTTTCGATCTTGGCTTCGATCTTGGCAGCAATTGAAAATACAGTATCTGTATAGCTCTCAAAGGCGGAACGAATGGCTTCAGAAGTTGTCGGCACTTCGACCTGTCCAGGATCTACATAGTCTCGGAAACACGAAACGTCTTTACCTTGGTTTAGCGCGCTTGCTGCGCCCCTAAGGGCTACCGCCATCGAAGCGAAACCTTCTCCCGTGCTTTCAGCAAAGTTCTCATATTTGCTAATCTCGTCACTCAACAAGATCACTCTGCGCCCCAGCTTAGAGCTGTCTTCAGATGAAAAGCCCGCCGTCTCCGAGCTTTGATCGAAATCACCGTACTCTTTTCCGTTAAAACCGATCCGCCAATCATTACGATGAACCGTAATGGTTTGACCGCATTCTGTAGGAACCTGCACCGAGCGTTTGCCCTCGTGCTTGATCCGGATTGTATCGCCACGCGAGGCTCTGCTTGCCGCTAAAACGGGTGAGAGCCCGACACCCCATACCGTGCGCTCCCCGAATTTCGTATCAAGCGTGATAAAAAAGCTAAACGAGCCCTTTTCTCGACCTTTGAATGGCGCCTCACCGCAGTCTAACATTTTTCCTTCAATTCCACGCATTGCCGTGTTGCGGCTGTCCTTGGCATAAGCTGAAAAACCCCGTGACAAACGCGACGAATTATTCAGTTCAATGCCATACTTCGCGCCGTGATGTACAAGACTGTCCTTGAAGCGATCATAATTGAACTCATGATCCCGGGCGAGATAGAACCACTCTCCTTCAGCATTCCGCCGATTGACGATAATATGACCGTGCGGGTTTTTCGTATCGTTATGAACTGCAGCGATGTATTCAAAACGAGCCCGCCCCTGAGAGATCAGCTCTTCGCACGTGTCACGAATGATATATTCCACAGCACCTATATTCGTACCAGCTGGAAAGCTCGCGACCATGTGCATCGTGTGCTTTCCATCTTTCGCGGTTTTCTCGAAACCATCAGCCCAACGAGACGCGATGTCTTTTGTTGAGGCCGTATCCAGTTCACGCTGCCCATCGACCTCACCGGAAGGGTCGATGATGCGGGTGGCCTTTCCCAGTACATAATTCATCTGCGCAGACAGGCCGATAAAGCCGCTGGCGAAACCAGACTTAACCGTTTTAAACATAACCTGTGGGGTCGAACGAATATTGGCCATGTAATGAAAAACGTTTCGGCGGTAGCACCCCCCAGACTGAGCTCCACCTCCGATCGTTTTAAAATATTCGTAGCGATTGATCCCCTGGATGGCACTCACGCAGGCTCGTCCTTGTCCAGCAAGTCCTGAACCGTCGTAAGGCGTCGGCGCCCGGAACGTACGAGCAGTTGATCAACAGAACTCGCTTTGCTCATGATGAGCTTTTGCATGTCGCGGATTGCACCAACATGTTCCGAGCTGGGTTCTCCCCTGCCCTGAAGAATTGCTTCCCGGTTAATCTGATGAACCACTTGATTGAGATTGGTACCGATCTTCTTCAGTTCATTCGAGAGCTCAAGAGCTGCCGCAGCTATCTCGCGATCGGCATCAAAGAAGCCAGCAGCGCGTCGCAATACGCGCCGCGATAAAGCTGCAACGCTTTCACCTCTGTCCGAAGCCAGTGACCTGAGCGCAGAATAATCATCTGCAGATAAGCGGGAATACACCCGGACATCGCTGCTCTGCGCAGCCTTTGACGGAAGCGAACGTTCCAGCTGCCGGTAAACTGTCATGCGGGAAACGCTCAGCCTCTTGGCGATAGCTGAAACAGAGATGCCCGCACGATGATCGCCAACGATTGCCGCGATCTGAGCATCGCTTAACCGCGTTCCGTTACGGTTTGTAATGTGTAACACTGACAAGTTACATTTCCTGCTTAATAGATAATTTCTTACCACCCTTCGTAAACCAAAATTTCAATTCATGCAAAGACTTATGCCGCGCTTTGCGCGGCATTCTACTACGATGCCGGCGGCATCGCTCGTCCGCGAGCTGGAACGCGCAATTCAACAAGCGCTGTAGAGGAAGCGAGCGGACACCCACCTTGACGAAATTACGTTTGAAAAGGCCAAGATTAAACGGTGTGACAATCCGTTAAACGCAGCTCCAACAGCTCTACAGCGCTTGTTGAATTGCGCGATCTGTCTCCGCTCCGGGTCGCGAATACCGGACAAGCGTTAGAGCTGATTTGACCGGACCATTGAGGTGTCGCGTGCAATTACGCGGCGGGAAACGCACGAAAAGCCATTCCGAGCCGCCGCGCGTTAATTGGAACGGCGCATTGGATCGTCGTCTTACGAAAGCTCAAACAGTTGGGCCTGATAGTCCCCGCAATCGAGGAAAAGCTCCCACAACGCGAAAGCTGGTTTGAGTAACCGAAAGTGTTGCAAAAATGTTGGATTGTACATCTAACATGTAAACATCTAACACGTAACGATGTAACTAAATGTCTGACGGATAAATGTCTGACGGATAAATGTCTGACGGATAAATGTCTGACGGATAAATGTCTGACGGATAAATGTCTGACGGATAAATGTCTGACGGATAAATGTCTGACTATCTTTTGAAAAGTGCTTGCAGGCTATAGCATGTCAATAGCCAATTGCTGTTCAGGCTGAAATAGCGCTCTTGCTGCATCGAGCCCAGTTATAAACTGACTCCCAACCATCACCAAATTCCGCGAACTAGTCTGCCAAAATTGAAATAATAATTATGCATCGCTATCAAAAAAAAGCGGTCATCGTTCCAATATGAAATCTATTCGAATGTGATCAAACGGGCAGAAAACGAACCCGTTGTCATCTCGCTCAACAACACCCAGTTCAACCAGACCTTCAACATCGTCTGAAACCGTATCCCCGTCGATGTCGTCGCAAGTGGCTAGCTTAAGATCAGACAGTGAGCCGTTCAGCAACAGCGCATGAACAATGGCCCACTGTCTTACGCCAAAATGCGTTAGCAGCAGCTGAGGGGTTGCGAAACTGAGCGTTTCACCTTGATACGTACCGTTCGCCAAACCTGCCTTGGACGCCGATGCGGCTTCTCGCAAAGCCGACTTCCAATCATCATTCACGGTTATGGTCAGATTTCGCACGTTTTTGATCCTCTCAGCCCATGCAATGGAACTGCAATTTACCGTCGCTTCAAACGACCCTGCGTTTTCTGTAGGCTTTCTTCAAATTCAGCATGCCTGAGCTCACTGATAGGCCTCACTTCTGCGTCCAGCCGCGAAGAAATTCGCGCAAATGCGTTGCCTAACTCCTGTTGGATCACAGTATCTGTTTCTTTTCCGCAATGAGAGCCCATCTGTTCAATTTTCTTCATAAGAGCAATTGGCACGGTCACCAGCTTAAGTTGAAACGCCCTATCGTTCCTGTGCCAAAACCAGTTCCCTTCAAGGGCGTTCGCAAGCTGCATATGCCTTTGATCGTTGTGAGGTTGCCGCAGATAACCTTTTTGCAGGAGAATGCTGGATAGATGTTGACTAGCACATTCAATCGATAAATCGGCTTCAATCTCCAGTGCGATTTCCTCGAGCCTGCACAAGAGCTGGCTAAAGTATCCTTTTCCTTGTTCTGTTTCGGCAACGAATACACGGGCAAGCACCAACTCCTTACGGAATGATGTTCCGTTTCCGACCCGTCGAAAACGGAACATCGTGTCATCACGAAAAATTCTGTCTTCATAGAACATACGTCCCGACGCGGGTTGAACCTTATCGTCAGACGCACAGTCCCACTTCAACTCAGTCTCATTGATCCAATGCGTGAGTAAATGAATGATCTGGAAAATGTTAGCCGGCAGCTTTTTGTTTAGCCGGGCACGAATGCCGTCACCGGTGTTCTCAATCTTCAATTGAGGATGAAATTCAAACGTTTCAGTCATGCGTAGGCTTCCCTTTCAAAAGTGGAAAATGCTGCAACGCTCAACTACGCGTACTCTCTTACAGATCTGGGGCTTTGCTTTCCACCAATCCAAAGATGGAAATCACCAAAGTCAAGCAAATGTAGCCATAAACTCTGTCGCCATAAAGAGTGAATTTCAACATTGTGGATCTCGTGAAACGAGATCGCCCTTCCCCTTTACGTGAACGGTTAGCGCGCAATATCCGCGCGCAACGCACCGTATTGGGAATGAGCCAGGACGAATTGGCGTACCGAGCGGAAATGCATCGCACAAATGTTTCCGCGATCGAACGCGGTGTCCGAAACGTCAGTCTCGACAATCTGTATTTCCTCGCAAAGGCGTTGGAAATTTCTCCATCCAGGTTGATTGATGAAAATGCATCAGCCGATGTGTCTGCTGAAGGCAATTAACCGTTCAGAATTCTTGCCAACTATAATAACAGTAATCTCGTATCAATCCGAGCCTCGCGCCACTTAAAGTTTATCGCTTACCACACCAAGGGCGATTTCTGCATTCTTTTGCGCGATAGCTTTTGTCTTTGCAGCCGACCGGATGGTAAGACGATCCCCGTCTTTTAAGAAGGTAATGTTGACGCCGACTCTTCCGCCAGTGAGGCGGATAGTCGTCATCCTTCCAACTATCGAACCAAGGGATAATTCATCGATCTCACAAGGCAGTCCCTGCTGATTGCAAGCTTCTTCCAACTGCTGGAAATACGCCGCATCGGATCGATCTCTGTGTCCCACATCGGCATTTTGCCGATCAATCAGCAATTTGATCGTCTGACCTTGGACATCATCCGCGTTAATTGTTTTGGCTTTGATGGAAACCCTGACGTCATTTCCAAATGCTTGAGCGACCTCTTTCTCGATTTCACGAAGATCGTACGTTTTGAATCCTTCCGCGAAAGCAACACCGGTTTGAAGTGGTGCAATGAATAGTAGAGCTGTTAAAAAATACGCTGTCTGCCGCACTTCACTCTCCTTCGCATTGAATGGCTCGATCATATATCCGATGTTGCTCTGCTTTGCGGTTGCAGCTTTCTGGTCAATTCAAGCGTTAATGTGACATTGTCGCTTCAAATACATAAAACGGCGCAATACGCGGCGGGGAATAATTTTTGAGATTGCTGCTAATCATTTGCGCTCCGGATAAGTTCTATTCCAAAGGTCATATCTTATCCTATGTCTGTAGGCATAAGCCAGCTGCGCAAATTGACGCTAAATATCACTAACTTCTACCGCCTTACCCGACTTTTTCGGAAAACTCTTGCCGCAGATGTAAGGCGGCGCTTGACATTACTTATGTAAAGCATTACTTTCCATTCATGGAGATAGAGAATATTCGCCATAAGGCATTGAGAAAGTTTATCGAAACTGGAAAGCCTAAAGGTTTGCCGGGCGATTTGATTGATCGGCTGTTTAAAATGGTGAACTATATCATAGATGCTGGCTCGATCGACGAACTCGAAATTCCGCCAAATTACGGCCTTCACCAGTTGGTTGGCGATAGGGTGGGAACCTTTGCTATGACAGTTTCGCGTAACTGGCGCATGACATTTGCGTTAAACGATGACGGAGCAATCATCGATCTGGACTTGGAGGATTATCACTGATGGCAATTAAAATTCATTCTTCTTTCGCGATCCATGCCGGTGAGTGGCTCAAGTCAGAAATCGTAGAAGCTCACGGAATTAGAATTAACGATCTCGCCGAAGCTTTTGGCGTGAGCCGACAGGCCGTCAGTGGTTTGCTCAACGGCCGTTATGCTCTAACGGCAGACATGGCGATCCGGTTCGAAAACGCCTTTGGTGTAAAAGCTGAAACGCTGATGCGCATGCAGGCCCGTTATGAGCTGGCTAAAGCGCGGGAACACGAGGCTGAATTAGCTGTTAAAAGTCTTGTTGCTGCATAGCCAGTTCAAAAACTGGCACTGCAAACTCAAAATCTTCCAATCAAAGGCCACGAACGTAAGTCCACTGTGAGGCTATAGAGGTCCTTCGTGGCAATCCGCGAGCGCTGTTGGTTGTTCTGCGGTGCTCACTTTCTCAAAGGGCCAATTCCTGTGTTTCGCTAACTGCCGCCATTTTAGTGCTGGCAAGAACTGACCCGTTTCAGCATTATCGGACTAACTTGCGAGTTAGATCCAACAGATAGAAGCAAAGAAAACGTTTACCATTCTTTTGAAAGGTTTATGATCCCAGAACGGTGGCAAGGCATTTTTTCGGTGTCCAATTCTGTCCACATTCTAACCATGGACAGCGGACCACTAGACCCTGGGGTAATAAAGGAATGAACATTAAAACGACAGACGTCTCGAAGGCGACCGTGGCTACAGAAAAGGATCTTCGAAAGTCCATGGCGATCAAGAGTCTGTTGGTACAGTCTTTGGGCGTTTTACCGACTGAGATTGGTGATCCGATCCGTCCAGTCACAATCGGGTTTTTTCAGCAAGTTTGTCCTCTCCTCAAGCCTGACGCTAGTGTCACTGCCCTTCGTCGCGCTATTGGCGCTTATGTTCATTCGAAACGCTATTACCTCAGCTGCAGCAAGGCGGACGCGATGCGTCATGACCCTGACGGAAATCCCTCCGAGCGAGTTTCAGAGGCAGACAGGGTTAATGCTGCAGAGCGACTGTCCACACTCGGACAACAAACGAAAAAAGTTCCAACGTCAACGATAGTTCTCTCTGCGCAATCAGAGGCACGTAGCAAAAGAGATTTGATCCGTGCTTCTCTCCTCGGGAGAACTTGTAGCTAATGCTCACACTGGCTTGAGTTGCGTTTTTCGTTCACATTCCCCTATGCGACAAAACAGAAACTGATAAAAGGCTCCTGCATTAGTTTCGTCGGTGTGAACCGATAAGGGATGGTAAAAGTCTATATTCCATCGCCTCCTGTGCGTCATAGCTTCATTGCGATCCTGCCGATCCCAAGCTTCCATTGCTTCTCATCCCGGAAAACAGGAGCCTGCCGATGGAAAAGTCCCCTGCCCTTGCCTTTTGGGTAAGGGATCGCAGATAACCGCCAGGTGAATTGATAGTCGCCAGTTTCTGCAGAATCCAGGCAATGGCTGCCGATGCCGCTTCTGCTCCCATGAAGCTTTCAGCGTCACGATAGGCTGACTGGCTAATTCCAAGGAAGCCAGAAACGATCCGTGAAGCATCATGAAGCTCTCGCCATGTACTGATACCGTGTGTTCCATATTCGCGGATATCCGGACATGTCCGCAGCACCTGGTCGAGAGATATGGCAGGTGAAACCCGAGCGCTGCTCTTGCTTTCGAAGGTCGAAGGAACCACCGGTTTCGAAGAAGGCGCCACCAAATCAATCTTTTGGCTATACTGAGATTCAAAAAGGGATTCTGGTAGGGATTCATTATGCTGCCGCTCAAATTGAGCGACGCCGCCGCTCAACTCTGGAACAACCTTCATATTTTTCAATGCGATAGCCAATTCTTCGCCAATGACTTCCAGCTTGGTCTTGATGATTTTCACCTCATCGAGGGATGCCCGGCGAGGAATAGCATCCACAACAGCACGAAAGCGAACAAATAGCACTTCAAGACCCACGGAAGAGTCAGCGCCTGCAACCGCGTTTTCTGAAAAAGCCAAAGCGATCTCTCTTCGCATGACGGACACTTCATCGCGAAGCCGCTTCAAGGCTTTTTGTTCATTAAGGATTTTATCTGCGATACCGGCAAACTCTGACGCGCGATCAAGCAATGGTGCAAATGAAAACCCAAATGCAAGTTCAACACTCCCTTCCCTGTCCTTATGTGCATAACGCTTGCGGGTCGGGCTATCTTTCCTCGCAATGATCCCCGCCTCAACAAGTGAAGCCAGATGACGGCGCAGCGTAGATTCAGGCATGCCATGGGCACGCAGCGAGAGTTGTCGATTGGATGGAAAAACGACGAGGTTGTTTTTCTCACTCATGTCATCGTCAGGGAGAAAAGACAAAAGCGAACTGAGTACGGCAAGGCAGCGATCATTGAGATCGATTGCTGACTTGGCCACACAGAGCTGTTTGTAGATCACCCATCGGTTTACCCCCTTGCCCTGCTTGTTCTGCTGTTCAGATTTTTGGGCAAAATAAGTCCTTCGCCCACAAAATGCGGACGTAACAGTTCCCAGAATTTGCATTCCCTCTCACCTTTCTAAAGGCAAAAGAAAATCACCCGCCGAAATGACGCCAATGACTCTTGACACTGATTCTGAGAAATGCGATTCGTATCTTGCTACAGAAAAACGAAATGGCCTTCGCAGACTGACGTTTGTGGGGGCTTTTTCTTTTGCGGATTACTCTCCACTATCTAATTTAGATGATCTGAATTCCTCATAGAGGCCTTCCAGACGAGTTGATAGCCATTCACCAAAGGATCCTGCATCATAGCTCTTCAGAGAGATATCGACTTTCTTTGGTTTCCGATTCAAGGAAAAGGCAACTGAATTGTCCTTGGATCTCCAGAACTTTGCTGGCTGCTGTTTCTTACCAACATTCGCATCCTGCGCAGTGACAGGATGCGTGGCTGACTTGATGGTATCGAGAACCATCAAAAAGCGATTATCAGATGACGCTGAATAGAACTTGTCCTGGTCCGTCATCGAGTTAATGTCGGTTGCAATACCATCTTTAAATGCGACCGAAAGATCATACCATCGATCTCGACCAATACCTTTAGATGGCCCAATTTTCAGAATGAGATCAGACGGGACGTAGTTGGTCACTGACTGCATCTTTGAGAGAACTGTCTTATTGACAGCTAGTGCAGACATCACCGTTTCGTTGTCGAACTGCTCCGCGAGCTTTTTGGCGAATAGTGCCCGTTCAATGAAACTAAGATCAGCACGAGCAGTGTTTTCCTGACCTTGCGCAATAGCATGTTCGCGATCAGAGAGTGGCTTCACAGTAGCTTTGACTCTGATATTTAAAGCCTTTGCAGCTTTCGCTCTGCGATGACCAAAAACAATCTGGTATTTGCCTTCAACGGT
This sequence comes from Brucella pituitosa, assembly GCF_003049685.1. Lineage (GTDB taxonomy): Bacteria > Pseudomonadota > Alphaproteobacteria > Rhizobiales > Rhizobiaceae > Brucella > Brucella pituitosa. The sequence continues at coordinate 27,833 of NZ_PYSY02000006.1, read as the reverse complement.
TGGATTGGGGCGCACCAGTATAGGCGTGTCCTGTCCACGTTCACGGATTGCTGTAATAAGTTCTTGAAGGCTTGTATCGTCATCATCTTCTAAGCGATCAACGACAAAAGAAGTCTCCAGCTCATTCGGATCTAGCTCAATTATGTGGGTGCCGTTTTGAAGCCGTTTCTCGATTTCTTCAGCCGCGGCGACCTTAGAAGCCATTTCATCGGCAGCCCGTGACATCATCCCAAAAGCGCCACGGCGACCTGATGTCTCTATTGCGGCTGTGGGTGTAGGTGTTTTCGATTCAGCGTTTACGGCAGTAAACTTTACATCCTTGGTATCGTCCATCAATCCAGACATGATGCCTTTACGTGCCATCAGACTACCCTACCCCATGCTTTGTGGACGAGGTTAACGACCTCACCGTTGACACCGTGTAAGCTTTCCATAGCGCGGTCATATGTTGAACGCGTAAGCTGTGAGCGCTCGACCTCGTATAGCGTTTGCTTTGTGATGCCTGCATCCGAAATCGCGGTTGACTTTAGCATTTCATTTTTGAGAACGAAGCCGCCAAACAATGACCGCATGAAGTGAACCATTTGATTTTGCGGAATATCACCTGGTTCGTATCTAGTAACAAGATATCGCATCCAATCCAGATACATGTTGCCGCCGCCACGCTTAATCGGGTCCAAGATTTCGCCAAGCATGAGCAGAAATTGGCACATCGACATAACGTCGAGCATCTGAGGGTGCACTGTAACGAGAACAGCAGTCGCAGAAGACAATGCGGTAAGCGTCAGATACCCAAGTTGCGGAGGGCAGTCGAGAACGACCACATCGTATTGATCTTCGACTTCAGACAGAGCAGCGTCAAGGCGGGTGAAGAATGTGCGCCCCATGTCTCGGGTGCCCTTCTCGCTCAGGATCAACGGCGTATCGTATTCGAATTCCTGCAGATCAAGATTAGCAGGCACTATATCGAGACCGGGAAAATTCGTTTTCTTGATAAGTGCACTGAGAGGCTTTCTATCATCATCGTAGCGGATAGCTTCGTAGAGCGAGGGCAAATGATCGAGTTCTGGCTGAATGCCATGAAGCGCTGTCAGAGATGCTTGAGGATCGAGATCAATGGCGAGGACACGATGCCCTGTCAGTGCCAAGTGCTGTGCGAGATGAGCCGTAGTCGTAGTCTTACCTGAGCCGCCCTTAAAGTTTACGACACCGATAATTTGCAAATGCTCGTCATTCTTACGGTGAGGAACATACATACGTGAATCGGAGCGGCCATTGGCATCGAGATACTGACGCATTTCCAGCATCTGTTCTGCCGTGTAAGAACGGCGGCCAGTAGCGGTAACGGCTGGCTGTGGCCCCTTGCCATTGAGCGACAGGTTCTTAAGATGTCCTTGGCTAACACCTATATACTCTGCCGCTTCAGCAAGCTGGAATGCGCGAAGCGACTTTACCGCGTCCGGCGGGAAGTTCTCTAGGCGATGCTTTTCCAGTCGGCCCGACAATGCTGATCCCTGCTTCAGGATAAGTTGATCGAAGTCTGACAGTGGTTTGTCGGCATCAAATGCGATATTCATAGAGCGAAACCCGAAAGTGCGATTTTAGTCGCGTGAAAAGCAATTTATCGCATTTAGCTCCGATTCTCAGGGTTCTGCAAGGAGTTTTAAGTTAACGAAAGGTTAACGCAAGTCCTAGCCCCATAAGTTTACGGCCGTAAACTCAATAACTGACGGATAGTCAACGACAGCAGTCGCTTCGAAGCATGCTGGGGTCGATGTGGACGGGTAGACTAGGTGTGGCGGGCCTCAGTCATCCCGAGACATCTCAGATGACCTGCGGTGGTTTGCCGATCAATTCTGTTCCAACAATATTCGACTTAAGGCCTTCGGCTCCAGGCGTGCTACGTTGTGTCCGCAATTGAGCGAAAAGGTTGTCCAGTCCGGCTGGTGGTTCAGGCGTCGATAAAGCTCAAGGAAAGGACTTCCTTCCCAGCCATGTGCGCCTACGAATGTCTTGCGCGGAACATCTCGCCAGCGTCCAGTGAGTTTAATTGATTGGAGAAACGTTCCGATCGGATGTGGGCGGCATCTCGAGTCGAGACTGGGTGGTGGCGCGCAATTCAACCCGTCAGCCGCTGCACCTGCGACAAACATGTCCCGAAAACGGGGTGTTGTCAGCGACCACACAGAGTCTCCTGAATCGGGTACGTAGGCATCGACGTAGACCAGGGCCCGAATTGGCGTCGGATTGATGTCTGCGACGCCGCTCACGACCATCCCGCCATAGGATTGCCCGACAAGAACTAGGTCATCGCAGGTTTGCGACTGCACGAATTCGGCGACTTCACCTATGTGGCTTTCAAGGTTGGTCATGGGAGCAGGAACATTGCCCAGTCCCGAAAGCGTTACCGGCACGACGTTGTGCCCGTGCCTTGTCAATATGTCTGCTAAGTTCCGGTAGACCCACCCGCCCTGCCATCCCCCGGGTATCAGAATAAAAGTGGCCATAATATTTGTTCCATTCGTTGGTGTCGCAACGCGCTCTAGATGTAGCCTTATTTTTGTGCTTTGTTGCCGAAATGGTCGGCAGCTTTGCGCCAAATTCCTATCGCTCTCTTGTGCGTTCGACACTGTCGGCTTTTGGACCTCATTGCGACCCTTGTCGTTATGAATGAGTTTCCTTGCAATGGACACTAGGATGGCTGGAGTTGGCGCAGTTTTTTTAGGTTGACTCGTCAAGAGAGACAGGAAATTGACAGCAAAACCAAAAACTTTATACGGCCCTCAAGCACAGACGAAACGCGAAATGATACGGAAGTTGGCGGTTATCCTCAGTGCCATTATTTTGGCGTATTCGATCCCCGCAAAGGCTGATCGACTAGTTTGTTCTCAATCAGAACATCTGCGCTACATGAAAATGGTCGGTGAGGTTGGCGAGATGGGGATCGACCGTGACCCTGTGGGGGAAGATGTTGCGGCTTTCGAGAGGTTAACAGCCGCATATGAAACCCTCAACCCGAAAGGACCGAAGACCTCGCTTTTCGTGGCGTATGTTCCCACCGGTCAGATTTATAGTAAGGTATGTGCGCAAGAGCGCTGCACGATGGAAGAAATGGCAACGCCGGAGCAAGCCTGTTTGATCGATCATATGAACCAATGCAGCTATGTTGCACTTCGCTTCCGGGGCGAAGAGTTCTGCCTCCTCCGTTCGCCGCAAAATTAGTTGTTTGATCCTGCCATCTGATGGATTTCTCACCGGCATGATCGCCGAACTCCGTGCGGTATGCGGCTAACTTGTCTCGGAAATCCTGAACTTTGCATCGGGACGCGCTAACTTTGAATTCTCACGGGAACCTCTGTCGCGATAGTCGGACGTGAAAGTCCGACTTGCACGGCAGATTTTTGCGGCACTACTTGCCGCTTCTACCCTCCCTGCCTGCAAGCCGACTGACCGTTTCCCACCTCAACCCGGCCGTTTTAGTTCGTAATAGCTAAACTGGCTGGTTGTCTTTCGATCAGACACTCTCCTTTCCGATGACAGGAAACTTGCAGAGAATGGCATCGCATGAACGGATAAGTCCGGGCAGGTAGGACTGGTCTCCCTCCACGATGAAACGATGATATTGATTGATGTGATCAGCAGTAATTTCAATCACCGCTTCAACATGACCCAACTTCTGCATTGTCAGAACGACATTGATTTCCGGTTCCAAGCCCTTGAGTGTGGCTTCGCCTGCCAAAGAGGTCGCCAATACATCTAGTTGACCGCGGAATTTCCTGATGTCCGTAGTCATCAGGATTGGCCCTGCACATTCGACATGTGCGCCGTTAGCCTCCATGCGCGCGCGAACCATCAGCCAATTCCCATCCCAGAAGTCCAACACATCCGGGAACTGGCGTCCATCTATCCAAAGCGAAAAGCCGCTAAAGTGCAAATTGGGTTCATCTGTCATAGCCGCGACAATGCCATGGCGTCCGTCGGTTTTCTACTCGCCAACGAAAAGACCACCGCTCCTCTTGCCATACTTTCCCTGTACCTGAAATCCTCAAGAAGGCTTTCTTCGATTATTGCTTCGAGAGCATAGGTAAGGGCCTGCGTTTTGGCCGCACCCTGATGAATGCCATCTCCGCGTTGGGGGGTGTTTCAGAAACTCAACGGCTTTTCTTTTGTCAACAAGGGAAGGGGTCACTGTTGTGAGCACCCTTCCGGTCTGGTCTTCCTGATCGTGTCTCTATCGATTGGGCTGTCCCTGCTCCGTTTTGACGGCCTGTTCATGCATGGCCAGTCGCGCAGCCTCGATTGCCGCAGTAAAGGATTTGGCCCTAAAGCATCGGATTTTCAGTACTCCGGTAGCAAATTTGACGGTTATGGCGTCTGTAATCAGTCTGCGGTGAACTGAAATCCCGACGATGTCCTCCAAATGTATTTTAACACTCAATTCGTCAGGATGAGCATGCAATGCCCGGTTCATGTCGTTTGGGCGGAAACTCAGAGTGGCGGCTGTCAGTTCGCACTTGCCCCCTACCCACAATCCACCTTGCCTACGACGACGCTCATCAATCTGACCAGAGATTGTATCCGGCAAAAGATCGGTTTCCGACAAGCTTGCATTATCAAGGAAAGCGTTGACGAGACGGCTATCGATAACGTTTGGCGTGGCATCCTCCGGATAAAAGTCTGTTGCAACAGGTATCCAGATACTAGCGCATGGGAGAAGCTTTAGACAAATGAACCAGATTGCCTGACTTCAAAGCAGCCTTGAAAAACTGTGCCGACTGGCATTGTTGTATAGTCAAGATCGGCTGCCACTGCGCGGATCGGCACCACACTTGGTCGGCACGGCGGGGACGTAGGCTCCATCGGTGGAGCGACCATTCTCGATGTTGATCTCGGCCGTTCGTGGCCATCTTCAGCTCTCTGGAACGCGGACCTTGCTCATGACCGGTGCCGTGAGGAGTATTAGTCACATAAACCGATGCAGATTTGTCGCTTGATTGGAAATTCTTGCAGAACGTATGGAGGAAGCTATGACGGCAATATTGGAAGGAAGAAACCTTCGGCTCCGGCAAGCGTCCGTTGAGGATGTGGAAGCTCGCCTTTCCCTGGGTAATCACGCAGAAATAATAGAGATGTTTGGAGTGAGTCGGGGCCTCCAACTTCCGTTGACAAGAGACGGTGCGACGCGATGGGTCCAGAGGCTCATCGATCATCCGCATGCCTGGGTGATCGAGATTCACGGCAGACTGATCGGCGAAATCAGGCTGGATAATGTTGATTTACACGACCGGCGTGCGTCGATGGCGGTTGGAATTCTCGATCCGCAATTGCTGGGCAAAGGCTTGGGCAGCGAAGCTATTTTATTGCTTCTGCGACACGCCTTTGCTGACTTGCAGCTTCATCGAATAGGAATCCGGGTGCTTGCTTACAATCAACGTGCAATCCGAGCTTATAAAAAATGCGGATTCGTCATTGAAGGCAGGGAACGAGAGGCGGCGTTTGTAAATGGTACCTGGCACGACGACGTAATGATGGGGCTGCTTGAACACGAGTTTTTCACGCGGAACTCCTGATATTCGCGACAAGCCAGCTGTCTTTTTGGAAACCAATTCAAACGTTGCTCTTCCGCGTCCCTGCGTAGATGATCGTAGGCCGCGCGTCTTGGGGCTATTTGAAGCCGAACTGGTCGATAACTTCCGTCAAATCGACATGGCCTCGGCAAGCTCCATTGCCTGGTGATATCTCACCGTTCTCCAGCGATGTCGCATAAACGACGGCCGGATCGGCTTCGATGCGTCCTCTAAGGGCAGCAAGTTTTGGCCAGCGCGCCTTGTCGGCCACTTGATGGAAGTCGAGCCAACGGGCGACCCCGATCAGAATGCCGTCAGCTAGTGTCGGATTATCGGCGATCAGAAATCGAGAGTCTGCAATCATCTCCTCAAGCCGGTCGTGGCGTTCGATGACGCCTTCGCTGCCCCATTCTTTCAAGGCCGATTGCATCGCCGGGTTGGGGGGCTGCATTTCCATCGCAGTCCAAAGGGGGCCAAACACTCCGGTGAATCCGGTGTTGATGAACGCCATCAACTGATGCATCCGGTCGGCTTCGTGCGACAGTGGATCGAAGCTAATGCGCCGCTCGGTGTCTCGGGCCTCCAGCCACGCAGCGATAGCCATGGTTTCGGTGAGTACGTCACCTTGATCTGCTACCAACGCGGGTGTCTCAACGCGCGGATTGATCCGCTTGTAGGATGGATCACGCATCTCGCCGAGCATGTCGACGCGGCAGAGCTTATAGGGCCTGCCCATCCATTCGAGAGCGGCGACGAGTCCCATAGAGCTTCCCGCCGGAAAGCCGTATAAGAGTATGGGTTCCATGTTCTTGTTCTCCATGATTTCTTCTGATCACGCTGCGCAGCAAAGCCGAACCTTAGCAGGCGGCTTCGCCAAGTAAATTACGCACTTTTTTGTTACCATGAGTTGCTGATGAAAGACGTTATTTCCCGCTGCCCTATCGAAGAGGTCATGCTGATTCTCAGCGGTCGTTGGCCGACGTTGCTGATCTATTATCTGCAGGAAGGTACGAAGCGGTTCAGTGATCTTCGCCGGGACAATCCGACAATCTCTCACAGGATGTTGACGCTCGAACTGCGGAAGCTCGAGGATGCTGGTATTGTACGCCGTACCGAATTCGGGGGCTATCCACTTCGCGTCGAGTACGACCTGACAACTGCCGGAGAGCGACTGGTGCCGCTCATCGATGCGTTAGGCGATTGGTGGGAAGCTACCGATGGCAATATTGGAGAGCAGGGCGCGGATAACTTGGACATTCCAGATTCACAGCCCGACCTCGTTTGATCGCAAATTGAGCATCCGGCTGAGTGTTGCCACGTTCGTACGATTCTCCTTTTTCGATCGCAAAGCGGCCAGTCAGCTTTCCACCCCCGTTGCAGACATACGCAAATCAATCTTGCAATGACAGGTTGGGCCTTATTGCGGACCTTTTACAAGCCGGACGAAAATGACCTATGTCGCCCGAGGTACTCGCGCTAATCGTCTCTCCCGGGTTCGTTTGGATCGTTGGAAAACAGGGCGATCTTATTGCCCTGAGGGTCGCGTAGGTAACCGACATAAAATTTAGGACCGTATGAGTTACGGAAGCCCGGTTGGCCCTCGTCAACGCCCCCTGCGGCAAGCGCGGCGGCGTGAAGGTCACGAACCTGTTTTTGACTGCGAGCCTGGAATGCGATCATTGTACCGTTGCCAGCTGAAGCCAGGCGCCCGTTGAAGGGAGGCTTGACGTAGAAATCCGGCAGAGCGGCTGACGGGCCCGGCTGTTCGGGTAGCACGTAGCTCAGGCCTTCGGTCCCCTCAGTCAGCTCGTAATCAAGCGCTGGCAGGAACGCAGAGTAAAACCTTCTCGCGCGAGCGATATCGTCAGCGCCAACGGTTACGTAGCCTATCATGCTGCCCATTCTCCTCAGAAGATTTGGTTATTGTAACGAAATCCCTGCGCGACCGTAGCACCAACTTACAGGTCCGTTCAACGTCCGCTTCGTCGGCAATGCAGCCCTTCTATGGTGACCATCGCAACGACCGCTTCCAACACTATTCAGACATGCAGATCGTCCGCAATAATTGGAGGCAGGCGAAAGGAATGATTGTTGTTATAGCGTTGCTTTGAAGCCATTCGACCATACGATCAGCATAACATTGCTCAATATCGACGGAGTCTGCATGCGTAGGAATTGGAATCTGATAAGGAGCATGATGAATGCGGCAATTGATGTTTGCGAGTACGTCGACTTCTCCGGAAAATATTTGATATCAAATCATACGCGCGCGCCATGAAGCCGGGGAAGAATTGCATTACGTGCCGGAGACCGCCCGTTCTGTAGTTTCCATGGCTCATATCAGCGCTGAGTTGATTGTTGCAGATGCTTCCCACCCTGCAAATGAGAATATTGGTCATATGATCTCGTGGTATGATGAATTCCTGTCCAACGGTCTTAACGCAGCAGTCGCTGGCCATCGCGCTCCTCAAGGTCGATCATTGATTAAGCATCGGACATCATAGCAGCCGTGACGCCCGTCCGCTGCGCCGTTTGGCATTGTTGTAATAGTCGGATGCTTGTTGCACGGAGCGATGACGTGATTGTTCCATGGCTTCAGGCAGCGGAATGCCACGATTGGCGGCTTCGGTGAGATAGCCGGAGCGAAGACCGTGGGCGGAGAACTCTGTGGCATCCAGCCCTGCCATTTGCGCGCGCTGTTTGACGATCCGGTTGACGGCGCTAGGTTCGAGCGCTCGCGCGGACACATTGCCCCAGCGATCGACTTTTCGAAACAGGCTGCCCTTGTCGATCCTGGCTGCTTCCAGCCAGCGGGTCAGGGCTTCGACGGGTCGGCCGGTCAGATAGACGGTTTCATCGTGATGGGTACCACTGGTTTTGGTGCGACCAAGATGGATGCCGAGCGAGGGGAGGGGAGGACCATCCTCATCGGTGACCGGGGCCTGTTTGACCAGCTGTTCCACGCGCAGGCCAGCGACTTCGCTGCGCCTGCGCCCGCCTGAGGCAAAGGCTACCATCAGGATAGCCCGATCTCGCAAAGCGGTGAGATCCTCGCCGGAACAGGTTGCCAGCAGCTTGTCCAGAATATCGCCGGTAATGGCATTGGCACTCTTGCGGCCGCGCGGCCGGTTCAGGGCGCGCACCGCAAGCCGGATTGCCGATTTGACGGAAGGCGATGAAAACGATCCTTCCAGACCCCGCCAGCGGGTCAGCGTCGACCAGTTGGCCAGACGCCGGCGCACGGTTGCCGGTGCATGCGGCCCGGATACACGCAGAAAGCCTTGTCGACGCAAGTCTGCTTCCACGCTGGCTGGCATGCCGTGATCGGGTTCGATCTCGCGTTGCTGCGGTCGCCATAAATGGTGGGCGACGAATTTCAGGAGCAGGGCTTCGGGCGCCGGGAAGGGGAGGGGGCTACCGGTTGCGGCCATCGACCAGGCTTCGAGATAGGCCAGATCCGAGGTCAGCGCGCGCAGCGTGTTTTCGCCCATGCCTTCATTGACCAGATGGCGCAGTGTCTCAACATCGTCATCCGTCAATATCCCTGCCAGCCTGTCGCGCCGGTTCATCGGCAAAACGGCGGCAATCGTATCCAATTGTTGGGCACGCCATTCGATCGGTTTATCCGCGGCCATCATTATGCCGTCGACGATTCTGGGTGAAGTTTGAGGTCGGTTTGTCCGAAGTCATGACCCTTGAACAAGATCGGTGCCCTGGCAATTGATGCAACAGCGTAGGAAAAACAGTCCCCCATGTTCAGACCGGCGGGATGGCGGCCTTTGCCGAACCGTTCAAATGCTCGCTCTGCCGAGCGATAATGCGCCTGATCGAAGGCAATGGCTGTGACGTTTGGCAATTCAGCGAGTTGGTCGACAATGGCGGTGGCGTTCGAAAAGCCTTTACCGGTGAGAACCATTCGCAGTTCCAGAAGCGTCGGCCAGCCGATTATGACCGCATCGCGACGTACCAGCCGCTGGAACTGTTCAGCCTCCGGTTCGCGCAAGGCCATCGCCAGGATAACGGACGTATCGATAGCGATCATCGCGGCAGTCCGTGTTCATCATAAAGATCGTCATGTGCAGAGGTCGTGCCTTCTGGCACCGTGCGCCGTCCTTCTGCCAATAGATCCAAAAGTGCGTCCATAGGGGTGAGCGCCTGCTGTTGGCGCAGTTCCTGATCATAGCGCTCGAGCGCCCGCTCAACGAGCTTGTTGATCGGCTGGCCGGTGCGTTTGGCCAGAGAATGGGCCAGATCGCGTGCCTTGGAGCTGCGCACGGACAGTTGTGGTTCGGACATCGCCTTTTCCTCATTCAATATACCGCAATATAGCAGTTGGTGGTCAAGATGGCAATATTCTCAGCATAGATGGCTAAGCGCCGATAACCTGTACTTATCGGAGGTGATTCATCTAACCCAAGAGCATCACCAGTGCCGGACACTAACTATGCACTGGATTCCGTTTAATACTTCGTTTACTATAAATTCAATGCATTACGATCTCGACCAATTGCCCCTGAAGACCCTGTTATCGCCGCTGGCGCGGGCCAGTGACGCTTTGGCGCGGCTCGACGAGCGGCTTGCCTGTTCCCCTGCCGGCACGGGACTGATCGAACGGTTGCATTTTGCCGATGCCTGCGCCTCGCTGTGGCTCGATGGTGAACTGGTCGAAATGGAGGATCTTATCCTGCATGACGCGGCGCGCGATATCCGTTCGCCCAGTCACGCGCTGACCATTGCCCGCGATGTGTTGCAGACCCGACGGCGCATTGTCGCGCAGTCACCCGACTGGGCGCTGAGCCCAAACGGTTTGCGCCGTCTGCGGCAGGCAGAGCCTGCAGCATCTTTTGGGGATGGCGGCATCGTCGCATGCCACGAAGGTGCTGCGGTGCAAGATGCGGCGGGCGACCGGCAGGACGGGGAGGGGAGAAAACATCGTCTGGATGACGGGCTCGACCTGCCCGGCATCGATTTCGACGCCATTGACGCGGTGCTGGCACGATCCGACGACGTACTGGCAAGGGTGAAGCAGCCACAGCGGTTGCCAAAGCCGGAGACAGACCCGCTGATCCACGATCCCGATTGGGATGAGGAGGAACGCCTCAACGAATGGCGATCCGTGTTGCGTTCGATCAGCGAGCTGCCGCCGGTGTTGCAGGCCATCCTGGCACTCGATGCCTGGAACAAACTCGCAGTCTTGCAGCGCGCGCCGTGGCTGGGCCGTTTGTTGGCTGCCTCCCTGCTTCGGTGCGAAGGGCTGACCACCCACGCGCATCTTTTAGCCTTCAATGCCGGACTGAAAACCATCCGCGTCGAACGGCGGCGGCATCGCAATTTCGAAACCCGGCTCATCGCCAGTCTCGACGGGCTGATCGCCGGTATCGAGCTCGGTTTCAAGGAGCATGACCGGCTGTTGCTGGCGCGGCAGATGTTGGAACGGTGGCTGACGGGACGGCGCGCGTCTTCCAATCTGCCGGGGCTGATTGAGCTGGTGCTTGCGCGGCCACTGGTTTCGGCTGGCATGATTGCTGCGGAACTCGACATTACACCCCGCGCTGCCCTTCGTCTCGTCGAAGAGCTAAACTTGCGCGAAATGACCGGCAGGGGGCGGTTTCGGGCGTGGGGGATTTTGTAGGTCATATTTTTCATTCCGTCGCAGACAGGCCGCTCCGGAAGCAGATAGAAGCAGAGCTCATGAATTTCGCTAAGAAGGATGAGTTGGATGGACGTTCGCTCCATAACGATAGAGATGGTTCGCTCCTATGCGCAGGCGTGCGCAGATGCCCATGCTTGTATCGAACGTCTGCGGACAAGCGGATATGATCTTTTGGTTATTCCGTCGCGAGGCGCAAGCCCCTTTGTCGATGGCGCCCGGAGCTACGCTCACGCATTGCGCGACGAGAAATATGCTGACTTTGACCCGGCCGCGCCGCGTATAAAACCGATAGAGGAACTCTACGTCCCGTTTACAGCCGACATCGCGGACGATTTTCCGATCTCGTCATTAGTCATCAGGCGATATTGGTCACGCGTCGTCGCTGCGATGATAAGACGTGATGCACATGATCCGGCCCTGCAGTTTCACCTTTTTCTCCGCTCATTATCGGGAGCGCTGGCAATGGGCTCAACGAATATTGAGGGTGGCGGTTCGGGTCGCTTTATATTCATCGATACCGTTGTGTCCGGTCGAGCCGTCTGTGAAATCGCAGCTGCTTTCGCCGAACAGGGGGTGACACAGTGCCATTACATCCTGGTCATCGATGAAGCAGGATGTCGCCTCAAGGCGGAGTATCGTCAGAAAATCAACGCTCTCGTGGCCGCAGGAATGGCCACCAAAATTCTTGTCGATCGAATTTTCACTGAGGATGAGGGGCCTGCCATGAGCGGCATTTGGACCGTCACGTTTCCAGCCTTAATGCTTCAGGCTCAGAACATGATCGAAGGTCTTGAAGACGCTGTGGGCGCCGGCCTCTACTATCACGAGGTTGCCAAGCGCCAGGACAAGTCGAACTCAGCAATTACCACTTCAAACGGGATCCTTGGGACGATGCTCTTTGCCGCTGTACGTGGATGTGACGATAGTGCAGCTAGATTTCTCGATAAGTTTCAGGATCATGTCTCCGGATCTGGGTTGCAGGCCCAGAATGTGACGAAGAGGATCGCGGGTCCACTCGTCAGGGCAAATTTACCTACAGTTTCTGATACAATTGTGTCGGGGTCACATGTTCTTCGTGCACAGATGTCGGACGGCGATGCTCAGAAAATTGTCGCGTCATTCCTGGATGAGTAGACCCCATCACCCAAGCCCAAGCTTTGACGCACTTATGGTAGGATTGGATTTCTGGAGAAGACATGGACAGAGCGGGCGCCTCGCGAAAGCGCGACGTATAGGTGCTGCCTCGACATGACATTGCCCGGTCGGTCCGCATCCAAGATGATGGCATGATGAGCCTCGAGACCTTTCAACAGCAGGGTCGAGCCGACTGCCTTCGTTGGAACGACGCGCCCGGCGTGTCGTTGCTGTTCTCTCAAGGCGGCAATAGTCTCTCCGAGATCGCGGCGGGTCGCGGCGGAACTCGATAGCGCGTCAACCATAATGTTGAAGGCACTATGACGATAGACGCGCCTGTCACGATCTGCCGCCATCGCTTTTATGAAGGCAACTGCTTCGGCGTAACCCCCGCTATGCGTGAGCGCTATTGCGGCTCTTTCTGGCGGCGTCGGTAACGTCCTGTTTCTATCAGCCTCGATAGATTGCAGGCGAGCCAATAACTTGTCGCCGTAGACATTCGTCATCACCTTAACCAGAAAGCCAATGCAGGCGTGAAGCAGCGATGTTCCGCTTCGTCCATTCATGCTTGTCGCGGACCCAACAACGTCCGTAAAATCTACCGGTTCCACCACGCTCACGCCGTAAGCGCGGCTCGCATAGCTGTGCCGCGTCTCGGCAAGCTTCGAATCGCCGACAATGAGAATGCTGTCATTCGGATGCTCACGCGAGATGTCGTATTGTACCTTAATCTGCTCGGTGATCGCGCCCGCGGTAACTCCGCCGAGTGGGTGCCAGAAGACGCGGCCTGGACAGGATCTAAGGTCAATGCTCAGCCCTTGCTGAAGCAGCCCGCGCGCACCAAGCAACCAATTGCCTAGGTCGTTCGCTCCGGCATTGTTCCAACGCCACGGCGTTCCGAGATGCCCGATCCGCGGAAACGTCGAGGCAACATTGCTATTCCAGTCGGCGAGGGGATCCGCGCCGAATCCGAAAACTGCTTGCATCGGATCGCCGAACACAACTGTCGGAATGGCATTTGCAATCCCGCTGACAATTGCGTGCTGGCTGATCGAGCAATCTTGATACTCGTCGACCAAGAGCCGCCCATACGTCGCCGCTATCTCGCGCGCGATGTCTCCCGATCGACAGAGTGCGCCAACGGATGACTGAATGGCCGTATAGTCTGGTGCAGCGAGTGGGTTATGTCTGTAGCCCGCTCGTTCTGGAAACATTGCGATGATTGAAAGCGCCCAGCCGGCTATGGTGTTCAGACGATAGTTCGCCGCTGGGACATTTCCGCGCTTCAGTCGCTGGCGAAGTGCCGCCACGCCAGCCGTCGTGTGTGTAAGGATCAGGGTCGGCTTCAAGGACCCGCCGGCGACGCAGCCCGCAATGAGCTCGGTCTTCCCACATCCGGCTGGTGCCTCGATGTGACCGCGTCTTACTTCAATGATTTCGGCGACCGTGACCATGCACCTTAACCGGAATTGCGGGGTGGATTAGGCACTGGAGATATCCACTGCCAAAGTTGGTTAATCGGTCCAGTGAGCAATGAGTTTGCTTGCGTCCAAACTGGAGAGACAACTTCTCGCAGCGCTCGCTCTGCTGGCTCGATGTCCTTGAACCATTTTCCGTCGCCAGCACATTTGCCAAGGATCGGGCGCATCGCTTCCGTGAAACTGGAGCAGCAGCTCTGCAGACTATAATGGTTGCCGCTCACGTTTCGAATCTTGCTGTCGACAGAATCAGCAGTGCGCCAGTCGCAAGCAATGCCCAGAAGCGCAGGGATGTGGCTGGCCGGGATCGATGCAAACAGGGCTGCTTCCGTGGAATAGCCATCTAACCACCGGAATACGCTGACCCCGGCCGTCTGCAGCGCAGCGTAGACATCCGTTCCATAGGTCACGTCCGAATCCATTAGCAACGCGGTCCGGTATCCCATCCGCGCAAAGATATGGGCTCGTTCGATCATCGATGATCCACCACCGTCGGCCCAATGGCAACCATGCGCCAACATACTGGGAAGAGCTGTGTCCTGCCGGTGGAGATCGATGCCCCTGATCAACCCGATTTCTGTTTTTCCTTCACAGACGATAACGCTTGGAGCCAAGAAGGCCTCCGTGCAGGCGCGAAGCGTTTTTTGTGCCGACTCATCTCCTCCAAGTGTCGTCATCCAGTTTTGCGTTATCTTGCGAGCTGGATTTTCGTGCGAAATCATCTGGGTGTGTGAGCGTACGGCAAACAGCTGGACTGCGGCCAACTCTCGCAGCACGATAGGGGAATGGGTTGTTAAAAAGACCTGTTGGCTTTGGTCGTTTCGCTTGGCGCCGAGTGAATCCAGAAGCCTCACAATGCGGTAGGGCTCTAGACCGAACTCGACCTCGTCCACGATGAAGATTGACGAGCGACCAACCGCTCTCTGGAGACCAGCCACCAACAAACGTGATGAGCCTGAACCGAGATTCTTCAAAGGAATCTGGTCTTGATCGTGCAACGAAATAGCTCCGCCCGACAGCGCAACGCCTTTGGCATCGAGGAGGGCTTTAACCTCGTCGACCTTGATACCCATCTCATTTGAGATCCGTTTCGAGGCTTCGAGAATTGTGTCAATGCCTTGGCACCCCTGATCGGTAAACGCTTGTCTGGCCTGCCTGGATGCCGATGCAAGCGCGGCGGACGCCTGCGTCGCATCTGTCGACAGCTTGCAGAGAACCGATCTCGGCCCGAGCCCCATATGATGGGCGGCGATCGCGCCCAGCCGGACGGGCGAAATCTTCTGTCGGTGCTTCCACTGAAGGTTTTTCTCCCGATCCTCAGCAGCGGGGCCAGGCGAGAAAAGCAGCCACTGAGGCTCCAAGTCATCGCGGACTATCAAACGAACTGTGAGAACCGTTTCTAGCGATGCGCTTGTCTCATTGTGTAGCAGGCCGGTGGAGAAATCCCACCCTCGAAAAAAATGTCCATAGCTCTCCAGATTGCGGAGCTCGTCATCGAGGTCGCCCAACGTGACATCGATCGTTATTGGCTGCGAGATGTTGCCGAGATGGAAATCTACATCGGTGAATGCGAAGTTTTGCCGGCTGCTCAGGCAAAGATCGATCGCGTCGAGGATGGTTGACTTGCCGCTGTCTCCCGGTCCGATTAGGCAGTTGATACCGGGGTTGGGCCACCACTTCAAATAGGAGATGCGGCGAAAGTTTCTGATCTCGACCTCTCGAATTACAGCCACCGGTCTCGCCTTCCCGCTTTTACTTCTCAATCTTAAGTATCACCGGATTCGCTGAACAATGATGTAGAGAAACGCGAAATAAGGTATTTTCCAACAGAAACATTCATTGCACTAGGTCTGGAACGAAATGGTCCACTTTGATGCCGACGAGGGACCTGATCCTCGAATACGAACCCGAGTTTAACAGCCCGTAGTGGGTGAGTGACGAGCTGAAAGAAAAGGGCGAGGTCACGGTTAGTAGGGCGTTCACGTTTGTAACGCGTGACTTGCTGAATCGTCGATCGAAGCGAACGGATGAAGATTCGATCTATCGGTTCCGATTTGCGAAAAGGGAGGCCGGCTATTTTCGAATTCCTGGCTGCGTCTTAGTATGTCAACATGACGTCCTCATCTCAAGCAAGGAAGTTTCTTTCGAGAGAAATACCTTCGTGGCGGAGCGCGGTGTGGGCATCTTTCGCCGTGTTGCTCGCGTAATGGAAGCCGACGGGGAAATTGTAGTCGGCGGCGACCGAGCTGGCACCATTCCGTCCGCGGTTTTCCGTGAGCTTCTCAGCAAGTTTCCCAGCTCCATCAAGCTTGATCAGTATGCCAGTGCCCGTGCGGAAACGATCATAGGAGAGTATCTTACGAATACGTCGGACGCGCGCGAAAAATACGAACGCTATCTCAATCGCCGCGCGTCCGACGTACATGACACCCAATTGCCGCACACCGAGTTGATCGAAGCCAAAATAGGAAAGTATCAACTTTTGCGAGAAATGATTTCTGGCTGGCTTGCCAGTTCTGTGAGCTACTCCGAGAAGAATTAGGAGAGGCTGATATTAAAAGTTATCCTTTTGTTGTTTCCCAAGTACGTCGCTTTCTTGGAGAATGTGCAGATTGTCGATGCCTACTCTATTCCTGGGCAAAAGAAAAAGCGCTTTATTGATATTTGTCTCATCGATGCGGGCGGAAATATTGACGTTGCGGGGTGAAAAAGCCGTTCGATGAGGCGCTGCTGAGCAAGAGTCTTTATCGGGGCAACAGTATTCCGTCAAAGGAACTATCCGGGGCAAACATGCAGGCGGAGAAGTATCTCTTCCCTCGTTCAAAGTGGGGCATCGATGGCGAGGCTGAACTCACCAGACGCTATTCAAAGCAGGTTCCACCGGCGAGGCAGATCCGATCAAAATGCGAAAGCGCTGCTTTTATTGTCGCCACTTGCGGCAGTCCGGCCTGCCCGCCTTTTGAGCAGCAAAATTCGATCTCGAAGTCATCAAGCGCAAGTATGCGAATATGAAGGACATCTTGACCTATAATGATCTTCTTCGGCGCTTGGCCGCCACCTGTTCCATGTGCGGGATGGACATCCGTATCCTGTCCCTATTAAGGTCTACGACGAGACGATACGCCTGATGAAGTCGGCGGTCCAAAAAGGAAGATTGGGGCATCAAGAGGAGCTATTGGCCTTGCATCGACTGGACGAACAGGCGAGGCGGCTTGAGCGCTACGTCACCGGGCCTGATCTTAAAGAGATTATTGCCGGCGAGTTTCATCGATCGCATGAGTTCGGCGGTCGCTCGATATTCGGCCACGAAGAAAATTCGGACAGCGATCGCAAGTCGTAACTTTACAAAACTGTTGCGCCATCAGTAATAGACGTTGCCCTAAGCTGCGTGTCCGGGACACGATCATCTGCAAATCTGACCTCAGGCTGGGCACAGTATTTTCTATAATGACCGAAGCCCGGAGGCCCGTCGGCCGTCCTTCAATGAAAGCATAGTGATGGAAAAAGCCGCCGCGATTGATCTCTGGTCGCAGCTCTTGGAGAGGGCAAGGAACAATGAGTGGTCATCATTCGATGACCCAAATCATGTTGTGAGCGATGAAGATCGGGAAGCCCGCGTTCACGCCTATCTCGCCTCTGGATGGACACGGGAAGACGCACGGGTCTTTGAGGAGATAACGCACCAAAAAGCGATGTCCTCTCCAATCACCAGTCCGGGAGTCAATCGCAATTCCGAGGTTATGCTTCAACGGTTGGTTAAGGCCTTGCTGGCCGGATTGTCTCCGTCAGATCGACGGCTTGCCGAAACGGCCCATTTTGCGGTGGAGCCAAAGGCTGGCCCCTTGGTGTCTACGATCAATGTGATGATGACTGACCAGACCATAATTGCGATGGGAACGCATTTCACGCGGTACTGCGGCCTTGTCGCTAGAGCCTATGTGCGAACCTGCAATCTGCTCCACTGGGAGACCGGGATAAACTTCAATGAAATGGAGCTACGCCGGCAGCTGCGGCGACACCCTGATCTATTGCTTTACTGGTGGAGAATTTTTACGTCATACGCGCTGGCCGGAACGCATTCACTAACAGAATTTCGGCCGTCCACGCGTGAAGAAGTGTTGTTAATGGAGCAGATGGCGACTGCAATGGAGATCTTCGCGCTTGCTCACGAATTGGGGCATCATATCCAGTCTCACGGACGTCAAATGGGCGTTGACGCAAAAGCCGAAGAGTTCGCAGCGGACTTGTTCGCTGCTAGATTGTGTGAGCAGATCGAAGGGACCAAAGATTACCAGGAGGAGATACAGGGCTTTCGCTTCACCAATCCATATCTTTGGACGGGCGCCGGTGGAATACTGCTTCTTGGTTCGATCGAAATATTTCGAAAAGTCAAAGAGAAGATATTTCAAAATCCCCGTTTTGATACACATCCTGAATTTGCCGAAAGAGCTATAAAAATCACTCAAAGGAACGTTCTTGATACGGCAATCTTTCACACACGCGTCGAATTCTGTAGTTCGGCCAGTAATGTACTTCAATGCGTGTTGTCGGAGCTCGAGCCAATTATGAGCGTATGGCCTTTTGCTGAAATGCGAGCGCGAATTCCGGACGACTGGGAATTAGCGCAGCAGTAGCGGAAGGCGCTTACTTCTAAAACTCAAGCGTGGAAAATTGCGAAGCTATCTGTTCTAAAGTGAGCTTAATTTATTGACAGACGACTCGGGGAGCCATGTGGCCAGATTTGCCGTTTGAGTTTAACGTAATGGGAACTCCGGTCAGCTCTCAAAGTGAGCTTTCCGCACCGCGCCAGGAATGGAAAGCCAGGGTTGCAAACGCGGCCGTGGCCGCATTGCCGGAGGGAGCGTGGTCTCTCGACCAAACTCGCCTCTCGGTCACATTGTTTTATTTTCCTCAAGCACCAATGATTGGCGACGTCGATAATATCATCAAGTTAACTCTCGATGCCATGATCCCATCCGTTTATCTCGATGATAGCCTTATTGATCGGGTTGTGGTTCAAAGATTCGGGCCGGATGCAAACGCGGCTTTCGCCAACCCATCCAACAAGTTGGTAGAGGCACTAGGATCGGAAGGTCCAATCCTCTATATTCGAGTAGATTCAGTCCCTGAGGAACCAAGCTTCTAATGATTGACTTTGCCGCAGTCGAAAGAAACGCGCTGGATGACTATCTGACCCGTCTTGGTGCGCAGGGTTACAGGGTCGTGAGGAGTCCCAAAAGATCAGACCTTCCGGCGTTTCTGGCCGACTATGAAGCTGACGCTGTTGCGATTGGTCCAAAGGGCAATATCGTTGTGGAAGTTGTGGCTAAAGGCAGCCCGACGGCACAAGCAAAGATTCGAAGACTGCGGGAAATTTTGGCGGATCACCCCGACTGGAGGCTTGAGGTCGTTTATGGTGGGCAAGCTGAACGGCAGGTTCCAATTGCAAGCGTCGCCGCCATTGAACGTACCGTTGAAGCGTTGAACAAATTGACTGATCCGCGAGCCTCAATTTTGCTCGCGTGGGCATCTCTCGAAGCCATCGCTCGACACTTGGAGCCTAGTGAAACACTAAAACCACAAACCCCTGGACGTGTGGTTGAACTGCTGGCTACTGGCGGGTTTGTGACTCCAAGCCAAGCAGAGACTTTGCGAAATCTCGCCACGATACGCAATCAAATCATCCATGGGAATGTGGATCTTGAGCCTTCAGTTGACCAACTGCAGGGCCTCATAGGGATTACTCATGAGCTAGTCTCATTCTTGAAGAGTCGGAAGGCTTAGTTTCGAGACGTCGCAACGACTTAGCAGACTTGCGTCGCTGGGTTCTCGGTTCGATTCCTTTCAAGATATGTTATGACAGAGCGTGGAGATCGCGCCAAGCCGCACCACCTGTCCGCTCATTTCACTGAAAGCGCCGTGCGCGCGAGTGTCATCCAGATGAGGTTTCTTTATCCGTGCAAAACTCTGCGTCGGTCGAGTTCATTTATTCTCTCATTTTTGTTTGAAAGGCGAGGGTTGCGGCTGACAAGTCCGCCAGCGCGGTACCTACTGCTTTAAATAGCGTTATCTCTTCGTTGTTGGAGCGCCCAATAGTAGTACCTGACGTCAGATCTGCTAATTTTGCTTGAACATGACTACGATTAATTACGCGTTCCTTAATAGGCTGAACGATGTCCCCACCTTCGTGGAACACTTCTTCGGTATCGATAAAGACCTTGGCCATCGACACGCACTCATCATCACTTTCGCGCATTTCCGAAGTAAATGCGCCAATCAGATCCACATGTGTACCTGGGCGTAACCATTTGCCGCATATGAGTGGCGTATGAGAAAGTGTGGCGGACGAAATAATGTCTGCTTCTGGCACGGCGTCTTCGAGAGAGGCAGCAATCTCGCAGTTGTACCCTTTCTGCCTCAAAGCATCGACAAGTCTTTGTGCACTCTCAATGTTAATGTCCCAGATTTTGATTTTATCGATGTCACGAATAGCTTTGTAAGCATCCGGTATTAGACTGGAAATGCGTCCAGAACCCAGTACAAGAAGCGATTTCGCATCTGGACGCGCGAGATAATCAGCGGCAAGTGCTGAAACGGCCACTGTACGCAAGCCCGTGATTGTATTGCCATCCATCGCCGCAAGATGCTCACCTGTATTGCCATCAAACAAATTATACGTGGAATTTAAGGCAGGTTTCCCGGACTCGGCGTTACCTGGGAAAATATTAACCTGCTTCACCCCCATAAATCGTGTATTCCCTGAAGGAGACCATGCAGGCATCAACAGTAACGTGCCTTGCTGATTGTTTAAGCCTTCAATGGAATGATGTTCACGGGCAGGTGCGCTGCATCCAGTTGTGAATGATATCCGCAGCGCTGCAATGAGTTGCTTCATAGGAAGTAGCGTCGAAAGCTCATCCTGTGAGAGATTTACAGGCGTGATGGTCATAAAAATTTCCTATTAGTTTCGTGGTTTGACTGTATTAAATGTCGAGTACGAGATCACTTGTTGGCCGTGCCTGGCACGTCAGGCAGACATTAGGATCGTCAGGTTCTGAGCCATGCATGTGTTGGACAGTTCCAGAGACAATTCTGACAGCGCAGCTTTCACACTGGCCAACCCTGCATCCGCTGGGCAAGGCAACCCCTATCTTCTCAGCAAAATCAAGAATAGGCCCTTGCGAGGCTGACCATTCGGCGTTCTTCGACCGACCGAATTGAATCTGAAAGGATTTGCCGTCATCCATCATAGTTTCTGGCGGAGAGCGAAACACTTCACTGAAAATGTCAAACTTTGGGACACCGCGACTTTGAAGTCCTTCAGAAAATGCATGCATCATGCCCGGTGGTCCACACATATAAATTCGTGGACGCATTTTGATCAGCTCGTCACTTATCATCGAGGCGCTAATGCGCTGATTGCTGTAGTAATCCTTGCCTTCAACATCCTCGGCGAGAGGAGCGTCATAGAAGTCAAATACATGAAAGTTTGGCAGTCTGTTTTTGTGTTCGCGTATTCGACTGCGGAAGGCATGTGTTCGACTATTAAGATTGCCATAAAGCAAGCTGATTTGAATCTCGTCATTGTCGGGCAGGGATTCAAGTAGACTTATAAAAGGTGTTATACCTATACCGCCTGCAAGGAAAATAAGCGGCTTAGGCGAAAATCTTGGAATAATAAAGTTGCCTGATGGCGCTCTCAGATTAACTGTGTCGCCGTCTTTCAAGGCGTGATGAATTTGGCTGGACATCTTTCCTTCGAAGAATTTTCCATCTTTAGTCACCCCTTTTTGGTGTCTGACAGAAATGCTGTAGGTAGTCCTTGCAACGACCGCAGCTGCACCCGTCAACGAGTATGCTCTGCTTAGCTCGTTATCATCACCTATCTGGATTTGAATATGCTGTCCGGGACGAAAGTCCGGCAGTTCTTCACCATCAATGGCTTCGAATATCAGGCTTCGCACGCCATCTGCTTCGATCGCTGACTGTCTTACTCTAAATTCTTTCCATCCTTTCCAAGACCTCTGACGCAGTTCAGTTAGCGGGTCCAATTCTATATTGCATCTGAATGATCTGTGAGGGATTGATCCGCTTATCGGATCGACTGCGTCGGCGGATATCAAGCTATTTGCGTTACTGTTGTAAGGACCCTGAGCAGAAAGTTCGGCACGATCCAGTTCAGGGCAGGACTGCCACCAGCCGAATTCAGCCACGACAACGTCGTCTGCAAGACCCGGCGTGGGTTTGGCCACAAAGCGGGCTGCGCCATTTCTCGTAGAGATGCGGATCCAGTCACCGCTTTGAATGCCGCGCTCTTTCGCCAGACCTTCACCGATTTCTGCAACGGGATCGGGCGCTCGCTTTCTCAATGAGGCAAGACTACGGTGTTGACTATGGCAGTAGTATCCGTTCTTTGCTGAACTTAAGACCAGAGGAAATTTTCTGCGCAGACCTTTGTGCTCTAAGATTTCATCTTCAGCGGGGGGAATGAAAGTCGGTATCCCAGGCTGCCCGTTGCGCTGCAACAATTCCGAATACAGTTCAACACGTCCTGTTTCAGTGTCAAAGGCTCGAACCCTGTTCTGATCATCGTGATGAGGTAGACTATATTTACGCTCTCTAGAATCTATCTGTGCTTTTACGCCTTTTGGAGCAATGCGGAGCGTTTCAACAGTGTGTCCGAGGGGCTCAAGCATATAGTTCCACCCATTCTCCAGACTGCCATCGAAGAACTCTTTTGCCATTCCCATTCTAGCCGCGAGATCAAAAATGATATCGTTGTCCGAACGAGATTCTCCGCGAGGTTCGACCATTCGTTGACGCAACTGAACCAGAGACGCTGCATCATCGCTGATCTCAAAGCCGAAGCGAATACCTTCATGCTCCCAAGGCGTATTCACTGGAAGAAATATGTCGGCATACTTAGCCGCGGGTGTTTCAAATAAATCGCAGTGGACATGAAAATCGAGCTTTTTAAGTGCTTCTTCTGCGAGCGAACTGTCAGCTTGAGAAATAGGCAAATTCGTACCAAAAGCCATCATTGCTCGTATGCTGTAAGGCTCACCATGGATTATGGCTTTGTACATATCACGGGCTGTTACCCAGCCCATAGAGGCTGGACCAATAGGCCTCATTTCCGCGCCTAATGTTTTGGAAAATTGCTTTTCAGTCAGTTTTTCCAGTGCATTAACTGGCCGATAGTATGGGCCGCGGCGTACGCGGTTGCCGCCGATAAGATCGAAACTTCCTGTAAGGGCATAAAGTGTTGCAACGGCTCTTTCTGTTTGCGTTGCGTTGCTGTGCTGCCCGATACCTGTCCATGCATGGTAAGAAATACGTTTATCACTTCGGATTAATTCCGCAGCTGCTTTTAGTGCTACCGGAGATACCCCTGTAAGACGCTCGACCGTTTCAGCATCATAACTGGCCGTAGCGCATGACAACAATTCGAATACCGGTCGACAGGAAAGCACTTTTTGGGCACCAACAGCCAGCTTCACTTCCACCTTGCCCTTTAGTGCAAAGCGGTTTGTCAGCACAGAAGATGGAGATTTTATAGCGTCTACCGGGGTAGGTACGCCTGATCTGACATCCCAGGCAACATACCGGTTTTCTGTAGCATCCGGCCAGAGCGTTTGTTCCCTCAAGAACAACCCATTGTCATCGCGCACGAGCAATGGTGCATTGGTCCAGTCACGTAGAAAGCGCTCATTATAAAGCTGCTCTTGAATCATTATTCGCAGCAGTCCAAGCGCCAGTGCACCATCTGTTCCGGGCCTTACCGGAAGCCATACATCCGCCTGTTTCGCGAGAGCCGTTGGGCGAGGATCAACCACGATCAACTTAGCCCCTTTTGCACGGCCTATAGAAATTGCGCTGGCTTGTGCAAGCCAGGTGTTTGTCGGATTATGGCCCCACAAAACAATTGTATCGGAATTGGAATAATCGGCGGGGGGTATTCCGCATCCAAACGTAAATGCATGAGCGAAATCCTTATGCCAATTGCAGATTTCGGTGCCATAGCATGTGTTTGGACTGCCAAAACTTCGGATAAACCTCTCTATCCAATCGATGCTGTCGGAGAGGGGAGTGCCGCTGGGCGTTGTCACAGAAAACGCAACTGCCTCTGCACCACTTTCTTGTTTAATCAAAGAAAGACGAGCCGCTGTTTCAGACAGCGCCTCTTCCCAGCTTATACGCTCCCAGCAAGGGTCGGGTGACCCCTTGGGAGAAGTCCGGCGCATAGGATATAACTGCCGGTGGGGACTATGAACGAGTTCTGGTGCTGCGCGTCCTTTCATGCACATTGCACTGCCTGTTGGATGCGACGTGTCTGGCCGAACCGAAACAAGCTGGCCATTTTCAACAGTATTGATCGTACCGCATCTTGAGCGACACAGTGTGCAATAGCCAGAAATTTCTGTTCCCAAGGCATACCTCTTTTTGGTAGCGCATTATTGTAGCGCACTACATCGCGTTAGTTTTGGTACGCTGTCAAGCCGTTGGGTGAATGAATTAATTAAAAATAGGCGCTTGACAGACGCGCTAGTAGTGCGCCAC
Organism: Brucella pituitosa; assembly: GCF_003049685.1. Taxonomy (GTDB): domain Bacteria; phylum Pseudomonadota; class Alphaproteobacteria; order Rhizobiales; family Rhizobiaceae; genus Brucella; species Brucella pituitosa. The sequence goes on along the minus strand of NZ_PYSY02000006.1, from coordinate 3,441 downwards.
TGTGGTGCATCACAAAGTTCGGCATAGATCGATCGTGGGGAACGTTTAGATGATGCAGAAGTCTTTTTCGTAGGAACCTACGATTAGGAAAAGGCTCGCTTTTTACCCAACGTACTGTTTCTGTGCCAAGCGTAACTATCGACTTTCTGACTGTGGTTGGACAGAGCGAGGATTCGACATGGCTGTGCTTGAGGCACAAAATATCAGCATTTCATTCAACGGATTTTACGCCGTAAAGAATGTAAATTTCACGCTGAAAAAGGGTACTATTCAAGCTGTCATTGGTCCGAACGGAGCAGGAAAGACTACGCTTTTCAATCTTTTGACCAAGTTCCTGCAACCTATGGAAGGACGGATACTGCACGATGGCACGGACGTTACTGTGCTTAAGCCGTCTGCGATTGCACGGCGCGGGGTTCTTCGTTCATTTCAGATTTCTGCTGTCTTTCAGGCGCTGACAGTGCGTGAAAATATTGAACTCGCACTCCTCCGACGCAATCGTTTGGAGTGGCGATTGCTAGGGCAAGCTAGAAACAATCGCCAATTGGTTCAAAGATCGGATGAAATTCTCGAAGAATTTGGCTTCTCCGCCGAAGCGGCGGTTCATGTAGGCCAGCTCTCATACGGTCGCAAACGAGTTCTCGAACTTGCAACCACGGTCGCCGCCGATCCCAACGTTCTCTTACTGGATGAGCCTATGGCCGGGCTCGGGCGAGAAGACATTGATCGGGTTGCTGAGCTCATCCGGAAGGCCGGACAAGGTAGAACTGTGCTGCTCGTTGAACATAATATGCAGGTTGTGTCCCGCCTCGCTGACCAAATTACAGTTATGGTTCGTGGTCAGGTTCTTGCTGAGGGCACTTATTCGGAAGTTTCAAATCGCCCCGATGTTATAGCAGCTTACACGGGAGGGGCTCATTGATGGCCGAAGTTCTGACGGTGAGCAAGCTTGAAGCTTGGTACGGTGAATCCAAGGTTCTCCACGGCATGAACTTTAGGCTTACGCAAGGAGAGGTCGTTACGTTGCTAGGACGCAATGGTGCAGGAAAGTCCACGACGCTGAAATCTTTGATGGGCCTGATGAAGTTGCGTAAAGGCTCGATACTATACAACAATGAGCAAATCATTTCCTCCCAAGCCTATGATATTGCGCGAAAAGGTATTGCGTTCTGCCCGGAAGATAGAGGAATATTTTCAAGTCTTAGCGTGCGCGAAAATTTGATGCTTCCACCTAAGATAGCTCCAAATGGAATGGAAGTTGAAGATATCCTCCAGCTGTTTCCAAACTTACGCGAACGGATTGATAGCCCGGGTACGAAACTTTCTGGTGGTGAACAGCAAATGTTAGCCTTGGCGAGAATTCTTAGAACCGGTGCAAGGATTCTTCTGCTTGATGAGCCTACCGAAGGTCTGGCACCGATCATTATCAAACAGATTGAAAACACTATTATAAAACTTAAGGCACTGGGATTTACGATACTTCTTGTCGAGCAAAATGTAGGTTTTGCACACGCCCTCGCTGACCGAAACTACATCGTAGAAACCGGTTCAATCGTGGACGAAGTTGCTGCTGCAGACTTCGAGCGTCGCCTTCCTTCCATCCAAAGTTATCTGGGCCTTTGATCTCCAGTATGTATAGGAACTAAGCATGGTCACTATATTCGGTATCCCAACTGCTCTGCTCTTTGGTCAGTTGTTACTGGGGATTATCAACGGGGCTTTTTACGCTACATTGAGCCTCGGCCTGGCTGTCATCTTTGGGATGATGAACATCGCCAATTTCGCTCATGGCGCTTTGTATATGATGGGTGCGGTACTAGCCTGGCTTTTGTTGAACTCAATGGGGATTGGGATATTGGCCGGCACTCCTACTCTGTCCTTTGATAGTGGGTGCATTTGGTATGTTGATGGAGCGCTTTATACTAAGGCGCGTAAGTCATATCGATCATCTCTACGGTATGCTTCTCACATTTGGAATGGCGCTTGTAATTCAGGGTGTGTTTCGCTTTTGGTTCGGGTCATCTGGTCTTCCATACGCGATCCCGAGTTCTTTGTCGGGTGGAGTAAATCTTGGTTTTATGTTCCTACCCTATTACCGAGCATGGGTTATCGTTGCGTCACTTGGAATCTGCTTAGTGACTTGGTTCACGATCGAGAAAACAAAGTTGGGTTCGTATCTGCGTGCAGCGACGGAGAATCCAGAACTTGTGCAGGCTTTCGGTATTAAAGTGCCATTGATGATAATGCTCGTGTATGGTGCTGGCGCAGCATTGGCAGCATTTGCTGGAGTTCTAGCCGCTCCCATTCTCCAAGTAAATCCAACTATGGGAGCTGACATCTTAATCGTCATTTTCGCTGTGGTTGTTATCGGCGGATTGGGTTCGATTAAGGGAGCTATCGTTGCCGGGTTTGCAGCAGGGATTCTTGAGGGCTTAACAAAAGCATTTTACCCGGAAGCATCGACAACAGTTGTGTTCCTTTTGATGGCACTCGTTCTTCTGGTGAAGCCCACAGGTCTGTTCGGCGCAAAAACATATACCAGCGGTGCTGTCATGGCGCTTCCAACCTTTGCTAAGGAAACGCCCCTTTTGAGGTGGGCAATGTTTGGAACAATGGCGGTGTGCTTAGCAATCGCTCCATTCTTTGTTTATCCGGCATTCTTAATGAAAGCCATGACATATGGTTTATTCGCTTGCGCTTTTAATCTTATGGCGGGTTACGGAAAACTGGTATCTTTTGGACATGCGATGTTCTTAGGTACTGCTGGATACGTGACCGCTTATGCTGCGAAAACGTGGGGGTTCTCGCCGGAATTGGCAATCCTTGCCGGAACTGGCACAGCAGCAATACTGGGGCTTGCGGCGGGTTGGCTCTGCACTCGCTCAAGTGGCGTTTATTTCGCTATGATTTCACTCGCTCTTGCGCAGATGATTTACTTTCTGGCGCTGCAATTACCTCAAACTGGAGGAGAAGATGGGATTCAAAGCGTTCCGCGTGGATTGCTTTTTGGACTTTTCGACCTGAGCGATCCAACAATGCTCTATACCTTCGTACTCGTGATATTTTTAAGCGGCTTCCTGTTCCTTTCCGGGCTCGTTCGCTCACCTTTCGGCCAGGTTCTTAAAGCTATTCGTGAACATGAGCCACGAGCCCAGTCGTTAGGATTTGCGACTGAACGATACAAATTGGCGGCATTTGTGATTTCTGCAGCGTTGTCAGGATTAGCTGGGTCGACAAAAGTCATCGTTACACAAATCGCGAGCCTCACCGACGTACATTGGACAATGTCGGGTGAAGTAATCCTCATGACGTTTCTCGGAGGCGTTGGTACGCTCTACGGGCCGGTCGTAGGCTCTTTTATTGTGGTGGCCATGCAAAATTATCTCGCTTCTCTAGGAGCTTGGGTCACCGTCATTCACGGCGCTGTATTTATTTGCTCAA
>NZ_PYSY02000005.1 GCF_003049685.1 Brucella pituitosa | reverse complement strand
TTTTGATAGCAGCCTCCTTCGCATGGCTGTTTACGGCGAAATTTGGCATCAACCCGATCACCAGCCTCATTGTGATCATTCCTTTGAGCTTCACGTTCAGCTGGCTTGTATATCGCGTTCTGATGGTTCCTTGGTTCGGCGCAGCAGCTGGCGCCGCACTCGAGAAGGACAGTATTCTGCAACTTTCGGCCTTATGTTCATCTTGCAGGGTATCCTGCTCGTGACATTCGGTGGTAAGAAAACACGCTTTGGCGTGCCAGCGGTGCAGGCAATAGTGGCCGAATCGCTTCTGGCTGTGCTTGTCGGAATAAACGTCGCGCTAGTCCTGCGCTCGCCGGTCTCAGGCAGGAGGAGCGCCCGCTCTGCCTCAGGTTGTTGATCAGCATCGCCCTGCCCTCTCGGCGCTGGGCGTGCTTTTCACCATGTCAGCTTTGGTCGTGGTGATCATGTTCCTGCGTCGGAAATATGAAGGCTGCCTGTCGCTTCACCATGCTTCTGGTTTCGATTGAAGCCAGGTTGCTCGTCTAGGCTGATCCGGGTCGATCGTTGCTCGGCTGTTGATCCGGGCCATCTTCTCGCCTACGGCTGTTTCTGAGCGTCCTAATGAGCTGTCGACCTTGTCAAAGCTTTGATCATGTCGACCATTAGGCATTTTCATCGTTCTTATGACCATGCCGCTGGTTCTTACATCCGACTACCATCTTCAATTGGCATCACTCTTCTCCACCCGCAATTATGGCAACGGCTTGGGCGATGTTTTCAGGCCCAACGCGATATATATCGCTCGCAACCGGGAGCTTCTTCGGCATCGGCGCATACACGACTGCAGTCCCGCTGATTACCTGCCATGGCCCGCGATCCTGTAGTCGCCCTCGTAATCGGCCTGTCTGCGCCGCGCTCGTAGGGCTTTCGACACTACGCCTATCTGGCGTCTACTTCGTGATTTTCTCGTTCGGCTTGTCCGAACTGATCCGTCAGTTGGTAAGTTGGTACGAGGTGAACGTCACGCGCACCAGCGCGCGGTACATCTTTCTCGATATCACCTCAGCCCAGATTTATTGGCAGCTGGCAGCGCTTCTGGCCATTCTCTTTGGTCGGAATTTGATCAAGCACAGTCGGTTGGGTACGGCGCTTCGCATGATCGGCGAAGATGAAATCGTAGCAAAGCATATTGGCATAAACACGACGCGGGTTAAGGTAATGCTCTTTGCCATCAGCCCTCTTTCATTACGTTGACCGGTGCGATCATCGCCCCGCGCTGGACCTATCTGGACCCCGGTATCGCGTTCAACGCCAACATTTCGTTCCAGGTGCTTATCATGGCGCTCCTCGGCGGCGTCAGCTCCCTATTCGGACCGATTCTCGGTGTAGTGCCGCTGGTTTTAGTCATCGAGTATCTGTCAGCAAACTTCCCGAACCACTTCTCAATTTTAGTCGGCGCGATCTTCATGATCGTCGTTTATTTCATCCCTGATGGGATTGTTGGACTGCTTTCACATGGCGCCAGCGGACATCGGCAAGCAATACACATACCGATGTGAGCGCAAAACTGGAGGCTCAGCCATGAACCCTGTACTCGAAGTAACCAATCTTCGAAAAGCTTTTGGCGGGAATGTAGCGGTTAACGGGATTTCATTTTCCCTGACGCCAGGAGAGATCGTTGGGCTTTTGGGACCAAACGGATCAGGGAAGACCACCGTCATCAACGTGATTTCGGGTAGTCTGAAAGCCAATGGCGGATCTGTTTGGCTCGACGGGCGAGAAATTACTGGCTTTCAGCCCCATCGCATCGCCGCACTCGGAGTGACCCGTACATTTCAGCTCGTAAGGGTGGCGCACGGTATGAGCGCCCTTGATAATCTGACCTCCGCGATGGCATTCACCGGCGCACGTCTGACGGGAGAGCCGGGCGCAGCAAAGCAATAGCAATTTTGGAACGGATCGGTCTTTCAAACTGCTCAGGGCTACGTGCCGGCGACATGACGTATATCGACCAAAAGCGTTTGGAGCTTGCTCGCGCACTAGCCTTGGAACCGAAAGTGCTGCTGCTGGATGAATGGCTCGCCGGCCTGAACCCCACTGAGCTTCAAGAAGGGATATCCTTGATCCAAACATTGCGGGAGTCGGGCATCGCCATTCTGATGGTAGAACATGTGATGGTAGCCATCCGGGCCCTGTGTAATCGTTCCATAGTCCTAGCCACTGGAAAGCTCATCGCGGACGGCCCCACCGAACAGGTGCTCGCCAATGCAGATGTGAAACGCGCCTATCTCGGCGAAACCGAAGATGAGGCCATCGATGCTTGAGATCACAAATCTTCGCTGAACTACGGTAAGCATCTGGCGCTTGATAGTGTTTCGCTCACCGTCGCGAAAGGAGAATGCGTCGTCATTCTCGGGGCGAATGGAGCGGGAAAAAGCTCGCTTCTTAAAGCTGTTGGCGGCCTTGTACCGTGGCCTATGGCGGCCGTGCGCCGTATGAACGGCCAAAATATTTCAAAACTCGCCCCGCACCTTCTGGTGGATACCGGGATCGGGCTCGTGCCGGAAGGACGAGGCAACTTCGCCGAATTAACAGTTCGCGAAAATCTCCTGCTGGGCGCGTATCCCAAGCGTGGTCGCGCGCGCGAAAAGGAGATGCTCGATCTGGTGCTATCGTTGTTTCCACGCATAGAGGAACGGCTTTCGCAACAGGTGCGCACCATGAGTGGTGGTGAACAGCAGATGGTCGCCATTGGCCGAGTGCTGATGTCGGCGCCTGACATTCTTCTGCTGGACGAGCCATCTCTGGGACTTTCTCCGCTCATGACGAAGGAACTTTTTCGCGCTCTTGTTCAGGTTAGAGACCGGGACCGGCATTCTTCTTGTAGAACAGAATGCCTTGCGCAGTCTAGAAATCAGCGATCGAGGTTTTCTACCGAAACTGGACGGGTCGTTGGCGCGGGAACTGCAGAGGAACTGCGCAATGATCCGAATGTCAGCCGTGCTTATCTTGGCGCATGATCCCACCGTGAAAACGAGGTAATTATGAAAATCAATCGCGGAAACCTGCTGCCGGAGCAGTTGTGGGAGGCAGATACTTGGACCAACGGACTGCCAAGCTCCAGTTCGCCCATCAAGGTCCATGAACCCGCAACCGGAGGTTCTCGCGCGGATCGCGCAGGCAGGACCATCGGACGTGATTAGGGCCGTCGAGGCTGCCGCTGCCGTGCAAAGCACTTGGGCCAGGACCTCTGCCATAGAGCGAGCGGCAGTCATGCGCCGTGCCGCCGATATCCTGTCAGCCAACGCTGCCGAATACGCTGAATGGCTCGTGCGCGAATCCGGCTCCGCTTCGGCGAAAGTACGCATAGAGCTTGTTGCGGGTGCTGCCTTCTTGCAGAAGGCGGCTTCGACTGTGCTTGACCCTCAAGGATACGTGTTTCCACAGATACCAGGCCGCACCAGCATAGGCCGGCGGGTACCTCATGGCGTAATCGGTATCATCTCGCCCTTCAACTTCCCCCTGATCCTGTCGATCCGCTCACTGGCGCCGGCACTCGCAGTAGGTAATGCAGTGCTTCTTAAGCCTGATCCACGGACACCCTTTAGTGGTGGCGTACTTTTGGCCCGGATTCTCGAAATGGCTGGATTGCCAGAAAAGCTTTTACAAATCCTGCCCGGTGGTGGTGATGTCGGTCAGGCGATGTGCGAGGCAGAGGGCATATCGATGATCTCTTTCACTGGCTCTACATCAGCTGGTCGCAAGGTGGGAGAGGTCTGTGGCCGTATGCTCAAAAAGCACAGTTGGAACTTGGCGGAAGAACCCTCTGATGATCCTAGAGGACGCGGATCTCGATCTTGCCGTAGAAAGCGCGATCTGGGGAAGCTACTTGCATCAAGGCCAAATCTGCATGGCGACTGGCAAGATTCTGTAGCAGCCCCTAGTGAAGCACTTTACCGAGAAATTTGTCGAAAAAGCCGGGACCTTAAAATGGGGATCCAACCGACTCGGCGTGGCGATCGGTCCGCTGATCGACGCGAGCCAGCGCGACCGCGTGCATGGTATCGTGCAGCGCTCGGTACAGGAAGGAGCCGAGCTTTTGTTGGGCGGTGAATTTGAGGGGCTTTTTTATAAGCCTACAGTCCTCGCCAATGTTCGCCCCGACATGGCCGCATATAGAGAGGAAGTCTTTGGTCCCGTGGCTTCGATAATTCCTTTCTCCACCGAAGAGGAAGCACTGCGGCTGGCCTGCGACACCGAGTATGGGCTCGGCCGGCATCATCAGCCGTGACATCGGTCGGGCCATGAGGTTGGGCGAGGAGCTTGAAGTCGGCATGCTGCATATCAACGATCAGACCGTTGCCGATGAACCATTCATCACCTTTGGTGGCCGGAAGGCATCAGGTAACGGGCAGACGATCGGCGGTCCCGTCAATCTCGACGCCTATTGCGAGTGGCAGTGGCTCACGATCCGAGAGCACCCCCATCCCCACAAGTTCTAGGAAAAAGGTCCGAAAGTCTCTTTCGGAAACAGGCGTTTCTGCGATCGGGTATCGTTGCACCGTCCCGGGCAGACCTTCCGGACCAGATAAGTCGCGCCCACCATTCTAGTCGCGCGCAGGTATCAGTAAACCATGCAATGGAGAAAGAATGATGCTTACAGGAAAGACGATTGTAGTGACCGGCGTGTCTTCCGGTATCGGTGCCGAAACGGCTCGTACCATAAAAAGGCAAGGGGGAACGGTCATCGGGGTCGATCGAAATCCCGCGGGGGAAGCTGTCGATAGTTTCTTCCAAGCCGACTTGTCGAGCCGAGATTCAATCGACGCACTTGTTGCCAGTTTGCCGCACGGAATCGACGGGCTCGCCAATATTGCCGGCGTTCCGCCGACCGCCCCCCCCGAGGTGGTGGTCGCTGTGAATGTGGTCGGCCTCTGGCACCTGACGGAAAAGCTCGTTTCCAAGATGAGCGAAAATGGAGCGATCGTCAGTATTGCGTCCCTTGCCGGCGTTGGCTGGGCGGATCGGTTCCGCAGATCTGAGCAGCCGAGGGCCTCGAATTCGACCAAATTCCCGACTTCTGCCGCGAGCATGATATCGATGAACAGCGCAGCTATTTCTTCTCAAAGGAAGCAGTGATCGTATGGACCTTGCAGAACCGCTGGACCTGGCGCGACCGCGGAATCCGTATCAATGCAGTGAGCCCAGGGCCGGTTGAGACACCCATTCTTGCCGATTTTGTGAAGACACTGGGTGCACGCGTAGAAGAAGACATGCGAGTTATGGATCGGCCAGGCCGGCCGTCAGACATAGCACCGGTCGTCGCGTTCCTTCTTAGCGATGGTTCGAGGTGGATCAGAGGTGTGAACATTCCGGCCGATGGTGGGATGAATTCATATCCTGTCCCACAAGCACAACCTCTGACGTGAGAGGATAGCAGGCAGTTGCAAAGAGATCCGTATTCTCATAAATGCGGAGACATGGTTATAAACGCAACTGCCTGCGACCAAAGAGCGAGTCTTCATATCGAAGCATCCCTGCATGATTTTTCCAAGAAGGAGATCATCTTCGACCTTTCCGCGCTGAGGAATTTTCCATGAAAAAAAGCAGATCAAAAATGATCGAAGAAGGCCCTGCTCTAACAAATAAAGGTAGGAAAAGGCCTGGGCGTCCAGAAGGATTCACAACTTCTCGTGAAGATATACTTGACGCCGCAGAGATAGTATTTTCCGAACTTGGATTCTCAGGAACTACACTTAGGAAGGTCGCCGACAAAATTGGGGTTACAAATGCTCTGATTGGATACTACTTCAAAAACAAAGAGAATCTTTTCCGTGAGGTGTTCCTAAGGAAAGGAACGGAGATAGCGACCGCACGAGCGGAAGGTTTGAAACGGCTGAAAGCAGACAATCACGTCCCGAGCGTTGCGAATCTTGTACGTTCCTTTCTTGAGCCTTCGATCAGGCTTCGGGAAAGCGCACAGGGTAGAGCGTTCCTTAGACTGCATTCTAGGCTTCACATGGAGCCGGAAGCACTGGCTTTCGAATTGCGTAGCCAAGTGTATGATACGACAACCCGAGCATACGCAGAAGCATTTCTTGCAGCCCTTCCTCATCTTGATGCAGAAAGTGTCTACATGAGAATGTCACTAATGATTGGTTCCTATCTCTACACCTTCTCCGACACTAATCGACTGGACGAACTTGTCCCTCAGAAAACCAAAAGAAAGAACATCAATCTCGATATAGAAGAGATTGTGGCCTACGTGTCAGCAGGTATGCATGCATCAAAATGAGTATACCGGAAAGAGCATGAATTTTATGAGGATACCCAGGGCCGTCACGCTTTCACAATGCTTTCATGCTAGAGCCTTCAACCAGGCAACATTGTCGAGCGCGCCCTCAGGCCCAGACAATTACGAGAAGGAACAGCCTTAATCGCCGGCAGCGACGGCGAGGGCAGGACCTGGCTACAATCGCCACGCTCCTTCAGACAGCGAAGATGAACAACGTGGATCCGCAGGCTTGGCTTACAAAGCCCTGAGCGCATCGCTACCGGCTGGCCCAGCAGCGAGATCAACGCACTCATGCCCTGAAACTACACAGCCTGAACGACCTCACCTTGCCGCCTAATTACTCATTCTAATAATATTTGCGTCTTGCGGCTTCTTTCGGCTGCTGCCAGAACCGGGACTAAGATTCACAAAAGGGCTTCTCATGAGCGTTCCCAGGAGCGAGACCCGCCGTAAGCCTGGCCGCCCCAAGGATGGCGAGGACATGCGTGACGTGATTCTCGATCAGGCGGAGATTGCCTTCGCGGAGGCAGGTTTCGCGGGGGCGAAGCTGCGCGACATCGCTGGAGCGGCAGGGGTCAACCAGGCTCTTATACGCTATTATTTTGGCACCAAGGAATGCCTTTTCGATGAGGTTTTTCGCCGACGTGGCGGGCTGATCTCGGGAGCCCGGCACGTGCAGCTCGATCAGCTTCTTGCGCGTGGAGAACATCTTCAAGCTCCTGAAATAATTATGGCTTACCTGCGTCCGCAATGGGATATGAAGCATAGCGGCCCGAATGGCGCGGCGTTCGTGAAACTGCAGGCGCGGCTGCATGCGGAGCCGGAGGAGCACGCCCTGCGTTTGCGCCGAGAGGTCTACGACGCCTCGATCAAACGCTATATCCAGGCGCTGTCGGAGGCGTTGCCGGATATTCCCCGACCGATGCTCAGCCTGCGTATGGCATTTCTCGTCGGCACCTATCTTTTCATGCTCAACGATCTGGGCCGCCTCAATGATCTCACCGATGGGCAGATCGGCGAAATTGATCGAGAGTCCATGTTGCGCGAGCTTGTCATCTTTCTCGCTGCAGGGCTTGCCGCTCCAATCTCCTGAAGGGGTGTTCCGGCTTTTTGCGCGGCCGATAAAAATTATTCGGGCTTGTAATTATACAGAATTGTAATTTATCCTTGGGTCAGCTTTCCAACTTGAGGTCAAATTCCATGAGACATTTCCGCGTAGGTCAGATCGTTCCAAGTTCGAACGTGACGATGGAGACCGAAATCCCCGCGCTTTTACGGGCGCGTGAAAGCGCGGGCGACGAGCGCTTCACCTTTCATTCCTCCCGCATGCGGATGAAGCATGTGACCAAGGAGGAGCTGGCGGCGATGGATGCCGATAGCGACCGCTGCGCCCTGGAACTGAGCGATGCGCGTGTGGATGTGATGGGCTATGCCTGCCTCGTCGCCATCATGTCGATGGGGCATGGATATCACTGTGTCTCCGGACCACGTCTGCATCAGGTATCGGTCGACAACGGCGCACCTGCGCCTGTGGTGACGTCTGCCGGTGCGCTTATCGAGGGTTGTGGGCCATGGGCGCAAAGCGCGTGGCGGTGGTCGCCCCCTATATGAAGCCGCTCACCGAAATGGTGGTGGACTACATCCGCAATGAGGGCATCGAGGTCAGCGATTGGCGAGCCTTGGAGATTTCCGACAATCTCGCTGTTGCCGCGCACGATCCGATGAACCTGCCGGACATCGTTTCGGGCATGAAGACTGACGATGTGGATGCGGTGGTACTGTCTGCCTGCGTGCAGATGCCCTCTCTTCCAGCCGTGCCGATGGTCGAAGCACGAACGGGAAAGCCCGTCGTCACCGCCGCCATCGCCACCACATGGCAGATGCTGCGCGCGCTTGGGATCGAGACTAGGGTTCCGGGCGGCGGCACGCTGCTTTCCGGCGCATATTGAAGGGACTCAGATGGCACGCGGCTACAATGTTCATGCCAATGGCATCCGCCAGCATCTGCTTCACTATCCGGGGAAGGGGCCAGCCATGCTGCTCATTCCCGGTATCACCTCGCCCGCAATTACCTGGGGGTTTGTGGCCGAGCGGCTTTCAGAGCATTTCGACATACATGTGCTCGACGTGCGCGGACGCGGCCTGAGCGAGGCCGGCGATCTCGATTATACGCTCGATGCCATGGCGGAAGATGCGATTGCCCTGGCCGAAGGTATGGAGAAGCCCATCCTTCTTGGCCATTCCATGGGCGCTCGAATTGCGATCCGTGCCGCCGCCCGCAATCCCGGTCCGATTGGCGGCCTCGTTCTCGTCGATCCGCCCATGTCGGGACCGAACAGGCGGCCTTATCCCGCGAACTGGGCCTGGTATGGAGATTCGATCCGGCTTGCCCAGAAGGGCTGCGGCATTGAGGAGATGCGGGTCTTTTGCCCGACCTGGACAGACGAGCAGGTGGCGCTGCGCGCCGAATGGCTGCACACCTGCCAATGGGGCGCTATTCGCATTGCCTTCGATGGCTTTGCCACGGATGACATTCACGCCGACATGCGGAAGATCCAGTTGCCGGCGCGGCTGGTGATTGCCGGCGGCGCCACGGTGATTCTGCCCGAGGATGTGGCGGAACTCCGTGAGCTAATGCCTCATCTCGAAACGCGCCGCGTGGACGGCGCCGGCCATATGATCCCCTGGGATGACCTGGAGGGTTTTCTTGCAGCCGTCATGGACTTCCGAGCCGACTAAACGACAGACCAAAATAGGAGCGATCCGATGGATCACGCGAGTTTCACTGAAATCTGCCTGCATCAGCTCAAGATGTCCGGTGTTCACGAGGGCGAGAAGCTCGTCGTGCTGACACAGGGCAACGACCGCCGATTATGCCGACGCCTTCATGGCGGCGGGTCAAAGGCTCGGAGCGAGAATGTATCACATGCGCCTGCCTCCCCTGCCAACCGGAGGCTGGAATGTCGGCGTAACTGGCCTTGCAGGGCTGCCGGATGCCGTCGAGGCCTTGAAGAACTGCGACATGCTGATCGACTGCGTGTTCCTTTTGTTCTCGCCGGAGCAGTTCGCGATCCAGGCTGCCGGAACGCGTATTCTCACGGCAGTGGAACCGCCCGAGCTTCTTGCTCGGATGCTGCCTTATCCCGAGCTACGCGAGAAGGTGGAGATCGCCGCCGAGATGCTGGAAAAGGCCAAGGTGATGCGGATCACCTCGCCGCATGGCACGGATGTCACCTATAAGCTCAACACCTATCCCACAATGGCGGAATATGCCTGCAACGACACACCTGGGCGCTGGGATCACTGGCCGTCCGGCTTTGTCTTCACCGGTGGGGACGACGATGGCGTTGACGGGCAGATCGTCGTTGCACCGGGGGATATCCTGCTGCCGCAGAATATCTATGTGCGCGAGCCAATCATCTACACCATCGAGAAGGGCTGGATCAGCGATATCCGGGGTGGGCTCGATACGGAACTGGTGAAGTCGTATATGGCAGACTTCAACGACGAGCGCGGCAAGGGCATGAGCCATGTCGGTTGGGGCATGAACCCGCAGGCCAAGTGGCATCGCATGGTTCCGGGAGAGTTTCCCGGCGGAATGGGCATGGAACCCCGCAGCTTCTACGGGGAATGTGATGTTCTCGACCGGTCCCAACAATGAGCTGGGAGGCCCGAACGATACGGCCTGCCACCTCGACATTCCGATGCGGGGCTGCTCGCTTTTTCTAGATGACGTACCGGTGGTGATTGACGGTGATATCGTCGTCAAGGAAATCCAGATGAAGCGAAATTGATTTTCAGGATGGCGGCTCTTTCGGGGCCGCCGTTTTTTTCAAGGGGAAAAAAGAATGACGCAAGACATGCTCTATGCGGCAGCGGGCTTTGGCCAAGCCGTTCCACGTGGGCGAAGACCGGCTGTCCTAGTGGTGGACTTTACCTATGGCTTCACGGATACGGCCTATCCCACCGCAGCGGACATGACGGCAGAGATCACCCAGACCCGGCGCATCACCGATGCCGCACGCGCTGCCGGATTTCCGGTCGTCTACACCACGATTGCTTATCACTCCGGCGAGATCGACAAGCTGCCCTGGCTCAGAAAGGTTGCGGGAATGGCCGCTCTTATCGAGGGTCGCGGCTGGTCGAGATCGATGCGGCGACCGGTTCCGATCCTGCGGACGCGGTGATTGTCAAGAAGGGGGCTTCCGCCTTTTTCGGAACCGGCCTTGCGGCAATGCTGACGGGGCCGGGGGTGGACACGCTCATCGTCACCGGCGCGACCACTTCGGGCTGTGTGCGCGCAAGTGTCGTCGATGCAGTGCAATCAGGCTTCAACGTGCTCGTTCCGCGCGATTGCTGTGCCGATCGCGCTGCAGCGCCTCACGAGGCAAATCTCTACGACATGCATCAAAAGTATGCGGACGTGACCGATGCCGCGGATGTGCTGCAATGGTTAGGCGGGCTTACTGGCAAAGCCGAGGCCCAGGGAGGTAGATCATGAGTTATTTTCCGCGCTGGCCGATGGCCCGAACCGAGACAGTCCTGCCGAGCAGCGCCTACCATGGGCGGCGACCATTCCGATGGGCATACAGCATCTTGTGGCCATGTCGGGTTCGACGATCCTCGGGCCGTTGCTGATGGGGTTCGATCCCAATCTGGCGATCCTGTTTTCGGGCATCGGCACGTTGATCTTCTTCATCTGCACGGCGGGGCGGGTGCCCAGTTATCTTGGATCGTCCTTCTCCTTCATTGCCGTGGTGATCGCCGTGACGGGATACGCGGGGACAGGTCCCAACCCGGATATCGGGCCGGCCCTTGGCGGCATCATCGCAGCCGGAGCGCTTTATGCCCTGATCGGCGTGGTGGTGATGGTTACCGGAACCGGCTGGATCGAGCGGCTGATGCCGCCGGCCGTCACGGGTGCCATCGGTGCTGCCATAGGGCTCAATCTTGCGCCCGTGGCGGTGCAGGGAACGCAGGGCACGGGGCCTCATGTGATCGTGGCACTGCTGACGCTCTTCTCCGTCGCGATGATTTCCACCTTCGGCCCGTTGGCGCTGAGGCGTGTGTCGATCCTGGTCGGCATCGTGATCGGCTATGTGGCGGTTCTGGTAATGGGTAACGGCATGGGGCTACTGCCGCCGGTCGATCTTTCGGAGCTTTCGCAGGCGCCGTGGTTGGGCGTGCCTGCATTCCGCAGTCCCGAGTTCGCTCCCGAAGCGATGGTCCTGATCGCACCGGTGGCGTTTATCCTGATCGCGGAGAACCTCGGCCACATCAAGGCTATCGGCGCAATGACTGGGCAGAATATGGACCGCTTTATCGGCAGAGGCTTTTTGGCGACGGCATTGCCACGATGGTTTCGGGGTCGGGCGGCGGAACGGGCGTGACGACCTATGTAGAGAACATGGGCGTGATGGCGGTGACGCGGGTCTTCTCCACCCTGGTCTTCGTAGTCGCTGCGCTCGTGGCGATCGGGCTTGGATTCTCGCCGAAGTTCGGGGCGTTGCTGCGCACCATTCCCGCACCGGTCCTGGCGGCTTGGCCGTGGCCGTTTTCGGCCTTATCGCTGCGGCAATGATCAGACTCTGGGTCGATAACCGTGTCGATTTCTCGGAACCGCGCAACCTGTTTACCGTTGGCATCACCCTAGTCTTTGGGTCGGGAAATTTTACGCTCAATATCGGTAGTTTCGCGCTCGGCGGTATCGGAACGGCCACTTTCGCGGCGCTCATCGCCTATCAGCTACTGAGCATCCGACATCGAAGCGAAGCACAATGCAAGCCTATCCTCCATTGACGGGCATAATTTTTCAATGGCCCCTTCGTGGGGCCGTTCTTCTATCTGCTATCGGTCGGCGGGGCTGCTTGCAGATTGCGGAGTGCTTGGCGAGACAGCGGTCGTTCCCCACACCGATGGTGTGAACGGAGCCGGGGACTGGCCCGCTACAAACGTCGAGGAGACATGACCATTATGCGGGGATCAACGTGTCATTGGAATACTCGAGACATTTGCATTGTCTAAGCAAGCGGCAAGACGATTCGCGAAGCCGAGGTCACAAATTGGCCGGAAGCAATGATTGGCTGGTTTGCCTCGCTCGGTCTTTGGCTGGCGTAGATCGGACCCGAAGCGGGGTCCGCTATCGAGGCGCTCGACCATCTCGTTTAACGTGATGTCCTTGCGTTTCTCGATCATCCCGATGATGAAGTCTGCATATCCGTCGAGGCGCGAGCCGCGCCGTCGCCCTTGGGGTCGCGGTGTCAGTTCGCCGATCTTCGCCCGTGCGATCCAGCGGATCGCGCTCGATACTCCAACGCCAAATCGAGATGCCGCCTGCCGGCCGATGCCCCTTCACCCGCAGCTTTCAAGACACGCAACCGCAAATCTTCGCCGAGTGCTCTGGTAATAACCAACCTCCGTCAAAGCGGATGTTGAAGCAAAAATCGGCCAGCGCGTCACATCACAATCGATTCATCGATACCCGGACGTGCTCTAGCCGCGCATCCGCACGCCCCAAATGCGAGAACGTCACAACGTAGTCAATGCAGGGCGTCAGCGAACAGGGCGCCAAGGCACAACATCGGATCGGCCGGCAGGAACTGAACGAGGATGGCAACGAGGATCGGCAAGGGGAACCTGTAGGAAGGTGACGAAGCATCAAAGCAAGCGCCTGATTTACGGCGCTTTCCAGCGCGGTCATTCCCGGAACAAACAAGGCGATTATTGCGGCCAGCACGTCCGTGCCGAAATAGATTTGACCTGCTCCGTCTGAAGAGATTCTGATGATGATTTAGGCTTTCCAATCCTTCCTTTAGTTTTGCTGCCTGACGGGTGCTTTCACGATAATGGTGCATCGCTGATCCACGTCGGCCATGCGCGCGGCTCGGCGCATTGGCCGATCGTCGGCATTGCCTCGCACGAGCTGCGAGGAATCGGCCACGCTGCGCCAGCTTCGAGGATCGGCCACCCGCATCATGGTGACGCCAGCGTTCCATCGGTCCTGACCTATGACGAGCGCCGCAACATGGCTGTCGGCCGAGAAGGGCAGGAAGCGCGGCAACAGCAAAATCAGGAATATGCCGACGAACAGCCCGATAAGGCCGGCCATCCACATGCGGAAATCCTGACTTTTCCGGTCGTAGGCGCTTTTCGTGTAGGCGCCGAGGTTCCGGCCGGCGCGCTCGAGGTCGGCCGCCTGGCGCTCGAGCTGCTGCACGGCGGTCCTCACCAGGCCCTCGCCGCTACGCTCGAGCGCGGCCGCATAATGCTGCGCACCCTGCCGGAGAATGGGCGACTGCTCGACGCCGTGCAGGCGCTCCGCAACATGGGCGAGTTGCTGCACGATCTGAGCCAGCTCCGGCTTGTAATCCTGCGCCGGCCCCTGCCGGTCAAATTCCTCAAAGGCGGCTTCCACACCCTTGCGTATGGTGGTCATCTCCCGCGTGAGGTCGCCGGCAAGACCTTCCACGGTCTGCCGTAGCGCGTCGAAGGCGGCGGCCGGATCGCCGGCGTCCTCGTCCAGTGCTTCGGGCAATCCTTCCCTGTCGTCGTCCAGCTCCGCCATGCTCTCCTGCCTACATTTCGATGCCATGGCCCCGGCTGAGGCGCTGGCCGCGTGTCATTTCCTCTTGCAGCGCGCGGGCAACGGTCTGCTCCCGGTGAAGTTCATGCCCGATTCCAAGCTCCCGACTGCGATTGCGCAGGATGGACTCTACCTGCGGGTCACGCTCTAGGCTCTTGGTCAGGCCATCCATCTGGCCTTCGACCTTGCCGCGCGCCTCGTCGTGCTGCCAGCCGCGAAGCTGCTGATGCTGGCCCTGTAGCTCCTGCCAGCGGTTCACGAACCGCTCGGCCCTGACATTAGGGTCTTGCAGCGCGGCGTTTTCGCGCTTCATCCCCTCAATGACATGGGCGACACGGTCCCGGCCGGAAAGCTCGGTCATGGCGCGCGCCGTCTGCGGGTCGTTTTGCAGGGTCGAGCGCATCAGCTCGTTCATACCGTCGCGCACCTGGTCGAGCTGCTGCCCGGCCCCGCGCATTTCCTGCCGCTGCATGTCGAGGACCGGCAGGCCCTCGCGCCGGTGCTGGTCAACCGACTGATAGGCCCGCACATAACGGTCAACGGCCGCCTCAAGCGGCGACTGCCGCCGCGCCCGCTCGGCAAGCCGATCTTGCGCCGGCGCCGGCCGCAAGCTCCCCTTCCCTTTCCGGCCGCTCGCTACGCTCCTGAGGGGGCGAAGAACGCGCATTGAGCTTGAGGCCGGCGAACATGCCGCCCCGCTGTTTTTCGGCCTGCTGCGGCCCGTCCTCGCCGGCGCGGCCCTGCTCGGGGCTGCTCGGCGGCCACGCCGCGCCCAAGTTTCAGACCCTCGAACGGATTGCGGTGCTGCTGCCGATCGGCGGCGAGATCCTCGCGAGGATCCGCATGAAGATCCTGCGCGAGATCTGCACCAAGTTTTTGCGAGGATCTCGGCGCGCGGTCCTCAATGCGCTCCCGTTCGGCAGGGTGTTCGGCCGTCGAGTCCCTGTCCTGACGCAGCTCGGCCCGCTCCTGGGAAAGCTGCTCGCGCGGAATCTCCATCTCGCTGCGGATGGCCATTTGCTCCGCTATCCCGCGCCGCTCGGCAAAGTCGCGGGTATAATCGAGCGTCGTTTCCTTCACGCCCGACCGGGATAGGCGGCGCTCTAGCTGGCTATAGGCCAGCTCGCCGGCGTCCTGAGCCTTCCATGTATTGCGGTGCGTCTCGGTGCCATCCGGCAAGGTGACGGGCATGGAACCCATATGCTGAAGGCCGATCTTCTCCCCGATCTCTGGCGCCTGCTTCGCAGCCTTCATGGCGCGCTTCAAGATCGACGCCCCATAGGGTGCGGCGCTCGCCCTGTCATTTTCCAGCGTCACGAAATAGCTCTGGCTGTTGCCTTCCTTGTGCTCGAACGGCGCGGCCCCATGCTCGACCAGCCGGCCGGCATTGGTGAACTCGTCCTGCGCCACATAAAGCTGCACCCCGTCACGATGCCGGGTCATGGCAACATAGGTTAGATGCCGGTCCATCGTTCCTGACGCCATCACATAGGCCCGATCGACCGTTGCGCCCTGATTTTGTGAATCGTCGTTGCATAGCCGTGGTCGATCGCCTGATAATCGCCCATCGGGACGCTGACGCTATCGCCGCCCCGGCCGTCGAGCTGCACGACGATCATGGGGCCGGCACCCGGTCGGCCGGCCTCGACATGCTCGACGGTGCCTAGCATCCCGTTTTTCACGCCAAGGTCGCGGCTGTTTTCCAAGAATACGATGCGGTCGCCCGGTGCGAACTCCCGCTTTCCGTCATTGGTCTGGAAGGTCAGCGCGCCGGCGTCTTCCCCGCGCGCCAGCTCGCCCCGGTCCTGTAGCTCCGTCCGGATCGCGTCATTGATGGCCCGAACATCGGCCCGGCGATGCGCCATCGCAACCCGGGTGCCGTCCGGACGCTCGTCGCGGTCGGCAAGGTAATCGCGCACGATCTGGCCGCGCGCGTCCTCGCCCGTCTCGGCAAAGCTGATATTGCCATGATCCCGATAGACCGCCAGCCCCTCGGCCGTCCGGTGCGTGGCGAAGTCAACCGACGCCTCCTGCTGCCAGTCCACGCGCTGCCGGCGTATCTCGGAAAGCTCGGCATGGCCGATTTCCTCCGTGATCGCCCGGAACGGTGCGCCGGCCCCGATCGCCTGTAGCTGCTCATGGTCGCCTACAAGGACGATCTTCGCCCGCGCGCCTCGGCCTCACCAACGAAGCGGGCGAGCTGGCGGCTCCCGACCATGCCGGCCTCGTCGATCACGAACACGTCGCCGCGGCTGCGGATGCCGGTCGTTGTCCCAACCGCGGGACCACGACGCGAGGGTGCGGCTCTGGATGCCGGAACTTTCCTCCAAGCCCTCGGCCGCCTTCCCCGACAAGGCCGCGCCGTGGACCTGATAGCCCTCGGCCTCCCACGCCTCGCGCGCCGCCGCGAGCATGGTGGACTTGCCAGCGCCGGCATAACCGACAACAGCGGAAATCCGCTCCGGCCCGGTGATATGCTCGATCGCCCGGCGCTGCTCGTCGGACAGCCGGGCGGAAGCATCGCCGGCGCTGCGCTGAATGGCGGCGTCCTGCCGCTCTATGGCTTGGCTGACATGCCGGCGATCGACGCCATGACCATACGCGCCGTGCATCCGCTGCGCGCTCTCGATCATGCCGGATCTGATCTCGACCATTTCGCGGGTCGAATAGCGGGCAAGCTCGATCTCGCCCGTTGCATGGTCCCCCACTACGTGGGCGCGCTCGGGCTGCAACTCCACCAGCGCCGGCGAGGCCATCACCTTCGCAAAGGCGTTTCTAAACTCCTGCGGGTCGTCGTTGATGTAGCGATGCAGCGCCCGCGCAACGTCGCGCCGGTCGAACACGCTCTTTTCGCCGGTGATGATCGTAAGAACCTGTTCCGGCTTCTCGCGGATCAGCTCGGCATTGCGCCGGGCCGCATCCTCGTCCAGCCGCGACCGCGACACGTCGAGGCCGCGCCGCTCCATCTGCGAGGCATGGACACCCATATGCTCGGTCGGCGCGATCTCTAGCCCGCGCTCCATGTGCGAACGATGGTCGATGCGAATATCAAGACCGGCCATCGCCAGCCGCTCGTTGGCGATCCCCTCCCACCGCTGGCGAATGTCGCGAAGCTGCATGTCGGTCGTCGGCAGGTCGTGCGCCAACAGCCATTTGTTTTCGCGCTCAAGATAGGTCTTGTCGCCTAGACCGTCCTCCGTCACCTGCCGCGTCGTCATCATCACATGGGCGTGGTGATTGCGAACGTCGCTGGCGTCGTGCGGCGAATGGATCGCGAAATCCAACGCTGCGCCATATCGGTTCGCCAACTCTTGCGCGAACTCCCGCGTTGCCTCTAAGCGCTCTTCGGCCGAAAGCTCATGCGGCAAGGCGATTTCAAACTCGCGGGCAACGCGGGCGTCTTTCCGCTTCTCGGCAAACTCGGCGGCGTTCCACAAGGTCGAACGATCCCGCGCCCAATCGACGTTAACGCCCATGGTGCCGGCATCCGGCTCGGGCAAGACGATCTCCGCATGTTCCACGCCCTGCTTGGCCGTGTAGTCATGCGTGATCCCGTCGCGCTCGTTGGTCAGCTTCTCCCCGGCACGATAAGCCATAGAGGCGACGGCGCTACGGCCGCTCGCCCGCGAAACTGGCTTCATGCTCAAATGGTAGATCGCCAACGCCGATCGCTCCGTTACCGTTTCACTTTCTCCGCCAGCCCCAAGCCGGCGGCGCGCTGAGTTGCGTGGCAACTCGTAAGTGCGCCCTTCTCAACTCAATCGCTTCCTCTTTCGCCCGTTCGGTGTGGCGCTTGCGGCTATGCCGATGCTATGAACTGAGGCCGCGATTGTGCTGCAAATCCGTCGAATTTTCAAGCGGAACAGGCAACCACTGGAAAATCTGAACTGGCCTGATAGTCTTGGTAAGCAACCGGAAAGGGAGATTTGAGACATGGCGCGAAAATCCATTGAAGAACGGCTAGCTCAACTGGATGCGCAAAGGGCCACGCTCAAGGCCAGGTTGTCGAAACAGGAACGCGCCAACGATACACGCCGCAAGGTGTTGCTCGGCGCGCTCGTCCTGCATCGGCTGGAAGGCGGACCCGATCAGTTTTCGCGCGACTTGGGCGACTGGCTTCGCCGCGAGCTGCCCGGCTTCCTGACGCGCGATGGCGACAAGGAACTCTTTGCCGATCTGCTCGGCAAGGCGGCCGATGCGCAAACGGCAGGGAGCGCCGGGGAGGCCGGTTCATGAATCAGGCGACACTTGCATGGGCCGCGTTCAAGAACATGCTGCGCGCGGCCGCCCGCGATCCGGTATGGGCGTTGATTAGCGTCATTCTCTCGCCGCTCCGGGGGCGGGCGCTATCTGCTGCAAGTCGGCGCGTTCATTTTGGCCCCTGAACATTAAAGGGGCACAGATATACGGTAGAGGTTCACATCGTGAACCTGACCTTTTCCCGCCGAGCGTCATTTCGCATATTGGGCTAGTCGGCCCGAACGTGGGATTTTGGCCAACTTGGGTTCGTTTGCGGGAGGGGGCGAAATCCTACGTTAGCGGCTATGGTTGACCGTACATTGATTGTGATACGGGTTTAGAAACACAATTCTCGAAAACAAGACGGGTTGCCATATCTGTATCGCAAACCTTCGTTTGTGAAACAACCCGCTATTAGCTTGGGCCAACAATACGGGAACCTTCAAGTGGACGATCCCCGATTTGTACGATGCCGTAGGTCACGACTGCGGATAGCGCAACGAATGCGAGCAATGAAAGCAAAAGGCGCGATAGCGGTCTATAGCCTTTTTGATACTGCATAAATGATTGCGCCGACCACAGCGGCCAGAAGGTACAAATGTACCATAAACAACTTCCATTCTATCGCAGGTTAAGACCCTTTCGGCAGGTTGGTTAGCATTAAGCTCCCCATTGACCACTAACGTAGGATTTCGCCCTCTCCCGCAAACGCCCCCGTGTTCGTGATCCTGAGCGAACATAAGGAGCTGGAACCCCATGCCGATCTACGCCGGGAACTGCTCAAGCGCAGCATACAGGCGGCGGCCGATGATCCCCGGCCGGGTATTTCGGGTGAGGAAATGAAAGCACGGTTGCGGGAGAAGTTCAAAACCCCCCTGCCCGAGCCGGCCAGATGGGAAGCGGTCCCGGCGCTGACGCACCGGGCTTTGTCACTGGCGGCCCTCCGGCTCACTACAGCGCGACGTAAGGGCGCGTTCGCCTCCGGGCCGGTCGCGGCTTCCGCCGCTCGGCACGACGCTAGCCCCCGGCC
Organism: Brucella pituitosa; assembly: GCF_003049685.1. GTDB lineage: Bacteria > Pseudomonadota > Alphaproteobacteria > Rhizobiales > Rhizobiaceae > Brucella > Brucella pituitosa. The sequence continues at coordinate 8,201 of NZ_PYSY02000005.1, read as the reverse complement.
GGCCTGCTCTCATCATCTAGGGCCGTAAAGGCGGCCGGGGGCGTATTGCTTACACGCTTACATGCAAGCATGATTGCGCGCCCTATTAATGCAGCGCCTCAATGCCTCGCCGGCGAATGACGTTCAACAAGGCCAGCGCCGGCCCCTTGGCCTGCGCCTCGCCGCGCTCTAGCTGCGACACATAGCCGGGCGTCACGTTGAGATAACGGCCGAAGGCGGCTTGGCTAAGGTGCGCCCGCTCGCGCACGGCCCGCACGTCCGCGCCCGTCATCGGCGCTTCGGTCGGCAAGGTCTTCTCTCCAAGATGCCGCGCCGTGATCTTCTCATAGGTCGCCTCGTCCATGATCCCGAGGCGGCGTTGCGCGCCGGCCATTTCCGCGATTTCGCGGGAAAGGCGGCTAGGCTTCGTCGTCGTCATGCTCGATCTCCTTCAAATCTCCGTCCTCAATGGCTTGCCCGACCAGCTCGGCCGACGCGGCAAGCCAATTAGCGCCGATCGTACGCAGGGCTTCCAACTCGTCAGCGTCGATGTTGTCACGGTCGCTCTTGGCGAACGCATACAGAAACACCGCGCGACCAGCAGCCCGATAGGCGACGATCATCCGAAACCCGCCAGAGCGTCCCTGACCGAGCCGCGCCACGCGTTGTTTGATGAGGCCGCCACCAAGATCGGCGTCGATCGTGCCGCGCTCGGCCCGCTCGATCGCCTCGCCCAAGCTGGCGTCAGCAATCCGTTGCCTGCGAGCGAACCGCACAACGCCTCTGGTCAAGAAAATCCGCACGAAGCCTCGCTATAACACTCTAAACTATAGTGCATATTGTTATATTTTCAATCCCCATCCTCACGGACAACCGGATAATTGTATTTGGCAAAAAGCAGGTTCAGCGCCTCGGCAACAAGCCGCTCCTTCGGAATCCGCTTGCCCTTCTCATCCCTGCTGCGAAAACTGAGTTCGTCCAGCGTCTCCCAATAGGCGGGCGGCAGGAAATGCGTTCTGCCGAGCTTGTTAGCACGCGAGGGCGCAACATAGCTCCCGGCCGGCTGCGAAGCTGGCGCGCTCCCTTGCGGCTCTGACGGAGCCTCCGGCGCGGATGCGGGTTGCTCTGCGGTCTTGATCGCAGCGGCGAGAAGCGAAGGCTTGCGGCTCATGCTTTCATCCTTTCATGATTTCCTGTAATCATGCTTGCCTGCTCTGAAAGGAACGTGAACAGGCCGGCGACTTCCTGGGCCGCACGGCCATGCGGTTCCAGCTCCTGCGGCGTCTGCCCCAAGGCCGGGGCGTCCTCATAGGTTTTCAGCCGCGACACATGGATGGGGGCAACCTTCACGTTGAAGCTCGCGGCAATCGCGGCGGCATCGTCAACCGCCCTGCCCCCGGCGTTCGGATGCACCAGATTGAGCACAACGAACGTTGGCGGACTGCCGGCCATGTCGAGAAGCCGCTTTAGCGGCTCCAAAGTTTCAATCGAAAATATCTGCGCCTGCGACGGGACCAGCACTATATCGGCGTGCTTGGCCGCCTCGACCGAGGCGCTTTCCATCTTGCCGGGCGTGTCGATGAACACCCAATCCATGCCAAGGCCGCGATAGGCGTCCAGCGAGCGCCGGATAGCGCCGGGCTGGATCGAGGCAACGTCCGGGCCGTCGCCCTTGCGCCGGTCGAACCAGTTGACGGCGTTTGTCTGTGGGTCGAGATCGAGCAGGGCCGATTTCTTCCCGGCCAGGTGAGCCGCGACCGCAAGCGCCGTCGCGATCGTCGTCTTGCCGGTCCCGCCCTTTTGCGTGCAGAACGCCACTGTTATCATGTTTGCATCCTTTCATGAAATAAAGGCTACATGCTTTCTACAATACATGAAAGCATGTTTTCATGCAGGAAAGGTTAACTACCCGCTTCCTCAGCGGCCGCCATCGGCTCGTCGCACTCGCCGCAAATCAGGCGGACACCGGGTTTCGCCCAGGCGTTCAACTCACATGACGGGCAGGTGTAACGGTCTTGCTGGCCGATTTCGCCTTGCGCGCCTTCCGGGCGGCGGCATCGTCCCAAAGCTCGACATAGAGGGCGGTAAAGTCGGGCTGCGCCGCCAGCTCGGCAAAGACGCGGGCATAGCGACCGCCCTCGACAATGTAATGGCTGCATGACTGCCCGGTTTCCTTTGCCGCCGGGCTGGCTGGTATCCGAAGGGTGCAAGCCGATCTCCTGCATTTTCGCGGCCCATTCCTTGTTGTGGTAGCCGGCGCGCGACGGCTTGCCGAAATGATGCTGCCAAAGGTGCGCCATCTCATGGGCGAGGGTGGAAAGGCTCTGCTCGTCGGTTCGGCTTTTGAAATGCGACGGATTCAGAGCGATTTCGTCAGTGATCTCCGCGCCGTCCTTCGATCCGAACCGGCCGCCCGCGAAATAGCCATAGGCTTTGTTTTTGCGCTGCAATGTCACGAGGCAGGCCGGCAGCTCGCCGCCAAACAGGCGATCGTTGAAAACGTCGAACGCTTGATTCAGCGCGGCGTAGGTTTTTGCGGTCGGATTGGCGGGGGACATGGCAGCTTATTTTGTATCGTACGAAACAATAATCACATATTTCTGGCCGACATGCAAGCATGATTACATGATTTTATATTTTGCGTCGCCCTCACCACCCATTCCTTCTCGAAAGCCCATGCGACATTAGCCGCAGGCGCTGCGGGTGGGGATTTTGCTCTGAGGGTGCCGAACCGGACCGCCTATTACGCGGTCCGGAACCGCCGCAGGGCCGCGTGAGCGGCCCGAACAGCGGCGTCCGCTTATGTTTTCACATAGAGAATAGAATTAGAGGGGGATTCAGTCTGCTTATCGGACTCACGTTTCATGAAGGTCTTTGCCATGTTCACAAGCGCTTTCCCGAGCGGACTATCGCCAACATCGAGCTGCGTCCGCTCATCGAGGGGCAGGACCTTCCTGTAAGCGCCGATTGCTCGCTCCATGCCTGCTGATCCTGTCCGTGATCCGCAGGCGGGGGAGGGGCCTTACCGAACCGGCCAAGAAACTGCCGCGCCTTTTCCGGCAGGGACAGGCGATAGGCATTGCTCGCCTGCTGCACCTGGGGCCGCGCCCTCGTTCCCGGTCGGCTCATAGCGGCGTAGCCAGTCGATGAAGCCATGCGCCCGCAGGTTCTTCAGCGCTCGCACGATCGTATCGCGTGAGCGGCCCAGGCGATCCATGATCGTGGTGATTGACGGCTCCAGGCGGCCGGTGCGGAAGTCGATCAGATTGACGAACAGCCGCAGCACGTCCAGCGCCACCGATCCGAGCGGACCGCTGCGCTCGCCCTTCTCCTGCAAACCGGCCTCGTTGTAGATTTCGGCCGCCTTCAAGATCGCCTGCACGTCCTTGCGTGTCGTCGGCCGCCATATCCGGCCCTCCGATCGCCCCTTGAAATGGCTGCGCCGGCGAACCGGCGTCGGGCATCGGGCGGCCGGGGGCGGGAAGACCAGGCCAAGCACGGTCTGTCCCGATCCCTGCCACGCGGCGCGGCGCTCATGGGCAAGCGTGGAAAGCTGGCCGGCGTCTTCCTCGGAGAGCTGGCCGACGCTGTAATGCGTCCACACCTCCCGCATGATGTCATCAAGCGCGTGTTTATGCGCACAGCCGATCGCGGCCGCGAATTGCGTCCTCAACATTGTCCTTCGTCCTTCCATTTGGAGGACATGACGGCGTTGGACGGCGGACACAGCCCGCTTTCGCAAGAATCAATCTTGCGAATTGAGGGCTATAGCGTAGATAAGGGGAGAGTTAGCGGACCCCTGACCTACGGTGTGTCTGACGGCCTATAAAACGCTCGACCGCGCCAACGGTCGGGCGTTTTGCCGTTATGCCCTTGCTGCTTCTCGAAATAAAACCTCAAGGCTTCCTCGATGATCGGCGCGCGGGATTGCGCGCCCTTTTGCTGCTTGGCCCGGTCCAACTGTGCAACCAGTTCGCCCGGCAGGTCGGCCCACACGCGCGCCATGCCAGCAGCTTCACGCCGCGCACGCATGGCGGCGACACGTTCACGGGCTGGAATGGCTGTAGGGCTACGACTCATACAGTAAGTGGTAACGCCGAAATTGCTGATTCTGCAAGCTCTTGAATCCGGGCCGCTAAAACCAGGGGTTGGTCGGCCGCTGACTAACAGCGGGCAAACATGATTTCTTGCAAGCATGTAATCATGCTTCCTCAGCCGTCACGGTATCAAGCGCCCGGTAGAGGGTCGCACGATGCACGCCTAGAAGCCGGGCAACCGCCGCGACGGGTTTCTTGTCATCGTGGATGAGCTGGCGAGCGTGCGCGATCTGCTCGGCCGACAGGGAAGGGGAGGGACCGAACCGCACGCCTCGGGCCTTCGCCGCGATCCGGCCGGCGCTCGTGCGCTCCACGATCAAGGACCGCTCGAACTCGGCCATACCGGCGAAGACGGTCAGCACCATGCGCCCGGCCGGCGTCGTCGTGTCGGCCCACGGCTCTGCCAGCGAGCGCAGGTCAGCGCCGGCCTCGTTGATCCGCTCCGCGATCGCCAGAAGGTCGGCCGTCGATCGGGCAAGGCGGTCAAGTCTGGTGATCGTCACCACATCGCCGGCGCGCAGATGGTCGAGCATCCGCGCCAGCTCCGGCCGGTCGCGCTTCGCCCCGGATGCTTTTTCCTCGAAAATACGGATGCAGCCGACCGCGCCGAGGGTGGCGCGCTGCTGGTCCAGGTCCTGGCCGCGCGTCGAGACGCGAGCATAGCCGATGAGCACCCGGCCGGCGTCGGAATCTGGCTGGTGGCTCACGGCTTCTCCTGTCGCAAATCATGTCGCAGGTGTTTTACCACTTGCGACCAAAACTTGCGACAGAAATTCCCCTGCAAATTCAAAGGCGGGCCGATGTGCTGCACGGATTAGGAGTTTTGCGACTAATCTGGCATCTCGCACCCGTTTCGCACAAGGCATCAAAAAGACCGACATCGGAATTAATTAATTGCTTGCATAATTATTTTCATCCGATAATTTGCCATAAAACAAATTCATGTGGGAACGGAAATTATGATGAAGCTCTGCACATCTCTATGCGGCTAAAGAATAATTCTGGCCTGTAAAGTAAAAATACAATCCCTAGTTCGTCATAGTGAAATGTACCTATGATGATATTGCATATTTGTGCATAAATACAATCGAGGAATACCATGAAAATTGGCATCATAGGTGGAGGCATTGGCGGCACCGCTGCAGCCTACGCTCTTTTGCGAAAGGGTTTCGATGTCGAGATCTTTGAGCAGGCTCTTGCATTCGAGAGGTGGGTGCCGGCGTACAGATGACGCCGAACGCGGTGAAGGCGATCACGGGGCTTGGTCTTTCGATACCTTCTGCGCTCTGCTTTTTTCCCCAAGGCCGTGGTCGGCCGCAACTGGCAAACGGCACGTGAGAATTTCCGCATCGATTTGGGTGAGGAGTTCCGTGCACATTACGATGCGCCATTCATCCATGTCCATCGTGCTGATTTGCTCGATCTTTTGTCGTCGGTTTGCCGACCGGGATCTGCCACTTTGGCAAGAGATGTACCGGCGTAAAAATGACTGCTAACGGTGCACGCGCGGATTTCGATGATGGCACCAATTTTTCGGCAGATATTATCATCGGGCGGATGGCGTGCGGTCAGCGGTTCGCGGCTCGGTATTCGGCGAGGTGGACCTTCGCTGGACCGGTCACCAATGCTATCGCGCACTAGTGCCAACCGGTGGTGTGGTCGATTACGTCAACCCAGACAGTACCTTCTGGATGGGTCCGAATGCCCATGTCGTGACCTACTATGTCAAAGGTGGTGCAGCGGTGAATATCGTTGCGGTGACGGAAGCCAGTGAATGGGTAGCCGAGAGCTGGAGCACCCGCGCATCACGTGACGAAATGCTAAAGGATTTCGGCTGGCACGAGAGCTTACAGACTCTATTTTCTAATGTGCACGAAGTCTTCAACTGGGGTCTGTTTGACCGCGATCCGATGAAGACGTGGATCAAAGGCAACGTAACCCTGCTTGGTGATGCGTGTCACCCGATGCTGCCCTTCCTGTCCCAGGGCGCGGCCATGGCCATCGAAGATGCCTATGTTCTAGCTGAGGCACTCGACCTGCGGCGCAACGATCCGACCGCCGCGCTCGCCGCCTATGAGGCCGAGCGCCTTCCTCGAACCTCACGGGTGCAGCTCGAAGCGCGCGAACGTGGTCGAACTTACCACCTGCCATCCGAGGAGGAAATGGCCGCACGTGACGCGGAATATGCTCGTCGGGCGAAGGAAGACCCACGCACAACGGGTATCAATACTGATTGGGTCTATGACTACGATCCCAGAAAGTTTTCAGAGCGCATGGCTTCAAGCCTGTGAAGGCGCCTGCGGTTGGGTTCCCACAGCAATCAATAATAAAGACAAACAAACTCCAGAGAGGTTCCATGTCATTCATGCTCACTAGACGGCTTACCCTTGCCGCCATGCTCACCTGCCTCGGCCTGCCCGCCTTGGCGCAGGAAATGAAAGACAAGGTCCGCATCGGCTATGCTATATCAAAGACGGGCGTATTCGCTGGCGGGCGGCCGCAAGCGCCACCCTGTCTACGAAATGTGGGTGGAAGAGATCAATAAGTCCGGCGGCCTCAAGATCGGTGAGAAACGGTTACCAATCGAAGTCGTGGAGTATGACGACCGCTCGAGTCCCGAAGAGGCCGTACGCGCTGTCGAACGCTTGATCTCCCAGGACAAGGTCGATCTAATTCTGGCCCCGTGGGGAACCGGTCTGAATCTAGCCGTCGCTCCTATCCTTTCGAAGGCCGGATATCCGCATCTGGCGTTTAATACGTTAACTGAGCGGGCAGACAATCTCATAGCGCGGTGGCCCGGCATTTCTTCTTCGAGGGCACGAGCGCGATCATTGCCAAAAGTGGCTCTGACATGCTGGCTAGCCTGCGAGATGAGGGCAAGATTGGCAACAAGGTTGCGCTCACCGGAATTGCCGACGCTCTGGGCGTCGAACTCTCGTCAAATTATCGCGAAGCGCTGACGGAGCATGGCTTCGAGATTGTTTACGATGCGTCTTATCCACTTGCGACTCAAGACTTCACCCCGATGTTGAGTGAGATCGCTTCGAAAACGCCCGATGTTTTCATTGGGAATACCTATCCAGAAGATTCAATAACGATGACCGATCAGGCGCGCATTATCGGCTTCAACCCGGCTGTATACCTTTTAGGTGTCGGCCCCGCGTTGCCAGTCTTCGGCGAGAAATTCGCAAAGAATACCGAGGGGTCATGGCACTGGTGGTGCCAATATCGACAATCCGGAGATTCAGGATTTCTTTAAGCGTCACATGGAGTCCGCGGGCTATCCGGCCGACCGCTTCGCTAGCCAGCTGGTCTACGCCGGCCTTCAGGCACTACAACAGGCGATCGAAACGAGGGCTACATTGGATCACGAGACCATCATTGCTGAACTCAAGTCGGGCAACTTCAAGACAGTTCTCGGCGAGATCAGCCTAAAGTCCCAAGAACTCGAAAGATTTTTCCACATCGGGCAGTGGCAAAACGGAGATTTCTACGGCCTTTATCCATCCACACTCGAGGGTGCCCGCACGGCAATCGTGCCTAAGCCAGCTTGGAAATAGTGAACCACAAGGTGATGGGCTCAACCCATCACCCTTCCAATGAATTGGCAAATGTAGATGTTCCTAGATCTTCTTATAAGCGGGCTCACCCTCGGGGGGCTCTATGCCCTTGTAGCCATGGGATTGACCCTGCAGTACGGGGTGGCACGCATAATGAATCTCGCCTATGGCGAGTTTTGATAGCCCCTTCCTCGCATGGCTGTTTACGGCGAAATTTGGCATCAACCCGATCACCAGCCTCATTGTGATCATTCCTTTGAGCTTCACGTTCAGCTGGCTTGTATATCGCGTTCTGATGGTTCCTTGGTTCGGCGCAGCAAAGCTGGCGCCGCTCGAGAAGGACAGTATTCTTGCAACTTTCGGCCTTATGTTCATCTTGCAGGGTATCCTGCTCGTGACATTCGGTGGTAACTACACAAGCTACTCATTCTTATCTGTGCCAGTGCAGATCCTAGGCACATGTGGCAGCGAATCGGCTGCTGGTCTTCATTTCTGCCTTACTGATTATGGCAGCGCCTACCTCCTCATGAAGAAAACACGCTTTGGCGTGGCGGTGCAGGCAAGT
>NZ_PYSY02000004.1 GCF_003049685.1 Brucella pituitosa | reverse complement strand
AATCCGTCGAATTTTCAAGCGGAACAGCGCCGACAGGCGCTGCGGGTGGGGATTTTGCTCTGAGGGTGCCGAACCGGACCGCCTATTACGCGGTCCGGAACCGCCGCAGGCCGCGTGAGCGGCCGAACAGCGGCGTCCGCTTATGTTTTCACATAGAGAATAGAATTAGAGGGGGATTCAGTCTGCTTATCGGACTCACGTTTCATGAAGGTCTTTGCCATGTTCACAAGCGCTTTCCCGAGCGGACTATCGCCAACATCGAGCTGCGTCCGCTCATCGAGGGGCAGGACCTTCCTGTAAGCGCCGATTGCCTCGCTCCATGCCTGCTGATCCTGTCCGTGATCCGCAGGCGGGGGAGGGGCCTTACCGAACCGGCCAAGAAACTGCCGCGCCTTTTCCGGCAGGGACAGGCGATAGGCATTGCTCGCCTGCTGCACCTGGGGGCCGCGCCCCTCGTTCCCGGTCGGCTCATAGCGGCGTAGCCAGTCGATGAAGCCATGCGCCCGCAGGTTCTTCAGCGCTCGCACGATCGTATCGCGTGAGCGGCCCAGGCGATCCATGATCGTGGTGATTGACGGCTCCAGGCGGCCGGTGCGGAAGTCGATCAGATTGACGAACAGCCGCAGCACGTCCAGCGCCACCGATCCGAGCGGACCGCTGCGCTCGCCCTTCTCCTGCAAACCGGCCTCGTTGTAGATTTCGGCCGCCTTCAAGATCGCCTGCACGTCCTTGCGTGTCGTCGGCCGCCATATCCGGCCCTCCGATCGCCCTTGAAATGGCTGCGCCGGCGAACCGGCGTCGGGCATCGGGCGGCCGGGGGCGGGAAGACCAGGCCAAGCACGGTCTGTCCCGATCCCTGCCACGCGGCGCGGCGCTCATGGGCAAGCGTGGAAAGCTGGCCGGCGTCTTCCTCGGAGAGCTGGCCGACGCTGTAATGCGTCCACACCTCCCGCATGATGTCATCAAGCGCGTGTTTATGCGCACAGCCGATCGCGGCCGCGAATTGCGTCCTCAACATTGTCCTTCGTCCTTCCATTTGGAGGACATGACGGCGTTGGACGGCGGACACAGCTTCCCCCCGCTTTCGCAAGAATCAATCTTGCGAATTGGAGGGCTATAGCGTAGATAAGGGGAGAGTTAGCGGACCCCTGACCTACGGTGTGTCTGACGGCCTATAAAACGCTCGACCGCGCCAACGGTCGGGCGTTTTGCCGTTATGCCCCTTGCTGCTTCTCGAAATAAAACCTCAAGGCTTCCTCGATGATCGGCGCGCGGGATTGCGCGCCCTTTTTGCTGCTTGGCCCGGTCCAACTGTGCAACCAGTTCGCCCGGCAGGTCGGCCCACACGCGCGCCATGCCAGCAGCTTCACGCCGCGCACGCATGGCGGCGACACGTTCACGGGCTGGAATGGCTGTAGGGCTACGACTCATACAGTAAGTGGTAACGCCGAAATTGCTGATTCTGCAAGCTCTTGAATCCGGGCCGCTAAAACCAGGGGTTGGTCGGCCGCTGACTAACAGCGGGCAAACATGATTTCTTGCAAGCATGTAATCATGCTTCCTCAGCCGTCACGGTATCAAGCGCCCGGTAGAGGGTCGCACGATGCACGCCTAGAAGCCGGGCAACCGCCGCGACGGGTTTCTTGTCATCGTGGATGAGCTGGCGAGCGTGCGCGATCTGCTCGGCCGACAGGGAAGGGGAGGGACCGAACCGCACGCCTCGGGCCTTCGCCGCGATCCGGCCGGCGCTCGTGCGCTCCACGATCAAGGACCGCTCGAACTCGGCCATACCGGCGAAGACGGTCAGCACCATGCGCCCGGCCGGCGTCGTCGTGTCGGCCCACGGCTCTGCCAGCGAGCGCAGGTCAGCGCCGGCCTCGTTGATCCGCTCCGCGATCGCCAGAAGGTCGGCCGTCGATCGGGCAAGGCGGTCAAGTCTGGTGATCGTCACCACATCGCCGGCGCGCAGATGGTCGAGCATCCGCGCCAGCTCCGGCCGGTCGCGCTTCGCCCCGGATGCTTTTTCCTCGAAAATACGGATGCAGCCGACCGCGCCGAGGGTGGCGCGCTGCTGGTCCAGGTCCTGGCCGCGCGTCGAGACGCGAGCATAGCCGATGAGCACCCGGCCGGCGTCGGAATCTGGCTGGTGGCTCACGGCTTCTCCTGTCGCAAATCATGTCGCAGGTGTTTTACCACTTGCGACCAAAACTTGCGACAGAAATTCCCTGCAAATTCAAAGGCGGGCCGATGTGCTGCACGGATTAGAGTTTTGCGACTAATCTGGCATCTCGCACCCGTTTCGCACAAGGCATCAAAAAGACCGACATCGGAATTAATTAATTGCTTGCATAATTATTTTCATCCGATAATTTGCCATAAAACAAATTCATGTGGGAACGGAAATTATGATGAAGCTCTGCACATCTCTATGCGGCTAAAGAATAATTCTGGCCTGTAAAGTAAAAATACAATCCCTAGTTCGTCATAGTGAAATGTACCTATGATGATATTGCATATTTGTGCATAAATACAATCGAGGAATACCATGAAAATTGGCATCATAGGTGGAGGCATTGGCGGCACCGCTGCAGCCTACGCTCTTTTGCGAAAGGGTTTCGATGTCGAGATCTTTGAGCAGGCTCTTGCATTCGGAGAGGTGGGTGCCGGCGTACAGATGACGCCGAACGCGGTGAAGGCGATCACGGGGCTTGGTCTTTTCGATACCTTTCTGCGCTCTGCTTTTTTCCCCAAGGCCGTGGTCGGCCGCAACTGGCAAACGGCACGTGAGAATTTCCGCATCGATTTGGGTGAGGAGTTCCGTGCACATTACGATGCGCCATTCATCCATGTCCATCGTGCTGATTTGCTCGATCTTTTTTGTCGTCGGCTTGCCGACCGGGATCTGCCACTTTGGCAAGAGATGTACCGGCGTAAAAATGACTGCTAACGGTGCACGCGCGGATTTCGATGATGGCACCAATTTTTCGGCAGATATTATCATCGGGGCGGATGGCGTGCGGTCAGCGGTTCGCGGCTCGGTATTCGGCGAGGTGGACCTTCGCTGGACCGGTCACCAATGCTATCGCGCACTAGTGCCAACCGGTGGTGTGGTCGATTACGTCAACCCAGACAGTACCTTCTGGATGGGTCCGAATGCCCATGTCGTGACCTACTATGTCAAAGGTGGTGCAGCGGTGAATATCGTTGCGGTGACGGAAGCCAGTGAATGGGTAGCCGAGAGCTGGAGCACCCGCGCATCACGTGACGAAATGCTAAAGGATTTCTCGGGCTGGCACGAGAGCTTACAGACTCTATTTTCTAATGTGCACGAAGTCTTCAACTGGGGTCTGTTTGACCGCGATCCGATGAAGACGTGGATCAAAGGCAACGTAACCCTGCTTGGTGATGCGTGTCACCCGATGCTGCCCTTCCTGTCCCAGGGCGCGGCCATGGCCATCGAAGATGCCTATGTTCTAGCTGAGGCACTCGACCTGCGGCGCAACGATCCGACCGCCGCGCTCGCCGCCTATGAGGCCGAGCGCCTTCCTCGAACCTCACGGGTGCAGCTCGAAGCGCGCGAACGTGGTCGAACTTACCACCTGCCATCCGAGGAGGAAATGGCCGCACGTGACGCGGAATATGCTCGTCGGGCGAAGGAAGACCCACGCACAACGGGTATCAATACTGATTGGGTCTATGACTACGATCCCAGAAAGTTTTCAGAGCGCATGGCTTCAAGCCTGTGAAGGCGCCTGCGGCTGGGTTCCCACAGCAATCAATAATAAAGACAAACAAACTCCAGAGAGGTTCCATGTCATTCATGCTCACTAGACGGCTTACCCTTGCCGCCATGCTCACCTGCCTCGGCCTGCCCGCCTTGGCGCAGGAAATGAAAGACAAGGTCCGCATCGGCTATGCTATATCAAAGACGGGCGTATTCGCTGGCGGGGCGGCCGCAAGCGCCACCCCTGTCTACGAAATGTGGGTGGAAGAGATCAATAAGTCCGGCGGCCTCAAGATCGGTGAGAAACGGTTACCAATCGAAGTCGTGGAGTATGACGACCGCTCGAGTCCCGAAGAGGCCGTACGCGCTGTCGAACGCTTGATCTCCCAGGACAAGGTCGATCTAATTCTGGCCCCGTGGGGAACCGGTCTGAATCTAGCCGTCGCTCCTATCCTTTCGAAGGCCGGATATCCGCATCTGGCGTTTAATACGTTAACTGAGCGGGCAGACAATCTCATAGCGCGGTGGCCCGGCATTTTCTTCTTCGAGGGCACGAGCGCGATCATTGCCAAAAGTGGCTCTGACATGCTGGCTAGCCTGCGAGATGAGGGCAAGATTGGCAACAAGGTTGCGCTCACCGGAATTGCCGACGCTCTGGGCGTCGAACTCTCGTCAAATTATCGCGAAGCGCTGACGGAGCATGGCTTCGAGATTGTTTACGATGCGTCTTATCCACTTGCGACTCAAGACTTCACCCCGATGCTGAGTGAGATCGCTTCGAAAACGCCCGATGTTTTCATTGGGAATACCTATCCAGAAGATTCAATAACGATGACCGATCAGGCGCGCATTATCGGCTTCAACCCGGCTGTATACCTTTTAGGTGTCGGCCCCGCGTTGCCAGTCTTCGGCGAGAAATTCGCAAAGAATACCGAGGGGGTCATGGCACTGGGTGGTGCCAATATCGACAATCCGGAGATTCAGGATTTCTTTAAGCGTCACATGGAGTCCGCGGGCTATCCGGCCGACCGCTTCGCTAGCCAGCTGGTCTACGCCGGCCTTCAGGCACTACAACAGGCGATCGAAACGAGGGCTACATTGGATCACGAGACCATCATTGCTGAACTCAAGTCGGGCAACTTCAAGACAGTTCTCGGCGAGATCAGCCTAAAGTCCCAAGAACTCGAAAGATTTTTCCACATCGGGCAGTGGCAAAACGGAGATTTCTACGGCCTTTATCCATCCACACTCGAGGGTGCCCGCACGGCAATCGTGCCTAAGCCAGCTTGGAAATAGTGAACCACAAGGTGATGGGCTCAACCCATCACCCTTCCAATGAATTGGCAAATGTAGATGTTCCTAGATCTTCTTATAAGCGGGCTCACCCTCGGGGGGCTCTATGCCCTTGTAGCCATGGGATTGACCCTGCAGTACGGGTGGCACGCATAATGAATCTCGCCTATGGCGAGTTTTTGATAGCAGCCTCCTTCCTCGCATGGCTGTTTACGGCGAAATTTGGCATCAACCCGATCACCAGCCTCATTGTGATCATTCCTTTGAGCTTCACGTTCAGCTGGCTTGTATATCGCGTTCTGATGGTTCCCTTGGTTCGGCGCAGCAAAGCTGGCGCCGCACTCGAGAAGGACAGTATTCTTGCAACTTTCGGCCTTATGTTCATCTTGCAGGGTATCCTGCTCGTGACATTCGGTGGTAACTACACAAGCTACTCATTCTTATCTGTGCCAGTGCAGATCCTAGGCACACATGTGGCAGCGAATCGGCTGCTGGTCTTCATTTCTGCCTTACTGATTGTCGGCAGCGCCTACCTCCTCATGAAGAAAACACGCTTTGGCGTGGCGGTGCAGGCAATAGCATCCGAGCCCGCTTCTGCTGTGCTTGTCGGAATAAACGTCGCCCTAGTCTCTGCGCTCGCCTTCTCGACAGGAGGAGCGCTGGTGTCAGCCTCAGGTGTGTTGATCAGCATGTTCCTGCCCTTCTCGGCGACGATGGGCGTGCTTTTCACCATGAAGGCTTTGGTCGTGGTGATCATGGGAGGCGTCGGAAATATGAAAGGCTGCCTCGTCGCTGGCATGCTTCTGGGTTTCGTTGAAGCCATCGTTGCTCGTCTAGTTGATCCGGGACTGACGATCGTCTCGAACTACGCGCTGTTTCTCCTTGTCTTAATCTTCCTGCCCAAGGGGCTTTATGGGAGAGCTTCCCAATGAGCATGTCGACCATAGTCAAAGCATTCATCGGCCTGGCGGCATTGATCGTTCTTATGACCATGCCGCTGGTTCTTACATCCGACTACCATCTTCAATTGGCATCACTCTTCTCCAATTCGCAATTATGGCAACGGCTTGGGCGATGTTTTCAGGCCCAACGCGATATATATCGCTCGCAACCGGGAGCTTCTTCGGCATCGGCGCATACACGACTGCAGTCCTCGCTGATTACCTGCCATGGCCCGCGATCCTTGTAGTCGCCCTCGTAATCGGCCTCGTCTGCGCCGCGCTCGTAGGGCTTTCGACACTACGCCTATCTGGCGTCTACTTCGTGATTTTCTCGTTCGGCTTGTCCGAACTGATCCGTCAGTTGGTAAGTTGGTACGAGGTGAACGTCACGCGCACCAGCGCGCGGTACATCTTTCTCGATATCACCTCAGCCCAGATTTATTGGCAGCTGGCAGCGCTTCTGGCCATTCTCTTTTTGGTCGGAATTTGGATCAAGCACAGTCGGCTGGGTACGGCGCTTCGCATGATCGGCGAAGATGAAATCGTAGCAAAGCATATTGGCATAAACACGACGCGGGTTAAGGTAATGCTCTTTGCCATCAGCTCCTCTTTCATTACGTTGACCGGTGCGATCATCGCCCCGCGCTGGACCTATCTGGACCCCGGTATCGCGTTCAACGCCAACATTTCGTTCCAGGTGCTTATCATGGCGCTCCTCGGCGGCGTCAGCTCCCTATTCGGACCGATTCTCGGTGTAGTGCCGCTGGTTTTAGTCATCGAGTATCTGTCAGCAAACTTCCCGAACCACTTCTCAATTTTAGTCGGCGCGATCTTCATGATCGTCGTTTATTTCATCCCTGATGGGATTGTTGGACTGCTTTCACATGGGCGCCAGCGGACATCGGCAAGCAATACACATACCGATGTGAGCGCAAAACTGGAGGCTCAGCCATGAACCCTGTACTCGAAGTAACCAATCTTCGAAAAGCTTTTGGCGGGAATGTAGCGGTTAACGGGATTTCATTTTCCCTGACGCCAGGAGAGATCGTTGGGCTTTTGGGACCAAACGGATCAGGGAAGACCACCGTCATCAACGTGATTTCGGGTAGTCTGAAAGCCAATGGCGGATCTGTTTGGCTCGACGGGCGAGAAATTACTGGCTTTCAGCCCCATCGCATCGCCGCACTCGGAGTGACCCGTACATTTCAGCTCGTAAGGGTGGCGCACGGTATGAGCGCCCTTGATAATCTGACCTCCGCGATGGCATTCACCGGCGCACGTCTGACGGGAGAGCCGGCGCGCAGCAAAGCAATAGCAATTTTGGAACGGATCGGTCTTTCAAACTGCTCAGGGCTACGTGCCGGCGACATGACGTATATCGACCAAAAGCGTTTGGAGCTTGCTCGCGCACTAGCCTTGGAACCGAAAGTGCTGCTGCTGGATGAATGGCTCGCCGGCCTGAACCCCACTGAGCTTCAAGAAGGGATATCCTTGATCCAAACATTGCGGGAGTCGGGCATCGCCATTCTGATGGTAGAACATGTGATGGTAGCCATCCGGGCCCTGTGTAATCGTTCCATAGTCCTAGCCACTGGAAAGCTCATCGCGGACGGCCCCACCGAACAGGTGCTCGCCAATGCAGATGTGAAACGCGCCTATCTCGGCGAAACCGAAGATGAGGCCATCGATGCTTGAGATCACAAATCTTTCGCTGAACTACGGTAAGCATCTGGCGCTTGATAGTGTTTCGCTCACCGTCGCGAAAGGAGAATGCGTCGTCATTCTCGGGCGAATGGAGCGGGAAAAAGCTCGCTTCTTAAAGCTGTTGGCGGCCTTGTACCGTGGCCTATGGCGGCCGTGCGCCGTATGAACGGCCAAAATATTTCAAAACTCGCCCCGCACCTTCTGGTGGATACCGGGATCGGGCTCGTGCCGGAAGGACGAGGCAACTTCGCCGAATTAACAGTTCGCGAAAATCTCCTGCTGGGCGCGTATCCCAAGCGTGGTCGCGCGCGCGAAAAGGAGATGCTCGATCTGGTGCTATCGTTGTTTCCACGCATAGAGGAACGGCTTTCGCAACAGGTGCGCACCATGAGTGGTGGTGAACAGCAGATGGTCGCCATTGGCCGAGTGCTGATGTCGGCGCCTGACATTCTTCTGCTGGACGAGCCATCTCTGGGACTTTCTCCGCTCATGACGAAGGAACTTTTTCGCGCTCTTGTTCAGGTTAGAGACCGGGACCGGCATTCTTCTTGTAGAACAGAATGCCTTGCGCAGTCTAGAAATCAGCGATCGAGGTTTTCTACTCGAAACTGGACGGGTCGTTGGCGCGGGAACTGCAGAGGAACTGCGCAATGATCCGAATGTCAGCCGTGCTTATCTTGGCGCATGATCCCACCGTGAAAACGAGGTAATTATGAAAATCAATCGCGGAAACCTGCTGCCGGAGCAGTTGTGGGAGGCAGATACTTGGACCAACGGACTGCCAAGCTCCAGTTCGCCCATCAAGGTCCATGAACCCGCAACCGGGGAGGTTCTCGCGCGGATCGCGCAGGCAGGACCATCGGACGTGATTAGGGCCGTCGAGGCTGCCGCTGCCGTGCAAAGCACTTGGGCCAGGACCTCTGCCATAGAGCGAGCGGCAGTCATGCGCCGTGCCGCCGATATCCTGTCAGCCAACGCTGCCGAATACGCTGAATGGCTCGTGCGCGAATCCGGCTCCGCTTCGGCGAAAGTACGCATAGAGCTTGCTGCGGGTGCTGCCTTCTTGCAGAAGGCGGCTTCGACTGTGCTTGACCCTCAAGGATACGTGTTTCCACAGATACCAGGCCGCACCAGCATAGGCCGGCGGGTACCTCATGGCGTAATCGGTATCATCTCGCCCTTCAACTTCCCCCTGATCCTGTCGATCCGCTCACTGGCGCCGGCACTCGCAGTAGGTAATGCAGTGCTTCTTAAGCCTGATCCACGGACACCCTTTAGTGGTGGCGTACTTTTGGCCCGGATTCTCGAAATGGCTGGATTGCCAGAAAAGCTTTTACAAATCCTGCCCGGTGGTGGTGATGTCGGTCAGGCGATGTGCGAGGCAGAGGGCATATCGATGATCTCTTTCACTGGCTCTACATCAGCTGGTCGCAAGGTGGGAGAGGTCTGTGGCCGTATGCTCAAAAAAGCACAGTTGGAACTTGGCGGGAAGAACCCTCTGATGATCCTAGAGGACGCGGATCTCGATCTTGCCGTAGAAAGCGCGATCTGGGGAAGCTACTTGCATCAAGGCCAAATCTGCATGGCGACTGGCAAGATTCTTGTAGCAGCTCCCCTAGTGAAGCACTTTACCGAGAAATTTGTCGAAAAAGCCGGGACCTTAAAATGGGGGGATCCAACCGACTCGGGCGTGGCGATCGGTCCGCTGATCGACGCGAGCCAGCGCGACCGCGTGCATGGCATCGTGCAGCGCTCGGTACAGGAAGGAGCCGAGCTTTTGTTGGGCGGTGAATTTGAGGGGCTTTTTTATAAGCCTACAGTCCTCGCCAATGTTCGCCCCGACATGGCCGCATATAGAGAGGAAGTCTTTGGTCCCGTGGCTTCGATAATTCCTTTCTCCACCGAAGAGGAAGCACTGCGGCTGGCCTGCGACACCGAGTATGGGCTCTCGGCCGGCATCATCAGCCGTGACATCGGTCGGGCCATGAGGTTGGGCGAGGAGCTTGAAGTCGGCATGCTGCATATCAACGATCAGACCGTTGCCGATGAACCATTCATCACCTTTGGTGGCCGGAAGGCATCAGGTAACGGGCAGACGATCGGCGGTCCCGTCAATCTCGACGCCTATTGCGAGTGGCAGTGGCTCACGATCCGAGAGCACCCCCATCCCCACAAGTTCTAGGAAAAAGGTCCGAAAGTCTCTTTCGGAAACAGGCGTTTCTGCGATCGGGTATCGTTGCACCGTCCCGGGCAGACCTTCCGGACCAGATAAGTCGCGCCCACCATTCTAGTCGCGCGCAGGTATCAGTAAACCATGCAATGGAGAAAGAATGATGCTTACAGGAAAGACGATTGTAGTGACCGGCGTGTCTTCCGGTATCGGTGCCGAAACGGCTCGTACCATAAAAAGGCAAGGGGGAACGGTCATCGGGGTCGATCGAAATCCCGCGGGGGAAGCTGTCGATAGTTTCTTCCAAGCCGACTTGTCGAGCCGAGATTCAATCGACGCACTTGTTGCCAGTTTGCCGCACGGAATCGACGGGCTCGCCAATATTGCCGGCGTTCCGCCGACCGCCCCCCCCGAGGTGGTGGTCGCTGTGAATGTGGTCGGCCTCAAGTACCTGACGGAAAAGCTCGTTTCCAAGATGAGCGAAAATGGAGCGATCGTCAGTATTGCGTCCCTTGCCGGCGTTGGCTGGGCGGATTCGGTTCCGCAGATTCGAGCAGCCGAGGGCCTCGAATTCGACCAAATTCCCGACTTCTGCCGCGAGCATGATATCGATGAACAGCGCAGCTATTTCTTCTCAAAGGAAGCAGTGATCGTATGGACCTTGCAGAACCGCTGGACCTGGCGCGACCGCGGAATCCGTATCAATGCAGTGAGCCCAGGGCCGGTTGAGACACCCATTCTTGCCGATTTTGTGAAGACACTGGGTGCACGCGTAGAAGAAGACATGCGAGTTATGGATCGGCCAGGCCGGCCGTCAGACATAGCACCGGTCGTCGCGTTCCTTCTTAGCGATGGTTCGAGGTGGATCAGAGGTGTGAACATTCCGGCCGATGGTGGGATGAATTCATATATCCTGTCCCACAAGCACAACCTCTGACGTGAGAGGATAGCAGGCAGTTGCAAAGAGATCCGTATTCTCATAAATGCGGAGACATGGTTATAAACGCAACTGCCTGCGACCAAAGAGCGAGTCTTCATATCGAAGCATCCCTGCATGATTTTTCCAAGAAGGAGATCATCTTCGACCTTTCCGCGCTGAGGAATTTTCCATGAAAAAAAGCAGATCAAAAATGATCGAAGAAGGCCCTGCTCTAACAAATAAAGGTAGGAAAAGGCCTGGGCGTCCAGAAGGATTCACAACTTCTCGTGAAGATATACTTGACGCCGCAGAGATAGTATTTTCCGAACTTGGATTCTCAGGAACTACACTTAGGAAGGTCGCCGACAAAATTGGGGTTACAAATGCTCTGATTGGATACTACTTCAAAAACAAAGAGAATCTTTTCCGTGAGGTGTTCCTAAGGAAAGGAACGGAGATAGCGACCGCACGAGCGGAAGGTTTGAAACGGCTGAAAGCAGACAATCACGTCCCGAGCGTTGCGAATCTTGTACGTTCCTTTCTTGAGCCTTCGATCAGGCTTCGGGAAAGCGCACAGGGTAGAGCGTTCCTTAGACTGCATTCTAGGCTTCACATGGAGCCGGAAGCACTGGCTTTCGAATTGCGTAGCCAAGTGTATGATACGACAACCCGAGCATACGCAGAAGCATTTCTTGCAGCCCTTCCTCATCTTGATGCAGAAAGTGTCTACATGAGAATGTCACTAATGATTGGTTCCTATCTCTACACCTTCTCCGACACTAATCGACTGGACGAACTTGTCCCTCAGAAAACCAAAAGAAAGAACATCAATCTCGATATAGAAGAGATTGTGGCCTACGTGTCAGCAGGTATGCATGCATCAAAATGAGTATACCGGAAAGAGCATGAATTTTATGAGGATACCCAGGGCCGTCACGCTTTCACAATGCTTTCATGCTAGAGCCTTCAACCAGGCAACATTGTCGAGCGCGCCCTCAGGCCCAGACAATTACGAGAAGGAACAGCCTTAATCGCCGGCAGCGACGGCGAGGGCAGGACCTGGGCTACAATCGCCACGCTCCTTCAGACAGCGAAGATGAACAACGTGGATCCGCAGGCTTGGCTTACAAAGCCCTGAGCGCATCGCTACCGGCTGGCCCAGCAGCGAGATCAACGCACTCATGCCCTGAAACTACACAGCCTGAACGACCTCACCTTGCCGCCTAATTACTCATTCTAATAATATTTGCGTCTTGCGGCTTCTTTCGGCTGCTGCCAGAACCGGGACTAAGATTCACAAAAGGGCTTCTCATGAGCGTTCCCAGGAGCGAGACCCGCCGTAAGCCTGGCCGCCCCAAGGATGGCGAGGACATGCGTGACGTGATTCTCGATCAGGCGGAGATTGCCTTCGCGGAGGCAGGTTTCGCGGGGGCGAAGCTGCGCGACATCGCTGGAGCGGCAGGGTCAACCAGGCTCTTATACGCTATTATTTTGGCACCAAGGAATGCCTTTCGATGAGGTTTTCGCCGACGTGGCGGGCTGATCTCGGGAGCCCGGCACGTGCAGCTCGATCAGCTTCTTGCGCGTGGAGAACATCTTCAAGCTCCTGAAATAATTATGGCTTACCTGCGTCCGCAATGGGATATGAAGCATAGCGGCCCGAATGGCGCGGCGTTCGTGAAACTGCAGGCGCGGCTGCATGCGGAGCCGGAGGAGCACGCCCTGCGTTTGCGCCGAGAGGTCTACGACGCCTCGATCAAACGCTATATCCAGGCGCTGTCGGAGGCGTTGCCGGATATTCCCCGACCGATGCTCAGCCTGCGTATGGCATTTCTCGTCGGCACCTATCTTTTCATGCTCAACGATCTGGGCCGCCTCAATGATCTCACCGATGGGCAGATCGGCGAAATTGATCGAGAGTCCATGTTGCGCGAGCTTGTCATCTTTCTCGCTGCAGGGCTTGCCGCTCCAATCTCCTGAAGGGGTGTTCCGGCTTTTGCGCGGCCGATAAAAATTATTCGGGCTTGTAATTATACAGAATTGTAATTTATCCTTGGGTCAGCTTTCCAACTTGAGGTCAAATTCCATGAGACATTTCCGCGTAGGTCAGATCGTTCCAAGTTCGAACGTGACGATGGAGACCGAAATCCCCGCGCTTTTACGGGCGCGTGAAAGCGCGGGCGACGAGCGCTTCACCTTTCATTCCTCCCGCATGCGGATGAAGCATGTGACCAAGGAGGAGCTGGCGGCGATGGATGCCGATAGCGACCGCTGCGCCCTGGAACTGAGCGATGCGCGTGTGGATGTGATGGGCTATGCCTGCCTCGTCGCCATCATGTCGATGGGGCATGGATATCACTGTGTCTCCGGACCACGTCTGCATCAGGTATCGGTCGACAACGGCGCACCTGCGCCTGTGGTGACGTCTGCCGGTGCGCTTATCGAGGGGTTGCGGGCCATGGGCGCAAAGCGCGTGGCGGTGGTCGCCCCCTATATGAAGCCGCTCACCGAAATGGTGGTGGACTACATCCGCAATGAGGGCATCGAGGTCAGCGATTGGCGAGCCTTGGAGATTTCCGACAATCTCGCTGTTGCCGCGCACGATCCGATGAACCTGCCGGACATCGTTTCGGGCATGAAGACTGACGATGTGGATGCGGTGGTACTGTCTGCCTGCGTGCAGATGCCCTCTCTTCCAGCCGTGCCGATGGTCGAAGCACGAACGGGAAAGCCCGTCGTCACCGCCGCCATCGCCACCACATGGCAGATGCTGCGCGCGCTTGGGATCGAGACTAGGGTTCCGGGCGGCGGCACGCTGCTTTCCGGCGCATATTGAAGGGACTCAGATGGCACGCGGCTACAATGTTCATGCCAATGGCATCCGCCAGCATCTGCTTCACTATCCGGGGAAGGGGCCAGCCATGCTGCTCATTCCCGGTATCACCTCGCCCGCAATTACCTGGGGGTTTGTGGCCGAGCGGCTTTCAGAGCATTTCGACATACATGTGCTCGACGTGCGCGGACGCGGCCTGAGCGAGGCCGGCGATCTCGATTATACGCTCGATGCCATGGCGGAAGATGCGATTGCCCTGGCCGAAGGTATGGAGAAGCCCATCCTTCTTGGCCATTCCATGGGCGCTCGAATTGCGATCCGTGCCGCCGCCCGCAATCCCGGTCCGATTGGCGGCCTCGTTCTCGTCGATCCGCCCATGTCGGGACCGAACAGGCGGCCTTATCCCGCGAACTGGGCCTGGTATGGAGATTCGATCCGGCTTGCCCAGAAGGGCTGCGGCATTGAGGAGATGCGGGTCTTTTGCCCGACCTGGACAGACGAGCAGGTGGCGCTGCGCGCCGAATGGCTGCACACCTGCCAATGGGGCGCTATTCGCATTGCCTTCGATGGCTTTGCCACGGATGACATTCACGCCGACATGCGGAAGATCCAGTTGCCGGCGCGGCTGGTGATTGCCGGCGGCGCCACGGTGATTCTGCCCGAGGATGTGGCGGAACTCCGTGAGCTAATGCCTCATCTCGAAACGCGCCGCGTGGACGGCGCCGGCCATATGATCCCCTGGGATGACCTGGAGGGTTTTCTTGCAGCCGTCATGGACTTCCGAGCCGACTAAACGACAGACCAAAATAGGAGCGATCCGATGGATCACGCGAGTTTCACTGAAATCTGCCTGCATCAGCTCAAGATGTCCGGTGTTCACGAGGGCGAGAAGCTCGTCGTGCTGACACAGGGCAACGACCGCCTCGATTATGCCGACGCCTTCATGGCGGCGGGTCAAAGGCTCGGAGCGAGAATGTATCACATGCGCCTGCCGCCTCCCCTGCCAACCGGAGGCTGGAATGTCGGCGTAACTGGCCTTGCAGGGCTGCCGGATGCCGTCGAGGCCTTGAAGAACTGCGACATGCTGATCGACTGCGTGTTCCTTTTGTTCTCGCCGGAGCAGTTCGCGATCCAGGCTGCCGGAACGCGTATTCTCACGGCAGTGGAACCGCCCGAGCTTCTTGCTCGGATGCTGCCTTATCCCGAGCTACGCGAGAAGGTGGAGATCGCCGCCGAGATGCTGGAAAAGGCCAAGGTGATGCGGATCACCTCGCCGCATGGCACGGATGTCACCTATAAGCTCAACACCTATCCCACAATGGCGGAATATGCCTGCAACGACACACCTGGGCGCTGGGATCACTGGCCGTCCGGCTTTGTCTTCACCGGTGGGGACGACGATGGCGTTGACGGGCAGATCGTCGTTGCACCGGGGGATATCCTGCTGCCGCAGAATATCTATGTGCGCGAGCCAATCATCTACACCATCGAGAAGGGCTGGATCAGCGATATCCGGGGTGGGCTCGATACGGAACTGGTGAAGTCGTATATGGCAGACTTCAACGACGAGCGCGGCAAGGGCATGAGCCATGTCGGTTGGGGCATGAACCCGCAGGCCAAGTGGCATCGCATGGTTCCGGGAGAGTTTCCCGGCGGAATGGGCATGGAACCCCGCAGCTTCTACGGGAATGTGATGTTCTCGACCGGTCCCAACAATGAGCTGGGAGGCCCGAACGATACGGCCTGCCACCTCGACATTCCGATGCGGGGCTGCTCGCTTTTTCTAGATGACGTACCGGTGGTGATTGACGGTGATATCGTCGTCAAGGAAATCCAGATGAAGCGAAATTGATTTTCAGGATGGCGGCTCTTTCGGGGCCGCCGTTTTTTTCAAGGGGAAAAAGAATGACGCAAGACATGCTCTATGCGGCAGCGGGCTTTGGCCAAGCCGTTCCACGTGGGCGAAGACCGGCTGTCCTAGTGGTGGACTTTACCTATGGCTTCACGGATACGGCCTATCCCACCGCAGCGGACATGACGGCAGAGATCACCCAGACCCGGCGCATCACCGATGCCGCACGCGCTGCCGGATTTCCGGTCGTCTACACCACGATTGCTTATCACTCCGGCGAGATCGACAAGCTGCCCTGGCTCAGAAAGGCTGCGGGAATGGCCGCTCTTATCGAGGGGTCGCGGCTGGTCGAGATCGATGCGGCGACCGGTTCCGATCCTGCGGACGCGGTGATTGTCAAGAAGGGGGCTTCCGCCTTTTTCGGAACCGGCCTTGCGGCAATGCTGACGGGGCCGGGGGTGGACACGCTCATCGTCACCGGCGCGACCACTTCGGGCTGTGTGCGCGCAAGTGTCGTCGATGCAGTGCAATCAGGCTTCAACGTGCTCGTTCCGCGCGATTGCTGTGCCGATCGCGCTGCAGCGCCTCACGAGGCAAATCTCTACGACATGCATCAAAAGTATGCGGACGTGACCGATGCCGCGGATGTGCTGCAATGGTTAGGCGGGCTTACTGGCAAAGCCGAGGCCCAGGGAGGTAGATCATGAGTTATTTTCCGCGCTGGCCGATGGCCCGAACCGAGACAGTCCTGCCCGAGCAGCGCCTACCATGGGCGGCGACCATTCCGATGGGCATACAGCATCTTGTGGCCATGTCGGGTTCGACGATCCTCGGGCCGTTGCTGATGGGGTTCGATCCCAATCTGGCGATCCTGTTTTCGGGCATCGGCACGTTGATCTTCTTCATCTGCACGGCGGGGCGGGTGCCCAGTTATCTTGGATCGTCCTTCTCCTTCATTGCCGTGGTGATCGCCGTGACGGGATACGCGGGGACAGGTCCCAACCCGGATATCGGGCCGGCCCTTGGCGGCATCATCGCAGCCGGAGCGCTTTATGCCCTGATCGGCGTGGTGGTGATGGTTACCGGAACCGGCTGGATCGAGCGGCTGATGCCGCCGGCCGTCACGGGTGCCATCGGTGCTGCCATAGGGCTCAATCTTGCGCCCGTGGCGGTGCAGGGAACGCAGGGCACGGGGCCTCATGTGATCGTGGCACTGCTGACGCTCTTCTCCGTCGCGATGATTTCCACCTTCGGCCCGTTGGCGCTGAGGCGTGTGTCGATCCTGGTCGGCATCGTGATCGGCTATGTGGCGGTTCTGGTAATGGGTAACGGCATGGGGCTACTGCCGCCGGTCGATCTTTCGGAGCTTTCGCAGGCGCCGTGGTTGGGCGTGCCTGCATTCCGCAGTCCCGAGTTCGCTCCCGAAGCGATGGTCCTGATCGCACCGGTGGCGTTTATCCTGATCGCGGAGAACCTCGGCCACATCAAGGCTATCGGCGCAATGACTGGGCAGAATATGGACCGCTTTATCGGCAGAGGCTTTCTTGGCGACGGCATTGCCACGATGGTTTCGGGGTCGGGCGGCGGAACGGGCGTGACGACCTATGTAGAGAACATGGGCGTGATGGCGGTGACGCGGGTCTTCTCCACCCTGGTCTTCGTAGTCGCTGCGCTCGTGGCGATCGGGCTTGGATTCTCGCCGAAGTTCGGGGCGTTGCTGCGCACCATTCCCGCACCGGTCCTGGGCGGCTTGGCCGTGGCCGTTTTCGGCCTTATCGCTGCGGCAATGATCAGACTCTGGGTCGATAACCGTGTCGATTTCTCGGAACCGCGCAACCTGTTTACCGTTGGCATCACCCTAGTCTTTGGGTCGGGAAATTTTACGCTCAATATCGGTAGTTTCGCGCTCGGCGGTATCGGAACGGCCACTTTCGCGGCGCTCATCGCCTATCAGCTACTGAGCATCCGACATCGAAGCGAAGCACAATGCAAGCCTATCCTCCATTGACGGGCATAATTTTTCAATGGCCCTTCGTGGGCCGTTCTTCTATCTGCTATCGGTCGGCGGGGCTGCTTGCAGATTGCGGAGTGCTTGGCGAGACAGCGGTCGTTCCCCACACCGATGGTGTGAACGGAGCCGGGGACTGGCCCGCTACAAACGTCGAGGAGACATGACCATTATGCGGGGATCAACGTGTCATTGGAATACTCGAGACATTTGCATTGTCTAAGCAAGCGGCAAGACGATTCGCGAAGCCGAGGTCACAAATTGGCCGGAAGCAATGATTGGCTGGTTTGCCTCGCTCGGTCTTTGGCTGGCGTAGATCGGACCCGAAGCGGGGGTCCGCTATCGAGGCGCTCGACCATCTCGTTTAACGTGATGTCCTTGCGTTTCTCGATCATCCCGATGATGAAGTCTGCATATCCGTCGAGGCGCGAGCCGCGCCGTCGCCCTTGGGGTCGCGGTGTCAGTTCGCCGATCTTCGCCCGTGCGATCCAGCGGATCGCGCTCGATACTCCAACGCCAAATCGAGATGCCGCCTGCCGGCCGATGCCCCTTCACCCGCAGCTTTCAAGACACGCAACCGCAAATCTTCGCCGAGTGCTCTGGCAATAACCAACCTCCGTCAAAGCGGATGTTGAAGCAAAAATCGGCCAGCGCGTCACATCACAATCGATTCATCGATACCCGGACGTGCTCTAGCCGCGCATCCGCACGCCCCAAATGCGAGAACGTCACAACGTAGTCAATGCAGGGCGTCAGCGAACAGGGCGCCAAGGCACAACATCGGATCGGCCGGCAGGAACTGAACGAGGATGGCAACGAGGATCGGCAAGGGGAACCTGTAGGAAGGTGACGAAGCATCAAAGCAAGCGCCTGATTTACGGCGCTTTCCAGCGCGGTCATTCCCGGAACAAACAAGGCGATTATTGCGGCCAGCACGTCCGTGCCGAAATAGATTTGACCTGCTCCGTCTGAAGAGATTCTTGATGATGATTTAGGCTTTCCAATCCTTCCTTTAGTTTTGCTGCCTGACGGGTGCTTTCACGATAATGGTGCATCGCTGATCCACGTCGGCCATGCGCGCGGCCTCGGCGCATTGGCCGATCGCCTCGGCATTGCCTCGCACGAGCTGCGAGGAATCGGCCACGCTGCGCCAGCTTCGAGGATCGGCCACCCGCATCATGGTGACGCCAGCGTTCCATCGGTCCTGACCTATGACGAGCGCCGCAACATGGCTGTCGGCCGAGAAGGGCAGGAAGCGCGGCAACAGCAAAATCAGGAATATGCCGACGAACAGCCCGATAAGGCCGGCCATCCACATGCGGAAATCCTGACTTTTCCGGTCGTAGGCGCTTTTCGTGTAGGCGCCGAGGTTCCGGCCGGCGCGCTCGAGGTCGGCCGCCTGGCGCTCGAGCTGCTGCACGGCGGTCCTCACCAGGCCCTCGCCGCTACGCTCGAGCGCGGCCGCATAATGCTGCGCACCCTGCCGGAGAATGGGCGACTGCTCGACGCCGTGCAGGCGCTCCGCAACATGGGCGAGTTGCTGCACGATCTGAGCCAGCTCCGGCTTGTAATCCTGCGCCGGCCCCTGCCGGTCAAATTCCTCAAAGGCGGCTTCCACACCCTTGCGTATGGTGGTCATCTCCCGCGTGAGGTCGCCGGCAAGACCTTCCACGGTCTGCCGTAGCGCGTCGAAGGCGGCGGCCGGATCGCCGGCGTCCTCGTCCAGTGCTTCGGGCAATCCTTCCCTGTCGTCGTCCAGCTCCGCCATGCTCTCTCCTGCCTACATTTCGATGCCATGGCCCCGGCTGAGGCGCTGGCCGCGTGTCATTTCCTCTTGCAGCGCGCGGGCAACGGTCTGCTCCCGGTGAAGTTCATGCCCGATTCCAAGCTCCCGACTGCGATTGCGCAGGATGGACTCTACCTGCGGGTCACGCTCTAGGCTCTTGGTCAGGCCATCCATCTGGCCTTCGACCTTGCCGCGCGCCTCGTCGTGCTGCCAGCCGCGAAGCTGCTGATGCTGGCCCTGTAGCTCCTGCCAGCGGTTCACGAACCGCTCGGCCCTGACATTAGGGTCTTGCAGCGCGGCGTTTTCGCGCTTCATCCCCTCAATGACATGGGCGACACGGTCCCGGCCGGAAAGCTCGGTCATGGCGCGCGCCGTCTGCGGGTCGTTTTGCAGGGTCGAGCGCATCAGCTCGTTCATACCGTCGCGCACCTGGTCGAGCTGCTGCCCGGCCCCGCGCATTTCCTGCCGCTGCATGTCGAGGACCGGCAGGCCCTCGCGCCGGTGCTGGTCAACCGACTGATAGGCCCGCACATAACGGTCAACGGCCGCCTCAAGCGGCGACTGCCGCCGCGCCCGCTCGGCAAGCCGATCTTGCGCCGGCGCCGGCCGCAAGCTCCCTTCCCTTTCCGGCCGCTCGCTACGCTCCTGAGGGGGGCGAAGAACGCGCATTGAGCTTGAGGCCGGCGAACATGCCGCCCCGCTGTTTTTCGGCCTGCTGCGGCCCGTCCTCGCCGGCGCGGCCCTGCTCGGGCTGCTCGGCGGCCACGCCGCGCCCAAGTTTCAGACCCTCGAACGGATTGCGGTGCTGCTGCCGATCGGCGGCGAGATCCTCGCGAGGATCCGCATGAAGATCCTGCGCGAGATCTGCACCAAGTTTTTTGCGAGGATCTCGGCGCGCGGTCCTCAATGCGCTCCCGTTCGGCAGGGTGTTCGGCCGTCGAGTCCCTGTCCTGACGCAGCTCGGCCCGCTCCTGGGAAAGCTGCTCGCGCGGAATCTCCATCTCGCTGCGGATGGCCATTTGCTCCGCTATCCCGCGCCGCTCGGCAAAGTCGCGGGTATAATCGAGCGTCGTTTCCTTCACGCCCGACCGGGATAGGCGGCGCTCTAGCTGGCTATAGGCCAGCTCGCCGGCGTCCTGAGCCTTCCATGTATTGCGGTGCGTCTCGGTGCCATCCGGCAAGGTGACGGGCATGGAACCCATATGCTGAAGGCCGATCTTCTCCCCGATCTCTGGCGCCTGCTTCGCAGCCTTCATGGCGCGCTCAAGATCGACGCCCCATAGGGTGCG
The DNA here is from genome assembly GCF_003049685.1 of Brucella pituitosa. Taxonomy (GTDB): domain Bacteria; phylum Pseudomonadota; class Alphaproteobacteria; order Rhizobiales; family Rhizobiaceae; genus Brucella; species Brucella pituitosa. The sequence goes on along the minus strand of NZ_PYSY02000004.1, from coordinate 18,864 downwards.
GCGCTCGCCCTTGTCATTTTCCAGCGTCACGAAATAGCTCTGGCTGTTGCCTTCCTTGTGCTCGAACGGCGCGGCCCCATGCTCGACCAGCCGGCCGGCATTGGTGAACTCGTCCTGCGCCACATAAAGCTGCACCCCGTCACGATGCCGGGTCATGGCAACATAGGTTAGATGCCGGTCCATCGTTCCTGACGCCATCACATAGGCCCGATCGACCGTTGCGCCCTGATTTTTGTGAATCGTCGTTGCATAGCCGTGGTCGATCGCCTGATAATCGCCCATCGGGACGCTGACGCTATCGCCGCCCCGGCCGTCGAGCTGCACGACGATCATGGGGCCGGCACCCGGTCGGCCGGCCTCGACATGCTCGACGGTGCCTAGCATCCCGTTTTTCACGCCAAGGTCGCGGCTGTTTTCCAAGAATACGATGCGGTCGCCCGGTGCGAACTCCCGCTTTCCGTCATTGGTCTGGAAGGTCAGCGCGCCGGCGTCTTCCCCGCGCGCCAGCTCGCCCCGGTCCTGTAGCTCCGTCCGGATCGCGTCATTGATGGCCCGAACATCGGCCCGGCGATGCGCCATCGCAACCCGGGTGCCGTCCGGACGCTCGTCGCGGTCGGCAAGGTAATCGCGCACGATCTGGCCGCGCGCGTCCTCGCCCGTCTCGGCAAAGCTGATATTGCCATGATCCCGATAGACCGCCAGCCCCTCGGCCGTCCGGTGCGTGGCGAAGTCAACCGACGCCTCCCGCTGCCAGTCCACGCGCTGCCGGCGTATCTCGGAAAGCTCGGCATGGCCGATTTCCTCCGTGATCGCCCGGAACGGTGCGCCGGCCCCGATCGCCTGTAGCTGCTCATGGTCGCCTACAAGGACGATCTTCGCCCCGCGCGCCTCGGCCTCACCAACGAAGCGGGCGAGCTGGCGGCTCCCGACCATGCCGGCCTCGTCGATCACGAACACGTCGCCGCGGCCAAGCGGATGCCGGTCGTTGTCCCAACCGCGGGACCACGACGCGAGGGTGCGGCTCTGGATGCCGGAACTTTCCTCCAAGCCCTCGGCCGCCTTCCCCGACAAGGCCGCGCCGTGGACCTGATAGCCCTCGGCCTCCCACGCCTCGCGCGCCGCCGCGAGCATGGTGGACTTGCCAGCGCCGGCATAACCGACAACAGCGGAAATCCGCTCCGGCCCGGTGATATGCTCGATCGCCCGGCGCTGCTCGTCGGACAGCCGGGCGGAAGCATCGCCGGCGCTGCGCTGAATGGCGGCGTCCTGCCGCTCTATGGCTTGGCTGACATGCCGGCGATCGACGCCATGACCATACGCGCCGTGCATCCGCTGCGCGCTCTCGATCATGCCGGATTCGATCTCGACCATTTCGCGGGTCGAATAGCGGGCAAGCTCGATCTCGCCCGTTGCATGGTCCCCCACTACGTGGGCGCGCTCGGGCTGCAACTCCACCAGCGCCGGCGAGGCCATCACCTTCGCAAAGGCGTTTCTAAACTCCTGCGGGTCGTCGTTGATGTAGCGATGCAGCGCCCGCGCAACGTCGCGCCGGTCGAACACGCTCTTTTCGCCGGTGATGATCGTAAGAACCTGTTCCGGCTTCTCGCGGATCAGCTCGGCATTGCGCCGGGCCGCATCCTCGTCCAGCCGCGACCGCGACACGTCGAGGCCGCGCCGCTCCATCTGCGAGGCATGGACACCCATATGCTCGGTCGGCGCGATCTCTAGCCCGCGCTCCATGTGCGAACGATGGTCGATGCGAATATCAAGACCGGCCATCGCCAGCCGCTCGTTGGCGATCCCCTCCCACCGCTGGCGAATGTCGCGAAGCTGCATGTCGGTCGTCGGCAGGTCGTGCGCCAACAGCCATTTGTTTTCGCGCTCAAGATAGGTCTTGTCGCCTAGACCGTCCTCCGTCACCTGCCGCGTCGTCATCATCACATGGGCGTGGTGATTGCGAACGTCGCTGGCGTCGTGCGGCGAATGGATCGCGAAATCCAACGCTGCGCCATATCGGTTCGCCAACTCTTGCGCGAACTCCCGCGTTGCCTCTAAGCGCTCTTCGGCCGAAAGCTCATGCGGCAAGGCGATTTCAAACTCGCGGGCAACGCGGGCGTCTTTCCGCTTCTCGGCAAACTCGGCGGCGTTCCACAAGGTCGAACGATCCCGCGCCCAATCGACGTTAACGCCCATGGTGCCGGCATCCGGCTCGGGCAAGACGATCTCCGCATGTTCCACGCCCTGCTTGGCCGTGTAGTCATGCGTGATCCCGTCGCGCTCGTTGGTCAGCTTCCCCGGCACGATAAGCCATAGAGGCGACGGCGCTACGGCCGCTCGCCCGCGAAACTGGCTTCATGCTCAAATGGTAGATCGCCAACGCCGATCGCTCCGTTACCGTTTCACTTTCTCCGCCAGCCCCAAGCCGGTGGCGCGCTGAGTTGCGTGGCAACTCGTGCGCCCTTCTCAACTCAATCGCTTCCTCTTCGCCCGTTCGGTGTGGCGCTTGCGGCTATGCCGATGCTATGAACTGAGGCCGCGATTGTGCTGCAAATCCGTCGAATTTTCAAGCGGAACAGGCAACCACTGGAAAATCTGAACTGGCCTGATAGTCTTGGTAAGCAACCGGAAAGGGAGATTTGAGACATGGCGCGAAAATCCATTGAAGAACGGCTAGCTCAACTGGATGCGCAAAGGGCCACGCTCAAGGCCAGGTTGTCGAAACAGGAACGCGCCAACGATACACGCCGCAAGGTGTTGCTCGGCGCGCTCGTCCTGCATCGGCTGGAAGGCGGACCCGATCAGTTTTCGCGCGACTTGGGCGACTGGCTTCGCCGCGAGCTGCCCGGCTTCCTGACGCGCGATGGCGACAAGGAACTCTTTGCCGATCTGCTCGGCAAGGCGGCCGATGCGCAAACGGCAGGGAGCGCCGGGGAGGCCGGTTCATGAATCAGGCGACACTTGCATGGGCCGCGTTCAAGAACATGCTGCGCGGCCGCCCGCGATCCGGTATGGGCGTTGATTAGCGTCATTCTCTCGCCGCTCCGGGGCGGGCGCTATCTGCTGCAAGTCGGCGCGTTCATTTTGGCCCCTGAACATTAAAGGGGCACAGATATACGGTAGAGGTTCACATCGTGAACCTGACCTTTTCCCGCCGAGCGTCATTTCGCATATTGGGCTAGTCGGCCCGAACGTGGGATTTTGGCCAACTTGGGTTCGTTTGCGGGAGGGGGGCGAAATCCTACGTTAGCGGCTATGGTTGACCGTACATTGATTGTGATACGGGTTTAGAAACACAATTCTCGAAAACAAGACGGGTTGCCATATCTGTATCGCAAACCTTCGTTTGTGAAACAACCCGCTATTAGCTTGGGCCAACAATACGGGAACCTTCAAGTGGACGATCCCCGATTTGTACGATGCCGTAGGTCACGACTGCGGATAGCGCAACGAATGCGAGCAATGAAAGCAAAAGGCGCGATAGCGGTCTATAGCCTTTTGATACTGCATAAATGATTGCGCCGACCACAGCGGCCAGAAGGTACAAATGTACCATAAACAACTTCCATTCTATCGCAGGTTAAGACCCTTTCGGCAGGTTGGTTAGCATTAAGCTCCCCATTGACCACTAACGTAGGATTTCGCCCTCTCCCGCAAACGCCCCCGTGTTCGTGATCCTGAGCGAACATAAGGAGCTGGAACCCCATGCCGATCTACGCCGGGAACTGCTCAAGCGCAGCATACAGGCGGCGGCCGATGATCCCCGGCCGGGTATTTCGGGTGAGGAAATGAAAGCACGGTTGCGGGAGAAGTTCAAAACCCCCCTGCCCGAGCCGGCCAGATGGGAAAAGCGGTCCCGGCGCTGACGCACCGGGGCTTTGTCACTGGCGGCCCTCCGGCTCACTACAGCGCGACGTAAGGGCGCGTTCGCCTCCGGGCCGGTCGCGGCTTCCGCCGCTCGGCACGACGCTAGCCCCCGGCCGGCCTGCTCTCATCATCTAGGGCCGTAAAGGCGGCCGGGGGCGTATTGCTTACACGCTTACATGCAAGCATGATTGCGCGCCCTATTAATGCAGCGCCTCAATGCCTCGCCGGCGAATGACGTTCAACAAGGCCAGCGCCGGCCCCTTGGCCTGCGCCTCGCCGCGCTCTAGCTGCGACACATAGCCGGGCGTCACGTTGAGATAACGGCCGAAGGCGGCTTGGCTAAGGTGCGCCTGCTCGCGCACGGCCCGCACGTCCGCGCCCGTCATCGGCGCTTCGGTCGGCAAGGTCTCTCCAAGATGCCGCGCCGTGATCTTCATAGGTCGCCTCGTCCATGATCCCGAGGCGGCGTTGCGCGCCGGCCATTTCCGCGATTTCGCGGGAAAGGCGGCTAGGCTTCGTCGTCGTCATGCTCGATCTCCTTCAAATCTCCGTCCTCAATGGCTTGCCCGACCAGCTCGGCCGACGCGGCAAGCCAATTAGCGCCGATCGTACGCAGGGCTTCCAACTCGTCAGCGTCGATGTTGTCACGGTCGCTCTTGGCGAACGCATACAGAAACACCGCGCGACCAGCAGCCCGATAGGCGACGATCATCCGAAACCCGCCAGAGCGTCCCTGACCGAGCCGCGCCACGCGTTGCTTGATGAGGCCGCCACCAAGATCGGCGTCGATCGTGCCGCGCTCGGCCCGCTCGATCGCCTCGCCCAAGCTGGCGTCAGCAATCCGTTGCCTGCGAGCGAACCGCACAACGCCTCTGGTCAAGAAAATCCGCACGAAGCCTCGCTATAACACTCTAAACTATAGTGCATATTGTTATATTTTCAATCCCCATCCTCACGGACAACCGGATAATTGTATTTGGCAAAAAGCAGGTTCAGCGCCTCGGCAACAAGCCGCTCCTTCGGAATCCGCTTGCCCTTCTCATCCCTGCTGCGAAAACTGAGTTCGTCCAGCGTCTCCCAATAGGCGGGCGGCAGGAAATGCGTTCTGCCGAGCTTGTTAGCACGCGAGGGCGCAACATAGCTCCCGGCCGGCTGCGAAGCTGGCGCGCTCCCTTGCGGCTCTGACGGAGCCTCCGGCGCGGATGCGGGTTGCTCTGCGGTCTTGATCGCAGCGGCGAGAAGCGAAGGCTTGCGGCTCATGCTTTCATCCTTTCATGATTTCCTGTAATCATGCTTGCCTGCTCTGAAAGGAACGTGAACAGGCCGGCGACTTCCTGGGCCGCACGGCCATGCGGTTCCAGCTCCTGCGGCGTCTTGCCCCAAGGCCGGGGCGTCCTCATAGGTTTTCAGCCGCGACACATGGATGGGGGGCAACCTTCACGTTGAAGCTCGCGGCAATCGCGGCGGCATCGTCAACCGCCCTGCCCCCGGCGTTCGGATGCACCAGATTGAGCACAACGAACGTTGGCGGACTGCCGGCCATGTCGAGAAGCCGCTTTAGCGGCTCCAAAGTTTCAATCGAAAATATCTGCGCCTGCGACGGGACCAGCACTATATCGGCGTGCTTGGCCGCCTCGACCGAGGCGCTTTCCATCTTGCCGGGCGTGTCGATGAACACCCAATCCATGCCAAGGCCGCGATAGGCGTCCAGCGAGCGCCGGATAGCGCCGGGCTGGATCGAGGCAACGTCCGGGCCGTCGCCCTTGCGCCGGTCGAACCAGTTGACGGCGTTTGTCTGTGGGTCGAGATCGAGCAGGGCCGATTTCTTCCCGGCCAGGTGAGCCGCGACCGCAAGCGCCGTCGCGATCGTCGTCTTGCCGGTCCCGCCCTTTTGCGTGCAGAACGCCACTGTTATCATGTTTGCATCCTTTCATGAAATAAAGGCTACATGCTTTCTACAATACATGAAAGCATGTTTTCATGCAGGAAAGGTTAACTACTCCGCTTCCTCAGCGGCCGCCATCGGCTCGTCGCACTCGCCGCAAATCAGGCGGACACCGGGTTTCGCCCAGGCGTTCAACTCACATGACGGGCAGGTGTAACGGGTCTTGCTGGCCGATTTCGCCTTGCGCGCCTTCCGGGCGGCGGCATCGTCCCAAAGCTCGACATAGAGGGCGGTAAAGTCGGGCTGCGCCGCCAGCTCGGCAAAGACGCGGGCATAGCGACCGCCCTCGACAATGTAATGGCTGCATGACTGCCCGGTTTCCTTGCCGCCGGGCTGGCCGGTATCCGAAGGGTGCAAGCCGATCTCCTGCATTTTCGCGGCCCATTCCTTGTTGTGGTAGCCGGCGCGCGACGGCTTGCCGAAATGATGCTGCCAAAGGTGCGCCATCTCATGGGCGAGGGTGGAAAGGCTCTGCTCGTCGGTTCGGCTTTTGAAATGCGACGGATTCAGAGCGATTTCGTCAGTGATCTCCGCGCCGTCCTTCGATCCGAACCGGCCGCCCGCGAAATAGCCATAGGCTTTGTTTTTGCGCTGCAATGTCACGAGGCAGGCCGGCAGCTCGCCGCCAAACAGGCGATCGTTGAAAACGTCGAACGCTTGATTCAGCGCGGCGTAGGTTTTTGCGGTCGGATTGGCGGGGGACATGGCAGCTTATTTTGTATCGTACGAAACAATAATCACATATTTCTGGCCGACATGCAAGCATGATTACATGATTTTATATTTTGCGTCGCCCTCACCACCCATTCCTTCTCGAAAGCCCATGCGACATTAGCCGCAGGCGCTGCGGGTGGGGATTTTGCTCTGAGGGTGCCGAACCGGACCGCCTATTACGCGGTCCGGAACCGCCGCAGGGCCGCGTGAGCGGCCCGAACAGCGGCGTCCGCTTATGTTTTCACATAGAGAATAGAATTAGAGGGGGATTCAGTCTGCTTATCGGACTCACGTTTCATGAAGGTCTTTGCCATGTTCACAAGCGCTTTCCCGAGCGGACTATCGCCAACATCGAGCTGCGTCCGCTCATCGAGGGGCAGGACCTTCCTGTAAGCGCCGATTGCTCGCTCCATGCCTGCTGATCCTGTCCGTGATCCGCAGGCGGGGGAGGGGCCTTACCGAACCGGCCAAGAAACTGCCGCGCCTTTTCCGGCAGGGACAGGCGATAGGCATTGCTCGCCTGCTGCACCTGGGGCCGCGCCCTCGTTCCCGGTCGGCTCATAGCGGCGTAGCCAGTCGATGAAGCCATGCGCCCGCAGGTTCTTCAGCGCTCGCACGATCGTATCGCGTGAGCGGCCCAGGCGATCCATGATCGTGGTGATTGACGGCTCCAGGCGGCCGGTGCGGAAGTCGATCAGATTGACGAACAGCCGCAGCACGTCCAGCGCCACCGATCCGAGCGGACCGCTGCGCTCGCCCTTCTCCTGCAAACCGGCCTCGTTGTAGATTTCGGCCGCCTTCAAGATCGCCTGCACGTCCTTGCGTGTCGTCGGCCGCCATATCCGGCCCTCCGATCGCCCCTTGAAATGGCTGCGCCGGCGAACCGGCGTCGGGCATCGGCGGGGGGCGGGAAGACCAGGCCAAGCACGGTCTGTCCCGATCCCTGCCACGCGGCGCGGCGCTCATGGGCAAGCGTGGAAAGCTGGCCGGCGTCTTCCTCGGAGAGCTGGCCGACGCTGTAATGCGTCCACACCTCCCGCATGATGTCATCAAGCGCGTGTTTATGCGCACAGCCGATCGCGGCCGCGAATTGCGTCCTCAACATTGTCCTTCGTCCTTCCATTTGGAGGACATGACGGCGTTGGACGGCGGACACAGCTTCCCCGCTTTCGCAAGAATCAATCTTGCGAATTGGAGGGCTATAGCGTAGATAAGGGGAGAGTTAGCGGACCCCTGACCTACGGTGTGTCTGACGGCCTATAAAACGCTCGACCGCGCCAACGGTCGGGCGTTTTGCCGTTATGCCCCTTGCTGCTTCTCGAAATAAAACCTCAAGGCTTCCTCGATGATCGGCGCGCGGGATTGCGCGCCCTTTTGCTGCTTGGCCCGGTCCAACTGTGCAACCAGTTCGCCCGGCAGGTCGGCCCACACGCGCGCCATGCCAGCAGCTTCACGCCGCGCACGCATGGCGGCGACACGTTCACGGGCTGGAATGGCTGTAGGGCTACGACTCATACAGTAAGTGGTAACGCCGAAATTGCTGATTCTGCAAGCTCTTGAATCCGGGCCGCTAAAACCAGGGGTTGGTCGGCCGCTGACTAACAGCGGGCAAACATGATTTCTTGCAAGCATGTAATCATGCTTCCTCAGCCGTCACGGTATCAAGCGCCCGGTAGAGGGTCGCACGATGCACGCCTAGAAGCCGGGCAACCGCCGCGACGGGTTTCTTGTCATCGTGGATGAGCTGGCGAGCGTGCGCGATCTGCTCGGCCGACAGGGAAGGGGAGGGACCGAACCGCACGCCGGGCCTTCGCCGCGATCCGGCCGGCGCTCGTGCGCTCCACGATCAAGGACCGCTCGAACTCGGCCATACCGGCGAAGACGGTCAGCACCATGCGCCCGGCCGGCGTCGTCGTGTCGGCCCACGGCTCTGCCAGCGAGCGCAGGTCAGCGCCGGCCTCGTTGATCCGCTCCGCGATCGCCAGAAGGTCGGCCGTCGATCGGGCAAGGCGGTCAAGTCTGGTGATCGTCACCACATCGCCGGCGCGCAGATGGTCGAGCATCCGCGCCAGCTCCGGCCGGTCGCGCTTCGCCCCGGATGCTTTTTCCTCGAAAATACGGATGCAGCCGACCGCGCCGAGGGTGGCGCGCTGCTGGTCCAGGTCCTGGCCGCGCGTCGAGACGCGAGCATAGCCGATGAGCACCCGGCCGGCGTCGGAATCTGGCTGGTGGCTCACGGCTTCTCCTGTCGCAAATCATGTCGCAGGTGTTTTACCACTTGCGACCAAAACTTGCGACAGAAATTCCCCTGCAAATTCAAAGGCGGGCCGATGTGCTGCACGGATTAGGAGTTTTGCGACTAATCTGGCATCTCGCACCCGTTTCGCACAAGGCATCAAAAAGACCGACATCGGAATTAATTAATTGCTTGCATAATTATTTTCATCCGATAATTTGCCATAAAACAAATTCATGTGGGAACGGAAATTATGATGAAGCTCTGCACATCTCTATGCGGCTAAAGAATAATTCTGGCCTGTAAAGTAAAAATACAATCCCTAGTTCGTCATAGTGAAATGTACCTATGATGATATTGCATATTTGTGCATAAATACAATCGAGGAATACCATGAAAATTGGCATCATAGGTGGAGGCATTGGCGGCACCGCTGCAGCCTACGCTCTTTTGCGAAAGGGTTTCGATGTCGAGATCTTTGAGCAGGCTCTTGCATTCGGAGAGGTGGGTGCCGGCGTACAGATGACGCCGAACGCGGTGAAGGCGATCACGGGGCTTGGTCTTTTCGATACCTTTCTGCGCTCTGCTTTTTTCCCCAAGGCCGTGGTCGGCCGCAACTGGCAAACGGCACGTGAGAATTTCCGCATCGATTTGGGTGAGGAGTTCCGTGCACATTACGATGCGCCATTCATCCATGTCCATCGTGCTGATTTGCTCGATCTTTTTGTCGTCGGCTTGCCGACCGGGATCTGCCACTTTGGCAAGAGATGTACCGGCGTAAAAATGACTGCTAACGGTGCACGCGCGGATTTCGATGATGGCACCAATTTTTCGGCAGATATTATCATCGGGGCGGATGGCGTGCGGTCAGCGGTTCGCGGCTCGGTATTCGGCGAGGTGGACCTTCGCTGGACCGGTCACCAATGCTATCGCGCACTAGTGCCAACCGGTGGTGTGGTCGATTACGTCAACCCAGACAGTACCTTCTGGATGGGTCCGAATGCCCATGTCGTGACCTACTATGTCAAAGGTGGTGCAGCGGTGAATATCGTTGCGGTGACGGAAGCCAGTGAATGGGTAGCCGAGAGCTGGAGCACCCGCGCATCACGTGACGAAATGCTAAAGGATTTCGGCTGGCACGAGAGCTTACAGACTCTATTTTCTAATGTGCACGAAGTCTTCAACTGGGGTCTGTTTGACCGCGATCCGATGAAGACGTGGATCAAAGGCAACGTAACCCTGCTTGGTGATGCGTGTCACCCGATGCTGCCCTTCCTGTCCCAGGGCGCGGCCATGGCCATCGAAGATGCCTATGTTCTAGCTGAGGCACTCGACCTGCGGCGCAACGATCCGACCGCCGCGCTCGCCGCCTATGAGGCCGAGCGCCTTCCTCGAACCTCACGGGTGCAGCTCGAAGCGCGCGAACGTGGTCGAACTTACCACCTGCCATCCGAGGAGGAAATGGCCGCACGTGACGCGGAATATGCTCGTCGGGCGAAGGAAGACCCACGCACAACGGGTATCAATACTGATTGGGTCTATGACTACGATCCCAGAAAGTTTTCAGAGCGCATGGCTTCAAGCCTGTGAAGGCGCCTGCGGCTGGGTTCCCACAGCAATCAATAATAAAGACAAACAAACTCCAGAGAGGTTCCATGTCATTCATGCTCACTAGACGGCTTACCCTTGCCGCCATGCTCACCTGCCTCGGCCTGCCCGCCTTGGCGCAGGAAATGAAAGACAAGGTCCGCATCGGCTATGCTATATCAAAGACGGGCGTATTCGCTGGCGGGCGGCCGCAAGCGCCACCCTGTCTACGAAATGTGGGTGGAAGAGATCAATAAGTCCGGCGGCCTCAAGATCGGTGAGAAACGGTTACCAATCGAAGTCGTGGAGTATGACGACCGCTCGAGTCCCGAAGAGGCCGTACGCGCTGTCGAACGCTTGATCTCCCAGGACAAGGTCGATCTAATTCTGGCCCCGTGGGGAACCGGTTGAATCCAGCCGTCGCTCCTATCCTTTCGAAGGCCGGATATCCGCATCTGGCGTTTAATACGTTAACTGAGCGGGCAGACAATCTCATAGCGCGGTGGCCCGGCATTTTCTTCTTCGAGGGCACGAGCGCGATCATTGCCAAAAGTGGCTCTGACATGCTGGCTAGCCTGCGAGATGAGGGCAAGATTGGCAACAAGGTTGCGCTCACCGGAATTGCCGACGCTCTGGGCGTCGAACTCTCGTCAAATTATCGCGAAGCGCTGACGGAGCATGGCTTCGAGATTGTTTACGATGCGTCTTATCCACTTGCGACTCAAGACTTCACCCCGATGCTGAGTGAGATCGCTTCGAAAACGCCCGATGTTTTCATTGGGAATACCTATCCAGAAGATTCAATAACGATGACCGATCAGGCGCGCATTATCGGCTTCAACCCGGCTGTATACCTTTTAGGTGTCGGCCCCGCGTTGCCAGTCTTCGGCGAGAAATTCGCAAAGAATACCGAGGGGTCATGGCACTGGTGGTGCCAATATCGACAATCCGGAGATTCAGGATTTCTTTAAGCGTCACATGGAGTCCGCGGGCTATCCGGCCGACCGCTTCGCTAGCCAGCTGGTCTACGCCGGCCTTCAGGCACTACAACAGGCGATCGAAACGAGGGCTACATTGGATCACGAGACCATCATTGCTGAACTCAAGTCGGGCAACTTCAAGACAGTTCTCGGCGAGATCAGCCTAAAGTCCCAAGAACTCGAAAGATTTTTCCACATCGGGCAGTGGCAAAACGGAGATTTCTACGGCCTTTATCCATCCACACTCGAGGGTGCCCGCACGGCAATCGTGCCTAAGCCAGCTTGGAAATAGTGAACCACAAGGTGATGGGCTCAACCCATCACCCTTCCAATGAATTGGCAAATGTAGATGTTCCTAGATCTTCTTATAAGCGGGCTCACCCTCGGGGGGCTCTATGCCCTTGTAGCCATGGGATTGACCCTGCAGTACGGGGTGGCACGCATAATGAATCTCGCCTATGGCGAGTTTTTGATAGCAGCCTCCTTCCTCGCATGGCTGTTTACGGCGAAATTTGGCATCAACCCGATCACCAGCCTCATTGTGATCATTCCTTTGAGCTTCACGTTCAGCTGGCTTGTATATCGCGTTCTGATGGTTCCCTTGGTTCGGCGCAGCAAAGCTGGCGCCGCACTCGAGAAGGACAGTATTCTTGCAACTTTCGGCCTTATGTTCATCTTGCAGGGTATCCTGCTCGTGACATTCGGTGGTAACTACACAAGCTACTCATTCTTATCTGTGCCAGTGCAGATCCTAGGCACACATGTGGCAGCGAATCGGCTGCTGGTCTTCATTTCTGCCTTACTGATTGTCGGCAGCGCCTACCTCCTCATGAAGAAAACACGCTTTGGCGTGGCGGTGCAGGCAATAGCATCCGAGCCCGCTTCTGCTGTGCTTGTCGGAATAAACGTCGCCCTAGTCTCTGCGCTCGCCTTCTCGACAGGAGGAGCGCTGGTGTCAGCCTCAGGTGTGTTGATCAGCATGTTCCTGCCCTTCTCGGCGACGATGGGCGTGCTTTTCACCATGAAGGCTTTGGTCGTGGTGATCATGGGAGGCGTCGGAAATATGAAAGGCTGCCTCGTCGCTGGCATGCTTCTGGGTTTCGTTGAAGCCATCGTTGCTCGTCTAGTTGATCCGGGACTGACGATCGTCTCGAACTACGCGCTGTTTCTCCTTGTCTTAATCTTCCTGCCCAAGGGGCTTTATGGGAGAGCTTCCCAATGAGCATGTCGACCATAGTCAAAGCATTCATCGGCCTGGCGGCATTGATCGTTCTTATGACCATGCCGCTGGTTCTTACATCCGACTACCATCTTTCAATTGGCATCACTCTTCTCCAATTCGCAATTATGGCAACGGCTTGGGCGATGTTTTCAGGCCCAACGCGATATATATCGCTCGCAACCGGGAGCTTCTTCGGCATCGGCGCATACACGACTGCAGTCCTCGCTGATTACCTGCCATGGCCCGCGATCCTTGTAGTCGCCCTCGTAATCGGCCTCGTCTGCGCCGCGCTCGTAGGGCTTTCGACACTACGCCTATCTGGCGTCTACTTCGTGATTTTCTCGTTCGGCTTGTCCGAACTGATCCGTCAGTTGGTAAGTTGGTACGAGGTGAACGTCACGCGCACCAGCGCGCGGTACATCTTTCTCGATATCACCTCAGCCCAGATTTATTGGCAGCTGGCAGCGCTTCTGGCCATTCTCTTTTTGGTCGGAATTTGGATCAAGCACAGTCGGTTGGTACGGCGCTTCGCATGATCGGCGAAGATGAAATCGTAGCAAAGCATATTGGCATAAACACGACGCGGGTTAAGGTAATGCTCTTTGCCATCAGCTCCTCTTTCATTACGTTGACCGGTGCGATCATCGCCCCGCGCTGGACCTATCTGACCCCGGTATCGCGTTCAACGCCAACATTTCGTTCCAGGTGCTTATCATGGCGCTCCTCGGCGGCGTCAGCTCCCTATTCGGACCGATTCTCGGTGTAGTGCCGCTGGTTTTAGTCATCGAGTATCTGTCAGCAAACTTCCCGAACCACTTCTCAATTTTAGTCGGCGCGATCTTCATGATCGTCGTTTATTTCATCCCTGATGGGATTGTTGGACTGCTTTCACATGGGCGCCAGCGGACATCGGCAAGCAATACACATACCGATGTGAGCGCAAAACTGGAGGCTCAGCCATGAACCCTGTACTCGAAGTAACCAATCTTCGAAAAGCTTTTGGCGGGAATGTAGCGGTTAACGGGATTTCATTTTCCTGACGCCAGGAGAGATCGTTGGGCTTTGGGACCAAACGGATCAGGGAAGACCACCGTCATCAACGTGATTTCGGGTAGTCTGAAAGCCAATGGCGGATCTGTTTGGCTCGACGGGCGAGAAATTACTGGCTTTCAGCCCCATCGCATCGCCGCACTCGGAGTGACCCGTACATTTCAGCTCGTAAGGGTGGCGCACGGTATGAGCGCCCTTGATAATCTGACCTCCGCGATGGCATTCACCGGCGCACGTCTGACGGGAGAGCCGGCGCGCAGCAAAGCAATAGCAATTTTGGAACGGATCGGTCTTTCAAACTGCTCAGGGCTACGTGCCGGCGACATGACGTATATCGACCAAAAGCGTTTGGAGCTTGCTCGCGCACTAGCCTTGGAACCGAAAGTGCTGCTGCTGGATGAATGGCTCGCCGGCCTGAACCCCACTGAGCTTCAAGAAGGGATATCCTTGATCCAAACATTGCGGGAGTCGGCATCGCCATTCTGATGGTAGAACATGTGATGGTAGCCATCCGGGCCCTGTGTAATCGTTCCATAGTCCTAGCCACTGGAAAGCTCATCGCGGACGGCCCCACCGAACAGGTGCTCGCCAATGCAGATGTGAAACGCGCCTATCTCGGCGAAACCGAAGATGAGGCCATCGATGCTTGAGATCACAAATCTTTCGCTGAACTACGGTAAGCATCTGGCGCTTGATAGTGTTTCGCTCACCGTCGCGAAAGGAGAATGCGTCGTCATTCTCGGGGCGAATGGAGCGGGAAAAAAGCTCGCTTCTTAAAGCTGTTGGCGGCCTTGTACCGTGGCCTATGGCGGCCGTGCGCCGTATGAACGGCCAAAATATTTCAAAACTCGCCCCGCACCTTCTGGTGGATACCGGGGATCGGGCTCGTGCCGGAAGGACGAGGCAACTTCGCCGAATTAACAGTTCGCGAAAATCTCCTGCTGGGCGCGTATCCCAAGCGTGGTCGCGCGCGCGAAAAGGAGATGCTCGATCTGGTGCTATCGTTGTTTCCACGCATAGAGGAACGGCTTTCGCAACAGGTGCGCACCATGAGTGGTGGTGAACAGCAGATGGTCGCCATTGGCCGAGTGCTGATGTCGGCGCCTGACATTCTTCTGCTGGACGAGCCATCTCTGGGACTTTCTCCGCTCATGACGAAGGAACTTTTTCGCGCTCTTGTTCAGGTTAGAGAGACCGGGACCGGCATTCTTCTTGTAGAACAGAATGCCTTGCGCAGTCTAGAAATCAGCGATCGAGGTTTTCTACTCGAAACTGGACGGGTCGTTGGCGCGGGAACTGCAGAGGAACTGCGCAATGATCCGAATGTCAGCCGTGCTTATCTTGGCGCATGATCCCACCGTGAAAACGAGGTAATTATGAAAATCAATCGCGGAAACCTGCTGCCGGAGCAGTTGTGGGAGGCAGATACTTGGACCAACGGACTGCCAAGCTCCAGTTCGCCCATCAAGGTCCATGAACCCGCAACCGGAGGTTCTCGCGCGGATCGCGCAGGCAGGACCATCGGACGTGATTAGGGCCGTCGAGGCTGCCGCTGCCGTGCAAAGCACTTGGGCCAGGACCTCTGCCATAGAGCGAGCGGCAGTCATGCGCCGTGCCGCCGATATCCTGTCAGCCAACGCTGCCGAATACGCTGAATGGCTCGTGCGCGAATCCGGCTCCGCTTCGGCGAAAGTACGCATAGAGCTTGCTGCGGGTGCTGCCTTCTTGCAGAAGGCGGCTTCGACTGTGCTTGACCCTCAAGGATACGTGTTTCCACAGATACCAGGCCGCACCAGCATAGGCCGGCGGGTACCTCATGGCGTAATCGGTATCATCTCGCCCTTCAACTTCCCCCTGATCCTGTCGATCCGCTCACTGGCGCCGGCACTCGCAGTAGGTAATGCAGTGCTTCTTAAGCCTGATCCACGGACACCCTTTAGTGGTGGCGTACTTTGGCCCGGATTCTCGAAATGGCTGGATTGCCAGAAAAGCTTTTACAAATCCTGCCCGGTGGTGGTGATGTCGGTCAGGCGATGTGCGAGGCAGAGGGCATATCGATGATCTCTTTCACTGGCTCTACATCAGCTGGTCGCAAGGTGGGAGAGGTCTGTGGCCGTATGCTCAAAAAAGCACAGTTGGAACTTGGCGGGAAGAACCTCTGATGATCCTAGAGGACGCGGATCTCGATCTTGCCGTAGAAAGCGCGATCTGGGGAAGCTACTTGCATCAAGGCCAAATCTGCATGGCGACTGGCAAGATTCTTGTAGCAGCCCCTAGTGAAGCACTTTACCGAGAAATTTGTCGAAAAAGCCGGGACCTTAAAATGGGGATCCAACCGACTCGGGCGTGGCGATCGGTCCGCTGATCGACGCGAGCCAGCGCGACCGCGTGCATGGATCGTGCAGCGCTCGGTACAGGAAGGAGCCGAGCTTTTGTTGGGCGGTGAATTTGAGGGGCTTTTTTATAAGCCTACAGTCCTCGCCAATGTTCGCCCCGACATGGCCGCATATAGAGAGGAAGTCTTTGGTCCCGTGGCTTCGATAATTCCTTTCTCCACCGAAGAGGAAGCACTGCGGCTGGCCTGCGACACCGAGTATGGGCTCTCGGCCGGCATCATCAGCCGTGACATCGGTCGGGCCATGAGGTTGGGCGAGGAGCTTGAAGTCGGCATGCTGCATATCAACGATCAGACCGTTGCCGATGAACCATTCATCACCTTTGGTGGCCGGAAGGCATCAGGTAACGGGCAGACGATCGGCGGTCCCGTCAATCTCGACGCCTATTGCGAGTGGCAGTGGCTCACGATCCGAGAGCACCCCCATCCCCACAAGTTCTAGGAAAAAGGTCCGAAAGTCTCTTTCGGAAACAGGCGTTTCTGCGATCGGGTATCGTTGCACCGTCCCGGGCAGACCTTCCGACCAGATAAGTCGCGCCCACCATTCTAGTCGCGCGCAGGTATCAGTAAACCATGCAATGGAGAAAGAATGATGCTTACAGGAAAGACGATTGTAGTGACCGGCGTGTCTTCCGGTATCGGTGCCGAAACGGCTCGTACCATAAAAAGGCAAGGGGGAACGGTCATCGGGGTCGATCGAAATCCCGCGGGGGAAGCTGTCGATAGTTTCTTCCAAGCCGACTTGTCGAGCCGAGATTCAATCGACGCACTTGTTGCCAGTTTGCCGCACGGAATCGACGGCTCGCAATATTGCCGGCGTTCCGCCGACCGCCCCCCCCGAGGTGGTGGTCGCTGTGAATGTGGTCGGCCTCAAGTACCTGACGGAAAAGCTCGTTTCCAAGATGAGCGAAAATGGAGCGATCGTCAGTATTGCGTCCCTTGCCGGCGTTGGCTGGGCGGATCTGGTTCCGCAGATTCGAGCAGCCGAGGGCCTCGAATTCGACCAAATTCCCGACTTCTGCCGCGAGCATGATATCGATGAACAGCGCAGCTATTTCTTCTCAAAGGAAGCAGTGATCGTATGGACCTTGCAGAACCGCTGGACCTGGCGCGACCGCGGAATCCGTATCAATGCAGTGAGCCCAGGGCCGGTTGAGACACCCATTCTTGCCGATTTTGTGAAGACACTGGGTGCACGCGTAGAAGAAGACATGCGAGTTATGGATCGGCCAGGCCGGCCGTCAGACATAGCACCGGTCGTCGCGTTCCTTCTTAGCGATGGTTCGAGGTGGATCAGAGGTGTGAACATTCCGGCCGATGGTGGGATGAATTCATATATCCTGTCCCACAAGCACAACCTCTGACGTGAGAGGATAGCAGGCAGTTGCAAAGAGATCCGTATTCTCATAAATGCGGAGACATGGTTATAAACGCAACTGCCTGCGACCAAAGAGCGAGTCTTCATATCGAAGCATCCCTGCATGATTTTTCCAAGAAGGAGATCATCTTCGACCTTTCCGCGCTGAGGAATTTTCCATGAAAAAAAGCAGATCAAAAATGATCGAAGAAGGCCCTGCTCTAACAAATAAAGGTAGGAAAAGGCCTGGGCGTCCAGAAGGATTCACAACTTCTCGTGAAGATATACTTGACGCCGCAGAGATAGTATTTTCCGAACTTGGATTCTCAGGAACTACACTTAGGAAGGTCGCCGACAAAATTGGGGTTACAAATGCTCTGATTGGATACTACTTCAAAAACAAAGAGAATCTTTTCCGTGAGGTGTTCCTAAGGAAAGGAACGGAGATAGCGACCGCACGAGCGGAAGGTTTGAAACGGCTGAAAGCAGACAATCACGTCCCGAGCGTTGCGAATCTTGTACGTTCCCTTTCTTTGAGCCTTCGCATCAGGCTTCGGGAAAGCGCACAGGGTAGAGCGTTCCTTAGACATGCATTCTAGGCTTCACATGGAGCCGGAAGCACTGGCTTTCGAATTGCGTAGCCAAGTGTATGATACGACAACCCGAGCATACGCAGAAGCATTTCTTGCAGCCCTTCCTCATCTTGATGCAGAAAGTGTCTACATGAGAATGTCACTAATGATTGGTTCCTATCTCTACACCTTCTCCGACGACATAATCGACTGGACGAACGTTCGATCCCTCAGAAAACAAAGAAAGAACATCAATCTCGATATGAGAAGAGATTGTGGCGCTACGTGTCAGCAGCGTATGCATGCATCAAAATGATGTGATACCGGAAGAGAGCATGAATTTTATGAGCGATACCCAGGGGCCGTCACGCTTTCACAATGTTGCCAGAGCCTTTCCAACCAGGCGAACGATTGTCGAGCGCGCCCTCAGGCCCAGACGGAATTACGAGAAGGAACATGCCTTATGATCGCCGGCATGCGACGGCGAGGGCAGGAGCCGTCGGGCTACAATCGCCGACGCCCTTCAGACAGCGAAAGATCGAAGCACGACGAGATCCCGCAGGTTTACGGCAAAGCCTGAGCGCATCGCCATACCGGCTGGCCCACGCGAGATCAACGCACTCATGCCCCCGAACCACGACGCCCGAATGCGACCTCACCTTGCCGCCCAATATACTCATTCTAATAATATTTGCGTCTTGCGGCTCTCTTCGGCTGCTGCCAGAACGGGACTAAGATTCATGCGCGGGCTTGCTCATGAGCGTTGCCCAGGATGCGATCCTCGCCGTAAGCCTGGCCGCCCCGAAGCGATGGCGATGGACATGCGTGACGATTCTCGATCCAGGGCCGGAGATTGGCCATATCGCGGAGGCGAGGTTTCGCGGGTCGAAGCTGCGCGACATCGCCTGGATGCGGCAGGCGGTCAGATCCAGGCTCTTGATG
>NZ_PYSY02000003.1 GCF_003049685.1 Brucella pituitosa | reverse complement strand
ATGAAAACTGGCAGAAGGGTGAACCCCATCCTCTAATGTATGAAGGGATATACCCCTCATAGACAAAATGCGTTGTCGAGCAATTTCGTTACACTGGCAAGCGGTATATCAAACGCCCCCGATATACTGGAGGGCTTCGAGGATTTTCCCTCGAAGTCTTGGTCTCTGGGCAGCAGGGTTGTGATCATGAAATGTGCTTACTTTGTCCGTCCACATATCGGTGGGACCTACTCTGTATTTACGCGCCTGAGCTCGTCACTTCGACAATCCGGCATTGAATTGCGGTGGCTGGCTGCGGGAGCAGCAGGAGAAACGATCAGTTTTCCACCTGCAGGTCAGGGACTAAGTGATGCGTTGCGAAAGGGCGATGCAATTGATCAGATGGGCGTGCTGGACGAGGAAACACGTGCCAGACGGATGATCGCGTTTCTACGCGATAATAAATTTGAAGCGGTGTTCGTGAACGTCCTGTCCAGCCGCTTTGAAACAAATCTGGTGCGATATCTCCCAGATGACATCTTGCGTATTATGATCGTGCACAACATCACGCCGGGAACTTATGCGGCCGCTCGTGCAATTCGCGATCATGTTCATGCGACGGTTGGCGTATCAAAACGTTGCCGGGATGATCTGGTCAACCAATATGGCTTTGATGCCGCGCGAACGCTGGTTATCCCACATGGTCTGAAGCGACATTCTCGCCCCGCAGGTGGCCTCCCCACGGGATGAAAACGCACCTTTACGGTTGCTTTATCTCGCGAATTGAGGACAATTCTAAAGGCGTGTTCTGGCTACCCAACATTCTGCGTGAGCTAAAATGCGACTATCATCTGACTGTCGCGGGTGACGGTCCGGATTTGGTTGAACTGCGCCATCGGCTTGAAAGTTTTCGTGAGAAAGTAAGTTTTACGAGTTGGGTCGCACCATCAGATGTCCCCTGGCTTGTCAGTCAGCACGACGTTATGGTTATGCCATCCCGTTTTGAAGGTTTTGGGCTTACTTTAATTGAAGCAATGAGCCAGGGTTGCCCTGCCGTCGTTTCGAAGATCGCGGGCGTGACCGATACAATCGTCACAAACGGTGAAGATGGCTTTTTGTTTCCTGTTGGAGATTTCAGACAGGCCGCGCGTCATATAGATCTTCTTGCAGACAATAAGCAGTTGAGAATGGAAATGGCTCAGGCTGCCGTCCTTAAAGTCGCGGTAGCTTTCAATAGTGATCTGGCGGGGCAGGCCTATGCAGGGCTTCTCGAAAACCTGATGCAGAACCGGCCCGCCATTGCCCAATCTTTAGCGCTCACAATGGACAATGCCGAACGCTTTACATCAAGCCTGCGAAGCCGGCTGCCCAAACCAGTCAAGAACTGGCTCCGACAGATGCGAGAGCGCCTCAACACAGCCTGGTCCACAGTGTGATCGTCAAAACTGGTAATTAACAAAGGGACAAGGTCATGAACCTTTTCACATCCCGGTTTCGCAATTCGCAATTGCTCAGAAGTAAAGCCCATGCCCTCATACCGGGCGGCTGCCATACCTATGCCAAAGGTGATGATCAATATCCGGTCTTGGCGCCGGGTTTCATACAACGTGGTTCCGGATCGCATGTGTTCGATGTCGATGGAAACCAGTATATTGAGTACGGAATGGGCAATCGCGCCGTGGGACTTGGACATGCCTATCCTCCGGTGCTGCATGCGGCGCGTGATGCGTTGCAGGATGGTTGCAACTTTACACGTCCAAGCGCGATTGAAATTGAATGTGCGGAGAGTTTCCTTGAGCTGATCGAGGGAGCAGAAATGGTGAAATTCTGCAAGGATGGATCGGATGCCACCTCCGGAGCTGTGCGTCTGGCGCGCGCCTATACCGGTCGCGATATGATAGCATGTTGTGCCGATCATCCGTTTTTCTCGACTGATGACTGGTTCATCGGAACGACGAAAATGAATGCAGGTATTCCTGCATCGGTGTCAGCTTTGACGACCACTTTTCGCTACAATGACATTGCGAGCGTGAGAACGTTGTTTGAAAATTATCCGGGCATGATTGCAGCGCTAATTCTTGAACCCGCGCGGATGGATGAACCTCAAGATAACTTTCTGCATGAGGCAAAACGTATTGCCCATGAAAATGGTGCTCTATTTATCCTCGATGAGATGATAACGGGCTTTCGCTGGCATATGCGCGGCGCTCAGAAGCTTTATGGCATCGAGCCTGATCTATCTTGCTTTGGTAAAGCTTTGGGAAATGGCTTCGCGATCTCGGCACTTGCAGGGAAAGCTGAATATATGCAGCTCGGTGGGCTTACCCAAACCGATTATGCCCGCGTCTTTTTGCTTTCGACCACGCACGGGGCCGAAACGCACGCTATGGCGGCTGCAATCGCCACCATGAAAGTCTATCGCGATGAGCCTGTCATTGAACGGCTTTACGAACAGGGTCGGAAGCTTGTCGAAGGGGTCAATACGGCGATTTCAGCCCATGGGTTGGAAAACAATGTTCGCTTGGTCGGACGCCCTTGCTGCCTGGCTTACGCTACTCTCGACGAGAATGGACAATCCTCTCAGGCGTTGCGGACACTTTTCCTTCAGGAGACCATCCGGCGCGGTGTTTTGATGCCGTCTCTGGTTGTAAGCTACACGCACAGTGATACGGACATTGCACGTACAATCGACGCAATTGATGGAGCGCTTGGCGTTTATGTTCGAGCTCTCAATGATGGTGTCGACAATTATCTTACTGGCCGCCCGTCGCAAGTGGTGTATCGCCGATTTAACGATGCGCCATCCTATCCACCAGCAACGCGATGATGCTGTCGCGATTAGGTTTAATCTTGGGTTTTCTGCTGCTTCTGACAGGAGTGGTTCGAGCCGAAAATGCGTTTCCGATCAGAGTAAGCCAGGATCATCGTATTTTTGAAGATGCTCAAGGTCGGCCGTTTTTGTTGCAGGGCGACACGGCATGGTCGTTGATCGCAGAGCTGAAGCGAGGCGATGTCGAAACTTATCTGGCTGATCGCAGCAAGCGCGGCTTTAATGCCATTCTGGTCAATCTGATTGAGCATCAGTTTTCGCAATCCGCCAAGGAATGCCTATGGTGAGCAACCTTTCGTACGAGAGGCCTTTGGCGCGCTTAACCCTAGATACTTTGATCATGCTGCCTGGACAATTGAACAGGCCCAAAAGCTTGGGCTGGTGGTCTTTCTTGCTCCTGCATATCTTGGGGTGAACGGTGGCGATCAGGGCTGGTTCGCTAAAGCACAAGCTGCGGGCCCTGACAAAATGGAAGTCTATGGCAAAGCCATCGCGCAACGGTTCTCGAAATTCTCCAACATTGTTTGGGTGTTGGGCGGTGATTTTGATGCGCCGGATCGAGCACTGGTGTCAAAGCTTGCAGAAGGAATTGCAGCAATTTCTCCCCAGGCGCTGCAGACTGTTCATTCGGGACGCGATACAAACACGAATGAGATCTGGAAAGATCAGCCTTGGTTTGCGATCGACACGGTCTATACATATAACGACGTTCACAAAACGATCCTGGATCGCAGTAAATCAGGCGGAATGCCTATAATCTTTCTTGAAGGGGCCTATGAGTATGAGCGTGAGACGACTGCACGTATGATACGGCGGAATGCATATGGCGCGCTTTTAGGTGGTGCAGCCGGGCAGTTTTTTGGAAACAACCCCATCTGGCATTTTTCAGGCCCTGGTGTCTTCACCTCGGATCAAAGCTGGCAAGAAGCACTGGCCAGTCCGGGAGCGCAGTCTATGTCAGTCATGAAGGCTTTTTTCGATAAGATACCATGGTCGCAACTGAAGCCAGATCGAGATAGTGAGATTTCCGGCGTTGCTCAAAGCTATGCGGCAGCTTTGCCAGATCACAGTCTGATCGTCATCTATGGTGATGCTGACGGCTTTAAGGTGAAACGAAGTGTTATTGGCAATGGTCAGATCGGCTTTATGGGTTGATCTGCGTCTGGTAAATTTCTACCGTCAAAGGCACCAGAATTCGGCCCAGAATTTGACAATGAGTTTGGCATTTTTCCGGCACCGGAAGACCGAAAAAATGTAAATAACAGCGACTGGATTTTATTGATCGGCGGTCCTGAACAGTTGCAGATCATTCAAAGAGGTAGTCTCCACTACCTTTCGCGTCTTAATTCACCGCTTGTCCGAAGCAAACATGCCTTCGTTTAACTCGTCGCTTCCGATGAGGCCCGTTACCTTGAATCCATCGTTCAGCTGAGGAACCGGACATGAAGGTACTTGTTACAGGGCATCAGGGCTATATCGGATCAGTGATGGTGCCGACACTGATCAATTCGGGACATGATGTTTCAGGCTATGATGTCGGCCTATATCAGCATTGTCTTTTCGAAGAAGGTGGCACGGTTATGAATGTGCCGACGATCCGTAAGATGATGCGCGATGTGTCTCCACGCGATCTGGAGGGTTTCGACGCTGTTATTCATCTGGCGGCACTGTCCAATGATCCGCTTGGCAATCTGAATGAAGAGCTTACCTATGAGATCAACCATCATGCCAGTGTGGCTATGGCGAAAGCGGCAAAATCAGCCGGTGTTGCCAGATTCTTATTTGCATCATCGTGCAGCAATTACGGCATCAGTGACGCGGATTTAATTGATGAAACCGGAGAGCTTAAACCCGTCACTGCTTACGGACGCTCCAAAGTCAGGGCCGAGCAAGAGATACGAGCATTGGCAGATTCCAGCTTTTGCCCGGTATATCTGCGACCGGCGACTGCCTACGGCGTTTCGCCATTCCTGCGTTTCGACATTGTGCTGAACAATCTGGTTGCCTGGGCAGTTACCAAGGGGCTTATCTACCTTAAATCCGACGGTACACCTTGGCGACCGATTGTTCATATTCGCGATATCTCGCGCGTTTAATGCAGCAATGGAAGCACCGCGTGACAAGGTCTTCAATGAATCTTTCAACGTGGGTTCGACCGAGCATAATTACCGCATCCGCGATATTGCCAGCATTGTTGCAGACAATGTTCCTGATTGCCGGATCGAGTATGCAGATGATGCAGGCCCCGACACGCGTTCTTATCGGGTTAGTTTTGAAAAACTGGCGCGCGTTTTGCCGGAGGCCAAGCCGCAATGGGATGCGGTCGCAGGGGCACAGGAGCTTCTGGCTGCGTATAGTCGGTCTTCATTGACACTGGAGGAATTCGAGGGGCCGCGGTTTCAGCGTATTGCCCATATTCGCAAGCTAATTGCCCAAGGTGTGCTGGATGCCAATCTGCGTCGGCTAGATGAGCAGCCACAACCGCTTCTGGCAACTGCATAATGGACAACAGGTTGGGCAGCCCGCAGATTGAAGATTCTGCAATGCATTCTTCCTCTGGAATGAGCATTTACGAGCTCGCTTCGCGGCTCTTCCCAATTTGCCGTAGTCTCACTGGTGATGGCGTGCGCGAAACGCTCGCCATCGTCGGTGAGCATTTGCCGTTGAAAATTCATAGAATCCAGACGGGTACGCAACTTTTCGATTGGCAGGCACCGCAGGAGTGGCTGATCCGGGGCGCCTACATTATGGATTCTGCCGGTCGGCGCGTTGTAGACTTTGCAGAGCACAATCTGCACGTCGTCAATTTCAGTACGCCGGTGCGCAAGAAACTTACGCTCAACGAACTAAAAGAACACACACACCGCCTGATCAGCCCGATTTAATTCCCTACCGCACCTGTTATCATACGGAAGCCTGGGGTTTCTGCATGACGCATAATGCGCTTATGCAGATGAAGGAGCTGACCTATGAGGTGGTGATTGATGCAGAACGGCGCGACGGTTCTCTCAATTTTGGTGAATTCATCCATCAGGGTGAAACAGAAGAAACCTTCTTGCTTTCAACTCATCTTTGTCACCCTTCCCTTGCCAACGATAACTGCTCAGGAATAGCGCTGCTTACCCGCTTGGGTGAAGCATTGAAGTCGCGAAAGACACGTTTCACATACCGGCTTTGTTCGGTCCTGCGACTTTCGGGGCTCTCGCCTGGCTTAAACAGAACGAAGAGAATCTGGGCCTTGTGAAGCATGGCATCGTATTGTCGTGTGTTGGCGACGGTGGTGGCCCCAATTATAAGCGTAGCCGCCGTGGCAATTCGGAAATCGATCGCATTATGACGCAAGTTCTGGAAGGGTCCGGACTTCCT
The DNA here is from genome assembly GCF_003049685.1 of Brucella pituitosa. Classification (GTDB taxonomy): domain Bacteria; phylum Pseudomonadota; class Alphaproteobacteria; order Rhizobiales; family Rhizobiaceae; genus Brucella; species Brucella pituitosa. Next base: position 670,936 of record NZ_PYSY02000003.1, on the reverse strand, counting down.
GAGGCGAAACTGCATGATTTTTGGCCCTACGGATATGACGAGCGTCAGTTTTGTTCTCCGGGCTTCAATCTGCCGGTTGGTTTGTTTCAGCGCAGTCTTTATGGGGAGTTTCCTGAATATCATACTTCTGCTGACAATCTTGATTTCATCAAACCCGAATATCTGGAGCAGTCTTATAATCTTATCATTCAAGCGATTGAGATTGCAGAGCGTAACTGGACGCCGATTAATTTGTCGCCAAAGGGGGAGCCGCAACTTGGCCGTCGAGGCCTTTACGGTAATACTGGAGGGGATCGAAATGCGGCTAAGAATGCGATGACTATGTTATGGGTGCTCAATCTGGCCGACGGCGATCATTCGCTCCTCGATATGGCTGAGCGTGCCGGGTTGCCATTCGCACAATTAGCAGATGCCGCAGAACGGCTTCGTGATGCCGGTCTATTGACGGCACTTTAAGTTCAGAGTGTCTGAACCAAAATTCAGCGGTTAGAGGAGGCCAGTTTCTGTCTTTTTCCGACATGACACTTGGCGTGTCGGGCCATGGAACTCGAGGGCAGGGTCATCATGTCGTAATCCTGTTGCGAAATCAGGTGCGTAGGGACGAGATATCATATAGCGAAGCAACACATCGTCCGTGAGCGTTTGAAAGCCATGTGCACAGCCTTTAGGAATGTAGAGCTGTACGCCATTTTCCGACGATAACTCCAATCCAGTCCAGCGTCGAGGTAGGCGAATTCGGTCGCAGATCGACAAGAACATCCCAGATTACGCCTTTAAACATGTCACAAGCTTGGTCTCGGAGTGTGGTTCATTTTGATAATGCAGCCCGCGTAAAGTTCCTTTTTCCCGAGAAAAAGAGAGGCTGTGTTGTGGGAAATCCGTTTCCATTTCCCGTTCGGCAAATGCGTTCTCACAATAGACGCGCGCGAACCAACCCCGCTCATCTTCGAGCTTCTCTGGTTCAACGGACCATGCACCGTCTATATTAAGCGGGTAAATCGCATTGTTCGCCTCAGATCACTGCATATGGTCATTCTGACAGTTCCGTGCTTTGGGAATAGTATTGTTTTTGGGGCAGCGGACCGGCCCTAAGATCAAGGTCCAGCTACCTAAAAGGCGTAGCCATGTACCCCTTCATCGACATTGGGCGAGGTTAGGGGGATTGTCGGGGATCAATCGACGGATGGTGGGGGCGGCCAATCGTATGTATGGCTCGCTCCTCATTACAGTCTCGGAAAAACCGGGCAAACTTAGTAATTTTGATCGTCCGGCATTGAACGGAATTCAAACCCACATACCCGTAAGGGACCGAGCAGGGCGAGGTATATCTATGACCATCCAAACGCCGGGCATATCACGGAGTGCAGGCATGGCTCGAGCAGGCAGGTTGCCGCTTGTGCGGGACACTTCAAACACACATTTGTAGATCTGGGCATGTCTCCGCCGTGTGAGAGTTTCTCACTGTGGAACAACTTGATCACATGGAACCGTATTATCCGCTATATGCTTTTGTGTGCGACCATTGTTATTTGGTTCAGCTAAAAGAATATTTCAGCCCTGCCGATATTTTCACCGAATATGCTTATTTTTCTTCCTATGCTACAAGCTGGGTCAATCACGCTCGGATCTATTGTGATGAAATTACTGAAAAGTTGTCTCAACGGAAATAGCTTCGTTGTTGAGATTGCAAGTAACGACGGCTATTTGCTTCAGCATTTCCTACCCAAGGGTATTCCAATTCTGAATTGAACCCGCTGCCAATGTAGCCAAAACAGCGATTTCCAAAGGCGTGCCCACCCGTATCGACTTCTTTGGCTCGACCCTTGCCGCGCAAATGGTTGGGGAAGGCGGAAAGGCTGATCTGATCATCGGAAATAATGTTTTGGCACAGGTGCCGGACCTCAATGATTTTGTTCGGGGTATGCAGCTTCTGCTAAAACCTGAAGGTGTTATTACTCTTGAGTTTCCACATCTCGCCAATCTGATCGAGCAAAACCAGTTCGATACAATTTATCACGAACACTTCTCATATTTTTCACTTCTGACGATCCGCTATATGGCTCACCGTCATCATCTCAAGGTGATTGACGTTGAAGAGGTGTCGACGCATGGCGGTTCGCTCCGTGTTTATCTCGCGCACAATGCCAGCAAACGAAAGGCCGGGCCACGCGTTGCAGCGCTTTTGAAACGCGAACAGACATTCGGTCTCAATGAAATTTCCACATATGAACAATTCTCGGAAAAAACACGTCGTACAAAACGGGATCTGCTGTCGTTTCTGATCGCTGCAAAAAATGCGGGTAAACGTATCTGTGGTTACGGCGCGCCTGGAAGGGCAATACGCTCCTTAACTACTGTGGAATAGGAACTGATTTTCTGGATTTCACAGTTGATCGCAACCTGTACAAACACGGTCGTTTCACTCCGGTATGCATATTCCGATTTATGATACCTCGATGATTGATAGCTATAAGCCTGATTATATTCTGATCCTGCCCTGGAACTTCAAGGATGAGATTATTCGTCAGATGCAGCATGTGGTCGAATGGGGTGGAAAGTTCATCATACCTATCCCGCATGTCACACTGATCGATCCAGCATTACTCACAGAGGAGCGCTAGATTATGAAGGTCGTTCTTTTCTGCGGTGGCCTTGGCACTCGAATAAGGGAATATTCAGAGAATGTTCCAAGCCGATGATCCCGCTTGGTCACCAGCCGATCCTCCATCATGTCATGGAGTATTATTCTGATTACGGCCATAACGACTTCGTTTTGTGCCTCGGATACAAGGCAAATGTGGTCAAAGACTTTTTCCTTAACATACGGCCGCAAACATTTGCGGATTGTGTAGTTTCCGATGGTGGACGCAATGTTCGCTTGCTTGAAGAGGTCGATCGCGACTGGAGCGTGACTTTGCTCGACACGGGTATCTGGCGCAACATCGGTGAAAGATTGTGGAGTGCACGTTCACATGTCGAAGGTGAGGATATGTTCCTCGCAAACTACAGCGACGGTCTCAGTGATGTCGACCTCGACGATATGACCGATCGTTTTCACAAGAGCGGTAAACTGGCATGTTTTCTGGCTGTCCGTCCGCCGTTGACATACCATCTTGCCGACATTGCAGAAGGTGGCGATGTCCGCGCTTTCAGAACCTCCAACACCTCTGATATCTGGATAAATGGCGGTTATTTCCTTTTCCGCAAAGAGATATTCGATTACATGCGCGAGGGTGAGGAGCTTGTGTTGGAACCGTTCAGCCGCCTGATCGCCGATAATCAGCTTATGGCCTATAAATATGAGGGTTTCTGGCGTTCGATGGACACGCTACGAGATTGGCAGACTCGAGGATATGGTCGAGAAGGGGATATGCCCTGGAAAAGCACAAGACAGAAATTAGTGCAGCCAACATCGCGATTGCACTATGATTGATCTGAGTTCCCTGACGCAACTTGGCAGGCCGCTCAGACTGCTCTGTCTGGGCGCGCATTCAGACGATATCGAAATTGGATGCGGAGGAACGCTTCTAAGTCTGATCGGGATGGGAGTCCCTCTGGAGGTAGATTGGTGCGTTTTGTCGGGAGGAGGGATCGGCGCGCAGAAGCGGAAGCTTCGGCGCGTGATTTTCTTGTTGGAGTGCAAAGAAGCAGAATTCACTTAAAGGATTTTGAGGACAGTTATTTTCCTGCTCAGAGCAGGGCCATCAAAGAGTGGTTGATAGGGCTGCGCAACACAAACCAGCCGGATCTTGTTTTTACGCATAGCCAGGGGGATGCCCATCAGGATCACCGTATGGTTCGGGAACTCACATGGAATGTTTTTCGTGACCAATTAATTCTGGAGTATGAAATTCCCAAATGGGACGGTGATCTGGGGCGACCAAATGCTTATGTTGCATTGTCAGCAGTGGTACTGAAAAGAAGATTGAACTGCTGATAAAAAACTTCGGCACTCAACGATCCAAAGACTGGTTTGATCAGGAAACTTTTCGTGGAATTGCGCGTTTGCGTGGGATGGAATGCCGCGCCGCTGAAGCATATGCGGAAGCATTTTACGCGCCAAAGATCAAAATCTTTTAAGATCACTGAGATTGAGCAAGAGCTTTGCCATGTGGTCGGGCTTTGATGAAACACGAATGATCGTGACGGGCTAGGCAGTCTTTAGTCGCTTAAAATCAGTTCTCCAATGGGGATGGCTGATGGCGGCTGGCGAAGGCGCATTGCACACATGCAAGCTCCGTTTTGTCTGCAAAAATTTGAAGTCGTGAATGAGGTGGCCTGAATTGGAAACCGCTTGCGCTCTTATGCCAGCTCTGTAAGGAAGCAAGTCGTTTGCTTGAAGTGTGGGGCAATATTTTCGACATTTATCGAGATAGCTTGATTTAAAGACGCTATCCTTTACTTCCTCAATGCCGGACCGCAGATTTTGCGAGATGACTTTCCAAAATCCGGGGAAGCGCGTGTAAGTCATGATGTCATTTAAACTGGCAGAAAATTTTGCATAGCCTTCCCGCGAAAGTCCGAGGACGGCGTTTGGTCCTACGGTCAGGCTCCCATCCATCATTGGAGTGAGATGGATTCAAGAAACGGCATTGACGGATCAGGCACCGGATAAATCATTCGTTCGACTAAATTATTCAGCTCCGGTTTGAGTGCATAATATTCGCCCCGAAACGGTACGATTTGAAAGTCGATTTCCAAACCAGAGCGTTGCGCGAGGCGATCGGACTGAAGTCCGGCACAGGCAACGATGTATCGGCTTTCCCAGACACCTTTGTTGGTATGAACACGTATGCAATCGCTGCGTTCTTCTACAAAACTGACATCGGTGCCCAAATGATTGTTGCGCCGCGCGCTTTAATCAGTTCGCCCATTGCACTGGAAACAGCCCGATAGTCAACAATGCCACTTTGTTCAACCAAAAGAGCTTTCAGACCGGTGACGGCGGGCTCCATTTCGATGAGTTCCGACTGATTGATCATCCGACAGTTTATTTTGTTGGCTGCGGCATTTGCCTCAAGCCCATTGAGGCGTTGCAACTCGATATCATTTGTTGCCACGACCAGCTTACCCGGTGTTCGATACGGGATATCGTGTGTGTCGCAAAATTGCTTTGTTGCTCGTTCCCCGGCCCGACATAGTTCAGCCTTCAGGCTACCGGGCTGATAATAGATGCCCGCGTGGATGACGCCGCTATTGTGCCCGGTTTGGTGAGAAGCAAGCGAGAGCTCTTTTTCGAGGAGGAGAATGCGTGCGTCTGGTTCGCTCCTGGTGATTGCCAGTGCGGTTGCCAGGCCAACAATTTCCTCCAACAATACAGTATTCGAACATGTTCAAGCTCGATATTATTGCCGCATGAAACCCACGTGATTAGTCACACAACCATTCCAAAGCGTCAACTGAACTTCCGCTTTACTCCGATATGCCAATTACCTCGTTGGTATAAAGGCGTGATCGGTTCCACTGTCTTAAAATACTTATTTGACGGCAAGCCAACGCGCGTGCCCGACGCTGCATTGAAGAATTTTGGGCCTAGCATGCGACTTTTTCAGAAAACCAGTCTAATGCTTCAACCGAAGAGAGAAAGGTGCGGTGCTTCCAGATGGTCACAAATAGGAACGATCTTTCCGATCTCTCTGTGTTTTTGCTGATTGTGAGATACCGGAGTTTCCGAAAAGCTGCTGATCAACTGGATTTATCCGTGTCTGCACTTAGCCATCGAATGAAGGCGCTTGAAGCACGTCTTGGAGTTAGATTGCTTAATCGAACCAGCCGGAGTGTTGCTCCAACTGCGGCAGGCGCGGTATTGGCAGATAAAGTTGCTGCCGGTCTTGATATCATCAACGGCGGTATTGAAGAATTGCAGGGACAATTCAGCGGTATCGCAGGAAGCGTGCGCATTAACGTGCTCAAGGACGCTGTTCCGCTGTTGCTTCAATCTGTCTTGCCCGTTTTCCGCGAACGTTATCCAAATATTGAGCTGGAAATTGCTGCTGATGACAACTTTCTTGATGTTACGGCAGAGGGTTTTGATGCCGGGCTCAGATATGCTGGCTCTATCCCCGAGGATATGATCGCGGTTGCGATCAGTGAACCGTTGAATTGGGTTGCGGTGGCCTCCCCAGCCTATCTGACGCGCGCTGGACATCCCAAACATCCGGCTGACCTGATGAACCACAACTGCATCAGGATAAGAACGGGGGCGAGGTCAGATTTTCCATTGGGAGTTCGATCGCGGGGACGAGAGTTTACAGATTGATGTTCCTGGCTCGCTGATTTCCGGTTCAACAGATGTCTCTATGGCTGCTGCTCTGTCCGGGACCGGCATTGCGTATTGTCTGGAAAAACTGGCTGAACCATATGTGAAAACGGGACAGCTACAAATAATTCTGCCCGAATGGGCCTCTTGGTCCTCCACTGGCCTTCTATTATTCCAGCCGCCGCCAGTTGCCTTATGGTCTTCAGATGCTGATCAAAACAATCCGGGAATTACGTCCGATTGATCGTTGAGATAAACTAAATGATCCATTGAACTGACCATGATTGATTCAACCATCAGCGCCCCGTACTTATGTTGATGGAAGATGGGGTAAGCGCATATGAATTCGTATGGAGACGACATGTATATTCCCAATGCAGACCGATATGAAGGTGTCGACTATCGCCGCACTGGCCGTTCGGGTCTGAGGTTGCCGCCGATCTCACTTGGTCTGTGGCAGAATTTTGGAGGTGCTGATGTATTTGAAACAGGTCGCGCCATCATTCGCCGGGCTTTTGATCGCGGTGTTACGCATTTTGACCTCGCCAACAATTATGGCCCTCCATATGGATCGGCAGAAGAGAACTTCGGCAACGTTCTGAAGAAAGATTTCCGCGATCACCGCGACGAACTGGTAATTTCTACGAAAGCCGGTTGGGATATGTGGTCCGGGCCTTATGGTCGGGGTGGTTCTCGCAAGCATGTGCTGGCTTCCCTTGATCAGAGCCTTCAGCGCATGGGGCTCGATTACGTTGATATTTTCTATTCGCATCGCCCAACCAACGACGTGCCACTTGAAGAAACCGTTGGCGCTCTTGTCCAGATGGTTCGTCAGGGCAAAGCGCTTTATATTGGTGTTTCTTCTTACAATCCGGAACGCACTCGGGAAACTGAAGCTCTCTTGCGGGCTGAAGGCATCCCGCTATTGATCCATCAGCCATCCTATTCGATGCTCAATCGCTGGATTGAGGAAGAACTTCTTGGAACGCTGGATGCGTTAGGCACGGGTTGTATTGCGTTCTCACCACTGGCGCAGGGGCTTCTGACCTCGAAATATCTTGGCGGTGTACCAAAAGACGCACGTGTTGCCCGAGGCGGATCTTTCAACGAGCGATTGCTCAGTGACGATAACCTTGCGCGCGTTCGCGCGCTTGATGCGATTGCAAAGAAGCGTGGTCAGTCATTGGCTCAGATGGCGATTGCCTGGGTCTTGCGTGATCCTCGTGTGACGTCTGCGCTCGTCGGTGCCCGCACAGTCGAGCAGCTTGATGATTCCCTTGATGCGCTCAAGAACCTGAGTTTCAGCAAGGAAGAGCTCAAGGAAATCGATACCCATGCAGGCGAAGGTAGCGTCGACCTCTGGCGCAATGTGATGCAGCAGAACTAAACGGTTTTAGAACCAGGATGCGCTCAGGCAAATGAGTAGCGCGCCGATCTTTTTTCAATTGGATCGGCGCGCTAATTTCTTGCCCCTAGATAGGATCGTTCAAAGAGGCATTTTTTTGTTTTCAGTGCTTGCCGAAGTCGGTGTAAATATCGGCGCGCGTTTGCGGCACTGCTGAAATCCCGCGTCTGCGTTTAGAGGCCAGAGTCTGATTGATTTGAACTGTCCCTCGTTCAAACGCCAATGCACAGCCCGCCAGATAAAGCACCCAAAGGCGTGCCTTTGGATAGCCAATTTCCTCGATTGCCTTGTCGAAATTTGCATAGAGCCGCTCACACCATAAACGGCACGTCCGGCCATAATGTTCGCGCAGGTTCTCCACATCATGAACCTCAAAGCCGTGTCCTTCGAGATTTTCAACGGTCATGCCGAGATGATCCAATTCCCCGCCTGGGAAAATATACTTCACCAGCGCGAGATGTTCAGCACTTTTACGATTAAAGGCTTTCTTGCTTTTCTTCATGCGACGGGTGATCGCGTGATGCATATAAAGACCGCCGGGACGCAAAAGCCGGTTCACTGCAGTGAAATAACCATCGTAATTTTCGATGCCTACGTGCTCGAACATTCCCACCGACGATATCTTGTCAAACTGGCCGTCTAGCTCAGCATAAGATTTAATGTGGATTGTGATTTTATCTTCAAGGCCCGCCGCCCTGATCCGCTCGCGCGCAAGCGCTGTCTGCGCTTCGGACAGGGAAACACCCGTGCCGGTGACGCCAAAGTTCTGCGCAGCATAGATCAGCAATGCTCCCCAGCCACAGCCAATATCAAGGAGACGATCTCCCGGTTGAAGCCGGAGCTTTCGGCAAATCAGTTCAAGCTTGTCTTTCTGCGCCTGATCAATGTCATTTGCCCAGTTCAGAAATAGCCGCATGTATAGACCATGCGCTCATCGAGAAACAGCTTATAGAATTCGTTCGACACATCGTAATGATGCGTGATTGCTTCTTTGTTCGATCCGCTAACGAAAGGGGCTTTGCCGTCGACCGCAGCCCGCGCTGCAGACTTGCCCGCGAATACAAGTGCCGGAAGATCCTTCAATAACTGCCATTTCGGCAGTTCTTTAAGTCTTTCCTTGAGTTTGCCGTCGATTTTTGCGTTTGCCAGATCGAAAATTGTACCATTTTTAATATCGACGCGGCCAGATACCCAGATATCGATCAATGAATCATAATTCGGTTTGAGTATAAGTTGTCGAACGATCGTCGGATCATTGATTACGAGCGAGGCGCCTTCGAAGTTTCCAATTCGCGTACCATCCCAAAGCTCGACGTTGAATTGCGGGCGAAGTGTTTCAATAACTGTCCGTATGATACGCACTGACTTGGTTTCTGCAGTCATTCAACGCCTCTCGATGTTTCACAGACAAACGCTCTTCAAACAAACTTAGCCTAAAGCGTTTATCGATTGAATGGCCATAATATTCTATGCTTTACCCTCAAAATCTTGTGTTCTCGTGGCATGTAAGCTCATCTGCGGTTGACCTTCGCCACCCAACATTGACATCGGGGTTTTCACTATCTGTTGAATGAAATTTCGCGCCGATGGTGCGCTTTCGTCCGCCCGAAACAGAACGGCGATTTCAGATGTAATCGGCTTTCCGGCAATAGAACGGAACTCAATATTGGGAAGTCTGACAACGTTTCTTACAGAACTCGGAATGACTGACACACCTGCACCGAGTGAAACCTGTGTGAGAACAGAAAGAAGGCTGCCGGGCTTTGCCACTACATCTAATGGAAAGCGGCCCCGGCGAGCGACTTCATAGGTGCCAAACTCTTGTTCGGGCATTACAAATTTTAATCCCGCGAGTTCACGGGGTGACAACGGTGCACCTTGGGTTACTTTGGGATGGCCTGAACAAAAGGCAATACAGAATACGTCTCTGAGAAGTATATGTGATCGAAGTGAAGAGGGGTAAACCATTGGCAGTCGTACAAAGCCCAGATCGAGCTGCCCCTCTTCGATTAATTTTGGCAAGTCCTCCATGGGATATTCGCGCGCGCGAATGTTGACGCCCGGCCAATGATTAGTGAACTGAGAGATTTGTTCTTGCAGGACGCCAGCATAGGCAGCAGACCCGACGTAACCTATCTCGATCCGTCCTATTTCGCCCCGTCCGGCCCGCCGTCCGGCACTTTCTGCCTTTGCATACTGGTCCAGAACGAGACGGGCTTCATCGAGAAAAACCTTGCCCGCCGATGTCAGCATGACTGAGCGCTTGGTCCGTGTGAATAAACGCACAGAAAGAACGCGTTCGATTTCCTGGATCTGGACGGTCAGGGTCGGCGCAGCGATGTTCAAACGCTCAGCTGCACGAGAAAAATGCAATTCTTCAGCCACGGTAATGAAATAACGAAGGTGCCGAAGCTCCATTTGAAGTCTCTTCAATAATTAGTTTGTACCTAATAAATAGCAAAAATAGTAAGAATGAAACAAATTATGAAATCAGCTTAGGTGACGCCATAATTTTAGAAGGAGTCGCCCAATGTCATCACGTATCGCTTTAGCCGTCCTTATGAGTATCAGCGTCACACCAGCCTTAGCACTGGACCTTCCCACCAAGCCTTATCTGACGCTGGAGGCAGCACGAACTGTTCTAACCGCCGCACAAGCAAAGGCGTCTGAGAATGGCTGGCCATGCGTGATTGCTGTGGTCGATGCTGAAGGACTTCCGATCGTTATGGAACGGATGGATAATGCCTCTGTTCTCGCAGGTGTTGATCTGGCTCCCGGCAAAGCTCGAACAGCTGCTCTTTTTCGACGTGAAAGCGGGGCGCTGGAAGATGCAATCAATGGCCCGCGGCCAGCAGCGGTGACAGCGCAGGGCTTTGTCATGATGCGAGGCGGCGTACCTATTACAGTTGATGGCACAGTTGTGGGCGCAATCGGTGTCTCGGCAGATACACCGGACCACGATGAGCAGATAGCGAAGGCCGGCATTGCCGCGTTGATAAAATGACCTTGGACATCGCAGTTGCTCGTCGGAAAGCCAATACGTCCCTCACGCTTTGACCGCCTCTATCGGTTGCGCCATGACGGTGCTGGATACGAACGTCGTTGCTGTGGTTTTACCAACAATAGCGCGTGATTTCGGTGCGTCTTTCGCCGAAGTTGAATGGGTTATCAGTACCTATGTGTTGTGTTTTGCGTCCTTGCTTCTGCCTGTAGAGCAATTGCCGATCGCTTCGGCCGCCGCGCGGTCTTTCTGATCGGCATCGGAGCATTTGCGTTGTCCTCCTGGTTATGTGGCGCTGCCCCCTCAGCAGCAGCGCTTTATCTGGCGCGTGCAGCTCAGGGCGTGAGCGCGGCCTTTATGCTTGCGCCCGCACTTGCCATTATCGGGCATACTTTTCACCAGGAAGAAGAGCGTAATCGCGCGTGGGCCATGTGGGGCGCAATCATGGGCCTCACGATGGTCCTGTCACCAATTCTGGGCGGAGTAATCGCTTATGCTTTGGGATGGCGATGGGCCTTCTACATCAATGTTCCAATATGTATCGCACTCGCCGCATTGCGACTGATTGAAGAATCGCGAGACGTGAATGCACGACGGCTGGATCCCTTTGGCTTCGCTTCATTTTCTGCCGCGATGTTTGGAATTACGTGGGGTTGATCAATGGGCAGGCTCATGGGTGGCTATCTTCGTTGCACTGAGCGGATTTGCAGCGGGTAGCGTGGCACTCGTTATTTTGTGATTGCAGAGACTGTCCAAAGCCGCCCGATGCTCGACCTCAGCCTGTTTCGCAATCCCCGCTTTGTCGGCGGAGTGGGCAATGTTTGCCTATGCGGCCTGCGCTCAGGTCATGGCTTCCATGCTGCCATTGTTTCTTCAGAACGGTCTTGGGCGAACAGCTTTGCAAGCAGGCTTTGCTATGTTTCCATTCGCCATTGCGATGCTGATTTTCCCCAATGTCGGTCGTCTTCTCAGCAAGCGATTTGGTTCCAGAGAAATTCTTGCACTTGGTCTTCTGATTGTGGGTATGGGAAGCTTATTGACTGCCTGGGGTGCCAGAGATGGCGCGTGGTCCACTGTGATGTGCGGCATGCTGGTTCTTGGCAGCGGAGGCGGTCTTCTCAATGGTGAAACGCAAAAAGCAATTATGTCGGTGGTTCCCAGAGAAAGAGCTGGTATGGCATCGGGCATCAGCACCACATCCCGTTTCTCTGGAATTCTCTTAGGGTTTGCAGTGTTAAGCGGCATACTAGCAAGTGTCGTACGGGGTGCGCTTATTCAGATTAATTGTGCGGACCCGACTTGCACCCCGCTTTGCAGAGGCGATTGTAGCAGGCGATTTACCAGCTGCGCTTTCTGAATTGCGCCTTCCGCACGCGATGCAGCGATGATGATCGCCATGAAGGGATACTCGACGGGCTTTTCCGCAGCACTCACTGTTTCCGCAATCATGGCGATTGTGTCTGCTCTGCTGGTATATGCCCTTATGCGCGCCGGGAACTCGTTGCCAAAGTCATAGAGCATCGCAATTGCCTGGTTCTATGAGGCACAGCATTCCCTGTCGGTTATTATGGTCTCGAATGCGAGACCATAATGATTTTATTGTGGCAGTGGAACTTGGAGCGTATGTGCCGCATTCGAATATACGCCGTAATAAAAGTTAGAAGTTGGAACTATTTTTTATAATGTAATTAAATTCAGTCGATCTGTTCGTTCTTTTTACCGCCTCCTTATGAAACGTTTTGAATAACATTATTCATATAGAGGGCGTCATGTTGAAATCTGGTTTTCTACGTCTTGCTGCAGCTACATTCTTAATTGCTTCGCTTACTCAAATTAGTTCTGCTGAAACACTGCGCTGGACGCGTGCTGCCGATGCCTTGACGCTGGATCCTCATGCGCAGAACGATGGCGTGACGCATGCTATTCTCAATCAAATCTACGAAAGCCTTGTCTGGCGCGATGCTGAGGGCAAACTTATCCCACGGCTTGCAACGGAGTGGCACTTGAAGGAAGGCGATCCGACCACGTGGGTGTTCAAGCTGCGTGAAGGCTAAGTTTCACAATGGCGATGATCTGACCGCAGAAGATGTTGTCTTCACGCTGGACCGCGCTCGTTCCGATAAGTCAAATCTTCGCCAGTTGCATGCCGATGTGGAGAAGGTGACTGCTGTGGGTCATCACACGGTTGAGGTAAAACTACGCGCACCCAATGCGATCTATCCGAACAATCTGACCGGTACTTACATTCTCGACAAGACATGGGCAGAGCAAAATGATGCTGCGGACGTGCAGGATATTGCCGCTGGCAAAGACAATTATGCTGTGCGTAACACCAATGGCACTGGCCCTTATATTCTGAAATCACGTGAAGTTGGTGTTCGCACGGTGCTTGAAGCCAACGAGCATCATTGGGCGGAAAAGAAGCCGGAAATTACGGAAATCATCTATACGCCGATTGCAGACAATGCGACGCGTGTTGCAGCCTTGCTTTCCGGCGAGGTGGACTTCCTGCATGAAGTGCCGGTGCAGGATATTGAACGTCTGAGGAATACGCCGGGCATCAAGGTTTCGGTTGGTCCTGAGAACCGTTCAATCTTCCTTGGCTACCGCGTTGATAGCGCGCCGCTTGCGTCGTCGGATGTGAAGGATAAGAATCCTCTCAGTGATGTGCGTGTTCGTGAGGCTTTCGAGCTGGCGATTGACCGCGATGCGATCAAGACCGTAGTTTTGCGCGGTAACTCAGTGCCGACCGGCATTATCGTTCCGCCTTTCGTGCATGGCTGGACTGAGGCGTTGGATGCTTACTCAAAGCCCGATGTAGAGAAGGCGAAAGCGCTGCTTGTGGAAGCCGGTTATCCGCAGGGCTTCACGATCACGCTCGATACGCCAAACAATCGCTACGTCAATGACGAAGCCATTGCGCAAGCGGTTGTCGGTTTTCTGGGACGTATTGGCGTGAAGGTTGCTCTGGCATCGCGTCCATATGCGCAACACGCTCCGCTGCTTATTGACCAGAAATCAGATTTCTACCTGTTTGGATGGGGCGTTCCGACCTTCGACAGCGCCTATAATTTCAATGATCTCGTTCACACCCGTGCAGGGCGCTACGGTGCCTATAACGCGACCGGTTACTCAAACCCGGAAGTGGATAAGAAGATCGAGTCTCTTGGTGCCGAGATCGATCCTGCAAAGCGTGATGCGACTATCGATGAACTCTGGAAACAGGTGAAAGCAGAGCATCTGTATCTGCCATTGCATAATCAGGTTGGTGCCTGGGCGGTGCGAGACAAGTTCAATCTTGAACATCAGCCCGATAACTCGCCGAAGGTTGGACAGGCGACCATCAATAATTGATGATGAGCGACCCTTTCCGCGTGCCTCCGGGCCACACGGAAAGGGTCGTTCGTTCATATTTCAGGCAGATATTATGATCGGATTTATTATCAGGCGTATCTTTCAATCCATGGGCGTTATGCTGGCCGTGGCTTTGATTGCATTCGCCGTTATTCGCTTTGTCGGCGACCCGCTGGAATCCATCGCCAGTCAGGAAACACGACTGGAGGAGCGACTGGAAATCAAGCAACGCCTTGGGCCTCGATCAGCCGGTTTATCTCCAGTTTCTTTCTTTCTCAAGCGCGGTTTGTCTGGCGATTTTGGTTTGTCTTATAAGCAACAGGAACCGGTGAGCCGTATGATCATTGAGCGGCTGCCAGCAACGCTGGAGCTTGCAATAACCTCATCGCTTATTGCGCTGATCGGCGGTGGAATTCTGGTGTTTATGCAGCGCTGCGTCCCGCATCGCGCCTGAGCAGCTTTCATGACCGCTTCACTCATCGGCGTGTCACTACCCACATTTCTGATCGGTATCGGCCTTATCTATCTCTTCTCTGTTGAACTTGGCCTGCTTCCATCCTTTGGGCGCGGGCAGGTGGTGGCGGTTGGCAGTTGGTGGACGACTGGCTTTTTAACTGCATCGGGCTGGCGGTCGCTGATCCTGCCAGCAATCACCTTGTCGCTGTTTCAGATGACATTGCTCATGCGGCTGATCCGGGCGGAAATGCTGGAAGTGCTGCGGCAGGATTATATTCGATTTGCAAAAGCACGCGGGCTATCGCGCCGCAGCATCTATTTTGGACATGCGCTGAAGAATACGCTGGTGCCTGTCATCACGGTTGTTGGTTTGCAATTGGGCTCTGTCATTGCCTTCGCAATCGTGACGGAAACGGTCTTCCAGTGGCCGGGCGTTGGGTCACTGTTCATCAGTTCGGTGCAAGCGGTCGATGTGCCAGTAATGGCGGCATATCTCGTGTTCATTTCGCTTGTCTTTGTGATCATCAATCTCATTGTCGATATTCTTTATCATGCTGTTGATCCGCGTCTGCGGTTTGACCGCATTGCTGCGGGAGCGTGACGTGACCGATACATCTCTTCTCCGTCTTGCCACCAAAAGTCGGTTGTCGCGAAGTCAGTCTGGCAAGAAACGTTGGCGGATTGCGCCACTGACAACGCTTGCCGCTACGCTCGCAGGCGTGCTGATACTGGGTGCCGTTTTTGCGCCACTCGTCGCACCACATACCCCCTTCGATCCTTCAACCCTTGATCTGATGGATGGCCTGACGCCGCCATTGCAGGCGAGCGCTTTCACGGGCAACAGCTTTTTGATGGGCACAGATCACCAGGGACGTGATATATTTTCGTCCATTCTTTATGGAAGCCGCATTTCGCTGCTCGTCGCATTTTCAGCGACCTTTGTATCCTTATTGATTGGTGTGAGTGCCGGACTTATCAGTGGATATAGAGGTGGTATCACCGATGCAGTCATTATGCGTATTGCCGATGCTCAACTCACATTTCCAACCATCCTAATTGCGCTTTTGATTTTTGGTTTTGCGCAACGGCTGATCCCGCCAGCGCAGCAGGAGACGGCAGCGGTGTGGCTTCTGATCTTTGCAATAGGTCTTTCAAACTGGCTGCAATTTGCACGCACCGTCCCGCGCAGTGCTGGTAGAGCGGCGTAAGGATTACGTTTCGGCAGCGCAACTGATCGGTGTTCGGCCCGTTCGATTGTTGATTACGCATATTCTGCCCAATCTGCTCGGGCCTGTCATGGTAATCGCAACAATCGGCCTTGCACTTGCGGTGTTGGAAGAAGCGACACTTTCCTATCTTGGGGTTGGTGTCCCGCCCACACGACCGTCACTTGGCACTTTGATCCGCAATGGCCAGCAATTTTTGTTTTCCGGCGAGTGGTGGATTCTGGTCTTTCCCGCATTAACCCTCGTACTGCTTGCGCTTGCAATCAATTTGCTTGGCGACAGGTTGCGTGATCGCCTTAACCCGAAATTGCGCGAGAAATCCCGGTGACAGACAGTTATTCGAGCAATCAGCCTCCGGTTCTTTCTGTGCGAAATTTGGACGTAGATTTTCCCACAGACGGCGGCGTCTTTCATGCGGTCGACCAAGTGTCTTTTGATATTGCCGCAGGCGAAGTTCTTGGCATGATAGGGGAATCCGGTGCGGGAAAATCCATGACCGGTTCTGCGATTACGCGGCTTATCGAGCCGCCGGGCCGGATCGTGAGCGGTGAAATTCGCCTCAAAGGCGAACGCATCGATACATTATCAGACAAGGCACTGGCGTCATTGCGTGGACGCAGGATTGGTACTGTTTTTCAGGACCCTTTGGTTAGCCTCAATCCGCTTTATACGATTGGCCAGCAATTGGTGGAAACCATACGCAGGCACCTGCCCCTGACGCAGTGGTTGCGCGTAAACGCGCTGCTGAGCTGTTGACCGAAGTTGGTATCCACGATGCCGAGCAACGCCTTGGTGCTTATCCGCATCAGTTTTCTGGTGGTATGCGCCAGCGCGTTGTGATTGCGCTGGCAATCGCGGCAGACCCTGAATTGTTGATTGCCGATGAACCCACTTCAGCACTTGATGTTTCAGTTCAGGCGCAGATTATCGCGCTTCTCAAAAGGCTTTGTATAGAGCGTGGCCTGGCAGTTTTGCTTATCACGCATGATATGGGCGTCATTGCGGAAATCGCTGATCAGGTGGTGGTACTCAACCATGGGCAGGTCGTTGAGACGGGGCCGGTGCGCGACGTTATTCAGGCGCCACGTGAAAATTATACACGAAAGCTCATTGCTGCCACACCTTCCATTCACCAGAAAAGCAGCAGGAGCAATCTGGCTGACAAGCGACCGGATATTTTGAGCGTGAATAATCTCAAGCATGATTTCAGCACGTCGGGTGGTCGCTTTTCTTTCCTCAGAAAAGCGAAAAAATCTGGCACGATCCGCGCGGTCGATGACGTCTCCTTGAATATCCGCGAAGGCGAAACCTATGCGCTTGTCGGTGAATCTGGCTCTGGAAAATCGACGATAGCACGCATTATTGCGGGCCTTTTATCCGCTCAGGACGGCCAAATCCGGATTGATGGCACGACGAAAAGGTCAACTCATGGCGCCGTGCAGATGGTGTTTCAGGACCCCTATGCCAGCCTTAATCCACGCTGGCGTATCGGTGATATCATAGCGGAGCCGATCCGCCGTCTAAACCTTGAGAAAGACAATCAGGCAATTCAAAACCGGGTTCATGACCTCTTGAAAAGGTGCGATTGAGCCGGGTTCCACGCGCCGTTATCCGCACGAGTTTTCGGGCGGACAGCGGCAGCGCATTGCTATTGCCCGCGCGCTTGCCAGCCGTCCGCGTTTTATCATCTGCGACGAACCAACGTCGGCACTTGATGTTTCCGTTCAAGCACAAGTCCTTGACCTGATGGCACAATTACAAGCCGAATTTGGGCTGACCTATCTGCTGATCAGCCATAATCTGGCGGTTGTTCGGCAAATGGCTGACCGTGTTGGCGTATTGCGTCAGGGCATTTTGGTCGAGCAAGGTGCAGTAGAGGAAGTTTTCCAGAATCCCAGCCACTCCTACACAAAGATGCTGATCAACGCAGTCCCAGATATCGATCTCGCATTGGCGAGAAGAGGGTTTTAAAGCACCTTCGGCAAAAGTGCGTAGCGGTTTTGCGCAGGATTATGCGTAATGACAAAGATAGATGGCTTGTTACTGACTCGTTCGGAGATGTCGCAAACGTATATTGCATGTCAGCTTTGCCGCATGAGATAAGCAAATTCTTCAAAAGTTCTCAGGATTATCATTATGGCAACTGTAAAGCTCTGGACTGATAACGACGCTGAAAAGTCACCACGAGTAAAAGCTGTGTTCGATGACATAAAAGCCGTGCGAAGGTCAGATTTCATCAATAATTTCTGGCGAGGGCTTGCGAATGATCCTCTTACTCTGGAACGCACATGGCAAAGTCTGAAGGAGGTCATGGTCGCTCCGTCTGCATTGGACCCGCTCACCAAAGAGCTGATTTACATCGCTGTTTCGGTGGCGAGCGGCTGCAACTATTGCATTCACTCGCATACAGCAGCTGCGAGAGCAAAAGGGATGACCGATGCTCAATATGGTGATCTTCTGGCCGTTATCGGTATGGCATCAGAAACGAACCGTATCGTTACTGCGTTGTCCATACCTGTTGATCCGGAGTTTGAAGTAATAAGCTAAATGTTGTGATTATGGTGCCGGTCTGGCGCCATAGTTCTCTCCGAGATCAAGACTTATTTTCCGGATTGAAATGTCCGGCGAAAAATTGTTCTTCTTTAGATAGCAACATAGAAAAAGCTGCCTGCAATGTAACGCGTGGACTGTCTATTGATGATCCAGAAAGCGTTTCACATTCCGCGATTATTCCGGCCTCCTTGGTCGCCTGTTTCCGGCCTGAAACGATCGTTTCGGCGTGTGAAAGGTTACCTGGTTTGTCGCGGTCCCTTGGCTCAATCAAATCGGTCAGTCAGAAAGAATTGTCCTGATCCTGGCTGCAGTTTTATTTGCTGGCTTTGCCCTGACACTTGACGGGTTCAGGGCGACCGGCAATCTTATTGCAATTGTTCGCAGCGTGTCCGTACTGGGCATTCTGGCAATTGGGATGGGACTGGTGGTTATTGGGCGCGGTATCGATTTGTCGGTGGTTGCAGTTATGGTGATCGCAACCGCTTTGCAGCTCGAACTGCTACATCATGGCTGGAACCTTCTGTCGGCAAGCTCCATTGTTTTCCTGATTGTGGTAGCAATCGGTTCGGTTAACGGGTTTCTGGTTGCATATGCCAGCGTGCCGGCATTGTTTGCGACGCTTGCCACAAGCGCCTTTGTCTTCGGCTTCGTACGTTCGCAGATACTGACACAGGATGTTGTATCCGTTCCACAAGATGCTGTGGCTCTGCTGTCTTTGGGGCAGGCGCGGTTGGTTGGATTGCCGCTTGACGTGCTGCTGTTTGTGGGATGCTTGTTATAGGCTGGCTTTTTGCGCTACACCAAGCCAGGTCGCTTTACCTTATGGGTGACAATTATCAGGCAGCGCGGACAATGGGTATCGCCGTTCGGCCGCTTACACTCCTCCAGTATATCGTCAGTGCATTGCTGGCATGGATTGCTGGTGTAGCAACGGCTGTCAGCCTGCAAAGCATGAACACCCGCATCGTCAATTCAACGCTACTTTATGATGTGGTGCTGGTTGTGGTCATCGGCGGCATTGGTCTTTCCGGCGGCAAGGGTGGAATGCGCAATGTGCTGGTCGGGGCGCTTCTGATAGGCATTCTGCTCAATGGAATGACAATCCTCGATCTCCCCAACATCTACCAGAACCTGATCAAAGCAACGATCTTGCTCGCCGCAATTATTCTCGATGGACGCCTCAATCCACGCGACGAGCAGACGAGCCAGCAAGGTGACATTTAACATTTAAAGTATCTGGGCGACATGCTGCCCATATCGGAGAAGGATAGAAAATGAAGTTCTGGAAACGCGGATTACTGACCGCATTGTCTGCAAGTGTCGTGCTTGCATTTGGTGCGCTGACCGCCCCCGCGCAGGACGCAGGCAATGCGGGGCCTGCAACTTACGAAAATGCGTTGAAGGGCAAGCGAGTGGTGCTTGTACCAATGACGATGGGCTTTGACCTGGCACAGGGCTGGAACCATTTCATCGGCGAAGAAGTCAAGGCTTTGGCGGCATCTGGGAAACGCGTGATCCGAACTGGAGCGTGGATGCAGGTGCACAGGCGATCACCGATCTGATTTCTTCGGCCAACAAACCAGACGTACTGATTGTGCAGTCGCCTGACATCAATTCCTATAGCCGTCTTTACAAGCGCGCGCAGGATGCCGGAATTTTTGTCATTCAGCTCGACAATCCATCGAATTTTGCGTCTGATGTTTTTGCCGGTTCTGATTGGAAGCGATTGGGCGAACTGGAAACGGAAGCCGTCATCAAAGGTTGCGGACCTAATTCCAGCAAGAAAATCGGCGTGATACAGGGCGATCAAGTCAATGCATCGAGCCTCGATCAATGGGCTGGTGTCCAGGCTGTTCTGGAAAAGAATCCTGAATTCAAGATTGTTGGCCAGCCTGACTCCAACTGGGATCCGACCACTGCTCGCAATGCAGCTACCACCCTTCTTCAGCAGAATCCTGATGTGTGCGGTATCATCGATTTCTGGGATGCAACGGCTCAGGGAACAGCTGCGGCTATCCGCGATGCGGGACTTAAAGATAAAGTCTTTCTGGTGACGACCGGCGGCGGCGAAGAAATCGACTGCAAGCTGATCGAGGACGGTACATTTGGCGCAATCGTAACGAGTGAACTGGTTCGCCAGTCGCACGATGTTGTCACCGCTATAAAACTATTGCTGCAGGGCAATGAAAAGCCGGGCGACAAAGCACGTTATCTCTACACGCTTGAACGCGCGCGCACCAAAGCGGATCTGACCCCAGGCGTTTGCTGGAGCCAGAAGGCGATCGAAGCCGCGAAGATTTAAAGCCAAAACTATGGAAAGCGCGGCTCTATGAGGCGTCGCGTTTTCCAGTTTTACCAATATGCCTCTGCCCATTGGCGGGGACTAAAAGACAGCTGTTGCCTTGCGGAAAGCCGGATAAATCGAATGAAACTGAGAGAAGCGCTTGCGCGATTTCGATATAATAAAATTCCGGATCATCTTGCGGGAGAGATTCTGGTTAAAAACTGGGCCGACAATCTGGTTCCATTTGTCTTTCTCATTGCTGTCATTGCCATTTTCGGCTCACTCATTCCCGGCTTTTTCACCGCGGGCAGTTTGCTCGATACATCGCGTCAGCTTGGTGAATTTCTCATCGTCGTCATCGGTCTTACGGTGGTTATTATCGGTGGCGGAATTGATCTGTCTGTTGGTTCAATCTTTGCGCTCTCTGCCTTTGCGGCACTTTCCGTCATTTACATCGGCGAAGGTCCTGTCTGGATTTCTTTTATAGCAGCGGTCGGCATGGGCGCTCTTTTTGGCGCGTTCAACGGCTTCCTCATAGGCTATTTGCGCCTGCGCGCATTTTTGACGACGCTCGTCACACTCATCATTGGGCGCTCAATCTACGATATTTTGATCATCCACTACGGTAAGCAGATCCAGAGTTCGCAGGCCTATTCTGATAGCTTTGACTGGATCGGCATTGGAACGCTTTGGGGCATTCCTGTGAGCGCTTTGATCGCGCTTCTGTTCACTCTGATTGCGCATAGTTATTACGCGCTCGCGTATTGGTTGGCATATAAGCGCTGTCGGCGGAGCCCGTCGCTCAGCTTTCAATATCGGTATTCCCGTGCGACGCACAGTGTTTCTGACCTATGTTGTTTGTGGAGTAGCCTGTGGCGTTGCCGGTTATTTCTTTGCGGCGCGTCTTTCGGGTGTAGGGCCGGGCTCAGGGCTTGGTCTGGAATTACTGGCATTGACAGCAGCAGTAGTTGGCGGCAACAGCCTTGGCGGCGGGCGCGGTTCAATTGCAAAGGCCTTATGGGGCCGTCGCAGTTCTGATCATCAACAATGGCCTGATCCGCATGGGAGCGGGCACCGGCACCAATCAGATGATCCTCGGACTTCTGTTGGCGTTTGCTATCGTATTCGATGTGCGTTGGCTGAAAAATCGGCACAAGGTTGTTTCCGAAGTTTATGTCGCGCCAGTGCATCACAAGATGCAAACGGCTTTGTCAGCAGTTCCCGGTGCGGACTCGCCTTACGCGCTTAACAATTCATTGGCGGATGCTGAAGCCATCGGTATTGGTGAAGTTGAGGGCCCTGAAGACGTTATCCTTGATCGCGACGATAATCTCTATGCCGGTACGAGACATGGCGAAATCGTGCGCTATTTTGCACCGGACTACAAACGCTCGGAAATATTTGCACATATCGGTGGTTTCCCGCTCGGCCTTGCAATTGACCGCGATGGTTCGATTAAATCCTGTGTTGGCGCAATGGGCCTATACTCAGTAGCGAACGATGGTGAAGTTAGTGTATTGTCGACGGAAACACGCCGGTCGCTTTTTTCTGTCATTGACGACGCGCGACTGCGCGATCCTAACGATTGCGACATCGATCATCAGGGCAGGGTGTGGTTTACAGACTCAACAACACGTTATGACGCGCATGACTGGGCACTGGATTCGATTGAAAGCCGCCCTACCGGGCGTTTGTTGGTTTACGATCCAAAGACAGGCAAAACGCGCACTGTTCTCAAAAACCTGCGCTATGCTAACGGTGTTTGCATCGCACATGACGGTCAGTCATTGCTGCTGGCGGAATCTTGGGCTTGCACAGTTCATCGCTATTGGATTGAAGGACCAAAGGCAGGCACGCTTGAAACGGTTATTCGAGATATGCCGGGCTATCCCGATAATATCAATCGTGCATCGGACGGTACTTACTGGATGGCCTGGCTTGGTATGCGCACGCCGAGTTTTGATCTCGCATTGCGCAATCCCGGCATGCGGAAGCGTATGACGCGACGCTTGCCGCAAGATGAATGGCTGTTTCCCAACATCAATACCGGCGGCGTGGTCAAGTTTGACGACAATGGCGAGATAGTTGCGACCTTGGGTGATCTCGGTGGTGCCAGCCATCCTATGGTGACATCCATGCGTGAGCACAAAGGCTATCTTTATATCGGCGGTATTCTCAATAATCGCATCGGCCGCATCAAAATCGACGGCGCAGATCCGAACTGGACGGGTTGGAGTTCCTATTGGGGAGATGTGAAATGAGTTTCATTGACCGTCTTCTTGACCCGTTTCGTGGCAAAGCAATCACCATTCCGCCCTATGATGGTGCATTCAAACCGAATAATGCTCTGGATGATGCGTCAGTCCAGTTTCAACATAATGCGCCGGATAATCTCGTGCTTTGGGCAGGAAAAGTGCTTTTTTCGTCCAACGCATCGATTTTCGCGATTGCGGGGGAGACTGCTAAAAAGGTTGCCGACTATGATGCGGATATTTCTGCTCTCGCGGTTCTTTCCGATGATGCACTACTTGTCGCCCTCGAAAATGGCACTCTTGTTGTTCGTGGAGGGACGCATGATGGCCGGACATTCGATCATTTAGGGTCTAATCGGCTGGTCTGCCCAACGGCTGTGTCGGTTCTCGACGCGACAACCGTTGTTGTTGCACAAGGTTCTAACCATCATGCGCCGTCCGACTGGGTGGAGGATCTGATGGGGAAACGCGCCACTGGCTCTGTCTGGAAGCTTGATATCACCACAGGAGAAGCAACACTTCTGGCGGACAAGCTTGCGTGGCCATCAGGTGTTCATGCCGCCACTGATGGAACCGTCCATGTCAGTGAAGCTTTTGCCCATCGTATTGTTCGTGTTGATCCAAAGAACCAACGAGCCAATGTGAAGCCGGTTTTGACCAGAATTCCCGGCTATCCGGGCAAATTGTCGACGTCTGCCAATGGTGGCTTCTGGTTATCGGTTTTTTGCGCCCCGTAACCGTTTGATCGAATTTGTGTTGCAGGAAGACGCATTCCGCCACGATATGCTCAAAATGGTCGAGCGAGAGCACTGGATTGCCCCTGTTCTATCGTCTGGCACGAGTTTTTCTCGAGCCGCTTCAATGTGGTTCTGTGCGGACAATGGGTGTGCATAAGCCCTGGGCACCATCACGCTCCTATGGGTTGGCTGTTCGCCTCGACAACCGGTTCCAGCCGCTTGAAAGCTTCCATAGCCGTTCCGATGGCAAGCGCCACGGACTGACTTCGATACTGGAGACAGGTCAGTCAGTTCTCGCGAGCGTAAAGGGTGCGGATCTTATTCTGGATCTTGGTAAAGGCGATAAACTATGACGATCCTGCTGGAGACCAAGGCAATCACAAAATCCTATCATGGCAATATCGCTGTTGATGCGGTTGATTTTGACCTGTGTGCAGGCGAGGTTCATGCGCTTCTGGGTGAAAACGGAGCGGGCAAGTCGACCTTAAGTAAATTGCTTGCTGGGGTTGTGGAGCCCACATCCGGCGCGTTGATTTTGATGGTAAGGAAATACGGTTCACACGTCCTGCAGATGCCTTGCAGCATGGCATCGCTATGGTATTTCAGGAAACAAGTCTCGTCCCTCGATGACAGTTGCGCAAAACCTTTATCTTGGTGATGAGAAAGCGTTCAATCGCTTGCGCGGCATCACGATCGCTGCCCAGCAGTTCCTGCAATCGCTGAATTTTACAGTCGATCCTACGGCGAATGTTTCGACGCTTGGCGCTGCCAAACGCCAGATGGTGGAGATAGCGCGTGCCGTTCGGCTTAATGCCAAAATCATTATATTTGACGAACCAACCGCCACTTTGACACCTGAAGAACGAAAGCACTTCTTCTCGCTCGTTATGCGTCTCAAGGCGCGCGGGTGACGGTGGTATTTATCAGTCATGCGCTCGAAGAGGCGCTACAGATTTCTGACCGCATCACCATCATGCGAGATGGACAGAAAGTTATTACGGACATAACGGCCAATTTCGATCAGGGAAAAATCGTTCAGGCCATGATCGGGCGTGTGGCTGCGCAGAATATATCGACCCGCGAGAGAGTGCGACCGGCGGGCTTGAAAATCCTGTCTGTTGAGGATGTTTCGATGGGCGCGATGGTTCGAAACACTTCGTTTTCCATTTTTGAAGGGCAGACGACAGGTATCTTTGGACTGGTTGGCTCGGGTCGCACCGAGACTGCCAAGATCATTGCCGGCATTTACAAGCGTAATTTTCTGCGCGGTGGTTCAATTGCATATCAGGGCAAACCAGTACGTTATACGACGCCGCACGAGGCTGTGCGCGATGGCATTGTCTATGTCACAGAAGACCGCAAGCTGGAAGGCTTCTTTGAGACGATGTCTGTCGCCGAAAACCTCTATTCGGGGTTGCTTGCAGCCGGGCTTGAGCGATTGCCCTTCGTCAGTTTTTCCGAAATGAAAGCACTGTCAGAGACATGGAGCAACAAGCTCGCGATCCGCAGCATTGATGCTCAGGCGCGGGTTATAGAGCTTTCAGGCGGTAATCAGCAGAAGGTCGTGATCGGTAAAGCGCTCGTGCAGAAGCCGAGATTGATCATCTTCGACGAGCCCACACGTGGTGTCGATGTTGGAGCTGTTACCGAAATTCATAACTTGATTGAGGAACTCGCAGGTCAGGGACTCGCAGTCGTGGTTATATCGTCTTATCTACCTGAGATCCTCGCGCTTTCTGACCGTATACTCGTTTGCCGCCAGGGTCGTGTGGTGGAAGAGTTTTCCCCACTCAATGTGTCTCAGGAAGAGATTATGTATGCGGCAGTGCACTGACAATCTTTCGGGCAGTACGTTGTCTTTTATCCGCTTTTAAATGAGTTTCGCCGCGAGATTAAGATCTCGCGGCGAAATTTCAGTGTCCAGCGATTTTGGTGCCGGATGTTCTGTGGCCTGCGGGAAATCCCCGCGACCGGGCACGCCAGGCCAAAATCAAGCCCATTACCAGCAATAGAACGACAGCCCAAGAGAATGAGGAAACACCATAAGTATTCAGGAGTATGCCGCCGACAATCCCGCCTCCTGCGACAGCACTATTCCAGGCTACGACATTCATTGACAGTGCGACATCTGCACCGTCTCCCGCTGTATCTGCCAACGCCGTCTGTAACAGGGTTGCGGCTCCGCCAAATGTCAGCCCCCAGATCGCGACGCCTGTGAACACAAGAGTTGGTGATGCAGGTAATAATGCGAATGCCAGTGCTATCATCGTGAATACCAGAAGACTGGCTAGTACCGTCTTGCGCAAGGCTCGGTCTACGAGTTTCCCAGTAACCCCTATGCCAGCAAGAGCTGTGATACCAAAAACGAGCAATACAAGATCGACGCGGTTGCTCAGTCCGGCTGGGGCAACAAACGGTGCGATATAAGTATAGAGGATATTGTGGGCAAGCATCCACATGATCACGACGGCCAGAACGGACAGTACCCCCGGTGTCCTTAAGACCTTTGTCAGTGGGATGCGTCCGCTTCTTTTGATCCCAGGATAGTCCGGAACCTTAGCAATAACCCAAAAGACAAGTACGATGGTCAATGCTGACATGATCCAGAATGCAGCACGCCATCCAACGGCTGTCCCAAGCCAGGTTCCAATCGGCACACCTAGGGATAAAGCTATGGGAGTGCCGACCATGGCGATAGCCATTGCTTTTCCTTGCTGATCCGGAGAAACCATGCGTCGTGCATATCCGGCCAGAAGGCTCCAGGCCAGCCCTGCGGCTACGCCTGCGAAGAACCGTGAAGTCAGTGTAAGCCAATAATTGTTCGAAACAGCCGTAACCATGTTGAAGACCAGAAAGCCTGCAAGCGTGAGAAGCAAGACATTGCGGCGTCTCCAGCTGCTTGTTGCGATGGTAAGTGGAATAGCTGCGAGCAGCGATCCGACTGCATAAGCAGTTACAGTTTGTCCGGCCAGAGCTTGAGAAACGCCCAATCCATTTCCGATCTGCGGCAACAGGCCGGCTGGGAGTGTTTCTGTGACGATGCAGATAAAGCCCGACATTGCGAGAGCGAGCAGGGCAGCTATTGGTAATCGCGCCTCTCTTTCGGTCGGAAAGTTTGCGGTCGTTACGGTCATCAGGAGTCCTTCAATATATGGAACGATCATTCCATATATTGCAAGATTTGACCCTTGGCAATGAATTATGGATCGACTACTATATATTTATATGAGGAGATTACGATGGCACGTACCGGACGCCCGCGAGAATTCGACAGAGAGAAGGCCCTTGACGCCGCGCTGACACTGTTTTGGGAGCAAGGATTTGAGCCGACATCGCTCAATCAGCTGAAAGCGTCGATGGGGAATATATCTCCGGCGAGCTTTTATGCGGCCTTTGGATCGAAGAGAGCTTATTTCGGGAAGTGGTCGAACGCTACCAATCCACTTACGGGCAAGTTACATTAAGTCTCTTCGATCTCTCATTGGCTCCGCGGGACGCAATAGAGATGGCGTTAAGAAAATCCGCGCAGATGCAAAGCGACGAGACTCATCCTCTCGGCTGTCTGATTATTTTAGGAGCGAGCAATTGCGCGCCTGATAATCGCCACGTGGATGAGATTCTTGCAACAGATCGTCAACGCAATCGCCACGGGATAGAGCAATGTATCAGGCGTGGTATTGCACAAGGAGAGCTTTCGAGCGGACTGATGTGTCAGCTTTGGCCGGAGTGCTTCACACATTTCTAATGGGTATAGCACTGGAAGCGAAAGACGGCACGAAGCGCGATCAACTGGATCGCGCTGTCACTATGCTGTTGACGATATGGGATACGAATCGTTTATCTTAGCTATTTTGTCGTGCTGTTCAGACCAGATAGGCCGTCCACAGTTTCGGGAAAATCGCTATTCCAGTTTCAGGCATGCCTCATTGAGCCGCGCCTGAAACCAAGTGTCGTCCTTTTGCTCATCGCCCATCAGTTCGTTTGGCGAAACGCAGGATAATGAAACCAGCACTACCTGCGATAAGCGAACCGATCAGAATTCCTATTTTTGCTTCGTCCTGCAGCAGCGCGTCGTTGAAAGCGAGAAGTGAGATAAACAGGCTCATTGTGAAGCCAATGCCGCATAAGAGAGTGGTGCCCAGCATTTGGGACCAGCTTGCGCCAGCTGGCAGACCCACAATACCCGTTTTGACCAGTAGCAAAACTGCGCCGAAAATCCCCAGGAGTTTACCAAGCGCCAATCCGGCAGCCACACCTAAGGTGACTGGGGCAAATATTGCGTCCAGACCCAATCCAGAGAAACTCACACCGGCATTCGCAAAGCCGAATATCGGTACAATGAAGAATGCAACAGGCTTGATCAGGCTATGTTCAAGCAGATGCAAGGGACTTTCGGAAATGCTGGCTTCTGGCTTTGCTGGCGTGCGTGTGATCGGAATGGTCAATGCAAGCAAAACACCTGCAATTGTTGCATGAACGCCGGAGCGATAGGTGAAGAACCAGAGTAAAATACCGACTAAGAGATAGGGTGTCAGGCGCTTTACGCCTGCAAGATTGAAAGCCAGAAGAACCGCGAAAACACCTCCAGCCAAAGCCAGATCGATTACTGAAACGCCAGACGTATAGAAAATCCCAATGATGATCACAGCGCCAAGATCGTCAATGATCGCGAGAGCGGCAAGAAAAACCTTCAGAGATGTTGGAACCCGGGAGCCGAGCAACGAAATGACACCAAGGGCAAATGCAATATCAGTTGCAGCTGGAATTGCCCAGCCGTGGGAAGCGCCGTTGTTAAGATTGAACGCAAGGTAGACCATTGCGGGAACGGCCATGCCCGCAGCAGCTGCTGCCCCGGGCAGGATGCGCCGCGGCCAGGAAGAAAGATGGCCATCAACCATCTCGCGCTTTATCTCAAGACCAACCATCAAAAAGAAAATGGCCATAAGAGCATCGTTTACCCAATGCTGAATGGAAAGAGGTCCCAGATAGACATGCAGTGTACGGAAATAGGTCTCCGCAAGCGGAGAATTTGCGACGAGCAATGCAGCAATCGCTGATGCTATCAGCAACAAACCACCTGAAGATTCACTGTCGAGAAAATTGCGAATAGTACTTTGAATGCGACCAGCCATGGCAGCTCCTGACAGAAACGGTTAAACACAGTCTCCGTATTCAGGGCAGTCCCTGGGCGCACGCAGCACACGCCTTGCGTTAAGGTAGCAATTAACGCTGAGATTTCAAGCGCTGCTTGTCGATAATGCTCATAGTCGATTTGGTGCTGGCCTCGTTCTCCTATTGAACCACACCAATCTTTAGCTTGACGGAAGAGTTGGTGTCGTAAGAAAAGAAGACAAATGTGTATCCGAGCGCTGCAACAGCGATGCAGAGTCTGAAACAGTATGCGACATGAGAGAGATGAAGCAGTTATGAGCCACGAGCTCCATGATCCCGGCGGTAAGGTTCGCCTCAAGGTTAAATCGGAAATCAGGGGCGATGCTCTATTTTCGGAATGTGGCCGCTATCGGCGGCTACTCACACGCGACTGGGACGGGGCAGAGAAGGCTGGTTATGTTCTATGGATCGGTATGAATCCGAGCACCGCTGCATTCAATGTTGATGATCCCACTGTTTTTAAAGAGCAGAAATTCACACGCCGTTGGGGTTATGGTCGGTACGTGAAATGCAATGTTATGGATTACCGTGCAACCAATCCGAAGATGTTGCTGGAACAAGGTGTTATTCCTAATACGCAGGAAAATCTGCAAACAATTGTCGAACAGGCTTTGGGCGCTGAAATTGTTGTGATGGCATATGGTTCACTTCACAAGAAACTGGCACACCACGGACAGGCTGTGACCGATGCTTTGCGGGCAGCAAAAGTTAAGCTGCACGCCCTAAAAATTACAAACAACGGTTCGCCCGGACATCCCTTATATCTCAAGGACACGAGCGAACTGATCCCCTATTAGTTTTCGCGGACCAATCTAACTGCCAATCACTGGCAGTGAGTTTAAAGCGCATCCCGAAAAGTGTGAAACGGTTTTCGGGTAAGATGCGCGTTCAATCAAAGGTTTAGAGCGCCGATCTGATTCAATCAGATCGAAACGCGCTCTAATAGCTGTTCTGAAATAAGCATCAGACGATGGAAAGACAAAACACGTGACGAACAAGCTTCTTCGTAACCAGGCAGGATTTGCTACTCGGGCCATTCACGTTGGACAGGAGCCTGATCCACTGACTGGTGCTGTTATCCCTCCGATTTACCATGCCACAACCTATGTGCAGGACGGCATCGGTGCCAGCAAAGGCTATGATTATAGCCGAAGTGGCAACCCGACGCGCAATGCATTGGAGCGTTGCCTTGCCGATCTTGAAGGTGCGGAAGTAGCTTTCGCGTTCCCGAGTGGCCTTGCAGCGGCCGCGACTTTGCTAGAGGCGCTTCCGGCGGGCTCGTCAATATTAGCCCATAATGATCTTTACGGTGGTGTCTACCGACTACTTGCCGATGTTCGACCGCTGACTGCGGGCCATAAGGTCCGTTTTGTTGATTTTTCTGACGAAAATGCGCTAAGCTTAGCTGTTCTGGACCATAAGCCAAGTTTGCTCTGGTTTGAGACGCCTTCCAATCCCACTCTTCGAATTGTTGACCTGTCTCTGGTTGCAAAGCTTGGTGCTGAAGCCGGTGCGATCACCGTGTGTGACAGCACCTTCTCATCGCCTGCAGGGCAGCGTCCGATAGAACATGGTATCCATGTTGTCGTCCACTCGGCCACCAAAATGTTAAACGGACATTCAGACCTTCTTGGTGGTGTTGTCGCAGTTTCCGCCCATGCTCCAGCTAAGCTCGGCGAAAGGATCAAGTATCTGCAAAATGCGCTGGGGTCAGTGATGTCGCCGACAGATTGCGCGCTGTTGCACCGCTCTCTGAAGACGCTTGAGATCCGGAGCATCCGGCAGTCAGAAACGGCACTCAAGCTGGCCAATAGTCTTGAAAGCAAAGCCCACGAGCTTGGGTTGAGCAGAGTTGTTTATCCGGGGCTGACAAGCCACCCCCAACACGCAATGGCTGCGCGACAAATGCTTAATTTCGGCTGCGTCGTTTCTGTTGAGGTTAAGGGTGATCTTGCGCGGGTCGAGCGTATCCTGACATCGACGCGTTACTTCCATTTTGCTGTCAGTTTGGGCAGCGTAGAGAGCCTCATTCAACACCCGTTCTCCCTCACGCATGCCGTTGTACCCGAAGATCAGAAGAATGATCTTGGAATTGGTCCTCAACTGATCCGCATTTCCGTTGGTCTTGAAGATCCGGAGGATTTGGAGGCTGATCTGGTGCAGGCACTGATCAATAGCTGATAGTTCGCGCTATTATACTTGGGGCTGTTTTTCCGTTTACCAGCGTTTTGTGTTGTATCCGGTGCTGTAGCGGAAGGCGGGTCATCAAAGCCGCAATTGGAAGCGCCGGGTTCGATCCTCTTGGAAAAACCTAGTGTCGTCAAACAACAAAGAGAGCAGCGCCGCCGGTTAAGCCAGCGCCTGCGGCGGTCATCAATAATTGCTCGTGTGGCTCAAATGGCTTTTGTTGATGCTGGACAGAAAGCGACAACGGGATGGTTGCTGCTGATGAGTTGCCATAGGTGGCGATTGTGCGGACCATTTTATTCTCCTCAAGTCCCAGATTGTGACGCACCGCATCGCAAAGACGGATATTGGCCTGATGGGGGATGAAATGGTCAATAGCAGAAGCTGTTATACCTGCTTCGTCCAGCACTTGGCGTGAGGTGTCTGTCATCAGATCGACGGCACGTGTGAAAACCTCGCGCCCGTCACGCATTGTCATCAGAGAATGATCTGTAGGGTCTCCGGCGAAAGGGTTTGTTGCTGCCGCCTGCTGCAATGGTGATGAGGCCATAACCACTGCCGTCTGATGCCATTGCTGCTGCTTTAAGGCCACTTTGTCCGTCTTTGCATGGGGCCAACACAACTGCGCCTGCAGCGTCTGCGAATAAAACTGCAGTCGCTCGTTCCAACGGATTAATCCTGCGACTGAGAATATTCGCGGCCACGATAAGCACCGCTTTGCCTTGCGTTCGTACAAAGCCATCAGCAAGTGTCAACGCATAGAGAAAGCCGGAGCAGGCACCGGCAAGATCGATGGCACCGGAATGATTCAGCCCAAGCTTATTCGCAAGCAGCGGTGCTGACGGGGGCAAAAGATGATCCGGCGTTGAGGTTGCAAGCAAGGTCATAGCGATTTCATCCGGTGCAATTCCCGCTTTGTCGAGGGCCATTTTTCCGGCTGCGGCTGCAAGGTCGCTTAATGTGTCACCTTCCGTTGCCCAATGGCGCTTTTGAATCCCGGTACGCCTTTTTATCCAACCTTTTTCAAGGCCAAGCTGGTTTTCAATTTCCGCATTGTGAACGATACGCGAAGGTACGGCATGACCAAAGCCGGCAAGACGGGAAGAAATCTTGGGCATCAAACAACCTCAGTTGAAACCATTGATGTGACTTCATCAATCGCATCATAGGTGGCAGCAAGTTCTTCAGCACTGGTGCAATAGGGTGGCATCAGATAGATGACGTTACCCAGCGGGCGCAAAAGTATGGCTCGTTCGCGGAATAGCCAACGCAAGCGTGGTCCTATTTCGGCCATATAACCGCTGGAAGGCGACGCAAGATCGAGTGCCGCGATAGTACCGCATTGCCGGATACTGGTAAATCGTGCGTCATTCTCGAAACGCTGCAACTGACGCGCATGTTGTGCAGCAAGCTGAGCAATGCGCGCCCCAACCGGCTCACTGCGCCAGACTTCCAGATTGGCGACAGCGGCGGCGCAGGCAATTGCATTGGCAGTATAGGAACTGGAATGGAAAAAGGTTTTGCTGCGGTCTTGCGATAGATGCGCATCGAAAACCTCCGCAGTGCACAGCGTTGCCGCCAGTGGCAAGGAGCCTCCGGTCAGGCCTTTTTGAAGTGCAGAGAATATCGGGTGTAATGCCCACCTGATCACAAGCGAAGTGCGTACCGGTACGCCCCCATCCGGTCATCACCTCGTCAGCGATAAACAGACAACCGTAGCGACTGGCTATTTCCTTAAGTGCACAAAGTACCGCTTTGTCATAAAGTTTCATGCCGCCTGCGCCAAGCACCAGTGGCTCAATGAGAATGGCAGCGACTTTTCCCGAACGGCAAAAACTTTCAAACGCATCAAGGGTCTCCTGTTCTTTCTCCGCATCGGGGAAGGGAAGGCGATCCACGCCAAACAGAAGTGGTTCAAACGGAACGTTGAACACGCCGCGCTCTCCCGCAGACATGGTGCCGATGGTGTCACCATGATAGCCGTGCTCCATCACCACAATGCGATTACGCACGATGCCGCGATTGTAGAAGCTCCCCAACGCCATCTTGATCGCAACCTCGACAGCGGTTGATCCGCTGTCAGAAAGAAGACATGGCTCAGGCCGTGGGGCAAATTCGAGCAGGCCTCTGGCAAGGATTTCTGCAGGTTCGTGGGTGAACTCGGCAAAAATAATCTGATCTAAACTCTCAGTCGCCGCGCGGATTGCATCCATGATGATGGGATGACGATGGCCGTGCGTTGTCACCCACCATGACGAGATGGCGTCGAAGATACGAGTGCCGTCTTCATCGAACAGGTAAGCGCCATCGGTTGCGACGATGCGCTTCATCGGCGGTATAAGGGTATGTTGCGTAAACGGATGCCAGACAGGAGAGCGGGTCATGCGGTTGTCTCCATCAGGGGTGCCATATCGAAATTCTCATGGAAGGCTCGGCTGAGGCTTTCTTTGTCAGCTCGTCCAAAATGGGCAGGCGCCCGAGTATTCTCACCTGTCCAATCTTGGCAATAATTGTCTGCGTGTCGATATTTTCAGCGCCGATGAAGGCCACGCTATGAATAGGAATATTGCGGCTGCGCAGCGCTTCGATGGACATCAACGTATGATTGATCGTGCCAAGCGATGTACGGGCGCAGAGAATGACAGGAATGCGCCAGCGGGCGAAGACATCTGCAAAGACTGTTGTATCGGTTAGCGGTACCAGCAGGCCGCCCGCGCCTTCTATAATCAGTGGGCGGTTGCAGGCGGGTGGTTCAAGCCGGGTCGGATCGATTTCCACACCCTCAAGCCGAGCGGACAGGTGAGGCGAGGTGGGTGCTTTCAGGCGATAGGCTTCCGGCAATATGTGCGCGGTTGGCACGCCGCTTAGACGAGCAACGGTTTCGCTGTCCGTTTCTTCATCCAGTCCTGATTGTACAGGTTTCCAGTAATGGGCGTTGAATATGCCTGTGATGGCCGCAGAAAACACCGTTTTGCCGATGCCGGTATCAGTGCCGGATATAACATAACGGAGGGTCATGCCTTGTACTCTTTCATGGTTGCGGCTAGGCAATCCAGCATGTGAGAAATCTGCTGTTGATTGACATTGAGCGTAATGGAGAGACGCAGACGCGCTGTGCCTTCAGGCACAGTTGGCGGGCGGATGGCGCGGACATCAAAGCCGTGCTCCTGAAGAGCCTCGGCAATTTGCAAGGCTTGCGCATTGTTGCCGATGATGACCGGCTGGATATGCGATCCGCTTGGCGTAATACCGAACCGTTGTTTCAATGCCTGACCCGTAAAGGCGACCCGAGCATTGAGCGCTTCCCGCCGTTCAGGTTCATCATTGATGATACGTAGTGCTTCGCGAACACCTGCTGCCATAAGCGGCGACGGTGCAGTGGAATAGATGAAAGCCCGTGCACGATTAACGAGATAATCTGCCAATACTTTTGACATAACAAGCAATGCACCCGACACGCCAAGCGCCTTGCCGCAGGTATGCAAGACCAGCACGTTTTCTCGGTCTTCCAAGCCTGCTGCCAGTCCGCGACCACCAGTGCCGAAGACGCCGGTGGCATGCGCTTCATCGATCACCAGAAATCCGTCATGATGATCGGCAACTGCAGCGAGTTCGGTAAGCGGTGCCTGGTCTCCATCCATTGAGTAGAGG
Source organism: Brucella pituitosa (assembly GCF_003049685.1). GTDB lineage: Bacteria > Pseudomonadota > Alphaproteobacteria > Rhizobiales > Rhizobiaceae > Brucella > Brucella pituitosa. Next base: position 636,399 of record NZ_PYSY02000003.1, on the reverse strand, counting down.
CTTTCCACGGCAATCCATGGGCGCCCTTTGCCGCCTTTGTTGCGCCAGTTGCGGATTGCTTCACCAAAGGCACTAGCATCATTGTGGGGGATGCTAATCGATGCGGCTTTGCTGGCCGCAATGCCGTCATGGGTGCTGGCATGAATAAGTGCGTCATACAGAATGAGATCGTCACGTCTTGGCAAAGTCGCGAAAAGCGCGAAGTTGGCCATATAACCGCTGCCGAAATAAAGAGCGCTTTCAGCACCAAAAAAAGCGGCTGCTTCCAGTTCGAGAGCTTCGTGTTCCAGATGGTTGCCGCGCAGCAGACGCGAACCTCCGGCTCCAGTCGGAACGCCTCTATCCATCGCTGCACGGATTGCTGCTTTCATGCGTGGCGCATTGGCAAGTGCGAGAAAATCATTTGACGTGAAATCTATGCCGCACGGCGGCGCCAGTCTGCGTAGTCGTGCTTTGCGTTTTAGGCCTTCAAGCGCTGTTGAATAGTTGGCGAGCATAGTCATCAACCGGCTGCCGGTTCCAATGGCATGGGAGAAATACCAAGACGATTAAATAGAGCAGTATCGTGGTCTTCGCCGGGATTATCGGCCGTTAGCAACGTGTCGCCGATGAAGATAGAATTCGCGCCAGCAAAAAAACACAGCGCCTGCATTTCGTCGCTCATTTCGGTGCGCCCGGCAGACAGGCGCACATGCGAGGTCGGCATCAAGATACGCGCCAATGCAATTGTGCGGATGAAGTCAATCGGATCGATAGCTTTGGCATTTGCCAATTTTGAGCCGGGAATGGGGATCAGCTGATTGATTGGTACACTTTCCGGCGGTACGGGCAGATTAGCGAGCGTCAGCAACATCGAGATGCGGTCGTCGATTGTTTCACCCATGCCCAAAATTCCACCGGCGCAAACCTTGATGCCTGCACGCACAGTTTCAAGCGTGTTCAGCCGGTCTTCAAACGTTCGGGTGGTGATGATCTCAGAATAGAAACGTTCGGACGTGTCGATGTTGTGATTGTAGTAATCGAGCCCGGCTTTGGCAAAGTCATGTGCTTGCTGATCTGTCAGCATGCCCAGTGTCATGCAGGTTTCCATGCCGAGCGCTTTCACGCCTTCAACCATGGCAACAAGTGTGTCCATGTCGCGGTCCTTCGGGCTACGCCATGCTGCGCCCATACAATAGCGCGTTGCGCCTGCATCCTTGGCCTTGCGGGCTTCTCCGAGTACCTTCTCAACTTCCATCAGTTTTGAGGCTTTTAGGCCGGTCGGGTAGCGAGGATTGGCTACAATAGCCGCAATCTTCCGCACACCCGCCGGTTTTTATCGATAAAAGGCGGCTCATCTGCACGGCATTGGGGTCGAAATACATGCGGTGAACGCTCTGAGCGCGGAACAACAGATCATTGAACGGTAAATTATAGATAATAATAGCTTGATTGATGGTGTAGGGAGGTAATTCTGATACGTTACGTTCGAGTTGTGGCGATTTTGATGTCTGAACTTGCACGAATAAGGTCCTCAAGAATCAAATTATAGATATAATTGATAATTATTGATAATACACAGAAATGCAACTGCCGCTTCTGCTTTTTGCGCGTGCTGCCGCGTGGAGGATGGCTGATCGACGCTATATTTGTTGGCCTTGCCAGCGTTTCGGTATTTAGAAATTGTTGAAACTCGATCTGCTGGACGCGGCAGTCTCTTGACAGAAAGCTTCACGTCGCAGAGTGTAACTGGACTAGTGGATGAACCAGTAGATCAGTGGAGTGTCGCTTGAACGTTGTTCACGATCTTTTACTCGATAAGAGTGCAGGGCTCGGGCGCAACCTTGAGCGGCGCACCATTCGCGATGTGATCGCAGACAAGATCAGCGCCCTTATTGCTTCTGGATTGCTGAGTATCGGTGATGAGCTCCCGGGGGAAAGAGAGCTGGCGACGGCACTTTCCGTCAGTCGTCAAACTGTTCGTGGTGCGATCCAGATTTTGGCAGCGCGTGGTATTCTTGAGGTCGCTCAAGGCGCAAGAACGCGTGTGGCAAGCATCGATCTGACCGGGCTTTCTATCGGTATAACATCTCGCCTCAATGTCGATCTTTACGATGTGCATGCGGTTCATGCAGCGCGCTTGCTTGTCGAGCAGCAGATTGTCGGCGATGCAGCTGAGCGCATCTCGGATGATGCGTTGGAATTGTTGCATCGGTCTCTTGATGCTCAGGCGAGTTGCATGGATGACCCAGTCCGCTTTCTGATCTGTGATCGGGAGTTTCATGTGGCGATCTATCGCGAATGCGGGAATCCGCTTCTCGCAGATATCGTGACAGATCTTTACACTTACATGATGGAGCATCGTCGTCGCGCCATGGCGCAGCCGGGTGCCGTCGATGGGAGCTTTGCTGATCATCAGGTTATCTTGAGCGCGTTGGAAAAGCGTGATCGGGTTGCAGCGATGGCAGCTTTTGCCGCGCATGAAGAACGAATTTATGTCTCCACGAAAAAGTCCTTGGCCGCCGAAACTCGGTAGCCATGAGCACGTATGTGCTGTCGCAAAGGCTGCAAATGAACTGCATGTAACCAAATGAAGAAGGGCAAAACTGTATGCATGTCTTGATTATCGGCGCGGCAGGAATGGTCGGACGCAAACTTGCGGAAGCCATCAGCCGTAATGGAGGTATTGCCGGAGCGGAAGTCAATGCTTTGACATTGGTGGACGTAATCTCGCCTTCTGCCCCAGACGGATATTCCGGCAAAGTTGAGACCTATGCCGCAGACATTTCTGATCCCGCAGTAGCAACCACTCTTGTTGCAGGTCGACCAGACGTTATATTTCATCTGGCAGCGATCGTATCCGGTGAAGCCGAGCTCGATTTCGACAAAGGCTATGCAATCAATCTTGATGGCACGAGATATCTGTTTGAAGCTATTCGCAAACAAAGGGACATCTCTCCGTATAAACCACGTGTGGTTTTCACATCGTCGATTGCTGTCTTTGGGGCACCCTTTCCAGAGAAAATTGATGATGAATTCTTTTTGACGCCGCGTACAAGCTATGGAACGCAGAAAGCAATAGGCGAGCTGCTGCTCGCGGATTATTCGCGCAAAGGCTTTTTTGGACGGCATCGGAATCCGGCTGCCGACGGTGTGTATTCGCCCAGGAAAGCCAAATAAAGCTGCGTCCGGCTTTTTCTCCAATATCCTGCGTGAACCCCTCATAGGCAAGGAAGCAATTCTGCCGGTGGATGAAACCGTCAGACATTGGCATGTCAGTCCTCGCCGTGCAGTGGGTTTTCTCCTGCATGCTGCAACGATTGATCTTGCGCGCCTCGGCCATCGCTGTGTTTTGAACATGCCAGGCCTCTCAGCCACAGTTGGTGAACAGATTGAAGCATTGCGAAGAGTTGCCGGCGACAAAGCCGTGGCGTTGATCCGTAAAGAACGCGATCCGCTTATTGCTGGGATCGTTGATGGCTGGGCGCAAGATTTTGATGCAAGTCGCGCGATCGAGTTGGGCTTTGTCGCGGATACATCGTTCGATGAAATCATCAAAATTCATATCGAAGATGAATTGAACCAAGGATGACATGACGTGACGCCGGATAAGACAGTAACTGTAATCGGACTTGGCTCCATGGGCTGGGGGGCAGCCACGTCACTATTGCGCGCAGGCTTTCATGTTAAAGGCGTGGATGTTCGTCACGAGGTTTTGCAACGTTTCGCGGCAGAAGGCGGCGAGGCATACTCAACCGCAGCCGAGGCGGGGCCTAGCGATGTAGTATTCGTTTTCGTTGTGAATTCTGATCAGGCAAAGGATGTCCTGTTCGGCGCCAAAGGTGCATTGGCAAGCGCTGTTCGAGGCACAGTCTTTCTTTGTGCGTAACTATGGCGCCGAGCGCCACCGTCGAAATAGCCGAAAGCCTCGAAGCGGCGGGCATGCTGGTTATAGACGCGCCGGTTTCGGTGGGCATCAAAAGGCTCTCACAGGCGAAATGACGGTGATGGGATCTGGCTCGAACGCAGCCTTTGACATTGCTGCGTCCAGTTTGAATGCTGTTGCTGGCAAGGTATTTCGTCTCGGTGAAGTGCCCGGACTGGGCTCGAAGGTCAAGATGATCAATCAGCTGCTTGCCGGTGTACATATCGCGGCAACAGCAGAAGCTCTCACTCTTGCAGCAAAAGTTGGATTAGACCTTCAGACAGTATTCGACGTCATTCGTGTTTCGGCGGGTTCTTCATGGATGTTCGAAAATCGCGGACCGCACATTGTGGAAGGCGATTACACACCACGTTCTGCAGTGAATATCTTTGTCAAGGATCTGGGCATAGTAACCTCCGAAGCTTCCGAGGCTGGAGGGTCGACACCTTTAAGTCAAACAGCACTGGAACTCTTTAATCAGGCTGCCGGTGCCGGATTCGGACCTCAGGATGACGCAGCTGTAGCAAAGATTCTCGCCTTAAAAAGCGATGTAATATTGCCCGGAATGACGGATTAGACGATGGGTATTGTTTTAGGCGCCATTGCTGACGACTTTACCGGAGCAACCGATCTCGCAGGTCTTTTGGCTCGAAGTGGCTATCCAGTTTCTTTGCGACTTGGATTGCCGTCAGAAGCCGAACCTGAAGGCAACGCCGCAGCGTTCGAAATTATCGCTCTTAAATGCCGTACAATTCCTCAAAACATGGCTGTTGATCAGGCGCGATCTGCTTATGAATGGCTCAGCGCTCGCGGTGCAAAACGCTTCTACTGGAAATATTGCTCGACCTTCGACAGCACTGAAAAAGGCAATATAGGGCCAGTTGCTGAAGCGTTGATGGCCGATATAGGCACGTCTCAGACGATCTATTGCCCTGCATTTCCGGAAAATGGTCGTAATGTTTTCATGGGGCATCTTTTTGTGGGAGAAGCGCTTCTCAACGAAAGCGCGATGAAAGACCATCCTTTAACGCCCATGCGCGACTCCAGTCTGGTCAGATTGTTGACGCCACAGGTGCGTGGAAAAGTGGGCCTCGTCAACCGGCTTACTGTCGCGCGTGGAGTGGAAGCTCTCAAATCCAGATTAAGGGAACTGGAGGCTGACGGCATCGCACACGTTATTATTGATGCGGTTGCGAATGATGATCTTTCAATTATCGCGGAAGCCTCACTGGATTTCCCATTAATCAGTGGAGGTAGCGCTCTCGCTATGCCACTGCCAGCACTTCTCGCTGGCTCCGGTATGATTGGCCAAACCACTGAAACTGTACCTGAACCTCAGGTGCAGAAGGGACAGATTGTACTTTCAGGCAGTTGTTCGGCCATGACTCTCAAGCAGGTCGAACTCTATCGTGATAGGGCTGCGAGTTATCGGCTGAACCCAACAGTTCTGGCCGAACGTGGTATCGCGGATGCGCTCGACTGGCTTCAAAAACAACCGGCCGAAAAGCCGAAGCTGATTTATGCAAGTGCTGATCCAACGTCTGTGCAAGAGGCGCAATCGAAGCTTGGTGTGGAACGGGCCGGACAAATTGTTGAACAGGCGCTCGCTGAATTGGCGCTCGCTTCGTTCAAACTTGGAATACGTCGATTTGTGGTCGCTGGTGGTGAAACATCGGGCGCAGTTGCTCAGGCACTTGGAGTCTCGAAGCTCAGGGTCGGTAAAGAAATCGCGCCCGGTGTTCCATGGACCTATGCCAAAATTGGCGATGAAACCGTCGCACTCGCACTTAAGTCCGGCAATTTTGGAACCGCGTCCTTCTTCTCCGATGCACTTCAGATGCTGGAGGTCGCATGAGCGAAGAAGCAAGATTGCGAGAGGATATCTGCCGGTTAGCAAAATCGATGTTTGATCGGGGGCTTACAGGTGGATCTTCGGGAAATATTTCAGCTCGCCTTTCCGACGGGCGCTTGTTGGTAACGCCAACAGGCAGCTCGTTTGGTGGGCTTGATCCTCAAAGACTATCGCTATTCAACGAGGCAGGGATATTGGTTGGCGGTGATCGTCCCACAAAAGAAATGCCGCTACATTCCGCATTTTATGAAACGCGCGGTGCCAAGGCCGGGGCAGTTGTGCATTTGCATTCGTGCCATTCGGTTGCCCTTTCAATGCTACCAAATATCGATCCCGATAACATGCTGCCGCCTCTAACGGCTTATTCGATCATGAAGCTCGGCAAGGTCAAGCTCTTGCCATACTTTTTGCCGGGTGATCCGGCAACCGGCGATGCAATCCGCGGGCTGGCTGGTAAGCGAAGTGCGGTTATGTTGGCCAATCACGGCCCTGTCGTTGCATCGAAAGATCTGGAAGCAGCGGTTTACGCGATCGAGGAACTCGAAGAAACGGCCAAACTTGCTTTGTTGACCCACGGGCTGAAACCCAAGCTCTTAACCGATGCGCAGATCAGTCAGATCGTGGAAAAATTTGATGTGGAGTGGGAGTAATATGGCGAAATTCTCGGCCAATTTGGGTTTCCTGTGGCAAGAGCTGCCTCTTCCTGATGCTATACGCGCAGCCAAAAAGGCTGGCTTTGATGCTGTGGAATGTCATTGGCCCTATTCCTATGATATCAAGGATATAGCTGCCGCTCTTCGCGAGACCAGGTTGCCAATGCTGGGTCTCAATACTAGTCGCGGCAATGTGGAAGCTGGAGATAATGGTCTTACAGCCGTTCCGGGCCGTGAAAGCGAAGCACGCGCGGCTATTGATCAGGCGATCGCCTATGCCAGCGAACTTAACGTGCCCAATATACACGTCATGGCAGGACGTAGTGAAGGAACGGAAGCCCATCGCACTTTTCTGAGTAATCTCACCTATGCCTGCGAGCGCGCATCTATCTATGGCATGACTATTCTGATCGAACCCCTGAATGAACGCGATGCGCCGGGATACTTTCTGAGAACTTCTGCGCAAGGTCTATCGATTATCGAAGAGCTCGGTCAGGACAATCTGAAGCTGATGTTTGATTGTTATCATATCCAGATCATGGAGGGTGATATCAGTAAACGGCTTGAAGCATTGATGCCGCATATCGGTCATGTTCAGATAGCGTCCGTTCCCGATCGTGCAGAACCCGATCACGGGGAGTTAAACTACAGACATATTTTGAGTTGGCTCGATAAGCTTGGCTATCAAAAACCTATTGGGGCTGAATATCGTCCGGCAACGTCTACCGTTGATGGACTAAAATGGATGCGCCTTTTTGAATGAAGCTATTAAGCGGTACAGAGACGAGAACGAGGAGGAATAATAGTAATGAGCGCTGGATCAGCTGCAGGAAATAAGCCCATTGCACTTGTGACAGGTGGGGGGAACCGGGGTCGGCCGTGCAATTGCAAAAGCGCTTGGCACTGCAGGCTATCAGGTCATCATCTCGGGCAGACGTGGTGAGGTTCTCGATAAGGCGGTTAAGGAACTTACAGCTGATACGGGTGGACATTTCCACGCTTTCAAAGCGGATGTAAGCGACCCCGTGTCAGTGCGTACCCTTTTTGACAACATCGAAAGCAAATTTGGACGACTGGATCTTCTGATCAACAATGCGGGTACTTTGGTGCCAGGTGTTCCTTTAGAGGAAATAAGTTTCGATGACTGGAGTGCAATTGTAGGCGCCAATCTGACAGGTGCGTTTTTTGTGCACACAACAGGCATTTCGCATCATGAAAGCGCAACAGCCGCGTGGTGGTCGCATCATCAATAACGGATCAATTTCAGCGACGACACCGCGTCCAAACTCTGCGCCTTATACTGCGACCAAGCATGCCATCACTGGCCTGACGAAGTCGACGGCACTTGACGGGCGTAACTTTGATATTGCTTGCGGGCAGATCGATATCGGGAACGCTGCAAGTGACATGACGCAGAAAATATCGACTGGTGTCATTCAGGCAAATGGGACGATTGCCGCAGAACCAACAATTGACCCAACACATGTTGCCAATGCAGTTGTTTATATGGCGAGTTTGCCTTTGGACGCTAATGTGTTGACCATGACGGTGATGGCAACCAAAATGCCATTAGTCGGGCGCGGTTGATACTGTCGTCTGCTGCAATGGTATGAAGTCTAACAAAGGAGAGAAATAGCGAAGGTGTAAATGTCGGAAGTGAGGAGCTGGCGTTTTCATTTTTCCAAAAAACATAAACTATCGATCACACTCTGGGAGGATACGCATGGCAGCTGTACAGTTCGCTGAGGTAGTGAAATCTTTCGGTACCTTTCCTGTTATCAAAGGCGTGAATATTGATATTGAAGATGGCGAATTCGTCATTCTTGTTGGGCCTTCTGGCTGCGGAAAATCAACCCTTTTGAGAATGTTGGCCGGGCTGGAGAATATCTCCGGCGGGGAGGTTCGCATTGGCGGAAGAACAGTAAATAACCTGCCGCCCAAGGAACGCGATATTGCTATGGTGTTCCAGAACTATGCCCTTTATCCCCATATGACAGTTGCCAAGAATATGGCTTTCTCATTGATGCTCAACTCTGCGCCACAGGCCGAAATTGAGAAGCGGGTGAACTATGCGGCTGGTATTCTCGGTCTGACAAATCTGCTCGACAGATATCCGCGTCAGCTTTCAGGAGGGCAGCGCCAGCGAGTTGCCATGGGGCGCGCGATCGTTCGTGATCCGCAGGTTTTCCTGTTCGATGAGCCACTGTCTAATCTCGACGCCAAGCTCCGAGTGGCTATGCGTGCAGAAATTAAGGAATTGCATCATCGACTTAAGACGACAACCGTTTATGTAACCCACGATCAGATTGAAGCGATGACAATGGCTGACAAGATCGTGGTCATGCATGACGGGCGCGTTGAGCAGATTGGCTCACCGCTGGAGCTTTATGATAATCCGAGCAACCTGTTTGTCGCAGGATTTATCGGCTCACCCGCAATGAATATGATCAAGGGCAGGCTCGCCCCGGAAGATCCAAAAAACATTTGTTGCTGAAGATGGTATGCGATTACCACTTTCTCGCGCCTATCCGGCCGCTGTCGGCCGCGATCTCGTTTTATGGGTTGCGTCCTGAATATATCCGGCTTGATAGCGCGGGCATGCAGGTGCCGGTCGTCGTCATTGAACCAACGGGCTATGAAACACATATCGTCGTGAATTTTGGCGGAACAGAAAATATCTGCATTTTCCGCGAACGTGTCGACGTTCGCCCTGGCGAGATGATTTCAATCTCAATTGATCCAGCAAATGTTCACTTGTTCGATGAACAGGATGGAATGCGGCTGTCGGCCTGAGTTTATTCCGCGCACCAAAAAGGAGAGGAGCCTTCGGTGTGCCGTTTCTGGGAAAGACGCATGTCACCAGATTTCTGCATCCGTGGTTTGGGACAGCGGATGTGATCAACGAGAAGTCCCATCTTTGGAGGAGGAGCATAATGACTATCAGAAGAAGAACATTTCTTGCAGGAACAGCAAGCCTTGTTGGCGCTGCAGGTCTTTCTGGCCTTGGCTACTCTCCGGCTTTTTGCTGCCGAACCTCAATATAAACCCGAAGAAGGCGCAAGTCTTCGGCTCTTGCGCTGGACACCTTTCGTGAAGGGCGACGAAGAGAGCTGGTTTGCTAACACAAAGAAATTCAGCGATGCCACTGGTGTTGCAGTCCGCATTGATAAGGAAAGCTGGGAAGATATTCGCCCCAAAGCAGCGGTCGCAGCCAATGTTGGATCTGGCCCGGACATTGTCATGTGCTGGTTCGATGATGCCCATCAATATCCCGACAAGCTCGTAGACCTCACGGAACTGGGTACATATCTCGACGGTAAGTATGGCGGCTTCTATGATGGGTTGAAGGGATATGCAGTTCGGGATGATAAATTCATTGCCATGCCGTTGACTGCAATCGGCAATGCCATTGTTTATCGTGACAGCCATATGAAAGCAGCAGGCTTTAGCGAGTTCCCCCAAGGATGCCGCAGGCTTCCTGGAGCTTTGCAAAGCGATGAAAGCCAAAGGCACGCCAGCGGGCTTTCCACATGGTAAAGCAGTTGGTGATGGCAACAACTACGCCCATTGGTTGTTGTGGAGCCACGGCGCACAAATGGTCAATGAAAAAGGGCGAAGTCACTATCAATTCGCCTGAAACACTGGCCGCATTGAATTACGCAAAAGAGCTCTACGCCACATTTATTCCAGGTACGGAAAGCTGGCTGGACATCAATAACAATCGCGCGTTTCTTGCGGGGCAGGTTTCATTAACTGCGAACGGTGTTTCGATCTATTACGCTGCGAAGAATGACCCGAAGCTTGCTGAAATTGCTGAGGATATGCGCAGTACAAACTTCCCAATTGGACCTGTTGGGAAGAGCGTTGAATTGCATCAGACCAGTTCTTTGCTCGTGTTCAAACATACAAAATATCCAGAAGCCGCAAAAGCTTACCTTAAGTTCATGATGGAAGCTGACCAGATGAATGCATGGATCAAGGGGTCGAGCGCCTATTGCTGCCAGCCACTTAAGGCGTTCGCAAACAATCCGGTCTGGACGGAGAATCCCATCCATGCGCCTTATGCCCGAGCATCGGAAACCCTGCGGCCGAATGGGTATGCAGGCCCTCTGGGATATGCGTCAGCGGCCGTGATGGCTGACTACGTTCTGGTCGATATGTTTGCCTCTGCAGTCACAGGAGCGGAAACTCCGGAGGAAGCGATGGCAAGCGCTGAAAAGCGGGCGAACAGATATTATCGCGTGTGACCGACATAATCATGAGGCGTAGGTGAAAGCCTGCGCCTCCGCTTCGCATAGAGCATTTCCGGCAAAAGAGCGAAGCGGTTTTCGGAACAAGATGTATGCAAAAACAGTGAGATAGAACATTTCTCGTGATCGAACTTCAACCAGAAATGCTCTGGTGTTCTGGAGGTGCAATCCATGACGATGACGAATACAAAAAGACTCCGGGAGCGATGCGGCGCAGCAAAGTCCCGCCCGACCGCGCCTGAGCAACAATCGCGATATGCTTGGATTTTTGTTCATGCTGCCTGCAGCAGTTTTTCTGCTTTGCTTCCTTACCTATCCGCTTGGCCTGGGGGTTTGGCTGGGCTTCACCGACACCAAGATAGGACGCGACGGCATTTTTATTGGCCTTGAGAATTATGAGTTTCTCTGGGACGACAGTGTTTTCTGGCTATCTGTGTTCAACACGGTCCTCTATACGTTCGTCGCATCTGTTCTCAAATTTGGTTTGGGCCTTTGGCTTGCGCTGTTGCTGAACGAAAATTTGCCGATCAAATCTTTCTTCCGCGCAATTGTACTGTTGCCGTGGGTGGTGCCAACCGTACTTTCAGCACTCGCATTCTGGTGGATCTACGACGCACAGTTTTCCATTATATCCTGGTCGCTCATGCAGATCGGCCTGATTGACCAGCCCATCAATTTTCTGGGCGATCCAACCAATGCACGATTGTCTGTCATTGCTGCCAATGTCTGGCGCGGCATTCCTTTCGTGGCGATATCTCTCCTTGCGGGCCTGCAGACCATTCCAGCATCCTTGCAGGAAGCAGCTTCCCTTGACGGTGCATCCAGCTGGCAGCGTTTTAGGCATGTGACATTACCGATGCTGACGCCGATCATCGCTGTGGTGATGACGTTTTCCGTTCTGTTCACATTCACAGATTTTCAGCTGATCTATGTTTTGACCAAAGGTGGGCCTGTGAACGCGACGCATCTCATGGCCACCCTATCGTTTCAACGTGCAATTCCGGGCGGCCAGTTAGGCGAGGGTGCTGCGATAGCGGTCGCAATGATCCCGTTCCTGCTCGCCGCAATTATGTTCTCCTTCTTCGGTTTGCAACGCCGCAAATGGCAGCAGGGCGGAGGTGATTGAGAATGGAGAAAATCATGAAAGCCAAGGATCAGGCGATCAATACGGTTACTGATGACACCCAGGGCATGTCTTATCTCAACAGGCTGCCTAGAAGAGTGGTGACAATCTATATACCCATTGCGCTGTTTATTTTCGTGCTGCTCTTTCCATTCTACTGGATGGCAATCACTGCAGTTAAGCCAAATTCACAGCTCACAGATTATGACAATTACAGCCCATTCTGGGTGGTCGATGCCACATTCGATCACATCAAGTATCTGTTGTTTGAGACGTCATATCCGGGCTGGTTATGGAATACGATGCTCGTTGCGACATGTGCAACGTTCATATCACTGGTAACATCAGTTCTAAGCGCCTATGCGATTGAACGTATCCGCTTTACCGGCTCGCGCTCGGTAGGCTTGCTGATTTTTCTGGCTTATCTTGTTCCACCATCAATCCTGTTCATTCCGCTGGCATTTATCGTCTTCAAACTTGGGATCTATGACTCTCGTTTGGCTCTCATTTTTACTTATCCGACCTTTCTTATCCCATTCTGTACCTGGTTGCTGATGGGATACTTCCGCTCGATTCCATTTGAGCTGGAAGAAAGTGCACTCGTTGATGGTGCAAGTCGCTGGCAAATTTTGTGGAGGATTATTCTGCCTCTTGCGGTTCCAGGGCTGATTTCGGCAGGTATATTCGCCTTCACTCTTTCGTGGAACGAGTTCATCTATGCACTGACATTTATTCAGTCTTCAGAAAACAAGACCGTTCCTGTGGGAGTGCTGACTGAACTTGTGCGCGGCGATATCTTTGAGTGGGGAGCGCTTATGGCCGGTGCGTTATTTGGGTCGCTGCCGGTTGTCATTCTCTATTCATTCTTTGTCGACTATTACGTCTCGTCGATGACTGGAGCGGTGAAGGAATAACCATCCTTTATATTATCCATGTCGATACTAAAAGAGGCTCTCTCGAGCCTCTTTTTAGAGTGCGTTTCGATCTGATTGGATCAGATCGTCGCTCTAAATATTTGTTTTAACGCGCATCCCGAAAACCGTTTCACACTTTTCGGGATGCGCTCTAATTGCGATCAATAGCTATTGTCATAACTGACCGCTCAAAGCTTCCTGAACGGCGATATCAGCCATCGCAATTGCAGCTTCTCTGGTGCGTGCTGCAGCAATAAAACGGCCATTGTGGCAGAAGCTTGCACCTTCAATACCGCATGCTGCTTCCAGATCGCCATTGGTTAACCCAGCCCAAGCTGCAGGAAGGTCAGCCCGTAATTCAAACCCATCATCCGATTTACGGATGCCCGTCGAACACCAATCGTTATTTCTAGGATGAACGACAAACAGCAGATGATCGGCACCAGCTTTGACGATTGCAGACCGGAAAGGCATTCCGAGCGGAAGTTCCAGCACCCGATTTTCGCCTGCAGCTTCAATTGCATTTTGCACAATGGCCTCAGCCCGCAATTTCGCTGCACTTCCTGCGATTTTTGCTTCGACAAAACTGCGGGCAATGATCAAAGCGCGTTGAAACGCCTGATCATCAGCCTCGGGGTTTGTTTCATCAAAGACGGGTTTAAGCGTCTCCAAAAGTGTGGGCAGGGTCAGCCCCGCAAGTGGTCCGGCAATAGAAGGGCTCAGTTCGCCGTTGTCCACCAGATCAATTGGAAGTACGAAATTCTGGTCAAAGGACGCGTGAATAGCTTCTACATCCGTCTCGGGAATGCCGGAGAGCATAAGGTAGTCGTGTCCATAATGCTTCCAGATCAGACCAAATGAACTGTAGGGTTGTCCGTCTTCGCGGTGCGGTGCGCCGCGCTGATGGTGATCAAAAATACGCGCTTCCGGATCATAGAGGCCGCCTACATCGTAAATAATGCGGTCAACGTTTGGCGTAATCAATTGCGGTCCCTGCTGCGAATAAGCTGGGCATCAGGGAAAAGCCTGGTGAGTATGACACTCGACATCAACTCGTCGGCATGAAAGCCCCCAGAGTGCGTGACGATAAATTCTGGGTTCATGCCGTATGCGCCTTATCAGTATTAAAATGAAACGAGAGAACGAGTGCTGATACTCTTTAGAGCGTTTGAGCTCAAGCTCCCTCATACATATTCCTTTAAGGTATCGGTGGTCTGGCTACTGTACGAGGCAGAAGTTGAACCACAATTCTTGCAGGCAGGTTCCCTGAGTTCGACACCCCGTCAAATATGTCAGGGTGTTAAATTTCTGTCATCAAACCATGCTAGCTAGCTGTTCAAATGGGTATAAAAATCAAAATATACTTACTTAAATTGATTCGAATCAATATTAACTATTTGAGATTGAATTAAAACATATTTGTGAGGTATTAATTTTATAAACAAAAAATAATTTCATGAAAAATACACATTATATTTATTGATTTAGTGATTTTATATTTTATAAGCCCTCGCGTCACACCTCGCTTATGGAGTTATTTTATGAGGGTTAAGAATTTTCTCTGCGCTTCGGCTGCAGTATTCTCGTTTGTGTCGGCTGCACAGGCTGCTGATGCGATCGTTGCACCAGAGCCAGAAGCCGTAGAGTATGTCCGCGTTTGCGATGCTTATGGCGCGGGCTATTTCTACATCCCAGGCACCGAAACCTGCCTACGTATTCACGGCTATCTTCGTTATGACGTTAAAGGGGGCGATAACGTCTACGCCAAGCGTTTGTCGCAGCTGGAACGCGACACCTATGACATGAAGTCCCGCTTTGAACTTCGTTTTTCTACTGCGTCCGAGACGGATCTGGGCACACTTAAGACCTATGCCGACGTGCGCTATGATTGGAACAACGGTGAAAACGGCGCAAGCGGCCAGCTCCGCTTCGCATATATCGAACTCGGCGGTCTTCGCCTTGGTCTCGATGAATCCAAGTTCGTGACCTTTACTGGTTACCTCGGCGATGTCATGAACGACGACGTCATTCTGGCCGGCGGCACGCGCACCAACGCCATCAGCTATAGCTTCAAGGGCGGCAACGGTTTCTCGGCTGTAATCGCTCTCGAACAGGGTGGCAATGGCGACTCGGACGTCAACGTCACAATCGATGACTACACGCCGCATGTTGTTGGTGGCTTGAAGTTTGCTCAGTCATGGGGTTCGATTGCTGGTGTTGCAGCTTATGACGCACTCAACGAAGAGTGGGCCGGTAAAGTTCGCCTCGATGTGAACGTGACCGAACAGTTCTCGGTCTGGGTGCAGGGCGCATACAAGTCGAACGATGACAACTACACGGTTACACAGCGCTTTGCTGATGGTAGCTGGCGCGGTGTTCGTCGCATCGACAGCTTCTACGGTACATGGGGTGGCGATTGGGCCGTTTGGGGTGGTGCCAAGTTCAAGGCAACCAAGCAGGCAACGATCAACGTTCAGGCAGCTTATGAAGATGTCGGCCGTTTTGCAGCCACTGCAAACGTAGCTTACACTCTGGTGCCGGGCTTCACTGTAACGCCTGAAATTTCTTACACCAAGTGGTCGGATGACCGCTCGGAACTTAAGGGCGAAAAGGCCTGGCAGGGCATGGTTCGCTTCCAGCGTTCGTTCTGATCTGATCGTTCGTTCGGATTTGATAACCTCCAGTCAGATTTGAAGCGACAGGGTAGCGGCTTGAAAAAGCCGCTACTTTTTTATGGCTATTGAAGTGGATGATGATCTCAACTCTTTGAGTTATTGCAGAAAATTCCGCAAGCTCTCCAATTCAACGGGACGGATTTCATGCCCGCCGGGTGCAATCAGGGATTTGACGTCTGCACCCTGTGCTTTGAACCATTCAATCAGGCTCTTTGAGAGCTTGAGTGGCGAGATCGGATCGACTTCGCCAGCCGTGATCAAAACCCGTTTGCCGGAGAGTGCGGGCTGCGGTTCCGGTGTCCATGGGATCAGCGGATGCATGAGTGCTGCACGGTTAAACAGGTTTGGGTCGCGAAACAGCATGGATGCCAGAATATTTGCTCCGTTCGAATAACCGAGCGCATAGATTTCACGACCCAGATTCTGCTCGCGAACCTCGCTTATAAAGCCCAGCATCTTCTCCGTGCGCAGGTGAAGGTCATCCATGTCATAGACGCCTTCGCCTGTACGGCGGAAGAAGCGATTGGCACCGAATTCCGATACATCGCCGCGCGGCGCGACAATGCCTGCATCGGGCAGTATCTGGTCGATCAGGCCGGTGAACTGGTGCTCATTGCCACCTGTGCCGTGAAACGCGATGACGACCGGAGAACCGGCAACACCTTCGCGCCGGAAGCTGAAATATTCCTTTTTTGTCATGATAATCCTCCAAAGGAGGGTGCCTCCGGCAAAGCCGGAGGCATCCAGTTATTTATCAGTCAAAGGCTCGAGATTGGCTTCGATGCGATCACGATAGGCCTCATAGCGGCTTGGCAGCTTGAGTGCTTCGCCCAGATGCGCCGTGTCTTCATCGCGGTCAAAGCCGGGTTCATTGGTTGCGATTTCAAACAACACGCCGCCCGGGGTGCGGAAGTAGATCGCCCAGAAATAATCGCGGTCGATCACCGGCGTGACATGATAGCCCGTGTCCATCAGCGCCTTGCGCACTTCAAGCTGTGCAGCCCGGTCCGGCACCGCAAAGGCGATGTGGTGGACAGAACCTGCGCCCTGACGTGCAGCCTGTGCCGAAGGAAGGGCTTCGAGATCAACCGTATCGGCACCATTGCCATTTGGAATGATGAAGCGGCTGATATTGCCTTCGGTTTCAGCGCGTTCATAACCCATGAACTTGAGCAGTTCGGCACTGGCGTCAATGTCGTGAAGCCGCATGCGTGCGCCGCTGAAGCCGCGGATAGCTACATCTTCGGAAACGCCCGCACTGATCCATGGCGCACGCTTGTCATCGTCAATCTCAACGAGTGCAAAGCCATCGCCATCCGGCCCCTGGAAACGCAGACGTTCAGCGCCAAACACGCGGTCAGCTTCAAGGCCGGTTACGCCTTTTGCGACCAGACGGTCTTTCCAGAAGCCAAGCGAATCCTTTGGCACAGCGAATTCGGTTTCACCGACTTCGCCAACGCCCGGACGACCGCGCACGATGTTCGGGAACGGGAAGTAAGTCATGACCGAGCCGGGGGTGCCGACTTCATCACCATAATAGAGGTGATAAACACTTGGTTCGTCAAAGTTCACCGTCTTCTTCACGCGACGCAGGCCGAGTGTATCGGTAAAGAAGCTGTTGTTCTGGCGTGCATCGGCCGCCATCGACGTGACGTGATGAAGGCCTCTGATCTGGTTCAGCATGATGTTTGCCTTTCTGCGGCATGACCGCTCCATAATCTTGTTGAAGCCAATCTAATGGGATCGATTGTTGATGACAATTGATGCAAATATTGCGATTATATTACAATGAGTGCAATAATCGGATCGAAATAGAAGCTTAGGTTTATTGTTGTGGAGCCTGCTTTTCACAAAGCTGTGAAGCATGGAAAAGAAACGTTCAGAGACAAAAATAAACAACACTTTGTTTGATTAAAGCGGTATAGCGGCTCGCAATCAATTCTTTGGAGTGCCCTTCAGGCCGCACATAAAGCAACAGCTATTCCACGACCCGGTTCACTTGAAAAGTGCCACGTCTTGATCCTGACGATTCCACAATACGAAAACTGAATTCAGAGAGTTCTGCAGATCTAGCCCTTACCTCAAAGCGGGTGGAGATATGCAGCCACATGCGATTACATGAAATGACAAATCTTACCACACTCGACAATGTATCAAATGAGACTCAACTTTCGACACTGGTTGGCATGATTGCCATTCCGCTCTGGAGTGTATCGATTGGGTTCATTCGCAGTGTGTCGGAAATTTTTGGACCTATCGCAGGTGCTGCCCTGATCTATACGACAAGTGGCATACTTGGTGCCCTCGTTCTCGGTCTTCCAAAGCTGCGCGATCTGAAAAACCCAGGAATCTGGTATAGCGGCCTTCTGTTCGTTGCTTATGAGATTTCGCTGGCGCTGGCGATAGGACTTGCGCACAACCGCGATCAGGCATTGGAACTGGGCATGATAAATTATCTATGGCCCAGCGTTACAATCCTGTTTGCTGTTCTGACGGGACAACAGCGCGGCTCATGGCTCCTTGCTGTTGCATTGGGCTTTTGCTTAATGGGTATCGGTTGGGTTATGAAAGGTGACAATGAGTTATCTCTGGATCTTATTTTTCATAATATTCAGGACAACCCGTTAGCTTATATTTATGCATTCTCGGCCGCATTGCTATGGGGGCTGTACTCCGTTGTTACGCGCCATTTTGATAATGGAAAAAGCGCGGTTCCACTTTATTTTCTGCTGACCGCAGCTGTACTGTGGACCAAGTATACGATCAGTGATGGGCCTGCACTGGTCCTTCATTGGAATGGTCTGGGGCAAATCCTAGTTTTTTGCTGCGATGTCTGCTGTTGCTTATGCGTGTTGGAACCGGGGTGTATGTCATGGGAATATCTCACTTCTCGCAACCGCATCCTATTTCACGCCAGTACTTGCAGCAGTTCTCACGTGCTTGTGGCTTGGAATTCGACCGGGCATCGAATTTTTCTTCGGTGTGTCAATGATCACGGCTGGGTCTTTGCTATGCTGGTGGGCTACACGGCGGACCGCATTATAAAGACTGCATTTCCCCAGTATGGGAGTTGGTGGCATTACACCCGCACATAAACTGAAATTGGCCGCGTGAATCCTGGTGTTAAACTCATCAAAAATAGGGGGTACGAGAACATACATTCGTTATCACTTCTCCAGCCGCCACGATAGGTTCTCTCCGAGAACTGCCAATGATGGTCTGCCCTTGAAGGTTGACAGCAAGCCATAGCGAATGGTCAAACCAAACTTGTGTGGCTCTGATGTCGCCAGAGAAACTGAGAACGGGAGAAAGTTGATGCGTTTGAAGGCTATTGCGCTGTGCCTTATGGCAGGATTTTGTACTTCGGCATTCGCACAGGACAGCACACATGTTTTGGAGCAGGCCTTAAAACAAATACCGCAAAAGACACTTACAAAACCCGAAGCGATGCAGATATTTTTCCTGGACACGCAAGCGTGGCGGGGTTTGGAAAAAGCAGGGCCGTCAGCTAACGGAATGCGAAGGCTTGTTCTATCACAACCAATCCGGTCGCTTGAATCGATCGGATATGGACTGGATGCCTGGTCGAAAAACGCAAAGATCTCTTTCGACGATCTCACCTATTTTGCCGCTTTTGGTCAGGCCCCGGGTAACGTTACCTATTGGGGTCTACAGAATGAACAAGCCAGTCAATCTTTGGTCAAGGCGCTTAAAGACACTGATTTTTCTGATGTAGACAGTGACGTTTCAGGTCTCATTGCAAATGGCGAAGCCAACAAGCTTGATTTTACGAAAGCGAATGCTGGAAATCCCTGGCGCGGAGCAACCGGCGCAACGAGCTTCGTTTTGCCTCTTGATGCTGCCGTGGTTCAAGCCTCATCCGCAAGTGACATGAAGATATTGGCTCAACCCACGCCCTCGGTGGCTGATAGCGAAATCATTGCTACAGCTGTTAACGGGCTGAAGAGTGCAATTCCGTCAGAGAACGGTCAGATTGTGCAGGCCGCGATTATATCTCCCATTTTTGGTCTGGACGGTGTTGATCCCGCAAAAATATTGCCCTCTTCGCCAGGTGATATAGAAGCCGCAAAGCAGTCTTTCAAAGACAGTGTGGCAGAGAATAGCCGGGGGATTCCTCCCTATTTTGCGGGATTTATCGCCGATGCCCAAATCGATAATGCACCCGCTGTCGTCATTTCACTTTCCTATCTCGACTGTTCAACGGCCGAGCAGGCAGTCAACGGCGTCGTTGCCTCCTGGAAAGAAACGGTAGCTGGAACGGTAGAAGGCGATATTTCCGGGCATGCCGTTCAGGCAGGCAAACTTTGTGCAGGCGTGGTTAGCATTGTTGCGCCGAAAGCAGAGACCGCTGCAAACCCAATCTTGTCAGATGTGATGAACCGCTATCTGCAGCGCGATTTCACAGTCTTGCAAATTGGTTCATCGCTCTAATCTCACTTTATAATTTTCAAACTCAGGCGCAACCGCTTCCTTCTTGGGAAAGACGGGTTGTGCATTGTGCACGAGACGGTACAATCAAACAAAATTATAAGAGAGGGACCAAATCATTGGCGCAAAAAGCCAGCCCCCAAGAAACAGCTTCTGATAAGCCGGTTCTTCTCAGCGGCGGGAATCCGCAAATTCCAAAGGCAGACGGCAATGAACCTGTTCGGGCTTACATCGCTGCCATGCCCGGTTGGAAACGAGATGTGGGGCAAAAGCTGGACGCCATTATTGAGAATCTGGTGCCAAATGTTTCAAAAAAGGTTCGCTGGAACACTCCATTTTATGGAGTAGGGGACGGCACATCCTTCACTGCGTTCCACTGCATGACGAAATATATCAAAATAACCTTTTTCAAAGGGACAGACCTGACACCAATGCCACCCGAACCGTCAAAGCAAGCCAACGTGCGGTATTTTCATATTTTTGAACCTGGAGACTTTGACGAAGCGCTGTTCGCGGACTGGATAAAGCAAGCCTGCGGCTTGCCCGGCGAGAAGATTTAACACTGCTCATACGCTTTATATCCAGAACACCCTTCATGCTGATTCAATCACATATGACGAATTGTTAGTTTTGTACTTATCAATTTGGTTTTCTATTATAGAATGCTGTCCATATTTATCGCCAATGATATAATGAATATCTATAAATGCCTGCTATTAATTGGGTGTATCTGCATGTTTTTAATATATATAGTTACTGCATGTAAAAACTAATATTAAAAACAATTGACATTTAATGTAAATTAACTCAAACAGTTATTAATTTGAATAAATTCATATTTCAATATGCTTGTTTTATCAATAATGAGAATTATAAATGTACTTTAATTTTGCTCCCAAAAAATTAAACTTTGTCACAGTCTTTTCGATCCTTAGTGTATCTTTGATCCTCTCAGGCTGTGGTGGACGAGAAGCAAAACCGATCGCAGCAACGCATCCAGCCGACAGCGCATTTGACTGCGTGGGAATTTCGCGTGAGTTTGCTGCTAACGAACGCCAGATAGTGGCGACTTTGAAAGAGCGTTCACAGGCTCAGGGCAAAAATATCATTCTGGGGGCTACGGGAGCTATTCTATTCTTTCCGGCGCTCTTTTTCATGGATCCGAAATCGCCTGAAAAAGTTGAAATCGATGCCTTACGGAACCGCAACAGGGTTCTTGAAGATATAGCAAGGACGAAGAAGTGCTCCGTACCCGTTTCCCAATTGACAGATGTCTATAGCAAACTGGATCAACGCGATGGTAGACGAACTACGAAGATAAGAGACTGAACTACGAATTCAAAGACATCGGTGGCGGGCTGTTAGTTCGTCACATCCGTACGGCTATGCATTGAGCATCGCAGAAAGCTCGGATAGCATTGCACGCAGTCTGGCAATGCGTCCTCGTATCATGTTATTTGATGAGCCGACATCAGCCTTTGATCCAGAAATGGTGAAAGAAGTTCTGGATGTGATGGAAGAACTTGCCGCCGATGGCATGACCATGATTTGTGTAACGCACGAGATGGGATTTGCGCGTTCTGTGGCTGATCGGGTCATTTTTATGGATCAGGGCAGGATCGTCGAAGATAATGCCCCGAACCTCTTCTTCGATGCTCCATCTACACCGCGTTTGCGTGAGTTCCTATCGCAGGTAATGCACTAGTATAATATTGAATCTATTGGTGTTTTCTGATTTGAAGTTCCTCAACGTGGATGCAACACAAATGATAGGAACTTCAAATCCACCACACTAATTGAGATGTTTATTGAACTCGATGGGCGTCAAAATGCTCCATTCCGCTGTCGCCACAACTTCTGGTGTTGAAGCGGTTTATATGATCCGTGAGAACCAATTCGCAAACGGCAATGTCTCGCCATTCGAAGTTTCCCTGCAACTTGCAGCATAAATGTGCCCGGCAAAATTTGCGGCTGTACCGTTGGCGAATACACCCGAACAGATGTAACCAAATTACCGGCTCTTCTTTTGCATCAATTAACGGCACAATAGCCATGAAGTTGAAAGTCCTCAAACCATCAGGGGTCGGACGTTTGCAAGGAGAAATGGCGATGAATGAACTGCGTCCCATATCCAACGAGACCCTCACTGTAGGCGGCGTCCAAGGTACGTCTTTAACCACTGCGGCTGGACATCTGGCGCTCGTGCCGACATGGCTCCCTTTCGGTGTCGCTTCAGGCACAACGGCTAATTCCGCTGGAAGCGGTGGAATGGGACTGAGCGTCGGTGTGATCAGCAGCGACGCATCCGCCGTATTCGTTCCGTCCAACACTGCAATTGCCGGTCCGGGAGCCGGGTCGAACGCGGACCAGTTCAACAATGCACTGATCAATCAGCATGTCGTTGAAATGGCTGGAATGGGAGGAGACGGAGGAAACGGCAATGTCGTGATCGGCGGAACCGAAGGGGCGACCTCCAATCATGCAGGAAGCGGTGGCGACGGGGTTTTCTTCGGTGGACTTGTTAGCTCCGACGTTGCGGTTTTTGCTCCCGTCAATGCTGCGGTTGCAGGAGGATCCGATTCCGTGGCATCTGCCAACCAGACCAACAACGCTGCCTTCCTGCAAGGCGCGGACCAGATGGCGGGCATTGGAGGCTCGGGTGGATCCCATAACGCCGCCGGGTCTGTTTCGGCCTCTCCGATACATACAGACACGGGAAATTCCTATTCTTTCACCGGTGACAACTATGCGGGGCATGGCGGAGCGGGTATTTTTGCTGGCACCATGATCGATGTGAACGTGGCGATCTTCTCCCCAATCAATATCGCTGTTGCTGCCGCTGGCGGCAATGCAGAGGCGCACCAGACAAACAACGTGATTTTCGATCAGGGTGGCACGCAGATTGCCGGGATCGGCGGTAATGGCGGCGGCTTCAACATGGCTTCAGACACAATTTTCACCGGCAGCACAGGTGCTGGAAGCGGTGGCGACGGTGTTTCCTTGGGCAGTCTGGTGGACGTGAATATCGGGTATTTCCACCCGATCAACATTGCGGTTCCAGCTGGTGGAGTGGCCGACGCCCAGCAGATAGACCAATTGCTTGTCGATCAGCATGCTCTACAGATTGCCGGTATCGGTGGTTCTGGCGGCTTCGACAATATGACCGACACAAGCCATGATGCGCTTCTTGCAAGCGATATTCTTGGCCTTCTTCATGCTTGATAGGTTCCGGTCAGTCCCCACCCTAAAGTAGGTACCCGAATTTCTAGCTAGTCCCGCAACATCAACACGCGCACTCTTTGGAACGCGGTCGGTAGCGCGATTTTACCAATCTCTCATCCGGGAATGCGGGCTGCCTAGACTGATATTCGATGACTGATGTTCAATCCGAAACAGGGCAGGGGCTCAACAGGGAGGAATTAAAAAATGCCTATTCCGAGAGTTTCCGACACAATCCATCTCAGTGACGTTTATGCAGGCGACGCTCATGCCGGTAACGGGGCTGATGGCTATAATTTTGGGAATATCAATTACAATCCAAGTGCAGTCGTGGCCAATACGCAAAACGTAACAGGCGCAGCCGTTGATGTGCATAGTGGCGATTCCCCGTGGTTAAACGCCAGCTGGGACGCAGGCCATGCCGGACATGGTGGTGGAGCTGATGCAGCGAACGGCTTTCTCGCCAACATCACCAACAATGGTGATGGCGGAGCTGGCGGCGACGCGAATTCCAACGGCAGTCTGGGTTCTTCGAGCGGTGGCAATGTAGCAGCCGGTCAAGCGGACACCAGTGCCGTTCAATATACCGAACTTCTGGCCGACCAGCACGCAACGATCCTTGCAGGGGTCGGTGGCAATGGCGGCGATGGGAACATGGCTCGCGGCGGTGATATTTCCTCTGCGCTCGTGCACTCAAATCCAGAAACGACGACCACAACAACCACAATGACAACCAATGATATTGCGAACTTTGTCGACAGCTTTAACGACAATTTTCACGATATCGATCTGAGCCATCTGCCATTCTGATCGGCAGTTGGCTTTTGCTGGGTAGTCGAGAAATCCGACTTGGGAGCGACGGTTGAAATCGTTGCTCCCCATTTTACCCAGAATTGCCGA
The DNA here is from genome assembly GCF_003049685.1 of Brucella pituitosa. Classification (GTDB taxonomy): domain Bacteria; phylum Pseudomonadota; class Alphaproteobacteria; order Rhizobiales; family Rhizobiaceae; genus Brucella; species Brucella pituitosa. The sequence goes on along the minus strand of NZ_PYSY02000003.1, from coordinate 612,460 downwards.
TACGCTGACATTGCCTCACAGGCCAATGGGCATTGTGAACCTACGTTAACTTTGGAGATATCGACGGAGACGACGGATGACAGCGGCATTTACGCAAGCGCGCTATACAGTGACCCCGTTGGTCGCTGCCCTGCGTCGCTGTGCCGGTGCCTTCGGTTTGGTCTTCGCCTATAGTTGCGGCTATAATATTTTTCTGCTTGCTCCCTCCCTCTATCTTCTTCAGATTTACGATCGTGTTTTGTCGAGCCGCAGCGTCGATACTTTGTTGATGCTGACGATCATCATCGCGATAGCCGTTGTTGTCGGGTCTTTGCTCGATATCGTGCGCCGCGCCGCACTTTCCCGGATCGGCAGCTGGCTCGACCGCCAACTACGTCCTGTTGTCATGAATGCATCCTTCGAATATGCGGCGCGCACCGATGCCGGATTGGCCGCTGAAAATTATCGTGACCTTTCGGTTTTGCGCCAGTTTCTGGATTCTCCATCATGTGCGCTGTTGTTCGATATTCCCTGGGCTCCAGTTTTTCTTGTGTTGCTTTTTCTGGTTCATCCGCTCCTCGGATTCATTGGTTTGAGCAGTGCATTGTGCCTGCTGCTTTTGGCCTTGTTGAATGAATTCACGACACGCGAATTGAATGAACAGGCAAATATTGCGCAGGCACGAAGCTATTCCCGCTTCACAATGGCTCTCAAATATATTGGTGTGATCCGCGCGATGGGAATGCAACATGGCGCAGCTCACCTCATTTACCGGGACGCCGAGGCTGTCAGAACTGCCCAGGACGGTGTGGCACATCGAACAGAGGTGCTTCAGGCATTCTCGAAATCGGTGCGTGCATTGACGCAAATTTTGATGATGGGTGCCGCGACATGGCTCGTCCTCCAAAACAACAGCAACCCCGGTATTATTTTTGTCGCCAGTCTGTTGCTGGGACGTGGACTTGCACCCGTAGAAGGCGCCATAGGCGCGTGGCGGGCACTGGCCTTCGTACGCGGTGCATTCAATCGTCTGAACAAGATGCTCACTCTGGTTGCTCCCGGAGACAACAGGAGAACCATTCTGTTACCGGAGCCCAAAGGTCAGCTTGTCCTCGACAATGTCGGTTATCGGTTCCCTTCATCGGATCGGTTCATTCTGCGAGGCGTGTCGTTTCAGGTCGCTCCGGGTGATTGTGTTGCTTTGATCGGCCCTTCTGGATCGGGCAAATCGACTCTCGGACGAATTCTGGCTGGGGTTTCACGGCCCACCTGCGGATGTGCTCTTCTGGGCGGCATCGATATTTCGCTGCTTCGCCATTGCGACAATGCCCGCCATATTGGCTATCTTCCGCAAGATATCGAACTTTTCGGCGGCGCGATCAAAGATGTCATCGGTCGGCTCGACGGTTCGGATCCGCGTAAGGTTATCGAGGCTGCCAAACTCGTGGGACTGCATGAGACGATCATGCGACTGCCGCAGGGATACGAAACCGATATCGGCGAAGGTGGCGCCTTGCTTCTGCGGGCGCAACGCCAGCAATTGGGACTGGCGCGTGCAGCCTATGGCAATCCTCCTCTCGTGGTCCTTGATGATCCAAATTCCAGTCTCGACTATGAAGGCGAGCGGCTGTTGTTCGACGCCATAGAGCGTATGAAGTGCAGGCAAATTACAATTGTGATCATCACGCATCGAATGGGTATCCTGCCTGTGACCGACAAAATCGCTGTGATGCGCGACGGTATGGTGAGCGCTTTTGGAGATAGCGAGAAAATCTTCGATGCTTTCCTTCGCGTCCCCGCGAAAACTGGACCGTAAGGGATGTCTCATCATGACCCTCATCCCTTTTGAATTTCCGGTGAAGGTAGCAAATGCATTGAAGTATTCGCTGCTATTGGCTCATTTGCGAGCAATACAGCTAAAGCTTCCGTCTTTCCCGCTATTGCCGCTTGGGAAAAATACTCTGCCAACGCCGCTGACATCACGACCAAGGCTGCGCGGCGTAGCCTGGACAGGAAACCTGCTCGTATTGATCTTCGTTGCAGGCTTTGGAATATGGGCAATTTTCGCACCGCTTAAAAGTGCAGCGATCGCTGTGGGGATTGTCGAAGCGGAATCCAGCCGCAAGACCATTCAGCATCTGGAAGGCGGTATCGTTCAACAGATTTATGTCCACAATGGAGATTTGGTTTCCAACGGTCAGATTCTGATCAAGCTGGACGATACAAAGCCCAGGACGGAACTGGTCGGTATTCAGGGGCAGCTGTGGGACGCGCAGGCGAGCCAGACTCGGTTGGTAGCTGAACAGGCCAACGAGATGCAACTTTTGTTTCCGCCGGAGTTGGAACAACTTGCTCCGCACAATCCGGCCGTTAACGCCATTGTCGTCGGACAACGAAGAATATTCGAAGCCCGTCGCGACGTCTATCGATCTGAAATTGCCATAACGCACGAGAAAATGGGGCAGGTGAAGGAAGAGATAACCGGTTTGGCAGCGCAAAAAATGGCCCTGACGTCCCGCATTGAGATCACACGCCAGCAACTGGACATGATAAATCCGCTTGTAAAAAAGGGGCTCGAGCGCAAAACGAGTGTACTCAATCTCGCACGCGAGAAAGCTGATCTTGATGGACAGTTGGGAGAGACCATAGCTCAGATGTCCCGCGCTTATCAGGTGATCAATGAAGCGCAGGCCAATCTCGTGAAGCTGGAGAGTGACCGCCAAAACGAGATCGCGAAAGAACTGCGCGAGACCGAAAATCAGCTTTTCCTGTTAAGCGAGCGGTACCGCGCAATCAACGATCAGCTGATCCGTACGGATATCAAGGCGCCCGAAACCGGGATTGTCATGGATTTGCGCATTCACACGACGGGCGGTGTTATCGGGGCAGGCGAGCCTTTGCTGGATCTGGTGCCGCAGGATGGCAACATGATCGTGTCAGCGCATGTGCGGCCTGAAGATATCAACCTTGTGCGCCCCGGCTTGAACGCTCAGGTGCATCTTTTGCCTTATGATCAGCGGCGCGTGCCTCTTCTGGAGGGGCAGGTGACATATGTGTCTGCCGACCGGCTTATCGATAAACAGACAGGCCAGCCCTATTATGCCGCGACGATCCGCGTGACCGACGACGAACTGATGCAGGCCGGAGACGTGGAAATGATCCCCGGAATGCCGGTGCAGGCCCTGATAGAAACCGGTGAAAGCAGCGTCGCACTTTATGCTGTCAGGCCATTGCTGGACAGTTTTCACCGGGCTTTCCGCGAAAACTGAATGACCTGTGCCTATTGAATAGCGCTCCCATTGGAGGTCACTTTGGCACCAAGTAATAGAACGACTTCGGTCCTGTTCTGAACACGCAGTTTGCGCATAATATGCTGCAAGTGCATCTTCACGGTATTGCCGGAAAGATTGAGCTTCTCAGCAATGACCTTGTTTGAATGACCGCGCTGCAGCTCGGCCAGAACGTCAGCTTCGCGCGGCGTGAAACCAGTAATGGCTGGCTGGTGCCAGTTGTAGTTCATATTATCGGTTCCATCGTCGGCCAATTCTGCAGTTGATCTGCCCTTGACAGAGATCGTTGCCTGGATCGTGCTCTGAGCACCCTGCGGATGCGGGCAGAATATGCCTCCCGCGAGTACCAGCCGAATGCCGGCCAGAGCGATCTCTACCGGAAGGGATGATGTAAAGAAGCCTCGCACCCCCATTTTGATCGCTTGCGATTCAATTAGAATGTCATCTCTGTTGGAGAAAAGAGCAACTGCGGCCCCGTGAAAGTGGCACTCGACCGCAACCAGATCTTCCAGCAGGGTAGGGTGGTCCATTGACCGCCCAGCTAAATCCAACATAATGAGAGCCACGTTTCTGCCGCGCGCTTTGACCAGTTCGATCGTTGAATCAATACCAAGAAACTCCCATCCGGCAAGTTCGTATTCAAGGAATTTTACAATGCATGTGCGCGCGAGAGTGTGCTTGGCCACGATGATCATCGTCGGACATTTTCGCACAGCGCGCGGTACAATTTCATGCCTGGTTGACACTGCAGGCTCCGTTTCTCCAATCACCGGAGATCTTCTCCACAGTTCTGAATGTCCATCGCAAGCCAGCATTCGATGGCGTTCCGGGATATTCGTATTGTGCACGAGGATGAAATATCTTTTAAAGATATTATCATAGATGTTGGTGGGATGACAAAATTATCTTTGGTTTATATTTATCTTCCAGATTTATAGGCGGATGTTATAATAATTAACATAGATTAATCTTGCCTTCTTTCCAAGGCGGATAATGTCATCTACCTTCTTACTATTCGTGTCTTCAAGAATTGGACATGTGCTTCTGAAAAAACAGCGCAGGTCACCTACAGTTCTCAGGGAACAATCGGCCTCACGTCGTACCAAAACTGTGAAGATCGACAACAATTTCAATTGTGCAATATGCGGTGCAGACAATCAAGCTGATGGGCTTTGTCGCAAATTTTCGCTGCTGCCGGGGTACATCGGCGCCAGCCTATGTAATTGAGTGAGGTGAAAGCGGATGACGATGGATTTCAAAGAGGTGCATATGATCCGAAAAAACCATATTGCAAACGGCAACCGTTCAGCATTCAAAGTCTTTGTAGAACGCGCAGCTTAAGTGCAACCAGAGATAAGGCCGCATTTCGTATGCTGATACTTTGCGATAAAATGCTTACCGATCCTGTGTCTTCCGGAAAGAATGTTGTTTCAGTCTCGGGCTTTACAATCTTAGACAATAGGGATATTCCATATCCTTAATTGTCGAAGGACTCCTCGAATGATGCTTAAGAGCCAGGTAGAGTGGGCTCTCCACTGTTGTGCTATACTCTCGGGCCTGCCCGAAGGTCGTTATCTTTCGACCAAGGCACTTGCTGAGCTCCACGGGCTTCCCAAGGAATATTTGTCAAAGGCGCTGCAGGCGCTCTCGCAGGCCGGTCTCGTCCACACAACGCTCGGCCCGTCAGGCGGCTATCGGCTCGCCAGACCAGCCAGCGAACTGACATTCCTCGACATTATTGAAGCGGTGGAAGGAAACGGGCGCACATTCGTGTGCCAGAATATTCGCGCAAACAATCCTTGCCGTCCCAAAGGATACTGCGAAAGTCGGCCCTGTGCGATCGCACGTATCATGTGGGAAGCTGACGAGCGTTGGCGGGAATGTCTACGCGCTGTAACTTTTTCGGATCTCGGCAATATTCTGCAAGGCGAGATCACACCGGAAATCTGGTCAGGTACGTTTGATTGGGTCATGAAACGAGCGGGATGATCTTAGGCAACTGATGGTGTCTTGTGAGGCTTGACCACTGGCAGCACATAGCTCAAGACGGGCATCGCCAGAGATAATCCATTTGCGGTGCAGTGCTGGTGCACCACATCGATAATTTCGTTGCGCGCTGGGGTTCTCGCAGCCGGACCTGCCACTCGAAACTGAAGTTCAACATCAATGGCAAGCGCATCGATCCCCTTCAAGGCTACAATCGGCGCTGGCGACTGGACGATACGGTGGCAGCGCATGAGCGCGGCTTTCAGGATTGTCTCCACGTCGGCTGGTCTGCTGTGGAATGCAATGCGGATCGGTAGAATAATGAGATGGGTCTCGTCTGGTCTGGAGAGATTGATTAAACCGAGTTTGGCCAAGGTTGAGTTGGGAAGAACAACCAGATTGTTAAACGGTGTTAGCACTTGGGTCGAACGCCAATTATTTTCTACCACGTGGCCCTCCGTCCCATCAGCTAGTTGAATCCAGTCACCGATCGAAAAAGGCCGTCCAAGTGTCAGTGCAATTCCCGAGAATAGATCGCCGAGGGTATTCTGGAGAGCTAGCCCGATGATGATTGCGACAACGCCAGAGGTTGCAACCAATGTGCCAACCGGTGCCTGAAAGACGAAGCCAACGATCGAAAGCGAAACGCCAAGATAAACTCCGGCGACGATCAGATCCTGTATAAGTCGTGCCTCCTGCGGGCGATGGTCGAGAAAAATGTAAAGGCGGACGAAACCAATGCTCGCCCAGGCAAGATGCACCCACCACAGAAGACGTGCAGACATGTCGAGAATAACCGCACTATTCAGCCCAGTACCGGTTTCCAGGCGATGTGGTAAGACACCGCCATTCACGAAAAGCAGGGTCATGGCTGAAAAAAAGCCGATCTGAACAATCAACCTGGCTGTCGGGCGGCTTGCCCCTTGCAGGTGCCAGACGATGATGCCAGCGACGCCGAGCATATTAACGATTAGAAAGCTGATGCTGTTGGGCGTCGCAAACATGTTTATCTTCCTTGAACCCGGTCAATGTCAGACATGGCGTATGATCGGTAAGCTGGCCTATTTTCCCAGCGGAAAGGTCAGTTCTTTCTGATCTGTGTCGACCACAAAAACAGCGAGCAGTCTCGCCACGTTCTTATCACTGCCGTTCCTGCTGACCGCATGCCGGTCGCCTGGATATTCTGAAAAGCTTTCGCCAGCTTTATATGTTTTCACTGGACCATCGTTCACTTGGCTGACAATCGAGCCCTCGAGAACGGTTGCATAGATGAAGGCTGAATCGGGATGAGTATGAGCGTCTGAAAAGCCACCGGGGCCATATTCGACCAACACGCCCTTTAGGCTTTTTCCCGGTATGTTTGGCAGTTCGTGTTCGTAGACGAGCGTAACCTTTGCAGCCTTCTCAGCTGGCGCGTGATGCGCGTTTGTGGCGTTGATTGTCAACAGGGCAACAGCCATAGCTGCAAGAGTTCTCATGATCATAGTCATTATCCTTTCGGGTTCGGGGACGGCTGTTGGTTCCGCGAGACGTTTGCCAGCCAGTGGTTGAAGTCTGTTTTGCCGAGTTGCGGATGGGCATTCGAAACGAGAGTGTCATCCTCGAGATAGGCGCCAAAGTACCTGGCATCGCGATCGGCAATCACCGTTCGCGGATCAGATGTCTCTTTGAGATAGCGAGCGACGAGTTCGTTGAGTCGAAAGCGCTCAGGTCCCGCGATTTCGATCACGCCATTGACGGGTTGCCCCAGTGCAATATTGACCATAGCGTCAGCAACGTCGTCTGATGCTATTGGCTGCACGAAAGCAGGTGACAAATGCACCTGTTCAGCCTGCACCGCGGACTTAACAATGCCATCCAAAAATTCCATGAACTGGGTGGAGTGGACGATAGTATAGGGTATGCCGGCTTCGATTATCAGCTGCTCCTGCTTAAGCTTTGCGCGAAAATAGCCGCTTTCCTGCAATCTATCCGTACCCACCACCGAAAGAGCAATATGATGACTGACGCCGGCTGCCTTCGCGGCTGCAAGCAGATTACGACCCGATGTCGCAAAAAACGTCATCACCGCTTCATCTTCAAATGAAGGAGAGTTGGCCAAATCAAGGACAATGTCCGCTCCAACGAGAACGTCGGCAAGACCTTCACCCGTCAATGTATTGACGCCCGTGTTAGGGGAGGCGGCGATCACACTATGCCCCTTTGCCCGCAGGCGTTCCGTGGTCTTTGAACCGATCAGACCGGTCCCTCCGATAATCACAATTTTCATAGGTTTACCTCCGCCAGTCGTGCTGGCACCATCAATGATTGCAGGCAGGCTATCGTGAACCTGGACAGTCTAGCTGAGCCCTGCTTTTTCGAGCCCGTAGAGCTTGTCGGCAGAACCGGGAACCGCCTTGAAGGCGACGCCGGCGCGATTCCACGCATTGATGGTCATGATGGAAAACGTGAGGTCGGAGAGTTCTTTTTCGGACAACTGACCGCGCACACGTTCATAGAGTTCGTCAGGAATGCCAGTGTCACTGATGACGGTAAGCGCCTCCGTCCACGCAAGGGCCGCTCGTTCGCGTGGATGAAAGAGATTGGATTCACGCCAGATCGCAATGTGATGAAGACGCAGTTCGCTTTCACCATGGATTTTCGTTTCCTTGATATGCATGTCCAGGCAAAAGCCGCAACCGTTGAGCTGAGAGGCGCGGATATTAACGAGATCGCGGATCGATTGTTCGATCACGCTGTTTTTCAGCGATATGCTGAGCTCTGAGAGTTTCTTAAAAAAATCTGGTGACTGGGTCGCGTAGTTTAGGCGCTGTGTCATGGATATCTCCTCTATTAAGGATATCTTTTATCCTTATGGATATTAGATATCCTTAATATCTGGACATGCAATCAAAACCAGACTAAGCATCGGTCATAATGCTCATGCGCAAACGTTATAGGAGGGTAAGGACATGGATGTTGTTTCAGCGCTGCGAAGCTTTGTGCGTGTCACAGAAGCTGGCTCCTTCTCCGCAGCGGCCCTAGACCTTGGTTTGTCGCAACCTGCTGTGTCGCGGCAAATCTCTGCTCTGGAAGACCATTACGGCGTCCGCTTGTTTCACCGTTCAACGAGCGCTTTGGCGCTTGCAATTGAAGGCGAGAAGATGATCCCCATGGCGAAGCGTGTTATCGAAGCTATGGACGCACTTGGCGAAAGCGCGACAAGTGAGGGCAAGGCCGTCGTCGGAAAGGTCAGACTGAGTTTGCCGTTTCCTCTCGGTCTGTATGTAAGTGCACGTCTGCCGCTGCTTTTGAAGGCACATCCAGGATTAAGTGTTGAACTCCTTACACGCGATGAACCATCGGTTCTTGTCGGTGAGGGGATCGATCTTGAAATCCGCATAGGCGAGATCCCAGATGGAGCTCTGATTTCCAGACGGATCGGGTGGACAACGGCTTATCTGGTGGCTTCACCTGACTATCTGCAAGGCCGAGTGATGCCCACGCGTCCCGCAGATATTGCACTGCATGAGTGTATCTATTACAGGCGTGGTGCAGGCCAAAGAGCTTGGAGATTTCAGGATGGCGCAAAAGAAGTAAGCGTTTCGCTGGCACCCCGCTTGATCTGCAGCAACGCTGCCACCGCGCACCGGGCAGCTCTTTGTGGCGGAGGTCTCGCGATCCTGTCGCATATTCTAATCCAACAAGATTTGGCAGACGGTCAATTGATAAATCTCATGCCTGAATTCCCGCCAGTGAGGCTGCCAATCAACATCGTCTACGCGTCGCGTCGTCATATTTCGCTGCGCGTACAAACCGTGCTGGAATTTATCATATCTATCGTGCGCGCCGATCAACAGATGTGGACTGCTCAAAGAGTTTAGCGGTCGGACAAAAAAGATGACTATTGTCCGCTCTGAAAATTGCCCGATTATAGACTCCGTAAGCCGATCTAGCCGACATTTCTCCTATTTATAATTCGGCGCAAAATAGTTTGAAATAACTGAGATTTGGTATTCAAGCCCAATTTAATAAAAGCTCTTTTACGATGGGTCTTTACTGTCTCTTCCGAGATTTTGAGCTTGTTGGCGATCTGGCGCGCATCGCTGCCATTCAAATCTAGTAAGAGAACTTCCTGTTCGCGATTAGAGAGCTCCCCCCGTGACAGGCCGTGAAGTGCACTTTGCAGTATATTGTCGTCGCTTACATGAGCCAGCTGATGGTGTTGCCAAAACCGACTGTAAAGTGCACTGAACGTCTGGTTGAGCCCTTTAAGCGTTGAGAGTTCATGTGCCTGAAAAGCATTGTAGCCGGAGCGGTAAAGAGCGATTTGAACCGTTTGTAGCGGCGATAGTCTTACAGCAATAGCCAGTTCGGAACACCGTTTGGGGAAGCCATGCGTACGATACCCGATTTCCTCCGCATCATCTATCTCAATGCCGGTAAATTCAGCGAGGGGCTTTCTGACGGACTGGCTGCGAGCCAATTGCCCCATCGTGTAAGTACCGCTCTCGATTCCGATCCGGTGATGCTGGTAAAACGGGTTGAGACGATATGTTGTCTTGCGGTAGCTATCGACAAATCTGCTATCCACGAGATGACTGATATCGTCGTCCAGAATATAGACTAACTCATCACCCGAATAGATGTACATTGCTGTTGCATCCGCCTGAACCAGGCGGTTGAGCGCTCTCATCGCGACGCGTGGATATTCAGGATTGTCGATCGCTGAGATCATTTCAGCGACTACAGAATCTTGTGTTTTGTTCGTTCCACTGTGCTGCATTTTCATCATTGTATTTATGCTCACTGCCCGCTGATGTTCTGTCCCCCCTAGGGGTGATACCAGCGCGAATTTTCCCAGTGTAACCGTTTGCCAGCAGTACTCAAGACTGTTCTAGGAAACGGGAGGTTCCAAACATGATTAAGCGTGCAGTCCTATTCGCCAGTGTAATCTCGATGTTCGCTGGAGCAGCACATGCGAGCGACCTGAACGTGGCTTCGGTTACGGCCAACGTGCCATTTGAGTTTGAAGATGGCTCCGGCAATCTCGTTGGTTTCGAGGTTGATCTGGTGAACCTCATTGGTGAGCGCACCGGAAAGAAGATCAATTACACTCAGATGCCATTCAACAGCATATTCGCGACGGTACAATCCGGTCGTGCCGATATTGCGATTGGCACGGTCACGATTACGGATAAGCGTCTGGAGTCTGTTGCTTTCACGCAGCCTTATTATGATGCGGACGCCTGCCTCACAACGAGTTCAAAGGGCGATGTGAAAAGCCTGAAAGACTTGAATGGCAAAGTGCTGGCCGTTGTAACCGGAACAACCGGCGAGATGTGGGCGACAGAAAACAAAGACAAATACGGCATTACCGAAATCAATCGTTACGATGGCGTCAGCGAGCCGATGCTCGATATCGCCACCGGACGCGTGGCTGCTTTTGTCCACGATTGCCCGATTGACGCATATTACATCAAGGACAAGCCGCAATATGCGATTGTTGACACGATCCCAACGAACGAACAGTTCGCAATTATGCTGGCGAAAGACAGCCCGTTACTGCCAGAGCTTGATGCTGTGATCAGTAAGCTCAAAGAAGACGGCGAAATCGCTCGCATCCATGAAAAATGGTTCGGCAGCGCACCCGCCAAAGATTCCAGCACCGTTGCTGTACGCCCAATCCCCGGCAAATGATCGCCAGTTGATCAGTAAGCTGCCGGAGATTCTCCCGGCAGCTTTTCCTGACGGATAATTCGTCTTCCACTATTCGGATGTTTGGTCCCGCCTATGGATTTTTACTCAACGTTTCTGAACTTTGAGGTTCTGAAGAACGCTGCCCCGTTGATGTTGCAGGGCTTCGGATTGACAGCACTGCTGGGTATAACGAGCCTGATTGTCTCGGTCATTCTCGGGCTCGTGCTTGTTCTGATCAGGATGTATGCACCGACACCCATCAGAATTTTTGCGATCGCTTACATAGATGTTTTCCGTGCAATTCCGCTGCTGGTTTTGCTGGTCCTTGTCTATTATGCGCTGCCCTTTGTAGGACTTCGGTTATCTGCGTTCTGGGCTGCAACAACAGCAATTTCACTGGTTGCGTCAGCATATATGGCCGAAACGTTCCGAGCCGGTATCGAAGCCGTTCCTCGCGGGCAGTTTGAAGCGGCGCACGCTCTCGGGTTCTCCTGGCCACGACTGATGGTGGATATCATTCTGCCGCAAGCGATGCGCCTCGTTGTTCCTCCGGCAACCGGGGTTGCTGTTGGCCTGATAAAAGACACGGCACTTGCCTCGGTTGTGGCGCTGCCTGATTTGCTGAAACAGGCAACACAGGCGCAAGCTTACTACGCTAATCCCTCACCCCTCGTTGGCGCTGCCATACTCTACCTGTTGATGCTGATCCCTCTGGTCCGCGTCGTCAGCATGCTGGAAAAGCGGCAGAAAAAGCGTCGATAGTGGTTGCGCGGGAGGAAGAACATCATGAGTAACGAAAATCCGAACAAGCAGAGCTCTGAGACACTGATCGAGATCTCCGCTTTGGAAAAATACTACGGCAAATTCCATGCATTGAAGAATGTTAACCTCTCTGTACGGCGAGGTGAGGTTGTTGGCATTATCGGTTCATCCGGTTCCGGCAAATCAACGCTTATCCGATGCATCAACCTTCTTGAGACGTTTACATCCGGCAAGATTATCGTTGATGGTGTTCCGGTTCGGGAAGGCAAAGAACTCGTAAAAGTTCGCGCCGAAGTCGGAATGGTCTTTCAGCAGTTCAATCTGTTTCCGCATATGACAGCTTTGCGCAATGTCGCAATTGCGCCTGTTCGGGTGCGTGGTCGCAGTTGGGCGGAAGCTGAAGAAAAGGCGCACCAGCTCCTGCAACGCGTAGGTTTGAGTGAGCACGTCAATAAGTATCCAGATCAGTTGTCCGGTGGACAACAGCAGCGTGTCGCAATCGCACGCGCATTGGCTATGGAGCCGGAAGTGCTGCTGTTTGATGAACCGACATCGGCACTGGACCCCGAGATGGTCGGAGAAGTGCTGGATGTGATCCAGAGTCTCGCACGCACTGGCGTGACAATGCTGGTTGTGACCCATGAAATGTCATTTGCGCGCCGTATCTCGGACCGCATCATCTTTATGGAAAAAGGCGAGATCATTGAACAGAACGCACCTGATGCCTTCTTTGATAATCCGCAGACCGAGCGTGCCCGGTTCTTTTTGAATTCTATCGTCCATGCCTGAGTATTTTCTGTCCTGATACAAGAAAGGACAACTAATGTTGCAGAAACAAATGTTCCCGACGCAAGCGCGCGGCGCAGTCCGCTCTCTTTCCAGCTCACAAATCAGAGAAGTGGCCAACAGTGCCATGGGTCGGGAAGATGTTCTTCCATTCTGGTTCGGCGAGACAGACCAGCCGACGGCTGCTTTCATACGCGATGCAGCGTCAGAGTCGCTTTCGGCAGGCGAAACATTCTACGCCCAGAATCTCGGTCGCCCTTACTTGCGCAATGCTATTGCCGAATACATGTCCGACCTTCATGGACGCACAATTGAGACGGATCGTATCAGCGTGGTTGGTTCAGGCGTTACAGGCCTTGGAGTTGTATCGCAACTGATGCTTTCTCCCGGTGATCGGGTGGTTGCTATCACGCCACTTTGGCCTAATATCACGGAAATTCCGCGCATTTCAGGCGCTCATGTCGAACGCGTTTCGTTGAATGTGAGCGGGGGAAAATGGTCGCTTGATCTTGATCGTCTGTTGTCTGCACTGACGCCAGAGACAAAAATGCTGATTGTGAACTCGCCCAACAATCCAACAGGATGGACGATTTCCGATGAGCAAATTGAGGCAATCACTACCCATTGCAGAAGGCTTGGGATTTGGGTCGTTGCCGATGAAGTCTATGAGCGCCTGATCTACGATCCATCGGTTCGCTCTGCTCCAAGCTTTCTGCGGCATATGAATGCCGACGAACGGCTTATCTCTGTCAATAGTTTCTCCAAAGCCTGGTCTATGACAGGTTGGCGCGCTGGCTGGATAACGGCTCCTGTCACGATGGCTGACGATCTGGCGAAGTTGATCGAATATAACTTCTCTTGTGTTTTTGAACCGATACAGCGCGCAGCCACCGTGGCACTCCAGCAGGGCGAAGCTGAGATTGCAAACCTTCGTGCACGGCTGGCACGAACCCGCAATCGGCTGGTATCCGGTCTTCTTGATATACCCGGAGTGGACGTCCCGGAAGCTGGCGGAGCTATGTATGTGTTCTTCCGCATTGCGGGACAGTCAGACTCCGTTGAAACCGCCAAACGGCTCGTTTCTGAGGCCGGACTTGGCCTGGCGCCGGGATCTGCATTTGGGCCAGAGGGCAATGGGTGGCTACGCTGGTGTCATGCAGTTTCGGATGAGGCTCGCCTCATGGAGGGCGTCAGCCGACTTGCAAAATTTGTCCAGCGCAAATCGTGAAACCGAACTAGCTCTGGGAGAAATCTATGTCTGCTCAGGATTTTTTGAAAATCGGAACGTTTGTAGGGCGTGTTTGGCGTGAAGATGTCCAAGGGCCGTCTGTTGTCGTGATACGCAACGGACAAGTGATCGACATCACCAGCACTGTCGTACCAACAATGCGCGACCTTCTCGAAATGGGCGATCCCGCGGCCTATGTCGCTCAATCGGTGGGCGAACCAATTGCCGATATATCAAACCTGCTCAATAGCGGGTCTGATGGCCGCGTACATTTGTTGGCCCCGATTGATCTTCAATCCGTGAAGGCTTGTGGGGTCACATTTGCCCGTTCTATGATTGAGCGCGTGATTGAGGAGAGGGCTGCTGGAAACCCGGAACTGGCGGCGCGTATTCGTGGCCGTATTGCCGCTGTTATTGGGGAAAGCATACGTGACCTTAAAGCCGGATCGGCAGCCGCAGAGCAGGTTAAGACGGCTCTGATTGATGAAGGCGTGTGGTCGCAATATCTCGAAGTCGGTATCGGGCCAGATGCCGAGGTGTTTTCCAAAGCTCAGGTCTTATCCTCTGTTGGGCATGGCGCGGAAGTAGGTCTTCATCCTGCTTCCAAGTGGAACAACCCCGAACCGGAAGTGGTGCTGGCCGTCAACAGTCAGGGGCGCATCGTAGGGGCAACGCTGGGTAATGACGTGAACCTTCGCGACATAGAAGGGCGGTCCGCACTTTTATTAGGCAAGGCGAAGGACAATAACGCCTCGTGTTCAATAGGTCCGTTGCTGCGCTTATTTGATGAAACCTATGATCTCGATGATGTGCGCACGGCTGAGTTGACGCTTACTGTTGAAGGCGATGACGGCTTTTTGCTTTGTGGGCATAGCTCAATGAAAGAGATTAGCCGCGACCCGCTTGATCTGGTGGCGCAAACTATCGGGCCGCATCATCAATATCCCGATGGTTTAGTTTTGTTCATGGGAACTCTTTTTGCTCCCACTGAGGATAGGGGACAGCTCGGACAGGGCTTCACCCATCATGTTGGTGATGTTGTATCTATATCCAACAGTGAACTGGGCACGTTGCGCAACACGGTGAGGCTCTCAACGGAATGTCCTCCCTGGGTTTTTGGCGCATCCCATCTCATGCGAAATCTGGCAGAACGAGGACTGCTCTGACAAGCGTATGAAACCGTGTTTTTGTCTGGCGGATGGGTGAGGGCAGGCAGGTCCTCGCTGAAACTATGCCAATCGGGGTGCCAAACCTTTGGCGCAATCAATCTAAGGGAGAGAGAAAATGAAACTGGTCAGATTTGGAGAAGCTGGTTCTGAAAAGCCGGGGATTGTGGATGACAATGGTTCCATTCGCGATCTGTCATCTGTTCTGAGCGATATTTCCGGCAAGGAGCTTCCTACAATTGGAACGAAGCTCGCGGGCATCGACGTTCAGAATTTGCCTCTGGTCCCAGAGGGCACGCGACTGGGTTCCTGCATCACTGGCGTTGGCAATTTCATCGCCGTTGGTCTCAATTACGCAGACCATGCGGCGGAGAGTGGAATGACTGTTCCGACAGAGCCGGTTTTGTTTAACAAGGCACCGTCCTGCATTGTTGGTCCTAACGATACTGTGCTTATTCCACGTGGATCGCAGAAGACGGACTGGGAAGTCGAGCTTGCTATCGTGATTGGCAAAGCCGCATCCTATGTAACTGAGGATGAAGCTGCCGATTACATTGCCGGTTATTGTGTTTGCAACGATGTCTCTGAGCGATCGTATCAGCTCGAGCGCGGGGGCAACTGGATGAAAGGCAAGGGCTGCCCGACATTCGGTCCCCTGGGGCCGTGGCTGGTGACACCTGATGAGATTGCTGACGTTGATGCCCTTGCGATGACGCTCGATGTCAATGGCGAGCGTGTTCAAAACGGTTCAACCAGCACGATGATTTTCAAAGTGCCTTTCATTGTTTCCTACATTTCTCAATTCATGAAGTTGGAGCCTGGTGATGTCATTACGACAGGAACACCTCCCGGCGTCGGAATGGGTATGAAACCTCCACGTTACCTGAAGGCCGGCGACACGATGAGAGTGGAGATTGAGGGCTTAGGTGTCCAAAAGCAGATCACAACTGCCGCCTGAGTGTGTGACTGAAGGTGAGGGGATATCGATGAATCGGATTGATATGATCGGGAGACGCGTCATCATAACGGGTGGCGCGCAAGGTATCGGCTATGCGATCGCTGACCGACTGGTGCAGTCAGGGGCTGCCGTCGCAATTTGGGATCTGAATGCTGGTGAGGCTGAAAAAGCAGCCAGAAAACTTTCCAATGATTGCATCGCGCTTGGTGTCGACGTCGCAGACGAGGACAGTGTTGCGAATGCTGCAGCTCGAACCCGCGAAGTATTTTCAACCGTCGATGGCCTGGTTAACAGCGCAGGTATTACAGGCCAAGTTAAGCCGCTTGTAGAATATGATCAGCACGAATGGAACAAAGTAATCGCAGTTAATCTGACTGGTACGTTCAATTGTTGCCGTGCGATCATTCCATTGATGGCTGCGAATAATTATGGGCGCATTGTCAATATTGCGTCTGTGGCAGGCAAAGAGGGAAATCCCAATCTGGCCGCCTATAGCGCCGCAAAGGCTGGCGTGATTGGCCTGACGAAATCACTCGGAAAAGAGCTGGCAAAAACGGGTATTGCGGTGAATTGCATCACGCCGACGACTGCCAAGACCCCCATACTCGACGGGCTTACACCAGAGTTTATCGATTATATGCGTGTGCGCATCCCACGTGACCGTTTCGTTGAACTGAACGAAGTTGCTTCTATGGTTGCCTGGATGTTGTCCGAAGAAAACTCATACACCACTGCCGCCACATTTGATCTCAGCGGTGGCAGGACAACTTATTGAGATATTTCGTTCTCACATAGAACACTGATGGAGACATCGACGTGTCAAGCAATCTCAACGGAAAGACTGTTCTTATTACTGCAGCTGCGCAGGGAATAGGGCATGCAAGTGCTGTTGCATTTGCAGCAGCGGGTGCAACAGTATACGCGACTGACATCAATACGGACGCGCTCAAGCATCTCGACAGCTATGAGCACATAAATACCCGAAAACTCAACGTACTGAATGAAGCCGATATTGCTTCACTCGTAAACGAGATCGGAAATGTCGATGTTCTGTTTAATTGTGCAGGCTGTGTTCATAGTGGCTCTATTCTTGAAATGCGGGATGAAGACCTTGATGCAGCGATTAATCTCAATATTCGATCAATGATCCGCACGATACGCGCGGTCCTGCCGGGAATGCTCGCCCGTAAGGATGGGACGATCATCAACATGTCGTCTGTTGCTTCAAGCGTAAAAGGTGTGCCGAACCGCTTTGCTTATGGTTTGACAAAGGCAGCAGTCATAGGTCTGACAAAATCTGTTGCGGCAGATTATGTTTCAGCTGGCATCCGTTGTAATGCGATATGCCCCGGAACGGTTGAAAGTCCATCTTTGCAACAGCGGCTTCGTGAGCAAGGCGACTACGAATCTGCACGCGCTGCCTTTATCGCCAGACAGCCCATTGGGCGAATTGGTCAACCGCAAGAAATCGCTGATCTGGCTGTTTATCTCGCCAGCGCAACCTATACCACCGGACAGGCATACAACATTGATGGTGGCTGGACGATCTGATGGTGTGATTTTGCAGTTCATCGCACGCTTTTGCTTTTCGTGCATGAACTCGTGTTGAGACGCAAAACTATCTTTATTGATTAGTCTTCGTGCAGGCTGGTTGGCAATTAAGTAAAATTGCCAACCAAGCAGTGCTTTAAGCTTACTGATTTGTCAGCGCTGCGAATTGAGCGCAATGGTCGGCAACCGATGTGCCGGTTCCATCGGCAATGTCTTGCATTGACGTGCGGTTCTCACCGTCGAAGCTATAGCCTTGTTCGCCCGCGCTTTCGTATTGATCCCCCTGTGCCGTATCGGCGGGTGTAGGGAGCATTGTTATCATTTTTGCATAAGCATCAACAACTTCGTTTGAAATATGGCCTTTTGTGGCGCAAAATTTTATCAGGCCAAGTTGGTTGCGCGATGAGTTGAACAGGAGCTGCGTATCATCGGCCAGTGCCAAAGATGAAGTGATGATAAGCGGTAAAGCAAGCAAGATGGCGAGTGATTTACTATGCATTGGGGTAGTGCCTCAAAGGGTTAGAAGTTAATTTTCCTGAACAGGAAAAATTACTGATTGGCCTTATTTTTCGCCATCATCCGGCCAAGCGTTACCTGTGATTTATACCGCTCACAAACCGCTTTCACATCAACATCGTTTGCCGCAGCAAGGTCTTCGAGGGACTGTTCGTCGCCTTGCAAGTAAGAAATGCCGTCGCGACCTTTCTGTTCGTGCAAGTCAGCCTCAGGCGAGGGTTCGATTTCGCCAAAAATTTCTACCGTACCAACACGGAAAAACTCTTCGGAATCGGGTTCAAGAAGCCCTTGCTCGCTGCAATACGCGACAATACCGTGATCATTTAACCGTTCCAGATAGGCTGGGTCGGCACTGGTCTGAGCCAAGGCTGTCACGGATGAGAGCAACAGAATTGTTAATGCAGGGCGTGCCAGAGATATGGTTGTGTGCGCCAATTCAGATCACCTTACGTGGTTTATATTTAAATTGCCGCTTCAATTACACTTAATAGTGCCAGCGCGCGAGGTTCAACATCATCGACATTGGTATAAGGTTTCCAGTTTATAGTCAGAACACCATCCTCCATGTTGACGCCATCTTTGTAATTGCTTGAGGGTGCACTTGTTTCATCATAATGGATGACGATCGATTTAAGCCCGTCTTTGAGAGCCGTTCTTCCGATTTCTGTTACTGTGATTGTTCCAATCGCCTGAAGTATCGGATCAATGATCGGCTTACGCAGATAGTCGTCGCTGGTGTATGTACCTGCAAGGCCGGGTAATGCCAGACTTTTGGTATCCAGATTGATGGGGATGGGAAAACCGGCAAGATCCTGAATTTCCAGCTCGTATTTCGGCCAGATATCAGTCGCATAAGCCGCAATGGCACGACGTTCAGCAAGCCCCAAGTCCTGAGCAAGCGCTGCGACGGGTGCAGACGAACAAAAAACGCCAACCAGTGCCACACAAAATAGTTTCTTCAAGACATGCTCTTTTCGAGGTTTATCCATAGGTATCGGATGCTTTTGGCCAAGTAATGCACGAATTGTTATCATTCTGCAGGTGGTTTGAAACCATCCAATTGCAGTCGCCAGCTCAGACCAATTCGCCTTCTCCGCTTGGTTTGACGCAACCAGAATTATGCGGTCTCATGAGACATTGCCATTAATATAATTGGTCTGGTGTTAATGGCTTTATTGGAGGGAAACTATCCATCCAATATTGGCTAAACGCTCCGTCAATGCGTGGAGATATTTCCGCGCAATAAAAGGAGACTTGCCAATGACTGAAAGAACGAAGCCGGTAAGCAACAATATCGATACCCGATTTTCAGAGGCGATTAAAATTCGGGCAGTGGAGCCAACGGACGAAACAAGCTGGAAAAAGCTCTATCGAGGGTATGCGGCTTTTTACAAAGTGCCCATGGATGAGGACATACTTAAGCGTACATGGGCTTGGTTGCAGGACTCAACGCATCCATTGGAAGGGCTGGTGGCTGAATCGGGTGAGAACGTAATAGGTTTTGCACATTACTGGCCTCAACCAAGGCCGTTGCAGGGTCAAGATGCCGGGTTTCTCGATGATCTCTTCGTCGATCCATCATATCGCGGCCGAGGCGTTGGACGCCTGCTTATCGAGGCGCTTAGTGACATTGCTCATATCCGTAATTGGACGATGCTGAGTTGGGTGACTGCACAGGACAATGTAACTGCGCGTCGTCTTTATGACGACGTTGCAACGGCAGCCAACTGGGTTACTTACGAGCGCGTATTTTGATGCATGGAAAGCCTGCGGCGTGTGCTCGCCGCAGGCTTTCCTGCAGCAGATTGAGATAGCTGATGCCTTACAGGTTTTGGTTCATTTCTGAAGCTGAATTGCCTGATTACTTTTTAGTGTTTGGAATATCTTTTCAAGCTTCCTGATCGCGATCTCAAGTTCTGCGGGCGTATAGGCCGCGAAGCCGAGCAGAAATCCAGCTTCGCCCTCATCTTTCGCATAAAGTGCTGACAATCCTAGCAACTCAATATCGGAGCGGCGAGCAGCTTCTAAAACTGCTTGTTCGGAAATGTTGCAGGTTAATATACAAGGCATTTGCAAGCCCCCCACAGGAACGCGCGGCTCGACAAAGCCTGCAAGATATTTACGAACCAGCTGGGCCAGCATTTCAAGGCGCTGGGCATAGATGCTGCGCATCATACGAATATAAGCGCCAAAATGTCCGCCTTCTATAAAGCGCGCAAGCGTATACTGCGAAATGGAAGCGGTATGACCATCGAGAAGCGTGCGTGCCGTGGTCATTGGCTTGATCAACTGTGGAGGCAACACGGCATAGCCTATACGTAATCCCGGAAAGAGCGATTTCGTAAAAGTGCCTATGTAAATGGTTCGGCCGCGTTGATCGAGGCCCTGCATGCAGGCCGTGGGCTTGCCCGCATAATGAAACTCACTGTCGTAGTCATCTTCTATTATCCAGCAGCGATTACGGTTGGCCCATTCGATCAATGCAAGTCGACGGTCCAAGGCCAAGGTAGCACCCGTTGGGAATTGATGTGAGGGCGTGAGGAAGACGGCACGTGCGGGGCTAGGATCATTGAGGATCGTCTCGGTCTTCAGGCCTTGCTGGTCTAGCGGAACGGGCACACAATTAAGGCCTGCGACGTCAAATGCCTTGCGGGCTCCATAATAGGCGGGATCTTCTATGTAGATGCATTCGCCCGGATCAAGCAACACATTGGCGCATAAAGTCAGAGCTTGTTGTGAAGACGTGAGTATCAGTACGCGGTCGGCAGTAGCGCGTGCGCCGCGTTCGAGATTGATATAATCTGCGATTGCCCGACGCAGCGGCTCAACCCCTTGCGGATCTCCGTGTAGGAGCGTTTGCGTCCCAATCTCTTTGAGAATTTGTCTTTGCAACCGTTCCCAAAGCGCAAGTGGAAAATTACGTGTGTCGGGAATACCGGGCGCGAAGGGACGCGGGGTCAATATCTCGCGCACACCACCGCTTTGGAACATTGCATTGCCACGCCTGCTCAATTCGGGAGGCTGATTTTTGGATTTGATATCGCGCCCTGAGCGTCGATGACCGGGAGAGAATTCTGTAATCTGCGCAACAAAGCTGCCGCTACCAACACGGCGATCGATAAAGCCTTCTGCATGAAGCTGCGCATAAGCGGCTTCTACTGTATCTCGCGATACCCCAAGGGACTTCGAAAGGCTCCGCGAAGCGGGGAGTGGTTTGCCGCGACTAAGAACTCCATCGACAATCAACTGCCTGATCGCTCGTTGTATGCGTGCGTGTAATGGCATGGCTGAATGAGCTGGATGATTGAGCCAGGCTTTTACGGTTTCGAGTTGCGAATGCTTGAACAAATGGATGGTATCTCTTTCTGTAACTGGCTGAAGTATCAGACCATTGGGCGACTGAATGTCAAGCCTATCTGCAGTCTTTGGAGAAGCTACCCCAAGTACATCATGCCATTTGTGAAGGTATCTGATTATGCTGTTTCCAGCCGGCGCCTTAAATCCGGCCCACTTGCGGGGGCGTTGAATCGAGATGATGGATGAGGGCGGTCAGTTGCGCCCAATCAACCCGCGCCGTGAGGTCATGCTGAAGCGCAACTTTTGTGGCCTGAGTTTACTCACAACGATGGCGGTTAGTTACGAGTTTGCGGCGTTCATCCAGATCAACATGCGAATAGGTGCGGTGCATGACAGGTTCCTTGCATTGGATAACTCATTGTTATCATTTACAAGTCGCACTTCAAACTAGAACCCACCCCCGTGCATCGATAATAATCGCATAATCTATCTTATGGAACGTAAAACTACCCGGCAACAGCGGCCCGCAGGCTGACACCACAGCGTTTCAATGATACGGCGCAGAGCCAATCTCACAAAATAAATAATTTCTTCTTGTTTTAAAGCTTGCCTCGAGAATTTGCAGACGGTCTTCCGTCAACAGCAAATAAAATCAAAGATCGCGTCATATCACTATCAAGGTTGATCATTTTATATTTAAATATATTCTATTGTAAACCAACAGAAGCTATGATCAAATTGGAAGATGTCGGCATTGGTTTTCGAGCCTATGCTTTCAAAAGTCTGGAAAGGGAACCGCATGGAATTGCTTAATCCCCTTGTCGACCCTGATGCAACATTCATCTCCACGGGCAGATTACCGCCTCCTGATCGTGTTACAAAGCTCGTAACCGAAGCACATGAGCGGTTCGGCAGCGTTACACTTGGCAAGAATTCACAAGTATATCCCGCCTTGGCAAAGGTGTCCGAGAACCTGTTCGGTATATGTGTGATCAGCGTAGACGGGCATGTATTCGCCGTCGGCGATGCCGATCACGAGTTTACGATTATGAGTGTTTCTAAGCCATTTATTTTTGCGCTTATCTGCGATCTGATCGGTGCAACTGGCGCTCGCGAACGGTTAGGCGTGAATGCGACAGGTTATGCTTTCAATTCACTCGCTGGCATTGAACGCGACAAGGACGGGCGAACCAATCCGATGGTCAATGCCGGAGCCATTGCCACCACAAGTCTGGTGCCTGGCAATACTGAGAGTGAGAAATGGCGCTTCATTCAAGAAGGCCTGTCTCGTTTCGCCGGACGCGATCTTTCCGTCAATGAAGAGGTCTACGTTTCAGCTTCGGAAACGAACTACCGAAACCGCAGTATCGTCTGGATGTTGGAGAGCGTGGGACGCATCTATAGCAATCCAGTTGAAGCTGTAGAGCTTTACACGCGGCAATGTTCACTGAACGTCAGCGCCAGAGACCTTGCAGTTATGGGCGCCACACTGGCGCATGGCGGCGTCAATCCGCTGACAAAGGAGCAGGTCGTCAAGCCCGATGTCTGTCACTACGCTCTTGCCGTGATGCTTACTGCCGGACTTTACGAGACTTCTGGAGACTGGCTTTACGAGATCGGGCTGCCCGGGAAAAGCGGCATCGGCGGCGGCATTGTCACTGTTTCACCTGGCAAAGGCGGGCTTGGCACATTCGCCCCTCCGCTCGACGAAGCCGGAAACAGCGTCAGGGGACAGTTGGCCGCACAATTTCTGTCGCAGCGACTTGGGCTCGATCTGCTCATGTCGTCATCTGCAAACTAGGACCTGACCAAACACATTGATCTGACTCATTGCGAGAGGGGATACCGGCAATGGCAGTTTCTACACCCGCTTCACATTCTGAAGAACACAGTTCATGGATACCGATGGTCGCTATTGCTTTTGGGCAGGCCATCATGTCTTTTAACGTCGCCTCCCTGCCGGTAGCGCTGGGTGGCATGGTCGAAAGTTTCGGCGTTGCACCAACGGTCGTGGCTACCGGCATCGTGGCCTACTCCATGATCGTGGCAGGCTTTGTTATGCTAGGCGCCAAGCTCGTGCAACGTTTCGGCGCGTTGCAGGTCTTCCGGCTGGCAGTCATCGTGTTTGGCCTCGCACAGATACTGATGACATTCAGCCCCAATGCGACGGCCATGATTACTGCGCAAGCGCTGTGCGGGGCAGCAGGTGCCGTCATCGTGCCTGCACTTGTTGCCCTAATAGCGGAAAATTATCATGGCAATCAACAGGCAACTGCACTTGGCGCATTGGGCTCCGCGCGCGCTGGTGCTGGCGTTCTGGCCTTCTTGATTGGTGGCGTGCTTGGGACTTATATTGGCTGGCGTCCCGTTTTTGGCATTCTCATTGCGGTATCCGCAGTCGTCCTTGTTCTAAGCTTTCGCCTGAAACCAGATCGTGGGCGCCCTGACGTGAAGATTGATTTGGTCGGGGTTGCGCTCGCTGCGTCCGCCATAATCTCCATCAGTTTCGGGTTCAACAATCTGAACGGATGGGGGCTCATGCTTGCGCGCTCGACAGCTCCCTTTAGTGTTCTGGGGCTCTCCCCTGCGCCGATCCTCATTGTTCTCGGCATTATATTGGGACAGGCCTTCTTTTTATGGACGCGTCGCCGCGAGGCCAACAACAGGACGCCTCTGCTGCCGCTTCAGGTTCTGGATTCCCCGCAAGAGCGCGCTGCGGTATTCGCCATGTTTGCGGTCGTGGCGCTGGAAGCCGCGCTCAATTTCTCGGTTCCACTTTACATCCAGATTGTCCAGGGACGTTCGCCGCTCGCGACTGCCGTCGCCATGCTTCCGTTCAACCTGACGGTCTTCTTTGCTGCTATGCTGATTGTACGGGCCTATGGGAAGCTCACACCAAGGCAAATCGGCCGTTTCGGGTTTGGTCTTTGCGCGGTGGCTCTTATCTGGCTTGCTTTCGTCGTCCGCAATGACTGGAGTTCAGTCCCGGTTCTTTTCGGTCTGATCCTGTTCGGTATAGGACAAGGTTCGCTGGTCACGCTTCTGTTCAATGTGCTGGTAACGGCATCCCCTAAGGAGCTTGCCGGAGACGTTGGTTCGTTGCGCGGAACCACAAACAATCTGGCCGCCGCCATAGGCACTGCTGTCGCGGGAGCCCTGCTCGTCGGCCTGCTCAGCAGCGCCGTTATGCGACAGCTGGCTCAGAATCCAACCTTACCGATAGAGATACAGTCGGAAGTCAATCTAGACAGCATCACATTCGTCAGCAACGACCAACTGGAGACCGTCATAAACGCCACGTCTGCAACGCCCGAGCAGAAAGCTGAAGCATTGCGGATCAATACGGAATCTCGTCTGCTCGCTCTTAAAATCGGCTTCCTAATTATGGCCGGACTAGCTCTCATCTCAATCCTTCCGGCCGGCCGATTGCCGAATTATCGTCCCGGTGAAATCCCCGAGCCATAAACGCGAAGCGATGCGGGCAGTTCTGACAATTCCGCTTAAGTCAGAACTGCTCTATCAGCCATGCTTTTCCTGCGCCATTCAGTCGGCATTTCGGCAAAGGTTCTGATGGGGTGTACGTTCCCATCAGAACCGATGTGCCAAAAAGGTTTTTTACGCGTGTTCGGATCACATGCACCGGCCACGGTGCTTCGCCGCTTCACTAATTGGGAGACATGACCCAATGGCGCGGCCTTGATCGTTGTTTTCATCATCAGCTATCAGAATGTCAGAAGCTACCTGAAGATCGAGATCGGGCGCAATGCGGCCATGGGCATCAATCGGCTTTGACAATAACAAGCGCGCCATTCAGATCCACTCCGGATGCGACCTTATTTATTGAAGCTCTTCTCCGGGAGACAATAGCGTTGGTCCGACGGTGTGAGCGATCAATTTCAAGATCGCTGAACATGACTGCCAGTTACAACGATGGAATATTCACACCTGCGATAAGCCAGGCCATGGGAATTGATCTGTGCTCATCATACTGACTATGAGCTCATTCTGCAGTTTCTTTAGAACGACCTCCGCCGTGAAACTCACTTTTCAACGTTCAAGTGCACTCCACTGGAGTGTTTGCGCGTGGCCCATTTCTCGATGCCTGATAGTGAACGCGCTCGTTGTCAAAGCGCATAGTATGAACGTTTTGATATGACAACGAGCGCTTACATAATGGATGAAGATGGTTCCGCCTACACAAGTCCAAGCCGCTTACGCAGCTCTGCATTTTCTGTGCGGAGTTTCTCAGCCAGTTCTTTGCGAAGTCGCTTGTTTTCTGCCTCGAGTTCAACAAGATTCTTCAACTCATCACTCTGGTGAGAGACAACCGGTGTGTTTTCCTTGGCCTGATTTTTCCAGTTATAGTAAGTCTGTTCACTGACGCCCGCTTCTTTAAGAGCGGCCTTCACTGTAGTCTTTCCACTCTGGATTTGCTTTGTTACCGCTGCAAGCAAACGAGCACGTTCAGCTGGTGAGCGTCGAACAACTTTCGAGGACTCCGCCTTAATGATCGGTGTTTTTTCTACTTTTGCCTTCACCCGCTTGCTGGGTGTTTTGGCTTTGGATTTGGTAGCTTTAGGCGAATCTTGCACTTTTTCAGTTACCTGATTTTCTGTCGCTGTAAGGTTCTCGTTAGCCATGCCGATATCTCCTGAAATGAAATTAAACTCTATCATATGTACGAGTATAATATATTCCATTACTTTAAGGTTGGTTTACAATTGGAAAGCTGTATGTGTGCTCTATTCGACTGTCATTACGCTGCTGCTCACAGGGTCACCAGCATTTCGGAGATAGGTTGCGTACTTCACCGGGCACCGTTAAATTACTCATAGACATAGTTGGTCGACCAACCTGATCAGGACGATAGTTTTAGCATGAAATTTCCAGGCAAACGTTTGATAGTCGAATATAAAAACCGTCGCTCGCATAAAAGCGGGAATTCGTTATGGGGGGATATCAACCTCAAGGAAATCGCGCGTGAAGTTGAAACCGATCTGTCTTTGCCTGAGAACGTTGAACAGGTTGACCTTGAAAAAGCAGTGACAGATCCCATCACGCACTCTGCCCATTCGACCCAGATTTCGCCAACGCAGACCGATGAAAAATCCTCCATTTCGCAAGATAGCGCTATTGCTGAAGACGATACGGCCGTTGAACCTTTATCTGAGAATGACATCAAACCTATATCTGTAAAACAAAATGCAGCATCTCAGCGCAAGCAGAAGACAGCAAACGGCACTAAAGCAGATGCTTTGAAAATAGAACATGCTGGCGTCAAACTTCATGATGCAGAAAGTGTTCCAGCTGCGAATACTCAGCCCTTATCATCATCCAGTTCAGTTTCATCGCCGCCGCAAGCCAAAGCGAGAACTGTCGTAACCCGGCGCTCTAAAAAGCGAGCGACGGTCGACGATATGATGTCCTTGCCAACTCCGAAGACGACGACAGGAAAAGTGCGTCGCGCCAAGCAGCTTACCCGACTTCCAATTGCTGACTCTCATGCTCCGCTCCTGATACAAGATCCCGAGCTGAATTCATTGGAAGTGGAGAACAGACGATTGAAATTGCTGCTCGTTGAGCATTTACGGGCGGAAAATGCGCGTCTTGAACAGATGATACTTCGTGCCGTCCAAGTCTTTGATGTGGTGGATGAGAGCGCATAATCAGCCACTTAACAGAGAGAATATCGATGGCGATTAAAGGTACACATATAATTAGCGAAATTTCTTCACAAGATAGCGCTGTCACTGTTGAGCAGGTCAAGTCAAAGGCGCGCGCACGCAAGACCTCGGCAGCGAATGAAGCTCCTTCCTCAACTGCTACTACTGAGAACGTATTGCGTAAGAAATACTCCCTCACGGAGAGAGCCAAATTACTGGTCTCACTCTCCAAAGATTTGAAAAACAGTGATACCACTGTTAAGGCGGCATTGGCGAAAGTAGGCATCAGCGAACAGACTTACTATAACTGGAAGAAGGCCTCGAGACCAAAGTTCAGAGCGTGTCAGCACACCCGAGTAATGAACTTAAAGCTTTGGTTGAACTCGAAGCCGAAAACCAACGGCTGCGTAAGGTTTTAGCAGAAAAACTTCACGCCGAGAATGCGGAGCTCCGTAAACGCCTTGGGTTGTAATGAGAGCTTTTCAAGTTCTCAATTCAGGTGAAATGAGCTGTATTGACGATCGGTTGTTCGCGTATCGGCCGAAATACGAATAACCACCCTCTTTATCGCCTTTCCATACATTGTCTGCTAACGTGTTTCGATAAAAGCGATAATGACATTCTTGAGGAACAAGTTTGTATTTTGAAATAATCACTGTCGTGCTGCTAACAATTCTTAACGGCGTACTTGCTATGTCGGAACTGGCAGTAGTTTCATCGCGCCCCGCAAGGTTGCGTGTTCTGGCAGATAAGGGCAGTCGAGGTGCCCGCATGGCCATAGCGCTGGGAGAGAACCCAGGCCGTTTTCTGTCGACCGTTCAAATTGGAATTACTCTGGTCGGAATTTTGTCAGGGGCATTTTCTGGTGCCACACTTGGCGCGCGCCTGACCGGCTGGCTCATTACTCAGGGTGTGTCCCCCTCACTCGCTGACGCCTTTGGTGTTGGTTCTGTCGTGGTCGTCATTACTTATCTGTCTTTGATTGTAGGCGAGCTGGTTCCTAAACAGATAGCACTGCGTGAACCAGAAGTTATCGCGAGCCGCGTGGCACCCAGCATGGCGGTTCTTTCAAAACTGGCCGCGCCACTAGTGTGGCTTTTGGATACGTCTGGTCGACTTGTTTTGAAATTACTTGGCCAATCGGGCAAATCAAGTGACGGTGTCACGGATGAAGAAATCAAAACCGTGCTTGCAGAGGCACACCATGCCGGAGTGATCGAGACCGAAGAATCTCGAATGATTGCTGGTGTTATGCGCCTCGCCGATCGCACTGCGCGTGGACTGATGACACCACGTCTCGATGTTGAAATGATAGACATTGAAGACAATATTGAAGCTATTCGTGATCAACTACAAAAGTCCAGCCGATCCCGCCTCCCCGTTCGGGGAGAAAATTCCGACGAAATAATTGGCGTCTTGCAAGCCCGAGATTTCTTTAATCAGCTTTCGTTAAAAGGTAGCGTCAATCTGCGTCAAATTCTAAGAGATGTACCAGTTGTCTCTGATTTTTCCGATGCTCTGGATGTCGTAGAGGCTATTCGCGGCACACCCACCCATATGGTGCTCGTTTATGATGAATACGGCCATTTTGAAGGGGTAGTCACGGCTGGCGACATCATGGAAGCAATCATTGGCGCCATGCAGGAAGATCATATTGAAGAACAAGCCATCGTGCGCCGGGCTGATGGCTCTTATTTGGTTTCAGGCTGGATGCCCATTGATGAATTTTCAGAGTTCATGCGCTTTCCCATCGAAGACGATGTTGAGTACAATACAGTTGCAGGCTTCGTGCTCGAAGAATTGAAACACCTTCCCGACGTTGGTGAAACTTTCAGCAAAAATGGCTGGATATTCGAGATTGTTGATCTGGACGGTCGGCGCATAGATAAACTGCTTATTAAATCTGAAGAGCCACAAACCGAATAGTTCTTCGCGCGTGCTCTAACATCTTGTTTTAAAGTGCATCTTGCCCGAAAACCGTTTCACAATTTTCGGGATGCACTCGAATAAACACGCGCGAAGTCACTTCTCTATCTCTTATGATGGACAGTCTGCAATTGATAGACCGGTGTCTCTATCCCCTCCATACGAGCCTTAAGCTGGAGCGACAGGTATTGCGAATAATGACGGGATTGATGCAGATTGCCTCCGTGAAACCACAGCGCTTCCTGCTGAGTGGGTTTCCACATGTTACGCTGCTCTCCTTCCCACGGCCCCGGATCCTTGGGGGTTTCTGATCCAAGACCCCAGACCTTGCCAACCTTGTCCGCTGTCTCCTGATCGATGATATCTTCGACCCAGCCATTCATTGAACCATAGCCCGTTGCATAGACGATGAGATCGGCAGGCAATTCAGTGCCATTGGCCAGCCTGACGGACGTCTCTGTGATTTCCTCGATCTGTCCCGAGGCGAGCTTGATTTTACCGTCGATGATCAATTGAGAGGCACCAATATCAATGTAATAACCGGACCCGCGCCGCAGATATTTGAGGAAAAGCCCCGATCCATCAGAACCGAAATCCAGTTGAAAACCAGCCTTTTCGAGCGCCGCATAGAAATCAGCATCAAGCTCACGGATCTTATCATAGATGGGTTTCTGGAACTCATTCATGATACGATATGGAAGTGAAGCGAATATCAGATCAGCCTTGGCCGTAGTGACACCGTTTTGCAGAGCTTCTTCAGAATAAAGCGCGCCGAGTCCATGTTTCATCAGCGGTTCTGACCGAACGATATGGGTTGATGATCTTTGAACCATAGTTACATCAACGCCCGCCTCACAAAGTGCGGCGCAGATATCATGAGCTGAATTGTTGGAGCCAATGACAACAACATTTTTACCCTTGTAACCATCCGGGCCCGGATGACGTGATGAATGCTGTTGCTCACCCTTAAAGCGGTCCTGGCCTTTCACGCTTGGAATATTGGGCTTGCCTGACATGCCAGTTGCGAAGACGAGTTGCTTTGGGCGCAGAATGACCATCTCGCCGTCGCGATCAATGACAACAGACCATTCCTTTTCCGTTTCGTTCCATTTTGCAGATTTGACTGTGGAGCGTGTCCAGTAGTTCAGTTCCATGACTTTGGTGTAGAATTCCAACCAATCGCCGATCTTGTCCTTTGGCGCGAAAACCGGCCAATTTTTCGGGAAATCAATATAAGGCAAATGATCGTACCAGACCGGGTCATGCAGACAGAGCGACTTGTAGCGCTTGCGCCATGAATCGCCCGGACGTTCGTTGCGCTCAACGATAATTGTCGGCACTCCGAGCTGACGCAGGCGTGCGCCGAGCGCGATACCACCCTGGCCGCCGCCTATAACTAATACATAGGGCTGCGTCTCATAGCCAAGCGTTCGAGCTTCCTCTTCGCGCTCTTCCTTCCATGTCTTGGCACCAAGGTCTTGACCGTGCTTCGCCCCAAGCGGTCGGGTAAAGCCGGATTTTTCCTCATGTCCTTTCAACTCCGACATAACCGTTAGAAGGGTCCATATCTTGCCACCCTTCAAGCGAATAAGACCATATCCGCGTGCAACATCAGTCTCGAAAGTTATCCAGCTTTCCGCAACGCCATCGGCATCCGTTGCGGCTTCGCCGGGGGCCACGAGCCACTTGGTTGGTTTGACGAACTGCAGCTGTGATTGCAGCATATCACGCACTTCATCATGCCCCTCGACGGTCTTAATATTCCATGTAAAAGCAATCAGATCGCGCCAGTAACAATCATCAGCAAACATCGAAACGGCCTCATCGATCCGCCCAGCTTCAAGTGATGCGCCGAACTTATCGAGAAAGGTCTGAACCCGCACTGTTGGTGTTTTCTCAAGCATTATAATTCCTCCCATGGAAGTTGATGTCAGGCTCTCCCAAGCCCGACAGTGAAGTGATGTTATCTTTTCAGATCGATCAGGATTTTGAGCTGGGTGCCAGCTGGATCAAGCAACCGGTCAAAGCCTTCAACAACTGCATCCTCCAACGCAATTGTTTTGGTCACGATCTTGCTTGCGGGTATCTGACCGCTTGCAATCAGACGAGCTACACGCGGCCAATAATGGGTGGGATAAGCCCACGAACCTCGAATATCAATGTCCTTGAATGTGACATCAAACCAGTTGAGGGGGTTCTCATGGGGATGTAAGCCCGTCTGCACGACCACACCCTGTTTACGGACAGCATCGGTACAATTCTTCAATGCGTGCTCATTACCAACGCATTCAATAGCAACGTCACAACCGACATTGCCTTCCGTTTCTGCTCGAACCACCTCACCGACATTTTCCGATTTCGGATTGATGGTGCGAACATCACCGAGTTTTTCACGTGCCAGCTGCAAACGTATATCATTGAGGTCCGAAAGGAATACTTGCGACGCCCCTGCGGCCCGCGCCGCCATTGCGGTCAAAATACCAATCGGCCCAGCACCAGTGACAAGAACGCTGTTACCAGCCGTAACGCCACCACGATCACAGGCATATACTGCCACCGCGGTTGGCTCAATAAGCGCTGCTTCTTCGTCGCTCAGATCGTCCGGGATCAGCTGTACATTGTAGCCGTTCAACAATGCGAGTTCTGCCATGCCACCCGAGTGCCAGGAAAGACCGGCCAATGCCAGACTGGTACTCAGATGATAAAGACCACGATCGGCAAAATAGTCCCCAGCGCGAGGCATGATGAGCGGCTGCACCGATACACGATCGCCAACTTTTACATGCGTTACATTAGTCCCCACAGATTTGACCACGCCGCCAAATTCATGTCCCAGGATCTGGGGAGCTGTTGCCTTGGTAAAGGGATGCGGTTCGGTCGGAATAAAAATTGGTCCATAAGCGTATTCGTGCAGATCAGTCCCGCATATCCCACAGTAGCGATTTTCAATCAGCACTTGGTCTGGTTCAAGATTGGAATCGGGATCGGCTGGTGGTGGCACGTTTTCAACACGCAGATCTTTGGCAGCATAAAAGCGCAATGCACGCATACATAACTCCTCCATTTGCATCGTCAAATGAGAGGAGCAAGCTGCATGCCAAATGCGGATCAATATCTAAGCGATTGATTATTATTTATTTTATGTGATTCCCGATACCCATCGAGTGAATGGTGCAACAGTTGTTGTGCAACACATGTTGCAACTGTTGCATTCTCAGTGGGTGTGTTTCAAACGGCGGTGTATCGTTGAACGATTGACACCGAGTTTTCGCGCTAACGCGGAAATATTATTGCCGCATTCATCAAGCTGGCTGCGCAAGGTGTCCGCATGACTTCGAAAATTTGAGGCCGGACTATCAGCCTGAAAATGATCAGGCAGACAGTCGACCGTGATTGATGCCTCTGTTGCAACCGCTGCCGAGACACGTAACGTATTATCCAATTCCCGGAGATTTCCGGGCCAGTTATAGGCCGCCAGGGCCTTTCGTGCGATGCGATCAATCGTGATTGTCTCATCTTCCTCGTCGCCAATACGGCGCAGAAGATGATCAACTATACCGTCAAAATCCTGCCTTTGGCGCAACGGCGGCAGAACCAGTGTCGCGGCATTAAGCCGATAGAGCAGATCTTCACGAAACCCGCCTTCAGCAACCAATACGGCAAGATCACGATGAGACGCCGACAAAAGCCGGAATTTGACTGGCTTCGCTTTGAGCGCCCCAACAGGCTGTATTTCGTTTTCAGAAAGAACACGCAGCAGACGACTTTGAAGGGTTAACGGCATATCCCCGATCTCGTCCAGAAACAGTGTGCCGCCGTTGGCAGCTTCAATAAGGCCGATTTTTCCCTTTTGCATCGCACCAGTAAAGGCACCGGGTACATAACCAAACAGCTCGGATTCAATCAGTTGCTCTGGAATTGCAGCGCAATTTACCGCAATGAAGGGACCGGGCTTCGCACTACTATCATGAATGGCGCGGGCCAGATATTCCTTGCCACTGCCCGTTTCACCTTTGATGAGGATAGGCAGATTACGATCTGCCAATTTTGCGGCCCGGGCCTGAAGAGCTTCCATGACAGGGTCACCGAAACTCAAATGGCGCAGCGCCGACGGTAACCTCACCGATGCGGTGACCGGCGACGCTCTGAAACTACTGACGGGAGCAATGGCGCTTGCAAATAATGCCAGACCATTGCGCGCACGAACCAGACGTTCGCCGTTCGGACGCCCCCGCATAAGAGTTGGCAGCTGATCTATGTCGATATCAAAGACATCAGAAATCGACTGACCAATAAAGTCTTTGGTGGCAACATTGTTGAGGTTCATCCCGCGCGCGACGACACCAAAGCCTCCATGCGTCATACCCGTGATCAAACCATTTCCATTGATCGTAATTGCAGCATCAGGATCGACATCGAGAAAATCTGGCAATTTCGCCAATCGCAATACCCAGTCCTCGTGCGCTCTGGTCATCAGATTGGCGAGCTCGATACGCCGCGCGGTAGAAGCGACCAGATGAAGTGCGAGTTGCTGGCTTGCCTTTGCAGTCGGCGAGCGCAGTTGCGAGATATCAAGAACTGCCGACAAATCACCAAAAGTGTCAAAAATCGGAGCTGCGGTGCAGGTCAGGCCGATATGGCATGCATCGAAGTGGTCATCTTGGTGAATGATGACGGGCTTTCCCGACACCATGCAGGCGCCTACTGCACAAGTCCCCGCCCGGACCTCAGACCATTCCGATCCAAGATAAAGCCCAGCTTTTCGAAGTTGATTATCGAAGGTCGGGTCGCCCATAAATTCGACCGTGACTCCTCTCGCATCCGAGAGCAATAACACGTAGCTTTGATCCGCCACTTGCCTGAAAAGGGCTTCGAGGCCGGTTCGTCCAATGCGTATGAGTTCTTCTGACTGCTCGCGATGCTCCCTTAGCAGAGTATCCGGCACGATATAGGCTTCCTGCGTCTGGGCAGGGTTGAGCTGGTATTCGTTGAGGCATCGCAGCCAGGATTGGATAACAGGACGATCACGATCGGAAGCGCCGCCCATAGCGACACGCTCAATCTCTTTGATGTGCGACAGTGTCGACACCATGACCGTCCTCCTCTGCCCAAATGCTTGCACAAGAACTACGAAGACACAAGAAGTGATATGCAACTTGAAACATGAAGAAACTCACTTTGTTCCAATCATGCATTCACGACTTGCCACTCGGCATTAAGGTGATAAAATTACTCATCTTTAATGTGTTCGTTCGGTAAAGCCGAAAGACGATTTTTATTGGGACGGTCAAAACGTTGAGCTTCTGGCACTCTATGATTTGGAACGCCGACGGCATTCGTGTCACCGCGCCGGTAAAATGGCGTGTTTTGGATGGAATGGTGAGCGTCTATTGGGAAGCGGAAAGCCCCTCGGGTGCCTCAGGCTACTTTTTATCTCACGACCCCCGGATCATGATTTTTTTTCAGGATGTTTCATCCAAAATCAGGATATCAAACAAAGACGGATGGCAGTCTCTGCACCAGCGTCCCATGACGCGAGCAATCTACATTCCCGCAGGCGTTCCCCTTTGGACGAATACAATTGCGACGCATCGTTTCTCTCATTTAAATTTGCACTTCCATCAGGATCGCTTGCTCAAGTACCTGCGTCCGTCACTGGGCATGTCGCTCGCTATGACAACGGTGCGCAGCCCTGTTGAGTTACAAGATATAGGATCGCTTGACACCCTCGCGCGACTTCTTGAAGAGGAGGTATCCAATCCCACTCAGCATTCGCTTTATGTTGAGAATCTGATTGGTACCATTCTGGCCCGCTTGCTGGTTACAGCTCGGATTGAAGACAAGCAGGGCAATGGTCGGCTCACTCAGGCACAGATGAACAAGCTCAACGCCCGCATTGGTGTTTCCAATGATGGCCGTCTTAGTGTTTCCGAGATGGCTGCGACCGTTGGGTTATCGGAGAGTTGGTTTGCGAATGTCTTCAAACAAACAACAGGTCAAACCCCACTCCAATGGCAGCTTACGAAACGCATTGATCGCGCTCAGAAATTGCTATGCCTGGGCGATGCGACAGTTGCAGGTGTCGCCGCTCAGCTTGGCTTTACCGATCAGGCTCACTTGACCAAGACGTTCAGACAGATCGTTGGTGAAACACCGGCGGCATGGCGTCGATTGCAGCAAAACAGGCAATAACCATCGCAAATAGTAACGCCACAGCCCGGATTACCGGCCTGTGGCGATTTATTTTACCAGGTACGACGCAGAGTTGCTGTGATTTCGCGGCCCGGATTATAGAAATCGGCACCGAAGCCACCATACGCGACATACTTTTTGTCAAACAGATTGCTGACGTTCACTTCCAGCGTGGAATTGTCCAGGAATTCGTAACTGAAAGCAGCGTCGAAGACGACATTACCACCCGCACCTGATGTGTTCGCGGCCGTGAAATAATAGGCTCCCGTATACCGACCACCCAGACCAAACGTCATATCGCCAATTTTACCGCTGCCGGGCAAGGTATAATTTGCCCAAAGTGAGGCGAGATGCTGAGATACAAATTGTGGTCGATTGCCTTCGGTTCCATCCCCGCCGTTCTCGACAATTTCCGGATCCAGATAGGAATATGCTGCAGTAAGACTAAGATTATTTGTGAGTTCGGCTTTAGCTTCAAGATCAATACCGCGAACCCGCACCTCGCCAATCGTACTTGGTTGAGCCGTAATTGGATCAGTTACTGAGATGTTATTCTTGGTGAGGTTATAAACTGCGAGGCTGAACAAGGCCGGGAAAGCGTCTGGTCTGTATTTGACTCCAACCTCGTACTGATCACCACGTTCCGGATCAACTCCGATAGCTGGTGGCGCGACTGACTCGGCATAACTCGCATAAACTGCCCATTCGTCAGTGACTTTGTAAGTCAGACCAAAGCGACTTGTGAACTCGTTGAAGTCCGCTTCAGTGGTACTGTTGTTCAAATTGTTTGTTTGCTTCAGATCAAGCCAGTCATTGCGCAGACCAACGGTTGCAATCCACTGCTCAGCAATGGTGAAATCCTGCTGCAAGTAGATTGCCTTTGTCTTCTGCTTGCTTCCGATATTACTTAGAAGGGGCACGTTAACGGGCGCTCCGGTATAGACCGGGTTTGCCCAGTCAATGCTTGGCGCACTACCCCACCAGGTCGCGTTGTTGCCAGTATAATTATTATACTGAAACCCGAGCATCGTGCGACTTTTGACGTTTGCAAAATCGGTTTCGTATTGCACATTGGCATCACCGATGAAGTTTTCACCTGATGCTTCATTGCCGAAGAACGAACGCCCGGCAAGCGTTGATCCATCATTCGGGGTAGAGGAAATATAGGCATAACCGAAATCGGTATTCTGCTTGCTGTAACGCCCATTGACGCTCACGCTAAAGCCATTTCCGAAATCATGGTCGAACATCGCACTGACCGTGTTTCGATCAGTGCCCCGATAATTATAATCGGGCTCACCGAAGAAGCGGCTTCTTTTAAAATCAGTGCCAACCGGGTGTCCACCGCTCCCGGGAACACCGTTCTTATGCAGATGATCAAAGACGATCGTCAAATTGGTGGCGTCATCCGGACGCCAGGTCAGACCTCCCATGATGAACTTCTCATCATCACGTGAATAATCATATTCGGCATCGGCATCTCTGAATTTGCCCGTCAGTCGATAAGACAACGTATCATCCGATGTCAGATTATCGCCGAAATCAAACCCGATTTCCTTATGGCTGAATGAGCCGCCCGTCACATAGGCCTCTCCGAAACGCTCACTCCTTGGACGCTTGGTGACGTAGTTGACTGATCCGCCCGGATCCGACACGCCAAATACCGTGGAATTGCCGCCCTTCAATACCTCGACACGTTCAAACGCGTAAGGTTCCTCGCGAATACCGCCAAACGGACGCCCCAGAGGAAGGCCATCACGATAGGTGGTGGCATCAAAACCACGAATTTTGAAGAAATCAAATCTGTCGTCCGAGCCATAGAAATCGGTTGAAACACCTGCTGTATATTGCAGGATCTGTTCCACATTCTGAGCGCCGCGTTGCTGAATTTCCTTAGCGGTGATTACTGATACGGACGCCGGAGTATCAAGGATATCGGTAGGCATCTTGCTACCGCTCGTGATTTTTGTTGCGACAATAGAGTTCCTATCGTCATCCTCTCCAGCCTTACCATCGACGGTGATTGTTTGAAGCACCACTGGCGCTGCAGAAACATCCGTCTGCTGTGCGAAGGAAAGCGTTGGCATGAACATCACCAATGCAGAGCAGCTTAAAAGAACTGTTTTCCGCGCGCACATCTCAGCTTGTCGATTGCTAACAGGAGTGGTGTTGATGTCCATTGTCTAGTCCCGGAATCTCTTTTTCAGTTACAATCGGCCAACATTCCCAGTCTTTTTGGAATGTTGAGAGGTCATTTTTGGATACGTCCCGGTCCAGATCTTATGAATGGCTGCATTCTAGAGTGCATGCCCGTTTGTATCGCAATTTTCTGAACTCGCCACTAACTTGAGATTGATTGTCCAGTATTGTAGAAATCGGCATTATTGTAAAAAACCACGGTTATTTCGCCGCAAAATTGACATGGTTTAACCACCGCCCTTGACGGCTTTCTGTTAACCTGAAAGTGAGTGGCAACTTTTAAATGATGGGAGTACACCCATGTCACGCTTTATCCGTTCTTTGTTCATATTGGCCGTAATTTGTCTGTTCGCAGGGCGAATGGGGGCAGCTGTTGCGAATGAACATCAAACCTATCCAATTGTTATAAAACATGCTTTTGGCACAACCATCATTGAAAAGCAGCCACGGCGTATTGCAACGGTAGCGTGGGCGAACCACGAAGTGCCCCTCGCGCTTGGCGTCGTACCCGTCGGAATGGCCGCGGCCAATTTCGGCGACGATGATGGGGATGGTCTGCTGCCGTGGGTTGCTGAGCGACTGGAGCAACTCGGTGCAGATAAACCCGTGCTCTTTGACGAAGGCGATGGGATCGACTTCGAAGCTGTGGCTGCAACCAATCCGGATGTCATTCTGGCAGCATATTCTGGTTTAAGCCAATCGGATTATGAAACCCTGAGCCAAATCGCTCCGGTTGTCGCCTATCCTCAGGCAGCCTGGTCAACCGACTGGCGCGAGATGATTCATCTCAACAGTGCTGGAATGGGCATGTCTGAGGAAGGCGATGCGCTTATCAGGAAAATCGACGCTGACATCACACAAACAGTCAACAGATACCCGCATCTCAAGGGTAAAACGGCTATGTTTGTGACACATCTTGATGCGACTGATCTTAGCACAATCAATTTTTACACGACGAATGACACCAGAGTGAAATTCTTTCAGGACTTAGGCCTTGTATCACCGGAAAGCGTTGTTGAGGCATCCAAGCCGGGTCAGTTTTCCGGCTCGATTAGCGCTGAGCGTATTGATTTGTTCGATGATGTGGATATCGTTGTAACATATGGGGGTGCCCAGCTCTTCTCAGCGATGCGTGCCAACCCCCTTCTCTCCAAATTGCCCGTCGTTACCAACGATGCAGTTGTGATGTTGGGCAGAGATCCACTGGGTACCGCAGCAAATCCGACACCGCTCTCAATTTCCTGGGTACTGAAGGACTATGTTTCTCTTCTGGCGAATGCTGCGGAAAAGACCAAATGATTTCCGGCAGACTTAATCGATCGGATACGCCTGTTTATCCACGTTCCTCTAATAGTATCCGATCGCTGTGGCTTCTGATTCTCGTGATCGTTCTTATCGTTGCTTGTTTTCTTTCTGTCGCGCTCGGCACAAGGGATGTGTCGTGGACAGAAATTCTATCTGCTCTCGGCGGCCATGACGACACCATCGGGCAGGCTGCTGTAGCGACGCGAATACCTCGAACTTTGCTTGCGCTGTTAGCAGGTGCGGCGCTCGGACTTGCGGGGGGCGTCATGCAAGGCATCACGCGTAATCCGCTTGCAGACCCCGGCATTCTTGGCGTCAATATGGGAGCATCGCTTGCAATAGTCATCGCTATCGCCTGGTTCAACATTGCTTCCGCACACGTCTATATCTGGGTCGCAATCGGTGGTGCGGCTTCAGCTGCCGTCTTTGTCTACACCATTGGCTCTCTAGGCCGCGGTGGCGCGACACCACTTAAACTCGCTCTCGCGGGCGCTGCAACTTCCGTTGCTGCTTCCTCACTTGTAATCGCTATAATATTGCCTCGAGCCGATCTGGCAGGCGGAATACGCTCTTGGCAGATCGGCGGCGTTGGCGGCGCCACCTTCGACCGCATTTCCTATGTATTACCCTTCCTGCTTGCGGGGTTTGCCATCAGTTTGCTGTCGGCAAGAAAGCTCAATTCATTGGCACTGGGAGACGAACTCGCGGCTGGTCTTGGCGAGAATGTCACGATTACGCGACTATTTACGGCCGTTGGTGCGATCTTTCTTTGCGGCGCTACGACTGCGATATGCGGGCCAATCGGCTTCGTTGGATTAATTGTTCCTCATCTCTGTCGCCTTCTGGTTGGTGTGGATCATCGCTGGCTCCTTCCCTTCTCTGCGATTAGCGGAGCATGTCTCCTGTTATCTTCGGACATAGTCGGGCGTCTTATTGCCAGACCTGCAGAAATCGACGTTGGTATCATCACAGCTTTCATTGGAGCTCCGTTCTTCATCTGGATCGTCAGACGTCAACGCGTGCGGGAGTTGTGATCTTGTACTCCCCGCTGATTGAAGAACTAACGCGTGGTCGCAAGCGCAGTCATCGCAATCGCTTGCTACTGATTGCCGCTCTGACCACCGTTTTGGTGGCTTTTTTTGCCTTAACGCTCACGTTAGGACAATCTTTCACGCCGCCAGGCGATGTGATGCGTGTTCTGTTGGGGGAAACCGTTCCTGGTGCCAACTTTACGGTCGGGCAACTACGACTACCACGAGCAATATTGTCGGTCTTGGCCGGTTTGAGTTTCGGTTTGGGCGGCGTAGCGTTTCAGACCATGTTGCGTAATCCTTTGGCCAGCCCCGATATTATCGGAATTAGCTCGGGCGCAAGTGCGGCAGCTGTCTTTGCGATTGTTGTTCTGTCTATGAGTGGCCCAGCCGTCTCAATTTTTGCGGTCGTTAGCGGGTTGGGAGTTGCTTTGCTGGTCTATGCTTTATCTTCTCGAAACGGCGTTGCCGGAACGCGTCTGATTTTGGTCGGGATCGGCGTTTCGGCGATGCTGGAGAGCTTTATTGCCTACATCCTTTCCAGTGCTCCGGCATGGAACCTTCAGGAAGCAATGCGGTGGCTGACTGGCAGTGTTAACGGGGCCAGATTGGATCAGGTTACACCGCTGTTTTTCGCTCTCATCATTTTTGGCGGTCTGCTGTTGAGCCGGACACGTGATCTGGAGTCCCTGCGTCTGGGTGACGATACCGCATCTGCACTGGGAACAAAAGTTGCTCAAACGCGCATAATTGTCGTCATAGCTGCTGTCGGAATGATCTCATTTGCGACGGCAGTTGCGGGGCCTATATCCTTTGTCGCGTTTCTGTCAGGCCCTATCGCTTCACGAGTGTTGCGCAATAACGGATCATTGCTTGTGCCTGCAGCATTGATCGGAGCAA
This sequence comes from Brucella pituitosa, assembly GCF_003049685.1. Lineage (GTDB taxonomy): Bacteria > Pseudomonadota > Alphaproteobacteria > Rhizobiales > Rhizobiaceae > Brucella > Brucella pituitosa. The sequence goes on along the minus strand of NZ_PYSY02000003.1, from coordinate 572,046 downwards.
TTCTCGTTCTGGCTGGTGACTACATCGGTCAGTTCATGTTGCCGGGGCGTTACCCTGTTGGGGTCGTCACCGGGGCGCTAGGTGCGCCTTATCTCATCTATCTCATTGTTCGCGTCAATCGAACCGGAGGCTCGCTGTGACAAATCACACGCTCAAAGTCAGCCAACTATCGTCCGGCTATGGCGATACACTAATACTTGAAGGACTTGATCTGGACGTCCCTGCCGGAAAAATAACTGTCATCGTCGGTTCCAACGCATGTGGAAAGTCGACCCTTTTGCGCAGCATGTCACGGCTTCTTACCCCTCATCGGGGAAACGTGCTGTTGGACGGCAAGTCAATTCATAAAATTCCTTCCCGCGCCCTCGCTCGGTCTTTGGGGTTGCTTCCTCAATCACCTGTCGCGCCCGAAGGCATCACGGTTGCTGATCTGGTGAGTCGGGGAAGGCATCCCTATCAGGGCATTTTCTCTCGATGGACACATGAAGATAACGAAGCAGTAGCGGCGGCTCTATCGGCAACAAAAACTGCTGAGCTTGCCGAAAAGCCGGTCGATGAGCTGTCGGGCGGTCAAAAGCAACGCGTCTGGATTGCGATGGCACTAGCGCAACAGACAGACATTTTGTTGCTCGACGAGCCGACGACGTTCCTCGATATCAGTCACCAGATTGAAGTTCTGGATCTGCTTACAGACCTTAATCGGGCGCGTGGGACAACTATTGTAATGGTGCTGCATGATCTCAATCTGGCCGCAAGATATGCCGACCATCTTGTTGCTATGGCTGACGGGTGTCTTCATATCGAGGGTACTCCTGAAACGGTGTTGACCGAACAGAATGTTCAGGAGGTTTTCAATCTTGAAAGCCGCATTATCATCGACCCCACATCAGGTCGGCCAATGATGCTGCCAATCGGCCGAAACCGGATGCGCTCGACAATACCATAAAGGTTGCTATCGCCCTTGCCTGCTGCAGTTGTTTTGATTATTCCCAAGACGGGCGTTTGTGATACCCCAAAGCGCATATAACAGGCATCGGGAAGATTAGAAGCACAATGGAAGATGCAATCATTCGTGTCGCTGACCTCTCCGTCATTTATGAAGGTACGCCGGCATTAGCTACAGTCAGCGTATCGGTCGCGCCGGGGAAAATTACCGTTATATGCGGGGCCAATGGTTCGGGAAAAAGCACCCTGCTGCGTAGCATGGCGCGCCTACAAACACCCTCACAAGGCACTGTTTTCTTTGAAGGAACGGATATCAGCCATTTACGGCGGGTTGATCTTGCCCGAAAGATTGCAGTGCTGGGTCAGATGCCTGAAGTTCCAGCTGGATTGACTGTCGAGGAGCTGGTTGAAAATGGTCGGCATCCGCACCGTCGTTTGTTTTCACGGCTGGGGCCGGAAGATCGGGAACTTATTGCGGGCGCGATAGCTCAGGTCGGTTTACAGGACTTGCGTCACCGACATGTTTCATCGCTTTCAGGTGGGGAACGACAACGGGCCTGGGTCGCTCTCGCGCTCGCGCAAAATCCGTCTGTTCTCTTTCTGGATGAACCAACAAACTTTCTGGACATTCGTCATCAATCCGAACTCCTGACGCTGTTGAAGACGCTTAATCGCGAACGACAACTGACCATCGTTGCGGTGCTCCATGATCTCAATCAGGTGATTGAACTTGCAGATCATGTAATCCTGATGCGCAAAGGTCGTGTCATGGCATCAGGTGAGCCGGGAACGGTTTTCACAAAACTACACCTCAAAGAGGCATTTGATTTCGATATCGATATAACGCAACATCCGGTTTTGCCGATCCCCTTCTGCCTGCCGCGCTGGGTCGATCCTGACGACGAGCAGTCAAAAAATTGAGCGTGAATTCAGCCCCAACTTTGAGATCTGGTTCTTTCGCACTTCCTGCGAGCCTGATCTTTCTTGGACTTATTTCGCTGCTCTTTCTCACATTCGCAGAGCTTATTGTCGGCAGCGCCAACGTCACAATGCAAGACGTATTACAGGCTCCCTTCAGACCGCAATCTGTTGCGCAGATTGTCATCGAAACCATTCGCCTTCCACGAGCACTGGCGGCCATATTTGTCGGTGCAGCACTCGCCGCAGCCGGCACCGTCATGCAGACAATTCTGCGAAATCCACTCGCCGCACCAGATATTCTAGCTGTTACCAGCGGCGCACAACTTGCCCTCGTCATATCGAGCCTCCTGTTGCCTTTTGCTTTTCCAAGTTTTGCAGCAACCATCCTGGGCGGTGCAATTGGCGGATTGGTTTGCTTGTCGGTCGGTGGTGGATTGCGCGCACAAACCGTCAGGCTCGCGTTGGCAGGAGTGGCCGTCTCGCTTGCATTTTCAGCTATATCCTCAGCAATTATTCTGACTGCCGATGATCGGGCATCCGGGATTATTCTCTGGTCTTCCGGGATTTTGGATCAGACAGGATGGAATAAGATCGCGCCGCTCGCTCCAATAGTTTTTGCGGGCATTTTGCTTCTGATCATGCTTGGCAGACAATTTGATATCATGGCTCTTGGCAGTGATATTGCATCGAGCCTTGGTCTTGGAAAAACCACAGCCATTGTTGGGCTGCTGATTACGGTTATATTGTCTGGGGCGGCTGTTTCCATCGCTGGGCCTATCGGCTTTATCGGCCTCGCCGTCCCCAATTTTTTACGCGCTAGCGGTTTGATCAAACATCGTGTTCTGTTGCCCACAGCATGTCTTTGGGGCGCGGTGGCATTGTTAGTTGCCGACGTTATCGCTCAATTTTTGAGCCGTGACGGCAGGGTAATACCAACTGGAATTCTCGCTGCGTGTCTTGCTGCGCCTGTTTTGATTTTTATCCTTCGAAAGGTAAAAAGCGAAACGAGCACACGCGCCAATATTTTGCTGGGGAAAGTGTTATTCGCGCGAAAGCTGCCACTCTATGTCACCCTCTTGTTGCTCTTATGCCTATCTGCTTTTGTGGGGGTCACCTTTGGTGATGGCATCGCAGGCAGGCAACTAGACTGGAATACGGTCTACGCACTGCGAATGCCTCGCGTTTTCATAGCGATGGGTGCCGGCGCATTGTTGGCAGTCGCAGGTCTGTTGCTTCAGGCAGTTACGCGCAACCCATTATCGGGACCTGAAACCCTCGGACTTGCTCAAGGGGCGGCGCTCGCAAGTCTCCTTGCGCTCCTTATAGGTTTTGTTCCAGGGAGCCCGCTCTTTGCTTTGTTCGCAGCCGCGGGTGCAGGTAGCGTCGTTATCTTGATATCCGTGCTCGGGCTTCGTTTGTCGCCGGTAAGCATTGCATTGACCGGCCTTGCAATTGCAGCCAGTCTTTCTGCGTTTAGCACGATTGTCGTTATTGAAGCCAAGCTACAGGTTGCGGAAGCCCTGTCCTGGCTGGCTGGCTCAACGCACGGCCGTAGCTGGCACGACGTTGAAGCACTCGCGCCGTGGCTCATCCTTCTTGTAGCAGCAATGGCGTTTGCACAGCGGCTCGACATACTTGCACTTGGTCATGACGGCGCACAATCTCTCGGGGTTGAACCGTTCTCGACGCGGATGTGGGTGATGCTGATAGCGGCCCTATCTGTCGCAGGCGCTGTGGCTGCTGTCGGCGCTATAGGATTTGTTGGGTTGATAGCGCCACATGCCGCGCGCCTTTGCTGCGGTGCGCGTTATCGCCATCTCCTGCCAGTTACAGCGCTGATAGGCGCAATCCTCACCGTATTGGCAGATATGATAGGACGATCTGTGATCGCGCCATACGAAATTCCAGCGGGAATAGTGACGGCCTTTATTGGCACGCCGTTGTTCATCATGTTGATGCGCAAACAATCAGTTTAGAGCGATGATATCGCTCAGTAAGTCGGAACAAGATCAAATCAGATTGCTAAGGCGCTCGTTGTTTTTTCCACAAGTCGCAACATTGATCGCGTGGACCCGAAAGGCCAGATATTACGGCCGATAGTGTAGACTTGTCGGGAAGCGACCATCGGCAAAACAGGCCAGATGGCACTTTGGCTTAGCTCAATCGGCACTGTCTCATCGAGCATCAAGAGCTTCGTATCGGCGCTCAGTGTTGCCAACTCTTCCAACCCAAACGTCGTAAAGCCAAAGGATTGAGTGCCACGATCAATTCCTCTTGAGAACCCAGCATTTGCAAGCGTCCTCATGATCAGAGAATTGGATGTGAAAATACGGAGCCGGGCAACTCCAGGCAATGGCTGTGCAACAATCACATTCACGGAGTTGCGGTTTTCCTTTTGAACAGCAACAAGCTGCTCCTCAAATGACTGCCATTCGGCCAGTCCGGTAGCTTCATGGCCGATGGCTTCTGCAACATTTAAAAGACTGAGCCTGGTCGCTTCATAAAAATCTGCTGTGTCAGAGCCTTCATCCAGTAAAATGGTTGGGGCGATTTCTTTCAGTCGAGAAGCAATCGCACCGTGGCGCAGCGCAGACGTAACGATAAGATCAGGCTTTAAGCGCATGAGCGCCTCAAGGCTTGGTTGCTGACGGCCACCCACGTCAACGGCGTCAGCAAGCTTTTCATTCTCAATGCCTACCCACTGGCGATAGCCAGCAAGATCGGCCACTCCCGATGGAATAAGCCCCAGCGACAGAACCATCTCTGTCTCGGCCCATTCGAGGGTAACAATTCTAGGTGGTGTTTGTGCACCAACAACGCGCGTGAGAGCGGCCAAAGCCGCTCCCACCAAAATCTCGCGCCGTGAAAACGCTGCTACCATCGAACACTCGTCGTTGCGACAACGGATCTGCCCTGGCCAAAATAGCATTGGCTTGTTGAATTACATCCTGCCACATATTTCTTGTCGCCAAGATTATATGCATTGACCTGTAAGCGATAGTTACCAAGGTCGTAACGCAGGAACGCGTCAACAAGAGTATAAGACGGGACGTAGAAGGTGTTGAGTGTATCGCCCGCCGTCTTACCGATGCGGCGTACACCGCCACCGACAACCAGATTGCCATTCATGCTGTCTGGCAAAGGCACATCATAGCTCAGGAACAACGACTGCTGGTTCTTTGGAACCGTATAAGGCAGCTTGCCGATTTGAGCCGGATTCTGGCTTTCGCTGACTTCCGGGTCCTGGAAGCTCAATCCCCCAGTCACATTCAAGCGGCTCCACAAGCGTGCCGTTCCTTCGAGTTCTACACCGCGAACACGGACTTCATCGGTCTGATAATAAACGCCGGAGATACGATTGACGACATTCTGCTGTTCGGCTTCAAATGCAGAGAGCGTTACCGAATAATCTTCGCCTTCGGGTGCATATTTCAGACCCACTTCCTTCAACGTGCCAGTTGTCGGCTTTAAAGGTGTGTCTGCAAGCGTTAGCGTTGGCAAGAAAGATGTCGAGTAGAGCGCATAAGGCACAAACCCTGAATCGAAGACATAAGCCACACCGACGCGCCCGGTGAACTTATTCGGATTTTGATCGTAATCCACGGTGCGGCCGGTGGAAAGTGTCGTCTGCTCGGAATCGATGCGGGCAAAATCCTTACGCCCACCAAGCGTTACGCGCAGATTACCTGCTTCGATCTGATCCTGCACATAGATGCCGGTCTGATACTGCTTTTGCAGGAGGCGCGTCGTGGGCGAAAGCCTGGCAATAGATTTGTCGTAAGTCGGGTTGAAAAGATCTTGAGAAGGGCCACTCGCAGAAGCCGTGTAGTTGTCCAACCGCTGCCACTGCTGATCTACGCCAAAAAGCAAGGTATGAGACAACGGACCGGTATCGAAACGGGATTCCAACTGCGTGTCGAATGCAATTGCATCAAGTTCTGGCTGCGCGAGATAATTGGTGCGCGGAATGGTGTGGCCATTCCATCCATTCGTCGGCAAAACGCCTGTAAACAGATTGCGATAATCGGTTTTCATGTGCGAATAGCGGAAATTCTGACGCAGCGTGAAGGTGTCGTTGAAGCGATGTTCAAACGCATATCCTACGTAGCCAATTTCCTTTTTATAGACGGCGTTGCGTGGATCACCATCCGAGAAATCACGTGATATGCTCTGCCCTGACGGGCTCGGCAGGACACTTCCGTAAGCTGGAATGATAACGCCAGCCTGACCCATATCGTCTTTGAGATAGCCGCCTGATACGATCAGGCTCGTGTCAGCATCAGGGCGCCACGCGAAGCTAGGATTGATGGCAAAACGGTTGTTTTTGCCAAAATCATAAGAGGTATCGCTGTCGCGGAATATACCGTTAAGGCGATAGGTAAATCGCGGATCATTGTTGATCGACCCAGTGGTGTCGAAGCCCAGTTCCTTGCGGCCAAAGCTTCCGCCACGCAAATAGATCTCATGGGCCGCTTCAGCCTGCGGTTGTTTACTGACCATATTGACGATGCCGCCAACGTTGCTCTGGCCGAACAGAGCGGAACTTGGGCCACGGAGAATCTCCACGCTTTCCAGCGAATAGGGTTCCACAACAAAACCGGAATAACCGCCCGACTGGCTCGCAATCTGAGGAATGCGCAAGCCATCGAGATATAGATCTGCAGGAAAGCCGCGAACTGTAAAATAATCAGAACGGACATCAGCACCATAACGCTGAGCGTTAACATTGGCACTGTACAGCATTGCTTCACTGACAGACTGAACCGCCCTGTCATTCATATTATCGCGGGTTACGACAGAGATTGATTGCGGAGCTTCGCGAATGGCAATGTCGCTCTTGGTAGCAGCACGGCTATAATCGGCAATGTATCCCTTAACAGGCGTGCGTGGACCCTTACCTCCAGTTGCCTGAACCTCAATAGTTTGCAGCTGGATGACGCCCGCTTCCTGAGCAAGAGTTGGCTTGGATACGGTAATGGCAGCAACGCCCGCCATTAGCGCCGCTTTGAAAAGGGTGTGTGCACCGAAACACACTGTCTTGATGTTAAAGTTTGTTTCGCGGGCAGCGATGCTACTCGTATTCAATTCGGCTCTCCTGGTCGTTTAGCAAGTAAACGAGATGTGTCCCGCTGACGATAACGACCGCAGGCTTTAACTATCAAATTTGATGTTGCGTAATCGTAGAATTCAGAATAATTCTAAATTACGCCAGCATATCAATGCGTTGCGAAGCAGAATATATTCATCATCACTTGTTGAGTCAGGCCAAACTCGGTTGCAATCGGGTCAAAATTCTGCAATCTCCATCAAATATGACTTTTTTAGTCAAATTGGGCCAAATGGAACACTGAATGCGACCGAAACATGCAATTGATTATCAGGACATCAAACGGCCTCTGGCTGTGATGCGTCGTGAATATACGGTTAGTATGAATTTCGGCTGGCACAGTCACCGACGTGGACAGCTTCTTTATGGCAATAGCGGCTATATGACCGCAATGACTGAAGAAGGCGCATTTATGCTCCCCAGCGGTTACGCTATTCTCATCGCACCTGACCTGCCGCATGCGGTTCAAACCTTCGGCGAAACAAAAATGCATTCTGTCTATCTGGAAGAAAGCGTTTTACGCGATGTTTGGGAACCCACACGGATTCTGAAAGTTTCAGCGCTACTTGATGCAAGTATACAGGCGCTGGCAAATGAACCAGTGCTCTACGATGAAACCGGCAGAGGACAACATCTTTCGGCGCTGATCCTTGATGAAATTCGCAATGCCGATCAACAGCCTTATACGGTCCCGTTGCCTTCCGAAAAGCAACTACGCAGGCTCTGCCGGGATTTGCTCGATAATCCCGGTAACGACCTCACCATTGACGACTGGGCTGATAAAGTCGGCATGAGCCGTCGCACAATGACGCGCAAATTCCGCCACGAAACAGGTATGAGTTTCGTCGAATGGCGGCAGCGATTAAGGGTCTCGCACGTCATGCGGCGTCGGGCAGAAGGCGTGCCGTTGGCCCTTGCAGGGCTGGAAGCAGGCTATCAGAGCCTGTCCACTTTGCGAAAAGTGTTAAAGACCTGGGCGCCTTAGTTTTCTATGCAAATAATCTAAGCGTATATGATGACGCGTTTTTATCCATTTGCCTATTTTATGAGCAATGAATTGCTAGGTATTGAACCTCTGGATTGCGCTTAGCGCAATCCCCAGCACCTCCCAACCGCAATCATCTGAACCTAAGCCCGCCTTTGGTTCATTTATCGCCATTGAAGCACGCCTTATCTCGCGTTTTCTCCATCTGGCATGACACTTGCTTCTATTAAATCAAACGCATTGCCGGGCCTACGACAAATAGGCCGCAATGTTGGGAATTGGTTTAATACGCAGAACAAAAGAGACTAGGCGATGACAAAATATAAGCTCGAATATATCTGGTTGGACGGCTACACCCCTACCCCGAACCTGCGTGGTAAAACCCAGATCAAGGAATTCGAAACATTTCCAACCCTTGATCAGCTTCCTAACTGGGGCTTTGATGGTTCTTCCACGATGCAGGCGGAAGGCCGCAGCTCGGATTGCGTATTGAAGCCTGTTGCAATTTATCCTGATCCGGCGCGCACTAACGGCGCGCTTGTTATGTGCGAAGTCATGATGCCTGATGGCGTGACGCCTCATCCGTCGAACAGCCGTGCGACTGTTCTTGAAGATGAAGACGCATGGTTCGGTTTTGAGCAGGAATATTTCTTCTACGAAAACGGTCGCCCACTTGGTTTCCCGGAACAAGGCTTCCCAGCACCACAGGGCCCTTATTATACCGGCGTCGGCTACAAAAACGTCGGCTCGATCGCGCGCAAGATTGTAGAAGAGCATCTTGACCTCTGCCTTGCTGCAGGGATCAATCACGAAGGCATTAATGCTGAAGTGGCCAAGGGCCAGTGGGAATTCCAGGTTTTCGGTAAAGGCTCAAGGAGCGCTGCAGACCAGATCTGGATCGCCCGTTACCTCCTTCTGCGTCTTTGCGAACAGTATTCTATCGATATCGAGTTCCACTGCAAACCGCTCGGCGACACCGACTGGAATGGCTCGGGAATGCATTGCAACTTCTCGACCAAATTCATGCGCGAAGTGGGCGGAAAAGCCTATTTCGAAGCTCTGATGGCTCAGTTTGACAAAAACTTGCAGGATCATATCGACGTCTATGGTCCTGACAACCATATGCGCCTGACCGGCAAGCACGAAACGGCACCTTGGAACAAGTTCTCCTATGGTATTGCTGATCGCGGAGCGTCGATCCGTGTACCACATTCATTTGTGCAGAATGGTTATAAAGGCTATCTGGAAGATCGCCGCCCTAACTCACAGGGCTGCCCTTACCAGATCGCCTCTCAGGTTCTTAAGACCATTTCTGAAGTGCCAACGACAGCTGACGAGGCACTTGCAGCTTAAATAGACAAATAGAACGAGTATGAAGGCCGGCCGGGTTGCACCTCGGTCGGCCTTCAGTTTTCTGGTTTCATGCAGTTTTCACCCTTGCAGCGAGCTGATCAAAATAACCGCGACCCTCTGTCATACTGCAGCACGCAGAATAAAATCAGAGCAAGCTCGCAATGCAACCGTGTTGCATCGCAACAAATGAGACCGTCATAAAGCAATAAGCCCCGAAGCGCCGGTTTTTGATCCGCACTTCGGAGCCTGATTATCTCACGGTGTCTGGTGGAGTTAAAGATTTAGCCTGCCAGATAGTTTTTCAGGAATGTACGCGTTCGCTCCTGCTGAGGATTACGCAGGAGTTCATCGGGGGCACCCTCTTCAACGACCACCCCACCATCCATAAACAGGATCTTGTCTGCAACTTCACCAGCAAAACGCATTTCGTGCGTGACGATCAGCATTGTCATGTGCTCTGCAGCAAGCTGTTTCATGACGAGATTGACCTCATCAACCAGTTCCGGGTCAAGTGCCGATGTTGCTTCATCAAACAGCATCACCTTGGGCTGCATGGCCAACGCGCGCGCAATAGCAACACGCTGTTTTTGCCCACCCGACAGACGCGACGGATAGACATCCGCCTTATTAGCCAATCCAACTTTGGCAAGCAGCTCCAGTGCCAGCTCACGCGCTTGCGGCTTACTCATGTTCTTCAATTTAATCGGACCGAGCGTAATGTTCTCAAGAACAGTCAAATGTGGAAACAGATTAAAATGCTGGAACACCATACCCATTTGCTGACGCACGGAGTTTATATGCTTTTCAAAGGCCTGCCCTTTGAGCGGCTGATTGACTTGCATACCGTCAAGCCAGACTTCGCCGCCATTCAGGGTCTCAAGATGGTTGATCGAGCGCAGAAGCGTACTCTTTCCTGAGCCGCTGGGACCTATGATTGCAATGATCTGTCCGCGGGATACAGAAAGATCGATGCCTTTTAGAACCTCCAGTGCGCCATAGGCTTTGCGGGCACCTTTAACTTCAACCATTGGCTTCAGCGTGCTCATCGCGTGACCTCCACTTTTCTTTCAATATGTCGCAGCCCTGCCTCCATAACGAGGTTCACCAGATAGTAGAGTGCAGCTGCAGTAAGATAAAATTCAAAAGGACTATAGGTTTCGCTGATAGCGATCTGCGCGCTATTGACCAGCTCGGCAATCCCGATAATCGAGACAAGCGACGTGTCCTTGAGCAAGACAATCATGTTGTTTCCGATGGGAGGAATAGTGCTCCGGATTGCCTGTGGTACGATCACATAACGTAGCGCCTGTCCCCGGCTTAAACCGATGGATCGTGCACCTTCTGTCTGTCCGGGATCGACAGAAACAATACCCGCACGAATGACATCCGCATTGTAGACCGCGAAATGCAGGCTCAGACCTATAATGCCCGCAAAAAGTGCCGGTATATCGATACCGATTTGCACAAGCCCGTAATAGATGAGGTAGAGCTGCAACAACAAGGGCGTTCCCATGAAAAGCCACATGAAGAAGCGCACCGGATATGCAAGTATGGATGGCGCGTAAAGCACAATCAGAGCGAACAGAATACCGAAGGCAAAGCTGAGAACACTGGATGCAACGGCTAAAACAAAGGTCCACCAAAGTCCAACCAACAGGAGGTCGTAATAAGGAACAACGATACTGAAATCGAGTGTTGGCATAATCTGTCCTCCCTCAACGCGGCGCAAAGCGCTTGTCGAGCAGATCGACAATCATGACGACGACATAAACAATGATCATGTAAAGCACAGCAGCGACTGCAAAAATCTCGAAGGGCTTGTATGTAGAGCTGATAAAGCGCTGCGCTGTATAAGTCAGTTCCACGACCGAAATTGTTGAAACCAGTGCCGACCCTTTGACGAGTGCAACGGCATTGACACCCAGTGGCCGGATCATGAGACGCGCAGCTTGCGGCAGAATGATCAAACGTAACGTTCTTTCACGATCGAAACCTATTGAGCGAGCGGCCTCCGTTTGTCCGCGGTCCACACTGGCAATCGCACCACGAATGGACTCAGCCATGTAAGCGCCGATGTTCAACCCCAGACCGATGACGCCTGCTGAATACGGTTCCAGTTCCAAGCCTATCTGGGGGCCACCGAAGTACAGGACGAACAATTGCACCAGACAGGGTGTACCACGAAATACGCTGACATATGCCCCAGACAAAAAACGCAAGATCGCAATGTTTGAGAGGCGACCGATCACCAACAGGCCTGCAACGACGAATCCCAGCAGAAGAGCAAGCACAGAAATCTGCACAGTGACCCATGCAGCCTCCAGGAAGAATGGGAGGACGCGCTGCATTAACGCAAGATCCATAAAGATACTCCGGAAAGTCATATGAACCGGCCCGGAAAAACCGGGCCGGATTTAAACTCGATTAGCGAATGTCGCTACCGATCCACTGCATCGAGATCTTTTCGTAACCACCATCAGCGAGCATATCGTCGAGGGTCTTCTGCATTGCAGCTTTCAGTTCCGGATTGTTTTTACGGATTGCAATACCGAGGGCAACGCGACCACCTTCGATATTTGGTGTATCCAGAATACGAACCTTCTGGCCTGTTTCCTTCACAGCAATCATGACCGGGATGCTATCCATGACAAGCGCATCAATACGACCTGCTTCCAGATCGATCAGCATTTCTGGCAAGCCCTTGTAGGTGCGAACCGTCAAATCGCCCTGCGCTTTTGCCCATTTTTCATGCGCGTCACCCATCGTGACACCAACGGTCTTGCCGTTCAGTTCTTCTAGTTTCTGAATGGATGAGCTGTCTTTTACAACGATTGTACGGCCTGCGTGGTAGTAAGGGCCGACAAAGTCTACGGCCTTTTCACGCTCTGGTGTGATCGTCATGGATGCAACAACTGCATCATATTTCTTTGCGAGAAGACCCGCAATAATACCATCGAACGGCGTGGTAACGATCTTTGGCTTCATGCCCATGCGGTCCGCAATTTCGGCGCCAATCGATGCGTCAAAACCAACCACTTCGTTTTTCTCGTTTGTGAAGCTGAACGGTGGATACTGACCGCTCATCGCAATGCGCATCTCACCCGTTTCTTTGAGCTTTTCCAGCTCGTCAGCTTGCGCTGGCACGTTCGAAAAACTTGCAGCAATCGCAACAGCTGCGATTGCAATGAGGCTCTTCAATTTGGAACTCATGACTTTCCGTTTCCTCTGGATTTGTCTTTTTGTTTTAGGGTTATGGTTTGCCACTAACCTTCATTTAGAAGCTTGGCACAGGCTCAGTTCGCAAGCATCCTGCAATATGTCTGCGCGCCCGACACATTGCCGGAATCTACCGGCATATTGTCGGCGTCTCGTATGAACGCTTTGACGACGATTATCGGAGCTCAAGTCACTTCCTGAGTGAACGATGAAAGTGAGTAAGCGAAAAAAAAAGGCCGTATCCTCGTCCGGATTGCCCAGCGAGAATACGGCCTTTAGATCAAGCCTTTCGGTTGTTCTTACCGCAAAGCAGCCACAAAGCTATCGTTCAGGACGCTGAGCAGATGATCGGCATTCTCGCGACTGAAAACCATCGATGGACGCATCTTCAGTACATTATCATGTGGCCCTTCTGTACCCATCAGAATACCGCGTTGTCTTGCGCCATCATTGATACGTTTTGCCAGAGCAGTTGCGGGTGCTTTCGTCTTACGATCTGTAACCAGTTCGATCCCCAGGAATAAACCTTCACCCCGAACATCACCGATAATGTCAAAACGCGTCTGCATTTCGCGAAAGCCAGCAATAAGGTAGTTACCGACATCAAGCGCATTCTTACGCAGGCCATCTCTTTCGATCACATTGAGCACTGCGAGGCCTGCGGCACAGGAAACCGGATTGCCGCCGAAGGTATTGAAATATTCCATGCCATTGTTAAAGCTGTCTGCCACTTCCCGCGTTGTGACAACCGCAGACATTGGATGACCGTTACCAATGGGTTTGCCCATGGTGACGATGTCAGGGACAACATCCTGCAATTCGAATGCCCACCAGTGGCTGCCTACGCGACCAAAGCCGACCTGCACTTCATCGGCGATACATATGCCGCCCGCCGCACGAACCATAGCGTAGACTTCTTTGAGATAGCCTTCCGGCAGAAATACCTGGCCAGCAACACTCGGAATGGATTCAGCCAGGAAATATGCAGGTGCGCGACCCTGACTGCGCATCGTGTCGATATGCTCGGCAATATTGCTGGCAAAGCGCTTGGCGTGCTCTTCAACAGGCCAATCTTCCGGAGCATGATAGCTGTCAGGGATGATGCCTTCAAAGACATGCGCAGGGCGACCCTTGCCACCTTTGCGCTTATACTTATAAGGGCTGAGATCGATGAGTTCCTGCGTTGTCCCATGATAAGCCCAGTCAAGCACGATCGCTTCATCGCGACCGGTGTGATTGCGAGCCATTCGCAACGCCAGGCTATTTGCCTCGCTGCCTGAGCAAGCAAATGATGCAACGGTTAGGCCTTCTGGTAATGTCGCGGTAAGCCGGTCGGCATATTCAACGATATTATCGTGCAGATAGCGTGTGTTGGTGTTCAACAATGCTGCTTGCCGTGCGATGGCTTCAACCACCTCGGGATGAGCGTGGCCGATGTGACAAACATTGTTAAAACAATCGAGATACGCCCGTCCGTAATTGTCGATAAGCCAGGTGCCTTCTCCGCGTACAAATTTTATCGGTTCGGAATAGGAAATAGACAGGTTGGGCAGCAGGATTTCTTTGCGTTTTTCGATAATTTCCGCCCGTGTGCGACCATCCTGATGGAAGGTTTCTGGTGGAATACCTGCCAGTTCAGCCACATCCGGGAATAAATCCGCCCACACGTCCAGATATGCGGCTTCGCCCACACCCAGAATCTCGGTTGCTGTGAGATTGACGTCTGCCGTCATTTCGAAATGCAGATGCGGCGTCCATCCGCCATTCTCATGAATACCGCCCATATGACCGACGAGATCACCAGCCTGCAGCTCCTGACCAGGCTTCAGACGTTCCAGTGCCTCATGCGCCATATGCCCCCAAAGCGTCACGAATGGCGGACAGCCTTCAGGGCGGTGTTCCAGCTTGACCAGACCGCCATATCCAAGCGGTTCGTGTTCGATTTCAACGCTTATGACGGTTGCCGCCAGTGGTGTGTAAAGCGGGGTACCGGCTGGCATGAACAAATCCACACCGAGGTGATGGATGCGGCGCTGTCCATCAATGAAGCGCGATTCAAAAGCCTTATCGGTATAGACAGTTCGCTTCTCGCCCCAGGAACCAATGCCAAGATCAACGTTATTCCGGGCACAGAAGTCGTCCCACCATTGCGTGGCGTCTGTTGCGCGCTGTTCAGCGGATGCGACTGTCATAAAATGGGATGCGTCGCCATAAGGGACAATCGCTTTGGTCATGGTCGCCGGCGCGGGACGCACAATTGGAGCAAATGTCCTGGCATTGTCAGATATCCATTTGCGGATAGCGCCTGCGCCATCTATGGCATCAAACCCGCAAGCTTTGCGCAAAATGGCTGTCGCAAAGCGTGGGTTCATTGCATCCATCTTCTCCAAGAGACGCCACGCTGGCGCTTCGCTAATGGCAAGATAGGGATTATCGTCCGTCTTTTCGCGACGCGAGGCAGAAATCGTAACGCTTGTCACAAGCCGCATGGCAACCAGGTCGAACAGAAGATCTATTTCTTCTGCCTTGAGCGGGTATTTTTCATGAAAACCCGATGCGAGTGCCGCGGCGGCACCAATTGGATCGTCCGTGTCCAGCGCCGAATACGCACAGGCTATAGCCACTTCCGCGATCAGCACAGTGTGAACGGCATCACCAAAGTCGATAAGGCCTGCAATCTTTTCATGGTCTGTGTTGTCGACCAGAACATTCCAGTCATTCGCATCATTATGAATGACCTGCGCGCGCAAACCCGCAAGTTTGGGCTCAACAAGGGTTTCAAAGCGAGTGATGAAACGATCAAGCAATGCTCTTTTGCCAGCATCGCCTATGAAATGCAGGCGTGTACGCGCTCGGCCTGCATAACGGAGATCCCAATCCAGATCGCGGAGCGCGCCCGGATGAATGAAGCCTTGTAAAGCATGATCAAGCTCGCCCAATGAACGGCCGAGATTACGCATCAAGTCAAATGTTCTGGTAACCTGTGCAAGCGGTGTTCCCGGTAGCCAGCCAACCAGGCGCAGTGCATGTTTTTCTCCACCGCCAGCAACGGTTGAAGCAAGTACATCACCCGCAAGACTTGGTTTGAGATGCGGTACCGCCAATTCGGATTTCGCATTGGACAGGTGATGCAGCAGAGCCGTCTGGAATTCGCTCTCGACTTTCGGCTCGCTGGCGTTGACGATCTTTAGAATCCAGTCGGATTCCGTTCCAGTTTTCAGGCGGAAATTACAATCGCGCTCACTATCAAGCTCAGATGCGCTTGCGCTTACGCCAAAAACTTCCTTGGCAAGCCTTTCGGCATCAATGGCTGAAAACTGGGGAGCGGGATGGGAGAGATCGGTCATAGTCAGTATTTTTCCAGGTTACATTTCTTACCCGCAGCTTGGCATGCAAAGGATTTTCGGGCATCAAGTATCCTGTCGGGATAACCGGCACTTTGTCGGAATAGACCGACATATGTCCGGCCATGTGAATAGGGTAAAGATGCGCGAACTTGATGCGAAAGATCGTGAAATACTGGCAATCCTGTCGAAAGAGGCGCGTATTGCGCTGAAAACGCTGGCGGGGCGTATTGGGTTGTCGCGTAGTGCCACGAGTGAACGCGTCACAAATCTTGAGCGCAGCGGAGTCATAAGAGGATACCGTGCGGATATCGGCGAAATCGACGCAAATGTTATTCGTGCGGCGTTTTTGATCAATCTGCGGCGGACCCCAGCACATGATCTGCTGGATATATTGGCACGTCACCCGGAGGTGCGTCGCGTATCATCGGTCAGCGGGCAGCTTGATCTGATCGTCGAACTGGAGACCGGTTCAATCGACGGTCTTAACAGGGTACGTGACTTGATAGCAGGACATGACATTGTGGAAGATCTCACAACCGCAATCGTTTTGAGACGCGATATTGATCGCGAGCTAAATTAGGATCTGCGCCCCTTGAATGCCACTTAGAATGACGATATATTACGTCATAATTAATGGCTTCACGGATATGAAGGCAATATCATGGGTCTCACACAATATTCAGATAACGGTCTGTTCGCACCGCGGAAAATCGCTGATGCGCTGCGTACAACGAGCGATGAAGTCGCCCGTTCCGCAGGATTGGGACGTGACGCAGTACAGCGCAAGGATCGCGTGCAATCTGACAAAACGCAAAAGCGGCTACGCGAGATGGTCGAGATTTTGAACAAGGTCGAACCGCGTTTTGGCTCAGCTCTTATGGCTTATGCCTGGTATCGTTCAGAACCGCTGGCTGGCTTTTCGGGTCAGACTGCAATGCAACTGGTGCTCAATGGCCGAGCCAGCGCAGTGCTCGATTATATTGATGCGATCGACGCCGGGGTTTATGCCTAACCGTGTCAATCAGCTATCGAGATAAACTTTATCGTGCTTTGAATCCCGTCTTTGCCCGGGAACCTCTTTCCGGGCGGGGGGCCGAGATTTATGGCGGACGCTTCAATCCCAAAGGCGTTCCCGCGATTTACGCGTCTCTGAGCATCATGACGGCACTTCGCGAAGCAAACCAGGCCGGTAACCTGCAACCAACGACAATCGTATCTTATGATGCGGAGATCGAAACCATATTCGATTGCAGGGATGATATTGCATTAAAGGCAATGGGACTGGACGCTGCAATGCTTGGGCATGATGGCTGGCGGGAGCAAATGCGATTGAAAGGCGAAGCCGCAACGCAGATTTTTGCAAGACGTTTGATCGCAGATGGTTACAGCGGCTTGCTGGTTCGTAGTTTTGCAAAGGGCGCCAGCCAGGATGATCTCAATCTCGTTCTATGGCGGTGGGGTTCATCGTCCCCTTCCCGCCTCACCTTGATTGATGATGAAAACAGGCTCTCACGCTAAAGGCGCGCCTTCGAAACCATTCACACCTCTCGCGGCATCCGCATTATTCTGCGAAGACACTGCCCGGATTCATTCGGCCGCTCGGATCCAACACACGACGAAATGATCGCATCAGCTCCATACGAACCGGGTCCGAACGCGTAGCAAGTTCTGTGACCAATTTGCGTCCAATACCGTGCTCCGCAGAAAACGTACCGCCAAGTTCGTCAACAACGTCATGAACGTGTTTCATAACATCGGATGTTACTTCTGCGGGGTCAGCAAATCCGGCCCATTCATCATGGGTGAAATGCGCGATGAAGTGGATATTTCCATCTCCGATATGAGACACAATCAGGATCGTTGCTTCGGGATAAATTGCATGAACTGCGTCCGTAGCACGTTCGATCATCTTTGGTACGAGGGCTGGACGCACGGCAATATCATGCGACAAACTATGCCCGTGAAGTTTGTTGGCTTCTGATACTGAATGCCTCAAATGCCAGATATCAGCAGCATGCGCTTCGCTTTGAGCAATGAAGGCGTCTTCAACCAATCCTGCCTCAAATTGCTCTGCCAGCCATTCTTCAAGAGCCACATGAAGTTCTGCCGAAGCATCTGTACTACCAAGTTCGACCAGCAATGACCATTCTGGACGGCTTTCAAGCGGATGCCGAGAGCGCGGAATATGTTGCATAACCAGATCAACCTGATTACCGGACAACAACTCAGCAGCTTGTACTGCAGTGTCAAAGCGATCCTGCAAACCCATCAGGATGGTCACCGCAGTATCCAGATTTGGTAAAGCAATCCAGGCATGCCCAGATGACCGTAGCATGGGCTGCAAACGCAAAGCCGCCGCTGTGATAATTCCCAACGTGCCTTCGGCACCAATAAAAAGGTTCTTTAAGTCATAACCCGTGTTGTTTTTACGTAATGCTTTCAAATCGCTCAATATGCGACCGTCCGGCAGGACAACTTCGATGCCACAAAGCAGCTCACGAATGGGACCATAGCGAAGAGCGCTGGTTCCCCCGGCATTGGTCGATGCAAGGCCACCGATCTGTGCGCTGCCTTCGCTGCCAAGATGCAACGGAATGCGACGATCGACCGTGGCTGCGGCGTCATGAGCCGCAGTCAGCGTTAATCCGGCTTCAACCACAATTACATTCGACGCTTTGTCGATTTCGCGCACCGCATCCAGTCGGCGCAGACCCAAAACAATGGTACGCTCCCGCCCGAGGGGCACTGCGCCCTGACACAATCCTGTGTTGCCACCTTGTGGAACGACCATGCTGCTGTGCTCGTTCGCTATCCGCATGACCGTCGCAACCTGTTCAGTCGTTGCGGGTAGAACAACCGCAATTGCCTGTCCGGTTTTATAGCCACGCCAGTCTGTCAGGAAAGGCTCTTTTTCGTGACCATCCGTCAGTACGTATTGGCTACCAACTGCCTGACGAAGGTCGTTCAGGAAAGCTTCATTGGAGCTGGACTTGGACAACATTTTATTACCTATGAATTCAAACAGCGTATTTTCGAAAAAGTGACGATCAGCCGATCCATTCGGATTGACGGAGCGCAGCGACATTCTGGGCACCTGCAAAGCCGAGAAACAAGCGGAGTTCGTCCCTTAACTGCTCAATCATATCCACGACGCCATCGGCTCCCCCTGCTCCCAGGCCATAGAGTGGTGCGCGCCCGAGAAACACGCCATCAGCCCCCGCGGCCAGCAGCTTTGCTGCATCTGAACCGCGCCTTACGCCACTATCTGCCAGAAGCGTTTTGTGGGTCCCAACAGCATCCCGTATCCTTGGCAGCACATCTATTGGCAAAACAGCACTATCGAGATTGCGGCCCCCATGCGCCGACACCACAACGCCATCACAACCCAGATCGAATATCTCGATTGCGTCAGTTGCAGACAAAACCCCTTTAACCAGAAGTTTGTGCGGCCATCGTTGGCGAAGCTCCTTGACGAAGTCTCGATCAAGCACTGTGTCGAGAGCGAAACGCGGATCGCGGATGGAATCTGTTACAGCTTTGGCAACATCACCCGGATAGTGCGCATAGGAAGGAAAACCCTGCCGCAACAGATATCGCCCCATGACGCCAAGTGTCCAATGCGGATGAAGCATCAGATCCACTGCCAGCGTCGCTGAAAACTGTAGTGGCACTCCAAAACCGTTGCGCCGGTTGTGGACTTTCTTGGGTGATGCTGGTGTATCGACGGTCAACACCAGAGTATCAACTCCACATGCTTTTGCACGTTCAAGCAGTTTCCAGGTTTCGGACCGATCACGCCAAACATAGAGCTGGAACCATAAATCACTGTTGGGCGCACCCGCGGCAATCTGCTCGATACTGGTCGATGACTGCGTTGCGACGACAAAAGGCAGCCCGGCTGCTTTTGCCGCACGCGCCATGAGAACTTCACCGTCGTAGCGGATCATGCCGGCCAGAGCTGTAGGAGCAATCACAAACGGACAGCTATGCGTGCTCCCAAGATATTGAGCCGACAGATCCGGGGCGGAGACCGGACGCAGAACGTTTGGAACAACGCGGCGCGTAGCGAAGCCGTCATGAAGTGCCACGAGGGCTGTTTCAGCTTCCGTTCCTCGATCAATATATTCAAACAAAGCGCGGGGGAGAAAGGCTTTTGCTTGTTCCCGCGCTTCTGCAAAGTCCAGAAATCCCGCCCCGCCTGCCATAGTCTATACGATCCCTTCGGCGCGCAGACCGTCAATAGCTTTGAGTATGAGCGCCTGGGTTGTGTCATTCGGTGCCTTCAAAGGCAAAGAAACAGGCCCCACTGGCAGCCCCAACTGAGCCATCATGGCTTTTAGCGGGCCGGGGTTAACTTCATTAAACAGAGCTGCGAATGTTGGGAGGAGCTTGCGGTGCAGAGCGATCCCATCCGCATAATTTCCGTCTGCAAGCGTATCGTGGATCTGTGTCCAGTAGGCAGGCAGCATAGGCGCGCTGGCAAGAATCCCGCCCTTGGCACCATGCATGATGTGAATGGCGTACATCATGTCATCGCCGGACAACAGCGCAATGCGATCACCAATGGCGGCAGACAACCGATTGAAGTAATAGGCATCGGTGTTGCAAATCTTTGCACCGATGATCGTACCGTCTTCTCCGAGAGCTTTCAGCGTATCGACCGCAGTTACAAAACTGGTCCGCGCTGGCACATCATAATAGACCAGTGGCAAATCGACGGTCTTCCGATACGCGCGGAAATAGTCGATGACGCCCTGCTGGCTCGGAATGACGTAAAACGGAGTTACGAGTAGCAGAGCATCCGCACCTGCTTCTTTAAACGCCTTGCCATGATCTACAGCTTCCGCCCAGCCGGGTGAAACAACACCGGCAACAACCGGAACGCGACCATTCACAATGCGGACAGTTTCCCGGACAACTTCGATCCGCACATTGGCGGAAAGAGCTGTGAATTCACCTGTGCCTCCGACGGGCGCAAGACCCTTTGCGCCACCAGCCAGATTAGCCTCAATAACGGCTTCCAGCTTTGCAACATCGAGCTGTCCATCTTCGGTCAATGGCGTCGGAATTGCGGGATACATTCCCTGCAGATCATAATGCTTCATTGTCGACTATCCGCTTCTGTCTGGTATTTTGATCAAAGCGCACCCCGAAAAGTGTGAACCGGTTTTCGGGCAAGATGCGCGTTAGAAATATAAGGTTAGAGCGCCGATCTGATTCAATCAGATCGAAACGCGCTCTAATGCTCGACCTTGGAAAGGAAGCTCTTCAGGCGTTCGGTTTTAGGTTGACGCAACACCTCTTGCGGTGCTCCAGTCTCGACAACATGCCCGCCTTCCATGAAGATGACTTTTGAAGCAACGTTGCGCGCAAAGCTCATTTCATGTGTGACGACGATCATTGTTGTTCCGTCCGCAGCCAATCCCTGCATCACGTCAAGCACCTCACCAACAAGCTCTGGATCGAGCGCCGATGTTGGTTCGTCAAACAACATGACTTCAGGTTCCAGGGCTAATGCACGTGCAATAGCCACTCGCTGCGCCTGTCCGCCGGAAATCTGATGTGGGTAAAGGCTGATTTTATCTGCCAACCCAACTCGCTGAAGGAGTTTCATGGCCAGCTCTTGCGCCTGAGGCTTCGTCTTCAGCTTGTTAAGCAGTGGTCCCGACATGACATTCTGCAGAACAGTCATGTGGGGGAAAAGATGAAACCCTTGAAAAACCATACCCGTTTTAGCGCGAAAATCTGCTTTTACCCGCTCTGAGAACTTGCTCTTTGGGTGAAAGTCCAGACTCTTGCCCGCAATCTCAATGAGACCTTCTGTTGGCTGCTCGAGCAAATCGAGACAACGAAGCAATGTAGATTTCCCGCAGCCCGAAGGTCCGATAAGAACGGCCACGTCCCCACGATCAACCGACAAATCAATCCCTTTGAGGACTTCATGCGTACCAAATGTTTTGCGCAGGCTTTTGACTTTGATCATCGCACGATCCTCAATGTTTGATTTCGAAACGGTTCGCAATCAGCGTCACGGGAGTGAGGATCGCCAGATAAAGCAATGCTGCAAAGGTGTAGACCTCAAGCGGCCTGTAAGTCTCCATAGTCAGACTGCCGGCCGCATACATAAGATCAGGCACTGCGACTACCGAAAGAAGCGATGTGTTCTTCAGCTGGAGAATTGTCTGACTGACAATTGGCGGGATCATGCGTCGCGTTGCCTGGGGCAGAATGATGTGGCGCATCTTTGTATAATAGGAGAAGCCCAATACGGTTGATGCTTCCCATTGGCCGCGATCGATAGAGATCACACCGGCCCGGAAAATTTCTGCTGCGAAAGCGCCCATATAGAGCGTCAGGCCCAACCCGGCGGCAAACCAATCTGGCAATGTATATCCAGTGAGCATTGGCAGTGCATAGAAGAACCATACAATCTGCACGAGCAGTGGCGTGCAGCGGAAAAGATGTATGTAGGCATTGATGATCCAGGTCAGAACAGGGATGCGCGATACCAGGGCGAGACCTAATACGACACCGATGAGAAGACCAGCCACTGACGTAACAAAGGCATAAGCCACCGTCACACCAATAGCATTAAGCCACAATTGTCCGTCCTGAATTACGGACCAGTCAAATTGGTACATCCGAATGTACTCCCATTTTTGCGGCCGTGCTGAATCCGGATCAGGTGGCCTTTTTTCCGCAGCTAGCTTGATTCGAAGTCGAAGAAAAGCTTTTTCACTCAAATTATTTCATTTTAATCGTATTGCGATTATTTTTAATTGATATGAGATCTTATTTGTTAATAATATGGAAAATTACAATTTTAATTCCTGACTTAGTACCCCATAACGATTTTTCGCTTGTCGTAGATAATTAGAAAAAGACAAGGTGTAGCCGGGCAATTTAAAGCTCTCCAGAGAAGGGCACTTGAAGGGAATAAGATATGATGAAGATGGTTGCAGCTGCGCTTTTGGCTTGTGCGAGTATCACAATGAGTGCGCCAGCAATGGCTGAATCGGTATGGGACAAGATCGAACGTACCGGTGAAGTTGTGTGCGGCGGCGTGAGAAATTATCCACCGACATCGTTTCACGTGGGAGGTGAACTTGAATATGCTGGCTACGGCCCGCGGGTCTGCCGGAAGATGGCAGCGGATCTCGGCAAAGCCATGGGTAAAGAACTCAAGCTGAAATGGCGTGAAGTGACATGGCAGAGCATTGTTCTCGACCTGCAGTCCGGTCGTCTTGATATTTTCCCAGGCATGACCGCAACTGAAGAGCGCAAAAAGGCTTTGGCCATGGCGGGACCCGTCTGGCAGATGTCGGATTGCGTTATTGGCGCCAAGGGCAAAGAACCTAAGGCGACATGGGCAGAGTATAACTCCCCCAATGTTACCTTCGCTATGGTGACGGGTGCTGCACAGACTGCGTTCATCAAGCAGGATATGCCAGATGCTAAAATCATGAGCCTCAAAGAAATGAGCGAAGCCATCATGGCCGTACAATCTGGCCGCGCTGATTACATGCTTCAGGAGCTGCCGATCTGTATAAAGACCTTTGAAAGCGCCCGTGGTGTCTTCTCAAGCTACACTGTCCCAGAACCAGTACACGGCATCCCTGTTTCAGCTGCTACACGTAAGGATGAAGATGGCCGCGTTCAGGAGTTCCTCCAGAAATGGGCCGACGAAAACCGCGCAAACCAGACTATTGTTCCACTGCTCCTTGAAGGTTTCAAAGATGCAGGCATGGATACGTCAGCTCTGCCTGAAGGCATTCGCTTCTAAAAAATCTGGAAAGGTGCCGGGACTCGGCACTTTTTCCTTTCCATTGCAGAATTGTCGGCTTTCGATCTTTGGGCAAATGGAAAATTCTTTAGCTATCTGAGAACAAATAATAATTATTGACTAGATGAATGGTATCGGGAATGCCATGTCAAAGGCAGAGGATAGGCTTGAAATGGCAAAAAGCGATGAAGAACATGATGACCCTATGATGGTCAGAGCGGTTGAAAAAGCTTTTCGTGTTCTTGAAACTTTCGACCCTCTTCATTCTCGCCAGACTTTGACGCAATTGGCCCAACGAGCTGGCATCGACCGTTCAGCAGCCCAGCGTTTTGCACATACATTGCTCAATCTCGGCTACTTACAGAAAGTGCCAGGCAGCAAAACATATGAGCTGGCGGCCAAGTCTTTGAATATGGCCTACCGATACACACGCTCGAGCCTACTCGTGCAGAGAGCTCACCCCTATCTGCTTCATCTCAATCGCAGCACCGGAGAAACGATTTCTCTCACCTTGCTCGACGATACGGATATCATTTATCTTGCACGTTATCTGTCATCAAACACGCTTGATAATGACGTCATTGTTGGTAGCAGGCTACCGGCATATTGCTCAGCGGCGGGATTGGTCTTTCTGGCTGGTCTTGATGACGCCCAAATCCACGATATTCTGGCGCGCAGCGACTTACGAGCCTATACGCCCAAAACGGTTTTTGATCCGGAAAAAATCTGGCGACGCATTTACGAAACACGCCAACGCGGATTTGCTATCGCAGAAGAGCAGGTTTACACCAATGATATTGCATTGGCTGCGCCCATTTATTTACCCGATGGACACACAACTGCAGCTGCAGTCCTTGCAGCTTCGAACCTGCGCTACAATGAAGACACGCTGATAAGGCAATTTGTCCCCATGATGATTTCGGCAACGCGTTCAGTTACACAAATTCTGGCGTGAACATCTTCACGAAAACTAGGAAGAAGCTGTTTCAACGCAGTTTTTGCCCTGCGATTTCGCTTCATAAAGCGCCATATCAGCTTTGCGCAAAATACTATCGAATGTCGATGATGTATTCTTCTGCTTAGCCACACCAATCGATACAGTCACTTTTATTTTTACATCTCCAATGGCGAAGACATCGCGTTCAATTTTTTTTCGGATCGCCTCCGTGGCAGTTGTGGCCAATTCGCTGTTGGCCTCACCGAAGATAATCACAAACTCTTCCCCGCCAGAGCGTGCAACAAAATCCCCCTGTTCCATCGAATCCTGCAGTTGAAAAGCGACATGTTTAAGTACCTTGTCACCAACATCGTGACCATGACTGTCGTTGATCAGCTTGAAATTATCGATATCAAGAACTGCCACCGCGTGGTGAGTTTCTCGATCGCTGGTAGTTTTAAATCTTTCGCTACCAACTTCATTCAATGTTCTGCGATTGGGGAGCCCTGTCAGATAATCGTTAGAGGCAGCACGCTCCCAACGACGCCGTACTTGATCCGTGCACATGAGTATAAAAGTGGTAGTTCCAATAATAGGGAGAATTGCAAGAAACAGTGGTGTGACCGAGTTCATCCAGTTGGAATTATTTGTAATATCTAACGCTACACTGGGGCTCACGCCCAGGTAAAAAAGTGCCCGTGCTGCGGTAGCACTTAAAGCAGCTATGTACAGTGAAAGCAGCATCACACGACTGCGCGATCCATCTCTGTAACGACGGCTGGCAAGGATGCGAATGCTCGCGGCCATCAACCATATCCAGACAATGGAAACAATCACGATACGCGCCAGTGTGTTTGGCGAGAAAATCACAAAATACGTAAAAGGCATCATCGCCAGAATGAAAAGAACCCAAGGAAACAGGGTGTCTTTCAGATTATGAAACTGCCTGATTGCCGTATAGTACAGGCATACGCCTGCAAAAAGACAGGCGTTCGCCACTGTCACCGTAACGCTGGGCGGCACGATTTTGCCAACCGCAAAGGTGGCACATCCCAGTGCAACGAACAGCGTTGCCCACATCCAACTCATGGCAGCAGGTCGCAACGCGACCGGAAAGTCACGATTGATTGCGCTCAGCATGCCGCCATTGACGAGAATAATCAAAGTGACGGTTAAAAAAACCGATTTGGCGTCCACTTTTCCTTCCCCCCAATCAAACCTCCCGCCTCATGTTGATTGCCATTAAAACCGTCCAACCGAGTGCTTTGTTCCAAACTAATCGGTATTTCATAATTTTATGATTAATGTATTTCAAAACATATGAGCACACTCATGTTCAGCAAAGGTTCATAAACTTTTAGCTAACGAATTCGTGATGTCGCCTGACTTTGCTCTAAATCAGCAAATAATGATGGCGGCATCAAACGTCGTGTTTGATCAGGATTTGATGAAATAGGGCGTGCAGTTTCCGCCTTCCTAAGGAGAGGGATAATGAGTATTCGTTCCAAGCTTTTAGCAACCGTTGTTTTGCCGGCATTTTCAGCAACCATCATGATGCAGCCGGTTAAAGCAGAAACGTCTGGAGCGCCAATCATCCTCGCGCAGGATAGCGGTGAACAGCCTTCCGACGATCAATCGCTCCGCCAACAACAGGCGGAAGAAATGGAACGGGAAGCAGAGGAATCCCGCCGCCAAGCTGCAGAACAACAGCGCGCAGCCAAAGAGGAAAACCGTCGGATAGCCGAAGAACAGCAGCGTGCGGCACAGGAAGAAGCCGACCGTCAGGCCGCCGAGCAGCAACGTGCGGCTGAACAGGCGGAGCGCGAGGCCGCAGAACAACAACGCAAAGTCGATCAGCAGAATGCAATCGAAGAAGAAGCACGTCAAAAAGAAGCCGAAGACGCTGCGCGACAGGCTGCTGAGCAACAGAAAGCAGCTGAAGAGGAAGCCAGACGCGTAGCAGAACAGCAGCAGAAAGCGGCTCAGGAAGAAGCTGATCGGCAGGCGGAAGAACAAAAGCGTGCGTCCGAGCAGGCACAGCGTGATGCAGCCGAACAGCAGAAAAGTGCCGAGCAGCAAAAGGCAATCGAGGACGAAGCCAAAAGGCAAGCCAATGAGGCTGCGGAGCAGTCCAAGCCAAAGGAAAATCCGGATCAGCAATCAGAGCCCGCTCAGCCTGAAGAGGCCCCTGCGGCCCCGGTTGATCAGGAACCGATAAAGCAGCCGGAAGAGCCAGCTGCCCCTCAGGCCCAGCCCGAGCAACTTGAACCACAATCACCCGCTCCCGATGAAAAGCCTCAGGATGTTGAACCCGTTCCAGCAGAACAGCCGGATCAGCAGCAGCCACAGCCACAACCTGAGCAAGAAGCGCAGCAGCCTGCAAATAGTCCGGCGCCAGAGCCCAAGGCTGAAATTGTCGACGAACGAACAACCGAGCAGAAGCAGGAAATCGCGAAAGATCCCGCCAGCACAGATGAAACTGTCGTTCTACCGGTCGAAAACGGAGCTGCCATTCTTGATAGTGACAAGGATGCCGACAATTCCGGGGGCAATCAGTCCCGAGAAGAGCGCCGTAAACAACGTGAACAACAACGCGCTGCCGACGAACAAAAAGCACCACCGCCCACGGATGATGCCGCGGCTCAGGTTGAAATTCCTGCCGAGGTGAAAGCCGCCCTGCCACAAAAAATCGAGGCCAATCTCAAAGAAGAAGGCACGCGTATCAAGGATGCACCAGCTTTCGTGGTTCCGGACACCACCAACATCGTCAACAACACGGTTATAAATAATACCGTCATTAACAACAACACGGTCAACAATGTGACGAACGTGAAGGTTGTCGAACAGGTTGATAACCGGGTCATTCTGGAAACAGGTGACCGTATTTTTGTTCGTGGCGATGATCGCCCTCGCCTGCGTCGTGACGCAGAAAGCACTTACTATGATGAGTTGCCGCGTGGCCGCCTGCGCGAAACCATCGTTCGCCCCGGTGGCTATGAGATCGTGACTGTTTATGACCGTTATGGCGATATTTTACAGCGCTCACGTATCGACCGCGATGGAAATGAATATCTGATGATCTATGCGCCAGAATATGATGACAATCCGCGCGCTGCGATCTTCGACGTTGGATATGATCTGCCTCCGATGCGACTGACCATTCCTGTCAATGACTATATCATTGATGTGGCAGCGGACCCTGAACGCGACTTCTATGATTTCCTCGCCTTGCCGCCTGTCGAGCGTGTCGAGCGCGTCTACACAATTGATGAGGTTCGCCACTCCGCTCGCTTGCGTGACAAGGTCCGCCGTATCGATCTCGACACGATCCATTTTGCGACCGGCAGTGCAGAGGTCTCCCTGTCTCAGGCCAAAACCTTGCGCAAAGTGGCGAATGCAATGCAAAAAGTGCTCGCCAAGGATCCGGGTGAAACCTTCTTCATTGAAGGGCATACAGATGCCGTCGGCTCGGATCGGTCAAATCTTGTACTTTCGGACCGGCGCGCAGAATCCGTGGCAAGCCTGCTTACGGAAGTCTACGATATCCCGGCAGAAAACCTCGTAACGCAAGGCTACGGCGAACGGTTTTTGAAAATTCGCACGCAATCGGCGGAACAGGAGAACCGCCGCGTAACGATCAGGCGTGTAACGCCGTTAGTGCGCCCTGTTGCTCAAAGATAAACCTTAATATGTTCGGCCGGCCAGGCGTAAACAGCCTGACCGGCCGAGCATATGCACTTGGCTTAGGCCTGGACGAACTGCACCTTCATTGTGGCGGGATCGCCACCTTTTTTTGTAAAGAACGGCAGCATTTCTTCAATAGACAGGCGATGTGACACCAGACGGGCCATGTGGCCTTTATCCTTTTGCAGAATTTCCAACGCTTGCGGAATATTGCGATTAAGCGAATGCGAGCCCGCAATGCGTATCTGGCGACGGAATATCTCAAACGGCGCTACGGAAATACGTGCGTCAGGTGCACAAACGCCAAATACCAGCACAGTGCCACCATCTGCCGTGAAGCCGACCATACCTTCCGCAACCTTGGCAATGCCGGTTGCATCGGCGACGAAATCAAAACTCCTTTTCCGCGCTTCAAGTGCATCTGAGCCCGAAACCAACGGTTCAAGTCCAAGGCTCTCGGTGAATGCCAGACGGTGCTCATTGATATCTGCAACGGAAACTTTCGCCACACCTTGCGCTTTGAGCGAAAGCGCAAGCAGCAAGCCTATCGGCCCGGCGCCAAATATCAGTGCTGTCTCAGCTCCTTGCGGGCCGGTTTTCAGTTCGGCTGCCCCAAGGCCGTTAAGCACACAAGCCAGCGGCTCCGCCAGAGCGGCAACATCGAAAGGCAGGTCGCCAATAAGATGCAAGTGCTGTGCGTTGATCAGACTTTTGTCCGCAAAGCCACCATTATGGGTAACGCCGTAGGCCTTAAGGTCGGCGCAGAGATTGGTTAGCCCTTTCTGGCAGGCGCGGCAGTGTCCACACGGTATGTTCGGATCAATCGCCACGCGATCACCTGGCTTTACGTTGGTCACATCTTCAGCAACCGCAAGCACAACACCCACATATTCATGCCCCGGCACAAGTGGAAATGCGCTTGAACCATAGCGTCCATGCAGCACGTCTATATCAGTGTGGCAGAGACCCGACGCCTTTACATCAATCAAGGCATGGCCGGGCTTTAGTTCCGGGTCGGGCAGTTGGGCAAGTTCCGCAATGCCATGTCCGGTAAAATATATGGCTTTCATTTCTGCACCTTAGAGCGCATCCCGAAAGCTATGAACGAGCGTTCGGAAAAGATGCGCGTTGGAAAATCATCAGAACGCCGATCTGTTTCGATCAGATCGGTGTTCTGATGGATGGCTCAAGCCATCCAGTTGCCACCGTCGACACCAAAAGTCTGGGCGAGGATATAATCGCTGTCAGACGACGCAAGGAATACGGCCATGCCTGTAATATCTTCAGGCGTCGCAAAGCGACCAATCGGAACCGACTTCGCCACCGCAGCTTTTTTCTCTCCGGGCTTGAGTCCCTCCCATTTGGCAAAATTGGCATCGACCACTTCCCAATGCTCGCCATCAACAACGCCCGGCGCAATCGCATTGACCTGAATATTGTGCTTTACCAGAGCGAGCGCTGCCGATTGGGTTGCTGAAATAATCGCGGCTTTGGAGAGGCAATAGAGCGTCACCAATGCTTCGCCACGACGGCCAGCCTGGCTCGCCATATTGATGATTTTACCGCCGCGCCCGCGCGCGATCATCACATTGGATACCGCTTTCATCATGAAAAGCGGACCTTTGAGATTGATACCGAGGACACGTTCATAACTGTCTTCGGTGATCGCATTGATAGGTGCCATATCGAAGATTGCGGCATTGTTGACCAGAATGTCGATGCTACCATATTCCTTATCGATATCCGCCACGACTTTATCGATATCTGCAAGATTGGTCACATCGAGTTTAACCGCTTTCACGGCGCCGCCCAGGCTACGCGCCGCCTCTTCCGCACGCTCAATATTGATGTCGGCGATGATAACTTTCGCACCCTCGCGCGCATAGGCTTCAGCGAAGCCTAGACCAATACCGCGTGCGGCACCGGTGATAAGGGCAACTTTGTCTTTCAGTCTCGTGGGCATGCTCATGGGAAGTCTCCGGGAGAGTTATTCTCTGCACTCAACGGTGCGTTTTCTTTTCGGAAAGCAGAAGCGGATGACGTTCACGCCGCTCGAGCGCCAATCCATCAGATTTAAAAAGATGGGCGTCAGCCGGGTTAAAGCCAAGATTGGCGATTTCATGCGCGCGCGCGGTGCTGCCGCCACCTGCTTCAGAAACAATCAGATCTTTCGCAGCAGAATTCTGGACGTAAAGGTACGTTTCACCACCCAGACGTTCCACGACCATGATCTCACCATCCAAAGTGCCATCGGGGGCTGGATGAAGATGTTCAGGACGTATACCGAGAACCAGAGGTGCTCCGATATCGACACCAACGTTCTTGACTGGCACCGTCACACTATTGCCGTTCGTAAGCACGACCGTAACGCCGTCTGCATCGAGTGCTTTCACCTGAACATCAATGAAGTTCATTGTTGGAGAGCCTATGAACCCCGCAACGAACTGATTGACAGGATGATGATAGAGTTCAAGCGGTGAGCCAAGTTGCTCAACCATACCATCACGCAGGACAACAATCTTATCAGCAAGCGTCATCGCTTCTACCTGATCATGCGTCACGTAAATCATGGTTGCATTCAGACGATCGTGCAGACGAGCAAGCTCGATACGCATCTGCACACGCAACGCAGCATCAAGGTTCGACAGAGGTTCATCAAAGAGAAAAATCTTCGGCTCGCGTACCATTGCACGACCAATGGCAACACGCTGGCGCTGACCACCAGAGAGCTGGCGTGGCTTACGATCCAAAAATTTATCGAGCTGGAGCGTCTTCGCCACCTCTTCGACCTTGCGATCACGCTCCGACTTGGAAACGCCTGCCAGTTTAAGCGCAAAACCCATATTGTCGCGCACATTCATATGCGGATAAAGCGCATAGGTCTGGAATACCATCGCCAAACCGCGTTCATCAGGCGGCACATCATTGCATTGCTGACCATCGATCATAAGATCACCACCGGTTATTTCCTCAAGCCCGGCGATCATGCGCAGAAGCGTGGACTTACCCGATCCTGACGGGCCGACAAACACAACAAACTCACGATCCTCAATATTGAGATCAACGCCTTTGATGACATCGACATTGCCGTAGGATTTGGTGGCATTATGGAAAGAAAGCGTAGCCATAGGGTTCCCTTTATTTCACGGCGCCGAAAGTAAGACCGCGCACCAGCTGACGCTGGGTGATCCAACCAAAGACAAGAATTGGCGCGATGGCGAGCGTGGAAGCCGCCGAGAGTTTTGCCCAGAAAAGTCCTTCCGGCGATGAGAAGGACGCGATGAATGCTGTCAGCGGACCTGCCTTGGATGCCGTCAGATTGAGACTCCAGAATGCTTCGTTCCAGCAAAGAATGATCGAGAGAAGGGCCGTTGACGCAATTCCGGGCAAACTAAGTGGCAGCAACAGATAACGGATCTGTTGTCCCACTTTCGCGCCATCCATGCGGCTGGCCTCTAGAATTTCATGGGGGACTTCCTTGAAGAAGGAATAGAGCATCCAGACGACAATCGGCAGATTGGACAATGTGAAGATGATGATGAGGCCCGTGCGCGTATCGAGCATTCCGCTGTCGCGAGCAAGCAGGTAGATCGGCACCAAAACACCCACAGCTGGAAGCATTTTAGTTGAAAGCATCCAAAGCAGCAGGTCCTTGGTGCGCTTGCCCGGAAAAAACGCTGCTGCATAAGCTGCAGGCACCGCGATGACAAGCGAGAGGATCGTTGCGCCCAAGCTTTCAACGACACTATTCATCGCGTAGCGAAAATAATCCGCCCGCTGATTGACCGCTGTGAAGTTCTCAAGCGTTGGCGAGAAGAACAGCTTCGGCGGAGCCACAGCGTCAATTTCCGTTTTGAACGCTGCGAGTAACATCCAGAGGATGGGAAAGAACATCAGGAGCGCCACTACCCAGCCGATGATACCGGCAGAGAATGTGGCTTTGTTGAATTTACGTTTTGCAGCCATCTCAGCCTCCTAGTTATCCAGATTACGCGCGACGGTACGGATGAGGAAAATGGCGACGATATTGGCAAGAACGATGGCAATTACACCAGCCGCCGATGCCCCGCCGATATCCCACTGCAAGAGCGCTTTGAGATAGATGAAATAGGTGAGTGTGGTGGTAGCAATACCTGGACCGCCTGAAGTCGTGACAAGAATTTCTGCAAAAATCGACAGAAGGAAGATCGTCTCGATCATGATGACAACCGAGATCGGTCGTAAAAGATGCGGCAGGATGATGTAGTAAAACATTGCCGGGCCTTTGGCCCCATCAAGGCGGGCAGCTTCCATTTGCTCGCGATCCAGCGACTGCATTGCGGTCATCAGAATAAGCGTTGCAAAAGGCACCCATTGCCATGAAACAATCATGATGATTGAAGCCATTGGGAACTGCGAAAACCAGTCGATCACCGGCAGGCCAAAGCTACGCGAAATAAACGCGAAGAAGCCATTCACCGGATGCATCAGTAAGTTCTTCCAGATCAGTGCTGACACTGTCGGCATGACGAAAAATGGCGCAATGACCAAAAGCCGCGCTATGTTCTTGCCGAAGAAATCCTGATCGAAAATAACTGCAAACAAGACACCCATCACAATGGATATGGCTAAGACAGACCCAAGCAGGATCAATGTGTTAGCAATTGCAGACCAAAGTCCTGGATCAGAAAGAAGAAACGAATAGTTTGAAACACCGGCAAAGCCCGTCACGAAGGGATTTATCAGATTGTAATACTGAAATGAAAACCACAGCGTCATCGCCAGTGGCACGATCATCCATAACAGTAGCACAATCACTGCTGGCGCAAGCAGAGGGCCGGTACGGATACTGCGGCGCGACCTGGATGCAAAACGAGGTTTGGTGCCGGTGACGGCAACATTGCTAGATGGCATTGAATGCCCCTCCCTTTCCGCTGATACCCTCACTCCACTAAGAGCCTGCGAAAATTGGAGCAGTTCCGATTAAAGTCAAAACGTCGGAACTGCTCTAACTGATTGGTTCGTCGCATTATTCCCCACAAAAAATGGTCTACACTTTTGCTGGAAATGCTCCAAACCTGCTGCCCATTTTTAGATCGGCAGCAGATATCGGCAAGTGCTGACTACTTGATATAGCCGGCCTGCGTCATCATTTGTTCAGCCTGTCGCTGTGCGCCGTCAAGCGCCGCATCAACACTTTGCTGACCAGCCACAGCCGAAGAAATCGCCTGACCTACAATCGTCCCGATTGCCTGAAATTCCGGGATCGCTACGAACTGGATGCCTGTGTAGGGAACCGGGTCCTTGGTAGGCTTTGTCGGATCAGCGGACTCGATAGCTGTGAGAACAGTTTCAGCGAAGGGCGCAGCCTTTTTGTAGTTCTCATTGGAGTACGTTGATTGGCGTGTGCCTGGGGGAACTGCGACCCAGCCTTCCTTCTCACCGACCAGCTCCACATATTTCTTGGAGGTCGCCCATTTGAGGAATGACTTTGCGGCTTCCGCCTTGCTGGTCGATGCCGGAATCGCAAGGTTCCACGACCAGGCCCATGCCGAGCCATTCGGCGTCACTTCAACAGGCGCTTTGGTGAAAGCCACCTTGTCGGCTACCTGGCTCTGTGTCTTGTCGTAGATGCGTCCGGCTGCAGATGTCGCATCAATCCACATCGCGCAATGACCGGTCGAGAACAGTGCCTGATTTTCATTGAAACCATTCGACGTAATTCCAGGAGGGCCTGCTTCTTTCATCAGATCGACGTAGAAGTTAATTGCCTTCTTCCATTCGTCTGAGTTGATCTGCGGCTTCCATTGCTCATCGAACCAACGACCACCAAATGTGTTTACGAGCGTGCCCAGATAGGCCATGTTTTCGCCCCAGCCCGGCTTGCCGCGCAGGCAGAGACCGTACTGCTCTTTGGACTTATCAGTGAGCTTGGTGGCGAATTCCTTGATCTGCTCATAGGTCGGCTCATCCGGCATTTTCAGGCCAGCAGCATCAAACAGATCCTTGCGGTAAAGTGTGAATGAGCTTTCTGCATAGAATGGGACGGCATAGAGCTTATCCTCAACCGTCAGGCCTGCACGGACGGGCTTGATGAGATCGTCATAGTCGTAATCGTCACCAAGGTCATCGACTTCGAGCAGCCATCCGGCCTTGCCCCAGATCGGCGCTTCGTAACCACCGATGGTCATGATATCGAACTGACCGCTCTTAGTCGCGATGTCAGTCGTAACACGCTGACGCAGGACGTTTTCTTCGAGAACGACCCAGTTAAGCTTGTTGCCGGTTTCCTTTTCCCATTCCGACGACAGTTTCTGCATGATGATCATGTCAGCGTTATTTACGGTGGCAATAGTCAGCTCCTCAGCTGAAGCAGCCCCAGAAATAATGGCTAGCCCCGCAACTGACGCAATTAGCCCAGCTACATAAGATTTGGTTCGCATATCGTCTCCTCCTTTACGAATGCATAGCAAAATTCTTACATGTGTAAAATTTATGAACAGTAGTTTGCTGCTTGTCAAGCAAGGCTTTTATGCGAATTCTGAGGAGTGATATGCTATCAGCAAAAGCTCATATACGATAAGAAATATTCTGTTTTACTACCCAAAAATAGGTAGACCTCTCTTCGTGTCTTTTCGCAAAAGCGAAATTATTAATTTGAATTCAAATATCTACGCCGAATACGCAGTGCCAAAAAATCTGAATATTGGTAGAGATTACGCGATGTATAACTTTGGCCGCAATCTCTGTGCGAACCAATGATCAGAATTTGGTATTAGAGCCCATCCCGAAAAGTGTGAAACCGATTTCGGACAAAGATGAGCGTTAAAACAAATATTTAGAGCGCCGATCTGATCCAATCAGATCGAAACCCGCTCTAAGCTGAACCGCGCATAATAAGATGGCTATCAAGGCGGCGTACTTCCGTTTCAATGGCAGCACCACTTTCTTGCGCATTGATGCGTGAGAACAGCATATCAAGCCCGAGCTGAGCGATATTGCGATAATCCTGAGCAACTGTTGTCAATGGCGGACAGGTGAAGCGACTAAGGGGGTGATCATCATGACCAGCCACACGAAAATCGCAGCCTTCCTCACGTCCGACATGGCGTCTGCGCTCAAATGCAGCAGAGATCACTCCAAAAGCAAGGCGGTCATTCGCACAGAGTACGGTCCGGGTTGGAAAGCCACCACGATCAAGAATCCGACCTGCTTCCTGATATCCCAATTCCTCAAAATTCCAGTTCTTCGCCGTCATCGGCAAAACAATTGGTTCAGTGCCAAGTCGTTCCATTGTCGCTATATAAGCGGCGCGACGGTCAAGCGCATTCTGATTGACGGCAGGCATTTCCAGAAAGCATGGATGCTCTCCAGTCCGGCACAAATATTCAGTTATGTTGCCGATACTCTGACGATTATCCGTACCGACAAATGGCTGATCTTCACTGATACGGTTATCGAGAAAAACCACTGGCATTGAATTTGAAAGACTGGCCAGAAGCTTGGCGTCAGTGTCAAAACCCAGCGGCGCCATGAGAACGCCCGCGATCTTAAGCGACATCAGCGTGCGCATCGCACGCGCCTCCAGTTTTCTATCGCCGTGTGAGGACAACACAATTGTCCAATACCCTTCTGCAAGACAACGCATTTCGATCTGACGGATTATTTCCGCATAAAAGGGATCCGAAATATGCGGAACAATGACGCCGATGTTCTTTGGCTTCTTGCGGTTAAGGCTTACAGCAAAGATATTGGGCTGATAGTTGTAGTCTTTAAGAGCCTTTTCAATGCGAGCACGGGTCGAAGGTTTAACGCTCTCAGGATTGTCAAAATACTTGGACACAGTGGGGCGAGACAGGCCGCTTGCCACGGCAAACTCCTCCATCGTCCTGATCTTGTTATCACCCATTATGCGCTCTTCCCGATCCAACCAGAATGTCAACTGGCAGGCCCATTTTCTTTCTATGCGTAAAATTTTTTTTACACAGAAGCAACCCGAATTTATATTTCATACCGTTTCGACACTGATTTTTCATACAAATTTCGAGGGACTTTCGTGATTATGCAGTATTTAAATCGTTATAAATTTTACACGTGATAATTTTTATATTGACTCGCTGAACAAGCTCTATCATGTCTAGGGGAAGCCCGGTTTCGGGTTAAAGGAGGAACCTGCCCTTCGGGGAGGTTTCATGATCGGCAACGGTCTTGAGCCAGCAGGAAACCATTTTTGTGTCCCAAATCAGAAGGACGATCCGGCGGGTGCCGGTTCTATTCGGAGGAAATCATGTTTCGCAAATCGATCGGCCGCATTCTCTTTTCCGGTGTAGCCCTTGCCTTGATGGCGGGTGCAGCTTCTGCTGAAGGTATCGGCGCATCGCTTCTCACCCAGCAGCATCCATTCTATATCTCGCTCGCAGACGCGATGAAAAAGGAAGCGCAGGCCGAGAATGTGCCGCTTGAAGTGTCTATTGCCAATCAGGATCTGAGCAAGCAGCTCGCCGATGTAGAAGATTTCATCACCAAAGGCGTTGACGTCATCATTATCTCGCCCGTTGACAGCAAGGGCGTACGATCGGCAATCAACAAGGCGGAAAAGGCAGGCATCAAGGTCATCACAGTTGACGTTCCTGCCAACAATATCGAGGTCACATCTTTCGTCGGCACAGACAATTTCGCTGGCGGCGAGAAGGCAGGCGATCTGATGGCAAAATCGGTCGGTGAAAAGGGCAATGTTGCCGTGATCGAATACCCGACCGTACAGTCTGTGGTAGATCGTGTTGAAGGTTTCAAGAAAGCCATCGCCAACTATCCGGACATCAAGATCGTATCGATCCAGCCGGGCATCACTCGTTCTGAAGCCCTGGCTGCGGCGCAAAACATCATTCAGGCCAATCCCGATATCGTTGGCATCTTCGGCTTTGGTGATGACGCAGCTCTCGCAGCAGCTTCTGCTGTGAAAGCGGCCAAGCTCGAAAACCAAGTCAAGGTCATTGGCTTTGACGGTATGGAAGAAGCCCGCAATGCTGTTAAGAACGATCCGGTTATGGTTGGCGTTATCGCCCAGTATCCAGACCAGATGGGCAAGGTTGCCGTTGAAACTGCTGTGAAGGTAATCAAGGGCGAGAGCGTTCCTGCCAAGCAGCCGATCGTACCAGGCGTCGTCACCAAAGACGGCGAAACCAAGTAACACCGCGTGAAACGGCGGCACTCCTCCCAGTCGCCGTTTCCATTCCGCGCGCGGCAGCTTTTGCGACACCACACGCCTGAGCTGCCGCAGCGTCTTCATCGACAGCAGATCCTGAGCGCTCATCGTTTCGCCGCGCGGGCATTTGCAATATAACGGAGAGCGGAGGCCCAAAATGACAGCCACCAATTCCGCCCAAGCCATAAGCCCGGATTTGATGAACGATACAGTGCTTGAAATCCGCGATATCGCGAAATCGTTCGGTCCGGTGATTGCGCTCAAGCGTATGAACCTGACTGTCCGTCGCGGGCGTGTTCACACGCTTCTCGGCGAAAACGGTGCCGGCAAATCAACATTGATGAAAATCCTTGCGGGGGTTTTCAAGCCAACGGCTGGTTCAATCACGCTCAAGGGAACAGCCTATGCACCCAGGAACCCGCGCGATGCACGCTCCCATGGCATTTCGATTGTGTTTCAGGAACTGAGCCTCTGCCGCAATCTCTCTGTTGCAGAAAACATTTTTGCAAATAATGAACCAAGCAGGTTTGGCTTTATTCGCAACGCTGAGCTGAATGCAGAAGCCGACAGACTGATCGACGAACTCGGCCTGCCGATCGATGTACGCGCCAAGGTCGGCGATCTTTCAATTGCGCAGCGACAGCTCGTTGAAATCGCTAAGGGGCTGAGCCAACCCGCCGACGTCGTCATCCTTGATGAGCCAACGTCTTCACTTTCCGACAGTGAAGCAGAAATCCTTTTCTCGATTATTGAGCGGCTAAAGGCACGTGGCACAGCCGTAATCTACATTTCTCATCGCATGGAAGAAATCATGCGGCTTTCCGACGACATTACTGTCGTTCGCGATGGCGAATATGTCACTACCATGAAAAAAGGTCAGACCAGCATAGACAAGCTGATTGCACTGATGGTCGGACGCGAGATGAGTGACATCTATCCGCCGCGAGAGGCTCCTCGTCCATCGGCAATCGTTCCGCCAATTCTCGCAACCAAAAATCTCAGCGTGCCCGGCAAATTTCACGATGTTTCCATCGATGTGAAACCGGGTGAAGTGCTGGGATTATTCGGGCTCGTTGGTTCAGGCCGTTCAGATGTCATGAAGGCTTTGTTCGGCATGCTCCAGCCAACGGGCGAGATCCTGCTGGACGAGAAGCCGATAACATTGGCTTCACCAGCCGATGCCATCCGCAATGGCATCGCTTTTGTGACCGAAAACCGCAAGGAAGAAGGCCTGGTTCTGCCACACAGCGTAGAACGCAATATCAATATGGTGGCGCTTGGTCAGCTTGCAGGTCCATTTGGCATGATGCGCTCATCTGCGGAACGCTCGAGCGCGAAAGCGGAAGTGCTGCGCCTTGTCATCAAGACTGCTTCGCTTGACACCATTGCAGGCTCACTCAGCGGCGGCAACCAGCAAAAAATCGTATTGGCTAAATGGCTCCAGATGAAGCCACGCATACTGATCCTTGACGAACCCACGCGCGGCGTCGATGTCGGTGCGAAATTCGAAATCTATCGCATCATCCGTGAACTCGCCGCCAATGGTGCGGCAATCCTGATGGTTTCCTCCGAACTGCCGGAAGTGCTGGGTCTCAGCGACCGTGTGGCTGTCATGCATGACAAACATGTCGCCGCCGTTCTTGATGCAGATGGCCTCACACCCGAAACCGTCATGAGCTACGCAGCAGGAATGCACAAATGAGCAACGCACCGAAGCAAAATCACGAAAAGCAGAATGCCTTTTCGGATAAGATTATGCGACCAAATACAGAAATGGCTATCCAGAAAAAAGCCGCGGATGCCGAAGTCCGTCGCTCGCTGTTCTCCTCACCGATGATCCGCCAATATGGCGGTATTGTCATTTCGCTAGCCGTGCTCTGCATAGTCTTTGCTGTGTTGAATCCGCGCTTCCTCGCCTTCAACAATTTCATGAATATCATGCAGCAGGTAGCGGTGATCGCGGTTGCAGCTTACGGCATGACCTATGTGATCCTGCTGGGTGAAATTGATCTTTCCATCGGTTCTATTATCGCTGTTTCCGGCATGGTGGCAGCGCAAGCCTTTGCCATGGGCTTCGGTTTTGCACCCACAGTCATATTCACGCTCGCAGCCGGTGCAATCATGGGCGGCCTGAATGGTGTCCTGTCAGCCAAGCTGATGTTGCCGTCTTTCATCGTAACCGTTGCGACTATGGGCATCTATCGTGGCATGGTCAGCCTGCCAACCAATGGCGCGCCGGAGATCATCGAGAATGATACATGGCTTGCCATCGGATCTGAAAGCTGGCTTGGCCTGCCGATTATCATCTGGATCGTCGGCGTGCTCTTCATCGTCAATTATGTCCTGCTATCCAAGACGGTATTCGGCCGTCGCATTTATCTGGCTGGCGGCAATAAGGAAGCCGCCATCTATTCCGGTATCCGCGTTGATCGCATCAAGATTATTGTTTTCATGCTCTCGGGCGTCATGGCGGCCATTAGCGGCATTCTTCTGTCTTCACGCCTTTCTTCTGCACAGACCAATGCCGGTATGGGCTACGAACTCGATGCGATTGCAGCTGTTGTTCTTGGTGGCACGTCGCTTGCAGGCGGAGTTGGCACTATGGTGGGCACCATTCTCGGCGCGCTCATTATCGGCGTCATCAACAACGGCATGAACATGCTGTCCGTGCCCTATTTCTATCAGCTCATCGTCAAAGGTGTCGTCATTCTTGTCGCCGTCTGGCTCGATGTCCGCTCCAAGTCCGTCAGAACATAAGTAACGGTACACATAATGAAAAAGATCATCACCATCGGCGAAATCGTCGTTGAGATCATGGCCATGGATACGGGTAACGGCTTCAAGACTGCCATTCCGCTGATCGGGCCTTTCGCATCCGGCGCACCTGCAATCTTTATCGATCAGGCCGCAAAAATGGGCCAGCCTTGCGGTATGGTCAGCGCTGTTGGCAATGATGATTTCGGTACTCTCAATATTGAGCGACTGCAAAAAGACGGTGTTGATGTGTCCGCCATCGGCATACATCCGACCGCAGCCACCGGCAGCGCCTTCGTGCGTTACCGCCCGGATGGCAATCGTGATTTCATCTTCAATATCAAGCACAGCGCTTGCGGTGCTATTGAACTAACGCCGGAAGCAGAGGCGTTGATCGAAACTGCTGATCATCTTCACATCATGGGTTCCGCGCTGTTTTCGGACGGCATCGTTACGGCGATCCATGAAGCGACAGTCCGCATCAAGGCCAAAGGCGGCACCGTTTCTTTTGATCCGAATATCCGAAAAGAAATGCTGGACCTGCCCGGCATGCGCGAAGCACTTGCCCATGCGCTCGAAAATACCGATCTGTTCATGCCAAGCGGTCCGGAAATTTTCCTCTTCACCAAAGCGACAGAGGAAAAGGCCGCAATAGAAGAATTGCTGGAGCGCGGTATCAAAGCAATCGTCGTCAAGCGCGGAGCTGAGGGTGCAAGCTATTTCGACCACTCCGGCGAAGTGTCTTCCCCCGCATTCAAAGTCGAAGAAATTGATCCGACTGGTGCAGGCGACAGCTTCGGAGCGGCCTTCGTCACATGCTGGTTGCGTGATATGAAACCTGCGCAGGCGCTACACATTGCAAATGCAACGGGTGCGCGGGCGGTCGGCGTAAAAGGTCCGATGGAAGGCACATCCACTATGGCTGAAATTGAATCTTTCATTGCAAATAACGGAGTTTCGTCATGAGCAGCACCCAGACCCTGAGCACCCTTCCCGCCCGTTTTTCGAGCGGTGCACGCGGAGGCATCACCTCGATCTGCTCGGCGCATCCTCTGGTCATCGAAGCAGCACTCCTTGAAGGCATTGCTACCAATACCGACGTTCTGATTGAAGCCACCTGCAATCAGGTCAATCAGGATGGCGGCTATACCGGCATGACACCGGCTGATTTCCGACGCTTTGTTGAGGACATTGCTGCCCGTCTTCGTTTTGATACCAAGCGCCTCATTCTGGGTGGCGATCACCTTGGTCCAAATCCATGGAAGCATCTGACCGCTGAAGAAGCCTTGATAAAGTCCGAAATCATGATGGACGGCTTTGTGCGTGCAGGCTTCACCAAAATCCATCTTGACACCTCGATGGGCTGCGCCGGTGAACCAGTTGCCCTGCCCGATGCAATTACCGCAGAACGTGCCGCACGTCTTGCCAGGGTCGCAGAAAAAGCGGCCGCTGAATCCGGTTTTGATCTGCCTGTCTATATTGTGGGCACTGAAGTTCCGATCCCCGGCGGCGCGATGGAAGAAATCGAAGAACTGGAACTGACCACACCGCAAGCAGCCCTTGAAACCGTTGCCATTCACCGCAAGGCTTTTGCAGCGCTTGGACTGGAAGATGCATTTGCGCGCGCCATTGGCGTTGTCGTGCAGCCGGGCGTGGAATTTGGCAATGAGAATGTCGTCTATTATGATAGCGACAAGGCAACAGCGCTGAGCAGTACGCTCAATGAAATGCCGCAATTTGTCTTTGAAGCCCATTCAACCGACTATCAGCCGGTGGAAGCGCTGTCGGCTCTGGTTCACGACGGCTTTGCCATTCTGAAAGTCGGACCGGGGCTGACTTTCGCACTGCGTGAAGCGCTTTATGGTCTCGATCAGATTGCGGCTTTTCTCGATAAGCTTCCGGAAGAAGAGACAGTTCGCGGCAAGCTTGAAAAGCTGCTTCTCAGCGAGCCTAAGAACTGGGAGAAATATTATCATGGCGATGCAGAAGAGCTACGTCTTGAGCGCCATTTCTCCTATAGCGACCGCATCCGCTATTATTGGCCGCACCCAGAAGCAACCGCTGCTGTAAATTCGCTGTTGGAGCGTCTTGAAGGCCGCAAGATCCCCGAAACGCTAATCAGCCAGTATCTCGGCACGCTTTATCCAGCGGTCGCATCGGGCAAGGTTGAAGCAACTCCACATGCGCTGATGGTCGAAGCCGTCCGCAATGTCATTCGCACCTATGGAAAAGCTGTCGGTACGCATTGACAGTTCACACTGGTCAAGGAAAGGGCGGCCAAAAGGCCGCCCTTTTTTATTTATGCATTCAGAGATGCTATATCGATAACGAACCGATAGCGCACATCGCTTTTGAGAACGCGCTCATAAGCTTCGTTGATGTCCTGGATATTGATCATCTCGATTTCCGAGACAATGTTGTGTTCGCCACAGAAATCCAGCATTTCCTGTGTTTCCTTAATCGAGCCGATCATCGAGCCTGCAAGGCTTTTGCGGCCAGGAATAAGTGAGAATGCATGCACCGGCACCATATCTTCCGGCGCACCAACGACGACCATTGTGCCATTTACTTTGAGCAAACCAAGATAGGCGTTCCAGTCAATCGCTACACCCACCGTGCAAATGATCAGATCAAATGTTCCGGCAAGCGTCTCGAATGTTTTGCTGTCACTGGTAGCATAATACTCTTTTGCTCCAAGCTTCAGTCCGTCGTCCTTCTTTGAGAGCGATTGGCTAAGCACGGTGACATGCGCACCCATGGCATTTGCCAGCTTCACGCCCATATGACCAAGACCACCCATACCGATGATCGCGACCTTTTTGCCGGGGCCGGCCTGCCAATGACGCAATGGTGAGTAGAGCGTAATGCCAGCGCAAAGAAGAGGTGCTGAGGCATCAAGCGGCAGATTGTCAGGTATGGATAAAACATATCCTTCCCTGACGACGATCTGATCCGAATAGCCACCTTGTGTTGGTGTCTTTCCGTCCGCATCGACACTGTTATAGGTCTGCACCAGACCAGGCAAATAATGTTCATTGTCGAGATCGCGCGTGGCACAACCGACACAGGAATCGACAAAACAGCCAACGCCAACCTTATCGCCGACCTTGAATTTGGTTACATTGGAACCAACAGCCGTTACGACGCCGACGATCTCATGTCCTGGCACAATCGGATAGACTGCATTTTTCCATTCGTTGCGAACAGTGTGAATATCAGAGTGGCAAACGCCACAATATTGGATTGAAATCACCACATCGTCCGCATTTGGTTCGCGACGTTCAAACGTGAACGGAACCAACGGTTGATCCGCATCAGTAGCGGCGTAACCTCTTGCAATAGCCATAATGAACTCCAATCATTGCAGTAAAATTGGGGAGAGAAGGGACGCTGCAATATGAACCAGTTTCTTAAAAGGAGGTAGACCGATCCTACAAGCTTCTTGCACGATCCTGCAAAAATTGGTGTATCCTCCTGGCAAGCTGATTTGTCAGGCATACATAAGTTGCGGTTCAATCAGTTCCGAAATGAGGTTATATGAGATCACCGGCAGACGCATATAGCGAGCTTGCATCCCTCGCCGCGCGCTTTGTAAAAGAAGACGGTGAAGTACGAACGGCTATCGACGGGCTGTCATTAAGCAGACGTTCGGCGCCAAGTATTCCGTGTCACAGTAGTTATAGACCTTGCCTCGCAATGGTTCTCCAGGGCGCAAAGTCGTTGCAGCTCGGGTCTGCAACAATCAACTATACCACGGGTGAGTATCTGGTGACATCGCTGGACTTGCCCGTCACATGGCGCGTTTCTGAAGCGAGCCCTGAGGCACCACACCTTTGCCTGTCGCTGGCAATTGACAACGAAAAGCTCGTTAATCTCCTTGGGCAGATGGATATTCGGCGCAATTCGAACACGTCCGAGGTAAAAAGGGGCATAGCTGTTAATGCTGCCCCCACTGAGCTGCTCGATGCTACGATCCGGTTATTACGCCTTCTCGATACACCCAGTGAAATTCCTATAATGGCACCTCTTGTGGAACAAGAGATCCTATACCGGTTGCTGACTGGGTCGGATGGAGAGCGGCTTATCAATATAGCCACTGTCGATAGTCAGGCAAACAGGATAGCGCGCGCGATTAACTGGCTACGGCAGAACTTTGCTCTTCCGCTCAGGATAGAACAACTTGCTGAATACGTGAACATGAGTGTTTCATCATTTCACCATCACTTCAAAGCAATCACTGCAATGACGCCAATACAATACCAAAAGCAGCTACGGCTTAATGAAGCGCGGAGATTGATGTTGGTTGAGCGGCTCGATGCGGGTACGGCAGGGCATCGTGTAGGCTATCAGAGCCCTTCCCAATTTAGCCGCGAGTACAGTCGATTTTACGGCAACCCACCGCTTCGTGATATTGAAGCTGCTTAAGCCTGACATCGTGTGGTGGATTTGAAGTTCCCATCACTTGTCTTTCCGTCACGTTGGGGAACTTCAACTCTGTAAACTACGTTATATCCAGAGCCACACTTGATTATCTGCTCATGAGGCATATCCCGAAACCGAATTCTCTGCAAACCCTGAAGCGTCGATCTGATTGAATCAGATCGACGCTCTAACTATTTGCGTTGAGGCATATCTTGAATTAAGCGGCGCGCGCAAAAAGCCAGACGCTCTCGCGTGGGATATCGACC
This sequence comes from Brucella pituitosa, assembly GCF_003049685.1. GTDB lineage: Bacteria > Pseudomonadota > Alphaproteobacteria > Rhizobiales > Rhizobiaceae > Brucella > Brucella pituitosa. The sequence goes on along the minus strand of NZ_PYSY02000003.1, from coordinate 527,142 downwards.
CAGACCGGACCTTGCGGCAAAGCCTTTGGACCAAAGGCTTTGGCTGCAAAATCTCCGGCGCGCAACCGATATTCCCAACGGTCACCGAGATACAAGCAAGCGTCGAGATGCATCTCCTTACGGTGCTGACCAGGGGCATCGTGCACGGCAATCTGCTCAACCCGGATCACGGCCTTATCATCCTTTTCGTCGCTTTTCCCAACGATCACACCATCCAACTGCCAGTTGGGTCCATGGATGCTGGCGGCTTCACCTGTCCGGCGTATCTCACCATTGGCGATATTATTGGCCCCGAGAAAATCGGCCGCGTAAAAGCTTTTCGGCTTGGTGTAGATATCTTGTGGTGTTCCTTCCTGCACGATGGCACCGTTGCGCAACAGCAGGATGTTGTCGGATGCAGCAAGAGCTTCCGATTGATCGTGGGTTACAAGAACACCGCAGATTTCCAGATCAAGGATCAGTTTACGTATCCAGTAACGCGCTTCCTCACGCAGCTTTGCATCGAGATTGGAAAGCGGTTCATCCATGAGAAGCACACGCGGTTCATAGACCAATGCACGACAGATGGCGACGCGCTGCTGCTGTCCACCAGAAAGCTGATCTGGATAACGCTCGGCCAGATGGCCGAGCCCGATCTTTTCCAGCGTTGCCTGCACGCGCTTACCTGCCTCCACCTTGTTGACCCCACGCAGTTTAAGGCCATAGGCGACATTTTCCATAACGGTACGATGAGGCCAGAGCGCGTAAGATTGAAACACGAGGCCAATATTGCGGTTTTCCGGAGCAACAGTCAGGCCTTTGCTGCCATCGAGCATCGGCTTGCCGCCGATACTGATCAGGCCTTGCTCAGGCTGTTCAAGGCCAGCAATGCAGCGCAGCAAAGTCGTTTTGCCGCTGCCCGATGCACCAAGCAACGAGACAATGGAACCACGTTCGGCCGTAAAAGAGGCCCCTTGCAGAATATGCAAGCCACCGAGATATTTGTGAACGTCACGTACAACGAGTTCAGTCATGGATTTTTGCTCCCAGACGAAGGGCGAGACCAAGGCCTGCGCCGGTAAGAACGATACTGACAAAGGCGAGTGCTGCAATCGTGTCCATTGCACCCGACTGGATCATCGAAACCATCAGCGAACCGATAACTTCGGTTCCAGCGCTCATCAGATAAATGCCGGTTGCGTAGTCGCGTAAGAAGACGATCATGATGAGCGCCCATGCGCCGACAAGTCCCGGACGCACGATAGGAATGACGACATCACGCCAGGTCTGACCAATGGTTGCGCCGGTCGTGCGCGCTGCTTCTTCCAGTTCCGGGCTTACCTGAATGAGCGTGCCTTGCAGAAGACGAAGACCATAGGAAAGACCCACAATCAGATAAGCGATGAACAGGCTTATCAATGTGGTTCGCAGTGGCACGAGGAACGGGATGAACAGGAAGAGCCAGAAGAATGCCAGACCGATAATCAAACTTGGCATGGAGCGTGGTAGCAGGACCATATAGTCAAGAACGGTATTGGAAACGTCACGATTGCGATGACCGGCAAGCCCGACGACCAGATAGAATGCGACCGCTACAGCTCCGCCTACAACCGCCAGAATGATCGTATTAAGGACGCCGCGATAAAGGCTCGGCACTTCAAAAAGAGCGTTGAAATGCTTTGTTGTGAGATGAGCAAACGGATTGACGCCCTGCCCCCATGCATCAACGAAAGCGCGCAGTATAATGCCGCCAATTGGCAAGATGACCGACAGGAAGAGCCAGAAACCGATAATGGAAAGCGCGATAATCTGCCCTGCCCGACCAAGGCGCATGACGGTTGTGCGCGAGCCTTTTCCGCCCAGTGCCGCATATCGGCGGCTATGGCGCAACAGGCGACGCTGATACCACACCAAAGGCAAGGTCAGGAGCACCAGCAATACAACCACAACGGCCATCAGCTGATAGGTTGGAACACCGAACAACGTGGTAAGCTTATAGATATAGGTCGTCAGAACATTGATACCGCTTGGATCACCGAGCACCAGAGGTACACCAAACATCTCAAAGCCGATCAGCAAGTTAAGTGCTGTCGCAAAGATCAGCGCAGGCAGGACCATCGGAACCGTAACATCCCAGCAGACACGCCAGATGGGCGCGCCGGTAATACGCGCTGCCTCTTCCAGATCGGAAGGCAGGTTGCGCATGGCGGCCGATACATAAAGATAGACATGCGGAACATGTGCAAGACCGGTAACCAGTACAATGCCGCTCAGAGAGTAGATATTCCATGGTACGAAACCGAAGATGTCGCGTACAAAGATCGACACAAATCCGGACGGCCCGATAGCAACCGTATATCCAAACGCAAGCACCAGTGCTGAAATAAACATCGGAACCAGCACGATAACTTCCAGCGCCTTGCGAAACCGGACATCTGTACGGGTGAGCAGGAAGGAGAGCGCTGCGCCGAGAGGAACCGCGATCAGCACCATGCCCACAGCCATGATGACTGTGTTCCACAATGCATCGTAAAACATCGGATCAACGAGGATGTATTCATAGGCGCTTAGCCCCAATTGCGCATTCGCACTGAAAAACGGGCCATCAAGAAAGCTTTGATAAATGATCAGGCTGATAGGTGTGAGTACACAAAGTGTCAGCAACCCGATCACAAGACGCCTGAACAGGAGCGCTTCGCCCGGTGCGCGAGGGGTCCTCAGACGCGCTTGGGGTGGCACTTCGTGGGTCAGTTTTTGGGTATAGGTATCCGCCGGCATGGATTGTAACCTCCGGGAAACAAGCGATTTACAAGAATGGAACGGCCTGAGGGCAATGTTGCTCCGAGAGCGGGCCAGGCATCACTGTCTTTACGGGGGAAAAGACTTGATGCACTGGCCCCGTCCCGGGAGGAGCCGTTTTAAGCCAACAGGGCTCAGATAGTGATCAACCCTTCAGCGCTGCGCGCCATTCATTGAGGAATTTCAGTCGCTTCATGGGATCCATGAACTGAAGAAGCGTTTCATCAAGCGCGATTGGTTTGAGGTTACCACCAACCAGCTCATTGAGCGTGTCGATGTTATAACCTTCTGTTGCATCCTTACGCAGTGCAGGCATTCCTTTGGAAGCAAGGGCTGTCTGGCCTTCCTGAGAAAGCAGAAAATCGATGAACAGCTTTCCAGCGTTCGGATGCGGCGCATCTTTCAGCACACCCGCAACCCGTGAGAAAGCGGGTGTATAATCCTTGCCGAAGGCAACACCGAGATTTGGCGCACTCTTCACCCAATCCAGAGCGTATGAACCGATCAGATTGTAAGCAAGAACATTCTCACCCGAAACCACGGTTTCACGCATCGAGCCGGTCGAGGAATAAGATTTTCCCTTAGCAGCGCCGAGTGCTTTGGTCAGATCCCAAAGGTTTTTGGTATTATCCAGATCATTGGTCTGAATAAGGAAGCCGACGCCCGACTTCTCCGGATCAAACGTCGCGATACGACCGCTATAATCGCCGCTGGAAATGAAATTGATCAGATCTTCACGCGTTTGCGGAACTTTGTCCTCTGGCAGCGCTGTTTTATTATAGATCATGCCGATGGGCTCGATTGATGTCGCATAAACGATATCTTTATAGACTGCCCAGCTCGGCAATGACGAACTCTCAGCTGATTTATATGTGTCCAGATACCCATCGACTGCGAGCTTCACGCCCTGATCCATTGCCGAGGTCCAGAACACGTCGCCACCCACTTGTTTCGCAGCGGCTTCCGAGATCACACGATTATAAACGCCGTTTGTACCAATATCGTTATAGTCGACGCGGATACCAGGATACTTTTTTGCAAAAGCATCAAGCGCTGCCTGTGCCTGTGCCTGATCAGTCGCCGAATAAATGGTGACTGAACCCTCTTTGCGAGCCGCTTCCACGAGGTCTTCGCCTGCCGCCAGCGCTGGCATGGCTATAGCCAAAGTTGCCGCGCTTGAAATCAGGGCATAAGAAAAAGAATGCTTCACTTCCGTAGTCCTCCCAAAATGATTTCTAAGCTCAAGGAAGGACTCAATGCGCGATCTGGTAAGTTTTATACTTACATCCGAGCACTTTGCATTTCGATTTTACTGGACAAAGCAATAGTATTTCCGCTTCATATGAAGCAGACTAAAGTTTTCAGCAAATCGATATCCTCCCAAGGATATAGGAAAACTCTTCGCTCCCACGAAAAGCTCGCCATAATACATAGATTGATTGCCTAAACTGTCAGCAACCTGTCAAAATCGGACAGGATTTTGTTGCGAGTGATAATTTTTCGTGCAATTTATGAACTATGCGCATCCTATTGGTCGAAGACACACGGGATGTCGGGGAGGCAATCAATCAACGGTTGGAGCGAGTGGGACACTCGGTTGATTGGGAGACAGACGGGTTAGCCGCGGCTGAAATTCTCGACTTTACCGATTATGATCTAATCATTCTTGACGTCATGCTGCCCGGGCTTGGCGGCTTTGAGATATTGCGGCGTATACGGGCCGCGAAAAAAGTCGTTCCAGTTCTGGTTCTAACAGCGCGCTCTGAGATCGAGGATCGGGTAAGCGCTCTCGACCTTGGCGCAGACGACTATCTGGTCAAGCCCTTTGATTTTCGTGAACTGGAAGCGCGCGTGCGTGTTTTGCTGCGGCGCAACAGTGGTGAAACGACCAATATCATTGCTTGCGGCAATTTGCAGCTCGATAGACAAAGCCGCAACGTGCGCATAGGCAATCGCGAGGTTCAGCTGAAACGACGCGAAATTGCTATTCTGGAGGTTTTCGCTACCCGTCCGGGCCGACTGTTCAGCAAAGATGAGCTGATGGATACTCTGTTCGGTTTTGATGAGGGCGTCAATCACAATGCGGTCGAGCTTTACATCTCCAGAATACGCAAGAAAATCGAAGGTTCGGGCGTATCGATTATCACTCAGCGCGGTATTGGCTATCAACTGGTGATCGATGAGAATGCGTGAACCATCGCTCTTTTCGCGCCTTGTCGTTCGCGTCGGAATGGTTCTGCTCATCGGAGCGAGCATCCTGATCACGGCAGCATGGTATTATGGTCAGACCGCCGCCAATAAAACCTATGATCAGCTGTTGCGCGGCGCGGCCCTTCAGATCGCCGACGGCATTACCCAGATTGATGGCAAGCTGATCGTGAACCTGCCGCCTTCTGCTTTTGAACTTCTTGGCTTTGCCGAAAGAGACCGCATTTTCTATCGCATCGTTGGTCCTGATGGGATGGTCGTCAGCGGTTATCCCGATCTCAATATCGACGACGACTTGGTTGCTGCGCGTCGCGATCCGAAACTGGAGACAGAAAAATATCGTGGTGCGGAAGTTCGCATTATTACCGTCGCTCGCGCACTTGCCGATCAGGCGCAAAGTGGATGGATTTATGTTGTTCTGGCCCAGACCACTGAGGCGCGGCGGACGCTTGCCAGCGAGGTGACGCAAGGTGCCGTGCTCATTGTTAGCATCATGATTTTACTTGGGCTTGGCGGGACATTTCTGGCCGTGCGCTATGCACTTAAACCTGTAACAAGCCTCGCCCATGCGCTGCGACTGCGTAATCCGGAAGACTTGACCCCGATGCAGACACCTGCGCCGCAGGAATTGCTGCCATTTGTGGGTGCAATCAATCATTTCATGACACGGCTGGACCAACGTGTTGTGCGGCTTCAGCAATTCATTGCCGATGCCGCACACCAGATACGCACGCCCCTGACTGCTCTTTCCGCTCAAGTTGATATGCTGGACGAAGACCGGATGAGCCAGGCGGACCGGGAACGTACTCAACGTATTAAAACGCGCACGGGCGAACTGGCACAATTGACCAATCAACTACTCAGCCACGCCATGGTCATCCACCGTTCAGGCATCATCAAGCTTGAGAAAGTCAACCTTGTTGAAGTGGCCCGCATGGCGTTCAATCACACAATTCCCCTGACGATAGATCCGGATATGGTCATTTCTTTTGAGGCCGGGCAGCCCAGTTTGATTGTTAACGGTGACGCGGTGAGCTTGCGGGAAGCTATTGCCAACATCATCAGCAATGCGCTGCGCCATGGAGCAATCTCGCGTCTTGATGTGCGCGTCATGCAATTCGAACAGCGTATCTGCGTTGAAGTCGAAGACGACGGTCCCGGCATTCCGCCGGAGAATTGGGATCAGATGTCACGTCGTTTTAATGCCGCTTCCTCTAAAGCTGCTGCCGCGTCAGGCCTTGGTTTCGCCATAGCGGCAGAAGTTGCGCTGGCACATGATGGTTTGATCCGCTTCAGGGAAAAAGGTTCAACAGGCTTTACTGTGATACTCGATTTGCCATGTGCATCGGAGAATGCATCTTGAAAATCTATCTTCTAGCCGCTTTTTTCACAATCATAACAATGGACATGGCACACGCTCAATCCGATGAAGGCACAACGACGCACTTCCCGGCATTGCGCGAAGAGACCGGCCGGCTTGTGATCAATGGGGCTGCGGACACCTCGGCCTTAAAACCATTGGTTCGGGATTTTCAGGAAGTTGAGCCACATATCGCTGTTGAGTACACTGATTTTGTCACCAATGACCTCTACCGTGAGGCTGATATAGCTTGCCGTGAAGGCAAGAATTTCGGCGATCTTCTGATGTCATCTTCTGTGGATCAGATGGTGAAACTGGCCAATGACGGATGTGCTGTACCGCATGTCTCTGCTCAAACGCGGGCAATAGAGAACCACGCCAACAATTGGCGCGACGAGGTCTATGGCTTCACCTTTGAACCATCTGTCATTGTATATCACAGTGATTATGTCTTGCCGCAGGATGTTCCTCATACCCGCGGTGAACTCGCTGATCTGCTGCGGCGTAAACAGGAATACTTCAGAAGACATGTTGCTACCTATGACTTGCGCCAATCCGGGGTTGGCTATCTTCTCGCCTTCCTCGACGCAGAACAAAACTCTACCGCTTATGGACGATTGCTGGAGAGTATGAGCCGTGTCGACACTCAGCTTCGCTGTTGCAACAACTCGATCCTGGCCGATATTGAAGATCAAAAAATATATATAGGATACAATATCATAGGTTCTTACGCCTATGCAGCGAGCCTGCGCAATCCAAAGCTGAAAATCGTACTACCACGCGATTACACTCTTGTTTTGAGCCGTGCTACGCTCATTCCGCAGAAGGCCAGCCAGCCTGAACTCGCAGCGCGTTTTATCGATTATCTTCTGTCTGAGCGCGGACGGCGCGTTGCAAGAGAAAAGGCATTCTTCTTCTCACGAGATGGTGCGCTGCCTGCAGGGGTTGATGGCCCACCATCGCTCGTTGAAAGCGGTGTCGGACGTCCTGTCCGGATTGGACCTGCCCTGCTTGCAACCCAGGATGAAGCCCAACGCAAACGATTTATTGATGATTGGACTGATGTAATGGCTTCAAAAGACAACCGTACAACCAAGTGATCGCCATACAAATTTGAAATGCGTTTGCGCTTTTGTAGGCGAACTGCCCGATTGTGCCGAAGCAACCTGCTTGCTTCATTTCAGATGTGTTCCGGCAGACAAACTCTTCAAAAAATGGCCTTGACCGTATCACTATATGCCCCCCGTTGCAGGTGCTCTGGCAAGCGAAGTAACAATTTGGGCGCAGACCTGATAATTGTTAATCGCGTTGACAGTATTGCCAATACCATTAGGTACGGATGTCCTATCCCATGGAATATTGCAGTTCGGTGAGGGTCGTTGCGACCGTCAGCCTGGGGCCTACTGGGCTCCATTGAATTACGTGACTTTCCGATCTCACAGATTTTCTTTGTTCGGACTGGCAACGAAGGTAATCCCTCCATTAAAAACAGGGGACTACCTAACCTTTTGACAAATTTACTGCTGGAATGAAAGAGAACCCCTAAAATTGGCATCAATTGCACCGGCTTTACTGCGCATTGTCGAGGGTGTCATCCCGAAGCGCTGACGGAAAGCCCGGTTAAAATATGAAAGGTCACCAAATCCCATCTCATAGGCAATCGAACTGATTGCTGTTCGGCCCGAGCTCACAATAAGCATCCGCGATGTATCCAAACGGCGTTCGAGCACGTAGCGGGTAAAAGTCGTCTCTTCCGCTTGAAATAATTTCTGAACTTGTCGGGGCGTGACACCAAAGGTCGAAGCGGCCAAAGCGAGATCAAACGAACTGTTTGTCAAATTACATTCTATAAAAGCTTTGATACGCGAAAGACTTATTCCTGATCGAGCATCATTGCCTTCATTCCTAAAAAAATCGAGCACCATAGGCAGCACTTGCCGGAAATGGGCAACAACAAGTTCGGCTTCTCCCGGAGCATGCCCCCCACGCATCAACAAATACGCGCCATGGGTGATAAGGAGCTTTAGTGGAGGATAGGCCTTCGGGATCGGACGCATGAAAAACTCATCCAGCGATCTGCGTGCAAATGGAAAATATCCTGCTGGCAACCTGCCACAATCAATGCGTCCTCCTTGTGGAAGTTGCCATTCAAACGGCAAACTTGCTGACAGGAAGACAACTTCACCAGCCTCAACATTCAGTGTCCTTCCCGATTGAAGAATACTGAGCCGACCTTCCATGCTTCTAACCATAATAATCTGATCTGACAGATGTTCTCCCTTCGCGCTGAGCACAATTTTGCAGCGGGGGAAAAAATAGGTCATAAGCCGCAGCTCGCCTACCAAACAATAAATGCCTCGAACAGCACCATGTCCTGTTTCTTCGACGGAGAGGCAGACATCACCAATAATCGTGGTGAGCGCCGAAGCACAGAGTTTCAGACTCTTCTCATTCCCCAATTCGGCAATATTGAACTGCTGCGGAACTATCGTTTCGATCTGCTTAGACGGGTTCATGATGCATCCTTGCAACACGGGTAAATGACCTCCGGTCAGTTCGTCCTGGTCCTATCAATTTTCGCATAAAACCAAGCCGAATACGCAGGCCTCCCTATAAGTTGACAATAATGATCTAGTTTAAACAACTTTTATCGTGACAGCCAGTGCTGTCTGCGCCCGATAACGGCGGAACGAAAGCGGAGATATTTATGGACGGTCCTTCTGCTCGATCACCATGTCCTTCGCGTCCGGGGACAACTGCAACTGGCGGATGGAAGATTAGCGTAGCTGACACGCTACCCTTCGGATTTCATTGACTATTCTTACTTGGGGAAGAAGATGAACAGGCAATTTATAGTTCTGCTGCTCTCAGGCTGCGGATTAACGACAACAGCATTTGCACAGGAAGCTGCGGGCAACGAAGCAGGGGTTACGCGGCTGGACCAGATCATCATCACCGCCGGACGCAACGAGAGTTCAATTGCCGCCGTCGCCCAATCCGTTCAGGTGATCGACCGGGAACAAGTCGAAGAGGCGATGCGAATCTCGCCGAATGCCAGCGACTTGATTTCGCGTCTGGTTCCCGGTTTCGCACCAAGCAACCAGACCATATCCGGCGCGTCGGAAACATTTCGCGGTCGCAGCGTTCTAATCATGGTCGACGGTGTACCCCGCAATACGCCGCTGCGCGACCTGTCACGCATCCTGTCGATGGTCGACCTTAATTCTGTTGAACGCATTGAGGTCGTGAACGGAGCTTCGAGCCTCTACGGTGCTGGCGGGACCGGTGGAACGATCAATTTCATCACCAAGCGAGGGACCAGTGACAAGCCGACCATCACGGTGCGCACCGGCCTTTCCGGCTATACGGAAAACCTCGGCGAATCGACAGCGCCGGAAACGAGCATCTCCATTGAGGGACGAAAAGACAAGCTCGACTATTACTTCTCCGGAACCGGCGATTGGACCCGCCGCACCTATGACGGACATGGCAATGAAATGCCATCCGACGCCATGCTTGGGCAAGGTGGCGGCGACAGGATGGTCAACGGCAATTTCTTCGGTGTCGTAGGCTACGAAAGCGGTCCGCGCCGGTTTGAAGTCAGCTTTGACTGGACCTACGCCAAGCAGAAGCCGGAATGGTTCACCAACTACACGACGAACCCGGTTTCACCGAGATTCGGTTCAGCCTATACCGGCGAACCACTTCGCGAGGATTCCAAGTATCTGACTGCAAAATATACCGATCAGGATTTTGCACTCGGCAATCTCGAAGTGAAGGCTTTCTATAACAAGATCTTCAAACAGTCCCCGTTCACCGAACTTTCGGCTGTGAACACTCAGGTCTATTATTCGGGAAATCCCCGACAGCCGACCGCATGGTTCAACCAGTCGAAATATGACTTCGACCGAACAGGCGTGAACATGACCATCACGACACCGATGGATTTCATCACCAATGGCAGCAAGCTGACCTGGGGTGTGGATTACGCTTACGACAAGGTGGCGCAGACACTGCTGAACGACGAAGATGCTATCGCCCCGATGACGCAGAATTCCATCGCAGCTTTTGCGCAGGCCGAAATTCCCGTCACGGAACGGTTCCGTTTGCAGGGCGGCGCGCGTTTCGATCAGTTCTACCTCGATGTGAATGATTTCACGCGGCCTACAGCAGTTGCCTGGCCTGCGCGGTCACTGGCGAATATCTATCCGGCGATCAGCGTTCTTGGTGGTTCGTTTGACTACAACGCATGGACCTTTAACGCTGGAGCCGTGTACGACGTCACGGAAGAGGTGCAGGCCTTCGGTAATTTCTCGCAAGGCTACAGCCTTACGGATATTGGCGCATTTACACGCCGCGCGGGCGTCAATTCACTTGCAGAAATCTGTGATGCCTACGGCTCGATAGCTGCCATCTATGGCTGCCGCGGCACGCCTGACTACACGATCAGCTATGCAGACATCGCGCCAAAGCCTCAACTGGTCAATACTTATGAAGTGGGCCTGCGCGGCGATTGGGGCGATCTTCGCAGCACAGTAAGCAGTTACATTTCCACCTCCAAGGATGGCGTGAACTACGACATCGCGGCAAACCGTGTAAGCCAGCAGAAGGAACGTATCTGGGGCGTGGAGGCACGAGCCGACTACAACATCAATTCGATGTTCACCATCGGCGGTCTGGTTGCCTATCAGGAAGGCAAATACGACGCCAACGGCGATGGCAGCATCGGTTCTGACGAGTACCTTCCTAACAACCGTATTCCGACCACATGGAAGGGGCTCGCCTATACGACGGTGTCATTCGAAGGTGGCTACAAGGTCCGTGGCGAAGTTGAATATTTCTCCGGCCGCGACCGCATCAAGGAACAGGAGATAGAGGACGCCACGCTGGTGAACATGGCCTTCTCAAAAACCTTCGAGAACGGCAGCGAAGCAAGCCTCGCCGTCCGCAACGTCTTCGACACCTATTATATCAACCCCACGGCAACGGCCACGCGTAACGCACCCGTCGCAGGATTGGGACGCAGCGTTTTCCTCTCCTACAAAGTAACGTTCTGAGACGGGGTCGTGCGATGAAGAAGCTTATCAGTACCACGGCCTGCTCGGCAGGCCGGGAATCCGACAAGGGCTATCGGCGATGACGATTGCCCCCTCTTCCATCGCCCGCCCCTCATCACGGACACGGTTGTTCTGTGTCCTTGCAGGGCTCTATCTGGCTCAGGGCATTCCGACCTATCTGTTTGCTGCCGCCCTGCCTCCCATCTTACGAGAGCAGAATGTGTCACGCACCGCCATCGGTATGTTTTCCATTCTACTTCTGCCCATGGTCCTGAAATTTGCATGGGCACCTCTGGTCGACCGCTTCAGGCCATGGGCACGCTCTCACCGTGCCGGTTGGGTCGTCCTTACGCAAAGCGGGATCATTGCAGCCATTGTGTGTCTCATCCCGCTGGGACCGGATAATGTAACCGGGATTTTCGTTGTCGGCTTTATCGCATCGCTTTTGCTCGCCACACAGGACATCGCAACCGACGGCTATGCTGCAAAATATCTTGATGAGACAGACAGGCCTCTTGGCAACGCCATCCAGGGTGGTGCGGTCGCATTCGGCGTGCTGATCGGCGGAACGCTGGGACTGGTTCTTTATCACCACGCAGGCTGGGCGATCATGCTTGGCACGATCGCGTTTCTTTCGCTCATTCCTCTGATCGCCGCCTTGTCGATGCGGGAAACCGATCCAGCACCTTTGCTCGACGGGCAAGCTCTTTCACGTCCTTCGATCATGCATTTCCTACGCCGCGCCGAAGCACGGCAGATCCTGTGGATCGCACTGATCTATCGGGCCAGCGAAGGGCTGATGAAAGCCATGGAGGGACCTTATCTGGTGGATGCCGGCGTTCCGCTCGACGTGATCGGCTACCTGTCGGGTGCCGCCGCAGCAACCGCAGGCATTGCCGGCTCTGCTATCGCCGCCGTTCTTCTTAGGCGCAATGGTGTCGCCGCTGTGCTTGGGCTTCTGGGGGGCTTGAGAACAATCTGCTTCCTGCTGTTCACCCTGCATGCCTTCGGCGCACTGGGTGGAATCTGGCCGCTTTACGGGGCATCGGCATTTCAGACGATCATCCGGTACATGGAGATCGTTGCGCTCTACAGCCTTTTCATGAGCGTCACATCGCCCGATCAGCCCGGAACTGATTTTACGATCCTCGCCTGCGCGCAGATTGTTGTCTATCTGGCTGGCTCGATGGTTTCAGGCATCCTTGCAGATCGACTGGGCTACGGCCTTCTCTTCGCTCTGGCCGCAGCGCTTTCGGGGCTGGCCGTTCTCGCAACGATTAGCATGCTCAAGACACTACCGACCACAGGTGCTGTTGCCATTCGCAGGGAGCAGTCATGATCCGGCATCCCTCTTCTTCATGCATCTCGTGCCCTCATCGTGAAGGCGAGAAGCGCCGCCGTGGCAGCAAGGGTCGCGCTGGCAAAAAGCGGTGCCTGCGCAGAGACTGTGAAAAAATAGCCGCCGGAGATCGCGCCCGCTCCCTGGCCAAGTACATGCGCACTTGCAAGCCAGCCGGCAGCAGCACCCTGTTCTCCCTGCTCCATCTGGCCGGTGAGCCATCCAAGATAGTTGGGCGTGGCAATCGCCATTCCTACGCCCCCCATCACCAGTCCGCTCAAACTTGCATATGCGAGAGGTGTCGCCGCCACGAGCAGGACACCAGCAGCCAGAAGAACTGTGCCAAGGATAACACAGCTCCTATTGCCGAGCCGCAACCGGGGAATGACCAGTATCTGCGTCGCGATCATCGCGAGCGCGACGACGATCAGCGTGATCCCCGAAGCAGCCGTCGCCTCGACCGGACCGATAGCAAGACGCAGTTGCAGCAACGGCCCGAGGATCATCTGAACGTGTCCGAAAGACATCGTGACCAGAAATCCAAGTCCGAGAAACGGCAGCATGCGTCCGTCGAATGGAGAAAGATATGCTCTGCTATCGGAACGCGGATCAGCTTTGCCAACAGTGTCGTTCGCAGCAGGCACCAGCAGGAGACTGAGCGGACTTGCAACAAGCAGCATAAGTGGCAGAAGCGGCGTGACACTGGCGGTCACTGCCGCAGCCGAACCCAGAATGCGGCCAATGCTGAGACCAGCACTGAGCCGTGCCAAAGCAACGGTGCGCTCCTTTTGCGGCAACAATCCGGAAATCCAGGCTTGAGCAATCGGCATAATTCCAGCGGATGCCGCCCCATAGACGAAGCGCGACATTACGAGCAAGCCGAGAGCCATCACATAGGGCAGCGGACCTGTCATCATCAGCACCAGAAAGATGAGCTGCGCCAGCAGAAGTACGAGCCCCAGCCAATACAAAGCGCGCCGCGCACCAATTCGAGTGCCGAGCATTCCGCACAAAGGAGCACTGACAACGAAGGCCACTGCACCAAGACCCGCCGTAAGACCGATTTCACCCGTTTGCAGACCCGTCGCAGTCGCGATGAGCGGGACAAGGGCAATGAATGCTGTCTGATTAAAGCCAATAGTCGAAACGGCAATCGAGAGACGAGAAGATATTTTACGCGCAGTCGCATCGATAATCATGGAAATCACCGCATGTTTAATTTTCGATACCGTTAGCAACGTCAACATAACATGTAAATAAAAATCTGAAATTATTTCGGAGAAGCGAAATGAACAGAGTAATTAATACGAATTACTTCTCTGTATCGGAAAATATATTACTTAATTCTCTAATAAGAGAATGGGAAAATTGGGAAATAATAAAAAAAAACCTGTCAAATCCGTACAAAATCACAAAAAAATTCCTGCTTCTGAATCTTGCAGCTTCAGATACAGAGGTCAGGGTGCCTGTAATTTTCTGGTCGCTTGCCGGATATCATTGTTTCGGCACGCCCATGTGGAAATCTAATGGCGACCGGTTGGAACCCATAAGTTTGCCGGAACTGGCGCTTCTGCTTCTCAAGGAGAATGAGATCGGCGGCGGCGTTTCCCCCGATGCGAAACTACTCTTTCAGCAAAGAGTACTGGACAGCATGCGGTCAATCACCCGCCTCCTCCGGGAAACCGCCGATGAACGACCTTTTGCTGAATCCGATCCTGATTTCATTGAGGCAGAGAAAGCGTTGCGGTTCGGCCATGCAGTACACCCGTTTCCACGTAGCCGGGATGAATTCACTGACGAAGACAACCGCCGCTTCGGTCCGGAATATGGCAATGCCTTTGCTTTGCGGTGGTGGGCGGTCGAACCAGAACTGCTGGCACAGGGAGCGGCTGATGGCTTCGACGTAGCCGATGCTATCGCATCCATTACATCGGAGACCCGGTTGATTGATAAAGCAGCCGGACGACGGCTTATTCCATTGCATCCATGGCAGGCGGCGCGCCTTTCGCTACGCCCGGATATCCAGCGATTAAAGCGTCAGGGCAAGATAACCGATCTTGGCAGCGGCGGCCCCGACTGGCGCGCGACCAGCTCGTTACGCGCTATATATTCCCGCGAGAGCGACTGGATGCTCAAGTTCTCGCTCAGTCTCCGACTGACCAATTCGCGTCGCATCGTAGAACCAAGCGAATGCCTGCGGGGCATCAACGTCCATCGGCTCATAACGGGAACTATTGGCGAGGCTCTGAAAAAACGCTTTCCAGATTTTCACATCATGGGCGAGCCGGGCTGGATATCCCTGCTTTTGCCAGACGGTTCCATCGACAATGAAACGATTGCAGTTTTCCGCGAGAACCCGTTTCGCGGTGAGCAGCAACCGCACGCGGCCGTTCTTGCAGCGCTTTGCGAACGCCATCCAGATGGGAATGGCAGCCATGTCGCAGACCTCATAAGCCGGATCGCTGCATCGGAGGGCGCTTCAGAGAGCGACGTGGCGAAGCGTTGGTTCGAACGCTTTCTGGATGTTGCCATTGCACCTTTCATGATTGCCCAGGGTGATTACGGCCTGCTTTTTGGCGCTCATCAGCAAAATCTCGTTCTTGGTCTCCAGGACGGCTGGCCGAATGCACTCTATTTCCGTGATTGTCAGGGTACGGGTTACGTCCGCTCGTTCTTGCCGTTTCTGCAAGAACACCTGCCGGAAGCAGGTGCTGCGACCGACCATGTCTTCGACAGTGACGAAGCTGCTCAACTGGTTGGGTATTATCTATTCATCAACGGCGTTTTTGCACTTATCGCCGCGCTCGGCTCAGCGCGTTTCATTGATGAAAACGAACTTTTTGCGGCCCTGCGGCGCTTTCTGGAACAGCTTAGGAAGCAGCCTGTGCGGGACAAGACCGCGCTGGATTATCTCCTTCACAGCCCCACTCTGGTCGCCAAGGGAAATTTCATGATTTCTGCCGGAAACGTCAATGAAAACACAGACGTGACCGATCCCCTCGCCTCTTACATCCAGTTTCCCAACCCCCTTTTGACACGGTGAATCCATGAATGTTCAAACAAAGAGCAGTGACTATGAACGCCTTTCGCCACACGCAGAAATAGGTGGTGAATTATCCTGGCATTATTGCGCGACGCATTCCGAGCGACTTGCTGCAAGGCTGGACAAGAGCGGACGTATATCCCTGTTCGGCGACGCCGGAGCGTTTCGCGCCGAAGCAAACCTCAATTTCGACCGGCAAACAATCACGCTACGAGATGTCAGACTCGATCCTTTGCATAGCGATGCGACCGTGCTGCTTGCTGCCCTGTTGGATGCGGTGTTTCTGCGTTTTCCCGACATTCCATCTTTGGCGCTGCCGTCGGCCAGCGAACTTCCTCAGGTCAATGCTTTGGCTCTGCGGGAAGCCGAAGGGCTGTCCATAGTGGATCGCAATGTTTTACGCCAGTTGCCCTTGCTGTGGCGCAAGCAGGCCGCGCATATGCCTTATCCCAGTATCCGATCGGCGCTTGGCCCGGCTGACCGGCTGCCATTACTTCGTCCTCCTCGTCCATCCGGTGTGTTTTACGAACGTTGGATACCGGAGTTGAACAAGACCGTTTCCTTCCGTCCCATCGATCGCCGTACGGATATGGACCTGTTCTATGGCTGGATGAACCAAGGACGCGTCTCCTTTTTCTGGGAGCTTGCACAAAGCCCGGAGGCGCTCGAGACCTATCTTCTGGACCAGGAGCGTGACCCGCATATCTTTGGTGTTATCGCGAATTTTGATAACGAGCCGACTGGCTATTTCGAATTCTACTGGGCGCGTGAGGATCGTCTCGGTCCGCATTATGAGAGCGAGGATTTCGATCGCGGCTGGCATGGCCTGATCGGCAATCCCCGACACCTTGGCCGCCCCAAGACGCTCGCACTTTTTCGCTCGGTTACCCACTATCTGTTCCTTGATGAGCCTCGAACGCAACGCATCGTTGGTGAGCCACGGGCATCCCACCAGAAGATGCTCAGCTATTGCGCAGATGTGGCCTATGACAAGGTGAAGGAATTTGATTTTCCTCACAAGCGCGCCGCTCTGGTGTGTTGTGAACGGGACCGCTTTTTCAAGGAGGTGCCGTTATGAACCGTCAACCAGTCTCCGGGGCTCTTCTTGGCCCGCTTCCGGGCCGCAAAGCGGTTGATGACGAGATATGGGGAATAGTGAACCGAACAGCCATTGCCAAAACCATCTCGGAATTATCGTATGAGGAAGGCTTTGCGCCCGTGGCTTTGAACAAGGCAGAAACGACATGGAAACTGACGCTTGGCGATGCTGTTTCCTACCGTTTTGAAGCGCGCCGTCGCATCTGGGGGCAATTGCATATAGATCCGAAAAGCCTTGTCCGAGTGACACCGGCAGAAGAAGCCCCGGCAAATGACGCAGTCGGCTTTCTGGCAGATGCGCGTGATGTTCTGGAGATTTCGCCTGCCACGTTCTGCACTTATGCAAAGGAGCTTTACAACACGCTGATGGCAGATGTCCGCATTGTGGCGCGCCGTTCCGTCTTTAATTCAGAAGAGCTGGCAAGCCTGTCCGATATGGAGTTGCAGACGCTTCTTGACGGCCATCCCAAGGCACCGGCAAACA
The DNA here is from genome assembly GCF_003049685.1 of Brucella pituitosa. Taxonomy (GTDB): domain Bacteria; phylum Pseudomonadota; class Alphaproteobacteria; order Rhizobiales; family Rhizobiaceae; genus Brucella; species Brucella pituitosa. Next base: position 509,775 of record NZ_PYSY02000003.1, on the reverse strand, counting down.
AGGGGCGGCTGGGCTGGGGATTGCAGGATATTGAAGCCTATGCGCCGGAATTCGACGCGCCGATCCAGCTTTTCTGGCTCGCCGCCGCACGCAGTCATTGCCAGTTCGCACTTGCACACGATCTTGCAGAGCCTGAGTTGCTAGCCGAATGCCTCGGCACAGGAGAACGAGACAATCTGCTTGCTGCGATGTGTGATGCGGGTGTCAGCCTCGACACGCATATGCTGCTGCCCGTCCATCCTTGGCAATGGCAATCGATGATCGTCAGCCAATATGCCAGTGAGATCGCTGCCGGACGACTGGTGCCGCTTGGTTATTTCGGCGATGCCTATATTGCGCAACAGTCCCTACGGACACTCGCCAATCAGGTTCGCCGACGAGCCCTTCATGTCAAACTGCCGCTTACCATCCTGAATACGTCTGCCTGGCGCGGCGTCCCCGGAAAATATATGCGGATCGGACCACAGCTGTCTAACTGGCTGGCTGAAACAGCCGAAAACGATCCGGCGCTGAAAAATGTCCGGATTCTGCAGGAAGTCGCCGGTGCATTTTACCCTCATCCGCACTTTGCAGCACTGAAAGGCGCACCCTATCAGTTTTGCGAGATGCTGGGGGCCATCTGGCGGGAGAGCCCGGAAAAGCATTTGCCGCAAGGGTGGCGTCCCATGATGATGGGAGCATTGGCGCAGTCTGATAATGCGGGGCGTCCCATTATAAGCGCCCTGATCGAACGATCCGGCCTGTCCCATGATCAATGGCTCGAACGTCTCTTCGATGCAGTCGCAGTCCCGCTCTACCATTTCTTGTGTTGTTATGGGGTTGGGTTCATTGCGCATGGCCAGAATATCACGCTTCTTCTGGACGGCGACATTCCTGCCGGTGTGGCGATCAAGGATTTCCAAGGTGACACCGATCTGATTGACCAAGAGTTTCTAGAGCTGGCAACACTCCCCGCAGATGTAAAGGCGACGTTGAAACGCCGACCGGCGGCCCATCTGCAGCAGCATCTCCAGACCGGGCATTTTGCGAGCGTGCTGCGGTTTCTTTCCGAAGCACTGGTCGCTCACGATAGCTATCCCGAATTATCTTTCTACACACGCCTCTCAGCCCGGTTGAGGCTTTATCAGCAAAGCCATCCGAAACTGGCCGAGCGATATAAACTTTTTGATCTGTTTCTTCCGAAAATACCGCGCATAGCGATTAATCGCGTTCGTCTTGCGATCGGCTATGGCGACACCAATGAGCGGCCAGTTCCCGCTCTTGGTACCGAGTTGAACAATCCTCTTTACCTCGCGGAAATGGCGTCTTTCTCCTCCCGGAGGGCGCAAACTTATATCAATGAAGGAGTTTCAGTATGACACATTCCATTCTTGATCTGTGCGGAATTGGCGTTGGTCCATTCAATCTCAGCCTGGCGGCGCAGCTGGATTCAATCGACGGCGTAAATGTCCAATTTTTTGATCGCAAACCCAAATTCGACTGGCACCCAGGCATGATGCTGCCCGGCGCAGAACTCCAGACCTCTTTCATGAAGGATCTGGTTACGGCCACGAACCCGACGAGCCCGTGGACATTTGCAGCCTATCTGGTTGCTCATAAACGGTTCTATGAGTTTCTCAACGCTGACTACGACGCCATTCCCCGCAAGGAGTTTGCGCGATATCTGTCTTGGGCTGCAGGGAACATTCCGAGCCTGAACTTTGGTCAGAATATCCGTGAGGTTACGTTTAGCGGCAACCATTTCCAGCTGACCTTCGATAATGAGGTCCGAACGGCCCGCAATCTCTCCCTCGGTGTGGGATTGAAGCCCTATGTACCTGAATGGGCCGGATCGGTGATCGGTGATCGCGCATTCCATTCAAGCGAAGCCGTACAGAAACTGGATACGCTGAAAGGCAAGAGGATTGTGGTTATCGGCGGCGGGCAGAGCGGTGCGGAGATATTCCAGCACCTGCTGGAACGAAGAGATTCCGATAACGAGATCAGCTGGATCAGCAGACGACCGAACTTCCAGCCGCTTGATGACTCACCGTTCACCGACGAGCATTTCACCCCGCAATACGTGGCCGAGTTCCATCAGCTTGCCGAACCGCGACGGCACGCGATCGTTGAGCATCAAAAGCTCGCAAGCGATGGCATTTCCGCTTCGACGATCAGGGCTATATATCGGCGTCTCTATGAACAGCGTCATCTGGATGGCGATGCCCTACAGGCCACCCTGCTTCCATACCGGGAAGTTCTTGACCTCAAGCAGGATAGCGCAAGCCTGTCGATCGTGATGCGCAACGGTTTCGACGGCACGATCGAGATGCTGAGCGCCGATCATCTGATCTTTGCCACAGGCTACAAATTTTCGCTGCCTGAGTGCCTCTCTGCAATTCAGGACCGGCTGTCAATTGTCGAAGGCAGGTCTTTGCGTGTCGGCGCGGATTTCGCTCTCGACTGGAACGGGCCAGCCGACCGCCGGATCTTTGTGCTCAACGCTGGCAGGCATTGCCACGGTATCGCCGAGCCGCAATTAAGCCTGATGGCCTGGAGAAGCGCTGTCATCACAAATGCGCTTCTAAAGCGCGCGCATTTCGATCTGGAATTTCCCGGAACCGCTTTTAGATGGGGGACGAGTGGCGTTGATGCGAACTGCTCTGCGTCAGCCATTTCGTAACAACTGCGGCTCGTAATATTTCAAAATCCATCGGAGGTACAGATCGTAGCTCTGATGGCATCAAGCCTCTTATGTTAGGGGCCACTCGACAATGCGGGTAACGGTGATAACTCAAGATATCGGGATCATTAGCGCTGAAATTATTGCTTCGCCAGTGAGCATGCAACCAGGAGCTAAACACAAGGGCACCCTGGTGTCCATGGTTTCAAGGCCGATATTAGTGCCAGCGCGGATGCGGCAATTGCCGAGCAGACCGCCATCATACCCATCAACACCAACGACGATTAGGCTTGCATTGGATGCGAGGGCGAGGAGGTAGGTAGCCAGAATATGCGTTCAAATTCGCCTGACCACCATCGCCTACAATATGAAACGAAGCTCGATGATCATCGCGACAGCCATATAAGTTGAATAACGCGGCCGCGAGGGGGCTATGATTGCCATACACGCACATAGAAGTGAAACCATCTGCTGCAAAATAAGGGAGAAGATGGACCGGAACAGGTTAAACTGTTGGATGTTTCCAAGATCAATAATCGCATCTAAACGAAAGATTCCTTGCAGTTTAGTATCTCCAGGACCTTTAATTTCTGCAAGGGGATCGGGTCATGCCATTTACTAGCGAGCTTTATAAGACCATCTTTACGCCAGATGAGCTCAAATGCGTACAAAGATCATACACTCTTTGCTGCGAATTGTTGGGCAGTATTCCTCACTCCTCCGAAAGCGAAAATCTTTTAGCACAATTCGTTTTGCGTGCTTTCGAAGATTCGAAACATGATCCAGAGCTGGCGGCTCAACGCGCCTTCGAAATGGTTCGGATGCTGCAATAAACCTCGCGCACTTCCAAAACACCGCGGCCAGCCAGCAATGTGTGGTCGTCCGCTTTGACACCCGCCGAACCGACTTATCCAGCGATCGCGTCGATAGAAGCTATCACAAGTGATGTCGCGAACCATGCGGAAGGCAGACGGGAGTGGGGCATTTCATTTTACCGACCGGTCATTTTCAGAACGGCCTCAGGCAAACGCTCGCCCTTGAGTTTGATCTTTGAAGCCTTGGCATCAATTTCTACAAGATCGTCCGCTGTCAGATCAAATTCAACCGCCCCAAGATTTTCGTCCAAGCGATGAAGCTTCGTCGTCCCTGGGATCGGTACAATCCAAGGTTTCTGCGCCAGCAACCAGGCGAGCGCGATCTGGGCAGGGGTAACACCTTTGCGATCAGCAACACATTTCACCACGCCGACCAATTCCATATTGGATTTCCGGAACTCCGGCGCGAAACGCGGCACGATATTTCGAAAGTCCCCCTGCTCGAAAGTCGTATTCGCATCGATCTTACCCGTGAGGAAACCTGCCCCAAGCGGGCTGAAGGGAACAAAGCCTATGCCGAGCTCCTCAAGGGTCGGAATTAGTTCCGCCTCTGGGCCGCGCCAGAACAGTGAATATTCGCTTTGCACTGCGGTGACGGGCTGGACGGCATGAGCGCGACGGATGGTCTGGACACCGGCTTCCGACAGTCCGAAATGCTTGATCTTACCGGCCGCAATCAACTCCTTAACTGCTCCCGCAACATCTTCGATTGGCACTTCGGGATCAACACGGTGCTGGTAAAAGAGATCGATGCGATCTGTCTTCAAACGCTTCAGTGCCGCGTCTGCCACCGCTTTGATATGATCAGGCCGACTGTTAGTACCGCCACTGCGCGCGCCCGTTTCGAGGTCTATATCGAAGCCGAACTTGGTGGCGATTACTACCTTGTCGCGAATTGGCTGCAGCGCTTCACCGAGCAGCGCCTCATTGGCGAACGGCCCATAGGCTTCGGCAGTGTCGAACATCGTGACGCCACGGTCATGCGCAGCATGGATGAGCTTAATCATATCGCTCTTTTCGGCGTTCGCTCCATAAACTCCCGTCATACCCATGCAGCCGAGGCCAAGGGCTGAGACTTCGAGGGCATTTCCAAGTTTGCGTTGCTTCATAGACTTTCTCCAATCATGTATTTTGGCCTGGCTTTAACGTCGCGACGCGGCCAGCCATCTGGTCACTTGTGTGAGTGTTCGACGCTCTTGGTCAGCTTCGATAGAAAAACTCTCTTTGAGGAGCGCATCAGGGGCCTGTTCGGCGAGTACTGACTGGCTGTTGCCAAGCCCGTAACCACCATGTGTGACGAAGGGCACCAGCCGTTTGCCCGACAGGTCGTGGGCTGAAAGAAAGGAGCGAATTACCGGCGGGGCAGTCTGGCTCCAGATTGGAAAGCCGAGATATACCGTACGGTAGGTGGACATATCTGCGACCGTCTCTAACAGCTCCGGCTCAAAGCCCGCGTCACGTTCGCGCTGTGACTGCGCAACCGTTTCCTCGTAGTCTTCCGGATAGGGTTCTGTCGGCCTGATTTCAAAGAGGTTTGCGCCGACGGCACGACAAATTTGACGCGCAATCACGGCGGTGTTTCCGGTTCGCGTAAAATAAGCGACACACGTTTCCGACCCGACGTCGACAAGCTCTTCGCTAACCGTCGCGACGGAGTTGTCGGCAAAGGATAGCAGCGCCGGCGTCGCCAGCATTGTTCGGCGAGTGATCTTGACCAATGGCTTCACCTGGTACGCCCTAACTCACTTGATCTCTTTATCCATCGTTAACTGAAGTTTAGTGCCTGCTGATATCCGCGATAAGATGCTATAATTCGAATAGGCCTTTTAGCGGAGCTAACAAATCAAGATGGAAAATCTGAAAGATCTTGCCGTATTCGGAACCGTTGCCCGGGAGCGCAGCTTTACCCGCGCTGCCGCAAAGCTGCGTGTTTCACCTTCCGCGCTCAGTCAGACAATCCGCAATCTCGAGGAGCGACTGGGAGTGCGGCTCCTGACTCGCACGACACGCAGCGTTGCTCCAACCGAAGCTGGCGAACGCCTGCTGCGAACCATCACCCCCCGCTTCGAGGAAATAGAAGCTGAACTGGCCGCACTGAGTGCGTTTCGCGACAAACCAGCCGGTACTATACGCATCACGGCTGGCGAGCATCCGGCAATCTCGGTCCTGCAACCGGCGCTGAAAAGTATCCTGCCGGATTATCCGGATATCAAGGTCGAGATTATCATCGACTATGGCCTCACCGATATCGTCAAGGAAGGCTTTGACGCAGGTGTGCGCATGGGCGAGCAGGTAGCAAAAGACATGATCGCGGTACCTATCGGCCCCCAGATGCGAATGGCGGTTGTCGCTTCGCCCGAATATTTCAAGCGATACCCGATCCCAAAGACACCCCAAGACATGGCTGCGCATAACTGCATCAACATTCGCCTGCCAACTTATGGCGGAGTGTTCAGCTGGGGTCTGGAAAAGAAGGGCCGTGAAGTGAAGGTTCGCGGCGAAGGACAGCTCATATTCAACAGCCTCGCCATGCGGTTGTCATCAGCCCTGGATGGTCTTGGCATAGCCTATATGCCCGAAGATCAAGCGCTCCCCTACATCACCGACGGGCGGCTCATCCGGGTTCTGGAGGATTGGTGCCCCTGGTTTCCCGGCTATCATCTCTATTACCCAAGCCGACGGCAGCAATCGCCGGCGCTGGCACTCCTAGCGAACATTCTTCGTTATCGCGGCCGCTGAAGCCATTTCATCATATAGCAGGTAAGCCCGATGGGGAGGCCAGCGATTGCACGCCACGCCCATGAGCATCGGCCAGCGCAGAACGGAGAACACGGCAACGATCGATGGTTTCGTCGCTCATTTCGGAACCCTTTCCACGCTGTGGATGGCGGGTTCACGACCTCGCAAAAGAGGTCGCTATGTCGTTCCGTCAAGCTTCTTTTCGGTGAGAAATTTCGATATCTGGTCGGCGATCTCGGCATTGTTCAGGTCGGACATGAGGAAGTGCGTGTTACCGCGGATGCCGATATCTGGCAGGTGCACCAGCCTGGCATCGCCGCCGCGCTTGTTGATCGCCTCAACCCAGACCTTCGCCATGGCGAGCCGCACACGCCAGTTGTCCTGGCCACGTTCCGTGGTCGGCTCGACCGGAAAATTGTCCCCGTAGTAGATGATGATCGGGATGCGGGTGAGCTTCTCGAAATCAGCCAGAGGCACGGCATCAGGCTTCAACGTGCCAGCGGCGCTGGGCATTTCCGGGGGCAACTCGCCCTCAGGGAAGATGAAGCCGCTACCGGGTTCCAGCGCGACGATCCCCTTGACATTCTGGCTCTTGATGGCCGCCAGCCAGCCGGGACCACCCGCCTGCGAGTGCGAGAACAAGATGCCGGGTCCGGTCCTTTCGAACAGAGCCGCCAACGCATCTGAGATGACCGCAGCGTCGTAGGGTCCGGTGTTGGGCGTCACCGAGCGAAAGAATTGGTCCAGCGTCTCCGGCTTGCGGTCGAACTGGACGCTCTCGAAATAATCAGGCCATTTGCCGATACGGAACTGGTCGAAGAACAACTGGTCGAACGGAACAGGCTCGACGCTCGCAGCGACGGTACTGTTGCCCGCCCTGCCACGACGTGGCTGATCCACGACATAGACAGGAAAATGCAGTCGCAGAAACATTGTCTGGAAACCTTCGCGCCCGTCCGACGTCGTTTCCCAGCTGCGACCCGACTGGTAGGCACCATGCAACATGACGATCGGCAATGGCTTCGGATCCTGGGGAATCTGATAAAAGGCGTGGAGGTGATCGCCATGGAAGCTCTGCCCTTCGGCGGTCGGATTGTTATTGTTGTACGTGCCTGGCGTCCTCACCACCGTCCCGCCAACGGCCAGGCTTCCCTGTTCCTGAATTGTCAGGGGCTCGAACTTTGCTATCTGTTCAGCCATAGAAGCGGCCGGAGACAGCAGGGAAGCCACCACCATCAGGGACGCGATGAATTGATTGCATGAGTGCAAAGCATTTCTCCTTCTCGGTGTTGTTGCGCCAGGAAAGATAGAGGCAAAGCCATCCCGCGATTAGATGACCATATCCGGATGCGTCTTTAAGGATAGCTTCATAATAAAAGTGGACGGACGCATCGTCTGCAAGCTCGTAATGGCAATGAAATTGTAAGCACAGTGTATATCGCCAACGGAGGCCCTGTAACCTTAATGTCGTTGTAATTTGGACGAGGGATTAAGCGCGATGCATCCGTCTCTTTCCTCGCTTTATCACCGCCTCGCTTTCAAGCCGCGATTATTGCGAAAGCCGTATAGCTATATTTCGGGTTTCCGCTGATCTTACGTATAGTGGAAGATATGCTGGCTTACCGGGTGGGTCTCGCGATTCATATGACAGCACTCGAATGGGCTTGGAAGTTCGACCGTCTATGCCAACAATATCCCTCGTCGCACACCACTCCTTGGTAATAAATGGAACCGGGATGAGTTTGTCATTACGATCAACAGTGAACACCATTTTCTGTGACGTGCAGTCGATCAGTAGAGTTTTGCGTTGAATAGCATTGAGAAATGTCCTGTTGCTACATCAACTGTGTGCTCATATTGCAGCGCTCATTCATCTGCTTTCAATGATTTTCTTCAGCGGCACTGACCCTGATTGATAGAATTCACAGGGCTACCGCTGTGTTCCGAATGGAATGACGCGGCGCTCGGAACATGGCGCGCACGTCGAATTGCTGAGCGCAAGTCAGCCAGTATGTGCAGGCTTGGGTAGTGGCTAGTTTCACTTTTCCCCGGACGTCAGGCCGTGGCTCCGACACAGTCGCCTCGTTATTTCAGCTCCTGTTCCGACATCCAAAACGAGGTCGGATAGGACAAAATTTTGAACGATCAAAAGTGGAGTTAATAAGTATAGTATTGCGTGACGCATTTCTTTTGACTAAAAGCATGCCCGATTGTGATATCCCAACTCAAGGCATTCATCGCACATGACGTTACAGTCGACCGAAAACACGCATGAGCTTATTTCAGTTTATCTCCGACAACTGAAATGGCTGCGTGACACGCTTAAAAGGCGTGTCAATTCTCATGAATTGACGGAAGATGCGCTGCAGGAGACTTGGTTCAGACTTTGCTCAATAAAAAGCAACCCTCAGGAAATTCGTGACCAACGCGCTTTTATCCTCAGAATTGCAGGCAACATCGCAATTGATCTGGTGCGTAAAGATAGACGTCATAATGCACTTTGCATCAGTGACGAACAGGTGCTTGAGGTGATAGCCGATAGTTATCCTTCACCCGAAACTTTTGCGCTGGATCGCGACAATCTCCGCCAACTTGCAATTGCGCTTATGCAGCTTCCCCAAAAGGCACGTTCCGCGCTACTTCTTGCTCGATGTGATTGTCTTTCTCACAGAGAAATTGCCAATCAACTTGGGGTTTCTGAAAGCATGGTGGCGCGCTATCTGGCGCAATCGCTTCGCCATTGTCGAGATCATTTTAGGAATCTTCAATAATTTTGCACTGTGCGGTGCAAGTTTCGATCTATTGTTTCGTCATATAAAGGGTAAGTGCGTTTCAGTTCGTCTGGCGAAATTGCATTTTTTCGAGCACTAGTCATCACATGGTTCATGACAGAAAAAAGTTTGACGTCGATATCGGTCTTAGCAACGCAGCGATTGACTGGGTTGTTAAACTGAGCTCAGAACGCGCTACTTTAGACGATCACGCCCAATTCAACCTATGGCGTCAACAAAGCAATGAACATGAACTGGCTGCGCTGGAAGCTGAGAGCCTTTGGCACGGTATTGGTGCGACGGAGCGACGGACACACAAAGCTCAACGCAATGGACGATTCACACGCAGAGCCATTCTGGGTGTGTCACTAATTGGCGCAACCGGGTTGGCCTTCCAACGTGTAGGCTTTTTCGGACCACGCCTTTATGCCGATTATGTAACCAGTACGGCCCAACAAAAGACGGTGCGGTTAGACGATGGCTCGACCGTGGTTATGAACGGAAATTCAGCTTTTTCGACGGAGTTAAACAGGCGGGAACGCCGTATTTTCTTATTTGAAGGACAAGCATTGTTTCAGGTTGCGAAAGACGCATCACGTCCTTTCATCGTTGAAGCAAATGGCGGCGAAACCCGTGCTGTCGGAACCGAGTTTGACATCGATATACGTCCCCGACAGGTCGTTATTACGGTGTCCGAAGGCATAGTCGATGTTTCGAGTGGAGTAAGGACTACTGAGGCCGATGGACACTCTGTCAGAGCACACGCTAATCAGCGTGTGACCTACCGGCCAGATAGCGCGCCATCAGCGCCGGAAGAAATTGATGCAGATGTCGAGACGGCCTGGCGTCGTGGGAAACTGATCTTCAATGCCAAGCCGCTTGGTGATGTCGTTACAGCTTTATCAAGATATCGCTCTGGCAAAATTCTTATTGCCGACAACCAGCTGAGCTCTCTGGAAGTAACGGGCGTATTTGATCTGGCGCAGCCCGAAACCGTGCTCGAAACGATTGAGAAAACTTTACCTGTATCCGTCACGCGGATGCCGTTTGTAACCATCTTGCGATGAGACATCATGTAGGCTCAGAGCTTAGATGACTAGTATAATCAAGTTTTTTATTATTTCTGGTGTAAGATTCAAAAATTCGTTTCGTCCTTGAGACTGTGAGGGCTGTTGAGGCTGCATAACGCAGCCGATCAGCTGAAAAAAATGATCAGGACGGGCGAAATTCCATGCGCAAAGCAATAACAAGTAAAAGCAAGCGGTCGATTTCAAGGAACGCAATTAAGGGTGGCCTGTTCGCATCCGTCACGATCATCAGCACAATTCCGATGGCTCAGTTTAGCGCAGCATATGCTCAACAGGCCTCCGCACAAACTATCGCGTTTAACATTCGTTCGCAAAACATGGGCACTGCTCTGACTGCTTTCGCAGATCGCTCAGGATTGAAATTGTTGCTGCAGTCGAGTTTGGTGGCAGGAAAAACAAGTCCGGACGTTCATGGTTATTTTACACCTGAACAAGCACTCTCAAGACTGCTGTCGGGGTCAGGTCTAAAGTATAACATTGACGGTACAACCGTCACGATTGCTGATCCAACACGCGATATTCAGTTATCTCCGGATGCCTTAAATACCACTTTGCTGGACACAATAACGGTCACTGGTGGCAATGGCGTTTTGGCTACAGAAGCACCTTACTACACAGCGGCACCAACAGCGTACATTTCCGAACAGTCCATTGAGCGTTTTAGAGGTTCCAGCCCTGCTGATATCTTCAGAGGTACAGCTGGCGTAATGTCTGCTGAAGCGCGCAATGGCGCTGGTTCTATCGATGTAAACATCCGCGGTATGCAGGGGATGGGTCGCGTTAAAACGACGATTGATGGCGCTGAAAACGCGATCAATATCTATCAGGGCTATCAGGGCATTTCGAACCGCACCTTTGTCGATCCAGATTTGCTTGCAGGCATTGAAATCCAGAAAGGTTCGGACGCAGCATCAAGCGGCATCGCCGGTACTGTCGCGATGCGTACAGTGGAAGCTGGTGATATCGTCAAGGAAGGCAATCGTTTCGGCATTCGTGTGAAGGGCGGTTTTGGTACTAATTCAAACAAGCCTGTTGCTGACACGGTCGCTGGATATCAGGTGATTAATAAAGGTTATGCTGGTCCCCAGATTAATGACCCAGAGTTACCGGATTACGATAGCCTGTTCGTTCCATCGGTTACATCCAGTGACGATACAATGAATAGGCCACCATTTCTGGAGCCAACGAACGGCTCGGGAAGCATTGTCGCTGCTATGAAAGAAGAGCAGTTCGAACTGTTGGCAGGCTATGCATATCGGAAACGCGGAAATTACTATGCTGGCAAACATGGCTCGGCAGCCGAGGTTATTGAACGCGGCCCGTCATCCGTCTGTTCAACATTGTCTTGTCAGCTAAATCCCAGTGATCCTTATAACTGGATGTGGTATCCGCAATATATGGAGCATACGGGGCTCACGAACTATCGTGCGGGGGAACAGGTCCTCAACACGCAACTTGAAACCAAGTCCTGGTTGATCAAAGGCAAGTTCAAGTTTGGCGATGGGCATAGCGTGCAACTCGGCTATACCGGTTTCCAAAGCATCGCGGGCGACCGTATGGCATCTAATCTCAACGGGCTTAGCGCCAGAGCTCGCCAGCAGAGCAAGACCACTGATGCCGACATTCATACCGGTACATTTAAATATCGCTGGAACCCTGAAGATAACGACTTGATCAATGTCAAATCGAATATCTGGGTCACGCGCCTTGAACAGCGCAGCCCACCTGCTTATGGCGGCAGTGCCAGTGCCCCGGCAGGTTTCAAGTCTGGTCCGGATTTGTGGACCTGGGGTGCAGATATCAGCAACGAATCCCACCATGCTACGGCCTATGGCGACCTCGACCTGACTTACGGTGCTTCCTACAAACTGGAAGACACATCTCCGTCCGATGGCACGCGTAAATGGGATACTTGGCTTGATCTGCGTGATGGCAAGCGCGAAGAAGCTGCAACGTATATCAAGGCAGCATACAAGCCAACTGATTGGCTCACGCTGAACGGCGGCCTGCGCTATTCCTATATGTGGTCGAAGGACAGAAGTAATCCTACGGTTATTTTGCCCGAGATGGATTACTCTATGGCAGCCGTTAAAGAAGGGGGCTTCAGTCCGTCCGTCGGTGTAACGATCGAACCGGTCAAAGGCACACAGTTTTATGCAAATTACTCCAGCACTCTTCGCGCTCCAAGCATTATGGAATCCGTTACGGCTTTTAGTATGAATGTAAATGCCGATACGAAAGCGGAGCGTTCAAACAACTGGGAAGTTGGTGTAAACTTTGTTGAAGATAGTCTCATCGCTGATACCGATCAGGCAATGGTGAAGCTTGGTTATTTCAACTGGGATGTGCACGATTACATCGCCCGCGAGTGGTACAGGGATCCGAACAAAATTTATCCGGGAATGCGTATTTTCAATATTGATCGCGCTAAATTCTCCGGACTTGAGCTTTCTGCACGTTATGATCTGGGTGGATTTACTGCAGAGCTTGCAGCAAATTATTACCTGAATGTGGAATTTTGCAGAACTTCAGAGACCTGCGAAGACAAATCGCTTTATGCGGATTATTCAACCAACGCTGTTCCGCCCAAATACGGTATCGATTTGACTTTGACCCAGAAGTTCCTCGAAGAGGCTCTTACCGTAGGTGGTCGGGTATCCCATGTTTCCAATCGTGCAATCGGTCACGGCGACGCAACTGCGCAGGGCATGTCTCAATTCATAAGGCAGATCGAATGGGAGCCATATACGCTCGTTGATCTGTTTGTTGAATACAAGCTCAATGAGAATTATACAGCCGCAGTCAGGGTCGAAAATCTTACCGACAAATATTATGTTGATCCACTCAGTCTCGTTCAGCAGCCGGGACCCGGCCGTACCTTTTATGCATCTTTGACTGCTAGCTTCTGAAACTTCTTGCACTGAGTCAGTTCTCAGAGAACTCGTCCGGGTTGTTTGTCCGGACGAGAAAAGATGGACAAGTGTGTCCAGTTTAGCCTTCTGGGATTTTATGGTCCCTTTAATGCCGGGAATAGTGAGAGCACCTCGGCAGAAAGGACTTAGTAAATCGAGCGGAATTCGGAATAATCAGTCAAGCATTCTACATGTCATTGATCATGCCGCTTGAAGCCGCTTATCAATTTTCGTAGCTTCGCATCGGGTTCAAGAATCGGCGGTTTACCCGTTGTGGGCAGAAATAGGTAGCGGAGACCCTAGCGCGTGTCAGGTCCGTCATTCTCTTTATTCGGGGCATATTTCCCGTCATGGATGCTTTGTCTTTTAATCGCAATAATCATCACACTGTTGCTTAGGGTTGTGTTTATTCGTTTTGGCGTGGATGACCTGCTTCCATTCCGCCTGACGGCATATACCGCACTCGCAATAGCGGTCGCCTGCGGCCTTGCTTTATTTGTGTATGGGCGATGATATGACGAGCAACGCTTATAGCAAAAGAGAATTCAGTATCGTCGGTGTGATCATAACCGGCACTCTCATCATCGCCGCCTTTGCGATGGCATGGCTTTATCTTCGTGATGCGCACAATAATCCCCTTTCGGACGACGCTGTGATTGGCGCCAATCTCGTCAATATTGCAGCAACTGTTCCGGGCAGAATTGTTTCGATAGCGGTTCAGGAGAACCAGTCCGTAAAGAAAGGCGATATGCTTTTCTCCATCGACCCCGAACCTCTTCGGCTTCTGGTGGAGCAAACAACTGCTGATCTTGCGATCGCTGAAGCAGCGCTTGATTCCCAAAGACGTGCTGTGAAGGCAGAATCGCAGAATGCTTTGATTGCGGACCAGCAAGTTGCGCGCGCCCGAACAAATCTGGATCTCGCGGAAGCGACGCTTAAGCGACTTGAGGCACTGGGTCCGAAAGGTTACGTCACCCGCCAGCAGATTGATGACGCCAGGACAGTGCGTAACGATGCTCAGATCAGTCTGATACAAGCACGGAAGCAGGCTGAGGCGGCCAATATTTTGGTTGGTACGCTCGATAGTGCCCAGGCGCTTGTGCGCGCAAGGCAGGCGGCGCTGGCATTGGCCCAGCATAATCTCGACAACAGCGTCGTACGCTCGCCCCACGATGGTCGTATTGTCGGTGTGCTCAACGGCACCGGGCAGATTATTGCTCCGGGCCAATCTGTTTTCACCCTCATCGACACATCCAGCTGGTTTGCGTCAGCCACCTTTCCAGAGACCGAACTTGCCGGCATCAAAGTGGGCGATTGTGCTCATGTGCGAATTCTTGCCAACAGCTCCATCATTGTCAAAGGCACGGTTGAAGGTATTGGCTGGGGTGTCTCGTCAGAGGGGCTTATCAACATTCCACGCAATCTGCCCTATGTTCCCAAGAACCTCAACTGGGTGCGAATTGCCCAGCGCTTTCCGGTGCGCATTAAACTGATCAATCCGCCAGAAGAGCTGGCGCGGTCGGGAGCATCAGCTGTTGTGACAGTGTTACATGGCAACAAGTGCTAGAACGACCACCCGGGGTGTAGTCCGCGAAAGTTTAGCGGATCTGGCACCATTTCCCGGGCGCCTTGCAACGTCCTGGCGAGTTGCAGCAGTATGCGCGCTGGTTGCTGGCATCGCCATGATGTTTCAGATCCCGGAATCCGCGATCAGCTGCTATCTTGTTATATTCCTGATGAAGGCCGATGGGGCCGAAAACACCATCGTTGCGACCGCTGCCATCATCGCGATTACTTTGCTTGTTGCCCTGATGATCCCCGTGCTGCAGTGGACCGTTGAATCGGCGCTGCTGCGTATCCTTGTAATGATCATCGTATCATTCATTTTCATTTTCATCGGTGCAGCGAGTAAGCTTGGTGAAGGGGGCAGCATCGTTGCTTTGATCATTGCGTTCATTCTCAGCCTGGTGAATGAAGTTCCGATCAACGGCGTGATTTCATTTGCTCTGCGCTATGCTTGGGAGATGGCAATTCTCCCGATGTTTGTAATTGCTGGCTTCAGCCTGTTTTTCGGGCGCTGGAGCCTGTCCTTGCTGCGTGCGGAACTTCGCTGCCGCTTGCTGGTTGCGCGTAATGCCCTGTTTTTGAAAAGTCCTGGCTCCTCGCTCCCATTGCAGGAAAAGCTGGGCTCTGCCAATGACGATGCGAACAAGCAGGCAATGCTTGTTAAAATTTTGCATCAGACTTCTCGTGCGAAAGCAGCCAGAATTCAGTCCGACATTCCCGCTTCCTATCAGTTGCTTTTTGCGGTATCGGCTCTTCCGTCTGACACGACGGACGAGAACAAAAAAGAGTATATTCAACACATCGATGAAATGATTGAAGCTCTTGATCAGGGTGCGGAAATTCCGTCGCCTGAGCAGGAGCTTGGACCGTTACATAGCAGACAGGAAGCAGGTATTCTTCAGGCTTTTCGCAGTATCGCGGGCAGCGAGAATACCACCTATAGCAAAGGAACCGGCGGCAGCTTTTTTGCTCAGGATGCCTTTACAAATCCGGTCTACCAGCGTTTTGCGCTCAAGACCACATTGGCAGCAATTCTCTGCTACATGTTCTACGCTGCGATAAACTGGCAAGGCATCCACACTGCGATGGTGACATGCTATGTTGCAGCTATGGGAACTGCGGGAGACACAATTCATAAACTTGCTTTGCGCATTACGGGTTGTCTGATTGGTGCAGCAATCGGCATTGCTTCGCTCATCTATCTCATGCCGCAACTGGAATCGGTCGGCGGTCTGATGGTGCTTGTTTTTTGTGTCGCTCTCTTTGCCGCCTGGGTAACAGCGGGGAGCGAGAAGGTCTCTTATGGTGGCGTTCAGATTGGTCTCGCTTTCACACTCACTGTTCTGCAGGGTTTCGGCCCAACAACCGATATGGACACGGCCCGCGACCGTATCATTGGTATTCTGGTTGGTAACTTTGCAGTCTATATCATATCGACCCTGGTATGGCCGACACCGGTTACAACAGTCATTCGTCGAAAGCTTGCTGATGCAGCACGAAAAGTAGCCGAAATTGCTGCAGCACCCGAAAACCAGCGTATGAACATGATATCGACTGTTGCAGAAACCGAACGCCTCCTCAACGAGGTGCGCTATTGCTTTTATCTGCTGCCTTTCGAACCGTCCGGCTTAAGACCGTCTGCTAAGCTTGAAAAAACATTCAATGTTG
Source organism: Brucella pituitosa (assembly GCF_003049685.1). Taxonomy (GTDB): domain Bacteria; phylum Pseudomonadota; class Alphaproteobacteria; order Rhizobiales; family Rhizobiaceae; genus Brucella; species Brucella pituitosa. The sequence continues at coordinate 493,494 of NZ_PYSY02000003.1, read as the reverse complement.
CGGTCGACCAGCTTGCCTCGTTGAACAAGGACGTCTACTTCTCTTCTGAAGCGATACCCGATGCTGTGGCCAGATTGAATATCTTATCATCGCAAATCGGATCTATCGGCAGGCAAGAAGAAGGTTTATCGGACGATACGACTTCTTTGGTTGCTGAAGTGAAAACTGCAGGGGCAAAGCAAATCGACATGCATCTTACACATCTGGAACAAGCTTTAGCGGATGGTAAGGTATGATCAAACCAGCAAAGCCCTATGCCGCATTTTTGATTGTCATTTCGGCCGTCGTGCTTAGTGGCTGCGCGACAGATGCGCTGAAGCTTGCTCCCGAAGCCGCCGATAAGCCCTGGAAAGAAGCCGGAAAACCCGGAAAACCCTCCCCAGGCCCCAGTGAAGCAAAAGATTTCGGTGTCACAGCCAATCCAGAACTTGCTTTGATTTCCAGCCCTGTGTCCGTCGATACAGATACGGAATATGATCTGGCGCAATTGATCGACATTGCGCAGCGCAGTAATCCCACCACACGAAATGCATGGGAAAAAGCGCGTCAGGCAGCCCTTGCGGTGGGGATGGTCGAGGCAACGATGTTACCGATCATCACCGCTAATGTGATTGGAGGAGCTCAGAAAACGACCACCCCTGTCGATGTCCCGCTGATTGGACGTCGAGATGTCGATACCACCTTGAAAGGGGTTACGCCGTCGGTGGCGCTGCAATGGCTGGTTTTCGATTTTGGCCAGCGGGCCGCCTTGGCAGATGCTGCAAAACAAGCTTCATTTGCGGCCAATGTAACCTTTAACGCCATGCATCAGAAGGTCATTTTTGACGTGGCGCGCACATATTATGAGCATTGCGCATCGGTTGCCGCCTCTCGGATCGCGGAACAAGCCCTGCGCAACAGCAAAGCGGTGCTGGCTGCAGTTCAGGCAAAATTGAATGAAGGCCGTGCGACAACCGTTGAACTGGCACTCGCCCGCCAACAAGTCGCACAGTCGGAATTGAGAATCGTCAGGGCACAGGGCCAGCAGCAAAATACCTATCAGGCGCTACTCGCCGCCATGGGTGTGAATGCTATGGTTAAGATCAGGGTCGAGGGCTCGATGAAGCAGAAACTGCCGGCAAGTTTTGACGGTGTGACGCAGTCGGTTCTGGAAACAGCATTGTCGCGGCGCCCGGATGTAATTGCAAGCTATGCAGCGTTGCAGGCGAGCAAATCTGGCGTCAAGGTTGCACAAGCCGAGTTCATGCCAAAGGTTTTCGTCGCAGGCACTCTCGCATCCACTTCCAACAGCTTTAATGCTGGCAGCCTGCCGTCTATCGGCAATCAGTCGTCAGGCGCGGGCATTCTCGTCGGCGCGACAGTTCCACTTTTTGATGGTGGCCTTCGCGCTGCACAGTTGAAAAATGCGCAATCTACACAAAGCGCCGCGACGGAAACATTTCGAAAGATTCAATTGGACGCAGTTGCGGAAATTGTCGTTGCATCGAATGCCTTGAAAGCGGCCCTCGCCGCCAATAAAGCCGCTGGTGTTCTTGTCCAGACGTCGGCAACTGCATATGACGCTGCGCTCGAGTCCTATAAAAATGGTCTAGGCACGATCACGGTTGTAAACGAGACCAACAACGCTCTGCTTGATGCGAAACTCGCACAGACCGATGCTCAGGCAGGAGCGCGTATTGCTGCAGCCAATCTGGCATTCTTTACCGGCGCGCTGACATCAAGCAAAGCCCTTACTGGCGTGAATAATGAGTATTGAACTGCTCGTTGCACATGCGCAAATACGAAGCATAATGGCATGAGCTTAGGCTGATGCAGAACCACCCAGAGCATATGGAGCAAATAGGCTCGCTACAGGAATGAGATGCCGAAATACTGGATAGCCGCCGGGATAGCCATTCTCTTTGTCATCGCAGCCTTTGCGACATGGTTCCTGATGCGCCGCCGGCACGGTTTGAACCAGAGTATTTCCGTGCATCTGGTGTTCATTGCAATGATATTTGGCGCGATACTGACAATCAGACAAGTCGCCTATATGCTGCTGGAAGATTATCGGATTACTGAGATTACGCCTGAGATGGTCAAAACAATCTCAGGTTTTGCTATGGCAGTTTTGGCCATGCAACAACTCTTTGAGTTGATCAACCGCCTCACGCATGTCCAGATTGATCGCGGCAACGATGTAACGTCCGCACGCATGATTGCGCGTATTCTGAAGCTGACAATCTTTCTGATCATCATGCTGCTTTTCGGCGAGCACTTTGGGATTGGTCTTTCCGGACTGCTGGCTTTCGGTGGTATCGGCGGCATCGCCATCGGGGTGGCCGGAAAGGATATACTCAGCAATCTTTTCTCCGGCGTCATACTCTATTTCGATCGGCCATTCAGCATCGGCGACTGGATCAGTTCACCCGATCGCGAGATTGAAGGAACCGTTGTCGAAATCGGTTGGCGTATAACCAAGATCAACACATTTGAAAACCGCCCGCTTTATGTCCCAAATGCCGCTTTTTCCACCATCAGCGTGGTCAATTCCGGCCGCATGACGAACAGGCGCATCACAACGACAATCGGTCTGCGTTACCAAGATGCAGATAAACTCTCGACAGTCGTTGAGAGCATTCGCGCCATGTTGATGAACAACAAAAACGTTGATCAAAAGCAGACCATTCGGGTCTATTTCGATGCATTTGGTGACTCTGCACTCAACATAATGGTTTACTGCTTTACCAAGACAACCGTTTGGGCAGAGTGGCTGGCTGCTCAACAGGAAATCTACCTGAAAATAATTGATATCGTGCACTCCTGTGGTGCCGACTTCGCTTTTACCAGCGAAACGCTTTACTTGCAGCCTCCCTCAGATGACGCTCGACCACCACAGACCGGCGGCGCAACGACAGCGACGTGAACACGCCACACCGACGCCCCAGGGGTCGTTTGATTGCCGATAATGGGGAGATAAAATGAGAATCTGGCCATTTGTTACCCGAAGCGTCTATACCCTTCATGGAAAGAAAGTAGTCTGGCTTTCGCGGATGCATTGCAAGGGACTAACGTTCGAAAACCAGCTTCTGCGAGCAGATCAAGTCCCTTCGTGGAGGACGGAAGCTTACAACAGAAATATCGGCGTATCTTTCGCAGTGGGCGCTGCGCTCTTTGCCCTCGCAAGTATTCTGATGTTCATTTCACTTGCACGGCCTGCGCTTTCCAATCTCACAAATCTCACATTCTTTCTTGGATCGGTCCCGTTCACCATTGAGAACCGAACAGGGCTTGCCTAGTTCGTATGTTCGGTTCGTGAAGGTAACCCATTCCCGTAGTAAGGTGGGATCGGGGAGGCCTTTGCAAGGGGCGATCACCTATGCCCACGCTTAAGCAAAAGCGCTCCGTAGACAATCATAGCGTCGTCTTCACCGGACCTGATACATCAAAACCTAAGATCTTTTTCGTCAAGCGGATCACCAAACTCATACTGGATTTTTGCTGTTTCATTCAACTCCGGCAACCATCGCGGGTAATGAAGTACACATAAATCGTGTCTTATTTCATTTAATTTGTAAATGCTTGAATATGCCATAAACAACTGATACCTCTAGAGAATAAGCGTTCCACTATGACCAGGCTTGCTATTTTCCGGGGGCACATACAATGTCTTTTCTATCAGGTATCCTGCCGTTTTTTGCTGATTTGCCGACGTCTCAGATGTCATCCGAGTTTTGGTTTGCGTGCACGGCTCTTTTATTTCGGGATGCAAATGCCGGTGCGTATGCCGGACGCACCATGGAACTGTCTATGGAATTACCATATGTTGTTGCGTCGATCCCGAAAGGACATCAGTTTACATCAGTTGTAGACGGCCATAATCCACTCCAATTTGAGACAAAATATTCAATTTTTGCAATTGCTGTGCCCAATGGCAGCCTTGCTGATCTCAAAATTGTTGAAGGGGTCAATGAAAAGGGTTTGACTTTTAGTGTGCTCGCTTACGCGGGAGCATCAGGACCAGCCGACAATGCAGCCAAAACAAAAGCAATGCTTGCTGCAATTGATTTAGGCGCATGGGTGCTTGGTCAGTTCGAAACTGCTAGTGAGATTAAAGAAAAGCTCTCTGATGAGACCGTTATTTTGACATCACTTGCACCGTTGCATGGTGCAAAAACGCCTTTTCATTTCGTTGTTCATGACAGGTCTGGAAGCTCAATAGTGATAGAGTTTTCGAGTGAAAAACAGAATGTGTATGATAACCCTGTTGGTGTGATGACGAATGGCCCTGAGTTCACTTGGCATCTTACCAACCTGAATAATTATACTTTTCTGACCAATCTGGACCAGTCGACTGGCAAATTTGGTGAACTGGAGGTTGCTCAACCGGATTCCGGAATTGCAACGGCTGGGCTGCCGGCATCAAACACTTCGGTCGGGCGGTTTGTACGCGCAGCCTATTACTCGACATTCGTTGAAAAAGCAGAGCCCGACAAAGCAATCCGCGCACTTGCGCATATCATGAACAATTTTGACCGCCCGCGTGGTCTGACTATTGATCCTGCTCAGTCTAGTGGGTTGAATATTGAAGGCATTTCGACCCCCAACCCGCAGGAATACAAGACAGAATATACGTCATGGACGGTGCTTGCCGATCTCAATAAAAATGAATTCTATGTGCGTACCTATAGCGGTCTGAATTTCGTCAAATTCGATCTTGAACGATTATTTAGTGTTGCAGCCGTCAAAGTGGCTTCGCTCGAGACAATATCGAGCATGAATATTCCCGATGCAACGGACATACTTCTGAAGTAAAGAGTGAAATGCAGACAGATAGCAATTTAGAGCGCATCCGAAAAATGTGAAACGGTTTTCGGACACCCAAAAGGTGTTTTTTCTCAATGAGGGCTCTTAGTCGCCCCCCATTTTTCTTTGAGTATAGTTGGGAGGTGCAATTGAATTGTATAGACCATTAATGCTACAGCCCAACCAAACATCAAAATACCACTCGCCGCAGTCATAGGCCCAAAGAGGCGCGTTTTTGTAATTTCCTTTGTACCGCCAGGCCCTAGAGTCGTGTAATTAAGCATAGCGGTGTAGAAGGCATCACTAAAATTACCAGCAAACCCCATTTGATAATAGGTTATCGCCCATATACTAACGCTCATACAAACACATATAAACAAAACGAAATATAATACGACAAGAGATAGTGCAAGAAATATTATTCTATTCTCGCTTATCTTTTTCCCAATCATGTGAACAAGATAGTATATTATTAGCGTAGATGCGAGATGAGCTATCATTACAGCTAATCCCACCGCTGACCCAATAATAAAATCTGAAAGCATATTCACCCTCTAACATGAAGCGGCCAGCGATGTTGGTAGGCCCTTCAATAATAGAGATAGATTAACCTTCTCTTGATGCCTCTAATGACCAGTTCAAAGACACACTCCCCTTGTGCGTCCGTGTAATACACCCCGCTTGATCGAACACTCGGTTCAGGTCGGTTTAGTTCAACCGAACTGGCCCAATAATGGATGGGTTTATGCGCCGTCTCCAGAGTGAACCAGCCCCAAGCTGAAGACCTTGAACCATGGCAATCAAAAGACAATGAAACGTGAGATTTGAGCATGTTCGTAGGACAAGCAAGCTCTGTCCATTTCAATAGGATTTCAGACAGGGTGGAGTATGAGAGCGCATCCCGAAAAGTGTGAAACGTTTTTCGGGATGCGCGTTAAAACAAACAGTTAGAGCGGTCTATTCTATCGCGTGAAAGGCGCGTTGATTGACGATGATGTGATGCGGCGAACGGGCACGCGGGTGCATGAAGAAATGTCCGTATGGTGCGTTGTGCAGTTTAATCGGAACTAGGGTGACATTGGTTTTCTTGCCGCGTTTATCGTGTAGCGCGTAGACGACAAACGGAATCACCAGAACGACAAGGAAGCTGACAATGAGCAGCGCCACATAGGTCTTGTCGGCAGTTTCACCCCCAATGGATGTGGGCGGATAAAATGAAACGAAGAACGCTATAACCGAGACGAGGAAGCCGATAACTGCAACGCTAATCTTAACGCCGTTGCTGCCAGGAACACGGAATGTACGCTTGAGTTCAGGCTGCCTGAGAATAAGCTGGATGTAACCAAGGAACATTAGGAAGTAAGTGCACAGATAGATGACGACGGTGAGTGCGAGAGCAATCAGGAACGACATATTGCTACTGCCACCTGAGTTGGTGAGAACGATAATAGCGATCGACGTCAGTAGCAACTGAGCAACAACGAGCGCAACTGGTACACCATTTTTATTTACCTTCGCAAAGGCGGTCGGAAGAATTCCTTTTTGTGCAGTTACATACATACCGCGGGAGGGGCCAACGATCCATGCTGCAATTTCTGCGAGCACGCCGAGCAGTTGCAAAACAGGGATAGGGTCCAGAAAACGTTTACCCTCAGTTTATATGCTGAAAGTCGATAAATCTGGTGGTTGCAGCAAATGGCCGGAGAAGATGCTTTCGATCACAAATATCTGAATTTCTCCCGATTTAATATCAGAACCAGATCTGTCATTAACTATCCGTCTCCAGAAAAAACATTCCAGAAAATTAAAAATTACAGTCGTGACAAAGTACTGAGGTGGCTCTCAGTTATGTTGCTACTGAAGCATTTGTCGCGTAGTGAATGTTTTAAGAGGTGGTGGCGCACCCTTGCCGCAGCCAAAACTCGATTGCTCAACGCGACATCCATGAGCTATCCGATCATGGGACAATAAAAGGTTGTCTATGTTTCTACTCCTGCTCCACCTTGCCATTGTGGTGCCCTGCAGCCTTCATATTCTTCTCCGGAAGCATCGTCAGCCGGAATCGCGGGTAGCATGGTTACTCCTGGTATTTTCGTTTCCTTACGTTGGGGCGCTCATATATTTGTTGGTGGGGCGCACCAGCATAGGCCATGGTCGCATTGCAGAGCTAAAACAAGTTTTAACTCTGTTGCCTCGTCCCGAATGTGCATTGCGCACCGCAATGATACGGGGAAGCGATAAAAATTGCCGTTACACTGGTTTATTCAGTACTGGTACATCTATCAGCGGCTACCTGCCGGTAAACGGAAACCATGCCAAGCTCATGGCGGATTCCAACAGTACGATCGATCACATGATCGCCGATATCGATTGTGCCACAGACACTGTTCATCTGCTATTCTACATCTGGTTAAACGATAACAACGGTACGAAAATGGCGGAGGCGCTAAAGCGTGCCGCTGCTCGCGGTGTTGTTTGCAGGGCTATGGTTGACAACATCGGTTCGCGCGCCTTTATTCGTAGTCATTTATGGAAAGAGTTGGCGGATGCTGGCGTCCATACCTTGACCGCACTGGGACATGGCGCGCCATGGCGCGGTGTTTTTAACGGCCGCATTGATCTGCGCAATCATCGCAAGATCTTAGTCATTGATAACAGGATTACCTATTGCGGGAGCCAAAACTGCGCCGACCCGGCGTTCTACCCAAAAGCTAAATACGGGCCATGGGTTGACGCGGTATTTCGCTTTGAAGGGCCTGTGGTACGACAAAACCAGCATCTTTTCGCAAGCGACTGGATGGCAGGTGGGGGTGATGATTTGTCGGATATTCTTCGATCTCCCTTACCAGTCACCAGACCCGGATTTACGGCTCAGGCAATCGGGACTGGCCCGACATTTCGCAGCTCAGCTATGTCGGAGATGTTTGAAGCCCTGATCAATGCGGCACAAAGCGAATTATGTATTACAACCCCTTACTACGTACCTAACCCCTCCTTACAGGCGGCTCTCTGCGCAAGCGCAAATCGCGGGGTGGCGACCTCTATTATTTTACCTGCTCGAAATGATGATTTTGCGGTTCAAGCGACGAGCCGAAGTTATTATGAGGAGTTAATTCTGGCTGGTGTAAGAATTCACGAATTTATTCCTGGCCTCCTGCACACAAAATCTATCACGCTTGACAATGAAATTTCTTTGATTGGTTCAGCGAATATGGATCGTCGAAGCTTTGACTTAAACTATGAAAACAATATTCTACTGCATGATAAAGCAATCACTCTCCAAATGCGGGAAAGACAACAATATTACATTGATAACAGCCGGGTGATAACGCTCGATGACGTGAGGTCATGGAGTGTATCGCGACGCCTGTTGAATAACACCGTCGCTATCGTTAGCCCGCTAATTTAGCCTGTTGCAAACAACCGCCGGGAGTGATGGAAAGAAAGATTGCAAGCCGTTTCATGTTCTTTATAGTGGCAGAATCCATCAACTTTAGTGAGCTCGAGCCAGAAAGCAGTAAATATTTTGAAGAGAAAACACATTTCGTTGAGTGTAATCGTTGCCTTTATATGTATCGGACTTTTGGTGGCCTACAACGTGGACCTTGGCGAATGGAAGGCCGATCAGGTAAATACTGAATAGGCTAGCTTGGTCTCAAAACGCCGCAGCTCTACTTTGTCCGACATCAACGCCCATGAGACCAAATTGTATTAATTGAGAAGAGAGGGTTTTCGGCTCATCATAGCTTTATCAAAGGACGCAAAGATGAGACAGAAACCCGTTCCCCAAACGTCTTCTGCGGAGAAGACGATCAAAGATATCCGTCGTGCCACGCGTAAACATTATTCGGCCGAGGATAAAATCCGTATTGTTCTGGAAGGTCTGCGCGGGGAAGACAGCATTGCTGCGATCTGCCGCCGCGAAGGGATTGCAGAGAGCCTGTATTATAGCTGGTCGAAGGAATTCCTTGAAGCTGGCAAGAAGCGCCTTGCAGGCGACACCGCCCGTTCTGCCACCAGCGACGAAGTAAAAGCGCTGCGTCGTGAAAGCCGTGACCTGAAGGAGGCATTAGCCGACGTCACCCTGGAAAACCGCCTGCTCAAAAAAAGCATGATCGGGGATGGGGGCGACGACGAATGAGATATCCCGCCACCGAAAAGCTTGAGATCATCCGGCTTGTGGAGCAGTCGCATTTGTCAGCCAGGCAAACTCTCGACAAGCTGGGCATTCCAAGGCCGACCTTCTATCGATGGTATAGTCGGTTCCTTGCCCACGGTGTCGAAGGACTGGAAGAGCGGACGTCCGCAGCTTCGCGGGTGTGGAATCGTATCCCTGACGATATCCGGGATCGCATCATCGCACTGGCGCTCGATCATGCCGACCTGTCACCGCGTGAACTGGCGGTGAAGTTCACTGATACGGAAAGTTATTTTGTATCAGAGGCTTCGGTCTATCGCTTACTCAAGGCTCACGACCTGATCACGTCGCCAGCCTATATTGTCATCAAGGCCAATGACGAGTTCAAGGACAAGACCACGAGGCCGAACGAGATGTGGCAAACCGACTTCACCTACCTGAAGGTCATCGGCTGGGGATGGTTTTACCTATCGACCATCCTCGACGATTATTCCCGTTACATCATCGCCTGGAAGCTGTGCACCAGCATGAAGGTGGATGACGTCACCGATACACTCGATCTTGCATTGGCCGCCTCAGGCTGTGACAAGGTCAAGGTTGAGCACCGGCCGCGTCTGCTGTCGGACAACGGTTCGTGTTACGTCGCCTCCGATCTCGGCGAATGGCTGGAGAAATACAAGATCGACCAGGTTCACGGCGCTCCCGGCCACCCGCAGACGCAAGGGAAAATCGAACGCTGGCACCAGACGCTGAAGAACCGCATCCTGCTTGAAAACTACTTCTTCAAGGAGGACCTCGAAGCCCAGATTGCAGCCTTCGTCGAGCATTACAATCATCGCCGTTACCATGAGAGCCTCGACAATCTCACTCCCGCCGACGTCTACTTCGGACGCGCACAGACCATCCTGCTCGAACGCGAAAGGATCAAACGAGACACCATCAGAAAACGCCGCTTGAACCACCAGGCCAAAGCCGCTTAAATCAAACCCCAAACCGAGCCGGAAACTCCAATCTTCAAAAACACAAATAGTCTCAAATCATTCGACGACGGACAATCTTTGTGTTTCCGCGCATCTTGTTCCGAAAACCGTTTCACACTTTTCGGGATGCGCTCCAGGGTCAGCGGTCAAACTCTCTTCATTAGTGAGGCTCAGCCTGAAAACGTCCCGATCTTCTTCTGTTGCATGAAAATCCTTACTCGTCGTTTCACTTTCGTCGCCTGCCCCCCGCTCTGGCCGATCACGAATGATCGGGTTTGTTACGGCGACACACCGGATACACAGACGTCTGGAATAATTTCAACACCTTAGTCGCAGTTCCGGCCGGTGTTACCAAAAGCCATCAACATGTCAAAATAAAAGGCGGTCATGGAATTCACCAACGTCCCGGATTTCATGCGCTAGACTCTCGACCTGCAGATTTTTCAGATTTCAGGCCCCGGACGATTTTGAGCTCTCCTATTCAGGTTGTTTAGTAAATTGTTTCTCATTCGTCGTTCGCTGCAAAACGTCAGGTGCTTAATAGCTGACGAATATTAGTCTATAAATTTTATAGGATTTAATTGTCGAAAGCTCATCATGACTATCACACCGCGCAAACAGGAGTTTTGGCTGCAAGCCAGTGATAGCTCTCACTGCGGGCAGGTTCAGAAAAACATTCTGCGCAAATTGCCTCGTCGTCGGCTCGATATTCGTCCATCTTTTATCCTGCAAAGGCTTGGTGCGACGGCGATTTCCGTCCTCGGTTCAGTTTCTCTGGTTTTCTTCCTGATTTTTGCAACCGGCAGCCCTGCAACTCTGCTCGCTGGCGGGCAAGCAACGAAAGAAGAAATCACAGCACTAAATGCGAGCTATGGTTTTGATCGCCCCGTTATCGAGCAATATGGGCAATTTCTGCTCAACAGCCTGCGTGGCGAGTTCCCAAAATCACTGCGTTTTGACATCCCTGCGATCGATGTTCTGGCGCCTGCCATACCACTGACGATTGTTCTGGTTTTGACGGCACTTTTGATCGGTTCGGCAATAGGGCTGATAGCTGGCTATCTTTCGGCTACGTCCGCAAACCGCTTTCTCCGTGAAGGACCACTGGCACTTTTGACTGTTGTGCAGTCAACGCCTGTTTTTGTGACCGGCATCCTTGCGGTTCTGTTTTTCTCGCTGACACTCGGCTGGCTGCCAACGGGAGGCAGCGGTAGCTTACTCCATCTCGTTTTACCCTCGTTGACTTTGTCTTTGTTGATTGCTCCGCCCGTAGCGCGGCTGTTTCGCACCAGTCTCAAACAACAGCAGGACGCTGACCATGTACGCACGGCTTTATCGAAACAAATTTCGCTTGGTCGCGTGCGGTTCCGACACATTGCAATCAATGCGCTTGTGCCAGTGATTGCACTTTTAGGAACACAAACAGGAACGCTATTGGGCGGAGCTGTTCTGACGGAAACAGTCTTTGGCTGGCCGGGTGTTGGCACAGTTCTGGTTAGCGCCGTTGGCATGAAAGATTACCCGGTCATTCTGGCGGCGATAGTGCTGATCGCACTGACCGTCAGTCTCTGCAACCTGATGGCCGACCTCCTTATTGCTGTTGTTGACCCACGAAGCGGGGTGACCAAATGAGTGAGATTTCCAATCCAGAATTCATTGATTTCTCGCGCAACACCTCAAAACCAAAGCTGGCTTTGAGAGGTAAGATCGGTTTTCTGATCATCCTTCTCTGGGTCGTTGCGGCCATTTTTGCACCGCTCCTTGCACCTTATGAGCCGAACACAAGCGACTTAATGGCGTTTCTGCAAGAACCGTCATTCAATAGCGGGCATTGGCTCGGCACCGATGATCTCGGTCGAGACATTTTAAGCCGGGTTTTTTACGGCGCGCGGCCTGTGCTGCTGGTTGCAACCATTGCAACGCTTCTTTCCGCTTTGATCGGGAGCCTGCTGGGTATTGTTGCAGGATTGAGCAATCGTTTGGTCGATCAGATCATTGCCCGGATCGCTGAAATTCAGCTGACAATTCCCGGTCTGGTTTTGGCGCTTCTTGCATTGGCATTGTTTGGTTCAAGGCTTGAAAACCTGATCCTAATTCTGGCGCTTGAAAGCTGGCCTCTGCATTTCCGTGTCGCGCGTTCCTATACTCTCAACGCGCGTAATCAGGGCTATATGGAAGCCGCATGGCTTGCAGGCGTTCCGCTGTGGAAGTCCGTTCTGCGCCATATCGTGCCGGGACTGTTGCCGCTGCTGATTGCAACGTCAACGATAAGTGCTGCCTTCATCATCATGACAGAAGCGGGCCTCAGCTTCATTGGTTTGGGTATTCAGCCGCCAACTGCCGATTGGGGTCTGATGATCGCCCAGGGAAAATCGCAGCTAGGCGCCGCGTGGTGGCTGTCGCTGATGCCCGCTTTTGCTTTGCTCAGCCTTCTCTTTGGTGTGCAGCTTTTAGGCGACGCTCTTTCAAGCAGGCTTTCCGCGCGTGAAACAGGAGAGCAGGCATGACCGTCAGCAATACGCTACTGTCCGTTGAAGGGCTGGTTGTGAGGTCAAATGAAACGGCACTTGCAGGTCCGGTGTCATTCACGCTGAAACAAGGCGAAACGCTTGGGATTGTTGGAGAATCCGGCTCCGGTAAAACACTCACAGCAATGGCTGTTGCAGGGCTTCTGCCCCAGAGCCTTCATGCCGATGGTCAGGCTGATCTCGATGGAGCGCCACTCGCGCTTGGCATATCTGACCGTGGCCGTGACTTCAGAACGTCACAGATTGGTGTGGTTTTTCAAAACCCGACAACGGCTCTTAATCCGCGGTTGAGCGTTGGTGCTCAGCTGTTTGAAGCCCTATCGCCTGCCATGCGCCGCGATAAGGCCAAGGCTGCCAATATATGCCTGCACCTTTTGGAAGAGGTGGGTATCAGCGAGCCGGTGAAAAAGCTGACCGCATGGCCACATGAGCTTTCGGGCGGGCTGGCGCAGCGCGTTGTTATTGCAATGGCTTTGGCGCGGCAGCCGAAACTGCTTATCGCGGATGAGCCGACGACTGCACTTGATGTAACAGTTCAGGTGCAAATTCTTGATCTCATAGCCCGGCTGCAAAAACGTTATGGTTTCGGCGTTCTCCTGATTACCCACGACATGGGCGTGATCCGGGATCGAGCCGATAGCGTTGCTGTCATGGATGGCGGGGCGATCGTTGAAAGCGGGGCTACGCTTGATCTTTTTGCAAGTCCCAAAAGCCGCGCTGCGCGATCACTTCTGAAGGCAAGCGAACTGACTTTTGCGACCGCGAGTGGCGCACTTCATGATGCTGCCTCCGAACCTCCACTTGTCGAAGTGAAAGCTCTTCAAAAGACATTCCGCAACGGTCCACGCGCGCTTGGTGGTGTCGATATTTCGGTCAAGGCTGGAACGACACTGGGAATTGTTGGCGAGAGTGGGTCAGGTAAGACCACGCTGGCGCGGATTATTGCCGGGCTGGAGCGCGCAGATGACGGCCATATCCTGATTGACGGTAACGTTCGACCTCCGCGGACACGTTCAGATCAAGTCCAATATGTGTTTCAAGACCCATATTCGTCTCTCGATCCACGCATAAGCATTGTGGATACAGTGGCGGAACCCTTGGTTGCCAAAGGGCTTCGCAAAGCTGATGCCGTGAGAATTGCGCAGGGGCTTCTTGAAGAAGTCGGTATCCATCCGGCTTTGTGGCATCGCTTGCCCGGGCGCCTATCGGGAGGGCAGCGTCAGCGTGTTGGTTTCGCGCGGGCGATTGCGCCCAGCCCCAAACTTCTCATCGCCGATGAGCCAGTTGCTGCACTCGACTCCACATCGCGGGAGCGCGTGCTTGCCTTGATGGAAGATATGCAGCGTCGGCATGGCACCGCACAACTGCTCATTTCTCACGATCTATCCGTCATTGCACGGCTTTGTCGCGAGGTCGTGGTGATGCGTGGCGGTGAAATCGTCGAACGCGGCGAGACCCGCCGGATCTTTGAGGCTCCGGCTCATCCTTACACTCGACAGTTGCTTGCGGCCATTCCCGGCAGAAAGCCACTTGTCGCTCCCAATTCCTGAATCTGAACACAAAAACTGGAAAAGACACATGATTGTAAAGCGATCATTGAACGCATTGAGACTGATGGGAGTAAGCCTGCTTCTCATGTCTGCAACGCTATCAGCAACCCACGCGCAGACACCTGCGGAATATGGCAAGACACATGAATTGATGGTGGCACTGCCCTATGCTTTGCAGACGCTTGATCCCGCCGTTGGGGGCAATCTGCGCGGCGACCTGAGCATCATTGCCTCGATCTATTCGCCACTGACACGCCTCGATGGTGAAGGCAAACTGGTGGGTGTTCTGGCCAAGGACTGGAAACAGGAATCGGATACGCGTTGGGTGTTCGATCTGCGCGACGATGTGGTTTTCTCCAACAATGTGCCATTTGATGCTCACGTCGTTAAGTGGAACATCGAGCGCATCCTATCGTCCGAAAAACCAAGCTGGATCGTCTCGTCGATGAAGGCGGTCGATAAGGTTGAAGTCCTGTCACCGCATCAGGTTGCCTTTACACTGAAAGCGCCCGACATTGAGTTTCCCAAGCGGCTGGCAGGCATTTTCTATCTGGAACCCGAATGGGCAAAGTCACATAATCCAGCGATTGAGGCGCTTGGCACCGGCCCTTATAAGCTGGTCAGCTATAATCCCGAGGGCGAAGTTCGCCTTGAAGCCAATGAACATTATTTCGGCAAGGCAGCACCATTCACCAAGGCGCAGTTCCGCGTTGTGGTCGATGCTGCGGCCAAGGTCAATGGCCTGAAATCCGGCGAGATTGATGCAGCTGCTGTGATCGCACCGCAGGATCTCGCGCAGCTCGAAAGCAATGGTAATTTGGTGGCAGGTGCGCGTCCAAGCACGCGCGTACAGATCATCCGCTTCAACACCAATATCAAGCCGCTTGATGATGCGCGTGTGCGGCAGGCGTTGAACTACGCCATTGATAAGGAAGCCATTACCAAGGCGCTGTTCAAAGGATTGGTAAGCCCCGCCAACAGCCAGATCATCACCAGCTTCCATGAGGGTTACAACACAGACCTGAAGCCATGGCCTTATGATCCCGAGAAGGCCAAAGCGCTGCTTGCGGAAGCAGGCTATCCGGATGGCTTTGATGTCGAGATGGTGTTTGGCAAAGGCACCTATGTCGGTGGAGAGCAGGCAGCGCAGATTATCGCGGCACAACTGGCAGCGGTTGGTGTGCGTGCGCAGCTCAATATTCTGCCTGCTTCATCCCATGCCGAGCGTGCTGCATCTGACAAAGCCGCTGGCCTGACGTGGTTTGGTTACGCCGATACGGCAAGCATTGCAGCCGAAACACTGACCTATCTCGGCAGCACGCATTTTCAGACGATTGGACCTGTTCCAGCCGCCTTTGACGAAGCCGTGAAGCAGGCAAAAGGCGCACTCACCAAGGACGCCGAGCTTGCATCGGTCAAACGCGCGACCGAAGTGGCATCTGATGAAGCGCTCGCTGTCTTCCTTTGGGATCTGCCGCAAACCTATGCCTACAGCAACAAAGTCGTATGGGACATCCGCCGGGATGACTGGACGCTGCCATATGAAATCAAACCTGCTGAATAAACCTTTCTTCCAACATACCGAATACAGGAAATACCCATGACCAGTGGTCTGACGAAATATATCCGACACAAGAGAAAGCTGCACGACGCACGAAAGGGACAGCCTGCAGGCACCGGCCAGCTTTCCGCCCGCGTTGTTGCCGAAGGACGCAGCGGTATCCGTCGTCTTTTCATTCGTGATTTTCAGATTATTACCGATGGATCGCCCGCTGGCGGTGGCTTTGATCTTGGTCCGGCCCCAGGTGAATTGCTGATCGGTGCTGTTGCTGGTTGCCTCAATCATGGCTTTCTTATTCAGGCGTCACTGCTTGATATCGAGATTGATGCGCTGGAAGTTGTCGCCGAAGCCGTCAGCAAACCGGGACAAATCGGAACAGGCTCAACCGAGCCCGTTGACCTGGAACTTCGCTACACCGCGAAAATCCAGTCTCCCGCATCTGATGCTGAGCTGGAAGACCTGCGCCAGCGCGTTGAACTCAACAGCTTTGTTTATAATGTCGTTACCCGCGGCGCTTCGATTGCAGGACGTCTGGAAAGGATCACCGCATGACCATTCGAGTTATCGAGACAGATAAGGCAACTTCCGGCGGTCTGCGTTTCGCGACACGGGCGACCCCTGAGCCGGGTTATGGGGAAGTGCTTATCGATGTTACACACACCTCGCTGAACTTCGGTGAAACCCGGCGTGGCGCGCGCGGTCTTGAGGCTGATGGTACGGTTCTAGGATGGGATGCGTCTGGTGTGATTGTAGCCGTTGGCCCACAAACCAAAGCGCCTCCCATCGGAACATTGGTTGTCACACGCGCCCCACTCGGTGCCTGGGCTGAAAAGCGCATTGCACATGTTGAGGATATCGCGGTCATTCCGGAGGGTGTCGGTCCGGCGGAAGCTGCGACGCTTCCGACGGCAGCCGTCACAGCGCTGGCCACCTTGCAGCTTGGTGGGCCTGTTCTCGGCAAAACAGTTCTGATCACCGGTGCTTCTGGCGGCGTAGGCCGCTTTGCAATTCAGCTTGCACGGCTGGGTGGTGCGCGCGTTATCGCCTCTGTTGGGTCAGAAGGCAGTGCAGCGGGTCTGACAGAACTTGGTGCGGACCTTGTTGCGACCAGCCTTGATGATGTGAAGGAAGGCATCGATCTGGTGATCGATAATGTCGGCGGGCCGCAGCTCGTGCAGTCCTTCAAGCTTCTGAACCGTCATGGCAATGTGCAGAGCCTCGGCTGGGCTTCAGGCGAAGACGCAGTGTTTGGTCAGCTCGGCACGGTTGGTCCGGTTGGGCGTCACATTCATGGCTTCCTGATTTCCGAGTATCGGGTGGGCTCTTATCTCACGGCACTGCTGCGATGGCTGGCTGAGGGCAAGCTCAGGACAGAAGTGAAATGGCGCGGTGACTGGAACCAGTTTGATCAGGCTGTCGCGGCTCTTCTTGACAGGCGTCTGCATGGTAAGGCCGTTCTGGATGTGAAACCATGAATGCACATGCGCAATCCTTCCGGCATACGCAATGGTTTGATCCGCCAATCGAGGCGGACATCCGGGCGCGTGTCGAGCAGGTGAAAACTGAGCTTGCACCGCACGTGGTAGAGCGGGACCGTAAAGGTTCCGCCCCCGTTGAGGAAGCAGCACTTCTGCGCCACTCTGGCTTAGCAGCACTCACGATTGATGATGGTCTGGCACTGTTTCATAACACTAGAAGCCGCCGGGAAGCGATAGGTGCGCGCTGGCAACATGCGCTTTTTGCAATCCGTGAGATATCACGTATCGACTTATCGAGTGCAGCACTTCTCGGCTATAACTACATGCATCTGTTGCGGATAGAGATCGCCGGACGTGGGCCGGTGTTCTCAAACGCTGTGACCAATTCGTTGCAGACGCCTACACTTTGGGGCGGTGCCAACAATCCGGGCGGTCCTGCCGCAGACCTAACGCGAGTTGATGGCGGATATATTGCGAATGGCAGGAAAAGCTTCGCAACCGCCGCACAAACAGCTGACCGTCTGGTCGTCGGCGAAAGCTATCGCGCGCCCGATGGCCATGAGAAGCGTTTGACGTTCGTTCTCGATGCGTCGACGCCGGGCATTGTCCATGCTGATGACTGGGATGGCATTGGTGCGCGTCGCTCGGCATCAGGCAGTCTGGTATTTGAAAATGTATTTATTCCAGATAACGCGATTTTCAGCACATCGGCAGCCGATCCAACAAAGCGCCCCCTCAATGAATCGATAGGCTCGCTGGCCTTTCAGATCATGTTCGTCAATTTTCTCAATGGGACGGCGTTGGGGGCAATTGATACGGCATTGTCGCAATTGCACTTGCGCAAAAACGGCCAGAACGCATCTGTGCCGGACTATATTGCAGACAGTATTGGCAATGCTATCACCACGGCCAACGCATCTTTTGCGCTTTCAACTGTCGCCAATAGAGCGTTTGGCGAACTGATTGCAGACATTGATGAGAACCGTCTGACACCGGAACGCCGCGGAGAGATTGCGGATCTCATCTCTCAGGCTAAGGTTGCTTCGGACGCAGCAGCGCTCTCAGTAACATCGCGCATTTTTGAAGCTGTTGGCGCGCGTTCCGCGACTTTGAAGCAGGGACTGGATCGCTATTGGCGTGATGCCCGCATCTACACGCTGCACGATCCGGTGGCTGTAAAAATACAGGAAATTGGCAGATATGCCGTTGATCTTGAGTTGGCGACGCCTTCGGCGAACAGTTGATTTTGTCACCACTTATCTCATAAGTATCGTCCAGCTTTCAAAGCTGGACGGGCCTGTCAAGCAAAGAGCGAACTGATGGACATAACTGACGCAAAATCCAAGCATCCGAAAGAACGCCGGAAAAAGGGAAGCTGGCGCTTTCTGTTCCGCTCGGACAGTGTTGCGCTCAATCTTGTTGCGACCGTCGCTGCTTCAAAAGACAGGGCCAATGGTATTGACCGTTTTTCAGAGCCTTCACTGCTGGACAGATGGCTTTGTGAAGCGGAGTTACCACCGCTTGCAGGTTCTGTGACGCAGGAAGAACTGGCAAAAACAAAGGCATTGCGCGAGGCAATATTCCGGCTGGCTGATAACCGTATCAATCAAAGCGAGATATTGGTGTCAGATATTGCTCTGATCAACGCTCATGCCCGTTCAGGTATGCCGGTTTTGCGTATTGCCTGTGATGGCTGTAGTACCGAGCTGCCCGATGCGGCCGAAATGAATGAAATTCTTGGCCTGATCGCGCGTGATGCAATCGACATTTTTACCGGACCATATCGAACGCGCATCAAGCAATGCGCTTCACCACGCTGTCATGTGATGTTCGTGGATAAATCACGGGCAGGGAACCGGATTTGGTGTGCCATGTCTCCCTGCGGCGACCAAGCAAGCGCTCGCGCGTATCGACGACGCCGACAGCAGTCGCTCTCTCGATCCCATTCCTAAAAGCTCTTCAATGACACTTAGCCTTATTGCTGCCACTCAACATTCAGGCAAATTATTGACTCTTAACAACGTACTGCCCTTTAGGTGTTCACGGTAGTCCTTGCAAGACGAGAACTTTCACGAGTGTCAAGCACCGGTAAGACAGATGGGGATGGCTGCTTTGCGCCCTCGATTTAGGCGGTTTAAGTTAGTCAACCGGCCTCCTGGAAACCAATGGTCTGTTGCACTTACTACCATAGGGAATTTAGTTGACTTCCTCTCCATCCGCATAACCGGAGTTCGTCTCGGTTGCGAATAGATTGCAAGCCATGAACTCCACAAATACACGAATTTTAGGCGATAAATAGCGGTTCGTCGGCCAAAGAACACGAAAGACACCCGCCTCTGCGATAAATTTATCGAGTATCGAAACCAGCTTACCTTCTGATATCTGTTGGTTCACCGCGAAATGTGGCAAGCAAGTTAGGCCAAAGCCGTTCTCAGCAAGATGGATGAGCGGTTCAAGGGTACTGGCCACCGTTGTCGTAGGCAGGGCAACACGAATATCCCTGCCATCTCTGACCAGCGGCCATGGTTCAAGTTTGCCCGAGTTCGCATATCGGTGATGCATACAGCGATGACGCAGCAGATCTTCAGGAATCTGCGGCGCACCTGTTCGTTTTAGGTAATCGGGCGATGCGACTATTCGATGTTTGAAGGATCCAAGCTTTCGGCTCATCAGTCGTGTATCACGCACTTCACCCGTGCGGACAACAGCATCAAATCCCTCTTCAATCACGTCAACCAGGCGATCGGTAAAATCCAATTCCAGATTGATAGCGGGATAGGCTTGCATAAATGCTGCTATGGTTGGCATCAACAGCATTCCCGTCAACGGAAAGCTTACGCGCAATAGGCCGCCCGGCGTGGTGTGAGATCTTGAAAGCTCTGCCTCTGCTGCTTCGAGTTCGGACAGTATGCGGCGGCAAGTATCTAGAAAGAAGCTTCCTTCTTCCGTCAGCGTCATGCTGCGTGTTGAGCGATGAAAGAGACTCACTCCGACCTCTTGCTCAAGACGCGCTACTGCTTTGCCCACAGCTGAGCTGGAGAGCCCCATTCGTTGAGAGGCCGCAACAAAGCTTCCACCTTCAGCTGCTTGAACGAATACCTTGAGCGTACCCAGCTTATCCATACCAATCTCCATTAGGGAATTAAATTCCGCTCTTATTGGAATACAGGACCATTTATCACTTATATCAAAATCAATATCCAGTGTGGCTCGGCGCTCAATGCCGATTTCACATAAGGAATACATAATGGATACGAAATCTCCCGCCGGATTTGTCATCTCGCCGGTGCCAACCACCTTTATCGTAAACGTCATTCATGCCTTTCCAGGCAAGCAGGATGAAGCATTTCAAATTATTCAGGACGTGGTTCATTACGTTGCAGAAAGAAAACAGGGATTCCTCTGGAGCACTCTGGCCAAGAGCACGGACGGATTGACTGTGGTCAACATTGAAGCGATCCAAGGTGCGGACAACGTGGAGGAGTTTTTCTCTGATCCGGATTTCGTTGAAAAATTTCGTAAACTGGAAACTGTTTCAACGAGTGAGTTCCACACCTACAGTGTCGGGGATCTGGTTCTGCCCAAACTCGGGCAGATAGGCTGAGCAGAATGTCCAGTTCGATTTCAGAAAACCGCAAAGTAAGTGAAGAGCCTGACAACACCAGATTGCCTATGGCTCCTTTACTTGCCCTCGCTATGGCAAGTTTCATTACAATTTTGACAGAGGCCCTGCCAGCGGGACTTCTCCCACAAATGAGCATGGGGCTAGGTGTTAGCCCCTCCGCTATCGGTCAACTCATCACGGCATATGCTGTAGGTTCGCTGATGGCAGCAATTCCACTTACTGCTGTCACCCAACATTTTCCCCGCAAGCCGCTTCTTCTTTGTGCTATTGCAGGTTTTGCGGTTGTAAATACCATAACAGCGACGACGGGAAGCTTCTATATCATGCTTTTGGCGCGCTTCGTTGCTGGTGTTTGCGCCGGCTTGCTTTGGGCAATGATCGCCGGATATGCGGCACGTATGGTCACGGATCAACTCAAGGGGCGTGCGATCGCGGTTGCGATGGTCGGTACACCGCTGGCATTATCGCTTGGTATTCCTGCAGGAACCCTGATGGGATCGGCCATTGGCTGGCGAAGTACATTTTCAGCAATGACCGCTCTCACCATAGCTTTGATCGGCTGGATGTGGGCCAAGGTGCCCGATTATTCGGGCACTACGATCAGTGGTCGGGCTTCCATTCGAGGTACGTTAGCTATCAGTGGAATCAAATCCATTTTGACAGTGACCCTGCTTTTCGTCTTGGCGCACAATATACTCTATACTTATATCGCTCCGCTTGTTGTTCCTGCAGGGTTAGCCGGGAAACTCGATTTCGTTCTGCTGGTGTTCGGAGTAACTGCAATCGCGGGGATTTGTATTGTCGGATATCTGGTCGGACGATGGTTGCGAGAACTTGTGTTGGCAAGCATTGTGCTTTTCGGAGCCGCCGCGTTAATGCTCGGCATATGGGGCGATCTACCGGAACTGTTCTGGTTAGCAACCGGCATGTGGGGATTGGCTTTCGGTGGTGCCGCCACACTGTTTCAGACGACAGCTGCGACCACCTCCGGACAGGCCTCGGATGTAGCACAGTCTATGATCGTCACAGCTTGGAACTTGGCGATTGCGGGCGGCGGCACAATCGGTGGCTTATTGCTCGAACACTCGGATATCAGCTGGCTCGCTTGGTCGGTTTTGGTATTATTGTTGCTCGCCTATGTCATCGCCTTCCTGGCAAAAGACCGGGGATTTCCGTCAAGCCAATCAACTTTGTGATGTTCGGTTGTGGCCGCCTGCAGTCGTAGGCAGAACGAGTGGCAATGCTGGATCGGCTTTGGCGGCCCTTCTCATCAACCGACCCAAACCGGCAAACACAAATCCTGATGTCGAGGGATCAAAAAGAAACTCGTGAACCGCATTAGCATAATGGCACCCTCTGTTAATCTCTCATGTCTAAACCTAATATAAGACAAAATATTGCTTCGTATTTTCAAGGTCATAAACAACTGGCTGATTGAGGAACCATCTTGCGTTTGCCATCTAAAAGGGTCTTGAAACGGACGGCGGTCGTGTCAGTTATAGCTGCCATCATTTCGGTCTCGTTCTCTACTGGCATTCGTGTTGTCATGGGTGTTCATTCCGACACCATCACCATAGTTGTCAGATTGACATTACCTTTGCTAATTGCCGTTCCAATCTGCTTAATATGGTTCAGTAAGCTTGATCAGCTTGAGGTCGCCTATCGCGCGCTTGTAAAACAAGCCAATGAGCTTGCACGAACGGCGAGCAGTGACCCTTTAACGGGCACACTCAATAGACGCAGCTTTATTGAGCAATTCGACCACGCCATGGAACTAGGCGTGCGGGGATGGTTTCTGATTGCAGACATTGATTATCTGAAAACGATCAATGACAATTATGGTCATCTTGTCGGTGATGATGCTGTTATCTCCACGGCCGACGCATTGGTGCTGGTTTTACCAAAAGACAGTTTGATTGCGCGCATCGGCGGTGATGAATTTTGCGCATTCGTACCCTCAGTTACACGGGAAGAAATGCAGACACTCGCCAAACAAGTTAGCGATAAGGCAGGAAGTAAATTTAGAGATTCTGTTAAAAATGACGTTACCGTTCTGTCGGTTTCTGTTGGCAAAATAGCTTGTAGATCAAAACAGACGTTCAAGGATGTTATGAGTCAGGCTGACGAAAAACTTTATCGGAAAAAACGAATGCGTACCTTGAGCTAGCGAGCCGATGAGATTTACCGACCAACGCCAAATACTCCCGAACTGATCGACCCGGAAGCCCTCAGCCTGCCTATGGAAAGGACCGATCAGCACGTATGGGAGTCCAAAATGTGATATCACGATCTTTCGTGAGAAGCGTCGGCAGTGCATCATGCCACACCTCCCGATAGGCGCGCTGTAACTGCACATTCACAGCATCGTCAAAATCTTCCCACGTCTCATGGAGCAAAAAGCGGTTTTCAGACTCTGGATCACGATGCAAGAACGCCTCGTGAAACGTGGGCTCATCGCGCTTCGTTCGGATGTATCAGCCCGTCACCTCGGTTTTGTCGAAACAAGTCGGGCGTCTCCAGGCCGTGCACTTGTACTCTGCCTAGCACATGAACTCGACGTTCCACTTCGCGAAGGTAACGTATTGCTTGTCGCGGCTGGTCTGGTACCAATGTTTGGCGAAACGTCTATCGAATTGACGCTCGAGGCACACAAACCGTTCCCGGCGTTCGCCATTAACCGGCATTAGAACATGGTTCTTTCAAACGCCCGCAGTGCCCGAACTCTGTGAAGGTGTCGGTGCCAAGCTTCTGGAAATGCCTATCAACGTCATATGTCTAACGTTTCACCCGGTAGGTCTTGGGCAACGCATCTCTAATCTCATGCTCGTCAGAAAAAGTCAGTTAATTGTCGCTTGGCTGTCCGGTAATCAGCGGTGTTGGCGGACAGCGCCCGACGAAGATGAACACTACGAGTTCATAATTATGATACCAATGAACATCAATGAACTTGCCCGGGAATTGGCGGTAAAAACGAGCTTTTGACAGAGTTGCGATGGCCAAACGCAATCTCGATTGTGACAGGTTTCATGTCGGTTCGGCTTTTACCAGCCACGCTCTTATTCGCAGTCAAATGTTCATCTGCATGGTATTGACATACGATACGTATGTGAATTAGACATACGTATCGTATATTAAGTCATGCGCACCCTGTGAAGGAGCGCCATGCATAGGAGGTAGTTCCAGATGACCAAACCAGCTCCCGTCTTCCCCGCTGATCGGCACGCCCTTTACGAGGCACATGGATATTCTGCAGCCATCCGCTCGGGCGATCTGCTTTTCGTCTCCGGTCAGGTCGGCAGTCGCAGTGACGGCAGCCCCGAGCCCGACTATTCAGCCCAGGTCCGGCGCGCCTTCGCGAATCTGGAAGCAGTCCTTGCAGCGGGCGGGTGCGGCGTTGCAGATATCATTGACGTGACCAGTTTCCATACAGATCCAGAAGCTCAGTTTGCGGACTTTATGGCCGTAAAGAACGAGGTTTTCCCAGCGGCACCCTATCCCAACTGGACAGCAATCGGTGTAAACTGGCTTGCTGGTTTCGACGTGGAGATCAAGGTCATCGCCCGTATCCCGCAGCAGGGTTGAACCTACCCCACCCTTGTTGCGCATATTCGACCGCCAGTACGCAGCCATCCATAACCGTCGAGGTTATCATTGGGTGACGGTGGAGTTTACGACGTGTTTGGGTGATACCATTGAGGTGGCATCTGATCTGGCTGCACTGTCATAGCCTCTCACAGCACGGCTGGGTTAGTCACAACAATAAAAAGGGCCGTGTTCGAGAGCTCCAATGTGGAGTTCTTCGTCGCTCATGTGGATATAACGCTCATCAATCAACCCGATACGTTTGAAGAACCAGCCCACGACACATCGGAGAATCTGAACCCATTCGACGCTTTAGGAGAACCCTTATGAGCCTTGCGTGGAGGTGGCGTGGAATTTATCACGTTAGCAGGCATGGTTTTGTGATGGATACCAATCGTCTTGTGACGATCGCACAATGTCAAACTTCAACACACTACGGCAGTCACGACCGCCGTAAATACAGTCGCCATACAGATATATAAGCAAAGGTAAGACACCGGCTGACAGCACTCACATTTGCCGTATGAACAGCTGCCAGCCTCCTTCTCCACTTCTATCACGGGCCTTTGCTGCGATGAACGCAGGCAGAATGATCGTTACACCAATGACCCAAGTAAGTCGCATTTCAGTCCGGTAACTTTCAACCTTTGATGGCGGACATTCGGGGCTACGCTTTCCAGTCGGACGACGGAATGGTATTGACCATCCATGGAATGCCGAACCTGTCCACCAGAGACCCAAAGCCGGGCGACCAGAAGGTTTCACCGAACGGCATGACCGTTTTACCACCTTCGGACAGCTGATTGAACCAGCGCTGACCCTCGGCCTTGTCGTCGGTGTGCAAGGTGACGTCGAAGCCGTTTTTGGGCTTGTCGATATTTCGTGCCCACTGAACGTCCATATCTGCGCCCATCAGGGCCTGGTCACCAACCTCTAGCCAACAGTGCATCAGCCAGGTTTTGTACTTCTCATCTGTGATCGGCATGTCAGGAGGCCCGTCGCCGTAGGGCATCGCAGCGGTAATCTTTCCGCCCAAGACCCTGGCATAGAATTCGAATGCTTGACGGCATTGGCCCTGAAAGCTCAAGCTTGTCACGATCTTCATGGTGGTCTCTCTCCCATTGGAATTTGATGTGTCAGGCGAGATGAATGCCGGTCTTCCCGCCCACTAGAGATTGCACATTTGCCCGGTATGCTTGCCCGGGGAGTGTCGGAAATGGCTGTATCGTCAAAACGATTGCCACATTTTCCAACAATCCTCAGTTCAGCGGCCAACGACTGAAATTGAGGCCTTTATATTGATTGATATCAATGTAATTTCGCCCAAATGTCAACCTTGCTGGTCCACTCTCCTGCCAATTCTGGCTTCGAAACGTCTATTCTGAAGCGTGATGCCTGCCGGGATTACCTCCGTCCAGTCCTCTGCGCTCATTTCGCTTCGCTGGCCACCGCCCCCTGAACTTCGGCCATGTGTCGTCACTGCTGCCAATAGTACCATACCGGGTAAAATCATGCCTGCCAGACCAATTATCTTGGCCACTGCCCCGTTCGTGATGATCTCCGGTACAGCGAATTTTAGTGTGCACGGGAGTCGCGAGTGCCTTGAATCCTAATTCCTAAGTGCTTGCTGCCCTCTCATTTAGGCTGACCGTTTATAGGGATGATATTATCAACCGCTATGTGTCATGCGTTGATAGCCTTCTCAATAAAGTTGATAAAGTTTCATTAGGACTCACATCAGACTGGATGCAGTCGATACCATCAGTCCGTAAAGTGGACTTGCGGGCACTGCTTGGGCTGTAGCCGAAATGCTGGGTGAAGGCCCGGGTGAAGTTCGCAGCTGTCTCAAAGCCAAGCCACTGGGCAATATCGGAAACTTTTCGGTTCTCAGAGAGATCAGCAAGCATTTCATGCGCGGCAAGCAATCGCTTCTGGCGAATATAGTTGAGTACTCCTCCGGAACTTTCAAATAATTGATAGAGGTGGGTACGAGAAATTGCGAGTTCTTTGCTCAGAACATCGGGATTCAAATCACGAGACATGAGGTTCTTCTGGATAAAGCGTCTCGCCTTGGTCATCAGGCCCATCGAAGCGACGTGCTCACTCGCATTACCGTCTCTCACCAATGGAGCAATAGCATCGAATACGATCTGCCTTATTGCATCCCGCAATTCGGGTAAGTCCTCACTTGTTATCTGACTTAGCCCCATCTGAAGACTGGAGATGAAATCGATCAGAAGATTGGCCCGATAGCCTCTAAGTGAGGCATTGTTGCTGGCCTCGGGCATTCCCCCGAGTCCTGCAAACTGGTCGACGGGAATAATCAGCATCACCGCTTCTGTCGCGAGCGCCCGGCCACGAAATGGATAGCCAAGTGAACGGATGTTGATCATGCCTGGCTCGTTTTCGGCAACGCGTCCATCCACTGCCGTCCAAGTGCGCCCGCTACGCAAAAAAGCTGATATGCCAGTGATCGATCGGGCTGAAACGAACCTGCTCTGGCGTACGCTCATAGCTGAACGGTGGCGCGTTTTGCTCTATAAGCAACATACCATGAAGATCCCAGACTTTCTGCAATACAAGAAAGCCATCACGCGCATCAACGCCATCGGGCATACGCACATCATAAAGAGCCGCGATATGTTTTTTTCCATGCAGAAAACTGCTCTGTGGCTCCCATGGTATTAGTGGAAAATATCAGTGGGGCCAGAATATTAGTGCTGCGACTACTTTCGCCGAGCGGCGTAAGTTGTTCTCGCGCAGATTGGCGACGCTCAACAAATTCAGACTTAAGATCGCGCGCAGCCTTGTCGCTTGGGGTCGTCATGGCAACTCCTCAAACCAACTCACAGGTCCAAGGTACGCGGAACGCCACCCAAGCCCCTGGCGAGATATTAGCACTTGAGCAAGTAAAATCCAAGCAACTGGAACACTACAGCCTATTCGTTGGTTAATCCGTGCAGTTGATCATGGCATCCATCGACGCCGCTATCTCATAAGTGTCGAAAATACTGCACTTACGGTGATAGCGGCGAGTATGGCCAGCGTTCAACGAGGTTTCCGCCACCTAAAGAAACTTCGGAAGAGGTGCTGGAATACATTTGATGAAATGACTTGACTGTGTCGGATTTGATGAAAATTGTCATGAATATCCGGCCGGAGTTTTAACTCGTATCCGATAGAAAGCACGGTAATAACAATCGGAGGCAATCGTATGAACAATGTATTTGCATATACTGTGCGCCGCGAAAGCTTGAAATGGGCTGCCGCTATTGTCGTTGGACTGTCCGCTTCATTATGCCTGACGGCAGGCGCCGAAGCCAAGGATGCCCGCAAGCAGAAAAGCGAAACGGTTTCCGTTTACCTCGTCAAGTACAACGTGAATAGCCAGGCACGATACAACAAGCCTGCATCGGCCAAGGTCATCAGGGTTTCCGCCACGCAATATACGGCCGGTACGCCCTATGTGTGCACGCCGAGCGGCTTCGGGCAGAAATCCCGCTGCTTCATCCGTGACTAGAGTGCACATCCCGAAAACTCTTGCACATTTTTCGGGATGCGCTCCATGGCACACCGGCTCGCAAGAACTCCATACAGATCAGCGAGCCGGCATGCTTGCCTGGCGATTATCTTGTCTGGCGATTATCTCGCCTTGGCTTTCATGATCGCCAGTCCCTTGCTAACACGGTCACCTCGCAATAGCTTGGCGGCCTCATCGGTCGGGCGTGGCGGATTGTTGCGGAAAACATACCAGCTTCCACCCAGTGAGCGCTTCTGATAGATGACGCCATCTTTTTCGCGATGGAGGAAGCAGGTCGTATCGCTGCCGCCGCTCATCTTGTTGACCCAATAGGCCTGCAGGCAAAGCTTGCCGCGATTGGTCACGTACCAGCGCCCCTGCCCGTAAGACCACGCCCTGCCTTTCTGCGACCAGGCGATGAAACGATGTCTGTCGGCAGAGAAATAGCCGCCGCCATCCTTCCATTTCCATGATTTACCGGAATAGAGCGCCTCAAGCGCGTCGGCTGATAGCGGTGCAGCCGCCGCAGCCTTGATGGCGATCGGGTCCTCGGTTTTCTGTTTCGGCGCCGCATCGGCAGCGCCTGCCAAAAGAAGTACGGACAGCGCCGCACCTACGGTTCTCAAACGGATCGAAAACATTGTCGTATTCCTGTTCAGACGTTGGAGCATTTCCAGCAAAAGTGCGAAGCGGTTATGCGTGAG
Organism: Brucella pituitosa; assembly: GCF_003049685.1. Taxonomy (GTDB): domain Bacteria; phylum Pseudomonadota; class Alphaproteobacteria; order Rhizobiales; family Rhizobiaceae; genus Brucella; species Brucella pituitosa. The sequence continues at coordinate 465,043 of NZ_PYSY02000003.1, read as the reverse complement.
GTAAATGCGACATCAATCAAGCGGATGGTTCGCAACCCGCCAGTCAGGCCGCCCGACACCCCGTGGCCACGGATAGACTTCGCGGTCGTTGAAGTAGACGGTCGCAGTCAGTTCCGGAAATTCGGGCTGCGGCTTGTTGGTTTCCTGTGCCCAGGCCCGGACATAGGCGTCGCTCCCTTCATAACCGAGCTCAGCGATAACAATCGGCTTCTTGAAGCCTACCACCCGGTCGTATCCCGGTTTTGTCCGTTCAACGAATGTGGACGCATGTCCCAGTTCCAGCATATCGTAAGGCTCATAGCCGAACACCGACAGGCCGATCACATCGACATAGCCATCGCCCGGATAGTAGGCCTCAAGCCCCGCATCTCCCTTCGGCGACCACATATATTTGGCGTTCGGCAATGACTTGCGGCAGACATTGACCGCATGCTGATAGGCGCGGACATAACCCTGTGCCGACCAGTAGGACCAGGTGAACTGGCCCGTCTTGTCGTCCATTTCCTGCGCCCACCGAATAGTCACAGGGCTCTTCAGCTTCGAAGCAGCGGAGCAGACGGCGGCCATGTTTGTATCGTAATGCCCCCGCACTATCCCGCTCAGGAGATCATCCGGTGCAACGCGCCAGTCGCGAGCCCACGACCAGGGTTCGACGGTGATCAGCAATTCGCGGCCCCGTTCCTGCGCATAGGCATCAGCGGTTGACAGGCTCGTTAGGTCCACATCTTCCCACGGAAGGAACAGATGTTCGATGCGGGAATTGGGATCGTTGGTGAAATCCCCGTGCGGATCATAGGCCCCGAACGTGATGGATTGCGGTGTTATCACCGGGCGTTTGTCGTGAAACATGTTGCGGGTGTCGACATTGGCACCCGAAACACCACTCGCCGCGTAAACAGCGGTTGAAAGCAGCCCACCGCAAAGAATGGCCGTTGCTATTTTATATGAGGTTTTCATCGCCGCCTCCTTTATTGTACGGGCGATTGGGCAACGGGCAGCACCAGATTCAGCGCTTCCGTTTTTGGCGTTATTGTTTCGATGGAGAGGAGCTTGCGCGCCTCATCATCCTTGTTTCCGCCAGCATGGCGGAAGACGTACCAGACACCGTCCGGCTCGCGTTTCTGATAAATCGTCCCATCGGCGATACGGTGGGAGAAGCAGGTCTTGTTCGGGAAGACGCCCTGAGCCAGATGCCATTTCGCATCGAAGCACATCTGGCCCGACCAGGTGATCCGCCAGCGGCCTTCGGCCCATGCCTTGCCCTTCTCGCCAGCGACACGGGCGGTGAAACGGCGGTTCTGGCTTTCCATCCGGCCAGCACCGTCGGCCCACTGCCAGTTCTTGTCACGATAGAGTAGGTATATCTCGGCAGGCGTCATCACACGGGCGCCGTCGGGCAAACCATCTGTCGGAACCGTTGCCGCTCCAGCCGGTCCGCTTAGCCCCGCAAACAGGACAACCAGCGGCAGAACACATCTGCTCCGATCAGTGTTCCGACCAGATCGGCACCGTTGGTCTTCAAACATCACATGTTTCATTTGAACCTCCCACGACCTTCAGGTTGCGCGCACCCGCCAAGGGTTCTTGCGATTGACGGATGCGCGCGTGCGGCAGAACGTTTGTTGGTCTTGTTTCCTGCCGCTGTTGAACGGGACGGCCGATTGTCGAAATCCGGAAGTCCAGATTCCCGGCAATCGCCGGTGAAAAGACATTGCGCAGATCGACGAGTACAGCGTCCCGCATGAGCTGTTTCATCCGAACAAGATCAAGCTTGCGGACACTGTCCCATTCGGTCACGACCACCGCCGCATCGGCAGTGCTCAGGCACTCGTAAGGATCGTCGTAAAACTCGACGTCGCTGAGAAGACGGCGCGCATTCTCCATTCCGGCCGGATCGTAGGCCCGGATGCTGGCACCGAAGCGCTGCAAGGTTTCGATGAGCGGGATGGATGGTGCGTCGCGCATATCATCCGTATCGGGTTTGAACGTCAGGCCGAGGACAGCAATCGTCCGGCCTTCGACACTGCCGCCGAGCGCATCCAGAACCTTCAGCGCCATGCGACGCTTGCGCGCTTCATTGACGGTGACCGTTTCCTCGACCAGTCGCAGGGCAACCCCGTAATCCTGGGCAGTGCGCAACAGCGCAATCGTATCCTTTGGAAAACACGAGCCACCATAACCCGGTCCCGCATTGAGAAAACTGGTGCCGATACGCTTGTCCAACCCCATGCCGAGCGCCAGCTCGGTGACATCGCTGCCGACTTCCTCACACAGATCCGCCAGTTCGTTGATGAAGGTGATCTTGGTGGCGAGAAAGGCGTTGGCCGCATATTTGATCAGTTCCGACGTCCGGCGCTGCGTGATCACGATTGGCGTCTTTGCGGCCTCAAGCGGTGGAGCGTAAAGGGCGACGAGCACGGAACGTGCACGTTCATCTTCCACACCGATGACCACGCGATCAGGCTCGAGGAAATCGCGGATCGCGACACCCTCGCGCAGAAACTCCGGATTGGACGCAACGGAGAATGTGCCGGGTCGGCGAACCGAGCCGATGATCTTCTGCACCACATCGCCTGTGCCGACCGGAACGGTGGACTTGACCACGACGACGCTATGATCGTCGATCAGCGGCGCAAGCTCGCGAGCAGCCATATAGACGAAGGACAGATCGGCATCGCCGTGCCCTGCCCGTGCCGGTGTGCCGACGGCGATGAAGACAAGCTCCGCACCCTTGACGGCTTCCGCCAGATTGGTGGTGAATCTCAGCCGGCCAAAGGCAAAATTGCGTTCCACCAGTTCGTCCAGCCCCGGCTCGTAGATCGGCACGATGCCGCGCTCCAGCCGGACAATCTTCTGGGCATCCTTGTCGACGCAGACGACCTCGTGTCCCCATGCCGCGAAACACGTGCCACTGACCAATCCGACATATCCCGTTCCGATGACAGCGATCTTCATAATCGTCGCGCCTTTCCCGCTAGTTCGTTCCACTGGCGGTATTCGTGCGCCAGCGTGGATTGAAAATTGTTCTGTGGACGTCACGTCCGCCTACACCGGCACCGGCAACCGAGAAGCGGTCGTCAAATACCGTGAAGCTTTTCGTGCCCCAGCTCAGTGCCTCGATGCCGTCGCGTCCGCGCTCGACAGTGGTAAAGCCGGTCAGCGCGACCAGCGCCGTAAAACTGCATGCCATTGCCGGTCGATAGAGGCGGCTGGTCATCCGCACGTTATTTTCGCGTGTGTGCTGGATCACGATCATCGCCATCAGGAACAGGTAGAAGCACGCATTGATGATGGCGAAGATGAAGAAGCCTCGCGTCTGATCCGCACCGCCGACGAGAAGGACAGGCAGAATGGACAGACCGGAGATCAGCGCATAGGGAGCGATCACCCGCAGTGGCACCGGATCGACCTCGGATGAGCCTTTCGGCGTGACACGAAAATCGACAAAGGAACCGGTCAGCCAGTCACGGAAGGCTGCGAAGGTTCCAGCCAGAACCCAGGGCCACCGCGCCAGCAGGAACAGCATCGCTTCCCAGCTGAAAATCCTGCCGTCGACCGGGCGGAACGTCTTGCTCGACCGCCACCAGAATGCCAGCGCCAAAATCACGAGCGATTGCGGCATGAAGTGCATCAGGAAAGCGGGATAGGTAACGCTGACGAAATTATCGCCATAAGCCAGAATGGCTATCGGCAGAACGAATGTCAGCGCCAGAAAGAAAGCATAGAGAGGATACCAGAGCTGCGAGAACAGAAACTGGATCTTCAGGCGCAGCGGCAACCGACCGATCAGCTTCGGCGTATATTGCAACAGGATCATCACGAGGCTGCGCGACCACTGGAATTCCTGCGTCACAAGATCGGCGAAGGTGCGTGGACCGTCGCCATGGGCGATGGCATCCAGTGCATGAACACCCCGCCAGCCATGCGCATTCATAAACAGGGTCGTGGAATGATCCTCGGCCAGTTCTGGTCCAAGACCGCCGATTTCCTTCAGCGCTGCCGTGCGTACCGCATAATGAGAGCCGATGCAGACCGGAGCAAAGCCTCCGTTGTAACCGGCCTGCAGCGAGCCATGCATACTGGCTTCCACATAGAGACGCCCGCGGGCCGACCAGCTTTCATGCGCATTGCGATCACAAATGCTCGGTGCGGAAACATAACCCACAGCGGGATCAGCGAAGGGCCGCAGCATATTGAAGAGATAACCCGGCTCAGGCACATGGTCGGCATCGAGCTGCGAGACGAAATCATAGCGCTCATAGCCATAGTGATCGTAGAAGAAGGCGAGATTGCCTTCCTTGCACCGGGTACGGCGCGGCCAGGTCTGCCGATGATAGTCGGCACGGCCCTTGCGCGTGGAAACGAACACGCCATGCTCACGGCACCAGGCAAGTGTCGATGGTGAAGGATCCTCATCGGCAAGCCATGTATCGTGCGGCACATCCTGCGCCAGCATAGCGCGCAATGTTTCAGCCACCACCTCGAAAGGCTCCGACGGAGCTTTGGTGACGACCATCGCGACGCGGCTTCCGGCGGGGATGCGAAGCGGGCCGGTCGGGCGCGCTGCGTGGAAGAAAATAGTGATGAAATAAAGCGGCAGGATTGTGATCCAGGCCAGTAGTGCCGTCACCAGAATGGAGCCGAGCAGATGATTGTGCTTCGCGCTGATGAACCACCATTGCCAGAAATAGGTGATGGCGAGCGCCCACAGGATGATGCCCACCACATATTCCACCCGCTTGCGGCCAGTGAAGATGGGCGCCAGCAATGGTTCCCTTCCGCCGTTGTCGCCGTCAATGGCCGGATGAAATTCGCGCCGTGTCATGTCCGCATCTCCAGACCAAAGAAGGGCGCAGCCGTGCGGATGATCGTGTCGAGATCGGAATGGAGCGTGCGGAACCCAAGCTTCGCTGCCGCTTCAGCCGGGTCGGCATAAAGCACCGGCGGATCGCCAGCCCGGCGCGCGCGCATTTCGACAGGCACCTTGCGTCCGGTAAGCCGGTCTATCGCATCCACGATTTCCTTGATGGATGTTCCGCGCCCGGTTCCCAGATTAAGGACCAGATTGCTGCCGCCATTCAGCAGATGCTCGACCGCGAGCACATGCGCCCGCGCCAGATCGACCACGTGAATATAGTCGCGAATGCAGGTGCCATCCGGCGTTTCATAATCGTCGCCGTAAACTTCCAGACAATCCGCCGTGCCCGCCGCAGCCAGCATGGCGCGCGGTATCAAATGAGTTTCGGGATCGTGCTTTTCGCCCAGTTCGCCATCCAGATCAGCACCGCAGGCATTGAAGTAGCGCAGTGCCGCATAGGGCATGCCATAGGCTGCCGAATAATCGGCCAGCATGTGTTCTGCGATCAGCTTTGTGCGTCCGTAAGGGTTGATCGGATTCTGCATTTCGCCTTCGCGGATCGGCAGCTCATCCGGAATGCCGTAAGTGGCGCAGCTCGACGAGAAAATAACCGGGCGCCCACCCGTCAGGCGGCTGGCCTCCAGAACGGACTGGATGCCGCCGACATTGTTGCGATAATATTTTGCAGGGTCCGTGACGGATTCACCCACATAGGCCGAGGCCGCAAAGTGGATGATAGCTGCCGGATCAAAGGTGCTGATAGCAGCGATAAGCTGTTCTTGCGAAAGCGTGTCGCCCTCGACAAACTCGCCCCAGCGCACAGAAGACCGGTGACCCGTCGACAGGTTGTCATAGACGACCGGCGAGAATCCGCTCTTGTGCAGAAGCTTGGCGGTATGGCTGCCAATGAAGCCAGCGCCACCGGTGACGAGTATATTTTGCCGGGTCATCTCGCCACCTCGAAGAGCTCGCCCGATGGCCTGACCAGCTGGCGTTCAAAATAGGCGATCGTCTGCTTCAGTCCTTCGACCAGTGCAATCTGTGGTTCCCAGCCAAGTTCACGCTTGGCGAGCATGATGTCGGGGCGCCGCTGGCGCGGGTCATCAGTGGGCAGCGGGCGATAGACGATGCGCGAGGACGAATTTGTCAGCGCAATAATCTGCTCGGCCAGCTCGCGCACGGTGAACTCGCCCGGATTGCCGAGATTGACGGGCTTCTGAACCTGGCTGCTCATCAACCGGCTGAAGCCTTCGATCAGGTCATCGACATAGCAGAAGGAACGGGTCTGCGAGCCGTCGCCATAGATGGTGATATCTTCACGCTTGAGGGCCTGAACGATGAAGTTCGACACGACACGACCATCGTCGGGCCGCATGCGCGGGCCATAGGTGTTGAAGATGCGCACGATACGGATGTCGACGCCATACTGCTTGTGAAAATCGTAGAACAGTGTTTCGGCCGAGCGTTTGCCTTCATCATAGCAGGACCGGGGTCCGAAAGAGTTCACATTGCCCCAATAGGCTTCCGGCTGCGGATGCGTTTGCGGGTCGCCATACACTTCCGAGGTTGAAGCCTGAAAAATCCGTGCCTGATAATGCGCTGCAAGTTCGAGCAGATTGAGCGAGCCGATGACGCTCGTCTTCATCGTGTGCACCGGATCGGCCTGATAGTGCGGCGGCGAAGCGGGGCATGCGAGATTGTAAATCTCATCCACCGGCAGATCGATCGGGTTGACAATATCGTGGCGCACGAAGCTGAACGTGTCGTAGCGCAGGAGATTGCGCAGGTTCTCAAGCCGCCCTGTCGAAAAATTATCGACGCAGATGACAAAGTTTCCTTCGTTCAGAAGACGCTCGCAAAGATGAGAACCGAGAAATCCTGCACCGCCTGCCACAAGAATGCGTCGTGTTGACATGCGCTCTGCAGATATACCCGATGATCTGAAATTTATATTCACGAGATCCTCCAACACTACTCGTTACGGGCGTCCTTTGTTGAAAAAGAACAGCATTTCCCTCTGCGGATTCGAATTGAACCGCACTAAATTGTGTTTGTTGAATGCTTTACCTGATGATTGAACGTAACTGCGTTGAAGGCCAGAGTCGTTATCTTAGAATCCTAAAACTTATCCGCGCGTCCATTTTTTAGGCTTTGATAACCTCACGCTCGGCATGTTCGGATCAACCGAAACGGCGTGTCCTATTGGCCTAAGTCGGTGGATTCAGGCGCAAGCCGCTTTTGTTGTCCAATCCAGAACACGGCTCCTCCCACTCAACTGTGTTAATCGTCATCACCAGCGCCGGAGCATCTGCCAAAAAAATTTACGAGGGAGGGTTTCCGTAGAATTTGCGCAGCCATTTTCAGTTTCTGTGCGGGTGTATCGAAATACCCCCGATCAGAATGCCAAGAAAATTCTACCTTTAAACCCTAACAATTACAGGGCGGATTACCCACCCGCCAGTGGGCTGGTTCGCCCATCATAGAAATGTGAACAGCTTCACATCTAAAGTCGTCAGCATATGACGCGCCATAAATCTTATGCTTAGTGGCAAGTAGTCTTCAAGAAGGCGGAATCAAACTGTCACACGGCCAGGTATCGCTGCGATCATTATGTTCAGGTTCTAAGGATAAACGTCTCGATACTTGGGTGTGGAGAGGCTTTCCGTAGCAGAGCTTTTATTGCGACACTTTCGGCTTTCCAAACTTTCCAACTGAAAAATCCAGGAAGGTTCTTAACTTCGGTGTCATTCGCCTGTCGGCAGCATAAAGTGCGTGAAGCTGACGCGCAGGCGGTTCATAATCCTGCAGGATGCGACGCAAACGACCCGACACTAACTCGTCAGAAACCAGTTCGATCGGTTGAAGTAACACGCCCATACCAGACACCGCAGCGGCGCGAAGTGCTTCCCCGCTATCGGTAGCAAATCGCCCTTTGATTGGAATCTCCATTGGCCCGTTGGGGCCATTGAAATTCCAGTTTGCGCGAAGCGACGTATGCGAAAATACGAGGCATTCGTGCTCCTTTAAGTCTTCGGGTGTTGATATTGGACTTGCCGATTTGAGATATTCAGGAGCCGCACACAACACGAGACGAAGTGGGGCAAGCCGACGTGCCGCAAGTGAGCTATCGGGTAACTCGCCGGTCCTGAAAACCACATCAAAGCCATCTTCTATAAGGTCCACCGGACGATTGCTAAGGCTAAGATCCACGGACACTTCGGGGTGATCTGCCAGATATTCCGGTAACTCAGGCGCCAGTGCCCGGCTGCCAAATGTAACAGGTGCACTGATGCGAAGCCGCCCGCGAGCTGTTGATCTGGTCTCGGCGATCATCATTTCTGCTGCTTCGAACTCAGCAAGGATCGTCTTCGCGTGTTCATAAAATATGCGGCCGCTATCGCTTAAGCTCTGTTTTCGTGTGGTGCGGTTCAGCAGCTTTATTCCTAAAGTCTGTTCTAAGTGCCTTATGTGCTTTCCAGCCAACTGAGAAGAGATATCGAGTTCGTTGGCGGCTGCAGAAATCGAGCCGAACTCAACGGTTTTCACGAGAATAGCCAACGATTGCAATCGATCCATTAGAAACACCGCATTGTTAGTCTTAAAATAACAAGCCAATTTATATCATATTATTTCAAATGTATATGTGGCGCCATCTCAAATGAATATCACTTTAAAAGTTCAGACGAAGGAACACGAAACATGTCCTCCTTTACAAGGAAAGTAGTAATGGCCGCAGCGCTTAGCAGCAGTGTAGTTTCAGCTAACGCATCCCAGATCAAACAGACAGAAGCTGAGAAGCCGACGATTGTGCTCGTTCATGGAGCGTTTGCAGATGGATCCACATGGCGAAAAATAATTCCCCTGCTGCAACAGGAAGGCTTGAATGTGGTTGCAGTTCAGAACCCATTGACATCGCTTGCCGATGATGTAGCGACCACCCGTCGTGCATTGGATGCACAGACTGGTCCAGTCGTTCTCGTCGGCCATTCCTGGGGCGGAGCTGTTATAACCGAAGCAGGGGAACACGAACGGGTCAAAGCTCTGGTATATGTGGCAGCCTTTGCACCATCACAGGGACAGTCAGTTGTCGACATGTCCAAGAACTATCCGACCCCGTCTGGTTTTGCCCATATCAATGCCGACAAGGAGGGATATTTGACATTGACTGCCGAAGGCGTAGCCAATCATCTGGCGCAAGATCTTCCGGCGGAAGAAACCAAGGTGATGACTGCACTTCAAGGTCCGGTGCGCGGAACAAACTTCGAAGATAAAGTTAAGTTTGCCGCTTGGACAACAAGACCCTCTACATACATCATCAGTAAAGATGACCGGATGTTGCAGCCGGAATTGCAAAAAGAGATGGCGAAGAAAATCTCCGCAAAGGTGGTGAGCTTGAAGGCTGGACATGCCCCTCATTTGTCTCATCCAAATGAAGTTGCGAAAGTCATTCTTGAGGCTGTCAGCAATCTGGAGAATTGATTACACAAAGCAATGCAGGTGCGGAACACGAACAGCCGCGCCTGCAAATTTTGCTACCTCCTGCAGCCCATCGCCAAAATATATGTCACCTATAGTGATACTTTACTCGTTTCACTCTTTGAAACTGATTTCAGAAAATCCCACACTACACGCATTCTGGTTATGCGTCTAAGTTCTAAAGGCATCAGCATCCAGTAAGTTCGCTGGAAGCTAACCGTTTCACTTAGAATGGGTTGAAGGCCATAATCCGCTGCGAGATAGCCAGGTAACAATCCTATTCCTCCCCCGCAACTGACTGCTGCGAGCTGCGAAAAAATGCTGGTGCTGCGCAAACTCACATTCGCTCCAGGAACCAAATCTGTGATCGACGGCAAGTCCTTCGCAGGACCAGTTTCCCCGAGATATCCAATAAACCGGTGTTTCTTTAGGTCCGATAAATTGTATATCGGTTCATTCTGTTGGAGATATTCGGGAGCAGCATAGAGCTTCAAATTATAATCGCATAATTTCGTGATAGTATATGGACCACGTTCGGGACGGTCCAGAGTAATTACGATATCAGCCTCATTTCGCGAAAGGTGAATGGGGCGAGGCTGAACAATCAGATCAATCGATAACCCTGGGTGACCTGACAGGAAATCGGGAATCTGTGACGAGATAGAACCAACCGCATATCCCTCAACGCAGCCGACTCTTACAACGCCGGTTACATTTTCATCAGTTTTCTCAGAGCTGGTGTCGATACACGAAAACTGGTCCTCGATCGATTGAGCAATTGAAAGCAGGGCTTCTCCTTGCAAAGTCAAAGAGTAACCATTTTTGCTACGCGTAAAAAGTGGAGCTCCCGTCGCAATTTCAAGTCTCTGCACACGTCTGGAGACCGTCGTGTGTTTTACTTCCAGCCGCCGTGCAGCCTCAGTAAGCGTCTTTACACGTGCCAATTCAAGAAAATACCGCAGGTCATCCCATTCCACGCGAGAACCTCATCTTAAACGGCCAAGCATATATCATTTTTCTGCCCGGCCGTTAGCTGACTACATTGCGCATTAACAACGCAAAAACTGATCATGAGTTTTCAACGGCCCATTGTCCATTGGTTATTTGGCAACGCTAATGACTACTCTTTGACTGTATTCAGCCAAGCCCAATGCACCATAGTCTGCTCCCAATCCTGATTCTTTCGCACCTCCGAACGGCACGTGTGGCGCGATATGGAGATGCTGATTGATCCAAACTGTTCCAGCTTGAAGCTGTTGCGCAACTTCGCGCGCCTTCACGAGATCGCTGGACCAGACAGACCCACCCAAACCATAGGTCGTCGAGTTCGCACTTTCGATCGCATCAGCCAAATTCTCGTAACGAATTACAGGTAGAATAGGTGCGAATTGTTCTTCATCGACAAGTATACTTCCGTCTTTGATATCGCGAACAATGGTGGGTTCGATGAAATAACCGTCGCCTACCCCACACTTACCGCCCGCAACAATGGTGCCGTCTGTTTCCGCTATCTTCAAGAAATTCTGAGCCTTTTCGAACTGCGCTTTGTTTTGAACAGGTCCAATTTTTATCCCTTGTTCAAAACCGCTGCCTATGGTGGCATCCTTTGCGAGTTTCGCCAGTTCATCACACAATTCATCATAGATTGAAGAATGTGCGTAGACCCTTTTTAAGGCAATGCAAACCTGGCCGGCATTGGTGAATGCAGCGTCAAAAATCTTTGATGCTGTTGGCTGGATGTCTACATCATCCAGTACAATGCCAGCATCGTTGCCACCCAGCTCAAGCGTTAGACGCTTTATTGTCTCCGACACGGTTTTATATACCTTCTTGCCGGTCTCTGTAGAGCCTGTGAAAGAAACCTTCGCGACGTCTGGATGGCTGGTCAGAAGAGAACCAAGGTCATTTTCATCCACAATAACGTTGACAACACCGGCCGGGAACACCTTCTGCGCTAACTCCCCGATGAGCAAAGCGGTGATTGGTGTGGTTGGGGCTGGCTTCAATACAAAAGTGTTTCCCATCAGAGTAGAAAAGGTCAGCTTGTTTAAATTTAGCAGGAAAGGAAAATTCCATGGTGTTATGCCTGCAACGACGCCAAGCGGTTTATGATGCAGCTCAATGTGCATCTGTTCGTCATTCTGGATAACTTCGACGGGTAAGTCGATTGTTGCCAGTTCCCTCATGAACTGAGCAGTGTTACCAACTTCCCATTCGGCTTCCGCTAACGGCTTTCCCTGTTCCTTTGTCAACGTTCGAACGAGCTTTTCCCTCTCGACATCGATCAGGTCAGCGAGCTCAACAATCTTTGCGCGGCGCTTTTCCAGAGGTGTAGTAGACCAGCCGCGAAAAGCGCGCTTTGCTGCGGCTACAGCCGCTTCCAGTTGCTCAACCGATGCGCGCGGCACATGCGCAAAAACTTTCCCGTCTGCCGGATCTATCACTTCAAGGAAGCTATCACCGTCAATCAGTTTGCCATCGATCAATAGTTTGTAGCTCGTGTCCATTATTCGGCTCCTCCCGATTATCAAAACTCTCAGTCCCCTATGGCCTCCGCCATTGGCCCGCGTTCTGAGATGCTATTCACATTCACCGGCAAGCAGGATGCGCAATACTTCAACGCAATTGAATAGACCAAAAAAGCACAATCGCTGAACATGGGAGGGGGTTTCCGTTCATAGGCTGCAATGGTAGCGTCCCGATATGCAGCATCGCTCTGTGCTGCCAGAGGCAATTCTCATTTTCAGATTCATGATGAGAAGAAAGGTTGATGAGAAGGACCTAAACATTACAGGTCAATTTCAGGAAAGAGCGACCGCCAGATCCACAAAACGATGCAAAACCAACGTGTTGTAGCGGATGGTTAAACCCTATGTCGGGTAAAAAAAATGAGCTTAGACGACCCCAACTTGGGAGGAGGAGGATTAATGAAGATTGCATTTCTTGGACTGGGAAATATGGGATGGGCCATGGCGCAAAATCTACTCCGCGCCGACTTTGACGTCATAGGATTTGATGTGAACGATACAACCGCCAACTTGTTTGAACAGCATGGCGGGCGCATTGCCTCTTCCGCATCCGCTGCTGTCACTCAAGCGGATATTGTTTTCACCATGTTACCGAATGATCAGACATTATCGGATCTTTTCTTCAACAATAACTCTGTACTGGAGCGTGTAAAGCCGGGAATGTTGTTTGTCGATTGCTCAACCGTTTCGGTGCAATTGACGAGAGAAATAGCAAAAGCAGTGAGTTCTGCAGGTGGTGATTATTTGGATGCCCCTGTTTCCGGCGGACAATTAGGCGCCAAAGAGGGAACACTGACATTCATGATCGGGGGAGAGAAGCCAGCATTCGATCGGGTTCGGCCCATGTTGGAAGCCATGGGCAAAACTTATGTCCATATGGGAGACCACGGCACCGGTCAGGCAGCAAAGCAATGTAACAACATGCTTGCTGCGATCATTATGGCTGGAACGGCGGAGGCTATCGCGCTTGGCGTCAATAATGGCCTCGACCCACTTGTGTTGAGTCAGGTTATGCAAACAAGCACTGGTGGGAGCAATATCCTGAGTAAATGGAATCCTTGGCCCGGTGTCGACAACAAAGTGCCGTCAAGCAATGTTTATCAGGCCGGCTTTCAGATGAATCTGATGCTGAAAGATTTGGATCTGGCTATGGCGAGCATCCAATCCTTAAAGTTCGGCGCTCCGATGGGTTCACTTGTCCGAAACCTGTTCACCATGTGCATAAAAAGCGACCCAACTGCTGGCATGAAGGACTTTTCCTACATTCAAAGCCTCTATGATCGCAGCGTTTGCGAGCCATTAGAAAACTGAAACTCCTCTAAAGGATACGCGCTATGAATGTCGAAACATTTCTGCAAGCAGATCGCCTCCGCCATGATGCATTCATTGCTGGAGACACGGATGTCCTAAATCGCTTAATGGCCGATGAATGCCTCTATATACATACAACCGGGAACATTGATCGCAAGGATGAATTAATAAACAAGATCGCCAGTCGAGCATTAATCTATCACGCGATCGAAAATTCAGTAGACCACGCCATTCTGTATGAAAACAATACAGCAATTATTGCAGGGCGATTGAGAATGAGCCTGGAAAGAACGGGCATCCCCGCCGCGGTCCATATAAGATATTGCTGTGCCTGGAAACACGACACTACCGGCCCACAAATGATTTCCTGGCAATCTACTCCTCTGGCAGCGTCGTGATTGGTTGCTCTCAGCGCTTTGCGAAAGTGTCTTGCAAAGTTTGTACTAAATAATCACGAACCAGTTTCACGCGCGGCAGCACGTGCGAATGTTCGTGGGTGAGCAGCCAAAGATCCGACGCGAAGCGAGACAACTCAACGGGCGCTGGCAAAAGTCCTGATGGGATTGCGACGAAGTCAGGCAGGATAGCCCACCCTGCCCCACTCCGCGTTGCAGAGAGTTGTGCACTGAAAGACGTGAGCTGAAGTGAGGGCTGGACTCCGGGACATACGCTTTCAAGCCATGTGGCCATGGTTAGATAGCGCAAATCCATCGGCCAGCCGACAATTCTATGTCGATATAGGTCTTCGGGATGGTTGGGAGCACCGTGACGTTCGACATAAGCTGGCGAGGCGTAAAGCCCGAAGCGGATTTCGGCAACTTTCCTTATTCGGTAGCTGCCGTGATCAGGGCGAACCAGCCTGAGAATTATGTCCGCTTCCTCCGAGGTCAGTTGTACGGGCACAACGGAACTACGCAGCTCGACCCGGATTCCCGGATACATTTCCATGAACTGTGTCATCGTCGCCAACAATACGTCTTGTCCGAGTAACTCGGGCGCGTCGATACGCACCGATCCGGCCAGATCATCATCGCTTTCGCTTGCTGTGCGTTCAAAAAAACGCATTTGCGCTGCAGCACGTTCAGCGCTCGGCAGAAGGCTCAGGCCTGCTTCGGTCAGTTCATAACCATCCCGACGAGATTGGAACAGCTTTACCTGCAATGCTCGTTCAAGTGTCTCGATACGCCTGGAGACCGTTGAGGCACTAACCTTCAGATAGCTTGCAGCAGCCGTCAGCGACTTGCCGTGGGCAACTGCCAGGAAAAATTTCAGGTCGTTCCAGTCCATCAGCTTTCCATTTTTGCAAGATCATTGTGCGGAAACAGAAGTCGACAATACCGGCAGAATGGCGAAAACTTCACCAAACAACAAGGATATTTTGTCATGCCTCAATTCGTTGATACCGTCCGATTTTCTGAATATGGAGGGCCAGAGGTGCTATCTTTTCAGAAAATGGAATTGCCATCGCCCGGCTCAGGAGAGCTTCAAATTAAGCATCTCGCTATCGGGGTCAACTACATAGACATCTATCATCGCAAAGGTGTATTTGCGGTAAAACTGCCGCTTCCGAGTGGCCTCGGCGTTGAGGGGGTAGGAGAAATAGTCGGGTGCGGGCCGGACGTAGCCGGTTTTGCGATCGGCGACCGGGTAGCCTATGTCGGCGGTGCGCCGGGCGGATACTCGGCATTCCGCAATGTTGCCGCTGCCAGGTGCTTGCGCGTGCCAGATGGTTTGGACAGTGAAACCGTCGCCGCGACGGTGTTCAAAGGTTTGACTGCCGAATATCTGACCCATCGCTGTGTGCCCCTCAAACAAGGCGATACAGTCCTCTTTCATGCCGCTGCAGGTGGCGTCGGATCGCTGGCAACTCAATGGCTGAAATCCCTTGGTGTCAGCGTGATCGGGACTGTCAGCACCGATGCGAAAGCTGAAATTGCGCGCGCACAGGGTTGCGATGACGTCATCATTTACAGCCGCGTGGACTTCCGGCAGAAGGTGAGCGACATCACAAGTGGTAAGGGCGTCCGCGTAGTATTCGACTCAGTGGGTAGTGATACTTTTGCGAAATCGCTCGATTGCCTTCAGCCGCGTGGCACTCTGGTTAGTTTTGGAGAAAGTTCGGGACCGGTAGACCCTTTACAGGTCGGGACGCTTGGAGCCAAAGGATCACTCTTTGTCACGCGCCCTTCCATAGCCCACTATACGTCAGATCGGGCGGAATACGAACTCGCCGCACAACGACTGTTCTCGGCTCTCGAAACCGGCGTGCTCAAAGTCGCCAAACCGACGAGTTATCCGCTCACGGACGTGCAGCAAGCACACGCTGACATGGAGGCTCGAAAGACAAGCGGGTCAGTCATACTGCAGCCTTGAAAAATATATCCGCAGGCTTCTGCGGATATATTTTATTTCTACCCACGGCTCTCTGATGCGCTAATAATAGTGTCGAGTTAAAATTCAGCCTTTTTTCTCAAAAAGGATACTAAAAAACGTTTACAGAATGATAATCGATCGCATCGGCGCGCGCTGCGCAACAATTTGACGATGCGCAGATACAATTCTGAAGGAATGGTTATTGGGAGGAGTTACACAACTGACCAATGTTACGCTATTGGAAGGCGCACAACCTGAAGCTCCGCTCTCGGTACATTCGATGAGTGATTGCGCTTTATGGTCAAACTGAAAGTTATGCTAAATAGCGATCAAAATCCATATGCGTTATTCGCAACTTTCTCACATTGCAAAGCAGGCAAAAGAATAAACCCTGCCTATTTTGTTTAGGCCTCCGAATCTTCGCGTAGTATCCGTTCTATCTCTGCTATCCGCGCATTGCGACGGATGAGTCTTTTACTTGTACCCCTAAAAAATCTTCTTCTTGAGGTTGCCTGACGGCTGGCTTGAAGCTGTTCAATATAAACTTCGTCAGTGAATTCGTTCTTGAAGCGATCAAAGACCCAGCAAAAGGACACAGGCAGCCGCGATATTGTAAGGGTATCCAGCATCTTTTTTTCCAAGATATTCTGCAACGTCACCTGATCCCAGACATCCGGCTCCTTATCACAGGCTTCTTTCCATTCACGAAGCAAACTCAAAACCTCAGGTGTGTCAGCAAGGTAGATAGTTGCAGATATGAGTTTTCCGTCGCTGGAGTAAAAAACGCCTATGTCCGACTTCATATCGGAGAGTGGTGGCCAGGGATCGCGATGAAAAACTGCATCGACATCCACATACAACAAAGGTCCCCGCAGTCTTTCACGTGCTTCCAGTAAAAAAGTAGGCTTCAAAGCAGCGTTTCTAACCCACGATCCAGCACTTTCAACAGCAGTTGTTTCAACCACGAGGCCCAAACGGCGGGCCGTTTTCTCCATCCTTTTCGCTTCATCTTCATAGAATGAGCCACGCGTGTAAAACCCAACCACGATTCCCGAGGGCCCAGAAGACTTCTGTATCTCTTCAAATTTTGGAAACGGGCGAACAAACCGCTTAAATTCGGGCGTAACCGCGAACAACTTGCGACGAATAAAGCCTATCAACGACATGATGGATCCAAAAATTTAGGCTGCTACCGGAAGACTTTCAGTATCGGCCCGTATTAAAACGGTTTTCAATTTGGGTCTATAGTGTCGGCCGCTTTGTGCAATGCTTAATGCTACCCTTCAGAAGAATCGTTCGTCAGGCAACCTGCTATGTCATCCGAGATTCTTGCTCAGCGCTCTGCAACTTGGTCAACCACGGAATGGACAGTACCTTCCACTATTCTGGCGATCTTTCATTTGAAGGAAATGACGCGTGGAATAGGTCTATATGGTAATGTCTGCTTCCGTCTTCGGCCGTCGCCAATTTCTTTCGCTTGAGATTGACTTCCCTTTCACCAGGCGCGGAAACACCGAACGGCTTCACAGTGAAGCGCCACATTATAAGCAATGCGGCCGCCAGGAACATGCAGAACTTCTTGGGATGACCGCCGGTTAATCCCATCAAACAGAAAATTGCTCAATGCACCCGCACCGAATAGAGAAAAACCAATATTGGGGCCGATTGACAGTGACGTAATAAGGGGCTTTGATACGGGGCAAAAGGTTAACAGGCGCAAACGTGATAGTGCCGCTGACCTTCGGGTTTACTTTGCAGATATCCAGAACAGGACGGTGCGCAGGATGTCTCGAAAACTATTCTCAAACGCTAGCCGTGATTACGGTATATCTTTTCAGATGTGGCTTTCTTATTCCGCGATCAAAAGCGATTGAGAGGGCAAGCCCGGTCAGATGGCCAGATCGGTGAGTGTACATTGCATAACAGGAATGATGCTTGAGGTAAGTAAAGACTTCAGAAAAATCTCGTCTTTTCTGAAGCATGGGCTAAGTCACGGACATCGTTTTACTCTGTGGCAGATCAAAAGGCCCTGGTATCATTGAATTCATCATAGTTCAGACGTTGCGATGTCAGAACCCGATTGAAGTCACACACGAAGAACGGTGTTCAGCACAAGTTCGAGGACTTTCATAATCCCCTAATGAAAAATTGGGAACGACGCGAGAAACAGGTTGTTGAGGTGCGCTAGTCCAAAGTTTTGAAATCAATATGCCTGTTCAAAGTTGTGTTTATTGAGGAGGGAACATGTTTCGACTAGGTGGAAAGTATCAGCATTTCATTCACGGAAACGGCTGTGGTTGTTCCAATCCGATATTGCAGCAGGTTTCCCAGCGTCTGGATCGGTTATCGCGAAGACATTTCCTTGCGGGTGCAGCAGCGACAGCGGCAGCAACGATGTTGGCGGACAAATCTCTTGCACAATCACCATCCACAAAAACTCTTCTGACACGCGTACGGGTTTTTGACGGAAAAACTGACAAGCTAACAAACGGCGCGCAGGTTCTGATCGAAAATAACCTTATTACCGCGATCGACATTACGAACAGTTCACCACCTGATGGTGCGACAGTTATCGACTGTGGCGATCGCGTGCTCATGCCTGGTTTGATAGATGCTCACTGGCATAGCATTTATGCTGCAGTACCGCTACCGGTTCTTCTGGAAGGTGATCTGGGTCTGATTTTCGCAACATCGACAGCAGAGGCGGAACGCACGTTGCTACGCGGTTTTACGACCGTTCGTGATCTCGGTGGACCGACTTTTTCGTTTAAACGAGCAATAGACACGGGAATAATATCCGGCCCACGCATCTATCCGGCAGGTGCAATGATCACGACGACAGGCGGTCACGGCGACCTTCGGCTGCCAACAGAAATTCCGCGCGATGGCGCCAGACTCAGCACCGGCGAATTGATGGGAGCCGCGGCGATCGTCGATGATAAGGGCGACCTGAAGCTGCGAGTACGTGAACAATTATTGCAGGGCGCATCACAAATCAAGATTGTTGGTGGCGGTGGCGTTTCGTCGCCACGCAGTCCGCTTGATATGTCCACATTCAGCGAAGACGAAATCCGTGCGGCTGTCGACGTCGCCAAAGACTGGAACACCTATGTCACGGTTCATGCCTATGCACCGGGTACTGTTCAGCGAGCCATCAGGGCGGGAGCTGCCTGTATCGAGCATGGGCATCTGATGGATGAGGAAACGGCGCGCATGTTTGCGGAAAAGGAAGTCTGGCTGAGTGCCCAACCTTTCTTGACAATGGATGATGCTGCACCTCAATCGGGACCGGCTCTGGAACGCATCCAGCAGCTTTTTTCTGGTACACCGCAGATCTACGCCTTTGCCCGTAAATATGGCATCAAGACGGCCTGGGGATCAGATCTCCTGTTCTCACCCGCATTGACCTCGCGCCAGAATTTCATGCTGACACATCTGAGCCAGTGGTACTCGAATGCGGAAACCTTGCGTGCTGCGACGTCGGTCAACGCCGAACTGTTGGCGCTTTCCAACCTGCGTAATCCTTATCCTGGGAAATTGGGGCTCATTGAGCCTGGTGCCTTTGCCGACCTTCTGGTTCTCAACGAAAATCCGCTCGACGACATTCATGTCCTTGAAAGACCGGAACAGACGCTGGCAATCGTCATGAAAGATGGCAAAATTCACAAGAATAGCCTGGGAACGTGACTTGACTTTTACCCATAGGGGACAGTGGGGGACTTTATGCCAAAAGGTAGTAACGCAGCCCTAATTCTGATAGCTGGCTGCAGCTTGATTGCATTGCTTTCTTATGGTAGCGCCGTGATCGCTCCAGTTATCTTTGCCTTATTCATTATAATTCTCGTTTGGCCGCTTCAACGCATCCTTTCATCAGTATTGCCACGTTATCTGGCATTGGTGATTACATTTCTTTTGGTGGTCCTTCTGCTGCTCGGATTTGGATGGCTGATCGCGTGGACTGTCGGACAGATTGGACGCCGTATATTGATTGATGCAGCACGATACCAGCTCCTTTATGAACAACTTCGGATATGGCTTGATGCACATGGCATCGCAGTCTCAGTTCTATGGTCAGACAATTTTAGTGTGAGCTGGGCCTTGCGTAATCTTCAATCAATAGGTAGCCGCCTGAATAATACGTTTAGCTTTTGGCTTGTGGCACTGGTTTATGTCCTGTTGGGGCTGACCGAAACTGACGAGTTTAACTCTCGGATTAAACGACTGAAAAATCAGACATCCGCAGACACATTCGTTCGGGGCTGTCGTGTGGCCGCAGCAAAAATTCGACACTATATGCTGCTGAGAGCTGCGATGAGCTTGGTCACCGGACTATTCGTTTGGGTGTTCACCCGTTTCATCGGACTACCGTTTTCCACTACGTGGGGATTTGTGGCATTTATTCTGAATTTTATTCCGTTTGTTGGGCCGCTTGCAGCGACGCTTTTTATTACCGCCTTTGCATTCACCCAACTTGCTGTTTGGCAATCGGTACTTGCAATTTTCGTGGGCTTGAACGTTATACAATCTGTCATCGGTAGTATTCTGGAACCACGTCTCGCTGGAAGCACCCTTTCATTATCGCCGGTGGCCGTACTTTTTTCGGTCTTTGCATGGGGCGCTCTTTGGGGGGTATTCGGAGCCTTCATCGGTGTTCCCATAACTATTGTTTTGCTTACTTTCAGTGCACAACATCCAGCGACCAGCTGGTTCGCTGAAATATTTGGCTTCCCCCCAGAACAAGAGCTGGAACGAGAGGAACGCCCTTCCCTGCAATAAGACCAAACAAACTGTAAAGACTACGCCGCATACAATCATTTTCCCGGGAAGTCACAAGAGCCTTGGTATAAGCGCACTGACAAGCCTTATGAGGTTCCAGCGAAAACTAAATCATAGGAACCGCTCCATCTATCGATCTTTACGCGTTTCCCATGCAAAACCGCTTCGTATGCTTGTTGGGAATGCATCAAAACCGGCTAAGGCCATTGCCGTCCAGGTCTTGATAATGCGGATTTTGTCCTAACCGATTTGACACTGCTGGCCGCGGCAAATGCCTCGTCTTGTACACCAACTTGTCCAAGTTGTAAGAGCAAGGATAAAGGCCGCACTATATATTCGCAGTTAACGGCGGTAATTTGATCTGTTCATCACGGTCTGGAGAAAATACTCGAGCTATCCTCTTTGGGCACTGTGCGTATCGTTGAGCGGCTTCCAGATTCTATAACGAATTTCAAAGCCATCTTTCGCGTAAATAACAATCGGAAGCCTACTGTTATAACGAAGCATGAAATTGTTACCTCTGACCGGTACAAAGGCTTTGTGGCTGCTATTCTGCGGACACGCTATACGCGTGCTTATCATGTGATCGCTTGCCGCGAGGGTGTAATAGTCGAAACCCCATCCATCGATGGTGCTTGTGTTTAAATTACCCGTAAACCAGCTAATGTTACAGTCCACCATCGCAATGCGACCGGCGATGATTTCAACTTTGGCATGCTGTTCCTCGTCGAGCGGGGGAAGATGAATAACATACCGTTCAGAACCAGCTGGCGCTGCGGGGAAAGCAGTAAGGTTTTTCTCAGATTCAGTCTTGCTCTGCGCAGACGCATTATAGGCGAGGCTGCAGCAAACAGTGAATATTGAGATCTGTAGAAAATGTCCGATTTTCATGAACACGATCCGCCCTTTGCAGGTTTAACAAGCTTGCTCATAACAGTCTGAATCGTTTGTACGGGCGCATTTCGTCAATACGCATATTACTGATTATTCCCTTCACCTTGTCCAGGAATGCACCTTTCAAAATAGTGACAGGAACCTTCCAATACCGGCTTAACCGCTGGTGACAATAAACACAGGCATGTCATCGTATCAATCGACATTCAGCGATGTCGTTTGGATCGTTACACCCGTTCCTCGAACAAAACTTGATCCGTTGCACATCCTAGTGGTTCTCCTCAACTTTGAGGGGGTTGCAGTTGCTACAGATTGCCTACGTCAATCTTACCCTCCTTCTCTCGCTGCTTCCCCAGACGTTCCGTCATCCGTTGAATTACGAAATAAAGACCAGGCGTTAATAGCAAGCCGATCGTTGTCGCTGCGACCATGCCTCCGAATATTGTCACACCAACTGCCTGACGAGCGCCAGCGCCAGCACCTGAGGACAAAATCAGGGGAAGAATTCCAAGAATGAATGAAACCGCTGTCATCATCACAGCCCGAAAACGCTGTTCTGCACCTGTTCGGGCCGCCTCCATTGCAGTCAGTCCGGATTCACGTTTCTCCTTGGCGAATTCCACAATCAGAATGGCGTTCTTGGCTGCAAGGCCGATCAGCAACACCATGGCAATCTGAACATAAAGACTGTTTTGAAGGCCAAACAATTTCAGAGCTACAACAGCACCCAATAGTGCTGCGCCCAGCGAAAGAATAACCACTGCGGGCAACGCCCAACTCTCGTATTGGGCGACAAGGAAAAGATAGGCAAACAGGAAAGCCAGCGCAAAGACAATTGCTTCCTGACCGCTGCTTCTGCTTTCCTGAAACGATAAGCCCGACCACTCATAGCCATAACCTACAGGAAGGACTTCGGATGCCAGGGTCTCAATTGCTGCCATGGCCTGACCGCTACTTGCACCCGGAGCCGGAACCGCATTGACCTGCGCCGACACCGAGAGATTATAGCGTGTTATAACGAAAGGTGCCAAGACCGTCGTTAGCGACACAACGCTTCGCAGCGGGACCATGGTTCCGTTTCGATTCCTGATGTGAAGTTTAAGGATATCTTCGCTGTGCGCCCGGAAGTCGGAGTCCGCCTGGAGATTGACCTGAAACACCCGTCCGTTCAGGGTAAAGTCATTGACGTATCGGGAGCCGAAATTTGCACCTATCGCGGCATAAATATCCGACACGCTCAAACCGAGCGCTTCAGCCCGCGAGCGATCAACATCGACATAAATTTGCGGCACATTTGCATTAAACGTTGTAGCCGCACCGCCAATCTGTTTGCTCCGGTTAAAGTAACCAAGCAGCGCTCCAGCAACCTGAGCTATTTCCTCTGGCGGCTGCCCCTGCAAGGCTTGCAGTCGAAAATCAAGACCGCCCACTGCGCCAATACCTGCGATTGCAGGTGGAGCGAACACAGATATGTTTGCACCTGGAATCTGCGCAAACTGAGCTCGCAAAGCGTTGATAATATTATTGAGCTGCAACGCTTCAGTTTCTCGGTCTTCCCAGGGCAAAAGGGCAGCTACGGCCATGGCGCCATTCGGTGTACTCGTCGACTGCAGAATACTGAAGCCAGCAACCGTTATAACATCCTGCACACCTTTGGTTTCACTCAAGACTTTGCGAACATTCTCAACAACGAGGTTGGTCCGATCAAGCGAAGCTGCACTTGGCAGCTGGATGTCCACAAATAGCGCACCTTGATCCTCGTCAGGCAAGAAGGTCGCAGGCAGATTGACAAAAACGAGATAGGCTCCGACAAAGCAAGCGATAATACCGGCGAGTGGTACAAACCAGTATTTCACCAGAAAACCGACGATTTTGCCGTAACCGGAGCGGGTTTGTTCCATAAACCGGGTAAACCATGCCAGTGGGCCACGCTTGAAACCGCTATCACCACGCCTGAGCAAGAGCGCGGCCAGAGCCGGGCTAAGGGTCAATCCGACGAAGGACGAAATAACAAGTGCGGATGAAATCGTGACTGCGAATTGTCGATAGAGTTGCCCGCCAATCCCTTCCAGAAATGCCGTCGGTGTTACGACAGCCAGCAGCACAAGCGTCGTCGAAATAATCGGCCCGGTGATTTGGCCCATTGCCTTGCGTGTTGCATCAACAACAGAAATATCCGGCGTATCGTCCAGCACATGCTTGACATTTTCGACAACAAGGATGGCATCATCGACAACAAGACCAATAGCAAGAACAAGTGCCAGCAAGGATATCATGTTGAGCGAATAACCAACGGCCAAAAGCACCGCAACAGCGCCAAGCATTGAGACAGGTATGGCAAGGGCCGAAATAAGTGTTGCTCGCCAATCTTGTAGAAAAATGAATGTGACCGCGAGCACAATTGCAAATGCTTCAAAAAGCGTTCGGGTCGTCAACTGAAGACTAGCTTCCACAAATCGGGTCGCATCGTAAACGACATGATATTGCAATCCAGCGGGAAATCTGGAAGACAGTCGCTCGAGTTCAGCCTGCACTGCTGTTGCTGTTTCGATAGCATTAGCGCCCGGCGATTGGTTTATTTGCAACATCGCGGATTCATGGCCCGCGAAACTTGCTCTGGATGCATAATTGCGCGCGCCCAGTTCAATTCGGGCAATGTCTCGTAGATATACCTTTGCGCCGTCCGCACCGGTGCGAACAATAATGGCTCCGAATTCATCAATGTTCCCAAGACGGCCTTCTGCAATAAGCGTAAACTGAAGTTCGGACCCCACTCGCATCGGAGGTGCTCCGGCCTGTCCAAGAGTTGCCTGAATATTCTGGCGCTGGATCGCGGATGAAACTTCATCAACTGTTATTCCCAGCGCATCCATTCTTTGCGGATTGAGCCAGACACGCATCGAATATTCAGACGCTCCGACAACACTCGCCTCACCAACGCCCCCAACACGGGAGATCGCATCGACAATCGCCGTCGTAGTAAAATTGGTGATTTCAAGTGCGCTAAGGCTGTCGTCCGGTGAATAAAAAGCTATACCCAACACGAAATCAGGTGAGCGTGAGCGGACGGAAACACCTTGCTGAGCAACCGCAGCCGGCAATCGCGAGATTGCCAGTTGTGCGCGGTTCTGCACATTGATTTGAGCAAGCTCGGGATCCGTGCCGACCTCGAATGTTACCGACAATGTATACTGTCCGGCATTGGAACTTGTCGATGACATGTAGATCATGTCATCGACGCCATTGATCGCTGTTTCCAGCGGCCCGCCCACGACATCCGCAATCACTTCTGCGCTGGCTCCGGGATAAAAAGCTGATACTGTGACCGTCGGAGGAGCGATTTGTGGGTATTGCTGGATAGGCAACGAGAATATGGCAATCGCACCGGCGATAGAAATAAAAACCGAGATAACGATGGCTAGTCGTGTCCGTTTTATGAAGACTTCGGATATCATTGTCCGGCCCCCACTTCACCAGCGATGCGATCATGCGGCTCAACGCTCTGGCCGTCCGTAATCCTCTGAAGGCCTTCTACAACAATTGTTTCTCCTGCTTTTAAACCGTCAGCGACTGCCCAGTTATTATCTATCCGGGCACCCGTTACTATTGGGCGCCGGGAAACTGTATTATCCGCATTAAGCACGAAGACATACCTCCCCTGCCGATCCTGCAACACAGCCGACATGGGAATTATCGGCAAATCAATGGCTGAATCATCAAGCAGAGTGACAGCAACTATCTGTCCGGGAACCAGCAAATGATCCCCATTACTAAATATAGCGCGCACAGCGACTGTTCCCGTCTGAGCGTTCACCTCGTTATCGATGAATTGGATGCGCCCTGGTTGTTCATACTGGGTCCCGTTAGAGAGCGTCAGTGTAAGTCTAAAGCTTTCAGGATCAACTGTACCTCCCCCGGCCTCCTTTTGCCGAAGGTCCGTGAGAGCGCGGTCAGTAATAGAAAACACAACTCGGACAGGATCCAGTTGCACGATCCGAGCAAGTGGACCAGCACTTGGACCCACTAAATTACCAACCGTGAACAAGGATCGCCCTATTGTTCCGTTTATGGGCGATCTGACCTGAGTGTAGGAAAGGTTCAGTCTGGCAGTATTGCGCACAGCTTCTGCGTTTTGAACATCGGCAGTGGCTATATCAAAAGTGGCCTGTGCATCATCAAGGGATGCTTGAGACGCCGTGTTGCGATTGGCGAGAGTTCGCGTGCGAGACAAAGACTGGCGAGCAGCATTCTGTGCAGCTTGGGCGCGCGCAACTTGCGCCTCAGCCTGTGCGACGGCGGCTGCCATCTGGTCGGGTTCTATTTCGAAGAGACGGTCGCCAATTTTGACAGCCGCACCCTGTTCAAAGGTTTTTTCCTTAAGAAAGCCCGTGATGCGCGCCTGAATGTCAACGGATTCAATGGCCTCAATCTGCCCATTAAACCGCAATGGTGCAGCCGACGACGCTTTCTCAACTGTCTGGGTGATGACTGGCGGCGCAGGTGACGCAGAGGAACCTTGCTGCGCGATTGCGATCTGGGGGACCAGAAGCAGACATACAGCTAGTATAACGGTTGATATCGAAGGACCAAAAAACCTCATTATCACTTGCGCATCCTTTCGCGAGCCCATCATTGTGGCCGTTAATTCACGCATTCCGGGTACTTAAAGCACTTCCAAGATAAGCAATTCCTGCGATTAAGAGAGCTATTCCCGCAATTGAACCTGATGGCAGATCCCTTGTCAGAGGCCATTTGAGAACGAGAGCCGCACTGGCAGTCAATGCTATCAATCCCGAGAGCGTGAACCACCACCAGCCACCCTCAGGTCTGATTTTCATAGACATCGCAATCTGGAGGAAGCCATGTACAAATACGACAATGGCGATAAGGAGCGTAATAGCGAGAGCACCTTTAAGCGGATTTAGATAAATCATTACTCCACCAACCAGCTCCACCGCGCCCGACAATTCCTGCCAGACAAATCCGGCCCAACTTTTTACCCAAAGCGACTGGATAATCTTGACGACACCTATTGCCATGAGGACGAAGCCGAAAATTGTACTTGCTGCAAACTCGGAAAAGACCGGTAAGAGCAAGCAAAGGAACCCGCCCGCTAAAAGCAATATGCCAAGCCCAAGAAAACCTTTCCATTTCCGCCGTTCAATGAACTTGCGATTGATTTTCAGCAGATGATGAGTGTCCATCCCTCGACCCCTCGCGCCCCAGCGGGGCTATATCACTACTTTAACTTTCAAAATATTGTTTATATAGGCATAAGAACACGGTATCGTTTATTAGTACAGGATTCAATATCAAGAAGTTTAACACGGAACATTCAGCTGGCGTTCTCGAGTTTCACCCAACTTGACGATATAATACTCAAACGCAAACTAAGTTGCGTTACAAGCGCCTCAACAAGTCGGTCATCCTCCTTGCCGGCAAACAACGTCGCGTCAATTTCAATTTCATTGCTACCCTCAATAAGCTGACTTTTAATAGCATGAAATCTCAGTTTCTTCAGATCGAGCGACTGGATCAATAGCGCTCGTACAGCAATTTCACTTTCGGCCGGGCACCGAAACTTCACAAGATAGAACTGCTCAGTTTCGGGCACAATGAAAGAATAGCGATCCACGAGCGTAGCAATTCTAGGTAAAGAAATGTTCAGACATACTATGAAGAAAGCTGTTTCAACAGCCAGAAACCAAAGGCCGTAACCCGTGAGTACCCCCACAGCTCCTGTACTCCATACAGTAGCCGCTGTACTTAAGCCTTTAATGCTGGCCCCGTCTTTGATGATAAGGCCAGCCCCCAGAAATCCGATACCTGTTACAACCTGCGATCCCATTCTAAGATCGGCTTGAAATCCGAAAGCCTCCGGAAGGGAACAATACGCTGCGGCTCCCAATGCAACGAGCCCATGTGTCACAAGCCCAGAATGGCGCTGTTTTAATTGTCTCTCCAGGCCAATGGCAGACCCAAGCAGCAGCGCTACGCCAAGATTGAACATAATGGACTGCATCGCTATCAGCTCTGACATTCGATGGGATCTCCAGAGTTACCTTACTAAAGTCAAATAATCAGAGTTGTTCCGTTTTCTCGCGTGCGCCAAAAACCATAGAATTAAGATAGCGGTCTCGGGAGTCTTTTTGATTTGCGAATTTATGATTCTATATTTGAGAAAATTCCCTATATTTCAAAAGAGAACTTGTTAACTTTAGACACCTCTATACCACCTAAAACGCGATAAAAAAACCTATAAATAAAAAGGAAAACTGCAATTTGATACTTGAATTATCTCAGTGAAAGTTGTTTCATCAAGAAAATTTCGATCGCATACTCTCCTTTATCGACTGAGGGGTCAGATAACATGGGTTTGCTTGGAATATTAATGGGCCTCGCGCTTCTGATGTGGTTTGCGTACCGCGGATGGAGTGTACTTTTGCTCTCTCCAGTCGCTGCGTTACTTGCAGCGCTAATTTCCGGTGAACCACTTTTGGCTAACTGGACCTCGACCTTCATGACAGGCACTGCGAGTTTCGTGGCACGATGGTTTCCGCTCTTCCTGCTTGGTGGAATTTTCGGCAAGCTGATGGATGATAGTGGCTCCATCACCGCGATTGCACAGTATATGACTGAACGGCTCGGTGTGAAACGAACGATGCTATCTGTTGTCCTGGCATCAGCTGTTGTGACCTATGGTGGCGTCAGCGTATTCGTTGCCTTTTTCGTGCTGGTGCCTATGGCTCGCGAAATGTTCAAAGCAGCCAATATACCTGCGCGCCTTATGCCAGCTGCAATCGGACTGGGGGCCTTCACTTTTACCATGTCCGCGATGCCGGGAACACCGTCCACCAACAACGCAATACCGATGCCCTATTTCGGAACGACAACCTTCGCGGCACCCGGACTGGGGATAATCGCCTCTCTCATCACATTAGCTTTTGGCATGTGGTGGTTGCAACGCGCCGAAGCCAAGGCCAGAGCTGCCGGTGAAAATTACGTGGATGATGTCGGCGATATTGAAATTACAGAGAAAGCCAGGGAACAGTCGACCCTTTCAGGTGATTTCGATCCAGCTGAACTTGACAAGGGGGCTCGCACGGACCAACAGCCTCCGTTCTTTTTGGCCCTTCTTCCCTTGCTCGTTGTCATCTTTGTTAATTTTTTGATGGCGCTGATTATTCTTCCACGCATTGATTTTTCGTTTCTGGAGCAGCAACCGTGGGGCATCGATGTCTCATCGTCAATTGGATTATGGGCGGTTCTCATTGCTCTTGCTGCCGCTATAATCACATTGATCGCAGTTAATTTCAGTCGGCTTCGGGCTATCAGGGAGAGCCTCGACGCCGGCGCTAATTCTTCCGTACTACCAATCCTTACGATTGCAAGTCTTGTCGGGTTTGGAGCAGTTGTCGCGGCTATGCCTGCTTTTTCTTTAGTCCGGGATGCGGTTCTCGAAGTGCCCGGCGGGCCACTCGTTTCTCTGGTCGTTGCAATGAATGCACTTGCGGCACTCACTGGAACAGCTTCTGGTGGCATGGCCATCGCCCTCAATGCTCTGGGCGAGCAGTATATGCAACTTGCAGTCGAATACGGCATCAATCCCGAGCTTATGCACCGTCTGACGGTGATCAGTGCCGGGACGCTTGATGCCCTTCCTCATAACGGAACGGTACTTCTACTACTGCAAATTAGCAGACAAACACATTCTTCAAGTTATCTGGATATGGTCATGACTGTAATTGTCGGTGTGATCATATCTCTTGTTGCGGTCTTTGTGCTTGGATCGATGTTTGGTTCCTTCTGAGCATATTCAGATATAAAGGAAGCGAAAATGAAAAGATCTTTGGTTCTCGCTACTCTCGTCCTCGCTGTGACGGTGAGCCCGGCCTTCGCCCATCTCAATCCGGCCGAACACGGCTCTTTTGCTGCGGGCTTCTCACATCCTCTGTTTGGAGTCGATCACATCCTGGCGATGGTGGCAGTGGGTCTGTGGGCATCCATGTTGGGGGGAAGAGCGCTTATTCTTGTTCCCATGAGTTTTGTGGGAGTAATGCTATTGGGTTTCCTGGCAGCACTTGGCGGCATATCGTTGCCATTTGTGGAACCTGTCATTCTTGCATCTGTCATTGTACTGGGTCTTTTTGTAGCTACCGCGTTTCATGCCTCCACACTGACAGCAGCGCTTTTAGTGGGTTTCTTCGCCTTTTTCCACGGCTATGCCCATGGAGGTGAGATTGGTGGAGCAGCGTTCCTATCTTATGGTGCTGGGTTTGGGCTTGCTACAATACTATTGCACGCAGCCGGTATCGGAATCGGTATTGGAGCCGGCAGAGTACTAGCCGGTGGTCCTGGTCAGGTTGTGATGCGGATGGCAGGTGGCATAACTGCCCTTGCTGGACTCTATCTGATGGCAACTTGATGTGAAACCTGCTTGCCGAAACAACACACCCAGATTAAGCATCTGTAGAACATCAGGTTGATATGGATTTGCATAGATACGCCATGGGACATGGCATGATCCACCTCATGCGTCTTGTAAGTCCCAATCAACCGGTAGGAGCGTTCTCCTACTCGCGCGGACTAGAATGGGCTGTTCATGCTGGCATAGTTAAAGATAGAGAGAGCTGCGCGTGTTGGGTCTTTGGCCTGCTTGAACACAGTTTTGCAGCTCTCGATGGCCCCCTTTTCTTACGTATGATGCGCGCGCTGGAACAATACGATGAAACGGAATTCTTTCGATTAAATAATTGGTTGGCAGCAAGTCGAGAGAGCCGGGAAATCGAGCTGGAAGATCGCCGGATGGGCGAGTCTCTGTTAGCTATTCTCATTGAGCTCAATGTAGAGCGGGCTACAAATCTCTCTCCACAATGTCGTTTGACTTATCCCGCGGCTTTCGCGATCGCTGCAAATAACTGGAGTATAGCAACTCTCGATGCTCTGTGCGGCCTGATGTGGAGTGTGGTCGAGGGGCAAGTCACTGCCGCAATACGGTTGGTGCCCCTTGGCCATACAGCAGGTCAGAAAATCCTGATCGAAGCCTCCCTTTCAATCGAGCGCGCTATCGAAACAGCGTGTGGGCTTAGCGAAGAGGAGATTGGCAATACGGCACCATCATTGGCGATGGCCAGTGCATGGCATGAGACGCTCTATAGTCGACTATTCCGCTCCTAAACGGCGTTTCTCACGATATCGCTCGAGATTGTCTTCAGGGGTGGTCGCCTCCGCTGGCGCGACTGGTATCAGTACCTTAAAGGCCTGCTGACCAATCAGCATGATCCATGTTACGATGACAAATGTAGAGGTCAGGACCGGCATTCCAATCGGCTTCAGGAAAATGGCAATGGAAGCCCATAGCCACGTTGCGATGACAGAACCGAAGATCGCATAAAGGAAACTGCTCCAGTTGAAAACAAGGAAAAAGCCACCAAGCGCTATTGCCGTGAGAGCCGCATTATAACCAAAAAGCCCATCCCGTATGGCTCCTTCCGGGCCACCAAAAGCGGCGGCCACCAAGGCTCCAACCACAGCGCCCAGCAGCCCCATAAATGCGCTTATTCGGGAATTAACTGCTATGCCTACGAGAATGACGTAACCAGTAATCCAATTATCCTGGAAGAAAATCTGTCCGATAGAAGTTCCAATACCCATATACCAGGTTGGAAGCATATAAGGGACCGCATAAGAAAACTGCTCTGGCGAAACCGGCTTTGCCATAGGACCAGCCTCTATTGCATCAAATTTAAGAATTGCGAATAAAAATAGCCAGCCAACAAGCACGAAGGGCATTGTCAGAGGCGCGACCTTATGCTGACCGAGCAGCGTGGCCATGCTGGCAAAAGCCATCGTCGAAAAGGCGGCACCAAACACAAGATATACCGTCATAGCGGGTGACGGCAGCGCTCCACTGCGAAAATCCGCACTCGTGAAAGCGATCAGAGCGAGGGCAACTAAAGCGCCGTTAAATCCGAACAATCCATCCCGGATCAAACCTTTATCGGCCTTGAGAATAATTGCGGTCAGCGTACTGGCGACAACACCCAAAACACAGATTACCGCATAGATCCATGAGTTGATCAAAATAGCGAAGAGAATAACAAGGCCCGATAACGGATTGTTTTGAAACACGACCTGTCCGATTCCGCGCAGTACCGTGTCAAAGAAAGCCCAAAAAGGGCGATCCCGGAACGCATTGAGTTGCATAACCTTTTACCCTTCTTATTGTGAACCATCGTATTCGTGTATCAGGAGCCGTGTTGAGTTTAATTTCGCTTGCGACCTGCATCGTTTTTCTCAAAAGGCGAACAGGCTCCAATAAAATTGGACTTTTCCAGGAGTTGTCCGGGAAATTCAAAGCAGAAAATCTGCCATCCCCCATAGGATAAAGTGCGAATAGTTCAACATCGCTCCACTGAAGTAAACTGATGTCCGAACGCCCGTAAGGCCAGCAACATCAGGCACTTAACGTGTCGACTGTACTTACTCCAGATATTATACTCGCCTTATGTCTTGCTTCTGCCCGTAGTTTTTCGAGAGTAATTCGGTGCCATTGTGTATGCGTTTTAGAACAGGAAGTAACGTTGAGCCATCGGTAGAATGTCAGCCGGTTCGCAAGTGATCAACTCGCCATCCACCCGAACTTGATAGTTCTGAGGATCCACTTCCAGCTTGGGCGTAAGACCATTGTGGATCATGTCCTTCTTTCGTATGGTCCGGATACCCTTGACCGCAGCCAGTTGCTTGTTGAGTTTAAGTTTTTCACCAATACCATCGTTCAGCGCAGCCTGTGAAACGAATGTGACGCCTGTTGAACCAATTGCCCGGCCTAACACACCATACATTGGTCGATAGTGAACTGGTTGTGGAGTCGAAATTGATGCATTGGGATCGCCCATGGGCGCCATAGCAATCATGCCGCCTATCATCACGAGACTTGGCTTCACGCCGAAAAAATCCGGTTTCCATAGTACCAGATCGGCACGTTTTCCCTTTTCGATCGAACCGATTTCGTGCGCAAATCCGTGTGTAATAGCTGGATTGATCGTGTACTTGGCGATATAGCGCTTGGCTCGAAAATTATCGTTCCGACTGCTATCCAAGCCCAACGGCCCGCGCTGGACCTTCATTTTATGCGCGGTTTGCCAGCAGCGTAACGTTGTTTCGCCTATACGGCCCATTGCCTGAGAATCTGATGACATCATTGAGAACACCCCGAGATCATGAAGTATGTCCTCGGCCGCAATGGTTTCTCTTCTGATACGGGATTCTGCGAAAGCCACATCTTCCGGAATTTTAGAGCTTAGGTGATGGCAGACCATCAGCATATCCAGATGCTCATCCACGGTGTTGACCGTATAGGGACGGGTAGGGTTTGTGGAAGAGGGAAGTATATTTTCTTCACCCGCTGCTGTGATAATATCAGGTGCGTGCCCTCCACCAGCACCCTCTGTATGGAAGCTGTGAATAGTCCGGCCCTTCATCGCTGCAAAGGTGTCTTTTACAAAACCGCTTTCGTTAAGTGTATCGCTATGGAGAGCAACCTGAATGTCTTCTTCGTCAGCAACATTTAGACAATTATCTATCGCAGCCGGTGTTGTTCCCCAGTCCTCATGTAACTTCAGTCCAATCGCACCCGCACGAATCTGCTCATGAAGTGGCTCGGGCTTACTTGCATTCCCTTTACCCAACAACCCAACATTAATTGGCAAAGCTTCGACCGCTTCAAGCATCCGATGTATAGCCCATGGGCCAGCGGTAACCGTCGTAGCAAGGGTACCAACTGTAGGGCCTATTCCACCCCCGACCAGAGTTGTGGTGCCGCTCGCCAAAGCCTCTTCCGCCTGTTGTGGCGCAATGAAATGAATGTGAGTGTCAATGCCGCCTGCAGTGAGGATTTTCCCTTCTCCCGCGATAACATCGGTGCCCGGGCCTACAACAATATCTACGCCAGGCTGAATATCAGGGTTACCAGCTTTGCCAATACCCGAGATGCGTCCATTCTTAATGCCAACATCCGCTTTGATGATCCCCCAATAGTCAAGTATGATAACATTGGTAATGATCAGATCCGCAGTTTCAGCGGCTGGTCTTTGCCCCTGCCCCATACCGTCACGGATAACCTTACCTCCCCCAAAGGTCACTTCCTCGCCATAGATACAGCGATCCTCTTCAATCTCGATGATAAGTTCTGTATCCGCGAGACGCAGTCGGTCACCTGTTGTGGGGCCATAAAGCTCAGCATAGGCCTGTCTTGAGATCGTCCCCATCCGCTTCTCCTAGAGTTTGCCGTTGATCTTAGCATTAAACCCGTAGACTTCCCGTGCGCCGTCCAGAGCAACCAGTTCGACTTGCCGGTCTTGCCCCGGCTCAAAACGAACTGCCGTTCCCGCAGGTATATTAAGTCGAAACCCTCGGGACTGTTCCCGATCAAATACAAGCGCGTCATTGGTTTCGTAGAAATGGTAATGTGACCCAACCTGAATGGGCCTGTCGCCAGCGTTCTCAACCGTTAGATTTCGTGTTTCGCGACCACTATTGAGTTCAATCGATCCGTTCTCGATAAAATATTCGCCGGGTATCATCTTCACCCCCTAAGGAATTGGATTGTGCACGGTCACGAGCTTGGTGCCGTCTGGAAATGTCGCTTCCACCTGAATATCGTGTATCATCTCCGGCACGCCGTCCATCACATCGTCGCGTGTCAGCAATGTCGCGCCAAAGGACATAAGTTCAGCAACTGTTTTTCCGTCTCTTGCCCCCTCCAGTATCTCAGCAGAGATATAGGCCACAACTTCTGGATAGTTTAGTTTCAGCCCGCGGGCTTTCCGCCTTTCCGCGACAAGCGCTGCCGTAAAAATCAGGAGTTTGTCCTTTTCGCGTGGCAATAGTTCCATTCGCTCACCCTCTCGAAATCATTATGTTGCCCATATGCGCGGAGCAGCGGCCGACTTTCCCAGCCCGGCCTCCCGCAATATTTCCCAAACCCGTCTGAAGAATGCTTTCGCCTCTGACATGCGCCGCCCCAGATATCGACAGACAACAACGCGTTCTAGCTGAGAGATAGAGAATAGCCCTGCCGCCTTTTCACCAAGCGCTTCACGCACCCGATCAACAGCGCTTTCCTCTAACGGACCTGTATAGACCATCGTTCCCAATATTGGTTGCTCAGCAAGTCCGAATGAGGCATTGATAATGGCATCGCCTCCTGACAGACGAAACTGCTCAAACCATATCAGATGTTCATTTTTCAGTATTTTTGTGCATTGGTGAAATTGACCCGCTTTAAAAGTTTCGCCACAAGCCGGCCGACCAAAACTGATAAACTCCCACCCCAGATAAGTCGCATTTTCTGCCAGACTGATCGTGGTATTTATCGAGGCATTTGCACCATCAAAAATTATGGTTTCTTGTGGCAAGTACTCGCATATACCACCGGATTCGACATCAATTTCTGTCTTTAGAATACTACGGCCTTGGTTGCTTTTGTAAAACTTTGTTGCACCGGGTGTAGTAAGAACCGTGCGCGCATCAGGACCGAGAAAACACCGCACATTCAGTTGATCGCCACCCGCCACACCCCCAGGAGGGTGAAGAAGATAAACATGTGCTGCACCGTCTGTTTCGGGATAAAATGGGCGCTGCACAGCCAAAGGACCGACGTGCTGTCGTCGCATCAACCGTGTCGCATTGTGATTTTGCTCAAACCAAAGTTCAAGCTTGGCATGCCAACCTTCGACCATTAACAAATGCCACTTCAACGCTCGAGAAGAACTTCAATGCGCTAACGACGTCGAAAATAAATAGGCAATACAATATTTTTATCAGATTAACTCGACAAGATGATCTCGACAAGGTTAAATCTGTACTTGTGCCAATATATAATCACGAATAAATTCGGCTGTCATTATTTTTTGGAAATGATGGATATGCTGGTGCAAATTGCGACCGCGATCAGACATAATTCAAATGGGGGTCTCGAAAATGAGGTACTTGTGCAGGTCGTGAACACAAAGAGTCTTCAGACCATAGCTACGATTAATTTCGCTTTTACAAACCGGTGAATTGAGTTGTGCACCTGAGCCCCGGCGGACCAAGTTATTGCTTCAAACGCCAAATTCAACAACTTGCACATCATTTACCCGCACGTTACTCAAACGAGCGGCGCCGTTTAAAAGCCCTACATTTCAAGCGTTTTATAATTGGCAGTATATCTCGGGAACAAACCGTTCGTGCGCAGTTAATTGAGGAATCTGAAAATGGCATCACAGAATGGTCCACTACGGGTTGGAATAGGGGGGCCGGTTGGATCGGGTAAAACGACACTAACCGAAAGGCTCTGCAAAGCATTGCGCGATCGTTATTCGATCGCTGTCATAACCAATGACATATACACCAAGGAAGATGCGCTTATTCTTGTTCGCAAACAGGCTTTGTCTGAAGAGAGGATAATGGGCGTCGAGACTGGCGGCTGCCCTCACACAGCTATCAGGGAAGACGCGTCAATTAATCTTCAGGCAATTGCCGAGATGAACCGGAGAATCCCCGATCTCGATATCGTGTTCATTGAATCCGGCGGGGATAACCTCGCAGCAACGTTTTCTCCCGATCTGGCTGACCTGACCCTTTATGTCATTTCAGTCTGTCAGGGTGAAGAAATTCCTCGTAAGGGTGGTCCAGGCATCACCCGGTCAGATTTTCTTGTGATAAACAAAAGCGATCTCGCACCATATGTGAATGTTGATTTAGAGGTGATGCAAAAAGACACCGAGCGGATGCGAACAGGCCGGCCCTTCGCATTTACAGATCTCATTCGGGGCAAGGAACTCGATACAGTGATAGACTTCATTGTAGAGAATGGGGGGATCGCCAACTGAGTATACCTCAAAAGTCTGGTCTGCCATACCTAACGTGAGCTTAAACGATCAACCACCCGAGCCGGCAGGTGAAGAGCCAGAGAGGCCTGCTCAAACACCCCATGTCCGGCGGTTACGAATGTATCATCCAGGCCTGCATACTCGTCTGTAATGAGGCGGTGCAGGAGATGACCGGACCCGAGAATCTTAATCAGCGTACTGGAGCTTGCAAAAATAGTATGGCCGCCTCCGTCGACCTGGGAGGTGTCCAGGACCTGTATATTTTTGTTCTGCAATAATGCAATGTCAGCGCCACTACCGACACGGGCATCCCCCCCGGTCAACCGCCTAGATATATCAAGCGCCCGATCCCTGCGTGATACGATAATAGTGAACGGTTTTGGAAGTTGGGTAATGTCGGACAGCTGACTGCGAAATAAATCCGGATCGAGATCGGGTGCAGCAAGCAGTACCCCTGTGATGCGTTTGAGTACATCATTCCGTTTACTGATGGATAGAGTACGAAGGGCCTCCATGACAACAACTGCTCCCATAGAGTGCCCGACAATAATTATACCGGTGGTTTTTGTCCGCGATGCCAGATCAAGCGTTTCTGCCAATCCATTTCGAGCAATAAATGCACTATCTCTATCGTAAAGATACCGCGTGAAATTGCCTGCAGAAGCCCAGGAAAAGTGAATTGGCAACGATCCTATGTCATAATCGTGCACAATCTGTGCATTGCGGAAAAGCCCCTCGGCAAAGTTATTGTTGTATCCGTGAACAAAGATAAATAGTTCGCGTTGTGAGGGAGGTCGCCGAGATAGTCGGCTATTGATTTCGCTGATCATCGCTTGCCTGTTTGCAAGCTTAGAGTAGTTGGCAGCTGAGAAGTGTCGTCGTGGATCAGGTTTCGATGATGAAATTGCTACCCTTCCAGATTGATGTGTCAGCGGGATCGCAACATCAACGGTAGAAAAATTCACATCGTCCGATCGATCCCGTGAATATACGAGGTTTGAATCGTCAGAGCGGCTCCGTACCGTTGCAACCATAAGCGTAACAACGGGGTTCGATTGGGTATGGATCGTCGGTGTTGCGCCCAATCCCAGCACGGCCCTGGGACCAGCACAACCGATCAGCATCTGTAAAGCAAGAATGATCGCAAGTGTTAGCTTCATTCACTTCCTTGATATACACACCTGACGAGAAAGGACATGAGCTCGTCAAAACGCATTTACACGTTTTCAGAACGGCTCATCAATCGCTCCAATTAAAGGCTTTTCCTTAGGCGACTCAAAAAGCAAGATCATTTCTTTAAGCTTGCTCTGACTGGATTTTTAAAACCGAAGTTTCCACGGTCGCCAATCGTGCGCCGCACTGTATCGTTAGCGACGCCACCTTACCAAGCGCATATTCGTTATTCTTCCATCCCGAGCACGGACAGTGATATCATAAGTGCGCCCGACGCGGTTGCCTCGGTAAAGAAAATGGCTTCCTCTGCAATCTAAAGCTCGAACATTGTGGAAGCCACGCGCTCGCAGCAATCGCGTCCCCTGGTTACAATGAATTCTGTGACCATTGTTTATGCGCGCCCCTACTGCAGCCAACTGATGCTGGCTAAATGCCGGGGCAGGAACAGTCACTATTCCAGAAATAAATAACGCTGCAAACGTAAAAATAGTAGCAACGGAGCGTAGCATCATCAACTCCTATTACAACAGAACCTTTGAACAGCCATTTGGATCAAACAGCGTCTACCCATCGCCGAAGCCAATAGTTTCATGACCAAACCGAAATTACCAACTTATCTGTATTAGCGGCATGCTGCTTCATACACGCGACCGTGCCTATCACGATACCGACAATACTGAACGCCGTTACGTGTTTGCGCCACTCCGATCAATGTACCTGCTGCTGCGCCAATCGCTGCGCCAGTTAAGGCACCACGTGTATTGCCGCCGATAGCAGCACCAGCAAGTCCACCGATTGCTGCTCCGCCCACACCGTAACCGGCGGTCCTTTGTTCAGCTGTTGTGCAACCTGATGAGGCCATAGCAATAACCGAAACTGTCAGGGCACTATAGATAAGCGCTTTCATGGAATGTTCCTTCCCAACTTTTAGAGCGATTCTTGATCTGACTGAGACAGATCGGCGCTCTAATCACTCATTTGCATCCAAACTGTAGAGATCACCACTAGCATCGTGTTCACGATATAGCGTATTTATAACTTATTCTTTTATTTCACGAACATACTACAAGTCAGATTGATTTTGGAAATTCGCACCATAATAATTGCATAATAAAAAAATTAGCAACAACAAATTGTTATTACTCGTGGGAATCGACTTGAAGCATTCGTCTTAGAATGGCTTCCCGAAAGAGGACCAGTTCATTTTTTTGAAATAAAAGCAATTGGTTCACCAAACTGACAGTCGGGAATTTAACGATAAGGCTACACTACAATCGGAATGCGAGCAGGAAGATCATTTCGCCATTCAACAGCCGCCATTGAACCATACACGGGGGAACGTACGAATTTGCTTCGGCTTAATCGAGAGAACAGCGATAAGGGCCTCCGAAATTTCCATCAGCGCGTCAAAACAAACGGTTAGAGCCCAGCCTGATTCAATCTACAATGGGCGCGAGATCACGGTGACGCAGCCCTTCTTCGAGCTTCGATGAACATCCTTCACGGATTACTGCAGAATGCCTCTTCCCCTTTACATAAATTTGGACTTGTCTGCTGGACGTTCGGCATATATCTTAACGTAATGCCTGATCATTCATCCGGACCTTCTTCACTGCCTATACTCCCAATGGATCCGCTAAGCGAAGTCTTGCGCGACTTTCGCTTGAACGGTGTTAATTATGGCCGCTGCGAGCTTCGACATCCATGGAGCATCGCCTTTCCAAAGCAACCATTGCTTCGTTTTCACTTCGTCAGCCGGGGCCCATGCTGGATTCATACCGAAATGCAGGGCTGGCAAGAACTGCATGATGGTGATCTGGTGCTGCTGCCGCAGGGCATTGCCCATAAACTGGCCAGTGCGCCGGACATTTTGGGCGACTCGCTCGTAGACTGCCAAATAACCAAAGCGGAGAGCAAAGTCTGCGAAGTGGTGCGGGAAGGTACGGGCGCGACCAGCACCCTTTTCTGCGGCTCCATGAGCTTAGGCGCCTGCGCACTTAACCCATTGATCAGTTTGATGCCACCCATCATCAGGGGCTGCGACGTAGCAGGCAACGACCCTGTCATTGGCCCCTTGCTGGCAGCTATGACAGCAGAGACCGCACAACCACAGATGGGCAGTGCAACTATACTATCACGCATGGCAGACTTGCTGACAGCCCGGCTTATCCGTTGCTGGGTCAATTGCAACGGAGCTTCAACCACAGGCTGGTTGGCCGCCATCCGCGACCCTCATATCGGGCGTGTACTCGCTGCCATGCACAGAGATCCCGGTCATAACTGGACTTTGGAAAGCCTTGCCAGTCTGGCGGGCCAATCGCGCTCGGTTTTCGCAGAGCGTTTCAGCATGATATTGGGCGAAGGCGCTGCACGCTATCTCGCCCGTCTTCGTATGCAGCTTGCCCGGGAATTGTTAGGGCAAAACGGCATGTCGGTTGCCGAGGTTGCTACCCGTTTGGGCTATGAATCCGAGGCGTCCTTCTCTCGCGCGTTTAAACGCATCACAAATGTCTCTCCGGGCGTTGTACGTCGCACAGTTTCCGGACGAATAGATATGCAATTCGGATTTTAAGATACATATCATCCTGGATTGTTCGTTTATGAAGTTCTCCACACTTTGGAGATATTTCAATGACGGACACCACTCTACAACTTGATGATGCGGTAACAGAGCTTGATGCTGTGGCACCGGCAGCATGGAGCGCTTCAACCTGGTTCGCGGTTCTTTCAATGGCGGCTACCAGTTTTGCATTGGTATCAGCCGAATTCCTGCCTGCAGGCCTGTTGACGCCCATGGCGCGCGATCTGGGTATCAGCGAAGGGACCGCCGGACAGGTCGTAACCGCCACCGCTTCCGTTGGCGCGGTGACGGCGATGTTGAGCAATGTTCTCATAGGACGGTTGAACCGGAAGATCGTGCTGGTTGGTCTCAGCGCGCTTGCCATCGCTTCCAATATTCTTGCAGCGGTTGCAACCGATTTCTGGTTATTGTTGTTGGGCCGGGCCGGGCTGGGCATAGCTCTTAGTGCCTTCTGGGCGCTTTCAGTTGCCGTTGTAGCGAGGCTGGTTGGCACCAACGCGACTGGCCGGGGCATGGCCATTGTCACCCTTGGCGTCTCGCTCGCCACCATCGCCGCACCCTCGATGGGTGCGTTGATCAGCGACTGGCTGGGATGGCGTAGTGCAATGGCCATGACAGCGGGGTTGGCCGCACTTGCGATGTTGCTTCAATGGATTAGCCTGCCGACCCTGCCCGCAAGTACAAGCAACAGTCTCATCGACGTCCTTCGGTTGACACGGCGACGTGGTATTCAACTTGGGATGCTTGCTATTCTTTTGCTAATGACAGGGCATTTTGCCGGCTCCGTCTATGTGCGCCCTTTCCTCGAACAGGTAACGCTTCTTACGACCGGCCCGATCGCTCTGGCTTTGCTTGGCTTTGGTATCGCCGCTGTGATTGGCAATATGGCCGGGGGCCGCATGGCCGATACCAATATCCGTACGGCCCTCGTAACAACAGCTGCGTTGATGGCACTTGCCGCACTCGCTTTGGTACTCTGGGGCGCACATATTGGAGTTGCCTTCGGCTTTGCCACATTATGGGGGTTTGCCTTCGGCATGGCGCCGGTGGTGCTACCGACCAACCTGTCCCGTGCAGCACCTGACGCGCTGGAAGCAGCGGGCAGTCTGATGGTCACCTCTTTCCAGATTGCCATAACTATCGGCGCAGTTGTTGGCGGCTATGTCGTTGATACCTTTGGGGCAACCGCGCCCTTAACTCTTACGGCTGTTCTTGCAGCAGCAGCAGCTTTGCTGGCAATACTACAGCCCCGCAGCTAAATGAAATTCCTGCGGCGGACGCAGCCCCCAAATGGTTGAAGATGCGGTGAAAATCCGCCGCATCTTCAAGACATAACGCCTACCGGATCACTTCAGTATTCAAAGCCCGCATGATGTTTTCGAAATGGCGTTAGCCAACACATACAAAATTCAGGTCATTTTGCGGTGAACTGAGGGGCAGCCCACGATCAATGTTCTGATAAATTCTGATTCCGTTTGACCAGCAAGCCCTCCAAAAAAGTCCGAAATGCTCTAACAGCCCGCTTTGAAGTGGTTTCAGGTTCGCTTGAGTTAGCAATCCATTGCGCAGCACTGCTGCTTGCAGCATTAATAAGCCGTGCGGCTGCCTCCGTATCAATCTCGACAATGATTCCATCTTCACGCAATGCATTAAGGCTTTCGGCCACTGTTCTGATGCAGCCGCTGGCATTTGGCCATCCTGAAGGATCCCCAAATACCGCCGGGCCGTCACGAAACATGATCTGCTGGATCTCAGGTTCAAGTGCCATTTCAATATAAGCTGCATTTTCATCAACGAAACCTTGCCACGGATCGGTAGCGTTTTTAGAAATCGCACACAATCTTGTCGCCATCTCCAAATCAATTTCGTTGATAACGGCCTGCAGAAGGCCTTTCTTGTCGCCGAAGTGATGATAAAGGGCCCCCCGCGTTAGTCCGGCGGATGCT
Source organism: Brucella pituitosa (assembly GCF_003049685.1). Taxonomy (GTDB): domain Bacteria; phylum Pseudomonadota; class Alphaproteobacteria; order Rhizobiales; family Rhizobiaceae; genus Brucella; species Brucella pituitosa. The sequence goes on along the minus strand of NZ_PYSY02000003.1, from coordinate 423,251 downwards.
GTAAAATCATCCATCGATGCCTCTGCATATCCCACGGAACCAAAGGCCTTGCGGCCTGCAGCCACCAGTTTCGCCTTTGTTTCGACAACCATTTCGCTCCGCGGCTTACGCATAGTCTCTCCTTTATTCAGATACGCCGCGTATATTAGTTGACATACGCAGCGTATCAACTATGTAATTAACATACGTATCGTATGCAAGTTTCATATATCATCACTCAAAGGCTGCCCTGATGTCCAATCCGTACAGAGAAATTTTCAGCGCTCCGGGCGCTGTACGCTTTTCAACCGCGGCTTTCTTCGCGCGCCTGCCTTTTGCAATGGCCCCGGTGGGTATCGTCGCCATGCTCGCCCAAACCCATGGGGAATATTGGCTTGCAGGAGCAGTATCTGCCACATTTGCACTAACCAATGCATTTGTGGCACCACAGATATCACGGCTTGTCGACCGGTTCGGTCAAAGTCGTATCGTCATGCCCACGACCGTTATGTCGGTAATCGCATTTTCTTTTCTGATTATCGCCACAAATCAGAGTTGGCCGAACTGGACGTTATTTGTCTCGGCGCTCTTTGCCGGCTCCATGCCCAGTATCCCTGCGATGGTTCGGGCAAGATGGACAGAGATTTTCCGCAACCGCCCTGAGTTAAATACCGCATTTGCATTCGAATCTGCCGCGGATGAACTTGTGTATATTTCGGGAGCGTCTCTTTCTGTTGCATTGGCGGTGTCGCTGTTCCCGGAAGCCGGGATGCTTATCAGCACAGCCTTTCTGGCGGTGGGCACAACCGCCTTCCTTCTGCAACGATCAAGTGAACCTCCGGTTCGCGTGATCGATCACACGATCCCGCAACGCTCGGCAATCTGGTCGCGTCCAGTTCAGATTATTACGCTTGCCCTCATATTCGTTGGTTCTACATTTGCAACGGCAGAAGTTAGTGCCGTGGCAATCACCAGAGAACTAGGTCAACCCAAAGCAGCCAGCATCGTTATTGGTGTCTATGCCATCGGATCATTCATCGTCGGTATAACGCTCGGGGCACTCGCGCTTCGCATGCCTCTGCATCGCCAGTTGATGATTGCTGTAGGTGTCCTGGCTCTGACCGCCCTACCGCTGCCCTTTGCCGGAACATCGACCATGGTTCTTGCAACGGCCGTATTCGTCAGCGGCATCGCCATATCTCCGACATTCATAACGGCCTTTGGATTGATCGAACGTCGTGTTCCTGAAACTATGCTAACCGAAGGAATAACCTGGGTTATGACCGGCATTGGCATAGGAATGGCGTTTGGTGCTTTCGTTTCCGGGTTAGTAATCGACCGTTTTGGCGCAGCCAATGGGTTTTGGGTGTCAGTGCTGGCGAGCTTCATGGCAGCTATTATCATCGCGCTTGGCCAGGCCAGCCTCTCGGGCGCGAGCAGGAGCGCGAGCTATAACCCTTCTTGCGTGATTGAGCCCGGCGAATAAGGATCGCGCAGACGCCTTGTTTGGCTACAAGAATGAATAGGCGCTATTATTTATCTAAAGTCAGGCGCAGTGATGCGCTTGGCTCTCCCATCCAAAGCACCAGCGCGCGCCCTAACTTGCTAATCCTGAGCGGTCGTCATATCGCCCCATAACAAGTTGTGGACCAACCAATTACACTTCCTCCCGGACCTCCAGAATACGGTCGATGATACCCCATTCCAGTGCCTCTTCTGCCGTTAAAAACCGGTCACGGTCCATTCCTTGCTCAAATTCTTCATAGGAACGGCCACAATGCTCCGCGTAAAGCCGTGTCATGCGTTGTTTGATCTTCAGGGTTTCCTCGGCGTGGATCAGAATGTCGGAAGCCTGCCCCTGGAAGCCGCCGGAAGGCTGATGAATCAGGATACTGGCATTCGGCAATGCAGCTCTTCCATTTGGTTCACCCGCCATCAGCAAGAACGATCCCATCGAACGGGCGGTCCCCATGCAAAGCGTATGAACTGGCGCACGGATAAAACGCATGGTGTCGTAAACTGCCAAACCGCTTGTGACGACACCGCCCGGCGAATTAATATAGAGATTAATGGGTTTCCTCGGGTTCTCTGCCTCAAGGAAAAGTAGCTGTGCGCAAACCAGCGCAGAAACAGTGTCGTTGATCTCGCCGTTGAGGAAGATGATCCGCTCGCGCAGAAGGCGGGAGTAAATGTCGAATGACCTCTCGCCTCTGCTTGATTGTTCTACGACCATAGGGACGAGCTGCATCGCTTCGCGCATCGGCGAACTCCAATTTTTCTGGAATTAAAGTGAGGGTATGCCGCGTCAGGCGACGAGCATAAGGGACAAACGATTGTTGTTCGCGGCCTGCATCTCCGTCCGATCTAACCATGCGTCAGTCAGCTCATGAACAATCCGCAGACGGGTGCCACCGGTTGTATTCGGGACGATTGTGAACGTTACTGTGCTTTCAAGGAAAGGTGGGGCCTCATCGCGCATTCTATACCGAACCGCTTTACCCGGCGTGACGATCGCCGGTTCGCTATCGGTCAACGAGTCTTTCGGTAACCAGCTTTCCCGAAATTCCGGGATGCTGATCGCGCGCCAGACCTCGTGGGGCAATGCATCTAAATCGAATTCCAAGTCGATACCGGGGTTCTGCTGCTCGGCTTTATCATTTTTCATTGATCCATATCTTTGAGCAACACCTTGAGAGCTTCAATGCGCTGAGGCCAGAAGGCGTGATACTTCATCAACCATCGTGCAATAAGAGCCAACCCCTCAGGATCGACGTCGTAGTTTACATAACGACCCTGCCGTTCTTCCCTTACAAGCTTTGCGCCCCGCAGAACCGCGAGGTGTTGCGACATGGCCGGCTGGCTGATCTCTATACCCTCGCGCAAAGCGCTGGCGTTCAGGCTACCTCCAGCCAGCTTCTCAAAAATTGCGCGTCGGGTAGGATCCGCCAGTGCTCGGAATATATCATTTTCAATCATGTCAATACATAAGCAGATACTTATGCGATTCGCAAGCTGGTTTTGATGATTATTTCCAGCATTCCTGACAAGGCGAACCTTAGAGCCTGAATCATAATGAAAAGAACGATATCAGGTTCTTGCGATATGCCGCGTGAGGAAGCGGATATTTGCGATTTAAATCCACGCTTCGGACGAAGCGATGGTTTTCTCGAAGTCTTTGGCCAGTCTGCGACACCTTCCCAGCCATGCAAATGCGCGCTCGACAACCCACCTGCTTGGGAGCAGTTCAAAACCTTCAGCGTGATCAGACAGCTTGACGATTTCCAGTATAAACTTCCCGACCTTTTCTAACCTGTCTTTGAGCTTTGGTCCTGCGCGCCATTTTCGTATTCAGGCCCGTTTCGTCGATGAAAACGAGCCTTTCAGGATCAAGCTCAAGCTGGCTTTCAAACCACGCCTCACGCCTGCTCATAAGGCTTGGCTATTCCTGCTCCAATGCATGTGCGGTCTTTTTTGTAAGTAAAGCCACGCGCCCGTAGCCAAGTATTCAATATACTCCGCACAATCTGGAGGCCGCGCTCTTTAGCCAGACGGGCAACCATTTCGTTAAGCGTGATGTCTTTGCGCTCTTCAATCATACACAGATGAAATCTTCATGGGCACCAAGTCTTGAACCACGCCGCCTCCACGTCCGCCGTGCTTCCAATTCGCCATCGCATGGTCCTCGTCAAATATGATGACGCCATCAAAAGCATTTCCATTCCTGGTCAGGGCTTCATCGTTTCCCGTCTCTTGACCGAGCCAGTCGACAATCTGCCGAACGCGCGACTGCTTGCCCTCACGCTCATCAGTGCGCAGGGTTGCAAAGGTGCAAAACAGGATTCCCTCGTCGAGCTTAATAGGTTTGCCCTGCCGAAACCGCGACAGTGGCGTAACCAGGAGCTTTTCCTGTCCAAGTGCACTCCAGTCGCGTTGTGCATCCTCCAGCAGGGATTCTGATTTTGAAACCCACACATGTCGGCGACGGCCCTTGAGCCAATTATCGAGAATGATCCCTGCGGCCTGTCTGCCTTTGCCAGCGCCAGTTCCGTCACCCAGAAACCATCCTCGACGATAACGCACAGCGCCTTGCGTATCGGCGGAAACAGCTTTGAGATTGTCTAATGTGCTATCCACAGTCCAATGACCAGAAAGATAACCGGAATGGGCATCGCCAGCATAGATCACGCTTTCAAGCTGGGCATCCGATAAAATCCCCTCTGTCACGACACGTTTTGGCAGATGTGGGCGATAACTAGGCTTTGGTGGTGCAACGGACGCCATCGCGACAGACTCGACCAGCTTGTCCGGGTGAGGTTTCGCATCCGGGATGTGTATTGCCTGTAGCTGATAAGGCTCATAAATGCCGTCGGCGACATCAACATGCGCTACCAGTGCGGTATCGCGCAATTCATAGGACAATTGTACGGTTTCGTCATTCGAGCGGACGATCGGAGCGGACTGTGGCCGGGATATGCGAGCAGATGGCGATGATCGTTGTCCAGAAGTGGTAACCGTAGCAGGTCGGAAAGCCTCTGCCGCCTTGCGCACGGCCCTCTTCGCTGCACAAGCACTCAGGTTTCCATTCGAAAGGGCGCCGATGGAGTTCGGCGCGGTTGAAAGCGAACGGGGCGGAATATCCGATATCCACGAAAACAGGGTTTCCAGATCAAGTGCAGTTCCATGTGTTGCAACAAGTTTTGCCGGATCATCGGCCGCGATCTTGTCAATCACCGTCAACCGCGTCTCCATCGTCGTGCCATGTCGGGCATAGACCGAGCCGTCAATTGCAGCACTGAACAAGACCGTTCCCTGCTGTTGCAAGCGAATGAAAGCATCACGCCATTTTTGATTGTCTGGAGAAAGGCTGGAACCGGTAATTGCGACCAGGCGGCCGCCGGGACCAAGACGTGCAAAAGCCGATGCAAGGTGACGCCAAGCGGCACTGGCCAATCGGCCATCGACATGAATGCCTGCTGAAAACGGCGGGTTCATCAGCACGACCGTCGGGCGGACCGAGCGATCAAGATAATCATCAATATGGGCGGCGTCATGCTGCGTAACCGAAGAACCCGAAAACAACTTTTCCAGCAATGCGTGGCGAACCGGCGCATATTCATTGACGCTGAGATGCGCACTGGCCAGTTCCGCGAAAATCGCCATCAGACCCGTTCCCGCTGATGGCTCCAGAACGGTATCATCTATCATGATGCCCGCCGCCCGTGCGGTCACATAGGCAAGCGGAACAGGTGTCGAAAACTGTTGTAGTTTCTGGCTTTCTTCAGACCGTCGCGTATGGGTCGTGATCAGGCCTGCGATCCTCGTTAGCATAGCCAGCACCGTCTGTGGTGCTTTCTTATCCGAGCAGATCATCCCACCAAACTTGCGTAGAAACAGGACCTGCGCGACTTCCGTGGTTTCATAGGCATCCTTCCAAGTCCAGAAGCCTTCCGCATCCGATCCGCCAAAACTATTTGTCAGGACGTCTCGCAGTTCCGTTGATCCGATTTTCTGACCATGTTCAAGAAAAGGCAAAAGTGCATGGCCAGCATGGAGAATTTTATCAGCCCGGCCGGACTGATCAGTAGTTACAGTCCGGTGCGCCACCGCGTTCACAGCGGATGAAGAGATCGCGTTCATGGGAAATCCTATCGAGAGCCAATAAGGACCGGCCAAGCCGGGTGCTCTCAAGACCCGGCAAGCCACCCCTTCCCGGCCCTTCTCTCCCTCCAAAGCGACCCTACATAGAACATGGTGAACGTTCGGACTTGAGTTTCAGATATCCCTAAACCAGTACGCCTGATAAGTGCCGCATCTGTTAGAAAAATGCGCATGAAGCGATTGATGTTCGACTTCATGACCGCTTTGCGCTTTATTTCTGACGATCCCAAAAGCCGCAGGTGGTCCTAAAAGCCGCAATTTGGTTTATTTGAGCTGATCGTCCTGCCTTGGTTATAAATGGACTTGCATATTTCGGGCTGACCGCGCTTGTAAGCAGTCCTGAATAGCTGCCAATCCCCGTATGAGCCCGTCGAAGGATTTGCTCAGCCCTTTCGACTCACTATCCTGAAACGCGGTGACGAACCGGGCGACGTCGGAGCCTATCGATTAGGCGTCGGAATTACCTGCGAATGACTTGTCGCGAAGGCGCGCATCCTGCACGAATTTGCGTTTTCGACCGGAGTCGAGGCCGATAGTTCTTCGTAACTTCTACGTAATTTTCGGCAGCCATACGTCGCAGTCTCGGTGCTTATCAACGGTCGACGGACGGCCGTGGTGGCAATGGATCGAAAGGACAGGCATGAAAAAGATCATTTCAGGCGTACTCGTTTGCTTGACGCTGACAGCGTGCAGCCAGACGGAAAAGGGCGCCGGCATTGGTGCTGCGGGCGGCGCTATCATTGGTGGGCTGGCAAGCGGCACCTGGGAAGGCGCTGCAGTGGGAGCCGCCGCAGGTGGCGCGGGCGGGGCCGTGGTAGGAAACATCAGAGAACGTAACAACAGAAACAGCCGCGACCGCTGGGAACAACGGGACCGCCGGAACTACGACTGCAGATACAGGGATAATTACGGCCGCTGCCGATAAAGATTGCGGCCTGGGTGGCGCACCTCAAAGGCGGGATGGATACCGGACGGGCTTCAGTTTCTCCAGTCTCCACGTCCACTGCGGTTTCATGATGTCCAGCAACCTGAGGATCAGGACGTCACGACCGTCGAGTTTACCTGAACCAGAGACGTCGTTTTGCTGTAAAGACTATCGGGAATGATAGTTCGAGACTTGACCGATTAGGCGACTATGAAACTTCTACTTATCGAAGACGATCCAGAAATGACGGATGCGTTGAGAACGGCCCTCTCGCAGCATGGCATCGTTCTTGACGCCGTTGGTGATCTGGCGACGGCGCGGGAAGCAATCGCTATGGCGGATTACGATATCGTCCTGATCGATCGGCAACTGCCGGATGGTGATGGCAGTACTTTTCTCGCCGATTTGCGTCGCGCGGGTTCAAATACGCGATCAATCATCATCTCCGCTCTGAGGTCGACCGACGAGCGAATTTCTGGCCTCAATGACGGTGCTGATGACTATTTGCCCAAACCGTTCGAAATTCCAGAGCTGATTGCCAGAATGAGCGCAGTGCTGAGGCGCGCGCCGACAACCAGCCTATCCGTCTTGTCAGCAGGAAATGTTACCTATGATCGCGTTTCATGCGATGTGTATGTCAACGGTTTCCGGGTTTCACTCACTCGCCGGGAGTTGCTCATCATGGAAACGCTTCTAAGAAACCGCGGTCGCACCGTGTTGCGCTCGTCCCTAGAAGGTCAGGTCTATTCCTTTGATGATGAGATTCAGTCGAACTCACTGGAGTCCAATATGTCTCGACTGCGCCGAAAGCTTAGCGAAGCGGAGGCCGACATCGTCATCAAGAACATTCGCGGCATAGGCTACTATCTTCATGAGCAGAAATAAGATGTCCAGCACATCTCTTCGCTGGAGATTCACTCTTGGTTTTATTGTGCTGCAGCTCTGCGCAGTCATCGTCTCACTCGGCTTGGTTTTCTATCTCCTTTCCGGCATCAAACCCGATGTGGCGATTACATCCATCTGGCTGTCCCAAGAAATTGCCGATTCAATCGATCTTGGTCCGGATGGTCGGGCCCGTCTTGAGCCGACAGACAAACTGAAAGAGATGATAAAGGACGCGCCTGACTTGTGGTTTGTGGCAGACTTGGGCGATGGCGGCGTCCTCTCACACGGAGCAACTCCACAGGTCATTACCAGCAATATATCGTTTCTGAAGACATTTAGAAATGTCGAGCTTCATGGCAATCTGGATGATCCACTTAGCGTTGCCCGAATGGAACGTTTCGACACCCAAGCTGGTGAGGCGACGATTTTTGCTGGCGGTGTTTCGATGTCCCAATATGGTGTGACCGTGCTGTTGGGGAACCTTGCCATCGGCGTGCCGGCACTGATCCTCATCGCCATTTCCCTTATTGGCGTTCCGTTTGTGACACGCTGGGCGCTGCGGTCCTTCCGCGATCTGACCGAGCGTCTCGACAGGATTGATCTCGACACACGAGGTGCCCTGGTGCAAGAGCATGGCTTACCCAATGAGGTGCTTCGCCTGGTTCGCGACATTAACAGAGCGTTGCGTCGTCTAGACAGCGGCTTCGAGACGACGGAACGTTTCTTTGTTAACGCCGCGCATGAACTTCGAACGCCGATCGCTATTTTGCAAGTGAGAATTGATACCCTTTCACCAAGTGCGGACAAGACGCACCTGCAGATGGCCAACAAGCGACTTACAGCGATCGCCAACCAGCTTCTCGAGACAGAGAAGTACCGGCAGAAGCCTCAGCAGAATGCACCTGTCAATCTCAACAGCGTTGTGTCTAAGGTGATCGCCGACCTTGCTCCCCTGGCCATCGCCGAAGGCTACGAGATTTCATTCGACAGCAACACGGAAGACCTGTTCGTTCGTGGTGACGCTGAGGCTTTGGAGCGCGCATTCATCAACTTGGTGCGCAATGCGATCCAGTACGGAGGAGGAAAAGGACAGATATCCGTCGGTATCGAGGTTGACGGCAGCGTGACGATAGCCGATCAGGGCTGCGGAATTGCCGTCGATAAGCAATCTCGCATATTCGAACCGTTCTACCGGGTCAGCCCTCATGGCTCCGGAGCAGGCCTGGGGCTCAGCATGGTCGACGAGATATTGACCCGTCACCGCGGCTACATTGAGCTTTCGTCTGCTCCAGGCAAGGGCAGTACATTTGCTGTACGCTGGCGCGAGAGGAGCGTTTTCCGGCAGCCGTAGAGCCGGTCGCTTGCGCTAAACGGATTAGACGCGGCGAGGACCAACGCCACTTTTTCAAACGCCTTTTGGCAGCAACAATCCCGCCCCCGTAATGTTGGTGCAATTTTCGTGACAGAGAAAGCCCGCAATTTTTAATAGCACGGACCAAGGCTTAATGACACGATACATTACCCGCAAGCGTCTGATCCTGGCAGCGGCGACCCTTGTCGGTTTGCTGGTCGTCTGGCACCTATTTCTGCGGCCACCGGCGAAGCCTGAACTGGTGACGGCGCAAGCGAAAAAAGGCGACATTGAAGAGGTCGTGCTGGCGACCGGGGTTCTCGAACCGCTCGAGCTGGTGCGCGTCGGCGCCCAGGCCTCGGGTCGCGTTGAGCGCCTGGCCGTCGAGATCGGTGACGTCGTCGAGGCTGGCCAGTTGGTGGCCGAGATCGATTCACAGACCCGTCGCAACACCTTGCGGGACCGGGAGTCTGCCCTGGCCAACATCCGCGCCCTCCGTACCGCACGTATAGCCGGTCTGGTGAAAGCCGAAAAGGATTTCGAGCGCCAGCGTGAGCTGCTGGCAGGCGGTTCGACGCCACGCGCCCAGCATGACGCGGCTGTCGCCATGCTAGACAGTGAGCGGGCGCAGGTCCAGTCGCTGGACGCACAGATCAGCCAGGCGCAGGTCGCGTTGGAGTCTGCGGGTATAGAACTGGGCTATACCCGCATCACCGCCCCCATCGCCGGCACCGTGGTGGCGATCGTCACCGAAGAAGGTCAGACCGTGAATGCCCTGCAGACCGCGCCGACCATCGTCATGATCGCACGATTGGACACAATGACGGTGCGTGCGGATATTTCCGAGGCTGACGTCGTGCGCGTAAGGCCGGGCCTGCCGGCCTGGTTCAGCATTCTTGGCGACCCGAAGCGGCGTTTCGATGGAGAGTTGCGCCAGGTTGAACCAGCCCCCGCCTCCATCGCCAACGAAGGCAACGCCGGCGCGAGCGGGATTGGCGGAACCAACGGCGCTGTCTATTACACCGGACTGATCGACGTCGCGAACGCGGACGGGGTTCTGCGGCCCTCCATGACAGCGCAGGTATCTATTGTTCTGAGCCGCGTCAGCGACGCCGTACTGGTTCCCCTGAGTGCAGTGGAAGGCGCGCCGCAGGTCGGCGACACGGCGCGCATCCGGGTACTCGACGCGGCGAGCGAGGTGCAGATGCGGGAGGTGCAGGTCGGCATCGACAACGGCGCAAATATCCAGATCCTGAGCGGTCTGCAGGCAGGCGAGATCATCGTCATGGGAGCATCCACAGACGAACGTGCAGATGGCCAGGCTCAGCTGGCCGCGGCGCAGCGGTAAGGCAAGCTATGACAGAGCCACTGATCCGCGTACGTGGGGTATCCCGCGCTTTCCCCGCAGGCGACGAAATGGTGCGGGTATTGAAAGACGTCGATCTCGACATCGAGGCCGGCGAGATGATGGCCATCATTGGCGCCTCGGGCTCCGGCAAGTCGACCCTGATGAACATTCTAGGCTGCCTCGATCGTCCAACGACCGGCAACTACTGGATTGAAGGACGCGAGACGTCAAAGATGACCGTAGACGAACTGGCTTCGCTACGCCGTGAGCGGTTTGGTTTCATCTTCCAACGCTATCATCTGCTTGGAGACCTCAGCGCGGCCAGTAACGTCGAGGTACCAGCCATCTATGCTGGACGCAGCCGGTCCGACCGGCATAAGCGAGCCATTTCATTGTTGACCCGCCTGGGCCTAGCCGAGCGGATGGGCAATATCCCCGGCAAGCTGTCGGGCGGCCAGCAGCAGCGGGTGTCCATCGCCCGTGCGCTGATGAACGGTGGCGAGATAATTCTGGCCGACGAGCCGACCGGAGCACTGGATACGCATAGTGGTGCCGAGGTTATGAAGATTCTGCGTGAGCTTCACGCTGAAGGGCACACCATCATTCTGGTCACTCACGACAAGAAGATCGCCGACCACGCGGATCGGGTTGTCGAGATCAGCGACGGCGTTATCATTTCCGACGAGCGTAATATACCCAAGTCCGCCGCGACTGCTCGTCCCATCCGCGAATACGCTGCGGATGCTGGCTGGCGCGGCGCAATTGATCGGATGACCGAAGCCTTTCGTATGGCGGGCGCGGCAATCTGGGCGCACAAGATGCGCTCGCTTCTGACCATGCTCGGCATAATCATCGGCATCGCCTCGGTGGCGGCTATCTCGGCCCTTGGAACTGGCTCGCAGCAACAAATCCTGAACAGTATCAGTTCGCTCGGCACCAATACGATCGAAGTGCGGGCCGGGAAAGGCTTCGGCGATCTGGAAGCGGGGCGAATACGAACCCTGGTGGCCGCCGACGCAGAAGCCTTGGCGAACCAGCCCTATGTCGACAGCGTGACGCCTAGCGTCGCGACGAGCATAACTGTCAAGCGCGCTGCGGTGGCCGTCAATGCAACAGTTACCGGGGTCGGCGCCGATTTCTTTCGTGTACGGGCCCTTGAGCTGGCGCATGGCCAACTATTCGATGCCCGGGATGTTACCGGTTACAGCCAGAATGTGGTGATCGATGCAAACGCTGCGCGCGAGCTGTTTCCCGACCGGGTGAACCCAGTAGGACAGGTCATCCTTCTGGGCACAATGCCGGCGAGGGTCGTGGGCGTGACAAAACAGGAGAACTCCTTCGGACCGGCGATTGATACATTGACCGTTTATGCGCCTTACACAACCGTCATGGGCCGCATGCTGGGTCGTCCGAATGTCGACGGCATAACGGTCCGCATCAGCGACGATGTCGATCCGGGCAATATCGAGGCAGCAGTTTCGCGCCTTATCGAGCGTCGGCATGGCGCGAAAGACTTCTTCCTTACCAACTCGGCGACCATTCGCGAGACTATCGAGACCACTACCAGAACCCTGACGCTACTGATTTCGTCAGTTGCTGTGATCTCGCTGATTGTCGGCGGCATCGGCGTGATGAATATCATGCTGGTGTCCGTGACCGAGCGCACAAAGGAGATCGGGGTTCGTGTGGCCGTCGGCGCGCGCCGCAGCGACATCCTCTCCCAGTTCCTGATCGAGGCCATTCTGGTCTGCCTTGTCGGCGGCTTCATGGGAGTTATACTCGCCCTCGGGATCAGTGCTCTTTTCAATTTGCTGAGCGCCGACTTCAAAATGATCTTCTCTTCGGGCTCCATCATGGTGGCCTTCGCCTGCTCGACCCTGATCGGAATCGTCTTCGGCTTCCTCCCCGCCCGCAATGCGGCAAAGCTAGACCCGATCGAAGCCTTGGCGCGCGACTGATGACCCGCAAACGTCTGCTCGATAGCGATGCAACGACAGCAAATGTCGAAAGCTGCCTGGCAGGCCTGCCCGCGTTGCGGCTCGTTTGTGATTATTGAAGCTGGCGCGGCGTCACGAGACTGACGCCCGCAAAGCTGCATTGAGCGCCCTGCGCCCATCACCAGCAAGCCAGGACGCAAAAGTCAGCAGGTCGGGGTTGATTTCCTGCATGAGTTTCAGATCGACCTGCTCGGCAAGCGGCCCGTCTTCCAGACTCTTTGCCATATGCGCGAGATCAGCGTTTGCAGCGAGTACGTCGTCGGGAAACCGTTCATAGGTTATCGGGCGATCGGCTGCTTCACTGAGGGCCACCTCTAGTTCGCGCCCCGTCAGGCGGTCGCTTGCGATCTTAAGAATCCTGCCACCAAAGCTGGGTTTGTCGGCAAAAACGGCAGCAACAAACTTGCCGATGTCTTCCACGGCAGTAAGCTGAATAGAATGGTCCAATTGGATCAAGGACACCAACCGGCCCTCATCGAGACCGAAGCCAGGCCGCACAAGCATCTCCATGAAAATCATCGGTCGGATGATAGTGGTAGTCATGTCAAGCTGTCGAATATGGGCTTCGATACGAGGCTTGGCGTCGAAACGCGGAACGCCTGTCAGTTCATTCCCCACGCTGGCACCCGACGAATAAACAAAGTGATTGACGCCGATTTCAGCAGCGATATCCGCAACCGATATACCATAACGAACTTCATCCTCAGCGGCTAAGTTTGCTGGCAGCACGCTAAAGACGCCATAAGCGCCTTTCATCGCTGAGCGTATAGCATCGGTCTCTTCAAATGAACCCTGCACAAGTTCGACCCCCGCATTTCTTAATTGTAAAGATGTCACTTTGCTGGAATCCGGAACGATCGCGCGAACCGGCCATCCCGCCTTCAACAAGGCTTTGGCAACAGATCCTCCCTGTCTTCCGGTAGCGCCGAAAACCAGAATGGGGTGCTTGCTCTTGGTCATTTGAAACCCTCGCGTTAAACAAGGACAGTCTATATATACGAATGTAGTTTTGCCGGAAGACGGCACATTTTTCAGCGTCAGGCACAAGGATGATACCCTTGGATGAACAGATTGATGCCGGCACCGCGCGCGGATCAGAGAACGACAGGCAATTCAGGCCCATCCCGTCAAACGGGGTCTGCAGCTTGCTGAGTGACAAATGGACTGTGCCGGTTCTTTGGCGCCTTTCTCTCGCCGAGGATCATCGGCTCCGCTTTTCAGAATTGAAAAAAGAGGTAGGTAAAATCACCCAGCGCATGCTGACGCTTACGCTGCGCAATCTCGAGCGTGACGGATTCGTCATACGTCACTATTTTCCTGAAGTGCCTCCACGTGTCGAGTATGAGTTGACGGATATCGGCCACGGTGCCTTGCACGCCCTTGAGGGGTTTAACTTCTGGGTGCACGAGAATCTGGACGCCATAAAGGCGCGCCGACGGGCTTACGACCAGACAGAGTTGTAAATCCAGATCCTCGAGCTGAGTTCAGAAACTGAGATGGCGCTTCAGGTTAGCAACGCTTGGCTACGACCGCTTTCTGCATATTCATTGCTGCTTTTGGCGGCCAATTTTAAAGACCGATAGCTGCGAGCCTGTTAAGCGTGCCATTTTAGAAATTAACTTAGCACGCCCACGCCCACGCCCACGCCCTCCAAAGCGGTCGTCCATTTACAATGCTGTCAACGTCCGCGGGTGGCCATCAAGCTGCATTGAACGCAATTCCGATAGTCAAGCTTGCTTTCGAACGTCTCACAAGTGGCTGTTCGCTTTTTTCTGTCAGGATTTCCAAATCGCGTTTTGAGGCGGTCCAGATGGCAGGTCTGTCAAAACGATTAACGGGTTGGTCGTATCTGTGAAAGAGCTTCTGCTTTGACGTAAATTCCACATCGAATCCGGATTTCTTCGATGTGTGAGGTGCTATCGTTTTGACCGCAGGTCCTATTACAAACCTGCCTCATCCATCCAAAGCTCTGCGTCCGCGCCACCAGGGATACGCAGTGGGGCAAACGGGTCGGTGGCAGCCCGCCAAATTGCCTCTGCGACGTCAGGTGCATACGTCACGGGACCTGTGTCTTCCTGCACACTCTTTATGAATTGCTGCAGAAGCGGCGCATAGTCCGGGTCGTCCATGCCGCGCAGATGCGGACGGGCGTTAGCGCCGAAGCTTGTTTCGGGTGAACGGCCCGGCAAAACGATGTGAACGCGCACACCAAATGGCTTCATTTCCACCGCTAGCGACTCGGTGAAGGCGTTTACAGCCGCCTTGCTCGCGCGATAGACCCCGACGACCGGCAATGTCTTGACCGTTACCGTGGATGTGACGTTAATGACGACCCCAGCCCGGCGTTGGCGCATTTGCGGCACGACAGCCTGAACCATCGCCAATGTTCCAATCGTATTCGTCTCAAACAGCGCCTTTACAGTTTCTGGTGCTGTCAGTTCAACTGGAGCTGGCGCGCCGAAGCCAGCATTGTTGACCAGAACGTCTATGCGGCCTGCCGCTTCCACTGCCAGGGCGACACTCGTTGAATCGGTGATGTCGAGCGCAAGTACACGCAGGCGATCGGAGGACGGCAACAGATTTTCGTCTGGTGTTCGCATCGTCGCGATCACGTCCCAACCCCTTTCAAGGAACAGTTTTGCGGTTTGCAAACCAAAGCCCGACGAGCAACCAGTGATCAATATCGTTGGCATAAACATCTCCCTATAAGATCAGATGCTATGGTAGCGAACAGACAAAGGACTTAATATAAGTGATAGTCTGCATTTCTTTAGCATGAGTCCTGATATTGACCGTCGATCCTCTCGCCGAAATCGTCACTTTACTGCAGCCTGCCGCTCGCTTCTCGAAGTTGGTGGAATGCGCGGGCTCGTGGCAAATTCGTCGTGAGGCGACAGGCGAACCTTTCTATTGCGCGATCCTGGAGGGGAGTTGCCGCGTCACGTTCGGCGGCCATCGGTCATTCGTGCTTCAGGCCGGCGACTTCGTCCTTGCGCCGGCGATGCAGGACCTGGTCAACGAGAGTATCGATGCGCCGATTGATCTGTCCGCCACGTTGCCGACACAGGTCAGTGAAGGGAATTTCCGGGTGGGACGCCATAGCGGTCCCGCCGATCTGCGCATGCGGATCGGCCATTGCAGCTTCGGCGCGCCGGATTCAGCCCTGCTTGTCTCACTGTTGCCGGATGTGGTTCTCGTTCGTGATCGGCCCCGGCTTGCCACGCTGATGCAGTTGGTGGATGAGGAAACGCGTGAGTTGCACGCGGCACGTGAGCTCGTACTGGAACGACTTCTCGAAGTGTTGTTGATCGAGGCGCTGCGATGCGGAACAGAAACGACCTCCGCGCCTGGCCTGAGCCGTGGACTAGGTGACGAACGTCTGGCAGCCGCACTTCGTGCGATGCATGCTCGGCCCGAGCATGCATGGACTGTCACCGATCTTGCAAACGAAGCCTCACTATCCCGTTCGGCCTTCTTTGCGCGTTTCAATCGCATCGTCGGTCAATCTCCGATGGGATATCTGCTGGCCTGGCGCATGGCGCTCGCAAAACAGTTGTTGCGGAACCGGAAACTCGGAATCGAACAGGTCGCAGAACGCGTGGGCTACGGATCGGCAAGCACCTTCAGTGTCGCGTTTGCGCGATATGCCGGAATGTCCCCGGCTCGATATGCACGCACGGCAACCTAAGAAGTGATAATAGATGCAATCGCCTATTGGCACCGAGGGTCGTTTTGTTGGGCCAATAGGAAAAGGGGCACGAGTGGATCAATTTCTAGGGATCAGACATCTGCTTAGTGCGCAATTCCGGTCATTGGAATGATTTTAGCCCCAAAAGCGGACGGTCTGCTGACACCTCAGTAAACGTCTGAAGGAGGGAACGGATTGGCAGCTTTCTGACTGGCAACGTGTGCGACAGAAATGTCGCGGATGTTTTAGTGTCTGCAATCTTGGCGATACAGCCAGGAATTGGGCGATAAAGGGAGGTTCGCGCCAAGGGTTATTCAAAGCCGGCTTGCGCATCTGTAACCGTAATCGCGGATGATTAACGGTCCCGGTTCTTGAGATATTTCGCCGGCGATGTGCCAAGCGCTTTCTTGAACATAGTGATGAACGCAGACACCGATTCATATCCAAGGTTGCCAGAAACCTGCTGCACCGTCGCCCCGGCTGCAAGGCTTCGGAGTGCGATGATCAACTGCAACTGCTGTCGCCAACGACCGAAAGTCAGACCGGTCTCCTGTTGAACGAGACGAGCGAGCGAATTCTCGCTCAACGCTACCCGCGTCGCCCATTGCGCTATCGTGCTACGGTCGGAAGGATCGTCAACCAATGCGCGCGCGATCCGTTCAAGTCGAGGTTCATCCGTCAGTGGCAGATGCAGATCCTCTACTGGCATACGCGACAGAGCCGATAGAAGCAGCGTGGTGATGAGTTCAGCATCGGCCATCGCGACTGCGGACTGGTCAGCCATCTCGATGATTAGTTCCCTGACAAGTGGAGACAAGGAAAGTGTGCAGCATCGGTCCGGAAGGTCGGCAGCGCCTGGCTCAATGAACAAGAAGAACAAGCGAGCATTGGCGGTCGCAACATTGCTGTGCAGCATACCCCCTGGAACCCAGACGCCACAATGAGGGGGCACCATCCACATCCCGCTCGGAACGCGGCAGGTCACTCCTCCCCGCAAAGCCAGAACGAGCTGGCCCTTGCGATGGCGATGCTCAGGTGCTTCGCGTTCATTCTGCGACACATCGATCCTCACAGCACTCGCCCGTGCCGTGGACTTGTCGAGATCATGATCGTCCCGAGCCCAGGAAAGGGACATCGGATGTTGGTTGAATTTCGATATCATGTGAGAGAATAACTAAATTCCTCGATCTGATTTGTCGATAGGTTTTCGAATGGATATGACGTTCGGAGAAGACCATGGCATCTCAACAACACCATCATCATTATACCCCGTTCTCGTCAATCGAAGTCTCATTACGGCTGTCGAGGGCCGGGGCAGTTCGAAGGCATCTCCCCACTACTCTGAGGAGAACGAGCTCCTTCCTCTCCTGGTTCCGTGCTTTACTGACTTCTCCGGCGACAAATACGCCGGCCATTTCATGTGTGGACCCTGCAGAAGCTTATCTGCACGTCTGCGTTGCGGCGTCGTTTTTTTGCTATGTCTCGCCTGCGATCTACGGCCTCACCGGCACCATTGATGAGCGCGGAGTCATGCGAAGCAATTCACAGTCAGGAGATGAGGTTTGAGCGCTCGGCCGGTTGTCACCACCGGCACAGTCGTCTTTTCATTGAAGACATTCCTGGCAGCAATGCTTGCCTATTATATCGCCGTCAGTTTCGATCTTCCTCGACCGTTTTGGGCGGTGGCAACCGTCTACATCGTCGCTCATCCGCTTTCGGGCGCGATCTCCTCGAAGTCGGTCTATCGATTGCTCGGAACCCTCATCGGCGGCGGTGCAACGATCATCATGGTTCCGAACCTGGTGAACGAGCCGATACTGCTTTCAGCAGCGATCGTTGCATGGGTATCGGCATGCACTTTCATCAGCCTTCTGGACCGCACGCCTCGAAGCTATGTCCTGTTGCTGGCCGGATATACGGTGCTTCTTGCGGGACTGCCGTTGGTCACGGTTCCGGCGAACACGTTCGACACAGTCGTGTCGCGCATTGAAGAGATCGGTCTTGCAATTTTATGCGCGTCGGTCGTCAGTCATGTCGTCTTTCCAGCTCATGTGGGTACCGTTATCGTCAATCGGATCGACGGATGGATGGCCAGGGCGCAGCCGCTCCTCATTGCAACGGCGGTCGGAGAATGTGACGAAAACCAGAGCAGAATGGAACGACTAGGTCTGGCTGCGGATGCGGCAGACTTGCGGTCATTTACAACCCATCTTCAATATGATGGCTCCAGATATCGACGTGCAATATCGTTGGTGCGATCTTTGCAGCACCGCATGGTATCTCTCCTTCCACTCTTGGCAGAATTAGAGGATTTACGTCGATCACTGGTCAAGCTTAACACGCCCGGCTCGGAAGAGGCTTTGTCGTTGATCGCGGCCGTCGGTTCGGCGATCGGCTCTGCATCAAAGAATCCCACTGGAAGCTTCAAGACAGAAATTTATGCGCTAGACCGTTTTGATGCGCCCCATTCTTGGGAAAAGCACCTTCTTGCAAACGCCGCTCGGAATCTGCGGGATATTCTTCGGATCTCCGATGACTGCGGCACCCTTCGCGAAGCCATAGAAGATGAGAACACGGCGAGAGCGGCTCGCCGCTTCGCTGCTCTCGACCAGACGCCAACCCAGCATCGTGACGTCGGCATGGCTTTGTTATCAGCGCTGGCAGTCGCGATTTGCTTGTCGTCATCGACTTTTTTCTGGATCGCTAGCGGCTGGCCTGACGGAATGACATTCACACAGATATCAGGCGTCCTTTGTTGCCTGCTTGCAACCATGGACGATCCAGCCCCTGCCATGCGTAAGTTTGTCGGCGTGACAATCGGTGCGCTCGTCGCAGCGTTCGTCTACGGCTTCGCGGTCCTTCCAATGATCGACGGATTTATGCCGCTCGCCGCAGCTCTCGGGCTGTTTCTGATCCCGGCTGGGATATGCCTTGCTGTGCCTTCCCTGGCAGTCGTCGGGATGGGACTGTGTATAAACTTTCCTCTTCTTCTCATGCTCCAGTCACACCAGAGCAGCGACTTCCTCACATTCGCGAACACAGGAATCGCGACCATTCTTGCGATGATCTGGACGATTGTGGTCTGCAGGCTCTTCCGATCCGTAAGGGCTGAGACAAACGCCAGAAGGCTTTTTTTCGTTGCACAGAAGCATGTTGCGAAAATCGCAGCCGGCAGACATACCGACACCCACGTCACGCATCATCGCGTCATCGATGTTGCCGGCCTCTTTGCTTCCAGAGCTGCAAAACTTCCACCGACTTCCGATGCCGCAAATGCCGACCTTACACGGGATCTGCGGACGGGACTTCATATGATGGCGATGCAGACGCTTACTTATGAAGCGTCCAGCTCTATCCGCTGTAAAGCGGAAGCGGTCTTCGAGGTGCTGGAAGAAGTGTACGACCTGAAGTCCTGTGGCCGTCGCGGATCTTTGGAAAGTGCCCTTAGGATTTTGGACGATCTTATTCTTTCCGCTCCGGGGAAGATTACATCAACTGCGGAAGCGGAGCTTTTAGTGAGCGCGGCCGGTCTTCGCCTTTGCCTCGCCCCGGATGCTGATCCGCCGGTTTTAACAACACCACCTACAAGGAGGATCGCCGCGTGACCGGACAATTCGATCTCTACGGCGTCTTCCTGCCGTTGTTCGCAGGGGTGGCCCTTTTCGCGTACGGCGTGTTCCGCGTTCTCACATCGGTTCTCGACAATGTCGGATTTTATCGACTGGTATGGCATCGCCCGCTGTTCAATCTAGCAATCTACGTCACCCTCCTTGGTGGGTTTTCTGTCGCTATAAACTGGTTTCAAAGATGAAGAATGTCACTATCATTTCCGGACGAGCTCTTTTGACACTTTCTATGGTGGGCTGCGCCGCGATACTGAGCTGGCACCTATGGTCCTTCTACATGGACGCGCCATGGACGCGCGACGCTCACATCCGTGCTGATATCGTGCGACTTGCGCCGGATGTCTCCGGCCCCGTCACTGAGGTTTTCGTGTCGGACAACGCCCGGGTGGAGAAAGGGACGCCGCTGTTCCGCATAGAAACAGATCGTTTCATGCTTGCACTCCGCGAAGCGGAAGCTCAGACACTGAGCATGAAGGCCGTGGCGGAGCTGGCGCGGACGGATTTCGAACGATATCAACTGCTCGCCTCTAAACAAGCAGTCAGCCTAAAGCAGCGGCAGCAGGCGGAAAGCCAGATGCATCAGGCAAACGCAGCATATCAATCAGCACTTGCAGCGCGGGATCTGGCCAGACTCAACCTTGAGCGGACAACCGTGAAGGCGCCGGTTTCAGGGGCGATTACGAACTTCTCTCTGCGCAAGGGGAACTATGTTACTGCGGGAAGTGCGATCGGTGTGCTGGTTGAAAGAGAATCCATCTATGTCGCAGGATATTTTGAAGAGACAAAGCTTCCCAGAATCCACGTCAACGATCTGGTGAGGATCGATATTATGGGTGAGCCGGAACCGGTGATCGGACATGTCGCGAGCTTCGCCGCCGGTATAGAGGATCGGGAGCGAAGCGACTCTGTCGGCTCCCTCGCAAGCGTGGCTCCGACATTCTCATGGGTCCGTCTGGCTCAGAGGATTCCGGTACGGATCGAGATCGATGACATCCCGGCGGCCGTCCGGCTCATTGCGGGCCGCACTGCAACAGTTTCGATTGAACCGACGCGCGACTAATAATTTGAACTTATCTGACCCCGCCAAAGGCATCCCATGGTTGATATCGCAAGATTTCCAAAAAAGCTGCTACTGTCGATTGCCGTCTGCTTTGCAGCGAGGCAGCCGACTGAAAGAATGTCTCCGATAGGCTCGCAAAACTGCCCGTCAGCAACGCGTTTATTCTGGTCATTGGAATTTTCGCGAGGCACACCCAACGGCGGACATTCTACATGCGCCTCAATAAATGCCTGTGAAAGTGTGATCAATCCGACGGCTCTTGGAATTCGCAATAGATATGCTGCCTTTTGAGAAAACTGTTACTGATGTTTCTCAACCAATTCCGGCGCCTGCACCATGTGTGTAGGCGCCAACGCAGCTTAAGCGGCGAGATGCTGATTGAAGAAACTGGTCAGCTTGTCGAACGGGATCAGGTCGACCTTGTCGTAGAGATCGACATGGCTGGCGCCCGGGATGATCATCAGTTCCTTCGGCTCCGCAGCCGCCGCGAAGGCGGTTTCGCTGAAGTAACGTGAATGGGCCTTTTCACCGTGGATGAACAGGATCGGCCGCGGCGAGATCTCGGCGATGTAGGTCAGGATCGGCAGGTTCATGAAAGGCAGGGGCGTGGTCTGCGTCCAGGCGTTGCCAGAATTGACCGCACGCTTATGGTAGCCGCGCGGCGTGCTGTAGTAGTCGTGATAGTCGATCATAAACTGAGGCGAGTCCGACGCGACAGTGGCATTATACGCTGTCTGATAGGCCGACGTTCCGGCTTCGGCATCCGCCCAACGCTGCCGGCTCAACTGCTCCAGCGTCTGGGCGCGTTGCTTCAAAGTCACGCTGTCGTTGTAGCCCTTCGACATGACGCGGGTCATGTCATACATGGTACTGGCGACCACGGCTTTGACGCGCTTGTCGACCGCGACGGCGCTCAACGCCATGCCGCCCCAGCCGCAGATGCCGATCACGCCGATACGCTCGCGGTCGACAGCATCGTGCAGGCCGAGATAGTCCACGCCGGCCATGAAATCCTCGGTGTTGATGTCGGGGGATGCGACATTGCGCGGCTCACCGCCGCTTTCGCCGGTATAGGATGGATCGAAAGCCAGCGTGGCGAAGCCGCGCTCGGCCATGGTCTGCGCATAGAAACCTGAAGACTGCTCCTTCACCGCGCCGAACGGGCCGCTGACGACGATGGCGGGAAGACGGCTGTTCGCCCGTTCCTTTGGCAGATAGAGATCGCCCGACAAGGTGATGCCGTAGCGGTTCTTGAACGATACCTTCAGGTGGTCGACTTTTTCGCTTTTCGGGAAAACCTTGTCCCAGTCCTGTGACATCGTCTGAGCCTTTGCTTCTGGAGTGCTGAGGAACGACGCTGCGCCGAGGGCCGCGACACCCACGCCAGCAAGTTTGAGGAGATCACGGCGGCCCGTGTCGGGTGCGTCCTGTTCGGTTGCGTTTCGGGGAGTGCTTTGCTGATTCATGTCAGATTCTCCTTGCTGTTTATGGGAAGCCCTCGATCAATGAGGGCAAAATTGGCGGTGGGGTGCGCAACACTGAGGATCAGGACAGTGCCTCAGCGTGCAGCGGGAATTCGCCTCGCACCATGAGGGGCGCGATGCCGCCATCCAGACGACCGAGGCGGATCAGGCCGCGCGACCATCGATAAGGGGCGTAGAACATCACGAGGTTGCCCCAGGGCGCGTAATAGCAAAGGTCGCCGACCGCCTCGTTACTGATGCGGCTGCTGCCGTCGTCGCTCAGCTTGCGCGGCAGATAGGCGATCTTCTCGTTGTCCGCGTAGTCGCTGATCTTCAGGTCGAGCGGCAGCACCGAGAACAGGTCGCGGGCGGGCGCGGTATTCTCCAGCGTTGCCGTGAAGACCTGGTCGGCGAAGGTGAATCTGAGGCGCATGGCGGCTCCTTCCTGCGCCCCGGCCTTGCCCGTCAGCGCGGTAATCAGTGTGGGGATGGCGAGGCTTGCCGCACCGGTGGCCAGCAGCGAACGCCGGGAAATTCGAGAAGCCACCGTCATGTCAGGCCTCCTTCGGCTTCAACAGGCGCTGGCCGTTGCCGATCAGCATGACCGCGAGAACGGCCAGAACCACGCTGCCGATAAAGGTGGCCTGGATGGAGATACCATCCAGCAGGAAGCCGCCCACCACCGCGCCGAGCAGGATCGAGGTCTGGATCGCCGCAACCATCAGGCTGCCGGCAGCCTCAGGCGCGTCGTCCGCGTTCTGCGACATCCAGGTCATCCAGATGACGGAGAACATGGTGTTCATCGCGCCCCAGATCGCCATGAAGAGACCTGCGGCTGCGATCGAGAAGCCGAGCAGCAAAAGCCCGACGGTCGCACCGCCCATGATCAGCGCCGGCAATTTAAGGAGGGAGGCGACATTGCCCTTGATGAACCGGCCCGCGGCCCATGTGCCGATGAAACCCGCACAGCCCAGAAGCAGCAGGAGCACCGAAAGCATGGTCACATCCACGCCCGTCACCTGCTCCAGAAACGGGCGCAGATAGGTGAACATGGTGAAGGCCGAACCCCAGGACAGCATGCAGGCCACGAGGCCGCGCAGGAAATATGGGCGCTTCAGCAGGCCGAACATGGCGCCGAAGTTCTGCTTCCCGCCGGCAGGCAGGGACGGCAGCGCGATTACATGCCAGACGATGTTGACGGCGACGATCGGCGTCAGCGCCCAGAAGACCTCGCGCCAGCCGAACATGCCGCCGAGATAGCTGCCTACGGGGGCCGCGAAGGCTGCTGCAATCGCTTGGCCGCCATACATCAGCGCAAGCGCGCGCGGCACATCCTCAGCCTCAACCAGCCGCATGATGACCGCGGTGGCTAGCGCCCAGAAGCCGCCGATGCAGATGCCGAGCAAAGCACGGCCGATCATCAGGACTGTGAAATTCGGCGCGGTGGCGACCAGAACCAGCGACAGCAGCATGAAACCCGTCAGCGCGATCAGCACCGACTTCCGGTTCAGCTTTCCGGCGGCGGTGGTGACAAGCATGCTGGCTATGACGGCGAACAGCCCGCTGATCGAGATCGCCTGTCCGGTTTGCCCTTCGGTCGCGCGCAGCCCTTCGGCCATCGGCGTCAACAGGCTGACTGGCATAAACTCTGATGCGATCAGCATCGCCACGCAGAGTGCCATCGAAAGAACGGCGCCCCAGGCGGCAACGGGCCTGCTACTTGCATCTGCTGTGAGGGCATCCATACTATCCACTTTCTTCTGAAATTTTGCTCGCATGTAACTTATCGGCTTTGCGATAAAGCGATTACCCGCTAAAATCCGCATGAACCAATCGACGTGGTCGATTAATGTTTTCATGGATGCAGCAGGTGGGACACATGGAGCAAACCGATTTCAACCACCTGACCTGGTTTCGGATCGTGGCCGAGGAGCGGAGCTTCACAAAGGCAGCTGCACGGATCGGCGTAGCGCAATCGACGCTCAGTCATACGATCAAGCAGCTCGAAGCGCGGATGGGCATCCGCCTTCTGACCCGCACGACGCGCAATGTGGCAACTACGGCTGCGGGCGAGCGCCTGCTTCGAACGATCACGCCGCGCATGGCAGAGATTGAGGAGGAGATCGGCGCGCTGATGGAGTTTCGCGACAAGCCGTCGGGCTCGATAAAGCTAACCCTGTCCGACCATGCGCTAGAAAGTGTCGTCTGGCCGAAGCTGAAGTCAGTCCTTAAAGACTATCCCGACATCAGTGTCGAATTGCTGCTGGACAGCACCTTCCGCAATATCGTCGAAGAAGGATTCGATGCTGGCGTGCGCTTAGGCGAAAGCGTCGAGAAGGACATGATTGCGGTCCGCATCGGACCGGACTGGCGGCTGGTTGCGGTGGCATCGCCGGATTATCTCGACGCGCATGGCGTGCCAGCACACCCGAAGGATCTCGTCCGGCACATCTGCATCAACATGCGCCAAGAGACCGCAGGCGGTCTCTATGGTTGGGAGTTTGCAAAAGACGGTGAGGAGTTACGGGTTCGCGTCGACGGCCAGCTCACCTTCAATAACTCTTACGCAATGATCGACGCCGCTTTGAATGGTTATGGCATCGCCTATGTGCCGGAGAACATTGTGGAGCGGCAGATCGCTTCAGGCGAACTGGTCCAGGTTCTCGACGACTGGTCGCCGTTTTTCGATGGCTATTTCCTCTATTATCCCAGCCGCCGCCAGAACCTCCCGGCGTTCAAAGTCATTGTGGATGCGCTGCGGCACCGTGGGTAGAGAAATACAATGTTATACCTTGGTTTATAGAAATCGTTACCGGGTCGCAAAAAATGATCTTGTGGGTGGGGAAGCAGCTTTGTGCAGACCAATTGCTCACAGTACAAGCTGTACCGTCGGTCTTCCTAGACGAACGGCAGGCTTCGGTTGTAACTCGTAGCCTTGGGAACGGCGACCTTCAACGTCTAAAGCTACCGGACTGTTAAGCGCTATTGCGGTCATTGGCGCAGCATTATCACTCGTTCTAAAGCGGTCGTTCCGCTTATCTTGCATTCAACGTCTGAGAAGGGGTGGGGAGCGGACTGACAGGTTTGTGCAGGATCTTCAAGAAAGCTGACACATGGCGATGACCTGCGATGTCGCGAAAGTCATCGCGAAAATCTCATGGTCAGCCGGCTCTTTGCCGGAATTACGCGTCCCTTGTTCCAAAAGACCGTCATGCCAAAGTTGCTAACCCAAGTACCCTTTCTCAGGTCTCAAAGTGGCCGAATATTGATCGGAATGGTGACCGGCTTCAAGTTGGAATACACGGCCGGAAAGCGACGGAATCCGCACCCTGACCGCCAGCGGCACCTTGTATGATGATGCCTGTGTGACGTGGGAAGGGCAGTCGCTCTCTTACATCAGTACCGTACCTGTTGCGGCATCAGCAACGAGAGTGAACCCCCTATCCGTCCGAGACGCTCAACCGCCGGTGCATTTGGACGGCGTGGCTCGGCCAACGCCCCACGACAGGCGTCCCTGTACGACTGTCAGCGTGTGCTGGCCGTTCGAATAGGTCGTTCCGTCTGGCCCCATGGACGGCAGGTCCACTGCACTAGCGCCGTTGATGGATACCGAAGCGCCATCACCGAGCAGACGCACTGCGAGACGCGTGCCGTCCTCGCACGTGTAGTTGCTGACGGGATAGGGATTACCCGCACCAACCGATGCGCCAGAAGCGGAATTCGCAAAGCTTGCAAGTATCAGGGCGCTGATTGCTAAGACAGACAGATTTCCCAACATGATAATCCTCTAAACTTGCACTCTGTGCGCAGAGCATCCTTCATTTTTGTGTCGGCAACAGGCGCTATCGCCAAGAGAGCCGACGGCTCAGTTATGCAAGCTCTTAAAACATCGCTCGCGCAGATAGCCTACTCGGGATAGGTTTCAACGCCGCCTGGCGTCGAATTATTGAAAAGAATGATCAACAGCATGTTCCCGGGTTCCGACATCACATCGCTGCGCTGACTCAATACCTCTCCGGCTACTCCGCTTGTATACTCTGCGACCACTTCGCCGAAGCTGTTGCGTTGAATGGCCACCCTCTGTCCCGCGTCGACTTTGTCGTTGAGCTTCACCAGATGCTCGACGATTCCACCTGCGGTGGCCAGCACCGGGAACCCACTATTACCAACAAAGACGGTCACGTCTTTGCCAGTACGGCCCATCGGTCCGGTAAGAATGCCGTGATGTTTGAGAACGTTCATCGTGCCTTCCACGAATAGCGCGATCATCTCGGGGTCCAGCACACGCGCAGCACCGATCTCCGGACAAAAGGCCGGGATTCCAACGTCCAGAAACGCGTTATGCAGAACAGTAGGATAGGCCTGTTTCGGCATGTCGAGGATCTGACCGACGGGATAAAGGTCCAGCATCTCCTTGACCTCGGGTCTAGCCGTATCACCAATGTTGAATGCGGTGACCTCCAGCCCCGTTGTCCCAGTATGGAAATCGATCGCAACGTCGGCGTTCGGCCGCAACAGCCGGTTGAACAGCATCCCGGCATGGCGGCTCGGTGCTGTCAGACCGTTCTCGTTCCCCGGCCATTCGCGGTTCATATCGATCAGATCAATACCTCTGCCTTGGTTGGGCCACCGACGCTGCATGCCTTCCAAGGCCGGGCGGGATATGTCTGTCACCGCCATTACCGTGCCTGACATCTGCTCGGGATCGAGCTGGTTCATCACGGTTTGGACCGTGTGTATGGAACTCATCTCGTCGCCATGCACACCGCTTGTCAGAACGACGCGCTTGCCGGGCTTCGCCCCCTTGGCGACTATAACCGACACGTACCAGTGCTGCCCGGTAGGTGTCTCCACACCCTGAAAATACAAAAGGTGCTTCTGTCCGGCCTCCAGATCGTTCACATTGAGCGCGCTGACGACTTTCTTTCCCTGGATTTGCTCGTGAGTGTAGACTGTTCCTCCCGGCAGTTGGGCCGTGGCGCCTTGTGCTGCTGCTTGATCGGAAGAGAGAACAACCGACGCTGTAGCGCCGCCGATAGTCGCGAGCGTGGTTGCGATCAGGAACTCGCGACGATCGAGGCTTGGCGTATCTGTCATGATAGGGTTCTCTCCGATGGACATATCCAGCCGCATCAGTGTAGCGCAGTTCTGTGGCAGTCGAAAGGATGCATCCTCCCCAAAACCCCTGTTGGCTCGTTTCCGGTCTACAGTGTCGCAAAAATCCCGAAGCCGCGACACGTTCAGTCGTTCCCAACGTCAGGTTTGTGGTAGAGCGATCCAGTCAATAAAGGCAGACATGGGGTCGGCAACAGTCGGACCATAATGCGCGCCCGTGTCGGACGTTCGGGGTGCCGAAAAGTTTGCTGATAGCGGTCGTTTCGCTTTTCATACTGCTAACAACCGCGAAGGGGTGGTTTCCAGACTGGCAGCTTTCATCTGGCAAGATCAGAAAGTTGACGCTTTTCGGTATCGTCGAACCGGACGCGAACCAGCATATTGCCGCAGAGGTGGCCAAGTATTGGATGCGTGACAAAATTCGCTGACTAGCGCAATTTCTCCCGAACTGATAACGATTTGCTCGAAGCGGGAGGGGACATTGGGTAAGACTATTCAGCTCGGCATGCCGAGGAAAATTGAGCCGCTTTTCACGAGAGTGTCGGCGGTAAAAGATGGGCTTCTGGCGGCTCATAAGGCGGGAAGTGGTTCGCCAAATGAGGTGATTGGGAATGAACGCGAAGTCTTCATTCGGAACTACCTCGAGGCCGCATATCCCAAACCGTTTCGCTTTGCGGGAGGGTTCGTAACTGACTCCGAAGGTCGGAAATCGGGCCAGCTGGACATTGTCGTTGAGAAGCTCCACTCAATCAGCTTCCCTGCGCAAGCGGGGAGCAGCGAGCGGCTGTATCTGGCGGAAATGGTCTCTGCAGTGATCTCGGTGAAATCCAATCTTTTTGCCCAATGGAAGCAGGTCGTTTCAGAGATCGATAAGCTTGACCCTGTGAAATCCGACCCCACTGGCTTTTTCCAAGTGAATGTACACTCCGGAAGTGTGCCGTTTTTTGTTGTATCCTACAGCGGAGCGCAAACTCTGGAATCGCTTGGGGAAAAATTAGATGCGCTACCTAAAAACAACTGCTTGAAAGCTGTGGCCGTCCTCGACTCAAACATCTTCGCGGTTCAGACCTCACCCAACAGGTGGGTTTACAACCAGGATGAATCCAGCTTCTTTTACTTCATTGCCCAACTGCATGATGAAATTACTCGCAATTTCACCGTCGCAGAGAGCATCTGGAAGTACGCCTGCGAGATTACGGACGCTAAATAAGGTCAGAACAGCTTTACGGATTGCAGATACTGCGCCTATGGGATTTTCTCGCCAGCCGCGAGGTTGTAGGGCGCTCATATTTGTCCGCTGTCTCGTGAGAATTGGCCAGCCCGCATGACGCCCGGAACATGCTGATCGACCGCGTTTTTCCGGCCGACATCCCGGATGCGGACGTGCGCATCGCGGCCGGCGACATCGTTGAAGGCGATACCGTTGCTGACGTGCCGTGGCTCGCTGACACGAGAGGAATGCGGCGTTCCACCCAAATTGGTCGCCCAATTGTCTTTTTCGCGACGTCAGCTTTTGGGATTTCAAAGGAGTGTCCTGAACGGCGGGAATTAAGTCGAATGTTGCTGGTCAGTAACGCGCCTTATTCCAGACATTGCCGTACAATTCACATGCACTCCAAAGCGGTCATTCCGTTTTTTTGCTGCTAACGACCATTATGGGTACCCTTTGGCAAGCACGACATGAAAAGGGGCCCTTCCTCGCCGCTTGCTTGGCGTACCCAACCAGACATAAGATTGAGCCATGTTGGAAAAAAAGACTCAGTCGGCACGAATTATCCCGATTGCTGAACTTCCGGTGGGCTTTGATCTGCTCTGCGAGGAAGCCGCAGCGGACGGATTTAGGTTTATGGAGCGGCTTTGCACTGAGTGGGAAAGCGGTGTGAATCGTTTTGACGCAGCAGGCGAAGTCCTTATTGGAGCTTTCAGGGGCGAGGAACTCGCTGCTGTTGGGGGCCTGAGTATTGACCACCATATGAATGATCCAGAAATCGGGCGGTTGCGCCACCTATATGTCCGCAGATCAGATCGTAGAAACGGACTGGCCACAGCGGTTGTACGAGCGCTTGTAAAAAGCGGGAGAGGCCATTTTCACTCGGTCAGACTTTTCACCGATACCGCTGCTGGTAGCGCGTTTTATGATAAAATTGGCTTTGCCCGCAGCGATTCTTCGACAGCGACGCACGAACTCGCACTGGTCAATGATGACGCCGGATCGTCAATGCATACAACCCCATCAATACCACTTTAGTGGCTTTTCTCACGAAGGGCCTTGAGGGGCTTCTATAAAGCAGAGATGTTTTGTAGCTGAGCCGGCACTGTATCAACAGAACTCTCCCCATAGAGGAGATACGGAGGACCCGAACGCGGCTTGCTTGGCTTGGAAGCTGTTATCTGGTGTTACCAGTGACAGATTAGCGCGCGGTATGGACGAAACGAGGGTCGGAAACGGCCGTAGATGCCAATCGTGCACCGTGTCAGCAATCTCTTGGGCGGTAACTGAACCCGGACTGACCACTTGGGAGTGGAAAACGGACAAGCAGGTTTTGGGCGATCTCGCAGAGCGAGCTGACGTTGGCACCTTAGCCGTTTCCGCTCATTGCGATGAAAAGGCTGATCACGGTCTACCCTCAGCCACCGAGCAGCGCACCCTTGGCGTTGTTCAGGAATTGCCGGTAGTCCATGCCGCTTGAGCTGACGACGACCATCTGAGCTACGAGCACGCTGACAAGCATGTATAGCGGCACAAGCAACCAGGAAACGGGGCGCAGCAAGTGCTGGCGCACGGCATAAGTGATCGAATAGACGCCCACGGGCATTAGCAGCAGCGTCGCTGTCACAAGTCCCGGTGTATAGGGCATTGGACGGTCGAACATCCAGATGGCTGCGGTGTGCGTTACGAACTCCAACACCCCAAGCACCATGGGCACCATCGCCAGAAATTTCAGCCGCGGCAGCAGAAGAGGCGGTAGGAACATGATGAGAATCAGGCTCGCCAGTACCACGTCACCGAGCTGATGGCTGGCAAGGGTGAAGTGGAGCTTGTCGCTGACCATCTCCACGAAACCGCCCGGCCAACGCAACTCTTCGATCGTGTGCAGGAGGATGAAGATGAATTGCAGGAACAACATGCGCCTCAGCACGGGTAGGCGCGACCAGTTGTATGCCAAGTAAACCGACGCTGCGGCTCCTGCCAGGTAAAGCACATTCATTAATAGGGATGAGGAACTAAGTTGCATGATTGGAGACTCTTTGTTGATTTTTTTGGGTTTCAGCTCACGCCAAGCGGTTGCGGAATAACCATGCAGCAAGCGGCAGGGTGACGGCTGCGACGGCAAGCAGTGGCACAAAATTGAACGCCACATCCGCGAACGTCGCGCCCTCAAGATAGACCCTGCGCACGAGATCGACGCCGAACCGCAGCGGGTTTACATAGGTGATGATCTGGAGAACTGCTGGCATGTTGCGCACCGGTGTCAGCAGACCGGACAGCAGCATCAGCGGCATGATGAGCATGAACGTATAGAGCATAGCCTGTTGCATGGTCAGCGACACGGCCGAGATCGACAGACCGACGCCGACAGAGGCCAGCGTGAACAAGGCAAGCCCGAGATAGAGCAGCCAGACCGATCCGTTCAACGGTATCTGGAACCAGAACAGGATAATCAGGAAGATAAGGGTCGACTGGAGGATGCCGACGAACATGGCAGGCAGCGCCTTACCGATGAGAATCTGAAGCGGCGTGAGCGGCGTCACCAGCAACTGGTCGAACGTACCTTGCTCGCGTTCGCGCGCAACGGAGAGCGCTGCCAACAAGAGCGTTTGCATCATGCTGAGTGCGGCGATCAGTGCTGGCATCATGTTCCAGCGGGATTCAAGATTCGGATTGAACCACGCGCGGCGCTCGATAGTAACCGGGGCCGAGATGCCCAGCGTTCCGTTATAAGCAGTGACAATCGAGCTGATATAAGCGGATGCGAGACTGGCGGTGGAAGAGTTGCGGCCGTCGAGGATGAGCTGCAATGGAGCCTCCTGCTCAGCAGCAAGGCGTGTCTCGAAATCGGAAGGGATACTGATCATAAGCAACGCATCACCGCTGTCGATCTGTGCCGCGATTTGATCGGATGACGTGAGTGTTGCAGTCCGGACGAACACCCCCGTTCCATCAAGCCGTGCCAGCAACTCCTTTGATGCCGCCCCGCGACTCTGGTCGAGAACAGCATAAGGCGCATAATTGAGATCGTAGGTCGCGCCATAGCCGAACAGAAGTGCCTGCATAATGGCAGGCATGAACAGCAGTGCCCGGGACGCCGGATCCTTGACAAGTGCCAGTATCTCCTTGCGGATCAGCGACAACATCTGGGCGATATAGACGATCAGTCTGGCCATTATGTCAGTCCAGGTTTTTGGCGAGTGACCGGCGCGTCAGCACGATCAGCACAATTGCGTAGAGCGCTAGGATGGCGCAGCTTTTCAGAACATCCGGCCAATAGTCACCGGCCATGAACAGTGTTTTGATCAGTCCCATGAAGTGGGTCGCCGGCAGGAGCTGACTGATGACCTGGATGACCACTGGCATGTTGCGCAGATCGAAGACGAAGCCCGACAGCATCATGGCGGGCATAAAACTTGCGAGCAGCGCCATCTGGCTGGCGGCGAACTGGTTGCGGGTGACCGCCGAGATGTAGAGGCCCAATGCCAGCGACACCAGCAGGTACAGAAGCGACGAGATGACGATGACCCAGAGCGAGCCGCGCATCGGCACCTGGAAGAGGTATTTCGCGGCGAGCAGGCACATGATGAGATCAATGCCGCCAATGACGATATAGGGTGCGAGCTTCGATAATACGAGCTCCAGCGGCCTGACCGGCGTGACGAAGAGCGATTCCAGCGTGCCGCGCTCCCACTCGCGAGCGATGAGCAACGAGGTGAGAAAAGCGCCGATCAGCGTCATGACCAGCACGATCAGCCCGGGCACCAGATACCAGGTGCTCTCTCCGGCCTCGTTGAACCACATGCGCTGCACGATGGTGATGCTGGCAGTGCTGGCAGACTTATTGCCAGCGCGATCGGCCTGCTGCTGTATCGGAACGGCGAGAGCACCGCCGACATAGCCCTCGATGGCTGAAGCCGTGCTGGAATCGACGCCGTTGAGCAGAAGCTGCAACTGTCCGTCGCCAGCGGCGAGATTCCTGGAGAAATCACCCGGCACGCGCAGGATGGCGTCAGTCTCGCCAGCGCGGATCATTTTCTCGGCCTCGGCCATCGAGGTTGTCCAGGTTGGCGCCAGATAAGGAGAACCTCGCAGACCCGCCACAATGTTGCGCGCTGTCGGGGAGCTGTCTTCCAGCACAATTGTGACGCGGGCATTTTTCACGTCGAAGGAAAGGCCGTAGCCAAATAGCAGGACGAGGACCACTGGCAGAAGCAACCCAACGACCAGATTGCTACGATCACGCAGCATCTGCCGGGTTTCCTTGCGCGTCAGCGCGATGAGACGGGGAATGAAGCCGGAAGCGCTCATGCGGCAGCCTGCTTCTGGTCGCGTGCGGCGCGGCCCTGTTCGACGATGGCGATAAAGGCGCTATTCATATCCACCTTTTCATCTCCGGCCTGTTTCCTGACCTCTCTCGGTGTGCCAAGCGCCAGCATCTCGCCCGCGTCCTGGATGGCAATGCGGTCGCAATATTCGGCTTCTTCCATGAAATGGGTTGTGATGATGATCGTTACGCCACCTTTGGCAAGCGAGGTAATTGTGCGCCAGAAAATGCGGCGGGCAAGCGGGTCAATGCCGCTCGTAGGCTCGTCAAGGAAGAGAATATCCGGCTCGTGCAGGAGCCCGGTCGCCATGGCCAGCCGCTGCTTGTAGCCCGCCGGAAGGATGCCGCTCTGCGCGGCGGGGTCGAGATCGAACTGTTCCAGTGAAGCGGCGATGCGATTACGCAGCACTTTGCCCAGCAAACCATAGGCTCCACCGAAAAACTCAAGGTTCTCCCGAACGGAGAGGTTACCGTAGAGTGCAAATTTCTGGGACACATAGCCAATACGGCCACGCGCTTCGGCGCGAGCGGTACGCAGGTTGAGTCCCGCCACCTCCAGATGGCCGCTCGTAGCTGGTAAGAGCCCGCACAGCATGCGGAAGGTCGTCGTCTTGCCTGCCCCATTGGGACCGAGCAGCCCAAAGATTTCGCCCTGGGCAACATCAAAGGAAGTACTGGCCACGGCAGTGAAGTCGCCGAACTTGCATACGAGATCGCGCACGATGATGACAGGCTTGTCCCCGTCGCGCCGCCGATGATTCTCCGCGACGGTTTCGGGCGCTGACTTCGCTGCTGCCTCGCCCTCCTCATGTTCGTGCTGGCGCAGCATCATCATGAACGCGTCTTCCAACTCTTCCTCACGCGGCTCAACAGAAACGTCGTGCAAAAGCGCCTTGAGTTGCACCTCATCGGCCTCCTTCTGGCAGATGAAACTGACATTGCCGCCCTTTGGCACGGCATCGATAATAAGGCCGGGCGCGTCGATCAACCGGGCTTGAAGCTCGCGCGCCGGCATACCGCCAGGTGGAGCAGCAGTGAAGGTCAATCCCCTCGCCCGACTTTGCAGGCTGGCAGGAGGACCTTCTGCCAGCAGTTTGCCCTTGTTCATAACGAAGACCTGCGCGCAGCGCTCGGCCTCGTCCATATAGGCTGTGCTGATGATCACACTGAGCTTCTCGTCGTCGACGAGTTGCTGAACGATTTTCCACAAGTCGCGCCGCGACAAAGGATCAACGCCGACGCTCGGCTCGTCCAGAAGCAACAGATCAGGAGAGCGTACCAGCGTACAGGCAAGCCCCAGCTTCTGCTTCATGCCTCCTGACAGCTTCCCGGCAGGACGTTCAGTGAAACGCGCCATATCGGTCATCTTCAGCATACGGGTAAAGCGCTCCTTGCGTTCCTCCTGCGGAACACCGTGCAGGTCGGCATAGAGGTCAAGATTTTCCTGTACGCTCAGATCATCGTAGAGACCGAAGCGCTGCGGCATGTAGCTGATGCGGTCCTGCACCGATTGCGGATCAGCGGCGACGTCGATGCCGAGCACGGAAAGCGAACCGGCATTCGGCTTCAGCAACCCGGCAATCATGCGCATCAGTGTTGTCTTGCCTGCGCCATCGGGTCCAACGAGCGCGGTCAGTTCGCCAGCGCGCACCGTAATCGAGATGTCGTCGACGGCTAGAAACCTGTTGCCGTCAGGCCCCTCGAAAGACTTGCGCAAATCTTTGGCGACGACTGTCGCTTCGGCAACATTCATTGCGCTATTCCGGCCGACAGACGGGCAGTAACAGGCTGGCCGAGACGAAGCACATCACCAGCATCTTCGACGACAACGCGGACTTCGTAGACGAGGCTGGTCCGCAGCTCTTCCGTCTGCACCGATTTCGGCGTGAACTCAGCCACCGACGAGATGTAGCCCACCCTACCGGCGATGGGCTGGTCAGGATGGCTGTCGGTGAATATCCGCGCCACCATGCCGGGCCTGATCTTGCCGAGGTCCGGTTCGCTTACGTAGACACGAATCCATTTGGGCTCTGTCAATGCCAGCGCAAAGATGGCCGACGATGACGTGACCATGTCACCCGGCTCGCGCAGTCGGGAACGCACGACAGCATCCACAGGAGCCTTAAGCTGACCCTGATTGATTTGGTGACGTAACAGGGCGAGATTGGCTTCCGATGCCGCAAGCTGCGCCTCGGCGCTGGCGATGTCCTCCGCACGCGCTCCCACTTCCGCAAGCTGCAGCGCTGCCCGCAGTTGCTCCACCTGGGCTTGTGCGGCGGCGGCTTCGGATTGCGCCTGATCGACAGCCTGTACGCTGGACGTGCCACTGCTGCGAAGACGGGTAACACGGGAAAGGCTCTGCTCGGCCAGAGCGGCCGATGCTTCCGCTGAAGCAAGCTGGGCTTTCGCTTGTGTGATTTCTTCCGGCCGCGAACCATTGCGAAGCTTCAGTAGCGCCTGCATCTGCACATCAACCTGCGCTTTCGCTTGTCGGGCCTGAAGCTCCAGCGTGCTTGTATCAAGGAGGCCTATAACCTGCCCGGCCTTGACGCTGCCACCCTCTTCGGCGCGCAATTCGACAACCCGGCCACTGCCGTCAAAGGCAAGGGAAACCTGCCGGATGTCGACATTGCCATGCAGCACCAGTTCACCGGCGTCACCGGCAGTGCGATGGCTCCACCAGAACCAGCCAGCGGCAGCAATGGCTACCAACAGAAGGGCAATCAGGATTTTCTTCATTGGGACAGGCTCTCAGGTTGTGTGCACTTAGCGCGCGAACCAAGACAGTTACTAAATTTAAATTGAATTTAACAACACAAAGTTCTATTGTCGAGTCCTCTGTGTAGGGAGTTGGATCGTTGGTATCTGCGTGTCGGCAAATAAAAGAATGTATGTCGTATAATAGAGGCAATTTGCCGTGGCGCGTCTTGGCATCGCGTTCCAGCCGATTCTGTCGCAAACGAACGATCCTGATCCTTATGGCGGCGCTCGTCGGATGCTCTGCTCGACCTGATCCTCAAACGCTCGATCCTGTCGCGAACAATCAACAGGGGGCCAAAAGCATTATAGTCTTTGCTGCGACCGACCGATCTCCGACAGAGGCGAAGCCATCCGTCCTTGGTGACGGGCGCGGAAACATCACCTATGAACAGTTCACGATGCAGCCGGTCGGGACGACGCCTCGCGGCAAGGACGGTGTCGCGGCCCTTTCGCGGAACAGCGATCCGTCAAAAGATTTTATCACGACAGGACGGAGGCAACTCGATAAAGCGACCTTCGAACAGTCTGTCGGCCGCATGCGCAAAGCCGATGAGATGATCGCCGTATTCATCCATGGCTACAACTCCAGCTATCAAGAAGCGGTGTTCAGACTTGCCCAGCTGAGCGCCGACGCGCGGGTTGTGCCCGTCCTCTTCTCCTGGCCTTCAATGGGAGATTTCCGCGGCTATGTCGCTGATCGGGATGCGGCCACCTATGCGCGCGACGATCTCGTTCGCCTGCTGATCATGCTGAGTCGCTCGCACCCGAGCGGTCGGATCGCCGTCGTCGGTCACAGCATGGGCGGATGGCTGGTGATGGAGGCACTTCGGCAGCTTCGTTTGGAAGGTCGCAATGACGTCATCGCACGCCTTCAGGTCGGACTGGCTTCACCTGACATCGACATCGATGTCTTCCGCAAACAGACGGCTGTTGTCGGACGGTTGTCCCCGCCGCTGACCGTGCTGGTTTCGAAGGACGATCGCGCTCTTGCCGTGTCGAGCAGGCTGGCGGGAGGCAAGCCGCGCCTCGGTCTGGCCAGCGCCGATGACCCGCAAATACAGGAGATCGCCCGCCAGAGCGGTGCACAGATCATTGACATCTCGACCTTACCCTCAAGCGACGTCTTCAATCATGATCGTTTCGTCGTGTTCGCATCACGCTATGCCACAGCCGCACGGCGAGATAGATCAATTGGCGGTGTTCGACATGCTGGTGTCTTTTTGCTCGACACCACCGGGCGCATCCTGTCATCGCCGTTTGAAGGAACAGCCAGAATTATTGCCGGATCGCGATGATGGATACCGGCTACAATACAAGAAGAAAACAGAACAACTTTGATGATTGATTTGACGCCGTGAGAAAAAAACAACGCACGCAACGCGCCGATGGTGGCGTAACCTACAACCGCATCCTGGAGGTGGCCGGAGAACTGTTCGCATCGTCCGGCTTCGCCGAAACGACAAACAAGATGATTGCCGCGCGTGCGGAAGTGGATCTGGCTTCTATCAACTATCACTTCAAAAGTCGCGACGGGCTTTATCAGGCCGTGCTGATGGAAGCGCATCACCGGCTTGTGAGCGTCGACAGTCTTGAACAACTCGCTTCAACCAATCTATCGGCCCGCGAGAAGCTGAGAAAACTGATTGAAGGTCTGGTGGCGAGTGCACTCGTCGACCAAGGTTGGCACGCTACCGTTCTCAGTCGTGAGATTCTCTCTCCAACATCCCATTTACAGTCACTCCAGAAAACGGTCATTCCGGAGAAGCTGCCGTTCGTTTTATCAATCCTCAGCGAAATTACCGCAGTCCCTGCGGGAGATCCTGCCCTGCTTCGCTGTCTGGTCAGCGTCATGGCTCCCTGCGCAGTGCTTCTCGTCATCGGACCACGTGTCACCCCCTTTGCGGATGAGATCCATCGTATGCCACGTGAAGATCTTGTCGAACATCTCTACCGTTTCGCTATTGGAGGGCTTGAGGCGATCGCGCACCATTAAGTAGGCCTCTGGATGAGGCATAGAAGATGAGTACCCACGCTGCAACCGATTAGAACGGCAAGAATAGGCAAGGCTGGTATATCGAGCTAGAGGCAGTCTAAGGAACACCGTCGACCGTCTGCTTTCAGGAATACATCAGCGAACCCGAAGCGACCGCAATGGGGTCGGGAACTGCCAACGGCGGCCACACACGTTCCAAAGATGGTTGTGAGGTGGAAAGCTGAAAGGCCGCATTTGGAGAACAACCTTCACAAGCGGACAATCAATTGCACGTTGGCTTGGCAACTCTGACCCAGAACAGCCATCGCGCTTAACTCTGATTTAGCCTTGACACCGCGCCAGACGATCAATTCGCTGACAGAATTCGTTTTTTGCAGTGGCGTACGAAAAGGTGTCCCATACGAAGCGTTCGGCGAGTTCTCGCTTCAGTGTCTCGTATGCTTGCGCTTCTTTTGGATGAGAACTGAGATAATCGCGAAAGCGCAGATGTCTCCCAAATTCGGGGTTACTTTCGACCCACATATGCACATGATGGGTATGCGGATCTCCCTTTCGATAATAATGGCGGCCAGGAATGCCACCGTCTCCGCGATACTCATATCCCAAACCCCGCATCGCTTCCGCGCATACCAGTCCGTCTTCGTCTCGTTTCAAAGCAACTAATATGTCGATGATCGACTTTGCGACAATGCCGGGGATGGAGGTGCTGCCGACGTGGTGGATTGCCCTGAACCATCTTGATCTACGCTTCTCATCGCAAGCCGCTCCGCTTCGAATAAAGCGGCCCAGTTTGGGTCGTGCGACTGAAGGACTATAGGGGGTCTCATAAACGTGGCCTAACTTCAGTATGTAGCATTCGCATGACAATCTTCTCGTTTGCCCGTTTCTAGGCGCGAAGTAACCCTCATCCATGCTCACACGAACGTCTATTTTGGCGAAGCGGCAACGCCGCCGTTTCGACTGTAATGAGGTCGCAAACGGTCTTGGGGGTGGGTCACGCTCTATGGCGGCTATTTTATGCATGGCCGGCAAAATCGGACAGTCTGTTCCCGGCCCCTTGTTGCCAATTGAGAAGAAACACGTTCTGACTATTTTCAACCATTTTTGTCGGCTACCCGCCGGCCAAAGGCAAGGTGTTCAGATGCGCGTGAAGATGCTTAGTTATGCCGTAAATGGCCGATTCATGGCTGTACGCGTTCATCCGGCCTGCATCTGCGAGAGATTATTGATCTTGAAAGTGAAATTGATCTCGCTTGAGAATATAGAAAACCCGACAGAGTGGCCGGGTGATAGGATTGAGGTCAAATTGCGGATGATAGCCAATGCGATCAGCCCGCACTTTCAAGCAGTTTTCGCGCCTTGCCTTCCAGTTCGAGACGCGCGTCCTGATGGGCTTTTCCGCGTGCGAGTGCGGTAATGCCTTGCACAAAATCGAATATTGTCTCTGCAGGGCGGCCTTCTTCCTGGAACACCGTTTCGATGATTTTGCCGGTCTCGGCCTTCGAAAACCCACGCTTGCGCAGAAAATCAATGCGATCCTCGTCATTGCGCGCAACAACGCGTTCACGAGCCGCACGGATTCCCGCGATGAAAGACGTCGGCGAGGAGTTGGCAAAACGGCTCAGTGCGGGAGCCACTTCTTGAGCAAAACGCCTGGCCGCGAATTTTGAATGCCGGATAGTGATTTCTTCAAAATTCTCGCAGCCCCACAAATTTCGATTGCAGCAGACGGCTCGAAGATAAAAGCTCGCAATTCCAAGGGTTTTCGATCCGACCTCGCTGTTCCAGGCATAAAAGCCACGGAAATACAAATCAGGTTCACCGTTTGGCAGACGACCCGCTTCAATCGGATGGGTATCGTCACAGAGAAACACGAAAACATCGCGGTCGCTGGCGTAAAGCGTTGTGGTATCCTTGGTGACATCGACAAAGGGATTCTGGGTCATGGTCGACCAGTCCAGCACGCCGGGGATTTTCCAGCGGGTTTCTCCGGTACCGTTGCCTGCAATATTCATGATCGCCTCGATCAAATCCTTATCCCAGATCCGACCGTATTGCAGTCCAGTTACAGCTCGTAATTGGATGCGGCCATCATCCATCTCAAGCGTTTTGACCATTTCCGCACTATGGTTAAGAAGACCGTGCTGAAGATTGATCGCTGCCAGCGGTGCTGGTAGTTGTCGCATATAGCTTGCGGGCACCCCGACCAAATTGCAAAGTTGACCGTAGCTCCAATGTGTCGGTGCAATCGGATTCCGATTGCCTGGTACAATCAGCGACAAGCGTTCAGCATTGTCGCGAGCCGCATCAACACGGATTTCAGAACTTTCAACAGTTCGCACACGAGCATTCTCAGTGCGTGCACTGATCGCGCGATAAAGATCGGAAAGCGAGAGATAACACTCGTCATCGGGGCGTGAAAACCATTCAGACGAGACACGCCCGATCCGTTCCCCTCTGGAAATGTCGACTTTAAAACCGGGGGGACCGGCGATGGGCTGGGAATCATGCTGTTCATAATCATCTCCTGAAACAGACAAACCCGGTCGTCATGCGCGACAACCGGGCTGATGAGGTGAATGGGCTGGGTGTTACCGACGTCGATAAAACCGACGCAGGCTGAAGTTTCAGTCTATTGCCTGAAAAATCTCTGCGGCTTCCGGATGATAGGCGGCATAGGCATAGAGACGGCTATAGCCATCACAGAGCTGATCGGATTGATAGCGAAACAACAGATGGGAAAAGGCAAACAATGTTGCGATGATACCGGCAGCATCGGCCGATATTTCCCCCTGAAACCCGGTCATATCGCCAGTGATCCGAAAACGGTTCTCGGATTTAGGCGCCATGTAAAGCGGCTGACCCTCGTGCTCGTAGAAATCCCAAAAGCCGCCATTATAATCGAGTGGGCTGAGCCGCTGCATGATATTGTAGACAGTGCTTTCTGCGATAATCAGGAATGAATGTCCAAACAGGCCGGGCAGAAATTGCGCACGACGCGCATCGGAAACGACGGAAGCATCTGGGCGCACAAGCTCATAAACGGTCATTGGTCTTTCTCCAGAGAGGAAATTGGTTCAAGCCGGGCGATATCCTCTCGCAATCGCCCGATCCCCCTTCCCCGGCCCAATTTCTCCTCCACACAGACCTGGAACCTCCAATCCAGGCTGGCTACGTTGGATAAAACAAAGCCCGACTATGCACCGGACCTTGGTTGGGATGCGGATAGTTGATGGGAGATTGCTATTCGGCTGTCTCCAGCGTTCCATCACTGGACTGCGTGTCATCCATCAAAAATGCGGGCAGTTCGAGAGCCGCATCGTCAGACGCGTTATCGTCAACGACAGTGCTTGCTGCTTTGTCGTCACCGGTATCCATTGCCAGTTCATCCAATGGAAACCGCAGCACTTCCGGGAGCCAGCCACTGCCTTCAAGCAATCGGGCAGCTTCACGAGACATATCCGCTTTCTTCAGGTGGTCAATGAGTTGCGCAGACCGTTCACCTTTCGCGTCACGAACTGCCTGAAGGATATGAGCTTTTGTCACTCTGCCAAGGTAGTTGTCGGCCGTCGGAACCCAGCCTGCATCAACCATCCTAAAGCCCAGAGAATTGGCCAGCACAATGGCATGTGCGTTCTCTCGTGCCCGGCGGTTCCATGACTGAATGCTGGCATTCAGCGACAAGGAGACACAATGGGCAAACAGCGCCATGCGGCTCGCATCATCAAGGGCAACCAGATAATCCCAGAGTTCTTCGGCATTCTCAGGCAGGTCCTGCCCCCAGGCCTCCTGCCGCTGTTCGATCTCCTTGACCCAGACTGTCTCACCGATACCGGATGTCTGACCGAACGTCGTGTTTTGCATGGCGACCTCAAGACAGCTATCCGCACTAGAACGGTAAAAAGCCCTGAGAACGAAGGCATGCAAGGCGGCAATAAAGGCCACAAGGGGGTTGTTGGCCAGCGCATTGCGAAGGGCAACCGTGCGTTCTGCGGTCAGGTCTTCGATAAGTCGCTCGGAAAGCGGGCGGATCTGCTCATCTTCTTCATCCAACTCATCACCACCGGCAGGCTGAACGTTGACCGTAATACCACGATGGGTCGATGACATTGCGTTATCGTCATCACCGTCTCCGGCATTATCGGGATCATCAGTTCTGGCACCGTCATTCTCTGCGACAGGTTCATCTTCCGGGCGAACAAATCCACGTTCAATTTTCAGTTCGCCATTCACATCAATGGAGATGAAGGCCCCGCCATATGCGACTTCTGCCGGGTCGAACAGGTAAGGCCGGTCGTTGAGAGCATCAAGTTCAAGGCCAAGCTCTTCCAGGCGGGTTTCGGTTGCTTGAGAATATTCTTCTGCTTGTGCGTATTCCGCATCAAGCCGATCATATTCGGCTTTTAACTGATCAAAACGGGTAAGCTCGTCTTCCGTCATTTCGGGCTGGCGCCCATAAAACCGCCGCAGGCCGGACGTGTGGCCATATGGAAAGTCGATACCGGCATCCACCCATTTCCAGCCTTCCGCCGTCTTTAACGCTTCAGCGTCAATTTTCAGCTTTTCGAATACGAGCTGTTCCAATAATGCCGGATCCTGAAGCCAGCCACCTTCATCCTGCTGAAAGAGATCACGCATCGTGACACCGCCAGCAACCTCATAGGCGTCAACCCCGACATAAAGCGTTCTGCGGTCCGTTGCTCGAACCGCAGTTTCCGTTAGCAATCGCCGAATATAATACGGCTCCTGATTATGAGATCGCGAGACCGTGTCCCAGACCTGCTCCTGACGCGCATGATCATTGGTGATCAAAAACGCCATGATCTGGCCAAGCTTCATTTCGTCATTGGCATAAAGTTCCAGAAGCCGGGACGAAACTGACGCCAGCCGCAGTCGCTGCTTCACCGTTGCAACAGACATATGAAAACGGGCGGCGATTTCTTCTTCATCCAGTC
Organism: Brucella pituitosa; assembly: GCF_003049685.1. Classification (GTDB taxonomy): domain Bacteria; phylum Pseudomonadota; class Alphaproteobacteria; order Rhizobiales; family Rhizobiaceae; genus Brucella; species Brucella pituitosa. The sequence goes on along the minus strand of NZ_PYSY02000003.1, from coordinate 380,911 downwards.
CCTGTTCGCGTAAATCCAGAATTGCCCGAAACTCATCGAGCGGGTGAAGCTCAACGCGGTTGAAGTTTTCGGCAAGAGAGTCTTCTACCTCAAGAGTTTCACCACTGCTGACAATGCAGGGAATGCCTACCGTCTTCGAGAGCTTCTTCTGACTGACCAGTAATTCCAGAGCGCGGTAACGGCGTCCGCCTGCTGGAATGCGATAGATGCCGGTCTCCTTGCCATCAGCGTCAAGTTCCGCACGCACGTTAAGGCTAGTCAAAAGCCCGCGGTTGGCAATGTCGTCCGCCAGTTCTTCAATCGAGACGCCCGCCTCGGTCTTGCGGACGTTTTGCAGGCTGAGAACCAGTTTATTAAAGGGGATTTCCCGTCCCGTGTTGAGCGATATTTTCTGATTGGCCTGTGCCATGTCATTTCTCCGTGGCGGCCTGGCCGGAGCCTCTCTCCGACCATCACAAACCGCCACGAAATTTGTCTCCCCCCCTCTCCCTCCATACCTGTCCGCCTCACCATTTTCGGCCAGCTTAAAGGTCTTCCCTGGTCAGGTTTCGAGCTACATAGCGGTCGTTCATCGTTATGAATGACTTTCTTTGAAGCGGGCGCTAAGATGACTGGAGTTGTCGCAGATTTTGGGGATTGATGCGCCAAGAAAGACAGGAAATTGATAGCAAAACCAAAAAGTTTATACGGCCCTCAAGCACAGACGGAACGCGAAATGATGCGGAAGTTGGCGGTTATCCTCAGCACCATTGTCTTGGCGTATTCTGTCCCCGCGAAGGCTGATCGACTAGTTTGTTCTCAATCAGAACATCTGCGCTACATGAAAATGGTCGGCGAGGTTGGCGAGATGGGGATCGACCGTGACCCTGTGGGGGAAGATGTTGCGGCTTTCGAGAGGTTAACAGCCGCATATGAAACCCTCAACCCGAAGGGACCGAAGACCTCGCTTTTCGTCGCGTATGTTCCCACCGGTCAGATTTATAGTAAGGTATGTGCGCAAGAGCGTTGCACGATGGAAGAAATGGCAGCACCAGAGCAATCCTGTCTGATCGATCATATGAACCAATGTAGCTATATTGCACTTCGCTTCCGGGGCGAAGAGTTCTGCCTACTCCGTTCGCCGCAAAATTAGGTGTGTGGTCCCGGCATTTGATGGAATTTTTGTCGCCCGTTCGATCACCGGACTCCGTTCGGTATGCGGCTAATTTGTCTTTAAAATCCTCCGTTTTGCATCAGGGCGCGCTGACTTTGATTTCTCGCGGGAATTTCTGTCGCAATAACCGGGTGTAAAAGTCCGACTTACTTGATGAACTTTTGCGACACTGGCCGCCGCTTCTAACCTCTCTCTGACCGCAAGCAGACTGACGGGTTTCGGGAATTTGCGAAACGTATTCCAGTGACCGAAATTTACCGAAAGGCTGGCCAATGAAAAAGCGTAGTTTGGCAGAGGCTGCGCGCACTGAGGCCCAGGAAGAAGCCGGAATTGAAGGAAAGTTCGCCCGCTGCACGATAGGCCACTATCTTTATTGGAAGCGTCTGAAGAGAGTGTTCATTCCGATCAAGGTGAGCGTCTATCCCTCGCATGTTCAACATGAAAAGGCGCAATGGCGGGAATACAAGCAGCGTCAGCGCAAGTGGCTTTCACCTGAAGAAGCAGGTCTGTTGGTGGAAGAGCCGCAATTGATAAGTCTGATTGCATCGCTTTGCACTGATGAGAACAAATAATCTCCTTTGTCGGGAACAGCGGACTGCCATGTCGGTTAGGAGCAAATGAGAAAAGGAGAACGACATGGCTGACCAAATCGCGACCCAAGTGTCGAAACACCTTAAAAATTCATCGAAACCGTCCGAAAGAGCGTTCGAAAAGGTGAAGGCGAAAAAGGAAATAAACCACTTGAAAAACGACGATAATGAGGAGGACCGGCATTACATACAGCGGGTACCAGACAAATGAAAACGTTTCTTCCATTGATCATCGGCGTGATTTTGTTTCTGGTAGTTGGCTCTCTTCTCTATCAAGCCACCGACGACCACGCAGGCACGCAACCACCGCCACATTCTTTGCAGACCAATCCTTCCAACTAAACGCTCGCTCAGTGCGGGCGCTTTCCTCAAAGAATTGGCCTGCCGCCGGTAACAGCGATGGTCGCACCCGAAGTGTAACTTGATAGCGGGTCGGCCAGCATGACATACGCGGAAGCAAGCTCTGCTGGTTGGGCCGGTCTTTTCATTGGCGTCTGTTTGCCAAAATTCCGTACCGCGTCCTCAGGAAGGGTCGACGGTATGAGTGGGGTCCAAACCGGGCCGGGCGCGACCGCATTGGCGCGGATTCCCTTTTCCGCAAGAAGCTGGGCCAGGCCAGCGGTGAAATTTTGGATCGCTCCCTTTGTCGTCGCATAGGCCAAAAGGGTTGGATTCGGCATATCCGAATTGATGGAAGCCGTATTGATGATGGTTGCGCCGGGGTTCATATGAGGAAGCGCTGCTTTTGTCAGAAAAAACATCGCATGAATATTGACGCGAAATGTCAGCTCCCATTCTTCGTCGCTAATATCATCGAGTTCGGAGAAACTTGCCTGATGAGCCGCGTTGTTCACCAGAATATCAATGCCGCCCAGTTCGCTTACTGCACGATCAATCAGGTCTCGACAAGTTTGGGCTTGCTGGATATCGCATTTCACCAAAACGGCTTTTCGACCGTCTTTCTCGATAAGCGCTTTAGTTTCCAGTGCGTCGTCATCCTCTTCCAGATAAGCAATCAGGATATCCGCGCCTTCCCGTGCAAATGCAATCGCAACCGCACGACCAATACCGCTGTCTCCTCCGGTGATGACTGCCTTCATCCCTATCAGTTTTCTCGAGCCTTTATAGGAGGTTTCCCCGTGATCCGGTTTTGGATTCATCTTTGCCGTTATGCCAGGCATTAATTGGTGTTGTGTTTCGAACGGTGGCTTGGGATATTGGCTTTCCATTTTGGCTTATCCTTGTTTTTCGCCCGTTGCCTAACGGCGAAATGCCCGGCATGTTCCCAGCGTTCCAAAGCTTCACAATAAAAAACAACAAATTCTCGATATCGGCCTGCTATTGTTCCGTGTTACGGGGCAGGAACAGTGCTTCCGCTATCGTGAAAAGGTCCTTATGACGAGCGCTGAGCACAAATCCGGCATAACGCTGGCTGTCCAGTCTTGGATTATCCGAAAGTGCGAATATGAACGGTATGGCGCTCTGTTCCAGTTCCGCGATGAGCGGAAGCACCGCTTCCGGCTCCAGAGCGACATCCATAATAACGGCATCGACTGCTTTATTTTTCACATAATCCAGCGCCTGATTGGCAGTGCTTACGGGACCGAGCACGATAGTGCCAGCCTTCGCCAGACGGGCTCTTGCTTCCTCTGAAAGCAGAAAACCATCCTCAAAAACCAAAATACGTTTTCCTGAGAATAAACGCATAGTATCATCGTTTGATCTAATCATTACAAGCAGTTGGCCATGTCTGAAATCAAATGGCAAGATGTCTCGTGCTGATTTCATATCATGAACCACAACACGATTTCGCGGGAGCCGATGCCTGGATAACGCCATCTAGACTCCGTCCACGATGTCGTGAAGTTTATGGCGGGCGCGGTGCAGGCGGCTTTTCACCGTTCCGATCGAGCAATCGCAAAGCTTAGCTGTGCGTTCATAACTTTTACCTTCCAGCACCACTAGAGCCAGAACGCGGCGATATGTGTGAGGCAAAGTTTCAATTGCTGTTTGCACGTCGTGTGCCTCGAGCGTCAGCTCTTGTGAAGCTTTGACCGAAACTATGGCTGAAACGCACTCGCTTGCGCCCGGTGCCTCACGTTTTTGAATACGAATACGCGTGCAGAACGTGTTGCGCATAATTGTAAGAAGCCACGATTTCAGCGGGGAATAGGGAATGTATTTTTCCCGATTGGCCAGCGCTTTCATCAATGTTTCCTGAACAAGATCCTCAGCATCTTCTTTCTGACGGTAAAATGTACGGGAAAACGCGCGCAAAGCCGGTATCATCTCAACGAGATGCTCCGGCTCCAGCATGTAGTCTGGATTTGGCTTGAAAGACATCGTCTTAGCCTTTCCGAACAAAAGTCCGGTTTGAGGGTGGGGCGGCACAAGGCCGCCCCTTTGAATTACGAATTCTTATGGCTCTGTTGGCCTGCCTTTACATGCTGTTCATGGGTTCCCCCACGCGAAGAGGTCTGCTGTTGCTTGTCGCCGCCTCCGCTGCTTGCATGCTTGCCATCTTTCTTGTGGCTCTGCTGGCCGGCTTTCACGTGTTGTTCGTGTGTGCCACCTTGCGTGTGGTTCTGTGCCATTCTCTTTCCTTTCAGTGGTTTCAGACCATTGATTGTTGGGAGTGGAATTTGTCGCGCGTGACATCAACCTAACCAGAGAGAATGAATGATGTTCCGGTAAAAGGACTGTAATAAACTTCACGTTTCGGCGGCGCGTTCGAACTCCGCGACTTTGGTCAACTCCTTGAGAAACATCGAGCACTCGCGTTGAAACTCAGTTTACGGCTGAAGCCACCGGCGACAAGCTTAGATATTGCGGGTTGAAGAACGTTGGTGAAGGCGTCTTTTGCCGTGGTGGGTGTGCCGAAAATGTTTTACCGCATCGGTGATGTAGCATCGCTCGCGTTTAATACCGATTTCGTTGAGGCAGGCCCTTCGCTGAAACAGTCTCTGTTGTATTTCGATAGTGTTAGCAACGTCGACAAGTCCGCGCTTCCACGCAGACTTGTTCAAGGCTATGTTGGGGACGCGTGATTGCCGGGCTGTTATTGCTGACCTGAGGCCGAAGGCGGCGTCTGGGATTCCGTGGATACGGGCGGCTTGCTATTGTCATCCATGAAACCGCGACCGGGACGCATTTTTCCATAAAATTCAACTGCGCCCCAGACAATCATCGCCAGTATGAGGCTGCAAATGAGTATTGTGAGAATACGCCGTCCATTCAAACCCTGTCGGGCATTGCGTGGATCTACCTCTTTCATCTATCAATCCACCTAGCCCCAGCGCTGGCGTTCACGTTCAATTTCGTCTGCAGTGTAGGGATCGTCCGACGCATTGAAATGCTCCCATCCTTCTTCGATATAAGCATCGCGTCTTTGACCGATATTGACCCGTGCCCAGTCATCGAGAATAGCTTCGACCTTCTCTCGCTCTGTCTCATCGCAACGAACGGCAACCAGAGTGCTGCCCCGACGAATGGCTTCGCTATAGGCCTGCGCCTCTTCTTCCGGTACGCCGGTTTCAACAAGTGCACCCACAATACCACCGGCGACACCGCCAGCCGTAGCGCCACCGATGAGCCCGACAAGCGTGGCGGTCAGCCAACCACCGGCCACGACCGGGCCGACGCCTGGGATGGAAAGCAGGCCCAGCCCGGTCAACAATCCTGCGCCCCCACCAGCAACTGCACCGAGACCGGCACCAGTTTCTGCGCCTGTGACGGTACTCTGTTGGTCCTTTAGAGCTTCGCCTGCATATCGGCCCTCTGTGTTATTCGAGATCAAACTGATATTCTCGGCGGGGATCCTTGCTTCTTCAAGCGCGCGAACAGCGTCGACCGCTTCGTCGTGGTTGTCGAATAGAGCTGTGATGTAAGCCATTTTCATCTCCTGTTTCGGTTTCCGATCTCAGCCGGTCACTGCGTGGTGATGTTTCCTTGAAAATCGAGAAGAACCTTGACGGGCTGACCGTCGCGCGCAGCATCGGCGCGCCAAACGCCATCTTCACCGAGCTGTAGATTCATGATGTTGGTGAAACCCTCTTCGGTCAGGCGTTCCTTTGCCTGATCCTCGGTAAAACTGTTTTGCCCCGGTACCGGCGCCTTCGGATTTTTCTCTCCGGGCGTGGTGACTGCGGGAGTTTGAGGCTCTTCAGTAGGGGTGGTTTGGGCGAACGCCGCTGGTATGAGCAGCAGAAACGCTGCCCCTGCGAGATATTGAGTAGACCGTTTCATCGTTGGCTCCCTTGTTTCTGGGGGACTGTCCAAACCAACGAACCGGTACAATGTTCCGTTAGCGTGCACCGAGAACCATCTCTTTGATCCAGCGGGCCAAAAGCTGATTGTAGGCCTTTCGATGAAGGCCTTCGGTAAGTGCGTGATCCGCACCACCTAACATCTGAACGTCAACGATTGAGAATTGATGAAGGCAGTTTGATAACTCGCGACCGTCGGGTGGGGGACGATGATATCGTGCTCGCACTCGACCAGCAGTACATCGCCATGAAATTCTCGGGCCTGTCGAAGTGCGCGGTTGACATCAAAATTTACGAGTGTCGAACGATATGATTGCAGGTCACTGTGGTCGAGCCTTGCTTTAGGGACTTGCCAAAGCTGGTCACGATAAAGTGCCGGGGCTCTAAATACCAGCCAGCGGACGGGCCGAAACTCGGTCAGTGGCCAGCCGGTCATATGCAGCGATGGCATCGTCAAGATTTTCACCGCACGTTACGGTTTTGTTGCTGGACAGCAATTCCCCGTGACCGCGCAGGTCGAAGGTAAGACAAACACAACCGAGCGAGGATATCGTATTTGCTCATTCGATATCGCGTCCCTGGCTACCGGCCCAACCGTGCAAAAACAGAACGTCCGGGGATGGTGGTATCTGGAGAGATGACAGTCGCGGCCAGTTCGTACTGGTCGACGCTGACAGCGGTGAGGTTACGGATCATGATAGATTTTCTCAATTCGCGCATATTTATGCAGGGGCTGTCCGAAATCGTCCTCACCGGAATAGACGATGAAATCGTCGTCCCGGAACGTTGGCGCTTGTTCGCGGCTCTCGCGCAGGAAGGCCTGCACGGCGGTAATGCTCTCGTCCTGCATCAGTTTTTCCATCGCAAGGATTTCGGCGGGTGAAGCGCCTCCCACACGCCATGACTGTTCCAACACGCCGCAGCGGACGCCATTTTCCGTGATCGGCCCGACAAGAACATCGTAGTTTCTGCGCGACGCAACCAGTCCAAGATGTTGCCGGGCAGCTTCATCGTAGCGTCTGGCATTCTCAACGATCCTGTGCGCAACGGGCGAGTGGAGTTGACGAAGCAGTGCGTCCCAGCCGCCGCGCACCATACGCAAACGGCTACCCGCATAAACCGCACTCCCGTCATTGTCCTGAGAAGTATATTGACGGCCAAGATAGCTTCCAATGTGGTTTTCAATCTGGACCAGTCCGACGGAATATGTGGTGGAGTTTTCAACATGCTCTTCGATGACGAGCCCGTTTGCAATTTCGCGATCAGACACAGTTTCCAGAAATCCGTCGAGGGCGCGAACGGTTTCTATGACGATCTGGTCTTTGCCGCCGGACGCATAGGGATTTTTGAACCGGACCTTGTGCTTTTTCAGCAGGGTACCAGCGGCATCCAGTGCATGGCCATGTGAAAAGACCGAAAAGCCGGGCAGGACACAACCCTGCAACCAAGCTGCAAAGTTTCCTGCCCAACCTTCCGGCAAATTGTCATCGTCGTGCCAGTGTGGATGGGTAACCAGTTTCGTTGCCATAAAACCGTGATGAACGATGCCGCCGTAGAGGTTCTCAATGCTCATTTGGGGGTGCCCATCCTGGCGGACCAGAGCAAAAGTCGGCACGAAAAACGTTCCATTGTTCTCGTCAAAGCTTTGCAGGGTGGGCAGTAAGTGCCTGCCGGTCAACGAACATAGGCGTGCAGCCAACGCTTCCACGCTGGCTACTTTGTGAGGACTGTCGGAAGACTGGCAAACGACACGAATTTTTCGCGTAGGATCACCCCGGAATAGGGCACTTTCCATGTCATCACCTCGCTACCGGTCTTGAAAAGCACGAGATCAGGCGGCTTGCGCACGGAGATTGACAGAGGACTCGGCGAGTTTCGTCAGGTCCTTATCGGTCTGACCTTCTTCCTGTAGGGTCTGGTCGAGGAGTTTCGCCACATCATTGTGGCCGAGGGTTTCCGCCCAGCGTTTCAATGTGCCATAGCGCGTGATTTCGTAATGTTCGACCGCCTGTGCAGAGGATATCAAACCGGCGTCGAGGGCGGGACTATTCGCAAACTCTTCGATGATTTCCTCACCTTCAGCAATAATGCCTTCAATGGCATCACAGGTCTTGCCTTGTGCTCGCTTACCGAGAATCTCGAAGCATTGCTGCAGACGTTCCACGTGTCCTTCGGTCTGTTCCCGGTGTTTTTCGAACGCGTTCTTGAGCTTTTCATCGATGGCTGCACGGGACATTTTGGGAAGCGTTTTAAGAATCTTTCGCTCCGCATAATAAATGTCCTTGAGCGTATCGTAGAATAGATCGTCAAGATTACGTTGCTTGGTGCTGGCCATTTCCGGCTCCTCCTTATGGTTCGAACTGTTCTTGTCGTGCCACTGAAAATTGTGACAACGGTGCACCCAACCCGCCAGCAATAATTTTGTTTCGCACTGGCGCAAAAAAATCGCGACGGTCAGCTTAGTCCGGTCAGGGCTGCGACGTGGAGCGGGACGGCTGGTTGGGACTATCCGGAGAGACGCCGCCCTTGCACAATGTGATGAACAGGGTTCCCAGCCCGGGCAATGCGACGGCAAACATGACGACGGCAAGCCACTTCAGGATAATCATCGTTATTTCCTTTTCGTTCAGTCAGGACTACGATTTGTGCTCCGGCTTTCCCTTCTGTTTGGTAGAGGACATTTTTTCGAGCTCTTTCTCGCTCATGGACTTGGCCATTTCCCTGGATGCTCCACGGAGCTCGCTTTTTGATTTATCGCCGCGCTTCGCAGCCAAAGCCGCGCCAGCAGCCTGTTGCTGTGCTTTGGATTTTGCAGGCATCTTCATCTCCTGTGAGGGTTTGATCAGTCTCGACCGTTGTTTTCGCGTCTCTTTTCACGCGGACCGGGATGCTCAAGATCATTCGGGCGCGCGCCATTGGGGCTCGTCAAAATGCGTTGGACTGCTCATGCATCGGGCGTGCCTGAGGTTCCGTGTTTCACACCTTGACGGTTCGCCAGAGCCGACTCGATCTTTGTTGAGAAAGAGCAACCCGCAGTTTGAAGGGTCAGTATTGAACATTGTACTTTCTCCATTGCGAAGACCCGGTGATTAACAATGGCCCCGAACAAGCTGGCAGACACTTTGTTCCACAAGAGCAGGAAGCTTTGCGAAGCTGCGCGTAATCCTGGGTCACGGCTGCAGAGCAGTGAAAGGGGAACATGAACTGCCCTCGGCGGTTATCGAAACTTGCAACAGAGGAGTTTTGATATGGTCCAGGCAGAGAAATGGTCAGCCGACGTGACCGAACACAGCGACGCGTTAGATATCGAACCGCATGTGTTCGAGCAGGATGATCCGAAGGAAATCGCAGCTTCCCTGAACCGCTCGGCTGGTATGAGCCACAAACGCAAGGCGGAACCGTTTCGCTCGGCCATGTCCATGCTGACCTTCTACATCAACCGCGCTGGCAAAAACTTGCCGGAACCGCGCAAACAAGTGCTGGAAGCCGCCAAAGAAGAATTGCGCAAGGCTTACGGCAAACCATATCAGGCTTAACCTGCTTTGGACAAGGGAGAGACCAATGAAAATCTATATCGCTGAATGGTGGATGATCACTCTATATGCGAGTTTCGCGACACCTTCCGACCCGCCAGAAATACCCGAAAATGAACCTGAAGGCATTCCGGTTGAGCCGCCGGAGACCATTCCGCAACCAGATAAGGTGCCGTTCAGCCCCGACGAACCCGAACAGATACCGCCCCTTCCTATACCAGAACATCCATCACCCGGGCCGGTCAATCCGGGTCAGCCGACAATGCTTTGCGCGCCACCCTCCTGTTATTCTGAACCGGGATAAGGAGCGACCTTCAACAATCGTGCCAGATGTACGCAATTGGCAGCCAGTATTTTGGTAGCGGAAACGACTGTTTCGGGTACTTCTTCCAGATCGACGAAATTGGTTGATTGCATCGCCTCGCCCACCCAATAGATTACGCCGTTGGCAGGCAGGGTGAAGCCCACATCGTTCAACGCCTGATAGAGCTGGGATGACACGAAATGCGCGCCGTCCTCGTTGCCGACCACGGCCGCGACGGCCACACGCCCGTAAGACGGCATTCGGTTGGCATCATCGGTCTCTGAAAGAAATGCATCCATACGTTCCAGCACGCGCTTGCAGATGCTTGATGGTTGTCCGAGCCAGATCGGCGTGCCGAAAATAAGAATATCCGCATCGAGGATTTTGGTTCTGAGTGCCGGCCATTCGTCGTCTTCGCTTTCGCGCGATGTGACACCGGGTTCGATGTTGAATTCACTCAGCCGCACATGCTCCGTTTGCACGCCATAAGGAACAAGATGCGTATCGAGATAATGTAGCATCCTGTCGGTCGAGGATAAATTCTGGTCGGCACTTCGCTTCAAGGTGGCATTGAGCGCGATAGCTTTGAGCTGAGGAAGGGAAGACACAGTCATTGTCCACCTCCCTTTCTCCTCGTGTGCTTGGGTTCACTCAGCGCATCAGCAACGTTCTTGCGATCCGGGTCGGCAAGATTGTGCCCAGCGGCATCGCGTTTCTTTGCCGGATCGTCGTCGGGAGGCTCGTAACCACGGGGCCTGTTTTCCGGCGGACCTTCCCATTTCAGCTTCTGATCTGTAGTGCCGGCTTTCGGATCGTGTTTCATGGAAACCTCTGTTTATTGAGATGGCGGTCCAACCTTTCAAACCTCGGTTTGTTTCATTAAATGAAAAAGAACGCTGAGTGCCGGAGTGGGAAAGGGCAAGGTTGAAGCAATGAAATTCCGCGGAACAAATGGACCGTCTGATGGTTGGAACTCAGAGGCCCTAAATGATAAAAACAGTTTCACCAGATAAAAGCTCTGGCCCTCGCTCAAGAGGCGCGATCCAGCGAGGCGAGACCGGCGACAAAGTTCTCGGCTTTCATCCTGCGGCGGCTGATGCCAGTTCTCAATCTACCGGTGAACAGGAACTACGACGGGAAATAGCCCCGGTAAGAACAAATGACAGCAACGCGTCCAGCCGTGCATCTGGCCTGCGTGTGTGGGCCTCTGGAGAGAAAGCACATCCTGCAAACGGGACCGCGCAGATGCGTGAAGGTCCAGCCTACATGATCTGGTGGTTCATCATTGCCTTGGTTGTCATCGGATATTTTGCGATCTCATGGGTATGGCAATGAACAAGCGATCAGAAAGAGAACAGGAGGAGCGCCGCAAGGTTTCGCCGCGAGCGCTCAGATATCTTCCGCGCTTCGCTTTAGTCATAGTGGCAGTTCTGCTCCTTCTCTTCCTTGGGTGGAGCCTGACCGGTGGTGTATCGTTAACGCAAAAGCCAGGTATCCAGGCACCTCCTGCCAGAGGTTCTGCCGATCATCTAAAGACCAAGCCGCCGGCAGAAAATGACCGGCCACAGACCGGCATGGGCGGCGACCATCCAGCGAACCCGCCAGCAGACCAGAAATGAGGATCAATCATGAACGAGAAATCAACCACCCCATTGACGGACGATGAAGACATCAAGTTCCTGGCCGAGAACTCGGACATTTCTCCGCTGCAGGCTCGCCAGTTGATCGAACATTTTGGAAGGGATCGGCAAAAACTGCTCAAAGAAGCCAAGAAATTTAAAGCGGAAGGTTAGAACCATGGCTCAGATCACACGCGACCACGACCAAATCCGCCAGTAGACGGAAGACCGCAACAGACGGCCTGCGATGGCGGAAACTGGCAGCGGCGGCGGCATACTGCGCATCGAATTCGCTGAATAAGACCATAATCTGGAGGAGGTCAATTGGGATGATTTCTTCGCCATCGTTGATGATCGCAACCCGCCTTCCTCTGCGAAGACACGGGCGACAGCCGCTTTAACAAGTTTGTAGATGCCGAGCAGAATGCGTGACAGAAACTAGGTCATATCAATAAGCGACGTTGGACTACATCGATTGGGAGGTCAGGAGGGGGCCTTTGAGCTGGGCAGGACATTCAGGTTCGCGGCAACGGGCGCACCGAGGTGACGCTCCATATATCTCTTGTGTGCAAGTCGCGATGCCAGTTCCGAAATGTAGTTCATATCCCTCAGGCCGTTCCGGTAAAGCATAATGATTGCGGACGAGAGGTCAGTCGCAGCATATTCTCTGTCGCTTTCTTCAAGAATGATAGCGGCGTTAGAAAAGCAGCTGCGCATGAAGTTCACTTCTTCCGGCTTGTAAATGCGGCTCGCTTCGTTGAAGAGCGGCATCTCATCCTCCTTTGAGAAACATCAACGATACGCTTTCTGATTATTTAAGATAGTCCGGTTTGATCACTTCATGTTTCAGATGCGATCAGGGGTTACGGTAAACGTCCACTCCCGTCTTCCGGGTGACGTTCGAGATTCTGGCGGTTGAGGCAATCGAGAACCCGTTTTGCCTCGCCTTCGCTCAATGCGATCTGGATCCTGCCTTCGAAGGTGATCGGATTGTCCTTGAAGGCATCAATCACCGACCAGGTGCCATCGCCAGCTTTCCGAAGTTTGTATCCATTTTCTATCATGGTCTTTTCCTGTTCTTCGCAGCCACTCCGAGGCTTATTCACGTCCTGTTATGGCTCGCCTAACTCAGCAAAATATAAATAGTTTCGAGACGTTGAGGACTTGTTTCACCCAATATGGGGGCGATGCAAAATCGTTGGCAATACGAGATTGATAACCCACTTAATGCATTGACGTTACTCGAGAAGTGAGATCGAGCATTTGCTTCTTAAAGCTGGAGGAGTTTCGCTAACATATTCTGTTCAGGATTTGCTTTTTTATGCGAAACATATTGAAAGGGTTTCTCTGGATCAGAAGCGGCTGGATATGGCTCGAAACGATGGCGACTTTGATATCGTTGATAGACCGCCCGCCGACAGTTCGCTGAGGCGGGAAAGGTCTCTTAACCGCGCTCGTGGTGCACGATAATACATGATGCTAATTCGGACCCAGAATAACTGCAGTCAGTTCCTTCAAGCATGACAGCAACTTCGCATGGAGTAGATTTCCATGGTATCATAGACGCGGCACGCTTCGTTAATAAACGGCATATCGACCTCCCTAGGGTAAATTGCCAGAAATGAAGCCACACGATGTTGGTGGAAACAACAATGCGAGAAGTATTTGGGTTGCGCATACACGAAACGCCCGACACGAACCTGGATGACCTACGACAACGAGAATCTCGTTGAATTGTGCCGTTTTTTTAAATGCGGATATCAATAGCAGGGGCGCAAAATCGTATCGTTGTCGATTTACTCGGCCTGATAATTAGTCTCGTAATCCATTCTGCGGGCATTTAGTACGGAGATTGCAGCCAGACGTCTCGAGGATCATCCTCAAGCCTTGGCCGCGGTTACGGCATATCTTACTGACCGCGGATACATTGGACCGAGCCGCAGGGCGATGTCGCAGTGCCGGCAGCTGAGATCAGCCAGGCGATTTATTTTGAAGCCAATTCACGTGGGCAAGTGCGGCCTAAGTCCGCGTGGAGGGAACTCGATAATTGAGAAGAAAAATCAAACAGCCAGCTACGACCTTAATAAATTTAGCCTGTGAGATTCAAGCGATCTCTGATCTCGGGTTTGTCGCAAATCCGTACCAGATCCAGTCAAGATCGACGTCGAGTGCTTTATTCTTCATTGATTGTCAACTGTCTCCACTTCATCAGATTTCTCCAGTTACTTATAGCCTACAGGAGCAACTCCTCACGGCTCCAATTTTCGAGGAACTTTTGCCCGAAATGTTTGTTTGGAGCCAGTTCAGGCAGATAAGCAGGTGATACGATGGCGAACGAAGAAAACCATGATGGCAATCAGACAAGTAAAAGTAATCTTCTTATAGCGCTCGTCAACGATGAAGAAATAGCGGCGTGACCGGGCACCGGACGCGCAATCGTGTCCGCCACGCCTTTTAAGAGCGGATGGTATATTGCTCGCAAAAGTTCTCCTCGTTCTGCTTTAAGCTTAGAATAGCATTTTTGGAAGCGAGGCTAATATCGATGGTGGAGATCAGGGAATTTGGCCTGATACTCCGGAAGAAGAAACGACGCGAGCTCGGTTACGGACGCATTTTGAGAGTTTGAGTTTCCGAGCGTAGAGATTGCACCCGGTCAATTTGAAAGGGTTCGGATGAACTGATTGTTTTTTCCTGAAACGGGAAAGAAATACAACAGAATAACTGTCGACATTGAGACCCTATGAGAAAGTGCTTTTAGTTGCGCTAGCCCAACCAACAGGCTCTTCGGCAAGAGGGGCTAGTCGGACAATCGAAGGAAGCGAAAAATGAAACCTATAGTCTTGTCACTCATGTTGTTTTTCATGGTAACAGCCGCGCAGGCACAAGAATCTGGCGCTCCGCCGCAATCGGGCGGTCAAGAACCGGAGATGCCGGGTAATGAGACAACGATTACGCCCTCAAAGCGGGTGCTACCTGAGGCTGCCCCTGAACAAAAACAATTGCGCCAACAAAAACACGAGCGCGAAAAAAGGATAGAAAAGAATAGAAAATGTTCTCCAGGTAAGGATGCCAAGGCCTGTCGGGAGCAGGGCGTTAAGAACAAATAGCAGAGAAATTATTGGCTTACAATAATTTGTTAAAGCGAGTAGCGAGTGCGACTTGATAGTAAATACAAAGCAACATGTGGCAAGACCAGCCACAACAGGATCACTGATGCGTTCGTTCTTTAGAGACAACAGCCTAACGATCGCACTTATGGGGATGTTCTCGCTCACACTCATCGGTATGACTATTTTGGGCCATGTGAATTACAATCAGGATTTGCTTCGCCACCATCAAACACCAATAGGACTGGCGGCATACCTGATTAGTGGTGAATTTCTGTCTGCTCTATTTGAAAATTGGGAAAGTGAATTCCTCCAGATGGGGGTCTATGTTGTTTTGACCGCGCTTCTTGTCCAAAGGGGATCTGCTGAATCTCGAGACCCTAAAGAAGTCGACAAAGAACCATCGAATAAACCGCGGACCTCTTTTTTTCAGCCCATTCGCTCGGCATTGTACTATTTTCGATGTTCACCGCAAGCTTCCTCCTTCACGTGTCAGCAAGCTTCCGTGCGGCGTCTGATGAAGCGAGACGGCATGGAGATACTGCTGAAAATTTCCTGTCCTATCTTACGAATGCCGGTTTCTGGTTTGAATCCTTTCAGAACTGGCAGTCTGAGTTTCTCTCGACGGCAGTTCTGGTCGTTCTTTCGATTTATCTTCGGGAGAAAGGCTCGCCTGAATCAAAAACCCTCGATGCCTCCAATGATGAGACAGGTAGTTGAACCCCATCTTGTTGTCTTACAAATTACGTTGATCGCGACCGGGTATGAGAAAACGGTCATCAGGGATTTATCCGTGATGTGGAAATTCTGAGATCATGGGCGGCAATGAGTGTCATGTTGCGGGAACTAGTAACCAAATAGAATGTACCCTTTACATATTTCGAGGCGCTCGGCCGTTATCTCAACCGACACGGTGCACCAGTCGCCTTTTATTCCGATAAGCATTCGGTGTTTCGGGTAGCGAAGAAAGATGCCAGAGGCG
The DNA here is from genome assembly GCF_003049685.1 of Brucella pituitosa. Taxonomy (GTDB): domain Bacteria; phylum Pseudomonadota; class Alphaproteobacteria; order Rhizobiales; family Rhizobiaceae; genus Brucella; species Brucella pituitosa. Next base: position 365,358 of record NZ_PYSY02000003.1, on the reverse strand, counting down.
GACAGGGCATGACGCAATTCGGGCGGGCGTTGTGTGAGTTAAATATCGAGATTCTATGTGCAAATTCGAGCCAGGCCAAGGGTCGTGTTGAGCGGATGAACCGAAGGTTACAGGATCGCCTGGTCAGGGAATTAAGGCTTGCTGGGAGCAGCGACATGGAGACGACAATGCCTTTTTACCACGCTTCATAGCGGATTATAACAGGCGCTTTGCGATCATCCCTGCCCGGCCTGAAAACCTGCTACGGTCGCTCAATTTTGCGCCTAGACGCTTGCAGGACATTCTATGCAAGCGTGAGCAGCACTATGTGGGTTCACAGCTGACATTTTCGTTTGAGCGCCAGTGGATCATGCTGGAAGAGACCGAGGTGAGGCGTGGCCGCATTGGACGTTATGTTGAGACCTTCGCCTATGCGGATGGCCGGTTGGATGTAAGCTGGAAGGGGCATTCCCTACCCTACCGCGTGTTCAACAAAGATCAGCGTGTGACCCATGCAGCAATCAAAAAGAACAAGCGGCTAAGTGATGTTTCGGCCTATATCAAAGTGCAGCAGGACCAACCGGTGGAAGCGAACGTGAAGACCAACAGTGACAAAAACAGTTACAAGCCAGGCGGCGGTAAACCCGGGCGCCGCACGGATTTTATAAACGATCCTGCGGTTATTGCGCGGCGACAAAAGGCGCTATCGCGGCAGGGTTCCAATGAACCGGCCGCAATACAATAGTCTCAAGCGAAAGCCAAGAAAGCGAAACCATTCGCCCCGATCTGCCCTTGCAACCCGGAACAGCCGGACAGATCGGGGCTAATCGTCGTGATCGGAAATTACGCTTTATAACCGCAAAAATGATTATAATATTTTTATTGCCTTACCCAAGTGTTCCACTGTTGTAGCAAAGATGCCGAATTGTTATTTATCCAATCCGCATCGGGTATTACTATGTTTTCCTCAAGATCATTGGCGCTGGGCATCGTTTGCCGAACTTCATCAGACATTAGCGCAATTGCATCAGTACTTGGCGGTGTGCAGGATAGCTTTTCACAAGCCTGTGCTCGCGCTTGTGCCGAATTCAGCCAGAATTCGATCAGCTTTTCCGCGTTTTTACGATTGGGAGCTCCTTTCACAAGGGCAATGCGATCACCGACTAAAAAGGAGGCTTTGTAAGACCAGCTGATCGGCAATCCTTCGTTTTTCATAGCTTTTGCCCGAGTAAGCCAAATCTGGCCCAGTGCATAATCTTCATTTCTAAAACCTTGCACACTTTGATCCCCCGTCTTCCACCAGAGCGTTACATCAGATCGTATTTCGTCGAGTTTACGAAAGGCACGATCAACGTCCAGAGGGAAAAGCTCATCTTTTTTGACACCATCTGCAAGCAAAGCTGCTGCTAACACGCGCCAGGGATCGTCGAAGTTCGGAAAAGAACGCCCACCCGGAAATTTTTCAACATCCCACATATCTGCCCAAGTTTGTGGTTGCGGCCCCTCAGTTAATCGATATGCCAGAAGCGTTGCAGTTGACTGAAGTAAAGCGCCTCCTCTTCCACAAGCGTTCTCAACGAGACCAGCTTTGCCCTTGAATTGCTCGCAAAAGCCGGACAAGTCTTCAGTGGATTCTTGATGGGCTTCAGAAGCTGCTTGTATTTCGCCGTCAAGGTAAAGATCCCAAGATACATTACCCGTTTTTACCATAGCGGAAGCTTTGGCCCGCATTTCAGCATTAGTAGCAACCACTGTCACGACTTCAATCCCAGTTTCTTTCGTGAATGGATCGAACCAAGCCTCTTTTAATGCCTTATCATAAGCCCCACCTGTGGAAGCGATTACCACACGCTCGGTGGCGGCGCATTGTCAGTTGCTATTCCAACCGCCAAGCCAATGATTACACCTCCGCACGCTGCGGACAAATATCTATCAATCATCATTGTAAGTATTCCCCTATGACAGAAAGTCTATTTTGAACGAATGCTGCGCGTCATAAAATGAGCAATGCTCATAAGAACCAGTGCGATCACAATCATGAACGTAGAGGCTGCAGCAATCACGGGCGTCAGGTTAAAATCAATGTCTTCAAACATCTTTCGTCCGATAGATTTGCCACCGGTCTCTGAAATGAAGAAAGCAACTGTCGCTTCATCAAAAGAAGCGAGAAAGGCGAATACCCCGCCAGATGCGATACCAGGCATAATATTTGGCAGAACAATTTTGAAAAATGTTTGAAAGCGATTGGCACCACAATTAAGCGCCGCAAGTTCAAGCTCTGGATCAAAGCGCTGCAACGAGGCCATAACTGTAATTAACACATAGGGAACAGCGAGGACCGTGTGAGCAATGAGAAACCCCGTGAAACTGCCAGTCAGTTGCAAAGGCGCAAACACCAGAAACAAAGCAACTCCCAACACAACATGAGGTACAATCAACGGACCTATCGAAAGCGCTTGGATGCCATTTTTCCACGGCAAATTACCTCTCACAATAGCAAGCGCTGCCATTGTCCCGATGATTGTCGCAGTGATCGTTGTCATAAGGGCAATGCGAAAGCTAAACCAGGTGGCAGACATCCAATCTGGGTCAGTAAAATAGGCGTAGTACCATCGTAACGTGAATCCGTCAGGAGGAAATTTAATGTAATCCGTCTGACTAAGAGACATTGGGACAACCAATATTGTCGGAAGGATCAGAAAAAATAGGATGGCCGCAATTAGACATCCTCCTACAACTTTCGCGAATAACACCAAAGCCCGGCTATATGCGGTCCTTATCGAGCTTTTACTGATGACATGAAGAGAGCGATTGAAGGGTTGATCAATGGACATTGCTAAACCCCTTTTGAAAGGACAATGCTTTTCGGAGTAGGGCTATGAAGACCAATGTCATGACCAGAAGGACGGTTGAGAGTGCGGCTGCAAAAGGCAAGTCGACAACCACGGTCGTTTGCTGTCCGATTAACGTTGGCATCAACATCGAGCCCGGGCCACCGACAAGAGCAGGCGTGATATAGAACCCCAAAGCCAACACGAAACAGATCGTTGCTCCGGCGAACACGCCCGGAAGGCTGAGCGGAAAAGTAATTCTCAGAAATGTTACCACCGCACCTGCCCCAAGGTTCCTTGCTGCTCGGACATAGTCTGTAGGCAAGGTCCGAAGGACCGAGAAAATCGGCAGGATGACGAAGGGAAGCAAGACATGCGTCATAGCAAGGATTACTGCGCCTTGCGTATAGAGCATCTTAACCGGCTGCTCAGTCACTCCCGTTGTTTCAAGTAAAGAGTTGACCAAACCATTACGTTGTAAAAGAACAATCCAGGCATACGAACGGATTAATATCGACGTCCACAAAGGTATAAAAACGCAAGCTGCTACCACAAATGCCCATCGTTTGTTCAGACGCGCCATGGCAAATGCAATAGGATATCCGAGCAGAACCCCTGCAACAGTTACAATCAACGCAACTGTAACCGTTGAGAATAAAACACTTGATACAATGGCTCCGCAAAGATGCGCCCGTAGGTGGCAAGGAAACCTTCCGAAAAGCTCAATCCTATCAAACTGACTATTGGATATATGAATCCTACAGCTAGACAAACGATCAACGGCAGTGTTAGGAGCCAGGAAGAGGCACCTGAATAAGTCCGCGCTGAGGGCGATGTCAGCCAAGAGCCTTCGTTAAACAACGCTTCTTCTTGCAAATTAGATTGTACACCCGTCATGCTGCGTCCCTTTCGCGAGATGCGAACGCATGGACAGACTGGTTATTGAGTCGCAGTGAAACGCGGTCGCCGCGCTTGAACGCTGTAGCCGTATTGGCAGCACTTTGAACGCGTATTTGCGCGTCAGGACAATCATTAAGCTTCACGACGTATGTGTTCGTCGATCCCATGAAAATATCAGCTTCAATCTCTCCCTGGATCGCTGACGATGCCGCATTACCGCCTTGTTCCAACGAAACATGCTCGGGCCGAAATGCCAGAGTAAGCTTCCTATCGATGTCTTGATTTGAAAGAGAAGTATTGAGGCTGGTGATGGGGAGGTCGATCACCGTATGCTCTCCGATGCGCAGGACAGCCGCGCCCAATTTTTTTCCGATCTTAACCGCAGGCAAGAAATTCATTGTACCAATGAAATCTGCGACAAAGCTGCTGACAGGATTTCGATAAAGTGCCTCTGGGGTATCTATTTGCTCCAGCTGACCATTTTGCATAACCGCTACACGATCAGACATTGTAAGTGCCTCTTCCTGATCATGCGTCACATAAATGACCGTTGCTCCCAGCCGCTCCTGAATACGTTTGATTTCAAGCTGCATGTTTTCCCGCAACTTCTTATCAAGCGCTCCCAGTGGCTCGTCCATCAAAATGACAGGCGGATTGAAAACAAGGGCGCGCGCCACCGCAACACGCTGTTGTTGACCACCAGTCAGAATCTTCCGGGACACTGATGACGTCAGATTCTACAATAGAATTCGTCAACAATAACACTCGTCAGGGACACTGGCGGGTGTTTTCAATGCAAGGTACTCAACCGGATTAGTGCAGAATCTGGCTCAGGAACAGCTTGGTGCGCTCATGTTGTGGATTGTCGAAGAACTCGGCAGGCGAATTCTGTTCGACGATCTGGCCCTGATCCATGAAGATCACACGATTGGCAACCTGACGCGCAAAGCCCATTTCGTGCGTCACACAGATCATGGTCATGCCTTCATCGGCAAGACTCACCATCGTATCCAGCACTTCCTTGACCATTTCCGGATCGAGCGCCGAGGTCGGCTCGTCGAACAGCATGACCTTCGGGTTCATGCAAAGCGCACGGGCAATCGCCACACGCTGCTGCTGGCCGCCTGAAAGCTGGCCCGGATATTTGTTGGCCTGTTCCGGAATTTTCACGCGCGCCAGATAATGCATGGCGATTTCTTCCGCCTTCTTCTTTGGCATCTTGCGTACCCAAATCGGTGCCAGGGTGCAGTTTTCCAAAATGGTCAGATGCGGGAAGAGATTGAAATGCTGGAACACCATGCCGACTTCGCGGCGTACTTCATCGATCTTCTTCAAATCGTTGGTGAGTTCAATGCCATCAACAATGATCTGGCCCTTCTGGTGTTCTTCCAGACGGTTGATGCAACGGATCATTGTCGACTTGCCCGAGCCCGATGGGCCAGCAACAACGATACGTTCGCCCGGCGTCACTTGAAGGTCAATGTCCTTGAGGACATGGAATTGTCCATACCATTTGTTCATTCTCTGCAGCTGTATAACTGGAACGAATTCAACAGCAGGCTTCGCGGCGGTCAACATGATGAAAATCCCCTACTAGATAGTCAGTTATTTCGAAAACGAATTGGAATCATCGTCCCGGGATTGCAACCCGAAGTTCAACAGAACGTACAATGGAGCCGAAAACCGCGCCTATGATCAGATAGATGGCCCCCGCGACCAGGAACGTTTCAAAGGGTGCGTAAGTTTTTGCAACAAACACTCGAGCAGCCCCTGTCATCTCCATAACCGTGACAGCACTGGCCAAAGTCGATCCCTTCATAACCAGAACGAGCTCATTGCCTAGTGCAGGTAAAATCGACCTATAAACTTGCGGAAAGATCACTTTACGAAGGGCTGTAAATTTCCTCAGACCCAAAGCGCTTGCTGCTTCCGTTTGACCGTTCGGTAGCTGGCGTATGGCTCCGGCAATCACTTCCGCGGTGTACGCCGCCGAGTTCAAACCGATAGTGATGATAGCACAGTAAAGAGCACTTCTCAGTAAGGGCCAAAGAAAGCTTTCCCGAATAAACTCAACCTGACCAAGACCATAGTAAACGATAAAGAGCTGGACGAGCAGCGGGCTTCCTCGCACCATGAATGTATATGTAGTCGCCGGGTAGCGCAGCCATTTCTTTGTTGATGTCAGCGCGAGCGCGATTGGCAAAGCAAAAATCTGACCCAACACAAAAGCGGAAACCGTAATTAACAGGGATAACCAAATGCCATGCTGAATGGCCCTAAATGCTGGAAGAAAGAGATCGAATGACATGATACTACCGTGTCTGTGGCGCAAGTCGGGAGGCATAAGCCTTGAGTAACAGCGTTGAAACCCCGGTCACGGCAATATAAAGAGCCGCTGCACTGAGATAAAACGCTAACGGTTCACGCGTAGCACCGGCGGCGACTACTGATTTGCGCATGAGTTCTTCAAGCCCGATGATGGATACCAATGCACTTTCCTTCAAAATGACAAGCCATTGGTTGCCAAGTCCAGGAAGCGCCCGCGCCATCATCTGCGGCAGGGCAACCAAGCGAAAAGCTCGCGCTCGCCTTAACCCAAGCGCTAACGCAGCCTCCCACTGCCCACTCGATACGCTGAGAAGGGCGCCGCGGAGAATTTCAGTTAGGTAGGCAGCACAAACGACCGATAGAGCCGCGATGCCTGCAGTAATGGCGTTTACCTCGATGTAACGTCCCGCGATTTTCGTCAGAAGCACTGTTCCTCCGTAAAATATAAGGAAGATAACGAGGAGTTCGGGCAGGCCTCGGATTAATCCGACGTAAAGACTGATAATTTTCCGAACAGGTGCGGGCGCGTATATCGCAAGAGGGGCGAGAATGAGGGCAACAACTAACCCGCAAATGAAACTCCCGAGTGCGACGATCAATGTTACCGCGAGTCCCTGCAAAAGCTGAGGCAGGTATGCGAAGACAACTGACATCCTATTGCACCTCTTCGAGGCTGTGGTGTGCTCCAGTGCAATGACTGGCAAGCTTTTGGAAAAAATCGCTAGAGAAATGAATCATTTTCTCCAGCTGCGCGATGATGATGTTCTCGTCTGGTGAATGAAGCATGGCTGCATGATGGGTAAGTCCGGCGCCAAATAGCGTAGCCCCCATGTTTCTGATGAAAGGATGAGCGAGCCCCGAAGCAGGAGAACTGGGCTGAACTATCGGTGCCTTGCCGAAATGCAATTCAAGCAGACGGATCCCCTCCTGAACCGCCCAATGTTTGTGATCGCACCGCACAGCCTGAACTTCAGCATCCAGTACCTTGACTTCAACATCCTCAAAGCCGTGTTTATCTAAGTGCCGTCTCACCAGTTCCACGACATGTAACGGATGCTGGTTAGGTACAAGCCTGAAATCGAGTTTTGCAACGGCTCTGGCGGGCAATACGGTTTTAGCGCCCTCCCCGGCGTAGCCTCCAGAAATGCCATTGATATTCAAACATGGCTCAAGATTGAGATTACGATAGAAATTCGATGCATTTGTACCGGCAAGAAGCCGCTTGCCGCCTGTGGCTTCTTGCAAGCTGTCGAGCGTATATGGCGGCGTTTCGACCAACTGCTCAACATCTTGCGGAACTACAGGGATTGTGTCGTAAAAGCCGTCAATTAAAACGCGTCCGTTCGCGTCACGCATTGAAGACAGAGCAGCTGAAATTCGCCAGAGAGGATTATCGAAAATTGCACCAAAGCTCGAGTGAAGATCAGCGCGTGCAGTCCGGCATTCGAGTTCAATAGCAGCAACGCCTTTGAAGCCCATCAGAACAATGGGATGACCGCTGCTGTCGACCTCTCCAAACTCCCACCAGCAAAGGTCTGCTTTCAAGTCAGGAAAACGGCGCTGAAGAAAGCTATCGAGGGAAGGGCTGCCAATCTCCTCTTCGCCGTCAACAATCCAGATGAGACGGTAAGGCAGGGATCCCGGATTATGGCGACGATATTCGCGCCAACCGGCCAACCGACTTATGAATTCGCCTTTATCATCTGCCACGCCTCTTCCGTATAGTCGCCCGTTTCGCTCTGTGAGACTATAGGGCGAACTTGTCCAGAGCTCGACAGGATCCTCCGGTTGAACGTCATAATGATTATATATTACCAGCGTGAACGGACCATCACCGGTTTCAGCAACGACGAAGGGGCCGACATCGCCTGCGCAGATTTCCGTTCTAAAGCCGGCAGCGTTTAGAAGATCTTCGACTTTGCGCGCACAGGATTGCAGTTCCTGACCCCGCGCGCTGACGGAAGGGATTTTTACAAGTTCCGCGAGATCGGTGATCGCAGACCGAAGCAACTCAGATTGTTTGCGCATAATTTATCCGTAAAATGAGGGGCAGAGCGTTGCGCCACCCCTGCCCATCTCACTTCTTCGACAGATCGTAAGTGAACCATTTTTGCGAGATCGATGCGATCGTCCCATCTTTCAGCATTGCCTGAATGGCAGCATCGACTTTTGTCTGCAGTTCGCTATTGCCTTTCTTTAGGGCTATGCCTTGACCTCTTCCAAATTCCGGGAAGTCAGCGCCAGTAAGCAACGGACCTGCATAAACCAGTTTGCCGTCACCACGCTCCTTCACGAGAGGATCCCAGGCAGAGCGCTCCATAAGACCCGCATCGATACGTCCGGCCAGCAGATCGTCTGCAATCTGATCAGGACGGTCATAAACCCTGACGTCAGCATCTGGAAAATGAGCGCGAACTACCTGTTCATGGGTCGTGCCTGTTTGGACGCCAATCGCCGATTTTTCCAACTTTCCAACCAGATCTTGCGCAGTTTTGGCCTGTTCTGCTTCACTCCCGCTTGCAACGACAATCGCATTTGGGGCATCTGCGTAAGCTGCCGAAAAATCAACGCGTTGGGCGCGCTCCTCATTGATAGATACACCGGATATAACGAGATCAAATTTGCCTACCTGCAGACCCGGGAGCAACCCGTCATATGCCTGGTTTTGCCATTCACATGTGGCGCTGATGCGTTTGCAGATTTCGTCTCCAACATCCTTATCGAAGCCGACAATCTGGCCGCTTGCATCAACGGATTCCCATGGCGGGTAGTCGGCACTCGTTCCGATGTGTAATTGTTGTGCTCCAGCACTCGTCAGTGAAGCTCCCAGAAGTAAGGTACTGATCAGTATTTTCATAGTTTCCCCTTTATTTTTCTCGACAGCAGTCAGCCGGGGACTGTATGCCCGCCTGACTGCATGATTGGAGTTGATTAGGCTGCGATTGCCTGCTGTTCCCTCAGGAAGCCTGAAATCAGCTTTAGGCCTGAACGGAGGATTTCTGAGCCATTGGTGTAACCGATGCGCAGATAGCCTTCCATGTCCATGGCGCTTCCCGGCGTCAGCATCACGCCGGTGCTTTGAAGAAGCTTTATGCAAAACTCTTCGGACGTCAGAGGCAGATCATACCTGAGTAGAGCGGTAGTGCCGGATTGCGGCTTCACCCATGTGATCAGTGGCTCACTCTCGACCCACTCCGCCACAATTGCCAGATTCGTACGAGTGATCTCATGTGAGCGGGCCAGGATCTTATCGCGGTTTTCCAGTGCTATCGACGCGAAGTGGTCATCCAACATACCCACGCTGATCGTATTATAGTCACGATGGATGGAAACAGCGTGGATCAGTTCCTTCGGAGCAACAATCCAGCCCAGACGAAGGCCTGCCAAAGAGTATGTTTTCGACATACTGCCCGTGCTGATACCTTTTTCATACAGATCAGCGATAGAAGCAGTCATCCCATCGCCCGTCTGATCGGTACCACGGTAAACTTCGTCACAAAGTATCCATGCGCCGCAATCGCGAGCAATCTCAACGATCTCCTTAAGGAAAGCTTCATCCATCAAAGATCCCGTTGGGTTGTTTGGATTGTTGATGGCTATGAGCTTGGTGCCCGGGGTGGCGAGCTTTTTCAGTTCCGTCAGCTCCGGAAGGAATCCGTTTTCCTCGCGAAGTTTCAAAATCTGAATATCCGCACCGTAGCTTTCTGGGATCGAATAATGCTGCTGATAAGTCGGCAGCACCGAAATTACCCTGTCGCCACGTTCGACCAGGGTCTCATGTACAAGTGCATTTGCACCGATGGCACCATGGGTAATGCTAACATTCTCCCGGTTTTGTTTTCCGTAAAGGCCGGCAACCAGGTCCCGAAGTCTGTCGCTTCCTTCAATCGCTCCATAGGTGAGTTTCAGCGGAAGCAATTCCGAAAGGATGGTATCTGTTTTGCTGGCCATCTCTAGCAGCTCAGCAACAGTGAGACTTTCGACGCAAGTTTCGGCAAGATTCCACTCGCACTTGTTTTCCCACGCGTTCATCCAGATTTCGACGCCAAAGTCACGGATTTTCATGTGTATGCCTTTCTAAATTCGGGAGATGTCTATTGTTCGCGTACAACAGCCAAAACAGCTACCGCGGCTGCAATGTCTTCAAGACCCAGTCCGATTGACCTGAAGAATGCGGGCCGTTCATACGACGGCTTTTGCGCCCTGCCAGTCAGGAGCTCCGGGAGGTCTCCGAGAATACGGTCCACTCCCCATTCTCCAGTGGACGTTGCGATCTTCATCTCGCCGGCGGAATGAGGCGTGGTCGCACGATAGTCGCAGTAAACATCAAATCCCGACAATGCATTCGGGTCAATTTCATGGGCGTTTGCCACATTTGTGCTGATCGAAGTCACAAGTGCGTCCCTGCGAAGATGCGCAACATCAATCACGGGCGTTCCCGATGATGTGCAAAGAAGCACAACGTCTGCGTCCTTGATCGCGTCTTCAGCACTTGCCGCAATACGGACACTGGTGCCGGAATTCAGATTTCTGGGAAGGTCTGCTTGTTGTGCGGCATGATGCGAGTAAAGGCGCACATCTTTCCAGTCGCGGATGGCCTCGACATAACGCAGATGGGCTTGTCCAACTGCGCCAGTCCCGATTATGGCCAAAGTCGCGGCGTCCTCACGGGCAAGCTTATTTACAGCGATCGCAGTAGCTGCAGCAGTGCGCTCCGTCGTCAACCTTTTCGAGTCGCAAAGAAGAAGTGGCGTTCCGGTTTCTGCCGACATGAGAACGGTCCAGGCAGTAACCAGCGAGTTACCGCCATTTACGATATAGGGCGAGAGCTTGGCTCCGAAGACTTTTTCATTAGCCAATACACCCAGATAGGTGATGAAATCACCGGCATCCGCAGGAAACAGGCTTAATGTCTGAGGTGGCTGGGTCGCAGTGCCTTCGCCCAGAGACTTGAACATGCGCTCCAGTAACGCACCGATGTCGAGCTTTCCAATGAGTTTCTGAATTGCCTGGTCGTCCAGGACAATGGGGTATTGCTGCATAACTGTGTACGCCCTATCAATTGTGTAGACGGTAGCGATTTTGCAGACCCGCTTTACGAGTTTGCAAATTGACGGTTGAACAGCATGGCCAATGCGTATAGAGACAAGTTATGAGCAATATATTGCGCAGTCAAGAGCGAAGCGACGTTTTAATGCACGTTTCAGGAAATCTGAAGAAACTACGCACTGATGCAGGTCTTAGCCAGACGGCGCTTGCCAATGCGTCCGGCATTAGTCGACGAATGATCGTTGGCGTCGAGAGCGGTGACGCAAATATCAGCCTGTCCAGTCTGGATAAGCTGGCTGCGGCCCTAGGTGTAGACTTTGTCGAGTTGGTCAGAGATCCAAACCGCACGACCCGGGAAAGTATCAATGCCGTTACGTGGCGTGGCGAAAAAAGTGAGAGCAAGGCCACCCTGCTGGGTTCCGCGCCAGCTTCTACCGAAGCACAAATGTGGTACTGGACCCTGGGTGCCGGAGACCGTTACGATGCCGAGCCTGACCCAACTGGATGGCATGAAATGCTATTCGTCATCGAAGGCACCTTGACGCTCGAGCTTTCCGGGTCGGCAAGAGAATATCCCGCTGGCACATTTGCGATCTATAGTTCAGCTCAAGATTATTCGTATATCAATAATCAGGAAAACAGGCTCAGTTTCATCCGGAACGTCCTATCGTAGACATTGCTCGTTTGACGTCACTTAAATTCATTAAGTAAGGACTTTCAGCGGAAATGCTGCATCCACAAAGTTTCCAACAGATCCTGTCACACTCTCCTGGCGCTCGCCGTGTGATCAATCGCGCAGTGACCAGAGGGCCACGCGCAAACGCGGCGCGTTTTATCGCTGAGTTAGGAAACGTCATCAAAACGCGCAGCAGAAGCGCGCTAGACGATCCAATCCTCTTATAGTCACGTCGTCTGCACCAGAAAACGAAATCCTTACAAAGTTTGACATATTGGGGCCAAACGCCACGCCAGGAACCAGCGCAAGGCGCTGAGATTCGAAAAGCCTCTCTGCAAATTCTGTCCCTGTCAGTCCTGTCGATCCGACGTCGACGAAGCAGAACATTCCGCCCGCAGGGCGGACAAACCGCAAACATGAAATCTCAGAAACCTATTCACCCCGCCCTCCGCCATAGACACCTCAGGACAGCCGTTCGTCCTTGTCAGGCTCTACGCGGGACACGGTGAAGCCTGTCGCCCGTGCTTGATCGTCCTGGCTACCGAGGCCTATGGTCGCAACTGAGGCCGACGTGCCTTGTACACCGAAGGACTGTGCAACGTTGCCGAGCGTGATGCCCATGACGCCGAGACCGATAATGGGAAGAACCGCTGTTGCAGGAACCCGCAGTTCGCGCCGAGCCAGGAACATCATGAGCGGCACAGCCACCATGAAGCGAAGCGCCGTCAAGGTTATAGGCGGGACACTGTCAAGCCCAAGCTTGGTGATCGGGATCGAAAGTCCCCACATCAGCGCCAACAGGAGCATGGCTGTAAGGTTCTTCATCGACAGGGAGCCAATCGAGGTAGCGGTTGCGGCGTGACGGTGAGGTCAAATGAGTTCTGAGACACGTCCTGGAGCCTCGCGGATTGGCATTGGCTTGCGACTGTGTCATACGTAAGAGAAGATTTAACACAGAAACAAACCATTTGTTCTCACAGAATGTGTGAGAAATGTTCACGCATATGTCTACCGACCAGCTTCCTCCGCTTCAAACACTCCGGGCCTTCGAGGCAACCGGTCGACGCCTGAGCATGACGCTGGCAGCGCAGGAGCTCCACCTGACCCACGGCGCGGTGAGCCGTCAGATCAAAGCATTGGAGGATCATCTGGGCGTGCCACTCTTTCGTCGCCTGACCCGCAGGATCGAATTGACTGATGCGGGTCAAGCCTTCTTCAGCACCGTGACGCGGCTCTTGTCGGAACTAGCGCGTGAGGCGGAGGAGTTACGGCGACGAAGCGACACATCGCGACTTATCGTGAATTGTAGCGTTTCCTTTGCCAGCAAGTGGTTGACGCAGCGCCTTCACCGCCTGATCGCATCCTCTCCGGACCTTGATATCCATCTGGAAGTGACCGATGCACCCGTCGATTTCGCGACAAGCCACGTCGATGTGGCGTTACGCTATGGGGACGAGGATTATACTTTCGCCGCATCTGAGCGGTATCATGAACGAAACGGTCTCGCCGGTGTGTTCCCCCGATTATCGCGACAAGATGGGCGGGCTTGCTCTCATGGAAGAACTGACCAGATGTCAGCTCATCCACGAAATCGGCATGAACACGACATCGGAGAGCTGGTTTGCAATGATGGGACTGCCGTACCCTGGCGGGCGCGGCCCCGGATATAGCCACGGCAGCATGTCCATCGATGCAGCCGTCCGGGGAATGGGTGTTGCGCTCGGTCGTAGTGTACTTGTCGCGGAGGACCTTGCTGCCGGTCGCTTGATATCACTTTTCCCGGAAGCAAAGCTTGAAGTCGCATGGGGCTACGACCTGATTTACAGGATCGGCAATCAGGACCATCCCAAGGTGCGTGCGTTCCGACACTGGATTTTACGGGAAGTACGTGAGTTCACGCGGGGCATGGAACGGTAAAGCATCCGCTTTTTTCCGCGTGACGCAGCATGACCGTTTTCAACTCAGCAGCCACTGATCGAATTTATGCTGACGGATAATTCGGTGACGGCGGCGTCGCGAGGGTGATCAGATTACCGTCGGGGTCACGCACCTGTGCCAGCGTTGAGTAATCACCCGGGATGTCCTCACTCAGGACGATACCTACGCCCCGCAACCTTTCCCTTTCGGCAGCAACATCGTCGACAATCAGAAAGATTGCTCCTCGCTTGGCGATTTCATCATCCGTCGAAATTCCCACTCCGGCCTGACTGAACAACTCCCACTGTACCAGTGTGCCCATTGGTCTGTTATCCGGTCCGCGCCCGAACAGTTTCGTATACCAGGTTTCGGCAGCTGCAAGGTCCGCGGTCAGCAAAAACGTGTAAATCTTGTGCTGTGACATGCGCCTTCTCCGCAAATGGAAATGTCATTTCAGCCAGCCAGCCTAACATAAAGCGCTGCCGTGACCGAACGTCCCACTTGATCGGTTCCGGTTCAGCAGCGTGCAATGCGGCCAGGCAGCTGAGGAATGGACGCAGTAAATCACGTCACAAAGGGCATGATATCGATGCCATCGCCTGGAAACACCGTGATATGCGGATGGTCTTGGAACAGCTGTGCCGCAGCCTCGGCGGTTTCAGCTTCCACCACCAGATAGCCGCAAAACGGATTTTTGGCTTCCGCTATGCCCTGCTTCGTTACACGCGTTGTTTTCCCCACCATGCCGCCGCGATCAAGAATGATCCCAGCATTGCGTTCTTCCCATGCCATCCATTGGGCTATTCCCTTGGCATCGACCGCGTCCTGTTCTGCTTTTGACAGGCGTCGAAAGGCTGCGAGGTCTTCCGGATTGATCGTATAAACAGCCAGAAATCGGGGCATTGGCGTTCCTCCCTTGGCAATGCACGTTGTCACATTAGCTTTGCTGCGCGGAAATTGACACCGCGTCGATCCTGGCCAGGCGATGGCGTACCGCGTGGCATTGCGTGGGGCTGTCTCCCGATCGAGCGACAAGCAACGATACGGCAGTCGTTCCCTGATCCGGCAAAGATCGTTCAGGCGCCAATGTAACTGACTGCCAATCGCCGCCGGTCAATTCCCCTCCCCTCGCCGGTCTTGCCGTGACGGTGCGATTATCTGTTCATAAACTGACGCCGTCAATTCGCGCACCGCGCGGCGTGGTAATCTTTTCGGAGATCATTCCACGCGCCAACATGAGAATTCAAACCGACGGGCACACGCCACCACATTCCCGGTTCAACAGGGCGTTTATGTCTGGTCTGACCGAAATTTCAAGCAGCATAGGTAACCGGGGCAAATCTGGTGGCACTGCCTGATCAGCTTTAGGCTTCTGGTGCTATTATTCAGATTAGGAGTCAGGAACGACGATCACAATTTCAGTGCTCAGATAAGGCTTCCTGCCAATTTTGGCCGCCATAAAATAAGCCAAGCACAATAACTTCTTGCGCAGTGACATTGAACGCGATCGTTACTCTGCGTTCAAACCCAACGGTTCGCAGCCCTTCGCGTATATCGTTTCGCGAAGTGCCACGTTCAGAGGCGTAGTCGAAGCCGCGTATATAGTGCTCGAGCCTATCAATATATCCAAGCGCGGTATCAGGTGATGCTCTTTCGGCTATCCAATCATAAAGAGCCACAAGATCTGTTTCCGCTTCTGGAGATAAGACGACGGATCTGCAGATCACTTGCGAACTTTCACGCGTTCAGCATGTCGATTACGAACTGAGGCAAAGGCAGAATCAACGGTTACCGCACGGGATGGATCTGATTTCATCGCATCGTAAGATGCAGAAACCGCATTATTTAACCACCGTTCAATCACTTCATCCCGCTCTCTTAATGCTCGAATACCAGCACGAACAACCTCACTGACTGAAGCGTAATCACCGTTCCTGACTTTGGATTCGATGAAGGCTGCCTGCTCACTAGGCAGGCTAATCGTGCGTTTTTCGATGTTGGCCATTCTTCTTCTCCTCAGCAATGCATCAGGTCAGGTGTGAACAATTCATACCAGAACTTGAACTCAATGCAAAGGGCTCTTAAATTGATGCTGACATCGAACTACGCATTCCCTCCTGAGACAAAACCAAAAAGCCATTCTCTTTGCCAAAAGCATCTGCCCTGCATGCATTTCCAGAGTGCCAGTCAAGAATCTGGGGCGCTCCACTTGAAGGGACATAAACCTCCAGCATCCTTGCATATTTCGGTGATTCAGGGACACTCTCTTCAGTAATGTGCGGACACTGAATTCGGGTTCTTCCACACTTTTGGTGCAGCAGTGGGATTCAAAGATGAATCGAACAGATGCATAAGGTTAGAATTACAATCAGCCTTGTGATCGATCGAAAGAGACAACGAATTCTCGCAGACGCCCCAAAATTCAATAGCGCCGCCGTCCCGCACGGCGACGCCAGTTATAGTGAGTTCTTACTTCAGTTGATCCTGAACCTTATTGATGGCGGTAATTGCGCAGGCTTCATCAAACTGGCCACCGGGAGCACCACCGACACCGATTGCGCCAATCGTTACATCTCCAACCTTGACTGGAACGCCGCCAGCCAGAACTAAGAAGCCGTCGATAGATGCCAATTCAGCAGCGGCAGGATTTTTGGTAATGTTTTCTGCCATGGCACTCGTCGGCATGCGAGAGGACGAGGAAGTGTAAGCCTTCTGGCGGGCGGCTTCAGGTGTGTGAGCTCCTGCATTGTCGGCACGCAATAAGGCACGAAGCACACCGGCGCGATCGACCACGGCTGCGGCCACATTGTAGCCATCAGCTGCGCAAGCTGCGACAGCCTCGCGGGCGATGGTGCTGGCCAATTCCATTGGCATGTTCTTTTCGTCAAGGATCTGTGCGGATGCAGCCGTAGTCATGATGGCCGCAGCAGTAGCGGCTAGAAAAATGCGTTTCATAGTCGTATCTCCTTTTGAACTATTCCTTGAAAGTCTTCACTTTCTGATCACAGTTCTAAAGGTTGACTATCCCGCACGGAATCCGCGAATGCACGAAGCTGCGTAGGTAATTCTACTGAGACGCTGCCATGGTAAGGCGAACGAACTCTGCCACAGAACTGGTTTTTAGCTTCTCGGCAATATTAGCACGATGCGCGTCGATGGTGCGCGCTGAGATATCAAGCGCTCCAGCAATGTCCTTGCTGGCAAAGCCTTCGCACACAAGGTCAAACACTTCCCGTTCCCGAATTGTCAGGCTGGCGAGAAGATTATTGGCCTCCTGAGTTTCCAGGCGTGTCTGCAGTAGTGTCTGTGCCGAATGAATCGCGTCGAGTAGCACTTCCTCGTCAATCGGTTTGCTCAGAAAGTCGCTAATGCCTGCTTTAAACGCTCGGCGGCATGCGTTTACATCGCCATGACCGGTTATCATTACGGTTGGCCAGTCGATTCCGCGTTCGGTTAATTTCTGCTGAAGCTGTAGTCCGCTTATCAGTGGCATGCGCAAATCGAGCAACAATATTCCGGGACGTCGCTCGTCAATATGTGCTAGAAAAATTGTAGGGTCGGCAAATGTTTCAACCGACATTCCATAGGTCGCAAGCAGCAAAGAAAGCGCATCACGCACGGCTTCATCATCGTCAACCAGGTAGATAGTTGTCCCGTTCAAGTGCTAAGTTCCTTATTTTGAATGGGAAGCTTGACTATGAAACAGGCTCCTCCGTCTTTATTGTTATGCGCATCAATATGACCGCCGATACGTTCAACCAATGTCGAACATAAAGCCAGACCCAACCCCATCCCAGTTTCCTTTGTGGTGAAAAATGGCTCAAACAAACGTGGACGCAAATCTTCGGCAATGCCCGCCCCATTGTCCAGAATCCCGATCACGATATGATTTCCTTCCCGCGTCGTTGTGACTGTGATCCGCCCTTCTGCAACGCTCGCTTCTTGCAGACTATCGGCAGCATTTCGGACCAGATTGTAGAGAATCTGTTCCAGTTCAACCGGATCAGCCATTACAACCGGGAGATCCGGATTGAGTGCCAAATGCATGGTGATACCGCGCTGTTCCAGATCAGTTATCAGAAGTTCCACGGTGTCATGGATGATGCTGTTAACAACGACACCGATCGGCTCGGGTGGGCGATTGCTGATATAGTCACGCATACGTTTGAGCATGTCACCGGCGCGCCTTGCCTCACGCACATTTGCAGCCATGGCCTTCTTTAAAAGGACGTTGTCGATGCCTGACTGTTCGATAAGGCGTTCGGCTGCACGGCTTTGGCTCATCAGCGCGGTCAGGGGTTGTGCCAGTTCATGCGCAATTCCGGACGCCAGTTCACCCATTGAATTGACTCTTGCAGCATGTGCAAGACGGGTTTCGCGCGCAAGGGCTATGCTGCGTTGTTCGGCCATATCCGCAGAGTTTTTCAAACGACGAACTTCACGCCTGTGTTGCAAACTATACCCCAAAAGCAAAAGAACAACGAGGCTGATGATTGATACCATAGCGAGCGAGATCACATCGACAAGGTCCGCAGGAGAGACGGGCCGCTCCATTGTGAGTTGAAGCGGTTGCGACTGGCTGTCGATCATTCGACTGAACCGTGGCGACGTTATCCAGTCCGACGGTTGCTGCACTGCTTCTTGTTCCATTATAACCGCGTCATCGAGTGATAGTCTGACGTTTGCCCAGGCAGGCAGCTCGTCCAAATCAATAAGCTGTTTGGGATTGACACGCATGATGAGCGCCAAAGCCGGGTTTGTATCCTTCAGCTTTTTGGCTAACAGGTATTCCAGTGTAGAAAATGGGCTTAGATAGCTTTTGACTTCGCCCGCCCTCTGCACAAAAATTTCCCTGCTAAGTGAGTTGTAATTTGGTGGGGCTGCATCGCCAGGAGTTGACAAAACCTGCCGCACCTCTGCCGTGGCTGAGGCGTCGCGCCACATTATCTCGATTTCCTGAATAGTTTTGATGCGGGGATAGAAGCGGATGATACTATCGCTGACTTGCGAAAACAGCTGTGCGGACATGCTTTTATTCGCGAGAGCAAGCGAGGCCAAAGTTGTCATATGAGCATCGTGCTGTGCGACTTGTTGCGAAATTGTGCGATGTAGAAGAAAGCCTGCTTCATTAAGTTCGCTGGTCGCGCGTTTCAAAGATACATTGATAGACAGTGTCAGATAAATCGCAATGCATGTAAACCAGATAGCAAGAACGCCAGCTATCCATTCTAGCCGAGGGTGATTATATCTTGTCACTAATGCACCTCTCACAAGCCTCTATGTGTCAGTATTGGACATACAGAAAACCGCCCTTCCAGGTTCGCCTGTATGCAAATATTCATAGCACCATTGTTCACGGACACATAAGCAAACCTGACCGCGCCGCAAGTGTGGGTCTTCATTGGAAAATAACGGCGGAAGCGCAAACGAAATCACATAAACCGAACGCATGTTCTGTAGAATAATGATTTGAAGAAGAAAATGATGGAGAAGGTGTGCTCGAATCCACGAATGGTTTGCCCTGGTTAACGTCTCAAATTTAATGGTAATCGCTTTATATTTTTCAACTTTATACAGAAAGCCATCGTAGATGGGATGACGTCAAACAAAGTGAACTACGATCTACTCTCACCCAACAGTCAGCATACAACGCGACAGAATTAACTGTCGCGCTATTTCTGCCCAAGGAAAGCATCCCACGAGAGATTCTATATTAGAATATGATCACTGAACAATGCGATCGGTCAGTAAATAATTCTTGTATCAGTAAAACGCAGGAATGTTCACACTATTAGCGTCAATTGTCGCATAAAGCGCATGCGCGGCAATTTAAATATTGATTACTTTACTCATGTTTACTTTTACTTGGAATTGTGACTGAATGCTAATGCAGGCTGATTTTTGAGGGAGAAGATCGTGCCAGTTACTGCTTCACAGCAAGTGAACGAAAGAGATAAACGCTTCCGTCGGGAACTTCTTATGTTCCTTGTACTTGCATTTGGCATATGGCCAATTGTGGCCGTCGGGGTGGTCGGCGGCTATGGCTTCATCGTCTGGATGTTTCAACTCATCTACGGGCCTCCCGGTCCGCCAGCGCATTGAAGGTGGGAGACAGGCATGGCTCAGGTGTTGTCCAGGCGTAGTTTAATCTTCGGGCGAAGGAAAGCCGATCTTATCTTCCCGCCTGGCGTCAAACGTTCGGACCTCGGAGCCTGCACCGGTTGCAACGCCTGTGTGGAACATTGCCCAACCGGGATCATTCAACTCATTGATGACAAACCTTCGCTGAACTTTGGTCACGGCGAATGTACTTTTTGCGGTGTTTGCGCCGAAAACTGTCCCGAACCGGTCTTCACCAACGGCGTCGCCACAGGCTTTGATCACGTCGTTTCCATTGCACCCTCGTGTCTACCGTTTCAACGTGTCGATTGTCAGGCCTGTCGTGACAGTTGCCCTGCTGCCGCGATCAGCTTTCGCCCCGTGCGGGGCGGACCGTTCATACCCGAGCTTGCATCAGAAATCTGCACAGGGTGCGGTGCTTGTATTGCCGCCTGTCCCGTCGGTGCTGTCACGGCGACACCCAGAAATAGGGAGGCAACTTATGCCTGATGCAAAACGCCACCACATTTCCAGCGCTGTCATTGTTGGTAAACCCAATCATCTCGACGTCATACTCGCTGCTCTTGTCAGTTTCGATAACGTTGAGGTTCATGGTGTCGACATGGGCAAGATTGTCATTGTCATTGAGGGGGCGTCGACTGGTGTATTGGGGGATACCTTAATGCGCATCTCACTTCTTGAGGGTGTGATTGCGGCAAACATGGTTTTCGAACATGTCGAAATGGAAAAGGAAGAGTTGTATGGGCAGCGAACTGACGCGACGTGACCTTCTGAAGGCCCAGGCTGCCAGCGTTGCTGCAATGGCGGCAGGCATTGCGCTACCCGCCGTTGCCCAACCAGTGCCCGGAGGAGTGAGCGCGCTGGAAATCAAATGGGACAAGGCCCCCTGCCGCTTTTGTGGCACCGGCTGCGGTGTCATGGTAGGCGTTAAGGAGGGCAAGGTCGTTGCAACCCATGGTGATATGCAAGCGGAGGTCAATCGCGGTCTCAATTGTATTAAGGGCTATTTTCTGTCGAAGATCATGTACGGTGCCGACCGCCTGACCTCCCCGCTCCTGCGGAAGCGAAACGGCATCTATGCAAAAGACGGAGACTTTGAACCCATTACCTGGGAGGAGGCCTTCGATGTTATGGCTGAACAATGCAAGAAAGTGCTGAAGGAGAAGGGGCCTACTGCGGTCGGCATGTTTGGTTCGGGCCAGTGGACCATCTTCGAGGGCTATGCTGCGACCAAGCTTATGCGCGCCGGCTTCCGTTCAAATAATCTCGATCCGAATGCCCGTCACTGCATGGCGTCTGCAGCTTACGCGTTTATGCGCACTTTCGGTATGGACGAGCCGATGGGCTGTTACGATGATTTCGAGCATGCCGACGCTTTCGTGCTTTGGGGTTCCAACATGGCCGAGATGCATCCAATTCTATGGACGCGCATTGCTGATCGGCGGCTCGGCAATGAGCACGTGCGGGTTGCGGTGCTCTCGACCTTTACACACCGCAGTATGGACCTTGCCGATATTCCTATGGTCTTCAAGCCAGGCACAGATCTGTATATTCTCAATTATATAGCGAACCATATTATTCAATCGGGGCGAGTGAATGAGGATTTCGTGCGCAATCACACGAAATTTGTGCGCGGGGTAACCGATATCGGGTACGGCTTGCGACCGGACAATCCGATTGAAGTTAATGCAGCCAATTCGTCCGATCCAGGTCAGACGGAGGCGATTGATTTTGAGACCTTCAAGGCGTTCGTCTCCGAATACACGCTGGAAAAGACCGCCAGCATGACCGGCGTCGATAAGGGGTTTCTCGAACAACTTGCTGAACTTTACGCCGATCCGAAAATAAAGGTCATGTCGCTCTGGACGATGGGATTCAACCAGCATGTTCGTGGCGTCTGGGCCAATCAAATGGTCTATAACATCCATCTGTTGACCGGAAAAATCTCGGAGCCCGGCAATAGTCCTTTCTCATTGACCGGTCAGCCATCCGCCTGCGGCACAGCGCGCGAGGTTGGTACGTTTGCTCACAGGCTACCGGCTGATATGACGGTAACCAATCCTGAACACCGCAAACACGCAGAAGAGATTTGGCGCGTACCTCGCGGAGTCATCCCTGAGAAGCCGGGTTACCACGCAGTCGAACAAGATCGAATGCTCAAGGACGGTAAGCTCAATTTTTATTGGGTCCAAGTTAACAATAACGTTCAGGCTGGCCCGAACACCAGCAACGAGACGTGGCAAGGATATCGGAACCCTGAAAACTTCATTGTTGTGTCCGATGCTTATCCAACGATCACAGCAATGAGTGCCGATCTCATCCTTCCCGCCGCCATGTGGGTAGAGAAGGAAGGTGCTTACGGCAACGCTGAGCGCCGCACACATGTCTGGCATCAACTGGTTCAAGCGCCAGGCGAAGCACGCTCTGACCTCTGGCAGATGGTCGAATTTTCGAAGCGCTTTACGACCGACGAAGTTTGGCCAGCAGAGATGCTTGCAGCCAATCCTGACTACAAAGGCAAAACCCTTTATCAGGTGTTGTTCGCGGAGAGCGATGTCGCAAAATTCCCTATCAGTGAAGTGAAGCCAGACCACGCCAACAATGAAGCTCAACAATTTGGTTTCTACATTCAGAAGGGCCTCTTTGAGGAATATGCGTCCTTCGGACGGGGACACGGCCATGACCTCGCACCATACGATACCTATCACGACGTACGGGGACTGCGTTGGCCGGTTGTGGATGGTAAGGAAACGTTGTGGCGTTATCGGGAGGGCTATGATCCCTACGTCAAACCTGGGGAAGGCGTGAAATTCTACGGCAACAACGACGGCAGAGCGACAATCATTGCAGTGCCCTACGAACCTCCGGCCGAATCTCCAGATGACGAATTCAACCTTTGGCTTGTCACCGGTCGAGTACTCGAACACTGGCACTCCGGTTCCATGACCATGCGGGTTCCAGAACTTTATCGTGCGTTTCCCGGAGCACGATGTTTTATGAATGCCGACGACGCACGCAAGCGTGGCATCAACCAGGGTGCGGAAGTGCGCATTGTTTCCCGTCGCGGAGAAATCCGTTCCCGCGTTGACACGCGCGGCCGAAACCGTATGCCGCCAGGGGTGATTTTCGTGCCCTGGTTCGATGCCAGCCAGCTTATTAACAAGGTGACCCTCGACGCGACGGACCCCATCTCCAAACAGACGGATTTCAAAAAATGCGCAGTCAAAATCCTGCCCGTCGCTTGACGAAACGGCCAAAATTTCTCGCATTTACTGTCGGCTTCGCTGTGTTCATTGCAACTGTGGCAATCGCTCAGGTGATGCAGCAGACGGTTCCCCAGCTCGAGGGGCCAATTCCGTCGATGACAACTGGTGCTGCGGCCCCGATTCCAAAGTGGATTGTCGATGACCTGCGCAAGATGCGCAACTATCCTGATCAGCCCCCAATCATTCCGCATTCGATTGATGGATATCAGCTTTCCGTAAACGCAAACCGCTGTCTATCGTGCCATAAGCGTGAGTTCACACAGGATTCAGGCGCACCGATGATCAGTGTCACGCATTATATGACCCGGGACGGTCAGATGATTGCTGATGTGTCACCGCGGCGTTATTTCTGTACCGCATGTCATGTGCCCCAGGCGGATGTCCGTCCACTGGTCAACAATATTTTCAAAGACATGAGTGAACTAGGCTTCAAACCAGCGGGGAGCGAATGACGTGGTGACATGGATCCGTAAGCTGCTTCTAACGGTGTGGCGATTGTTGAGTACGCCTGCGGCGACATTGAGCCTGGGTTTTCTCACACTGGGAGGATTCATTGGGGGCGTTATGTTCTGGGGTGCCTTCAACACTGCGCTTGAGGTAACCAATACAGAGGCGTTCTGCACCTCCTGTCACGAGATGCGTGACAACGTTTACCAGGAGCTTACCACCACGGTCCATTTTTCTAACCGCTCCGGTGTTCGCGCGAGCTGTCCGGATTGCCATGTTCCACATCAATGGACCGACAAAATCGCACGTAAAATGCAGGCCTCGAAGGAGGTCTGGGCGAAACTGTTCGGAAAGATCGATACGCGCCCCAAGTTCCTCGAGCACAGGCTGGAGCTTGCCAAGCACGAATGGGCACGACTAAAAGCGAACGACAGTTTGGAATGCCGTAACTGTCACTCGTCGGTAGCGATGGACCTGCAGAAACAGACCCCGCGCGCTGCCGAAATCCATACACGTTATCTGCTGTCAGGCAAGGCAACCTGCATCGACTGTCACAAAGGCATTGCACACGAACTGCCAAATATGCAGGGCATCGATCCGGGCTGGAGAATGCCCCGGGAGCTAGAGGACCAAAACACGTCGCAAATAACTACGCCTATCGATGACCTCCAGCGAGCGATGCTCGATTTTCACGCGGTTGGTGGGATGGATGATCCTCTGCCTCAATAGACATGGTGAGGGTTCTGATCAGGACAGAATATTATGTGGGGATCTCCTCTATCCACGCGATAGCTTTCATATATATGGGGTTCGGTTGCAAAGATTTGTTTGATACGGCGCACGCCCAGCGTTAGGGCGTGCTCTGCGTGGAACCCGTTTTTGCAACACGATCCCCGCCTAGCTCAGTGACAATCAAATTTTTGCAACCTAACCTTACCACTTCACCTTGAAGCCAACACTCCCCTTGAGGGCATAACTGCTGGCGAAGTGATTGAGGGAGGTGTTGATGGAGCCATCGCTGAAAACGCATATTTGTTGTTTGCCCAGGCATATGTACCACCAGCGCCAATCCCCGCCCAGACTCGGTTATTGTCGGCGTCGAAATCAATACCGGACACATTGACCGTCGTACCGCCAAGAAATGCCTGATAGACATTGGCAAGATTTTGTCGCAAGTTTTTCGGCAGGTCGGAAGCGTGCGTATATCCGAGCGCAGTTATGCTGCGAGCTCGGCAAATATCTGGAATGGCGAGCGGTTGTCATTGGCGAACTGGTTCTTACGGATCATATGGACCACTTCGATCCCCGCAAGGCTGGCCGATGCGGAATGGAGGACTTTGAAGCCCATCATCGGTTTTGTAATCCGTTTGATAAAGCGATGATCCTGCTCCAGGATATTATTGAGGTATTTGATCTGATGGACTTCCATGATGTCGCCCGTTCCGGTGAATTTCAGGATTGTGTTCATTGCCTGTAAACCAGCCAGATTGGCTCCGCTCTTGTCGATGACCACCTTCCGCGGAACGCCGTTGCTTGCGATGGCCTTTTTAAAGAACCGCCGCGCTGCAGCCAGATCCTGGCGTTCAGACAGCATGAAATCAAGCGTTTGGCCGTCGCGATCAACCGCGCGATACAAATAAGTCCATTTGCCCTTCACCTTGATATAGGTCTCGTCAACACGCCAGGAGCGGGCCGTGCGGCACTTGCGCAGCTGAGCCTGAGCGGCGATCTGAGGAGAGTAACGAATGAGCCATCGGTTCAAAGTTGCG
Source organism: Brucella pituitosa (assembly GCF_003049685.1). Classification (GTDB taxonomy): domain Bacteria; phylum Pseudomonadota; class Alphaproteobacteria; order Rhizobiales; family Rhizobiaceae; genus Brucella; species Brucella pituitosa. The sequence goes on along the minus strand of NZ_PYSY02000003.1, from coordinate 340,076 downwards.
TGGTCGACGCAGACGCCGCGTTCAGCCAGTATTTCTTGAAGGTCACGATAAGAGACGGGGTAGCGCACGTAAAAGAAGATGGCGTGCAGGATGACGCTTTTAGGAAAATGCGCCCCTTTGAAATCAACCGTCATCCGCTTCCGCCTCACTCAATTACAAACACTGACTGGGGCATAGCTTGGCAGGAGTAAAAAGTTTGCGACAGAACCATTCACGTGATGAGGCATGTGCTCCGGCAGGTAAGGCCGACCTGATACCTGCAGCTGTATGTAGGCTTGGTATCCGGCTAAATACTGTGGAGCGTGCTAAATTATCGCTCAGCCAAACGGAGCGATATTTTTGCTGGAGGTGAATGAGGCGATCGGATCCATCGACGCCTTTTTCTATCTAACAAGTTCGCGTGTAGCGCACAGGTTTGTTTGCGTAGCCGCATTTTTGCAGACAGCAACGTAATCAGATAATCTCGCCAATGGCGGGACGATTACGGCGTGGCTTCTCCAAGCGCGACAAATGGCTATTCTTAACATTTTGGCGGTTTCGAAACATCTATTAGCAGACTTGCAAACACTTAAGCAGACTATATTAATATATTAAATTGATTCTCGAGTTACCTGGTATCAATGGTTTTCGTGTTTGGGGGAGCATCGATTGCGTGATGACCACATGGGGATGTCTGTCGCCATTCCAAGGCTTGGCGCGTGCAAGAAAGCACTATTGAGTTCCATTTTCTTTAATCCTGCGACCTTGGCCGTAGCGATGACGACGTTGTCGCCCTCCTCGCAGGCGCTGGCGCAATGCGCTCCATCGGCACCGGCATCCGTTAGTATTTCTTCCGGCAGTTGCTCGGATCCAGCTCTCACCACGCGAGAAAGCGCTAATGTTGCGCCGGTGATCGACGTCTCAGGCACCGGCAGCTATAGTGGCACCTCTGTTTTACTAACAGCTACTGGCAGCGGTCACGGTGTGCGTGCGAGTGGTAAAGGTACTGCTAACTTGATCGGCACCTCCTCAGATGCTGTTTCTGAGATAACCACCAACGGCACGGGCGGTCACGGCCTCCACGCCGAGGCAGGCGGGGTGATTACAGGAAACTATACTACGGTCACCATCTATGGCACCAACGCTTATGGCATCAGCGCAGTTGGAGCCAATAGCAGCGTCACGCTGACCGATAGTTCCGTGTCCACCGTCCTGGACAACGCGCACGGAGCCTACGCAGTAGGTGGCGGAATAATCACGCTCACCCGCACCGATCTCACAATCTACGGCACGGCCGCCTCTGCCGCATTTGCAGATGTCGGGGGGGCGATCACTCTCAATTATCTAAATACGTTCAGCTTTGGCGACAATGCACCGGGCGCGGCAGCTTCCGGCGTCGGCAGTAATCTCATCCTCAATAATGGCTATATAAACGGCTACGGAAGTGGTGGCGCTGTTCTATTCGCTACTGGTGGGGGAACAGTCACCATGGGTGGCGGCGCTATCGCCTCCGGCGATTATTATGGCGGCACAATCAATAGCGACGCTCCTGGCATGCTTGCTCGCGGCGTTGACAGCAGCATTGTTGTTCGTGATGGTGCCAGTACCGCCACTTATGGCGCAAACAGCCAAGGTGTATGGGCTGATGCCGGAGGCAGCATCGATTTCGCCGGTTATGGCATTTTCACCTACCAACCCAATTCGACCGGCTCAGAGGCAAGCGGTGCATACAGTACGGTCATATTAACCAACACCATAGTCCGGACGTCCGGTCCGTCCAGCGCAGGTCTGCTCGTCACCGATGCTGGCACGATCACCGTAACTGGAACAGAAATCACAACAGGTTTCACCCTGACTGGCAGCAATCCCCCTGTCCTTCAATTCCCGGCGGCAGAGGTGGGGCTGGAGAGCCACGGCGCGGATGTAATCGGGACAGGCAGCGAACTGCATGCCCAGAACGCGACTATCACTACTATTGGCGATGGGAGCATCGGCGTTCGTGTCAGTCAGGGTGCGACGGCCGTGATCACGGGTGGCACAATAACAACAAAGGGTGGTGATAGCGCCACATTCGGTGGTGCCGATGGTGTCCGTTCGACCGACGCTGGCAGCACGATCACCTTGACCGGCACCAAAGTCACCACGCAAAAAACTAACGCCATCGGCCTGCACTCAATGGCAGGCGGCAGCATCACCGCTTCTAATGCAACCGTTGCCACAATGGGCAGTGCAGCGCACGGTCTCGCATCAGCCAATGGCGGTACGCTCACCGCATCCGGCTCCACAATCGCAGTAAATGGCTCGGGATCATCTGCTGTTTACCTTGCCGGAAGTGCGCCGAGCACCGTGTCGTTCTCGGGCGGCAGTCTCAGCGCCGCAAATGGTCCAATCATCCTTGCCGAGGGAGGCGTCGGCACTATCTCGATCAATGGCAACACAACTATTAAGCCAGCTGTGGTCAACGGACAGCTCTTGCTGGCAAAAGTGACCGAGGATGCAGCAGGTGCGTCAAGCAACCTGATACTCAATATCAACGGCATTTCGTCGCTTACGGGTGACATCGTCGTGGACCCTTCGACGCTCACATATAATCTCAGCAACAGCCGGTGGACCGGCAATCTTATGCTCGTCGGTGCTGGCAATACTGTCAGCGCCAGCCTGACTACCTCTCAATGGACGGGTGACCTGCTGGCCGACACTGGCAACACTGCAGATCTGTCATTGGCGCAGGACAGCCTGTGGACCGGATTGGCCAGAAACGCGACGGATATCACGATTGATGCTAACAGTATCTGGAACGTCACCGGCCATTCCAACGCAACCGATGCGGTTGCCAATAGCGGTCTGATCCAGTTCCTGCCACGATCAAATACCTACACCACCCTGACAGTCGGCAGCTACAGCGGTAGCGCAGGTAGCCGGATTGGCTTCAACACCTATCTTGGCGCTGACAATTCGCCGAGCAATCTGTTGGTGATCAATGGCGGCCAAGCCGGCGGCACGACATCGGTACTTGTCAACAATACCGGCGGTCCGGGAGAGCAGACTACAGCCGACGGCATCAGGCTGGTGCAGGTGACAAATGGCGGCACCACCACGAACGACGCTTTCACGCTCGGCCAGCGGGTGACTGCGGGCGCTTACGAGTACCAGCTTTTCCGCGGTGGTCGCACAGATTCGAACGACTGGTTCCTCCGGTCCCACATCATCGACACACCGACAGCCCCCGCGACGGAAGGACCGGAAATTCCGCTCTATCGCCCGGAAGTCGCGCTTTATGCGCCAATCCCTGCTATAGCGCGGCAAATGGGTCTTGCCACCCTGGGCACACTACATGAGCGTGTCGGCGAGGAGGAAAACCTGCGAGGAGTGCCGCAATCGCGGACTTACGTGAACGGCGCCTGGGGACGGATGTTCGGAGAGCACTTCAGCAACCGATGGGGCGGTTCGGTCGATGCTAGCGCGAAAGGTGATCTGACCGGCTTCCAGACGGGCCTCGACATTCTGCGGCGGACAACGGACAGTGGCCACCGTGACCATGCTGGTCTGTACTTCGCCTATTCGAACTATGATTCGAGCTCGGTGCGCGGCTTTGCACAAGGAACGCAAGACCTGGGCGTGGGCGAACTGACGCTGAAAGGCCCATCGCTCGGAGCCTATTGGACGCATTTTGCACCGAGCGGCTGGTATGTCGATGCGGTCGTACAGGGAAGCTGGTACGACGCGGATGCGGTATCGGCTTACAACGCTAGCCTCACCACAAATACAACCGGATATACGGCATCGCTCGAAGCAGGCTATCCGATCCGCTTTGGTGAGGATGATCGTTGGCTGATCGAACCGCAAGCACAGATCGTCTATCAGTACATGTCGGTGGACGGGTCACACGATCAATATTCGAGAGTGGATTGGGATGCAGGGAGAGCCTGGACCGGTCGGCTTGGCGCAAGATTGCAATATTTAACCCGAGATGAGCGCGGAACATTGTGGCAGCCCTATGCGCGGTTCAATCTCTGGCATTCCTTCTCAGGCAATGACACCGTGTTCTTTGGACCATCCTCACCCGCGATTGAGAACAGCTTCGGCGACACAGCGCTTGAGATCGGCGGCGGCCTCACGGTGCGTCTAAAGGAGAATGTGAGCCTGTACGGTCAGGCCAGCTACCGCTGGTCTCCCGATAGTGGGCGCAGTAACCAAACAGCAACGGCAGGCACCTTCGGCATCCGTTTCGATTGGTGATTGTAACTAGGATTCCAGATGCCGGTTGCAAACAGCCACTGATTTCCAGTCCCAATCGTCGCCGCTCAATTCCAATTCCCCCTCCCCCCCCGCCTGTCCCACGGTGGCGTTGTGATAATCTGTTCCCAAGCTGACGTCGGCATTTCGCGCGATGCGCACCGTGTTATTCTTTTGGCGAGCATTCAGACACAGCATCGCCGCCCGTGTGCTCTCGAATTGTACTCGGGGCAAATTGGTTGGCGTATTTCTGATTTAGAGTTCAAGTCTAGAACAAAGACCATCAAACTCAATTCCAAATCGACCAAAATGGTGCGCTTCGGGTAGCCTCTACAAAAGTGGCGAACTGGTCTCGGAGATTTCAGTCAAAGCCTTTGAGACCAAGCGTTCCTAAGCACTTGGTCATCAACAAATAGCGGCCTTCCATACCCGAGGGTTGATAGCCGCATTTTTCATATAAATATCTTGCAGGATTATGGGTGACGAAGCCCAGCTCCGCCACGGAACACCCAGCGAGCCGAGCTTCACTCTCGAAACTTTCTACTAAAGCCAAACCGACTCCCTTGCGTCTGCATTCAGTAGCGACATTCACCGACGCAATTAGCGCTTTCTCGCCTTCGCGCTCCCAAAACAGATAGCCTGCCCGTGTGCCCTGTAACTGTGCAATTGTTGTCTGGGGAAGGCTGCTAATCCATTGTTCGAGATGGCGCTCTATATTGCCCTGCCATTTTGTTAGCTGATCATTTTCAAGCTCTTCAATGTACTGTTTTTCCAAGCGATAAATAAAAGGAATGTCACTTGGCAAACCGCGACGAAGCTTCATATGAGATTCCGTTTCTGTTTTGTGCAACAAATATTCGAAGTTACGCGACATCTGGTTGATAAGAAGATGTTGAACGGGTTTCCGCTGAACAAACTCGGCCTCTACGTGCGCCACCCAGGCCGCAATCTTTATCGGCAGCGGCCGTAATTATCCCTGTATCTGCAGTCGTAGTTCCGGCGGTCCCGTTGTTCCCAGCGGTCGCGGCTGTTTCTGTTGTTACGTTCTCTGATGTTTCCTACCACGGCCCCGCCCGCGCCACCTGCGGCGGCTCCCACTGCAGCGCCTTCCCAGGTGCCGCTTGCCAGCCCACCAATGATAGCGCCGCCCGCAGCACCAATGCCGGCGCCCTTTTCCGTCTGGCTGCACGCTGTCAGCGTCAAGCAAACGAGTACGCCTGAAATGATCTTTTTCATGCCTGTCCTTTCGATCCATTGCCACTACGGCCGTCCGTCGACCGTTGATAAGCACCGAGACTGAGACGTATGGCTGTCGAAAATTACGTAGAAGTTACGAAGAACTATCGGCCTCGACTCCGGTCGAAAACGCAAATTCGTGCAGGATGCGCGCCTTCGCGACAAGTCATTCGCAGGTAATTCCGACGCCTAATCGATAGGCTCCGACGTCGCCCGGTTCGTCACCGCGTTTCAGGATACTGAGTCCACATGACTATGATCGGACTCTCGTCAAAGTTTTCATACTGGCATTGATAGCGATCAGGACTGCTTACAAGCGCGGCCAGCGTTCCGCCTCTAGATCGTCGAATAATAAATGAGGTTGAGACCGTTGTAGACTACGTGGAGGACTACTGCCGGCCAGATGGAGCCTGACAGCCGGAACGCCGCACCGAAGAAAAGACCCATCACAAAAGCATCGAAAAAGATGACGCTTGGACCATGAACCGCCGCAAACATGAGCGAACTGCCAACTAACGCGACCCCTGATCCGAATTTTTCGAGGCCACTTTGAACCACTCCGCGAAAAACGAGTTCCTCGCCAATCGGTCCCAAGACTGCGCTAGTGAACAATAGAAGCAGTATCCCTGTGAGCCCACCGTTTGCCGCAGCTTGAAAATCCGCTTGCGTATTCGCTTCGGTGATGAAATGGAAATAGACTGCTTCGACAATGAAGATCAGGCCAAAGCCGATCACGCCGAGCGCTATGCTGATCGCTATCCATTTGAGCGTCGTCGGACGAAAACCGAATGCCTTCCAGTTGCGAACACGATAGAGGTAAGCGCCGAGAAACCCAGCAAAGCCAAGCGCAAAGTTCATTGCGCCAGCAATGTTGATGCGAAAAACGGCTTTGTCGTCGGGTTGGAGTAGCAGCCAGTATCCAAGAAAGCTAATGCCGAGGACATAAACACCGACTGCGATTGCGATCTCCGGCCACCCAGGTTGCCGGTTCACTTGTGTCTGGATTGGTCGGATATCAGTCATTAGCAAGCCTCAAATCCACCAATTGCCTGACTGTTACATTGGTTGTTTCCTTGAGTTATCACTCAAAGTGGGTAGTGTCGATAATTGCGTATAGCAGGCGAACCCAGTGTCGCCTTGCGCTAAATCGGTGATGGACGGCGATATCGTCCGTGGACGGAAGTCGACGGCCAGGGGACAACTTGCAAATCGATCATGCAGGACCCGGGTGTCTAGTCAACTCGCGGGGAGGCAGCAGTTCAACTCATACTGACGACAACTTTCTCCCCGGACACGCCGGCTTTTTGCATTTCTATTGCCGTTTGAAGACTTTCAAGCCCATTTCCTGCGATGCGTGGTGGCGGCGCGGCGCGATAACGCCCAACGGCCAGCGCCGCAGGCAGAAAATCGCGGTAGATCATCGCGCCCACCGCGTCGTCTTTAAGGCTGGTGCCGAAGATATGCCGTGCCTCGACCTGCGGAGGCACGCCGTCCGACGGAGGCAACGTTGTCGCGACAACACGGCGCCCCTCGGAGCGAGCCACGACGGCAAAGGAGTCCGCCATATTGCCGGTGGTATGCAATGCTCCCGCTAGCGTCTTGCCGCGCAGCGCGTGCACGACGTCTTCAATGATGCTGGGCCGTCGATGATCGAGGACCAAGGACGCTCCGAGCCGCTTCAACAACTCGGCATGATGGGTCGAGGCGACCGCGATGCATTGGTAACCAGACGCAACCGCAAGCTGAACAGCATTGCAGCCGACACTTGAGGATGCGCCCCAGATCAGGACCACTTGATCGGTGGGTGTGGGCGCCAGCGACGGGGGTGTCAATCCGAGATGAACTTCTTGGTAAAGGCCACAAGCAGCCGTGCCCAGACCAAGCGGCAGGACCGCCGCCGCCGTGAATGCCATCGTGTCCGGTATCGGCGAAGCCATGTTTTCCGGCACCACCGTGTGCGTCTGGAACGCGCCCTGTGCCGGATCATTGACCGTCGTTCCGACCGCCTGACCGAGCACTCGGTCACCGATCTTAAACCGCGTTACGCCCGGTCCAACCACAACAACCTCACCGGCGACATCACTGCCAAGGATCGCGGGATAATCGAGCCAAGGCAGCAAGGCATTCTCCTGTAACAGCCAGTCGAGCGGATTGATGGCGACGGCGGCATTGCGGATGAGAATTTCGCCAGAACCCAAGACGGTCGGAGAGACCGGCCTGATCACGAGCGATTGTCCCGGTGCATTCTGCCAGGCGGCCATGTTCACAATTTCAGTCATGTACTGATTCCTCAAGAATATGTCTCGAAGATCGTCGCTCAGACTGTAAACTACAATCGTCTATATGTGGCACTGGCTGTTGACTCAGGAGCAACAATGAATCGTGGCGACTTTGGCGAACTGACCGCTTTCATGGCGGTTTTCGAGGCTAGCAGTTTCCGTGGCGCGGCGCGGCGATTGAACGTAACGCCATCCGCTCTCAGCCGAACACTGAACCGGCTGGAGCGACGTATCGGTGTACGCCTTTTGAACCGAACAACACGAAGCGTAAGCCCGACCGAGGCTGGCGAACTGCTTTATGCCCGTCTTGGACCGGCGTTGAGTGGCCTGGAGGAGGCTGTCGGCGACGTCGCTGCGCTTCGCGAAAGCCCCGTCGGAATGGTGCGGCTCAATCTTCCGCGCCTGGCGGCGGAATTGATCCTACTGCCCCGCATGGCGCAATTCCACGAACTCTATCCCGGCATCCGCCTCAACCTAATGATTGATGACGACCTAAGCGACGTGGTCGCCGCCGGATGCGATGCTGGTATTCGGATGGGCGGACTGTTGGCTCAAGATATGATTGCGACCCGTCTGACCGACTCGTTCCGTGTCGCTGTCGTCGGTGCTCCCAGCTATTTCGCAAGGCATCCACGGCCCGAGACCCCACGGGATCTCCGCAATCATGAATGCATTGTCTATCGATGGGCCTCTTCCGGGCGCCTGCATAGATGGCAATTCGATGACGCGAGCGGGTCCGTGGACGTCGCGGTCGAAGGGCCGCTGTTGGTGAACGATACGAGCATCATCCGCGACGCGGCAATCGCTGGAATGGGATTGGCGTATCTCCCCGAAACTAGTGTGGCAACACAGATCGCCTCAGGCACGTTGGTCAGGGTGCTGGAAGCGTGGTGCAAGCCGTTATCTGGCTTCTACCTTTATCATCCCAGCCGTCGCCAGACGCCGCCGCCGTTGCGTGCACTCATATCGTTCTTGAAGGGCGATATCGTCGGACATCCTCCAGCAGGATCATCCTAAGCGCCTATTCGAGAATGGATCAAGCGAACTCGCTGCTCTTACCCGCCCAATCGGGAAGCTGCCAGCTAATAAAAGGGCATTTGCCAACAGCATCAGCATCGTTTGCGGGAGGGGGGCGGACGAAAACTTGGACTATCAGAGAGAGGTAGTTCATGTATTCCTACAAAGACCGGATGCGAGCAGTTGCGCTCTACATCAAGCTTAAGTGCGACTTCGATCAATCCTTCGACGATTGCCAGGCTCCGACGGTCTTCTATCATACGACCGACGAATGTTTTGTCGATCTTGATGATATCAACGGGGAAATCTATGAGATGGGTGAGCGAGGCGTGACCGGTGCCGAAGTCATCGAGCGCAACATGCATTCCCTTAGCCCGAAGATTTTCGGCTGCTCGCGCGACGTGATTGTCGTATCCACCCATAAAAACCGTTTCATTAATTTCGAGAATGACATGTTCTATAGGGATATTGGCGGCTGCAAACTTTTCTACGATCCGTTCTTCGAGACCGCTTTTCTGGAAATCGGTGCCAGCAACATTAATACAGACGTGCTGGAGCGAAATACCGTTATCAAGCCATGCTCTCACATCAGTGGTCACTTGCGACAGCATCTGCACCGTCAGATTGTTGCCAATGCGTGGGTCCGAAATGGCTTCATGAAACTGGTCGGCTGATACAATTCTCCCTTCCGGGGTGCGCATGCGCACCAACGCTTCCACGCCAACGATCTGGGCAGTATCGATCCGCACGATCGGCTGATAAGCAGCGAGGAGGCGACCTTCGGATAGTGCGTCTCTAACCTCACGTATAGTTTGAATCCTATAGGTGATGACTGTGCGCATCCCTGGCACGAAGGAAATGAACCCGCCTCTGGATTCTGTCTTTGAGTTATAGGGTGATCTAGGTCGATTAACAGCAGGGCAAAAGGTTTCGGGTTCTCGCCCGTCAATTGACTGATGCGTAGATTGAAGCGGGCGCGGTTAGGCGCTCCCCGACAGAGGGTCGACGAATGCCAATTCGTGCATGCACCGTTGGATTTCATCGTGCTCTATGGCGAGGCTGCAAAGATGAGTACAGCGCTCAACCACTTCTCTTTCGACGTCTGTCGGTCCTCGTTGGGAAGAAAAATAAAAGGCGAAAGTGCCAACAACGCGACCATCCCGCGCCTTAATGGGACTGGACCAGCAGGCTTTTAAACCAAGCGGAAGTAAATACGACCTGTAATTGTCGAAATGTGGGTTACATTCAATATCTGTGATTTCAACTGCAATGCCACGATATGCCGCTGAGCCACAACAACCAACATCAGGCCCAATCAGCGTTCCGTCGATCGCCCGCGAATACTGCTCTGGAAGGCTCGGACCTGCAAGCGTCCGTAGCCTGGCATTTCGATCAGCGGCCAGAACGGAACAGATAACACCCGGGGCTATCGTTTCCACTCGCCTGCAAAGATGATCGGCTATCGACGCCAGTAGCTCTCCGTAAGCCACTTTCTCGAGGGTGTCGGTTTGTCGGGCGACCAGAGACTTTTCATGCTCGGCACTTAACATTTTAGCCTCTCCCGAACGTATTGTTGCTACTTAACCGACACCGTGTACGCATTTTTCTTAAAAAGCATTCAATGCAGTCAGGATAATTGCTTCAATTTTTCTGCAAACAAGCGAAATTCAATATTTAGGCGACGCTGAGTAGTTCCGTGCAGACCTTGTTACGGCCCATATGCTTGGCGCGATAAAGAGCGGCATCGGCTCTGCGGAAGACCACCTGGAAATCATCGTCTCCGGGCGTGCAAAAAGCGATCCCCGCGCTGGTCGTCGTTGAGAATTCCCCAGCTAAGCCCTCGAACGCAACCGCCGCAAAGGCTTTGCGGATCGCGTCGGCCAGAGCAAGAACATCGCTATTGTGTATCTGCCTCAGGATCAGAACGAACTCCTCGCCACCGATACGGGAGATGAGAGCTGCGCCTTTGATATGGCTGCGCAGAACGTCAGAGAAGGTGCCCAGTACCTGATCACCGATAATGTGACCGTGCGTATCATTGATGGATTTGAACGCATCAAGGTCGAAGATCACGACTGAATCTCCCAGCTGCAGTTCATTGTCGCCCAGCACATCGTAAAGCGCGCGCCGGTTCAGCAATCCGGTCAGACTGTCGGTGCGGGCCTCGTTGGCATGACGGCGCGCAATGCGCGACTGGGTGAAATTCAACGACAGCGCGCCAATGCCCGTAATGCCTATAATGGCAGTGATGGCATTGATATCTTCGGCCCAATTGCTTGGGATCACAGTCATGACCCATTGCTGTTCATGCAAGATAACAGCGCCGCACAGAAAGAACGAAATCGCTGTCAGGGTATAAAGAACGACCATGGCCGTGACCGGTACCGGTGCCTCCCGATAAACATGCAAATATTCTTTCACCGTCAGCAGAATCAACAGAGCCGACGTCAGGTTGAAGATTGCCGTGCCGGTGCCCGTCTGCCCGGCCAGAATGGGAAGCGTCGTTGCGCATATGACCGCAATCCCCAGAACGACCAGAAAGCTTCGGTGCATCGGACGTCCGGAAATCTGCCGTGACCCGACAATCAGGAAGATGAAACCGACACTCTCCAGACCAAAGGCTGCAATGGAGGCCGTCGCCAACGGCAGAGGTCCTGCATAATAAAGCACCACCCCCGTGCCGAGCAAAATCATGCCAAGGCAGCCCCAGAGCAGAAATTTGTCACGCGCGTTCTGATACCAGACGCTCAGAATCGTAAGGCCGACCGCCAGAGAACAGATACCAGTCGCAAAAAACAAAGTGTTCTGGTCGAGTCCCAAATCTGCCTTCCCCCCAACCGCATACCCCGCTATGAAGCCAAGCGTAATTCAGCTCTTGAAAATAAGCGATAAGCAATATGCTCGCATCATATCTCAGAACGTAAGAAATTAATCGGTCCAGTCTTCTACTCGTAAGCCACCTCTGCACCCATGCCGCAATTGCCTATTTTGCTATTTCGATGGCGGCGCTAAGCTCTTCCACTGCTTGTTCCACTGTCAGCTGACCGTTGAACTGGCGGGTGATGACATCGAACATTGCATTTTTGATCGCGGTGGGCTGTGCGTGCGACTGCGAGAAGGAACCGAGCAGTGATCCGCTCTTGTCAGCGGCCGCCAGATCCTTGATTGCCTTCTGCCCGCATTCGTCGAATGCCGTGGTCGGCACATCAGTGCGAGCAGGCGCCGATCCCTTCACTACATTAAAGGCTGACTGGAAATTGACGTCTTCCACAGCGGTCGCGAGTGCAAGCTGCGCCTTACGCTTGTCTTGACCAACTTCAAAGACAGCGAACTGATCAGCGTTGAACGCCACGGAGCCTTCCGTTCCCGGGAACCGCCCGCAAACGAAATCAGCCCCTGGCTTTTTCCCAGCTTTGGTGAATTCGCCCTTGGCCCAGTCGCCCATGAACTGCACGCCCGCCTTGTCGTCAATGACCATGGCGGAGGCGAGATTCCAGTCGCGTCCAGAGAAATTGTCGTCGACATAGGTGTGCAGCTTCGCCATCCGCTCGAATACCTGTTTCATGGTATCGCTCTTCAGGGCTTCCGGATCGAGATCGATCAGCGCCTTTTTGTAGAAATCCGGCCCGAACGACATCACGACACTGGTAAAGATAAGCGCTTCCTGCCAGGGCTGGCCGCCATGCGCAATCGGCGTAATCCCCTGCTCCTTGAACTTGTCGAGCAGCGCAATAAGTTCATCCCAGTTCTGCGGCACTTTTTCGCCAGCTTTGTCGAGCGCGGCCTTGTTGTACCAGGCCCAATTGGTGGAATGCACATTGACGGGCGCGGCGATCCAGTGACCGTCATACTTCGAGAAGTGCTGGATAGCAGGCGGGATGACCTTGTCCCAGCCTTCCTTGTCGGCGACTTCATCCAGATTGCCGAGCACGCCCTGTTGTGCCCAGTCCAAAATATCGAAGCCCTGCATCTGCACGGCGGCTGGCGGATTGCCCGCCGTCACGCGGGCGCGCAAGGTCGTCATCGCGGCTTCGCCCGCACCACCGGCAACCGGCATATCGACCCAGCCAATACCCTGGCTCTGAAGATTTTCCTTCAGGAGATTGAGCGCTGCTGCCTCGCCGCCCGAAGTCCAGTAATGCAGGACTTCAACGCTTTCCTCAGCCTGTGCCAAACTTACTCCGCTCAAAATGCTGACACCCGCCAGCAGCATTCCCATCTTCAAGCGCATCCCCGTGCCTCCTCGTTAAGAATAGTGCACCTTATCATGTAATTGGACGAACGGCGGCTGTCATGTTGATTATTCGTCAGTGTGATTGCGGTATTTGACGTCATGAACAAGCAGGTTCGACCTACAAGAAACATCACTTTCCTATCTCAATCGTAGCTCGTGTGAAGTTGAAGAAATGATGTTTGAGCGTGGCGTGGTGATTTCTTACGGCAACGCGTGCGTTTCTATATCGCAAAAGCGCATTTTTAGATCGGTTCCGCGGCAATTCAATCCGCGCAAGGAAAAATTGAATGCACGTTATTCGAGACTGGTCCCGATGACTTTGTCTGGAGTTGAGCGCTGACAATTATCTTACCACCACGAAGACCTCACGCGCATCGCTACCACATAATTAGTGCGGTTGTCGTCTGCACATGATCATCGTTTTCCGTTCGTCTCGCGCCAACCTGTTTTGCGAGCAATCAACGATTTGTTGGTTCGTCTTTTACGGCGTCTGCAAATTTCCGCATCAGGCGCACCAGCTCATTGACGTCGTGCTTGTCCCAGGATTTGAAGACTGAGCGAGCAAGCTTTTCGCGCGCGGCGTCTATCTTGGCGGTCATTGCTTTGCCTTTCGACGTGACGACGACTTCATTGACACGCTTGTCGGCAGCACTTTGCCTGCGTTCGACCAAATCGAGACTTTCCAGTTTGGTCACCTGACGGCTGACCGTGCTGTAGTCCCGACCGGTTCCGTCAGCGAGTTCCACGATACCAATAGGCCCTCGTCGTTCGACACCTACCAACAGCGGAAACAGAGCCCGGTCGAGTGCAATACCAGCTTCCCTGACCATTTGCTCATCGCGCTGAGGACGGTTCATGAGAGTAACGATGTCGATTAGCGATTCATGGAGTTCGCGAATAAGTTGGCTTTCATTATGTGTATTATGCACATTTATCATTGACGTTATTCCGATTTGATTTTATGTGCATAATACACACAAGGAGATCGAGATGACAAATGATTTTCCGGCAGATGTACTCATCTGCGGTGCGGGAGCGGCTGGCTTGACGCTAGCGATTGAACTTGCACGTCGAGGCGTTTCTTTTCGACTAATCGAAAAAATGGCGGTGCCGTTTCCGGGTTCGCGCGGGAAGGGAATCCAACCAAGAACGCAAGAAATTTTCGAAGATTTCGGGATTCTCGACAGGATCGTTGCTGCCGGCGGCATCTACCCCCCGTTGCGAGTGTATCACGATGACGGGTCTTATTCCGAAACGAACCCGATTGAATATATTAATCCGACGCCTGCGGAGCCGTACCATATTCCGCTGATGATTCCGCAGTTTCTTACCGAAACCATCTTGCGTGAACGGCTGGCTGATATGGGGCATAAAGTCGAATTTGGACTCGAACTGAGCCGATTTGAACAAAGTACAGATGGGGTCGTTGCTCGAGTTGGAGGGGCTAATGGAGAGGAAAGCCTTCAGGCGCGCTTTCTTGTTGGTGCGGATGGAGGCCGAAGTTTCGTGCGTGGCGCCTTGGGCATCAATTTTCCCGGCAAAACGTTGGGCGCGCGCGCGGTTGTGGCAGATGTGATGCTGACAGGATTAAGCCGAGATGCCTGGCATCAGTTCAATCACGGCGACATCGAGAAAATGGTACATGTTTGCCCGCTAGCCGGAACCGATCTTTTCCAAATCCAGGCACCTATTTCGTCGGAGGGAGACTTTGATCTCTCGGCTGGCAGTCTTCAGCGCTTGTTGAATGAGCGAACATGCCAACAAAATATACAGGTGCGTTCGGTCAAGTGGGCATCAGCTTATACGATGAACGCCCGACTTGCTGACCGGTATCGGATCGGTCGCGTGTTTCTTGTCGGGGATGCTGCTCACATCCATCCTCCGACAGGTGGTCAAGGACTGAACACCAGTGTCCAGGATGCCTATAACCTCGGTTGGAAACTGGCAGCGGTGCTCGACGGCGCTTCGGATCATCTGCTCGACAGTTACGAGGAGGAGCGGCGACCAGTAGCCGAAGCAGTGCTCGGCCTGTCCGGCCGATTGCTCAATGATCAGAAGCAAGGTGAGATGCGGCGCGGCCGCGAGGTCCACCAGCTTGATATCGATTATTCAGGATCTTCTCTTTCCAGTGAGAACCGCAGCCAAGGCGAAGCGCTTTGCGCGGGAGATCGCGCTCCGGATGCGCCTTGCAAAGGTGCGGCGGGTCAGCCAACACGGCTATTCCAACTCATGCAGGGTCCCCATTGGACATTGCTTATCCATGGGACAGGACCCGAAGATCTCACACCACGCGCAGGTCTCCGCATTCACCACGTCGGTACTGATGGCGATGTCATTGACCAGTGGGGGTACATAAGGGAAGCCTATGCATTGCAAGCAGGGGAATGCGTGCTGATCCGTCCAGACGGGTATGTGGGTGCAGCCTTTGAAGTCGGCCAACTCGCAAAATTGGAGGATTATCTGGAAAGAGTGGGCCTTGTTTGCTGCGAGGAAACCCCAAGATGAGTGCCGAAAAAGGGTTGGAAGGAGACCTTATCCCAAGAGATAAGCTCGAATGGCGATTAATGTTGCCACTGGCCTGTATCGTAACCCTGTATGCTGCTGGTGTAGGGGCGGTTCTACCTGTGTTGCCGTTTTATCTGCGTGAGATGGGAGCGAGCCCCCTGATCTTCGGCCTTGTTCTTTCAACCGAAGCACTAAGCCAATCTGCGGCATCTCCCATGTTGGGCCAGCTTTCCGACCGCTTCGGACGCAAACAGGTTCTCATGGCCAGTCAGGCAGTGGCGATCCTAAGCCTGTTGGTGCTTGCACTGGCGCAAAATATCTTCACTGTCCTTTTGGCTCGTTTCCTGTTCGGTTTTACCTCTGGTAATTTCTCTGCAGCAGCAGCATACGCAGCAGACAATAGTTCGGTGGCGACGCGACGACAAGCGATCGGCATCGTGAGTGCCAGCCTCGGTCTGGGAGCAATCCTCGGTGCAGGTCTTTCGAGCATGCTGGTGGAAATCTCATTACTTGTCCCGATCTATATGGCACTGGGTCTGGCACTTTCCGGGCTCGTCGTGACCTCCGTCTTTATCAAAAAGGGCAAGGTGGCGAAACAAAACGTGGCATTACGGAATCGGCAGCAAATCTCATTGCGCGCAATAACCGACTCTCCTGTCATGCGTGTGCTGCTTATTGTCATGTTGTGCCATTTCTTTGCTTACGGAATGTATGTTTCGCAACTCCCGAATTTCCTGGCAGAAAAGTTTGTCTGGAATGGTCATGCGCTTGGGCCGCGCGAGTTCAGTTACCTCATAGCCGCTGACGGGATGATCAACATCCTTGTCCAGCTTTTCCTCCTTGGATGGCTCGGTCGGTCTTTAAATGAGCGTCAGTTGATTGTTCTGATCTTCGGCCTCATCGGTACGGGCGTTATTGCAGCCGGTTTGGCAAGCACAATTGCTGTTTTGGCCGTTGCAGTCCTGTTCGTCAGCGTCAGTGATGCTCTTGCGAAGCCTACCTACCTTGCTGCATTATCTGTACAAGTCCCTCCAGAACGGCACGGGATAGTCATGGGGACGGGGCAAGCACTTGTCGCGGTGACAGATGTTATTTCGCCTGCTTTGGCGGGGTTGATTTTGGGCTGGGGCTTCTATGGCGCATGGATAGGAACCATAGTAGCTGTCGCTCTGTTCGGTGCTATGGTCGCCGCTGCCCGACTTCCTCGCCGAATGGCCGAGAGGGTCGAATCGCTCCCATGATCCACCGGCGAAGTGGGCACTCCTGAAGCATTCTTTTCGAATGCTGATCCTTCGACCAGTCACGCAGAGTGTTGTCTGGTTGCAGAACCTAGTGCACGGCGATGCGATGACCATGGAAGCTTCGGTAGCTTGCAGTCCTAACGGCATTTATTAACCCAATTTAATGGGCTGAACAAATTAATAGAATGCATTATTTGAACCATTAAAAGGGTCACTTAATGCGCCTAACGCTTCAAACCCATTTTGATGGTGAGTGGCATCACGCCGCGACACTGGAACTTAACGACGACCCGGTCGGTTTCCAGGGCGCGTCGATCGTCGATTACGATCTCGACTATTTCGTCACTGTGGCATCGGCGGAGTTCGCAGCTGGAAAGACCGTCCGCGACCATCGCGCGTTGTCCGTCCGCTATCCCGTTGATCTTGAGAATCGATACAGCCGCAGCTGGCCGCCCTTTGTCCTGGACCTTATGCCTCAAGGACATGCAAGGCGTAAGCTTGCCGAACATCTCGGTATTATTGAAGGTTCGCGTGCTTCGGATCTCCCGCTACTTCTGCGATCGGCAACAGGCGGCATAGGCAATATCCGGATCAAAGAAGCGGTCGAGGCCGAAACGAGGCCGCTGCGTGGTGTTGAGCGCCAAGGAGTTACAGAAGCGGAAATGCTTGCGCGGTCGGATCGCTTTATGGAAGTTGCCGATCGCTTTGGAATGCTCGGCTCCAGCGGCCTGCAAGGCGAATGGCCGAAAGTGTCGATGACACAGGCGACTGATGGGCTTTACTATCCTGACAGCTTCGTGACCGATGCTGAAGCCGTGCGCCACGTCATCGTCAAGCTTGTCCGGAGCAGCGAGCCTGTAGACCACCTTATTCTCGAAGGCGAAGCCCTCTATTCGAGGATCGCTCAAGAGATCGGCCTGAATGTCAGCGAATCTTTGACCTACGCCGAAGGCGTCCTGATCATTCCCCGTTTCGACAGGAAGAAGGAAGGCGGTGGAACCGTCCGGCTGGGCCAGGAAAGTCTGGTGTCAGCGATCGGCGTTGCCGATTTCGGCCACGTCGGCACGCATGAGGCCTATATCGATGTTCTACGTCAATATTCGGCCAATCCTTTCGCAGACATTGTCGAATACCTT
Source organism: Brucella pituitosa (assembly GCF_003049685.1). Classification (GTDB taxonomy): domain Bacteria; phylum Pseudomonadota; class Alphaproteobacteria; order Rhizobiales; family Rhizobiaceae; genus Brucella; species Brucella pituitosa. The sequence goes on along the minus strand of NZ_PYSY02000003.1, from coordinate 322,213 downwards.
AAGCGCGACATCGCCAACCTCGCGCTTGGCAATCTCGACAATCACGGCCGGAACTCGGCTCTCAGCAAGCACCAGGACGGCACGATCCGCCTGTCTCCACTGTTTGATTTCGCGCCAATGCGGCTCGCCAAAGAGGCGATCGTTCGCTCCACGCGATGGGCGATCATGCGTGATGGTGGTCGCGACCATCTTCCCGATTGGAAGCGGATTTGCACTGAACTGGTGCCTAAACCCGATGAGCAGAAAGCTCTCGCCGCTGCGCTTTCCACATTCGCCGAGCACCTGCGACACGCACCGGATCTGGCGAAAGATATGGGTGCGGCCCCAGCGATTCTGGAACGTGCAATGGGCCGCTGCTTGGAAATCGCGGATAGCGTTCTGGAGAGCTGCCATTAATGTCGAAGGATAGCTAAATGGCTCGATGGAAGAAACCGACGAAAGAAGAGATTCTGGAAAACCGGCGAATACTGGCGGAGCTGCTCGAACCGGGGACCTGAGACTGCCCGGTGCGGTAGCGGAAATTCGTAAGGGGATTGGCATGACGCAAGAGGAGTTTGCCAAGACGCTGTCGCTTACTCGGCGACAAGTTGCGGAGATCGAAGCCGGTACCGCGAACCCAACGCTTGATACTTTAGTTAAAATTGGCCGATTGTTCGGATTTTCTGTGGGGTTTGTTCCTAAGGCGCAATGATGGTTGAATTTTCCCGGGGATACCGTTGGCGTCCTGAACCACGCAGAAGCTTTGCCTTTCGGGGCACCACAGTTGGCGGAGTGACGATGGTATGATGTGACAGTAAGGCGGAATGGACCGCACGAGCCGAAGAACCCGTGGTGTTGTCTTGCATGTGATTAAGCGCGGAAACGTGACTCACCAAAAATGGCATCTAAACCATTCAATTTAAAAAGGTTATCTGCCTTCTAAGAAGGGCATGATAAGCGCCGACTATGACCCCTCTTCGAACGGCAATATGGGCATTTAAGTCAGTAGGTTAATGGCAAAATTCGCGGGGTCGGTCTTTGGCGCCTAATCACACCGATTGCTAAGCAAGAATTCGCGTACGTCCAATTCCGATGACCGGAATCCCAAAAGAAGACATTTATCCTTGGATTGCAAAAGCCCAATTCAGTTTGAGAGCATACCACTCAAACTGGACGCATGAAAAAGCCTTCGCTCTCCACTTTATCAGGCAAGTCCAACCACTTTCCCGCAACCGCGTCACCTCATCCGATTACCGCCAATTGCGCCAGAATCGCGTATAAAAACCTCTATGATCCGGCTCGTTCTAGGGAAGTAGCCTGAAATGGCAATTTGAAGGAATATCGCTTGCCCAGCAGTTGCAACAGAAAGCATGGGATGGAAATACGATCACATCATGCGTAATCGTAATGACGTGCCATTTGTAGATTTATAGCCACCGATGGCATTTTCTGCTCTGGCGCGTTTCCCACGCTCGATAAGATTCTGCCATTCCATCCGACCCAATTCAGTAATTGTGCGGCTATCCGGCGGGTCAAAGTTGCGCTCCTCTGTTTGCAATCTTGAATCAGCAATCAACTGTGTTAGGAACCCTGAACGCCAATAGACCCTATTTCGGCGCGCGGACAGCTGTTTCTCTCAAGATGAGTTCAACCGGCCAGAGTTCGTGAACATCAGACGCCACGCGACCATCGAGCATATCCATCAATAAGTCAGCAGAGCGTTTACCAGCGGCACGCATAGAAGAACGCGTAGCGGTGAGTGACGGCACCATATTATCGGCGCTCAAAAATGAAATAACGTCATCATGCGCAATGACTGAAATGTCTTTGCCAATGGTCAAACCAAGCGATCGTGCTGCACGATAAATACCAAGTGCCGTCATCATGGAGCCAGCAACAAACGCTGTTGGTCGGGGAGTCTGCTCAAGCAATTTTTTTGCAAGACGATAGCCTACTTCATCGGTGAAGTCGCCATGTTCAACGAGGTCAGGATCGAAAACGACACCCTTTTCCTCAAGTGCCTTGCGATAACCTGCATCGCGATGGAGCGAAAAAGTAAACCCATAACGCCCATTAATCATGGCGATATGCGTGTGACCGAGATCGAGCAAATGTGCTGTCGAACGATAAACAGCACCTTCATTATCGATATCAAGCCATGCATGCGGTATGTCCGTGTCTGACCGCCCGTGGACAAGAAACGGCATGCCAAGTTCGTGCAGCAGCTTTATGCGTTCATCATTTGGCTTCGGTGACGTGATAATAATCGCATCAACTCGCCTGCTTATCGCAAGCCTGTGGCAAAGCTGAACCTCGTCGTCCGTGCCAGTGCTTGCAGTCGGACTGACGAGAATATCCACTTCGTCAACGCTCAGGCGTTCGGCCATGCCGCGCATAAATTCCGCGAAGTGAAACTCGCTGTTGCGTCCCATCACAACACCAATCGCACCGGCACGGCCCGTTACCAGCCGCACCGCATTCACGTTCGGCCTGTAGCCAAGGCGGATAGCTTCGTCCATCACGCGCTTGCGCGTGCTTTCGGCAACCTCAGGATAACCGCTCAGCGCACGGCTGACAGTGGTAGCAGAGAGACCGACTTGTTTAGCGAATTCGCGAAGTTTCATTTGGGTTATCGATTTAGACACATATGAGGCAAGCGATTATTGCGGGGTTGCAGCTGTTAACATCTGGCATATCCAGAGTTGATCGTAACGACAATGACGAATTTTGAAAGCGTTTTCAATATTTTTCAAAAACTTATAGTGAATTATCGCAAGATCGCAGCGTTGAAAGCAACGCCTCGCGTTTCATCTTCCACATTAGTTCTTTGAATATAAATAATAAAATTATAAAAATTTAAATGTCATTCAACTGCAATAATGAGTGGGTTGACAGAAAAGCCACCGTCTGCAACCTTTTGACCATCCAAACCGTTTTCGATTTTATCAAACCGCTTGCTGAATGGATGGGAGGAGGAACCAATGAAAAAGATAACGAGCGCTCTGGCAGCTTGTGCAGTTTTTGGTCTGACAACGACGTTTGCTGAGGCCGACGAGATTTCAATTGCCGCAAATTCGACCGGCAATAACATCAAGTTTCTACAAGAACAGATTTCCAAATTTGAAAAAGACACTGGCCACAAGGTCAACATCGTTGCGATGCCGTCATCCAGTAGCGAGCAATTCAGCCAGTATCGGTTGTGGCTTGCGGCAGGCAATGCCGATATTGACGTTTATCAAACCGATATCGTGTGGGCACCACAGCTTTCGGACCAGTTTGTCGATCTGAAAGAAGCAACAAAAGACGTCACCGGCACGCATTTCCCATCGATCATCGCGTCTCAAACCGTGAACGGGAAACTGGTTGCATTACCATTTTATACAGATGCTCCAGCACTGTTTTATCGCAAAGACTTGCTGGAGAAATATGGCAAGGCCGTCCCGAAAACATGGGATGAAATGACGACGACTGCCAAAGAAATTATGGATAAAGAGCGTGCGGATGGTAAGGCCGATCTTTGGGGCTTTGTGTTCCAAGGTAATGCTTATGAAGGCCTGACATGCAACGCACTTGAATGGGTTAAATCGTCAGGCGGCGGCCAGATCGTTGAGGCCGACGGAACGATTTCAGTCAATAATGAACAGGCCGTGGCGGCTCTTGATCGCGCAAAAGGCTGGATCAATTCAATATCACCGCAGGGTGTATTGGCCTATCAGGAAGAAGAGTCGCGTGGTGTCTGGCAAACGGGCAATGCCGTATTCATGCGCAATTGGCCTTACGCTTATGCACTCGGCAACAATGACGACAGCGCGGTAAAAGGCAGATTTGACGTTGCACCCTTGCCCGCCGGTGCGGATGGTGAAGCACCCTCCTCGGCACTTGGCGGCTGGAACCTTGCTGTATCCAAATACTCAACCAAGCAAGGTGCAGCGGTTGCTCTGGTGAAATATCTCGCATCGCCCGAAGTGCAAAAGGTACAGGCCATCGAAATCTCGCGTCTTCCGACCATTGAAGCGCTTTATGATGACCAGGAGATCATCGCGGCTCAGCCATTTATGGCAAACTGGAAGCCGATATTCCAAAACGCGGTACCGCGCCCGTCGGCAGCCACCAAGGTGAAATATAACGAGGTTTCTGCCAAGTTCTGGAATGCCGTCCACAAGACTCTTTCTGGCAACGGTACTGCGGCTGAAAATCTTGAATTGCTTGAAGTCGAACTGACCGAACTTGAAGGTTCTGGCTGGTAAGGACTGTTCAAGCGGCGTTCGGATTATCGTCCCAAGCAATCCGAACGCATGTTTCCCAAGCGCGAAAGTCCTAGAGGAAAATTATGACGGAGACCTCTCTTGATGGTTCAAGAGCGGCATCGGGGAACCGACGCCACTCGGACCTCCACAAGCAGCGAATTCGCTCGGCTTGGTTGTTTCTTGCACCAACGCTTCTTGTTTTGGCGCTTGTTGCAGGATGGCCGCTGCTCCGCACCATCTATTTCAGTTTCACCAATGCATCGCTAACAAGCTTGGCAACGGCTGAATTTGTAGGCTTCAAGAACTACCTGACATGGATCACACTCAAGAGCGGTAAAACCGTTTATCGCGGGCTTCTGGTCGATCCGGCATGGTGGGGTGCAGTTTGGAACACCATCCGCTTCACCGTTTTTTCCGTCAGTCTCGAGACCTTATTCGGCCTCATCGTGGCATTGGTGTTGAACGCGCAGTTTCGCGGTCGCGGGTTGGTACGCGCAGCCATTCTCATCCCATGGGCAATACCGACTATTGTCTCGGCCAAGATGTGGGGCTGGATGCTCAATGACCAGTTCGGCATTCTCAATCACATTCTGCTTAATCTCGGCGTCATCAGCCAGAAGATCGCATGGACAGCCAATCCTGACACGGCAATGATTGCAGTTCTGATCGTTGACGTTTGGAAAACAACGCCCTTCATGGCGCTATTGATCCTTGCAGGGTTGCAAATGGTGCCATCAGACATTTACGAAGCTGCAAAAATCGATGGCATCCACCCGATCAAGGTTTTCTGGCGCGTTACACTACCGCTTATCCGTCCTGCACTCATGGTGGCTGTGATCTTCCGCATGCTCGATGCATTGCGCATATTTGACCTGATTTACGTACTGACACCCAACAATGCCCAGACGAAAACCATGTCAGTCTTCGCGCGTGAAAATCTCTTCGACTTCGACAAGTTCGCTTATGGGGCGACTGCCTCCACGATGCTTTTTCTCATCATCGCAGCGATCACTGTCCTCTACATGTTTTTTGGACGCGTAAACCTCAACGGCAAGGGAGAGTAGCATCATGCACTATGTGAAAACCCTTAGCTTTTATCTGCTGGTTGCGTTCATCATCCTAATTGCGGTGTTTCCGTTTTACTATGCAATCATCACGAGCTTCAAATCGGGAACGGCGCTGTTCCAGGTTGATTTCTGGCCAGAAAATTTCTCGGTCGCAAATTATACCGGCGTGCTGACCCATGGCAGCTTCGTTCAAAGCCTCGGAAACTCACTTCTTATAGCAACGGTTGTGGTCGCAATCTCGTTGCTGCTTGCCGTGACCGCGGCCTATGCGCTGGCGCGTGTTAACTTCCGTGGTCGCGGACTGTTGCTGCTGACCATCCTGTCGGTTTCAATGTTCCCGCAAATTGCGGTGCTCGCTGGCCTGTTCGAACTGATCCGCTTTCTCGGCATCTTCAATACCCCCCTTGCGCTGATTTTCTCCTACATGATCTTCACGCTGCCATTCACCGTCTGGGTGCTAACCACCTTCATGCGTGATCTTCCTGTCGAGATCGAAGAAGCGGCAATTGTTGACGGTGCCTCGCCATGGGTCATTATCACGCGCGTTTTCATGCCGCTGATGTGGCCCGCTCTTGTCACAACCGGGCTGCTCGCCTTCATTTCCGCATGGAACGAATTCCTTTTCGCCCTCACCTTCACCTCATCAGCAGGGCAACGCACGGTTCCGGTCGCCATCGCACTTCTGTCTGGCAGCAGCCAGTTTGAAATTCCATGGGGCAACATCATGGCCGCTTCGGTCATCGTCACCGTTCCTCTTGTCGTCCTCGTTCTCATCTTCCAGCGTCGGATCGTTTCTGGTCTCACGGCTGGCGGTGTCAAAGGCTAGGAGTTTAACCAATGGCCGAACTTCAACTGCGCAATGTGCGCAAATCTTTTGGCAATTTTGAAGTCATCAAGGGCGTGGATATGGATATCCGCCCGGGCGAATTCATGGTTTTTGTCGGGCCGTCCGGCTGTGGCAAGTCTACACTTCTTCGCCTGATCGCGGGACTTGAGGAAATTACTGACGGCGAATTGTCCATCGACGGAACGGTGGTCAACAGCCTCAGCCCATTCAAGCGCGGCATTGCGATGGTGTTTCAATCCTATGCGCTTTATCCGCATATGACTGTATATCAAAACATGGCCTTTGGTATGCAGCTTGCCGGAAAAACCAAGCAGGAATGCAAAGACCGCATTCAAAGTGCTGCCAAGATGCTCCAACTCACACCTTACCTGGAGCGCCTCCCCCGCCAGCTTTCTGGTGGCCAGCGTCAGCGCGTTGCCATCGGCCGCGCCATCGTGCGTGATCCCAAAGTCTTCCTGTTTGATGAGCCTCTATCCAATCTCGACGCGGCTCTTCGCGTAGCAACGCGACTTGAAATCGCGAAGCTCCATCAGAGCATGGAAAACACCACCATGATCTATGTGACACATGATCAGGTGGAGGCCATGACACTGGCTGATCGCATCTGTGTGTTGCGTGACGGTCGCGTGGAGCAGATCGGCACGCCGCTCGAGCTTTATGAAAAGCCGAATTCATTGTTCGTTGCCGGATTTATCGGATCACCCAAAATGAACTTCCTGACCGGCGACCATGCTGAAGGGTTCAAGGCACACACCATAGGCCTACGCCCTGAACACCTTAAAATTGTGCCAAACGATGGACACTGGACCGGGCGCGTAATTCATACAGAAATTCTGGGTTCAGACACCTATGTCTATATCGATCTCGGACTTGAGGAGCCGCTTGTGGTTCGTGAAAACGGCGTGGCAACGCGCAAGTCTGGCGAGACACTTTCCATCTCCCCCGCAGAAGAAACCATTCATCGCTTCGATGAAGCAGGCCGCGCATTTGACGCAGACCTCCCAAGTTCAATGACCAAGGCGACAACGCCAAAACAAGGAGAATAATCGTGCCTATTCGCACTATCGTCTGGGGTGAAAATGTTCACGAGAAGATCAATGAAACCGTCCGCGCAATTTATCCGGATGGTATGCACAACACGATTGCTGCAAGCCTGAATGGGGATACAGATATTGAAGCAACAACCGCAACCTTGCAGGAACCGGACCACGGCCTGAGCGAGGAACGGCTTGCGCAAACCGATGTGCTCGTCTGGTGGGGCCATAAGGATCACGGCGGCGTCCATGACGAGATCGTTGAGCGTGTTGCGAAGCGTGTGTTTGAAGGCATGGGCCTCATCGTTCTGCACTCCGGCCATTTCTCGAAAATCTTCAAACGCCTGATGGGCACCCCATGCGCATTGAAATGGCGTGAGGCTGGCGAGCGCGAGCGCGTGTGGGTCGTCAATCGTGGTCATCCGATTGCACAGGGCTTGGAAGAAAACTTCGTGCTTGAAAATGAGGAAATGTATGGCGAGCAGTTCTCGGTGCCTGAACCACTCGAAACTGTCTTCATTTCATGGTTTGCAGGTGGCGAAGTGTTTCGCTCCGGCATGACCTGGCGTCGTGGCGCTGGCAATATTTTCTATTTCCGCCCCGGCCATGAAACCTACCCAACCTATCACGACGCCAATGTGCAGACTGTTCTGCGCAACTCAGTCAAATGGGCATACAATCCGCAGCCTGCTTGGACAGGTATTCATACAGCACCGAACGTACCCGTCGATAAGGCGCCAGAATCCATCGAGGAGCGTGGCCCGAAACTGCACAAAGCCGGCGAAGCCGGTTATCGCTGAGGTGCATGATGAGGCTTCTTATTCTTGGAACTGGCGGCATGGCGAAAAGCCATGCCGAAGCCTTCAAAGTTATTGAAGGTGTAGAACTCGTTGCAGCCTGCGATGTCTCAGCGGAACGTGTCGATGCGTTCTCTGAAAATCACGGCATCCAAAACCGCTTCACCCGACTTGAGGATGCAATTGCATGGGGCCAGTTTGATGCTGTGGCAAATGTCACGCCCGATGCAATCCACCATCCAACCACCTTGGCGTTAATCGGCGCTGGCAAGCATGTTTTCTGCGAAAAGCCCCTGGCGGAAAACTATGCACTGGCAGCGGAAATGGCGGATGCCGCCGAACAGGCTGGTATCATCAATATGGTCAACCTGACCTATCGTAATGTCGCTCCACTACAAAAAGCACGAGAGATGGTTCTCGCAGGAGAAATCGGCCAGATACGCCATTTTGAAGCGTCATATCTGCAAAGCTGGCTTGTATCTAAAGCTTGGGGGGACTGGAAAACCGAAAGCAAATGGCTCTGGCGGCTTTCCACAAAACATGGCTCAAACGGCGTTCTGGGCGATGTCGGCATCCATATTCTCGACTTCGCATCTTACGCCATTGGCAGCGATGTGGAGCGCGCTTCCGCACATCTAAAAACGTTTGAGAAAGCTGATAATAACCAAATCGGCGAATATGTAATGGACGCGAATGACAGCTTCGTCATGAGTGCCGAATATGCAAACGGTGCACTGGGCGTTATCCATGCAAGCCGCTGGGCAACGGGCCATCTCAACGAGTTACGCCTGCGTATTCACGGTGACAAAGGTGCGCTTGAGGTGCTTCACACACCAACCGGCTCGAGCCTCCGCGGCTCATTTGGCGAAGATATCGAAACGGCCACATGGCGCGATATTGATGCGGGGACGGTAAAAACGAACTATCAACGCTTTGCCAAAGCTGTCGCCAATGGCGTTAGCCTTCAGCCAGATTTCCGCCACGCAGCTAATCTGCAACGCGTGCTGGATCACGCCATGAATGTGGATGGGCCTCTGCCCAAAATTATGTGAGCTTGATACTCAATAAGATGCGTGCCGGTTTTCTTAATCGGCATGCTCAATTGATGCGGCCAATGTCGCTATTCTGATCTGGCGATTGAGACGACGCTGATATGTAGCAAAGGGTGCTGATGAGTACGAGGCAGCTCCCGAGGACTTGCAGACATTGCCGGGAATAATGTCGGACACCATAAATCACCACTTCATTCCGCAAAATTGGCACATGAGTATCGCTCCACGTGCTATTCGCAACATCAATTAGTTAAATTTTCTCGTGCTTGCTTTTGCCTGTGATATTGCGCACGTTGTTGTCCAATCCACCTGGCAGATTACATAGGAGGAAAAGACATGCAGCATTACGGACTGAAATCGTTTTCCCTTGCCGCTGTTATCGCCATTGCGGGTCATCTGCCTTCGGCTCACGCGGCATCACCCGCTCCGGCGGAAGGGCAAAACGGCATGGTGGTTACAGCTCAGCATCTTGCCTCGCAGGTCGGTGTTAGCGTGCTGAAGAACGGCGGCAATGCCGTCGACGCTGCTGTTGCTGTCGGCTATGCACTGGCGGTTGTCTATCCGACAGCCGGTAATCTCGGCGGCGGTGGCTTCATGACGATCCGCTTCAAGGACGGCAAGAGCACCTTTCTTGATTTTCGCGAGCGTGCGCCGCTCGCCGCCACCAAGACCATGTATCTGGACAAGGATGGCAAGCCGGTCGAAGGCGCCAGCACTGAAACCTATCTCGCCATCGGCGTGCCGGGCACGGTGGCTGGCCTTGAGGAAGCACGCGAAAAATATGGCACCCGCAAGCGCGAGGAGCTGATCGACCCGGCACTGAAACTTGCCAAGGATGGCTTTACGCTCGAGCTGGGCGATATTCTCTCCTTTGCTGACGGCAATGAAAGACTTGCGAAAGACCCGGCGGCGGCGAAAATCTTTCTGAAAGATGGAAAACCGATTCCGTTGGGTGAAAAGCTTGTCCAGCCGGATCTGGCAAAGTCGCTTTCGGCCATTTCGGAAAACGGGCCATCGGCCTTCTATCAGGGCGATATCGCCGATCTGATTGTCAAATCGAGCAAGGAGAATGGGGGCATACTCGCCAAGGCCGATTTCGAAGAATACAAGGTCCGTGAGCTGGAACCGGTCAAGTGCAGCTATCGCGGCTATGACATCGTCTCATCGCCGCCGCCTTCTTCCGGTGGACTTATCATCTGTGAAATCCTGAACGTGCTTGAAGGTTACCCGATTTCCTATCTGGGCTATGGTTCGGCAGAAACCACGCGTTTGATGGTGGAAGCGATGCGCCATGCCTATGTGGACCGCAACACGGCATTGGGCGACCCTGATTTCGTTGACAATCCAATCGAGAAGCTCACCAGCAAGGCCTATGCTGCAGAAATTCGCAGTCGTATCGACCCTTATCGCGCTGGTGTCAGCGAAGCGCTGAAGCCCGCTGAATTCAAGGAGTCCAACGAAACCACGCATTATTCCATCGTGGATAATGACGGCAATGCTGTCGCTGTGACCTATACGCTGAACGGATCGTTCGGCACGGCCAAGGTGGCTGAGGGCACCGGAATTCTCCTCAACAACGAGATGGACGACTTCACCATCAAGCCGGGCGTGGCCAATCTCTATGGTCTCATACAAGGTGAAGCCAATGCCATCGAACCGCGCAAGTCACCGTTGTCCTCAATGAGTCCGACTATCGTATCGAAGGATGGCAAGCCGTTCATGGTGATCGGCAGCCCCGGCGGTTCGCGCATCATCACGATCACGCTTGAGGCGATCATGAATGTCATCGATCACGGCATGGACATTCAGGAGGCTATCGATGCCCCGCGCATCCATCACCAGTGGCTACCGGATCGGGTCTATATGGAAGCGAACGCGCTTTCGCCGGATACGATCCGGTTGCTGACCGGCATGGGCTATACGGTCGGAGAAGACGCTGACTGGCCGGTCTGGGGCGAGGCAGCTGGCATTCTTGTCGGCGGCAAGGATATGGCAACGATCGAAAAGGGCGGCGACAACCGATATTATGGCGCTATCGACAGCCGTGCCGTCGCTGGTGCTGCCGTAGGTTATTAGAGCACAGCAGTCATCGACCGCCTTGATTTCCAGTCAAGAATCCATGCTCTTTCAATTCTGACGTCTGGAATAACGTCCGAGGCGGCCATTCGGCTTTTTTGCTCTGAATTGAACCAGCTGCCGTCAGGATGTAACGCCGCCAGCCCCAAATGCATAAAATCTCGCCTGGGTTTTCAGGCGGGCTTGTGATTTGCGACTGGAGGGGTAATGGTCGGCTCCCGCCCTCTAGCCTGTTTTGCCTGTGACGGCCCTGGTACAGGCAAGCTCCATATCTTGCGCCCGTTCCTAGGCTTTTATTCGCGGTCAACTTGTTATAAGGTTTTGGCAGAAACTTATAACGCTGCTAACGGTAAGATTGGCTATAAGGTTTTTGGCAAGAACTTATAACGACATAGTTCAACTCGCCGCCGGTGCGACCAACTCATTCGAAAAGGCCAAGGATGAAAGAGATCGACATCAGCTATAGAACGATGTTCGCGGAGTTGGCGCAGCGGACCATGGATGCACAATTCGTAGCAGACTTCCCTTTAGAAGGATGGTTTGTGACCGTAACCGTCAAAGATCGCGATTATTGGTATTTCGATCTCCCCACCCCCGAGGGCAAAGACAAACGAAGCTACGTCGGCCCCGCGAGTGACGAAGCCATCACTAAGCGGGTAAGAGCCCACAAAGAGATCAAGGACAACATCCGAGAGCGTAGACGCATGGTTAGCACGCTGAGACGCGCCGGCCTTCCCGGTCCTGATCCCTTCGCTGGGGACGTCACGAAAGCCTTAGCCGATGCTGGGTTGTTCCGGCTGCGCGCCATCTTGATTGGGTCGGTGGCATTCAGCACCTATGCTGGAATGCTCGGTGTCCGGCTGCCCTCTGTCGCGCTGCAGACAGGCGACGCAGACTTCGCTCAGGACTTCGCAATATCGGCTAGTGTCCAAGATAGTCTCCCGCCAATCCTCGAAATCCTCCAGTCAGTCGACCCTGAATTCCGAGAGATTCCGCACCAGGCCGATAAGGCTAAGGTGGTCGCCTTCGTGAACGCCAAAGGCTATCGGGTGGAGTTCTTGACCGGAAATCGGGGATCAGAAGAATACACTGGCAAGCCGTCGCCCATGCCCGCCCTCGGCGGCGCGTCGGCGGAGAATCTGCGGTTCCTTGATTACCTGATCTACGAGCCTATCCGCACAGTGCTTCTTTTCCGCGAAGGCATAAACGTTCTCGTTCCTGCTCCCGAGAGGTATGCCGTACACAAGCTGATTGTGTCGTCGCGAAGACTCACTGACACGTTGGGGCGTTTGAAGGCTGACAAAGATCTAACGCAAGCCGCTTTGCTCTTCGAAGCTCTCGTGGAAACGCGCCACGGCAATGAGTTAGGCGATGCTTGGGAGGAAGCATGGGAGCGCGGTGATGCGTGGAAAGAGAGCATCGTCAGTGGCTTATCCAGACTACCCAAAAACGGAGTGGAAGCGTTAAGAGAGGCACTCGGTTCCGATGTTGTGGAAGGCTTACTGAAAAGGTGATTGACAGATTTCGCGAGAAACGAAAGACGACGACAGGCCAATCTATGATTGCCAGTCAGAATCCGCCTTCGTTCAGTTGTGTCGACCGGAATGAAGCCCAGGTGAGCGTGATGTTTGTAAGTCAGGATCTGGTTCGCTGCCTCTCCAACCACTGTCGATTTTCATTTCACGATGAACCGGTGTTTCGTTTCGCTCCAATCCGAATGAGAAGAAAAAATGAAAGTGATATCCAAATCTTGAGTAGTGCCACACGGATCACGATGAAATGAAAAAGTGGGTCATTCCGTGCTGCAAATTAACACCCGTCCATCGGGAAGATCGGCAGGAACATCATTTAACTCCGAGCGCCGACGATCCATACCCGCAATATCCGGGATCAGGACTTCCGCATCTTCCAATGAAGAAATCGGAAACACCGCATCTGCCTGCAACGCGACGGCTGTCCTATACCCGAAATAAGCTGCGACAAGTTCATGGGCGTGACCAGAGCGGAGTTTGCTGCCAGTCAGACTAAGGTAGTATTCGCGCAAAAGATCTGCGCATTCCTTTTGGATAGACATGACAAATCCATTTCACACCGGCGTCGTGAAGGGGTGGTCGCAAGCGCTTCATGAACACCCTGCGCCGGCTGAATGGTTGCCGTTCAGGATTTTGTCTAAGATGTGCCGCCTTTTGGGTCGCTTGCAGCCCTGGCGTTCGGCTCCATCCTCAGAAAGATAACGCAACTTTTCTGGATTGCAAGTCAATCAGAAGCTCCTGATGCTTCGGCGTACCAATGGGGTTGTAATTTCTGAAGATTAAGCTATGTTCTTTTTATGTTCCGTAATTCGATCGTAGATGCTGGAAACCGATATGGAAATTGCCGCATCGACTAGAAAAATCATCCACATCGACATGGATGCCTTCTATGCCTCGGTCGAGCAGCGCGACAATCCGGATCTCCGTGGAAAGCCGATAGCGGTGGGCGGCTCTGGCGTTCGAGGCGTGTTGACGACGGCAAGCTACGAGGCGCGCGCGTTCGGCGTACACTCAGCAATGCCATCGGTGACGGCCGCACGCAAATGTCCTGAGCTGATTTTCGTGAAGCCTCGTTTTGAAGCCTACCAAGAGGTCTCGGCTCAAATCCGCCAGATTTTTGCCGAGTACACGCCCTTGGTCGAGCCCTTGTCACTAGATGAGGCCTACCTTGACGTGACGGACAATCTGAAGGAAATGCCCATAGCGACGGAAATCGCGTTGGAGATCCGCGCAAAGATCAAAGCCGTCACCGGCTTGAACGCGTCGGCTGGAATCTCTTACAACAAATTTCTCGCAAAAATGGCGTCCGACCTGAACAAGCCGAACGGTCAGGCCGTCATCACCCCCAAAAACGGACCTATCTTTATCGAAGGCCTTGCGGTCAAGAAGTTTCATGGCGTTGGCCCGGCCACCGCCGAGAAGATGCATCGACTTGGGATCGAGACCGGGGCGGATTTGAAGACGAAGTCGTTGCAGTTTTTGACGCAGCATTTTGGCAAATCGGGTGGCTATTTCTATGGAATCGCACGCGGGATCGATGAGCGCCAGGTTCGACCAGATCGGGTGCGAAAATCCGTCGGCGCTGAAGACACATTTGTTGAGGATATAGAAGATTTGGATGCCGCCAAAATCGAGCTAAGGCCGCTTGCGGACAAGGTCTGGCGCTATTGCGAAGCGAAAGGTATCTCAGGAAAGACCGTCACGGTGAAGATCAAGTTTTCAGACTTCTCCCAGTCAACGCGCAGCAAGACGAGCATCGTTCCTATTCGGAGCAGCCTCGATGTCCTTCGTGTCGCGGCAGACTTGCTGTCAGCTGTGTATCCATTCAAAAGATCTGTGCGCTTGCTGGGTGTCACACTCTCATCATTGACAGACGAAGGGCCTGCTGCTTCTGGCGGCGAGCAGCCGCAACTGAACCTCAACTTCTAATGCCTTCTGCATCGGGTTTAACGTCCGATCAGTCTATTTCGGCTCTCGAAATGCCTCTGCCATCATCCGATCGCGGTTGCTCATCACCGCATGAGCGAAGACCAGATTCTCGTCATTGGAACGTTCAAGTAGCTCATAAAGGAGAGAGAGGTTTGTTTCCTGCTGCGCTCCCAGCGAGTGACGGATTTCACCAAGTGCGTCGTCGTCAGTTGCGCAGATGAACGAGAAATATTTCCCGAGGAAACCAGCCAAAACATCTGAAATTTGAATGCCGGGTTCACTCTTCGAGTCCGCAAACCTGAAGTGATTCAGATCCTTGTTTCCGTCAACGAAGCGCACGTCTTTGAGATAGTCGATGATGAGTTCTTCGACATCGAGAATGTGGGAAGCATTCTTGAGGATGTAGAGGCGCTCAATAAAAAAGGCGCCGAAGCTGTCGATCAGCACATTCGGCGTCTCGTCTTCGACAAAGGGGAGAGAGTCGACTTTTCGAGCCAATTGCAACACACCCTTCAACATCATGTAGTTGAAATGATCGAGCAAATCAGAGTGAGCTTCAGTCAGGTCTAATAGCTCGTCAATGAATTCCCGGCGCCGCCTCTGCCCCACGTTTGGGTATTCATAGCGCCGAAATAGATCGATCAACCCATTGATGTCGTGCCGGAGGATAGTGAATAGATCGTTCTTCAGATGCCGCTCGTAAGGGATAAGATGACCGGCCTCATCATTTGACAAAATCGAGTCGACAATATCGACGACGCTCCAATAAAGCGGATCGACGACCGAGAAATGCACGCAGAGGTCTTGTTCAAGAAGCCAACGCAGGAAGGTTTCCAGCTTCCGGCTCGTGAGCATTTTGAGAAAGTCGCCAGTCGCGACGTTCTTGAGCTTGATCTCCGGCGAGGTGTCCTGGACCTGCAGAATATCCCGTAGGTGTTTCAGATCAAAGATCCGCTGTGGCCCAGCATAGGCTATACCTCCGATAACGAAGCATGTTGGTTCGCGAATATTGAGCCCGTCTTCGCGAACATGCACCCTCCGATGGTTGTTTGTCTCGTCGTAATAAATCGTATAGTCCCGATCGACGTTATGGAGCCCATGAAGAGCGATTGGCGCTTTTCGCCGTTCATTCACATCGACAATCATTCTCGCCCTATCCCTGCCGCAACGACAATATGTGGTTCACTTCGTTATTCCGCCGCCGCTTGTGGGCTTCTCATCCTTGAGCGACTGTTTCGGATGGGCCTCGTCGGCGATCGCCATAAGCTGATCAAGGGTCAACGCATCTTCGGTATCTTCCTTGAGGGCGATCGCTGCTGCGATCGCTCGTAATTCCCTAGTTCCGGACTGGTCGTCCAATTCGCCGGGCAGCTGAACAAATGCCGCTTCTTTTCCCGTCATCTGAATGCAATTCTTTCCCGCCGCGCAGGATTGGCCAGGAACAAGACAGCCCCAGCGCGGTCGAACGCGTAGACTGCGTAAAACAGCAGCTTTGCTTTCGGTTTTTGCAATCCGCTGGCGAGCATCGCGTCATAGAAAACGCGATGCGTTTCTTTCCAGGTTCGCACATGTCGATCAAAATACCAGTCGTGGATAACGGCCGCGCGGATGTAGCCATCTTCCCATGGTGAACCCACAAAAGGTTGCAACAGCGGGGGGATCGATGCCCCCTCGGTCTTGGTTGCCTTGTTGGTCTGCCAACCCACGCCCTTGGCATCGATATAGCCGAAATCGGCCTCAAGCAGCTTGTGGTCAGGATCGCCCGGAATATCGACCAACCCGAACTTGCCGGTGAAGCAGTTTCGATCGCCGGCCGCCTGGCAAAACGACGCCGCGGAAGCGCTAGTGCTGCATAGCCATAGACCCAATGCGGCGATGGATGACGCGAGTAAAATTTTCATGGAAAGCCCCCTCTCCCTCTAATCGCTAGACTAGCAATTCCAGCGCAACGATCAACGGGGAATGGTACCAAGATAGCCAAAAATACGGTAGAGGAGCTGGCGATCAGTTCCGGCTAGAGGCGATACCAGAGTTCACGCCTGAGCAGCTCCATCTGTGTCATCGCCATCAACAAGTCGCGTGAGCATCGATGTCACTTTAAAGACACCAAAAAATCGGTGCACGATCGTGAGACTCCCTGCAAACCTAGGGATACCGTGAATCTCAACGGTGTAGATCCGCTCGTTTAGAGCGTTCGGGCTGCCGAAATTCAACACCTTAAGAGGCTTGGCGTCATAGAATTTATCAACTCCCGCGACAAACTGCTTCCATTCAGCGCTGCCGTTGTCGAGAAGCTGATGATAAATGTGGTTGATGCGGTAGTTCCGCGGCAATTGCGCTTTCTGCGACTTGTAAACGAGACCACAGGACAGGGCGGTGAAAAACTCATCGAAGCGAGTCTGGTCAACAGTGTAGGCAACCCCACCGGGGACCTGAACAGCGCCTTTTGATAAAAGGCGCATCAAGGCATGGTTATTGCGCGAAAGCTGTGGCGCCACGCGGTCTTGAAATACCTCGCGCGCTCGATTGCGCGGCGAGGAATGCATACAGATCTGGGCGAGAACATAGAGGTCATTCATCGACTTGTCGTTGTTATGGGTTTTACAAGCCTTCACCGTCAGGAGCTGATGCCTCTCGCCTTCGGGAAAGAATGAACGCGGGGGAATATGTTCCTTAGTTACTCCCTTTTCGTTACACCCCTGAAAATAGCAGGTCATGCTCGAAGGCTCCGTGATGATAGCAGGCGCCCATGCCAGAAAGATTGCGCCTGCAGGATGTCAGCATTTTCAGCCCGCTTGTTTCACTATCTGACGCAAAGCGGCAGGCAAGCTATGGCATTTGGTAATGCGTTCGCCGAGAACATTAGCGACCCAACCATGATGCCGTTCAGGAACGAACATTCGGGCGCCAACCAAACCATTGAAAATCAGATTTCCGACGGCTGCTGTCCCCAGGCCAGAGACAACACGCTCGGAGCAAAGAATGTCAGCCGTCGTGATGATCTGCATGGACGTGAACCGCTCGCCGGCGATCCGCTGCGCTTTGCGCTCGTCGATGACGACGGTATAGCCTAAGACGGCCCCGGCCGCGAGCGTAGCAGCTTCACCGTCATCCAAGGTCTCTGCTGTACTTCCGCTAACAAGGCCCGCGAAAAGACGCTCTCCCTCGTCATCAAGCTCAACGAATTCGAGCAGTCCGTCATCGGCGAGTTTCGTTGCCATATCAGCATCGTTTCTAGCACTGAAGCGATCGGCGATGAGCTCGTCCCGGACAATGGTACTCGCTCGAAGCGTCACTCCAAACGCGCGAACAACATCAGCTCCTTGCCCTGTCGCATTCAGGTTTATGATCACGCTGGTATCGACGACGAGGTTGGGCGAAACGCTACCGGAGAATAGAGGTTGCCGCATTGGCTCCACTTTCTTCGGCGTCGATATCAGTCAGGAGGTCGCGGACCAGCACGCGATCCAGATGAAGCATTCTCGCGATCTGGCCCTCGCTCAAAAGACCGCGTTTTGCCGCTTGATAGGCCATCAGCCCAGTTTTGAGGGGCACCGGCAGCGCGGCTTCGTCTTTCATTCGATCGCTCTGAACAGCGTCGCCGAAAACCTGCCTGACATGCTCCTCAGTGATATCGCCGTTCGCCTGGAACCAGTCCCAAGTACCACGCTTGGTAAGCTGCAGCTCCTCCAACCGCCGCACCATTGCCTCGCGCGAAACGTGGAAAAAATGGGCAAGGACTATGACGTGACGGCGGGTGAGGCTCGTAGCCCCTGCAGTCACTTCCTCGAACTTCTGCCGGACCGCCTGCGCTGGCGTCAGAAAACCTCGAGCGAAAGCGTTCGCGTACTTCTCCTCCCGAGAGCTTTCAAGCTCGTCGATTTCGCTTACCTCCGGCTGGCTGCGCGTTGCGACCAAGTGACCCAACTCGTGCGCCGCCGTTTGCGTGCGCCGGTCGATCGGGTGACCGGAGTTCAACAGAATGCAGGCTCCGACCGAATCGTCAAAGGCAAAGAGACCGGAAATCTTGGCCGGCAGACGACGAACATAAAGCCGTACGCCCATCTGCATTTCCAGCAACGCGCTGATGTCCGAAACCGGCGCTAAACCGAGACCGAGCCAATGGCGAAGTTCCAAGGCATGCTGCTCTGCCTGTTGGCGAACCTCGCCGGCGAGAATGGCACGCTCGGGCGGCAGATTGCGAACGTGCGGAACCCCCAGTAGCGCCTCGAGCTCCACGTCAGCGCGGACAAGCGCGGACATAAGCTCTGCCGCCGCCGATACGGACGCTTCTTCGTGATCCGCAAGTCTTCGAAATTTTGGCGTCAGCTCGACATGAACAGCTTCTTTACGAAGCAGCGCGTTGGCGCTGGTTTTATAGAATTGCGCGAGCTGCTGAAGCTCACTGATCTTTACACGACGGCCACCCTTCTCAATCGCGACCAGAGTCGTGCGGCCGACGCCGATCAGGGACGCTGCGTCGGCTTGGGTTTTCCCGGCGGTCTCTCGGGCAATGCGCAGCCGTTCGCCGAGCTGTTCCGCATCGAACTGATCGTTTCCTTCGTTCATCGCGTTCACGCCAACCATTGGGCGACGAATGATTTTGGCCCAAGATCTTTCATGAATGCCTTCCATTCTCTGTCATGCTGTTCCAGCAAGCCGAAAAGCTGCTCTTCGGCCTGCGTCGTCGTTATCTGCATTTGCTCAGCCAATTGCCAAGCGCTCCGCTTTACCCGGATCCTGTGCAATGGTGAAGCGCTCATTTCGGCGAGATGATCAAGATGCAGCGCTCCGGCGATACCGTATCGCCGCATTGCACGCGTTACCTTATCGAAGCCATGAACGGCACCCTTCGCAAAATCTTCGGCGCGCAAATCCTCCCAAATGTAATTCTCTTTCGGCTCATCAATGCCGGCGGCATGGAAGCTCAACCTGCGCAACATGCAAGCCGCGCATACGCCACAATGACGACGCTTGCTGGCGAATGATGAATTACGACTCTGCTGCCAGCAAGACCGGGTCTTATTCCACTCATCGGGATTGCTTTCAATCGAGACGAATTCCGCAAGAGTTTGTCCCTTCGTCCTCCAAAGCTGCGGCAACTGGAAACGGATGGCGTAGTTAAAAATCGCCTCCACCACCTTCTCCATCTTTCGAAGGAAGCGTGGGTGGTTGCGGTAATCTTCATAGCCATGGCTGGTGGGAACAAGAGTGGGACCAAGTGCCCCCTGCCCGCTTTCCGGCATGGCCACATCGTGGGTGCCGACGAGATAGGCAGCCAGAGAACTCAGGAGCGTGAACTTGAACCCTCGGCTGCGCACTGAGGATTCTTTTATCCCGCGCCCTTTCATGTTCACCGTGAACGGTATGTTCAAAAAGGGGACTTTCTTGCGGTCGCGGATTGGCCGATCATCGGATTTCGATCCGACACGCACTCTTATGATCCGATCACCACGACCGTTTGCGCTGAGGATCGCTGATACCGCGCGGGAATCTAGACCGTCGCTGAAAGGCGTCACGGTTCGCCCGGCATCTCCCCATTCCAAAAGGCTCTGCCGCCCAATGTCGGCATCCAGATCAGTCGTAGTAGCGGTGAAGGTGATATTCCATTCATCACCGGTCAGAAACTTCAACGCACCTGCGATCGCATCTACCACCATCGGGCTCTGCCAATGCCTGACGTCGTGAACCGGAAGTTTGAGCTCGAACCGTCTTGCCCAGAGAAGCCCTGATCGCTTCAACGCTTTGTCACAATATTCTACCGCAGCGATGAGGACCATCGCATCGTAGACACGGCTGTCCCAATTTTTCGTTCGATAGTCGTCCAGATCTTCCGTTTTAAAGGCGATCTCTTTTCCAATCTCAGCCACGTGCCAGCCACTCACGGACTTCGCACCCCGCTCGATAACGGCGACCCGGATAGACTGAATCTCGTTTGGCTGCGCGCTCAAAATGCGACCCCCTGATCAAGACCATCGTGAACGGTGGGCGTCCTCGACACGCTGATGGAGCGATCACCGAGGATGGACTTTGCCAGACGGCCGAAGGCACCATTACTGTTCATGTGACCAATGGTGTCGTTGACCCGGCGCCTCATCTGCTGACAGGCACCGGGACCAAGCTTGACCAGGTAATGTTCCTCCATTGCTCGCCCGTTCGCTGCGAGCCGCTCGGACATGGCAGCGGCCAGACCCTTCTCAAGTGCGACAATTCCGCGATACCCTTCTTTGAGGGCCATCTGAGCACATTCGACCGCAGATGCGGCCAGCGTATCGACAGCCGGGTCCACCCGCACGCGATCAAGCTCATCGTTCATCGACGAAGCCAAACTGAGAAGATCCTGCCCGTCAGCAATCGCCACGATTTGCTTCAGTGTTGGCGCCACCTCGATTGCCACGTCGCGTAAAAGCGCCACTTCCGCGGCTTCTCCGATCTGGTTGACACTGAATGCTGGCTTGAACGCCCACGCGGCGACACGCTGGTAGCCGTGACGGAGAGGCAAGCTTTTATGGGGACCATCGCTCATTGAAATCTCCTAATGTCAGCTATGTTGATATTTTTTACCTGACATGTCAACATACTACCATAAGGCGATTTTCTAAACGTCGGAGTCAGTGAGAAATGGTTGAAGAGCACGCCCAGCGAGAAATCCTATTGGCGCCTAACCGAAGTGCCACCGACTGGCGGCTGCTTTCAAAAACGATAGTTATCGGCGATGCCACGAGCCGTTGGGACAAGGCGTTTGACGAATTCTTCTTCCGGCGGCTGGAGAGCCGATATCTGAAGCCAATCCGTGTCCTTCAGGACAAAGGAAGCTGGGAGGGAGAAGGGTTCAGCATTGTATCCATTCAGTGCGCCTTGCTGGAATTTCTTGCTGCTTGTCGAGGCGGCCTAATCTACCGTCACAAGAACCCTATTCCTCCTTATGAGTACAACTTAAGCGGTGACCTCTTCGCGACCTTCCTGTCGACAACAGCGCCCTTTAACGCGTTGTTTAAGCTTGAGGATGCTGTCGAGTTTTATCGGCAGGTCCGTTGTGCACTGTTGCATGAAGCAAGGACGAAGGGTGGCTGGATCATTCACTCATCAGGACGGATGGGCGTCGATTGTACTCGGAAGATAGTTTTTCGAAACACGTTCCAGACGCAGATCATAGACTACATCAATGACTACGGCCGTGATCTGCTCAACGACACTGATCTTCAAGCCGCGTTTATCCGCAAGTTCGATGATCTTGCTTCATAATTTTGACTGGGGAGAAAAGGCCAATGGGCGAATTCAATAGGATGACAGTGGTTGCCGCTGCGGAGGTCATTTCCGATAGTTATTCCCATAGCGACATCGACGTTATCGAAAAGCAGTGAGGAATCGAGGACAGGGGTGGAGGAGCCAGCAAGCCGGCAAGGGTCGTCAGCCTTTTCAAGGCCGCAATAGAAGGTGGACCGCCGGTCTATACAGAATCCGGCCAAGTCAGCCTAGAGCGAGCAATCATCGAAAAGGCCCTTACGAACTGGTCGACCAAGAAAGACACGCCTTCTTGGCAAAAGCTGAAGGCAGGTCTCAGGTTCGACGGTTTTGAGATCGTTGAGCCTCTTGAGGACGACGACGTGTGGGGTAGACGCGCCTCAAGGGCGCCAGCAATCCTTGTAAGGATGTTGCCACCCGATGCCCCCGAGCTGAATATGCGAGAGGCAGAAAACGAAGTCGTTCAACTCCGAAAAAAGCACAAACTAAGCACTGCTGAGGGTCATTTGGCTCGGGCAATGTCTGCCTTCCAGAGAGGCGAGTGGTCAGGCGCAAACGGCGAGCTTCGCAACTTTCTTGAAAGCTATTTCAATGAGATCGCCGTCTTGGCGGGTTGCGATCTAACGTTTGACAGTCGACAGATGCGCGATTTTCTGGGCGGAAGCGTTACGCCGCCGTTTCTCTTGGCAGACTACAACGAGTGGACCCCAGATGGCAAAAAGTCTCCATTCGTCCAGGCACTCCTAAGCCGAATGCATCCGCACGGCGGGCATCCTGGACTGTCTGAAGAAGAGGACGCGACGTTCAGACTCCAGATAAATTTGGTCACCGCAAGGCTGTTTCTTCGTCGGCTGGACCGCGGAGCATATTAAACAGCTTCATTTAGGCGCGGCCCGCGAGAAACGCGACTCATAGACACGAATGGTATTTGAATAATGGATTTGTTTGATCCGCGTTTCCAAAGTGAAAGGCTCCACAAGCACTTTCGTGCAATCTCCGCCGATGCTGGCTACAAGAAAGTCCGGCCTGTTATTCAGGCTTGGGCAACCGGCTTGCTCAATCGGAAGGGCGAAAGTGAAAAATTCATCAATGAGTTCCAAACGACTTTTAACTCGTCAATGTGGGAACTCTATCTCAACAGGGCGCTGATCGATTTAGGATGCAGCGTCGATTTTTCGAAATCTGCGCCGGATTTCTTCGTCAGCGGGCCAGGTAATTACGAGTTCAATATCGAAGCCGTCATTTCCGATATGCCGGCGACAGCCCCCTCAGTGAAGCCGTTCGACGAGCAAGACTTCAAAACCCGAGGTGCGTTGAAGCTTGCTGGGAAAATCAGGGACAAGTTGAACCTCTACCGCGGAAGCGAAGAAAAGAAGCACCCGTATGCCTCGATGAGCCACGTGCGAGGGCGGCCTTTTGTGATCGCTATTGCCCCATTCGATAGCGAACTCTCGCTCTTTCAAAACAACGAGCTCATCAACATGGTCCTTTTTGGTTTGGCGTCACCGGCGCTGGAAGGGCCAGACCTTGGAAAGCAGGGCAAGATCAGCTCGCTCCTGAAGCCTTCAGGAGCGCCTGTCGAAATGGGAATTTTCACGAACGATTCGTTCAAGGAGATCAGCGCCGTCTTTTTCTCAACTGTCGGCGCCTTTGGAAAAGCCGTCATTGAGAGCAAGATCGATAAGCTCGTTCGTTCGACGCGGTACAGGCTGATCGACAAGAACAAGGCGGAGCCAAATTCGCACCGCTTTCAACTCGGCCCGTTGAACTACCTGGTCGTAGACCGTCGAGAAAGCGAAGATCAGATCGGCGGCGCGGATGTGCTCATTCAGCATTCATCATATCATCGCGAAACCCATCTCGACGGGCTTCAGGTCTATTTTAACCCATATGCAGAGGTGCCATTTGATCCAAATTTTTCATGGCCAGCAGAGGTCGCTCTCAATTACTACGACGTTGAAACCCATGAACATCTCCAAGCGCATCCTGACGGTGCGCTCGTCTCAAGGCAGGTTTTTGAGGTAACGCCCCAATCCATTCGGCTTCTGCTATATAGATATGGCTTCCTGCGATGAAGAGGCCCGGCACGAGAGATGTCTAGATGCCTCTTGCTGTGATCAAGGATCTGCGTGAGGCGAACCGATTCTTCGGGTGCAGGGGGTTCTACTAAAGCAACCAGTTCACCGCCTTGAGCGAATCGCCAATCTTTGCTGCAAAATGTGGTTCGATACGCTTTGCGTGCTCGAGCTTTCCGAAAATGTGGCGTCGCATACTCAGCACTGACCGAAACCCCAAGGCTTCCGCATGTTCCGATGGATCAATGCCCTTAGTCCCAAGGATGTGGGCATGCAGGCGAAGCTTGTTTTTATATTCCCTGGTTAGGCGTGGCTGCGTGCCGTTGACGACCAAACCCAACACAATCTTGAGCGCACCCGGTGTTCGCACGCAGGCCTTTCCGGGATGTGGGACAAGCCGCGCTTTCGCGAAGCAAGCGTAGACCTTGCCGATGATTTTGCTCGCCTCATCTCGTGTGAAGTCGTCTCGCTTGGTCGATAGTGCAATGTCATCGGCATAGCGCGTATAGACGAGGTCATGCTCAGTAGCGATTTCCATGATCTCACGATCCATCTCGAAGACAGCGAGATTTGCCAGAAGTGGGCTAGTTGGAGCGCCTTGCGGAAGGACTCGCCTCTGAGCCAAGATGGGTGAGCCCAAACGCTCCCGCCTTTTTAAGGACTGATCGAGAAACGCGTCATCCTCATACGGACCTCGGCCATAATTCGCTACACGTGTGAAACGTGTTCGCACGCGTTTTTCCGGATCGATAACCTTTGTGCAAAGCCGTGTCAGCTCAAGCGAAAGCAAACGCGGATAGCCGAGTCGAACGAAAACCTTGAACACCTGCTCTTCGCTGATCGACTCGAAGAAATTCTGCACATCGAGCTTGATCAGCCACTTGCAGCCGCAATGCAGTTTTGCGGCCTGTTTGATATCGGCGTCTTTATGAAAGGCAACACTGGCTTCGTGCCCGTCCGCTGTATGCAAGATACGGTGAAGTATCCATCGCTGAACGAGCATCAACAATGGTGCCGGGACAGAGATACGGCGCATTGGTCGACTTGCAGGCCGCTTGTTCTTCTTCTGCCCGGAGGTTGATTTCTTGATAAAGAACTCTCGATAGGAACGAGTGCCGGGATCCTGTATGCACATTCTCAGGAAATTGTAATGTACACCCGTCAGATGCGCGAGATGAGCAAGCGTGAACACGACAGCACGATCAGCGTGTTGTCCAGAAATGCGCCGGTGAACCAGGACAGCACGATCCAGAACACCGGGTTGGATTTTTAGCGATTTGCCGATTGAGCGAAGGTGTTGCGAGGTTATGTAGTTCAACGACTTTAGCCTATCAGTGCGTTTGCGTGGGCGTTTCTCCGTAAGGCATTCGCCGCGGGAAAGAAACGTCCACGTAGCCGCTAGGCTTTGCAGTGGCTCGTCCGGCGGGCTTCGGCAATCCTAACCCAACAGGCTTGTGGCCTGTCGATCTCGTGAGCACGAGCGTCTCGTTCAAACTATCATCCTCGCAACGACGTTGGGAAATACACGGAAATCCTGTCCTCCGGAAGAGGAATGCGTGATTTTAAAGACTGACGAGCGGACCTTAACTCGGAAAGCCCCGCTTCCGAAATCGCGCCATGGACGTCACACCAACCGACGCGAAGAAATAGCTTGATGAGGCTCTCCGCAACGAGAACACCAAGCCCAGTTCGCACAGATATTTTAGAGATTCCCCGAAGACCCCTTGCCATGGCTGCCAGCACCAGGAGAGCGTGTGATGATTCCTCTCCAAAATGGGCGAGCAATTCAGGGTCGGAAAGAGTTGGCTGTCCTAGTGACATCAGTTTATCCGAAAACGGGATCCCCTCATGAACATGGAAAATTGCGTCGAAGCTGACCGCTGACCGGTTTGGAAACAACGTCGGGCGGGTCCTGCTTTCAGCCCAGAACATCGGGGGGGTAGTGTTGGGACAACCGTGACCGAAAGCGATCAACGTTCCGACTTCCTCAAAACCGAGCGCGCCGTATTTGCTATGGCCCGGTATAGGATTGTAAAATTTACATAAGTTTTCCACCTGGCCCAAACCATGGCTTCGATAGATGTCGAAGATCGTCGGAGCGACCACTGCGAAATGTAACTTAGGTTTCAGGCGATGCGATTTGACCGCTTTTTCACCGACAATGGTGGAGGCATAGGCGACGACGTGTATTTCGATCCTGCTTTTTAAATGCGATTGCCAGCTTCGGAAAGTTTCTGTCCTCCACAGCGCGTCGAGCATCTTACATATTCTCGCGCCCGACCCAAGCAAATCGGTCACGATCGCAATTTTGTGGACTGCAGACCTTGTTTTCATTGGCCGCAGGCGATCAGGCCCCGGTGACAGAAGGTATGCCTTGGGATCGCGGCGCGCGATTTCGGTCAATAATTGCGCAACAATTCCCTCGCTACCGACATGCATCGAGCCACGGGTTGGCTCAATCAACTTCGGCCCGTTACGGCCGACTGACCGGAGAACCACGCCCGTATCCATCTTTGAAAAGAAGCGCTGACCAAGCGGAAACTCTCTCTCCGCGTAAAGCGCCAAAGGCGTTGCCTTCGAACCGATTTTGCCCAGTGCCATAGAGACCCAGCTACGGAAAGTGCTCGTCGATACGACCGTGAAATGATCCAACAAATCACGCACGATTAGGTCGTCGCCGATTGTGAAATAAGACAGCCAGTTCGCCGCTTGTTCGCTTTCAGAAAGTTTCATCGATAGAGTCCATGTCACCAGCCCTCAAATGATCGCAAGCCCCGCCCATTACCCCTCATCTCGGGCAAAACGCTGGCGCTTTATCGGATCATGGAAATGCTTATCCCTAAAATAACCCGCATGAATTCAGCTAGGTCTGCTTTGAAGTCCGACTTGTGATCAGTCTGCACAGTGGCGCCGGAACTCGGGTTAGCGACGGTCTTGATGACCTCCCGCACCAGCCTCATACCCTCATCAGGATTCGCGATCACACCTTCCCGGCGAACAATCTTCCCCTCCAGATCAAGCACCACCCACAGGCAATTTTCCAGCGGATTGTCCTCCGGCACCAAAGCCGCGAGGAGCGGGTTACTGCTGGGGCCGATCAGCGGAACGAAGTGCTCATCTACGAGCCGCTTCGTCGTCTGGTATTCCATGAAGTATC
Organism: Brucella pituitosa; assembly: GCF_003049685.1. GTDB lineage: Bacteria > Pseudomonadota > Alphaproteobacteria > Rhizobiales > Rhizobiaceae > Brucella > Brucella pituitosa. Next base: position 295,176 of record NZ_PYSY02000003.1, on the reverse strand, counting down.
CTAGCGAGAACGCCAACTTGCTCAACGACGGGTGGGCCTCATCATAGATTACGGCGAACAGTGGCACCTCGCGGGCGCGTGCTTCAGCGAATGCCGTCTCCACCTCACTGTGCGGATCACGGGTGAAAAAAGAGTTCCTTATCAGCTGCGGATCGGGTGCCGGCGGCAAGACGGCATATTGCGAACTATGTACCCATTTGTTGAACGATATCGGCATGTAGCGCGCGGCAAGCGCATGTGCGTCCGGTCCCGTAAGAAGAGCCGTTTCAATCTTAGCGGAATCAAACGTTAGCAGCTCGAACTTCGGCCTCAGTGCAATTAAGATTTGGGAAAGGCCGCTGCTTGCCACCGACGAGTAAAACGCGATGAAGCCTGTGCAATTATGCGTCTCGATCCTGTCTCGAACATTTGCCTCGTCGGTGGGCGTAACCGAGTTGCCGCTATGGGCCTTATGCTTGCAGCTCACCAGCCACCGGACTTTTGTTTCACCACCTGGCCCAGAGCGCGTCTCTTCAACGATCATATCACGGCCACCGTCGGCGCCACGGTCAGGACCGTCCAAGACGCGGAACTTGCTCAGCAGTAGAAATTCGCGCGCGAATAATTCGAAATCGTCCCGTGCCGGGCCAGTGTGGGCCTGCGGAATTTCCTTGAAATCGAGCACCCCCACAAATCACCTCCAGTGGCATATTCCGTGTTATAGCAAGCTCCTCGTGTCCCCGCAAACGCTGGTTTATGCATAGCGAGCTGGAGGAACAATGATCCCACGACTCCAAATGGGATCCACTGTTCCCGCCTATCGTTCTACCAATGAAACTCCAGAGCGGAGCGCGAAAAGACCATTCGAACCCAGCTGATCGGATAGGTTATGATTGGCGATTGTTAGGACGCGCATGTGGCTTAACCCAAGGTGCCACCAAGCCCTGACATACACTTTGGAAGTTGAGGTAAGGCATATTGCGTCTCCAGCCCGACTACCAGGCTGCAAGAATGCTAGATAATCCCCCACGCCCGAAACCGCCCCCTCCCCGTCATTTCGCGCAAGCTGAGCTCTTCAACGAGGCGGAGCGCCGCACGGGATGTGATGTCGAGTTCTTTGGCGATGAGACCTGTCGACACAAGGGGTCTGGCCAGCACTAGATCAATCAGCCCCGGCAGATTGGAAGACGCGCGGCGGCCCGTCAGCCGCCGTTCCAGCATTTGCCGCGCCAGCATCAGCCGGTCATGTTCCCTGAACCCGAGTTCGATCCCGGCCATCAGCCCCTCAAGAGAGGCCATAAGCCGGGTTTCAAAATTGCGATGCCGCCGCCGTTCGACGCGGATGGTTTTGAGGCCGGCATTGAAGGCCAGCAGATGCGCCTTCGTGGTCAGCCCTTCGCGCCGCAGCAGTGAGGCGGCCAGCAAACGACCTAACCACGGCGCCCGTTGCAACACCGCGAGCTCGTTCCAGGCATCGAGCGCCAGGATGGCCTGCAGCACCGGCGGCAGCTCGCTGATCGAACGCAACATGGTTCTCCATTCGCCGAGCCGTTCGTCCTCATCCCAGTCGGGATCGCGGATCAGCGGGTCAGTCTCCGGCTTAGCCATCCTCTGCGGCTGTTTTACTTTCGCCAAAACGTCGTCGGAGCGTGCCAGCACCGCGTCAATGGCGTCGAGATCTATGCCGGGCAAATCGAACCCGTCATCCAAACGATTTTTACTCCCTTCCCCGTCCCGATTCTGCCGATCGATCGCCGGGTCGTGCACCGCAGAGCTTTCCTTGTCTGCAGTGATGCCACCATCAGGAGACAGTGCAGACCATACCTGCTCCGCCTGTCGCAGAGTGCGCAAACCGTTTGGGCTCAGCGCCCAGTCCGGTGCTTGCGCGGCAATGCGTCGGCGCGTCTGCAACACGTCGCGGGCAATGGTCAGTGCATGACTGGGGGAGCGAATATCGCGCGCCGCCTCATGCAGCACCAGATCCTCCATCTCGACCAGTTCGCCGTCGAGCCACAGCGAGGCGCAGGCATCGGCAAAATGGAACCGTTCGATCAGTCCCTTGCCGACCGGGGAGTGGGCAAGACGCTCGTCGAGCCGCGCCAGGGCCGCACTGGCGCGGGTCAAAGGCGATAGCAGGGTCTGGAGAGGTAAAATGTCGAGTTCATAACGCATTGAATTTATGGTAAACAAAGTCTCAAACGGAATCCAGTGTGGATTTAATGTCCGGCACTGGTGATGGCGGTGGGTTGATGGTCTAACCTCCGATAAGTACAGGTTATCGAAGCTTATTGATTTGAAGCCGCGAATCGGTGATCTCGGCCGTCCTCACGCGGCGGGTTTCCCCACTCATCCGCGATTTCAGGTCGCCACGTGCCGTTTTGAGTCTAATTTGATTAAGACGAGCGTCATCGCGAATATCATCATGGTCAGTGCAAACTTTCACAAATGGCGCATCAACTCCATACGTCCATGCAAAATACGGACAACAAGCAGCGTATTCTCGCGTTCCCGAAAATAGATCACATGCGATCCCACAGCATATTTAAAATAACCGGAGCGAATGTCTGTCAGGCGTCCACGCTTGCTACCGTTTTTTAACCCTTCAAACGCATCCATTACGTCATCGACGCAGCTGTTAGCCTGCTCCAGCGACCATTTTCGTAAGGTGTAAACCCATATTTCTTCCAGATCAGCCTCAGCCATCGGAGTAAGCTGATAGCTTCATAGCGCATGCTTTGTCTTCATTCTTCTCAGGAAGCTTTCCCTATCCAACAGCTTAGGCTGACCCGACTCTTCGCCTGCGATCAACGCATCTTGTAATGACTTAACCCGCGTCTCATGCTCTTCTAAAAGCCCCAACCCCGCTCGCACTACGTCGCTGGCAGATCCGTAACGCCCTCCCCTCACCTGCGTGTCGATGAAGTTGGCAAAATGATCACCAAGCGTAACTGACGTACTTCGCGACATTGACGAACTCCTTCTCCATCGCATGTAAGTTTCTACTTCGGATTTTGCCCAGGAGAGAAGTCCAGATCAAATCCCTGTTGGAACGGGGGCTGATCTTTCCTGTTGGGAGGCTAAAAATCAGCTCAATTCGCACCGAAAATCTACACTACGTCCTGGGACACGATCAAAAATCCGAACTGTAGCACTTTATCACCTTCACGTATTGACATATGACATATGATAAATTTAGATGCTTGAGTAAGGCACAAGTCATCTCCAGGAGGCCTGTTAATCAGGTGAGGTGAATTGTGCTTGGGAGGAATAACCATGAACGCATATCAAATGATGCGAACGCGTCTCGCGTGCGCTTGTTTTCTGACGGCTATGAAAAAGTCAGCGCATGTGCGCGAGAGTGGATCGGCTGTTATTATTGCTGAAGATCATAGCTTCTTTACGCACAAGGTTATTTGCGTATGAAGTATGAGTTCAGTTTCGCTTTTCTGGAAAAATATTGGCCTTTGCTGCTGCAAGGCACAATCGAAACGATAAAAATGTCGCTGATCGTGACATTTTTAGGGTTTCTGTTGGGTACGATTTGCGCCGTGGCAAGCATCAGCAAATATCGTTCTTTGCGTATTGTCGTGGCGATATATGTAGAGGCTATCCGAAACACTCCGCTGCTTATCCAGCTGTTTTTGGTGTATTTCGGCCTGTCTTCTTTGGGCCTGAAGTTCTCTGCGCAGGCTTCCGCATTGATCGGGCTGACCATCAATGTCGGCGCTTATTCCAGCGAGATCATCCGTGCGGGCTTGCAGTCAATCAATAAAGGTCAGTTGGAAGCCGCTGACACTCTTGGTTTGAGCCGCTTGCAAATGCTGGCCGCTGTGATGCTTCCGCCAGCACTGGAGCGCGTCTATCCATCGCTCGTTAGCCAATATGTTTTGTTGATGCTCGCGACAAGCGTCGCGTCCCAGATTTCTGCGGAAGAACTCACGGGCGCTGCAGCGCGAATACAATCGATAACCTTCCGATCCTTTGAAGTCTATCTGGTTATTCTCGTGATTTATCTGCTGCTTTCATTCCTTATGCGCGGCCTGTTCAAGCTTCTTGCGTTCGGCTTTTTTCCCCGCAAACGCCGTCTTGGCACAAATCTCTAGGAGGACGAAATGTTTACATCTTTCTCCTGGCTGCATGTTGAAGTTCTGCTGCAAGGGCTTGTTTGGACTGTTGTTTTATCGATCATCAGTTTTGTTTTTGGCGGTATTTTTGGGTTTGCAGTTTCTCTTGCAGGCATTTCCAAAAACAAGGCGTTGGTTCGATTGGCGGATGCTTACATTGTGCTCGTGCAGGGCACGCCAGTCCTGATCCTGATGTTTCTGGTCTATTTTGGACTGCCAATCCTTAACATTGAAGTGTCGTCACTTTTCGCGGCCAGCATTGCCATGACGATCTTCGCAAGTGCCTTTCTTGGCGCAATCTGGCGCGGCAGTTTGCAATCGGTTTCGCGCACGCAATGGGAAGCTTCCGACTGCCTTGCGCTGACAGGCTTGCAAGGGTTGTGGTTGGTGATTGTACCTCAAGCAGTTCGTATTGCGACACCACCGACGGTCGGTTTTATGGTGCAAATTGTGAAGAACACATCGCTGGCATCGATCATCGGCATGGCGGAAATGACCTATATCGGCAAAGAAATTAACGCCTCAACTTTCCAGCCCTTCACCACCTATCTCGTGATTGCTTTGTTCTATTTTTGCATCTGCTTCCCACTCTCGGCGGCAAGTCGCAAATTTGAGAGGATGTATAATGTCGGCCATCGTTAAGTTTGTTGATGTCCATAAAAGCTATGGCTCGCTATCCGTCCTCAAAGGGATCAATCTAGAAATTGAAAAGGGCCAGGTCGTTGCGCTGATCGGTCGGAGTGGATCGGGCAAAAGTACTGCTTTGCGCTGCGTCGACCGGCTCGAGACAATCAATAGCGGTGATATTTGGGTTTGCGATCATCATGTCAACGATCCTGAACTCAATGTGCGCTCGTTGCGTCAGGATGTCGGAATTGTCTTCCAGGGCTATAATCTGTTTCCGCATTTAACGGTTGAACAGAACATCACGCTCGCGCTCCGCTGGGTCAAAAAGCTCAACCGCATTGAGGCCAGAGAACTGGCTGAGCTTGTGTTGCGTCAAGTCGGTCTAGCCGAGAAAATCGACAATTATCCTGAGCAGCTTTCGGGTGGCCAACAGCAACGCGTCGCGATTGCGCGCTCGTTAGCGATGAAACCGAAAGTCATGCTGTTTGATGAGGTGACATCCGCACTCGATCCAGAACTGACAGGCGAAGTTCTCAAAGTCATCGAAGACTTGGCGCGCAACGGAATGACGATGCTGTTGGTGACGCACGAGATGGATTTTGCAAAACGGGTAGCAGACACGGTTGTGTTCATGCATCAAGGCAAGATTTGCGAACAGGGCAGTCCCGACATCCTAAGCAATCCAGCGACACAGGAACTGAAGAATTTCGTTGGGGCACACCACTGATGTTTGCATTGGCGTAGAGGAGCGTCAAAGCAATTTTCAACATTTCCAGGAGGAGGAAACATGACTGTATTTAATAGAAGAAGTATGCTCACAGCATTGGGGCTTGGATTAAGCTTTGTTGCGCTTTCCCTGCAACCATCTTTCGCCAATCAGCTCGAAAGCATTCGCGAAAAGGGCAAGCTGCAAGTCGCAATTGATCTCGGTAATCCGCCTTATGCGATGCGCGATGCAAAGTTTGAACCGACAGGCTCTGAGGTTGAGACTGCCAAATTGCTTGCGACGGATTTGGGCGTTGAAATTGAGTTTCTGACAGTGCCAACGTCAGGGCGCATTCCGTTCCTGGTCTCGGGTAAGGCGGATTTGGCTGTGTCGACGCTGTCGATTACCAAAGAGCGGCTGGATGTAGTCGACTTCAGTGTTCCTTATGCTGAAACAGCTATCGTGGTGGCTGCACCCAAGGAATCCAATGTGAAGACCTATGCTGATTTGGCAGGGTCGTCCGTTGCGGTCACTCGCGGCACGGTCAACGACACCAATCTCACGGAAAAGACGGCTGATGTTTCTGGCGTTCAAATCGTGCGCTTTGAAGATGACCCGACATCAAGTGCTGCTGTTACAAGTGGCCAAATGGCCATTTATGCAACCTCGCGTCCGCTTTTGACGGAGCTGATCAAAGCCAATCCAAAGCTCGATCTGGAAGAAAAGTTTGTGGCGCAAGCTTATCCGCTTGGAATTGCGATGCGTCGCAATGAGCCACAGCTGAAGGAATGGATCGACACTTGGGTGAAAACCAATCTCGATAACGGGAAGCTGGTCGAGATTTACGAAAAATATCACGGTGCCAAGCTTGATCCTAAAAAACTGGCATCAATGGATCTGCCCCGATAGTCCGCCTGCGCCGGAGATGGGCGTGAGGTCAACGCCCTCTCTGGCCCATGACGCCGGTCAAAATGGCATTTCCAAACTAAAATACTCGGTCGTGCAAACAGTTACTCGACCGAGACTCGTTCAATATCAATGATTGAATTATCAGGATTTAAAATGGTCGATAAGTTCAGTGTGAAAGACAAGGTCGCAATTGTGACAGGCGGTCTGGGCCAGCTGGGAACACAGTTCAGCAAGTCACTGGCGGAAGCCGGTGCAAAGGTTGCGATCTTTAGCCGTCGCCCAATCAGCGCCGATGATCTCAGTGCCAAGTTTCCCGGTCTGACGGATAACATCCGCGTTTATGTTGCAAGCGTCACCGATAAGAGCGCTTTGGAACAGGCAACCAACCAACTGATTGAAGATTGGGGCGTGCCGCATATTCTCGTGAACAATGCGGGCATCGATTCCAAGCCATCCGGCTCTGCTGATCAGAATAGTCCCTTTGAAATTTACCCGCAGGAATATTGGAACGAAATCATCGAAACCAATCTGACGGGTGTTATGCTTTGCTGTCAGGTGATCGGTTCCAAGATGGCTGATGCGCAGCGCGGCAGCATCATCAATGTCGGCTCGATCTACGGAATTGTCTCTCCCAATCAGGCGCTTTATGCGTATCGCGAAGCACGCGATGGTGAGCCGTTCATCAAGGCAATTTCCTATGCAGCCTCCAAGTCTGGGCTGGTCAATCTGACCCGTTATCTGGGCACCTATTGGGGCACTAAAAATGTCCGCGTTAATCTGATTTCATTTGGTGGCGTGAAAACTGCAAACTTCGACAAAGAATTTATCGATGCGTTTCTTGAACGTGTTCCGATGCACCGGCAGGCAGAACTCGATGAATATAATGGTGTTATTCAGTTTCTTGCCTCTGATGCATCATCCTATATGACTGGTTCAAACGTCGTCGTTGATGGAGGATTTACAGCGTGGTAGCAGAGCAGGCAGACAGCCGACAGTCCTTGAAACGAGCTATTCCAGATCGGGATAAGCTGCATGTTTCTGTCGTGGAAGACTTCGAAGCGCAGATACTTTCTGGGCAATTGAAGGTCGGTGATCGTTTGCCTGCAGAAGCGGCCATTGCACGAGACTTTAATGTGAGCACACGTTCAGTACGTGAAGCTCTCCAAATCCTCGAAACGAAAGGTCTTGTTCGCCGAAAGCATGGCGAACGTGCACTGGTGGTTCGTGACGATGTCGGAGAGTTCCTCGGATCTTTGGCCATAACCGTGAAACAGCTTTTTGCTAACAACTCCGATTATCTTGTGCAGCTGATGGACGTGCGCCGGATCATAGAGATGGAAGTTGTTACGCGTTTGAGCTCAGAAGAGTTGACGATCACCCAAGAGGTTGAAGACTCGCTCGCCGAAATGCGAGCAGCGGCAAAAGCCAACGATATGTCGCGATTTACGGACAGTGATGCTGCGTTTCACCTTGGCCTTGTACACTCGGTCGGCAATGAAATCCTCAATGTAGTCTACGACAATCTATTTTCGATCATCATTGACGTCATTCGTGTCACGAGCCGTGTTCCAGACAAATCGCTTCAAGAAGGACTCGCAGAGCATGAGGAAATCTACAGCCTCATTAAAGCAAAGAAGCCTGACGAAGCACGCAATTCAATACGCAGACAAATTGAAGAGAGTTCCCGCTACCTCAAGGTAGCAATGGACAAAGCAGCTATACATTCAAAAGCGAGAAGCAAATGAACAAGTTCGACTATGCAGATACCGATTGGGAATCTATCAAGCGTTTATCAAAGTGGTATTCCGGCGACGTCCATGACAGCCTAGAGCAACTCGGTGGTTGGGGCTATCTTGATGGTATTTCTTTGCAAGGCGTCTTGCAGCCAGGCCAGGTTGTATGCGGCCCGGCAGTAACGGTACAGTTTGAGCCAAGCGAACGCCGTAATCAGCCGCAGGACGCCTATCATCACGCTATCGATTGCACACCGGAAGGTGGAATTATTGTGGTTGATTCATCCTGTGCACAGGGCTCCTGTTCTGGTGAGCTGATGAGTTCCGGAGCTAAAACACGTGGAGCGGCCGCCACGATTGTGAACGGTACTGTGAGAGATATTGCGCAGGTTCGCGGCCTGGGGTATCCGTTGTTTGGTCGTGCACGATCGCCAGTTTCTGTTTCAGGCAAAATGGAGCCGAAGCGCTCGCAAGTGGAAATTGAAATTGCTGGTGTTAAGATCAATCCCGGCGACGTGATTTTTGCTGATATTGATGGTGTCGTGGTCATTCCGAAAGATATTTTGTCAAAGGTTGCAGATCAGGCAGATCAGCTTGGCGCTAACGAAGCAGCGGCGCGAGATCGCATTCTTGGTGGAGAAAAACTGCAGTCGGTCTGGCCCGTTGAATCAAAATACGGTCTGTGAACAGGCTACCGAGCAAAATTAGCTACAAAAGCAACTGAACCGCACCGGGTTTTCTGGAGGCTCCAACTTCTGAGAAAGTTGGAGCCGTTATGAGCAAGACAACGACAAGTTTTACCTGAAGTCCGCGCAAGTGCCATCCGTATGGTGCTGGCGTATGGTGCTGGCTCACGAGGCAGAACAGCCGTCGCGTTGGGCGACCGTTTCATCTATCGCGGCGGAGCTCTACCGGCCATTGAACCGATGATTTCATTCATAGATGAACATCGCCAAGCGCAAGAACGTGGGCCACCTTTCGGCCCCGCCCTCCAGTATGGCCGATATGGCTACTGCCGCATCACCGCGATGCTGCATCAAGCTGGTCGAGCGGATATGGCGGCGGGAGAGGCTGAAGGTTCCGCAAAAGCAACCCAAGCTCGGTCGACTCTGGTTGAACGACAGTTCTTGTATCCGGCTTCGACCGGAATTCCCTCACTGAAAGGCGAGCAAGTGACTAGCATGAGGGAAGTCACCTGTTTTTATGACGCTTTCGCAGATACTACGATTGCAGTTAGTCTCAAGCCTGTCCGAGGCGTTTGCGCAATTCTTCATTTTCTGCGCGCAATTTTGCAGCCAGTTCCTGACGCAGCTTCAGATTTTCGGCTTCAAGGGCGACAAGTGATTTCAGGTCGTCGTTTGCCGTTGTCTTTGCTGCTGCCGGTGCTGCTTTTCCGGCGGCGTTCTTCCAGTTGTAATAGGTTTGTTCACTTACTTCCAACTGTTGCAACGTAGCTTTCAAAGTGGTTTTGCCGTTCTTGGTGGCCTTTTCAACTGACGCAAGAATGGAAGCGCGTTGTGCGGGCGTATATTTCTTGATCGTCCGCGCTACAGGCTCTGCTATAACGGATGCTGCCTTGGATGCTTTAGAAGCAGGTGTTGCAGCTGGCTTTGCAGGTTTAGGCTCACCTTTTTTGCGTGGTGCGCGAGTTTTCTTTGTGTCACCCACAGGCTCGGCGGCTTTCACGTCAACTGGTGTTTCGTTTACTGTCGCAATGGTCTCGTCTGCCATAGTAGATTGCTCCGGATTGTTGTTTGGAAATTCATTTAGGCGTCAAACATATAGGTCAATAGCTCATGTAACAATACGGCGGTGTACTTCATGTGTTCAGGAGGAGACAGGCTTGTATTCAGAGCATACTGATTGGGTCCAACGCTCTATCGAATGTTGAAAGCCTGACGTATAATATGTAGCTACTGATAAAAGCTCTTTAGCGCTCACAGAGCGTCTTCACATTTTGCCGAGAAAGCTATTCACGGATGAAAAATCCAAACCGTAATGTTGTCGTTGAATATAAAAACAGGCGTGCCCGCAAGGGTCCAGCATCTTTGTGGGGAAATCTGGATTTGAAGTCGATTGCCCGGCAAGTGAAAGCGGATGCGCCGCAATCTCCGTTGGATGTCCAGCTTCAATCTGATCTAACCAGGCCGGTTGAGCGCAGCACTGATATCAAATCCACAAAAGCTGTATCGTTGACGGAACCGGTTGTTGAGAAAGTTGATGACGCTCCAGCCGGGCCAGCACTTTCCGACATTGATACGCCAGAACCTGAAGAAGCGTCTACCACAAGGGAAGAACCGCAAACAGCTGGCATAACAGAAGCGACCGTTGTCGGGGAGAAAAAGCCATTTGTTCGACGTCGTTTGAAAAAATTGGTTTTGCAGAAACAAGAAGCGACAAATTGGATCGTTGCCGCGTCCGATATTCAGGCTGAATTGTTAGCTCTGGAAATTGAGAATGCCGATCTGAAACGCGAACTGGCCGCCAGGTTACGGGCGGAGAATGGGCAGTTGGTCAAAATGCTCCGACAATTGGAGCATCGGGTGATCAATGGTCGCTAAGAATACCCTGCCAACCTCGATGACCGATCATATTCATGCGTTCTGGTGACATGCGCAAGGGTAGATCATTGCCAAAACTATTGTGTTGTGTGGATTAAGCTGACAGCATCTCGTCACACCGTTGCGGTGCTGACAACAGGAGGCCGATCACGATGAAGTCACTGGGGGAGCGTCTCGTTGCCGGGTTGAAGAACTGGCGGTCGCGGAAAAAATCGGCCCTACCGGATGAAGTGGTCGATGCTGATCCTGCGACCAGCCAAAGCCCCGAGCAGCTTGATCATATATTGCCGACGAGACTGTCGATCAAAGTTACGACAAAAGATCCCGATCAAGGGAATGATAAGACAACGGGGCGGGTTGAGCCGACAGATTTCCCCGAGATGTTATCGCCCGTTGAAGAACCGCAGGCCCCTCAAGAAGCGCCAGTTGTTGTGGAGTCCGAGAGGAAGGAGGGAACAGATGAAATCCTCGCCCCGCCTCCGGTTCTCAAATCACCGCAAAAACAACCCCGCGCGAGAAAGCCGGGCCCAAAGACTGAAGATGGGCCGGTGACAGACGAAGTACTGGAAGAGCTTGAGGCGGAGAATGCCCGGCTCAGGCTTCTGCTAAATGAGCGTCTGAAAGCGAAGCAGGAGGGTTCTTAGACTGACCTGCCGGTAAAGATAAAATGGTGTGTCGCAAAGATTTTACTGTTTCTACGTTATTTGTCGGTCATTACAGATAATGGCGTGAGGTGCAGAGGAATGGCAATAGATTCCAAAGGAATGCATTTTCCCAAAGTGCCATCCTTTATGCTGTTGCTGTAGTTGTTGATTGCCGCTGAGAACTGACCCAAGCGGCATAGCTCCGGTACTGGAACACCATCTTCTTCCTGATGCAGGATCCCAAGAATTTGCGGTTCGCTAAATCTGCTTATCTTCATCTACAATCTCCTCGATCATAATGCCGAGAAAATTCTACTTTTAAACCCGATTAATTTCTGCGCGGGCTACCGCATGATCGGCGTTATTCGGGTAAGACCTGTTGGGGAGCTATGCATTGGCGCTGCCTGTCGGATCAGACATTTCCGGTTCCGTATCAGCAATTTGTCTATGAGGAATACAAACGTCGGATCCGTGAATTGGAAGAACTCTGCAAACGTTTAGAGGCTGTGCTTATCGAAGCGATGCAAGAGTGGCAGATGGTACCGATCGTTGAGGCTTTACAAGCTTTGCATGGTATTCGGCTTATCGCCGCTGCTACCCTTGTTTGCGAAATTGGCGATATGCATCGTTTCGATAATCCTAAAGCGTATACTTATAATCTGAGACACCAGATGCGGACAGAGATGAGTTTGATTGCAGCGAGACAATTGACAGGGTACTTGTCATAGCGCATTGCGATACCACGATAGTGCTTGATGCGTTTAAAGAAACGCTTCACTAAATTTCTCTGACGATAAACCCAACGCGGGAACGAAAGGACACCCTTGCGGTTGGATTTGGGTGGAATATTGGCCCCTATTTTGCGGTCTGCTGCCTTCTTCCGGATAGCATCGGTATCGTAAGTTTGGTCCGCAAGCAGCGTGCCTCCTTCTTTGAGAATATTGATAAAAGCTTCTGTCTGCGAACAGGCCGCAATCTGATCCCCGGTCAGGCAACCATCGTCAACATCCCCTTTTTTCCTGCGGCTCCGTGCTGGTGAATGCGAATACAGGTGCTGTCGATCATTACAATATCTCCGTCATAGGCCTCAGAGACAACCTCCAGCAGTCCGGTCCCCGACACCAGTACGACGCAAGCGCACAAACCGGTTGTAACAGGCTGTTGCAATACCATAGCGTTCAGAGATTTCTGACCATGATGACCCGGTGCGGAAGCGCCACAGAATACCATTGAGAACCATGCGATCATCAATCCGGTGGATGCTGCGCAGTTTGCACAGCAACAGGGGGGGCAATAATCGACAATTCACGTTCTGTGTGTTCATAGCGGCGTCGGGACATCAAAGAACTCTTATTCCGAGGCTTTTGAATCATTAATCCGTTCAAATAACTAGCCAGTTTATGAATGTACGGCCTCGTTCCGGGGCTCAATCACAGCACTACTGCTACATAAAAACTGCCTATTTTCGTTTTCCAGATTACCGAAAAGGAGTTTGGCAACATCCGTTTCCCCAGTGCGTATCTTCGCCGTAAGGGAGCGCATATACCCGCCAGGTGATTTAATTTCACCACCTCGTTGTAATATCCAGGCTATGAGAGCTGAAATGCGTTCCCGACCCATAATCGAAGTGGCGTCTTGGTATGCGCTATCGGAAATGCCAAGAAATGACGCAACGCCTCTTGTTGTATCAACGAGATCTCTCCAGCAAGCAATACCTTGTGCAGCATATTCGCGGATATCTGGGCAGGCTCTTAGAACCATATCGAGCGAGAATGCTCTGGGTGTTTGGCTTTGTATTGGTTCCAACACAGGAGAAAGCTTTAGAACGAAAGTCGATTTCAAATCAACAAAATTACATAAAGAAGATTCAAAAGAGGATTCAGTTAGGGATTCCTTATAGTGCCGCTCATTTTGGGCATCACTGGCGCTCATTTCATTCTTATTATCCTGAAAATTCAAGGATATAGACAACTGGGCATGCAATACAGACAGATCCTCCAAGTTCTGAGTCAATTCAAGGCTCGTTGCACGGCGAGGAAGCCCTTCGTTGAGTGCCCGGAAATGATCGTTTTCTGGTTGAATGGATGAAGCATTGCCCTCCAGTTCTGCTGCCAGGAATAACTGGGTGATCTCACGACGTAAGAGAGTGATCTTCTCACGTGTACGTTTCAAGGCCAATGCTTCAGCCTGAATTGATTGGGCAGCTTGCGCAATTTCATCTGCGCGCTCTAGGAGCGGCTGGAAAGAAAAGCCAAACGCCTCTTCAACTTCCCCTGCCCTATCCTTATAAGCGTATCGTTTGCCATTGGGGCTGTCACGACGCAGGATCAGCCCGGCCTTAACGAGCGCTGCGATATGACGCCTTAAAGTCGATTCCGGCATACCGTGGGCACGCAGAGCCAACTGGCGATTGGAGGGAAATACCACCAGACCTGTTTTATGGCTTATTTCGTTGTTGGGATAAAATGACAGCAGAGAACTCAGGACTGCCAGACAACGATCATTTACGCCAAACTGTGTCTTGGCTATGCAAAGCTGTTTGTAGATGGCCCATCTATTAACGGATTTATTAACAGATGTGTTAGATGTCTTTGCCTGCATTTGCGCAAGGGTCATCGTTCGCCCGCGAAACGCGGACGTTATCCTTTCCAGTACCTGCATTTCCCTTCACCTTTCAAAAGGCAAAAGAAACTCGCCCGTCAAAATGACGTTCAACACTCTTGACAGTGATTCATGGAAATGCGATTCTCGAAGCGACCAAACTTGAGGAAGGCTTCCATGACGGAAACGTTATCGGGGGCCTTTTTCTTTTGCGGTTAATCTCCACTCGATTGCGGTTTTGATTGTTTATATTCGGTATAGAAACGATCCATATTGTTTGAAAGCCAGTCACTGAATGGACGCGCTTCCACGCTGGAAAGTTCTATGGCGACGTTTTTCGGCTTTTGCTTCATCAAAAAGCGAACGGCTTTATCCTCTGAAGCCCATGACTTTTCTGTTGTGACCTTTGCCGGCGCTTTAGCGGCAGAACGGACACTGTATTTCTTCAGATACTCGTGGAGGGCATCAAACCTCTCCTCTTCAGGCAAAGCCATAAACCCAACTGATGCAATACGCGAAAGCGCCACATCAAGATGAGCTGGATTTAGGATTATCTGGCGAAGCGAAAGCCATTTGTCTCGGCCGATCTTTTTGGATGCCCCCATTGCCATGATCATGGTCGAGGGTACAGTCTCCACCACACTTAACATTTTGGACAACAGCGCGTCATCGATGCCAATGGCTGACTTAACGATATCCTTGCCCATCCCGCTTGAAAGGAGGTTCTGTGCAAAATAAGCCCGTTCAATGAAGGACAGGTTGGATCGCGCTGAGTTTTCCTGCCCCTGAGCGATCGCGGAAGAAATATCGTCGAGCTTTTTGACAACGGCTTTAACGCGAATACCGAGGTCCATTGCGACACGCGCACGGCGATGACCGAACACCACCATATAACGTTCACTGTTGTTTGGATTCGGCCGCACGAGAATCGGCGTCGCCTGCCCCTGTTCCTTAATCGCTTCTCTGAGCGCTTCAAACTCATCATCGTCTTCCGATAGCCGATCAGCAGCGAATGAGACATCGAGAAGCTGTGGTTCTATTTCGATGATGGTTTCGCCGTCCATCAATCGCTTTGTATTCTCGGCCATTTCTTCAATGGAACGGACAACAGTTTTGGCAGCACCCGTCATACCATAGCCAGCTTTTGCGGCCGGTTTATCGCTGCTGATTGAAGCCAGATCGAGATTGGCAAATGGATTCTTACGTGACATTGGCTGCTACCTCCACGGTCATTTCGGATAACCAGCTGAATAATAATGGGAAAATTGGAAAAAAAACGGCTGACAAAAGCTTCATTTGCGCCCCCATGTCTGATGGATAAGTTCGGCGACCTCTCCATTCGTGGCGTTCAGGCTTTCCATGGCTCGCTCATATGTTGAACGGACAAAGTCACCCTTCTCAACTTCGTAAAGGGTCTGTTTCTTGATCGACGCATCAGAAATAGCTGTCGATTTCAGAACATGGTTTTTAAGCATGTTCTGCGCAAACATGGATTGCATGAAACCGACCATCTGAGCCTGCGGAATGTCCGTAGGTTCAAAACGGGTTATAAGATAGCGGAACCATTTGACTTTGATTTGTGCTCCTGCATCTGCCACTGACGTCATGATACCGCCGAGCATCTGAAGAAACTGAGACATCGACATAATATCGAGCATCTGGGGGTGGATGGTAATTAAAATACCCGTGGACGCCATAAGAGCTGTGATTGTCAGATAACCGAGCTGCGGCGGACAATCGATTACCACCACGTCGTAATTGTCTTCAATTTCTTTCAAAGCCTTGACAATACGCAAATGGAACAGTCGCCCCTCCTCACCCTTGCGACCCGAAATGGCGAGCGGCACATCATATTCATATTCCTGCAAAAGCAGATTTGCAGGAACGATGTCGAGGTTTGGAATATTGGTGGACTGGATGATTTCGGCAATCGGCTTCTTTTCATCGTCAAACCGCAATGCTTCGTAAAGCGAAGCAATGTCATCAAGTTCGGGCTGAATCCCGAACAGCGACGTTAGAGATGCCTGTGGATCAAGGTCAATGGCCAGCACACGATGGCCGGTCAATGCGAGGTATTGTGCCAGATGAGCGGATGTCGTGGTCTTGCCGGACCCACCTTTGAAATTGACGACCGAAAGAACCTGAAGCGGTTCGCCGTCCTTGCGGCGAGGAAGATAAATGCGCTTATCGGACTTTTTATTCTCTTCCAGATGAGCGCGAAGCTCGAGCATCTGTTCGGCAGTGTAATAGCGGCGCCCTGAAACCACCTCGATCTCAGGGCCTTTGCCTTCGCTGTGTAGCTGTCTCAAATGCGATTGAGTAACGCCAATAAGATCCGCAACTTCAGGGAGCTGAAACCGCCGCAGGCTTTTACGTGCATCCGGCGGATACTGCTGAGTCCGTAGCATATTCAGCGCGCTGGAAATCTTTGAGCCCTGGCTTGCAATTTCGTGGTCAAACCGGCTTGTATTGTGATCGTTCATTTTGTGAACTAAAGTCCTTGTTTGGGTCACTTTCGCAAAAAAGCGCGCGGCATTGATATTTTCGCAACTATAAATCCGATTCTGGCCTTACGGCAAGGAATTTAAGGTTAACGAAAGATTAATTGTCGGAGTCGAAAATAAAGGCCTCAATCAAGTCCAATTATTTTGTTTTTGCTGCTTCAAAGAAATGCCAACATAGCAGCAAAAACAATTAATCGGCATTGAGAAGAATAGCTGTAGCCGCTCCGGCCCCAGCATATTTGGCCGATAACCTCCCTCATCTGGTGATCAAAAGTGCGCCCCGGGGGCTAAAATCAAGCAGCTGGAGATTGTGAGCATGTCAGGCGGCCCACATTGGTCCATCGTCGCCTTCGCAAACGAGGGTAGCGTGGGGATGTGCAGTCTCGACAGTATATTATCCAAACCCATTGAAGGTAGGACGAGGGGGCATGTTGAGGGTGAGATATCGGCAATGCTCCGCTGAACCCGTACAATGCCGGAACTTTGCCTATCTCCTTCGATTGAACGAGGGTTGGCAAAGGGATCAAAAAATCTGCGTTAATCCCGTAAGCCGGACGAGATTGATAATAAAGCTAGTAGCAGCAAGTTGTCACAGATCAATACAATTTCTTCGCGTTGCGAAGATGGGATTTCATGTTCATTCTCTTTACGCGGCCGGTTCTTCTTCAAATCGTTGTTGAGGCAGGGGAATGATGGGCTCTCAGGTCGACGATTACCGGCGCAGCACAATCTGTCAGGATCAGGCATTGTCCGTCTGGTCAACATCTCGCGCGGCGTCTGTTGTTGGCTTGATGGAAGCGACATGGCGGCTGGCCTGTCGCGGAGTCTTGGTGCCGCTTGAGACTTTCATCCATCACAGGCGGGGAAATGAGGGCTCAAATCCAGCAAGCCATTGAAAAACCGCGGCTTTTCCTCCAAATATACGGCTGACAAAAACCGAAGAGCTTCGATGAAACCAAGATGCTATTTTGCGGCATAAAATTCAATTGGTTTGCTGCTTTGCCAGAAAGTTGGCAATAGGCCACAGCCGTTTAGCCGGGGGGGCTCCTCTGCAACTGCAGTACTGGGGAGGGGGGTGAGCTGAACATGTTGTTATAGACATAGTGTGGGGCGACAGGATAGCTAAATACAAATAAGAGATTCTGCTGAAAGGTCGAGCGACAAGCTATGCAATCTGCATGTTTGAAGTGCCCTTATTCGGGTCCAACGGTAGGGCGAATATTCAGAGTTGATGTGCCATTCACAGGGGATGTTATCGGTCGCCGCGTTGCAGCTTGCATCTCAAATTCGCCACGGGCCGTATCAGCAGGCTTTGGCAACAGATATAGGCAGGACGGTTCACCAGTCCAAGAAACCCGGGGTATATAGATTAAAGCATATAGTCATGCGCGTTTGCGATTAAAGCCATTAATAACTGAATACGGGAGCACCGATCTGATTGATAGAATCTGATGGGCGCTCTAATCATTTGTTTCACGAACATCTTTTCCGAAAACTGTTCCACCCTCTTCGGGATGTGCTCTAACCGACAAGCTGATTTAATCAATGCCCAACGCGCTACTTGTTCTTCGCGTTGCAGCTTTATCCTGACTGACAACGCCAGCCAGGTCGGTTGAAAGGATTATGAAACGAGTTCTTATCCAAATTGGGGGACGCCAACGTATAACTAACGGCCCAATATGCGAGATGGCTAAAGACAAGGCTAAATATCGTGGTTTTTATTGCTATCCGAGTAATGCTTACCTACCCATTCATGGCACACCATATTTTCGACTCCTCCCGCAAGCGAGAGGGAGGGGTAAAAAGTCAGCTATTTTCAAGGCAATTGTGAGTATCTGAAGCTTCAACGTTCATGTTTATGTTTCATCCTTGAAGGGAGGCAGATTAATTTTAACAGACAGGCTCGCCGGCCAAAATCGGTGAAGTTTCGCATTCACGGCGGGTAAGTTCGGCGAGCTGCTTGGTCTTCAGCGACTTTAAAATGATCAAGGACTGCGGATTGCCCGATGACGTTGCACACGCGATGGCGGGACTGTGCTTCGAGGCGCACATCTAAGTTCGGGAATTAATTTTGAATATGCTCTTACTTGTGAGTTGTACAATTCTGCTGATTGTTGTCGACGAGCATCGTGCATGAAAAAAACCTCATTGAATGCGAATGTCTGTTAGTCGCTGATTAACTCAGAGCGCATTTTATCGGCGAATGCTGGGAAGGAACCTCGGCTCCATAGTTGCTCTCATCGCCGCGTAATCTGTGTATGGTCCCATATTGCGTTTTCGTGCGAACTGGATCATAGATAAACAACTTCATTCTGCTCCCGACAGCCGTTCAGGCTTGGTCAAAGATTCCTATATTTACTTGTATTCCTGTTCCTTTCTGGGGAGTCACAGTAGAGAAACTTAATGGCACCTTAAGTTTCGTAATGGTGAAGATGTCGTTGAAGATCAATGAAATTAACAGAACGATTTAGACAGCATAAAGGGCAACTGGTGGGTGTCGGGGCGAATTTGTAATCGGCTCGTCCACCTGGATCTCCCGAGGCCGATTAGGCCACGGCGAACGTAAAAGGAATTGTAGCCAGAAAGGCTACGCTTTGGTTGCAGTTGCTCCGATTATCGCTCCGCTGGTTACGTATTTCCAACATGTAACCAAAAGCTTGCAGTGAGTGCGATGATTGCTGTCTGGCGCAGACGCCCACCGTTTTTCCCGACTCACGTATCAAACCGATGGGTAAGCTCGGACCTGGGCTGGTGCCGTAACCATAATCAGGCCGGAGATGGGTCATAGTTGTTCGAAGCCTTGGGTTGCCGACTTTGCAGATATCATATTCGCGGATCAATTGATCCCCATCCACAAGGGGTGGGCGTAAACCGGCATACCCCGGGATCTTTTCATCAATGATAGCGATGAGAGCCTTCGGATCTCTCGGCTGTAAAGTATTTTCGATGTTTAAAGGTCGCCACTTCGACAAATCTGTTATCCTTCTGTGTTCAATGGTATCTGATTTACAATCTGAGCCTGCGGAATCTGAAGGAAGTGAAGGCCAAGCGCGCTATTGATCTGGACCACTCGACCGTGCATCGCTGGTTTTGCCTGCAGCCCGAAACTTCTTGTGCGCTTCGATCGAACGAAGCGTCAGATCACACGGAAGCGGACCCTGGATGAAGCCCATGTGAAGGTTGAAGGCGAGTGCCTTTATCTCTACCGTGCGGTTGGCGGCAACGGTGATACACTCGAATTGCTATTTAGCAGAAAACGTTAATTGACTGCTGCCAAGGGCGTCTTGCGAAAGGCTCTAACTTGGGCACAGTCAGGCCGGTCATCCCATTGCCATTCGCTCGAGCAAATACATAGACAACACCATTGAGCAGGACATCGCCGCGTCAAACGCCGGATATGATCCATGCTCGGCTTCAAGTCCGAAACGACAGCCAACATTACCGTGGCTGGTATCGAACTTGTTCACATAATGCGCAAATAGCAGGGCGTTTTCACATCAGTGAAATCGCTTTCGCTCAAGCAGCAATTCAAAGCACTCGCAGATAATTGTGTCCAGACTTTAGTATCGCTACGTATGGAACGAATGCTTGCAAGGAGACCGTATCCAAGCCGGCCTCTTCGGAGGCGAACGACGAGCACCGGATCAGTCTTGCGTTCTGGCAGATAGTTGAATGTGGTCATCGTTGTGAACTTAGTCCTTGTAAGTTGAATTTCACCGCGATCTGAACCGCTTTTCTATTTCTTTTTGGTCCTATGATAAGACAGAGACAGGCACTTAAGCTTGACTGATGGGATCAATTGCAAATGGAAAAAAGTCAACTTTTGCCGCAACTCAATGCGGAACTGCTACCACGCCTTAAAGCCTGTCACCAGTTCTTCCTTGACGCGAGAGGACTTGCTGTGAGTAAGCAGAAATAATTCTGAGACTACACGCCTGCACGGCAACATTATCTCCGGCGTCGGAATTCTTGAGTAATAGATATCTATAAAAACTATAAAATTTATGGATTAATGAATTCGTTGGCTCTCCAGAGAGGATACCATGCCCAAAACAAAATCCAATCCCATCACGTTCGGAACCTGCTTAGCGGAATTCAAGAATAGCCGGTTTCCGCGCGACTTTGCCGGAAGGGGGCTTGTTGTCGTTGAAGACAATAGCAATGACGCTGAAGGACATGTGGCGAAGATGCTGGAGCGCGTGGGCGATGAGGCGAAGACCTACGGATATGATTTTTCCAATCTGAAGAATCCATCGCAGTGGGTTGCCAAGTCTTATGAAGCCACCAACAGGCCGGCCCTCTTCCTTCATGACCGTGATTGCAAGCTTGTGTATCACGGCCAATTCGAT
Organism: Brucella pituitosa; assembly: GCF_003049685.1. GTDB lineage: Bacteria > Pseudomonadota > Alphaproteobacteria > Rhizobiales > Rhizobiaceae > Brucella > Brucella pituitosa. The sequence goes on along the minus strand of NZ_PYSY02000003.1, from coordinate 274,439 downwards.
GATGCCCGGCTTGGCAGTAAACCGTCCTGCTTCTTGACCGCCGGCTGATACGCAACACAAACAGCCGCACTGCCGGCCGGCTCCTCCTTTTCTGTATCGGAACATCATGGCATCGCGTCGCAAGGAACAGCCCACCAAAGAAGGGCGGCACATCGAAACTGACGTGTTGGTCGTTGGTGGCGGTCCCGCCGCCGCTTGGGCAGCGCTCGCTGCCGCGGAGACCGGCATGCGTGTTGTGCTGGCGGACAAGGGCTATCACGGTACGAGCGGTGCAACAGCTCCGTCCAACACGGGAACGTGGTGCGTGCCGCCAGGGGAGGGGCGGATAGCTTCGGTCGAGCAGCGTTTCAAGCGGACGGCTGGCCTTGCCAGTCGCCGCTGGATGTTGCGAGCAGCGGACAGAGCGTACGAAAATCTCCTGAAGCTCGCAGAGTGGGGCTATCCCTTTCCCAGCGACGAGACTGGCGACCTCTACATCGCCAACCTGCGCGGTCCGGATTATATGCGCTTCATGCGCCAGCGCGTACAAAAGGCCGGCGTCACCGTCCTCGACCACCATCCCATCTTGGAATTGCTTGGCGACGATCATCTTGTCGGCGGGGCTGCAGGACTCGCGCGCCGCAATGGTGCAAGCTTCTTTGTTTCAGCTGGCGCCGTTGTGCTTGCCACGGGTGGCTGCGCCTTCTTCGAACGCATTCTCGGAGGCACGGGGCTTACAGGCGATGGCTATCTCCTCGCTGCGGAGGCTGGCGCGTCCCTTTCCGGTATGGAGTTCACCGGCAAATACACACTTGCCCCTTATGGTTCCTCGCTGAACAAAGGGTTACCTTTCCGTTGGGCGACCTTTTACCGAGAGAACGGCGAGGTGCTGCGGGATGCTTGCGGCGAGCCGGTGACGAACGGTATCGGAGGCGGCGAGAAGCAAGTGGCTAAGGCGCTTCTGTCCGGTCCCATCTATGCTCGGATCGATCTTGCCGAACCCGCAATGCAAGATTGGCTGCGTCGCGGCCAGCCGAATTGTTTTCAGCCCTACGACCGCATGGGGATTAACCCGTTCGAGGAGTTGTTCCGGGTCGATCTCAAATACGAAGGCACAGTGCGTGGTACTGGCGGTATCCGCATCGTCTCTTCCGAATGTGCAACAGGAATTGCCGGGCTTTATGCAGCCGGTGATGCTGCGAGCCGTGAAAACGTAACTGGCGGTATTTCCGGAGGTGGTGCGATTAACGCTTCCTGGGCGATAGCCAGTGGCTGGTGGGCCGGTCATGGAGCAGCCCAACATGCCCGCAGCAGAAGATCCCGGGATGCCACGCGCTTGCGACCACTCGGTACGACAGGTTTGCGCGGTACGGGCGATAGCAAGGCTGTCAATCTCGCCACGGTCGCCCGGATAGTGCACGACGAAATCGCGCCACTCGAAAGAAGCTATTGGCGCAACGCCGATACGCTGGAAGCGAGCCGCCGCATTTTGGAAGATGTCTGGGCCGATCTCAACCAGACGGCGCCGGTGGTCGGCACAGACCGTCTTCGCGCACGAGAGGTAGCGTCGGTTACGGCAAGCGCCCGTTGGACCGTAGCTGCTGCGCTCTTGCGCACGGAAAGTCGGGGCATGCATCGCCGCAGTGATTTTCCCATAGAAGACCCGGCACAGGCCAGTCGTATCGTCGTCTCTGGCCTCGATCATGTAAGCGCCATGCGTGAAGACCTCGTGTTTGAAACCGCTCGGGAGGGCTGAACGATGATCGAAGTGATTTCTGTCGACCGCTGCATTCGCTGCGATATCTGTGAACGGATTTGCCCGGCATTTGTCTTTGATCGCGACGAGACAGGTCTACCGGTTATCACGAGGCAAGATGACTGCCAAACCTGCTTCCTCTGCGAGATCTACTGTCCGACGGATGCGCTCTATGTCTCCGAGAAGGCGGACGGACCGATAGGCATTTCTGAGATTGAGGTGCTGCAGCGAGATCTTTTTGGCGCTTACGCCCGGTCGCTCGGTTGGAACCGCGGCCGTGCCGGTGGCACACAAGATGATCCGACCCGCCACATCCGCGTGGCGCAGGTCTGAAGGGAGTTCGATCATGGAACGCATTACAGTGAGCGCGTTGTGCAAAACTTTTACCCTCAAGCAGGGACAAACCGTGACCGTCGACGGTGTCGCCTCCAACCGTGTTCCAGTGCTGGATGGTGTCGAGCTGAGCATCAAACGTGGTGAATTCATCACGCTGGTCGGGCCTTCTGGTAGCGGTAAATCAGTGCTGCTGGATGTTATTGCTGGCCTGACCGAGGCTACTTCCGGGGGCGCCCTCATCGACGGCATTGAGGTCTCGAAGCCGAATGCCCGTACTGCATACGTCTTTCAGCAATATGCGCTCTTTCCATGGCGGACGGCTTTGCAGAACGTCGAATATGCACTGGAGGTTCGCGGCGTAACCGCCGTACAACGCCGCGAGAAAGCGCGTCATTTCCTGCATCTCTTCGGCCTCAAGGGGTTTGAAGACCGCTATCCCTCACAGCTTTCTGGCGGTATGCAGCAGCGCGTGGCAATCGCCCGAGCGTTGTCCACCGATCCGCAGGTGCTCCTCATGGACGAGCCGTTTGCCGCGCTCGACGCCCAGACGCGCGATATCCTGCAAAGCGAGCTTCTGCGCATATGGGAACAGATCAAAACGACTGTTGTCTTTGTCACCCATTCGATTGACGAAGCCATTTATCTCGCTGACCGTGTTGTCGTAATGACTGCGCGTCCGGCGAGCGTCAAGGAAATCGTCGAGATTGATCTGCCGCGCCCACGCGACCTCAATATCCGCAACAGCGCGGCCTTCAATGCCTATCGCGGTCGCGTCTGGGAAAGCCTGCGTGACGAGGTCGTCAAAGCCCAGCGCGACTGGGTGCTCGCATCAAACTATGCCAATTAAGGGAGGATCGGATGAGTCTGATCACCGACCGCAACCTACAGCTCCGCAAAACATTTCCATCGCCCCTAAAGCGTGCAACAAAGTCGCCAATCGTTTTTGGCGAAACCTTCTCAACGATAACACTGGGCTTACCAGCGCTCATCGCTTTTGCCCTTCTTTGGGAGATTGCACCGCGCGCCGGCTGGATCAATTCGCTCTTTTTCCCTCCGCTCAGTCAAGTGCTTTCAGTGCTATGGGAAATGATTGTATCCGGTCAACTCGCGGGCCATATCGGCATCAGTCTGCAGCGCGCGGCGATCGGCTTTTCGCTTGCGGTTGTCGTCGCGGTTCCGCTTGGCTGCTTGATGGGGCGATATCCGCTCTTTGAAAAATCTTCTGACTTTCTCGTACAGACCCTGCGCAACACATCGCAATTTGCCTTGCTCCCGGTCTTCATCCTGCTGTTGGGTATCGGTGAGGCGTCGAAGATCGCCATCACCTTTTACGCCGCTGTCTTCTTTTTGCTGATCAACACCATCGTCGGTGTGAAGTCCGTAGACCCTCTGCTCGTAAAGGCAGCCAGATCCATGGGGACATCGGATTGGGATCTCTTCAAGAAGGTCATTCTTCCCTCGGCTGTACCCTCTATTGTCGCAGGAGCAAGGCTGGGTGTGAAAACCTCGCTCTTCTCGGTCATTGCCGCAGAGATGCTCGCAGCCCAGTCCGGCATTGGCTACCTAATCCAGAATTCCTCGCTGATGTTGGAAACCGATAGAATGTATGCCGGCATCCTCACGCTGACGATCATCGGCCTCATCCTGAATTACCTGCTTGTGGCCGGGGAACGGCGCGCAACACATTGGCGTAGTAACGCGGAAAGCGGACCGAACTGAGCCTTTTCTTCCAACGAACACGCGACTTCAAAGGATCCATCCATGACATCCAAGTCACTCCGCCGGACACTATTGAAACTAGTGATCACACTCTCGCTTTTTCCGGCCGCCAGCGTAGCGTCGGCTTTCGCCGATGAGGCGAAGCCAGAGGTCATTCGCATCGGTTCAACTGCTCCGGGTCACCTGAAATTCATCCTCTATCGCAACAAGAAGTTGCTGGAGGACGAATTCGCGAAGGATGGCATCAAGATCGAGCTCACGACATTCGATGGCGGTTCCGCCGCCACCGTTGCGCTCGGTTCGGGAGGGATCGACTTCACTTATATTGGCAACAATCCGTCGCTTCGCCTTGCGGCGACCGGGGCCGATGTGAAGCTCATCGGCCTTTCGAGCTGGAACCGTTCGAACGAGACACAGATCGTCGTCAAACCGGAATCTTCGATCCAGACGATCGAGGACCTGAAAGGCAAGAAGGTTGCCTATCTCTCTGGCACCGTGCGTCATTCGACCTTCGCTAAGGCCCTCAAGGCCGCAGGTCTTTCCCTTAAGGATGTGGAGAGCCTGAACCTCGGCATCGAAAGTTCCGGCCCGGCGCTGGCTCGCGGTGACGTCGACGCCATCGTTGAGAGCACCGGTACGGTCCAGACACTCGTCGAAAAGGGGGCGGCGCGGTTGATATTCGATGCTGGCACGTCGGGACGTCCTGACTGGGCGGTTCCACATCTCCTCAGCGTCAACGGAGGGTTCGCGCGCAAATATCCTGAAATCGTGACGCGTCTTCTAGCTGTCGATATTGCGACTGCCCGCTGGGCCGATGCAAACCCGGAAGAGACAACCGCTATCTTCATTAAAGAGACTGGCAGTAGCGCAAAGGCAGTTCGCGCCACTTATCCGGAGGGCAAGTTCTTCCAGGACCCGGAAATCACGCAGGAGGCCGTGACGGCACTTCAGGGGGAGGAAGCCTTCATGGCAGATGCTGATCTGTTGAAGGGCAAAGTCAACTACGATACCTGGGTTGACCGGTCCTTCTACGAAGCGGCTTTAAAAAGGCTTGCTGCGAGCAACTGATCCGTTAGCTTCAGACAGCGCACATGTGTCGCTGCTCATTCTTTGCACCCGTATTGTCCCGGTTGTTGTAACCGGGCCTTGCTCTGGATCATTCAACCGTGAATTGGTGGGATAGATAGCCCCTTCGACTGGCGCCAATTTATGATAATTGCCTGGGGCGATGGTGGCGCTGACCAATAAAAGTAAATTCCGGTACAAAGCAAAAGCGACTGGAGAACGGGAGCAAGTCACCCAAACTCGCCATCAAAATCGGAGAGCGAGGTTTGCTTTGAAGCCGTGTTGCTTTGCGCTACTGGCTAGTTGCCCCTGATAGGACAAACCAAGGGTCGCCGATGGCGTCAGAACCATATCGAAACCAGTTTCTATCAATGCTGCATCCTCTGCGATCGAAGCGCCGGCAATGGTGAAGTTCTCTCCAGCTGAAAATGCCAGTGAAGAGATAGGTGTTGCGTCGCCAAAAGCGTGGCGCCATCCGAGCACAGCACGTGCTGTAGCGTTCATGCTTCCGATGGCAAATTCTGTTGAGGCTCTGATCCCTAATGTGGTGAAGGTTGTATCCGTTATCTGGCTGCTGGCATGAAGCGCCGCTGTCGCGCCATTTTCCGCAAAATCGTCAGTGCGCAGCGTCACATAAGCCAGTGCGGCAAATGGCTCGAAGTCGGCAATATCTGTATCTAGTCGGTAACCAAGATCGCCAAAAGCCTGAAACGTTTCGGCACTATAACTGCTCTCTAAATTATCTGAAAAACCAGGGAAGGAAACGGAGCGGCTGAAATCCATTTCATGCCAACTGTAGGAAAGACCGGTTCGCAGACCCAGTGTCCCGCCACCCATGTTCAGGCTGGTGCCGCCATACACGCCCAGATGATAATTATCACTATCACCCTGAGAAAAGCGTTCGTCCACATGGATGTTGGTATGGCTATATCCTGCAACCACACCCAAACGCCAGGTATCGAACACCGGCGCGTCTGCACCAAACAGGAAACCGCCCGTGGAGTATTTCAGTGTGGCGGCATTGGAATTACTGTCATAGTCACTCCAGGCACCCAAGCCTTGCCCCCAGACGGTCAGCCCGCCTGCATTAGATTGAACAGAATTTGTTACAGTTCGGCTATCAAACGGCACAGCCTTCATCGAGGGCGTGTCGCCATCAAAGGCCGACCGAATACGATTGATTGCCGCATCGCGTACAAAATGGCTGTCTTCAATTAAAGCGGTTTTGACAGATGCATGGATCTCACCGGATAGTTGATCTAAAGCGTTTCTCGCACCGGTCTCATCAGGAAGTGCCGCAACAGCATTATAAGCAGAATTGCTGCCACCTGTGCTTTCAAGGCCATTTCCGGTAGCGCACTGGTTGCGGGTCTCTGCAATCTCACAAAACGCAACCGTGTTGCGAACGACGTCGATATAAACGTGGTTGGCATTATAGGCGAGTGCCAGATCAACAAAAGGCATGTTCTGGTCAAGGTTGTCGAAAGCACCGGAAACCCCGCCATCAGCACCAATAATCGCCCAGCGACTGCCCGGTGAATAGAGGCCAGCGGTCTTCACAGCGTAAACCGTACCACCGTGGATTGTGACCGTACCGCTCGCATTGATCAAATCGCTTTCAAGTGCGGGGGTGATTTCCGCCTGATAAATGGAACCTGAATCGAAGGTCAGGCTGCCGTTGACTTTAAACGTGCCAATAGAGTTGCCCGGTGCAATCGTACCGCCAGAAGTAATCGTCACGAGAGATCCGGCCCCCGAACCAACGGTGCCATGGCCACCGAGAACGCCATCGGTTTCTACATTGAAGGATCCTCCGAGCACAGCGTTGGCATGCGTTGCATCTGAGCCAACGATAATTGCTCCATTGGTAATTTCGGTGCTACCCTCGAAGAACGAGCTGTCACCATTGTAAAAGACGGTCGCGGAACCAGTCTTGATCACACGTCCGGCTCCCGTCAGTACACCCTCATAAGCAGTCCCATCCGTTTGATCGAAAGTGAGAGATGCGCCGGAGGCAATATCGGCATTGCGGTTAAATCGCCCGGCCGCAGTGGTGACGTTACCGGAATCGATTATCCAATCGAGTTTTGACGCTCCAGTAAGCGTCAAACTACCTGCTCCTTGTTTGATCATGGATCCAGAGACACCATCTAAGCCAGCGATGTCGCCAGCAAAAGATCCGTCCGTCAGTTGGTTGAACACCACAGTTCCTGCGTTGCCAATATTACCTGAGATGGAGCCAGCATCACCGATCAACGTTCCAGACTGAACGAAAGCATTGCCATAACTATTGGTGGCATTAGAGAGCCGCAACGTGCCTCCACCACTTTTTATCAAATCGCCTGCGCCCGTTACAGCGCCATTGAGGCCAAGTTCGGTGCTCGCGGCCACATCGAACGTACCTGCACCGGATAAGATTACATCACGGTCCGTAACAAAGCCCGCAGTTGTGGCCAGCGTACCACCACTAAACATGAGATTGGTCGAGGCAGCGCCAAGGTTGGTATCAGAACCAATAGAAACAGTTCCCGCGCGGAGCTTAGTGCCACCGGTGTAACTATTATTGCCTGACAGAACCAATGTGCCGTAATCAGATTTAACGAGTGAACTGGCCCCGGTAATGTCGGATGCGATCGTAGCCGTCATTCCAGTGCCTGCGACCGTACCGTCGCCGACCCGAAAGATACTTTCACCGCCGGTGCCCTGCAGGGCAATTGGATCTCCTTCAATCCGATAGCCATTCACAGCAAACTGCATGCCGGTAACGTTTATCGCGCCGGCAGTATTATCCACGTCTACGGTACCGGCTGTGCCCTGGAACACGGCATAGGTCGGATTGGGCTGGAAAGGACCATTGACTGCGCCATTCTCCGTTGTCCAGTTGCGACCATCCGCCCTCCAGATTCCCGATCCGCCGTTTACTTTATTATTGTCAAAAACAGCCGCGTTGCTGCCATCCCAGAAGCCCAATATCTGACCGCTGGCGTTGATCAGATTGATTTGTCCGGAGATAGCAGTCTGTATCAGAAGATCGCCAGCAACAACGCTGGAAGGAATACTGCCAATTTCCAGCCCATTGTTCACAAACGATACATAATCGAACAGCCGATAAACTCCGGCTCCGAAGCCACCCTGATCGGTAATGTTGAGCGTGCCATCAAGTGTCAGATTACCAGCGACATGAAAAAGTGACGTAGTGGAAGGGTTGCCGAGTGCAACATTGATGGTTGAGTCGCTGTTCAGCGTTAGTCCGTCTCTAAAGGTCAACCTTTGTCCCTGCTGACCCAATAACGCTCCACCTGCTTCGACATCAGTCCGACCGACCGAACCAGCGCCACCGAGTGTTCCACCGGACAGAACATTGACGGTACCACCGAGCGAGCCATCTCCGGCTTGTTTCCCCACCAACAATGTGCCGCCAGAAACATTTGTTGTTCCTCTAAAGTCATCGCTATCGGCTGCGAACGTTGTAACGCCAGCCTTATGGCTGATTGCGCCTTTGCCGGCGATTACCGATGTAAAACTATAGTTGGTGCTGTTGTGATTAAAGACCAAAGAACCCGAAGTGTTCAGGTCTATGAAGGGGGTATCAAGAATTCCGGCTCCCGTCGCCGCATCGCCAGCCGCAGCTCCGATGTTGATGGTGGCTGAACCTGTTTCATTTCTCGCCAGCATTCGTACGACAGCGGCACTTAACAAACCGCCATTCGACAGAGTGACGCTGCCATTGGCACCATCTCCGAGTGCAGCGATCTGCAGACTTGTACCAATAGCTACCGTTGATCCAGCACCGTCGATCAAAAGAGAGCCGGTCCCAAGCTGGCCATAATTACCGCCTCCGACATTCATGAACGCGGTAGTCGAAACATGTCCGCTGTCTGTAACTGATAGAGTTCCGTCACCTGCAAATCCGATTGTGAGATCGTTGACTGACAGGCTCGACCCGTCGCCCTGAACGCCGACAAAACCTCGCGAACCGGTCATATCGGCGATGTGGAGCTTGTCTACCGTTGTAAGCTGTCCGCCATTGGCTATTAATAGTTCAGCATCGTCACCAGCGTTCTGTCCGACAAAACTCTGTCCCGGCGCGCCCGCCCAGCCAAAGTTTCCGCCATCGATGCTCAACGCACCATTTTGGACAATAAACGTTCCACCGAGCGTTCCTTCCAAAGAAAGCGCTCCGCTTCGGACGATGGTTGTGCCCGTAAAGCCAGAAGCATCGCCTGTTATGGTCCAGCTGCTGCTACCGGATTTTTCCAGCTTGTCAAAACCCTGATACTGCCCCCCCAGGGCTGAAGCATTGAAACTGCCATTGGTGCTTCCGCCAAGCGTCAGCACGTTGCCACTTCCTGTTGCCACGACATCGCCATTGATAATGCTGGTGGACCAGAGCTCGAGCTGATTGTTATCACCAGTCAGAGAAACGGCGTGACCTGCAGAGATGGATTGAAAAGCACCGCCGCCACCGGAGATCGTACCAGCATTGATTATCGTACTGTTATCACCTTCGAGCGAAATCCCGTCCCCGCCGCTGCCGCCGCTACCATAAATGCTGCTGCCAGCACCACCCCCGCCGCCAGAAATGCTTGCTCCGGCGTTGTTGACGAGTAGCGTGCCAGTAGCGGACTTGAGAGTAATGCCATCGCCGCCGCCGCCGCCATTGGCATAATTGTCACTGCTGAACTCTCCATTGCCGCCGTTACCGCCGGCAATATTGCTATTATTGGTGATCGTATTTGCACCGCTGAGCACTATCCCACTACCCCCGCCCCCGCCTCCGCCTCTTCCGGAAAGGGCAGCACCACCACCGCCATCGATAGCGCCAGCGATAACACCGATAGTTCCTCCAAGGCCACCGCCTGTTCCAGCTTGGCCCTCTGAGTTTCCGCTGCCGCCATCACCGCCGCTGCCTGTACCGTGGCCGACAGAGCCTCCAACACCGCCAATTCCGCCATTTCCATCTCCACCGTCGCCTCCGGCGATTGACACATCGACTGTGAGATTTTCGGCTGCAAGTGGTGAGCTGGCAATACAAAGGGCAAACAAGGTCGCATAAAGCGCAGTCGATCGCGTCAATGCTGACGACGAACAGGAAGGTGGTGTGTAAAAGAACTTGATGTTTGTATTCAACGTTGCATTCGTGTCTTGCGATTCACCGTGCGGCATATCCCTGTGTCCCCTCTTACGGCTGTCGCTTGCGACTAATTCCGTTTTTTATCTCCGAAGTCACTGACAAGCGGCTTCAATTCCGTCACCATCGCATAGGCGACAAGAATACAGCTGGTAGCGCAAACATCATTTCTGTTGCCGATAACGGGTACACAGCAGCGCGCATATGCATGCGGTCATGTGAGTGATTGTGAACTGAAAAGTTGGCATGGCCTCCCACACGATCAGGCTGTCCGTCGATAGTCGAACAAACCGGTGATGTGATCGAAAAGTCGCCTCGCGAAATCGTCAGTGTTAATCCTCGCGCTTTTGTAACTGTCAGTTAAGGCAACCAAAGAGCCATCGCATCAAATTTGCAACAGCATAGAGAGATGTAATATGCAATTCTACTAATCAATTCTGATCAATTCTTACCAATTCTTGCATAGGTAAGCATATGCTTGCGTACTCGCTCAACTCCTGCAAAACTTTCGATACAAAATTCAGCGCCATGGAGGGGATAGCTTGATGTCGACAGGTTTGAATGCTTGATCTCAAAACGATCATGGTCGTCACGATGGCGGTTGCCAGTCTGCAGGCTGTCGCCTGGATATTTGTCTGGAGAGTATGGCGACACCTTTACGAACTGAAATTTTTGGCCGCTGGTTTCATCGCTATCGCTGTTGGCGTATTGATGATGCTTTTGCGCGGGCAGAATCCGACCGGGTGGGAGATTGTTCTACATAATACAATCATCAAGCTGGGCCTGGTTTTGCTCGCCGAGGGGCTGGCTCGATTCCTGGGCCAGCCACGCTACACCTGGATATATATCGTACTGCTGCTTCTCCATACTTTCGTCTGGAGTGCCGTTGTGATCACTGACCCTGAAAACATCGCGATCCGCATCCATAGTTCAACGATCTTCACCGTCATTGTGATGACGATAATGTGCCGCGCCCTCACACGTGATCGGACTCAGCCCCAACTGCTCCGCTGGATCACGATCGCTATCCTCATTGAGTATATGATGGCCAGCATAGTTCAAAGTGCGATCGAACTACGCTTACCTGCCGGTTTCGAAAGTTCGCCGGTGCTCGCCGACCGTAACGCGTGGTATTTGCTACAGGGCACGCTGTTTCTGATCGCGCTTTTTGCTTGCCTGCTCTTCATGGTGAATTCACGCTTGTCGGCCGACCTGCGTGAAAAGAATGTGTCCTTGCAGCTTGAGGTCGAGGAACGGCGAAGGTTGGAAGTTCGATTGAACGCAAGCCTTGAAGCCGAACGGTCGTTGCGTGACGAACAAACGGATTTCATGCGCGTCGTTAGCCATGAATTCCGAACGCCGCTCGCTGTGATCCGCAATGCCGCTGAGATGATCGGGCTAGTGGGCAACAAGTCACCAGACGCAACACGGGAGCGGCTTATTGGTATCAACGAAGCCCTCAATCGCCTATTTTCTCTCATTAACCGCTTCATGACAGAAGACCGTGAAAGCGGATTTCAACCGGAATTGATACAAATCGGTTCGCTTATAGGGGACGTGCAACTGCATTTCGAAATGACCGGGCGTGGAAAACGTCTGCACTTCACGATGGAAGACGAAACCTTTGCCTTTCGTGCAGATCCGGACATGCTCGCCACGATTATTATCAATCTGATTGATAACGCTCTCAAATACTCACCCAGCAGCCAATCGGTCGACATTCATGCCAGGGTGGACCGCCGATCGATCACAATTGAGATACGTGACCGCGGCATGGGTATCCCTGCAGCGGAACTTGGCGCAATTGGACGTCGCTTTTTTCGTGCTTCCAATGCCAAGACAGTCGTTGGCACTGGGCTGGGATTATATACGGCTCAACGATTGCTGGCTTACCATGACGGTAAGCTGCAGATCGGCCCTAACGGTCAGCAAGGAACAATCGCGATCATGCAATTACCTTTGCCGGAAAACTCGGCAACCCAAATCCGGTCCATAAAGGAGTTAGCAGATTGACGCACATCCTGATTGTCGAGGACGAGCCCAGATTGCGCAAAGATTTGGTCGATTTCCTTGCGTTAGCTGGCTTCACCGCGAGGGGTGTCGCGACGGCTGCCGAAATGAGAGATGCTCTCGCGAATGACCAGTTCCCCTCTGTCATCGTGCTTGATATTGGTCTGCCAGACGGCAACGGGTTCGATCTTGCAGCCGAGGTTCGCAAGTCGCATGACTGTGGCATCGTTATGCTGACCGCTTTTGGCGACAGTCATGACCGCATACGAGGCTTTGACAGCGGTGCAGACATCTACCTGGTCAAAGACAGTACGTTGCGTGAAGTCGAGGCCGCAATTCGTAGTCTGTTAAGACGTGCCGGCAATCTTACCGAAAGCGCGAAAGAAACTGCTGAACTGTGGATACTGAACAGTGCGAACTGGACGCTGATTGCACCCAATCAGCAAATACTCAAATTGACCGCTACGGAGTTTGCTTTCATGAAAGCATTGTGCAGTCGTTGCGGAGACATTGTTCAGCGTGAGGGGCTGGCAGAGATTTTGGCCTGTCAGAGGTCCAGTTTTGACAAGCGGCATCTTGATACTGTCGTCAGTCGCCTGCGCCGAAAGATAGAAGATCGATCCAGGCTGCCTGCACCCATCATGGTCGTTTATGGCGTCGGTTATACATTCACAGCGACTGCCGCCGTCGCTTGAGGGTAATTGGGCGCACGTTATTGAATACGGATACGCATGTCGTTTGATATAATTGCGCACCTGTCTTAGCCATGGTTGTGATGAGAGAAGCGGGCTTTCTGGATGGACAGAAATGATCAGGTACGAGCATAAACTGTCATTCGCACGACAGGCCATACCGCATAAGGTCTATTTAAAAGCGGTGACACCAATGATGGTGCAGCATAGTCGAGGCGGAAATCTGCTTAACAAATTACACGAGACTGTTCAGACCAGCGGAACCCCCTTTTTCTATCGATCTCTGACTTATCCAAGTTTTCTAATAATACCAAATTTCAGTGATGGCTTTTAGAGCAGATTGCCTTCTTATGTAAGGCGAGGCTTGGCGATTTCATGGGGGCATCTAAGGTCGTGACTGGCAATAGCGTTAACTATCCAACCGTCAGAGTACTTATTGTTGTACCGTTATACGGTTCAAGCCAATACCTTCACATTCTTCGAAATCAGCCGTGTCGCATCTGGCGTGCTTCTGAGCTTGGCAATATGCTTTCAACGAGGCAATAAAATCATGAAGTCTACCATTGTGACGGCTTTTGCTCTTGTGTCGGGAACGTGCTTATCGACAGCCGTTTGGGCACAAGAAACATACGATTTTCTTGACTCAAAAGGGCAGCCATTCATAACCGCAAAATATTACGGCGTTAACGATGGGGCGTTTGGTGCCGATGGTAATTCATCAACCTGGAACCTTTCATCGTTTGACGTTGGTCAACTTAATCTCGCCATCAGACATTGGGCTGAAATCATTCAAGTCATTCCCGGTTCATCGCCCGCGATCTTCAATATAGGTACGATGGATGACTATAATGCGTATGCTAGCAGCCCTATAGCCTTTGAGCGAGAGGGCGCACCTACAAAAGTCCAGGCAGCTCTGATAGGCCAGAGGCCCGGCGACCTGCTCAATGGAGCTCAAGGGTTTATCCAGATCGGCACTCTTCCCTGGGCAAAAGTGGATTACATCCCCTCTCAGCTTCCCATGACGTCCGAAATTTCGCTCACGGGAACAATGATCCATGAAATCGGACATGCTCTGGGGATTTCGAGTAATTTTCAGGGTGACGAACAGGACGATGGCTCGGCTCTCATTTACATAAATGAAACCCCAAACTCCTGGATAAGCCACCTTTATGACGACAATGGACAACAAAGCAGGCCGGATCAAATTGTCTGGTGCTCATTCTGCGACAACATTGCGCTTAATGATGATGACGAGCCTTTGGGGCCTGAAGACATATTTGATGTTCGCAATAACAGCGCATATTTCGGTGGTGAGCATGTCAATGACGTGCTCGCGGGGGCAATGGCGGGTGTGCCGCTAAGCATGGTATCTTCTCGAGATCCAAATGTGCCAGACATACCTTTTTTGGCTCATATCGAACTTAAAAACAGTTTGATGAGCCATCAGCCTTACCGCAATTATACGAATTTTATGGAAGCGGAATTGGCTATATTGCAGGATCTCGGCTACAAGATAGATCGCCGGAATTTCTTTGGCTACTCCGTTTACGGAGACAATCAGATCCTCATAAATGATAACCCGTTTTTTGGACGAAATGCTGCAGGGACAGCTTATCTTCAAGAAACATATAATACGGCGACGCTTGGTCTTGGATTGCATGTCTATGGTCGCAATAACACAATAATCCAGCGTGCTGATATACTGACGGCAGGAGCAGGTGGCGCTGGAATTCGTGTTGACGGTGGCAGTAACGATCTGACCATTCTGCCTGGCACCCATGTTTATGCTGATGGTGTAAATGGGCGCGGCGTCATGTTTTCATACGGTAAAGACCATACACTTACACATCGCGGCGATATACAGGCACTTGGTAAAGACGGTGTCGCTGTGAGCTTTGATTTTGGCCATAATGCAATGGGGGATAATGGTCCGATTGGCGAATATAGAGGTTCTTACATCCTTCGCGGTGATCAATCTCTTAGTCGATACACCCCGGAAGCTTTGCAGGCGACATGGAACGAAATCAACGGATCTTTAATCTCAACTTTTGATCTGACTGGGCGAGTAGCCGGCACGAAAGCTGCGATTTATATGTCGGATAATGCCTATGTAGGTGAGATCAATGTCATGCAGGGAGCGACCATCGCTGGTGACATTATTTCCAACTATGCAGAGGTTGATGAGGATGATGATCTTCGTTTGACCAATCTTACCTTTGGTCTGGAAGCCGATAGCGGTGGCCATTCGACTGATCGTATCGATTCCGATTTTGCACTCACTTATCATGGCAATATCACCGGTAAAAATCTGTCGTTACAGATTGACGGTGGGACCACGACCCTGACCGGTGATCATCTGCTCTATGATGCGAGGGTGGCCGAAACAGCCATCCTGGCCGGAACTGGCTCCTATCAGATCGACGCAACGCAGCAGTTTAGCAATGCTGGCGTGCTCAATCCTTCAGTCTCAGGGCAAGCCATTACAATTACTGGGACTTATGGTCAGTCAACAAATGGAACACTACAGCTTGCTTTCAACGACCAAAAGACAATCAGCAACCTGATTGTTGACGGCAATGCCGAACTTGGCGGCGCAATCGCCTTTGCACCGGAGCGCGGCTACTACGCTAACGGTTTTAGTGTCACGTCGGATCAGTGGCTGCAAGCCAATACGATCAACGGCGCTTTTAATGAAGTCAAAACAAGCCTCACGTCACCGACGCTGAGTGCAACCGCGACCAACGATGGTGGTAACAGCTATACAGTTTCACTTACCCGTATTGCTAATGCCTATTCGCAATATGGTGACACCGTCAACAGCCGCGACGTGGGCTATGCACTCGATGCGATGAGCAACAATGTTGTGCCTGTGATGCAGCCATTGCTGGCAGCCCTTGATTTTTCTGCAGCCGATGGTTCGATTATAAGATCGGTTCTGCCGCAGCTTTCAGGAGAGGCCTATGCTTCAGCTACGAGTGTCATTGCTAATACAAGTGTTGTCACCCGGCTGTCGGTCAATAGCCGTTTGTCGCAAGCTTTTGGCGGTATGCCTGCAACACCGGTTTCAGTGCTGGCCTTTGCTCCGAAACAGAAAACAACTCAAGCCGAAGCGGTGATGGAAAACGTCATGCCCGCTCAAACCAATCCAGAGGATCTGAACCAATATGTAGCTTGGGGGGCTGTGTCTGGCAGCTGGTCAAGCCAGTCGGGAGATGCAAATGCTGCGCGTACAAAATCCACATTCGGTGGTTTTATCACAGGTATCGATGCAAGTGTCTATGATAATTGGCGGCTCGGTGTTATGGCGGGTTACAGCCGTTCCACCTTTAACACTGCTCGCTTAAGCTCTTCCGGATCCAGCGATAACTATACGATTGGTGCCTATACGGGAACCGAATGGACGACAGTACAAGGTGCTGTGGGCTTGCGTGCTGGTTTAAGCTATTCTTGGCATGAGATTGAGATGAGCCGTTCCGTCACCTTCAATGGTTTTTCCGATAATCTATCGGCGGATTATAACGCTGGCACGTTTCAGGTTTTTGGTGAACTGGGCTATAAACACAGTCTCAATCAGCGCTCAACTATAGAACCTTACGCCAATCTTGCTTATGTGCATCTGGAGACTGATGGCTTTAGAGAAGTAGGCCATAATGGTGCAGCGCTGGTCGTTCAGTCCAGCACGATGGAAACCACATTGTCGACCCTTGGCATGCGCACTTCGACCATCATTGATCTCGGTAATATCTTAACAACCGCACGCGCTGACCTTGGCTGGCGGCATGGTTTCGGCGACGTAGTTCCAGCTTCAACAGCGAGTTTCGCAGCAGGCTCCAACGGCTTCACTGCTACCGGAAACTCGATGGGCAAAGATACTGCACTCATTGAGGTTGGACTTGATTTCGCGGTTGCAGAAAATGCTGAACTTGGACTGGCTTATCAGGGACAGTTTGGTTCGGGCCTCACTCAAAATGGCGCTAATGCCAGTTTAAGTATGAAATTTTGATCTGTGTTAGCGAATTTGTAAACGCAGATTTGTTGGTCAAGAAATTCATTTATGGATTGGTGTGTTATGAGTCCTCAATGGCACGAGTCTGGAAGGTTGTGTTGCAAAAAATTTGATTTGAATGCAGCATGGCTTAACTCTGGAGGCAATTATGCCGCGAGTGCTTTGAACTGTTGTTTGATTGAGAGCGCCGCCGCAGCTGGAAAGATGCCTTGTTGTTTGCGCATCATGTGAATGAGTTCAATGCCAGAGAGCGTGATGCTGGCTGCGGTTTGGGATTTGAAACCTAGAGCATTTCCAGCAAAAGTGCGAAGCGGTTTTGCGTCGGATAATGCGAAAAAACAAAGAGATAGAGCATTTCCAATGGTTCAAGAAAAACAGGAAATGCTCTAGCATGGAGCGAGTGCGTCGTTTGATGCGGCGATGATCCTACTCAATCGTGTTGTTCATATATTTGCTGGAGCGAACGGCAATAGGCTTGCCAGCCTGACTGAGCTGGTTCTCTGCATCACATTGTAGAATAGCTGTTCTGTTGGTTTGGCTACCATCAATGGTAATGCGCACTGGCCTGCCGTAGCGGGCCAGCGCCTTGCGTATAAAGCATTTGGCGATTAAATCACGTTCCTTGCTGAAGTAGAACTCAACCGTATCCCCGTTGCTGTCGATCGCACGATATGAGTACAGCCACTCGCCTCTGACCTGACGCTTCTTCTGATAGAAACGCTCAAGCAGTTTGGGGCTGAAGCAGATGACCCAACGATGGACGGTTGAATAATCCAAATAGAGGCCACGTTCCGCCATCATTTCTTTCAGATTGCGAAGGCTCAGATTGTAAGCCAGGTACCACCGCGCACATAGAAGAATGACAGACTTATCAAAATGACGACCTTTAAACATCCAAAATACTCAGCTAACTAAAAGCCAAGATACCATCAGTTCATCCATTGATGAAAAGTTTGCAACACAACCGTTCACACGCGCATATCAGATAAAGGTTGCGTTATTATCCTAACCAAACAAATGTTTCTGCTTCAGTATTTGAAACCAGACATCGATGATGTGAATGGCCCGGATATCCGGGCCATTCTATCTATTCAGGCTTCTGCGAGCCTTTCTTCTTGTTACGCCAGGGTGCGTTCTTCTGCCAGTCACCGGCCATGATCGAGCCATAGGGGATGACCTCGTCGACGATCTCGGCCAGTCCGTATTCACTGATCTGCGCCTTGACCTGTGCAGCGTTCTTATAAGCGCCGGGGAGTTCCGAAACATCTGCGTTCCCACTAAAGAAGCGAACATCAAGCCCCCTCGTTTCCTTTGCCAGAATATCGGCAATGTTGTTGGGGCTTAGTCCGCGGGAATCTGCTCCATATTCCGCAGCGAGCTGACGCAGATGCGCAGTTCTGGAGAAGTTGCGGCCAGCACCGTGCGGCGAAAAGCCGAGACCATGGGCCGCGTTTGAACCCCTGACGATGAGGATCGGTTCCGCCATGTTGAGCGGAATGATCGTGAGGTCGGTTGCATCGTGAGCCCATCCGTCGAAGGCCGGTGTTGCTCCCTTGCCGTGGTAAAAGAAACCGTCAGATTTCCGGAAAACAAAATTATGCTCGTTCCAGAAACGGTCAGCAATTTTCGCGCCAAGTTTGGACACAGCCATATCGTGAATGGCGAAATGGTTCTCCTTTGTCCACTGACGGACAATCTGCAGTGCTTCCCAGTAATGTTCTCCTTCTTCGCTTTCAGCTGGAATCCAGGCATTTTGCTTAAGCGTTTCAGGCGAAAGCAGTTCGCGGAAACGATTGGCGATCTTCATACCGCGATCGTAAAGCCGGGCACCGGGCGCCCGCGAACCGTGATGGGTCACGAGAGCGGTCTCGCCGGTTGACTTCATCTGTCCGACATAAGCGAAATGATTGCCGTCACCTTGCGTTGCAAAATGTTCGATTGCCACACATGCGATCTGGTTCAGATACGGGTTCGCTTCAAAAGCTGTAAGCGTTGCATCGGATGGCTTGAGCTGAGCGCCGCGAGCCCGCCCGCCCGGCCCGAAATGCGTCACAGCATGAACGGCGTCGAGCAGTTCGTGCGGCGCCACCCCTGGCAGAATGGAGATCGCCATGGAACAGCAAATATCAGCCGAGTGCATTCCAGGATGGATCGCTTCGGAGGCCACGACACCCCCAACCGGGATCGTACCGATCGCCCCGGATGGGCAAGCGTCGGGCATGATCGCGGCCGCGCGAATACCGGGCGTGCGCGAGAGTTCACGCATGGTTGCGCTGACATTTTCGACATTCGTCTGTTCAGCGGCATTTTCCGCCCGGATATTCATGTGAATGTCTATATCGCCGACTCCCTTCAGCGGTAGTTTCGGAGCAGGCTGATAGGCCATCGCGGCCGCAAGTGCTGCCTCACGCGATCCGCCGTCACGCAGAACGTCATTTCCGGCATCGAGTGCGTCACGAAACCATTTGCCCTGCAGTAAACCTGCATCGATCAGATCCTGACCGCTGAGTGTCTTAATCATTGTCTTTCCTGCTTTTGCAGTCCTTCTTAATTGTCATTGTTTCAAAGATTAACCCTTCACCGAGGCGAGGGGGACAGTCTTGCATTTCGCGAAAATGCATTTGTGAAGACGGACAGCGGCGACAAGGATGGGCAAAACCCGGATGGCCCCGCTCGTGCCAGAGAGCGTGTTGCAAAGGAGGAGTCGAACCTGCCAGACCACCCAAAGGTGCGCTGTAGTTCTACCCGGCATTCGCAACTGCCCGTCTTCGACCTGGCGACCAATTTTTGAGAAACCTCCTCTCTTGCGAGAGTGCAGAATTTGAATCTGCTCGCCTTGCGGCTTTCCCGATGTAGTTCCTCAGGCATTCGCCAGATATTTGAATTGCCTGCAACGACAAGAATTGGTGAAACGCCTGCTCTACCGCTGAGCTACGGGTCCATAAGGAAGGAGAACCCGGCAGGATTCGAACCTGCGACCTGGAGAGTAACAATCTGTAGTTTCGACCGGCATTCGTTGCAGTACTCGCGCCGCTTTCCCGGCGCGAGTATTCTCTTTATTGAAGCTCGATAGCTTCGATCTCTTGCAGCCAGGCCTCAGGACCACTTTCGCCATTGGCAAAAGCTGCAATCACGTCGAAGACCGCATCTGAGAAACCGCCTATATTGAGCACGTCGTTTCGGCTGTGCGCCTGCGTCGTCTGGTATGGCTGGATATCGAGACACACCAGCCTTGCAGCCGAATTGAGCCTCTTTATCCGCGCCCATTCCTGCATCTTCGCCGACGGGCTGCCATAATACGACTGCTCTACCCAGGACTGGTTATCCGAGATGAACACCACCAGGTCGACCTTTGCCCGCTCATTGGCAAGTTTTGCCAGAGGTGCAGCGCAGTTGGTGCCGCCACCGCCGATGTTTGCCAGCTTCTCAGCATTGGTCATGACCGAGTCACGTCGGTTCAGACGAACGTCGACGACGTGATATTCGAACGGCATAACCCGGGCATTCGGGTTTCGCTGCAGGAACGCAGCCGTCATCATGCCGGCCACGTCGACGCAACGAACGACCGAGGTTGCACCATTGCGATAACCGGTGACGCTTGAGCCCATCGAACCGGAAACGTCCGGGCAAAGAACCACCCGGCCGTCAAGCACCGGTACATTGGCCAGAGCCGCGTCCATTGCCTGTTGAAGCGCATCGTGAACCTCTTCCGGTACT
This sequence comes from Brucella pituitosa, assembly GCF_003049685.1. GTDB lineage: Bacteria > Pseudomonadota > Alphaproteobacteria > Rhizobiales > Rhizobiaceae > Brucella > Brucella pituitosa. Next base: position 254,028 of record NZ_PYSY02000003.1, on the reverse strand, counting down.
GCTGCCGATGCCGCTTTCCATGTCGTCATCAACTGGTATGGAAAAACTCTGGCTTTGCGTACGGCTTCCGGATTCGAAAGACGACTGGCAACTTCCTTTGTCATCCCCTCAACTTCAAACACACCCTTGCGTGCAAAAGTGTTCAGGTTCTGACGAACCATTTGCCAGCTTCCATTGCATGCGATCTCGACCCAATGCTCACGTGTCAGCGGAAGCGAGGTCAGGAGCTGAAACGGAACGTTCGGCACCGGTTTCGACAAATTGCGCCGAAACTCTTCCAGAGCTTTCACTTCGACGGGCAGCGCTGCGTAGTCGTATGGTTTGCCGATTATCCACGCGTATAATGCTTTGCGTTCTTCGTTTGCCGGTTTCGGATGGACCATTTTGACGACGTCTGCCAGAGACGGGTTGCTACCGACCATGGCGTTGAGAAGCTGGCGCGTGCTGGCTGCTTCGAGCCATGCCTGCACCATTTTCTTTGGCCTTGTTCCAAGCGACTTGCGTCCTATTGCGCCTGAGCGCATGACCTGCACGAAGCCGCGCAGCATCTTGCCACTCTTCACTGCCTGCGGGAATGCAGCAGCAAATGCGTTGCTTTGGAGGGTCGAAAGGAGTGCCAGCAGCGTGACCGGCATGTCTTTCATGAGGCCTTTTTGCGCAGCATAAACGGCGAGCTTGGCCAGAAATTCTGGCTCGACCTGGGAACTGAGTTCATGCAGGGCATTCACTTGCGTTTCGCCATCAGCATAAAACGTTCCGTTGAAAGTTCCGGTAACTGCGAGCTGAGCCAGAGCTTCCTTCGGTGTCAGCTTATATGCAGGGGCGCCAGCTTCGTTCACGATGTTTGTCGATGGAAGCAGCTTGCCTAGATAAGTTCTGAAGATCGCCTTGTTCACCATGGCATCACCTTTTCGAATGTTCGTTGCCCTTTACAATCCAAGAAGCGTGCCAGTTTGCGAAGCTGCAGTAAAAAATAGCTAATAAAATTCATAAGGCATTGAAAAAGATAGCAAATAAAATTCCGAAAAATTCAGCAGTCGTTTGTTGAGTAAAGAACGGGATTGGCATATTCTATCTATCTGTAGAAGATTTTATATAAAAAGATAAAATGAAAAAACGCGTCGCCTTCAGCATTCTCGGCACAACCCTCGATGTGGGCAAGTGGGACAAACGATGGTCGCGCTGGAGGCCGAATGTTGCGCTTTGCCAGCAGCAAGGCCTGTTCATCGATCGTGTCGAACTGTTGCACGACAATCATTCCGAAACGCTCGCAAAGCGCATTATCGGCGATATCGGCACGGTATCACCGGCAACAGAGGTCAACTGCAACATCGTCAATTATACCAACGCCTGGGATTTCTCGGAGGTCTATACCAAGCTTCGCGATTTTGCCCGCGATTATCCTTTCGATCCGGATGCTGAAGATTACCTGGTGAACATCACCACTGGCACACACGTCGCGCAAATATGCTGGTTCCTGCTGACCGAAGCGCGCATCATCCCGGCACGCCTTTTGCAGCTTTCCCCACCGCGCTATAAAGACTCCGATCCAGATGCTGAAACTGATGTTGCTGGCACGCATAGCATCATCGATCTCGATCTCTCTCGCTACGATGAGATTGCAAAACGCTTCGCATCCGAGCGCGAGGATGCTGCAACTTTCCTGAAATCGGGAATTGTCACACGCAACGCGGCCTTCAACCGGATGATCGATCAGATCGAGCGTGTGGTTATCCGCTCCACCGCGCCTGTATTGCTGACGGGGGCAACGGGTGCGGGTAAATCGCAACTGGCGCGTCGCATCTACGATCTGAAAAGGGCACAACACAAGGTTAGTGGACCTTTTGTGGAGGTGAATTGTGCAACCTTACGTGGGGATCAGGCGATGTCCACATTATTTGGCCATGCAAAAGGTGCGTTCACCGGAGCCATAGGAGAGCGTGCCGGCCTTCTCAAATCGGCAGACAAGGGCGTGTTGTTTCTCGATGAGATTGGCGATCTTGGTCTTGATGAACAGGCGATGTGTTTGAGAGCCATTGAGGACAAGCGCTTTCTGCCCGTCGGCTCGGACAAGGAAGCCTCGGCAGAGTTTCAGCTGATCGCCGGTACCAATCGCGATCTGGGCGACGATGTTCAGGCCGGGCGTTTCCGCGAGGATCTCTATGCCCGTCTCAATCTCTGGACGTTTCAATTGCCAGCCTTGCGCGAACGCCCCGAGGACATCGAACCGAATGTCGACTTTGAGCTAAAACGCTATCTGGAAAGAGAAGGGCAGAACGTAACCTTCAATAAGGAAGCCCGCCAATATTATCTTGACTTCGCAACCGGTTCCCAGGGCCAGTGGCATGCCAACTTTCGGGATCTGTCCGCTTCGATTACCCGCATGGCTACTCTCGCGCCACAGGGACGCATTACGGCTGATGAGGTCAAAGACGAAATTACCAGACTCTCGCGGCTGTGGCGGCCAAAAGCAGGCGAGGAGCTCGATCACGGGATTATCCAAACTGTAATGGGCATAGAGGCTGCCGGTAAGCTTGACCTTTTCGATAAGGCGCAACTCTCCGCAGTCTTGAAAACCTGCGGAGAGAGCCAATCGGCTAGTGCGGCCGGACGCGTTCTCTTTACCCAATCGCGGCAGGAAAAGAAAAGCGCCAACGACGCAGATCGCCTGATCAAGTATCTGGCGAGGTTCGGCTTGGGCTTTGAAGAAGTGAGAGCGCGGCTGCGCGGCGCGAGCGCGCCTTAATGGCGGATATATATTTGTTGAAGTCGGAAAAATCCGTTGCGTTAGCAATGCCAAAAATACGCGATGCTAACGAGAATGATAAGTCAATAATGTATTTTCGGTTGGAGATGCGCTCGAATGGCAGATACCCCTCTACTAAACCTTTTTTCTGGAGTCTTCAGAGGAAGCGGCTGGAGTAATCTTACAAAACCCGTCGTGGTGCTGGATGGCCAGGCCGAGGAATGGCGGAAAGATAGATTTTTTTCTGGCAGCTTTGCGTATATCGTTGGAGCTAACGAAAATAATTTTGAAGAATTGTGCGGAGCCTTGTCTGCTAGGGTCGTCGTTTTTTATGAAATGCGGGTTTCTGCTCTGTCTAGCCTTCAAGAAATCTCTGGGCTGGAGCACCTTGCAATCAATTGGAACAACAAAGTGACCGACTTGTCTCCGTTGTCATACCTCAGTTGCCTCAAGACATTGTCACTGATCGATACACCAAAGGCGACTGACATTTCCCCCCTTTCTACTCTTCAAGAACTTTGTGCTTTCGAATTCTCAGGCGCGCCAACCCTTTCAAATAAAAATACGGCTAAATCACTTGAGCCTTTAGTCGCACTGACCCGACTCGAAGAGCTGCGGTTGACGAATCTCAAAGTCGAAGAAGATGGCCTACGTCCCATTGCCAAATGCCGTGGTTTGAAAAGGCTATCTGTAGCCAACACTTTTGACACAGAAGACTATGCGTTTCTCGCGGCCAAAATGCCAAACACAGTATGCCGTCATTTCAACGCTACTGTTCAAGTCCAAGGTGACGCTATCAAACGAGGCATTGACACTATGGTCGTAGGTCGCAGAAAGCCCTTCTTGAGCTCGCGAGAAGATGCTGGCCGCATTGCGGTGTACGAAGCGGCGTTTGCTAAGCTAAAGGCAAAGCATTCTGTGTGAAAGGATCAGATCGTCTTCCTGTGTCGGCTACGTCAATTCAGCCATCGTTCGAATGGAAGGCATGTTCTGATCCTGATCTCCGCGGCCGGTATTGCGATCTACTATATCTGGAGCGCTGAACTGACACAGAAGTATGGTCTGATGCCTGTCGCGGCCTGGAACATGCTGGTCGGGCTTATGACTGTATTGCCGCTTGCTGGCTGGGAAATGTCCGGGCAACCGTTCAATATCACAAATGAACTCCTGGCAGTTATCATCTACCTCGGCGTCGTGGTCACCGTGATTGGCCTGATCCTGTGGCTCTATTTGCTGAAGACGATCCCCGCGCGTATCGCGGCAAGTGTGCAATATCTACAACCAGTATTCGGCATCAGTGCCAGCGCCTTTCTGTTTGGTGACAAACTCGGGCTATTGTTCGCGGTGGGCGCCGCCCTCGTTCTTGCCGGGCTTGGCGTCAATGGCAGAACGCAACAGGCTGGTTTGCTGAAGTCGGCATTGTCGAACTCCGACTCCAATTCACGCATAAGCCGAACCTCCGCAGCGCGGCCTTCCTCTTCACCGCGCGACGATCAGTCCGTACACGGGCTTTCATTTTGCAACTGGCATCGCGCATCATGCTGACATCCTGCCAATATCTGTCCATTATCAATTGGTTCGAACGGTTTTCGGATCCCGCGCGGGCGCGCATGTCAAGAATCGGAACCGTGTGGTTTTGTTGATGACGTTTGCGTATGTCACGATCTGGGACGGCCTTGGAGAAGCGTGATCGTTGAATCAGGCTGCTGCCTTTCTTACGCGACGCAGAGCCGAGACCTGGAGCAGCGCGAACAGTGCTACAGCCAGCGCCTGTGCGACGACAAAGGTGACGCCGAACATGTTCGGCTCAATCACGCCGGCGACAAGGATGACGAAACTGGCAAGCACCCACGCCGCATTCAACAGCACGATATCGAAAAGCAGGATGCGCGAAGCGCTCTCGCGCCGCGCCACCACAATAAGCAACGCCACGAAGGGAAACAGCATCACGCCCGCCCAGAACAGCAGCGGAACTGGCATGTTGAGGAATGGTCCAAGCAGCGCTGCCCCCGCCGCCATCAGCAGGGCGGCTGCGCCGGAAACCGCGGCATCGAACCGAAGGGTAGTTTTTAGGAAGGGATTCATTGAAATGGTCATGATCTTTCTCCGTTGGCTGGAACCTGAGCCGGCCGCTCCAAGGCCGCGCCGACCAGATGGAAGGAAAGATGACCGCGAACGCAGCCGTTGGCGATTGCGTGCCGGGTAATAGGAAATCGGTGTTTCGGCGTATAGATTTCGATGATCGAAACCACCAGCCGGAGAAATGACGATGAACATCATGCAGACGGGCGTGGGGGCGCTGATAAGGGAATGGCGGCAGCGCCGCCGCATGAGCCAGCTCGGGCTCGCGCTGGAGGCCGAGATTTCACAGCGCCACCTGAGTTTCGTGGAAAGCGGGCGCTCCGCACCCTCGCGCGAGATGGTGCTGCGACTGGCCAACCAGCTCTCGGTGCCGTTGCGCCAGCGCAACCGCATGCTGGTGGCAGCTGGATTCGCGCCGATCTATGGCGAAAGGGCACTGGACGACCCCGCGCTCAAGCCCGCGCTGACGGCGGTTGAGATGGTGCTGAAGGGGCATGAGCCCTACCCGGCCATCGCCATTGACAAGGGCTGGAACATGGTGCTGGCGAACGCAGCGATCGCGCTGCTTCTCGATGGCGTGGAGGAGCCCGCGCTGCTCAGCCATCCGGTTAACGTGCTCCGGCTCAGCCTGCATCCGAAAGGGCTGGCACCACGCATCGCTAACCTCGACGAATGGAGTGCACATTTGATCGAGCGCCTGAGAATGCAGATCGATGCAACGGCTGATCCTGCACTGGAAGCACTTGAGAAGGAGCTTTCCGTTTATCCCGGCCTACCGCGCGGCAACGGCCGACCTTATGCTGCGGCCGCTAACATTGCCGTACCTCTGCGGCTCAGGATCGACGGCGAGTTGCTATCCTTCATCAGCACCATCACTGTGTTCGGCACGCCGCTCGACGCCACGCTTTCCGAACTGGCGGTTGAATCCTTCTTTCCGGCGGACGCTGAGACTGGTGAGGTCTTGCGCCGGTTGGCCGCAAGGTCGTAGTAACCTCGGATCCATGTGTCTGTAGAGACGATGTACGTCGATCATAGAGTGCATGCTTCGGCGATCGACAGGCTGTTTTCGTAGAGGCGGTGTCGGGTGATCCGGCCCTGCACGACAGTGAGATGGAGCGCGAAAGGCCCGTCGAAGGATTTTTCTGTCATGCGTACGGTTCCTGAGATATGCCCCATCAGAACAGCGTCACTGCCATCGACCAGAAACGTGTCGATAGAGGCACGCGCATGCTCGGCTACGGTATATTCCATCAATTCTGTGAATTGAGCTGCACATTCGGCAGCGGTTGACCGCTTCCGAATCCATGGAACGACGGGATTTTGCGCGAGCTGCCAGTCAACCTCATCGGCGAAGAGCGCGACCAGCCGTTCCGTATCCCCGGCCAGCCTGGCGGCAAGGAATTCCTGCACCACGGCGCGTGTAGCGTCAGCAACCGAATTCACTTCGGCGGGTGCATGATCAATAGGCATCGATGTGACTGTCATCATAGTCTCCTTTGCTTCAACGCTATCCAGGCGAGAGCACCTCGTGGAGACGATACTGCCATAGCAAGGGAAGGCGGACGATTACCCCGGAGATAATGACGCGCAGAAATGAACCAAACGACAGGTTAGTTACAAGGTAGGCTTTCATCCGCGACCACGGAAACTGGACCGAAGGCTTGGGGCCTTGAGGCTGCAGGAATTGAACTATGCTTGGGTGGTCAAGCCGGAGGTCATCGCTTCTCTCTTGGGAACGAAAATAAATCCATGAGCCATCCTTTTGTAGGAATGTGGGTGACCGCAGACGGGTACATCCGTCACGAACTATTGCCAAACGGTCGCTATGTCGAGGACTGCAGCAGCCGTGAGAGAGCGTACTCAGGTCGTTACGAATTGACAGAAAAGCATATCGAGTATTGGGATGACAACTGGGTTCATGGCTGACGGCAATTTCGTCGACGGCGTACTCTACCATGCTGGAATGATTTTGAAACGACAGTAACGGTGGTGGCGGGGGCTTTTCCGCAGTCCCGAAATCCTCGTACCACCTCTCTCGAAACACGAAGTTTTGGAAAAGTTACCTCAAGTGCATCATGCCGTTCGTGAGGCTACCTGATTACGCTGGTTCCTGCAAAAGAGAGGCGAAGACCTCTGCAGGGGTATTAAATCCAAGGCACCTGCGTGGGGTTGCGTTGAAATTATGGGCGAGGGCGGTCAACTGCGCCTGGTTGACCTGTGTCAGATCAGTATCGCCGGGCAAATACCGCCGAATGCGCTTAGTGATTTTCTCAGTCGCCCCTATTTGCCATGGAGAGTTGGGATCGCAATACCAGCTTCTTGCTCCAATTCCATTCTCCAGAGCCCGGTAACCCAAAAAACTTGGAACCGCGATCAAAGGGGGCCTTCGCCACCCCTTTGGAAACCAGCGTCTCACCTTTCCCTCGCTCCTTTCCAGGCCATTCTATCGACCTCAGCGCAACGTCACGTCCGAAGGCTTCGGGCGTGACGTGTACGCTTAAGAGTCGATCAGACAATGGCTGTTCGGGACGAAGGAATGCTCTCTCGCCTCCGTCGGAGATCGAACAAGGGAATGCCTGTCGTCTATGCTAAACTTTGGCTGATTTCTGCGGCGGATCCGAACGAAATGCTTCGTGCATTATCGGGTATGGAATCGGATATATGGGCGACCCACTTATGAGTGACGTTATCGACCTTTTCCATGACGCGATCCTGTTTTGTGGGCTTATAGCGCGGATTGGACAACTGCGGTTCACAGCTTTGACAAATGTTTGACGTCGATATGGATGTAGCCAAGATCGTATTCGCGAAAGCGGCCTTGTCCTTTGACCGGGCGGGTCGATGGTTTTGCAGGGCGCCGGTTCAAACCTTCAGCTTTCAGCACACGATAGATGTTGTCGCGGTTGAGATGCGGCAGAAAGTGGCGAAGAACGAAGGTCAGGTCATCCAGTGGAAAGCCGGTCGCGCGTCGCACTGCGCAGATGATGACCCGTTCCTCCTCCGTTACGCGCCATGGCAAACGTTTTGACCGGCTCGAACGGTCCTGGACAGCATGCTCTCCCCGTTTGCGCCATTTGCGCACTGTTTCATCGCTGATGCCATAACGTCTGGCGACGACACTTGTCGGCTCCGTTGATCGAGCAATCTCTGTTCGTACTGCTGGGGTTGTTCGTGCTTGAGGATGGATTGCATCATCTCAAAGGCTCTCGCTCATCATGGGTTCTAAACGCCAAGCATTCTCCGCGATAGCCCAACCTACAACATCCCAATGATTTTCTGCAACCAGACAGCTAGCTCTCTTCCACAAACACCTCGTCGCGCTTCTTGCGTATCGATGGAAGTAGAACGACCACCAGAACCGCTGCGGCTATTGTCAGCAGAATTGCGCTGATTGGCCGGGTGATGAAGGTTGCCGGGTCGCCCCGTGACAGGATCATGGCGCGACGTAAATGCTCCTCCAATAACGGGCCAAGAACGAAGCCGAGCAGCAGCGGAGCGGGTTCGCAACGCAGTTTGGCCAGCAGGTAGCCGATCAAGCCGAAGAAGGCGACCGCGTAGAGATCGTAGACATTGGAATTAACGCTATAAACTCCGATGGAACAAAACGTCATGATGATTGGGAACAGCACATAATAAGGTACCGTTAGAAGCTTCACCCAAAGACCGATCAGCGGCAGGTTCAGGACTATAAGCATGAGATTGCCGATCCACATCGATGCGATCACACCCCAGAATAAGGCGGGCTGTTCGGCTGCCACATTTGGGCCGGGTACAATACCTTGAATAATCATAGCGCCGATCATCAATGCCATGACCGGATTGGCTGGAATGCCGAGCGTCAGCATGGGGATGAAAGATGTCTGTGCACCCGCATTGTTGGCGGATTCGGGTCCTGCAACGCCCGCGATCGCGCCTTTGCCGAATTCCTCCGGCGTTTTAGAAATGCGTTTTTCAACCGTGTAGGAAGCGAACGAGGCGAGAATGGCACCGCCGCCAGGCAAGATGCCAAGCGCCGAGCCGATGACGGTTCCGCGCAAGATTGGAGCTGCCATACGCTTGAAATCGTCTTGTGTCGGCATCAGCCCTGTGACCTTCGCCATCAGCACTTCGCGCGAATGTTCGCTTTCAAGATTGCGAAGGATTTCGGCAATGCCGAACACGCCGACCGCAACGGCCACGAAATTGAGGCCGTCGGCATATTCCGTGATGCCAAGGGTGAAACGCGGCGCGCCGGTGTAGATATCCGTACCGACAAGACCAAGCAGAAGTCCCAGAACGACCATCGCCAAAGCTTTGATGATTGAACCGTGCGCCAACGCTACGGACGAAACCAAACCCACGACCATCAGCGAGAAATATTCGGCCGAGCCGAATTTCAGGGCGATTTCAGTCAGCGGCGGAGCAAAGACCGCGACCAGAAAGGTGGAGACAGTCCCGGCGAAGAATGATCCGATTGCCGCAATCGCCAGTGCCGCACCCGCACGCCCACGGCGGGCCATTTGGTAACCGTCGATGGCGGTCACGGCGGATGAGGATTCGCCGGGCATGTTGATGAGAATAGCGGTTGTCGAACCGCCATACTGGGCGCCGTAATAGATGCCAGCAAGCATGATCAGTGCGGAAACCGGATCACCGATCTGAAACGTGACCGGAAGAAGCATGGCGATAGTGGCCGTGGCGCCGATGCCAGGCAGGACGCCGATCAATGTGCCGAGCAGCACCCCGATCAGGCAAAAGCCGAGATTGGCAAGCGTTGATGCGGTCGAAAAGCCAAGCGCGAGATTGCTGAAAAGTTCCATGCTCGTGCCCCTTAGAATGGCCACCACGGCCCGAAACGCTGATAGGGCAGCGCGAGCGCGTAGCTGAACACAATGACGGAGAAAATCGTGACCGCAGCAGCAAGAATGATGGCTGCGAGAGGTTTCATGCGCATTGAGGCGAAAGAGGCGATGAGGCACGTCAGGAACAGCGATGGTACGAAACCGAGGCCGCGCACGGTTAGGCCGAAGAATATCGGGGCAGGCAGAATGAAGAAAAGGCCGCGCCATGCAATTGGGCCCATGGGCTCGCCGGAGACCCGTGTGGCTTGTATAAGGATAACCAGTCCAAGCAGGATCAGGACACCGGACAGGACAAGCGGGAAATATCCCGGTCCCATTCGAAGCGATGTACCTAAGTCCAGACCCAGCGACTGATAGGCAAAAAAGGCGCCGGTCAGTGCGAGAAGGGCGCCGCACAATCCATTGGGCGGATCGATTGAGAGTTTCCGCGAAGGCTCGTTCATGGGCCCATCATCTTTCGGATTTGCCGTTGAAAGGGCTATGCCGGTGGTTCGGCATATGAAATCGGTCGTGTATCCGGCGGCTGTGACTTCGACGCGCAGACGCGAATATCGACAATCGAAGCGCGTTAGAAAACACGCCGCGATTGCTTGCAATATCATTAGTCAGCGTATTGTCCGGCAGCCTCGATAATCGGTTTCCAGCGGGTGACTTCGGCTTCGAGCTTGGCCTTCAATGCGGCTGGCGTTGCATCGGATTCCGACGACGGCTTCGTGCCGAGTTCAGCGAAACGGGCAACCACGTTTTGATCTTGCAGGGCCAGCTGAAGCGATTTCGACAGTCGCTCGGTAATGTCCGCCGGTGTTCCCTTTGGTGCATAAATGCCGTGCCAGATACCCACTTCCATGCCGTCCAGACCCGCTTCCTTGGTTGTTGGAAGGTCTTTCAACACGCCCAGACGTTCGGAGGATGTCACAGCATAGGCCTTGATCGTGCCTGCCTGAATCTGCTTGGTTGTGTTGGTCGTCTGATCGCACATGATATCGACCTGTCCGCCGAGCAGATCAGTCATAGCCGGGCCTGTTCCTTTGTAAGGAACTGTGACGAGCGGCGTTTCAATAGCGCTCATGAAAAGCATGCCACAAAGATGCGATGCTGCACCGATACCTGCATTGGCGACTGTCACGGTGTCCTTGTTGGCCTTGGCGTAATCGGTCAGTCCCTTCAGATCGGTCGGTTCGAGATCCTTGCGCGCAACAATGGTCATCGGAACTTCCGTGACGAGGCCGACATATTCGAAGGCATTCAGCGTGTCATAGGCGAGCTTGCGGTAGAGCGTAGCGCTTGTGGCCATGCCGATATGATGCAGCAGAAGCGTATAACCATCCGGATCGGCGGTTGCGACACGCCCTGCACCAAGTGTTCCACCCGCGCCGCCGACATTTTCGACAATGACCTGTTGTCCAAGATCCTTGGACATGGATTCCGCGACGAGTCGCGTTACAGTGTCTGTAGGTCCACCAGCAGCGAATGGCACGACCATGGTTATCGTTCGTTCCGGATAATTTTGTGCTTGTGCGGTGAAAGCCGCAGTGGAAATAGCAAGTGTTGTCGCCAGAGTGGCGATGAGTTTCATCATAGTGTCCTCCCAGACTATGTTGCGACGGGCGAGCCCGCATTATGAATTTAGTTCCCTACGCCTCTGCGAGCGCTTCGGGCAATCAGATACGATATTATTCAGTCACTGCAATGAAATGCTTATGCACTGAGCTTTCTTGTGAATTGGCACAACTGTCATTTCTTTTTAGAGAGAATGTAGATGCATCCGGCCGAATTGCCAATGCCTGAGCTTCGTTGAAAAACAAATACTACCAACGTCTGTAGTTGAGCGTCTGATTATGTTGAGGCTTACCCAAAAGCCTTGATTGGCAATCTGACGACCTGCCTCGCCGGTCGCTTTTCTGACATGATCGGAGCCGTTTCGCGTGCCGATGTGGTGGATGTCTCAGGAGACCGTTACCCAACACTAACGAAAAGCTTGACAGAATGTGTAAAAGCCTGTTGGATGTTCGAAACGCGGGGGCAACGTTGCTCGTATACGCGTAGAAAAATAATCTAAGGGAACTTGGTGGCAATGAAGCCCGCAACACATCGTGTTGGCGGGGTTTTTGTCGTTTGTGAGGTGGAATGGGTGAGTTGACCTGCAAGATCGGCATATTGATTTCAACAACTGGCGCTTATGCAGCAGTTGGACGTGCGATCTTGAACGGAACCTTGCTGGCATGCGCGCAGATAAATGCCGACAATGATCTGGGGGTCACTCTGGAGCCGGTGCATTACAACCCCGGTGGTGATCTGGAAGAATACTCGGTCGCGACCAAAAAGATGATCGACGCCGGCTATCGTCATGTCGTGGGGTGCTATACGTCATCCAGCCGCAAGGAAGTTATTCCACTTTTTGAAAAGTATGATGCGCAGCTATGGCATCCATCCCACTATGAAGGCTTTGAAAGCTCTCCAAACGTAATCTATACGGGGGCCTCGCCGAACCATCATATGTCACCATTGATGGACTACCTCCTAACCCGATATGGTCGCAAAGCCTTTTGTGTTGGCTCCAACTATATTTGGGGTTGGGAAAGCATCCGTGTCCTGCGTGAATATATCCATGTGCGCAAGGGGCGTGTTCTGGCTGAGCGTTATCTCGGTGTTGGCGAGACGGACTTTCAGAAGATTATCGAAACCATCTTTGAAGAGCAGCCGGATTTCATATTCAATGCTTTGATCGGCGACTCTTCATACGCCTTTTTCGAGCAGTTTCGACAGGCATGTGAGGCACGCGGTATCAATCAGACTGAACGCTTCCCAATAGCGAGTTGCAATCTTTCTGAACCCGATCTTACCGAAATAATGCCCGAGTGCAGAAATGGGCATATCAGCTCGTCCGTCTATTTCTCGACCCTTACCAATCCTGAAAACTGTTGTTTTGTGGCTGAATATAATCAGGCTTTTCCCGACGGGCCGCCTCCTGCCGCAGAAGGTGAAGCCGCCTATATCGCCACCATCATGCTCGGAAAGGCTATTGCTGCGGCTAATTCCATCGATCCCATACTGGTTAGAAACGCTGTCGCCGGAATGCAGTTCCAGGCACCGCAGGGACTGGTCACAATAGACCCCGAAACATATCATGCCTATCTGACGCCGCGGATTGGACTATCGACCCGGGATGCGGAATTTGAAGTGCTGATCGAGGCACCAGGGCCTGTGCGACCCGACCCCTATCTCGTATCCGCAGATAGCCTTGCTATAACCTCAATTGGTCAGGCTAATTTGAGGGTTGTACAATGAGCAGCCGCTTCATACAGAACTTCAAAAACCGCCGTGGGATCATTGTTTCGCGTGATTTCAGAGCAATTGGCGCTTTAGATTCGACCCTCCCAAAACTGGGCCTGAGTGCGTCCTATGTACCGCTTAAAGCGGACAGTGCAGAACTGTTGGAATCTGATCTCAATGCCGATCGTGATGTGTTGTTTGTGGATGGCGATCTCGATAACCCACTTTCGCTTCCTGTCAGTCCGGTCAGCGGGTTGGCATGTGTTCCGATTATTGGTCTGGTTGGTGTCGAAGCTCCAAGTCGTTTGAAAGGGCTTGTGCAGTCAGGTGCGACGGCCTTTCTGCGCAAACCCGTTTATGGATCAATCGTCTATTCCGCAATTGTTCTTGGCATCAACTCTTACCAGCAGCGACAGCAGATGGAGACCACAATTGCTCTCCATGAAATGCGCCGCCAGCAGCGCCGTAGTCTGATCAAGGCAATTGTCGAGATTATGCGTCGTCACAATGTCTGTGATGACGAGGCCTACAACCTTCTTCGCAAGGAAAGCATGAAATCGCGAATGAATGTTGAAACATACGCAGAATACTTCATCAGCGAACTGATGAAGGTGGACGACCGCGAAACAGAAACCATTCAAAGGTCAACGATCGCGAAATAACCTCCGAGGAGAATAAAAAATGTCTATTGTCAAGAAAACCGCAGCTTTTGCGGTAACGGGAACACTTGCGCTTTTTTCTGGTGCAGTACTTGCTCAGGAGCCGATTAAGATTGGTGTTCTGGAAGATCAATCTGGCGAATTTGTCGTGCCTGTTATCGGCAAGGTCCATGCAATTCAGCTCGCGACCGAAGAAATCAATGCCAAAGGTGGTATTGCAGGACGCCCGATTGAGCTGGTCATTTATGACACCCAGTCGGACAATACACGCTTTCAGGAATTTTCACGACGCGCGCTGCAACGCGATAAAGTTGATGTGATTTTCGCAGGCTTTTCATCGGCTTCCCGCGAGGCCTACCGGCCGATCGTGCGCCAGTTTGACGGCTTCGCCTTTTATAACAATCAGTATGAAGGCGGTGTCTGTGATGCCAATATGGTGATTACGGGTGCTGTGCCGGAACAGCAGTTCTCGACCCTCATTCCATGGATGATGGAAACCTATGGGAAGAAGGTTTACACCATCGCCGCAGATTACAATTTCGGCCAGATTTCCGCTGAATGGGTCCGCAATATCGTCAAGGAGAATGGTGGCGAGATGGTGGGTGAGGAATTCATCCCGCTCGGTGTGTCGCAATTCTCGCAGACCATTCAGAATATCCAGACGGCTAAGCCCGATGTGGTTGTGACTTTGCTGGTTGGAACAGCGCAGGCCTCCTATTATGAACAGGCTGCATCTGCCAATCTGAAATTGCCTATGGCTTCATCGGTTAATGTCGGACAGGGTTATGAGCACAAGCGTTTTACGCCACCTAGCCTTGCCAATATGCATGTGACGACAAACTATATCGAGGAAGTTGATACGCCTGCGAGCAAGGACTTCATCGAACGCTTTCACGCCAAGTTTCCGAATGAACCTTATATCAATCAGGAAGCTGCCAACTCCTATATTGCAGTCAACCTCTATAAGCAGATGGTTGAGCGTGCCGGTGGTTCAACCAAGCGGGATGACTTGCGCAAGATAATCGCCGAAGGTGATGTTTGCTTTGACGGTCCGTCAGGAAACACCTGCCTTGATCCCAAGAGCCAGCATATGTCGCACACCATCTATCTGGCCAAAGTGGGCGATGACCACAGCGTTTCTTTCCCAAAAGTCTGGAACGATGTGAAGCCTTACTGGCTGGGTGATGCAGGTTGCGACCTGACGAAAGGCAATCCGGGCGAACAGTACACACCATCTAATCCACCTTCGAAGCAGTAAGGGTCTGATCCGGCACGCACTTGGTGCGTGCCGGTAGACCAGATGTCTCCCGATTAAGGATTATTATGATGGAGCTATTGGGTTCTCTTTTCGCTGCCTTTTATCAGTTTGGCGATGCTTTTGCGTTTCTCGTTCTCTCGGCGTGCGGACTGGCAATTATTTTCGGCATGATGGGGGTCATCAATCTCGCGCATGGAGAGTTCATCATGTGCGGTGCCTATGTGACCGTAATGACCACAAAGGCCGGTTTGCCATTACCATTGGCGATAATCACGGGTGCTTTAGTGGCCGGTCTCATCGGTATGCTGCTTGAGCGGCTTGTAATTCGCCATCTCTACGGACGCCCGCTTGATACGATCGTGGCGACATGGGGCATCAGTCTGATTGCGACACAGGGAACGCTCATTCTTCTGGGTTCAACGATGCAGGGTATTGGTACGCCATTGGGATCATTCACTCTGGGTGCTCTGTCCTTCTCAATTTACCGCATGGTCCTGATGCTGGCTGCGCTGGCGATCCTTGCAGGTCTCTACCTTATCTTTAACAAGACCCGCTTCGGCATCCTTGCCCGCGCGACCATTCAGGTCCCTGACATGGCCAAAACGCTTGGTGTGAACACGGACTATATTTATGCGCTGACGTTTGGTCTGGGCGCTGGTCTGGCAGGGCTCGCTGGCGGGCTTTATGCCCCAACTATGACCCTGGTGCCGACAATGGGCTCAAGCTTCATCGTGGAGTCATTCGTAACCGTTGTCGTCGGTGGCGCTGATGTCTTTCTGGGTACTGCACCGGCTGCGGCCATTCTCGCGGTCGTCAAGGCAAGTCTTACGTCCATGTATGGCCAGCTGTTCGGACAGATTGGGTTGCTCGTGGCTGTAATCATCGTCATTCGTGTGCTGCCAAATGGCCTTTCAGGGCTTTTCATCAAAGGAAAAGGTTAATGGCACTCAAGCTATTCGGGCATCTTGAAGGCCCGCAAACCAAGGGGAAAGGCCCTGTTTTCTGGAGTGGCTTCTTAGCCGTTGTCCTACTCGCGATCATTTATCCAATGTTTGCTGACGGATACACTATTGGAAATAACGTTTACTTCCTGATCTGGACATTCATGGCTATGGGGCTCAGTCTCATCTGGGGCTATGGTGGTGCCTTGTCGTTTGGCCAAACAGCATTCTTCGGCGTTGCGGGTTACGCTTATGGCGTTCTGACGATCAATATCGGTGATGCTTTCGGATTTACCCTCGTGGCGCTGGTGCTGGCAATTCTCCTTGCTGGTCTGTTTGCTGCAGTCATTGGCTATTTTCTGTTCTATGGGCGGATAACGGGTGTGTTTCTGGGCATCGTCACCCTTTCGGTTACGCTGGTTCTGGAACGCTTCATGGCGCAGACCGCAGGCCCGGAATGGGCGATCGGAAAAGCCCGCCTTAACGGTTTCAACGGCATGAGCGGTATGCCGCCAATTACTATTCCGTGGTTTGGTGGCGATATTGCTCTATATCCCGATATTGGGCTCTATTATGTCGTTCTTGGCCTCGTCCTGATCGTCTATCTGGGGTTGCGGATTCTGTTGAACTCGCCATTTGGCAATGTTCTCGTTGCCATTCGCGAAAACCCACAAAGAGCTGAAATGCTGGGCTATGATGTTCGTCTCTATCAGTGGGGGGGCTTTATCATAGGTTCAATGCTGGCTGGTCTTTCGGGCGTTCTTTATACGGCTTGGGGTCAATATATTACGCCATCAAGCATGAGCATTACGGCCGCCGCACTTCCGATTGTCTGGGTTGCAGTTGGTGGGCGCAGCGACATCACAGCGACGCTGATTGGAACAATTCTGGTGCTCGCAGGATTTCAGGCACTTACAATTTATGGCGCTCAATACGCACTGATTGTCATGGGTGCTCTGCTTGTGTTCACAGTGCTCCTTGCGCCGCAAGGTATTGTGCTGGGGCTGGCTAATCTGGTCGGGCGTGTTCTGTTCTTCAAACAGAAGAGGTCAGCGTCATGAATATTCTTGAAACACGCAACCTGCATAAGCGCTTTGGTGGTCTGCATGTAACCAATGATGTCAACTTTCAACTCAGGAAGGGGGAGATCCATTGTTTGATTGGACCCAATGGGGCGGGGAAAAGCACCCTTTTCCGGCTCATTCTCGGCGAGTATCTGCCGAGCGAAGGAGATGTTCTTTATAAAGGCGAGACAATTACGCGACTGAAATCGTTTGATCGGATCGACCGCGGTATCAGTGTGAAGTTCCAGGTGCCGGGGATATTCAAGGAGCTGAGTGTTTACCAGAACCTCGAAATAGCCGTTCAACGAAAGCATCGCGGTTCAGAACTCAAACGCGAAATCGAACGTCTTTTAAGTTTCCTGAAGCTTGAGGATTCCACCACAAAACTTGCCGGCAATCTCAGCCATGGCCAGAAGCAGTGGTTGGAGATCGGTATGGCGATCAGTCTTGAACCGGAACTGCTGCTGCTCGATGAGCCCACGGCAGGCATGACCCCGGACGAAACATTTGCCACCGGCGAAATGGTTCAACAATTGAATGCGCAGGGAGTGACCGTGCTGGCCGTTGAGCATGACATGGCATTCGTTCGGCAGATTGCACAACAGGTTACAGTTCTGCATTTTGGTAAAATCTTTGCGCAAGGCTCGATCGAGGACATCGTCAGGGATGACCGGGTCGCCGCAATCTATCTGGGGCAGGCCGATGCATAAGGAAATTCTACTTCAAACACGCGGTTTGTGGGCTGGATATGGTGGCAAGCCCGTGCTGCAGGGTGTCGATATCGATGTGCACAAGGGCGAAATCGTAGCCGTCATCGGTCGGAACGGCGTTGGTAAGTCGACACTTATGAAATCGCTTATCGGGCTTTTGCCAGCTGACCGAGGATCCATAAGTTTCAATGAACAGGAGCTTACGCATTTGCCTCCGCACAAGCGGGCACGCCATGGTATCGGCTATGTTCCGCAGGGTCGGGATGTATTCCCCCGGATGACGGTTGAAGAAAATCTGGCTGTTGGCGAATCCATTACACCGGGTGCCAGTAAAGAGCTTTACGACGATATCTATGTCCGGTTTCCAATTCTCGCAGAAAGACGGCATCAACGCGCCGGCACAATGTCGGGCGGACAGCAGCAACAATTGGCAATTGGTCGTGTCTTGATAGGACGCCCCTCTCTTATTCTTCTCGACGAGCCGTCGGAAGGGATTCAGCCAAACATCGTGATGGATATCGCGAAACTATCAGTCGAACTCAACCAGAAAACTGGAGTGTCTATCATTCTCGTTGAGCAGAATATCGATATGATCCGCGCCATGGCCCAGCGCTGCTATGTCATGGACAAGGGACGTATCGTTGCAACTCTCACAGCCGAGATGTTGGAAGATCGCGACACGGTGCGCAGATATCTGGCCGTGTGACGATGCCAGTCTCGCATTTCTCAGTTTGGCTAACCCAATATTCGTTTGTTCTGGGCCGGGAGCTGCTCGGAAACTTGAGCCATTCCAAAATTATTAAAGGAGACTTCTATGTCCTGGTTTGATGAATCGATCATGGTCCGCAAAGGCGTTGCAAAAGGTATCGCTGGAAAAAGCCATCACATCAGTGAGGAAGTGCAGGGCAATTATCAATATGTTTATGGTTCCTATGTTGAGCCTGTTCTGCATGTAGAGCCGGGCGCGGTCATTTCTGCTGAGACGCACGACGCTTTTGAAGGAAAAATCCGGAAAGAAACCGACAAGCCTTCAGAGATTTTGAATTTTCCATTTCTGAACCCCCAGAATGGACCAATCTATGTCGAGGGTGCCGAGAAAGGCGACACTCTGGCGGTATATATCAAAGAAATCCGTCCGCGCGGTGAGCAACCGTCGGGCACCACTGTCATCATGCCCGAATTTGGCGGTCTCGTGCCGACAGCAGATACTGCAATGCTGAATCCAACATTGCCGGAAGTGGTCAAGAAGTTGCACATCGATGCTGAAAAAGGCGTCAAGTGGAATGATCGTATCACACTGCCATATGAACCTTTCATCGGTACAATTGGCACCGCACCGGAAATCGAAGCTATCAGTGCTCTCGTCCCGGATTATTATGGTGGCAATATGGATTTGCCTGATGTTGCACCGGGCGCAGTCATTTACCTCCCCGTGCAAACCAAGGGTGCCTATCTGTTTCTTGGCGATTGCCATGCCGCACAAGGTGATGGCGAACTTTGCGGTGTGGCCGTTGAACATCCAACAGTGACGACCATTCAGGTCGATTTGATCAAGAATTGGACTATCCGTATGCCGCGCCTGGAGAATGAAAAATTCTATATGACGGTTGGTTCTTCCCGCCCGATGGAAGACGCGGCTCGACAGGCCTACAGGGAGTTGATCCGCTGGATGGCGGCTGATTTCGGTTTCGATGAAATAGATGCCTATATGCTTTTAACACAGGCAGGACGTGTCCGTCTTGGTAATATGGTAGATCCAAAATACACACTTGGAGCTTCCATTTTGAAGTCGATATCCGGCATTGCAAAATAGCATCACGCTACGGTGTGGCGCACAGTATGAGGCGCCACCACAACTCTCCGAGTACAAGCAATGTTTTGGTGGTCTCATCGGGAGTCTTCTAAACAGTATGACGTCAAAATTAGAGCCGCGTGTCTTTCTGGAGTCCTTGTTCGATGCAGCGGTTGCTGCTGCTGATCCTGAACTGGTGATCCGCGCCAATCTGCCTGCCAAGCCGAAGGGCCGGACGATTGTGATCGGTGCGGGTAAGGGCTCGGCGCAGATGGCGGCTGCATTCGAGCGGGCATGGGCCGAGCGGCATGAGGGTGAGGACGCGCCACTCGAAGGTATTGTCGTCACGCGCTATGGCTATGGTGCGCCTTGCAAAACCATCGAGATCATCGAAGCATCGCACCCGGTGCCTGATGATGCCGGGCTTGCGGCCTCAAAGCGACTGTTCGATGCAGTGTCGAACCTGACGCAAGATGACCTTGTGGTGGCGCTTGTCTCTGGTGGAGGGTCTGCCTTGTTGCCATCGCCGCCCGAAGGTCTGACACTGGACGACGAGATTGCGGTCAACAAAGCGCTGCTGGCATCTGGTGCGCCGATTTCGGCCATGAATGCCGTGCGAAAACATCTCTCAACCATCAAGGGCGGGAGGCTGGCAGCGCACGCACATCCGGCAAAGGTTTTCTCGCTGGTGGTTTCGGATATTCCCGGTGATAACCCTGCCTTTGTCGCATCCGGGCCCACTGTGCCCGATAAAACCAGCCGTGACGAAGCCCTCAAAATCATCGACCGCTACAAGCTTGAACTGCCGGAGGCGGTGCTTGCGCATATCAAAAGCGAGAAGGCTCATGCGCCGAAGCCTGACGACACGATCTTTGCCGACAATGAAGTGCGGGTAATTGCGTCAGCAGCCGTCTCACTGGAGGCCGCAGTCAAGGAAGCCGAGCGCCATGGCGTCGAGGCGGTGATCTTGTCTGATTCAATGGAAGGCGAGGCGCGCGAAGTAGCGCATGTTCATGCAGCAATCGCGCGTGAAGTGGCGGATCGTGATCGCCCGTTCAAAAAACCGGTTGTTCTGCTTTCTGGTGGTGAGACCACCGTGACCATCCGTGCCAAAGGCGGCAAGGGTGGCCGCAACAGCGAGTTTCTGCTGGCTTTTGCGCTCGATATTGATGGCTATGCGAATATTCATGCGCTGGCAGCAGATACCGATGGCATTGACGGTTCGGAAGATAATGCCGGAGCTTTTGCCGACGGTACAACGGTTTCGCGGCTGCAAAAGGCTGGCGAAGATGGTGCGACCCGGCTTAATGCCAATGATGCATGGACGGCATTTGACGCAATCGATGATCTGTTCATGCCCGGTCCTACCGGAACAAACGTCAATGATTTCAGGGCGGTTCTGATTATGAGATAACACGCCTGATCGCTGAGAAAGCCAAATCTGCCCGGCAAACTTTCCAATCCCAGCATCACGATTCCTGACTCCTAATCGAAGCTTCAGTCCAACCAGTGCGATGCTGGCCCAGCCAGCCTTTAGCGTCAAGACAATCAGGCTTCAGCTCACACCAATATTTTCTACATCGGCCTTAGCTGTTTGTGAAATTTTTAGCGGAAATTTCAGCCTCAAATCGAAGCTACCATATGGCCAGCAGGGCAAATTTGGTTGTGCAATCTTAAACGGAAGACGATAGAGTTGCTGCCAAATAGCGATTTTTTCTTGCGCTAACCATCAGGGTCCATCCGCAGTCATTCTTCTCGAGATAATTTCGCAGTGAATGTCCCACTAAAGGTCGAATTGCTGCGTTCAGTTTTTTGGACGTTAGTACACGGCGGAAACCTTTATGAGCAATCGGCGTAACGGATCGGAGCTCGCAAATTGAAAACTTTTCTTCAACTAGTTTCGTGAGCTCATGACGGTCAACCCACCGTCTGACCTGTCCTTCTCCTGGTGGGGGGAGGTTGCAATAGTTTTCCAGTACGTGGCGGTTCTGGGTCGCGAGAAATAGCAAACCGTCTTCTTTCAGAAGCTCGGATATTCTGCATAAGAATAGTTGCTGGTTTTCTACATGGGCGAGGACTTCCAAGGTTACGACGAGGTCGAAAGAGTTTTTTTCAAATGGGAGATTGAAAAAGTCGCCTGCTGTAAACTGTACATGGGGCCATTTCTTTTGGGATCTTTGAAGAACGTTGACCGAAAGGTCTGTGCCGTGAACTTTACCAAAAGGCGATAGTTCGTTGCAGAACCAACCCGAACCGCAGCCCACTTCCAATATATTGAGATCTTTTCGTTTGAGTTCACGAAGCCAACCCAACACGACTTCTGCTTGGCGGTTCGATATTTCCGGACGCTCACGCTCGCGCGTGCGCGCGTTCCAATCGTCCCAAAATTGTTGTTGCTGTTCTATATTTGCCATTCCGCAATTTTGCTGGATGCATGAAAAAACGCCAATCTAGCAAAAGGATTAGTTACCTACTGCTTTTGTTGCCTCAAGGAGATACCAGCACATACCGACTGATGAACTAAGCAAGAGCAGCGGGATCATTTTCGTTCTAAGTACGAATACCGCAATGAGGCTCGCAATAGTCAATGCAAGCGCTGGCATATTCAGCCTCTGCCAAACTGGTATCCAGATATTGATCAAACCCAACTGATGTCTGCCGACTTCCTGAAACAGGACATGCATAGCGAACTAGATAGCAAGGTTCATTATCAGACCGACGACGGATGCCGTTATGACTGTGAGCGCGGCCGAAATAGCCTTGTTACCGCGTAAAGTCTCAACGAACGGTGCTCCCAGAAATATCCAGAGAAAGCCGGGCAGAAACGTAACCCAAGTGGTCAGAACTCCTGCGAATGTAGCTGTGACGTGAGGATTCAGATCGCAGGGAGATCGATAAGCTGCGAGAAATCCGACGAACTGAACGACCTGGATCAACGGGCCATGAGTCGTTTCCGCCATGCCGAGACCATCCAGCATTTCGCCTGCAGTGATCCAGCCAAACCTTTAGACTGCTCCCTGAGCGACGTAAGATAGAACGGCATAGGCTCCACCGAACGTAACCATCGTCATTTTGCAGAAAAAGATGGCGAGCTGGAAGAAGATGTTCTGCGGGCCAAGACCGACGTATAGGCCGAGCACCGGGCCGAGCCATAAGAACAAAAGCACTAGAGAAATGGCGACTGACCATCGCAAGTTAGGTATCGCATGGGTAGGGGTGCTTTCGCCGATTAATGAATCCTTGTCTGCAAGAGCATTAGGCGCGCGTTTATGCCACCTCCTGTTTGAAAGCTCGTTGACCCAAAATGTGCTGCGATCAAACCGGTAGCCCCGGCCAAAGCTACGATCAACGGGAAAGGGAGACAGAAATATTGCGAGAAACGCTGAGGCTACGAGCTCCGCAAACACTTTGAATGGCGAACGAATGTCATTTGTAAATTGGTTTTTACGGATCATGTGTGCCACTTCAATGCCTGCGATTATTGCTGAGGCTGAATGAAAAGCCTTGAAGCCCAGCATCTGCCTGGCGATCCTCTTGATGAAACGATGGTCCTGTTCAAGGATGTTGCTGAGGTATTTGACCTGCAGGATTTCAATCGCTTTGCTTGTGCCGGTAATTTCAGGATTGCATTTATCGCCTGCGCTCCACCCAAATTCGCTCCGCTTTTATCAACGACAATCTTGTGCAGAACGCCATTGCTTGTGATAGCTTTCTTAAAGAAACGGCGTGCAGCGCCTATCGTGCCAGCCGACAATCTTCCTAGGATAGGGAACACACATCAGATCCATTCGTCATGGTGTGCTATGATCTAGGCACACGCACGATCTATGCATCCGGTGCTTTCAATTCATTAGAGTTACTTGATGCAGTTCTGGATATGGAGCGCATTGGAAAGAGGTAATCCCGATTGGCAATGCGGCCGCCGCCTGATATTCAGTGCAGCCTCCTTCTGAAAATGACCCTCGACGTGGAATTTATGGGCTTCCGGCTTGCAGCTTCATAAGAGACAGGTAGGACGAGTCTCATCTATCCAAGTTATGACCTCATCTTCAAACCAGCCAAAATACGCTTTTAAGATCGTACCTATCGGCAGATGATCCGCTAGTGGTGTTACCAGTTGCAGGCGCAGAGTATTCAACCTCCCTGTAAGGGGTAGCATCTCCGCGACGCAGAAGTCTGGTCGCCCGTCGATCTCAGCAGCGAGAGCCTTAAATACTGCTTCCTTGGCAGAAAAGGCGATTGTGATCAGCTCCGTTTGCCGAAGTAGCGGTTCTCCCTCCAACCAAGTACGTTCATTTGCGTTCAACGCAAGTGATGATACGGCCTGCAGTTCTGTCCCATGTAAGATTTCCTGGACATCCACCCCCAAGCGGCGGTTTCGTACCCCCTCAATTAATGCCACACTTTGAGCGATATGACTGATGGCACCTGTTCGGCCAACAGGCCAGACAGGTGCACCAGTTGCTCCACGCGGCAGTTTATGAATTCCGATTGCGCAACGCGCCAAGCAACGCCCTGCATAGAATTCAATCTGACGTTTCCGTACCGCATGAGAGAGACCAGCTTGAGCAATGATTTGATTGAAACCTTCGGCAGTGGTGTCAAATCGGTCAGCATCGAACTGCGCAAAACACAGTGTAACATCAGGCGAAATAGAACCTAGAAAAAGTGATGTGAAAAAGGGCAACGAGTTCTCACACGCCTGCTCTCTCATAGGAACGAGAATATCGGTTAGGATGTGCTGATGGACTTCAATCATATATATCTCGAACACTTGCCGATAATTTTTCTCTAAGCGCTCTTCGAGACCGTTAGGTCAATGGCTGATGAGGTTACCCCTTTTCGCCGTTAGCAGAGTGCCCGAATGACACTGGAGTGCGCCATTAGGCCGAACCCAGTGTGTTGCGCTTCAGAATTTGGATTCTGGCCGGTGGATACAACTCATCGATGACATCGAAAGCATCAAGGGTCTTGATCGGGAACTTGTGGGCGTGCATGAGCATGCAGTTATAAAACAAGCTGCCTATCAGCATGGGACCGACGCCACCGACTACAGGGGCAAAATATCCTGCCTTACCCTTAATCGCTGCCGCATTGACAGAGCCTTTTAACAACGGCAGCTTCTTGTCCGGATTCAATGGGTGGTAGCGTTCTCCGACCATGCTGGCAAGAAAGTCGACCACAATTGCTCCAGGCTTAATCCAATTATCGTCGAACCAGTGAATCTCGCGGCTAGTAACAAAGATTCCGTCAGCTGTCTGGCATATTCGTCGCGCGTCGGAGTAATCAGGCGCAATCAACGAAATTGTTGAGTTAGGAGGCAGAGCACCGACGGATGCAGCGCGAATATTAGTGCTGGCTATAATGTCGCTTTCGGACAACTCAGTCTGCGCAAGAATGACCCAATGTTTGCCAGATTCATAAAGTCCGTAAGCACTGAGGAGGAGTTTCAGTGCTTGTGGAACGCAGATGTCAAAATCGAACGATTGGAGGCTGGTCGGAAAAAGGCGGGCAAGGTTAGTAGGGTGCAGACCCTCAGCTTCCTTCTCCGGAAGGATCGTATTTATCACCGAGACGACGTCAATTGCGACCGGCAACGGTTGCAACACCAAGATCGCTGTAATGCTCTTGCAGACATTTAACTCGCTAATGCGAGAGCAAAGTTGTTTCTGGGACGTGTCGTCCGGGAGATTGATGTTTTCTATGTCACACCCGGCACGACTAGCGCAAATTCTATGCAAATCCAACGCGGTTTCAGTCATCAAATTGCCATTGGCAATGGAAACAATTGCCAGCCGAGGCCGGGAACCGAATTGATTGAAAATTGTATCGTTTTGCTGTTTGACCATTTGCAACAGGTCGGTCGCAATCTTGTTGCCGTCTAGCGTAAGGGTCATTTTAAAATGTCCTTTTTCTTCGGCCCAACCACTAAATTGGCGATGAAGATAGCGGCGGCGGCCAATGGCACCTGAACGACTGTTCCAGCCAGAAAAGCCAGTACTGCTTGGGGCAGTGTCATGAGACCAATATTGACAGTGTGCCATGCGAACAATCCGCCCAACGGCAAGATCAAGACAATCGCACTCCAGAAGCCAGGCGAGATTTTGTGAAACACTGGCACGGCAAGGACATGAAAAAGCCCATTGGCGACGATAGCAGCAAAGGCGAGGGTAAAAAGTAGGAGAGCGGTAGTCTTGCCTGAACAGACCGCTATCAAAGCGACAGTACTGTAAGCGATCCAAAGCAGGAAGGTCGCTATGAAGAACGGTTTTTTCCTATAGCGTTGCGCGATCCGCGGTGGAAATTTTGCTGCCATCCACCCTTCGATGCCGACGGTTTCTTCAATATTGTGGATGGCAAAAACTATGATTGATACAATAATTAAATTGATAGAAAACGGATCCAGCATCATAATATAGCCTCCGTGTGTGGCTGTTTAGTGAGCGGTTGCCACAGCCAATCGTCACTCAACAAAGCACGGAATTTATCTCGAGCTGACGCGATGTTCTCAGGTATCGTAAAGGCGGTATAATGATCGCCAGGTAGGTTTTCGATCCGCAAATATCCAGTAATATAATTCTGCCAGGCACTGTGTTCTACCGGAGCGATGCCGAGATTCTGCAGGATCAGTGGGCATTCTGACACTCCGACGTTGAAGAGAACAGTATTGACCGGGGCAGGATCGCGACGGCCAGGACCGCACAACATGGAATGGTTGACGACCCAAATTTGATAAAATCGAGCGAGATCATCAGCTTGTAATCCGATGGGAACTATACCTTCGGCGAGCAACCTATCTATCGCCGCATCCAATGACAGCCCACGATAGCTTTTGGCAATATCTTCTGTCGCAACAGTGAAACCACCGGTACGTATCATTACAGAGTGTATAATTAACGCAAATGTCTCGACCAGTTTTGCGTCACTAACCAGACTGGTTCCGTACGCATGCGGCGGATGGCTGTCAAACAGCATAATATTAGGCGAGTAACCGTATCTATCGGCAAAAATATGAGCCATTTCATAAGCGACATTCCCGCCAAAGGAATAGCCGCCCAGTATCAAGTTCTCCACTTTGAGGTTTTCATGGATAGCATCGACATAGCGGTGGGCGAGATCGGTGATTGTAAGATTGCCCGGCGAGACTAAAAAAGCTCGCGGGAACGGAATCCCATAAACGCTATACTCCTCTTCGCTGATCGTCTCGCAGAGATCAACATAGGTTGAAATCGTTCCACCTGCTGGATGCACCAGCACTATGCTGCGCCTTTTCTGACTAGGAACGATGCAAACAAGCTTCGCCCGCACTTCACTCGCCCCAGTGTCAGCAGGCACGGCTTTGGTCAACAATTCTGGAGGTGAGTCAGATACTTGAGAAAGCCGGTGATCCAGCTCCCTTGCAATGGCAGCCGGAGTGCCTAGTTGCATCGCTATGGATACGGGAATTTCGATGCCAAAACGCTCCTGTATATCGAACAGAAGGTCGATAAGCATAATTGAATCGCCGCCTTGCTCCGTGAAATCGACATGCGGCTGAATTTTTTCAGCACCAAGTCTAATAGTTGCAAGTTCCAGGAGGCTTGCCAGCGTGCCGCCTTGTGGGACTAGCTTTTGGCTGACCGGCTTATCTTTGTTGGGTGTGTCCGTGTCGTCCGGCTCAATCCAATATGATTTACGATCAAAACCATAGCCCGGTAAGGGTAAGCAAACTGTCGGGCATTCAGCGAACAATGACATGAAATCAGCGTCTGTACCACGGCACCAACGGGTGCCAAAAGCGGTAAGCGTGTCCGTCGTATCCGAAGGTACTCGCAACAAGAGTTGTTCCACCGATCGCAACTGGGTGAGCAGGTCATCAAGTGTTTGGGCAACAAATGCAACACGAACAGGCCAGAATGTCCTGCGGCATGCCAACGTGTATGCAATATCGATGAGCCGCCACTCATTATTCTCGATTATGGACGCTGTGCGGTTAGCAAGATCAAAAAGAGCTGTTTCACTTTGGGCTGAGAGAAGAAAAAGCTCACATCTATTACAGGGAGGGTATTGCCTGCGTGGAGGGGAGGCCATCACGATATGTGCATTCGTGCCACCAACACCAAAAGAGCTAACGCCAGCATGGCGAATGCTATGCTCTTGCAACATAGAGCCGCTCACTATGAGAAATCCCTTACCTTCCAAATTGAGGTCAGGATTTGCCGTGTCAAAGCTGGCCGCAGCAGGTATGGCTTGCCGGTCAAGCACCATAGCAGCCTTGATAACACCGGCAATGCCTGCTGCTGCATCAAGGTGACCGATGTTTGGCTTTAACGTGCCCAGTCGAACCGTGTGCCCCTTTCTGCCGGATAAGGCCATGGCAAGTGCCTCGGCTTCAACCATGTCTCCCAACTTTGTTCCGGTACCATGAGTTTCGATATAATCCAGTTCATCGACCGCAATTTCAGCCACCTCAATCGCCTCGCGAATGACTGATGCTTGTCCCCGGACTGTTGGAGACATGAAATTTGCCTTTTCACCGCCATCGTTATTGATGGCAGTAGCCCGGATCACAGCAATGATCTGATCGCCATCTGCGACAGCAGCTGTATACGCTTTGAGCAGTATGACACCGCAACCATTGCCCTTAACAGTGCCAGCAGCGTCGGCATCAAAGGCCCGACAACTCGGCTGATCGGAGAGAATACCTCCGGGTTTGTGGATATGACCGGCATCTTGTGGCAGGCTCAGACTAACACCGCCAGCAAGTGCCATCTCACACTCACCAACAAGAATGCTTTGGCAGGCGAGATGGGTGGCAACAAGCGAACTGGAACATGCTGTCTGGATCGTAATTGCGGGGCCGCGCAGATCAAGACTATATGAAA
This sequence comes from Brucella pituitosa, assembly GCF_003049685.1. Lineage (GTDB taxonomy): Bacteria > Pseudomonadota > Alphaproteobacteria > Rhizobiales > Rhizobiaceae > Brucella > Brucella pituitosa. Next base: position 225,798 of record NZ_PYSY02000003.1, on the reverse strand, counting down.
CCCTGCTGGCAAGGAAATCTTTATCGTTATGAATCAGTATCTGGTAGTTATCCGCTGTTTCTCGCTGACAACTCTTGAGAATGTTATTGAAAAGGTATGTACTGAAACTCGTCGAGCCGAAAACCCCGACAGCGCAACCGGCAGTATTTCCAGCATATCCACCGTTCTCTAGCGCCTGATAGGCACATTCAAGAAACATGCGATGCTGCGGGTCGGTTAAAGTCGCTTCATACGCTGACATTCGAAAAAAGGGTGCATCGAAAAGGTCAATATCAGGAATTGGAGTCTGAACATCTACAAACCCCAACTGGGTTCCGTTTATTCGACCAGTCGGACGCATGACAGAGTGCCGCTTGGTTAGAAGTTTCCAGAACTCGTCAACAGTTTCAGCTTCAGGAAAACGACATCCAATTCCAATAATAGCTATTTCATGAGAAGTTGTGGTCATAGCAATCCTCCGCACTTTCGAGAATGGTGTCGCCGTGACAGTCGCTGCTGGGCTCTACTCTCAATCGCAAGGGATGTGTCACATAGAGTACTTAAGCTACGAATAAGCTCTACCTGGGCATGGATCGTAGGGCGGTCCAGCAGCATTGCGACATTCAGCTGTTGAGCAATTTCTTGAGGTAGAAGTTCCCGCAGACGTGGTGTGAGTATATTCATCATTAATGAATCTCCCCCCGCATCAAAAAAGCCGGTTTGGTGCGAAGGTACGTCATGGCCGAGCACAGCGCTCCATATTGACGCTATTTGCAAAGCCAAATCATTATTCTTGGCGGATGGCATAGAAAGCGTGGACTGCTTTAAGGACGCAAAAAAATCAGCCTCAAGATAAAGCTGATCTATTTTACCGTTTAAAGTCATGGGCAATTCGTTCAGCGCAACGAAATACGCTGGGATCATATAGATTGGCAGATGTCGTCTCACCCTCTCGCGTATATACGCAGGATCAAACCAACTTTTGGTAACATAGTGAGCGACCAGCCTCTTCTCACTATTGGGAAATGTAAAGCAGTTAACACTGCATGCTCGCACGCCAGAAATCAGAAGGAGCGCGGTCTCAATTTCCGACAATTCGATCCGATAACCACGCAATTGCACCTGTCTATCGCGACGACCAATATAATGAACCGTACCATCCGCAGCGTAACGAGCGAGGTCTCCTGTGCGATACATCAATGAAAATCGTAAAGGCTCGACAGGATTTGGAACGAACACATTGTCCTGATACTGTGGCTTAACCAGATACCCTTGACTGACACCGGGGCCTGCCACCGCAATCTCACCGACCTGATTGATTTGAGCCAAAGTACCGGCATCATTTATAATATATAGGCTGAGATCCTGAATAGGGCCGCCGATATTACTGATCGATCCGGCGATATCGGTTATTGTAATGTCATGATGGGTGACATGAATCGTTGTCTCGGTAATCCCGTACATGTTTGTGAGACGCGTACGTTCCAGGGGGATACTTTCAATCCATTCCGCCAGAGTATTCGGATTGAGCCTTTCCCCGCCAAAAATCACCTGACGCAACGCCATTTGGTTAATCTTCGGATGAGACAAAATACTCTTTGAGAGGTGAATAAAAGCGGTTGGTGTCTGATTCAGCACCGTCACACCCTCAGCAATCAAGAGACTGGAAAGACTGTCGCAATCTTTACAATCATCAGAGTCAGCGATGACAAGTCGGCCACCAAAAAGAAGAGCGCCGAAAATCTCCCAAACAGAAAAATCAAAAGCATAAGAGTGAAATTGCAGCCAAATATCCTCTTTTCCAAAACCAAATCTGTTCGCAGTTGCAGAGAAAAGCCGTGTGACATTCCCATGCGAAACCTGCACACCTTTCGGGCGGCCAGATGATCCGGAAGTGAAGATCACATAAGCAATGTCTCCAGGCGTTACAGCGGCAGAAACGTAGCTCTCAGCAGCCAAGTTCTCAAAAAGAAAGACATGATCTCGCGGCAGGCTGGCGAATTTCTCCCAAAAAGCAGATTGTGTGACGACGGGAGGTAGATCTAAATCTTCGAGAATATAATCCAGTCGGTCTGTTGGTGTTAGAGGCTCTACCGGTACGTAGGCACGTCCGCTTTTCAAAACACCAAGGATTGCGGCGATCTGTTCCGGCCCGCGATCCATACATATGACCACTTTGTGCTGATTTGAACTCAGATGCGCCGTCAATCCTGCCGCATAACTGTTAGCGAGTTTATCGAGTTCACGATAAGTAATGTGCCGTCCCCGATGTGTCACCGCAATCAAGTCAGGGGTGCTCACAACCTGACGTGAAAACACATCAGGTATGGTTTCTGTCGGGCTCTGTTCCTGAGCGAAAAACTGCTTATGGAACGAATTCACTGCACCATAAAGCAATATATCGTCGATACGCGTACATGCACTAAAAGCAATTGCAACTGACCGCACATGCGCTTCCAAATCGGCAGCTTGAAAAAGTACGCTAGATGAGTTGATTTCGATGTGAATGTTATCACCAACATCCCAAGTGACCCAGCTAATCGGATAGCTAAAATTGGGAGAGGCTAGCGGTAATACTCGCGTGGTTACCTGTGGGAAAAATGGAGCCATTTCGCTGGAATAATATGTGAAGACTGCATTATAGATTTGTCGCAAAGCACCAATGTTTTTTTCCTGGAACAATTGGTCAGCATGATCTTCAATCGTTATGTGCTGATGCCGCATGAGGAAGCGCAATTGACAATCAATACTGGCACAAAGTGCCTCGATTGTCTCACTAGCATCAAGATCGACGAACAGCGGTAATACGTTCACAAAGCAGCCGAGAAAATTCTTGTTATTCCGAGTACGACCGCTAAAGGGCAATGTGATCACAAATTGCCGCTGTCCGCGCACACGTGCGCGGACGAGTGCAAAATAAGCAAGGCTTAGAGTGCTCTTTCGGATATGAAGGCGCTCAGCACAGTCGCAAAAAGCGGTCTTTTCAGTTTTATTCAGCAACACAACTGTTCGGCGACATGACTCAACATTTGGTGCATCTGCATCTGCATTGAGCACACCGCTTGTCGCTCCATTGATAAATTTTCGAAGAGCTTCAACAGACCGCGCAATACTATCCGGTTTCGTCGCGTCCTCATCTGTCTCGCTGGCAATGTACGGGTTGATTAGAGCACCCGTTTTTCTTGCAGTGTAGACTTCAACAATTTTTCTAAAGTGAGAATAAGCGCTAAAGGCATCTCCGATAGAGTGATGGAGAACAAAAGCGACATAGAAGCTTTGTGAACTATGCCAATAGAAACGCAACCGAATGAGAGGGTCGTTGGTTAGATCGAAACGTTTTTTAAGTAAAATTTGTGCATCCGAAGTCACGAATTCATCTGCATCGCGTTCATAAAGCTGAGATATATCCATATCATCAAATTGCAGCCGTAAGCGATCATTCCGTTCAATCTGAACTATATTCTTACCATCAAGAACAAAGTTTAAACTATATATGGGTGATGCGCTGATAATTTCTATTACGCTTTCCTTGAACATCAGTAGATCGAGTGGGCCGCAAAAATGTAAGCACAACCCCATATTGTAGGTGGGATCGTCTTGATGCGACAGAGAATAGTGAATGATCTTTTCTTGAATGGTTCTTATACGCATGGCTGCGCCTCCCAACGGCATCCATTCGCTTTCGTTGAAACCTTTCCTCTTTTTAAAAAGGCATGTGATGAAGAATATACAGCATCTTTGACGGTATAAATATTGAATGAAATAGGGATAACAGGATTGCGATGTTAGTCGCACCACCTCTAAGGATAAGCTGAAAATACGTGTAAAACCGGTTCAATAACTTACGTTTGGAAAACCCGACCGGGTTCAATTGAGACAGCTAAACATACCATTTAGCCCTCAGCCGGAACCGACCCCACCAACGCTTCATTTTTCCTTTTCGCAAGCATATTTTCCATTACCTGTGCAATATATGCACAGTGAGGTTCCGCAGGCTGCCACGCAATCTTGCCAAGTCTTGTATTGACAGATTGCTGGCTTAGCGGCTTCCGGCTTTTCTGTCGTTGCCAGATGAACGATGGTCTCAGCTGGATCAGACGATGGTAATGTGGACGCGCTCTTTAATGCTGTGTTTGAACCCGCATAAGCAGTTGAGGCATTCATTAACACCAATCCAACAACAACCAAGAGTGAGTACGGTTTCATGATGGTCTCCTTATACTGTTTATGGGGAGTCCCCGTTCTCATATTATGCGCTCATTGTTGTGCGAACACACACCCAAGTCTGCGTGCCGCGTGTCGCCGCAGCCTAGCTGACCACCACTTTACCGGCTGCATCAGGCTTTCAGCCTGCGCGTTTTGTGAAATGCCCTGTTTGCAACAGAACCACTGTTCAGCAGACACTGCGAATGCAACCGTACGACGATCAGCAAGGCGGTTCAGCAGGGGCGACAGCGTACAGAGACAGCCATCTTGCCAACCGAGCCGCTTGTGCAAATGGTTTCGGCTATTTTGTGGGGTTTGACCGAGAATAACAGCAAATTCGTGCACGGCAGAAAACGGGTAAGGGAAGACATTCAGTATCTAATTCAGCGCCAGTATGCAGGCCGAAAACTAAATAATTGCAATTACCGTTTAATTTTCAGCGGTGAAACCGAAGCTGATTTGAAAGAACAGATTGACGAAATTTTTACTGAGATCAACCGTTTGGCTGACTGACGGGAAAGTTGGGCGGAAGAAATGCAGGTTGCGTTGGAGTGCCACGGTGTGGGGTAGTTGGTTGATCATCGGACGCTGGAGGTACAGCGAGACGAGGCGTTTGATCGGGCGCAGGGCGATGAACGCACGGAGCTTCAACAGACGGTGCGAGCACTGTCACTGGACCGGAAACCGTTGCCACAACTGCCCAGTAGGCGTGGTATCTGAAGGAGCGCGGCGACGATGTGGAATCCGTTGTCGAATGGCGGCGTGTCCGACAGGCCGCACAGGAAATCAAGGGCAGCGCAAGGCATGGACATTAGCGGCTATAGTGAGCGCGCCCGCGATCTCGCGCAAGGGTTTCGGAGCGGAGATCGGGCTGACTTGCGCGAACAGCAGGAGGCTGAAAAGCAATGCCAGAAGCAGATCGAGTAGGAGCGCGAACGGCTGGATTTTGATCGTGGGCTGAGCCTATGACTTGTAGCAAGCGATTCCCACAGTGCGGCCCTACAGCGCGATATTTAATGGCGTGGGGCCGCCTATTTGGGGGTAAATTGGGGCCACTAAAATAGGATGTTTTAGAAATTGTATGACTGCTACTCTTCCGGGGTGCTTAATCTATATTGGGAGAGAAATATGCGTGAATTGACGCTTGAAGAAATGATGGGGTTGTGTTGCAAACTTTTCATCAATGGATGAACTGATGGTATCTTGGCTTTTAGTTAGCTGAGTATTTTGGATGTTTAAAGGTCGTCATTTTGATAAGTCTGTCATTCTTCTATGTGCGCGGTGGTACCTGGCTTACAATCTGAGCCTTCGCAATCTGAAAGAAATGATGGCGGAACGTGGCCTCTATTTGGATTATTCAACCGTCCATCGTTGGGTCATCTGCTTCAGCCCCAAACTGCTTGAGCGTTTCTATCAGAAGAAGCGTCAGGTCAGAGGCGAGTGGCTGTACTCATATCGTGCGATCGACAGCAACGGGGATACGGTTGAGTTCTACTTCAGCAAGGAACGTGATTTAATCGCCAAATGCTTTATACGCAAGGCGCTGGCCCGCTACGGCAGGCCAGTGCGCATTACCATTGATGGTAGCCAAACCAACAGAACAGCTATTCTACAATGTGATGCAGAGAACCAGCTCAGTCAGGCTGGCAAGCCTATTGCCGTTCGCTCCAGCAAATATATGAACAACACGATTGAGTAGGATCATCGCCGCATCAAACGACGCACTCGCTCCATGCTAGAGCATTTCCTGTTTTTCTTGAACCATTGGAAATGCTCTATCTCTTTGTTTTTTCGCATTATCCGACGCAAAACCGCTTCGCACTTTTGCTGGAAATGCTCTAGGTTTCAAATCCCAAACCGCAGCCAGCATCACGCTCTCTGGCATTGAACTCATTCACATGATGCGCAAACAACAAGGCATCTTTCCAGCTGCGGCGGCGCTCTCAATCAAACAACAGTTCAAAGCACTCGCGGCATAATTGCCTCCAGAGTTAAGCCATGCTGCATTCAAATCAAATTTTTGCAACACAACCGTGCGGCAATGATGCATGAACCATTGAATTTTATTTTTTCACGAATTATGGCTCGAGTTGACGACCCATAGACATGCATTGGCTCGCGGCGCTGTATGCATACTTTCAGCCGGTGATCACCTTAACCTCCGTAAAGTCTTCAAATCCCCATTTTCCGCCTTCACGACCGTTGCCGGACTGCTTGTAGCCTCCAAACGGGCTGCCGGAACCAAGCGTGGAGCCGTTGATATGCACCATGCCAGCGCGGAGATTCCGCGCAAGGCGTTTGGCGCGATCAACTGATCCGGTTTGCACATAAGCGGATAAACCATAAAGCGTGTCATTCGCGATAGTGGTGGCCTCCTGTTCGTCGGTAAAGGGAATGATGACCAATACTGGACCGAATATCTCTTCGCGGGCAATCGTCATATCGTTCCGTACATCCGCAAATATGGTCGGGCGGACAAAGTTGCCAGCGTTAAACCCGTCGGGATGACCGAGGCCACCCGCAACCAGACGGGCGCCCTCATCAATGCCTGCTTGGATTAGACTTTGAACTTTGTCAAAATGCGCTCTCGATGACAGCGGCCCGATATGGTCGCCTTCGAGAGCTGGATCACCGACCTGCGTCTTATTGGCGGCATTAGCGGCGAGCTGAACGACTTGATCGTAGACCGAATTCTCGACCAGCAATCGGGTAGGGGCATTGCAGGATTGACCAGTATTGTTGAAACATTCAGCAATGGCACGCTCTACCGCGCTTTCGATGTCACTATCCGCGAAAATCAGATTGGGGGACTTTCCTCCGAGTTCGAGCGAGACGCGCTTGACCGTGTCTGCGGCGCCGCGTGCGACCGCTGTGCCCGCACGGGTCGAGCCGGTGAACGACATCATGTCGATGTCCGCGTGGCGTGACATGGCTTCGCCCACGATCAGACCGTCACCATTGACAAGATTGAATACTCCTTTGGGGAGCTCTGCTTCGTGAATGATTTCGGCAAAAAGCATCGCTGACATGGGCGCAATTTCGGAGGGTTTCAAAATTACCGTGCAGCCGACTGCGATCGCGGGAATAACTTTCAAAGCGATCTGGTTCATTGGCCAATTCCATGGAGTAATCAAACCGCAGACGCCAATTGGTTCGCGCACGATCATGTCGCTGGAATTATCTGTTCGTCTTTCTTCAAAATCGAAGTTTTCTAGCGCCTGGGTGAAAGCATTGATGTGATACAAGCCTGCAGCGGCCTGTTGATCGCGGGCCATGGTGATAGGCGCACCCATTTCCAGCGAAATGGTTTTGGCCATATCTTCGAGACGCGCCTCATATATTTCTGCGATTTTGCGCAAGAAGCGGATGCGCTCCGCAACCGGGGTTTCGCTCCACGAAGAGAACGCCGTACGGGCGGCCGCAACCGCTCGATCAACATCCTGAGCAGTGCCTGCTGAAATTGTTGCATACGGCTGCTCATTGGCAGGGTTGACGACGGCAATGGTGTCGGTACCGAAAGGTTTGGTCCAAGTGCCATCGATATAAAAGTCAGTCTTGATGACATCATTTGCGAGCTCAACATTTTGAAGCATCTTATTCGCTTTCTGGTGATAGCGGCGACGTCTATTTGCTGGTTGCAAGGAGGACCGCCGAAGTGACTGGTAATTGTTCATTTTGCAGGCTGACCTTGAATATAACGGTCTCCGCCGGGCACGATCTTGTTTCAGTATCCGAGAAATTGCACCGGCTGCTTGCTCGGGAAGTTGCGGATGGCGGCCCGGAAATCCTGCGTATAAGTGGCTTCCATGAAGGCCGCCTTTTCTGCCTCAAGTTGAGCCGCCAACGAAAGATCGGCAGCAAGCAGTTGCTTGAACAGTCCAAAGGCTCTTGTTGGGCCAGAAGCAATTTTTTGTATCAGGGCGGAAAGCTGTTCCTGGTAACTGCTATCCTCAACCACGTCGTTGACAATCCCGATTTCTCTGGCCTGACTGGCATTGAGTTTGCCACCCTTGAGCATAAGGGCAAGGGCAGCACGCGGCCCCAGCTTTTGCCGAAGATACCAGGTGCCGCCGCAATCGGGGACCGTTGCCAGTCGATCATAAGCAAGAATGAACTCCGCTGATTGACTGCAGATGGCATAATCTGCCGACAGAACCATGCTCAATCCGGCACCAGCTGCCGGTCCGTGTATTGCAGCGATGACAGGCACAGGCAATTGCTGCAGGATTAACAAAGCTGGGTGCATGTGGCGCAATATGCGCTGTAAGACAAGATCAGCCCGATCCGGGTCAGCTGCAAAAGCTGCCACATCTCCACCCGCCATAAAAGCTTTGCCTGCGCCTTTGAGAACGACACAACGTATGCTCTTGTCGGATGCTATGGCTTGCACGGCCTCATGAAAGGCTGCTGCCATCGCCTCGTCGATAGCGTTGTATTTTTCCGGGCGGTTGAATGTGATAGTGCTGACGCCGGTTTCTTTATTTCGGTCGACAAGGATTGGGGTCGTCATTTGTGGGTCCCTTGTTACACTTCTGCAGATTCGGTTGCGGATCAATGCGGCTGGTTTTGATGGTCAATGTGACGCTGCCCAGAATGATGAGTGTGCCGAGAATGGCATTGAGACTCGGATGAATGCCCCAAAACAGCCAGGTGACTGTAATCGACCAGATCAGCCCCGAATAACCGAAGGGGGCGAGGAGGGCAGGTGATGTCATGCGGTAGGCTATGGCGCTCAAACCTATGCCCATGCTGGAGAATGCCGCCGCAGCACCAAACTGGGCAAGGTGCGGGACTTGTAGTCCACGCCAATGCTCAATGGCGAACGGGGCGACAAAGAGCGCCGAAAAGAACGCGCCGAAAAACGAGATCGTCCACAGGTTGTCTTCGGACGGAATCCAACGCGAACTGATAGCATTGATGGCGTAAAACACGCTCGATGTACCAGCCAGTCCCATAGCGTAACTGAAGTTGGATGCCCGTGGATTGATCGCCACAACCACGCCGAGGAAACAAAAGCAGATCGACAACCAAGTGCGAAAGTTGACATTCTCCTTGAGCAGAAAACGAGACATCGCGGTGATAATGACGGGGGTCATGAAGAGAATGACTGTAGCCTCAGCCACAGTCAGAGTTTTCAGGGAAGCGATGTATAAATAGGCGGCGATCAAGCCAAAAGCTCCCCGCAACGCATGGAGACCAATTCTGGCCGACCATATCTTGCTCCGACCGGTTGACCGCACATGAAACAGATAAAGAATTGGCAAAGCCATCAAGCTGCGGATCAAAATGATCGATGATACGTCATAGTCGCCGATGAGAAACTTGGTCGTCGTGTCATTCAAGGTAAAAGCAAGACTGCTTACACAAAGAAGGACGGCACCAAAGAAGCGCAGTGGGATCATGCTGCCCCCTTCAAGCCGGTCGCGATCTGAAAGTATCCGCAAGAACAGCGCTTACGGTAGGGAAGGGCTGTCGCGCCAAGTTTAGTTGCGGTGGTAGGTACGTCACCCATGCCGGTGAGCCATAACCGCGACAGGTTGCCGCTCTGGAGACCACCCCCGAATTATCAAACCCGCTATCTGCGATAGGAGATTCGGGGTTCTTACGTGCTGGTCCGGGGTTGGTAAATTCGACGATGTGAAGCTGTATTTTACACTACGCCATTGATATGTCGTGATCTTTCGCGGTTTCATGGTGTTCGCCTCTCCAACTGGCCCTCTTCATGGGACCCTGACGAAATCATCGTGTTATATCTGCATGTTAATAAAAAGTTGGACGTTCAGCAAATTTTTTGTTTGACTTAATCCGCAGCGAATTTCAGTATCTAATCATGAGGTTTGATTGCAGCAGGGAGTGGCGCGTGAAGACCCGAGTAACTGAGCTATTGAAGACAAAATACCCGATCATCCAAGGTGGAATGCAATGGGTAGGTCGCGCCGAACTTGCATCAGCCGTATCGAATGCTGGCGGCCTTGGAATCCTAACAGCATTGACACAAGCCAGCCCGAAAGCGCTAAGCGAAGAGATCGCTCGCTGCCGTCTAATGACCGACAAACCATTTGGGGTCAATCTCACCATTCTCCCCACCACAGCGCCTCCGCCTTATGAAGAATATCTTGATGCGGCGCTGCAATCGGGTGTGAAGGTGATAGAGACGGCTGGACGCAGCCCGAAAGAGTTCATTGAGAAAATAAAGGCGGCCGGTGCGGTTGTCGTTCACAAGTGCACGGCTGTACGACATGCACTATCAGCGGAACGGGCTGGTGTCGACGCTATCTCCATCGACGGATTTGAAGCGGCTGGACACCCGGGTGAAGACGATATTGGCGGTCTGGTCCTTTTTGCTGCTGCAGCCATGCAGGTAAAAATTCCATTGATCGCCTCGGGCGGTATCGGCACCGGCGAAGGCATGGCAGCCGCTTTTATGCTCGGTGCCGAAGGCGTGAACATGGGTACGCGCTTTTGTGCCACCAAAGAAGCTCCCATCCACGAGCATATCAAACAGGCGCTGGTCAATGCTGGTGAGCGGGACACCAATTTGATCTTCCGAACATTCAGAAACACCGGACGTGTTTTGAAGAATGCAATCTCCGATGAGGTCGTCGCTATCGAAGGTCGGCCGGGTGGTGCGGAATTTACAGATGTTCGACCGCTGGTTTCGGGAGAGCGAGGTCGTCACGCGTTGACAACCGGTGAACTGGACAGCGGCTTGGTCTGGGCAAGTCAGACCCTCGGGCTGATCAAGGATATTCCCAGCTGTCAGGAACTTATCGAGCGCATTGTCAGCGATTGTCACCTTGCTATGACAAGGGGGCTACACGCATTTTCCAACTGACTTTTGTCAGCGGAATACCGAAGAAGGTGCTTTGGAGGAAGTGCCTTTGCCGGTTGTTGCATACAAAAAGACGCGGCTATTGAGCCGCACAGGGAGGAGGAACAATGAAAAAGACATTCATACTGGGTGCAGTGCTTGCCATGGCAGCCGGTTCGGCTGCGGCTGAAGAAAAGGTCAGTTATGCGTCCTACGGCGGCGCTTATCAGGAAGGTGTGCGAAAAGCCATTCTTGACCACTTGCCCCAAGACCATGGCATGACCGTAGTCGATTACGTTCTGGCTGGTGGTATCCGCGATATCCGTACCAAGGTACGTGCAAATGCGGTCGATATCGATGTGGCAGAACTCTATGGCGGTCTGTGTGATCTGGCCGGTAAAGAAGAGCTTCTGGTTCCACTCGATTATTCAAAAATTCCCAATGCTGCCGGGATACCGGAACACCTGCGCTCAAAATATTGGGTAGGCTTCACTGCTTATACGTCGGTCCTTGCCTATAACAAGAACGTTTATGGTGACAAGGGACCGCAAAACTGGACTGACTTCTTCGATACGGAAAAGTTCCCCGGCAGTCGCGCTATCTCGGGCAATTCGCCAGCGACGAATATGGAAATTGCCCTGATGGCCGACGGTGTGGCCAAGGACAAGATCTATCCCATTGATATGGAGAGGGCGATGGCCAAATGGTCTACGCTGAAACCGAATATCAGTGTTCAGTGGGCCACGGGCGCACAGGCGACCCAGCTCGCAACTTCCGAAGAGGTCGATATGTTGGCGATCTGGGCAGCACGTATAGACGCTGCCATCAAGGAAGGCGCACCATATACCTATAAGCTTGATGACGCGGTGATGGATGTGGAATGCCTGGTCATTCCCAAAAATTCACCCAATCCAGAAGGTGCAATGCGCCTGATCAACCATCTGCTCGATCCCAAATATCAGGCGAACCTGCCAAACTATATCGCCTATGGGCCGATGAACCAGGATGCGTTCAAACAGGGGCTTGTGCCACCCGAAAAGGCGGCAAGCATTGTCACGAGCACTGAGAATATCAAGAAGCAGCTCATCACCAACATGCCGTACTGGGCCGAAAATCATGAAAAGGCGCAGACCATGTGGGACAAGGCAATGATGCAATAGCCGGTTATGGTGGATTGGAGGCTTTGGCCTCCAATCCGGGAATTTTCTTCATGGAGCCCAAGATTACAATCTGTAGCTAACACCGCTGCGGTGTCCTGTTGTGCGCTGATGGAAAGCAGAAATGAAACACTCCTCGACGACGGCTTTGCCGGTTACGATCCAATCACTGTCCAAACATTACGGTTCGGTCCGGGCGGTTGACGATGTATCGCTGGCGATTAAAGCCGGTGAATTTCTCACATTGCTCGGCCCATCCGGGTCCGGAAAAACAAGCCTTCTGATGATGATTGCGGGCTTTTCCCGTCCGACGGATGGTTCGATCAGGATTGGTACACAGGAAATCGTGCATCTCCCGCCCCATAAGCGCAATATTGGCATGGTTTTTCAGAACTATGCCTTGTTCCCGCATATGTCAGTATTCGAGAATGTCGCATATCCGCTGCGTTTGCGTAGGGTCGGCCGTGCCGAGATCGAGGAGCGGGTCAGGAAAGTGCTCGATCTGGTGCAGCTCGGTGGCTATGGCGAGCGCAAGATTACTGAATTGTCCGGTGGTCAGCGCCAGCGTATAGCCCTTGCGCGCGCTATCGTGTTCGAACCGCGCATTCTGCTGATGGATGAACCCTTGTCGGCGCTTGACAAGCAACTGCGCGAAACCATGCAGATCGAAATCCGCAAACTGCATGACCGTCTGGATATGACGACCATTTCCGTCACGCATGATCAGCGTGAAGCGCTCACCATGTCGGACCGGATAGCGGTATTTTCGAAGGGCAAACTGGCCCAGATCGCGTCGCCGACCGATCTTTATGAACACCCGGAAAGCCGCTTTGTTGCTGAATTCATTGGAGAAACCAGTTTTCTGCCGCTCCGGCGTACAAACGCAGGTGTCAGCTATGGCGATCAGGGCGTGAACTTGTCGGATGATGTTGGCGAACTGCACGACGATATGTTGCTGAGCATGCGCCCCGAGCGCTTGCGTTTCGCCACAGATGAAGCAGCTGCGCGAGCATCGGGAGCCAACTTGTTTTCCGGCCAGGTTGTGACGGCCATTTACCAGGGTGAATGTCTGCTCTTCGAGGTCATGCTGGATGGTGGCAATAAGGTATTCACAAGGATTGCCAACCGATCGGAAAATCTGCGTGCGGTGCCTAAGGTTGGTGAACGCGTGGCGCTGCGTCTGGAACGGGCGGACGCGCGGCTTGTACGCGCGGAGGCTTGATGATGACAAAAGCTGTTGTCTCTTTTCCAGTTGCAGACCCCAAGCCGGTGACGCGAGCCGAACTGAATGAAAACCGCCGCGCGCTGAACCGCCAACAAAAATACGAAAGCTGGTCGATGGTGCGCCTCACCATCCCTGCGCTCGCTATCGTTGGCATTTTGATGGTGGCACCGCTGTTGTGGCTGCTGTCGATGTCTTTTGTCGACGTCAATGGAGAATATGGTCTCGGCAATTTCCGACTATTCTTTTCGGAACCTGTCTATATCGAGATGTTTCTCAATACCTTCAAGATCGCGCTCATCGTCACCGTTATCTGCCTGCTGCTCGGCTATCCGGTTGCCTATCTGATGTCTATTCTGGCACCTAAATGGGCAGGATTACTGATGTTGGCAGTGCTGGTGCCTTTCTGGACTTCCGGGCTGGTGCGCACCTTTTCATGGCTGATCATTTTGCAGCGCAACGGCGTGGTCAACAAGTCATTGCAAGGCCTTGGCTTGATTAATCAGCCGCTTGCATTGGTCAACAACACGACCGGTGTGGTCATCGGTATGGTTCATATCATGATCCCGTTTCTGGTGTTGCCGCTTTATGCTTCGATGAAGGCCATTGACGCCAATCTGATGCGCGCTGCCGCCAATGTGGGGTCGTCACCGACGCACGCTTTCCTGCGTATCTTCTTTCCGCTTTCAATGCCTGGATTGGTCGCCGGCGCCATAATGGTGTTCGTCATGTGTCTCGGCTTTTACATAACGCCCGCACTGCTCGGCGGTGGCAAGGTGAAGATGATCGCGCAGCGCATTGAGGAGATGATCTCGCTCTACCCGACATGGGGCCCTGCGGCGGCTCTTGCGGTATTGCTCCTGGCAATGACGGCTCTTTGCTTGTGGATCAGTCTGGTGCTGGTGCGCCGGCTGTCGTCGGATCGATAGGTGGTATGATGGAAGCTCACGTTTCTCACCGTGCACGTCTCTGGCTCTACATTCTTGTCGGACTGGTGCTGTTTTTCCTGATCGTTCCGACCCTGATCGTCATTCCGGTCTCGTTCAGTTCAACGACCTCGCTCATGTTTCCACCACCAGGCTGGTCTACACGCTGGTACGCATCATTTTTCGGTCAGGAAAAGTGGATCAGCTCGCTGTGGGTATCGTTGCGGGTTGCATTTGGGACCATGATCGTTGCCACTGTTACCGGCGTGGCAGCATCCTATGCCCTTAATCAAGGTCGCATCGCTGTCCAGGGCCTCTTGAAGACGGTGCTGGTTGCGCCGCTGGCAGTGCCTTCGATCCTGATCGCCGTTGGCATTTTCTTTGTCTATGCCAAGATCGGTATGCTGCTGAACACCATTTGGGGCATGATCCTCGGCCATTCCGTGGTTGCGATGCCGTTCGTGATCCTGACTATGCTTGCGGGCTTCAGCAGTTATGACTCATCGCAGGAAATGGTGGCACGCAGTCTCGGTGCCAATAGGCTAAAAGCTTTTTTGACTGTCACTTTGCCACAGCTCAAGCTTTCAGTCGCCACCTCGATGCTGTTGTCATTCCTGATCTCTTTTGACGAATTGATCATTTCGCTGATGGTGGCATCGGGGCCAATGTCGACATTGCCGAGAGTTACCTTCTCCACTCTGCGTGATGATCTCGATCCTACATTGGCGGCGGTTTCAACACTTATGCTGATCGTCACATCGCTACCGCCGCTCCTGCTGCACATTTACAGCCAGCGAACAGCAAAGAACGGTGGTTGATATGATTGCAGAACTTAACCGAGAAATGGATGGCTTTGTTCATCTTGAGAGGCACGGACCCGTACTCGAAATCCGTATGGTCAAGCCAAAGGTCAATGCGATCTGCCGCAGTCTAAGCCGCAATCTGGAGAAAGCAGCGCTCTATCTGCAAAACGATCCCGATCTGCGCGTCGGTATTTTGTCGAGCGGGTCAGAGCGTGCCTTTTCAGCTGGCTATGATTTCAAGGAAGGAACGGATCAGAACACTGGTGCGAGCATTAAAGGCGCAAAAGAGGGCGGCTTCGGCGGCATCACGACGCTATGGTCGCTCAAAAAGCCGCTGATCGCTGCTATCAACGCCCCTGCTATTGGCGGAGGTCTCGAAATATCGTTGGCTTGCGATATTTTGTTAATGGCAGATGACGCCTTCATCCAGTTGCCCGAGCTTGAGCGGGGACTGCTGCCCGACGGTGGGGGACTGCAACGCCTGCCGCGCCGCATTCCTTATTATGTGGCAACTGCAATGATCTGGACCGGCGAACGCATGAGCGCACAGGAAGCGCAGCGTTGGGGTCTGGTTTATCGCACCGTGTCACGAGAAAATCTTATGCCGATGGCATTGGAAATAGCCCGGAAAATTGCGTGGTCCGCACCACTGGCACAACAGGCGTTGAAAGAAGCGCTGCGTGCCGTGGACGGCATATCAGACCGTGATGCCATGCAATTGCGAGCCGATGACAATCCGGAGCTGTCCACCTTTGCCGCTATGCTGTCCTCGGAGGATATGATCGAAGGCCAAAAAGCCTTCCTCGAAAAACGACCACCGCGCTGGCGCGGACGCTGAACCAATAACTGAATGACAATTGAGACTGCCCAATCCTTGGGGCTGGGCAGAAAGGGAGAGCTATGTACAAATTTCTGGAAATTGAACGTCATGACGCGGTGGGCGTTATAGCGCTCAACCGGCCGGAGGCGCGTAATGCGCTCGGTATGGGGATCACCATAGAACTGCGCAAGGCACTAAAGGAAGCGGCTGCTGACCAAAGTCTGCGCACCCTTATTCTGGCTGGACGCGGTGGTGCCTTTTCAGCTGGTGCAGACGTGAAAGAATGGGCGGCGGGCAGAACGGATTGGCCGGATATGAACTGGGTGGAGGAGTCGCTGCGACTGGTTCAGCAGGTTCATGAAATGCCCAAGCCGGTTATTGCCATGATTGACGGTGCTGCCGTGGGCGCCGGTCTTGATATGGCTCTGGCCTGCGATTTCCGCTACGCATCCGAAAAGGCCAAGTTTATCTGTTCCTATACCAATGTCGGTTACAACCCCGACTGTGGTGGAACCTGGTTGATGCCACGCGTGATCGGTCTCGAGGCTGCAAAGCGTTTTGCCTATACGGGCGAATTATGGACCGCGCCGGTCGCGCTTCAGAACCGGCTTGTCACCCATGTCAGCAGTTCGGACAATCTATGGCAGGACACGCTCGCCTTCGCTCGTCAATTGGCAAGCGGGCCGACGGTGGCCATTGCCCAAACCAAGAAACTGCTGAACAGCGCCCATGCGCGCAGCCTTTCCGATCAACAGCTGGAAGAAGTAGCTGCGGGCAAGGTCTGCGGACAGACAAAAGATCACAAAGAAGGCCTGGCTGCTGCCAATGAGCGCCGCGCCCCGAATTTCATCGGCGCGTAAAGGGGGAATATCATGGATTTTGCATTAAGTTTCGAACAACAGGCGCTCATCGACTCGTTGGAAGAGTTCTGCAAGCGGGAACTTTACCCGCACGAGAATCTTGTTGAGGAACTCCGGTATGTTCCTGAGGAGATCAAGAAAGAAATTCAGCAAAAATCGGTCGAAGCGGGCTTTGCCGGGATGAACCTGCCGGAAGAATGGGGCGGCCCGGGTCTCGACAAGCAGACCAAGATGCAGGCTGAACGCGTACTTGGCAAATCGAGCGCCGCGCTCACCATGTGCATGAACCGCGGCGTTACCGGCATCCTTTTCAAATGCAAGGGCGAACAGATTGAAAAATATCTGAAGCCAGCCATCCGTGGTGAACGTAAGGATGCCTTCGCTCTCACAGAACCGGGTGCGGGGTCGGACGCTCGCGGCATTACGACCAAGGCCGTGCGCGACGGAGATCATTGGGTCATCAACGGAGTGAAACAGTTCATCTCTCACGCCGATATTGCAGATTTCATCGTTCTCATTGCCGTTACCGGCGTGGATGAAACGCCGCGTGGACCACGCAAGCGCTTTACAGCCTTTCTCCTCGACAAAACTTTGCCGGGACTGCGTGTCGAACCGATGAAGTCGATCGTCACCCGCGGCTATAATCCGACGATGGTCTATCTCGAAGATGTTCGCGTTCATAGCGATGATATTCTGGGCGAAGAGGGCAAGGGCTTCGACACTGCCAATGAGTGGCTCTACGATGGCCGGGTTGCTTTGGCCGCCCATTGTGTCGGTCGTTCTGAACGCATCTTCGAAATGACCAAGGAATGGGCCGGAACCCGCAAGGCGTTTGGCAAAACAATTGGCGAATTCCAGGGGGTCGGTTTCAAGGTTGCCAATATGGCGGTTGATATAAAGCTCGGCGATCTTATGGTGAAAGAAGCCGCGTGGAAAATTGAGAATCAGACGATGAACCGCACTGAAGCGTCAATGGTGAATTACTGGTGCTCGGAAATGGTGTTCCGGGTTGCGGATGATGCCGTGCAAATCTTTGGTGGCATGGGTGTCATGGAAGAATTCCCCATCCAGCGTTTCTGGCGAGATGCGCGTATTGAGCGTATTTGGGAAGGTACCTCTGAGGTTCATCAGGATATTATCGCAAAGGATCTGTTGAGACCGTATCAACAATAAGTGTCGCCGTTAGTTATCGGCCTTCGAGAAGGTAAAGAATGCGGAAAGCTGTCAAAAAGAGGCAAACCAACGAAATCAGACGACAGGATCTGATCCTTGCGACGCTGAATTCAATAGTCAAACATGGTTATCTGAATTCAACGATCAACACGATCAGTGAAGAATCTGGTTTTTCACGTGGATTGATAAACCACTATTTTGACAGCAAGGAAGATCTGCTGACTGCAGCACATCGCTATTACCTTCAAAATGGGGACGATTATTACCGGCACCTTGTATCATCGGTGAAGACCGGGAATTTCGATACGCTATACTTTGTTGCCTGTGGGCCATTTTTCCACGGACGCGGATATCAGCAGGTTCATATTCACTACAACAGTGCCGCCTGGATTGTTCCAGAAATCATGGCACTGCACCGCGAACTTTGGGGCAAATATCGGGCGTTTCTGGGACGCCGGCTTGCCAAGGTCGCGGCAGAAAAGAATATGGAAATTGATGTCCGCCTGGCGGCCATCGCTCTTACGCAATTGGCGGACGGGCTATGGCATGGCTGGGCCATGGAAGAAGCCTATTCGGCCGAAGATTGCTGTATCATCATCCGCAAATGGCTATGCGATCTGTTTGGCGAAAATCCAGCTGATCATCCGCTGCTGCCCGATTTTGATGTGGAGAATTTCCCGACGTCTGCACCTCTTACCAGTCAACTTGGAACAAGCGCTGCCGTGGAAGATTAAGCCCGCTGGGTTGGCAGTGCCTTAAGTTAAGAGGCAGAAGAACATGCTACAGGTGAGTACGAGCGTGGAGGAGGGCCGTATCAGCCCTACGCTGCGAGAGAATTTTGCTCGTCTTCTCGCGCCCCGCACCATGGCTTTCATTGGTGGTGGCCAGGTCGAAGCAACATTGAAAACCTTGCGACAGCAGGACTATGCCGGGGACGTCTATGTGGTGAACCCCAAGCGCAGCGAAATTGCCGGATATAAATGCATTTCGTCGATTGCTGATCTGCCTGTTTCGCCCGATGCGGTATTCCTGGCCGTTAATGCCGATGCGACCATTAATGCGTTGCGTGAATTATCGGCCATGAAGGCAGGTGGTGTCGTTTGCTATGCTTCCGGTTTCTCCGAAATTGGCGCGGCGGGTTTTGAACGCAATCTGGCTTTTGTCGAAGCTGCCGGGAACATGGCGGTGGTCGGCCCGAACTGCTATGGCCTCGTCAATTACGTCAATCACGGCACGATCTGGCCAGCGCTTTACCCGAAACTACAGAGCAGCCGGGGTGCGGCAGTCATTTCACAGAGTGGCAACGTTACCGGGCATCTGGTCTCCAACGGTCGTTCGGTGCCTTATTCCTATCTGATCAGCGCGGGCAACCAGGCCGTTCTCGGCTTTGAGGACTATATTGATTATCTCATTGATGACCCGAACGTGACCTGTTTGGGTCTGTTTATGGAGGGCATACGCGATGTGGCCGCGTTCTCGCAGGCCGCCTTGCGGGCGCGTGTAAAGCGTATTCCGGTCATCGTCTGCCGTTCCGGGCGTTCAGAACTTGGTGCGGTGATGGCTGCCAGCCATACGAGTTCGCTGGCCGGGCAAAATGAATATTATGAAGCAT
The DNA here is from genome assembly GCF_003049685.1 of Brucella pituitosa. Lineage (GTDB taxonomy): Bacteria > Pseudomonadota > Alphaproteobacteria > Rhizobiales > Rhizobiaceae > Brucella > Brucella pituitosa. The sequence continues at coordinate 206,229 of NZ_PYSY02000003.1, read as the reverse complement.
TGTTTGCCCGTCTTGGCGTGATCGAGACCGATACGGTCCCGCAATTCCTCGAAATGATGAAGCTTGCTTCGATCGCTGTGCCACTTGAAGGCGAGCGCATCACCGTGTTTTCCAGTTCCGGCGGCGATAACGGCCTGGCTGCGGATTATTGTTCCTTTGCTGGCCTGCAATTGCCGCAGCCAAATCAGCAACAAAAAGATATCATCAAGCCGACGTTGCCTGACTTCGGCCATGTGTCCAACCCGCTCGATTTCACTGCAGGCTATTGGGGCAGTGAGGAACTGTTGACACCCATGTTCACCACCATGCTGAACGGAGACTACGATGCCGCCATGCTGGTGATCGATTATCCGCCGGTCGGATCACCCTATAAGGATAAATCGGCGCATCAGGCTATGGATCGTGCTCTGGCTGCTGCTGGCAAGGCTGCGGGCAAGCCGGTATTCCATGCGTCGGTGAATACGGAAAGCATACCGCCAGAAGATGCCGAAGCGCTGATCGCGCAAGGGATCGTGCCATTGAATGGCCTGCATGATGCTGCGCAGGTCGTCGCGAAATGGGCGACCTATTGCAAAATGGTTGGGCGCGACAAGCGGCAAGGCGATGCTACCTTGGAACCCAAAGTCCCTTTTGCAGTCACCGCTTTGCCTTCAAACGGCGTGACAGTGAATGAAGCGGAATCCAAGCGGCGATTGAGTTCTTATGGACTTAATGTGCCAAAAGGCAACATATCGTCCATCGAGGCGATCCGCGAACTGCCGGAAATCTTCAATGCCCCGATAGTTCTGAAAGTTCTGCACGATCAGTTGGCGCATAAGACAGAAGTTGGCGGTGTTGCTCTCAATATCCGTAGCCGATCCGATGCTATCACCGCAGCCGAGCGCATGGTCGTATCGGTCAAACAGCATGATGCTTCAATCGAGCTTACGACATTTCTGATGGAGCCGATGCAAGCGGCCCCGCTTGCTGAACTGATCGTCGGTGTGAAACGCGATCCGCTGTTCGGATTAGTTCTCGTCATCGGCGCGGGCGGTATTCTGGTGGAGCTGTTGAAGGACGCCACACCCCTGCTGTTACCGGTGAGCCGTGCAGACGTTGAAAATGCACTGCGCGGACTGAAAAGCTTCGCGCTCCTCGACGGTTTTCGCGGCAAGCCAAAGGTGCAACTGGAGCCGGTTATCGATGCGATCATGGCGATTGCCGCCTATGCTGGCGATCATCGGCATAATCTGCTCGAACTCGATGTTAACCCGTTGATGCTGGGAGCCGACAGCGCCGTCGCAGTGGATGCCCTCATCATAGAGATAGAGCATCGTTAGAATGAAGCCGCTGGCCGCCGTCCTCGTATGGCGGCCATGTTCACTCAAGTCCGACTGGAAACATTATGAACAGACCGCATCTTACTGGAGCGGAAGCGCTCGTCCATAGTCTTGTTGCCGCCAAGGTAGATACCTGCTTTGCCAATCCCGGCACGAGTGAAATGCATTTTGTCGCGGCGCTCGATCGGATACCCGGCATCCGGTGCGTGCTGGGTTTACAGGAGAATGTGGTGACCGGTATGGCTGACGGCTATTTCCGCGTCACGCAGCGCCCGGCAGTAACACTGCTGCATTGCGGTCCGGGCTATGCCAATGGCATTGCCAATATTCACAATGCTCGTCGTGCTGGCAGCGGCATGCTTAATATTGTTGGCGACCACGCAACCGATCATGTTGCGTATGACAGTCCGTTGACCGCTGATGTGGAAGCGCTCGTAGGTGGTAGTTCTGAATGGCACCGCTTCGGCACAGAACCCGCATCGATCGGTGCCGATGCCATGGCTGGTTTGAAAGAGGCCGCTTATGGATATGGCCAGATCGCTTCTCTGGTCCTGCCAGCGGACGTGTCATGGAGCGAGGGAGGTGAAACGGCTGAACTCGAAAGCGTCGAAGGACCATATCCAGTTGACCCGGCCGTCGTGATGCAAGTTGCCGATGCACTGAAATCTGGGCGCAAGGCTGTCATCATTCTCGGTAATCCGGCTGTCGTCGAAGAGTTGCATCCTTTACTTAAGGGCATCGCCGATCAAACCGGCGCTGAACTGATGGGAAGTTCAACTATTTCCAATATGCCGAAGGGCAAAGGACGGCTGGTGCTGCCAGCCGTGCCTTATGTGGTAACGGAAGCGCTACAGTGTCTTGACCCTTATGATCTGGTTGTGCTGGTCAATTGCCCACCGCCAGTCGGTTTCTTCCGCTATCCGGGTCTGCCGAGCCTGCTGCATCGCGCCGATGCCGAGGTTCTGACTCTGACGACCGCTCATCAGGACGCGAAGGGCGCGTTGACTGCTTTGGCCACAGCGCTCGGGGCTCGTGAAAGCGACATCGCCATCCAGAATGGAGAGATCGAGGTGCCGGTGGATGGTCCGGTAACGCCGAATTCTTTGGCCCAGATTGTAGCGCGTCAGATTCCGGAGAACAGCATCATCGTCAATGAGGCGCTGACCTCAGGAGGTGGTTTTGCTGCGGTCATGCCATTGGCTGCTCCATGTTATTGGCTGACTGTGACAGGCGGTGCAATCGGAGGAGGACTGCCGCTAGCAACGGGCGCTGCCATAGGGGCGGAAGCTGTTGGCGACAAGGGACGACGGGTCATCGCTTTGCAGGCTGATGGTTCCGCCGCCTATACGGTACAGGCATTGTGGACGCAGGCCCGCGAAAACTTGCCCGTCACCACATTGTTGCTCGACAACCGCTCCTACGCCATTCTGCTCGGAGAATATGCCAAGGTTGGTGCTGAACCGGGCCCGACAGCGCTCGACATGATGAGCTTGGTTCGCCCGGAAATTGACTGGGTATCGATTGCACGGGGCTTTGGCGTCGAGGCGGTGACGGTGACGACCAATCGCGAACTGGATTTAGCCTTGAGCAAAGCTCTGGCCGAGGACGGGCCGGTGCTCATTGATGTACGACTGGACTGAGATGACGACATGCAGAATCTGATAGCAAAAGTCGCGGGTGCCGAGGCAACCGGAATAAAGAAAGTCGGGATCATTGGAGCAGGCGCCATGGGTGCGGGTATTGCAGCGCAGTTTGCCGATGCCGGTATTGCGGTTGAACTGCTGGATATTGCCCGCGGCGACAACCGTATCGAACCAGCGGAAACCGGAATTTCCCGCCAGCTTAAATTGGGCGGGTTCACGACGCCGGACGCTGCAGCCCGAGTACGTCCCGGCAATATTGACGATCATCTCGCCCGGTTGCAGGATGCCGACTGGGTCATTGAGGCGGTGGTGGAAAAACTCGACGTTAAACGCGCGTTGTTCCGGAAAATCGCACCCTGTCTGAAACCGTCGGCAATTCTTTCATCGAACACATCGACCATCCCCCGTCATGACATGGTAGCGGGTATGGAAAGCAGTCTTGCACGCCGTTTTGCTATTACGCATTTCTTCAATCCGCCGCGACTGATGCCGCTTCTGGAAGTTGTTGTCGACGATCAGGCTGAGCCTGAACTGCGCGATCGGTTGCATCAAGCGGCCAGAATATTGCTGAGCAAAACCCCGATTGATTGCCATGACACTCCTGGCTTTATTGCCAACCGTATCGGCTGTTTCTGGATAGCAGTGTCGGTTACGGAAGCTTGTCGTTTTGGACTGGATATCGAAACCGCCGACGCTGTGCAGACGGTACTCGGTGTTCCAAAGACCGGTGTTTTCGGGTTGCTCGATCTGATCGGTATTGACCTCGTGCCAACCATCTGGGGCGGATTGATGCAGGCGCTGCCGACAGATGATGCTTTGCAGATCTATAATCTGCCGGGCAATCCGCTCATCACTGAGTTGCTGGCGAAAGGATCGTTTGGGCGCAAGGCGGGCGGCGGGTTCTATCGCAAGACGGCCGATGGACAGTTTGAAGTGCTCGATACAGACAAATTGCTTTATCGTGCCCCCCGTCCGGTACAATTGTCTAGGGAACTGCAGGAACTGCTCAGCGAACAAGGTCCCGTCGGGAACTATGCGCGTTCGGTGTTGCGCAAGCTGATTAGCTACTGTGAGACACATCTGTCTGAGATTGCATCGGATGCCAGTGCAATCGATACCGCTATGCAGCTTGGCTATTCCTGGCGCGAAGGGCCCTTTGCACTTGCAGCCAAAGCTGTAGAAATCATCGAATGTTAATGTGATTTACCCCAGTTCTCATCAACCAGACCAGAGCGAGATGTTCGCATAGACGGTAGCCGTCCAGTTGGTCCCGATTGTGTCTGGTGCCGGTGGAATGGGGCAGAAAAAATTCAAAGGAGTAAGGAATGAAAGTCCTTGTCGCAGTAAAGCGGGTTGTAGATTACAACGTAAAGATCCGTGTTAAGGGAGATGGTTCGGGCGTTGAGCTTGCGAACGTGAAGATGTCGATGAACCCTTTTGACGAGATTGCGGTTGAAGAAGCGATCCGTCTGAAGGAAGCTGGCAAGGTCACGGAAATCATCGCGGTTTCGGTCGGTCCGGCACAGGCACAGGAAACGCTGCGCACAGCCCTTGCCATGGGTGCTGATCGTGCGATCCTCGTGAAGACCGATGACACCGTTGAGCCGCTTGGCGTTGCCAAGGTGCTGAAGGGCGTGGTCGAGGCCGAACAGCCGGATCTCGTTTTCCTCGGCAAGCAGGCCATTGATGACGATGCCAACCAGACCGGCCAGATGTTGTCCGCATTGCTCAACTGGAGCCAGGCGACGTTTGCCTCGAAGGTGGAACTGGGTGACGGTTCGGCCAAGGTAACGCGTGAAGTCGATGGCGGTCTTCAGACCATTGATGTGAAGCTTCCTGCCATTGTCACGGTTGACCTTCGTTTGAACCAGCCGCGCTATGCATCGCTGCCAAACATCATGAAGGCGAAGAAGAAGCCGCTTGATGAAAAGTCGCCTGCCGATTTCGGTGCTGATATTGCGCCGCGTCTCAAGGTCCTGAAGACCGAAGAGCCGGGTGGCCGCAAGGCTGGCGTGAAGGTCGGTTCGGTCTCCGAACTGGTCGAGAAGCTCAAGGCCGACGGCGTATTGTAAGAAATCGGAAGGGACAAACACATGGCTATTCTTCTTATTGCCGAACATGACAATGCAAGCCTTTCCGATCAGACCGCAAAGGCACTGACAGCCGCCGCTCAGATCGGTGGTGATGTTGATATTCTGGTTGCAGGCAAGGGTGCAAAGGCTGCGGCTGATGCGGCTGCAAAGCTTTCTGGCGTGCGCAAGGTTCTGCTGGCTGAAAGCGATGCGTTGGAAAATCGTTTGGCTGAGCCACTGGCTGCAGCCATCGTTGAACTCGCAGGAAACTACGACACGATCATTGCACCAGCCACCACGTCGGCCAAGAATGTGCTGCCGCGTGTGGCAGCACTTCGATGTGATGCAGTTGTCGGAAATCATGGAAGTGGTGTCCGCTGATACGTTCAAGCGTCCGATCTATGCGGGCAATGCGATCCAGACTGTGCAATCGACCGATGCCAAGAAGGTCATCACGGTTCGTACCGCTTCGTTCCAGGCCACCGGCGAAGGCGGCTCGGCTTCGGTTGAAAGCGTGAATGCGGCGAGCGATCCGGCGCTGTCGAGCTTCGTTGAAAACGCGCTTTCGGGCGGTGATCGTCCGGAACTGACTTCGGCCAAGATCATCATTTCGGGCGGCCGTGCGCTTGGTTCGTCAGAAAAGTTCCAGGAAGTGATCCTGCCTGTGGCTGACAAGCTTGGTGCTGCGGTCGGTGCCAGCCGTGCGGCAGTTGATGCGGGCTATGCGCCAAACGACTGGCAGGTTGGCCAGACCGGCAAGGTGGTTGCACCGGATCTTTACATTGCAGTCGGCATCTCGGGTGCGATCCAGCATCTTGCGGGCATGAAAGACAGCCGCGTGATTGTTGCGATCAACAAGGACGAAGAAGCACCGATCTTCCAGGTGGCTGATTATGGGTTGGTTGCTGATTTATTCCAGGCTTTGCCTGAAATGGCTGACAAGGTTTGAGAAAGTTCATCATGAAACGTTCAGTGGTTATTGCTTCCGGGGTTCGCACGCCAATCGGAGATTTTGGTGGCTCCCTTGCAGGTATTCCTCCGTGTGAACTGGGAGCCGCAGTGGCTCGCGAAGCGATCACGCGTGCTGGCATCAAGCCCGATCAGGTTGAGCAGACAGTCTTCGGCAATGTCATTCATACCAGACCGGAGGATATGTATATTTCGCGCGTCGTTGCGGTTCGTGCCGGGGTTCCTCACACCTCACCTGCGTTGACTTTGAATCGCTTGTGCGGTTCGGGCCTTCAGGCTGTCGTTTCCGCCGCCGAACAGATTGAGCTCGGCAAAGCCGATATCGTGCTCGCTGGCGGTGCAGAAAGCATGAGCCGCTCTGGCCATTTATTAACGCAGGCGCGCAACGGTCAAAAGATGGGCGATGTAACGGCTATTGACATGATGGTGGGCGCTTTGACTGACCCCTTCGGTCATGGTCACATGGGCATGACTGCCGAGAATATTGCCGAACGGTCTGGTATAGATCGGGCAAAGCAGGATACCTTCGCGGTTGAATCGCACCGCCGCGCGGCTGCGGCGATCGCAGATGGCCGCTTTAGCAGTCAGATACTGCCAATTACCGTCAAAAACGGTCGGACAGAAAAACTGTTTGATACGGATGAACATGTGCGCAGCATTGTTTCCCTTGAGGATATGGCCAAGCTGCGTCCTGCTTTTAGCAAAGATGGCACCATAACGCCGGGCAATGCTTCGGGTCTCAACGATGCTGCAGCGGCTCTGGTACTTATGGAGGAGAGTGTCGCTAAGGCCCATGGCGTCAAGGCATTAGGCCGCATTGTCGCAACCGGCCTCGGTGGTGTCGCTCCAGAGGTCATGGGGATGGGGCCTGTTCCAGCCAGCCGTCAAGCTTTGCAGCGGGCAGAATTGACCGTAGCCGATATGGACGTTATCGAATCCAACGAGGCGTTTGCGGCGCAGGCCTGTGCGGTTAGTGCGGAATTGGAATTTCCAGAAGAGAAGGTCAACCCGAATGGTGGTGCAATTGCTCTCGGTCATCCGGTAGGGGCGTCGGGAGCCATCATCCTCATTAAGCTTTGCTATGAACTGCAACGTATCGGTGGCCGTTATGGGTTGGCAACAATGTGTATTGGTGGCGGGCAAGGTATAGCGATGGTGATCGAGCGGGTCTAAGAAACAAAGTCGGAAGCGAGGAGGCTTTCCTCAACGACGACCAGTTCTGGTCTGAAGGCAATCCATGACAGAAAAACATTCTCATCGCGGGCTTGTTGTCGCCGCGATTATGGCAAGCATGGCCATGATCGCCGTCGAGGTAACGATTGTGTCGACCGCAATGCCACAGATTGCGGCGCAACTGGGCCAACTCAATCTTTATTCCTGGGTTTTTTCGTCATTTCTTTTGACTCAGACAGCGACGACCGTTGTGTTTGGAAAACTTGCGGATATCTATGGTCGTAAACCGGTCCTTGTTTCAGGTATTGCCTTGTTCCTTGCCGCTTCGATACTGGCGGGCTTCGCTTGGTCGATGCCTTCGATGATTGTCTTTCGATTGTTGCAGGGCATCGGGGCAGGGGCGATTCAGCCCGCCGCCATGACGGTGGTGGCGGATCTTTTTCCAGGGGCACAGCGCAGCAAGGTTCAGGGATATCTTGCCAGTGTCTGGGCATTATCAGCGGTTGTCGGCCCGTTGCTTGGTAGCCTAATCATTCACAACTTGAGCTGGGCTTGGGTGTTTTGGATTAATGTGCCGGTTGGTATTCTGGCGGCATCGGGCTTTCTTCTCTTCCTGCATGAAGAGAAGCGGACAAAGCCGGTATCGATCGATGTGCTTGGGGCAGCACTTTTCGCCGTTTCGATTTCCTCCATGATGATTGCGCTCACGCTGATGGAGCGCGCGGTTTCGCTCGAGGGAATTCTCGCGTTCATTCTCTTTGCTCTTTCACTGATTGCCTTCATCTGGCAGGAACGTCGGGCGAAGGAACCCATGGTCGCACCGGACCTGTGGCTGAAACGCCCTATCGCTTTCTCCAATCTGGCAGTCTTTCTGGCCAGCATGTCGATTATGGGACTGACGACATTTCTGCCGATGTATGTACAGACAGTCCTCGACCGTTCTCCTGTAGTCGCGGGATTTGCCCTAACTATGCTTTTGCTGGGCTGGCCCTGCGGGGCCACGATTGCATCACGGCAGTTTCTGCGGTTCGGATTGCGCCCGATCATGATTGCCGGAAGCATTTTTATCCCGGTTGGCACCTCTCTTCTTGTCATGCTGACCCCGTCAAGTTCAGCCATACTGGCTGGGATCGGTTCCCTGGTCATGGGCTTCGGCATGGGACTGCTCAACATTGGGGCGCTCATCCTGACACAGGATAGCGTGAGTTGGTCGGAGCGCGGCAGCGCCACGGCATCAAATGTCTTCTCGCGCAATTTGGGCAGTACGCTTGGAGCGGCCATTCTGGGTGCAGTACTGACCTATAGTCTTGCCAATGCCAATCATGGCGAAGCGATTACGTCAGACCAGCTGCGGGACCTGCTGAATGGTGCGGAGATGTTGATTGATCAGCGTGAGCTTCGGTTGGTGCTTCAACATGCGCTGCACGCAACATTCGTAGCGATGATGCTTATCGCTGTTTTGATCGTGCCAGCCTGCCTTTGTGTGCCAAACACCAAGAAAGAGTACGAGAGCGACTTGCAAGAGGTGTAAACCTAACCTTGAGATTGCCAAACCTTTCAGGTTTTACGGTTCTGTCTTCAAGTCTCAACATCTTGGGCGGCACGCGGTAATTTTGAAATTGCGAAGCGATATACGGTCTATTGTTTGGAGTGCACTGAGATGCTTGATTTCTATTGGACAGACGGTATCGAAGATTCTGACTGACAATCAGTCGACCATGCCGAGCGCTAGCCAATGACCATTTTGCACCTTCACCATTTCGGTGATGGGCTTACCTCATGAGTTTTGGCTTATTTTGAACCGTCATCAGGTGATGCAGATCAACAGGCTCAGCGCAAAAATCCGGAACATTCCAGTTTTCCGTGGAACAAATTCGAGAGGCGACTCACAAATTAAGATGACTTCAAAATTATCCTACAACACGTTACGAAGATGTATTTGTTCATCTACCTTTGCTGATTTGCGGCTATTGTTTTCCTCGTGCCACGCTCGGTAGCGTCGCAAAGTTTTGAGACGTGTAGAAATGTCGTTATTTCTGTACGCAGTTATGCTGCGAGTTCCGCAAAGATTTGGAATGGTGAGCGATTATCGTTGTCGAATTGGTTTTTGCGGATCATGTGAGCCATTTCAATCCCTGCGAGCGTGGCTGAAACGGAGTGGGAGGCTTGAAAACCCATCATCGGCTTGGTGATCCGTTTGATAAACCGATTATCCTGCTCAAGGACGTTATTGAGATACTTGATCTGCCGGATTTCAATCATAGCATCCGTTCCAGTGAATTTCAGGATCGTGTTTACGGCCTGCAGCCCAGCCAGATTGGTTCCACTCATTATCAATGAGGGCCTTCTCTGGAACACCATTGGTTGCAATGGCTCGGTACAGATAGGTCCATTTACCTTTGATCTTTATATAAGTTTCATCAACACGCTACGAACCGGTCGTGGGCCGCTTAGGCGTCTGAGCCAGTATGACGATCTGCGGTGAGTAACGGACAACCGATCAGTTCAGGGTCGCATGATCGACGGATAGGCCGCAGTCTTGCAGGATTTCCTGAAGGTCACGATAGGAAACTGCTCGCCCTTGAAATCCACCGTCATCCGCTTCCGCCTCACCCAATTACATGCACTGACTGGAGCAGAACTCACCAGAAGTGAAAATTTTGCGACACTACCCACCACCAGTCAGATCTAATATTTAAGGTAATGGTGTCCGATCTGCACATGAATACGCATTTTTTTGACTAGACAACCCTATTAAGCGATACATAAAGACGCCCGCAATGAAGGAAATTGATACGGAAATTACCATAAATATATATAATAAGTCCCATTAATGGCAATATTGATTGGTTTAATAAGACAAGTACAGATGGTGTGCTTGCATAATTAGATCTTGGGATTATCTCCGTACGGATTATTCTAAATATATTTCCAGTAAATACTTTTCCTATTATAGAATGGCGGGCCTGATTGAGCCAAGCGAAGGACATATCCTTCTGGGGGATACAGATATCAGACAAACGGGCTTCTGAACTACAGAAGGCAAATCGCCACGGTATTACAGGATGATCAGCTGTTTGCCGGAACCATCGCGGAGAATATTTCCTGCTTCGATACTGACGCCGATCAGGCATGGATTGAGGAATGCGCCCAGATAGTTGCGATGCGTGATGAAATCATGTCCACGCCCATGCGCCACAATTCACTTATCGGCGACATGGGGAGTTCACTTTCTGGTGGGCAGAGCAGCGGTTATTTCTGGCACCTGCTCTCTACCGACGGCCTTCAATCTTATTCCTCGACGAAGCCACACGTGCGCTTGATGAAGCGAACGAAAACCGCATTAATGCCGCTGTTTCAGCTTTAAGGATTAGCCGTATCCTCGTTGCTCATCGACCATCTACAATTGCACAGGCATCAAGACACATAGTGTTATGAACGCTTGAAGATGGAGCAGGCCTTAACTCTGGACACAGTTATACTGTGAGAGCTTCGAATTGCTGTTTGAGGGATGGCACCTATGGTGATGAAAAGGTGCCCTGATACTTTTATCAGTGAACCACTGTACAATAGAATACTAGTATTACGATGAAAATGCTTCTTTGCGATTCATCCTCTCAACAAGAGAAATTAACACTATGGGCAATAAAAAGAGCCAAGATCTTATCGATTCTAATCATCCTAGAACTGTCGGCGCAGATAGCAACCTGCAATGGAACTCGATAGTGTTTGATAGCATGTCGCCGCAATCCGTTGCTCAATTGGCAGGAAACGGCTTGAATATGTTCAAGCTGACACTTTTCTTGACCCCCGTTCATGATAACGGCGCAGGCGCAAAAACCCCCGTTTATGTTTCTCCTGAGGACTTAAGGCAATCAATTACCTTGATTGATTATGATCAGTCGCAAATCACGGCTCTTACATATTTGCCTTCAGCGCCGACAATCGAGAACCTACCGCGCTTTTCTGGTTGGGCTTATACGGATGGGCCCAATGATTTTGTTGTTAATCCATCTTCTGGATTTGATTTGGCAGAAGAAGCTACAGGATCTGAAGCTGACGCGAGTGGTCAACAGGCGATAACATTCTACGTCATGTGTAAAAGCCAGACAGACAGCAATATTCGGATCGGCTATCAGATTCAGCCGACGGATGGTGCGAAGATCAGCGACTATATTAATGGAACCAATGGGTTTAAGGGGCACTATGTTGAGGCGCAGGCGTCAGCAGAGGAACATTATACCCAGAACGACCTCACAGCTACACCGCAATATATGCCGCATCCTGGCGATGACGATGATTTCTCAGCATCAACGGAGATGCCTGACGGATTACGCTGGCGACAATACAACTACACTATTGATATAAATCAATATTCAGGCCCTATCTATTACACGGTATCCCCTACAATATCATACTATAGCGTTGATGATATTGATATATATCAAAGTTGTAAAAGTATAAATAAAAATGGATACCTTTCGAGCCTATACATATGGAATGCAGAAATGTCTGGCATGCAATATGTCCCGATATCTAACGTTTCCGATGGCCACCAGATTGATATTGGTGAAAACCCGAGAAATAGAACATTCATAAGAATAACGGTTATATTTAGCAATCTGATTGGCAGCTATTATCCGTCCTCAACTGATAATAACAATATTATTACATTTTATGATTCAACGGGGAAGTCAGGCCAATTCTCGATATCGACAGAATTACCTAATTATGTCCAATTACGATATCCACAACAGGATAGTTCAAGTTGGAATCCGATTGCACCACCGCGAGGAGACCAAGAGCCTACAACAGCGGATAATGCGGGCAGTTACTATCTAATATCGGACTCATTGACATACCTTGGGTGTAATGCTGACAATTCAGTCGTCATTATAAACAACATAACAGACAAGAACGTAAATACATCATTCTACAGCTTAACTGATGAATTAATAAGGTGTGTCAAAAACGACTATTACTTATGCATATCGAACCCATATCAAGATCAAACCAATTTCCCCGGATCATATGAGATCATTTCTGCATATCAAATAACTAATAGCTCCAATTATATTAAATTTACATTCAAACCGATATGGAAATTACAAGCTTTCGGTATATTTAGCAATGTACGTCCCTTATATCTGGGTATTGATACGGTTAATGCAACGGGAACGAACGGGCAGTATCAGGCATATCTGGGCTCCCCTTCCGCTGCGAGTTTCACCAGTAATTCGGGCAACAATAACAACTCAAACAATCCCGGCACTGTTGTCCAAGGAAACATGATCTGGCACTTGAGCGCGCGCAACTGAGTTATACTCTCCAAGACGACCGCATACTTATAGTCTATTTTAATGCGAACGTGTTTAGCGGCCAATGCTGTTGTTCGGCTGGGATAACATACTGCTATTCCCTGCTTATCTTTTTGACGAGATTTTTTCATGAACACACCGAGCGCCTTTTTTTCACTTGCCTATAATTTTGCCAGTGCCGTCGCTGGTGGTGTTGATCCGCGAACCGGACAGTTTAACATCACGCTGACCCTTGCCAACCTTACATCTAACAACGGTCTGGGCCCATCAGTGCCGATTGAACTAAACTATTCGCCAAGCTCCGGAACCGACATGGGGTTCGGGGTTGGTTTCGACCTCGGGCTGACAACCTATAATGCAGGATCGGGGAACCTGAGCCTATCGACCGGCGAGCAATATCAGGTCTGGGCAAGCCAGAATAGCGGGGCAATGGGCATTCAGCAGACGACACTGAAACATGTGTCGATCCAAAGAACTCCCGACGGTCAATATTATCAGGTGACCTATCGTGATGGTACAATTGAGTTACTCGATGGCCCCAACAACGCGGGTGATCTGAAGCAACTCAGGCAGATTATCTCTCCATCAGGGCATAACCTCTATTTCCAGACAGATGCAGCGGGGCGTCTTTCAACGATTAAAGACGATGATCTAAAAGTTCTGGTTTCTATCAGCTACTCGTCTGCACGATCTGTAAATCCGATTATTTCCATCCTACCCGGCTGGTCGGAAGGTTATGACGTTTTTCTGGACCTGCAAGGCAAATATCTGGTGGGTATCAGCAGCAACGCGCTCGGCGCGGCTGACACCTCGCTGAAATGGCTGATTAATTATACCGATATGAGTTTTTTGGGTCCCTGGGGGTTATGGGCGACAAAGCTAATCGCGCCGGGCGGGCTGGTTGAAGAAGTTGCGTACAGTCCCAACGCGGATTTGGCGCATCGCTATGTGGAATCAGCCTCGGATATGCGGTCAGTGCGTATGCCCTATGTCGTGCAGTTGACGACAACACCAGGGGGTGGACAGCCCGCAATTTTACAGAATTATGCCTTCAGCTCCGCCAATTTCTTAGGCTGCGGGGCCGGTACGAATTGGAATCCTGCACTTGATCCGCTTTATGATTGCAGTTTCGACTATAAGTACAAGTCAACAGTCACGCATATTGATGACGCAAACATTGAGACCGCGGTTGAGCGCACCTATAACTGCTTCCATCTGCAGGTAAAGGAAGCAACGCGACGCGACGATCATGTGATCATCGAGGAAACCACCTATTATGCAACGCCAGGCATGGGTTTTGCTGCTCAGGATCCCCGGTTCCAGCTTCCCCGCCTGCAAACAATCAGCTGCAGTTCTGGCACCTTAGAGCCTGATGGGCAAGTATCACGCAAAGCGCAGATCCAATACAACTATGATCTGTTCGGCAATCAATTGTCGCAAGCGAAATATGTTACAGACGATAATGGCGCGCTGATTGCGCAAGGCGCCATCAGTTGGGACTATTATCCGGCTGCGGGGCTGGCGAACGATATTGTTAATGGCTTTGGCTGCCCGCCAGATCCGAATACTTATAACCGGCAGAATAGCGTTCCACGCTTCATCAAAAGCATGACGACGACACCGGCGCAATCCGATTACGGCGACGAGCCGATAGTTGTGACACGCTATCGCTACCAGCAATATGCTTACCCTGCCGGTATCCCGGCTCTTGCCGGGGCTTATACAGTCTTCAACTGTGAACAAAGGGCTTTCTCCGACACACACGTGACGGCAAGAACGACCTTTCAATATGCTGCTGCCAGCCAGGGCCATGAGTTCGGGCGTCTTGTTGCATCAAGCCGCACTCATTACCCTGACGGGAACCCTGATCATGGATATACTACCACCAGCACAATGACCGCGCAGCTCTCTGGCGAAAAGCTTACACGCACCACCACTCAGGTTACGCATGATAGCATCACGACGACAGCCTCCAAGATCACCTCGCGCTTTACCGGGCGTGTTACAGAAACCATCAACAATCTGGGAGTTAAAAACACCGGGAGCTACGACAAGCTTGGCCGCTTGACCTCCGTGACTACAGCTTCAGGCACCGACTTTGCCAATACGCGTGACTTTGCCTATACGATTGGTTCGGCTGCGACGGCACCTTACATTATCATGGCAACCGACGCGCTTGGTAATCAGGTACGAACCAGCTTCGATGGTATGAAAAATGCCCTCAAGGGCGAGGTTCAGCTCAAAGATGGCAGTATCTGGCAAATACTTCAGACCAGAACATATGATAACGCCGGGCGCCTTCAAAGCACAGTCAGTCAGGACTTCAACAGCAATACCAGCACTCCTTATGCATCGCTTTCTTCAGACCTACATTATGACAACTGGGGTCAGAGCGATTGCGCGACCGGCCCGGATGGTATTCAAAGCTTCAACATCAAAGATCCGGTTCTGTTGACAAACACGGCCTATGATCTGAGCGGGCGGCCCGATCCGGCAACTGGTCAATTGTTGCAAACGAGCAGGACTGTTCAGTCCTATGACGTAGCGCGTCGGACTGTAACGACAAAGACCTATGCCGCCGGAAGTGCTATCGATAGCACGCCATACAGTACAACCAGTGCCAAATATGACGGGCTTAATCGCCTGCGCAGCATGATTGATGCATTGGGGCGGGAAACGAGCTACGTATACGATGCCTTTGGCCGTGTCATAACGGCAATCCTGCCGAAAACCTCGAGTCAGCAAGCACCAACCGTTGTTGCCCGAATTTATAACGACGACACGCCGTCCGCTGTAATGGTCAATATCACGGTGGATGATGTTTCCATGGGTACGCGTATAGTTGATGGTATGGGGCGTATCACGCAGCAAGATGTGGGTGGGCATCTCTGGCAAGCAGAATACGATCCTGTTTGCGGCAGCCTGACCTCGCCCTCGTCCATCACCTCACCTTATGGTGTGACTGTCAATTACAGCTATCAGCCTGAGTTGAACGGCAAACTCATCAGCAAGAGCGTCGGACCCGATCCGGTACGCGGCACGGTCATCAACCATGATAGTCTATCCCTAAGTTACAATGCGATTACCGGGAAGCTGGCTTGCGCTACCAGTTTTGCAAGCTCACGTGCTGTCAGTATTGCCAATACGTTCGATGTTAACGGGCGCTTGTCTGCGGAGACATTCTCGCAGGGTGGTGGGACAACCAGTTACCAGTATACGACGGCAGGCCAGATCAAAAGCTATACTGACGTCACCGGAGCCAAGCGGGAAGTCACGGCACGCGATGCCTACGGGCGCCCCACGCAGGCCAGCGACCGGGACGTGCAGCTTGATGTGATCTATGACGTATTGGGCCGTCTGTCCAAATGGATCGCAACGGATCTGTCGAACACCTCACACCCAACATTGACCACCACAATCACATGGGACGATCTGGATCGTGAAGCCTCCCGCAAGGTAGAAAGCAGTCATGGCAGTGCGTGGATTCTGGAACAGTCCTACTATAAAAGCCATCAGCTCCAGAGCAAAACTCTCAAACGTGGCACAACGGGAACCACTGAAAGCGGTTTTACGATCGCACGTCAGGAAAGCTTTCAATATGACGCGCGTAACCGTCTGATTGCCTATGAGGCCGAAGGGCCGGAACTGCCAGCCAACTCTAAAGGAAGGCGGCTCAAAAGCCAGCGCTTCGTCTATGATGCTTATGACAACATCACTAGGGCCGACACTGTCTTTGACGATGGTTCCAGCGATATCATGACTTGCCTCTTTACCCCCAAAGATCCTTGTCAACTAAGGATTATCAGGCATACGCATAGTGACTATCCGCTTAAAACGACACTGACCTATGACGCTGCAGGCAATATTATCAATGATGGCCAAAGCCGCAGCTTCAGTTATGACCACGCCATCAATTGCGGCTATCTGCGATCCGTGACGCAATATAACGAAGATGGCATCCGTACCGCCACAAGCGGTTTTTTCTACGATCCTCTGAACCGCATGATCGATGAGAATGGTACAAATCTGTTCTATCGCGGATCCAGACTGGTTAATCAGATCAATGGTGACAACAAGGTGCGACTTGTGCCTGGTCCAACGGGAAATCTGGCGCAGGTTCGCGAGGGTGCTCATACCGGTATTTGGTTGAGTGGCGTCGATGCCAGCGGATCAGTCCTCAGTCTTAACAATGACGACACCCGGCAGACCATGGCTTATGGCCCACATGGCGAACAACCGGCCGACGATGATCAGACCAGTATTCTTGGCTATAATGGTAGGCGCAAAAGCGCAGTTCTGGAAGGTTATCATCTGGGCAACGGATACCGGCTCTATAGTCCTGAACTACGACGCTTCATGGCGCCTGACAGTTACAGCCCTTTCGGGAAGGGCGGCATCAATCCTTATGCTTATTGTGCAGGCGACCCAATCAATAACACAGACCCCACAGGGCACTCATGGAAAGGGGTTCTAAAATTTAGGCATGAGGTTATGCATGTAGCGACGAAGCCATTACATCTTGCCGAAAAAGGTATTCATAAGGCTGAGGTCGCTATAATGCCTTCAAAGATCGAGCGGATAATCGTGAATACTGCCATTGTAGTCGTGGCATCCATTGAAGATCCAGTTATAGGAGCCGATGCCGCGGAAACTGCTGGCGATGATCTTCTCGCAAAGGGCGGAAAAGACGCCGTAAAGGGTACAGAGGATATTGCTATCGACGCTCCAAAGACGGTTGAACCATCTGCTCCACCCATGGAAGGACCGTCAGCACCGCCATTGGAACATGAGTCACTACAGGGAGCCGGAGAACAAGCACCTCAACATGCATTACACGAAATATTCGGATCAGAGCCTGACCTTGATGATTTGATAGGACATCGAGAAGAAGAAGAGAATTTGGAAAGGTTCAGAGACGCGGATGAGGACGAACTCGAAGAACAGATTAGAGACCGTTTTCGTGAAAGTGTTCGCCTTGATCGTCGGATGCGCGCAAACGCGGAACTTCGCGAGCGTATGATGAATGAGATGCCGGACGAAGGTTACTCTGAGGATAACGATGACAATACCAGAGGAATTGTTGCAGACAGACAAGCAATGATCAATAATATTTTTGAAGAAAATAGAGGATTAAGAATAATTAGAAACAGGTTAGATAGAGAGAGGTATATATTAAGCGGATATCGAAGAGATCCATTTTAATATTAAGATAAACATTTGGGTTCGCCACAGATTGTGAGTATTATAAAATACCGTATTCTTCATTCCTGAAATTGTAGCACGGCTTGACACCGACGCATCTGCCGCGCGTGCCCGAGCCCGTCTCATCGCTTAAGTTTGTCACAAGAGATGGGACGCTTCACGACAGGTGGTTATTGCCATTCTCGCTTCTGAGCATACTTTTACGATTATGCTCATGTCCACATTCTTTCCCCTAATCTGGACGACTGAGATTCGTTCCAGCGCGTATGTACAAGTCGGATCGAAACAGCTCAGTCTGGCAGGGGGTCTGGACAGACGTTCGATGCCTGAAAACGACTACTGTGGGCCATTCGCTCGCGCCGAGTTCTAGGCCGTGCACTCATGAATAGGCTAGTTATTTGAGTGGATTAATGATTCTAATGCCTCTGAATAAGAGCTCTTTGATGTCACGACGCCGCTGTGAACTCACAGAACGGGAATGGTCGATTATTGCCCCCCTGTTGCCGTGCAAACCGCGCAGCATTCCCCGGGTCGATGATCGTATGGTTCTCAATGGTATTCTGTGGTGCTTCCGCACCGGGTCATCATGGTCAGAAATCTCTGAACGCTATGGTATTGCAACAGCCTGTTACAACCGGTTTGTTCGCTTGCGTCGTGCTGGTGTCTGGGATCGTCTGCTGGAGGCTGTCTCTCAGGCCTATGATGGCGACATCGTGATGATCGATAGCACCTGTGTTCGTGTTCAGCAGCACGGATCCGCAGGAAAAAAGGGGGTGTTGACGAACGTTTCCGAGGACGTATCGTGACCTGGCGGTCAAACTATCTGCCTGAGGGTAAGATGAGCCGGTTGGTCGTTCATCAGGCTCTGGGATCACTAGGCTTATGCTGCGCCGACCTGTGCTCGGCGATGGTTATTCTAAAAGCTGCCGTTTGAGCAGGGTTTCGAGCCAATTGGTAAAGACCTGCAAGCGCCGCGAGAGGTGCTGCCGGTGGGGATAAAGTAATGTCATGGGCATGGGTTCGGCGCGATGATCTGGCATGACTTCGATCAGTTCCCCAGCCTCAAGATGGATACGCACGTCATAAACTGGGATCTGGATCAGTCCGAGCCCAGCCAGGCAGCATGCGATATAGGCTTCGGCGCTGTTAACAGTCACGCGCCCACGTAACGACATAGTACTGAGCACCCCGTTTTCGATCCACTCCCAATCCTCGACGCGCCCACTGGACGGTGAGGCATAGTTGACCGCCCAATGGCTTCCGAGATCATTGGGCGTGCAAGGCGTTCCGTGGTTCCTCAGATAATCGGGGCTCGCAACATTGATGAGCGGTAGTTTGCCGATTGGTCGCGCGATCAGTGCGGAATCGTTTAAAGGGCCAACGCGCAGCACACAATCGACGCTGTCTTCCACCAGATTGACTGAACGATCGGTCACACCAAAATCGATATCAATCTGCGGATAAAGTTCGAAAAAATCGGGTAATGCTGGCGCAATGATCAGGCGTCCAATCCGCCCCGGAACATCGACCCGCAGGCGGCCTGATGGCTGTGCTGCAGTCTGGCGGAACAAGTTTTCTGCGTCCTCGACATCGGCGATTACGCGCAGGCAGCGTTCATATAAGGCGGCACCATCCTGCGTCGCCGAGACCTTGCGCGTCGTGCGATGGAGTAGCCTCGCACCAACACGCCCCTCCAGTTCCTGGATTGCCGCCGAGACGGAGGAACGCGGTACACCGAGCGTATCGGCGGCGCGGGTAAAGCTCGAACATTCGACGACACGGGCGAAAATGCGGAACAGGTCTATGCGGTCCAAAGTGTGGGGCTTTCCAATTGTGCAGCGTTTCTGACAAGTGATGTCAGAATGGGCGTCTTTATCATGCAATCCTAGGCGATAAAGTTTCAAGTTGAAAGCGGTCGCCAATGCGATCGCATGCCGGCGAAGGAGCCCCCATGACCGACCACAGCATTAAAGGAAAAACAGTCATCATCGCTGGAGGTGCAAAAAACCTTGGTGGTCTGATTGCACGCGATCTTGCAGCTCATGGCGCGAAAGCCATTGCGATCCACTACAACAGTGCAGCGTCCAAACCGGAGGCGGACGCGACTGTTGCTGCGGTCAAAGCGGCAGGTGCTGAAGCCATTGCGTTCCAGGCGGATCTGACCACGGCGAGTGCCGTCGCCAGGCTTTTCGCTGATGCGGTCGCCGCTATTGGTAAACCGGACATTGCCATCAACACGGTCGGCAAAGTGCTAAAGAAGCCGATCGTCGAGATTTCCGAAGCTGAATATGATGCGATGAGTGCAGTCAATGCCAAGACGGCCTTCTTCTTCATCAAGGAAGCGGGCAGACATCTCAATGATAATGGTAAATTGGTGACACTCGTCACATCACTGCTCGGTGCATTTACTCCATTTTACTCGAGCTATGCTGGCACCAAAGCACCAGTCGAGCACTTTACGCGTGCTGCATCCAAGGAATTTGGCGAGCGGGGTATTTCGGTGACTGCGATCGGTCCCGGACCAATGGACACATCGTTTTTCTATCCAGCTGAAGGCGCGGATGCAGTTGCGTATCATAAAACTGCAGCTGCTCTATCGAACTTTTCGAAAACAGGTCTTACCGACATTGAGGATATTGTGCCGTATATCCGATTTATGGTTTCGGATGGATGGTGGATGACTGGTCAGACTATTCTCGTCAACGGCGGTTATACCACGAAGTAAGAACAGATGATCGGCTTTCCAGCTCGGGCAGGCCGTTCATCACATCATCGCGACAACGGGGATGCGTTCATGCATATGTTGCTGGTCATCTGCGGGGGCATTGTCCTTTTGGGTGTGTTTGCTCTATTTGGAAAACTCTGGGGCGGCGATGCGGCTGGTATCGCGACGGGACTGAAATTCTTTATCCCGGTCTGGCTGATGATCTCACTTGCCAATATGTGGGTTGGCGTTGCCAAAGCCGGTTATACGGTTGCGCAGGAATTACCGGTCTTGCTTATTGTCATAGCTGTCCCGGCAGCGCTCACGTCGATCCTCGTGGGGCAACTGACAAGGAGCTGAAAATGGCTGTTGAAACGGTTTCTCACGCCGCTTAAGCCGCTGCAGTCCATACTCTAGTCTGGACCCATTGTCGTATTGCTGGGGGCGTCAGTCGCCGTTCGTGATCATCCTGCATGACCGGCTAATGCCGAAGTTGACTCCGTCCATGGAAGGTGTCGAGGCCGCAGGAAGTTGAGGGTTCTTTCAGTGGCGTGTCGGGGTACATATTATTTGTCCGAGACGATTATGACGCGTCCGAGGATGGATGTATTTTCGGCATAGGCGTGGGCTGCAGCGGCGTTTGCGAGTGGGAATATCTTGTCCACAACCACCTCAAGATCACCAGTCGCTGCCAGCTCCAGCATCCGGGAGATCGTGGCATGGACCTCTGGCTTTTCCAACTGAGTTCCCATAAATACGCCGAGAAGCGATTGGTTCGCCTGCAGTGCTGGCCAAAGATCGATGCTCAGTACCGAACCACCCGCGTTGCCGACAAACACCAAGCGCCCCTCCGAGCGAAGCGCCGCAAGGGAGTTTTGCAGTGTCGCGCCAACCGGGTCGATGACCAGATCAACGCCACGCCCACCAGTTAGGCGCATGACCGTATCGATGACGTCGACCGAATGGTGATCGATAACATAATCCAATCCGAGACCGATAAGACGTTCGGCTCTTTCAGCGCCAGACACCGTCGCGAGCACCGTCGCGCCTGCTCGGTGCGCGAGTTGGATGGCAGCGACACCTACTCCACCTGCGCCCGCCTGAATGAGAACGGTTTCGCCGCGATTTAAATTACCTCGTGCGAACAGGCAGTGATGAGCAGTTCCGAATGCGATAGGCAACGCAGCAGCGGCAGGCATGTCGAGGCCTTCCGGCACCAGCCAGGTCCGGCTCGCGGCAACCGCACGTAACTCCGCGTGTGATCCGGCGAGATCAAAACTTGTCACCTTCTGGCCCACATGACGATCTGATACGTTTTCTCCAATCGCAATAATTTCACCAGCGGCCGCAAACCCAACGATGAAGGCTGGGTGAGGTGGCTGCGCAGACGCGCGATTGATCAGGTCACCGCCCTCGATAGCGGCGGCCGCTACACGGATCAAGACGCCATTGCTTGGACAAATTGGGTCAGGCACATCAGAGTAGCGCAGGACTTCTGGAGGGCCAGGATGGTCATAGATGGCTGCTTTCATGATTATCTCACTGTAAGATTGCTCACTTTGGGATGAAAGGTGCAGCTGACGTATTTCATATTCACTGAAATCTGAGTGCGCCACTAACGAGGCGGCGGAACATCAGCTGACGTTTATGATGGTCCTTCTCATCAAGAGAGAAACTGCCGGATGGGGCAGCAATTGTACGTTTGGGCAATAGCGCCATTAGCAAATATCTCACTCCCAGCCATAATGCTGCGGCTGAGCGGCAGACTAACTGTGAAAGTGGGAGGTATTGAGTATTGCGGGGCCGCAGGTGGGATCACGGGTAATCGCGCACATGATCGGGGTTGTTTCGTTAGATAGCTCCCAGTGAGGCGAGGGCGACGAGCGCCAACAAACAGGCGTTTCAACCCTCGCCGAAATGTTTGCCATGCCGGTCGAGATCAGCCAGTTACGGGCGTGTTGAGAAGCTGCTGTTCCCAAAGATACGCAATACCGCTGCCACCGAAATGTTGGATGAGAATCTCGGTCAGTGCATCGACATGTTCGGTGCGGGCCCAATCGCGTTGCCATTCACCAGCGAGTGCCATCACGGTCATCACGTTTGCACCAGCCACAATCATCCGCTGGATGGCAACTTCGTGAGACTCCTTGGAAATCCCACCCGACGCGTCGGTAATCACGGTCACGTCCCAGCCTTCGCCAGCAGCCTGGATCACGGGCATTGCGACGCAAACCTCGGTCCATAGGCCTGCGATGATCAGCTGCTTGCGGCCGGTCGCCTTGACGACGTTCACCACATTCTCGTCCTGCCAGGTGTTCACCCAGGTGCGATCAATGACTTCCTGGTCCGGAAATACGTCGGTGATCTGCTTAAAGAGAAGTCCGCCGCGCCCCGCGATCACGCTGGTCATAATGGTCGGAACATCGAAGGCTTTTGCCAGCTTCGCCAGTGCGGTTGTGCTGTTGACCACAGCTTGCGGGTCGTGGCTGTTAAGGTTGGCCAACTGGTAAGGCTGGTGATCGATCAGCACGAGGACCGAATCTTCGGGGCGAAGAAGAGAATCGAGGCCGTTACGAAGGGTCATCAAGACTTCCTTTCTCTGCCGTCATGAACGGCGATGGGTTCAAGTGAGACACGCGTCAATGGGTGACGTTGCCTCGACGCAATTTGCTGTTCCTTTTGGGAGGGTGGTAGTGCCATAGTCCGGCAAACTGTGTCGCGAAACAAGGAACGTCGAAATGGACATCGAAGATCTACAGACATTTGTTGCAGTAGCCGATGCCGGGGGTATATCTGCTGCTGCGCGTCGTCTCGGTGTTTCGAAGTCGATTGTCAGCCGACGGCTCTTTCGAATTGAAACGGAGCTTGGTGTGCAGCTTCTTGCGCGAACGACTCGTGGTGCAGCGCTTACGGAAGCAGGTGTGACATTCAGAGACCATGCGGCCAGAGCAAGCGCTGAGATCGATACAGCCAGGGAAACGATCCTTCCTGCTGGTGAGTTGCGCGGCCGCTTGAGGGTTGCCATGCCGCTTACCTTAGGTGCGACCCACTTTGCCCCCGTGCTCGCCGAAATGGCGCGTCTGCACCCAAAACTTCACATCCACACTTCCTATAGTGATCGCTTTGTCGATCTCATTGCGGAGGGTTTTGATTGCGCAATTCGAGGCGCTTACCTTCAGGACTCCAATCTTATCGCGAGGCGCGTTGGGCCGATCCATGGAAAGCTTGTCGCAAGCCCGGATTATGTCGAGAAAAACGGCTCACCTGAAGCCCTTGATGAGCTCGTTAACCATCAAGCCCTCATGCAGGGAACAGAAGCCTGGCAGTTCATGGATGGAAGCAGGATTGTTACGGTCCAACTACAAGGCAGATTCAAGGCCGACAGTGCTACGGCGCTCGCCGCAGCCGCTGCGGCGGGTCTGGGCATCGCCTGGCTCCCTGATTGTATTACACATGAGTATGTGGCCGCCGGTGCACTGGTTCCAATCATGACACGCTATCCAGTCCCCCCGGGGGGCGCCTATGTCGTGCGCCCGCCAGGCCAGCATCCCACGCGCAAAGTGCGGGTGCTCACAGAAATGCTGACCGAGCATTTTAAACGCAACCCCGAACTTTGGGGTATGGATGACTAGGCAAACATTGGTGGGCCTTGTGAGGGACCGGTTTGTAGCGGTCGTTCGATAGGGAGGGATCGGGCCCGCGTTCCGCTTGCTTTGTAGAAACCTCATCGCTCTTAGTACACAGGAAGACGTCTGAAGTGATCACACGTTTCCAAATCACCGTAGGCTGGCTCCTCGGGATCTTTTCCCGGCAGCTTTTTTTTGGGCATATAATTAGTCAGCGCGCACGTTCTGCTTCTGTGTGCCGAGGCCTTCAATGCCGAGTTCGACAACGTCGCCAGCCTTGAGGTAGCGCGGTGGTTTCATGCCCATGCCAACGCCGGGAGGCGTGCCGGTGGAGATGATATCGCCCGGCTGCAGTGACATGAACTGCGAGAGATAGGAAACCAGATGACGCACGCCATAGACCATGGTCTTGGTCGAGCCGTCCTGCATGGTTTCGCCGTTGACCTTGAGCCACATGCCGAGGTTCTGCGGATCGGCAACTTCGTCCTTTGTCACCAGCCATGGACCTGTCGGACCAAATGTGTCGCAGGATTTGCCCTTGGTCCACTGACCGGCACGCTCGATCTGGAAAGCGCGTTCAGAGACGTCATGCAGCGTGCAGTAGCCCGCGACATAATCAAGTGCATCATCTTCCGAAACGTATTTCGCGGTCTTGCCGATGACGATACCAAGCTCGACTTCCCAGTCGGTCTTTTCCGAACCGCGTGGGATCAGCAGATCGTCGTTCGGGCCAACGATGGCCGAGGTTGCCTTCATGAAGATAACTGGCTCTGGTGGCACAGCCATGCCGGATTCTGCTGCGTGGTCGGCATAGTTGAGGCCGATGCAGATGAACTTGCCGGTGCCTGCAACGCATGGGCCGAGGCGTGGGTTGCCTTCGACCTTCGGCAGCGCATTGACATCCAGTGAGCCGAGCTTGGCGAGCGCTTCAGGGTTGAGAGCCGCGCCGGAAAGATCGCTGACATGGGCAGACAGATCACGGATAGTGCCGTCGGCATCGAGAAGGCCCGGCTTTTCCTGACCGGTTTCGCCATAGCGAAGAAATTTCATGAGTTTACTCCTTGTGGGGATGCTGAATTAGTAACGATGGAGCGCCTAGGGTAGTTGAGATTCTGGTTAAAGGTACATGAGCACCGGAAGCGCAGAAAAGTGCCATTTGCAGGCCGCCAGAGCCTGAATATCGACTACCCTAGATCGTCCAGCCTCCATCAATGTTATAAGCCTGACCGGTCGTGTAAGTTGCACCCGCGAGATAGACCGCAAGATCGGCGATTTCTTCCGGCTGACCGATACGGCCAATTGGCTGACGCGCGATGAAGGCCGCGCGCTGCTCTTCATAATCGCCCTGTGCGCGCAGACGGTCCTGCAGCGATGGGCTTTCAACCGTGCCGGGGCAGATGGCGTTGCAGCGGATGCCCTTGGCAACATAGTCGGCAGCAACAGCCTTGGTCAGACCGATGACAGCCGCCTTGGTGACGCCATAGGCAAAGCGGTTCGGCACGCCCTTCACGCTCGAAGCGACCGACGCCATGTTGACGATGGCACCGTCCTTGCGTTCCAGCATGCCCGGCAACACGGCCTGAATGGTGCGGATCATCGCCTTGACGTTGAGATTGACGGCAAAGTCGAGGTCTTCGTCCTTCATCTCAAGGATTGAGCCGCCATGGACAACGCCTGCGCAGTTGAACAGGATATCGACTTGACCGATCTCGGCAACGAGTACCTTCACTTCTGCCTCGTCAAGCACATTGAGCTTGCGCGTGATAATGCCGGAGACGCCTTCGAGTTCCTTGAGCGCTGCCTCGTTGATGTCGGTCGCATAGACCTTGGCGCCAGCTTCTGCAAAAGCCAAAGCACTTGCACGGCCAATGCCCTGAGCAGCAGCCGTGATGAGTGCGGTTTTTCCATCAAATCGTATCGTCATGACAAACTAACCCGCATAACCACCATGCCACCAGTGTTCCAACGGATTGGAATGCAATATACGTTCGATTGTGCTTTCGCTGATGCGAGGCAGATTTGTTCCCTCAATCTGATCGTTGATAGAACGAAGCCCCTGAATGGATTCTTCAACGGTTGTCCAAGGAAAATCGGTGCCCCAGAAGATCTTGTTACGTTCTGTGATCAGATATTCCTGCGCACAAACCAGGATATTGTAGAACTGCCAGGGGCGATAATAGAGTGCGGAGACTTCGCAATAAACATTGGGTTGTTTGCGAGCCACGATGATGCATTCTTCATACCAGGGGTGCCCCATATGGGCCATTACCATCTTTAAATCCGGATAACGTGCCGCGATTGTGTCGACGTCGAGAGGGCGGCCATATTGAACAGGCGCATTGGCACCGAACGTTGTTCCCATGTGCATGGTGAGAGGCAAATTTTTGCGCTGTAAATATTCGTAAACCGGTTCCAGACGTGGATCGAGCAAAGAAACACCATTGTAGATCGGTCCGAACTTCACGCCTTTGAGACCGAGGTCTTCAATCGCATGAACCAAAAGGTCCATGAAGTCCGGGCGACGTGGATCCATAGCGGCAAAGCCGATAAACTTGTCGGGATATTTTGCCACTGCGGCGGCGGTAACTTCGTCGTCGCCGTCAACGCCGATAGCATCTTTGTATCGAAGCGAGAATATGATGGCCTTATCGACGTCGGCCATAGCTTTGTAAATTGTATCTGCATCAGCAGCCATTCCCATCGACCCGGGACGCGAGCTCGGCGTCAGGCTATGGAACAGCGGCAGTGTTTGTTCCGGGTTGAATATGTTCACATGGCAATCGACGATCATTTTTGGCTCCCATTTGATGACATATAACGTTAAATATTCTTGGCAAATTTCTGTCAAGTATTAGCCGCATTAAATTTGGCAGACGGCGACGTATGCAACTTAAAACAGAATTTATTGGACCATATTGACATCATTTCCAAAAACCGATTAGCTATATATAACGTTAAATGTAATTATAAGAATTTTCGGGAACTCATCCATGGACACAAAGAGAGAACTGCGCAGTTCGCAGTGGTTCGGTACAGCCGACAAATATGGGTTCTACGCCCGCAGTTGGATGAAAAATCAGGGTATTCTCCCGGAAATGTTCGATGGGCGTCCGGTGATCGGGATATGCAATACCTGGTCGGAGCTCACTCCATGCAATGCACATCTTCGCGGGCTTGCCGAACACGTCAAGAAAGGTGTTCTGGCCGCTGGAGGACTTCCGCTCGAATTCCCGGTCATGAGCCTTGGAGAGTCCCTGGTGCGACCAACGGCGATGATTTATCGCAATCAGGTCAGCATGGATGTGGAAGAAACCATACGGGCCAACCCGATTGACGGGGTTGTGTTGCTGGCGGGTTGCGACAAGACCACGCCAGCGCTCTTGATGGGGGCAGCCAGTGTCGATGTTCCCGCAATCATGGTTTCTGGTGGCCCGATGTTGAACGGGCGGTTCAGGGGACGTCAGCTCGGGTCCGGAACCGACGTCATTCGCTTTGATGAAATGCTGCATACCGGAGAGATGTCCACGGCAGAGTTCCTCGATGCCGAGGCCGCGATGAGCCGGTCAGCTGGCTCATGTATGACGATGGGAACCGCATCAACCATGGCATCTCTTGCCGAGGCCATGGGTATGGCGTTGTCGCAAAATGCTGCAATCCCGGCAGTAGACAGTCGTCGCGCTGTTCTCGCTGCGCAGTCTGGCAAGCGTATTGTTGAGCTGGTGAAGAACGATATCCGGCTCTCGCATATCTTGACCAGGCAGGCACTGGAAAATGCGATTATCGTGAACGGTGGCATTGGCGGTTC
This sequence comes from Brucella pituitosa, assembly GCF_003049685.1. Taxonomy (GTDB): domain Bacteria; phylum Pseudomonadota; class Alphaproteobacteria; order Rhizobiales; family Rhizobiaceae; genus Brucella; species Brucella pituitosa. The sequence continues at coordinate 178,398 of NZ_PYSY02000003.1, read as the reverse complement.
AACCAATGCGGTGGTGCATCTTTTAGCTATCGCCGGGCGATTGGGTATCGACCTCACACTTGACGATTGGGATCGTCTTGGAAAAACCGTGCCTTGTCTTCTCAATCTGATGCCATCTGGCACATATCTGATGGAAGATTTCTACGATGCAGGCGGTTTGCCTGCGCTCATGCGAGAGTTGCTGCCGTTGATGCACGGTGATGCGATGACCGTTTCCGGGCGCACGATCGCGCAGGAAGTAGCAAATGCGGCTTGTTACAATCAGGATGTCATTCGACCATTTGAAGAACCCTTCAAGGCCCGTGGTGGAATTGCGGTTCTACGTGGAAATCTTGCGCCTGACGGTGCAGTTATCAAACCCTCTGCGGCGTCGCAAGAGCTGATGCAGCACCGGGGCAGGGCGGTGGTATTCGAGGATATGCGGGATTTCAAGGCCCGGATAGACGATCCCGAGCTTGACGTGGATGAGAGCTGCATTCTCGTTCTCAAACATGCAGGCCCGGTTGGTTATCCCGGCATGCCGGAGGTTGGCAATATGACATTGCCGAACAAGTTACTCCGCAAAGGCGTGCGTGACATGGTCCGTATATCGGACGGGCGAATGAGCGGCACTGCTTTTGGAACTGTCGTTCTTCATGTTGCCCCTGAATCTGCAATTGGCGGCCCTCTCGCCTTCGTGCGCAATGGTGACATGATTGAACTTGATGTCGAAGCGGGTCGTCTTCATCTGGATATTACGGATCAGGAAATGGTGGCGCGCCGGGCCGAATGGCAGCGGCCTCAGCCCCATTACGAACGAGGCTATGGCCGGATCTTCATCGACAATGTGATGCAGGCCGACAAGGGAGCCGATTTTGGCGTTTTGGTGGGCTCCAGTGGCAGTGCCGTTCCAGCGAAATCCGTTTGAAACAAAACTACTATCAATCAACCTGAAGAGAGAAGATTATGACAGCCAAGAAACTTCCGGATAATTACCACCTGCTTTTTTCAGCATTGGTTTCCGATGCGCTTGATGCAGTGGGCGCGCGCGATTGCGCGATGCCTTCCTATATACGCCCACTTGATGAATCCCTTCAGCTTTGCGGACGTGCGCGCACTGGAATCTATATGGAGGTCGCTCATGTCGAAGAAGGTGTCAATCCATATGAGCTTGAAATAAAGCTGGTCGATGATCTGAAGGTCAATGATATTGCAGTGCTCGCCTGTGGTGGGTCCGGCAGGATTGCTCCATGGGGCGGATTGCTGAGCACTGCCACCGTAGGCCGAGGGGCTGCTGGCTGCATAACCGATGGCTTCGTTCGCGATATCAAAACAATCCGTGAGCTGAAATTGCCGGTTTATCATGGCGGCATAGCACCACTTGATTCCAAGGGGCGTGGTCAGATCATGGCCATCGATGTTCCGGTAATCTGCGCAGGCGTACGCGTGAAATCTGGTGACCTGATCATTGGTGATGCTGACGGCGTCGTGGTCGTGCCGCAAGAAATTGAGGATGAGGTGCTGGCTGTCGCGTTCAACAAGCTGGAGGGGGAAGATCGTTCAAGCTCGGAGCTTCGCAGTGGCGGCTATCTTCGCGATGTCTATGCGCGATACGGCGTGCTTTAGAACGAATTGAAGTCCCCGGTTACGGGGTTCGACAAATAAAGCAGTATCACCTCGTCGGGATACGCTTCAAATTATCGATATGCGGACATGAAGGCGCTGTGATCGCGTCTTGGCACTTCCGGCAGCCAGCTGTCCTTGACTGCTGCCGGAATTGTTCCCAGAGAGGCATGATATGCAGAGCAATCGAGACGACAAACTTCAACAAGCGCTGCCATTACTAGAGCAGCTACTTGGTGATCGGGTCACCACCGCTCATGCTGAGCGAGACAGGCATGGACGAGGAGAGGCTTATCACCCCGTCTTCCCACCCGATGCGGTGTGTTTTCCTCGTTCAACCGCAGAAGTCGCGGAAATTCTCCGCATATGCCATGCAATTGAGCTGCCCGTTATAGCTTTCGGTGCAGGTACTTCGCTCGAAGGTCACGTTGCAGCATTGCATGGAGGATTAAGCGTCGATCTTTCCCGTATGGATGCGGTACTTAATGTCAGCGCTGGCGATCTCGATGCTACAGTTCAGGCAGGGGTTACCCGGCAACAGCTAAATAGTTACTTGCGTGATACCGGACTTTTCTTTCCCGTAGACCCCGGTGCTGAGGCGACCATTGGTGGTATGGTTGCCACCAGAGCATCCGGAACAAATGCTGTGCGTTACGGCACTATGCGCGAGAATGTCGTGCGACTAACCGTTGTACTGGCTGACGGCCGCATCCTGCAAACAGGAAGCAGGGCGAAAAAATCTGCAGCAGGCTATGATTTGACGCGCCTGTTTGTCGGTTCCGAAGGTACGCTCGGTATCATCACCGAGATCACTGTCAGATTGCATGGTCGCCCGGAGAGTGAAGCAACGGCCATATCTGCGTTTCCTACGACACAAGCGGCAGTTTCGGCGGCCATTTTGATTGTGCAGTCGGGGATTGCAGTTGCACGAATGGAACTGGTTGATGCTAATGGCATCATTGCTTCGAATAAATATTCGAAAACAACGTTCAACGAGACACCGACACTCTTCTTCGAGTTTCATGGCACGCAGGTTGATGTTGATGATCAGGCTGAACGTGTTCGTAAAATTGTAGTGGAAGAAGGAGCAACGGACTTCGTGTGGGAACGCGATGTTGAAGCCCGTGAAAAGCTCTGGCATGCTCGTCACAACCTACATTACGCTATCAGTAACATGCGCCCAGGTGCCAGATTGTGGGGTACAGATGTTTGTGTCCCGATTTCCCGCCTCGCTGATTGCATAGCACTTGCACTCGAAGACAGCCGCGAGATGCCATTCTATGTCGCCGTTGTGGGGCATGTCGGCGACGGCAATTTTCATGTGACCTATGTCATTGATCCCGGGAAAAAGGACGAGATGCGCGCCGTTGGCGTGCTGAGCGAACGCCTCGTACAGCACGCCATTGCTGCTGATGGAACCTGTACCGGAGAGCATGGTATCGGCTACGGGAAAATAAAATATATGGAAGCGGAACACGGCGCGACAGCGGTAGATGTCATGCGAACCATCAAGCAGGCACTCGATCCGCTGAACATTCTAAACCCCGGCAAAATTCTGCCTGAAGGTTAGCGTGTATCGATCTGATTAAAGCAGATCAACACTCTTGAACATATATATTCTGGAAATCGGCTTATGCGTATAAAGGCTTCGGATCATATGACCCGAAGCCTTTTGGAAAGGCGGGTATCGCGCTATAGCTCCCGAAAAGTGCGAAGCGGTTTTCGGAAAAAGATGCGCGTAAAGACACATGGATTGAGCTTTTCCAATGGTTCAATCAAAACAGGAAATGCTCTAGCCATCTTGTTTGGGCGATGAGGTTCTTGTTTTCTTCAGTACGGCAACAAGTCCGAGCAATGCCACTGATCCGAATGTAAGAAGGGTTGAAACGGCAGCGACAACGGGCGAGACATCGAAATCCAGATCCTCGAAAATTTTGCGTGGCAGAGTTTTGTCGCGCACACTGGAAAGAAAGAAAGACACCACCGGCTCATCGAAGGATACAATGAATGCGAAGATGCCGCCTGCAAGGAGCCCGGGCAGTATCAGTGGTAGTGTGACATGGCGAAATGCGTTCCAGCGAGAGGCCCCGAGACTCATCGCGGCAAGTTCCAGATCCCTGTCCGTGGCGGCAAGAGCAGCAGATACTGTTATGATCACGTAAGGTGCTGCAAGTGTGGTGTGTGCCAGAACGAAGGCCACAGTCGAACCAGCCATCCCCATTTGCGAGAACATCAGATACATGGCGACACCAACAACGATGTTGGGCGCAATAATTGGCGCAAGCATTCCCATTGAGATCAGTTGTTTCCCCGGCAGGCGTCCCCGTGAAAGCGCCAATGCGACCATGGTGCCGAAAACCGTTGAAATGACGGCTACGGTGATCGCAATCTTGAAGGAAAAGAGGGCGGGCCCAAGCCAGGCAGGGTCCGCAAGAAGCTCCCTATACCAATCAAGTGTGAAGCCGCGTGGTGGAAAACGCAGATAACGGTCAGGACCGAAAGAGATTGGTATAACGATCAGTGTCGGCATCAGCAGGAATGCGAGGCCGAAGATGCCCGCCACCCGCGTCAACAGGACAGGCAGCGGCAAGCCCGAGAGAATACGGTTCATTATCGTTGATCCAATTGGTTCAGCTTCATGAAGCGGTTGAAAATCGCAATCAGTACGAGAACGGCAATGAGCAAGATCGCGGAAAGTGTCGCGCCCCGTGCCCAGTCGAATTTCTCGGTAATTTCATTACTGATTGCCGTCGCAAGCATCATCGTCCGAGGTCCGCCAATGAGAGCGGGTGTCACGAAAGCCCCGAGCGATACAATAAAAACGATCAGGAAGCCCGCGGTAACCCCTGGCCGTGCAAGTGGCCAAATAACATGGCGAAATACTGAACCATGTGAAGCGCCAAGGCTGAGTGCAGCACGCGGCAATTCTTCAGGAATGGCGCGCAGGGATTGATAGATGGGCATGACCATGAAAGGTAGCATCACATGGGCCTGAGCGACGATGACAGCGGTTTCATTGTATAAAAAGCCTATCGGTGCATCCGTGATTCCCGTCCACTGCAGAAACGTATTGAAAACACCATTGCGCTGTAAAAAGACAGTCCATGCAAAACTGCGAACCAGAACACTGGTCCATAGCGGTATCAGCACACATGCTCCAATGATGGTCGCTCCCATAGGGGATGCATTTCTCATCAGGTTCGCGATGGGGAACCCTATAATCAGAGCCAATGCTGCAACAAGAAAGCTGACCTTGAACGTACGCCAGAAAATGATCAGCGTGAAATCGTCTGAAAGCACGGCTTGATAATGACGAAGTGTGAAATCAGGATCGAACAGGCTGGTTGCTATCAATCTTAGGATCGGCCAGAGAAAAACCACGAGAAGAATGAGTAGCAATGGCAAAACAAGCATCAGGCTTGATGACAGAGACAAGCTTCGACGGTTAGTTTCAGCACTCATTGCGTGGCGCCTTCTTTAAGAAAGCAGGTGGCGCGGCCTGGCTGGACTGCCAAGAATACCGTCCCATCGCTCGGAATATTCGCCGCCGCGTCCAGCCCCAGTCGGGCTGTAATACGCACATTGGCTTTCGTCCGGCTGGTGACTACGATTGACGCCCCGGTAAAACTCTTGGAGACGATACTGGCTTCGAATGTTCCCGGCGATGCGTTGGACGATGCGATGATATGTTCCGGCCGCACGAATATCTCGACAGCAGAGCCTTCGTTTACGGAGTTGCCTGAAGGTAATATCGCCTGCACATCGCCGCCGCCATCTAAGGCCACGAGTACAGAGCCGGCTGAGTTTTGTTTTACAGTGCCCGGCAGGCAGCTTGTTTCGCCAACGAAACCTGCCACGAACCGGGTGGTCGGTTCACGATAAAGCATGTCGGGAGCTGCAATCTGCTCGATCCGCCCATGTGTCATCACAGCAATACGATCAGACATCGTAAGTGCTTCTTCCTGATCATGTGTGACGAATATAATGGTCAAACCCAGCTTGCGTTGCAGTTCTTTGATCTCGATCTGCATCTCTTCCCGCAGTTTCTTGTCCAATGCAGAGAGTGGTTCATCCATAAGCAACAGCGGTGGACGAAAGGCGATTGCACGGGCTATCGCAACACGTTGTTGCTGGCCGCCGGAAAGCTGATCGGGCATGCGATCGGCGAGGCCAGAGAGCCTGACTGTAGCCAGCGCTTCTTCGACAACGGCGTCGGATTCAGCCTTTGCCATACTGCGCATTTTCAATGGAAAACGTACATTCTCGCGCACACTCATATGGGGAAAAAGCGCATAGCGCTGAAATATGACCCCGATCTCACGCTTGTTCGGTGGTAATGCGGTTACATCCCGCCCACCGATGTCAATCGTTCCGGAGGTTGGAACCTCAAATCCGGCGAGACACATCAATATCGATGTTTTCCCCGAACCACTCGGCCCGAGCACCGACAGAAACTCTCCTGCATCTACTTTGAAATTCGCATTATCAACCGCTGTAACATTGCTTCCATATCGCTTGACCAGATTTGTGATCTCGACCTGGGCACCCATTCTAGACATCAAAATTCTCCGGATTGAGCCTTGTCAGGCACATGAGAGCGGTCCACTCAACGTAGAGCCGTGGGAACCGCTCTAATTCGATTTTCCATAACTGTGATGTTTCTGGATTTATCGACTGAGAAACTCAATCATGCGTTGACGCATTGCAGCATCATTTTCTGCAATCCATTTCCAGTCAGGATCGATTTGTACAGCCATATTGGCCGGGTCTCCGCCACGCGTTTTCCGCTCTTCCGGACTGATCAGATCCAAAGCCTTGCTGTTCGGCGTCTCGAAGGGGAATTCTTTGGAGAAGGCTACGTGTGCTTCAGGGTTGGCGAGGAAGAAATTGATAAACCTGATCGCGCCCTCTTTGTTTTTCGCATTTTTGAGGACAGCCCACATGCCGGTGTCCTTGATGCCCTGATTCCAGGTAAATTTGATAGGCTCGCCGCTGGCGATCAGGGTGGAGGCGCGTCCGGATCCCATCATCGACATGACGACTTCACCAGTACGCAAGATATTTTGCGACTGGTCTGCGGTCTTCCACCACACGACAATATTGGGTTTGATCTGTTCGAGTTTTGCGAATGCCCGTTCGACGTCGAGCGGGAAGAGCTTGTCCTTAGAAACACCATCGGCTTCAAGTGCAGCAATCAGCAACCAGGGCCAGTAGCTGGCGTCAGGCATTGCGCGGGGGCCAGGGAATTGTTCCACATTCCAGAAATCTGCCCAATTCTGCGGCTGCTTTCCGTCAGGAAAACTGTCCGTGTTCCAATCCAACACATTCGCACCCCAGGTGCGCAGGACAGCATGACCCATGCATGTTCCCTCGATAGCAAATTCTGCCGCGTTCGAGAGTTGATCGCAAGTGATCGGTTCCAGATATTGCGCTTGGGCAAAATTGTCGTTGGGCAGCGCGGTTACGATGTCCCACTCCGCTTCAGGCAGGCTGGCCATTGCTTTGACTTTGGCCCACTGGGCTCCCAGGCCCGATGCGACGGAGATAACTTCGATGCCGGTTTCTTTTGTAAATGGCTCGAAGAAGTTCTTCTTCATCGCTTGTTCGAATACACCGCCGGCTGTTACGACAACGATTGACTTGTCATCCGCAGAAGCTCCGGCCACCCCCAGAAGCAGTCCGGCGGCCAGCACCGCGGATGCGGCAATTCCATGCATATGTTTCCTCATGCAGAGTTCCCCTATTTTTTGAAATGAACCTACTCTTTTCGAAGGTTATATTTAACGTTACATATTGCGTGTTGCCTGTCAATTTCCAATATTAGATGGATATGTGAGCCAGATTGTTTCTCCATATTGCTTTTTTCTATTTTACGTTATAGTTCCATGGCTTGACGCTACGCCGCTTTGCGTGCTCCCTTGCCTGCAGGTTGAGGTTGCATTCAGCAGACAAACAAAAGCGGATATCGCCGCCAGCGTTGAGATGGCTGTTGAGCGGGAACTATGGAAGAAAAGCAAAAATGACATCCGGCCCTGCAGACACAAGAAGACGTCGTGTAACCATCAAGGATGTGGCAGCAGCAGCTGGCGTCTCACCCATGACCGTTTCCAATGTCATTAACGGCAGACACAAGTTCGTCAGTGAAAGCACGCGCAAAACCGTTGAAAAAGAAATCCTACGCCTGAATTATCGCGTGCAAGAGAGTGCACGTGGCTTGCGCATGGCGCAAAGCAGGGCAGTTGGCGTTATTATCGTCGATGAAACGCGCTCATTCTTATCGGATCATTTCAATGCGCATGTTGTGGCAGGACTGAGCAACGTCTTGAGCAATCGCGAGCACGCCCTGACACTGCAAGGCATTCCATTGGAACAGTTCAGCAAGTCATTCGCTGTCCGCAATTTTTCCGTAGACGGTTTCTGTGTCATCCTGTCTGGCCCGGAACAAAAACGCCAACAGATCATCGAGGATCTGATCCGTATGGACCAACCTGTTGTGTTGTTACAGGAACCAGCGCGCATCAATGGTGATATCTGCACGATACGACAGGATGACTATCGCGGCGGGCAGATGTTGGCCGATCATTTTGCTGCGCGCAGGTTTAAGCGGATACTTATCATCAGGCCGAAAACGGATTGGCCAGCTGTAGAAGCGCGTATTGCCAGCTTTTCTGCGGAAATCAAACGGCTGTCTCCGGAAGCGTCCGTTGATATCATCGACTCGCCTTCTGAAGATTTTGATACGGCGCAGAAGGCGCTGACCGAATATCTCGATCATAATCCACTTCCGGAAGCCATTTTTGGTGCCAATGATCGTCTGGCGATAGGCGCGATGTATTTACTTCAATCAAGAGGGGTCTCGATCCCCGGTGAGGTTGCGATTGCAGGCTTTAACGGGTTTGAGTCACGACGCTACGCGCGCCCTTTGATTACGACCGTCATATCTCCCGCCTATGCAATCGGTGAAACTGCCGGGCAGCAATTGCTGGACCGGTTCAGTAACGGTTATTTCAGCGAAGCTGAAATTGTGCTTCCGGTTTATCTCGAGACAGGCGAGACGACATAGAAATTCTTTTCAAGGGCTGCCGAATTAAGCTTTATTACTTTTTGGAAGAAGCCATCTCATAGATGGGGTAACCGACATGGCGGCCCATCCAGATGATCTCAAAGGGGTATCATGTGATCCCCAGTTGCGGCCTGCTCTATGAAGCGGCGCAGGTTCTGCTGGCGTGAGTCACGAGGTGGTCGACAACCTTCTCATCCGCTGTTTTTCAGCGAGCCTGATTTCTCTCAAAGGCGGTGATCTGAGGCAAAAAAGCCAATTGTAGGGGCACGTTTACTGTCATTACAAATCAAGGGCCGATATCATGAGCTCCACTGCTGACGATATTGGTGCTATAATAGGAATTTCGAAGCGAGATCGCAGATATTCGGCTGCTTCACCGAGAGGGCCTCCACCGATTATGACAGCTTGTGCCCCGTCAAGAACACAAAGGTTTACTGCCTTCTCCAATTCCTCACACAATTGATCGTTGTTGCTGGCAAGCTTTTGCGGATCGCCGAGTGTGCAACGTATTCCTGTGTAGAGCTGCGTCAATCCAAGACTATCTGCCCGAGCAGCTATTGCATCCGCAAGGTCTGGAGTTACGGTCGCCACGCCAAACTTGCGATCCCTTCCTGCTGCCGTGATCATCGAAGCTTCGCAGATGCCGATCACAGGTACGGACAATTTGTCCTGCAAATGTGTGACCCCCGGGTCTCCGTAGGCGCTGACAATCACCCCGGCACATGCTGAGGCATGGTTGATGCCAATTTCTATAACTTGCGCTGCAGACGCTATCAGTTGTGGTTCATTGGTGATCATTGGTGGACTGCGGTCTGCCGTGGCGGCTTCAAGCTGAAGCCGCCCGGCGGCCGTGCGCCGCGCAATATTAAGCATCATCCCCGTCGTGGCTTCTGAACCGTTCGGGTTGATCAGCAAAACATAAGGAGACAATGCCATTATTGTTACGCCTGTTCTTTCGCAGTTTTAAGTGTTGTTGAGTGAGGGGTATCTGCTTCCGCAGGCTGAGTCAGATCCTCCATGGAACGACGATAGGTCTCTGGTCCGAGCTGGATGCAGAATGCAAAGACGGCGTACATCGATGCCGCCAGACTAAACACACCAATCATTCCGAAACTGTCAAACAGTGCTCCGGCAATGGTTGGAACGAAGGAGCCTGCCGCCGAACCGCTCGCCAGGATCAGAGCCACACCGAAACCGCGGATGCGGGTCGGATAAAGTTCCGGCGCATAAATCCAGATTGAGGTATTGAGAAGCAAGACGAAAAATTGGAACACCGCGCCGAAGAAGAGTACTAAATACAGGCTTGTTCCAAGATAAATGATAGCAAGTGCCGCTACGCACGCACATACCGAACCCAAAGTGAGAACTTTCTTACGCGGGAAATAATACCCGAACGCCGACGCTGCAATCGCGCCCAGAACGCTGCCGCTTTGGATAATCATGCTGTAAAGAAGGCTGCCTGAAAGCGTATATCCCATTGAGATAAAAATCATGGGCATGAGCGTCAGAACGGATAGCTGAGCGCCGTAGCTCATGAGGATGGCAATTGCCACCGGGATAGTGCGGCCGATAAATGGAGGGTGGAAAAGTTCCTTCCAATTGCCTTTTGTCGACTTGACTTCGCTCGCTTCCTGCGTAGAAAGATATTCTTTCACTTTCAGATTCCTGGGCCTCAATGTGCCCGACGCCAAAATTGAAAGTACTTTGTTGGCTTCCTCGATCTTGCCTTGCGAGGCCAGAAATCGCGGAGTTTCAGGAACATAGCGTCGGAAAAAAACCACGAGGAAAGCAGGAATTGCAAGAACAGCGAACAGCCAACGCCAGCTGTTTTCCCCAGGGAATAGTGTGAATACCAGTAGGCCGAACGCGGGAGCGAGGAAGTTCCCAAACCCTCCAGCGCCGACATTGACAAGTCCTGCAGCTGTTCCACGAAATTTCGGTGAGCAGAATTCGGCCAACATTGTCACCGCTGTTGAAATTTCTCCGCCTACACCAAAGCCCACAATCGCACGCGCCACGCACATCCATCCGAAGCTTGGCGCGAGAGCACACAAGGCTGAGCCCAGAGTAAATAGCAGCAGATTGATGCTGAGCATCACACGTCGGCCATAACGATCTCCGAGAATACCGGACAACAGACGACCCGCAGCAGCGCTTGCAAATGTGATTGTGTTCAGAAAGCCGATATCTGTTCCCGACAGACCCCATTGTTCCCGTAGGATTGGCCCAACCAGGCCAATGGTGTTTTGTTCGAAGCTATCGAAGAGACATCCAATCAAAACGAGTAGCAGAATTTGCTTGTGGGCACCCGTGACACCAATCGTCCCGAGGGCCTCCTCCATCTGCCGGTTTGCTGGCGACGTTGCGCCAGATTGTATCATTTGTTCCCCTGCCATAACGGTCTAACTCCTTTGTTCAGCCGTATGAAATTATTTTTTCATATTGAAGCACAGGAAAATCAATTTTGACAACAATTTTTTTATTATTTGAAATCAAATGGATAGCCGTGCCAGCGTTTGATCAAAAAGAATGCACTCTCCTTGAAAATCTGCTAATAATTCAGGCAATCTGAAAACTGGATTTCAACTTGCACTCATGAATGCTGCCCCACGATCATTCCTCTCGCGCGTGAGAGATGTACTCAAGGATCTGCCTCCAGCGGAGAAGAGACTGGGCGATTTCGTCTGTGACTTTCCGGGCGAACTTGCAAGTTATTCAGCTTCCGAACTTGCATCTCTCGCTCATGTATCCAATGCGACGGTCACCCGATTTGTTCGCCGTTTGGGTTATGAGTCTTATGAAGAATCCAGAAGACATGCGCGGGAAGAAAAGCAGACCGGCTCACGCCTTTTTCTGTCCAGCGTGACAGATCAAGCCGAAGGACAATCTCTTGCAGCACATATTGGTCAGGGGATAGCGAACCTTGAAAAAACGTTTCTGTCTATTCGCGATGCTCAGATTGATGCCGTAATTGAAATACTGTTAACAACCCGCAAGACCTGGGTTATGGGTTTTCGCAGCAGTCAGCCCTTTGCCTCATACCTGCAATGGCAAATGATGCAAGTTGTCGACAATATTGTTGCAGTTCCTGGCCCGGGACAAACATTGGCCGAGTATATAGCTGCAATCGCACCGAATGATCTTGTGATTGTTTTTGCGCTTCGCCGACGGGTTGCAAAGATGGACGACATCCTTTCGGTGATCGAAAAACGGGGCGCAAAGCTACTCTATATTACTGACGAAGGTGCCCCATTGCGTTCGTCAGCACAGTGGCATTTTTATTGTCAAACCCTCGCGCCGGGGCCGCTGTTCAACCATGTTGCCGTGATGGGGCTTTGCCATCTACTGGCGACGCGAGCCATTGAAAAAGCCGGTGTTGCGGGCCGCAAACGACTAAGGGACATTGAAGCATTCGGGGATGTCTTGGAGGAACTTTAGTCATTATTTGGCAAAAACGCGGTGCCGCGTTACACGATAGGTAAGGGCCAAAGATAATTCTTGGATAAGTTCTCATTTATAACGGTATTAGAGCAGTGAGTTTTCGGGAATCTTAAATATGTTTGCCACAATGAATTTGGATCAGCAGACAATGTTTACGATCAACGCTCTTTTGCTCGTGGTTTTCGCCATCGCTTTTTCATTCGCGGGGCTTGGAGCAAAGGATCGCACTTACTGGCTTTATATGGTGGCTTCAAATATCGTTCTTGCTGTTGCCTTTTTTATGTTTTCTCAAGAAATGGGTGGAAGCGCCAACAGCATTATCCTGCCAAATTTGCTGCTTTTTGTAGGATTGAGTTTCCGCTGGATCGCAATCCGCGTATTTTTTAGCCATTCTGTGCCGTTGAAGGTTATAACCTTAATTCCTCTGGCAGCGTCTTGCGCCTTCCTATTGAGACCCTTGTTGGGTAATGGCCCCGTATTCGGTGTCATCAATCTGTTGATTGCGATGCAGATCCTCGCAATTATCTGGACTATTGTCTTCGAAAAGGAAGATCTAAAATCAAGGTGGGGCTTATGCATTAGTTATGCGATGCTCGTTCCGTCTTCATTTTTACGTACTTTACAAGGATGGATATTCGATCCCTCCATGGACTCCTTGTTACCCATAGATATCTTTTTGCAACTTAATCTCATTGCTGCGGCCATCCACATTAGCGCGAGTGGAGCGTTTTCCTTATTGATCGCTTACGAGCGTAGTGTGAACAACCTGCGGGAAATAGCGTTGCGTGATCCTCTGACGGGTCTTCTGAACAGATGGAGCATTGAAACATTCTCAGGTTCTATGCCGGGAACAAAAAAAACCAGCCTGATGTCGGTTATCATGATCGACATTGACCATTTCAAGTCGATAAATGACACATATGGTCATTCTGCCGGCGATGCTGCCCTCAAGCATTGCGCGAAGGTGCTCAAAGAAACCTTCAAGGAAAATGACATGATCGCAAGAGTGGGCGGTGAGGAATTCATGATCCTTGCTCCAGGGCTACCATCCGGTTCAAGTGCAGACCTGTGCGAGATTTTTCGAACAAACCTTGCCGCAAGGCCTTTTAGTCACAACGGCATACCTGTTCCGTTTACGGTGAGTATCGGTATTTATTCGGGTTACATGAAAGAGCGCACAGAACTCGATATATTCTGGGAGAATGCAGACAAGGCGCTTTACAAGGCCAAATCGCTTGGCCGGAACAAAACTGAGCTCTTTGAGGAAAATGATGCTCTCCTCTGATGCAGCCCGAACGCTTTAAGCTTTGAGTTCCACATTGGCGAATCGAGGCGAAGTGATACGCTTCACGCCATGAGCGTCTCTGCGAGAGTGTTGTCATTTGGCAACGTTTTGAGGAAATCAACGACGATTATCTGTGCAGGGGAGCCTTCTTGAAGATGCGCCTGGCGCTGAATATGACCGAAAAACATGACATTAAAGCACAACTTTATGATTTTGGGTGGTTAGGCCACTTGGAAATCATCTAAATATCTATGCTTGCAAGGTAATTTGGCTGCTCGTAGGAAATACACAGCCGATCAATTGTGATCGCCAGAAGTGAAATCTGTTTCCTTATGACCGCAAGAACGGACGAAATTGCAGCGCTATACGTTGCTGAACATGACAGGCTTGAGCGACAGATATGTCGGCGGGTGGGATGTCGTGCAACCGCATGCGATTTGGTTCACGACATTTTTCTGCGTATCTGGGAGAAGGCGACAGAACGTAAGGGCAATCAGTCGGCCTATCTGACGCGGTGCGCTCGAAATGCAGCAATTGACCATGCACGCTCTGAACGCAGCCGCGCGAAATTCGTAAGTGGCGTATTGCCAGAGCAATATGCTGCCGATCCGGCTACCCCTCTCGAGATACTGGCAGTCCGACAAGAACTCTGCAGCATTGACGAAATGCTGGCAACTCTTCCAAAGCAGACACGGCATATCTTCCTGCTTAACCGCGTTCACGGCAGAAGCTTTTCCGAAATAGCTGCTGTACTGGGCATTTCGCAGCGTGCCGTTGCGAAGCATATGGCAAGAGCGGTTGCAGCCTGTGATAAGATCGCTTAACGATCCACGCGGATTACAGTAAACAAAGAAGCGCGTGTTTTTGCGGTTTTCGTCAAGTCAGGTTTACAGGAGCCTATGAGTTTTAACGACCATTTGCCACCAAACACTGCCGAGGCCGCAATCCGAAAAGCCGCGAGGGAGTGGTTTGTGGCTCTGCTTGACTCACCATCGGCCGCTAAGCAAGCAGAATTTGAAAACTGGCTCCGATCCGATCCCGCCCATTATAAAGCGTATCAGGCTGTTGAAAGCACATGGCATGCAACGGAGCGTCCGGGAGAAATACTTGCTGCAAGGGAAGCCGAAGAGCTTTCCGTTTATCTCCGGGCGATGGACCGGACGAAGAAACAAACAAAGACATTTCGCCGTTTGTCAACGCTGAGTGTGATCCTCCTGTTGTTGCTGGCGGGCGGGGTATGGCTGGAGCGCCCCGGCCTGCTTGAGGATCTTACTGCCGACTATACGACGGTCCGGGCTGAACGTCGTACGATTACAATGGAAGATGGATCAACGATTGAGTTGGACGCCGATAGTGCGTTGTCTAGTGAATATGCACAGAATGAACGACGGGTAAAACTGATACGGGGAGGGGCTTTCTTTAGCGTCGTTCCTTCAACGATCCCTTTCATAGTGGAAGCTGCAAGCGGGGAAGTTCGTGTGCTGGGTACGCGCTTTGACGTCAGGCTCAGCGAGGATGGAGCTTCAGTGACACTGGAGCACGGCCGAGTAGCTGTAAGCATGGCGAACCAGACTGACACAGCTGTTCTCGATCCCGGCCAGCAGGTTCATTTTGGTGCAGCGGGAATAGATCCGGTCCGCATGGTTGATGTATCTGATGCGCTCGCCTGGCGTGACGGGCGATTTGTCTTTTACCGAGCCCGCTTATCAGACGTCGTTCGGGAAATTGAGCGTTATCGTAAGGGTCGTGTTGTCATCGCGACGTCAAAACTTGCTGATGAGCTTGTAACCGGAAGCTTTGTCTTGTCTGAACCGGATGCTGCACTTGCCTCGCTTCAGGCAAGTGTCGGTTTTCGGATAAACACGATCGCTGGTCGATTGACCATTCTCCGCCCTTGAAATTCCGATGGCCAAATAAAAAGGCGTTCTCTGGAAAAAATATGAATCCGGGGTTCAGTGATTGACCGTCTCATCCGTGAACGTATCAGAAGCACGGATGAGGCTGGCATTGACTGCCATCCGCGCTCGAAAATGTTCAAGCGTGAGAAGGGCAGGCGGAAATGATGGTGTACGGGGTTCGTAGGGTAAGCTTTGTTTTGGCAGCAGCACTGTTGGCAGCGACAAGCAGTGTCTCAATTACTATTGCGCAAGCTCAACAGCAGTCAGCCCAACGTCAGATCAGTTTCAACATTCCCGCCAAGCCCGTTACACAGGCAGTCAATGATATTGGTCGGGTTGCAGGCCTGTCGGTTGTGTTTCGCGAAAACCAGGCCATTACTGCATCGGGTCGCGCTGTGCGGGGCACTATGACCGCCGAAGCAGCTCTTTCGATGTTGTTAACCGGTACAGGTCTGACGTATCGCTTCAGCAATGCTACGACCGTTCAGATTTTCGATCCATCAGCATCTGCATCGAATGGCGCTGCAATCTCTGCAGACGGCACGACAGTTCTGAATACAATTACAGTTGAAGGAAATTCACAAAGTGCTTGGGGACCAGTTGACGGTATAGTTGCGACGCAAAGCTCGACAGCGACCAAAACTGACACGCCATTGATCGAAACCCCGCAATCAATATCGGTGATCACGCGCGACAGAATGGACGTGCAGGATGTTAACCGTTTGGACGAAGCTGTGCGCTACACGGCGGGCGTTCGATCTGATTATGGTGGTGCAGTTGTCGCTGCCGATAATATTTTTATCCGAGGACAGTACATAAACACCTATACCGATGGCCTCCGCGAAACGCCGTTCAGTTATTTCGGTATAATGGCGACCGAGCCCTTTGCGGTTGAGCGTGTTGAAGTCCTGAAAGGTCCGGTCTCGGTTCTATACGGACAGAACCAACCGGGGGGAATGATTAATCTGGTTACGAAGCGGCCAACTGACTTTGCGCGTGGCGAAGTTCAGACATCGATAGGGACAAACAATCACAAGCAGGTTGCGGTCGACGTGAGCGGTCCGTTGAATGACGAAAAGACCGTCCTGGGTCGGTTCGTGGCATTGGGTCGTCTCGCTGACGGTACTGTCGATTATACAGACGACGATCGGTTGCTGATTGCGCCAAGCATCACGTTTAAACGCGATGAAGAAACACAATTGACGTTTTTTGGCTCGTATCAGCGTAACAAAGCATTGGCAGTCACTAATTTCCCTTGGGCGGCGGTCAACGGATCGAGCTCTTTTGGTCGGATGCCAATGCATCGGTTTCTTGGTGAACCCGGATTTGACGCGGAAACGCAGGAAAAGGCGAGTTTTGGTTATGAATTCTCGCATCAGATCAACAGCAACATCTCTTTCAAGCAGAATTTCCGATATTCCAATTTCGAAAATCAGGAAAACTATCTGGCGAGGAATAGTGGGCTTCTCTATAGCGACGTCACGGGTGGTGCGACGGCCATTGCACGCAACTGGCAGTTCCGACACGCTTTTGGCGACACTGTGGGTTTAGACAATCAGTTCAATGTGAAAGCAGAAACGGGTCCATTTGAACACAATGCGTTGTTCGGATTTGATTATGCCTGGAGCCGGGCGACCCGTGATGAAAAATGGGGTACCGGGCCCCGCATTGAGAATATCTTCTCGCCGCAATATGGAAGCCCAATAGACTTTTCGTCTTGGAACTCTTGGGTGAATGGTCGCACAACGACCAGTCAGTACGGTCTCTATGCGCAAGACCAGATAGCCTATGACAAGTGGCGTCTGACTGTGGGTTTGCGACAGGATTGGATCAACGCCAAGGTTGACGATCTCTGGGATGGCGACACTGGCACCTCGTCTCGGCCGAAGTCTGCCACAGCACTGCAGGACAGCAGCTGGAATGCGCTTACGGGTCGGGCAGGACTTACCTATCTCTTTGACAATGGGATTGCTCCCTACATCAGCTATTCGGAATCGTTCAATCCCGTCGTTGGCGAAGATAGGTTCGGCACTGCTTTTGAACCGGAGAAAAACCGACAGTATGAAGTTGGCGTCAAGTATCAGCCCGAGGGTTGGGATGGGTTCTTTACAGTCTCCGCATTTGATCTCACTCGTACAAACGTCACAACCGCAGATCCGGACGATCTGACCAAGTCAGCGCAGATTGGCGAAGTTCGTTCGCGGGGCTTTGAATTTGAAGCAACCGCTCAACTCAGTGACGGCCTTAGCCTGATCAGCGCTTACACCTACCTTGACTCGAAAGTCACCAAAGCCACTGCCGAAGGCAGTTATGCGACTGAAGGCAAGCAGCTCATTCGCGTACCCAATCACATGGCCTCGGCATGGCTCGACTATGAAGTACAGTCCGGAGTTCTCGAAGGATTGGGAGTTTCCGGAGGGGTAAGATATACCGGATCGTCGTGGGGTGACGCTCTTAATACTTTCAAAACACCGTCCTACACGTTGGTTGATGCCGCTCTGCGCTACGATTTTGGCAAGAAAAATCCTGAGCTCGAAGGCCTGACGGCCAAAGTCAACTTCACTAACCTCTTTGATAAATATTATGTTTCGAGCTGTTTCTTCACGCTCGCCTGTAATGTTGGCGAAGGGCGCAGTGTTGTCGGTACACTTCAGTATAAGTGGTGAGGATGGTCCCACACCAAAATGGCGGCGAATTTTTCGCCGTCAGTTTCCGTCGGCATTGGGTAAATTTTTGATATGCTTCTCAACAGGCGTATAGTTCTGAGCACGATTGCCACTCTGCTTCTCAGTTCGAGAGCGGCTGCTGAGGCGATCACACGTGAGAGAGTCATTGCGCTCGACTGGGCGTCGGCTGAGACTCTTTTTTCTCTGGGTATCCAGCCTTTGGCCATCACGGAGAAAGCCCGGTTCCAGAGTTATTTTGGAGATACACTGGCTGCGCAGGAGGTTCTGGATCTGGGGCCACCGTGGGAGCCCAATCTTGAACTCATCGAAATACTCAAACCCAGTCTGATTTATACGAGCAACTATACCCACCTGATACAGTCGCAGCTGATGAAGATCGCACCAACTGAGGTTTCGGATCTTCACGGCGGGCGCCGGGATCAAATGCAGCGCTGTGTCGATTTTGCTGTGAAGATTTCAAGAAGGCTTCCCTCCTCAGCCACATCTGATCGGCTAACATCACTGGTGAGTGGTTTAAAACGCACGAAAGACATGCTGCGTTCCACAGATCGGCGCGACGCGGTATGCATATATCTTCATAACAATGCTCGTTTCGCAAATGTATTCGGTCCTGGAAGCTTTCCAGGAAATGTACTTGAGCATGTTGGCCTTAAGAATGGCTGGCGCGGTCCCTCGAACGACAATGGCTTTGCTTATGTCGGAATAGAGCGACTTGCTGCGCTAAAAGGCACGCGATTATACATCCTTGGAGATGGCGACGTTACGCGCGTAACGCTTCGTAAGCTAGAGTCCAGTGCAATCTGGAACGCCATCCCGGCAGTGCAACAACAAGAAGTGGTGTTACTCCCGAATATCCCGATGTATGGCGCTCTTTCCACGGCTGTAAAACTGTCTGAGCAGCTCGTGGCAGGTATCAAGCCTGATCAGAATGGGCGTATTTGAAATGCGAAGCGCAGCAGGGGTTGGATTTCAGCGTGGTGCAATATTAAAACTGACGATTGGGCTCTCGCTTTTTGCAGCAATTCTCAGCTTTATCAGTTTGAATCAGGTGCTGCCATACGAGCAATGGTATTCAGCCCTCAAAAACGATCATGCATCTGAGATTCCGGCAATCCTGTTTTCCTATGCTTATCTGCCGCGTATCGCAGTGAGCATTCTGGCAGGTGCAGCCCTTGGGCTATCGGGATGTATTTTCCAGCAAGTTTTACAAAATCCATTGGCTGAGCCGACCACTTTAGGCGTTTCTACCGGCGCACAATTGGCTCTTGTCCTATCCATGCTCTGGTGGCCCGGATCCCTTGAATATAGCCGCGAGAGCATTGCGATCGCCGGATCCCTTTTTTCTGCCTGCCTCGTTTTTATAATCGCCGGGAGGGACGGCCTCTCCTCAATATCGTTGATCATGGCAGGTCTTGTCGTCAATATGACGCTTGGCTCGCTGGCGGCTATTACAACGCTCTTCAATCATGAGTTCCTGTCCGAGCTTTTTGTCTGGCAATCGGGCCGGCTTGAACAGGATGGATGGCATCAGGTTCAGTTTCTCGGTAGCAGACTTGCGCTTGCGTTGGTGATCGCTTTGGCATTTTTACGGCCCCTTAGTCTCATGGAGATTGGCGAGGAAAGCGCTTTGGGATTGGGCTTGCGAGGTGCCTGGGTAAGGCCTCTTATCTTGCTCGTTCCGCTTATGTTGGCAGCAAGCATTGTTTCAGCAATTGGGGTCATAGCATTTATTGGTCTGGCTGCTCCTGCACTTGCTCGACTGGCAGGTGCACGGCGTCTCAGAGAGCGATTAATTGGTTCAGCAATGCTTGGCTCAGCAATATTGTGGCTTGCCGATCAACTGGTTCAGGCGATCCCGATGAGCAGTGCAGTTGTACCAACCGGTGTCGCCACCGCCATGTTAGGCGCGCCGCTTCTTCTGCTTTTGCTTGGGCGAGCCAATACAATATCTGCTCGCCCTCAGCATGAGCGGCTCATCAAGTGGCGTGAACTTTCAAACCCTGCAGTCAAGTTGGTGGGGTTGTTGCTGATATTGCTTCTTCTGATCTTCTTTTCGGCCTGCATGGGGCGTGGGGAACATGGATGGGCTTTTCAGGGGGCAGAACACCTCGACTTCATTGGTCGGTGGCGAGCCCCACGGATCATCTCGTCGCTGGGTGCGGGGCTGCTTCTGGGTTTGGCAGGCGTGTTTGTTCAGCGAATGTTCGGCAACTCCATGGCCAGTCCTGAAGTTCTGGGAATTTCATCGGGTGCGAGCCTTGGAGTAATAACGCTGGTCTTGCTGTTGCCATTATACCAACCTGCTTCGGTGATCGCTGCGGCAGCGATTGGCGCATTAGGTACGACCGGCTTTGTACTGCTGTTGAACAACAGATTTGGATACTCGCCTCAGAGAACAATCCTGTTTGGTGTAGCGCTTGGAACTTTGCTTGGCGCGATATCGGAGTTCCTGATTGCAGGTGGAGGATCGGCGCGCACGCTTTTGCTTACATGGATGTCTGGCTCGACCTATCGCGCCGACTGGCCCACAGCTACATCGGTTTTAGTCGTGGCAGCGGTGGCATTGCTCATTCTGCCATTGTTCGGTCGTTGGCTCACACTTCTTCCACTGGGTGAAAGCACAGCTCGCTCAATGGGCCTTGATGTAAAAGGCGCGCGAGGGCTGATCATCCTGGCCGCCTCCTTAATGACTGCAGCTGCTACTATTGTAGTTGGACCGTTAAGTTTTATTGGGCTGATGGCTCCCCACATTGCACGGGCTGCGGGCTTCCGGAAAACTATGTCTCAATTATACGCCGCAGCCCTTTTTGGAGCAATCATTCTTGTCGCCGCCGACTTGCTCGGGCGGATTATAATTTTCCCATGGCAAGTGCCGGCTGGTTTGCTTTCAGCGCTCATTGGAGGTCCGTATTTCTTGACTATGATGTGGAAAAAATCGCATGGCTAGAAAGCTGGACAACCCTTTTGTCGCCAGAATTATCGGAAAGAAGTGGATCTCATCATCGATCATCAGACTTGTGTTTGGTGGGGATGGATTGGCCGGGTTCAAGTCGCTCGGTATTGCAGACGAATGGATACGGTTTGTTTTCCCAATTGGGCATACCTACACCACTCGACCGTATACAGTGCGGTACTGGGATGCTCAGGCACTTCAAATGACCGTAGATATCATCATGCATGATGGTGGGATTGCGGCGGACTGGGCATCAAGTGCTTTGATAGGCTCACTGATTGAATTTACCGGCCCAGAGGGACGTTACCAACCACCTGACGGTGTGTCTTGGGTTCTCTTACTCGCAGACATTACCGGATTGCCCGCAGCAGGGCGGATTATTGAAACATCGCCGCGATCCGTCGTGATCCATTCCCATATTTGCCTGCCCGACATGCGGGATATGCAACGCGATCTGGAACACGAGCATTCAAGTCTTATCACGTGGCACAGTGATACGCATGGCGGTCCGGCCGCCGCACCGCTATCGCAGATCGCTAAGAATGTCGTGTTGCCCGAAGGTGAGGGTTATATCTGGATTGCTGGTGAAGCCAATCAGGTCGCAGATGCACGCGCTCATTTTCGTGATGAAAAAGGTTTCGACAAGAATAGGATAACAGCCATCGGTTATTGGTTCGAAGGGCGCCCCAGAGAGTAGGGAACCATGCCCACCAATGGCTGTCTGCGGTCAATCCACGTTTTGGATTGCGCCACCGATATCGCCTTCACCCAAGTGCTGCGCCGGATCAACGCCTGTCCGCCCATCGTAACCGCTTTGCCGACGCAACCATCTGTTTAGCTCAGCAGCTTCTGCAAGCTCCCTGTCGCGAGCAATTCATCAGCCAGAGCCATCATTGGCGGCAGAGGATAGTGATCACCATTGTCGCGCAAGACACGGATATGGCTTACGGCCTTCTCGAAATCGGGAAAAGCGGTTGGGTCTTTCAAATGCAGGTAGAGGGCGAGCACCGCAACTGAACGGGAACGACCGCCACGGCAATTGACCAGCACATTGCCCGCACGGTGAGCCGGATAATAAGGTTTGCCCGGACTCGCCTGTGTTACCAGCCCATCAAGAGCCAGCACTGCCGCGGCCAAATGCGCTACATTGTTACCTTCACCGTCGATAAGCCCGACTTTCGCCCGTCGCACATGAATACCATCGGGCAGTTGTACTTCCGGCACATGAATATTGAGTGAAACATTCAAAGAGGAGGTTACATTTTCAGCGAGCATAGTTTGGGGATCAGAAGCGCCGGTCAGATTGCCGACATAAAGCGTGCATGTTCTGCCATTCTCAAGTGTCAGCGTGTGAACCGGCACCAGAATGGCATCGTCATTTTCGGCGCGTTCTTTTGGCGTTTCTTCAATGTTCATCATTACTCTTTTTATCCCGCGTATCACTAACATCAATGATACGGTTTACATTCCAGTAGGCGTCGAGGCCGTTGTTTAATTTGGGGGCATCAGCCAAATTGCCAAAGGCCGGAACCATGATGTCGGCTTTTGTGATTGCACGCAGCCAGCCATGATCGCTGACGCGCGGATGCACATTCCAGCTGGTGCGAGAACCTTTGCCTGAGGCAATCAGCTTATTGGCGCGGCTGTTCGGAGCAATATGGCCGGTGAAGACAAATTTCCACGGTCTGCTGTTATCATCACTGAAATCCTGCAACAGATTATTTGATTTTTCGCTGTCGGCCAAAATAATTACCGCATCATCATCCGCACTTTCCGGCGTTTGAACAATGGTCAGTTGCGGCAACACGGCCTTGATCTGCGCTTTTGTCGAAGGCAGGACTGCGTCGGTTTCATCGGTAGATAAGACCAGCATTTCCTGTCGGATCTGCATACAGATCGAAACCTTCACACCGGCTTCATGCAGGCGTAATGCCATTTCAGTGCCGCGTGCCATAATCGGAACCGGGAAAATTGTGCCGGGTTTTGCAAGGTCTGTGAGAATTTCAAACTGTTCGCATAGTGGCTGATCGCGGTCGAGATAGGAAATATCCGTCTGCACGATTTTTGCCGGTGGCGGATTGTCAAAAGCGAGAACGGTGGATTCCCTACTCCAGTCGGCCATATAAATCACACCGCCATCGTTCTCAAAATGTATCCATTGCCCACCGATGGCATGGCCGGAGCGCCCGAGCGTGACATCCAGATCAAGAATGTGGGCGCGGCCCATCAGCGGCAGAAGATGACGGGCATGTTCCGGCAGCGGTAACCCCATGACAGATAAAGCGGAGAAAGTTTCGGCACTGGCATAGACTGGCGGCTTGCCTAAATTTTCCCAAAGATCAATTGCACCCACATGGTCGATATGCCCATGCGACAGGAAAATGGCATCAACATAGTCGACACCTGAAAAATCAGGACGCACGCCAGGTTCCGGGCCTTCACCGATATCGAGTAAAATCCGTTTACCCTTAATATCGAGCAGAAATGCTGCCGGTAATTTGCCGTTGAGGCCGCTGACGCAGGTTAAAATTGCCATGGCAGAACTCCTTTGGGCAACCAACGCGAGAATACAACCGATAGCAACATCAAAATCAGAATGCCGAAGATCATCAGACAGCCGACGGCTGCAGCAAGGGTCGACGCACCACCTTCTTCAAGGAAGATGATCATCGGGCCGATTGTCCGTGTGCTGGACGAGATGAGCAGGATCGATGTCTGTATTTCATTTATCGCGCTCATAAATACGATGATCGCACTAGCAATGGAAACTGGTGCAATGATCGGCCAGATAATATCCTTCATTCGGCGTAAGAAACCTGCACCGGATATCTGAGCGGCTTCTTCCAGCGAGCGGTCAATCTGCTGGTAGCCCGACAAGACAGGTCGCAAGGCCACAGCAAAGAAGCCGGAAATGTAAGCGGCCAGAATAATCCATGGGGTTCCGTAAATCGAGATATCGATAACCGGTACAGGTCTGAGAAACAACAATATCATCGCCACACCCAATGTAACGCCGGGCAATGTATAGGTCAGTTCAGCACCGATATGCAGGAAGCGCACTAGTTTGCCGCGCTTCCATGTCAGAAAATAACCCATGAACAAGGCGCAGATGGTCAGGAATATCACCGCAATTGTGGTCAGCCACAGTGAGGTCAGGAATGCATCGCGCAAAGAGGCATGACTGAACAGTGCGGAAGTGTAATTTTTGAGTGTGAATGTTTCAGTCGTCAGCGCCATACCATAGGCTGGCACCAGCGAGGTTTGTAAAAGCGCACTGAAAGGCAGAACCATGCTGATAATGAGATAAAGCCAGACAATCGCCGAAATTGGACGCTCATATCTACCCAGCGGCATATTGAAACCACGACCGCCCATGTCAACGCGGCTGTCACCACGGTTCATACCGAAATTTGCCAGCACAATGGCGGCAATGGTCAGTGCTGCCAGCACGAGTGACAGAGCTGCCATGTTCGGCAGTGCGTTGGGTCCAATATTGTTGATCTGCTGATAGATCTGGGTGATCAGCGTGGGAACTCGTGCCGGTATTCCGAGCATTGCCTGAATACCGAAATTGCTGATCGCAGATACGAAAGACAAACAGGCTGCAGCAATCAGCCCGCCTCGGGCAAGTGGCAGGATAATGGTAAGCAAAACACGTATCCGGCTGGCGCCGGCAGCACGGGCTGCCTCAGTCAGGTTAACCGGAATGCGTTTAAGACTACCCTGCAAAGCCAGATAAACCAGTGGCGCATTGTAGATGCCAAGTACCAGAACAATTCCGCCGATTGAATAAAGCGGATGTTTGCCGCCCGGTGCCACAGAAATTCCGAGCAGATTAAAAATCGGGCTAGATGGAGAAAAGGCTTGCAACCAAGCCATCGCAATCACCTGTGGCGGGATCATCAGTGGCAGCACAAAGGCGAAAACTGCAGCGGACTTGGCGCGTAAATCGGTCTGGATCACCAGCACCGCGAATATCGTGCCGACGACCAGAGAGAAAGCTGTTGCGGCAACGGCGATAATCAGCGTGTTGATGATCGCAGCACTGGTCTGGCTGCGCAGGAATAGCTTGCTGAGACGGTCAAAAGCAAAGCTGCCATCATCTAAAAGCGCAGACACGACCAGTCGCATTAATGGTGCTATAGAAACCAGAACCACCAGTAAGGTCAGCAAGATCAGAACAGTTGTTTGCGACGACAGGCGTAAAGATGGAAAATGCGCCAACCATGATTGGCGCATTTCCTGTGTCTTAGTGTGAGCATTCATTGAATTCAGCCACCAAAAATATTGATGAATTTCTCACGAGCTTCAGCATCTTCTTTGACAGCTTTGTCTACATCGAGCGACATTAGCTTTACATCCTCAACGGAAGGCATGCCTTCAGGGGAAGGGATGCTTGGCAGTACGGGAATGTAACCCTGCTGCGCCGCCAGTTTCTGACCATCTTCGGAAAGCACGAAAGCGACAAATTTCTTGGCGGCTTCCGGAACGGAAGTTGATGCCATGATGGCTACCGGCTCTGAGAAGAAGCTTGAACCTTCTTCCGGATAGATAAATTCAACTGGAGAGCCGGCTTTTTTTGCGCGCAGAACATCCGCATCGATATTGATGCCATAGTTGACCTGGCCGCCAGCAACAGCCTTCAGAACGGGGCCGTTGCCGCCTTCAGGAACAATGTTCAGCTCATTGAGCCGGTTATAATACTTCCAGCCCCATGCCGGATCTTGCAACTGGCTGTGCATGTGGACGAGTGCCGCGCCGGAATAAAGCGGGCTGGGAGCTGCGATCTGCCCAGCATTTTCATCCACGAATAGTTCAGCCCAGCCCTTCACAGGTTTGGAAGTCTTCGTATTATATACAATGCCGGTCGTTGAGAGCTTGGTTCCGAAAAAGGTTTTATCCTGATCGTAGAGTTTAGAGTCAATATTTTCTACCGGGGCTTCAGGCCATGCGAGCAACTGGCCCTCTTTTTTCAGAATGCCCAGATTAATAGCATCGGCAACCAGCAATACGTCGGCCTTCACTGCACCGGCCTGCCGCTCGGCTGTGAGAATATTCATCAGCTGTGATGTGCCGTTGCGCATCCATTCGACTTTAATGTCGGGATTTTTTTCCATGAAGGCATCAACAGTCTGCTGTGCAATTTCTGGCGACTGGGACGTGTACAACATAAGGGTCGACTGCGCATAAAGTGCAGAAGAACTCATGAGAAGTGCAGCGGTTGCGAGAACTAGACGCATTGTAATTGCTCCTGGGAGGTAAGGCTTAACTTCTGTTGGTTCTGGGAGGAATTTTGCTCATTTTGTGCACCGGGAATGCACCAGAGATCGGAAAAGGAAATTGAGGCCAAATGACCGATTTCCGGAATGAAATCGGCATTATCATTCACCTCGGCCTGTATGCTCAGCTCAGGCGCATCATGCGGGGAGACGGTGATTGACCAGAAGCCGCCGCGATAAACACGATTGGTCACACGTACCGGTGCGCCGTCCGCATTATAATCCTTGATGCGGATATCCTGTGGGTGTACGCACGCCTGCGCTTCGGCACGTGGCTGCTCATTAGCGCTACAGCGCATCGTTACCTGATGGCCGAGAAATTCACCACTCGCCTGACCATTGCCGTTGAGGCGGACATTTTCAATAGGCAGCACCATGCCGTTACCGATGAAGGTCGCAACGGTTGCATTTGCGGGTTCACGATACAGCGTGATCGGTGAGGCATATTGCAGAATATGGCCTTTATCCATCACCGCAATCCGGTCAGCCAGTGCCATCGCTTCCGACTGATCATGGGTGATATAAAGTAGCGTCGCGCCGCTTTCCTTATGGAAACGCCGGAATTCGTCTTCCATGGTTGAGCGCAGATGTACGTCGAGATTGGCGAGCGGTTCATCGAGCAAAACGATACTGGAACCGGCGGCGAGACAGCGGGCAAGGGCAACGCGCTGACGTTGTCCGCCGGATAAATCAGCCGGGCGGCGTTCGGCAAACGGCCCCAAATTGACCTTGTCCAATGCCTGCGCGATACGGGCCTGACGCTCGGTCTTTGCAATGCCTGCAACTTTCAAAGCATAGCCGACATTCTCAGCGACCGACATATGTGGCCACAGGGCGTAGTTCTGGAAAACAATACCGATATTGCGATGTTCAGGTTGAACTAGTGTTCCGGCATCGTTGGCAACGATCTGATTTCTGATCTCGATCTGACCGCTATTGTTGCTTTCAAAACCAGCGATCAGGCGTAACAACGTGGTCTTGCCACAGCCGGAAGGGCCAAGAACAGCGACAAACTCGCCTTCATTAATTTCAAAATGAATATTTTCTAAAACAGTTGTTTCAGCATATTTTTTACTGACATTCGTCAGACGTAATCCAGACACCAAAGCAACCCTTACTGGTTATGTTGGGCGCTGAATATGCAGCTTATGTGAACGTGGCATGACGCCGCGATGAAGAAATTTTGAAACTAAAGTGCTTGGGATGGCGTTGCGTAATCTTTGTTGAGTTCGCAAACGGTACAATAGATTTTCCGCATCATGGCAAGAAAACGGGGCCACAGGGCCCCGCTGCATGTTCAGGCATTGAAGATGCTTATCGCAGTTGTATTACCGGCCTGCGGCCTGCTGCGCAAAGACATAGCTGTCATAGGTATATTCAGCGACACGGAACCACTCGAAGCCTTCGTCACGGAATTTCTTCCAGCTTGGATAGATTTTGGCCCATGCTGGATTTTTCTCGTTGTACTCTGCGTAGAGATCAAAAGTCACTTTGTATGCGGCGTCGAGCACATCACGCGGCAGCGGCTGAAGTTTGACCCCCTTCGATACCAATGACCGGATTGCAGTTGTGTTCTTGACGTCATAAAGCGAGATCATGTTCTGAGTGGCTGCTTCGGCGGCCGTATTGAGCGCTACCTTGTAAGGTTCCGGCAGGCTTTCATATTGCTCCTTATTGATGAAGAAATGGACGGAGGCGCCGCCTTCCCAGAAGGCAGGGTAATAGTAATAAGGCGCGATCTGATAGAAACCGAGCTTTTCGTCGTCATAAGGCCCTACCCATTCTGCTGCATCAATAGTGCCGCGCTCGAGTGATGGGTAGATATCGCCGCCGGGCAACTGCTGTGGTACGACGCCCAGACGTGACATCACTTCACCGGCAACGCCTGCGATGCGCATCTTGAGTCCCTTGAGGTCGGCGAGGCTTTTGATTTCTTTTCGATACCAGCCGCCCATCTGCGCGGCTGTGTTACCGCCAACAATCCCCACAACGCCATAGTCTGACAGAAACTCGTTATAGAGTTCATTGCCACCGCCGTGATAGAGCCAGGCATTCTGGAGGCGGGTATTCATGCCGAACGGGATCGCGGTGCCGATGGCAAAAGCCGGATTCTTGCCGGTAAAATAGTAGCCACAGGTATGCGCCATTTCGACAGTATTCGCCTGCACCGCGTCGATTGCCTGTGGTCCTGGTACGATTTCTCCAGCCTGGAACACCTGGATCTGGAACTTGCCTTCTGTCATCTTTGAAACGGCATTGGCCATATAAACTGCGCCGCCATAAATAGTATCCAGGTTGTTTGGAAAACCTGAGGTCAGGCGCCAGCGCAGCGTTGGCAGTTCTTGCGCTATGGCTGGTGTAGCAAGCGACGCTCCACTGGCTGCAGCGGCTGCGCCAATGGCAGCGCCTTTTGTTAGAAATGTTCGGCGGTTTAAGTCCTGTTTCATGTCTTTCCTCCTCTAAGACTCTTGATTATGTGCAGTGGTGACAGCGGTTCCATTTGAGACTGGATCGTTGGAACTACTGTAACTATTTGTTTTTAAGCATTATCTTACGCAAAACCGCTTCACGCTTTTGGCTCCGCTGCTTTAGCGTCGCCGTCACTGATCCGGTTTTTCCTGTTGGTTTGAACCCTGGCCGAACGAAGGCGGGGAGGGCGTGCCGAATGATGGTGCGGGCAACGGTTCACCCGGAGAGGGCGCAGGCGCACCAAATGGGGCTGGTGCATCGCCAAATGGGTTTCCTCCACCTGCATCTGGCATCGGCACATTGATCTGGATGGTCGACGGGTCCAGCTGTTTATGGTTGCCCTTATAGTGGGTGACGATGCCGGGAAACCCTATGATGATCCCGACCATGACGAGCTGGATTATCAGAAACGGTATCGAGCCAACATAAATCTGCCCGGATGTAACAGGTTGGATTGTCGCTCCCGTTACTTTGTCCTTGTATGGTCGGGACGGTGCAACAGAACGTAAATAGAATAACGAAAAACCAAATGGCGGATGCATGAACGATGTCTGCATGTTAACCGCCAGCATCACGCCGAACCAGACAAGATCAATTCCAAGACTATCTGCTACAGGTGCTAAAAGTGGAATGATGATGAAGGCCAGCTCGAAGTAGTCGAGAAAGAATGCCAGAAAAAACACCAGCAGATTGGCAACGATCAGAAATCCAACTTCGCCGCCAGGAATTGACGTCATCAGGTGTTCAACCCACACGTGACCGTTAACACCATAAAATGTAAGCGAGAAAACACGTGCGCCGAGCAAAATGAAGATAACGAATGAAGACAGTTTTGCTGTTGCGTAGAGAGCGGAAGTCAGCATCGGCAGATTAAGGCGACGATTAATGATAGCAAGAAGCAACGCCCCGACCGCTCCCATGGCGCCGCCTTCCGTTGGCGTTGCCAGACCGATAAAGATTGTTCCAAGAACAAGAAAGATCAACACAAGCGGCGGTACTAATGAGAATACGACACGCCGAACGAGCTTCCAGCCCTTCAACGTCCGTGCGTGCACTGGTAACGCGGGAACAGTATTGGGTCGCAAGATCGACATACCGATGATGAAGGCACAGTAAAAGCCGACAAGCATCAGTCCCGGGACGAGTGCCCCTTTGTACATATCGCCTACCGAGCGTCCAAGCTGATCGGCGAGAACAATGAGGACAAGGCTGGGAGGGATGATCTGCGCCAAGGTTCCGGACGCCGCAATTGTTCCGGCAGCGACTTTCCGGTCGTAGCCATAACGCAGCATGATCGGCAGGGAAATAAGTCCCATGGAAATGACAGAGGCTGCAACCACGCCGGTCGTTGCTGCAAGCAACGCACCAACAATAATGACAG
The DNA here is from genome assembly GCF_003049685.1 of Brucella pituitosa. Classification (GTDB taxonomy): domain Bacteria; phylum Pseudomonadota; class Alphaproteobacteria; order Rhizobiales; family Rhizobiaceae; genus Brucella; species Brucella pituitosa. The sequence continues at coordinate 148,340 of NZ_PYSY02000003.1, read as the reverse complement.
CAAATGCGAGCCCCCCGCGTACAGGTCCGAAAAGCTGCCCGATCGTATCAAGCAAATCTTCTGCCATGCCGCTTCGTTCCAAAATCAACCCCATAAAGGTGAAGAATGGAATGGCAAGCAACGTCTCGTTCGACATCTGCCCAAAGATGCGATCAGGAATTGCCCCGAACAGATTGACCGGTAACAGGCCCAGTTCGATGCCGATAAAGCCGAAGACGAAGCCAACAAAGGCAAGGGCAAAAGCGACCGGATAGCCCAACAGGAGCACGGCCACCAGGGAGAGAAACATAAGGGGAGCGAGATTTTCCGTGAAAAATGCAATCATATCCATCCCTCTCAAAGCGCTTGCGCTTCGGCATCTTCAACGGCGACCTTATCGGGGATCTGCCCTTTGAGTATGGCGATACGCTTGATGAGTTCGGATATGCCTTGCAGCGCCAGCAAACCGAAGCCGATGGGAATCAGGATCCAGACCGGCCAAAGCACCAACCCGCCTGTATTATTGGAGGTTTCGCTGCTGGCCAGCTTTGCCTCGACGATTGGCCATGAGAGGTAGATCGTGATGAGGCAGAATGGCAGAAGAAAGAAAATCGTACCGAATATCTCGACCAGCAACTGGGTTCGTCGTGAATAACGACTGTAGAGAAGGTCGACTTTGACGTGCTCGCTGTGCAGCAGCGTGTAGCCTGCGGCAAGCAGAAAAACCGCAGAGAACAGATACCACTGCGCTTCAAGCCATGCATTGGAACTGATGTTGAAAAGCTTGCGGGAGACAGCATTGATGGCACTTATAAGAACCGCCACAAGTATCAACCAGGATGCTGACTTTCCGATGAAATTATTGGCCGCGTCAATGGCGCGCGACAACGCCAGCAAAACTGACATCGTTCCTCCCCTTCTTTTCCGCCTCCTCAAGCGGTTTTGGAGGATACTATGACCGGGGATTCATCGCGGCAAGACGACTATAGATCAAAGCAACAAAGCTCTACCCACTAGTGGGTAAGCAAATTGTTCGTTGGGGGGAACTAGAGCATAATCCGACCCGAGTGAAACGAGGATCGATAAGATTATGCTTAAAATAGAAGAAGTTAGAGCGCCGATCTGGTCCAATCAGATCAAAACGCGCTCTAATGCGACGAGAGGCTCAGTCTGTTTTCAATGACATAGCGTGTGAGACCAGCAGTGCTGGCAATTCCGAGCTTCTTCTTGATATTCTTGCGATGTGTTTCAACCGTTGCTTCTGAAATCCCCAGTCTGGTCGCAATCTCACGATTGCTGCCACCTTCGGCGACCAGTACCAGCACATCGGCTTCGCGCGCCGACAGTCCTTCAGATTTTTTCTCGCCTCTTTCCAAGAGCGCTTCGGAAACGCCCGAAGAGAAATATGTGCCGCCAGATGCAACAGCATGAATTGCCGTGACAATTTCTGTTGTTGAAACATCTTTCAAAACATAGCCTGATGCACCACGCATAATAGACGTGGAAATGTATTCGCGACTGTCATGCATGGACAACATGAGGATACGAATACCGGGCAGTTGCTTCTTGAACAGTTCGATCGCATCAATGCCATTGAGAAGCGGCATATTGATATCCATCAACACCACATCGGGACCAACCGATGACGCAAGCTCCAAGGCGGTGCGGGCATTTGCAGCAGCGCCAACTATTTCAATATCGTCATAGGTTTCAAGAACCGCACGCAAACCGTCCAGAACCAGAGGATGATTATCGACCAGCAATACGCGAATTTTACATTCGTTCGTCATGCGACTCCTGATTCCAGCCTTTTTTCTGTGACCGACTTCGGCAACCGTGCGGTGAGTTGCGTACCATTTACGCCTGTTTCAACCAAGAGCACACCGCCAAAATGTGCCATACGTTCTTGCATATTCCGCAAACCCAGTCCCGATAGTCCATCCTTCAGCTCACGTGCGGTGAAGCCGTTGCCATTGTCGGTAATTGTCATTGTTATTTTGCCTTTCAGGCCGCGAAGCCGGATATCGACCTGGTTGGCACCCGAATGCCGCTCAATATTGGTAAGAGCTTCCTGCACAACCCGATAAAGCGCTGTACTTGGTTCCGGTTTCACCATTTCGCTCAAGCCACTTGCTTCAAAATGCGTCTCTATGCCCGTGCGTTCTGAAAAATGTTCGCAAAGTGCTTTCAAAGCTATCGTCAGCCCCAGGTCATCGAGAATACGCGGACGCAGATCATGTGAGAGACGGCGCACTTCCTTGATCGCTCCGTTGAGGGCGTCTGCTGCTTTTTCGATTGCCTGTGGAGCTCCGCCACTCGCTGTTCCGACCTGACGACTTGCAAGATCGATGGCATAGCGTACCCCTACGAGGTTCTGCGATATGCCGTCATGCAGTTCGCGTGCCAGCCGTGCTCTTTCTTCTTCCTGTGTATCGATGATGCGTTGTGCCAGCTCTTTCAGTTTGGTGTCGGCCATTCGCCGTTCCCGCAAGTTGAGCAGCATGCAGGTAGCGAAGACGAGCATCACTGCCGGGACGGCAATTAGGCTAACGATCAGGAATGTTGTGCGGATATTGGCTCGGAAATCCGCATTTGCTGCGGCGGTTTGTGCGTAGACATCATCGAGATAGACGCCCGTTCCGAGCATCCATTTCCATTTGTCCAGCCCCACAGCGAAGGATAGCTTATCAGCCATTTCGGCACTGGAGGGCTTTTCCCATTTATACTGATGCAGGCCACCTCCTTCCTTTGCCTTGCCAATCAGATTGGCGATGACGCGATCCCCATCCGGATCGACGAGATTGAGCCAGTTGTGCCCCGGCCGAAACAATTGGCGAGGATGAACTACGTTGTTGCCGTCATAGTCATAAACGAAAAAATAGCCGTCACGGCCGTAATCGAGCGACGTTAGGATCGCCCGCACTTTTTCCATGGCTTCCGCATCATCAGGACCGGCGTCCTCATAGATTTTCTGAATGGATGACAGTGCGAGATTGGTGAGGTTCAGCAGCTCCGTTTCCTTAGCCTTCAGCATGTTTTGCTCAAAAGTGGCAATGCTACTTTGCACAAGCTTTGCTGACTGCCATGTGATGAAGGCAGTTACGGTGAGGATAGCCACGATAAGCGGCACGATTGCCAATGCAACGATCTGATAACGTAGCGTCAAGTCCGAGCCTCCGACTTCATCGCACATGACTTTATCTTTAGATTGCTGTCACGTTAAGCGAAAGAGGAGTAACCCGAGTGTATCTCCCAAAAGTGCAAACCGGTTTTGGCCGGTTTTGGGATGAGGAACGGCTGCCCGGTCGCATCGATTTCAGTAGAGTCTGCAAGGTATGTTGGGCCATGTTGGAGCTGAACGCATGCATTGGCCCCCTATCCATTCACCTCTGCTCGCGTAACTGCTCAGCTGTGAGCGTTACGGAGCCAATCGGCGAGTGAACGGCGGCTGCCGGAGCGGCCGCGCATGGCCTCGGCTGCGCACATAGAGTTGAGCACGGCCTCCTGTGTAGATTCGGTTGCGGCACGAAAAAGAATATCGATGCGGTTTTCGTTAAGCGCTGCGAAATTCACGATATCGTTTGGTTCATCGTGGTCGAACGATACAGCTGTTGAAAACCCGACAGCTATGTCCCCGCTACCATGTCCCCAGAAAGCGCCAAGCCGTGCCAGGCCAGCACCACAGCGGCGCGTGACACGTTTTAACTGGCGATATTCCATCGGAACATCGGTCGCAAGAACGAGAATGACAGAGCCTTTTTCCGGTTGAGGCTGGGTTTTGGGGGAAGGCATACGCCCATCCGGCAGAACCAGATCACCCGCACGGCCAAAATTGGTGAGTGCCAAAACGCCCAGATGATACGATTTGCCATCTAGTTCGAACTGGCGTGAAGACGTGCCAATGCCTCCCTTGAAACCAAAACAAGTCATGCCTGTCCCAGCTCCGACGTTGCCTTGAGCAACACAGGAGCCTGAATTGAGCAGCGCCAGATGTGCATGTTCTTCGGTAACCGCCATTGCCTGAATGTCACTGAGGGGCCCATCATTGCATTCAAGCACAACCGGATTGACGGTTGCTGTCGTGCGGCCAATATCGGGATTGAACGCAATCGCTTCACGGATCAATGCGTTGGCGCAGGTCCCCACACCGAAGGTATTTGTGAGGAGAATTGGAGTTTCAAGAGTTCCCAATTCCTCAATTTGCAACAGACCCGTGCTTTTGCCGAAGCCATTGATAATATCGCAGGCAGCCAGCACCTTTCGGCGATACATGTTCCCGTCATGCGGGATGATAGCAGTAACGCCTGTATTGATATCACCCTCGCGCAACGTATGATGACCAACACGTACGCCCGGAACATCGGTGATGGCGTTGTTTGCACCTGTCGGCAAAATGCCACAAACGATGCCGAAGTCGCGTGCCGTATCAGTCATTTTTGTCTCCGGTTCCCGTCTTTTCCTAAAGGCGTCCAGCTTCTATAATGCGTTTGAGGAATGTCTGCGTACGTTCACCCTGCGGATTGCCGAAAATCTGCGAAGGTGGGCCTTCCTCATAGACTTTACCGCTTTGCAGAAAGCAGACCTTGTCTGCGACCTCGCGGGCAAAGCCCATCTCATGGGTGGCAAGCACCATGGTCATGCCTTTTTTGGCCAGATCACGCACGATATCAAGCACTTCTGATACAAGTTCAGGATCAAGTGCCGAGGTAATTTCATCCAGAAGCAGAAGTGTCGGATCCATCAGCAGGGCACGTACAATGGCCACACGTTGCTGCTGACCGCCGGAAAGACGGTCAGGATATTCCTTCGCCTTGTGATCAAGGCCAATGCGGGCGAGCAATGCCAGTCCCTTTTCCTCGGCTTCTTTGAGGGGCATGCCGAGAACTTTAGTCGGGGCCAGCGTCACATTTTCCATTACAGTCATATGAGGAAACAGGTTATATCCCTGAAAAACGATGCCGATCTCGCGACGTAACAAGTCAAGATCGACGCCCGGACCCGTGACCCGGTCACCATGGAGACGAATTTCACCTTCATCGATCGTTTCCAATCTATTGATGCACCGCAGCAGAGTAGATTTTCCGCATCCGGAGGGACCAATCAGGCAAACCACCTGATGTTCCTCGATGTCGAGAGAAATGCCGGATAGCACTTCCAGTGCGCCATAACGCTTATAAGCCTTATCAATTTCAATCAGTGCCATTTGTCTGGTCCTTTCTCACAGGCTCGAACGTGTTTTCCGACGATCCCGTTCGATCAGACGATCGACGAAACGCGCCTGTGGGATGGTGATCAGGATGAACAGAATGGCCACCGTGGTGACGGCTGAGAGATTGAAATAGTTGCTGGCGATGATCTTGGACTGGTTGAAGGCGTCGATTGTGCCGATGATGGCGACCAATGCAGTATCTTTTTGCAGGCTGATACAGTTGTTCATAAGTGGAGGGATGATCCCACGCACTGCAAGTGGAATTACGACATAGCGCATTGTGCGTGTATAAGAGAGGCCAAGCGAGCGGGCAGCCGCAATCTGGCTTGGGTGTACGCTTTCAATGCCTGCCCGGTAGACCTCTGACGTATAGGCGCCGTAGGTCAGCGTTAACGCGATAATCGCATAGGAAATTGAAGACAGATCCTTGATGATCGGCAGCCCTGTCAGTGGAAGGCCGAACCCAATGAGATAGATGGTTATGATAGCGGGCAAACCACGGAAAAGATCACAATAGAATGTTGCAAGCACGCGGATAGGTCTGCCAGCCTTACCCGGCAGCGTTCGGGCAATCGCTATGACCAGTGCCCAAACGAGGATCAACAAGGCCGCAATGAAGAAGATAATGATATTCGTGCCAAAGGCCTTGAGCACAGTGCCAGAGGATTTCACTATAAGACTGACGTCGAAGAACGTGCGGCTGACGGCAGCGTCATTGGCGATGAGAAACCATGCGCTCGCGCTGATGATCAGCAATGCCACAGCATAGGAAATAGCTTGCCAGGATATATCTGATGCCTGAGCGCCGAATGCCCGTCCCTGATAGATATCGGTATTGTTTCCGGCCTTGCTGGAGAGTTGAACGGCCCGCCAGGCAAACCAAAGGACGCCAAGCGGAGCAGTAAGAATAGCCAAGCTGGCCGCAATAATCGGTGTTGAAGACCAACCCTGGCTTATTGTGTAACTGGCAACACTATATGCGGTTTGTGCCATCGCCAGAAAGGTGAGGAACGAAAAGGCAAAAGCAAACAGAGATCGCCCACCATGGGTGTGGACCTTGTTGCGGTCGCGCCATTGTTGGGCGCGTTGCGCGCTGGCTTCAGGTGCCAGATGGGACATGACTTTACTCTCGATGAAACAGGTCAGGGCCTCACTTTATTCACCGCCGGATATGCATCCCGAAGAGTAAGAAACGGCTTTCGGGATGCGTGTCAAAACGAACAGTTAGAACACTCATCTGATTCATTCAGATCAAAACATGCCCTATATGCGGTGTACGAAGCGGAAACCCTCACTTGACCAGGGTCGTATTTGAATATTGACCGGGCTGCAGCCCTAACGCCAAGCTGCAGCCCGAAAGATCGGTAGTTTACGGCTTCCAGAGTGGGATATTATCGGGAGATGTACCCCATGACGGTAGCAGGTAAGCTTCCTCGAGTTTCTTGAGCGTACCATCCTTGTGCATGTCTTCGATCAGCTGATCGATGACTTTGCCATTCGGCGAACCCTTTGGATAAATGCCAGCGGTTTCACCGCTCGATTCATATTTACCCACCACAGCGAGCCTGCCGTTGGAATTGTGTGCCTGACCGAGCGTGATCGACAGATCGGTCATGACAGCATCGACCTTGCCTGCCGCAAGTGCGGTAAACATGGATGCGGTATCGTCAAAAACGTCAAGGCTTGCGACTTTGAGCGTGTCTTGTGCGAAAGGAACGAGTGTTGTTCCTGCTTGTGTACCCACCTTAACCGTTTTGATATCGGCTTCAGTCACAGGCTTATCGGCACGCGCCGCGACGCCGTAGCCCGAATTCATGTAAGGCGCAGAAAAGTCTACAACTTTCTTTCGTGGCTCTGTAACGGAAATCAGCGCCAGAGCGATGTCATAGTCCTTGTTCTGCCCAGCTACGATGGAGTCAAACGAAGCATTGACCAGTTTTACTTTATCGAGGCCCAGACGATGGGCAACATTAACCGCCATGCAGAATTCATAGCCGTCTTTGATCGTATCCGGCGTGTCGCCATTAAACTGGCCGACTGCAGGCAGATTGATGATGACTGTGAACTGGTCCGCTACTGCCGGTTCTATCTTCGCTGTGCCTTTTTCGCCGATCAGCGGACAGTCGCCATAACCCTCAGTGGCGGCAGATGCTGTGCTGGCATAAGTTATGACGGCGGCACTTGCAAAAAGTGCTCCGTAAGCGGTTTGTTTGAAAAGTTTTTTTATTGTCATGTTTCCCTCTTTTTATCCTTTGTTTGAAGGTTACTGTTGAAAAACTGGCTCACTCCCGGTGCGTGCGAGGTCCAGATAGACTTGCTGCAGACGACGTGTGATCGGCCCCGGCTTGCCGTCTCCGATTGTATGATCTTCGATGCCAATGATCGGCGTTACAAAGCTGGAAGCGCTGGTCAGAAATGCTTCCTTTGCACCCTTCGCCTCATCAACTGTGAAAAGACGTTCTTCGATGCTGAGGTGCTGCTCTTTGGCAATTTGCAAAACCGCCCGGCGAGTGCAGCCCGGTAAAATTGCATGCGAGTTCGGGCGGGTAATCAGCACATTCTCGTTGGTGATAATGAAAGCAGTTGACGAGCCGCCTTCAGTGACGAAACCATCCTCAATCAACCAGACCTCGTGGTAGCCCTTGGTCTTGGCTTGCTTCTTGGCCAGCACCTGCGCCAAAAGCATTACGGTTTTGATGTCGCGGCGCGCCCAGCGTGTGTCAGGGGCAACATCGACGCGTACGCCGTGAAGCACAGCAGGAGAATTCGCGAGATTTTTTGCCTGTGTCAGCATGACGAAGTTCGGCTTCATGTTGTCGGCGTAAACGAAGTCGCGCTCGGCTTCGCCGCGTGTAACCTGCATATAGACGACGCCTTCATGCAAAGCATTACGGCGAATTAGTTCTGTTTGAGCCTCGCGAATGTCACCGAGTGATGCAGGGAGCGGAATACCTATCTCCTTCACCGAACGTTCAAGGCGTGCGAGATGCAGATCATTGTCGACTAGACGTCCGTCGAGAACCGCACTGACTTCATAAATGCCGTCACCAAAAAGAAAGCCGCGATCAAAAACCGAAACTTTCGCTTCGCTCTCTTCTACGAAGGCTCCATTCAAATAAATTACCCTAGCCAAAACACGCCCTCGGACATTTCATTTTTTGTTGAGGGGGACGGTAAGTAAAAAGAATTTGGCAGGCCAATGCTATGTTTTGCAATCACTATGCAAAAAATGCATAACAGGTTTTGATGGCGATATCGTGCTCAGAGATTCCTCTGTAATGATGCTGTAAAGCCGAAATTTAAAGTGCGGGGCAGGTCGAAAATGGAACTGAAATGGCTTGAAGACTTTATCGCGCTTGCAAATACGTCGAGCTTTTCGCGCGCCGCTGATACACGCCATGTTACGCAATCTGCATTCTCGCGGCGGATCAAGCAGCTTGAGCTCTGGTTGGGGGTGACGCTTGTCAATCGGGCGGTTTTTCCCGCAGAACTTACGAAAGAAGGCAGGACTTTTCTGTCCATTGCGCAGGATACGGTTCGACAGTTTTACAACACCCGCAAGGCGTTCCAGCCAAATCGCGAAGTCAAAAACCCGGTCATCACCTTTTCGGCTCTACACACACTGACGGTTACTTTCTTCCCGCAATGGCTCAAGCAGATCGACGAGGAAATTGGCACTATACGCTCGCGGCTCAGTCCGGATCGGGGAGGGTTCGAAGATAACATCGCCACACTCACCGAAGGTGAGGTTGACTTCTTTCTCACCTATGCGCATCCGTCTGTGCCGATACTCATTGATCCTCAGCAATTTCCATCAATCGTGTTGGGTACTGACAGATTGATACCTGTTTCACGCCCTTCAGAAATTGGTCCAGTGCTGGATCATGCAATCGCCAACGGGGAGGCATTGCCTTATCTGAGTTACGGCGATTTTTCATTTTTCGGGGCGGCTCTTTCTCAAAAATTTTTCGTTGGACCCGATTTCAAACGACAGGTGATGCATGAGAACACGATCTCCATCGGGCTGAAGGCAATGGCGCTGGCGGGTTGGGGAATGGCGTGGCTGCCCGAAAGTCTTATTTATGATGAGGTGCAACAAGGAGAACTGGCGCGTGCTTCCACGGATTCCTATTGGGATCTCACCGTTGAAATCCGCATCTACCGTCACGATACTCCGCTTCAAAAGCACGCTGAAAGCTTCTGGGAATTCCTATGCGCAAAACGGAAGCTTATTTCAGAGCAAGGGATTTGATACGCAGCGACCAGATGTTCAGCAAAAGGCATCCAAGGTTTGGATGGCGGGTGATGGTAAAGCCGGCGTGTGACGGAATTTCGGTTTCAAACCAGCGGTAGTCTCAGATCCGGGCTGAATTGCTAATGATGTCATTGCGGAGATCAGCTTCGCATTGACCTTTCATAGCGTTGTCATCTAAGCAACGCTGCGTTCCTCCGGGGATGGCTGGTGCTGGAGCGCAAACTGATCATACTTGCCCGAAAGCGCGTATGAAGAAACCACAAGGAGAGCCGCGTGAAGGGGAATAACGTATTTGCTTTGCGACATATCTGGTTGCATGCATTTGTGCTGCTGATCATTTCTATTTCAGAACTGATAGGCATCCAAAAATTATCCATCGGTATTGGTGCTGTCATCTTTTTGCCTATGCTTTACGCATTTGCTTTAGGTGTCGTCTTTAATCCCAATATTCTTAAGGTAACCGGCAAAGTCCTGAAATCGGATTCGGTTAAGCTTTCCGGCACAATGATCACCATTGCCATTATGCCGTTTATTGCCAAGTTTGGCACAACGGTTGGCCCGCAGATTGAAAACATCATTGCTGCCGGTCCTGCTCTGGTATTGCAGGAAATTGGTAATTTGGGCACCATCGCGTTGGCGTTCCCGATAGCGGTGTTTGTGCTGCGTATGGGACGTGAAACCGTCGGCGCAACCTACTCTATCGATCGTGAACCAAATCTGGCTTTGATTGCCGATAAATATGGACTTGATAGTCCCGAAGGTGCCGGTGTGATGGGCGTTTATGCGACCGGCACTTTGATTGGTACATTCGTTTTCGCGCTGTTGCCGCCGATCGTTCACAGTTTCGGACTGTTTGATTTCCGCGCGCTTGCCATGTCATGCGGCGTGGGTTCAGGCAGCATGCTCGCCGCCTGTACTGGCGGATTGGTCAGTGTAATTCCGGAACAGAAGGATCTGATCCTGGCTTTGGCTGCAGCCAGCAATATTCTCACTTATGCGACGGGCCTCTATGTCGGCTTGTTCGTGGCGCTGCCTTTGACGGAATGGCTCTATAAGAAGTGCCGTCCTGAAGAATATCGCGATGCTGCATAAGGGGACGAGAATATGACTTCCGATTCTATGAAAAACAAAATCGACACTCTGACCCTGTCCGTTGAGACGACCGATGAGCGTAAGATTGATATCGTCGAAAATGCACTGCTGCTGATAATCGCCTGTTTTCTCGGGTTGGTTGCCAACTGGATTGGCACCGGTGTTACACCGGTACAGGCTCTGCCTGGCATGGCGATTCTTTATGCAGCGTCCATCTTTGGTTTGATGCTGGCCCGCTTCATGCCATTTTATCTGCCAAGTGTTGCATGGGTTTCGCTGATTGCCATCATCATCACCATTCCGGGTGTACCGGGCGCTGATTACGTGGTGGCCAAAGTCGCTGACCTGAACTTCCTGGCACTCGCGACACCTGCGCTTGCCTATGGCGGTCTGGCACTGACCCGCAACGAGTTTGAGATCGCCCGCCGCTCGGGCTGGAAGATCGTTATCGTTGCCATCTGCGTGATGATCGGTACTTATCTTGGCTCAGTTATTGTCGCGGATCTGACATTGCGTATAACGGGATAAAAGGTTTCCGGGGCAGGTTCATGAACCTGCCCCGGTTAGATGTCTCACATAGGGAATATTCATATGGCTGTTTTTCCGTCAGAAGCTGATATCGCGGAAGCGCTTGCATGGCGGCATGATTTACACCGCCATCCTGAATTGGGTTTTGAGGAAAATCGTACAGCCGGGTTCATTGCTGACAAGCTCGTGCAATGGGGCTTTGCCGTCAGGACGGGCTTTGCCCGAACGGGTGTCATTGGTAGTTTGACGCGTGGTACATCCAAGCGCTCCATTGGTATCCGTGCTGATATGGATGCATTGCCGATTGTCGAGAAAAGCGGCGTAACCTACGCCTCGCAGACGACAGGAAAGATGCACGCCTGTGGGCACGACGGGCATGTAACAATGGCTCTTGCCGCCGCGAAAGCAATCAGTCAGCTCGAATTTGATGGCACAGTGCATTTCATCTTTCAGCCAGCAGAAGAAAACGAGGGCGGCGGCCGTGAAATGGTTCGTGAGGGTCTGTTCACAGATTTTCCTGTTGACGCGATCTATGGCCTGCACAATTGGCCAGCGCTTGATGTGGGCACATGTGTAGCGCGTGACGATGCCATGATGGCGGCGTTTGGCACATTTGAGATCGAAGTCACAGGCAAGGGTGCTCATGGAGCCATGCCACATGAAGGTGCTGACCCTGTGGTTGCAGCAGCTCAGATCGTCACTGCTCTGCAGACCATCGCCAGCCGTAACGTATCACCGCTTGAATCCGCCGTTGTTTCCGTGACGCAGATACATGGTGGCGACGCCTGGAATGTCATTCCTGAGAGCATGACGATCCGTGGCACGACACGCTGGTTCTCAACTGAAGTCGGAGCCACGATCTCTCGTCGTATGCAAACGCTGGCAGCGTCGATTGCAGAAGGTTTTGGCTGTACGGCGCGTGTCATATACGAAGAACGCTATCCATCGACAATCAATACAGCGGAGAATGCCCGCAAGATACGTGAACTGGCTGCTTCGCCTGATCTTGGTCTTAAGGTGCTTGATGTGGCACCAAGCATGGCTGCGGAAGATTTCGCGTTCATGCTCCAGGAAAGCCCGGGCTGCTATTTCTGGCTTGGCAGCCGCCGTGATGGAAATAATCCGGGCCTGCATTCGCCTTATTATGATTTCAACGATGCGCTTTTGCCAATAGGTGCCAATTTCTGGATCAAGCTCGTCGCGACTGAACTGTCTCCGGAGTAATGATCGTGTTGCGATATCCGGGATGCGTGTTGACCAACGGTGGCTGCTGAGCAACATACCGGTATGGAAACGCTCGACGCTAAAGAATTACGTATGTTCATAGCGGTGGTCCGGATCGGTTCGATCCGGGGTGCTGCCGAACACATGAACGTCGCGCCTTCGGTGGTGAGCCGCCAGATTGCGGATACAGAACGCAATATAGGCTTGCCGTTGTTTGAACGCAACGCGCGTGGCATGGCTTTGACCGAAGCGGGTGAGCTGGTTCTTGAGCATAGCAGGCGTGTCCTTGAAGAAAGCAGCCTTTTGACGGAGCAATTAGGCCTCCTCAAAGGTGTGCAACAGCGGCGTGTCCGCATCCTGTGCGGAGAGGGGTTTCTGGCCGATGTGCTTGAGTATGGACTTGGCTCTTTTGTAAAAGTTTACCCGGACGTTCAGTATGATCTGCAACTTGGCAGCACCGAAAGCGTTCTTGATGGTATTGCCAATGGCGATGCGGATATTGGTATTGCTTACAATCCGCTGCTGGATACGCGGGTTCGTTCGCTGGCTATTTCACGACAGCCGCTGTGTGTAGTGACGCCGCCTGAGCACCCGTTGCTGAAAAAAGACCGATTGCATCTTGCTGACTGTGCAGGCTTGCCCAATGCGCTTTTGCGCCCGGGGCATGGCATCACGCAATTGGTCACGCGTGTTGCCGCTGATCGCGGTTTTGCTATTGCCCCCTTGGTGGAAACGACATCAATCGATGTTCTGCGACGGTTTGTGATTGCCGGCCTTGGCATATCTTTTCTGCCTCGCTTTGCAGTATCCACCGAGCTTGCGCGTGGCGCGGTCGGAATACGCGAACTGTCGGACCCGCCATTAGCTGAAGCGAGTGCGCATTTGATGGTGCGCGCACGCCGCCGCCTGCCGCTTTCGGTTGAACGCCTCAGCGGTTTCCTCGCTGGCAGCATGGCGGCCTTCAGGTAAGATATCCATTCGACTGTTGCTTGCGGTGGGACGCTGCGTTGTCCGCAATCCGGCTATGCGCTGCCCCCCATAGGTGCGAGCTTTCCTCCATTGAATTTTGACTGGCCCCGGCCGGTTTGATAAAAATGGAGATGCGGAATGTCGCTACAAGAAAAACCGGTGATTGGCGTTGTGGGCCTCGGCAGTATGGGGCTGGGCATGGCGCAGACGCTTGCGGCGAAAGGGTTTGCGACGCTGGGTTTTGATTTGTCTGCCGAACGTAAGGCGCTGGCGGAAAAGGCGGGTGTAACGCCGTCTGACACGCTGGACCTCCTGTTTGAGAAGTCGAACTTTCTTGTTTTCTCCCTACCGACGGCACGCGATGTTGAAAACGTCGTCAATGCGCATAGTCATCTGTTGGCAAATACCGATCGCGGTCGTGTGATCATTATCGACACTTCCACATCTGAACCCGATGTAAGCCGCGCGCTTGCGGCCAAGCTTGATGCCATGGGACATGGGTTCCTTGATGCGCCCGTCAGCGGTGGACCGGCTGGTGCGGCCTCAGGCAAATTGACCATGATGATTGGCGGCAGCGATGCCGATCTGGCGCTCGCCCAGCCCGTGATCGAAACCATGGCCGCCAAAGCACTGCATGTCGGCCCAAGCGGTGCAGGTAATGTCGCAAAGCTCGTCAATAATCTGTTGGCGGCCGCGCATATGGTGACCACCAGCGAGGGGCTGAAGCTGGCGCTTGCTGCCGGAATAAGCCCGGAATCCGCATTGCGCGTGCTGAATGCTGCATCAGGGAAGTCTATGATAAGCGAGGTCCATTTCCCGACCTGGGTAATGAACGACCGGTTCGACAGCGGCTTTTCGATGGGGCTGATGCGCAAGGATGTTCGTCTTGCCCAGGAAATGGCCGTGCGCACCGGTGCGGAAAACCCGCTGACATCGGTTGTAGCAAAGCTTTGGGCTGGTGCTGATCACCTCAAAGACAGTGATGATTTCACCCGCATGGGTGCGTTTCAGCCTGAATCCTCCAAATGAAGAGCAATATGATGACCCAACCGATTGACCCACAGGCACAGGCTGCCCGCATCTCCGAGATTTTCAAAGGCTTCTTTCCAAAAGGCGAAATAGGCAGTTTCGTAAACGGGGAAATAATCGCAGGCAGTGGTGCCGATCAGTACCTCACCGATCCAGCGACCGGCAAGGTCTTCGCGTCGTTTAAGGACGCAGACCAGTCGATCATCAATGCCGGTATGGATAGTGCTGCCCGCGCTCAGAAAGAGTGGATGTCACTAACGGCGTCAGCACGCGGTCGTGTGATGAATGAAATCGCCCGGCGTATTCGCGAACATGCGCCTTTGATTGCCGAAATTGAAAGCCGCTCCGCAGGTCGTCCGATCCGTGACATTCGTGGCGAGGCCGTACGTGTCGCCGAAATGTTTGAATATTATGCCGGTTGGTGCGACAAGCTTTACGGCGATGTTATTCCTGTTCCGAGCAGTCATCTCAATTATACTCGTCACGAGCCAATTGGCGTTGTCACACAGATTACGCCATGGAACGCACCACTTTTCACCGGCGGCTGGCAGATTGCACCGGCAATCTGTGCAGGCAATGGCGTCGTAATTAAACCCTCCGAACTAACGCCTCTTTCCACGCTCATTCTTGGCTTGATGTGCGAGGAGGGCGGAGCGCCACGCGGATTGGTCAACGTTATTGCGGGGCAGGGACCGACTGCGGGTCAGGCTGCGGTTTCGCATCCGCGCACCGGTCTTGTCGTTTTTGTTGGCTCGGCACAGGCAGGTTCTGCCATTGCAGCAACGGCTGCCAAAAATGTTGTTCCCTGCATACTTGAGCTCGGTGGGAAGTCCGGGAATATCGTCTTTCCGGATGCCAATATCGAGCGTGCAATTGTCGGCGCACAGTCGGCAATCTTCAGCGGTGCCGGTCAGAGCTGCGTTTCGGGTTCACGCTTGTTGGTACATCGTTCTATCCATCAGCAGTTTGTAGAGCGCTATGCCGATGCGGCAAACCGGATCGTTGTCGGTAATCCATATGACGACAATTCGCATATCGGTCCGATTAACAACGAACGCCAATGGTCAAAGATCGATCAGATGGTGCGTGACGGCGTTGCCGACGGTGCTGTTCTTGCAGCAGGCGGCAAAAAGCCTGAACAGCTGGAGGAAACAGGCGGATATTATTATGCCCCGACGATCCTCGACCGGGTTGAACCGGGAATGGCGATCGCAAAGGAAGAAGTGTTCGGTCCGGTTGTTGCCGTAATGCCTTTCGATGACGAAGCAGAAGCGATTGCCCTTGCAAATGACAATCCTTACGGGCTTGCTGGTGCTGTGTGGACAGAGAATGTAGCGCGCGCACATCGGGTGGCTGCAAATGTGCGGGCAGGCACCTTCTGGATCAATGGCTATAAAACCATTTCGGTCATGTCCCCATTCGGTGGTTTCGGGCGTAGCGGTTACGGACGCTCAAGTGGCAAGGATGCACTGATGGCCTACACGCAGGCTAAGAGCATATGGGTCGAAACGGCAGAAAACCCTGCCGTGACTTTTGGGTATTCGCCCGAAGCTTAAAGCGCATAGGCTTGCGTTCATCTGACAGTAAAGGTGATGATAAAGAGTATCTGACAAATACAGTACGCTTTATCATCATCCCGAATTCCGATTTTTATTGTGTTATAAATTCTATTTTGGATCACGAGTTTTAGCTTTTCACCGATTTAAGATAATTTCAGCTGCTTTCTCCGCGATCATGATAACTGGTGAATTTGTATTGCCGGACACAATCTTTGGCATGATCGATGCGTCGACAACACGCAGCCCCTCAATGCCGCGTACTCGCAAATTATCATCGACAACCGAGTTGGTGTCACTTCCCATCTTGCATGTCCCGACCGGATGGAAAATCGTCGTCGCGATGTCTCCAGCACGCTGAACCAGCTCATCATCACTTTGATGTTGAATACCTGGAAGCATTTCAAACGGCTGGTATTTTGCAAGTGTTCTTGTTGCCATCAAATTACGCGCGTGACGAATGGACTTAGCCGCGACCAGTTTATCTCCAGGGGTTGAGAGATAATTGGGTCGGATATGAGGTGAAAGTTCTATGTCTGGCCCAGCAATATGAACCGAACCTCGGCTTTCAGGGCGCAAATTGCATACAGAAACGGTCACAGCCGGATAACGATGCAGTGGCTCGCCCAGCCGGTCTGTGCTAAGTGGCTGAACGTGATACTCAAGATCCGGCGTTTCCAGAGAAGTATCGCTCTTTGCAAAAATTCCGAGCTGGCTTGGGGCCATTGAAAGAGGGCCGGAACGGCGAAAAGCATATTGCAGTCCCATACCTGCACGCTTGAAAAGATTATGATAAAGCTGGTTCAGCGTGCTCGCACCTTCGATGCGAAACACTGTACGGATTTGCAGATGATCCTGCAAATTCTCACCAACACCGGATAAGGCATGTTTGGGTGTGATGCCGGAGTTTTTGAGAATGTCGGGATTACCAATGCCTGATAGTTCAAGAATTTTGGGTGAGTTGATCGCTCCGGCAGACAGAGTAATTTCTCCCTTGGCCGTCGCAATGCATGACTGTCCATTTTTGCGGAAGCGAACACCAGTCGCACTTTTCCCGTTGATTTCAAGCCCCTCAACTTCAGCGTCAATGATCACGCGTAGATTAGGTCTTTTCAGCGCGGGTCGAAGAAAGGCTTTCGTCGTGTTCCAGCGAACGCCATCCTTTTGATTGACTTCAAAATAGCCGGAACCTTCATTGTCGCCGCCATTGAAATCATCGGTTTTTGGAATCCCTATTTCTTCTGCAGCATCGCGAAATGCATCCAGAATCGGCCAAGAAACTCGTTGTTTCTCCACACGCCATTCACCGCCCGCCCGGTGCAGGGGTGTATTTCCGCGAAAATTGTCCTCTGATTTTAGAAAATAGGGCAGTACCTCATCCCAGCCCCAACCTTTATTACCCGCCTGCTGCCAGTTATCATAATCGGCTGCCTGTCCACGCATATAAATCATGCCGTTGATGGAAGAGCAGCCACCCAGCACTTTGCCGCGCGGATAGGCAAGCGAACGTCCATTGAGGCCCGCTTCGGCTTGTGTTCTCATCATCCAATCTGTGCGCGGATTACCCATACAGTAAAGATAACCGATCGGGATATGTACCCAATGATAGCGATCATTTTTGCCGGCCTCGAGCAGCAGAACGCGGTTTTGAGGGTTGGCCGATAAACGATTGGCCAGAACACAGCCTGCGGACCCTGCACCAACAATGATAAAATCGTAAGTGCCTTCATCTTTCAGAGGTTGATTGACGCTGCTTTTCACGCCGCTTCCTCCGTCGCTGCTGGTTCAACTGCGGCCATGCGCTTCCATATCGGTGCCATTGCATCAGCGATATCGCGGTAAAGCTGATAACGACGGGCATAATGTGCAGCGCGTAACGCGTTAGGTTGATAGTTGCGCTCGCTACGAACCATGGCATTGGCTCCGGCTTCGAAGTCTGCAAAAATTCCGACAGATGTTCCTGCAGCAATGGCCACACCCAACGCTCCCGTTTGGTTGGAATGAGTTACTGTGACAGGAACGCCCAATACATCGGCAAATATTTGCGGCCAGAGCAGGCTGCGCGAGCCGCCACCGGAAATCACGGCTTCATTGAAATCAACACCCGCTATGCGCAATGTTTCAATATGCTGACGATGACCAAAAGCCACGCCTTCTAAGAGTGCGCGGATCAGATGACCTTTTGTATGCCATCCCGCAACGCCGTAAAAGCCAGCCCGTGCATTACCGTTTTGCTGCGCACCATAAAGAAACGGATGGTAGATCGGATCATTGGCGGCAGGCTCAATTGCGCCAGCCAGTTCGCAACAGATATCAAACGGGGAGCGCGGATCAGCGTGCTCGTCATGAAAAAACTCGCGCACCAGCCATTCCAGATTGGCTGCCGACGTCGCACTCGACTCGATTGCCATAAATCGTTCACGGTCAAAAGTTGACGACATGAAGACTGGCCTTTTCAGAATTGGTTTGTCAGTAATGACCTGATTAATGCTCCATGTGCCAACAATAATGGATGCCGCATTGGTTCGGGTTACGCCAGAACCAATGGCTGAGGCCACAACATCAAAAAGTCCGCCGATAACCGGCGTGCCAACTGCAAGTCCGGTTTGTTCTGCTGCGCTCTCAGAGACCGTTCCGGCGATATCGGCGCTTTCAATAAGAGGTGGCAGCAAATCCATGCAATCACCAAGGCCGTATGCACACATTAAGTCGTGATCATATTGTCGTTTGGCGACATTGAGTAAGCCGCTGCCGGCCATATCGGACGTCTCGCTCACTCGCTGGTCGGTCAGTCTATTGACGATGAAATCCTTGCAGAAAAAAACTGTCCCGATTTTTGCAAAGAGTTCCGGTCGCTTTTGTTTGATCCATGCGAGCAGCGTTGGTGTTTGCGAAGGCCAGGGGCGCTGGAGCGAAATCGGATAGGTGCGATCGCCCACATTTGCGGATTGCCATTCTTCGACAAGATCTGCGGCACGTGTATCGAGCGATTGGATGGCCAGCAATGGTTCGCCCTCCCGATCAAGCGTATACAACCCGTTGCCATGTCCCGCACAGCCAATAGCGGCAATCTGCGTTGGGCGTATGCCCGCATCAATGATTGCCTGTTTAATCACCGCACGGGCATTCGACCATAGCTCTGTGAGGCCGCGCTCCACATGACCGGGATGCGGCATACGGCTATGTCCCTCCTCTGCAACGGATGCAACTTCATTGCCGTGCAGGTCAAAGATCACGGCCTTGATGACGGTGTTGCCGGCATCCAGCCCTAAAAGATACTCTCCCAAACTGAACCCCTCCCAAGGTTTTGTTCTTATATCTAGCGATTTGTTTCCGACATTTGCATCCGTCAGTTACAAGCGTTGAGCAAATGTCGGGATCAAATATCAAATTCAATCCACTAGCCTTGTTGGTAGAGAGTGTAGGCATCCTCACCCTTTGCATCGTTGTGGATGATTGCCATTAACCCGCGCACAACTGCGCCCGGATTTTTATGCTGGTAGATATTGCGCCCGTACACCATACCGACAGCACCCTGCTGCATCAGCGCTGCGGACTTTTCAAACACAGCGCGTAGATCTTCCTTACCACCACCACGCACCAGAACGGGGCAACGTGCGGCCTCTACCACGCGGTGAAAATCCTCTGCATTGGTCGTCGGATCGGCTTTGATGATATCTGCGCCCATTTCGCGGGCAAGTCTTGTCAGGGTCACGATTTTATCGGCGTCACCGTCGACCATGTATCCGCCGCGCTCCGTCACCGGCTGCATGACCAATGGTTCAATCATCAATGGCATGCCATATTTATCGCAATCAGCGCGCACACGCGCAATATTCTGCACGCACTGACGGAAAAGATCAGGCTCGTCCGGCACCATAAACAGATTGACGACCACGCAAGCGGCATCCATTTTGATAGCGCCGATCAGCGGTTCAGCTTCATTTTGCAAAACGGCCCACATGGCCCGATGGCGGATATGATTATAGGGATTTCCCATATCAATACGCATCACCAGTGCCGGTTTGTCTTTGCCTTGCACATCCTGCAGCAGATCAGCCTGACCATAATTCATCTGAATGGCATCAGGAGCTGCACTGATCAATGCCTTGACAATCGCTTGCATGTTTTCAAGCCCGTCCAAAAAAGAAGGCTCGTTGCAGACACCGTGGTCAATCGCCACATCAAGGCAGCGTCCGCTACCAAAAAGGCGGTTCATCCGTACTTTAGAATTACCACGCATGATGTACTCCCTGTTTATTTCTGTCGTTAAGAATATCGAGGCCAACGCTATGGCGCTCATGGAGAAGCGTGAGAAACCGGCTACGCTCGTTGCTTTTTTGTGTTGGTGGCCAGCACTTTTCTTGTGCCAGCAGATCAAGCGCGGCATCCGTCATCTCGAGGGATAGTTGCCCGCTGATGGCCAAAGTGGTGCGTCGCAACAAAAGATCATCAAGATGTTCGACCGCTTCACTTTTGATCAGGTAGCGTAACTCGCGAACTGAATAATCTGCACATGGGAGTAGCTGATCCGGCTCTTGTCCGATGAACTCCGCTATTGCCTGAGCATCAGTGCCATAGCGTTGAAAAAGCTCTGCTATTCTCGTTTCTGGTAGGCCAGTTTTGGCGATCAGATGCGCAATCCACGCGTCTGAATTTGCCGGATAATTCCGCCCGCCACCAATCGCACGATCAGTTGTACCTACAAGCCGAGGTCTGTTGAGACGCTGCAAAACCAAGTCGGCGGCCAGGGCACCAAAAGAGCGAAATGTCGTCCATTTGCCACCAATCATGCATAGGATCGGCGGATTAACTCCTGTGTGTCCTATACCCGTGGGTTCTATAAAAGTGCAGTAATGCTCGCGTGGAATGCGACCGGTGAAATTGTCTTTACTGGCGGGTAGCGGTCTCACACCGGAAAACTGAAACACAATGTCCTGCGGTTCAATTTTAATATCGGGCAGCACAAAACCCAGTGATTGAAGAATATAATCCCGCTCATCGGGACTGCATATGGCTTCTTCCGGATTATCAATGCGGATATCCGTAGAGCCGACCAGTACTTTGCCGAGATATGGAAAAAGGATGCAAATGCGCCCGTCTTCGTTCTCGTAATAAAGCATGTGCTCGCCCAGTGCGTTGCGTAAAGCATCATTCTCAATAATCAGATGCGAGCCTTTTGTTCCACCCAACAGCGGTGCCCCATGAGAAGCCTCAGGCAACAGGTTTTCATTGGCAATATCAATCCAGCCACCGGTAGCGTTGACAATCAAAGTCGGTTGGATGGGGGTTCGTGTCCCATTGATGTGGTCGAGTACTGTAAAGCCGCCATTTCCTTGGCTTTGCAGTTCAGCATAATTCAGTGCCCGCGCATTTGGGCCTGCCGAAAACCCGTCCTGTAAAAGTTCAAAACCAATGCGTTCCGGTTGTTTAACCCATGCGTCGTAATAGGTTGCCGAGCTTTTGACGGTAGGATTAAGCGCTGGCCATTTATCAAGTGTTGCCCGCCGCCCGCGAAAGTGATGTTTGGGCATAAGTGCACGTTTACGCGTAAGATAATCGTAAATACTCAATCCTGCTTTAACGACAATTGCGCCTCGTCGGCTTGGCTTACGGCTCAATCCAAGAAAACGCACAATACTATTTGCGAGCCCCGAAAAGACACCAAACACCGGAACGGTGGTTGGTAACGGGTGAACCAGATGCGGTGCGTTGCGCAATAGCCGGTCACGCTCCACGAGAGATTCTTTCACCAGGTTGAACTCACCGTTTTCGAGATATCGCAGACCGCCATGCACCATGCGCGACAGAGCCGCACTGGCACCTGAGCAATAGTCGTGCTTCTCAACAAGCACAACGGAGAGTCCTTGCAGCGTTAGTTCACGGAACACACTGATCCCGTTAATACCACCGCCAACAACGCACACGTCTACCTTCGGACTTTCATGAAGTCCGCTCAATATCTCTTCACGGGTCATGATGGGTCCGTTATTTGTCCAGATTGGTCAGCTTTGCTGCGATGGTCGTATCGATGACATCAAGATCATGCTGATCGAGTCTGATTGTCCCAGCCTTTGCATTTTCCAGTGCCTGTGCCGGATTACGCGCTCCGCATAAAGCAAATGTCACGCCTGGTTGTGTTAGCGTCCAGGCAATAACGATTTGCGCAATGCTTGCCTGATGCCTGTCGGCTACAGCCTGAACGCCTTCAACAAAAGAACTTATTTTCAGTCGGTTAGCTTTTGAAAACCGAGGATTATCTTTGCGCTGATCATCCCCCGAGAAAGTCCGCTCCGCATCCATTGTTCCAGCAAGCAGACCAAGCGCTAGCGATGAATAACTCAGGGTTGAAACATTGTTTGCCTGCGTCAACGGCAAAAGCTCTGTTTCAATCTCCCTGTCTATCATGCTGAATTTTTCCTGTATTGCATCCAGAAAACCGGTTGCCATATAGACCTTCAGCTCATCTGCATTGACATTGCTGGCACCAATTGAGCGGATTTTTCCGGCTGTACGTAAGTCCTCAAGCGCACGCATGGTTTCTTCAATCGGAGTGGTGGGGTCTTGCCAGTGGGTGATATAGAGGTCGATATAGTCTGTATTGAGACGCCTCAGGCTTTCCTCCACCTCATGCATAATCGCATCTCGTCCGAGATAGCGATGTACAGACTGGGTGCCCTGATCAAAAAAATACTGACCTCTTTGTGTATGCCATACGAGACCGCATTTGGTTGCGATGATAGCCTTATCGCGCCGCCCCTTGAGTGCCTTGCCGACAATCTCTTCAGAGCGGCCAAGTCCGTAAGCGGGAGCGGTGTCAAGGAGTGTCACCCCGGTATCAAGCGAGGACTGAATGGCGGCGATTGACTCCTGCTCATCTGTGCCACCCCACATCCAGCCACCAATCGCCCAGGTTCCCAGCCCGACAGCAGATGCTTCCACACCCGATTTTCCAATTGCGCGTGTTAATTGTGTGTGGCTCATCCCCGTGCCCCTTCTGCATCTGCTATGTCAAGAATACGTTGTCCCGTCGCCTCATCTGTAATCAGCACATCAAGATGATTGCCGCGCAGGATGCTCAAGATCGGCCAAGCTTTGTTTGGCCCGCTTGCTAAACCGATTTTTGTTGGTATGGATTTGAATTCTTCTAGCTTCAGCGACACCAATGAATCATTGAGACTATAACCGCAGACACGGCCATGATCGTCCAGCAGGTGTGCGAGAAGTTCGCTGCGTGCGCCTGAGCGTTCAATCGCGTCTCGATCCATGCTGGAAGATGGATGCAGATCGTAATAACTCGAATCGTCAGTCAAAATGGACCCAATACCAACGACGGCAATGTTCGCTTCCTTCGCACGGCTGAAAACATCTGCGACCGAGCGCATGTTTATCAGCATTGTGCATTCGGCAGGACTGTCTGCAAAGAGTGGCGCATGGATTTGATAAGCGCGACCACCGAGCTTCTCAGCCATAAGCGTCGAGACGTGGTTCACATCGGTATAGTGTTTGCCCTGTACGCATCCGGTCAGCGGGATAACGTCAACATCAAAGCGACGAGGTGCCTGCAAGCCTGCAACGACTGCGCTCACTCCTTTGCCGCCGGTGATGCAGATCGTATCGCCATCAGCGATTTCTTCGATCAACAGACGCGCGGCTGCTTCACCTACTGCCTGAAGTGCCGTCTGCGGGTTGTCCGAAACAGTTGGAACTACGATAGCGCGCTGAATTCCGCCTAACGCCAATAAGCGCTCTTCCATATCAACCAGTGGTTCAATGGGGGAAGTGATTTTAATTTCCACTAACCCTAATTGACGCCCACGTTTGATCAAGCGATTGACTGTTGGCTGTGAAATGCCGAGCCGTTCCGCGATCTGTGCTTGTGTCAGTCCTTCCAGAAAATGCAGGACCAAAGCCTGATGCATCTGGCGTGCAATTACAATTTCTTCGCGTGGCGCAGTGACAGTTTTGGGCTTCATCCGTACAATACTCATGATCAAGCCGCCTTTCGCTTATGTAGAAAATGGTCAATCGAAACGGCAGCGAGAAGAATGCAGCCTTTTATCATGTCCTGCCAATAGACAGACACGTTGAGCAATACCAGTGAACTTGTGACCAATGAGAGTAATGCGATACCAAGGATCGCACCAAGAATGGTTCCCGAGCCACCATTGAGCGATGCACCACCTATGACGGCTGCTGCAATGATATTGAGTTCCATGCCAACACCAAAAGTAGGGGTGGCGGCACCGAAACGCGACATGTAGATAACACCGGCAACACCAGCAAGCGTTGAGCAAAGTACGGTGACCCAGAATTTGACTTGTTTGGTTTTAATGCCGGAATACAAAGCGGCTTTCTCATTGCTGCCCGTGTAAAAGACCTTGCGAAAGGCCGCTGCACGACGCAGTAGAAAATCAAACAACACAACAATCATCACGAAAATCAGGATGACATAGGGCACTCCATAAAAGTTGCCCTGTCCGATCATTTTAAAGGTTGGAGGTAGAGTGAATAGTGAAAGCGGTGTACCTTTGGTGATGATCAGACATAGGCCACGAACAATTACCATTGCGGCCAGTGATGTGATGAAATGATTGAGCCCCACAACTGTTACGAACAATCCCATCACACAGCCGATCAACCCACTGGCAAAAATACCGATGAGAGATGCACTCCATGGGTCTAATCCAGCAAGAAACAATGTTCCCGACAGCACCATTGCGAAACAGACGACCGAACCAACTGAAAGATCAATGCCGCCAACAATCAGTAGTATTGTCATGCCTACAACGACAATGCCTTCGACTGAAAAACTCATCAACATGGCGCGGAAGTTGCCAAAGGTGAGGAAATGAGGCGATACGAAACTCATGGCAATGCAAAGAACGAGAATGATCGCGATCAAACCCGCCTCGCGCATTGAGCCAAGGCGTTTCCACGGTAAACTGCGTTGATTGTTTGCCGGCATCGTATCTACTGTCATTTGACTGTCCCCTATTGTCTTTTTACGCGGCATGTTCTGTTGCATGCAGTGTTTTTTCCTCTTTCAGACCCGATGCGAGCCGGATAATGGCTTCTTCCGTCATTTCATCTGCACTCAGCTCGCCAGCCACGGTTCCCTCGCGAATAACCAGGACGCGATCACACAGTCCCAACAGCTCTGGGAGTTCAGATGAAATGACAATAATTCCGATGCCAGAGCTCGCCAGCTCACGAAGCAGCAAATGGATTTCTGACTTTGCGCCGACATCAATGCCGCGCGTGGGCTCATCCATTAAAATCACTTTCGGACGAACCGCGAGTTGCTTTGCTATTGCTACTTTTTGCTGGTTGCCGCCGCTTAACGCGGAGACAGGCATATCCACATCACTCATTCTTACATTGAGGTGTTTTGAGAAATCTTTCGCTAACTGTTTTTCACTCTTTGCGTCAATCAAACCAAATCGGGTGGTCAAGGATGCAAGGTTCAAAACTGAAATATTCTGCGCAATTGAGAGATCGAGAAAGATGCCGGAACCCTTCCGGTCTTCGGACAAATATACAATCCCAGCTTTCACCGCGTCGGCATATTGTCGTATTTCCCGCAGTTGATCATTCAGGCGGATTTCCCCCTGGGTAGTGGCGCGCAAACCACAAATACCTTCAGCAATTTCCGTTCTGCCCGAGCCAATCAAACCACCAATGCCCAGGATTTCTCCATGCATGAGGTCAAAGCTCACATCGTCACAGATACTACGTATTGATAACAATGGTTTGGTTGAACGCTCAGCGGGATTTTGCTTTGCGGGGTAGAGCTGAGTAATTTCACGTCCCACCATCAGCCGCACGATATCATCGGCAGTGATGTCTGCTATGTTTTCGGTTGAAACAAAGCAACCGTCGCGCAGAACTGTTACCCGATCACAGAGACTGAATATTTCGGCCATGCGATGGCTGATATAGATGATGGAAATACCTTGTGCTTTCAATTCGCGGATAATGCCAAACAGGATACGCGTCTCTGCTTCCGTTAATGCCGCTGTAGGCTCGTCAAAGATCAGAATCCGGCAATCCAGCGTCAGCGCTTTAGCGATTTCAACCAGTTGTTGACTGGAAATCGCAAGATCGCCAACTTTCCGCCGAACATCGATCGGCGCAAGTCGGTCCATGGTATTCTGTGCTTCATGCTCCAATTTGCGATAGTTCATCAGTAACGAACGCTGACGATTGGTTGCTGCCATAAAAATATTTTCAGCAACACTTGCATCAGGGCACAGTGCAATTTCCTGATGCACGAGACCGATGCCAAGTGCCTGTGCTACAGTGGGTGAAGTAATTTTTACGGATACATTGTCGATCAGAATTTCGCCGTCGTCAGGCTGCAGAATACCGGCAATGATATTCATCAAGGTTGATTTGCCAGCGCCATTCTCTCCGCACACTGCATGAATTTCGCCTTTTTCCAAGGCAAAGCTCATGTTCGTCAGTGCCTTTACCGGACCAAACTGTTTGGTGACAGAGCAGATTTTTAAGACTGGCTTCAACGTCAACTTGTCTCACTCCCTGAATAGATCGTTAGTTCTGAGACATGATTTAGAGAGATATTTCTATCCACTCTAAATCATTGCCACTCACATCCTCAGAAAACCAAACTCGTATGACTTACTCTTCTATACCTTTTGTACCGCGGCGTTTGAGATACTTATCCCAATAAAAATCATCGGCATTGGTGGCAGTAACGATGGACAATCCATTGTCCACGAAAGGAATACTCATGGGGTTGGAGCCAGCGCGTTTTGCATCATTCATTGGATCAATCAGCTCAGGGTGCTTGGCAAACCAAAGCATCAAAAAGCCCATGTAACCCTGCATGCCCTGATTAGGGTTGATCGAACCAAAGACTTCACCAGCTTTGATCATATCAAGAATATTCGCATTCACGTCGGCACACATGACAAGAACTTTGCCACCGCTTTCCTTGTTGGCTTGTGCAGCACCAATGGCCGAATTCGCTTCAGGCATGAACACAGCATTCAGATTAGGGTTGGCCTGAATAATACTCATCAGGGCCTGATAAGCTTTGGTCGGATCCTGATTTGATGCTGCTCTCCCAACCAGTTTCATGTCCGGCCATTTTTCCTTCATCCGCGCAGTAAATGCTGCCACGCGCTTATCGTGATTATCCTGACCAGGATTTTCAAGCACCGCATATTCGCCTTTGCCGCCCAGCTTTTCCGCAATCGCATCAGCGGCATAAGTGCCTTCACGTGTATTGTCGGATGTGATGAACGAAACCCGCTTGGAAAGTGGTGAATCTGCTGCGAATGTAACCACTGCTGTTCCCTGATCAACCGCACGATTGATAGGTTCGATGAATGGATCTGAATTCATTGGGTGCACAAGAATGCCAGCCGGGTTTTGGGCTAAGGCTTGATCGAAACTGGCGATCTGCTTGTTAACATCATATTCCGGGGTGCCAGTGTAGGCGGTCTCACAACCAAATTGCTGACCGGCTTGTTTGAACATTTCATAGACCGGGAACCAATATTCAACCCCGGACACCATCACGTTCATCACGTATTTTTCCCCCGGTTTGCAATGAAACGGATTTTCCGTTTCAGCATGCGCGGCAAATGAGAGAAGTGTAGAGGCAAGAACTGTTAGTGCTGTCGTACTCAGAAATTTGCGCAAGATTCAGAGGTGGTTCGGTTTGTCTGAACAGTTTCGGGCGTTTCGTTAAGTGGATTTCCGCCGCGATTATGCCGCCACCATCATTGGTGTCAGCGCGTTGAAGTAGACCTGATCCGGCGTCTGCCGGTCAAGGGATGAATGTGGGCGTCGGCTATTGTAAAAGGTCAGATATCGACCGATGCCGACGCGGGCCTCAGACACGGTCTTGTAGGCGTGGAGATAAACCTCCTCATATTTGATCGACCGCCAGAGCCGCTCGACGAAGACATTGTCCCGCCACGCGCCCTTGCCATCCATCGAGATGGCGACTTCCGCCTTCTTCAGCACGGTGGTGAAGTCAATGGACGTGAACTGCGATCCCTGATCTGTGTTGAAGATATCCGGCTTGCCATAGCGGGCCAGCGCTTCCTCAACCGCTTCGATGCAGAAGGCCGCTTCCATCGTGATCGACAGTCGCCACGATAAAACCTTGCGGCTGAACCAGTCCACGACGGCGCAGAGATAGACAAAACCACGCGCCATGGGGATATAGGTCAGATCCATTGCCCACACCTGGTTGGGCCGGGTGACCGCCAGCTTGCGCAGGAGATAGGGATAGATTTTGTGCCCTGGCGCTGGCTTCGAGGTGTTCGGGCGGCGATAGATTGCCTCAATGCCCATCTTTTTCATCAGCGTTGCGATATGAAGCCGCCCAGTTTCCAGCCCTTCTCCTCTCAAAAGCCCTTGCAACATCCGACTTCCGGCAAAAGGGTAGTCGAGATGCAGTTCGTCGATCCGCCGCATCAAAGCCAGATCGCTGTCCGACACTGATCGTGGAGAATAGTAGACGCTGCTACGGCTGAAGCCGAGAAGCCGGGCCTGCCTTGCAACCGACAGCTTGTGCGCGCGGTCAATCATTTTTTTCCGCCCAGCAATCCCGCCTTGCCGAGCGCACCGGACAAAAAATCGTTCTCCAGCGTCAGTTCGCCGATTTTGGCATGAAGCGTTTTGACATCAACGGTTGGCCCTGTCGGTTCCGCCTTGTTCTCATCACCGAAAACGCCGGTCGCCCCCTCAAGGAGCTGGTCTTTCCACTGCTTAATCTGGTTGGCATGCACGTCGAACTGCTGGGACAATTCCACCAGTGTCTGCTCGCCTCGAATGGCGGCAAGCGCCACCTTTGCCTTGAAAGCCGGGCTGTGGTTCCGGCGTGGTCGTCTCGTCATGGTATCTCCTGTTCTCGGCATCTAAGCCGAAGTCAGGCAGAAATTCCACTTATCTCCGCTGTCCAGATTTCCCGAACCACCTCTCAATGGAGAAGATGCCGGATCGACCGGCAGTCTACGCTATGGATACATCGATTTAGGCGGTCTTCGCATTGGGCTTGATCAGTCTGCTTTTATCTCTTTTGTTGGTTATCTGGGCGATGTTTATAATGATGATGTGATCCTAGCCGGCGGCTATCGTACCGGACTTATCAGTTATACCTATTCTGGCGGTAACGGCGTATCGGCAATCCTGTCGCTGGAACAGGGTAATAACAAGGATACTGATAGCAAATATGGCTATGACGGTACCATTAAGGATTACACTCCGCATGTTGTCGGTGGATTAAAATATGCCCAAGACTGGGGTTCGGTGATTGCCGTTGCTGCCTATGATGCGCGTAACGAGGAATGGGCGGGTAAGCTACGTGGTAATCTCAATATCACGGATCGACTTTCACTGTGGGTGATGGGTGGCTACAAGTCCAACAAAGACACCTATATGGACGTCAAAGATGATAGTGGTCAGGTTGCCGGCCAAGTGCGTGCGATCAATAGTTTTTACGGTCAATGGGGCGGCGATTGGGCTGCATGGGGCGGGGCGGCCTATAAGGCAACTGACAAGACAATCTTAAATGCTGAACTCGCCTATGATGGTACGAAGACTTTTTATGCAACCGCTAACGTCGCCTATGAAATGGTCCCCGGTTTCACCATCAACCCGGAAGTGTCTTATGTGCGGTGGCGCGATCATAAATCTGTCCAGAATGGTACAGATGCCTGGCAGGGCTTGATAATGTTCCAGCGGACTTTTTGAGGTAGAAATCAGCATCTGATGAGGTGCTTTCTGCTGATAGGTTTGTGACTATTAGAGCGCCGATCTGATTCAATCAAATCGGCGCTCTCAAATTTCGGTATTTTCTCGCGCTTTAGGCAAGAAAATACTTTCGTCGATGGCTTTGCGCTGAACAGCGCATTCCCGCGCCAGAAAGTCGATCAGTGTGCGCACCGAAGGCAGCAGGCCACGCCGGGATGGAAATACCGCATGGACGATGCCTGCGGCCGGGCGCCATTCGGGCAGGACAGGCACCAATGTACCTGCGGCAAGGTCCCGCCAGATCATCATGGTCGGTAGCTGTACGATCCCGGCACCGTCGAGCGCTGCATCGCGCAAGGCCGCCATATCGTCAGTCAGGAAGCGGGGGCGGTGGGGAATGACGGCCTGCTCGCCATTGTGCTTCTCAAGCCGCCATTCATAGTTGTGAGAGGCTGATGTCCATGCAAGGCTTGGCAGCCCCACGAGATCTGCCGGTGTGGTCACAGGTTCATTGAGGAAGCCGGGCCGTGCAACCAGATATTGCGAACTGTCGTCCAGTTTACGCATCAGAAGATCGGTTTGCTCCAGTGGCGGAAACCGTACGCGGATGGAAACATCGAAACGTTCGCCGATCACGTCAACACGGCGGTTGGTGCTTTCCAGATGCAGGTCCACCTTCGGATAGGCTGTGAGAAACTTGGCAAACAACGCCCCGAACTGGAATGAAATCAGCGCGGTCGGACAGCTTAACCGAACCACACCTTGCGGCTCGTCGCGATGCTGCGCAATGAAAGCAGTGGCAGCCTCGGCTTCGACCAGAACTGCCAGACAGCGGCGGTAATATTCACGCCCGATATCGGTGACGGAAAAATGGCGCGACGAGCGCTGGATCAGGCGGACGCCCAACCGTTCCTCCAGAATCGCGATACGGCGGCTCAGTTTCGATTTTTGCAGGCCTATGGCGCGGCCTGCCTGCGCGAAGCCGCCATGATCAACCACCTGCACAAAGTAATAAAGGTCGTTCAGGTCTTCCATCGTTCCATTAATAGAACGCAGCGTCGATTTTGACAATCTTTTGCGCTTTTCGTCGCTGAGATAGCTTTCTCTCATTCCACCAACGCCAAACGTTACACGAATATACGGGTGGTGATCTATCCTCTGACTTCCTGAAAGGAAATGTCGATGACCAAGCCATATGTACGCCTCAACAAGGATGATGTTGCTGTTCTTCTCGTCGATCACCAGACTGGCCTGCTGTCGCTGGTACGGGATTTCGACCCGGACAAATTCAAGAACAATGTGCTGGCGCTCGCCGATCTCGCCAAGTATTTCAAGCTGCCGACTGTTCTGACCACCAGTTTTGAAAACGGCCCGAATGGCCCGTTGGTGCCGGAGCTGAAGGAAACATTCCCCGATGCGCCCTATATCGCTCGCCCCGGCCAGATCAACGCCTGGGACAATGAGGAATTCGTCAAGGCGGTGAAGGCTACCGGCAAGAAGCAACTGCTCATCGCTGGTGTTGTGACCGAAGTCTGCGTGGCTTTCCCGGCATTGTCCGCTATCGAAGCCGGTTTTGACGTCTTTGTCGTCACCGACGCGTCGGGCACCTTCAATGAAGTAACCCGTCATTCGGCATGGGACCGCATGAGTGCAGCCGGTGCGCAGCTGATGACCTGGTTCGGCGTTGCCTGTGAACTGCACCGCGACTGGCGCAACGATATCGAAGGTCTGGGCACGCTGTTTGCCAACCACATTCCAGATTATCGCAACCTGATCACCAGCTACAACACGATGACGTCCGGCAAATAAGCCGCCGCGACAATTCCGGTAAGCGAGCTTTGCTTGTCGGTTGGAACGTTGCAATAGAACGCCGGGTACATAGCCCGGCGTTTTTGCTTTTCTAAATGATTACACTTCAGAGGCGGTTATTGCTTCGCGAAGAACAGAGCGTAGCCAGGCAACTGCCGGATGCGCCCCGAAAGTATTGTGCGACAGCATGTTGATCTGCGTGGCTGGCAGCGGATAGGGCGCATCATGCAGCACGAGACCGTAAGTATCTTTGTACGTTTCCGCGACACTGCGCGGTAACAGGGCGATCATATTGGTCGCCGCGACAAGCGGTGGTACGGCAAGAATGAGGGACGTCGTTGCACCGATGCGGCGTGACAGGCCGGCTTCTCGCAGCAGCCCCTCAAGAAATAGCGGATTGCTGGTTACAAATGCACGTTCAAGGCCTTCCTGCTCTTGCATACCGGCAGCTTCCATTGCTGCGCGGCCTGACAATAGGATGTCAATGTGCGGATAATTCCCAAGTGTTTCAATCGTCAGCGGTCCAGAAGAAGCCGGATGGCCCTTGCGCATGATCCAGACATTATCGACGGATACGAGCAGTTCCCGCCTGAAACGGCTGGGAACACGCCCGAAGGCCCCAACAACGAGATGCAGCGTTCCGCGATCCAGCTCTTCGACCAGATTGAGATCGTTAAACAACCGCAACCAAAGTCGGATGCCCGGCGCTTCACTTTCAAGCCGCTCCATGACAGCTGGGAAGAGGGTGCTGATATAAAAATCGGAAGTGGCAACCACGAAGCTCATATCTGCTGTGGCGGGATCGAACTGAACTGGTGAAAGTGCTGCCGATATGTCGGCAAGGGCCGCACGCAGCGGCTGTGATAGCTCTTCGGCGCGTGGCGTTGGATGCATACCCTGCGGACCGCGCACGAACAGTTCGTCAGACAGAATATATCGTAATTTTCCAAGTGCGTGACTGACTGCCGACTGGGTGAGATTGAGCCTCTCCCCGGCCTTGGTCACGTTCCGCTCTTCCATCAAAGCGTTGAAGACGCGGATCAGATTAAGATCGATATTATGAATTCTGCTCATGATTCAGATTATAACAAATCATTTCAATCATGAAAGGGGGCGTACCATATTCGCTCCATCAAACGGCTTTGATTTTCACAAGCCAAAACAAAGTTTCAAGGAGACAGAAAATGAAAAAGATCGCTTTTGCTATTACCGCAATTGTTCTCAGTACCGGTGCTGCTCTGGCTGAAAACCCATTCGTCGGTCAGCCCGAAGCCATGGCTGAACAGGACAAGGCATTTGTTCTGCCCGGACGGGATGTGAACTTTCCTGTTCGCAAGCTCGACTTCACCAGCACGGCGGCGATCACCCCTGCAACACAGGTGAAGGAAGACGGTTCGGCTCATCGCTTTGGTGATGCTTCACCTTCCAGCTTCCAGAACTAACCAGATCCGACTTGCCGTGAAACTGAAGGCGAAGCCGCGGCTTCGCCTTTTGCTTCTCACAGTCGGATATCGATTCAGACAATCAACTTAGGAACTGCGTGTTATGAACAAGCCAGTTGTTCTCTTTCAGCAGCCAGCTCCAGTCACGGATAAGTCGGAGCCCGCTAAAGCAGCAGGAAAGTCCCGTCGCCGGGCCTATCTCAGTCTTGCGCGCGCGTCCGTGATTGTTGCCGGGATCGGTTTGGCCATTGTTATACCGCTTGGCTGGGGAAGCTGGGTGGCGGGCATGACCAGCCAGACGACCGACAATGCCTATCTGCGCGCCGACACAACGCCGGTCAGCGCTGAGGTTAGCGGGCGTATTGTGCGCCTGCTGGTAGGGGATTACCAGCACGTCAAGACCGGACAATTGCTGATGGAGATCGATCCGACCCAGTATCAGGCACAGGTGGATCAGGCCAAGGCAAGCGTAGCCGCCGCACAGGCCACAATCCGCAATGAGCAGAGCAACATCACCTTGCAGCAGCGTGTTATCGAGAAGGCGGATGCGGGTCTCGCGGCGCTCAATGCCGATCGCGAGCGCGTCGTAAGCGAAGGTCGCCGCCAGACATCTCTGACGAAAGACGGCTGGTCGACGGCGCAAAAGCTGGAAGCCGCGATTGCCGACGTCAAACGCATTGAAGCGCAGATTGCCGAAAAGCAGGCCGAAATAGCAGCCGAACGCCAGAAACTGGACGTTCTGGCAAGCCAATCCGATCAGGCGCAGGCTGAACTGTCCAATCAGCAGGCTGCATTGCGGCTCGCGCAGATCGATCTGGATCGTACCCGCATTTTAGCACCGATGGATGGCGTTGTGGGTGTCAGCGGCGCGCGCGAAGGACAATATGTGCGGGCCGGGTCGCAGCTCGTTTCCGTCGTGCCGGTCTCTAAGCTTTATGTCGTCGCCAATTTCAAGGAAACGCAGCTGGCCAAGTTCAGGCCGGGACAGCTTGTCAGTGTGACGGTCGATACATTCCCGGGCAAGGAGCTGCGCGGTCATGTCGAGCGGCTGTCACCGGCAACGGGATCGGAATTCAGCCTGCTGCCGCCGGACAATGCGACCGGCAACTTCACCAAAGTGGCCCAGCGTGTCGGCGTGCGTATCGCACTTGAACACAATGATGAACTCGGCGGTCTGCTTCGCCCAGGCATGTCAGTGGTGGCAACCGTGCATACAGACCAGAGCATCGAGACGACAGCCAGTCTCATCAAATAGCTAATTAGGCCGCTTGCCGCGAAACTTCGTTTGAGACGGCAGGCGGCAGGAGCCGAAAAGCCATGTCCACCGCTACGATCGTTCAAGGTTCTACCCGATCGCACTCCACAAACCTACCCAACATGCGGGCTCTGATCGGCGTTGCCGCTGTCCTGCTCGGCACGACGACATCCCTGTTGAACTCGCGTCTCACCGATATCGGGCTTGCCGATATTCGTGGAGCGCTTGGCGTCAGCATGGATGAGGCGAGCTGGTTGACGACGGCTTATGTCGTCGCAGAAGTGGCAGCCATACCATCCGCCGTCTGGCTACGCTCGATCCTCTCGCCCGCTCGCGGGGTTATGATCGGAGCGCTTATTTTCACGATTGCATCGATGCTGGCGCCGTTCAGCCCCAATCTCCAAACCCTGATCAGCATTCAGGCGGTACGCGGCCTGAGTGCAGGTATCCTGATGCCGATGGCTTATGCCGTGATCATGCGGCATCTGCCACAGCATTTGCGGCTCTATGGCTTGTCGCTTTATGCGCTGGCTTCGTCACTGACGCCAAATCTTGCTGTCAGCATCGAGGGATGGGTGATTACTCACTTGTCTTGGCAATATCTGTTCTGGATCAACATTATACCCGGCAGTCTTACGCTGCTGGCGGGAGCCTACGGGCTTGCCAACGATCCTATCAAATTCCTGCGTTTCCGCAGACATGACGGTTTCGGTCTGCTGGCACTGTCTTTCGGGCTGGCTGCATTGGTTACGGCACTCGATCAGGGCAACCGCCTCGACTGGCTCGGATCGGGATTGATCGTGGGTCTGCTGGCGTCGGCCTTGTTCTTTCTGAGCATTTATCTCATCCATGCATTGTGGCATCCAGATCCGGTGGTCAGTCCGCGTCTGCTTGCCAGACGGAATATTGGCTTCAGTCTGTTCCTGATGTTCGCCATGCGCATCGGGTTGATGACCTCTGCTTATCTGCTGCCGCAATACCTGATCCGTATTCAGGGCTATCGCGCGCTGGAAAGCGGCACGATGTTCTGGGTCTCTGTTCTGCCGCAGATCGTTCTGACGCCATTCGTTGCCTGGCTGGCCTACAGGATGGATCCGCGCAGTCTGGCAGCATTCGGGCTGATGCTGTTCGGCGCAGGCGTTCTCATGCTGTCCGATCTCACGCATCTATGGACGTCGGATCAGATATTGCCTTCGCTGTTCGTGCAATCCATTGCTGCGCCATTCACCGCCATACCCTTAATGGTTCTGATAACGGAAGACATCAGCGTCAGGGAAATACCGTGGATTGCGTCCCTTGTTCATATCGTTCGTACGGTTGGCACAGCCATTGGCCTTGCTGCGGTCAGCACATTTACACGCATGCAGGAGCAGCTGCACTCCAATCTGCTTGGCCTGCATCTGGAACGGGGTGCTGCGGACGTGCAGGGTCGCATCGACCGAACCGCAGCCATGCTGGAAGCTCATAACAGCGATCCGACGACGGTGACTGCCCAAGCCACGGCCATGCTCGCCAGAACCGTTCAACGGGAGGCTTTCGTGTTGGCCTACAGCGACATGTTCGTGATGATCGGTCTTGCCATTGCTCTTGCAGCGCTCGTAACACTCTTCATGCGCCGACCACCGCTCCCGGGAAAATTCCTGTGATACCGGCTGTATCTGCTGCAGTTCCCGCTTCAACGCAAGCAACCGTCCTATTTATAGGACATTGAGTACCGAAATCCGAACTACACAGCGTTGCGCCCCACAGCTACTTACAAAGGCATCGAAGCGATCACTGTATTCACGCTTCACGGCTAAATCTCGACAAGGAAATGGACATGAGAAAGTTCGTACTGCCACTCTTAGCCTCGTTGCTGTCAGTCTCGGCTGCCCAGGCTGCGGATTACAAACTGGACCCAACACACACAAAAGCTGTTTTCTATATTGATCACTTCAATACATCGACAAACAGCGGCGGTTTCTATGAAATCAACGGCGATATCTCGTTCGATCCTGAAACGATGGATGGGAAGATGGATATCTCAATTCCCGTAAAGACGCTGAATACAGGCATGGCCGCATTTGACAAGCACGTGACAGGTGCCGACATGCTGGACGCGGAAAAGTTCCCAACCATTGAGTTCAAGTCGACCAAATGGAATTTTGACGAAAACAAGCTGGTATCGGTGGATGGCGATCTGACCATGAAGGGAAAGACACTGCCAATCCAACTCACGGCCACCAAGTTCGGTTGTTACCAGAGCCCGATCTTCAAGGCAGAAGTCTGTGGTGGCGATTTTGAAGCAACTATCGATCGCACCCAATGGGGCGTGGACTTCCTTGTAAAGGAAGGCATGGCCAAGATGGTCAAGCTTGAGATTCAGGCTGAGGCTATCAAGCAGTAAATCAACTGCTCTGATGACGCATATAGTTCTTCGTCCCCATATGACAGCCAGCGAGCCAAACGGCTCGCGTGGCCATGGGGACAATTTAGTGTCGATCAACCCGCCGCTTTAAACGCCGCGTCGTCGTTTCAGCTGAGGAGCAGTTTGACGAGCAGCGGAACAACGAGTGATGTTGCAATAGCGTTCAGCGCCATGGCAATTCCGGCGAAGAGGCCAGCCGTCTCATCGACATCGAAAGCACGTGCAGTTCCAATACCGTGCGACGTTAGCCCCACCGCAAATCCACGTGCGGCGTAGTCCCTTATCCGCATGGCATTCATGAAAGGGGTGACGACAAGTGCGCCGATGATACCGGTAAGCACGACCAACACCGCGGTTAGCGATGGTGTGCCGCCAAGTGTGGAAGAGATCGCCATGGCAACCCCAGCAGTTGCGGATTTTGGCAGAAAAGAAATCAGCACTTCATTGGAGAGATTGGCCCATTTGCCCATCACCACAATGGAAAGAACCGCAAAGAACGAACCGACGACGAGCGCTGCTCCCATTGGGATGAGCGCTTGCCGCACCTGATGCCATTGGCGAAACAGAGGCACGGCGATAGCGACAGTTGCTGGACCAAGCAGGAAGTGGATAAACTGGGCTCCCTCAAAGAACCTTCCATAGGGAACATCGAAGATCACAAGCAGGCTGGAAAGCAGCACGATGGAAATCAGTACAGGATTGGCCAATGGATGGCGCTTCAATCGAACGGAAATCTGCGTTGCCACGATCCATGCACATAATGTGAGAGTGAGCCACAGCAGTGGCGATGCTGAAAGGTAAACCCAGAGTTCCAGCGGATGTTTCATAACGCTACCTCTGCCCCATGAAGCGTTGCACAAGAATGAAGGTCCAGACCGTCACCGCCAATGTGAGAATTGCCGAGATCACCACGATAGCCAGAATTGCCGTGGCTTGCCCCTGAATCTGGCCCCACATAGCCACCACTCCGACGCCGGCCGGGACAAAAAGCAGGCCGAGATTACTGAGAAAGCCATCGGCCGCCGTTTCAGCTTCGGTAAAGACACCCCAGTCGAATATTTTGCACAGTTGCATGGCAACGAACAGAAGCACGAGCCCCACAACGGGGCCCGGTATGGGGAGCCCGCTCATGAAGATAAAGCTTTCGCCAAGCAGCTGAAACAACAATAGCAGCGCTATACCCTTGATCATAAAAGCTTCATCTCCGGTTCAAATCTCAAGAGCCAAGGTAACCGACCGGCCGTCCTGCCGTCTATACCGTCGGCAGTGATAGTGTTTCTGATTTGTATGATCATATGCCCGTCGAGCGGGTCCATATCGAGGGCACTTTCAGGATACCGGGTTTCGATAATGTGCCTTCTTGCATGCCAACAGGTAGTACCAATATTATACTCAGTTACTAAGATATACTGCCGACCAAGATTGTCGGCATAGGCCTTAAGGAGAGAATAACATGGAATTGGGCGTATATAGTTTCGGGGATGTGCAGAAGAACACCGCCACTGGCGAGCTCGGCTCTACGGCAGATGCAATGCGCAACCTGCTCGAAGCGATCCAACTTGCTGATGAGGTGGGTCTCGATTATTTTGGTATCGGCGAGCATCATACACGCGAGATGCCAGCTTCGGCTGCGACGGTCATTCTGGGTGCAGCAGCATCGACGACG
This sequence comes from Brucella pituitosa, assembly GCF_003049685.1. Classification (GTDB taxonomy): domain Bacteria; phylum Pseudomonadota; class Alphaproteobacteria; order Rhizobiales; family Rhizobiaceae; genus Brucella; species Brucella pituitosa. Next base: position 110,189 of record NZ_PYSY02000003.1, on the reverse strand, counting down.
ACAAACATTAAACTTGGTAGTGCGGTCACAGTGCTCAGCACCGATGACCCGGTGCGTGTTTATCAGCAGTTTGCTACGGTGGACGCATTGTCGAAAGGACGTGCCGAAATTACGGCTGGCAGAGGGTCCTCAACAGAATCCTTTCCGCTTTTCGGACATGATCTCAACAACTATGACGAGCTTTATGCCGAAAAACTTGAACTGCTTTTGAAGATCAACGAAAGCGAAAAAGTTACCTGGCAGGGTAAATTTCGTCCGGCGCTAAACGATGCACTTGTTGTGCCACGCCCGGATAGAGGATCGCTGCCGATCTGGCTTGCCACTGGGGGTAATCCGCACTCGTCAGTTCGTGCGGGCCTGCTTGGCCTGCCGATTTCCTACGCTATTATCGGCGGTCAGGCGTCGCGATTTGCACCATTGGCTGATCTTTACCGACGCGCGGCCGCCCAGGCGGAAATCGCACCGGAAAAGGTGAAGGTCTCGGTCGCGAGCCCAGGTTTCATCGGCGAGGATGCAAAGGAAGCCAAGGAGTTTTTCTGGACCCATTGGCATGCCGTCATGGAACAGCTCGGCAAGATCCGAGGCTTCGCGCCGCCGCCACGCTCCCACTATGACAAGGAAGCGAGTGGTGCGGGCGCACTTTTTGCGGGTAGTCCGGAGGAAATAGCCAAGCGTATCGTCGAGTTGCACAAGCATATCGGTCATACACGACAGTTCTTCCAGATGGACGTCGGACAGATGCCACACAAGGCATTCCTGCGTTCAATAGAACTGCTGGGCACCAAGGTGAAGCCGCTCGTCGATGCGGAACTGGGTTCTGGAAAATAAACAGGAACAAACTGAATATGCCAATATCTCAGGTCAAAACCATCGGCATATTGGGTGCGGGCCGTGTCGGCACCGCCATAGCTCGTCGCGCAATTGCGGCGGGCATGAGATGCGATTGGCCTTCCAAAACGCCGGAAGATGTCGCGATTGACGCCACTATGGTGCCCTGTGGCGGAGGTGGTCTCTCGGCAGGAACCGCCTGGCCGTAAGAGCGTCGAATTCTCTTGCTGAAATCCGGACCGTCGAACCGCGGTACTCGATGATACGCGGCGTTCATTGGTCACAGGAAACCGAGGGGTCAAACTCGCCCTGAGCGGTTCGGTATCCCACGCGCTTCTGGTGCCTACACCTGCCGAACTGCTATACGCGATAAACCGATACGGCCTGTCGAAGGTGCTGATTGTCTCTGCTCGCGAGGTCCTGATTGCTATCCGATTGCGGCAAGAACGTTATCGTGGTTGTCTCAGGCGGCAACATTGAACCCGTAGTTTTCAAACAAGCGTTCACACAGACCACACATTGTCGTTTTTGCGATAAATCTTTATTCATGAGGTCAAAATGGTTTCGGTCATTGAAAAATTCGCCACCCTCGCCACCGACAATGCACCAGGGCAGGAAGTCAGGCAAAGCGTAGGTAATATCAACGACCTGATGCGCGGTGATAAAATGTCCGGTCGTCTGGTCGATTTCTCGCACGGCGACGTCGATGCCTTCGCTCTGACGCCAGGCTCGTTCGAGCGGTTTTCGGAGGCGGTTCAGGCCGGTGGTCGTCAAGCCTATACGGAGTATCGCGGTTCGTCTGAAATCCGGGTCGAACTGGCTGGGCGGCTTGCAGCTTTCACCGGTGCGCCGGTTTCTGCTGACGAGGGCCTTATCCTCACTCCGGGGACGCAAGGTGCGTTGTTTCTGGCCGTCGCCTCAACAGTCACTGACGGCGACAAAGTGGCGATTGTGCAGCCGGACTACTTTGCCAATCGCAAGCTTGTCCAGTTTTTCGATGGTCAGGTGATGCCGGTGACGATGAATTATATGAATTCAACTGTCGAGGCAGGTCTGGATCTTTCTCAGCTGCGGGCCGCATTCGAGGCGGGGGCCAAGACTTTCCTATTCTCCAACCCGAACAATCCGACTGGAGCAGTCTATTCCGAATCTGAGATCGACCAGATCGTCGAACTAGCCAAGGAGTTTGACGTTACGATCATTGCTGATCAGCTTTATTCCCGGCTGCGTTATGAAGGCGAATCCTACACTCATATCCGGGCTCGCGGTTTGCAGGCAGAAAAAGTGCTGACCATTATGGGGCCGTCGAAAACGGAATCGCTCAGCGGCTATCGTCTTGGAGTAGCATTTGGCTCTCCAACAATCATCGGTAGAATGGAGAAACTGCAAGCCATCGTTTCTCTGCGCGCGGCAGGCTACAACCAAGCGGTATTCAGGACCTGGTTCAATGAGCCGGAGGGATGGATGGATGAGCGCGTCCGGCTGCATCAGGCGATCAGAGACGACCTGCTCAAGGTGTTCCGTAGTGGTGGCCTTAAGGCACGCACACCGCAAGCTGGAAGCTATTTGTTTCCGACGTTACCAACGCTCTCGGTCGACCTTCAGGATTTCGTCAGACTGCTTCGGCATCAGGCCAGTGTCATCGTCACGCCCGGAACCGAATTCGGGCCCCACACCAGTAGCGTTCGCCTGAACTTCTCACAGGATCATTCGGCCACCGTTGAAGCTGGAAAGCGCATCGTGGAGATGGTCAATCGCTATCGGATCTAGAAAAGCGGCCAATTGTTTGATTGTACTCATCTCTGAATGCCAGCTTGATGTCGAATATGGCTATGCTCTCGTTTTCGAAGCCGAATTGACGAGCAAGCATATCGCCGCTAACAAACACTCGTGTCAAAAATGCTGAATTGTATATCGTACATCTTCTGCCTGCCTGAAATAGCACTTCGGTTCGCTGGAATTCTTTTCTCAAGGGGCATCATGTGGTGGCGATAACAATTCAACCACATGTTGCTGATGCTAATGATATCTACGGAGCTCGAGAATGATAAACGTCAGAAAATGGTCTTGCAGAATTGCGTTTGGTTTAAGCCTGACGCCTCTGTTGTTTTCTCAAGCTCTGGCCGCGTCATCGAATTCGGGAGATCTTTCTGCCGAGCAACGCGCCGAACTTCAGCGCTCTGCTGGTATCAGCTGCGACGCGAATGGCAATAATGATTGTACCGCCGGTAACGTTGAAAGTGGCGATTATTACAACGTACGGATCTATGGTGACTGCGCGAATGCTGCTTATTTTGGGCGGATAAGCGATAAGGCGGTTTCTCTGAGGAAAGATGTCGCAACAACTGGGACAGAAGGCAAAACAAATGGGCCGTTGGCGCCTGAGCAATTGGTTTGTATCAAAGCGGCCGCTCAGGTGAACGTGACAGATAAAGAATATTATGTCATGGCGCTCCCAATGGATCACGGCCCGGAATGCAAAGGCGAAGAGCTGTGCAAGAAGCCTCGGTCAATTCCAGAAAACTATCAAAAGACGATGGCTAATTGCCAGCCTGACAGTCAGAATGACTATCGCGGCTGTCCACAGGGATGGGTTTTTGCAACTGAAATGGAGGCCTATTCAAACGGGCTGCCTGGTGCACAGTAACTGACTGCCGCACACGACGATAACCATGGTCTGCTGACATTTACGCGGTTGGATTTTCACTGCGGAAACCGCAGTGCTGTGTTCAATTACAGCATGTCGCTTCAGCCGTAACGGAAGCAGACCCCGTGTGATTGACACTGAAAAGCTGGAGCAAATTTCACGCGCTCAATACTGAAGCCCGTCGAGCCCTCGTTTGCCGGACATTTAGCCTGCGGCGCCTGATCCTTATTGATAATCTTACCCGTATTGGTTGGAATAGATTGCAAGTGCACGGATAAGATTTATTCAAGTTTCCTTATATTGTATTATTATTAAATACTTGGCTGACAAGTTATTTTGGCTTCCTTCAACAAACCTGTCAATCACGTTGCCGTTTTAATCAGCCATATTTTAACTTTCTCTTTATATTAGCTAATCGTAATTATAAGAAAAGTACGACATTCTATTAAAATATCGCAGTGAACATTTGATTTTACTTGATAATTATTCTTTTGATTAATAATACTTGCCGTGATTCCAAGGGGGCAATTCGGCAGAGTCTTGCGCTGCTGGTTATGTCAGTTGTGAAGCTTGTTCTGATGAATGCAACCTGTTCCTCAACGAGGTGCGGGCGGGAGATTTTATGTACATGAATCTGACTCAGTTATTAGTTCATACGCGGTCTGGAAATTTCCGATCAAGCGTCTCTCACCGAACTCTGGCATTGGCAGGGACTGCAATTGCACTCAGTCTGACCGGTGCTGCAAATGCAGCTAACTTTACTGCATCAAATGAGACTGAACTGGTGGCAGCTATCAATCAGGCCAATGCCAGCGGGGATACAAATTCAACCATCACGATGGTTGGCAGTTTCACGATCGCGCCGGGTTCTCTGCCGCAAGTGACAACCAATCTGCGTATTGAAACGGCAGGCAATACGCTCACCTCATCAGTCGGCAATCTGGCGCTCAATGTCGCAACCGGTTCGGAGCTCACAATTGATGGCTCCATCCGCACGCAGGGTGTGAATGGCTTTAGTGGTGCTATTGTCAAGAATGGTGGCGGAACGCTCAACATAACGGGCGGCCCGAGTGCAGTTTTCTGGTCTCTGAAAACAACAGACGGCGACCTCATTTTCAAAGACGGAGCCCAGTTCACCTATGATACGTCAAAGGGCTCTGGTACGGGTGCACTGAGCACTGCATTATTTGATGGTGGTAGAACCATCACTGTTACGGGAGCCGGAACCGTCGTCACAGAAAAAGGCGGTGCCTTGATTGAAAGTGCCGACGAAGCAACCTTGAATGTCGAGAATGGTGGGAAATTCGTTTCCACTCTCGGCACAACTATGGTTATTACAGCCGGTACCAAGGGCACCGTCAATGTCACAGGTGCAAATTCCGCTTACGAAACAAATGCACTTCGGATATCGCGTGGGCACGCTACGATTAATGTAACAGGTGGCGGTTCCTTATCCGCGAGTGCCATGCAGGTCGGTGTATATGCATCCCTAAACGCTGCGGCCAGTGGCCTACAAGATTTGGGCGGATCAGCCGACATTCTGGTTTCGGATGCAGGATCGGTCATGACCGTTACCAACCCGTTTCTGTTGACGCGTGGTTCACTGAGCATTCTGAACGGCGGCGTGGTAACAGCAGGTGGGATGCGTGTCGGATCGTATGATCGCGCTGTCACCAATGATGCAATCGGTACCATTCTGGTTTCCGGAGCGGGCTCAGCACTCAATACGACACAAACGACAGCCAATTCGTTTATTGTTGGTGGCGGCAATGGTGCCGGCGTTAAGAACGGGACACTCACAGTCGCCAATCAAGGCAAGGTGAATGCTGCATCCGGTGCAGGCATAATCAACGTCGCCACAACCGCTGGCAGTGCCGGTATTATCAATATTGGTGGTGAAACAGGACAGGCAGCAACAGGCGCAGGCACGATTGAAGCTGGCACCATCAAGTTCGGTGCGGGCAATGGCGCACTCAACTTCAATCATACTGACAGCGATTATGCCTTCAGCACGGTGCTGGAAGGTAATGGCACACTCAGCCACATCGGCTCCGGCAAAACCACGTTGACAACTGATCAGACAGCTTTCACTGGTCAAACTCTCGTGCAATCCGGTATTCTGGCCGTAGATCACAAGCTCGGAGGCACAATGGATGTTTCCGGCGGACGCTTGCAGGGTATCGGCACAATCGGTGATACTGTTTTGTCCAAAGGCGGTGTGATTGCAGCGGGCAATGCATCCCTCGGTACGCTGACAATTGACGGCGACTACACCGGCAATGGTGGGTTGCTTGAAATCGAGACTGTGCTTGGCGACGATACATCTGCGACCGACAAGCTGGTCATTACCGGCAACAGTTCCGGCGATACGGATGTAAAACTTATCAACCGCGACGGTCTTGGTGCGCAGACAGACAAAGGCATCAAGATTATTGAAGTCGGCGGTCAGTCTGACGGTACTTTCGCTCTCGTCAGCGATTACACGACCAAAGACGGCAAAAAGGTCGTCATCGGTGGTGCCTATGCCTATGAGCTACTTAAGAATGCCAAAAGCGACCCGGCTGATGGAGACTGGTATCTGGTCAGTGAGGTTTATAAGACCGCCCCTGTCGATAGCGGCAATGGTAATGGTAACGGCAACGGTAATAATAATGGCGGCAGTAATGAAACCACTCCGCGCTATAGTGCAGCCGTTCCGGTTTATCAGAGTTATATGACCACCCTACAATCGCTGAACAAGCTGCCGACTTTACAGCAGCGCGTCGGTGAGCGTTATCAGGATGGCACACCTGTCGCTGCCGGCGGCGAAAACGGTGGTGCAAACCGCGCTATCTGGGGTCGTATCGAAGGTGCGCACAGCTCCCTCAAAAACAACAGCTCATCAGGTCGTCTGCAACAGGACATTAATACATATGTTATGCAAAGCGGTGTTGATGGTCAGTTCTATGAAAGTGACAAGGGCAGGCTGATCGGCGGTATTACCGGTCAATATGGCAATGCACAGAATAATGTCACAGCTTTTGCCGGTGACGGCACAATCAAAACACAGAGCTGGGGTCTGGGCGGCACGCTCACATGGTATGGCAGCAATGGTTTCTACGTTGACGGTCAGGCACAGGCCAACTGGTATGATAGTGATCTGAAGATCGATGATGTGAACAGCTTCACAAACGGACATAATGCCTTCGGCTATGCGCTCAGCATTGAATCCGGACAGACTTTTGCCGTGAATAACAACTGGTCGCTGACACCGCAGGCACAACTGATGTGGTCGTCGCTCGATTTCGACAGCTTCAGGGACAGCTATGGCACGCAAGTTGACAAGAACGACGGCGACAGCCTGACAGCGCGTCTCGGTCTTGCTGCCAATTATCGCAATGGCTGGAAGGGTGATGACGGACGCGCTGTAAATACTCAGGTTTATGGTATTGCTAATCTCTATCAGGAGCTCTCCGGCAATAGCAAAATCAATGTTGCAGATGTGAAGCTTGCCAATGATGAAGACAGAACATGGGCAGGCCTTGGTGCCGGTGGTACCTATGCATGGAGCGACAATGCCTATGCTGTTTATGGCGAAGGCTCGGTCAGCACGTCGCTCAACCATTTTGCAGACAGCTATATTGTCAAAGGTACTGTCGGCTTCAAAATGAAGTGGTAGTTTAACGTACTGCTCATAGCTATAAAAGCCTGTCATCTGGCAGTTCGGATGGCAGGCTTTGTTATTTGGTGTTGCATTCGTTTCAGAATGTTCATGGATCGTCAGATACATGAGCATCATTCTCTGGATATCAAGCGGTATAAACGATCTGCGCTGGACCTCAAATCAGAGACTTATGTCAATCAACACTCAGGTCAAAGCACTTGGGAGCGGCTTTTCGTCATTGGTGAAGTCCGCGCGGCGGCAGGTCCTTCCCAAGCTTAGGGTATTGCTGTCGGCTCCGTGCGGATGCGTTTTTAAATTGGCAAAAAGATTGCGATCAAGGTGTGCGGGAAACAACTGCCTACATTCTGCTGAGAGAAGTCCAGTCAATCAACATAAAGCGGACACGTAGACTTTACAAAGAGTTAGGACTTTAGTTCAGGCATAGACGTCCGAAACGTCGTATCAAGGCCAAGCCGTGTGAGGACCGCCAATAAGATCACTCTGGGCTTTTCCAGACCAGGAGGGCCCACGGCGACGGGTTTAGTGAAGCCTTCAATAGCAAGCTTGGTGCAGGGTGTTTGAATGCACATTAATTCTTAACGCAGGAAGAGGTGCGCGAAAAATTGGAGAGTTTGCGCAGAGACTACAATGAGGATCATCCTTATTTGACAATCGGATATATCGTCCCGATTGGCTTGCACAATCCCGGTGGCGTAACCGGAACGCCACTGGCATAAGGGCTGGAAAATCCTGATTTCTGGCGGTCTAATCTTGGGGTTCAGTGCAACGACTGGTAACGGTCAAGGTATCACCGATCATGAAAATAAGTTGTCGCGGCCTGATACAAGGGAGATAGGCTTGAGGCTTGGCTAAAATCCTGTCGTTGTTTGATAATGTTCGGAATTCACGCCACAGCACCCTTGTATTTGCCCTATGAGGCCGCCCAGAGCTGCGGCCGACGAAACAAGTCCCCGGCTCCCAAGAAATGGGATAGCACAAACTGCGCCGAAGAATTTCAATGTCCTGCCAGTTAATTTGATGGGTAGTCCTCTGACGGTCTTCACGGGGTTTTCTCTGTAACGTGCTGAGAATTCGGTGATGTTATGATCGCGATTGCGTCGGAAGTGATACGCAAGGGTGAGGCGTGACGCAGGAACGGTTTCGTACACAATAGCATCGTGCGCCCAGCCGGTTTCGGCACCCAGGCTCTTGGCTGTCGCCCACAGGTTCCAGTCTTCTCCACCGGAGAGATCAAATCTTTGATCGAAGCGAAGGCCTGTTTCCCGGAAAAAGCTTAAGCGCCCCATCCAGCTTCCCGTTGCTATTTTTATAGTATGGCCCTGACCAGACAGCGCTTTTGTTTTGCATTTGCGTTCCGATTTCATACTGCTGTGTTTTATACCAGACCATACGATCTTCTGCATAAGGCTCAAATCCTTCCCAAAAGGGATAGGACGAACTGGCGATCCGACTATATCGAGATCAAGCCTGTCGCGCTCGGCAAGCAAATTGATAAGCCAGTCTTTGTGTACTTGCTCGTCATCATCAACGTAGACCAGAAAGTCATAACCTTTGTCGACCGTGTAATTCAGAGCAAAGTTTCTGACAGCGCATATGCCAGGTTTACCTTGGTTGAAATAGGCAATTTCGGTATCTGTGACAGAGGAGCGGAATTGATCCACGATCTCGTCTAACGAACAATAGTCCTTATTTTCGACGATCAGGAAAGAAACCTTATCCATTGCTGGGAGCGTCATATCCCTTAATGAAGCCAGCAAACTAGCTAACATCTTTGGCCTGTCTCGCGTTGCCACGGAAACACAAATATGACGCCCCATGCTCAACCCCACCTTTAATTCATGCATTGCCCAGCGGTGATTTGATCGGGAATATGAAAATTAGATATCACTGAAACTTGGTATTTTATGAGATCCCATAGACTGCACATAAAGGTAGGACGCCCAAAATACCTGAATTCAGGGATATGCAGCAGGTCCTGCTAATTTTACTTGGTTCTCCAGCCTGCGGGTATTATTGGAGAAACAATATGAATCTGAGATCACTTCTTATCGCATCTGGCATCGCACTTTCGAGTGCAGGCGTTGCGAATGCCGCCGATGCTATTCTCTCACAAGAACCGACGCCAGCGATTGCGGCTCCTGTTTTTTCATGGTCAGGCAGTTATATCGGCGGTCAAGTCGGTTATGGTTGGGGCAAGTCGAGGCTCGGTGATGGCGAAGAGTCCATTTCTCTGAAGCCTGATGGTTTCCTCGGTGGCCTTTATGCGGGCTATAATTTCGACACGGGAAACAATGTGGTTCTGGGTATCGACGGAGATCTGACTTTCAACAATCAGAAAGACAGCATTTCAGAAAGCGATGATTTTCTTACGGCCACATTTGAAAGCAAGCTTCGTTGGTCGGGCGCAGTGCGTGCTCGGGCGGGTGTCGCGGTCGACCGCTTCCTGCCTTATATCGCTGGTGGTGTAGCGTTCGGCAGTGTTAAGAATTCTGTTTCCCTCACCGATGGGATCGATAGTATCAGCGCCTCGCAAAGCAAGACTTTGACGGGTTGGACGATCGGTGCCGGTGTTGATTATGCCGCAACCGATAATGTAATCCTGCGACTTGAATACCGTTATACGGATTATGGCAAAAAGTCCTTCAGTGCCGGTGACGACGATTTCGGTTTCGATTCCGTCCATAACAAATTCAAGACAAACGAAATTCGACTTGGCGTAGCATACAAATTCTAAAACACGTCAAAAGTTAACGGCTTGAGGTATCGTCCGGGTTCTCCAGAGGATACCTCAACAATTGTATTAGATTATTTATCAAATTCCTTGAGATAAAGATGTTTAGTTGTAATAGAAGTTTCTAAACCAGTAATTGGTCTGAAAGGAGATGCCGATGCCACTGAGCGCGCTTGCAGCCGATATCGCGTTGCCTGCACCGGTGCTTCTCGTTGAAGATGATATGGTGGTACGACGCAGGCTCGAAATACTGCTGCTTCAGTTTGGCTACCAACTGGAAGCAATTATCTTTGCCGCTTCACTGGCTGAGGCGCGCGCCTGTATGGCGGATCAGCCAGTTGCGCTGGCTTTGGTCGATATCGGTTTGCCTGATGGCAGTGGAATTGATCTGATTTCTGAACTTCATACTTCAGATCCGGGATTGGCTATACTGGTCATTTCGGCATGGTGTACGCAGGATGTTATTCTTTCTGCCTTGCGGGCAGGCGCTGTAGGTTATGTTCTTAAAGAACGTGACGATCTGGAAGTTGCCATCGCAATAAGAAGTGTTTTGCGCGGTGGGGCACCTATCGATCCATTTGTCGCAAAACGAATTATCGAGGAATTGCCTGCTCAATCGCCAGAACGGATGGCCGATGACGGCATGCAAGTGCTGACTGCGCGCGAGAGCCAGATATTACTTCTGGTGGCCGAAGGACTTGGCAATAGGGATATTGCAGAGCGCCTCTGCCTGTCACGGTACACGGTGGAGTGCCATATCAAACGGATTTATCGCAAGCTTGCCGTTTCCTCACGGACGCGAGCCATCCATACCGCGAGACAGCGCGGATTGTTGGCGTGAGGTGGCTGCTATTTCTGTGTTTGTGCATTTTTTCAACACCTGCGTGGGCGCAAGTGAATTCTACGTCATCAACATGTTCGGTGCGCATAGTCGATGTCAAAGCGGCTGCGGCTACTTCTGATGGTGGTAGGGCAGAGGTTTCGCAATGGGAACATGTGACTCTTCCAGATGATTGGAATTGGCGACATTCTCACAAGGCTAATGAAGTCTGGTATCGTATCGACTGGCAACGAAGTTGCACTGCTGACAGCAAAAAGCCTGTGGCCCTGCTTTTGCGATCCGTCGTTATGGCTGGAGAAGTTTACGTCAACGACCACCATCTCTGGAGTGATGAGCAATTAACGGAGCCGCTTTCACGCAGTTGGAACATGCCCCGCTATTGGCTTTTGCAGAACTCTTGGCTGCATGAGGATATAAATACACTCTGGATCAGAGTTGTCGGCATAGAAGGACAGTCCTTAGGGCTTGGCCCCGTCGTCTTTGGTGAGCCCAGACAAATTTATGAGCAATATGAAAATCTGTGGTGGCGTAACCGCACACTATATGTTGCAAACATCATCGTATCGGGCGTTATCGGCATTTTATTCTTTTGCATCTGGATCGTTCGCAGGGATCAGACTGCATACGGATGGTATGCATTTTCGTCCTTATTCTGGGTAGTTTTCATATCAAATATTCTTGTCACGAAACCCTGGCCATTCCCGGACACTCTTACGGCAGCCAAAGTAAACGCAATTGCCTTGTTGTTATGCGTGGCCTGTTTTTGCTTATTTACACTGCGTTTTGGCGAAAGGCGATTTAAGCGCTACGAGCGTATTCTATGGAGCACGACAGCATGCCTGATTATCGCGCTCGTTATCGCGCCGGTTCACGTTATCGGTTATGTACAGATACTCAGCTTATTGTTGGCAACTGTGGCGTTTCTGGCGAATTGCCTGCAATTTCCTCTCTATGCTCTGCATACGCGCCAGCGCGAACATTTGATGCTCGCTCTTTGCCTGCTGGTTTTATTCGTGACAAGCCTGCATGATTTTCTGCTGATTTTTAAATTCATTCCAGGTGAATTTTCGATCCTGCCCTATGCGAATATAGCGATTACTCTCTGTTTATCAGGGATATTGGGATTGCGTCACGCGCATAATGTCCGACGAATAGAACAGTTCAATGTTGAACTGGCGGACAATGTGGCCAAGGCGCGTGCTGAACTCGCAACTATCCTTGAGCGTGAATATACTCTGGCACTGAGCAATACGAGACTTAGAGACAGGTTGGATATTGCACACGACCTTCACGATGGCATAGGCGGTTCACTCGTGCACATGATGGCTTCGGTGGAGCAGGGCCAAGGTCCCGTCAACCGGCCACAGGTCGTCTCCATGCTTAAGTTGATCCGCGACGATCTACGCCAGACCATTGACAGCAATTCCAGCCCCAGCATCAAGGTTCCAGCCACTCCATTGGAATGGATAGCTCCTTTACGACACCGGTTCACGGCACTTTTTGATGAACTTGGCATAAAGTCCGAATGGGTGTTTCCAGGTCAGTGGCTCAATCCTCCCAACACGTTACAATGTTTGGCGCTGACCCGAATTGTTGAGGAAGCATTGACCAATGTCATAAAGCACAGCCGCGCAAGAATAGTGACATTGTCATTGGTCCAGAGTTCTCGTGACACACTCGTACTGCATGTCGAAGACAATGGCATTGGCTTCGATGTCGAGGCCGTGCACCAGGCCAATATCAGTATTGGCATGCGCAGCATGTCTACGCGTATGGCGCGCGTTGGGGGAAGGATCGAGCTTACGTCAATGCCGGGTCGAACTCTTTTGAGCGCGGTGCTCGTGATTGGATCCTGATGAAAAGAAATGCGGGCGACACGATTGGTGCTGTTTCGGCCCGGATCGTGATCTCCGTGCTCGATAAGAATACGAATGGTTGCTAAAAGACCATAATTGTTTCACATAAATTGTGGTCTGAATGTTCTGCTTCGAGAAAATGGGGTGCAAGTTGTTACGCAAGAAGTTTGGTTTTCTCTTCCTTTTCCTTGCAATTATTGCGTCGCCCGCAAACGCTTTTGAAGCAGGTTCTCCGCCGGAACTAAAGCCGTTGCCGCAACAGGTTCAGGCAGCACGTTTGACGGCAGAGTTCCTTTCGCGCTTTCATTATAAGCCAGTTCCCTTGGACGATGCTCTGTCCGTCAAGATCATGAATCGCTATATCGATTCCCTTGATCCTGATCGGCTGATTTTCCTGCAGTCGGATATTGATAGCTTCAAAACCAGCAGCAAAGAAATCGATGACGCCATCAACCAGGAAGACCTGAGCATCCCGTTTGCCATTTTCAATATTTATGGGCAGCGTGTCGTTGACCGCATGACTTATGCACGCAGTCTGCTCAATCAGAAGTTCGACTTCAGTGTCGAGGAAGACTATCCGATTGTTCGCGATAAAGCAGTTTGGCCGCAGTCGGATGCGGAGCGCAATGACTTGTGGCGCAAACGCGTCAAAAACGATTGGCTACGTTTGAAATTGGCTGGCAAAGACGATGCCACAATTCGCGAGACGCTGGGCAAGCGCTATGAGAACACTCTCGCGCGGACTTATAAGTCGAAAGCTGACGACGTTTTTCAGATCTTTATGGCTGCTTATACGACGTCCATCGATCCTCATACCGACTATTTTGGTGCGAATGCTTCGGCAGAATTTGATATTGCTATGAAGCTGTCCCTTGTTGGTATCGGCGCTGTTTTGCAGGAACGCGATGATTACACGACTATCCGCGAACTCGTGGCTGGTGGTCCTGCTCAATCGTCAGGCAAGCTTGCCGTTGGGGATCGTATTGTTGGTGTCGGTCAGGACGAAGACGGGCCGATAAAAGAAGTCGTTGGATTGCGTCTTGATGAAGTTGTGCAACTGATACGCGGCGCCAAAGGGTCGATTGTGCGTCTGGATATCTTGCCAGCGGATGCCGGACCGGATGGTGCACATCACGTCGTTCGTCTGGTTCGCGACAAGATCAGTCTCGAAAAACAAGCGGCCCAAAAGACAGTGCTGTCGGTAAAAGATGGAACGACCACGCGAAAGATAGGCGTAATCACACTACCTGCGTTTTACGAGGATATTGAAGCACGCCGAAAAGGTGACAAGGATTATCGAAGCGCCAGCCGTGATGTCGCTAAACTCGTAACGGAACTGAAGCAGGACAAAGTCGATGGTATTCTCATTGATCTTCGCAACAATGGCGGTGGTTCGTTGACCGAAGCCATCGACCTTACTGGCTTATTTGTCGGCAAGGGTCCTGTGGTTCAGCAACGCAATGCAAAAGGCGAAGTGAAAGTAGAGAATGATGACCTTCCGGCTCCGATCTGGAATGGACCGCTCGGAGTTCTCATAAATCGTGGATCGGCATCAGCTTCCGAGATTTTTGCTGCGGCGGTTCAGGATTATGGGCGGGGTGTCATTATTGGTGAGCCTAGTTTCGGCAAAGGAACAGTGCAGACCGTTATCAATCTTGATGAGGTGGTACAGAATCCAGAACCGAAATTCGGCGAATTGAAGTTGACGGTTGCCCAGTTTTTCCGTGTGAATGGCGGCACAACGCAATTACGCGGTGTAACACCCGATATCAGCCTGCCTGGAACATTTAATATCAAGACCACCGGTGAATCGAGTTTCGATAATGCCCTGCCCTGGAGCGAGGTGAAGGCTGCGAAGTTCAAGTCGTTTGGCGATATGGCAGCTACGATATCGCAGCTGCAGGAACGGCACGATAATCGAGTAAAGAGTGAACCGGAATTCCAACGGTTTGTGGAAGATATTGCAGCCCTAAAGGCACAGCGCGAAAAGACAATCATATCTCTTAACGAAGCCAAGCGTCGTGATGAGATCTCGGCAGAAACAAATCGCCTGAAGGCACGTGGTGAGAACAAAGATGAAGTCGCCACGGATCAGGATGATGGCCTACAGTCCAATGAGCGGAGTTTGAGCGCTGAAATTGCCATCGAAAAAGCCCGTACAAGTGCAAAAGATGTTCTGCAAAATGAGGCGGCGGCTATCATTGGCAATTTGGCAGATTTGCAAAAGGAAGCGTCGAAATAGAGCTTTATTGCAAACTCATTCGTCAATGATGACGATGGTAGTAGCATTCTGGCTATAGTCTGAAGCGGCGTAATTCACAGGAAATGATGGCTGAGCGCGGCATCTCGTTGAATGCTCGGCTGTCCATCGCCGCACCTAGAATTTCAACTCTGAGTGGTTTTGTCGATTCAATCGAAGGAAGTACTCGTTCTACGAGGATGCCAACGGGAAACTGGTTGTCGGTATCACCGGGCGATATGGTACGGCACATGGCAATTCCAGCTCGTTCTTGGGTGACGGTTACACCGACACCAGTGCCTGGAGCCTCGGTGCGACGGAGACCTGTCTTCCGATGACATGAATTCGTCTCTGGTCAATGGCGCGATGGCCTTCGGTTATGCATAGAGTGCCGAGGTGGGCCAGCGTGTCGCCATTGATGATCATTAGTCGCGACGCCACAGGCGCAGTTGATGTGGGTGCCTTTCACGACATCTGGGGCAACCGCGTACATATGCAGGACGACGACAGCCTGACGGCACGCTTCGGTCTTGCTGCCGGCTACCGCAATGACTGGACGGGCGAAGATGGCCATATAGCCAACAGTTCGGTCTATGGCATCACTAATGTCTATCAGGAGTTTCTCGGCGGCACGCGGATCAATGTGGCCGGTGTTCCCATCGATGCCGACAACTATAAGACTTGGGCGGACCAGAAATACACCGTCCATGGTGAGGGCTCCATCAACACATCCCTCTACGATGCGTCGCTTTCAGTGGGGAGCGCTGTTTCTCAACCTCTGCTCCGCATAAACGAAGGCTGCATTGATCAGAACCGCAAGTGCTGCGACGATGAAGCCACCTTGCAGAACGAATGCCGTATTGCCGGATAGAAGTCCTGCAACGATGACTTCGCCAAGCGTGCTTGCCGCAACAGTCGAGCCAATGGTCGCAGTAGAGAGTGAGATAATCGCTGCGAGGCGTATGCCCGATAAAATCACTGGTAGGGCGAGCGGCAGTTCTACATTGAATAATAATTGCCGGTCGGTCATGCCCATGCCGCGGCCTGCATCGACAACAGATGGTTCAAGCTCGGTGAGGCCGGTCAGCGTGTTCTCAAAAATAGGTAGCAGGCCATAAAGCAGCAGAGCGATGAAAGCCGGAACTGAACCAAAGCCGAAGATTGGCACTGCGATGGCCAGAACGGCAACAGGCGGAAAGGTCTGGCCGATATTGGCGATGGCGCGCGACAGTGGCAGGAATTCGCGTCCGCTTGGCCGGGTGGTCAAAATGCCAAGTGTTACTGCAATGATAGTCGCGGCCAGCGTTGCGATACCGACCAGTGCCAGATGGTTGATAGTCAGCGCCAAGAGCGAATTCTGCGTGTAGATCGCCGGTGCATTGTTACGGGTGAACGGTGCTAACCAGCTCTGAAACCACTCCGGCCTCAGAATGAAAATACATAGAATTCCCAGCAGTCCGGCTTTCAGAACTGTGCCCAGTTTCATGCGACCCTCCGGGCATGGTCTTCAATTGCCGTACGGGTGATGCGGCCAACAATCTGGCCGTTGCGGCTGACGGGAAGTGCAGGGCGGCCTGACCACAGGCTGGCGCCAAGTGCTTCGCGCAGCGACGTCTCGCTAGATATTGCTTCACCATCAGCTTGGCCCGGTTCAATGAGACCATCGACTGTTTCAAGCGACAACAGGCGGAATACGCGGTCGCTGCCTCCGCCGAGCAGCGCATGGACAAATTCTGTTGCGGGCTGCGTGATAATTTCTTCCGGCGTCGCATATTGCAGTAGCTTACCCTTATCCATTACTGCGATGCGCGAACCAAGCCGGATAGCTTCTTCCATGTCGTGGGTCACGAGAACAATCGTGGTGCCATAATGCTTCTGGATGGCCAGCAGATCTTCCTGCGCTTTATCCCGGATGATTGGGTCAAGCGCGCCGAATGGCTCATCCATCAAAAGGATGGCTGGATTGGATGCCAGCGCGCGTGCGACGCCGATGCGTTGCTGTTGACCACCTGAAAGTTCATGCGGCATACGATCACGATAGATCGCCGGGTCGAGATGAAACAGCGACAATAATTCATCGACACGAGCAGAGATTTTGGCCTTGTCCCATCCGAGCAGAGTAGGGACAGTTGCAATATTTTGGGCGATTGTGCGGTGTGGAAACAGTCCGTGACCCTGAATGGCATAGCCGATACCGCGGCGCAGAATATGAGATGGCAGTTCGCGATTGTCTCTGCCGTCGATCTTGATCACGCCATGGCTCGGTTCGACAAGACGGTTGATCATGCGCATCAGCGTTGTCTTGCCGGAGCCGGATGTGCCGACGATGACAGCCACGTCACCTGCCTGAATAGTCAATGAGACGTTGTCGACGGCCGTCTGTGCACCATAGATACGTGTGATGTTTGAAATCTCGATCATAGCACGGGCTCCTAATTCTGATGGCCGCGGCTGATTTCAATCAGCGCGTCTAGCAAGATGGCAGCGACGAAGGCCATTGCAACGGTTGGTAATGCGCCGAGCAGCACCAGATCGGTGGCTGTCTGGGCAATCCCCTGAAAGACGAACATGCCAAGACCGCCGCCGCCGACGAGGCCTGCAATCACCGCAAGGCCGATATTCTGCACCAAAACCACGCGGACACCGGTAAGGACCACCGGGAAAGCCAGTGGCAATTCCACCGAGAACAGGCGTTGGCGGCGCGTCATACCCACACCACGGGCCGCGTCCACAACGGAAGGCGACACATTATCGAGACCGGTAACGGTTGCCGAAACGATGGGAAGAAGTGCATAGGCAACAAGCGCGATGAATGCGGGTGCCGGACCGATACCGGCAATACCGAGAGCGCTTGCGCCGGGCAGGTTCGCGCCAACCCACGCAAGCGGGGCGATCAGCACACCAAATAGCGCCATGGATGGGATAGTTTGGATCACATTGAAAAAAGACAGAACCGCATCACGGATGCGCTTAACGCGATGGATTAGGATGCCGATGGGTGTGGCAATGATGAAGGCGGCAATCAGTGAGCCGATCGCCAGAAAAGCATGAGTGCTTAGTGCGCTTTTGAATGCGCTACGGCGGGAAGCATACTCCTTGAGAATAGAAACATCGTTCCAGACACCGCTATAGAGAAACACACCGAGCAACAGAACGAAGATGCCAAGTGCTACCAACCGTGACAGGGGCTTGAGGCGTAGCCGCACAAGCGTGTCACCAATGGCAAGTGCCAGAGCAAAGACCATCAGCCACAAGCTGCCGCCAGGCGAAACACGTGCGTAATTATTGCCAGCTGGCGTAAGATAGGTTGCGCTCCAGCCAATGGAGATGGCCAGCATGATGAGGGTGATAACCAGAATTCCAAGCCGGACACCTGACTTCGAACGTAGCGCCATGATGAGTGCTGTGCCAAGCGCCAGCGCTATTAGAACAAGCGCCTGCAACAAAGGCAATGCGTTCCAGATATAGATTGGTGCAGTTGCCGCAACACGATTGGGGCGCACGAGGGCAAAAGGCTGGATGAACATCGCTAGAATGATGATGAGCGCAATAACCAGCCCCAGCCTGTCGAAGGCAAAACGTGATGGAGAGGCGGCGGCACGGTCTGCGGTTATTTGCATGGTAAGTCCTGTTCGCCGGGAGTTCTGCTGGCTTTAACGACGATTGTGTGAAGCGCTCTCTCTAAAGCAAACCATCAGGAAATGAATCCCTGCCGGAGCGATGAACGCCCGGCAGGGGAAGGGATTACTTGATGAAACCTTTAGAGGTCAGGTACTCGCGAGCAACATCAGCTGCAGGCTCGCCACCGACCTGAACGCGACCGTTGAGTTCCTGAAGGCTTTCGAGAGTGAAGGACTCAAATACCGGCTTTAGCAGTTCGGCAATTTGTGGGTTTTCCTTCAGCACTGCTTCGCGAATAATTGGGGTCGGCAGATAAACCGGCTGCACACCCTTGTCGTCTTCCAGCACCACAAGATTCGCAGGTCCGATGCCGCCATCGGTGCCATAGACCATGGCCGCATTGGCGCCCGAGGTCTGCTGTGCAGCAGCAGCGATTGTCGCTGCCGTGTCACCACCAGAAAGCGTGATCAGCTGGTCAGGCTTGAGGGTGAAACTATACGCCGTCTGGAAAGCGGGCAAGGCTGTTGCCGAGCTTACAAATTCTGACGATGCTGCAAGCTTTACCTCACCGCCATCGCTCACATATTTGCCGAAATCAGTCAGAGACTTCAGATTGTTCTTTTCTGCTACATCGCGGCGCACAGCAATTGCCCATGTATTGTTGGCATTGGCGGGCGTCAGCCAGACAATCTTGTTGGCATCGTAATCGAGCTTCTTGGCTTCTTCATACCCTGCCACGGCCTTGTTCCATACAGGCAAGTCGCCCTTGTTGAAGAAGAAAGCAGCATTGCCGGTATATTCAGGATAGATATCAATCTGGCCTTGCGTAATGGCTTCGCGCACGATCGGCGTTGCACCAAGCTGGATCTTATCGACAACAGGAATGTTGTTGGCCTTAAGAACCTGCGAAATAATATTTCCCAACACGCCGCCTTCCGTGTCGATTTTGGAGCCGACAACAACGTCGGCAGCCAGGGCAGAGCTGGCAGCAGTTATCATGCCGGCCAATATGCCGACCATCCTCAGCGATGTCTTCATAGTTATGTTCTCCCTCACAGTCAGACGCTGTTTGAGTTTCAGGCTAATTTAAAACACCGGAAAGGGATATATCCCAGATTCCGAACGAAGGATGCCTCAGCAAGCGCTGCCATCCCGGTAACGTTTTATAAGCGTCGAAAACCAGTCCTCGCGAGAAATAAAATTCTACTAATCGTCCTCTGTTAGCAGTGACACCATCTCATTTAACATCGTTGGTGTGAAAGTGTTCCGTCGCCAGACAAATGAAAGTATCTGCCGGTGTTCTTGTCCAAGCGGATATTGCGTAATCGGAAATGGGAGACGTGCAACGACGGGTTCAGGCAATATCGAAAGGTAGCCATGACGAGTGACCAGATTGATGATCACGGGAATTGAGTCCATTTCTATTAAGCGCAGTTTGGACGACCCTACTTGGCCAAGTATGCTTTCCAAATAAAGCATTGCGTGTTGTCGGATACCGCTCTTGGCGCTGGGGAGTGCCAGACGATGCTTCTGTAAAAATGCAGCCATATCGCCATTGAGCTCTGCCATGACCCGATGATCGCCAATCAGTGCGAGCGGCGCATCGGATACGACGCGGCCATCAAAATCTTTGGAAAAGTCGTCATGGTCTATGAGAATTGCATCATAGCGGCGGCTTTTAAGGCCGGAGATCAGTTCTTCAGCTGTGTTGGCCGAGATTGACAGAGGTTGGCGCGGATAGAGTTTTTCCCATCCGGCAGTCAGATTGGCGAGTATCTGGGCAATATTGCTTTCATGGCCAAGTGGCATAACGGAACCGACCCGGCATGTCGCAAGATTGTACCGGAAGCGATCGGAGGATGCATGAGACAATTCCTCCCAATTGCTTATAATTCCCTCAACAAGAGTGAGCATTTTCTCTCCGGTCTCAGTGCAGCTGACGCCAGACCGCGTTCGTTCAAACAAACAGCAGCTAAGGTTACGCTCCAGTTCGGACAGCTGACGGGTCAACTGTGGCTGCCCCATACCGAGGCTTTTGGCTGCGGCACGGATGCTGCCCGCTTGGGCTGCAACAGAAAAGCGAGTGAGAGCGGTGAGAGAAATGGCTGCGCGACTATTGGTGACGCCGCCGATTGATTGCAATTGGCGGCCAAGCTGGGCTGTTTCGTCAAACAGTCTGCGGCGCTTTTGTGCTTCCAGAGTGAGACTGAGGACTGCCCCCTCCCGCCGCATGAGCGGTACCGCAAGTGCGTTTTCCATTCGCTCCAGTGCTGCGCTGACTGTGGATGGAGCGCGGTCTTCCTGGCGTGCTGTTTCGCGAATGGAGCAAGTTGCAAGCAGTGAATTGATGATCAGGATGGTGGCAATGTCCATTAATATACCCCGATTCACTTTTTATAGCCGCACGGCACGCGATGTGCCTGCTGAACAATAGGCCTCAGCTTGTCGATGGCCTATCGCATAGATTCATATTGCTTGCATCAAGACTTATGCAGGTCTTTATATTTAGCGAATGCCAATCCCGCGAGATTAGCAGTGTGTTGTGAATGAAGTCGCAACCTGAATTTAGCCCTCCCGGCATTCGCGGCTCTTACTAAATTAAAATCCCCACATCGCGCGTTCGCAATATGGGATATCCCTTATGCTCTCTGTGTCAGATAAGCTCATCCTGACAGCCTAGTCTTTAAAGGTATCGAAAACAGTGCAGATCGTATTGAACGGGCAGCCAATTGGCTTTGCCGATATGATGAAGATCGGGAATGGAGAAGTGGAAGTCGCAGCTTCTGCGGAGGGCATGGAGCGCGTGAGAGCATCCCGCGCCGTGCTGGAAGAGGCGATCCGCAATGGCGTTCCCGTTTATGGCACTACAACCGGGGTCGGTGCGATGAAGGATGTTGCCTGGTCCAGTGAAGAGCTTGATGAGTTCAATATGGGGCTGGTGCGCGCGCATCATTTTGGTACCGGTGCTGCTTTCCCACCGTCAGTCGTGCGCAAGGCCATTGCCATTCGCATCAATACAATCCTCACGGGGCAGGTCGGTTGCACAACGGGACTGGTTGATGCCTATCTCGATTTGTTGCGGGCAGATGTTATCCCTGTTGTGCGCCGTACAGGCTCGATCGGCTGTGCTGATATAGGCCTCATGGGGCAGATCGGGGCTGTTCTGACGGGTGTCGGTGAGGCAATCTATCATGGTGAGCGTATGCCGGCGCACGAGGCGTTGGCCGCCGCCGGCCTTAAAGCTCATCGCATGGCACCCCGTGATGCATTAGCCTCGCTTTCGGCGAATGCGGTAAGCTTTGCCGCCGCCGCCCGTGCCCTTCGTGATGCGGCTTCGGTCATTCGGGTTATGTTGGCGACAAGCCTCACAGCTTCTGGTGCGCTCGGTGCATCGCCGGACCCCTGGCTTGCAGCCTGTCATGTTGGTACGCCGCGTGAAGCACTGGTCGGAAAATGGTACTGCGACGCGGCAGCTTCATGGCAATGGCCGGTATCAACCCACGTGCAGGACCCGTTGAGCCTTCGCATGGTTGCGCAAGTTTTTGGCGCAATAATCGAGAGCCTGCTTGGTGCGGGTTACAAGATTCTGCAGGCGACGGGCCGCTCCGACGACAATCCGGTGGTGGTTGATGGTCGTGTTGTAACGTCTGGCGGTTCACTGCCACTCGACGTAACGGTTTTGCTTGAATCAGTCTCCATTTGCATGGCTCATGCTGCGCGCAATGCTTTCAATCGCTGCGTTCTGTTTGGCAACGGTCATCGCCGGGGTTTGCCACTCAATCTTGTACCAGAGGGTAGAATCGCAACCGGCTTTGGCCCGATCATCAAGCTTGCCGGTGAAATCTTCTCGCGGGTTCTGTCGCTCAGCCATCCCGTATCCGCCCAGTCATTGGTTGTGGCAGGTGGGATGGAAGACGAAGCCGCTTTTCTGCCGTTGGTGATAGAGCGTTTTGAACGTCAGGTCGAAGCGCTGAAACGCCTGGCAGCTTTGGAAGCACTGCTAGCCGCGCAAGCCATTGATATTGTCGGTGATGAACCCAAAGGCGTGGCAGGTCTGATCTATGAGCAGGTACGCAAATGCTCACCGTTATATAGCAAGGACCGACCGCTTTCTGCTGAGGTGGAATGCATCGAAGAACTGATTTGCTCGGACGCGATTGTGGCACAAATCATCAACCGGGCACCAATCAACAGCTTCGACGGTTTCTTTGCACTGGGTACTGCACCCGAAGGCACGCCCGAAGCGACACGCGCGAGGGTTGTTGCTGCGGTCATTTCATTTGAGGAGGATTGATATGGCCGATTTCGATCTGGTTTTACAGGGAACCGTTGTGTTGGCTGATCGCGTGGTGAAGCGCGGTTATGTGGCGGTGCGCGATGGCAAGATTATCCAGCTTGGCATCGGAACACCGCCGGAAGCCAAAGAGCGTCACCTGTTGGGTGAAGCGCTGATTATGCCGGGCGCAATCGACGCGCAGGTGCATTCGCTGTCGCAGAAAAACCAGGAAGACTTCATCTGGTCGACGCGCACGGCGGCGGCTGGCGGCGTTACCACTATTGTAGATATGCCTTATGATGAAGGTGACTTGATCTGCTCCGCAGCGGCGGTGGAACGCAAGATTGCGCATGCGGGTAAGCAGGCTTTCGTCGATTTCGCGCTTTATGGGACGATTGATCCACTCGAAGGTGCCAAGCGCATTGCCGAACAGGCGGAAGCGGGCGTAGCAGCGTTCAAATTCTCTACTTTCGGCACTGATCCAAAGCGCTTCCCGCGCATCAATCCGCCGCTTCTGGCTGATTGCTTTGCGGAAGTGGCCAAAACCGGTCTGACTGCTGGTGTGCATAATGAGAATGATGAATATGTGCAGTCGGCAATGAAAAAGGTCAAAGAAGCAGGCATTACCGATTATCGTGCGCACGGATTGTCGCGTCCACCGCTGACCGAACTTCTTGCTATGACCGAGATTTATGAAATTGGCGCTGCAACCGGTTGTCCGGCGCATGTGGTGCATTGCTCGCTTGGTCGTGGTTACGAGATTGCCGCGTCTTATCGCGCGCAGGGTTATCAGGCGACGGTCGAGTGCCTCATTCACTATCTGATGCTGGATGAAGAAAATGACGCACAGCGTCTTGGCGGGCGCTCTAAATGTAACCCGCCATTGCGTCCACGTGCCGAAGTGGAAAAGCTGTGGCGTGAACTGGCCAATGGCAATGTCACGCTGCTCTCCACGGATCATGTGAGCTGGTCACTTGACCGGAAAACTAATCCGGACATGCTTGCCAATGCATCTGGTTTACCGGGGCTGGAAACGCTTATTCCGCTGTTTGTGAAAGGTGCGATGGAGCGCGGTGTGTCGCTTTCATGGGGTGCAAAGCTGATGGCAGAGAACCCAGCGAAGCATTTCCGCCTTGATCATATCAAGGGCGCACTGACGCCGGATCGCGATGCTGATATCACGATCCTGACACCCGAAACATATATCTACGATGCGGCCTCGACAGGAAATAATGTTGCTGGCTGGTCACCTTTCGACGGGATAGAGCTGCCGTACAAAGTGGCGGCAACCTATGTGCGGGGTCAAAAGGTCTTCGATGGTAAGAATGTCATTGCAACCGCAGGCTCAGGCCAGTTCATTCGCCCACCGCTGCGTCATATCATTGCTGGACACGCATAATGAGCGCCAATCTGCCGGTTCAGGCTATGCGTATCGCGGAAGACATCGACGCGTTGGCTGCAATTACCGAGCCGGGTCGTCCGTGGACAAGGCGCGTGTTCTCACCGCTTTATCTGGAAGGTCGTGCATATCTGGAAAAGCGTATGCGGGCGGCTGGTCTTGAAACCCGCATCGATGCGGCAGGCAATCTGATCGGCCTGCGTAAAGGCAAGGGAGCCGGTAAGGGCGTTATTATGCTCGGTTCCCATTCTGACACCGTGCCGGAAGGCGGACGCTTTGACGGCATTGCCGGGGTTGTTGCAGCGCTCGAAGTGGCGCGTGCATTGAGCAATCACGGCGTTGAGCTTGATCACGATCTTGAAGTCGTTGATTTTCTCGCAGAAGAAGTGAGTCCGTTTGGCGTTTCCTGTATTGGCAGTCGCGGCATGACCGGACAATTGCCGAAGGCATGGCTGGAACGTATCAGTGACGGGCGCACGCTCTATGCTGCATTTGGCGAAGTCGGCGGCGATGCAGAAAGGGTTCTAAGCCAGAGCCGTCCTGATCTTGCTGCCTTTCTGGAACTGCATATCGAGCAGGGGCCGGTGCTTGAAACCGAGCATAAAGATATCGGTATCGTCACGGCAATTGCGGGTATCAGCCGGTTTGAGATTGTCATTGAAGGTCGCGCCGATCATGCAGGTACAACACCGATGGGACAGCGGTCGGATGCATTGGTCGCGGCCTCAAAGCTGGTACTGGAGATTAACAAAAAGGCTTTCGAACTGTCGGCAACGCCGGGGCACTTCACGGCGACCGTCGGTGAATTCCGTATTCAGCCGAATGCTGCCAATGTGGTGCCGTCACTGGTGCGCCTCCTGATCGATGCGCGTGCAGAATTTCGCGATGATATGCTGAGCTTTGCCGCGTGGCTTGATCAGGCTTGTGTCAAGTGCGCCGAGGCTGATCGTGTGGCAATTTCTGGTGTTAATCGCGTGTCGGATAACAATCCGGCTCCAAGTGATGCGACTGTTCTGACACATCTCGAACTGGCTTGTGAGAAGGTTGGTGCAACGCATCGGCGTCTCGCATCCGGTGCGGGCCATGACGCAGCATGGCTTTCAAAAGTCACGCCAACGGCAATGATCTTTGTGCCAAGCAAAGGCGGGCGTAGTCACACATCAGAAGAATGGACAGAAAACAACGAAATCACCTTGGGTGCTGCCGTGCTTTATGAAGCGGTACTTTCCCTCGACAAAGCGCTGACAACACAGAGTTAGAACGCAGGAGAAGCTGAATGGGACGCATACTCGTTGAGAAAGACGTTGAAGCCGCAGTCAAGGGCGGTTCCGTTTACGCGGCTGGCGGCGGTGGCTGGGCCGATCATGGCCGTATGTTGGGTTATGCGGCGGTGAGTATCGGGAAGCCTGAACTGGTTTCCATTGATGAGCTTGATGATAATGACTGGATTGCCACAGCTGCTGCCATTGGCGCACCGGCTTCGACCACTCCATGGGAAATGCAGGGCGTTGATTACGTCAAGGCCGTTGATTTGTTGCAAAAGGAACTGGGCGAGCCGCTCAAAGGTCTGATCATCGGGCAGAACGGCAAGTCTTCGACGCTCAATGGATGGTTGCCATCAGCCATTCTCGGCACCAAGGTTGTTGATGCGGTGGGCGATATCCGTGCGCATCCGACCGGTGACATGGGCTCAATTGGTATGGCCGGTTCGCCGGAACAGATGATCCAGACCGCTGTTGGTGGCAATCGCTCGGAAAATCGCTACATCGAGTTGGTGGTGAAGGGTGCTACCGCGAAAGTTTCGCCAATCCTGCGTGCAGCGTCTGATCAGTCGGGTGGTTTCATTGCGTCTTGCCGCAATCCGCTGCGCGCTTCATATGTGCGCACCCATGCGGCTCTTGGCGGTATTTCCATGGCATTGAGTCTTGGCGAAGCAATTGTCGCTGCCGAAGCCAAGGGCGGTCATGCGGTGATTGATGCGATCTGCAAGAGCACTGGCGGTCATATTCTGGCCGAAGGCGTGATCGCGGAAAAGAACGTGGTCTATACCAGGGAAGCCTTTGATATTGGCACTGTTAAAGTCGGCACAGGTGACAAGGCCGTGCTGCTGCATGTCATGAATGAATATATGGCGGTGGATGACAAGAACGGCCAGCGTGTCGCAACTTTCCCATCGGTCATCACCACGCTTTCGGAAGAAGGCCATCCCTTAAGCGTTGGCGAATTGCGCGAGGGCATGAAGATTTTCATCCTGCATGTGCCGATGAACATTATCCCGCTTTCAGCCAGCGTGTTGGATGCAACTGTCTATCCGTCGGTTGAAAAAGCGATGGGCATTGAAATTGCGAAATACGTGCAGGGAGTGAAGTAACCATGCCAAAGGCAAATCCACGTCATCCGAACTTTCCCATCCCGGGTGGTCCGGAGCTTCGTGCCAAGGGCTGGCGGCAGGAAGCGTTGCTGCGCTTGCTTGAAAACGTACTCTCGGTTGGTGAAGATCCGGAAAACCTGATCGTTTATGCGGCGCTCGGCAAGGCTGCACGTAGCTGGCCTGCGCATCGCGCCATCGTGAAGACCCTTCTGGAAATGGATGAAAATCAGACATTGCTCATCCAGTCTGGCAAGCCTGTGGGTTTGATGAAAACCCATGCCAAAGCGCCGCTTGTCATTATGGCGAATTGCAATATTGTCGGGCAGTGGGCGAAGGCTGAATATTTCTACGAGCTACAGCGCAAGGGCCTTATCTGCTGGGGCGGTCTGACGGCTGGCGCGTGGCAATATATCGGAAGTCAGGGTGTTATTCAGGGCACTTATGAAATCTTCATGCGCATTGCGCAGAAGCGTTTCGACGGTGATCTGGCCGGACGGTTCATTCTGACTGCTGGTCTCGGTGGTATGGGCGGTGCGCAGCCGCTTGCCGGTCGTATGGCAGGGGCTGCAATCCTCTGTGTGGATATTGATCCTGAGCGTGCCCGCATGCGCAAGGAAATAGGCTATTTGCAGGAAATCGCCCCTGATCTCGACGCGGCGCTTGCCATGATCGATCAGGCGGTGAAGGAAAGGCGGGCTCTGTCGGTTGGCCTTGTTGGCAATGCCGCTGAAATTTATCCGGAAATTGCGCGTCGTGGCATTGTGCCGGATATCGTCACAGATCAGACTTCAGCACATGATCTCGTTTATGGCTATGTACCAAAGGGTATGAGCCTTGGTCACGTCAGGGAACTGCGCGAAGACGGTCAGGGCCAGCTGATGGCCGCAAGCCGTGCTTCGATTGTTGAGCATGTGCAAGCAATGCTGAGCTTTCAGAAAAATGGCTCTGAAGTGTTTGATAACGGCAACCTGATCCGCACGCAAGCCAAGGAAGGCGGCGTCGAAAACGCGTTCGACATTCCGATTTTCACGGAAGCTTATCTACGTCCACTCTTTGCCCGCGCGATTGGTCCGTTCCGCTGGATGGCGACTTCTGGTGAAGAAAGCGACATCGCCAAGATTGATGATGTGTTGCTGGAAATGTTTGCAGACAACCAGATCGTCACCAACTGGATCAAGCTTGCCCGCGAGCATATCCCGTTTGAAGGCTTGCCAGCACGTATCGCATGGCTTGGTCATGGTGAACGCACGGCGTTGGCGCTACGCGTCAATGATATGGTGTCGTCTGGTGAACTCAAAGGCCCTGTAGCCTTTTCGCGTGACCACCTTGATGCCGGGGCTATGGCGCATCCAAATATCATGACTGAGGGCATGAAAGATGGTTCAGATGCTATCGCGGACTGGCCGTTGATCGATGCGATGATGCTCTGCGCATCGATGGCCGATCTGGTGGTGGTGCATTCCGGTGGTGGCGGTTACGCCGGTTACATGACCAGTGCGGGTGTAACCGTGGTGGCCGATGGTACTCCTGAAGGTGCGGAGCGTCTCGAACATTCGCTGACCAATGATACTGCGCTTGGCGTTATTCGTTATGCAGATGCAGGATACGAAGAATCCTTTGACGAAATTGCCAGGAAAAACGTGCCCTATATTTCGCTGATCTAAGTTATCTGCTTGTCCGGAAACGTGGGAAAATCTCCATTGTGAGATAATCTTCATTGAAACTGGAAATATGCACCAGAGCAGCACGGTTGAGAAATTCAACCGTGTTGTTTCGAAAGGTCAGCAAATCATCGCTGCGCAATTCACGCAGCATTCGATTAATATGTATCGGCGTAAGTCCAAGAGCATCACCAAGTTCGGATTGTGTGAGGGGACAGAAAAAACGCTCCTCATTTCCTGTTCCGTTCAGTCGTGCTCGATGGCCCAGTTCCAACAGCAGGTGGGCCACGCGAACAAGAGCGCTACGCCGTCCTATACTGATAATATGTTCCACAAGGATTGCGCGTTGCCGGGCCATCAGTTCCATGAAGGTCATGGCGAGGCGCGGGGATTTCGCAAGACATTCAGTGAGATGGTCGAGAGAAAGCTCAAAGACTGCGAGTTCAGTGACTGAGATCAAAGTATAGTAGTTAAATCCGATTCCGGTTCTAAAGCCGAGAAAGTCGCCTTTCATCGGAAAGTCGAGGATCTGGCGGTCACCGTCTGCCAGGTCGCGATAGATGCATCCCCAGCCACCTCTTATGATATGGAGAGAGTTGGCCCAGTCGCCCTGACTGCTGACAACCGTATGCGGCGCGTAAGTTTTCATGGACACTGGAAGCGCGCTGAGGATGCCGAAATCGCTCTCCTCAAAGACGGCACCAATTGGCGGGCTTTCGAGGAAATGGCGAAATGTTTTTGCGTCGTCAGTCATGACCGCCATTGGCACATATCCGCAGAAATGATGGTTTGCCTGATTCTCGCGCCTTCCGATTTCTTAAGGAGCGGGCGATCTACTAAGTGTCGGGGAGCACATTTGTTTTGGCAAGGTAGTAATCTCTACCACTAATTGCGTAGATATCTGAGCTTTTACTAAACCATATTTCCCGCAAGTGCTTAATCTAGGTTAATGACACTGTGATAAAATTCGGGCAATCTTCTAATCAATAAAAGCAAAAATAAGAATTGATTACGGGGTTAGAAATATATCTCACTGAAATCAAAAAACAGGCGGCCGTTGCGCTTCAGTCATCGTGACATGAATACGAAAGAGCTGTGCGCATAATTCGGATTTGAGGGCGAAAAGATGAACGTTTCTCCGCATTTCAATGGCGTGAACAGTGAATTAAGAAATAGTAGTCAGGTTGTATCTAAAGATGCATCAGTTAAGTCGGAAGATTCTTTCGACAGTTTACTGCCATTACTTGTAATAATCGACAACCGTGCGTTGGATCGCGAATGTTTGGCGCATGGGCTAACCAACCACAGTATCGAAATGTCGATCGCGACATTCAGTTCCTTCGAACAGTGGCAGCATCAGCGTCGTGGACGTACTGTGAGCGCCGTACTGTTCAATATTGGTGGTCAGAAAGTTTCGGATCCTGCCGTAGGCAATTATCTGAACCGTATCGTCAACGACTGTGCACCGGCGCCGGTCATCATTTTGGCGGACAAGGAGGAAATCTCCCAGGTTCTCAAGGCACTCGATCATGGTGTACGGGGCTATATTCCTACATCCGTCAATGTGAATGTATGTGTAGAGGCTTTACGGCTGGCAATGGCTGGTGGAACCTTTG
This sequence comes from Brucella pituitosa, assembly GCF_003049685.1. GTDB lineage: Bacteria > Pseudomonadota > Alphaproteobacteria > Rhizobiales > Rhizobiaceae > Brucella > Brucella pituitosa. The sequence continues at coordinate 80,439 of NZ_PYSY02000003.1, read as the reverse complement.
TTCCTGCAAGTAGCGTGCTTGCTCTTCGACACGCGACAGATCCGAATTCGCATCGACTTCAGCCATTGGGGGGCATGTTTACCCAGCGTCAGGCAGAGGTTGTCAATGCTTTGCGTCGTGGCAAGGCAAACAAGATCATCGCCTATGAACTCAAACTTCGGGAAAGCACTGTTAAGGTTCATATTCGCAACATCATGAAGAAGCTGAAGGCGTCTAATCGCACAGAAGTTGCCTGCATTATCAACGAGCTGTTTCCGTCGGAAACATCCTTTTCCGACATCCATTAACCCCTCACGGGTTCGGTAAAACAGCTTCGTCACAACGCAGAGCCTTTTCTCATAAAGGAGACTTTTTGTGATTATCTCCGACGTTTCATCAGGAAACGCGCGGCAGCCACTGGCTGACCTGCTCGAAACCATAAAACGCAGAAAAACATTGCTTGTTGTACCGGTCGTAGCAGGGGCTTGCATTGGATTTGCGGGCTACCTGACTGCGCCTGTCAGTTATGTTTCAGAATCTGTTCTGGTGCTTGATATGCGACGTGTGCAGGCACTTCCAAATGAGAGTGCTATCACCCCTTTGCCTCAGGACAGCCCAGTTCTTCGTTCTGAACTTGATATTATCAGTTCACGCATGATGGCCCGTAAGGTCATAGATATTCTGCAAGCTGATAATATTGTCGTGCCGACCGAGTTCCGTTCGCGTACCGTGCTTTCTTCTGCATCCGATAATGTGGCGAGGGAGCGCGAAGCACGTGATGTAGACCCCGTAGCACGTGAGCGTCAGCGGATCGACCTTTTGCTTTCGCGTCTACGGGTGAATAACGACGGTCGATCATATACGATATTCATTTCATATCGTGCTTCCGACCCTGTTTATGCGGCAAAGGTCGCCAATGCATTCGTTACGGCCTATCTGGATCATCAGATCGATGTGCAACAATCGGCAGCACGTCGCGTTAGTGAATGGCTTGGTGAGAAGCTCGTTACGTTGCGTAGCGGCCTTGAAGAGGCTGAACGTGCCGCCGAAGATTTCAGACAAAAGTCGCGCCTCGCCGGAGAACCGGGACAGATTAGTTTTCAGGCGCAACGCGTTGCGGCATTGAACACTGAAATCGTTGCGGCAACCGGTGCGGTATCGCTCGCCGAGGCAAGGCTTCGCACGGCGGAGTCTTTGAAAACAAATAATGAAGCGCCGGCGATGACCGAAGTGTTAGCCTCACCAGCGATCCAGACACTTCGCAACGAACAAGCTCGTGTCGAGCGCCAGCTTGATGAGCTGAGGTCTAATGGTGCTTTGAAAAGTGCGGAAATTCCTGTTCTCACTGCGGAACGGGACGCGCTCAAGCAACAGATCTCGGCACAGGTTGATGAAATCACAAAGAGTCTCAGTAATGAAATCCAAATCGCTCGACAACGCAGGGTAGGGCTTGAAGAAGCGCTCAAAGCTGCGGAAGCCGAACTTGGAGACGCCAATCAAGCTCAAGTCAAAGCTGTGCAACTTGATCGTGAAGCCAATGCCAGCAGAACCGTCTATGAGAGTTATCTGACCCGGTATAAGCAGCTCATTGAACAGGACGGGATTGCTGTACCTGAAGCGCAAATGATCTCTGCTGCAGAGCCGGCAATGGCCAAGGCGAGCCCTAATCTTGCAAACTGGCTGTTACTCGGTTTGGGACTTGGTGGACTGGTCTCGCTCCTTGGCACGGTTTTAAGAGAAACGTTCGATACAATTCGTCCTGCTCAGACGGCGTCGTTCATTCTGCCGGGTATTCCCGCAGCGACTCTGCTGCCGTTGACGCGTCAGCTGACAGTTCCGGTGCTTGTCAATCGCGGGCTCGATCCAACCAGCGCTTTCGGGCGTGCAATCAAATCAGTTCATGATCGTTTGCGGTTGCTGACACGCGGGCGGGATTCCCTTGCTCTTTCAGTCGTATCTCTGACTGATAATGAAGGAAAAACTCTGCTTATCACAGCATTGGCACAACAGTTTGCTGCATCGGGAATGGCTGTGGCTGTTATTGATGCAACCAACCGACAGTCGAGGCTTTCGGAGGCATTCGGACTTCCTGAAAATGAATATGGCGTAACGTCGTTTGGCAAAGCATTATCCGGAGCAACTCTCATACACGATCACAGTTCAGGAATTGATATCATAACTCCTGGGAAACAATTGCAAGAGGGTGAATGGCTCGCAGATCTTATCGCCCAACTTCGTTCTGACCATAAAATTATACTCGTGGATCTCCCGGCTGTGATGGAGGACAAGCGTTCGCTTCTTTTGTCCCGAGCGACTGATACCGCACTTTTGGTGGTCCAGCCGGATCGAAAAGATCAGCATGCGAATCTGGCGCTTATACAAACAATGGCGTCTTTGGGACGCAAGCCAGCACTTGCGGTCGTCAACCAGGTTTCAACATCCTATCGCAACTGGATCAATATTGCTGTTGCATACTTTCGTCCGGGCGTCGGAAAAGCCAGCAGGTTTCTGCGAGCGGCAATTACGCGGCGCAATCAGGCCGGGGCTGACAAAATGCAAGATCAGGCGTGAGGCAATAAGATGGTTTACAGACTTAATCACTTCCGGCTGAGTGCCCGTTTTAAAGCAGCATTGTTGTCGGGATTTATCGCTGTGGGGGCGCCCAATGGGGTCTTGGCACAAGGACAGGCCTATCTCGTCAGCCCCAATGATGTTTTGCAGGTCACAGTTTATGGTCAGCCATCTCTGACGGGGCTCTACCCTGTCGATGTGGATGGCAATATTGGCTATCCGGTTGTGGGGAACATCAATGTCAGGGGTCTGACAACGCCACAAATCAGTGAAAAGATCGCCAGCTCGCTGTCCGAGCATATACCGGGGCTGACTGTGACTGCCGTGATTAATCAGTATGCGTCCGTATTTGTTGTCGGCGATGTAAAGGCACCTGGTAAATACGAGTTTCGTCCGGGGATGGTGGCACTTGAGCTCATGGCTTTGGGCGGGGGAGCTGGAAAAGGTGAAGCGCCAGCAGTCACAGCCGGTATGCAATTAATTTCTGCGCAACAAGAATATGCTGATCTGCAAATGCAGATCACGACGACGAATATCCGGAGGGTCCGTCTCCAGGCTGAACTCAACGGAACGGAGTTCAAGTATGAATTACCGGATTCTACACCGGCGAATAAGCAGGCCGCAGCGCTCAGTCAGCATATGTTAGAGGGTGAAAAGACGCTCTTCGATGTTCGTCGTAATAACCTCGCTGCCGAACGTCAGGCATTGGAAGCGCAGTCAGCAAGTTATGGAGATGAAATCCAGACACTCCAGCAGAGCATCAAACTTCATGATGCTGAAATCCAACTCCTGCAGGAAAATGTCGATTCAAGTAAATCACTCGTTGACCGTGGGCTCGCTGCAAAGTCCAATCTTCGTGACATGGAGCGCGATCTTTCAGCAACGCGGCGCGATGCACTGGAGCTGGGATCGTTTTTGGCCCGGGCAAGACAAAATCAACTGGCTGTACAACAGCGTATTGCCAATCTTGAGGAGGTTCGCAAAAGCGAAGCCGCTGGAAGTCTGCAGGAGCTGGATCTCAATATTGCCCGTATGGAACTGCGCAGCAATGCCCAACTTCAAACAATGGCCGAAATCGCCAAATCTTCAGGCAATATTTCATCGTCTGACATGCGTCAGAAACTGGTTTTTACAATCAGTCGGAATGTAAATGGCACATTTGAGGACATCGTCGGTAACGAGCGCACTGAGATCAAGCCTGGTGATATTTTGCGTATCGAGTTGGACATGAGTAAACTAACGGGCTCACCTTCGTAAGTGCAGCCTATCAAAGATCCTCAATAAGAAGGGCGCTTCCCATAAATTGGAAGCGCCTTTCTTGTTGTTGCAACGACATTGAACGTTGTCGCTTAAGCCGCGACTGGTGCGGTAACGCTTTGAACCCAGTTCTGGTAAACTTCCCGGATACCATCATGGAGACGGATACGTGGTCTCCAGCCAAGCGCATGCATCAGTGAGGTATCGAGGAGCTTACGCGGCGTTCCATCTGGTTTGCTGAGATCATGTACGAATGTGCCTTCGAAGCCGACGACGTTCGCAATTGTCAGAGCGAGTTCTTTGATCGATATTTCTTCCCCGGTACCGATATTTACCGGTTCGATGCTCTCGCTGAAACGCAACAGATGTACACAGGCATCAGCAAGGTCATCGACATGCAGGAATTCGCGCAATGGGGTGCCGCTTCCCCACAGCGTAATATGATCACTGCCATTGATTTTTGCTTCGTGAATGCGGCGCATCAGTGCTGGCAATACATGGGATGTATGAGGATCAAAGTTGTCGTTGGGCCCATAGAGGTTTGTCGGCATGGCGGTCATAAATCGATTGCCGAATTGGCGAGAGCACGCCTGTGCGTATTTGAGGGCCGCGATCTTCGCGATTGCATAGGCTTCGTTGGTTGGCTCCAATGCTCCGGTCAACAATGCTTGCTCATGCAAGGGTTGAGGAGCATCTCGGGGATATATACAACTTGACCCCAGCCAAAGCAGGCGTTCGACATTTGATAAATGTGCAGCACGAATAACGTTCATGCCAATGGTCAGATTGTCGTAGAGAAAGTCCGCCGGGAATTGTGAATTGGCCAGAATTCCACCAACACGAGCTGCGGCCACAATAACGACATCGGGCTTATGATGCGCGATATATTGCTCTGTCGGACTTTGTCGTGTGAGATCAAGATCGCTATGGGCGATGCTAATGACTTCACAGTCTACAGATTGAAGTCTTCGCAGTATTGCCGACCCCACCATGCCGGTATGGCCGGCAATGAAAACTTTCTTCCCCGAAAGCGAGTAGACTGCACGAGGCGTGTGATCAGCCGTAGAAGTCATTGCGTCCAGCCTCCCGCATAATATTGCGCAAATCCCAGTCGACCATTTCAGTGACAAGATTTCCAAATTCCGTCGTATGTTTCCAGCCAAGTCTGTTCTTCGCTTTGGATGCATCGCCTAACAGGAAATCAACTTCGTTGGGACGAAAATAGCGCGGATCTATTTCGATGAGACATTTACCTGATTTTCGGTCGATACCGATTTCATTGACTCCGTCACCGTCCCACTCGATCTGTTTATCGACTGCGTTAAATGCCAGCTCGACAAATTCACGCACGGTGTGCGTTTCTCCTGTGGCAAGAACATAGTCGTCAGCTACATCTTCTTGCAAAATCCGCCACATTCCCTCGACATAGTCGCGCGCATGACCCCAGTCACGGCGGGCGTTAAGATTGCCAAGCCGCAGCTTTTCCTGAAGTCCTCGCTCAATTGCCGCAACTGCGCGTGTGATCTTGCGTGTGACGAATGTTTCGCCGCGCAGAGGACTTTCATGGTTGAACAGGATGCCATTGGAGGCATGAAAGCCATAGGCCTGACGATAGTTGACTGTTGTCCAGTAAGCAAAAAGCTTAGCGGTTGCATATGGGCTTTGCGGGGCGAATGGCGTTTGTTCACTTTGTGCGTATGGTGAGCTGTTTCCAAACAGTTCTGATGTTGAAGCCTGATAAAAGCGGCATGTATTGCCAAGCCCCAGAATGCGTATCGATTCAAGCAATCTCAAAGTGCCGAGTGCATCTGTATTCGCAGTATATTCGGGCGTTTCAAAACTGACCTGAACGTGGCTTTGTGCACCGAGATTATAAATCTCGTCGGGGCGGACTTCCTGAATAACGCGGCAGAGATTGGTTGCGTCGGTCAAGTCGCCAAAATGCAGGCGAAAGCGGATATCCTCTTCATGCGGGTCCTGATAAAGATGGTCGATGCGTGCCGTATTGAACGAAGAAGACCTCCGCTTAAGACCGTGTACCCGATAGCCTTTGTTGAGCAATAGCTCACTTAAATAGGCGCCATCCTGCCCTGTCACGCCAATGATGAGAGCTGTCTTTTCCTGCAAGGTCTTCCCTCCGGTCAGAATTAAATACAGCCATGATAGCGATTTAGATCTCCGACTAAACGGCTTCAAAACGGTAATACAGACGCCAAGTATCCCACTTCGGATAAGCATCAAATTGCATTGAACATGCCCTGTTTAGACAAAAGAGGTAGGCCTCTCGCCCGCTGTCTGTGTTCCCTATGCCATTGGGCTCCTTGCGACATTGGAGATGGTGTTGCCATCCTGATCAAAACCCGATCGAGCTATGGGAAATCAAAATCATGCGTGTGGTTCTGGCAAACAGGTATTTTTATCCCGATCAATCCGCGACGAGCCGGATGGTGACGAGCCTGGCACATGAACTGGTGCGCGAAGGTGTAGAGACCACCGTGGTTGCCAGCCGCAACTACCACGAAAATGGCAAACCTGTTTTACCCGCGCGCGAAACAATCGAGGGTGTCGATGTCCACCGAATATGGACGTCTGGTTTTGGTCGCAAGAAACTTGCGGGTCGGGCAATTGACTATGCAACGTTTCATCTCTCGGCTGCGGCATGGTTTGCTGCCAACGCAAAAAAGGACGATATATGCGTGGTTTGCACTGATCCACCACTCCTTTCCGTTTCTGCCGCACTACCTGTTCGGTTCCGACGAGCGCACCTCGTTAACTGGGTCATGGATCTGTTCCCCGAAACGGCCATCGAACTGGGATTGATGAAACACCAAAATGCATCCGGCAGACTGGCTGTTGCGTTACGCAACTGGTCGATGCGCCAATCCGCACTTACGATCTGCCCGATAGAGAAGATGGCACACTACTTGTCTGAAAAAGGCATACCTTCTGATAATCTGGCAGTGGTTCATCACTGGGCAGATAAAAACGAAATCCTGCCAGTGAACCGTGAAGAGAATGCGTTGCGCAATCTATGGGGACTGGAGGAAAAGTTTGTCATTGGCTATTCAGGCAATTTTGGTCGGGCGCACGAGTTCAGCACTGTGCTTGATGCTGCAGAACAGCTTCAAACGAATTCGGATATCGTTTTCTTGATGATTGGCGAAGGACAACAGCACGCCTATGTCGAACAAGAAGTCAAACGACGCAGACTATCGAATGTTGTCATGAAACCTTTCCAGCCGGTGGAGCAGCTTTCAGAAAGCCTTGGAGCTGCGGATGTTCATCTGGTGTCGCTGAAACCTGAGCTTGAACACTGTATTGTGCCGAGCAAATTCTATGGTGTTTTAGCAGCTGCGCGTCCGACAATTTTCATTGGCGACCCTGACGGCGAGATAGCAACTGTTGTGCGCGATTTTCACTGCGGCTTGTCGTTGTGTCCGGGTGAGGTCGAGATGCTGATTAGCGCGATACTTTTGTTGCGAAACTCACAGCTCAATCGCAACACGATGGGAAACAATGCACGCTATCTCATGGAAACTGCTTATTCGCGCGAATTTGGCGCTGCCGTCTGGCAGTCAGCAATAGGCCGAATAGTAAGGAACGGCCAGCTCTCAGCAATGCCGGTTCTCGACCGGCGGTTTCATGCGGAGAAAATGTGATGGAAGGCTCTTTTGTCGTAAGCCAATTGGGCGCACGAATGCATTATGCGGTGCCTCGCATATTTGCAAATCATCAGAGGCTCGCACATTTTTACACTGATATTTGCGCCTTGCAGGGATGGCCGAGGCTTCTCAATAGGTTGCCTTCCACGGTGTTGCCAACTGCAGTGCGGCGACTGGTAGGGCGTGCACCGCAGGGTATTCCTCAAGAGAATATGACAACTTTCCCGACTTTTGGCCTCCACTCGGCAATGCGAAGACTGGCCAACCAGACAGGCCCACGGTCCACTGCCAATGCGATATGGGCGGGTGAGACCTTTGGTAAACTGGTCGCCGCCAAGGGCTTTCATGGTGCAAGCGGGGTCTATGCGTTCAGTGGAGAAGCACTCGAACTTTTGCGCGCGGCAAAAAAGCAGGGTCTCTGGACCGCGGTTGAACAAATGATTGCGCCGCGTGGCGTTGTCGATCAGTTGGCGTGTGAGGAGGAAATTCTAAATCCAGGCTGGCAAGTATCGGCGACTGACGATGAGAATGCCGCAGCCTTCGCCGCAAGAGAAAAGGCCGAATGGCAGATCGCAGACGCCGTGATATGTCCGTCGAATTTTGTAGCAAAACACGTGATAGAAGCGGGCTGTGCGCCCGAAAAAGTGGTCGTAGTGCCCTATGGTGTCGATGATCGCTTTTCGATCAGTCCAAGGGCCCGTCAACCGGGACCATTGAGGATTTTAACCGTTGGTGCGGTGGGGCTTAGAAAGGGCTCACCCTATGTGGGCGAGGTCGCGCGAAAGCTCAATGGACAGGTTCAGTTTCGTATGGTTGGACCAGTCGATATCCAGCCAGAAGCGTATGAACAGCTTAAAAAGGCCGTTGAACTGACAGGTCCAATACCGCGCAGCGAAATGCGATCACAGTTTGAATGGGCGGACGTTTTCTATCTTCCTTCATTGTGCGAAGGATCGGCAACAGCATGTTACGAGGCTCTCGCCGCAGGTCTTCCAGTGATCTGTACTGAGAATACCGGAAGCGTTGTTCGCCACGGAATAGATGGATACATCGTCCCGATCCGTGATGTTGATGAAACCGTCGAGATCCTTCGTCGGTTTTCGAGTAATCCCATGACACTGTTCAGGATGAGTGAGAATGCACGCGAAAGAGCGAGCGATTTCACCGTTTTGCGCTACGGCGAACGGTTGGTCAAAGCCTTGTCACAACTCTCGATGGGTGAAGCTTCATGAAGATCGTCCATGTCATTGGGTCATTCGACCCCGCTAAAGGCGGTCCGCAAGCGGTCGTCGTTCGTCTTGCTGCAGCTCAGGCATCTCTCGGGCACGACGTGACTATAGTCAGTTATAGTGATGATGAAATCAATTATCGCGCTGTAAAAGCCACAGCTGCGATCCCCGATTTTAGTAAGGTGCGGACATTCCTGCTTGCAATGCCCGATATACGTGAGAAGTTTTTGGGTAATCGCGCCGCAAAAGCAATGTCCTCCCTTATACGTTCAGCAGATTTTGTACACATTCATGGTGTGTGGGAAACCAATTTGCTAAGAGCGGCAATGCTCTGTCGTCGCTATCGTGTAGCTTACTGCATATGCTGTTGTGGCATGCTTGATGTTTGGAGTATGCAACAAAAGGCCTGGAAAAAGAAACTCGCATTGAAGTTTGGTTTCCGCAAAATGCTTGATGGAGCAGCGTTTATCCAGGCGCTTAATCAAGATGAGATTGAGCTTATTCGAATATTATCATAATACCAAGTGACTTTGAGCTGACTGATATTTTGTTGATTGATTTGATGTTCATTGATTTGGTGGTTCTAGTTTGATTGACGTTTGGATATGACCTTGAAGATCTGTGCCCGTCCATAAGATCAATGACGCTTGTTCTGAAGTTATGCACTGAATCATCGCAGCGCTCCTTCTGAAACCGTCGGTGGGCAGTGCTTTATACTGAGATCCTGACGAATGGCAAACGTCACTTGACGGCTGCGGCTTATATAGTCTCTGGTCAGGATGCTCTGAAAACGATCACTGTAACATGAGCGCTATTTCCGGCATTCAGAGCGCCAAGTTGAAGAAAACTGGCGCTCTGATCTATATTTTCACTTTTCGGGATGCGCTCTAAGCTGATTTTCGTCTTGGACGTATTGGTGTCGCTGGATTGCCGGCGTAAACCATCCATGGTTCCATACTTCGGAAACTGACTGCTCTTGCCCCCAATACGGCACCTTCCCCCACATTTACCCCAGGTCCAACAAAAGCTTCTGCAGCAATCCAGGCACAAGGCCCGATGACAATCGGAGCTGCAGTGAGCGGGAAGTCGTGCTGATCGATGTTATGGCCTGCGGTACACAGATGGGCGCGTTGCGAGACAATGGCATAAGGAGCCAGTGTCACTTGCGCAACGTTATAACAAAGAACCCCCGGGCCAAGTGAAGAATGGGCATCCATAACAAGGTTTCCCGGCCACCATATCCGGGCGCTACCGCGCACAATGGCGGTTTTGTGAATTTGGGCACCGAATGCCCGCAATATCATCGCTCGCCAGCGCCACAGGAAAGAAGGTGTCCATGCAGCCAGAGAAAACCACGTCAGCTGCCAGAAGAGACGCTGAAGACGGTGTGTTAATGTGAAGGTTGCTCCGCCCTCCATTGGACGAGAGGAGTCCTTCCTTCCATTTATGGTGATGTGAGAATCTGATCGCGATGTAATAGACATCATTCCCATCCTTTACATAAATTGAGGGATGTGCGGATTGCGTTGCAACGGTGTCGGCAGACCCACTGACTGATTGCGTATGCGGCAAAGCGATAGAACAGGTATCAGGAAAATCGCCATATGGATCCAGACCGGAATAACCCAGTCAGTCTGATGCGATATTGCATGCATGGCTGGCACGATCGATAGCATATAGACCAGTTGCCCCAGCATTTCTCCAGCCATCGCAGTTTCCCAAAGCCTACGCATTATCCATGCAAGGAGCAGAAACTTGAAAGCGCCGAAGTACCAGAATGATGCAAATGCATCGACCAGTCCGGTTTCGGTTGTGCCCGTCGAAGGATTGTAGTCGCGGCTTGGTTTGGGCGTGTTGAACTGAAGTGAATCCTTCAATTTCGAGCCGACGAGCTGCGCTGGGACAAAAGTGAAGATCACGCGGTTCCAGTGAAACTTGCCGTAATCAAACTCCAGTCGCCTGTCGATTTCGTCAATACGCTGCACCGCATTGCGCATTTCGAGACCGCCGCGCTCCAGCGTCTCATTGAAGTTTTCCGCATAATCGATCTGCATAATGTCATCGAGAACAAAGCCTGAGGCTGCGCGCGTAATCTGGCGATAATCGCCCATACTCGTCATCAGAAATGTTCCCGCAAGAATACCCAATGACATAAGAATGCGCGGCACAACAAACCGACGGTAGAACCACAAAGCGAGCAATATCATAAGCAAAAGCTGAATTGCCTCTGCGCGTTTTCCCGTTACGAGAATGCGGTCGAGATAGAAAACCAGATCAAAAGCGATAATCGCCAGCACAGTCCATGAAGGCCGGCGTGCAAAGCAAAGAAGGGCGATTGCGAGGCCATAGGGCATAAGCTGCGCAAAGAATAGATAGACAACGGGAATGCCTGTCATCTGCATTCCGATTGAAATATCACCGGGCAGACGACTTAAAAGAAAATAGAAGATTGCACCAAATGCCGATAGTCCTGCTGCAGCCCAGATGAGGCGGCGTTCACTAAAGCTCATGCTGAGAAAGCCGATGGGCTTTTTGGTCATACGCCAACCAAGTGCCAGCATTGCGAGCGATAGAATTCCCATAAACATTGTCTTGGCGTAAGCACCTGATGGTAGAAACTGGTCATGCATCAAAGCCGGAATCTGTGGCAGCAGGAAACCAAATGTCATTACGCCTGCAAGAAAAGGAAACTGGTACATACGTTCTGCGCGAAACAGCAGCCCACCTGCCAGAAAGCATCCCACAAGACCAACAAAAATCCAGGTGAGTGAAATATTCATGGGCTTTTACCATAAGGCGCGCAAACGCTGGAGAGGGTAGGGGAGGAATTGTCCGGAACCAGATCCCATGGGAAAATGCGGCCAGATACCAGATACCAGCCTAATTTCACGTATTCTTTTGCCACCAGTTCTATATCGGCAGGGGTGGTAGGAAAGCCTGTTTGTCTGCCATCACCCCCAATGGGCGAAGAACTGAAATGCATTTGCGGGCAGGCTGCGCGAAAGCTCGCTATTGCGCGACGTGAATGATACCAGTTCGTAACAATCAACGCTTTTCTTGCCTGAATTTCACGCATGACAGGCACGGAATAATAAGCGTTTTGCCAGGTGCTGCCCGATTGGCATTCTACGAGGATTGCGGATGGATTCACGCCGTCACGAACCATTATCTGCTTATTGAAAAGGCAGTCGCCATCGCCTGTAATCAGAATGAGTGGTGAACGGCCTTCTTTCCAGAGGCGGGCGGCCTGTGCTGCTCGTGGTGGTCCATCGCCACCGGGAACAACAATAACATCAGCTTTAGTGCCATCATCCTGCAATGTCAGAACAGGTTCTGAATAAAACATTGCAGCCAACCCGAAGAGAACGGCACAGGGCAGGAAAATCAATAACATCATACCATATGCCGCTCTGGTTCTTTGTTCTGCAGGCCATGGCGAACCGGTGCGCCGTCCAACTCGACGCTTTGAATGAGACGCCGCTCTTCCATCTTGATAACGATCATGAATTCATAAGCAGCAAGAAGTCGGCAATAAAGGTAGCCGGGCTTTCCATCAAGGAAGCCTCGACGCAACAGATACATGTAAAGAAAGCGCAGGGATGGCCTGAAGGGCATGTGATAAGACAGAGATTTTAGCGCCCGTCTGCGCCTCTCAGGCGCAGTGGAAATTATGCCACCCCAGTCAATCTTTCGTTCAAGCAGACGGTTGGACGAAAGATCAGCTTCGGCCGAAGAGTAACGATTGTGCTTGTCGTACCAGGCCTCAAGGCCTTTATTGAAACTGTAGTGAATGAAATGCGACTGTAGAGCGCCTTCTGGGCCACCGCTTGCACGCGAATGTACCGAGCGTTCAAATCGAACGCGATCAGGACGCACCAAACGAGTGATCCATGTGGGATAAAGGCTCGCATGTTTTATCCAGCGACCCATGAACATGTTTTTGTAGCGTGCTTTAAAGAACACTTCTGGCCGGGTTGGATCTGATGCTATTGCCAGCATTTCATCACGCAAATCCGCAGGCGTTATCTCGTCGGCATCCGGTGTGTAGACCCAATCGTGTTTGAATTTTATTTCAGTTAGTCCGTACATTCTCTGTCGGTCTTCGGTATCGTAAGGCCGCTGAAACACGCGTGCGCCTGCAGCTTTTGCGAGTTCTACCGTGCGGTCGTCACTGAATGAATCGAGTACGACAATATCATCACACCAATTCAGCGAGGCCAGGCAGGCTGGTAGATTGACCTCTTCATTCCATGTCATGATAAGAACGGAAACGCTCATGAAGTTGCCCCTGGTAGAGTCACGTTAGCTTTTGGTGTTTGAGCTGGCTCTGCCGCCGTTATTTTAACAACAGGGCGCAAACCTCTGTTGGTGCGCAGGACGAACAGCGTGTGTGCAATTGCCGGGATAATGAGCGCTATAAGCATTGACCAGGCGGGTATTCCCAGTCGTATCGAAATATAGGCTATGGCGCCTGCCAGGAAATTGAGTGCCATGACGGCAACTGCGGTCTGTCCTGCTGATAACCCGGTGTCCATGAACAGATGATGCAAATGCTGCCTATCAGGAGAGAACGGGCTTCTGCGCGCTGCAAGACGACGCACAATGAGGCTGAGTGTATCGGTCACTGGAACGACAACCACCCACAGCACGGCCGGAAAGGCTATTTCAGCATGCGCATTTGTGAGAATTAGGATTATCCCGGCAAGTGTCGCACCGAGAAAAGTACTGCCGCCGTCACCGAGAAAGAGACTGGCTTTTGCACGCCAGCGATGCCGCATGTTGAACAGGAGAAAACCGCTGCATGCAGCTGCTAAGGCCAGTGTCTGTAAGCCGATGCGGTTTTCGCCTACCCAGAAGCAGATAGCTGCCAGCCAAAAAAAGGCCACAGCACTCGCTGAGCCTGCAAGACCGTCAACACCATCACTCATATTGATGGCATTCACGAGGCCGACCACAAAAGCGAGTGCGATAAGTAGGAAAAGCGGCCCCACCAGAACTTCGCCCGGAATTTCAGTTGCTGGGAGGAATACGCTTTGTATTGCACCTACAGCAAGACCAAGATGGATCTGTGTTAATCCAGCAATTCCGATAATCAGGAATGCAGCAACCACTTGCATTGCAAGGCGCGGTGCGACGGGAAGATTAAACCTGTCGTCCAGAACGCCGGTTGCAAGGATCAGAAACAGGCCTGGTAACAAAGCTATAGCATTCGCTGAGCCTGCCAAGGATGGTGTCAGAACAACTGCTACCAGGAATGAAAGAAAAACCGCTATTCCCCCACAAAGGGGCACATTTCCATCATGTCTCTTCCGGGCATCGGGGATATCAATAAGATACCACTCACGAGCAAGTCCGCGAAACCCTAAGCAGAATAATACTGATAAGGAAAAAGCAAGAAGCGTGATGCAGAAAAGACTGATCATGTCTCCTCCCTGGCGCGGGTAAAAATTAGGACTGGCTAGATTTTTACCGGCTCACGCACGCACCGACGACTTGGCTATAGAGCGTGCACCATACTCCTTTCAGGTCAGGGCCTAACACCAACGGTGACGTTCCCCGTTGGCCGCAAACAGTTATCCTTACGCACCAGAATGAAACGCAGCCCATTGCTGTTCTGTTTCGTCCGTCCGGGGGGATAAAATATCTTGAAAGAACACAAGCAGCTTGCAGCGCAGTCCGAAAAACTTAGCAGGGTCTTCGGATCGAAACACGCTTTGCCTGATCTCCCGAAGAGGAGCAGATGATGAGCGGTAGCCGACGAGGCATTCTTATGGCCGCGCTGGAGCAATATGCTGGCCTGCTGTTTAATTTCCTGACAGTCATTGCAGTCTCCCGCTTTCTTGGTCCGGCTGAAACAGGTGCGGGTGTGGTAGGGTTGAGTATCGCGGCAATTGTCTTTTCTTTACGCGAGTTTGCCAGCCCTGAATTTCTGATCCGGATTGAAAAAGTCGAGGACCACGACATCAGGACTTCGATGACCTTCCTCATGATTGTAACACTGCTGCTCTCGGCCGGGCTTTATCTGGCGCGGGAGTATTTTGCGGCGTCCTATCATGATCCGTTGTTATTGATGTTCCTCGATATAACCATCATCGCGGCAATCGTCGAAAGCATCTCATTACCGGTTGTAGCATTATTGCGACGTGAAATGGCATTTGGCATTCTTGCCAGAATTCGCACTGCCGGATCTGGTTTCGGAGCGGCTGTGACGATTGCGATGGCTACGTGTGGCTTCGGGCACATGTGTTTTGCTTTCGGGTTGCTTGCCAGTGCGTTGATGACAACGGGTTTGGCGATGGCCATCTATCCTCTTGGGCGTCTGTTACGTCCCTCATTGGCCAGCATTGATGTGGCCTGGAGATTTGGCATTTATCTCGGCGGCAATGCCGGTCTGAACAAGATATGCGAAACCTTCCCTCAACTGATGCTTGGGCGTTTCATGCCGATTGCATCTGTTGGCATATATAATCGTGCAAACACCGTAAGCGGGTTGCCTGATCGCGTTTTTCTTTCAGCAGTCTTCACGGTCGCATTTCCCATGCTTTCGGCACACGTTCGTGCAGGCGGCGATATCAGTCGCGCCTATGTTCGGGCTTTGTCTTATATTTCAGTCGTTTATTGGCCTGCACAGGCGCTATTGGCACTTTTGGCTTATCCTGCTGTTCGTATCATTTTGGGGCCGGGATGGTCTGAAGCAGCACTTATTGTTGCCATCACAAGTCTCGCAAGCCTGTTCTGGTTTCCGGTCATTCTGACCTATCCCCTTCTCATGGCACTTGGTGCAAACCGCGAGGCTTTCGTTTCCAACTTCATTTCAAGATCGGTCGCCACGATTATCTTGTGTCTTGCAGCATTTCACGGATTGCTTGCTGTGGCGTTGAGCCAGTTCATCAGTTTGCCTTTTCAAATGATTGTGGCCATTCTTTATGTGCGAAAGCACGTGAATTTTTCCTATCGGGTACTGGCCAAAGAACTGATGAAGAGTGCACTTGTTACTATATTTGCGCTTGCAGGCCCGCTTATCATGGTGGCGGCGGATGGATTTCATCTCGATATGCATTGGACGAGAGCAGTTATCACTGGGGTAGTGGCTGTCGCTGGCTGGCTCTTGGCGTTGTTTATAATCCGTCATCCCTTCAGGGAAGAGCTTATCCCGATTTTCAGATGGCTTTTGGGTAAGTTCGCACGCAGTTTTGGTTGGTCGCGACTGCTGCGATCAAACCTATCCGAGCCAGCGGAATGAGGCAGGTTATGCAGACGCGCTTCACCGATCAGCCAACTGTCGACGTTGTGATACCCAACTATAATTATGGTCATTATCTGCTTGAATGTGCAGATAGTGTGCTATCGCAAACGGGCGTCAACGTCCGTTTGCTCATCATCGACAACGCATCTGAAGATAATAGTGCAGCAATAGCGCGTGATCTTGCAGTGCATGACAAGCGCATCGAACTGTTACTAAGATCAAAAAATGCAGGGCCGCATGCGTCTTTTAACGAAGGTATCGATTGGGCGCGGTCCGAGTATTTTCTTATATTATGCGCTGATGATTTGCTTGCGCATGGAGCATTGTCTCGGGCTGTGCATGTGCTTGAGCAATGTCCCGATGCTCACCTTGCATATGGGGCGACCCAAAAAATATCAAAAGATGAAAAGCGTCCCCAAAGACCCATGATTGCAGGCGACAGGCAATGGAATATCAGCTCTGGCACTGATTTCATTGAACTAGCATGCAAACATGCTTTCAACCCGGTCGCCGGGCCGACGGCGGTAGTGCGCACACCGGTTCAGAAACAGGCCGGATATTACCGCCAAACACTTCCGCATACCGATGATCTTGAGATGTGGTTGCGTCTGGCGTTGTTGGGGAATGTTGCCTCGACTGAAACTGTCCAGGCTTATGCGCGTGTTCATTCGAACAACCAGTCGGCTAAGGTTGCAGGAATCATGCACTGGAACCGAGAGTTTGAAGCTGGATTTCGCTCAT
This sequence comes from Brucella pituitosa, assembly GCF_003049685.1. GTDB lineage: Bacteria > Pseudomonadota > Alphaproteobacteria > Rhizobiales > Rhizobiaceae > Brucella > Brucella pituitosa. The sequence continues at coordinate 63,754 of NZ_PYSY02000003.1, read as the reverse complement.
TCTTCGAGAATGACGGCCGAGATATGCCACAGGCCAAACAACACCTCGCGGCAGCGTGTGATTGCCTTACCAAACGAGCTTATTGGTCGGCGTGGTCAAATCTTGTCAGACGCGAAGAAGGGTCTGTATCTCTGATGACCTTTGCGCTTAAAAGGCATCCCCTGATGGCCTTGATGCCACCTTTTGACTATTTGTTTCAGCGTCGCCGGCGGCTTTCCCCGTAATGATCCGTCAAAATTGGGCTCATCTTATTTTCTGGAGAAGATAGACGCGCAAGACTTCTTCTTGTTTGGCAAGTCGCTCGCGATAGACTCCCACACCAGCGTTGACGGTTTTGACGAGTTCTTCTCGGTGAGAAAACATATTATCGATCTGAGCGAGTAATATTTTCGGATCAAAGTTCTCGATGTGGTGGCAAAATTCACTCAGGCCGGTGTCATTTAGAAGTGCATCATTCTTACGGGCATAGCCAATCGAAATTGCGGGCCTGCCCATGGAAAGAGAGCAAACGATGTTATGATATCGGCTGGCAACGACGATATCCGTTTTTGCAATTTGCTGCATGAGGTCATTCAGAGAAGCAACGGGCTCGAAAATAACATTACTTAAATTCGGCGCGCGGATACGTTTTTGCAGATCATAAACGGCCTCAAGATCGCCCTTATCACCGGTGAGAAGGCGCACCTGCCGTCCGTCCAGCACAAGTTCGTCAATCAGCTCGGTCATCTTGTCGAGATAATTATTGTAAATTGCAGCACCGTCGGCAGCCCGCTTTTTCCAGCCTTTATAAGTCATAATGCCCAAACCGACCCGCTGATCGCCGCTGTTACGTAACTCGTCTTCGACAGTCGGAAGCGCAAACGCGATATCCGCACTGACACCGTCCTTTGCAGCATCGACGTTCAAAGACTTCATGAAATCGTATGAAACCTGATCGCGATAGGAACGGTAAGCGGCCATCATCGACGCTTTGCGGACGAAAAAGCGACTAAGTGGATGAGTGACAGGTCCTGCACCAATGGAAATGAAAGCAAAACGCGCCCCCGCCAATTTTGCGGCCACCGACCAACGTAGAACGGCAAATGGCCAGCCAAACGGATCTTCATTGAAGTCATCAAGAATACCGGTGCCCGGAACGATGATCAGATCAATTCCCTGAGCGAACGACACAGCACCTAGAAAGCCGGTAATACGGCGTGGAAACTGTAAGAGAACCTTATTGATCAGCCTGATGAATGTATTGTCTGATGCAGGCTGCCCAACGGGAATCGCGTCTATTTGAAATCTCTCGTCAATGATTTCAGGTCTTGAGCATATACAGATGAGTTGAGCGCCAGGGCATGTACGTTTCAATAGTTGCAGCATTGCTTCAAGCGATCCGTCATTGCCGGTATTGCCAGAACCGAACTGACCGAAAAGACCTATTCTCATACAAGTGTCTCCAGCTGCATTCACAAGCTAAGCCGGTATGAGTTTTTATGAAAACTGGCAGAAGGGTGAACCCCATCCTCTAATGTATGAAGGGATATACCCCTCATAGACAAAATGCGTTGTCGAGCAATTTCGTTACACTGGCAAGCGGTATATCAAACGCCCCCCGATATACCGGAGTAAGGCTTCGAGGGATTTTTCCCTCGAAGTCTTGGTCTCTGGGCAGCAGGGTTGTGATCATGAAATGTGCTTACTTTGTCCGTCCACATATCGGTGGGACCTACTCTGTATTTACGCGCCTGAGCTCGTCACTTCGACAATCCGGCATTGAATTGCGGTGGCTGGCTGCGGGAGCAGCAGGAGAAACGATCAGTTTTCCACCTGCAGGTCAGGGACTAAGTGATGCGTTGCGAAAGGGCGATGCAATTGATCAGATGGGCGTGCTGGACGAGGAAACACGTGCCAGACGGATGATCGCGTTTCTACGCGATAATAAATTTGAAGCGGTGTTCGTGAACGTCCTGTCCAGCCGCTTTGAAACAAATCTGGTGCGATATCTCCCAGATGACATCTTGCGTATTATGATCGTGCACAACATCACGCCGGGAACTTATGCGGCCGCTCGTGCAATTCGCGATCATGTTCATGCGACGGTTGGCGTATCAAAACGTTGCCGGGATGATCTGGTCAACCAATATGGCTTTGATGCCGCGCGAACGCTGGTTATCCCACATGGTCTGAGCAAGGACATTCTCGCCCCGCAGGTGGCCTCCCCACGGGATGAAAACGCACCTTTACGGTTGCTTTATCTCGGGCGAATTGAGGACAATTCTAAAGGCGTGTTCTGGCTACCCAACATTCTGCGTGAGCTAAAATGCGACTATCATCTGACTGTCGCGGGTGACGGTCCGGATTTGGTTGAACTGCGCCATCGGCTTGAAAGTTTTCGTGAGAAAGTAAGTTTTACGAGTTGGGTCGCACCATCAGATGTCCCCTGGCTTGTCAGTCAGCACGACGTTATGGTTATGCCATCCCGTTTTGAAGGTTTTGGGCTTACTTTAATTGAAGCAATGAGCCAGGGTTGCCCTGCCGTCGTTTCGAAGATCGCGGGCGTGACCGATACAATCGTCACAAACGGTGAAGATGGCTTTTTGTTTCCTGTTGGAGATTTCAGACAGGCCGCGCGTCATATAGATCTTCTTGCAGACAATAAGCAGTTGAGAATGGAAATGGCTCAGGCTGCCGTCCTTAAAGTCGCGGTAGCTTTCAATAGTGATCTGGCGGGGCAGGCCTATGCAGGGCTTCTCGAAAACCTGATGCAGAACCGGCCCGCCATTGCCCAATCTTTAGCGCTCTCACAATGGACAATGCCGAACGCTTTACATTCAAGCCTGCGAAGCCGGCTGCCCAAACCAGTCAAGAACTGGCTCCGACAGATGCGAGAGCGCCTCAACACAGCCTGGTCCACAGTGTGATCGTCAAAACTGGTAATTAACAAAGGGACAAGGTCATGAACCTTTTCACATCCCGGTTTCGCAATTCGCAATTGCTCAGAAGTAAAGCCCATGCCCTCATACCGGGCGGCTGCCATACCTATGCCAAAGGTGATGATCAATATCCGGTCTTGGCGCCGGGTTTCATACAACGTGGTTCCGGATCGCATGTGTTCGATGTCGATGGAAACCAGTATATTGAGTACGGAATGGGCAATCGCGCCGTGGGACTTGGACATGCCTATCCTCCGGTGCTGCATGCGGCGCGTGATGCGTTGCAGGATGGTTGCAACTTTACACGTCCAAGCGCGATTGAAATTGAATGTGCGGAGAGTTTCCTTGAGCTGATCGAGGGAGCAGAAATGGTGAAATTCTGCAAGGATGGATCGGATGCCACCTCCGGAGCTGTGCGTCTGGCGCGCGCCTATACCGGTCGCGATATGATAGCATGTTGTGCCGATCATCCGTTTTTCTCGACTGATGACTGGTTCATCGGAACGACGAAAATGAATGCAGGTATTCCTGCATCGGTGTCAGCTTTGACGACCACTTTTCGCTACAATGACATTGCGAGCGTGAGAACGTTGTTTGAAAATTATCCGGGCATGATTGCAGCGCTAATTCTTGAACCCGCGCGGATGGATGAACCTCAAGATAACTTTCTGCATGAGGCAAAACGTATTGCCCATGAAAATGGTGCTCTATTTATCCTCGATGAGATGATAACGGGCTTTCGCTGGCATATGCGCGGCGCTCAGAAGCTTTATGGCATCGAGCCTGATCTATCTTGCTTTGGTAAAGCTTTGGGAAATGGCTTCGCGATCTCGGCACTTGCAGGGAAAGCTGAATATATGCAGCTCGGTGGGCTTACCCAAACCGATTATGCCCGCGTCTTTTTGCTTTCGACCACGCACGGGGCCGAAACGCACGCTATGGCGGCTGCAATCGCCACCATGAAAGTCTATCGCGATGAGCCTGTCATTGAACGGCTTTACGAACAGGGTCGGAAGCTTGTCGAAGGGGTCAATACGGCGATTTCAGCCCATGGGTTGGAAAACAATGTTCGCTTGGTCGGACGCCCTTGCTGCCTGGCTTACGCTACTCTCGACGAGAATGGACAATCCTCTCAGGCGTTGCGGACACTTTTCCTTCAGGAGACCATCCGGCGCGGTGTTTTGATGCCGTCTCTGGTTGTAAGCTACACGCACAGTGATACGGACATTGCACGTACAATCGACGCAATTGATGGAGCGCTTGGCGTTTATGTTCGAGCTCTCAATGATGGTGTCGACAATTATCTTACTGGCCGCCCGTCGCAAGTGGTGTATCGCCGATTTAACGATGCGCCATCCTATCCACCAGCAACGCGATGATGCTGTCGCGATTAGGTTTAATCTTGGGTTTTCTGCTGCTTCTGACAGGAGTGGTTCGAGCCGAAAATGCGTTTCCGATCAGAGTAAGCCAGGATCATCGTATTTTTGAAGATGCTCAAGGTCGGCCGTTTTTGTTGCAGGGCGACACGGCATGGTCGTTGATCGCAGAGCTGAAGCGAGGCGATGTCGAAACTTATCTGGCTGATCGCAGCAAGCGCGGCTTTAATGCCATTCTGGTCAATCTGATTGAGCATCAGTTTTCAAGCAATCCGCCAAGGAATGCCTATGGTGAGCAACCTTTCGTACGAGAGGCCTTTGGCGCGCTTAACCCTAGATACTTTGATCATGCTGCCTGGACAATTGAACAGGCCCAAAAGCTTGGGCTGGTGGTCTTTCTTGCTCCTGCATATCTTGGGGTGAACGGTGGCGATCAGGGCTGGTTCGCTAAAGCACAAGCTGCGGGCCCTGACAAAATGGAAGTCTATGGCAAAGCCATCGCGCAACGGTTCTCGAAATTCTCCAACATTGTTTGGGTGTTGGGCGGTGATTTTGATGCGCCGGATCGAGCACTGGTGTCAAAGCTTGCAGAAGGAATTGCAGCAATTTCTCCCCAGGCGCTGCAGACTGTTCATTCGGGACGCGATACAAACACGAATGAGATCTGGAAAGATCAGCCTTGGTTTGCGATCGACACGGTCTATACATATAACGACGTTCACAAAACGATCCTGGATCGCAGTAAATCAGGCGGAATGCCTATAATCTTTCTTGAAGGGGCCTATGAGTATGAGCGTGAGACGACTGCACGTATGATACGGCGGAATGCATATGGCGCGCTTTTAGGTGGTGCAGCCGGGCAGTTTTTTGTTGGAAACAACCCCATCTGGCATTTTTCAGGCCCTGGTGTCTTCACCTCGGATCAAAGCTGGCAAGAAGCACTGGCCAGTCCGGGAGCGCAGTCTATGTCAGTCATGAAGGCTTTTTTTCGATAAGATACCATGGTCGCAACTGAAGCCAGATCGAGATAGTGAGATTTCCGGCGTTGCTCAAAGCTATGCGGCAGCTTTGCCAGATCACAGTCTGATCGTCATCTATGGTGATGCTGACGGCTTTAAGGTGAAACGAAGTGTTATTGGCAATGGTCAGATCGCTTTATGGGTTGATCCTGCGTCTGGTAAATTTCTACCGTCAAAGGCACCAGAATTCGGCCCAGAATTTGACAATGAGTTTGGCATTTTTCCGGCACCGGAAGACCGAAAAAATGTAAATAACAGCGACTGGATTTTATTGATCGGCGGTCCTGAACAGTTGCAGATCATTCAAAAGAGGTAGTCTCCACTACCTTTCGCGTCTTAATTCACCGCTTGTCCGAAGCAAACATGCCTTCGTTTAACTCGTCGCTTCCGATGAGGCCCGTTACCTTGAATCCATCGTTCAGCTGAGGAACCGGACATGAAGGTACTTGTTACAGGGCATCAGGGCTATATCGGATCAGTGATGGTGCCGACACTGATCAATTCGGGACATGATGTTTCAGGCTATGATGTCGGCCTATATCAGCATTGTCTTTTCGAAGAAGGTGGCACGGTTATGAATGTGCCGACGATCCGTAAGGATGTGCGCGATGTGTCTCCACGCGATCTGGAGGGTTTCGACGCTGTTATTCATCTGGCGGCACTGTCCAATGATCCGCTTGGCAATCTGAATGAAGAGCTTACCTATGAGATCAACCATCATGCCAGTGTGGCTATGGCGAAAGCGGCAAAATCAGCCGGTGTTGCCAGATTCTTATTTGCATCATCGTGCAGCAATTACGGCATCAGTGACGCGGATTTAATTGATGAAACCGGAGAGCTTAAACCCGTCACTGCTTACGGACGCTCCAAAGTCAGGGCCGAGCAAGAGATACGAGCATTGGCAGATTCCAGCTTTTGCCCGGTATATCTGCGACCGGCGACTGCCTACGGCGTTTCGCCATTCCTGCGTTTCGACATTGTGCTGAACAATCTGGTTGCCTGGGCAGTTACCAAGGGGCTTATCTACCTTAAATCCGACGGTACACCTTGGCGACCGATTGTTCATATTCGCGATATCTCGCGTGCGTTTAATGCAGCAATGGAAGCACCGCGTGACAAGGTCTTCAATGAATCTTTCAACGTGGGTTCGACCGAGCATAATTACCGCATCCGCGATATTGCCAGCATTGTTGCAGACAATGTTCCTGATTGCCGGATCGAGTATGCAGATGATGCAGGCCCCGACACGCGTTCTTATCGGGTTAGTTTTGAAAAACTGGCGCGCGTTTTGCCGGAGGCCAAGCCGCAATGGGATGCGGTCGCAGGGGCACAGGAGCTTCTGGCTGCGTATAGTCGGTCTTCATTGACACTGGAGGAATTCGAGGGGCCGCGGTTTCAGCGTATTGCCCATATTCGCAAGCTAATTGCCCAAGGTGTGCTGGATGCCAATCTGCGTCGGCTAGATGAGCAGCCACAACCGCTTCTGGCAACTGCATAATGGACAACAGGTTGGGCAGCCCGCAGATTGAAGATTCTGCAATGCATTCTTCCTCTGGAATGAGCATTTACGAGCTCGCTTCGCGGCTCTTCCCAATTTGCCGTAGTCTCACTGGTGATGGCGTGCGCGAAACGCTCGCCATCGTCGGTGAGCATTTGCCGTTGAAAATTCATAGAATCCAGACGGGTACGCAACTTTTCGATTGGCAGGCACCGCAGGAGTGGCTGATCCGGGGCGCCTACATTATGGATTCTGCCGGTCGGCGCGTTGTAGACTTTGCAGAGCACAATCTGCACGTCGTCAATTTCAGTACGCCGGTGCGCAAGAAACTTACGCTCAACGAACTAAAAGAACACATACACACACTGCCTGATCAGCCCGATTTAATTCCCTACCGCACCTGTTATCATACGGAAGCCTGGGGTTTCTGCATGACGCATAATGCGCTTATGCAGATGAAGGAGCTGACCTATGAGGTGGTGATTGATGCAGAACGGCGCGACGGTTCTCTCAATTTTGGTGAATTCATCCATCAGGGTGAAACAGAAGAAACCTTCTTGCTTTCAACTCATCTTTGTCACCCTTCCCTTGCCAACGATAACTGCTCAGGAATAGCGCTGCTTACCCGCTTGGGTGAAGCATTGAAGTCGCGAAAGACACGTTTCACATACCGGCTTTTGTTCGGTCCTGCGACTTTCGGGGCTCTCGCCTGGCTTAAACAGAACGAAGAGAATCTGGGCCTTGTGAAGCATGGCATCGTATTGTCGTGTGTTGGCGACGGTGGTGGCCCCAATTATAAGCGTAGCCGCCGTGGCAATTCGGAAATCGATCGCATTATGACGCAAGTTCTGGAAGGGTCCGGACTTCCTGAGGCGAAACTGCATGATTTTGGCCCTACGGATATGACGAGCGTCAGTTTTGTTCTCCGGGCTTCAATCTGCCGGTTGGTTTGTTTCAGCGCAGTCTTTATGGGGAGTTTCCTGAATATCATACTTCTGCTGACAATCTTGATTTCATCAAACCCGAATATCTGGAGCAGTCTTATAATCTTATCATTCAAGCGATTGAGATTGCAGAGCGTAACTGGACGCCGATTAATTTGTCGCCAAAGGGGGGAGCCGCAACTTGGCCGTCGAGGCCTTTACGGTAATACTGGAGGGGGATCGAAATGCGGCTAAGAATGCGATGACTATGTTATGGGTGCTCAATCTGGCCGACGGCGATCATTCGCTCCTCGATATGGCTGAGCGTGCCGGGTTGCCATTCGCACAATTAGCAGATGCCGCAGAACGGCTTCGTGATGCCGGTCTATTGACGGCACTTTAAGTTCAGAGTGTCTGAACCAAAATTCAGCGGTTAGAGGAGGGGCCAGTTTCTGTCTTTTTCCGACATGACACTTGGCGTGTCGGGCCATGGAATCCCGAGGGCAGGGTCATCATGTCGTAATCCTGTTGCGAAATCAGGTGCGTAGGGACGAGATATCATATAGCGAAGCAACACATCGTCCGTGAGCGTTTGAAAGCCATGTGCACAGCCTTTAGGAATGTAGAGCTGTACGCCATTTTCCGACGATAACTCCAATCCAGTCCAGCGTCGATAGGTAGGCGAATTCGGTCGCAGATCGACAAGAACATCCCAGATTACGCCTTTTAAACATGTCACAAGCTTGGTCTCGGAGTGTGGTTCATTTTGATAATGCAGCCCGCGTAAAGTTCCTTTTTCCCGAGAAAAAGAGAGGCTGTGTTGTGGGAAATCCGTTTCCATTTCCCGTTCGGCAAATGCGTTCTCACAATAGACGCGCGCGAACCAACCCCGCTCATCTTCGAGCTTCTCTGGTTCAACGGACCATGCACCGTCTATATTAAGCGGGGTAAATCGCATTGTTCGCCTCAGATCACTGCATATGGTCATTCTGACAGTTCCGTGCTTTGGGAATAGTATTGTTTTCGGGGCAGCGGACCGGCCCTAAGATCAAGGTCCAGCTACCTAAAAGGCGTAGCCATGTACCCCTTCATCGACATTGGGCGAGGTTAGGGGGGATTGTCGGGGATCAATCGACGGATGGTGGGGGCGGCCAATCGTATGTATGGCTCGCTCCTCATTACAGTCTCGGAAAAAACCGGGCAAACTTAGTAATTTTGATCGTCCGGCATTGAACGGAATTCAAACCCACATACCCGTAAGGGACCGAGCAGGGCGAGGTATATCTATGACCATCCAAACGCCGGGCATATCACGGAGTGCAGGCATGGCTCGAGAGCAGGCAGGTTGCCGCTTGTGCGGGACACTTCTCAAACACACATTTGTAGATCTGGGCATGTCTCCGCCGTGTGAGAGTTTTCTCACTGTGGAACAACTTGATCACATGGAACCGTATTATCCGCTATATGCTTTTGTGTGCGACCATTGTTATTTGGTTCAGCTAAAAGAATATTTCAGCCCTGCCGATATTTTCACCGAATATGCTTATTTTTCTTCCTATGCTACAAGCTGGGTCAATCACGCTCGGATCTATTGTGATGAAATTACTGAAAAGCTGGGTCTCAACGGAAATAGCTTCGTTGTTGAGATTGCAAGTAACGACGGCTATTTGCTTCAGCATTTCCTACCCAAGGGTATTCCAATTCTGGGAATTGAACCCGCTGCCAATGTAGCCAAAACAGCGATTTCCAAAGGCGTGCCCACCCGTATCGACTTCTTTGGCTCGACCCTTGCCGCGCAAATGGTTGGGGAAGGCGGAAAGGCTGATCTGATCATCGGAAATAATGTTTTGGCACAGGTGCCGGACCTCAATGATTTTGTTCGGGGTATGCAGCTTCTGCTAAAACCTGAAGGTGTTATTACTCTTGAGTTTCCACATCTCGCCAATCTGATCGAGCAAAACCAGTTCGATACAATTTATCACGAACACTTCTCATATTTTTCACTTCTGACGATCCGCTATATGGCTCACCGTCATCATCTCAAGGTGATTGACGTTGAAGAGGTGTCGACGCATGGCGGTTCGCTCCGTGTTTATCTCGCGCACAATGCCAGCAAACGAAAGGCCGGGCCACGCGTTGCAGCGCTTTTGAAACGCGAACAGACATTCGGTCTCAATGAAATTTCCACATATGAACAATTCTCGGAAAAAACACGTCGTACAAAACGGGATCTGCTGTCGTTTCTGATCGCTGCAAAAAATGCGGGTAAACGTATCTGTGGTTACGGCGCGCCTGGGAAGGGCAATACGCTCCTTAACTACTGTGGAATAGGAACTGATTTTCTGGATTTCACAGTTGATCGCAACCCGTACAAACACGGTCGTTTCACTCCCGGTATGCATATTCCGATTTATGATACCTCGATGATTGATAGCTATAAGCCTGATTATATTCTGATCCTGCCCTGGAACTTCAAGGATGAGATTATTCGTCAGATGCAGCATGTGGTCGAATGGGGTGGAAAGTTCATCATACCTATCCCGCATGTCACACTGATCGATCCAGCATTACTCACAGAGGAGCGCTAGATTATGAAGGTCGTTCTTTTCTGCGGTGGCCTTGGCACTCGAATAAGGGAATATTCAGAGAATGTTCCCAAGCCGATGATCCCGCTTGGTCACCAGCCGATCCTCCATCATGTCATGGAGTATTATTCTGATTACGGCCATAACGACTTCGTTTTGTGCCTCGGATACAAGGCAAATGTGGTCAAAGACTTTTTCCTTAACATACGGCCGCAAACATTTGCGGATTGTGTAGTTTCCGATGGTGGACGCAATGTTCGCTTGCTTGAAGAGGTCGATCGCGACTGGAGCGTGACTTTGCTCGACACGGGTATCTGGCGCAACATCGGTGAAAGATTGTGGAGTGCACGTTCACATGTCGAAGGTGAGGATATGTTCCTCGCAAACTACAGCGACGGTCTCAGTGATGTCGACCTCGACGATATGACCGATCGTTTTCACAAGAGCGGTAAACTGGCATGTTTTCTGGCTGTCCGTCCGCCGTTGACATACCATCTTGCCGACATTGCAGAAGGTGGCGATGTCCGCGCTTTCAGAACCTCCAACACCTCTGATATCTGGATAAATGGCGGTTATTTCCTTTTCCGCAAAGAGATATTCGATTACATGCGCGAGGGTGAGGAGCTTGTGTTGGAACCGTTCAGCCGCCTGATCGCCGATAATCAGCTTATGGCCTATAAATATGAGGGTTTCTGGCGTTCGATGGACACGCTACGAGATTGGCAGACTCTCGAGGATATGGTCGAGAAGGGGGATATGCCCTGGAAAAAGCACAAGACAGAAATTAGTGCAGCCAACATCGCGATTGCACTATGATTGATCTGAGTTCCCTGACGCAACTTGGCAGGCCGCTCAGACTGCTCTGTCTGGGCGCGCATTCAGACGATATCGAAATTGGATGCGGAGGAACGCTTCTAAGTCTGATCGGGATGGGAGTCCCTCTGGAGGTAGATTGGTGCGTTTTGTCGGGAGGAGGAGATCGGCGCGCAGAAGCGGAAGCTTCGGCGCGTGATTTTCTTGTTGGAGTGCAAAGAAGCAGAATTCACTTAAAGGATTTTGAGGACAGTTATTTTCCTGCTCAGAGCAGGGCCATCAAAGAGTGGTTGATAGGGCTGCGCAACACAAACCAGCCGGATCTTGTTTTTACGCATAGCCAGGGGGATGCCCATCAGGATCACCGTATGGTTCGGGAACTCACATGGAATGTTTTTCGTGACCAATTAATTCTGGAGTATGAAATTCCCAAATGGGACGGTGATCTGGGGCGACCAAATGCTTATGTTGCATTGTCAGCAGTGGTACTGGAAAAGAAGATTGAACTGCTGATAAAAAACTTCGGCACTCAACGATCCAAAGACTGGTTTGATCAGGAAACTTTTCGTGGAATTGCGCGTTTGCGTGGGATGGAATGCCGCGCCGCTGAAGCATATGCGGAAGCATTTTACGCGCCAAAGATCAAAATCTTTTAAGATCACTGAGATTGAGCAAGAGCTTTGCCATGTGGTCGGGCTTTGATGAAACACGAATGATCGTGACGGGCTAGGCAGTCTTTAGTCGCTTAAAAATCAGTTCTCCAATGGGGATGGCTGATGTGGCGGCTGGCGAAGGCGCATTGCACACATGCAAGCTCCGTTTTGTCTGCAAAAATTTGAAGTCGTGAATGAGGTGGCCTGAATTGGAAACCGCTTGCGCTCTTATGCCAGCTCTGTAAGGAAGCAAGTCGTTTGCTTGAAGTGTGGGGCAATATTTTCGACATTTATCGAGATAGCTTGATTTAAAGACGCTATCCTTTACTTCCTCAATGCCGGACCGCAGATTTTGCGAGATGACTTTCCAAAATCCGGGGAAGCGCGTGTAAGTCATGATGTCATTTAAACTGGCAGAAAATTTTGCATAGCCTTCCCGCGAAAGTCCGAGGACGGCGTTTGGTCCTACGGTCAGGCTCCCATCCATCATTGGAGTGAGATGGATTCCAAGAAACGGCATTGACGGATCAGGCACCGGATAAATCATTCGTTCGACTAAATTATTCAGCTCCGGTTTGAGTGCATAATATTCGCCCCGAAACGGTACGATTTGAAAGTCGATTTCCAAACCAGAGCGTTGCGCGAGGCGATCGGACTGAAGTCCGGCACAGGCAACGATGTATCGGCTTTCCCAGACACCTTTGTTGGTATGAACACGTATGCAATCGCTGCGTTCTTCTACAAAACTGACATCGGTGCCCAAAATGATTGTTGCGCCGCGCGCTTTAATCAGTTCGCCCATTGCACTGGAAACAGCCCGATAGTCAACAATGCCACTTTGTTCAACCAAAAGAGCTTTCAGACCGGTGACGGCGGGCTCCATTTCGATGAGTTCCGACTGATTGATCATCCGACAGTTTATTTTGTTGGCTGCGGCATTTGCCTCAAGCCCATTGAGGCGTTGCAACTCGATATCATTTGTTGCCACGACCAGCTTACCCGGTGTTCGATACGGGATATCGTGTGTGTCGCAAAATTGCTTTGTTGCTCGTTCCCCGGCCCGACATAGTTCAGCCTTCAGGCTACCGGGCTGATAATAGATGCCCGCGTGGATGACGCCGCTATTGTGCCCGGTTTGGTGAGAAGCAAGCGAGAGCTCTTTTTCGAGGAGGAGAATGCGTGCGTCTGGTTCGCTCCTGGTGATTGCCAGTGCGGTTGCCAGGCCAACAATTCCTCCTCCAACAATACAGTATTCGAACATGTTCAAGCTCGATATTATTGCCGCATGAAACCCACGTGATTAGTCACACAACCATTCCAAAGCGTCAACTGAACTTCCGCTTTACTCCGATATGCCAATTACCTCGTTGGTATAAAGGCGTGATCGGTTCCACTGTCTTAAAATACTTATTTGACGGCAAGCCAACGCGCGTGTGCCCGACGCTGCATTGAAGAATTTTGGGCCTAGCATGCGACTTTTTCAGAAAACCAGTCTAATGCTTCAACCGAAGAGAGAAAGGTGCGGTGCTTCCAGATGGTCACAAATAGGAACGATCTTTCCGATCTCTCTCTGTGTTTTTGCTGATTGTGAGATACCGGAGTTTCCGAAAAGCTGCTGATCAACTGGATTTATCCGTGTCTGCACTTAGCCATCGAATGAAGGCGCTTGAAGCACGTCTTGGAGTTAGATTGCTTAATCGAACCAGCCGGAGTGTTGCTCCAACTGCGGCAGGCGCGGTATTGGCAGATAAAGTTGCTGCCGGTCTTGATATCATCAACGGCGGTATTGAAGAATTGCAGGGACAATTCAGCGGTATCGCAGGAAGCGTGCGCATTAACGTGCTCAAGGACGCTGTTCCGCTGTTGCTTCAATCTGTCTTGCCCGTTTTCCGCGAACGTTATCCAAATATTGAGCTGGAAATTGCTGCTGATGACAACTTTCTTGATGTTACGGCAGAGGGTTTTGATGCCGGGCTCAGATATGCTGGCTCTATCCCCGAGGATATGATCGCGGTTGCGATCAGTGAACCGTTGAATTGGGTTGCGGTGGCCTCCCCAGCCTATCTGACGCGCGCTGGACATCCCAAACATCCGGCTGACCTGATGAACCACAACTGCATCAGGATAAGAACGGGGCGAGGTCAGATTTTCCATTGGGAGTTCGATCGCGGGGACGAGAGTTTACAGATTGATGTTCCTGGCTCGCTGATTTCCGGTTCAACAGATGTCTCTATGGCTGCTGCTCTGTCCGGGACCGGCATTGCGTATTGTCTGGAAAAACTGGCTGAACCATATGTGAAAACGGGACAGCTACAAATAATTCTGCCCGAATGGGCCTCTCTTGGTCCTCCACTGGCCTTCTATTATTCCAGCCGCCGCCAGTTGCCTTATGGTCTTCAGATGCTGATCAAAACAATCCGGGAATTACGTCCGATTGATCGTTGAGATAAACTAAATGATCCATTGAACTGACCATGATTGATTCAACCATCAGCGCCCCGTACTTATGTTGATGGAAGATGGGCAAGTAAGCGCATATGAATTCGTATGGAGACGACATGTATATTCCCAATGCAGACCGATATGAAGGTGTCGACTATCGCCGCACTGGCCGTTCGGGTCTGAGGTTGCCGCCGATCTCACTTGGTCTGTGGCAGAATTTTGGAGGTGCTGATGTATTTGAAACAGGTCGCGCCATCATTCGCCGGGCTTTTGATCGCGGTGTTACGCATTTTGACCTCGCCAACAATTATGGCCCTCCATATGGATCGGCAGAAGAGAACTTCGGCAACGTTCTGAAGAAAGATTTCCGCGATCACCGCGACGAACTGGTAATTTCTACGAAAGCCGGTTGGGATATGTGGTCCGGGCCTTATGGTCGGGGTGGTTCTCGCAAGCATGTGCTGGCTTCCCTTGATCAGAGCCTTCAGCGCATGGGGCTCGATTACGTTGATATTTTCTATTCGCATCGCCCAACCAACGACGTGCCACTTGAAGAAACCGTTGGCGCTCTTGTCCAGATGGTTCGTCAGGGCAAAGCGCTTTATATTGGTGTTTCTTCTTACAATCCGGAACGCACTCGGGAAACTGAAGCTCTTTGCGGGCTGAAGGCATCCCGCTATTGATCCATCAGCCATCCTATTCGATGCTCAATCGCTGGATTGAGGAAGAACTTCTTGGAACGCTGGATGCGTTAGGCACGGGTTGTATTGCGTTCTCACCACTGGCGCAGGGGCTTCTGACCTCGAAATATCTTGGCGGTGTACCAAAAGACGCACGTGTTGCCCGAGGCGGATCTTTCAACGAGCGATTGCTCAGTGACGATAACCTTGCGCGCGTTCGCGCGCTTGATGCGATTGCAAAGAAGCGTGGTCAGTCATTGGCTCAGATGGCGATTGCCTGGGTCTTGCGTGATCCTCGTGTGACGTCTGCGCTCGTCGGTGCCCGCACAGTCGAGCAGCTTGATGATTCCCTTGATGCGCTCAAGAACCTGAGTTTCAGCAAGGAAGAGCTCAAGGAAATCGATACCCATGCAGGCGAAGGTAGCGTCGACCTCTGGCGCAATGTGATGCAGCAGAACTAAACGGTTTTAGAACCAGGATGCGCTCAGGCAAATGAGTAGCGCGCCGATCTTTTTTCAATTGGATCGGCGCGCTAATTTCTTGCCCCTAGATAGGATCGTTCAAAGAGGCATTTTTTTGTTTTCAGTGCTTGCCGAAGTCGGTGTAAATATCGGCGCGCGTTTGCGGCACTGCTGAAATCCCGCGTCTGCGTTTAGAGGCCAGAGTCTGATTGATTTGAACTGTCCCTCGTTCAAACGCCAATGCACAGCCCGCCAGATAAAGCACCCAAAGGCGTGCCTTTGGATAGCCAATTTCCTCGATTGCCTTGTCGAAATTTGCATAGAGCCGCTCACACCATAAACGGCACGTCCGGCCATAATGTTCGCGCAGGTTCTCCACATCATGAACCTCAAAGCCGTGTCCTTCGAGATTTTCAACGGTCATGCCGAGATGATCCAATTCCCCGCCTGGGAAAATATACTTCACCAGCGCGAGATGTTCAGCACTTTTACGATTAAAGGCTTTCTTGCTTTTCTTCATGCGACGGGTGATCGCGTGATGCATATAAAGACCGCCGGGACGCAAAAGCCGGTTCACTGCAGTGAAATAACCATCGTAATTTTCGATGCCTACGTGCTCGAACATTCCCACCGACGATATCTTGTCAAACTGGCCGTCTAGCTCAGCATAAGATTTAATGTGGATTGTGATTTTATCTTCAAGGCCCGCCGCCCTGATCCGCTCGCGCGCAAGCGCTGTCTGCGCTTCGGACAGGGAAACACCCGTGCCGGTGACGCCAAAGTTCTGCGCAGCATAGATCAGCAATGCTCCCCAGCCACAGCCAATATCAAGGAGACGATCTCCCGGTTGAAGCCGGAGCTTTCGGCAAATCAGTTCAAGCTTGTCTTTCTGCGCCTGATCAATGTCATTTGCCCAGTCTGTGAAATAGCCGCATGTATAGACCATGCGCTCATCGAGAAACAGCTTATAGAATTCGTTCGACACATCGTAATGATGCGTGATTGCTTCTTTGTTCGATCCGCTAACGAAAGGGGCTTTGCCGTCGACCGCAGCCCGCGCTGCAGACTTGCCCGCGAATACAAGTGCCGGAAGATCCTTCAATAACTGCCATTTCGGCAGTTCTTTAAGTCTTTCCTTGAGTTTGCCGTCGATTTTTGCGTTTGCCAGATCGAAAATTGTACCATTTTTAATATCGACGCGGCCAGATACCCAGATATCGATCAATGAATCATAATTCGGTTTGAGTATAAGTTGTCGAACGATCGTCGGATCATTGATTACGAGCGAGGCGCCTTCGAAGTTTCCAATTCGCGTACCATCCCAAAGCTCGACGTTGAATTGCGGGCGAAGTGTTTCAATAACTGTCCGTATGATACGCACTGACTTGGTTTCTGCAGTCATTCAACGCCTCTCGATGTTTCACAGACAAACGCTCTTCAAACAAACTTAGCCTAAAGCGTTTATCGATTGAATGGCCATAATATTCTATGCTTTACCCTCAAAATCTTGTGTTCTCGTGGCATGTAAGCTCATCTGCGGTTGACCTTCGCCACCCAACATTGACATCGGGGTTTTCACTATCTGTTGAATGAAATTTCGCGCCGATGGTGCGCTTTCGTCCGCCCGAAACAGAACGGCGATTTCAGATGTAATCGGCTTTCCGGCAATAGAACGGAACTCAATATTGGGAAGTCTGACAACGTTTCTTACAGAACTCGGAATGACTGACACACCTGCACCGAGTGAAACCTGTGTGAGAACAGAAAGAAGGCTGCCGGGCTTTGCCACTACATCTAATGGAAAGCGGCCCCGGCGAGCGACTTCATAGGTGCCAAACTCTTGTTCGGGCATTACAAATTTTAATCCCGCGAGTTCACGGGGTGACAACGGTGCACCTTGGGTTACTTTGGGATGGCCTGAACAAAAGGCAATACAGAATACGTCTCTGAGAAGTATATGTGATCGAAGTGAAGAGGGGTAAACCATTGGCAGTCGTACAAAGCCCAGATCGAGCTGCCCCTCTTCGATTAATTTTGGCAAGTCCTCCATGGGATATTCGCGCGCGCGAATGTTGACGCCCGGCCAATGATTAGTGAACTGAGAGATTTGTTCTTGCAGGACGCCAGCATAGGCAGCAGACCCGACGTAACCTATCTCGATCCGTCCTATTTCGCCCCGTCCGGCCCGCCGTCCGGCACTTTCTGCCTTTGCATACTGGTCCAGAACGAGACGGGCTTCATCGAGAAAACCTTGCCCGCCGATGTCAGCATGACTGAGCGCTTGGTCCGTGTGAATAAACGCACAGAAAGAACGCGTTCGATTTCCTGGATCTGGACGGTCAGGGTCGGCGCAGCGATGTTCAAACGCTCAGCTGCACGAGAAAAATGCAATTCTTCAGCCACGGTAATGAAATAACGAAGGTGCCGAAGCTCCATTTGAAGTCTCTTCAATAATTAGTTTGTACCTAATAAATAGCAAAAATAGTAAGAATGAAACAAATTATGAAATCAGCTTAGGTGACGCCATAATTTTAGAAGGAGTCGCCCAATGTCATCACGTATCGCTTTAGCCGTCCTTATGAGTATCAGCGTCACACCAGCCTTAGCACTGGACCTTCCCACCAAGCCTTATCTGACGCTGGAGGCAGCACGAACTGTTCTAACCGCCGCACAAGCAAAGGCGTCTGAGAATGGCTGGCCATGCGTGATTGCTGTGGTCGATGCTGAAGGACTTCCGATCGTTATGGAACGGATGGATAATGCCTCTGTTCTCGCAGGTGTTGATCTGGCTCCCGGCAAAGCTCGAACAGCTGCTCTTTTTCGACGTGAAAGCGGGGCGCTGGAAGATGCAATCAATGGCCCGCGGCCAGCAGCGGTGACAGCGCAGGGCTTTGTCATGATGCGAGGCGGCGTACCTATTACAGTTGATGGCACAGTTGTGGGCGCAATCGGTGTCTCGGCAGATACACCGGACCACGATGAGCAGATAGCGAAGGCCGGCATTGCCGCGTTGATAAAATGACCTTGGACATCGCAGTTGCTCGTCGGAAAGCCAATACGTCCCTCACGCTTTTGACCGCCTCTATCGGTTGCGCCATGACGGTGCTGGATACGAACGTCGTTGCTGTGGTTTTACCAACAATAGCGCGTGATTTCGGTGCGTCTTTCGCCGAAGTTGAATGGGTTATCAGTACCTATGTGTTGTGTTTTGCGTCCTTGCTTCTGCCTGCAGGAGCAATTGCCGATCGCTTCGGCCGCCGCGCGGTCTTTCTGATCGGCATCGGAGCATTTGCGTTGTCCTCCTGGTTATGTGGCGCTGCCCCCTCAGCAGCAGCGCTTTATCTGGCGCGTGCAGCTCAGGGCGTGAGCGCGGCCTTTATGCTTGCGCCCGCACTTGCCATTATCGGGCATACTTTTCACCAGGAAGAAGAGCGTAATCGCGCGTGGGCCATGTGGGGCGCAATCATGGGCCTCACGATGGTCCTGTCACCAATTCTGGGCGGAGTAATCGCTTATGCTTTGGGATGGCGATGGGCCTTCTACATCAATGTTCCAATATGTATCGCTCTCGCACTCGCCGCATTGCGACTGATTGAAGAATCGCGAGACGTGAATGCACGACGGCTGGATCCCTTTGGCTTCGCTTCATTTTCTGCCGCGATGTTTGGAATTACGTGGGGGTTGATCAATGGGCAGGCTCATGGGTGGCTATCTTTCGTTGCACTGAGCGGATTTGCAGCGGGTAGCGTGGCACTCGTTATTTTTGTGATTGCAGAGACTGTCCAAAGCCGCCCGATGCTCGACCTCAGCCTGTTTCGCAATCCCCGCTTTGTCGGCGGAGTGTGGGCAATGTTTGCCTATGCGGCCTGCGCTCAGGTCATGGCTTCCATGCTGCCATTGTTTCTTCAGAACGGTCTTGGGCGAACAGCTTTGCAAGCAGGCTTTGCTATGTTTCCATTCGCCATTGCGATGCTGATTTTCCCCAATGTCGGTCGTCTTCTCAGCAAGCGATTTGGTTCCAGAGAAATTCTTGCACTTGGTCTTCTGATTGTGGGTATGGGAAGCTTATTGACTGCCTGGGGTGCCAGAGATGGCGCGTGGTCCACTGTGATGTGCGGCATGCTGGTTCTTGGCAGCGGAGGCGGTCTTCTCAATGGTGAAACGCAAAAAGCAATTATGTCGGTGGTTCCCAGAGAAAGAGCTGGTATGGCATCGGGCATCAGCACCACATCCCGTTTCTCTGGAATTCTCTTAGGGTTTGCAGTGTTAAGCGGCATACTAGCAAGTGTCGTACGGGGTGCGCTTATTCAGATTAATTGTGCGGACCCGACTTGCACCCCCGCTTTTGCAGAGGCGATTGTAGCAGGCGATTTACCAGCTGCGCTTTCTGGAATTGCGCCTTCCGCACGCGATGCAGCGATGATGATCGCCATGAAGGGATACTCGACGGGCTTTTCCGCAGCACTCACTGTTTCCGCAATCATGGCGATTGTGTCTGCTCTGCTGGTATATGCCCTTATGCGCGCCGGGAACTCGTTGCCAAAGTCATAGAGCATCGCAATTGCCTGGTTCTATGAGGCACAGCATTCCCTGTCGGTTATTATGGTCTCGAATGCGAGACCATAATGATTTTATTGTGGCAGTGGAACTTGGAGCGTATGTGCCGCATTCGAATATACGCCGTAATAAAAGTTAGAAGTTGGAACTATTTTTTATAATGTAATTAAATTCAGTCGATCTGTTCGTTCTTTTTACCGCCTCCTTATGAAACGTTTTGAATAACATTATTCATATAGAGGGCGTCATGTTGAAATCTGGTTTTCTACGTCTTGCTGCAGCTACATTCTTAATTGCTTCGCTTACTCAAATTAGTTCTGCTGAAACACTGCGCTGGACGCGTGCTGCCGATGCCTTGACGCTGGATCCTCATGCGCAGAACGATGGCGTGACGCATGCTATTCTCAATCAAATCTACGAAAGCCTTGTCTGGCGCGATGCTGAGGGCAAACTTATCCCACGGCTTGCAACGGAGTGGCACTTGAAGGAAGGCGATCCGACCACGTGGGTGTTCAAGCTGCGTGAAGGGGCTAAGTTTCACAATGGCGATGATCTGACCGCAGAAGATGTTGTCTTCACGCTGGACCGCGCTCGTTCCGATAAGTCAAATCTTCGCCAGTTGCATGCCGATGTGGAGAAGGTGACTGCTGTGGGTCATCACACGGTTGAGGTAAAACTACGCGCACCCAATGCGATCTATCCGAACAATCTGACCGGTACTTACATTCTCGACAAGACATGGGCAGAGCAAAATGATGCTGCGGACGTGCAGGATATTGCCGCTGGCAAAGACAATTATGCTGTGCGTAACACCAATGGCACTGGCCCTTATATTCTGAAATCACGTGAAGTTGGTGTTCGCACGGTGCTTGAAGCCAACGAGCATCATTGGGCGGAAAAGAAGCCGGAAATTACGGAAATCATCTATACGCCGATTGCAGACAATGCGACGCGTGTTGCAGCCTTGCTTTCCGGCGAGGTGGACTTCCTGCATGAAGTGCCGGTGCAGGATATTGAACGTCTGAGGAATACGCCGGGCATCAAGGTTTCGGTTGGTCCTGAGAACCGTTCAATCTTCCTTGGCTACCGCGTTGATAGCGCGCCGCTTGCGTCGTCGGATGTGAAGGATAAGAATCCTCTCAGTGATGTGCGTGTTCGTGAGGCTTTCGAGCTGGCGATTGACCGCGATGCGATCAAGACCGTAGTTTTGCGCGGTAACTCAGTGCCGACCGGCATTATCGTTCCGCCTTTCGTGCATGGCTGGACTGAGGCGTTGGATGCTTACTCAAAGCCCGATGTAGAGAAGGCGAAAGCGCTGCTTGTGGAAGCCGGTTATCCGCAGGGCTTCACGATCACGCTCGATACGCCAAACAATCGCTACGTCAATGACGAAGCCATTGCGCAAGCGGTTGTCGGTTTTCTGGGACGTATTGGCGTGAAGGTTGCTCTGGCATCGCGTCCATATGCGCAACACGCTCCGCTGCTTATTGACCAGAAATCAGATTTCTACCTGTTTGGATGGGGCGTTCCGACCTTCGACAGCGCCTATAATTTCAATGATCTCGTTCACACCCGTGCAGGGCGCTACGGTGCCTATAACGCGACCGGTTACTCAAACCCGGAAGTGGATAAGAAGATCGAGTCTCTTGGTGCCGAGATCGATCCTGCAAAGCGTGATGCGACTATCGATGAACTCTGGAAACAGGTGAAAGCAGAGCATCTGTATCTGCCATTGCATAATCAGGTTGGTGCCTGGGCGGTGCGAGACAAGTTCAATCTTGAACATCAGCCCGATAACTCGCCGAAGGTTGGACAGGCGACCATCAATAATTGATGACACGAGCGACCCTTTCCGCGTGCCTCCGGGCCACACGGAAAGGGTCGTTCGTTCATATTTCAGGCAGATATTATGATCGGATTTATTATCAGGCGTATCTTTCAATCCATGGGCGTTATGCTGGCCGTGGCTTTGATTGCATTCGCCGTTATTCGCTTTGTCGGCGACCCGCTGGAATCCATCGCCAGTCAGGAAACACGACTGGAGGAGCGACTGGAAATCAAGCAACGCCTTGGGCTCGA
The DNA here is from genome assembly GCF_003049685.1 of Brucella pituitosa. Lineage (GTDB taxonomy): Bacteria > Pseudomonadota > Alphaproteobacteria > Rhizobiales > Rhizobiaceae > Brucella > Brucella pituitosa. The sequence goes on along the minus strand of NZ_PYSY02000003.1, from coordinate 41,750 downwards.
TCAGCCGGTTTATCTCCAGTTTCTTTCTTTTCTCAAGCGCGGTTTGTCTGGCGATTTTGGTTTGTCTTATAAGCAACAGGAACCGGTGAGCCGTATGATCATTGAGCGGCTGCCAGCAACGCTGGAGCTTGCAATAACCTCATCGCTTATTGCGCTGATCGGCGGTGGAATTCTGGGTGTTTATGCAGCGCTGCGTCCCGCATCGCGCCTGAGCAGCTTTCTCATGACCGCTTCACTCATCGGCGTGTCACTACCCACATTTCTGATCGGTATCGGCCTTATCTATCTCTTCTCTGTTGAACTTGGCCTGCTTCCATCCTTTGGGCGCGGGCAGGTGGTGGCGGTTGGCAGTTGGTGGACGACTGGCTTTTTTAACTGCATCGGGCTGGCGGTCGCTGATCCTGCCAGCAATCACCTTGTCGCTGTTTCAGATGACATTGCTCATGCGGCTGATCCGGGCGGAAATGCTGGAAGTGCTGCGGCAGGATTATATTCGATTTGCAAAAGCACGCGGGCTATCGCGCCGCAGCATCTATTTTGGACATGCGCTGAAGAATACGCTGGTGCCTGTCATCACGGTTGTTGGTTTGCAATTGGGCTCTGTCATTGCCTTCGCAATCGTGACGGAAACGGTCTTCCAGTGGCCGGGCGTTGGGTCACTGTTCATCAGTTCGGTGCAAGCGGTCGATGTGCCAGTAATGGCGGCATATCTCGTGTTCATTTCGCTTGTCTTTGTGATCATCAATCTCATTGTCGATATTCTTTATCATGCTGTTGATCCGCGTCTGCGGTTTGACCGCATTGCTGCGGGAGCGTGACGTGACCGATACATCTCTTCTCCGTCTTGCCACCAAAAGTCGGTTGTCGCGAAGTCAGTCTGGCAAGAAACGTTGGCGGATTGCGCCACTGACAACGCTTGCCGCTACGCTCGCAGGCGTGCTGATACTGGGTGCCGTTTTTGCGCCACTCGTCGCACCACATACCCCCTTCGATCCTTCAACCCTTGATCTGATGGATGGCCTGACGCCGCCATTGCAGGCGAGCGCTTTCACGGGCAACAGCTTTTTGATGGGCACAGATCACCAGGGACGTGATATATTTTCGTCCATTCTTTATGGAAGCCGCATTTCGCTGCTCGTCGCATTTTCAGCGACCTTTGTATCCTTATTGATTGGTGTGAGTGCCGGACTTATCAGTGGATATAGAGGTGGTATCACCGATGCAGTCATTATGCGTATTGCCGATGCTCAACTCACATTTCCAACCATCCTAATTGCGCTTTTGATTTTTGGTTTTGCGCAACGGCTGATCCCGCCAGCGCAGCAGGAGACGGCAGCGGTGTGGCTTCTGATCTTTGCAATAGGTCTTTCAAACTGGCCGCAATTTGCACGCACCGTCCGCGGCGCAGTGCTGGTAGAGCGGCGTAAGGATTACGTTTCGGCAGCGCAACTGATCGGTGTTCGGCCCGTTCGATTGTTGATTACGCATATTCTGCCCAATCTGCTCGGGCCTGTCATGGTAATCGCAACAATCGGCCTTGCACTTGCGGTGTTGGAAGAAGCGACACTTTCCTATCTTGGGGTTGGTGTCCCGCCCACACGACCGTCACTTGGCACTTTGATCCGCAATGGCCAGCAATTTTTGTTTTCCGGCGAGTGGTGGATTCTGGTCTTTCCCGCATTAACCCTCGTACTGCTTGCGCTTGCAATCAATTTGCTTGGCGACAGGTTGCGTGATCGCCTTAACCCGAAATTGCGCGAGAAATCCCGGTGACAGACAGTTATTCGAGCAATCAGCCTCCGGTTCTTTCTGTGCGAAATTTGGACGTAGATTTTCCCACAGACGGCGGCGTCTTTCATGCGGTCGACCAAGTGTCTTTTGATATTGCCGCAGGCGAAGTTCTTGGCATGATAGGGGAATCCGGTGCGGGAAAATCCATGACCGGTTCTGCGATTACGCGGCTTATCGAGCCGCCGGGCCGGATCGTGAGCGGTGAAATTCGCCTCAAAGGCGAACGCATCGATACATTATCAGACAAGGCACTGGCGTCATTGCGTGGACGCAGGATTGGTACTGTTTTTCAGGACCCTTTGGTTAGCCTCAATCCGCTTTATACGATTGGCCAGCAATTGGTGGAAACCATACGCAGGCACCTGCCCCTTGACGCAGTGGCTGCGCGTAAACGCGCTGCTGAGCTGTTGACCGAAGTTGGTATCCACGATGCCGAGCAACGCCTTGGTGCTTATCCGCATCAGTTTTCTGGTGGTATGCGCCAGCGCGTTGTGATTGCGCTGGCAATCGCGGCAGACCCTGAATTGTTGATTGCCGATGAACCCACTTCAGCACTTGATGTTTCAGTTCAGGCGCAGATTATCGCGCTTCTCAAAAGGCTTTGTATAGAGCGTGGCCTGGCAGTTTTGCTTATCACGCATGATATGGGCGTCATTGCGGAAATCGCTGATCAGGTGGTGGTACTCAACCATGGGCAGGTCGTTGAGACGGGGCCGGTGCGCGACGTTATTCAGGCGCCACGTGAAAATTATACACGAAAGCTCATTGCTGCCACACCTTCCATTCACCAGAAAAGCAGCAGGAGCAATCTGGCTGACAAGCGACCGGATATTTTGAGCGTGAATAATCTCAAGCATGATTTCAGCACGTCGGGTGGTCGCTTTTCTTTCCTCAGAAAAGCGAAAAAATCTGGCACGATCCGCGCGGTCGATGACGTCTCCTTGAATATCCGCGAAGGCGAAACCTATGCGCTTGTCGGTGAATCTGGCTCTGGAAAATCGACGATAGCACGCATTATTGCGGGCCTTTTATCCGCTCAGGACGGCCAAATCCGGATTGATGGCACGACGAAAAGGTCAACTCATGGCGCCGTGCAGATGGTGTTTCAGGACCCCTATGCCAGCCTTAATCCACGCTGGCGTATCGGTGATATCATAGCGGAGCCGATCCGCCGTCTAAACCTTGAGAAAGACAATCAGGCAATTCAAAACCGGGTTCATGACCTCTTGGAAAAGGTGCGATTGGAGCCGGGTTCCACGCGCCGTTATCCGCACGAGTTTTCGGGCGGACAGCGGCAGCGCATTGCTATTGCCCGCGCGCTTGCCAGCCGTCCGCGTTTTATCATCTGCGACGAACCAACGTCGGCACTTGATGTTTCCGTTCAAGCACAAGTCCTTGACCTGATGGCACAATTACAAGCCGAATTTGGGCTGACCTATCTGCTGATCAGCCATAATCTGGCGGTTGTTCGGCAAATGGCTGACCGTGTTGGCGTATTGCGTCAGGGCATTTTGGTCGAGCAAGGTGCAGTAGAGGAAGTTTTCCAGAATCCCAGCCACTCCTACACAAAGATGCTGATCAACGCAGTCCCAGATATCGATCTCGCATTGGCGAGAAGAGGGTTTTAAAGCACCTTCGGCAAAAGTGCGTAGCGGTTTTGCGCAGGATTATGCGTAATGACAAAGATAGATGGCTTGTTACTGACTCGTTCGGAGATGTCGCAAACGTATATTGCATGTCAGCTTTGCCGCATGAGATAAGCAAATTCTTCAAAAGTTCTCAGGATTATCATTATGGCAACTGTAAAGCTCTGGACTGATAACGACGCTGAAAAGTCACCACGAGTAAAAGCTGTGTTCGATGACATAAAAGCCGTGCGAAGGTCAGATTTCATCAATAATTTCTGGCGAGGGCTTGCGAATGATCCTCTTACTCTGGAACGCACATGGCAAAGTCTGAAGGAGGTCATGGTCGCTCCGTCTGCATTGGACCCGCTCACCAAAGAGCTGATTTACATCGCTGTTTCGGTGGCGAGCGGCTGCAACTATTGCATTCACTCGCATACAGCAGCTGCGAGAGCAAAAGGGATGACCGATGCTCAATATGGTGATCTTCTGGCCGTTATCGGTATGGCATCAGAAACGAACCGTATCGTTACTGCGTTGTCCATACCTGTTGATCCGGAGTTTGAAGTAATAAGCTAAATGTTGTGATTATGGTGCCGGTCTGGCGCCATAGTTCTCTCCGAGATCAAGACTTATTTTCCGGATTGAAATGTCCGGCGAAAAATTGTTCTTCTTTAGATAGCAACATAGAAAAAGCTGCCTGCAATGTAACGCGTGGACTGTCTATTGATGATCCAGAAAGCGTTTCACATTCCGCGATTATTCCGGCCTCCTTGGTCGCCTGTTTCCGGCCTGAAACGATCGTTTCGGCGTGTGAAAGGTTACCTGGTTTGTCGCGGTCCCTTGGCTCAATCAAATCGGTCAGTCAGGAAAGAATTGTCCTGATCCTGGCTGCAGTTTTATTTGCTGGCTTTGCCCTGACACTTGACGGGTTCAGGGCGACCGGCAATCTCATTGCAATTGTTCGCAGCGTGTCCGTACTGGGCATTCTGGCAATTGGGATGGGACTGGTGGTTATTGGGCGCGGTATCGATTTGTCGGTGGTTGCAGTTATGGTGATCGCAACCGCTTTGCAGCTCGAACTGCTACATCATGGCTGGAACCTTCTGTCGGCAAGCTCCATTGTTTTCCTGATTGTGGTAGCAATCGGTTCGGTTAACGGGTTTCTGGTTGCATATGCCAGCGTGCCGGCATTGTTTGCGACGCTTGCCACAAGCGCCTTTGTCTTCGGCTTCGTACGTTCGCAGATACTGACACAGGATGTTGTATCCGTTCCACAAGATGCTGTGGCTCTGCTGTCTTTGGGGCAGGCGCGGTTGGTTGGATTGCCGCTTGACGTGCTGCTGTTTGGTGGGATGCTTGTTATAGGCTGGCTTTTTTTGCGCTACACCAAGCCAGGTCGCTTTCTTTACCTTATGGGTGACAATTATCAGGCAGCGCGGACAATGGGTATCGCCGTTCGGCCGCTTACACTCCTCCAGTATATCGTCAGTGCATTGCTGGCATGGATTGCTGGTGTAGCAACGGCTGTCAGCCTGCAAAGCATGAACACCCGCATCGTCAATTCAACGCTACTTTATGATGTGGTGCTGGTTGTGGTCATCGGCGGCATTGGTCTTTCCGGCGGCAAGGGTGGAATGCGCAATGTGCTGGTCGGGGCGCTTCTGATAGGCATTCTGCTCAATGGAATGACAATCCTCGATCTCCCCAACATCTACCAGAACCTGATCAAAGCAACGATCTTGCTCGCCGCAATTATTCTCGATGGACGCCTCAATCCACGCGACGAGCAGACGAGCCAGCAAGGTGACATTTAACATTTAAAGTATCTGGGCGACATGCTGCCCATATCGGAGAAGGATAGAAAATGAAGTTCTGGAAACGCGGATTACTGACCGCATTGTCTGCAAGTGTCGTGCTTGCATTTGGTGCGCTGACCGCCCCCGCGCAGGACGCAGGCAATGCGGGGGCCTGCAACTTACGAAAATGCGTTGAAGGGCAAGCGAGTGGTGCTTGTACCAATGACGATGGGCTTTGACCTGGCACAGGGCTGGAACCATTTCATCGGCGAAGAAGTCAAGGCTTTTGGCGGCATCTGGGAAACGCGTGATCCGAACTGGAGCGTGGATGCAGGTGCACAGGCGATCACCGATCTGATTTCTTCGGCCAACAAACCAGACGTACTGATTGTGCAGTCGCCTGACATCAATTCCTATAGCCGTCTTTACAAGCGCGCGCAGGATGCCGCCGGGATTTTTGTCATTCAGCTCGACAATCCATCGAATTTTGCGTCTGATGTTTTTTGCCGGTTCTGATTGGAAGCGATTGGGCGAACTGGAAACGGAAGCCGTCATCAAAGGTTGCGGACCTAATTCCAGCAAGAAAATCGGCGTGATACAGGGCGATCAAGTCAATGCATCGAGCCTCGATCAATGGGCTGGTGTCCAGGCTGTTCTGGAAAAGAATCCTGAATTCAAGATTGTTGGCCAGCCTGACTCCAACTGGGATCCGACCACTGCTCGCAATGCAGCTACCACCCTTCTTCAGCAGAATCCTGATGTGTGCGGTATCATCGATTTCTGGGATGCAACGGCTCAGGGAACAGCTGCGGCTATCCGCGATGCGGGACTTAAAGATAAAGTCTTTCTGGTGACGACCGGCGGCGGCGAAGAAATCGACTGCAAGCTGATCGAGGACGGTACATTTGGCGCAATCGTAACGAGTGAACTGGTTCGCCAGTCGCACGATGTTGTCACCGCTATAAAACTATTGCTGCAGGGCAATGAAAAGCCGGGCGACAAAGCACGTTATCTCTACACGCTTGAACGCGCGCGCACCAAAGCGGATCTGACCCCAGGCGTTTGCTGGAGCCAGAAGGCGATCGAAGCCGCGAAGATTTAAAGCCAAAACTATGGAAAGCGCGGCTCTATGAGGCGTCGCGTTTTCCAGTTTTACCAATATGCCTCTGCCCATTGGCGGGGACTAAAGACAGCTGTTGCCTTGCGGAAAGCCGGATAAATCGAATGAAACTGAGAGAAGCGCTTGCGCGATTTCGATATAATAAAATTCCGGATCATCTTGCGGGAGAGATTCTGGTTAAAAACTGGGCCGACAATCTGGTTCCATTTGTCTTTCTCATTGCTGTCATTGCCATTTTCGGCTCACTCATTCCCGGCTTTTTCACCGCGGGCAGTTTGCTCGATACATCGCGTCAGCTTGGTGAATTTCTCATCGTCGTCATCGGTCTTACGGTGGTTATTATCGGTGGCGGAATTGATCTGTCTGTTGGTTCAATCTTTGCGCTCTCTGCCTTTGCGGCACTTTCCGTCATTTACATCGGCGAAGGTCCTGTCTGGATTTCTTTTATAGCAGCGGTCGGCATGGGCGCTCTTTTTGGCGCGTTCAACGGCTTCCTCATAGGCTATTTGCGCCTGCGCGCATTTTTGACGACGCTCGTCACACTCATCATTGGGCGCTCAATCTACGATATTTTGATCATCCACTACGGTAAGCAGATCCAGAGTTCGCAGGCCTATTCTGATAGCTTTGACTGGATCGGCATTGGAACGCTTTGGGGCATTCCTGTGAGCGCTTTGATCGCGCTTCTGTTCACTCTGATTGCGCATGTAGTTATTACGCGCTCGCGTATTGGTTGGCATATAAGCGCTGTCGGCGGAGCCCGTCGCTCAGCTTTCAATATCGGTATTCCCGTGCGACGCACAGTGTTTCTGACCTATGTTGTTTGTGGAGTAGCCTGTGGCGTTGCCGGTTATTTCTTTGCGGCGCGTCTTTCGGGTGTAGGGCCGGGCTCAGGGCTTGGTCTGGAATTACTGGCATTGACAGCAGCAGTAGTTGGCGGCAACAGCCTTGGCGGCGGGCGCGGTTCAATTGCAAAAGGCCTTATGGGGGCCGTCGCAGTTCTGATCATCAACAATGGCCTGATCCGCATGGGAGCGGGCACCGGCACCAATCAGATGATCCTCGGACTTCTGTTGGCGTTTGCTATCGTATTCGATGTGCGTTGGCTGAAAAATCGGCACAAGGTTGTTTCCGAAGTTTATGTCGCGCCAGTGCATCACAAGATGCAAACGGCTTTGTCAGCAGTTCCCGGTGCGGACTCGCCTTACGCGCTTAACAATTCATTGGCGGATGCTGAAGCCATCGGTATTGGTGAAGTTGAGGGCCCTGAAGACGTTATCCTTGATCGCGACGATAATCTCTATGCCGGTACGAGACATGGCGAAATCGTGCGCTATTTTGCACCGGACTACAAACGCTCGGAAATATTTGCACATATCGGTGGTTTCCCGCTCGGCCTTGCAATTGACCGCGATGGTTCGATTAAATCCTGTGTTGGCGCAATGGGCCTATACTCAGTAGCGAACGATGGTGAAGTTAGTGTATTGTCGACGGAAACACGCCGGTCGCTTTTTTCTGTCATTGACGACGCGCGACTGCGCGATCCTAACGATTGCGACATCGATCATCAGGGCAGGGTGTGGTTTACAGACTCAACAACACGTTATGACGCGCATGACTGGGCACTGGATTCGATTGAAAGCCGCCCTACCGGGCGTTTGTTGGTTTACGATCCAAAGACAGGCAAAACGCGCACTGTTCTCAAAAACCTGCGCTATGCTAACGGTGTTTGCATCGCACATGACGGTCAGTCATTGCTGCTGGCGGAATCTTGGGCTTGCACAGTTCATCGCTATTGGATTGAAGGACCAAAGGCAGGCACGCTTGAAACGGTTATTCGAGATATGCCGGGCTATCCCGATAATATCAATCGTGCATCGGACGGTACTTACTGGATGGCCTGGCTTGGTATGCGCACGCCGAGTTTTGATCTCGCATTGCGCAATCCCGGCATGCGGAAGCGTATGACGCGACGCTTGCCGCAAGATGAATGGCTGTTTCCCAACATCAATACCGGCGGCGTGGTCAAGTTTGACGACAATGGCGAGATAGTTGCGACCTTGGGTGATCTCGGTGGTGCCAGCCATCCTATGGTGACATCCATGCGTGAGCACAAAGGCTATCTTTATATCGGCGGTATTCTCAATAATCGCATCGGCCGCATCAAAATCGACGGCGCAGATCCGAACTGGACGGGTTGGAGTTCCTATTGGGGAGATGTGAAATGAGTTTCATTGACCGTCTTCTTGACCCGTTTCGTGGCAAAGCAATCACCATTCCGCCCTATGATGGTGCATTCAAACCGAATAATGCTCTGGATGATGCGTCAGTCCAGTTTCAACATAATGCGCCGGATAATCTCGTGCTTTGGGCAGGAAAAGTGCTTTTCGTCCAACGCATCGATTTTCGCGATTGCGGGGAGACTGCTAAAAAGGTTGCCGACTATGATGCGGATATTTCTGCTCTCGCGGTTCTTTCCGATGATGCACTACTTGTCGCCCTCGAAAATGGCACTCTTGTTGTTCGTGGAGGGACGCATGATGGCCGGACATTCGATCATTTAGGGTCTAATCGGCTGGTCTGCCCAACGGCTGTGTCGGTTCTCGACGCGACAACCGTTGTTGTTGCACAAGGTTCTAACCATCATGCGCCGTCCGACTGGGTGGAGGATCTGATGGGGAAACGCGCCACTGGCTCTGTCTGGAAGCTTGATATCACCACAGGAGAAGCAACACTTCTGGCGGACAAGCTTGCGTGGCCATCAGGTGTTCATGCCGCCACTGATGGAACCGTCCATGTCAGTGAAGCTTTTGCCCATCGTATTGTTCGTGTTGATCCAAAGAACCAACGAGCCAATGTGAAGCCGGTTTTGACCAGAATTCCCGGCTATCCGGGCAAATTGTCGACGTCTGCCAATGGTGGCTTCTGGTTATCGGTTTTGCGCCCCGTAACCGTTTGATCGAATTTGTGTTGCAGGAAGACGCATTCCGCCACGATATGCTCAAAATGGTCGAGCGAGAGCACTGGATTGCCCCTGTTCTATCGTCTGGCACGAGTTTTCTCGAGCCGCTTCAATGTGGTTCTGTGCGGACAATGGGTGTGCATAAGCCCTGGGCACCATCACGCTCCTATGGGTTGGCTGTTCGCCTCGACAACCGGTTCCAGCCGCTTGAAAGCTTCCATAGCCGTTCCGATGGCAAGCGCCACGGACTGACTTCGATACTGGAGACAGGTCAGTCAGTTCTCGCGAGCGTAAAGGGTGCGGATCTTATTCTGGATCTTGGTAAAGGCGATAAACTATGACGATCCTGCTGGAGACCAAGGCAATCACAAAATCCTATCATGGCAATATCGCTGTTGATGCGGTTGATTTTGACCTGTGTGCAGGCGAGGTTCATGCGCTTCTGGGTGAAAACGGAGCGGGCAAGTCGACCTTAAGTAAATTGCTTGCTGGGGTTGTGGAGCCCACATCCGGCGCGTTGATTTTTGATGGTAAGGAAATACGGTTCACACGTCCTGCAGATGCCTTGCAGCATGGCATCGCTATGGTATTTCAGGAAACAAGTCTCGTCCCCTCGATGACAGTTGCGCAAAACCTTTATCTTGGTGATGAGAAAGCGTTCAATCGCTTGCGCGGCATCACGATCGCTGCCCAGCAGTTCCTGCAATCGCTGAATTTTACAGTCGATCCTACGGCGAATGTTTCGACGCTTGGCGCTGCCAAACGCCAGATGGTGGAGATAGCGCGTGCCGTTCGGCTTAATGCCAAAATCATTATATTTGACGAACCAACCGCCACTTTGACACCTGAAGAACGAAAGCACTTCTTCTCGCTCGTTATGCGTCTCAAGGCGCGCGGGGTGACGGTGGTATTTATCAGTCATGCGCTCGAAGAGGCGCTACAGATTTCTGACCGCATCACCATCATGCGAGATGGACAGAAAGTTATTACGGACATAACGGCCAATTTCGATCAGGGAAAAATCGTTCAGGCCATGATCGGGCGTGTGGCTGCGCAGAATATATCGACCCGCGAGAGAGTGCGACCGGCGGGCTTGAAAATCCTGTCTGTTGAGGATGTTTCGATGGGCGCGATGGTTCGAAACACTTCGTTTTCCATTTTTGAAGGGCAGACGACAGGTATCTTTGGACTGGTTGGCTCGGGTCGCACCGAGACTGCCAAGATCATTGCCGGCATTTACAAGCGTAATTTTCTGCGCGGTGGTTCAATTGCATATCAGGGCAAACCAGTACGTTATACGACGCCGCACGAGGCTGTGCGCGATGGCATTGTCTATGTCACAGAAGACCGCAAGCTGGAAGGCTTCTTTGAGACGATGTCTGTCGCCGAAAACCTCTATTCGGGGTTGCTTGCAGCCGGGCTTGAGCGATTGCCCTTCGTCAGTTTTTCCGAAATGAAAGCACTGTCAGAGACATGGAGCAACAAGCTCGCGATCCGCAGCATTGATGCTCAGGCGCGGGTTATAGAGCTTTCAGGCGGTAATCAGCAGAAGGTCGTGATCGGTAAAGCGCTCGTGCAGAAGCCGAGATTGATCATCTTCGACGAGCCCACACGTGGTGTCGATGTTGGAGCTGTTACCGAAATTCATAACTTGATTGAGGAACTCGCAGGTCAGGGACTCGCAGTCGTGGTTATATCGTCTTATCTACCTGAGATCCTCGCGCTTTCTGACCGTATACTCGTTTGCCGCCAGGGTCGTGTGGTGGAAGAGTTTTCCCCACTCAATGTGTCTCAGGAAGAGATTATGTATGCGGCAGTGCACTGACAATCTTTCGGGCAGTACGTTGTCTTTTATCCGCTTTAAATGAGTTTCGCCGCGAGATTAAGATCTCGCGGCGAAATTTCAGTGTCCAGCGATTTTGGTGCCGGATGTTCTGTGGCCTGCGGGAAATCCCCGCGACCGGGCACGCCAGGCCAAAATCAAGCCCATTACCAGCAATAGAACGACAGCCCAAGAGAATGAGGAAACACCATAAGTATTCAGGAGTATGCCGCCGACAATCCCGCCTCCTGCGACAGCACTATTCCAGGCTACGACATTCATTGACAGTGCGACATCTGCACCGTCTCCGCTGTATCTGCCAACGCCGTCTGTAACAGGGTTGCGGCTCCGCCAAATGTCAGCCCCCAGATCGCGACGCCTGTGAACACAAGAGTTGGTGATGCAGGTAATAATGCGAATGCCAGTGCTATCATCGTGAATACCAGAAGACTGGCTAGTACCGTCTTGCGCAAGGCTCGGTCTACGAGTTTCCCAGTAACCCCTATGCCAGCAAGAGCTGTGATACCAAAAACGAGCAATACAAGATCGACGCGGTTGCTCAGTCCGGCTGGGGCAACAAACGGTGCGATATAAGTATAGAGGATATTGTGGGCAAGCATCCACATGATCACGACGGCCAGAACGGACAGTACCCCCGGTGTCCTTAAGACCTTTGTCAGTGGGATGCGTCCGCTTCTTTTGATCCCAGGATAGTCCGGAACCTTAGCAATAACCCAAAAGACAAGTACGATGGTCAATGCTGACATGATCCAGAATGCAGCACGCCATCCAACGGCTGTCCCAAGCCAGGTTCCAATCGGCACACCTAGGGATAAAGCTATGGGAGTGCCGACCATGGCGATAGCCATTGCTTTCCTTGCTGATCCGGAGAAACCATGCGTCGTGCATATCCGGCCAGAAGGCTCCAGGCCAGCCCTGCGGCTACGCCTGCGAAGAACCGTGAAGTCAGTGTAAGCCAATAATTGTTCGAAACAGCCGTAACCATGTTGAAGACCAGAAAGCCTGCAAGCGTGAGAAGCAAGACATTGCGGCGTCTCCAGCTGCTTGTTGCGATGGTAAGTGGAATAGCTGCGAGCAGCGATCCGACTGCATAAGCAGTTACAGTTTGTCCGGCCAGAGCTTGAGAAACGCCCAATCCATTTCCGATCTGCGGCAACAGGCCGGCTGGGAGTGTTTCTGTGACGATGCAGATAAAGCCCGACATTGCGAGAGCGAGCAGGGCAGCTATTGGTAATCGCGCCTCTCTTTCGGTCGGAAAGTTTGCGGTCGTTACGGTCATCAGGAGTCCTTCAATATATGGAACGATCATTCCATATATTGCAAGATTTGACCCTTGGCAATGAATTATGGATCGACTACTATATATTTATATGAGGAGATTACGATGGCACGTACCGGACGCCCGCGAGAATTCGACAGAGAGAAGGCCCTTGACGCCGCGCTGACACTGTTTTGGGAGCAAGGATTTGAGCCGACATCGCTCAATCAGCTGAAAGCGTCGATGGGGAATATATCTCCGGCGAGCTTTTATGCGGCCTTTGGATCGAAGGAGAGCTTATTTCGGGAAGTGGTCGAACGCTACCAATCCACTTACGGGCAAGTTACATTAAGTCTCTTCGATCTCTCATTGGCTCCGCGGGACGCAATAGAGATGGCGTTAAGAAAATCCGCGCAGATGCAAAGCGACGAGACTCATCCTCTCGGCTGTCTGATTATTTTAGGAGCGAGCAATTGCGCGCCTGATAATCGCCACGTGGATGAGATTCTTGCAACAGATCGTCAACGCAATCGCCACGGGATAGAGCAATGTATCAGGCGTGGTATTGCACAAGGAGAGCTTTCCGAGCGGACTGATGTGTCAGCTTTGGCCGGAGTGCTTCACACATTTCTAATGGGTATAGCACTGGAAGCGAAAGACGGCACGAAGCGCGATCAACTGGATCGCGCTGTCACTATGCTGTTGACGATATGGGATACGAATCGTTTATCTTAGCTATTTTGTCGTGCTGTTCAGACCAGATAGGCCGTCCACAGTTTCGGGAAAATCGCTATTCCAGTTTCAGGCATGCCTCATTGAGCCGCGCCTGAAACCAAGTGTCGTCCTTTTGCTCATCGCCCATCAGTTCGTTTGGCGAAACGCAGGATAATGAAACCAGCACTACCTGCGATAAGCGAACCGATCAGAATTCCTATTTTGCTTCGTCCTGCAGCAGCGCGTCGTTGAAAGCGAGAAGTGAGATAAACAGGCTCATTGTGAAGCCAATGCCGCATAAGAGAGTGGTGCCCAGCATTTGGGACCAGCTTGCGCCAGCTGGCAGACCCACAATACCCGTTTTGACCAGTAGCAAAACTGCGCCGAAAATCCCCAGGAGTTTACCAAGCGCCAATCCGGCAGCCACACCTAAGGTGACTGGGGCAAATATTGCGTCCAGACCCAATCCAGAGAAACTCACACCGGCATTCGCAAAGCCGAATATCGGTACAATGAAGAATGCAACAGGCTTGATCAGGCTATGTTCAAGCAGATGCAAGGGACTTTCGGAAATGCTGGCTTCTGGCTTTGCTGGCGTGCGTGTGATCGGAATGGTCAATGCAAGCAAAACACCTGCAATTGTTGCATGAACGCCGGAGCGATAGGTGAAGAACCAGAGTAAAATACCGACTAAGAGATAGGGTGTCAGGCGCTTTACGCCTGCAAGATTGAAAGCCAGAAGAACCGCGAAAACACCTCCAGCCAAAGCCAGATCGATTACTGAAACGCCAGACGTATAGAAAATCCCAATGATGATCACAGCGCCAAGATCGTCAATGATCGCGAGAGCGGCAAGAAAAACCTTCAGAGATGTTGGAACCCGGGAGCCGAGCAACGAAATGACACCAAGGGCAAATGCAATATCAGTTGCAGCTGGAATTGCCCAGCCGTGGGAAGCGCCGTTGTTAAGATTGAACGCAAGGTAGACCATTGCGGGAACGGCCATGCCCGCAGCAGCTGCTGCCCCGGGCAGGATGCGCCGCGGCCAGGAAGAAAGATGGCCATCAACCATCTCGCGCTTTATCTCAAGACCAACCATCAAAAAGAAAATGGCCATAAGAGCATCGTTTACCCAATGCTGAATGGAAAGAGGTCCCAGATAGACATGCAGTGTACGGAAATAGGTCTCCGCAAGCGGAGAATTTGCGACGAGCAATGCAGCAATCGCTGATGCTATCAGCAACAAACCACCTGAAGATTCACTGTCGAGAAAATTGCGAATAGTACTTTGAATGCGACCAGCCATGGCAGCTCCTGACAGAAACGGTTAAACACAGTCTCCGTATTCAGGGCAGTCCCTGGGCGCACGCAGCACACGCCTTGCGTTAAGGTAGCAATTAACGCTGAGATTTCAAGCGCTGCTTGTCGATAATGCTCATAGTCGATTTGGTGCTGGCCTCGTTCTCCTATTGAACCACACCAATCTTTAGCTTGACGGAAGAGTTGGTGTCGTAAGAAAAGAAGACAAATGTGTATCCGAGCGCTGCAACAGCGATGCAGAGTCTGAAACAGTATGCGACATGAGAGAGATGAAGCAGTTATGAGCCACGAGCTCCATGATCCCGGCGGTAAGGTTCGCCTCAAGGTTAAATCGGAAATCAGGGGCGATGCTCTATTTTCGGAATGTGGCCGCTATCGGCGGCTACTCACACGCGACTGGGACGGGGCAGAGAAGGCTGGTTATGTTCTATGGATCGGTATGAATCCGAGCACCGCTGCATTCAATGTTGATGATCCCACTGTTTTAAAGAGCAGAAATTCACACGCCGTTGGGGTTATGGTCGGTACGTGAAATGCAATGTTATGGATTACCGTGCAACCAATCCGAAGATGTTGCTGGAACAAGGTGTTATTCCTAATACGCAGGAAAATCTGCAAACAATTGTCGAACAGGCTTTGGGCGCTGAAATTGTTGTGATGGCATATGGTTCACTTCACAAGAAACTGGCACACCACGGACAGGCTGTGACCGATGCTTTGCGGGCAGCAAAGTTAAGCTGCACGCCCTAAAATTACAAACAACGGTTCGCCCGGACATCCCTTATATCTCAAGGACACGAGCGAACTGATCCCCTATTAGTTTTCGCGGACCAATCTAACTGCCAATCACTGGCAGTGAGTTTAAAGCGCATCCCGAAAAGTGTGAAACGGTTTTCGGGTAAGATGCGCGTTCAATCAAAGGTTTAGAGCGCCGATCTGATTCAATCAGATCGAAACGCGCTCTAATAGCTGTTCTGAAATAAGCATCAGACGATGGAAAGACAAAACACGTGACGAACAAGCTTCTTCGTAACCAGGCAGGATTTGCTACTCGGGCCATTCACGTTGGACAGGAGCCTGATCCACTGACTGGTGCTGTTATCCCTCCGATTTACCATGCCACAACCTATGTGCAGGACGGCATCGGTGCCAGCAAAGGCTATGATTATAGCCGAAGTGGCAACCCGACGCGCAATGCATTGGAGCGTTGCCTTGCCGATCTTGAAGGTGCGGAAGTAGCTTTCGCGTTCCCGAGTGGCCTTGCAGCGGCCGCGACTTTGCTAGAGGCGCTTCCGGCGGGCTCGTCAATATTAGCCCATAATGATCTTTACGGTGGTGTCTACCGACTACTTGCCGATGTTCGACCGCTGACTGCGGGCCATAAGGTCCGTTTTGTTGATTTTTCTGACGAAAATGCGCTAAGCTTAGCTGTTCTGGACCATAAGCCAAGTTTGCTCTGGTTTGAGACGCCTTCCAATCCCACTCTTCGAATTGTTGACCTGTCTCTGGTTGCAAAGCTTGGTGCTGAAGCCGGTGCGATCACCGTGTGTGACAGCACCTTCTCATCGCCTGCAGGGCAGCGTCCGATAGAACATGGTATCCATGTTGTCGTCCACTCGGCCACCAAAATGTTAAACGGACATTCAGACCTTCTTGGTGGTGTTGTCGCAGTTTCCGCCCATGCTCCAGCTAAGCTCGGCGAAAGGATCAAGTATCTGCAAAATGCGCTGGGGTCAGTGATGTCGCCGACAGATTGCGCGCTGTTGCACCGCTCTCTGAAGACGCTTGAGATCCGGAGCATCCGGCAGTCAGAAACGGCACTCAAGCTGGCCAATAGTCTTGAAAGCAAAGCCCACGAGCTTGGGTTGAGCAGAGTTGTTTATCCGGGGCTGACAAGCCACCCCCAACACGCAATGGCTGCGCGACAAATGCTTAATTTCGGCTGCGTCGTTTCTGTTGAGGTTAAGGGTGATCTTGCGCGGGTCGAGCGTATCCTGACATCGACGCGTTACTTCCATTTTGCTGTCAGTTTGGGCAGCGTAGAGAGCCTCATTCAACACCCGTTCTCCCTCACGCATGCCGTTGTACCCGAAGATCAGAAGAATGATCTTGGAATTGGTCCTCAACTGATCCGCATTTCCGTTGGTCTTGAAGATCCGGAGGATTTGGAGGCTGATCTGGTGCAGGCACTGATCAATAGCTGATAGTTCGCGCTATTATACTTGGGGCTGTTTTTTCCGTTTACCAGCGTTTTGTGTTGTATCCGGTGCTGTAGCGGAAGGCGGGTCATCAAAGCCGCAATTGGAAGCGCCGGGTTCGATCCTCTTGGAAAAACCTAGTGTCGTCAAACAACAAAGAGAGCAGCGCCGCCGGTTAAGCCAGCGCCTGCGGCGGTCATCAATAATTGCTCGTGTGGCTCAAATGGCTTTTGTTGATGCTGGACAGAAAGCGACAACGGGATGGTTGCTGCTGATGAGTTGCCATAGGTGGCGATTGTGCGGACCATTTTATTCTCCTCAAGTCCCAGATTGTGACGCACCGCATCGCAAAGACGGATATTGGCCTGATGGGGGATGAAATGGTCAATAGCAGAAGCTGTTATACCTGCTTCGTCCAGCACTTGGCGTGAGGTGTCTGTCATCAGATCGACGGCACGTGTGAAAACCTCGCGCCCGTCACGCATTGTCATCAGAGAATGATCTGTAGGGGTCTCCGGCGAAAAGGGTTTGTTGCTGCCGCCTGCTGCAATGGTGATGAGGCCATAACCACTGCCGTCTGATGCCATTGCTGCTGCTTTAAGGCCACTTTGTCCGTCTTTGCATGGGGCCAACACAACTGCGCCTGCAGCGTCTGCGAATAAAACTGCAGTCGCTCGTTCCAACGGATTAATCCTGCGACTGAGAATATTCGCGGCCACGATAAGCACCGCTTTGCCTTGCGTTCGTACAAAGCCATCAGCAAGTGTCAACGCATAGAGAAAGCCGGAGCAGGCACCGGCAAGATCGATGGCACCGGAATGATTCAGCCCAAGCTTATTCGCAAGCAGCGGTGCTGACGGGGGCAAAAGATGATCCGGCGTTGAGGTTGCAAGCAAGGTCATAGCGATTTCATCCGGTGCAATTCCCGCTTTGTCGAGGGCCATTTTTCCGGCTGCGGCTGCAAGGTCGCTTAATGTGTCACCTTCCGTTGCCCAATGGCGCTTTTGAATCCCGGTACGCCTTTTTATCCAACCTTTTTCAAGGCCAAGCTGGTTTTCAATTTCCGCATTGTGAACGATACGCGAAGGTACGGCATGACCAAAGCCGGCAAGACGGGAAGAAATCTTGGGCATCAAACAACCTCAGTTGAAACCATTGATGTGACTTCATCAATCGCATCATAGGTGGCAGCAAGTTCTTCAGCACTGGTGCAATAGGGTGGCATCAGATAGATGACGTTACCCAGCGGGCGCAAAAGTATGGCTCGTTCGCGGAATAGCCAACGCAAGCGTGGTCCTATTTCGGCCATATAACCGCTGGAAGGCGACGCAAGATCGAGTGCCGCGATAGTACCGCATTGCCGGATACTGGTAAATCGTGCGTCATTCTCGAAACGCTGCAACTGACGCGCATGTTGTGCAGCAAGCTGAGCAATGCGCGCCCCAACCGGCTCACTGCGCCAGACTTCCAGATTGGCGACAGCGGCGGCGCAGGCAATTGCATTGGCAGTATAGGAACTGGAATGGAAAAAGGTTTTGCTGCGGTCTTGCGATAGATGCGCATCGAAAACCTCCGCAGTGCACAGCGTTGCCGCCAGTGGCAAGGAGCCTCCGGTCAGGCCTTTTGAAGTGCAGAGAATATCGGGTGTAATGCCCACCTGATCACAAGCGAAGTGCGTACCGGTACGCCCCCCATCCGGTCATCACCTCGTCAGCGATAAACAGACAACCGTAGCGACTGGCTATTTCCTTAAGTGCACAAAGTACCGCTTTGTCATAAAGTTTCATGCCGCCTGCGCCAAGCACCAGTGGCTCAATGAGAATGGCAGCGACTTTTCCCGAACGGCAAAAACTTTCAAACGCATCAAGGGTCTCCTGTTCTTTCTCCGCATCGGGGAAGGGAAGGCGATCCACGCCAAACAGAAGTGGTTCAAACGGAACGTTGAACACGCCGCGCTCTCCCCGCAGACATGGTGCCGATGGTGTCACCATGATAGCCGTGCTCCATCACCACAATGCGATTACGCACGATGCCGCGATTGTAGAAGCTCCCCAACGCCATCTTGATCGCAACCTCGACAGCGGTTGATCCGCTGTCAGAAAAGAAGACATGGCTCAGGCCGTGTGGGGCAAATTCGAGCAGGCCTCTGGCAAGGATTTCTGCAGGTTCGTGGGTGAACTCGGCAAAAATAATCTGATCTAAACTCTCAGTCGCCGCGCGGATTGCATCCATGATGATGGGATGACGATGGCCGTGCGTTGTCACCCACCATGACGAGATGGCGTCGAAGATACGAGTGCCGTCTTCATCGAACAGGTAAGCGCCATCGGTTGCGACGATGCGCTTCATCGGCGGTATAAGGGTATGTTGCGTAAACGGATGCCAGACAGGAGAGCGGGTCATGCGGTTGTCTCCATCAGGGGTGCCATATCGAAATTCTCATGGAAGGCTCGGCTGAGGCTTTCTTTTGTCAGCTCGTCCAAAATGGGCAGGCGCCCGAGTATTCTCACCTGTCCAATCTTGGCAATAATTGTCTGCGTGTCGATATTTTCAGCGCCGATGAAGGCCACGCTATGAATAGGAATATTGCGGCTGCGCAGCGCTTCGATGGACATCAACGTATGATTGATCGTGCCAAGCGATGTACGGGCGCAGAGAATGACAGGAATGCGCCAGCGAGCGAAGACATCTGCAAAGACTGTTGTATCGGTTAGCGGTACCAGCAGGCCGCCCGCGCCTTCTATAATCAGTGGGCGGTTGCAGGCGGGTGGTTCAAGCCGGGTCGGATCGATTTCCACACCCTCAAGCCGAGCGGACAGGTGAGGCGAGGTGGGTGCTTTCAGGCGATAGGCTTCCGGCAATATGTGCGCGGTTGGCACGCCGCTTAGACGAGCAACGGTTTCGCTGTCCGTTTCTTCATCCAGTCCTGATTGTACAGGTTTCCAGTAATGGGCGTTGAATATGCCTGTGATGGCCGCAGAAAACACCGTTTTGCCGATGCCGGTATCAGTGCCGGATATAACATAACGGAGGGTCATGCCTTGTACTCTTTCATGGTTGCGGCTAGGCAATCCAGCATGTGAGAAATCTGCTGTTGATTGACATTGAGCGTAATGGAGAGACGCAGACGCGCTGTGCCTTCAGGCACAGTTGGCGGGCGGATGGCGCGGACATCAAAGCCGTGCTCCTGAAGAGCCTCGGCAATTTGCAAGGCTTGCGCATTGTTGCCGATGATGACCGGCTGGATATGCGATCCGCTTGGCGTAATACCGAACCGTTGTTTCAATGCCTGACCCGTAAAGGCGACCCGAGCATTGAGCGCTTCCCGCCGTTCAGGTTCATCATTGATGATACGTAGTGCTTCGCGAACACCTGCTGCCATAAGCGGCGACGGTGCAGTGGAATAGATGAAAGCCCGTGCACGATTAACGAGATAATCTGCCAATACTTTTGACATAACAAGCAATGCACCCGACACGCCAAGCGCCTTGCCGCAGGTATGCAAGACCAGCACGTTTTCTCGGTCTTCCAAGCCTGCTGCCAGTCCGCGACCACCAGTGCCGAAGACGCCGGTGGCATGCGCTTCATCGATCACCAGAAATCCGTCATGATGATCGGCAACTGCAGCGAGTTCGGTAAGCGGTGCCTGGTCTCCATCCATTGAGTAGAGGCTTTCCACGGCAATCCATGGGCGCCCTTTGCCGCCTTTGTTGCGCCAGTTGCGGATTGCTTCACCAAAGGCACTAGCATCATTGTGGGGGATGCTAATCGATGCGGCTTTGCTGGCCGCAATGCCGTCATGGGTGCTGGCATGAATAAGTGCGTCATACAGAATGAGATCGTCACGTCTTGGCAAAGTCGCGAAAAGCGCGAAGTTGGCCATATAACCGCTGCCGAAATAAAGAGCGCTTTCAGCACCAAAAAAAGCGGCTGCTTCCAGTTCGAGAGCTTCGTGTTCCAGATGGTTGCCGCGCAGCAGACGCGAACCTCCGGCTCCAGTCGGAACGCCTCTATCCATCGCTGCACGGATTGCTGCTTTCATGCGTGGCGCATTGGCAAGTGCGAGAAAATCATTTGACGTGAAATCTATGCCGCACGGCGGCGCCAGTCTGCGTAGTCGTGCTTTGCGTTTTAGGCCTTCAAGCGCTGTTGAATAGTTGGCGAGCATAGTCATCAACCGGCTGCCGGTTCCAATGGCATGGGAGAAATACCAAGACGATTAAATAGAGCAGTATCGTGGTCTTCGCCGGGATTATCGGCCGTTAGCAACGTGTCGCCGATGAAGATAGAATTCGCGCCAGCAAAAAAAAACACAGCGCCTGCATTTCGTCGCTCATTTCGGTGCGCCCGGCAGACAGGCGCACATGCGAGGTCGGCATCAAGATACGCGCCAATGCAATTGTGCGGATGAAGTCAATCGGATCGATAGCTTTGGCATTTGCCAATTTTGAGCCGGGAATGGGGATCAGCTGATTGATTGGTACACTTTCCGGCGGTACGGGCAGATTAGCGAGCGTCAGCAACATCGAGATGCGGTCGTCGATTGTTTCACCCATGCCCAAAATTCCACCGGCGCAAACCTTGATGCCTGCTACACGCACAGTTTCAAGCGTGTTCAGCCGGTCTTCAAACGTTCGGGTGGTGATGATCTCAGAATAGAAACGTTCGGACGTGTCGATGTTGTGATTGTAGTAATCGAGCCCGGCTTTGGCAAAGTCATGTGCTTGCTGATCTGTCAGCATGCCCAGTGTCATGCAGGTTTCCATGCCGAGCGCTTTCACGCCTTCAACCATGGCAACAAGTGTGTCCATGTCGCGGTCCTTCGGGCTACGCCATGCTGCGCCCATACAATAGCGCGTTGCGCCTGCATCCTTGGCCTTGCGGGCTTCTCCGAGTACCTTCTCAACTTCCATCAGTTTTGAGGCTTTTAGGCCGGTCGGGTAGCGAGAGGATTGGCTACAATAGCCGCAATCTTCCGCACACCCGCCGGTTTTTATCGATAAAAGGCGGCTCATCTGCACGGCATTGGGGTCGAAATACATGCGGTGAACGCTCTGAGCGCGGAACAACAGATCATTGAACGGTAAATTATAGATAATAATAGCTTGATTGATGGTGTAGGGAGGTAATTCTGATACGTTACGTTCGAGTTGTGGCGATTTTGATGTCTGAACTTGCACGAATAAGGTCCTCAAGAATCAAATTATAGATATAATTGATAATTATTGATAATACACAGAAATGCAACTGCCGCTTCTGCTTTTTGCGCGTGCTGCCGCGTGGAGGATGGCTGATCGACGCTATATTTGTTGGCCTTGCCAGCGTTTCGGTATTTAGAAATTGTTGAAACTCGATCTGCTGGACGCGGCAGTCTCTTGACAGAAAGCTTCACGTCGCAGAGTGTAACTGGACTAGTGGATGAACCAGTAGATCAGTGGAGTGTCGCTTGAACGTTGTTCACGATCTTTTACTCGATAAGAGTGCAGGGCTCGGGCGCAACCTTGAGCGGCGCACCATTCGCGATGTGATCGCAGACAAGATCAGCGCCCTTATTGCTTCTGGATTGCTGAGTATCGGTGATGAGCTCCCGGGGGAAAGAGAGCTGGCGACGGCACTTTCCGTCAGTCGTCAAACTGTTCGTGGTGCGATCCAGATTTTGGCAGCGCGTGGTATTCTTGAGGTCGCTCAAGGCGCAAGAACGCGTGTGGCAAGCATCGATCTGACCGGGCTTTCTATCGGTATAACATCTCGCCTCAATGTCGATCTTTACGATGTGCATGCGGTTCATGCAGCGCGCTTGCTTGTCGAGCAGCAGATTGTCGGCGATGCAGCTGAGCGCATCTCGGATGATGCGTTGGAATTGTTGCATCGGTCTCTTGATGCTCAGGCGAGTTGCATGGATGACCCAGTCCGCTTTCTGATCTGTGATCGGGAGTTTCATGTGGCGATCTATCGCGAATGCGGGAATCCGCTTCTCGCAGATATCGTGACAGATCTTTACACTTACATGATGGAGCATCGTCGTCGCGCCATGGCGCAGCCGGGGTGCCGTCGATGGGAGCTTTGCTGATCATCAGGTTATCTTGAGCGCGTTGGAAAAGCGTGATCGGGTTGCAGCGATGGCAGCTTTTGCCGCGCATGAAGAACGAATTTATGTCTCCACGAAAAAAGTCCTTGGCCGCCGAAACTCGGTAGCCATGAGCACGTATGTGCTGTCGCAAAGGCTGCAAATGAACTGCATGTAACCAAATGAAGAAGGGCAAAACTGTATGCATGTCTTGATTATCGGCGCGGCAGGAATGGTCGGACGCAAACTTGCGGAAGCCATCAGCCGTAATGGAGGTATTGCCGGAGCGGAAGTCAATGCTTTGACATTGGTGGACGTAATCTCGCCTTCTGCCCCAGACGGATATTCCGGCAAAGTTGAGACCTATGCCGCAGACATTTCTGATCCCGCAGTAGCAACCACTCTTGTTGCAGGTCGACCAGACGTTATATTTCATCTGGCAGCGATCGTATCCGGTGAAGCCGAGCTCGATTTCGACAAAGGCTATGCAATCAATCTTGATGGCACGAGATATCTGTTTGAAGCTATTCGCAAACAAAGGGACATCTCTCCGTATAAACCACGTGTGGTTTTCACATCGTCGATTGCTGTCTTTGGGGCACCCTTTCCAGAGAAAATTGATGATGAATTCTTTTTGACGCCGCGTACAAGCTATGGAACGCAGAAAGCAATAGGCGAGCTGCTGCTCGCGGATTATTCGCGCAAAGGCTTTTTGGACGGCATCGGAATCCGGCTGCCGACGGTGTGTATTCGCCCAGGAAAGCCAAATAAAGCTGCGTCCGGCTTTTTCTCCAATATCCTGCGTGAACCCCTCATAGGCAAGGAAGCAATTCTGCCGGTGGATGAAACCGTCAGACATTGGCATGTCAGTCCTCGCCGTGCAGTGGGTTTTCCCTGCATGCTGCAACGATTGATCTTGCGCGCCTCGGCCATCGCTGTGTTTTGAACATGCCAGGCCTCTCAGCCACAGTTGGTGAACAGATTGAAGCATTGCGAAGAGTTGCCGGCGACAAAGCCGTGGCGTTGATCCGTAAAGAACGCGATCCGCTTATTGCTGGGATCGTTGATGGCTGGGCGCAAGATTTTGATGCAAGTCGCGCGATCGAGTTGGGCTTTGTCGCGGATACATCGTTCGATGAAATCATCAAAATTCATATCGAAGATGAATTGAACCAAGGATGACATGACGTGACGCCGGATAAGACAGTAACTGTAATCGGACTTGGCTCCATGGGCTGGGGGGCAGCCACGTCACTATTGCGCGCAGGCTTTCATGTTAAAGGCGTGGATGTTCGTCACGAGGTTTTGCAACGTTTCGCGGCAGAAGGCGGCGAGGCATACTCAACCGCAGCCGAGGCGGGGCCTAGCGATGTAGTATTCGTTTTCGTTGTGAATTCTGATCAGGCAAAGGATGTCCTGTTCGGCGCCAAAGGTGCATTGGCAAGCGCTGTTCGAGGCACAGTCTTTCTTTTGTGCGTAACTATGGCGCCGAGCGCCACCGTCGAAATAGCCGAAAGCCTCGAAGCGGCGGGCATGCTGGTTATAGACGCGCCGGTTTCGGGTGGGCATCAAAAGGCTCTCACAGGCGAAATGACGGTGATGGGATCTGGCTCGAACGCAGCCTTTGACATTGCTGCGTCCAGTTTGAATGCTGTTGCTGGCAAGGTATTTCGTCTCGGTGAAGTGCCCGGACTGGGCTCGAAGGTCAAGATGATCAATCAGCTGCTTGCCGGTGTACATATCGCGGCAACAGCAGAAGCTCTCACTCTTGCAGCAAAAGTTGGATTAGACCTTCAGACAGTATTCGACGTCATTCGTGTTTCGGCGGGTTCTTCATGGATGTTCGAAAATCGCGGACCGCACATTGTGGAAGGCGATTACACACCACGTTCTGCAGTGAATATCTTTGTCAAGGATCTGGGCATAGTAACCTCCGAAGCTTCCGAGGCTGGAGGGTCGACACCTTTAAGTCAAACAGCACTGGAACTCTTTAATCAGGCTGCCGGTGCCGGATTCGGACCTCAGGATGACGCAGCTGTAGCAAAGATTCTCGCCTTAAAAAGCGATGTAATATTGCCCGGAATGACGGATTAGACGATGGGTATTGTTTTAGGCGCCATTGCTGACGACTTTACCGGAGCAACCGATCTCGCAGGTCTTTTGGCTCGAAGTGGCTATCCAGTTTCTTTGCGACTTGGATTGCCGTCAGAAGCCGAACCTGAAGGCAACGCCGCAGCGTTCGAAATTATCGCTCTTAAATGCCGTACAATTCCTCAAAACATGGCTGTTGATCAGGCGCGATCTGCTTATGAATGGCTCAGCGCTCGCGGTGCAAAACGCTTCTACTGGAAATATTGCTCGACCTTCGACAGCACTGAAAAAGGCAATATAGGGCCAGTTGCTGAAGCGTTGATGGCCGATATAGGCACGTCTCAGACGATCTATTGCCCTGCATTTCCGGAAAATGGTCGTAATGTTTTCATGGGGCATCTTTTTGTGGGAGAAGCGCTTCTCAACGAAAGCGCGATGAAAGACCATCCTTTAACGCCCATGCGCGACTCCAGTCTGGTCAGATTGTTGACGCCACAGGTGCGTGGAAAAGTGGGCCTCGTCAACCGGCTTACTGTCGCGCGTGGAGTGGAAGCTCTCAAATCCAGATTAAGGGAACTGGAGGCTGACGGCATCGCACACGTTATTATTGATGCGGTTGCGAATGATGATCTTTCAATTATCGCGGAAGCCTCACTGGATTTCCCATTAATCAGTGGAGGTAGCGCTCTCGCTATGCCACTGCCAGCACTTCTCGCTGGCTCCGGTATGATTGGCCAAACCACTGAAACTGTACCTGAACCTCAGGTGCAGAAGGGACAGATTGTACTTTCAGGCAGTTGTTCGGCCATGACTCTCAAGCAGGTCGAACTCTATCGTGATAGGGCTGCGAGTTATCGGCTGAACCCAACAGTTCTGGCCGAACGTGGTATCGCGGATGCGCTCGACTGGCTTCAAAAACAACCGGCCGAAAAGCCGAAGCTGATTTATGCAAGTGCTGATCCAACGTCTGTGCAAGAGGCGCAATCGAAGCTTGGTGTGGAACGGGCCGGACAAATTGTTGAACAGGCGCTCGCTGAATTGGCGCTCGCTTCGTTCAAACTTGGAATACGTCGATTTGTGGTCGCTGGTGGTGAAACATCGGGCGCAGTTGCTCAGGCACTTGGAGTCTCGAAGCTCAGGGTCGGTAAAGAAATCGCGCCCGGTGTTCCATGGACCTATGCCAAAATTGGCGATGAAACCGTCGCACTCGCACTTAAGTCCGGCAATTTTGGAACCGCGTCCTTCTTCTCCGATGCACTTCAGATGCTGGAGGTCGCATGAGCGAAGAAGCAAGATTGCGAGAGGATATCTGCCGGTTAGCAAAATCGATGTTTGATCGGGGCTTACAGGTGGATCTTCGGAAATATTTCAGCTCGCCTTTCCGACGGGCGCTTGTTGGTAACGCCAACAGGCAGCTCGTTTGGTGGGCTTGATCCTCAAAGACTATCGCTATTCAACGAGGCAGGGATATTGGTTGGCGGTGATCGTCCCACAAAAGAAATGCCGCTACATTCCGCATTTTATGAAACGCGCGGTGCCAAGGCCGGGGCAGTTGTGCATTTGCATTCGTGCCATTCGGTTGCCCTTTCAATGCTACCAAATATCGATCCCGATAACATGCTGCCGCCTCTAACGGCTTATTCGATCATGAAGCTCGGCAAGGTCAAGCTCTTGCCATACTTTTTGCCGGGTGATCCGGCAACCGGCGATGCAATCCGCGGGCTGGCTGGTAAGCGAAGTGCGGTTATGTTGGCCAATCACGGCCCTGTCGTTGCATCGAAAGATCTGGAAGCAGCGGTTTACGCGATCGAGGAACTCGAAGAAACGGCCAAACTTGCTTTGTTGACCCACGGGCTGAAACCCAAGCTCTTAACCGATGCGCAGATCAGTCAGATCGTGGAAAAATTTGATGTGGAGTGGGAGTAATATGGCGAAATTCTCGGCCAATTTGGGTTTCCTGTGGCAAGAGCTGCCTCTTCCTGATGCTATACGCGCAGCCAAAAAGGCTGGCTTTGATGCTGTGGAATGTCATTGGCCCTATTCCTATGATATCAAGGATATAGCTGCCGCTCTTCGCGAGACCAGGTTGCCAATGCTGGGTCTCAATACTAGTCGCGGCAATGTGGAAGCTGGAGATAATGGTCTTACAGCCGTTCCGGGCCGTGAAAGCGAAGCACGCGCGGCTATTGATCAGGCGATCGCCTATGCCAGCGAACTTAACGTGCCCAATATACACGTCATGGCAGGACGTAGTGAAGGAACGGAAGCCCATCGCACTTTTCTGAGTAATCTCACCTATGCCTGCGAGCGCGCATCTATCTATGGCATGACTATTCTGATCGAACCCCTGAATGAACGCGATGCGCCGGGATACTTTCTGAGAACTTCTGCGCAAGGTCTATCGATTATCGAAGAGCTCGGTCAGGACAATCTGAAGCTGATGTTTGATTGTTATCATATCCAGATCATGGAGGGTGATATCAGTAAACGGCTTGAAGCATTGATGCCGCATATCGGTCATGTTCAGATAGCGTCCGTTCCCGATCGTGCAGAACCCGATCACGGGGAGTTAAACTACAGACATATTTTGAGTTGGCTCGATAAGCTTGGCTATCAAAAACCTATTGGGGCTGAATATCGTCCGGCAACGTCTACCGTTGATGGACTAAAATGGATGCGCCTTTTTGAATGAAGCTATTAAGCGGTACAGAGACGAGAACGAGGAGGAATAATAGTAATGAGCGCTGGATCAGCTGCAGGAAATAAGCCCATTGCACTTGTGACAGGTGGGGGGAACCGGGGTCGGCCGTGCAATTGCAAAAGCGCTTGGCACTGCAGGCTATCAGGTCATCATCTCGGGCAGACGTGGTGAGGTTCTCGATAAGGCGGTTAAGGAACTTACAGCTGATACGGGTGGACATTTCCACGCTTTCAAAGCGGATGTAAGCGACCCCGTGTCAGTGCGTACCCTTTTTGACAACATCGAAAGCAAATTTGGACGACTGGATCTTCTGATCAACAATGCGGGTACTTTGGTGCCAGGTGTTCCTTTAGAGGAAATAAGTTTCGATGACTGGAGTGCAATTGTAGGCGCCAATCTGACAGGTGCGTTTTTGTGCACACAACAGGCATTTCGCATCATGAAAGCGCAACAGCCGCGTGGTGGTCGCATCATCAATAACGGATCAATTTCAGCGACGACACCGCGTCCAAACTCTGCGCCTTATACTGCGACCAAGCATGCCATCACTGGCCTGACGAAGTCGACGGCACTTGACGGGCGTAACTTTGATATTGCTTGCGGGCAGATCGATATCGGGAACGCTGCAAGTGACATGACGCAGAAAATATCGACTGGTGTCATTCAGGCAAATGGGACGATTGCCGCAGAACCAACAATTGACCCAACACATGTTGCCAATGCAGTTGTTTATATGGCGAGTTTGCCTTTGGACGCTAATGTGTTGACCATGACGGTGATGGCAACCAAAATGCCATTAGTCGGGCGCGGTTGATACTGTCGTCTGCTGCAATGGTATGAAGTCTAACAAAGGAGAGAAATAGCGAAGGTGTAAATGTCGGAAGTGAGGAGCTGGCGTTTTCATTTTTCCAAAAAACATAAACTATCGATCACACTCTGGGAGGATACGCATGGCAGCTGTACAGTTCGCTGAGGTAGTGAAATCTTTCGGTACCTTTCCTGTTATCAAAGGCGTGAATATTGATATTGAAGATGGCGAATTCGTCATTCTTGTTGGGCCTTCTGGCTGCGGAAAATCAACCCTTTTGAGAATGTTGGCCGGGCTGGAGAATATCTCCGGCGGGGAGGTTCGCATTGGCGGAAGAACAGTAAATAACCTGCCGCCCAAGGAACGCGATATTGCTATGGTGTTCCAGAACTATGCCCTTTATCCCCATATGACAGTTGCCAAGAATATGGCTTTCTCATTGATGCTCAACTCTGCGCCACAGGCCGAAATTGAGAAGCGGGTGAACTATGCGGCTGGTATTCTCGGTCTGACAAATCTGCTCGACAGATATCCGCGTCAGCTTTCAGGAGGGCAGCGCCAGCGAGTTGCCATGGGGCGCGCGATCGTTCGTGATCCGCAGGTTTTCCTGTTCGATGAGCCACTGTCTAATCTCGACGCCAAGCTCCGAGTGGCTATGCGTGCAGAAATTAAGGAATTGCATCATCGACTTAAGACGACAACCGTTTATGTAACCCACGATCAGATTGAAGCGATGACAATGGCTGACAAGATCGTGGTCATGCATGACGGGCGCGTTGAGCAGATTGGCTCACCGCTGGAGCTTTATGATAATCCGAGCAACCTGTTTGTCGCAGGATTTATCGGCTCACCCGCAATGAATATGATCAAGGGCAGGCTCGCCCCCGGAAGATCCAAAAACATTTGTTGCTGAAGATGGTATGCGATTACCACTTTCTCGCGCCTATCCGGCCGCTGTCGGCCGCGATCTCGTTTATGGGTTGCGTCCTGAATATATCCGGCTTGATAGCGCGGGCATGCAGGTGCCGGTCGTCGTCATTGAACCAACGGGCTATGAAACACATATCGTCGTGAATTTTGGCGGAACAGAAAATATCTGCATTTTCCGCGAACGTGTCGACGTTCGCCCTGGCGAGATGATTTCAATCTCAATTGATCCAGCAAATGTTCACTTGTTCGATGAACAGGATGGAATGCGGCTGTCGGCCTGAGTTTATTCCGCGCACCAAAAGGAGAGGAGCCTTCGGTGTGCCGTTTCTGGGAAAGACGCATGTCACCAGATTTCTGCATCCGTGGTTTGGGACAGCGGATGTGATCAACGAGAAGTCCCATCTTTGGAGGAGGAGCATAATGACTATCAGAAGAAGAACATTTCTTGCAGGAACAGCAAGCCTTGTTGGCGCTGCAGGTCTTTCTGGCCTTGGCTACTCTCCGGCTTTTGCTGCCGAACCTCAATATAAACCCGAAGAAGGCGCAAGTCTTCGGCTCTTGCGCTGGACACCTTTCGTGAAGGGCGACGAAGAGAGCTGGTTTGCTAACACAAAGAAATTCAGCGATGCCACTGGTGTTGCAGTCCGCATTGATAAGGAAAGCTGGGAAGATATTCGCCCCAAAGCAGCGGTCGCAGCCAATGTTGGATCTGGCCCGGACATTGTCATGTGCTGGTTCGATGATGCCCATCAATATCCCGACAAGCTCGTAGACCTCACGGAACTGGGTACATATCTCGACGGTAAGTATGGCGGCTTCTATGATGGGTTGAAGGGATATGCAGTTCGGGATGATAAATTCATTGCCATGCCGTTGACTGCAATCGGCAATGCCATTGTTTATCGTGACAGCCATATGAAAGCAGCAGGCTTTAGCGAGTTCCCCAAGGATGCCGCAGGCTTCCTGGAGCTTTGCAAAGCGATGAAAGCCAAAGGCACGCCAGCGGGCTTTCCACATGGTAAAGCAGTTGGTGATGGCAACAACTACGCCCATTGGTTGTTGTGGAGCCACGGCGCACAAATGGTCAATGAAAAGGGCGAAGTCACTATCAATTCGCCTGAAACACTGGCCGCATTGAATTACGCAAAAGAGCTCTACGCCACATTTATTCCAGGTACGGAAAGCTGGCTGGACATCAATAACAATCGCGCGTTTCTTGCGGGGCAGGTTTCATTAACTGCGAACGGTGTTTCGATCTATTACGCTGCGAAGAATGACCCGAAGCTTGCTGAAATTGCTGAGGATATGCGCAGTACAAACTTCCCAATTGGACCTGTTGGGAAGAGCGTTGAATTGCATCAGACCAGTTCTTTGCTCGTGTTCAAACATACAAAATATCCAGAAGCCGCAAAAGCTTACCTTAAGTTCATGATGGAAGCTGACCAGATGAATGCATGGATCAAGGGGTCGAGCGCCTATTGCTGCCAGCCACTTAAGGCGTTCGCAAACAATCCGGTCTGGACGGAGAATCCCATCCATGCGCCTTATGCCCGAGCATCGGAAACCCTGCGGCCGAATGGGTATGCAGGCCCTCTGGGATATGCGTCAGCGGCCGTGATGGCTGACTACGTTCTGGTCGATATGTTTGCCTCTGCAGTCACAGGAGCGGAAACTCCGGAGGAAGCGATGGCAAGCGCTGAAAAGCGGGCGAACAGATATTATCGCGTGTGACCGACATAATCATGAGGCGTAGGTGAAAGCCTGCGCCTCCGCTTCGCATAGAGCATTTCCGGCAAAAGAGCGAAGCGGTTTTCGGAACAAGATGTATGCAAAAACAGTGAGATAGAACATTTCTCGTGATCGAACTTCAACCAGAAATGCTCTGGTGTTCTGGAGGTGCAATCCATGACGATGACGAATACAAAAGACTCCGGGAGCGATGCGGCGCAGCAAAGTCCCGCCCGACCGCGCCTGAGCAACAATCGCGATATGCTTGGATTTTTGTTCATGCTGCCTGCAGCAGTTTTTCTGCTTTGCTTCCTTACCTATCCGCTTGGCCTGGGGGGTTTGGCTGGGCTTCACCGACACCAAGATAGGACGCGACGGCATTTTTATTGGCCTTGAGAATTATGAGTTTCTCTGGGACGACAGTGTTTTCTGGCTATCTGTGTTCAACACGGTCCTCTATACGTTCGTCGCATCTGTTCTCAAATTTGGTTTGGGCCTTTGGCTTGCGCTGTTGCTGAACGAAAATTTGCCGATCAAATCTTTCTTCCGCGCAATTGTACTGTTGCCGTGGGTGGTGCCAACCGTACTTTCAGCACTCGCATTCTGGTGGATCTACGACGCACAGTTTTCCATTATATCCTGGTCGCTCATGCAGATCGGCCTGATTGACCAGCCCATCAATTTTCTGGGCGATCCAACCAATGCACGATTGTCTGTCATTGCTGCCAATGTCTGGCGCGGCATTCCTTTCGTGGCGATATCTCTCCTTGCGGGCCTGCAGACCATTCCAGCATCCTTGCAGGAAGCAGCTTCCCTTGACGGTGCATCCAGCTGGCAGCGTTTTAGGCATGTGACATTACCGATGCTGACGCCGATCATCGCTGTGGTGATGACGTTTTCCGTTCTGTTCACATTCACAGATTTTCAGCTGATCTATGTTTTGACCAAAGGTGGGCCTGTGAACGCGACGCATCTCATGGCCACCCTATCGTTTCAACGTGCAATTCCGGGCGGCCAGTTAGGCGAGGGTGCTGCGATAGCGGTCGCAATGATCCCGTTCCTGCTCGCCGCAATTATGTTCTCCTTCTTCGGTTTGCAACGCCGCAAATGGCAGCAGGGCGGAGGTGATTGAGAATGGAGAAAATCATGAAAGCCAAGGATCAGGCGATCAATACGGTTACTGATGACACCCAGGGCATGTCTTATCTCAACAGGCTGCCTAGAAGAGTGGTGACAATCTATATACCCATTGCGCTGTTTATTTTCGTGCTGCTCTTTCCATTCTACTGGATGGCAATCACTGCAGTTAAGCCAAATTCACAGCTCACAGATTATGACAATTACAGCCCATTCTGGGTGGTCGATGCCACATTCGATCACATCAAGTATCTGTTGTTTGAGACGTCATATCCGGGCTGGTTATGGAATACGATGCTCGTTGCGACATGTGCAACGTTCATATCACTGGTAACATCAGTTCTAAGCGCCTATGCGATTGAACGTATCCGCTTTACCGGCTCGCGCTCGGTAGGCTTGCTGATTTTTCTGGCTTATCTTGTTCCACCATCAATCCTGTTCATTCCGCTGGCATTTATCGTCTTCAAACTTGGGATCTATGACTCTCGTTTGGCTCTCATTTTTACTTATCCGACCTTTCTTATCCCATTCTGTACCTGGTTGCTGATGGGATACTTCCGCTCGATTCCATTTGAGCTGGAAGAAAGTGCACTCGTTGATGGTGCAAGTCGCTGGCAAATTTTGTGGAGGATTATTCTGCCTCTTGCGGTTCCAGGGCTGATTTCGGCAGGTATATTCGCCTTCACTCTTTCGTGGAACGAGTTCATCTATGCACTGACATTTATTCAGTCTTCAGAAAACAAGACCGTTCCTGTGGGAGTGCTGACTGAACTTGTGCGCGGCGATATCTTTGAGTGGGGAGCGCTTATGGCCGGTGCGTTATTTGGGTCGCTGCCGGTTGTCATTCTCTATTCATTCTTTGTCGACTATTACGTCTCGTCGATGACTGGAGCGGTGAAGGAATAACCATCCTTTATATTATCCATGTCGATACTAAAAGAGGCTCTCTCGAGCCTCTTTTTAGAGTGCGTTTCGATCTGATTGGATCAGATCGTCGCTCTAAATATTTGTTTTTAACGCGCATCCCGAAAACCGTTTCACACTTTTCGGGATGCGCTCTAATTGCGATCAATAGCTATTGTCATAACTGACCGCTCAAAGCTTCCTGAACGGCGATATCAGCCATCGCAATTGCAGCTTCTCTGGTGCGTGCTGCAGCAATAAAAACGGCCATTGTGGCAGAAGCTTGCACCTTCAATACCGCATGCTGCTTCCAGATCGCCATTGGTTAACCCAGCCCAAGCTGCAGGAAGGTCAGCCCGTAATTCAAACCCATCATCCGATTTACGGATGCCCGTCAGACACCAATCGTTATTTCTAGGATGAACGACAAACAGCAGATGATCGGCACCAGCTTTGACGATTGCAGACCGGAAAGGCATTCCGAGCGGAAGTTCCAGCACCCGATTTTCGCCTGCAGCTTCAATTGCATTTTGCACAATGGCCTCAGCCCGCAATTTCGCTGCACTTCCTGCGATTTTTGCTTCGACAAAACTGCGGGCAATGATCAAAGCGCGTTGAAACGCCTGATCATCAGCCTCGGGGTTTGTTTCATCAAAGACGGGTTTAAGCGTCTCCAAAAGTGTGGGCAGGGTCAGCCCCCGCAAGTGGTCCGGCAATAGAAGGGCTCAGTTCGCCGTTGTCCACCAGATCAATTGGAAGTACGAAATTCTGGTCAAAGGACGCGTGAATAGCTTCTACATCCGTCTCGGGAATGCCGGAGAGCATAAGGTAGTCGTGTCCATAATGCTTCCAGATCAGACCAAATGAACTGTAGGGTTGTCCGTCTTCGCGGTGCGGTGCGCCGCGCTGATGGTGATCAAAAATACGCGCTTCCGGATCATAGAGGCCGCCTACATCGTAAATAATGCGGTCAACGTTTGGCGTAATCCAATTGCGGTCCCTGCTGCGAATAAGCTGGGCATCAGGGAAAAGCCTGGTGAGTATGACACTCGACATCAACTCGTCGGCATGAAAGCCCCCAGAGTGCGTGACGATAAATTCTGGGTTCATGCCGTATGCGCCTTATCAGTATTAAAATGAAACGAGAGAACGAGTGCTGATACTCTTTAGAGCGTTTGAGCTCAAGCTCCCTCATACATATTCCTTTAAGGTATCGGTGGTCTGGCTACTGTACGAGGCAGAAGTTGAACCACAATTCTTGCAGGCAGGTTCCTGAGTTCGACACCCGTCAAATATGTCAGGGTGTTAAATTTCTGTCATCAAACCATGCTAGCTAGCTGTTCAAATGGGTATAAAAATCAAAATATACTTACTTAAATTGATTCGAATCAATATTAACTATTTGAGATTGAATTAAAACATATTTGTGAGGTATTAATTTTATAAACAAAAAATAATTTCATGAAAAATACACATTATATTTATTGATTTAGTGATTTTATATTTTATAAGCCCTCGCGTCACACCTCGCTTATGGAGTTATTTTATGAGGGTTAAGAATTTTCTCTGCGCTTCGGCTGCAGTATTCTCGTTTGTGTCGGCTGCACAGGCTGCTGATGCGATCGTTGCACCAGAGCCAGAAGCCGTAGAGTATGTCCGCGTTTGCGATGCTTATGGCGCGGGCTATTTCTACATCCCAGGCACCGAAACCTGCCTACGTATTCACGGCTATCTTCGTTATGACGTTAAAGGGGGGCGATAACGTCTACGCCAAGCGTTTGTCGCAGCTGGAACGCGACACCTATGACATGAAGTCCCGCTTTGAACTTCGTTTTTCTACTGCGTCCGAGACGGATCTGGGCACACTTAAGACCTATGCCGACGTGCGCTATGATTGGAACAACGGTGAAAACGGCGCAAGCGGCCAGCTCCGCTTCGCATATATCGAACTCGGCGGTCTTCGCCTTGGTCTCGATGAATCCAAGTTCGTGACCTTTACTGGTTACCTCGGCGATGTCATGAACGACGACGTCATTCTGGCCGGCGGCACGCGCACCAACGCCATCAGCTATAGCTTCAAGGGCGGCAACGGTTTCTCGGCTGTAATCGCTCTCGAACAGGGTGGCAATGGCGACTCGGACGTCAACGTCACAATCGATGACTACACGCCGCATGTTGTTGGTGGCTTGAAGTTTGCTCAGTCATGGGGTTCGATTGCTGGTGTTGCAGCTTATGACGCACTCAACGAAGAGTGGGCCGGTAAAGTTCGCCTCGATGTGAACGTGACCGAACAGTTCTCGGTCTGGGTGCAGGGCGCATACAAGTCGAACGATGACAACTACACGGTTACACAGCGCTTTGCTGATGGTAGCTGGCGCGGTGTTCGTCGCATCGACAGCTTCTACGGTACATGGGGTGGCGATTGGGCCGTTTGGGTGGTGCCAAGTTCAAGGCAACCAAGCAGGCAACGATCAACGTTCAGGCAGCTTATGAAGATGTCGGCCGTTTTGCAGCCACTGCAAACGTAGCTTACACTCTGGTGCCGGGCTTCACTGTAACGCCTGAAATTTCTTACACCAAGTGGTCGGATGACCGCTCGGAACTTAAGGGCGAAAAGGCCTGGCAGGGCATGGTTCGCTTCCAGCGTTCGTTCTGATCTGATCGTTCGTTCGGATTTGATAACCTCCAGTCAGATTTGAAGCGACAGGGTAGCGGCTTGAAAAAGCCGCTACTTTTTTATGGCTATTGAAGTGGATGATGATCTCAACTCTTTGAGTTATTGCAGAAAATTCCGCAAGCTCTCCAATTCAACGGGACGGATTTCATGCCCGCCGGGTGCAATCAGGGATTTGACGTCTGCACCCTGTGCTTTGAACCATTCAATCAGGCTCTTTGAGAGCTTGAGTGGCGAGATCGGATCGACTTCGCCAGCCGTGATCAAAACCCGTTTGCCGGAGAGTGCGGGCTGCGGTTCCGGTGTCCATGGGATCAGCGGATGCATGAGTGCTGCACGGTTAAACAGGTTTGGGTCGCGAAACAGCATGGATGCCAGAATATTTGCTCCGTTCGAATAACCGAGCGCATAGATTTCACGACCCAGATTCTGCTCGCGAACCTCGCTTATAAAGCCCAGCATCTTCTCCGTGCGCAGGTGAAGGTCATCCATGTCATAGACGCCTTCGCCTGTACGGCGGAAGAAGCGATTGGCACCGAATTCCGATACATCGCCGCGCGGCGCGACAATGCCTGCATCGGGCAGTATCTGGTCGATCAGGCCGGTGAACTGGTGCTCATTGCCACCTGTGCCGTGAAACGCGATGACGACCGGAGAACCGGCAACACCTTCGCGCCGGAAGCTGAAATATTCCTTTTTTGTCATGATAATCCTCCAAAGGAGGGTGCCTCCGGCAAAGCCGGAGGCATCCAGTTATTTATCAGTCAAAGGCTCGAGATTGGCTTCGATGCGATCACGATAGGCCTCATAGCGGCTTGGCAGCTTGAGTGCTTCGCCCAGATGCGCCGTGTCTTCATCGCGGTCAAAGCCGGGTTCATTGGTTGCGATTTCAACAACACGCCGCCCGGGTGCGGAAGTAGATCGCCCAGAAATAATCGCGGTCGATCACCGGCGTGACATGATAGCCCGTGTCCATCAGCGCCTTGCGCACTTCAAGCTGTGCAGCCCGGTCCGGCACCGCAAAGGCGATGTGGTGGACAGAACCTGCGCCCTGACGTGCAGCCTGTGCCGAAGGAAGGGCTTCGAGATCAACCGTATCGGCACCATTGCCATTTGGAATGATGAAGCGGCTGATATTGCCTTCGGTTTCAGCGCGTTCATAACCCATGAACTTGAGCAGTTCGGCACTGGCGTCAATGTCGTGAAGCCGCATGCGTGCGCCGCTGAAGCCGCGGATAGCTACATCTTCGGAAACGCCCGCACTGATCCATGGCGCACGCTTGTCATCGTCAATCTCAACGAGTGCAAAGCCATCGCCATCCGGCCCCTGGAAACGCAGACGTTCAGCGCCAAACACGCGGTCAGCTTCAAGGCCGGTTACGCCTTTGCGACCAGACGGTCTTTCCAGAAGCCAAGCGAACTTTGGCACAGCGAATTCGGTTTCACCGACTTCGCCAACGCCCGGACGACCGCGCACGATGTTCGGGAACGGGAAGTAAGTCATGACCGAGCCGGGGGTGCCGACTTCATCACCATAATAGAGGTGATAAACACTTGGTTCGTCAAAGTTCACCGTCTTCACGCGACGCAGGCCGAGTGTATCGGTAAAGAAGCTGTTGTTCTGGCGTGCATCGGCCGCCATCGACGTGACGTGATGAAGGCCTCTGATCTGGTTCAGCATGATGTTTGCCTTTCTGCGGCATGACCGCTCCATAATCTTGTTGAAGCCAATCTAATGGGATCGATTGTTGATGACAATTGATGCAAATATTGCGATTATATTACAATGAGTGCAATAATCGGATCGAAATAGAAGCTTAGGTTTATTGTTGTGGAGCCTGCTTTTCACAAAGCTGTGAAGCATGGAAAAGAAACGTTCAGAGACAAAAATAAACAACACTTTGTTTGATTAAAGCGGTATAGCGGCTCGCAATCAATTCTTTGGAGTGCCCTTCAGGCCGCACATAAAGCAACAGCTATTCCACGACCCGGTTCACTTGAAAAGTGCCACGTCTTGATCCTGACGATTCCACAATACGAAAACTGAATTCAGAGAGTTCTGCAGATCTAGCCCTTACCTCAAAGCGGGTGGAGATATGCAGCCACATGCGATTACATGAAATGACAAATCTTACCACACTCGACAATGTATCAAATGAGACTCAACTTTCGACACTGGTTGGCATGATTGCCATTCCGCTCTGGAGTGTATCGATTGGGTTCATTCGCAGTGTGTCGGAAATTTTTGGACCTATCGCAGGTGCTGCCCTGATCTATACGACAAGTGGCATGCTTGGTGCCCTCGTTCTCGGTCTTCCAAAGCTGCGCGATCTGAAAAACCCAGGAATCTGGTATAGCGGCCTTCTGTTCGTTGCTTATGAGATTTCGCTGGCGCTGGCGATAGGACTTGCGCACAACCGCGATCAGGCATTGGAACTGGGCATGATAAATTATCTATGGCCCAGCGTTACAATCCTGTTTGCTGTTCTGACGGGACAACAGCGCGGCTCATGGCTCCTTGCTGTTGCATTGGGCTTTTGCTTAATGGGTATCGGTTGGGTTATGAAAGGTGACAATGAGTTATCTCTGGATCTTATTTTTCATAATATTCAGGACAACCCGTTAGCTTATATTTATGCATTCTCGGCCGCATTGCTATGGGGGCTGTACTCCGTTGTTACGCGCCATTTTGATAATGGAAAAAGCGCGGTTCCACTTTATTTTCTGCTGACCGCAGCTGTACTGTGGACCAAGTATACGATCAGTGATGGGCCTGCACTGGTCCTTCATTGGAATGGTCTGGGGCAAATCCTAGTTTTTGCTGCGATGTCTGCTGTTGCTTATGCGTGTTGGAACCGGGGTGTATGTCATGGGAATATCTCACTTCTCGCAACCGCATCCTATTTCACGCCAGTACTTGCAGCAGTTCTCACGTGCTTGTGGCTTGGAATTCGACCGGGCATCGAATTTTCTTCGGTGTGTCAATGATCACGGCTGGGTCTTTGCTATGCTGGTGGGCTACACGGCGGACCGCATTATAAAGACTGCATTTCCCCAGTATGGGAGTTGGTGGCATTACACCCGCACATAAACTGAAATTGGCCGCGTGAATCCTGGTGTTAAACTCATCAAAAATAGGGGGTACGAGAACATACATTCGTTATCACTTCTCCAGCCGCCACGATAGGTTCTCTGAACTGCCAATGATGGTCTGCCCTTGAAGGTTGACAGCAAGCCATAGCGAATGGTCAAACCAAACTTGTGTGGCTCTGATGTCGCCAGAGAAACTGAGAACGGGAGAAAGTTGATGCGTTTGAAGGCTATTGCGCTGTGCCTTATGGCAGGATTTTGTACTTCGGCATTCGCACAGGACAGCACACATGTTTTGGAGCAGGCCTTAAAACAAATACCGCAAAAGACACTTACAAAACCCGAAGCGATGCAGATATTTTTCCTGGACACGCAAGCGTGGCGGGGTTTGGAAAAAGCAGGGCCGTCAGCTAACGGAATGCGAAGGCTTGTTCTATCACAACCAATCCGGTCGCTTGAATCGATCGGATATGGACTGGATGCCTGGTCGAAAAACGCAAAGATCTCTTTCGACGATCTCACCTATTTTGCCGCTTTTGGTCAGGCCCCGGGTAACGTTACCTATTGGGGTCTACAGAATGAACAAGCCAGTCAATCTTTGGTCAAGGCGCTTAAAGACACTGATTTTTCTGATGTAGACAGTGACGTTTCAGGTCTCATTGCAAATGGCGAAGCCAACAAGCTTGATTTTACGAAAGCGAATGCTGGAAATCCCTGGCGCGGAGCAACCGGCGCAACGAGCTTCGTTTTGCCTCTTGATGCTGCCGTGGTTCAAGCCTCATCCGCAAGTGACATGAAGATATTGGCTCAACCCACGCCCTCGGTGGCTGATAGCGAAATCATTGCTACAGCTGTTAACGGGCTGAAGAGTGCAATTCCGTCAGAGAACGGTCAGATTGTGCAGGCCGCGATTATATCTCCCATTTTTGGTCTGGACGGTGTTGATCCCGCAAAAATATTGCCCTCTTCGCCAGGTGATATAGAAGCCGCAAAGCAGTCTTTCAAAGACAGTGTGGCAGAGAATGGGGATTCCTCCCTATTTTGCGGGATTTATCGCCGATGCCCAAATCGATAATGCACCCGCTGTCGTCATTTCACTTTCCTATCTCGACTGTTCAACGGCCGAGCAGGCAGTCAACGGCGTCGTTGCCTCCTGGAAAGAAACGGTAGCTGGAACGGTAGAAGGCGATATTTCCGGGCATGCCGTTCAGGCAGGCAAACTTTGTGCAGGCGTGGTTAGCATTGTTGCGCCGAAAGCAGAGACCGCTGCAAACCCAATCTTGTCAGATGTGATGAACCGCTATCTGCAGCGCGATTTCACAGTCTTGCAAATTGGTTCATCGCTCTAATCTCACTTTATAATTTTCAAACTCAGGCGCAACCGCTTCCTTCTTGGGAAAGACGGGTTGTGCATTGTGCACGAGACGGTACAATCAAACAAAATTATAAGAGAGGGACCAAATCATTGGCGCAAAAAGCCAGCCCCCAAGAAACAGCTTCTGATAAGCCGGTTCTTCTCAGCGGCGGGAATCCGCAAATTCCAAAGGCAGACGGCAATGAACCTGTTCGGGCTTACATCGCTGCCATGCCCGGTTGGAAACGAGATGTGGGGCAAAAGCTGGACGCCATTATTGAGAATCTGGTGCCAAATGTTTCAAAAAAGGTTCGCTGGAACACTCCATTTTATGGAGTAGGGGACGGCACATCCTTCACTGCGTTCCACTGCATGACGAAATATATCAAAATAACCTTTTTCAAAGGGACAGACCTGACACCAATGCCACCCGAACCGTCAAAGCAAGCCAACGTGCGGTATTTTCATATTTTTGAACCTGGAGACTTTGACGAAGCGCTGTTCGCGGACTGGATAAAGCAAGCCTGCGGCTTGCCCGGCGAGAAGATTTAACACTGCTCATACGCTTTATATCCAGAACACCCTTCATGCTGATTCAATCACATATGACGAATTGTTAGTTTTGTACTTATCAATTTGGTTTTCTATTATAGAATGCTGTCCATATTTATCGCCAATGATATAATGAATATCTATAAATGCCTGCTATTAATTGGGTGTATCTGCATGTTTTTAATATATATAGTTACTGCATGTAAAAACTAATATTAAAAACAATTGACATTTAATGTAAATTAACTCAAACAGTTATTAATTTGAATAAATTCATATTTCAATATGCTTGTTTTATCAATAATGAGAATTATAAATGTACTTTAATTTTGCTCCCAAAAAATTAAACTTTGTCACAGTCTTTTCGATCCTTAGTGTATCTTTGATCCTCTCAGGCTGTGGTGGACGAGAAGCAAAACCGATCGCAGCAACGCATCCAGCCGACAGCGCATTTGAC
Organism: Brucella pituitosa; assembly: GCF_003049685.1. GTDB lineage: Bacteria > Pseudomonadota > Alphaproteobacteria > Rhizobiales > Rhizobiaceae > Brucella > Brucella pituitosa. The sequence continues at coordinate 628 of NZ_PYSY02000003.1, read as the reverse complement.
TGCGTGGGAATTTCGCGAGTTTGCTGCTAACGAACGCCAGATAGTGGCGACTTTGAAAGAGCGTTCACAGGCTCAGGGCAAAATATCATTCTGGGGCTACGGGAGCTATTCTATTCTTTCCGGCGCTCTTTTTCATGGATCCGAAATCGCCTGAAAAAGTTGAAATCGATGCCTTACGGAACCGCAACAGGGTTCTTGAAGATATAGCAAGGACGAAGAAGTGCTCCGTACCCGTTTCCCAATTGACAGATGTCTATAGCAAACTGGATCAACGCGATGGTAGACGAACTACGAAGATAAGAGACTGAACTACGAATTCAAAGACATCGGTGGCGGGCTGTTAGTTCGTCACATCCGTACGGCTATGCATTGAGCATCGCAGAAAGCTCGGATAGCATTGCACGCAGTCTGGCAATGCGTCCTCGTATCATGTTATTTGATGAGCCGACATCAGCCTTTGATCCAGAAATGGTGAAAGAAGTTCTGGATGTGATGGAAGAACTTGCCGCCGATGGCATGACCATGATTTGTGTAACGCACGAGATGGGATTTGCGCGTTCTGTGGCTGATCGGGTCATTTTTATGGATCAGGGCAGGATCGTCGAAGATAATGCCCCGACACCTCTTC
>NZ_PYSY02000002.1:1600000-1723726 GCF_003049685.1 Brucella pituitosa | reverse complement strand
GAGCAATGCATCGCCAACAGTTACCATGTTTTCCTTCATGGCGCAGGATTTCACCCGAGCTTACCACTGACCAGCGCCGGAAATTCTGCAACCGTCTTGTCGGTTTCAATTTCAAGAACGGCTTCGCCACGCTCGAAACTATCGCCCATAGCTTTCAACCAGCGGACGATGCGGCCCTCTTCCATCGTCTCACCAAGGCGGGGCATATTGAGATCGGTCACGACATGTTATGTGAGCCGGCTGCGGGCGCGGGTGCGACGCAGCCGGTTCCACCGAGGAGGCCGCGCTTTCGCCAGCCTCTTCGGTCCAGTCGGGACCAGAGCCGATCTCGATGCGCGCCAGCGGCGCACCGACAACGACATGATCCCCAATCGATCCGATCCATTCATTGAGCGTGCCGTCGCCAAGTGCGGGAAACTCGGCAACCGTCTTGTCGGTCTCAATCTCGATGATTGAATCACCGCGCTTGAAACTGTCGCCGGGATTGACGAGGAAGCCGACAATCTTGCCCTCTTCCATCGTCTCGCCGAGACGCGGCATTTTCAGAATACGTTCTGTCATGACAGCATTCTCTCTGCGACCGACCGGATAAGATCCACTGTCGGCACACTGCCAGCTTCAAGATCCTGCGAAACCGAAATCGGAATATCTTCACCGGCAACGCGAACGACAGGCTGTTCAAGATAATCGAAGCATTCTTCTGTAATACGGGCCGAAAGTTCGGCTGCAACGCCGGCTGTCATCACGCCTTCGGAAACAACCATGGCTTTGCCGACGCGCTCGACATGTTCGCGTACAGTGTCAAAATCAAACGGGTTGAGCGTGCGAAGATCAATGACCGTCGCTTCAATACCCTTGGCAGATAGCTTGTCGGCAGCTTCCAGCGCATAGTGAAGCTGGCGCGAATAGGTCACGATAACCAGATCCTTGCCCGTACGGCGTACTGCGGCCTTACCCCACTCAAGCGGTTCCGCATCCAGATCGACTTCTTCCTTGCGGGTATAGAGCGCCTTGTGCTCGATAAAGACGACCGGATCCGGCTTCGTCAGGCTTTGGCGCAACAAATGATAAGCATCTGGACTGTAGCAGGCATGGCAAGCCGCAAGCCAGGCGTGCATGATCCATGCTTCAAGGCTTTGCGAATGCTGTGCACCCGCCGAACGACCGGTGCCGCCCTGCGTGCGAAGCACCATCGGCACACCAATCTGTCCACCGAACATATAGCGGATTTTGGCAGCCTGATTGGCAAGCTGGTCCATCGTCATGCCAAGAAAATCGATATACATCAGCTCTGCAACAGGGCGTAGACCGGTCATCGCAGCCCCAACAGCGGCACCGATAATCGCAGGCTCGGAAATTGTGTGTCGATAAGTCGATCAGCGCCATATTTACCGATCAGGTCTTTCGTCACGCCATAAGCGCCGCCATAGCGGCCCACTTCTTCGCCAATGACGACAATGGTGTTGTCTTCAGCCATGGCATCATCCAGCGCTTTACGCAGCGCATCGCGGTAAGTCATGGCAACCATTATGCTTCATCCCTGGAAAGTACGCGGTCGATACGGGTGCGGACGGGCTCCGGCTCTGGTTCTCCCACCGCATAGACATCCTTGAACATTGACGTGAGTGGCGGCGCCTTGGACTCGACTGTGAAATCAATAGTCGCGTCCATTTCGGCAGTGATGCTGTCCATCGCGTTCAGTGCTGTTTCCTCGGCCAAACCTTCGGAAACCAGCCGGTCGCGTGTAAATTTCACGGGTCTTTCTTGCGACCTTCGGCCTCTTCCGCTTCCGCACGATACGGGCTCTTGTCCATGCGGGCGTGGCCAAGAAGCGATAGCAGGTGACGGACAGGAAGCCAGGTTTGCCAAGGCGGGCATCGTCAATCAGACCTTGCGCCGTGGCTTTCACTTCTTCCACATCGATACCATCGACAATCGCACCATTAAGGCCGAATGCATGGGCACGCTGATCAAATGCCGTATTGGCCGTTGCCTGATCGACGCGCGTTCCCATGCCATACTGATTGTTGATGCAGACAAACACCACTGGCAGACCCCAGAGAGCCGCCATATTCATGCTCTCGTAAAGAATACCCTGCTGCATTGCGCCGTCGCCGAAAAATGCGAGCGAAACGGAGTTCTTCTTGAGATATTTGCTGGAAAGACCCGCGCCAACGACCGAAGGAATGCCGCCGACAATCGCATTGGCACCAAGATGCCCAAGCGCCATATCGGCTATATGCATGGAGCCACCCTTGCCGTGGCAATAGCCGGTTTCCTTACCGCCGATTTCAGCCATCATCTGCTTGGGATCAGCGCCGCGCGCCAGAAAGATACCATGGCCGCGATGATGCGTCGTGAACGTGTCCTGTGGTTGCATTGCCGCGCAAACACCGGCAGCAGCTGCCTCTTCGCCAATCGAGAGATGGAGCATCGAACCTGCCGTCTGACCGCGCACGAACAATTCGCCCACGCGTTCTTCAAAGGTGCGGATGCGCCGCATCGTCCGGTAGAGTTCGAGAAGATTAGAGTTACTCGGATTTTGCACGTGCGCCTCCGACAGACTTGTCTGTTGCATTTGTTTCATGATGTTTAGTTCAATGCCTCACGTGTGCTCAAAGGAGCTTCAGTTTGGTGGTACGCGAAACGACCGCGACCGCTACGAGAATGATAAGGCCCTTCACGATGCTCTGGATGTATGTGTCCATGCCGATAAGGTTGAGGCCGTTATTGATGACACCGATAAAGAGTGCGCCGAAGAATGTGCCCGCAATCGTGGCTGTGCCTGGACGGAACATCGTCATGCCGATGAACACCGTGGCAAGTCCGTCAAGCAGATAGCGTTCGCCCGCATTTGGCTGCCCTGAGCCAAGGCGCTGCAAGAAGCGCACCCGCTACCGCTGCAAAATCGAGCAGACAACAAGAGCGGCAGCGCGATAGAAGCGACCATTCACGCCGGAAAGCTCTGCGGCTTTGAGATTACCGCCCACGGCATAGATGTATCGACCGAACACGGTGCGTTCCATCAGGAACCAGGCAAAGAGAACGACGATCACCATGGCATAAGCGAGCACCGGAATTCCGAACAGCTGGCCCTGACCGAGCCAGAGATAATTCGCCGGAAGACCACCATAGATTGCCCGCCCACCGGTCATCAGAAAGTTGATGCCGTAAAGGATAGAGCCTATGGCCAGTGTCGCAATCAGCGAGGGCACGCCGACAAATGTGACCAGAATTGCATTGATGGACCCCACCACCAGACCGGCAGCAAGACCCGCAAGCAAAGCCACGGGTAAAGGAAACCCCGCAACCAGCATGAGGGGCACCAGAATACCTGCCATGCCGACCATGTAGCCGACCGATAAGTCCATTTCACGCGCCGCAAAGCCAAAAGTCAGTCCGGCTCCAACAATCGTCAGCATGGAAATCTGCTGGATGATATTGAGAAGATTGTTTGCAGTCAGAAAGCGGTCAACAGTCAGCGAAAATCCAAACAAAAGAAACAGCACGAAGAGCGTACTGTATTTGAGCAGCCATTCGCCTTTAAGCTTTTTACCGAAGCTCTGGGCATGGCGGGATGATTGCGGTGAAACCGCTGAAGATCGGGCATTCATGGGGTAACTCCTGCCATTGCGGCAATAAATTTCGCTTCGAAAATGTGCCGCGCTCAATCTGAGGCCCGGGGCCGCCATTCACGAAGGGGATGACGCGGTCTGCCACGTCTGCGATTTCCAGAAGATCAGACGATGTAACGAGGATAGCGACGCCCTTTTCAGCGAGCCTGCGCATCTGCGCATGGATTTCACGCTTGGCACCGATATCGACACCTTCTGTGGGCTCGATGAAGATCATCAGGCGATAATGATCGTCAGCACCATAAAGCCATTTACCAATCGAGACTTTCTGCTTGTTGCCGCCACTCAGATCTTTCACGAACTGGCTGCGTGAATGCGCCTTGACGTTCATAAGCTGCATTGTGCGGTCGGCTTCACTTGCTTCGCGGCGCATGGACAATATGCCTGTGCCACCAAAAGTCGCATGCGATGGATGCACCATTGCAAGATTTTCGCGCACGTCCCAATCACCGATGAGAGTTCTCCATGCGATGGTCAGGGACAAGCGCCACTCCCTTCTTCTGCATGGTTCGGGCATCGACTTTGCTGACTACCTCGCCTTGAAAGCGACACGTCCCAGAAATCACGCCGCTTGCAGCATAGAGTGACCGGGCGAAACCAAAATGCCCGGCCCCCGTCAGACCGATAAGTCCGACGATCTCGCCCGCGCGGATGACGAAATGATCGGCGTTAACGCCGCCGGCCTTCGCTGACCTCCAGAACCACAGACCCGAGATTGCGCGTGTGCGGAACATCCTGTTCGGCCGCATCCTTGCCGCCAGAACGCTGAAGCATCAGGTCGATCAATTGCGCTTCGCTCGAATCTTCAGCCTGAAGCGTCACAATATGTCGGCCATCCCGCAGAACGGTAATACGATCGCTCAGCGCTTTAATTTCGGACAAGAAGTGGCTGATGAGAACGATGCCAACGCCTTGTTGTGGCAAGGTTTTGATGATTTCCCAAAGGCTCTCTTTTTCGCGAGCGGGTAATGTTGCCGTCGGTTCATCGAGAATAAGCAGCCGCACATTGCCGCGCAGAGCGCGGATAATTTCGATGATTTTCTGATCTGCCATCGGCAGCATGTCGACCTGCTCATTGAGGTCGATGGAAACTTGCGGAAACCAGCGATTGAGAAGCTCTTCCGCGCGGGCGACAAGTTTTTTCTTGTCGATGACACCAAGCCCCATTCGCGGCTCATCGCCAAGCAGAATGTTCTGTGCAGCAGTCAAGCCGGGAACAAGGCTGCCTTCCTGAGAGACGTGGGCAATCCCCTTGCGCAGAGCGTCACCGGCACTGCTCAGCTTCACCTCTGTTCCGTCTATGGTGATATTGCCAGAAGTCGGGCTTTTGCTGCCGCCAAGGATGCTGACCAACGTGGTCTTCCCGGCGCCATTTTCTCCGATCAGGCCATGCACCTCATCAAACCGGAATTCAGCGCTGACCTGATCAAGGGCCAGCGTGCCGGGATAGGACATGACGATCTGCGAAAGGCTCACGGCCATCGAAGAGCTCCCGTGGATTAAATTGCAAGTTTACGAAAAAGAGGCCGGAACGCGGAACGAACACGCCCCGGCCAGTTGCAGGCATGGGTGCCTATTTCTTCGGGAGGAAATCCTTGCAGTTCTGCTTTGTTACCAGCGGCGCATCGAGATAAACGGTCTTGGAAGGAATGACGGTTGCGGCATCTTCCTTCTTGACCACAATGCTCGATCCATTCGCCAGTCTGCGCGCCCATTTTTCAAAGGGCTGAGAAACTGTTGCGATCATCAGGCTGTCTGGCTTGCAGACTTCCTCGATGGCCTGCGGATGGCCGTCAATACCGATGACTTTCACGTTCTTCAGGCCAGCAGCGTTGAGCGCATTGATAGCCGCCTGTGCCGGTTCATCCCATGGCGCCCATACGGCGTTGATCTCTTCACCAAAGCGCGAAGCATAGTCCTGCATGGTGCTGGTGGTATCTTCGAAGAAGGCCGTATAGTCGATATTGTGTTCGGCAATGACCTTCACTTCAGGATATTCCTTCAGCACGGTCGCCATGACGTCACCGCGTTTGCGGGTGCCGTGATGCTCCGCCATACGCAGGAAAATAAGGTTGCCTTTTCCGCCCATTTCGTTGAGCAGATAAGGAGACACTGAGGCGGACATGGCCCAGTTGTTGGTTGTCACATCGACAAGCACACCATCTACCTGACCGCTATCGATTGCAAAAACCGGGATTTTAGCGGCAACAGCAGCATCAATAGCCGCACGCGATGCCCGCAGGTCCGACATGCTGACGATAATCGCATCCACGCCACGCGACGCAGCATCCTGAATATTGAAGCCGTGCGCTCGCCAGAGCCGCCGCTGTCAAGAACACTGATCTTCCAGTCCTTGGCGGTTTCCTTGAGCCATGCATCAAAGCCCGCCTTCGCACGCTGTTCAGACTGCGCAGCATTGGAATGAACCCAGGCACATTCGTGGCTGACGCGCTCGCAGTGCCCATCAGCACTGCCAAAGCTGCGACAGCGACAGATTTCTTGAAAAATCCCGATCCCATTTTATTCTCCCAGCGACGTGGTTGGCTCCACTGTCTGGCTTCAAATTGTTAAACTTCAGCACCGGGGGTCGGTGATGACATCAAGTTTGATGCAACATCCGTCCCAGACGCTTTCAGCGATAGCTACGCGTGCTTCGCGTTAACCCACCGCTGCTCCTACGAAACTGTCGCAACGCGGTCGTCAGACTCTGCTCCTCCAGAGAAAGACGTCCTCATTCCGCTATTACTTCAGCCCCGCATTCCATTGATCTGGTCGCGCTTTCGCGCTCTTGTCCGTCGGAATAATTGATATTAGCGTCGACAAATTACAAATGTCAAATAGAAATACATTTGTAATTTAGAGGCTACTATTTGAGCGAGGGACCAATGAGTGAATCTGAAGACGGCTTGATGGTGCGCGTGGCCTGGCTCTACTATGTTGGCGGGTTCAACCAGGAGGCGACTGCCTCCAGACTGGGATTGACGCGTGCACGCGTGAACAAAATCCTCGGTGAAGCCCGTGAAAGTGGCCTCGTCAGCATTTCAATCGATCATCAGAATGCAGGCACATTGCCCGTCGAAAACGAGCTGATGCGGCGATTTGGGTTGAATTTTTGTGTTTCAACGCCGCCGTTTGGCTTCGATACGGCTGACGATACAGCATCGGAAATCCGCAAGCAGGTTTCGTTCAGAGCCGTTGGTGTGGCCGCTGCAACTTACCTCAAAAATTTCCTGGCTGACAATCAGGAAGCCACAGTAGGTACAGGCTGGGGGCGAACCATTGAGCAGATGACATTGCAACTTGCAGGTGTACGTGCGCCGCAAGCCCGGTTCATTTCAGTCATGGGATCTTTGACGGCAAACTCCGCCTATAATCCCTTTGAGGTTGTGCACATGTTGGCCCGTCGTACGGGTGGGCAGGGCTTTTTCCTGCCTGTTCCGTTCATCGCCGATTCTGCGGAAGATCGAAAAGTGCTGATCTCCCAACGCTCGGTCGCACGCGCGATGGAAATCGCGCGCACCGTGTCTGTGTGCTTCATCAGCGCAGGTGAACTCACCGAAGATTCATTGTTGCGCCGTCAGAACATGTTGAGCAAATCAGAACTCGAGAGCCTGCGCGCTGCCGGTGCGATTGGTGACACCAACGGCATCTTCTTTGACAAGGAAGGCCGTCAGGTCGATCACGAAATGAACCAGCGCACCATAGCGTTGGGTTTTGAAGAGTTGCAGAAAGTTCAAGTTGTATTGCTTATCGCTGGTCAGGAAAAAGCAGCCGCAGCAAAAGCGCTGTTAAAAAGCGGCATTATCAACGGCCTCATCATAGATGGTGACGCAGCCGACGCGCTTCTGGCACTTTCCTGAGCGATCGCAATTGCGATGCGCCGATACGAGAGAACTCTGCTATCGGCGCAATACAGCATGTCAATCGAACTCTTTTTTGATTTTATCGTGAGCTACAACTGCATCACGAAAGCGATGAATAGAGAAATCTTCAACGGGCGTCTTTGAGCTTCCATGCAGGATCATCTCAGCCAGAACTGCACCCACACCCGGCGCAATCTGGAACCCATGCCCACAACAGCCAAAGGCATGAAACAGCCCTTGCGTTGTAGTGCTTGGGCCAATGATCGGGATCATGTCTGGCAGATACCCCTCCATCCCTGACCATACCCGAATGACCTGCGCATCACCCAGCACAGGTGCAACTTCGGCAAGGCTCCGCATTCCTGCTATGGTTTTCAGCGGGGCACCACAGTACGTTGGTTTTGAGGTCGCTGCGCGGATAGCCCGCTACAATGACATTGCCGCGCGGGATTTGGCGGAAGATTACATTACCCGCCACCGCTTGCACGGAGGGGCGGATAAAGTAAGGCAAAGGCTCGGTTACAAATTGCGGAGGCCCGGCAGAAAAAAGCGGTGTTTCCTCACCAAATTGCTGCGCAAATGCTCCACCCCACGCACCGGCGGCATTGACAAGCTGATCTGATTTAAATGTGCCATGCGACCGTGTTTCAACAACAAAACCATTATGCACTGTCGTAGCGCTTAAGACTTCACAGCTTTCAATGAGCTCCGCTCCATGTGCCGTCGCAGCGCGCATAACTGCTGGCGTAGCAAGGCGAGGATTAGCTGTCGCATCGCGGGCTGAATAAGTTCCCGCTACGATCTTGTCACTCAGATAAGGATAACGTCTGCGTATCTCTGCGCCATCCAAATCCTCGATCTGCAGACCAAACTGACGTGAAGTTTTTGCATAAGCTTCAAGCTTGGCCACTTCATCATCATTACAGGCAAGATAGATATGTCCGGAACGATCATATTCGCATGTATCACCGATGAGCTGATCGAGTTGCTCCCATAATTCCTGCGAACGCATGGACAGGGGATATTGCCGGACATCTCGCCCTTGCAAACGCAGATTGCCGAAATTGGCGCCACTCGACTGTGCGCCAACATATCCCTGTTCGAGAACCGTCACACGATGTCCGGCCCGCGCCAGAAAAGGGCTGTGATGCCCCATTCAAACCACCGCCAATGACAAGCGTTTGTGTTTCTCTTGTCGATGTCATGATGAAACGACCCGCGCAGCGCCAACATTCAGTGGCTTGACCGGTGCCTGCGCACGCAGCCGACCGACATCCTCAATCGAACGACCACTTGCCTGCGATGTAATTTCCGCGAGTGCCAGACCGCAGAAGCGTCCCTGACAACGCCCCATGCCACAGCGGGTAATTGCCTTCACACGATTCACTTCAACAGGACCGACTTCTTTGGCTATGCTCTGCCTGATTTCGCCAGCTGAAACGCCTTCGCAGCGACAAACAATAGTATCGTCGCTGATTGAAGACACATTATCGACGGGCCAGCGAAATATCCTGGCGAGATTGCGCTGAAATGCTCGGTACTGATGAACGGCACCTCGGGTCTGCCGTTTTCTATCTGCAATCCCGCCCTTTCAGCTTGCGGCATCATCACGCTTGCCTCGGTGGCAATGTCTTCATGCATCGCAAGGGCTGCCAGCTTTCCGCTCTGAATTGCGCAATCGGCTCCACCGATCGAAGCACCATCGCCTGCCAGGTAAATGCCTTTGGCGCCGCGACCATCCGTATCAGTCACTGGTAGCCACTGACGAAAATCACTATCAAATTCAAATCGGCAACCGGCAAGCTCCGCAAGCTGGGTCTCGGCACGGAGCCCATATCCCAGAGCAACTGCATCACAATCCAGCGTCTGAATGCGTCCTTTCCGATCACGGAAGACAAGGCTTTCAACGTGAGTTTTACCTCGAACCTCTTCGAGTGCGACGCCACTGTGAATTGGAATTCCCGCGCTCTTCAGCTCAGTCATATAGCGCGCACCTTGCCACGCCGTTTTGAGACTGTGTCGCAGCCCTGGCAAGGCACTCAGTTTCGCGCGAAACGGTGTCGTATCCAGTACCACAATGTTTTTTGCGCCCAGCCGATGGTATTGCAAAGCCGCCAACAGGAGCAGCGGCGAGCTGCCTGCAAACACCACTTTTCGACCAATAAAACTGCCCTGATCCTTTAAGGCAACCTGTGATCCTCCAAGCGAATAAACACCCGGCAGGGTCCAGCCTTTCACCGGCATGATTTTATCCGTTGCACCAGTCGCGATAATGACGTGCGAATAAGGTAGCTCATCCACTTCTCCCGCACTTTCTATGAAGGCTGTACCTTCATAAAGTGACCAGACGGTCGTAAACGGACGGTAATCAATCTGGTCGATCAGCGCGTCGGCATTTCCATGGAAGTTCCGATACTTCGCTTCTTCATTTTTGTATAATTTTCGAGGCTCAAAACCCATCTGCGGATTGAGCCGACGCAGCCCCTGCCCGCCGGGAAACGCTGCTTCCGTGAGCATAACAGGCTTCACGACCTGCCCGGTCAGTTGTTCAATCAGCTTCGAATTATCGACAAGGGTTTGGGCCGCGCTGATACCAGCAGGACCCGATCCGATGATGAGAGGACGGATCATGACCGGCCCCAGGCATCAAAGCGGCTCAGCAAGCTCATGTTCTGATGTAATAGGGTTGAGCATGAACGCAGACGTTTGCCCTCGGATGTCCAGACCCAGCAATCCTGACATGCAGCCATAAGGCAGAATCCCGCGCGCGGCATTCCGTCGAATTCCGAATAGCGCAGCACATGGCCGCTCTGCAGAAGTGCCGCAAGAACCGACTGCCCCTCAAATCCCTGAAATTCAACTCCGTCAAAAGTAAAAGTCAGGGGCCTGCCCTTCGGCGCGACCGCGGCAACAAGCTGCCCTTTTGGAGGCGTGGCGTTCATCAGACTTCCCATTAACTATTGCAATGCAATATTTGTTATTTTTATACAAACATTTCGCATGGCAACAATTCTGTCAACGGTGTTTTTAAAAACTGCGACAGAGTGGGATATCGTCTGTTGTGACGACAGTATCGGCGCGCGGTGGCCTCAGGCTTTGGAGATCGTCCTGAGGCTGCAATTACGTAGGGACTGAAACGCGAGACGATATCCTCGCGCGAATAGCGTGCAAGAGATGCAGCAATGTTGATTGCAGCAATGGGCCGCCCGTTCGGTCCGGTAATCGCCGAAGCAATCGAACCATCGCCGTGATAAACCTGCTCGAAAGCCGTGGCATAACCATCTTCGCGAAAGCGACGAATATCATCCATGATAGCTTTCGGATCGATGATCGTATTGGCGTTGAAGCTACGGAAATGGGTCTGATCGAGAATCGCCTGCGCTTCGTCTTCAGGCAAGCGAGAGCATCGCCAATCCGGAGCTGTGCAATAGGCAGGCATTCGCGTGCCGATGATAACATCAGTATTGAGCACATGACGGCTCAGAAAACGCGAAACGAATACAATCTCGGTGCCATCGGGCACTGTAAGATTGATCGTCTCTTCAGTTTCCTTGCTCAGATGCTGCAAATAGGGCATCGCCCGATCAATCAGTTTGTTTGCCCGAACATAGTGAAAGCCCAAATCCAGCGTCTTTGCCGTCAACTCGAACTGGCGCGTGACTGGGTCTTTCGCGAGGAATCCTAGCTTCATCAGCGTATGCGTAAAACGTTGCGCCGCACTCATATCGAGGTCGGTCAGGCTAACAATCTGGGAGAGGCTCAACGTCGACTGATCTGAGTTGAAGGCGCCCAGAACGCGAAAAGCCTTTTCCACAGACCGCACCATAAGCGCGTCGCCACGACCAGAGTTTTCGCCGCTCAAATCTGCTGAATCTTCCGGCGATTTCGGTTGCTTTTCTTTTGTCAAATCCACTGGTTCTTTCATTGCCACGCCCTGACCTAAGAGCAAATTTCCGCCTATCTATACACAAACAAACTCGCCTTGAAACGGTCGAGCATCGCTCCCGCTTCGTCATGCCTTTTCCATAAATTACTAAAACAGCCTTGACAAACTGCAATTACAAAATTCAAAATACAATAACAATTATTGCATTACAATAGTCGATGGGAACACATAGATGTCTGAGTTCATCCTCACCTCACTAAAAAATTCGGTTATGACGATCACGTTGAACCGACCAGAAGTGATGAATGCGTGGAACGCTGCGATGCGTAATCAGCTGATCGAAGCTTTTCAGGCTGCAGAAGAAAATACGGCGGTGAAAGCCGTAATTCTGACCGGGGCTGGAGACCGCGCTTTCGGTGCTGGCCAGGATCTGAACGAAACCAAGACATTCGATGCTGATCGTGCCGAAGTCTGGATCGGCGAGTGGGAAAAGCTCTACACACGGATCAGAACCCTATCCAGCCGATCATCGCAGCACTCAATGGTGTTGCGGCAGGTTCGGCATTTCAGGTCGCTCTTCTTTGCGATATCCGCATTGCTCATGCAGGTGTTCGATCGGACAGCCGGAAATCAATTCCGGTATTCCAACGACCACTGGCTCGTGGATCATGCGTGAAATGATCGGCTTTGCCCGCACGGTCGATCTGGTTCTCACCGGACGCCTGCTTGATTCAGACGAGGCGCATCATATCGGCCTCATCAACACCATCGTCCCGCAGGATCAGGTCCATGCTGCGGCACAGGCTTTGGGCGAGGAACTTGCAGCCAAACCGCCGGTAGCAATGCGCCTTAACCGCCAGCGTTTCTATGAAATGACTGAACCGGGCTTGCAGGATGCGCTTTCAGCTGGCGTTCGCATTCAGCGTGAAGCTTACGCAACAGGCGAACCTGCCCGCATGATGGAAGCATTTTTTTGCGGCCCGTCAGGCCCGCAAGGCGTCCTAATTCACAATGTGAGTAAGCATCGCGGGATGGGGAAAAACCCTATCCCACACATAAGATCGGCACACCGATCATCATCAAAACTGCTTAGGCAGGGGGAACCTACTCAAAACACCAAACCTGTTTTGAAAGAATAATAAAGGGAGCATCATGACTATGAAATCGCCATTTACGCTGACCCGCCGCAGCTTGCTTGCAGGCGCGACAGCAGCACTTGCAACGCCCGCTATTCTACGCCCTGCTTATGCTCAGACAACGCTGACACTGGCTGATCCAGGTGGCCCGTTTAACAGCGCTTTCCGCAAGGCGTTTTACGATCCGTTTGAAAAAGATACCGGCATCAAGATTGTCAATGTCGCTCGCGAAGCAGAGCCAACAGCACAGTTCAAGTCCATCGTTGAAACGCAGAGCTACATTTGGGATTTGAGCACGCTGACACTTTCAGCACGTAAGATCCTCTCCGAGTCAGGGCTGCTGGAACCGACAGGCATCACCAAAGAACAGGTGCCGGATATCATGCCGGAAGCCGTCTTTGACGACTTCCTCGGCATAACGATTTATTGCCACATCTTTGCAACCCGCACGGACCTGTTGAAAGACAATATTCCGCAAAGCTGGACCGACTACTGGAATGTCGAAAAATTCCCTGGCCGCCGTTCCTTGCGCAAAAACCCAATCGATACACTGGAGCAAGCATTGCTTGCTGATGGCGTTCCGCTCGCAGAGCTTTATCCGCTGGACGTGGACCGCGCTTTTGCCAGTCTCGACAAGATCAAGGATCATATCTCAGTCTGGTGGACAGGCGGCGCGCAATCGACACAGCTATTGCAAAGCGGTGAAGTTTCGATGATCAGCGGATGGAATGCCCGTCTGCAATCGGCGATCGATGGCAATGTACCAGCAGAAATTCACTGGGATCAGGGGCTTTACTCGATCGAAGGATGGGCCATTCCAAAAGGCAATCCGCGCGCCGATCAGGCACGCGAGTTCATCAAGTTCTGTTCCCGCGCAGAACAGCAGGCCCTGTTTACTGAAGAACTCGCCTACGGTCCGACGAATAAGAAAGCTTATGACTTCATCCCGGCTGAGCGGGCGAAAATTCTGCCGACCGCCCCACAAAACATCAGCAAAATGCGCCTTGCAGATGAAGACTGGTGGAGTGCGAACCGCGCCGAAATGACTGAGCGGTTCAATAGCTGGCTACTGTTCTAAGAACACCTGCACAAGCTTCCAGACAAACACAATGCGCTGCTTTCACGCCACATTTGGAAGCAGCCCGCAAAGTGTTTGTCTGCATCCTCCCCGACGACCATTACACTAATTTGCGCTGCTATCAGCGTATCAGGGTTCCCACATGAATGCAGAAACGCCACAAGAAAACCCGAAGATGCTGATTCAGGGACTTGGCAAAGAGTATGGCAGCGTCACAGCTCTTGAGCCCAGCAACCTGACCGTCAATACCGGCGAATTCGTCACCCTTCTTGGTCCTTCCGGTTCAGGAAAAACGACGCTTTTGCAGATGATTTCCGGTTTGGTCGAGCCGACCCATGGCGAACTGTGGGTTGATGGGAAAAACTATACCCGTACAGCTGTGAACAAGCGCGACATGGGTTTGGTGTTTCAGCATTATGCTCTGTTCCCGCATATGACGGTCAGCGAGAATATCGCCTTTCCGCTGAAAATGCGCGGCACGGAATCGAAAGAAGTAAGTGCGCGCGTTTCGGAAACACTCGCTAAAGTGCAGCTCGAAAAATTCGCCTCGCGCTTTCCGCGCGAGCTTTCTGGTGGGCAGCAGCAGCGCGTGGCTCTCGCCCGATGCTTCGTTTACCGCCCGCAGATTATTCTGATGGATGAACCGCTTGGCGCATTGGACAAAAATCTGCGCGAACATATGCAGTTTGAAATCAAGCGTCTGCATCGCGAGTTTGGCACAACGGTCATCTATGTAACGCATGATCAGGAAGAAGCGCTGGTTCTGTCCGACCGCATCTGCCTGATGAACCATGCCAAGATCGAACAGCTAGGCACACCCCGCCAGATTTATAGTGAACCGTCCACCGTGTTTGCGGCAAAGTTTATCGGCATGTCCAATATTCTTGGTGGTAAAATCACTGGAGTCTCCGGCGATCACGCCCTTGTTGATACTCAACATGGTCAGTTCCCCGTTCACAACAAGCACAAGCTTCCAGTAGGCAGCGATGCGCACATTGTTCTGCGCCCTGAGCAGATGAAACAGGGCCGGAGCGACAGCACGGATGTCAGCAACATCACCGGAATTGTTTCCGAAGTCATCTATGTTGGTTCCGATACGCGCCTTCTTGTCACGCTGAAGGACGGCGAGACAATCATCGTCCTTCATGATGGTGTAAGCACGATGCCATCTGCGGGTGATCCGATCACCTATCACTGGCACAATCAGCAAGCGGTGTTGGTGGCATGAATACAGCAACAAACACGTCTCGCCTGCCGGCCTTTATGAAATCAGGCCCATTCAAATTCGGACCTTTGTGGCTGGCACTTCCGGCAATCGCTTTTCTGTGCATCTTCTTTCTCGTGCCGGTGTTCCGTCTTCTCGCACTGAGCGTTCAGGACACCAGTGGAACCCTGACAACTGTTCACTATGCACGCCTGATTGACACGGAAGTGTATTGGCGCATTCTCAGCATCACATTTCGCATTGCCGCGCTGACAGCCCTGTTTTCTCTGCTGTTGGGATATCCGCTCGCCTATTGGCTCTCGGGTCTGAAGGAAAACCGTCGAAACCAGATGCTTCTGCTGGTGCTCGTTCCCTTCTGGACCAGCTATCTCGTCAAGACGTTTTCCTGGATGCTGCTGCTGGGCAATGATGGCATTTTGAACCGGCTGTTGAGCGGTGCCGGGCTGATCAACGGGCCATTGCCATTGATGTATAATGAGTTCGGCGTAATCGTGGGCATGGTCCATGCGATGATGCCGCTGGCTGTGCTCACTATGATGCCAGTTATGGCAGGCATCGACCGCAGGCTCGGTCAGGCGGCTGGCACTCTTGGTGCCGGAAACTCGCACCGGTTCTGGATGGTCTATTTCCCTCTGTCCATTCCCGGAATGGCTGCGGGTGGATTGCTCACCTTCATCACCTCGCTCGGCTTCTTTATTGTTCCGGCTTTCCTCGGCGGACGTCAGCAAACAATGTTGGCTCAACTAATCATCGTGCAGGTGCAGGAACTGGTAAATTGGGCCTTTGCTGGAGTGCTTGCCACCATGCTGCTGGTTACGGCCATGCTTGCCTGCTGGATTTACAATCACCTCTTCGGCCTGTCTTCACTCTCATCGGGTGCGGGCACCCGTGATGCGACTTCAGACAGTATCCTGCGCCGTTGGGGCCTCGTGTTTCTCGAAAAGCTTGCAAGCGTAACAGCAATTTTCAGCGATCATCTGCCATCGCGCCTGCGTGTTCTTCCGGCCTATGTAACAGCAGTGTTGGTGTTTCTCATTGCACCTACATTGCTTGTGATACCAATTGCATTCACCAGTTCCAACTTCCTGGAGTTTCCACCTCCGGGCTACAGCCTTCGCTGGTTTGAGACCTATTTCAACTCTCCAATCTGGACGTCCGCCACTGTACGATCATTCGGCGTCGCCTTCGTTACAGCCATTCTCGCAACGCTTATCGGTGGATTTGCAGCGCTTGCGGTTGCACGTTCCCGCTCACGCTGGAGTGGACTGATCTTCGCTTTCATGCTGGCACCGATGATCGTTCCGCGCATCGTGATCGCCGTGGGCCTGTTCTATCTGTTTGCACAGATTGGCCTAGTCGCAACCAACACAGGTCTGGTGATTGGCCACACGGTTCTGTCAATTCCCTTCACTTTCGTTGCGATTGCAGCAGTATTGAAGAGTTATGACTGGCGGCTCGATCAGGCGGCTTTGTCTTTGGGTGCCGGTCGTTTCCAGACATTGCGGCTTATCACCGTCCCACTGATCAGCGGCGGCATCGTCTCTGCATTTCTGTTCGCCTTCGTCACATCCTTTGACGAACTGACCATTGCGATCTTCGTAAGTGGTGGACTGAAATCAACGCTGCCGAAACAGATGTGGGACGATATGATCCTGCAGCTTAATCCGACACTGGCTGCCGTTTCCGTTGTGGTTCTGACCATCGTCACAGTTGTCTTGCTTCTGGCAGACAAACTGAAGCGGAGCTGATCCCGGCAAGCTTCCAACCAAACACTCACCATTTCCTCCCGATTGCTGGCCTGATTGACAGGCCAGCAATGTGAGACAGGCTAATCCAAATTTACAGGTTTAAAGACCATGCCGACCTCCCATACATTCATCGATCTATTACTGGAAAAGGCTGCAAACACACCTGATAACCTGTTTGCCCGGCACCCCACAGGCGATATCAGCCTTGCAAGGCTGGAAAACGCATCTGCAATAATCGCCAAAAAGCTGCGCGAAAACGGCATAGGCCCAAAAGATCGCGTTGCAGTCATGATGCGCAACAGCCCGGCAGCGCTGGCAGTCATTTACGCCGTTACGCGTTCCGGCGCGACATGGATTCCTGTTAACACCGCACTCAAAGGCTCAGGGCTGGACTATATAATAAGCCATAGCCAACCGGCACTGATTGTTGCTGACAGCGAATATTGCTCGGTCATTGCCGATTGCGGCGCAGCACAATTGCCCGCCATTCTCGAAATCGACAACCCGGCAATGCCAGCATATGAAGCAGGTGTGTAGTTTGAAGCAGCGCTCCCCACTGCTGATGATATTGCCGCAATCATGTATACATCCGGTACTACCGGCCCAGCAAAAGGCGTTCTGGTGACGCACCGGATGCTACGTCTCGCAGCAGAAGCAGTCGCAGTTTGCTCGGACGCCAAAGACCACGACGACTTTTATATGTGGGAGCCATTCTTCCACATTGGCGGTGCTCAAGTCTTGCTCCTGCCTCTTGTACGCAACGTCACCCTCACCATCTCTGACCGATTCAGTGCCAGCCGTTTCTGGGATGAACTGCGACAGGCGGGCTCAACCCATATCCACCATCTCGGCGGCATCATTCAGATTCTTGAAGCAACCACCGTCGGAAAAGATCATGATCACAATGTGCGCATTGCATGGGGAGGCGGATGTGCAACGGAAGTCTGGCGGGCTTTTGAAGAGCGTTTCGGCATTCAAATTCGCGAATGCTACGGCATGACCGAAGCCTCCAGTCTCACCACCTTCAATGATAGCGGCATTGTTGGCTCAGTGGGCGAACGGTTCCATGGTTCACCGTCAAACTCGTCGATGAACATGGTGCTCCCGTTACAGAGGGGAAAGGTGAAATCGTCGTAACCACCTCAATCGAAGGTGCTATTTTCCCGGCTACTATCGCAACCCGGAAGCCACGGCCAAGGCTTTGCGCGCCGACGGTTTCTTCACAGGCGATCTGGGGTCTCGGGACGAAGACGGCAACCTCTTCTTTCACGGTCGCATGACGGACAGCGTGCGCTGCAAGGGCGAAAATGTTTCTGCCTGGGAAGTTGAGCATGTCGCCGCAGACCATCCTGATGTGGAAGATTGCGCAATGATCGGAGTTGCCGCCGAGATTGGCGAGCAAGACATCGCTTTCGTGCAACCCAAAATTGGCACCGTACCCGATGCCAGCGTCCTGAGCGACTGGCTGAAAAGCCGCCTCACTCACTATCAGCTGCCGCGTTACATCGCTTTCGTCGATGCATTTGAACGCACGCCAAGCCAGCGCATCATGAAACACAAGCTACCCAAAGCCACTGATGGTTGTTGGGACCGGCTCAATCAATAAGAAGGAGGAACAAGCCCATGACTTCAGTCGAAAAAGCGAAGACTGACATTCTTATTTCCGGTACCGGGGCCTTTTCCGGACGCATCGCGCTTGACCTTGCCGCAACATCTGAAGAGGCGCTGCATGTGGTGATTGCTGGCCGCAATCGTGATCGTCTCAGCTGGCTGAAAACGGCATGCAACGCACGCGCATCCATGTTCAGCAAGCCGATCACCTTCGACACCTATGAAATCGATCTGGTGAAGGAAGGCGCAACTGATCAGCTGATTGCAGACACAAAACCAACCATCGCTGTGCAGGGCGCATCGATACAAACTTCCAGCGTCATTTCGGATACAGGCAATCAGTGGACGGCCCTCGTAGCTGAAGGTGGCCTTTCCGCTACTGCGGTGTTTCAAGCACTCATCTCAAGCAGAATGGCGCGATCAATAAGCACATTTTCGCCAGCAACGGCACTCATCAATTGTGGCTTTCCAGACGTTGTGAACGGCATGATCACTGCGATGGGCTATAAAGTTCTGAGCGGCACGGGCAATGTTGCCATTCTCTCCAACGTTTTCGCTGGAGCAAAAGGCATCACCGATCAGAAGCGCGTTCAGGTCATCGCACATTATCAGAACCTTGCTGCATGGCGCAAACACGCTTCTGAACGCGTCGGCACCCGCCCTTGCCGTGTGTTCATCGACGGCAAGGAAATCGCTGACATCTTCAAGGAATTTGAAGCCGTGAAACTAACTACAGAACCGGCGATCGAAATTTCCGGTGCAAGCGGTGTCACCCTGATCGCTGCTTATGCGGCCAATAAGTCATGGACAGGTCATGTCCCGGGACCAAATGGTTTACCGGGTGGCTACCCAGTTAAACTGGAAAACAGAATCTTGCAGCTGAACCTGCCGGAAAGTGTCAGCCAACAGGAAGCAATTGACTGGAACTCATCCTTTGAAGAGGAGAAAGGGCTAATCATCAAGGATGGTCGTGCAGAATATACGGGCGCTCTGAAAGCCGCCCTTACACGACATGGCTTCCGCTACGCGAATGGTTTTGATGTGGCCGATCTGGAAGAAGTTTGTGCAGATATGCTGAAACTACGCGATACACTCAGCCAGCAAAAGCATTAAATCCACCGATGAAAATGCAACCACTTGGCGCAGTCGATATCAGCGCCAAGTACACTCTACGCCACTAAGAGCCCACGCAGGATCGTCCCGGCTATTGTTTTTGCTGCATTCGCATAGTCGGCTTCTTTCAGCTCACTGACATCAAGCGCATCGCAAGCCAGAGCTTCAAACTCGACATAAAATTGTGTTGCCGACCAAAGCAGAATGAACAAATGCCGAGCATCCACAGGCACAATTTTGCCTTGAGCCGCCCACGCATCGATCACACCCGCTTTTTCTGACGTAACGCGCCGCATATGTTCGCGTGCATCCATAGATAGATGCTCCGCACCCTGCAAAATCTCATTGGCAAAAAGGCGCGTTTCGGCTGCATTTTCCCATGCATGATTAAGCTTTGCACGAACATAGGCTTCAATCGCCTCCGCCGGCTCACGGTCAGCTGATATATGCCTGAACGCATCATCCCAGCTGTGAATCAGCTGGTCGATCGCTGCGTTGTAAATCTCTTCTTTGGACGAGAAATAATAATAGACGTTGCCCTTCGGCAGTCCTGAAGCCTTCGCAATTTCAACGATACGCGCGCCATCAAGACCCTTGCGAGAAAAAATCTCAACAGCGGCTGTGAGTATCTTGAGAACGTTTCGCGCTCGGATCGGCTCATCAGAAGCCACCTGATTTGCAGGCTCCACTTCAACCGATCTGCTTTGCTCTACCATTGGTTATCCCATTATTTTTAAATATTTTTTCCCGGGCTTACCGCCCCGGTCAGTAATGCGCAATCATCCACAGGCCTATCAATACAACTGTATGAGACCTTTGGAATCGAAGCACTAATAAAAAAGAAGTTGACAATATGGTCAACTTCTTTTCATAAAAAGCTGACAAAATGGTCAGGTTCCTGAAAATGACCTGATGACCGCCACCTTGGGGAGGGTGCGAATGGCTATGCTGCTACGGGTTGCAATGGAGGAGTTTCTGTCAGATTGGTCCACCGATCTGCCTGAACCATGGCGCGCTCTGCTCGGACATGTTGCTCTCGATTTTGATGGAATCGCTTCCGAACTGGAACTCGAAGTCTGGGAACCGATTTTCCCGTTCGTCGTGGAAAACATTTTCCGGGAATGCCTGCTGGAACCCATTGCTTACGCGCTTTCGACGGAATTTCTCCAGACGACGTGACTTGCGTTGTTCTTGGTCAGGATCCCTATCCCGAGCCGGGCTTTGCAACCGGACGCGCTTTTGAAGCAGGAAACCTTGCGGGTTGGAACGAACTCAACAAAATGTTCTCCAAAAGCATTCGCGCTTACACACAGCAAATCGTTGCAGCGCGTACAGGCGACATGTCTTATGCGCGGAGTTTTGACGATTGGCCAAAGACTTTGACCGCAATTGAAAGCAGTGCGGTCGAGCTGGAACACCCTTCCAAAATTGCCGACCGATGGATTTCTGAAGGTGCCCTGCTCCTCAATGCTTCACTCACACTTACGCGCTTCAAGGTCGATATTGACCCTCATCAATCACAGGGGCATCTCGTTCTCTGGCAGCCTTTGATCATAGAAACACTGCGTACTCTTGCAGCGCGTGGAAAGCCGCTGGTGTTTCTGGGTTTGGCGACGCGGCTGCGCAGGCCCTCGCACTGGCAGGCATTGACGAAACCGTTGGCGGAAATCTGCGCTGCGTTCTGCGCGATCATCCGGCGCGCGCTGACGAAGTGCTCTCCCGCCCTAATCCATTCATTCTTTGCAACGATTTTCTGGAGGAGATGGGTGCTCAGCCCATCGCTTGGTAACATGGCCGCAACGAAGACATTCGATTACATCATCATCGGTGCCGGTTCGGCTGGCTGTGTTCTCGCCAATCGCCTTTCCGCCGATCCGGCCAACAAGGTGCTTTTGCTGGAGGCTGGAGGACAGGACCTCAACCCGTTGTTCCGGCTCCCCATGTTGATGGGCAAGCTGTTTCATTCGGGCATCTACAACTGGCACTATCACACAGAGCCTGAACCCCATCTCAATGATCGCTCGCTTTACTGGCCGCGTGGAAAAGTGCTTGGCGGCACCTCCACCATTAACGGCATGATCTATGTACGCGGAAACCGTCACGACTATGATCGCTGGGCGCAAATGGGTGCAACAGGCTGGTCGTATGATGAGGTGCTCCCAGCATTCCTGCGTTCTGAAACCCATGTGCAGCGCAAGGATGACTTTCACAGCACTAAAGGCGAATTGACCGTCTGCCGTGCACGCGGCTGGAATGGTTTGCTCGACGTTTTCAACGAAGCTGGTGAACAAGCCGGTTATCCATTGAACGACGATTTCAACGGTGGAGAACAGGAAGGCTTCGGCCGGTATGACTTTACCATCACTAAAGGCAAGCGCTGCTCTGCAGCCTATGCTTTCCTGCGTCCGGCAAAAAAAAGCGGCCTAACCTGACGATCATCACCCGCGCCCATACAAGACGCGTGTTGATCGAAAATGGTCGCGCCGTCGGCGTCGAGTACAGCCGAAAAGGCAATGTCACCAAAGTCCACGCTGATCGTGAAGTGATCCTGTCGGCAGGCGTGGTCAACTCCCCCGCAAATCCTCATGCTTTCTGGCATTGGCGCTGCCGACGAACTCGCCGAACACAACATCGAGGTCGTGCAGGACCTGCCCGGTGTGGGCAAGAACCTTCAGGACCACGTTGATTGCGTCATGGCCTATGAATGCCGCGAACCGGTCACGCTCTATTCCGATCTGCGCGCCGACAAACTCACATTGTCTGTTATTCAGGGCATGTTGTTTGGGAAGGTATCACCACGACCTTCCCTTATGAGGCCGGGCTTTTGTCAAGTCGCGCGCCGATCTTGCGGCACCCGATATCCAGCTGCATTTCATGCCTGCGCTTGAAAAGACTGCCAACCTGCATTTTCCTAATCCGTTCAAGAAAGAACGTGTGGAAGCCAATCATGGTTTCTCTCTACGTGTTGGTCCGGTCAATCCGGAAAGCCGTGGCGAAATCAAATTGCGTTCAAGCGATCCGATGGACCGCCCCCGCATCAAAGCCAACTATCTGCAAACCGAGTTTGACATTCGCACCATGATCAACGCCATCCGCATGACGCGGGATGTCATCAAGCAGAAAGCTTTCGACAAATATCGTGGCAAGGAACTTGCGCCCGGCCCAGCGGTCGAAACTGATGCAGAACTGACCAAATGGCTGCGCGCCAACGCAATGACGACCTTCCATCCGGTTGGCACATGCAAGATGGGCAACGATCCGATGGCTGTTGTCGACGCTCAGCTGAAAGTTCACGGCATTCAAGGCCTGCGCGTTGCGGACGCTTCAATCATGCCAATCATTTCCAGCGGCAACACAAATGCTCCGGCGATCATGATCGGGGAGCGCGCCGCTGAATTCATTCTCAAGGAGGCCTCTTAATGATCGTCGAGCATCGCACTTATACCTTCAAGCCCGGCACGGTCGACGGCTGGCTCAAGAAATATGAAACCGAAGGTCTGCCGATCCAGAAACGGCTCCTCAATACGTTTCTAGGGCTCTATGTCAGTGAAATCGGGCATCTGCACCGGACTGTTCTGATGTGGCGCTATGACAGTCTCGCAGATCGCGAAGCGCGG
Organism: Brucella pituitosa; assembly: GCF_003049685.1. Classification (GTDB taxonomy): domain Bacteria; phylum Pseudomonadota; class Alphaproteobacteria; order Rhizobiales; family Rhizobiaceae; genus Brucella; species Brucella pituitosa. The sequence continues at coordinate 1,700,814 of NZ_PYSY02000002.1, read as the reverse complement.
CGTACCGCCATGTATGCTGATCCCGAATGGCAAACATTTATCTCCGGTGTCTGGGCGCTCGATGCAATCCAGACTCAGGACGTGATGATTATGAACCCGGCATCATTTTCGCCGGGCGCATAAAGCAGCCGGATGCAACAGTGCATCCGTAAGTCCAAGGGCGGCGCATGAGCCGCCCCAATAAAAATTCGGATACCGAACTTCCAGAGCAAGGAAATGGGAACATGACGAACAAAGATTCAAATCAAATCAATCTGCTGCGCCGTTCCGTCGACCGCAGAAGCTTTCTGAAGACGACGGCCGGCCTGGCCGCTTTCAGCATGACCAATGGCCTGCTGACCGCAGCGTCCTATGCCGCAGGCGGTCTCGTCGCGCTTGTGCATACGCAGGCTGCAGGTGATGCGAGTGCTGTGGACTCCATGATCGCCAAGCTCAAGCAACTTGCCGACGAACACGGCTTTCAGTCACGCGCTGTCTATGCGCAGGACCCGGCAACCTACGAAACCATCTTCCGCACCCTGGGCGATGCGGGCGCTTCCGTAATTGTTTCAACGTTCAACGAAGTTGCAGAACCCTTCAAGGCCCTGGCCCCTTCCTATCCAAATACGAAATGGGTCCAGCTCTTCGCCGATCCTTTTGAGCCAGCGATTTCCGAATGTCGTAACAGTTTCGTATGACTATTATCTCGGCTGCTATCTATCGGGAATTTTTTGCAGCGCGCTTAAGCAAATCCGGCAAGCTTGGCTTCATCGGCGGCGTGTCCATTCCACCAATCAATGCCGATTATAATGCATTCAAGGCTGGCGCCTTGTCTGTGCGTCCCGATGCGTCAGTTGCAGTTGCTTTTGCAGGCTCATTCCAGGACCCGGCAAAGGGCCAGGAAATTGCGACGCAGATGTATTCAAGCGGCATCGACTTCATTCAGACGGACGCTGCAGCAACCGATTTCGGCATTATTGCTGCAGCGAAAGAAGGCGAAGGACGCCTCGTAAGTGTGCTTGATCCTGCCCAGTTCCCGCAAGGGCCGAAGAACGTGATTTCGATCGTCGGCCTCGACTTCGGCAACTCGCTCTATAATGAAGTCAGCAAGGCTGTCGGCAACGATTTTGCTGGCGGCACACACGAGCATACAGGTCTTGGAACCGGCGTAATCGACTTTATCCCGTCGCCGCTTTTCGCCGAACAGGGACCAGCAGATCTTGTGGCCAAGGCAAAAGAAGTTGAACCGGAAATAGCAGCGGCACGCACAGCGATCCTTAACGGATCACTGAAAGTTCCGTTCAACACAACGCTCTGATTTCCGACTGGATCATGCTGCTATGAACAAGGCCAGCCCCCCCATATTTGAATGCCACGATGTGACCGTGCGATACGGTTCCATCGTTGCGCTCTCCGATGTCGGAGCCGTTTTCGAACGTGGCAAGATCCACGCCGTTGTGGGTCAGAACGGCGCCGGAAAAACGACCTTCGCCAGAGTTCTGGCTGGCCTCGTTCGTCCAGCATCAGGCGAACTGAAAATTGATGGCCGCCCATTACTGGGCGGCAATGTCAGGGATGCCCGTCGTTCGGGCGTCGAGCTTGTACATCAGAGTTTTGCGCTTCCACCATCCTTCACCGTTGCCGAGGCCATGCAGTTCGGTGCGGAAGGTGGAGGCCTCTTCTCAAAACGCGTCTGAAAAGCGTTGGCAACCGCATCTCGACGCACTTGATGTAAAAGTAAAAGCCAAGCAGCGTATCCGCGACCTGCCGGTGGAAACCCAGCAAGGCGTTGAAATCGCGCGCGCCCTCGTCTCCGACGCCAAACTTCTCATCCTCGATGAGCCGACTGCGGTTCTGTCACCCGAAGGTGCAGATAAGCTTTTCGAGCGCGTCCGCCGTCTTAAAGAACGCGGCGTTACCGTGATCCTTATTCTGCACAAGATCAGAGAGGTTCTGGCGATTGCCGATACCGTTACAGTCCTGCGTGGTGGAAAGCTTGTTGATGGACCACTGCCCTGTGAAGGGATCAATGCCGATAAGCTGGCCGAGCTGATTATAGGTGCTGCTGCTGCAAAAAAGCCTCAATGCAGACGATAAAGCCGCACTGACAGGCACAACAATCGCTACACACGCTCATGAGGATGTGGACGCTCAGGGCAGCGCGCCAACACTCAACCCAATTCTGCGTATGACCAATGTTTCAACGCGCCCCGACCCGGAAGGTCCGGCACTTAATCAGATCAGCCTCAACATTCACCCCGGTGAGATCATCGGTGTGGCTGGCGTTGAAGGCAATGGACAGCGAACGCTGGTCCGCGCAATTGCAGCGATGGCTGATGTGACTGACGGCAACATTGCTATCGACAGTAAGAATTTGACCAGCGCACCTCTTGCTGTACGAAGAGCTGCAGGCCTGCGCATCATTCCTTTCGAGCGTAATGTAGAAGGCCTGAGCCTGACCAGTTCGCTTTGGGAAAACTGGGCTGCACGCAGTCTTCTTCAGAAGTCGCTGCTATCGACTATCAGCCCCGCCGCCATCCGTAAACAATGCGATGCAGCTCTCAAAGAATGGGACGTGCGCTATTCAGAAGTAGGACAGCGCGCTGGCTCGCTATCCGGTGGCAATGCACAGAAGGTCATTCTGTCTCGCGAAATGGATCAGGACGCGCGACTCATACTCGCAGCACAGCCAACCCGTGGCCTGGACATTGGTGCGACTTCCTTTGTTTGGGATTCGATGCGCAAAGCACGGGCGCGCGGTTGTGGATTGATGTTCATCTCGTCTGATCTCGATGAAATCTTCGACATTTCTGACCGCGTAATCGTCATGTTGTCCGGGCGTATCGTTGCCGAATTCCGACCACCTTACGACCTTGCAGCGGTTGGTGCCGCTATGACAGGAGTCCATCAATGATTGACCGGCTCGTTTCCGTTTTTCGCGCGCTGATCTTCATTCTGATCGGCCTCGCACTATGCGGCATCATCTTTCAGGCCGCAGGCTATTCAACCGGGCTGATGTTCCAGTCTATTGCCGAGGAGCCTTCCTGCGGCCCGGCGCGCTGCAACAAGCTTTGCGATGGGGCCTGCCACTGTTCATCACAGCGGTTGGCGTTGCTGTGTCCTTTCGCGCAGGCTACTTCAATATCGGTGCGCAAGGACAATTCTATATGGGTGCCATTGCAGCCGCATTCATGGCCGAATGGCTGAATGGTGCGCCTGCGCCAGTCCTCATAACCGCTTGTTTCCTTGCTGGCATGACTGGTGGCGCGTTGTGGGCTCTCTGGCCCGGACTGTTGCGACTAAAATCCGGCGCTGATGAAGTCATCACCACCCTTATGGGTAATTTCATTGCGGGACTGTTTCTCCTCTATGTCACGGCGGGGCCTCTTAAAGACCCCTCCGGTACAGGACAGCAGGCATCGAGCCGCCCATTGGCAGGCGTCTACCGCATCAGTGACTCTCTCGGACTATCGCCCACCATCATTGCCATCGCCGTTATTGTTGGTCTGGCTATGTGGTTTCTGATCAACCGAACCGCTTTCGGCGTGCTTTCGGGACTTGCGGGCGCAACCCGACAATGGTGCAATGGCAGGGTGCCCGAACATGGCGCATCGGGCTTGCCAGCTTCCTTCTGAGCGGTGCCCTTGCAGGTCTTGCAGGTACAATTGAATTCATGGGCCCCAATGGCCGTCTGACTGGCGGCTTCCTGCCGGGGCATGGATTTACGGCAATCCTGATCGCACTTGTCGCCAATTTCTCCGTTGTCGGAACGGCTTTCGTAGCGTTGTTTTTCGGTGGTCTCGCTTCAGCCGCTCTTTATCTCCCGATTATGGCTGGCCTGCCTTCCTCGGCAATCGACATCATCAATGCAGCCATTGCTCTTTTCATCACCGCAAAATCCAGTGTCGTCGACCGGATAGCAAAACTCGGAGGACGGATATGGAAGACTTCGTAATCGCGATCCTGCGTTCAGGCACACCGCTGATTTATGTCACCCTTGCAGGCGTCATCGCTCAGCGAACCGGTATCTGGCATCTGGGGCTTGAAGGCCTGATGATTGCAGGTGCCTGCGCGACAATCATCGGCATTGTACTCACACAATCAATCTGGTTTGCGCTTTTGATTGCCATTGTCGTATGTGTCGTCGGATCGATCCTCTTCTGGTTTGTGGTCGAAAAACTCAAAGCCAATCAGATCATCGCAGGTCTCGGGCTTACCGGATTGGGTCTAGGCGGCACTGCTCTTGCTGTACAATCGATTTTCGGAACACAAGCAGCCGTTAGTGCTCCCTTTGGCCTGCCGCGCATTGGGCCGGCTTTCGGGGCATATGGCTCACTTTCGATCCTCGTCCTGATGATGCCGTTTGTCGTATTCGCCATGTGGGTCGTCTTGCGAAGGACGCGTTTCGGTCTGCGTCTGGCGGCAGCGGGCGAACATCCATTTGCAGCGCGCAGTGTTGGTGTCAATCCAGCCGTTATGCGTCTCGTAGCACTGATGATTGGTGGGATACTATGTGCACTCGCAGGCGCAGAGCTTGCAGCCGGTAGCCTTCAGATCTTTACTCAGAACATGACTGCCGGTCGTGGTTTTATGGGTTTTGCCGCCGTTATTTTTGGCGCGGGTCATCCGATTGGTGCAAGTCTGGCAGCCACGTTCTTCGCGGTTGTGGGCGCGCTCGGCATCAGGGCACAGCTCGCTTTCGGCGATCGTGTCCCCCCATGATCTCCTGCTTGCGCTTCCTTATATCGCCACCGTTGTCGGAATCTGGGTCAGTACTCAGTTGCGCGGTGGCACAAAGGCCGCCAGCGGCTTTAGTGAACTACGAGATCAGTAGTCGCAACAATCAGGACGGATCGATGACCATGAAACAGAAGCAGACGATAATCAAGAACGCGACTGTCCTGACAATGTGCGCGCAACATGGAAGTCGCCCAATTCAGGGCGACCTCCTGATTGAGAATGGGCGGATTTCTGCTATCGGGCAGAATCTCTTGTCTGCTCCCGATGCAACTATTATTGATGGCAAGAACCGGCTCATCATGCCTGGTCTTATCAACGCTCATACACATTCCAGCGAGACATTCTTTCGCGGGCGCTATGAAGGCATGCCGCTCGAAATCTGGTTGCTCTACGCCTATCCGTTGCTAATGGGGCCAGTCATTGATGAAAGACTGCTTTATCTTCGCAGCCTGCTGTTAGCGATGGAGTCGTTGCGCAATGGCGTCACAACGATATGCGACGATTTTTTCGACCCGCCTGTACATGATCTGTCCCGGCTTTCAGCCGTTTTCAAAGCATATGAAGACGCTGGCATTAGGGCCAATGTGTCGAGCGCTGCGATGAATATCCATACGTTGGACGCACTGCCTTATGCCCGAGAGGTAATGCCGCTCGATTTGCAGAAACAGCTCGATTTCGGATCGCCGATGTCAGCCAACGCCTATATGGATTATTGCCGTTCTGCCTTCTCTGCGCTGCATGGCGCGGCTGGTCGTATCAATTTTATGCTGGCACCGTCTGCACCGCAGCGCTGTACCTCGGAGTTGCTTCAGGCCTGTCATGCCCTTGCAGTAGAAATGGGTGTGCCTTTGCATACCCATATTCTTGAAACAAAAACCCAGGCCGTTACTGGCCACGAGCTCTATGGCAAGAGTCTCATCGCCTATATGCACGATTTGGGGGTTCTCTCGCGCAACACCACTGTTGCCCATTCTGTCTGGGTCAGCGAGCAAGACATAGAACTAATGGGCGCGGCCAAATGTTCAGTTGCACATAATGCGATTTCCAATCAAAAGCTTGGCGCGGGCATTGCGCCCATTCGCCAGCTTATCGATGCAGGCGTGACCATTGGACTTGGAACGGATGGTGTTTCTTCGAACGATACCGCTCGCATTTTCGACGTTATGCGTGTGGCAGGACTGATCCACAGTGTATCCGGCCCTGATTACAAGCAATGGATCTATGCCGACGAGATACTCAAGATGGCCACGATTAATGGTGCGCGCAGCGCGATGCTCGAAAACGTCACCGGCTCACTTGAAGTCGGCAAGGCAGCAGACTTATTGATCCTCGATCTGACCACCCTCAGCTTTACACCGCTCAATGACGTTGCGCGGCATCTGGTCTATTCAGAGAATGGCTCATCGATCGAGACTGTTATGGTGGCTGGTGAAATCGTCGTTCATCAGGGGCGTATGCGCTCAATCAATGAGGCCACTATCCTTGCTGAAATCCGTGAACTTGTGCCGGCACATCTCGCGGAACATGCCAAGCTGGAACAACGCAACGCCGCGTTTCATTCGACCATGGCCGAAATCCATCGCCGGGCAACGTCAAAAGATATCGGCATGAACCGCTATGCGAGAACTCCCCGCCAATAAGTCTCTAAAACGTCAACTGAACCTTCATGGATTGGTTGCGATCCCCGGCAATCTCAAAAGCTGAGAGAACGTCTTCAAGCGGATAGACGGAACTTAGAAGTGGCTTCACATCGACGGTTTTGCGGTTGATCATATCGACCGCAAGACCAAACTCCTCATGAAACCGGAATGAGCCGCGCATATCGATTTCTTTTGAAACCACAATATTTTGTGGAATGGAAACATCGCCCCCAAGGCCGACCTGTACCAGAATGCCAAGCGGCTTCAGCACTTCTAATCCCGCCCGCATTGCGCGCTCATTGCCAGATGCTTCAAACATGACATCGAAGTAGCCTTTGTTTGCCGCATAGCTCGTCAACTGCTCCGGGTTCTCCGCCACATTAATGGTCCGATCTGCGCCAACTTCCCTGACCTTTTTGAGCACTGGCTCCATCACGTCGGTCGCGACGATCTCGCGCGCACCATGGGCGCGTGCAGCAATGACAATCAAAGCACCAATTGGTCCAGAGTGTCACGAGCACGCGCTTGTTCAGCAGTGATCCAGCGCGTGCGACAGCGTGAAGTGTCACAGCCAAAGGTTCAGCAAATGCAGCCTCGTGAATGGAGATACCGTCGCCGACCTTGTGGCATTGCCAGCTTTCGGCGACCAGTCTTTGACGAAAGGCACCCTGAATATGTGGCATGGGCATGGCGCTGCCATAAAGCGCATATTCAGGCAGTGGTTCTGCATGCCCTTGAGGCAATACTGACAAGCATTGCAAGGCCTGCTCGGCGAGACAGCCACCTGATCGCCAATAGCCAGACCACTCACACCATTCCCCAGAGCTGTGATGGTTCCCGCCACTTCATGACCGAGTATCATCGGTTCGCGCAGGCGAATGGCCCCGATACCGCCGTGGTTATAATAGTGGAGGTCGGAACCACAAATCCCACCTGCCTCAATGGCAATCTCAACCTGACCTGAGCTGACAGCTTCAGGTTCGCGCTCCTCAATTCTGAGGTCTTTAGCGGCGTGAATGACGACAGTTTTCATGCGGTCCTCCCTGATCTAACTTGCATATGTTATCGATAACATTTATGCAAGAACAATACTGTCAATGACTGATAAAGCATTTCGATATCTGGGAGGAACCAATGACATTTCCGCTCTTCGACCTGACGGGCAAACTGGCCCTGATAACCGGCTCAAGTCAGGGCATTGGCCTGGCTCTGGCTCAAGGCCTCGCCGAGCATGGTGCCGAAGTAGTTATCAACGGTCGCGATCAAACCAAAGTCGACACAGCGGTAAAAAATTTGAGAGATGCAGGCCACAAGGCACATGCCTCCTATTTTGACGTCACTGATATTGAAGCGGTGAAGGCAGGTGTCGACGCGATTGAACGCGAAATCGGCCCCACCGAAATTCTTATCAATAACGCAGGCATGCAGTTTCGTGCGCCACTTGAAGACTTTCCCGACGACAAATGGCAGCAGTTGCTTGCAACCAATGTTTCCAGCGTCTTTTACGTCGGCTGCTGTGGCGCGCCATATGATCGGTCGTAGGCACGGCAAGATTATCAATATTGCCTCAGTTCAGAGTGAATTGGCACGTCCATCCATTGCACCCTATACCGCAACGAAAGGCGCTGTGCGCAATCTAACGCGCGGCATGGCCACCGACTGGGCCAAATATGGCCTCCAGATCAATGCTATCGCTCCCGGTTACTTCAAAACGCCGCTCAATCAGGCACTGGTCGACAATCCAGAGTTCACTGGCTGGCTTGAAAGCGCACACCCGCAGGCCGATGGGGTAACGTGGAAGAGCTGGTGGGGCTGCAGTCTATCTGAGCAGCAATGCCTCGTCCTTCGTCAATGGTCAGGTGCTCCATGTCGATGGTGGTATGACCGCCAGCGTCTGAGCATGGATTCTACGTCAATCATGGGAGAAGATTGATGAGCAAGACTTCAAATGTCGCGGTCATCGGTGCAGGCATCATGGGCACGGCGATCGCCACCCGATTGCTTGAAACTGGCAACAGAGTGCGAGTTTTTGATCTGGACGCCGATAAGGTAGCCAGGCTTGTCGAGAAAGGTGCAACAGCCGCAGAATCTCCGGCTACAGCTACCGCAGAGAGTAACTTTGTCATTCTGAGCCTCAACCATGCCAATATCGTGCGCAGCGTTGTGTTTGGAGAGGGTGGCGTTGCACAAGCAGCATCCGCAGGGAAAACCCTCATCGACATGTCGTCCATAGATCCGTCAGAAACTGCAAAAATGGCAGAGAAACTCGCTTCTGAAACGGGCATGAAATGGGTTGATTGCCCACTGTCTGGTGGTGCACCGCGCGCACTGACTGGGGAGCTGACCATCGTCGCGGGCGGTGAAAAAGAAGACTTCAATCACGCCTATACCGTGATGCAACATCTTAGCACCAACTACACATTGATGGGCCCAAGTGGAGCGGGCCAGACGACCAAACTCATCAACCAGCTTTTCTGCGCTGTGGCGTTTCAGGCCGTAGCAGAAGCCGTTAAGCTCGCAGAAGCTGGCGGTGTGGACCCGGCAATTATTCCACAAGCACTGGCAGGCGGGCGAGCCGACAACCGTATCATGCAGGAGTTCATGGGAAAGTTCGCGGCCCGCGACTACACACCTACCGGACGCATCGACAACATGCTGAAAGACTTGGACGCACTCCAAGCTTTTGCCATGAAGACGAAGACCCCGCTGCCAATGACAGGGCAGGCTGTTGAAATCCACAGGCTTCTCTGTGCAGCAGGATTGGGTGACAGGGATTCCGCCGAGATGATGCGCCTGCTCGACGGCAAGTTATCGTAAGAAAGGCGGCCATTGGCCGCCTTCATTGTTTTCAGCCTACTCGAAATGCTCGGCTACTGCATAATTTAAACTGTTAGAGCGACCTTTGTGCGTCCAAGAGGGCGCACGGCGTTCTATACGACCGGAGTCACCAGTTCTTTGCCGCTGAAGTGCGCGCTCAGATTTGCCAAAACGAGATCAGCCATTGCCTTTCGGGTCTGATGCGTTCCACTGCCAATATGCGGTGTGAGTACCACATTCGGCATGTCATAGAGTTCGGCAGGAACCGTTGGCTCATTCTCAAAGACATCAAGCCCGGCACCGCCAAGTTGCCCGGACTGCAACGCCTTAACCAGCGCCACTTCATCGACAAGCGAACCACGCGCGATATTGATCAACACACCATTTGATCCGAGGGCTGCGAGCACATCGGCATTGATCGCATGGCGGGTTTCAGCACTTGCTGCGGCAGCTATCACCAGAACATCGCAGTTCTGCGCAAGCTCCAGAAGGCTTGGGTAATAGTCGTAATCAACATCCTGCTTTGCCCTGCCAGTATAGCTGATCTGCCCATCAAAGCCCTCCAGCCGCCGGGCAATTGCCTTGCCGATACGACCCAAGCCAAAGATCCCATACCGCCGCCCACTGACGCGTGTGCCAAGCCCGATTTCGGCTTTTGGCCAATTTCCCTTACGCACATGGGCATCAGCACTCGCAATGTGGCGCGCCTGAGCTATAATGAGACCAATCGCTGTATCGGCCACATCGGTTGTCAAAACATCCGGCGTATTTGAAACGCCATATCCTCTTTGGCGTGCCTTTGGCAGATCGACCTTGTCAAACCCAACGCCATTGATGGCGACAATTTCAAGCGCGGGCAAACGATCTGCCAGTTCATTTGGAATGCCTATATGACCGCCGGTGACAACGCCTTTAACCTTGTCAGCATGTGCATTCAGGAACGCATTCTGATCTGCAATCTCGAACCAGCGATGGACTTTATACTGCTCGTTCAGGCTTTGCTCCATCGCGGGGATCAATGGGCAAAGCTGGAGTATTTCAACGGACATACTATTTCTCTTCAATGGATATTTCGGGAGCTATTTGACGTCCGATTTAACGAACTGACGAAGTTCAGCAGTCTTGGGGTTGGCAAACAGCTCGGCTGAAGGCCCCTCTTCCCAGATCGTGCCCTGATGCATAAAAATGGTTTTCGTCGCGACGCGTCTGGCAAAGGCCATTTCGTGCGTGACAAGGATCATCGTCATGCCGCCGCGCGCCAGTTCTTCCATCACATTCAACACTTCTTCCGTGAGTTCCGGATCAAGTGCGGATGTCACTTCGTCGAACAGCATAACCTTAGGCTGCATCGCCAAAGAACGCGCAATAGCAACACGCTGCTGCTGGCCGCCCGACAATTGATCCGGATAGGCATCGAACTTTTCTGAAAGCCCGACGAGCTTCAAAACCTCCTCGGCCTTTTTTCGCGCATCGGCTTTTGGGACATCCTTCACGATTTTCGGCGCGAGCATGATGTTTTCCCCAACTGTCAGATGCGGAAACAGGTTGTAGCTTTGGAAGACGATGCCCACGTCTTTGCGCAGCTTACGCAACTGAGCGGCGTCACTGGTCACTTTATGACCAGCGATTTCGATCTCGCCAGAGTTGATCTTCTCGAGCCCGTTGATGCAGCGCAGCAATGTGCTTTTTCCCGAGCCTGAGCGACCGATGAGGGCAAAAACTTCACCGCGTTCAACTGCAAGAGAGACACCTTTGAGGACTTCGACATTGCCGAAGCTCTTGTGAACATTATTGATGACGACTTCAGACATTGAGCCTCCTTTCCAGCCAGCGCGATAGCAATGACAATGGGTAGCAAACAGCGAAATAGAGCGCTGCGACCACCACAAAAACGCGGAATGGTTGGAACGTTGCATTGTTGATGAGCGTGCCTGCCCGGGCCAGTTCGACAAAGCCGATAATCGACGCGATCGAGGTGTTCTTGACGACCTGCACAGCGAAACCGACCGTTGACGGCAAGGAAATGCGGACAGCCTGCGGCAGGATCACATAACGATACTGCTGAGCGCGCGTCATAGCGAGTGACTCAGATGCTTCCCATTGCTGTTTGGGAACTGACTGAATGCAACCGCGCCAGATTTCTGCCAGATAGCCCGATGCATATATCGACATCGATGCCCCGGCGGCAATCAGCGGATGCAGATCAAATCCTGCGAGGCTCAAACCATAGTAAGAGAGAAACAGGATCATCAGCACGGGGATACCCTGAATGATCTGGATATAAGTGCCAGCGACCACACGCAGCCATTTGATCGTAGAAACACGGGCTAGCGCGATCAAAAACCCGGCAATGCCGCCGCCGATCAATGCGATAGCAGTCAATAGTACCGTCCACTGCAAGCCCGTAAGCAGAAACAGAAATTCGTCTGGTCCGAAGCTGCGAAAAGTCATGCTGACGCCTCCGGAATTGCTACTACAGTGCGGCGGGCAACACGGCGACCAAACAGCCAAAGCCCGACCAGTGCAAGGACAGCGCGCAAGCACAATGCCAGTCCCAGATAAATCAGGGTCACGACGATATAGACCTCGAATGAACGATAGGTTTGGGATTCAACGAAGGCGGCAGATGCGGCCAGCTCCTGCGTTGAAATAACAGAGCAAACGCTGGATGCGAGCATCATCAACACGAACTGGCTGCATAAGGCCGGATAGACCTTTGCCAAAGCCGGCAGAATGATCACATGACGGTAAATCTGAAGCCGAGTGAAACCGAGTGCCTCACCTGCCTCAATCTGCGATTTATGGACAGCCTCAATACCTGAGCGGATGATTTCCGTAGAATAGGCTGTGAGATTAATTGTCATGCCAATGAGGGCCGCAACTTCGGCACCCACACGGAAGCCTATGGCAGGCAGCCCGAAATAGATGATGAACAATTGCACCAGAAACGGTGTATTGCGGATGATCTCGACATAGGCATCAATCAGAAAACGAATTATTCCGCTGTTCATCGACCGCAGCGAGGCGAACAAAACGCCACCCGCGCAACCCAAGACGATAGACATGATTGACAGTTTGATTGTCAGCCAAATGCCTGCCAGCAGGGCATCCTGATACTGGGCAATGACCCCGAACTGAAAAGTGTAGGACATGGTCCGGCCTCCCGCTGAATAACAGCGCTTGTGCGGATTCTTTTATGCAACGATGTGAAGAAATCCGTCGGTGCATTGAGGCACCGACGGTGAAACAATCAGAACGATGGCAGGTCAGGCATCGGACGGCCTGTCCATTTCACCGCAATCTTGTCCAGATCGCCAGAAATCTTCATCAGATAAATGGCCGTATTCAGCCACTGACGCAACTCGAAATCTTCAAGCTTGGTCGCCATGGAATTACCCTGCTGGAAGAAGGTAAAGCCAACCTTTAACCCTGCTTCAGGGCGCTGCTTGATGATCGCTTCGCCAACCGTTGAAGGCAATGCCACAGCATCCACCTGTCCGGCAATCAATGCCTGTGCGCTTGTCGAGTCGTCTTCGTAAACAACAATTTCGAGACCCTGGATCGCGGCTTTGCGGAGTGCTGTTTCCTGCGTCGAACCACGGTTCACCGACACGCGCTTGCCAGCCAGATCTTCAAGCTTGGTAAGGTTCTGGTCTGGGCCGGAAATGATGTCCATATTAAAGGCATTATATGGCTGCGTGAACATCACCGTTTTCGCGCGCTCACCCGTCGGAGAAAGCGTCGCAACGAGGAAGTCGACCTTGCCGGTTTGCAGCGCAGGAATACGTGCCGGCGGCGTCAATGGGACAAGTTCCACAGGCAAATTGAGATATGTACCCAACAGATTGGCGACATCGACGTCGTAGCCAGTTGGATTACCCTTTTCATCAACCATACCCATTGGCGGGGCACCTGTCAGCACGCCAATCTTGACCGTACCACGAGCCGTAATATCACTAATGGATACAGCATGGGCATCGGCCATGCCGAACATACCAGCCATTGTTAAACCGATGGCTAAATTACGAATTGTTTTCAGAATACGCATGATTTCTCCTCCAGTTTCCCGCCTTCACTCAATCCTCCCTGAATGAAAACAAGACATCATCGTTATACGTTGACATTCGCTCTTATGTTATTGATCGATGTTTTCGATAACATCGTCAATTCACGAGATTGCACCCCTTAAATCGTATGCGATATCAAGCTCCCCTTCCACAGCGACAGCGGGTAAAATGCTTCTGATAGTTTGATTGAGCTGAATATCAGCACCAAAATCCAAATACCGGTTGTGAAGTAATTCATTCCCATTCTTGTTGCTTGCAATAGTGCATGTTATCGATATCATTGCAACACAAAAACGGACACTAGGGAACCCATCATGCATACACGTTCAGCAATTTTTGAAGGCACGATCCATCCCGGGCGCGAGGAAGAATTCTTTCGCATCGTGAAAGAACAGTTGCTTCCAGTCTGGAAGCGCATGCCAAACGCACAAGCCGTGCGGGTCATGCGCATGTTGAATGTGGACCCCGGTTCGCCGTCTATCGCCATGGTGCAGGAAATAGATTATCCGTCGATGGCGGCGGTCGAGGAAGCCTTGGCTTCGCCGGTACGGCTTGAGGGGCGCGTCATCACAGACCGAATGATGGAAATGTTTGACGGCCGTTTCTACCATGTCGTCTATGAGCAGATACCAACAACCGACACGGCCCAGACCGTGTGATAAACCAACCGATCAAACAGGACTTTGCATGATCACCTCGCCCGCCAGAAAAGCAACCATGCGAGACGTATCCCGCCTCGCGGGCGTATCGCAAATGACTGTGTCTCGCGTTCTCGCAGACCCGGATCTGGTGTCTGAAGCCACCCGCAAGCGGGTAATGGAAGCCATCGAGCAGCTGAGTTACGTACCAGATCGTGTTGCTGGCAGCCTCTCTTCCCGGCGCACCAACTTCATCACGGCTATTCTGCCAACCCTGACGAACTCGAACTTCGCCGATACTGCACAAGGACTGGCAGAATCCTTACGGCCGAAAGGCTATCAACTGCTGATCGGCTTCACGATGTATAAGTTGGAGGAAGAAGAGCGCATTATTCGAGCCATGCTTGAGCGGCGCCCTGATGCGATTGTAGTCGCGGGAACAGTTCATACAAAAGCTGCCACTGAAATGCTGCTGCGTGCCGATATTCCGATTGTTGAAATATGGGGTAAGCCTGACAAGCCGATTGATCATTCGGTCGGATTTTCCAACTATGAGGTTGGACGCGCTGCCGCACGATATCTCTTATCGCTCGGACATCGGCGCATTGGCGCGCTCGGTTCACGCACTGACGCCGATGCTATCGACTTGCGTGGTGAAAGCCGGTTAATGGGCTTTACCTCAGTACTACGCGAAGCGGGGGGTGAGTGATGAACTGATCGTGCGCGAAGGAACCGCTCCTGTTTCGCATGATCACGGTGCGCGCACCATCTCCACATTGCTGGAACGCGCACCCGATGTCGAAGCCGTGTTTGCCGTGTCAGATATTTCTGCCTTCGGTGCTCTGATGGAATGCCATCGTCGTGGCATTAAAGTGCCCGAGCAATTGTCGTTGATGGGTTTTGGTGACTTCGATATCGCACGCCAATCGGTTCCTGCGATAACAACAATACGTGTCGACGCGATTGGAATTGGAGTGAAAACTGGAGAATTACTGCTCAATCTTTTCGAAAAAAGGTGATGCAGATGAACGTCCTGTATCATCTTCACTCGTTGATGTCGGCTTCAAACTCATTGAGCGCCAGACGGTGGCGAAACGTAATTTGTAAATCCAGGATGATAGCGTACAGAAAAATGCGACTGAGTTTTTGACAACCAGAAATTCAGTCATGTTGCTAAATAAACTGACCTGCAACAATGCGTCATGACGCTGATTACTCTCCCATTGCTACATTGCAATAAAAAATCGGGTAAAACGCCAGGAACAGACTGAATAACTCGCCTGAAACTGCTAGTGGTTGGGGTGGATATAAGGAGATATCATGCGCTCGACTATGATGGCAGCGATGGTGCTGGCGACTACAGGAACGGCGACAGCCGCTGAGAAACCAATCGACACCTATTACGCCCGTTTAAGCGAGCGCGATCATTACAGCTCATCCGGTCAACGCCTCACCAAAGTAGCGGGCATTGTCAGACAGGACCGCGCCAACGTCCACCAGTTTGGCAAAGTCGATGCAGAAGATGAAAAAGACAAATTCTTCAGCAGTAAGGACAACCGCGCCAAGCTCGAGAACATGCTTGCCAATGTCCGCATTTCACCAATCGATCAGGCGACAATCATCAACGCGACACCATTGATTTTCGTCGAGGTCTATCCGACCTATGTCGTCATTACGATGAAATAATCCTATTGAGAGGCGGACTTCCTCAGCCCGCACTCAACATTATTCTCATGACCGTCGCATCATCAATACGCTCTTTCGAATAGACCAGCGGAACATATTTCCCTTCGTGCCAGTTCTCCAGAAGATCGGAATAATGCCGCGACAATGGCGATCCCGATTGGCCCGGATTGTTGACAAACAGGCTGTTGTCCCAAGCTCCAACATCGATAATCATTCGCACCGAAGGTCCCACGACAACCGAGAAATCACTCAATCGATAATTGGCGTAATTGAGTGTTGAGCTGCTGCCACCTAAAGCGATGGGTTCTAACGACCAATTGTTGTCTGTCAGTGACTGAAGGGGATGACGAAGCGTAAGCTTATGAATGCTTCCCCATGTCCATTTCTCCGCATCTGTTCCCATCAATGAAACACACTCCGCCCATGCATCAGCGAGGCTTTGGAGAACGGCATCCATATGTTCGGCTGTCTGGGCGGAGTTTTCTAACCATGAAGCAATGCTTGGTGCATCAAATGGCACCAGCAGCGGCATAACCCCGGGAACAGCCCCCTGAGACGTTGCTGCAAGCAGACCAAGATGTTTGCTGAACCATATCTCGAGAAGGGCGGCAGCTGCAGAGTCCGCAGACAAGTTGCCGTCCCAATTCTGAAGAAGCTTCCAAGCTTCGATTTCATTGTCGTGAACAGGCAACGCCCTCAGACACTTCAATACGCGGGCAGCGATTGGTGAAAATGTTGAGCATTGCAGTCGTGCACAATCTTCAAGCGAAATGGGTTCTTGGCGGGACAATTCGCTGTGGAGCCTGTCATGACGACTGCTATCCAGCCACTCATAACCGATAGCTGGGTTCGAGGCAGTCCAATCATACGGCACATTCATGGCGTTGGCCGTCGCTACAAAGCCCCGCGATGGATTGATTTCATACGGCCCTGTTTCTGGTGACAGATAACCTTGCCATTCGTAGCGTCCATCACCGGGAACAGGTAAAAGACCATCCCAATTGTTCCGAACAGGTGTGGCACCCGATGGCTTCCATGCAATCGTGTTCGTTGTATCAGCATAGATGTGATTGACGGAAGGGCAACCCCAGCCTTCCAGCGCACTTGCATAGTCAGCATAGTTCTTCGCTCTCATCACAGACAGGCTCGCCATATATGGCGCCATGCCTGCATCCATCCAGACAGTTCTCAATCCGAATGCGCGATTGTTCTCCTTATCCTCATAGAGGATTGGTCCATGGCGTGAGAACTTCAGCTCGACTTTCTGATCAGGATATCCTTTGACGGGAATTGTCTCCGTTATCGTTTTAACGGTCTCCCAATCACCTTGATAGGCATACTGATCAGTGTCTCCCGCCTTTGTCTGATAGACATAAATATCTTCCTGATCCGCGCCAAAAATCGTGAGACCGAAGGCGGCGGTTCCGTTATGCCCCATGGATATTCCGGGCACCATGGGTTCGCCCGCACCGGCCACGTCAAGACCCGGCATGGCCAGGTGAACCACACAACGGATCGAAGGCAAAACATGTGTGCGATGCGGATCAAGCGCCAATATAGGGCGACCGGTTGTCGCCTTTTCCGCTGATATCGCCCAATTGTTTGAGCCTTCTTCAAAAGAGGCTCGAACAATCTCGCCGGATAAAGTGATTGTGGTCCATTGATCAGCTTCATCCAACGTTGCAGCTAGACGTTCCTTCGAAAAGGTTGCGGGACTGACAGCAAGCTGAAAATCACGCAACACCCTGTCGGTCATGATACTCGGGTCGAAACCCTCAACCGGCTTTGGGATCACGCCATGCGATAATTCCTTGCGCAGCAAATCAAGCTGTGCACCAAGCTCCACACCCGCGATTGCCATAATCTTGGAACGGAGTAGCTCGGACGATGCATTGCGTGTCAGCGAATGGGTGCGCACGCGCACCACATCTTCCGCCACCCATCGATCTGGCTTGTGACCGAGCAGCGTAAACTCAGGTGGAAGTGCTATCTCTCCTGAATTGCAGGCGTCAACATAGGCGTTGATGCCTTTAGCAAAAGCGGTACAGATTTCCTCGGAATCCGCCCCATATGCTTTCCATTCCGGTGCCATATCACCGCGATAAAGAAGCAATCGAGCGGCCCTGTCCTGCTCAAGATAGCCGGGACCAAAATCCCGCGCCAACAGACCAAGCCCGCGCTTGCGGGCAATATCGATCTGCCAGAGACGATCACGCGCAGCGTTCCAACCTTGCGCGAAAAACAGATCGTGCAGGTTCTCCGCTCTGATATGGGCAACCCCCCACTGATCCACATTGATCGCGACATCGTTCTGCAAGCCCGGTACGCGGGTTGCAGTTAATCTTGTAGCATCGGCCATGGCCGCACCTCTGGTTGTTATTCCAGTGAGAGAAACAGACCCGCATGAAGACGGGCACGTTCAACCAGACTATCCTCGAAAATATGCTCGCCCAATGTATGCAGTCCTTCACCACGCACACCGATGGAATCGAGCGTCGGGACACCAAGCGCGCCGGTAAAGTTACCATCCGACCCGCCACCCGAACTCTGAGCCGTCATGGTAAAGCCGATCTCTTTTGCGATCTCGTTGGCTAAGTTGAAAAGCTTCAAATCCTGTGGTTGTCCCGGCTCCCAAACAGGTCGTGTTACGCCACGCGTGACGATCAGCTCGACATCATCTTTGGTTCCCGCAAGAGCCATGATCCGTGCAACGCCGTCTTCCAGATCTTTCTGGGTTTTGGCCATACTGAGCGCTTCCGCATTACAACTGGACGAAACGCAATTGACCCACTGCCCGGCCTGAATAACGCCTACCGAGAAAGTGCAGTCATCGGTTGTGAGCGCTTCAATTTCAATAATCTTTTCAGCCATACGTCGGATTGCAGAACGACCTTCCTTCAGCAACCAGCCCGCATGGCTTGGTTTGCCAACTGTCTCAAGATTATAACGCGCAATCGCATAACGTCCGACAACAGCACCACCATCACGGCGCGCAGGTTCTGGCACCAGTACATATTTGTTCTTGAGTGCTTCCTGCTCGATCAGATCACGCGTCGAAGGCGTTCCCACTTCTTCATCTGGTGTCAGCAGAAATGTAACTGGAAGCTTGGTCACAAGCCCACTTCTTGCAATCTGTCGCATGGCTTCAAGGGCAACGAAGTTACCACCCTTCATATCCTGAATGCCTGGGCCGTAAATCTTTCCACCCTCGCGACGATACGGATTGATATCGATCACGCCAAGTGGATGAACCGTATCAAGATGGCCGGACACCAGAATGCCGGGCTTGCCCTGATCTTTGTGCGGGAAACGCGCACGCAGTGAGCCACCAAAGCCCATACGTCCCGGAATAAACTCAATGCTGGCGCCTGCAGCCGCAAAGTCATAGGCGGCTGCATCGACCATGCGATTAACCGCATCCGCATCAAATGTGGGACTTTCCGTTTCGATCCATGGGCGCAGACGCGCGATCATATCATCGAGATCAAATGGCAATTCATGCGCGCTCATGCTGCGAGATCCTTGTTTACTGGCAGGCGAGTTTCTACGATCCGGGCATAGATAGACGCGCCAATTGGCAGCGTTTCCGGTTCGAGTACAAAGGCAGGATTGTGCAAGGCTGCTTTGCCGCCATGCAGCACATTGATGTATGCACCGGGCACACGCGCCAGCATGTCGGCAAAATCCTCACTGCCCATAAAAGCCGGGCAGTCGTCGGTTACATTTTCCTCACCCAACACATCGCGCGCAGCCGCAATATAGGCATCGGACAGCTCGCTATCATTGCGCAAGACATCGAAAACATTACGCAGCTCGACATCAACTTTGATGCCATAACCTGCACCCACACCTGCGCAAATTTCGCGCAGACGGCTTTCTGCAAGATCGCAGACACGCTGCTCGAAATAACGAATTGTGCCGGTGATAGTCGCCACTTCCGGGACGATGTTATACGCGCTTCCAGTATGAAACTGCGTGCAGGACACAACACAGGAATCGGTTGCCGGAATATTGCGCGACACGATGGTCTGCAATTGCCCGACCAGATCGGCACCGATCACCAGCACATCACGGGCATTGTGCGGCTGGGCGGCGTGACTGCCTTTACCTGTCAACTTGATATCGAAGAAGCTGGCACCGGCCATGGCAGCACCCTTACGAATGACAGCTTTGCCTAGAGTGCCCAGCGGCTGATTGTGCATCCCGTAGATTTCATCGCAAGGAAAGCGCTCGAACAGGCCCTCCGCAATCATGCCGCGCGCGCCGCCCAGACCTTCCTCAGCTGGTTGGAAGACGAAAACCGCGGTCCCTTCGAAGTTGCGTGTCGCCGCAAGATACTGCGCAGCGCCCAGCAACATGGTCGTATGGCCATCATGGCCACAGGCATGCATTCGGCCCGGATTTTGCGATGTATAAGGAACACCGGAAATCTCATCAATCGGCAGCGCATCCATATCGGCCCGCAGACCAACACGGCGGTTACCCGCGTTTTGACCTCTCAATATGCCGACAACACCAGTCTTCGCAATGCCGGTATGGACTTCATCGAAGCCCCATTTTTCCAGTAATGACGCAACGACACCGGAAGCATGTTGCTCCTCGAAACCGATTTCCGGATGACGATGAAGGTCTTCGAAAACCGCGCGCATCTCGCCGGCTTTCTCCTCAATAAACGGTATGACGGGCATGATTTCATTCCTGTTTGAAACATTGAAGATAACCGGGGCCGCAGCGTGCGGCCCTTCGATCAGGCGGCAGGACGTCCAGCCGCAAAGTCCCAGAAACGGCCGGGAGCCGCTTCAATCAATGATCGCGTATATTCATGCGATGGATTACCAAGCACGTCGGCGGCATCGCCTTGCTCAACCACTTGTCCGCGTTTCATCACCAGCACTTCATCGCAAATCTGTGCGGCAACACGCAGGTCGTGCGTGATGAAGATGATAGCGATGCCGGTATCACGCTGCAGCTCGGCAAGCAGATTGAGAACCTGCGCCTGAACCGAAACATCAAGCGCAGAGACGGCCTCGTCGGCCACCAGAATATCGGGTCTGAGCGCGACCGCGCGCGCGATGGCAATACGCTGGCGCTGACCACCTGAAAACTGATGCGGATAGCGTTTCAGGGCATCTTCGGGCAACGAGACGATCTTCAACAAGCGTTTCGCTTCCGCTACTGCCTCGTCATAAGGGACGCCGTAATTAAGTGGCCCTTCTGTCAGGCTTTGCTCAATCGTCCAGCGCGGATTCAATGACCGAAACGGGTCCTGAAACACGACCTGAAGCTTCTTGCGAAACGGCTTCATCTCGCGTTTTCCGAGATGTGCGATGTCTCGTCCGTCCACGACGATCTCACCTTCTGTGGGCTCGATCAACCGCATGATTGAGCGGGCAACGGTAGTTTTACCCGAACCGGATTCCCCTACAATACCGAGTGTACGCCCCGGCTGAAGCTCGAAGTTCACCTCGCGAGAGGCATGGACTCCCGGCTTTGCGCTGAAAATCCCGCCACTGCGATAGGTCATGCCAAGATCGCGAACGCGGATCACAGCTTCACTTCCCTGCGGCTCACGCGCCAGACGCGGAACGAGGCTGGGAACAGAGCCCAACAGGTCCTTGGTATATTGCTGCTGCGGTGACGACAGAACGTCCCGGATTGTTCCGCGCTCCAGGATTTCACCATGACGCATAACACAGACACGGTCAGCGATTTCCGCCACCACCCCCATATCGTGCGTGATAAACAAAACCGCAGTGCCGTGCTTTTCCTGCAATTCCGCAATCAGCGACAGGATTTGCTTCTGTGTCGTCACATCGAGTGCCGTAGTTGGCTCATCAGCGATCAGCACCACAGGCTCAAGAATGAGCGCCATGGCGATCATGATGCGTTGACGCTGACCGCCCGAAAGCTGATGCGGGTAGCTTTGATAAATGCGCTCCACATCCGGCAGATGCACCTGCTCCATGATGTTGATAACTTTAGCGCGCTTGGCCTCTGCCGAAAGGCTGGTGTGAACGTCCAGAACCTCTGTGATCTGTTCACCTACCCGCATAACCGGATTGAGCGCAGTCATCGGCTCCTGAAAGATCATGGAGATGCGCGTAGCGCATCTTTTCATGTCAGAGGGTGAAAGCTTGAGCAAATCAGTGTCATCCAGCCTTATTGCACCTGATTTGACCAGCAGGGCATCTTTCGGCAAAAGTCCCATGGCTGTGAGCGACGTCACCGACTTTCCTGAGCCGGATTCGCCTACGAGACAGACCGTCTCGCCTTTGCGAATATCAAAGCTCACGCTGCGAAGCACGGGTGTACCACCGGGAAGCGCCACCACAAGGTTTTCCACTTCCAGAACGACGGACTCATGTGTAAAATCACGATTACGCAGTTCCATATCAGCCCTCCCGCTTTTTCAGACGTGGGTCGAGTGTGTCGCGTGCAGCGTCGCCCAGCAGATTGATCGACAGAACGCAAAGCGTCAGCAACAGGCCCGGCCAGAGCACGATCGATGGCTTGATGCGGAAGAACTGACGGCCTTCAGCCATGATGTTCCCCCAGGTTGGAATTTCCGTGCTGATGCCAGCACCCAGGAACGACAGGATCGCTTCCGTGAGGATCGCAGAAGCGACAATATAAGTGCCCTGCACGATGAGCGGTGCCATCGTATTAGGAAGAAGATGCCGGAACAGGATCTTCGGTGTGCTTGAACCTAGCGCCAGTGCCGCTTCCACATAAGGCTCTTCACGCGCAGTCAGGATGACAGAACGCACAAGGCGCACCACGCGCGGGATCTCCGGGATGGTGATGGCGACAATCACTGAGCCAATAGAAGGCCCATTCAACGCAACCAGCGCGATAGCGATCAGGATCGATGGCATCGCCATCAAGGCATCCATCATGCGCATGATGATTGCATCGGCCGTGCGGAAAAAGCCGGCAATCAACCCGATAAACACACCGACGCCAATTGAAGCAGCCGCAGCAAACAATCCGATCAGCAGCGAGATGCGCCCCCCAAGGATCATGCGCGAGAAGAGATCGCGGCCATAATTATCTGTTCCGAGCAGGTATTCATCGGAAGGCGGCTTCAGCCGCATCAGTGGATTCATTGCCAGCGGATCGTGGGGAGCGATCCAGGGGGAAACAAGGGTTAGGAGGAGGATTGCGGCGAGAAGAAAAGCGGCAATCATTGGCCCGATACCAACACGTGTAACGCGCGGCAGCGAGAACAGACGGAGCATCCAGTGCATGCCTGCCGATGTCGGTTCTGAGCGCATCAATAGCGTATCCTTGGGTCGAACAGTGTGTAGGAAAGGTCAATCAGAAGGTTGACGAAAACATAGAGTGCACTCGTCAGAAGGATCATGGCCTGGATGACCGGATAATCGCGCGCCAGCACAGCATCGACCGTCAGGCGGCCAATTCCGGGAATATTGAAGATGCTCTCCGTCACGACCACGCCAGAAATCAGCAATGCGAAGCCGGTGCCGACAATAGTTACGACCGGCACAGCAGCATTTTTCAGCGCATGGACGAACAGAAGACGGCGATCACTGACACCTTTCGCACGTGCTGTGCGAATATAGTCTTCGCCCAGAACATCCAGCATTGCTGCGCGAGTCATGCGAGCAATGAGTGCGATGTAGATCGAAGCCAGTGTCAGCGCGGGCAATATTGCGCGCTCCATAAAGCCGCCAAAGCCCGATGAAATCGGCTTGAAACCCTGCACTGGAAGCCAGCCCAGATTAACCGAAAAAATGAGCAGCAAAACATAGCCGACCAAAAAGACCGGAACGGAGAAACCCAGAACCGAAAAGCTCATGACGAGATAGTCGATCCATGAACGATGACGCCAGGCGGCGATCACACCCATCGGAATTGCAGCGAGAACTGCAATGATAATGGTGAGAACAGCGATCGAAATCGTCGGGCCGATACGTTGTGAAACCATATCGAGCACTGGAACGCCGGAAATCAGCGAAACACCGAGATCACCCTGCAATATCTTGCCCATCCAGGTAAAATACTGAGTGAGGATCGGCTCATTAAGGCCCATTGCCTCGCGGATGCGTTCGAGCTGTTCGGTGGTCGCGGCATCGCCTGCCAGAATTGCTGCCGGATCACCCGGCGTCAGTCTGAGGAGGAGGAACACAAATACCGATACCAGCAGCAGCACCGGCACGAGCGCAAAGATACGTTTTAACAGATAGACAGCCATATGCGCGTCCCGCTTGAGGCGGAACCGGTACAAAACCGACTCCGCGTTGAACTGGGCGCTACCGCACTGAACGCGATAGCGGCGGGCAGATTATTCTTCGGTCTTTTTCACGTTCCAGAAAACGGGAACGGGTGAGCCGAGCATATCAATGACATTGGAGCGGCGTGCCTGTGGTGGGTTATATTCACCAAGCGGAATGTAGAGCACGTTCTCCAACGTATGAGCCTGTATCTTTTCGACAACGGCCTTCTGCTCTTCAGGCGTCTTGGCGGCGATATATTCCTTTTTCAACTCTTCGATCTTGTCGTCCTTCGGCCAGCCGAACCAACCCTGATCGCCGCGGCCATTCAGCATCACTGAATTAAGCGGTGTCGCGATTTCTGGAATCTGCCAATTCGTGAAGAAAATATTCCAGCCGCCCTTTGAAGGCTCATCTTTTGACGCACGACGACCGACGAGCGTCTGCCAGTCCATCGGCTGCATGTCGACGGTGAATCCGGCAGCGCGGAGTTGCTGTGCTGCAACGACTGGCTGAGGCGACAGACTGGTAACATCGGTCGGCTGCATCAACACAACCGGCTTGCCATCATAACCAGCCTTTTTGAGCAGTTCCTTTGCCTCTTCAACATTGCCCTGCGCGATGATACTTTCCGCGCCGACATTGGTAGCATTGGGCGTGCCGCAGCCGAAAATCGCACCGCAAACCTTGTAGTAATTCGGATCAGCCATCAGCGCTGCAAGCACTGGTTCCTGCGACATGGTAAGGAAGGCGGCACGGCGAATGTCAGGATTGTCGAAAGGTGGATGCTTGAAATTGAGGCGTCCCATTGTCTGATAGCCAAGCGGATCGCGCTGTTCCAGAACAACGGAATCATCGCCATCAAACAGCGGCACGAGATCGACCGGGATCTGTTCGACATAGTCGATTTCACCGCTTGTCAGCGCATTCACAGCGGTTTGGGCGTCGGTCATTGTAACCCAGCGCACCTTATCGACATTGACAACCTTACCACCTGCCATCCAGCTGGCAGGCTCGCTGCGCGGTACATAATCTTCATTCTTGAGATAGCTGACGCCAACGCCGGGCTGGAATTCTGCCGGTACCAACTTGAACGGGCCAGAGCCGATATGTTCGGTAATCGCAGTATCAGCGGGCGTTGCTGCAATCCGCGCTGGCATAATGAACGGAGGCAAAGCTGCCTGCTTGGAAAGCGTATCGAGGAAGGGAGCGAACGGTTCTTTTAATGTCCAGACAAGGGTCTTGTCGTCAGTGGCCTTCAGAGAATCTGTGATATCCATGATAAGCTGGCCACCGGCATCGCGCTTGGCCCAGCGTTCAAGTGAAGCCACCGCATCTGCAGCCGTTACCGGTGCGCCATCATGGAATTTCAAACCATCGCGTAGCGTGAATGTAAGTCTTACCGTCATCCGAAACGGTCCAATCTGCCATCTGTGGCTGTGGTTTGAAATTTTCATCAACAGCAATCAGCACGTCATAGATCATATATCCATGATCACGCGTGATATGTGCGGTGGTGATGATCGGATCGAGAATACGCAAATCGGAATGCATGACTGCAGTGAGCGTTGTTTCCGCCCATGCATTGCCTGCGCCAAGCGCAATCAGGGAAACAGCTATCCCATATTTCAGTTTGCGGAGGATGGGGCCAGGCTGTGTTGATTTGAAAAACTGCATCTACTTGGTTCCTCTGAAGGTTGTTATTATTGTTTTATTTGAATTCTTCTCCCAACGGCTCAAGCCGGATACCTGAGCGCAAGTGCTTCCATGACAATTGTGCCGGGCTGAGCGGCATTGCACCGGGGGCTGTGCAAACAAGGAGCTTTTCAGCAATAGGGGCGAAGTCGGCCCGGAAATGTACTGAGCTCTTATTGACCAGAATGGCTTGCTGTTCCGGTTCAATACCAACCATCCGATAGAGCGCGCGATCGGCCATCTGCGCGAGATTGGTTGTTACAACGACACGTGTCCCGCCAAGACGCAGGCAGGCAGATGGCCCCATGTTTAACCAGGTGCCACCGTAATAAGGTCCCGTCGCATGGGCCTTGCCGTCGGAGAGTTTTTCTACGGTGAACGTAGCCGTGAATGGCTGATCGTCATCAATTCCCGACTTGCCGCCAAGGGAGATTTCAATCTCCGCACCCTCGCCTGCCTGATGTGCAATGTTTGCCGCTTCAGGATCGTGGATACAGCCAATCGCCGCACGTTTTGCATCGCAGGCAATAAGCGCACGAAGCATCCCGGTCGTATCCGAACTGCCGCCTGCCCCGGGATTGTCTTGTGTATCAGCAATGATGATAGGACGAGAAGCATCTCGTGCCAGCTCGATTGCCTTCTCAACCCCTTCTTCTGGTTGATAAGAGACACCTGCGAAAGACTGCTCGGCTGCAGAAAGTGCCGCCATGATATCATCTGCACAATTCTCGACCGCTTGCTTATCCCACCCGTAAGCAAAGACTGAAGGACCGCATTCCGCGAAATCGGCAGCGGAAAGCCCATGAAAGAGAAGCTGTCAGCACATCTTCCGGCACATCCACCGTCATGCCATACAGGCCTTTGGCCGGTTCCTCATCCGTGCATTGCCATGCGATAGGAATGAGATAATCACCCTGCCGCATCGCCTTGTGCCAGCCATCGGACTTGCCCATTAATGCCTGTAAGGCTTTAGCTGACCGATAGCCGGTCTCGGCCATATCGACATGCGGATAAGTGCGGAAACCGACCATCACATCGGCATGATCGAACATACGACGCGTGATGTTGCCATGCAGGTCAAGCGCTACCGCCAACGGCTCACTTGCACGAACCGCACGCACGCGCTCAAGAAGTTCGCCTTCGCCATCGTCCACATGTTCGGCAACCATCGCGCCATGCAGGTCGATAAAAATGCCGTCAAGCGGACCGCAATCCTTCAACCCTTCAACAATCTCGGAGACGATTGCCTCGTAAGCGTCTTTGGTGACCGGAGCAGAGGGAATAGCGCCGGCCCACAGGATCGGCACGATTTCCCAACCGGCTTCCTGTGCGAACTTGAGTGCACCAGCAATGCCCAGATTGACGTTTTGAGCATTCTCGATAATCGCTTCACCACGCGAAAGCGGGATATATCCGCCGCCCTGAACGAATGCTGCCATGGTTGCAGGAGCGGCAGCAAACGTGTTTGTTTCATGCAAAAAGCCAGCTACAGCCACGCGTTTTGACACGAGCGTACTCCCATTTTTCTGATTTGCCCCCTCGGGCTGTGATGTGTATCTGTCAGCGATACATCTATATTGATTTTTTATGATAGGGACCAATTTTGATCCTTGTCAATCCTTGAATCTGGATTAAAGCTTTTTCCCATGAACACATTTCGAGACCTGCGCGGCATATCCACTTTCGATCCGGATGAAGCGGAAGCTTTCAAGGATGACCCGTTGTTTTTGCGCTCGGTCGCACGAACGGTTGCAGTCATGTCTGCATTTCAAAGCGCGCGACATCCCTTGTCGCTCAGTCAGGTTGCAACCGCAGCAGGCATTGATCGCAGCGCTGCCCAGCGCATTGTTCATTCGCTTCTGAAGTTGAATATGCTGGCACGCGACCCTGAAGATCGTGGTTATCTGCCGGGCTTGCGTATTCTCGACATGACTTACGATTTGTTGCGGCTCAACCCCATGTTGCAGCGCGCAAATCCGGTCATGCTGGAACTCCGGCGCCGGGTCAGCGAGCGTGTTGATCTGTCTCTTTTTGACGATGTTCGCGTAATTTACGCCCTGCGTATGCCGTCAAAACACGAAGTTTTCAGTGCGACCATCGTCGGGAATGCAGTTCCCACTTATTGCACGGCGGGTGGTGTGGCCATTCTCTCGCGGCTGCCTGACAACACAATTGCCGACATCGTTAACCGGTCGGATATGACACCATTCACACAGCACACTGTCCGCGATCTGGAAGGGGTGATGGAGCATGTTCGCGCAGCGCGTGAACGCGGACACTCCCTATTGTGCAAGCAGCTTCTCAATCATGAAGTTGCTATTGGCGCTCCGATTCTTGATTGGAGGGGCGCCCCTGTCGGCGCAATCCATGTAGCAGGCAGCCTTCAGGAATGGACGGCCGAAGGCTTCAGCGAAAGTTTTGGGCCGCTCATTCAGAATGCAGCCCAAACGATTTCAGAAAAGTCCCCTCCTTTTGGCAGCAAAAGAGCGGAAGCGGAATAAAAAATACCGGGCTAATAGCCCGGTATTTGTGTCGATTAGTCTTCCTTGATCATGCTGTCTTTGCTGGTATCGCGCATCCGAAGATAGACGATCAGTGAAATACCGATCATGACGGTTACGTACCAGTAGAAGCCACGCTCCCAACCACCATTCTTGAAGCTCAGCGCTACATATTCCGCAGTTCCGCCAAACAACGTATTCGCAAGAGCGTAAGGCAGCGCCACACCAAGTGCGCGGATATGAGCTGGGAAGAGTTCTGCCTTCACCACTGCGTTGATCGAGGTGTAACCAGTTACAATGATCAGAGCACCCATGACGAGCATCCCGGCAACCCATGGGTCACGCGTCTGCTCAAGCGTCGCAAAGATCGGATAGGTAAACAGTACGCCCGCCGCACCGAAGGCAATCATCAGCGGCTTGCGGCCAATCTTGTCCGATAATGCACCGGCGACAGGCTGAAGGCACATGAAGATGAACAGAGTGACCGCGTTGATCTGACTCGCCACTTCGCGGCTGAAGCCAGATGTATTGACCAGGAACTTCTGCATATAAATTGAGTATGCGTAGAAGGCGAGCGTACCACCAGCGGTCAGAAGCATGACCAGTGCGGTTTCCTTCGGATGATACTTGATCAGCGTCCAGAAGCCAGACTTCGGGGCGTCCTTGGTTTTAGCATTCTTGAAGCTCTCGGTTTCAGCAAGGCCACGGCGTAGCCAGAAGACAACAACCGCAAGCAATGCACCGATGAAGAACGGAATACGCCAGCCCCAGGATTCAAGAGCAGAAGTTTCCATTGTGCTCTGAAGCACGATCAGTAGCAGAATTGCCAAAAGCTGGCCGGAGATCAGCGTCACATACTGGAAAGACGAAAAGAAGCCGCGACGGCTTTGCCCGCCATTTCGGATAGATAGGTCGCGCTGGCACCATATTCACCGCCAACAGACAGACCCTGCATCAGGCGTGCAAGAACCAGAAGCGCCGGGGCAACAAGGCCAATAGTTTCATAGCCGGGTGTCAGGGCAATAATAAGCGAACCTGCGCACATTAGCGTCACGGACAGCGCCAGACCTGCCTTACGGCCCTTGCGATCAGCATAGATGCCCATGATCCACGCACCGATCGGGCGCATGATGAAACCAACGGCAAAAACTGCAGCAGCGCTCAAAAGTTGCGCGGTCTGGCTTTCCGACGGAAAAAAATGCGGTGCGAAATAGAGCGTGAAGGCTGCGTACACGTACCAGTCAAACCATTCGACGAGATTACCGGTCGATCCGCCAATAATGGATTTCAGTCGGCTGTTGGTGCTCGGCGCAGCACTCTGTTCGGACGTTATTGAGACCATGCGGTCACTCCTTCAAATCTCACGATTTTTGAGGTTCACCCGTGGTGAGCGCGTCAGTAGCCGCACATATTTCCGGGTGTTTCTGATTTCCTTGAGGATTGTCGCGACAGCGCCCAGGACGGGCTTAAAAAGGCGAAAACCCCTATTGGGAAATGGGCTTGATTGATTGGTTTCTGGATCCGCGCCCCTTAGTCAGGCCGACTTTCAGTTTCCTGAGCCTGTATCGCAACACCCAAATCTCCTTCAAGAAACTGGGCGAGAACAAAGACATGGTTTTGTGGTTGCACGGATTAGCTCCTCCCTACGAAACTCCCATTTTCGAAGTGGTACCAAAATGCGGGACCTGGCTGCCGACCGCCAGAGCAGTGGATTAAAAATTTTAGTTTGTTGAATTAACTCGCAGAATCTCGATTTTGACACATTCTGAACACGCCATTTATGCAAAAATCTGCGTGACATTATTCAAATAAATGCATAATCCTGCACAAATGAAAAAACGGCGGCAGCTCAGCAGAATCCTGATGATTGCGCTCGCGTTCTTGCTGGCGATAGGCCTCTGGACGACTGCACGGTCGTGGACGGAGACAAGTGCACTTGATCGTTTGAGCGAGGATGCGACGCTTGTAGCGCGTCAGCAAACCCGCCTTATCGATAGCGAACTGGCCAAGTTCCGCCTGCTTCCGGTTGTTCTGAAAGAATATAGCGACCTTCACGACGTCCTTGCTGGTGAAACGCGAGAATCTACAGAACGACTAAACGAAAAGTTGAAATTCCTTGCCTATGAGATCGGCTCACCGATCATTTATGTCGTCAAACGCGATGGCACCGTCATTGCTTCTTCCAATGCCAATACGCCTGAAAGTTTCGTTGGGCGCAATTACGGCTACCGTCCTTATTTTCAAGGCGCGATGGCTGCAGGGGCTGCTGAATATTATGCCATAGGCGATCTTAGCAGGCGCTTTGGCCTATTCCTCGCAAGGCGCATTGGCGATGAAGCCAATCCGGTTGGTGTTGTAGTCGTCAAATTTGAGTTTCACCGGCTTGTCCAAACGTGGTCGAACGATCCCGGCCAAACTTTCGTCGTTGATCCTCGTGGCATCATATTGGCATCCACGGATAAGGCAGAAGACCTTCGCTCGTTTCTACCAATCTCCGAAGCGGAACGCACAAAGATAGGCCAGAGCGGACAGTTCAACGTCGCAGACTTGCAACCCAGTCACTATGCTTTCGAGCCTGAAAGCATGATGCGCGGACCATCCGGTGCAAAGTTTCTCACTGTGAGCGAGCCGATTGCCGGAACAGAATTAAGACTTCTCCATGTTGAACCCGTAGCCCCATCAATGCGAGCAGCACATGATCTGGCACGACTTATAACTGTGTCGGCATTGCTGGTCCTCATCGTGATTGCCGGTGCGGTTTATTGGCGAATAACGCGCGCGGCACGTCTGGCTGCAGACCGCGCTGCTCTTGAATCTGCAGTTGCAGAACGCACCGCCGAACTCAGCGCTGAAATGGCAGAGCGCGAACGCGCCGACAAACGCTTTCGGGAAGCACGTGAAGAGCTGGGGCAGGCAAACAGGCTCGCATCACTGGGGTCTATCACCGCAGGTCTTGTCCATGAGATCAACCAACCCGTCGCCACCATTCAGACACTTACAGAAAATGCACAACATCACCTGGCGAAGGGCAAGCTGGACAAAGTCGCAGCCAATTTGGTCACTTCCATCGAACTTACCTCCCGTATTGGTTCCATCACGCAGGAAATGCGGCGCTTTGCCCGACGCGGACACCGGGATTTGGCCCCGGTCCGTCTTGATGAGCTGATCGAAGGCACGCTTCTTTTGATGGGCGACCGCTTTCGCAATACTGGTGTGACACTTGAAATGCCCAACCGTTCCAATTTTCAGGTTCTCGCAAATCGCGTCCGGCTGGAACAAGTGTTGGTCAATCTGCTGCAAAATGCGCTTGATGCAGTTGCTGAAAAATCTGAACCGCGCATCGCTTTGTTCATCTCAGAAGAGGAACAACTTGTGTCCCTGATTGTCGCGGATAATGGACCCGGCATAGATCAGGCATTGGGCGATGAAGTGTTTAGCCCCTTTGTAACCGGAAAGCCGGAAGGTTTGGGCCTCGGGCTGGGTATTGCACGCGACATCATGACAGAACTCGAAGGCACGTTGCGTATCGTGCCTTCGCCATTGGGCGGCGCTGCCTTCTCAGCCACGGTAAAGCGAGCAAAACAAGCATGACAGGCACTGAACCACTCCGCGTCATGTTGATCGATGATGACGTGGCATTTCGCACAGCGCTTGCGGATTCTTTCGAGATCGCTGGTCTGGATATAGAGACCTATGGTGATGGACAATCGGCACTTGCCAATCTGAGTGCCGACTTTCCCGGGATCGTCGTCACAGATATCCGGATGCCACGCATTGATGGTCATGCCGTGATGGAAGCGCTGCTGACACGCGACCCCGAGTTGCCAGTCATCCTCATGACCGGACATGGCGACATCAGCATGGCAGTGGCAGCACTCAAAAAAGGTGCCTTCGACTTTATTGCGAAGCCTTTCTCTGCCGATCACATGGTTTCAAGCGTTCGTCGGGCATTGGAAATGCGCCGTCTGGTTCTCGAAAACCGCAGACTTCGCAAAGCCGCTGCGGAAGCTGAGCAAGATTTCCCGTTGCTGGGGGAAACACCCGTTATGGTGCGATTGCGAGAGACTATCCGCCAGCTTGCAAGTGTCGATGTAGATGTGCTGATCGAAGGCGAAACTGGCACCGGAAAGGAACTTGTTGCCCGACTGCTTCATCGCTGGAGCACACGCCATGCTCGCGGCTTTGTCGCAATCGACTGTGCAGCACTCCCCGACGCGATTGCCGATGACGTGCTTTTCGGCAATAGAATTCAACGCGGACGCATAGCCGATGCGGACCGCGGCACCCTTTTCTTAGATGAAATCGACAGCATGTCAGCAAGCTTACAAGGCAAACTCTTGCGTGTCGTCGAAGAACGCGAATTGCCGTCGATGACGGGGGAGCCTCGCGCTGTCAATCTGCGCGTTATCGCTGCTGCCAAAGGAGATCTCGAAGGCTCGGTCAATGCTGGACGCTTCAGATCCGATCTTTTCTACAGGCTTGAAACCGTGCGGCTTCGCATCCCGCCTTTGCGTGAGCGCCGCAAAGATATCGGGCTTTTATTCGCTTATTTTCTCGATGAGGCTGCAAACCAATTCGGCCAACCGCGTCCGGACATCAATGCAACGATAGAGGCCCGGCTCAATGCAGATGAGTGGTTGGGAAATGTACGCGAGTTGCGAAATTTCGCCAAGCAAGTGGTGCTCGGATTAAGCTACGATCCAGCCAGTGAATCCAGCTCTCTGCCGCTCACAGAGCAGATGGATCAGTTTGAAGCCAAGGTTCTGCAAGACACACTTGCACGCCTGAATGGCGACGTCGGAGAAGCTGCCGAATCGCTACAGCTACCGCGTCGTAGTCTCTACGCCCGATTGAACCGACTCGGCATAGACGCTTCTTCATTCCGCAAAAAAGGCGCCACATAAACGAACGGCAGCGGCTGAGTGCTTAAGCACTCTCGCGCTTCACGACATCATAACCGATATCGATGATCGCATTGGCCGCCGTCACACCAGAGACGCGGTCAACAATCATTTCCATGCTCTTTACACCCATTTCATAGGCGTTCGGCTGGATCGTCGACAGGCCCGGCGTTATTTCCGACGCGATTTCGTAGTCACCCCATCCGGTCACAGCAAGACGCTCCGGTACTTTCCACCCAAGGCGCGTGCATTCGAATATCACACCAGCTGCCACGATATCCGTGGGACAGATTACACCATCTATATCGGGATCGATACGACGCAGCGCTTCAAGCGCCTTGGGGCCTGCACCAAAACCGTCGGCCTCATCCACAATACAGACCCGGTGATGTTCCAGACCTGCCGCAGCCATAACCTCCTCAAAAGCTGGGAGACGATCACTATATCGACGCGCAGACGCGCCACCATAACCGACAAATCCGATACGCTCGCAACCGCGTTTCAGCAGAAGACAAGCCATTGTCCGTGTTGCATCTGTCATGGAATAGCCAACCGCCATATCGAGGACATTGTCAGTGACCCAGCCTTCCACGACAGGCGTCTCGGTCTTCCTGAGCAGATCAATGGCTTCCTCGGAATGCTGATTTCCGACCAGCGAAATACCGGCGACGCGCAGACCGATGAATGTCTGAATTGCAGCCGTTTCATCCTGCCTGGTTTCCGCAAGTTTGAGTATCAGTTCATAACCGCTCTCGCTGGCGCGATCCTGCATTCCGCGCACATATTTATAAAAGCTTGAGTTCTTCATCGACGGAATGACCGCGCCAATGACCCGACTTTGCCCGGACGAAAGAATGCCTGCAGAATGGTTCGGAACATAACCAAGTTCCGCCGCGACCTGAAACACGCGCAACCGCGTTTCCTCCAGCACCCGTTCGGGGTAACGGAATGCATTGGATACGGTCATAGGCGACACACCAGCGGCCTGGGCGACCGACTGCATCGTTATAATATTTTTGCTGCGAACAAGGTTATTCATGGCTTGGCGCACAAATTATTCTCATCAATGCTAATTTCCAAGGTTTTTTATACTCACAAACAGGATATCTGTAGAAAACTCATCCTTGACGAAATCGACTTTACGGTCGATTGTAGCGCTACAATATATTGTAATGCTGGAAATGCACATGATCTTTCTGACAGGCAACAGGGCAAATCGCGAGAAGTGCTCATGAGTTTGCATTCGCAAGACGGAGCAAGCGCGCTCGTGCTTAGGGCCGTCACGAAGCGTTTTGGCTCGAACATTGCTGTCGACTGTCTCGATCTGACCATCGAGGCCGGAAAACTCGTTTCATTGCTCGGTCCTTCGGGATGCGGCAAGACAACCACGCTGCGCATGGTTGCAGGATTTGAAAGCACGGATTCAGGCACGATCCAAATTGGCGGAACCAATGTAACCAATCTTCCGCCTCACCGGCGCCGTCTCGGCATGGTTTTTCAGAATTACAGCCTGTTTCCACACAGAACAGTCGCAGAAAATATCGGCTTCGGCCTAAAGATGCAGGGTGCCGCAAAAGCAGAACGCGATGAACGCATCAAATCGATGCTTGATCTCATCCAGCTGTCTGGTCGTGGCGACGCTTTTCCCTCGCAGCTTTCGGGTGGTCAACAGCAGCGCGTGGCGCTTGCACGTTCACTGGTGGTCAATCCAAAAGTTTTGCTTCTCGATGAGCCTTTGAGCGCACTCGATAAATCTTTGCGCGAAAGCATGCAGTTTGAAATCCGTGCCATGCAGGCGCGACTTGGCATTACCACTCTTCTTGTCACACACGATCAGGAAGAAGCGCTTTCCATGGCCGACCAAGTCGCAGTCATGAACAAGGGGCGCATTCTTCAGCTTGGAACGCCCGGGGAAATTTACGACAAACCGCAGAGCCGTTTCGTTGCCGAATTTCTGGGAGCCTCCAACATTTTCGAGGGTGAGACATCCCCGGACGGCTCATCACTCTTGATCGGCGGACGCAAGGGAAGTGTAACTATTCCCCTCGCCACCCGGTATCCCTCATCACAGCCGCTAACACTTTCTATAAGGCCAGAGAGGATCGTGCCGGTCTCAGATGGCAATGGCCTGTTGAATGGCCGGGTAGTCGGCGCGGTGTTCCGCGGAAATTATGCTGCCTATCAGATCGACGTTCTGGCCCTCGGCCGGGAAATATTCATCTACCGGCAAGCTGAAAGCCGCCTTGGCGAGCTCGCTTATCATCTCAATGAAGAAATCACACTCGGCTGGAACCCGCAGGATGCCGTCGTCGTAACACCAGAATGAACTGAAAGCTCCGAATATGCAGAAGAATGGCGCACGTATCGGCATCGACGTGGGCGGAACATTTACCGATTTTGTTCTGTTCGATCCCGACCGCAAAAGCCTGATCCATTACAAGGAACCATCGACGCCTGAAGATCCGTCTCAGGCGCTGATCGTGGGCCTGCAGTCATTGCTGAAGAAAGCTGATCTCGGAGCCGACCAGATCGACACGCTTATGCATGGCACGACAATCGGTCTCAATGCCATAATCCAGCGGCGCGGTGCAAAGATCGCACTCATTGTCAGCGAAGGTTATCGCGACATTCTGGAAATCGCGCGCAGTCGTATGCCCTCTTCCTTTGATTTTCATGCAAGCAAGGAAGAGCCACTGGTGCCACGCCATCGCATCATCGAAGTCGGCGCGAGACTTTCGGCGAACGGCACGACAACCCAACTCCCCGACGATACAGCTCTTGAAGAAGTTGCAGCACAGCTAAATACACTGGATGTCGATGCGGCAGCACTTGTCTTGATCAATGGCTATACCAATCCTTCGGTTGAAAAAGAGCTGGCGCAGAAGATATCGGACAAGACGAATGGGCTTTCCATTACATCCGCCGCAGCGATCTGGCCAGAAATCCGCGAATATGAACGCACACTGATCGCCTGTCTCAACGCCTATATCCAGCCATTGATGCAGCGCTATTTTGAGGGGTTGAAAACGGGCCTTGCTCGCGATGGTGTTCATGCGCCGATCCTCGTCACAGCCTCTAATGGCGGTTCGCTAAGCATCGGCTCTGCACAGGAACGTCCGGTTGAAACGATCCTCTCCGGACCGGCCTCCGGTGTGATGGCAGCCGCACGTTTGGCCGCAACATCGGGCGTGCGCGCAATCATCACATTCGACATGGGAGGCACGTCGTCAGACATCGCCGTTGCACAGGATGGTTCTGCTGCGCTCGCCACCAAAACTGATATTGGCGGTCTGCCTCTGGTGTTGCCTGTGGTGGATGTCTCGGCCATCGGTGCAGGTGGCGGCTCAATCGTATGGGTTGATGACCATGGCGTGCTGAAAGTCGGCCCTCGCAGTGCTGGTGCAATGCCCGGCCCCATCTCTTACGGTCGCGGCGGCACAGAGCCAACCGTCACCGATTGTTATCTGACGCTTGGCTATATCGATCCAGCCGGTTTCCTTGGTGGACGTATGCAGCTTGAGAGCGCGCCTGCTGCTGCAGCGCTTGCACAGATTGGCAATCGCATCGGATTTCAGGATGAAAATGCTGCGGCGGAAGCCGCTCAGGGTTCGCTTGCGGTCACCACAGCGGGCATGGCGACTGAACTCTATAAAACGCTCGCCGCACGCGGCCTTGATCCGGCATCCTTTGCGCTCGTTCCATTTGGTGGCGCAGGCCCAACACACGCCAACCTTCTGGCAGAAGAAGTGGGCATCGCCCGAATTGTTGTCCCCCCGGCAGCGGGAACGTTTTGTGCATTGGGTGCGGCGGCAGCAGATTTACGGCGTGATTTCGTTCGCAGCCTGCGCAGAGAGCTTGATGAAGCAACCGCAGCAACGCTTGCTGAGACATTCGAAGCTCTCGCAGCAGAAGGAAATGACTGGCTGGATCAGGAAGGCGAGCAAAGTACCGGACGCCTTTTCGAAAAGGCTGCTGACATGCGTTATGTCGGACAGGCTTATGAACTGCGCGTTGCATTAAATGATGTCGATGCCGACGTTCATGCCATTTCCGAAGCTTTTCACCGCGAACATGAGCGCATCTATGGTTTCCGCGACAGCGCAGCCGAAGTCGAGTTGGGGACAGCCCGTCTCGCGGTTATTGGCGTCACGCCGGACCTTGCCGCGCAAGAGTTTCCAACAGGTGACGGCAAACCGGGCATCAAAGGCAAGCGCCGCTTGTTTCACAAGGGTGCATGGCTTGATGCAGATATCTACGACCGTCACAGTTTCCGGGCAAATGATCAAGTCAGTGGCCCTGCAATTATCGAGCAGGATGACACCACCACTATTCTGCTTCCCGGCTGGATAGCCAACTGCGACAAAGCCGGAAATCTGCATCTTGAAAGGCTGGCACAATGAAACTCAACCCAGTCACGCTTGCCATTCTCGGCAACAAGCTTGCAGCTATCAGCGAAGAAATGTGCCTGACACTTCAGCGCACCGGTCGCACGCTTTATGTCAAGGAAACTGCGGATTTTGCCTGTGCGCTTGCCGGGCTGGACGGACGCTTTTTCGCCTATCCGCGTTCTATCGGTGTTTCAGGATTTGTGGGCCTTGAATGCGGACCGACGATTGAAGCAGTGGGACCACTCGAACCCGGCGACGTCATCCTGACCAACGATCCCTATCGTTCAGAAGGTCTCGCCACACATCTGCCCGACCTTCATATGATTGAGCCCTACTTCCATGAGGGCCGCGTGATTGCTTATGGCTGGTGTTTCGTACACTGCTCGGATGTCGGCGGACGCGTGCCATCCAGCATCTCCCCAATGAATACCGAAATCTTTCAGGAAGGCTTGCGCATCCCGCCCGTCAAGCTGTTGAAGCGCGGAGAGATGTCACCCGAAGTGCGCCTGTTTCTGGAAGCAAACAGCCGCACGCCTGAAGCCAATATGGGTGATATCCGTGCCATGCTGGCAGCTCTTGCTGCCGGTCGTCGTCGCTTCGAACAGGCGATAGCCCAACACGGAGCAGACGAGGTTTCGGCAGCCAGCACCGATCTTGTTACCTACGCAGCTGAAAAGGCACGTTCGGTTCTGCGCAAGGTTCCCGCTGGCTCCTATGCGTTTTCGGATTATCTTGATGATGACGCAGCAGGTAACTTGCCTGTTCGCATCGCACTGACCGTAACATTCGAAGACGGAGAAGTGCATCTGGATTTCACCGGAACTGATCCGCAAGTGGCCACCGCCATGAATATTCCTTCGCGCGGACGCCCCCATGCATGGCTGACACTCAGGGTACTCGCATTGGTCAACACGCTTGATCCAAC
The DNA here is from genome assembly GCF_003049685.1 of Brucella pituitosa. Classification (GTDB taxonomy): domain Bacteria; phylum Pseudomonadota; class Alphaproteobacteria; order Rhizobiales; family Rhizobiaceae; genus Brucella; species Brucella pituitosa. The sequence continues at coordinate 1,662,603 of NZ_PYSY02000002.1, read as the reverse complement.
AGCACCGTTAAATGTCGGCCTGCTTGATACGGTTCGGATCACTGCACCTGAGGGAAGTCTGGTCAACCCGCAGGAACCCGCCGCAACAGGTGTCCGTCATGCAGCAGCCATTCGCGTCAATGACGTTTTGAACGGTGCCTTCGGAAAAGCATTGCCTGATGTCATGCCTGCCGCATCATCCGGCACAGTCATTCCCGTTGTCATGGCGGAACCAGATGGCAAAGGCGGGCGTCGCGTACAGGTCATCGAACCGATGATCGGCGGCACCGGCGCACGTTTTGGTCGCGATGGCGTTGACGGTCGAGACAGCGGTATCTCCAATCTCGCCAACAATCCCGTTGAAACGGTCGAAGCCGAGCTCGGCGTTGAAATCCTGCACTACAGCCTGCGTCCGGATTCCGGTGGCCCCGGCCAATGGCGCGGCGGGTGCGGCATGGAACTGACCTTTCGCGCATTGACCGATGATACCAATGTACTCGGTCGAGGCATGGAGCGCCTGCTGTTCCGTCCATGGGGTTCCTATGGTGGCCAGGCAGGTCTGCCCGGCGCGTTGATCGTTAATCGCGGACGTCCTGATGAACGCAGGCTTGGCAAAATCGATGTGCTCAACGTCAATGCAGGCGATACGGTAACGTTTCTGACCCCCGGAGCGGGTGGTTGGGGCAATCCGCATAAACGAGATCCAAACGCCGTTTTGGGCGACGTTCTGGATGGTTTTGTCACGCGCGACGCCGCTCATACCGAGTATGGCGTGGTGATACACAATGGCGCGATCGATAAGGATGCCACCGAGGCCAAGCGTCAATCACTGACAGACAACGGCGCCACCGACGGATTTGGCCCTGAGCGAAAGCACTGGGATGAAGTATTCGAACCCGCCGTGATGGACAGTCTGAACCGTGCGCTTGTGCAGCTTCCCGGATCCGTGCGGCAGCGCCAGCGTAAAGCTATATTCGACGCCGTTTTGCCTGCTCTACCCGAAGGCTTTCCACGAACAAAGGCAGAAGCCTCGAACGCACATACAGCGGCTATCGCATTCCGGGCGGCAGTTGAGAAGCTCATCACAATTTCCAATTCCGCAAACGCCTGATTGTTCCAGATAAGGAGTATCGCAATGACACTGATTACCAGACGAAACTTCCTCGGCTCAGGCGCCATGCTTGGTCTGAGTCTTGCCGCAGGCGGATTCCCGCGCATCGCCAATGCGCAGGCCGCAAAAGAAATCACCGTGACTGCCTTTGGCGGCATATGGGAAGAAGCTGTTCGCAAGTGCTTTGTTGCACCATTTGAAGCCAAAACCGGCGCAAAAGCCAATGTCTCTCTCGGTGGCCCACCGCAATGGCTGGCGCAGGTCGAAGCGTCGCCAGCGAAACCGCCGGTCGATGTGCTCATCATGACGCCGGACCTTGCGTTGACCGCAGCAAGATCAGGTCTTGTTGAAGACTTTACGGTCGAGAAGCTGCCGAACCTCGCGAAAATTCCTCAGCAGCTGACGGACTCAGTCGAGGGAAAAGGTACACTGTTCGACTATGGTGTAGCTGGCATCACCTACAATAAAGACCGCGTAAAAAATCCTCCAAAGTCTTTTGCCGAATTTGTCGACAGGGTTGCAGCTGGTGAATTCGTGGCCTCTATCCCGTCCATCAGCTATGCCGTCACACCGATCATGCTGATCTGGGCCATGGCCAAGGCATTTGGTGGCGGAGCTGACAACGTCGATCCGTTCTTCAAGGCCGTCGAGCGGATGAAGGACAACCTCGTCTTTTGGGCTGGGCCGAACGATTTCTTCAATCATCTTTCTTCCGGCGAAGCGGATATCGGTATTTATTTCGATGGCCGCACCTGGAACCATTACGATGCAGGCGCAACTTGGATCGACTTCATCAATCCGGAAGAAGGCGGTTCACTCAACGGTCTGGCAGTCCAGAAGGCGAAAAACGCCAACCCACTCGCCTGGGACTATATCAATGAAGTGCTCGACGCAGCCAACCAGACGCAATTTGCCGACATCATGAATTACGGTGTCACCAATGTGGATGTGGTTTACAGCGAAAAGCTCAAGCCCCGTATCACGCCATGGCAGAAAACCGCCTTCCCGCCATATGAGCAAATTGCTCAGGTTCGCAATGAATGGGTGGATCGCTGGAACCGGGAAATCGGTCAGTAAGGTCGCGGAGCACGGATATGAGCCAGACAGAAACATCAAAGGTTACGACAAGAAAGGGGCTGGCACTACCGGGCTGGCTACTTGTCTTGCCTGCTCTGGCGTTCCTGCTGGCTTTTTTCGTCCTGCCACTGTTTGACAACAGCGTCCGCAGCTTTGTCGATACTGAAGGCGGTTTAACTTTCGCACGTTACGCCACGCTGCTGACCGATCCCTTCTATCTGCGCGTCATCGGCGAGACGATATTGCTTTCAGGTGGTGTGACGCTGATTTGCGTAATCATCGGCTATCCGGTTGCCTATTTTCTGGTGCGCAAAGCAGGCCGATGGGCTGGCTTGATTGTCTTTCTGCTTATCGCTCCACTCCTGACTTCAATCATCATGCGCACCTTCGGCTGGCAGGTTCTGTTTGCCCGCCGTGGCCTCATCAACAATCTGCTTGTCGACCAGCTCGGTCTCATCTCGGTGCCGTTGCGGTTCACCAACTCGCCGGAAATCACCATAGCCGCTCTCGTGCATGTGCTCGTGCCTTTCATGGTTCTTTCGATCAGCACGGTTTTACAAGGGATTGATCGCAGGTTGGAGGAATCCGCAAAAATTCTCGGTGCCGGGCGTCTGCGCACCTTCTGGGAGGTGACTTTGCCCCTCTCACTCGACGGCATCGGAACCGGCGCGATACTTGTCTTCATGATTGCCAATGGAAGCTTCGTAACGCTGGTAATGCTCGGCGGCGGTCTTCAAACATTGCCATTGCTCATTTACCAGCAATTCAACACCACACGTGATTTTGGCATGGCGAGTGCCATGAGTTCGATCCTTCTGGTGATCGCAGTTGCCTGTCTCTTCCTGCAATTGCGTCTCGTGCGCCGCCGGGGAGCTTAAACGATGAAACTCTTTGGCAAAGACTGGACAGACATTGCATTGACCACCTTCGTGGTCGTGTTCTTCATTTTCATGCTGGCACCCATTCTTGTTGTGGTACTCGTGTCCTTCACGTCTGCGGGCTATGTGGCCTTTCCAATTCCCGGATGGTCGCTCAAATGGTTTGCGAATATTTTCGCTTATCAGCCCTTCGTGGATGCCCTTATCGTCAGTTTTAAGATTGGAATCGGCGCGACCATTCTTTCCTGTCTGATCGGCATCCCCGCGTGCCTTTATCTGGCGCGTTCACGAACAGGCTGGGCAAGCGCCGTCATGGCGTTTCTGCTGTCACCTTTGTCGATGCCGATGATTGTGATTGGCTTCGCATCGCTGTTCTTCATGAGCAGGCTTGGGCTGGGCATTTCATTCAGCGCACTGTTGATCACCCATACTATAGTCTGCCTTCCTTATGTCGTCCGCACGGTTGCGGGCGTTTATGGCAGTCTGCCCAAAAGCTACGAAGAAGCGGCCGCCATTCTGGGTGCCAATCCCTTGCAGGTCTTCTGGCATGTAACATTGCCGCTCATACGCCCCGGCATCATGGCTGGATCGCTGTTTTCATTTCTCACCTCGTTCGACAACTTGCCTGTGAGTTATTTCTTTGCCAGCGCAAGCACGAACACCTTGCCGGTTGTGATGCTCAGCTATCTCGAACATCAGTTCGACCCGACAATTGCAGCTCTCAGTACGCTGCAACTGCTTATGGCGGTTGCAACGCTCATCATTGTCGACCGCATCTATGGCATCAGAAAAAATGACGGTGGCCGCATGACTTTTCACTTACCCATCGACCATGTTGTGGTTCTCACAGGCGATCTGGATGCTGCCGGAACCGCCTTTGAAAAAAGCCGGATTCCATGTCACACCAATCGCAAAACACAGCGCTGCCATGGGTACGGCCAATCGCTGTGTCATGCTCAATGACACCTATATCGAAATCCTTGCAATCATTGAGAACACAGAAGCCAATTCCAAATGGCGCAAACTTCTCGAAAATGGTTCTGGATTGCATGGGATTGCGCTGCGCAGCAAAGATGTAGAGGCGGACGCTCAAGCCTTCAAAGATAAGAACATCGAAACTGAAGCGGTAAGGCACTTTTCACGACAAACCGACGCTGGCGAGTTACGGTTTTCGATAAGCCGTTTCAAAGATAGCGTTACCCCAGCCTATCAATGTTTGCTCTGTCAGCACCACACACCTGAACTTCTCTGGACATCTGACGCAATAGAACACCCCAACGGTGCGCAGCGTCTGATATCTGTTGCCGCACCGAACGTCTCGGAACTTGAAGTGCTATCCAGCGACAGCTTCGCAGATATACCGATATCGGCTGGAAGGGATCGCCTGACGATCAGCGGAAACAGTGATGCTGTTTTCGATTTACGGGAAAGCTGCGGATTGGAAATCGTGATGGTTCGCGCATGAAATCCTGGCCATCGAATAAACCTTCATCCTTGTGGATGTCGCTCTCACGCGAACAGTTTGAAGGTAATGTTCTTGAAGGTATTGTAAAAACCGAGATCGCGATCATTGGCGGCGGCATTGCTGGTCTTGCTGCAGCCATCGAGCTCGCGAGGCGTGGTCGCAAAGTCACCGTACTTGAAGCAACCAAGGTCGGCTATGGCGCTTCCGGGCGCGCCAACGGGCAAGTCATTTCGGCGCTAACACGCCATGGGCCCAATGCTTTACGGAATGTTTGGCCGGGAGAACAGGCGGAACGTTTTATCGAGCTTGTGAGGGGCGCTGCCGACAAGCTTTATGAACTCGCCAACCGTTACAGGATCGATTGCGATTTGAGCCGCGCTGGATGGCTGCAACCGGCACACAGTCCCGGCCGTCTCAAGCGCGTTTCCGCTCTTGCTGCACAATGGGCTGAGGCTGGTGCACCAACTGCCGTTGTTTCCTCTGATGATCTGGCAACCCGGCTAGGCACCGATACTTACCATGGCGGATGGGAGCATCGTGGCGGTGGGCACATAAACCCTTATGCTTTCACGGTGGGCCTTGCACGTGCCGCTACCTCAGAAGGTGTTGTGGTCTTTGAGCAAAGTCCAGCACTTAATCTCACGCGAGCGTCGACAGACTGGCTGATCAAAACCTCAAACGGCGAACTTCACGCAGAAAAAGTCGTGCTCGCGACCGCCGCCCACACCGGCAATCTCTGGCCCGAACTGCGTCGCTCCATTGTGCCGGTGACATCCTATCAAGCGGCAACCGAGCCGCTGGGTGATTTAGCGGATACAATCCTGCCCGGCAATGAAGCATCGTCAGACACCCGATTTGACCTTCGTTATTTCCGCAAGGATCGTGAGGGGCGATTGGTTTCTGGCGGCGCGCTCGCCATTCAGGCAGGTGCTGCGTATCGTCTGCCTGCGATGGTAGAGGGTCGGTTGCGCGCGCTCTTCCCTGACCTGCCAAACGGAACAGTGAAAACGTTCTGGGGCGGGCGCATCGCTATGACGGTGGATCGCCTGCCGCATCTGCATAGACGCGACGACGGTCTTTACAGCTGGATTGGCTGCAATGGGCGCGGCCTTGCACTCTCATGCGCTATGGCGGATGTAGTTGCCGACGCCGTTTGCGGCGTAGCGGATGACCAACTCGCCTTGCGTCCAACACCTGTGCCACAGGTCGCTTTTCACCCCATTGTTAGCCGAACGGCGCGCTTCATCCTGCCTTATATGCGATGGCAGGATGGCCGCGAAGTCTGACCAAAATTCCAAGGAAGCCCCATGCCCCGCGCCGCCGTTATTCAGCTCTTTCACGAAGCCAACGCGTTTACGCCGGTCAAGGCGAATTACGATGGATTTCTCTCAGCACAGTATTTTTGTGGCGAAGATGTGCGGCGAGAATTCGGCTCAACCAGCAACTGGCTGGGCGGTGTAACGGAAGCGCTTGATGAAGCTGGCTATGACATTGCTTACGGCGTTTGCACCGGATGCCTTCCGGGTGGAACGCTCGAGGCAGAAGGTTATCACCGTCTCGTGGCAGAAATTATTCAGTCGCTAGAAGACATTGCAGCAACGGCGCCCGTAGACGTCGTAGCGCTTCTGTTGCACGGCGCTCTGGTGGTTGAGGGCGTCTCCACGCCTGAGACAGATCTTGCCCGAAAGGTACGTGCAATTGTTGGCCCTCATGTCCGCATAGCCGTACCGCTCGATTTTCATGCCAATGTCGAACCGACGCTGCCGCATGTTGTCGATGTGGTGATAGGTGGCAAACTATACCCACATTCTGACACTCATGCGCGCGGCAAAAAATTGATGCAGTTGGCGCTTGACCCTGTGAGCTGGCGGACACGGCGCTTCCGCTTGCCAGTAGCAGCACCCATGAGCGCACAAACCAGCGATGCAGAGCCATTCAAAAGCCTGGTCGCACTATCCAATGACATCGAACACCGTGATGGGCTTGCCGATGTCGTTGTAATGGGCGGCTTTCCCTATGTGGATTCCGATGATGTTGGAAGCTCTGTTCTTGTAACAGGCACCGACGAAGAAGCCATGAAACAGGCCTATCGCGATATGGCAGAGGTCATCTGGCAAAAGCGCGAAGCGATTACCCGTCCCGCACCTTCATTCAATGCAATAGCGCCGGAGATCTATGATCGTGCCACCAAAGGACGTGTGGTCATTGGTGACGCCGGCGATAACCCCGGTTCAGGCGGGGTTGCTAATGTCGCCGATATTTTTGCAAGTCTTTCTGCGCAGGATCTGCCATTCGCAGCTGGTTTCATGATTGATGGCGAAGCGGTCTTGGCCGCGCAGGCGATTGGTGAGGGCAATCGCGGCAAAATCGCCATGGGGCGCTTGCAAAGTGGGGAGCCGTTCGTTGTCGATGCGCTTGTGGAACGCATCGCGGATGTTCGTTATCGCAATGAAGGCGCCAATCTGCATGGCGAACTGCTAGAGGGCGGTCTGGGCGCTGTTCTTCGTGTCCGCGATCACGGTCATATCGTTCTCGTCACCGAGCGCATTCAGGCCTATGACACGCAGGCTTTCCGTAGTCTGGGTATCAATCTCGAAAGCAAGGCGATCATTCACGTCAAATCGAGCAACCATTTCCGCACATCATTTACGCCGCTTGCAGAACAAGGTGTTTTTGTCGTCGACAGCGGCGGTTATGCTTCGACGGATGCGACCAAGTTCCCTTTCACAAAACGTGCTACCCGCATTCTTCCGCTTGCGTCATTCGACAAGAGCGAATGGGACCGTCAGGTCGCTGAAGAATGCGAGATTGCATTTCAGATCTTATGAAGAATAGCTTTTAACGATTTCACCACCTTTAATGACGAACTGGAGATGCTTGGCAAAGCTTTCCAGAACACCCTTATCCAGCGGATTGGCTGAGAGGACATTGAGATCGGCGCGGTAATTTTCCTTAACGTGGCCGATTTCATTCTCAAGCCGCACCAATTCCGCCGCCGTACTCGTTGCCGCACGAAGCAGGTCAAGCGGTGGTACAACGTCAGCACGCAAGGCAAACTCATGCAGCTGGCGCGAATGCATTGGCCCGATCAGATCGGTGCCATATGCCATCGGCACCCCCGCGCGATAGGCAAGTTCGACAGCATAAAGGCCCGAATCGAGCACCAGCCTGATCTTGTCCATCCGGTCTTTTGGGAAACCGCTTTCCGCGCCCACTTCCGCCAGCGCCCGGAAGCAAGAGAGCGTCGGCGTCAGGAAACTCCCAGCCTGCTTCATCAGCGCGACAGTCTCTTCATCAAGAAGATTACCATGCTCGATTGAACGCACACCGTTACGCACAGCGCGTGCAACCGAACGGGCGGTATAGGTATGTGACACGACATAAAGATCAGCCATATTGGCTTCATCGACGATTGCCGCAATTTCATCTTCCGAAAACTGATCCGAAGTGATGCGGTCGGTTGGGGAAGAAATACCACCATTAGCCATAATCTTAATGTGGTGCGCGCCGCGCCTGATCTCATCACGCGCTGCTCGGCGAACCTCATCAACACCATCGCAGCGCCTACCAAGGCTGACCTGCGCATAGGTTTCGTCAGTCCGATCCACACCCATGGCGCGATGATCGCCATGACCACCACTGGCTGAAAGCGCCTTGCCCCCGTAAAGAAGTCGCGGTCCCGAAATCAGCCCTTCCTCGACCGATTGTGCGAGACCAAAATCAGCACCACCGACATCACGCACAGTCGTGAAGCCACGAGAGAGCATTCCGTCCAGCACCTTTGCCGCACATGCTGCCACATACATCGGCGATTGACGCGGCAGCTCGCCCAGATTTGCAGTGTAGGCTGTTGCATGGACATGGGCATCAATCAGCCCCGGAATAACGAATGCACCTTTAAGATTAACCCGGTTTGCCTCGGAGTGTGGCAATTTTTCTTCGCTCACCTCGCGAATGAAACCATTCTCCAGAACAAGGCGCTGATCGGGGAGCACCTTGCCATTTTCAACGTCGACGACATTGGCATTTTCGATAATCGTAATCACTGCAATCTGTTCCTGTGATGAGACCTGGAAACTGCAAAAGCCGGACTGCACGACAGTCCGGCTTCAAGGCTTCTCGATCCGTTTACTTTTCCGACCAGCCGACGCGGTTAAGGAAGAGGTTCTCATTTGGCAGGGGCGCGAATTCCACATTCTTTGCCGCACCGTAAAGCACTGATGCCTGATAAAGCGGAATGATATAGTTCTCTGCGGCTACGATCTCGTGGACGGACTTGTAGAGTTCGAGACGACGTTCTGGGTTGATGACTGTTCGCGCCTCGTCCAGTGCTTTGTCGAGACGCTCATCCTTGATCGTCGACCAGCTGCTCGAAGAATGCAGAAGCGGATAGAGCGTGCCATCGGCATCCTGACAGCCACAGCTCCAGCGGCCAAAGGCCGCCGAAGGGATCGTATCGGCACCAGACTGCATCTGCTGCATCCAGTTGCCCATATCGGTGGTAGCAATTTTGACGTTGAGGCCGACATCATTCAGCATCTGTTGGAGGGCCTGCACGACACGCTGATCATAGGTCGGCGTGGTGAGCAGAGTGATTTCGGTTTTGGCCGCATCACCAACTTCCGCCACCAGCTCCCTGGCTTTCTCAGGGTTATATTCTGGAGCCTTTATGCCCTCAACAAACCCAAATGAAACCGGAGACGTGAGCTCGTCAATCGGAGCATCATAACCACCCAGAATGCCCTCGACGATGCCCTGTTTATCAATGGCATGGGCAATTGCCAGACGAATGCGAGGATCATCAAGCGGTGCTTTGTTGATGTTGAGCGAGAAGAAAGCAATGCGCTCACCGCGAACCGGCAATACCTTGCCCTGCCCCGATGCTTCCAGTTGAGCGGCAAGATCATTATCGAGATTGCTTGCGAGATCAGCCGTTCCGGCCTGTAAGTTAGCAATGCGGGTTGAACCATCTGGAACGGCTCGGAAGGCCACTTTCGGGAATTCACCCTTCGTGCCCCAATACTCGTCATTGCGCGCGAGCAGTACTTCAACGCCACGGTTCCAGTTCTCGAGCTTGTAAGGACCAGAGCCCACAGGCTTGACGTTGAACTCATCCTTGCTGACCTTCTCCACCACATGTTTTGGTACGATGGAAAGCTTCGTCAACTGTGCAAGCAGAACAGGATAAGGGCCCTTGGTGGTAACAACGACAGTCGTATCATCCTTGGCAACCGCATCACTGATTTGATTGAACTGGCCAATCTGTGGGCTGGCGAATGCCGGGTCGATAATACGTTTGATGCTGAAGGCAACGTCCGCAGCGGTCAGTGGTGTGCCATCGTGGAACTTCACATCGTTGCGGATTTTGAATTCGACTTCCGCATCGGAAAGATATTTCCACTCAGTGGCGATTTGCGGAGCGATCTCACCTTTATCGTCACGCGTCAGCAGATTGTCGAAAATATTGCGATAGACATTGAAGCTGTCGGTATTCCACTGCACATGCGGATCAAGTGAGCTCGGCTCAGCAATGAAATCCACCGCCAGCAGGTCCTTCGCGCTAGCACTATGTGGCTGAACAGCGAGTGCTGTCGCGGCAAGCAGCGCGGCGAAGAGTGCGTTTTTAAAGCGCATCGAGTTTTCTCCCGTAGGGTTCCCCGGTTTTTCCGATTGAACGATAAGCAGATTGCAACCCAAAAATACAATTTGACATCTCAGTTTTTTGTTTTGCAATATTAATATCAAATACTGTCACTTTACGGGAAATCGTGCAACCAGCGCATTTTCTAAATCTGCATGCAATTGAAAAATGCCATTTCAATTTTGTGCATCGAAGAGAAACAGTTGATTTATGGGAATTGTAGAGGCAACATGCTCCTGTTTCCTCTGGAGAGCGATACGGAGATAAATTCTTCACTCCGGTGATCCGGAAAAGAAAATCTGTTCTTTTCTTTAGCATAGAGAAATTTCAAAATATGAAACTGAGAGGTCAGTTATAAATGTTGGATAACGATGCCTATACATCGCCTGTATCGCTCGAGGGCAAGGGAGATCTGGCGGAAAAGGCACTGCGAAATGCGATTGTAAACTGTGTTCTCGCGCCGGGTGAACGGCTGTCGGAATCCGCACTTGCAACCGAATTCGCACTGGGACGCGGTGCACTGCGTTCGGCACTCGCGCGCCTTAAAGCGAGTGGGCTGGTATCGTCGTCAGCGCGAAGCGGCTGGGTTGTCACTCCAATTTCTGCGGGCGAAATCCGCGAATTGAGTGCGGCGCGGCGACATCTGGAGCCATTGCTTTTCGTAGCGGTACTGGATGAGGCGTCTATTCAGCGGCTGAATGCGCTGGGTGAAATGCATCTTGCACTCACACAGCGCAATGAACTTGGCGGCGATATCCTTCCGACCATTCGCCGCTATGAGCGCGAAATTTTGGAATTGTTCGCCAACCGGCTCAATATGCCGATTGTTGCAGGCTGGCTGACCGACCTTTGGGATCGTGCCGTACGTCTGGTTAACTTCTTTGAGAAGACCGGGCGCGTCAGACTGATCCCCGCCAACCGTTCGCTGTTGATCCGTGCGATTGTCGAGGGGCGAAAGAGCGAAGCGCTGGAACTGTTTGGCGCGGCCAACACCGCGCTCGAAACTTATCTGCTCGACCGCTTCCTTGAATCGGAAGCAATGGTCAGCGCAAAACCCGCCCGCCGCAACGCGGGCAAAAGCAAAACCGGGAAACAACCTCGTCCAGAATCACATTTGGATAAACCAGGGGCATTATAGATATGGAAGTAGTGAGCCGTTCGATCCGTTCCGTCATTGCAGGCCTCGTTCTGGCCTGTTCACCGCTTACAATGACTGCAGCCTTTGCCAAGGATCAGCTCGTCATTGATCTTGTGAACGAGCCGTCATCGCTCGACCCGCACAAGCAATGGAACCCGGACAGCTACTACGTCTATCGCAATGTTTTCGACAATCTGGTCACGCGCACTGATGTCGGCGAAATCGCGCCGCAGATTGCCACTGAATGGAAATATAATTCCGACACGGAAATCGTCTTCAAGCTACGCGATGATGTGAAATTTCATGATGGCTCGCCACTGACGGCGAAGGATGTTGCGTTCAGCATCAACCGCATCATCAACCCGGCCTTCGCAAGTCCACAGCTTGGCCAGTTTAATAAGATCGTATCGGCAGAAGCCACCGGCGATAACGAAGTCACTGTGAAGACCGACGGTGCTTATCCAGCGCTTCTGGCACAACTCGTCAAACTCTCCATCGTTCCGGAAAAGGTTGTTGAAGCAAAAGGCAACGACGCCTTCAATGCGGCTCCTGTCGGCTCCGGCCCTTATAAGTTCGTGAACTGGCAGCGCGGCGTTGCGGTTACGCTGGAACGCAATGACGACTATTGGGGCGAAAAGGGCGCGTTCAAAACTGCCGAATTCCGTGCTGTTCCCGATGCGGCCACCCGCATCGCCAATCTGCAATCGGGCACAACCGATCTTGCGGTTGGACTTGATGCAGATCTCGCAGCTCAGATCGAAGGTTCTGCCAATGCCAAGCCATTGTCAGTCCTTACAGAGCGTGTGGGCTATGTAAAGCTTAACCCGAACCTTCCTCCATTCGATGATAAACGGGTTCGTGAAGCCGTTGCTCGTGCAATCGATAAGGAAGCGATTACCGAAGGGCTGCTTGGAGGCGTTGATAAACCAGTCGCACAAATGGCGACGCCCGCACATTTTGGCTATGTCGAAGGCATTGAGGGCTATGCTTACGATCTGGAAAAGGCCAAGCAGCTTATCAAGGATGCAGGCGCAACCGGTAAGGCAGTGAATTTTGCTACCGCCCCAACATTCGACCAGCGCATCGTGCAGGCAGTGGCGCAGATGGTCGGCGAAACGGGGCTTACCGTCAATATCGAGATGACCGATATGGCGACCTATCTGAAGAGCGCGCAGAGTGAACCGAAAAGCCAGCCTGCCATCGCTTTCGGTCGCTGGTCTTGCGCCTGTCAGGATGCGGACGGAGTGCTCTTCCCGCTGCTTCATTCATCAAGCTCGTGGTCATCCACGAACAATCCGGAAATCAACAAGGCGCTGGAAGCCGCACGCGGCACGCTGGACGAAAAGACCCGCCTTGAGAACTACAAGACCGTCAGCACTTTCGTAGCCGAGGAAGTGCCGCTTGTGCCGCTTTATCAGGCCGCGATCATCTATGGCGCAGCAAAACAGCTTCAGTGGAAACCGACGGCCAATGAAAGCCTCTTCCTGAACCGGATGAGCTGGCAGGACTAGAGCACCAAAGGTCGGCGTATAACTGCGCCGACCTGCAATAAAAATAACAAGGGAACAATACACGCAGTGCCAGCCTTTTTTCTGACCCGCATTGTGCAGGCATTGATCGCCATTCTTGGCGTCATAACGCTTATTTTCTTTCTGCAACGTCTTGCGGGAGACCCTGTTCTGTTGCTCGTTCCGCAGAATGCAACTCAGGCTGATATCGAAGCGATGCGCACAGCGCTCGGCTTTGATCGGCCGCTTGCCGTTCAGTATCTCGAATATCTGCGCGGCTTGCTGACGTTCGATCTCGGTCGTTCCTATGTGCAGAATGTTTCGGTCTGGACACTGATTGCGAGCCGCCTGCCTTATACGCTCATGCTCGCCGGAGGCGCGCTTCTGGTTGCCGTGGGGCTTGGCATTCCGCTTGGTGTCATCATGGCCGTGCGCCGTGGAAGAGCGGAATCAAAGGCCATTATGGGCTTTGTACTTGCGGGCCAATCCATGCCAACATTCTGGAGCGCGATCCTGATGATCATGGTCTTCGCGGTCTGGCTTGGATGGCTGCCACCTTCCGGTGCGCGTGACTGGCCGAGCCTCATCATGCCGTCCGTGGCACTCGGTCTCCTCTCCATGGCGACATTTGCGCGTGTGGCACGCACAGCTGTACTCGATGAACTTGAAAAAGATTATGTGCGCACCGCTCATGCCAAGGGCGTACCGATAACGCGCATCGTCATACGCCATCTGCTGCGCAACGCATCCATTCCGGTTGTGACCGTTGCAGCACTTGAGATTGCCAACCTTCTGGCAGGTGCAGTGATCGTCGAAACCGTATTCGCATGGCCCGGTCTGGGGCAGTTGACCGTGCAGGCGATTGCTGCACGCGATTTCATGCTGGTGCAGGGGGTTGTTCTGCTCGGCGCGGTCACCGCAATTGCACTCAATCTCATCGCCGACGTGCTCTATAGTATTATCGACCCACGCATTCGCATGGGAGGTCATTCATGACGTCCCTCACTTCATCGACCAGCACATTCATCAAATGGTCGAAGAAACTGCCATTATCGGTTTCACCTTTTCTGGCGATATTGATCCTCCTGATCCTGATAGCGATTTTTGCGCCATTCTTCGCACCGATGGACCCCAACAAGCAGAACCTGCTTGCGCGCCTCAAAGCGCCGGGCTTTGAGAGCCGTGGCATCGTCTATTATCTTGGTTCCGATGAGCTGGGGCGCGATGTTTTAAGCCGGCTGATTTACGGTGCACGTATTTCGCTGCTGGTGGCTATTTCCTCAGTCGTTCTTTCCGGAATTCTGGGAAGCATCCTTGGTATGGTTGCAGCCTTTTATCGCGGCTGGACAGAGACCATCATCATGCGGCTGGTCGATATGGTCTTGTCGGTCCCAGCCATTCTTCTGGCAATCATCACGGTTGCGATCCTCGGGCCGAGTCTCGCCAATGTCGTCATCGTCCTCGCCCTCACCCGCTGGCCGCGCTATGCGCGTGTTGCCTATGGACAGACACTTTCGGTGGCCAATATGCCCTATGTCCGCCTGTCACGTTTCATGGGAGCTGGATGGTTACGCCTTTTGTGGCGGCATATTCTGCCCAATATCGCTGGCGCGCTTATTGTCGTTGCCACGCTTGAATTCGGGTTGATGGTCCTGTTTGAGGCCGGATTGTCTTTCCTTGGATTGGGCGTGCAGCCACCGACCGCAAGCTGGGGAGCGATGCTTTCGACCGGACGCAACTACGTCGCTTCCGCATGGTGGATCGCGACTTTTCCGGGCCTCGCTTTGTTCCTGCTTGTCCTCTCCATCAACCTTATCGGCGATCATATCCGCGACCGGCTCGATCCGCGCGGCAGATAGGAGTTTTATCCGTGAATTTCGAGAATGAATTCAAAGGCAAAAAAGTTATCGTAACAGGCGCTGGCGGCATTATTGGCGCATGGATCGCCGCGGCTTTTGCGCAGGAAGGCGCAATCCTCTGCCTTACCGATCAGGATCAGACAAAGCTTGATGCCCGCATCGCGGAACTGCCCGGCGAGGGCCATTTCGGCATTGTCTCAGACCTTACTGATGCAGCTTCTATCACGAGCTTTGCGGACGCGGTTGCGACACGCTGGAGCGCGCCGGATATTCTCATCAACAATGCGGGCATATATCCTTCAGGATTCCTGCTCGATATTTCGCTGGAAGACTGGGACCGCATCATGGGTGTCAACCTGCGCGCTCCATTCCTGCTGTCTCAACTTTTCGCAAAACAGATGGTCGACACCGAAACTGCGGGTTCCATCGTCAATATATCATCAGGTGCGGCACGCAAGATGCGTACCACGGTCGTCCCTTATTGCACCTCCAAGACAGCACTTGATCGCCTGACCAAAGGCTTTGCGCTTGAGCTTGCCGAATATGGCATTCGCGTCAATGCGGTCGAACCGGGTTTTGCCGCCGGAAGCGATGTCAGCGCCTTGTCCGATGAGCATGTGAAGACTGTGACTTCGTCGATACCGCTTGGACGTGCTTCTTCCGCACCCGATGTCGCATCTGCAGTCCTCTATGTGACATCATCGGCCGCCGCTTATGTCACTGGCGCCACCCTGACTGTGGACGGCGGCAACTCCATCGGTTCGCTTGCCGTATTTCAGCAGAAGAAGAAGGCGCTATGACCGAAGGACTAAACGCCAAATCGCCCTGGCCCAACTATCAGTGGCCGTCTGGAAAGCAATCAGCGACACTCCTGTCCGTCGATGTGGATGCGCAGGTGCCGTTCATGTGGGCGCATCGCGATGGCCTTCCTGATCGACTGGCTACGCTCGAAATCCGTAACTTCGGACCGCGCACCGGGCTTTATCGGCTGATTGACCTTTTCGCACGCTACCACGTGAAAGCCAGTTTTTATGTCCCGGGATTAACCGCAGAAACCAATCCGGAAATCCTGCCCACACTCATCGAGGCGGGGCATGAAGTTGGCCTTCACGGCTATTTTCATGAGATTGTCGCCGATGTGACGGATGCAGAATTCACCGGCGCGCTGGAAGCAAGCATAGAACTGTTCGTCAAACAGACTGGCAAGAAACCAGTCGGCTTTCGTTCCCCTGCATGGGAAATCACGCCGCATATGCTGCGCGAGATCAAGCGGGTGGGATTGGCTTATGACTCCTCACTCTCCGGCTTCGATCACCCCTATGAGATTGATGGCATCACGGAAATTCCAGTCCAGTGGGCGACCGACGATGCCATTTTCTTCAAGTTTGAAGGTGGCGGACGCGACAAGTGGCCGTTTCAATCCGGGCAAGCAATATTGCGCGACTGGATTTCTGAATGGCGCACACTTCATCGCTTTGGCGGGTTGTTTACGCTGACTGTGCATGACTGGATTTCAGGTCGCGCGCAGCGCATCGCCCTTCTGGAGGAACTGCTCGACAACATCACCAGCCAAAAAGACGCGTGGGTCACAACGGCGGCAGAAATTGCGGCACACCATGCATCATCCGCCAATGTAGGGCGCTTTGCTGTCGAAGCGAAAATACCCGACTCTATCGGAAACCGTAGATTTGGACAGACGAATGGCTGAGAGCTGGGCAATCCAGAAAAAGCAAATCCGTAGCGAAGGCGGCATGGTCGCCTGCCAGAACTGGCTCGCAGCTGAGGCGGGTGCTGCGGTCTTGCGTCGTGGTGGCAATGCCATGGATGCCGCAGTCACGACGGCGCTTGTCTTGAGTGTAGTAGAGCCCTGGCTTTCCGGTATCGGCGGTGGAGGTTTTCTCTTGCACGCTGATGGCAAAGACGGAAGCGTCGATGCGCTTGATTTCAACGTCACGTCGCCACGCAATATTGATCCAAACGACTATCCGCTTGCCCCGGGCAGCGATGGCGACTGGTTCAACTGGCCCAAAGTTGTCGACGACCAAAATCTCATAGGCTACAGCTCCATATGTGTGCCGGGCGCAATTGCGGGATTGTCATCTGCACTGGAACGCTTTGGCTCAATCAGCTTCGCCGATGCGCTGGTGCCTGCAATCGATCGTGCCCGGCATGGATTGCAAATCGACTGGTTCACCACGCTTTGCCTCGCCATCGACACCGAAGGACTGAACCGCTTTCCCGCATCAAGCGCACTGTTTCTTGACAATGGCCGTGCGCCGCGCGTTCCTGAAACCGGTTCGCCGCGTAGCATTCCAATGCCCAAAAAAGCCGCGATGCTGGAGCGGCTGGCAGAAGCAGGCGCGCGCGACTTCTACGAAGGACAAATCGCCGAAAAGCTCATTGCCGATTTGCGCGCTGGTGGCAGCCTCATCGACAAGGACGATCTGCGCAACTTCCAGCCTGAGTGGAAAAAGCCACTCACTGTTGATTATCGCGATACTACTGTTCACGCTATGCCAGGGCTTTCCGGTGGACCAACACTCGCACGCGTTCTTGAAGAACTCGACAGAACATTGCCGCAGGAAGATGCCCTTTCGGGGAAAACCGCGCTCGCCTTTGCGCGAGCCATTCGCCGCGCATCCGAAGAACGGCTTCGTACACTCGGACATGGCAGCAGCGGCGAAAGCTGCACAACACATATCAGCGTTGTTGATCGTGATGGAACCATGGTTTCGCTCACCAACACGCTGTTGTCGCGCTTCGGTTCGAAAGTCGTTGTGCCCTCGCTCGATCTTCTCATGAACAATGGCATGATGTGGTTCGACCCGCGCCCCGGGCAACCAAACTCCATAGCGGCTGGTGTGAAGCCGCTTGCAAACATGTGCCCGATCATTGCAAGCAAAAATGGTCAGCCCCATATCGCGCTGGGAGCTGCAGGTGGGCGTCAGATCATGCCAGCCGTCGCTCAGATACTGTCCTATATAGACGTGTTCGGCCTTTCGCCAGAAGAGGCATTTCATGCACCGCGTATCGATGCAAGCGGCGTAAAGCTTCGCGTTAGTGAACGCGCGCAGCCCGATGTGGCAGCGCGTTTAAGTGAAGAATTTCCGGTCGAAATCATCGCCGACACACTCTATCCGGTGAACTTCTCCATTCCTTCCATCGTGATGCGCGAAGACGGCCAGAATATCGGCATGGCTCATCCCTATCATCCATGGGCAGCAGTACGCACGGAGGCGGCATGACGAAACCTGTGCTTACAGTCGATGAACTTGTCGTCCATATTGCAGGCCAACCGGTGGTGGATGGGGTGAGCTTTCAAGTCAATGAAAGCGAAATCCTGTCTGTTGTGGGCGAGTCCGGCTGCGGAAAATCGCTGACGGCCTTCTCCGTCATGGGACTATTGCCCAAGGTAGCAAACATAGCATCTGGACGCATTCTATTCGGCGAGCAGGATCTTGTCAGTGCGCCTGAAAAGACCAAACGCGACTTGCGCGGTAATGGCCTCGCAATGATCTTTCAGGAGCCGGTCGCATCGCTCAATCCACTGATGAAAATTGGCCGACAGATCGAAGAAAGCCTTGTCGTACACCGCGATCTGAGTGGCAAGAAAGCGCGCCACGCAGCCATTGCCATGCTCGAAGAAGTGGGAATTCCAGAACCTGAAATTCGCTTCGGACAATATCCTTTCGAACTGTCAGGCGGCATGTGCCAGCGCGCTATGATTGCCATGGCCCTGATCTGCCGTCCTCGCCTTCTGATCGCGGATGAGCCTACGACAGCTCTCGACGTGACCATTCAGGCGCAGATACTCGACCTCATGAAAAAGCTGCGCGACGAGACGGGAACAGCAATCCTGCTCATCACGCACGACATGGGAGTTGTCGCCGATATGGCCGATCGTGTGGCGGTGATGTATGCAGGCCGCGTCATCGAACAGGCGCCCGTCGATGCGATTTTCTCCCGGCAGGAGCATCCTTACACAAAGCTGCTGCTCTCAACCATTCCACGTCTCGAAGGCGAACCGAAAACCCATCTTCCGACGATTGAAGGCATTGTGCCTGATATCGGCTCATGGCCTAATGGTTGCCGTTTCGCGCCACGCTGTCCGATCTCGGAAGATCAATGCAGGACGCATGTACCGCCGCTTTCAGCGCGCATGGATGTTGGCGCAGCGGCCTGCTGGCGCTCGCAACAAGTGGGAGCGCTGGTATGAGTGACATGTTGCTGTCCGTTGAAAATCTTAAAGTTCATTATCCCATTCGCGGCGGTCTGCTGGGCCGTGCCGTCAACTTTGTGAAAGCCGTTGATGGCGTCGATCTTGAGATTGGCCGTGGAGAAAGCGTGGCACTGGTCGGTGAGTCTGGTTGTGGTAAATCCACGCTCGGCACAGCTATCCTTGGCATGACCAGAGCGACATCCGGCAATATCAGCTTTGATGGGAAACCAGTCACGCATGGTCTATCTGAAACAATACGCGGGCTTTCGCGTGATATTCAGATCGTGTTTCAGGATCCTGCATCGGCACTTAATCCGAAATTGACGATTGGCGAGAGCATTGCCGAGCCACTGGCTATACACAATATCGGCACAGCATCTGAACGGCGTGCCCGCGTTGCAGAACTACTCAAACTCGTAGGCTTGCATCCTGAACACGCGCTCAGAAAGCCAGGTGCATTTTCAGGCGGACAAAGGCAGCGCATCGTGATTGCCAGAGCACTGGCACTTAATCCCAAGCTGATGATTTTGGATGAGCCGGTTTCAGCGCTCGATGTTTCGATCCGCTCGCAGATACTCAACCTGCTTCTCGACCTTCAACGCCAGTTCGGACTGTCATATCTATTCATCAGCCATGATCTCTCGGTTGTCAGACATTTTGCTGACCGTGTAGCCGTCATGTATCTGGGGCGGATCGTAGAGGCGGGCAAAACGTCCGAAGTCTTCAATCAGCCGGAACATCCTTACACTGAAGCACTGATCTCAGCCATTCCACTGCCTGATCCTGTGGCCCAGCGTCAGCGCAAACGCATCGTTTTACGTGGCGATCTGCCAAGTCCCGCCAATCCGCCGAAGGGCTGCAGCTTCTCCACACGATGCCCCATCGCAGTTGCAGAATGCCATCAAACCCCGCCATTGCTCGTTGAAAGAAGCGCAACACGCCGCCTCGCTTGCTATGTTCGCGCGGCATGAAACGCACCGCCTGCCAAGGCGGTGCAAAACGTTTGCGATGCATATGAGAACTCTTGCAATTTAAACATGAGTATAATAGTTAAGTTTTGCACTCAGGCTGCGAAAGTTATGCATCATGTACTGGTTCAATGTTTCACTCACGGCTTTTGCGGCCTGCGTTGTCGGATTTGCAGCTATAACATTTATGCTATTGCGCGTCCGCCAAAGCACACGATATGTGCATAGCTATTCATTAGTTTGTATATTTTTTTATTTGATAAGTTATACTAACAAAGCATTCAATCAGAACGCGTGGAAGCACGTTTCAGCAGACCAGATTGCTCAAAGGGATTGAAATTGAGTAGACCGACTATCATAAGCTTATCATCGATACCTTCGCGTTTTCATCTGATACAGCCAACCCTAAAGTCTCTTTTATCTCAGAATTTAAAAGCCCACGAAATTAGGCTTTATATACCGGAGACATACCGCCGCTTTCCCGATTGGGATGGAACACTGCCGGTTGTGCCGAAGGGCGTAACTATCTGCCATTGTGATCAGGATTATGGCCCCGCGACGAAAGTCCTTCCCGCCGCCAGGGACCTGAAGGGACAGGATGTCGATATTCTGTTCTGCGACGACGACAAGATTTATGATCGAGGCTGGCATGCACGCTTTAAAAGCGAAGCGGCCAAGAAACCGAACACTTGTATTATTGAGGTAGGCGAAACATTCCCGGACATATCCGATGATTACCGCCCATCCGACAGGCTCCCACGCAGCCGTTGGAAACACAAAGACTCTATTTACAGAGTGAAACGGATACTCTGTCTTTTTACCATCAAGCCTAACCTGACCTCCCCGGGATATGTCGATCAGATTTCCGGTTTTGCTGGTGTGCTTGTTCGCCCAGAATGGTTCGATGAACTCTTCTACGATATTCCCGACGTGATGTGGACTGTAGATGATCCATGGATTTCCGGACATTTGGAACGCGTGGGCATTCCAATCTGGAATACTGGAAAGCGACGCCACCTTCGTGAAGGCGAAGGAAGCAGAGTGGATGCACTGCTTAATCTGGTTCAGGAAGGGCATGACCGTATTGAGGCCGATCTCCTTGTCATCGATTATTTCCGCGAAAAGTATGGCATCTGGCAGAAGGGCGGCAAGATTGATCCCGAGACAAATTTGCGTACTACATCCATGTTTGAGATGCTGAGACGAAGAGAACTTGAACTTGTGGAATCCAATAAGGCTAACTGACTAGCGCATCGTTGATACGATGATTTCAGTTCGGTTATATCCAAACCATCGACTACCCAACGGCTCGACATTGGCGAGAGTCTCGATTAAGATTTTTGACACCAAGGGGAGTCCCGCAAGGGGCTGAGATACGGCTGGCAAGCGCAGCGCCGTGACCCTTCGAACCTGATCCGGATCATGCCGGCGAAGGGATGGGGAGTTTAAGCCAGCCTTTTGCCGGCCTCATTGCGAGGCCGTATAATGCAGAATGTATGCGGTCTCGCTACCAGCAGAAAGGTAGCACTATGACTGAACACTTCTCTCAAACACTGAAGCAAGCAAGCGAGCCATTGTGGACGCAGGCCGTTGAGCATTCTTTCGTCAAAGAGCTCTGTGCTAGCACCCTTTCGGATATATCGATGGTATCCTATCTGGTTCAGGATCATCGTTTTCTCGACAGTTTTCTCACTTTGTTGGGTGCGGCAATGGCCACAGCCGATACATTTGAGGCGCGGCTGCGCTTTGGCCGCTTTGCTGGAATGGTATCCGGAGAAGAAAACACCTATTTCCTCCGTGCTTTTGCAGCACTCAATGTGAATGAAGAGGCACGCGCAAATACCCCCGATACCGAACCAACCATTGGGTTCAAAGCAATCATGCGTGAAGCTGCTACCACGCGCTCCTATGGTGCAATACTCTCAGTTCTCAACGCTGCTGAAGGTCTTTATCTCGATTGGGCATCGCGCGCGCCCTCGCCGCTTCCAAATAATTTCGTCCATGCAGAATGGATCACACTACACGACAATCCCCATTTCCGGGAATTTGTAAGTTTCCTCAAATCCGAACTGGATCGGGTTGGTCCAGCGCAACCCGAAATATGTCGAGACTTTTTTCTCCGCGCTGTCCATCTCGAACTTGAGTTTTTCGAGGTGAATTATCGCTTCGGCAAATAACACCAATAAGAAACGGCGGGCTTTGCCCGCCGCAACATTTTCGACATACCCTCACAAATTTAGTTCTTCACAGTATCTTCGAGGAAGAAACGACCAAGCGGGTTCTGATAGAAGTTCTCAATGTTCTTGCCGGTGACATTGATATAAGGGCTGTAATAGAGATCGATCCAGTTGACGTCGTCCTTCGCCATTTTCTGAAGATCGATATACATGGCCTCACGCTTCTTTGGATCAAGCTCCAGACGCGCTGCTGCAACGAGGTCCTTTACCTTCTCATTGTTATAGCGGGTCATATAATTCATATTGGTATCGTGCCCCAAAACGAATGTGGTCTTCTGGTCGGGGTCCAGAACGTCATTGGTCCAGTACATGACGGAGATATCGTAATCACCAGCAATCAACATATCCCAGCTCTGGCTGGGGTCGACTTTCTGGAGGTTGACGGTAACACCTGCCTTCTGAAGCTGTTGTTGTAGAAGAACTGCGATCTGTTCGTCCGTTTCGTTGCCAGCATTGACGATATAATTGAGCGACAAGCCCGATGCGCCAGCATCGGCCAGCATCTGCTTGGCTTTTTCCGGATCATACGGACGCTTGAGATTGTCCGCGTAATGATACAGAGCGCCCTTCGGTATGTAGGAATTTGCAACCTGACCAATCCCGAATGTCACGGTATCGACAATCGACTGCTTGTCGATCGCCATGTCCAGCGCCTGACGGACTTCCTTCTTCGCGAGTGCACCATGCTCATGATTGATCAGAAGATGATCTTCGCGTGTGGAGGTATCTTCGAGAACCTTCAAATTCGGGTCTTTTTTCAGCTCTGCCACGCGCGAGAACGGTACAAAAATCGCGGCATCCAGCTGACCGGCCTGTACGTTGAGCATACGCGTATTATCGTCAGGAACAGAGATCCACTCGACCCCGTCAAGCTTGACACGATCCGCCTCCCAGAAATTCGGATTCTTTTTCAGAATGACACGATCACCACGACGCCATTCGTCCACCACAAACGCACCTGACGCCACTGGCTTTTCTGCGTAGCCGTCCTCACCCAACTCCTCCAGTCCCTTCTTGGAAAGAACTGAAACATTGGGGAGTGCCAGGGTGGACAGGAATGGCGCGGAAGGCGTTTTCAGTTTAACGACCAGCGTATGCGGGTCAGCAGCTTCGGCAGTGTCCACGACCTTATAAGAGTCGCTCCAAAGCGAAGCTGGATTGTCGCGAATACGCAGAAGCGAAAAAGCGGCATCATCGGCTGTGATCGGCGATCCATCCGAGAATTTAGCATCGCGCAGCTTGAACGTATAGGTGAGACCGTCATCCGAAATCGTCCAGCTTTCAGCAAGACCAGGCTCGAGTTTCGTGCCTGTCTTATCGACCCGCACCAGCACATCATAAACGTTTGAGAACACCCAGTTGTCGATATTCTGTGCGGTCTTGATTGGATCGAAAGTAGAGGAATCCTCGCGTCGTCCGATTGTCAAAACACCCGCCGCTTCGGCAAGTGCTGCACCAAATGTCATGCTCGTCATGACAGTGACGAGGCCGATCTTCATCCATTTTTTAAGCATGTGTATTTCCCCTTATATTTTTGGTTAGTCACACATCGTTTTCGATGCGTGTTCAGGATGCTTCAGCAAGAATTCTCTCTTCAAACAGCGATTTCGTGGGATCAATATCGGGTATCGCGCTGATGAGCGCTGCCGTGTAGGCCTCTTTCGGGTGCGCAAAGACCTCGGCGCTTAATCCCTCTTCAACGATCTCGCCATGATACATAACGACCACGCGCTCACAGAGATTCCGCACGACGGCAAGATCATGGGCGATGAATAGCAATGTCAGCTGCATCTTGCTTTTGAGCTCGCGAAACAAATCAACGATCTGTGCCTGAATGGTGACGTCGAGTGCTGCGATACACTCGTCGGCGATGATCATTTTTGGCTCCACTGCCAAAGCACGCGCTATACCGGCGCGCTGGCATTGTCCGCCGCTCATGCTGCGTGGTTTGCGCGTGGCAAAGCTTTGATCAAGCCCAACAAGATCGAGCAGCTCGACAATACGCTGAGGTATATCCTTAACGTCAATCTTGCCCTGAACCCGCAGTACTTCTGCCAGTGTCTCACCTACCGTCATGCGAGGATTGAGCGAATTGAACGGGTCCTGAAATACCATGGCCGCATCACGACGTAATGCCGCCAGTGCTTCCTTACGATCAGGGCTGAGCGTCAATCCGTCAAATGTAATGCTGCCTTCGGCGATTGGTGTCAGGCCCAAGATCGCACGTGCAAGCGTGCTTTTTCCGCTGCCAGATTCCCCAACAATCCCGACCGTCTCACCAGCCCGAACTTCAAGACTGACACCCTTTAGCGCGCTCGTCGTCCGGGCCTTGAGAAATCCCCCAGCCACAGGGTAGCGAACATGCAGATCATTAACCTGCAACAGCGGCTGATCCCCTAACTGAGGCACGAGACGCAAGGAAGCCGTCTCAGGCAACGACGGATGGCTGGCTATGAGATTACGTGTGTAGGGATCGCGGGGATCACCGAGAACGTCGCTCTTCAACCCCTGTTCCAGCACCTTCCCGTTACGCATAACAGCAATACGATCACAAGTCTGCGCGACCACCCCAAGATCATGGGTGATGAGGATGATGGAAAGCCCGCGTTGATCGCGTATGTCCATCAAAAGCTGGAGTATCTGCGCCTGAATGGTGACATCGAGCGCAGTCGTCGGCTCATCGGCAATAAGAATTTCCGGATCGCATGAAAGGGCCACCGCAATCATCGCCCGTTGACGCATCCCACCAGAAAATTCGTGCGGATAACTGCCATATTGGTGCGCAGGGTCTGTAAAGCCGACCTGCGCCATGATTTCGATTGCTGCGGCCCGCGCGTCAGCCTTATTGAGCCCTTTATGAAAGCGTATGCCTTCCGCGATCTGGTCACCAACACTCATCACAGGATCAAGATGGCTGGTCGGGTTCTGGAAAATCATGCCGATCTTGCCACCACGCACGGCAAGCAATTCAGCTTCGCTTGCCTGAACCAGATCCTTGCCATCGAGCATGACCGAACCTGCGGTGATCTTTAAAATCGACGACGGTAAAAGCCTGACTATCGAACGACAAAGCAGACTTTTTCCCGATCCGCTTTCACCGACCAAGCCAAGAATTTCACCCTGGTTGAGCGTGAGAGAAACGTCATCGATCAGGCGCCGGGTTTCATCCGGCAAATCTGCATCAACCTGAAGATTACGAATGGAAAGAACTGGCTTCATCATTCGTGCACTCCCAGCGCTTCACCCAGTCCATCGCCGAGCATGCTAAAACCAAAAGCCAGAAACACGATAGAGAGTCCGGGAAACAAGGTGATCCACCAGGCCGTGGTCACAAACGGCTGGCCTTCCGCAACCATGACACCCCATTCTGCAACAGGTGGCTGCACACCAAGTCCAAGATAGCTGATTGCCGCACCGTTCAGCAGTACGAGAACGGCATCCGACATTACGAAAACCAGCGATCCGGCAATGGCATTCGGCAGAAGATGGCGGAACATGATACGGAAACGGCTGAAGCCAAGGCTTTCAGCAGCAACGGCATAGTCGGTGGATTTCAGAACCAGTATCTGCGCCCGAACAAGGCGGGCGTAAGAAACCCATCCAACCAGTGCCATGGCGATATAAAAGCTCTTAAGACCTGGCCCCAGAATGGCAATGATCGATAGCATCAGAACCAGAAATGGGAACGCCAGAATGATATCGATCAGGCGCATGAAGATCGTATCAACGATGCCACCAAAAAACCCGGCAACCGTGCCGACGACCGTTCCAATGGCGAAAGGGAATATGACACCGAAGACTGCGATCTGAAGATCGATACGTGCACCCCAGATAACGCGAGAGAGAATATCCCGCCCGAAATTATCAGTCCCGAACGGGTGCAACCATGACGGTGGCTGCAAACGAACGTCAGCATTTTGAACAACGGGATCAAAAGGGGCAATCAGCGGCGCACCAAAAGCCAGCAATACAAAGAACGCAAGAACACCGATCCCGATGGCGAGCGTCGTGCGTCGGCTTAGGAAACGGCGCCAGTTGATCAGGGTTATAGGGAGAAGGCGTGCACTCATAGCTTCACCCGTGGATCAAGCGCGACAGTGGCGATGTCGGCCATGAAATTGACCAGAACCGTTGCGCAGGCAAAGACCATGGCAACGCCCTGCACAACCATATAGTCGCGGGAGAAAATCGCACGCACCAGCAATTGCCCCATGCCCGGAAGAGCAAACACGCTCTCGACAACCACTGTGCTGCCGATCAGCCAGCCAATATTAACGGCCAGCAAATTAACAGTCGGCACCAGAGAGTTGGGTAAAACATGTCGCCAGAACACAATGTTTTCAGGCATCCCGCGGGCTCGCGCAGCTGTCGCAACATCCGAATTGAGTGACTGGATCATAGCCGCGCGCAGGCTGCGGGCAAGCACAGTTGAAAGTGAAAGTGCTATCGTGAGGCTCGGCAGCACCAGATGCGCGAGCTTCTCTTGCAGCGTGTTGCCATAGCCTGAAACCGGCAGCAGATCGAGCTTTACACTAAAGAGGATAATCAGCATCAAGGCGAGCCAGAAGGGCGGAAAGCCAATCCCGAATGTCGAGACCGTGCGGATCACATGATCGCTGATTTTACCGTTACGCCGCGCTGCAATCGCGGCCAAAGGGACGGCGATCAAGATCGAAAGAATGACACTGCAAATAACCAGCATCAAAGTCGGTTCGATGCGTGTCGCAATCAGCTTCAGGACGTCAATCTTATAGAGGATCGATTTTCCCATTTCGCCATTTGCAATGTTGCGCAGGAAATACAGATATTGAAGCCACATGGGTTCATCGAGGCCATATTGCGCACGGATATTGGCAATGGCTGCTGGTGTCGCGCGCGTGCCCAGAAGCACACGTGCCGGATCACCCGGAATGAGCCGGACCAGTACGAATGTGATGACACTGATCCCGAACAGAACCGGCAGCAACTGGAAGGGGCGGCGTAGTACAAACTGAAAGCGATGCATGGGCTGCGGAGTTTCTCCCTAATATTCTGATCTATCGAGAGGAACGATGTCGATTGAGAAAGCCGGTCAAGGCCGGATAATAATAGGACGGGTTTTCGTAAAATGGCATATGGCTGGCATTTGGCACCACATGCAGTTCGGCATTTTTCAAGGCAAGCTTCATGCGCAGAGCGCAGGCAGGCGTCAGCTCATCATGCTCCCCAACCGTGATCAGCACAGGAACTTCGATTTTTCCGAGATCAGGTACACGGTTCCAGTCTTTCAGGTTGCCCGTATAGAGAAACTCGTTCGGACCCTGCATCGTACCATATGGCCCCATGTTCCAGTCATCAAGCGAGCGTTTCACGGGTGCGGGCCAATCCGAAAGGCGGCAAACATGGCGATAATTGAGGATCGTGATCGCTGCCGCATATTCCGGGTGATCGAGCGTCCCCTGCGCCTCATGCTTCTGCATCATCGCAACGGTTTCTGGTCCCAGCGCGCTGCGCAGCCGCTCCAGTTCACTTACCAGATGCGGCATGTCCGCGACTGTATCTTCAAGAATGAGCGTCTTCAGATTTTGTGGATAGGTCAGTGCATAGTCAATTCCAAGCCAGCCGCCCCAGGAATGGCCAAGAAGATGCACTGTACCAAGACCCAGCGCCTGACGAACCGTTTCGGTTTCCTCGACATAGCGCGCGATTGTCCATAATGCGGGGTCAGTTGGTCGATCAGACGCACCGGTTCCAAGCTGATCGAAAGCCACCACGCGGTAACCTTCATCAACCAGACAAGAATGCGCATCTCTCAGATAGTCGCATGGCAAACCGGGCCCGCCATTGAGGCAGAGCACCACCTCATCGCCCGTTCCAAAACTATACGCCACGACCTTATGAATGCCCACAGACACTTCATACCGGTTGTCCGGTTTCATCTCACGCCACATCTGTTCCCCGATCACCGCATCGACCCGTTTCCCGCGTCGAATTGTCGGCATCATTTTTCTTTTGATTTTGGACCGAATAGCTAAACTACACCAGCTATAAGAAGTGATAGGATGTAATCTTGGGGTCAGGTTTCGGAGACCATGATGCGAGACGAGATTGAGACCTTCAGACAAAATTTTACTGCTCACCAGACGCTCGACGGGCGCATTGATGAGATATTTCAGGCTATGAAGCCTCTGGGCTTCGAGGCCCTCATCTACGATTACACCCCATCCGCTTTCGACATGAATGGCGACATGATGGGTCCATCGCTGATGAAACTGCGCAATATCAGCGATGACATGTTCGAATTCTGGGCAGAAAAGGGCTATTTCCGCATCGACCCCGTGCAGCGTCTTGCCTGCAGGGCATCAGTCCCATTCTTCTGGAATTATGATGAGGGAGCTGAATCGCTGCTGCAGGAATTCATGACGGAAGACACGGCACCCGTCGCAAACTATCTTCATGAGCGCGATATATCTGCAGGCGTCACCGTTCCCATTCATATGCCACATGGCGATTATGCAACCGTCACAGGCGTATTTTCCGGTCCACGATCCGACTTCAGACAGCGCGCTTTACGCTATGTGGCCGATTTCAATCTGATGGCACAGATTTTCCATCAAAGTGCATATGAGCTTTTTGACGAGCATATTCGCGGCATTGGCAAGGTGCATCTCACAGTTCGCGAGCGTGAATGTCTGCGTTATGCGGCAGAAGGCCTCTCAGCGAAAGAAATCTCACGCATCATCGACAGATCCGTTCCAACAGTGGTGATGCATCTTAACGCGGCAGCCAAAAAACTGGGTGCAAAAAACCGTACTCAGGCCGTTGTACGGGCGACGCGTGCGCGGCTGCTCGATGCCTGACCTATAAGTTATGATAGCTGCCGCAGCCAAAAAAGCGGCGCTATGGTTCTCCAAAAACAGACAAATGGAGGACCAAATTGGCTTTAATCAATCAGACGGAAGGCTTTGCCCCCTTCCGTGATTACCGGACGTGGTATCGCATTACCGGCTCACTCAATTCAGAAAAACTCCCGCTTGTTGTCGCTCATGGCGGCCCCGGCTGCACGCATGATTATGTAGATGCTTTCAAGGACATTGCAGCACTCGATGGTCGTGCAGTCATTCATTACGATCAGCTCGGCAACGGAAACTCCACACGTCTTCCAGATAAAGGCCCCGATTTCTGGACCGTGGATTTGTTTCTGGAAGAGCTGGATAATCTTCTGACACATCTCGGCATTCAGGATCGCTATGCCTATCTGGGACAATCATGGGGCGGAATACTGGGCGCGGAACATGCCGTGCAAAGACCGACTGGCCTTAAAGCATTGGTCATCGCCAACTCACCTGCCAATATGCGGACATGGGTCGCGGAGGCCAACCGCTTGCGGCTCGAACTTCCTTCAGATGTACAACAGACTTTGTTGAAACACGAAGAAGCAGGCACGCTGACCGATCCGGAATATATCGCCGCCTCAAGGGTATTCTACGACCGGCATGTCTGCCGCGTGAGCCCTTGGCCAACGGAAGTCGCGCGAACCTTTGCCATCATGGACGAAGACAATACCGTCTATCGCAACATGAATGGCCCGACCGAATTTCACGTGATTGGCACGATGAAGGACTGGACGATTGAAGACCGCCTCAACCACATTCAAGCACCAACACTTGTCATCTCCGGTCGTTATGACGAGGCTACCCCTTTAGTGGTCAAACCTTACGTCGATAATGTTCCGGGTAGTGAATGGGTGCTTTTCGAGGAATCGAGCCACATGCCACATGTGGAAGAACGCGATCTCTGTATGAAGACAGTTTCGACGTTTCTGAACAAGATCGAGAATGCTTAATTCAAACAGGTCGCCAGACCAAATATCCGGCGACCTGCTGCATATCTAGAGCATTTCCTGTTTTGATTGAATTATTGGAAATGCTCTATCTATTTGTTTTTAAGCATGTCTTTATCCCGAAACCGGTTCCCACTTTCGGGAGACATGCTTTAGATCGAAGCCTTTTCCATTTCCGGCAACACGGTGAAGAGATCCCCGACGAGCCCATAATCGGCAACCTGGAAGATCGGAGCTTCCTCGTCCTTGTTGATCGCAACAATCACGCGGCTGTCTTTCATGCCTGCAAGATGCTGGATCGCACCCGAGATGCCGACTGCGATGTAAAGATCCGGTGCAACCACCTTGCCCGTCTGGCCAACCTGCCAGTCATTGGGCGCATAGCCCGCATCAACCGCCGCACGGCTGGCACCAACCGCAGCACCAAGCTTGTCGGCAACAGGCAAGATCACTTCCTGGAACTTTTCCGACGAACCAAGCGCACGTCCGCCCGAGATGATGATCTTGGCCGAAGTCAGTTCCGGACGATCACCACCCGAAAGCGCGTTTTCAACGAAGCTCGACAGCGCAGGATCAGCAGCCGCGTTCACGCTTTCAACCGAAGCCGAGCCGCCTTCACCGGTGGCCTGGAACGAAGCGGTACGAACCGTGATGACCTTCTTGGCATCGGTCGATTGCACAGTCTGGATCGCATTGCCCGCATAGATCGGACGCTTGAACGTATCAGCGGACACCACTTCCATGATTTCCGACAACTGCATCACATCGAGAAGTGCTGCCACACGCGGCAGCACATTCTTGGCCGACGTGGTGGCTGGTGCAATGATCGTGTCGTAGTTTCCTGCGAGTTCAACGATGGCTGCAGCCAGTGGCTCAGCCAAACGATTTTCCAACGCATCGCTTTCAGCCAGCAGAACCTTGCGCACGCCAGAAAGCTTTGCAGCCGCATCAGCCGCAGCCTTTGCACCCTTGCCTGCAACCAGAATATCAACATCACCACCGATCTGAGCGGCGGCTGTCAGTGCCTTTGCGGTCTGATCGGAAAGGCTTGCATTGTCATGTTCGGCAATAAGAAGAATAGCCATGTGTTTGTCCCTTCCGATTTCTTACAATACGCCGTCGGCCTTGAGCTTCTCGACCAGTTCGGAGACCGAACCGACCTTCACGCCAGCCTTGCGGCCACCCGGCTCTTCGGTCTTCAGGACCTTGAGACGCGGCGCAATATCAGCACCGAAATCGGCAGGCGACTTTTCATCAAGCGGCTTCTTCTTCGCCTTCATGATGTTTGGCAGCGATGCATAGCGCGGCTGGTTCAAACGAAGATCAACCGTGACAATGGCAGGAAGCTTCACATCAATGGTCTGAAGACCGCCATCGACTTCACGCGTTACCTTGGCAGAACCGTCACCCAGTTCCACCTTCGAGGCAAACGTTGCCTGGCTCCAGTTGAGCAATGCCGACAACATCTGGCCGGTCTGGTTGGCATCGTCGTCGATCGCCTGCTTGCCGAGGAAAACGAGATCCGGCTGTTCAGCCTCGACCACGCCCTTCAACACCTTGGCAACGCCAAGCGGCTCAACGGTGTCATCGGTCTTCACGAGGATCGCGCGATCAGCACCCATGGCAAGGGCTGTGCGCAACGTTTCCTGCGCCTGTGCCGGACCGACCGAAACCGCGATGATTTCCGTGACCTTGCCAGCTTCCTTCAGACGGATTGCTTCTTCAACCGCAATCTCGTCAAAAGGGTTCATCGACATCTTCACGTTCGCAAGCTCAACGCCCGAACCATCTCCCTTAACACGGATCTTTACGTTGTAATCTACAACCCGCTTTACTGCGACAACTGCCTTCATGAGGCCAACCTTTCATTCAAATAGAAACGCTGTTTTGCGTCATCTGCATGCTAAACGCGGGCACGCTTGGCTTCCGGATCGTAAGGCGACTCTTCAATCACGCGGGCCTTGCGCATTTCACCCAGAACCGGGATTTCAAGCTCCGTTCCCGGCACAACCAGCTCAACAGGCAGCAGCGCCAGCGCGATATCGTGTTTGAAAGTGTAGGAATAACTGCCCGATGTAACACGGCCGACGAGCTTACCGTTATGATACACGCCCTCGCAAGTCAGCGTGCTGGCACCATCGGTTTCGATAGCAAGTGTAACGGAACGCTGTTTGATACCGAGCTCCTTTTCTGCAAGCAGGGCTTGTTTACCGATGAAGTCGCCCTTGTCGAGACGGATAAAGCGTTCAAGACCGCTTTCCCAAGCACTTAGCTCAGGATTCATGTCGCGATACATCGCACGGTAGGATTTATCGAGACGCAGCGACTCCAGTGCATGCAGACCGATGAGGCGCAAGCCATGCTCTTTGCCTGCATTGAGCAATGCTTCCAGCAAATGCCGCTGATATGCGAGTGGATGATAGAGTTCCCAACCAAGTTCGCCTTCGTAATTAACGCGCAGCAGACGCACGTCACTGGCAAGCCCGACCGTTCCCGACTTAATGCCAAACCATGGAAATGCCTCGTTGGACAGATCAATCTCTGTCAACGACTGCAGAACCTCGCGCGCCTTCGGGCCGACGATGGTGAAGCAGCCACGATCATTGGTAACGTTTCGCAATCTCACGCTACCGTCCTTAGGCAGAAGCTTTGACAGATCATCGAAATTCCAGCGTTCGGCACGCGGTGTAGAAATCATATAAAAGTTGTCATCATCCATGCGGGCAACGACATATTCGGCCTGCACTCCGCCCGTTTTCGTCAGATGATGGGTGAGATTAACGCGGCCCACTTTCGGCAATCGATTGGCAAGAATACCATCAAGCCACGCTTCTGCACCTGGACCACTGACTTCAAACTTGGTCATCGGCGTCATTTCGACAAGGCCGACCGCATTGCGCACGGCTTCAACTTCCTCGCCAACATATTTGCCCTTTTCAGTCCAACGCCAGCTATACTGATCTTTGGCTTCCACACCCTTTGGTGCAAACCAGTTCGGCATTTCCCAGCCATTGAGGCAGCCCCAAACGGCACCTAACTCCGTCAAACGATCATAAGACGGCGCTGTTTTCTGGGGGCGCGCTGCAGGCATATCCTGACCCGGATAGTGCTGGTCCGCATGAGTGCCCCATGCTTCTCGCACCTTTTCGCGGGTCCAGTTCTTGTTGGCATAATCACCGAAGCGGCGCGGATCGAGTTCGCTCGTGTCGATACTGTTGCACCCTTCAACGATGCGCTCAGAGAGATAATAGCCAATTGCACCGCCCCACAAAATGCCGCCTGGAACCCCCTCCGCGAGCCAGACATTGTCGAGCCCCCACGCAGGACCGACCAGCGGCAGTTCGTCGGCTGTCATCTGAAATGGTCCGCGAACATTGGCTTTGATGCCAACCCGACCAAGTGTGGGCACGAGTTCCATTGCTCGTTCCCAATTCCACGAAACGGAGTCAAAATCCTCCTCCAGAAGATCGGCACCGAACCACTCAGGCACACCATTTTCAGCAAACAACTTCAGATGTTCGGTCTTTTCATAAGGTCCGAACATCAGGCCATCGCCTTCTTCGCGCAGATAGCCTTCAAAACCTTCATCACGCAGGATCGGCATTTCCGGCAAGCCCTGACGCTTGCGCTCAATCACTTCCGGCACGGCATCGGTAATCCAGTACTGGTGGACAATCGGAATTGCGGGAATATCAAGCCCAAGCATCGCGCCGGTCTGACGAGCATAGTTACCGGTGGCCGAAATAATGTGCTCGCAGATGATATCGCCATTATTGGTTTTCACCTTCCACTCGCCGCTCGGCAGACGCTCGAAGCCATTCACCTGCGTGTTGAGGTAAATCTTTGCACCATTGTCGCGTGCACCTTTGGCAAGCGCCATGGTTACGTCAGCCGGCGCGATATGGCCGTCGTCAGGATGATAGAGCGCGCCAAGCATATCAGGATTGTTTTCAAGCAGAGGCCATAACTCACGCGCACGGGCCGGAGAAACAAGTTCTGCCCGGATGCCCTGCACCTCGGCGACACTCATATAGCTCTTATATTCGTCGAGACGATCACGCGTATTGGCGATGCGCAGCTGCCCGCATTTGTGCCAGCCGACATGTTGTCCTGTCTCTGCTTCCAGCCCTTCATAAATCTCGATAGACTTGTTGATCATGCGCCCGATATTGATGTTGCGCGCGTAAGAAGGGATCAGGCCCGCGGCGTGCCATGTCGAACCGGCAGTAAGCTGGGTACGTTCCAACAGAACAACGTCTGACCAACCTCTTTTTGCCAGACCATACAGAATTGAGGCGCCAACGCACCCTCCCCCGATGACCACCGCGCGTGCATGAGTTTGCATTCCAAGTTCCCTTCCATGTCATATTTTGTGGGGACGACCGGCGATCAGACGAAGCAACCAGACGGTCCCATTTGGCATTACATTACAGAGGGTTCTCGACGCTGTGAGCTTGATAAAAAATCCGCTTAGGTATAACTTCAGATTATGCATAGACTCCGCTCGCTGATCCCCTCTGCCAACTATCTTTTCGTGTTCGAGGCGGCCGCTCGCCGCCTG
The DNA here is from genome assembly GCF_003049685.1 of Brucella pituitosa. GTDB lineage: Bacteria > Pseudomonadota > Alphaproteobacteria > Rhizobiales > Rhizobiaceae > Brucella > Brucella pituitosa. The sequence goes on along the minus strand of NZ_PYSY02000002.1, from coordinate 1,628,140 downwards.
AGATTCACGGCGGCTGCAGAAGAGCTGAACGTTAGTCAGCCTGCGGTGAGCAAGACGATCAAATTACTAGAGGAAGCGACCGGCCTGAAGCTTTTCAGGCGGGATCGCAGTCGTCTGGAGCTGACGGCTGAAGGACAAAGGCTTTATCGCGAAACGCAGGAAGCATTCGATCATCTACACATGGTCATTTCATCCATGCGCAAAAAGCACTCACGCGATATTATTCGCGTGTCGTTCTCATCGTCTTTTGTGCAGCTTTGGCTGTTGCCGCGCCTGAAAAGCTTCAAGGAGAAGCATCCCGATGTCGCCCTTCGCATCGAGGAAAGCAGCCGCGACGATCAGGATATGCTGGAAGAAGACATCGACGTTTCGGCCCGGCTCGGGAATGGCAAGTGGTCCGGCATTCATTCATGGCCTTTTGTGACTGAAGAAGTGTGGCTTGTCTGCAGCCCGTCCTATCTGGAAGAGCACGGGACAATCAAATCCCCGCAGGATCTTCTCAACCATACATTATTGCATTTTGAGGAAAGGCATCGGTCCCGGCTTGGCTGGCGCGAATGGCTGGAACGCAGCGGCGTGCCAAATCCGCGCATTGAACAGGACTTTGTCTTCACCGACGCGCTTAGTTCGATTGAAGCTGCGGTCTTTGGACAGGGGATCGCACTTGGCTGGAAGCATCTTGTACGCGATCACATCGCGGCAGGTCGCCTCGTTCCTGCAATCGACATTTACAATCGATCTGGCGATATCATTCATCTCGTCATGCCAGCCCAGCGCCCACCAAAACGAGGCGCTGAACTGTTTCGCGACTGGTTGCTGGAACAAGGCGCAGATGCCGAATTCGGCATTTAAAGCACGTTCTGAAACCGCATCTATTGTGCAAACACAACGGTTTTATGCCCATTCAGCATGACGCGATTTTCCGCGTGCATCTTTACCGCGCGCGCCAGAACCCGGCTCTCGATATCGCGACCTGTCGCCACAAAATCCTCAGCACTCATGGAATGCGTCACGCGCTCGGTTTCCTGTTCAATAATCGGACCTTCGTCAAGGTCCGGCGTTACATAATGCGCGGTCGCACCGATCAGTTTCACGCCCCTTTCGAATGCCTGATGATACGGCTTGGCGCCCTTGAAAGATGGCAGAAACGAGTGATGAATATTGATGATTTTGCCGAACAGGCGGTTTGAAAGGTTATCTGAAAGCACCTGCATATAGCGGGCGAGCACGACCAGATCAGCCTGAGTTTCCCGCACGAGATCAAGCAACCGCGCCTCTTGCTCAGCCTTGTTATCTTTATTCACGACCCAATAATGATATGGAATTTGAGCGCTCTCGGCGGTCTCACGACTACCTTCGTGATTAGACACCACGGCGACAATTTCGGCATTCAGCCAGCCAACCCGAATCTGATAAAGAAGATGCAACATGGCATGATCGAACTTCGACACCATAAGCAGGATCTTCGGCTTGCGGTTGGCGTCAGCAACCGTGAATTTCATACCAAACCGTTCGCCAGCCGGCTTTAATGCATGTTCTATGGCTTCGCGTGACATGCCGAGTGGAGCACTGAAAGCGATACGCATGAAAAAGCGATTGGTGAGCTTATCGCGAAACTGATTGCTTTCCACGATATTACCACCAACAGCCGCAAGTTCTGTGGTGATTGCCGCCACGATACCGGGCTTGTCATCACAATCCAGCGTCAGAACAAAAAGTGTTGGATCGATGCTGGCCACGGGCTGCACCTTGACTGGCATGTCATTCATGATCGTTCTTTCTGAAATTTCACTATTCTTTGGTGGATTTGCCGAAAGCGTAGTCACCGACCTTGGGCACGAATTTCGAAGGCATATAACCGTGCGGCTTATCGCCAACTGAAATACCCGTATTGAGGATGCCCGCCTGATAGTCCGGGACAAAAAGCGAGTATGGATAAGTCGGTTGGATGGCACTCGCCTCATCCAGCTTTTTGCGCAGTTCGTCGGGAATCGTAAACGCAAGCGCACCGAGATTATCATCAAGCTGGGTAAGCTTGCTTGCGCCGATGATGGCAGCACCAATGCCCGGCTGAGTGACAACCCAATTGAGCGCGACCTGCGCCATTGACTTATCCATAGTGTCGGACACTTCCGAAAGTGCTGCCACGATGCGCATGTTGCGCTCCGTGAAGAGCCCCAATCCCTCAGCATTATCGCGATTGAGCCGCCCCTCACCGCCCGCACGGTATTTGCCAGACAGAAGCCCCATGGCCAACGGGCTCCAGGCAGTGATACCCATTTCGAGATTTTGCCCAAGTGGCACAAATTCCTGTTCGATGCTGCGTTCGACCAGCGAATACGGCAGTTGCAGGCTGATCGGTTGCGACAATGCATGGGCTTCCGCCCATGTTTGTGCCCGCGCCGCATACCATGACGGCACATCGGACAGGCCGCAGTAGCGGATTTTCCCAGCACGTATCAGATCATCAAAACCGCGCATCACTTCTTCAACAGGGGTCATGCCGTCCCATGTGTGCACCATATAAAGATCGATGTAATCGGTCTTCAGACGGTTCAGCGACTGCTCGACAGCACGCATCATGTTCTTGCGGCCATTGCCACCCGCATTGGCATTGCCGGGCTGCAGATTGTTCGAATATTTGGTCGCAATCACTACCCGATCACGGCTTGCAGTTTCCGTGACAAACTTGCCGACCAGAGTTTCACTGAGACCTGCGCCATAGGAGTCTGCCGTGTCGATAAAATTGCCGCCCATCTCCAGATAAAGATTGAAGATGGTGCGGGCATTGTCTTCATCTGTGCCCCACGAACCGCCGATCCCTCTGACGCCCCCATTGCCAAACGTCATCGTGCCAAGCGCTAGGCGACTGACACGCAGACCGGATCGTCCGAGGAGGAAATAGTGATCAAGCGACATCGGGGAACTCCTCATTATCAAGCGGATTACATGAAGCCTTGATAAGGACGACAGGCAACAGTCTGCTGGACATAATTGATCATTGAGATGAAATCGAAAACCGGCCGACCCGTCACCTTCTGCACGGCATGGGCATAGGGTGGCAGATCGCTGCACTCGAGCAAAATCGAGCGCACTTCCGGATTCTCGCGAACCAGCTTTTTGGCAACTTCGCAAACTTCCCGTTCGATGGCTGCGGTATCAAGCGTTCCTTTTTCCTCAAGGATCGCTTCGCGAAACTCTACCTGATCTTCCATTCCTGCCAACACAATCGGAACCGTGTCTGGAATGCCGCTTGCAGCGAAATGGCGCGGGGTCAGGCGCTCTGCATTGGCAGTGATAACGCCCACCGTACCGCGCGCCACAGCATGCATAAACGGTATCTGCATCAGGCTCGACAGAAAGACCGGAATATCGACCGCTTCCGCAACCTCTTCCTGAAAATACGCCATAAAGCCACAGGCACCCGTGATGGCTTTGACGCCCCGCCCCTGCAACTCAAGTGCCGCTTCCACGAAAGCATCACGCAACGCCGGATCGCGCTGGTTCAGCAGTAGATCAATGGAAGCGCCGCGCACTTCCTGATAACGCACCGGGTATTTATATGTAGTCGCATTGCCGACATTGCCAGGCACACAAGGGTAGGCGGCATCCAGAATGAGAATGCCGACCTGTTCCCCATACCACGACTGGCTGTTTCGGCTGACCGCATAAACAGTCATCGTTGCAGTCTCCGATATGAATTTGGTTGAGGTGGATGCAGCGGCAATCCGCTGCATCAAGTCGTAATCTTATCGACTATTCGATAAGCTTTGGAGCGCCGGTGTCCCCAATGCTTTCATCAAGACCATAAGATTTCAGGATTTTGGAAATCGTGCCGTCCTTGTGCATTTCTTCGATATTCGCATCGAGCGCAGCACCAAAATCCGTTGCACTTTTGGCGTAAGGTAAGCTTGCCTGTGCCGCTTCCTTAGTGGCTCGAATGCGATCATCAGGCTGCGCAATCTCAACCTTGATGTCTTTCAAGTTGCCATTCTTGGCAGCATAAGCGCCTGTCGAATATCCATCGATACCAACATCGATACGACCGGATGCGAGATCCTGATGCATGTTCACCGAATTCGGATAAAGACGAAGATTGGCACCGAGCAGTTTCTTGGCATCTGTCACCCAGAGATAACCCTGAACGGTGCCTACATTCTTGCCAACCAGTTCCTCGACGGTCTTGATGCCATCCTTGGAATAAAGGCCCATCTGATCCTTATAAAGCGGATAAGAAAGGTTCATCACCTTGGCGCGTTCAGCCGTGCGATACCAGTCACCGGTAGTGATATCGGCTTGGCCCGACAGGACATACTGAATAGCTGCAGCCGGATCGACCGCAACAGGCTTCAGCGTCAGACATTCGCGTTTGGCGAATTCTGTCGCTATATCGCCATCCAGCCCACTCATTTTGCCGCTTTCATCCATAAATGAATGCGGTGCATAGGTGGTGACGGCAATCGTCAATGTTCCCGGCGTAATGGTTTTGAACTCATGCTTCGGCTTGCAATCCTGTGCTAAGGCTGTTGCCGACAGCCCCATCAGAATGGCGACCCCAATAATACCCTTGCGAATGATCCCGTTATTCATGTGCGACTCCCCTTTTGTTATTGTGAATTATCGCGCGGCATAAGCGGATGACCGCTTCTCCACGTAAGATACGATCCATGCCGCCGGAACGCAGATCGTGGCATAGAGCAGCCCCGCCAGCATCAGCGCGGGCATATAGCGAAAGGTGTTAGCCCCGATTTCATAAGCATTGCTCACGAGTTCCGGCAGCGCGATGGTGAAACAGAGCGAGGTGCTCTGAAAAATCAGGATGGCAAAGCCCAACAGTGCTGGCAGCGCCACTCGCAGGGCCTGCGGCAACAAAACGAAGCGCAACTCATCAAGCGTACTGAACCCCATCGCTTCAGCTGCTTCCCGCTGACCATGATGGATCGATTGCAGGCTGGCGCGGATGATTTCACTCGTATAGGCACCGGTATTCCAGGCTAGTGCAACTATTGCTGCCGCAAAAGACGTCATTGTCAGTCCCGTTGAGGGCAGACCGAAATACATGAACTGCAGAAGAACCAGTGCGGGCGCGCCACGGCCAATTTCAACCAGAAACAGGCTTACATAGCGTGCTGCACGGGATTTGGCACCCACACCGAGTGCCAGACCGAGCCCAAGCGGAATACCGATTGCGAGGCTTAAGGCCGCAACTTGCAGGCTGATTTTAAGTCCGCCAAGAAGCGCCGGCATCCATTCATAAAATTCATCCAGGGTGGGAAACATCAGCGTGCCACCTTTGCTCTCAAATAGCTGTCCACAGAACGCGACAACCACGCAACCGGCAGGCTCAGGAAAATATAGAACAGGCCAACCAGCGCGAAAACTTCAATACCCTTGAAGGTAAGCTGCGATACCTGATTGCCACGGAATGCCAGATCAGCAACGCCGATGGTCGATGCGACAGCCGTTTCCTTCATAAGCCCGATCAGATAGCTCGCAGCCGAAGGCAGCGCGACACGAAACGCTTGCGGAGCAACAACGTCAATCAGTGTAAATCTGGTTCCCAGATTTAGAGCCGTCGCCGCCTCCCACTGACCATGATGGAGTGACGCCAGTGCCCCACGATAGATCTCAGCCATATTGGCTGATGCAATCAGGCCGAGGCCGATCAATGCTGCGACAAACGGATTGATGGGCATGATACCCATACCGATGCCGAAGAAGATGATGAAAAGCCAAAGAATGGGCGGAAGTGCACGCACGATCTGAATGAGGAAAGCCGCAATCCAGCGTATGGGAGCAAAATCGGCTCTGCGTGCTGCCAGTAATGGAACGCCGAGAATACAGCCAATGCCAAACGAACCCAGCGTCAGAGCAAGTGTCCATGGCAAGCCACTCAGGATGAGAAGAACATTGTCTGCTGTCATCTGTCATGCACCGCACGAAGAAACCGCTTCGTACGCTCCTCTTGCGGATTACGCATGATTTCCTTCGACGCGCCTTTTTCGATGATCTTGCCATCAGCCATGATCATGACAGTATCCGAAACATTTTCGGCAAAGCCCATTTCATGCGTGACAACCAGCATGGTCATGCCGCTTTCAGCCAATTCGCGCATCACGGCCAAGACTTCGAGGCCGAGTTCAGGATCGAGTGCGGAAGTTGGCTCATCGAACAGCATCACCTGCGGATCGAGCGCCAGCGAGCGCGCAATCGCGATACGCTGTTGCTGACCGCCAGAACAACGCCCCGGAAATTGCGTTGCTTTATCGGCAAGACCTACGCGCTCCAGGAGTTGAAGCGCCCTTTCCTCAGCCTCGGCACGGCTGCGTCCCAAAACGCGCTCCTGCGGCAAGCTGACATTGCGCAGAACGCTCATATGCGGAAATAAATTAAACGACTGGAACACCATACCAACCGTGTTGCGCAACTCTTTCAACTGCGCCTTACGCGGCTGTTGCGTGGCATCAAGCTTCACCTTGCCCACCGTAATCAAGCCGCCGTCTGGCTGCTCGAGATAATTGATACAGCGCAGCAGCGTACTTTTGCCTGAACCACTCGGTCCGATAATTGCGAGAACCTCGCCCTGCGCGACATCCAGATCGATATTTTCGAGAACGCGATGTGCACCGAAATGCTTGCTAAGCCCTTCCAGGCGAATAAGTTTTGGTGCGAGAGCGGTTGCATTCGCCTTGTCAGACACCAGTGTCGGTCGCATTGCGTTCAACAAGCAAACTCCCCATTTTGATCGTTCATCACGATTGTTCCACCATTCCGCGACGTGCAGATTTCAATTTCCTGCAGCGGTGCTGAAGTATTTATCGTTCTAACGGCTGTTTTATTTTTTTGCCGTCAGCGTTCCCTTGGTTAGTCACGATAGTTCCGACCCAACAGATTACAAATGCAAAAAATATCCCCGCAGTCATAACCTGAAGTAATACCGCCTAACATCAGGCTATAGCGCCTTGCCAAGTCGCAATCCGTCATAGATGGCAGCATGTGTGTTGCGCGCAGAAACCGCGTCACCAATCCGGTAGAGCTCAAAGACACTTTCCTCGTTTCCAACCAGTTTCTGGGGTCTTCCATCTATAAGCGCATCATAGTCGACGGCACCCATATTTCGGGAAAGAGGTTTAAGCTCAAAATACAGATCATCCATCGGTCGTGTGCCGTCATTGACGATGATCTGGTCAAATTCGCGCTCAATACCGACACCGCCGTAATCACTGCCAATCTGTGCCATCAGCCGGTTGTTATCGCGGCGAATTGCGTGCAGACGATAGGCCACCGTGAAAGTCACATCCTTCTTTTGCAGGCTGCGCATATAGGGCACGAGATTCATGCCCATCACCTCAGGCGCAAAGGTGCGATCAGCAGTCATGATCTCCACTTTCCCACCGGACGTCGCGACGAACTCTGCCGCTTGTAATCCGGCATGATCACCAGCTTCATCGAAAACCAGCACATTTGCACCCGGCCGCACATCGCCTGAGATTATGTCCCAGGCTGAAACGGCTAACTCGTTACCCTCACGCAGGACTTGCACATCAGGCATGCCACCTGTGGCGATAACTGCCACATCAGGCGCCTCGCCAAGCACGACATCGGCTTCCGCCCATGTATTGAAGTGGAACTCGACGCCAAGTTTTTCGCATTGTGCCATGCGCCAGTCGATAAGGCCCATCATTTCACGGCGACGCGGGCTTTGAGCGGTCAATCGCACCTGTCCGCCGGGATGATTTGCGGCCTCAAATACCGTAACCCTGTGACCACGCTCCGCACTCACGCGAGCAACTTCCAAACCCGCTGGCCCAGCACCAACAACGACGATACGTCGGCTTTGATCTGCTTTCTGCACCACATGCGGCATGGTCAGTTCACGTCCCGTCGAGGGATTATGAATGCAATAGGCAGAACCACCCTGATAGATACGATCAAGACAGTAATTGGCACCCACACAGGGGCGAATTTCCTCTTCCCGCTTTTCGATAATCTTGCGCACGATATGCGGGTCGGTCATATGCGCCCGCGTCATACCCACCATATCGAGCTTGCCGGACGCAATTGCGTGACGCGCTGTCGCCACATCCTGAATTTTCGCCGCATGAAAGGTCGCCATGCCTGTGCTCGCGCGAACTTCGCCAGCAAAATCAAGATGCGGTGCACTGGGCATACCCTGAATGGGAATAACATCCGTCAATCCGGCATCGGTTTCGATATGCCCGCGAATGACGTTGAGAAAATCGACGAGACCGCTCTCCTTGAGTTTGCGCGAGATTTCAAGACCATCCGATTTCGTCAGTCCACCTTCCAGCACTTCATCAGCAACATAGCGAATACCGATCAGAAAATCGGGGCCGACACGTTCGCGCATGGCACCCAATACCTGCAACGAAAAGCGCATACGATTGTCGAGCGAGCCGCCATATTCGCCTTCTAGTTCATTGGTTCGTGGCGACCAGAACTGATCCAGCAAATGGCCATAGGCTTCGAGTTCCAATCCATCCAGACCTGCCGCCTTCATCCGTTCTGCGGCATCGGCATAATTGCCGATAATGCGCTCAATGTCCCATTCCTCTGCCTTCTTGGGATAGGCACGATGCGCTGGCTCGTGCTTACCCGTAGAGGAGAGCGAAGGCAGCCAATCCCCTTTATCCCAACGCGTGCGACGACCAAGATGGGTAAGTTGGATCATGACTGCTGCGCCATGCTCATGACACTCGTCAGCGAGATCGCGCAGCCACGGCACAACCTCATCCTTGTAAGCAAGCACGTTGTTAAAAGCCGGTGGACTATCCCTTGAAACGGCTGCCGAACCCGCTGTCATCGTCAAAGCAATGCCAGCTTTGGCACGCTCCACATGATAGGCGCGATAACGTTCCTTCGGCATACCATCTTCGGCATAGGCCGGTTCATGAGAGGTAAGCATGATGCGATTGCGAAGCGTCAGATGCTTGATCTGAAGCGGCTGCAGCAGCGGATCGACTGACATATCGAGAGTTCCCATTTTATGATTTTTTATGAGCTAAGTATAAATGTACACAACTGTCAATTTAATAATCATTGATGTACATTACGCTTGCCAAACCAATGCTGTCTGGTAAGAATTCAACAATGGAACAAGCCACAACGAGTGATGCAGGCTGGCGCGGCTCGCCGGATTTATGGCTTCAGGCAGCCTATGACGCACTGATTGAAAAGGGCGTGGATGCCGTTCGCATTCTACCGCTTGCAAAGACCCTCGATATTTCACGCACCAGTTTTTACTGGTTCTTCAAAGATCGCGAAGAGTTGCTGGATGCACTCATCGCACGCTGGCGTGACAAGAACACCGGCGCTCTTTTACGGCAGACGGACGCCTATGCAGAAACCATCGAAGAAGCTGTTTTGAATGTCTTCGACTGCTGGCTAGATCGCGATTTATTCGATCCAGCCTTCGAATTCGCCATTAGAAGCTGGGCGCTTCAATCCGTACAGGTCGAAGAAGAAGTGCGTGCAGCCGATGCCTCGCGGCTGGAAGGTCTGGCCCGCATGTTTGAGCGTTTCGGGTTTGATAAAGCTATCTCAGATGTCCGCGCCCGCACAATCTATCTCGTGCAGATCGGCTATATTTCCATGCGGACACAGGAAGAAACTGAGGTGCGTCTCGCACGCATTCCACATTATGTGGAAGCCTTCACCGGCAAAGCACCGCAGCAAAGAGAGCTTGATCGGTTTCTATCGAGGCATACGGCGAATAAATACTGATAATGTTGGGCTGTCAGATAACTGCTTTCAGCTCTATAACTGTCATCAGTTTTTAGCTGATGCCGCCATCGCCTGCAAAATGATAACCGCTGATGCCGCACCCGGATCCATGTGACCGAGCGAGCGTTCACGAAGGCGCGCAGCGCGTCCCTTGGTTGCAATCATAGAGCGGGTCGTATTGGCGCCAGCCGTGGCAGCTGAAACAACCTTGTCCCAGAATTCAGCAGAACTTCTATTTTCGGCGACTGCCGCTTGAGCAGCTTCGGCGGCAGGCAGCCATGCGTCAAGCATCGTCTTGTCGCCACGTTGACCATGACCACGCTCACGGATGCCTACCCCGATAGCGTCAATAATGACTGCACAAGTGGCAAGGTCGAGATCATTGCGGCCTGTCGTTGCCTGCGCTGCACGACGAAAACCTGTGGCATAAAGCGGACCCGTCGATGCGCCCACCGCATTGATGAAGGCAGTTGCTGCCGTATTGAGAACTATCGAAATGTCAGCTTCATCCAGATTGAGCTTGGACAACTCACTCCGCACTGTCTGAAAGCCCAGGGCCATTGTCGTTCCGTGGTCGCCGTCGCCGATTGCGCCGTCAAGTTCGGACAGCCGATCACGATCAGCTTCTATGGCTGCAGAAACAGCATCAAACATATGGGCAAGACGACGAGCAGCAGTTTCCGACATGGATTATCTCCTCAAACCTTACAACTGCAACGCGCGTCGCTCATCATAAGGCGTATGCTAATTTACTTTCAGGCAGAGTGAAACGACAGAACTCAAACACAGGGTCTAGCTGATTTTGAGGCTCGCCGTTTCACAGGGATGCAGTAAGAGATCCGTAAGCTCCTGATCAAGATGCATGACAGATATCGATGCCCCGACCATATCCAGAGACGTGCAGTAATGCCCGATCCAATTGGCTTCGATATGGATATTCTTCGCTTCCAGTCGCTGCGCCACGCGCCGATAGAGAACGTAGAGTTCCATCAGCGGCGTCGCTCCAAACGAATTGACCAACACGGCCACGCGATCACCAGAGACCGCCTTCATTTCATTGAAAATTCTGTCCATGATGCCGTCAACGATTTCATCGGCCTGACGAATGCGGTCACGTGAGACGCCCGGCTCGCCGTGAATACCGACGCCGATTTCCATGTCTTCGGGACCAATCTCGAAATTATGCCGACCAGTTTGCGGCAGGGAACCCGGCTCCAGCGCCACACCTATGGTATAAGTTCGCACATTGGCCTTGCGTGTAACGATCTCACAGGCATCGAGCGACAGTCCTTTATCGCAAGCGGCACCCGCCACTTTGAAGACGAAGAAATTGCCTGCCACACCACGCCGCCCGTCCTTGTCATCGATCGGCGAAGAGGCGATGTCGTCGGTGGTCAAAACGGTTTTGATCCTGACGCCCTTTTCTTCGGCCATCTCGGCAGCCATCTCGAAGTTCATGACGTCGCCAGCATAATTGCCGTAAACGAAGAGTACGCCCTCCCCCTTGGAGGCTGCAAGCGCGCATTGAACAATCGGATCTGGTGGAGGAGATGAGAAGACGTTGCCCACAGCAACTGCGTCTGCCAGGCCCTTGCCGACATAGCCAAGGAAACACGGCTCATGCCCAGCCCCTCCGCCAATCACCAGGCCGACCTTACCGGGACGCGGGCCATCACGCGCGACCAGCGCACGATTGGAGCCGCTGATTGGTTGCAGAAATTTTCCATGGGCGCGGACCACGCCGTCGAGCATTTCCTCAACCACCTCGTTGGGGTTGTTGAGAAGCTTCTTCACCCGCACGCGGAATGCCGCTGGCACCTGATTTGCCTTCGGGCGTTGCGAAAGGCGCGCATCAAGGTCGATAACGCCATCAGCACGCAAAATACCAAGCCCGGTCGCAGCATCGGTCACAAGCACATTGATGAAACCTCCGCGGAGTGCTGCGAGAAGCGCTGGCACTTTGTCGAAGCCACCCGCAACCGCAATACGCGTATGAATCTGGCGCAGCTTGTCGAGCGAGATGCCTATGATGCGCTCATCAAGTGGCCCCGCAACCGGCTTCCCACGCTCATCGATGAAACGACCGGCCACAACACCGACCGCACCTGCTGCAAGATATTGCTGCAGAGACACAGATTCAAAAAAGCCGCTCGTGTGAATGGTGGAATTGGAGCGAAGCGACGAGACACCAAACAGAATACGATTGGCATTCTCAAGGGTTGCGAATTGCTCGTGAAGCAAGGGCTCGTCAAGCAGAACATCGCGCGTCTGTTGCGAACGAACCATTGCGGGCGCCATGATGTTGACGCAGCGTGCAGATACGGCTTCCGCAAGCACGGTTGCACAGCGTTCCGGCGTATAAGGAAAAGATGCAGTCGTTCCACCCGTCGCTTGCACAACAGTCATATCCTGCAAAGCACCGATGACGGTCTGCTCTCCGACCGAAAGCACAGTACGGCCCCAGGCAACGGCAAGTGTATCACCTGATTTCAGGATCTTGTTGAGTGCATGAGCGCCAGCTCCACCCAGCCGATCAATCAGAGGCCGGGCATTGTCGTCGTGGGGAATGATAAGGCAGTCTGCCAGACCGAAATGGCGCTTCAATTCCTGAGCAATAGACAGCGATTCAAGCCGTCCACCCTCAATGGAAATATTGACGATACCCTTTTCACGCGCTTCAGCCAGATAGCTGTTTACGGTGGCACGCGAGATGCCCATGACATCGGCAATCTCGCTTTGTGTCAGACCGTCTTCATAATAAAGCCAGCAGGCCCAAACATAGGGGTCGTCACCATAACGCATGGGAATCGCAAACGAATTTTCGCTGGTATTGGCCTTGGGCTTGCCGGCCTTGCGCGATGTGCTGGGTTTGAGCGTCATGCGATTTTTCTGTTGCCTCTGTTCCACTCACAAACATGAAAGCGTTCAAACGCAATTGCAACATGATGAAACGAATTTGGCGTCTGAACGTGTTGACCCACACAGTTTTCAGGTGCCAAATTCCAAACTAAAGCAAAGAGCTTACTGCAAACGGCTCTTTGCCTGTGTCGAAAGGTCTGTCAGAATCAGCGCGCAGGACGTCGCACCTGCGTCAAGTACGCCCAGCGAGCGCTCGCCAAGACGACTTGCCCGACCAATCTTAGCGACGAGATTGATAGTGGAGTCACGACCTGTTTCGGCAGCTGCCGACAAAGCATCAAGGCTTTCAGCGAAGGACTGGCCTTTGCCATTTGCTTCATCAAAAGCATTGATTGCCGGGATCAGCGTATCGAGGAGCGTCTTGTCGCCGAGCTTTGCGGAGCCGATCGACTGGATACCTTCAAGACCCGCATGAAGCATCGCGCTGAAAGTGGCTGCGTCAATATTCTCGATGCCTTCCAGCTTCTCTGCAAACTCGTTGAACATCACACCATAGAGCGGGCCCATCGAGCCGCCGATCTCGGTCAACAGAACCGTTCCGAGCGTATCGAGGCCTTCGGCGAGCGTCACATCTTTGCCTCTCAGGCGTTCAGCGGCAAGGCCAAAGCCCTTGGCCATATTCACACCATGGTCGCCATCGCCGATCTTGCCGTCGATTTCGCTCAAATAGGCTTTGTTTTCGATGATCCGGTCTGCAAGCGAAAGAACAATATTACCCGATCCAGCGTTCTTGAAAGTCTGCATGATACGTCTCTTTCTTACAAAACTGTCGTGCAGCGGGCTTCAACATCCAGCAACGTCTTGAGTTCATCATCAAGCGCCATGATCGTCAGCGTCGCGCCAACCATTTCAAGTGAGGTAAAATAGTTGCCGACATAGGTGCGGTAAATCTTAAGGCCGCGTGCTGTGATTTCCTGCTCAATGGTATCGTTGAGAATATAGAGCTCGTTGAGCGGCGTTGCACCGAGACCAGACACCAGAACGGCCACCTCAGTGCCTTCTGGAAGGTTATGATCGTCAAGAACAATCTTGGTCATATCCTTGGCAACTTCATCGGCACGCTTCAGCGGCTCGACGCGAACGCCCGGTTCACCATGATGACCGATCCCGACTTCCATCGTGCCCGGCTCAATCGTGAAGTTTGGGTGCCCAACCGAAGGCAACGTGCATGGACCAAGACCCACGCCGATGGAACGGCAGTTATCGATGGCCTTCTGTGCGGTTGCCTGTACTTCCTGAAGGCTCGCCCCCGAAGCAGCCCTCGCGCCGCCAACCTTCCACATGAAGATTTCGCCAGCAACGCCGCGGCGCTTTTCACGTTCTTCAATAGGAGCCGAGCAGACATCGTCATTGGCAACAACGGTCAGAATCTCAATTCCGACTTTGGCGGCAAGCTTCACCGCCATTTTCACATTCATGTTGTCGCCGGCATAATTGCCATAGAGACAAACGACGCCCTTGCCGCCGTTTGCTTCACGCGCTGCATCGTAAAAGCTCTTTGCGGTCGGCGAAGAGAAAAGCTCGCCAACGGCAACAGCATCCAGCAGGTTCTTGCCGGTATAGCCAATGAAGGCTGGCTCGTGGCCCGAGCCTCCGCCGGTGATAACGCCAACTTTCCCATCGACAGGTGCGTCTTTCGCTACAACCACGCGGGGATTTTCCGTCGACAGCCGCACCAGATCTTTATGAGCTTTGACAAAGCCCTTGACGGTGTCTTCGACTACTTCATCCGGGTTATTGATAAATCTTTGCATTTTGCACCTATCGAAGGCGAGAAATGAGTTCCCGCGGTATATATTGTAAAGTCAGGCCTAAGGCTCCAGCCAATCGTCAGATCGTCCGCTTCTTTAAAGAATTGTGCTCCACCATCGATCAATAGGGCGAGCCGCTTGATGCCAGAAAGACTGCTGCAAAAGGTGACATATCCTCCGATAGCGTCTGCACGTCATCCTCCTTGACCACGCAGGGCAAAAATCACCAATTGTCTCGTATATGTCAATACAGGAATTTGACATTTGTTGATTAACATACGTCATTTGTCAAAATAGAGATTTGCAAGACAACGGTGCACACCCAATAGAGAGGCGGAATTCCACCGCCATCTTAAACAAGCTGCTGGAATTAAATGCTATTTCTGTGAACTTTTGCGTGGACTCAGCCTCGCCTCAGAACTGGAAAACCGACGAGCGAACGATCTGAAGGATGCTTCAGATAGAAGGGTTAGAGCGCCGATCTCGTTCAATCAGATCGAAACGGACTCTATAGACTCGTATCGAGTTTGGGAGTCATCACCTCAAACATGGGCAACGAAGCCGCCCCGAGCGCTGCCGTGAACTGACCTGTCTGCCCGCGAAGCACACGCGAAAGCGTGCGTGCGCTTCTGTTTGCAACCGATATCGGCAGCTCATCCATATGCGAAATCAGCGCGTCGATGACAGGATTTGGCAGCATTCCTCCGAGAACAACAGTCTCGGGATCGAGTATGTTTTCGACGATAGCAATCATTTGTGCGAGATGTTTTGCAGCATCCGCTACCCAATCCAAAATCACCGGATTTTTGTCGCGTAACAGCTCCTCGAGCTTGTCGATGCTGACATCGAAAAGCCCCGCATTCGCCAACTTCTCTTTGAGAACATGCACAGATGAATAGGTTTCCAAACAGCCATGCTGACCACAAGAGCAGAGCCGTCCCCCCGGAACAATTGAGATATGTCCGATTTCACCGGCATTGCCGAAAGCGCCTCGGAATGGTGAACCATCCTGAATCATACCAAGTCCGATGCCGGCACCAAAATAGATCATCGCAAAGTTTGAAATCGCACGCCCCGCACCGAACAAGCGTTCACCAACGGCTGCGGCATTCGCATCATTTTCAACAATAACAGGCTCACCAAATGCAGCACTTAAGACAGCGGCTGCATCAATACCAGCCCAACCCGGCAGTGTCGTCGGACCAACAGAAGTCATGCCCTCAATGCCAAACGGACCGGGCATCACAACCCCAACCCCAAGGAGACGCGCATCAAACTCAGACTTGATCTTGTCGATCTCTATACGAAGCTGGGCGCAAAGCGCCTCTGGCCGCGTGTCGCTTACCAGATGCACCTGTTGCCTGCGCGGAGTGCCAGAAAGATCGAGGACTGTCGTCACGATATGGGTCGAACCCATTTCGATTCCAATCGTCATCGCACCAGAAGGATTAACAGCAAATTGGATCGGTGGCTGACCACGCCCGGTCTTCAATCTTCCAAGCTGCATCAGAAGATTTTCAGCAACCAGCTCGTCGACGATATTGGCGATGGCCTGCGCCGTCAGATGGGTCAAACGGGCAATATGCATACGACCCACGGGACCGTGACGACGAACGACATCCAACACAACACGTCGGTTATGATCCCGGATTCGTTCAGGATTTTTACCCAGAGTGATCGGTTGCGTGTCCAGATGCGCCATGGTTGGTGAGTTCGCCGCCTTCGATTTCATGCCCTCTCCCATATGCCTCAAATTAGATAGCGCACGTGACTTTTAACAGCAATATATTAATTCAACTAAATTATCTTATTGACAAATGGGCCACAAAATAGAAGCCTAATGCAGGGGTAAATAATTGCCCTGTCGGCATTCGAACGGCACTTGGCCGAACATGCTGATGGTGAGGATGCTGCACGAAAAGTGCAGCAATGGTGGAACCGGCAGGTCATTGACCTGCACATACCTTGCTCGGGCACCAGAGGGGCTGAGCAACGGGGAGGTCTAATGCAAATGGGTAAATTGCTGCTTGCGGGTCTTGTGGCCGGTCTGAGCTCTATCGCAATCAACGCTGCACAAGCCGTTGAAATCGAATATTGGCAGTATGTCTTTGAATCGCGCGTCAAGACGATGGACAAACTGATCGAGAATTTCGAAAAAGCCAATCCTGACATCAAGGTAAAACAGGTTACGTTCCCTTATGACGACTATCAGACCCGCGTCATTGCGGCGAAGATGGCGGGCAAAAGCCCGGACGTCATGCAGCTGTTCTATGGCTGGCTCGATAAATTTGCAGCCGGTGGCATTTTGCAGCCGCTGCCGCAGGACGCATTTCCGCACGACAAGATCGAAAGTGAATTCTTCCCGATCGTCAGTGCAATGAAGCGCGGCGATGAATATTATGGCTTGCCGACGGCTGTGCGCTCGCTGGCACTGTTCTACAACAAGAAGCTTTTCGAAGAAGCTGGTCTTGATCCCAAGAACCCGCCGAAAAACCTCGACGAACTGCTCGCTTACGCCCAGAAAGCCACCAAGCGCGATGCTTCCGGCAATCTGTTGAGCGAAGGCATTACACTCGATATGCCGGGTCAGGATCTGCATTGGTGGCGCGAAGTGCTGGTTCGCCAGTTCGGTGGTGCACCTTACAGCGATGACTATCGCAAGGTTGCCTACGACGACGCTGCCGGTGAAAAGGCATTGCAGTTCTACACCGATTTGCAGACCAAATATAAAGTCGGCGAAGTGAAGTTCATGGATGAAGGCCATGCAGCATTCCGCTCCGGCAAAGCGGCAATGACTGTGGACGGAACGTTCCGTCTGGCAGCATTCAACACCATCAAAGACTTTGAATGGGGCGTGACAGAGCTGCCAGCCAATGCTGAAGGCGTGCGTTCAAACTATGCCAGCTATTTTGCCAACGGCATCAGCGCATCGGCAAAGGGCGAAAAGCTGGAAGCAGCCTCAAAGTTCCTCAACTACATCACTTCACCTGAAGCGATGGAAATCTGGCTGAAAGGTGTGGGCGAACTGCCTGCACGTCGCTCGGCGGCTTTGACGGAAACCAACTTGGCTGATCCGGTTTATGGACCATTCCTCAAAGGTCTGGAATATGCCCATACAACCATGTTCACCGATGAGCTGAAACAGCGCCAGATCGTTGTCGACATGTCTAACCGCGTGATCCTGCAGAACCAGCCAGTCAAGGAATCCCTTGATGAAGCTGCCAAGGCCGAACAGGCCATTCTGGACACTGCGAAGTAAAACTGCGTTCGGTTGGGCGGTTCTCGCAGACCGCCCACTTCCGATTTTCAGCAGCTTTCGTACTGCTTTGAACAATACGGCTCTGTTTTGGGAGCTTACCGCTTCCGACCGTGGCTGCCTTGCAACGCACCGGCTGGCCGAAGGATTTTTATTATGACAATGACGGCTCAACCCGATCATACAGCGCGCAGACCTTTCGGTTCGCGACTGACAGATCGCCTGTCGATGAAAACTAGAAGATTGATTTGGGTGTGGAGCTTTCTGGCTCTGCCCATCCTTTTCTATAGCGTCATTCGCTTTTATCCGACGATTGAAGCATTCTGGCTATCTTTCACCAACTGGGATCTGATGAGCCCGCCGAAATTTATCGGCATCGCCAACTATCAGAAGCTTTTTGCCGATCCTGAATTCTGGAAAGTTTTCAAAAACACTTTCATCTACCTGTTGGTCGGCACGCCCATCAGTCTGGTTCTGGCTTTTGTCATCGCTTACTATCTGGACCGTGTCAGGCTCATGCACGGCTTCATTCGCGCCCTATATTTCCTGCCTTATCTGACAACCGCAGCAGCAATGGCGTGGGTATGGCGCTGGTTTTATCAGCCGGCACCAATCGGCTTCATCAATAATATTCTGAGTTCGCTCGGCCTGCCTCAACAGGGCTTTCTGCGCTCGGTTGACCAGGGGCTTTATGCCATTATGGCAACGTCGATCTGGGCGGGACTTGGCTTTCAGATCATCATCTTCATGGCAGGTTTGCGCGCAATTCCCGGCACATTTTATGAGGCCGCGCGCATCGATGGCCTCGGCGAGTGGGCAATCCTGCGCAAAATCACCATCCCGTTGCTAAAGCCAACAACTGTGTTTCTGGTGGTGTTTTCCTCGATCGGTTTCCTGCGCATCTTCGATCAGGTCTACAACATGACCACCAATGATCCGGGTGGTCCGCTGGGTTCGACAAAACCACTGGTACTGATGATCTATCAAACGGCGTTTTCGTCCTATGCAATGGGCTATGCGGCTGCTCAAACAATCATTCTCTTCATCATTCTGCTTTGCGTATCCCTGTTACAGCTCTGGATTCTGAGGGAAAAGAAATGACCGCGCCTGCACAAACCAAATCCCTCCCGTTCCAGAATCTGAAGCCCGGCCGCGTCATTACATGGACTTTGCTGTTCATCGGCGGTCTGATCATGATCACGCCACTTGTTTTCATGTTTTCAACCTCGTTGAAAACTGCAAGTCAGGTCTATGATTTGAGGCTTATTCCTGCGGAGCCAACGCTCCAGAACTATGCCACCATTCTTGCTGACGGGCGCTTTCTGCGCTGGTTCATGAATTCGATGATCGTGGCTGTAGTCGTGACTTTGTCGAACGTTTTTTTCGACAGCCTTGTCGGTTATACGTTGGCTAAATTCCAGTTCCGGGGCCGCTATTTCATCTTCCTTGCGATCCTTTCGACCCTGATGATCCCGACCGAAATGCTGGTTATTCCATGGTATCTGATGTCGAGCAAACTCGGTTGGCTGGATAGCTATTGGGGTATCATGTTCCCAGGCATGATGACTGCCTTCGGCACCTTCCTGATGAAGCAATTCTTTGAAGGTGTGCCAAATGACTTCCTCGAAGCCGCACGTGTGGACGGGCTTAACGAGTTCCAGATCTGGTGGAAAATTGCCATGCCATTGGTCACCCCGGCCCTATCAGCGCTGGCGATCTTTACCTTCCTTGGCAACTGGACCGCATTCTTCTGGCCGCTGATCGTTTCAACCAGTCCAGAGCTTTATACGCTGCCGGTTGGTCTATCAAGCTTTGCGGTTGAACAGTCGATCCAGTGGGAAATGATCATGACCGGCGCAGCTATCGCCACATTGCCTACGCTTATCGTTTTCATGCTGCTGCAGCGCTACATCGTACGCGGTGTTATGCTTGCTGGTCTTAAAGGTTGAACCATGTCTGATCTCGACCCAAAATTGTCCGACAACAGCGTGTTTCCAAATCCGGTTTATAAAGAAACCGTGCTGCGGCCGCTGTTTGACGGTGCCAAGACGCATCATGTGGATGGGTTTCGACGCATCGACCGCGCCCATCTGGTGATGCTGGTTGAAACCGGCATTCTTGATCGCGATCAGGCGGCACAGATTGCCGTCGCTCTGGAAGCTATTGATCAGGAAATCAATCCGGCTGAGCTGACCTATACCGGTGAGGTTGAAGACTTCTTCTTCCTCATCGAAAAAGAACTTAAAGCCCGTATCGGTGCCGATGTTGCCGGTCGCCTGCATACTGCGCGTTCACGCAATGATATTGATCATACGCTGTTCAAGCTCGGTTTGAAAAAGCAAATTGATACGCTGCTCGCCAAGTCACGGCACCTGCTTGATGTGCTGGTTGCAGCTGTTGAACGCGAGCAGGCTACATTGATCGTTGCCTATACCCATGGGCAACCGGCACAGCCGACAACATTCGGGCATTATCTTGCAGCGGCTACGGAAGTGCTGATCCGGGATATCGAGCGCCTTGAAGCCGCACGCACGATTGTAAACCAGTCCCCGATGGGGGCAGCAGCCATCACCACCTCCGGCTTTCCGATCGATCGCAAACGCGTCTCGGAGCTGTTGGGCTTTGCTGCCCCCTTAAACAATTCCTATAGCTGTATCGCAGCCGTGGATTACGTCACCTCGACCTATTCCGCGCTGGAACTGATGTTCATTCATCTGGGACGGCTCATTCAGGACTTCCAGTTCTGGACGAGTTTTGAAGTTGGCCAGATTTATGTGCCGAATGCCTTTGTGCAGATTTCTTCAATCATGCCGCAAAAGCGCAATCCGGTGCCAATTGAGCACATGCGTCATCTGTCGAGCCAGACAATGGGGCGAGCCCGCACCGTGCTGGATGTAATGCACAATACGCCTTTCACCGATATGAATGACAGTGAAGGCGAAACGCAGCAGATGGGCTATGAGGCTTTTGCTTCCTCCGGTCGTGTGCTTGATCTTCTGGCAGCCTTCATTGAAGCCATCCGCATTGATCCGGCACGGGTTGCGGAAAATATTCGCCGCTCCTGTATCACAATTACAGAACTTGCAGACTCACTGGTGCGTATTGAAGGCCTGTCGTTCCGTCAGGCGCATGAGATTGCAGCGACTGTAGCACGTGCCGTGGTGGCTCAGGGTGGCGGACTTGAGAAAGACGGCTTTGCACCTTTCCTTACGGCATTCCATGAAGCAACGGGGCGCGAACCGTCTTTTGATCAGATAAAATTTGAAGAACTGGTTTCGCCGCAACATTTCGTTGCCGTACGCGACCGTCTCGGCGGTCCGGCACCAAAGCCTATAGGCGAGGCTCTGACGCGATACCATGCGGCTGCAGAGGCATTCAATGCACGTGCAGCAGAGCACGAAGCTTATGAAGCCAAAGCCAATCAAGAACTTAATGAAAAATTCAGCGCACTTGCGGAGACACGTTAATGGCAACCATTGAACTCGAAAAACTTGTCAAACGTTACGGCAAAGTCGAAGCAGTTCGCGCAATCGATTTGCAGATCGAAGACGGAGAATTTGTTGTTTTCGTTGGCCCTTCCGGCTGCGGTAAATCAACAACTCTGCGTATGATTGCCGGTCTCGAAGATATTTCAGGCGGCCAGCTGAAAATCGGCGGCGAAGTCGTCAACGAACGCGATCCGAAACAGCGCAATATTGCGATGGTGTTCCAGAATTATGCAATTTATCCGCATATGAGCGTGCGCCAGAATATCGGTTTCGGTCTTTATACATCGAAGCTTTCCAAGGCGGAAAAGGCCAAGCGAATTGAAGATGTTGGCGCATCATTGGGCCTGACACCCTATTTGGACCGCCGCCCAGCGGCATTGTCCGGTGGGCAACGTCAGCGTGTTGCGATTGGCCGCGCGATGGTCCGCAACCCTTCGGCGTTTTTGTTCGATGAGCCATTGTCCAATCTTGATGCGCAATTGCGGGCGCAGATGCGCATTGAAATCAAGCGCCTGCACCAGAGCCTCAAGACCACAACGGTTTATGTAACGCATGATCAGGTTGAAGCCATGACCATGGCCGACCGCATTGTAGTAATGCGCGATGGTAATATCTTGCAAACCGGCACACCAACTGAACTTTATGAACATCCAGTGGATGTGTTTACCGCGCGCTTTATCGGCAGCCCGTCGATGAACCTGCTCCAAGGTCGCCGCAAGGGCGACACGGTTGAGTTTGCCGCTGATGGCGACATGCTGATCGGTATCCGCCCGCATGAGCTGACTGTTGGTGAAACCGGCACGCCCGGCGGGATATCGCTGCAAGGCATTGTAACGGCTGTTGAACCACTCGGTGCGGAAACTCTGGTCCATCTTGATGTCGAAGGCGCCGCAGTCATTGCGACAGCACCGGGCAAAACCGTTCCAAAATCGGGCACTACACTGAGCGTCTTTGCGCCTGCTGGTAGCCTTTATCTGTTCGATGCCAAAACGGAAAAGAGCCTCGGTCGCCTATAATGTCAAAACAATTCAAAACTCCTGCTGTCCTGAGCATAGGACGGATTTACTGCGACTTGATTTTCACTGGCCTTGATGCGTTACCGCAACCAGGCAGAGAAGTTTTCGCAGGCGACATGAAGATCGTAGCCGGCGGCGGTGCCTTTATTTCCGCCGCCCACTTTGCTCATGTTGGCCGCTCAGTGGCTTTGGTCGCACGGCTTGGCACTGACAGTCTCTCAAAAGGCATATCCACAGACCTGGCCATCGATGGCCTTGATCTTCGCTTTCTGGAAACCTCAATTGAGGCTGGGCCGCAAGTGACTGTGGCCAGTGTTATCGGCAACGACCGAGCGTTTCTTTCCCGTCGTGCGGGTTCCGCGAGGCCATCCACTCTGGATGACGCATTGATGTGGAACAGCGCTAAACATCTGCACATCGCAGAATATGCGACACTGCATGAAATTCCGGATCTGGTAGCAAAAGCCAAAGCTGCCGGCCTGACCGTATCACTGGATCCAAGCTGGGATGAAACTCTCATCTACAGCCAGGACTTTCTGAAAAGCTGCGAGGGCGTGGATATATTCCTGCCAAACAGCGAAGAAGCAGAAGCCATTACCGGCGATAGAGATCCCCGTAAGGCGATTGATATTCTATCGAAGCACTTCCCTGTCGTCGCTCTGAAGGCGGGCGAAGAAGGGGCATGGCTGACTACCGGCTCAACGGAGATGCATATTCCGGCTGACAAGGTAGATGTTATCGATACGACCGGTGCGGGCGATGCTTTCAATGCTGGCTTCATTGACTCGTGGATTGACGGGCGCAGCCCGGCCGACTGTCTCGCCGCAGGCGTCAAGAGCGGCAGTCTGGCCGTACAGGCCGCAGGCGGAGCTTCCATCCTGCAGAGCTAGACCGTCAGCACATTACACAACTATTCAAGCAAGGGTGCCTTCATGGTCACGACATCGTTTATGCGCAAAGAGACAATCGAGGCCTCTGCCGTTGTTTCGCGTTTGCTGACTGAAGAAGCCGCAACAATCGCGGAAATCAAACGTCTCTATGAAGAGCGCAAGCCACGTGTGATCACCACGGCTGCCCGCGGATCATCCGATCATGCCGCTTCCTTCTTCAAGTATCTGTTTGAGATCAGCGTTGGCTTACCGGTGGCTTCAATCGGCCCTTCCGTGACATCCGTTTATAACAGCCGCCTGCAACTGCAGGACGGATTGCATTTTACGGTTTCACAGTCTGGTGCGAGTCCTGACATTGTTGCCTTGCAGAAGGCCGCCAAAGCAGGCGGAGCCATTACTGTGGCCATCGTCAATGTAACTGACAGCCCATTGGCAGAGCAGGCCGATATTGTGTTGGGCTTGCACGCAGGTAAAGAACAGAGTGTAGCCGCAACGAAATCCTGCATCGCTGGCGCAACCGCGCTCGCCGCCATCACGGCAGCAATCAACGGCGACAGTGCGTTGCAGCTGGCCCTTTCGAAACTTCCGCAGGCGTTAGACGCCACCGTAGCAGCCCCCCTAGATGACGCACTGATTTCTCAGATCGCCTCGATAGACGGAATGTATATCGTCGGACGGGGCACGGGTTTTGCGGTTGCATTGGAAGCGGCACTTAAGGCCAAGGAAACCTGTGGCATTCACGCGGAGGCTTTTTCTTTGGCTGAAGTTATGCATGGTCCTATACGTCTGGTTCATAGCGGCTTTCCCGTCCTGGCATTTTTGAATGAAGACGACGCATTCGCTGCCAGCAAACAGGCAGTCGACCGTCTGATCGGTCTGGGGGCCGATGTATTAACGATTGGCGCTGAACGCACCCAGCATAAAACTATAGGGATAACACCAACGGGGCACGGTTTGATTGATCCGCTCGTCGGTCTTGGAGCTTATTACACCTTGATTGAGCGTGTTGCGCTTGGCCGTGGTCTTGATCCGGACCAGCCTATGAACCTCAGCAAAGTCACGGAAACCGTCTAGCTTTTCCGCACATTTACGTGGCCTCCAGAGTTAGCCTCACAGAGGTTTAAAAATAACGTAGCCCCGGTCAACTCTCGTTGCCGGGGCTTTTCTCTATGTAGATAGCGATTTCGTTTAGAACCAGCCTTCATGGGTTTAATTGTCTGGCCTTTGGCTTCCGAAGGTACTGATTGCCGTTGCATGGGGGCTTGGAGTTGCATCCTTGCCGATCCTGCACCAGGCACAATTTTCAAACACAGAACGCTGCTGCCTTTTTGGTTTTGGTGTGAGGCTTTGTCCGGTTTGTGGGGGACTTGATACTCGATGATTGCTTTTTCTCCTCGCCCTTCAGGTTGTGAGCGTTTGGACGACGGTTATCCGTCGTGGGGGAGTGCAATCTATCTGTCCCTTAAACGTCAAAACGCCCGTGGTTTTGTCCACGGGCGTTTTTGAATTTGGTTGCGGGGGCAGGATTTGAACCTGCGGCCTTCAGGTTATGAGCCTGACGAGCTACCGGGCTGCTCCACCCCGCGTTAAGGGCTTAATTTGTATGACCGGATTTGGTATTTTTTGCGCTTATCGCTGATGAAAGCTGTTTTGTATGATTATGAGAAGATGTTGATGATTTGTGTGCTTAGCAGACCTGGCAGCGACCTACTCTCCCGTGTCTTAAGACAAAGTACCATTGGCGCTGGAGCGTTTCACGGCCGAGTTCGGAATGGGATCGGGTGCAGCCGCTCCGCCATAACCACCAGGTCGGCGAAGAACACAAATATGAGAAGCTGGTTGTCTTTCGTGCAGATAATAAAACGATATCAGTTTAAGCGTTTCGAAGCGAAGCTTCGCAAGGCCGACTGGCCGTCGCCGATGTTTCGGCGTGCTGTCCGCAGGCTAGCCTGACGTTAGTCAGGCGCTCAGCCGTAAGGACATAAACTAAACTAATATCTATCGAACTTGGTTCGATGGATATTGTAAATGAGAATGATCAAGTCGATCGAGCTATTAGTACCGGTAAGCTACATGCGTTGCCGCACTTCCACACCCGGCCTATCAACGTGGTAGTCTTCCACGGCTCTGATAGGGAATACTCGTTTTTAGGTGGGTTTCCCGCTTAGATGCCTTCAGCGGTTATCCCGTCCGTATATAGCTACCCTGCTATGCCGTTGGCACGACAACAGGTCCACCAGAGATACGTCCATCCCGGTCCTCTCGTACTAGGGACAGATCCTATCAATATTCCTACACCCACGGCAGATAGGGACCGAACTGTCTCACGACGTTCTGAACCCAACTCACGTACCGCTTTAAATGGCGAACAGCCATACCCTTGGGACCTGCTCCAGCCCCAGGATGCGATGAGTCGACATCGAGGTGCCAAACAACCCCGTCGATATGGACTCTTGGGGGTCATCAGCCTGTTATCCCCGGCGTACCTTTTATCCGTTGAGCGATGGCCCTTCCACGCGGGACCACCGGATCACTATGACCGACTTTCGTCTCTGCTCGACTTGTCAGTCTTGCAGTCAGGCAGGCTTATGCCATTGCACTCGACGAACGATTTCCGACCGTTCTGAGCCTACCATCGCGCGCCTCCGTTACTCTTTAGGAGGCGACCGCCCCAGTCAAACTACCCACCATACACGGTCCTGGACCCGGATAACGGGCCGCAGTTAGACATCCATATAGATAAGGGTGGTATTTCAAGGATGACTCCACAATGGCTGGCGCCACTGCTTCAAAGTCTACCACCTATCCTACACATGTCGACACGAATGCCAGTGTAAAGCTATAGTAAAGGTGCACGGGGGTCTTTCCGTCTAACCGCAGGAACCCCGCATCTTCACGGGGGAATTCAATTTCACTGAGTCTGCGTTGGAGACAGCGGGGAAGTCGTTACGCCATTCGTGCAGGTCGGAACTTACCCGACAAGGAATTTCGCTACCTTAGGACCGTTATAGTTACGGCCGCCGTTTACTGGGGCTTCAATTCAATGCTTGCACATCTCCTCTTAACCTTCCAGCACCGGGCAGGCGTCAGACCCTATACGTCGTCTTGCGACTTCGCAGAGCCCTGTGTTTTTGGTAAACAGTCGCTACCCCCTGGTCTGTGCCACCCTCCAATAGTTGCCTATAGAAGGGTCACGCTTCTTCCGAAGTTACGCGTGCATTTTGCCGAGTTCCTTCAACGCAGTTCTCTCAAGCGCCTTGGTATTCTCTACCAGTCCACCAGTGTCGGTTTAGGGTACGGTCTATATGCAGGAGCTATTTCCTGGAACCGCTTCGCTGCACATTCAATCCAATAAGAATGTACAACACACGCAATCCGTCACTACCTGCAGGCCCACGAATATTAACGTGGTTCCCATCGACTACGCCTTTCGGCCTCGCCTTAGGGGCCGGCTAACCCTGCTCAGATTAACTTTAAGCAGGAACCCTTGGACTTTCGGCGAGGGAGTCTCTCACTCCCCTTTATCGTTACTCATGTCAGCATTCTCACTTCCGATACCTCCAGGATGTCTCACGACTGTCCCTTCACAGGCTTACGGAACGCTCCGCTACCACGCACATACGTGCATCCACAGCTTCGGTGTATGGCTTTAGCCCCGGTACATTTTCGGCGCAAAGACCCTTATTTAGACCAGTGAGCTGTTACGCTTTCTTTAAATGATGGCTGCTTCTAAGCCAACATCCTGGTTGTTTTGGGATCCTCACATCCTTTCCCACTTAGCCATAACTTAGGGACCTTAGATGGTGGTCAGGGTTGTTGCCCTCTTCACGACGGACGTTAGCACCCGCCGTGTGTCTGCCCAGTAGTACTCCCCGGTATTCGGAGTTTGATTAGGATCAGTAAGACGGTGAGTCCCCATAGCCCATTCAGTGCTCTACCCCCGGGGGTATTCGCTGGACGCTCTACCTAAATAGATTTCGCGGAGAACCAGCTATCTCCAAGTTTGATTGGCCTTTCACCCCTAGCCACAAGTCATCCCGATCTATTGCAACAGATATGGGTTCGGTCCTCCAGTACGTGTTACCGTACCTTCAACCTGCTCATGGCTAGATCACTTGGTTTCGGGTCTAATCCGACGAACTGAACGCCCTGTTCAGACTCGCTTTCGCTGCGCCTACACCTACCGGCTTAAGCTTGCTCGTCAGACTAAGTCGCTGACCCATTATACAAAAAGGTACGCTGTCACCCAGAACGAATCTTGGGCTCCAACTGTTTGTAGGCATTCGGTTTCAGGTACTATTTCACTCCCCTCGTCGGGGTGCTTTTCACCTTTCCCTCACGGTACTGGTTCGCTATCGGTCATGCACGAGTACTTAGGCTTGGATAGTGGTCTACCCATGTTCAGACAGGATTTCACGTGTCCCGCCCTACTCAAGGACTTATGATCATGTTGCGTGTACGGGGCTATCACCCACTCTAGCCAACCTTTCCAGATTGTTCCACTTTACTCACATAAGCCACTGGCCTGGTCCGCGTTCGCTCGCCACTACTAGCGGAGTCTCGTTTGATGTCCTTTCCTCTGGGTACTTAGATGTTTCAGTTCTCCAGGTTCGCTTCTAACCCCT
This sequence comes from Brucella pituitosa, assembly GCF_003049685.1. Taxonomy (GTDB): domain Bacteria; phylum Pseudomonadota; class Alphaproteobacteria; order Rhizobiales; family Rhizobiaceae; genus Brucella; species Brucella pituitosa. The sequence goes on along the minus strand of NZ_PYSY02000002.1, from coordinate 1,600,451 downwards.
ATGTATTCAGAGTTAGATACCTTATTACGATAACTAGAAATCATTTTAGTTCTTGCTCGCGTGCCGTACGCAGCTTGCGCTGCTGGCACTCCGCAGGGGCGGCCCACATGGGCCGACGACCTAGCGGTCTGTATTGGTATAAACCAGTACAGACTTGCTCCAACTAAAGTGATTTTCTAGCTATCTAAGGTGGGTTGCCCCATTCGGAAATCGTCGGATCAAAGGGTATTCGCACCTCCCCGACGCTTATCGCAGCGTATCACGTCCTTCATCGCCTGTGCATGCCAAGGCATCCACCAAATGCCCTTAAGACACTTGATCACTCTCATTGCCAATATCCATCAAAACATCAGTTTCAATGTTATCAGCAGAAAGACCAGCTTCTCGAGATACAATCGGTGGTGCGGTTAGGCGACCAATCATAATGCAAGGCTTGAGCAAGCTCTTGCGA
>NZ_PYSY02000002.1:967500-1595000 GCF_003049685.1 Brucella pituitosa | reverse complement strand
GCCCTTCTCTCCGAACAGAGAAATCGCTGTTCTTATTATATTGGCTTTCGTTTCCTCTCCACGAGGATAACCGTTCTCCGATTTACGTCTTCTCACATTTGCCATTGCGCACTCCTGTCGTCGGAAAAATATCACAGCCACTCAAAGTATTCCAGATGTCAGATTTCTTCCGATTGACAGAATTATATCAAATGGAATATTTACTCTCTAATCCGACAGCCATTGGGCCATTAAATGAACGCGACCGTATCGCCAGAAACCGTCATATCAAACGAAACCTCAACTCAAAGAAAACGCCGCCCCTCAAGGCGCGTACTCACTGTTCTGGCTATTCTTGGTGTAGTCGGAGGTGGCTATTATGGTCATGACTGGTATGTGACCGGCCGCTTTATGGTCAGCACGGATAATGCTTATCTGCGTGCAGATCAGGTTTCGATGGCCCCGGCTGTTTCGGGCCAAATCATCGAAGTGTATGTTACAGACAATCAGGAGGTCGCGGCCGGACAAGCGCTCGTGAAAATTGATCCGCGCCGATATGAAATGGCAGTTCACGAGGCTGCTGCAACCTTAAATGCCCGAAAGGCTGATCTCGCCAGGAGTGAAGCTGAACTTCAACAACAAACTTCGGTTATCGCACAGTCTCAGGCGGATCTTGAGAATGCAACAGAGAACGCAGCCCTTGCGCAAAAAGACTATAATCGGGCCTCTCCACTTGTAGCTCGGGGGATAGAAAGCCAGCAGAAAGTCGAGCAGACAAGAAGTAAGCTTGAGCAAGCCAAATCGATCATTCGACTGAAACAGGCAGCGTTCGAAACAGCTCGTCAACAAACTGCCACGCTACAGGCACAAATCGATCTCGCTCGGGCACAATTCGATGCAGCTCAGGAAAGTTTAGGCAAAGCTGAAATCGATTTGGAGGATACAGTCCTTCGAAGCTCGATTACAGGCCGGATAGGAGACCGCACGGTTCAGAAGGGGCAGTTTGTTCAGCCTGGCACCTTACTGATGACGGTTGTACCGACCAACAATATCTATCTCGTTGCCAATTTCAAAGAGACTCAGATCGGCAATATGCGGGAAGGGCAGCGCGCAGACTTGCGAATTGATGCCTATCCTAACACCACTGTTACCGGTGTGGTCCGTAGTTTTGCGCCCGGCACAGGTGCACAGTTTGCTCTTTTACCTCCTGAAAATGCGACTGGAAATTTTACGAAGATTGTACAGCGCGTACCAGTTCGTATTGAGCTCGAAGCCCAGAGCAAAGACGCACCACCTCTGGTGCCAGGCCTGTCGGTCGAGGTAACGGTCGACACAAGGACAGCGGCCGCAGACCGAATGGCTTCTTCTCGATGACCGAGGAAGGAACACTCAATCCAATCGTGGGGCCCGAACAGGAATCAGCGAAACTCACTGACTGGATTGCCGTTGTTGCTGGCGCGCTTGGTGCGCTGATGGCCACGCTCGATATTTCAATTACCAACACAGCCTTACCGCAAATTCAGGGCGCAATCGGTGCCAGTGGTACGGAAGGAACATGGATCGGCACCGGTTATCTGGTTGCAGAAGTAATCATGATCCCTCTGACGGCATGGTTCACGCGTTTGCTCGGTTTGCGTACACTGCTGCTTATTACGACCACAGCATTCATCATTTTCTTAATGTTCTGCGGTCTGTCCAATAGTCTGCTTGCGATGATCATCGGACGCGTTGGGCAGGGCTTTTTTGGCGGTGCGCTCATACCCACTGCGCAGGTAATCATTCGCACCCGCCTCCCTGTTCGGCAAATGCCCATTGGTATGAGCATATTTGGCGTCATTGTGTTGATCGGGCCAATTTTGGGCCCTGTTCTCGGCGGCTATCTTGCTGAGGAGATCAGCTGGCGATGGTGCTTTTCCTGAACTTGCCTGTCGGCATTGCTCTTGCTGTTCTCCTCCTGGTCGGCCTGCCGCAAAAAAATGCAAAGCCGGAACTTTTGGCGAAGGCGGATTGGTGGGGCATCATCGGAATGACGATGGCGTTTAGTTGCCTCACCGTCTTACTTGAGGAAGGGCAACGCGAAAACTGGTTCGAATCCGTCTTCATTATCGGGCTCAGTTTCGCTTCGCTCTTTGGCTTTGCCATTCTATTCATCACACAGAAAACGAGCGTTGCCCCGGTTATAAAGCTGTCACTTCTCCGTAATGCTACATTCGCCAGCGCTACACTGATTGCGCTCGTCGTTGGCGCTGCAACCTATGGTGCCACGTTCATTTTACCCCAGTTTCTTAGCTCCATTGCGGGATACAATCCGAGGCAAGCCGGGAGCGTTATGATGCTTGCGGCAGTTCCTGTGCTCTTACTCGTCCCTGTTCTGCCGCGTATCGTAGGACGCTTTGATGCACGCATCATGGTCGCCCTGGGATTGGTTTTGCTAGCATCGAGTTGCTTTGTCGATATTGGACTTAGTCCAGACAGTGCCGGAGCGGATTTTGCTCTCTCACAATTGCTGCGAGGCGTCGGTCAGATTCTGACCGTTTTACCACTCAATCAGGTTTCGATGGCCGCGATCGGAAGAGAAAACGCAGCTGATGCGGCAGGAATTTACAGCATGGCGCGCAATCTCGGAGGCTCTCTGGGGTTGGCCTTTAGCGGTATAGTTATTGACCATCGAACTGCGGTTCATTCTGATTCCATTCGAGAGTCTCTCACTGCAAACTCATTGGCGGGTCAGGCACGGCTCGCAGTCAATGGTGTCAGCCAGGGCATAGATGCCGCCACAGCGAAGCTGCGCGCGATATCGCAGCTAACGAGCCTGATCGAAAGAAATGCGCTTGTGATGACCTATAATGACTGCTTTTGGCTAATGGGAATGATGATATTGGCGCTGTCACCTGCCGTATTATTGCTTCGTCGGCCCGTAATTCCGCCAGAAATTAATAGGGCTTAAAAGTGGGATTTTCTCGGCATTGTGATCGAGGAGATTGCGATGAAAACGAGCACGCTTAACCAATCAAAGATTCTTACAATCCTGCGTCAGGCCGAAGGTGGTGTTCCTGTGTCGGAGCTATGCCGCGAACACAGAGCTGCGAACTGGATCAGGTTAAAATATGACTAGCTATCTCTTGTTTTGGCGTTAGCATCTGGATTATAGGGAAATCGAGTGTTTTAGGCACGCCACAGTTATTGGTTCTCAACTCAGGACTCCTCCCTTGATAGCAATGAAGTCTCTTCTGGCTGTTTCAGGCCTCGCTGCCATACTTACTTTTCAGATCAACCCGGCCACCGCATCTTCGACAAAGTATCCGCTGACAATTGAAAATTGCGGTGCAAAAATCACGTTCGAAGAAGCTCCCGAGCGCTCTATCGGCCTTGGTCAGAACAGTGCAGAAATTCTTCTGCTGCTTGGTCTCGAAGACAAAATGGCGGGAACCGCTTTTTGGCCGAGCAAGGTCCTCCCACAGCTTGAAGCCGCCAATTCAAAAGTAAAGCTTCTGACAGTGGAGTTCCCGACTTTTGAATCCATCCTTGCGGAGAACCCGGATTTCGTTGCGGCATCATTGCCGAGCCTGATTGGAAAAAGCAGCAAGGTCGCCAAGCGCGAAGATTTCGACAAGGTCGGTGTTCCAACCTATTTGTCGCCAAGCACCTGCCTGAGCACGGAACAGGTCAAGGATGAATATGGCAGCAGAGACGAATTGTGGAACATGAATCTTCTTTACAAGGAGATCGATGAGCTTTCGCAAATTTTTGACGTTACCGATCGCGGGCAGCGTCTCATTGCTGATTTCAAGGCCCGTGAAGCTGCGTTGAGAGCCAGCGTCCCTACAGGCGGCAAGAAGCTTTCCTACGTCTTCTGGTTCTCCAGCCAGTCCCCTTCTGCCGACGCTTATCTGGGCGGCGGAAATGGCGCATCAAGTTTCATTGCGAATGTACTTGGCGGCGAAAATGCCATCAAAGCCGAGGCAGAATGGCCGACCCTCGGCTGGGAAAGCATTATCGCTGCAAATCCCGACGTCATCGTTGTGGCCAATCTCGATCGCAATCGTTGGGAGCTTGACAAGCCTGAGGCCAAGATTGCGTTCCTGAACTCCGACCCGGCCGTCAGCCAGATGCCCGCCGTCAAAAACAAGGCGATCACCGTCATGGACGGTCAGGCCATGAACCCAACCATCCGCACGATCTATGGTGCAGAACAGGTTGCAGAGCAATTGAAAGTGCTTGGTATCCTCAAGTGAGTGACCTCAGTCATCCCTTAAGGCGCCATCCCCTAAGGCATTGGGGCATATTTGGCCTTGTACTGCTGGCGTCTCTTTTCGCAATCGGACTTGTTGTGGGTTTAAGCGTCGGGATCGGCGATTTGCCGATCCCACTCTCAACGACTTTTGCTGCGATCACCAATCGCCTTGGGTGGAGTGCGGTCGAACTCAATCGCATTCATGAGACGGTGATTTGGGATTATCGTTTAAGTCGGGCTCTTGTTGCAGCATTTTGCGGTGCCGGCCTTGCCCTGTCGGGCGCGATTATGCAGTCGCTTTTGCGCAATCCCTTGGCCGAACCCTATGTTTTGGGTATTTCGGCTGGTGCATCAACCGGCGCGGTTGCCGTGGTCATTCTGGGTATTGGAGCCGGCGCCGTTTCACTTTCCGCAGGCGCTTTTGTCGGTGCATTTGCTGCCTTCTTCTTCGTAGCTCTTCTCTCCAATGGGACACGGGGCGGCGCTGATCGCACCATTCTTGCAGGCGTCGCAGCTTCACAACTTTTCAATGCCGCGACCTCCTATATTGTTACCACATCGGGTAATGCACAGCAGGCCCGCGACGTGATGTTCTGGTTGCTCGGCAGTTTTGGTGGCGTTCGCTGGCCAGAATTCATGCTGGTTTCTGTGGTCGTGGGCTTTGCGCTTATCGCCTGTCTTCTTTATGCACATGTCCTCGATGCATTTGCCTTTGGTGATGAAGCTGCTTCCTCGCTCGGGGTCAATGTGGGACGCGCTCGCCTTGTCCTGTTTGCGTTGACCGCGATGATGACAGCAACCATCGTCAGTATGGTTGGATCAATTGGTTTCGTCGGGCTGGTTGTGCCTCATGCCGCCCGTTTCATTGTGGGGCCGCTACACATAAGATTGCTGCCAGCCTGTGCCATTGTCGGCGCGATTTTCATGGTGCTCGCCGATATTGCATCACGTGCGCTGATACCGCAGCAGGTCTTGCCGATTGGCGTTGTCACCGCACTGGTCGGGGTGCCGTTCTTTTCGATCATTCTTTACCGGTTTCAGCGCGCATCATGACAATCATCGCCGAAAATATCACGTGGAAGATTGGCAAGAAAACTATTCTCGATGGCGTGTCTTTTGAAGCGAAGCCAGGAAAGATGCTTGGGCTTCTGGGACCAAACGGGTCGGGAAAGACGTCCTTACTGCGTTTGGTCGCCGGACTAAAGCGCCCTAATTGCGGACGCGTCATGCTCGATGAAACGGATATCAGCAAAATCTCCCGACGCAGCATCGCACAGCGGATTGCCTTTGTGGAGCAACACGCAACAACCAATGCCAATCTCAAAGTCATTGATGTCGTAAAGCTTGGGCGCTTTCCGCACCGCTCGTTGTTCTCCGGCTGGACAGGTATGGATGATACCGCAGTGGAAGATGCACTTGAACGCACAGGCATGAAGACCAAGCGAAATGATCATTGGCAAAGCTTGTCGGGTGGCGAAAAGCAGCGCGTACATATCGCAAGAGCATTAGCGCAGAAGCCAAAAGAACTCATTCTTGACGAGCCAACGAACCATCTGGATATTCAGCATCAGATGAGTTTGCTCAAACTTGTCTCCGGTTTGCCTATCACGAGCATTATCGCGCTGCATGACCTCAATCATGCAGCCATGTTCTGTGATGAACTGATCGTCATGAAGAACGGCAAAATAGTGGCTACCGGGATACCGGAAGACGTCATCAATGAGCGGCTTCTCAGGGATGTCTTCTGTATCGAGGCGCGAGTGGAGACTTCCTCGCATTCCTGCCGACCGCATATACATTATCTGAGATAATTATCGGCGGGCGGCTACCTGATTGAATAATGTCGCCGCCGCCATTGTCCTAAACAGTCAGATGACTTCTGGCTTTCGGCGTATCCAGCACTTCGGCAGCACCCTCCAGAACGATCTCACCGCGATCCATGATATAAACACGATCGGCAAGTTCGCGGCAGAAATCGAGATATTGCTCAACCAGCAGGATGGCCATGCCGGTCGAGTCGCGCAGATAGCGGATAGCGCGGCCAATATCCTTGATGATGGAAGGTTGTATGCCTTCTGTCGGTTCATCGAGCACCAGAATACGCGGTTTCAGAACCATGGCACGACCGATGGCCAGTTGCTGCTGCTGACCACCCGACAGATCGCCGCCCCGTCGCGGCAGCATGTCCTTCAGCACCGGAAAGAGATTGAATATCTCGGCTGGAATAGACCGCTCCGAGCGCTTGAGCAACGCATAACCGGTTTCGAGGTTTTCCTTCACTGTCAAAAGCGGGAATATTTCACGTCCCTGCGGAACATAGCCCATGCCCCGGCTGGCACGCGCATAAGGTGGCAGGGCCTTCATATCTTCATTGTCGAACACGACATGCCCGCCGCTCAGAGCCTGCTGTCCGGTAATTGCGCGCAGTAAGCTGGTCTTGCCAACACCGTTGCGGCCCAGAACACAGGTAATCCGCCCTGCTTCCGCCTTCAGCGACACTCCGCGCAAGGCCTGTGCCGCACCATAATGAAGGCTCACATTTTCAACGTTCAACATCCGTAAGCCTTTCTAGCGCCCAAGGTAATTTTCGATCACTTTCGGATCAGAACTGACGAAATCGATCGATCCTTCGGCAAGCACGCTACCCTCAGCAAGGCACGTCACCTTGACGCCCAGCTCGCGGATGAAACCCATATCGTGTTCCACCACCACAACAGAGCGCGTCTTGGCGATTGCCTTAAGAAGAATAGCGGTTTCAGCCGTTTCAGCGTCCGTCATGCCCGCGACCGGTTCATCGACCAGCAAAAGCTTGGGCTCCTGAGCAAGTAGCATACCGATTTCGAGCCACTGCTTTTGACCATGAGAAAGATTGGTGGCGAGTTCATCGCGCCGCGCCCAAAGGCGCACTGTCTTCAATATCTCCTCGATGCGCTCGCTATCTGCCTTGTCCTGACGATAGAACAATGTCGCCCAGACACCCCGCTTACGTTCGAGTGCAAGCTCGATGTTGTCCCAGACAGTGTGGCTCTCGAACACGGTCGGCTTCTGGAACTTGCGGCCGATTCCAATCTGGGCAATATCAGCCTCATCCTTCTTGGTGAGATCGATATTACCCTCAAAAAACACCTCACCCTCATCCGGTTTTGTCTTGCCGGTAATGATATCCATCATCGTTGTTTTGCCAGCGCCATTCGGACCAATAATGGCACGCAGCTCGCCCGGCTCGACGACGAAGGACAGCGCATTAAGCGCCTTGAACCCATCGAAGGAAACGGAAACACCGTTGAGATAAAGCAGAGTGTTGGGGCTTTCGGTCATTATCTATCTTACTCCGCTGGCGTCGTTTGCAATTTGGCTTGCACTGTCGTGTCGTTCCCGACTGATGCCTTTGCAGATTGACGTGAAACCATGAATGACCGGAATGTGCCGACAATGCCTTTAGGCAGGAACAGGGTAACAGCGACGAACAGCGCTCCGAGCACGAACAGCCACATTTCCGGAAAAGCCGTGGTGAAGACGCTCTTGCCGAAATTGACCAATACGGCGCCAATCACCGGCCCCACGAGTGTTGCTCGCCCCCCGACCGCCGTCCAGATGACGACTTCGATGGAATTGGCCGGAGCAAATTCACCCGGATTGATGATGCCGACCTGTGGCACATAGAGTGCACCGGCCACAGCTGCCATCATCGCCGAAACCGTAAATATGAAGAGCTTGTAGTTTTCCGGGCGGTAACCCAAAAACCGAGTGCGGCTCTCGGCATCACGTACGCTGACGAGCACCTTGCCGAATTTCGATTTGACGACAGCCGAACTGAAGACCAGAGCCATGGCCAACACGATTGCGGAGACGGCAAAGAGGGAGGCGCGCGTACCATCGGCCTGAATGTTAAAACCCAGAATATCCTTAAAATCCGTCAGACCGTTATTGCCACCGAAACCCATCTCGTTGCGAAAGAAAGCCAGCATCAAGGCATAGGTCATGGCTTGGGTAATGATCGAAAGATAGACACCAGTCACGCGGGAGCGAAAGGCGAACCAGCCGAACACGAAGGCCAGCAAGCCCGGCACCAGCAGTACCATCAGGAAAGCGAACCAGAAATGGTCGAAGCCAAACCAGTACCATGGCAGTTCTTTCCAGTTAAGGAACACCATAAAGTCTGGCAGGTCCGGATTGCCATAAACCCCGCGCACGCCGATTTGACGCACCAGATACATACCCATTGCATAGCCGCCGAGCGCAAAAAATGCAGCATGACCAAGTGAGAGAATACCGCAGAAGCCCCAGACCAGATCAAGCGCCAGCGCCAGCAAGGCATAGGTCAGATACTTGCCAAGCAGCGACACCATGTAGGTTGGCACATGCAGCGAGTGATCGGGTGCTGTCAGCAGATTGAGCAGCGGAACAGCAAAAGCGGCAGCGATCAGGATTGCAGCGGCGATAAAGACACCGCGGTCGAGTTTTCGGAACAGAAATGCCGTAATCATGCTTCCACCGCCCTGCCCTTGAGAGCGAACAAACCGCGCGGGCGTTTCTGGATAAAGAGAATGATGAGCACAAGCACCAGGATCTTGCCAAGCACTGCACCGGCGTAAGGTTCGAGGAACTTGTTCAGGATACCGAGCGAGAATGCGCCAACCAGTGTGCCCCACAAATTGCCAACGCCGCCAAACACCACAACCATGAAACTGTCGATGATGTAGCCCTGTCCGAGATTGGGCGACACATTATCGATCTGCGACAGCGCGACACCAGCTATGCCCGCAATCCCCGAACCCAATGCGAAGGTGAACGCATCCACATAGGGCGTCCGGATGCCCATTGACGACGCCATGCGCCGGTTTTGGGTGACAGCACGCATTTGCAGGCCAAAATTCGACCGTTTCAATAGAGCCAGTAGCGTGAAGAAAACGGCCATCGAAAACAGGATGATCCAGAAGCGGTTCCAGGTGATGGTCATACCGCCCAGTTCGAACGCACCCGACATCCACGATGGATTACCAACTTCGCGATTGGTTGGTCCGAATATCGTACGTACAGCCTGTTGCAGGATCAGGGAAATACCCCAGGTCGCCAACAAGGTTTCGAGCGGACGTCCATAGAGGAACCGGATGACACCACGTTCGATCATCAGCCCGACCAGCGCCGTGAACAGGAATGCCAATGGCAATGCGATAGCAAGCGACCAGTCGAACAAGCCGGGGTAGCTGGTGCGGATGACGTCTTGCACCACGTAAGTGACATAAGCACCCAGCATGACCATTTCGCCATGTGCCATATTGATGATGCCCATGACGCCGAAGGTAATTGCAAGGCCGATAGCGGCGAGCAGCAGCACCGAGCCGAGTGACAGCCCATACCAGACATTCTGCCCGATATCCCATAAGGCCTGTCTTTGCTCGATATGCGCGATGGCTCCATCAAGCGCCACTGCAAGCTCAGGCTGCGCATTGGCGCGAGCGGCGCTCAAAACCGACAAGGTGGAACGATCGCCATGATCCTGAAGGAACTGTGCCGCTCCCAACTTATCGCCGAGCGGGCGATCGGAAATCAGAAGCGACGCGGCCTGCGCCTTTTCCAGCACTGTCCGGATTGCGCTGTCCTGTTCCTTGGAAAGCGCAGCTTCGATTGACTCAAGCGCGTCTGCGTTCGGGCTTGCGGCGACAATTTCGGCAGCCTTCAGGCGCTCAACCCGATTGGGACTCATCAGCGTCAGCCCACCTAGAGCGGTGCGAATCGCACGGCGCACGGAATTGTTGACTTTGACCTTTTCCATCCCGCCTTTCGGCGCCTCTCCAGCCTTTTCGCCGGTGATCGGGTCGATAATCTGGAAGCTGGCACCGGATGCCTTGGTAATGAATACCCGGCCATCAGATTTGCGCATATAAAGATCGCCATCGCCAAGTGCATTCAGCATCGGTACGACCCGCGCATCGCCCGTATCCGCAAGAGCGGAGATCCGGTCCTGCATCTGGGTAAAATTCGCCCTACCCAATGCATCGACAAGCCCCTGAAATTCATCCGCTCTCGCCGCCGTCGCCATGACGGCAAACAGGACAGACAGGACGAGCAAGACGGCCCGTATCCGGCACTCCATAGCTGACTTCCTTAATTATAGCTGTATTCTCGATTGTGGCCTGTTCAGACCTCTGAACTGCAAGGGGCAGGCCCGTTCATGCCCGCCCTCTGCATCCCCGTTATCAGGATCCGCCCTGACCGCCGCACTTGCCGGTTTCGACATTGAAATTGCCGCAAGACATCGGCTTGCGCCAATCCGAGATCAGGTTCTTGGAATCCGGCAGGTAATCAGACCACTCATCACCAACAATCAGTCCCGGCGTCTGGCTGACAATTTCAAACTGACCGTTCGACTGGATTTCGCCGATCAGCACCGGCTTGGTGATATGATGGTTGGGCATCATGGTCGAATAGCCACCTGAAAGATTGGGCACGGAGACGCCAACCATTGCATCGATCACAGCGTCCTGATCGATGGTTCCGGCCTTTTCGACAGCCTTGAGCCACATATTGAAACCGATGAACGAAGCTTCCATCGGATCGTTGGTGACGCGCTTGTCATCCTTGGTGAAAGCATGCCAGGTTTCAATGAACTTGGCATTGGTCGGATTATCAACCGACTCGAAATAGTTCCACGCTGCAAGATGGCCGACCAGCGGAGCAGTGTCGATACCCGCCAGTTCTTCTTCACCAACCGAGAAGGCCACGACCGGAATATCTTCTGCCTTTACGCCCTGATTGGCGAGTTCCTTATAGAATGGAACATTGGCATCGCCATTGACGGTCGAAACCACAGCGGTCTTCTTGCCAGCAGCACCAAAGCCTTTGATCGCCGCCACTTCCGTCTGCCAGTCTGAAAAGCCGAATGGCGTATAGTTGACACGGATATCCTCAGGCTTCACGCCCTTGGAAAGCAGATAAGCTTCAAGAATCTTGTTGGTTGTGCGCGGATAGACGTAATCGGTGCCTTCGAGAACCCAGCGTTCAACACCTTCGTTTTCCATCAGATAGTCAACAGCAGGGATTGCCTGCTGGTTCGGTGCCGCGCCCGTATAGAAAACGTTGCGCTCGGATTCCTCACCTTCATACTGCACCGGGTAGAACAGAATATTGTTGAGTTCCTTGAAGACCGGGAGAACCGATTTGCGCGACACCGACGTCCAGCAACCGAACACGGCTGCGACCTTATCCTGAGAAATCAGCTGGCGCGCCTTTTCAGCGAAGAGCGGCCAATCGGAAGCGGGGTCCACGACAACGGCCTCAAGCTTTTTACCCAGAAGACCACCCTTCTTGTTCTGCTCTTCGATAAGCATCAGCATGGCGTCTTTGAGTGTCGTTTCGGAAATGGCCATTGTGCCCGACAACGAATGGAGAATACCAACCTTGATCGTGTCTTCTTCGGCAAATGCGCCGGAGAGGCTCGGGATGGTAAGCGCGCTTGCAAAAAGCGCGGCAAGCATCTGCGACCGGAATTTCATTGTGTGTCCCTCTCTGTATGGTTCTCCCGGTTCTCCGGGTTATTGCCAACTATTGGGGAGAGGTCGCCGTTTCCTTATACGTTAAATGACGTAGTTACCGGGGTGAAATATGCATTATTGAGTTTACCTGCTATCTCTCTTTGAAACGGCACAATAAAGAGCCGGAGGGGAAATGGAGCAGTATGGGACAGCATGGGGCAGCGCGGCAACGCATCATCCCAGTCAGAAGGGAATATAACCGCTGGGTTGCTGATGAAACGCTGGAGGATTACGCCTTGCGTTTCACCGCGAAAAGCGCACGCCGCTTCTCGTCCAATCGCATTGCCCACACCGCCATAGGTGCGATCTCCTTCCTCGCTCTCGAAGCAATCGGCGGCGCGATCACGCTGTCATACGGCACCAGCAACGCCATTGCCGCCATCATTGTCGCAAGCCTTATCATGCTGGGGGTCGGCCTGCCGATCAGCCGCTATGCCATACGTCATGGCGTCGATATCGACCTTTTGACGCGCGGTGCCAGCTTCGGCTACATCGGATCGACCGTCACCTCGCTCATCTATGCGACTTTTACCTTCCTGCTCTTTGCCATCGAAGCCTCCATCATGTCTGGCGCGCTGGAACTGGCCTTCGGCATTCCTATGTGGCTCGGCTATATCATCAGCGCCATCGTGGTCATACCGCTCGTCACCTATGGTGTGCGCATGATCAGCCGGTTTCAGATCATCACCCAGCCGTTCTGGATCGCCCTCAACATCCTCCCTTTCATTTTCATCGCACTGGTCGACTGGGATAAATTCAATCTCTGGCTAACCTTTTCCGGCATTCAGGCGGGTTTTACCGGCGGCGACAGCGCACCTTTCGTGCTGGTGCAGTTCGGGGCCGCATCGGCAGTCATTCTGGCGTTGATGGCGCAGATCGGCGAACAGGTGGATTTCCTGCGTTTCCTGCCACCCGGAGGCCAACGTAAATGGCGGCATAAAATTGGGGTGTTTCTCGCTGGTCCCGGATGGGTCGTGCTTGGCGCGCCCAAATTGCTGGCCGGATCATTTCTGGTGGTGCTGACGCTCAGCACAGGTGTTCCGGCCAGTGTGGCCGCTGATCCGGCGCATATGTATCTGACGGCTTTCGGTTATATGATCCCGTCTCATACGGCAGCATTGCTGCTGACGGTCGCCTTCGTCGTGGTCTCGCAGTTGAAGATCAATGTCATGAACGCCTATGCCGGGTCTCTAGCCTGGTCGAACTTCTTTTCGCGGCTGACGCACAGCCATCCCGGTCGCGTTGTGTGGCTCGTATTCAATGTCTGCATCGGCCTCCTCTTGATGCAGCTCGGCATCTATAAAGTACTGGAACAGACGCTCGGTATTTTCTCCATCGTTGCCATGGCCTGGCTGAGCACGATCTCCGCAGATCTGTTTATCAACAAACGTCTTGGCCTGTCGCCACCCGGTATCGAGTTCAAGCGCGCCCATCTTTATGACATCAATCCGGTCGGCACGGCTACAATGGCCATTGCCTCCCTTGTCGCGATAGCCGCCCATTTTGGTACGTTCGGTACTGTCGTCTCGGCGCTCGCGCCCTATATCGCGCTGCTCGTAGCCTTTATCGTCTCTCCGCTGATCGCATGGAAAACCGGCGGCAAATATTACCTCGCCCGCAAGCCGCGTCGGGCCTGGCAGAATCAACTCGCCATCACCTGTTCGGTCTGCGAACATGATTTCGAGCCGGAGGATATGGCCTGGTGTCCAGCCTATGCCGCGCCGATCTGCTCGCTCTGCTGTTCGCTCGACAGCCGTTGTCACGACCTTTGCAAACCGAAGGCGCATTTACGAGCGCAGAGCGCCGAAGTAGCCCATGCACTGCTGCCCGCCGCCGTCATTGAAAAACTCTCGACACGGCTGGGGCGCTACGCTGTCACGGTTGTCGCTTCCGTTGCCTTTCTGGGCTTTATCCTCGCTCTCGTGGCTTATCATGCGGGAGCGGCATCGCCCGAAACCGCAGAGGTCGTCAACCGAACGATCCTGATCGTGTTCTTCGTTCTGGCCTTGATCGCCGTGATCGTCTGCTGGTTCTACGTGCTGGCGCATGACAGCCGTCATGTTGCGGAAGAGGAATCCTCACGACAAACCGCACTTTTGCTGAGAGAAATATCAGCACACAAAAAGACAGACGCAGCGTTACAACAGGCCAAGGACAATGCCGAAGCCGCAAACCGCGCCAAGAGCCGTTATGTCGTCGGCCTCAGCCATGAACTTCGCACGCCGCTCAATGCGGTTCTTGGTTACGCGCAGATATTGGAGCGCGACGAAACCATTCCGGTGGCCCGCCAGCCGTCGATCAAGCTAATCCGGCGCAGCGCCGATCATCTTTCAGGACTGATCGACGGACTTCTCGATATATCCAAGATCGAAACCGGCCATTTGCAGGTCTATTCCAACGAGATCATTCTGCACGATTTTCTCGACCAGATCATCGATATGCTAAAGCCGCAGGCAGAAGCCAAGGGTATTACATTTCGTTATCACAAGGCCAAGACACTGCCGCAATATGTGCGTACTGACGAGAAGCGCCTGCGTCAGATACTGGTCAACCTGCTGACCAACGCAATCAAATTCACCGAGAAGGGCGAAGTCGCTCTGGAGGTCGACTATCGCAATCAGGTTGCTACTTTCAAAATCGCGGACACCGGACGTGGCATTGTAGAGAAGGATATTGAGCGTGTCTTCGAACCCTTCCAGCGAGGCGAGGCTGAACATACCCGTCACCTGCCGGGTCTCGGCCTCGGCCTGACGATCACCAAGCTTCTGACCAACACGCTGGGTGGTGAACTTTCAGTCACGAGCACCTACGGCAAAGGTTCGACTTTTCAGGTCCGCCTGATGCTGAGTGCCATCGACCGCCCGATCAATCTGGCTGCCCCAACGCGAAAGATTGAGAATTATAGCGGCCCGCGACGTACCCTGATCATCGTCGACGACAATGACGACCATCGCACGCTGATGCGCGAAATCCTGACACCACTCGATTTCATCGTGTTGACGGCAAAAAGCGGGCCGGAATGTCTGACCCTGATCGACGGCATCAGCCCGGATCTCTATTTCATCGATATCCGAATGCCGGAGATGGACGGTTGGGAACTGGTGGCACGCCTGCGCGAAAAGGGTGAAACCTCGCCCATCATTATGCTTTCAGCCAATATTGGCGATGGCACGCGCCCTGGTAGCTTGCCAGACAACGCACATAGTGACGCGCTGACCAAGCCGTTCGACATCCGGCAGATTCACGCCAAACTCGCCGTACATCTGGGCCTCAACTGGATTTACGAAGAGGAAGACCAGCGCAAACCTCAGCCGCTACAGGCAACCATCACCAGCCCCACAATCACCGACCTCCAGGATCTGATCCGTTTGGGTGAAATCGGCTATGTCCGAGGGATCGAGGCAAAACTCACTCTTCTCGCGCAGGACGAAAGCCTCGTTCCCTTCGTTGAAAATGCGCGCGAATATATTCGTGCATTCAACATGTCTGGCTATGATATGTTCTTACGCGATCTGGAACAAAAAATGGATCACCGGCTATGAGTGTTCTCCCCCGCGACACGGTTCTAATTGTCGACGATTCCCCGCAGACACTCGGCTTTCTAACTGAGGCGCTCGAACAGGCGAGTTACTCCGTGCTAATCGCCACATCGGGCAGCGCGGCACTCGGCATTGCAGAGCGTATCACCCCGGACATGATCCTGATGGACGCTGTTATGCCGGGAATGGACGGCTTTGAAACCTGCCGCCAGCTCAAAGCGAATCCGGCAATCTCGCAGGTGCCAGTAGTTTTCATGACCGGCCTGACTGAAACCGAGCATATCGTTCACGCACTCGAAGCGGGTGGGGTCGACTATCTGAGTAAGCCCATCAATATCGACGAACTGCGGGCGCGCATAAAAGTGCATCTGACCAACGCCCGTTCCGTGCAAAGCGCACGCGTGGCGCTTGATGCAAGCGGCAGACATCTGTTCGCCGTGGATCGCGATGGATCCATCCTCTGGTCGACGCCTCAAGCCGTACGTCTGATGGATGGTGTCAGCGCCCCCGGCAAAGGACAATCGTTGTTGCAGGAAAAATGCGCCGAGTGGCTGCAGGCGCGAGACAGACAAGACGCTTCCAGAGATGCACCAGACATTATCTCTGCAGATGACCGTATTTCACTGCATCTTGCTTATCTCGGCTCCACGGGTGCGAACGAGTTCCTGTTTCGCCTGACTGCTATTGATCAGGCCGGGGAACAGGATATGCTTCGCGTTCATTTCGGCCTGACGCCCCGCGAAAGTGATGTATTGCTTTGGGTCGCGCGAGGAAAAACCAATCGTGACATCGGTGCTATTCTCGACCTGAGTGCCCGTACCGTGAACAAGCATCTCGAACAGATCTACATTAAACTTGGGGTCGAGAACCGCGCTGCGGCGGCTGTGAAGGCGACTATACTTGTTCATAAGTAGAAAGGAGCTGCTGATCACTCCCGGTGGCAGCCACGTTGACCTCTACGACAGAATGGACAAGATTCCCGTTTATTCAATCAGAATCTCACCTTGTAGAAACCAAGGCGTCTGGGCGTGGGGGCCACAACATGCAGTCACGAAAACGAACATGCCTACCGATAGACATCGATAGGCATGAACGCTAAAATTATTTCATTTCAGTGATTT
Source organism: Brucella pituitosa (assembly GCF_003049685.1). Classification (GTDB taxonomy): domain Bacteria; phylum Pseudomonadota; class Alphaproteobacteria; order Rhizobiales; family Rhizobiaceae; genus Brucella; species Brucella pituitosa. The sequence continues at coordinate 1,578,592 of NZ_PYSY02000002.1, read as the reverse complement.
AGATCGATTTTTGGCGGATATTATTCCCACTCGATCGTACCCGGAGGCTTCGAAGTCACGTCATAGACTACGCGATTGATACCGCGTACTTCATTGATAATACGGGTAGCCGCATTTCCAAGGAAGTTCATGTCGTAGTGGTAGAAGTCAGCAGTCATGCCATCAACCGAAGTCACTGCACGCAGTGCACAGACGAATTCATAGGTACGGCCGTCACCCATAACGCCAACGGTCTGAACCGGAAGCAGAACGGCAAAAGCCTGCCAGATAGCGTCGTAAAGGCCAGCCTTGCGGATTTCATCAAGATAGATCGCATCTGCTTCGCGCAGGATTTCAAGCTTTTCGCGCGTGATGCCGCCCGGGCAACGGATCGCAAGACCCGGACCGGGGAACGGATGACGTCCGATGAAGCTGTCAGGAAGACCCAGTTCCTTGCCCAATACGCGCACTTCGTCCTTGAAGAGTTCGCGCAGAGGCTCGACCAGCTGCATGTTCATGCGCTCTGGCAAACCGCCAACATTGTGGTGCGATTTGATCGTGACTGAAGGACCACCCGTAAACGAGACACTTTCGATAACGTCCGGATATAACGTACCCTGCGCAAGGAAGTCTGCGCCGCCGAGCTTTTTCGCTTCTTCTTCGAAAACTTCGATGAACAAACGCCCAATGGTCTTACGCTTCTTTTCCGGATCGCTTTCGCCTTCGAGAGCGCTAATGAAGCGGTCCTGCGCGTTCACGAGGATCAGCGGCAGGTTATAATGCTCCTTGAACATGGCCACCACATCGGCAGCCTCGTTCTTGCGCATCAGGCCGTGGTCCACGAGGATACAGGTCAGCTGATCGCCAACGGCTTCGTGGATCAGGAGAGCGGCAACTGAGGAGTCAACGCCGCCAGAGAGAGCGCAGATGACCTTGCCCTTGCCGACCTGCTTGCGAATGGCGTCAACTGCCTGTTCGCGATAGGCAGACATGGTCCAGTCAGGCTTGATGCCGACGATGTTGTGAACGAAATTCTGAAGCAGCTTTGCACCATCTGGCGTGTGCACCACTTCCGGGTGGAACTGAACTGCGAAGTACTTACGCTTTTCATCCGAAATTGCTGCGAAAGGTGCATTTGGCGACGTGCCAATAACCTTGAAGCCTTCAGGAAGCGCTGTAACGCGGTCGCCGTGGCTCATCCAGACCTGATGACGTGTGCCCTTAGCCCAGATGCCAGCGAACAGCGCGCTGTCTTCCTGAACTTCGAGGAACGCGCGGCCGAATTCACGGTCGTGACCGCTTTCGACCTTGCCACCCAGCTGGGCGCACATGGTCTGCTCGCCATAGCAAATGCCAAGAACGGGAATGCCCGCCTCGAAAATTGCCTGCGGCGCGCGCGGACTGCCGATGTCCGTTGTCGAGTGTGGACTACCCGACAGGATCACAGCCTTCGGATTGATGCGCTTATAGGCATCTTCCGCCGACTGGAACGGAACGATTTCGGAATAGACTCCGGCTTCACGTACGCGGCGTGCAATCAGCTGCGTGACTTGGCTGCCAAAGTCGACGATAAGGATAGTGTCAGGATGTGCCGTGGTGCTCATGCGGAGCATCTAGATAAAAAGCGGCCAAAATGCAATGGAAGAAGTGCCACGTTTCAACAATCAAACAGAGAAACTTGGCCTATACTGACATATCCTTGTCAGGAAGTATCAGGGTGCCATCCAAAATCGCTGCTTCCAGCTCTTCAACCGCGCTTGCGAGCTTCTCGTCGATAACATGGAGATACTCGGTCCAGTCGCCCACATGCTGCAATTCTCGTACGCCGTCGGAAACGCCACGCAGGCCAATCAGCGTGATGCCGTATGCCTGACATGCACGCAGGCAGGCGTAGGTCTCCATATCCACCATATCGGTATCAATTGTATCATAGGCTTTTCCGGAGACGATATTCGCACCGGTTGAAAGCGACGCACTGGGAAGACCCGGCACCAGACAGAGCAAATCAAGGGTTCTCGGCAAGTCCAGAAATGGTGTGCAGCCTTTTTCAAAGCCTAAGGGTGAAGCGTCCATATCGCGGTAAGCAACCGATGAGACCTGATAGATTTCAGTCTGCGGGAGTGTCGCGGATCCAGCTGAGCCGAGCGAGACGATCAGATCGGGCAATTCGCCCTGCTGTTCGAATAGGGTGAGAACACGCGTCAGATTGATTGCAGCTTCGACCGGACCGACGCCGATCATCAATGGCGAGAAAAGCGAGCTCAGATATGGACCATATTCCGATTCTGTCGCCATGACATAAAGAAGACGTTTTCCTGCAATGGTTTTGATCATCCCTGCAGGCCCTTACGATCCTGAACAACCATCATCGTGCCAGTCATGGTCGCAATGAGACGCACCTCTGTGTCTGTCACAGCGAAAGCCTGACCATCGCTGACCATAATTGTCCGACCGGGCTTGGTAACCTCGCCGCGAAACAGAAAACGGTCACCTTTACCTGGGGCCAACAGATTGACTTTGAACTCGATTGTAAGCACGGCAGCATCAGTCGGCATAAGACTAAGGGCTGCATACCCGCAGGCAGAGTCCAATGCCGCAGAAATGATGCCCGCATGGAGAATACCGTGCTGCTGTGTCAGCTCTTCGCGAAACGGCATTTCGACTTCAACAATGCCTGGCTCACAGCGCGTGAGTTCCGCGCCGATCAATTTCATGGCCGCCTGGCGTCCAAAACTCTCTTCAACGCGCTCTTTAAAATCAGGCTCGGCAATTCTGTGCGCTGGCATAAAGTTCCCTGAGATTAGCCTCGTTTTTGTAGAACGCCCACATAAAACCCATCGGTATCCGTTGACAATGGAGAAAATACGCTGCCCCGCGCAGGATACACCGGCGCAACCGCACCGGCTTCCGGAACTACCCTGTTCCAGAGTTCCGACGGGGCAATTTCTGAATAGTTGCTGTTCTCAGAAAGGAAGCGTTCAACCTGTCGTGTATTTTCTTCGTCAAATAGCGAACAGGTCACATAAACCAGTCGTCCGCCCGGCTTCACGTAATGCTTGGCTGCTTCCAACACTTCCTGTTGGTCCTGCACACGACGTTCAAGCTGCTGATCATTGAGACGCCATTTTGCGTCCGGTCTGCGTCGCCACGTGCCCGAACCGGTGCATGGAGCGTCGGTCAGCACAAGATCCATACGCTCGATAAGCGGAGCGAGTGCATCAAGGTTACCGTGGATCTGCGTGTTGCGGACGCCCGCTCTCTGCAATCTGTCATGCATCGGCGAAAGCCGCGCGCGTTCGGCATCATAAGCGTGAACCTGTCCGCTATTGTGCATAGCGGCAGCCAGCGCCAGCGTCTTGCCACCCGCACCCGCACAATAATCCAGCACCTGCTCTCCGGGCTTCGCACCTGCAAACAGGGCAGCCAGCTGTGATCCCAGATCCTGCACCTCAAACCAGCCGTCAAGAAAGGACTGATCGGTCTGCACATTGGGATGACGTCCAAGCGCTTCAATCGGCGGAATACGCAAGGCCTGATCAAGAAACGGTGCCTTTGCAACGCCCGCCTTTTCAAGGGCTTGGAGCGTTGCTTCAGGCGTGGCTTTCAGCAGGTTCACTCTGAGATCGACTGGTGGGCGTGTGGCAAGGGCTGCGGCCTCTTCCACCCATCGTTCACCAAACAGCGCTTCAAATGACGGGACGCACCATTCGGGCACATCGGCTTTCACAAATGCTGGTGCTGCAGAAAGATCGCGACTGGCCCAGGCTTCGCGACGTGCGGTTTCCAGAGGTTCAGGGGCAAATTTATCGCCTTCAAGCGTGGCATCAATGGCTGCGAAATCCATGCCACCTTCGGAGACCAGCGCGCCATGGGCCAATGCACGTGCATCATCCGCATCCATGCGCCACGCAATGGATAGTTTGCGGCGAAGCGCATCATAAACAATATTGCCGATAACAGCACGATCGCCAGCACCGGCAAAGCGATGCGATGCACCCCAATCCTTCAGCGCATCGGAAGCCGGGCGCTTGCCCGCTTCAATATCGTTCAGAACCTCAATCGCCGCCTGAAGGCGTCCGCCAAGCCGCATTACCACTCCTTCACATCTTAAGTGTCGGGCATAGCCTTCCTTGATGGGAAAAGGCAATCGGCAATTAGAGCGCGGTGTATTTTATCATGCCGCAATTGATCCCCTCAAAAGCAAAAAGCCGGAACAATCGTCCCGGCCTTTTAAATGGTTGCTAAGTCGCTTACTCAGCCGCTGCGGTCGACTCTTCTTCAAGAGCGATCGTATTGGCCTCATAGCCATGCGCATCTTTCAATGCTTTGCGAACACCAGCTTCATAATCAGGGTGCGCAAGCTTGAAATGAGCGAGTTGACGCTCGACGATGAAGCCCGGAACACCGGTCATTGCCGCCGCAATATTCGAGAACAGGCGCGCTTTCTGCCCATCGTCGAACAGATTGAACAGGGCACGCGGCTGCGAGTAATCATCGTTGCCGATACGATGATTGTACCGATCGGCGTTACCAGTAATCCGCAGCGGCGGTTCCTTGGCCGTTGGTTGCTCAACCGGACCATTGAACGAGTTTGGCTCGTAATAGGCATCGGGGTTACCCGTCGCAATACCGCCAAAAGTGTTCATCTGACCATCGCGATGGTAGTGGTGCACTGGGCATTTCGGCTGGTTGACCGGAAGGTTCTCATAATGCGTACCAAGGCGATGACGATGCGCATCGGCATAAGAGAACAGGCGTGCCTGCAGCATCTTATCTGGCGAATAGCTGACACCCGGCACGATGTTTGATGGCGAAAACGCAGCATTTTCAATCTCGGTGAAGTAATTTTCCGCATTGCGGTTGAGTTCCATCACGCCAATATCGATCGGCGGATAGTCGGCATGCGGCCACACTTTGGTGAGATCGAAGGGGTTATAAGGCGTCTTGTCAGCATCAAGCTCAGGCATGATTTGCACCTGAACTTTCCACTTTGGGAACTCGCCCTTGTCGATGGAAGTGAACAGATCTTCCTGCGTGGATTCACGTGTACGGCCGATCACGCGCTCAGCTTCATCATTGGTCCAGTGCTTGTGACCCTGCAAGGTCTTGAAGTGAAACTTGACCCAATAACGCTCACCGGCATCATTCCAGAATGAATAGGTATGCGAGCCATAACCGTTGATATGGCGTACATCCGTTGGAAGGCCACGATCAGACATCAGGATCGTAACCTGATGCAGGCTTTCCGGCGAAAGCGACCAGAAATCCCACATGGCAGTTGCCGAACGCAGGTTGGTCTTTGGATGACGTTTCTGGGTGTGAATGAAGTCCGGGAACTTCAATGGATCACGCACGAAGAAAACTGGCGTGTTGTTGCCAACCAGATCCCAATTGCCTTCTTCGGTGTAGAACTTCAATGCAAAGCCGCGCACATCGCGCTCGGCATCAGCTGCACCCTGCTCACCGGCAACAGTCGAGAAGCGAGCCAGCATTGGAGTTTTGGCACCCGGCTGCAGCGCCTTGGCCTTGGTGTATTTCGAAATATCGCCAGTAATTGTCAGCGTGCCGAATGCACCCCAACCCTTGGCGTGAACGACGCGCTCAGGAATACGCTCACGGTTCTGGTGCGACAGCTTTTCAATCAGCTGATAGTCCTGCAACAGAACAGGACCGCGCTCACCAGCGGTAAGGGAATTCTGGTTATCCGGGATTGGCGCACCAGCGCTTGTAGTCATAATCGGACGGTCTGCCATGGGAATTTCCCTCCTAAAATAAATTGGTCTATCCAGCAATCAGCCTGGCTTTTGGCGCGACATAGCCCTGCTATGCCCCACTCTCGCTGGGTAACGAAAACAGTTTAGACTTGTTCCAATAATAATCTCCAATTGCTTTTTGTGTTATTATTGATAGGATTTTCTTATCATGTTTACGATCAGACAAATGCGCTACTTCGATGCACTTGCCAGCACGCTACATTTTAGAAAAGCCGCTGAGCTCGCGCATATCTCTCAGCCTGCCCTCTCGGCACAGATTGCTGAAATGGAAGCCGTCGCTGGCGCGCCACTATTCGAGCGCTCACAACGTAAAGTCATTATGACAGAGCTTGGCCGTGAACTTCTCCCCGGCATCAGAACGATTCTCAAAGAGCTGCACGCGCTGGAGGAAATCTCGGCACAAAGCAAAGGCTTGCTGCAAACACAGTTGCGCCTTGGGATTATTCCGACCGTTGCACCTTATGTCGTGCCCCATCTCATTCCACTACTCAGAGACCGGCATCCGTCTTTCCGTCTGCAACTGCGTGAAAGTGTAACGGCAAAACTACTTGATGAACTTCATGCTGGTGAAATCGACGCTATCGTTGCGGCACTTCCAATCGCAGATGAGCGACTTGCGCATCAAAAACTGTTCGACGACCGCTTTCTGATAGCCACTTCAAGCAATGACCAGACGATACTCTCCTCACCCATGACACAGGATAGTGTGGTGCTGGATCGTTTGCTGTTACTGGAAGAAGGCCATTGCATGCGCGATCAGGCGCTGGCGGTCTGCTCATTGCCGTCGAAGCGACAGCTGGTGAAATATGGCGCAACCAGCATGACGACACTGCTGCAAATGGTGAGCCATGGCATGGGCCTGACGCTGATCCCGGAAATTGCCGTTCGTGCCGAGGCACGCAGCAATCACATGCGCATCGTTCCGTTTGAAGGTGAACAGCCCAAACGGGAAATAGCACTTTTGTGGCGAAGGCAAAGTAAGCGCCGTAAAGATTTTCATGCTCTTGCCGAATGCATCGTCGAAAGCGCCAGCAATCTCCTCATCAGCGATGATGAGTTACCGTCGCTTGCAAAATAAAAAGGCGACCCGAAGGCCGCCTTGGTATTATATCTTGCACCATCCAGTGGATATTACATGCCGCCCGGATAATTCGGGCTTTCACGAGTGATTGCCACACCATGGGAATGGCTTTCACGCAAGCCCGCATTGGAAATGCGCACGAAGGTCGCTTTATCGCGGAACTCTTCGAGTGTCTTCGCACCGACATAACCCATGGAAGCGCGTAGGCCACCGGCAAGCTGATGCAGAACGGCTGAGATCGGGCCCTTGTAAGCGACCTGACCTTCGATGCCTTCTGGTACCAGCTTCAGCTCGTCACGCACTTCCGCCTGGAAATAGCGATCTGCCGAACCACGAGCCATTGCACCGACTGAGCCCATACCACGGTAGGATTTGAACGAACGACCCTGATGCAGATAAACTTCGCCCGGGCTTTCTTCCGTACCCGCCAGAAGCGAGCCTGCCATAGCTGCGACCGCTCCGGCAGCAAGCGCCTTGGCGAAATCGCCGGAGAACTTGATGCCACCATCGGCGATTACCGGAATGTTGTGCTTGTGAGCTGCTTCAACCGCCGACATGATTGCGGAAAGCTGCGGAACGCCAACGCCTGCAACAATACGCGTCGTGCAGATCGAACCCGGTCCGATACCAACCTTGACGGCATCCGCACCCGCATCAATAAGCGCCTGCGTACCACCAGCGGTGGCAACATTGCCTGCGAGAATAGCGACATTCGGATAGGCCTTCTTGATGCGTGCAACCGCATCAAGAACACGCTGCGAATGACCATGCGCCGTATCAACCACGAGAAGATCAACGCCTGCATCAATCAAACGTTCGGCACGCTCATAGCCGTCTTCACCAACGCTCGTGGCAGCAGCAGCACGCAAACGACCCTGTGCATCCTTGGCAGCATTTGGATTAAGCTGCGACTTCTCAATGTCCTTGACCGTGATGAGGCCAACGCAGCGGCCTTTATCGTCAACAACCAGCAGCTTCTCAATACGGTGTGCATGCAGCAAGCGCTTGGCTTCATCCTGCTGCACGTTTTCACGCACAGTGATGAGGTTTTCGCGCGTCATCAGTTCATAGATTTTCTGTGCCGGGTCAGAAGCAAAGCGCACATCGCGATTGGTCAAAATGCCAACCAGACGACCCGGGCCCTTGGTTGCATTTTCAACGACCGGAATACCCGAAATACCGTGTGCTTTCATAAGCGCCTGTGCGTCGGCAAGTGTCGCATCTGGTCCGATTGTGACAGGGTTTACCACCATGCCAGATTCAAACTTCTTGACCTGACGGACTTCCTCGGCCTGGCGCTCAGGTGTCAGATTACGGTGAATAACACCAATGCCGCCCGACTGCGCCATGGCGATGGCCAAACGCGATTCGGTTACGGTGTCCATTGCAGCGGAAAGCAGGGGCAGGTTAAGCTCGATATCCTTGGCAATACGTGTGCGCAGATCGACCTGTCCGGGCATCACCTCGGAATGACCCGGCTGCAAAAGCACATCATCGAAGGTGAGAGCGAGCGCGCCAGTGGAAGATTCCACGATTTTTGCCATTGCCAATTCCTTTACCGGTTTTACCGAATGAGAAAAGCCGCCTCTCCGGTAAACATCCGGGAGCAGCGACTAGACTGGGTTTCGTGTTGAATTGGCACCGGCTGGTAACATGGTTATGACTGCTTGGAAAGTCTTTTGCGGACAAGTTTCAGTTACTGATAACGATTTTCATGATAAATCGCCCGCATACTTTGTGTAATTGGCCCAAAGGGGGCACAATGCGTAAATCATATCAACGCGTTCCACTCATTCGCCGTTCACGGGCAATGTGGATGTCTCCACGTTTGTGGAAGCCCCGGCTCGTTTTTTGGTGCGGGGCGATCGCAATTGGCCTTATCAGCGTCGCCTTTGCAGAAGCCGCAGATATCGCACAGGACTGGTTCAAGAGATTGACCGATGGTTCAGCCAGCCCATGGCGGGCTTGGTTGCCGCTCATCATCACACCACTTGGCTTTATGCTATGCTCCTGGATCGCAATCGCCTGCTTTCCCGGCTCTGGCGGCAGCGGCATCCCGCAGGCGATTGCTGCCCGTCACCTGAACAATCATGAAGACAGGACGTTGCTGCTCTCGTTGAAGATTGCATTTGGTAAGATCGTTCTGACCATCGTGGGCCTTTTTTCAGGCGCATCCATCGGGCGTGAAGGCCCCACCGTGCAGATCGGCGCATCGATCATGCTGTTATCGGCACGCATCGGCAGCATGGAGCAAGCGCGCGGACTCATTCTGGCAGGCTCAGCAGCCGGCATTGCCGCAGCCTTCAATACACCGCTTGCGGGCATCGTGTTCGCCATCGAAGAAATGGGGCGTGCCTATGCAGCGCGAACCAACGGTCTGGTTCTCTCGGCAGTTATCCTTGCAGGTCTCGCCTCACTCGGCCTCGTCGGCAATTATAATTATTTCGGCCTGACGACTGTAACCGTTACAACCCATATGGATTGGGTTCTGGTGATTGGCTGCGGTGTGATCGGCGGCGCATTCGGCGCTGCATTCAGCGCGCTCGCACTCAACCTGACAAATCGTGTACGCCGCCGCGTGCAGAAAGCTCCGCTTCGGGATACGGTACTGATAGCAGGCGCTTGTGGTCTGGTGATTGCCATCAGCGGCATTGCATCAGGTGGAGCAACTTTTGGCACCGGATATGATCAAGCGCGTAGCGCCGTGGAAGGTCTGCCGCTGTCTCCATTCTACTTCGTAGAGAAATTTATTGCAGGACTTCTCTCTATGGTGTCCGGTATTCCCGGCGGCATATTTGCACCATCCCTATCCGTTGGTGCTGGACTTGGCAGCACCATAGGACTGCTTCTGGGGACCAGCATCAGTCTCGCAGCTGTTCTGGGTATGGCGGGCTATTTTGCCGGCGTTGTGCAGGCACCCATGACTGCATTTGTCATCATTCTGGAAATGACCGGCAACCACAACAATGTCATTCCGCTGATGTGTGCATCGATGCTGGGATATGGCACCGCGCGCCTCATCTCACATGAGCCGCTCTATCACGCCTTGTCGCGAACATTCGTGGCAGATGTCTTGCGCCAGCGTCGCGCAAGGGAAAAGAATATATCGTCTGAATAAACAATCATCTTTGGGGGAGGACATACCTATGGATCGAAGAACATTCGCAAAATCGCTTGCGGGGTTTGGGACAATACCCTTCTTAGTCGGTTCGGCAACAGCAGCACAAAGGGGAGAAGAAAGCATGCTGGAATTGATGGGCGGAAGCATTACCGATGTGCCGGGAATGAAACTCGGGCATCACACGCTGACCAAGCGCCCCACCGGCTGCACCGTTTTGCTTTGCGAAGAAGGAGCAACCGCAGGCGTTGATGTGCGTGGCTCTGCACCCGGCACGCGCGAGACTGATCTTCTTGATCCAATGAATTATGTTCAACAGGTACAAGCAATTCTGTTGTCCGGCGGCAGCGCCTATGGCCTGAGTGCTGCGACCGGTGTGATGCGCTATCTCGAAGAAAACAACCTGGGTTTCAAGATCGGCAAGGGTGTTGTTCCGATTGTGCCTGCCGCGATCCTGATGGATCTTGGCGTTGGAGATTTTTCCGTTCGCCCCGATGAAGAAGCCGGATATCTGGCGTGTAAGGCAGCAAAAGCCGAAGCCTCCGGCGAAGGTAATATTGGCGCAGGTGCCGGTGCAACTGTCGGCAAAATGTTTGGCATGGAATATGCGATGAAGGGTGGCCTTGGCACAGCGAGCTACAAGGTTCCCGGAACAGACGTCGTGGTTGGCGCCATCGTTGCCGTAAACGCTGTGGGTGATGTTTACGCCCCCAACTCGCAGCAGATATTGGCGGGCGCGCGTAACGAAGACGGCAAAGGCTTCCGCAACATCATGGACTCGCTCATGCAGGGCCGCAATGTCGTCAAGTCTGGCGGGGCCAACACGACCATCGGCGCCATTGCAACCAATGTTCCGTTCAACAAGGCTGAGCTCAAAAAGATCGCTGGCATGGCGCATGACGGTTTTGCCCGTTCGATTAACCCCATCCACACAATGTGGGATGGCGATACGATCTTTGCGCTCTCGACAGGCAAGGCAGAAGGTGTTGAAGCTGATGTAACTGCCATTGGTGCTATTGCCGCAACTGTGATGGCTCATGCCGTTGCCCGTGCGGTGATGCAAGCTGAAAGTCTGCCAGACCTGAACCTGCCCGCCCATCGGGACTATGTTTAGAGTATTTGAGCCAAAAATAAGAACCGGCTTTGCGTTCGGAAAAGTGTAAAGACAAATAGATAGAGCGGTTCCAACGATTTGATATCAACTGGAACCGCCCTACTCGGAAAGTTCTCGATAACCACATAAACACGCAGCGATTGAAACGATCCGTAATATACGCGATATGAGAAGCGGCTCTTACAGAGCCTGATATTGGAATTAGAGCGCCGCGCGCCTTGTTGGGCGCACAAAGATCGTTCTGGTAGTCTAAACAATGCACTAAATTGATTTTCATTGGAAAACAGGTCGGACACAGCATGACAGGCAATTCCCTCAAATTCGGTACAAGCGGTCTCAGAGGGCTAGCGACCGAGCTTAACGGATTGCCTGCTTATGCCTATTCGCTGGCATTTGTGCATATGCTGAAATCGAGGGGCAGCCTGAACGCAGGCGACAAGGTGTTTGTCGGTCAGGATTTGCGACCATCGAGTCCTGATATCGCAGCGCTTGTAATGGGCGCGATTGAAGATGCAGGCTTCACATCTGTTGATTGCGGTGTATTACCCACACCCGCTCTGAGCTATTATGCTATGGCGCAAAATGCGCCATGTATCATGATCACCGGCAGTCATATCCCGGATGATCGCAATGGATTGAAGTTCTATCGCGCCGATGGCGAGATCGATAAGGATGATGAAGCCGCAATAAATGCGGCTTATGCTGCCCTCCTGTCTGATATTTCATCACGGAAAGCAGTTGGCTTGTCCGTAAGCGACAGCGCAATCAACGCCTATGCTGAGCGCTACATCGAGCTTTTTGGCAGTGGCAGCCTCACAGGACTGAAAATCGGCATCTATCAACATTCATCGGTGGCGCGCGACCTTCTCACCAAAATCCTTGGCGCACTTGGTGCGGAAACGGTAGCACTTGGCCGCTCCGATATTTTTGTGCCTGTCGACACAGAGGCGCTACGCCCGGAAGATATTCGCCTTCTTGCCGAATGGGCGCAGCAGGACCGTTTTGACGCCATCGTCTCAACCGACGGCGATGCAGACCGCCCTCTCATTGCAGACGAGCATGGGCATTTCGTGCGCGGCGATCTTGTGGGTGCCATCACATCTGCCTGGGTCGGTGCCGATGTCATCGTCACGCCAGTCACATCCAATGCAGCACTTGAAGAATGTGGGAAGTTTACCCGCGTTCTACGCACGCGCGTTGGCTCGCCATATGTGATTGCGGGCATGCAACAAGCTCTCAACGAAAACGCAAAAAGCGTGGTTGGATTTGAAGCCAATGGCGGGGTGCTTCTCGGCAGCACCATCGACAAGGATGGTCGACAACTATCCGCTTTGCCTACACGCGACGCGCTTCTGCCAATTCTTGCCTGCCTGAGCACGATCAAGCAAACGCAAACGCCGCTGTCCGAAATCGCGCACAGCTATGGTTTTCGAATTGCATTGAGCGACCGTTTGCAGAATGTGCCGCAAGAAAAGAGCACCGCATTTCTGTCAGTCATCACGCAGGAAGACGCACGCGTTCAGCTTTTCCCAGCGACTGACACCGTTATACGGTTCGAAACAATCGATGGCGTAAAGCTGTTCTTCAAATCAGGGAATGCCGTGCATTATCGCGCGTCAGGAAATGCACCCGAACTGCGCTGCTATGTCGAAGCCGCCAGCGAAGCTCAGGCCAATGAATTATTGACAATGGGACTCGAAATCGCCCGTAACGCAACGAAGGATGCCACCAGCAAATGAGCTTTATCCCGGTTATCATCAGCGGCGGTTCTGGTTCCAGACTTTGGCCGCTTTCGCGCGACGCCCATCCAAAACCGTTCATCGAACTGCCAGACGGCGGCACGCTGATCGGCAAGACCTATGCACGCGCTTCGCACCTTCAGGATGCCGATCAGATTCTCACTGTCACAAACCGCGATTTCCTGTTTCTGACGCTTGATGCCTATGCAGACGCTAAGACGGATACCTCTGCGCGCAAAATCGACAATACATTCCTTCTTGAACCGGTGGGCCGCGATACGGCACCCGCAGTGGCGTTGGCTGCGCTTCAAGCAGCATCGACCTATGGCGCTGACGCGACTTTGCTCGTCATGCCAGCGGATCATCTGATCGAAGATGAAGCCGCTTTCGCAGATGCTGTACTGGAAGCACGCAAACTTGCCGATGCTGGCCGCATCGTCACTTTCGGCATCGTTCCTGATCATCCGGAGACCGGTTTCGGCTACATCGAAGTCGATGGCACGGACGTTCTGCGCTTTGTCGAAAAGCCTGATGCAGCCACCGCACAGACCTATGTTGAGAGCGGCCGCTATTATTGGAATTCCGGCATGTTCTGCTTCAAGGCTCTAACGATGATCGACGCCATGCAGCGCCACGCACCGGAAGTGTTGATCGGCGCCAGATCAGCCCTCGAGCATTCGCGTCGTGGTGTGAACGGCGAAACCAGAACGCTGGAAATTGCCAAGGATCAGTTTGCGGCAACACCTGCTATTTCCATCGACTATGCCGTCATGGAAAAGGCAGACAATATCGCCTGTATCCCCGTTTCCTGTGGCTGGTCCGATATTGGCTCGTGGGCAGCAATGGCAGACCTGATCGCGCCGGATGCTGACGGCAATCGGCTGCGTGGCGAAACGGTCCTTGAAGAAACGACCGACAGCTTTGTTCTTTCGGAAACGCGCCTCGTCAGTCTCGTTGGCGTTCACGATCTTCTGGTTGTCGATACACCGGATGCCCTGCTTGTCGCCCATCGCGATAAGGCACAGGATGTGCGCAAGGTCTTCAACAAGTTGCGTGCTCAAGGCCACGAAGCGGCCAAATTGCACCGCACTGCTCACCGTCCATGGGGCACTTATACAGTGCTGGAAGAAGGCGATGGCTTCAAGATCAAACGTATCGAGGTCAAGCCCGGTCGCCGTCTGAGCCTGCAGGCACATCATCACCGTTCCGAACACTGGATTGTGGTTTCCGGCACGGCAAAGGTCGTCAATGGCGAGCGGGAAATCCTGCTCACCAACAATCAATCGACCTATATCCCTTGCGGCTTCAAGCACCGTCTAGAAAATCCTGGCATTCTTCCGCTTGTCCTGATCGAAGTACAAAGCGGCGAATATCTCGGTGAAGACGACATCGTTCGTTACGATGATATTTATGGGCGCACCTGATCCAGCAACGAAGACGCGAATTGTGATCTGGATCATCTATAAATGGCGGTTTTTAGCAATCGCGAATCCGCTATAGTCGTGTCATGACGATCCAGCACCTAAGCGAAACCATTATCAACCAGATTGCCGCTGGCGAGGTGATTGAACGCCCTGCCAGCGTGATTAAGGAACTTGTCGAAAACGCAATCGATGCTGGCGCAACCCGTATCGAGGTTGTGACCGCGGGCGGCGGCAAGACGCTGCTGCGTGTGACCGACAATGGTTCGGGCATTCCTTCCAATGAGCTGCCACTCGCCGTTTCACGGCATTGCACATCCAAGCTCACCGACGATGTGAATGATATTCGCGCGCTGGGTTTTCGCGGCGAAGCGTTGCCATCCATCGGCTCTGTTTCAAAACTCACGCTGAAATCACGTCCGCAGGACGCCGAGTCCGGCTTTGAAGTAGTGGTCAATGGCGGGCATCTTGATGGCCCTCGCCCGGCGGCGCTTAATCGTGGCACCATTGCCGAAGTACGCGACCTCTTTTACGCGACGCCTGCGCGCCTTAAGTTCATGAAAACGGATCGCGCCGAAGCAACCGCCATCACCGATATCGTCAAAAGGATTGCAATCGCCTTCCCGCAGGTTCGGTTTTCGTTAGCAGGCACGGATCGAACTCCGCTGGAACTTCCGGCCACAGGGAGCGGTGTAGACGCCACCCTTGAACGTATCGGCCAGATACTCGGCAAGGAGTTTTCGGACAATGCGCTGCATATCGATGCCGAGCGCGATGGTGTGAGGCTCGCTGGCTTTGCCGGCATCCCATCGTTTAACCGGGGCAATGCACTGCATCAATTTGCATATGTGAATGGTCGACCTGTTCGCGACAAACAGATTTTCGGAGCGCTACGCGGTGCTTATTCCGATGTCATTGCACGTGACCGGCATCCGGTGGCAGTGCTGTTTCTGACGCTCGATCCCTCTTTGGTCGATGTGAATGTGCATCCCGCCAAAGCAGATGTCCGTTTTCGCGATCCAGGCCTTGTGCGCGGTCTTATTGTGGGCGCCATCAAGCAAGCGCTTGCGCAATCAGGCATACGCCCGGCAACAAGCGGCGCAGAAGCCATGCTGCAAGCGTTCCGGGCTGAAGGGTTCCAGCCACGCGCCTCTACCGGCAATTACGCGGCTCCTGTGTGGCGACCAGCGACACCATCCACACCCCGTACAGAATGGTCGCCGCAAACGGCACACCCGGCACATAAGCCACTAAGTTTTGATAGCCCGCTTGCCTTTCATGAAGACGAGCAGGCAACGATTGTAACAATTCCTGCAGCCGATGCACGCGCCACCATCGCGGAAGCCTCTGTCGAAACGATGCAGAAGCCGCTTGGCGCTGCGCGCGCACAAATCCACGAAAATTACATCGTCGCGCAGACAGAAGACAGTCTGGTCATCGTAGACCAGCACGCAGCGCACGAGCGCCTCGTCTATGAAGCGCTGAAGAATGCGCTCCATTCCCGCCCGATACCGGGACAGATGTTGCTCATTCCCGAAATTGTTGACCTGCCGGAAGAAGATGCCGAGCGACTCACTGCCCATTCTGAAACGCTGGCACGATTCGGCCTTGGTATTGAACAGTTTGGTCCCGGCGCAATTGCGGTGCGCGAAACACCTGCCATGCTTGGCGAGATGAACGTGCAGCAGCTTATCCGCGATTTAGCTGATGAAGTTGCGGAGCACGACACATCCGATGGTCTCAAAGCAATGTTGAACCATGTCGCTGCCACCATGGCCTGCCACGGTTCAGTGCGTTCGGGTCGACGGCTTAAACCTGAAGAGATGAATGCGCTTTTGCGTGATATGGAGGCGACGCCCGGCTCCGGTACATGCAATCATGGACGCCCGACCTATATTGAGCTGAAGTTGACCGACATTGAACGATTGTTTGGCCGACGCTAACCATAGGCTCAAGCATGTCGCAGTTAAATGGATTCATTTAACGTTCGCGAACATGCGACAATTAAAAGAATCTAGAGCGAGCGCCATGGGTGCGATTAAACGCGACACGCTCTGGACGAAGCATTCGCTGCTTGATAGATTCTGGTATCAAGGAATTACACAATGAACAAATTTGAATCACCTCGCTCATCAGAAGCTGTCCTGCGTTATCTCGACGGCGATTTTGAAATCGTAAAGCACGGCTCTTTTGTCCTGTGTGCCGTGACAGGCGCACCTATTCCGCTCGACGAGCTGAAATACTGGAGTGTTGCGCGCCAGGAAGCCTATGCGTCGGGGTTGATTTCCTACGAACGCGAACTTGCACTCAATCCGGAATTGCGGAGCCGCAAGAAGGCTTAGAGGCTGACAATGAGCGGACTTTGTACCGCTCGACCGCCATATCGAGAATATGGCCCAGCGCGTCCTTGCGCTCAAATTGCAAATCAACATCGAGTACGGCCAGTTCGCGCATAAACTCACTCGGCACGTCACTCATAGTCACAAGACGAACATGGTCCTTGGCAGTCGTAATAAGACCCGTTCCAAGCCGGTTCGCTGTTTCAATAAGTTTGCGAATATCATCGGGCTGATAGCTATAGTGGTCCGGGAAGGTTTGACTTTCTACAATCTCACCGCCAGCCTCCCGCACACTTGCAAAGAACTTGGCAGGGTTGCCAATTCCCGCAAATGCCAGCCAGCGATTGCCTGCAACAGCTGAAGAAGACGAAGGCACCAGTTTTGCCTCGTAAATGGCGCGTCCGGCACGCGATGCCTGCCGCACCACGAAATCGGCAGCACTGCCCTTGCCAATGCGCAGCAGAGCATCAGTCTTGCGCATCTGGTCAGTCAATGGTGCGCGCAAGGGGCCTGCGGGAATCACCCGACCGTTGCCTACGCCACGTGTCGAATCAACCACCAGCAGTGAAAAATCGGCATACAGCCGTGCGCTCTGGAAACCATCATCCATGATGATAAAGTCGCAACCGCGCTGGCGTAGTTTCAATGCAGACTTCAGGCGATCCGGGCAAAGCGCGACCGGTGCGTGACGCGCAAGCAGCAGCGGCTCGTCGCCCACATGACGGGCGCTGTCAATGGACGGATCGACAATATGCAAACCTTTGTAATTGCCGCCATAACCGCGTGAAACAATACCGGGCTGTAAGCCGCGTGCCTTGGCAGCCTTTGCAAAGGCAATCGCAGTCGGGGTTTTGCCTGCGCCACCAACAGTAAAATTACCGATGCAGAGAACAGGGGCCGCTATTTTGGGCGGCTCCGCTTTGAGAAGCCGTCGGCCAGCAACAGCACCATAGACCCATGAGAGAGGTGCAAGCCCGTAAGCACGCCAGTCAGGCTTTTCCCACCAGAAGGGTGGCGCCTCGCTCGCCATTCAGACACCGCCGTTGATAAAGGTCGCTTCGTTGCGATTCCCCGGCAACTGCGCCTGCAAGACCAGCGGTTGAATGAATGGCTCGAGCGAATTCAATGTGCGATCCAGCGCGCCGCGCATATCCTTTACCGTATTTGCACCGGCAGTGATCATCGCGCGCAGATGCTGCGGATTATTGAAGAGAAAATTGATCGCGCCAGCGAGCATGTTGCGATCCTTCACTACGCGCGCGCCGCCATTCTTTATAAGCCGCTGGAAGGATTCACGGAAATTCTGGACATTCTTGCCCGTCAGAACTGCTGTGCCCATCATGGCCGGTTCAAGCGGGTTATGCCCGCCTTCCTTGGTCAGTGAATTGCCAATGAAGGCGATCTCGGTGAGCTGGAGATAAAGCCCCATCTCGCCAATCGTATCACCAAGCAGAATATCGGTATCCGCTTCAATAACGTCTCCGCGGCTGCGTGCAGCCACCTTCAATCCCTTTTCGCCAAGCATGGCTTCAATGGCGGGAGCGCGGTTTGGATGACGCGGAACGATGATTGTGACCAGACGCGGATAACGTACCTTCAGCATCTGATGCACTTCTGCCGCTATCTCTTCTTCACCATCGTGGGTAGAGATTGCAGCCCATGTACGACGTCCGGCAATTTGGCGCTGCATGGTTGCCAGCGCCTGCGGATCGGCCGGTGCCGGAGCCGTATCAACCTTGAGATTACCTGAAACGCTGACCGGCCTTGCCCCAAGAGCCCGAAATCGATCGCCATCCAGCTCGGACTGCGCAATCACATGCGCGAAGTTTTCAAACAGCGCTTCCGCCAGTTCAGGACGTTTCTGCCATGAGGCAAAAGAGCGATCAGACAGACGCCCATTGACCAGCACATGCGGAATATGCCGCGCGCCGAGCGAAAGCACGGTGGCTGGCCAAATCTCGGATTCACAGCCTATCGCCAGATCCGGCTTCCAGTGATCAAGGAAATTATTGACAGCCGGTTGCAGATCAAGCGGCGCATATTGATGGATAACCTGATTGCCCAGCTGATCGGCAACGAGTTTCGCCGATGTCACTGTTCCGGTTGTCATAACAATGTGGATACCAGTGGCTGCAATGCTTTCGATCAGCGGCGCAATGGCAACCGATTCCCCAACGCTTGCAGCATGAGCCCATATAACAGGACCTTGTGGGCGCGCTATCGAGGTTTTCCCGTAGCGCTCACCGCGCCGGACGCGTTCTTCCTTGCCACGCGATGCACGATAGGAAATGTAAGCGCCAATGAAGGGATAGGCTGCAGAGCCGAGCATACGATAGGCCGACAACATGTTTCGTGCCCAACGTTCACTCATTTGCCTACCTCCAACGCCGCATAAGCCTTGGTCGTCGCCTCATTGAGTTGGCGCGTCAATTCCATGCGCTTTTCTTCCAGTTGTGCCTCATCGGCATTTTCATCCACCCAGACCGGCTCTCCGCAGACAATTATCGAGCGGCCGAATGGCAACGGAATTGTGGTCTTGTCCCATGTCTTATGCAAAACATGATTCCGCGAAAAAGCATACGCAAAAGGCATAATTGGTCGACCCGATAATTTGGCCAGCAAAATAATTCCTTCGCCCGCTTCACGCGCTTTGCCATGGGCAATATCAGCAATCATCGATGCCGACTGTCCCTTTTTCAGGGCATTCTTCAACGTTAAAAGCGCACGCGCTCCACCTTTTCTGGCAGAATTGCCTTCACCACGCCCACCAGAGCCACGCACTGTGATGAAACCAAACTTCTCGGCAATGCGTGCATTGAGTTCCGCATCGGCACTGCGCGAAAACATGGCCACAACTTCCAGATCATGCGGACGCACCACCGCAGCCATAATGTGCTGGCCGTGCCAGAACGTTATGATTGAGGGACTGTTTTCGCGCAAAAGGGTCTTGATATCAGCAGATCCCTTGAGACGTGGATTAGTCAGATGCACAAATTTCAGATAGCTGGAAATCAACTGCACCAGCACGGATTGTAAGAAAGCCGAACGCGCAAGTGGCCCGCGAATGCGGCGCCACATACGCTTGGCAAATCCATCCGAGCGGCTGCGCGCATCGGCTTTCGATACGCTTTTTTCCTTTGCCATCTGATCTTTGTGCGAAGCAGACAAAAGCGCTTATTCCGCCTTCAGGTCCACGCCTTCCGGATCAAGCAAGCGATGCAGATGCACAATGAAATAGCGCATATGCGCGTTATCGACTGTCTGTTGCGCCTTGGACTTCCAAGCCGTCTTGGCAGTCTCATAATCAGGATAGATGCCAACGACATCGAGGTTATCGAGATCGCGAAACTGGATGGTTCCGAGCTTTTTCAGCTCACCGCCAAATACCAGATGAAGAAGCTGCTTTTTGTCGCCTTCGGCACTCATGACAATATCCCTTGAACAAAAACGCGTTCGACCTGACAAAATCAAATCGCGCATCTCAACATGTTTATCTAACGCACATCTTAGCCCTGAAACCGCTTCACACGTTTCGGGATGCACTTATTCCGGTTCGCAGCATGATTAACTCAATGGCCAGTCCGCGACAACACTCAACATTTCCTGCAGGAGGTTTCCACTGGAAGCAACCAGCGCACCATGTTGCAGTGTAGGTCCACCATAAATGAGAGGCTGAGCGTCCTGGGTCAAGAGCGCTCCGCCCGACTCACTCAGGATGAGATCGGCTGCGGCCAAGTCCCAATCATGCGAATTTGGCCGAATGAAGGTGCCGGCAATATCACCACGTGCCACCATTGCAATACGATAGGCGAGCGATGGCACATAAGGGTGCACCGTCACACGGTCGCGCCAGCCTTCAGGCAAAACATCGACCATTCGCTTTGCCGAAGCCATCGAGATTTTTTCACCCGGTGGAGGCAAGCGGGTTTGAATGGGCATGCCATTTTGCGATGCACCAAAACCTTTTCCTGCCTCAATAACTTCGTTGACCACAGGACATTGCAAAACACCGGCAATCGGTTTGCCGTCTTCCACAATAGCCACGCTCACGCACCACTGGGACTGGCCATTAATAAAGCCGCGTGTACCGTCAATAGGATCGATAACAAACGCGCGACGGCGCTGGGCTGCCGCTCTGTCATCCGTCGTTTCTTCCGAAATCCAGCCATAATCGGGCCGTGCATCAAGCAGCACTTCCTTCAGATAGTTATCGACCGCGAAATCGGCTTCACTGACGGGCGACTGTCCATCCTTCAACCAGACTTCCGGCGATTGGCCGAAATAGCGCATAGCGATACGGCCAGCCTCACATGCTGCATTGCGCAGAAGTTCAAGCTCGTTCTGGATATCTTTGCGTTTCTCAATTTCCGGCAAGGGTCATGCCTTCAATCACAAGTGTTGGAGCCGTCATGCCAAAATTCCGGTCAATATCGGAAGCAGGCGTCATATTGAGGAACATGTCCCTGAGGTTAGAGGCAATCGTCACCTCACTCACAGGATATGCAAGCTCCCCGTTTTCAATCCAGAACCCGGAAGCACCACGGCTATATTGACCCGTGATCATATCAACACCCTGCCCGAATACTTCCGTCACGTAAAAACCAGTACCGACGGAACGGATCAGTGATTCCGGTGTTTCCACCCCCGGTTCAATAGCAAAGTTGGTTGAAGCTGGTGAGACACCTGAACCTGAACGCACACCGCGTCCATTGCCAATCAACCCCAGTTCCCGTGCACTCGAACCTGACAGAAGCCATTGCTGCAACACGCCATTTTCAACCATTGTCAGAGGCTGGCCTTCGATGCCCTCGCCATCAAATGGACGCGACGATGATCCACGAATGCGCAATGGGTCGTCGGTAACATTGATCCCGGCCTTCAAAATCTGTTTGCCAAGGCTGTCGCGCAGAAAACTGGTCTTGCGTGCAACAGAGGCGCCATTGACTGCGCTTGCGAGATGACCCGCAATGCCCCGCGCCAGACGTGGATCAAAAACGACCGTAACCGGACCCGTCTTGGCTTGGCGTGCACCCAGACGACGCACGGCACGCTCACCGGCGCGTCTGCCGATATTTTCAGGTGTGTCGAGATCCGCAAAATGAAGGCGTGAGCTGAAATCATAATCGCGCTCCATCTTGGTCCCCTCGCCTGCAATTGCAGACACCGAACGACCGAAACGCGTTGCAGCATACTCACCCGAAAAGCCCGATGATGTGACCAGCACCAGACCACCCATGCTGCGTGAAGCACCTGCACCGCCGGAGTTGCTCACACCTTGCACAGCACGTGCCGCAGCTTCCGTGGCCAGTGCGTCTTCGGTAAGACGCGCCGTATCGATTTCAATCGCATCGAAGAGATCGAGATCGCGGGGCGCTTTCACCAGCAAAGCCGGATCGGCCAGTTGCTCATACGGATCTTCCGGAGCAACCCGCGCCATGGCAACCGCACGCTCAGCTAATTTGTTGGGATCGCTTCCAGCATTGGCAGAAACACTGGCGATACGTCGCCCAACGAACACCCGAAGAGAAAAATCATCACTCTCGGACGATTCGGTTCCCTCAACCTTGCCAAGCCGAACAGAGACGCTGACCGAGCGCGCTCGGATCACAACCGCGTCAGCATGATCGGCCCCCGCACGCTTTGCAGCAGCCACCAGCTGCGCTGCGCGATCAACCAGTTTCTCCGACGAATTATCTGAAATCATTACATAATCCAAGACTATAGGGGCAAAACGGCACCAAACTGGCAACCACGAGATATAACCAACCGTAATGGGAATTTGCGAAAAAATATCGTCAAATTATTCGACATCGGGCTGATTAGAGCCATATCTTGTTTCTATATTGCCGAAATCCGGGGGCTTCAAGGCAAGCCTGCCACATTCTTCACATTTCAAGAGCACAACATGGTCGCAACTGGCGGAAGTCTTTACTTACAGGCGCTGATGATTCTGGGTGGTGCGATCATCGCTGCGCCCTTATTCAAACGCCTTGGCCTTGGCACCGTTCTGGGCTATCTCGCCGCCGGAATTGCGATCGGTCCCGTTGCACGCCTTATCTCGGAAGGCGAGGAACTGCTGCATTTTTCGGAGCTCGGCGTCGTCTTCCTATTGTTTATAATCGGACTTGAACTGAAGCCATCGCGGCTCTGGTCGTTGCGCCATGCAATTTTCGGCCTGGGTGCTGCTCAAGTCTTGCTTACAGGCTCGGCATTGGCAGCCCTGGGCGTCTATCTTGCCGGGCTGGAGACGAATGCGGCAATCATCATCGGCTTCGGCCTGGCGCTGTCCTCAACGGCATTTGCCATGCAGGTGTTGGAAGATCGCGCGGAGACTAACCAGAAGCACGGGCAGCGTGCCTTCGCTATCCTGCTGTTTCAGGACCTCGCCATTGTTCCTATTCTGGCAATCATTCCGGCACTGTCTCCCAATGAACCTTCACAGGCCAGTGCGGGCTTTCATCTGGCGACAGCCATTGCCGCGATTATCGCACTGGTGATTGCCGGACGCTATCTCATCAATCCGATGTTCCGTATCATTGCCAATACCGGCGCACGTGAAGTGATGATCGCCGCTGCCCTTTTTGTGGTGCTGGGTTCAGCCAGTCTTTTACAGGCAGCAGGGCTATCCATGGCAATGGGTGCATTCATTGCAGGCGTGCTGCTGGCCGAATCGTCTTACAGACATGAGCTTGAAGCAGATATCGAACCTTTCCGCGGAATTTTCCTCGGCCTGTTTTTCGTGGCTGTCGGGCTTTCGCTCAATCTGACTGTGATCCTGCAATACTGGCAGACCATTCTGATGGCGGTGCCGATCTTCATGATCGTCAAGGCGGCGATTATCTATGTGCTGTGCCGCATCTTCCGCTCGAACCATAATGATTCAATCCGCGTTGCATTTCTGCTTCCACAGGGCGGCGAGTTTGCGTTTGTGCTGTTTTCCGCAGCTGCTGCCGCTGCTGTCATTTCAAGCGCGTTAAGCTCAGAGCTTGTCGCCGCCGTCACAGTTTCGATGGCACTGACACCGCTTTCTGTAGCCATTGGCTCAAAGCTGCTGATCAAAGACAAGACCGAAGACGTCATCGAAGAAAACTTCGAAGGCGCTGGCGCAGATGTTCTGATGATCGGCTTTTCGCGTTACGGACAAATTTCCGCTCAGATCCTGCTCGCCGGTGGCATTGATGTGACGGTGATCGACAACTCACCTAACCGCGTGCGTGCAGCCGGAAAATTCGGTTTCCGCATCTATTTCGGCGAAGGCACGCGCAAGGACGTGCTCGAAGCTGCGGGCATCCGCAAAGCCAAAATTGTCGCCGTGTGCACGCATAAGAAGGAAATCACCAACCGGATCGTTAATCTGATCCAGTCGGAATTTCCCGACGTACGTCTTTTTGTGCGTTCCTATGATCGTGAACATACGCTGCAACTTCGCGCTCAAGGTGTTGAATATGAACTGCGTGAAACTTTCGAATCCGGTCTTCTGTTCGGTCAGCGCACGCTCGAAGGTCTGGGGCTTTCGGAAGCCAACGCCTATGCCATCCGCGAAGATGTGCGTCAGCGCGATGAAGATCGTTTGCACGTACAAGCGTCGGAAGGAATCATGGCAGGACGGCATCTGCTCTTCAACAAGCCCGTCACGCCTGAGCCTCTGGTTAAACCACAACGCGAAGGTCAGCGTATTGACAAAGCGGGCGACAGCATCGATGCGGTTGCCAATGTCGATGAAGGAACGGCCTCGGCCGCAGTTGCCGCTGAATAGGATCAGGAAGCGGCAGCGGCGGGCTTGCCACTTAGAACTGCATCGAGGGCAAGTTTCAACTCTTCGCGAATGTCTGCACTCTGCGACAGAATCTGCTCGAACTTCAGAAAATCGAGCAGGCCGATTCTCTCGACATTGGGGCGAAGGAAAATATGCGGCGGGCGATTGCGGAACTTGTTCTCGATGATCGAACACATGGTAAGCTGGTTGGCACCCATGACAGCTTCAATGGTGGTTGGCATATAGTCGTCGGGCCCAACCGGAGCGCCAACAACATCGATACCGATCACGATATCCGCTTTGTCGAAGAGCAGATCGAATGGCACCGGATTGAGCAATCCGCCATCCACCAGAATACGCCCGTTGCGACGCACCGGTCTGAAAACCGGCGGAATAGCACAGGAAGCCGCAATGGCTGAGCGTAGATCGCCTTGTTCGATATTAAGCTCAGTGGCTGCATGAAAATCCGAAGCGGTAATGCTCATCGGGATTTTCAGCTCTTCCACATTTTCGGGCAGTGCCGCCGGTAAAAAGACGTCCAGTATCTTTTCGATGTTGAACTGGCTGACGCGGAAACCGCCTTTCAGCAGCTCCACCCAACGTTCAGGACGCGCCTGCCACATACGGCGGGCGACTTCCGCACGACGATTAAAAATCGCCGCCATATATTCATGAATTTCCTTGCCGCTCATGCCGTTCGCCATTCCAGCACCGACAATCGAGCCAATGGATGAACCGGCAATTGCTACTGGCTTTATACCCAGTTCGTCCAACACTTCGACAATGTGGATATGAGCTATACCGCGAGCACCGCCGCCGCCAAAGGCGACGGCGATACGTGGTGATGTCGGTACGGTTATATCCATGAAACTTTCCTCACGGCATATAGGCTTACGACTGGGCTGGGCCAAAAATCAGAATTGCAGGTTCAGCTTCCAAAAGCTTTTTGGCAATAGCTTTCACCTGATCGAGCGTCACGGCATCAATCAGTTCAGCGCGCCTGTCGATGTAATCACGATCAAGCCCGGCTTCCTGAAGGCCAACAAGTGTGTCGGCAATCGACACCGAGGAATCGAGATTGTTCACCGCATAAGAGCCCTTGAGATAGCTCTTGGCTGCAGCAAGCTCAGCTTCAGTCGGACCGTCATTTGCCATCGCAGCGACTTGCTCACGAATGATCTTGAGCGATTCCTGCGCCTTTTCAGGTCGTGTTGCAGTCGAAATCGTCAGCGCCGATACGTGATCACGTAGCGCCATCGACGATGACACGGAATAGGCCAGACCGCGCTTTTCACGCACTTCCGCATAAAGGCGCGACGTAAACCCGCCACCCAGAATATGGTTCATCAGATAGGAAGCGAAGAACTCCGGATCTTTACGTGGAACTGCCGGATAGACAAAACTGATCGATGTCTGCGGCATATCAAAACTAAGGCTCGTCGTCGTGCCGAGCGCGAGTTTCGCATCGGGCACTGGCACCAGCTCAGCATTTGCTGGCAGATCGCCGAATACCTTGTCGAGCATTTCGCCAAGATCCTTGGCGTTGATCGAACCAACAACGCCGATCGTCAGGCGATCACGAGCAAAGTTCTTGCGATGGAAATTGACAAGATCTTCGCGGCTGATTGATTGCAGCGACTTGATCGTACCTTCGTCCGGGCGACCATAAGGATGGCTGCCATAAAGAACTTCGGAAAACTTGCGCGAGGCAATGGTCGAAGGATTGCGCTGCGAAGCTTCGAGGCTTGCAACCACCTGCTGACGAATACGATCAATCGCATCCTGATCAAAGCGTGGCTTGTTAACGGCAAGCGCCAATAGGCCGTTCACTGCATCACGGTTCTCGGCAAGCATACGGATATTGCCGGAAACCGAATCAGGAGAAGCCGAGAAGCTCATTTCTGCACCAAGATTATCGATGCGTTCCTGAAAACTGTCGGAATCAAGATCCCCAGCACCTTCATCGAAAAGACCCGTCATCAGATTGGCAAGACCTTCTTTGCCACTCGGATCTTGCGACGTGCCACCCTTGAACGAAAACCGCATGGAGATAAGCGGTACGGAACTGTCTTCAACCAGCCAGGCTTTGATACCCTTTGGCGAAACGACTTCCTGAATCTCGATTGCGTATGCCGGAAGGTTCAGAACCACCAGCAACATCATGGATGTTGCCAGTGCTATCGTTGCCGTCTTTGCACGATTAACATTCAACGCAATAGCTTTGCTCACTGGATTGCTCCTCCCGCGCCATTCTCACCTGCATTGCCAGCGGCAGCATTGGGATTTTCACGTGCATTTTCAGGATCGGTATCCGGCGGCAGCAAGTAGCTCGTCACCGACTGGTCTTTTACCAGATAGCGGCTCGCAGCATCCTTTATCTGCTCGACAGTGACACCCTTGATAACATCCGGCCATTTCTGAATATCTTCAATGCTCTGGCCAATGGAGAGCGTGGAGCCGTAAATACGGGCCATGCCGGACTGACTGTCACGCGCAAATGTGACAGCTTTCAGGAAGCGATTGCGGGCTTGATCGAGTTCGGTCTGTGTCACGCCATCCTTGATTATACGTGCAACTTCGGCATCAACGGCCTTTTCAACATCGGCCAGCGTCTTGCCGTTTTGTGGTGAACCATAAACCGAGAATGTACCGTCATCGAGGGGATCGCCATCATAGCTTGCACCCGTATTGGATGCGATGCCCTGCTTGACGATCAGCTCCTGATAAAGACGCGAGCGGAGCGAGCCGCCGAGAATTTCGCTCAAAAGATCGAGCGCTGGCGCATCGCCTGCCTTCACATTCGGAAAGCGCTTCTCGTTGGAATAAGACGGCACCAGCCACGACACCCGGAACGATGACGTGCTCACACGATCATCATGCAGCGTCACAACGCGCGCTGCGTGCTTGACCGGCTCCTGCGGACGCTCGCGCGGCAGAACCTCGGCGCGCTTGGGGATTGTGGCCCAGGTCTTCATGACAAGATCGCGCACGCGTTCAGGTGTCACGTCACCGGCAATCACCAGCGTTGCATTATTCGGGGTGTAATATTGCTGGTAGAAATCAACCGCATCCTTGAGGCTGAGTTTCTCCATTTCCTGTCGCCAGCCAATCACAGGCACACGATAAGGATGATTGTAAAAAAGCACAGCGTCTGTGTTTTCCATCAGCATTGCTGCGGGATTTGAATCCACACGCATACGACGCTCTTCAAGGATAACCTCGCGCTCAGTCGTTACCGCCTCTTCGTCGAGCACCAGATTGGCCATGCGGTCCGATTCATAGCCCATCACCATTTCTAGTGCATCGGGCGCGACACGCTGGAAATAGGCCGTGTAGTCATAAGAGGTGAACGCGTTTTCCTGACCGCCAATGGCTGCGATCTTCGCGGAAAACTCGCCAGCCGGATAGGTTTTGGTGCCCTTGAACATCAGGTGTTCAAGAAAATGCGCAATACCGGATTTGCCCGGTGCCTCATCAGCCGACCCCACATGATACCAGATCATCTGCGTGACCACCGGGGCGCGATGATCAGGAATAATCACGACCTTCAACCCGTTTTCGAGGGTAAAGCTGCTGATATCTTCGGATTTCGTGATTTCTGGCAGATTTGTTTGTGCCTGAGACTGGGTAGCCTCAGTTGCAGCTGCCGGTGCGGGCGTCTGCGCCTGAACCGAGCCCGTTGCAAGTGGCAGAGCCAACGCCAAACCAAGGGCGGTGGACAACAAAAAGTGCCGGAGTGAGGGGTTATGCACCAAACGACATCTCCAATCAGTTTCATTCCGCCCTGACAACTTTGAAATGTCTGGCGAGCGGCAAGATCCAGAGCATTTCCTATCTAAGATGAATAGGTAGAAATGCTCTATTTATTTGTTTCGCTCATGTCTTTATCCCAAAATCGGTTCCCATTTTTGGGAGACATGCTCTATATTCAAAATTCACTGTGCTTCCGAAACCGGCGCTCCGGTTTCGGATAAATCTCTAGTCCGCTTTCAACTGTATCAGCCGGATGATGGTGCCACCATAATTCCGCTCTTCATGAACGACGAATCGTTCATCCAGTTCAAGCGATGCTTCCGCATCTTCTTCAAGCACGAGAAGTGCGTCAGGATTAAGCCAACGGCCTTCAAGTGCTGATAAAAGTGCCTTTTCGCCCATGCGGCGGCCGTAGGGCGGATCAGCAAAAATCAGATCGAACGGTTCCATCGTGCCTGCTTCACCAAGCTTACAGGCATCGCGGCGTAAAACCTTGGTCTGGCCCTGCAGACCAAAAGCTTCGATGTTCTGACGAAGAATGCCGCGCCCTTCCGCCGACTCTTCGACAAAAACGGCATAGCGGGCGCCGCGAGAAAGCGCTTCAAGGCCGAGCGCGCCTGTACCTGCAAAAAGGTCCAGAACACGCCCGCTTTCAACCTTGTCCGGGAAGCTGTGTGCGAGAATATTGAATAGGCTTTCCCGCGTCCGATCTGTGGTCGGACGAATAGAATTTGTGGTCGGTGTGACGAGCGCGCGCCCGCGGAATTTACCGCCGACGATCCGCACCGCCGCCCCCTGGCTTGCCACCGCGTGGCTTTCCATCACCAGATCTTCCGTTGCCTGGCTTGCCACCCGAACCGCCACGATCCGGCCCCTTGCCAAAGCCGCCTGGCCCCTTCGACGGGCCACGACCTTCGCCGCCACCAGAGCGCGGACCGCTGCTGCGTGGGCCACGATCGGCATTACCGCCACCGAAACGACCTTCGCTGCGTGGACCCGAAGGCTTACCGAAGCTACGGCCTTCATATCCGCCCGATGATCTTTCGCCGCCTTCGTTCTTCAGTTCAGCGCGCTCGCGCTTGCCCGGACGACGCTCTTGCTTGCGATCATCACGGCCTTCCGGACGTGGTGCACGAGGCTCGTAACGGCCTTCTGGTCTGCCTTCCGAACGGCCTTCAAAACGGCGCGGGCGATCATCACGACCTTCTTCACGACGCTGATCACCATCTCCAAAACGACGTGGACGCGACTGGAAATCACCTTCCGCACGAGGAGCGCGAGGTCCTGAACGGCTATCCGAGCGTCCCTCAGGACGATTTCCGGAATGGGAGCCCTGTTTATCAAAACGCCCTTCTGAGCGGCGGGGACGGTCATCACGGCCCGCTTCACGACGCTGATCGCCATCCTCGAAACGGCGTGGACGCGATTTGAAATCACCTCCCGAGCGGCTGGCGCGTTCACCACGAGCCGTAGCACGCGCGGCTTTTTCTGCCGCAGCTTTTTCACCCTGTGGACGGGCACCTGGTGCCATCCAGACATTGCTATTGCCACGGCGACGCGGCTCAACCTTGTCTTCTTTCTTTTCTTCACGCTTGCGACGCTCTGGCTGACTGGAGATCCATTCGCGTTCACGCGGCTGACGACGATATTCGCCTTCTGGCTCCTGCTGCTCCATCTCACGACGCGTGCGGCCCTGCACAACGGTGTTGGAGAATTCGTTCAGAACTGGCGCATCGAAATCCGCGCCCGATTCTTCAACGAGCTTTTCACCAAGCTGATCACGCAGAATGCGTCCCCGAATTTCACGAACCGCACCCTCTTCAAGATCGCCGAGCTGGAAAGGACCGAACGAAACGCGGATCAGGCGACCGACCGTTAGACCAAGTGCGCCAAGGATGTTCTTGACTTCGCGGTTCTTACCTTCGCGCAGACCGATAGAAATCCAGACATTGGCACCCTGCTCGCGCTCAAGCGTTGCTTCGATGCTGCCGTAAAAAACGCCATCGACAGCAATACCGTCCTTCAGTGCATCAAGCTGTACCTGCGTGACCTTGCCGTGGGCGCGAACGCGATAGCGGCGCAGCCAGCCGGTGGAAGGCAGTTCCAGAACGCGCGACAGACCACCATCATTGGTGAGCAGAAGCAGACCTTCGGTATTGATGTCGAGACGGCCAACTGAAAGTACGCGCGGCATTTCCGGAGGAAGTGCCTCAAAAACAGTCGGACGGCCTTCCGGATCACGATTGGTGGTCACAAGACCCGCAGGCTTGTTGTAGAGCCAGAGACGTGTGCGTTCCGCCTGCTTCAACTGCTTGCCATCAACCGTGATGACGTCGGTGCGCTTCACGTTCACCGCGGGGCTTTCAAGCACCTTACCGTTTACAGAGATGCGGCCCGCCGCAATCATGGTCTCTGCTTCGCGGCGCGATGCAATGCCTGCACGTGCCAAACGCTTAGCGATGCGCTCGCTGGTATCTTCACCCTCTTGCGTGTCGCGCGATCCGAACTTACGCGGACCTCCGCGATCGTCGTCACGGCGCGGCCTATCTTCACGTGGGCCCGAACCTCGCTCGCCGCGTTCACCGCGACTGCTGCTTGGGCGACTGCTGCCGGAGCGATCGCCTCGGCCTTCACCACGTCCATGCGGGGGGCGTCGACCGCCCTTGTTATCGTCTTCAGTGCTCATCTGGTATTGGCCTTTCAGCAGCGCCGCCGTGTCGTCTTTCGCACCTTGGGGGTTGGCAAAGAACCGTCCGGTCAAGAACGCTGTATAAATCCGTTTACAAATCGGTTTTGATTTCGTGACTTATGCAGTAACAAATCGCTCAATGGCTTGCGAGCGAAATTTCCCTGTCCAGCGCACGAAATGAGGTTGGCTTGAAAAAGGTTGCAAACATTTCACGCCCAAAAGTGGCGACACCGATGGAGATTGCGCTTGAAGAGGCAAAATCTGCAGCCCTCCGCGGTGAGGTGCCCATTGGTGCGGTCATCGTGCATGAAGGCACGATTATCGCCCGGGCTGGCAACCGTACGCGGGAATTGAACGACGTTACCGCCCATGCGGAAGTGCTTGTAATTCGTCAGGCAGGAGAAGCACTTAACTCCGAACGCTTGCTCGACTGCGATCTCTATGTGACGCTTGAACCCTGCGCGATGTGTGCCGCTGCAATCTCGTTTGCTCGCATACGCCGTCTTTATTATGGCGCCGCTGACCCTAAAGGGGGCGGCGTGGAATATGGGCCGCGTTTCTACACACAGCCCACATGCCATCACGTTCCAGAAATTTATGCGGGCTTCTCCGAAGAGAAAGCCCAGAAAATTCTCCGGGATTTTTTTCGCGAAAAGCGATGAGTGAAGCTTAATTTACCACCCGATGTCCCATCATGTGGCGCAGAGTATTATCACGCAGCGCAAAATGATGGACCAGCGCCATCAGCACATGTCCGACAATAACGGCAAGCAATACCCAGCCAAGAAGACCGTGAAGCGCGTTGCCCGGCGCGGTTAATGCTGCGTTCTGCACACCAGTCTGTTCGAATAGCTGGATGCCGAAGACCGAAAAGCCACGGCCATTGCCATAGCTCCGGAGTAGTGCAAGCGCAGGCACTGCAAACATAAGCGCATAAATCACCAGATGACCGAAGCCCGCAAGCTTACCCATCACACCCGGCTTATGCGGACGACTGGAAAGATTTAGCACCCCCCAAATTCCACGCAGCAGAACGAGCACCAGCAGAGAAAAGCCAATCGTGAAATGCGCTGACCAAAAGAAGTTATAAAGCGGCGTTTCTTTGATAAATACGCGCAGGATAGCAGATATGAACTGCCACAGAAAAAGCGCGGCCATCAACCAATGAAACATACGGCTGACGACGCCGTAACCATTGGGGCCATCCCAAATTGAATTTGTCTTATTCATTACTATACCTTACATCCCGAAAAGCTGCAGGATACGCTTTGCCAGAATGCTTTCGTTGATTGAAATCAAATATTGTTCAGAATAGCCAACATTAAAAATATTTAATATTGTAGATCCGTTACTACGGAGCAGTTCCGACTTCATGACAGAAAATTGGTAGTGATATAAAAAAGAAGCCGGAAGAAAAAATCTTCCGGCTTCCGCAATTATGAAAATCTATACTATGTATATCAATTCCAGGGCAGCAGATCGCGCCAGCTCTTGCCGCCACCGCCAGCTGCTTTCTTGCGCTCGCGTTCTTTCTGCGCCTCATCCTGCCCCATGTCACCAACAGCTGCTGTAGATGCAGGCTGACGGTAACCAAGTGGCGGCTCGCTCAGATAGCGGCGATTGGTTGATGTACCTTGTGTCTGCTCTGCACGCTGTTTCTTCAGCTCAGCAACCTTGGCTGGATCGAAGGTCGGCGTGCGCGATTCATAATCTTCGCGACGGCTGGCACCGCTTGGCAATGAAGCCCGGACGTTGCTTGCAACAGGTACGTCCTGCTCAACAGGCGAAACGAAGTTTGGATTGTCGCGGTTTGCGGTGATTTCATCACGCAAGCGCTTGCGGCGTTGTTCTGGCGATTCTGGCCATGATGGATCGCCCGCACTTGCAAGACTTTCCTGTGGAGCTGGCAACACACCCTTGTCACCCTCTCCCGGACGCACAAGATCAGGTCGTGGCTTGTAATCAATACGGTCTTTTTTCTTGCCCTGACCAAAGCTTGCCATGTTCGACACGTCATCGAGAAGCTGCGCATTCGCAGTTTTGTCGGTTCCGTAGGTCGGCGACGATACACAACCAGACAGCGCGAGGCCCGCGACTGCCGTCATCAATACCAGAACTCGTCCTTCAATCTTCATTAGCGCCACTTCTTTTACGCCTGTCGATTTTCTCTTCGTCAAAGGCTTCTTTTCAACCCTTGCCGCAAGAAACCGGCAACTCCAAGGCAGATTGCAAGTTTATCTCAAGGAGAGCCTTGTACATGAGAGCATCTCTACGGGCAATCGCGATATTAACCGCTATTTCACCATGTCCTCACTTTACAAGGCAAGCCCTGAAGCGAAAAACCCGGATGCACACCGCAGCCGGGCCTTTGATTATTATGCCGAAAGCTTGCCGAGAGCCTTCAACTCGTGAAGGGCTGCCGCATCACGGGCCGAGACTTCCGGGAATTCCGGGTCAGAACCGACATCCGTGGTGTATCGCCACGAACGCGCGCACTTCTCACCTTCTGCACGAACCGGAACAACTGCAACGCCCTTCACGTCATCCAGCGTGAAGGCGTCAGCAGGTGCTGCAGCATCAGTCACATTGATGCCACTGGTGATGCAGATTTCAGCGAAATCCAATCCTTCAAGCGAATCGACAAGGCTCTTGTCGGCGATATAGACAACGGGCGCTGCCTCCAGAGAAGAACCGATGCGCTTATCCGCGCGTTCCAGTTCCAAAGCGCCCGTAACGACCCGGCGAACATTACGAACCTTGCGCCACTTTTCAGCCAGCACATCGTCGCGCCATTCGGCAGGCGTCTTGCGGAACTGTTCCAGATGCACCGAAACAGATTGCGGATAGCGGTCGAGCCAGGCTTCTTCCATTGTGAAAGGCAGCATTGGAGCAAGCCAGGTTGTCACGCGGTCAAAAATTGCGCGAACAGTCTGAAGGGCTGCCTTGCGGCGGACGCTCGATGGTGCATCGCAATAAAGCGCATCCTTGCGGATATCGAAATAGAAAGCCGAAAGCTCGACATTCATGAAGTCGATCAGAGCGCGGGCAATCCGCTTGAAATCAAACGCGTCATAGCCCGAACGCACGACTTCATCGAGCTCCGCCAGACGATGCAGCATCAGGCGTTCGATTTCCGGCAGTTCTGCATGCGGAACATTTTCGCCTTCATCATGGGCGAGCGTGCCCAGCATCCAGCGAATGGTATTACGCAGCTTGCGATATGCATCGATATTGGTCTGGATGATGCTTTTGCCGAGGCGCTGATCTTCCCAATAATCGGTCGTCATGACCCATAGACGGAGAATATCCGCACCCGAATCCTTGATGACGTCCTGCGGCGTGACAGTGTTGCCGAGCGACTTCGACATCTTCTTGCCGTTCTCGTCCATGGTGAAACCATGGGTGACGACAGCATTGTAAGGCGCACGGCCACGGGTTCCGCAGCTCTCCAGCAGCGACGAGTGGAACCAGCCGCGATGCTGGTCGGAGCCTTCGAGATAAACGTCCGCTGGCCATTTCATGTCCGGACGATCTTCCAGCGTGAAAGTATGCGTCGAACCAGAATCGAACCACACGTCGAGAATGTCGCGAACCTGTGTCCAGTTTTCGTTGGAACGGCTACCGAGGAAACGCTCACGCGCACCGTCCGCAAACCATGCATCCGCACCTTCTGCCTCGAACGCTTCAAGGATGCGCTTGTTCACGGCATCGTCTTGAAGGATGTTGCCTTCCTCATCTGCAAACACGCAGATCGGCACGCCCCATGCGCGCTGACGCGAAAGAACCCAATCCGGGCGACCTTCGATCATAGCACGAAGACGATTCTGACCGGCAGCCGGCACAAAACGCGTATCTTCAATCGCTTTCAGCGAGCGCGAACGCAGTGTGGTGCCATCGCCGAGGTTCTTGTCCATATAGACAAACCACTGTGGCGTGTTGCGGAAGATAACCGGCTTCTTCGAGCGCCATGAATGCGGATAGGAATGCTTCAGACGACCACGTGCAAACAGCTTGTCAGTCGCGATGAGCTGTTTGATGACAGCATCATTCGCATCGCCCTTCTTGCCGTTATCATCGATGACACGCGCAGGCCCACCTTCGCGATCCGGACCAAAGCCCGGCGCATCCTTGGTGTAATAGCCATCATCGCCGACCGGGAACGGGATGCTCGGATCAATGCCGCGCGCTTCCAGCTCACGTGCGTTGTCCATCCAAGCTTCAAAGTCTTCGCGACCATGGCTTGGAGCGGTGTGCACGAAGCCAGTACCGGCATCGTCAGTGACGTGATCGCCAGAAACCAGCGGCACGACGAATTCGTATCCGCCGCCAAAGCCCTTGAGCGGGTGATCGAGTACATTCTTGGAAAGCTCTTCGCCGGTCACATCGCGAAGGCGCTTAAACTCAAGCTTTGCCTTCTTGGCGCATTCGTCAGCCAGTTTATCAGCGAAGATAAGCTTTTCGCCGGGACGTGGGCCAAAATCATTTTCAGCAGCTGTGACTTCATAAAGGCCATATTCGACACGCGTCGAATAGGCCACGGCACGATTGCCCGGAATGGTCCATGGAGTTGTAGTCCAGATAACCACGGAGCTCCCGGCAAGATCGCCAGAACCTGCGACCGGGAACTTCACCCAGATCATATCCGACTCAATGTCGTGATACTCGACTTCGGCTTCTGCAAGGGCTGTGCGTTCGACAACCGACCACATGACAGGCTTCGACCCACGATAAAGCTGGCCGGTTGCAGCAAACTTCAACAGTTCACCAGCAATCCGCGCTTCCGCGTGGAAGTTCATGGTCGTGTATGGGTTTTCAAAATCGCCGCAGATTGCGAGGCGCTTGAACTCTTCCGACTGGATCTTGATCCAGCCAGCCGCAAATTCACGACATTCCTTGCGGAATTCGTTGATTGCAACTTCGTCCTTGTTCTTGCCCTGTGCGCGGTATTTTTCCTCGATCTTCCACTCGATCGGCAGGCCGTGGCAATCCCAGCCCGGCACATAATTCGAGTTGAAGCCGCGCATCTGAAATGAGCGCGTGATGACATCCTTGAGGATCTTGTTCAGCGCATGACCGATATGGATGTTGCCATTTGCATAAGGAGGGCCGTCATGCAGCACATAAAGCGGGCGATCCTTCGCGTCTTCACGCAGCTTTTTATAGAGGTTCATTTCCTCCCAGCGCTGTACAAACAGAGGCTCGCGCGCAGGCAGTCCCGCACGCATTGGAAACTCGGTCTGTGGCAGATTGAGAGTTTTGGAATAGTCGATCTTGGCAGTCGTCTCGGTCATTTTATTACTTGCCTGTCAATCCCGCGCAGCAATATGGCGGGCGAAAATGCTGAAAGTTCAGGAGGCTGCAACATACAGCCGGGAAAATTCAAAAGGCTGCGAGGCACAGCCGGTCGTTCCCGGACCTTCCTGCCATGCATTGCGTTTCACGCAACGCCATCAAGGCTTAGAGGAAGGCCGGGCCAATAATTCGTATGGCCGCGATGATATGCCGAAAATCCGTCATCATGGGCACGCTTTTAGCAATGACCTTCGCAGGAATAAAGAGGCAGGACGCAATAAACTTGCAGCCCTGCCCTCCAAAACTTTACAGATAGAGCCTGCCTCCCAAAAGTGAGAACCGGTTTTGGGATAGAGACATGCGTAAAAACAAATGGATAGAGTGTTTCGATCAGTCGAGCGAGAAATCGAAGCGGTAGGTCGCAGCAATACCAACCATAAACTGATCACGTGAACCGTGCTGTTTCACAATGCTCGAGTCCTTTGCCGGACCCTGAAGACGGCTATATTCACCAAACAGGCTGGTATCGATTTTGTCGGTTGCTTTCCATGTAACCGCGCCACCAACACCGACCGATTCCCAACCGCCACCTGGACGATATTCCTTAACGCCAGATGCAACCGCTTCCTCAGCCGTCACACCATAATAGGTTTTAAAATAGTCTTTGGACGCGAAGGTCGCGCGTGGGCCGGCCGAAACGCGGATCACTGGCGTCACGTCATAGAATGCGTCTGCTGCAACATCGGCAACGACGCCCTTGTGGGCGCGAATACCCTGACGCACTTCGCCACGGAAACGCAGCCAATCGGTTGGATAGACGTCTACGAAGCCACCGGCTTCACCGCCGAATTTGGTTTCGTGAAGGCCATCAATATCGGTATCGCGCTTGAACAGAAGCTTGCCCGTCGCACCGACACGAAAGCGATCCGTATCGATCACCGCAAAGGAGACGTTGTCGTTACGCGAAGAGAAGCGCTCGGCTTCACCCTGACGACCGAGCGAGACCAGCGGCTGCGCCGAGAATTTATATTTGTTGGAACCTTCGAACTTCGGAGCAACAAGGCCAGCCGCACCGACCTTGAGATACCAGTCACCTGACCAGAAGTACTTGCGGGCGGGCTTCACTTCCTCAGCCGCATATACGTCCGTTTGCTGCATATCCGCAGCAACGACCGACAAAGGACCTACGAACAATGCTGCGCCTGTAACAAAGGCAAGAGGGACAATACGCGTCACATGAAACTCCGATGAACAGTGGCCCGTAAACTTTGCGGGCATTTAACACTGTTTGAACGGAATATGTAAAATTAAACTTAAATCTCAGGTAGAAATTACTACAGTTTTTTCGCGGTATGACTCTCAGAAGTGGAAATTCACTGTAAGTCAGGACCGTCGCTATAGCTAAGCTGGAAAGGACAGGAGACGATCCAGTCCGGATATCGGTTGTGCTCCCGCCAGAATCGCGCGCGCT
Source organism: Brucella pituitosa (assembly GCF_003049685.1). Lineage (GTDB taxonomy): Bacteria > Pseudomonadota > Alphaproteobacteria > Rhizobiales > Rhizobiaceae > Brucella > Brucella pituitosa. Next base: position 1,541,066 of record NZ_PYSY02000002.1, on the reverse strand, counting down.
TCTTCTTCGTCGCGTTTCATCTGAACGATCAGCGGATCGAGACCGTCAAATTTGATTTCACCGCGCAGATAGCCAAAGAAAGACACCTCAGCGACTTCACCATAAAGGTCGCCGGAAAAATCAAAAACAAAGGTTTCGAGCAAGGGCTTGCCATCACTGTCGACGGTCGGGCGACGGCCAAAACTTGCAACACCGTCATGCAAACTGCCATCTGCCCTGCGGAACCGCACAGCATAAATGCCGTGTTTCATGCTGACATGATCATCGATTGTCATGTTGGCGGTTGGAAAGCCAAGCGTGCGACCAAGCTTCTTACCGTGAATAACTTCACCGCTGACTCGGTAGCGATAGCCAAGAAGACCCGCAGCTTCTGCAACCTCGCCATCGCACAAAAGCGCGCGAATACGCGTCGAGGAAACGACATTACCGCCCTCGTCGCTGAATGCATCTACCAGAGAAACACTAAAGCCCGATGAGGTTCCGGCTTCCACGAGGAATTCCGGTGTGCCACGGCGTCCCTTGCCAAAATGGAAATCATACCCCGTGACAACCCGGTTGGCATGCAGCCGCCCGACAAGGATATTGCGCACGAAATCTTCTGCGGACTGTGCTGAAAAATCGGCGGTAAACGGCTGCTCAACAACCGCATCAAACCCCATGAGCCGGAGTATCTCGGCCTTTTCAACTGCATCTGTGAGGCGTTCAATGGGCTCGTTCGGCTTGAAAAAACTGCGTGGATGCGGCTCGAAAGTCAACACAACTGCAGGCAATCCATCCCTGTGCGCGAGTTCCAGCGCACGCTCCAGCACGGCCTGATGGCCACGATGAACACCGTCAAAATTGCCGATCGCCACCACGCAATCACGTAGGTTAAGCGGTAGTGCATCGGTTCCTGAAAGACGCTGGAAGACAGGTTTTGTCATGATCGAAGCAGTTTCTCGAAAATATCAGACGAGGGCATAAAGCGAAGCGATTGGAGAATGGCCGTGCTTTTGTAGAAAAGCATTCATTTTATCAAAATCAACATTCCCGTCGGCAGCGTAATCGGCGGCATGGACGCCGCCCGAAATATAGAGCACATCCAGACCATAATCCGCCGCGCCCTTCACATCAGTCAATACACCGTCGCCGATGCCGAGAATGCGTTTTCTATCAACGGCATGCCCACGGACTTCCTCGACCGCCTTCGAAGCGGCTTCATAGATCGGGCGATGTGGCTTGCCTGCAATCAGAGTACGACCGCCAAGCTGACCGTAATCACGCGCCAGCGCACCAGCACACCAGATCAGACGTGGGCCGCGTTCAACCATGATATCCGGATTGGCACAGATGAATGGGAGATTGCGCGAGCGCAAGCGCTGCAACAGCTCAGTATAATTTTCCGGCGTCTCGGTTTCATCGTCATAAAGACCAGTACAGACAACACCCGAAGCTTCGAACTCTTCAACGAGCTCGACATCCAGACCTTCATAAATCGCCAACTCGCGTTCGCTGCCGATATGGAAGACCTTGCGCGGTCCTTCGATAATAAGGTCACGGGTCACGTCGCCTGACGTCACGACACGATCATAAGCATCTTCCGGCACGCCAAGCAGAGTCATTTGTGCGATCACGCTCGCATATGGACGCGGCGCATTGGTCACGAGGACAACCGTCAATCCCTTGGCGCGTGCCCGCTTCAAAGCGGCAACGGCTGGCGCAAACGCAACCTCACCATTGTGAAGAACACCCCAGACATCACAGAAGATCGCATCATATCCATCCGTCAGATCGTCCAGGCGTTCAGGCATCTTCATGGTTTTCCTCAGTATGCTGGTCCAGTCCATGACCGGTAAAATCGGGAGCCCGACCGTGCTATTCTCAAGCAAACGGTCGACTTTGGTGTAGATGCATCTTAGGCATCCTGCGGTTTCCTCTACAAGAATGAGCCTGATCTGTCACCACGCTTGAGCTCGTCTGCGTCCAAATGAACGCCCGGATGAACGCATTGTGTTTAAACGATAAGTCTTTCTCCCGATCAGACGCCGTTAACCAAGCCTGCCATTTCCTGAACATAACCAGCCACAGGCGCTTATTTTCCTGCCCTCCTTGCCCCGCGCCTGTATAGTCCCCACATTCCGGGGAACAGCACGCCCATGCCCTGGGCAGCTGTATATGCAGAATTTATTTTCCGCTCTGTCAAAAAACGGCAACGATCCTTGACAAAGAATAGCCCTGCTTCTATCTCAGAGGCACGTTAGCACTCAGACATCTAGAGTGCTAACAGCGCGGGCCGGCCGGCTCGCTTAAACAGGGTTCAACGTCTACAACACCAAGGGTTATACCATGGCTGAGATTAAGTTCCGTCCGCTTCACGACCGCGTAGTCGTTCGTCGCGTAGAATCGGAAGCAAAGACTGCTGGCGGCATCATCATCCCTGAAACCGCCAAGGAAAAGCCACAGGAAGGCGAAATCGTCGCTGTAGGCGCAGGCGCCCGTGACGAAGCTGGTAAGCTGATCGCTCTGGAAGTTAAGGCTGGCGACAAGGTTCTGTTCGGCAAGTGGTCGGGCACCGAAGTCAAGATCGGTGGCGAAGACCTGCTGATCATGAAGGAATCCGACATCTTGGGTATCGTCGGCTAATACCTTCGCCTGACCGGCGGTCTAGCCGGTAAAAATTCATTCATCACCATAATCTGACCGGGAAATTCCCAGGAGAGTAAAATGGCTGCTAAAGACGTAAAATTCGGCCGCACTGCGCGCGAAAAGATGCTGCGCGGCGTCGATATCCTCGCTGATGCTGTTAAGGTAACGCTCGGCCCAAAGGGTCGTAACGTTGTTATCGACAAGTCCTTCGGCGCTCCACGCATCACCAAGGACGGTGTATCGGTTGCCAAGGAAATCGAACTGGAAGACAAGTTCGAAAACATGGGCGCACAGATGCTGCGCGAAGTGGCTTCGAAGACCAACGACACTGCCGGTGACGGCACCACCACTGCGACCGTTCTCGGTCAGGCTATCGTTCAGGAAGGCGCCAAGGCTGTTGCCGCTGGCATGAACCCAATGGACCTGAAGCGCGGCATCGATCTCGCAGTTGGCGAAGTTGTTGCTGAACTTCTCAAGAAGGCCAAGAAGATCAACACTTCGGAAGAAGTTGCTCAGGTCGGTACCATCTCCGCTAACGGCGAAGCCGAAATCGGCAAGATGATCGCTGAAGCGATGCAGAAGGTTGGCAACGAAGGCGTCATCACGGTTGAAGAAGCCAAGACCGCTGAAACCGAACTCGAAGTCGTTGAAGGCATGCAGTTCGACCGCGGCTACCTGTCGCCATACTTCGTCACCAACCCAGACAAGATGGTTGCTGATCTCGAAGACGCATACATCCTTCTGCACGAAAAGAAGCTTTCGAACCTGCAGGCCCTTCTGCCTGTTCTCGAAGCCGTCGTTCAGACTTCCAAGCCGCTCATCATCGTTGCTGAAGACGTCGAAGGCGAAGCTCTTGCTACCCTCGTAGTCAACAAGCTGCGTGGCGGCCTGAAGATTGCTGCCGTTAAGGCTCCTGGCTTCGGCGATCGCCGTAAGGCAATGCTCGAAGACATCGCGATCCTCACCGGCGGTCAGGTTATCTCCGAAGACCTCGGCATCAAGCTCGAAAGCGTTACGCTCGACATGCTCGGCCGCGCCAAGAAGGTATCGATCACCAAGGAAACCACCACCATCGTTGATGGCGCTGGCAAGAAGGCTGAGATCGACGCACGCGTTGGCCAGATCAAGCAGCAGATCGAAGAAACCTCTTCCGACTACGACCGTGAAAAGCTGCAGGAACGTCTTGCTAAACTTGCTGGCGGCGTTGCAGTTATCCGCGTCGGCGGTGCAACGGAAATCGAAGTTAAGGAAAAGAAGGATCGCGTTGACGATGCTCTGAACGCAACCCGCGCTGCGGTTGAAGAAGGCATCGTTGCTGGCGGTGGTACCGCTCTGCTCCGCGCTTCGGCAAAGGTTTCCGTCAAGGGTATCAATGCTGACCAGGAAGCTGGTATTGCCATCGTTCGTCGCGCACTGCAGGCTCCTGCCCGTCAGATCACGACCAACGCCGGTGAAGAAGCATCCGTAATCGTTGGCAAGATCCTTGAAAACGCTTCGGAAACCTTCGGCTACAACACTGCAAACGGCGAATACGGCGATCTGATCGCACTCGGTATCGTCGATCCGGTCAAGGTTGTCCGCACTGCTCTGCAGAACGCAGCTTCGGTTGCTGGCCTGCTGATCACCACGGAAGCCATGATTGCTGAACTTCCTAAGAAGGACGCAGCTCCTGCTGGCATGCCTGGCGGTATGGGCGGCATGGGCGGCATGGATTTCTAAGAAATCCATAAAGCACAAACCTGCGCTGAAATCTGGCGGAGGTGGCAGCTCAAAAATAGAAAACCTCCGGTCGAGACCGGAGGTTTTTTTATGCTCGATTTAAGCGATGGTTAGAATTTTCCGGGTGGGTTTGATCAGGACCCACGGTCTGAAATTCGAAGAAAGGCACCGCTTATACGCCTTTCTTACATCATGTAACTCTTTGTGATTTATGGAAAATTTACCTAGCGCAAGCTTTATTATGTTGCCCGTATGTATTTTAGCATTTTCTGATTTACTTTCGGCAACTTTCGTGATCAATCGCTAGCTATACGAGATGGACTTCCTGTTTGCCCCCGCACTTTGGAAGTCCTGTCTCAGGCAACAGGAAAGGCAGGCGCAAGCCTGCCTTTCCACTTTTAAGCGCCCAATCATTTAGCTTGCTTATTCCGCCGCATCTGCGTGCACATGGTCATCGCCAGATAGACGGGCATCATAGCGCGCCCGCGCCATCATTACCTGTGCCTCATTGGCAATTGCCCATTCCCCCAAACCACGAACAGGTTTGAGAAGATCGCGACCCAATTCCGTCAGTTCGTATTCGACCTTTGGCGGGATGGTTGGAAACACAGTCCGGGATACGAATCCATCACGCTCAAGATTACGCACCGTAGTTGTCAGCATTTTCTGTGAAATGCCCTCGACCGTACGGCGGATTTCATTAAACCGCATCGGACCATTGCCGAGATAACTCACCACCAAAACCGTCCATTTATCGCCGACACGGGAGAGAATATCCGTCACGGCTCTACAAGCGCTGGTTTCCTTGAAGTCACCGGGTTTCATAAAAGTGCCTCCTTGCGCGATATAATCAGTCACTAGTATAGCGTTAGTCTCTATTGGTTACCACTCAAAAAGGAAATATCCATGAGCAAGCTTAAAGTGGCCGTGATTGTCGGCAGCACCCGCGAACAGCGTTTTTCGCCGGTGTCGGCAGAATGGATTGCAAAGGTCGCTGCTGAACGTTCTGAATTCGATGTCGAAATTCTGGATCTCGCCGATTATCCGATGGGCTTTTTATGGCGACACGACAACCACGACCGCACAGGCCGAGACCGCCGATAAGTGGAAAACCAAGCTTCGCGAATTTGACGCCTACATCCTCACCGCGGCTGAATACAACCATGCGCCGACTGCTGTTTTGAAGAATGCTATTGACTATGGTGACTGGATCCAGAAGCCAATGGGTTTTGTCGGACACGGCGGCGTCGGCGGTGCACGAGCAGTCGAACAATTACGCATGATTGCCGTCGAAATGTCCTCCATGTCGGTTAAAACCGGCGTGCACATCCTGTTTCCGGACTATCTGGCAGTCGTCAAAAAAAAGAAAACACGCTGGATGATTTCCCGCATCTGGCTGAAGCTGCAAAGAACATGCTTGATCAGCTTGCATGGTGGGGCCATGCTTTGAAGGCAGCTCGCCTCGGCTAGTTTACTTGCGACAAGCCGGACAATGGCTCACGGGTCGCATAACCCGGCTTGTCGCAACGCTTTTTCGCCCTATGATTATCAGAACGACAACTGGGATGGATAATCATATGCGTAAAGAATTACCGATAGCGACCGCGCCAAAAGACGGGCGGAAAGTCACTGTGGTCTGGATCGATGATGACGATCAGCGCAATGAGTCGGTTGGCCAGTATCGTTCGCTCGACAAGCTCAAAGCTGGCGGTGGTGACTGGGACGAAACAGACACGGGCTGGTGGATTTTCACCGATAGCAAAACCCAGCAGAAGGTTGAACCGACCGCATGGATTTCCGAAACCGACGACGGCGATGACGACAACGAGGATAACTAAATCCCGGACATGCGCTGCGGTCGATAAAATTTGACTTTTATATTCATATTTTATCAAATGGTTGAGAGCTAAGGCTTTGCAATGCAAGCATTCCATAGCCAATAATCCACCAATGCTGTTATTCTCGATTCTACAGGCGGGCATTTCACCCGCTTGAAACAAGCCGGAGACTGAAAATGACTGCCACGCGTACCGAAACAGATACTTTCGGACCGATCGATGTTGCCGCCGACCGTTATTGGGGCGCGCAAACTCAACGTTCTTTGCAAAACTTCAAGATTGGCGGCGAGCGTATGCCCCTGCCCTTGGTTCATGCGTTGGGCGTCGTCAAGCGTGCGGCAGCCGAAACCAATATTGCGTTGGGCAAGCTTGACCCGGTTCTGGGGCAGGTCATCGCCGTTGCGGCATCGGAAGTGATTGAAGGCAAACTCGACGATCATTTTCCGCTTGTCGTCTGGCAGACCGGTTCCGGTACGCAGTCGAACATGAATGCCAACGAGGTCATTTCGAACCGCGCGATTGAGCTTCTCGGCGGTGAACTTGGCTCCAAAAAGCCGGTTCATCCAAACGATCACGTCAACATGAGCCAGTCGTCAAACGACAGCTTTCCAACCGCGATTCACATCGCGACTGCCGTTGAAGCCGTAAACCGGCTTTACCCGGCACTTGAGTATCTCACCAAAGCACTCAAGACCAAGGAAGAGGCGTTCAAGGACATCATCAAGATCGGACGCACGCACACGCAGGATGCAACGCCGGTCACACTTGGACAGGAATTCTCCGGCTATCGCGCAGCACTCGAATATGCGCGCCATCGCATCGAACAGTCCCTCGCTGACGTCTTTCTGCTCGCACAGGGCGGCACCGCCGTTGGTACGGGCCTGAATGCGCCTAAAGGCTTCGACACCGGCTTTGCCGATGCAGTGAGCGAAATTACCGGATTGAGCTTCAAGACGGCACCGAACAAATTTGAGGCACTTGCAAGCCACGGTGCTCTTGCAAACTTCCACGGCAGCCTCAATGCGCTGGCCGCTGACCTCTTCAAGATAGCCAACGATATCCGCTTCCTGGGTTCCGGCCCACGCTCCGGCCTTGGCGAACTATCGCTGCCGGAAAACGAGCCGGGCTCCTCGATCATGCCCGGCAAGGTCAACCCGACACAGGCCGAAGCTTTGACGATGGTCGCAACACAAGTCTTCGGCAATCAGACGACCGTTACGGTTGCTGCAAGTCAGGGCCACTTCGAGCTTAATGTTTTCAAGCCAGTCATTGCTTATAATGTGCTGCAATCGATCCGTATTCTGAGCGACGCCATGGTTTCCTTCGCAGATCATTGCGTTGAAGGTATTGAAGCGAATGAAGATCGCATCAAGGATCTTCTTGAACGTTCGCTGATGCTTGTGACCGCTCTGGCTCCAGCTATCGGTTATGACAATGCGGCCAAGATCGCCAAGACTGCACACAAGAACGGAACAACCTTGCGGGAAGAAGCGTTGAAGAGCGGGCACGTCTCCGAAGAAGACTATGACCGTTTGGTGCGCGCTGAAAAAATGATCGCACCGGAATGATTGTGCACAAGCGGTGAACAAACTGTCGAGGAATATCTATCTTTCCTTGACAGTGTGGAGTAGGTATTTGATTGCTCAGTTTAATTGGAGATACCCCTGATGTCCTCTATCACTCCTCAGAGCAACGGCCTGGCCACGCTCGTCGCACGCGTCTTTCTTTCGATCCTGTTCATTCTCGCTGGCTTCAGCAAGCTGACCGCAATTTCCGGCACCGCTGGTTACTTTGCAGGCCTCGGCCTTCCGGTTCCAACTGTAACTGCCGTTCTGGTTGGTTTGGTTGAATTCCTCGGTGGTCTCGCCATTCTGGTTGGCTTCCAGACCCGTATTGCTGCTGCAATCGTGGCTCTGTTCACCATCGGCGCAACGCTCGTAGCGCACATGAACTTCGCTGAAGGCATGAACGCAATGATGGCGCAGAAGAACCTCGCCATTGCTGGTGGTCTGATCCTTCTTGCACTTCAGGGTGCGGGTTCGATTTCGATCGATGCCAAGCGCGGCTGATCAAGCTGCAATACATATTTTGAAAAAGCCGCGCCGCAACAGCGCGGCTTTTTTAGTATCCGCTTTATCAAGACACAGAACTGTTACTTAGAACGCGCAATGATTGCATCCTTCGTTCTTGTAAGATAATGCAACCGCCTATTTTCATTTTGGAAAGACATTTCGTCCTCCCAGACGTGTCTCATAACTTAGCTTGTAGAGAAAAAATGGCCGTTTCACCCGCAACGAACAGTCAGCTTCGTGCTGACGCCCATTCGGGCAAAAATTACAGCTTTGCGCTTGCCAGCCTCACCATGCTCTTCTTCATGTGGGGCTTCATCACATGTCTCAACGACATCCTGATCCCGCATCTCAAAGGCGTGTTTCAGCTCAACTACTTCCAGTCGATGCTGATCCAGTTCTGCTTCTTCGGCGCTTACTTCATCGTCTCGCTGCCAGCCGGTGCACTAGTCAAACGCATCTCCTATAAATGGGGCATTGTAACCGGTCTGGTGATAGCTGCTATCGGCTGCGCCCTGTTCATTCCGGCTGCATCTTATCGCGTCTACGCACTGTTTCTCGGAGCGCTTTTTGTTCTGGCCTCAGGCGTCACGATCCTGCAGGTCGCGGCAAATCCTTATGTCACAGTTTTGGGTGCACCTGAAACCGCAGCGAGCCGTTTGACGCTTACTCAGGCTTTCAACTCGCTCGGCACAACCGTCGCGCCATCCTTTGGTGCCCTCCTGATCCTGTCCGCAGCAACCAGCGATGCTGCAAGCTCTGCGCAGGCAGACGCTGTTCAGTTCCCTTATCTGCTGTTGGCCCTCGCCTTCGCAGTTCTCGCAATCGTTTTCGCAATCCTGAAACTGCCTGACGTTCAGGAAGAAGAAACCGCAGTCATTACCAAGGAAGATGGTTCAGCCTGGCAGTATCGCCATCTGGTCTTAGGTTCTGTTGGCCTGTTCGTATATGTCGGTGCTGAGGTCAGCGTTGGCAGTTTCCTAGTCAACTTCCTCAACGATCCGAATGTTGCGGGCCTGGCCGAATCCGAAGCTGCGCACTACGTTTCCTATTTCTGGGGCGGTGCCATGCTTGGCCGTTTCGTCGGCGCCGTTGCAATGCGTTATATCGATGATGGCAAGGCGCTGGCGTTTAATGCCGCTATGGCAATCGTCCTGCTGCTCATTACGGTCGCTACCACAGGCCATGTTGCCATGTGGTCGGTACTTGCTATCGGCCTGTTCAACTCAATCATGTTCCCGACGATCTTCAGCCTCGCGCTGCATGGTCTTGGCAAACACACCAGCCAGGGTTCCGGCATTCTGTGTCTGGCCATTGTTGGCGGCGCAATTATCCCGCTCATTCAGGGCGCATTAGCCGATACTGTGGGCATTCATCTGGCATTCCTGATGCCAATCGTCTGCTACATTTATATCGCTTATTATGGCCTCATTGGCAGCAAACCAGCGAACTAGAGCATTTCCAGCAAAAATGCGAAGCGGTTTTGCGTCGGATAATGCGAAAAAACAAAGAGATAGAGCATTTCCAATGATTCAAGAAAAACAGGAAATGCTCTAAAGACAAAAAAGCCGGTCTGAATTTCAGACCGGCTTTTTTAGTTCAATCTGGCACTTATCAGCCTGCAAGACCTTTACGAATACGTGCAACGACTTCCGCAACACGCGCACTTGTCTCACCGCGACGGGCAGATACAAGACAAGCCTGCGAGCGTAGGATGATACCGTCTTCCAATACCTTCAGATGATTAGCCGTCAGGGTCGAACCGGTTGACGTGATATCGACGATCATATCAGCCGAGCCTGCTGCTGGCGCACCTTCGGTTGCTCCAAGGCTTTCGACAATGCGATAGACTTGGATGCCGTGCTTCTGTGAAAAGAACTGCTGCGTCAGGCGCCAGTATTTGGTGGCGATGCGCAAACGGCGACCATGACGCTGGCGGAAATCGGCAGCAACATCGTCAAGATCAGCCATTGTGGTCACATCGCGCCAGACTTCCGGCACTGCAACGACAACATCGGCATGGCCAAAGCCTAGCTCCGCTTCAATCGCCACACGCTCGTCGGCATGAGCCAGTGTCTCACGCACGAGGTCTTCGCCGGTCACGCCCAGATCGACGCTGCCGTAACCCAGCTCGCGTGCGATTTCAGATGCCGAGAGAAACAGAATATCGATGTCATTCTCGCCCTCGACCCGCGCGCGATAATTGCGTGAATCGTCAGGCAGAATAACCTTGTATCCAGCCGTCTCCAGAACCGCGAGCGTCTGCTCCTTCAACCGTCCCTTGGAAGGGAGTGCCAATGTCACAGTCATGATTGTTCTCCGCTCAGCGCCTGAAGCCGGTCGAGCCAGATGGAAAAGCCGACGCCCGGAATGTTTTCGGATGCGCCAAGCATGGTCAGCAGACGGTCGTAACGACCGCCACCTGCCAGCACCATATCCTTGTCGCTGCCCGCCTGACGGATTTCATAGACAAGGCCTGTGTAATAATCGAGCGGACGACCGAAAGACGCGTCATAGACAATGTCTTCCACCGAAATGCCAGCTGCAATAATCGCATCGGTACGTGCTTCGAATTTTTGCAGAACGGCGCTCAAATCAAGCGCATTGTCGGCAGCGAAAGCGCGCAGCGTGATGCTTGCAGCTTCCAACGAAACACGCGTTGCAAGGAAACGCTTCAACACTTCAAGGGCCGAGGATGGAAACCGCGTTGCGGCCAAATCTTCCTTCTCGATCAGGCGGCGAGCAATCTCGGCAGGCGTACGGCCCGCTCCCGGTGAAATACCGGCTTCCAGCATTTCGGTTTCAAGCATGCGTGCGAGCCCGGCCTCATCACCTTCGGCGACAAGTCCGGCGAGCTGTTCAGGCAGTGGATCGTTGCGCTGTTCACCCGTCAGCTCTGCAAAGGCTGCTTCCATCGTGTGTTCATCACCGAAAGCGCGCAGCAGTTTCTTGCGCCAGCCCTGTGGCAAACCAAGCGCCTTAAGCATTCCTGCAAAAACGGCCTGATCTCCGAGAACGATTTCAAGCTGTACGTCCGCGACCGCAGACTTCACACAGGCAAGCGCATCACCAATCGAACGCGCATCCGATGCCGCTTCATCGGCAGCACCGAGATCTTCGATTCCTGCCTGTAAGAACTCCGCAGCGCCATCACGGCGCTGACGGAAAACCTCGCCAAGATAGGCATAACGCTTGGGCGTTGCGGCATTGAGCGCGATGTGATTGCGGCAGACCGGAATGGTGAACTCCGGGCGCAGGCAAAGGCTGTCGCCATTCTCGTTTTCGGTCAGGAAAATACGGCGGCGCAAATCCTCGCCCGCCATATCCAGAAACGGATCAGCTGGCTGGATCAGCGGAATATCAACAAGTTCCGCTTCGCTGGCATCAAGCTGACCACGAAGCGTCGCGAAGATCGGTGATGTGCGTGATCCAGTCATCGTCCCGTCACTTTGCCTGCTGTGCGCGATCGCGAGCCTGCGCTTCTAAGATTTCGCGAACTGCTTCAACGATACCTTCTTCCTTGACCGTAACCTGTGCCGGGCGGCTTTCGCGCCAGGTCACATTGTCCTCGATCTCGGCAGAGATACGCTTGCCTTCGATCAGATCCTTGATCTGAACTTCGCCCGCGTCACGCTCCTGCGAACCCTGAATGATCACGCATGGCGCATCGCGACGATCCGCATATTTCATCTGCGCTTTCATGCCGGAACCACCGACATACATTTCAGCGCGAATGCCAGACTGACGCAAATCGGAAACCATCTTCTGATAGCGGCCAAGGCTTGCAGCGTCCTTGTCCATGACCAGAACGACAACCGGGCCAACCACGTCGGAAACATCAAGTTTGCCGAGGTTCTTCAAAGCGGTCATCAGGCGCGAAACGCCAATCGAGAAACCAGTTGCTGGCACAGGTTCGCCACGGAAACGCGAAACCAGACCGTCATAACGACCACCGCCACCAACCGAACCGAACACAACCTTCTGGCCGTCTTCGTTGGTCACATCAAACAGAAGCTCTGCTTCAAAAACAGGGCCGGTGTAGTATTCAAGACCGCGAACCACGGACGGATCGATCTTCACGCGACCTTCGTAACCACCAGCATCAAAAAGTGCTTCCATATCGGCAAGCTCTTTAACGCCTTCTTCGCCCTTCGCGTTACCAGCTACAACGGCCTGCAAATTGGCAATGGTTTCGGCACCATTGGCACCGCCCGCAGAGGTGAAAGCCAGAACTTTTTCCACGGCTGCATCGTCAAGCAATGCGCCCTTGGTGAAATCGCCACTTTCATCGAGGCGACCCTTGCCGAGCAGAAGACGCACGCCTTCGGCACCAAACTTGTCGAGCTTATCGATGGCGCGCAGAACATTGAGGCGTTTGCCTGCATTCTCATCGCCTGCAAGGCCAATCGCTTCGAGAACGCCGTCGAGAACTTTCCGATTGTTGACGCGGATCACGTAATCGCCGCGCTGAATGCCAAGACGCTCAACTGTATCAGCCATCATCATGCACATTTCGGCATCAGCCGAAACATTCGGCGCGCCGACCGTGTCGGCATCGAACTGCATGAACTGGCGGAAACGGCCCGGACCTGGCTTCTCGTTACGGAAAACCCAACCATTGCGATAGCTGCGATAAGGCTTTGGCAGGCTTTCGTAATTCTCAGCCACAAAGCGTGCGAGTGGTGCGGTCAGATCATAGCGCAGCGACAACCACTGCTCGTCATCGTCCTGAAACGAGAACACACCTTCATTCGGGCGGTCCTGATCAGGCAGGAACTTTCCAAGCGCGTCGGTATATTCGATGAGCGGCGTTTCCACCGGCTCAAATCCATAAAGGTCGTAGACCTCACGGATGGTCGCTGTCATCTTTTCTGTGGCGCGCAGATCATCCGGCACCCGATCGACAAACCCGCGTGGCAACCGCGCTTTCATCTTGTCCGCTTTATCGGCCATTTTTTCCGCCTGATCGTTGATTTTGTTCATGTTGCGCCGGACAAACCCGGCAAATCCGTTGCCGGTTTCCTAACGCATCAAGACGAGTGCGGCAAGGGTAGTCTACACAATCAGCGTGTAGCGATGGCAACCGCCGCACCAGCCATCATTCCGGCACTGGTGCGATTGGCAATACGCATTGCGCGTGGACTGCGAAGCAGGCGCCGTGCCTGTGTTGCAAGCACCACCCAGGCGCTGTCGACAAGCGCGAGCACGACAAACATAACAAGCAGCAATTCCATCCAGCCAACAACTGAAACATGGGTGATGTCGATGATGGTTGGTAGGATCGCGACGTAGAATACCATGATCTTGGGATTACCGAGCGTAACCGCCAATGCGCTGAAGAAAAGCTTCTTTGCCTCTCCATGGCGCGGGATAGCATCCTCATCCACGCTCTCAGCAACGGGAGCAAACCACATTTTCCACGAAAGATAGATCAGATAAGCGACGCCAAGATATTTCAACACAAGGAAAACGGCATGGAAGCTGTTGGCGAGTGCAGACAGGCCCCAAACCGCAAGCGACAGCCAGATCGCGTCACCCAGCCAAAGCCCGAACATGAAAGGAAACACACCTTTATGACCACGGCTAAGGACACGGGCGACCAGCGCACCGATATTCGGCCCTGGCGTCCCTGCGGCCACAACCAGAATGCCGGCAAAAGTCACGAGCGATGTCAGATCCATAGTCCACTCCTGAAATAAAGCCTCGCGGGTGTCCCAGAAAACAAAATCCGGCGCAATCGCAACTACTTCGGTCGGGACAATGCTTGCCGCAGCTTCTCGATATTCGGGCGGCAATGGCAGCCCTCAATGTGATCATTGACCAGCCCCATGGCCTGCATGAAGGCGTAAACGGTGGTTGGCCCCACGAAAGACCAGCCGCGCTTTTTGAGATCTTTTGAAATCCGGGTTGAGGTAGCCGTTGTGGGATTGGCAGACAAGGTCGGATAATCCACCACTTGCGGGCGATCCTCTGCACCCGGCTCAAAGGACCAGAAATAAGCAGCGAGCGAACCTTTTTCTTTGACCAGCTCGATTGCGCGCTTGGCGTTGTTGATTGTGGACACGATCTTTCCGCGATGACGCACGATGCCCTTGTCAGCCAGTAGCCGCTCGATATCCGTATCATCGTATAGAGCTACGCGGTGGAAATCGAACCCGTCAAAAGCTGCACGAAAATTCTCACGTTTGCGCAGGATCGTCAGCCACGACAGGCCGGACTGGAAACCTTCAAGGCAGATTTTCTCGAACAGACGCTGATCACTCGTTACCGGAACGCCCCACTCATTATCGTGATAGGCGATGTAATCAGGCAATTCACCGGGCCAGAAACAGCGCATTTTGCCGTCCGCATTGACGATCAAACCGGTCTTTTCCTGCACCGTGTCGCTCATTTCTGTCCTCCGAAGTTTCATTCATTTTTAATCATGTCGCGCAACTTGCCGCTAACCACAACTATAATTTGAAGCAAGTCAAAGCCCGACACGCGGCAAAATTTACCTTTATGATTCCATTGCCCGGCACAATGGACCCATGAATTTCGGGGCCGTTCTCCTGACAGGTGATGTCAGGAGTGCGACGGGTAACCGCGTCAGCGTAAATGCAGGACGCAAAATAGTCGGATTTGGCTTATGAAACCACGTCATCTGCTTTTGATCGGATCACTTGCGGCAATCGCCGTCTCCATTGTGACCACCAGCATGGCTTTTGCCAATGATCGTTACGCGACCCAACCACCGGTTCGCGTTGACAATGAAACATCGCAGCGCTGGATCGCGCAGCTCGGTGGACCCGCAGTCCGTGTCCTGCCGCAGCTCGATGCAGCACAGCCGCAAAAGCGCACAATCGTCCGTCAGAAGCAGCCACAAAAGCCGCGCTATCAGAATGTAAGTCAGCAGCGCCCGGCAGCTAACCCGGCCAAGGTTGTGCGTAAGAAGCAGCAGCTTGATCCAGTTTTCCTGCCTCAGACAGTTTCTTATTCGGGTGGCGAAAAGCCCGGCACATTGGTGATTGATACCAGCAAGCGCTTTCTCTATCTCGTTGAAGGGAATGGCCAGGCGCGCCGTTACGGCATCGGCGTTGGCAAGGAAGGGTTTGGCTGGAAAGGCACGCAGCGCATAAGCCGCAAAGCCGAATGGCCAACCTGGACACCACCAAAGGAAATGATCGCCCGCGAGCGAAAGAAGGGGCGCATTCTGCCTGCTCAGATGAAAGGCGGCATCAACAATCCGCTCGGCGCACGCGCACTTTATCTCGGTTCGACGCTTTACCGTATCCATGGCACCAATCAGCCGTGGACCATTGGCAAAGCCATGTCTTCTGGTTGTTTCCGCATGCGTAACGAAGATGTGACCGATCTTTACGGACGTGTCCCTGTTGGTACACAGGTGGTGGTCCGCTAAGCCTTTTCTTTACAAACAAAGCTATCAGGCCGCTGTTATCACCATAACGGCGGCCTTTTTTGTCATCAAATTGAAACCTTTGGCTTTTTCTCGGAGAAAGCGCGCTGATCGCTGACAAACATGTCGGAAATGCCTTTCACTTTTTGTGCGAACACCCATATGCTGGAGATGATACATCAAACAGTATGCACGTAAGAGGGAAGGACAGATTATGACCGTACCGGCGGTAAAACTGAACGACGGCAATCACATTCCACAGCTCGGTTACGGTGTCTGGCAGGTTGGCAACGATGAAGCCATTGCGGCTGTCAGCGAAGCCTTGAAAGTCGGCTATCGCCACATCGACACCGCTGCCATCTATGGCAACGAAGAAGGCACCGGCAAAGCGATCAACGATTCAGGCATTGCCCGCAGCGACATTTATTTGACGACCAAACTCTGGAACAGCGATCAGGGCTATGAATCGACCCTCAAGGCGTTCGACACCAGCCTGAAGAAGCTTGGAACTGACTATGTGGATCTTTATCTGATCCATTGGCCTATCCCTTCCAAAGACCTGTTCATGGAAACATGGCGCGCCTTCATCAAGCTGAAGGAAGAAGGTCGTGCCAAATCCATTGGTGTGTCGAACTTCCGCACTGCCGATCTCGAGCGCATTCTGAAGGAAAGCGACGTTACGCCAGTTCTGAACCAGATTGAGCTGCATCCGCAGTTCCAGCAGGACGAGCTGCGTCTGTTTCACAGCAAACACGATATCGCGACGGAAGCCTGGAGCCCGCTTGGTCAGGGCACCATTCTGGAAAATCCAACGGTGAAATCAATCGCCGATAAGCACGGCAAATCTGTCGCTCAGATCATCCTGCGCTGGCACATCGAGACCGGCAATATCGTCATCCCGAAATCGGTTACACCTGCACGGATCAAAGAAAATTTCGATATTTTCGATTTCCGCCTCAACGGCACCGATCATGATGCAATTACCAAGCTCGACAAGGCTGATGGTCGTATCGGACCAAACCCGAACACGTTTTCCGCAGGATAATGTGTAAGGACAAATAGCGAGACGCGGCTCCAACGATTAAGTCTTAGTTGGAGCCGCTCTTGTCAGGCCTCTTTTTATCGCAAAAGCTTTAAGCTTCCGGTCAGTGAGCGCACCCACTTGGCCGGGCCAGCAATGCCCACTCCATCGATCGTTTCCGATGAAAGCTCCTTATCCGGGAATGTCTTTTCATATTCGGCATAGACATGCAGTGCGCGGGCAAAGGCTGGGAATGCCACAACAGCCTGTCGTTCTTCAAAGCTTGCGGCCTTCAAAACAATGGCCCGAATAGTCTCCGCATCAGCCTGCAGGATAGGTACTGGGCGATCAGAACTGATATCGATTGCAGTGCCTGATTTATCGGTCAGTTGTCGCGCTGCAATGAATGGCAGCTTCGCACCCAGACCGATGGAAATCGCCCCGACCGTATTGGCAAGCAATCCCAAGGGCATCTCCGGATTGACGATAATGGCGAGGCGTAAATCTTCTTGCATGGTAGCTCCGGCGGAATTGATATTTCGATCAGAATTACACTGGACAAGAAGGTAGTTCTTATCTTTATTGCCCATTGTGGTTTGAAATTTGGTAGTATCTACCTCAATTTAGGGAATTTCAGGTAGATTCAAATGAGCCAACTCGAACCATCCGACATCAAGATTCTCGACGCATTGCAGGACGATGGACGTCTGACTAATCAGGCGCTGGCTGGAAAGGTCAATATGTCCACATCACCAAGCTGGCGCAAAGTGCGCAAGCTTGAAGAAGACGGAGTCATACAAGGCTATCGCGCCACACTGGACCGGAAAGCCATTGGCCTTGGTGTTTTGGCTTTTGTTCGAATCAAGATCGACAGCCACAGTGAAGCGGAGGCTGAGCAATTTGCTGCCGAGCTGATGGGCCTTGATGAAGTCATAACCTGTTACAGCATCGCGGGCGATGCAGACTTCCTGCTGCAAGTCGTATCGCGTGACCTCGACACCTATGCAGATTTCGCTATGTCGACCTTACGTCGCCTGCCTCGCATCAAGGAAATGCAAACCACCTTCGTTCTGAAAGAGACGAAAGGGTTCAAAGGTTTCCCTTTGCACTATGCCCGATCAATGAAGACTGGCGCTTGAAAGGGCTGCAGGTTTTGGCCCGCCATATGCCCAATCGAGCAATTCAATTGTATGCACGATGGGCAACTGGCTGCCGGTTGCGATTTGCGTCATACAGCCAATGTTACCGGTAGCGATCAAATCCGCCCCAGTGGCCTCAATGTTCCTGACCTTGCGGTCACGAAGCTTGGTTGCGATTTCAGGCTGCATGATATTGTAGGTACCAGCCGAGCCACAGCAAAGATGACCTTCCAGGGGTTCCCGCACGGTAAAGCCTGCCTTAGCGAGCAAATCCTTCGGCTGACGAACAACCTTCTGACCATGCTGCATGGAGCAAGCCGAGTGATAAGCAACAGTCAGGCCTGCAGGCTGCGGCGGCTCGGGCAGTTCGATTGAGGTCAGATATTCGGTCACGTCCTTGGCCAGCGCGGAGACCTTAGCTGCTTTGTCCTTATATGCAGGATCGAGCCGCAGCATATAGCCGTAGTCTTTGATCGTCGTACCGCAGCCCGACGTCGTCACAATAATGGCATCCAGGCCACCGGCTTCGATTTCACGGGTCCAGACATCGACATTGTGCCGCGCTTGCTCAAGCGCCTGCTCCTCACGGCCCATATGGTGCACCAGCGAACCACAGCAGCCTTCGCCCTTGGGTGTTATCACCTCGATACCGATCCGGTTAAGCAAGCGCAGCGTGGCTGCATTGATGCCGGGATTGAGTACCGGCTGCGCGCAGCCGTTGAGGATTGCAACCCGTCCGCGCTTATCGCCTTTGGCCGGGCTGATAGCATCGACGGGTTGATGAGCGGGCAAATGTTGCGGTGCAAGATCGAGCATGGCGGCTACGGGCCTCAATGTATCGCTCTTGCGAAACAGAGAAGCAAACGGACGGCCAAGTTTTGCCAGTTGCAGCGCCAGCCGGAACCGACCCGGATATGGCAGAACCTGTGCCAGAACCCCGCGCAGAAAGCGGTTCATAAATGGGCGCTTATAGGTCTTCTCGATATGCGACCGCGCGTGATCGATCAGATGCATATAATTGACACCGGACGGACAGGTCGTCATGCATGACAGGCACGAGAGACAGCGGTCAACATGCCGCACAACCTCTTCGTCAGCCGGACGATTATTCTCCAGCATATCCTTGATGAGATAGATGCGTCCGCGCGGACTATCCAGCTCATTGCCAAGCGTCACGTAAGTCGGACATGTTGCCGTACAGAAGCCGCAATGCACGCATTTGCGGAGAATTTTTTCGGCCTCATTAACACCGGGATCAAGCAGTTGTTCAGGACTGAATTGGGTTTGCATGGCGTCACACTCCTGCTTGCTCAGGATAAATACGGCCCGGATTGAGAATATTCTCCGGATCAAATTGCAGCTTCAGACGTCGCGACAAAGCGGCCAGAGCTGCCGATTGCGGTTCAAACACATCCGTGTTTGCGCGCACATGCTCCGAAGCCCGCACCAGCGTGGCATGGCCACCGCCATATTTGGCAATAAGAGCGCGCAGCACGTGAGCCTCTGGCTCAGCTTCCATGCGCAGCCAGATCAATCCGCCCTGCCAATCATAATAAGCATCGGCACCAGCATGGCGCCGGAGCTCATCCACCATTTTCCAGCCCTGCATAGGAGCCATGGAAACACGCCAGACCGCACGCTGATCGCCCTTTTTCACAAAAGGCAGCACATCGCGCACCTCACGCCAAAGCTGACGCGACTGTGTTTCATCAAGAAGATCAATCACCCCAGCAGAGCCCAGCAACGCCTGCAATTGTGCGCTGCGATGGCGAACCGAAGGCGCAAAGCCCTCTATCCGCAGAATGGTCGCGGCTTCTCCGCCCAGTTTACCATCCAGAAAGCGCCATGCCACGCTTGGCGGCAGATGGGCACTTGAAGCAACCTCTTCACGCGACCCCATAGCCATGGCCATGATCCGGCTTGCAGCCTCGTCATCAAGCCCGCGCACAGCAAGCGTTGCCACTGTTTCAGGCGAAGGTAAAACCTTGAAGGTCACTTCGGTGGCGACACCCAGCGTCCCCCATGAATTGGCCATGCCTTTTGAAAGATCGTAGCCGGTAACGTTTTTGACCACACGTCCGCCGGATTTGAACAGCTCACCGCGCCCCGAAACCACACGCACACCCAATATATGGTCGCGCGCGGCACCCGCCTTGAGGCGACGCGGACCTGACAGATTGGCCGCAAGCGCGCCCGCAATCGTGCCGCTTCCCGCCTCACCGGAAAGAAGTGGACCGTAATCCATCGGCTCAAAATGAAAGCACTGCTTATTGTCGGCCAGCAGTTTCTCGATTTCGGAAAGAGGCGTTCCAGCCTTTGCAGAAAGCACCAGCTCATCGGGCTCGTAAAGAGTTACGCCGGACAGGTTCGACACATCAAGCACAGCGCCTGTTGCCATCGGTCGTCCGATACCGCGTTTGCTGCCCCGACCGATGATTTCAAGCGGCGTTGAATTGGCCAAGGCCCATTGCACCGCCTCCAGAACACCCGCCTCATCCTGCGGCTTTATTATGTTTGTGTCAGTCATCATCAAAACCGCTTATTAAAATCGGGGAATGTCCGGAAAAGCCAATTCGCCACGATGCACATGCATGCGGCCAAGTTCGGCGCAGCGACGCAATTGTGGGAATACCTTGCCCGGATTGAGCAGATGCTTGGCATCAAAAGCACATTTGACCCGCATCTGCTGATCGAGATCGATCTCGTTGAACATGACCGGCATAAGATCGCGCTTCTCGATGCCAACGCCGTGCTCGCCGGTCAACACACCGCCAACCTTGACGCAAAGCCGCAAAATATCGGCACCAAAATCTTCGGCCGCTTCCAGTTCACCCGGAATATTCGCATCGTAAAGGATGAGCGGATGGAGATTACCATCACCTGCGTGAAAAACATTGGCGACACGAAGTCCGTATTTTTCGGAAAGATCGCGCATGCCGGAAAGCACACGCGGCAATTCCTTGCGCGGTATCGTGCCATCCATGCAAAGATAGTCGGGCGAGATGCGGCCTACCGCCGGGAAGGCGGCTTTTCTCCCTGCCCAGAAAGCAAGGCGCTGCTCTTCCGATTGCGAAAGTGTGCAAGTGGTTGAACCATTTTTAAGCGCAATTGCTTCCACCTGACCAATCAGATGATCGACTTCTACCGGAGGACCATCGAGCTCGACAATTAGCAGTGCCTCGACATCCAGCGGATAACCGACACGGACAAAATCTTCCGCTGCCTGAATGGCCGGACGATCCATCATTTCCATACCGCCGGGAATAATCCCGCAACCGATGATGTCGGCCACACACTGACCTGCCTGCTCGCTTGATGGAAACCCAACCATCACCGCACGTGCTGTTTCCGGCTTCTGCAGAATGCGCACGGTGATTTCCGTAACCACCCCCAAAAGACCTTCAGAGCCTGTCATGAGACCCAGCAGGTCATAGCCTTCGCTATCAAGATGCTTGCCGCCAAGGCGCAGCACTTCGCCCGTAATCAGCACCATTTCGATGCCAAGCACATTATTGGCCGTGAGGCCATACTTCAGGCAATGCACGCCGCCCGCATTTTCCGCGACGTTGCCACCGATGGAGCATGCGATCTGCGAAGACGGATCAGGCGCATAATAGAAGCCTTCGTGCTCAACAGCCTTTGTAATGCCAAGATTGGTTACGCCCGGCTGCACAACTGCAACGCGGTTTGGATAATCGATTTCGAGAATACGATTGAAGCGGGACATGCCCAGCAACACAGCGTCGACCAATGGCATGGAGCCGCCGGAAAGCGACGTGCCCGCACCGCGCGGCACGACGCGAATTTCATTCTCATGGCAATAGCGCAATATCTGTGAAACTTGTTCGACCGTTTCTGGCAGAACCACAACAAGTGGCAGCGCGCGATGCGCGGTCAGTCCGTCGGTTTCGAACACCCGCATGGCATTGGTCGTATCGACAACACCCTCACCCGGTACAATTGCCCTAAGGTCAGCAACGATCGTCTCGCGCCGCTCGAGGACCGAAGCATTTGGCTCCGGCATAATCAGTCCGCTCATGTGATCCTCCGCCTCCCCAGAGTACATTCGGCATAGCTTGGATCAAGTGGTAATATTATTTTACCAATTGGCCTATAGCGAAACAGTTATGACGCTGCGGCATAATCGCCTTGCGATCCATCGCCTGCCTCGGCTACATCAACCATGTGCATATATCTGCCAGGGAGGATTTAAAACTATCATGATGAGCAGTCTGGCCGATATGGAGATTTTCGCACGTGTTGTCACAACAGGTAGCATGTCAGCGGCAGCACGTGATCTTGGATTGTCACCGGCAGTCGTTTCCAAAAGACTGGGAAGACTTGAAGAACGTCTCGGCACGCGTCTCCTGCAGCGAACCACGCGTCAGATAGCCCTGACTGAAGCAGGCCAAGGCTATCATGAGCGTGTATTGGCAATTCTGAGCAATATTGAAGAGGCCGAAGCCTTCGTCGCCCGCAGATCGGCAAATGCACGCGGCACACTGAAAATATCAGCCCCCACGACCTTCGGCCGTATGCATATCGCGCCTTATCTGGTGCCTTTCATGCGCACCAATTCAGACCTCACCGTCAATATGCAGCTCTCCGACGAGATGGTGGATATTGTCGGCGATGGCTATGATCTTGCGATCCGCATCGGTGAATTGTCAGATTCTACGCTTGTCGCGCGACGTCTGGCACCAGTGCGCCGCGTTCTGGTTGCCTCACCGCATTATATCGCTGAGCGGGGCACGCCGGAAACCATCGAGGATCTGCAGGCGCATATTTGTCTTGCTCCGCACAATAATGATCCGTGGCGGCTGGAAGGACCGAAAGGGCCGATCACCATTCGCCCACAAGGACCACTGCAGACCAATTCGAGCGAGATGGTACGCGAGGCGGTTCTGGCCGGGCTTGGCATCGCGCAGCGCTCGACATGGGATGTCGGACCGGAACTGGCCGCGGGTAAGCTCGTGCAAGTGCTGCCTGATTATTCTGCTTCCCGCAATGTCGCAATCCACGCCGTCTATCCGTCAAAGCAATTCCTGCCCGCTAAAGTGCGGTTGTTCATAGACTATCTGGCTGATCTTTACGGACCGGTTCCTTATTGGGAAAGCGGCAGTTCTCCACAAGACATGCCCTCAAAATAGACGAAGCCGATGTGATTGCTTATGAAAGCACGGCGCTTTATTTGAAAGCGCGCAATGCAGCCGGCTAAGCAATTGATTAGCAATAGCCTTATAGCCCCATAATTCAACGAATCGGATGGACCTCCTCCCACATCAGTCCGATTTTTGAGGAATGATAATGAACACACCTACCCGCCTTATTCTCGCAATCGTCGTTGCCGCTATCGTCGGTTTCGGCTTCATGTTCTATGACAAATCGCGCGGCGCAGAATGGGTCGTCTCCCCGCAGCAAATCGAACAGGCGAAAGCCGAAGGAAAGGCTGGTTTTGAAAGCCGCCCGGGCACGGTCACTGTGCTTCCTATTCGTAGCGAAACAGCCGATGCTCTTCCCTTCAAGTGGGCAATGTATGGCCTTGTTGCAGGCCTCGTCGCATTCTTTTCAGGCCGCAAGCGTAAGAAAGCCTGAAGCAAAACTCTAATCCTCTCAAACCCCGGAAGCATGTCTTCCGGGGTTTGTTGGAGCGGCTCCAGTTGGGACTGAATTGTCGGAACCGCTCTAACGATTTGTTTCGACGCATTATCCAGCGCAAAACCGCTTCACACTTTTGCTGGAAATGCTTTACTTACAAACTCCCCGTTGCTCGGCTGACGCCTTAAGGCTACCTTGCCGCCGATATGGAGAGGGCTTCAAACGGCATGGCCGAGACAATTTTTTCACGTATCCAGGCGAGCCGCACAGCGGATGATGTCGTCCATCAGATCGAGGGCCTGATTCTCGAAGGCGTCTTGCGCGGTGGAGACCGCCTTCCGGGTGAGCGGGAACTGGCGCGCCAGTTCGATATTTCCCGTCCCATTTTGCGTGATGCCCTGAAGCGGCTTGAAAATGCAGGCCTTCTCACATCGCGTCATGGCGGTGGCACTTTTGTGGCAGATGTCATCGGACAGGTTTTCAGTGCACCCGTGGTGAAGCTTTTCGCGGACCATCGCAAAGCCAAAGCCGATTATCTGGAATACCGCCGCGAAATAGAAGGCATTGCCGCTGAATTTGCTGCGCTGCGGGCAACGCCCGCGGACAAGGCTCTCTTGAAGGAAATCATCATCGCAATGGAAACGGCGCACGGCGCTGGTGATTTCGATACGGAAGCGCGGCTTGATGTCGATTTTCACAATGCGATTGGCGAAGCCGCACACAATATCGTGCTGCTGCACACATTACGCTCCTGCTATCAATTGCTCAAAGATGGGGTTTTTTACAACCGCAGTCTTATTTACAATTACCCCGGCGTCGCCGACATGTTCCTGTCGCAGCATCGCGCCATCTACGATGCCGTTATCGCAGGTAATCCGCAGGCGGCCCGCGAAGCGGTTCAGAAACATATCCGTTTTGTCGAACAGGCGACGAACGACAGGGAGCTGAATGATGAACGTGAGCGCGTATCCCGTTTGCGGTATCGTCAGCGTGCAGGAAAAGACGCAAAAGAAAGCGACGACTTATGAATGGCGTGATGTTGAAGGACGCTAAAGGACCTGCAGGCGTTCGGCTTTACGCCATCGGCGACATTCACGGGCGCCTTGATCTTTTGCAGGATATGCATGGCCTTATCCGCGCCGATCTCGACCGCAATCCGGCACATGACTGGCGTATCATCCATCTCGGCGACTACATCGACCGGGGGCCGGATTCCAAAGGTGTGCTTGATTTTCTGATCAATGCTTCAGCGCATGATCCGCGTATCCTCTCTTTGATCGGAAACCATGACGATGGTTTCCTGCACTATCTTGCGACGGGAGATACGAACGGGATTTTTGCCCATCATGGCGGCAGCGACACTGCGCGCTCTTACGGGGTTGAGGTGAACTTCAGTGATCCGGAATCCGCAACGTCAGGATATCGACAACTCGTAAACACGGTGCCGCAAGCGCATATCGACTATATCCGCTCCATGCCGCATTCAATGAGTTTCGGTGATTTCTTTTTCTGCCATGCGGGCGTTAACCCGGCTGTGCCCCTCGACGCTCAAGACCCCGACGAACTGATGTGGATCAGAACGCTGTTTCTGAAATGGACCGATCCATTGGAAAAAGTCATTGTCCACGGCCATACACCACAGAGCGTAATCGACGTCCAACCCAACCGGGTCAATCTTGATACTTATGCCTGGAAGAGCGGAAAGCTGTCAGCCATCGTAATCGATGGCTCTGAAAAGCGCTTTCTGGAAGCGACCGGTCCAGCCGCTACTGCATAATTCCTTAAACCTGAACCAGCTTAAGATATAATCATGCGGAGAACTCCAAGTGCCAGAGCGACCTTAGTGCGCCTAACCGGGCGCACGGTGCTCTGGTTAAAAAATTAACGCGCGTTGGAAACGCCGTAACCGTCAGTCGAGGTCATGCTGCTACCAGCATCGACTGTAAAAATACCAACTGCCATAAACACGATCGCAGAAATCATCAGGACGGTGAGGAGTGTGGCATGCTTAGCGGTCATGATCGAAAACTCTTTCGAGAGGCACCGGAGGAGGGTTACCGGGGGGATCGGGGAACCGAGCTTTCATAATGAGCAAGGTTTGCACCCTGCCCAATCACTTGCCACCCGGAAGTTGGCCTCAGTTACACCTGAAAAAAGTTACCTGCAACTGAACGCAGGGGTTACAATTGTCGCTTTCACAGGGAAAAACTCAAATGGTTTTCCCCTGTGGCAAAGGCGCAACGCCTTATGGGTGCGGAGTGTTGTTTACCGGCAACTTTTAGCACATCTGCGCTAGATCAGACTGGTCCACGCCCGCGCAAGAGCGGCGCCAGCCTTGTCTGCAGCAGCTCCCGAACGTTGTAAATGTGCTGGAAATTCAGCCGGCCATTCAGGATCAAACTCGGCGATCACGTCACTGAGTGTTTCATTCCAGTCGACAACAAGTGCAGTGTCAGCTTCAAAGTGAAACTGAGTGCCATAGACAGCACGGCCAATCCGATAAGCCTGATGTGCAGTCATGTCGCTGGATGCCATGTGAACGGCACCTTCTGGCAATGAAAACGTATCGCGATGCCAGTGGAAAATCGGAAAAACAGATCCTGCAGCGGCAAGCACCGGATCGCTTTGCCCCTTCTCGGTCAGCCGCACTTCATGCCAGCCAAATTCCATTGGCCGATCCAGAATATTCTCGGCTCCATATGCGCGCGCGACAAGCTGGCTACCGAGGCAAATACCAAGCACAGCCTTGTCCTTATCGCCGAAAGCACGAATGAGATTGAGGAGATCAGGGAAATACGGAAACTCAGCATCGGCAAGCGCATTCTGCTCCCCACCAAGTACGATGAGCGCCTGATAAGCGCTGTCGTCCTGCGGAAGAGCATCGCCCTGATAAGCATGGCGCAGATCAATCGGATGGCCCGCCTCAAGCAATATAGGCCCAATTTGTCCGAGGCCCGAATCTGGATAATTCTGGATCACCAATACGCTCATAGTCCAAGCCCCACAGCGACTTCTTCACCCAAATTGCTATCATGAAAAAAGCCCGGACAATAGCCGGGCTTTGCTGCTTGATTTGGTTATCTTAGTTGACGACCGAAACGCTGACCGTACGACCAGCCACCAGATGAACACCCTGCGGCACTTCCTCCAGCTTCACTCTGACCGGCACGCGCTGTGCAAGGCGAACCCAGTTGAATGTCGGGGAAACATTGGCAAGCAAATTGGTTGAATCCGTGCGCTCGCGGTCTTCAATACCGCCAGCAATGCCTTCAACTTTGCCTTTCAGCTGCACTTTGCTGCCCATCACATCAACCAGAACCGGATCGCCGATCTGGATACGTTCCAGTTTGTTTTCTTCGAAATAACCGGAAACATAAAAAGAATCCGTATCGACCAGTGCTGTGACGGCAGAGCCCGTCGTCACATAATCACCGCGTTGAAGCGAGAAATTGGTAATCACACCATTGACCGGAGCCTTGACCGACGACCGTTCCAGATTAAGCGATGCCAAATCACGGTCAAGCTCAGCCTGACGATGGGTGGCCTCCGCTTGCTGGGTTGTCGTTTCAATCTGTTCCATTTTTTGCTGGGTCACGGTCGTATCGTTGAGCTTGCGATAGCGGGTCTGATCGCGATTGGCCATATCCAGCGCCGCCTTGCTGCTGGCAAGCTTCGCTTCGGCCAACTGGAGCGCCAGTTTGTAGCGCGCCTGATCAATGCGGAAAATCACCTCGCCCTGCTCGACCGTCTGATTGTCATGAACCAGAACTTCGCTCACGAGACCGGAAACATCGGGCGCAATACGCACGACATCCGCGCGGATCTTGCCGTCGCGTGTCCACGGCGCATTCATATAATAGTCCCAAAGATGCCAGCCAAGCAGCCCTGCCATCGTGACCATGACGAGGGTGAGGAAGACCCGGCCGGAATGTGCAAAGAGCTTTTTCATAGCGGTATTCCATTCAAGAGTACGACACTTACGCCGAGAATGCAGAAGTACATGGCAGCATCAAACAAAGGTCGGTGCCAAACAAAACGATAGAAGCGAGCGCGCGCCAGCAGACGCTGCAGCACAGAATTGGCGAAATAAGCGCCCAGCGCCAAAACAGCCAAAGTCGGCAGATAAATCCCATAGATGTCGAGTTCGGGTCTCATGACTATTCAGGTTCCATTCGTGCGAATTACCTGCCTTATGCAGCCTGCGGCAGCTCAAGTTGCGGCTGCGGCGGAAGGGCAAAGGGCGGCGCTTTCGGAAACAGGTTGAAGCGCAAACCAATCAGGGCAATACGAGGCCTCTTGGCGATGGCTGGTGAACCATTTTCGATGATGACTGTGATCGCCTGATCGATGGCCACCAGAAGACCGGCATCAATGTCTTCCCGTGCTTCCGATTTGGCATCACGCGACAGCGCCCGATAATGCGCACCAACACCATCCAGCACAGCGTCCACCGCTTCACGGCAGGATGCAGGCAATTTTGAACGATACTGCTGCAGATCAATCGTGTTCATGCCGTTGCGCAAATCGCGCAGCAGATCAACCTTGGCAATGTCGGCAGCCGGTATCAAAGCAAGGCGTGGCGTCATCATACCGATGCGATCAATCATCTTGAGCAGCAAACGGTTCATATGCTGACGACGATGGCGGCCCGGCTGGCGCTCGCTTGCAAGCACAATGTCGTTCCAGCCCGCTTTGACGAGACGACGCACGCTCCATTCGGCACCGACCGACCGCACGATGGATGTCACCCCAGCGGCAATGACAATACCCAGAACGGTAGCGAGGTTGGCATTGGCAAAGCTCACAAAGTCATGTGTCAGATGGCCTTGCAGCATCAGCATGTTTGGCAGGTTCACACAAAGCACCATACCGAGCAAAAACTGCGATGGAATTGCAAGAAGCAAACCGGCAGGAACCAGAAACAGGCCGAGCACGAGAACCAGTGGGAAAAACCCATCCACCAGCGGCAATAATGCAAATTCAAACACGAAGGCGGCGGCAATCACGATCAGCAGCAGCCAGTTGAACTTGCGCATCACCGGGACGGGATCATCCATGCCTGCAAAAATACAGCAAAATATCCCGGCCATCATGGCGGCGGCACTGCCCTGCGACCAGCCGGTCGCAATCCAGAAGGCCGTGGCAATACAGGTTGCCAGAAAAGCCGAAAAGCCAGAGAGGAAAGCCATGCCATAATCTCTGTGCTGCGGACGCGCCTTCTGATGCGCGTCGTAGCGGCGCCAACGCAACGAATGACGCGAACCGGAAATTATGTCCTGACGCAGCGTAATGCAGTCACTCCAGATCTGGACCAGATCACGCACACGCGCTGCCAGGTTGAACGGCAGCAATTCGGCCCAGCTATCCGCATCCCTGCCATGCTTTTCGATTTCATCGAGATAACCAAGAAGTATTGCGCGGCGCTGTTCCGTCAGGGCTTCTCCACTTTCAAGCCAGTCGCAGGCCTCATCCAGAAGTTTCTGCACCGCAGAATGCCACGGCTTTTCGCCCTTCCCGGGCTTGAGCGCCAACACATCATGCAGGCTGGAAACGATTGGCAGAACGGCAACCATACGCTGTTGCAATACGTGCAAAAGCGCACCGACATTGCGGATGGATGATGTATCATAAGCCACATGCGTCGTCAGATTACGCAGTTCCAGCGCATCGGCCGCAAGCCGTTGGCGATCACGCTTAAATTCGGGGCTGTCGCCATCACCGCGCAATGTCGCAACGGCGAGCTTTGAACCGTCACGCAGCCAGTTATCAATACGCGCAACCAGAACGGGACCACTATGGCGCGGAAAAACCAGACGGTTGACCACGGCTGCACAAATGATGCCGATAGCAATTTCTTCGACCCGGCCCACGGCATAATCGAAGGTCGTGGCAGGCGCGGAGACAACCGCGAAACTTGCAATCGCCACAGTATAACCAGCCAGCATGAAAAGGTAGCTGCGCGGCGTGCCGTCGAGCAGACTGATAGCGAGACAAAGCCCCATCCACAGGCCGATTGCCAGCGTTAAAATTTCAGGCGAGTTGACCAGATGCGGCACGAAAAGAATCGTGACAGCACCACCGATAATCGTACCAATGAGACGATAGAAGCCTTTGGACGTCGTAGCCCCTGAAAGCGGATGCGCTACGATGTAAACTGCCGCAACCGACCAATAGGGATTGGGCAAGTCTGCCATCAATGCAATCCAGAGCGCGAGCATAGCCGCCGCAAAGGTCTTCAGCGAGAAGACCACGTCCCAAAATCGCGGCATTGTTTCAGCGGGCTTAATCATCAGCTTTAAGAATGTTCATTACAATAAGTTGCCAGCCTTTCTGTCAGGAAGGCCGGGGGTCGCTTGCCTTCCTGTCAGGAAGGCTGGTTCTGGAATTTCTCGTGAAGCTTGCGCAAAACATCCATCGCAACATCAACCGCATCAGGATCAAGGTCGCCCAGAAAAGCCGTGCGCAGACGCGCCGCAGTCTTTTCCACTTTGGCCGCAAGAGCCCGCCCCTCATCAGTCAGTTGAATGAGCTTGACCCGGCGATCCGTGTCGTCAGGGATCCGGCGGATAAGGTCTTCCTTTTCCAATTCATCCACGACGCGAACGATCGTTGCCCCTTCAATTCCAACTCTTTCAGCAAGCACGCCCTGAGGAATGCAATCGCCATGCCGTAAAAGCGTCATGAGCGGGATGGCTTTGGCATCCGATAGGCTGTGCTCGGCCATTGCCGCATCGAAGGCTTTGCGCCATCCGCGGGCATTGGCTGACAGCAGCGGTGCAAATTCGACCCAAGCTTGTTTCATCACTTAAATTCCATTCAAATAGATAGCTTCATATCTATATGGATACAATCTAGTTCATATCAACTACTTTATTAGTCCCATCAAATGTTTGTGTAGCAACGCATTCAATTTGCCCCAAACAACCAAAAAGCTTGACCATTGGGCCAGCCCTCTGCCATCGATGCGATCATGCGCGCAAATTATAAAATGCAAAGACTTTATATCGAAGCTGGCCTTGGTGATGGCGTAAACGTGGAAGCGCCAACGCAGGCCGCTCACTATCTGACGCATGTGCTGCGATTGAAGGAAGGCGACGAAATCCTCGCTTTCAACGGGCACGATGGTGAATGGAAAATGCGGTTGCGGCCTGAAGGCAAGAAGCGGCTGTTTCTGGAAGCAACTGAGCAAACACGTCCGCAGCCCGAACCTTGCGATCTGATCTACTGCTTTGCCCCGCTAAAACAGGGACGGCTTGATTATATGGTGCAGAAGGCCGTTGAAATGGGCGCAGGCGTTTTGCAGCCTGTTGTAACGCAACATACGCAGGTGCCAAAGCTTGGAACGGACCGCATCAAGGCGAATGCCATCGAGGCCGCGGAGCAATGCGGTGTACTTGCGATCCCCGAATGCCGCGATGCAATCCGCTTTGATCGTTTTCTGGAGCAGTGGGACCAGTCGCGCCGCCTCATCTTCTGCGATGAAGGCCATGAAGCAAATGACCCGCTGACTATTCTGAGCAGCTTACAGCCCGGCCCCTATGCGGTTCTTATCGGCCCGGAAGGCGGGTTTTCAGAGATTGAGCGACAGCAATTGCACGGCCTCCCTTTTGTGACCGCCATTCCGCTGGGGCCTCGAATTCTGCGCGCAGATACAGCAGCCGTTGCAGCACTTACACTTGTCCAAACGGTGTTAGGCGATTGGAAAGCGAACACATGAATAAGAGAAAAACCAATCATCAATGAAATTGACTTGCGCGATTTGACAAATTTGTCCAATCACGCTGACAAATATAAATCCGACTAGGGACAATACGCATGGCGCGCGACACGACCGATGAAACAACACTGACCGGCGTTGAAGAACTCGCAGCCTATCTTGCCGAAGGCAGCAAGCCGAAAGATGCCTGGCGCATCGGCACGGAGCACGAGAAATTTCCTTTCTACGTCGCGGACAACAGCCCTGTTCCTTATGACGGCCCGCGCGGTATCAAAGCCATTCTGGACGGTATGAAGGCCAAGCTCGGCTGGGAGCCGATCATGGATGAAGGCAATATCATCGGATTGGTAGAGCCGACCGGACAGGGCGCGATTTCGCTCGAACCTGGTGGCCAGTTCGAACTTTCCGGCGCGCCCCTTTCGACCATTCATCAGACCTGTCGTGAAGTGAACGCCCATCTTTCGCAGGTGCGCGAGATTGCTGAGCCACTCGGCATTCGTTTCCTGGGTCTTGGTGGCAGTCCAAAATGGACATTGGCTGAAACGCCCGTCATGCCGAAATCGCGTTATAAAATCATGAGTAACTACATGCCGAAAGTCGGGCATGAAGGTCTCGATATGATGTACCGCACATCGACCGTTCAGGTTAATCTCGACTTTGGTTCCGAGACCGATATGCGCCGCAAGATGCAGGTTTCGATGAAGCTGCAGTCGATTGCGACAGCGCTCTTCGCAAGCTCTCCTTTCACCGAAGGCAGACCGAACAATCTTCTGTCGTGGCGCTCCAATATCTGGCGCGACACCGATAACCAGCGCTCGGGCGTGTTGCCATTTGTCTTCTCGGAAAACTTCGGCTTCATCGATTATGTCGAATGGGCGCTGGATGTGCCGATGTACTTCATTCTGCGCGACGGGCGCTATCATGACTGCACGCATGTGACCTTCCGCCAGTTCATGAATGGCGCTTTGAAGGGCGAAGTCAGCGATCCTGTGCCGAATATGGGCGATTGGACCAACCATTTGTCGACGCTGTTCCCGGAAGTGCGCCTCAAGCGCTTCCTCGAAATGCGCGGAGCTGACGGTGGTCCCTGGCGTCGTATCTGTGCTCTGCCCGCTTACTGGGTTGGCCTGCTCTATGATGATGAAGCGCTCGATGCGGCAGAAGATCTGACAAAAGACTGGACCTATGAAGAAGTTCTTGCGTTGCGCAATGAGGTGCCAGCAAAGGCACTCAATGCTTCATTCCGTGGCAAGCCTGTTGCGCAGATCGCCCGTAAGACATTGGAAATCTCGCGCCTCGGCCTTCTCAACCGCAACAAGCTGAACGCGGACGGGTTTGACGAAACGCATTTCCTGGCACCACTGGAAGAAATCGTCGCTGCAGGTATCACTGACGCCGAGCGCATGCTCAAGGCCTACAACAGCGTATGGGCCGGTTCAGTCGAACCAATCTTCCTCGAATACGCATATTAGAGCGGAGGTCGTCTTCGCCCGCAACCAGCGATGCGCCGGGTCACTTTCCCGGCGCTTATGCCATATCTGCACAAAGGGTATAGGCGGCAACGCGACAGGTACAGGCAGCACGATCAGATTATCATCCGGCGGCAGATTTTTGAGCCCGCCACGCGCGATGGTCAAAATCAGGTCTGTGCCCGCGATCAACTGTGGCGCAACACCCCAATGTGGAACAACCACAGCGATATGGCGCGTGTGTCCTGCAAGTTTCAGGCTCTCGTCAATCTCTGTCGTCGCGTCGCCACGCACTGCAACAAGCGCATGCGGTCGCGCGAAATAAGCATCGGCGTCGAATTGTCGTCCTTCAAGGCTGCGGCGATCCAGCAAGCACACATATTCATCCTTCATCAGCACATCGGCCGCGATTTGAGCGGGCAAATGTGGGAACACCCCAAAACCCATATCGATCTCGCCATCCAGAACGCGCGCGATCATGCCTTCGCGACTGAACTGACTGATAGCCAGATCAATGCCCGGCGCATCCTTTCGTAATGCTCTGACCAATCCCGGTAAGACGATACTGCCGCCATAATCGGACATAGAAAGATGAAAGCGATGTTGCGTGGTTGCAGGTTCAAAACCTGAAGGGCCAAGCACACTGCGAACGCCCGAGAGAATTTCAGTGAGCGGCTTTGCAATTTCCATGGCTTTGATTGTCAGAGATAGCCCTGCACCTTCCCGAATGAGAAGTTGGTCGTCCAGCAACTCGCGGAGACGCGCCAGCGCGTGACTGGCCGCTGGCTGGCTCATGTTGAGCCGCGCGGCTGCACGCGACACATGACGCTCTGTCAGAAGCACGTCCAGAATCACCAACAGATTGAGATCAACATTCCGCAGATTATTCGTATGATGCATGATTACCTCGAAAATCTGAATTTCAAATTCCCCATATCTATAGCTAGATCAGAGCCAAAGGAATACAGGAAAGGTTTCCATGCAGGCTCAAGGATCATTTACATTTCTCTTCGCTGCCCTCATTGCCGGTGCGGTGGTGCCGTTTCAGGCTGGCGCCAATGCGGCATTGGGGCGCGCACTTGGCCATCCACTCTGAGCAACGGTCGTATCGTTGCTCGTCAGCATCATCTGTGTGCTTCCGGTCTTGCTCGCAATGAAGGCTTCACTGCCCACATTCGCCGGGCTTGCCGGACAACCAAAATGGATATGGATCGGCGGCGTAGCCGGTGTGGTTTACATCACCGCCGCAATACTGTTCGCGCCAAAGCTCGGTGCCGCGAGTTTCATGACAGCAGTCATTGCCGGTCAGCTGATTGCCTCGGTGCTTATCGACCATTTCGGCATCATGGGCTTTGCGAGCAAGGCAATCACCCCCTCCCGCATTGTTGGCGTTGCACTTGTCGTCATCGGCGTCATCGTCATGCAAGGCCCATCGCTCTGGCGAACTGCGCAAACCATTACAGCCGCTTCCGGACAGAACTGAAGGAGATGACTATGAATACCCGATCGACCTTTCTCACGCTGGGCGAAGGCGCAATCCCGGTACAGATCCGCTTTGCCCGCCCAACTGAGAAGTTCAGCGAAGTCGTTACTTTCTACCGAGACGGTCTTGGCCTACCAGAGCTGGGGTCTTTTGCAGATCATGCCGGATACAATGGCATCATGCTCGGCCTACCCGGGAAAAGCGCGCATCTGGAATTCACCGAGCATCAGGCAGGTAGCCCTTGCCGGGCTCCGTCAGAAGACAATCTGCTTGTGATTTATATCACTGACGAGAATGCCTATGAACAGCTGAACCGCCGCATGCAGGGTAAAGGTTATGCTCCGGTCAAACCTGAGAACCCCTACTGGATCGACCGCAGCTTTACCTATGAAGACCCCGACGGCTGGCGCGTTGTGATCTGCAAACAAACAGGCATCTGATCACGGCACCAAACAGAATTGAAAAGGGCGCGATAATCGCGCCCTTGTTCACATTCAGCTCGTCACCTGTGTCCCTTTTGTCGGATCAGGGATCACGACAATCGTACTGCCGTCACGCACATTGTTGTAAAGGTCGATGACATCCTGATTGAGCAGGCGGATACAACCAGACGACACGGCCTTGCCAATGCTCCATTCTTCGGTTGAGCCGTGAATACGATAGATCGTGTCACGCCCGTCCTTATGAATATAAAGCGCTCGTGCACCCAGCGGATTTTTCAAGCCGGGAGGCATGCCACCATTGGCGATGCTGTAGGGTTCAAGCGCTGGCTGACGTGCCACCATTTCATCTGGCGGAGTCCAGCGCGGCCATTGGCGTTTATACGCGATAATTGCACGGCCAGCCCACGAAAAGCCGTCGCGCCCAACGCCGATACCATAGCGCATGGCACGACCATTGCTGCGAACATGATAAAGATATTTGTTCGGCGTATCGACAATAACCGTGCCGACCTTCTCGTCGGTCGGATAATCAACTTCCTGTCGCCAGAATTTAGGGTCGACCTTCGCAACATTCACTGCGGGCAGAGGAAACTGCTCATAGGGCATCGCCTCATACATTGGGGGAACAGCGCGCACCGGAGCTGGCGTAGCAGCCATTTTAACGGGGCTTGCCTGTTGGGCTGTCGAAACACAGCCGGAAAGTGCAATCGCACTGGCACCAATCAGGAACGCCCGGCGGCTTGTCACGCCGTTTGGCAAGAGCGGCCCGCCACCACTTTCAGAAAATTTACGCGACATTCAAAAACTCTTTCATCTGCACGACTTGAAACCACGTGCCTTCCAAACTGGAAAACACGTCGGCGAATGTGTGCCGAGAAAGAGAAGGCCAAACTTAAGTCAGCCTTAAGAAAACAACATAATCTGCAACTTACGCGCAAACTGAGGGGCATCACGAGGCAATCAGCGAGCGACTGTTGCTAAAATAGCGA
This sequence comes from Brucella pituitosa, assembly GCF_003049685.1. Taxonomy (GTDB): domain Bacteria; phylum Pseudomonadota; class Alphaproteobacteria; order Rhizobiales; family Rhizobiaceae; genus Brucella; species Brucella pituitosa. The sequence goes on along the minus strand of NZ_PYSY02000002.1, from coordinate 1,505,560 downwards.
TCCCTGTCCACCAGGACGCGAAGAGGATGCTTTGCGTGTTGCACCTTTGGACGAAGGTGCCCCTGGAGTTTCGCCCGCGATCGCCGCAACATCGCCATCACGGAAGCGAATCGACAAGGCGTCACCCTCAGAAACGCTCGCCGCCTGTTTGACCGGATTGCCTTCCGCATCGAAAACAATCGCGAAGCCACGCTCCAACACGCTTTCATAAGACAGCGAACGCATGAGGCGCTCCAACTCCTGTCCTCGACGTTTTGTCCGTTCCAGAAGCAGACTGATCGCCTGATCGCGCCGGCGATCAAGCTGCTCAATTGCATTCTTTGCAAGTGTGGTGCGCCGTAATAAGGGCTCGGGCGTCAGCCTGTCAGCGCGCCTTGCAAACACCGTCCGGCGTTCGCGTAAGAACGCCTCAAGCGCGCGCGGCAGCCGCTGACCGAGTAGCTTCATATGGCGTTTTTGCTCGTCGAAACCGCGTTGCAGCAAGCGCGGCGACAATTGACGCGCACGACCCTCAAAATGAACGCGTTTCTTTTGCGTATTCACAAAAAGCGCCCGCGTTAACCGCGAAGCGGCTTCATCGAAACGACGACGCGGCAATGCCAGCAGCTGATCGGCCGAAGGCAATGCCCGGCTTGCCGCGCGATGCGCCTGACGTTTCAAGTCGATAAACCGCGACATGGCCGAAGCCAGACGCGCGGAGTGCGTTGCAACCGTTGCGACCAGATCCGCCTTGACCGGAACCGCCATTTCAGCAGCACCTGTCGGCGTCGGCGCGCGCACATCGGCGGCCAGATCAATCAATGTCCAGTCCGTCTCATGACCGACAGCCGAAATCACCGGAATATGCGATGCCGCCACCGCCCGCACGACGATTTCATCGTTAAAGCCCCAGAGATCTTCAAGGCTGCCGCCGCCACGCGCCACGATCAGCACATCAGGCCGCGCAATTGCGCCATCTTCGGCCAAGGCATTAAACCCTTCAACCGCTGCCGCCACTTCGGCACCACTGGTTTCCCCCTGCACGCGCACTGGCCAGACAATCACATGCAGCGGATAACGATCCGAAATGCGGTGAATAATATCGCGAATGACCGCACCCGTCGGCGATGTCACAACGCCAATCACACGCGGCATGAAAGGCAAAAGCTGCTTTGCTGCCGGATCGAAAAGACCTTCCGCAGCAAGCCGTCGCTTACGCTCTTCGAGAAGAGCCATCAGAGCGCCCGCGCCTGCCGGCTCCATTTGCTCGATGACGATCTGATATTTGGAAGAACCCGGATAGGTTGTCAGCTTGCCAGTGGCAATGACTTCCATCCCCTCTTCGGGACGGAAGCGCAAACGACCCATGGAACCGCGCCAGATCACAGCTTCCAGCCGTGCGCGATCATCCTTCAATGCAAAATAGGCATGACCCGACGAATGCGGGCCACGATAGCCGGAAATCTCGCCGCGCACGCGCACATGCGAAAACGTATCCTCAACCGTCCGCTTCAAAGCGCCGGAAATCTCGGAAACGCTATACTCCGCTACATTCGAAGCGGTGCCGCTTGGTATAGAATCGGAACCCATGCTCATCCCATCATAGGCAACCAGCCCGCCCCTTCGGTCAACTGGTCAAGACGCCGCCTGTTTCGATTATGCACGGTCACCAACCCGGCATCAACTCGTTGCTGCGCACGCGACGGGTGCGGACGGACGGGAACGATGCAATTTCAGCGGAAACCATAGAAGCTGGCGCAGGCGAGGAGATATTATCAAGACTTTCAATGATATGCTGTGCCAGAGCGTCAACAATCGCATTCTGCTTGGTGTGCCCGCGCATGATCCCAATGCCAAATTCTGGCAAAGTACCAAATCCATCTGCCTCGCCCAACACACGCATTCCCGGCCTCAGCGCACATTCCGGTAAAACCGATACGGCAAGGCCTGAAAGCACTGCCGCCGCAAGAACTGTTGCAGACCAGCTCGTGATGATAATGCGATAATCGCGCTCTACCTGTTCCAAAACATCAATGGCCGCATGACGCCAGATACAGGTCGGGCGCCCAACAGCAAGCGGAAGCATCGCCTCCTCATGCACCGCATGATTGGCCGACGTCACCCACAGGAGCGGTTCTGTACGCACCACCTCAGACCGCCGCTTGTCATCACACTGCGTCACAAGGGCAATATCAAGCGTCCCACGACGGATCATTTCATCAAGATTAACTGTCGGCTCACAAACCACCGACAGCTCGACGCGCGGATTGGAACGCGCAAACCGTGCCATGATTTCCGGCAAAAACCGATCCGCATAATCATCTGGCGTACCGATACGCACATGGCCTTCGAGTTGCGTGTCATCAAAAGCAGCGATGGTTTCGCCGTTCAGCAGCAGCATACGACGGGCGTAAAGAAGCAATCTCTCACCATCTTCGGTCAGACGATTCATGCGGCCATCACGTTCAAACAACGCTTTGCCGATCCGCTCTTCAAGACGACGCATCTGCATGGAAACTGCCGATTGTGTCTTGAAAACAGCGTCCGCCGCCTTGGTAAAACTACCCGTATCGGCAATGGCGATGAAGGTCTGCAACTGGTCAAGATCCAAGGGTGCGCTCATCAGAACCATCCATCATAATTATTGAACTATCACATTAAAAACATTCGTTAGAACAATCAATTTAATTATTGGATAAAGGCGACATCGCAGAGAACGGAGACGCGAAAGCGAATGACCTGACGATAGAAACATTTTTGACCAAGCGCGCTTGAAGGAGAGCGGCAATGACAGCGATAAGCAAGACCACAATAACGCCCTTACCAGCAACGAGCGCAACGACCTCCGTGCTCAAGCAAATGGTTCAAGCCGTGTTTACGTCGGTTCTGCGTCGCTGGACGCTTTTCCGAAACCGGCGCCATGTGATGCACCTCAATGAGCTCGACAATTACCTTCTGAAGGATATCGGGCTGCAGAGTGGAGATATTTATACGGCAGTTCACCAGCGCGGAGCGGACGATCCAACCCGCATTCTGGCTGCCCTTGCAGATGCGCGTTCGCGCGTTGAGGCCACGCGCCACATCTGCTGATCGAACATCTGGCAGGCGCCACCTTCACAGGTCGGGTCCCCTCTCGGCCAGCCTGTCTCTTTGCCCGGCCGCATCTCTGCTGCCGGGCTTTTTTTATGCAGAACCCCTTCGCCACCTCACCCAAATGCCGGTCTTTTTGTGAGTAACTGCGAAATAACTGAATTTGCCAAGATTTTTTAAAAGAAGGGCTTGCACTCATCGTTTGAGTTCGCTAGATGGAGGCCGTCGACAAACAAAGCTTCACGCTTCTGTCGCAATCGCGCTTCAGGCAAATATAACTGATACGCGAACCCTGCTGGGGAATAGTTTAATGGTAGAACGACGGACTCTGACTCCGTTAGTCTTGGTTCGAATCCAGGTTCCCCAGCCAATTGATTTCATTACATAATCTCTGAAACAGAGCTAGAACACTTTAGAGCGTTTTGCAGATCATTTTGCAAACTTTGTTCTGTTTTCGAGCTTTCGTATTGCTGATTCTGCCAGCTTCGGATCACGGTTGAGGTAGTGTGCATCGAGGATTGAGCGCACATCGCGAAGGCTGTGCCCGCTGATTGTTGCTATCTCCGCTTCGGTGCATTCAGCCAGTGCAAGCCGTGTAACAGCCGTCCCTCGCAAGTCGTTGAATGTCACCCCGGTTACACCGGCTTTAGCACAAGCTTTTCGCCAAGATGAACTAAATCCATGGGCAGTCCATGGCGTCCCATCCGTCGTTTTCAGGATCTCGCCTGACTTTTCAGCCACAGCATCAAGCGCTGCCTTCAAGGGCGCGCCAACTGGAATTATAACACGTGCGCCTGTCTTCGATTGTCGCAATCGGATGCGCTGCCCATCGTACGCTTGCCAAGTCAGGCTTAGTAAATCTCCCTGCCTTTGCCCTGTCCATAGGGCTAGAATCAGCGCCAAGTGCAAATGGGCCGGGGCTTTCTCCAGAAACAAATTCTCATCGTCAGTTGTCCAGACTTTTTCAGCCCGCGACCCTCTATACACCCGCCCACCCTTCTCGCAGGGATTAGCAAGAATAAGTCCGTTGCCGTGCCCCCATGAAAGGATACGCGCAAGAACCTGCCACCCATAGTCCGCCTGCCTGCGCGATTGTTTAGCGCGCTCGTCACGCCACTGCATGAAAACAGAACGAGTTCGGGTGTCAGCGAGAGCAGATAACGGGAAACTGCCGAATTTCTGTTCGATCACTTTAATGAGTTTTATGTAGTCTTTTTTGGTGCGCGGCGCGAGATCGTCCCAAATAGTCGTTTGTTGAAAACCGTTGAGAAGCGACAGGAGGGAGCCTGCTTTGGGTTTAACTTTGGTGGCAATCGCCTCATTGTAAGAGTTGATAAATTCAATATCTCCAGGCTGACCTTTCAGCCTCGGACCTCCGCGCCAAGCATACCAGTAAGTCACGGTATCGCCGTTCGCCAACTTCACCTTCGCTTTGTTGATACCTTTAAGATGCACGCGCATTCTCTGCCAACCACCTGTCGAGTTCATTCGTGGGCTTCACCGCGTCTTCACTGGGAGATACCACAATGATCTTTCCAGTTTGGTCTATCTCGGCCCTCGCCACCTTCATGCCGGCAGCGAGCGCTCCTTTTATGGCACGGGTCACATCAGCTTGCTTGAATGGAATCTGCCTTTTCACGGTTCTACCTCCTGAGTGGGGCGGGTGAGCGAAAAACGTCCATGCGTTTCCATTTCCGCGAATGTTAACTTCGGGATTTGATATAGTTTTTCGGTGCCTTGATACTCGATCCGTCCATAATCGTTGTAAGGCCGTGATTGAACATAACCAGCTTCGATGAGCTCATTGATAGCCGCTAATGATCGGTTCGTTAGGACGTTTTCCGATCCTGAGCCGCCAGCACGAAGCATCGATTTTCCGCCAAACCCGAAAACCGATTGAGCAATTACGCGGGCATCTGTTGAAAGCTCTCTCATTCCGACGCTCCCGGTGAGGCTGGGAGGGCCACGAAGCGACCGTCTTCAAACTCTTCACGTGGGCGAACCCAGATCGCGCCATCATCGACGCTCCGATAAACAGCGACCTCTCGCATATCGACAAGTTGGCTGTCATAGTCCGCGTCTATGTCTGGATCACGCCAGTTTTCCGCCTGCATTTTTCCGACGCCTATCAGCACGTATTCAGTACCGCGCTTCTTATGGCGATGCGTAGGCAAACCATCCGAAACCATTTTACCGGCTTCGGTAATATGGTTCGCTACAGGCTGAGACGCGAGGGCGCTTATGGCGTCTTTGACCGTCTGAATTTCGCTGTCAAAAAAGCAATCCTCATTCTCCGTGAGGAAATCCTCTAGTCTGCGGCTTAGCACTGACGCCTGCGCACGCGGGGATGGTTCAGACACCATAGCACTGACATTAGCTGCAAGGGATCGAATAGCCGCCTCGCTCGCCACGTGTGTTGAAATCTGTGCGCGCAGAGTTCTATTCTTCTCAGGGCAAACACGTTTACGCTCTGCCTCGCCTTGATGCCAATTCGCAGCCTCAGAGAGGGCTGCCTCCCGAATTCGGCAACGGGTGAGCTTGTCCATGGCGGTGTCAGGAAAGTATATGAGCGCGGACTCAATCGCCGCTACTACGCGCTCCCATGTCTGCTTAACCCATTTCGGATCATCATCTTTCGGTGCAGAAAACATATCGCCAAAGATAACTTTGCCTGCAGCCTCAGCCATCTGTTGAATTGGAATTTCGGCGCAGTTCATAGTGCGCCTCCCACTGGAGACATTTTTTTTCTCCAGTCGAAGAAACCAAGTGCGCCTTTGCAGGGGATGAATGGGACAGTCCGGGCGTTGCGGATGACAAAGCCATACTTGCCGACGAACCAAGGGTTATCCCTCGTCTCCCAATCATCCGCGGCTTGACAATCAACGATCTCAGCAACCCCGACGATGCCTCCAGTGCCCTTACCTGCTTCTAAGAACGTATCGACGTCCAGAACGCCGCCCGTAACCGGATGAGAGCACTGTTGGATTGCGACTGCACAATCATAGTCAATTTTCTTGCCAGCATGAATTGCCACGGGGCCGCGAAACCGCGTCCGCCAATCCCGGTTTTCAATGTCCTTATGGCCGTTGACGATCAACCACGCCCATGGCTGTTGAATAGATAAGGCAAAGTCAGGAATATCTGGAAAGACTTTTCCCATTTCAGCTCTCCTCAAACGCGCATGGGCATCAGCACGAAAAGAGGCTTCTCGCCGCTCGCTGGTGCATCTGTGGTTGATATCTTGCAAGGAGAACCTGCCTGTTCGAGTTCGAACGTCAGTTCCTTCGCTTCGAGCGCTTCCAAAATGTCGAGGCAGTAGCTCCCATTGAACCCGATTTCGAGTCCATCCGATGCACCATCCGAAATGTTGATGGTGTCCTGTGCGTTGCCGCTATCCGGATTGTTCGTTTCCAGACGCAATTCGTCGGGTGCGAATGTGAATTTCACCGCGCGTCCGCGTTCCGATGAAAGCGTCATGACGCGTCCCAACGCTGCCGACAGGGCTTCACGCTCAATCGTGTAGGACTTGTCATTATTGGCCGGGATGACACGCTGATAATCCGGATAGGTTCCTTCAATCAGCTTTGATGTGATCACAACGCCGCCCGGCAACTCAAAGCGGACTTTTCTTTCCGACAGGCTGACTGAAACAACGCCCTCAGTGCTCACAAGATGCCTGAGAACGGCAACTGTCGCGCGCGGGACAATCACGCCTGGCATTCCTTCGCTGCCCTCTGGCGGCAGTAATTTGATCAATGCGAGACGATGCCCGTCAGTCGCGACAAAGGCAAGATGCTCATCAGTTCTGTGCAGGTGGATGCCATTCAGATAATAGCGGGTTTCCTCAGTGGAAATTGCAAAGCTGACTTTCGACATCGCATCAGCGATTTCTGATCCTGCCAGTTTAAAGCGATGTGTGAATTCACCCGCCGTCATTTCCGGGAAATCAGAAGCCGGCAGTACCTGAAGGCGAAATTTGGAGCGACCTGCGGACACGTTGATATGTGCGTCATCGCCATCAAACCTGACTTCAGCACCCTCTGCAAATTTATTGACTGCATCATGCAACAGCGCTGATGGCATGGTGAAAGGCGTAATCGAACCAAGACCGGGAGCCGCTGCACTGGCGCGCACTTCAAGATCAAGGTTGGTGCCGGTAATCGTCAGATGATCATTCTCGGCACGGATCAGAACATTGCCAAGAATAGGAATCGTGTTGCGCTTTTCGACGGCCCGATTGACCGCCTTCAAGGCGGGGAGCAATGCTCCCCGCGCGATTGTAAAGCTGGATGCCGACATCAATTGATCTCCGGCTTGCCAGTGTATGATGGCAGTTCGGTTTCACGCTTCACGTCCGCCACCGAATGCAGCAGATGCTCTGTGATGACCTGATCCGGGCGATAAATGGCGTAGCTCCAATACACCGTGCCGCCTGACACGCGATAGCGAAGCCGAACCGGAATGCGGATTGTATCGCCCATAAAGAATGCCGGGATAGAAAGAATGAACATGCCGGGAATGGTGATCGCTTTGCCATCAGCACCGACGTGCACTTCTTCCCATTGCAACTGTCGTTCGCCCGATTGCAGGGCGTGATTGACCTTCACCTTGGATTCTACATTGACCTGCATCTTGCGCGAAAGCTCGATCAATTGGGATGGCGTGGTCACGGTGCTGGAAAAATCACGCTCGAAATTGACCCGTTCAATCTCAGATGGCGAGGCCAGATCAGGGATACGATCCTCAAGGAAATAGGCAAACTTCTCCTGCTCCATGAATGTATCGTTGGTTGCGACCCATAATTTCCATTCTTCCGAGAGTGGGAAATCATAGTGGATGCGATGGCGGCAAAAATCTGCAATGCCGCCGTTTTCGTTCTGGTGATAATCAATCACAGTCGTCATTGAGGGCTTGCGCCAGTCCAGATTGACGAAAACAGCCGAATGATCCGTCTTATGACGATTGGTCAGATCAATGAGCGTTTCCAGCGTCTGAACCTGTGCGATGCCTGTCTTGCGTTCAGGATGCAGACGGAATTCCTCAAGCAATCCTGCGACACTGCGTACGCCGGGTTCATCACCCTTGGTGAGTACAACCGGAACTTCCTTCGGAAGGCCTTTTTGGTCACCAGTAGATTTGATTGTCGTAATCTCGACAGCATTGGCCTGACTGCCAAGTGCAGCGGCAGCGGCGATATCAAAGGAAACGCCGTGATGAATGGTGCTGTTTGTCGTTTCAGACATAATAACTCCTGAATTAAATTGGGGTTAGCCGTTGATCGTTCCTGACGTGCTGCGCATTGCGTCACGCGGCCCACCGAACATGTCGATTTGTTTGGGGTGCTGGGTCGAAAGACTGCCGTCTTCGAGCATCCAGAAATGGGAAGAGCCATGAACAGGCTTCGGACGCTTTGAACTGATTTCGGCTTCAATGGTGACAGTGCCGTCGACCACTTCGATATTCAGTTTGAGCGTGACTGATCCCTTGGCCTTAACCTTCGGGCGGTCGCCGGTGTGTTCCTTCAAGGCGAGGAAAGTTTCCAGCATTTCGTTTGAAAGCCGGGGAACCACCTCACCGTTTTCAAGAATGCTGATGATGGTATTGGAGTCACGGATGCGTTGCATGGCTTCCTCTGCTGATTTTTAGAAAGGTGTTGGGGCTGTTATCCGCGCCATTCGGGCGCAAATGGAATCTCGTCATCAAGGTCACGCGCAAACCCACCGCCACTCTGGTTGGAGTAGCTGTCGGACGTTTGTGTATTGCTGGATGGTTCGCGGGTTTTCGTCTCGCCGTAATCATCGGGGCTTGGCGTTCCGCGCGTGCTGCCATTGCCTTGCGGCAATAGCTCAAGCTCGCCGCCAAAAGATTCCAACACCGTCTCGGTCGAATAACGGGTGTTTCCGCTCTGATCTTCCCATTTGCGGGTGCGTACCTTGCCGGCAATGAAAACGATGTTGCCCTTTTTCAGATACTGCTCTGCCGTCTTCGCGATGTGCTGATTGAAAATTACAACGCTGTGCCACTCGGACTTTTCTTTCTTCTCGCCGGTGGTCCTGTCGCGCCATGTATCGGATGTGACGATACGCATTGTGACAATCGTGTCGCCACTGTTGCCTCTGCGCACTTCGGGATCGGCACCAAGACGGCCAATCATCTCATGACGATTGAGGCTCATGCAGCCCTCCAATCGATACCGAGATAACGGCTGAGACGATCAAGCCATTGTTCCTCGGCCTTCATCGCGCCCCATGGCTTGATTGCGCCTGTGAGCTTTGGCATGGGCATTTCCCGGCCTGCCAGATTGCGATAGCCGGTGGGGCCAAATAGAGCGAGTGTTTCGGCCTGCAGCATGCGCTCATCCATGTCGCGCACGATCTGCGGTAAAACGGGTGTCAGGCCCGCCTTGTGATAAATGGGCTGATCCAGCCGCGCCTTTATTTCATTGACTGCGTTATGGACCCAATGCACAGGCAAGCCGTGCATACGGAATAGTGCGTCTGCCAAAAGCTCAGTAGCGGGCCGGGATTGATCGCCAATCCATGCTTCATGAGCATCATGCAACAAGAAGTGACCTGCAAGGATAGGATCGCCAGTTTCGTTTATCAAAGCATCGGCACCCATGACGCTATGTTGGGCGACCGAATAGGCTAGGCATCTATATATTCCATTGAAACGGGCAATTTTTGAAAGAGCGTTGCCAAGCGTCTGCCAATGGACATCTGCCTCCGTCGGTCCAGCCAGGTTCATCAGGCTGCCATCAGGCCTGAATGACATGACCGCCTGACACTCGCTGGGAACCGGCATGCAGGCATCATAAGTTGCCTGTTCCTGACTGCTAAGGGACGTGGCATTCATGCTACTGCCCTCGAATGAACAACCGCGATTTTCGGGAGTGTCTTTTCCGCCGATTGCATGAGGCGAGCGCGTTCTGCCGGAAGCAGCGGTAGCATGTTGAGGAATCGGCCCAGATGCACAATGCAGCGCTCACGCTGTGCGGCCCATGGATCAAGCATAAGTGCCGCGCGGCCTGCACAATACAGGCCCCATGCCTCAAAAAACGCGGACGATGTCAGGAAGTTCTCGGTCATCGGTGGACGGTTCGGCATTGGCTCCCGCACCTTCATCACCATGTCTTCAATGTTGTCGTAAGCGCCTTTGCGGCTCTCCGATTTCCACTCAGCAGCGAGATTCTGCGCCTGAATGCCGAATTCAATGATTTCGGCAGATGTGAAGCCCGCATTAAGCAGATCACGAAGGGTGGCAGCGCCTCGTGATGCAGCAACATCCTGCATCGTCTTCGCCATTTCGATGGCACGCAGATGGGGTGTTGTTTCAGACCCGCGCGGATCAGCAGCGCGGCTAGGATAAACAGGGCGAAAGCTTCTCGCTGACGCATATGATGCTATTTTGGTGGAAAGATTCATCGTCGCCTCCAACGGTTCAATGGAGGTATATTCGCGAATATCGCGAATAGTGTCAATTGCCTTATCGCGATTTTCGCGATTTTATTTGCCTCGTCAACGATCTGTGCTAGAATCAGGTAATCCAAGCTTGGCAATTCGACCATGAAAATTGTTAGCAAAAGGGAGGTATCAATGTGAACAGCAGCGCATTGCGCGCAAACAAAAAAGGCCCCCGCTTATCGGCAGGGGCCTCTTTCATATCTAGTATCGGACTGTGGTGCCCGTTCTGCATACAACATCTAGCAACGGCAAAACGCCGTTAACCTTTTATCAACTTTGTTCTTGTTCCGTTCTGCTTTCTGAGTCATCCTGTCACACATAACGAGCGTAACAGGGAGTAAGGGTAATGGGCATGCAAACTAATTTTATCGTGCAAAGCTACACCAAAATTAAGGGCGGGAACTTGCGGCCCGACACGCCTTTCATCGCAAAAGACGTGGCGCATGCACGGCGTACAGCCGAGCGCATGGCTAATAGAAGCCCCATGGTTATTGCGTTTTCGAACACCGGCGACGCTGAAACAGGTGATTTCGAACCACCAAAGCTGATCTTCGCCCATGGCGACCAACTGCCTCCAGAGGTCGATGAGATGGAAAAAGTCTAGCTGCGGGAGAGAGGAATGATCAAGTTTGCTCGCATAGAAGCAGGCAAGGAAAGCGATAGAATAGAACTTCTTAGAGTGGCCACCCTAAACGGTGGCCTTCTTGCTTCAATGCAGAAGATTGAGTTTAAAGCCAATGAACTCGCTGAAACTATGGCTTCAGTACATGGTGGGGAATGGAAATCTCGGGTTGATCATCAGCGGATGACGATTCTTGTTTGGCGGGCTGACGCTGAATAACCGTATCGATGACAGAGAACACCACTTCAACACCGCGTTGATCCAAGCCTTCTATGCGTTTTAACATGTCAAGAATGGCCTGATCTCCTCTGATCGGGCCATCATCCGAAACCACAGACGGCAAAGGATCTGGCTCCGATCCTTGTTCCGAAAAAAACTTCTGAATTAAAGGAAGCTCGTGCGCTTTTATTTCACGCGCTTCTTTGCCACTCTCGATATTCGACATTCGAGTGACAGCATCGGCGCTCACACCCAAAAACTTGGCCAAGGCACCCTTGGTTCCTCTGGGGCGCTTTTCCAATTCCTGCTTAAGCCAAAGTCTATATGTAAATTGCCTATCACTCATGATGATATCATCGCGACTATCGCGATTTTTTCTATCGCGATTTTCGCGAAACGTGCTTGACACTTATCGCGATTTTCGCGAATAATGCCTGCATGACCAAACGACATCTTGAACCAGCCAGAAGTATCATCACCAAAATCGGTGCCGACGATGTTGCCCAAGTCTGCGGCGTACACGTCTCGCGAGCCTATCGCTGGATGTATGCGAAGGAAAAGGGCGGCACAGGTGGATTGATCCCAATCGAGCATATCCGCCCAATCATTGCTGCGGCGGCGAGTAGAGGCATCCATCTTTCTGCGGATGATTTTTTGCCTGCTTATGATGCACCGAACAAGATGGAGGAACCCGTATGAGTAACCTCCGACGCTTTCTCCGCCGTTTCGATGTTGCATTTTGCGCAATGATCCATGGTCACTCATGCCGTGACATTGACCGTATTCGTTTGGCTCGCTTGCGCCTGTTGGTACGTAGGGAAATTGCACGCCTTGAACGTGAATCCGCGCGGGACGATTATTTCTCATTTCATTCCACATCCTGTCGTTTAACGGCGGAGTCTCTTGCGAGCCAACTTGAAGGCGTCATCGATAGCGTGGATTGTGAGCCCTATCGCATTTTGCTTGATCATCTGCTGATCGAGCGCGGCAATCTCAACGCCCGCCGCATATTTCAGTGGGATTACTGGCATTCGCTCGACGACTTCAACAAGGCGCTTATTCAGTGCCCGGTAATGCCCGTGGTCGATCCGACCAGCAAGCAATACGGCAACCTCCTCAAAGGCCTTGGCGAGAGCTTCACTCTTGATGCGCTCCATGATGAGCAACGTTTCCACATTCGGTATTGGCATCGGTGGATTTCCCCATTCCTTCGACTGTTTGTCCGACCTTTCCGAAGCGCCAAGGTGATTAGCCCGCCTTAGCGCTCCGACCACGCCAACCTGACACTCAAAAACCTTTCCCAAAACGGGAAAAAACTGCGGATTTTCCCGCCACGGGAAAGCTTTGTCTTTTGAGGACACAACTATGGCACTTGCAAACGAGGCATGGTTTTTGCGGATCAAATCCGCACAGCGCGACCTGATCAAATATTGCGGCGGGATTGAGCGCGTTTCCGAAATCACCAGTATTTCCAAGAGCCATGTGGGCCGATGGAACAACACCACCGACACCGACCTCATGTCACTCAATGCTGTGTATATGCTTGAGCATGAATGCGGGGTGCCGGTGGTTACCACTGCTATGGCCGCACTCAATGGAAGACGGCTGGCTGATCCCGACGATGATGTCCGTGCAGCTGGCAACCTTCTCGCAGCCCATTCCGATGTGATGCGCAACACAAGCGAACTTATGAATGTAAGCGCGCAGGCATTTGCGGACGGCAGGGTTACGCATGCTGAAGCCACACAGATGGATCGTGTGAGTTCCAACCTGGAGCGCTCGGTTACTGAACTTCGCACCAGCATTTCCCATCAAATGGCGAACGCCCGACGCGGCGACGCCAGCTTGCGCATTGTCGGTGATGAATGATGACACGCCGGCAACCCAATCACCCAATCTGCACCGCACTCATCATCGCCTCACTGTGTATTGGCGCAACGCTCGTGGGCGTGTGGATTTCCATTTTCATGTTTTTGATAAAGGCTGGGGCGCGATGAGTGCTTTCATACTTGATGATCGCATCGAAATTATAGTGTCTGATTGTCTTGACGCACTATCCCACATTCCCTCGGACAGTATCGATTGCGTGGTCACCTCACCTCCATATTGGGGGCTTCGCGATTATGGCGTCGAAGGACAGATGGGGCTGGAACCCACACTTGCTGAACACCTCACCGTCATGGTGGCGGTGTTTGCAGAGGTGCGCCGTGTGCTTAAACCGACCGGCACTTGCTGGATCAATTACGGTGATTGCTATGCCACGACGCCAAATGGAAAGTCTGCCGCTGAGTACAAGGCGGAAGGTACAGACGACCGGACCTTTCGGGATAAGCCGTTCTCGACAGTGGGCGAAGGCATCAAGTCTAAAGACCTACTTATGATCCCAAACCGGCTTGCTATAGCATTGCAAGATGCGGGTTGGTGGGTGCGTTCGGAAATCATTTGGGGCAAATCCAACCCAATGCCGGATTCTTCCGGCGCTTATCGTCCATCCACTTCGCATGAAAAGATTTTCATGCTGACAAAATCGGACAACGGCGACGTATGGCGTGCACGCGATACTGGCGAAATTTCATTTGCGCCGGATCTGACTGAACGCTGCCCATTAATTACTGATCCAGCTCGGGAAGGTGCGCGTTGGATACGCATTGGTGCATATTATGATGCAGAAGCCGTGCGGCAGATAAGTGCCACTGGAAATATTCCAACAGTGGCAGGATGGGCAACCGGTAGTGAGCCACACACGCCAGCTGCACATAACCGGCCTGAAAAAGAGAAACATCGTGGACACGTACGCAATCACGAAGGTTTTAAAGGCCGTTGGGACAAGATGACCAAGGCCGAGCAAGGGGCTAATGGGCGCTACCTTCGCAATTTCGAACCTGCTCCACTTTCAGTTTGGCCCATTGCAACGCGGGCTTTCTCAGAAGCTCACTTCGCCACATTCCCACCTGAACTTGCTGAACGGTGCATTCTCGCTGGATGCCCGAAAGATGGTGTTGTGCTTGATCCATTCGGTGGTGCTGGAACGACAGGACTTGTAGCTGCGCGCCATGGGCGGCGGGCAATCCTGATCGAACTTAACCCGGAATATGCCGAGCTTGCGCAACGCCGGATCGAGAAAGAATGGCGGGTCAGCAACGTCCCTGAGCAAGCGGCGGATTTAGGCCCGCTTTTCAGCAATGAGGCAGCAGAATGACTGCCCCCGCCAAGACCGACTTCACCATTCTCGGCATGTATGTCGACCGTCAGCGCATGTGCTCCTGCATGAGGGAGATTGATGTGGCGCGCATATGCGCAATCCCCGCGGATGATGTTCGCCGTGTGATTAGCGGCAAGCGCGTCGGCACGGAATCCCTTCAGGCGCTCTGCAACTGGCTTGAGCGGCCCACCAGCTTTTTTGAAATCCAGGAACTCACCAACAGACGGAAGGCTTTTCCATGAAAACTTTCGGCCAGCCGGGCAGTATCACGCCTGCAAGTTTCAGTCCCGATCTTCACCCCGCAACTGTCATTGAAGGCCTATCTCTTCTGCGAGAAATGGGCCTGACGCGAAAGCAAATGCGTGAGGCGTCCGGATTTAGTGAACGCACTATTCGCAGGCATCTCACCACATCAACGGCGCAAATCAGGCTTCCCGATGGGCGCGCTACCATTGGGGAGGTTGAGCAATGATGTTGCCGCTTATCGTTGATTCCTTTGCGGGTGGCGGCGGTGCGTCGACGGGTATTGAAATGGCTCTCGGACGCTCGCCGGATATCGCCATCAATCATAACCCTGCAGCACTTGCTCTGCATGAAGCCAATCACCCGCAAACGCTTCATCTCTCCGAGAACGTCTACAAGATCGACCCGCTCGACTATCTTCGTGGTGCACATGTGGGGCTGGCATGGTTTAGCCCTGACTGTAAGCATTTTTCCAAAGCAAAGGGCGGAAAACCCGTCGAACGCAATATTCGTGACCTTGCCTGGATCATTCCGGGCTGGATTGAGCGCATTCAAAAAAGCGGCGGTAGGGTCGATGTTGTCTGTCTGGAGAATGTGGAAGAATTTCAGGATTACGGCCCGCTGATCGAAACCCCACGCGGACTTATGCCGGACCCTGAGCGCAAGGGCGAGTACTTCAAAAAATGGTGTCGCAAGATCCGTTCGCTGGGTGGAAAAATCGAGTGGCGGGAATTGCGTGCATGCGACTATGGCGCGCCGACCATTCGCAAACGGTTTTTTGCCGTCATCCGCTTCGACGGGCAGCCCATCATCTGGCCAAAGCCGACGCATGGCGCGCCTGACGACAAGGACGTTATTGCTGGGAAAAAGCAGCTGTGGCGGACGGCAGCAGAAATTATCGACTGGTCACTGCCTTGCCCTTCCATCTTCGAGACAAGCGATCAGATAAAGGAACAATACGGTTTGCGGGCGGTGCGACCTCTTGCTGATAATACCATGGCCCGCGTCGCACGCGGACTAAAGCGTTATGTGCTTGATGCAGAGCGTCCATTTCTCGTCAATCTCACCCATGGTGGGCGTGTTGAGGATATCAATGAGCCATGTCGAACGGTCACGGGTGCGCACAGGGGTGAGAAAGCGCTCGTTTCACCGCATCTCGCTTCCTATTATGGCCATGACGGCGGACGGTGGGAGAGAACCTCCGAGCTTGTCGGGCCTCTTGCAACAGTCGTGACTGAAAATCGTCATGCTTTGATTACCCCGATACTTACTGCTGCGCAGCATGGCGGGTCTGTGCGTCCAATGACGGCCCCAGCGCATACCATTACTGCCAGCAGAAAGGATCAAAACGGAGTCATTTCTGCTTTCGTTGCGCGGCAATTCGGTACGTCGACGGGACATGGGATGAATGAACCGGCACACACGGTCATGCCCGACGGTGCGGGTAAATCTCAGTTGGTTTCGGCCTTCATCGCGCAGCACAACAATGATGGTCGTCGTAAGGGTGGTGTAAATCCGGGACGCGCAGCAAATGCGCCGTTATCGACCGTCACCCGCACCGGCAGTCAGCAGAGTGTCGTAGCACCCTATCTGCAAGCCTATTATGGCACTGGCGACGGAGGTGTCGGGAATGAACCTGTTCGCACCGTTACCACCAAGGATCGACATGGCCATGTTGAAGCGGCACTTGATGTGCCGCCCTTCATGCCCGAACAAGCCGCCAGAGCGAGGGCAGTTGCTGATTTTCTGCGTTCGTTTGGGTTCTGGGATCAACGCGAGTTTGTAACGCTCACAAGTGCGGGCGTGACATATGTGATTGTCGATATTGGCATGCGCATGCTGGTGCCGCGTGAACTCTTTCGAGCGCAAGGTTTTCCCGAAGGTTACGAAATTGAACGCGGTCTGGATGGAACAGAGTTTTCCAAAACCGTGCAGGTTTCATGCTGCGGCAATAGCGTTTGCCCGCCCGTTGCTGCCGCGCTTGTTGCGGCAAATTGCAGCCATCTTGCCATGCAGATGGAGGCAGCGGAATGACGACGGCTGTCCAGTTCCCCTATCTCTATCGTTGGAACCGCCAAGGACGAAAAGGTCAGCCTTGCGCCGTCGATGTACGCGCTAAGGTGATGAACTCGTGTTTGGTCCGGTTCCCTGATGGCTACACCATGGTGACAAGCCGCAATGCGCTCGCGCGCCGGAAAGATATAGGTGCAGAATGAACACCGCTCTTGAACTCTTTATCGAGAACGCGCGCGCAGTTTCCATTGCGGACGGCGCGCAGCGGCTCGGCCTGAAATTCCGGGCGAGCGGCAACGAACACCCGCAACCCTGCCCCGCTTGCGGTGGAACGGATACATTTGCCTTCAATACCCAGAAAGGCAAATGGAACTGCCGGCAGGGTGGCATTGGCGGTAACGACGCCATTGGCATGGCAGCGCATATCCGGGGGCTTAATCCGCGCAGCCGTGACGGGCTGCTGGAAGCCTGCTCGCTGCTGACTGGTGAGCCGATTCCCGAAGGTGGTGAGCGCGAAAGTGATAACGACCGGCAAGCACGGCTTGCACGCCTTGACGCGCAGCGACGCAAGAATGAGGAAGAACAAGCCAGACAGAATGCGCAGCAGGTCGATTTCCGCGAGAAAGAGCGGAACAAGGCGCGTGGCATTTATAGCCGTGCTGTTAATTTGGTTTCAGCCGGTCAGCCAGAAGGCCGGTTTTATCTCATGGCACGCGGTGCCGGCGTAACAGAAGCGACGTGGTTACGCGTTTCGCCATCCGTACCTTACTGGCATGGCGATGAGGTTATTCATGATGGCCCCGCAATGGTAGCGCCGTTTGTCTGCCCGGACATGACGGTTATCGGCTGTCATATCACCTGGATCGCGCTGGACTGTCGCCCTAAATGTCGGCCCGAAATCGTTGACCCACAATCCGGGGAGTTTCTGCCTTCCAAGAAGATGCGTGGCTCTAAAAAGGGCGGTCTTATACCTATCGCCGGATCGCCCGACGCGTTGCGATGGGTTGGCGGTGAAGGAATTGAGAATGTGGCGGCTGTCGGGCGCGCGGAAGGCTTTCGCGATGATACATTTTACTTTGCTGCAGGCGACCTTGGCAATCTGGCTGGGCCTGCGGAGCCCGCATCGAGGTTTGCACATCCCACACTGAAGAAGGCCGACAGCAAGGCCCGGTTGCGCCCCGTTATGATTGCCGGGCCTGTGCCGCGCGCGGATCAAGCATCCGACGATGCATTCTGGATGCCTGACCATGTGCGCGACGTTATTTTGTTGGGTGACGGGGATTCCGAGCGAATCATGACTGCTGCCGCAATGGCGCGTGCGAAAGCCCGCATCATGCGCGATGGCCGACGCGTGGCGATTGCCTGGCCTCCAGCCGGGATTGATTTTTCTGAAATGATGGCAGGTGCCGCGTGACCAAGAATACCAAAGACGTTCCTGCTGCTGTGCGCGCCATTTTGAATGAAGCCACACGACAGGCGGATGCTGCCGCACTGGAACCCCGCAACCCCGCGCCTGATGGCGAGTACGCTGCAGATGGCGCACATAATGACGATGGCGAACCACAAGCCACGTTGCGGGACAGCCGCCCTGTAGATCGCGGCGTGGTTAAGACCTGCGCCAAACTTGATCATTCCGACACTGACAATGCAGAGCGCCTTCAACGGCATTTCGGCGAAGATATGCTGGTGCTGGCCCAGAGCAAGGCGCGCAAGGCGACCTATGCGATATGGGATGGCACGCATTGGGATATTGATACCGGCGATCCACGCTCCCTTGCTGTTGCGCAGCAATTGGGCGGGCGCATCGCCATGGAAACTGAGTTTCTGCAATATTCGCCGGAGGAATTGGAAGTCGTGAAGGCGGCTAAGGAGGCTTTAAAAAAGACAGAAAATGAAAGAACGCCCCTCGAAAAAAAGCTGGCAAATGTCGCATTAAACGCCAAAGAGAACCTCGCCAAGCGAAGAAAACGCCGCATGGATCATGCGGTGACATCTAAGAACAAGGCGCGACTGGAAGCCATGCTTACATGTCTTGCGCCGCATGTGATGCGTGGTCCGGACGACTTTAACGCCGATCCGCTCAAAGTTGCGCTTCTCGATCATACACTTGTGTTTTCGCGGAAAACCGAAACCCTACGCAATCCTGCATATGACGACCCCGACGACAACCGCGATGATCTGCCGGAATATATCGAGCAGAAAGTTGCAAAGGTCGAAGCCATCAAAGGTCACAAACGCTCGGACCTGATGACCCAGATTGTGCCCGTTGCCTATAACAAAAAGGCCAAATGCCCGAAATGGACAGCGTTTCTTGAGCGGATGCTGCCAAGCGAAGATGTGCGCCGCATGGTGCAGGTTGCGTCAGGCCTCGGCCTTGTCGGCCTGACGGTGCAGAAACTGTTCTTCCATTATGGTTTCGGTGCAAACGGCAAGTCGGTTTACATGGAAACTCTGAGCCGGCTTTTCGGTGATATTGCCGTCACATTGCCTTCTGAATCCTTCATTGGTGAGGGAAACTCCGGTGGAGCTGCCTCACCCGATATGGCGCGGCTCTATGGGCGACGGTTTCTGCGAGTGAAAGAATTGCCGGAAGGCGAGGATTTGCGGGAAAATCTGGTCAAGGATTTGACTGGTGGTGAAGACTTTACCGTCCGCGATCTCTTTCAAGGCTATTTCGACTTCAAACCCATCTTTACTGGCCATATGTCGGGCAACGGCTATCCGCGCATCACGGGCACCGATAACGGCATATGGCGACGTATGGTCGTTGTGCACTGGCCAGTGACGCTCAAAACTGAGGAGCAACGCGAGTTTGAAGATGTTGTCTCCGAGTTCCGGCCTGAATATTCCGGCATCCTGAACTGGCTGATTGAAGGCGTGCTTATTTTCCTGCGCGAAGGGCTGTTGATCCCTGATTCCGTTAAATTGAAAACGCAGGAATATCGCGACGAAATGGACCCCACATCGGCTTTCGCTGCGCGATGTATTGAACCTGACGAACATGGGCAGGTGACCGCCCGCGACTTCTATCAGGCTTATGTGGACTACACCGTCGATCAAGGCGGCAGGCCCATCTCACTGACCAAGTTTGGATTGATCATGAAGAAGAAGTACCGGCGCGAGGATGGGCGCATCAAGATGTACTTTGGGTTCCGCCTTGCAGATGTTCCGAAACCTGCCGACAGAGGTGGTTCAACCGATTATGAGCCGCCCTCGTGACACTGAGCAAGCCTACGCCCTGCAACCCCGCCTTTGGCTGTCTATTTGCGCCTGCAAACTGGCAACCCTTTGATATGTTTACATTTATCTATTGCGATAGTTTGCACCAGTTAGTGATACTTTGCGATAGTTTAAACAGCGGAAATAATGAAATGAAATCAATGGTTTGCGATAGTTTGCACCAGTTTTTCCTACGTATATATAAGGAAAAAAGGGGGATGGGGGAAATGCTCTTATATATACGAGCTTCAACTGTCGCAACTATCGCAACTCTTTGATTTAATTAAGTTATTCTTGATTTTCTAACTATCGCTAACTATCGCAAACTATCGAAAGTAGTGCAAACGATGAAAACCGTAACGATTGAAGAACTTCTCGTCTGGGCTTTCGTTCACGAACTGCCAAAAGGCGGCGGTGCTGATGGGCTGGATAACATTCATTCTGCATGGCGGCAATTGGAAGCTTCGTCCTGGGGCAAGGTTCTTGGCTATGCCGAACTGATGACACTGGTTGATCGCGACCGGCCCGCCCCCGGCACATGGGTGGAACAGGGAGCGCCACACGAGGATGCGCTTGAGATTGGCCGAGCGGTTGCCGATCTGGCCAAATATGACGTGATGTTCCCTGAAGGCTGGAACCCGGTTGGTGATTGGGCCGAACAAGGTGAACTGACACGTGATGCGGTTGCGCGTGCTGTTGAGCGTTTCAGTCTGCGCCCTGCCGGCAAGCGCGGTGCATCTATCGTGTCGCTCGTGATTTCCACTGCCATACTCGGACGCGTGCCGGATTACGCGGCACCCGAACCGAAATGCGAAGTCTTCAAACGCGGCGGGCTTCATCCATCTTGGTTCATGCAGCGACAGGCTGTGGATGCTTTCGGGCGCGAGTATTCCGTCGAAATCGATGGATATAACCGTCGATCGCATCGACCTTATCGTGGTGCCTATCAAAAATTTATTCTAACGCCAGACCCACTTTCGGATATTCTCGGCAGGATCGATTATCAAATATGGGCGGCAGCGCTCAAAGTTCTGGAATCAGCCGTGGCGAATACCCTGACTGACCACCGAATGACTTTTTCAACGGTATCAGTGACACCATGGATTGAAGAAAAAGATATGCTCGGCATCCAGCTTTTCCGGGCTTTTCAGGGTGCGAATGTCTATCACCCTGAAAAAGCTTATTGACGTGTGGCGGAAACTTGACTTACACCTTGGAGGCTAAAAAAGATTAGATGAAACCCCCGGCGCATCCGCGACCGGGGGTTTTTGTTTGGGAAGTTCGGGTTCATGTTCACGTCCAGATGGCAGAACATCGAAGGGCTGCGCAGATATGCTGATGGCATTAAGCGGCTCAACACCGAGTTCCCCAAGGTCTTGCCCCGTATTGTCAACCAAGTTGGTCGTAGGGCGCGCACTCGTGTTGTGCGAAATCTGACCAAGCAGACCGGCTTGCATCGGCGTGTCATCGTCCGGGCGGTCAAGAACGTGGATAAGGCCAAGTCGGGTAAGTTGTTATATTCGCTCAAATCTAAGGGCGGGTTCATCCGTCTGAAATACTTTAACGCTCGTGAGACGCGGCGCGGTGTTTCGGCAACCCCTTTCGGCAAGCGCCGAATATTCGGTGGCACGTTTATCATGGGTGGTCTGTTCCCATACCGCCATGTGAAGCAATGGAATTTAGACGGTCATGTCTATCGTCGTATAGGCAAGGCCAGCAGCCGGCACGTAACGCAGGTTCGGTCAGAAGTTCGTATCCCTGATGAGATGATACGAGGCGAGACCCGTGAGGCCTTCGAGCACGAGGCTTCGGTGACCATGCCACCGAGGATCGAGGCGGTCATTCGTAAGCTTTTGACCTGACCCACCCCCCCCTTTTTAGGGACCGTATGCCTCTAAAACCCACTGTACGGGCGTGCTCGACTGCCGGTTTTCACCAGTGGGTCGTTTTGAAAGCGATACACAGATACACGTGCTTGCACGTGTGCATACACACAACCTTGAACGGATCATCATGTCAGACGGCGATTGGATTTCGATATCGGAAGCCGCGCAACGGCTGACTGAAATGGGTGATCTTGTCGAACGCTCAACGCTGTCCCGCTACATCAAGCAGCATGGCGAAGCGATAGAAATCCGCGAGGAAGGCAAGGCGCGTCTGGTCGAGTTCAACACTCTTGTTGCTCACCGTGGTGAGAATATTCGTATCCGCGCGACTCCTCCCACGGCGCGGACGCCTGCGGCGCAGGGCACATATCGCCCTGCGCCGCGATTTAGCGGGAGCCAGTCTGACGGTGCCGCACGAAAAGCGCAGGCCGATGCTGAATTGCGCGAGATGGATCTCGCCGAACGTCGCAAGACGTTGACCAAAGTGTCCGAGGTTGATCGGGCGGGTCGAGATGCTGTCGCCCTCATGCAGAGCGCTTTCGAACGTGCTTTGGAAACCGAAGCCGCGAATGCGTCAGTAAAATACGGATTTGATGAACGGTCTGCGCGTATCGTGCTCAAGGCATTCATGCGTAAAGGTCTGGATGTATTCAATCAAACAATTCTCGGAAGGATCGATGCCATGCGTCAGCGTGACGAGGCAGACCTTACCGATGAAGTGAAAGAGGAACTAGAACTTCCATGAACGCCCCTGATCCACTCGCGCAATTTGCAGAATTGCCGCGTGGTGAATTGGTGTTGTTACGGGGGCTTGAAGCTGCCAGCCGCCCGATTGAAAACTTGTCCATATCGGAACATGCTGACCGATACCGTAAAGTATCATCAGAATCGGGTTCCCCATGGCCGGGGGATTTCCGTACCGACCGTGTTCCCTATCTCAAAGAACCACAGGATTGTCTGCACCCCGACCATCCGGCACGTCGCTGCACGGCACGTTGGGCGGCGCAGCTAGGAAAATCGACGGCAATCGAGAACTGGTTTTGCTTTATCGTCGATCAGGCTCCCGGTTCGATGATGATCGTTCTTCCAACATTGGAAGAAGCGACCAAGTTCAATCGCATCAAGCTGCACCCGACGATTGAGGCAACGCCGCGCATTAAGCACAAGGTGCTTCCTGTCAACAGTCGTGACGAGCAAGGCTCAACCACGGCGTTCAAGCGTTTCGCCGGTGGCTTTTGCCAGATCGTGAATGCAGGTTCATCCAAGGGCTTGCAGATGGTCTCCATCAAGTATCTCGCGATGGATGAGATCACAGGCTATCTGAGTGATGTTGACGGGCGCGGTAGCCCACGCGATCA
Source organism: Brucella pituitosa (assembly GCF_003049685.1). GTDB lineage: Bacteria > Pseudomonadota > Alphaproteobacteria > Rhizobiales > Rhizobiaceae > Brucella > Brucella pituitosa. The sequence continues at coordinate 1,482,266 of NZ_PYSY02000002.1, read as the reverse complement.
GGCTCGTGCCCGCCAAAAAATGCACGGGGACATGGCCAAGGAGTGGCAAGGTTCTACACCAGGCATTGCTGGTAGCTGTGCTATTTCTGAAGACTTTGATGCTGGCGATCAGCGCTATTATTATTTGCCATGCCCGCATTGTCGAACATATCAGGCACTCGAATTCGACAATATGTTGGCTGCAGATGCTGACAACGGATTGCCCGTTCATTTCCGCTGCATATCCTGCAACGAGGTTATCATTGATGGCCATAAGCATGAAATGCTGCCACAGGGAAAATGGATTGCGCGGCGTGTTCGCGAAGGTGAACCCGCCGTGCCTCTGGCAATCCCAGAGGATCAGATCGCGTTCTGGTACTGCGCCCCATGTGAGGGTCGTTGCAGAGAATGGCAACCATCGTGGCATTTGTGGGCAGGTTATGCCCCGCGTGAACGATGGGCCGATATATGGACGCGTTGGACGGATGCGCAAGGCAACATCACTAAGATGCGCACCTTCTTTCAGCAGGATTTGGCGTTGCCATATGATCCTGCCGGCATCGCAGTCGAGCATGAGAAAATTGTTGATGCGGTTCGCAAAGAACTGCTGCCATCACGGGTTATTCCGTCATGGGCTGGACTTGTAGTTTCTGCCGCAGACGTTCAGGGCTACGGTATTAAATGGATGGTTCTCGCTCTTGGTCCTAATGGTCAATACCAAGTCATTGACCGGGAGGTATTCGAGGGGGCGCCAGATCAGAGCGATGAACCGTGGATTGCTCTCGCAAATGCCTTCGAGCGGGAATATTCGACTGCAGGTGGTGGGACAAAAGGTATAGACCTGTCTGGCGTCGACTCCGGCTTTGCAACCGACCGCGTATATCGCTTCTGCGCCCCCCGCCCAAACGTTTATGCGCTGGATGGACGAGCGCCGCAGGGCCTGCCTTGGCTTGGAACGCCAGTCAAACGTGACATCAAGGATAAGAACCGCCGCATCATTGCGAAGGTACTTCTGTATCCTGTCGGCCTTTACGATGTGAAAACCGCAGTTGTCGGAGCCTTAGCCAATCTGGTGCTGGGTGCCGATGAAAGCGGGCAATGGTCGCGGAATACGCTGCATATCGGCAATGACCTTTGCGACGAAGACTTCGCTAAAGAACTGACTGCCGAAAGCCTTGTCGATCCTGACGAAGAGGTATTGTCCAAGCCTTCACGCGGCAAACGAAAGCTGATCCCGTCAAAGGCGGGGCGCATCTGGAAAAAGATCGCGGGGCGCAAAAACGACTGGTTTGACACCACCGTTTACGCCTTCGCGCTCGGCTGGCACCTGGAACGCAAACTGCGCCTGACCGCCGTGCGGTGGGCTGACCTGCTGGTCAAGGTTCATGGCGTGCCAGCCGAGGAAGATTTGTTCGGCCATGCCGATACAAATGTTTTCGACAAACCACAGAAACCCAAAAAGCAACGGGACAAAGCAACCCGTCGCGAGAAATGGAACAACCGATGAATCTGGTAGAACGTATCAAGGGGCTGGGTCGCGCCCTGCGCTCTGGCACGGCTCTATCTGTCTCATCAATGCGCCCTGTCGCTCGCATGTTGCGAGACACAAAGTCTGGCGCTCTCGCTTCTCGTCAGGTTTCCATTGTTGATAGCCGGGATGAGATTCGGCGCAGCTGGTCTCGCGTTGCGGCCTATGCATTGGATTTCATTCAGAACTCAGGCAAGCTCAAAGGTGCGAGTGATCAGGTCATAGCCGATACGGTTGGCGTTGAACTGATCTTGCAGCCCCAACCTGATCTTACGGAGTTCGGGTATTCTCGCGAAGAAACCGCCGAACTGGTCGCACTGATCAAGAAGCGCTGGAAAAAATGGGCCTGGAATCCAGCCGAGTGTGATGCACGTGGTAAGTTTACCGTGCCGCAGATGGTGGATATTGGTCTGCGCTGGAACATGGCATTCGGTGAAATTACCGGAATGATGACTTATATGAGTCGCGCCGAGCGCCGTAAATATGGGATCACCTCTGGTCTTAAAGTCTGCATGATCCCGCCGAACAAGTTGGTGCAGGATACCAACGAAACAGAAAACCTGTTTCAGGGTGTCTATCACGATGAAAACGGACGGCCTATCGCCTACTTGTTCGAGGAAAAGGAGCGCCGCTTCAGCAAAAAGGTCCGTTATCCAGCAAAAGACGCCGAAGGGCGGCCCATTGTTCTGCACATTTTCGACCCTGTTGATGCGACCGATGTTCGAGGAATTTCTGTCCTTGCATCGGCGCTACGTAAACATGCGCAGAAAGAAACGCTGGACGAAGCCACCCTGCAGACTGCTATTCTGCAAACAATCTTCGCTGCTATTCTGACGAGTGATGCACCGTCACGCGAAGCTTTCGAGGCAATTGAGGCCATAGACGATGAAGAACTGAAAGCAGAGTTGCGCGAGGATTTCGCTGACTACTTTCAGGCAAAGATGGAAGGAGCCAAAAAATCTTCCATTAACATCAACGGCACGCCGACAGTTTCGCATCTCGGTCCGGATGAAGATCTGCAGTTTCGAACGGCCACGACACCGGGGGGGAGCTATCTTCCATTCGCCGCCAGTCTTGATCGCGAGACAGCCCGTGCCATCGGCGTTACCTATAGCAGCTATGCAATGGACCACTCGAACGCGACTTATTCCTCCGTTCGTATGGAAACAGCCACAATCTGGCCTATTGTTCTTCGCCGCCGTGAGCGTCTCGCGGCTCCGCTCAAACAGGCGATTTTTGAGAACTGGTTGGATGAGGAAGTCGGCGAAGGACGCATCAAGCTCAAAATCAGCTACGATGTCTTCGCTGCCAATCGAGACAAATTCACGTGGGCACTGTGGTACGGCCCTGCCGCGCCAACTGCTGATGACTATAAAAGTGAACGTGCTGTATCGGAGCGCATTTCTAACGGCACTTCCAGTGTTGCCATGGAATGCGGTGTGAAAGGCATTGATCCTGACGAACTGTTCGATCAGCAGGAGCGAGAACATAATCGTTATGTCAAAGCTGGAATGCGCTCACCCTATGAGCGCCCTTATCAACAACCGCTTCCCGATGATGACCCTGAGCCAGCAAAGAGCGGAAAGAAAGCTGCATGACAAACGTCAGAATCCGCAAAACAGAAGTCAATCTGGATGACCCATGCACCGCCGCGAAAAAGCTTCGCGGGTTGCGCATTCAGATTATTGCCGGTGGCCAGACAGAAGTTGTTCGTTATGGCGATGACGAAGTTCGTTATGGCAAAGCCAATATCAGCGCGCTCGATAAGGAAATTGAGCGCCTAACAGCGGAGTGCCAGAGCATCACCGGCGGCACACGCCGCCGTTTCGCGAAGCGCATACGCTTCTGCTGACCTAACAGGAGATTCCACAATGCCCGTTCTTCAAGACGGCGAACTCGTGCTCTACGGGTTCGTCGGCGATAACTTTTGGGATGAAGGCTTTACGGCGCAGGATGTCCTCGCGGCACTTGCCGAAGTTGGACGCGACACTGACATCACCGTCCGCATCAATTCGGCAGGCGGTTACGTCTATGACGGTGTAGCTATCTACAACGCACTCGTCGGACATAAAGGCAAGGTCACTGTCGTTGTCGATGCCTTCGCCGGTTCGGCTGCGTCCGTCATCGCCATGGCCGGCGAAGAACGCATTATGCGAACCGGCTCTATGATGATGATCCACGATCCGGCCTCGGTCACTTACGGCAACGCCGATGACCACGAAGCCGCCGTAGGCTTTCTCAACAAGCTGGGCGACCTGATGGCGGACATTTACGCCGAGCGCACGGGTGAGGATACAGAAACCATCCGCGCCGATATGCGCAAGGAAATCTGGCTTACAGGCGAGGAGGCTGTCGCCCGAGGCTTTGCGACAGAGACAGAGAAGCTCAAAGCTGTCGCGTATTCCGCTTTTGATTACCGCATTTATGCCAACGCTCCAGCCCGTCTGAAGCGAATGGCAAAGACGAATTCATGGTCACTCGACCGTGAGATGACCGCGTCTGCACCCGCCGGCGCGCCAACCAGTCAGGAGGAAGACGATATGACTGAAAAGCCACAGGCGGGCCCAGCACCCGCCGATATCGCCACTGCAACCGCCAATGCCGAGAAGGCAACCAAGGAGCGGATCAAGGCGATCATGACCAGCCCCGAAGCAGCGGGGCGTGAACAGCTTGCAGGCCATTTTGCCTACGACACCACCATGTCAGCAGAAGATGCCATCACGGCATTGACGGTCGCTCCAAAGGCGGAAGCCGGAGGCCAGCCCGAACCTGACCCGGCTCAGGATTATGAGCAGCGTCGCATGTTGGCTTCGGGCCAGTCGCAACCGCAGCCTCCGCGCAAGCAGGGAACGCCGACTGCCAAGATCAACACCGGCGAGATTTACGCCTCCCGCCGTCAAGCGGCCAAGTAGGAGAATCCACCCATGGAAAACAAGGTTATGGGTCCGCGCCCGCTCGAATTCATTCTGCATGAAGGCGACGGTCATATCTCGCGCGATGTCGCGAAAATCCCGGCTGGCACTGGCAAGCTGAAGCCCGGCACCGTTCTCGGTGAGCTGACTGCCACGAAGGGCAGCTTCATCCCCTCTCCCGCCGCCGAAGTTGCTGGGAAGGAAGGGGCTGAAACAGCAAAGGCTATCCTTTGCTATGCCGTTGACGCCACCGACAACGATGAAGAAGCCGTCATCATCAATGTGCACGCCGAGGTGAAAACTTCGCTGCTGGTGTTCGACGCTTCAGTCAACGACGCTGCCAAGCAGGCGGCAAAACTCGAACAGTTGCGCGCCGTTCATATCAAGGCCCGCTAAGGAGATTCCCACATGCCAGGACTTGATATTTTCAACGATGACGCGTTTTCGGTGCAGACGCTGACCGCAACCGTCAACAATCAACCTTACCGCCCCGGTCAGATCGGCGCTTCCGGTATGTTCGAAGAAGATGGCGTCACCACAACGATTGTTTCGGTCGAGGAACGCGACGGCTCGCTAAGCCTTGTTGAACCGACTGAACGCGGCGGACCGGGTGAAACTGCTACCGGCGAGGACCGCAATCTGATCCCGTTTAATGTGGACCATTACGAGCGGAACGACTCTGTTAAAGCAGACGAAGTTCAAAACGTCCGCGCGTTCGGTACTGAAAGCGACGTCGAACAGGTAACTGATCGCGTCATGAGTAAAGTCGACAGGCACTTGCTCGACCTCGACATGACGCTTGAACATCAGCGTGTCGGTGCGATCAAGGGCATCGTGACCTCAAAATCGGGACGCGTGCTGCACAATCTTTATAACCGGTTCGGCATAGCCGTCCCGGCTCCAGTGTCGCTTGATTTGAATAACGACGCCGCCAAGGTCGATGAGATTTTGGAAAAGGAAGTTGCTTGGTCCATCGAAGATGACCTTGACGGCTTCTATGACCATTTTCATGTTTGGACCGGGCGCAATCTCCACCTCAAGCTTTGGGGGCATAAGCGCGTTAGAGAAACTTTCCTCGCTACCAATGGTGCTGGGCAGCTTCGCGAAGCGATCCCCGACAAGTTCACAATCGGCAAATTCGTTTTCGAGCGTTACAAAACGGGTTCGCGTGCGACAGCCAATAATAAGGCAGCTTATATCGACCATGACGAGGGTCGCGTTACTCCAATTGGAGCGCCTGGCCTCTTTATCACTCGTTTTGCTCCGGCTGATTACATGGAGACGGTCAATACCAAGGGTCTGCCGCGCTACATGAAACAGATTCCAATGCGCAACGACAAAGGTGTCGATATCGAAGTGCAATCGAATCCGATCTCGCTGTGCACCAAGCCCGGCGCTCTGCGCAAGATCACCCTCTAACCAGCACAATTTACACAGGCCCGCGCCAATTGAAGCGGGCCGAAGTGTTCATGAGGAACCCTCTATGTCAAAGAAATCGACTATTGTCGTTGCGTTCCCGCACGGCGGTATTATTCCCGCACGGGTTCTGGACGAGGACAAGAATATCTCCGTTCTCCCCCATGAGCCTATCGAGGTGCCGAAGGTTTATGGAGACCATCTGATTTCCGACCGCATCGCCTATGATTTTGTCGAGGCAGAGAAGCGGAAGAAGGCAGACGCCGAATCGGCGGCAAAGGATGCCAAAACCACGCGTGCGGATGCGGAAGCGTTGGAAGCGTTCAATGAGCAAATCACCCAGCTCGCCTCCGAGAACGAAAAGCTGACTGCCGATCTGGATGAAGCCGACAAGAAGATTTCCGCGCTGGAATCGGACAAGGTCAAGCTATCTGGCGAGATTGGCTCGCTGCAGGGAGACCTGAAGGACGCCAACAAGTTACTTGCCGACGAACGCGAGAAACTTGGCAAGGAACTGGAAGCGGAACGCAAGAACGTTGCAACGCTCACCGAACAATTGGCCGAAACAACGAAGCCACCAGTCCAGCAGCAGGAAACGCTGAAAATCGATGGTGACGGAAAGTCAAAATGAATTCTTCACGTTTTGATGAACACCGGGCTGCACTCTATGAAGCGGTAGATGCGGAATTCGCAGAGTCGCTTCGCATTTTTCCACTTAAGCACGGCCAAACAATCTCAGGCCAGTTTCCGTTTGAAATTGAGGCCGTTCTCCGTACCGAGGATCGCACATCTTTACAGCCCGATGGTGGGAACAATAGCGATTGGAATATCAAACTTGCCGCTGGCAAGGCGGCAATCGCAATTGACCGCTCAAGATATCCGGATATCGAACTGCATAAGGGTTATCGTGTGTGTGCTATCGCTCGGCCCGATACTCCATTCTTCGAAGTGCAGTTTGTAGACCCGCGTTCTCATCGTCGCCTTTATGCCGCTCTCGGTGAATTTACAGCCGGGAAAACAGGGAATGTCTGATTATGAGCCTTGCCCGTATCGCGTTACGTGCTGCCGGCGTCGAAGCTCTCAAAGGCCGAACTCGCGCGCAGAATAATGTTCTTGATAGCGAAATAGGTATCATCGACAACGATGGAACCGGAAAGATCGGTATCGAATCCGACAGTTATTTTATTGCCGTTTATACTGATGCAGGTAAAGCACAAGTCGGAGACAACGAACTTCGTGCTTTGCTATTAAATGGCCGAACAGAACTTTTGTTTGAAACAGGGGTTACTGCCAAGATGCTCGTTACCAGCCCCCAAGATGGGACGGCTGAGATGCCCGAAATAGGTATCCCGGACACAGATGGCAATTTTGAATTTACTCTTGATCTGATTTCGCGGGAAATCGCGCAGGCTTTGACTGACCCTAACAATGATTGGGGACAGATTTTTCTAAGCTTCATCTACCGAACCGTCTCTCTTGAACGTGGGCGGATCGGGAATGTCAGCGAAGGTGTACGCCTTGCCGCGCACCAGACAAAAATTACTGTCGACCTGATTGATGATCCCGAACCGCAGCGAGCGCTAGATCCCGACGCACCGTTTGCCCGGTTTATCACCATGGCAAAAGCCAGCAACGATAAGAGCCTGCAGAAAAAGGCAACCTTTATCGAAGCGATAATCACTGGCGAACGTGAGCCGTGGGAACGGTTGCAGCAGGTTCACGGTCTGACAGCGCAGGAATTACTTGCGCTTGGTTTGGGACCACTATCTTCGGACGTGAACCGTGAAACGCCTGCATGGTCGAGCAGTACGATAAGTTTTGAGGGGATTTCACCGACACTCGAGGTGCCATAATGATCCGCGATCTTCTTGGCATGAAAATCGACATAGAAATGCTGAAAAACGCTTTCGGCAAATCTCTCAAAGTCGGCCCTGTTGCGGCTATTGACGCCCAAAAAGGGTATCGTATCAAATTCGGAGAAGATGAAAACGGCCAGCCGTTTCTATCACCTTGGTATCCGCACCCGGAATCGGGCGGAAACTCCAGTACCTGGATGCCTCTTTCTTTGGGACAGACAGTCGGAATGATCAATCCCAATGGCGACCCACGACAAGGATTGCTTATCCGGGGTGGATTTTCGGACAGCAACCAACCGCCAAGCAGTGACTTACTGGCCAATGTGTTCAAGGCATTCGGCATCACTGCCACTGTCAAAGATGGTGTTGTGACTATCGATGGTGATTTTGTCGTCAATGGCAACGTCGACTTCAAGGGTGGGCATGTCCGACACAACGAAGTCGATATCGGCGACACCCATGTTCATGGGGGCGTAGAGCGCGGCAGGCAAGACACCGACCCTCCATCAAATTAAGGGTAGAGAAATGACCACGAAATCCTATCGCGTCCGTCCGGGCGTTGAGTGGGTGAACGGCGCACGTGTGCCTGCAACTCGTAAAGTAAACCTATCTGATGCAGAGGCCCGCTTTGATCTCGATCTTGGGCGGATAGAGCCATCCGGCGCAAAGCCACGCGCAAGTGATGGCGAAGGCAGCCAAGATGGTAGGAATTAGTCGCCACACAGGATTGCCGATCGGTAATCTGGAATCTGCGTATCAGGGTGTTGAAGTGATACTAATGAGGCGCATCGGCTCTTTGATTATGCGCCGCGAGTTTGGTGCCGGCGTCGTCGAATTACTTGGTCGCAAGATGACGCCTAACCTGTTCGCCGCTTTCCAGTCTCTGATTGCAACAGCGATAGACCTCTGGGAGCCAAGGTTTCAGGTCCGGCGTGTCATTGTGACAGGCAGCGTCGACGAAATCAGGGCCGGACGCGCAGGTTTTCAAATTCTCGCTGACTTTCGACCGCGCGGACATCTTGGGGATACGACTGTTGAACGGGTCGTTTCATTTGGACTTTCGATATCTTCGGGAAAGGTAGTGGTGAAACCGATATGAGCACAATCGCTTTCGATTTTTCCAGCCTGCCGCCGCCCGAAGTTATCAAGACATTCTATTACGAAACGATCCTTGCAGAGCGCATGGACGATTTGCGCCAGCGTTTCGTTGCTGCAGGTATCGACTACAATGTCGGGCATCTGGAAACGGATATCCTCAAGACCGTTCACCTTGCAGATTCATATCGTGAAGTCGGGCTGCGCGCAGCGATCAATGATGCAGCCAAGGCCAATCTGCTTGCCTTTGCCTTGCGAAGTGATCTCGACCATCTCGGCGCGTTTTATGATGTTTACAGACTTGACGGAGAAACAGACGAAGCTTTCCGGTCGCGTCTTATCATCGAAATTAAGGGCCGATCTCCGGGTGGTAGCGCCTATTGGTATGAAGCCGCTGCACGGCGTGCCGATGTCAGAATCCGCAGTGTAAAAGTCTATCGCGAGGCATTCTGGCCCATCATCCATATAGCGGTTCTTTCGCGCGAAAATGGCGGCATCCCAGATCAGGCCATGATTGACGCGGTAACAGCCGAAGTCATGAGCGAGCATGTGCGGCTGCTGAATGACACCTTGATCATAGAACCAGCCGTAGCAACTGGCACTGATGTAGAAGCCGATATCTGGCTGCTGCCTGACGCTGCCTTTGGTATTCTTGATGCACTTCCTGACGTGTTACGCCAAGCATGGCTTATAGAATCCGAAATCGGATTTGACCTCGAACCCTCATGGATAGAATCACGACTTCACGTTTCCGGCGTGAAGCGTGTCGATATTCTGTCCCCCACCAAATCCGAGATTGCACCTCCCGGTGTGGCCATTTCGCTCGGCACAATCAAACTCAATTATAGAGGACGGGATTATTGATGGATCGGCAGCATCTCCTCGGCGACGATGCTGCGCCGACACCCTTGGAAAGAGTACTTTCTGAGTCGCTGGATAACCTTCCCGTGCTTCTGCCGGGAGTTGAGGCGCTGCGGGGATTCAAGTTCAATCCCCCCGATTCAGTCGTGCCGTATCTGATTGCAGAATATGGGCTTAATGAAATTGCCGACTTTTTACCCGATCTTCGGTCCACTCTTCGGGAGGGCATCCAGTGGCAACGGCTGATCGGCACGCCAGCAGCGGTGCACAAGGCTCTGCGCTGGATAAACCACGATGGTGATATTGAGGAGTTTCCTGCAACGGCGCGCAAGTGGTGGTGGTTTCAAATCCACCTACCGTTTGAGCCGAGCAATACGCAGTTTCTCCGGCCTATGACGCGCTTAGTAATGTCGTCAAAACCTCTCCGGTCGGAATTCGCGAGAATGACCGCCGGTTGGGACGTGCGAGCTTTTCGCCTGAATGAGCATCGGCTCAACGGTGACGCTGGCCTCAACACTTGGTCGGGCACCCGGAAGGAACCCGGCGGGCCTGTCGTTTCGATCCGCGTCAATCACAGGAAGCAAATTGTTGTTCCGACCGGCGGACGCGTCGTCGTCAAAGATATTCAGAACGTCGAAATGGTTCGAACTGTTCGAGCGAACATTCCGACCAATCAGCTTTCAGCGCGATTTGCCTCACTGGCTGCGGTTCGGGTCGAGTACCGCAACCGCGCAACGGTCGCATTCCAGAATGCGCCGTTTGTTCATCAACCTTTCGGCGCTCCGGTGCCGCGTGTCCAAACAGGATCAGAATAATGGCTGTCTTTACCCAAGACGGGCGCGTCGCATTGGCGAAAGCGCTTTACGATATGACGCTCTTTCTCGCGGTCGGGGAAGGTTTGCCAGAATGGGACGACCAGCCCCGCCCGACAACGCCCGAAGAGCAGTCCGCGCAAGATGCTGTTTGGTCTGTCCTTTCCAATCTGGAAAGCCCGGTCGGTGTTACGCGTACGCGGGATAAGTATTTCGTGGTGCCGGACCCTGACGGCGACATTGTCATGGCTGACGGCGCAAAGTTTTCGCAAAGCGCCGACCCAACCGGCTTTGTATTCCTGCGGTTTCAACTCGATCTCGACGACGCGAGTAGCAACACGTTGCGAGAAACCGGCATGTTTGTCGGAACCAAGTTGGCCGAAAGCGTCCCCGGCGGTCAAATGTTTATCCCTGTCGCTGACGTTGTGGACCTTGGCAAGATGATCGAGGTCGATCGGTTTTCGCCGATCGTTCGCGACGGCTCAATCGGACAGACGTTCACTTTCATCCTGACAATGTGAGGTGCCATGAGCAGCATCATTAAACGCGCCGGTTACGGCGATAGGTTCGATCGCTCTCTCCGCCGTCACGCGATCGCATTTCAAGACGTCGGCAGGGATATGAAGGGCATTTATCTTCAATCCGCCGACTTGAACGAAATGCAGTCGATGAATATCGACCATATGCGCAGGGGCTTTGATTATATCCTGCAAGATGGTCGCGTGATGGATGGGCAAGACCCCGTCGTCGAAATCGAAGACGACAATCATATCCGCGTCCGTCTGCCAGCGTGCCCGATCTATATTGAGGGCATCGTCCACGACGTGCCCGATGCAACCTTTGTTCTTCCTAATAAAGGCGACCTAACTATCGGTGTCCGGAGCATGGAAGTCTTGATAACCGACGTCGTCGACGTGGATTTGAAAGGCTCGATCCCCGGCACCGAAGCTTACATGGAAGAAGGTCCGAGCCGGGTTGAGATAACCGTCCTGTGGGGCCACTCACAGGACGGCGACCCGAAGCCTCTCGTTTCCGTTTATCAGGTGCGCGACGGCGTTATTCTCACGACGTCGACGAACGTTGACTTCTCGGAAATCTACAAGGCAATTGAAGGCTATTCACGCGAGAGCAACGGCTCTTACGTTTACGATGGTTTTCTAATCACAGCACTCGGCCCGAAAGCCAACGGAAAACAGGGCTTCTCTGTTTCCGAAGGAACTGCTTACGTCAACGGTCGACGCATCAGCCGACGTCAGTCGTTGCCATTCGAGGTCGAGGAAAAGCCGGACCTGCGCAATGTCGACGCCGAACCGCATCCATTTACCGAGGCGACCGGCGGCACACAGACTTTCAAGGTATCGAAAGCGCCAATCGATAACGTCCGGCGCGTCACGGTTGAAAAGGAAATCACCGAAAGCGTTCTGCATGGGCCGTTCTCCGGCGCTGTCGATCCTCTCGCGCATCCTTCGGTAACGGCGATCCTCGAAATCAAGCAGGACAGCACCGTTTACACGTCGCCTGCAAGCTGGTTGCTTTCTCAAGGGCAAATCGACTGGTCGCCCTCCGGAGCGGAACCCGCTCCCGGTTCGACCTATACAGTCAAGTATCGGTACAACGAGAATATCCAGCCCGACGAGGTTACGCGCGACACTGTCAAAGTGACGGGGGCGGCCAAGGATACGAACGTTCTGATCGATTATGCCTACAAGCTCCCGCGTATTGATGCCGTTTGCATGGATACGACCGGATCAATGGTCTACGTGACCGGCACATCTGCCGTGTCGCGTCCGCGCCCTCCGATTGTATCGGACAGCATGATCGAGCTTGCACGCATATCGAACGAATGGGGACAAAAGCCATTCGTTGAAAGCACCGGCGTTCGCAACGTGCCCTATAGCGAAATTCAGGACATTCGCACGATGTTGCTCGATTTATACGATCTCGTCGCGCAGGAACGTCTAAAGAATGACGTGTCTGCGCGAGACGTCGGTGCAAAGCGCGGGCTGTTCGTCGATCCGCTTCGCAATGATGCGATGCGTGATCAGGGCATAGCGCAGACGGCAGCGGTATTCGGCGGCAAAATGACGTTGCCGATTTATGCCCGTCTGCATGAGTTCCCAGCCTTTGTGGGTATCCGTCATCTGGAGTTTTCCGAAGTTGCAGTCATTCGCCAGCCACGGCGAAGCAAGGCAATGAAGATCAATCCATATCAGACGTTTACCCCGATGCCAGGGCGCGCAAGCATTGAGCCGTCAACGGACGTTTGGACAGACAAACAGACGGTTTGGACTTCACCGGAAACACAGGCTTTCGAGGCCAATGAAGGCGAGTTCATCAGCGGTATCTCGCTTGAACAAAAGGTCGAGAAAGTCAGCGAGCGCGTCGTCAATGCTGAATTCATCCGGCAGCGCGACGTTAATTTCCGGCTGGAAGGCTTCATCGAAGGTGAAACTTTGATGGTGGTCGAGTTCGATGGCGTTGAAGTCACTCCGATAGTGTCCGGCCCTGCCGATGAAGACGGCGTCATAACAGGGCACTTTACAACACCGCCGAATATCCCGGCTGGTTCCAAGTCGATCTATTTCGAAGGTTCGGTCGGCACGGAAGCGGGTTGCACCTATGTCGGGCGCGGCTCGATCACGGTCGAGGAATACCGTTTAACGTCGTCACTCGAAACGACGACCGAAACGATGCCGCAGCCGGTCGTTAACAACACCGTTATCAACAATGTGACGAACGTCACCAACGTAACGAATGTTGCTGCGAACAACTCGACCCCCATCGTTCGTAGAGAAGGAAGCGACGGCGGTGGCGGTCACGATCCGCTTGCACAGACGTTCACGCTCGCTCAATCGTGGTGCTTGTCGAGCATCCGCTTGATGTGCGCAAAGATCGGCTCTCGAAGCAATTCGATTGCTGTACAGCTTCGGACGGTTGAAGTCGGAATGCCAACGCAAACGGTTCTGGCCGAAGCGTTTGTCCCCGGCACCGATTTGGTGGAAGGAGAAGTCTTTACGGCTCGTTTCAATTTCCCTGTCTTCCTGCAAGGCGGTCGGGAGTTTGCTTTCGTAGCCCTGACAGACGATGCCGAACATTCCTTGTTCGTTGCCGAGATTGGCAAGATCGATCTCGATACGCAGGCGGTTATTTCCGAGCAGCCTTTTACCGTCGGCGTGCTCCTGTCCTCGTCGAACGCTTCGACATGGACGGTTCACAATGAAGCGGACCTTTGGTTTGAAATGATCGGCTGTCGCTTTGATCCCGTTGAAAGGGTTATCCCTATCGGCACATTCAAAGCGAATAAAATGTCCGACGTGATTATTCGCGCCGGTGTTGAATACCCCGATCCTTCGGTCGATGTGTCTATCAGACTGCGCCGACCGAGTGGCGAAACCATCACGACAGCGCCTTCGCAAACGATCCGGTTCGACGAGTATATCCAGAACGAGGATATTCAAGTCGAGGCGATCTTGCGTGGCACGGAACGCGTAACGCCGTTTTTGTTCCCCGATATCCAGATTATCGAGGGCGAACTACAGCCGACCGCGAACTATGCAACTCGCGCAATAGATGCCGCAGATACAAACCGCGTTCTCGTAACTCTGGATGCGCGATTGCCTGCGGGATCATCGGCAACGGTTCAAATCGGAATGCCGGATGATTATCCGAATATCCCGGTCTCCAGTGCCACCCAACTCGGCGACGGCCTTGTCGAGCAAACTTTCATCCGATCCGCCTATCCGGCGGCAAACCTCGACGCGCGAACGCTGATCACGATTACCGGCACGCCTGCGGCGCGGCCGGAAATCTCGGCCGTTCGCATGTTACTTTCAAAGGTGTGATAGATGGCTAACACGGCAAATTATGATTGGCCTTTGCCGTCGCCTAGAGGCAACCAGATGGAGGAGGTCGCAAAAATTGCGACCTCTCTCATCGCGATAGATGCCAAGCTCAAGTCTGCTGAAACGGCGCTTTCGACGCATAAGCATAAGTTTGTGGACTTGCTGGAAAGACCTACCACTCTTGGCGGGTATGGCATTACAGACGGAATGACGGCAACAGAAGTTGCCGCCGCCATTCAGCAAGCCGTAAGCGATCTAGTCAACGGTTCCGGCGCGGCACTCGACACACTTAAGGAACTTGCCGAAGCGCTCGGTAATGATCCGCAGTTTGCAACAACCGTCAGCAATGCGCTTGCACTTCGCATCCGTGTTGATGCCGCACAGTCGTTCTCGCTCGCGCAGAAAACGCAGGGACGTTCGAACCTTGACGCGCTCGGCATTGTCGACAAAGGCAAGGCCGATGGCGTGGCCTCGCTTGATGGTGGCGGTAAGGTGCCCGTAGGGCAATTGCCCGCGATGAATTATCTGCCCCTCGTAGGCGGAACGTTGTCCGGGGCGCTTCAACTGCAAAACTCTGTGAATAAGGTTATTCGGTTTTTGCGCGCGGACGGCACGCGAATGGCGGCGCTTTACGCCCCCAACGATACCGAACTGGGCTTCAATATCCACGTTGACGACGCGACCGGGAATAACACGAAATTTTTCTCTTTCGGGTATGACGGCGTTTTTCGTTCATCGGCGGGCATCGAAGCCGGGGGCGCTCAAATTGCGACAGACGGCAATATCAAGGGAACGCGTTGGGGAACCGGCGGCGTCTGGTTGTTCGATTACTTGAACTCAAGCAATACCCTCTTGGGAGCGTTTGCCTTTCCGCGTCGTGCCGATGGCGGCAAAATGACATTCAATTGGAATGGTCAGACAGGGCAACCGTCTTGGCTTTGGGGCGGAAACGATGGCGGGCAAATGTATGTCTGGAACCCCGCAAACTTCAACGTCAACTGGGCGAACGGCGCGGGTTATGCGGATAGGCTGGGAAGTAACGGCTGGACGCTAGGCGATGTCCAAAATTACATTAACGACCGCGCCTACTGGCGAACCCAAGAGTATTTGCTCGCCGAGAATATTCCCGTAGGTGGCTACACCTTGGCTCGTCCTACCGGAAACGAAACCATTGGAATTGGCGCGGATCGCAACGGAGCCGCGTTGTATTATTCTAATACGGTGGCTGGTTCATCTGGGGGGCAAATTAACTATGGAACTTGGCGCGCGGTTTCCGGTCCGATAACTCAAGGCGCCGCCGGGCTAGTCAAAAGGATCGGTTAAATGAAAGTCATCGACGTTTTGGCCCTCAAATGGCTGGACCCTGATCACACTCTGCTCGGCGGTACGGTCAAAACATCTGACCTCGGCGTGATCCCGATTTGTATTCATGCAAATTATGATACGGAAGTTGGTCGTCAGATTTGGGCGGATGCCGATCTCGGCAAATATGGACCGATCTTCGATTATCAGGAGCCGGAACCGCAACCGGAGCCGGTTCCCGACGAAATCAGCCGCCGCCAGTTCTTCCAGTATCTCGCGGTGCTTGAAATCATCACACGACAGGAATCACTTGCGGCCCTCCAAAGCGGTACGATCCCCGCGCCCCTGCAAGCGATTATTGACCAGCTTCCAACCGATAATGACCAATACGAAGCGCAAATGTTCATTATCGGCGCACAGAACTTCAATTGCCTGCATCCATTAAGCGAGACAGTTCGCCTCTCGCTAGGCTGGTCTGTCGAGCAAAAAGACGACTTCTGGCGAGAAGCCTACAAACTCTAAACAACAACCGCCTTCGGGCGGTTTTTTTGTCTCCAAGCCCAGCCATCGCGCTGGGCTTTTTCTTGCCGAAATCAGCCTGTGGCGAGGCCTACCTTAAAATTCAAAGGAGCTAACCCGATGTCGACACCGACTTTCGGCATGACTTTCACTCGGCCTAATGATGAGCCGTTGCCCGTACTCGGCGCAGATTTTTCGAAAATACTGCTCATTGAAACATCGGACGATGCGTCGGCTACTGAATATCCAGTCGATACGCCCATTCGCATTTCAACAAGCAATAGAGATGCTGTTGAGGCGCTTGGTGCAGGCTATCTTGCCGACGCTGTAAAGGGCATCAATGCACAGCTTACCGGGCTGAACTCCGGTGCTGACGTGACAATCTTTCGTATCAAGGAAGGCGCTGACGTTGCGGCCACGTCTGCCGCAATCGCAGAATGTCTGGGTAGCGTTTCTGAAATTCCTTCTGCAGTAAACTCAACACCTCGCATTATCTGGGCTGGTCGAACGGCATGGCGTCTGGACGCCGATACGGTCAATCCTGTTGTCGCGGCCCTGCCTTCCGCCTGTGAGCGGCTTCTCGCCATCGCCCCCGTCGACGTTGATGACACATCAGCAGCACTTGCGGTATCGGCCCGCGAGACGATGAACTCACAGCGCCTTATGCCGATTGGTGTGGCAGCGCGGGTTTACGAGGGAACCAACATTGTCACTCGGCCAATGGGTCCGCGCGTTGCAGGTCTGTTTGCATCTGTTGACAACCAGCATGGGGGAAAGCCATTCGACCCTATTGCAAACCGGCCAATTCAAGGGCTGGCGGGTCTTTCTCGCAACATTAATTTCTCGCTCTTTGACGGCTCGACTGAAGGCCAGCAGATGCTAGAGGGCAATGTTTCGATTGTTGCGCGAGGGGAAACCGGCGTTGACGGTGCAATTGCTGACGGTGGTTTCGTTTTCATCGGCACTGACAACACCGATACTGGTGAACTTTGGAAGCAAATCCATCAGGTGCGCGGTGCAGATTACCTGACGGTCAAGTTGGCGCAGATTACCCGCCAATTCCTTGGCCCGAAAATCACAGCCGACACGGCGGAAGCATGGCTGAATTCGCAGAAGTTCATGTTGCGAGACCATAAGGTTGATGACGACATTCTGGGCTTCGAGGTGAAATTTATCGCCGACAAAAACAGCCCTGAGCAAATTCGCCTCGGTCACCTCACAGTGAACATTGGCATTGAACCTGCCCCAGCCTTCAAGGTCGCCAACCATGAAGTGCGCCGCTACCGACCTGCGGTTGAAGGCCTTGTCGCTGAAATCATCGCACGGCTGAACGCTACCGCCTGACACTCAATCATTCCATTCTTGAAGGGAACTATCATGCAAACGCTGTATATGATGGTGGCCGTCGACGCACGCCGTGCCGAAGAAGCCGGCACATCCCGTGCCAATACCATTTCCAAACTCACGATCCCCCCGCTCAAATTCTTTACCGCCAACCACAATCCAGGCGGCGGTATCATGAGCGCCGATTTCGCCTTGCCCCGCATTGAGGCACCGGAACCGGCGATGGAAATCAAAGGCTTCGACACAGACGTATTCCGTGACCTTGGCGAGGTGAGCCGGTGGGTTTTCGCGGGAGCCGTCAAGGATAAGAAGACGGGTAAGACTGTGCCATCGCGCGCCATCATCGAAGGGGCCATCGTTGAATGGACGCCTGATGAAGGAAGCCCGGAAGATTTCGTAGGCTGCAATCATGCCTTTAAAGAAGTCACACACTACGAATTTCATCTCAACGGTGAAGAGCTTTTCTACGTCGATTTCTGGGAACGAGTTCTGCGCACCGGCGGCAAGGACATCTTTTCCGACGTTCGTCGCGCGCTTGGCGCATAGGCAATCATCCTTTGTATAGTCAGGAATAATCATGGCCAAGGTAACGACCGTAACCGTCCCACTGGAATATCCCATCACTCACAATGATCAGGAAATTAGAGAGCTGACTTTCCGTCGCATGAAGGCCAAAGACACGCTTGTGGCTGAGGGTGAAGAAAATAAGGCCAAAGCCGGGTTTCTTGTTTTTGCCGCCCTCGCTGAAGTCGATGTGGAAGTGATCGAAGAACTCGACATCGAAGATATCGAAACCATCGGCGAGAAGGTAACCCCCCTTATGGGAAAGTCAGCGAACGCCAAGATGGATACGGAGAAAAAACCGTCGCTTGGCGAGACATCCTGACGGCTGTAGCCCGCCACCTGCATACTCCGATTGACCAGATAGAAGAGTGGGAAGTTGACAAGCTGCTGGATTACTCCAGCAGTCTTGCCCGCGTCGTACGGTCTGAAAATCCACAAAAATAAGAAGATGGTGCCGCAATGGGTGTAGTCACATCGTCACTCGTTATCGAGTTACTCGACCGTTTCTCGCGCCCGTCGCGGGCTATTGAAGGTGCCATGACGCGCCTTCAGAATATACAGGCCAATAATTCGCGGCGTCTGGATGAGATGCGCGGAAGAATGGTCGAAGCCACTGCGGTCGGATACGGACTCTATCGTGCCCTTAAAGCCCCAGCGGAAGCTGCAGCAGAATTTGAAACAAAACTGGAAGATATCGCCCAAAAAATTGAAGCCCCAATTTCTGCGTTGCCTCAACTGGGTAAGGAAATTCGTAAGGTCGCCAGCGATACCACTCAATCAGCTGCTGACATGGCGGATGGTATGGACATTTTAGCTGGCATGGGTGCGAGCCGTGAAGACGCGCTTGGCTTGTTGCCTGATATTGGACGAGCGGCAACCGCTTACAATGCCGAGATCGCCGACTTGTCACAGGCTGGTTATGCGGCACTCGATAATCTGAAGGTGCCGGCCAACCAGTTTGGGAACGCTCTGGATGCCATGGCGCAGGCAGGTAAAGCCGGTGCTTTCGAACTGAAAGACATGGCCAAATATTTCCCCACGCTTGGCGCGGGCTATCAGGCACTTGGTCAAAAGGGTGTACCTGCAGTTGCCGATCTATCCGCCGCATTGCAAATTGTGCGGAAAGGCACAGGCGACAGTGCATCTGCTGCGACCAATCTCTCAAACGTCCTTCAGAAGATCAATGCACCATTGACCCGCAAATCTTTTGCCAAGATGGGCGTTAATCTCGAAAGGGAGATGAAGAAGGCTGCAGAAAAAGGCCTCACTCCAATTGAGGCAATCGCTGAAATCACCAATCGCACTTTGAAGGGAGACCTAGGTAAGCTCGGCGACCTCTTCCAAGATGCTCAGGTGCAGCAGGGTTTACGCCCACTCATTCAGAACATGCAGGAATATCGCCGGATTCGCGAAGAGGCAATGAAGGCGCAAGGTGTCGTTCAGGAGGATTATGATCGACGCCTCAAGACGAGTGCCATTGCTGGCAAGCGATTTCGCATCGCGATGGAGAATATCAGCCTTGCTATTGGTTCGGCCCTCCTCCCAGCTTTAAACGATCTCAGTGATGTGATCGTGCCAATCGTCAATCGCATGGCAGAATTTGCCGAGGCACATCCCGCCCTTACCCGTGCTGTCATTGCGACGACGGCAGCGCTGATCGCTCTTCGAGTGGCTGCAATCGCCACTCAATTCAGCCTGCTTTGGATGAAGGGGGGAATTATTACGGGTGGCATCATTGCATTGAGATCGTTGCGTCTGGTGCTTGCTGGATTGGCTTTTGTTTTCACGCCTGTCACAGCATCCCTACGGGCGCTCCGCACCGCCATGATTGGCTACGCTGCAGCAGCTTCAATTGCCGGGAATGGCACTGCACTTGCCATAATGGGGCGCTCGCTAATTGGATTAATTAATCCCCTTAGGTATGTTTCTACAGCGCTGAGAGCTCTCAAATTCGCTTTGATCGGAACTGGCATCGGAGCGATTGTCGTCGGTATCGCTATGGCCGGTACGTGGATTTACAACAACTGGCAAGGCATCAAGGAACTGCTGGTAGGTGTCGGTGAAGGATTTATGGCTGGGCTTGCTCCGGTCCAACCGATCCTCCAACCTATTGTAGATATGGCAAAGCGCCTATGGGAGAGCATCTCCGGGCTGCTTGGGCCACTTCAGGCTTCTACAGGTGAGTGGCGCTCGTGGGGCGAGACAATTGGTGGTTCGGTTGCAGCAGGCGTGAATGCAGTCGCCTCCGGTATCAGTAGCATAGTCGGCGGTTTCAAATCCGCTTACGAAGGTGCTGTGAAGCTCAAGCAAGCCTTCGACAGCTTGATAGGCAATACAGGCCCTGCATCTTCCAATCCGTGGATTACCGGGGGCTCAGGCGCACCGTCTAATCCTAATGCGCCAACGTGGGCGCAGGGTATTCCTAAATTGTCTGGGGCAAAAGCGGCAGGTGGCTCCGTTGTTGGCGGAAGAACCTATCTGGTCGGCGAGAAAGGCCCTGAGCTTTTCACTGCCAATCGTACCGGCACCATTATTCCCAACGGCGGCAATGCCCGCATGGGTGGGGGTGGAAGTGGCCTTTCTATCGGTGCGCTGCATATCCACGCGGCACCCGGCATGAGTGAAGAATCTTTGATCCAGAAGGCCATAGCGGAACTTCAAAGACGTTTCCGGATGGAGGCTGATGGCATTCACGCCGATCTCGAATATGGGGTGACCTGATGCTTTACATGCTTGGAACGCTGGCTATCGATACCAGACCTTTCAGTATCGATGACATGCAAAGATCGGCTTCAGCTGATATCGCATCTAAGCCACTTATGGGAGCCTTCCCCGGCAAGGAATTTACCGGGGAAGGCGATGACGAAATCACACTTTCCGGGCAGCTTTTACCAACCAAGATTGGCGGATTGGAAGAACTGGAAATTGCCCACGAAATGCGCCGTAGCGGGACCAAGTTTCCGCTGCAACGCGGTGATGGCACGCGGCTCGGATGGTTTGCCATCACCCGCATTTCAGAAAACCACACCAGTCTTACCCGCGAAGGCGTTGGATTTGTCGTCAAGCACACAATTGTCATGACGAAGGTGCAGCCCGATGTCGGGTCTGGACAACAGGTAATTACCGGACTGCTTTCGCTCTTCGGACTATTTTAGGACAACGCTATGCAGTCAATCACCGTCAAGGGCGAAGGTATAACCCTCGACCTGCTGTTATGGCGCGCCTATGGCGTGCGTGGGCGCATCCTTGTTGAGGAGGCGTTGGCCCTGAATACTGATCTCGCCGCTCTCGGCGCGATCATTCCCTTGGGCACTTTGGTGCAACTGCCTGACCTTCCACCTGAAGAAACCGGCCAATCACGCCAAGTCGTTTCCCTTTTTGAATAGGTAATCCATGGGTAGCCAGTGGAAAGTCACCTGGAAAGTTGTTGTCGATGGCAAGGACATGACCAGTGCAATGCGTCCGTATCTCATCGATATCGAGATTACGGACAAGGATGGCAGCGCATCTGATACATGCTCCCTGACATTCGATGATACGAATGGGCAGGTGGAGTTGCCCAAAGACGGCGCTTCCGTCGAAGTGTTTTTGAATGGCGTGTCAAAGTTCAACGGCACACTGGATAGCGCCCGATCTTCTGGCTCGCGTGGAGGTGGCAGAATCCTGCGCGTAACAGCAAAAGGGTTCGATAGCAGAGGCAAGATCAAGCAGCCTCTCTTGTTTCACAAGGACGATGCAACCTTGCAGGAATTTATGGATGATGCCGCCAAACGTGCCGGAATATCATCCATCAAGCTTGATCCGGACTTTGGCAACATTCGTCGCGACTATTGGTCTGCGGATGGGGAAAGCTTTCTGCACCTTGGAGAGAAGCTCGCTCACGAGTTTGGCGGGACCTTTAAGGTTCGGGGCAATCAGGCCATAATGGCCAAGCGCGGCGAAGGCAAAGCCACTACGGGAACAAAGTTACCGACCATCACTGGTATAGTCGGAGAGAATGTCATCTCATGGGATATTGCACCCTTCAAAGGTCGCAGATCATTCACAAAAGCCAAAGTTCGCTATTTCGACCGCAAGGCAGCCGAATTCAAATCCAAGGAAATCGAGTTCAATCTTGATCGCGATTTGCCGGAATCCGCCAACATCGTTCGTGCGACGGTGAGCGATGAAAGCCAGGCCGAAAGTGTGGGCGATGCGCGCAAGCGGGAAGCCGAACGCGAGGGCGGTGAAGGAAGTGTTGAGTTGGACCTAACTGTGGAAGCGCAGGCCGAAGCCAGTTTTATCCTTTCTGGCGCGCGTGCTGGCGTCGACGGTGAATATAGAATCGCCTCAGTCCGCCACAAGGCAGATCGTAGCGGTGGCAGCACGACTTCTTTGGAAGTGAAACAACCCGGTGGGACTGCCGGGAAAGACACCCGAAAAAAACAAAAGAAGAGCAGCAGTAGTAGCGGCGATACCCCCCAGCGCGATCTCGGAGAGTACTAGGCCTTCTATTACCCCCTGAAACCGTAATCACTGTGCCGCCCTCCTGGGTGGCTTTTTAATACCGGAAGCAATCATGAAACTTGTCTCCGATTGGAGGCGGGTGCTTCGCTATGCGTGGAGCATCCGTCTGCTGCTGGCCGCTGCAATTTTGTCCGGCCTTGAAGTCGTGTTGCCCTATCTGGGTGACGCTTTCCCCATCCCAACAGGCGCATTTGCAGCTCTCACCTTCTTCGTGACGGTGTTGGCCTTTGTCATGCGCATCAAATCACAGAAGGTTTTTCGCGATGAGTAAACGTGCAAAGGCAGCTTTGGCGTCCACCCTTGGTCTGGTTGCATTGACCGCAACATATCTAACTGCTCCGTGGGAGGGGATGGAAAACCATGCCTATTACGACAAGCTCGGCAAGGTATGGACAGTGTGCCTGGGGGAAACCAAGGGCGTCAAGAAGGGCGACAGCTACACCGACAAACAGTGTCAGGAAATGCTGATCAAGCGGCTTGAAACAGATTTTCGACAGCCGCTTCGCAAATGTATCCGGACCTTTGATCAGGCTCCTATCAGCGTGCAAGCGTCGATGCTCGATCTCTCATACAACATCGGCACTGGCGCTGCCTGCAAATCGACCGCCGCAAGGCGCATGACTGAAAAGCAATGGCGTATGGCGTGCAACGCCATGACAGCATTCAACCGGGCTGGCGGCAAAGTCGTGGAAGGGCTGCGCAAGCGTCGCGAGCTGGGCGATGCGCAACGCATCGGCGAGCTTGAACTTTGTCTGGCGGGTCTGAAATGAGCCATATCCTCGACGTCATCAAGGTGATGGCAGGTGTTGCAATCGGAATCGTGCTTGCATCGATTTATTACAACGGCGTCCCGGTGTTGAAGGACATTCCTTACATCGGAGCCGCATTTGAGGGGCAGGCGAAGAAAGGGATGGTGCCTGAGTTTCAGGCACTCGCGTTAAAGGCTGAACTCGCTCAGCTCAAATTAATCAGGCGCGCCAATGGCCTCGTTATCGAAGCCTATCAGGTGCAGTTGCGCAACGCTCGTGCAGCTGAAGCCGCACAAGTTGAAAAATCAGAACAGGAGATTGCCGGCTATGAAAAGCGGCTTGCTGATGCGGGGCGGGTTTGTCTGCTTGACCGCGATGACATTGAGTTCCTGCGCAAGTAACAAGCTTTTGCAGGAATCGGCTGAACAAGTGGGACGGGCGCAGGCAGAACGGCAATTGCCTACATATCCGGATGACTGCCGCAAGAAAGAAGACCATGCGCCGCTAATCGATGGGGCGGAAGTTCGATCGGTTCTCAAGCGGGAACGGCAGGCGCTTGATCGACAGAATGCGCGCACAGATCGATGTGCTGATTTTTATGATGGGCTGGCGGAGGTGTGAGGTAATGGGAGATGATATCAAGTGGCTGATCGGACTTGCTACAGGGTTAGGAGGAACATTTACTGTCGCTCTCATTGCCACATTTCGTTCTCTGTCATCTTCAATAAGGGATGGCGACAATCAACTGCATGAACGCGTGAACCGCGTCCGAGACGAATATGTCAGGCGCGTTGATCTGGATGATCATGTGAAGCAATTGCGGGACAGTGTGAGGGAGCTTCGCGACGAAACGCGAGAGGCGTCAAGGGGTACGAATACACGCCTAGATCAGGTTCTCGCTGTGCTTGCTCAGGACAAGAAATAACAAAAGCCCCGCTTAGGCGGGGCTTTTGTCGTTTGAGTATCCGGCTCATTCCATATCGGGAATTTCGCCATATTGGAAAATAATGGCTGGAGGTCCATATTCGCCAATGTCTGGATCGGCTTCTCTGCTCCATGCTACGCCCCCTGCATGTTTGCCTTCCAGCGCAAGCGCTGACTTCATCGCACGGCCTTCTGTTTCAAAGGCTATAGGGTCAAATGCTGGAATCAGTTCACCGTCATCGTTTTTATCAAAAGCCGCAACCACGATTAGTCGAGCAGCTGCCATTCAATTCACTTTCCCTCGGTGTTGAGATCAAGCTCTGCATTCTCTTTCGACGAGTTAGCAGATTTCTTTTTAGAAGCTTTCCCTTTCCCCGCTTTGGGTTCCGGTTGACGGTCGGGTGAGCTTGTAAACTTGATTGCCATGGATCTCTTTATATACCTCTTCAAACAAATGTTCCCAAAATGTTCTCATTTTGAAAAAGAGTCAATCCGCATTCTGCGGTTGTGGAAATCCGCCCTTTACGGGGTGGCTATCGGTGGACAAACACCGAAAAGCGGCGGTTCAAGATTGGCGTCCGAACCCGCCCGGCATGACGGTAGGTCAAATGCCACACCCCGACCCTTGTGGGCGCGGGCATACTGGCCTCAACAGGTTAACAAAAATGCAAGAAGGTTTTTCATTCACAACGGTTCGCCCAGTTTCACCACCAGCAAGCTATATCGGTGGCAAAAAACAACTAGAGCATGTGCTGCGATCGATGAATCGATTGTGAGGTGACGGCGCCGGTCGAAGCTGATTCAACATCCACAACGGAGAGGTGGATGATGGGACAAGCCCTGAGCGATGATCTGCGAATACGGGTATTGAAGGCATCTGCGTCGGGCATGTCGGCCCGACAGGCTGCAGCTCGTTTCGGCGTTGGAATTTCGACAGCGATCCGTTGGATCGCGAGAGCGAAAGAGGGCGAGTTAACACCTCGGCCGCAAGGCTGGCGACGACCATCGGTCGTGGATGCCCACGAGAAATTCGTTGTCGCGTTGATCGCCGATCGTAAGGATGTGACGCTCGATGAGATGGTTGAGCGCTTGTTCGCGGAGCGGCAGGTGAAGATCAGTCGCAGCGCACTTGGTGCCTGGCTGCGAGGCCGCGGGTGGACGTTTAAAAAAAGACCGCACACGCACTGGAGCAAGACCGACCGGATGTCCTGAAGCGCCGGCGTGCCTGGTTCGATGGTCAATTGGACCTCGATCCAAAGAAGCTGATCTTCATCGACGAAACCGGCCTTTCGACCAAGATGTCACGCCTGCGCGGGCGTGCATTGCGAGGTGAGCGTTGCCGCGCCGGCGTGCCGCACGGCCATTGGAAGACAACGACTTTCACCGGTGCTTTGCGCATCAGCGGAATGACCGCACCATTCGTCTACGATGGCGCGATGAACGGCAACGTCTTCCTTGCTTATGTCGAACAGGTGCTGGTGCCGACGCTGGAGATCGGCGACGTGGTCATTATGGATAATCTGCCCGCACACAAGACAGCCGGCGTACGCGATGCCATCGAGCGTGCCGGCGCCAAGCTCATGTTCCTTCCGCCCTATAGCCCAGACTTCAATCCGATCGAGAACGCATTCTCGAAGCTGAAAGCCATGCTGCGGGGTCGAGCCGAGCGGAAGATCGATGCCCTATGGGATGCGGTCGGCGCATTGATACCTCGCTTCACGGCGGCAGAATGCGCCAACTACTTCAAGGCCGCTGGATATGACCCAGATTGAACAGGATTTGCTCTAGCACAGCGGCTCGCCTCAGTTATTGAGCAAATTCCCCATACGCTTTATGCGGAACCATTTGTCGGGATGGGTGGCGTCTTCTTTCGCCGAAATCTGATTCCAAAGGCGGAAGCTATTAACGATATCACTGGTGATGTCGTCACTCTTTTTAGGATTCTCCAGCGCCACTACCTGCAATTTATGGAAACAATGAAGTTTCAGATTACATCCCGCAAGGAATTTGAGCGGCTGTCTTCGTCTGATCCAGATACCTTGACCGATCTGGAACGCGCAGCGCGGTTTCTTTATCTTCAGCGTCTGGCCTTCGGGGGTAAGGTCAAAGGTCGAAGCTTTGGTGTTGATACCACTGGCCCCGCCAGATTCAATATCAACCGTCTTGGTCCAATTCTCGAAGAAGTTCACGAACGGCTTTCCGGTGTTGTGATTGAGCGGCTTCCATGGGAGGCGTTCATTGATCGCTACGATAATGCCGGCACCTTGTTCTATCTCGATCCACCCTATCTCGGTTGCGAGACCGATTATGGAAAGAACGTCTTCTCGCGTTCCGATTTTATGCGGATCGCAGCAAAGCTTAGTTCAATCAAGGGCCGATTCGTCGTGTCATTGAATGATCGCGTTGAAGTGCGCGAGGTTTTCGCAGAGTTTCGGATTTGCGATGTCCCATTAACCTACACGATTGCTGGCGGGGACGGAAAACCAGTGTCAGAGGTGATAATCATGGATAACAAAGACCCAGAGGTTGTAAATTTACCATAAGTACGCATTCGGTTAGGGTGCCAGTCACGTATAGCAGGCAGGATGATTCCTTTGCTATATGCTAATTTTCTGCTTGCATCATAATTAGCATTATGCTATTTTCTGGTCATGAAACAGATTAGCTACTCCCGCGAAGCAACCAAGACATTGATCAAGATGCCAGCCAACACGGCAAAGCTGATCCGGTCAAAAATCGAACAGTATGCTGCCGAACCGGCAAGCCTTGCGAACAACGTCAAGTTTCTTAAGGGCGACGAAGGCTTGATGCGCCTGCGGGTGGGTGACTGGCGCGTGATCTTCTCGGAAGAGGGGCACGTTCTAGAGATTATCAGGATTGCGCCGCGTGGCGGGGCATACGAATAAAGGAGAACGGAAATGAACGTTCAGATCATCAAGACACCACAGGGGGACGAAATGGCCGTCCTTCCCAAAGCTGATTACGACAAGCTGCTCGAAGCTTTTGAAGATCGCGAAGACGTCGAAGCCGGTCGCAAGTTCCGTGCTAAACTGTCCGCTGGCGAAGAAGAATTGATCCCCGCCCAATACGTTAATCGTATGATCGACGGTGAAAACAAAATCAAGGTTTGGCGTGACTTTCGCTGCATGAGCGCCAAGGCGCTTGCCGATGCTGCTGGGATCAGTGCGCCTTACCTCTCGCAGATTGAAAGCGGTGCTCGCGAAGGCTCGCTTGATGCTTTGAAGAAACTTGCGGAAGTTCTCAATGTCACAATCGATGAGCTCATTTGAAGTGGGGCGTTAATGAATCAACCCGGTAGAGAGTCATCTTAGGGGCCATGCGTTCCACTAACAAAAAGGGCAGAGCTTTACGCCCTGCCCTTTCGCCAAACGACAACGGACTGGAGGTCACATCATCATCGTCTATCATCGTAGTCCTTCTACGATGATGGCTCTATTCAAATAGGATGCTGTGAGATTTTGTCAACCAAAAAACCCGGCAGCTGTTGCTGCCGGGTTTCCTGTAACCAATCCGTAAGGATTAGAACGAACGCTGGAAGCGAACCATACCCTGCCAAGCGTCCTGACCGTCGAGGACGGAGAGCTTGTCGTCCCACTTGGTGTAGGAAACTTCTGGAGTGATGGTGAAGCCTGGAACCAGTTCGTAAGCTACGTTTGCAGTAGCTGCGAAGGTCTTTGCGTCTTCGTAAGCGAGCTGAAGGTTGAAGGTAGCCTTTTCGGTTGCCTTGAACTTCGCGCCACCCCAAACAGCCCAATCGCCACCCCAGGTGCCGTAGAAGCTGTCGATTGCACGGACGCCGCGGAAGCGACCGTCTGCATCGGTGTAACCATAGTAGGTGTCGTCGTTCGACTTGTAGCCGCCCATTACCCAAACCGAGAACTGGTCAGTTACGTTTACGTCCAAACGAAGCTTACCGGCCCATTCTTCGTTAACTGCGTCGTATGCACCAACAGCTGCGATCGAACCCCAGCCCTGAGCATACTTCAGACCACCAACAACATGTGGTGTGTAGTCATCGATAACGCCGTTGTAGTCAACGTCAACGTCGTTGCCCTGTTCAACAGCGATTACAGCCGAGAAGCCGTTGCCGCCAGTGAAGGTGTAGCTGATTGCGTTGGTGCGGTAACCGCCAGCAAGGATTACGTCGTCATTCATGACGTCGCCAAGGTAACCAGGGAAGGTTACGAAGTTCGACTCATCAAGACCAACGCGAAGACCACCGAGCTGGATGTATGCGTAACGCAGATTGGAGGCGGACGATGCACCATTCTTCCAATCGGAACGAATTTCAGCAAAGGTCTTCAGAGTGCCGAGTTCAGTTTCCGATGCGGTTGAGAAGCGAAGCGTGAAGCGAGCGAGCCAATCGTAGGTATCACGATCCTTGCCACCTGCGTTGTACTCAAATCCACCGTCAGCAGTACGCGACAGACCGCCACCACGAGAATAAACATCGTCGCCGCCGGTAATGTCAGCGCGGACATAACCATGAACGCGCAGGCAGGTTTCGGTGCCTGGGATGTAGAAGTAGCCAGCGCCGTAAGCATCGCAAACGCGGACATATTCAACTGCTTCTGGTTCTGGTGCGACGATTGCGTCTGCAGCCTGAGCGCCGGTCGCTGCTACGAGAGCAGCCGCGGAGCCGAGAAGAAGGCTCTTAATGTTCATTTCTGACCTCCAAGATCAAAGCTTTTTCTCCGAGCCCTAACAGCGCTCGATTCAACGACTCATGAATAATCTGTAATGGTCACGACTCGCAACTGCGATAATCACTTTGAAAATTTTCACGAACTCGTGTGTTGCACAATTAACACAAAATCGCCTCAGTTCTCCACATTTCCCGCCAAATGCGCGCTAATTACTAACAGTTTGTAAACGGCAATTTTCTCAGTCCGCCTCAATTCGGTATGGATCAGACAATTTTTTTGTAAACTTTAAAGCTCATTGCTAACCTGACGGACACTTTAATCATGGGGGCTAGAATGAGTGCTGGGAATCTAACCATAAAGGATATGGTTGAACGTCACGCGAGCGGTCTCTGGGGCGAAGGTTCCCATCGGAAAGGTGCGATGGCTTTTCTTTACGAGATTTCCGAGATAATACCCGAACCGTTCAGCGAATTTAAAAAGGGAGACTTCGACCAAATTATCGAGGCACTTCAAAAGCGCAAGAATCGAAATTCCACTATCAATAGGAAAATCAACGCTCTTACTAAGTTGCTAAGATATGCGGTGACTACCGGCGAACTTCCAAACGTCCCAGTATATAAGAGATTAGACGAACATTCTAATCAGCTTCGTTTTCTGTCGTCTAAGGAAGAGCACCTAATTATCAATTCAATCGCCACACGATCCAAACCATACGCAGCGCTGACCAGTTTACTCGTTGAAACAGGAGTTACGCTTGGTGAGGCTATAGCGATACGTTGGGAAAGCATCCAACCACATAAGATCCGCATTGTTGAAAGCTCGATTGGATTGGGAAGAACGCTGCCTTTAACAAAAAAGGCAAAGAACGCGATTGAGGAAATGAAGACCGAGGCAAAAGGCCCGTTTTGTGGAATCGAACAACCCAAATATCGAGGTGTATGGAATGAAGTGAAATTGGAGGTCGGCTTAGAAGACAGCTCTATAGTACCGACGATTTTACGACATACGTGTGCAGCACGCCTCGCCAAACGTGGTATTGATTTACGTATCGTACAAAAATGGCTTGGAAACCGTAACTACAAGTCCATGATCCGTTATGAAACTCTCGTCTCTCCGGATAACTTCGCGTTATGTTTGGCCGCACTTGAAACCGCCGATTATAACGAATGATTCAAAATCTTGCGTGAATGTTCATTCCCCTTAATAACCGCATCCGTCTATGAAGTATCGCGCGGCTATGTACTAGAGGCATCCGGACTGCGGAACGCTGATCGCTATTGCCGCAGCTAACAAAAGTAGCAGCATCTTATTCCTCTGTAATTTTCCCCCCGCAGCCCTTTGCCTTTTTGGGTGCGGCTTGGGTGCAGGACTGCTTTTGTTCGTATCATGTTCTGCAAACGTCTGCTGGTGACCTACCTTGAAAAGCCGCAGGGTTCCGCTATTTTAAGATATTGTGATTGCGTTGACATCGTAGGGGTCACAAACTCCGACAATATCGGAACGCTCTATGAGGTTTGGGTCGCAGGGGAGGCTCCAATAATATCCTGAACGGTGACACCATCAAACTTCGAAGCCTTTTCCTCCGGTACAAACGATTGCATCCATTTCTCGGTCTCCTCGCCCGGGTCAAAAACCCATCCTTCACCTTTCCTACGCCAGTAACGCAAGCTTTCCATCTCATGGGAAAATATAAGTTCGGTGACTATGTCGAGTAATAAGACGGTCAAACGGCTCAAGGTAATTACGAAATCAAAACGTTCATCACCTTTTTGATAACGCTTCGGGCCATCTACGCTATCATGAAGAGATCCTATGTGTACAAAATCGTTGCTGAGACTTCCGTTCAATTTCCCAATGAAAGGCAGAGCCTTCTTTGCTAATCCAATAGTTTTAGTTGTTTCTAGCGTTCCTTTATGAAACTTATCGAGTGTTCCTCCCCCGTCCATTACAATGGCTAATACTGTAGAGATTGTTTCAATGATCCCCCTCGAAAGTGCTCCGTGCTCGCGCGGATAACCTCGTCGAGCTACCTCAAGGGCTGCAACGTATGTCTGAGCTGCACTGTTGAGTAACCTAGCACAGGTCGCTTCCGAGCCTTTATCATCAACGTTCGGTAGATGACGAACCAACATCGTTAGGGTTCGCGAAAAGACCTCGCTGCAATCATTAATATCGCCCCGACCAAGCTCGTCGAAGGACCCCGCGATATTGGGACCTTCACGGTAGATTTGATTAGTTAGTATGTCCTTCGTGAGGATCATGACCGTTTTGTTTTTCTCATCCACTAAGTAACCGGAAATGTTCCCCTTCTTGGCCAACCTCCGCAGGCGTCTCTTGTGCCGATTGTTCATCTTCATCCCCCCCAGTGCAGCTATTTAGCTCGATCGCAAGTGCGAAGAAAGCCGATCGGGCACCCCGGCTTACCCGAATATTCGCGTATGATTATAATGAAAACACAAAATATAGGCGGGCCGCAATCACCATTTCCTACTTTGCATTTATCGTGTAAGTCATTGATTCATTATGGTGTCTTTTTGTACCGTTTTGATATTCTTTGTAATCTTTTCAATACATTGACAGGGACTCTGACTCCGTTAGTCTTGGTTCGAATCCAGGTTCCCCAGCCAAAAATTTCTTCAAGAAAATCAATGCAACATGGATTTGCCAATAACACTTTTAAGAATTACACTTTTTTATCCTGCGCCAGCACAGCAAGAACCTGATTAAGTCGCTTATTCGTTTCCTTCAGACCTTCGCGAATTTGGTCTCGCATTTTTTCATGCCGTCGTGTAGCTGCCCAAATCATGATTTGATTTTACGCCAGATGCCCCATAGGGCAAGCCCGACAATCACAGCAGCGATAGCAACGCACACCAGCGCTACAAACTGATTGTCAGTCAGCGACACCTCAACAAGACGCTCAACTTTTGCCGGATCGTTCTGCAGGATGCGTTCGACTTATCCCTCGCAAATTGTGGCATCTCTTTTTTCCAAGGCCTTCCTTTCGGCATGAAAAACCGCCTCAAGGGCGGTTAGACGATGGGTTCAACAAAATTTGAAGCTGTTAAATCTGCAGTTTTGAGGTAATACCTCTCACGATAGATAGCAGCCTGGAAATATTCAAAAGATGGACTGGTTCATTATAGTCTTCGTTACGTTCAAAGTTCTCGTACTGGGCACAGGCATGTTCCTCGCGATCAAATGGCACTATGATCAAGGGAAGAAAGAGAAATAACGAAGCCAGCGGACCGTAAGCACCCGCCGAAGACACCTTTGACGCTTCAGATTAGTCGGTCGATATCCAGTGATGCCGCGATTGGGCAACGTTGGCAGGCGGGTCAGCGCGTCCTTGAGATAGGCATAAGGCCGGTTTATGATGAATGTCGACACGTGGCAATTCGGCAGGCAACCGTAGACGTGGTCTCGATGGTTGAGGTGCCGGTGCGTCACGCAATGCCTCCAGTTCCTCCTCGATGGCGGCAAGATCCTCATCCATTGTTTCCTCCAACAGACTCAACTGGACCACATTCAACTGTTCGCAACGCTTGTCATTCCCCCTGGCCGGAACTAACCCCAGTTAAACTGAGCAGCCGACTTCCTACATATGCATCATCGCCATACTCTAGGAGGCTGACCATCCGTTTTCTGCTCGCATGAGTCATTCACGATTGATCGAACGAACAGAAGGTTGTTGATTTCCAGCCAGAACTGATCCGGATCAGCGCATAATTTCCATTGAGAATTAAGCCATGTGATGCACTCGCTTCGACGCACGAAGGCCGCGATGATCTACAAAACGACGGGCAACCTGCTCGCAAACCAAGCTTTGCTTGGACATACCAAGATCGAGAATACGGTCTCTTAGAAAATGCAGGGACAAATGGCCGCTTTCTGGTGTGCATCTCTGGGAGCGGACAGGCTGCTAGCAGCCACATCCACACCGACAGCTGGAACCAGTAGCAGTTGCGGCTTTCGGGGAAACCGTCAGAAATCTAGGAAAGACAGAAATATATGAGAACCCGTTGTGTGAAATTGCTGAAAGTTGGTTTGCGCTTCACCGCTAACTCGTTGGTTCAAAAAGGCCAAAAGAACAGCCCGTTTGAGAAAAATTATTGTATTTCGATCAATTAAGAAGACCTCCTCCCCCATTTGTCTCTGCTCGAATCCAGGTTCCCAACAAAAAATTTCTTCACGAACATCAGCGCTTTACAAAATAAACCACTCTGCACATAGCAGTTTGACACCCAATTTCCTCCATGGTTAACCCTAGGAATTCATTGGAGTGCTGCAGTATACAATGGAATGCACCCTTAAATATCATCGCGCTTGCATTAGGTTCAATATTTCACAGCTAAATACAGGTCCCTGCACTTCAACCCTTGTTCACCATCTTGTTCTGAAGCCTATTGTTGCCTTGAGGGCATAACTGTCAGCGAAGTTATTGAGGTTGGTGTTGAGCGAGCCTTCGCCATAGAGTGCATATTTGTCGTCAGCCCAGGCATAGGTGCCGCCAGCGCCAATGCCACCCCAGGTCTTGTCATTGCTGGTGACAAACTTGGTCCCTGCAACCTTCACACTCATGTCGCCCATCAGTTCCTGATAGAGATTGACGATACCATAGAGGCTGGTACGTGTAAGCTGGCCATTGGCATCGCGCCAGGCATTGCGGTAGTCGGCCGAGATCCCGATGCGCCCTGTCAGGCTGTCGCCATCGTGTAAAGCCACCGCTGTATCGAATACATCGTTGAAGTCATCAAAATCGACTGACGACCACATGAGTTGTGCCTGGGGGGTCAGCGACCAGTTGTTGTTAAGATCAACGCGCTGGCCGGCTTCTGTACTTAATGCATAACCAAAGCCCTTGCGGCCATCGGCAAGGCTCTTGTTAGCGGTCTTGGAATTGAAGTCATTGTCGTACCAGTTGGCCTGCGCCTGTGTATCGACATAAAAGCCGTTATCTCCATACCAGGTCAACGTCGTACCGAGCCCCCAGCCCTGAGTGTCGACATCGCCCTCGCTTTGCGTGGAAGAGATATCCGAGCGGGCATTGCCATACTGGCCGATTATACCGCCAATCAGCTTGCCACTCTCACCCTCATAGAATTGGCCATCAACTCCGGCTTGCAGAAGATAGGTGTTTATGTCCTGTCTTATGTCTGAGCCATTGGGTTCAAGACGGTTATGCGCGCCTTCAATACGTCCCCATATGCCGCGTCGATCAACGGCTGCACCGGCCTCATCTGAAGAGACAAGTGGTGTGCCAACTGCATCGGCCCCCTGTTCGATCACCGGATTTGCAGCATCACTCCAATAGCGATTACCGACACGCTGCTGCAATGTTGGCAACTTGTTGAGCGCCTGCATAGCGGCAACCGCACCCTGATAGAGTGGCACGCCCGGATTGATGATCGGGCCTGTGCCGTCTTTCAATTCACTGCGCAGATACCAATCACCATCAGTGGGCGCGCTGGCGCCACCTTCGTGCAGAGAATAGGCATAGGCACCGGCCACAACGGCCTGCTGACCATCCTTGGTGGTGTAATCGCCTACCAGATTGAACGTGCCATTTGATTGACCGCCAACCTCGATGATCTTGATGCCCTCGCTGGTCTGCGCACCAAGCCCACCACGATTGATCACCTTCACCGCGCTGCTACCTGATGTGTCTCCGCCAACCTTCAGAATGTCGGTTTTTTGAACTGTCATCACCCAGCACAGTGTTGAGCACAAGCGTGCCGCCATTACCGGTGTAGTTACTCGCTACGGTCAGCACTGTTCCGCCAGTTCCGCCAAAATCAGTCAGGCCGCCATTGGAGAGAGAGATGTCATTGATGTAGCAAAGCCATTGAGTGCGAGGGTGCCGTCTGCACTGATGAAATAGGCGGAGGCTCCGCTGAAACCGCCTTTGGCACCCTGACGCAATGTACCGCCATTGAGATCAGTTGCACCGCTATAGTTGTTCAAGCCTGAAAATGTGAGCGTTCCGGAGCTATTTTTTGGTCAGTCCACCGGTTCCCGATAGTGTGCCGGAGAATGTGCTGTCAAAATCCTGATTGAGCGTCAGCGTACCAGAACCCAGCATGACAGCACCGCCGCCATCTTTGCCATCAAGCAAGCCGGCGACAGTTGTATTGAAGTTGTTGAGATCGGCGGTTGCACCCGCATTAACTGTAAGGCGCCCAGAGCCAAAGGCGTTGTCTATAATACCAGCCTGTGCCGTCCCCCTTCTCGACGTTCAAACCACCGGAGAAGGTGTTATTGCCCAAGAAGGTCGTCGTCCCTTCGCCCTGTTGCAAGACTTCGCCTTCACCACTGATGACACCTTCAAAACTGACTGAATCCGAGCGGTTGAAGGCTAGGGTGCCATAATCATAAGCTGTGCGCGCCAACATCACGTCGCCATCAATGCTACCCGATGCGCCACCATCGCCAAGCTGCAGGATGCCTTCATTCACAGTCGTCCCACCCGTATAGTGGTTCGCACCCGTCAGAACCAATGTTCCAAAGTCGGTCTTGTTCAAACCTTGAGCGCCCTGAAGCTCAGCGGAAATCGTGGCTGTCACATTCTTATCCACGCGGATGATTGGTATGGCGTTGCCCGTCAGTTTCAGCGCATCGCCCTCAAGTCGGTAGCCATCGGTAGAGAACTGCATGCCACTGGCAGACACTACACCGCTGCCATTGTCTACTGTTACCTTACCCGCAGAGCCTGTGAAGATAGCAAACTGGTCACTACTCCATGTGCCGCTGATTAGGCCATCGCTATCCGTCCAGTTCTGATTGATAGCATCCCAGGTGCCATCGCCACCATTGATCAGCCCATTGCCATGCTTGCTGGCATCGCCCCCATTCCAAAAGTTGAGCGAAACCCCGGCTGTATTGATCAGATTGACCTGATTGGCGACACTTGTCTGAATGCTCATATGAGACGTATTGCCACCTGGAACCGTGCCGAGGGTCAGCCCGTTATCCGTAAGCGCACCACCATAATCGAAGATGCGGTACAGTCCTGGGCCAAAACTGCCAATATCCGTGACATTCAGTGTGCCATCCAGCGTCAGATTGCCCTTGACATTAAACAGGCCAATGTCGGTTGGCACACCAAGCGAGACATTGACATTGTTCCCTGTAACTAACGTCAGATCATGCTCGAAAGTCAGCGTCTGCCCCTCTCGTCCGACGAGATTGGCTCCACCAGCATCAAGCACAGCATTGTCTTTGATCGTGCCATCACCGCCAAGGCTTGCACCAGTAGCCACTTCTACTGTGCCGCCAAGCGTGCCATGTACCAGAAGTGTGCCACTGCTCACCAATGTTTTACCCGTGAAAGCGGAACTGTCGCCATTCAACGAAAGCGCGCCCGAACCCATCTGGTTCAGCAGGCCTGTACCGCTTATCACACCATCAAAATCCAATGCATCTGAGTGGTTGAAGGCAAGCCTTCCATTCATATCAATCAAGGCATCGCCCTTGATGCTGCCGCTCACATGGCCATCACCCAGCCGCAACGTACCAGCCGAAACCGTCGTACCGCCGGTATAGGTACTGTTACCTGTCAGAGTAATCGTAGCACCAACACCAATCTGCGACACAGAGCCCGTGCCGGAGATGAGACCGTCAAAGGTAAAGCTGGAGCGATTGAAAGCCAA
The DNA here is from genome assembly GCF_003049685.1 of Brucella pituitosa. GTDB lineage: Bacteria > Pseudomonadota > Alphaproteobacteria > Rhizobiales > Rhizobiaceae > Brucella > Brucella pituitosa. Next base: position 1,445,741 of record NZ_PYSY02000002.1, on the reverse strand, counting down.
CGTTCCGTTATTGATAACATCACCGACAATGCTGCCTGTCGTACCGGCATCCCCCAGACGCAATGTGCCTGACGAAATAGTCGTGCCACCAGTATAAGTGTTGTCAGCAGTCAGCGAGACTACACTATCCGCTGCACCCTTTTGCTCAACACTACCGGTGCCGGATATTAAGCCAGCGAAAACCAGACTTGGACGATTGAATGCAAGCGTGCCTTTTGTATTGTCATCAGTTCCTGTGATAACATCACCAGATACACTACCGTTTGTTCCGCCGTCACCGATCTGCAGCACACCATTTTTGATCGTCCAGCTCTCAGAGTCTCCGGTCAACGTCCAGGTGCTGGTGCCATCCTTCACATTTGTCTGAAACCCTCGATATTGAGCAGTGCCCGTGGTGACGGTCGTCACAGTGCCGGAGAAAGTATCATTATCATCGCCGCCAAGGGTGAACGTATTACCGGTTCCCTGGGCAACAGCGTCGCCAACAATAACCGAACCGGAATGCAGTTCAAGAGTACTATTGCCGCCCATAAAACTGATCGCCAATGTGCGAATACCGCCATCACCGGACTGTCCCCCGCTTATTGTCCCAGCATTGATAACTTTACCGTCGCCGCCCGAAAGCAGAATACCATAACCACCCGCCGCTGATGCGCTGGCAGATCCATCGGATTTCAAACCGCCGTTTCCACCATTCCCGCCTGTAATCGTACCTGCATTGGTAACAGCGCCACCCTGGCTCGCCGTTATCCATTCCCCCCAACCCCTCCGAAGCCCGGTGGAGGGCTGCCAGCGTCCGCACTTGATTGCTTGCCACCATTGCCACCATTTCCACCCCGAATCGTACCATTTGTGTTTGTGACTGTGCTGCTATCCCCAAGCTGCATAGCATCAGCACCACTTCCGCCGTCTGCGCTGTTGCCGGCCGTACCATGATTGGCATATCTCGTGGTGCTCCCGGGATCCCCGCCGATGCCACCGTCTTTACCGTCGCCACCAGTAATCGTGCCGCCCGTATTTGTCACGGAATTGTTAGTACCAGATAGCTGCACTGCAATTCCACCCTTGCCGCCCGCACCGCCATTACCGGACCGCTTAAGGTTGGTTGCCTGAGTCGTACCTGCACCACCACCATCAGCACCTGAAGCACCATTTCCTCCAAGTAGATGTCCAGTATTGGATATGATTGCAGTTGCCGAAAAGCTAATTGCTGCTCCACCGTCCCCACCATTGCCACCATCTCCACCGGAACCTGCGGAGCTCATACCGCTGCCGCCGTTACTGCCCTTACCTCCATGACCACCATCGCCACCACTGACAGTTCCGTCGTTGGTTAACGTACCAGCACCCAGAACACTGATTGCGCGCGCGCCAGCTCCTCCATTTCCTCCGTTGGCACCATTTCCTCCATTGCTGGCAATACCGGCCGTTTGGCCGTTAGCGGTACCCCCATCTCCAGCTGCCCCTCCTACACCGCCACTGCCCGCAGTAATTAATCCTGCACTCTCATTGCTAATCGTTACACCATCGCCAAATATTGCCGCCGTGCCGCCCACACCGCCATTGCCACCTGCTCCTCCATCCCGCGTGAATACCGCTAAAGGTTGGTTTGCATCTAGCCCGCTTGCGCCGTCGCCACCATTTCCGCCACTGCCTCCCTGAACTGTGCCGGAATTTTTGGCAGTTGTAGCACTCCCATAATAGACACCTGTACCACCATCACCACCGCCACCGGCAGCACTACCGCTTGTATCCGCTGAAGCCCCGGCAGTGAAACCACGTCCTCCGTTACCACCGCCGCCACCGCTAATAGTCGTTTTGCTTTCGAATACAGTATCGGTGGAAAAGACACCTGTTCCGCCGCCGCCGCCACCGCCACCACCGCCTGCGCTCTGGTTTTGAGCCAACGTTCCATCTGCGCCGTCACCACCATCTGTGCCCGAAACAGCTGTAGTGGAACTTGGATCAACAGTTGAGGCACCCAAGCCACCGGCAGTGCCACCTGTTCCCGCGCCGTTCGGCGTTCCGGCTCCAGCACCCCCGTCACCGCCATCACCTCCGGCACCCCCGACGCCGTCAGCCCCTGCCGTCCCGGCGACTCCATTTGTTCCGTTGGATGATGTTCCACCAGCACCACCACTACTCTCCGTGTTGGCGGCTAAACCGCTCCCACTCTGGCTGAGAGCAGGCACGTTTGCTGCCAGAACAAAAATGCTGGCTACACTCCATACGGCAAGAGCCGCAACTGGACGCGCACTCCTGATGAGGGCGCCGGGTGAGACCGAACGGGTTAAATCAGCGGCTCTACTAACGAGAGTGCGAGGAAGCGCAACAGATAATTTTTTCATATCGGACAATCCGAGTCCTTTTAAAAGAATATACTTATAATCAATAAATTTATTATTACATACTATGTATTAATATACATTTCAAGCAATACATCTCACACTAATTATTATTAGTATTTTGTAATTTTATAATAATTATCCATATATAATATATTACTTTAAAAAGTATTATTAAATTAACTATTGCTATCAAATAACACTTATAATTATTACGCTGCTATATCTGATTTTTATCTTAAATTCGGACTCTTTTTAAGAAAATACTAAAATTTCCTAAACTACATCCAACATTTGCTACATATCTGGCGGCCAAACAGCTTCGCTGACATATAATGGCGACACACACGAAAACACTCCCCAATAAAACGAAGCTACGGCTGCATAGCAAACATGTTGCAACCATCTTAGACAACTACCCATGTCGACAAGTCTATGCGATACGGCTATTTCAGGTCATTATCGGAGGCTGCTGCTGTATCAGAACCGAAGATTCCAACGACTTATGAGTCCGCTCGATTGCTGGACCTGATGGGCAACTACAGCGCAAACCGTCCATGAAGTGGACGATACTTAGAGACGCGATCGCACAAGAATTTGCCTGATACTTTCTTAAACATCGCATCTTGTGGAAACACCACAGACGACTTGATAATATAATTACCGACCTACGAAACAGCTTCGCTCACATACCTGATATCTACGGGGGTTGCTTCACACTTGTCACATCGAAGTACTAAAAAATTAAATAGAAAAATGGAATTTCAATTTAAAATTATAATCAGAATATATTACACTATTGCGTATATTATAAATAATATTGAACGAAGAAAGGTAATACTGCTCCTAATTAATTTAAAATTTTATGAATGGCATATTTTTATTCTGTTCTTTAAAATAAAAAGCGGCTGTGGTAACTGTCGGTTCTCAAGTTAAGAGTGTCGACGAGCGATAATGAATCAGATCTCTTTTTCAACTGACATGATTGAAGACGAACTTCGCAACGATTTCTGGCGTGAAGTCCTGAAACCAATGTATGAAATCACGTTGGACAAGGAGATGCGGAATTACCAACTTTTCGGCTCCGCAAAGGGACGCGCAATTGGCGCATCTCTTCAAATAGGTTCAACATCTTTCAATACTCAAAACTATTTACGCACACCAAAGATCATCGCCCATGGCGGTCTGGATCACTATATTCTGCAATTAATCACCGCTGGTGATTTGCGCGGCAATTTTAACGGTGTCGACTTATGCGCAAAGCCTGGCGATATCGTCATTATTGATTTCACACAAACTGTTGAAAGCACTGCATATGACGGCAGCCGAATAACAGTTATGCTGGCCCGCGACGAGTTGGAAAAAGTAATTGGCTGGCGTAATCTGCACGGTGTTGTTCTGCGCGCGCACGAACCAACAACACGGCTGCTGTTTGCTTATTTGAGAGGCCTGAATGACGTGGCAGGCGAGCTGGACGCTACAGAGGTCTATTCGGCACAAGAAGCAATGTTATCTCTGCTGGGCGCCAGCGTTACGGCAGGTGCACCGGAAAACCTCGCCGTTAATCTCACAATGCGTAAGTGCATACTCACTTACATCAATGAGAACCTTACCAGCCCACTACTTAGTCCGCAGACTATCATGCATCATTTTCGTGTCTCCCGGTCGCACCTTTATCGAGCGTTCGAGCCGGATGGCGGCGTAGCCAAAGTCATTCGCGACAAGAGACTGGACAACGCATATAGGATGTTAATTAAACAAAGAGGCCAACCCGTTTCCTTGAAGGACATTGCTTATCGCTATGGGTTTCACGATAGCGTGCAATTTACCAAAGCGTTCAAAGTCCGGTTTGGCTTATCTCCTAAAGATGCAGGTAAGTTCGGGGCACCTCTCTTAACGGCCGAACCGTACAGTTTCTCTTACGCCCGTCATTTATCGGAACAAGCGACTAAAGCAGGGATAGCTGCCAACCAACGGTGATAGTTTGCTGAAAATGGAGACTGATCGGCATAGTCAGCACCGACAATGAGCCGACGGCACGATATGTTGTGAAGTGCGCCCGCCCGGCAATTTCACCACCTTCTAATTCGCCATGAAATGGCTCTGGAAAAGCAGGTTCGAAAAGGTCGGAAGATTCAGGTTGGAAGTAATTAAACGATCAAATCATACCAGTGGCTTCGAACTCCTCCCCCGCAGATGGGTTGTTGAGCGCACATTTGCATGACTGGGGCAACGCTACAGATTGGCCAGAAAGGCCCGCAAAACCGCCGCTTCCGCTGAAGCATTGGCCGACATTGCAAACACCCCGTTGCGCTCCCACAGGGTCGTTGGAGCCTGATATCGTTATATTCATTTTGGTTCAGGCTCTAACGGTTCGAGGCACAGAACAACGTCTGAATGAGAGTAGAAACTAGAGAGCGGTTCGAACTGATCGAACTGCTCTCCAAATATAATTCCCACCACGTACAATATAAATCATAAACAGTGTCGCGAATAAGAAATGCCATATCAATAAGGCACTCCAATTTTTGTGATACATTTATTTGTTAAGCTGGTCCAGTCGCGCATTCAACGATTCTATTGCCTTTACGAGTGCACTCAACTGACTACCATTAACTGCATCCGTTGAGCTTTCGTCTACTCTTCCTGCAGCAAGATTGGTTATTGTTCTGAAAATAGCGTTGCCATTACTATTTCCGATGCTGAGAGTGGCTTTCGCGACGGATCCTGCGAACATATAGGATTTGCTATTGATCGTCATGCCGGTAGTAGAAACGGCTGGTGCTGTCAGGCTCAATGAACCCAACGCAGCGCTAAAATCATCCGAGGCCTTACTGTTCTGGCCAATCGCGATGCTACTCACGGCGGAAGCATAGCTATCCTGCCCCATAGCGACGCTATTGTCACCCGAAGCAGTACTACTGTGCCCCATCGCTGTACTGAAATGACCTGAAGCCGAGCTGGCATTGCCCGTTGCAGCACTAAGGTCGCCCGAAGCAACGCTTCCCTGGCCTATGGCGATCCCGTCCTCACCTGAGGCTTCACTGCCTTGTCCAATCGCAACCGTGAAATCACCTGAAGCTACACTGTAGTAGCCCATTCCAGTACTGTAGGCTCCCCCAGCCCAACATACCGCGCCATAAGCGGCACTGTAGGCCCCAGCTGCGTTTGCTGCGTGTCCAACTGCCGTGCCGTTAATACCAGTAGCACGCGCACTAAACCCTACAGACGTACAATAGTCATTATGGGCACTGCTAGTGTAACCGAGCGCGGTACTGGCTAGGCCTGTCGCTTCACCAAAGGAACCGATCGCAGTACTATCCAGACCTGAGGCTTTACTACTTGCACCATAAGCCGTGCTGTTGCGATTAGACGCTGCACTACCGAAACCGACGGTGGTGCTGTTCGGGCCAGAAGCGGCACCACCCTGACCAATCGCTGTTCCATTGTCGCCTGAGGCAGAACTGGCCTGTCCTATCGCCGTACTGTTCGTTCCAGACGCTACACTGCCCTGGCCTTCCGCAATGCTGAAATCACCAGAAGCAACACTATTTTGGCCGGTTGCTACACTGTAATTCCCCGAGACCATGCTGCTTTGCCCGGTTGCAGTGCCATTTGCACCCTGTACTTTGCTCGCATGGCCAGTGGCTGTGCTATATTCTCGTGCGGCACTGCTCAACTGCCCGGTTGCAGTGCTATTAATACCATAAGCGATACTCCCACTTCCTGTAGCTGTGGTAGAATCGGCTAAAGCCTTAGAGCTGAAACCCGTCGCGGTACTGTTTTGCGCAGAGGCTTCACTGCCGCACCCAACCGCAGTGCTACTTATATCGCTCGCCGTACTATTTGACCCAACAGCCGTACCAAATTGGCCAGATGCACTGCTCTGTGCACCTACAGCGGTGCTATGCATAGCAGATGCCGCGCTTGCACTGCCCACAGCGGTACCATCAGCATCCGACGATGTACTCCCCGAACCATAAGCCGTACCACCAATAACCAGGGCCTTGCTATTCGCTCCAAAAGCCGAAGTGTTTGGCGCAGAGGCAACAGCGCCAGCGCCATAAGCGGTACTGTTATCGCTTGATGCTTCACTTTTATGATTGACTGCAGTGGCGGAGCCCCCTGAGGCAACTTTGGGATCTATGTTCGAATTTGAAGTGTCTCTCGTCATGATGAAGTATACCTTTATATAAAAATGGATGCAGTTTGATTTTGATACTATTGATGTGAGGAATGCGTCAGTCCCATTGTTCAACATCTAAGGAATACAGCCAGATACAACTGGCGGTGAATAAAACCCGTAGTGGTCGTGAATTAGGGACTAAAGATTGCAGTGCGACTACCGACAGATATACAACCCTGCAAATCGCGTGCCATTTCTTCGTGATGATGCGCCACAGACCGTTGGATAGTTTGGTGACGCAATTAACTGCGGACCTCAAATGGAGCCGCAAATGAATAATAATTGGCGATGATAAAGCAATCCAACCAGGTTAGACATGACTTATCATCGCCGCATGCTGCCGGCCTCAGATAGAACGGAATACCCCGCTCGCCACCCAATAAATGGGAGTGAAAATAATGTATCTATGACTAAATTATTATTTTTCTACTATCAAGAGGCCAAAAATTGGCATCGCCTTAACCTACGGTATTAATATTACCCTTAAGCCAATTTACCGGGCGACCCCAAATCTTTGGGTCAGTAACGTGCTCATACATTACCACATAGTCAAGATCATATCGGCCGGGAGTATTCGCAATATTCGATCCATAGCCCTCTAGTAGATAGGCTGGAATCTGTGCACTTACGGTCGGAGGACATCCTGATCCAACTACGCACTTCTCCAAATCAAATACATCAACTTTCTGAACAATAGATCCAGCATAAAATCCATTTATATACATAGTGAAATTTACAGTATCACCAGCATTATAAGTGTAGACATTTTTAGATTCTAATTTCCGGTCAAGGTTTACGTAAAGGTTTGCGCTGTTACTCGTCGTTATCGAAGTCTGCCCCTGGTTCAAATACGGGCGCGACGTCAGATTACGAGGCAAGTTTATCGGATCAACCTTAGGATGATTATACGGTATGCCTGCGGCCGCAAATTTTAAGGTAGGAGAAGAAACAACGTTTGCTCCCTTATCATTCTCGAGAAAATACGCGATCTGATTATCGCTGACCGTCTGCAGGTAAGCTGAGGGCACATTCATCCCGGTAGCTTCCAGCGCATCTGTATAAGGCATTTTTCTGAAATATTGACCATTCACAATTGCAACACAACTGTACGCATTCGTCGCTCCGACGAGATTATCGTACTGTGTTATTGAAACATAGAAATAAGGATCAACATCTGATATTTCTAATATTTGCTGTTCGTTCAGGTCAACCGATGGAGATGGAACATCCACTTGAGCATGTGTATAATCGCCAAAAAATATAACATACTCTGATGAAATAGAGCTGGAATTCTGAGCCACGTAAGCCTGTACGTTCTGATAACCGTTATTGGTAGATGAGAAGTATAAGACTACATTGCCATTTGCGTCCGTCGTCACCGGATAGTCACCTTCAGCAGCAGGTGTGGCATAAGACCCATCCACATTATATATGGTTACATCGGCTGAAGGAGGATTAATTTGAACAATCACATCTTTATTGGCTACACACTTGCCATCCGATATAAGCGTGACCGATAACGTCATCTTTATTTTGTTTGCGAGCGCGTACTTGTTGTTTTGACTCGTTGCCGTAGACGGTCTATCAAATGATATAATTACATTGTAAAGATAATCTGGTATTTGATCGTTATTTTCAGAAGATACGTATTCAGACATAGTATATTTCCTTTATGTTAATATATATTATTTATTATATTCTGTATTTTAATTATAATTCGTATATTTATCGACTATACTGTCACTAAGTTTCCTTTTAGCCAGCTTTTGGGGCGATTCCAAACTGTGCCGTTCTTGCTATTTCCACGTTTTACGACATAATCTAAATCATATCGCCCCGGCGTACTCAACGAATTTAATCCATACCCTGGCAGAATATTAGTTGAGATTACTGAACTTATACTTGAAGGAAGAGGCTCCTTCACTTCAACAGCGGGCAGATCAAAAACATCGACTTTTTTAGTATCTGAACCAGGAAAATATCCATTGATATACATAGTAAATATAATGGTATCACCAACTTCAAACGTGTGATTTCCGTCCGACTCCTCTTTGTTCGGTAGATAAACCGTAAGATCTTGAACATTGTCTGGGGTGATAGAGGTCTGCCCCTCATTTAGGTAAGGCCGTGACGTTAGTATGCGGTTCTGGTTCGCATCATTTGACGGATGCGTATAGGGAAGCCCCTTAGCCTTGAACGTTACTTTTGGCGAAGTTTGACTCCCTCCTCCCACGTTGTTTTCAATGAAGTAGGCAATTTCATTGTCTTGTTCAGTACTAAGATATGCAGATGGTATCTGCATGCCTGAATCCCTCAGCGCATCGGAATAACTTTGTTTCGTGAAGTTGACTGTATTGGTTATTGCGACACAACTCAGGCCGGCCGAAATAGCGGGAGGGTCTTGCTGGGGTATTTTGACACGAAAATAGGGCGAATCCACCGGTATATTCAATGAATTATCATCGTCCAGATCAACGACTGGAGGTGGTATATGAGTTGGCGTTCTCGCATAATCACCAAAGAATACTATATATTCTGTCGGCGATGATGTACCATCTCTTTCAACTATTAACTGTATAAACTCGTATATATTGTCAGTGCTGGCAAAATATACGACTACTTTACCATCAGAACCTGTCTTTAATCGGTATCGACCTTCCTCGTAGCTTCGGATAAACAATCCTTTTTCATCGTAGATCGTGAAAACATCCGCAGGTGGATTGACCTGAAGAATAATATCAAGGTTGGGTGCGGGACTTCCACCGTCGACATATGACGAAGATATAGTTGCCCTTACTTTATTCGCGGTGGCATATCTCAGTGGAGAGGGGCTCAGCGCAGCGCTGTTACTTGATAGTGATAATGATAAATTATAGACATAGGATATATTATATATTAACTGTTCCGGACTATCTGTCTCCGACATATTTTAATTCCTCTACAATATGCAGCGGATCTCATATTAGCGTGTGCATATTTTTCATCTAGCTGGAACATATGCCGGGCTGCTTCTGATGCAGCTGTTTGCGAGACGCGATATACCTTCCAGGATATCGCATTTAGAGCAATCATGCTTGTGCGCGGCAATCTGACTTTTAAATAATTGACGCATTTCCTGTCTGCGATGAACCGCTGGAAATGCTCTATCTATTTGTTGAGACGCATGTCTCCATCCCAAAAAATCATTTCGCACTTTTCAGGGCGCGCGGTTGGGCTTCTGGAATAAACGCCAGGACCACAATTCTGGGGGACGTGCAAAAGACGAGCTCCGCCCGTCTGCCCGTCGTTGTTGTTGCGTATCGTTTTGTCAGATTAACACTGATATTGTCGTAGTTCAAAATCACCCGATCAAGCGGATAGACAGCTTTATAGACGGCCTCCTTCGCACAAAACAGGACGCGATCAGAAATGCCTGAGGTATGTTCATTTCCTATCTTGTCGGTAGGAATCCTTACAAGAGATTGAATATCTGCAGGAAGAGGGATTGCCGGTTCGACATCAATGCCCAGCCCCTGGAAATCCACCGCGCTTACCACAGCAGCAACAGCAACATCGTCATCATGGGCGAGCGAACCGACGATACCCTCGGGCCAAATGGGCTCTCCAGTTGGCGCACGCAAAACCGGAAATTCATCTATGCCCCGTTCCCCAAGCAACCCGCGCGCAATGTAGCGAACCGCGCCGCTTGCTTTGAGCCGCTTGAGGTAGCTGGTCTGAATTGATTGCCTTTCTTCCGCAAGAAGGAGGGCTTCGTCTCCGCTTTGAATAGTGCGACAGCCGACCGAAACTCCGCGTGGTGCGACAGCCGCCAAAGCTTCCGTTAATGCTTGATCCGCATGGGCTAAATCCCAACCATCGACAGCAGAGCACGACATAGGTCAGATTACCCTTCGAGAGTAAGATACGCGATCATCTCACCGTCTTCATCAAGTCCATCTTCCACAAAGCCTGCTTTTGCATAAAGTTGTCGGGCGGCTAAGTTTTCCGGTTCATAACAGATAGAAATCTGGCGGACCTGATTAAGCATTCTGATCTCCGCAAGCACTGCCTGCAACGCCGCCTTACCATAACCCAGTCCCTGAAAAGACCTGTCGATCATGAAGCGGTAAAGCTGGGCCATTCCCGCTTCACTGGTGGCATCATACATAAGAAAGCCGACAAGTGTTCCAGCGACAAAAATCGCTCGTGGCCTGGCATTCGCATCCTCATCGGCTTCAAGCAGGGAATCCGTGTTACTTGCAACCAAATTCGTTTGACCGGAGGCGAGTTCCAATGCCTCCACCTGCGACCGGATTCCTCCGGTCACAGGCAGAAGTTCGACCTTGATCGTTTCAAGAGGAAGCTTCCTCACACAAAGCCTTTCTTTGCGTCCAATGCCACAGTTCCGCTGCGATGAAGTTTCCCTGCATGAATAACGTCTAAAAGTACGATGCCATTTTCATCAACCGGAACCACAAAACGATTGAGCTTTGCCGGATTCCCGCGCCAGACAGAATATGGCTCGAGTACTTCGCCCTTCATTACGAACGAATCCACATCAACAATCGAACCTTCGCCCATCACCACACCATAATGAACGAACGCTGCAGGGCCCAACGTACAACCGCTGCCGATGCGAATGAAGTCGGACTTGAAAGCCCCCTCTTCCAGCGAATGCGGCTGAATAACCGACCCTTCGTTGAGGGTGGCATCATCGCCAATCTCTACAAGGGAACGCTCTGTCAGGTTTGCGCCTCCGTCATAAACACGTTTACCGACTTTCACGCCCAGCATACGAAGGATCAGCGGACGGAATGGTGTACCCGCAAATAGCTGTGTAATGGGTGAATCCGATAGTTTCCAGTGCCGCTCATGACGCCAGAAAGCTGCATCGTAAATCGTCGTCATCCGCGGCTTCAACCTCTTGAAACCCAAAGAAAGGCGTTCAATGAGGATATAGAACGGTATAGCGATAGCTGATGTCAGCACAACCGCGACAAACAATGCTTTATGTGCCCATGCATCATAATAATTGAGTGCGCGATCCCATATTGCGATTGTTGCAAACAGCATCAGCCATTGTGCCGCGAGGAACATCAATCCCGTGCGCAGGTTATGGAAGTTTTTACGCCGCAACCGGCGCAGGCGATCCTCTTCCTCAATATTCGCAATCAGTTCCTTATCGCGATTTACAATGCGCGGAATTTCAAAGGATGGCGATCCCAACAGACCGACATTCTCACGCACCGGCCCATCAATAGGCACCATTACCTTGGTGCCAAGCAGGCAGTTGTCACCCGTACGGCCATCTGGCGGATAGAAAATATTGTTGCCAAAATAGTTTCGCTCACCGATTTTGGTATGTTCCAGTCGGAACGTCGCAGCCGATTTGTGCATGTTGATCATGAACAATCCGTCCGACACCATTGTCTGGGTGCCGATTTCACACAGAAGCGGATTTTCCTGTTGTTGGTTTGTGCCGAAGTTTGAACCGGTCTGGACGACCTTGTTGAGCTTCCAGCCAATCGCCCGGATGTAATGCACGATCGCAGAACTATCCCCGAACAACAGGTTAAGCAGGCGCGAATTGCTGCTCAGTTCCACCATCGACTGAAGCCAGTAATGAAAGCCGTAAAGTGTGTAGGTTCGGTTTGGCTTTAAAAACAGGCTGACAATACGCGGCACAAATACCGCAGCCAGTAACGAAACAATAATCGCACCAAAAAGCGTTACCGTTGTACCGATGGCGACGATACCGATCGTTTCCTGATAGTCGTCACTCACGTTCTGCCAATAGCTATGGAACAACAGTGGAAATGGCGTGACGAGCGTAAACAGCCCGATAAGCTGCACCATTTCAAACGTCACGCGTCGGGTCTTGGACAACGTGATATTGCGAACTTTGCAATAGTCGGCATCGGTCTGCGTCGCAGGCGATCCATGCCAGTGTTCGCCATCAGGAATGGCCTGCCCGCGTTGAAGCGAAGAAGCGTGGCCAAGCTGGGATCCGCTGCCAATCCTGGTGTCAATGTCCAACGTGGACCCTACACCAACGAAAGCATCATCTCCGATGGTAATCGACCCGGTGTGAATGTAGCCGCTTTCGGCCCGGTATCCCAGAATATTGGATTCGCGACGCAAAATCGAATTTTCACCAATCGAAATCAGATCAGTGCAAACCGGTATTGCCCGACATTCGATGGCGGTGTTGCGACCAAGCTTTGCTCCAAGCAGTCGCAAATAGAGACTATAAAGCGGGTTGCCGCGGAAAAGCACCACAGGTGCCGTCCGGATCAATGTTTTGACCACCCAGAAGCGATAATATCGCAAGCCCCAGATCGGGAAACGTTCTTCTTTCCAGCGACCAATAAGCAGCCATTTTGCAAGGATCGCAAAGCCCGTCATCCCGAAAAAGCTGGCGCCAGCCAGAACCACACAGCGGAAATAAAGCTGCAAAGGCTCATCGAGTTTGACATAGACCCAGTCGAGGCCCTTGTCGAAAAACAGCAAACCGACATAGCTGTAGATTGCATAAAATGCGAGCTGGGCTGCGCCGCACGTCCAATATGCAAAATTGGATGCCTTATGGGTGAGGCTTTGTTCAGTGACAGATGCAACCGATTGCTGTGGCAAATGAAGATGCTTCGCAAGACCGGTGATTGACGGATGCAGATAAATGTCCCGCATTGACGCCATTTCCCAGCCTTGCACGGTGCGCAGACGCGCACAGAAGCGTGCCATCAGCAAGGAATTGGCACCAAGGTCATCAAAGAAGTTATCCTCGACAGAGACCTCATCAAGGTTAAGCACTTCCGCCAGGGCTTCAGCCATGAAACGCTGGTCGTCATTGGCTGGCGGAATAATGACGCGTTCTGCCGAAAGACGCACATTGGTTGGCTTCGGTAACTGGCGCAGATCGGCTTTGTTGGAAACTGTCATCGGAATTGCGTCAAGCTCTTCCAGATAGGTCGGGACCATGTAAGACGGAAGGCGGCGTTTGAGTTCGCGCGCAATGTCGGCGCGCTGGATGGGCGGCATTCCGGATTTAGGCGCATAATAGGCAACCAGTTCCACCCGGCCCGGCTCGATCTCCCACGTTGTCACAGCTGCCTGTGCCACCGAAGGATTGTCGAGAAGAACCGCTTCGATTTCGCCAAGCTCAATACGATAGCCACGTATTTTCACCTGCGTATCGATACGACCGCGATATTCGATTTCGCCTTGTGCGTTGATACGTCCGAGATCGCCCGTACGATAAATCCGTTTTGAAGGATTATTCGGTAGACCTATGAAGTCTGGAATGAACTTCTGATCCGTAAGGTCCTGCCTGTTGAGATAACCCACTGCAAGACCAATGCCGGCAATACCGATTTCACCGAGTTCATCAGGGTCCGTCAGCTTTGCTTCAGTCGGATCGATAATGACAATCGAATAAGTCGGCAACGGAGCGCCGATTGTTACCGGTTTATCGGGTGTGAGCACACCCATAGTGGCAGTGACGGTTGCTTCAGTGGGACCGTAAGTATTCAGAAGTAGGCGCCCGGGCTTTGTCCAGCGGGTCACCAGATTGAGTGGACACGCCTCTCCGCCGACCATGAGGAGGCGCAGCTTGGGGACGTCACTTTCGATAGACGATAGCAATGTCGGGCTGCACGCCATGCAATTGATGTCGTTTGTGCGTAGAAAATCAGCCAGTTCTTCACCAACCAGCGTCAAGGGACCAGGCGCGGGGATGACGGTAGCGCCTGCCACGAAGGGAACCCAATATTCCTCGGCTGAGAAATCGAAAGCAATCGTCATGCCGTGGTAGACACGGTCACTGGGTTTGTACCCATAAGAAACGGCTGCCACACGCAGAAAGTTGCAGAAACTTTGGTGACGAATGGCGACGCCTTTTGGTCGTCCGGTCGTACCCGACGTATAAAGAATGTAGCAAATCTCGTCGGGGTTGGTGGCTCTAGCAGCGAGATCCAGTCGAGCATTGGAATGCTGAGAAATTTCCGCCGAACAGGCATCGATCAATATATGGGGAACCGGCATTTGTTCCACGCGTGCCGAATAGGCACGAAGGGAAATCACAAGCTTGACCCCGGCATCGTCAATGATCAGTGCCATACGGTCTTCTGGGAAGGCGGTGGCGAGCGGCACATATGCAGCACCCGCCTTCATGACCGCCAGAAGGGTGATGTAAGTCTCGGCAGAGCGGTCAAGCAACAGGCCGATGCGATCACCGGGCTTCACGTCATGCTCGATCAACAATCGCGCGAACTGATTGGCGCGCTCATCAAGTTCCTTGTAAGTCCAGGACAGTCCATCGGAGACGACGGCCACAGATCCTGCAAACTTCTCGGCGAGCCTTTCAAAAAAGATATCAAGCCGCTCGCCGGGCTCGCCAGCCTGTGCAAAATCCGCACCGAGCAAAACCTGCTGATGCAGCGCAGAAGCGCTTGAAGCATGTGGCTGCATGCCCACATTCAGTTCGCTTGCGTTGACATCATTTTTATCATTTGTGGATGGAATTTTATCCAATCCAGCACCATCAATACCGTGGCTCATTCTAAATACTCACTGACCAAAGGTCGCGCATCGCCGGGCATTTGTACGCGTTAGGCGAGACACCTGCATATGATCAGGTATTGTCTATCGTCGGACTGTGCACAGCGGCTCATCTGACCGCTTCTGGCGTAGGCAACTACGCAATATAATCAAAATAAGAAAGTGACATTCTCTTGACTAAAAATATTGTTTTTTAAGTGTTGCAGATTGGAGCGGGTATTGCTCACTGTCTATACGAAAACGCAATATACCACAGCAATCATTCACCTTTGTTGTCCGCAAACAGGCGTCTTTTGCCCCTTCGTTCTGACACATAGCATATCGCCACATGCAGCAACCGAGCGTATCCGGAACACATCAAAACTCGTCAATCATGAGGTCTGCTGTGAGGTAACATCTCTCCCCCCCCTTGTTGCCTGTGGCGCTAACCCTTAGTGTTGACGCGTGGAGACCAACCCGTTTAACAAATGCAGCACTTGGCCAAAAAAATACTGGAAGAAGCAGGCTGGGGGTTCCCGGCATCCGTCGTTCTTCATCTGACTTTGGCATTGTTGCTGCTTTACCATGTCCCTGAATTGTCGCCTCCGGCTCAGGATCAAAGCGTCAATGTGGAACTGGTTCCTCCGAAACCAAACGCGCCACCATCAGATGGCAAATCGAATACGGATACCAAGCTGTCGCCTCAGGCTTTCGAATCTGCTTCGGCAGAAAAAGACCAGGCCGTCCCCGCGAACAACGCTCAACCGGCAATGAACAAGTCCGAACCACAACAAACAGTATCTGAAAATCATTCCCCCGCTTCGAAAGAAGAGAACGAAGCTCTGCAAAAATCTGATAATAGCGCGCAGTCTGTCACTGAGTTGCGCACTGACGCCGAGGGTCTGCCCGCCGCAACAAAAGCGGCTGCTCCAGCGCCGCAGAACCCAACCGTAACACCTGACCAGCCCATGGAAGTGAAGCCAAAACTCACTTCGGCGCGGCAAATATATTCGAAGGATACGCTCTCAGATCCTCGCGTGAAACAAGCGATTGGCAAACTCCCTCCACGAGATCGGATCGTTCAGATTTGCGGGATCGAGGCGCTGGAACAGGTTCGCCACCAAAGACCCGGCACTTTTCCAGACATGCTGGCTCCCAGCGCTGGTGTTGTTTCAGAAACCAGCTTCACGATCCGCGACGGAGCTTTTCGCAGTCGGGCGAAGTGGTATTCGATCGATTTCAAATGTCAGGTCGATACCAAAGCAATGAAGATAACTGATTTCAGCTATTCTATTGGCAAGACTATCCCTGAAGTGCAGTGGAATTCGAGGCAGCTGCCAAGAGATTAGAGCACTTCTCGATCAAGCTGAATCATCAGAAACGCTCTGGCTTGCCGGGTATCAGTAAAAGTGGATCAGCCTAATCTCAGTGAAAAACTGTTCCATCCTGATTGAATTATTAGCATACTACCATTTCAACTTGCGGCATATGTCGAAATAAACATCTATTAACGTCATAATTTATAGCATTTGATTCCAATCAATGCCGCTGACGCCCAATTTCAGCATAGCCTTGGCTATTCCTATTCTTTGGGGGCTAAGGCACATGAAACTGATCTGGAAAGCGGGGGTTGCGGGCGCGGGAGCGCTGGCGGCAGCATGGCTTTTTGCGCTTTCGACACCATATTGGCTGACACCCGTGCAGGAAAACACCGTTGATGTCAGCGACAAAAAGCTAATCGCCAAAGGTGAATATGTAGCCCATGCAGGCGACTGTGCGGCCTGCCATACGGCCCCCGGCGGCAAAGCTTTTGCGGGCGGCTTGGGGATGCAAACGCCGCTTGGCACGATTTATTCAACCAACATTACGCCCGACACAGAAACGGGTATCGGCAATTATAGTTACAGCGACTTTGAACGCGCCGTGCGACAGGGTGTGCGCAAGGATAATGTTCACCTTTATCCGGCTATGCCTTTCGTTTCTTATACGGTGGTCAGTGATGACGATATCAAAGCGCTTTACGCTTTCTTCATGTCGAAAGTCGACGCCGTAAAGCAGGAAAATCAGCCAAGCACGTTGCCTTGGCCGACGAATATGCGCTGGCCACTTGCTTATTGGCAGCTGCTTTTCGGAAATTCCCGCGCATTCGAAATCGCAGCCGATACCGACCCGGTCATTGCGCGCGGTGCCTATCTTGTGGAGGGCCTTGGTCACTGCGGCGCATGTCATACGCCGCGTGGATTGGCCTATGAGGAAAAAGCCGTAAAGAACGATCCAAAAGGCAGCTTCCTTTCCGGGTCAGTGCTTGAAGGCTGGTATGCGAAGAACTTACGCGATCAGGATACAGGCCTTTCGACCTGGGCCGAAGATGAGATCGTTACCTTCCTCAAAACCGGACGCACAGATCGGACAGCTGCATTTGGCTCTATGGCTGATGTTGTTCAACACTCAACCCAGCATCTTGAGGAAGAAGATTTACGCTCGATTGCGCGCTATCTGAAATCACTGCCACCAAGTGAAGGTCGCGAGCGACAGTGGAACCCAAAGGAAGATGTCACAACGGCTGCGCTCAAAGCCGGTGATTTCAGCGCGCCGGGCGCCATGTCCTATGTCGAGCAATGTTCTGTCTGCCACCGTATGGACGGCAAAGGCGCTCCGCGCATTTACCCCGCACTTGCAGACAACTCCATCGTCTTCGCCGATGATCCAAGCTCGCTCATTCAGGTCACACTGACCGGCGGCAAAACGCCCGAGACCGCTGCGGATAAAATGGCTTTCACGATGCCCGGTTTCGCCAGTCTTCCAAACTGGCAGGTGGCTGAAATCCTCAATTTCATCCGCAATGGCTGGGGCAATCATGGCAGCGTCATAACAGAGCAGGATATCGCGCGAATGCGGCGCGAAATTGCCCACAAACCTGTGCACTATGTTCCGGAGAACAAGCAATGAAAGCCACTACGATAGTCGTTCTCGGTGCGGGATTTGCAGTGGCGGTAACAGGCGGCGCCTTCCTCTTCAACCATCTTCGACCAGTTCTGGACGCCCCGGCATCCGTGACCTATGCAGTGCTGGATAAAGATAAGAAGCAGATCGGCACCTATGTCGTGCCACCAGACCGCGACATCCTGAAAGAACCCAATGCTTCTGACATCATGCAGGGTAAGCGGCTGCTCAACGAAACAGCCCGCCTTCTTCCTGATAATGTCGGCAATGGATTGAACTGTAGTTCCTGCCATATAGGACAGGGCAAGGTGGATAATGTCGCCTCTTACATCAACACCAGCAATTTCTATCCTGCTGTTATGCCGCGTGCTGGAAAAGAAGTTGATCTGGTGATGCGCATCAATGGCTGCTTCCAACGCTCAATGAACGGCAAGCCTCTGCCACCGAAGGGGCCAGATATGACCGCGATGGTTGCCTACATGGACTGGCTCGGGCAAGGCGTGACCAAGGGAACCAAAGTAGCAGTCCGAAATGCTGGGCCTATCGATGACAGTCTCGTTCCAGATCCCACCAACGGAGCAAAGATCTACGCAGCGCAATGTTCGACCTGCCACGGCGCGGACGGAGAGGGCATGAAGGACATGGCCGGTGATTACATTTTCCCACCACTTTGGGGTGACGAAAGTTTCAACATCGGCGCGGGACTCGCCCGTACCTATAAGGCAGCACAGTTCGTAAAATATGCGATGCCGCCTGCACAGAACCACAACCTGCCTATAGGTCAGGGCGGTGTTCTGACCGATCAGGAAGCCATTGATGTGTCGGAATATTTCACCCACATGCCACGACCGGATTTTGCCGGAAAGGTGAAGGATTGGCCAAACAGCAAGAAGCCGAAAGACGCCCGATATTGAGGGCATAAGAAAACAATAACGCTCTGGACCGATATACGGCCAGAGCGTCTATTTAGAGCGCATCCCGAAAAGTGTGAAACGGTTTTCGGACAAAGATGCGCGTTAAAACAAATATTTAGAGCGCGTTTCGATCTGATCCAATCAGATCGAAACGCGCTCTAAGAGACTGCACTGTCGCAGAAACGCTGATGTCTCCGGGTCAGCCAATGGCCGACAGGCGCTCACGATATTTATCGACAATGACTGCGAGAATAATAACAAATCCCGTAATCATCTGACGCATGAAATCGCTAAGGCCAAGCAACACGAGGCCATTGGCGAGCACGCCGATAATCACCGCTCCAAGAAGCGTTCCCAGAATGGAGCCTCTGCCGCCGGTCAGGCTGACACCGCCAATGATGACTGCGGCGATGGCGTTCAGCTCAAAACCGATACCGATGATTGGGCTGGCGACGTTCAGGCGCGCCATATAGATGATTGCACCAATCCCAACGGCCGCGCCAGCAATCGTGAAAGCAGCAATTTTATACCAGAATACCGGATGTCCAGCCAACCGCACCGCTTCTTCATTGTTGCCAATGCCATAAAGCAGACGACCAAAAACAGTCCGATTAAGTACAAACCAGCTTATAGCCACCATCGCCAATGCGACGAGGAAGGCCAGCGGTATTCCGAACAGAGTCTGCGAACCAAATGCATTGAACGCTGGCGGAAAGGAATAGATCGCGCGTGCGTCAGTCACCTGCAGTGCTGCACCTCGCGCGATGTTCAGCATACCCAATGTCACGATGAAAGACGGCAGCCCCCAATAGGCACTTATGAAGCCGTTAACAAACCCGCAAGCAATGCCCACCGCGATGGACGCGAGTGTGGCAAGAGCAACGGCTTCGACAACGCCAAGTCCGGGTAGGTTCATCACCGTGCCACCGACCACGGCACACAGGGCCAGAAGCGAACCCACCGACAGATCAATACCGCCTATCAATATGACAAAGGTCATACCTATCGCCAGAATAAGATTGATGGTCACCTGGGTGAGAATGTTGGTGATGTTATTGAACGACAGGAAATGCTGCGTGGTGAGTGAGAACACTACGATGAGCAATAAAAGCGCGAGGGCAATGCCAGAATCGCGCAAAAGATTTGCGAACCGAATTGAAGAAGAGCGGTTCGGAGCGACATTAGCCATGGGCTGCCATTCCTTGTTCTGAAGCATGCAATTGAGGTTTTGAGGTCTTGTAAGCGAGATTGAGAACCCGCTCTTCCGAAAACTCTTCGCGTTTCAATTCCCCGGTAATTGTGTGGTTGGCCATCACGAGGATACGATCTGACAGGGCCATGAGCTCCGGCAATTCGGAAGAAACAACGAGCAGTCCCTTGCCCTCAGCGGCAAAAGAACGAAGCAGCGAATAGATTTCCGCTTTAGCTCCCACATCGACACCGCGCGTAGGTTCATCAAGCAATAGGATAGAGGGTGAACGGGCGAGCCACTTGGCCAGGACAACTTTTTGCTGATTACCGCCTGACAACGTCGCAACGCGATCACCAAGAGCTCCGAATTTCAGTTTCAGATCAGAAGCTTTTTCTTTTGCCAGTTTTAACTCCGATTGGCGATCCAGAACGCCAAACCGGGAGACGGCTTTCATATCGGCAAGGCTGATATTTGCTGCAATCGGCATTTCGAGGATCAGACCTTCGTCTTTGCGATCCTCAGTTACGAAGGCTATTCCCGCTTCAATTGCTTCGGCTGGAGAACGGAGCGTGGTTTTCACATCTTCGATGAAGACATCGCCTGAAAGAGCTTTATCAATCCCGAAGATCGCGCGCAGCAATTCGGTACGGCCTGCGCCGATCAGTCCACCAATACCGAGAATTTCCCCCTTGTGCAGAGAGAAGCTCACGCCATTTGGATTGGGAGATCTCGAATGCCTTAGTCTATCCACGCGCAACAGCACTTCCGCCGTCGCAGCCGAAGGAACTTTTGCATGCATGGGATCGACCAGATTACGCCCGACCATACCCTGGATGAGATCGTCACTATTGGTTTCACTGATCGGCTTCGTAAACACGGTCTTGCCATTGCGCATGACTGTAACTTGCTGACAATGATCAAATATTTCATCGAGATGATGCGAAACGAAGACGATAGCCACACCACGCGCTTTCAACAGATCGAGCAGCTCGAAAAGGCGGCGTGCTTCATGCGCGGTCAACGTCGCTGTCGGTTCATCAAGGATCAAGATACGGCTGTCGCTCATCAATGCCCGGGCAATTTCAACGAGCTGACGATGTGCAATACCCAGACGCTCGACCGGTGTCGCTACATCCACTTCATCAAGGCCGATTGTATCAAGGGCCGCGCGCGCTTTTTGCTTTAAGGTCGTGCGATCGAGGATTCCGAGGGCATTTCTTGGCAGATTTTCGAAGCAGATATTCTCTGCAACAGACATGTAAGGAAGCTGACTGAATTCCTGATGAACAACCTGAACGCCTGCCTGCTTGGCTTCGCGTGGAGAAGCAGGCTCGTAGGATTGACCATCCAGCGTCATAGTGCCGTCGTCACGCTTGATAATACCACTCATTATCTTGATGAGCGTCGATTTACCCGCACCATTTTCACCGACAAGTCCGTGAATTTCACCAGGTGTCAGTTCAAGATCGACACCGTCCAAGGCAACAATGCCGCCGAAGCGTTTCCGAATTCCTTTGAGTGAAAGGATCGGAGCAGATTGCGCGTCAGCGCTGGCCTCGCCCATAGCTTTTCTCCGGTTGAATGATGGTGGCTCCATCCGTATGAAGCCACCACTCGACTGAGATTATTTCAGCTTATCAGCCGTAATCAGCTCCAGATCGGTTTTCACCCAACCTGTAAGCGGTGCACCACCGGCAACCACTTCAAGTGCCTTATCGATACCCATCGCAGCCATCTGCGATCCAAACTGGTCAACCGTAGCCAGAACCTTTCCGGCTTTGATTTCCGGCTGTATCGCAGGCAAATTGTCGAAGCCCACGACCTTGATATCGTTCCGCTTGGCCGCGTCGAGTGCTTTAACAACGCCAAGTGCCATCGAGTCATTTGCTGCCATTACGCCCTGGATATCAGGATGTGCGGTCAACATATTCGTGAATACCGAATTGGCTTCCTCGGTTTCCCAGTGAGCCGTACGAGAGTCGAGCACGTCCAGACCGCCCTCTTTTGCGGCGTCGTCGAAACCAAGTTTGCGCTGCACGGCATTATCGGCACCGGGATTCCCCTCAAGCATCACGACCTTGCCGCCTTTGCCGATCGCCTTGGCAAGTTCGTCACCGGACATTTTTGCACCAGCGCGGTTGTCCGGGCCCACAAATGCCAGCTCAAGCCCTGCATCCTTCTTGGCCTGCGCATCAAGCTCCACGTCGATGTTCACAACCACGATACCCGCATCAACCGCGCGTTTAAGCGGGGGAACCAATGCGCGTGAATCTGCTGGAGCGATAACGATGGCATTCACGCCCTGTGTGATGAAATTTTCGACAGCATTGATTTGGGTTTCGATGTCTGTTTCGGACTGCATACCCACGGCCTTCAGCTCGTAAGTGCCCTTTTCCTTATTGTGGGCCTGTGCCCCTTCGAGCATGTTCTTGAAGAACTCGTTGGCGAGTGATTTCATCACAAGACCGACGACAGGTTTATCGGCAGCGTAGCTGGCTACCGGAGCTACGATCAATCCACTCGCCACAGTCGCTGCGGCAACAAAAGCTTTAAAGCGCATTCTTTCCTCCCCGTCCGTCGCTTTTCGTCTTGGACAAGACCTGCGACGATGTTGACGATTGGCCCAATAATTGTCCCGCGAGCGGCTTGCCCGGGAAACATCTCTCCTACCCAATGGTCGACATGCTTATAACATGGCAACCACACACCCAATCAAAAACAGAATAGAATTTTCGAGTCAATATGAAACGGTTCATTGATAACAATCGTGATTTCATCGAACCGCCTCCCAATTTTAGCGACTTCACCGAAGTAATGATCAGATTTTCAAGCCACATCACGTTGTCTGAACTGCTGGACAAGAGAATTTTCAGTTGTTACGTTTACAAGATGAACCGTTTCATTTGAAAAATGTAACATTATTCCAAAAGAGACGGCTCGGTCTTTGGGAGAAGAGGAGGAGTTATCAATGAAACGATTACTAGCCGCCATTTGTATCGCAGCGAGCACTTTACTCGTGCTACCGGCACAAGCCGCCACTGAAAAAATGATCATTGATACCGATTTCAGCACAATTGGTGACGATGGTCAGGTCCTGATCATGGCTGCACAGCTCTACAAGCAAGGCACCATTGATCTCCTGGGCGTCACTGTTGTCACCGGCAATAACTGGCTGAAACAGGAAGTGGCCGATGCGCTTCGCGCCGTAGAACGCCTGGGTATCGAGGATAAAGTTGGTGTCTATGCGGGAGCCAACCTACCGTTGGTACATGATCCCCGCAGTTTTGAAAGCGAGCGAGCGCTGTTTGGCTTTGGCGAGAGCTACAAGACGGCTTTTCATCGTCCCGAACCAACCGAAAAAGACTTGATCGCTCCGCCGGATGGCTTTGCAAAAAAGGCAAAACTCGAAAAAGAAGACGCAGTCGATTTTATAGTCAATACAATCAAGGCCAACCCGAATGAAGTAACGCTTCTGGTTATCGGTCCTGTCACAAATGTCGCTCTGGCCATTCGCAAGAATCCGGAGATTGTGCCGCTTATCAAGCGCATCGTCTATATGGCGGGTGCTGTCGACGTAAAAGGCAACACGACACCAGCGGCCGAAATGAATGTCTGGGTCGATCCGGAAGCCGCACGTATCGTCATGCGCGCGCCAATTGAACAGGCTATGATTCCGCTGGATGTCACCGATATCACACAGCTTGATAAAGAGACATTTGACCGGGTGACTGCAGGTGATGGACCAGTTCAAAAGCTTTTTGCAGATAGCTGGATGGCTGAGACCTTTGCGAAAGACCCGAAAGCCGGCGCAAGCGTCTTTGATACGCTCGCTCTGGCCTATGCAATTGACCCGAGCTACGCAACGAAAGTGGACGATCTTTATATGGACGTCGATATCGCTTTTGGCCCAGGCTATGGGCGCACTCTTGGCTATTGGCAGAAGCAGCCGACGCCGCTATTGCAAAAGATGAAAGTTGTCAAAGAGTTCGACAAAAAGCGCTTCTTTGATCTCTATGTGGATTTGATGCAGCGTCCAGTGCCAATCAAGTTCGACCAATAGAACTTAGGGCGGCTCCAGTTAAGACTTAATCGTTGGAACCGCTCTATCTACTTTTTTACGCATTATCCAACGCAAAACCGCTTCGCACTTTTGCTGGAAATGCTTTAATTCCTTGCCTCTCTCGATTTATGGGAGAGGCAAGAAAGTAATTTGCAGGACAGACATTCATGGCGACGATAAAGGATGTTGCGAAACGGGCTGGCGTATCGGTCGGAACGGTTTCGCGCGTGTTGAGCAACAATCCTTCCGTCACACCTAAAATGCGCGAAGCGGTCGGCGAGGCAGTCTCTGCGCTTGGATACCGACCGAACAATCTTGCGCGAGGATTGCGGCGACACCGCACCAATATGATCGCGCTTGTCTTGCCCGATATAACCAATCCGTATTTCTCTGAGCTGGCTCAGCGCATTGAGGCTGCGGCCTATAGCTACGGGCATCTTGTCGTTTTGGCAGATACACATGGCGACCCGGCGCGTGAAGAACAACAGATACTCGGACTGCGAGCGCACCTGCCCGCAGGTTTTCTGATTATCCCCGTCAATGCCCACTCTCCCAGCTCTTTGACGGGTTCAATTCGAACAATTGCACTTGATCGCCCTTATGGTAATCACCCACTTGTTGCGGTCGATCATTATGCAGGCGGAGAACTGGCGGCGCGTCACCTGCTTGGACTTGGACACCGAAAGATTAGCTATATTTCTGGCCCATCCAATCTGACAATCTCCGCTGAACGGCGGAAAGGGTTTATGGATTATTGCCAACGTGCCATTCAATCTGGAGAGGCAGAGATGCCTATGCCCGAATTGCTGGAAGCTGGTTTCGACTATAATTCAGGCGAGGCATTGGCCGCGCAACTCTTTATGCGAAAGCGGGAAGAGTTGCCGACAGCTATCGCAGCCTCCAGTGATCAGCAGGCAATTGGCATCATGCGCGGGGCGTCCGATTACGGCATCTCCATTCCCCGCGATGTTTCCATCATTGGCTTCGACGACATTCCGCTGGCTCGTCTTACCACACCACGCCTTTCGACGATTGTGCAGCCTGTTAAGGCAATAGCTGAGAACGCCGTCGCCGCACTTTTGGGAACAGATGCACCGCAACGCTCAATTTTGCTTACACCCACAATCAAGTTGCGCGAAACCACGATCAAACTCTAAAGCGTGTCGTGTTTTATCATATCCATGAGACACGCTTTAAGTCTTTGTTTTTATGAACCTTCTATCCCAAACCCGCACCCACTTTTGGGGATCGCTTTAGTTTTGAGACTCTCTTTTTATGATACGAACTGCACCTGAGTTGACTGAAGTGTTGTTTGGCTGGTCGTTCCTCGGCACAACGATAAGCCGTTTATCGGAGCGATTGGCAGGTCTGGAATAATCAGTGCGCTGCTCCGGTCGTGGGCGGGTTCTTTCGCGGTCTGATCTGTCCCGATATGATCTGTCGCGGTATGATCTATCACGGTAGTAACGATCATCTCGATAATACCTTGAGTTATACCTCGGCCCGCTACGGTAAATAATATCTGGTCCAGAATAGAAATCACCATATGCAGGACCATAATTACGATAACCATCGTAGGAATACGACTCGCTCACGCATCCAGACAGAGAAAATGACAGCAAGGCGATCACGCCCATCGACGTAAATGCTTTGAAATTGATCATGATCTTTCTGCCTTCTTTGCTCAATGTTATCTAGTTACAATCCTCCTTCTGATGAAGGAGGGCAAGTCACGAAATTCTATCCATATGTTACTGTCCGAGATATCAGGCAGATAGATCAGGCTTTCAGTCACTGTGATTGCGCGTGCTGAGAACATCGGCAATCCCTCGACAATAGTAAGCGCAGCTTGGTTTCTCAAAAGAAAGGCGCCCTTCATCGGAAGAGGCCGCCTTTCTTTGGCGCAAAACCCGAATCCTCAGAGATCAACCGGCTTTCCAGAGTCTTCTTCTTCGAGAGTCACCGCTACATCGGCATTGGCTGATAGCCGGACCTTATCGTCGCTCTCTATATCGGCCACAAAGCCAAGTTCGATATAATGATGATGATTTCGGTGGGCTTCCGAATTGTCAGTTTTCTTCAGCTTGATACGATTCCCTTCAAGCCGATCAACCGTTCCAACATGAACGCCATCTGCTCCGATTACTTCCATATTCTCGTGGATTCTGTGCTGCATTGTCATTTCCTCCTTGGAACCAATCCAGTGCAGGGAGTCAGATAGTGCGTAGATGTGTAGAGACTATCCCCCAGATCGAATTAAAGATTATCATTTCGCCAATGTCGGCGTCGGCACAGAACCGTTCCACCGTCCTGTTCTCCCATCAGTCTCACTCCGACTTCGCAGTTGCAGTCCGTCTAACTTGCAAAAGGTCTGGCTATTTCCTAGACCTAAGGCGGAGCCATACTATCGTGGTGAGCAATTCAGTCTGGGGACATGACGGCTAATTTTCGAAATACGCTGCTTTCACTCGTTATCTCGAATAACCAGTCGGCCTTTCCTCTGATGATGGACGCCAAGTCGGACGATGCCATTGGGTTGCTGCGCGCCTAGCCCCGCAGCGACCCTCAAATTCCAGTCACACTGAATACGAAAAGTCCTGCCGGGCAACCGGTAGTGCCAACGTTTGGGATTTATTATGGCTATCTGGACTGAATTGGCGCGTGCCAGCAATGATGCTGGCGACGAAATTCTCTTGCGTCAAAGAGACGATATTTTCGAGATCCGATATAATGGTCTGGAACTCATGTCGAATATCAACTTCCAATCTGAAACAGTTCTGGCGGAACGATCGCTGAGGCTGCTTGACCGTGCCCCGAAGAGAGTCCTTATTGGCGGACTCGGTATGGGCTTCACGCTCCGGGCTGCTCTGGATTACCTCCCGATTGATACCGAGGTTACGGTCTGTGAGCTCGTACCCGAAATTGTGGAATGGAATCGCTCTCGCATTGGCCACTTGGCTGGTTTCCCGCTTGATGACCGCCGCGTGAAAATTCAGATCGGCGATGTAATGGATACCCTCAGTCAGAACCAGGCGACATATGATCTGATTTTGATGGATACCGATAATGGTCCTGATTTTCTGGTCCGAAGCACGAATGATGCAATTTATGCAGATCACGGTCTGACTGTGGTAGAAAACGCACTCATATCTAACGGTATAGCGAGTTTCTGGTCAGCAACTGCATCATCCGAATTTGAAAAGACACTTGATGCCCTGGAATGGGAATGGAGCCGTCAGGATATCTGCCTGATTGGCGGAAGAGCCGATGCCTTCCATTACATCTACTTCGTCAATCAAACCCAGACTTCTGAAAAACTCGGTTCAATAATCAAAGCAGCCAGTGAGCTCAATCAACTGGCCAGTGTTTAACGAAGTCAATCTGGGAGATGGTCTCAAGATTGTCTCCCAAACTCACTTCTCCAAAGGAAATATTGTGCGATCGCCACGGTCGCATTCTCCCATGCTTATAGACACTGGCGATCTGCAAGGAATGCGGATAAATGCACTTTGATAAATATGAGTATGAGGGGTCTATGTCTTACTTCCCGAAATGGCGTCTTACCAATAACAGCGTAGTATTGCCTGATGAGAGGCTTCCAACAGCAGCGGCTGTGCCGATGGGCATCCAGCATCTGTTGGCAATGTCCGGCTCCACCATTGTCGCCCCCTTGCTTATGGGGTTTGATCCGAATGTTGCGGTGTTCTTCTCAGGCATCGGCACATTGTTGTTCTTCCTGATGACCGGCGGTCGCGTGCCGAGCTATCTCGGCTCGTCTTTCGCTTTCATTGCCGTCGTCATTGCCGTCACCGGCTATTCCGGAAGCGGTCCCAATCCCAATATCGGTCTGGCGCTTGGCGGCATCATTGCCTGTGGCGCACTTTATGCCGTCATCGGTCTGGTGGTGATGACGATCGGCACAGGTTGGGTTGAGAAACTCATGCCACCTGCCGTCACGGGTGCCATCGGCGTTGCCATCGGCCTGAACCTTGCCCCTGTGGCTGTGGGTCAGCTCAAGGGTACGGGCGCGCATATGACCATCGCAATGCTGACGGTTCTCTGTATGGCTATGATTTCGGCCTATGGTCCGCTTGCCACAAAACGCATTGCCGTGCTGCTCGCACTTCTGTTTGGTTATTGCCTTGTGCTGATTTTCGGCAATGGTCTCGGCATGGTCCCTGGCATCAATTTCGCAGCGGTCAGTGCTGCTCCATGGTTCGGTCTGCCCGCTTTTGCAAAGCCGGTTTTCACCTGGCCCGCTATCACACTGATTGCACCTGTTGCGATTGTTCTTGTGGCTGAAAATCTTGGACACATTAAAGCGCTTGGTTCGATCACAGGTCAGAATATGGACCGCTATATCGGTCGCGGCTTTCTGGGCGATGGTCTTGCAACCATGATTTCCGGTTCCGGCGGCGGCACCGGTGTTACCACCTATGCGGAAAACATCGGCGTCATGGCCATGACCAAGGTCTATTCGACGCTGATCTTCGTAATCGCTGCCATAGTCGCCATTGCACTCGGCATGTCACCAAAGTTCGGCGCAATCCTGCAGACCATTCCAGCACCTGTTCTCGCAGGTCTTGCAGTATCGGTCTTCGGGCTTATTGCCTCCGCGATGGCGCGCATCTGGGTGGTGAACAAGGTCAATTTCGCCGACCCGCGCAATCTCTTCACAGTAGGCGTGGCGCTGATTTTTTGGTGCTGGCGACTTTACTGTCAATATTGGCGATTTTGCGCTGGGTGGTATTGGCACATCCACTTTTGCAGCTCTGATAATCTATCAGCTGCTCAGCATCGGGCGTCCAAGCGGCGATGAAAAAAGCTAAATAATAGTGTCGCGCAGAACCTTTAAGGTTCTGCGCGACACGCCCCCGCCCACATCAAGCGCCCGCTTTTATCAAGCGCGACGCGTGCCTGACGAAACGATATCGAGATAAACGGCCAGCACCAGAATGCTGCCCTTGATGATCTGCTGCCAGAACGTATCGACACCCAGCATCGACATGCCGTTGTCGAGGCTCGACATGATCAGCGCGCCGACCAGCGCACCAATGACCGATCCCACACCACCACGCATTGATGTACCGCCGATAAAGCAGGACGCAATCGCATCCAGCTCACCGCCAAAGCCTGCAGATGGTGTCCCTGCCGCAAGACGAGCTGTTGTCGTCAGACCAGCAACCGCAGCCATCAAACCCATCAGCGCAAACACCGCCATTTTGACGAAATTCACATTAACGCCCGAAAACCGCGTGGCTTCAAGGTTCGAACCGACCGCATAAATGTGTCGTCCGAAGACCGTCTGGCGCGAAATGACAGTGAAAACACCCAGAATGACCAGCAGCACCAGAACTGGAACTGGCACACCCTGATAGCTGTTGAGGATCAGGATAAAGCCAAGGATCAGGATGCCCGTGCCAAGAAGACGCGCAGTTTCCATCGCCGGTGAAAGGGTTTGCAGACTGTGCTTGCGCTTGCTGGCACGAGTTCTGAGCGTAATCAGAATAAGGACCGTAAAGAGCACCATAGCGCAGACATTGCCAAGCCAGCCGGGCAGATACCCTTGTCCGATATATTTGAACTCCGGCGAAATCGGCGCAATCGTCACACCGCCCATGATGCCCAGCACAATGCCGCGAAACACCAATTGCCCACCAAGCGTGACAATGAACGAGGGAATACCGAGATAGGCTGTCAGCCAGCCGTTAAAGCCACCCAAGATCACGCCAAGAACAAGAACCGTGCTGACTGTGGCCCATAGCGGCCAACCATAAACCACATCGAGCACCGCCGCGACACCGCCAAGAAGTCCAAGCAGTGCCCCGACGGACAGGTCGATTTCACCCGCGACAATGACAAACACCATCGCCGAAGCCAGCATGCCTGTAATCGCCATCTGACGCAGAAGGTTGGAGAAATTGCGCGCTGTCAGAAACTGCGACCGCCCCATTTCGGGATCATAAGTCATCACGGCGAAGAATGCCCAGATAAGGGCCACCACAATCAGCAGCGCCACGATCTTGTATTCTGCAAGGAATTTTCTGAGGCTTTTGCCTGTCAATGTCATGTCATGCACCGGTTAGATTAGTTGCAGATCAGTCTTCAAAGACTAGGCCGCATTGGTTGCAGGCTTGCCGATTGCAGCGGCAAGAACCTTCTCCTGGGTGAGATTTTCATTCGGAAAATCGCCGCGCAATTTGCCCTCGCCAATCACAAGGACACGATCGCTGATGCCAAGCACCTCCGGCATTTCCGACGAAACCATCAAAATTGCCACGCCTTGTTTGGCGAGCGCGAATATCAGCTTATAGATCTCATATTTCGCACCGACATCGACGCCACGTGTCGGCTCATCGAGTATGAGGACCTTGGGATCAGGCAGCATCATTTTTGAAAGCACGGCTTTCTGCTGATTACCGCCAGATAGTGAGGCAATCGCCAGCATTGGATCGGCAGTTTTCACTTTAAGCCGCAAAATCTCGCGTTGAATGGTTGCAAGCTCCGATTCCTTATCGATCAGGCCGCGCAGCGAAAAACGATCCAGCACAGAGATCGTCATATTATGGCCGACTGGCATGATCGGAAGGATGCCATCGCGCTTACGGTCCTCGGGCACCATGCAAATGCCCTGTCGCACAGCATCGCGCGGCGTACGGATTTTGATTTCTTTGCCTTCTAGGAAAACCTGCCCCTCATGGGCTCCCGGCCACACACCAAACAGGCTCGATACGAGTTCAGTACGCCCGGCCCCAACAAGACCCGCAATACCCAAAATCTCACCGCGTCTCAACGCAAAGGAAACATTGTCGACCACCTTGCGGTCGGGATTGGTCACGTCCCAGCAGCTCACATTGCGGGCTTCAAACATCACCTCACCAATGTCATGCGGCTCGCGCGGGAAGAGGTTCTTCATCTCGCGCCCCACCATCATGGTGATGATGTCAGGCGTGGTCAATTCAGCCATCGGCCTCGTCGCGATATGCGCGCCGTCACGGATGACTGTCACAGTGTCGGAAATCTCCGCCACTTCATCGAGCTTGTGCGAGATATAAACGCAAGCCATGCCTTGCGCTTTGAAGTCTTTGATCAGGTCAAGCAGCACCCGCGTTTCAGATGCGGTCAGCGCCGAGGTTGGCTCGTCAAGGATCAGCAGCTTGGCGTTTTTGTTGATCGCTTTTGCGATCTCAATCAATTGCTGCTTACCGCCGGAGTAATGATAAACGGGCAATGCAACATTGATGTCGTGGATCTTGAGGCGTGCGAGCAGCTCCGTTGCCCGCGCATTCATCTGATCGTAATCAATGAATCCGCCATTGGTTGGCTCGGAACCCAGAAAGATATTTTCAGCCACGGACAGATGCGGCACCATCATCAGCTCCTGATGGATGATGACGATACCGGCGGCTTCCGTGTCACGAATGCCGCTCGCCTTTAGTTCGTTGCCTTCCCAGAATATCTCGCCAGTCCATGTGCCATAGGGATAAACACCCGAAAGCACTTTCATCAGGGTGGACTTGCCCGCCCCGTTCTCGCCGCACAGTCCGACACATTCTCCCGCACGCACTTTCAGATAAATGCCATCCAGCGCCTTCACGCCGTTGAACTCTTTACCGATGTTTCGCATTTCCAAAAGATATTCGGACATCAACAACGACCTTGCAGTATTTTCAAAACTTGGCTCGATGCTGAGCCCTAAGAAGGCTCCTGAAAGCCACTCATCTGGAGAATTTTAGCCGACAACGCTGTCAAAGACAGGCCTGACAAACTTGATGTAAGGCCAGACGTCGGAAGCATGAATTCCCAACATCCGGCCCCGCATTTTACTCTCAGCTTTGCAGAAAAGAGGGCTTATTTCCCTTCGATCTGCTCCTTGGTGTAGAAGCCGTCGGTCACGTAGATGTCGATATTGTCCTTGGTCACAGCCGTTGGCGTGAGGAGAAGCGTATCAACTTCCTTGGAGCCGTTGTCGATCTTGCCGTTGAATTCCGGCTTTTCGCCCTTCACCATCTGCACGGTGAGCTTGGCAGCTTCTTCAGCGATCAGCTTGAGTGGCTTGTAAACCGTAACGGTCTGCGTGCCATCAACCAGGCGCTTCACGGCTGCCAGATCGCTATCCTGACCGGAAACAGCAGTCTTGCCAGCAAGGCCCTGTGCTGCAAGTGCCTGAATTGCACCGCCTGCGGTGCCATCATTGGAAGCGACAACCGCGTCAACTTTGTTCTGTGCAGCAGTCAGCGCATTTTCCATGATCGAAAGCGCTTCAGTCGGGCTCCATTCCTTGACCCACTGCGAGCCAACGATCTTGACCTTGCCTGAATCAACAGCTTCTTTTAGAGCCCGTTCCTGACCAGCGCGAAGCAGCTTCGCGTTGTTGTCGGTGGGCGATCCGCCGAGCAGGTAATAATTGCCTTCCGGCTTTGCCTTCAGCACAGCCTCAGCCTGCATGAAACCAACGCGCTCATTGTCGAAGGAAATGTAAGCGTCGATATCGGCATTGAGGATCAGACGGTCATAGGAAAGAACCTTGATGCCGGAAGCCTTTGCGTCGGCAACAACCGCGTCAAAGACCTTTGAATTCATCGGCACGATCACGATGGCATCGACGCCTTGCGAGATCAGGTTTTCGACCTGCTTGACCTGCTTTTCTTCGTTGCCGTCAGCCGACTGAACATTGACCTTGGCACCGAGCTTCTCTGCTGCCGCGATGAAATAATCGCGGTCGCGCGCCCAGCGCTCAACGCGCAGATCGTCAATGGAAAAACCGATAACCGGATTTTCCGGCGATGCAAAAGCTGGTGTTGCACCCATGGCTCCAATGCCGAGAGCTGCTGCAACCAGCGCGCCTGTTAGAAAATTACGACGTTTCATGCACTGTTCCTCCAATCACCGCCGGCATTATGCCGGTTGATATAAATTCCTCGCCCCGAACGAACCCGCCCCCGGAGTCTGGCACGACAAAACAGCTCCTGACGAAGCTGCTTGATTTCATATCTGGCTGATCCTCCCTGCGGTGCAATGCACCAAGACCACTCCAGTGAGTCTCACCCGTGAAAGTGCAAGATCTCATCCTCGGATGCAATTGATACGTGAACAAAAATGAATAGCAAGCATTTTTTGATTTACGTACCTCATTTTTGATCCTATGTTCCGCTCCGAGGAGTGAGAATGAAACCTACCGTGCATGATATAGCCAGAACTGCGGGCGTCAGTCTCGCCACGGTTGACCGTGTGCTGAACGATCGCCCTGGTGTGAGAGCAAAGACCCGCGACCGTGTTACGGACGCGATGAACACGCTTGGCTATGTGCGTGATGTGGGTGCTGCCAATCTTGCGCGTGGCAGGCTTTATCAGTTCGATTTCATTTTGCCGGATAATGAAAACACCTTCATGCAGAGCCTTCGCGCAGAGCTTGAAGCGGCAACAGAACGCGGGCTCTCCGAGCGTGTTCTCATCAATCTCGTGCTTGTGCCGGCATTTGATGAAGCAGCCCTTGTTAGAGCATTGGATGCAAGTGCAGAACACAAACCCGATGGTGTCGCCTTTGTTGCGGTCGACACCGACCCGGTACGCGACGCCTGTTTACGCCTTGCAGAACAGGGCGTTCATGCGGTTACGCTTGTTTCCGACCTCGGCAATTCATCCCGCGCACATTATGTCGGCATTGATAATGGTGCTGCTGGCTGCACTGCCGCACGCTTGTTGGGCCTTTTTGCAAGCGGTACCGATGGTGCCATTGCGGTTATCGCTGGCTCGCTGAAAGTGCACGACCATCAGGAGCGTTTTGAAGGCTTCAAAAGCGCTATGGAAACCGACTTTTCCGGGCGTGAGATTCTACCGGTTCTGGAGGGCTTCGATGAAGGCGCGCGCGTTGAAAAGCTTGTGCTTGAACTCCTTGAAAAGCGAAAAGACCTCGCGGGAATTTATAGCTTAGGTGCAGGAAACAGCGGACTAATCCGGGCACTCGCGGCCTCCCGAAATGACAGTCGGCCCCTGGTCATCGCCCATGAACGCGACGATATCACATCGCAGGCACTGAAAGACGGTCTTGTGCATGCGGTGCTTGCGCAAGACGCGGGCCATGAAATCCGCAGTGCCATCCGTGTTCTCAAAGCAACGGCGGATCGCCTCGCCATTGTGCCGGGACAGGAACACATCCGCATCGAAATCTTTCTCAAAGACAACCTGCCACAGCTCGACTGAGGCGCAGGCCAAACGACAATTCCACAGGAGCGACTATGTATCTCGGCCTTGATCTTGGAACATCCGGCGTAAAGGCGCTTCTGATCGACAGCGAACAGAAGTTGATTGGCTCTACCCATGGTGAACTTGATGTTTCACGCCCGCACCACGGCTGGAGCGAACAAGATCCAGCACAATGGATCAGCGCATGCGAAACAGCTATTGATGGCCTGCGCACAGCGCATCCTAAAGAGTTTGCAGCCGTTGCTGGCATCGGCCTTTCCGGTCAGATGCATGGCGCGACGTTGCTCGATGAAAACGATCAGGTGCTTCGCCCCTGCATCCTGTGGAACGACACACGCAGCTATAAGGAAGCGGCAGAACTTGATACCGATCCGGCCTTCCGTGCCATCACCGGCAACATCGTTTTTCCGGGTTTCACAGCGCCTAAACTCGTTTGGGTTGCCCGCAATGAGCCGGATGTTTTTGCGCGCACCCGTAAGGTTCTTCTGCCAAAGGATTATCTGCGTCTCTGGCTGACCGGCGAATATGTGTCTGACATGTCAGATTCGGCTGGCACAAGCTGGCTCGATACCGGCGCGCGCAAATGGTCGACTGAGCTTTTGTCAAAGACCGGGCTGACTGAAAACCATATGCCTAAGCTTGCCGAAGGCAGCGATGCAACTGGCACCTTGCGTGCTGAACTCACCGCCCGTTGGGGGCTTACAAATGCTCCAGTCGTAGCAGGTGGTGCAGGCGATAATGCGGCCTCTGCCTGTGGGATGGGAACGGTCCAGCCCGGCCATGCTTTCGTTTCACTCGGCACATCCGGCGTGTTGTTTGCCGCCAATGGTGCCTACCAGCCAAAGCCTGAAAGTGCCGTACACGCGTTCTGCCATGCACTTCCCCACACATGGCACCAGATGGGCGTCATCCTGTCTGCCGCGAGCGCGCTCGACTGGTTTTCCCACATCGTTGGCGCAACCCCGCATGCGCTCGACTCCGAGCTTGGCGGCACACTCAAGGCACCCGGCAGTGCAACATTCCTGCCTTATCTTTCTGGTGAACGCACGCCTTACAATGACGCAAAAATTCGCGGTGTCTTCAGCGGCCTTGAGCATGAAACTGACCGCAAGGCGATGACGCAGGCTGTGCTTGAAGGCGTGGCCTTTGCCATTCGTGACAATCTCGTAGCACTGCAATCGGCAGGCACGGAGATCAAATCGCTGATCGCAGTTGGTGGCGGCTCACGGTCTGGCTATTGGCTGAAATCAATCGCCACAGCATTGAATGTGCCCATTTCACTTCCCGAAGAAGGCGACTTCGGTGCTGCATTCGGTGCCGCGCGCCTAGGCCTGATTGCTGCAAGTGGCGCCGATCCTTTTGCGATCTGCACACCGCCACGCACAGCCCGCACGATTGAACCTGAACAGTCGCTGATCTCGTCTTACAACGAAGCTTATCAGCGCTACCACGCACTTTATCCCGCGCTGCGTCCACTCGCTTAACAAGCAGGACCACAGCGTCACCAGCATCAACATTGGAGGAGCATGATGAGCACCGGATTTTTCGGCGACATCCAGAAAATACGTTACGAAGGACCAGACAGCGACAATCCGCTGGCATTCCGTCATTACAATCCAGACGAGATTGTTCTTGGCAAACGTCTGGAAGACCACCTGCGCTTTGCGGTCGCCTATTGGCATACATTTGCATGGGAGGGTGGCGATCCTTTTGGCGGACGTACCTTCGACCGCCCCTGGTATAAGGACGGCCTCGAAGCTGCAAAGCTGAAGGCCGATGTGGCGTTTGAATTCTTCTCGCTTCTCGGTGCACCTTTCTATTGCTTCCACGACGCCGACGTCCGTCCGGAAGGCAATAACTTCGCTGAAAACACCAAAAACCTCGAAGCGATCGTCGATGTTTTTGAGCAGAAGCAGGCCGAAACCGGCATCAAGCTTCTATGGGGCACAGCCAATCTCTTCTCACATCGCCGCTATATGTCTGGTGCTGCAACCAATCCTGATCCGGAAGTGTTCGCTTTTGCAGCAGCCACAGTCAAAACCTGTCTCGACGCAACCAAGCGTCTTGGCGGTGACAATTACGTGCTTTGGGGTGGTCGCGAAGGTTATGAAACCCTTCTCAATACCGATTTGACACGCGAGCTCGACAATATGGGCCGCTTCCTCAACCTCGTGGTCGAATACAAGCACAAGATCGGCTTCAAGGGCACGATCCTGATTGAACCAAAGCCACAGGAACCAACCAAGCATCAGTATGATTATGATGTCGCGACGGTTTACGGTTTCCTCAAGCGCTATGGCCTCGAAAACGAAGTGAAGGTCAATATCGAACAGGGCCATGCAATTCTTGCCGGTCATTCGTTCGAGCATGAGCTGGCGCTGGCCCGCAGCCTCGGCATTCTCGGTTCCATTGACATGAACCGCAACGATTATCAGTCGGGCTGGGATACAGATCAGTTCCCAAACAATGTGCCGGAAATGGCGCTCGCCTATTATCAGGTGCTGCTCGACGGCGGCTTCAAAAATGGCGGCACCAATTTCGATGCCAAGCTGCGTCGCCAGTCGCTCGACCCGCAAGATCTGTTGATCGGCCATATCGGCGGCATGGATTGCTGTGCACGTGGCCTTAAAGCTGCTGCCCGCATGTTGGAAGACGGCGCACTATCGAAGCCACTTGATGAGCGCTATGCCGGATGGTCTGGCGATTTCGGCAAGAAAGTCGCAACCGGCATGTCGCTGGAACAGATTGCTTCAGAAGTCGAAACAAAAGACATCAATCCGCAGCCACGATCCGGTCGTCAGGAATATCTGGAAAACGTGGTCAACCGCTACGTTTAAAGCATTTCCAGCAAAAAGTGCGAAGCGGTTTTGCGTGGGATAATGCGACGAAACAAACAAAAGTCCCGCTCAATGAGCGGGGCTTTTCATATTTAGTTCGATGCCACCTTATGCGGCGTCCGACAAGCGGCAAAACGATCAAGCGTCTGGTCATAGGCGGAAGTCTTGACCGCCATCATGCCAAGCACCGTGTGGAACAGATTGTCATGCGATGACGGTTCTGCCGTCGTCTTGCGCAGACAATCGAGATTAAGACCGGTATCCGCTGCATATTCCGGCGCAAACCACGTGATGAACGGTATATGGGTCTGCTGCGATGGCGCGATGAAATAGGGGGCCGCATGGAGGTATAGACCGTCCTCACCAAGCGACTCGCCATGGTCGGACATATAGATCATCGCGGAAGCAAATTTGTCTTCATGCGCTTTGAGAAGATCAATCACCTCGGATAGAATATGATCCGTGTAGAGGATCGAATTATCATAGGCGTTGACGATCTCTTCCTGCGAACATTTAGCGAAATCGTTGGAGCGGCAATCCGGTTTGAAGCCTGTATATTCTGTCGGATAGCGGCGATAATAAGCCGGGCCGTGACTGCCCGTCATGTGCAGAACGATTGTCGCATTGCCGGAAACTTCGTTCAGCTCTTTTGACAGACTATCTACCAGTATCTGATCGATACACTCACCGCCTTCGCAATAGCGCTTGTCCTGCACACCCTGCAAATCAATCAGCTTGATCCGCTCTGCAACGCCTTTGCTGCCGGTATTATTCTCGTACCAGCTGACTTCAACGCCTGCATGTTTAAGCACATCCATCAGGTTTTCCGAGCCTCGGAACTTTGTATTGGAATAGTCATCGCGGGTGAAAGGCGAAAACATGCAAGGCACTGAAACGGAAGTTTCCGTGCCACAGCTCGTCGTATCAGTAAAGGCAACGACGTCGCGCTTCTTCAATTCCGGATTGGTTTCACGGTCATAGCCATTGAGGCTGAAATTCTGTGCACGCGCCGTTTCACCCACAACCACAACCGTGACCAGTTTTTTGCCTGCTGGCAATTGCGTCAGTGTCTGTTTGGCATCCAAGCCCAGCGGCTGCATCGGGATATCGCGATTTTTATACACATGCGAAACATATTGGATCGTGCTGGTGATCGGGGTGCTTGGCATAAGCTTCTGTATGATATCCGCGCCATGTTCACGGAACATGGATGAATAGGCCGCATAGTTTGTCCCGAGTATGACGACAGCGGCAATGAGGCAAGTGAAGATGACGCCTGCGTTGACCATCAGCTTTCCAAGCAGCGGACGGTGCTTAACGCGCACCCAAACAATCAACAGCGACGGAACAACACCGTAAAACAGCATGTGCCATAGGAAGCTTGGTGTCAGCAATGCCCCGGACTCAGCCTGCGTGGTTGTAAGCGCTGCTTCAATGACATTCTTGTCGATGATCGTGCCAAATGTATCCGTGAAATAAGAACCACCGGCTGCAATTATCACGAATACGATAAGCATCGGCTTGATGACGTATTTTGCCGAAAACAGCACAAAGAGCGCCACGTGCAGCAGCAACAGCGCGGCCAGTATGCCTGCAAGCCTTAATGGTGCATCAGCATAATAAGTGCTGATTGCATGCCAGAAGGACCTGTTTGTGAAAATGAGAATGTAGAGCGCTGTTAAAAGGCACAGCGGTCCACTGGCAATTGTGGGGCGGAATTTCTGCATGGCACACGCTTTCGAACGGCTTTGAATTCGCGTGCCTTACCGGGCCGACAGATCCAACGGGTCAGCTATATCAGGCACATCTCAGTCAAACATGAAATCAAGATGGCTTTTCTACGGCGGTTAAATTGGACCACTGGCCAGGCCGTAACGCACAAACAAAAACGCCGCCATAAATGGCGGCGTTTTGGAATTTGAATAAATGTCAGAGACTAACCCATCCACCATTTTTGTTGGAGGATCGGACGCAAGCATCGATGAATGCGACGCCTTTGACACCATCGTCGACAGTTGGGTACATGACAGCACTGTCAGGCTTGGTATTGTCACGCTTGGCCTGAATGGCATTGGCGGCTTCAACATAGATTGTCGCGAACGCCTCCAGATAGCCTTCCGGATGGCCGCCCGGTACGCGCGTAACGCGGGTTGCGGCGTCGCCAACGCCTGAACCGCCACGCGTGATCAGCCGCTTCTGTTCACCAAACGGCGTGAACCACAGCCGGTTCGGGTCTTCCTGCGCCCATTCGATCCCACCTTTGGTGCCATAAACGCGAAGACGCAGCGCATTTTCATTTCCGGGTGCGACCTGACTGCACCAGAGCATCCCCTTGGCACCGCCTGCAAAACGCAGCATCACATGCGCATTGTCATCAAGACGACGACCGGGAACAAAGCTATCGAGATCAGCTGCGAGACTGTCGAGCGTCAAACCAGTCACAAACGAAGCAAGATTGAAGGCATGCGTGCCGATGTCGCCCGTTGCGCCACCAAGGCCGGACTGAGCTGGATCGGTGCGCCAGACAGCCCCCTTGGCACCGGTTTTTTCCACCGCTTCAGTCAACCAGTCCTGCGCATATTCTACCTGAACAACACGGAGATCACCCAGCTCACCATTAACGATCATTTCGCGCGCCTGACGAACCATCGGATAACCGGTGTAATTGTGGGTCAGCACAAACAGCGCGCCGCTCTCATCGGCCACTTTCTTGAGCTTCTTCGCATCAGCCAATGTCGAGGTCAGCGGCTTGTCGCAGATCACGTGAATGCCCCGCCGCAGAAATTCCTTGGCCGCATCGTAATGCACATGATTTGGCGTCACGATGGCCACCGCCTCAATGCCGTTCTTGAGGCGCGCTTCACGAATTGCCATTTCCTTGTAGCTTGAATAGATTCGGTCTTCCGCAAGGCCAAGCTCACGGCCAGAGGCTTGCGCTTTCTCTGGCGACGAAGACAACGCTCCCGCCACCAGTTCAAAGCGATTGTCGAGCCGCGCGGCCATGCGATGCACGCCCCCGATGAAAGCCCCCGCACCACCGCCAACCATACCTAAACGAATGCGTGGATTTGCGGTTTCTTTGGTTTTTGCTTCAATGGTCATTGTGTCTGCTTCCCCTCAAAGCCCCAGCATGCGCCGATTGGCTGCATCATCGGTTCCGCCAGCAGCAAAGTCATCGAATGCTTTTTCGGTCACGCGAATGATGTGGTGCTTAACAAACTCAGCGCCTTCACGCGCACCGTCTTCCGGGTGCTTCAACGCGCATTCCCATTCGACCACAGCCCAGCCATCAAAATCATTGGCAGCCATCTTCGAGAACACCGCACCAAAATCAACCTGACCATCGCCAAGCGAACGGAAGCGACCAGCGCGATTGACCCAACCCTGATAACCGCCATAGACGCCCTGACGTCCGGTTGGATTAAACTCGGCATCCTTGACGTGGAACATCTTGATGCGGTCTTTGTAGATGTCGATATTGTCAAGATAATCGAGGCATTGCAGCACATAATGTGACGGATCATAGAGCATGTTCGCGCGTGGATGATTTTTAACCCGCTCCAGAAACATCTCGAATGTCACGCCGTCATGCAGGTCTTCACCCGGATGGATTTCATAGCAGATATCCACGCCATGTTCGTCCGCATGATCGAGAATAGGTGTCCAGCGACGAGCCAGTTCGTCAAATGCCGTTTCAACCAGACCAGCAGGACGCTGCGGCCATGGATAGATAAACGGCCATGCCAAAGCGCCAGAAAAGGTCGCGTGAGCACCAATGCCCAAGTTGCGCGACGCCTTGATGGCCATCTTCACCTGCTCAACCGCCCATGCCTGACGTGCCTTTGGGTTGCCGCGCACTTCCGGCACTGCAAATCCGTCAAAAGCTTCGTCATAGGCCGGATGCACGGCAACAAGCTGGCCTTGCAGATGTGTTGAAAGCTCAGTCACCTCAACGCCATTTTCGCGTGCGACGCCAGCAAACTCATCGCAATAATCTTTGGATTCCGAGGCCTTTTTCAGATCGATCAACTGGCTCGCCCATGTCGGCACCTGTACACCGGCATAGCCTTTTTCTGCGGCCCATTTGGTGATGCCGTCCCATGTATTAAATGGCGCTTCATCGCCCGCAAACTGCCCGAGAAATATCCCAGGCCCTTTGATCGTTTTCATCAAAAGTCCTCCAACTGAAAATTCTAACCGATATCGGGAATAAGGGCCTAAAGCCCTCAAGCGTTAAACTGCGCGCCCGCCAAAGCAGACGCGCAGATGAGTATTAGAACGGAGAATCCGGGAAATAGAACTGCTCGGCGTTATCCTTGGTTACCAACGTGGCATCGAGGATATAGTTGCCGCTCACTGGAATCTGATCGTAGAAATGACCGGCAGCAAGCTGCATGGCGGTTGAAACCATCGCAGGTGGATAAAGAACATCAACCGGCATCAGCTTGTCGCCATCCATGACCTTCTTGATCATATCCTTGGAACCAGCACCGCCGATGACATACTGGATATCTTCACGGTTGGCCTGCTTGATCGCTTCGAGCACACCAACGGCCATGTCATCATCCTGACACCAGACGACATCGATCTTCGGATATTTCGTCAGGAAGTCCTGCATCACGCGGAACGCATCGTCGCGGTTCCAGTTGCCATATTGGCGATCAAGAACCTTGACGTTCGAGCCTTCGATACCCTTGTCAAAGCCGTCCTGACGCTGCTGATCGATAGGGATCGGCAGGCCGCGAATGACGACAACCTGTGCGTCTGGCGTGGTCTTCTTGATGTATTCGCCAGCAACCTGACCAAGTGCCGGATTGTTGCCTGCCACATAAAGATCGCGGATGGAGTTGTCGTTGTTGCTTGGCGCGCGATCGACCAGTGCCACAAACGTACCCTTGTCCTTGATCTCCTTGATAGCATTTACCAGCGGATCAGGATCGGATGGCAGCACCACAAGACCGTCCAGACCCTGCACAGCAAGATCCTGCAATGCATTTGCCTGACTGGCCGCATCCGGCGACGTCTTGACGATGAC
Organism: Brucella pituitosa; assembly: GCF_003049685.1. GTDB lineage: Bacteria > Pseudomonadota > Alphaproteobacteria > Rhizobiales > Rhizobiaceae > Brucella > Brucella pituitosa. The sequence goes on along the minus strand of NZ_PYSY02000002.1, from coordinate 1,403,509 downwards.
GTTAAGGCCCGGGTGCTCAGCCATCAGAAGCTTGGCCACGCGTTCGGCATGATAGACCACACCAGCAGTCCAGCCATGGTCGGCTGCTGGAATAGATACGCCTATAGTGACCTTCTTGTCCTGCGCGCTTGCAATACCCGTAAAGGCCAGCGCACCAGCGGCCAATGCTGCAAAAGCAACGCCTAAAAGTTTTCCTCGCATTATTTCCTCCCAAATGTTCAGGGGGCTTTATCCCTCTGTGACCGGACCGCCCCTTCAATCCCGTCAAACTCGCTGTCCAGGACGTGATGAGATTACCCATCACATCCTAGGTTTTTATCGTCGCGACAACGACCGTTGCACCAGCATGGCGATAATGATGATCGCCCCTTGGATGGCCCCGATCAGATACTCGCTGATGAAGTTGGAAAGCAGCATGATATTGCCGACAATTTCCAGAATGAATGCACCGCAGATCGTGCCCCAGACACGCCCCACGCCGCCGCGCAATGCCGTACCACCAACGACGACGGCAGTAATCGCCTGCAACTCCCACAACATGCCGGTTGTTGCAGATGTCGACCCCAGTCGCGGCACATAGAGAAGCACCGCGACAGCCACGCAAAGCCCCTGCACGATATAGGCAATCGTGCGGACACGCTTGACGGAGATGCCTGAGTAACGGGCAACATCCTCGCTGGAACCAACTGCAATCACATGGCGGCCATAGCGTGTGCGATAAAGAACGAATGCCGCAATTGCTGCCGTCACAAAGATCGCAATAACCGGAATCGGAATGCCAAAAACGGAACCGAAATAGACAGGCCTGTAAAGCGCCTGAATGTCAGGATTGCGCAATGTGATAGCACCGCCCTGCGACAGCCATGTTGTCAGGCCACGATAAATTCCCATCGTGCCGAGTGTGGCGATGAACGGTTCTATACCGCCGAGTGTTGTGATCAATCCATTTGTCAGGCCGCAAAGCGCCCCCACGACAACGGCCAGAAGCACGGCTGCGATCAACATCATGACCGGATCGGCAATAACACCGCTGTTCATGAACATGATCATGATGCTGCCGACAAAAGCCGCCATGGCGCCAACCGACAAATCCAGCCCGCCCGACGAAATTACATAGGTGGCACCAAGCGCGATAATGGCAATGAACGCACTGCGTGTGGCAACATTCAACAGATTATCGATGCTGATGAAGTTTGGATTGGCAATTGTACCCAGAACAAGCAGCAAAAGCAGCGCAATAAAAGGCGCAACAGCCCTCAGATCCCAGTCTTTGGACGTTTTCGGCACTCTGCTTTTATCGGTCACTACGTCTGTCATTTACTCCCCTTTTTTTGTTTAAGCCGCTTCTTCGGTGCTGACGCCGGTTGCTAAGACAACGATGTCATTTTCGGTCATGCGTTCGCCTGTCACCTCGCCTGCAACCCTGCCCTCGCGCATGACGACGATACGGTCGCATACGCCAATGAGTTCCGGCATTTCAGACGATACGACGATGATCGATTTGCCCTCGTCGGCCAAATTGGCAATGAACTGATAGATTTGTTCTTTGGTACCCACATCGATACCGCGGGTTGGCTCGTCAATAATAACGATGGACGGGTTGAGCATCATCATCTTTGCCAGAAGAAGCTTCTGCTGATTGCCGCCAGAAAGCTGCCCGGCAAGAATATCTTTCCGGCCCGTGCGGATATCGAACTCTTTGATCGCATCGTCGAGTGCCGTGCGCTCTTTGCGCCGATCAATCTGTAACCCCCGGACGAATTTGCTGATCGAAGCGAGGGTCAGGTTGATACCGAGGTCTTTGGTAAGCAGCAGCCCCTTGCCTTTCCGATCCTCGCTCAGATAGGCGATGCCAGCGGAAAGACTTTCGTGGGCATTGCGGAAATTGACAGGCTGTCCATTATGACGGACCTGGCCTTTGCCGGGACGCAAGCCAACAATGCCTTCCATCAATTCCGTTCGACCAGCACCGACAAGCCCCGCAAAGCCCAGAATTTCACCCTTGCTCAATGTAAAACTTGCGGTCTTAACATAGCCCGGAACGCTGAAGTCATCGACCTCAAGCACGGGCACCTGTCCATGATGTACTGCGCGATCCGGGTAAAGTTTGGCAACATCGCGCCCCACCATCAGCCGGGCCATATCCGACGGCTGCAATTCCGAGGCCAGATGCGCGGAAACAAGCTTGCCATCGCGAAGCACGGTCACACGATCTGAAATCTCTTTCACTTCCGGCAGGCGATGCGAAATATAGAGAACCGCAACACCTTTAGCGCGAATGTCACAAATGACTTTCAGAAGCGCCTCGGTCTCGACCGGAGTAAGCGATGCCGTTGGCTCGTCAAAAATCACCACACGATGCGGCACGAGCAAAACACGAGCGATCTGCACAAGCTGACGCTGTGCGATGGACAAACTGCCCACGATGGCATCAGGATCAATATCCGCACCAAGATCACGAATGGCTTGGCGTGCGCCTTCGCGCATCGATTTGTCATCGACAACAAGGCCGTTGGATAGTTCGCGTCCCAGATAAATATTCTGGGCGACAGTGAGATCAGGAGCCAGCAGGATTTCCTGATGCACCAGAACAATGCCCTGCGCTTCAGCTTCCACCGGCCCGGAAAACGAGATTGGTTTGCCATCGATGTGGATTTCACCGCTGGTCGGACGCTCATTACCGGCGAGCAGCTTCATCAATGTCGATTTACCAGCGCCGTTTTCGCCGATAATAGCGTGAACTTCGCCGCCAAAAATGCTGAGATTTATATTTTTCAGAACCTGAACAGGTCCGAACGATTTCGACAGCGAAACCGCCTCCAGAAGCGGTGTGCCATGCTCGTTTCGGGTTGCGTTCATATGCACGCACCAACGCAAGCACTATAGCTTGAGCGCCCGCCATGACTTCTGATTGTCAGAATTTCCACTTGCATGTGAACTCCTCCCAAAGCTTCACTGTGCAACCTTAACGTTGGCTTTGAGGTACGTAAAGCAAAATTCTACGCAACACAAAAATCATTGGCAATTAATAGATGACCGCTTCCAGCAAAAGGCGGCATAGCAATTTGAGCATTGAACTAAAGGGGTATACTCAAATCATAATTTGGGCTGATATTCAGCGTACCGTGCGTCACTCGATAGTGAGAAGACAAAGCGCACCGCATTATATTGAAAGGCCGCAAATTCGATGTACAACATACCCTGCCACGTTACCGGGCAATCAGAGCGCGTTTCGATCTGATTATTTGTTTTGATGCGCATTTCATCCGCAAACAGTTGCACACTTTTCACGATGCGCTCCAAAACGGTGGATGATTAGACCTTGGCGCTCAACAAATAATACAATCTTAAATTAGCATATACAGCAAGACACGCGCTTTTTTATATACTATGAAATGGTAACGTCCAAGGCGTGTTGAATTGCGGATACAGACACATGACCTCCCATTTAGCGCAGTCAAAATGGCGCATGCTAGACATGCTGCCAGCCGTAGCCCTTTTCGTGATCGGCCTCACAGCACTCATCTATGCGATGCTTTCTCCACGTGGCGAGAACGGCCAGTTTGCTGTTCTCATGCAGCCATGGGCGAATGCCTCACAAGTGGCAACGCTGCTTGGCAAAGCCGACGCACAGATCCTTTCCTTCAATGAGCGCATGAACGTTGTGGTTGTATACGCCGCACGTCCTGACGCAATCGACGCACTTTACGATGCAGGCGCGTGGCTCGTTTTTGAACCCGCACAGCTGTCCGGCTGTTTTGACCTTGCCGTTACCGGGGCCTAATCCATGATCATTGAGCTTGATGATATTCGCAGACGTTTTGCGCGTTTTCTGGTGATTCTTTTCTGGCTGCATGTTCCGCTGTTCGCGGTCATCGCATATGGAACGGGCGCTTCCGTCCTCGGCGGGGCTCTTGCGGGAGCCTTCCTTGCAGCAAGCTATAATCTGATGTGGTGGCGCGCCGATATCGCGCCCGCAACCCGCTTTCTGTCTGCCGTAGCTCTCGTGGCTGAACCTGCGATCCTGCTCTATCTGCTTCGTGGGCATATCTGGCAGATGGACATGCATATGTATTTCTTTGCCATGCTCGCGCTCACTATCGGCTGGTGCGACCGCAGAGCAACCATCATTGCAGCCGTTGCGGTTGCATTGCACCATCTGACACTCGACTACTTTCTGCCATCCCTCGTTTTCCCGACAGGCAGCGATATTCGTCGCGTGATGATTCACGCTGTGATTGTAGCTTTTCAGGCAGCCGTTCTCGTCTGGTTCTGCGACATGCTTGTCGCTTGCGTCGAAAGCATCAGCAGAATGCGCGACGAAATCATGGTCAAGAATGCGGAAATCGAGAAACGTTCTGCCCAGGTTGAACAGGCCTACAAGGCCAAGGGCATGTTCCTGGCCAATATGAGCCACGAAATCCGCACCCCGCTCAATGCGATATTGGGTTTCTGCCATCTGATGCTCCGCACCGACATGACGGAGCGCCAGCGCGATTATCTTTCCAAAATCAACGGAGCCAGTGGCTCGCTGCTGCGCCTGATCAATGACATTCTGGATTTCTCCAAGAACGATGCTGGCAAACTTACACTGGAAAACCGTCCGTTCGAATTGCGCGCCCTCTTTGATCGCAAATTGCAGATTACCAGTGCCGATGCCCGAGCCAAAAATGTGACCGTGAGCCTGCATATCGATCAGGGCGTTCCAGAACGCCTTGTCGGCGATGAAATGCGCCTTGGACAAGTGCTGCTTAACCTGATGAGCAATGCCATCAAGTTCAGCGAGAATGGTTCCGTTACTCTTCGCGTAAGCGGAAAACCATCAGATAGTGGCGACTACAGCCTGCAGATTGCCGTTGCCGATACCGGTATTGGCATGACGCCCGACCAGCAATCCAAGCTGTTCAGTTCCTTCTCGCAGGCCGATAGCTCCACCACGCGTCGTTTCGGCGGCACCGGACTTGGACTGGTGATCAGCAAGCAGATTGCCGAGCAGATGGGCGGCGACATCACCGTACTCAGCACCCCCGGCAAGGGCAGTGTCTTCACCGTCACAACCACTCTTGGCAACGTGGATCGCGCGCACTCAATTGTCGAAAAGCCGCAAGCGCATATCCAGAAGCTTCGGATACTTGTAGCAGACGACAATCCGGCTTCCCGCGAAATTCTGCAAAGCATTTTCGCGGACTGGTCGATCCCGGTCGATCTGGTCGCATCCGGCACTGAGGTTATTGGCGCACTGGAAACTGCGTTCCAGCATGGCCAACCCTACGATCTGTTGCTGCTCGACTGGAAAATGCCTGGTATGGACGGCATGGAAACAGTGGGTAGCCTTTATGCCAATGCAAAGCTCGCCAAACTGCCCGAAATCGTCCTGATAACGGCCTATGGCAGTGACGAATTCAAGGAAAAAGCTTCGCGCGCCGGCATTGCAGCCTATCTCCCAAAGCCAATCGAAGCCCAGCAAATTCTGCTAACACTGAATATGCTTTTCCCACTATCGAAAGATGCCAAGGAAGCCGCAAGAGATTCAGAATTGATCGCAGAGCCGCTGCGCGGCGCACATGTTCTGCTCGTCGAAGACAATGCGATCAATCGCGAAATCGCTTATCAGCTTCTTTGTGATGCGGGTCTTGATGTCGATACCGCCGAGAACGGACGCATTGCCTGCGAAAGCGTTGCGCGATCCGGTTCGCTCTATTCAGCTGTGCTGATGGATGTTCAAATGCCGGAAATGGATGGTCTGGAAGCCACACGTCATATTCGTCGCGACTGGAGCCCGGAGGCTCTGCCCATTATCGCTCTGACCGCCCATGCCTATGAAGAAGAGCGCCGCAGATGCGCCGAAGCCGGTATGAACGATCATGTGGCCAAACCAATCGATCCGAGCATACTTATCGGAACGCTCGAGCGCTGGATGAAGCCACGCCGGGTGGATCTCGCGGCCGCCCAACCGCAGGAAAACAAGATTGAGGTTGTTCAGGCCGACCTTCCTGAACGCCTTCCGCCATTCGACCTCACTCGGGCACTCGTTCGGGTGAATGGAAAACAGGCTCTTCTGCGTCGTCTCATCATAAGCTTCCATGATGATTTTGCGAATGTCATAGAAACCCTGATGGATCAGATTGCCAAGGGTGATCTGACCGGAGCGCGACGCCTTGCTCATACGCTCAAAGGTGTTGCAGCATCGCTGGAGCTACCAGAAATTGCGCGTATTTCTGCTGAGGTGGAACTGGCAATAGCCAACGAACAGCTGGTCGGTCTGGAGCCAACGCTATCGGCGCTGAATTCCGCCATGAAGCCAGCCTTGAAGGCTGCAGCCAGCCTGAAGGATCAAGTGTCAGCGCCACAGCAGCAGGCAAACTCCGGCCCTCAGACCGCAGATATTGCATCAGCTGTGACCACACTGCGCGACCACCTCACCCGCCGGAGCATGCGTGCGCGCAGCAGTTTTGACGCGTTGCTCCAAATGCTCGGCTCTGATGCCGAGCAAGGCAACAATGCGGGAGCCTTGCGCGTGGCAAAGGCTGCGCTGGACAAGCTCGATTATGAGCAAGCCCTGCGCAGTCTGGATGAAGCTTTTTCTGAAGAACTTCCTCCAGCGAGATAAAGCATTTCCAGCAAAAGTGCGAAGCAGTTTTGCGTTGGACAATGCCTGCAACAAATAGTTAGGGCGTCGATCTGATTGGATCAGATCGACGCTCCAGAATTCGCCACAGATCATAAAAACCACTCGGCGATCTAAACACTACCGGAGTAAAAAAATGCCTGATCGTGCAACCGTCCTGATCGTCGATGACGAAGTTTCAAACATCGAGATCATGAACGCGGTGCTGGAAGACCACTATGAAATCTGCTTTGCCACATCTGGTGAGCAGGCGCTGGAAGTCGCTCGCTCAGTTTTACCGGATCTGATTTTGCTGGATGTCATGATGCCAGGTCTCGATGGCTATGAAGTCTGCCTCCGCCTGAAGAATGATCGCTTGCTGGCTGACGTGCCGGTCATCTTCACGACAGGTCTCGATGATCAGGAAGCCGAAGTACGCGGCCTGTCGCTGGGCGCTATCGATTATGTAACAAAGCCGATCAATCCGGTCGTTTTGCGGGCACGTGTCTCCAACCATATCGAACTCAAGCGTCTGCGCGATCAGCTTGCTCAGATGGCTGTTACCGACGCTTTGACGGGCCTTAGCAACCGTCGTCAGCTTGAGGTCATTCTGGCCGGTGAAATCTCGCGCCTTGCGCCTGCTGGTGCATGGCTCTCGGTTATCATGCTTGATATTGATTTCTTCAAGCTCTTCAATGACACCTATGGTCATCCTGAAGGCGATCGGTGCATTGCCATGGTTGCGGCCGCTCTGAATCGTGCGGTGCATAAGGTTTCGGGCATGACGGCGCGTTATGGCGGTGAAGAATTTGCCTGTGTTCTGCCCGGAGCAGACCCCGAAACAGCTTTGGCCACAGCGCATGAAATCCAGTTTCAGATCCAGTCGCTGAACATTCCACATCAGAGTTCGGAAGTCAGCACCAACGTAACCGTCAGCATGGGGATTGCGTCTGCGCGTACCCATCCGGGTATGAGCGGCTCACTTTGGCTGCAGCAAGCCGACCATCAGCTCTACACAAGCAAGAAAAGCGGTCGCAATCAGATTGCGAGGACCGAGTTTTCGGCAGCCTGAGCTGACTGCATCACGTCAGATCGAGATGCGCCTTAAGCGGCATATCATCATGAATAGACACAGTCTGCCGTTCGATCATGCGATGTACCAGAGGGGGCGTTGCCCCCTTGTGTAGCGCAAGCAGCCTTTCTGAAACTTCCGCGTCTGATTGCGTACGCCGCTGATTGTGACGCACATATTCCACCCATGTCGGAACGTGATAGCTTTCTGTCCACGTTTCCGGATTTTCCAGATCCCGCAGCAAGGCCCATTGTCGTGCGCCATCGCGAATGCGGATGCGGCGGCGTAGCGCCATGGCAGCAAGAAATGCCTGCACATCTTCCTGAGCGATTTTATAATCGACCATGATCATGATCGGACCACTGCGTGACCGTAGGTCGAGGCGCAATTGCGGCTCACTGAAGCGATTGAGCGGATCGAGATTGAGCGATTCAAATTCCGGCTGCGGTAGCAGAAACCCAACAAGCGCACCGAAGAGCAAAACACAGGCTGCCGCCAGCAAAGCGCCCGGAACACCGAACTCATCGGCAACAGAACCCCAGAGCCAACTGCCCGCCGCCATGCCACCGAATGTGGCAGTCTGGTACAACGCCAACGCGCGGCCAACCACCCATCGTGGAGTTGAAAGCTGCACGGTCACGTTAAACAGGGAAAGCGCCAGAACCCACGACAATCCCGCAGGAAGCAGGAAGATGCAACTCATCCAGATGCTGCGGCTCACCGAGAGCAAAAGACAGCTTAGTGCAAAAGCAACAAAAGCCCCACGCACCAGCCATTCATTGCCCAGTAGTTCGCGCAATCGCGCGCTTGAAAGCGCACCACCAATAGCACCTATCCCGAAAAAGCCGAGCATGATGCCATATGTCAGCGCTGTGCCTTTAACGAGGTCTCGCGCCACAAGTGGTAGCAGCGCGAGAATGACAATCGCAGACAGACCGAACAGAAAGCCGCGAAACATAACCTTCAGAAGATTTGGCGACATTGCCACATAGCGCAGCCCCGCAACCATTGCAGGCCCTAATGCTTCGCGCGGCAAAGTGGATTTCGTCGTCTGTGGTTGCCAGCGCCAAAGTGCCAGAATAAGTGCGCAATAGCTGAAAGCATTGAAAATGAACGCAAAAGCAGCACCCGCAGCCGCAACTATTGCACCGCCGATGGCCGGGCCAATGCTGCGCATCAGATTGAAACTCATGGAATTAAGAGCAACCGCTGCAGGCAAATCTGCTCGCGGAACAATGTCTCCCATTGATGCCTGCCACGACGGATTATGCAAGGCACCTCCACAACCGATGAGAAAGGTGAACCCGAGCAACATCCAGGGCGTCAACATGCCAAGATAGGCGAAAGCTGCAAGCGCAACCGAAATGACCAGCAGGAGAATCTGGGCCGTAAGCATGATGCGGCGGCGGTCGAAATTATCCGCAAGCGCGCCTGCCGCAACCGAGAAGATCATCACCGGCAAAGTTGTGGAGGCCTGAACCAGCGCGACCATATCATCCGAACGCGCGATGGTGGCCATCATCCAGCCCGCACCAACAGTCTGCACAAGACCGCCCAGGTTTGAAAATAGCGTGGCAGACCATAAGGCGCGAAAAGTTCCGTACTGAAACGGCGCCAGGGGGGAATTTCTTTGCGGCATTCGGACGACCTCCATCCTCATCCGTTCCCTTAGGCGATACGCGAATCGCATCCAGGGAACAAGCAGCTTCCATCAAGCGCGACCGGACGACACACTTAAACCACTGAACCAGCTTGAAGATAATGAAAGCGGATACTCCCACTTTCTGGCGGGATCATGTAAACAGGTTTAACTCCCTCATGAAAATGCGTTCAAGATGACACAGCCATCCCGCTCTTCTCTGTTTGGACTTGCCCTCGTTTGTTTGTCTGCCGGATTATCAACTGACGCTTTTACTGCGGAGGCATTGCCACAACTGACGCCGGAAATTGGTGTCACGGCCCATATCGCAAAGACCGAAAAGGGCTATGTCATTGTGCAATCCGATGGGGCAGAGCTCTTGATGATTGACGCCGAATGGGCCACAAATTTTGACGGCAACCCGAGCTTTACAGTCGCGGATTTCAATTTCGATGGATTTCCCGATGTGGCGCTTGGCGCAACTACAAGTGAGAGTCCCGATATAGGGTTTGGTCTTTTTCTCTATAAGCCAACAACAAAATCTTATGCGGCGCTCAATTTCACGGAAGATTTCAGCGAGCAGCTTAACTGCGGCGCTCTATGGAATATTGAGTTAATCGAAAGCAGGAAAGCGCTCAAAAGCAGCTGTAACTTTGAGGGCGAAGATGCGCGTATCGATGTTGTGCAGATAGACCCCGACGGCGGTGCAAATTTGCTGGAACAATCGCGCCCAAAGGACGAAAACTGGCATTGGCCCTATCACGACCGCCCCGCTCGCATGGTCTCGTATGACCGGCAGGGCAACATCGCTCTGGAAACAGTCATTGCCAGCGATGAAACAGAGAATAGCTGGGAAGTCCCTGTCACTAAGCTCGAAATATATAGCGCGGCTGATCTGCAAAGCAGGACGCCTGCCCATCTTGTCAAAGGCGAAACCGTCCGCATTCTTGCTTTTAGCGGCGACTTCATGAAGTTCGCCCGCAAAGGCACCGATAACCTGCCCGGCGGCTGGGTATCGCTTAAACAAGCTTATGACCTTGTCGCCCGTTATGATGCTGACGGAACCAAGCCGCAAACGGCCTCCCTCGGCCTTTCCGACTACAAAAATACAACGGAAAATCCTGATTATTATCGCAACCTCTTCACGCTGACGATGAAGAACACCAGCGATACGGAAATCCAATTGTCGAATGCTGAGCTTTTTCTTCTCTTTAACGGAGACAACGGCACGCGACTAGCCCACAAGCTCTACGATATCTCCGATACGAAGCTCACGCCCGGCGAAAGCCATATGCTCGACGACAATCCGATTGAGAAGCGCGACGGACAATTTGTGATTTATCACGATAATGACGGGCAGGACGCCTATCCTCTTTTCTTCCCGCCGGACCTTATGCCCGGCAAGTATCGTGTTCGCCCGATCATCACCGATCCAGGCCTCGGCAATTTCATTTATGGCGAGAACGAAATCGAACTTGAGTATCCGCCAAAGCTCGCCGACGGTCTGGTGAAACCTTAAGCTACCTGCCCTGCACACCAGCCGGACGACCATGCCCACTGGAAATTATAGCCGCCGAGCCAACCGGTGACATCGACCACTTCGCCAATGAAATAAAGGCCGGGTACATTCTTCGCTTCCATGGTTTTGGAATCGAGGTCGCGTGTATCGACACCACCCAATGTCACCTCAGCGGTGCGATAGCCTTCTGAACCCGCTGGCTTTACATGCCAGTCATTGACCGCAGCTGCAGCCCGCCGCAATACGGCATCCGAAAGATCTGCGAGATTGGTTGCGGGGAAATCGGCCGCGATAAGCTGCGCGAGCTTCTTCGGAACGAAGAACGACAGAGCCGTTTGCAGGGCCTGCTTACCGTTCTTGGAGCGCTGCTCCCTAAGAGCTTCAAACAGATCGGTCGTTGGCAGCATGGAAATGACAATTTCATCGCCTTCACGCCAGTAGGATGAAATCTGAAGAATGGAAGGGCCGCTAATGCCACGATGCGTGAACAACATCGCCTCGGCGAATTTCGTCTTCTTGCATGAAACCACAGCATCGACCGCAACGCCCGCAAGTGGCTTCAACCGCTCAAGCAAATGCGGCTCGAAAGTCAGCGGCACCAGACCGGGACGAGTTTCAACAATACGCAGACCGAAACGCGTGGCAACGTCATAGCCAAAGCCTGTCGCACCCATCTTCGGAATGGATTTACCGCCGGTCGCAATAACCAATGATTTTGCTGAAACGGTGCCGCCAGAGTGGCGAATGACAAAGCCGCGATCGGTTTTCTCAACAGTCTCGATTGCTGTTTCAAGCTGCAAACGCGCGCCGTAGCGATGCATCTCATCAAGCAACATATCGATGATCTGCGTTGCAGAACCGTCGCAGAAAAGCTGTCCAAGCGTTTTTTCGTGATAGGCGATGCGATACTTTTCCACGAGCTTGATGAAATCGCGCTGTGTATAACGACTTAGTGCCGAGATGCAGAAATGCGGGTTTTGCGACAGGAAGTTCTTCGGGCTTGCATGGATATTGGTGAAGTTACAGCGACCGCCGCCAGAAATGCGGATCTTGTCACCGGGTTTTCTCGCATGGTCCAGCACCAGCACAGAGCGCCCGCGCTTAGCCGCTTCAACCGCACACATCATGCCAGCAGCGCCAGCGCCTATCACCAAAACATCGACGCTCTGCAACATTCAACTCCGGGTCAATTCTTCGCGGCACCATATTGCGCTATATCGCAAGCGCAAGACATGTTTTGGAGTTTTTAAACATCTGGCAGTTAGAACGAGTATAAAGTTGGACCATTTTCAAAGAAGCGGGGGCAGAATTTGAAGGTTTCAGTCTCTTCAGTGCCTGATATAGCGAACGGGCGGACCCGTTTTTTGGGGGGAAGCATCTTTTGGATGCTGCTTGTCCTTGTCGTGCTGGTTGGTCTGTTGAGCATCCCGCTGACCGTTCCTATTGGCCCGATGTATTGGGATACTTATCTCTATCTCGATGCAGCGCAGCGCATAAATACAGGGCAGATTCCCTCAGTCGATTTCTTCACCCCGGTAGGCCCGCTGGGGTATTATCTCTTTTCCTGGGGACAGAAGCTATTCCCTCAAGCGCAATCCTTGCTGCTTGTGCAGTGGTCCATGCTTGTCGTGGCAGCTCCCCTCATGGCAGTGGTTCTCGCCGAAGTGGAACACAAAAGCCGACCGATTGCCTTCGCGCTTCTCATTCCTTTTCTGGTCTTCGCCATATTCCCCGCCAATGTGCAAACCTATACGTCCTATCCCGGCCTCGACGGCTTCGGCATCTATAACCGGCAGGTGTCGCTGCTGCTTTATGTGCTGACATGCGGTCTGATGTTTATTGCAGACGGACGCAAGCTCGCAGCCTTTTGCGCCATTACAATGCTTGCCTTGTTTCTTACCAAGATCACAGGCTTTCTGGTTGGCGGTCTGTTTGGGCTCACAGCACTTCTGGCAGGGCGCGTGTCAATTAAAACCGTTTTGATTTCTGCCGCCATAACACTGATCGGATTGGCCGCACTCGAACTAAACGGCCACATGATTTCTGCCTATCTCGTCGATATCGAGCAACTTCTGGTCCTGAATGAAGGCGCGCTGCTGCCGCGGTTTTTGACGGTCTTATCCGGCAAGCTTGATGTGATCCTGCCAGCCACAATTCTCGTTCCGGTTCTCTTCTGGATCGAGTTGACGCGCGGCACGCCTGCGGCACGCTTTTTTGATCGTAGCTCCATATGGCTCGTGGTCATTTTGCTCGGTGGCGTCATACTGGAAACGCAAAATACCGGCAGCCAGGAATTCATCTTTATCTGGCCTCTTCTGTTGATGATCTACGAGCGCATCAAGCACGTCAAAGGCAAGGCAAAGATTGCTTTTCTGGTGCTTGCTGCCTTCAGCGTCATTCCCACCTTCAGCAAAGTCACGCACAAGATTTTGCGCGTCATTGCAGTAGCGCCCACCTATATCCAGCCACCTGTGACAGAACTCAAAACCATGCGCCAGGTATCCGTCAGACCGGACATCATGGACCGCGCGAAATTGCTGCCCGTGCATTATGCGGATTATTCTGCACCTTACGAAGCATTGGCAACGCAGGGGCAATTGCCAAGCTGGCGGCTTTACTCAGAGCTGGATTATCAGATGTACTGGATCATCTCTGCCGATGAGGCCATCAAAGCCTTCAAAGCCTTTGAGAACAGCAACGGCGTTTATCTTAAAACGCTGATGACGCTTGATTTTACCGATCCTTTTCCATGGCTACTGAACCGCGAGCCGACCCGGAAAATCCAGATCGGTGCCGATCCGTTTCGCACGGTTCCTGCAATGACTGATGAAACCAGAGCGGCGGTTGAAGCAACGGACGGCGTTCTACGACCTAAATGCCCGATGACAACAACCCGTCTGGCCCTGCAGGAAATTTACGCAGACGCACTCAAAGATCGCCAAGTAGTGCCGCTTGATGCATGCTGGGACTTATTGCTGCGTCCCGGAATTTTGCAAAAATAGAGCAAGAAAGGCAAAAGGCCGGATGAAACCACCCGGCCTTTCTTTTTACTTGATTTGCGCCTTCACGAAATCCTTGACGATACCGACGATGCCGCGTCCGAGAATCTCATCAAGTGCTGCAATAAACTCATCGACATGCACTCGCCCACAAATCAATGGCGGCTCCAGCCGGATCACATTGCGATTATACTCGGTGAAAGCCACTAGCACGCCATGGTCACGCAGCAAATGACTGCCGATGAAGCCCGGCAACGAGCCTTTCAGCTTATCATCCAGCATGGCGAGTACAGGACGCAGCACAATCGGCATGGCGTTGGAGAAGTCATGGAACTCCAGCCCCACCATCATGCCTTTGCCGCGCACGTCCTTGATGAGTTTCGGATAACGCGCGTGTAACTCTTTCAACTGATCAAGCAAATAATCGCCAGTTTCTGCTGAGTTATCGATGAGATGTTCATCATAGAGCACATTGATCGTTTCAATCGACGTTATGCAGGCTTCACCAATGCCGCCGAAGGTCGCCATGGCATGGATCATCGCTGTTTTCGGCGTGCCATACGCTTTCATATAGACGTCGCGCTTTGCGATCATCGCAGCCATCGCCGTCTTACCGCCGCCAAGCGACTTGGCAAGGGCGGTGACATCGGGAATGACGCCATAATGCTCAAAGGCATAGAATTTGCCGGTACGACCAAAGCCGCACTGCACTTCATCCGCCACCCAGATCACGCCATACTGATCGCACAACTGACGCAGCTTCTGCCAGAAAGCAGTATCGGCCTGAATGATGCCGCCGCCGCCCTGAACAGTTTCAAGCACGATGACACCAATTTCAGGATCAGAACGGAACGCGTTTTCGATGGCGTCAATATCACCAAACGGCACGCGAACCGTATTATCGACCAGCTTGAACTCGCCACGATAAAGCCCGCCATCGGTGATCGACAGTACGCCCTTGGTCTTTCCGTGGAATGAGTTTTCAGCATAGACAATCTTCGGCTTCTTAGGACCAGCGGCACGTTCTGCAACCTTGATCGCAGCTTCCATGGCTTCCGAACCGGACGACCCCAGGAAGACCATATCGAGATCACCCGGCGAGCAGGCCGCAATGTCATAAGCAAGCGCTGCTGCATATTGCGACATGAAAGCAATGGCGATTTCGTGCCGCATTTCTTCTTGGAACTTGCGGCGCGCCTCAAGAATGCGCGGATGATTGTGTCCCAGCGCCAGAGATCCGAAACCGCCGAAGAAATCGAGAATCTTGCGGCCATTCTGGTCATAATAATACATGCCTTCGGCGCGCTCGATCTTAACCTTGTGAAAGCCGAGCAGCTTCATGAAATGCAGCTGGCCCGGGTTAAGATGACCGGTAAAAAGCTCTGTCATGCGCGGCAGATCGAGTGCCTTTGCATCTTCGACCGTCAGAAGCTTCGGCTTGGGCGTGTGGTTGGCAACAGCAACCGCATCATATGTCGTAACTGTCTTTGTCATGGTTCTGTCCTCACGCCGCCTTCGATGCATTGGCAAGTTTCTTGCGATATTCGCTATAGGCCGCGATCAGCATGTCCTCATCACGATATTGCGGTATCCAGCCCAATTCCCGCTCGCCTTTCGAAACATCAAGAACGCACATTTCATCGGCGATCAGATATTGCTCCGGGTCCATCAACGGCTTGTTGAGCCAGTCAAGAAAATCCAGCGTGCGCTTGACCGCCCACGCGGGCGTCGGCACCAGAATGGATTTCGATCCTGCATGCTTGACCAGATCACCGAGCAGTTTACGTACTGGCGGCGGGTTGAGCGAGCCGAGATTATAAACCTCGTTCGGCACGCCTGCCTTGAAGGCCGCGTAGCAAGCAGATGCACAATCAAACACCGAGATAAACTGATAGGGGTTCTTGCCCGAGCCGATCATCGGAACCGGCAGATTGTTATCGATCAGCTTGAACAGTTTTTCCAGAATACCAAGGCGTCCCGGTCCGATAATCAGACGCGGACGGAACAGCGAAATATTCATCCCGCGTGTGCGCCATTCTACGGCCAGTTCCTCGGTCTTGAACTTCGACAAGCCATATTCGCCCAGCGGGTTGCAGGGATGATCTTCCTTCTGCGGCCAGACATAGGTGTGGCCATAAACCATATCGGTCGTGAAATGCACGAGCCGCCTTGCACCAGCTTCATCCATCGCCTTGATGATGTTTTCCGTGCCGTAATAATTGACCGGGAAGAAGAAATCGTGACGCTTGGCCCGCACCTGAAGCGGCGACAGCATCTTAGCCGAGAGATTATAGACCATATCGTCGGCGCGAATGCCGAGCTTGCGGATCGCCTCAGGATCGGTGACATCGGTATGAACGAAAGTCGCATCACTATAATGCGCCAGATCGCTCTTCACGATGTCAGCGACAATAACTTCATGCCCATCGGCAAGAAGCAAGGGCGCCAGATATCGTCCAACAAACCCGTCACCACCGAAAATAATATGTCTCATAATCCTGCCCCAACCTTAAATTTATGATGCTGAGCGGTCGTGAACCGCCGCGTTCTGTTCGGCATTCGACGACTTGCCGCTCTGTGCGATCAGCACTGTTCCAATGCAAATGAAGGCGATACCTGCAATCTTGTAAGCGCCCAGTTCTTCCTTGAACAAAAGCCATGCGAACAACGCGACCGCGACATAGGCGAGGCTTAAAAAAGGATATGCAAAAGACAGATCTACTTTCGACAGCACATACATATGTGATGCCATGGAAATCACAAACATGGTCAATCCGGCGAAAACCCACGGATTAAAGACAATCTGAAATATCCGATAAATCAGTGTGTCCGCTGAGTAACTAGCCGTACTGAATGACATCATGCCGTATTTGAGCAGCAGCTGTGCCGCCGCATTCGTCATGACCGTGAAAAGAATGAAGGGGATATATTTCATGTCCTGTCCCGTCTTAATTGGTTAAAGCGGTCCGCCGCCAGAAATCGGAGCAGAACCGCGCATCACGCATGTCCTCAAGCTGCTGCCATTCTGGAAAGCCCGTTTTGAATGTCTCCGAACTCATCCGCTGATCCTTGTAGGGATTGACGCGCCCGCCCGCCTCGATCGTCATGCTGTCGAGATGATCGAGCAGTTCCAGCGTCTTCCGCCCGCGATTAGGAAAATCCATCGTCAGAGTATAGCCCGGCTTTGGAAATGACAGCAGACCCGGAGAATGCAGATTGCCGAAACGCTTGAGGACCGTGAGAAAGGACGACTGGCCTGCATCGCGACTTGCCTGAAGCAGTGCCGGAATCATCTTTTCCGCTGCCTCAAAAGGCACAACGCTCTGATGCTGATAAAGCCCTGCAGGACCATAAAAGCGGTTCCAGTTGCGAAGACCATCCAGCGGATAGAAAAAGCCTGCAAATCCCGTCAGATGCGGCTCTTGTTTGCGGCGTTTAGCGTGAAAATAAAGGTTGTTGAATGCCGTCAGGCTCAACCTGTTGAGCATCGAGAACGGCAGATCAAACGGTACACCGAGCCGCGCTTCACCGCTGCTCGCTGTATGATTGCCATTGATCGCGTGATTGCCAGTGATCAACACACCACGGCCTTCCGAGCGGCCACTTGCCAGCTGATCTACCCAAGCCACCGCATATTCATTCTGCCGGTCGAACTCTTCAGCAATCGCAAAATATTCGGCCAGGTTCCGGAAAGATGTGATGCGTTCTTCAACATCGAGGGAGCTAACCGGCATCAGTCGGATGCGGGCGTTAAGGATCAGACCTGTCAGGCCCATACCGCCAATTGTTGCTGAAAAGAGTTCCGCATTTTCTGCACTCGAACAGATGTATTGCACGCCATCAGAACGTAGTAGTTCCAGGCTTTCGACATGGCTGCCGAATGTTCCGCGCAAATGATGGTTCTTGCCATGCACATCGTTGGCGATTGCACCACCGAGCGTTACAAAACGCGTGCCGGGCGTCACCGGTAGAAAGTAACCGTGCTTGGCAACAGCCTCGATAATTTCGCTTAGCAGAACACCGGATTCAGCCTCAAGAACACCAGTATGAACATCGAAGCTAACAATCCGGGCGTGCGTTCGCATCGGCACAAGCAATCCTGCGTCGTTGTGGCAGCTGTCACCATAAGAACGGCCATTGCCGAAAGCGAGCAAGCTCTCCGGGCCTTCCAGTTTGGAAAACACACCGTCGAACGCAATCGCGCTTCGCCTGCGACGATTAATGCGTCCAAAACTGTCAAACGACTGGTCCATCACCGCATCCCGGATACGAACAGCAGAACTGCGCCAATCGCAATCACCGCCTGACTGCGCCAATCATTGGCAAGGAACACAACAGGATCGTCGTCCATTTCCTTGCGATGCGCCAGAATCCACACGCGGATGATGATGTAGAGAACGATCGGAACAAGCGGCCAGATGAGCCATGGATAGGTATAAAGTTCCTGCACTGCGGCACTGTTGATATAGAGCGCCAGAACTACGACGGCGGTGAAGCCGGAAGCAACACCGCTCTGGCCGACAATGTCTCTGTCTTCGGGGCGATAGCCCCGACCGGCGATACGGTCCTTTTCCGTGACCGTGGAGTGCTGCAATTCAACATAGCGTTTCACCAGGGCCAGCGACAGGAAGAAGAACATTGCAAATGCCGTCAGCCAGAAAGACTGCGGAATTTCGGTCGCCGCCGTACCGCCCAGCAGCCGCAGGGTGTAAAGCGCTGCAAGACAAATGACATCAACCAGCAATGCGCGCTTCAGCACCAGCGAATAGGCGGTCGTCGCAACCAGATAAAGACCGATAACCAGCGCAAAAATCGGCGGCAGGAAAAAGCAGGTTGCTGCGGCAATCAACAAAAGCAGCGCCGACACCTTGAGGCCGAACGGAATACTCAATGCACCGCTTGCGAAGGGGCGCGAGCGCTTTCGGGTATGCTGGCGATCAAGCGGCAGATCAATGATATCATTGAGAATATAGATCGCTGAGGCCGCCGCAGAAAAGGCAAGGAATGCAAGGATGGACGCTAACAGCACGTCGGGAAAGAAGATCGTGTGAGCAAGGATCGCCGGCACAAAAACCAGAAGGTTCTTGAGCCATTGATGCACACGCAGCATTTTCAGATAGGACTTGATGCCCGCTGCACTTTTCTCGAAGAGCCGACTATCATTGGCTTTCTGAAAACGCGCTGCTGCCCGATCCGGAGCAACGACGACCACCTTTCGCGCAGCTTCGAAGACCGCTATATCGGCGCGGTCGTTGCCAGCATAATCGAAGCCTTTCGGGCCATAATGTTCTGTGAGAGCACGCGCCTTGGCATGCGAAGAAAGATTGTTTTTGCCTGTCGTGGCTAAAACAGTCTCAAAAATACCAAGCTCCGAAGCAACCGCCTGTGCCAGCGGGTCTGCTGCTGCAGTTGCCAGAACCAGCTTGCGCCCATTGGCATGTTCCTGACGAAGATACTCGAGAAATTCCTCCCGATACGGCAACAATGACGCATCAATGACGATCCGACGCGCGATTTGCTGCTTGAGATGAGCCTTGCCTGACAAAAGCCAGATCGGCAGCAGGAAAAGATAAAGCGGATTCTTCTTCAGAAGAACGAAGGCGCTCTCCCAAAGCAAATCGGTTGCGATGAGCGTTCCGTCGAGATCCACGGCCAGAGGCACGTCCTGACTTTTGAGCCGCTCATCCATTTTTCGTCATCACTCTCAAACCCGCCCCCGGCAACTCTCGTCAGCCAAGCCCCCTTGGCGACCCATAAGACGAAAGTACAAATGAACAATGATTAGTCTTCTCTGCAATCGATAATTGTTATTAACGGGCTTGTCTCTACCAAACTGCCCTTTAAACAATCACTACAAGTTTTGGTTAATAAACCAGCGATCCCAATAATTGCTGGTCTATCTTTTCATCGCGTAATATAAGGCGTTGATTATTTTCCAGTTTGATCTGCGCTTCTTGCACGAACGCCTCAGGTTTAGAGCCGACCATGAATATTGAATCTGCCTTGAATGACGGTGCCAATGTCTTCGAACTGGCTCCAATTTCCCTGTGGCTTGAGGACTATAGCGGATTGCGTGCGCAGTTCGAACAATGGCGAAAACTAGGCGTTACAGATCTTAGGGCGTTTCTTCACGAAGACACGACCCGGTTGCGCATCTGCACAAGCCTCATCCGTGTTCTCAAGGTCAACCGCAAAACTCTGTCTCTTTATGAGGCGCGTGATGTCAACCATCTGATCGAAAATCTTGAGCGCGTTTTCCGCGACGACATGCTCGATCCGCATATTGAAGAAATGGTTCAGCTCTGGAACGGCGACAACGCCTTCATCAGCGATACAGTGAATTATTCGCTAGGCGGCAAGCGCCTCGACATCCAGCTCAAAGGCGTGGTTTTGCCAGGCCATGAGGAAAGCTGGGACCGCGTTCTTTTGTCCATCGAAGACGTGACAGCACGTGAAGAGGCCCGACGCGAGCAAAACAAGCACAAACAGCACGCAGAAGGCTTGTTTGAGCATTCTCCTGTCTCACTTTGGGTGGAAGACTTCAGCCGCATCAAACAGATGATGGACGATATCCGCGAGCGCGGCATCGTCGACTTCCGCGTTTTCACTGATGTACACCCGGAATTCGTGCGCCAATGCATGAGCGAAATTCGCGTTCTGGATATCAATCGGGAAACGCTCGAACTGTTTCTCGCGCCAGACAAGCAGACGCTTCTGCAAAACCTGCCGAACGTTTTCAAAGCCGATATGGAAACCAATTTCCGCGAGCAACTGATCGACCTCTGGAATGGCGTACTGTTTCAGCGCCGCGAAGTTGTCAATTATGCGCTCGACGGAACCGAACGGCATTTGCTCCTGCAATTCTCGGTCCTGCCGGGCCATGAAGAAGACTGGTCACTTGTTCAGGTCGCACTTGCAGACATTACAGCGCGCAAGAAAGCCGAAGCCTATCTCGAATATCTTGGCAAGCATGATGTGCTGACCAAGCTGCATAATCGCGCCTTCTATGTCGATGAGTTGAACCGCCTCGAGCGCAAGGGACACGCACTTGTCTCAATCATCATCATCGATCTCAATGGCCTGAAGGCCGCCAATGACCAGCTTGGACATGCGAGCGGCGATGGCTTGCTGCGCCGCATCGGTGAAGTGTTGAATGAGGCTGTAAAGCTGCCCGGCCACGCTGCCCGTATTGGCGGCGACGAATTTGCAGTCGTGCTGCCTTATGTCGATGAGCGCGGTGCAGAAGCCGTCATGGAAGATATTCGCCGACTGGTCGATATCAACAACCAGTATTACTCGCAGCTCAAAATCGAGCTTTCGATGGGCACCGCCACCAGTATGCCCGGCGAAAAGCTGGAAACGGTTGCGAAGCGTGCAGACCTTCTGATGTATGAAGACAAGCGCATGCACTATTCAACGGAAGCGCTGCGAAAGTCACAACTTTCCTGATCAGTCATCAAACTTGATAATCGTCTTGCCACGTGTGAGATCGGTGACAAGCTGCGCCAATTCACTTTGAACAGCGAGCGGCATCGCACCGGTCATTTCCACACCGGTTGCTATGAAATTTTCGTTTGCAATGGTGACGTGCTCGACAGCCATAAGACGCGCTTTAAGAAGCGCGTGATCTGAAAAATCACAAGCCAACGAAAAGCCGATCACCGGGATCACCTCGGTTTTCTCGGCTTGCCGCAGGCACATTGCCGCCGTGCCACCATAAGCCCGCATCAACCCGCCACTGCCAAGCAGAATGCCCCCGAACCAGCGCGTGACGACGACCACGATATTATCAAGCTGCTGCCCGTCGATTGCTTGCAGAATGGGTTTTCCTGCCGTGCCGCTCGGCTCGCCATCGTCACTGAAACGGTAGTTCTGCCCGATGCGCCACGCCCAGCAATTATGGTTAGCCGCAAGATCGGAATGCTCAGTCAGAAAGTCCTTAGCCGCCTGTTCATTTACCACTGGCGCAGCAATGGCCAGAAACCGGCTCTTCTTGATCTCCTGCGTGATGGTTTCAATGCGACTGATGGTGAACATGGCTATCCTGCAAACGGTATTTTTGCGACCTAGCATTTTACGTTGCGGATGACGACTCCTTATGCCTGCGTTAGCATTGCACACATACAAACTAGGGTATAAGGCATTGAAAAATGAGCTGCGCTTCCTGCCTGCCACTCACCCCTGCCGATAATATGAAAGGTCCGCCGATGTTCGATCTGATTGTAAGAAACGCCAATCTTCCCGACGGACGTGAAAAGCAGGACATTCTGGTTAAGGACAGCAAGATAGCCGATATCGTACCCTCCAGGGGCGAACATCAGGCAGCCAAGGAAATCGATGCAACCGACCGGCTCGTAACCCCGCCATTCGTCGATCCGCACTTCCATATGGACGCGACCCTGTCGCTTGGCCTGCCACGCCTCAATCGCTCGGGCACATTGTTGGAAGGTATCGCGCTCTGGGGCGAACTCAAGCCGATGCTGACTGTTGAAGCCATGGTCGAACGCGCGCTGCGCTATTGCGATCTGGCCGTCTCGCAGGGCCTGCTGGCAATCCGCAGCCATGTCGATGTCAGCGACCCGCGCCTTCTCACTGCGACCGCGATGATCGAAGTACGCGAGAAGGTAAAGCCTTATATCGATCTGCAGCTCGTGGCCTTCCCGCAGGACGGTTATTACCGTTCGCCGGGCGCGGTCGATCTCGTCAATCGCTCGCTCGATATGGGTCTCGATGTCGTGGGCGGCATCCCGCATTTCGAGCGCACAATGGCCGATGGCGCCGCTTCGCTCGAAGAACTCTGCCGCATTGCCGCTGAACGCGGCCTGCCGGTCGATATCCATTGCGATGAAAGCGACGACCCGATGTCGCGCCATGTCGAAACGCTGGCCGCGCAGACAATGCGCTTCGGCTTGCAGGGCCGCGTTTCCGGTTCGCACCTCACCTCCATGCATTCCATGGACAATTATTACGTCTCGAAGCTCATTCCGCTGATTGCGGAAGCGAAGATGAACGCCATTCCGAACCCGCTCATCAACATCACATTGCAGGGCCGCGCGGACACCTATCCGAAGCGCCGTGGCATGACCCGTGTGCCGGAACTGATGGCGGCTGGCGTTAACGTTGCTTTTGGCCACGACTGCGTTATGGACCCCTGGTACTCGATGGGTTCCGGCGACATGCTGGAAGTCGGCCATATGGCTGTCCATGTTGCGCAGATGACGTCGATTGAAGGTAAAAAACAGGTCTTTAATTCCCTGACCGTCAATTCGGCAAAAGCGCTGGGCCTCGAAGGCTACGGCCTTGAAAAAGGCTGTAACGCTGATTTCGTAGTGCTTCAGGCACGCGATCCGCTGGAAGCGCTGCGTCTCAAGGCCAACCGCCTGACCGTCGTCAAGCGCGGCAGGATCATCGCTGAGACCCCACAACGCGTCAGCGCGCTCAACCTCGAAGGTCGCCCGTCATCGGTTGACGGGGCAGATTACGCGCCAATCGGCTAGCAATATCAGCAGTTTCGGCCTACCCGGCAGATTGCCGGATGAACGAACAGGAACAGTCGCGGCTGGAAAAGTCGTGCCTATTTTTGAGGCCGCGACCTAATTCGCTTGTATTCGAGGCAGATTGAGCAAAGATAGAACCGTTGCTCATACATTCTGCTCACACAAAACGAAGCAACCGGCAGTGCAATCCCGGCACGCCGAAAACACACACGAGGGGTCCATGGCCAAAATCATCAAAACATCGAACTTTACCCGCCGCGACATTCTTGCGATGTCTGCGGCTCTCGGTGCAACCGCCATCACAACGCGCGTTTTTGCGGCTGACGAGAAGCTCAAGGTTGCGGGCATTCACGCTTCGCCGGTCGAAAATGCGTGGAACTCGCGTCTTCATGAAGCGCTCAAGCAGGCGCACGACGAAGGCGTCATCGAATATGTCTTCTCGGAAGGCGTTTCGGCCAGCGATTACCCACGCGCCATGCGCGAATATGCCGAACAGGGCATCAAGCTGATCGTCGGCGAATCTTATGCCGTTGAACGCGAAGCGCGCCAGGTTGCAGGTGACTATCCGCAGACCACATTCATCATGGGCTCTTCCGGCAAAGAACAGGGCGACAATTTCGGCGTTTTCGGCACATGGAATTTTGAAGCAGCCTACCTTGCAGGTATGCTCGCCGGCGGCATGAGCAAGTCGGGCACTTTCGGTTCGGTCGGTGCTATTCCAATCCCTGAAGTCAACATGCTCATCAATGCGTTTCAGGAAGGCGTGAAAGAAACCCGCCCGGATGCGAAGTTCAATGCATCGTTCATCGGCACGTTCTTCGACCCACCGAAGGCACGCGAAGCTGGCCTCGCCCAGATCGATGCTGGCGCAGACATTCTGTTTGGCGAACGCATTGGTACAGCAGACGCTGCCAAGGAGCGCGGCATCAAGGCAATCGGCTCGCTGATCGACTATACACCGCGCTATCCAGACACTGTCTTCGCCAATGCGATGTGGTACTTCCGCCCGATCCTCAATGCAGCCATTGCTGATGTTAAGGCTGGATCGCCAACCGGCAAGGATTACACGCCATTCAGCCTCATGAAGGAAGGCGGTAACGACATCGTTTACGTCAAGGGCGCAGCGCCTGCAGAGGTTGAAGCTAAGATGGAAGCGCGCCGCGCCGAGATCAAGGCGGGCACTTTCAAGATCGAGCCAAATCCGGCTGAGCCTAAGTAATAAACATTCACGGCAGCAGAAGTGGCACTCGATATGAAGCAACAGGATGCAACCGCGCTCGCAAACGCGATCGCGAAGGGCGTTTTGACCGCACGAGAGGCTATGGATGCTGCCGTTGAAGCCGCAGAAAAATGGCGCCCTCTGGGCGCCATTGCATATCTCGACACGGAACTTGGGCGCAGCAATGCGACTGCCGTCGATACCAATCCGGACAAAGCACCTTTTGCTGGTGTGCCATCGCTGTTCAAAGATCTGGGCGGACCTTGCGCTGGCCTGCCAATCCGCCTTGGCTCACGCGCCTGTGCCGATGCGCCGCTCGAACTTGATTCAGAACTGGCCGCGCGACTGCGCAAAGCAGGTCTTAATTTCTTTGGAACGACAACCGTGCCGGAGTTCGGCATGGCGCTTGCCAGTGAACCTCTCGACGGCCCCGTCGCGCGACATCCCTTCGATGAGAGGCTGTCCCCTGCCGGTTCATCTGGCGGCGCTGCAGCAGCTGTTGCAGCAGGCATCGTTTCGATAGCACACGCCACAGATGCTGGTGGCTCGATCCGCGTTCCAGCGGCCACATGCGGACTTATTGGTTTGAAGCCAAGCCGTGGCGCCATGCCAGCCGGTCCGCATTTCGGCAATTATCTTGCAGGCATTGCAAGCGAATTTGCACTTTGCCGTTCAATCCGCGATGCAAAAACTTTGTTCCCACTTGTCGCTGGCAAGATCGAAAGCTTCCTTCCCGACGTAGCACTTGCATCAGACACAGTGCCCGAAAAATTGCGCATCGGCATTATTTCGGGCGATCTCGGTAAATATCCGGTGACGGCTGAACGCAAACGAGTGGTTGCTGACGCCGCGCACTTTCTGGAAGCACAGGGCCACACGATCCGCGCCATCGATACGGACGTGCTTTCACCACTCGTCGACGCCAGCGCTACAGCCTTTGATCGGATCATCTCAGCCAATCTCGCATCGGCAATTGATGCTTTTTCGATGGATGAAGCAAAACTCGAAAGACTGACACAAGCTGTCGCCTCGCGTGGGCGCAAGCTCGGCGCTATCGAGCTTTATGACGCCATGAATGGCGGCGTGATGACCGCCTATCAGCTCTGGCAGATTTTCCATGATGTCGATGTACTGATTACGCCGATGCTCGCAAGCGCTCCACAGCCAATCGGCTCTTACGCGATGGATCACGACGATGTGGACGCACATTGGCATAAGATGAATGAATTTGCGCCTTATGCGGCCCTGGCCAATATTTCCGGTTTCCCGGCGCTTTCCATGCCTTTTGGCGAGGACGCAAATGGTATGCCACTTGCAATTCAGTTGATTGGACGAATGGGAGCGGACAATCTTCTCTTGAACCTTGGCGAGCGTCTGGAGGAGGACCAGCGTTGGCAGCACAGATTTCCCGTTGCGGGGTTGAACACATGACAACGACAGTTCTTGAACTGCAAAACATAACTAAGCGCTTTGGCGCACTGACCGCTAATGACGATATTTCGTTAAAGCTTGAGCGCGGTGAAATCCTCGCTTTCTTAGGCGAGAATGGCGCTGGCAAAACCACGCTGATGAATATCCTCTTCGGCCATTATGTGCCCGACGAAGGCCGCGTTTTCGTCAAGGGCGAGGAAATCCCGCAGGGCAAGCCCCGCGCCGCAATTGACGCAGGCGTGGGCATGGTGCACCAGCATTTCACGCTCGCGCCCAATCTCACCGTGCTTGAAAACATCACCACCGGCACAGAAAGCCTCTGGAAGCTCAAATCAGCGCACAGTGCTGCCCGCAGCAAGATTGCGGAAATCGCCAAGCGCTTTGGCTTGCAGGTCGATCCCGATGCGCGGCTTGGTGATCTGTCTGTTGGCGAGCAGCAGCGCGTGGAAATTCTCAAAGCGCTCTATAACGACGCCGATATTCTGATCCTCGACGAGCCGACTGCCGTTCTGACGACACAGGAAGCCGAAAACCTC
This sequence comes from Brucella pituitosa, assembly GCF_003049685.1. GTDB lineage: Bacteria > Pseudomonadota > Alphaproteobacteria > Rhizobiales > Rhizobiaceae > Brucella > Brucella pituitosa. Next base: position 1,376,990 of record NZ_PYSY02000002.1, on the reverse strand, counting down.
TTTGCGACACTGAAAGAGATGGCGCGTCAGGGCTTGTCGCTCATTTTCATTTCACACAAACTGCATGAGGTTATGTCTGCCGCCGACCGCGTTGTTGTCCTGCGCGGCGGCAAAGTTGTGGCGGAGCGCAAGGCTTCCGAAACCTCGAAGGAGGAACTCGCCGAACTGATGGTTGGCCGTCGTGTTTCGCGCCCTTCGCGTGCAGCAGCTACGCCCGGCGAAACCTTGCTGGAAGCAAAGAATGTGTCCGTGGTTGAGGATGGCGCGACCCGCCTTAGCGATCTCAACTTTCACCTCCGCGCTGGCGAAACGTTAGGTATCATCGGTGTTTCGGGCAATGGGCAGGCAGCGCTCGGGCGTCTCGTTTCCGGCCTCAGCCAGCCTGCCAAGGGATCGCTTGTGATGTTCGGACAGGCCATCACCAAATTCGATCCACGCCAGTTTGTTGCGGAAGGTGTCGGCCGCATTCCAGAGGATCGCAATGCCGAAGGGGCAATCGGCGATCTGACACTCTGGGAAAATGCTGTGCTTGAACGCGTGCGCGATCCGCAATTCTCCAATGGTCTTCTGGTCAACCGCACAGCTGCGCGTGAGTTCACCGACCGCATCATCAAGGATTTCGATGTGCGTGGCGGGACGCCCGACAGCCGCATTCGCCTGCTATCCGGCGGCAACATGCAGAAGCTTATTCTGGGTCGCAATCTTGAAACTGCCCCTCGTATCCTGATTGCGGCACAGCCGACACGCGGCCTCGACGAAGGTGCGGTTGCGGCCGTCCATGCCCGCATTCTGGAGGCGCGCGCCAAGGGGGCCGCCGTGCTGCTAATCTCGGAAGACCTGGATGAAATCATCGGCCTTGCCGACCGCGTGCAGGCCATCGTCAAGGGCAGGCTGTCACCACCAATTGATGCAAGCGAGGCCAACGCGCAAAGACTGGGCCTGATGATGGCTGGCGAGTGGCAGACTAATTCCACAAAGGGGCTGAACTGATGCGTATTGAACGACGCGAAACACGGCCCATGGCACTGGTAGCAACCGCTCCGGTGATCGCCGTTCTTGCTGCCTTTGTGCTTGCTGGCCTGTTGATTGCAAGCGCTGGCGCACCGGTCTTTGAATCCTTTCGCCAGATTGCGATTGGAGCCTTCGGCACGAAGCTTTCAATCACCGAAACACTGACACGTGCAACACCCTTGATGCTGACCGGACTTGCTGCGGCTGTCGCTTTTCGGTCCAAGCTGTGGAATATCGGCGCAGAAGGCCAGTTCTATATGGGGGCGCTGGCAGTTGTAGCACTTGGCACACAATTGGCGCTTCCTGCCCCGCTGCTCATTCCGCTTCTGCTGATCGTTGGCGCGATTGCTGGCATGATTTTCCTGCTCATTCCACTCGGTCTTCGCCTGCGCTTCGGTGTTGATGAAGTCGTGACCACGCTGCTTCTCAATTTCGTTGCCGTGCTGTTCGTCTCGATGATGATCGAAGGCCCGATGAAAGACCCGCTCGCTTTCGGTTGGCCCCAATCGGAACCTGTACCGGATGCCGCCGTTCTGCCGAAAATCATGTCCGGCATGCGCCTCCATATTGGCATCGTGATCGCCATCGCCCTCGCTCTGATCATTGCCTATGTGCAGAAGCGCACCGTGTTCGGCCTCGAAACCAAGGCCGCAGGCCTAAATCCGCAAGCCGCGCGCTTTGCAGGCGTTCCGCTTGGCAAGACGCTGGTGAAAGTCGCATGTATTTCCGGTGGCCTTGCAGGCCTTGCAGGCGCGATACAGGTCATGGGCGTTAAAGGTTACGTCACGACCGATCTCTCACCGGGCTTCGGCTATTCCGGCATTATCGTTGCCATGCTGGCCAATCTGAACCCAATCGGAGCAATCTTCTCCGCACTTTTTGCTGCCGCAATGTTTGTTGGGGCTGACGGCATGAGCCGCGCCATCGGCATTCCAAGCTTCATTGCCGATGTTACCGTGGCTCTGTCACTTCTGACCATGCTGGTTGCTCTGTTCTTCACACAATACAGGATCGCCCGATGAACGAGTTGATGGATATCCTGCTCTCCGCTGGCCTCTGGGTCTCGGTTCTTCGCATTGCCACGCCACTGATCTTCGGCACACTCGGCGCGCTTTATTGCGAACGTGCGGGCGTGCTCAATCTCGGCATCGAAGGCATTATGACCTTTGGTGCGATGATCGGCTGGCTGACGGTTTATAATGGTGCGGATCTCTGGGTGGGCGTGCTCGCAGCCGCTGCGTCAGGCGCGCTGTTCGGCCTGCTTCATGCAGCCCTCACCGTGCCGTTGGGCTTGTCGCAACATGTGGTGGGCTTGGGCATAACGCTGTTTGCGTCGAGCCTCAGCTATTTCCTGTTCCGTCTTCTGGTGCCGCTTTCATCGACGCCGCCCACCGTCACACCATTCCAGCCCATCAATCCGTCCTGGCTTGCGGATATTCCTTTTATCGGACAGGTCCTCGGAACACAGACAGCCCTCACATGGATCGCCATTCCACTGGCACTCCTGCTCGGTTACGTGCTTTTCCGCACGCCCCTCGGCCTTGCCATCCGCATGACTGGCGAAAACCCACATGCTGCCGAAGCGCAAGGCATCAACCCGATCCGCGTTCGTATCTTCACGATCATGTTCGGCAGCGCGCTTATGGCTGTCGGCGGTTCCTTTCTGACACTCTCCGCCTTCAACTCGTTCTTCCCCACCATGATGCAGGGACGCGGCTGGGTATGCATTGCACTCGTCGTATTTGCCTCGTGGAAGCCTGCCCGCGCGCTTCTGGGTGCATTGCTCTTCGCTCTCTTTGACGCGTTCCAGCTGCGCCTGCAGACGGTCTATGGCAAGGTCGTGCCTTACCAGCTCTTCCTGATGATCCCTTACATCATGTCGATTGTGGCGCTCATCGTCATGGCGCGCCGCGCACGTGTTCCGCAGGCGCTGATGCAGCCTTATCGTCGCGGCGAGCGATGAGCAAAAAAAGCGGCGGCATGTTTGCCGCCGCTTTTTTATTATAATCAGGCGCTATAGCGCTTCTGGCCATCCATCCAGGTTTCACTGACCTTGATCTTGCTGATCTTCGTCGGCTCAACCTTCGTCGGGTCTTCTTCGAGAATCGCGAAATCAGCGCATTTGCCTTCTTCGAGACTTCCGACAATATCATCCATCCTGCAATGATAGGCCGCATCAATGGTTACGGCGCGCAGCGCCTGCTCCACAGGGATACGCTCATCAGGAAAGAACACGTCGCCCCCGTCATTCATGACACGTGCGACAGCATCCTCGACATAGCGCAGCGGTTCAATCGGCGTCACATTCCAGTCAGAGTGAAATGAAATACGCAGGCCTTCAGCCAGCGCCGTTGCACATGGGTCGTAGAATTTCGCACGATCAGGTCCAAGAATTTCGTCACGAAAGGCCTTGCCCCACCAGCGCACATGTCCGATGAGAAAGGAGGGTTGCAGCCCGAGCTCTTTTGCCTTTTGCATCTGATCCTGATGGAAGACGCTGCAATGCTCAATGCGATGGCGATGATCATCACGCGGCATTTCCTTCAACACCGTTTCATAGGCTGCAATCGTTGCATCGATTGCCGCGTCACCATTGGCGTGAACACCGACCTGCCAGCCGCCCTGATGCGCACGACGGACCGCAGCGGTCAACTGTTCAGGCGTATAGTTCATCGCGCCACGATCATTTGTCCCGAGATAGTTTTCACGCTGATAGCCGGTGCGGGCCTGATTGGAACCGTCCGCCCAGGCCTTGATGCCATCATAGCGATAAAGATCGCTGCCACGTCCCGGTTTGATGTTCATTTTCTCCCACTGATCCATGGCGGTCGAGACCAGCATGCCGCGATATCGGATCGGCGGGTTCTGCGACATAACCTGATCCAGCAGTGCCAGATGTTCCGCCGGTGCCATCATTCCTACACCGCAGTCATGCAGCGATGTGCAGCCAACCGACGCAGCCTTATCGAGCATACGCCGGATACTGGTCGAGACGTCAGCCGCCGTAGGCAGGGGCATTTTCTCGATAAATGCATTGAACGCAGGCGGCTCTTCAAGACGACCGCTCAATTGACCGTTGGGTGTTTTGACGTAACGCGCCTCAGGAGGGTTCGGCGTCGTATCGGTGATGCCTATCAGCGCAAAGGCCTTGCTATTGGCATAAGCGATGTGGCCGTTGCTCTCCATCATGAAAAATGGATTGTTCGGTGCCAGCTCATCCAGCTCTGCCAAGGTCGGGATATGAGCCCCCTTGGTGATGCTAGGATCGAATTGCTTGGCGCGCACCCATTCGCCTTCACCGGCCTTGCTGACGCCATTGCGCAACATGTTCCAGACCTGCTCGAATGTCGGCGTGGTGATGGGACTGACGTCGATCCAGTCATCCATGACGACAAAGACCGAATGCATATGTGGATCGATCAGACCCGGCATCAGCGTTCTGCCATCCAGCTCTACAATACGCGTGGTTTTATCACGAAACTTGTCGACATGCTCTGCGGTGCCGACTGCAAGGATGCGGTTTCCACGTACCGCAATTGCCTCGACGTTCGGTGTTTCGGCCCCCGGTCTTTCAGCATTGAGCGTGAGAATGGTTCCGTGACGGAAGATCACATCGGCCGGAGCATTGGCACTCGACAAGTTGCCCTTGGCCATTGCGGGCTCCACCGCCGTTGCGGCAAAGGTCGCGGCGGCGGCACCGCCCATGTATTTAAGGAAGTCGCGTCGTGAAGTCGTGTGCTTAAATACAGTCATCAGTCCGGGATTGCAGGCTAAACACATGGGTCGTAATTCCTATAAATGGGGGAATATTTTGCCTTACCCATCAAAAAGAACAACAAAAATCATAAATAGGCAAATAAAATAAGAATTTCATATTTATATTATAATTATCTAAAACATTTATCACTTATACTAATTACAACATTACATAAAATTTGAAACAAAAACGGCGCCCGAAGGCGCCGTTCTTCTGTAAATCAAGCAGATCAAGCAACGCTCGACTTGCCGCTCTTTTCAAAGCGCTTGCGTTCATTTGGATCAAGATAGAGCTTGCGCAGGCGGATCGACTTTGGCGTCACTTCAACCAGTTCGTCGTCCTGAATCCACGACAGAGCGCGTTCCAGTGTCATACGGATCGGAGGCGTCAGCTTAACGGCTTCGTCCTTGCCCGAGGCGCGAACGTTGGTGAGCTTCTTGCCCTTCAATACGTTGACTTCAAGATCGTTATCGCGGCTGTGAATGCCGATCAGCATGCCCTGATAAACCTTGACGCCAGCGTCAATGATCATTGGACCACGATCTTCAAGGTTGAAGAGAGCGTAGGCAACTGCTTCACCCTGATCGTTGGAAATCAGAACGCCATTGTTACGGCCAGCGATTTCGCCCTTGTATGGCTGATAATCATGGAACAAACGGTTCATGATCGCCGTGCCGCGGGTATCGGTCAGAAGTTCCGACTGATAGCCGATAAGACCACGGGTCGGTGCGTAGAAGACCATGCGTACGCGATTGCCACCCGACGGACGCAGCTCGACCATTTCGGCCTTGCGCTCGGACATCTTCTGAACAACGGTGCCGGAATATTCTTCATCAACGTCGATGACGACTTCTTCGACCGGCTCGAGCATTTCGCCGTTTTCGCCTTCTTTCATGACGACGCGCGGACGCGAAACGCCAAGCTCGAAGCCTTCACGGCGCATGTTTTCGATCAGAACAGCAAGCTGCAATTCACCGCGGCCGGAAACGAAGAAGGAATCCTTCTCGCTTGATTCTTCGATCTTGAGCGCAACATTGCCCTCAGCTTCTTTCATCAGACGGTCGCGGATAACGCGGCTCGTTACCTTGTCGCCTTCGGTGCCAGCATATGGGCTGTCATTGACGATGAAGGACATGGTCACTGTTGGCGGATCGATTGGCTGTGCTTCAAGCGGCACACTTACCGTAGGATCGCAGAATGTGTCAGCAACCGTACCCTTGGAAAGACCAGCAATCGCAACGATGTCGCCTGCATGGGCTTCATCGATTGCCTGGCGCTCAATACCGCGGAACGCAAGGATCTTCGAAATACGACCAGTTTCCAGAAGCGAACCGTCCTGACCAAGAACCTTGACGGCCTGGTTCGACTTGATCGAGCCCGAATGAATACGACCAGTGATGATGCGGCCAAGGAATGGATCGGCTTCAAGGATCGTACCGATCATGCTGAACGGACCTTCAGCAACCTTAGGCTGCGGAACGTGCTTGAGAACCAGATCGAACAGCGGAGCCAGACCTTCGTCCTGCGGACCTTCCGGGTTCAGCGCCATCCAGCCGTTACGGCCCGAACCGTAAAGAACCGGGAAGTCGAGCTGTTCGTCGGTGGCATCGAGATTGGCGAAGAGGTCGAAGACTTCGTTGATGACTTCTTCATGACGGCCATCCGGACGGTCGATCTTGTTGATCGCGACGATTGGCTTCAGGCCAACCTTGAGCGCCTTGCCAACGACGAACTTCGTCTGTGGCATTGGGCCTTCAGCGGCGTCAACGAGAACGATAGCACCGTCCACCATCGAAAGAATACGCTCAACTTCACCGCCGAAGTCGGCGTGGCCTGGCGTATCGACGATGTTGATGCGGGTGTTCTTCCAGACAACCGAAGTTGCCTTGGCGAGAATGGTGATGCCGCGCTCGCGCTCGATATCGTTGGAGTCCATCATGCGTTCTGCAACGCGCTGATTGTCACGGAAAGAGCCGGACTGCTTCAGCAGTTCGTCGACCAGTGTGGTTTTGCCATGATCGACGTGTGCGATAATAGCGATATTACGCAATTCCATATGGAGATCACTTCTATATGAGTTGGGAGCCGCGCCAAGATGGATGCACGGAAAATCAATGGGGCGCTCTTACAGGTTTTTTTGCGTTTTAGAAAGGGGCAGCGCGAAACTGCCCCTCAATTAACCCGAAAAGGCCGGATTTATTTGCTTTTTTACACTGCCATTCTGACAGTTTTTTGTCGGCCAGGCCTATAAAAGCGTTCCAGACAAAATTACCAGCGCAACACTGAAGTAGATCACAAGGCCCGTCACGTCGACCAAAGTGGCAACAAAAGGTGCTGATGCACTGGCTGGATCAAACCCAAGTCGTTTGAGAATGAATGGCAGCATCGAACCCGTTACCGAGCCGAATGTCACAATACAGACCAGCGCCATGCCGACTGTTGCGGCCACCAGAATCCAGTGCTCGCCGTAATCGTAAATACCGAGCTTCTGCCACAGCGCGATACGCACCATACCGATCAAGCCCAGAAAGCTGCCCAGTGCCAGACCGGTCGGCACTTCGCGGATCGCGACCCGCCACCAGTCTTTAAGCCTGACTTCCTGAAGTGCAAGCGCGCGGATGATCAGTGACGTTGCCTGTGAGCCGGAATTGCCGCCCGAAGACATGATGAGCGGAATGAACAGCGTCAGCACGAGCGCTTTTTCCAATTCCAGTTCAAAATGCTGCATGGCACTTGCCGTCAGCATTTCACCCAGAAACAGGATGCCGAGCCAGCCCGCACGCTTCTTGAGCATCTCGCCAAAGCCGATACGCATATAAGGTTTGTCAAGCGCCTCCATACCACCGAAGCGATAAGCGTCTTCACTGGCTTCTTCTGTCATGGCATCCAGCACATCATCGACAGTTACAATGCCGATGATGTGGCGGCTGTCATCAACGACAGGAACGGCCAACAAGTCGTGCTTACGGAACAGACGCGCGACATCCTCGCGATCCGCATGTGGCGAGATCGTGATCGGATCATCATCACGAGCAAGAGACAGGATCGGCTCGTCCAGCTCACGAATGATCAGACGGCGCAAACTGACAACACCCAGCAAAACGCGGCTTTGTGGATCAACCACATAGATTGCGTAAACAGTCTCACGCGTGCGCTCGACCTTGCGGATATGGTCGAGCGTCTGCCCGACATTCCAATTGGAAGGCACAGTGATGAATTCGATGGTCATCAAGCTACCAGCCGTGTTCGGCGGATAGCCCATGAGCTTCTTCAGCGCGGCCTTGGTTTCAGGCGCAAGAATGGGAAACAGACGTGCACGATCGGCATCTTCCAGTTCCTGAAAGACGTCGGTTGCACGGTCGGCGGACATACCATCGAGCAACAGGCTGGCGGTATTTGGCGGAAGCGTTGCCAAAATTTCGGTCGCACGTTCCAGCTCCGGCTGATCAAGCAGGCGGATAGCGTCTTCGTGGGAGAGCTGAGCGATGACTGGGATTGCATCATCGGCATCCAGTTCATTGACGATTTCGACCGCATCGCCCGTACGAATATCGGCGAGGCGGCTGGCAATTGCTGCAGCAGGGAGGTCGGCAACATTGAGCACTTCAGAGACGAAGTTGTTGTCGGGCTTAAGGCCGGTCATGGGCTTGCCTTTCTGTCGATCCGCCGTCGAAGACAGACCGTGCAAGCTGACCTCAAGCGATCAGATCACGAACTGCCTTGACGGCTGAAACAATCGACTGTGACTGTCGCTTGGCATAAGAGAATAAGACTCCGGTTGAAATGCAGCCAAAGAAAATGCGGCTGCGTGGGTCATGTGCGCCCGGCGGCAATCAAAGTCAAGCCCCGGCGAACGATGATGAAAGCTTTTTCATATTTGGTTTTAACTTGTCTGCTGCAAACGCAACCACAGCAGAAAAGCAATCGCGGCAATGAAGCCAAGAGCCGGAATCAGCGTTGCAAAAGCAATGACCGGATCACCCATAAGAGCCGCGATTGCACCGCCGGCAAGCCCGCCTCCCATTTGAAAGAAACCCATCATTGCGGATGCAGCACCCGCCATTTTGGGAAACGGCGCCATGCCCGCTGACGTCATCACAGGCATCACCAGAGCAACGCCGAAAGCAAAGAGCGCCATCGGCAACATCACGAGCAAATAGAATGGCTCGAAAATGCGCAGCAGCGTTGCGATAAGAATACTGGCAATGACCATGGCGACATATCCGGCCGCGGCCAGCTGTCGGGGACGATAGGCCTGCATCAACCGCCGAAACAACAGACTGCCCGCAAAATAACAGCTCGTTTGCAGAAGCAGTCCCATGCCAAATTGTGTGGCCGTCATCCCCACGCGTCCCATCAGGATGAAGGGCAGAATGGTCGCCGCCGTGTATAACCCGCCAGTCGTACCGCCGACCCCAAGGCTAGCGTAAATGAATTGGCGGCTGGTCAGCAGTGTGCGGTAAGAGCGCAGCAGTTCATTCGGTCGAATCCGGCTAAGATCACGAGTGACCGTTTCCTTGATGATGAAGATCGCCATCAGGACGACCAGAATGCCCAGGCAGACCATTACGATGAAAATTGCCTGCCAGCCGAAGAGCTCCATGGTGAGACCACCCAATGTCGGCGCCACAGCCGGTCCCACTGCAATGACAATGCCTATGAGGTTCATCACACGGGCCGATGCCTCATGGGTGAAAAGATCACGCACGATTGCGCGTGAAATCGTAACCCCTACAGCCGCTCCCACGCCTTGCAGAAACCGTGCCACCAACAGCATATCGATGGTCGTTGCGAATAGAGCGAGGATGCTGGCAGCAAGGTAAATCACCATGAAGGCGATCGTGATGGGCCTTCGCCCGAAGCCGTCCGACAACGGCCCGCAGATAAGCTGCGAAAAGCAAAAGCCTGCGAGATAGACCGATATGGTGAGCTTCACCATCGCTTCTGTCGTGCCAAAGGCATGAACAATCTCGGTCATGGCTGGCGTATAGAGCGCCATCGACATGAGGCCCAGTGCGGCCAGAAGACCACCAATAACGCCGACCCGCAATTCGCTCATCACTGGCTTTGCATCCTGGGCGGTGTGATGATCAGGCGCCACATTCATGGATTGCTACAATCGCTCTCGGCCAGACAGCGGTGGAAACCCGCAACCCAAGGCCTAATCTTTGAGGAAAATTAAGTACCCACATTTTCATGAGAGCAAGCCGTCTTTCATCCCTATTCTCTGCATGGGGCACGGTCAAGCAAAGGCCCACCCGCAGAACGCTCATTCAGACCGAAAGCTTAGGAAACACCCTTGCCCCGCTGTCATTGAGCTCCTAAGTCTGGTGAATATCGAATTCATTTGAGCGAGAGTTTTATGATGTCCGACAAGCCCACCTATAATCACGCACTGACCGAATGGAATGGACCTCTGGGGTTGCCGGATTTCGCTGCGTTCAAGGATGATGATTTCGCACCCGCATTCGAGGCTGCACTTGCGGAAGATCTTGCCGAAGTGGAAGCCATTGCCAATGAAACCACTGAGCCAACTATTGAAAATACGCTCAAGGCTTTGCAGCTAACTGGCAAATCCCTCGACCGCGTATCTTCGGTTTTCTGGATGCGCGCTGGCGCGCACAGCAATGATGATATCCAGGCGCTGGAGCGCGAGATCGCTCCAAAAATGTCGCGGCACTACTCCCGCATCATGATGGACCCTAAATTGTTTGCGCGCATCGATGCGCTTTATGAAAATCGCGACCATCTTGATCTGGATATCGAAACCAAGCGCGTGCTGGAAAAAACCTGGAAAGGGTTTGTTCGTTCCGGTGCCAGGCTTGATGAAGCTGGCAAGAAGGAACTGGCGGGCATCAATGAAAAGCTTGCCGGGCTTGGTGCGCGCTTCGGCCAGAACGTGCTGAAGGATGAATCAAGTTGGGCGCTTTTCATCACGGATGAAGCTGATCTCGCAGGCCTTCCAGATTTCCTCAAAAACGCCATGCAAAGTGCGGCAGCAGAGCGCGGTCAGCCCGACGCATGGGCGGTTACGCTGTCACGTTCGATTGTCGAACCGTTCCTTTCCTTCTCGGAAAACCGCGAATTGCGCGAACAGGCCTTTAACGCATGGGGCAAGCGCGGCGAAAATGGCGGCGAGACCGACAATCGCGAGATTGTGCGCGAAATGGTGGAACTGCGTGAGCGCAAGGCACACTTGCTCGGTTACGCCAACTTTGCCGCCTACAAGCTCGACGACACCATGGCCAAAACGCCGAAAGCCGTTATGGATCTGCTCGAGCCTGTCTGGGACAAGGCCCGCGCCAAAGCGCATGAAGAAGAAACCGAACTTGAACGGCTGATTGTAGCCAATGGTGGAAACCACAAGGTTGCGCCGTGGGACTGGCGCTTTTATGCGGAAAAGCTTCGTGCTGAACGTTTCGCGTTCGATGAGGCGGAATTGAAGCCATATCTGCAGCTCGAAAAAATCATTGAAGCAAGCTTCGATGTGGCGACCCGTCTTTTCGGCATCCGTTTCGAGGAGAAGAAAGGCATCACCACATGGCATCCGGACGTAAGGGTGTTTCATGTCCTGAATGCCGATGGCAGCGAACGCGGTCTTTTCCTCGGCGACTATTTCGCCCGCACCTCCAAGCGCTCCGGTGCATGGATGAGCGCATTGCAATCAAGCCATAAGCTCGATGCCGGGCAAAAGCCGATCATCTACAATGTGATGAATTTTGCAAAACCCAAGGCCGGTGAACCAGCGCTGCTTTCGCTGGACGACGCGCGCACATTGTTCCATGAGTTCGGCCATGCGCTGCATGGGCTTCTGTCGGATGTGACCTGGCCAGCAGTTTCCGGCACCGCCGTTTCGCGCGACTTTGTCGAACTGCCATCGCAGCTCTATGAGCATTGGCTGACCGTGCCAGCCGTTTTGGAAAAGTATGCCGTGCATTATCGCACGGGCGAAGCGATGCCAAAGGCGCTGCTCGACAAGGTGCTCGCGGCCCGCTCGTTCAATGCAGGGTTCAACACGGTCGAATTCACCTCGTCAGCACTTGTCGATATGGCATTTCATACGGGCAAGGAAAAGATTGCGGACCCATTGGCTTTTGAGGCTGCAACGCTGAAAAAATTGTCGATGCCTGACGCGATCATCATGCGTCATCGCACACCACACTTCACCCATGTCTTCTCCGGTGACGGCTACTCAGCCGGCTACTATTCCTACATGTGGTCGGAAGTGCTGGATGCCGATGCATTCTCGGCATTTGAAGAAACCGGCGATGCCTTCAACCCGGAACTCGCGGCAAAGCTCAAACAATATATCTATTCTGCCGGAGGCAGCCGCGATCCGGAAGAGCTTTACAAAGCCTTCCGCGGCAAGATGCCGACGCCCGACGCGATGATTGAAAAACGTGGGTTAAATTAAGAGTATCTCAATGAAAAAGGCCGGGGAACCGGCCTTTTCAGTTCTTGTGGTTGAGAATATTCACAAGACGTCCATAGGGATCACGCACAAAGAAACGGCGCACGCCCCATTCTTCATCACTCGGTCCATATTCGACAGCAAAGCCAGCAGCAGTCATCCGCTCAAGCACTGCATCAACATCATCGACCTCGATGGAAAGATCGGGCACTGGCGTGCCCGATCCGCCTTCGGTGGCAAAGCTGATCTGCACCCGCGCGTCCGCATCAGCGGCATAGGTCACGATCCAGCCGTGGTCCATCACCACATCGAGTTCCAGCACGTCTCCATAGAAACGCTTCGCGGCCGACAGATTATCGGCGGCTATATTGGATACGATGCGGCGGACGGCCATCAATATTCGCCGAGTTTGATATCCGGCGTATAGTCGACGCCATCAACTTCCTTCACCACTGGCTGACCGCAATGCAGAACGCCGGTTGCCGCGTTGAACGCATAGGTTGGGGAGCCGTAAAGCTGCCAGCCCTTGTTCAGTGCTGCGGTAACGCGGTGGCAGAATGCGGAATCGTCCGGGCCAGTGATGAAACGGTAGAGCTTCATAGTCTTTCTTCCTTTGTTATGAGTATGAGTTGGATTTCGCGAGCAGGCGCTCAGCCATTTCGAGATGCAGACGTTCGACCATCTGGCCATCCAGCGACACGACGCCCTTGTCGGCATTTTCTGGTCTGGCGAAGGCCGAAATTACCGCACGGGCATGAGCCACATCTTCGTCTGAGGGCGAAAAGGCACGGTTGGCCGCCTCAATTTGCGAAGGATGAATGAGCGTCTTGCCATCGAACCCCATCAGAGCCGCCTGCATGCACTCGGCTTCATGCCCAACGCTGTCGCGAAAGTCGTTATAAACGCCGTCCAGCACATCGATACCACCAGCGCGCGCAGCGAGAATGATCTGCATAAGCCATGGGATCAGATAGGGCCGTCCAGCTTGCGGACGGACGCCCGTTGCTCGCGCTATATCGTTTGGCCCAACCACAAAGCAGCCAAGCCTTGCTGCGGAACGATGTCCGAGAACTGCAATTTCATCGGCATTGAGAATGCCACGGGGCGTCTCGATCATTGCCCATACACGCACATCGAGATCCGCATCGTTGCGATCAAGCCGGTTCGCCGTATCGATAACATCCTGCGGTCGTTCTACCTTGGGCAGAAGCACAGCATCAGCCCCGATTTTAGCCGCGGCAGTCACGTCAGCCTTACCCCATTCAGTATCGGCTGCATTGACCCGCACAACGCGCTCAAAACCAACTTTCGGATGCTCGGCAAAATGTGCGGACAGCGCATCACGCGCAGCAATTTTTGCTTCAGGCGCAACGGAATCTTCCAGATCGTAGATCACGCAATCTGCTGCAAGCGTCAGTGACTTTTCGAGCGCCCGACTATTGGATGCGGGTAGGAACAATACGGAACGGCGTGGGCGAGCAATTGTTTTCATGTGCAATTTGTGCACCGATCTGGATCAGCAGACAAGCACTCGCCACACAAAGTTTTTAAATGCCGCTTGCTTCATGTTCCAGCGTTCCTGTGAACTCACATGATGCGCCGTGGTAATAGGTGCATCCGCCGACCTCTTCGATCTCAAGCTTGTAGTCACCAACGAAATTCATCTTGATTTCGCAATAGCGAGGGTTCCGGTCGGACTCCGCTTCTTGCGGATCAAAACCTTCACTCTGGATTTTGAATGTCGCCTTTTTGTCTTTGATGGTGACATCCCCGGAGACACCGCCACCGCAACCTGGCTGATTATCGACCATCGGGACGCTTGTAGACAGAGATACGGCATATTGATCGCCACTTTTGTGCGTCACATCAGCCTTAAGTTCCATGCCTTTATTGCTTGTAAAAAGTCCTTCATGCGGATTGAAGCCAGGCTTGTTTTCCGCAGAAGCTGGCAAACTCATCACTGCAACTGTCAATCCCAAGAGAAAAATTCGAAGCATATTCCACCCATCGCTGCTTATCGTAAGACATAAAAACGTAGATAAGACTTTGATTATTTAAGCGATCCGGTCAAGCACATATAATATTTCCGTGCTGTCAGCATAATTGATCTGTCGGAAGCGAACGTTGCTAGAATTGAAGTGTTGCAGCGCTTCCCATTCATAAGACTTGAAATCTGCCTTAGGCCTGCTTATTTTCCAGCCTTCGGTTGGAATGCACCCGCCGCTCGCAGCCTTATGGCCATGGTAAAGCATTCTGAATTCACGTTCCTGTTCCGGTGACGGCAGAAACGGCAATGCGAGCACCCGTTTACGAAAATGCTGCTCACATTCAGGAGCGAAACCATGACCACAGCCATGCTTGCTGGGCACAATACAACTGATTTCAAACATCAGGCTCGCCGTTTGCGGCAGGCCTTGGGTGAAGAAGGCATCAACATAAGCCACGGAAAGGCGCTTGACCTCGTTGCACGCCAGTCCGGTACGCGCGACTGGAACACGCTTGCCGCCCATGGCGTGAAAGCCGAATCCACACGCGTTGAAGATAATGCTGCGCCTTATCGTGTCAGCCAGCGCGTTTCAGGCATGTTCCATACAACCGCTTTCGAGGCACGCATCATCGGTGTCGAGGAAACGATCAAGCCTGATCTCTGGCGGATTACACTGCAGTTCGATCCAGCGATCAATGTCGCAGTCTCGCCAAACCTCTCGATGCTGCGCAGGCGCTTTACGGTTGTTGTCGGGGCAGATGGAAAGTCCCGCAGGCTGACCGGCAGTGAAGCCGGCGGGATTACACTTAGCGTGCAATAATTTCGCCTAAACGAACTTCGGCGCATGATTCTAAATGATTCTGGTGAATTTCAGACATATTCATGCGCCGATCACCGCCACACACTTCCGGTCCGCGTTAAAACGGGCCGGAGGCATTGATATCGCGTCTAAGGTTGCGACCTATTGGGCACTTGCGGCCTGAAACATTGACTCTCTGCGATGCTGATGTAAATCAGACAGCAAATTTAAAATACCCAACCGACAGGTCAGGAACATGGACAAGTTCACCAAGCTCACGGGCGTCGCAGCCCCCCTGCCGATCGTCAATATCGATACGGACATGATTATCCCTAAGGATTATCTGAAGACGATCAAGCGTACGGGTCTGAGCAAGGGGCTTTTTGCCGAAATGCGCTTTAACGAAGACGGAACCGAAAACCCGGATTTCGTACTCAACAAGCCTGGTTATCGCAATGCGCAGATACTGGTTGCTGGCGATAATTTTGGCTGCGGCTCCTCGCGTGAACATGCGCCTTGGGCGCTGCTTGATTTCGGCATCCGTTGCGTGATCTCGACCTCTTTCGCCGATATCTTCTACAACAACTGCTTCAAGAACGGCATCTTACCGATCAAAGTCAGTCAGGAAGATCTCGACAAGCTGATGGACGACGCTTCGCGCGGCGCCAATGCAACGCTGACCATCGATCTTGAAGCCAAGGAAATTCATGGCCCCGATGGCGGCACAATCTCCTTTGACCTTGACGATTTTAAGCGTCATTGCCTGCTCAATGGTCTCGATGACATCGGCCTGACTATGGAAAAGGTAACGAACATCGATACCTTCGAGGCAAAGAACGCACAACAGCGTCCCTGGGCATAATGGCTTTTAGTATTACAAGCTCATTGCCAGAAAGTCCGGCGGCCTTAATCATTGAATAGGACCCGGTTGGCTGAAATGGCCCGAGAAGATCAAAGCGGCGACTGGGCGGGACGTCTCTCGCCCTCGCTTGATGAAGTCGAATCCATTGCGATTGAAGCGTTAGCGCATCTCCCGCAGGAATTTCGCGCGCTTTGCGGCGACATCATCATTCAGATCGCAGATTTCCCCGAAGAGCAGATCGTCGAAGATATGGGCCTCGAAACGCCTTTCGATCTACTTGGCCTGTTTGAGGGTGTGGGTATTGGTGAGCGTTTCAGCCTTCAAACCGGCGACGCCCCCAACCGCATCACGCTTTTTCGTCGTGCAATTCTCGACTACTGGTCAGAGAATGAAGAAACACTTGGCGACATCATCACCCATGTTCTCATCCATGAAATCGGCCACCATTTTGGCCTTTCTGATGATGATATGGAAGCTCTGGAAGCGCATGCTGATTAGAGCAACACATTGGCGTTGTGTTGCACAGATTTGTCATTTCTGATCAAAACAGTGACAATTTCGGTATTTTTCCAGTAGATTTCGATACAATCGCATACAGATATTGAATGCGGAGAATGCTATGAATTCCCTCAGTGCAATCTGAGTGATGATCATGAGCCTTTCTCCGGCCGCCTACCAGCTTCTCCTCGTCTACACGACCTATGTGATTGCAGCCGGCAGCCCCGGCCCGAGCAATATGCGCATTATGGGCGTCGCCATGCATCAGGGTCGAAAGGCGGGGCTTGTATTCGCTGCCGGTGTTGTTACTGGCTCGATCTTCTGGGGCTTGATGGCCGCAACCGGTGTCTCGGCCATCCTGACACGCTTTGCAGAAGCACTGATTATCCTTAAAATCTTCGGTGGTCTTTATCTGCTGTATCTGGCCTTCAAGGCTGGACGCGCCGCCATGACGTCAGATGCGAAAATCGCTGCCCGAGCGCCAAATGGCGATGCATTTCTCTCAGGCGGCGAACTTTACCGGCGTGGATTGCTGATGCATCTCTCCAATCCCAAATCCATTCTGTCCTGGATTGCTTTGGTGACACTGGGCCTCGGCACCAACTCATCATGGTCTCACTCAGCCGCGTTTCTGGGTGGCTGTATAGTGCTTAGCGTCACTATTTTCTGCGGCTATGCGATTGTGTTTTCAACGGCGCCCATGGTGCGTTTATATCGCGGCGCCCGTCGCTGGATCGAAGGTGTACTGGCTGCAGTCTTTGGTCTTGCCGGTATCCGTCTGCTTCTGTCACGCTGAAACTGTTTGAGAAACGAGTACCGCAATGAAGATTTTCAAAGGCCTCTCCGCTTTCCCGCTCACGCCAATCGACGCAACCGGCAATCTCATGGAGGAGGCGCTGTGCCGTTTCCTTGAGCGCATTCACGAGGCGGGCGCGGATTCAATCGGCCTTCTGGGAAGCACCGGCGGCTATGCCTTTCTCACGCGTGAACAGCGTCGGCATACAGTGAAAACAGCCGTTAAATGCATTGGCGGGAAAACGCCGATCATCGTTGGCGTGGGTGCATTGCGCACCGATGAGGCGAGTGCGCTTGCGCGCGATGCTGCGGATGCCGGTGCTGATGCGCTGCTGCTTGCCCCCGTCTCCTATACGCCGCTAACGCAGGAGGAAGGCTTTCAGCACTTCAAAGCGGTTGCAGAAGCGACTGACTTGCCGCTGTGTATCTATAATAATCCCGGCACCACCCGGTTCATTTTCAGTGATGAACTGATTGCGCGACTAGGGGGCCTCAGAAACATCAAAGCAATCAAAATGCCTCTGCCAGCCGATGACGGCTATGTGGCAGAAATCACAAAACTGCGTGCTGCAACACCAGATGACTTCGCCATCGGTTATAGCGGTGATTGGGGCGCAAAGGATGCACTGCTCGCAGGAGCTGACGCTTTCTACAGTGTCGCTGCTGGCCTTCTGCCGGCTCAGTCAGTAGCACTGGTCCGCGCCGCACAAAGCGGCAATCAGGCTGAATCCGAACGCATCAATGCAGCATTTGAACCTCTCTGGGACTTGTTCAAGACCTTCGGCAGCTTCCGCGTCATGTATGTGATTGCTGACCTTCTGGGCCTTGCAAAGATCGAGCCGCCACGACCCATTCTGCCATTGGCCGCGGAGACCCATGGACAAGTGGAAAATGCACTCGCCAAAATCAAAGCGCTCTCTCTTCGATCAGAAATTTGATAGCCATGAGAGCTGCACAACGACTGAGTATGACGTCTCGTTCATCTGCCAGATCAGCAGCAAAACGTTCGCTAACCCGGCGATAAGACGTTTCGACTGATGAGTTCAAGAGATATCGTTGCTCCATTCTCGCACAGGTAGAACGGAGCTCATCCATGTTGGGCAAAATTCCCATCGAAGTCACTTCCTGCTGAAAATATGCAGGATACCATAAAACCAAAAAGGCGCCCGAAAAGGGCGCCTTTTATATTCTTCAGATTAAGCTACGCTCAGACGGACATCGATATTGCCGCGGGTTGCGTGCGAATAAGGGCAGACAATGTGTGCTGCATTGACCAGCTCTTCGGCCTTGGCCTTGTCCACGCCCGGTAGAGCAACTTCAAGAGCAACATCAAGACCGAAGCCTGTGCCGTCGTCGCGCGGACCGATGCCAACCGTCGCGGTCACAGTGCTGTCAGCTGAAATCGAAACCTTCTCCTTGGAAGCCACGAATTTCAAAGCACCGAGAAAGCAGGCTGCATAGCCGGAGGCGAAAAGCTGTTCGGGATTGGTGCCCTCACCGCCCGAGCCGCCCAATTCCTTTGGCGTATCAAGAACGACGCTAAGACGTCCGTCAGCGGTCTTGGCACTGCCGGTACGTCCGCCCGTTGCGGTGGACTGTGTTGTATAGAGAATGGACATACGACTTCTCCTGTTTGTGAACTTATCTTCGCGAACAAAGTTGCAAATAATTAAATTGTTCGCAATCTAATTTTGCAAAATCGTTTTTCACGATTATGTGACGCGCAATTCAATTGTGCATAGCTTATAGTCGCGGTAAGGAAGGTGGATCATGAACAGCGACCACAAAGACTCCCACTTGCAC
This sequence comes from Brucella pituitosa, assembly GCF_003049685.1. Taxonomy (GTDB): domain Bacteria; phylum Pseudomonadota; class Alphaproteobacteria; order Rhizobiales; family Rhizobiaceae; genus Brucella; species Brucella pituitosa. The sequence goes on along the minus strand of NZ_PYSY02000002.1, from coordinate 1,358,067 downwards.
TTATCAGATATGGTCTGCTTCGCGATCTATTCAACCGCGAATGCGCTGACGCGTGCCTATCAGCCCATCCTGAGCAAGCTCGACCTGACCTATCCGCAATTTCTGGTCATGCTGGTCCTCTGGGAAAAAGACGATCAGACGGTATCGGAGATCGGTGGGAAGCTGAACCTTGATTCCGGCACACTGACCCCTCTCCTCAAGCGCCTTGAAACGGCTGGCCGCATCAAGCGCCGCCGCGATCCACAGGATGAACGTCAGGTGCGCATCACACTGACTGATGAGGGACAGGCCTTGCGCGAAGCTGCGGAAAGTATCCCGGAGCAGATTTTCTGCGCGCTGGGTCAGCCATTGGACGATTTGAAGGACTTACGTACGCGATTGCTCGATATTCGCAGCAATCTTACGGACAGTGTTCCGCGCTAGAGCATTTCCTGTTTTTCTTGCATCATTGGAAATGCTCTATCTCTTTGTTTTTCGCATTATCCGACGCAACTCCGTTTTAACTGGCACCGCTCTAACAAAAAAAGCGCCGGGAAACCGGCGCTTTTGGTTTTTAAAACTGCAGTATCAATTAAGCAGCAAGCGCCTTTGGCGTGATCAGGCCACGAGCGACCAGCAGTTCTGCGATCTGGATCGTGTTGAGCGCTGCACCCTTGCGCAGATTGTCGGAAACAACCCACAGTGCCAGACCGTTTTCAACGGTGATATCTTCACGGATACGGCTGATATAGGTGGCGTCTTCGCCTGCCGATTCATAAGGCGTGATGTAACCGCCATCTTCGTGCTTATCGACAACCTGACAGCCCGGTGCATCACGCAGAATTTCACGGGCTTCTTCTGCTGAAATCGGGTTTTCAAACTCGATATTGACGGCTTCGGAATGACCGATGAAGACAGGAACGCGTACAGCTGTCGCGGTGAGCTTGATCTTCGGATCGAGCATCTTCTTGGTTTCGGCCACCATCTTCCATTCTTCCTTGGTGTAGCCGTCTTCCATGAAGACATCGATATGCGGAATCACATTGAATGCAATGCGCTTGGTGAACTTCTGTGCTGTCACAGGATCAGCAACGAACACAGCGCGCGATTGCTGGAACAGCTCATCCATGCCTTCCTTGCCAGCGCCCGAAACCGACTGGTAGGTCGAGACTACAACGCGCTTGATCTTGGCTGCATCATGCAACGGCTTCAGAGCTACAACGAGCTGAGCCGTCGAGCAGTTCGGATTGGCAATGATGTTCTTCTTGCGGAAGCCTTCAATCGCGTCAGGGTTCACTTCCGGAACGATGAGCGGCACATTGGAGTCATAACGCCATGCGGAGGAATTATCGATAACGACGCAACCCTGCGCACCGATCTTCGGCGACCATTCCTTGGAAATATTTCCACCAGCGGACATGAGGCAAATGTCGGTGTCGGAGAAGTCGTACTGGTCAAGCGCCTTCACCTTCAGCGTCTTGTCGCCATAGGACACTTCCGTACCCTGGCTGCGACGCGAAGCGAGAGCCACGACTTCATCAGCCGGAAAACCGCGTTCTTCGAGGATATTGAGCATTTCGCGACCGACATTTCCGGTGGCGCCGACGACTGCAATCTTAAAACCCATTTACCTTCTCCTGTCCTCTCCGCTTCCATAAAAACCCGCGACCAGCGGGCCTTTTCCCTGGGCCGGACCCGGGGAGAGAGGGCGAGCAGGCCAAGGGGTCAGACCGTTTTGGTGGTCGTTTTAATGCAAGTGGCCGTGGTAGTTTTGGAAACGGACGCCATGAGGGCACCGATGGCGATGAGGCCATTCAGTCCACACAGGCTATGTGATGCGCGAGAAGCGTTCACGGGATTGTCTCCTTTTCCGATTGCGCTTTTAAGCCCTTTGAAAAAAGAGTCAATGATTTCTCGAAGAGAAGCGCAACAAAACTGCTCAAAAATACAGGAACAATACCGCTTATTACGTTGCGATATTGAAATGCAAAGGCCCGCGCGGCGAATGCTGCGCGGGCCTTCAAATGGCATGCTGCTTAATCAGTAAAGCAGACGCGTCCGCACAGTACCCGGAATTTCGCGCATCGCCTGAAGAACGTCTTCGGCATGTTCTTCCATCGCGTCACCCTCAATCACCACATAGCCAACTTCACCATCGGTCTGCAGAAACTGGCTGACGATGTTGATATTATGCGAGGAGAAAATATTCACGAGACTGTTGAGAATGCCCGGGCGGTTTTCATGCACATGCATGAAACGCGTGCCATTCGGACGCGCAGGCAGCTGCACCTGCGGGAAGTTAACCGCACCGAGCGTCGAACCAACATCGGAATATTCCACCAGCTTACGGGTGACTTCCAAACCAATGCGTTCCTGCGCTTCTTCAGTCGAGCCGCCAATATGCGGAGTGAGAATGACATTCTCCAGCCCCTGCAACGGCGAAATAAACGGATCCTTGTTCGAGGCAGGCTCAACCGGAAACACGTCAATTGCCGCACCGGCGAGATGGCCTTCTTTCAGAACCTTGGCCAGCGCTTCCAGATCGACCACAGAACCGCGCGCATTGTTGATGAAGAAGGCACCCTTCTTCATCTTGCGCAGCTTGGCTTCGGTGATCATCTTGGCCGTCGACTTGTTCGATGGTACATGCAAGCTGATCACGTCCGAAATTTCGAGCAGTTCGTCGAGCGTTTCAGTCGGAATAACATTACCGTATTGCAGCTTGTCGGTCATGTCGAAATAGCGGACCGTCATGCCGAGGCTTTCAGCCAGATTGCCGACCTGCGAACCGATATTGCCATAGCCGACGATACCCAGCGTTTTGCCACGCACTTCGCGACTGCCTGTCGCGCTCTTGTCCCAGCCGCCCGTATGGGCCGCATTGGAGCGCGGGAAAATGCGGCGCATCAGCATGATGATTTCACCAATCACCAGCTCAGCCACAGAGCGTGTGTTGGAGAACGGTGCATTGAAAACGGGAATGCCGCGTTTGCGAGCAGCCTTCAGATCCACCTGATTTGTGCCAACCGAGTAGCAACCGACAGCAATCAGGCGCTGCGCTGCTTCAAACACTTCGTCAGTGAGCTGCGTGCGTGAACGAATACCCACGATATGAGCGGATGAAATCGCCTCAATCAGCTCAGCCTTGTCCAACGCTTTCGGCAAATGAACGACGTTCGTGTAGCCAGACGATTTGAAATAATCGACGGCGGACTGGTTGATGCCTTCGAGAAGAAGAACGTTGATACGCTCACGCGCGAATGAAAGACGTGCAGTCATGGTTGGGGCTTTCAGGCTCTGGCTCAATGTTCGCTCAGCGACATAAATCAATCTGCCAATGTCGTCACTGCGATATTTGGGGGTATGCGGATGAATTGAACTCTGGGAATTTGTCGGCATTTATCGCGAGAGCGACTTAGCACTCAAAGCCCAAGGAAAAAAGCCAATTCGACGAAAACTGGCCGATTTGCGTCGTATTTGGATATTCATTCCAATTTCATCATCACTGCGCAGCCAGTCGCACCTAAAATAAAGGCATTCCAGTGCCAAACAGACAGGAAAAATGCGCAATTTACCTTCCGTCCAGATCGCCTGATCTAGTCTTCATTCCGAGTCGTACCAATCCGATCACGTTCATAGTGTCTTTTAAGTGGAAACGGCGGCAGCCAGGACTCACGCCGAATGGTCCAGAGCTCATAGGTCGGCGTCAACTGATCGATGTCATCGAGCGAGCCGAGGTTGATCTCAACTTCATCATCTGAACGGGAAAAAACAGACGAGCCACAGCGAGGGCAGAAAAACCGCCCTTCATAATCGCGCGTCTCGCCATGGATGGTAACGGCAGCTTCGGGAAAAATTGCCGAGGCGTGAAACAGTGCTCCATGTTGCTTGCGGCAATCGAGGCAGTGACAGATGCCAACGCGATAGGGGGGCCCGGATGCAGCGAACCGAACATCTCCACACAGACAACCACCGACAAAACGGTCCATTTCTTGCTCTCCTAGAATAACTGCCAAGTGAAATTCTACCTCGAACAACAGTACCAATCCAATTTGTCTTTGACCCGCTGAATTTGAACTTTCACCCCTTAGTCAAGGCCGAGCCTTTCTCATACTAAAAGATAATAAACGGATTAAACGATTCAGTTCATCATGCGCTCGTGGAAAAGTGCGCGGAAGTTGGAGGAGAACGTCCGCACACGTCAGCAAAAATGCTGTTGGGAGGAACCTTACTTATGTCAGTTCAATCGAGCGCCAAGGCTGGCGCGCCAAAAATGACGCGTGAAGAAAAGAAGGTAATTTTCGCTTCTTCACTCGGCACAGTATTTGAATGGTATGACTTTTATCTCTACGGAACACTGGCTGCCTTTATTGGCGCGGCGTTCTTTAATGAATATCCGGAAACAACCCGCAATATCTTCGTCTTGCTCGCATTCGCAGCAGGCTTTCTCGTCCGCCCGTTCGGCGCGCTTGTCTTCGGACGCATTGGCGATCTCGTCGGTCGTAAATACACCTTTCTCGTTACCATTGTTATCATGGGTGCATCGACGTTCCTCGTCGGTATTCTGCCTGGATCGGCAACCCTTGGTATCGTCGCGCCCACAATCCTGATCATTCTGCGTATGTTGCAGGGTCTGGCACTCGGCGGTGAATACGGTGGCGCTGCAACCTATGTTGCCGAACACGCACCGAATGGCCGTCGCGGCTTCTATACGTCATGGATTCAGACAACGGCAACGTTGGGGCTTTTCCTTTCGCTGATGGTCATCCTGAGCATTCAGAACGTGATGACCACTGAGTCCTTTGCTGCCTGGGGTTGGCGTATTCCTTTCCTGGTTTCGATCATTCTGCTGGGCATCTCAGTGTGGATTCGTTTGCAGATGAGCGAATCCCCTGCCTTCAAGAAGATGAAGGAAGAAGGAAAGATCTCCAAAGCACCGCTTTCCGAAGCATTCGGTCAGTGGAAGAATGCCAAAATTGCCCTTATCGCTCTGTTCGGTCTGACAATGGGGCAAGCTGTCGTCTGGTATACCGGCCAGTTCTACGCACTGTTTTTCCTTCAGAACGTACTTAAGGTCGAGAACCAGTCGGCAAACATCATGGTCGCGTCCGCGCTCATTATCGGCACCGGCTTCTTCGTGGTTTTTGGCTGGCTCTCGGACAAGATTGGCCGCAAGCCGATCATCATGGCGGGCTTGCTTCTTGCAGCAGTCACCTACTTCCCGCTGTTCAAAGCACTGACTCATGCAGCCAACCCGGCTCTTGCTCAAGCTGAACAGACGATCCGGGCCACCGTTTCTGCGGCACCTGGCGACTGTAACTTCCAGTTCAATGCAACCGGCACATCGAAGTTCACCAGCTCCTGTGATATCGCGACGAGCTTCCTGTCGCGCAGTGCTGTTCCTTACGACGTCGTAACCGGTCCTGCCGGACAGCCTGCAACCATCAAAATCGGCGATTCCACTGTGACGTCCTTTGATGCGATCCAGGCTGGAGCGGAAGCAACTGCCAAGCAGGCCGCTTTGACCCACGACATCAACCTTGCCCTGCAGAAAGCAGGCTGGCCGCTCGTTCGTAGCCCAGCAAAAATTGCAGATTCCAAGCTCGATGCCTTCATCGCAGCCAATCCGGAACTGGAACTGAATGCTGAAGCTGTCCGTGCCGGTGAAAAGGCAACCATGTCGAGCGCCGATCTCGTCAAAGCCAAGATCATCACGCAGGCAGAAGCCGATGCTGCAGCACAGCCTGAACAGGCTGTCTACACCATCCCGAATGCCGGCGCGTTCAAGATGATTGCCGATCCATCTCAGATTAACTGGGTTATGACGATCGCCATTCTTACCGTCCTCGTGATTTACGTCACGATGGTCTATGGCCCGATCGCCGCTATCCTCGTTGAAATGTTCCCGACCCGCATCCGTTATACCGGTATGTCGCTGCCATATCACATCGGCAACGGCTGGTTCGGTGGCCTTCTGCCTGCAACCGTCTTCGCAATGAGTGCGGCTAAGGGCGATATCTATTACGGCCTTTGGTATCCGATCATCCTTGCAACGATCACACTGGTTATTGGCATCATGTTCGTCAAGGAAACCAAGGACGTCGACCTCAACAAGATCGAGTAGTCGGTCAGACTTTTAGAGCGCCGATCTGATTGGATCAGATCGGCGCTCTAAATATTTGTTTTAACGCGCATCTTTGTCCGAAAACCGTTTCACACTTTTCGGGATGCGCTCTAAAGCTAAAGCGCCGCCCCATTTGGGCGGCGTTTTCTTTTGGGAAGACGATCAACGGTACTGCGCCTCGATCTCGATCAGCTTCTGCTTGCGCCAAAGACCTCCGCCGTAGCCCGTCAACGAACCATCCGCACCAATAACGCGATGGCAAGGAATGATGATGGCAATCTGATTAGCGCCATTGGCGCGCGCTACGGCGCGTACTGCGAGCGGCTTTTCTACGGCCCTTGCAATTTCGCTATAGCTTCGTGTCTCGCCTGCCCCGATATTCTGCAATTCGCGCCAGACGTCGCGCGTGAATGCGCTCCCATGCAGCACCAGCGGAATATCGAAATCGGCGGATCGTCCTGCAAAGAACGTATCAAGCTGCTGTTCCAACACATTATGCGACGGATATCGCCCTATCCCGATTGCACCATGGCAGGCCTTGTGCAGCTTTTTAAGCTCTTGCGGCAGCGCCTTACGATCAGCGAACTCCAGCAGATGCAAAGCTGACTGATCGCATACTGCAATCATTGTACCGAGCGGCGTCCTGATCCAGTCAGCGCGGAGCAGACCATCCTTTTGCAACTGTGCTGGCGGAAGCCCCAGAATGCGGGCAAAGGCATTGCGGAAAGCATCCGGCGATTCAAAACCCGCATCGACCTGCGCATCAATGACGCGCTCACCCTGCGCCAAAGCCTGAAACCCTTGTCGTAATCGTTCCTGCCGCGCCATTTCCAGAAACGTAATGCCGAAATGTCTTCTAAAACTGCGGCGCACCGTGGATGGATCCAACCCCATGCCGGCGACATCATCCTCGCTCCAGCGCCTTTGCGGTTGCGCTTCCAGCGCCTTCAGCAAACGTTCAACAGACACGTCTGCTTCCGCCGCAGGCTGCAACGGGTGACATCTTTTGCAAGGTCTGAAACCATCAGCAATACATTCGGGAATAGAAGCAAAAAACCGGCAGTTTTCTTTAAGCGGCTTTCTTGCCGGGCAGGTCAGCCGACAGAAAATGCCGGTCGAAAGGACGCCAACATAGGCTTTGCCCTCGTAAGCTGCGTCACGGGCAAGCAATGCGTCATATAGGACGCTCAGATTTGGAAGGGTGTTCAACATGCTTGCCATTCTTAATGTCTTTGTCGGAAATAGCAGCCGGAAATCGGGCGTTTATTTCCAACTATCCAGTCAACTGCACAGCGCTGCCATGTACTGACAACCGCTTTACCACAACAGAACAATTCATTTCATTTTCAATAAACAACGCGCTATTCATCAGGAAACGGTAGTTATTGATCATGTTCGAGAGACTATAGATACAGGTGGAAATTGCCTTCTGGAGTTGAAACCACTATCAGCGCGGCTGATGCTTTTTCTCATATGAGAATTATCAATGGTATGGGCATCAGTCTGTGCCTGTCACGATTACTCATCTTCGCATCCAAATTCGTCCAACACCCCAACAAGCATAAGATATCCTATATGCATATTGGGTGGGTCGTCGTTGTCTTTCTCTGGATCATCCAGTTCTGGTGGGAGTATTTATTCCAAAGCGGGACAAAGAGCTACAATGTATACACATATGTACTCGACCTTCTCTATGTCTTTGGTCTTTTCTTCGTATGCGTTACTCTGACACCGGATGAAATTAAAGAATATGGCAATTACGAAAGCTATTTTCTATCAAGAAAGATATGGCTTTTCTCGCTCTTTATCTTCCTCAACCTCGTCCAGTTCCTGAATGGCACGGGTCCGCAATTCTCAGTTGACAACAAAGAGTCCTATCTGGGCGAATTTATCCTGTTTGCAGTTGAAACTGCAGCCATACTCTTTGCCATGCGCCTCAAGCGCAAGGGATTTCAGTATTTCTTCATCGCGCTTCTGATCGCTGGTGTGTTTGCGGATTTTACGCTTCAGTTCGATTAGAGCGCGTTTCGATCTGATTGGGTCAGATCGGCGCTCTAAATATTTGTTTTAACGCGCATCTTTGTCCGAAAACCGTTTCACACTTTTCGGGATGCGCTCTAATACTTAAAACCAAAAAGCCGCCGTGAACACGTCACGGCGGCTTTTTAATAATCGTACAATCGGTGATTAAGCCGAGAGCGCCTTGAACTTTGCGAGGATCGCATCGCCCATTTCGACGGTACCAATCTTGGTCTTGCCTTCCGACCAGATGTCGGCAGTACGCAGACCATCATCGAGAACACCGGCGATTGCTGCTTCCAGACGATCAGCTTCATCGATCAGATTGAACGAATAGCGCAGGCACATGGCAAGCGAGGCAATCATTGCAATCGGATTGGCGATGCCCTGACCTGCAATGTCAGGTGCGGAACCATGTACCGGCTCATAGAGCGCCTTGCGCTTGCCGGTCTTGGCGTCAGCAGCGCCAAGCGAAGCCGATGGCAACATGCCGAGCGAACCGGTCAGCATTGCTGCAACGTCAGAAAGCATATCGCCGAACAGATTGTCGGTGACAATCACGTCGAACTGCTTTGGCCAGCGGACGAGCTGCATACCACCAGCATCGGCCAGCATGTGCTCAAGTTCAACATCGGAATGCTTCTCCTTGTGGCGAGCCGTAACGACCTGATTCCACAAGACGCCAGACTTCATCACATTGCGCTTTTCCATCGACGTGACTTTGTTGCGGCGCGTGCGCGCAAGCTCAAAAGCCACATCGGCAATGCGTTCGATTTCGTAGGTATCATAAACCTGCGTATCGATACCGCGCTTCTGGCCATTGCCCAGATCAATGATTTCCTTCGGCTCGCCGAAATAAACACCGCCGGTCAGTTCGCGCAGGATCAGAATGTCCAGACCTTCAATCACTTCCGGCTTCAGCGACGATGAATGGGCAAGCGCTGGATAGCAGATTGCCGGGCGCAGATTGGCATAGAGTGCCAGATCCTTGCGCAGACGCAGGAGGCCTGCTTCCGGGCGCACTTCATAAGGCACGCTGTCCCACTTCGGACCACCAACGGCACCGAAGAGCACAGCATCCGCAGCAAGCGCCTTTTCCATATCGGCATCAGAAATAGCCTGTCCATGCGCATCATATGCCGATCCGCCAACCAGACCTTCATCGGTTTCAAAACCGAGATTAAGACCCGAGTTGAGGAAAGCGATAATTTTGCGGACCTCAGCCATTGCTTCAGGACCGATGCCATCACCGGGCAGGAGAAGGAGTTTTCTGGATGCCATAATGCCAAGCCTCTGTTTTTTCTCGCACAATAACGGCAGGGAAATCAGATTCCGCAATCGTGCTTTCAAGTTCCGCGAGGGTTATAGAGCCCCCTCGCGTGGCAAGCAACAAGCAGCAGTGTGAAATTTATGAAAAAGAACAGAGGATATGTAGAAATTATATAACAGAAATTACAGGTCTCGATCAAAGACCACGCGCGATCTATTCAAGAGTGCGCGCTTCCGACGGCAGCATGATCGGAATGCCGCCGCGAACCGGATAGGCAAGCCTGGCTTTCTCGGAGATCAGTTCGCTGTTTTCTGCATCATATTTCAGCGACCCCTTGGTCAGAGGGCACACGAGCAATTCAAGCAGTTTGACATCGATGTTGCCGGTATTTTCATTCTCAGTCATTGGTTTTTTCCTAAAGCATGTCGCGCTTAAATGAATTCATCGAGCGTTCGCGAACATGCGGCAATTAAAAGAATCTAGAGCGAGCGTCATGGGTGCGATTAAGCGCGACACGCTCTCGTCGCTCACTGCAGACGCGAGCCGTAATCATCCTTAACCTTCGCAAGGACCATTTCCGTAATAGCGATTAGTGTCGCTGCACGTGTCTTCAAATCAGGTGCTTCCAGCAATGCCTGCTTTTCGGCAGGTCCGAAAGGCGACATCATCGACAAAGCATTGACCAATGTATCGTTGCCCGCACGCGAGATACTGTTCCAATCGGCTTCAAGATTATGCACTTCAAGATAATCCTTAAACGCATGGAGCAGCGCATCACGGTCGATCTCACCCAGATCGGGCGCAGTTTCCAGATCCGTCAAAAATGGTGCAATCCGGCACTGACGATAAGGCTTGCGGCAGTTGATTTCATCCAGCACCCGGAACCGGCATATGCCCTGAAGCGTGATGAGAACACGCCCATCGCCGGTTTCCGCATATGTGGTTATACGCCCAAGACAACCAACCTGGCTCAACTGCGGTCGCGCAGTCTCGTCAAATCTGTTGCTATCGTCTTCGTCTTCATCCTTGTCATCGGGACCTTCCACAATGCGCGGCTGGATCATCGCGATAATCCGCTTTCCGGCCAGCGCATCTTCCACCATTTCCAGATAGCGAGGCTCGAAAATATTCAGCGGCAGCTGTCCACCGGGCAAAAGCAGCGCGCCTCTCAATGGGAAGATCGACACCAGCTCCGGTATATCAGCGCCCGTCCGGTAACGGGCATTGCCCACTTGCATTACACTCTCCCTTAGAACGCATCCCCTTCAATCTTGTCGAGAGGCGCGTCAAAATTAAGCTGCGCAGCGTCCCATTCAGGAAAACAGGAGTGACGAAAGTTTGCGGCGTGCGCCCAGGGTTGCCGGGTCCGTATTGCCCCACGCCTCGAAGAACTGCAAAAGTTGTTTGCGCGCTCCATCGTCCTCCCAGCTACGATCCGCTTTCATGATCGCCAGCAATTCATCAGCCGCATCTTCACGACGTCCCTGCGCATTGCGCACCTGCGCAAGATCAAACCGTGCCTGATAATCCTTTGGATCGGCCTGCACGCGGCGTTCCAGTTCAATCGGATCACCGATGAGTTTCACCTGATCTGCAAGCGCAAGACGTGCTTCAAGTGCGCGGACAGGCGCTGCATCCTGCTTGTCTTCGGGCAGGCTCGCCAGAATCTCACGCGCCTTATCGGCATCGCCCGATTCAAGCAGGCATGTTGCAAGACCAACGGCGGCATCCACATTGTCAGGTGCAACTTGCAGGATCGACGAGAATATCTGCGAAGCCTGCACAAAATCGCCAGCCTCAACAAGTTCTGTGGCGGCATTCACCGCTTCGGTAATCGCTGCTTCCTGATCGCTTGGGCCGCCAATCTTAGCGATGAATTCCTTGACTTTGGATTCCGGCAAAGCACCCATAAAGCCATCTGCGGGTTGGCCATTGACGAAGGCAATGACCGCCGGAATTGACTGAATGCCGAGCTGGCCCGCGATTGACGGATGATCGTCAATATTCATCTTCACCAGCTTGACCGCGCCGCCCGCTTCACGCACGGCATTCTCGATAATTGGCGTCAACTGCTTGCAGGGGCCGCACCACGGTGCCCAAAAATCAACGAGCACAGGCTGATTGCGCGATTCCGCCAGAACATCCGCCTGAAAGCCCGCAGTCGTGGTGTCCTTGATAAGATCGCCACCACCAACGGCTGGTGTTGTGGTGCCAAACGACACGTTTCCTGTCATTTGTCCGCTTGCACTCGAATAAGGATTGTTCTGGCTCGTCATCTGATATTCCTTATGTCTTCCAGCTTGCATATAGGACAGCACCAGGCTGGTTTCGATATTTCAGTTCGTATTTGCAGCGGCCAATTTCAAGACGCTTTCGCAATCAAGACGTCAATGTGCAGTCTACACCGATGATGCTGCCTTAGCATCCTCTGAAACAGCCAATATGCGTGGCTCATGCCCCGTCGCAGTCAGAAACCGCATCAGATCATCGCGTTTGATTGATGTCGTCGCTTCATTGGTCAAAGGATGGCCATTGATGACGTCGTTTTCCATGAGACCAGCGTCGAGGATGACCTGAACATTATGGTCGGTATCATTCACCGCACCAAACACCGTCACGCCACCCGGCACGACACCGAGATATTCCATCAGCTTTTCAGGCTTGCCGAAGGAAACGCGGCTGCTGGCACCAATGATCTGATGGATCGACTTGAGATCGACAACAGCTTCCTCGTCTACCGTCACCAGAAAGAAATTGTCCTTCTTGTCTTTCAGAAACAGGTTCTTGGTGTGCCCACCGGCGATTTCCCCGCGCAGGTGCTGTGAATCGGCAACCGTGAATAATGGTGGATGCTCCACCGTTGTAACCTCGATATCGAGATTTTTCAGATAGTCGTGAAGTTCATGCGATGTCAAAGGCATGCTTAACCCTATTCCCCAAGGTTCCAGACTGTTTCACTCTGTTTATTCGTGATTTTATATACTCTTAATGCACCGAGCTAAACACGCAATATCGCAGACTTTCTCAAAGGCTGGTTGAGGGCGTCCAGTCCGTGCAGGTGAATCACTCAACACGGGAATCTGCTGCGCCCCAGAGTGGATGACAGCCAACAGGAAGCGCAAAAGTTGCGCTCCATTTACCCATCAACACCTGATCAACAGCTCTTTAAACAAAAATAAATACAATAATTTCATATAATTAGATTGGATTCAGGAGTTTCTTCGCAAGAAACAGCGTTTTCCGCTAATTTCCCTGTTGCAATCTCAAAGTCGTTAGTCCATATAGCGCCTGCCTGACGGAAATGACTGGCGCGAGCGGGTGTAGCTCAGGGGTAGAGCACAACCTTGCCAAGGTTGGGGTCGAGGGTTCGAATCCCTTCGCCCGCTCCAGTTTTCCGATCAGAACTCTCCAAAAAACATACAGATGGACATGAGCGAGCAGATAGATCTGCGTTCGAGATGCATTCATCTCTATTGATTCCGGCTCGATCAGCCGGTCCGACGTTGAGATATATTCTCAGGAAATCCGGCGATTGCGCGCGAGCACCCAGAGAAGATACACACCACCCAACAAACCTGTTGTCAGGCCGATTGGCATTTTCACATTGAGCGGGAAGTGCTGACTGACAAGATCCGCTCCCACAAGCAGAACTGCCCCCATTAAAGCACTGGCGAGCAGAGGCACGCCCGATGTGCGGGTTAGCCGTCGCACAAGCTGCGGCGCTGCAAGCGCGATAAAGGCAACGGGTCCGGCGGCAGCTGTCGCGACCGATGTCAGCCCGACCGCAGCCAGAACCATGACCAGACGCGTGGTTTCAACCGGGACGCCGAGCTGGCTTGCTGCATCATCACCCATTTCGAGCAGATTAATGCGCTGCGCGTGATAGATCGCAATCGGTACGACGATGACAAAGCCGAGAATAGCTGGAATCGCATGTGACCATGTTCTCGTATTGAGCGACCCAGCCAGCCAGAGCTGTGCGGAAGCCGCCTGATCCAGATCACCCACGACCAACAGGACCGTATTGACGCCCGAGAGGACGGCTCCGATTCCGATCCCCACCAGAATAAGCCTGTAGCCGCCGGTGGTGCGGCCTTTCATTGACAGCAGAAACACAATAAGCGCCGTTCCTATACCCGACAGCACTGCTGCGAAGGCTGTCTCAAACGGGCCTGCATTGAATAGAATAATCTGGACGATTGCGCCCGTCGCAGCTCCTGTCGTGAAACCGATAATATCCGGCGATCCGAGTGCATTGCGTGATATCGACTGAAAGATCGATCCGGCCATTCCCAACGAAGCACCCACAAAGAGTGCGGTCACGAGACGCGGAAGACGCACGCGCATGATGATGCGGTCGGTTGTCGGGCTGGCACCATCACCCAAAAGGCTTTTGATGATCTCACTTGGCGTGAAAGACATTGTGCCTGTGCCGATATGCAGAATGCCGAGTATCAAAGCGGTAAGCAGCAACAGGCTACAGATAATAAGCGCTCTCATTCGCCACTGAATGGAGAAGCCGCCAATGCGTGAAACGGATTTGTTCGTGTCGCTCATAGCTTGGACAACCGAAATCTGCGGACGACGAAAATGAAGAACGGGCCACCGATAAGCATTGAAACGATACCGGCAGCCACTTCCGAAGGAGCTGCAATCACCCGTCCGATAATATCCGCACCGAGCAGCAGAATGGCAGCAAACAATGCCGAATAGGGCAAAATCCAACGATAATTCGGCCCAACAATTGCACGTGCGAGATGCGGCGCGACAAGACCAACAAAGCCTATCGGCCCTGCGCCTGCAGTGGCAGCACCTGCCAAAAGCATCACAGTCAGGCAGGACAGCAACCATGTTGTATATACATTGACGCCGAGTGCAGCTCCCAGCTCCTTGCCCAGAGCGATGGCGTTCAGTTTACCAGCTATGGAAAAGGCAATGATCAGTCCAAGCACGACGGAAACGGCCAGGACTGTAATCACATCATAACCTCTGCCCTCGACCGAACCGGCAGACCAGTGGCGAAACTGGTCGAAAACGGCCAATGGCGCATTGATAATGATGATCCCTGTAACTGATGCGAGCACCACGGACACGCCAGCGCCCGCAAGAACAAGCCTTACCGGATTGGTTCCTGCTCCGTTGCTTCGTCCCAGAATGAAGACGGCAACGCCAGCAAGTCCGGCCCCGAGAAATGCAAACCAGACATATTGCGCCATCGATGTCAGGTTGAAGGCAACAAGTCCAAGAATGACGGCGACCGCCGCACCTGCATTGATGCCAAGCAGTCCCGGCTCTGCCAACGGATTACGTGTGACCGCCTGCATCACGGCACCCGCGACACCCAAAGCAAGGCCCGCGAGGATCGCAACGATTGTGCGCGGGATACGCAATTCGCGAATAATCAGATGCTGATCATTCTGGAGATCAGGCAACCATAAAGCCTGCAATGTACCGCCAAGAGGTATAGACCGGGAGCCAAGCGCAAGGCTGGCCAGAACCGCGATGCCAAGCACAAGCAGACCAGCACCAAGACCCCACATTCGCCGCTGGCGCAACGAGACGCGCAAAGCCCGGCTTCTATCAGAAAGTGATGTCAGATCAGACGTCATTTACGAAAATGCGCGGCAACAATATCAATCAGCTGAATCCCAGAATAATAGTCTATCCGAAAAGAAGTAGCACCCAACGAGTAAACCTGTTTATCCTTGACGGCAGGCAGATTGGCCAGAACCGGATCATTCAAAAAAGCCGTTACGTCAGCATCGACGCCGCGAAGCAGAAACACCGTGTTTCCGGTGATCGCCGCGGACAGGTTCTCATGTGAAATGAAATCAAAATCGGAACTGCGCGTCACCTGCCTGGCCAGCGCTTCAGGCAACCCATCGACCTTGAAACCAAGCGCTTCAAGCAATTGTCCCTGAGCACTTGTTTCTTTGCCAATCGAATAGCTGTTGCCAATATTATACCCGACAATGCTGACGGGCACCTCGGAACGCGCGATGGTGGCTGCAGCTTTGGCGGCATAATCGTTAAAGCGCGCCACTGCTGCAACGACCTCATCTTCAAGGCCGGTAGCTTTTCCAAATTCGGCTGCAATATCCTGCCAGCTCTGATTGGAATAATTGACGACTATCGTTGGAATGCCCTGCGCTTTCAGCTCAGGATAATGCTGAAGAACACTATCGGCGCCTGTCGCAGATGCCACGACGAGATCAGGCTCCAGCGCAATGATTGCTTCAATATCGAAATCGAGGTTGGAATAGAGCACCTCAACACCACGTTCATCCGCGACCTTGGCCCATTGCGAGAAGAAGCCCTTGTTGTCGGTCAGCATGCTTGGGGTGGTCGCTGTGCTTGCGATAACCGGCGCGTTGATTGCAAGCAGAATTCCCGTGAGGCTTGGAGCGGTCGAAACAATCCGCACAGGCTTTGACTTTAGCGTCAGCTCGCCAGAATAGTGCTTGATCGTGCGGGGCCATTGATCATCCTGTGCCAGCGCGGCTTTAAATGGCAGCGCAAAAGCCGCAAGCACAGTCAGGAATGAAAAGAGGATTTTCCAGGGTTTCATGACCGATCCTTACCGGAGATCGTTTTTCTGCGGTTCTGGCAAAGTGAAAACACTCTACTAAAATATGATTATTCTACTCCATATTGCAGAACGCATTCTGCAATGCAATACAGATCACATCCAACACACCAATGATTTCTACTGACTTGCCACCGGAACCAAAGCAATGATGCATCGCCTTCACGCTGATACCGTGACGCTGAAATATGATGAGAGAACAGTCGCGACTGATTTGTCCGTGTCTATTCCTGATGCATCGTTTACTGTCATTGTAGGACCGAATGCGTGTGGAAAATCGACACTACTCCGGGCTTTATCACGGCTGTTGAAACCAACGTCCGGGAAGATCATTCTGGACGGCGGCGACATTGCGAGCCTGCCCGCGAAGGAAACCGCGCGCCGGCTCGGCCTGCTGCCGCAAAGCTCGATTGCACCTGAAGGGATCACGGTTGCCGATCTCGTTGCGCGTGGCCGTTACCCGCATCAATCCTTCCTGCGGCAATGGTCCGAAGCGGATGAAGTGGCTGTGGCACGAGCCATGGAAGCGACCAAGATCACCGAACTCGCGGACCGGCCTGTGGATGAGCTCTCCGGTGGCCAGCGTCAGCGCGTCTGGATCGCTTTGGTGCTGGCGCAAGACACGCCGATATTGCTTCTCGATGAACCGACGACCTATCTCGATATCGCGCATCAGATCGAGTTGCTCGATCTTCTGGCACAACTTAACAAGCAGGGACGAACCGTCGTGGCGGTCTTGCATGAACTCAATCATGCCTGCCGCTATGCTTCCCATCTGATCGCAATGCGCGAAGGCGCTTTGATTGCGCAGGGCAAGCCTGCCGATATCGTTACAGAAAAACTGGTCGAAGATGTGTTTGGCCTTACCTCCATCATCATCCCAGACCCTGTTTCCGGTACGCCGCTCATTGTTCCTAAAAGCAGCGCTGCTTAGCTCTCAGGCATTTCCAGCTGCGTGTCGACAATCAGGCCGCCCGTAGATTGATTGACAATGCAGGCTTCATGAAAAAGTGCTCTGCGTTCTTCATCGGTACGAAGCTGGCCGAGATCGGCGACGGTCGTCATCACGCAAACAATTTCGCCCTGTGCATCTAATACAGGTGACGCCTGCCCGGTCACATTCGATAAAAGATGGCTGGTCATCTCTGACCAGCGGTCACTGCGCACCTTATCGAGAACAGCTTTAGTGGGTGGCGTGCCACGAAAACTGGCAGGCTGAACCTTGCGAACCGCATCAATGCTGCTCTTGGGCAGGAACGACTGAAAGACCAGACCGCAGGCCGTGTTATCGACCGGCAAAGTATCGCCGAGCGCCAGCGGGTTTACCGAAAAATAGGCGCTTCGATACCAGCGCACCAAAGTTGGGCCACGATCCGTCCAGATCGCCACGCCGCCGCTCATGGCATGACGCTGTGCCAAGGCTTTCATATGCTGTGCGGCGATTTCCACCGCATCGACCCGCTTCAACGCTCCAATGCCAATGCTGAGTGCCGTTGGTCCGAGATCGTAAAATCCGCTGACCGGGTCCTGCTTTGCAAGCCCTTCCTTCACAAGACTTTGCATATAGCGATGCGCCGTCGATCCGCCTGTGCCTGCCCGCTTTGCAACCTCTCCCAAGGCGAGCTCATTTTCGGCATTGGCCAGAATTTTGAGAAACCGTGCTGCAATCGATACCGACTGGATCGTACCGGAGCGTTTATCTCCCACGGTCTCAGCCTCATCAGCCGGAAATTCATCCTGTTCTTTCAAATGCTCCGCCTCCCATCAGAACGATTCCAGATCATCAAAACCGTTCGATCATTTTTGTTCCGCTTTGAGCGATGTTTAGCCTCAAGCTCACACAAAGTCATGCCCGGCCTGAAAGCTATTTCCATGATTGCGTTTCAAAACTCTGTGCTTCGCGAGGGGCGACAGGTCAATGCGTTGCTAATGTGCAACATCAACAATCAGCTTGCGCTCATACTGTATTGCGGTATGCATTCCTTATTGCGGAATTGGCATCATGGGGATAACAGAACATGACTTACACACTCATGTTTGGGGCGACCTATGAATATCCGTTCTACCCGTGGCTTTTTCTATAGTGTCAGCGCGTTGACGCTTGTGGCACTTGCTGGTTCGCCTGCCCTTGCGCAGGATGCCCAGACGTCAGGCGAATCCAAAACATTGGTGCTCGATACGCTGGTCATTACCGGCGAAAAAATCGCGCGTGATATCAAGAACACCGCCTCATCGGTCACCGTGATTACCGCCAAGGAAATCGCTAAAGAAAAAACTGGCGATTCTTCTGTCTCAGAAGCTGTTCGCGGCACACCCAATGTCGTTTACACCGATACCGTCGGCGCGCCCGTTATTCGCGGTCAGGACAGCCAGGGACCGAACAATGGTGCAACGGCCTTCTTTTCCGGCACTGTCCCCCGCGCGACGATCAATCTCGATGGCCACTATCTGAACTACAATGAGTTCATTTTTGGCTCAGCACCAATCTGGGATGTTGACAGCATCGAAGTCTTCCGTGGCCCACAAACCACATCGCAGGGCGCAAATGCTATTGCTGGTGCGATCGTCGTCAACACCAAAGACCCAACATTCGAGCAGGAAGGCGCTTATCAGGTCGAGATTGGCAATTACAATGCCAAGCGCACCTCGATCATGCTGAACAGTCCGCTTTATAAAGACGAAGTCGCTGGCCGTCTCGCGATTGATTATTCGGGTCGCGATACTTTCATCGACTATATCAATCCGGGCTTCTATTCTTCGGGCACCGATCACGACTTCCAGTCACTGAACATACGCTCGAAGCTTCTGTGGCAACCTGCCGAGATCCCCGGCCTTGAAGCAAAGCTCACCTACTCTTTCAACAAGAGCAATCGCCCGACCTATGAGGCCGCAACACCTCTCTATTATGAGCTGGACTATAACGGACAGAGCATGCCGACATGGGATCAGCGTACCAATACCGGCATACTGGACGTCAGCTATGATCTCGATAATGGATTTAAACTCTTCAACCAGACGCAGTTTTCCGACTCCAGTGTCGAACGCTCGACGGGTATTGTAAACGGTGGCGATGCCAATATCGACCAGACCAATGTTTCAAATGAAGCTCGCGTTACCTATGGCGATCAGGAAGACGTTATCAGCGGCGTAGCAGGCATCTATTACGCACACACCAAAACGGACGAAGCGCTTTATCTGCTGAATGCGAGCAATAAAACCACCAATAATTATCTCTCCACATTCGATGACAAGAAGACAAATCTCGGCCTGTTCGGTGAGTTAAGCTGGCGCATGAATGATCAATGGACCCTTACCGGTGGCATGCGCTACCAGCAGGATAACATTCAGCGTGATGGTGTTTCTGTCTATTCCTATGAGCCCGTCAACTTCGATGAAACCTTCTCGGCTTTCCTGCCTAAAGTGTCGCTGGCCTATGCTATCACACCCGATCTGACAGTCGGTGGTCTTGTTAGTCGCGGATACAATCCGGGCGGCGTGTCGCTTTATATGAACACAACGAACCCTGCATCCAGCAAGTGGAACAAGTTCGATGAAGAAACTCTGTGGAACTATGAGCTGTTCACGCGGGCTGAAGTGCTGGATAACAAGCTCGTTCTGAACGCCAACATATTCTACATGGACATGAAAAATGCGCAGTATAACATTCCCGTTGTCCTGCCGAATAATATCGTCCAGTCTTACACCATCAACGCCGAAAAAGCTCATGCCTACGGCCTTGAAATTGGTGCAGACTATCAAGTGCTCGACAATCTGACGCTCAAGTCGAGTGCGGGCATTTTGCGCACCAAGATCGATGAAATCTCCAGCAATGCTTCGTATGAAGACAATGAGTTCGCAAAATCTCCCGGCTATATGCTGAACTTCGGCGCGAGCTGGGATGTAACTGAAAAATTCAACGTCTCGGGCAATGTTCGCCATACGGACGGTTATTATTCAGATGTTGCAAACACGAAGGCATACTGGGTTGGTGCTTATACGATTGCCGATGCCCGCATGAGCTATGATTTCACTGAGAAATTCCAGCTTTATGGCTTTGTAAAAAACATCTTCAACGAGCGCGCGCCAACGTCTCTGCAAGCAACGCGTGGCATCAGCGGTGCAACGACGCAAGCCAGCATGACCTTGCCACGCACATTTGGTGTCGGCATCAAAGGCAGCTTCTGATCGGTTGCTTTCTACGCACGACCCGGAAACCATTTCTCATTTTTCGGAACGTGCTCAAAATCGAACAAAACAACCGCGGGCTTTCGGCTCGCGGTTTTTGGCTTAAAACCTGAACCGGAATTGATCATGGCTCCTTGCAAAACGCTCCATATTGGTATGTCTCTCGCCCCCACCTGGCTGAGCGGTGATGGCTGGCGACATACAAACAGCGACATCGAAGGCGCATTCGGATCAGACTTTTATCTCGATATCGCCAAACGTGCGGAAGCAGCCAAACTCGACTTTGTATTCCGCCCCGACAGTCTGTTTCTCAACAGCCAGATCATGGAGACTACGCCGGGCTTTGCCAGTCTCGACGCAACATTGCTGATGGCGACGCTTGCCCGTGAAACCTCAAAGATCGGGTTGCTCACAACCATCTCGACCACGTTCATGCCGCCATATGCTGTGGCACGGCAGGTTCTGTCACTGCATCATCTGAGCAATGGTCGTGCTGGCTGGAACATCGTCACAGCACTGGATGGCAATGTGAATTTCGGCCTTGATGAGATGCCGACATCTGACGAGCGCTATGCGAGAGCGGCAGAGTTTACAGAAGTCGTGCGCGCATTGTGGGAAAGCTTTCCCGGCTCAGCCCTCAAACGCGACCGGGCCAGCGGAACCTATGCAGACACAGCGCGCATTCAACCGATCGACCACAAAGGCGACTTCTTCAAGGTCAAAGGACCGCTCAACATTCCATCTCTTGAGAATGTGCCGATCCCGCTTGTGCAGGCTGGAGCCTCACCCGCCGGGCGCAGTTTCGCTGCCTCGGTTGCCGATGCAATCTTTTCCGCAACACCGGACATCGATGTGGCCATCAATCTACGCAAAAACTTGCGTTCCCTTGCACAATCCCATGACCGCAATGCGGATGACGTGCGCCTGCTTCCGGGCCTCAGCCTCTATCTCGCGCCAACACGGAAGGAAGCTGAAGAGCTGTTTTCCTATACCCACGCGCGTGGCGACCGCACCCGCAAGATTGCTTATATTCGGGATATGACTGGTCTTGATCTCACAGACTGGCCTGAAGATCGATTGATCCGCCCGTCCGATTTGCCGCCACCACCAGAAAAAGTGCACAGCAAAACCCATGCCGGATTGTTGCAGCGTCTTCTGCAAAAAGAGACGCTCCGCCTTGATGATCTGCTCCGCAGACCAGAAGTTATCAGCGCCGCCCATTGGCAGATCATCGGAACGGTCGATGATGCGGTTGCCGAAATCCGCCAATGGTCTGATGCTGGAGCGATTGACGGCTTTATCACAGCACCCGGCGGCTCGACATCGTCCATGCACATCGCGCTTGACGAGCTGATGCCACGACTGAGTGAAGCTGGGCTGCTTCGATCAGACTATACCGGCAATAGTTTCGCTCATCACTTAAGCGAATAGCCTGTCAGGCAAAGCTGAAGTCGAGACCGATATCGAGGTTGGGCGCGCTGTGTGTCGTCCATCCCACGGAAATGAGATCAACACCACTGGCGGCGACTGCCGCAACAGTTTCAGGCGTAATCCCACCCGAGGCCTCGGCAATCGCCCGACCGTCGATGATTTTCACCGCTTCGCGCAATTGCGCGGGCGACATATTATCAAGCAATACCGCATCGACACCAATTGCCATTGCTTCAAGCAATTGCTCCAATGTGTCGACCTCCACTTCAATCTTGACCATATGGCCTGCATTGGCTTTGGCACGCTGGATGGCTTCGCCAACGCTGCCTGCAACTGCGATATGATTGTCTTTGATGAGCACCGCATCATAAAGCGCAAACCGATGGTTCATGCCACCGCCTGCCCGCACGGCATATTTTTGCAGGGCTCGCAGACCCGGCATGGTCTTGCGCGTACACACGATTGCGGCCTTCGTGCCCTGAACAGCCTTGACCAGATCGGCCGTTGCGGTCGCAACACCGGACATATGGCCGAGAAAATTCAGCGCGGTACGTTCGGCCGCAAGAATGCTCCGCGACGAACCGGATACGCGAGCAATCGTCGTGCCCTCTGTCAGAAAATCGCCGTCCTTGACCATTCGTTCAAAGGCGACCGCAGGATCGACAAGCCGAAACGCCATTTCGGCAACGTCCAGTCCGGCAATCGCACCCGGCTGACGCAGGCTGAAAACCATGGTCGAACGATGGTCCGAAGGCACAACCGCATTGCTGGTAATGTCACCTGCAAGCCCGAGATCCTCTAAAAGCGTGGCGCGCACCAGCGGTTCGATGAGCAATGGGGAAAGGCGTGGCAAATCCATCATGCGATCCTCGATAAAGGTTCAGGCAAAGCAACTTCGCGAGCGAGTGCGAAAACCTGCTCGAATGTGTAAAAGCTGCGCTCGGTCGCAGCCGCTTTTCCCGGAAAATCTGTCCGCGCATGACTGCCGCGAGTCTCGCATCGCTCAAATGCTGCAACACTCGTAACGAGTGCTACCGCAGCCGCGTCATCCGTCTGTGCAAGCGGCAGAAGCGCTGTAATTGCCGATCGTAAGCCCTCGTCATCGCGCAACAGGCCCAAATGCCGGGATGCAATCGATCTCACATAAGGCAGACTGGATGATGATGACTTGGCTTTCGATGCAAGCGGCAGCGTGGCAGCATGCGGTGTAGATGCAATGGCGCGGCCTGCACGAAGCCCCATGACTGCTGCTTCAAGAAGCGAGTTGCTCGCCAGACGATTTGCACCATGAAGGCCCGTTGAGGCAGTTTCACCCACAGCCCATAGCCCCGGAAGGTTGGTACGGCCATCGCTATCGGTAGCCACGCCCCCCATATGATAATGTGTGGCAGGCCGCACCGGCATCAGATCGCAAGACGGATCAATGCCGTATTGCTTGCAGAGCGCATCAATGCCGGGAAACCGCTTTGCAAAGCCCTTGCCTAATGACGCACGTGCATCGAGAAACACTTTGTGACCTTGCACAAGTTGCTGCCCAATTGCCCGCGCGACGATATCGCGCGCCGCCAATTCCTGGCCCGGAATATCCCGCATGAAGCGCTCGCCACGATCATTGACAAGTATCGCCCCTTCACCACGCACAGCCTCGCTGATCAATGGCAATCGGGGAGCTGAAACGGCTAAGGCCGTCGGATGAAACTGCACAAATTCCATATCGGCAAGCAGCCCACCAGCGCGCCCAGCAAGTGCCGCTCCCTGCCCTAGATTGCCAAGCGGTGTAGTGGTTGCCTCATAGAGCCCACCTACGCCACCAGTCGCGAGCACCACAGCACGGCCTGCAATTGGTCCAATGCCTTCGAGTTCAACGCCTGCAACGCGTCCGTCTTGCTTGATAAGCCGCAGCGCGCGGGTATTTTCTTTGATTGTTATCGATTGCGTTGCCCGCACTTTGGCAGCCAGCACACGCATGATGCCCGCCCCCGTCGCATCACCATCTACATGGACAATGCGGTGACGGCTGTGAGCCGCTTCAAGACCCAGTGCATAAGACCCACCCGGCTTGCTGTCGAAGCGAACGCCATAATCTTCAAGCGTTGCAATCGCCTCCGCAGCAGCTTCAATTATATTTTTTGCAACAGCTGCGTCACAAAGACCGGCTCCTGCAGCCAATGTATCCGCCAGATGCAATGCTGGGCTGTCATCGTCACCAAGGCTTGCTGCGATGCCGCCTTGCGCCAGCGCGCTCGAGCCATCGAACGCAAAGGTGCCCGCTGTCACCAGCAGCACAGGTTGCGGCGCAAGGGTCAACGCTGTCATCAGTCCGGCGAGGCCGCTGCCGATAACAATCACAGGTGCTGTACTCATACCGCAAGCATCCGTTCAACCGCGCGGCGCGCAGGCTCGGCAATCGCCGCATCGACTGTTACCTCATGGCGGTTTTCTTCAAGCGCCTGCCGAATATTGGCAAGTGTGATCCGCTTCATGTGTGGGCAGAGATTGCAGGGCCGGATGAATTCGACATCCGGATGATCGACAGCCACATTGTCGCTCATCGAGCATTCCGTGAGAAGCACCACGCGTTGCGGCTTCTTCTCGCCGACAAAATCCGACATGACAGCCGTTGACCCGGCAAAATCTGCGGCTTCCACCACTTCCGGCGGGCACTCCGGATGCGCCAGTACCATCACGCCGGGATGGTTTTCACGCAGTTCGCGAATATCGTCTGGGGTAAAGCGCTCATGCACCTCGCAATGGCCGTGCCAGGCGAGGATTTCCACATGGGTTTCCCGCGCGATGTTCTGCGCAAGATATTCGTCAGGGATCATCAGCACACGCGGCACGCCGAGCGACTCGACCACCTTCTTCGCGTTACCGGATGTGCAGCAAATGTCGGATGCCGCCTTAACCGCAGCCGATGTGTTGACATAGGTGATGATCGGCACGCCCGGATGCGCCTCGCGCAGAAGCGCCACATCTTGCGGCGTAATCGAATCCGCAAGCGAACAACCCGCGCCCATATCGGGGATCAGAACAGTCTTTTTCGGGTTAAGCAGCTTGGCCGTCTCGGCCATGAAATGGACGCCCGCGAGCACAATCACATCGGCCTCAACATCAATCGCCTTGCGGGCAAGCGCAAGACTGTCGCCAACAATATCCGCTACGCAGTGAAAGATTTCCGGGGTCTGGTAATTATGCGCGAGAATAACTGCATTCCGCTTGCGCTTGAGTTCAAGGATTGCCGCGACATCGTCTTCGAACCCCATCCATTCAGCCTTGGGCAGCACCGAGGCTACGCGATCATAAAGCTTTGATACGGAAACGAATTCATTCATGGCGGCCTCCCGAGCAGCGCATAAAATCCCGCTACAGCGGAACATCCTATTATACTCATAATGAGTATTTCATAGATGTGCAGTTATACTCGATTCGAGTATATTGTCAATCGCGAGAGATCGGGAGCTTTGTTCCTGCGAGATGGCGCTCCGAAAGCGCGCGTTCCTCGACAATCGAATAGCGGAAACGGAACAGTTTTGCCGGGCGACCGCCGGTTTCGCTGTCGCTTTCGCCGGTTTCTTCAACGAGATCCTGCTGTTCGATCAGACGACGGAAATTCTGTTTATGCAGCCGCAATCCGGCCAATGCCTCAACGGTGCGCTGCAACTGCAAAAGCGTGAAACTGTCGGGCATCAATTCAAAAACAACGGGGCGATATTTGATCTTGGCCCGCAACCGCGCGATGGCTGTCGCAAGAATTCGGCGATGATCGGCAAACATATGGCGGCCGTTTTCTTCATCGCCCTTTCCGGCCTCGCTCACCAGACCGGCTTCATAGAGCAGTTCATAGCGCTGAAGCACGAGATCTTCATTCCAGCGCTCGCCATTCAGTCCAAACGAGAAGGCAATGCGCCGCAAGCGCTGCGCGGTCAATTCTGCGGATGCCGCCTGATGCGACCAGACCCGCAGACCATTGCTCAAATGGCCAACAACGTCCGGCACACCCTGCCGATGGTCTTCCCATGGCAGATAGTCATACCAGCCGCGCCAGCTGGCCTGTTGACCCGCGGCATCATCCTCGCGCACGAGGCCGAGATAGCTGATTGAAATCGTGCGTTCACCCTGCCTGTGACGGTCGCGATCGGCAAAGGTATAGAGCTGCTCGAGATAGCCGACGGGATGTGCTGTTTCGGTCTGCACCCAGGCTCGTAGCCCAGCCTGCAACGAACGGTGCTCCGTCTCGAACGGCCCGGAGGGCAAAGCCTGCCCCTGACGCACGGTCATGACACGTGGTTGCTCACCTGTGACAGCGGTCAAAACAGCGATCAGCTCGGTATGGGCAATATCGTCGGTCAATGCGGCAGCTTCTTTCTTCACTCAACATCCAGAGGCATACAGAACCCTATGAATGGTTGTGCGTTGGATAACACATAAAATCAATTTAAAAGCTTGGCGTCGGCATAAGCTATCCGCCATAAAAAACGCCGCCCATTGGGCGGCGTTTCAATTGGACTAGAGCGTGATGTTTTTAAGTTGAATCGTTATCCCGCTCTAAACTTTTGCTTGAGCATGATTTTATCCGAAAACCGGTTCCCACTTTTCGGAATCATGCTCTAAAACTGTCCCGATTATGGCGTTACGTCAAAGCCAAACCACTTTTCAGAAAGCGTCTTGATCGTGCCGTCAGCCTTGGCTGCTTCGATGGCTTCGTTGAACATCTTCTGCAGTTCAGGCTCATTTTTACGGATACCAACGGCAACACCACGGCCAAGGATGCCGCCCTTGAAGTAAGGACCGGTCATGACGATGTCTTCATTGCCTGGCTTCTTGGCTGCATCGGTCAAATAAGCCAGCGAAGCAACGACCAGATCGACGCGGCCCGACTTGAGGTCAAGATCATGCTGATCGGTGGTCTTGTATTCGCGGATATCGGTTGAATCCTTGAAATACTTGTCGAGGAGCGAAAGGCCGAGCGAAGCTGTCTGAACGCCAACGGTGCGACCCTTGATTTCAGCAGCAACGTCGTCAATTGCCTTCTGGCTCGCTGCTTCATCCTTTGCGAGATAAAGCGTTTCGCCAGTGTGCGGCAGCTTGGCGAACGGGCTATCCTTCAGCGTTGCAAAGGTCTGCGGCGTCAGGCCGTAGGAAACGGTGAAGTCGATCGTTTCTTCACGCTTTGGGGTCGCGGTCAGACCAGCCATGATCGCGTCGAACTTGCCAGCATTGAGCGCTGGAATGATGCCATCGAAAGGCTGTGCAACGAGCGTGCACTCAACCTTCATGCGCGCGCAGAGATCCTTGTAGAGATCGACTTCGTAACCATCCAGCGTGCCATCCGGCTTGGTGAAATTATACGGACGGAAAGCGCCTTCTGTAGCGATCGTGATCTTGGTCCACTTCTTTTCTTCTGCATGTGCAGAAGCGGTCGTGAGAACCAGCGCAGAAACGAACAGGGCTTTGAACAATCCCACAGTTTTCATTTGGGTCTTCATTTGACTTAACCTTACGCAGTTATTTGCTGACGCGCCTTTTGGCACAAATCAGCGTTGTTTAAAATAATCAGGCTGCATTTTCATGGCTGATAAACTTGCGGAAACGCTCGGATTTCGAATTTCCGAATACTTCTTCAGGCGCACCGTCTTCTTCAACCAATCCCTGATGCACGAACACCACACGATTGGACACGTCACGGGCAAACCCCATTTCATGGGTTACGACCAGCATGGTGCGGCCTTCTTCAGCAAGGCCACGCATAACGCGCAATACTTCGCCAACCAGTTCCGGGTCGAGCGCCGATGTCGGTTCATCAAAGAGCATGACTTTCGGCCTCATGGCGAGCGCACGCGCGATTGCTGCACGCTGCTGCTGACCACCGGAAAGATGTGCCGGATAGAAATCGCGCTTGTCAGCGATACCAACCTTGGCCAGAAGTGCTTCTGCTTCTTCCACACATTCAGCGCGCGAACGGCCCTGAACATAGATCGGCGCTTCGATGATGTTTTCGAGAATGGTCTTATGTGACCAGAGATTGAAGCTCTGGAACACCATGCCAAGCTCAGATCGAATGCGCGAAACTTGCTTCTTATCGGTCGGATAGGCTTCGCCCTTCGAGTTCTTCGCCATGCGAATGGTCTCGCCGGAAACGGTTACAGTACCCGAGGTTGGAGTTTCCAGCAGATTGATGCAACGCAGGAAAGTTGACTTGCCGGAACCGGAAGAGCCGAGGATCGAGATCACTTCGCCTTCGTGTGCTTCAAGTGAAATACCCTTGAGCACCTCATTGGCGCCGAAGCTCTTGCGCAGATTTTCAACTTTGAGTGCCACATTCGTCTTAATCGCGGCATTGGGAGAGACGACTTTACTCACGATATTTTTCCTTCGGTGGTGATCTTGACGACGGGCTGGCGCAGATAGGGCGTCAGTTTGTATTCCGCGAACATCAGTGCGCGCGTCAGAACGAAGTTGATGGCGAGATAGATGGCACCTGCAATGACGAATACCTCAATCGCACGATAGGTTTCCGCGATCAGCTTGGCGGCGATGCCGGTCACTTCCATCAGTGTAATGATGGAGGCCAGCGATGTTGCCTTGACCATGGAGATCATTTCATTGCCATAACCGGGCAGTGCCTGACGGATTGCCAGTGGCATGACGATACGGCGGAAGCAGGTGAAACGCGACATGCCGCAGGCTTTTGCAGCTTCAATCTGACCGCTTGGCACGGACAGAAGACCGCCACGAATAATCTCGCTGGCGTAAGCCGCGTTATTCAAAGTCAGCGCAATGATCGCACACCAGTAAGGTTCACGCAGGATCGGCCACAGGAACGAATAGCGGATGGCCGGGAACTGGCTGAGACCGTAATAGATGATGAAGATCTGAACCAGAAGCGGCGTACCGCGAAACACGAATACATAGAGCCGGGCGATCCAGTCAAGAACAGCAATACCCGACAAACGCATCATGGCAAAAAGCAGTGCCAGAATAGCGCCAAATACGATCGAACTTGCAGCGAGCTGCAACGTGAGTGGCACGCCACTCAGCATCTGCATGAAGGCTTCAGAATAAAATTCGAGGTTCATTTTGCCCTCCTGACGCCACGCGAGAAGTGGCGTTCAGCTCTTTGCAGGATGGTGCCTGAGACCGATGAAATCAGCAGATACAACGCACCGGCAATGAGATAGAAATTGAACGGCAGACCGGTCGAGCCGGCACCAATCTGAGCCTGACGCAGAATATCCACGACGCCGACAACGGAGATCAGCGCGGATTCCTTCAGCGCAACCTGCCAGACATTGCCAAGGCCCGGCAGAGCGTGACGCAGCGCCAGGGGAGCAATGATCCGGCGGAACTTGAGCGCCTGTCCCATACCGCAAGCCGAAGCTGCTTCAAGCTCGCCCTTGGAAACCGCACGGAATGCACCACGGAAAACTTCCGTGTGATGTGCGCCGCAAGAAATACCGATTGCCAGCACACCCGCTAGAAATGCCGGAAAACCAACAAAACCCTGTGCGCCGAACATGCGGCCAATCGCGGTCACAGCAGCACTGCCACCGAAATAGAACAGATAAATGACCAGCAGATCCGGAATGCCACGGATGATTGTCGTGTAACCGTCGGCAATGCCGCGCAGTGCAAGACCGCCGGAAATCTTCGCCCAAGCCGCAAAAACACCGATGATTGCACCAAGAAGAAAACCGAGAACGGCGAGTGATACACTCACCAGTGCGGCCATCATCAGCACATGGCCCCAGCCGTCAGGCCCGAAGCTTAAGATATCAAGAAACGCCTTCATGATGCGTCAGGCCTTGTGGGGCATAAGGAAATGAACGTCATATTGTTTTCCGGGTATTTCTATTAGGCTCGGCTTCACTTATCAGAAACAGGTAAGGCAGGTTGAACATTATCGGGAATAGGATTCACAAAAACGGCGCCGTCGAGCTTCTTCTCATGATCTTTTTTGGCTCTCTCGATCTGTTCGGGATTGAGGAACAGTTCGATAGCCGTACTTCCCATAACCTTTGCCGCATGCGCCATGCCTTTGTGCGCCGCAGGCAATTTGCCCTGCGCCACCATTTGCCATGAATGAAGCGGCGTACCAATTGCACAGGTTGCACCACGCATCTGCACGGTCGGAACAACCCAGCTTACACTTCCCACATCCGTCGAGCCGACGAGTGAGTTATCGCCCTTATAAGGCGCATAGACGCCTTCGCAAAGCGCAAGTTCTGCCTTTGGTTCAACACCAAAACGGCGGAACGCATCGGAAATATCTTCTTTTGATAAAGTTGCCTGAAACTGTTGTGCAGTTTTGCGGTCCTGCTCATCAAAAACCGGCGGACCAAGGCGATCAAGCTCGCGCTGCATCAGCTGTTCCAGCGTTGGATTGCCAATAAGATTAGCGTCGCCGCTGACGATGTCACTCTTGACCGAAGTTTCGGTCATCAGAGCTGCACCTTCGGCGATCTTCTTAACGCGCTCCAACAGAACCTGCATTTGCGGCAAATCGAGCGCGCGGATCAGATAGCGCACGCTGGCTTTGGCCTGCACGACATTAGGGGCAAAACCACCTGTATCAGTGACAGCATAATGAATGCGCGCCGAAGACGGCATATGCTCGCGCATATAGTTGACGCCAACATTCATCAACTCGACGGCATCGAGCGCACTGCGTCCCAGATGCGGAGCGGAAGCTGCGTGGGCGGCGCGACCCGTGAAGTTGAAATTGATTTCGTTGCAGGCCAGTGAAACCGGATCGTTTACGCCCGCAAAAGGCGCCGGATGCCAGCAGAACGCAATATCGACGTCGTCGAACAGACCTTCGCGTACCATAAAGCCCTTGGCCGACCCGCCTTCTTCAGCAGGACAGCCATAATAACGTACACGGCCCTTGATACCATTGGCAGCAAGGTAATCCTTAACCGCACTTGCTGCCAGCAAGGAGCCTGAACCAAGCAGATTGTGACCGCAGCCGTGGCCATTACCGCCCGCTTCAATCGCCTGTTCCTCAGTAACACCGGCAATCTGGCTCAACCCCGGAAGCGCATCGAACTCACCCAGAATGGCGATGACCGGACCCTCGTCGCCCGCCTCACCCATCACAGCGGTCGGCAGACCAGCAATGCCGCGCTCTACGCGGAAACCTTCCGCCTGCAACATGGCTGCATGAGCGTCGCTGGACTTGTACTCTTCGTAATTCGTTTCCGGGTTGTCCCAAACCGTATCGCTCAGTTCGAAATAGGCGGCGCTTTTCGCGTCGACAATATCCCAGATGTCGTGGTGGTTCTTCAACTTGAGGTTCACGCTCTCGGCTCAGGTTTTAACATTTTGGATGGAAGAAGCAGATCAAGGACAATAGAGAAGCCCTTCATTCTGGCTTCCGCTTTTATCGGCTTTTATGGCTGAAACAATCCGATCTGACTGCTGCCACAGAAGAGAGCGCTCCTCCCGAGCTGTACCTAGAGGTACTCTAAACTTGTGGCAACCGATATAAGTGAAATTGCTCAAAAGCCCCATCAAAATCGACATTATGGCCAGCAAGAGTTGCCGGATTGATAAGCATTTATGCAGATCCCGACAGGAAACCTCTCGCAGACAGATTCCTGCCAGGTCCCAGCCAGAGGCCGCCCCGGCGAGAACCGGCACAGCCTCCGATGGGTGGGTGAGCGCTTTCGAGCCCAGCTTCATCCATGTCTCGCGCGCAAAAGTTCAAACATTGAACTGGAAGCCATCAACCGTGAATGCTTGTCCCGTGATGAAACAAGGCTCGGAGGTCGCCAGAAAAGTCACCAGACGGGCAACATCGTCGGCACAACCAAGTCGTCCCAACGCAATACCCCTGATAACCTCATCCGCACGTTCGGTTACATTCGTATCGATCTCGGTACGAATGACGCCGGGGCAAATGGCATTCACTGCAATGTTTGGTCCCAGTTCCTTGGCAAGGGAACGAGTCATGCCAAGGATACCGGCCTTTGCTGCCGCATAAGCGAACTTGCTGACTGCAGCCGTCACACCGCCCGAATAGGCATTGAGCGACGACATCGAAACAATTCGGCCACCGCCCTGTTTCAGCATATGTGGTGCAGTATGCTGAATATAGTTGAAGCAGCTTTTCAGATTGATCGCGATAGCCCGATCGAACTCGTCTTCCGAAATATCAAGAATGCCGACAGGTGCGGAACGCCCCGCATTGTTGAGAAGGAAATCGACGCGACCGAACGCATCTACAGTTTCGGCGACAACTTCGCCTGCCCGCTTATGACTTGAGACATCCGCAACACATCGCAGCGCACGCACACCAAGGCTTTCGATTTCGGCAGCCGTATCCGCCAGTTCCGCTTCCAGCAAATCGACCAGTGTGACGTGATAACCGGCACGCGCCAGGTCAAGAGCACAAGCCTTTCCGATGCCACGCGCGCCCCCCGTGACGATGGCAACCTTGTTTTCTGTATTCATTTCAAAACGTGCTCCTTTTGTGTTGCCATGTGATGGTATGTCTGTCACATTATTCCACAACAGGAATTTGGTTCACATATATGAACATTGAAAATAACGGCGAAGTGAAATCCGCAGTTCGGGTTCTCGAAATCCTCGAGTTCCTTGCCCGCGCCCATAAACCGGTAACGCTGAAGGCAATCGTTGCGGAGCTGGGTTATCCCAAGAGCAGCACCTTCAATCTGCTCGCCACATTGGTAGCCCGTGCCTATGTCGTTCGCGACGACACAGAATCCTATAAAATCCACGAGACTTTCAGGAACGGCCCTGGCTGGTGCAGCGGTAGCGACGCCTATCTGATTGCCACCGCTCAGCCGATTATGGATGCCATGCGCGACAGTGAAGGGGAAACCGTGTTTCTCGGCGCGCGCCGTAAGGATGGCCGCGTCAAGCTTCTAGCCAAGAGTGCGAGCCATCAGGTGGTGCGCTTCGATTCTGACCTCACAGGCTCGGACCCCGCTTACTGCACTGCGATGGGCCGCATCCTTCTCGCGCATTGGCAGCCCGAAAAGACAGCAAGCTATCTCGCCAAAGAACGCATCATACCGCTCACCGACAAGACCGTGATCGATCGCGTGCAAATCCGCCGTATCATCGATGCGGCTCGCGAAAACGGTTACGCGGTTTGCGACGAAGAGGCGGTCATCGGCGGCTCAGGCGTCGCCGCACCAGTCTTTGACGCCAGTGGTGAAGTCATTGCCACGCTCAATATGGCGACGATTTCATCGCGCTTTACCGCCTGCCGTCAGCGCATGATCGACGCGGTGGTCAAACATGCCGCCGAATTGAGCGCGCGCCTCGGACACAAACCATCCACAACAGACAAGCAGTAAAATGGATATTCATTTCAAAGAAAAAAGAGTCCTGGTCACTGGGGCCGCAAGGGGAATTGGACGGGCAATATGCGAAGCATTTGCTGCCGATGGCGCACATGTGACGGCAACCGATGTTCTTGATGACGAACTGGCAAGCCTTGTGAGCGAAGCGCGTCCTGCACGCGGCGGGTCGATCCGCGCGGTTCATCTTGATGTAACGGATGAGACAGCAATTGCGGAACTGGCCACAGAAGCCGAGACCGAAGGCGGTTTCGATGTATTCGTCCACGTGGCTGGTGGTGTTCTGGGTCAGAAAAAGCGCCCACTTGAAGACGTGCCCGCTGCAGATTGGGATCGCATCTACGACATCAATGTGCGCGGTGCATTTCTCGTTGCGCGCGCCATCGTTCCGGCCATGAAAAGCCGTGGTACAGGCAAGATGGTCTTCATTTCCAGCGGTGCCGGTCTGGGCGTAAGCCTCACCGGAATTCAGGCCTATGCCAGCGCCAAGGCAGCGCTCATCAGCCTCGCCCGTCAGCTTGGTCATGAGCTCGGCCCATTCGGCATCAATGTGAATGCTGTGGCGCCGGGCTTTCTGCGCACGAGCCCCGATTATGAGCGTCAGTGGGCGTCCTATGGAGAAGACGGCCAAGCCGCCATGCTCAACGAAATTCCACTGCGCCGGATCGGATTGCCGGAAGATATCTCGAATGCCGTGCTGTTCCTCGCGTCCCCTTACGCGAGCTGGATCACCGGCCAGACCTTGTCGGTCAGTGGAGGGCCAACAACATGACAACCGAAACACCCGTTCCAACATGGACATGGCCGGAAGAACGGCTGCAAACGATCATGAACCGTGCGCGTGCCGGACGCAGCCTGAAGCCATCTGCCTGGCCTGAAGGTGCCAAATGTGCGGTTGGCCTGTCGTTTGATTCCGACCATGACACATTCGAACTGCGGGACGGCGGCCGCTCTATCTCGGCCCTTTCGCAAGGCCAGTTCG
This sequence comes from Brucella pituitosa, assembly GCF_003049685.1. Taxonomy (GTDB): domain Bacteria; phylum Pseudomonadota; class Alphaproteobacteria; order Rhizobiales; family Rhizobiaceae; genus Brucella; species Brucella pituitosa. Next base: position 1,324,164 of record NZ_PYSY02000002.1, on the reverse strand, counting down.
GACCAAGACAAGGCATTCCACGGGTTCGTGAATTGCTGCGTAAAAACAGCATCCCCGCTACATTCTTTGTGCCAGCAGTTTCGGCGATCCATTATCCCGAAGAACAGCGCGCCCTGATCGGTGAAGGACACGAGATTGCGCTCCACGGCTGGATTCATGAGCGGAATACTTTGCTTGATGGCGATACCGAGCGCGATCTACAGCACCGCTCCGCCGATGCGCTGGAAAAGATTACCGGCGTGCGGCCTGTCGGCATCCGGACACCATCTTGGGACTTCAGCGACAACACGCTGCAAATCACAGCCGAGATGGGCCTGATTTATGACTCATCTCTTATGGCCGATGTCGACTGCTACGAGCTTCTGCTGAACGGCGAACCCTGCGGCGTAACCGAGCTGCCTGTCGAATGGATTCGCGACGATGCCGCTTATCTGGTGATGGATCGTTGGGGTGGCCTGCGTCCGCAAATTGCGCCACACGATATTCTGCAGATCTTCATCCGCGAGTTTGATGCGGCCTATGAAGAAGGCGGAATTTTCCAGCTGACCATGCACCCTGACATTATCGGTCACCGCTCCCGCATCTGGATACTCAAAGAGCTGATTGGCCACATTCGTCAACACAAGGATATCTGGTTCGCAACTCATGCGGACATAGCGCGTTATGCAACGCTAAACAGCTGATAAGATTATATTTTTCTTATCACAACATTGCACCTGGTTCGGGATTCGGGCCGGGTGTTTCTGCACTGCCTTGCAACATCATTCTGCTCGGAAAATCAGAATTAAATTCATATATGTGAACACTATTCTGCTTTTCATCCCCCGACAGCGGGTCCACACTCATAGATGAGATGGGTGCGAAAAATGGTTCTCAGAAGAAGAACGCATCCCAATATCGATTAAGCATTTGAGCCAAAACTGCGGAGCGGTTTTGCGTGGGATGATGCGTAAAAACAAATAGTGAGACACGGTTCCAACTTTAGCGGGAACCACTCCAGGAACGAGGGAACTATGATCAAGAAAATAGCAGCTATCAGCCTTTGCACTTTGTCCGTTCTTTACAGCGGCAGCGTTCTCGCCAAGGAATGGAAATCCGTAACTGTTGGCGTTGAAGGTGCTTTTCCGCCCTTCAATCTGACCACGCCCGGCGGTGAACTTCAGGGGCTTGATCTTGATGTCATCAAGGAAGTCTGCAAGCGCGCCGAGCTGGAATGCAATATTGTTGCGCAGGACTGGGATGGTCAGATCCCATCGCTTCTTGCTGGCAAATTCGATGTGGTCCTGACAATGGGCCCTAATCCAGAGCGCCGTAAGGTCATCGACTTCTCCGATCCTTATGTGATCACGCCCAATACATTCCTCGTGCCCGCTGAAGGTCCCTTGGCCAACCTTCCGCATACGGGAGAGAGCCTCAACACCGATACCGAAGAAGGCAAAAAGGCCATCGCCGACATCAAGGAAGCTGTAAAAGGCTTGACGCTCGGTGCATCGCTTTCAACCAGCCAGCTGCAATTTGTTGAGCAGAATTTTGGCGATGCCGCTCAGATCCGTTCTTACAAAGGCTCCGAGCAGGTCAAACTCGATCTGCAATCCGGTCGCCTCGACGGTCAATATGACAATGTCGTCTTTGCACGGGATCGTGCAGAGAAAAGCAATGGCGCGCTCAAGATCACCGGCCCGCTTTTGGTCGGCGGCATTCAGGCGACGAATGTTTGTATTGGTCTGCGCAAGGATGAGCCGGAACTCAAAGCCAAGCTCAATAAGGCACTTGGCGAGATGCAGGCCGATGGGACACTCTCGAAAATGTCTGAAAAATGGTTCTCGATTGATCTGAGCCCAAAGAGCTAAACCAACCATAAGAACGAAACAAAAAGCGCGCTGTTTTTACAGCGCGCTTTTTTAGCTCAGAAATCCCAGTCGTCGTCTTCGGTGGCAACAGCCTTGCCGATCACATAAGATGAACCCGAACCTGAGAAAAAGTCGTGGTTCTCGTCAGCATTTGGCGAAAGTGCTGAAAGGATCGCCGGGTTGACCTTGCAGGCTTCCGCCGGAAACAGAGCTTCGTAACCCAGATTCATCAACGCCTTGTTTGCATTGTAATGCAGGAACTTTTTCACGTCCTCGGTCAGACCGACGCCATCATAAAGTGCCTCGGTGTAGCGCACTTCGTTGTCGTATAGCTCCAGCAACAGATCGAAGGCAAAATCCTTGATTTCCTGCTTTTTGGCTTCATCAAGCTTCTCAAGCGCACGCTGATACTTATAGCCGATATAATAGCCATGAACGGCTTCATCGCGGATGATAAGGCGGATGAGGTCAGCCGTGTTGGTGAGCTTGGCTCGGCTTGACCAATACATTGGGAGATAGAAGCCCGAATAGAAGAGGAAGCTTTCCAGAAACACGCTGGCGATCTTCTTCTTGAGCGGATCTTCAGCGTTATAATTGTCGAGGATCAGCTGCGACTTCCTTTGCAGGAACTCGTTTTCCTCCGACCAGCGATAGGCATCGTCCACATCTGGCGTCAGGCACAGCGTCGAAAAGATCGACGAGTAAGACCGCGCATGAACCGCTTCCATGAAAGAAATGTTCGAGAGAACCGCTTCTTCATGCGGGGTCGATGCATCTTCCATAAGGGTTACCGCGCCAACCGCGTTCTGGATGGTATCCAGAAGCGTCAGGCCTGTGAACACGCGGATGGTGAGCTGCTTTTCTTCAGCTTTCAGCGTTTCCCAAGACTGAATATCATTGGAAAGCGGCACTTTTTCCGGCAGCCAGAAATTGCCCGTCAGACGGTTCCAGACTTCAAGGTCTTTGTCGTCTTCGATCCGGTTCCAGTTGATCGCCCGCACAACCGCCGGCTTTTTCGCATTGTTGTTTTTGAACTGCATGTTCATTTGTCTCTACCTTGATTGGGATCGGCGTGAGATTCTGGCTAAGGCGTGCCGAAAATGGTGGGGTTCGAGAACCGGAGCGCAGCGTACATAAAGTACGTGAGCACCGGCTCGCAGAACAACGCCATTTACAGGCCGCCGGAGTCTGAATATCCGGGATCCTAAAGGGCGCAGGAAACGCAGCCTTCTACCTGCGTGCCTTCGAGCGCCATCTGGCGCAGGCGGATGTAGTAAATCGTCTTGATGCCCTTCTTCCACGCGTAAATCTGCGCCTTGTTGATATCGCGTGTCGTCGCGGTATCGCGGAAGAACAGCGTCAACGACAGACCCTGATCGACATGCTGCGTTGCCGCTGCATAGGTGTCGATGATCTTTTCTGCGCCGATCTCATAGGCATCCTGATAATATTCCAGATTATCATTCGTCATGAAAGCAGCCGGGTAATAAACGCGGCCAATCTTGCCTTCTTTGCGAATTTCGATCTTGGAAACAATCGGGTGGATCGAAGAGGTCGAGTGGTTGATATAGGAGATCGATCCTGTTGGCGGCACGGCCTGCAGGTTCTGATTATAAAGTCCGCCTTCCATGACGGCCTTTTTCAGTTCCTGCCAGTCTTCCTGTGTCGGGATTGCAATACCGGCATCTTCAAAGAGCTGACGCACCTTCTCAGTCGCAGGCTCCCAGACCTGATCGGTATATTTGTCGAAATATTCACCTGTCGCATATTTCGATTTCTCAAAGCCCTTGAACGAGCTTTTTTGTTCAACAGCGATCAGATTGGAAGCGCGGACAGCGTGATAGGCCACCGTGTAGAAATAGATATTGGTGAAATCGACGCCCTCTTCCGAACCGTAGAAGATGCGTTCGCGAGCGAGATAGCCGTGCAGGTTCATCTGGCCAAGACCGATGGCATGGCTTTCGTCATTGCCACGGGCAACCGAAGGGACGGAGCCGATATGGCTCATGTCTGCAACAGCCGTCAATGCACGGATCGAGGTTTCAATCGTCTTGCCAAAATCTGGGCTATCCATGGCTGCTGCAATATTGAGCGAGCCGAGGTTGCAGGAAATATCCTTGCCGAGATGCTCATAAGACAGATCATCATTGAAGATGCTGGCTTCGCTGACCTGAAGAATTTCGGAGCAGAGATTGCTCATGGTGATGCGGCCATCAATCGGATTGGCGCGGTTCACCGTGTCTTCGAACATGATGTAAGGATAGCCGGATTCAAACTGAATTTCCGCCAGCACCTGGAAGAAATCACGCGCGTTGATTTTCTTTTTGCGGATACGACCGTCATCCACCATTTCGCGATATTTTTCAGTGATCGAAATCTCGGTCATCGGCACGCCATAGACGCGCTCGACGTCATAAGGCGAGAAGAGGTACATGTCCTCGTCGTTTTTGGCGAGTTCAAACGTGATGTCCGGGATCACAACGCCAAGCGACAGCGTCTTGATGCGGATTTTTTCGTCTGCATTTTCGCGCTTTGTATCGAGGAAGCGCATAATATCCGGGTGATGGGCATGCAGATAAACCGCGCCCGCGCCCTGACGCGCACCAAGCTGATTGGCGTAGGAGAATGAATCCTCCAAAAGCTTCATCACCGGAATGATGCCGGAAGACTGGTTCTGGATCTGCTTGATCGGCGCACCGGATTCACGAATATTGGTCAGGCTCAATGCCACACCGCCGCCACGCTTTGAAAGCTGGAGTGCCGAATTAATCGAGCGACCAATCGACTCCATATTGTCTTCAACGCGCAACAGGAAGCACGAGACCAGTTCGCCGCGCTGCTTTTTGCCTGCATTGAGGAAGGTCGGTGTTGCTGGCTGATAACGGCCCGAAATAATCTCATCGACCATTTCGCGTGCGTGCTGCTCATTGCCACGCGCAAGCGCCAACGCCACCATGCAGACGCGATCTTCGTAGCGCTCGAGATAGCGCTTACCGTCAAACGTCTTCAGCGTATAGCTGGTGTAATATTTGAACGCGCCGAGGAAGGTCGGGAAGCGGAATTTCTTGTCATAGGCATGATCGAAAAGATCGCGCACAAAATTGAAGGAATACTGATCCAGCACTTCCTGTTCGTAATAGCCTTCATCGACCAGATAATCGAGCTTCTCACGCAGATTATGGAAGAACACCGTATTCTGGTTGACGTGCTGCAGGAAATATTGCTGCGCCGCCTGGCGATCGCGATGCAGCTGAATCTTCCCCTCGTCATCATAGAGGTTCAGCATCGCATTGAGCGCGTGATAATCGAGCGAAGTCTCAGCAAGCTTCTGTGGCTTGCTGCCCGATCCCGTAGATGGTTCGTGCTTTTCCGAAGCGGCGACCGTCTCGCGCTCACGGGTCAGGGTTGTGTCTGCCGTGTCCAAAATCGTTCCATCCCGTCTTTAACATTGCCAATGTCTTCATCCGTTCCCAGAAGCTCAAAGCGATAGAGGTAGGGAACCTGACATTTTTCCGAAATTATTTTACCTGCAAGGCCAAAGCCTTCGCCGAAATTGCTGTTCCCGGCGGCAATGACGCCGCGAATGAGGGATCGGTTATCCGCATCATTGAGAAAGCGGATGACCGGTTTGGGAACAGCGCCTTTCGCGCCACCGCCGCCATAGGTTGGGGTCACGAGCACAAACGGCTCGTTGACCCGTAACAGGCCAGTATCGTCTTCATAGCTTTCCAGCGGAATGCGCTTTGAACGCATGCCAAGACGCATCACAAAGCGATGCGTATTCTCCGAACGGCTGGAAAAATAAACGATCTGGCCCATAACAAACCCCGGCAGCAGACCGGCGTTACGCCAGCGAGCTGATCATATCCGGACGGAAACCGGCCCAATGGGATTCACCAGCAACAACAACCGGCACCTGACGGTATCCGAGGCCCTGAACGAGATCATATGCATCGGCATTGGCGGAAATGTCGATGACATCATATTCAATGCCCTGACGGTCGAGCGCGCGGGTGGTTGCGGTGCACTGGACGCAGGCGGGCTTGCTATAGACGGTAACGTTCATTTTTTCCTCACTGGGGATGGAGCATTTCCAGCACTGTCGCAGAAGCATTTGGCGTTGGAGAATGCATATAGACAGACGTTTTGATCCACTGCGCCTCACACGAAAGAAGGCGCAAAAAAGCGTTCGCGCATGACGAAATGCGCGTGAAAAGCAACGAAAACTGAGAGGCTCAACGCGCTTTAAGAGCGCGAATCCTTCAAACTAGCCCGCACCGGGCGGACCGGAACTGTTTGGTCTTGAATTACTCGACATGCTTGTCACCCCGAAGCTTATGAGAGGGATATACGGGGCACCAAAAGACATGGCAAAACAATGCCACAACTTATCGCGCGCCAACCGGACACCCCGCCCGTGGACGTTCTCGTTCAAGGCAGGTCTCCTGGCTCACGGCTCATCGCTCGCATCCGTCTTCCCGGCCTGTGCCAGTGACATCTGGATTGAGCTCGCCGCTTACAGTTGCGGGGGCAGCTACGGCTTAACAACATCCATCATGGATACCGCGCACCGTATTCCCATCTTCGCTTTTGATCCTCACGAATCGTAAGAACCTTGAACACAAGATATAGTATCTGAAGTTAAAAAGTCGTCAATGGATAGACGGTTCAAAAAAATTTAATCTGGCTTTTACCCCGGGCAGCCTGTGAATAGCAGGGATATGTAGCCGACTATTCCACAGGCGTGATAGGCCTGGGTCGAAAGTCGGGCTTTATGGCCTTCAATGCCATGCGATCCACCAGATGTGGTGCCAATAGTTTCAACCAGCGCCCCAAACGCATCTGACGCGTCATCAACACTTCGCGTTTGCGGTTGGTGATTCCATCCAGCATCAGCTCGACGGCCCGCTGAACAGACATCATATCGTCTTCGCGAACGCCACTCACCCCGAGAGCGCCCCCACTGGCTCCATAGCCAACCTTACGAATGTCGGTTTTGACGACGCCCGGATAAACAATCGTCACCGAAATACCGCTTGGATCAAGCTCGGAACGCAGCGCCTCACAAAACCCTGAAAGCGCAAATTTGGTGCCGCTATAGGCTGTACGTCCCGGCACGCCAATCAATCCGGCAACAGATGAAACCGCCACGATGCGGCCTTTGGTTTTGGCCAGATGCGGGAGTGCTGCATGGATCGGCCAGACGCTGCCCCAATAGTTGAGCTCCATCAGATCATGCATCCATTGCAAATCTTCCGGCTTGATCTCGGAAAAATTGGCATGGGCCGACATGCCCGCATTAACGATCAGCGTATCAATTCGACCAAAAGAAGAAGCCGTTTTTTCAATGAGGGCAATACAGGCATTGCGATCCGTAACATCGGTCGGAACAACCAGAACTTTACTGCCTGACTGCTCTATTTCTGCAGCAAGCGCTTGCAACTTTTCGACGTTACGCGCCGCCAGAACCAGCGCTGCCTTGTTCCCGTCACGCATGCTTATCTGGCGCGCGGTTTCGGCACCTATGCCATCGGATGCGCCTGTGATGATCGTAACTTCCATGAAGCCCTCCCTTGCTCGCATGAACGGTCATGTTTCCGAGCTTACAATTCACTTCGTCAAGCCGTCCAGTACCGAGAATTTGCTCGTGGGCATACCAGGCCTTCACAAAGCCGTGTGAGATGACAGACAAAGAGCTTAACGAAATCAATGCCCTACGAAACGACATCTCCCGGACATCAATTGAACTGATTAAAATCCCTGATGTTCGTCGAAGGGATAAATTGACAGCCGCGCTTCATTTCCTGTATCGCTTTATTAAATCCTGAACATTGTTCAATATATTGAACAATTAAGAAGAGATCCTCCCAAGCATCTCTTCAGACGACCGATGCACCGGCTGCATCGGAAAACTGTCGGTCTGGCTTTCCTCTACGCGAAAGCCGGACCGCTTGAAACCCAGCGCCTCTGTGCCGGCGAGGAATGAGAGACCTCGGCTCTGGGGAAATTTGAATAAGGGTGGAAATAATGACTATAGGTATCAAGCCATTTTCGTTCGACACGGTCGGCTCAATGCTTGTCGAGTGGGGGGCTGCAAAGCGTCTCGGCGAAGTTCTGGGCGAACGTTTCTCAGAACGCAAAATCCTCATCGTAACCGACAAGGGCCTGCACAAGGCTGGCGTTCTCAAAGAAGCGCTCGCTTCGCTGGAAAACGCAGGCTTCAGCATCAGCATTTTCGATGCCGTCGTTGCTGATCCGCCGGAATCGGTTCTGTTCGAATGTGTTGATCAGGCCAAGGCCGCCGGCAGCGATATCGTGCTGGGCCTCGGCGGCGGCTCTTCTATGGATATTGCAAAGCTTGCTGCGGTGCTTATCGTCTCCGAGCAGGAACTGTCCGAGCTTTATGGTATTGGCAAAGTGCAGGGCACGCGCCTGCCGCTGATTCAGATCCCGACCACTGCTGGCACCGGATCTGAAGTGACCAACATCACGATCCTGACCACCGGCGAAACCACCAAAATGGGTGTCGTCTCCCGCCAGCTTTATGCAGATTTCGTCATTCTGGATGCAGAACTGACCTGCGGCCTGCCAGCGCTTCACACGGCTGCCACCGGCATTGACGCCATGGTTCACGCGATTGAAGCCTACACCAGCCGTATCAAGAAGAACCCGCTTTCCGACGCTTTTGCGCGCGAAGCACTGAAGCTGCTGTCAGCCAATCTGGTTGCAGCCTGCGAAAACGGCAAGGACCGTCACGCCCGCGAAGCCATGCTGCTTGGCGCAAACTATGCCGGTCAGGCCTTCTCGAACTCGCCGGTTGGCGCGGTTCATGCCCTGGCCTATCCGCTTGGCGGTCACTATCATGTGCCACACGGTCTCTCAAACGCGCTGATGCTCGGACCGGTCCTACGCTTCAACATGACGGGTGCTGCTGAGCTTTACGCAGAACTTGCCGACCTGCTTCTTGGCAAATCGGACGGCACGACAGAGGAACGTTCGGCTGCTTTCGTTGATTATATGGAAGATCTGATGAACCGCTCCGGCGCACCGCGCCGTCTGCGCGACGTTGATGTCACCGAAGAAAGCCTCGAAATGTTGGCACGAGATGCAATGCTTCAGACACGTCTTCTGGGTAACAACCCTGTCGATGTGACCGAAGCTGACGCGCTGGCGCTTTATCGCGAAGCATTCTGAGCACACACCCTCTTTTAAAACAGCATCCCGGACGAGTGGGCTTGATTAGCCGCTCTTCCGGAGCCCTGTTTCGTCTATTCGGAGTAAAATCTTGAGCACTGAACGCATCGACGGTCAGGAGCAGCCATATTGGCCTGCCGGACCGTTCAAAATCCGTCTGCCTTTCGTTCATTATAAATTCGAGTGGCCTGATTATTGTCAGGGCCTTCTGATGTGCGCGGTCGATCTGGCCGCTATTCCGCTGATGGCTGAATTGCTGGGCATGCCCTTTGAAGTGGCCCTAGCCGTTGTCGTCCTCAACGGCCTGTTCTACCTCACGCATCACCTGCTCGGTGACCCTGTCGTTCCGGGCTGGATTACACCCGCCGTCCCGCTCATCATGGCCTATTGCGCCACCTTCCCCGAAGGTCCGGAGCGCATCCACGCGCTTGTTTCCTTCCAGATGACCCTGGGACTATTGTCAATATTGATCGGTGCTACAGGCATCGCCAATCGCGTTATTGCCGCCATTCCACAAGCGATTAAATCCGGCATTATTATCGGCGCAGGCTTTGCAGCAGTTATTTCCGTCTTCAAGATCGGCGGCAACTTCGATATTTTCCCGTTCACCATCGCGATCTCTATCGGCCTTTGCTTCTATCTGATGTTCTCACCGCAATTCGCCCGCCTGTCGCGCAAAGGTGGCATTTTCGGCCTGATTGGAAAACTCGGCATTCTGCCGTGTATCCTGCTCGCCGTTGTCATCGCTCCACTGTTTGGCGAAGCCAAATGGCCTGAATTCCAGTGGACGATTTCGTCTCCGGATTTCGCAACACTCTGGCGCGAGTACACGGTCTTTGGTCTGGGCCTGCCGCCATTGTCAATGTTCCTGACGGCTCTGCCAACGGTTCTCGCAACCTATATCGTTCTCTTTGGCGACGTACTGAAAACCAAGTCGATCCTCGGAGAAGCACAGCTTCATCGTCCAGATGAAAAGATCGATTATAATGCCAATCGCGCTCACCTTGTTTTCGGTATGCGTAACACCGGCATGTCGGTACTTGGCCCCGATGTTACCATGTGCGGACCCGTATGGGCTGCGATGCAGGTTGTCATCTGCGAACGCTTCTCCAAGGGCAAAAAGTCGATGCACTCGATCTTCGGTGGCGCTGGATCTTTCCGCTGGGGCACCAATACGGGCCTGTTCCTGATGCCAATCGTGACGCTCGTGCAGCCGATCCTCGGTGTGGCGCTCACCCTGACATTGCTCATCCAAGGTTATGTTTCGGTACGTATCGGCGTGATGGAAGCCCGTTCGCAGCGCGATCTCGGCATTGCTGGCGTTACGGGTGCAGTTCTTGCAACGCGTGGTGCAGGTTGGGCCTTTGCCACAGGAGTTGTTCTCTGCTTGCTCATTTATGGGCGTGACTTCTTCAGGGGTGAGACCGATCACACCTTCGTCAAGGACCAGCAGTCGCAGTAATCTCACCAAAGAGTCTCCCGGAAAACCACCGGGGGGCTCTCATTCTGAATAAGTTACCCCGAGGCCGATTTGCCTCTTCAAGAAGATTCCTATAGATTTCAGCCGCAGTCCGGCAATCGCATTTCTCCTCCCAACGTCTATTGCCGCGTACTGCGTGTCAATTCGGAGTAAAAATTGCGTAGTGAACAATCTATTCTTCAAATATCCATAGCAGTTACTATTTTTGTTGCAGGCTTTGGCGTCGTCTTTGGCCTTTTGTCTGGTTCATTTTCTATTGTCTTTGACGGTGTTTACATGTTTGCAGATGCTGCCATGAGCGGGCTTGCACTTGTTGTTGCCCGGTTAATTGCACTGTCTGCACTACCAAAGCCTCCAAGCGGAAAATTGCGTGATCGCTTCACCATGGGTTTCTGGCATCTTGAACCTATGGTTCTGGGCCTTAATGGCATTATGCTGACCGGCGTTGCAATATATGCGCTTATCAATGCCATCGGCAGTCTGATGCATGGCGGTCGTGATCTCGAATTCAGTTACGCGATCTTCTATGCCGTCGTTGCTCTTATTGCCTGCCTCGGCATGGCCTGGCTTGAAACCCGTGCCAACCGCAAGCTCAAATCCGATTTCATTGCGCTGGATACCAAAGCCTGGATCATGTCAGGCGGTATTACCGCAGCACTGCTCATCGCCTTCCTGATAGGCTACGCCATTCAGGGAACTCAGTTCCATTGGATAACGCCGTATATCGACCCTGCTGTGCTGGCCCTCGTCTGTATCGCCATCATTCCGATGCCGATTGGGACGATCAAACAGGCACTGGCGGACATGTTGCTTGTGACACCTATCGATCTCAAGCAGCATGTGGATCAGGTCGCAAAGCACGTCGTGGAGCGCAACGGCTTCAAGTCTTATCGTGCCTATGTCGCCAAGGTCGGGCGTGGCAAGCAGATAGAACTCTACTTCATCGTGCCACCCGATCAGCCCGCAAGAAAGCTCGAAGAATGGGATGCTTTGCGTGACGAAATCGGCGATGCGCTTGGCGGCGAAGGCCCTGATCGCTGGCTGACGATTGCGTTTACCACCGATGTGGAATGGGCCGTTTAGAGCATTTCCAGCAAAAGTGCGTAGCGTTTTTGCGTTCGGAAATGCGTAAAAGCAAATGACTAGAGCGGCATCCCACTTTTCGGGATGCGCTCCAGCGGCCTATTTTCACCAGCCATTATTCAGTACGCTGGCGTCGTTTCGTCATCAGCATGGGTGCATATTCGAGAACATACAGCCCGAAAGCCAGCATCCATAAGAGTGCTGAAGCGGCCAGGAAAGTGTGGAAGAAATTCGGCATCATCTCCGCAAAAGGACGGGTCAGAGCTGAAAGGATCAGACAGAGATAGGCAATCTGGGTTGTGGGCGAAGCCACCAGTTCACGACCCGTATGACCACGGGTTGCGCGGGTCATCACCGCCAGCATCATGCAGCCGATGACGCCCACCGTCATGACATGCAGCGCCGAAAAAGGGTTGAGCTGTTCAAGTGCTGCCAGCGATATGGCGACAAAACCCGCAGGCACAAAGAGATAGGCAATGTGCAGGATGAGCACGAGCTTGTCTTTCGCCACGCTCCATCCGCGCCAACGATATAGCCGCACAAGATGCAGGACCGCTGCAATGATTGCGATGATAGCGGTCAATGAATGTTCAGGCGCAGCAATCCAGCTCACGCATGCAATGGCACCGACCAGAATGGCGAAGCCATCATAGCGATTGAACGGCACCGGAAAGCGCTTGGCGCCCATGCGATTAAGCCAGTTGCGCGTGAAGCTTGGAATAATCCGTCCGCCGATCAGCATCACCAACAAGACATAAGCACTGACACCGGCGCGATTGGCAGCGGCAATATCGCCATTCGTGATCGCCAGATAGTGGAAACAAAAATTGGCCAGCATGACAATGGAGACGCCAATCAGGACCTTAAGGTTCTTCCACTGATGACCGGCAATGATTTCTCGTGAGGCGATAAACAGAAGCAAAGGCAGAAAGAGACTTTCGATACCGATTGCAGCATAGAGATTAACAAAGTCGGGAACCAGAAAGACCAGTCGTCCAGCAAGCCAGACACCGAAAAGCAGGGCAAGCGACGTTCCTGAAACGGGCAGACGGCCAGTCCAGTTGGGGACAGCAGTCAAAAGAAATCCGGCGAGAATTGCCGATGAGAAGCCAAACACCATCTCATGAGCGTGCCAGTTGAGCGCACCATAAGCGCCGCCAACCGACAGGCCGAATGTGAGAGAGAGTATCCAGAGCAGCATGGCCAGAACGGCCCATATTGCCCCACCCAGAAAGAACGGGCGAAATCCATAGCTGAAGATTGCCGGGCCGGTCTTTTTGTAACCGCGGGCAATCGCGCCACGGCGTTCGGGAGGCGTTGCTGTGGGGGCTGTTTGGGCAATTGAGGCTGCGGGGGTGGCCAGCAGGCCTTCCTTTATTGTCATGACGTCCTCATCATGGAACCGCAGCCAGAGCGCAATTTATTCTGATCAAGCATATCTGCGCTCTAGCGGTAGGGGGATTTATGCAGCACCGCTGCATATTTGAAGCCCATTATTTCGCGCTGGCAATGGCCTTTTCGAGACGCGCCTGAACGGGCTTTGGCTTTTTGGCAGCAACGATCTCTTCAAGATTGGCCGGATTGTCACCGACAACGATCAGAGCGACCATGCCCATGGCGTAATGCGGCGTGCACTTGACGAAATACGCACCTGGCTCAGTGACGGACAGAACATAGTTCTCGTTGATCTTGCTTTTAAACTTTTCCGCAGCTGCGGGGATCATGTCCTTGATCGACTCGACATTGTGTCCCTTGTCGACTGGAACGAAGGTAATCGTGTCACCGGGATTGGCTTTGATGTAGGCAGGCTCAAAAACCATTGCACCTTCAGCACCCTTATTGAGCATGTGAACCTCAATATTCTCGGCCAAAGCGGGAGCAGCCATCGCAAAGCAAAGTCCGAATGCTGCGAACGGGATAGCAAACTTACGCATCTAATTTCATCTCCATAGGCCGGTTTCTGCGGCATCACGATGGTGCCCGAAGAACCGCGCTGATGGAGATTTAGACCGACTCTCTTTCAATCTCTTTGATTGGGATCAAACACATTTAATATAGTTGATTATGACAGTCAGATATCACGATAAGCCTGACTATTGGACGGCTCCCGATCACGAAATGATACTGATTTGCGTTGACTTGCGAGATGCTGCTTCGGCAAATTCTCGAAATTGTACGCCAGAATGAGCGTGACCCGCACGCAACACCATGCGTAAAACCCGGATTTCACACAAATTGGTCGTTCTCATTAGCACAATGATTTCAGCTCCTTGCGATGTGTTTCAAAACACGCCTGCAAATGTGATCGCCATTTGTGTTGACTATTAACACTTCGTTAACCACAGTTTGTTGCAATCTGTTACAAAGCGTTACAATCGCAGTGGCAGGCCATATCGATACGAGGTGCATATTGGAAACAACACGGCAGATAAATCAGCAATCCTTGCAGCCAAGGAACAGCTCTGCCGTGTCCCAGATGACATCTTTCTGGGGCCTTATGCGCGCCTACTGGGTATCCGAACGCTGGAAGGAAGCCTGGAGCCTCACGATTGCCATCTTCATCTTCACAGCCTTTATCAGCAAGACCACCGTTTGGGTGGCCGAAGCCTCCGGCTTGCTGATGAACTCAATCGTCAATGTCAAAAGTGCACCGGTTCAAAATCCGCTGATGGCGATTGCCATGAATGCAGGCATTTTGATCCTGCTGATGCTGGCCAAGGATGTGATGCTGGTCGGCTTTCGGCACCTCCTGTCCACGACATTGCATCGCAAATGGCGCAAGTGGCTTAACGACAGCTTCTCCAGCGCTCTGCTTGATAGCAATCACACGCATTTTCATCTGCAGCAGGGGAAAGGCGCAAACCTTCCCGACAATGTCGACCAGCGTTTGCAGGAATCCATCAAAGGCATGACGGGCGGGGCCATTGGCCTTGTCATGGGTGTTGTCGGCGTGGTGCTTTCCGCATTTTTTGTCGGGCAGAAGCTGCTCGAAATCTCCACCGAAGTAACCGGGTTGGAATTCCTTGGCTCCTATGGCGGTGCCATTCTCGCCTTCACGGCAATCATTATTTATGTACCGATTGGCACGCTGATCGCGATCAAGATCGGCCGTCAGCTTGAACGCCTCAACCTCGGCATGCAGAAAGCAGAAGGCTCCTATCGTGGTGAGTGGACGACACTTCTGCGTCGCAGCTTCCAGATTTCGGCTTCTGAAGGCGAAGCTGTGCAGCGTTCCGTCAACAAGCGTCTTTACAAGGATGTTGATGGCACATGGAACAAGCTCAATCGTTTCGATGCCGCCTATCTCGCCTTCTCACAGGCCTATGGCTTCATGTCGAACCGGATCATCGCTTATATTCCGGGCCTCGTGCCCTATATGAGCGGCGCTGTCAGCTTCCGCAATTATGTTACAGGCGCTGAGCTTGTAGCCGCCATGATCAATGACTGCTCGTGGTTCATTCAGGTCATGCCAGCGATTGCCAATCTGCGCGCCAATGCCGGTCGCGTTACAGGTCTTGCGCAAGCTATCGACAATGTTCAGGAACCGAGCGAGTTTTACGCAAGTTCTGGCGTCAACCGCTTCACCTTCTCCAAGCAGCATCCTCGTTTTGGTCTTTCTGTTCGCAACCTCACGCTGATGCAGGGACCTGACAGTGAAGCACCTTTCCTGCGTTCCGGTGTGATCAATATCCGCAGCGGTGACTGGGTCTATATGCGCGGTGAATCCGGTTCAGGTAAAACCTCTTTCATCAAGGCGCTCAACGGGCTTTGGGCTTATGGCACTGGCGATATCATCTATCCGCAGAAGGCTAAGTCGGTTTATGCGCCGCAGGAAGCCAAGTTTCCGTCCGTGTCGCTCAAGCAGCTTGTCTGCCTCCCGGATGACGCGAACGACTTCAACGATCTGTCTATCGCTGTGGTTCTCCATGAAGCAGGGCTTGGCGAATTTATCGAACGCATGAACGATCCAGATGCCGACGGCTCTCCATGGGACATGGTGCTTTCAGGCGGACAGAAGCAGAAGCTGGTGCTGGCGCGCATCCTGCTGCACAAGCCTGCAATCATCTATCTTGATGAAGCTACAGGCGCGCTTGACCCTGCATCAAAACTGCGTTTTCACACCGCACTCAAGACACGTTGCCCCGACGCCATCGTCATCAGCATCATGCATGAAGAAAAGCTGCCGACACTGGAAAACGGCGAAAGCGTCTATTCGCATGTTCTTGAAATCCGCAATGGCTATCTCTCGCTGCGTCCAACCCATTTCACGATCGACGCGGGCGTTGCCATGGTTGCCGCTGAATAGCTGCCAGCAGAAGATTTGAGAAAACAAAGCTAAAAACGATCTGCCTTTGAGAAGCGGATTTCTTGTTCAGCCAAATAAGCCGGGTCATCATGGTGGGATGGATTACACAAGCTATGTTTATATCGCGATAGCCTTGCTTCCCTTCATTGTCTGGGGATCGATTATTGTTGCCCTGTCCAGTGAAAGCCAAGCCAGACGACAAAACCGGTCCGGGGCCTATAAAGGCCCCGAACGAGAACCTGCAACGGAAATCGCTATCATTCCTTATGGGCTGATTTTTCCACTTTATTACAGCTATCCGTCAGACAAGCGCAACTTCGGCTAAAGCGTGTCGCATTTTATCATATCCATGTGACACGCTTTAAGTCTTTGTTTTCAAGCATGTCTTTATCCCAAAACCGGTTCCCACTTTTGGGCGACATGCTATAGAGTAGTTCAGTCATAACTGTAACCACCATGCGAGCGATTACAGGCTTGGCTGGTGTGGCGGTTCTGACTAAGGTCGAGCACAAACAAACTGACAAAGTGAGAATGTGCTTGAATAGAATATTGCTGGAAGTCTGTGTCGATGATGCGGAAGGCTTGGCCGCCGCAATCGAAGGCGGCGCTGATCGTATCGAGCTCTGCTCGGCACTTGCCATTGGCGGACTGACGCCATCCATTGGCCTCATGCAGCTCTCCGCAAAAGCTCCTATTCCGATCATGGTGATGATACGCCCACGCGCGGGAAGCTTCATCTGGACCGAAGTTGAATTGGAGATCATGGAAGCCGAGATTGCGGCAGCACGCACCCTTGGCCTCGCCGGTGTGGTGATTGGCGCCAATCTGCCCGATGGCAGACTCGACCAATCTGCGCTCCAACGACTGGTCAAAGCAGCGGATGGCCTTGATATCGCGCTACACCGCTCAATCGATCTGACACCAGATGCCGTGGAAGCGGTGCAAATTGCCAAACGACTTGGCATTAGCCGCATTCTCTCTTCCGGTGGTGCACAAAAAGCCATATCCGGTCTGGAAAGATTGGCGACGATGCAAAAAGTAGCCGGAGACGAGATCGTCATCATGCCAGGCTCTGGCGTTAATATCGACACGCTACCCACAATCCTTGCGGCCCTGCCAGATATCACCGAAATCCACGCGTCATGTAGTGCACCGCTGACTGCCGATCCGACATTGTTGCATTTCGGCTTCGCCGCTCCCGGTGCCACCCGAACAGCCGCGGGCAAAGTCGCAGAATTGCGCGCAACACTTCAGCGCAGCTAACAAAATTTACGTTTAAATAGACATTTGGAACGCAATATTTGTGTTGAAGTAAAAAATTCTTTCAAATAAAAAACTGGCGCAGAAGCATGTCACCCAAAACTGGGAACACGTTTTGGGAAGGGTATGAGTTGCAACCGACCGAGGATCTCTATCAGACTGTGCAGGCTGCGGCACCGGACCTCACTCCGAAGCTGCGCGGCATATGCCGGTTGATCGAAACTGATCCGGTCGGCTTTATCCGCTCCACGGCGCGCGAGTTGTGCAACCAGCTCGGCACGTCGGAGCCGACCCTTATCCGTTTCTGTCAGCGCTTTGGCTATGCCGGTCTTGCCGATTTTCGTATCGATCTCGCTTTGTCGCTTGCCCAAAAACCTGCCCTCACACCATTTGGCGTTGAATCCAATCCGGTTGATCGACGCGCGGTTAACTTCGACGCCAAGGATATGATCGGGCGTAAGGCAGTTCACCTGCTTGAAGGCGATACGTCTGTACTCTTTGACAATGGTTCCAGCGCTGAACGTCTTGCAGCGCATCTTGGCAATCTTGCGCCGCTTGTCATCATGACCCGCAGTCTTGATGTCGCGCAAACTGTGCTCAGCCACAAGCAGCATCAGGTGATGCTGACCGGTGGCAGCATTCGCCGCGAAACCATGTCCGTGACCGGACGACTGGTTGATGCAGCTCTCTCTGAAATGCGTTTCGACACTTTCGTCATGGGTGCCGACAGTGTCGATCCGGAAACCGGCGTCAGCACATTTCTTGAAGACGAAGCCCATCAGAACCGTGCAATGATTGAGGCTTCGGGCCGCGTTATTGTGCTGGCCGACAAGACCAAATTCAGCAAACCACGACTGCATCGTATTTGCGCAATGGATCGGATCTCAGCAATCGTGACCGATCTTGAGCCGAACCATGAAATAGCCAACCGCATCCGCGAACGTGGCGTGCGTGTCATCAGTACTCAAGAGGACGGCGTTAATGACTAAGCTGGAAACAAGCCACACCTGGCAGGAAATTCATGCGCAGCCGGGTATCTGGCAGGCATGGGCAGAGCCGCTTGCCGCGCAGTCGGCTGAAATCCGTGAATGGATCGCCGCCAAGGGCATCAAACATATCGTGTTCAGTGGTGCAGGCACGTCGGCCTTTATCGGTCAGGCCTTGGCCTCGGCAAAGACTGGCGCAATTTCACTGGCAGCTATTGCGACCACCGATATCGTTTCCAATCCGTCTGAAACGCTTTCCGACGATGCAGAACTCCTCGTCGTGCAGTTTGGCCGTAGCGGCAACAGCTCGGAAACCATCGCAACGCTTGACCTGCTGGATGAGCATTTCCCTAAAGTCCATCGCCTCAACATCACCTGCAATGGTGAAAGCGCATTGGCCGTCCGTCCGGCAAAAGGTCCGGGTGAACAACGTGTCATTGTGTTGCCTGAAGCAACCCATGATCGTGCCTTTGCTATGACTTCGAGTTATACCACCATGCTTCTGTCGGCGCTCGCCTGCATCGACGATACGGCTGATGTGAGCGCAAAACTTGGCCACCTTTCGGCTGCAGCTGCAAAGGCAATCGCCCAGCTTGACGCAACTCCCGCACCGCATCCTGAACGGGCCATTTTCCTTGGTTCGGGTGCACTGACCGGCGTCGCACGTGAAAGCGCGCTCAAGGTGCTGGAGCTGACCGCAGGGCAGGTCATGACCAATTGGGACAGCACGCTTGGCTTCCGTCACGGCCCGAAGGCTTCAGTCGTTGGCAACACTCGCGTCGTGGTCTTCATCCATCCGGATCAGCATACCGCACGCTACGATCTCGATATCGCGCATGAAATCGCTCAGCAGTTCCCGCTCACAACGGTTACAACTGTTGGCGGTGAAGGCTGTGACCTGCCGCTTGAGCTGACTGGTGCCAATCATCGGGGTGACAGCCGTTGGGATGCTGTGCTTTATGTGCTTTTGGCGCAAATCTGGTCTGCCCGCTGGTCAGCGGAACTCGATCTCAACATCGACAATCCATTTATCGATCAAGGCAACCTGACACGTGTCGTTTCCGGGGTTAAGATTTACCCCTTTAAAGCATGAAGCATGAGGTCAGCATGATCTGCGGCGCCATTGATCTGGGCGGCACCAAAATTGAGGGCCGCCTGTTCGACGCGAATATGGAAACCGTTCGGACGCGACGGATTCCGACACCTATCGGCGATTTTGAAGCCTTTATCGATGGGCTTTCGACGCAGATTGAATGGCTGATCGAAACTGCAGACAATCCGAAACTGCCTGTTGGTATAAGCCTGCCCGGCTGGATCGATCCAGCCACTGGCCACGGCTTTGCCTCCAATATTCCGATCACCGGTCGTGATGTGGGTGCAGCACTCTTGGCGCGCTTTGGACGCAGCTTCCCGCTGATGAACGACTGTATGGCTTTCGCTTATTCGGAAGTGCATGGCGGCGCAGGCGAAGGCGGCGACGTTGTGATTGGTCTCATTGTCGGCACCGGCATGGGTGCTGGACTTGTGATTAATGGCGATATTCCGCCGCGCTATAATGGCCTGGCACTGGAAATCGGTCATACGGGCATGCCAGCACGTATTTTAAGCCAGCAGAACCTGCCCTTGATCCCTTGCGGTTGCGGCAAGACGGGCTGCATGGAGCGCTACGTTTCCGGCACAGGTCTTGCCGATATTGCAAAGATCAAACTTGGCGAGACAATTTCCAATCAGGAACTGACACTGCGTGCATCTAACGGGGACGCTGCGGCAGAACAGGTTCTCGATGACTGGGCCGAACTGATGGCGGAATCGCTTCTGACCATGCAGATGGTTGTCGACCCCGATTGCATTGTGCTTGGTGGCGGTCTTTCCAACATGGATGGCGTCTCCGAACGCGTATCGAAAGCATTCGAAAAGCAAAAGCTTGGTCCAACCCGCATACCCGCCATCAGGACTGCACGTTTCGGCGACAGTTCGGGTGCACGCGGCGTTGCGCTTTACGCCCTCAACAAGGCAGGAGCACGCCAATGAACCGTCTTGTCGCCCCCGATTATGTGTTTCTGAACGGACAGCTTCAGACTGGTCTCGTGGCCGAGATCGGCACTGCGGCTATCCACCGCCTGCGTCCGCGCAAATCGAATGAGACCCCGGACTTGACGCCACATGTCCTGATGCCTGCCTGCATTGATTTGCAGGTCAATGGTGCGGGCGGCGTCATGCTGAATTCGGACACCAGCGCGAAAGGCATTGCGCATATCATTACGACGCTGCGCAAACGCGGCACCGGCTGGGTACTTCCGACGCTGATCACCTGTGAACCGGAGCGTATCATTCAGGCGGCTCATGCCGCCGTCGAATGCAAGGAAATGGACGGCTTCTTCGGCCTGCATATCGAAGGCCCGCATTTGAATCCTGTCCGCAAGGGCACGCATCGGGTCGAATTCATCCGCCCTATGGATGCATCCACGCTTGAAGCGTTGAAAATTCTGCGCAAGGCCGATGTGCCGGTGATGCTCACGCTTGCGCCCGAAATGGTGCCAAGCGACACCATTCGCCAGATCGTCGATATGGGTGTAGTCGTTTCGGCAGGCCATACCAATGGCACGACCGCTGAGGCAAAAGCAGGGCTTGAAGCCGGCATCAGCTGCTTTACCCATCTCTACAATGCCATGCCGCCAATGACCTCGCGTGAGCCGGGCGTGGTTGGCACTGCAATTGGCAGCGACGCTTTCATCGGCATCATTGTCGACGGACATCATGTGACATGGGAAATGGTCGGCATTGCATGGCGTGCACGGCCAAAGCGTGACCACATGTTCCTTGTATCTGACGCCATGTCCACAATTGGGGGGCCGGATCATTTCGAGCTTTACGGCGAACAAATCGAAGTGCGCGATGGCGCACTCGTCAATGCAGCCGGTTCTCTTGCAGGCGCCCATATCGATATGGTTGGCTGTCTTGCCAATCTGGTTCAGCAAGTCGGTGTGCCGCTTGAAGAGGCCATCCGCGCGGCTTGCGTCGTGCCCGCCGATGTGATGGGACGCGCTGCACCAAACCTTGGCTCTGGAACGCCCCTGCCCGAGCTTCTCGCTCTCGACAAGGATTTGAAGCGCATTTCCCTCTGAAACCAAACCGCATCCCGAAAAGTGTGAAGCGGTTTTCGGAAAAGAGGCGCAAGAAACCCGCGCCTCTCATTGAAATCTAGACCTTCAGGCTGTCCTTAGCCAGATTATGGAAGAAGGATACGCCGCGCTCCAGTATTTCATCATTGAAATTATACTTCGACGTATGCAAGCCGGAGCTTTCGCCATTTCCGATCAGGAGATAGGCACCAGCAGTCTTTTCCAGCATGAAGGAAAAGTCTTCGCTGCCCATGAATGGCTTATCCAGTTCTTCAAAAGCATCTTGGCCATAATGCTGCGTCACCGTGGCCTTCGCCTGCTCGAATGCGGCCGCATCATTGATGGTTGCCGGGTAGCCGGTCATCCAATCGAAACTGACATCAGCACCATAGCTTGCCGCCTGCATCTTTGCCACCTGCTCGACCTTATCGCGCAAAGTTTTGCGGATAGCCGGATCCGTCGCACGCATCGAGATTTCAAGCTTGGCCGTATCGGGAATAACGTTGCACACTGCACCGGAATTAAATGCGCCAACTGTGATGACACTTGCCTGATGCGGCGAAACATTACGGGCGACGATTGTTTGCAAAGCCATCACGATGCTTGAGGCCACAATGATCGGATCAACGGTTTTTTCCGGTTCTGCCCCGTGCCCGCCGCTGCCCTTGACCGTCAGCGTCAGAGCATCGATGGACGCCGCAATCGGACCGGCCTTCGAGGCAAACTTGCCAGCTTGAAGACCCGGCCAGTTATGCAGGGCAAAAACCTGATCGCAAGGAAAGCGCTCGAACAGCCCTTCCTCAATCATGATCTGCGCACCACCGAAGTTTTCTTCGGCAGGCTGGAAGATGAAATGAACGGTTCCCGAAAAATCCTGATCCTGCGCAAGCGACCACGCAGCACCCAGCAGCATTGCCGTATGGCCATCATGGCCACACGCATGCATCTTGCCTGCGTTCCTGCTCGCATAAGGCAGGCCAGTTTCTTCCAGAATTGGCAGCGCATCAAAATCAGCGCGGAAACCGATGGAACGGTTTGAATTGCCACGGCGCAAAGAGGCAACGATGCCAGTCTTCGCAAGGCCACGACTTAACTCATAGCCCCATTTTTCGAGCGTCGAGGCGATATAATCGGAAGTCTCAACTTCCTCCAGGCCCAGCTCCGGAATACTATGCAGATGTCTGCGGATAGCTTTCAGTTCATCGCCGAATGCACTCAGTTTATTGTCCGTCATGATCTCCCCCTCAACTCATATGCAGGAACTGGCGCAAACGCGGTGACTGCGGATTGCGCATCACGATATCAGGCGAACCGCGCTCTTCAACCAGTCCCTGATGCAGAAAGATGACTTCGCTCGAAATTTCGCGTGCCAGCGCCATTTCATGCGTCACCATCACCATTGTCCGGCCTTCTTTGGCAAGCTTTTTGATAACCTGCAGCACTTCCGTCACAAGCTCTGGATCAAGTGCGGAAGTCGGTTCGTCGAACAGCATCACTTCAGGCTTCATTGCGAGCGCGCGCGCTATCGCGGCACGTTGCTGCTGACCACCGGAAAGCTGGCTCGGATACTGATCGCGCTTAGGCGTGATGCCCACCTTTTCCATCAGAACTTCGGCCTCGGCCAGCGCCTCCGCCTTCGACATGCCCAGAACATGGATCGGTCCTTCGATGATATTCTCAAGGATGGTGCGATGAGACCAGAGATTGAAGCTCTGAAAAACCATGCCGAGACGAGTGCGGATATGTTCAAGCTGACGCGGGTCGGCGGCATGCGATTTTCCATCGCGCCCGATCTTGGTGCGGATCACTTCACCCGCAACCGCGATCTCGCCTTCATCCGGTGTTTCCAGATAGTTGATGCAGCGCAGCAATGTACTCTTCCCAGAACCACTGCTGCCGATCAGCGATATGACATCGCCTTTCTTCGCTTCAAAGGAGATGCCTTTGAGAACTTCGACGCCTGCGAAGCTCTTGTGAATATTTTTGACGGCCAGTGCCATGGAAGTCATTTTGAATTGCTCCTGAAACAGATCAGACCATCGAGGCGCGTGAGCCACTCATGCGCCGTTCGACCCCGTTCATGATCCGGGTGAGGATGAACACAACTGTGAAATAGAGAATGCCTGCCGCGATCAGCGGCTCAAAGATCGACAAGGAACTGCGCTGTAATGCGCGTGCGGTTCCCATCACTTCCATGATCGTGATTGTGGAAGCGAGCGAGGTGGATTTGAGCAGGATGATCAGATCGCTGGTCAGAACCGGCATACAATGACGGAAGGCCAGCGGCAGGGTGATGCGGCGCAAAATCTTGAACCGGCTCATGCCGATGGAAAGTGCCGCTTCAATCTGACCGCGCGGAATCGACTTGATAGCGCCGCGAATAACCTCGGCATTATAAGCACCCTGATTGAGGCTCAGCGCAAACACCGCATACCAAAGACCATCACGCATATATGGCCAGAGGAAGCTGTGTCTGACCCATGTGCCCGGCAGGATCTGCCCAAGCCCGTAATAGATCAGATAAAGCTGAACCAGAAGCGGCGTGCCACGGAAAATGAACGTGTAGACAAAAGCCGGCCATTTCAGAATGCGGCTGTTTGAAAGCCGTGCCAGCGCGCTAAGCGTACCGAAAATGAGACCAATAACACCTGCGGTCGCCGTCAAAAGCAGCGTAAGCGGCATTGCCTTGATGAGAGGCGGTAGGAACTCAACGATTTTTGTAATCGTTTCCATTATCCGTGCCCCCGGCTAAGGCGCTTTTCAAGCTGCGCAATCACAATGACCGAGACCAGCGTGATCGCCAGAAACAGGAATGCCGTGAGGCCATAAAAGAAGATGTACTGCTTGGTGGAGGCAGCTGCACGATAGCCGGTGTAAAGGAGTTCATGGAACGAACCCAACACCGATATGATCGCGCTTTCCTTGGTGATCGATAACCACAGATTGCCGATGCCGGGCACCGCATGACGCATCATTTGCGGGAAGGTGACGCGGGTGAATATCTGGCGTCTGCGCATTCCGATGGAGAGAGCAGCTTCGATCTGACCGCGTGGAATGGCAAGATAGGAAGCGCGCAGCACTTCCGTCATGAACGCACCATTGACGAAAGCCAGTGCAATGATCGCAGCCCAGAAGGCGCTGAACTGGAAATCGTTTCCAACAAGGCCTGTTGCTTTCAGAAGGTGTTCGGCACCCGTCGCAACGGAGAAATACAACAGCAGGATAACGAGCAGTTCAGGCAGGGCGCGAACCACAGTCGTATAAAAATCTGCGATCGCTTTTGTATAGCGATTACGCGAAAGCTTACCGGAGGCACCAGTGAGCCCGAAAAGAAACGAGACTGCGAATGCTACGGCCGAGACCTGCAAGGTCATCATAAGCCCATGCGCGAACTCGTCTCCCCAGCCCTCACTTCCCCAGGCCAACAGTTGCCAATAAGAATCCATGCAGATTAATCCGATCAAAAAAGCCCAGCGCTTTATAGAACGACTGCTCGGTACAACTCTTATGAGCTGCGGTCTGCTACCGTTCCATTTTATGAAAAGCGCAAAGCATTTTGTGAAATGTGGAGGTCACAGCACCTCGATGAGCGAACGCCGCTGGCGGCGTTCGCATTGGATCGAGTTACTTCTTCTCAAAAATCCACTTGTCGACCAGCGACTTGAGAGTGCCGTCCTTGTCGAGTTCAGCAAGGGCTGCATCGACTTTTTCAAGCGTTGCTGTGTCGCCCTTACGAACTGCATAGGCGACGCCTTCGCCCAGTACGACGCTCTTAGGCGTCACGAGCTTGACCTCGTAGTCTTCGCCCTGCGACGTCTTCAGGAAGTTCTGAACGAAAAGATCTGGTGCCAGAACATAATCGACGCGACCCGCAACCAGATCGGCAACCGAGTTATCAGCCGTGTCATAGCTCTTGATCGAAACATCTGGCAGATACTTGGTCATATAAGCCGACTGGACACTCGATGTCTGGACACCGACGATCTTGCCTGAGAGCGCTGCCTGATCAACGACTTCACCGGAACCGTCGCTTGCTGCGACAGTGCCAACCTTATCTGTATCCGACTTGGCGCCAGCGACGACCGTACCTTCAGTGTAGTACGGCGTGCTGAAATCGACGACCTTACGGCGTTCATCAGTCACGGAGAAAGCACCGATGATGAAATCGACCTTGTTTTCGGTGAGCGACGGAATGAGACCGTCCCATGCCATCGACTTGAATTCGCACTTGTCTGCGAGCTTTTCGCACAAAGCGCGTGAAAGGTCTGCTTCCAGCCCTTCCCATTCACCAGCCGCATTGACCTGCGTGAAAGGCATATAAGGCTCTGGCGTCATACCCAGACGAAGCTTTCCTTCAGCCTGAGCAGCACCGCTGGCCAATACAGCAAGTGCGATCGCACCAGCAATTTTCCCTTTAAAATCCACCATGTTCCCGTTCTCCTTATATTTTTGTTGGCTTGCCTGTAATGATAGCAAGCACAGGGAATGCGCATACAAAAACGGCTCAGGAGCGGATGCCCCTGAGCCGTCAGAATTACTTGCGATACCAGCGAAGCGACATGCAGGAGAGGCCAGCATCGATCTTGCCGATCTCCGTGGTCTTGAGCGGAACCACGTTATAACCGCTCTTCTCCAGCAACTCGATGGTGCGTGGGAAATCGGAGCCAACCATCACGACGTCATTGACGCGCAGCGCATTGGCAGCAGCTTCTTCACCTTCTGGAACGATCAGCTGGCGAAGACCAGAAAATACGCCGGACTTCGCGAGACGGCTCGTGGAAAGAACGGTTTCTTCATCGACCAGCGAGCAGTCGGTTTTGAAATGAAGGACGCCTTCAGGGGTCGAGACAACCTCACCCTTGCGACCAATCTTATCGAGGCTGGCGATAAGTGCTGCTGCGCCCGCTTTGTCGGTACGGGCGGAAAGGCCGATCATGACACTCTTCTGTGTCGTCAGAACGTCGCCGCCATCAGCAAAGCCTGGTTCCGGCAGTTCAACAACCGTATCAAACATCTGGCGCAGCGTCGGTTCGATGACAGCTGTTTCACCAACGCGCGTAAGCGCACCTGGACGGAGCAGAATTGCACCTTCGGTGAAGACGAGTGCCGGGTCTTCGACGAAAATGGAATCTGGGAAATCTTCAAGTGCTGGAAGGATCGTAACCTCTACGCCTGCGGCGCGCATGGCAGCGATATAAGCATCGTGCTCAGCCTTCACGCCTTCATAGGTCGGGTTGCCGGTATCCAGCGCGCGAAGGCCATTTACCACCGAGCGCGAAGGTTCACGGACGATGATCGAATTAAACTCATAAACGGGTCTGTTAGAAGACATGAAAGGTTACCCTCAATTTAGCTGGAGCCTATCTACCCGGCTCTTGTTGTTGCGTAAAGCAAATGTGTGCCGTTTGTTGTGCGGCGTGAGAGATGAATGCCTGCGAGCATGCAGCGTACCGATCCACCTGCCAGCTCAATCGTCGGCACAGCGAAAGGCAAAAGCTTTGCAGTCTGCTCGATTGTCTCGATCTGGGCTTTGCTTAAAGCGGCAAAAGCGCGGGCAGAAAGGGCCAGAACGCGGCCATCCCGGCCTTCAAGCTCAATGGCATTACCGGCAAATTCGCCGATCTGTTCAGCGGTGAGATGAATAACTGTGCGGCCTGTTTCCTGCAGGCGATCGACGATCTCCTGACGACGGGCCGGATCGGTAATCATATCGGTGCCGACCAACGCGTAATCAGTGCCAATGCACATCAGAACATTGGTGTGATAAATCGGCTTGCCTGACGAATCGAGCGCATCGAATACCATCGGCTCAAAATTGAAATGCGTGCAGAAACGCTCAAGCGCAACTTCGTTGGTGCGGTTGGAGCGGGCTGCATAGGCAACACGTCCAATATGGTCGAGCACCATGGCACCCGTGCCTTCGAGATAGAAGTGATCGCGCTCGAGACCCGAATAATCAATGACATCCTGAACGCGATAATCACGCTTCAACATTTCGATGACGTCGGGACGACGTTCTTTCTGACGGCTTTCCGAGAACATCGGATAAATAGCGACATGTCCGCCCGAATGGGTGGAAAACCAGTTATTTGGAAAAACGGAATCAGGCAGCGCGTGGGTTTCGTCTTCAAAGAGATGCACCGTCACGCCCGCATCGGCCAATCCCTCGGCCATGTCCGTCACTTCGTCGAAGGCTGCTTTTGCAACCATCTCAGCAGAGCGGCGCTCATCAACGGACTGAAACGCATTGTCCTTTGCGGTCTGCGCATTGGGGGTGAAGTGGTGCGGTCGGATCATAACGACCGATTTTGGGCTCTGGACAGATGGTCCGCTCATTCTCAGACTATTCTCACTGCTAAAGCATGCCGCAAAAGACATGCGTAAAAACAAAGATGTAAAGCGCCTATCGCTTCACCAACGGAAACGAATTCAGCAAGAATTTGAGTTGCTCTATCAGGCCACTTTGTCGGCTCTCAAACATGCTCACACTCTCCTCCATCAGCACTTCGAGAAGCAGAGTAAGATGGCATAAAGTCAGTTAAAACTGTAAAACTGCTGGGTCATTTGTAAAAATTCTGGCAATTTGCACAGTCAGAATGTAAAAAATGCTATGCATATTTTTGATGAACTGGATCATAAACTCATTGCCATTCTGCGGGAGGACGGACGCGCGCCGCTTTCGAAACTGGCTACAATCCTTGGCGTTTCACGCGGCACAGTTCAGGTACGGCTCGACCGCCTGCTCGAAACAGGTGCCGCACTTGGCTTCACGATCCGGGTTCGGCAGGATTACGATGATGGTGTGGTGCACGCGATCATGTTGATTGAGGTGCAAGGCCGATCAACGACCAAAGTCATCAAGCTCTTGCGCGGACTGCCGCAGATACGCACCCTGCATACGACCAATGGATCGTGGGATCTGGTGGCAGAAATCCATGCGGAAAGCCTTCATGAGTTCGATCGCGTCTTGCGCGAAGTGCGAACAATCGAAGGCGTGCTGAACAGTGAAACCAGCATCCTGCTCAGCAGCGTATAAAAGGGCCGGTGGTTCCCGCCACCGGCCTTGCCAATAATCAGGCCGCTTTTTTCAGTGCCTTTTCACACCGGAGCAGCATACCGTAGAGATCGCGCGGCTCATCCGGGTCAGCAAGCATGTCGAGTTCGACATAGAGACCTGTTTCCTGCAGTTTGCTGCGCACATAACGCAGCGCAGAAAAATCTTCGATTGCGAAACCGACACTGTCAAACAAGGTAATGGCACGGTCTGATGCACGGCCTGCAACAGCACCCGTGATAACTTCCCATAGTTCCTTGACCGGATAATCGGCTTCAAGCTGCTGGATTTCACCTTCAATGCGGGTCTGCGGCGGGTACTCGACAAAAATGTCGGAGCGCAACAGGATATCCTTGTTGAGCTCAGTCTTGCCAGGGCAATCGCCGCCAACTGCGTTGATATGCACGCCGGGTCCAACCATGTTGTCGCTCAGAATGGTCGCATATTGCTTGTCGGCTGTGACAGTCGTGATGATGTCGGCACCTTCAACGGCTTCCTGCGAAGTGGCGTGGATCGTAATCGAAAGGCCATTGTCGCTCAGATTGCGTGCGCAACGTTCACTTGCCGAGCGATCAATATCAAACAGACGCAGATTTTCGATCCCCAGAATAGCTTTGAACGCCAGCGCCTGAAACTCGCTCTGTGCGCCATTGCCAATAATCGTCATGGTCTTTGAATCAGGTCGGGCAAGATGTTTCGCAGCAACCGCCGACATAGCCGCCGTGCGCAATGCCGTCAGGATCGTCATTTCGGTCAGCAGCATTGGATAGCCATTGCCAACATCGGCCAGCACACCAAAGGCGGTGACGGTCTGGCGACCTTCCCTGGTGTTCTTCGGATGGCCGTTCACATATTTGAAGCCATAAAGCGTGCCATCGCTCGTTGGCATCAACTCGATGACGCCTTCATCAGAATGCGAAGCGACGCGCGGCGTCTTGTCGAACTGCTCCCAACGGCGGAAATCTTCCTCGATCACCTCGGCCAGCTCCTTGAGGAAGGTTTCGACACCCACGGTGAGCACGAGCTTCATCATGTGATCGACACTGACGAAGGGAACAATGTTCAGCTTTTCATTGGTCATTGATATGAACCTTTATCCAACATATTTCAGCAGAGCGCTGCTGGCTCAGGCCTTGGTTACGAGGAAATTTTCCGCGATCATCGAAACGATCTGCGGCAACACTTCAAAGGCATAAGGCGCGTGTACGCGCTCCAGCTTCTGATGGAACTCACGTCCCCATGGGCCGATATTAACCACCGGAAAACGCAAAGCGTCGCCCGCTGGATGATCGACAAGGCGGGCAACAGGTGTATTGTTCGACACGATGTCCTGACCAAGCGTTGCCTGCCCCAGGAAGCTCATGTCTGAGATGCCCTGGAAATGCGGCTTCCAGACAAGCGACTGATCCGGGAAGGCCGCAAAAGTCTGCATCGTTGTGTCGATAGCCTGCTTAAAAGCGCGATCATTGGCCTGAGCATCGTCGAGATGGCTTGCCGGATAATGCAGACCTGCAAAACCAACCACAACTGCCGGACCTGACAGATGCGCAACGCCGACAAGCCACTCGGTCAACTGACGGCTGACCGATAGCGGATTGTCGATATCGGCAAGACGCTTTTCCTGCGCACTGTAAAGCGCTTCAAACTGTTCACCAGCAACAACGGCAGCCATTGCACGCAACTGCTCGAAAGTGATGAGCTTTGGTGCAGCCGGAATTGCGCCTGCACGCTTGCCGATCAACTGGCCGAAAGCTTCTGATTGTGCTGCAAAGCGTTCGACAGCCTCTTTCGCGCCCGCCAGCACTTCATTTTGGAAACGGCTGAACAGCTCGTCGGCAGTCATGGCGTGGTAAAGCCAGTTAAGTGCGATCCAGAAGCGCTCCGGCGTCGTCACTTCATAGCCATCGCGGAGGTCTTTCGCCTCAAGGCAGATCGGTGGCGGCGAGATATCATTTTCATCGCGATCGGCAAGCGCTGCATTGCCTTCAAAGCGCGCCAGAATGCTAGCGGCCATCGCCTGCGCGCTGACACCTTCATAAGGATAGCTTGCATGGGAACTCAATCCGATAACCAGCGCAAAGGGCAGCAGCTTTCCGATGGTCCCAGCATAAACCGCACGACCTTCTTTTCCGTCGCCCTGATCGGACGTCACGTCGAGATTGATCGCTGCCGAGATTTCAATGTCGAAATCACGGGCAATCGTCGGCAGCGCGTTGCGCATTGAGCGCATGCCGCGGCTTTCGCGCTCTTCGTCCGGTGTGAAAACCAGCAGCAGATTGCCGCTGCGATCCGGGTCAGCCGCGAATTTCTCCGCGCATGCAATGCCCACGGCAAGACCGCTTTTCATATCAAGCAAGCCACGACCGGGAAGGAAATCGCCGCTGAGCAAATCTTCAAGCGCGCGTTCTTCCTGAGCGGAACGGGCGCGCTTCGACAGATCCTTGATAAGCGCATCTTTGAGGTTGCGGCTGTCGCATGCAAGCGACTTCAGCTCGTGATAATTATCAGTCGCGACCGTATCGAAATGGCCTGCGAGTGCAAGCGTGCGTTTGCCGTTACCACGGACCAGCGCGACCACATTATGCGTCAGCGGATCGCCATGGCTGGCAACGGTGCGAATATTGTCCGGGTTTTGCTGGAAATATGGAATTTCCTTCAACAAGCCAACGAGACGCTCGGAAAATTCGGCTTCACCGGGAGTGCCGGTTTCGCTGCTCCAACCGACCATGCGCAGGGCCAGCTCTTCGACATGCTGCGCATTAATATGGTTGTGCGCCGTCGTTACGGCGTTTTGCGCGCCGTTTGAAACATTCGCAGTCATGAAATCTAATCTCCGTCGATTAGAGCGTATTCCGAGATGATAGAAATACGCTGCAGAATATAAGTATTACGATGCCGTTCGCGTTGGATCAGGCGACTAGTGCGAAAGATGTTTTCTCAAGAAGGCTCGGGTCCGTTCCTCGGTTGGATTGGACAGAACCTGCTGCGGCACACCCTGTTCAACCACCACACCACCGTCCATGAACATCACATGATCGGAGACTTCCGCCGCAAAGCGCATTTCATGCGTTACGATCAACATGGTCATGTGCTCATTTGCGAGCTGCTTCATGACCTGATTGACTTCCTCAACTAGCTCCGGATCGAGCGCAGAGGTTGCTTCATCAAAAAGCATGACCTTGGGCTGCATCGCCAGAGCGCGAGCAATCGCAACGCGCTGCTTCTGACCGCCGGAAAGACGTGCCGGATAGGCGTTGCCCTTGTCGACAAGACCGACCTTGGCGAGCAGATTGTTGGCGCGTTCCAATGCATCGGCTCGTGACAGGCCCTTAAGCTTCATCGGTCCGACCATGATGTTCTGCAGAACCGTCAAATGCGGAAAGAGGTTAAACTGCTGGAAAACCATCCCCATTTCCTGACGGATATGGTTGATGTGTTTTTCAAAAGCGCGGCCTTTAAGCGGGCGATTGACCTGATGCCCATCAAGCCAGATTTCACCGCTTGATGTTTCTTCCAGCATGTTGATCGAACGCAAAAGCGTGCTTTTACCTGATCCGCTGGGGCCGATAATGGAAACGATCTTGCCTCGCGCGACGGTCAGGTCGATGCCTTTCAGCACCTCATGCTCGCCATAGGATTTCCTGATCTGACGCAACTCGATCATGGGGGTCTGTGTGTTCATCGGATAGCTTCCGCTTTCTTGGCCGCTTTGCTCAAACCCCATTCCATCAAGAGATTGACGAGGTAATAGAGTACGGCTGCAACGAAGTAGAACTCAAAGGGGCGATAGGTCTCGCTGATGGCGCGTTGCGCATTCAACACCAGTTCTGTGATGCCGAGCACGGAGAGGACGGCTGTGTCCTTGAGCAGAATGATGCTGTTATTGCCAACCTGCGGCAGAGCCGTGAGGATCGCCTGCGGGATAATGAAATAGCGTAGCGATGCACCATGGCCGAAGCCGAGCGACCGGGCGGCTTCCATCTGTCCTTCGTCGACAGTCTCAAGCGATGCACGGAAAATATCGGCATTATAGGCCGCATAATGCATACCAAGACCGAACACGCCGGTCCAGAATGCCGGCACCATGATCCCGATCTGCGAAAGGCCATAATAGAGCAGATAGAGCTGCAACAGCAGGGGCGTTCCCATGAAAAGGAAAACAACACCACGCACAGGCAGGCTGATAATTTTGGGCGCATGAAGCGTGATGATCGCGATCAGAATACCGAGCACAATGCTGATCACACCCGCAAGTATGGTTATCAGAACGGTCCAGAGCAGACCGATCAGCATCAGTTCGAGATAAGACGGAACAACGGTGAAATCCAGGCTCATGCTTCCGCCCTCCTGTCAGCATTGAAAAAGATTTCAAAACCGCGGATGATCAGTGAAATGATAGCGATGATGACGATGTAAGCGGCACCGGCAATCGCAAAAACCTCAAATGGCTTGTATGTCGAAGTGACAAAGCGCTGAGCGGTATAGGTCAGTTCAACCACGCCGATTGTCGAGACGAGCGCGGTGCTCTTGGTCAGGATGACCGTATTAACGCCAAGCGAACGGATCATCAGCGGAGCCGCCTGCGGCAGGATGAAAAGCCGCATGGTCCCGGCCCTGCCAAAGCCCAGCGAACGCGCCGCTTCATTCTGGCCTTTATCGACCGCCAGAATTGCTCCGCGCATCCCTTCAGACATATAGGCGCCGATGTTGAAGCCCATCGTGATGACACCCGCCACAAACGGGGTAAATTCAAAACCAAACTGCGGGCCGCCAAAAAACACAAGGAACAGCTGCACCAGAAGCGGTGTACCGCGCATGATGCTGATATAGCCGATAGCGATCCAGCGAATAGGCGCATAGCGCGAGAAGCGCGCCATGACGAGAAGGCTGGCAATAACGAGGCCAATCAGCAGCGATACGATAGTCAGTTGGACTGTGATCCAGGCCGATTCAACAATGAAGGGAAAAATCCGCCCGATAAGTGCGATATCCATCCTTCAACCTTTCTGCTCCATCAGGAAAACATCTCCTATGGCGCATATGTCTCTCAGCCAAAGGGCTGGTGAGAAGCTGTAAAGCAGAGTTTAGGGACTATTGATCAGATAAGGGCAGCTCACTTTGCTGCCCTCACCCGAAACAGTTCGAATTAGCGGATATCCGCACCAATCCATTTTTCAGAAATGGCCTTATATGTGCCATCAGCCATCATATCGTCGAGCGCCTTCTGCATGGCAGCCTGAAGCTCCGGATTGTTCTTGCGAACCGCAATACCGATATCGTAACGCGGCAGCTGATCGTCCTTCACCTGTTCAATCGGCGCATTGCTCTTGCCTATTGCGACAAGCACAGGAACGTCATCGGCGACAACGGCATCGATACGACCCGAACCAAGATCGAGAAGCATTTCAGGCAGGCCCTTATAGGTGCGGACTTCATATTTGCCCTGCTCACGAACCCATTTTTCAGAGGTTTCGCCCAGCGTCACACCGATTGTCTTGCCTTCCAGTTCGTTGAGCGACTTGACCGTATCACCCTTGCGAATGAACAGCGCCAGGCCCGAACGATAGTAAGGTCCGACGAAGTTGATTGCCTTCTTGCGTTCTTCCGTGATGCCCATCGAGCCAACGATCGTGTCGTAACGACCAGTCACGAGACCTGCAATGATGCCGTCCCAGGCCGTGGTAACGATTTCTGGTTCTGCCTTCAGGCGACGTGCGATTTCCGAGCCGATATCGACGTCAAAGCCGACAACCTTATTGCTCTCATCGACAAAGCTGAACGGAGGGAACACACCCGAAAGGGCAATCGTCATCTTGCCCTTGCTCTGAATCTTTTCCAGATCGTCGGCTTTGGCTGTGTTTAAGGAAACACAGATGCCAAGCGCCACAAGGGCTGTGGAAAAAAGTTTTGCAAATTTCATGTTGAAGGTTCCCCTACGAGAGCCCCGTTTTGGAGCTATATTAACGCTGTTTTCGCGACCTTGTAACCGGCCTGAACAGGGATTTGCACAATGCTCCTATCACTTCGTTCGTATTAGAAGCTGCATTTGCATTCCCCTTATCAAAATCATTATCTGCAATCAGATTGACAAAAAAGAATATAAAGTGATTATTTTTATAAAATAGTGACGATATCGTCAGCCTAACTTACTTTTAAGAAAGTCACTGCCATGGATGAGCTGGACAAGAGACTGGTCACTGAGCTCCGCATCAACGGTCGCGCTTCTGTTCCACAGCTCGCGGAACTCCTAGGCGTTGCACGTGCCACAGCGCAAAAGCGTCTCGACCGGCTGATTGCCAATGGCGACATCAAAGGCTTCACGGTCCGCGTTCGCGATGACATCGGCAAGGATCAGATCCGTGCGTTCATGCTCATCGAAATGTCGGGCTCGTCACTGAAAGCAACGATCAGCGCAATCAAACGCGTTCCCGGCCTGACCGGCGTATTCAACACCAATGGCATCTGGGATGTGATCGCCGAACTGGAAGTCTCGACCATCTCTGAGCTCAATGAAGTGATTTCGACAATCCGCTCGCTTCAAGGGGTCAGCAAAAGCGAAACCTTCATCATGCTTGGGCCAGCATAAAGCAACCTGTTTACCCTCTTTGCCGACTATTTATAAGCTTTATCGGAACCAAAGCAGACGCCAACTCGTTACTCCGCACACATTCACTTAACAGAAAAGTGGCCGATGCATGTTCTATACTGCAGGGCCGCTATTCTGTTGCGTGGAGTAATATTAAAACCAAACGCAAGAAGGCGGTGGCGAATGGCGCAAAGCGATGCTGCAAGCAGCTCATCTCAGGCTACACCATTACAAATTCACGATATTAAGGTCATCGACAACACGAAACTCAAAAAAGCCATTACTGCAGCGGCCCTGGGCAATGCGATGGAGTGGTTCGATTTCGGCGTCTATGGCTTCGTAGCCTATGCTTTGGGGCAGGTTTTCTTTCCCAATGCAGCACCCGGCATTCAGACCATTGCAGCTCTCGCTACATTCTCTGTGCCCTTTCTGGTGCGCCCTCTCGGTGGCCTGTTCTTTGGCGTCATGGGCGACCGTTTCGGGCGACAAAAGGTTTTGTCACTCACAATCATCATCATGGCTGCCAGCACTTTCTGTATCGGCCTTATCCCGTCCTATGCCACAATCGGCATCTGGGCCCCGATCCTTCTGCTGCTTTGCAAGCTGGCACAGGGCTTTTCCGTAGGCGGCGAATATACGGGCGCTGCGATCTTCGTCGCAGAATACGCGCCAGACCGTCGTCGCGGCTTCCTCGGTAGCTGGCTCGACTTCGGCTCCATTGCAGGCTTTGTGCTCGGTGCAGGCCTCGTCGTGTTTCTCAGCACGATGGTCGGAGAACAAGACTTTCTGGATTGGGGCTGGCGTATTCCATTCTATCTCGCCGCCCCGCTCGGCTTGATCGGGCTTTATCTTCGCCATGCCGCAGAGGAAACACCTGCTTTCACACAACAGCTTGAAGCACTGGAAAAAGCAGATCGCGATGCCATCGAAGATCGTCCGATGGTGTCCTTCAAAGAGATCATCAACAAATATTGGCGTGCATTGTGCGTTTGTATCGGCATGGTTCTGGTGACGAATGTCACCTATTACATGCTGCTCACCTATATGCCGACCTATCTCTCCCAGAGCCTCGGCTATTCCGAAGATCGTGGGGTTCTCATCATCATCGTGGTGATGATCGGAATGCTGTTCGTGCAGCCCGTTGTCGGTTTTCTCAGTGACCGGTTTGGCCGCAGGCCGTTCCTGATCATCGGCAGCGTCGGCTTGCTGCTATTTGCCCTGCCAGCCTTCCATCTTATTGCCAGCGGACACATTGCGACTATTTTTGCCGGCTTGCTGATATTGGCGATATTGCTCAACTGTCTGACCGGCATCATGGCATCGACACTGCCAGCACTGTTCCCGGCACGCATTCGCTATAGCGCGCTTGCGGCAGCCTTTAATATTTCGATCATTGTTGCGGGTCTGACCCCAACTGTTGCCGCATGGCTCGTCGAGGCAACAAATAATATCTATTTGCCCGCCTATTATTTGATGTGTGCAGCCGTTGTGGGTCTCATCACGGCATTCTTCCTGCCCGAAACGGCCAATAAGCCGCTGCGTGGCGACACGCCAAGTGCCTCCAACAAAACGGAAGCCAAGCTGTTGCTCAAGGAGGCCTATTCCCACATCGAGGAACGCGTTGACAAGCTTGATGACGAGATTCTTTCGCTGGAGCAGCAGATCGAAGAGCTGCAGCAACGCCGCCAGGCGCTCGTTGACAGGCATCCAAAATTAAGCTGATCCGCACCAGCTTTCAGCCTGTTGCTCACCAAGCCCCATCAGATCAATGGCGCGCGCTGCGATCTGTTGGGCAACATCTTCTACCGTTTGTGGATGCAGATAAAAGGCCGGTACCGGCGGCATCACGATTGCACCCATTTCGGTGACCGTACACATATTGCGCAAGTGGACCAGATGCAGCGGTGTCTCGCGCGTGATCAAAAGCAGCCTGCGCCGCTCTTTCAACTGCACATCGGCCGCGCGCGTCAGCAGACTATCGCTGAACCCGTGGGCGATGGATGCTAACGTGCGCATGGAACAGGGCGCCACGATCATACCGGCGGTCGGAACCGATCCGCTGGCAATCGCAGCTCCCACGTCCTCGATCGAATAGGTCTTTTCTGCCAGCCGATGCAGCATTGAATAGCCGTTCGGGCCCAGCTCATAGCGCAGTGTCCGCTCTGCCGCCTGCGATATGACAAGATGCGTTTCAACGCCCTGCATCCTGTTCAGACATTCCAGTATTTTCAACGAAATCAATGATCCAGACGCGCCGGACACACCCACGACTACACGCTTCATCGTCTCGTCTCCCGGTCAATGCCCAATTCGCCCCACATTGCGTCCACCCGCGCAATGGTCTCTTCATTCATGGAAAGGACGTTGCCCCATTCGCGATCCGTTTCCGCCCCGATCTTATTGGTCGCATCAAGCCCGAGCTTGCCGCCAAGCCCTGAGCGCGGGGACGCGAAATCGAGATAATCCACCGGCGTTTGATCGAGCGTCACCAGATCACGGCTCGCATCAAAGCGTGTCGAAAGTGCCCAGAGCACATCATCCCAATTGCGCACATCAATGTCGGGATCGACGGCGATGATAAGCTTAGTGTAACTGAATTGCGGCAGCATCGACCAAAGCCCCATCATGACCCTGCGCGCTTGCCCCGGGTATCGCTTGTCGATTGCCACTACCATTGCGCGATAGGAACAGGCGGCAGGCGGCAGCCAGAGATCGGTAATCTCTGGAAACTGCTTGCGCACAACCGGCACAAACAGCTGGTTCATCACTTCGCCGAGCTTTGAAGGCTCGTCAGGCGGTCGCCCCGTGTAAGTGGAAAGATAGATCGGGTTCTTGCGCATGGTGATTGCGCTAAGACGCATAATCGGAAATTCTTCAACGCTGTTATAATAGCCGGTGTGATCACCATAGGGACCTTCTGGCGCGGTTTCGCTCGCCGATACAAAACCTTCAAGCACAATTTCCGCATTGGCTGGCACAGTGAGTGGCACCGTGCGCCCCTCTGCGATCGCAGGCCTTCGTCCCGACAAAAGGCCCGAAAATGCAAGCTCGCTCATCCCTTCCGGCAAGGGCATGACAGCCGCCAGAATTGCTGCCGGATCGGCCCCGATTGCAACGGCAACCGGCATATCTTTCCCCGCTTTTTGCCACATACGATGATGCCGGGCACCACCGCGATGCGCCAGCCAACGCATGATCAGCCTGTCTGGCCCAAGCTTCTGCATCCGGTAGATGCCGATATTAATGTCAGAGGGATCATCTGGCGCACAGGTGATGACCAGAGGCCATGTCACCAGCGGCGCAGGCTCTCCCGGCCAGCACCATTGTATCGGCAACATGCCGAGATCAATCGCCTCACCTTCATGCACGACTTCATGCACCGGCGCACGCGTGACACGACGTGGTCGCATTGCCATAGCGGCTTTTGCCAAAGGCAGCTTGCTCCATATTTCGCCTGCTGAACGCGGCGGGGTTGGCGCTCGCAGCTCGGCCAACAGATTGGCCAAAGCAGGCAGCTCCTCAGGCGTGCGACCAAGCCCCCAGGCAATCCGCCGCTTGGCACCAAAGAGATTGGCGAGAAGCGGAATGGTTTGCACTTTGCCCTCGGCATCGACCGGCTTTTCAAACAGCAAGGCCGGGCCATCGGCTGTGAAAACACGCTTATGAATCTCGGTGATCTCATGCACGAGCGAAACCGGACGCCGGATGCGGACAAGATCTCCGCGCATTTCAAGTTCCGACACGAAACTCTGTAGATCGTCATAAGAGGAAGGCAGTGATGAGGCATTTTTCATGCCTCACTTTGAATACGCAATTCTTCTGCCGTCTTTGATCCAGATCAAACTCTTGCGGGCTTGAATCACCTAGTCCTTGTGAAGACGTCACAAAGCAGGTGCGCATAGAAGTGTCTGGAGCAAAATCATGATGAAAATTCCGCCCGCCGTGGTCGCCCCGGTTCGGTTTGTTCCGCCATTTCTGCTCAGCCCGATCGTTTCTCGCGTGTTCTTTCAGGTTATCCGCGCACATCCCGGCCTGTTTGAACGGTTAGGGGAGCACGTCAACAAACGGTTTGGGTTCAGACCATCGGATTTGCCCCTCGCTTTTCTGGTTGAACCAGGGGCCCCGCGCATTTCGGTACTGCGCAGCAGCGCAGAATTTGTGACCGATGCCGCTATCGAAGGCCCACTCGTGATGCTGCTTGCCCTTCTCGAAGGCAAGCTCGACGGCGATGCCTTGTTCTTTTCGCGCGACATCACGGTGACTGGCGATATGGAAGCCATGCTTGCCCTGCGCAATGCGCTGGATGATTGCAATGTCGACCTGCCAGCCGACCTTGGAAAAGGGGCGGGGCCTTTCGCGCCGGTGGTACGGACCATCGCAGGTTTTGTTCGCGACAGAGCGCTCGCCGCCGACACAAAAGAGGATGCTCGCTCATGGAACTGATCTGTCCTGCCGGAACACCCTCCGCATTTCGCGAAGCCGTGCAAGCCGGAGCGGATGCAGTTTATTGCGGCTTCCGCGATGAAACCAACGCACGCAATTTTCCGGGGCTCAACTTCAGCCGTGAGGAGTTGCGGGAAGCGATCAATTTCGCCCATGCGCGGCGCACACAGATCTTCGTCGCCATCAACACCTTCATGCGCGCAGGCGATGAGCAACTCTGGTACAAGGCCGTTGATGACGCCTCGGCATTGGGTGCCGATGCAGTGATCCTCGCTGATTTTGGCCTCATGGCCTATACGGCTGAGCGCCACCCGCAGCAGCGGCTGCATGTTTCAGTACAGGCTTCGGCTTCCAATGCCGACGCGATCAGCTTTCTGATTGATGCCTTCAAGGCAAAGCGCGTGGTACTGCCGCGTGTGCTGACGATCCCCGATATCGCGAAGCTCGGACGCAAGATCGCCTGCGAAATGGAAGTCTTCGTCTTTGGTGGCTTATGCGTCATGGCCGAAGGGCGCTGCTCCCTTTCATCCTACGCCACCGGACGCTCACCCAATATGAACGGTGTCTGCTCGCCTGCAAGCCATGTGCGGTATCGGAACGAAGGTGCCGAACTCGTTTCGGAACTCGGCGATTACACCATCAATCGCTTTCCGGCAGGCGAAGCCGCAGGCTATCCGACCCTTTGCAAAGGGCGCTTCAACATCGGTGATGAAGAAGGCTACGCCTTTGAAGACCCGGTTTCTCTTGATGTGATGAACCACATAGACGAACTCCGTGCGGCCGGTGTTTCAGCCTTGAAAATCGAAGGACGACAGCGCGGCAAAGCCTATGTCGCGGAAGTGGTATCGACACTTCGTCAAACACTTGCCGCCGGACCCGAAAAACGGGCGGCCCTGCTTTCACGACTGCGCGCATTGAGTGAGGGTCAGCAGACCACATCGGGCGCCTATGAAAAACGCTGGAGATAGCCATGCCAGTTTCAAGCTGTAATCCCAGCCTTAGCCTCGGGCCTGTTCTCTTTCTCTGGGACGGCCCGAAATGGCGCGATTTCTATTTCCGCATTGCCGATGAAGCTCCGGTCGATCACGTCACGCTCGGTGAAATCGTTTGCTCCAAACGATTCCATTTCATCGATCCCTACATGGCAGATGTGATCGAGCGTCTGGAACAGGCAGGCAAGACAATCAGCCTCGGCTCGCTTGCACTCGTCATGCTTGAACGCGAAGCAAAGCATGTCCGGCAGACCGCCGAACAATCGCTCTTTCCGGTCGAAGCCAACGACCTGTCGGCATTGGGCCTGCTGGCTGGCAAGCCGCACATGGTTGGCCCACTGGTCAATGTTTACAACGCCGCCACCGCCAAGGTTCTGGCTCAGCGCGGCGCACAATCCATCTGCCTGCCACCGGAACTTCCGTTGGCTTCAATTCGTGAAATCATCAAGGGAGCGCCAGATGTTGCCTTCGAAATCTTCACTTTCGGTCGCGTACCACTCGCCATTTCAGCGCGTTGCGCCCATGCACGCTCTAAAGGACACATCAAAGACAATTGTCAGTTTGTTTGTGCCGAGGAGCCGGACGGTCTGCCAGTCAAAACACTCGATAGCCAGTCGTTCCTTGCCCTGAATGGGGTGCAGACACTGTCGCATACGTGTCAGGCACTCATTGAAGACATGCCTGACCTGAAAGCCGCGGGCGTTGCCCGGTTCAGGCTGTCGCCGCAGGATTGCGATATGGTTGCTGTCGCAAAAGTGCATGACGATGTGCTGTACGAACGTATCGATACTGAAGAAGGCCTTGCCCGATTGCAGGCGATCTATCCAGCCGTCCCGCTTTCCAACGGGTTTCTGCATGGCGGCATTGGTGCGGCCTGGGTCAGCCGACACAAAACCGCGTCCGTCATGCATAGCTGAGGAACGTTAGCTGGCAGCTGATAGAACTTTGAGCGAGACGGCGCTTTCCAGCCACGCTGCAAGAGCCGTCCTGTCGGGCGACAGCAACACACCGCAATCACCTGCAAAGTCGCGCCAGTCACCCACATAAGCATCACGCACAACGGTCAGCACCGGAATCTGCTTTGAATAAGCAGCCTCAATGACCGCACGAAAGCCATGACCTTCGGCTTCACTTTTGCCGAAGCGATTGAGGATCAGTAAATCGACGCCTGCATCGATCTCGGCAAGCAAGGGACCAGCGACATCTGCAAGTGCTGCGGGATCAAGGCGGCAGCCGCGCGATCCTGAACCGAGCGGCTGAGAGATGAGATGCCTGACGCCGGTGCCGATCCGTTCAATGACAATTTCACGGCAGCAATCGTCTGCATCAGAGCTGCGGTGCTGCAAGAAGCCTGCGACCTTCAATCCACAAGCCTCACTCTGCGCAGTAACTTCTGCCAAAAGCAGATCAACGGATACGTCTTTGTCGGCAAGAACTGCTGCGAGGATCGGCTGTGTAGTCATTTGCTTTTTCCTCATTAAACAGAAGTTGACGCCGGAAGCTTCCGGCATAGTGATTTTGCTGAAAACTAGCCCGCGAGCATTCGATAGATCGCGGGCAGAGCAACTGGCAATTTCGCAAGTTTTGCAACCATTGCAAAGCCACCATGTCCGAAAAGTGCAGGCAGATAAGCATTGGCCTCGCGGTCAACCGTCACTGCAAAGACATTAACGCCCTTGGCGCGCGCTTCACTCACAGCCCGGCGTGTATCTTCCAGTGCAAAGCGTCCTTCATAATGATCGACATCATTCGGTTTGCCATCAGTTAAAAGCAGCAGAAGCTTTTTTCGGTTGTGCTGTTCGCTGAGTTTTGCCGTTGAATGGCGCATGGCAGCACCCATGCGGGTGTAAAAGCCCGGCTTCAGAGCTGCAATGCGATGCTCAACCGTTGGGCTGAAAGCCTCATCGAAATCCTTCACAGTTTCAACCCGCACCCAGGAGCGTCGCCGTGACGTGAAAGTCAGGATCGAACAGCGGTCGCCACAAGCAGCAATGCCATTGGCCAGAACCAGAAGCGCCTCTTTCTCCACGTCAAGCACGCGGCGATTATCCACCCATGCATCGGTTGAAAGCGAAACATCGACCAGAAGCGTTACGGCCAGATCATTGGCCTGCGGGCGGCTCATCAGATGCACCCGCTCGCTGCCCTGCCCGCCAGCCGCAAAATCACAGCGCGAACGCACCACCGCATCGAGATCAAGATCATTGCCATCAAGCTGCGCACGCATCATTTCGCGACCGGGCCGCAGGATTTCGAACTGACGCCGCACTCGCCGTACAAGACTTCGCGCTTCGTCATCCAGTGCCAGCGCGTCTTCACGCTCCTGCACCGGCGCTGCCAGAACGCTGCAATGATCCTGAAGATAAGTTGCTTTGCGATAATCCCATTCCGGATAGGTAAGCTTGGCAGTCAGCAGGCTGCGATCAACCGCTTCCGGCGGCAGATCAAGATCGAAGCGAAAGCGGGCAGCAGGCCTGCCCCTGCGCTCGCCCAATGTCAGATCATCGAGTTCATCGGCGGATTTTGCATTCTGCTCATCACTGTCATCCGAAGGTCGGTCAACGCTGACCATTTCCGCCATGGCGAGAATTTTCTCAAAGCGATTGAGAATGAACGGGCTTCTGTCGGTAAGTCGTGCGTCCTGCTTCTCGCGCTGCGCTATCTGACGACCGGTTTCAGCACCTTCAGCCTGCGAGTTGCGGACGGGTTCGTCTTCCGCTGCGCGGGATGCTGTTTCATCGCGCCGGATAAGCCCCGGCCAAAGCGGAACGGGAAGGATCGGCAGATAGCCCGCAGGAGCACGATGCGGGAAAATGGCTGGAAGACTGAAATCCGGCAGACTAGCGCCGTCTTTCAGCAGTGAAAGAATACGCTCTTCGACAAGCTGTTCGAGTTGATTGAGCCGTCTATTCGGCCGTGCTTCCAGTATCGCATCACAAAGCCGCGCATAGCGATCTTCCAGCCCCGGAAATAATTCGCAGGCTTTTGCCGCCGTTTCCGCTGCCATATCGAGAACCACGAG
This sequence comes from Brucella pituitosa, assembly GCF_003049685.1. Classification (GTDB taxonomy): domain Bacteria; phylum Pseudomonadota; class Alphaproteobacteria; order Rhizobiales; family Rhizobiaceae; genus Brucella; species Brucella pituitosa. The sequence continues at coordinate 1,280,786 of NZ_PYSY02000002.1, read as the reverse complement.
GTCGCGGCGTAACGGATCATCAGGCATGGCTTCCAGATCAGTTGGCATGATCGCCATATAGCCCGCAAGCCAGACATAGAGATCGTAATTCAGTGTGCGATCAGGAAAGAGCGCAATTTCGGGCGGCAACATCAATGTCGCTTCATCGCGCAGGGGGTGGTTTAGTTTCTCCTCGCCCAAAGCCATACGCTGCCGTAAGCCCAACCGATGCCCGGAGGTTCGGGCACGGGCTGGGGCAATCTGCACGGCGACATCGCCACCAAAACCGCGGAAGCAAATCGCAAGTCGCTGACGAATATCGGCAAGCTTCACGGCCTGATCGGGATATTGCGGCCATGATCCGGTCTTGCCGATAAGCCGATGCCAGGCGCGGCCAACTGTTTCTTCAAGCTCCAGAAAATCCAGCATGATGTGCCCGCCTATTTCAACATTGCATCGGCGATTTCGAGCAGTGCCGCCTTCACATCCGGCTCATCGGTCAGCGGTTCGATCATCGCCGCACGCGCGGCCTCGCGCTGCGGCATGCCAGCATCAATCAATGACGCGCAGTAGACCAGCAGACGTGTTGAAACACCTTCTTCCAGATCGTGGCCCTTAAGCCCGCGCAGACGATGGGCAAGTGCTACAAGCGGCACCACTTTATGCGCCTCAAGGCCGCTTTCGGCACTCACCACCGCAATTTCCTGTTCTTTGGGCAAGAAATCGAACTCAATTGCCACGAAACGCTGACGCGTACTTGGCTTCAGGGATTTGAGCAGGTTTTGGTAACCCGGATTATAAGACACGACGAGCATGAAGCGATCCGGCGCTTCAAGCAGCTCGCCGGTACGCTCCAGTGGCAGAATGCGGCGGTCGTCGGTCAGCGGATGCAGGACCACGGCCACATCCTTGCGCGCTTCAACAATCTCGTCGAGATAGCAGATGCCGCCTTCACGCACGGCGCGGGTCAAAGGTCCATCAACCCAATGGGTGTCTCCGCCTTTTAACAGATAACGTCCGGTCAGATCGGCCGCCGCCAGATCGTCATGACAGGAAACCGTCGAGAGCGGCAAGCCGAGCCTCGCTGCCATGTGGCTTACAAACCGCGTCTTGCCGCAGCCAGTCGGACCTTTAAGAAGCAGTGGCAGCTTTCGTTTCCATGCCAGTTCAAACAGGGCGCATTCATTGCCGGATGGGCTGTAAGCGGGGATGGATGTATCAATTGTTTCTATATTCTTGAGAACGCTATTCATGGCCGTCTTCCTATTTGTTTAAGTGAAAAAGCCCCACCTTCTGGCAGGGCTTTTGCATCGATTATTCAGCGGGCTGTACGAAGCCAGAGGTGCTTTCGCGGCGTTCCTTACCCGGAACCAGCACGGCCCAGATGAACATGAAAGCCGAGATCACCACCACGACGCCGGAGCCGAGACGTATCCAGTAGAAAAGTGCCAGCTGATCCTGCACGACCATGAAGCTCTCGCCCAGAACACGCTGCAGATGGGTCTGCACCACGCCTGCAAAAGTGAGCGCAAAGGTCATGACGGACATCGCCGTGCACATGGCCCAAAAACTCACCATGGAGAGCATCTGATTGTAAGGCGCACGCCCGCGCAGCTCGGGGATCGCATAGGCCATGACTGCGAGATTAAGCATGACATAAGCGCCGAAGAAGGCGAGGTGGCCGTGGGCGGCGGTAAGCTGTGTGCCGTGGGTGTAATAGTTGACCGAAGACAGCGTGTGCAGAAAGCCCCATACGCCTGCACCAAAGAAGGCCATCACCGAACAACCGATCGACCAGAGTAATGCCGCACGGTTTGGATGTTTGCGGCCGGCCTTCCATGTCATCACGAAGGTAAACATAACCATAGTGAAGAATGGAGCGACTTCCAGCGTCGAGAACAGCGAACCGATCCACTGCCAGTAGCCCGGCGCGCCGATCCAGTAATAGTGGTGACCTGTTCCAAGAATGCCGGAGAACAGCGCCAGACCGACAATGACGTAAAGCCATTTTTCGACAACTTCGCGGTCGATACCGTTGAGCTTGATCATCAGGAAGGCGAGGATCGACGCCATGATGAGTTCCCACACGCCTTCAACCCACAGATGGATAACATACCACCAGTAGAGCTTGTCGATGGCGAGATTGACCGGGTTATAGAAGGCAAAGAGGAAGAACAGAGACAGTCCCCACAGACCAAACAGTAGAATGTTGGTAACTGTCGTCTTCCGGCCCTTCAATGCTGTCATCGTAATGTTGAACATAAACGTGAGACAGACGACGAGAATACCAACCTTGATGATGAATGGCTGTTCGAGAAACTCACGGCCTTCATGGATCTTGAAGAGATAACCCACCACCGCAACACCTGCTGCGACAAAGAACATCCAGAACTGGATGACGGCAAGCTTGGTGCTATAGAGCTCAGTCTCTGTCTCTTCAGGCAGCAGATAATAGGTCGAGCCCATGAAGCCCATCAGCAGCCAGACGACCAGCGCATTGGTGTGGATCATGCGGACAATGTTGAAGGGCAGAAGCTCGGAGAGCGTATTGGGCAGGACATAGATTGTCCCGGCCAACACACCGAACGCGACCTGGGCTACGAACAGGACGAGTGCTCCGTAGAAATAGAGCATCGCAACCTTTTGGCTTTCATATTTCATATCATAAAACTCCGTTCATCCCGCGCCTTAGCCTGCCTCATTGGGCGGCCAGTCCTGCGTCTTGATGCGGCTGGTCCATTCCAGGAAATCAGCCAGATCGTTGAGTTCCTGTTCGCTCAGGTTGAACTGCGGCATCTGACGACGCCCCTCAATTCCCGTAGGCTGCGCCTGCATCCAGGCTTTCATCGTCTCGCGTGCGCCTTCGGGGTCATCTACACCGCCATAACGCTTCCAGACATTGCCGAGTTCAGGAGCAAAGTAAGCGCCCTCACCCAGCAGCGTGTGGCAGTTGATGCAGGAATTTTTCTCCCAGACGTGTTTGCCTCGCGCGACCCCTTCGGTGAGCGTCGATTCATCCGTGGATGTGGTTTTCATGTAGTAGTGGCTGTGCGCCGTCAGTCCCACGAAGATCGCGAAAAAGAAAATAGAACCGCCGTAGAAGACGTTTCGGGCGCCGGTCTTGGTTAGGCGTTCTGCCATCCCCTTCGTCCTTTCATTGGCCGAAGGCGGAGCCCCGGCATCAAATCCCCCGTCGATAGTGCGGCTGGTCAATCCCCTCGCCAGCATCACGGGACTGCATCCTTCTATCGGGCAGAGAAAAGACGTCTTTGCGTTTTGGCAAAGACCGGAGCATTTCCGAGCCAAAAGTGCGAAGCGGTTTTGCGTCGGATAATGCGTAAAAACAAAGACCGGAGCAGTTGTTCAGAGGAGGAGGCTCACTGCGACAGAACGCACCAGCGCCAGTGTGAGCAGAACGGCGGGCCACATCAGCAAGACAGGCTTCAATGCACCTTTGGTGCCGCGCATTTCCATGAAGTCGAGGATGACGAACCAGCCTTTTGCAAAGGCAAGAATCAGCACAACAACAATTGCTGTAAGCATGTCGCCGCTGAACCCGGCGATCAGCGCACCACTCATTGCAAGTGCCAGCAAAATGAGAAGCGTGCGGTTGAGGGACGGGTGTTCGTCACTTTTCATTTGATAGCCTCACGCAAGATAAAGCACCGGGAACATCACCAGCCAGACGAGATCAATCGCGTGCCAGAGCGTTGTGATGAGCAGAACATTGGAAGCAGACGGTCGCCATGCGACCAGCGCCAGAATGATTGATCCGAACAGAACGTGCATGAGGTGAAAGCCGGTGAGAAGAAAGTAAAGTTCGAAAAATGCCCCCACAGCTTCATCGCCTACGAATTGGATTTCGTGTGAATATTCGACGAGTTTGACGACCACGAAAGCAAGACCGAAAAATGCCGCTCCCAGGAGCGGGCGTCTTACCGCCTTTGCATTATGTCGTTGTCGCACAGCGATTGCGGCCTGCCAGCCACTTATCAGCAGCACAACGGTGTTGGTTGCAGCCAGACCCGGGCTGAGATGCGCCCGCAACTGTATAACGCCTTCGGAATTGATGATCGACATAACCATGAAGGCGATCAGTAAAATTGCAAAAGTGATAAGCTCGCTCCAGACGAGAATCCAGAGCAGGAGGTTGTCCGCCGGTTCTTCATCTGAAATTGTTGCCGCGAAGGCAGTGTCTTCTGTTCCAAGCATGGATCTTGCCTAGCCCGCTCATCCCCCATCTTCTTTGCGTTGTGACAAAGAAAAATCATGTGCGCGGATGCATCGTTCCTTTTCAACGCAAGGAATGTTTCAATGACGGATGCACAGATCGGACTCATGGTTGCCACGCCCGCAATCATTGGCTTTTCATTGGTTCTCTATCGTATGGGGGCCTTGCAGGGTGCGGGCACGCTTTCAGCAGTTGCAGCATCTATCGTGATCGCTATCGTGCTGTTCTTTGGTCAATAGAGCACTTCCATTCTATGATGAATCATAGGAAATGCTCTATCTGATTGTTTTTATGCATGTCTTTATCCCAAAACCGGTTCCCACTTTTGGGAGACATGCTCTAGTTGCGAACAGGGATTGATCCAGAACAAGGCAGATCTGTCAGAAAGCCATTACGACAGCTCCAGTTAAGACTGAAACGTTGGAACCCCTGTAACTATTTTTTTACGCATTATCCGACGCAAAACCGCTTCGCATTTTTTACTGGAAATACGGGAAATCGTTGTCTTGTTTGAGATGCATCAAAGCAGCATCGCATCATCCAGATTAGAATAGCTCTCATGATGGCGCTGGCTGTCGTCATCATCTTTCGACAGTGACGGCCTTGGAAAACTATAATGTCAATCGAACCTGTTTCGGTAAATCCTGTCATCGACGTGCGCACCATTCCGCCCATCACGCGACATGCGACGATCTTTTCCATGATCGATGCGCTTGAGCCGGGCGATGCGCTGGAGATTGTCAACGATCACGATCCAGTGCCTTTGCGTCGCCAGCTCGAAGCCCGCAATCCCGGCGACTTTTCGTGGGTCTATAAAGAGACCGGCCCTATCTGGCGTGTCGAAATTGCACGACGCAAGCTCCATGGTTCAGACCATGAATGCACTTGCGGCAATCACTAACCTTTTTTCATGAAGGGTTGAGATGATCGGTGCCGCGCTTTCCCGCTGGACTTTGTCCTATTTTGCAGCCTCCCTCACCTTCCTCATAATCGGGGTTGGACTGATGGCAGGCGGCTTTGGCTATCCGTTCCACGGAATTCGGGCACCGGAAACTCTCATCCTCGTCCACATCATCGCTATCGGCTGGCTGGCATTGCTGATGAGCGGCGCGCTGCTGCAGTTTGTGCCTGTTCTGGTTGCAAAACCCCTTTGGGGAAGTTCCGCACAGCTGCCAGCACTTTTGTTGTTGCTCACCGGGCTGCTCGGACTGCTTTCAGGCTTCGCAGGAATGGCCGGGCTGCTCGACGATACGATCTGGCTGCTTCCCATATCTGGACTGCTTTTGATCGCAGGCTTTTCGCTGATCGTTCTGATGCTCGGAGTGACCATCTGGAAAGCACGACCTATATCGCTACCTACACGCTTTGTTGTCGTCGGCATCAGCTGCCTGCTGATCGTCGCCTGCCTCGGGGGGCTTTATACTTTCGTCCTTTCAGGCGTGACCGATCAGGTGCTGGCCCTTGATATCAGCGGTTCGACCATATCCATCCATGTAGCGCTTGCACTTGGCGGCTGGATGACTTTCACCGCGATGGGCGTGAGCTACCGGTTGCTCACCATGTTCATGCTTTCGCCTGACAGCAACACGAAACGAACCAGACTTTTGTGGTGGTTCGGCCTCGTCGCATTGATGATCCTTGGCCTCAGCATCGCAGTTTTTGCTTTCGGTATCGGTCAGCCGGAGATCGCATTATCCATCGCGCTTATTCCGGGCATCGCTTGCATTATTCTTTATGCTCTCGACGTGCGCGCGATCTATCGGCAGCGCAAACGCAAAGTCATTGAATTAAACAGCACTGCCAGTATCTCCGCGTTTGCAGCATTGCTGATTTCCATGGCACTCGCCCTGACAATGCTCTCAACCGGCATGACCGATCAGATGGTCTCGGCGCTCATTTATCTCTTTGTCTTCGGCTGGCTTTCAGGCCTCAGCCTCGCACAGCTTTACAAGATCGTTCCGTTTCTCACCTGGCTCGAATGTTATGGCCCCGTTATGGGCCGCGTGCAGACACCGCGCGTTCAGGACATGGTGCGTGAGCAAAATGCCCGCCACTGGTTCATCCTTTATTATGGGAGCGTCGGGTTTGGCACATTGGCACTGATCTTCAACTATCCAATCATTTTCAGACTGTCATCTGCACTCAGCCTCATCGCTATTCTGGCTTTGAGCATTCACTTTTTCCGCGCCCGGCGGCTTCTGGACGTACCGACCAGTTTGCGCCTGCCCAACGGCGTGACCCTACCCAACCTTATCCATGCCGGTACGCCCGTGTTCAGGAGGTCGAAATGACATTATCCATTCAGGAAATCGCTCATCGTGAGCTGGATGTGCGGCCCTTGCTTAAAAGCGGGGTGGAGCCGTTTCAGGCAATCATGGATGCCGCGGAAAATCTGCTGCCCGGCCAAAGCCTTTTGCTCATAACGCCGTTCAAGCCGGTTCCGCTCTTTGCGGTCATGGAACGCAAAGGCTTCCTTGCAGAGCCGCAGCCAATCGGCGAAGGCGACTGGCAAACGCTGTTTTCTCCGTCGCAGGAAACTGTGCCGGAAATACAGCTTTCCAACAATGTGAGTTCACCCGATATCTGGCCCGAACCTTCGCATTATCTCGATTGCTCAGACATGCAGCCACCAGAACCGATGGTTCATATTCTGGCAGAACTCGAACGCATGACAGGCGGTCAGGTCTTGTTCGCTCTGCTGCATCGCGAACCGCTCTTCCTGTTTCCGGAGCTTGAAAGGCGCGGCCATGAATGGGTCGGCAATTTTGATGAAACCGGCAGCGCCTACCGCATCATGATCCGTGTTGGTGAAGCGTGAGGACAAATCCATGCAAAGCGAGAACGATGGCCAACTCGAATATGCCATTCTTGATGCGCTGCGGCTGATACTCGATCCGGAGCTGGGCGTTAATCTGGTTGATCTGGGCATGATCTACCATATTGAGATCGTGGGCAACGGAACGGTCAATGTGCAGATGACCACGACGACACCGGGCTGTCCTGCTGCCGGATTTCTCATTGAAGCCGTGCAAACATGCGTGGAAGCCGTTGACGGCGTCTCACGTGCCAATATTGAGCTGACATATGAACCTCCCTGGATGCCGGAGATGGCACTGCCGGAAGTTCAGTCTCGCTTCACGGGTCTCTCTTTATAATAAACATCGGCTCCGACCGCTTCACGAAAACCAGCGATTGAAATTTATCAATCGCTGGTTTTACTTCTGACAACACGCGTCGGCTGTAATCGTCCTTTGTGCTATCGCAAATAAGCGCTCGCAAATTTGGTGGACTACATTCAACACATTGTAAATAAACGATAATTATTTTATCGATTTATGATCTATGTTGATTGTGGTCAAGGAAGGAACCTGCCCGATCTCCTATACATACAACGACAGAGCAAAGAGCGCTCGGTCCTATCGTATAGGAGAGAATCGATGGCAGACCAGATGCAGATCAACCGCCGCACAATACTTGCAGGAGCAGCACTCGCGGGTGCGCTTGCGCCGGTGTTCGCAACAACATCCGCCTGGGGTAACGGCGCGATCCGGAAGGCCAGTGCAGCGGAAATTGCAGCACTTCCCCGGCAGAAAGTGGAGCTGGTGGACCCGCCATTCGTCCACGCTCACAGCCAGGTCGCAGAGGGTGGGCCGAAGGTTATCGAGTTTACGATGGTGATCGAAGAAAAGAAGATCGTCATCGATGATGCGGGGACTGAAGTTCATGCCATGGCTTTCAATGGCACGGTTCCCGGCCCGCTGATGGTGGTGCATCAGGATGACTATGTTGAGCTGACGCTCATCAATCCTGAAACCAACACGCTCATGCACAATATCGATTTCCATGCGGCAACCGGTGCATTGGGTGGCGGTGGGCTCACCGAGATCAACCCCGGTGAAAAGACGATCCTGCGTTTCAAGGCAACCAAGCCCGGCGTCTTCGTTTATCACTGCGCACCTTCCGGAATGGTGCCTTGGCACGTTGTCTCGGGTATGAATGGGGCGATCATGGTGTTGCCACGCGATGGACTGCACGACGGCAAGGGCAACAAGCTCTCATACGACAAGGTTTATTACGTCGGTGAGCAGGACTTCTATGTGCCGCGCGATGAGGCCGGTCAGTATAAGAAATACGACGCACCGGGCGATTCCTACGAGGACACCGTAAAGGTGATGCGTACCCTGACCCCGACACATGTTGTCTTTAACGGTGCGGTGGGTGCATTGACCGGCGACAAGGCAATGACCGCCAAGGTTGGCGAGAAGGTGCTGATCGTTCACTCGCAGGCCAATCGCGATACCAGACCGCATCTTATCGGCGGGCACGGCGACTATGTCTGGTCAACCGGCAAGTTCAACACGCCGCCAGATCTCGATCAGGAAACATGGTTCATTCCGGGCGGTGCAGCCGCAGCAGCCTTCTACACGTTCCAGCAACCGGGCATCTATGCCTATGTGAACCACAATCTGATCGAAGCCTTTGAACTGGGTGCGGCTGCGCACTTCAAAGTCACCGGCGAATGGAATGACGATCTGATGACCTCGGTTCTGGCACCGTCGGGCATGTAACAAAGAGATCGCGCCTTCCCCAAGCGGAAGGCGCGTTCTCCCGAACTGAACCTTCTTTGGTGATTATCGAATGAGGAAAGGCTCGGGGCCGTATCTGTAAAAGGACACGGCTCCCTGATACCGAATGACCAAAGGTAACAAGAAAAAGCACCTGCGCGATTTGGCCGTAGCTGTGCCCGCCGTTCTGCTGGCAGTGGTGGCTGGTCTGTTTGTAGTCGATGCTGCAGGGCGAGTGGACCGCACGTCTCAGGATACAAAGTTTGAACGTCCGCAGACCATAGTCGTCGCTCCACGCAGCATGACCTATCGCGCCGATGGTGACTTTCAGAAAAACAACTATCCGGTGGATGCGCCACTGACGACGCGTAAACTCGCGCGGTCTTTTGAGATCATGAAATATCAGGTCAGCGCATCCGATTATGAGCGCTGCATTGCCGATGGCGGTTGCCAGCCAGCTGAGGCGCTGCCGCATAATCGAGACGGATTAAGCGTGGACGCACCAATTGTCGGTGTGAGCTACGATGACGCCGAAAACTATGCAAAATGGCTGTCGCAAAAGACCGGTGAAGTCTGGCATCTGCCAACCGACGAGCAATGGGCTTTTGCTGCCGGTTCCCGCTTTACCGATAACGCTCTTGGCATTGAGGATGATGATGCTACCAATCCTGCTTTAAGATGGCTCAAAGACTACGAACAGCAAAGCGCGCGCAAGCTCGAACGCAGACCTGAAGTCCGTTCTGCGGGGGCATTTGGTGAAAACGAACTTGGCATTGCGGATGTTGCCGGTAATGTCTGGGAATGGACGCAGACCTGCCATCGTCGTGTGAATATCGATGCCTATGGCAAGGTCGTTGCGGAAACACCAGTCTGCGGTGTTTACGTGGTCAATGGCAAGCATCGCGCCGCCATGAGCTCTTTCATCCGCAACCCCAAGACAGGCGGCTGCAGCGTGGGTGTACCACCCGACAATCTGGGCTTTCGTCTGGTTCGTGACGGTCGCTGGTATGCCGTCGTTCTGAAACGGCTGAAAGAATTCTCAATATGATGGTTTATGCCTGAATGCCCTATTTTATGCCCCCGAGACTATCCCTTCTTCCTCTTGCTGTGCTAAAGCGACGATGGGGATTTTTAGTAGGGGGTGCGTGATGGCCACGATAGATCGCGGGCTTGTCAGAAAACTATCGTTATTCGCTAAAATGAGCGATGACGAGCTGGACAAGCTTGTATCTTACGCCTCAACGCGGCGTGTCATTGCTGGCGAAACCATTTTTGAGCAGGGCGACGATGCCGTCCTGTTCTTTTTGCTGCTTCACGGTCGCCTCAAGGTCAATCAGGTAACACCGGACGGACAGCAGATCATTGTTCGTATGGTTCATCCCGGCGATCTGTTCGGCTTCGCCAAGGCTTTGCAACGCAGCGACTATCCCGGCACCGCAATGGCTGTTGCGGAAAGCATTGTTCTGGCCTGGCCGACGGAGCTTTGGGACTATTTCGTTGAGCAGAATCCCGGCCTTGCCATGAATGCGATCCAGACCATCGGCAAGCGGCTTGAAGAAGCGCACACCCGCATTCGCGAAATGTCGACCGAGGAAGTTGAACGCCGCGTTGCACATGCTGTTCTCCGTCTTGCCCGGCAAGCGGGCAAGAAGGAAGACGACGGCATCCGCATCGATTTTCCGATCACCCGTCAGGACATTGCCGAAATGACCGGAACAACCCTTCACACGGTTTCGCGTATTCTCAGCAGCTGGGAGACAAAAGGGTTCGTTCGCGGCGGACGTCAAAAACTCACGGTTATCAATATGTCCGGCATCAAACGGCTTGCGGACGGCGATTCTTAAGGCACGATGTCCGTTTTGGCTGTTCGTATGCTTTGTTCTTCAAGCTTCATAAAAAACGCCCTGTCGCCGCCGACTTCAAACATCAAGCTCCGTTCAATCGCCGCAACGTAATCCGGCGATGACGCAATCTTTGCGATTAGGTTCCCACCTCTCCCGGAAAATTCATTTTGTACGGCAATTATATTGATGGTCGCTGCGGACGGTCGGATAGTATCAACGATGTCCCCAGCCGATATGTTGACTATTCTTCTGTTAGAGCCCCAGGAAGCAGCTTTCAGCTCGGCTAAAGCCGCATCTATCGAAAGCGAAAGCGACCTTCTTTCACGAAGGAGGTCAGTTTCAGAACGATCATAACCATAAAGCGCAATTGTTCTGGCGGCTGCATCGGCATCCGCTTCACTGCAAATTTGCGACCATGGCAAAACCACCTCTTCCCTTTGCACCTCAGACCATTCGCGATAGGTGACTGCCACACACTGGTTCGGACCGCTGGTCATGACATTGTGCAAGGAACGCAATGCCGTAACGTGTCCAGCACGCACCATCTGCACAGTGTCAGAATCCGGCAGGGATGATCGATCGACGGCAAAGACAATTGCAGCATCGACACGATCCGAGTGCCCCGACTGATCTGCCACGGCCCGTCCGCTCCAAAACAATAACGATCCAAGCAGCATTGCAGCACCTGAGATCAGAACTTTACGAAACATGGTTGCCGCCCCAATCACCATCACCGACGACCCGTCAGCGGATTGAGCGGGACCATAATCCCCTGATGCGACTGCTAAAATACGGCATGTGCCGTATTTCATCCCGTCAGGTCGATTGATAGCTTTCGATCAAGAACAAAAACGTTTCCACTTTTGAGAGACATGTTCCGGCTTGAATAACGGCTCTGGCAGTTAGGGTGGCTACGCCAGCGCCGCAAATAGAATGATTATGCGGAGGGCAATCCGAGGCGCACGGCATAGGCTGTCAGTTCAACACTGCTATGTAGGTTGAGTTTACGCATAAGGTTTTCGCGGTGCTTGCGGGCGGTGAAAACACTTATCCCAAGCCGATCTGCAATTTCTTTTGTTTTAGCGCCTTGCGGGATGAGCGCCAGAAATTGCAGCTCTCGTCTGGTGAGGGGAACGGGGGACAGGATACCGATATTGGGTTCCGGCTCATGACCGTTCGGTCGATTGAGTGCGGTGGCTTGACGTGCGGCACCGCCACTGTTTCCGTTCTGAAGATTGGTAACCGTAGTCAGCAGTTCACTCGGATCGCCATCTTTGGTGAGATAGGCATCGGCACCTGAGGCAAGCGCTGCCCTGATGGACCGAGACTCGCTGTTAGCCGACAGAATGACGATCTTCAGTTTCGGATAAGTAGTCCGCAATTGCTCAATAAACTGGAAACTATGAAACCCCGGCATTCCAAGATCAAGCAAGACCATATCGCAAGGTGTTTGCATCAGAACAGCCAATAATGAAGAACAATCTCCGACTTCTCCAACCACAACTGTTTCGCTTATAGTCGAAAGAAGCAGTTTAAGTCCTTCGCGGACGATACTGTGATCGTCAGCCAAGATAATCCGGTAATTTACCCTCATCGAAAAGATGCCCCTCAAAACCACAAGCGAATACAGGATAGCATTATGGTCGCATTAGCGCTCTCTGAAAAAGACGAAAAATCTGCGAGCGTTAATCCTGCCGATGAAGCGCGCATCAGGCAAGCGCTCGTCAATATCCTTTACAATCATTCGGCCGGGGTGCTGCTGACCAATATCTTCGTACCGATCCCCTCGCTTCTGATCTTCTGGGGCAAAGTCCCCAATGCATGGCTCATTGCATGGTGCCTTTCGGTTTATCTGCTGACAATTACCCGTGTCATTGTCACACGCGCCTTTTTTCGCCGTCCCAAAACGTCGGGCTCCTATTCAAAATGGGCATGGACCGCTGCCGGATTTTCCTGGTTATCAGGCATGAACTGGGGCTTGCTGGGATTGATCGGCTTCATGTCGAACGAGCCGCATCTGCTGGCCTTTGCGATGATCGTCATGACAGGGCTGACATGCGGGTCAGTTCCCACCTCGTCTGCATTTCTGCCGGTCCTTGTCGGTTCGCTGTTTACCACAGTGCTGCCGAGCACAATCTATTGCCTTCTGGCGGAAGGCGAAGTCTACAATGCCTATCTTTTCCTCGTCGCCTGCCTTGTCATCATCAACCTGCATCACGGTCGTGTAACCCACCGGGATCTGGCTGAAACGATCCGGTTACGGTTTGAAAACGAGACGCTTGTCGATCAGCTCAAGAGCGAGCGAGACAGAGTGGCGGCGGCAGATCGTGCCAAAACACGCTTTCTGGCAGCAGCCAGCCATGATTTACGCCAGCCCGTCCATGCGCTCGGCCTTTTCAATTCGACACTGGCGGCACTTGCGAGCAGAGGAAATGTCAACGCAACAGATGCCGGCAACATTGCCGGAAAGATCAAAAAAGTCGTCGCCAATCTCAGCTATCTGCTCAATGCGCTGCTCGATGTTTCGCGTCTCGACGCGCAGATCGTAACGCCCAACCGGGATGTCATTTCAATCGACGACCTGTTCGACAACCTTCGCAACGAGTTCGCAGGCCTTGCTGAAAGTAAGGGCCTGGAATGGAGGATGGTGAAATGCGCCTATCATACAGACAGCGATCCGATGATGCTGCGGCAGATATTGGCCAATCTGATCACCAACGCCGTTCGCTATACCGAAAGCGGGCGGATTCTTTTCGGGTGTCGCCGCAGAGGCGATAGTATCGAGATACAGATATTTGATACCGGCGTGGGAATTTCGGCAAACCAACAGGTCACGGTTTTCGAAGAGTTCGTGCAGCTTCACAATCCTGAGCGGGATCGCGACAAGGGCTTAGGTCTTGGCTTGTCCATCGTGAAACGAACAGCAGAGCTGCTCGGTCATCCGGTTCGACTGGTGTCACAGCCGGGCAAGGGATCAATGTTTTCGGTCATGGTTCCGCTCGTCGCCGACCAGCGCCGATCTGAAAAAACTGTACAGACCCTGCCTCAAACCGGCGGAAACATATTCATCGTCGATGATGAAAGCACCGTATTGGATGCCCTGTCCGGTCTCGTGGATGTTTGGGGATATCGGGCCTATGCAGGACGCAATGCGGATGAAACATTTATCGCCTGGCAAACTGACGAGGCCGCCATACACTCGCCCGCGGATCTCATTATCGTTGACTATCGCCTTGAAGGCGAGATGACCGGAACAGAAGCAGCCAGCAAATTGTTCAGGCATCTTGGGCGTAAGCTGCCAGTGATTATCCTCACCGGCGACACATCACCCGAACGGCTGCGCGAAGCCTCCGCAAGCGGATATATGCTGCTTCACAAACCCATCGATCCAAGTGAGCTGCTGCAGGCTATCCAAAAGCCGTCGCAGACCCCGATCCTGACCGCTGAAAGAAAAATTCCAAACCCGGCTTGAAACTGAAATCTCGCTTACTAACTGTTGGAGAGTGGACCGGGCCCCTCTGGCGGTTTTTTCAAACCGTGATGTCGGACCACTTCGAGCGCGCTCGAGGTCAGCCCGGAAATTCCCAGCCGACCTTGTGATATTTTGAACAGAGGTCGGATATGGAACTCTTTACATCACTTTTTATGGGAACACCGGTCTGGATGTGGCTGGTGTTTATCGGCATTGTTCTGGCTTTGCTGGTGCTTGATCTTGGCGTCTTCAACAAGGAAGACCATGAGATCGGAATCGCTGAAAGCCTGAAAATGTCGGCTTTCTACATCACACTCGGACTGGCTTTTTCCGGCTTCGTCTGGTGGCAGTTAAGCGGCGAGGCGACGGCGCAGTATCTTACCGCCTTCGTGGTCGAAAAGACGCTGGCGCTCGACAATATCTTTGTCATCGCGCTGATTTTCAGCTTCTTCGCTATCCCGCGCAAATATCAGCACCGCGTCCTTTTCTGGGGCATTCTCGGTGTCATCGTTCTGCGTGGCATCATGATCGGCCTTGGCGCCACAATCGTCGCTAACTATCACTGGGTTCTCTATCTCTTCGCGGTGTTCCTCATCATCACCGGCATCAAGATGCTGTTTTCACGTGAAGATGACGAGCCGGATATGAGCCGCAATCCGCTGCTGCGCTTTGCCCGCAAACACATGCGCGTTACGGATGAGTTGCACGGCAATGCCTTCTTCGTTCGATTAAAAGACAGCTCGACCGGCAAGATGGTACGTTTCGCAACGCCGTTGTTTCTGGCGCTCATCATGATCGAAGTTGCCGACTTGATCTTTGCGGTCGACTCTGTCCCGGCAGTGTTCACCATCACCACTGATCCCTTCATCGTTTATACGTCGAATATCTTCGCAATTCTTGGTCTCAGAGCGCTGTTCTTTGCGTTATCGGCCATCCTGCATCGCTTCGCCTATCTTAAATATGCGCTGTCGATCCTGCTGATCTTCATCGGCTCGAAGATGTTCATTGCGGATCTTATGGGTTGGGAAAAGTTCCCACCTGCCTGGTCGCTGGGCATTACCTTCGCAATCCTTGGCACAGGCGTCATCGTCTCGCTTGTGAAAACCAGGGATGCGGAAAAGCCGGTGAGCCATTATCAGTCGTAAAGAATTTGCCCGGACCTCTGCGGTCCGGGCATTCTTCATGAAATCAATAGATTATCTCTACACCTGCTCTCTCCAGCGCGGCATAGACCGCACTCGGCGGTGGCTGATCTGTAATGACAAGATCGATGCCAGAGGTTGGCAGGATAGAAAACTTGTCCGAGCGTTGCAGAGCTGTATGGCTGGCGAGGACGACAAATTTTCTCGTCTGACGCCGCACAACCTGCGCCAATTGCAAATGGCGATCTGAAGGCCCCAACAGACCACGCTCCACATCAAAGCCGCTTGCGCCCATAAAGGCGATATCAAAAACGCGACGTGAGATAATCTCCATAGCTTCAAAGCCGAACGAAGCGCGGGAATGCTTGTCGAACTGCCCGCCACAAAGCGTGAGGTCCGTCTGACCACCCATAGCGAGAACGATCATGATATCGACCATCAAAGAAGTAGCGATGATTGGCGGTTCATGACGTGCTTCCCAAGCCGTCGCCAATGCGGTGGAACCGCCGCTGAAAAACACCGACATTCCCGGTTTAAGCATTCCATGAGCAAGCCGCGCGATGCGCTCTTTGGCTTCGCGGTCTGCCCCGATACGCAGGTCGATATGCGGCAGCCCTTTCGCCGTTACCGCTCGTGCGCCGCCATGGACGCGCATCGCCTGCCCCTTTTCCTCCAGCGAAGCGAGATCACGCCTTATCGTTTCTTCTGAAACCGAAAACATATCGGCCAGTTCTGCGCAGGTTGCGTCACCAAGTCTGATGAGACAATCACGAATCCGGTCCTGCCGGTCCGAGGGGCGGATAGGTCGTTGTGCCATTCTGTGGCCCTGTCATTGTTGCGCTGCGACTGGCCTACAGGGCTTATCTCACAGGAATACGACAAAGTTTCACGCAAATGGTCATTAAACGGTCAGTTATCGCAAAATCCGGACGAAACCCACAATTCGCATGTCATTCATGCCCGATAGTTTGTGCCCAAATCGGACACAGGAGTGACGGACATGGTAGAACTTTCAAGGCGCAGTTTTCTGACGGCCTCCGCTGCATTGGCAGCCACAAGTACCTTTGGCATTTCTTCGGCTTTTTCCGCCGATGCCAAAATTGAAATCTCCAGCATCTGGGGGCCAGACAAACCGTTTCAGAAAGTCGTTGATGCTTTCAATGCGCTGAAGACCGGCGTTACCGTCACCAACCGTTTCGATGGTGATTACGAAACAGCGACTGCCAAGGCACTCGCCGGTATCGCGGCGGGCAAGCCGCCAGCAATCATGGTGACAGGCTGGAAGTTCGGATATTTCGCACGCCGCACCCTTGGCGCACGCGATCTCAACGAAATCGATGCAGCAAAGGCGAAGGCCATCATCGCGAACTTCGTTCCATCGCTGATGCCGCTGGTCACCATCGACGACGCCGTGATCGGCCTGCCATGGGCAATGTCCACGCCAATCACTTTCATCAACAGCGCTCTTTGGGCGGAAGCCGGTCTTGATCCAAACCTTCCAGAATATCCGGATACCGACTGGCTCTACAACGCTGCGCGCACGCTTGATGAAAAGCTCAAGGGCAAACACGCGACCTATCGGTCGGCGCTGGCTCTTTCCAACAATGAATGGACCAGCCAGTCCTTCATCCAGAATGCAGGCGGATACATCATCGACCCTTCAGGCAAGCTTGCGCTCAACAGCGACGAGGCCGCAAAAGGCATGGAGCTTTTCTGCCAGCCAGCCCATCAGGGCCTCTGGACACCCGTCAGCGGCAAAGAACAGGATGCCGCTTTTGAAGCTGGCGCGCTTGCGATCTGCACCACAAGCTCGACACGCGCTGCCAGCTTCCCGTTTGGCAATGCCAAAGCGATCACCGCTCGCTTCCCTGGCATTCCGGGCCATGCCCGCAACATGAACAGCGGCGGAAATTTCCTCGCTGTTTATGCAAAAAATGACGAACAGGCCAAGGCTTCGCTTGCGTTCCTCGAATTCTGCGCCTCGCCTGAAGGACAGAAGATCTGGTCGGAAGTTGGCTATCTCAACACTTCCGTTCACGATATTCCGCTCATCAACGACTTCATGAAACCCGCTGCGGGTCAGCTTACCGATGGTTTGACCGCCGAAACCATCTGGCCGGGCAAGCGCGGTCTTGAAGGCCAGAACATCTGGCGCAAATGGGTTTCCCGAATGCTGACGAAAGAGACAGATATCAAAACCGGCCTCAAATCGGCTCACGACGAACTTGCAACCGTGCTGGTGGATGCCTGACGCGAAATGTCGAAACCTCTGTTTACAAAACTGGCCCCGTGGATATTCGCGGGGCCAGCCGTCCTTTCCGTGATTGTTTTCCTTTATGGCCCGATTGTAGCCTCGGCGGTTCTGTCGGTTGTCGACTGGAACCTGCTTTCAACCGATGTCAGCTTCGTTGGGCTCGACAATTATAAAAGCATATTTGCCGATGCCGATTTCCGGCTCGCGGCCTGGAACACGGTGCTTTACTGCATCATTCTGGTTCCAGCACAGATCATTCTGCCGCTCATCATCGCGGTGATGATCCATGCTGTGCAGGACTCTAAACTCGAACGCTTCTATCGCGGGGCTTTCTTCCTGCCGACCATATTGGCCTATTCGGTCGCTGGCGTGACCTGGTCGTGGTTGCTCAATCCCGTCAACGGGCTTTTCAATGAAGTTCTCGTCTGGTTTGGTTTGCCGACATCAATGTGGCACATGGACCCCGATCTTGCGCTTCTGTCTGTTTCGGTCGTCACCTTCTGGAAGAGCTTTGGCCTCAACATGCTTTTGTGGATCGCAGCCCTTGCCAATGTTCCGCAATCCTTGCGCGAGGCATCGCGGCTGGATGGCGCTGGCGCATGGCGGCGCTTCTTCACCATTGAGCTGCCGCTGATTACCCCGACCGCGTTTTTCATTTCGGTCACAACGGTATTTTCGGTGCTCGACGATATTGTGGGCGTTGTTGACGTTCTAACGGGTGGCGGACCAGCGGGCCGAAGCTCCAATCTTCTCTACTTCCTCTGGCAACAGGGCTTGCAGTTCTTCCAATTCGGCAGAGCAAGTGCCGTCGCCATGGTCATCATTGTTGCGGTTCTTCTCATCACATGGGCGCAGTTCCGCTTCGGCGAAAAGCGGGTGCATTACCAATGACCGCCAATTCTTTCAGCGCCACGCTGCAGCGTGGCACCCTTCACATTCTTCTCATCGTCCTGTCACTTATCACGCTGTTTCCATTGCTGTGGATGGTGACATCTGCCTTCACACCAAACGAACTGATTGCGCAAAAAGCGCTGCGGTTTTGGCCCGAAGAGATCACCCTGTCGAATTTCCAGCTTGCGGCGGATCGTTATCCGATCTGGTTGTGGTTGTTTAATTCCGTCATCACCTCGGGTGCCATCACACTGGGCAAGCTCATCATCAGTCTTCCAGCAGGCTATGCCTTTGCCCGAATGGAATTTCGCGGCAAACATTTCCTGTTCTGGGTGGTGATTGCCACCATGTCCTTTCCGACGGTTCTCGCAATCATTCCCACCTATATCGCGGTGGTGAAGATACAGGCCTTCGATACCTATTGGGCCATGATCATCCCTTCGATCCCCTATATCGGCTTTTACGTCTTCTATTTCAGACAGTCGTTCCGCTCGCTTCCTGACGAAATGTTTGAAGCAGCGCGCATCGATGGTTGCGGTATCTGGAAGCAGTTCAAGGATGTGGCCATACCCAACGTGCTGCCAGCCATTGCCGCTCTTTCCGTGATTTCTTTCATGGGCGCGTGGAACATCTATCTTTGGGGGCAACTCGTCCTCGAAGACACCGGCCGAAAGACACTCACCACGGGTATTGCCATGTTTGCTGATGTGGACGGCGCTGAAACCCCATGGGGACCACTGATGGCGACCAGCCTTCTCTCCGTATTGCCCGTACTCGGCATGTTTCTTCTGGCGCAACGTTACATCGTTGAAGCATTCTCTGCTGGCACAGGAGAGAAATAATGGCGCGTGTTCTGGTAATCGCACATCTCAACCATGATCGGATCTGGGAGCTGGACGGGCCGCTGAAGTCCGGCTCACGCATTTCGTGGGGAAAGCGTGAGACACGGCTCGGCGGTGGTGGCTATTTCACCGGTTCACCATTTCTGGCACTGGGACATGAGGTGGCGCTGGTAAGTTCGCTTGGCAATGACGCGCTCGGTGAAACAGCCCGCGATGAGCTCTCAGAACTCGGCTTCGACATGCAGCATGTACTGACACGCGATAGCGGCACTCATATCACGGATATTTTGCTTGAGCCTTCAGGCGAACGCACGATTTTAACACCGAGCCAGGGGCCGATGCGATTGTTTCGGCTTGATGGCGATGTCAAAGCCGATGCTGCCTATATCAATTGCTTCAACCCAGATGCGACGATCCTTAAAGCGCTCGATTCAATAGGTTTGGTGGCGTCTCAGTTTCCCTTATCTGAGACCTCCGTGCCGCGACCAGCGGATCTCATGATCGGCTCAAAAGGCGATTTTCCGGAATTGGATGACAATGCGCTCTGGCACAAAGCACAGCATTTCTGCGGTTCCCGCCTGAAGCATCTCGTGATGACCGACGGTGCGCGCGCCATCACCATTCATGATGGCGAGCAAATAAGGAATGTCACCCCCATGAAACGCGCGGTTGTTAAAAACACGATCGGCGCGGGCGATCATTTCAGCGCCAATCTCGTATCCGCGCTGCTTGCGGGAGCAGCGATTGAAGATGCTGCGCGCAATGCCAGCAAAGCAACCGCCGATTGGCTGGAACAGCGGGATCGGGAAAGTATTAAGCGCTTAAGCCCCGCGTTGGAAACTCGAATTTGAAGATGCAAAGCGCGTGACATTTTGCTTTGCGGAAATGGAGAAAAATGGCCGGTATCATCATGAAGGACCTCAAGAAGGTCTATGCTGGTGGAGTGGAAGCCGTAAAAGGTGTTTCCATCGATATCCGTGCAGGTGAATTCATCGTTCTGGTCGGGCCGTCAGGCTGCGGAAAATCAACGCTGCTGCGTATGGTCGCTGGTCTTGAAGACATTTCAGGTGGTGAAGTCAGCATCGGCGGGCGCACCGTCAACGACGTTGAACCTGCTGATCGCGACATCGCAATGGTGTTCCAGAACTATGCGCTTTACCCGCATATGAGCGTTTATAACAATATGGCCTATGGCTTGCGTAACCGCAAAACGCCAAAAGCCGAAATCGAGGCGCGGGTTGCAGAAGTAGCACGTATGCTTGAAATCGAGCCCTATCTTGATCGCAAGCCGAAAGCTCTGTCTGGTGGTCAGCGCCAGCGCGTTGCCATGGGGCGCGCAATCGTGCGCAAGCCTTCCGTCTTCCTTTTTGACGAACCACTATCCAATCTCGATGCCAAATTGCGCGTTACCATGCGCGGTGAAATCAAGCGATTGCAAAGGCGACTGGGCACGACCTCGCTCTATGTAACGCATGACCAGCTCGAAGCCATGACCCTCGCGCATCGTCTTGTCGTGTTGAACAAGGGCAGTATCGAGCAGATCGGAACCCCGCTTGAGGTTTATCACAATCCGGCCTCGACTTTTGTTGCGAGCTTTATCGGCTCACCAGCCATGAACCTGCTCAACGCCCGGCTCGACGGCAACCGTCTGATGATCGATGACGCGACCTTACAGCTTTCAGACAGCATTCCCTCATCCGGTCCGGTGACGGTCGGCATCCGGGCGGAAGATCTTGTTCCGGCACAAGACCGTGTGAATGCACTTAGTTTTACGCTTGATCATGTTGAAGAACTTGGTGCCCAGCGGCTTGTACATGGCATGGTTGGTGAGCAGCGGATAACTGCAGCCTTTCCGCCTCACATCCCGATCAGCGATCATATGCAATTGACGGCAGCCACCGATAAGCTGCATTTTTTCAGCGCAGACACCGGCAAGCGGTTGGTTACAGCCCCAAGTCCGGTTGTTTCGCAGAAGACATCAGGCCTGTCGCTTGTCTGAGGTCAGATGTGCAAACAGGCTCCTTGCCAGAGGCGTTAACGTCGTCTCATCTCGCACACAGACTGCCAGTTGGCGTGTTGTCCAGCTGTCGGAGAGCTTGATGATCGCTATCGAAGAAGATCGCCGGAAGCGCCGCGCCGCCGTTTCCGGTATGATGGCAACGCCCACGCCCTCGCCCGCCATCTGGCAGATACCCTCAAAGGTCCGCAATCTGATACGCGTTTTAAGCCGCAGGCCGATTTTTAAAGCCTGTGCATCGATGTGATCCTGTAACGCGCCTGTACCAAGAGCGATAAAGTGCTGGTCGAGCAATTCGTCGAGCCGGACGCTGTTACGTAGGGCAAGCGGATGATCCCGCGCGCTGACCAGCACCAGCCGATCAATGGCAAAGGGTTGCAGATCTAATCCGCTGGTATCGACGGCATCGGACAGAATACCGATTTCAGCAAAACCTCCAGCGATACTTCTGACGATCTGAACGCTCTGGCGCTCTTTCAGGTCGATATCGGCCTGAGGGTTGCGTGCGAGCCAGGGAGCAAACCGCGCCGGAAGAAACTCCGTCATCGCAGCAGTGTTGGCCAGAACGCGGATTGTCCCGCGCAGACCTTTTGCATATTCGCCAAGCTCGCCCCGCATCTGCGCAATCTGATGCAGGATCGCACGCGCATGATGGACCAGCGCATTGCCAGCTTCGGTTGTCGTGACGCCGCGTCTTCCACGTTCCAGCAACATCACTTCGCTGAGTGTTTCCATATCCCGCAGCCTCTCACTGGCCGCCGCCAGAGAAAGGCCGACATCGGCGGCACCATGGGTGATACTGCCAGCATCTACCACAGCGAGAAACAAACGAAGGTCAGTCAGGTCAAAGCGCATAAGGCAAGACTATCGTATAATTAGGCTTCGGACCAGCCGAAGCCATGTTGCGGAACTTCCACATTGTTCCAGTGCCTGAGATGGTCCATGCAAAGCCATGTTCGATTTATCAACGACACTGATATTGACGATTGCGGCCACGTTCTTTGCTGCCGGTATTGTCAAAGGCATCACCGGCATGGGCTTGCCGACACTGGCAATGGGCGTGCTGGGCAGCCTCATCTCACCACTGGCAGCGGCAAGCCTGCTGCTGGTGCCGTCTTTCACGACCAATGTCTGGCAAATGATTGCCGGACCAAATTCGGTCGCGCTGGTCAGACGGTTATGGCCGATGATGCTCGCAATCATTGTCGGCACAATGCTCGGCGTTTCCTGGCTGACGAAGGGTGATACCACTATCACGACTGGTACATTGGGTGCCTGTCTCAGCCTCTATGCAGCCTTCACACTGCTGGCACATCCCTTCAAGGTTCCTCAGAAGCTTGAGAGCTGGTTGTCACCAGTCGTGGGCGCGATCACAGGCTTTATTGCGGGAGCGACTGGCGTGTTTGTGATTCCGGCAGTGCCTTATCTGCAAGCACTTGGACTTGAAAAAGACGAACTCGTTCAAGCGCTCGGCCTGTCCTTCACTGTGTCCACAATTGCTCTGGCTTTAGGGCTCGGGGTTCAAGGAGCGCTGGTTTTTGATCAACTCGCAATCTCCACCATGGCGATTGTTCCAGCACTCGCTGGAATGTGGGCCGGACAAATCATTCGCAGGAAAATCAGTCCCGTCATGTTCAGACGCGGTTTTCTGATCTGTCTGCTGCTGCTTGGTCTGGAAATGATGCTGCGGCCACTTTTTTAGATCACGCACGTAAAGCAGATGCCGGGCTCATGCGCAGCGTCATTAACGCCGGAACCAGCGAAACCACCGCCGCAACAGCGATAAAGCCTATCGCAAGCCAGATATCGCTCATCGCAAATTCCACAGGCATCCTGACCGCCGTTGTTGCGGTGAGCCATGATGTGATGGCGTGTGCGACCGCATAACCAATTGCCAGCCCGAGAAAGATTCCAAGCAGCAGCAGGAAAAACAGCTCGCCCCAGACAATCGCCATGATGGAGCGAACCGGCGCACCAAGCGCCCGCAGCGCACCGATCTGACGTTTGCGCGCGCCTATATGCATCACCGCAACCAACAACAAGGCGAAAACCACAATCACCTGCGTACCAATGGCGATACCAAGCAGCAGGCTGCGGGCATCACCCAATGTTGAGTAGAGCCTTGTGAGAACTTCTGCCGGGAAGATCGCCAACGTGCGATCAGAACGATATTCCTGTCGCAGTCGATAGGCATCTGCAATGGTCTTTGGCTTTACAAGAATAGCCGGAACACCGGGGGTATCGGCATCGAAAGTCTCGTCAAGCAGCGCGTTGACGTCGATTTCGTGATCATGCTCATGCGGCTTTTCATTGATAAGCACACCAAATCCATTACCCGGCTTTTCAGCATGGTCGTCATGCTCGTGCTCTTCATGAGCTTCCATGCCATGCAGCTGCCAGACAGTGCGAATGGGAACCAGAATGGACCGATCCCATGCAGTGCCGGTCGGAGCCATTTTGCCAGCTACATGATAGCTGACCTCGGTATGTGCATGTCCGCCGGTTTCAACCGTACCATGCATTGGATTGACTTTGGCACCCACTGGCAGATCAACTGCCGAACCGATAACCGCCTCGCCCAGACGTGCGAACATCGTGCCTTCGGCGAGCTGCGGTGACAGGGCGGAAATAAGCCCGGTTGTCGTGCCGACAATTGGAAAGCCCATCGCGCTGTCGCCAAAGCCTATGGGTGCTGCGAAGGCCACGCGCTTGTCATTGGCAAGTTTGCCCAGCATCGCACCCGACATCAGCGGCAGAGGCGATGGCTGCAAAAAGACCGACGAAAGTGTGAGCTGCGTGTCACTTCCTGCAGCACCGATCACAAGGTCAAACTTGTCAGATGCCCGCGCCGTGCCAAGCCGCACAGCCCTCTCCTGCAAAGTTACGACCGAACTTAATGCAACCGACAAAGCCAGCAGAACGATGATGGCGACGGCACCACTCCAGAAACGGCGCAGATCGGCAAGAATGAATGCGATCATGACAATTCCATCTCCGCGCTGTCGCTTGCAATTTTTCCGCCTTCAAGGCGAATGCGGCGCTGCAAATATTGCATCAGCTGCGGATCATGCGTGACGACAACCAATGTCGCCTTTTCTTCGGTCGCGAGCCGCACCAGGAGCTCGGCAACATCGGCACCGGTTTTCTGATCAAGACTTGCAGTCGGCTCATCGGCCACGATCACGCCGGGTTTAGAAAGAAGCGCACGCGCGATAGCAACGCGCTGCATCTCACCGCGCGACAGCGTTTCGATATGTTGATCGGGACGGGTTATTCCGACTGTTTGAAGCAATTGAAGAGCGCGTGCGCGATCATCAGCCTTCACCCCAAAACTCAGCTTGAGCGGCAATAGCACATTGGCGAGCGCCGAAAGGCCGGGAAACAGGTGAAAATCCTGCATCACCAGACCGATGTTGCGCGCACGAAACGCATCGCGCCTGAAGGAAGACAGGCTGCTGATTGCCGTTTCACCCCACACGACTTTCCCGGCTTTAACAGGTTCGAGACCCGTTATGGCATTGACCAGCGTGCTTTTACCCGAGCCGGATGCACCCGTAATTGCCAGATGACCACCAGCAATCAGGTCGAATTTTTCAATGGAAAGAACCGGCAACGCGAGACCCGGAAAGCGCACTTCCAGATTGGCAATATCGAGCGACAGGCCCGATGGCTTGGCAAGCATCATCATCAGACCGTTTTGAAAGAAGCATCACGCAGACGAAGCTGGCTGACAAAACCCGTTTCCGGGTCAGTCCATGAACCATATTCCAGCGTGCCGCGCGTGAGGATCGGCGCATTGAACTGCACAAATGTCTGTTTGGTAGCCAGATAAACAACCATAATATTATCCGGCCAATCGGAATCCGAGGAACAGAATGGGCAGATCGACATCGGAATTTCGGTCAGAACGAAGAAATTGGCTTCGGCCTTGAGTGGCGGCGCCATAAATCCGCTGATCGCCACTTCCTTGCCGGAAGCGCTTTTGACCTGATCGGAAAATTCCAGCCCCAGAACACCAAAGCTCTTATAGAGATTGTCGAAACCAAGCTGTTCTGCTGCCTGTGCTCTGTTTGCAATGCACATCAAGGGCGCTGCTGCCAATGCACCAAGCATGAGTTGCCTGCGATTGAAATGCTGTCCTGTGCGCATTTTATGCTCCTGATGGAAAAGTGGACAGGCGGGAAACCCGCCTGCCCTCATTCAAATGATGATTACTCAGTCTTTGCCTTGCCGAGCGCAAAAGCGTCAGCGAGTACGCGATAAACGTCGCTCTGTTCCATATAGCCGCGGAGACCTTCGGAACCCGGACCCATTGCCTGCAGAACAACGTCATCGACCGCGTGAACGCCGGTGTCATCTTCCTTAGGGATGTTGCCCTGAACGAAGACGGCACCCGGAACGTCCTTGTAAGCCTCATTGGCTACATATTCGCCCTTTTCGTTCTTAACGGCCGGTACGAAAGCGCCATCCATCTTTGGACGGAAGGTTTCGTAATGGTCCGGGCCGTTATTGGCGGCGAGGAACAGACGACGCGAAACATCGATGCGATCCGGATAACCGTCGCCATTGGTGTCTTCGTAATTCGGGAATCCGGCGGCATCATAGGTGCCAACCTTTTCGCGCATTTCATCGCCTGGCTTTTCATCATCGACTGTACCAATGATGGCAACGCCATGGGTATGATCACCAGTGACAATGATCAGTGTGTCCGGATTCTTCTCAGCAAATTCGCGTGCAACACCGACAGCCTTGTCGAACTCGATCGTTTCGACCAGCGCGCGATCCCAATCGAGCGGATGACTCATCTTATCGACCGATGCGCCTTCAACCATCAGGAAGAAGCCTTCCGGATTCTTGGAGAGCTTTTCGAGAGCCGTCCTGGTCATTTCAACCAGACCCGGCTGGTTCGGGAACTTGTCGACAGTGCCTTTCTTGAGGAACTCGCGATCAAGCGTCACGTCCATATTGCCGGTATGGAAAAGACCGAGCAGCTTGTCCTGATTGGACGTGCCTGATGAAGCAAGCTCGTCCTTGCTTGTGACCAGCGCGTAACCTGCATCCTTGAACAGCTGGATATAGTCCTTGTCGTCCTTGCGCTTGGAGCCCGGAACGTCTTTTGCAAGGAAGTAAGCGGAACCACCGCCCAAAAGAACATCCGGCTTCACATCATAGATCATGCCGACAATATCAGCCTTATCGGAACGCTTACGCGTATGGGAGACCAACGCTGCAGGTGTTGCATCCTGAAGCTCCGAGGTCGAGACGATACCGATCGACTTGCCGGTTTCGCGGCGCATTGCTTCGGCAATTGTTTCGACCTTCGGGTCGTCCTGGCTGTCAGGCGTGCGGTCGGCATAAACGCCGAGTGCATTCACGCGCGACTTATGACCGGTCATGTAAGCCGACATGGTGTTGGCGCTGTCGGTCGCAATCGAATGGGTCGAAGAGGTGCCGATGAAAGCAACTGGCGGGATGTCATCCATAGCAAGACGACCATTGGCCTTACCTTCGCTCATGCCCTTCGACATAATGCGCGCACCGGTGCGGTGGGCAACCGAAAGACCATCAGCAATCAGGAAGATGATGTTCTTGGCCTTAGCTTCATTACCGGTCGAGTAAACATCCCAGTTAACGGACTTTGTTTCATCGCCAGCAGAGACTTCAACCTTGTAATCGCCGGCCTTACCGATTTTCAGACCGCGCAGAATAAGGGCGGAACCCAGAACCTTGTCTTCAGCGCCTTTTTCTTCAGCAGTGAATTCGGCCTTGCTGCCAAATACAGCTTCGTAGTCCTGGCCATTGACGGTAACTTTCACGTCCTCTGGCTTGACGACCTTATCGAACTCAACCTTGAAATCGAATGGCGAGTTGACAAGGATTGTCGCCCGGTCAATCGGATAGACGGTTGCAGCACCGGCTGCCGTCGTCAACATAGTTGCAGAGGCGAGAGCAAGAAGCAGTTTGCGCATATCAGAAATCCCCACTGTGTAATGCGTGCGAGGCTCAAATAAGAAAATTAGATGACACTGGTATAACAGCCAGCTGTTTTATTCGTAAATTTTAGTTTGCCGGCTATTTTGATCGCTCGACAATTTTAAGCGTGCGTTTCATGCTGAAGTTTCATGCCTCCTTTCATGTCCGTGTAAAAAACGTCGGCTATTTGTCTGCGGATCAATCAGACAGGTGACATTATGATACGCAACACGCTCTCAATCATTCCTTTGGCTGCACTTCCGTTCGGCACAGCGATGCCTGTCTTTGCACAAGACCAGACCCCTGCTCTGATTGGTGAGTTTGTTCTGCCGACCGGGCTGAAACTCAATGGCATTGAATTTGGCGGCATTTCCGGCCTTGATTATGATCCGGCCCAGAATGTCTATTATGCGATTTCCGATGACCGGTCGGAGAAGGCTCCTGCCCGATTCTATAAGCTCAAGCTCGAGATTGATGGAGCTGGCATTCACGGACTGGATATTCTGGAAACGAATACCCTGCTTGATCCAGAGGGAAAGCCTTTCGCAATCAAGGATGTCGATGCGGAAAGCATCCGCTTTAATCCGGCGAGCCAGACGCTTTACTGGTCCAGCGAAGGCGATCGCACAGGAAAGCCGTCTGTCCGTGAAATGAAACTCGACGGCACTTTTGTTCGCGAGTTCAAACTGCCGGAAGCCTATCTGCCGGATGAAAATAAAACACGCGGCACCCGAAACAACCTGGCTTTTGAAAGTCTCGCCATCACAGCTGACGGCAAGACGCTTCTGGCTGGCACAGAAAATACGCTTGCTCAGGATGGTGACATTGCCACACTCGAACAGGGCAGCAAGTCGCGTATTATCTCGTTCGATATTGCGACAGGTGAGGCAACCGCCGAGCATGTCTATGAAACCGATCCCATTTTTGCAAAGGCAACGCTTCCACCTTTCTGGAACGATAATGGATTGAGCGAACTTGTAACGGACGGCCCGAACCTTCTCACCGTGGAACGAAGCTATGCACACGGTGTGGGAAACCGCATCAGCATCTATCGCGCATCCTTCGACGGGGCGAGTGATGTCAACGGCAAATCATCGCTTGAGGGGATCGCAGTCACACCGTTGAAGAAAGAACTCTTGCTGCGTCTCGATGAAGGTACGTTCGGTCTCGATATCGACAATATCGAATCCATCACTTGGGGCCCGGAAGTCGATGGTGCCAAAACGCTGGTGATTGCATCCGACAATAATTTCAATGCCGGTCAGTTCACGCAGTTCGTGGCAATCAGACTTCCATAGGACCTGTCATCAAACCTTTATCGTGATGATAATCACGCGTCACAGGGCACCTTTAAGGACCATTGCGTTTGTTTCCGCAATTTGAGGGGTTCCCTATGCGCCTTGGCTATCTTCTTGCTTCCATTGCAACAATTGCTATGACATCTTCGGCAATGGCTGAAGAGACATTTACCGCAAAACTGGCAGGTCACGCTTATCTGCCAGCTCTGACTCTGATTACACCGCCTGCAGATGCTCCCCGTGATGCATGGGTTTCCGGCAAGTTCACCGGCAAGACCCGCAACGACAAGCCGATGACCGTCATGGGTGATGTCGGCAAGGCCTATGGCAGCCACACCACCGGCATCTCCTTCCCCTTCATCGGCCAGCCTGTGCAGGGCATGTCGGGCTTTGCGATGAACCGTGCAGCCGATGGCAGCATCTTCACCCTGACCGACAATGGTTTCGGTACCAAGGCAAACAGTCCCGACGCGCTTTTGTTCTTCCATCGCATGAAGCCAGATTTCGAAACCGGCAAGGTTGAGCGCGTGGAATCGGTATTCCTGCGCGACCCCGATAAGAAGGTGCCATTCCGCATCGCTTATGAAGGCACCGATGGTCGTTACCTGACGGGTGCCGATTTCGATCCGGAAAGCATTCAGTATCTCAATGACGAAATCTGGATCGGTGACGAGTTCGGCCCATACATCATTCGCGCTGGTCTCGATGGCCGTGTGAAAGCCGTCTACCCAACCATGCTCGATGGCAAGCAGTTGATGGGTCCGGATACACCGGGCATCGTGGTGCCTGCGGTTGCCGGCAAGGATTATCGCGTTCAGCGTTCAGGCGGTTATGAAGGCATGGCGCTACAGCCAAAGACCAATCAGCTCTGGGCCATGCTCGAAAAGCCGCTTTCTGACGAGAACGGCAAGCCGGAAGGCGATTTCCTGCGTGTGATTACTTTCGACACCGACAAGGGTGAATGGACCGGCAACAGCTACCGCTTCCGCCTCGCTGAAGGTGCGACTGCTATCGGCGACTTCAACTTCATCGACGACACCCGTGCGCTGGTCATCGAGCGTGACAATGGTGAAGGCGATCCGAGCCTTGAGTGCAAGACCGATGACCTTTCGGCCTGCTATCCGTTGCCAGCCAAGGTCAAGAACATCGTTCTCGTCGATACATCCAAGATCGATGCAGACGGCTATATTCACCGCATCGGCCATATCAATCTGATGGACATTCAGGACCCGGACAACAAAGCGATCCTGAAAACCGCAGCAGCACGCGACCTCAAGGGAAAATTCACCTTCCCGTTCTTTACCATTGAAGACGTGATGCGCGTTGACGATACGCATATCCTGATCGCCAACGACAACAACCTGCCATTCTCAGGTGGTCGTCAGATCGGCGAAGCTGCGAACAACGAGTTTATCCTGCTCGAAGTCGCAGATTTTCTGAACGCCAAATAATCGCGCCGAATTGATCCTACTTTAAAATCGCTGACGGGCACTGCATCTTGCAGTGCCCGCTTGCGCATTCTGCGAAATGAAGACATTGCTCAAGCGCATAGCCGATGGACCGCAAAGAGCAGAGAAGCAGAATGAGCGTGAGAGAGATCGTCAAGTATCCGGATGCAGGTTTGAAGGCGATTGCCGCGCCCGTCACGGTTTTTGATGAAGATCTGCGCATTCTCGCGCAGGACCTGCTCGATACGGTGCGTGCCGCTCCCGGCATCGGTATCACTGCCCCGCATATTGGTGTTCCGACACGCGTGGTGGTCCTCGAACTTTCTGGCCCCGTCAGTGCCAGGACCTACATCAATCCCGAAATCATCTGGGCTTCCGATGAGAAAATCCGCCATCAGGAAGGCAGCGTGTCCATGCCGGGTGTCGTGGATGATGTTGAAAGACATGCCCGCATCCATATCCGCTATCAGGACATGGACGGCAATGAGCAGACGGAAGAATCCGACGGTTTGCTCGCGGTCTGTCATCAACATGAGATCGACCAGCTTAACGGCATTTTCTGGATACAGCGTCTGTCAAAGCTCAAGCGCGACCGGCTCATCAAACGCTATCAGAAACTCGGAAAGTAAGCGTTCGGGAATCGCGCAACCAGCGCCCAACGAGGCTTTCGATGATCGTTACGCCTCCGCAACGGATCAACGTGCCATAACACTATGTTCTTGAAAAAGAACAATCTATCGCGCGTTATTCAACTTAAATGAGATTTTTGTTTAGCCACTTGGACAAGTAACAGGGAGGCTTATTTTCCCAGAATCAGCGTGAGGAAGTTCCTGAAATGGCTCGGCTTCACTGATAGGCACTATAGGACGATTTGGTTAAGAATGTCTACGTCTAACATGCTTAACTTCACACTCCGCCTTCATCCTTACAAACGCTGGCTCTCCATCTTCGTATAATAACTGCCCGCCCATTGAACGCTTTTCAGGAAACGGCTCAAAGCTTTACGCAGTTACACATATCCCTTCACGGCGCAGCCAATCAGTGCGCATTCTGTAAAGTGTGGGGTACTTTTGGAACCCAACCGCGCATTAGAATATAGCGTTGGAGTGTCCATCCAGTTCAATCAGACGGAGATGCGCTCTAAACTGATTGGCAATATTCCTGTTTTGCGTTGCCGTCAGCACAATCTAATGAAGCTCTGTTCAACACGATCACTGATTGCGGGAAATTGCGGCGTTCTTATTGAGCGACACCCAAACAAGAAGCTTCTGCTTGCCCCTTCACAAGAAGCGGCACATTAAGAACGACACCTTCGAGCAGATTGTCCGCTACATGCGACCGATCGGATTCTCCAACTGTCTTAGCAGCACATTTCCAATAATCCGGTGACCAGCGCACACCATTGCTTATTTGAGCTGCTTTACTGACTATGAGATAGAAGACCGATTCTCCCACAAGTATTGTCCCTCGCAGTGCCGATCCTGCTTGAATGCAGGAGAGAATCTCATAATTTGAAACGACAGCTTTGAATAGACTGCCGTCTATTATCCTTAATTCTCTTTATATTCAGCTAGATAGGGTGTTTTCGATTCCAATGGACATAGATTCCAGACCGGCCCGCCAGCGATGCTAACTGTTTGTTAATATACGCCCCTTGCGGCAAAATAAGAATCGGACATAATGACGGTATTTAGACGGTATTAGTTCCAGTGCCGTCACTAGGGATCCCAAGTCTATGAATATCGCAAATAAAGCAGAGCAAGTGTCGTTTGACGACATGATATTGACGCAAGGGCGAGAGATCTCGCGCAAGCTCAATCTGCTGCGTCATGAGAACTTCCCGCCGGATGCGCGCAAAAACCTGCGCCAGTTTTCCATGGCAGAAGCGGCTTACTTCCTTGGTGTCTCTCCGAGCAATCTCAAGAAGCTTCATCTGGAAGGCAAAGGCGTCGAGCCGATCATCCTTTCCGGCGGACGCCGTGCTTATACAATTGAACAGCTTCAGGAACTCCGTCATTGGCTTGATCAGAACGGTCGTGCCGAAGTGAAACGTTATGTTCCGCATCGTCGTGGCAATGATAAATTGCAGGTCATCGGTGTTGTGAACTTCAAGGGTGGCTCCGGCAAAACGACGACCGCTGCGCATTTGGCGCAGCATCTGGCGCTGACCGGCCATCGCGTACTTGCCATCGATCTCGATCCGCAGGCGTCCCTTTCAGCGCTCCACGGCATTCAGCCAGAGCTTGATGAGTTCCCATCGCTCTACGAAGCGGTTCGCTATGACGAGCAGCGCAAATCCATCCGCGAAGTCATTCGCAAGACCAATTTCCCGGGTCTCGATATTATCCCCGCGATGCTCGAGTTGCAGGAATATGAATACGACACCCCGCTTGCAATGCAGAACGGCGGCGAAGGCAAAACCTTCTGGAATCGTATTGCGTCTGCACTCGCTGAAGTGGATGCGGAATATGATGTGGTCGTCATCGATTGCCCGCCGCAGCTTGGTTATCTGACACTGACCGCTCTTTCAGCGGCAACCTCAGTTCTCATTACCGTTCATCCGCAGATGCTCGATCTTATGTCGATGTCGCAGTTCCTGCTGATGCTGGGTGATATTCTCAAGACCGTTCGTCAAGCCGGTGGTGCGGTACAGCTCGATTGGTTCCGCTATCTGATCACCCGCTATGAGCCGACCGATATGCCGCAGGCGCAGATGGTTGGTTTCATGCAGAGCATGCTGGCGTCCCACATGCTTAAGCATCAGATGCTCAAATCGACTGCGGTGTCGGATGCGGGTCTTACAAAACAGACACTCTATGAAGTTGAACGTTCTTCCATGAACCGCGGAACTTATGATCGCGCTATGGAGGCTCTTGAGGGCGTTAATTCGGAAATTCGCGGGCTTATTCATGAAGCCTGGGGTCGTTAGACGGCAGTCTAATTCGGAAAATATGAAATGAAATCAGGCTTATGACTGATTTGAGGGTAAGAGAATGGCACGGAAGAACATTTTTCAGAGCGTAATGCAGACCGAAGAAGCGGAAGAAAAGCCCGTTTCTCCGGTCGAAAATGTTTCGCGCCGTTTTGGTGCTGCAAAGTCTTTGTCTGCATCTATTGATGAACTTGCCAAGCAGGCTTCTCAGAAGCTTGATGGTGAAGCCATCGTCGAACTCGATCCTTCTGTTCTCGACGCGTCGTTCATTGCCGATCGCCTGCCAGAGGCTGACGATCAGGAATATGCCGAGCTTCTGGAAGCTGTTCGCGACCGTGGACAGGATAGCCCTATTCTCGTGCGCCCTCACCCGGAGACCAGCGGTCGCTATATGATCGTGTTCGGTCATCGTCGGGCCAAGGTTGCGCGTGAACTTGGCATCAAGGTCAAGGCCGTCATCAAGCCTCTCGCGGATCTCGAACATATTCTGAGCCAGGGTCAGGAAAACTCTGCTCGTGCCAATCTCAGCTTCATTGAGCGTGTGCTGTTTGCAGCGCGCCTTGAGGAGCTGCAGTATAGCCGTGAAGCTATTCAGGCCGCTCTTTCTATCGATTACCAAACCCTTTCGAAAATGCTGACCATTCCGCGCGCAATCTCCGAAGATATGCTCGTTGCTATCGGACCAGCGAAAGGCATCGGACGTGACCGCTGGCTTGAACTGCGCAAGCTGATCGAGATGCCTGGCAAGGCTGATACGGCGCGTGAACTGATGGCAACCGATGCCTTCAAGACAGCACAGTCTGGCACACGTTTTGAACAGCTCTATGGTTATCTCAAAGGTTCAAACCAGAAGAAGCCGGTTACGAAGGCCGCTTCGCGTACTGGTTCGACCTGGAGTGCCGCTGACAAAAGCGTCAGTGCCACCATCAAACAGAACGGCAAGACAGCAACTCTGGCGCTCAGTGCAGCCAATGGTCCGCGTTTTGCTGAATGGATTTCGCGTAATCTGGATGCGCTTTATGCGTCATTCAGCGACGACGAGAAGTGAGTAAGCGTATCAGGTGAGGGGACTTATCCCCCGCCTAATCAGCGTAACGTATAAAAGTGGAAGAGTGCAGGTGATGGTCATCTGCATAATTTGACGAAGAGGAAACAGCAGCAAAGGAAAAAGGCCCCCAAACGTCGCCGCGTGGAAGCCCTTCTCATTGGTTTAGCAGCTAGAGAATCGCAAATTCACGAATCACTGTCAAGTGTTATCAGCGTCATTTCGGCGGGTGGATTTCTTTTGCCTTGTGGAAGGTGAAAGAAAATGGAGTCTCAATTCGGACTGACGCCTTTTGGCAGTCAGCGGATGACGCATGCCTTGTTGGCAGTGCATCAAAAAGCTCGCGAAATCCCTCAGGGAGCAGCTGCTGATAAGTGGCAGCTTCATCGTTGGCTGTGCGAAGGCAAGAATATCATTGGCATCAGTGATCGTTCTTTGGCGGTTCTGTCTGCTTTGCTGTCGTTTTATCCTGAGAACACGCTGGTCGAAACCGGCGCTCTGGTGGTGTTTCCATCCAACAAACAGCTGGCCTTGCGCGCACACGGCATGGCCGATGCAACATTGCGTCGTCATCTGGCAGCGCTGGTCGAGGCCGGTATCATCACTCGTCAGGATAGCCCGAATGGCAAACGCTATGCTCGTCGCAGCAAATCCGGTGAGTTAAAGGTTGCCTTTGGTTTCTCGCTTGCACCACTTTTGGCGCGAGCAGATGAGTTTGAGGCTGCTGCCGAACAGGTCAAATCCGAGAAGATCGCTCTGCGTGAAATCCGTGAACAGCTGACTTTGCTGCGTCGCGACATATCAAAGCTGCTCGATTATGCAATCGAAGCATCTCTTGTTGGTCCTTGGGATGAGCTCAAAGTCGAGTTCCGTGCGGTTGTCGACAGCATTCCACGTCGTGCAGAAATGATCGAGCTGACAACACTCGTCGCAAAACTGCATGAAATTCGTGGTTCTGTTGATAAAGCTTTGAATAATAATCAAAAAGTTCAAAATCTGAGCGACAATGAATCCCAAAATGAGCGGCAGCTTAATGAGTCAAAACCAGATTCCCATTTTGATAGGAACGTCGCAAATTCAGACACAGTTGCGATCACAACGATAACCGATTGCGCAATTGAGGCCAGCATTTCTCTCGATATGGTTCTCAGAGCCTGTCCAGACATCAGCGCTTACGCATCAGATCCGATAAGACAGTGGGAACATCTGATGACCACAGCAGAGAAGGTACGTAGCTTTATCGGCATCGATACCAAACTCTATGAAATGGCTCTGAAAATGCTTGGAAGGCAGAATGCGGCTATCACAATTGCCTATCTGCTCCAGCGCTATAACGATATTCGCTCTGTGAGTGGTTATCTTCGCATTCTCACGGAAAAGGCTGCTGAAGACGCATTTTCGGTAAAAGCTCTCATGGTCAGCGCTCTGCATATTCAACAAAGGCAACTGCAATGAGCTGATGCTGGCTTATATCTCCCGTTGTTATGGGAAACAGGATTTAAGAGAGGTTTAGGTGTGGTCGCTGTGTTGAAACTTAACAATGAGTTAACTTTCGCAAACTGGTGATGGCCAAGTGCATAAAGGCCTATACGACCACTGACCATGAGACTGGCGTCAACCACATAAAGTCTGGACATAGGCAATGTGATTGTATTGATAATCTGTTTTGAAATTTCAGATCTGATGACGGCTAAGGAGAAGAAAGCATGTATTTCCAATTGGGTAGCTTGATGGCCGCAGGGTTGATACTTTTGACTGCGCCAGTGGCTGCCGAAACTCTCACGGTCCGCGATATCACGGATAAGCAGGAGATATCAGAACGTGCCGGTGATTTTGAAAAGGATCTGAAACAGCTGGGCATTGCAGCAAAGCTGAGCTGCGATCTCCTGATCGGAACTCGGGGCGAATCTAACGACGAAAGCTTCGGCGCGGTTTGCGATATGAAGATTTCAGGCAAAGAGCCCACCTCCATCATGCTGTGCAACGACACGATGATAGGCAAGCTCACCATCAAAGCTTTCGGTTTCAGCATGGTCAAAAGCGAGCTCGCGGCCTTCACCGAGATGAACTGCCGACCGGGTGGCTAGACCCCACGCTGACACGATGAAATCCAGAAGCGTAGGAACCTCAATTCCATACGCTCTGGAAGTTTAGAGAGCATTTTGTGGCTAAGACTATTCTGCCAGATCCGCATAGACGAGATAACGAAGCGGACCTTGTGTAACAGCATCAAAGGGATAGCAGGTCGCAAGAACCAGATGAGAGCCGGATGCATGGACATCGATCTGCGCTTCATCCCAACGCGCAACGCTCATCTGAGTGGCACGATAGGTGTATGTCTTGCCGTCGTTGCGGGTAATGCGAATAAGGTCGTCTTTCTCGATATCTTTGAGAAACGCAAAATGTGTGTCGCGGTGGGCGGCATAAATCGCAGTTCCCTGTTCACCAGCTTGCGGTGTGTTCTGCAGATGGCCGGGACCAAAAGCGAGAGCCTGTCCGCTTGCACCATTAAGAGCAATTGCTGATGCAGCCAGACGTGGTGCTTCGATACGGGCTACCGGCCATGTGTCCGCCCAGCTCCACGGTTTGATTTTCTCGCCTGTCGCAATGCTCTGTGTGAAAGCGCGCTCCAGAAGAATTTGTGCCGTATATGCTTTGGTATGGATCCAGACGCCCTGACCGAGAAGAATGAAACCGCAGGCCATGACGGCGATCGAAAGAAGGGCGAGGGGGGAGCGCAACCATGTGCGCTCCTTTGCCTTTGAGTTATATGCAGCAATGACACTCATCATGCATTCTCCTTGCGGCGCGAAAACCAGAAGATGAGAAACCCGATGAACAGAACGCCCAATCCCTGAAGCATATTGAGCGTTGCCGGAGTTGCGGTTTGCGGCAGCGGCATTGCGGGTGCTGAAACAGCGGGCGATGCCGGACGATCATTGTTTCGAACCAGGATCTGTTCCTGACCTGCATCGGCATGATCAAGCACATTACGGTCTGCACGAATACCGAACAGCGCATCAAAATCCCATTCGGCAGGAAGCTGCAAAGGAATGTCCGCGCGGGTGAGGGGCGTGTTTGCCGGGCGGGCCGGTGTCTGATCGACGGCAACAAGGCTTGTAAGACGTGTTACCAGATGGTGCTCCAGTGCGAGGGTGAGAATACGTGTATCGGCTGCCAGTCCTGTAATCTTGCCGAGTTTCATGTCCACCTCAGCATCATCGATCTTGCGGCGCGCCCAGATCTTGGAAATGCCTTCTGCCGGGCTTGCCGCATCGAGCGGTAAGGTCACTGTCCATGGGTGCCGTCCAACTGTACCTTCAATTGTAATGGTGCCAGTTGCCTGTTTTGTGCGGGCAGCGATCACCAACGGTTCACCCTGATAAAGATCGGGAAGAAGTCCTGGCGTCAGATTGACACCCTCTTGCGAGAAGCTGGCTTTTACGTTTGTGACGACCGGGTTTTCGAGCTTAGCGAACAGTTCACGCATGCGCTGGTCGACCTCTTCAACAGAGCCGATATGTGTAAAGGTGCCACGGCCAAGTTCAGATGCCTTGTTCATCAGATAGGTATTGGGAGCCGAACCGATACCAACCATGAAGAGGCGGGAGCGATCCCGGCGTGATGCGATGACATCAAGCATTTGCTGTTCGTTGCTGATCTCGCCATCGGTCAGAAACACGATCTGACGCAAACCGTCTTTCTGGTGGCTGTCATCAAGAGCCGCGTGCAATGCGGGCAGCATTTCTGTTCCGCCGACTGCGTCAAGCGTGGCCACATATTCGCGGGCATCGGTAATATTGAGTGGCGTAGCAGGGACGGAGTCATCAAATACCTTGGTCAAAGTGTCATCGAAACGAATGACGTTGAAACGGTCGGTGGGTTTTAAACGAGAGAGGGCATAATCAAGACTGGCTTTGGCCTGCTTGATCGAAGTTCCGCCCATCGAACCTGAATTGTCGATGACAAACACGATTTCTCGTGACTGATTTGCAGAGCTTTTGACAGCCGGCGGCGTGACATAGGCCAGCACATAGTCGTCATTTCCCACGCGTTCGCGAAACAGGCCGACATTGGGCATAGCGGTTTCAGCAGTCTGCCATTCGAGAACGAAATCGCGATCAGCTGTGGCCTTGCCATCCAGAACAATCTTCGATGTCTTCTCGTCCTGCTGGTCGATTTTGACAGGGTGATAAAGGCTCTTGATATCGGTTGCCGGGAAACCGGGCTTGAGATTGACAGTGATCGTCACTGGATTGGTGCGGTCTTCGCCCGGCATCACGAGAGGCGTTTCAATGGCGCCATTGTCGGGACCATGGGTTGGTTCCGTTTTCTGCTGTCCCCAGCCGCCCTGAATATCTGCGGTTTCAATAATCGGGTCGCTGTTTTCAGGATTATAGCGCGGTGCAACAACAAGTGGCACACGCAGAGAAAAACGATTATCGCTCAGGCGAACCGCCTGCTGATATTCAATCTGAATGACGACTTTTTCATTCGGACCGAGATTTGCAACTGCATTGGTGAAAATGTTGGGGCGCTGCTGTTCGATGAGAGCTGCCTTCTTGCCTTCGCTTTTTGCCTTCTCATAGATTTCACGCGCTGCCTGCTTTTCCTTGATATCGGCGACGATAACCTTGTCACCGACAATCATCTTCAGGGAATAAACCGCACTGTCTTCAGGCAGAGGGAAGACATAAAGCCCTTCGACCCAGCCATTGGTTGGGTTTTCAAAAACCTGACTGAGACGGGCGCGGGCGGTGGGGCCACTGACATCGATGTTGAAATCAGTGGCAAGCCGTGGCGCTTCGACATATTGGCCAGCTTCACTGCTCTGAAGCAGGAGGCTGCCGCTCTGCACCGCATTCGGTGTTACATAGGCTGGCTTTTCCGCACGGGCCGCAGCCACGTTGAGAAGTGAAAGAACAACGGCCAGGATTGGCAATATCAGCATATTTACAAACCAGATGAGTTTGCAGAATTGCGAGAGGCTGATTGCCCTTGCGTTGTTATGAGAGTGTCTGAAGGCAGGCGACATTGTGCGCTCCTTTATCTATCGGATAACTGGACACAATTTGCGCCGGAGTGCTGTTTCCTCGCCAGCGTAAGCTTTGCCAAGTTTTGTCCGGACTTTGCCGCAAGCCACCTTGCCGGTTCTGGCTTTGTGTGGAATTGTGAAGGAAAGTACGGATTGAGGAAGTTTTCATGTCTCAGCAAGATGCGGTTTTGCCCGATCAGTTGAATCTCCGCGTTGCTGAACGTGTGCGCGAGGAGATCGCGCGCCGCAGAATTTCGCGCCAGCATCTGGCCGATGAGGCACGTATCAGCCTCTCGACGCTCGAAAAGGCGCTGTCTGGACACCGTCCCTTTACGCTTGCCACCATCATCCGGCTTGAGCAGGCCATGGGATTTGAGCTGCGTGATCAGGTGGAAACAGAGAAGCCAAAGCCAGCGGCTCCCCACGGACATGCTGCGGAAGAACTTGGCGCTTATTCGCGCGCCGCCGTTTCATGGCTTGAGGGAACGTTTCTCACTTTGCGTCCGTCATTCGGCAATCGAAACGACATCTTCGCTTATTGCACTCATATCAGCTGGGATGCGGAGAACACACATCTCAAATTCGAGGAGCGCGAACGCACCGATACGTCGTTTTCGCAGTATGGGCGAGTTTCTGTCCCGCATCTTTCAGGTCATGTTTATCTTGTGACCAATACATCCGGGCAATACCGGATGGCGGTTCTCTCGCGCCCAAGCATTGCGGGCGAAATGTATGGAATTCTCACGACCTTGCGTGCAGGGCAGGGCGCACAACTGACGCCTGTATCCGTACCTTTGGCACTTATCCCGATGAAGATGTTCGAAACACCGGTTTTTGGTCGGATAACCACGGCTGACCCGTTTTATGGCCAGTATTCCAGCTTTATCGACAAGACGCTTGGCGATGGCTATGCAAGTTTTGTGACGTCCGAAAAGTGAATTATTTTGTCTTACTTACTCTATTCTATTTACCACTAAATATGTCTGATTAACTGCTTTTCTGATATCAATTTCTCTTAAAATATTGAAATAGCAACAAATTATAGAGAGCATATTTCCTTAATTATATTCAAATAACCGCCTTGCCTAATATAAAAAATACCTCATTATCACTTTGCTGCCGCTGGCTGCAAAATGGAGAGGGCTAATGAAGCATCGTGTAATTTGTCCTGCCTTTGTAACTTTTCTTTCAAGTACAGCCATTGTTACAATCAGTAGTTTTATACTGAAGGCCGATCCGGCTTTAGCGGCGTGTTCGTTCTCTCCCACGCTGGGTGACGATACCTATATTTGCGATAGCGGTACATCAATTGGCGGTTTGACCGATACGAATGGCAATAACACCTTACTGTTGCCTTCCGGCGGAAGCGGTACAGTCAATGGCAATGTAACATTTGGCGCAGGCACTGACCGGATTGAGGTTCATTCCGGTACGATCACGGGCAATGTCGTTCAGGGCGACGGTGCGGATGCTTTCGTGATTTCCGGCGGAACTGTCACCGGCAATATCCAGCAGGGCCTCGGTATTGATGATTTTCGCATGACGGGCGGCGAGATTGGCTCGCTCAATCAGGGCGATGCGCTTGATACGTTCTTCATGTCTGGCGGCCGCATTGTCGATGCTTTTGATGACGGTGATTACGCCGTAATGACGGGTGGCCGCATCGGCCGCGTCAACATGAAACTCGACAACAACTATTTCAACATGTCCGGCGGCACCATTGATCGTAATCTGGTGGCAGGTTTTGGCAATGACACGATCATTATTTCCGATGGCATGATCGGAGGCAATATCAGCGTCAGCGGCGGGACGGATAGTGTCACGATTACTGGCGGTACGGTGGCCGGCGACGTTCTTATGAGCTTCGGCAATGACCAGTTCACCTGGAACGGCGGCGGCATTGTCTATGGCAATATCGATATGGGCGCTGACAGTGATACGGCTGTGCTTGCCAATCTGACCGATGCCAATATTGGCGCAACCAAGCGCCTGACTGGTGGCGAGGGTGTCGATGCGCTGACTTTCAACAATGTTAAAACAGGCAAGGTTGGTCGGTTTGACAGTTGGGAGACGATCAATCTCACCAACGACACCCGTCTGACGCTCGACACCACCCTCACCCTGGGCGATGCGGGTACAG
Organism: Brucella pituitosa; assembly: GCF_003049685.1. Lineage (GTDB taxonomy): Bacteria > Pseudomonadota > Alphaproteobacteria > Rhizobiales > Rhizobiaceae > Brucella > Brucella pituitosa. The sequence goes on along the minus strand of NZ_PYSY02000002.1, from coordinate 1,239,678 downwards.
GCACCGGGACGCTGAATATCGATGCTGCCAGCACGATCTATGGTGGATCAGCACAAAGTGGCATCAATGCGTTTTCGGCCAGTCAGCTTGCTTCAGTCTTCAACGCTGGTCGTATCGATCTGACCAATGGTGGCTCAGGCACAAGCGATACATTCACCATCAAGGGCAATTACACCGGTCAGAATGGTCACCTGTTCGTTGATACCGTGCTTGGTGCCGATGCATCGCCATCAGACAAACTGGTCATTGATACCGGTAATGCATCCGGTTCGACCGGTATTGTCGTCAACAATGTTGGCGGCACAGGCGCATCGACGGTTTCCGATGGCATCATGGTTGTGCAGGCACTGAACGGTGCGACAACCACAAGCGGGGCCTTCGCGCTCAAGGGACGCGCTGCCGCCGGTGCTTACGAATATTTCCTGTTTAAAGGTGGCGTTTCCGCCAACACCAATGAAAACTGGTATTTGCGTTCGACCTTGGTCAGCGGTAGCCAACCTGCGCCTGTTATTCCGGAAGCACTGACACCGGAAGCCCCTGAAACTTCCGCGCCTCCACCAGCACTGGAACAGCCGCCAGCACCATTGCCGATCGATCCGAATGACCCCGATCCTGAGGATACGTCTGCACCAGTGACGGAAAACTCACCTCAACCAGAAGCGCCTCCGGCACCGCCTCCTGCTGAGGCGGCAAATCCACCGGCGACCTCCAATGGACAGGCGGTAACGCCGCAGATCGGCTTTGAGGGTGCGGTCCCGCCATCGCCGGGTGCTACACGTGTCGAAGGCGATGTCGTTCCACTTTATCGCGTCGAGGTTCCCGTTTACTCCGCCTTGCCTCCTGTGGCGCATCATCTGGCACTCACAACACTCGGAACATTCCACGAGCGCCGTGGCGAACAGGATCTTCTCAGAAGCGGCGGTTATCTGCCGTCCACTTGGGCGCGTCTGTTCGGACAGGATATCGATACAAAGTGGAAGGGTACAGTTGCACCGGGCCTTGATGGCAAGCTCTTTGGTATTCAGGCTGGCCAGGATCTTTGGGGCCGCGAAACGGATAGTGGCCATTCCGACCGCTTCGGCCTGTTTTTTGGCTATGCCCGTGTGACCGGCGATATCACAGGTCAGGCGCTCGGCTGGAATGATCTTGCCGTGGGTGATCTCGAAATAACCGGCACCAGCTTTGGCGGTTACTGGACGCATATCGGCCCGCAAGGCGGGTATCTCGATGCCGTGCTGATGGGTACATGGTATGGCGGCGATGCGAGTTCGAATGAAGGGCAGAGCATCGATGTCGACGGTCATGGCGTAACGGCTTCGCTGGAAGGCGGATACCCGATTGCGCTGAGCGAAAGCTGGACGCTGGAGCCGCAGGCGCAGCTCATCTGGCAAAGCCTCTCGCTTGATGATCAGGCAGACCGTTATTCATCTGTATCCTTTGATTCAGACAACGCCTGGACCGGACGTATCGGGATGCGCTTACAGGGCGCTGAGGACACATCCATCGGCAAGCTGCGTCCCTATCTGAAAGCCAATCTCTGGCAGAATTTCTCATCCGATCAGACTGTGCGTTTTGCCACTGATCCGATTGTGACGGACCTGAAAGGCACTTCGCTGGAAGTTGGTGGCGGCCTCACCCTCGACATCACCGAGAAGGCAAGTCTTTACGCGACTGCCGATTACACCACCAATCTCGGTGGCGAGCGCAACCGCATATGGGAAGGCAATATCGGTTTGAACGTGAAGTGGTGAAAACACTATCTTGCTGCGATCACGCCCGCGTGATAGTGGCGTCTCCTGCCAGATTTTAGGAGCACACCATGGAACGACTGATCGAACGCAGCCTTTTCGCCAGTCGCTGGCTGATGGCGCCCATGTATATTGGCCTCGCTTTGGCGTTGGTCATTCTGGTGTGGGTTTTTATGGTTGAGCTATGGCATTTGGCGTTGATCATCCCATCGATGACCGTCAATGATGCTGTTCTTGGCGTGCTGGCGCTGATCGACCTCAGCCTTGCTGCCAATCTCCTGATGATAGTGATTTTTGCAGGTTATGAAAACTTCGTCAGCCGCATGGATCTCGCCGATCACAAGGACCGTCCTGATTGGCAGGGCGAAGTCGATTTCTCAGCGCTCAAGCTGAAGCTGGTCGCCTCCATCGTGGCGATTTCAGGTATCCATCTTCTCAAAGTCTTCATGGACGTTGCCAAATACTCCGCCGACCACATCAAGTGGATGGTCATCATCCATTTGGTTTTCGTAATTTCGGGTGTGCTTCTGGCGGCCATGGACTGGATTTCCAATCACGGCAAGACGCTGAAAAAGTCCAAAACGACGAAAGCCTGATATCAGATGCCCATTGGGTCGGCTTCGCGCAGGCGATAGCCGACACCTGTTTCTGTCAGAATGTAATGCGGTTGATCGGGAGATTTCTCGATCTTCTGGCGCAACTGGCGGACATAGATGCGCAGATATTGCACATCGGCTGCCGGTCCCCAAACATGGCTCAGAATATACTGATGTGTCAGCACCTTGCCCGAATGCTGCACGAGCAGGCGCAGGATTTCATATTCTTTTGGCGAGAGCTTTATCTCTGTCTCATCCAGCTTGACGATGCGCCTCACCAGATCGACTGACAGACCATCGCTCTGAAACACTGGCTTTTCGCCCTGCTGGTGCAACTTGTGACGCAGAGCAACGCGCGTTCTTGCAGCCAGCTCCTTCATGCCGAAGGGCTTGGTGACATAATCATCTGCCCCAGTTTCCAGTGCCCGCACAATGCCCGCTTCATCGGTGCGGCTGGAGAGAATGAGGATCGGTAGCGTTAGCCCCTGTTCGCGCCATAGACGAAGGAGCTCGTGGCCGTCCGTGTCGGGCAGACCAAGGTCAAGCAGAACGAGATCGGGCTTTTCGCTCTCGAGCAGCATTTCTGCTTCTCGCGCAGTGGCCGCTTCAATGATCGTATAACCTTCGGTCGTAAGCCCAACCCGCAGCAATTTGCGAATGGGTGGCTCGTCATCGACCACCAGAATTTTCGGCTTGGGGTCGTTCATGCGTTCTTGTCCGTTTCTTGAACCGGCAGCGGTATGGTTAATGTGAAACATGCACCGGAACCGTCAGCTCTGTTTCCGGCACGAATGGTTCCGCCCATTGCTTCAGTAAAGCCACGTGCGATGGAAAGACCAAGTCCGGTTCCTGCCTGCACATGATCACCCTTGCGCACGCGATAGAACGTATCGAAAATCCGTTCAAGATCGACATTGGGAATGCCGGGGCCATGATCGCTGATTTCGAGCGTCACACGGCCACGTTCGACATGCGCTTCAAGGGCGATTTCTGAACCTTGCGGCGCATATTTCGCGGCATTGTCCAAAAGATTGAACAGCACCTGCTCGAATAAAACCGCATCAAGCCGCACCATAGGAAGGTCGGTTGGCACTGCCACCTGAACTTTATGACGCGCCAAAATCTTGGTGGCACGATGAAGCGCTGTACCCACAATATCGCCGAGATAATACAGCGACAGATTGGGCTCCATAGCGCCCGATTCAATCCGCGTCATGTCGAGCAGATTGGCAATGAAACGATTGAGCCGCTCGGATTGCTCGACAATGGTCGAGAGCAATTCGGTGCGATCATTATCCGGCAGTGAACCAGAATAGTCGCGCAATGTGGTGGCAGCACCCATAATGCCCGCAAGCGGCGTTTTAAGATCGTGCGATATGGAGGTGAGAAGCGCCGAGCGGAGCTTGTCTGCCTCTGCTGCAAGCTTGGCGCGCTCAACATCGCCCACAAGCTGCACACGCTCGATGGCAATGGCCGCCTGATCACTGAGCGCTTCAAAAAGCCTTTGCTGTTCCGGCGTAAGAATTGGCCCCTGCCTATCATTGTCGAGGCCGATCACGCCCACGGAGGTTCGCGCGGTTTTAAGCGGAAGATAAAGCCGCTTGGCGCCGGGTAAGGTATCTGCACCACGTCCCGCCGGCAGTTCATGCTCCCAGGCCCAATGTGCGGCAGCTATATCGGCATCGACAAGGCTGTCATCCGGCGGATAGCCCGCACGAACGGCGATGCTTTCGCCTTCCGGCAGCAGGATGACGACCCGTACCTTAAGCATGGAAGCGATCTGAAAGGCGGTGGCCCACAATACATCGTCCAGCGAGCCGGTTCCTGCGAGCTTCTTGCTGAACAGATAAAGATCCTCGGTCATATGTGCGCGCTGGCGTGCGGCAGTCGCCTGTCGTTGGACGCGGCTTGCCAGATTACTCGCAACGAAGCTGACAAGCAGGAAGAACGCAAGCGCCACCACGCTTTCGGGATCGGCGATGGATAAAGTGTAGAGCGGCGAGAGAAAGAAGAAATTATAGGCAAACGCGCTTAAAACCGAGACGAACAGCGCTGGCCAGAGGCCGAGCGTGACCGCAACGCCGAGAACGCCCACAACGAAAACCAGAGCGATGCTTCGCACATCGAGAAACTGGTCGAGCAGAAGCCCGACACCAAGCGCACAGGCTGTGACAAGAGATGCTGCAAGATAGGGCTTGAGATTATATCCGGTTGGATGGCTGACGGTTTTAATGCTGCGGGCAGAACTGGCATTGTCGCGATCAGCGGCGGCCGTGATATGAACGTCGATCGCTCCGGAACGGCGGATCAGCGCATGTCCGACTGAGCCTTCGATTGCCTCACGCCAGCGTGGCTTGGCCGATTTTCCGGCAACGATATGCGTAAAATTATGCGTTGTGGCATAACGCACGAGGTCTTCGGCAATGCTCTGGCCGGGAATGATGATGGTCTCGCCGCCAAGCTGCTCGGCAAGTCGCATGGTTGCGGCAAGCCGATCTTTGGCTTCATCGGAAAGACTGGCGGAACGCGGCGTCTCGATGTGGATGGCAGCCCAGGGTGCACGCATCCGGTCGGCAAGCCGCCGGGCATAGCGGACCAGTGAAGCGCTGTTTGCGCGCTGGTCGACAGCAACAAGCACCCTGTCACCGGCGGCCCATGGTCCCTGGATGGCATTGGCGCGCATATGGGTCAGCAACTGCTCGTCAACCCGCTGCGCAGTACGGCGGAGTGCAAGCTCTCGCAAAGCAGTCAGATTGCCGGGAGAGAAATAGTTGCGAATGGCGCGCTTTGCGGTTTTGGGCAGATAGATCTTGCCTTGATCGAGCCTCTTTATGAGATCGTCCGGCGTGAGATCGATCAGTTCGATATCGTCGGCCCGGTCAATGATGCTGTCTGGCACGGTTTCGCGCACACGAATGCGGGTGATCTGCGCCACCACATCATTGAGGCTTTCGACATGCTGGATATTGAGCGTGGTATAAACGTCGATCCCGCGTGCCAGAATTTCCTCGACATCCTGATAACGCTTGGGATGACGGCTGCCCGGTGCATTGGTGTGGGCGAGCTCATCCACCAGAACCAGTTGCGGCTGTCTTTTGAGGATGGCGTCGATGTCCATCTCATCGAGCTGGTGGCCATGATAGGACACCGGCTTGCGGTCGATGATTTCAAGTCCATCGACAAGCGCTTCCGTTTCCTGTCGCCCATGCGTCTCGACAATGCCGATCACCACATCAATGCCGTCCGCCTTGCGGGCCCGGCCCGACATCAGCATTTCATAGGTCTTGCCGACGCCGGGTGCTGCTCCCAGAAATATCTTGAGACGGCCGCGCGTTTCGCGCTCTGCCTGTTCAAGCAGCGCATCGGGGGAGGGCCTCATATCGCCAAGGCGAAGATCGTCCGATACCAAGCGTTGTTCCTCAAAATGAGAAGGCAGCGGGCAAGCCCGCAGGTAGAGCGGTTCCGGTTTTAGCAGAATCGTTGGAACCGCTCTATTTCTTTGTTTTCTCGTATTATCCAACGCAAAACCGCGATGCACTTTTGCTGGAAATGCTTTGATCTACTCTAATTGCTGCCTGTTCTGTCCAGAACAAGATTAAGTTTCAGCACATTGACGACCGGCTCGCCCAGAAAACCAAGCTCGCGCGGTTCGATCTGCTGTTCGACGATACCGCGAAGGCTTGCCTCATCAAGCCCGCGCGCTTTGGCAACACGCGGCACCTGAAAAAGCGCTGCTTCCGGCGAGATATCCGGATCGAGGCCGCTTGCCGATGTTGTGACGAGATCAATCGGCACTTCGGTATTGGGAGAACCTTGCCTGAGTGCATCGGCATCGGCTTTGATGCGTTCGATCAGTGCCGGATTGGTTGGCCCAAGGTTGGAGCCACCGGAACTTGCAGCATCATAGCCTTCCTTGCCGGCCGCAGAAGGTCGGCCATGGAAATAGCGGTCGCCTGCAAATTTCTGGCCGATCAGTTCGGAGCCGATCACCTTGCCGTCTTTCTCGATCAGGCTGCCATTGGCCTGTTGCGGAAAGATGGCTTGTGCAAGGCCGGTCATGCCGAGCGGATAGACCAACCCGGTGATGACGGTAAGGGCAACGATCATGACGAGTGCCGGACGAAGTTGTTTCAGCATTTTCTAGTTCCTTAAACCAGACCGAGAGCGACGATGGCCACATCAATGGCCTTGATGCCGATGAACGGAACAATGACGCCGCCGAGGCCATAGATCAGCAGATTGCGCGACAGCAGCGCGCCTGCGCCGACAGGCTTATAAGCAACGCCCTTCAGCGAAAGCGGGATCAGCGCCACGATGATGAGTGCATTGAAGATGATCGCTGAGAGGATCGCGCTTTGCGGTGTTGCAAGACCCATGATGTTGAGTGCGCCAAGCTGCGGATAGAAGGCGAGGAACATCGCCGGGATGATCGCAAAATACTTGGCAATATCATTGGCAATCGAGAAGGTCGTCAGCGCTCCGCGTGTCATCAGCAATTGCTTGCCGATCTCAACAATCTCGATGAGCTTGGTTGGATCGCTGTCGAGATCGACCATGTTACCGGCCTCACGTGCGGCAACCGTACCCGTATTCATAGCAACGCCGACATCGGCCTGCGCCAAGGCTGGCGCGTCATTGGTGCCGTCGCCGCACATGGCCACGAGCTTGCCCTTGGCCTGCTCCTCGCGGATGAGTTCAAGCTTGTTTTCAGGCGTTGCCTGCGCCAGAAAATCATCGACGCCGGCTTCTGCCGCAATGGCAGCTGCGGTCATCGGATTATCGCCAGTAATCATCACCGTGCGGATACCCATGCGGCGCAATTCAGTGAAACGCTCGCGGATACCACCCTTGACGATATCCTTGAGGTGAATGACGCCTAGCAGACGTCCATCCTTGCTGACTGCCAATGGCGTGCCGCCGGATTTGGCTATCGTGTCGGCAATGGCTTGCAGTTCATGAACGGTCTTCTCATCCGATGTTGCATGTTTGAGCACCGCATCAACCGCGCCCTTGCGGATTGACGACCCGTCAACATCGACACCGCTCATCCGGCTTTGTGCCGTGAAAGGCACGAAGATCGCATTCAGGCTCTGCATATCGCGGCCGCGCATGTCGTATTTTTCCTTGGCAAGAACGACGATGGAGCGGCCTTCGGGCGTTTCGTCGGCAAGCGAGGCCAATTGTGCGGCGTCGGCAAGGGCCAGTTCATTCACGCCGCTGACCGGCATGAAAGCTGTGGCCTGACGATTGCCGAGCGTGATTGTGCCGGTCTTGTCGAGTAGTAGCGTGTCGACGTCACCTGCGGCTTCCACCGCACGACCAGACATCGCAAGCACATTGAAACGCACCAGACGGTCCATACCGGCAATGCCGATTGCCGACAGAAGCGCGCCGATTGTGGTCGGGATCAGGGTCACGAAAAGGGCAACCAGCACGATGACGGGGATATAGCCGCCAGCGTAAGAAGCGAAGCTCGGGATTGTCACGACTGCCAGAACGAAGATCAGCGTCATGCCTGCAAGAAGGATATTGAGCGCGATTTCGTTTGGCGTCTTCTGGCGTTCAGCGCCTTCAACAAGGCTGATCATCTTGTCGATGAAGGTCGAACCCTGTGCTGCCGTGATACGAACTTTGATCCAGTCAGACAAAACCTGCGTGCCGCCTGTAACTGCAGAGCGGTCGCCACCCGATTCACGAATGACCGGAGCGGATTCGCCGGTGATAGCTGCTTCATTGACAGAAGCGACACCTTCGATGACTTCGCCATCGGATGGAATGATGTCGCCTGCTTCAACAATCACCAGATCGCCGACCTTGAGGCTTGTGCCAGGTACGGTTGTAAAATCTGTGTGGCCTGCGCCGCGGAGCAGCTTGGCCTGTGTTTCCGTGCGTGTGCGGCGCAGGGATTCTGCCTGTGCCTTGCCTCGACCTTCAGCTACGGCTTCGGCAAAATTGGCAAACAGCACCGTGAACCAGAGCCACAGCACGATCTGGAACGAAAAGCCGATATCGGCACCGCTGGTCGCAACATCCTTCAGCAGAAGAACGGTGGTGAGCAGCGAGACGACCGCGACGACGAACATGACCGGATTGCGTGCAAGGCTTTTTGGGTTGAGCTTGCGAAAGGCATCGCCGATGGCGGGAATGAGGATGCGGGCATCAAGCATGCCGGTTTTAACTACTTTTGTGGATTGGGACTTGCTCATAGGGAACTCCGGAAAAGCGGACCCAGAAATTCTGCAGCAAAGACGATTATCAGCACTGCTGCGAGGATGAGGAGAATGAGATTTGAGGGGCTGACCATCAGAAGGTCTGCCCGTTGATCATGGCAAGATGTTCAGCCACAGGTCCGAGCGCCAGTGCCGGGAAGAAGATGAGGCCACCCACGACAAGAATGACACCGATCAGCAGGCCGACGAAAAGCGGTCCGTGGGTCGGGAATGTCCCGGCGGATTCGGGTGCTGCCTTCTTGGCAACCAGTGAACCTGCAATTGCCAGTGCTGGAATGATGACCAGAAAGCGGCCCATCAGCATCGCAAGACCGATGGTGATATTGTACCAGGGCGTATTGCCCGAGAGGCCACCAAAGGCCGAACCGTTATTGGCCGTGCCTGACGTATAGGCATAGAGGATTTCCGAGAAGCCGTGCGGTCCGGGATTGGCAATCGATGCAAGGCCGGTCGGAATGACTGTGGCGATAGCGGTAAAGCCAAGGATCGACAGCGGCAGGCAGAGGACGGCGAGCATGGCCATCTTCACCTCTTTTGCCTCGATCTTCTTGCCCAGATATTCCGGTGTGCGTCCGACCATCAGACCGGCCACGAAGATTGCGACGACGACAAACAGGATGATGCCATAGAAGCCTGCGCCCACGCCGCCGATGATGATTTCGCCCAGCATCATGTTGATCATGGGGATCATGCCGCCAAGCGCCATCATGCTGTCATGCATGGCGATAACCGCACCGCAGGATGCAGCCGTGGTGACCACAGCAAACAGCGCCGACATGGCGATGCCGAAGCGGGTCTCCTTGCCTTCCATGTTGCTGCCATCAATGCCAAGCGCATGGATCAGCGGATTGCCCGCAGCCTCTGCCCAATAGCAAATGGCAACACCTGCCACGAAGAGGACGCCCATAGCGGCGAAGATCGCCCAGCCCTGTCTCTCGTTGCCGACCATGCGGCCAAACACATTTGTAAGGCCTGCACCGATGGCAAAGATCGCGACCATCTGGATCATATTCGAGATGGCATCTGGATTTTCAAACGGATGCGCGGAGTTGGCATTGAAGAAGCCGCCACCATTGGTGCCGAGCATCTTGATGGCAAGCTGCGAGGCGACCGGGCCAAGTGCTATGACCTGACGCGCGCCTTCAAGCGTGGTGGCTTCGACATAAGAGCCGATCGTCTGCGGCACACCGAGAGCCACAAAAGCAAGCGTCATGACCACACAAATCGGCAGCAGGATATAGAGTACGCAGCGCGTGAGATCGATCCAGAAATTGCCCAGCGTCTTCATGGATTTGCGCGAGAAAGCGCGAATGAGCGCAATCGCAATGGCCACACCCGTTGCAGCCGAAACGAAGTTCTGAACCGTAAGACCTGCCATCTGGGTGAGGTAGGACATGGTGCTTTCGCCGCCATAGTTCTGCCAGTTGGTGTTGGTCACAAAACTTGTTGCTGTGTTGAAGGCAAGGTCTGCCGGCACATTGCTCATGCCCATCGGGTTGAAAGGCAGAGAACCTTGCGAGCGCTGCAGAAAGTAAAGAAGCAGGAAGCCTGCAAGATTGAACAGCAGCATGGCGGTCGCATAACTCGTCCAGTGCTGTTCCTCACGCTCGCTTGTGCCTGCCAGACGATAAAGTCCCCGTTCGACGGGAACGAGGACAGGCGACAGAAACGTGCGCTCGCCAGTGAAAACGCGCATCATATAGCTGCCAAGCGGCTTTATGAGCGCGATGATGATCCCACAAAAGATGAGGATCTGTATCCATCCATTGATTGTCATGGTTTTTCCCAAGCCTTGAGAAGGCTCAAATCGGCTGCTTATTCAGAACCGTTCCGGACGAATGAGCGCGTAAAGAAGGTAGGCTGCAACGAAAGCCGCAACCAAGGCGCCTGCGATATATTCAATCAGCATGGCGGGTTCCTCAAAGCCTCTCGCAAAGGCGCAAATAGCCAAACAGCATTGCGAAAAAAGCGATGCCGATACCAATAACGGCGATATCCATTGTCATTTTGATTGCCCTGTCGCGATTGCCTCATGGCCGAATGCCTATGGGGCTCTCTGTTTCCACAGCAGGGATTATGCTGCCGCAGCCCATAGGGTTTCGAGAGAGGGGAAAAGGCCGAAAAATAAAAAAGTCATATATGTTTTGACGTCAGGCAGGTGACAACAAAAAAACGCGCCGCTGGTTGCGACGCGTTTTGGCTTTGTATTTTGCGATGTATCTTATGGGTTCAGATCATCAAAGGCCCGGATAATCGCATTTCTCGGCCTTTTGCTGGCAATCAGGCTTGCCAGAAGGATCCGCGCCTGACCGGGACGCAAAGTCTGCGAATGCACAGCACCGGCTGCGACCAGGTCATGGCCGCCACCGCCGCCGCCATAACCCGGCACCAGCACGCCGGTCGGAACACGGCTTGAAACCACCACCGGGATATTTTGTTTCGTGCATTGCTTCACGGCTTCAACGATCGTCGCATTGGCATTGCCGGAGCCGAGAGCTGCCAACACGATGCCATGGCTTTGAGCCTGAATGCTCGCCCGAAGATGCAGGTCGTCGCAACCCGGATGAATGGCAACAATATCGACCCGTGTTGCGCTGACAGATGCGGGCAGGCGGATAGCATCCGGTCTTTCCAGATCGCGCACTTCCCGAAATGCATCGGCGTGGTCACTGCTGAACTTGAATGCGCCCCATGCAGGCACGATCCTGCCGCCAAAGGCGATAAGTACGCCTTTTTCCGCATTGGTCGGGTCTGCCGCCAGATGGATTGCAGTCGTCAGATTGGATGGACCATCCGCATCGGGGTGATCAGCGGTGAACTGCGCGCCGGTGAAAATCACCGGCTTGGAAAGATGGTGTTGCAGGTGAACGAGCAGGGCCGTTTCTTCCATGGCATCCGTGCCATGCAGCACAACAACACCATTGATTTCCGGGTCTGCGATCTGCGCTGCAACCGCATTGGAGATAGTCTGCATATCGATCAGTGTCAGGCTGGATGAATCCTTCGCCATCAGATCGATGGGGCGCAATCGTGCATCGACATGGCCCAGAGTCGCAAGCAGATCGTCACCATTCAGTGTCGGCGTGCTTGCGCCATCTTCCCCGCGCTTGCTTGCAATAGTTCCACCGGTGGCGATGACCGCCACCAATGGTTTGAATTGCGAATTATTCACTCTTTCCCCTCACTCAGCTGCTTTTCTTTGTATCAGCCGCGCGTTGTTCCGCCAGACGATAGATTCGGTCACGCAGACAATACCAGCCAATAACCAGTGCGGGTATAATGATAATCAGCGAACCGATGGTGTAGGAGCCGACGGGGTAGTCCGCAGCCATCAGAACCAGAACACCAAAGAGGAACAGAAGCGTCAGAATGCCGGTGTAGGGTGCACCGAACATGCGGAAATCCGGGCGGGCAATTTCACCCTTGCGTGACAGATGCCAGAGCTTGAGCTGGCACAGGATGATTACGCCCCAGGCGGTGATGATGCCGAGCGAAGCCAGATTGAGCGCAATTTCAAAGGCTGCGGCAGGCACAACGGCATTGAGGGCGACACCCAATGCGGTGACGACCGCAGTGACCGCAATCCCGCCATAAGGAACGCCGCTCTTATTCATCCTGGCAAGTGCTGCCGGTGCAGAACCGGAGACAGCCATTGAGTGCAGAATGCGTCCGGTCGAATAAAGACCGGCATTCAGCGATGACAGAACCGCAGTCAGCACGACGAGGTTCATGATGATATCAGCACCCTGAACGCCAATTTTGCTGAAGAAGGTCACAAACGGGCTTTCGCCAGCCGAATAGAGCGTATGCGGTAGCAGAAGGGTGAGCAGCAGAACCGAGCCGACATAAAAGACCAGCAGGCGGAAGACGACGGTGCGGATTGCGCCGGGCATGATCTTGCGCGGGTCTTCGGTTTCACCCGCAGTCGTGCCGATCAGTTCGATCGAGGCATAGGCGAAGACGACGCCCTGTATGATTACGAGCGCGGGCAATATGCCGTTCGGGAAGAAGCCGCCGCTTTCACGAATGAGATGGAAGCCGGGCTGATGACCGTCAATCGGTGTGCCGGACACGACGAAATAAATGCCGACAGCGAGGAAGATTACCAGCGAAAGCACTTTGACGAGACTGAACCAGAATTCCAGCTCACCAAAAACCTTGACCGAGAGCAGGTTCATCGACAGCACGAGAATGAGGGCTGTCATCGCAAACATCCACTGGTCGATCCCTTCGAGCCATGGAACATAATGCTTGAAGAAATTCATGTAGAGCGCGACAGCGGTCACATCCGCAATCGATGTCATGGCCCAGTTGAGCCAGTACATCCAGCCCGCTGCAAAGGCCATCTTCTCGCCGTAGAATTCGCGGGCATAGGAGACAAACGAGCCGGAGCTTGGGCGATGCATGATCAGCTCGCCAAGGGCGCGCAGCACCAGAAATGCGAAAAAGCCACACACGGCATAAACGAACACAAGTGACGGACCAGCCTGTGCCAGACGTCCGCCTGCACCAAGAAACAGACCCGTACCGATTGCTCCCCCGATGGCAATCATCTGAATCTGACGCGGCTTCAGCGCCTTGTGATAGCCGCGATCTTCTTCGGTGAAGACTTCGCGTTCGGCCGGGGTGGCCTTGATAAATTCCGTTGTCATCGCTCCTCCCTGAGAGCTCAGTTTTGAATAAAGGCAATAGCTTTATGCAGTGCTCGCAACGAAGAACGGCATTTTTGAAACAGTCAGATACATGGAGCTCGTGCACGGCCCGGCAATGCATCTTTTGTTTTAATTGAAAGCATTGTTGAGAAAAGAAACCTCACCGCCCCCGGGGGAGCAGGTTTCTGAGCATGCTTCAATTCGTTCCCGTCGCATTTTCTGTAAAGCTGCATGACAGATTTAATTGCGGCTTTAACGCATATCAGAAAACACGAGTCAAGTTCACAAGTGTGTTGACGCTTGTCTCAAGGAGGAGTAACCGGATTAAATCTGTCTGACAGCATGACAGATATTGTAGCACATCCCGAAAAGTGTGAAACGGTTTTCGGACCAAGATGCGCTCTAAAGCATGTCGCGGAAAAGTGGGAACCGGTTTTCCAATAACGACATGCGTAAAAACAATGAGTTAGAGCGAGCGTTGTGGATACTAATAAGCGCGACACGCTCTAACGTTTCGGGTTCAGGAGGACAAAGTGGTCGGAACGCGCGTTGAACATGATCTGCTTGGTGCAAAGGAGGTGCCCGCAGATGCTTACTGGGGCGTCCATACGGCGCGAGCAGTGGATAATTTTCAGATCACAGGCGTTAGCATCGGACGCTATCCCTATCTCGTTCGCGGTCTGACTTTTGTGAAAGAAGCAGCAGCGCTCGCCAATCACGAGCTGGGCCTCTTGAGCCGCCAGCATCTCGACGCAATTGTCAGTGCCTGCCGCGAAATCCGCGATGGCGCGCTGCATGATCAGTTTGTCGTTGATGTCATTCAGGGCGGTGCGGGCACATCCACCAATATGAATGCCAATGAGGTTATTGCCAATCGTGCGCTGGAATTGCTTGGGCATGAAAAGGGAGATTACGCGCATCTGCATCCCAACGACCATGTCAATCTCAGCCAGTCGACCAATGATGCATATCCGACCGCAATTAATGTCGGTCTGATTGAAGCCATTGATGAACTGGCTGATTGCATGGAAGTTCTTCAGGCATCGTTTGAGCGTAAAGCACGCGAATTCGACAAGATGCTGAAGGTCGGGCGCACGCAGCTTCAGGATGCGGTGCCGATGACACTTGGTCAGGAGTTCCGCACCTTTGCAGTGATGCTCGGCGAAGATCGCTTGCGGCTGCTTGAATCGTCAAAGCTGCTGCATGAGATCAATCTTGGTGCCACGGCAATCGGCACCGGGCTTAATGCGCCGAAAGGCTATGCAACGCTTGCCTGTGAGCATCTTTCGCGTCTGACAGGTCGCCCGCTGGTCACGGCCAGCGATCTGATTGAAGCAACGCAGGATCCGGGTGCTTTCGTGCATCTTTCAGGCGTTCTGAAGCGCGTTGCGGTCAAGCTTTCCAAGACCTGCAACGATCTGCGGCTTTTGTCGTCCGGTCCGCGTGCGGGCATTGGCGAAATCAACCTGCCAGCCGTTCAGGCAGGCTCCAGCATCATGCCGGGCAAGATCAATCCGGTGATCCCGGAAGTGGTCAATCAGGTGGCATTTGCTGTCATCGGCAGCGACATCACGATCACAATGGCAGCCGAAGGTGGTCAATTGCAGTTGAATGCATTTGAGCCGATCATTGTGCGTTCACTGTCGGAAAGCATCAGTCACTTGAGAGCCGCCTGCCGCATTCTTGCAGAACGCTGTGTGGATGGCATAACCGCCAATCCGGAAATCATGGCGCGGCGCGTGGAGGAATCCATCGGTCTTGCAACCGCGCTTAATCCGCTGATCGGCTATTATGCTGCGACCAAGGTTGCGCAGGAAGCGCTTGCCACAGGTCAGACTGTGCCGGAGGTCGTGCTTGCGCAGGGACATATGACTGCCGACGAATTGCAGCAGGCATTGAAGCCGGAACATCTGGCCAATCTGGCGATTGACGCCTGATAAAAGCTGTGAAGGTTTGCCGGGAATTTACTCCGGCGAGCCTTTTTCCTCGGCCATAATCGTGGTGACGGCCAGTTTCACCTGCCCGAGATGGTTCTGCATTGCGAGACGCGCCTGTTCCTCAGAACCGGCCTTGATCGCCTCGGCGATCTGGCGATGCTCGATATTGGAAGCCTCACGACGACCGGCCATCAGATTGACGAGTTCCGACTGGCGCGAAAGGGCCACGCGGGCATCTGCGACGATTTTTGCAAACATCGCATTGCCTGAAGCCAAAGCAATCATGCTGTGAAACTCGGTATCGAGCAGCACCCATTTATGCGGATCGGTCTGCTTGTCCATGCGGTCGCAAAGATCGATCAGCTTTGCCATCTGTTCTTCGGTGTGGCGGATTGCTGCCCAGCCGGCAGCCGGGACTTCGATGAAAGGGCGGGCCTCGATAAGATCGCGTGCTGAATAGCCGCCATAACTCAGTTCGGGTCCGGGGGTAGCTTTGAGCACATAAGTGCCGCTGCCGGTGCGTGTCTGAGTGAGACCGAGTGTCTGTAGTGAGCGCAATGCTTCCCGCACAATGGGGCGGCTGACGCTGTATTTTGTGGCAAGTTGGGCTTCGGAGGGAAGGCGTGTTCCAACGGTCAACCGCCCAGTGGTAATCGCAGAGCGGATATCCTCAAATACGATTTCAGCCGCACTTTTCCGATTTACCGGACTGCTATTGGCCAACCACTCAATCACGACGCTGAACTCTCCCGCTTCTAGGCAACTTGTCTAACAGCTAGGCAATTTATGACAGCAGGGCAACAGTTGTTTCAGGCAGGACGAATGTTTGACAAAGAAGTTAGGGCTGCAGAGCGTGATAGCGTCCGTGATGATAGACGAGCGGCTCACCTTCGCCAGTGACGATCTTGAGTGCACGGCCAATAATAATGGCGTGCGTGTGACGCTCGATGATCTCTTCGACCTCGCAATCGATGGAGGCCAGCGCGCCTTTCAGTGCCAGTGCACCGCTTTCGAGTTCATACCACTCGGCTTCAGCATAGCGCGCCGCACCCTTCTCGCCATTCCGGCCTGCAAAACGGTCGGCTATGGCCTGCTGCTCGCCTGAAAGAATGTTGAGGCAGAAGCGGCGTTCGGCATTGATTGTCGGCCAAACGGAGGCCGTCAGATTGATATTGACGATGATTGTCGGCGGTTCGACCGAAAGAGCGGTCGCAGATGTCACGGTTGCGCCGGTTCTGGCGTCGCCGGTTCCTGTGGTGAGGACGCTGATGCCGGCAGCAAGCTGTCGCATCGCAGCTTTCAATTCATCCGCCGTGGCCGTGTTGGGGATTAAATCGAGCGCTGCAGAGTTCAGTCTGTTGGGATGTGCCATCAATCATGCCAACCGGAAACCTTGGGAGCGCTTCCGGCCTTTTGTTTGGGGGAATTCAGTTTTGCGACCACATCCTTTGGGGAGGAGGGCGATGCGATTGCTTTCCTTATGTATGCTTTATTTCAGGCCGAGCAATATTGCGGTGATCACGTAATGTCGAGCCCGTATGTTCTGACTGTTGATTGAGCCGACGCTAAAAGAACCCTTGTCTGATCAGGTTTGTCCTGTATCAGAGTCTATTCGGAAGTTCAGATGCGAATCCAGTTACCCGGTGTGGGATAAATTGGTAAGGTTTGATCTGGAGAGCGTGCGGGTCTGGGTTGATGACAACCGCGCGGGATGAGGGACAACTACAGAAGAGTGACATTCATGTCTGTTCGGTTTAATCGGCTGATACTGGCCTTTACGACTGCGTTCTGCCTTGCGACATCATTTAGCGCTCATGCCGCTGAAACAAGACAAATCGAGACCACGCAGGATGCCGATTATTTCGGCTTTGATCTGAGAACCGAGAAAAATGTCTCGCTTGAGCAATGCAAAAGCATCTGCCTTGGCGATAATTCCTGTCTGGCCTTCACCTATAACCCGAAGGTCAAATGGTGCTTTCTGAAAGCCGATTTCAACAAGCTCAATGAATCTGTCGGTTCCATTGCCGGCAAGGTTGTGACGGAAGCGAAAGCCGCCAAGGGCAAAGATCTTGGTGCGGCACCCGCAATCTCGTTCTTTTCTGCCAATCTGATTGATGAAGCCCGTCGTCTGAAGCGCGAAATCAATGGCCTTGAAAGTTCCGACAGCCTGCGTACCTTGCGAAATGAAGCCGGTGCGGCGGGCCTGAATGGCGATCCGCGCACGGCGATGGAAAAGTTCCGTCTCGCTTCCAGCATGTCGCCGGATGAGAGCGAACTCTGGACCGGATATGCGCTTTCGGCGCTTGCAACTGAACCATCCAACGGTCAGGAACGCGCAAAGTTCCAGCGTGATGCGACGTCTGCCTCGTGGTTTGCCTATCAGGCTTCACGCACCAAGGAAGAGCGCGCGGAAGCGCTTGCCGTCATGGCGCAGGCACTGGAAAAGCGCGATGCATCGCGCCCGGCCTTGCAGGCCTATGAAGCGAGCCTTGATCTCGTTAATTCCGCATCGGTTCGTGCTGCCTATGAAGATCTGAAAGCCCGCAAAGGCTTCCGCATCGTCAACAACACCGTTGATAATGACAATGCCGCCCCGCGGATCTGCGCGCAGTTCTCGGAAGAGCTGGTGAAAAGCGGTGTCGATTATTCGAGCTTCGTTACACTCGATAATGGTGCGCCAAAAGCTGTTGACGCCAAGGATCGCCAGATTTGTGTCGAAGGTCTGGAGCATGGCCGCAATTATACAGTGACGTTCCGTCAGGGCCTGCCATCAGCTGTTGGCGAAGTGCTGCCAGCGCCGGTCAATCTTTCGATCTATGTGCAGGATCGTGCGCCATCCGTGCGCTTTACCGGCGACAGCTTTGTGCTGCCTGCCAAGGCACGTCGCGGCATTCCGCTGGTCAGCGTCAATCTCGATGCAGCGAAAGTTAAGCTTTACCGCGTTGGCGACCGTTCGCTGGCACAGCTCCTTTCCGGCTACCAGTTCCTGCGCCAGCTCGACAGCTACGACATCAGCACGGTTTCCGAACAGATGGGGTCGCCTGTCTGGGAAGGTGAGATCGAGGTTGCAGGCAATGAGCTGAACAAGGAAGCGACAACCAGTTTCCCGGTCGATGAAGCGCTGTCGGAACGTAAACCCGGCGTCTATGTGCTGACCGCCGAGCCGCTGGTCAAGAAGTCCGATGATGAATATGGCACCAAGGCAACGCAGTGGTTTGTCGTTTCCGACATCGGCCTTTCAACTTATACCGGACAGGACGGGATTAATGTGTTTGCCCGTTCGCTGGAAAGCGCAGAACCGCTTAAAGGTGTGAAGCTGACCCTGCTTGCACGTAATAATGAAGTGCTGGGCGAAGCGACCACCGACAGCGATGGCCGGGCGACGTTCACGCCGGGACTGACACGCGGCACAGACGGCATGGTGCCAGCGGTGCTGATGGCAAGTCAGCATGATGAGGATTTCACATTCCTCGATATGGCGCGCGCTGGTTTTGATCTTTCCGATCGTGGTGTGACGGGCCGTGCCGTCCCGAAAGCACTTGATCTTTATGCATGGACCGAGCGCGGTATCTATCGTGCGGGCGAAGTTGTGCATGTGGGTGCGCTGGCGCGTGATGATAGTGCCAACGCAATTGAAGATCTGCCACTGACATTCATCTTTTCGCGCCCCGATGGTGTGGAAGATCGCCGTCTTGTTTCCGACAGCAAGCTGGCTGGTGGTCATGCCATCGACCTGACATTGCCAACCAACGCCATGCGTGGCACATGGTCTGTGTCGATCTATACCGATCCCAAGCAGCCAGCTATTGCCACGCAGATGTTTCTGGTTGAAGATTTTGTGCCGGACCGGATCGAGTTCGATCTGACGTCTGACAAACCAGAAATTGCTGTGGGTGAAACCGCCAATATCACCGTGGATGGTCGTTTCCTCTATGGTGCGCCTGCTGCGGGTCTCGCTCTTGAAGGCGAAGTCACGCTTTCAACCAAACGCCAGTGGGACCGCTTTGCTGGCTATTATTTCGGCCTCACGGATGAGCAACAGGGTGAAGCCTCGCGCCTTCCGCTTGATGGTCTTTCGAAGGTCGATGACAACGGCAAGGCGAGTTTTCCGCTTGCTGTCGATGAAATGCCGTCGACGACACGTCTCGTAAACGCAGCCGTGACCGTTCGTATGCGGGAAACTGGCGGTCGCGCGGTTGAACGCACCATCAATGTTGCCGTGCAGCCGGAAACTGACATGATCGGCATTCGTCCCGATTTCTCCGGCGGTGAGGTTCCGCAGGGTGGGACGGCTAAGTTCAGTGTAATCGCATCTGATAGCAAGGGTGATCGCAAGGCGCTCGACGGCGCACAATGGTCGCTGGTCAAGATCGAGCGTAATTATCAGTGGTATCGCAGCGGCAACAGCTGGAACTACGAGCCGGTGACGTTCACCAAGGCTGTTTCCAACGGCAAGATTGATCTCAAAACCGATAGCGAAGCTGAAATCAGCCTGCCGGTTGATTGGGGTCGTTATCGTCTGGAAATCGAAACGGCTGATGCCTCGGGTCCGACCACAAGCTACGAATTCGACGCGGGCTGGTATGTGAGCTCCACTTCGACCGAAACACCGGACGGGCTGGAAATCGCGCTCGACAAGGAACATTATGCGGCGGGTGATACGGCTGAACTGAAAATATCCCCACGTTTTGCCGGTGAGTTGCTCATCACCATCGGTGCAGAAAAGCTGCTCCAGACCATCACGGCCAGTGTGCCGGAAGGTGGCACGACCATCGATATTCCGGTTGGTGAGGATTGGGGTGCTGGTGCCTATGTCACGGCAACGTTGTTCCGTCCGGGCGAGGCGATTGAAAGCCGTATGCCTGCGCGTGCGATTGGTCTTAAATGGCTGAAGGTTGACCCTGCCGACAAGCAGCTTGCAGTCAAGCTTACCCCGCCTGAAAAGATCGCACCGCGTTCCACGCTTTCCATCCCTGTTTCGGTTGAAAATGCGGGTGGCGAGCAGGCCTATGTCATGGTTGCGGCGGTCGATGTCGGCATTCTCAACCTGACCCGCTATCAGCCGCCGAACCCTGAAGACTGGTTCTTCGGCCAGCGTCAGCTGGGCCTTGAAATGCGCGATATGTACGGTCGCCTGATCGATGGTTCGCTCGGTGTCACCGGCAAGCTGCGCACAGGTGGCGACGGTGGCAATATGGCAGCCGAAGGCAGCCCGCCCACCGAAAAACTGGTTGCGCTGTTCTCCGGTCCTGTGGAACTCGACAGCGACGGCAAGGCTACAATCACCTTCGACGTACCGCAGTTCAACGGTACCGCGCGCGTCATGGCGGTTGCATGGACCAAGAAGGCTGTCGGTCATGCGGTTACGGATGTCATCATCCGCGATCCTGTGGTCATCACCGCTGGTCTGCCACGCTTCATGGCCCCTGGCGATCAGGCCAATATCCGCTTCGATATTGCCAATACGGATGCACCGGACGGTGACTATCGTGTGAGCCTTGAGACCACCGATAATCTTGGCGTCGAAGTTGGCTCTTATCCAGAAAGCATTGCACTTACAGGTGGCAAACGGCAGTCGATCACCGTGCCGCTGAATGCAGTGGCGACAGGTGCCGGTGGTGTGACGATCCGGCTTTCCAACGATGCGGGCCTCAATGTTGAACAGGCCTTGGCATTGCCGGTGCGTCCGGTCGATCTGCCGGTCACGAGCCGTCATGTCGTCAATCTCGGAGCCAATGGCGGAAGCCTGAAAGTCGACGGCGGCCTTCTGTCGGAAAGCCTGCTTGATGGTGCTTTTGTCAGCGTTGGTGTGACGCGAAGTGCTGCATTTGATGTGCCAGCGCTTTTGATGGCGCTCGACCGCTATCCTTATGGTTGCACAGAGCAGACCACCAGCCGAGCACTGCCGCTGCTTTATTTGAGCGAAATGGCTGCAGGTACGGAAGCGGCAGCGGGTCTGGAAAGTCAGGAAGAACTTAAGAAGCGCGTACAGGATTCCATCTTCCGCGTGCTCAACAACCAGTCTTCAAGCGGGTCGTTTGGCCTCTGGTCGCCGGGGTCGGGTGATCTCTGGATGGACGCCTATGTGACCGACTTCCTCACGCGTGCCCGTGAAAAGGGTTATGACGTTCCGCAGCAGGCGATGCTTTCGGCTCTTGCAAATCTGCAGAATGCGCTCGGCTATACCACCGACGTCAAGGAACGTGGCAACGACATCGCATATGCGATCTATGTTCTGGCACGCAACAAGAAGGCTTCCGTTGGCGATCTGCGCTACTTTGCCGATACCCAGCTCGAAAACTTCGCAAGCCCGATGGCCGTGGCCCAGCTGGGCGCAGCGCTCGCGCTTTATGGTGATCAGCCGCGTTCGGAACGAGTGTTCAATGCGTCGCTCCAGCTTGCAACCAGCCAGTCCAGCTTCGACTATAATCGTTCTGACTATGGTTCGCCTCTGCGCGATGGAGCGGCCATGCTGGCGCTTGCAGCTGAAACCAAGCCTGCGCCGAAAGTGCTTCCCGCCCTCGTTACGCTGGTCGAGTTTCAGCGTGAAAAGGCACGTTATTTGAGCACGCAGGATCAGGCATGGATGTTGCTTGCAGCACGCGGGCTTCAGGATGACAATGGCGCAATCAGCCTCGACATCAATGGCACTATGCACGAAGGCGTTTTCTCTGAACGTCTCAATGGTGCAGCACTTGAAGCGCAGCCTTTAGTCGTCACCAATAAGGGCAAGGGTTCGGTCGATGCTGTGGTAACAGCGGTTGCATCGCCTGCGCAGTCGCTGCCTGCGGGTGGAGAAGGTTTCAATATCGAGCGCACTTATTATACGCTTGATGGTGAGCCGGCCAATGTCACCGGGGTCAATCAGAATGAACGCTATGTGGTTGTTCTGAAAATCGATGATTTGCAGCAATGGCAGTCGCGCTTGCTGGTGACTGATCTCTTGCCAGCCGGTTTTGAGATCGACAATCCGGGCCTTGTTTCCAGCGCTGATCTTGGCAATTTCTCATGGCTCGAAAGCACGCAAGCGGCCCATCTCGAATTCCGCAATGATCGTTTTGTGGCCGCTTTCGACCGCTTTGCAGGCGAGAAGAAGCCGATCACACTCGCTTATGTGGTGCGTGCGGTGACGCCGGGGCTTTATACGCATCCGGCAGCAACGGTTGAGGACATGTATCGTCCGCAATTTGCAGCGCGCACGGCGACAGGCATGATGGAGGTGGCGGCACCGTAAGCCATGATCCCGAAAAGTGGGAGCCGGTTTTCGGAGAAGATCATGGCTAAACAAATGAAAAGGCGTTGGAAAATAGCGATTGGCGGAGCCGCATTCTGTGGCATCGCCGCACTCGGAACCGTGGTCGGGCTTGACTGGCTCGACCGCACCTATCCTCCGCCTTTGCCGGAACGGTTGACCATTTCCACAGAAGTCATGGATCGCGATGGCGCTTTGCTGCGTGCCTATGCAACGCCGGACGGCTATTGGCGTTTAAATACCCGCATCGAAGATGTCGATCCGAAATTTGTGAAAATGCTGATCGCCTATGAGGACAAGCGTTTCTACGAGCATGGCGGCATTGATTTCACAGCACTTCTTCGGGCCGCTTATCAGCTTGCAGGGAGTGGTCGTATTGTGTCCGGTGGCTCAACGCTATCCATGCAGCTTGCCCGCCTGATCGAGCCGCGCGAAAGCCGTAGTTTTGGCTCCAAGTTCCGGCAGCTGGCACGCGCAATCCAGATCGAACGGCGCTTAAGCAAGTTTGAAATTCTCGAACGCTATCTGACACTCGCGCCCTATGGCGGCAATCTGGAAGGTGTGCGGTCGGCATCACTTGCCTATTTTGGCAAGGAGCCGTTGCGCCTCACCACATCGGAAGCAGCGCTTCTTGTGGCTCTGCCGCAATTGCCTGAACGCCGCCGCCCGGATCGCGAGATGAAGAACGCGGTTGCCGCGCGGGATCGTGTGTTGAAACGCATGGTTTCGTCTGATGTGTTCACGACCGAGGAAGCCGAGCGTGCATCGCGTGAGCGCATATCCGCTACGCGTCATCCTCTGCCCGCATTGGCTGCCCACTTTGCTGATCTCGCATTGAAGCAGGCACCGACCGAGGCCCGGCATCACCTGACGCTTAAAAAATCGGTGCAGGCTGGGCTTGAAGTTGTGGCACGCGAAGCTGCCGCCAAGCTTGGGCCAAAAGTCTCTGTGGCAATCGTGCTGGCCGACAGTCGCAACGGCAATGTCTTAGGTGAAGTCGGCTCCGCTGATTATTTCGATGGTAAGCGGCAGGGCTGGATCGACATGACCCGCGCCGTGCGTTCGCCCGGCTCCACGCTCAAGCCCTTCATCTATGGGCTGGCCTTCGAGCAGGGACTGATTGCGCAGGAAACCATCATCGAGGACCGTCCGCAGGATTTTGCAGGCTATCGTCCGCGCAATTTCGATATGAGCTATCAGGGCGATGTCAGCATCCGTCAGGCGCTGCAAATGTCGCTGAATGTGCCGACCATCAGCCTGCTTGATGCTGTCGGCCCTGCACGGCTCACCACGCGCATTCGTCAGGCGGCGGTCAATCTGCAACTGCCGAAAGGCGAAGCGCCGGGCCTTGCCATCGGCCTTGGTGGCGCGGGCATCAGCCTGCGCGATCTGGTGCAGCTTTATACAGGCCTTGCCAATGGCGGTCGCGGTGCAGCGCTGCGTGACGGCACGGAAGGCTCTGAGCCTGTGCAGCCGACGGCTCCTATTCTCACCGAGCAGGCATCGTGGCAGATTGGTGATATTCTGGCCGGTGTTGTGCCACCGCAGGGTGCTAAACGCCTCGGCCTCGCTTACAAGACCGGCACGTCCTATGGTTATCGCGATGCCTGGTCGGTCGGCTATGACGGTCGTTATGTGCTGGGTGTCTGGGTCGGGCGTGCCGATGGTGGCTCGGTGCCGGGACTTGCGGGCTATGTTTCGGCGGCTCCAATCCTGTTTGAAGCCTTTGTACGTTCGGGGGTTGTGTCAGTGCCGCTGCCGCGTGCGCCTGCTGGCGCGTTTCGCACGGCACGCGCCGATCTTCCGGTGACGCAGATACGCTTTTCGTCTGCAAGCGATCCTCTGCCGGTTCTCAAAGCCACGATTGAGCCCGCACCGCGTATCGTGTTTCCACCCGATGGCGCACATGTCGAACTGAAAGCCCTGACCGATAATGCCTCGCCGCTGGTGCTGAAATTGCAGGGCGGGCGCGCACCGTTTCGCTGGCTTGCCAATGGCAAACCAATTTCAGAACCCAATCGCCGTCGCACGGCCACGTGGCTGCCGGATGGGACAGGCTATTCCACACTGACCGTTGTTGATGCAGGCGGACGTGCAGCCAGCGTGAAGGTTTTTATTGAATGAAGGCATTTTATCTGGAGGTTGTAATGCGGTTTCGTCCATATCTCGCAGCATTTGCACTGTCTTTACCTGTGTTTTCGCTAACTGCTCCGGCACAGGCTGTCAGCGCTCAGGCAGAGGTTCATGCAGGCGCAACATCATGCGCGTTCAGTGCATGGACGAACAGTGAAAAACCCTCAATTGAAATACGTGAGACGCCATCTGCCGATGCCAAACTTTTGGGTCATATACCGACCGGCTCCAAAGTCGGAGAAGCGGAATATGCCTACAGCATCGGCTTTGACGTGCTCGAAGCCAAAGATGGCTGGCTGAAGATCGCCAATGCGAGCGACGCCTATAATGAAGAGAGCGACGACTATGTTCCGCGTGAGGTCTACAAGGGCGAAGGCTGGATCAAATCGGACGAAGCAAAAGTTGGAATTCAGTCGGCGCGTGGTTTTCTGAAGCCTGATCCTCAGAGCGAGCGGCTCCTCGATATCGGCAGCGACTGGCTGACGGAAATGGGCCGGATCAACAATATCCTCGCCTGCAATGAGGACTGGGTTCTGTTGGATTACACGGTGCTGCGCAAGCGTATGGCGGGTGAAGAACTTGTCGAACTTGCCAGCGATGAGCAACTCACCGGACGCGCCTGGTTCAGAGGTCTGTGTTCAAATGCAGAAACGACCTGCGATATGAAATCGGTCGATCAGTAATTTCAGGTATTTGATATGAATTTGAAACACTCCGCTCTGCGCCTTTCCGTATTGGCTGCTCTCTGTGCTTTGTCGGTGCCGGCATGGGCCATTGATTGCAGTAAGGCACAAACGCCAAGCGAAAAGCTGATCTGCTCCAGCAAATTGCTCCAGAAAGCAGATAGCAGGCTGAATAAGACCTACTCGGCAACGCTCAAATCCGCGCCCGACGAGGAAATCCGCGCTATGCTGGTGGCAAGCCAGAAGCGCTGGATTGCAGCACGTGACAAGGCGCTGGACGGCCTCATTGGCGAACCCGATAGCGTGCCGGATGGTAAAAGTGCGGAGCAGATTGCCGACAGCATGATTGCCGAACGCACAGCGCAGCTTGGGGAAAAGGGCAAGATGAGCCTCATTGAAGTGGCACGCACCCAGCGGGCTTTCCTTCAGCAGTTCAGTAGCGGTGACTATGCGGGCTATGAGACATCCTGCGATATGCTGCCGCCTGACCAGACCTATAATTGCTTTCCAACGCGCCATTATCAGAATGGTGATCGTGTGTGCAGTGTCGATGAATATTGGGCGACCAATACCGGTTACACCAAGCGCTTTATTGCCAATATCGTTGATGGCAAACCTACGCTGATTGCGAGTTGCTCATTCAATGGTGATGACAACACTTGTCCAACGACAAGCGGAGAAGGGCAGAGCTGGAATGTGAAGCCGGAAGCGCAGCCCACACTCTATAGTTCAAAACCTGAGCTGAAGCTTGACGGCGAAGTCATCGATAACGACGACTATAACTGGCTCAAAACTTGTCTGACGGACAAGAGCTTTCCGCTTGCTGATCCGACCCGCTCGGGCACCGTCGATTAGAGCATAATCCCACCGGAGTGAAACGAGGATCGATAAGATTATGCTTTAAATAAACGCGCTCTAAAGCCTGCGGTTTTTCGTATTTGTGTATGGCTTACGCCATGGCATGGAAGTTTGCCACAACCGACGCTATGTTCGGCGGTAATTGCAATCGTGGAGAATTCCATTGAAGATTTTCATTTTCGGCAGTGTGAACGTGGATGTCAGCGCCAGAATGGCAGCACTGCCGCGTCCCGGCCAGACACTCAATGCGTCGGGCTATGGCATTGGCCTTGGCGGCAAGGGCGCCAATCAGGCGGTAGCTGTAGCAAAGCTTGGCGGCGACATTCGCTTTGTCGGTGCGGTCGGTAACGATGCTTTCGGCGAACTGGCTGTCAAAGAGATGCAGCAGTTTGGGCTCAATACCGACGGTGTCCGCATGATTGATGGGGTCGATACCGGTATTGCTATCATTCAGGTCGAAGAAGCAGGGCAGAACACGATTGTTGTTTGTGCAGGTGCCAATGCACATTGGTCGGCTTCCGATATTGATGCCTATGCGTCTGATATCGCCAAGGCAAAGATCACGCTGTTGCAGCGCGAAGTCCCACATGAAGCCAATTTGGCTGTTGCAAAGGCTGTGAAAGCCGCTGGTGGCACCGTGCTGCTCGATCCCGCACCTGTGGGTGATGCAAGCCGCATGGCCGACCTGATTTCCTTGAGCGAGATCATTTCGCCCAACGAAACGGAAGCCGCTGAAATTACTGGCATTGAACCCACCGATATTGCATCGGCAGAAGCTGCTGCGCGCAAGCTTCTCGAACGTGGCCCGAAGATCGTGATCGTCAAGCTTGGCGGGCGCGGCTCATTGCTTGTCACTGCCGACGAGGTCAAGCACTTCGAACCGTTCAAGGTGAAGGTGGTCGATACGGTTGCTGCCGGAGACAGTTTCAACGGCGGTTTTGCCGTTGCTTATTCGCAAGGCCAGTCGCTGCATGATTGTGTGCGCTTTGCGTCTGCTTCCGGTGCGATTGCTGTTACCCGTGTTGGTGCTGGTTCAGCTGCGCCAACGGCTCAGGAAGTGGCGCAACTTTTGGGCAAAAACTAGAGCAGATCAATATTGAAAAGCCGCGCTGGTTCTGCCAGCGCGGCTTTTTGCTTATGATCAGTTCGCATGCCATTCTCCCAAAAACACAACCCACTTTTGGGAGACATGTTTTACAGCGTTGCGAGACGCTCTGTGAGCAGCGCGAAGAAACCATCCGCATCAACATCCTTGATGAAGAGTGCGTTCTTTGGACGGTCGGTCACTTCCCACCAATCGACGACTGTTTCACCAATGGTCAGTTCCGAATTGATCTCGATTTCCACGTTGCAGTGACGGCCCGAGTAAAGTTCAGGCTTCAGCAGATAGGCAATGACGTTCGGATCATGCAGCGGGCCGCCATCGGTGCCGTATTTTGCTTCATCATAGCGTTCGAAGAATTCAAGCCATGCTGCAACCACTTCGCCGACATGCGTGCCGATGCCGCGAATAGCTGCGATGCGCTTCTCGGTCGTCAGTACCTTGTGCGTGACATCGAGCGGCATCATGGTGATCTGGATGCCGGATTTGAAGACAACCGAGGCGGCGTGCGGATCGACATAGATGTTGAATTCTGCTGATGGTGTGATGTTACCACCCTCGAAATAACCGCCGCCCATCAGCACGATTTCCTTGACGCGCTCAGCGATCTTCGGCTCGCGGATCAGTGCGGAGGCGATATTTGTAAGAGGGCCAAGCGGGCAGAGCGTAACGGTGTCAGCTTCTTCCTTCATCAGCGTTTCGATAATGAAATCAACGCCATGCTGCGCCTGAAGCGGCATGGTTGGCTGTGGCAGATCATAGCCATCAAGGCCAGTTTTGCCGTGGACGTTTTCAGCCGTTACGAGCGGCCGCACCAGCGGACGGATCGAGCCAGCAAAGACTTTTGTGTCCGGCTTTTTCGCAACTTCACAGATGGTGCGGGTATTGATTTCAGTGCGGGCCAGCGGGCCGTTGCCAGCAACGGCGGTGATGCCGAGAATGTCGAGCTCAGGGCTTGCGAGTGCCAGAAGAATGGCGACTGCATCGTCCTGACCGGGATCGGTATCGATAATGATTTTACGGGCCATGATGGTTTCCTGATGAGGGGATTTAGAGAGCGTTGCGCGCGGCACTGACCGTCTGGTCGACAAGCGCTTTGAAGGAGATTTTCGCCGGACGGCGCATATAGGTGACGATATCGTCGGCAAGGAGCGGCTTTGACCAGCGTTCTGCGATGATGCCGGGGCCGTGCTGGATGGCGATCATGCTTAGAATCTGAGCTGCATTGCAGTCGACATCGTGGCCGATACCGCAGACGATTTCGAGCGTTCGGTCGAAATCACCTTCGCCAAACCACAGTGCAACGACCTGTGCGGCGGCGTTTGGCGTAACGTGAATCCAGTTATATTCGGCATATTCTGCATCGCATTTTGCCCATGTATCCTGCCAGTTGGCAGCCGTATGGCAGGCATCAAGCGCGAAAGCGAGAACCGCACCATATTCCGTTTCAGTCGAGAAAAGCTCTGCGGTTGAGACCAGCAATTCGCGCGTGTCTTTGATCGCAAAGGCGCGTGCGGCCATGACGGCATTGAAAACTTCACCCAAAATTCCGTTTCCGGCGTGCGAAATTTCCGCATCCATCCAGGCAAGGCGGGCAGCTTCACGCGCACGTCCCGGCACAACCATGCCGCAGATTGTGCCGCGCATCTGAGCGCCGATCCATTCGTCGAAGGGATTGTCAGATGTGCCGGTTTCCGGCGCTGTAAGCCCACGACGCATATTGGAAAGGGCGATTGCCTCCGCAGACCAGCCAAGCGGGATGAGCGAGGTCCAGCGCTCGGCAATGTCGGCACTGGTAACGGCAAAACCCTTGTCGCCAAAGGCTTCCAGAAAGGCGATCTCGAAGGTGATGTCGTCATTATAGGTGTTGGGCTCGCGCACATAATCGCGGATTGGACCGAAAACCTCCATGATGTTCTCAGCCGTATAGCCCTCAAGTGCCGTGCCAGCGGCAGCCCCTACGAGCTGGGCCATCCACGCGGCCGAAGTGCGCTCGCGGAAATCGTCGGAACCAAGATCATAAGCCGCATCTTCCGGCCATTTGACCGTTGCGTCAAACGCGTCCCACGACGCAAAACGCATAGTCTTTTGCGATGGGTGGTTCGGGTCCGGCTTTGCTGCACGCATCAGGATACGCAAGCGCATATCGATGCGATAAAGCGTTTCAAAATCAGAGCGCTCCAGTGCTGCAAGCCCGTCGCGCAGAAGTTCTGCATAGGGTGCCAGCACATAGCCCTTGTTTTCAAGCGATTGCAGCGCGCCAGCCATCAGACATTCAGGTGCCGCTGAACCCGGCACATTGCTTTTCCAGAACATGGCCATGAGATCGTCCTGCGCCTTCATGACGGCGCTTGCGTCCCATGTCTGCTCTTCCGCGGTGCGTATGACAGGTTTGGTGTCGCGCAACAGATCGCGTGTAAGCTCCCAGGCTTTCATGTTTTTCTCATTCTTATGCATGTCAGGATTTCTTCAATTGCTTGGCGCGTCGCTGTCTTCTGGCGGCGTGCACCGTCAGCACGACGACCGGGACGAGATAAGGGATCATCTGCATCAGCTCGAACGGTAGTCCAAGACTCTGCAGCGTAATGGCGAGGGATTCTGCTGCGGCCAGCACAAGGCTTGCGGCCAGTGTCCCCCACGCAGTTCCCTGTCCCATGACTTCCGCTGCAATGGCAATGAAGCCGCGACCGGCCGTCATGTTCTGGCCGAACCATGTGACATAGCCGAGCGAAAGATAAGCACCCGCAGCACCACCAAATATGCCCGAAAGCACCAGCGCCTGCATTTGCACACGCTTGACGTGAATGCCTGCCGCGCGTGCGGATTTGGGATCAACGCCCGTTGCACGCACATGAAGGCCGAATCGCGTCCGCATCATCATGAGGCTAACAGCAGGCACAGCGAGCAACGCTGCAAAGCTTAAGATATGGATATTACCGATATAAGGTATGGCAAAGCTTGGCAGTGCACCGCTTTTCAACGCGCCTGACATGCCCTTGTCGCCGGTGGCAAGAAAAAGCCCCAGCGTGGTGCCTGCTGCTGCCGCAATGTTGAGCGCGATACCGGTCATGATGAGGTCAGTACCGAGACGGTTGACCGACAATGACATCAGCCAGCCAAGGAACGCCCCCACAATAAGAGCTGCGAGCAGGCCGATGGCAGGACTTCCCGTTGCAGCACTTGCGAGAACTGCAATCAATGCTGCAATCAGCATCATGCCTTCCATGCCGATATTGAGCACGCCCGCGCGGTCGGAGATCATCACGCCCAATGCCGCCAACAAAAGAGGCGTGGCGACACGCAGGATTGTTGCGATGAAGGAAGGATCGAGAATTTGTGCAAGAACGGCGCTCATGACTGTTCTCCTTCCCGGTTTCGCAAGTTTCGGATCAGACGCAGCACAGTTGGATGATTGTGAATGACGCTGGCCGTCGCACCGACCATGATAGCGGCGGTCACAAGGCCCACAACTTCGGTCGGAATATTCATGTTCCGTGCCAGAAGATCGCCACCCACCTGAACAAAGCCCAGGAACAAAGCCGCCGGAACGATCAGGAACGGGTTTTCGCGTGCGAGAATTGCAACGACCAGGCCAGTCCAGCCATAGCCGGGCAGATCGAGCCATGCGAAACGATTGTGCAGGCCCAGAACTTCGAGCGCGCCAGCCATGCCTGCCACGAGACCGCCGATGATCTGCGCACGCATGACAATGCCTTTGAGCGGCAAGCCAAGATGGTTGGCGAGGCCGGGGCTGGACCCTGCAATACGGATATTGAGGCCCGAGCGCGTCCAGTAGAGCCAGATGCCGCCCGCAATACAGGCGATGATCGCAATGATCGACCCGCTATTGAGGCGCGTACCTGCCAGAAGCCGCTCGAGCTTTGCATCAGCCGGAATGCGCATTGACATCATACCGCCCGCAGCCGGATCACGGATGACATAGTTGAGCACGAACAGGCCTAGAAACAGGAAGGCATAGTTCAGAACCAGCGATGTCACCATTTCGGATGCACCAAAGCGCAGGCGCAGAGCCGCTGGAATCGTGCAGGCAAAGCTGCCCGCAACCGCGCCGCACAAAATGGCGACAGGCAATGAGAACCAGCCGAGCGAAGGCAGCAGAACAGCACCCGCAACCGCACCCAGACCACCAAGATAAAAGCCGCTTTCTGCGCCGAGATTAAACAGGCCGGAGCGGAACAGAATGGTGATGGCAAGACCCGTGAGCATGATCGGCGTTGCAGCTTCCACCACATTGCCCATATGGCGAATGCTGCCGAAGGGACCGAGGAAGAAGGTTCTGAGAACGCCCGCCGGATTATCCTGCATCAATGCCAGTGGCACCAGCAGAACCGCCATGATGACGCCGATCACAAGCACGGTCAGAAAGAAGGGAATAAGATAGGATATAAATCTACGCATCAGGCAGCATTCCTCGTGCCGAGCATGTAAGGACCAAGGACTGCTGGTGTGATTTCAGGGCCGTTTTTGAGAACGGCGACGATACGACCATTGAAGAGCACGACGATACGGTCACTGAGCCGCAGCAATTCATCGAGGTCGGCGCTGACAAGCAGCACGGCACAGCCACCTTGCGCGACCTCATCGATACGACGATGCAGAAAGGCCGCCGCCGAAACGTCGATGCCGCGCGTGGGCTGGTCGGCGATCAGGAATTTCGGATTGGTGGCGAGTTCCCGTGCAGCGATGAGCTTTTGGGCATTGCCACCCGATAAGGAATCGAGCCGTTCGGTGATTGCACCTGCGCGTACCGAATATTGTTTGATCATGCCGCTGACGCGGGCCTTGATCGCATTCCAGCGTAGGAAAGGGCCCCAATAGATTGGAGCACCGGCGGTCTTATTGTCGCGACCCGTTCCGGCGATTGCATTTTCTGCCAGAGAAAGACCGGGCGCGCCGCCTTGTGAAAAGCGATCGGCAGGCAGACAGGCCAGGCCTTTTTTGCGCCAGCTTGCGGTTTTGGCAGCAAGCATGTCTGCGCCATTCAGACGAACAGTTCCGCTGCTTGCTTCCATAAGACCGGACAGGACTGAGACAAGGCCGCGTTGGCCGCTGCCATCGACACCGGCAACACCGAGGATTTCGCCCGCACCGATTGTCAGGCTTACATCGCGGATGCGATCAGCGGGATCGAGCGCCTCAATGGTAACGCCCTGCATTTCGAGGACCGTTTCCGTCGGACCCTGCTTATGGGCGCGCTCAGGAATATCGACGGCGTGACCCATGACCATCTGCATGATGGCATCGTCCGGCACGTCGGCGAGCTTTTCGGTGCCGGTGACCATGCCTGCACGCAACACGGTGACGCTTTCAGCAAGTTCGCGCACTTCGTTGAGCTTGTGCGAAATGAAGAGAATGGTGATGCCTTCGTCGCGCAGCGCTTTCAGCCTGCGCATCAGCTCTTCGATTTCCGGTGGCGAGAGAACCGCGGTCGGTTCGTCAAGTATCAGGAGGCGGGTACGGCGCGACAGCGCCTTGAGAATCTCGATCTTCTGTTGTGCCGCAACGGACAGCGTACCCGTGATCGCGTCCGGGTCGGCATGCAGATCATAATGCTGCATCAGCTCTTCGACCATTTTACGTGCACTGACACGGTCGATAAAACCGCTCTTCACCGGCTCATGACCGAGGATGATGTTTTCAGTGACAGTCAGTGTCGGCACGAGCGAGAAATGCTGGTGCACCATGCCGATACCCTTGGCGCTCGCGTCTTCCGGCGACCATGAAGTGATCGTCTGGCCGTCGATGACGATTTCGCCTGCCGTGGCATTCTCAATGCCGAAGAGGATTTTCATGAGTGTGGATTTACCAGCGCCGTTTTCGCCGCAAATGGCGTGGATGGAGCCTGCGCGGATCGAGAACGACACATCGCGTAAAGCCTGCGTACCGTTCGGATAGACCTTGCTCACATCGCGGAAAGCGACGATTGGGCGGAAGGCGACGATTGCATCGCCGCCTTCATTGTTTTCAGCTTGTTTTTCCACGATCAGGGACGAACCTTGTTGCGGATCGCGTTGAGATCCTCGGTGCTCATGCCGAATGCGGTTGGAACCGTGATCTTGCCTTCGGAAATCTCATCGGAAGCCTTCTTGATGGCATCCTTCATTTCCTGCGTGGCCATCGAAGCCATATTGCCGTCCTGTACGATGCCGACAGCACCTTCCTTCAGGCCGAGCGCTTCGGCTTTGCCGAATGGCAGATTGCCTTCCTTGAAGCGGTCATAGGCCTGCAAAAGACTGACATCGACGTTCTTCAGAACGGAGCTGACAACCTGCTTGGCCATCGCTGGATCGCTATCCTTGAAGATGCCTTCCTGATCGGAATCGACACCCAGAACATATTTGCCGGTTTCCTTCGCTGCTGAAAGCTGGCCAAGGCCGGTCTGCGAGGCAACGACGAAGCCGAGTGCTACATCAGAGCGATATTGTGCGAGGCCAAGTTCCTTGCCCTTTGCCGCATCCATGAAGGAGCCCGCATAGGAAATAGCGATTTTTACGTCCGGCGAGATTGCCTGAGTACCCGCGACATAGCCGACGAGGAAGTCGTTGATGACAGGGATATCCATGCCACCGAGGAAGCCGAGGTTTTTGCCGGTGTCGCCAAGCTTGCCTTCCTTGAGCAGTGAAGCCGCCAGCATGCCGCCGAGATAGGAACCTTCGTTCTGCTTGTACTGGATGGAATAGACGTTGTCGTAGCCGCCTTCTTCATAAGGCACACTTGCATCGTAGAGGACGTATTTCTTGTCGGGATATTGCTGCGCAACGGAGCCGACAGTTTCCGACATCTGATAGGTGCCGCCGATGATCAGATCCCAGTCCTGTTCGGACGCATCGAGGAAAACCGGTTCCCACTTGGTCGGATCATCGCCGATTTCCAAAATCTTGGTCTCGACGTCGTCGCCATACTTGTCCTTGATCATCTTCATGCCATTGGCAGCAGAATCGAAGAAGGATTTATCGCCGAGCGCGCCATTGATGATGAGCAGGATTTTATCCTGAGCTTGCGCTGCCGTGGTGGCAACGGTGCCCATCGCTGTCGAAGCAGCGAGAGCGAGCGCAAGATGAAACATTCCCCGTCTGGTGAACTTGAACACAACAGAACTCCATTTTTACATCGATATAGAGATGGAATTTCTGCTTTGGGCTTATCGCCTCTTTCTACAGATCCCCCACACTTGCCCGATCAAACGACGGCGCATGGTGCAAGTCAATCTCCAATTTCGGGGGCTGCTGTGGACAAGGTAAGGGTATTGCGTCGAAATCTGTTAAAGCTTTCGATTATTTCACAAGCGCCTGGCTTGGGTGACGCAGAGTGGGATCAAAAGGGTTGAGTTTCTCGGTGATAATGGCCGCTTCCTTGCGCAAAAGGTCGGTAATCGTATGCTGACGTTTTTCTGTTAATCGTGAGGCCAGCGTGCCGATACTGAGCGCTGCGACCGCTTCGCCACTACGATTGAGCACCGGAACACCCAGTCCTGACATGCCGTCGATCATGTTGAAATTATAGGTGGCAGCACCTGTGCGGCGCACATCTTCGATCATGATACGCAGATCCACCTCATCGACAGTGGCCTTGTCGAGAATGCGCGGCATGTTGAAACGTATGATCGCCTCACGTTCTTCTTCCGGCAGGAAGGATAGGATGGCAAGACTGCCCTGACCGATGCCGAGTGGAACTTTGCCACCGATGTCGCCGGTAAAGGAGCGGATCGGAAACGGACCTTCCACGCGGTCGAGGCACACCGCATCGAAATTGCTGCGCACCAGCAAAAAGACCGTATCGTTGAACGTGGTTGAAAGCCGTAGGAGTGACGGGCGCGCAATACTCAATATGCCGTCGCGCTGCCGTGCCTGTGCGGCCATGGCGAAAAAGTCCAGCGACAGGCGATAGGCTTTTTTATCGGGAAGCTGCTCTACAAGGTTCTCGACAATCAGCGTCTTCAGCAGGCGATGGGTGGATGGCTGGCTCAATTCGAGATCCCGCGCCAGATCGATGAGGCGGACGCCGTCTTCCGTGCTTGCGGCCAGACCTTTCAAAATATGAATTGCCTTCACCAGACTTGAGTTAAGCGAGGCGCTGGATTTCGTATTCTCTGATATATCATCCATAAAATTGCTTCCGAATTCTGTATTTTGAAATAAATACATAATTTATTCCGAAATTGAAAATTATAATTTGTAATCGTTCAAAATTTTCTGCCATTTGAAATTGTCGCCAATGGGAAGGTCAGGCAAGGCATGGAATGAATGCTGAGCGGATCGGTGGTATTTGCATCAGACCTGGGGAACGCTGCGGCTGCACAGACAGCCGGACGGTCATGCGTTCAAACAATCAGGTCCGATAAGCGCTCAGATGCGCGATCAAGCCGCTCCCCTCAGCCAGTCCTATGAAGAGGCGACGTGAACCAACATCGCGGCGCTTCCGTTCCTTCACTTGGACTGGCGGAAGTCTTGCTGAGAGGGAGACGCAATGAGCTTTTTGACCCTTTCCGATATTTCCCGTTACTACGGCAAGTTTGCAGCCGTTGATAACTTCAATCTGCAGATTGAAAAGGGAGAGTTCATCTCGCTTCTCGGCCCTTCGGGCTGCGGCAAGACCACAACTTTGCAGATGATTGCCGGTCTTGTGCCACCAACATCGGGCGCGATCACCCTGGATGGACGCGATATCACGCGGCTGGCCCCGGCCAAGCGCGAATTGGGTGTCGTGTTTCAGAGCTATGCGCTGTTTCCACATATGACGGTTGCGCAAAATGTGAGCTTCGGCCTTGAAATGCGCAAAGTGCCAAAGGCAGAGCGCGAAAAGCGTGTTCGCGACGTGCTGGAACTGGTGCGTCTGAGTGCACTGGCCGAACGCTACCCGCGTGAAATGTCGGGCGGTCAGCGTCAGCGCGTCGCCATTGCACGCGCGCTGGTCATCAACCCGCCGGTACTTTTGCTCGATGAACCTCTGTCAAATCTTGATGCGCAGCTGCGTGAAGAAATGCAGTTTGAGCTGCGCCGCATTCAGCGCACAGTTGGCATTACGACCATTATGGTCACGCATGATCAGGCGGAAGCGCTGTCGATCAGCGACCGCATCGTGGTGATGGAAAAGGGCCTGATCACGCAGGTTGATGCGCCTTATAAGCTCTATGAGCATCCGCATAACCACTTCATTTCTAACTTCGTTGGCAAGTCGAACTTCCTGAAGGCGCAAGCCGATGGCGAGCATATTACGCTGGCCGATACGCAAATCCGTTTCCCTGCAAAAGATGCGTCCGCTTCTGGCGAAGTGTCGGTGTTTATCCGCCCGGAAAAAGTGCATCTGGTGGATGCCGATGAAGGCCATGTCAGCGGCGAAGTCACCACGCGCTATTTCATGGGCGCACAGTGGCTGCTTGGCGTTCTGACCCCTGCCGGTATGCTGTCTGTGGCCTTGCCAAACCTTGGCAACCCGCCGCCGATTGAAGGCAGCAAAGTTGGCCTCAAGTGGAACCATGAAGATTGCCGCATCCTGAACAAGGGAGCGCACTGATCATGAGTGCCGTTTCGCAGACAGGTTCCGGGGAAACGAAAGAACGGCGTAATTGGATGCCGGTTTTTCTGACAGGCCCATCCACTCTGATGTTCTTCGCGCTGGTGCTTCTGCCACTGGCACTCACCGTCATGCTGTCGTTCAACAGCTACAGCTATGACAAGGGCATCGAAGCCGTCTATACGATCACCAACTATACGCAGGTGCTTCAGGATCCCTATTACCTGAACATCTTCTGGCGTACCTTGCGGCTTGCGCTGATTACGACTGTGATTGCCGTGATTATCGGCGTGCCGGAAGCCTATATTCTTTCGAATATGCGCGCGCCGTGGCGTTCGATTTTCCTGCTGGTCATTATCGGCCCGCTTCTGGTTTCGGTTGTCGTACGCACATTCGGCTGGAGCATGCTTTTAGGCCGCAACGGGCTTGTGAACAGCGTGCTGGAGTTTGTCGGCCTGCCAGCGCAGCAAATCCTTTATACCGAAACGGCTATCGTGATCGGCCTGGTGCATATCATGCTGCCTTTCATGGTGATCCCTGTCTGGACGGTGCTGCAAAAGCTCGATCCGACGGTTGAGGCAGCAGCCCTTACGCTTGGCGCATCGCGCTTCACAGCGCTGCGCCGCGTGGTGTTCCCACAGGCAGTTCTCGGCATTCTGTCGGGAAGTCTGATCGTCTTCGCACTCTCTGCAAGTTCGTTTGCGATCCCGGGTCTGTTGGGTGGCCGTCGTCTCAAGATGGCAGCAACGGTCGTCTATGACGAATTCCTGATTGAGCTCAACTGGCCGCTCGGTGCTGCCATTGCGATCATCGTTCTCGTCGCCAATCTCATTATCATGATTGCCTATAATCGCATGCTCGAAGGGCAAGCGAGAAGGAAGCTGGGGTAACCGCCATGACAAAGAACGGTCCTTTCGCACTCTTCTTTCACACGCTGGTCGTTATCTTCATGCTGGCACCGATGGTTGTGGTCTGTCTTGTCGCCTTCACGCCGGAAAACACGCTGTCGATGCCATGGAATGGCTTGTCGTTGCGCTGGTTCTATGCCGTATTCGCGCATAACGACTTCATGACGTCGTTCTCAAACTCGCTGAAGCTCGCAATCTTTTCGGCGACGATTTCGACGCTGCTTGCAGTGCCATCAGGCCTTGCGATTGCGCAGTATAATTTCCGTGGCCGCGATGCGCTTAATGCGCTGTTTCTGTCGCCGCTGATCATCCCGCATCTGGTGCTTGGCGTCGCGTTTCTGCGTCTCTTCTCGCTGATGGGCCTGACCGGCTCGTTTGCGTGGCTGGTTGCAACTCACGTGATCGTTGTCACGCCTTATGCGCTGCGCCTTATTCTGGCGTCGCTCAGCAGCATGGATCGCAATGCGGAAAACGCAGCCCGCACCTTGGGTGCTGGTGAATGGACAGTGTTCCGCCGCGTGACGCTGCCGTTGCTTCTGCCGGGATTGTCGGGCGGCTGGCTGCTTGCTTTCATCAATTCGTTTGATGAGCTGACCATGTCGATCTTTGTCACTTCGCCGTCCACGGTCACGCTGCCGGTTCGCATGTATATGTATGCAAGCGAATCCATCGATCCGATGATGGCTGCGGTGTCTGCGCTGATGATCCTTGTGGCTACTGTCACGATGGTAATTATCGACCGTCTGTTTGGTCTCGACCGTGTCCTTGTGGGCAAGGGTTGATAGGGGCATACATATCATGGCGGTTTCAACCTCGCCTCTCACGCCCCAGTTCCGCCGACGTTATCGTCTTGATGAACAGCCGGTCGGCTTCCTGCTCGACGGCGTCCCTTATCAGGGACGTCGCGGCGATACCGTGCTGACGGCCATTCTCTCGGTGCAGAGCAAAGTGCGTCATACAGA
Source organism: Brucella pituitosa (assembly GCF_003049685.1). Lineage (GTDB taxonomy): Bacteria > Pseudomonadota > Alphaproteobacteria > Rhizobiales > Rhizobiaceae > Brucella > Brucella pituitosa. Next base: position 1,201,083 of record NZ_PYSY02000002.1, on the reverse strand, counting down.
ATTTACCGGCGAGCCGCGGGCAGGCTTTTGTCTGATCGGTGCATGTCAGGATTGCCATGTCATGACCAGCGAAGGTGAGCGCGTGCGCGCCTGCACGACGCTGCTTGAAGAAGGCATGTCTTTCGTGACGGAGCCGTTCGCATGAGTACGTTTCTCAATCCGGTGATTGTGGGCGCTGGTCCTGCGGGTATTCGTGCAGCCGAAATGCTGGTGAAGGCTGGTCATCGTCCGATTGTGCTGGATGAAGGCATGCGCGCTGGTGGGCAGATCTATCGCCGTCCGCCATTCGATGATGGTCGCAGCTATAAGGCGCGTTACGGATCGGAAGCCCATAAGGCGGAAGCGCTGCATCAGACCTTCGATCATTTGCGCGAGGCGATTGATTATCGCCCGGAAACGCTGGTCTGGAACATTTCACGCGATGAAACAAGCCACCTTGATCTGATGTCGGGCGGTGTTCATGTGCAATTGCCTTACAGTCAGTTGCTGCTTGCAACGGGTGCGACCGACCGCGTGCTGCCATTTTCCGGCTGGACGAAGCCCGGTGTCTATACGCTTGGTGCTTCGCAGACAGCACTGAAAGCACAGGGCTGCACGATTGGCGAACGTGTGGTTTTCATGGGTTCCGGCCCGCTGCTTTATCTGGTGGCATGGCAATATCATCATGCCGGTGCCAAGGTTGCAGCGGTTCTTGATACGGCATCGTTCAGCTCAAAATTTCATCTGGCGCATTTGGCGTTGCACGCGCCGCGCATTGTTGCGCTCGGCGCTTATTATGGCTTGCGACTGAAGCTTGGCGGCGTGCCGATCCATTATAATGTGCGGCCCGATGAAGTGCTGGGCGCGGGGCATGTTGAAGGCATTCGCTATCGCTCAGGCAAACGTCAGCGCGAGATTGAATGCGATGCGCTGGCCTATGGTTTTGCGCTGCGACCTGAAACCCAGCTTGCCGATCTCGCGGGCTGTGATTTCGGCTTTAACGAGCGTGATCGCGCTTGGCTTCCGGTGGCGGATGCGCTTGGCCGGACGAGCAAGAGCGGCGTGTATGTGGCGGGCGATGGGGCTGGAATTGCCGGTGCTGATGCAGCGGAAATTCGCGGGCGCCTGGCGGCAATTGCCATGATCCGCGATCTTGGTGGCACGGCGGATGCGGCGCTCGAACAGCGTCTTATCAGTGAACTGGATGCGGTTTATCGTCAGCGTCTGATTTTGGAGAAGGCATTTCCCTTCCCGCATGACTGGTTTGAAACCGTCGGACAGGATGTCACGCTTTGCCGTTGCGAAGAGATAAAGCTCAGCGAAGCGCGTTCGGTCATCCGCGACGGTAATGCAAGCGAGATCAACCGGCTCAAAGCATTGAGCCGTGTTGGCATGGGCCGTTGTCAGGGCCGTATGTGTACGGCTGCTGCTGCGGAACTCCTGGCGTCGATGCAGGATAAATCGCCATCGCAGGCAGGACGTATTCGTGCGCAGGCACCAGTCAAGCCGATCCCGCTTGGCTTTGGTTCGAAGTCTCAGCATGAGGTGTTGCCATGACAAAGCGCCTTCAGGCTGATGCACTGATCATCGGCGGCGGTATTGTCGGCGGTTCGGCAGCACTTTTCATGCGCAGGGCCGGGCTGTCGGTTATTCTGCTGGATAAGGGTTTTTGCGGTGCGCAGGCAAGTGGCGTCAATTATGGCGGCGTGCGCAGGCAGGGTCGCGAGCCAGAGCAAATTCCGCTGTCGCAACGCGCATTCGATCTCTGGGCGCGTCTGCCTGAACTGATCGGCATCGACGGTGAGTATATTCGTAGCGGTCATCTGAAACTTGCGCGCACGCCAGAGCATTTCGCAAAGCTTGAAGCCTATGCGGAAAGGGTCAGGCCGCTTGGGCTGGAGCTTGAGCTGATCGGCGGTAATGCCGTGCGCGAACGCTTTCCATGGCTGACGGGTGATGTGGCGGGCGCTTCGCTGTGTGCGGAAGATGGTCACGCTAATCCACGTCTCGTTTCGCCTGCTTTTGCGCGCGCTGCAAAAGCTTTAGGTGCGACAGTACTGGAAAACACGCCTGTTCATGAAGTGCGTTCGACGGGGAGTGGCTTTGCAGTGCTGGCCGGTGACGGCATTGAAATCAATGCGGGCATGGTCTTCAACTGCGCCGGTGCGTGGTCGGATAAATTCGCCGCATCCTTTGGCGAGCCGGTGCCGCTCCAGCGCATCTATCCGTCCATGGTTGTGACCGAACCAATGCCGATGCGTCTGCCAATGAGCCTTGGCGAAGAGGGTGGCGGTTTTTATGGCCGTCAGGTCACGCGGGGCAATTATGTGATGGGCGGCGGGCGCGGAACACCGCTCGAAAACCCGGATTTCTCGCGGCCTTCGGTTAATGCGGCGTCATCGGTGATGCTGCGCGCAATTGAGCTTTTCCCGCATCTGAAAAATGCCCAGGTAATCCGCTTCTGGTCTGGCACTGAATCTGAAATGCCGGACGACAATCCGGTGATTGGGCCAAGCAGCCGGGTCAAAAATCTCTTTCACGCCTTCGGTTTTTGCGGTGCCGGTTTCCAGACCGGCCCGGCTGTAGGCGCCATTCTTTGCGATCTTGCCGTGAAAGGCGAGACGGAAACGCCGATCGATGCATTCCGCATCGACCGGTTCGATACGAACTTAAACCACAAAGGGGAGTAGCATGAAAAATCAATCCATTACCAAGGCCATTACCAAGTCCGCCCTGTTAGCGCTCGGCCTGTCGGTCGCGTTTGCTTCGGCCGCATCGGCTGAAACCAAGACGCTTTATATCGGTATGAATGGCGGCAACATGGAGAAGGCTTACACCGAGTACGTCTTGCCGGAGTTTGAAAAGGCAAACAACGTCAAGGTTGTCGTCGTACCGGGCACATCGGCTGATATTCTTGCGAAGGCAACCGCGCAGAAGGACAATCCTCAGATGCACGTCATGCTGCTTGATGACGGCGTGATGGTCCGCGCCATCAATGCGGGTCTTTGCCAGAAAATCTCTGATAATCCGGTTTTGGCTGACATTCAGCCAGCTGCGCGTCTGAAAGGCGATATGGCAATCGGCGTCGATATGGGCATGACCGGTATCGCCTATAACAAGAAGCTTTTCGACGAAAAGGGTTGGGCAGCGCCGACCTCGTGGATGGATTTCGCGGATGAGAAATTCAACAAGGCTGTTGTGTTCCAGTCTGCGTCCGCTTCGACCTTCGGCCTGCATGCATTTCTGATGTTCAACCGCATTCAGGGCGGTGACGACAAGAATCTTGAGCCAGGTTTTGAAAAGTTCCCGGACACCATCGGCAAGAACGTTCTGGAATTCATTCCATCGTCGGCAAAGATTTCGGAAATGGTTCAGACCGGCGAAGCAGCAATCTTCCCGCTGACCCCAACCGGCGTTAATAACCTGAAAGACAAGGGTATTCCGGTTGAATACGCACAGCCAAAGGAAGGCTCGGTTGTTCTCGCAGTCACCGAATGTGTACTGGCTGGCAACAACGAACCAGAACTGAGCCAGAAGCTCGCGCATTATCTGCTTTCGGCTGATGCACAGAGCAAGGCGCTTGATCATGGGAATGTGATCCCATCGAACCAGAAGGCCAAGGCCGGTTCGCCTGAAGCGCAGGCCAAGCTCGATGCTTTCAATGGTTACATGAAAACAGCCAATACGCTTGACTGGGATGCAGTGAACGAAGGTCGCCAGCAGCTCAACAACCGCTGGAACCGCACAATCGAACAGTAAGATCGTCTTCCTGTTTTGACGCGCATCTTTTTCCGAAGACCGTTTCACACTTTTCGGGATGCGCTCTGATTTAAAGAAAAGCCCGCCTTGAGAAATCAAGGCGGGCTTTTTGTTATGCTGCGACTTTGGCTCTCTGTTTTCTGGCGGATTGCCAGACCAGCGGCACAAGAATGAGTGCAACTGCCGGGAAGATCAGCCAGTTGATCGTCTGCCAGCCGGACGAATGCAGCAGTGAACCGGCAAAGAAAGATGCGCAGGCGACCGTGCCGAAGACGAGAAAGTCGTTTGCACCCTGCGCCTTGCCGCGTTCCTCTGGCGTATGGCATTCGGCAACCATAGCGGTCGCACCAATGAAGCCAAAATTCCAGCCGATGCCGAGCAGGATCAGCGAAATCCAGAAATGCGTGAGATCAAGCCCCGATAATGCAACAATTGCCGATAGAGCGATGATCAGCAGGCCAACAGCTGTTACACGTTCCTTGCCAAAGCGGGTAATCAGCAATCCTGTGAAGAAGCTTGGCCCGAACATGGCAAGCACATGCCACTGAATGCCCAAAGCCGCATGGTCGACGGAATGGCCATGGCCAACCATGGCGATCGGGGCTGCTGTCATCACAAATGTCATCAGGCCATAGGAGACAACACCAGAAGCCACCGCCAGTATGTAACGCGGGCTTAGCAATATCTCTTTCAACGAACGGCCACCATCTCCTGTATTCGCAGCTTTCGCCGCCTTGGGCGAGCGAAACAGCAACAAGACAGGGATCGCCAGCAATGCGAGAGCAGCCTGACTTATAAAGCTACCCGCATAGGGCGTATCGGGCAGGGCATCACGCGTCCAGATGACAAGCTGCGGCCCGATAATGGCTGCAATCAAACCTCCGACCATCACCCATGAAATGGCCCGGGCTTTGAGCGCACCTGTCGCGGCATCGGTTGCCGCAAAGCGATAGCTCTGAACATAGGCGGCATAAAAGCCCGCAATGAAGGTGCCAAGACAGAAGATGATGAAGGAGCTTGTGAAGATGCCGAAAGCGGCTATCAGACCGGCTGTCATGCCAAAGCCAGCGCCGAGCAGATAGCCGTTACGCCGTCCGAATGCGCGCATAATGAAGGCTGCAGGCAGGGTGCCAAGCGCCAGACCAAGACTGAACAGGCTGACGGGCAGTGTGACCAGTGCCGGATCGGAGGAAAGCTGCTGTCCGACCAGTCCGCCCAGCGAAATGATGATCGGCGGGCTTGCAGCCCCCAAAGCCTGTGCTGCGGTAAGCACGAAAGTATTGCGTCTGGCGATGGTCTGGTCAGTCATGTCCGCACTTCTTCAAAGTTATTCTGGTGATTGTAACGGATGCCGGCTTAGCCGACCGGCACCTGGAAATGTGTGCAGATCACCGCCATCACTTGCTGCGCTATATCACTTTCAACGCGATACCAGATCGTTTGTCCGTCACGTCGCCCGGCAATAATGCCCTCGCGCCGCAACAATGCCAGATGTTGAGAGACAGTGGAGTCACGCAGGCCGATCAACTCAGCAAGCTGTCCCACTGACTTCTCACCGCCGTGCAGCCGGCAAAGGATCATAAGCCGGTGATTGTTGGCGATTGTCTTGAGAAATTCACTTGCCTTGTCGGCCGCGAGGTGGGTTTTTACACCCGGGTCGATTGGGTCATTTTCGTTCATAACTACGTATCTACGAAACTATGAAGATATAGTCAATCTTGCTCTGAAAACCGTTAATCAGGAAATTTATTCCGATTTCTGGTTCAAATTGCGAGGGGTAGTGAAAGCGCTTCTGTCTGGGGCAATGATATTGTAGCCTTCGCGCATTGCTGTTTTTGGGGCTGGAGTTGTCGTGCGCATAGCTGTATTGAGTGTTGTTTTCGGTGTTTTGTTTTCGGGGCAGGCCTTTGCAGAGGATGACTGGAAAGCCGTTGAAGTCATAAAGCCCTACGCGATTACCGGCCGCACCGGTCCTGAGCTCTATGAATCCATCGGCGAGCGCGGCCCTAAAGCCGGCAAATCCCGCGTGATAGCGCACACGACCTTTGTGCTGACCTGGGATCGCAAGTTCGACAATTCCAACAATGGCTGCACAATTGTTTCGGCCAGGCCCAAACTGAAAATCACCTATACGCTGCCGAAGCCTTCACAGAAGCTTACCTCACCAGTGAAAGAGAACTGGGAGCGCTTCTATGATGGCATCTACAAGCACGAGCTCGTTCATGGCGACACAGCCAAGGATATGACGCGCGAGATCGTCCGCACGACGGTTGGGCTTTCCATCCCGAACGACCCGAAGTGCCAGAAAATGCGCCGGGAACTGATTAATCGCATTACTGCGCTGGTCGATATCCAGCGCCAGCAGGGCCGTGATTTCGACCGCGTTGAAATGGGATCCGGCGGCAACGTCGAGCAGCTTATTTTGGCGTTGGTGAACGGCGGATAACCCATGCCGGAAATGCGGTATTTAATCCGGCATGGGTTTTTTCGTTTAGGCCAGTTCTGCGCGTAGCGCTTTCGCTGCCGCCACCATGTTGACGAGGGCAGGGCGCACCTCGTCCCATTTGCGGGTTTTCAGGCCGCAATCGGGATTGACCCAGAGCTGTCCATCGGAAAGCTGCTTGCGGGCAAGCGCCAGCAGGTCCGTCATTTCGCTGACTTCCGGCACGCGTGGTGAGTGAATATCATAAACGCCCGGGCCGATGTCGTTCGGGTATTTGAACGACTTGAACGCATCAAGCAGTTCCATGCGTGAGCGCGAGGTTTCAATCGAAATCACGTCGGCATCCATATGAGCAATGGCATCGATGATGTCATTGAACTCCGAATAGCACATATGGGTGTGGATCTGTGTTTGGTCGGTCACGCCGCTTGAACACAGACGGAAGCTTTCGACAGCCCAATCGAGATAGATCGACCAGTCAGCGCGACGCAGCGGCAAGCCTTCGCGCAAGGCCGCCTCGTCGATCTGGATCATGGTAGCACCTGCACCCTCCAGATCGCTCACTTCGTCACGGATGGCGAGAGCGATCTGACGACAGGTTGCAGCACGTGGAATATCATCGCGAACAAACGACCAGTTGAGGATCGTAACTGGCCCCGTCAACATGCCTTTGACGGGCTTGTCTGTCAGTGATTGCGCATATTTCCACCATGCGACCGTCATCGGTTCCGGACGGGAAACGTCACCGAAAATGATGGGAGGGCGGACATAGCGCGAACCGTAGCTCTGCACCCAGGCGTATTTTGTGAAAGCAAAGCCCGAAAGCTGCTCGCCGAAATATTGCACCATGTCGTTGCGCTCAAACTCGCCATGCACCAGCACGTCGAGGCCGATTTCTTCCTGCCAGCGGATGGCAGCTTCGGTTTCGCGCTGAATAAAACCTTCATATTGCGCAGTGCTGATCTCACCTTTGTTGACCGCTGCACGTGCTTTGCGCACTTCCGGCGTCTGCGGGAAAGAGCCGATTGTCGTGGTGGGGAAAGTGGGCAGGCTGAGCTTGTCGCTTTGAATTTTGCGTCGCTCGGTGAACACGCTATTGCGCTTTTTCTGAGTCTCGGTAACAGCGGTAACGCGCTGTTCAACAACCAGACTATGGACCTTTGGCGATGTGCGGCGGGCTGCAATGGCCTCACTGGCGGCTTTCAGTTCTGCAAGAACCGTGCTTTTTCCTGACGAAAGCGCACGTCCGAGGATAGCAATCTCATCGATCTTTTGTGCTGCAAAAGCGAGCCAGTTTTTAAGTTCTGCATCGAGACCGGTTTCCAGTTCAAGATCAATCGGCACATGCAGGAGCGAACAAGATGGCGCAATTTCAATGCGTTCCAGCCCGCGCTTGTCGATTAAAGGTTGGACACGGTCGATGATCGCGTTGAGATCGGCACGCCAGATATTGCGTCCGTCAATGATGCCGAGCGAAAGCACCTGATCTCCGCGCGCTTTGCTGGCAACTTCCACAAGCTGGTCTGCCCCACGCACGAGATCGACATGCAAACCTGCAACCGGCAGAGAAAGAGCGGTTTCGAGATTGTTGCCCAGTTCTCCGAAATAGGTCGCAGCCAGGATTTTGACCGGGCTTGCTGTGTTCAAACGCTGATAGGCAAGTTCAAAAGCTGCACGCTCATTGGGGATGAGGTCGAGAACCAGCGCTGGCTCGTCAATCTGCACCCAATCGGCTCCGGCTTCCGCCAGTTCCTGCAACAGCTCTTCATAAACGGGCAGCAGTTTTGGCAGTAGCGCTATCGGGTTGAAACCTTCGGCAGTGGATTTTGCCAGTTTCAGGAACGTCACCGGTCCCAGAATGACCGGGCGTGTGTGGATGCCGAGCGCTTTTGCTTCAAGAAAATGCTCGACCGGCTTGCGGTCCGAAAGTTTGAATTCCTGATCGTCGGTGAGTTCTGGCACCATATAGTGATAATTGGTGTCGAACCACTTGGTCATTTCAAGCGCGGTCACGCCATGACCATGCTTATGATTGCCGCAACCGCAATCGCTGTTCGCTTTGCCTTCACGACCGCGCGCCATAGCGAAATAGGTCTGGAGCGATACGTCGCTGCCCGTCCAGCCATAGCGGTCAGGGATCGCGCCGACCATCACGGCAGTATCAAGCACATGATCGTAAAGGGAGAAATCGTTTGACGGAATTTTCGTGATACCGTGATCGCGCTGTTCGGCCCAATTGGCCGCGCGTAAGGCGCTGGCAATAGTGAGCAGTTCTGCCTCAGACGATTTACCCGCCCAGAAAGCTTCGAGTGCAAACTTCAGTTCGCGATGACGGCCGATGCGCGGCACACCAAGGGTGGCGGTAGCGACGGTGGTTTGTGACATGGCTATATATACCCCGATATAGATGGGGGCGCGGGTTTGCAGACGTGCGCGAAAAGGCTGTTCATTACAGCCAGACCTGCGACATTCCGGGACACCCCGCCCGTGGACGTTGTTTTGCCATGGCAGGTCTCCTGGCTCGCGGGTCAGCACCTTAGAGCGCGTTTCGATCTGATTAAATCAGATCGGCGCTCTGATCCGCCTTCCCGGAATGTTTCGTTCCAGTGGCATGATGGATCAAGGCTCGCCGCTTACAGTTGCGGGGGCAGCACCGGTTTTGTCTTCAACGCACCGGTTTCCCTCTTAGCTTTCATCTGAAGTCTGACGAAAGAACCATAACGCCGCTCAGTCTGCCGGAAGCTTCACTGCTTGTCAATATTACATAAAGAAATGTTTATGTGTTTATGTCTAAAAATTGCCCGCACTTATTGCTTAGCCGAAAGTACTAAGTGCTCAGAACGAAGATCGGATGGCTTGTGTGAGAGAAATTGAATAAAAACAGATAATTAAGGGATCAGCGCGTAATCTCCGTGAGCGTGGGAAATATCAATTGATATGGCCCTGCGCGGGGACTCGTGCTAACGGTGCCACTATTGGGCTGGTTATATGGTCGGATATCTGAGCTAGATATCTGATTTCACTGATTAAAAAAGAGTGGGTTTAGCCGAATCCTCAACGGCGATTATTCGCATTTTCGCCTTGAGGGGGGCAGGATATGTTCGTATGAGTTTCAGATATCCCTGGCAGAGGCTGGCTTTATTACCGCGTGTTGGTAAGCAGATCATACTGCTGCTGAGCGACTGCTTGTTGTTGCTGCTCAGCGCCTATCTCGCCTTTGTCATGCGGCTTGGCTTTGTTTTTGTCCCGACGCAGACGCAGATTTTCCTGATCGCCATCGCTCCGGCTCTCGCAATCCCCGTCTTTATTCGTTTTGGTCTTTATCGGGCAATTATTCGCTATCTGGCCGAGCGAGCCATCTGGCCAATCTTTCAGGCGACCGCTATTGCAGCCCTATTCTGGGTGGCGCTGGTCTTTCTTATGGAATCATACGGCGGCGCTGGTTTGCCGCGTTCGGTTCCTCTTCTCTACTGGCTTTTGAGCACGGTGCTTATTTCTGCCAGCCGATTTGGTGCGAAATGGCTGCTGCGCAGTGCCGAAGCCAGCAGGGCTTATACAAGCACGGCTCTTATTATTGGTGTGGGTGAACCCGGGCGTCAGCTGGCAACAGCACTCAGAAGCCATAGCGATACGCATGTCATTGGTTTCGTTGATCCCACGGGCCAGCTTGGCGGCATGGATATCATTGGTCTCCGGGTCTATGACATTGCAGCGATCCCACGTTTGATCGAGAATTTTGGCGTTGGTCAGGTTGTCATATCCGAACCGGAAATCGATCAGAAGCAGCGGCAGGAACTTGCACGCCTGCTCGGGCGTCTGCCGGTTAGCACCCGCATTCTACCCCCAATCGCTGATCTGACGGCTGGCAAATATCTTGTCAGTGCTCTGCGCAATGTCGAAATTGACGATTTGCTTGGGCGCTCGCCTGTACCGCCAGATGTCGATTTGCTCCGCGAAGTTGTCGAAGGGCGACGCATTATGGTTACGGGCGCTGGCGGGTCGATTGGCAGCCAGCTCTGCCGCACGATTGCGCAGTGGAACCCAAGCTGCATCGTGCTTTTTGAATCGAGCGAATTCGCGCTTTATCAGATCGAGCGACAGTTACGGCAGATTGCGCAATGCGATGTCATTCCAGTGCTCGGCACGGTGGCAAATCAGCAATGTGTTGAAAAAGCTATCCGCACCCACACCGTTGATACGGTCTATCATTGCGCAGCTTATAAGCATGTGCCGCTTGTCGAAAAGAACCCGCTTGTCGGTATCTATAACAACGTGTTCGGCACGCTGAACGTGGCTGCCGCAGCCTTTGAAACCGATGTCGAACGTTTGGTGCTGATTTCATCCGATAAGGCCGTGAGGCCAACGAATGTCATGGGCGCAACAAAGCGCTGGGCCGAACTTGTCGTCTACTACTACGGGACACTCGCTGAAAAGGCGGGCCATCATAAGTCATTCTATTCCGTCCGCTTCGGCAATGTTCTGGGCTCCAACGGTTCAGTGGTTCCGCTTTTCCGCGAACAGATCGCCAATGGTGGACCCGTCACGCTCACGCACGAAGACATGACGCGCTATTTCATGTCGATCAAGGAAGCAGCAGAACTCATCGTGCAATCCGGTGCAATTGCCAAATCCGGCGATACGGTGCTTCTCGAAATGGGCGATCCGGTCAAGGTTCGTGACCTGGCCGAGAATATGATCCTGCTTGCGGGGCTGACGGTGCGTAGCGCAGACAATCCCGACGGCGATATTGCGATTGAGGTGACGGGCATTCGCGAAGGTGAGAAGATGTATGAAGAGCTTTTCTACGATCCTTCTCAGGCTCAGACGACGCGTCACCCCAAAATTATGCGTGCCCCCAAGGGGCAAAAGGTTGCTGTGGACGTCCCTAAAAGCCTTGATACTCTCCGGGCTGCGATGGAGACAGAAGATGTCAACGCGGTCCGCAAGGTTCTGTTTGACGTTATAACTTCCTGAAACGTCCACGGAAATCGAGCAGCAGCAAAAGCACTGCGACTGCGGCAATAAGCACGAAGATGATTTGCGAAAGCATATGGTCGAAGACCATAATTGCTGCCGCACATGCTATCAGAATGATATTGAGCAGTGCGACGTGGCTCACCACCTTCGACACGCTCCACCCGGCCCGTTTGGCGACCTGATAGGCATGTTTTGAATGTGCTTTCAGAATGTTCTCGCCTGCCAGACCGCGTAAGATGATTGTCGTGCCGGCATCAAGCACGTAATAGAGCGGCAGAATAAGCGCGACGGCTATATGCGTTTCCCGTGCCAGAAGTAGAAGCGCGGTTCCGGCAATAAGCCCCAGCGGAAAGCTCCCGGAATCGCCCAAAAAAACGCTTGCGGGTGGGCGGTTGTAAAAAGCAAAACCCACAAGCCCGCCTGCCGTGATTGCAGCGATTGTGCCGCTTTCAACGCCTGCAAGCTGAAATGTTGCCAGCAGCGCAATTCCAACCATGGGCACGCCGATGCCTGCAACGGTCATGCAATCCAGACCATCCATGAAATTTGTAACATTGATTGCCGCGACAAGCGTGATGACAATCAGCGCGATCTCTGCCCAATGGGGCAAAAGCTCGGGTAATAGTCGGAAATCGGGGCCGAGCCCATAAACCACCAGGCATGCGGCCACGCACTGCGAGCCAAAGCGTGTTGTGACGGAAAGCTCGAAACGATCATCCAGACCACCGATAACCCAGAGTAATAAACAGGCTCCGCTGAGACTGAGGACCAGATCAATAGTCAGCCCAAGATCTGTGCCGAACATTAAAAGCGAGACTATAATGGCCGGTATGAGCGCAAGGCCGCCGATTTGCCTGGCAGCTACGCTATGGTTGGAGCGTGCATTGAATTTGGCCGCAAGAAAGCTTGCTGGCAGAAGCGCGGATAAAACATAAAGGCCGACGCCGCAAAGAATAGCGCTTGCAAGAAAGGAAACCAGTAGCAAGATCATTGCAATAACCAAAAAAATGACTCTGTTATCGGATTACCAGCTTTGGACGCGAAGGCAAATCCCTGTACTTAGCTGATTTGAGCCGCTTGTTATGCACTGCGGAAATTCTCCTTGTAAAGCTTACCAGAATTCGACAATAGGCGATTGCACTTGGCGCAGGGAGCGGCTATAAGCCCGCGCAATCGATCACTTTGATCTGATTTGTTGGGGCGTAGCCAAGCGGTAAGGCACCGGTTTTTTGGTACCGGCATCCCCTGGTTCGAATCCAGGCGCCCCAGCCATTTTCCCAACACATACTCTTTTTTCTTATTGCCGTCGTATACAAACGTGACATGTTATAAGTGTTGCATAATTGCCGCTGTCTCAGTATCAGCGCGCTAATTGCTGTTGGAAACACTCCGCAACCGTTGAATACAGTCCCAAATAATATATTGAGTAATCTACTCAACTTTTAGCCAGCAAGTCCCGATAGGCAAGCCAGCGATCATGCAATGCTTATCTCGGGGCCATCATGCTGGGGACTACCGCTTTCCAAAAATCCGTCAATCGTCATTGGTTGAATATGCTTTCTGTCTCTGTGGTGCTCTGCGTCGCTTCGGAGGCATCCGCTCAAACAGCACTAAAAACAGATGCCGTCCAGCAAAGCCAGAACACTGAAGGCGAAAGTTCTGAGCCTATCAAGCTCAAGACGATTACGCTTTCTGCCGAGCGCGCTGCCAAGAACCTGCTTGATGTTCCGATGTCGATCAGTGTGATTGATCGCGACACGCTGGACCGTCATCAAGTGCGCGATATTCAGGATATGGTACGGTATGAGCCGGGCATAAGTGTTGATCGTCAAACGTCATTGACCAATCCTTTCGGCCAGCTCAATAGCTTCAATATTCGTGGTGTAGGTGGCAATCGTGTGCAAATCCTGGTCGATGGCGCACGCGTTCAGGAGCGCATTACCGATGGTAGCCGAGACTTCGTTGATCCTTTCAATATGAAGTCGGTAGAAATCACACGTGGCCCGAATTCGGTTCTGTGGGGAGCTGATGCTCTGGGTGGAGTCGTGTTTTTCAGGACGCTTGATGCCGACGATCTTCTGGATGGTACCAAGCCATGGGCTGTCGAAACCAAGTTCAGCTATGACAGCTTCGATAAATCGTTCCGCAAACAGATCACCGGTGCGGCCGAAGCCGGAGACTTTAAGGTTCTAGGCAGTTTCGGACATATGAGTGCATCTGAGCCGGACATGCGTAAAGCACGTGCAGATGGCGGTATCTGGGGCTGTCCGCGTGAAGCGATCTGGCCATGCAATAAAGCATCACCGATGGATACGGATTCCTATAACAGCCTGTTGAAACTTCAGTGGAGCCCGTCGGCTGATCATGAGTTCAAGCTGACTGGCGAATGGTTCGAGCGCAACACTGATGTGGATCAGAAATACGATTCCGGTGCTGCCAATTCGCTTTATGCAAGCATGCCTGCTTATTACAGTTTCTATTATGAGAACGAGAGCTGGGATCGTTCGCTGAAAATGCAGCGCGCTCGCTTTGCTTTGGATCATCGCTGGACGGTGGGCGCATCGTGGCTGGATGAGGTGAAATGGAACATTTCCTATTCACCGCAAAAGCGCGATACGACCAGCACTCAGATCCGCAATTATCCGCTTCTGGCAACGCCGCGACGTGAAAAGCGCATTCAGATCCGCAATTACAGCGAAGACTTTCTGCAGGCTGATGTTCAGCTGACCTCGTCATTTGATCTCGGTCAAACCAGCCACAAACTCATTTATGGCTTTGCGGGTGACATCACCAAGAGTAATTATGATGGTGAAAATATCACCACCAATCTGAATACGGGCGTTACGACTGTTGCGTTGCGACAAGGGTTCAATTTCCCCAAAGTTGAGACCATACGCGCCGATTTCTATGTTCAGGATGAAATCAAGCTGTTGGATGAGCGTCTGACGCTTACGCCGGGCCTGCGTCTTGCAACTTACTCAATCGATCCGACCCAGGATGGTGACTATGTTCCGCTCGAAGGTTTTGATCCTGAGAAGACCGACAAGACCCGTTTGATTAAGCGCTTGGGTGCGATTTATAAGCTCGACGATACTTATTCGGTGTTTGCCTCCTATGGCGAAGGTTTCAAGATGCCGACCGCACAGCAGCTCTTCGTATCTTCCACCTCAATCGGTGCGACAAGCATGGTAGAGGTCATTCCCAATCCGAACTTGAAGCCAGAATTTGTCCGCAGCTATGAAGCGGGTCTGCGTGGCGAGTATGATCGCGGCTATTTCAGCGCTTCTGCCTTCTATTCCGATTACAAGGATTTCATTAGGGGCCTGCAACAGGTTCCTGGAACCACCGATAAGTACACCTCTGACAACGTCGAGAGTGTAAAGGTCTGGGGTATTGAGTTCGGCGGCGAATACGAGGTTTACAACAACGTTTTCGCCAATGCGGCGCTTTCTTATATGCGTGGCGATCAGCGTGTGGATGCCGGATCTGAGAAGACGCCGTTTGATGGTGCAGTTCCGCTGACCACGGTTCTGGGACTGCGTTACATCATCCCCGATTGGAATCTGGAAACAGAGTTTGTAGGCACTTTCGCATCGGGCGTGAAGCGCCGCGCTGATGAAAATGCTTTCAAACCGTCGAATTATTCGGTGTTTGATGCCTATGCCAAGTGGTCCCCGACCAAGCATATTGACGTGAATTTCGGTGTCGAGAATATCTTCGACAAGCGCTATTTCCCAAATACGCTGACAGGTTATGCCAATTCGCCGGAGACGTCGTCAGTCGCCAATGTCAATCCGCTGGAAATGCAGGTGGCACCGGGCCGTACCTTCAAGGTGGGTGCAACGATGCGCTTCTGATCGTCATCGATGATCAACATGCCGGGGCGGTTTGAAAAACGGCTCCGGTTTTCTCATGTCAGTATCGGTTAATTATGCTTATTGTTCTCAGACAGTTTTGGCAGCTACTCAAATATTGCAATGCAGGCCCGGGAAAGGTGCTCAGTTGGTCGCTGCTCGCCGTAATTTTCGCTTTGGAACTGGTGGGCATTTATACAGGTTTGTGGCTCGTCAAATGGACAGCAGATTTTTATAATGCTCTGGAACAGCGCAATGTTTTTGTCGCCGTCAATCAGATAGGCATTTTCGCTCTGATCGTTCTGGTCAATACGTGCGTTAATCTGTCAGGTGAGGCTCTTCAGGGAACGCTCAAAATCCGCTGGCGGCAGAAACTTACAGAGACCGTTATTTCTACGTGGATGTCGAACAAAGCATATTGGCATCTGGCTATCCGCAAGGATGGACAGACCCCCGATAACCCGGATCAACGTATCGCAGAAGATTGCGAGTTGTTCGTTCACCATACTTTGGCTGAGGGTCTGGGACTAATCACAACAATCATTGCATTGTTTTCCTATATTGCTGTGCTGTGGGGCCTTTCCACCTATGTGCTGAGTTTCAATCTTTTTGGAATTGACGTCACGATCCCCCGTTACATGCTATGGGCAGCTTTTCTTTATGTGTTCGTCTCTTCATTCATAACGCATTTTTTCGGGCATCGTCTTAAGGCTACCTTCGTAGAACAGCAGAAGAGAGAAGCAAATTTCCGTTTTGCAATGGCGCATATTCGTCAACATGCGGGTGATATTGCTGTGATGAATGGGGAAGAACACGAGAAAAAAATACTTTCAGACAAGTTTTCTGCAGTCCGAGAAAACTGGTTTCGTCTCGTGGCGCGACAGGTGCAGTTGGGATTGTTCACTTTCCCTTATCGGCACAGTGTTTTTCGCATTCCAACGTTCTTCGGCTTGCCCGGATATTTTGCAGGTGCGCTGACTTTCGGCGGTCTGATGCAGCTGGGACAGGCCTTCGCTCAGGTCTCGACCAATCTCTCCTGGTTTATTTTCAACTACGAAAAGCTGGCAAAACTCGTATCAGCAATTTCGCGTCTGTCGGGCTTCATGAATGCAGCACGAAATGTTCGTGATGAGGGCAGTCTCTCCATCGCCCAGCCCACACACTCATCGCTGCAATTGCGTGACGTTTCATTGAAAACGCCTGATGGACAGAACCTTCTGAACATATCCGAGCTTGAAATCGAACCCGGCAAAACTGTATGGCTGCGTGGCCGCTCAGGCCTTGGAAAGACGACGTTGCTTCGTCTGATTGCTGGCGCCTGGAATTTTGCAGACGGAACAATTCACCGACCTGATACCTCGATGCTTGTGCTTTCGCAAAAGCCTTACCTGCCGAATGCCGGACTATATGATGCGGTCTCCTATCCGCTTCCGACAGAGAATTTCGCTCAGACCCAAATCGCTGAAGCGCTTGCAAAGGTCGGGCTGTCGAAGCTCTCGCTAAAAGCATGTTCTGGCGAACATATCGCGCCGGGAACACTCTCTGGTGGCGAGATGCAAAGGCTGGCTCTTGCGCGCGCCATCCTGATTAAGCCAGATTGGGTGTTTCTCGATGAAGCCACCAGTGCACTGGATAAGATAGCCGAGACCGAGCTGCTGGGCCTTTTGCGCAAAGAACTTCCCACTTCAACAATCGTCATTCTGGCTCATCGCGAGCCTGCAAATCTTGTCATCGACAACATCATCAATCTTGAAACTTTTAGCACTACGCAAAAGCGGTCCGAGATGTCTGATCTCCAAACAGCATGAGGAAATTATGAGCGAACAACCAATCCGCGTAAAACTTCTGGCCGATGCCGCTGATGTTCTCAAAACGTTGCCAGCCATGGGCAAGCTGATGATCAATTCCAAAAGTGGTGGCGCGACGCATGAACGTATCGGTGTTGTGGAACAGGTCGAAGTTCGCGATAGCTGGATTTACTTCTCCGGCGCGGAGCACCATTCGCGCATCGATCTTTCAGCAATTGCGTCGCTTATCGCTGACCGCAGCAGTGTGATGCAGGAAAAAGTCTATCCGCGTATCGATCTGCTTGCGTCGGATGACAGTGTTATCGGCAGTGTCATTGGTTTTGAAGGTGCTGAACCGTTCGACAAGGCACTGGATAGCTTCGAATTCGCAACGCTTGAGCCTAAAGCCAAAGAGCAAGGCGGAATGGAAAAGCAGGAAGTTGGCGAAGACGATCCGGGTCTTGCTCCGTTTGCGGCAGCTCAGCGCAATAAGGCCGAGATACGCATTGCGCTCGAATTGCCCACTTTCAAACAGGAGTGGAACGGTGAGATGCCGGAAGTGCGGCCATCGCGCGGTTTTATCAATGTGATGAAGCCTGATTTCCATCTGCATCTTAAGGCAGGCCACGTTGCTTCATGGCGTGAGGTCGGGACGGATGACGCTCTCACGTTCTATGCGCTTAACGAAGCAGGCGAGGAAACAGGCCTTATCGTTTCGGGTACAAAGGACGCTTTCCTATGAGTTCCAAGACATCAGAACTCCTGATCGGACAGTGGATTGATCCAAAATCTGCTGAAATTCGCACACACCAATCGGTCATGCGGTATGTGGCGCAAAAGCGGGTTGTTCTCTTGGGCGAACGCCATGATAGGTATGATATTCACCGCTGGCAGACGCATATCTGCGCCTCTCTGCTCGCTCTTCGTGACGATCTTGCCGTCGGCTTTGAAATGTTTCCACTACGGCTCCAGCCTGTGCTTGACGAATGGGTCGCGGGCAAGCTCGATGCTGAGACATTTCTGGAACGTGCAGAGTGGGGAAAAGTCTGGGGCTTTGCTGCCGATCTCTATTGGCCGTTGTTTCATTTCTGCCGCGAGTTTCGCGTTAAAATGCTGGCGCTAAACTGCCGTCGCGATCTTGTTACCCGTGTTGGCAAGGAAGGCTGGGATGCAATTCCACAAGAAGAGCGTGACGGCCTGACGCCAGCGCGTCCTGCAAGTCTTGCACATCGCGAACATCTCCTGCGTCTGACCAATGGCGGGCCACCTGCGATGCAGGGAAAACCTGCTGATGCACCTGAGTTTGATCGCTTCGTCCGCGCGCAACAGACGTGGGATCGGGCCTTCGCCTGTAACATTGCAGCTTATCTCAATGAACAGCCCGAAGCACTGGTTGTCGGTATCATCGGAAGTGGGCATATGGAATATGGCTTTGGCACGCCTGACCAACTCGATGATCTTGGCATTGATCAAGTGGGTGTTCTTCTGACAGAAGATGCAAATGAAGCACCATCGACGCCCGAGACAGCCGACACGTCGGCTATCGCTGATGCGGTTTTTGGATTGGCCGCTTCGTGATTGAACATCGCGGCCCAAATTCTTGGACAGTCTGGTTGTCGCCGACCACAAAACATTGAACGATTGAGAACTTGAGGATCATGAGAATGCAAGACCGTACAAGTTTCCGCCTTATCATGATGCTCGGGTCTGTACTGGCTGTGACGGCATACACCATGCCGTCCGTTGCGCAGACTGGACCACGTATCACGACTACACCCGCCGCACCTCAAACCGCTGAAGTGCTCTCAATCACCAATCAGGCAGAATGGCAGAACGCTGTCGCGCTTATTCTTCAACGCTATGGACAGCTTCTTGCACGCGAGCTTGCTCCTCTGGAACTTGATGGCGTCTTCAAGCCAAAGATCAGCTTTTATCTTTCTCCTGAGGGAACCGTGTCGGACGTTAAGCTTGTCGAAAGGTCGGGCGATGATCTGGTTGACGCGGCGGCTTTGAAAGTGCCGACCGCTGGCGCGGCCTTTCCAGCATTCACTCCGGATATGGCGAGTGACAAACCCAAAAAGCTCATTGCGCCGTTCGAGGTTCGTCTTCACAAGACTGAGCCAGAAACGCCTGAATTACCAACAGCAAATTGAGAGAATTACGTTTTCTATATAAGAGTTTTCTAATAGACGCCGGCAAATGAAGGCTTTATGAAAAGTTTCTAGAATACGTAGATCCGAGTTTGGCCACATTGGGAGTTCATTTGGTTGGCGGAAACGGTTGACTCATTTCAAATGTTTCCATTACTACGCACGGTCAGGCTGACGAACTATGTGCCAAGCCACACGAAGTGGTTGCGCGATGTTCAACTAGGATTAGGTCTTTATGAGCGTTGAAGCTTTAGATGAGAACGCCGAGCTGGTTGCATACCGCTTGAAGCCGAAGACAGGCGTCAGTGTAGCATTGAACGATATTATTGAGGCTTTTGCCAAGTATCGTCTGGCTTTGATTTTTGGTTGGCAGGATGTAGCACAGCGATATCGCCGTTCAAGGCTTGGAGCTTTTTGGCTCACTTTGAACATGGCTGTCTTGATTGGTGCGCTCGGTGCGATTTTTGGAACGCTTTTCCAATCTGAGATGCACGAATATTTGCCTCACGTATGTGCAGGCGTCATCATGTGGAGCTTTATAACAAGCTGCTTGTCCGAGGGGTGCACTACATTCAGCGGATCAGATGGCATTATTCTGCAAGTACGGATGCCACTGTTTACGCATATACTGCGTACCATGTGGAGGAATGTGATAATATTTCTGCATAATATTGTAATATTCCCAGTTATTGCTTTGATCTTGGGTCATCCTATAAATTTTTACGCCCTTTTGGCAATTCCCGGTTTTCTTCTTGTTTGTCTGAATTTGGCTTGGATTATGCTTATTCTTGCTGTTTTGTGCGCGCGGTTTCGCGACATGACGCAGGTTGTAACGAATGTCTTGCAGATACTCTTTTATGCGACACCTATCATGTGGATGGTCAAGATTTTGCCGGACCATGTTTCAAAGGCATTCATTGAGCTCAACCCGTTCTACCACTTTATCGAGTTGGTGAGGGCCCCCCTCTTTGGCCATGCTCCTGAGAGCATTAGCTGGTTTTTTGCAGGCGGGCTTGCCGTTCTCGGTTGGGCAGTTGCACTGGTGTTCTTTGGAAAATATCGCTGGCGCGTAGCGTATTGGTTGTAATGATATGAGTTTGATTAAATTAGATAATGTTAGCGTTGAGTTCCCAATCTATAACTCATCAAGCCGATCCCTAAAGAACCGTGTTCTGAGCATTGCGACCGGTGGAAAGATTGAGCGGAAGAGCGATCGACTGGTCGTAATTCGCGGTCTTGAGGGGGTATCATTAACCCTAAATGACGGTGATCGCATTGGGTTGATCGGTCATAATGGCTCCGGAAAGACGACCTTGCTACGTGTTCTTTCTGGCATTTATACGCCGACGCAAGGAGGCGCCTTTATTGATGGAACCTGTGTTTCATTGATCAATATTCAGCTGGGTATTGATCCAGATGCGACGGGGCGCGAAAATATTCGTCTTCGAGCTGCAATGATGGGTATGCACCCAAAAGAGATCGATGAAAAATTCGATGCAATAGCTGAATTTTCAGGCCTGGGAGATTTCCTGGATATGCCATTCAGAACATATTCTTCGGGTATGCAACTCAGGCTGGCATTTGCTACCTCCACTTCGGTTCGTCCAGAGATTTTGATTATGGATGAATGGTTGTCGACTGGCGATGAAGATTTCAAAGAGCGTGCGAATAAACGTATGCACGACCTCGTCGGATCAACGAAGATTTTGGTTCTGGCGAGCCACTCCAGAGAGCTACTGATGAAGAATTGTAACCGTATTGTCTGGTTGGAGCATGGGCATCTAAAAATGGATGGTGCTCCTGAAGAGGTATTGGCAACCTATTTCGGGGATGCTCGAAAATAAGACTTTATAGATATAGTTTCACATAAAAAACCCGCCTTCATTTCTGAAAGCGGGTTTCATTTGGTTTTGAATGACGGTAGAGCGCCGTGCGTCTTTTCGGACGCACGGCGCTCTAAACTATTGAATCTACGCATCGTGCTTTCCAAAAAATCGATTTCGATTATTGGGCCGATGCTGTAGGCCTATTCTGGCTTGATCGTCTTGAGAAGATCGGCAATCGAAACCTCGACCGTTGGGCGGATATCCTTCCGCCACAGGGCAAAAGCCACATTGGCTTCAATGAAGCCGGACTTTGAGCCGCAGTCGAAAGTCAAACCACGGTAGTCAAAGCCGTAGAACTTCTGTGCATCGGCAAGCTTCAGCATCGCATCAGTCAGCTGAATCTCATTGCCAGCACCCTTCTCCTGCTTGCTCAGCAGTTCGAAGATTTCTGGCTGAAGAATATAGCGGCCATTGATATAGAGATTGAAGGTGCCGTGCCCTTGGCAGGCTTTTCAACCATCTGGTTGATTTCAAAGCCGTTGCCAATGGCATTGCCCTTGCCGACAATACCGTATTTATGCGCTTCTTCAGGGTCGCACTCCTGAACCGCGATGACATTGCCTCCGGTCTGCTCATAAAGCTCGACCATTTCCTTGAGGCAACCCTTCTTCGACTGCATGACCATATCCGGCAGAAGCAGTGCAAAAGGCTCGTCGCCAACCAGTTCGCGCGCGCACCAGACCGCATGGCCAAGGCCAAGCGGAACCTGCTGACGGGTAAAGCTGGTAGTGCCGGGCTGTGGCTGCAATTCCTGCAGATGCTCCAGCTCTGCCTTCTTGCCACGCTCGGCAAGCGTGGAATAGAGCTCAACCTGTGCATCGAAATAATCTTCGATCACAGCCTTGTTGCGTCCGGTGACGAAAATCAGATGTTCGATACCCGCTTCGCGTGCCTCATCCACCACATATTGGATGACGGGTTTGTCGACAACAGTGAGCATTTCCTTGGGGATGGACTTGGTCGCTGGAAGAAAGCGGGTCCCAAGACCGGCGACGGGGAAAACTGCCTTACGGATTTTGCGGATCGAACTCATTCGTCTCCTCGATTTTTTCACGAATACGGTTGGGCTATCAAAGCATTGAAGCCATTGCATTTCAAATACGGCGTTTTCATTAACGAATGGCGAAAAAGATGAGAGATAAATCACTTTAAGTTTCTTATGTGCAACAAAATTTATAATTTTTTCAATCTGGCTCAATTACATAAGTACAACTATAACGCAATATATCAGAGTTTATGTTTTTTATTATATTGTGTGCTTCGATTTACTTTTAATCTAAATCGTGGCGAGCGAACATAATACCTGAGCGCGTTGATCTTGATCTTGAGCTGGAGATAAAGATCGATTATTGAGTAACTCAATCGCTAATAATTTTAACGAACTGGATGGCTTGCCGTGAATTTTGAGAATTACGATATAATTATCGTCGGTGCTGGATTTTTTGGTGCGACGATAGCTGAGCGTGCTGCCAATGAGTTGGGGCGCAAGGTGCTGATCCTTGATCGTCGAAATCATATTGGTGGCAACGCATATAGTGAAAACGATGCGCAGACGGGCATTGAAGTGCATAAATACGGCGCGCATCTTTTTCATACACCGAACAGGCTCGTTTGGGACTATTTGAACAATTTCACGAAGTTCACTGATTATAAGCACCGCGTATATACGTCTTATAAGGATCAGGTTTATTCGATGCCGATCAATCTCGGTACGATATGTCAGTTCTTCGGTCGTCGTATGTCCCCATTGGAAGCTCAGCAACTCGTATTGGAGCAATCGCGTGAGTTAGGTGAGAATAAGCCTGCTAATCTTGAAGAAAAGGCAATCTCACTAATTGGTCGCCCGCTTTATGAGGCATTTATTCGTGGCTATACCGCGAAGCAATGGCAGACGGATCCGCGCGAACTGTCGGAAAGTATCATTACGCGTCTTCCTGTTCGCTATAATTTTGACAATCGCTATTTCAATGATGCTTATGAAGGTCTTCCGGTTGATGGCTACACGGCCATCTTCGAAAAAATGCTTTCAAATCCGCTCATTCATATCCAGACAGGTGTCGATTATTTCGACTTGAAAGACCAGATTCCCGCCGGAAAGCCAGTTGTTTACACCGGGCCGATCGACAAGTTCTTTGATTACAAGGCAGGTGAATTGGGTTGGCGTACGATCGACTTCGAACCAGAAGTTTTGCAAGTCGGTGATTTCCAAGGCACAGCTGTTATGAATTATGCTGACGAAAGCGTGCCCTTCACTCGTATCCTGGAGTTCAGGCATTTCAATCCAGAGCGTGACTATCAGAAAGACAAGACCGTTATAGTTCGTGAATACTCACGCTTCGCTCAGCGCGGTGACGAGCCTTATTATCCAATCGATACGCAGAAGGATAAGAAGACATATCTTGCTTATAAGGAAATGGCTGATGCTGAAAATGACGTGATTTTCGGTGGCCGACTCGGAACATACCGTTATCTCGATATGCATCAGGCAATTGGTGCTGCGCTGAAGTGTTATGAAACTACTATTCAGCCGCGCTTGGCAGTTGGTTAACACCGCAGTGTAATATTGTTAAGCAGAGCGATTGATTTGGAAACTTTCAATCGCTCTCTCTATATTGGCTTTGGAATTCGCAGAGGAAGGATTTGATTTGTCTGTCGCAATGGCCGTGCTGACGTGCAATCGTCCCGATGACATTAGTCGTCTTCTTAATGCATCCAAACAATTGAAGCCGGAACTTTTATCTATTCATCTCGTCGACGCGGGTCAGAGTGGTCGTCTAGATTATGCCGGTGAGGATTTAACGTACCTCAAATCAGAGATCAACCTTGGCGGCGCGGGAGGTTTCTCACTGGCAATTCTATCAGCGCTGGCTTCTGGTGCTGAGTGGATATGGATTATGGATGATGATGCCTGTCCTATCGGTTCGGATTGTCTCAGAATGCTTATTCATGGTGCCGAGAAATATAACCTCGATGTTATCTCCCCCTTGATTGTAGCACCTCAGGATGACCTGAAGACGGCGTTCCCATTTAAGGTAAACGGCCGATTAACAATTGATCGGCAAGCGGTACAGGAAAGGGAGTTTATTCCGAACCTAGCTCATTTTTTTAATGGGGCGCTTGTTAGACGCGATGTCTTCTTCAAAATCGGCATTCCAGATATTAGATTGTTTATTCGTGGCGACGAGGTTGATTTCCTGCTACGCTTGAGACGGAATGGAGTGCGGTTTGGTACTTTAACAACAGCTTTAGTAAGTCACCCACCTGTTTGGGGTGAAATCGTCTCTATTGTTGAAGGTAGAGTTCAATTGCTCGTGCCAGAAACGAGCTTTAAGAAGTATTATTTCTTCAGAAATAGAGGCTATTTGGCCCGGCGACATCGTCGCCCCTTGAGCTTTTGTGCCGACATCGTTCTCTACCCCTATTATTTTCTAATTACTAAGAAGCTAGATTGGGATGGTTTCCATCAATGGCGACGCGCCTTTTGTGATGGACTGTGCTACAGATTTGACCGAAAGCCTTAAATACTCGACTGGAAGTAATATATAATAATGGTTGCAGATATAATAGACAGTCAAAGCGTGGCTATTGTAATAGTAACTTATAATAGACCTGATCTATTAGAGGGGCTATTGCATAGCATATGTTCTCTGGAGCGTAAGCCGGAATTTGTTATCGTTATAGATAATAACAGTAACGAACCAACCAAGAATATTTTAATAGAATTTTCCAGTAGATATCTCGGATTCGAGCTTATAATCAAAAGTCTCGATAAGAATATTGGGGGAGCCGGTGGGTTTTCTGTCGGTGTAAGTGAGGCGTTGAAGACCGCAGCAGACTGGTTCTGGCTCATGGATGATGACGTTATTGTTCTTCCCGATGGTTTAGACAATATGATGCGTTGGTCAGGTCAGTTTAAATGCTTCCACGCGGGTAGAAAAGATCCCAACGGAGAACATTTCTTTTGCGAGCAGTGGGTCTGCAATAGCCTTGCCGTACAAGTGCCGTTTCTCAAAGATCCATATCAAGGGAAAAGCTATTTCCTAACGAATTATGGTTGTTTCGAAGGAATGATGATTCATCGTGATATAGTAAATAAGATTGGAATCCCTGATGAACGGTTTTTCATCGTTTGGGATGATGCAATTTATGGCTGGCTCGCGTCAAAGCATACAGATGTTGCATTCATTGCTGATGAGTGTCTGCAAAAAGTCAGAAAGCAAAAGCAGGTTAGCCTTGGCTTGAGGCATTTGAATGACTCTAGTGATCTGTCGCGCTACTATGCGATTAGAAACAGGAGAATTATTAAAGAATACTACAGAAAAAATGATAGTTATACGCCGGTACTGTTTGAATTTGGCTCTTTTTTAGTTTTTGTCAAAGAATTCGTTAGGATGCTGGTCGTAGAGAAAAGCATGAAAGGGTTACCTAGTCTTTTGAAGGGATTTAGCGCGCGTAAACTTTGATATATTGAAAGAACTGATGAGCGCTATATCGAGGTAATTCGAATGACAGTATCATGAAAGCTCGTCACTAGCCGTTGTGAATGCTTCTGATGAAGTTTGTACTAAGCATGGAGGTTTAGTATCAGAATATAATAAGGTAGTCTTTCCTGCAAAAGAGAAGGTGATTTTTTTGTTGTGGTGTGTTCATTTCTTAGCCATACATTGTGTGATGTGTAGTCTTCGAGGCCATCAATCTCTTAAAAATATGACAGAGGGTGGGTTGATCGTGATCTCGACATCGAAGTCTAGATTTTCTTTTTAATCGTTCTTGCTAATATAATCGACAATTAACTACAATCCGATAGACCGGTGTTTTATCGTTTACTTGGATTAAATAAAGCATCAGCATTATTCGTCGAAAAACAATGTGAAAGTAAGTTGTCTGATGGCTAAATACTTATTAATTGGTGCGGTCGGCGGCCCAAACTTCGGCGACGAAATTATACTGTCTGCTTGGATAAAAGCAATTAGAGAAGCAGATAATGATGCAGAAATACTGTGCGACGGGTACAATCCAGATAATGTTGCCCAGTTTGTCGGAGGCGACGTCTACACGTTAAAATCGGATGAAAGTCTATGGGCTTGCACATATTCTGTCGTTCCCGACCAAGAGCAGAAATCATCGAGTTCGTGGCGTAGTATTCATGATGGTTTTCGGGAACCAAGTCGAGCTTGGAAGGCAATCAACTGTGTCGATGCGCTTGCGCATTATAATATTGATCAAATCCATATCATTGGCGGTGGATATCTGAATGCGTTATGGCCGGCAAACTACATCCTCTTGTTGCTCGCTCGTCTCCTCGCGTGGAGATCAGCTGCGCGTATCATAGCAACAGGCCTTGGACTTTCGCCGGTCAAATCGGAGGACATTTCCGGATTAACTGGTATCTTGTCTACTTTTGACTATGTGGATGTAAGGGATACCGAATCATACGAATTATTGAAGATGTCGGTGCCTGAGCATTTAAGTTTTTCAGGTGATGACGCGCTCCTGTTTATTCATGATGGCCCCCCAAAATATCCGCTTCAGAATATAGGTGTGCCCACGCTCGTGATTTGCCTTCAGAATGATCTATTCCCAGGCGATCATATTGTCTCAGATCTGTTTAGTCCGGCTTCAATGGAGCTGTTGAAAACACATGGGATTCATAACATCGTGTATGCAGCTGCGATGTCTGCTGATGTTGCCGGCCCAAGCACTGAACTCCGAAGCGTACTCGAAAATCACGGCTTCAGTATTTCTTCTCTGGATCCAAGGCAGCTCACTGAAAGCGGATTCCCGGTAAGTGATGGTGGATTGGTTATCACATCACGATACCATCCGCATTTTTTGGCATCCCTGTCAGGGTACAGCGGGGTGGCGCTTAGCACAACTGGTTACTATGACACCAAGCATAAGGCTGTCCGCAAGATGGGCAGCAACTGGCCTGTACTAAATAACGATCTTGATGAGGATATTTACAGTGCCATGTCAAACGAATTGAATCGTAAGTTGCCAACCTTCAATAAGACGGCTCGGGATTCATTCGTAAGTAAGAAGAAAAAAAAATGGAGCATGCGATTTTCGCCCCGCATGAAAAGCCAAATGCTCTGCCAATTGACTTCATTGATATTTGGTCAAATAATCTCCGTTTACTCGAAAATTCGAACCGCCATTGTGAGGATATTAGAGCTGAGCGGGAGGAAACCCAAAAACTATATGCCCAACAGCTTGAATCTAATTCCGAATTGTTAAGTCAGTTGAATAATTTACAAGCTAAGCTCGACGCAATGTTGGCGGAAGTTGAGCGAATTAGTGAAGAGCTCAAGCAAGAGAAAACAGCAAGAAATTTGATTCTCAATAGTCGGGCCTGGAAAATTACCGCGCCTTTGAGGTGGTTTTTTTTGCGCTGTTTAAATAAAACGGGATAAGGTTGAATTCTTTAAAGAACATCCAAGGCTAAATAGATTATAGCCCTGGATATTCCATTAGATGAGATAAGTGAACACGTCAGAATTTTTCTACGGTCGCCGTGACGATAGCCTCAGCTTATAAAGAATGGCGCGTACAACTCCCTTGAATGCACGAACCCCAAACTCTTCTGGAGAGAGAGATTAGAGCTGCCGAGGCCACCTACTGCAGCCTGGAAATTTGGATCTTTGCTACCGATGCTGTTTGATTCCATCCAGCGTAGCCGAGCTTCTATTTCTAGTTCACGCGTTTTACGAAGACCGATAGGATAGGGTAGAGAGAAAGTCGCTTCTGGTATACTTCTTGAGCGGCAGAAACTATATCCCGGTTCTCTTCTCTCTGGTTAAAATATGCCATATGTGAGAATGGTATTGAACGTTGGCAGAAGATTAGTAGATTATTCTTTCTGCAATATTGATGCATCATGTGTTCGTCATCGCGCCCTCCGTCATCTATTTTTTGCCAAAAACTCTTTTTGAAAAGAATGCAACCAATCGAATATCTGTCGACGGATGGAATTTCAACAGCCGTTAATTCTTTTGTAGCGTTGACAAACTCATCTGGTTTGAGGGTTGTTTTTTCGTGAATCCAACGCGCCAGATACGGGAGCTGCCAGATTGTACCGTCAGTTCCCGTAACAATCTCTTTCGCCGGATGAATCTTCTTATCGCTGCCTGCTCCAGCATAATGATCGCGAGCATATTTCTTGAAGTATTCCTCTTCCAGATTCATCACTTTAAGAATTTCGGGGAATCCCCAACAGTTATTGTTTATGAGTGGGGTAACATACGCCAGTTGATCACCATGTTCTGCGTACTTTCGATCCCAAAGCGTCAGAAGATTTTCAATCCAACCAGGCGTGATTGGAAAGGCGTCATCATCGACCTTGCAGATAAGGTCAAATTCCATAAACTGTTCGGATGTCAAAAGCTCCGAAATGGATTTATAAGGATAAGCAGGTCCAATATTGTCAATTACCCGTATCTGCTTTGGGTAAAGAGATTGATACCGCTTGGCTACTTGCAACGTTCTTTCTGCATCATAGCTTCCACGACAATTCTGAAGTATAAAAAAAGGAATATCTGGGTTGCCGTAGGACATATGACAAGCCAAGGCGAGTTCCGTAGCTTCATAATCTTTGCAGGCCAGCATCAGAATCGCGATTTTTTTGTTTTGAATACTTTCCATGTTTATCCCTTTTTAGCTGTAAACAGCTTTTCCCAATATTCCTTTGTGCGAATTTTTACACCCGCTGCTTTATAATCTGACTGAAGGTGGGATAAGTTTCTGAAAACTGTTACTCTGGCCTTCAATATACGACGCATAACTTTTGCCAGAGCAGTTCTGTCACGCTTAAACAACGACAGATTTTCCCCAACTCCATACACCGCTCCATTTAACCTTAGTAGATTCCATTGCCCAGCTTCCCAAGGTATCCGTGTATGTGCGTATTTGTCTCTCAACTTGGATTTGGGTAGCAAAAGTCCGCCTAGGGTAAGCAGTCCGATAAGACGGCGAGCGCCGGGAGACGTTCTAGGTACTGGAACAATTTTAAGAAAATCTTCCGCAGTTACTTTTAACGGCGGATATATGTTTTTAAAGGAGCTTAGTTTTTCTATCGGTGCTGGATTATTTGAGAAAAACTCCGGCCCCTTAGATACATCCTCAATTGCGTCTAACACAGCATGCGCGCATGCGTATTGGAATCTTAGCGTCATCAGGAGTGCATGCTTCAAGCAATGCTTGTAAACGCTCTTTACCTTCTCAGCGTCTCCATGAAGTAATGCTAAAGCTAGCCAACTCCGATGAGCGAGATATTCCACTGAAGGCGAAACCTTATATCCAAAATTCTCACACCAAGTGGCAATACCGTTCATCGTTGCAATTCTTAAATTGTTTGCAATGCTAAAATCTGTATCGTCGCCACGCACAAAAAACGGAAATGGATATTGTGAAATTTCCGAAAGGGGGAATGCGAAGAACCACCACGCGCCATAATTTGCCCAGTCCCCATAATCATTGCTTGCGACAACGGCGATGTCGGAAAGGTCGCGGTTATGATAATGGGTCGCCCAAACAGGCCCGTTACCGTTCAACAAAAGCGTTGCGCCTTTTTCATACTGAACGGTTGGTGTTTCAGTATGAAACATCCCTCCTGCCACGCTTAATTTTGTGTCGTGAGCATATGAAAGCAATGCGCAAGTGCGCCAGACGCTTTCTGGTTCACATGCTGCGTCGTCATCCATGAACAGAGTATGTGTAAACTGGTTTCTGTCCTGTACTTCTTTCAGACCGCGAGCAAAACCGCCCGCTCCTCCCAAGTTTGGATTGGGGATCAGGTGGATGGCAGTATTTTCGATTGAAATATCGAGGGATTGGCCGTTGTCGATAACGAATAATTCAATCGGCGTGTGCGGTGAATGGGGAATAATAACATCTTTAAATTTATCAATGGCCCGCTGAGCAGGCAATTCGCGTTTGAAAGTTGTAATTACAGCGGCGAGTTTAACGGCACGTTTAGGTACTTCTAAAGTTACCCATTCAAGACATTTAATATGTGAGTCTTCCTGCAGAGACCGTATATTTAATGCGATAATATTTCCATCTATTCCATCAAGATTTGGTAGTTCTAATATAGATTCCTCACCCGACAGTATTAATTCTTTCTCCAGTATATTCGAAGCGGCCGCTGTCTCTGTATAGCAGAGAATCTTAATCAAAAATTTTCCTGTCCCTTCAAATCTAACGCTAAGATTTTGCAGACCAGTTAGGTCGAGCCATTTTTTATGGCTGAAAGAGTTGAAAAAGGTCGATAAATCTAACACTGTTCCTTTGGAAAGATTGATTCCGAACATATCGGCTGAAGCAGTAGCACCACCATCAGGCCATCTTACGAACAGCGACGATTTATCTATTTCTGCGACTGTTGGGAAGATAACCCTTTGAATTGTATTATATATTTTCTTTTCACTCATATCGGTTTTCCGGTGGGAGGACGGGTATTCGGCGGTACTAGTTTTACTGCATATACGCAGCCAAAGCCAAACTCAACTAACTAGGCACAGCAGACTCTTATCGCAACAATTAGCTTACAATTGGAAGCGTTTGCAATGAAAGCGGGATTCTATAGCGGCAGTCTTATTGCCGCCATGCAATTTTATCATTCGTATGTAAAGCTACTGAGGTACTCTAAGTTCTCAATATGATGGAACATCCTGTCAGAATGCGAATGAGGTTTTGATGAAGGGAATTATTCTCGCCGGTGGGAGCGGTACGCGTCTTTATCCACTCACCGTAGCCGTCTCGAAACAACTCTTGCCAATTTACGACAAGCCAATGATCTTCTACCCGCTAAGTGTTCTGATGCTTGCGGGAATAAAGGATATACTGATCATTTCCACACCACACGATTTACCGCTTTTCCGGAAGCTGCTTGGCAATGGTGACGAATTCGGTGTGAAGTTCTCGTTCGCGGAACAAGTTAACCCAAATGGTCTTGCTGAAGCTTTTATCATTGGACGCGAGTTTATCGGCAATGATAACGTAGCGATGATCCTTGGCGACAATATCTACTTCGGCGACGGTCTTTCCTATCTTTGCCAAACGGCTGCGCAGATAAAAAAAGGCGGATCAGTCTTTGCTTATCGTGTTGAAGATCCCCAGCGTTATGGTGTGGTAGAGTTTAATCGCGAAACGGGTCAAGCAATCTCTATTGAAGAAAAGCCGGTTAAACCTAAATCTTCATGGGCTGTAACGGGGCTATATTTCTATGATAACGACGTCATTGAAATAGCCTCTTCTTTAAAGCCCTCCGCGCGTGGCGAACTGGAGATCACAGCCATCAACAATATCTATCTTCAGCGCGGTGATCTGACGGTCCAGCAGTTAGGACGGGGTTATGCCTGGCTTGATACCGGAACGCATGACAGTTTGCAGGATGCTTCATCGTTTGTGCGCACAATCGAGAAGCGGCAGGGGATCAAGATAGCCTGCCCTGAAGAGATCGGTCTTGAAAATGGCTGGCTGAGTAGCGAAGCCGTTCTTGAACGGGCGGAGAAACTTGGGCAGACCGAATATGCCGCCTATCTGCGGCGACGGGTTGAGGAAATTGGGAGTGCCCAATGATCGTTCGAGCTCAGGGACTGGGAGGTCTTCTAGAAATCAGCCCGCGTAAATTCGGCGATGACCGTGGATTTTTCTCCGAAACCTACAATGCGAAATCATTCGCCGAAGCCGGTATTGATCTGACTTTTGTTCAGGATAATCATTCTTATTCCGCTGCAAAGGGCGTGGTGCGTGGTCTCCATTATCAGTTGCCGCCCTTTGCACAGGATAAGCTGGTCCGCGTGATCCGGGGAGCGATCCTTGATGTTGCGGTCGATATTCGCAAAAGCTCGCCGACTTTTGGCAAGTGGGTGGCGCTGGAAGTCTCCGCTGAAAAGTGGAACCAGATTTTGGTGCCGAAAGGTTTTGCACACGGCTTCATGACGCTCGTGGAGAACACTGAAGTTATCTACAAGGTGACAAATTATTATTCTCCCGAACACGACCGGTCCATCCGTTTTGACGATCCGGCTATCGGTATTGAATGGCCACTTCCTTCTTCAGGCGTCCAGCTTTCGGACAAGGATCAGAAGGCCCCGCTTTTTGCTGACGCAGAAGTTTTTGCTTGAGGAAATGATATGAATATTCTCGTTACCGGTGGAGCAGGGTTTATTGGTTCGGCCGTCTGTCGGCATCTGGCTTCTGATCCAAAGGTCAACGTCGTCAATCTCGATAAGCTGACCTATGCGGGCAACTTGGCGTCTCTCCGTCAGATCGAAAACCATCCGAATTACAGCTTTCTTCAGGCTGACATCTGCGATGATACCGGTGTGTTGGAAGCCTTGCGCGCCAATGAAATCGACGTGGTCATGCATTTGGCTGCGGAAAGCCACGTTGACCGTTCCATCGATGGTCCAGGTGCATTCATCGAAACGAATATTGTGGGAACGTTCCGCCTGCTCAATGCCGCACTCGCTTACTGGCGCGAGCTGCCGGAGCCGCGCAAATCGGCTTTCCGGTTTCATCATATTTCGACGGATGAAGTGTTTGGCGATCTGCCGTTCGACAGCGGTATTTTCACGGAAGAAACTCCGTATCAGCCGTCGTCGCCTTATTCGGCTTCGAAAGCTGCGTCCGATCATCTGGTTCGTGCATGGCATGAAACTTATGGATTGCCGGTGGTCCTGTCTAATTGCTCAAACAATTATGGCCCGTTCCATTTCCCTGAAAAGCTGATCCCGCTTGTTATTCTTAACGCGCTCGATGAGAAGCCTTTGCCGGTTTACGGTGCAGGTGCGAATGTGCGTGACTGGCTCTACGTTGAGGATCATGCACGCGCGTTGGCTTTGGTCGCGACTACAGGCAAGCTGGGTGAGAGCTACAACATTGGCGGACGGGCAGAACGTACCAATTTGAACGTTGTAGAGACAATCTGCGCCATTCTCGACAAGAAGCGGCCACGTGCAAACGGCAAGAGCTATGCCGACCTGATCACCTTCGTGACGGATCGTCCCGGTCATGACCGTCGTTATGCGATCGACGCTTCGAAGATCGAGCGCGAGCTGGGCTGGAAGCCACAGGAAACTTTCGAGACAGGTCTGGATAAAACCATTCAGTGGTATCTCGACAATAGCTGGTGGTGGGAACCGATCCGCAGTAGTACCTATGCTGGTGAGCGCCTGGGCAGCACGCCAGACAAAGAGGCCAACGCATGAAAATCCTCGTCACCGGGCGGGAAGGGCAGGTTGTCCTGAGCCTTCTTGAGAAGGCATCTCAACAACCCAATCTGCAGGTGATTGCGCTGGGTCGCCCGGAACTGGATTTGACGAAGCCGGAAACCGTGCGAAGTGCCATTGAGGCGCTCAAGCCCGACCTCGTTGTCTCCGCTGCCGCCTATACGGCAGTGGATCTGGCTGAAGATGAGCGCGAACTGGCATTTGCGGTGAATGCAACGGGCGCTAAAGCCGTTGCCGAAGCAGCAAAGGCCTGCGGTGTTCCCATCATCCACCTGTCGACAGATTATGTTTTTGCGGGTGATGCCGAAGAACCCTATGTCGAAGCGGATAAAACCGGACCTCGCAGCGTTTATGGAAGCTCCAAGCTCGAAGGCGAGCGTCTCGTTGCACTAGCCAATCCACGGCACATCATTTTGCGAACGGCGTGGGTCTATAGTCCCTTCGGCAAAAATTTCGTCAAGACGATGCTGAAGCTCGCTGAAACCCGCGATGCTCTCTCGGTCGTTTCTGACCAAAAGGGCAATCCGACCAGTGCGCTTGATATTGCTGATGCGATTATTCAGGTGGCGGATCATCTGGCGGTAACGCCGGACTTCTCCGCTTATGGCGTTTATCATCTGGTTGGTACAGGTGACACGAACTGGAGCGGCTTCGCACGTGCAATCTTCGATGAAAGCACCAAGCTTGGCGGGCCGACTGCGACTGTTACAGATATCGCGACAGCCGATTATCCAACCAAGGCTACAAGGCCTGCCAATTCGCGCCTGTCGACTGCAAAATTCCAGAAGGTGTTCAACTGGTCTGCGCCGCATTGGCAATCGTCATTGCGAGATGTCGTGACCAGACTGGTTTAGCATTCCGGACGCTCACTATAGCTTACATCTATGACGCAATGAGAAATCAGGCGACCTTCAGCTCTGCAATCGGCAAGCCGGTGTCGGTCATTTTATTATCGACACCGTTTTCATCGAGAAACTGTTTCATCTCAGCATAGGTTTCAAACCATGCGCGGTTATATTTGTCGAATAACGACTGGTCCCAATAGTCCTCCAGACGAAATGCTTTCTCGCTGAAGACATCATAACTCGGGATTTTATAGGTTTCGGCAAACTCGGCAGTTCGGCTGTCATAGGTAAAGTAGATTGATGGAATGCCATTGGCGAGCGCCATCAGGTTACCGTGCAGGCGATAGCCAAGGACCAGTTGCTGCTCACGCACAAGATTTTCGTAATCGGCCACGACATCGGAATAAAACATACGATGGCGATAAAGGTTCTCGATCTCGTCATCGAAATACCAGTCAGCCGTCCAGCGATGTGCTTTGAGAGCTTCTATCGCTTCTTCCTTCTGTTCGGGCGTGCCGAACATCAACTTCTTTTCTTCTATTTCGCCCTGCGCCATCAATGTCACATCGAAGCGTCCAGCCATTGTGCGGATAAGATCGCGATGGCGGGTCAGATATTGTTCAATGTCCTGCGCGTAGGCTGGCGAAACCTCGCGGCGGACCGTGACGCCGACCTGTTTAACGTCTTCGAGCGGCGGCAGTTTGATGCGCAGATGTTGATTGTTGCGACGAAACGCGGTCGGACAGCCAATGATACGGACATTTTGAATGCCAATATCGTTGAGCACTTGCGCTGTATAAGCTCCGCGTACACCGACAGAAACAGTTGAATCGGCGATCATGCGCAGAACCGCTTTTGTTTCTTCTGAAAGCTGGATTTCGCCGCGCACCGGCGCCTGCGCACCAACGCCAAAGGCAATAACAGGCAGTTTCAACCGCTGGAGCACCGGGATCGTGTCGCGCCAGTTCATGTCTTTGTTGATGTAGTTCGAGCCGCGAAGGATCACATAATCATATTCTTCCCGCAGCTGATCAATCTTTTCGGGTGAAAAATTGGTGATCGGCAGCTCGGACGCCTTCTCGTAATTCATGAGTTTCAGTGAGGATTCAAAAACGAAAGCATCGCCAATATTGTGATAGTGGTTGATGCTGCCCTGCACGTCAGTATGACGATACCAGCGGACATTGTCGTGATCGTACACTTCTCCTGCCGGGATCATGACGAGGGCGCGTGCCATAGGCTATTCCTTCTTTTGTAAGTAAATGCAAACAAGCCAGGCTCAGCTTGCCTGAGAAAGTGCGGTTTCTGTGACCGCTGGTTTCAGTCTGCGAGGTTTGGCCTCGCGCAATTGGTTGTAAAGTTCGAGATGCGCGCTCGCACAATCGACATAATGAACCGGTTTGCGGATGGATTGATGCAAGCGGTTCCAGATATTCTGATCGCTCAGCACTTCGGTAAAGCGATCGGCCAGATCTTCAGCACTGCGGACGCGGAAATGAAGACCATCCTCTCCATCGCGAATTTTTTCAGCCATGCCGCCAATGTTGGAGCAGATGACGGGTCGCCGATGATGCAGCGCTTCCTGAATGACGATGGGTGAGTTTTCCCACCATATCGAGGGCATAACAACCCAATCGACTGACTGCATAAGGCGTGGCATTTCGGCATTCTGATAAGCGCCATAGAAGCGAACGCGCGGACCTGCCTCCTCAATCAGCTTCTGCATGCGTTCCTGAAAGGCTGGCGGTTGCTTTTCAAGGTTGCCGCCAAAAATCATCAGGCGGGAATCCTCGCCCCAGACCTGTTCGGGGACGCGCGACACTGCATCGATAAGCACATCGATACCCTTGAACGGATTGATCTGTCCGAAGAACGCAAAGCGGCTGCGCCGCGGGTCAGGGCCAGTCAGTTCTCGGGGTGGCGTTGTCTGCGTGATCGCGATGCCATTTTCAATGACTGTCATCTTTTCGGGATTGATCCCCCATTCGCGATAACGATTTGCCAGAAACTCACTCGGCGACACAAAAGCATCAGCGAGTTCCAGCATGCCACGCACAAAGCGTTCGCGCTTCAAAAAGCGGGCAGGCGGTATCTGCGGAAAGCAGGCATGGCAATCAATCGGGGAAGCTTCATTGCAGAGCTTTGATGTGCCCGCTTTCACCATCTGCCCGTCATTGTTGCAGATGGAAAGGAACTCGTGGAAAGTCACCAGAATGATGCGATCCGGCAAAGTCTCGCGGATGGCATAAAGCGTTTCGAGACCGAGACCGAGCACATGATGGAAGTGAACGATATCCGGGTCGAAATCGCGCACGAACCGCAAAAGATCGCGGCGGATTTCGTCGGTGTTCTTGTTGGACAGATAAAAGTGATCATATTCGTCGGCGTGAAACAGAATCTCGTCACTCGCACGCCGCATGCTCATCAGTGCTGTGGTGCCGTGGCGGGGGATAGGGTGGCTGGCTCGTGCCAGATAAACCGACTGAACGCCCGGTGTCGCATTCAATCCCTTGTGTAGATTGTAGGATGCGATTTCACCGCCGCCGAGTGAGATCGATGGGTGGGCATGGGAAATGACGAGAACACGGAGTTTTTCGCTCATGCGGGCTCCTCCAGCGCGACCTTGCGCTTGCCTGCAAGAATTGCAGACCAGCGTGCATCAAAAACCTGACGATCTATGCGCTCAATAAGCGCGATGGTGGATGCTTTATCCGTTACCGAAACGTCATCCGCGCCGAGCATCTGTGCGGAAGGCAGCCAATAGGAGCGCAGGCCGGATTGCTTGAGTTTCAAGCCGAGGTCGAGACCCTTTTCATGGGTGCCGAGATAACCGCGGGTAAAACCACCAGCGGTGAATAAAGCTTCGCGGGGCATGATGCAGCATTCGAAGGTTGCAGTTGCCACTTCCGTCAATTGCATGCCCGATATGGCATCAATCGGATAACCAGCATAGCGGCTGATAAGGGCACGATCCGATTGCGGGCCTGCCACCCATGTTCCCGCCCAGCGGATCGAGTCATCTTCATAGGCAAGTGTCGGCGAAAGCACGCAATCTTTATGCGTTTCATAGGCGCTGACCAATTTGTTGAGCCAGCCCGAACGGCGCGGCAACAAAGAGCCAGCGAGAAAGATGACCTGATCAGTGGAAACTGTTCGTGCGCCAACTTCAAACGCATCATAAAGATCTTCCGAGCCGTTGGCCGAAACCAGTCGGATACGTAGTCGATAAAAGTCAGCAAGCCGCCTGATCTGTACGCCGATACGGTCGATGATTTCGGTCGCAGCCGCAATCACAATTGGCGCGATCCGCGTTTCAGGATCAAGTGCCAGCAGAGCAAGCAGCGGTTCGATTTCTTCGACGCGTTCGTCAATACCAATGATAATAGCCGGGCCGATTGCATCCTCAAAGGGGCCAAGATCGACCACGCCAAAGACCTCCGGGGCGGGACGATTGACGCCACGCAACAATGGCACAAGCTGCTGATCGACGATGTGGCGCAACGCCCATGCATTCGGATCGGTAGCACGCAGTTGCCGAACGATGGCATCGCGCGACGTTACACGGGTTGGGGTGAGCGGAAAGAATGCGCGGCGACCATCGCTGATTGCCAGTTCCAGATAGAAAGGAGACGTGCTGTCGCCTGCAAGCTCCGGCGCAAAAGCTACAAAACCATGGGCATGGCGGCTTGGATCAAGGCCCGCATTGAAGGGCGGATGATTGTCAAACTCGCGGGTCACATCGGAGCGGTCGATGCGCGTCCACGTCGTGTCGATCTGGATGTCGCCGCGATGGCGCCGAAGCCGCACGCTTTCAACGTGATTGTCGGGATCAAGCAACCAGCCCGAGATCAATATGCCACTGCCTTCAACCCGAAAGACATTGTCGATGCCCATGCGAACGGGAAAAGGCAGGGCGGAGACGGTATCAGCACCATCGAAACGATTGGCTGCAGAACGCAGGCGCAGAAGAATATCGGTGGAACTGCGTACGCGCGGCAGGATAGCGCGGATATGGGCCGGTGTTTCGCGCGAGCCTGAGAGAAGTCTGCGATCATAAACTTCGGTAAAGCGCCAGCCGCGTCGGCCGCGAAACAAAATACGCTCAATATCGTTGGCCTCGACCGGCTCATTGGCGAGAAGAAGCCCGGCAAAACCAGAGGCTTGTTCTTCAAGATCAGGGCGCGCAAAAACACTGATGGAGCATTCGGCGAGTGATGAGTTTTTACCGCTGATCAGAAGCCGTGTTACCGCAGGCGTTAAATCCTGTGCCCAGCCCTGGACGAAAATATCGCCTTCGTCGCTGCCGCCAATCAGTTCAATGCATCCATCCGAACGTGCACCCGCCTGCAGCAGAACGGTGATCGCGGATAATTTCTTCCGGCTGATGGGCCCCGATATCAAGCCCTCAACGAGTTCATCGATGACGCCTGAAAGGCTCGCCCCGGATAAATCCCCGATCATCGCCACGAAATCTGGAACAGACGCCGAGCGCGATGCAAAATTATAGCGCGCAACCTTTGCCCGATGCTGGAACATGATGGTCTTGAGGATACCACGACGCAACACATTCGTCGGCACGATGGCGACAAAGCCATGTGTTCCGGCGGGCGATGGCTCTTTCAAGGGCCAGGTTATGAGGTTCGTTTTCACGCTCATCGCCGGGTCGCCATTGAGAAACGCTGTAACCTGATCAGTGGTGGCACTTCCAATGCCGAGCACCAGGACGAGCGTGTCCTCAATCACGCACCCCACCACCATTTCGCCTTCCATGATCATGGGAGGGCGCTCGGTCGTGCGGCCATTTCTGGCTGCGGATTGTATATTTGGCCTTTCATCCTGTGTCATGCGGCGACCCTCAGGGCATGACGGCGAGTGTGAGGAGAGTGCCAGCGACAAAGCCGGTCAAGACGGCGGCGAGCACGAAGAGAACTTTGATGTCGCCGCTGCTCCGCTTGCGTACGTCTTCCATACGCTGTTCAAGACCGGCCACCACGCCGTCCATACGCATGATATGCACATCAAGCTCGGTCATGCGCTGGTGCAGGTCTGTGCGCAGGTTATCGACCGAACCGGCAATGTCGAGCAGGTCCGTGGGCGAAGCGTCGCCAGTGCTGTCGATGGTGGGGGCCGCGCGCTGCAGCGAACGCTGGTTCACCTGCAACTGACGCTGGGATGCCATCAGCATGTCGAGCTTGTCGAGGATGCGGGTCATCGGCGCTGCGATCAGCGCTTCGGCGGCCTGTTCATCGGGTTTTGGCACACGCAGTTTCTGTTCTATGCCTGCTGCATTGGCGGCAACCACGACCAGTTCGCCTGCGCGAGCGACTGCAAACTGCGGCAGCATCACCTCAAACGCATGCATGCCGTCGCCGATGCCATTGCGCTTCAGGTCGGGTCTGTCCTTATCTGCAGGCGCTTCGGCAATTGGCTTGTCATCGAGCAGAACGCGAATAATGAGCCGCTCTGTCGGGTAGGAAGGATCGAACGCCCAGCCGTAAAGGCGGCCTTCTTCGATGGCGTCAACGCGTCCTTTCATGGCTTCAGCCCTTTGAGGTGTCGGCGAAGCGCTCTGCGCTTCAGCCGGCTTTTGTGCCCCCTCGGATGGAATTTTGGTCGCGATGTTCATGATCTACCTCTTATGCTGCCTCGACACGGGCTGCGCGCAATGACCCGATCATGTCGAGATAGCGGGCTGCTGTGGTGTCGATGGTGTCCGGGTGTCGTGCGTTTTCGCCAAGCGATTGGCGCAGGTCCGGGTTTTCCGCCATGCGTCGCATTGCTTGGGCAAGCGCCAGCGGATCATTGGGCGGAACGGTGAGGCCATTGATGCCATCAGTGATCAATTCGGCCATTCCGCCAATATTGCTGCAAATGACAGGGCGGTTCTGCCCCTGTGCTTCCTGAATGACGAGCGGTGCATTCTCCCACCAGATCGAAGGCATGATTGCGCAATCGACAGACTGGATGAGTTGAGCGATGTCTTCGCGGCGATAAGCGCCGCGACGCTGCACGACCGGCCATGTATTCGTAAAAAGCTGGTCGATTTCGTTGACAAAGCTTTCGCTCTGAAAAGGTGCTGCTCCGTGAACACGCAGCTCGAAATCAAAGCCTTCGGAAATGAGTTGTTGGGCCGCCTCAAGCAGGACTGTTGCGCCCTTCCATGGATTGAGATTGCCGAAATAGCCGAAGGTTGGCTTTGTCCGTTCCTGCCGTCGAAATTCGACTGCTGGCCGTTCGGGCTGGCCATTGGGAATGACCTCAATGCGATCTTCTGCAAGACCCCATTCGACATAGCGCTGTTTGAGAAATTCGCTCGGTGAGACGAAGGCATCGACGGCGCTGAGCAGCGATTTGATGTGCCTTTCACGCAATACGAATTTATCGAGCGCAATGTCTTTGAAGCAGGCATGGCAACGGTCAGGGCTTGCACCATAGCAAAGTTCCTTGCCGGTGGTGCGAACCATCAGGCCGTCATGGTGGCAGATGGGATAATAATCATGCAGTGTCAGGACGATGCGGCAATCGGGCAGTGTGCGGCGCACGATATGTGGGAATTCTGCGCCCAAAAGCAACAGATGATGCAGATGCACGACATCGGGCCTGAAATCGCGCAGCAGTTCGACGATATCCGGCACAATGCCGTAAAGATCGATCTGGCTCATATAGAAGCGATCAAAGTGCCCCGACCACAGCAGAATTTCGTCGCCGCCATTGCCGATGCTCTGGAAGCTTGTGCCGGGACGTGCTTCACGATGCACCTTGTTGGTAGCACCCATGAACATCGCTTCGCATCCCGCGCGCTGGTAGGCACGAAACAGGTCATGGGCGAAAATTTCCGTTCCGCCCGGATGAAGCGATGGATGATTATGAGCTGCAATGAGCACACGAGGAGCCATCAGGCGACACCTCCGCGCGAAGCGATGAAGATATCCTGATAATGATCGGCATTGATGCCACGCCAATGACCGAAGGATTTGGTCTCAAGTTCCAGCCTGGCGCCTGCAAGAGCACGGTCGAGAAATCCGTTCTCAAAACCAACAGCTGCAAGGGGTGGAAGTTCCGGCACAAACCAGCATGGCCCGG
The DNA here is from genome assembly GCF_003049685.1 of Brucella pituitosa. GTDB lineage: Bacteria > Pseudomonadota > Alphaproteobacteria > Rhizobiales > Rhizobiaceae > Brucella > Brucella pituitosa. The sequence goes on along the minus strand of NZ_PYSY02000002.1, from coordinate 1,160,087 downwards.
CTCCATGACGTTCAAAGGCGAGGCGCTTGTCGCGTTTGCCAAAGCGGTCGCGGGCTGCAACATCATCAACAACAAATGCTGTCATGAAGAGTTTTCCGCCCGGTGCAAGCACGCGTGATACCTGCTCAAGATAGGTCTTCACTTCATCAGATGGCAGATGCGTGACCACAGACGTCATGATGACAAAGTCAAAGCTTTTGTCGGCAAAGGGAAGTGTCAGGCTCAAGCCGTTCACAGTGCCTTTCGGATTGTAGAGGTCATGCGCGATATCAATATGACGGAATTCGAAATTCGGGTAACGCGCGGTGATATTCTGTCGGCACCAATTGACGCCGCCTGATACCGGATCGATACCGGCATAGCGCGCTTTCGCCATATCGAGATATTGTGTCAGCGGCACCGCCATGCGGCCAATGCCTGATCCAATATCAAGCACGCGTGCATCGGGTTTCAAGCCACCTTTGCGGATGAAATGGCCGAGAAACTCAGCGCCAACCGCACGATAATCTCCATCGCCGACAAAAACGCTGTTCGGGTCGGGCGAAGGCAGAAAGCGGTTCTTCAAAACAGATTGTGTCAGCCAGTCAATCTGTTCTTCGGGTATTGCTGGTTTGGCTTTAAGTTCTGGCTGTTTCAGCATTACCACTTCGGTCAAGCGGCGCTCCTTTCAGATTTGGCCACGATCACATTCGAAGGAGCCATCATTGGGTTCTCTTCTTGGGGCGGCGTCATCAGTTCTGTGATTTCTTCATCCCAGCGCTGTGTGTGCAGCCAGGAATTATATTGGCTGGCGAGACCGCGCATATAATCCGCACTGCGGCGGATTGAGCGGCGCTCGAAATGGTAAAGGGCGACATCTGGTTCGTAGAATATCTGGAAGCCAAGCTGGCGGATCTTCAGACACAGATCGCTGTCTTCGTAGTCACCGATGACGTAATCCTCGCTATAGCCGCCCACGAGATCGAAGATATCCTTGCGGGTGATCAAGCATGCGCCGGTGACACCCGGAACGTCGCGGGCACGGCGCGCCGGTGCGTAATTACCGGGCATGCCCTTGTGATAATGATGGTTAAGCCAGATACCCTGACGATCACGGGCGAAATAGAGCCCGGCATGTTGCAGAGAGCCATCTTCGAACAGAAGACGCGGTCCGATCGCGCCAAGCTTCGGTTCATCAAACAAGGGCTGGATGAGCTGCTGCAACCAGCCATGTTCAGACGGCACCACATCGGAGTTCAGCATGACGATGGTGGCGCCGGTTGCAAGGCTTGCACCCGCATTGCAGGCGCGGGCATAACCGCTATTGCGGTTCATGATCGCGAGCTTGAAGGGCATATCATGAAGGATGTGCAGGCCACCCAGCATATGCTCTGTGTCGTCCTGAATTTCAGGAGAATCGAGCACGAAGATGAACTCGGCGTTTTCCATCAGCCAGGGATCGGTTGCCATTGATGAGAACTGAAACCGCAGAAAATCGAGATTGCGATAAAGTGGGATGACGATGGAAGCGAGCGGAGAGGCGGGCGTCTCTCCAAACTCTTTGATCTCAGAAATTCGCACTGTCGCGCCGAGCTTCTTTTCAACTTCTGTCAGGGCTGGAGCCAATATTTGCTCAAACACATGCGGCCGCGCTTGCTGTGGCGGAACAGATCGTAAGATTCGCATGCGTTGCGCGGATGGTTCAAAAGGTTGCGGCGCTGGCACCAGAGGTGCTGTTGTGCCAGACGAAAGGCGCATCTGAAACCGCGGCTGTAGTAGCGGTCCGAGGTTTTTTGCGGATGGCAGCCAGGCAACAAAACCCGTTACATCTTGCTGTGGCGTATCTTCACGCTTTGCGACCTTGCCTGCAAATTTATGAAAATGCGGCTTCAGGGAAACTGCGCTGCCACTTTCGGGCAGATATTCGATATCAGCAAGCAAATTGGCAGGATCGTGCATCCAGCCACCAACGATCAGCCCGCCATCCAGTGCCAGTGCGAGGTCGATTTCGGCTGCCGGATGGGTGGCTGATTGTGCGATTTGACGAACAGGGAGCGGAGAGCGTGTCTGCAAATCAATCGCCACCGCAGTGCCTGCAGCACTGAGTTTTCCCAATTGGCGAACAAGGAACTCGCGTAAATCGCCATTTCCCTGCCATTTGCTCCACCATTTGGCGAAGTCCGTCTGTTCAGGTGAGCGCGCCGCCAGTTTGCGGACAGCGACGCCTTTTTGACCGGCTAAGATCAGTAACAGGGAAGATGGCAGATCCTGCGGGGCTTCCACCAGCAAGTGGCACGGTTGCCACGCGTTGCGCGCTTGCTTGCCTGCGACGAAACGCGGAGGGATCACCATCACACTGCCCGGTGTGACGCCGTAAATAGCTGAAACGTCGCCGAGCATCGGATCGACGGCTGTTTCGAGCAGATGATGGCCTTGAACGGGTTCGCCGCAATATTGCGCTTCACGCGGTTCTGGTGTTAACGCGAAAGTCAGATCACGCACGAGGGATGCAAATGTCTGATTGCGCGAGAGCCTGAATGTGCTGCGCCATGTCGTGAGGATATTGGTCAGAAGCTTGATATGACCGGGCAAAGTGAGATCGCTGACGACGTGATGCACGTCGAAAGCCGCAAGTTCGTTCGCCGGATAAAGGATTGCTTGCGCCGTAGGTCCGAGTGAGCCTGCGGACAGCGATAATTCGATTGGTTCGATGCCGGTCCGCATGGCCCAGAACATGCGCACGCCACCACTTTCGAGCGGAATGCCGATGCTGAGCAGGGGGACGGGCTGGACAGGCATGTCCAGCGTGCATTTGGTCGTTGAGCGAGCCGGGCCGGGAATATCCCAGATGACCACAGCCACATCGGCGCAAAGACGGCAAATGGAGAGGTTCTCAGTTTTGCTTTCAGTGTCCGCCGAATGGTCGAGGTTCAATGTGAGCGCCCTTTCATTCTTGTTGGAAATGCAAACCCGGACGCATTGCTAAGCAGAATGCGGCAGGCCAAAGATTGAGGTCAAAAGGCAGTTGAAGAAGGAACGTGCCCGACGGGAGGATGTCGGGCACGCACTCAATCGTTCAATCAGTGAACAGTGAAGTACTGGTCGGGATGGGCCGTTACGTCGTCTGCACTGGTATTCACGAGGGTAACGGTGTCGCCGTTGCCGAGGTCGACAACAACATTTCCACCAACCTGCGTGACACGATCTGCAAGGTCATCCGCCGAATTGACATCAAGGCCGTTAATGCCCTGCTGGATCTGGAGGATGTCTTCACCTGGGTTGAAATCAAGGATGACGTCGTTTCCGCCGCCGCCATTGAACAAGAAGACGTCACTACCGGCACCGCCGATAAGGATGTCATCGCCGGCGCCGCCATCGAGGATGTCGTTGCCGTTTCCACCTTGCAGGATATCGTTCCCATCGCCGCCAAAGAGAAGGTCTGAGCCATTGCCGCCCTGGAGAACATCGTCTCCAGCGCCGCCAAACAGCACATCGTTCCCATTGCCGCCGCTTAGGACGTCGTTTCCTGCATCACCGAACAGAACGTCATTTCCATTTCCGCCGAAAAGGAGGTCATCACCGTTTCCGCCGAAAAGGATGTCATTCCCGTTATCGCCGAAGATGGTGTCATTGCCATCACCTCCGAATACGAGATCATCACCGCCATGAGCGCGGATGAAATCGTCAAAGCGGGAACCGAACAACACGTCGTCGTAGGCGCCGCCTTCTAAAGTGGCCATCTGCTTCTCCTTGTGTTCCTGTATGGGGTGTTCCTGTATGGATTTACAAAAAGGCCGGAAAATGGTCCGACCATTATGCTTGTAGTAGTCTGCGCCGCATCAATTACAATTGCAACATTATTAGTTGGTATAAATTTGGCAGCCATAAGTAACAAATTATTACGAATAATTTATATTACAGTTTTATAAACAGAAATATAATATATATTTATAATCATTATAATTTCTATTTACATTTTATTTGACTGCAAATTAATTCCAAATTTGAAACATCGCCCATGAGAAATAATAATTAATATATTTCAATGGTATGGCAGCAGGCACATCGTGCCTCGCGTTAAATGAACCTGTTGGAGAATTTCAACCTATGGATGATCTATATTGCGAAATACTCTTCCTGGCGGGCTACTGATCTGAAGCTCAAATCAGTAGCCTGGTTGAAGTTAGTCTTCGCGGAAGGCCCTGTTGAGGCTGTCTGTAATAGGCGAAACGAGGTAGTCGATTGCTCTGCGTTCTTTGTGAACGATGATGATTTCAGCAGGCATCCCCGGATAAAGCCTTGCCGTCGGATTGGCGGCGATTGCTTCGGGTGTAATCTCGGCGCGCGCCACGAAATAGGCTGAATCTGTCTTTTCATCGAGCGATTGATCGGCCGCAATATAGGTAAGCCTGCCATCCAGAGGTGGCATTGAGCGCTGATTATATGCGGTTAGACGAATTTGTGCGCCTGCTCCCACCGAGATGCTGTCGATATCTCGTGGGCTTATTTTCATTTCGACGACCATTGGTTCGTTCTCAGGCACGATATCCATAATCGGTTCGCCCGGAGCTACAACGCCACCCGGTGTGCGCAGCCTGATATTGGCGACAATGCCTTGCTGTGGGGATCGAACTTCGACACGGCGCATGACATCCCTGGCTGCAACGATCCTCTCTTGCACGTCTGAAAGCTCGACCTGACTTGAGGTGATTTCGCCGGCAATTTCTGACTGCAGGTCGCTCTCGATGCCAGTGAGTGCAAATTCTGCACCGGCTTTTGCCTGTCCGGCTTTGGCCTTGTCACCAGCATATTCGCCGCGATCACCTGCAAGCTGGCTCAAGCGTGTATCGATTTCAGTGAGCTTCGACTTTTGAGCGAAGCCTTTTTCAACAAGGCTTGCAATCGCCCGACGCTGTTCGCTGATCAGCTCAATCTGACGATCTGTGGCGGCAATCTGCGAGGTCGAGGCCTTCTCCTGTTCGGTATATTGCTCAATGGTTTTTTGTTGAATGTCGATTTTGCTCAGCTTCTGCGCAAGGCGCTTTTGAAAGAAGATATTCTCGGCTCGTATTGCGTTTTCCGCATTTTCCCCACCCTCGGAAAACTGGTCCGGAAAGGTGATTTCCTTGTCGCCTGATTGTTCGGCCCGAAGGCGTGCAAGCTTGGCAATCAATCCAATACGACGGCTTTCCAGCGATTGCAGTTCGGAGCGTGCTTTGGTTGCATCAAGCTGGAGCAGCGGCTGGTTAACGGTAACGATGTCGCCTTCCTGCACCAGCAATCGATCGAGAATTCCGCCTTCGAGATGGCTGATCGTCTTGCGCTTGGAATCAACGATTACCGTGCCGAGTGCCACTGCGGCACTGCCGAGATTTGCCGAATAAGCCCAGGCGAAGAAGCCGCCAAAAGCAACGCCTATCGTGGCAAGGCCTGCAATGATGAGACCCCGCAAGGGTGATTTGGAATCTTCCTGTTCAATGTCGTGTGCCCATTCAGGTTTAACAGAGCCAAATCGGGTGAGAGACTTGTGATCGGATGATTCTGCACGCGGCGCGAGCAGGCTGGAAACACGACGCGGAATAACGGACTTGCCTATCATGCGCTTGCCGCTCCCATTTGAGGGCCAGTACCGGCCGGAGTGAGTGAGGAGACCACGTCCGTTCGTGGACCGAATTGCGTGATACGTCCATTGTCGAGCACCAGAAGCTTGTCTGCGACCTGCATGATAGATGGGCGATGTGCAATCATGATGACGATAGCGCCGTCGTCGCGCGCATGTTCGATGGCGCGCATCAACGCACGTTCACCGACCGCATCGAGATTGGAATTCGGCTCATCTAAAACGATCAGTCGGGGTCGATTGTAAAGGCAGCGTGCCAGTCCGATGCGCTGACGCTGACCGCCTGAGAGTGTCAAGCGTCCATCACCAACCGGGGTGTCATAACCGAGCGGCATTCGCCCGATCATTTCATGCACATCGGCAAGGCGCGCTGCTTCGAGAACCCGTTGCGGATCGCTGTCGCCCATGCGTGCGATATTGTCCTTGATCGTTCCGTCCAGCAGAGAAACCGATTGCGGAAGATAGCCAGCAATCTCGCCGAATGAGCCTCGTTCCCAGAGATAGACATTGTTGCCGTCCAGAAAGACGCCGCCTGAGGTTGGTTTGACGATGCCGATCAGCAGTCGTGCCAAGGTGGATTTGCCCGCAGCAGAAGGCCCAACGATCCCGAGAACCTCGCCGGGCGAAATGGCGAAAGAAATCCCCTTGATGATCGGCACATCGACGCCGGGGGCGGCATAAATCAGCTTGTCGACGACCAGATCGCCGTTGGGGCGCGGGGTTGGCATGGTCTGACGGACAGCAAGATTTTCGGAAAGCAACGACTGAACACGTTTCCAGCTTGCGATTGCGCTCACCCATTGGCGCCAGTTTTCGACAATGCGGTCGAAAGGCATCAGCAAGCGGCCAATGATGATACTGGTTGCGATCATTGCGCCAGCCGTGATTTCCTGCTGCATGGCGAGAAGTGTGCCGGCACCCAGTGAGCCGATCTGCACGATGAAACGTGCGGTACGTGCGATGGACGACATGGCGCGGGCGCGTGTTCCGCCGAGATCAAGCACGTCAAGCGCCTGTACCTGCATCGTACGCCAGCGCCGGGCCAGTGCGGGAAGCATGCCCATAGCTTCAATCGCTTCCGCATGTCGCAGACTGCTGCCGATTTTTGCAACAGCTTCGACATTGGCCTGATTGGCTTCCTGAATGAGATTGCGGGTCAGAAGATCGGTCAACACGCCACAAGCTACCAGGATGATCACTGCAACAAGCCCGATCAGACCGAGCATCGGATGCAACATGAACAGCACACCAAGGAAGATTGGTGACCAGGCCGCGTCGAGCGGCGCATTGATTGCAGGCGAGGTCAGAAAGCTGCGCAGTTCCGTCAGATCGCGCAGTGTCTGGGTCGCTTTTGGCAGTCCCTGATTGACGGAAGCCTGAACGGCTGCGGTGAGAACCGCGAGGTTTAGCCGGCGAACCAATGCACTGCCCATGGCCTGAAATGACAGGGCCCGGATGTACTCCAGCACACCAAACACCAGCATGGCCCCGATCGCAAGAATCGTCAGCATGGTCAGTGTGTCCATGCTTCGGCTGTTCAACACCCTATCATGCACCTGCAACATATAGAGGGGCACAGTGAGTTGTAGCAAATTGATACAGGCACTCAAAAGCACTGCATAAAGAAGACCTGACAGGAAAACGCGCCGGGCCTTGAAAATAAGGCTTTTGGACGTAGTTACAGAATCGTCTGGCCTTTTTTTATCCGCTGGGCTCTTGCCAATTGGATTGTTTTCGCGAGTATCATTCATACGCGATCTGCCTTGTAATGGTCACAGGTGGCGGATATCCCTAAAAAGTGTGGTCTAGTTCTCAAGTTCAGTAAAGTAATACTGCAGAGAATGTGACAGAAAAAGGTTTTTGCGGCGGGGAAATGCGAAAGGAGACAAATAAATATAACTGCAAATTTCTTCAAAATTTGAAGTAAAATTGAAAAATGGAGAGCAAGAGATGCAAAAACTTCTGCACGAGGGAGTGGAAGTCGAAACATCAGTTGATGGATTTACTTCCGTTGACTTTCCTGAAGTTACCGCCGAAAAACAGGAACGCAGACATCCAGTCCATACTGTCGTAATTACGCATTTCGAACTGGCGCGGATGATAGAGCGAGTGAACCGCCGCTTTGTAAGCCTTCTGAAAACGGAGCTTACCAAGTTGGGCGTGGAAGATATCGGGCCTGCTCAGACATTGGTTCTGATGGCTATTGGTGATGTCGAGCTCACTGTGGGTGAACTACTGGATCGCGGGCATTATGTCGGATCCAACATTTCCTATTATCTTAAACAACTTACGGATGGCGGATATGTCGATCGTGTTGCCTCTCAGAGGGACAAACGATCAGCGCGAATTCGCCTGACGGACAAGGGTGAACGGCTGTGCACAAGCTTGCGAAATGCGAGCAGAACCTACAGCCATGTGCTTGCCCGTGATGACGATGATCTCCGAAATCTGGAGATTGCTTACCAGACCTTACACCGGCTTGAGCTCGTGTGGGGCAATGCTGCTCGTTATGGCATCTGATGCATAGCGGCAGGTTTTTGGCCAATAACCGGACACATTTTGTGACATGCGTATAGCTTTTGTGCACAGGCGCGGTTTTGGTCAGTTTGCTGCGTTGGCCAAGCATCTGGCTACCAGTGGACATGATGTCAGCCTGATTTGCGAGACAGTGGACCGTCGCCTCCCAGCGGTCCGCGTCATCCGCCACCGAGTAGAATCTGCGCCTCGCACCAAAGGTGCGATGGCCAGATATCTGGAGGTGCCCGATCATCACACAAGGATCGGGCATCGGGTGGCTGAAACATTTGAAACCATGGCACAGCATGGACAAGCGCCTGACATTGTAATCGGTCACATAGGTTGGGGCAGTATGATGTTCGTCAAAGACGTACTGCCCACAACGCCCGCACTGGGCTATTGCGAGTTCTTCTATCGTGCTCACGGTGCCGATGTCGGTTTTGCACCGGATGACCGGCCAGATGCCGAAACGCGCAAGCGGCTGCGTCTTCGCAATATGGCTCAGCTGGTGACACTTGATGGTATGGATGGCGGTTTCAGCCCGACACATTGGCAGAAGAGCCTTTATCCAAAAGCCGTTCAAAACCGGATTGCTGTTGTGCATGAAGGCGTCGATACAAAGCTGTTCTATCCAGACAAGCATGCTTCAATCCTGTTGCCAGACGGGCGGACGTTGAAGGCAGGTTCTTCACGCGTCATCACCTTCGTCGCTCGTGATCTCGAACCCTACAGAGGATTCCCGCAAGCGCTTGAAGCTGCGGCAAAGGTTATCCGGCAAAATGACGACGCGATTTTTGTTTTCGTTGGTGGCGATGGCGTAAGCTACGGCACGCCACCGCCCGGAGGCGGCTCATGGCGGGAGCATCTGCTGAGCAAGATGGATTTGCCACCTGATCGAGCTGATCGCATTGTGTTTCCCGGCACCGTGTCCCATGCGCAATTGCGCAAACTCTACCAGATATCCACTGCACATATTTATCTGACATATCCGTTTGTTCTGTCGTGGTCTGTGGTGGAAGCCATGGCCTGTGGGGCACTCATTATCGGCTCGGACACACCGCCGGTGCGTGAAGTCATCCGGTCGGGTCAGAACGGTCTGCTTGTGCCTTTCTATGATACGGATGTGCTGGCAGAAACTATTCTGAATGTCCTCAGAGATCCTGATGCTTGCCTTCAGATGCGCGCAGCGGCACGCAGAACGGTCGAAAAACGCTTTCGGTTGTCGGAATGTTTACAGCAGCAAAAAACCTTGATCGATGCAGTATTGAACGGCAGATAAGTAGTATGTGGCGACAATCGGGCATTCAAGGCCTGATGATATAATATAAAAGCCCGTATTTCTGCGTGTTTATGGCATATATCCAATATGCATTCATATTGTTTCAAATTTTGAATTAAACCAGTTCCAAATATTCGTAATATTATCATATAGTCTTCGTTATATTACTGTTGACAATACATGGTCTGTATTTTCTGATTGTGCATAGAAGCCGAACCTCCCAAGTTGGCTCTTACACAATGGATGACTATGTTGAGCACACCACTTCCTGCGATCTCGGCGCGGAAAGCCCGCCGTTATGCCATTGCTTCGATGCGTGATCGTGAAGCGCTGGAATCGACTGCTCTTGGCGCATTGACTACTTTTGTCGAAAATGACGGCAAGTTGCTGCGGATGGCGAACACGTTTCCCCTTGTTGCTGTCGCGGCCTCTGATGAAGGTGCAAAAGATCTGAGTTCCGTCTTGCAGCAGCTCTACCGGATGCGCACCATTCCTGAGGTGCCTGTCATACGTGTTGATGAGGCATCACCGGAAAGCGTTCCTTTGCTGGTTTCGCAATTGCTTGAGAGCAGCCTTGATCGCCTCGTCAGCCATGTCAGCAAAGTTCATACCGAGCTTGCCATGTTGCGGCGTGAGCGCGAAACCATGTTCGAGAATTACCGGGCCATCGAAGATGCATTTCACGCGCGCAACTGGGACTCTTCGACAGAGCTTTTCTCTCATGCGCCTTTGGTTGATCCGAAGGATGAGGGCTTTGCCAAGTTGCTGCGCGAATCGGAAATTGAACAGCTGTTCCCGGTTTCGAGCTATGCCGTCTCCGGCTTTGCACTGCATTTTCGTGATCTGCCCGCCAATCGCAACGGTCAGTTGATCGTAACGCTCGACTATCTTGAAAATGGTGAGGGCATTGCCGAATGGCTCGTACCTTATGCCACGCTACATTCAGAATGGAATTTCTTCTCGCTGCCTAAGGCTTGCGATGGTAGCCACCGTACCCTGCGTCTGCGCATTTCGGCGACCGGCGGTGTGCCACCAGAACTCTCGTTGGGCAATGTGATTGCCAATGAACGCTATGCGGCACGTGCCCGCATCCCGCATGGCGATCTTGATATGCGTCCGCTGGCACTTCGTATTTTTACGGGGCTTCCGGGCGTTCGGCCAGCATCATTGCCCAACGCAATCGTGCCGACCTCGCTCATCAATGGCCGCAAGGTCGATGATTATCGCATGCCCATCGAGCTGCTGCGCAATGTGGCCAATGTATCCGTTACCCCACTTACACCGGATTTTCCGACTGTGCGGTTTCTGGAGCATGAAGATGCCATCGGTTGCCATCCGCTCGAGGAGGGCATTACCGCAGCAGCGATCCGCAGGGTCGTAGCACCCGGAACAGTGCGTATTTCGGCGCGTGCAGTCATTGATCATCCGGAAGGCCAGCCCTGTGTGGCGGGGCTGCTGCTGGTCAACCTTGCTTCCGATGTGAAAGAGGAAATCGACGCGATTTCCAATCTTGATCGCCGCCGCCAGCAGGTCCTGTTCAGTGGCTGGTCGGAAGTGGCACCCAACCGTCCGATTGATATCAACTTCATGCTTGAAGAGCCGATTGATCGAACGATGGATTTGATCGTGCTGAGCAAGGCTGCAGGAGATTCTGTCGATTTCTCCTGGCTGAAAATCTTCAATTTCCGCCTCGTGAAACATGTTGAAGCCCGCCCTGTTCAGACAATAGTCAAAGAGGTTGCGAATGTACGATAGGTCCAGGGATTTGATCGTTGTCGCAATGCCGCTTTACGGCCACGCGGCACTGGCACTTGAGGCGCTGGAAACTCTTCTGGCATCGGAAACGGTATTCCGCACACAGATCGTGGTTTCGGTGGATGGAGATCCACGCCGCGAGGTTTTTGATAGCCTCGCGCTTTATGCGGCAGCGCATCCCAATGTCCACGTTATCTTCGGAGAGAATGCTGGTCCGGGGGGCGCTCGCAATCGTGCTGTCGACTATATTCTCGAAGAGATGCCGGATGTTAAAGCGGTCTATTTCGTGGATGCCGACAATCGGGTGCAACCGCACACCATCGATACGCTTTATCGTAAGCTTCTGGCGTCGAATGCGGGCTGGGTCTACACCAATATCGACACTTTCTCGGTCAACTGGCGTGCGCATTATGGCGACAGCTATTCGCGCCTGATCCACTGCATCACCGACAATATCTGCGATACCGGATCGATGATCTCGGCGGAGGTTTTCAGAAACGGTGTACGCTTTGACGATGATCGCCAAAACGGATTCGAGGATTGGGAATTCTGGCTTTCTGCCATTGAGGCGGGCTTTGTCGGGACACCTTGCCACGATACCGGATTTGAATATCGTCTGCGCGCCGAGAGCCGCTTCAAGGAAGCCAATCGCGACCGCTCAGGCTCAATCAACTTCCTGCGCAAGCGTCACAAAGCATTGTTTCGCCGTCCGACGCTCGTGGGCTTTGAGCACGAGGAATGCCCGCGCTACGGTGTGATCCGCGCAGGTGAAGGGACTGTCAGTCTTTTCAGCGATCTCAGCCTTGGTACGAGTGATCTCAAGTTTGATGACGCAATTCGCGCCTTCTGGGGCAGTGTTTCCGAACCAGACAATTTTCACTTCCCACCGTTTCTGGCCTCCTCGAACACGGAGACCTTGAAGCTTCTGGCGCGCTCGCGATTGCTGCCAAATATTTTATCGCGACTGGAGAAACTGGCCGAGGAGGCCAATATCGTTTTCGTCGAACTAATCAATGTCGAGGACGAGCGGCGCATCGATACAGAAATCATGCCATCAGGTGCGCGGCAGGCACCTGCCGATCTGATTTTTGTTTCAACGCGGCTCATGCGCGAGATTATCGAAAACGATGCTTTGAGCTGGTTTGCCTCGCTCGGCACGCAGCAATTGTGGCCGACATCCGCGCGCATGAAGGTGCGGTTCCCGTTTCCACGCGTGCGTCAACGCAGAGCTTTGTCACGGCCTGAGCAGTCGATGCTCAATCTGGTGACGTCGATTGCCACAAGCCCGCTCAAGCAAAGTGCAGCCATGCGCTGGACATGGCGTCCGCGTCGTCTGCCCGCTCTTTCTGAAATGTATCAGGTGCTACGCGACGAACTTGGCGGCGGGCCGGTGCTGCCGCTTGCGCATAATGCGGCAAGGACAAAGACAGCAGCTGTTCTGGTGCCGAACGCGTCGTTTGGTGGTGCCGAGAAGGTCGCCTATGCCGCCGGTCGCGAATTGAAGAATCAGGGTTTTGAAACCCACCTCTTCGTGCTCGGCAATGAACGCATGGATGTGCTGGACGAGTTCGACCAGTCCTTCGACTATCTGCATTTCTGGAAAGATGGCATTCCGGCATGGGGCGATACCAATCGCTTTTTGGGACAGGATTTTATCACAGACGATCATCCGCTTGATTGGGGCATATTGCGCGGCCAGCTTTCAGGCTTTGATCTGGTGGTGAACAATCACGTGATGGCAGCGCATCCTCTGATGGGCAAGCTTCGCTCCGAAGGCACGCGAACTGCGTGTTATCTCCATGTGGTCGATGAGACGGTTTTCCGCCGTCAGGCAGGGCAACCCTATGCGGCGATTGCCTTTGAACATGCCTATGACGCTTTTCTGACCTGTTCGGATCAGCTCAAAATCTATCTGCACAGCTTTGGTGTGCCGTTCGAGAAAGTGTTTTCGGTGCCCAATGGTGCGAGCTTCTCCATTGATGCGAAGCTGCGTGCGCAAGTCACATCGGCGCGCAAGGAAGAGCGCAAGGGTAAGCCGATACGCCTGCTCTATATGGGTCGCCTTGATCGCCAGAAAGGTATCGACCGTCTGCATGATGCGATTGTGAAGCTGAAAGAACAAGGCATCCCGTTTGAGGCGCAGGCCATCGGTGGCGAAATTCTCTCTGACGATCCAAGTGCCTCATGGATGACACGTCTCAAGGATGCAGGTGTGAAGGTTTCACCGCCGGTTTTCGACGGCAGAGACATCGCGAACCATCTCGCATGGGCTGATGTTCTCTTGATGCCGTCGCGATGGGAAGGCGCGCCTTTGATGATCGCTGAAGCGCAGCAGCTCGGCTGTGTGCCGGTTGCAACTGCGGTGGGTGCTGTCGATGAACTCATCAATCATGGTCGCGACGGTATTCTCATACGCAATGGCAATGATGCGCAGATCGTGGCCGATATGACCCGCATCCTGACCATCCTTGCGCAGGACCGTGAGGCTTTGAAGCGAACTGCGGAGGGTGCACTCGCTTCGGCAGCACATCGCACATGGTCTTCCGCATTTTCCGAATTCACGGACTGGGCCAATGAAATCAGCCCGGTTTACCCGCAATCCCGGCCCTCCCAGCCGGAGACACCCAATGATGCACGCTCTGTCGCCATCCTCCCGGGTCGCGCAGTCGCCTAAGTGCACTTAATTGAAATTCAGAAAGGCCGCCTCATGAGCAAGAGCCCACGTATTCTTGTCACCGGTATTCCAAGCTATCTGACGCGTTTTATCCAGCGCGCGGACAAGGCGCAGATTTACTATTCCGAAAAGCAGCCGAATTCAGAGCCAAAGGAAAAGTTTATTCAGGAGCTGAAAAACATCAGCAATACCGGCAATTATCTGATCGGTGAGGGTGCGATGACAGCCCTTCTGCCATCGGCGAAGCATGTTCCCTTCTGGCACCTGTATAATTGCGTCAACAACGGCACCGGCATGGAGGAGATCAACAAGGAATTCGATATCTGCGTCTTCACCTGCGCCAATCTCTTGCGTAAGGGCCTGTCGGCAGATGCGGAAGCCCTCGTCTTGTCTAAACTGGATATGCCCGTCGTGATGCTCGGTATCGGCATCCAGAACCGCCCTGATATTGAGGGTGAAGACGGCCTGCCTGCTGGTACGAAGAAGCTTTTGGAAGTGCTTAAATCCCGCGAGCATTATTTCCTCACGCGCGGAGAAAATGCAGCCGGATATCTCCGCGATCAGGGCTTTTCCTATGTCCGTCCGGTCGGCTGTCCGTCGCTTTATTTCCGCCCGGACAATATGCGCAAGGCCATCAGTCGTTTGCCGGATGTGAAGGTGGGCGAGGGCCGTACCGTTTTCACCGGCTATATGGGTGCGGAGCTTGAAACAATTGGCGATATGAACGCGCTGAGTGCTGACGACGGGCGTTCAGCCTACGTCATTCAGGATGAGCTTCTGCACTTTGACATGCAGATCGAAGAGGACGCAAACGGCCGCGCTTACGATTCCACAACCGGCGAACTGGTTGGTCCACTCACTTATAAGGGATCAGGTGATCTCAAGAAGAAGATCGGTGTTCACGCCTTCTTTGATACCAATCAATGGCGTGCGTGGTGTTCGACGATGGACTTCTCGTTTGGTCGTCGCTTCCACGGCAATATCATCTCGATGCAGGCAGGTGTTCCAAGCCTGATGGTCGCGGTTGATGATCGTATGCGTGAGATGCTGAATTTCTCAGGCCTTCCGAAAATCGATGCGCGCGATCTCAACGCTGCCAATGATCGCCGGGCCTTCGTCAGCGATCATATCGCGGCAATGAATATCCCGGAAGTCATCGAAAAATATTCCGCACGCGAACGCAATTTCCGAAGCGTGCTTTCCGAGATTGGCGTTGGATAACTCCCAATCCAACCCGGTCTGAAGCAGGCTTCAGATTTTTATTGTTCGCATGTCTTTGTCCCAAAACTGGTTCCCACTTTTGGGAGACATGCCTTAACTCCAGCGAAGATGGATCACCATGCGCATAATGATCACCGGCATTCCGTCCTATTTGATGCGGACAGTCGAAAGTGTGTCCGGGGCGAGCGTAAAGCATCGCCCCTATTTCGAGCCCATCCGCACCAAGAAGGATGTGATCGATCAGGTCAAGAAGATTGCCAATACGGGCAATTATCTCATCGGTGAGGGTGCAGCCAACGCCGTGCGCGGCCATGATGTGACCTATGTGCCGTTCTGGCATCTGGCCAATAGTCTCAATTCACCCGACACCTATGCGAAGCTCAACGAAAGCTTTGATCTTTGCCTGTTTGCCTCAGCCAACCTTCTGCGGCCCGGTTATGCGGCAACGACGGAATCCTTCGTCTTTGAAAAGCTGAACATGCCGATTGTGGTCATGGGCATCGGAATTCAGAAGAAGGAAAACCTGAAGGCTGAACTGCCGGAAGGCACGCGCCGTTTCCTTGAAATTCTGCGCCGCAAGGAGAGCTTCTTCCTCACGCGCGGACATTTCACCGAAGAGTTCCTGAAAGATGCGGGCATGAAATATGTCCGCCCGACGGGCTGCCCGTCGCTTTACTATGCACCTGATCAGATGAAGCTCTCGCTGAGCCGCCTTGCCGATCCAAGCCTTGCAGACGCGCAGAAGATCTCGTTTGGCGGTTATCTCGGCAGCGTTGCAGATACGATTGTCGACGCCCACGCGCTGCTCGAAAAAGATAGTGTTGCAAGCTATGTCATTCAGGACGAGGTGATCGTCTATAACATGAACATGGCGGGTGAAGATCATTCCGAAGCCTATGATCAGGCCGCAAGCCGCATCACGGCACCGGTCGATTACAAGCACATGGAAAAATGGCAGCGCAAGAACGAGCTGCTGGTGTTCTTTGATACGCACAAATGGCGCAGCTGGATTTCCAGTCAGGATTTCGGTCTGAGCCGCCGCTTCCACGGCACGATCATCGGAATGCAATCGGGTGTTCCGGGGCTGATGATCGCGGTCGATGACCGTATGCGCGAAATGTTGGGCTTTGTCGGCTTTCCGCATATCGATGCGAGCGTCTGGAACCGCGAGCCGCAGAAAAAAGCCTATCTGCGCGACTTCCTTTCCAAGATCGATGTGCCCGCAGCCATCAATCGCTATTCGGAATGTGAAGCCAATTTTAACGGCGCGCTGAAGGATATCGGTATCCGATGATGGAAACGCGCAAGAGCATCGGGAGTGGGAAACAGGCAGTCGCAGCCTTGCTTGGCGCTGCCCTGCTTGCCATCGCCCCCATTGGTGCCCTTGCGGATACGCGCTTTGGCGTCAACAGGGTCAACATGGCCTGGCTCAAGCCGGCAGAGCGCGAGAAAATCTTCGATCAGATGGTCGAAAACGGTGTGGTGGCGGTTCGGCTGTCACTCACACGACCGGTTGATCAGAGTATAGATGCCGTGCGTCTTGCCCATGAAAAAGGTCTCGCGATCCTGCTCGAAATTTCGCTCAACAATGCGGATTTTTATCCCGAAGGAACGAAGCCTCGTTCCGGTCGCGGGCGCATCTGGGATATGTATCGGCTTTCCGACACATCTCCCGAGCGCTTTCAGCAGGCAATAGGCGATGCCTTGCAGAAGATCGATGCACTGGGGGTGCCGCTGGTCGCCGTTGAACCCGGTAATGAGATCAATTGGGGTGCTTATAATGGCGATCTTGCCATTCTGCCCAAGGAAAAGATGAAGACTGCCCGCTCTTTAAGCGAGATGGAGGAGCTTCCTCTGGTCGAAAAGGGTGCAGAGAAATACGTCGAACTTCTGCGTATTGTCCGGGCGGAGCTGGCGAAAACCAGGCACAGCACCAAGGCAAAGGTCGTATCTGCGGGCTTGTCCGATATCCCCTTCATCGATGCCGACCGGCGCGGAATAGACACTGTTGACCCCGCCGTCTTTACCGACCTCCTCAAGAAGTATGGTCTTAATGACGCTGCTGATGGCTACGGCATTCACATCTATCCCGGCAGCAGCGGCACGCGGGCTGTGCGCGCGAAGCATATCAACAGCGCACTTTCTTTCTGCGGTGGAGCAGATGGCAAGCCTTGCTGGATCACCGAATGGGGCTTCGCAAATACCTCAAAAGCCTGTCCGGCCAATGACAATAATCGTGAACAACTGGTCGAGAAGGCACGCGACCGTTTTCGGCAGATGATGGACAGCGGCCAGATAGCAGCCGCTTATTATTTTGATTGGGATGCAAGCACTTACGGTGTGTGGCGTTGCGGTTCGCTGACGCCAGCCGGTAAAGCTGCAACGGTGACGAAATGAAACTCAAGACTGTAATCATCGGTGGTTCAAACACCGTCATGCTGCCCGGCTATCTGCCGACGCTTCTGTCGACCATGGCAAAACGCGGCGTGGAACTGGATATCGTGGCCGATCTGGCCGTCGGTGGTACAACAAGCGCGCTCGGGCTTTATCAGCTCAAGCAGTTTGAGCAGCTCGAAGATTGTGAACTGTTGCTGATCGAATATGCCATCAATGATGCCTTTGTTTATGGGGATGAGCGGCGTCCCTTCCGCCATTGGGCACGGTTTTACGAGGGGATCATTCGTTACGCGCTTGAACGCAATCCGAACCTGCGGATTGCAACGCTCGTGTTCGGCGCACGCAATGGCTCATTTCTGAATTCCGTTTCCTCGATTGATGCAGGCATCAATTACATTTCGCAATGGTATGGAACGATCTCAGCCGATGTCTCGCGAATGCTGATGCAGCAATATGGCCGTGATGTCGTAAGCAATCCGGCTTTCTATCTCGATCAGGGTCATTATGCGCGCCCAGTTTCGACAACCCTCGTTGCGAATTTGATTGCAGATGTTCTCGAACCGGCCTTGTCTGTTCCGCATCGTCCGAAGGCGCTGCCATTCGCCATCGATCCGGACCATTTCGCCAATGCGCGTGCCTTGAGCGGCGAGCAGCTTTGCAAGCGGCTGGGGCGCGTGCCGGTCCAATACAGCAATCGTCGATTCTCGATCTCGGCGCTCGATCTTGGTTCAGACAGAATGCGTTTTGAGGTTGATAACGGGCAGCTGCTGGCGCTTGGCTATGTCTGCGATCCGCGTATTCCGCCGCTTGATGTAGCGATGGGCGGGGAGGTGCATCGCGCCGCCATGATGAAGGGTGGCGTGCGCGATGGAACCTATAAATTCCTCGTTTCAATGCTGAGCTTTGAGTTTCTGTATGGAGCGAAACTTTTGGAAGCACGCGGGAATGTGTCGCTTGTCATGTCGGGTGCTGAAGACGGAACCGAGCACAAGTTGCATGTTCCGAAAGACAGCACCCATCATGAAGCGCTGCCTGCGGAACCAGTTCTGCCGATCACCGGCATTCTTTTTTCAGGTAATCTCAAGACTATGACGCTTGAGAAAAGGCCCCCTGCGATACCCATCATCACAGAAGCCGCTCAATAATTTAGCTCAGTAATTTGAAGATAAGTGATTAGGCCGTCTGGTTTGAAAGTGCCAGGGCGCAGTCTCTCCACGCACTGACTGCAGTTCCCTGCGTCGCATTTTCTACAACAATATGCTTTCCATCAAATACACCCGATGCAATCCAGTGACGTGCTTCTCGCTGATACACATCGATCGTAATACCCAGCTGTTCTACTTTGGCTTCTGCCAGCATATATTTTGCTCCACGAATGATGAATCTTGGGCGAAGGTCGCAATATAGACCAAATCCACGACAATCCGATGTCACGTTTGTGCTACCGGATTGTGAATGGCATTTTCAGTACAAACAAACTTTTGTTATGGAATGTTGGTTCCCAATTGCGGAAACAAACATTCAACAAAACGCGCAGCTGTGGGCTGCGGTTCATGATTGGCCAAGCCAGGCCGCTCATTGGCTTCAATGAACACATACTCCGGTGTCTCGGGTGACTTCACCATGAAATCGATGCCGACTACCGGAATTTCAATTGCGCGCGCTGCCTTGCATGCAGCATCTACCAATGTTTTGTCCACGGTCGCCGTCACATCGTGAATCGTGCCGCCGGTGTGAAGGTTAGCCGCTTTACGAACGGTAATTTCGCGTCTGTCTGCAAGTACATCATCAAGTATCAGACCTTGCTGCTCAAGACAACGCTTGGTTTCAGCATCTATCGGAATACGGCTCTCGCCACCCGTGGCGGCAAGGCGGCGACGAGACTGCGTTTCGATAAGCTTACGTATGGTCGATTTTCCATCGCCAATCACGCGTGGAGGTCTGCGCACGGCGGCTGCAACCAGCTTGTAATCGATAATCACCAGCCGCAGATCTTCGCCCTCGAAACAGGCTTCGAGCAGAACATTATCGCAGACATCGCGCGCCTGCCTGATCGCTGCCCGCAGGTCTTTCATCGTTGAAATGCCAACGGAGATGCCGCGCCCCTGTTCCCCGCGTGCAGGTTTCACGACCAGCTTTCCATGTTTTTCAAGAAAAGCGCCGAGCGTTTCGTCTGAGCCGTCAGCTGGAATTTGTTCAGGCACGACAAGTCCTGCCTTGGCGACCGTGCGTCGCGTGACCGCCTTGTCGTCACAGATCGACATGGCGACGCCGGATGTCATTTCAGACAGGCTCTCGCGGCAATGGATTGATCTCCCGCCATGAGACAGACGAAAGAAGCCACCCTTGGCATCGGTGATGTCCACATGCACGCCGCGCCGCAACGCTTCATCGACGATGATGCGGGCATAAGGGTTGAGCGCATCGACCGAGCTGATTGGAAGTGCGAAGAATTTCTCGTTGATTGCATTCTTGCGCTTGATTGCAAAAAGCGGAACGCGGCGGAATTTCAGCTTTTCATAAAGCCTGATCGCATTGTCATTGTCATAGAGAACCGACAGATCGACGTGATTGAGCCCGCGTGCCTGAAAATGTTCGGCAAGCTTGCGCACCAGTTTTTCGCCAATGCCCGGCTGGCGTGCCTGCGGATGAACGGCTAGGCACCAGAGCGAGCCGCCCTGATCGGGATCGTTGAACAGTCGCTGGTGGTTGATGCCTGTAACTGTGCCAACAATTTCGCCCGTTGCATCATCCTGTGCCACAAAATAAGTAACGGCGCGATTATCGCGTTCTGACGAGAAAAAATCGGCACGCAGTTGTACCATACCGCAAGCCGCATAGACGGCATTGATGCCGTCTGCGTCTATTTCGGATGCCGCACGGCGAATGCTGATACCGCGTGTGCGGCGACCACCGGCGCGATAGTTGGAAAGTTCAAGCCGAAAAGTGTGTGACGGATCAAGGAAGATTTCCTGTGGTGCCTGCGACAGCAGCACATGTGGATCGCTGACATAGAACAGGATATCGCGGCTGGCCGGGGCTTCTGCACGCAATGCTTCGATGATTGTTTCATTGTTTTCAAAAGTTTGCGCGAAAAGCAGCCGCCCCCAACCGCAATCGAGAACCACATTGCGGTTGGCGGAGCGACCTTCTTCCTGATTACCCCCATGCAGATGGTCCTGGTAGAAGCCCGCACTTTCGGGTGTACGCAGCCTTGTCAGCCTATGCGAGAAAGCGTTTTTCCCCCTTGCTTTCTGCCGGGTCATTTCAACCTCACCTGACTTTTTCATCCTAGATCTCCCCACCTCAGGCTTCCCCAACTTGCGCTTCCTGAGTCTGAAGCCACATTTCCAGAAGTCCGGCCTGCCAGAGTTCTGAACCGCGCAGAGGTGTGATGTGTTCGGAAGGATTTGCGAACAGGCGATCAAGATAATCGCGCTGGAATAGTCCTCGTTCACGCGCTTTCTGCGATGACAACGCATCGCGCAACATGTCGAGATAGGGGCCAGCGATGTATTTAAGCTGTGGCACCGGGAAGTAACCCTTCTTGCGGTCGATCACAGCGCTTGGAACGATCTTGCGCGCCACATCCTTCAGAATACCTTTACCGCCATCGCGCAGCTTTTCCTCCGGCGGCATACGCGCTGCAAGTTCCACAAGTTCATGATCAAGGAACGGTACGCGAGCTTCCAGTCCCCATGCCATGGTCATGTTATCGACGCGCTTGACCGGGTCATCGACCAGCATGATGTTGCTGTCGAGACGAAGCGCGCGATCAACCGGCGTATCCGCGCCGTCGCGCAATAAATGCTCTTCGATGAGTTCGCGGCTATAGTCGCGATCCGGCATCCATTCAGGCGCAAGCTGAGTTCCGAGCACTTCATGCGAGCGGTCGCAGAAAGCCTTCGCGTAATCGCTGACCACATCGTTGGAATCGACCAACGGCGGATACCAGTGGTAACCGGCAAAAACCTCGTCGGCACCCTGACCGGATTGCACGACCTTGATATGCTTGGAAACTTCCTTCGACAGCAGATAAAAGCCGACATTGTCATAGGAAACCATTGGTTCCGACATGGCGGCAATGGTGCCGGGAAGTGCATCCATCAGATCGGATGAGGGCACGAAAATCTTGTGATGGTCGGTGCCGAAATGCTTGGCAATCAGGTCGGAATAGACGAATTCGTCGCCCTTTTCGCCATTGGCTTCTTCAAACCCGACCGAAAAACTCATAAGGCCGGTCTGGCCGGCTTCTGCCAAAAGACCGACGATGAGGCTTGAATCGACGCCGCCCGACAGCAGAACGCCAACCGGAACGTCGGAGATCATGCGGCGTTTGACGGCAACGCGCAGCATGTCGAGCAGCTGCTCCTGCCAGTCTTCACGGCTCAATACGCTGTCACTAGCCAGACGGCTATGCGGCGGCTGCCAATAGATGCGATCACGAAACTCGCCATTGGCCTGATAGACACGAATGGTGGCAGCGGGCAGCTTCCGCACGCCATTGTAAATGGTGCGCGGCGGCGGAACCACAGCATGAAAGCTCATATAATTATGTAATGCCGCGCGGTCGATTGATGTATCGACACCGCCAGTCTTTACCAGCGCAGGCAAAGACGAGGCAAAACGCAGCGCGCCACTAACCTCTGCCAGATAAAGCGGCTTGATGCCAAAACGGTCGCGGGCAAAAATCAGTCTGCCTGTATCGCGCTCATGGATGGCAAAAGCGAACATGCCATAAAAGCGGGAAACGCATTCCTCGCCCCAGGCGTGCCAAGCCTTGATGATGACTTCGGTGTCGCCATCGGAAAAGAAGCGGTAGCCTTTGGCTTCGAGCTCAGCGCGTAATTCGCGGAAATTGTAAATACAGCCGTTGAAGACAACGCTTATGCCAAGATCGGCGTCGATCATGGGCTGCTGGGATTTCTCCGACAGATCGAGAATTCTCAACCGCCGGTGTCCGAAGCCGACATTACCACGCACAACAATGCCAGACGCGTCTGGCCCTCTGGGCGCAAGAATATCTGCCATTTTCGAGATTGCCGTAACCGATGGCGTACCGCCATCGAACCTGACTTCTCCGCAAATTCCACACATAAAAAGGGTCGAAACCTCCATTGTCATTCACAACAAGCAAGGCCGTCGCGTGAGTTCTGGCGGCGGCCTGCATATTGGCTAATGCATGCGCGCCGGGATGGTTCCGAAATTTCTGATTTTTATGTGGTTGCAGCCTTTTTCAGCTCATTTTCCTTGGAAATCATATATTTTTCGGCAGAAATCATATGTTCCAGCGCGATTTTGCGCGCATCTTCGGCTCTATTCTCCATCAAAGCGGTTAAAAGCCGATGCTGAAAGAGCAGACCTTCTTCACGCGTTGCAGGCGTCGGATCGGCATAAATTGAGCGGGCGACCGGCATATTGCGCAGCAGATTATGTGTGAGGCCGCACATGAAGCCCAAGAGCCGGTTCGGACAGAGTTGCGCGAGCTGTGTATGAAAGTCCAGCTCTGCCACGCGTTGCTGAAACTGGTCGTCCAGATTGGTCGGTGGGCGATCATAAAACCGCATCGTATTGTCTAACTTCTTCAGATCGTCCTGGCTCAGTTTGCCCGCAAGGGAGGCCGCGACTTCCGGCTCAAGCAGCTTGCGGATGGAATAGATTTCCTGAAGACCCGGCTGGTCGAAGAAGAAATAATTGCCGAGCATTTCCATTGCATGTTGCGCGGATGGTTCGGCTACGAAGACGCCGCCACCGGGTCCAGTACGCGTGAATAGCAAGCCTTGGGTTTCCAGTGCCTTCATCGCCTCGCGCACGGTGCCCTTGGCGGCTTTGAACTGGTCGATCAGGTCTTTTTCTTGCGGCAGCCGGTCGCCGGGTTTGAGATGATCCGTCTGGATAACGTCCTTGATACGGTCCGCAATGACCTCAGGCCGTCGCTTTGATTTGGTCAGCGATGCAGATTCCGATTTGCTGCGGCTGTTCCGGGCCATGCCTACTCTCTTTTCATACGCGGTGCGCTGTCTATCAGCTGACGTGTATAGGCATGTTGCGGCTTGGCAAAAAGAGCCTCCGCTGTGGCTTCCTCGACGATTTCCCCATAATACATGACGGCGACGCGGTCGCTGATGGCTTCCACCACCGCAAGATCATGGCTGATGAAGAGATAGGACAGGCCGAACTGCTGTTTGAGCTTATCGAGCAGCAGCAGCACTTGCGCCTGAACAGAGACATCAAGCGCGCTCACCGGCTCATCCAGCACGATGATTTCGGCATCTGCCGCAAGTGTGCGGGCAATGGCGATGCGCTGGGCCTGCCCACCGGAAAACTCATGCGGATAGCGCAACAAGGTATCCTTTGGCATCTGCACGGCATTTAGCAGTTCTTCCATGCGCTTCTGGCGCTGGTTACGATCAAGCCCACCAAGCAGTTTCAGTGGTGTTTCCAATATCTGCCGGACGGTCTTGCGCGGGTTGAGCGAGGCCACAGGGTCCTGAAACACATACTGGATCACTTTGCCAAAAGCCCGCGGACCAGAGCGGCGAAGTGCGCTGGCATCCTGTCCGGCGATTTTCATCGTGCCGTCGCTCGGCTCTGTCAGCCCCACCAGCATTCGTGCCAATGTACTTTTGCCTGAGCCGCTTTCGCCGACAATGGCCAGTGTTTCGCCGCGTGCGAGGTTGAGCGACACGGATTTGACCGCTTCAACAGTATGGCGCTGTTTGCCGAAAAACGTGCGCCCGCCGCCGAAGGTTTTGCTCAGATTATGGACACTGATTGCAGCTTCGCTCATGTGGCGGCCTCCGTCTGTTTGCGGCTGAACAACTTTGCCACGCGCTCATAGAAGTCTTTGCCGTGGCCAAGTTCTGGCACGCAGGCAATCAGCCGCTTGGTATAGCTGTGTTGCGGATTGGCGAGCACCTCTCTGGTGGTCCCGGTCTCGACGATCACCCCGTCTTTCATGACGGCAACGCGATCGCAGATTTCGGAAACGACGCCGAAGTCATGGGTGATGAACAAAAGCGCCATGCCGCGTTCGCGCTGGAGATCGCGTAACAGCTCAAGAATGCGCGCCTGTACGGTCACATCAAGTGCAGTGGTCGGCTCATCTGCGATGATGATGTCGGGATCATTTGCAAGTGCC
Organism: Brucella pituitosa; assembly: GCF_003049685.1. Classification (GTDB taxonomy): domain Bacteria; phylum Pseudomonadota; class Alphaproteobacteria; order Rhizobiales; family Rhizobiaceae; genus Brucella; species Brucella pituitosa. The sequence continues at coordinate 1,135,504 of NZ_PYSY02000002.1, read as the reverse complement.
ATGGCGATGCCGACACGCTGACGCTGACCGCCGGAAAGCTGGTGCGGGTAATGATCTGCACGCTCCGTTGCATCCGGAATACCCACTTTTTCCAGCAAGGCGATGGCTTCTGCCCGGCGTTCGGATGCGCTGATCGACTTATGCGCAGCGATTGCCTCTTCCACCTGTTTGCCGATTGAGTACATCGGGTGCAGCGTGGTCAGCGGGTCCTGAAATACATAGGCGACCTTGCTGCCGCGCGTTGCGGTCAGTTCGGTTTCAGTCATGTCGAGCACGTCTTTACCGTCCAGATAGATAGCGCCGCTGCGGATCAAGCCGGGCGGGGAGGCGACCAGCCCCATGATGGAAAGCGCAGTCACGCTTTTGCCTGAGCCGCTTTCACCAATCAGGCCAAGACATTCGCCGCGATTGAGATGCAACGAAACATTACTCACCGCAGGCGTGTAGCTGTCATTGTTGACGAAGCCTGTCTCAAGTGTCTCAACGGCCAAGGCTGCATCCAGCGTCTTGGTTTTAGGGGTGGTTCTGTTCTTGGCGATTGCCGTTACCGAGCCGGGTCGGGCAAGAGCACCAGAGCGCAAACGGGGATCAAGCACATCGCGGATGCCGTCGCCCAGCACATTGAGGCTGATGACAATCAGAAAGATCATCAGGCCCGGCACGATGGAAACATGCGGTGCCGTGAACATCTGCGCGCGGCCTTCGCCGAGCATCGAGCCAAGATCAGCCTGTGGCGGCTGCGCGCCAAGACCCAGAAAGCTGAGGCCTGCCGTTTCAAGGATCATCCAGCCTGCCGTTGTCGACATGGTGATGACGATAACCGGCAACACATTGGGCAACACTTCGGTAAGCAGGATTGAAATGTGCCCTTTACCGGAAAGCCGGGCGGCATCCACAAATTCGCGATTGGCAAGGCCGAGTGTTGTGCCGCGCACATTACGTGCAAAGAACGGGATATTGACCACGGCAATTGCATAAAGCGCATTCATCAATCCCGGTCCGAGCGCGGCCACGATTGCAAGAGCCAGCAGGATATAGGGGAAGGCCATCAGCATATCGATGCCGCGCATCATAAGGTTGTCGGTGCGCCCACCTGCATAGCCTGCGACGATGCCGATAGCCGAGCCGATCACGGCGGCAATCAGCGTGGCTGCAAAGCCAACCGCGACCGAGACGCGTGCGCCCCAGAGAAGGCGGCTCAGAATATCGCGTCCAAGCTGGTCGGTGCCAAGCAGATGGCCAGCAGAGAAGACGGGTTGTAGCCGGTTTGCGGGTGCTGTCGCATCCGGGTTGGGTAATGGCAGGATTGGCACGAGTATTATCAGCACGCAGATCAATGCGAGCAGGAAAAAGCCAAAAGCTGCCAGACGATTGCTCATCAGCAGACGCCATGACGACAGGCGTGCAGGAGCGGCTGGGGTGTAGGTTTCCGAAACGGCACTCATGTGCTTATCCTCGGATCAAGCATGGTCTGAAGGACATCGGCAAGCAGATTGAACAGCACATAGCTGGCTGCTACGATTAGCACACCGCCCTGCACAAGCAGGATGTCGCGGGTCGAAATTGCCTTTACAAGCATGGCGCCGATGCCGGGCCATTGAAACACGGTCTCGATATAGACCGCACCGCCCAGCACAAAGCCTGCCTGAATGCCGATGACGGGAATGACACTGACAAGGGCTGCACGGAAGGCGTGGCCGTAAATCACGCGACGCTCATTGAGCCCTTTGGCGCGCGCGGTGCGGATATAATCCTGACGCAGCACTTCAAGCATTGCGCCGCGCGTCAGCCGGGCAATCACGCCAGCTGCAACCACTGCAAGTGTCGACGCAGGCAGGATCAGATGCCAGATCAGGTCTTTGAGATCACCGCCGCCATAGACCGCATACATGCCCGATGCCGGAAGGATACGCCAATGAACGGCGAAGAGATAAATCAGCAGAAGGCCAAGCCAGAATGACGGGATCGAAATGCCAGCCAATACAATGAATGTGATCGTGCGGTCCGCCCAGCCGAACTGGCGCACGGCTGAGACAATACCTGCGAAAAGTCCGAAGATAGAGCAAAGTACGAGTGCAACACCTGCCAGAATGAGCGTGGCCTGAAAGCGTTCCAGCACCTCATCGAGAACGGGGCGATTGAGCACGAAGGAGCGGCCGAAATCGCCCTGCAACAGATTGCCGATCCAGATGAAATATTGCTGGACCAGTGGTTTGTCGAGGCCGAGATCGCGATTGATACGCTCGACATTTTCCGGCGTCGCATAAGAGCCGAGCAGCGCTGTGGCGGTATCGCCGGGAATTGATGCCATCACCAGAAAAACGATGATGGACAGCCCGAAAAGTACGGGAACGACCGCGATGAGCCGCTTGAAGATATAGGCTGGCATTGGCCCTCCCTCGCTTCGTTTTGGCAGAACCGCGCCAGCGGTTTTAATGCTGGCGCAATGTTTTATTGCTTGGTCACATCTTTGAGATGCAGCAGGAATGACGGCTGCAGTTTGAAGCCCTGAACCGCTGCTGTTGTGACAGCATTCTGCTTCCAGTTGGCCACGAAGAGCCATGGCGCATCGTCGTGAACGATAGATTGAATCTCGCCGTAGAGCTTGCCGCGCTCTGCCTGATCGGTCGATGTGCGCGCCTTGGTCAGCAATTCATCGACTTTCGGATTGGAATAATAGCCTGAGTTAAAGCCACCCTTGTCCGGCAGGGCTTCGGTGCGAAGCGTGAGAAATGGAACCGTGTCTGGATCATTGGTCATCCACGCCATTTCAGCCATGTCTGCCTTGCCATCGAGCCCGGAATTCACGCGACCAAGAAAGGTGTTCCACTCGTAGGTTTCAATCTTCACCTTGAAGCCGACGGCCTGAAGATCAGCCTGAATAGCTGCGCCCATATTGATCGGGTCAAGCATCCCCGAGCCACCTTCTGTCACATAGAAAGTGAGTTCAGGATTGGTGGCGCCTGCTTCCTTTAACAGCGCCTTGGCTTTTTCCGGATCGTAAGGATAAGGCTCGGTTTTATCATCAACCCAGTTGAATGCAGGTGGCACGGGACCGGCCGCGACAGTAGCCGAACCTTGCAGGACATTATCGACCAGACCCTGTTTGTTGACGGCATAGTTTGCAGCCTGGCGGACTTTCTTGTCGGCGAAAGGTCCGCTTTTGGTGTTGAGAATGCTGAACCACACATGCGGTCCCGCCTGTTCTGCGACAGCGAAATTTGCATCCTGCTTGAAGGTTGCGAGATTATCCGGTGGCACCTCGACCATGATGTCGATGCCACCTGCCATCATTTCAGCAACGCGGGTGTTGGCGTCGGTGATGGGACGGAAAACAATCGCGTTCAAGGTCGGAGCCTTGTCCCAATAGTCGGGATTACGCTCGACCACCACGCGCTGGCCAGACTGCCATTCGGCAAATTTGAATGGGCCGGTGCCCGACGGGTGGCGACCAAATTCAGTGCCATATTGTTCGACGGCGGCTGGCGAAACGATGAGGCCGGTCGGATAGGCAAGGTTAGACAGGAAAGGCGCGAACGGTTCTTTCAGTTTGAACTCGACTGTGTTTGCATCGAGCGCATTGACGCTTTCAATGGATTCAAAGTTGAAGGAGAGGGGGAACGGGCCGGTATTATAGAACGGATGATCCTTGTTCAGCATCCGCTCGAAATTGAATTTGACCGCTTCCGCGTTGAAATCCGAACCGTCATGGAACTTCACGCCCTGTCTCAGCTTGAATGTATAGGTCTTGCCGTCATCCGAAATGGTCCAGCTTTCAGCGAGTGCCGGTTCGATTTCCAGCGTGCCATCCTTATAGCGGACCAGACCGTCATAGATGTTCACAAGGATGCGGAAATCATTGGTTGCCGTGACCGTGTGCGGGTCAAGCGATTGCGGTTCGGCAATCTGCCCGACAATCAGAACATCGGGCGGTGTCTGCGCGCCAGCGTGAAATGTCGCTGAACCCAGAACCAGAGTGGCCGCTGTCAAAACGGCGCGAAATAACCTCTTCATCAGCGGTTCCTTTCGTTTAGGCCAAATCTGTCAGACTTTAATTTATAGGGAGAAATTCACGTATATCAATAAATTATCATAATTAATTTGAATGAAATAAAAGGCGGGATGAACCCGCCTTCAAATTCCCGGTGCCGTTTTCGGCTATTCTGTCGGTGTGTCTTCCGGCTTCAGATCCTGTTCGGCGGTTGTCGACTTCTGATGGGTAAAGCCCTTGAGGCCCTTGGCGGTTTCTTCGGCATCGCGCTTGATCTCAACGTCGCTCATTGCATAGTGAACAGTGAGCTTTGCAATGGATGTGAGAGCACTCAAATGAATACGCTCATAGCCGTGCGAGGCATCGACACCAAATGTGAGAAGTGCCGTGCGAACATCGTGACCAGCTTCCACGGCTGAGGCTGCATCAGAGCGGTAATAGCGGAAAACGTCTTTTTGAACGGGTATTTCATGCTCACCGCAAAGCTCGTAAAGCTTCTTGGTCAGGTGATAATCGAAGGGGCCGGTCTGGTCGGCCATGGCGAGGGTTACGCCAAATTCAGACGAATTCTGGCCGGGGGCGGTGGTGCCATTGTCGATAGCCACGAGTGAGGCTATGTCTGGCACCACAACAGCAGAAGCGCCGACGCCGACCTCCTCGCCGATAGTGAAAAGCCAGTATGTATCGACCGGTGTTTTGACCTTGAGGCGTTGCATGGCTTCAAGAGAAGCCAGCATGATGGCAACCCCTGCCTTGTCATCCAGATGTCTGGAAACGATGAAACCGTTATCGATGAATTCCGGCATTGGATCGATGGCAACGATATCGCCAACATCGATGCCCAGTTCGATTAGATCTTCCTTGTTGCGGGCCAGGGCATCGACGCGCAACTCGATATAGGTCCAGCCAACAGGAAGTGTGTCCACTTCGTCGTTAAAAGTATGGCCAGAGGCTTTCAGCGGCAGGATCGAACCGCGATAAGTGCCTTTGGATGAGAAGATCGAAACGCGCGCCCCTTCGGCAAAACGTGCTGACCAGTTGCCGATTGAAACAAGCTCCAGCCGCCCGTTCGATTTGAGATATTTGACCTGTGCGCCAAGCGTATCGAGATGGGAAACGATGCCGCGTGCTGGTTTGCGGGAATCGCCGCTGCGGCGGGCACGGATAGCACCGCGCCGTGTCAGCATCACCTCGAGACCGAGCCTCTCCAGTTCGCGTGCAACATAGTGCACTGCTTCATCTGTAAAGCCCGTTGGACTTGGAATTGCCAGCAGGGCGCCTAGTTTTTCGAGCAGATAATCTTGATCAATCACAATATTTGTCATGGTCAGTTAATCTACGGTCCGGATATGCAACGTCAACCTCAGGCGTGGATTTAAACTGAAATCCCGAGAATAGGCCGATATTATTCGTAGGACAGGTTTGCCGATTGGTTTGATTTTCTTGATAAATTAGGTGCCTTATGCATTGGCTTCGCACCAGGACTTGTGTAGCTTTGCTAAAACAACGGGGAGCGTTGATTTGCTGCTTGGGGACATTCATCCTAATGATAAAGCTGCGTACCAACGGGGATCGGTGGTTTGTTGCATTCGTCGCGTGTATCGGCGTCGCAATAACCATTCTCTTAGGACAGATGGAACTTGTCCGGCTTTCATATATCCGGCTTAACGACTATCGGGACAATCTTTTGTCCCACTCAGTGAATGTTGCGAAATCTGGCCGTGATACTCTGAGTGTTGTGAATGATACGAGCCAAACCTTGTGCTCCGATGACAATCTGAAAGAGTTGCGCCTTCTCACATTCAAAGCACACTACTTGCGCGATATCGGACGAGTGTTGAACAATCATATCGTCTGCACTGCGCTTTGGGGACGATTGTCTCCACCTGCTGAACTACCCACTGCAGACAGGGAAGTGGACGGTGGTCATCGTTTATGGGGGCAGGTCGTAGGCATAGGTAGCCACCTGACTGCGGTCGATATGGTCATGCATGGCACAGCTGTGGTCTTCACATCGCCGGTCGCCTTTGCCTTATACGAACGCCCGCAATCCAATCTGAGTGCGCATGTCATCAGTCAGGATGGCCAATATATCTATAGGACATTTGGTGATGCGAGCCAGTTAACGACGCAGCGGCCAGAAAAACTCGCCTGGTATGATTTGCGCTCACATCGACTTGCGTCAAGCTGCTCCAATGATCTTGATATATGTGTGATAGCAGCGCTCACAGGCGTCAGCATATTGCAACAGGCGCCAGGTGTTTTACTGGCACTTGTTGCTTTTGGTGGCCTCGCGGGCAGCGGGTTAGGCGTGGCAGCCGTCCAGTGGCGGCGCGGTCATTCCTCGCTTCCTCAACAGGTTAAGCGGTCTATCGCGGAAGGGCGGGTAAGCGTCGTCTATCAGCCATTGGTGCGATTGCGTGACGGGCACGTGAATGGTGCCGAGGTGCTGGCACGTTTGTCGGATGATCATGGAGACCCGATCGCGCCTGATGTGTTCATTATGATTGCAGAGGAACACGGCGTCATCAAAGACATTACTCGTATCGTTGTGCGCAAAGCGCTGGACGACATGCAGATGCGACTGCAGAAAAGCGGGGACTTTTATCTCAGTCTGAATTTGTCGGTGGATGATGTGATTGATCCGAACACGCTTGAGTTCCTGGATGAAGAGGTCAAAAAACACGGTCTTTCGTCACGACAAATCGTGCTGGAAATCACCGAGCGCTCGACCGCCCATCATGAGCGCCTCATTGAGAGCATGAAATCATTTCGGGCACGGGGCTACGAGTTCTTCATTGATGATTTCGGGACCGGTTATTCCAATCTTGCCTATCTGGCAAAGCTGCCGATCAGTGGCATTAAAATCGACCGCATGTTCACGCAGGCCATCGGAACCGAAGCAGTCAGCGCCGAGATTGTTGAGAACATTTGCAACATAGCGCGGCGAATGGAGCTTAAGCTGATCGTTGAAGGCGTGGAAACGCAGGAGCAGGCGGCTTACGTTCTTGCACTGCATCCAGAGGCGGTGGGGCAAGGTTGGCACTTTGGTCGTCCAGTGCCTGCCTGGGGGCTCCCCCCGGCTGCCTGAACGCTTGCAGGCAGGAATATAGCAATATTAAGTTGACTATTTTAATCATATATAACAGTAAGGGTGAACACTGCCGCAACAGGCCTGCCAGTGGGTTTTGTAATCGGCCCATGCCGGACCGATGCCGAGAAATTTGCGCGTTTCGAATGAGTTTCGATTAGAGCGCGTTTCGATCTGATTGAAACAGATCGGCGCTCTAACTATTTGTTTTAACGCGCATCTTTTCCGAAAACCGTTTCACACTTTTCGGGATGCGCTCTAATGTGGAATCTGCAACGCCTTTTCCAGAACCATGCGCGGGAATTGAACCGCTTTTTCCGGCGTAGAGGACATAATGCAGAAACGGCCGCGGATCTGACGCAGGACACTTTCGTTCGGGTTATGTCTGCAACGTCATCCGGGTCATCGGACAAAGATAACAATCCTCGTGCCTATCTTCACCAGATCGCGCGAAATCTGTCCATCGACCTTTATCGCCGTGAACGTATTGTCGAATATGTTGATATGCCCGATGAGGAATGGGGTCGCGTTGCCGATGCAACACCGACGCCAGAAACAATCGTCTATGACAGGCAGCGTCTTATGATTATCGAAAAAGCGCTGCTTGAGCTGCCTGAACAGACACGTCGGGCTTTCGAGCTTCATCGTCTCGAAGAAAAGACGATTGCCGAGGTGGCGCGTGAATTGGGGCTTTCCGTGTCGCGGACATGGACGCTTATCAAACGCGGCTATGTGCATTTAAGAGCACGTTTGCTGGAGGTTTCTTCCGGCTTATGAGGGAGAAAATTCTCGTCCTTCATTCGTTATAATCAATAAGACCTGTTTTATGAGAAGCTGTTCGGCTGTGTGAAACGGCTGAATTACGAGGATAGACGCTGAATGGATGACAAACTATCGAAAAGCGAAAAGCTGTTCGAGGAAGCTCTGGATCTTGTCATCCGCATTCAGGATGACCCCGACAATCCGGTCGCGCATGATCTTGTCAGTCGCTGGCGTGCACGCAGTCCCGAGCATGAAACAGCGTGGCGTGAGGCAATGGAGATTTACGGCATGGCTGGCAAGGTCATGCAGGATCAGCGCCGTGCGGTTCGTCCGAAGATGACGCGGCGCTCGATTTTGACTGGCGGGGCGGCAGGGCTTGCCGTTGTCGCCAGTGGAGCGCTCTTCGGACCACAGCTTATTTTGCAGGCGCAAGCCGATTACATGACCGCTTCCGCTCAATTGCAGGATGTCTCACTCTCAGATGGCAGCAAGGTAACCCTTGGCCCTGATAGCGCCATTCGCTTGAAGTTCGATACAAACGCTCGTCATGTCGAGCTGCTTACAGGTATGGCGTTTTTCGACGTGAAGCCCGATCCAGATCGCCCTTTCAGTGTCGAAACCGGAAATCTCGTTGCGACCGCTTTGGGAACTGCCTTTGATGTCAGCAGTGATGCGGGCTATCTTACAGTGTCCGTGGATCATGGGCTTGTTGCGGTCCGGCCAACCGGTGCGCACGATACGCTGACACCGCTTGGCGAGGGTGACTGGCTCACTTTCAATGAAGGAAACCATGATTTTGAACGCGGCAATCGCGATACATCGCAAATCGCGGCCTGGCGTCAGGGCATTATCGTTGCCGAACGCGATACGATAGCCTCTGTTGTGGCACGTATTGCGCGCTGGCAGCAGGGGCGTGTGCTTCTCGCTCAACCGGGCTTTGGGGCGCAGAGGATCAGTGGCGTTTTTGATCTCAAAAATCCTGTTTCCGCACTTGAAGCTGTTGTCGAACCCTATGGCGGTAAGGTCCGCCAGATATCGCCTTGGCTGACTGTCATATCATCAATTTGAGAATTGTATTTTTTCCTGATTTTTTTGGTCCGGGGGAGAAAATCGCCGCGCTCCATTCGTTTTAAGCATCAGGGTCGGACGTTAGCTGCTGCCATACAACCGCCTTTTCACCAATTGATGGAGTGGTTGAGCGATGGGGCTTCGTGTCGGGAATAATGTTGTGCAGCGGCTGGGAATGCGGGTTCTGACCGCTACGCTTTTGGGGTCGACATGCATTTATGCCTTGTCACTTTCGGTGACAATAAATGCTCAGGCACAGGCCCAAAGACAGGTTTCATTCAATATTCCTGCAGGTTCACTCGCTTCGGCACTGGCAAGCTTTGGTCGGCAGGCCGGAATGCAGGTTACTTATCAGCCGCAAATCGCCGCTGCCAAGCAGGCGCAGGCTGTATCGGGAACAATGTCGCCGCAAGATGCTTTGTCGCGCATTCTTTCCGGATCAGGACTTTCCTATCGTTTCACCGGAAGCAATACGGTAGCACTTTCCGAACTATCGGCAGCCATGCAAGCCCCGCAAGTTCCTTTGGCAGCTGACGGCACAACATTGCTTGATACGATCACCGTCACAGGTGGAAGCGGTGTGGTGGGTGCCGATGCTCCATATTATACTCCGGCTCCGACATCCTATATTTCCTCGGAAACCATCGAGCGTTTTCGTGGCTCAAGCCCAGCCGATATATTCCGTGGCACACCGGGTGTTATGTCAGGTGAAGCGCGCAATGGTGCAGGTTCTGTAGATGTCAATATTCGCGGCATGCAGGGCATGGGCCGTGTTGCGACTACCATTGATGGTGCTGAAAACAGTGTGACGGTCTATCAGGGGTATCAGGGCCTTTCCAACCGTACCTATATTGATCCTGATCTGATTGCAGGCATTGATATCAATAAAGGTTCGGATGCGTCCTCACGCGGTATTGCTGGCAACGTCGCTATTCGAACTCTTGATGCTGACGATATCGTCAAGGAAGGCGATAATTGGGGTATGCGCGTGAAAGGTGAGTATGGATCGAATTCCTCCTCGCCTCATGCAGGTGCAAAAGGCGGATATGCATGGCCTTATTCGCCACGCGACGTCCCGGAAGTTGTTGGATCGCCAGACGGAATGGATCGCCCGTCTTTCCTGACGCCGACCAATGGTTCTGCGAGTGTTGTTGCCGCGATAAAGGAAGAGAATTACGACATCTTCGCAGGCTATGCCTATCGCAAGCGCGGCAATTATCATGCAGGCAAGCATGGTCCATCGGCTGATCCCGTGAATATCGGACCTGCGAGAACCTGTAATACCTCCGGCTCCTGGTGCCAGAACTGGCCCGAATATATCGAAAACGGCGGACTTACGAATTACCGTGCAGGCGAAGAAATTCTCAATACGCAGCTTGAGACAAAATCCTTCCTGACAAAAGCGACGCTGCGCTTTGATGGCGGTCACACACTTAAATTGGGTTATACGGGCTTCCGTGGCGAGGCTGGCGATCTGCTGGCATCCCGCTTCACAGGGGATCGCAGTCAGCCGGTGCAACAGGAGCTGACATCCGGTTCCAAGCTCGATACGGGCACCATGCGTTACTATTGGAACCCGGATGACAATGAGCTGATTGATCTGAAAGCCAATCTTTGGGTAACAAAACTGGAACTGCGCAATCCACGGCGCGGCAACATGATACCGACATCGGAGTCGCTCGGTCTTTCGCCGGATTTCCGCACGGGGTCCAATACGATCATGTGGGGCGGTGACGTTGCCAATACATCGAAGTTTTCGTTTGGTGATTACGGCGATCTCGATCTCAATTACGGCATTTCCTATCTCAGGGAGGATACGCGACCCAGCGCCTATACGAATGAACTGGAAGGCTGGCTTAATCTGCGTGATGCTTATCGCGATGAATTGGGTGTCTTCACCAAGGCTGCCTATAAGCCGGTCGACTGGCTGACGCTGAATGCAGGCCTGCGTTACTCGCATTACTGGTCGCATGACCGGCGCACTCAGGCCAACGATGCGGTGCAGCTCAACCCCGAGCCAAATCGCGATTCAGGTGGCTTTAGCCCATCGGTTGGCGTGACGGTTGAACCGTTCGATGGCAGCCAGCTTTATGTGAACTATTCCAATGCGCTGCGCTATCCGAGCCTGTTTGAATCCGTCTCGGCATTCACCATCGTTCCGAATGCTGCTTTGCAGCCGGAACGTTCCAGCAATTGGGAAGTGGGTGCCAATTTCACCAAAGACGGTCTGCTCAATGACGACGACCGTGGCATGGTCAAGTTCAGTTACTTCAATTGGAACGTCAAAGACTACGTTGCACGCGCATTCCGCGACTTTTACGACGATAGCGGCAAATTTTCGTTCTCCGGCATGCAGGTCTATAATATCGACCGCGCACGCTTCTCAGGTCTTGAATTCTCAAGTCGTTATGAGGCGGGTGGGTTCACAGCCGATTTTTCGGCAAACTATTATCTTGATGTAGAGTTCTGCCGTACCGCTGATACTTGCGGCGCCAAATCGCTTTATGGTGACTACGCAACCAATCAGGTGCCGCCAAAATATAGCGTGGATCTCACAGTTTCGCAGAAGATGCTGGAAGACAGACTGACCCTTGGCGGGCGTGTTTCTTATATCGGTCCACGCGCTATCGGTCATGGTGATGTTACAGCCGTTGGTGCAGGTGAATTTATCTCGCTGACCCGCTGGAAGCCTTATACGCTGGTCGATGTTTTCGCCGAATACAAGATCACTGACAGCCTGACGGCGACCGCGCGCATCGAGAACCTGACGGATCAGTATTATGTCGACCCGCTTGGTCTGGTGAACCAGCCGGGACCAGGCCGCACGTTCTATGCTGGGCTGACGAGTAACTTTGGTGGCGATCAGCGTTTGCCGCAGCTTTCACCATTCTCGCGCTCGCAGGGCGGGGCGCCCGGCATCGACTGGACCGGTTTCTATGGCGGTGTTCATGCAGGCATGACATCAGGTCGCACATGGGGCACCACGACAGCGTTGGACGGCTCCACTGATCCGATTTCAAACAGTGAATCTGCCGACCGTGGCTTTGGTAACTCTGCGCTCTTCGGTGTGCAGGCTGGTTATAATTATCAGTTCAGCAACCGCGTGGTGGTGGGTATTGAAGCCGATGTGAGCAAGACCCGAATGAAGGGTGCGCAGGCAGCGTTCATGCAGGAAGACTGGATCGCCGCACAGAAGGATATTGCCGGTATTCAGGCCAATACGCACTACGATATCGACTGGACCGGATCTGTTCGTGGGCGCCTTGGCTATGCATTGGATAATCGCTGGCTCGTCTATGGTACGGCAGGTATCGCCTTCGCCCATGAAAAACAGACCCGCGACCAGTATCGCTATGCGGAAGATATCATGGGTCAGCCGAACTCGAGCCTCTTCTTCGTTGATAAACAATCTGGAATGCGTGCGGGTGTAACGGTTGGCGGCGGTGTGGAATATGCAATCAATGATCGCTGGTCGTTGAATGCTGACTATACCTATAGCCGTTTCGGCAACCGCAGCTTCAATTTCGAAAATGCACGCGGGGGAACAGGAGCTGACTATACGACGCGGGAGCAAGTTGGTGTTGAAATCATCGATTACAGTAAAGACCCGAATATGTCCTGGATATGCGACTTTGATCCCGATGCTTGCATTCCCTATGAAGTCCCAATCTACGGAAACATCGATCATTCGGGCGGTTCGAGTGTCGTGAATGGCCGTAAAGCTTCCAATTCGCTGGATACGCACACGGTTAAGCTCGGCCTCAACTTCCACTTCTAACTCATTTGAGGTGCGGCATTTTGTGCAAAGGCAGATTTTTTTGCCTTTGCATTGCAAAAAGCAGCTCCCTCAAACGTCTTAGTAATGAGAGAGGCTGGTGGTCTGGTTCCGACATTTGCATCCCTCGATACAGGCATTCAACAAATGTCGGAACCAGACCACCAGCAAGCATTTGAATCTAGTGGATTTTTCGAGTTTGACGTTTGAAACAACACTTGTGTCAGTCGGGAATCAAACGTCAAATTCAATCCACTAGCGTCTTGCTCATATTGATCAGACCCCGCTTGCCAATAGGGATACACCACATGACTGACGCCACTGTCCTTGAGCAACCGGTTGCTCTTCCTCGTTCGAAGCGCTTGAAGGCGCGCACGACCGGAACGCATGAACGCCTTGATCAGAGTATTATGGCAGGCGATCCGTTTGCCAGCCGTGAGCGCTATGCTTTGTTTGTTGAGGTTCAGTATCAGTTCCATCGCGATATTGATGCGCTCTACGATGCTGCGGTGCTGGATAGATTGCTGCCCGACTTGGCTGGTCGTCGTCGCTTCGCGCTGGTGGGGCAGGACCTGACTGATCTCGGGTTCGATCTGCCAGTCGCAGATGGAGTGCCTGCTTTCCCAGCTGGTAGCGATGTCGATCTGCCAACCGCTCTCGGCTGGCTCTATGTCGCGGAAGGCTCCAACCTTGGCGCGGCCTTTTTGCTCAAGGAAGCGCTGAAACTCGGCCTGTCGGAAGAACTCGGCGCACGTCATCTGGCTGGTGCGCCGGAGGGCCGTGGTCTCCACTGGCGCACTTTTACCGCAGCCCTTGATGAGATCGAGCTGACGGATGCGGAAGAGGAGCGGGTTGTTGCTGGTGCGGAAGCTGCCTTTCGCCGCGTTCACGCACTGGTGCGGACAATCTTTCATGACCGTCTCTGACGTAGCTTCAGAGAGCGGCAGGGCTACCCCGTCTTCGCGACAGAGCATCTATCCGGATGAACGTCAGCGGGCGGGCTATCTCGCACTGGGGCTTTTGCTGATTGCTGCAGCCCTGGTCGGTTGTCAGGTACGGTTGATGCCATCAGCCTTGTTTGTCTTTGGTGCCTTGCTTTGCTTCGTGCAGCTTTCGTCCAAAGCTTTGTGCTGGCTGGAAACGAACAGGATCACACGCCGTCTTATCGGTGCCTGGCGAAGGCTCAATGCATGGCCGCGATTGTATCGGGTCTATCTGCTTGCCGTCTTTGCCGTGGTCTGTCTGGCGACGCTCATGTTTGTCCCTCGTGCGCTGTGTCTGGAATTTGCGATCAACGGAATATTTTGTGCGGGCCTGTTGCTCTTTGTGGGGCCTCAACGCCGACAACTTAAACATGTTTCAGAATAAAGATTGTTGTCATGCGATTTACCCGACAGGCTGAGCTTTCGATTGAGTTTCTCGTTCTTTGTGCCCGGGCATCGGCAGAGAGTGCTGTGACGACACGCACAGCGGCAGAAGCAACGGGTACGACGAAAGATCACGCTGCGCAGATTGTATCCGAACTTATCCATCATGGTTTTCTGGTTGGTTCACGCGGGCGCGGTGGCGGTATTCGCCTTGTGCGTCCAGCAAAGATGATCAACGTAGGAACGGTTTTGCGGCTGATGCAGCCGGGCTTCGACGAGCAATCGACAAAGCAATCGGGATCAGGCTCCGCATTCGGCATGTTGTTACAGGCTGCGATGCGTTCCTTCGTGGCGGCGTTCGATGATTTCACCATTGCCGATCTTGCGATTGAGAACAGCGATGGAAGATTGGCCTGTCTTGATTGCGATCTGCGCAGTTTGATCCATCACGGGCAGATGCTGTCTGAGCTGCGTCGCAGAAGCGATCACGCAGATGCACCTGTCTGGGCGGGCGCATCATGAACGGCGCTACCGATAGCAACGGTCTGCGTGGAGGCGTAAGTGAGCTTGCACTTTGGGCGGGGGCAAGCATTCTCGTACTATCCTTGCATGTAGGAGCTGCGATTTGGCTTCTGCGTGAGCCGGAAATGATAGCGGCCGACAACGCGCCGCCAGCCGCCATCATGATCGAACTGGCTGAAACACCGGAAGCAATAGAGACCGAAGAAAATGAAATAACGCCCGATGAGGTGATGTCGGACGCGAGTGCTGCGGCTGAGAAAGTTGAAGAACCGGTCGATGAGCCAGAAGTTGAGCAGGAAGTGGTTCAGGATGAACCGGAGCCTGTTGAAGAGGAGCAGCAGGAAGAACTGACGCAACTCGACAAGGTCGAGGTCCCGCTGCCAGTGGCCAAGCCAAAACCTCCGGAGCCCAAAAAAGAGATCGTTAAGACGAAAGAGCAGAAGAAGCAGCCGGTCAAGCAGCGGCAGCAGGAACAGGCATCTTCCAAACAGGCCGTCAAAGCACAGGCTCAGGCTGCGCAAACGAACCGCAATGCGGCACGGCAATCGGCATCGGGTCTGTTCGCCTCATCAATGACGCCAGCGCGGTGGCAGTCGCGCCTGATGGCGCATCTTGAGCGCCGCAAGAAATATCCTTCTGGTGCGAAGTCTCGTCGGGAAGAAGGCGTTGTCTATGTCCGCTTCCGCATCGACGATACCGGCAAAGTGCTGTCCGCTTCACTTGCACGATCATCAGGCTGGCCAGAACTTGACAATGAGGTGCTGTCGCTGGTCCAGCGTGCCTCTCCCGTTCCCACTCCGCCACCGGACGTCAACAAGACGATCACGGCACCTGTAAAATTCAGCAGACGATAAGAAGATGCGCCGGAAAACTTTCCAGCGCATCTTCATTTTCAGAACTTACGGCTGAAAGAAACTTTCAGATTGCGGCCCGGCATGGCTGTAATGCCATCCGTCAGATATGGTTCGTATTCTTTGTCGAATACGTTTTCCAATGCGAGACGCAGTTCGGAATCCTTCATGAAACCTTGCGTCGGGGTCCAGTTGAAGAACAGGTCGTGTACGGCATATCCGGGAGTCTTTGGTCGATTGTAGCTGAGGTCACCTTTGACGTATGAGGTTCTGTCCTGCTTGTCGACAAAGGTTCCCGTCCAGCCAAAATTGATATCCTGATCGGGAAGTTTATAGCCGAGTGTCGTTACAACCGTCGTCGGCATGATGTCATTGATATAGCTGTCTGGTCCATGGATATTGTTGACCGTGCCCTGACGTCTGCCGATCATGTAAGTGAGGCTGGCGTCTGCGAACATGAAATCGTTCTCATAATGGGCTTCCAGTTCCACACCGCGCGAATAGTAGGACGGCATGTTCCAGTAAAATGGCACTTCGCCGTCTTTCAGGCCAACCTTGTTTGCGCTGCCCACACGCCGCGCCACAGGATTGGTGACGTGGTTGTTAAAGAAGGAACCGCGCACCATCAGCATATCGGTACTGGTAAAGATACCGCTGAACGAAGTATCCGCGCCGATGTTGATCGTGTTGTTGCGCTCGACTGCAAGATCCCTGCTGGTTCCTGATGTCTGGGTGCGCCCGCTCTGTACCGAGTAGATTTCATCGATATTGGGAGCGCGCATGGCGTAAGCCCAATCGGCAAAAAGCCGGGTGCTCGGCGTTATCTGATACGATGCGCTGATGGCTGGTGTGAAACCATGATGAGATGCCGACGAATAGTCGTGTCCGGCTTTTGGATCGTTATAGATCGCAGCAGCATTTGGCTCGCCTTCGGAGCGAACATAGTCATAGCGGATGCCGGGCGTGATGGTCAGCTTGTCAGTAATAGCCATGCGATCACGCATGAAGAAGGACGTCACATCCTGTTTGCCGCCTGGCATGATCCACGGCGCGTAATAGCCGTAATTATAACTCTTGTCGTTCTTCTTGGTGATGTCGAACATCGTCACGTCGCGAACGTGGTGATTATATTGCACACCGTAGTTCAGGCTGTGATCGATGCCGCCAAGTTCGAAGTTGGAGGTGTTTTCGGCCTCAATATGAAAATCCGAATATTTCGCATCATTCTCGGTGCCGCCAAGAGAGGCTGTCCCATTCACACCAGTAGCACGTTCTGCATGCATGTCGGTTGAGGAATAGCTTGCCATGATACGCGTGTTTACGAGGTCGCTATCGCCATCATAGGTGTGCTCGAATACCGAAGTGAAGTCTTTCAGCTCACGCCATGCAAGCAGCCTGCGCATTGCTTCCTTATAGGCGGGCGTACCCGGAACGAGACTGTTGCTAGTCGGCTGAAGCTGGCCGCGAATGGCAGCGAGTGGACCCCAATTGGCACTTTCACCATAAAGAACCGAAGCCTTTAGCTTGTGTCCGCCATACTCGCCGGAAAGTTTGCCAGAGAAGGAAGTCAACTCGGAACTTGAATAATTATAAGTCTCACCGCCGCCAACGCGCATGTTGTCGCCCTTGCGCCAGGTCAGACTGGCAATGCCATCGAAAGTCATGCCCGTGCCGAGATTGGAGCGACCATAAACTGCACCGGTTTCCAGAAACTGCTTGTTGGCCGTCTGGTAGGCGGTTTTCCCCCATGCGCCCCAGCTTTCGCCATCGCGCAGCATATCGGCTGCGTCCTTGCTCTCAAGTTTCACGGTGCCGCCGAAGCCACCATTGCCATAACGAACCGAGGTCGCACCCTTTTCAATCTCGACGCGCTTGAGCAGTTCAGGTTCGACGAAGATGGTGCCCTGATCGTATTTTTCGAAGTTCTTTGGGGCACCGTCGAGGAGAACGCGAACATCACTTTGGCGCGAAAAGCCGCGGATCGAAATCGACTGACCTTCGGTGCGTACCCCGCCCAGCATTGCGACACCGGGTGTCTTTTTGATAAGTTCCGGAATTGTCGAGGCCTGTGCCTGCTGCATCTGTTCAGGGGTAATCTGAGAGACGCGTGGGTCCAGATCAGAAAAATTTACGCCGGTGATCTGCGAAAAGCTGATCGTGTCGAGCTGCACGGCACCATCGACAGCGGGTAAAGCCGCGTTGTTTCCCGTTGCTTCTCGTTCCAGCCGCACCGTGCGGTTGCCGGTGAAGCGATACTGGATATCGGTGTTGCGCAGCAAAGTGGAAAGCGCGTCGGCTGGTGCCATGGTTCCGCTAACGCCCGAGGTGTTGAGCCCGCTGGTCACGGATGCATCAAATGCAATCTGCAGACCCGTTTGCACAGCAAGACGATTGAGCGCGGTTGAAAGCGCACCGGCCGGAATGTTGACAGCGACGGATTGCGCTGCAGCCTGTGCAAATGCAGGTGTGGTCAGGATGGGGCTTAAAACCGTACCGCTTAAAAGCAGTGATGCAAACAAGGGGTGTGCGCAGCCAGTGAGAATGCGCGAAGCGGGGCTTTTCATGTTGTTTCCAGTCTCAACGTTCAAGGCGTTGGGCGTTTTGGTGCCGAGGCTCTCGCGCGGGTTGCGCAAATTGCCTTTCATGGACTGGACGAATGAAATTAGATGTTTGGGACATTCGGCAGAAAATTAATTATGCAGCACTGTGAGCAATGAACCCACGCGCACCACCTTCAAATCGAAAGCTGTGATAAAGTCATCAAGTGCTGTCGATGGGGCAGAGAGATCGAAGGTGCCGGTAATCCGGCGTTCGGCCAGATCGCTGCTCGCAATCATCACCCGACCGGGAAGGTGGCGTGCAATATCTTCGACTACATGTTCCAGAGGTTGGTTCTCAAAAACCAGACGGCCACGACGCCACGATGCAGCGAGTTCTGGATCGATCATGGCGACCTGCCCAATGCCATTTTTATTGTCGTAAAAGACACTGTGTCCCTGCTCAAGCTGAAGCATGTCGAGCGGATTCAGGGCGGATGACGTGGCGCTGGTCTGTACCTGAACAGCATGTTCCGTGACAACCACATCGGCACCGCCGTCTTTCAGCTTCACGTCAAACTCGGTGCCAAGCGCGGTTACCTCACCATTGGCGGCTCTGACCGTGAATGGCCTCTGTGGATCTGGCGCGACGATGAAATAGGCTTCACCGCGAAGCAGCTGAACCTGACGTTCGCTGTCCGTTATATCGAAAGCGATTGCCGAGCCTGCATTAAGCTGGACGGTCGAGCCATCCTCAAGTTTGATGATCGGCATTTCGTTGCTGGCCGACATGGCATCTGCGCGCAGCCGCATCGGGCCGTCGTAAGCGATAAAACCACCTGCGAGAGCACCAAATAAAAGCATGGAACTTAAAGCCGCGCGCACCGGATAACGCGGCTTTCGGGCAGCGGTTCGGGCGAAATCTGTATCTTGAAGGAGCAGAAAGCGCGTGTCGCTGAAAACGCGTGAAGCTTTGGCAAATGCCAGCTCATGCCGTGCATCGCTGGCGCGCCAGAGTGCGCAAGCTTCGACGATTGCCGTATCTTTGGGCGAAGCCTGAAGCTGCATCAGCCAATCGACAGCCTGTTCCTGGATGAGGCGCTCGGCCTTATCCAGTTTTTTTACGGTCGCGCGCTTCATGCCTGATCCAGTTCGTC
Organism: Brucella pituitosa; assembly: GCF_003049685.1. GTDB lineage: Bacteria > Pseudomonadota > Alphaproteobacteria > Rhizobiales > Rhizobiaceae > Brucella > Brucella pituitosa. Next base: position 1,116,383 of record NZ_PYSY02000002.1, on the reverse strand, counting down.
GAGCCGTATGAGGCAGTATATAAGCGCTTTCCGGAGATGCCTGTCCACCATATTGCGAGTAATTCCAAAGCGTATGGCTATTTCGTCGGGTTGCAGGTTGCCAATCCGGTTTGCGATGAAAACGCGGCGCTGGCGCAATGGCAACTCCATGATCGCATCGCGCAGACAGGCGAGGCGTCGCGGCATATCCAATGTCAGATCGGGGTCTGCGTCCCTGCTAACAATGTTTGCGGCCTCTTCTTCCGTGCCGGAAAACAGCTTCGCTTCAAAATGTTCGCGCCGGAACCGATCGAGACCGAGATTAATCGCAGCGCGTGTTAGAAAGGCGCGTAACGACGACTTGCCTTCCAGGTCGGTCCTGCGCTCTTTGAGCCTTACATAGAGATCATGAACAATTTCGTTGGCGTTTGAAGATACGTGTCCGCGCCGACGGACTGCACGACACAGTTCGTCATAATAATCTGTAATGGCGGCATCGATGTCAGCGATTTCCTGCAGAGGAAAGGCCGAAGTCAGATTGGATTTGTCAGATTGGTTCACGGCGGGCACCACATTTTCGTGGCGGCACCATAGTTACGCGCTTATTTAAACGCAATAATATATGAGCAATAAACTCATCTTAAGTGGGGGCTGTTGCATTTCGCCTACAACTCCCGTTTTGCCGCAACGATGGAGAGCACTCCACCGCAGCGACAAAAGGAGCAAAGCCTTATTTCGGCAACTGAGCCGCGGCCTGCTTGATGGCCGTTGTGATCTGCTGGCAGAAAGGCTCGACGCTCTTGCCAGACGTCTTGGCATAGTCTTCAACGTCGGTTTCCTGACCCATTGACTGGACAACGCCCTTTTTGCCGGCCGCCTGTGCTTCTTCAAGGCCAGACTTGTCGGCTGGTGCCTGCATAATCTTCATGATGGACTGCTGGCTGTCGATGTCGTCCTGTGTCGCGAAGCCTTTGTCCTTGCAATATTCGACGATACCCAGCTGGTTCTGTGCTGCTTTATAGAGCGCTTCCGGTGTCATCTGCTGTGTGGCCTGGCCTTGCGCCATGGCGCTGCCTGCGGTGACCGATGCCAGAATAAAAGCGCAGATACCTGCATTTTTCATCGTTTCAACCTTTCAATTCTTTTGCATTTCCCATCCGGGCAAACAGATAGAGCGAGTCCGGCGAAACGGAACCCGCCCTGAAAGGCTTAAAGGTCATAAAAGGCATCGCGAAATAAAGACCTGCTAATCGGGGTAACAAGTTTTTACTGTATCCGGGGTTTCAGCGGCTTTGTTTCGTCACATTCGGGAATGTGAGAGTTACGCCCAGAAGTAGCGCACAATGTGGAAGAACACTGGCGCCGAGAAGACGAGACTGTCGGCACGGTCGAGCATTCCGCCATGTCCTTCGATCATATGGCCCCAGTCCTTGACGCCGCGATCGCGCTTGATGGCGGAGGCAACAAGCCCACCGAAGAAACCCATGATGCATGATGTGGCCGCAAGGGCGCCAGCCTGCACAGGGGAAAACGGCGTCAGCCAGGCTAGACCGGCTCCCAGAAGAGAGGCGCTCGCGACACCGCCGACAAACCCTTCCCAGGTTTTGGACGGTGATATGCTGGGCGCGATGCGATGTTTTCCAAACAGCTTTCCGAAAATATACTGCAGCACATCGCTGCCCTGCACGGTGGCCACCAGAAACGCGATCAGCAGCAATTTTTTGCCTTCAAAGCCCGGAATGTCCAGTGTCATCAGCGCTGGCACATGGCTGATGCAATAGACCGAGAGCATGATGCCCCATTGCTGCTCGCTGATACGCTCCAGAAAGCGCGACGTGTCCCCGGAAAGGGCTGTCAGAACCGGCATGGCGAGGAAGCAATAGACCGGGATGAAGATGGAATAGAGCCCATACCAGTCAATCCAGATCAGATAATATTGCACCGGAATGACCAGCAGGAACATGCCGAGCAGCACGCGATGGTCGGCGCGTCGTGTCTGCGTCAGCGTCGCATATTCGCGCAGGGCGGCAAACGATATCAGCGCAAACAGCACGATCACGCCACCCTTCCCGAACAGGAAGGCGATACACATAGCGCCGACCATAATCCACCATGCTTTGATGCGGGCATTGAGATTGACCAGCGTGGATGAAAGCGGCTTCGGCGCGCGCCATGAAAGAACACCGGCAACGGCGCTTGCCGTTATCAGAACGCCCATGAGGCCAAGGAATAATCGGGTCGTTTCACTCATGAGTGATTACCATTCTGGGGCTGAATATCGAGAAGGCTCTGACGGGCGCGGGCGAGAAATTCCTTGCGGTCCTCACCCTCGCCAAGCTGCACCGGCGCACCGAAAATGACACGGCAAAGAAGCGGCACCGGCAGCATGGCGCCCTTGGGCAGCACGCGCGACATGTTTTCGATCCAGCACGGCACCAGTTCGACATCGGGGCGCGCCAGCGCCAGATTGTAGATGCCGGAACGAAAGCGTAGCAGCGCTTCATCGGTCATGTTGCGTGTGCCTTCGGGAAAGATGATGAGTGAATGACCATCGGCCAGCGCTTTCAGCATCACTTCCATCGGGTCTTGCGTGCGTTCCACCCAGTTGCGTTCGACAAGCACGGTGCGCAACAGAACTTCGGCCATGAACTGACGCACGCGGTTGCCCCGCCAGTAATCGGCGCCTGCAACAGCACGGGTACGCGCGCGTTCTTCCTGATCAAGACAGGAAGAAAGCAGGATGAAATCGCCATGGCTTGTATGGTTGGCAAAATAGATGCGCTGATTGCGCGACGGACCGGTGCCGCTCCAGATGGGCCGCACGCCTGTAATCCCGCGCGACAGGATTGCCAGAAATGAACCGAACGTCGATTGCACCTGATGGCGGATCAGTTCCCGCATGTTACAGCCCCTGACCCAATGGCACCGTGGCCAGCAGAATGAAAAGTACGATACCCAGCCCCATGAAGAACCGCAGACGCCCCATGATGCGTCGCGAGCCTTCTATCCTTTTTGCAAGTGGACGGACCACGCCGTCATTGGAGCGCAAACCCATGCGCTCAAGAATGCTGTCTACCTCACCCAAGCCCGTTTCACCGGAACCGGCGATCAGCTTGAAAAGTGCTGCATCGAACAGGAGATGCGCAGCGATACCCAGCACGATCAATGCGCTTACCAACAAAAGCGGCCAGATCAGCCAGAAGGCCAGATCATGCACCGGGCGCATGAAGGGCACGACCGCAAGCAAAGCCACGGCGACAACGATGCCGAGAAAGGCATTGCGGCGCAGAACAATTGCTATGGACGCTGCCGGAGAATTCATGTCAGCTCCTCCGCCAAATGCAGATGCACCGGCCAGCCTTTTGCGCGGATCAGCACCTCGGCTTCTCGCGCATTGGCGACACGGCCAGTAGAGACGAACCACGCCACCGCAACCGTTGCGCTACGCTGAAAACCAAGCGCGCAGCAGACAAGAACCGGGCCGTGATGGCGTGCTGCTTCAACGGCATTGGAGGCCAGTTGCACTTTTTCGGATGACGGCGCGATCAGATCAATCGTGCCGAAACTCTTCCATTCGATAGAATGGGATGGCGGCACCATTTCAGCGGCAAGATCGATGACGGCGGCAAAGGAAGAAAGTTCTGCGGCTTTCGGAAAACGTCCGAGAAACACCCCGTCGGCAAGCTCGACATGCGGCGGCAGCTTGTGTGTCCAGAACCGTACATTCAGCCGGGCAAAAAACCGGTAGGGCCAAAGAAGCCAGCGGCTTGCGAGACTGACCGATCCATCTGTCTGCTTCTGGAAAATGCCAGCACCTGCACCGAAATAGCCAAGCGCCACGATGGCCAGTGCAGTTGCAGGCCAGAGCCAGAAAACTGCATAGCCGGTGATGGTCAGGCCATGGATGGCGAGCACCAGAAACAGGATTGCACCCGCCAGATAACAGAACCCGATCCTTCTGGCTTTGGGGTCTGATGTGAACTGAAACTCTGCTAGAGGCGAAGGACCGCTGCGCGGGAATAGCCACAGCGCAAACAGCCCCAGCAAAGCCCCTGCCGGAATATCGACGGCGTGATGCTGATAGGTGGTTAGCACCGATAATCCGATCAGCAGACACCAGACATGCCAGACCACAAGCATTACATCGCCCATCACGCGGCGCATCTGATCCCAGATGATGATCAACAGCGCGATATGCAGCGAGGGCGCCTGATTAAAGGGTTTGTCGAAGCCGCCCAGCAAGTCGAACATGAAACCCGGAAGACCGGCTGTTGCCGGTTTTACGAAGGTTGCGGTCAACGGAAAAGCGACGAAGCAAAGAACCGCGATAATCTGTGCGGTGAGATAACGCTTTGCCAGCCGGTCCACCTGTTCCGGACTGTCATTGACGAAGAGCGCTATCACATAAAACAGATTCACTGACCAATAGGGAACTATGCTCCACGCGATGAACGGAACTTGGCTTTCCCATCCGAAAGCAAGGTTCGGCACATGACCTTGCCGCGATGCGAGCCAGTTGGCCGTGCCATAGGTCAGATAGAAAAACGGTCCAAGAAACAGAAGCCAAGCGATTGCGCGGTGGATCACAGGCCGCCGCGAGAAACCATCAAGCTCCGTCAATTGCGTGGTCACGCTTCAGCGTCTCCGATGCGTTCGGCAATCGATACGGTAAAGATGCCCCATTGATCGGTGCGCTGTTCGATTTTGCGATAGCCCGCCTTTTCGACGAGCTGATCCATTTCGCCTTGCGCGCGACGGCGCATCACCCATGCCTCACCGCCGCGATGTGACGTGAGCGCGCGCGCAATCATTTCAAGCTGCGGATGCCATGGCTGATTGGTGTAAATGAGCAGTGAGCCCGGCTTCTGCACACGGGCGAGGCCCGAAAGCGACCGGTTAATGAGCGCATTGTCCGGGAAAAGCTCATAAAGCCCCGAAACAATCGCAAGGTCTGGCTGTGGTGTGACAGTTGCCAGACTTTCCTCGTTGAACGCATCGCCTTCTTCCATATGAGCGATTGCTTCAAGACCGCGATCCTTGATGAGCTTGCGGCCAGCCAGCACATTGATCGGCGAGTAATCGCGAAGATGAATGCTGTCCGGCAATTCGCCTGCACGCACCACCGCATCAATCACATAGCGGCCATGGCCGCAGGCAATGTCGAGGATATTGGTCGATCGACCTTCGCTTTCAAGCCGCCTGATGGCGTGTCTGATTAATTCCTCAAGATGCACTTTGCGCTGGCGAATGCCGCGCCAGCCGATGGCTTCCAGAAACTGCTTGTCGATGAGCTTGCCGCCGGGGCCCAAGCCTCGTGCTTCATTCTCATAGACATAATCAAGCGTGGAGCCTGAATCGAAACCGGTGCGGCGACCAACTTTCAGACCTTCCGACAAAAGCGAGCCAAAGCCGATAGACGCGCGCGTCGACGCCCAATAAAGCCCGCGCGGTGAAAGCAGCGGTAGCGGGCTTGATAGTTTGTCAGCCTCATCGCGCGTATGGCCTGCAATATGCGCATCCGTCAGATCGGCGCGTTGTGGTGCTTCCGCAAAACGCGCCTCGATGAAATCGTGGATCAGCGCGAGAGCCGGTTTGCGATCCCGTTCACCCAGCGTGTCATGGTAAAAACCTTTGAGCACATGGCGCTCTTTAATGCGGCTGCCGAGGTTCTCAAAAAAGCGATGCTGTGGCGTTGGTCGCACGACAAAATCGCTGCCGGAAATGAGAAGCTGTGTCGGAACGGTAATCGCCCGCGCATCATCCACCACGCGCTTTGCCGCCTCATAAAGCTGAAGCAGAATATGCGAGGCGATTGGCCGTGTAATCAACGGATCGGTGCGATAGGATTCAATGCGCTCCCGATCATGGGTCAGAAACTGCGGTTTGACGTAGGAATTGACGAAGAACGTGCCTTTGAGTTTTTGCCAAAGCGCGATGCCCTCTTTGGCGAAAGGCACATAAAGCTTGATGTCGAAGGCCGGCGACGCCATGACAAGCGCACGGATATTGGGCGCATAGTCATGCACCCATGCGCTCGCCAGAACGGCGCCGACGCTCTGCGCAATCAGCGCCACGTCTTCGTTTCTTACGCCGGTTTCATTGCGGATATGGGCAACGAAACTATCAAGATCGCGGATCGACGCGCCGAAGGACGGCGAAAAGCCGCGCACGCCCGGAGAGTTTCCGTGGCCGCGCGCATCCCAGGCATAGAACGCATAATCATCAAGGCCAAGCTCATCGACGAGATGGCTCACACGTCCGCTATGCTCATGGCCGCGATGTAGCAGAACGATAACGCCCTTCGGCTTTTCAGAGCGGGCAGGCCAGAAACGATAGAACAGCGAAGTGCCGTCATGGGTGACGAAATGGGATTCTTGCGGCTCACGATGTGACGCCGCTTCATGCCCCGGCAATTCTGTGCGCTGGCTCATCATTTCTCCTCTCAACAGGCCTTCTCCCATTTTTCGGGATGAACTCCAGGTTATTCGACCCAATTACTATTGAGTAGAATAGAATGTTTGAATAAACGAGCTAAGGCCGGTCGCAAATAGCTGATTTCTACATAATCGTCATTTCCAAAAGTTTCCCGAAAGTTTCTTATGTCTGTTTATCAACTTAAGTCCCGTTTCCAGAACTTGTTGAGACCTCTTGTCGTGCAGCTTGCAGCAAAAGGTGTGACGGCCAATCAGGTCACGATTGCAGCTGCACTGGTTTCAATTGTTCTTGGTGCGTTTCTTGGGCTGAACGGGAATGCGATCTGGTTTGCGCTGGTGCCGGTCTGGCTTTTTCTGCGCATGGCGCTCAATGCAGTTGATGGCATGCTGGCGCGCGAGCATGGCCAGAAATCTATGCTGGGTGCCTATCTCAACGAAATCGGCGATGTGATTTCCGACGCGGCGCTCTATGCGCCTTTTGCAATCATCGCACCGTTTTCGGCGCTCTGGATTTTCGCGATTATCTTTATCGCAACCTTGACCGAATTTGTCGGTGTGACGGCAACCTCGCTTGGATCAAGTCGCCGCTATGATGGTCCGATGGGCAAGAGCGACCGCGCTGTGGTCTTTGGTGTGCTTGGTGCCTGGATTGCCATTGATGGCATTCTGCCGCAATGGATGTTCTGGTTGCAGCCGGTGCTGTGTGCGCTTCTGATCCTCACCGTCATCAAGCGAATCCGTAATGGAATGAAAGAAGCCCCGAACGCATAGCGCGGGGCTTCTTCTGTCTTAAGAACTATTCGCTTTTAGTTTGCCGAGACAAAAGCCGACATGCTGGTAATCAGCAGCATGCCGACGGTTGCGCCTGCGTCTTGAAGACCGATGGTCTTTTCCTGAAAAGCTGCGGCCTTGCCGTGTTGGGCAACCATCGTTTTAGTCGCTTCAAGCGCATCTTCGGCAGCTTTGGCGGCGGCTGCAAGCGCATCAGTAAGTGAGGCACCCGCTGATGCTTGTGCTTCAAGCGTTACGGCGATTGGATCAAGCACATCCAGAAGCGTCTTGTCACCAACCTTTGCCTTGCCGCGTTCGGCAATGCCATCGCGATAAGCACGCCAGAAAGCGGCAATCTCTGCAGTTCCCAGTTCGTCGATACCGTCACAGGCCTTGCTTGCACGCAGGAAGCCGGTTGCGGTCAGCGTACCCATGGTTGATGGCGCGACGCGGGCCATGGTGGCGCCAGCGGTGCGCAGAAGCTTGGCGACGCCTGCAGCCTCACCTTCCGCATGTGCTGCTTCCGCAGCCGCTGCAAAGGCCTTGCTCATGGTGATGCCGAGATCGCTATCGCCAACCTTGCCGTCCAGCGCGATAAGGAATTCGCGCTGTTCTGCAAAAAGCTGCTTCCAGCTGTCGAAGAGATTGATCAGATCAGATGCTTTAATGACGTTCATGACTGCACCTCAACCCGCAAAATGCTTGAAGAATGGGGTGTTAGCGGAAGCAGCAACCAACGGCTCCAGTTCTTCATCCAGATGCAGCACGGAAACCGATGCGCCAGCCATTTCCATGGACGTGGCAAACTCGCCGATCCAGACATGCTTGACCTTGACGTCACGCTCATCAAACAGCTGCGAAACGCGGCGGAACATGATGTAAAGTTCTTCCAGTGGCGTGCCGCCGAGACCATTGACCAGCACGGCTACTTCATCGCCCTTGGCATAGGTCTGTTCGGCGAAAATGCGTTCCATCAGTTCGTCGATAACCGCATCTGCACTGGCAAGCTTCTTGCGGCTGATGCCGGGTTCGCCATGGATGCCCATGCCGATTTCCATTTCATCTTCGCCGATGGAGAAGGTTGCGTGACCGATTTCCGGCACAACGCAGCTCGAAAGAGCAACACCCATGGTGCGGGTGCGCAAACGTGCCTTGTCGGCAAGACGCGTCACTTCATCAAGCGACAGGCCGTTGGCGGCGGCGGCACCGGCTGCTTTGTAAACAAAGAAGATACCGGCAACGCCACGACGCTTGTGTTCCTCACCGACAACCGAGGACGCCACATCATCATTGCCGACAACCTGCTTGACGGTAATGCCATCAAGATCGGCAAGTTCTGCAGCCATATCGAAATTGATAATGTCGCCGCTGTAATTGCCATAGATGTAGAGAACGCCAGCGCCCTGATCGATAGCCTTGGTGACCTGATACATCTGTTCCGAGCTTGGCGACTGGAAGACGCCGCCGACAGCCGCGCCATCGATCATGCCTTCGCCGATATAGCCCAAGAACAGCGGCAGGTGGCCGGAGCCGCCGCCTGTTGCAATGCCGACCTTGCCGGATTTGGTATTGGCTGTGACCATGCAACGCTTGTCATTATCGACAAAGGTAAGCTCGGGATGTGCCCGATAGATGCCTTCGAGCATCTCATCCACGAAATTGACGGGATCGTTCAGGAATTTCTTCATGATTTCCTCTTGAGAGTATCGGGTTATTTCTTGCGTTGGCGGGTGACGAAGAAGGCAGCAGCCAGCAGGATGAAGCAGCCGACGACGAGACGCTGCCATGTGCTGGGGATGCCGACGAGCACCAGAACACTGTTGATGACGGTGATGAGCAGAACACCGAGAAGGGTGCCGAAGACGGTGCCGGTGCCGCCGGTTATGCGCGCGCCACCGAGAACCACAGCGGCGATAACCGCAATTTCTGTGCCAACAAAGTCGAAAGGGCTCGACTGGCGATTGGCGCAGACATGGATGATGCCTGCAAGTCCGGCAAGACCACCTGCATAGCCGAACAGGAAGATATGGATGGTGCGCAGATTATAGCCGAGACGGCTTGCGATCTGGCTGTTACCACCCATCGCAAAAATCGCGCGGCCCATCAAAGTGCGGTTCAATATCCACCAGGTCAGGATTGCAGCCGCAGGCAGCACCAGAAAGTAGAATGGCATGGTGATGGTGGCGCCGGTTGCCGATTCAAACTGGAACAGTGGGAGGCGACCGAAAGCACCCATTGTCGGAGGCAGGGACATGATCCAGACCGTGCCGACGAAAGCCAGCAGGAAGCCACGGAAGAGATACTGCGTGCCGATGGTGACGATCAATGACGGCACATTGAGGTAATGCACCAGCAGACCGTTGAGAACACCAAGGAAAATGCCACCAGCAATCGCCATCAGAATGATGAAGATGATCGGCAGTTCCGGCATATAGGACTGCACCAGAAGCGTCAGCGAATAGACTGTCGTGGCGGCAATCGCCGTAAAGGAAACATCAATGCCGCCAGCGGCGAGAATGATGAAGACGCCAAGCGCAAACAGGCCCATCACCACACTGGCACGGCCAATATCGATCAGCGTCGAGGCTTGCAGGAATGCAGGGTTGATGATCGAGACAATCGTGCAGATTGCCACGAGCAGGAAGAAGGTGATCGATTCCGGGCGCCTGCGAATGAAGTCACCCAACTTGAAGGATTGGGCGGTCCCCAAGTTATTTGGGCCCAGATCCTGTTGATACTGCGACGCACTCATTAGGCAACTTCCTTCTGCGACGACATCATGGCTTGATAGAGCTGATCTTCGGTGGCCTGTGCAGCATCCAGTTCTGCGACGATGCTGCCTGAGTTCATGACGAGAATGCGATCGGCATTCTGCAGAAGCTCCGGCAGGTCATCGCTGACGATGATGAGGCCCATGCCAGCTTCGGCCAGCGCCTGAATTGCGCGGTAAATCGTGTCTTTTGATCCCACATCGACGCCGACGGTCGGACCGTGCAGCACGAGCAGCTTCGGGCCAATGCTCAGCCAGCGACCAATCAAAACGCGCTGCTGATTGCCGCCCGAAAGCGCGCCAACTGGCAGGTCGAGATTGGTTGTATTCAGCCGCATCTCTTTCATGAGCGAGGCGGCGATGTTGCGGCCCTGTTTCTGATCGACGATGCCAAGGCTGTTGCAGAGCTTTCTGAAGATCAGAGCGATCTCGTTTTGAAAGATCGATTTATCGAGGAATAGGCCTTCTGCAAGGCGGTCTTCCGGCACATAGCCAATGCCACGCTCGATGGCTTCCGCCGGGCTTTTAACTTCGGTCTTCTGACCTTCGAGGCGGATTGAACCTCTATCAGCAGGTACAACGCCGGTGATTGCCATGGCCAGCTCGTTGCGTCCGGAATCTGCAAGGCCGGTAATGCCGAGGATTTCACCCTTACGAAGGGTAAAGCCAATGTCCTTGAAGCCCGATGCGGTAAGGCTGTCGAGTTTAAGCAGTTCGGCATCGCCGGGCTGTGCCGTGCGATAGCGCTCGGCATCAATTTCTCTGCCGATCATCAGCTCGGAGAGCTGCTTTTTGGTGTAGTTTTCGATCGGGCCCTGTGCCACGCACTGGCCATCGCGGAAGACAACCGCATTGCCGCCGATGCGATAGCATTCATCGAGTTTGTGGGTCACGAAAAGTACGGCGACGCGTTCTGCGCGCAGGCGTTCTACAACTTCAATCAGATTATCCACTTCGCGACGGGTCAGCGATGTGGTCGGCTCATCCATGATGACAAGCTTGGCGCGCGTTGCAATGGCGCGGGAAATGGCAACCAGCTGGCGCATGGCAAGCGGCAGCTCGGAAACGATTGTGTTCAGGAAGGCTTTGTCGGTTGGCAGACCAACCGTACTCAATGCCCGTTCTGCAGTCTCACGGAGCTGAGAAAGCTTGACGCTGCGGAACAGTCGGCCATTGCCTTCAACGAGCTGCTCATTCAGCGCTACGTTTTCAGCGACGGTCAGATTGGGGATAAGTGACAGATCCTGATAGACAGTTTCAATACCGGCTGCCAGCGATTGGATCGGGTTCAGCGAAGTATAGGTTTTGCCATCAAGAATGATTTCGCCTTCGCTGGGTGCATGTGCGCCGGACATGATCTTGATGACCGTGCTCTTGCCGCAGCCATTTTCACCCAACAGGTGGTAGGCCTGGCCAAGATCGATTGTCAGATCAATGCCGCGCAGCGCGTGAACGCCGCCAAACCGCTTATGGATGTTGCGCAGTTCGAGAAAACGATCCGGCGACCGGTCGTTGCTCGTCCCATTCGTCGTTGTAGTTGACACGTTAAATTCCTTTGTCGCCGCACCGCTCGCCAAAGCGATTGGGCTGGCTGTAGGACCGGTTGGCTTTCGTTCGCCACGCGCTAATGTCTTGATTTTTTGATGGTTTGTTTGGTCCAGGTGCCCGGATGCAGCGGGGGCTGCATCCGGGTTTTTGAAACCATCGCGCGAGGCTGAACGATGTCCACGCACGATGGTCAGGCTACCTGTGCGTAACGCCTAGAACAGGTGTTCCTTGTAGGTCGCCTTGTCAGCAATAACCATGCCGTTGCCGATCACGAGAAGGCCTTCACCGGCACCCTTCTTAACGCTGACTTTGTTATAGCCTTCAACGCCGAGATCGGTGCCTTCCGTAACTTCCTTCTTTTCGAGCAGGAGCTTGGCAACCGCATTCATCGCCATGCCAGCCTTCTGCGGATCCCAGAAGCCGATTGCGGTGATGGCGCCGGATTCAAGCAGATCTGCCGACGGGTTCGGAAGGCCGGTGCCGACGAGGCAAACCTTACCGCTCAGGCCGGCTTCGTCGATCGCACGGCCAACGCCGAGAACGTCGTTACCGGCAGAAGTCTGGAAGCCCTTCAGGTCAGGATGCTTGCGCAGGATTTCCTTGGCCTTTTCATAGGTGCCGTTGGCATCGTCGAAGGATTCGTTGTTCGGATCGACGAGCTGCATGTCAGCATATTTCTTGGCATTTTCTTCAGCCGAGCCAACCCACTGCATATGCGTACGGCTACCGAGCGAGCCAACGAAAGTGGTCCACTTGCCACTCTTGCCCATGCATTCTGCGAGACGCTCATTGAGTGCTGTGCCGTAATCGGCATTATCGAAGGCTTCGACGTCAGCCATCGTGTTGACCTGGTTGTCGGCTTCATGCGTCACAACAATGATGCCACGTTCCATGGCGCGCTTGAAGGTGCCTTCAAGAACAGCCGGATCCATTGGGACGACTGCAAGTGCGTTAACGCCCTTGGCAACGAGGTCCTGTACAATCTGAAGCTGCTGTGCTGCGTCTGCCGTTGCTGGTCCGCTCTGCGTAGCGACCACATCAGGATTGGCCTTCTGATAGGCTTCAACGCCTGTGTTCATACGGTCGAACCAAGGAATGCCACTGATCTTGACGACCGTTGCGATAACCGGCTTTTCCTGTGCGACGAGCGCGCTTGCGCTGCCAGCGACAATCGCTGCGCCAATGACGGTTCCAGCGAGCAGTTTCTTCGTTACTGATTTCATGATTTCCTCCACGCTAACATTCCCCCAATGTCTATGTTCGGGTGCCTGAGGGTTGAGCACCGATATTTCCCTTTTGGCGATTGCCGAGGGTAAAGAATCCCGCGATGTCGTATTTGCCGATTGCAAGGAAGGCGAGCAGCAGCAAGCCCCAGGCGAAATCGCGGACGAAGTTGGAAAGGCCGCCGAAGTTGAGCAGGCTGGACATAAGCTGCAAAGCAATAGCGCTCAGCACCACGCAGATGACACGGCCATAACCACCTTCAGGCTTCACGCCCGCCATGACGGCGATGAGAATGGCGACCAGCAGATACGAGCTGCCATAGTCGAACTTCACGTTGACGTTGCGTGCTGCAATGATGATGCCTGCAATCGCTGCCAGAAATCCGCTCGTTGCATAGGTCGCAATCAGCACGCCATTGCGCGGGAAACCAGCGAAGACAGCGGCTTTCGGATTGGTGCCCATCAGCATCAGCCAGTAGCCGTATGGGGTAAAGCGCACGACCGCTGCGATCAGCAGGGCAACCGCTATGAAGATCAGGAAGCTGATTGGCACGGCGAGGAACATGTCATTGCCGATGCGCGACAGAAGATCGGGGCTGCCGACCATGACAGCGCGACCGCCAGAGACAACAACGGCAAGACCCGTAAACGCCATCTGCGTGCCAAGCGTGCAGAGGATTGGCGTGATGTTGAAGCGCGCAATCAGGATTCCATTGACGATGCCGCCCGCAAGACCGATCACCAGTGCCAGTCCAATGAAGGCAAGGCTGAAGCCAAGCTGGTTTTCGGCGCTTGAGATGAACATCGAAACGATGACGGCTGAAAGCACACCGGAAAGGTTGGCCAGCGCAATACCCGAAAGATCGATCCCGCCATTGCCAGCGCACATAGCCAGCATGACGCCGATTGCCAGCAACCCGAGTTCAGGCACCTGACCCGCCATCGACTGCAGATTGAACAGGGATAGGAAAGATCCTCCCGAAATATACGCGCCAAGCACGAGCAATCCGAGATTGATGACAACAAGCATAGCAAGCTGATTGCTTGTTTTCTGCATGGTCTCCTCCTCCCATGTTTAGTAAACAAAACTGTTATTCACTAAATAAATGAACATAAGCTTGGGGGTTGTCAAGCGCATTGTCGGGGAATTATGGTTGCCTAACACAGGGAATTACCCTAATCGTTTTAAATCACAGCGCTTCTGTTTACTAAACGACAACTCAGTTTGCCCCCAATATCGAAGTGTTACCCGGAAAACATGAAAAGGAAAAAGTCCTTTACGATCAGAGATATTGCCGAGAACGCAGGTGTTTCGCCCGCAACGGTTTCGCTTGTTCTGAATGGCAAAGGCGAGATTTCAGGAGAAACGCGAGCGCGCGTTCTTGAGTCGGTATCCCGCCTCAATTATGTGCCGCGCGCGGCCAAAACCGGGACGGGCGGTGGGGAGACGATCCGCTTTCTGAAGATTGCCAAGCATGGTGAAACAGTTAATCGCGATCACAGCATTTTCGTCTCTGATTATATTGATGGCATGTCGTCGGAAGCGACGCGCCGCAACTACACGCTTGAAGTGGTCAGTTTTGAAGGGCAGCCGATCAGTGCGGTTGCTGAATCGCTGGCTGGTGCACCGATCCGAGGCGTGATCGCGCTTGGGACCGAGCTTTCGGCGGCAGATATCCACATGATTCAGGGGCTCGGTCTGCCCACGGTTTTCATCGATACGTTTTATGAAGTCATTGAAGCCAACTTCGTCGACATGAACAATGAGGATGCCGTCTTCAAGGTTCTGTCGCGTTTCAAGCAGCTTGGCTTTTCGCGGATTGGTTTTGTTGCCAGTCATACTGAAACGACGAATTTCCGTCTTCGCCGCGATGCGTTTTTCAAGAATATGCAACGTCTGGACCTGAACGTTCAGGAGCGTGACATTCTCTCGGTCGAATCGACTTATGAGGGTGCGCATCGTGATACCTGTGCGATGCTGCATTCGGGGCTCGATCTGGCCGAGTGCTATTTCTGCACGAATGATATCATCGCCTATGGCTTCATTCGGGCGTTGAAGGGTAAGGGCCTTCGTATTCCAGACGACGTTTCTGTCATCGGCTTCGATAATTTGCCGCAAAGTGCGACCATGGAGCCGGGCCTTACAACCGTTGAAGTCTCCAAGCGTAAGATCGGCAATCTTGCTGTGACTGTTCTGGACGATCTGATCAACACAGCTGAAACGCAGCCGCCTGTCAAAATCCTGGTGGGTGCGAACCTGGTCATCAGATCGAGCGATTCCGGCGTTACTGCAAAGGTCGTGACCCCAAAAGCAGACGCGTTTACGAGCTAATCCCGTAAAAATAGTCCATGAATTTTGATCGGTGGTGGGCGCAAGCCGACCGCTGATTTCGCACGTCTTTTTGTCTCTTTTTGCTCCTTGAGATCAATCAGCTCCTCCGGCGCTTTGTTCAAAGTGCCGCGTGGGCGGCTATCCACACCTCCTCATTGAGTAGATAATTACTCTTGTAATTTTAATTATACATCTGTATTCAGGAGTCGAGTTCGCTATGGGCTGGAGGCAGAGGAGCCTTCCCGGGTGATCTTTCAAGCAGTCAGGCGGGAGGAAGTTTCGTCTGATTTCCAAGGGAGGAATATATGAAAAAGCTTGCTTTGCTGGCGGCTGTTGCTGCCTTTTCGTTGCCTGTTTCGGTCATGGCGCAGGACGCGCCGGGTACTGTCAAAAAAGACAGCTATCGCTTCGTCATCGTGCCAAAGGTTGTTCATCCCTGGTTCGATAAGGTGAATGAAGGCGCGCAGCAGGCCGCTGCCGCCCTTAAGGCGCAGACCGGCGCCAATGTTGAAATCGTCTACTCAGCACCACAGAGCGCAGACGTTGTTCAGCAGAACCAGATTATCGACAGTGCACTTGCAACCCGTCCGGACGGTCTCGCACTCGATCTGCTCGATCCATCGGGCAATCGCGCCTCGCTTGAAGAAGCGCAGAACCAGAAAGTTCCGCTGGTGCTGTTTGATTCCGTGCCGCCTGAAGGCATGAGCATCACCCATATCGGTTCAGATTTCTGCGAGCAGGCCAAGATTGCAGCTCGTCGTCTGGTCGAAGTGCTGGGCGGTGAAGGCGAAGTCGCAATCATGATGGGCGTGCCAACTGCACCAAACCATTCGATCCGTGCTGATTGTCATCGTGAAGTGTTCAAGGAGCATCCGGGCATCAAGGTCGTTGCTGAAGGCATCGACAATGACAGCATCGAAATCGCTCAGCAGCAGGCAGCGGCCATTATGCAGGCCAACCCGAACCTCAAGGGCTGGGTTGCTTCGGATGCGGCTGGCCCGATTGGTATCGGTCAGGCAATCGTTGAAGCTGGCAAGCAGGGCAAGGTTACGCTGGTCGGTCTCGACAATCTGCCGGAAATGCTCGAAATGATCCGCAATGGTGTGGCTGACAGTTCGTCCGCATCGCAGCCTGAACTTCAGGGTTACTGGTCGGTGATGACGCTCTGGGCACAGGCAACCGGTGCTCCGGTTCCGGGTTATATCGACACCGGCAATGCATTCCTGACCAAGGAAAATGTAGGCAACTGATCTGATCCCGTTCAGGTCCGATCTTGTTGCAGGAGCACGGGTTCTCCCGTGCTCCATTCTTTCCTGTCCTATCGGCTTTGACCGGCAGCATGCCGGACACGCACCGATAGTTTTCCAAGGTGTCCATCATGGCTTATCTTGAAACAAGCGGATTAGGCCGGGACTTTCCGGGCGTAACCGCGCTGGATGGTGTTGACCTGAAAATCGAGCTGGGTCGCACGCATATTCTTGCTGGCGAAAACGGCGCCGGTAAATCCACACTTGTAAAAATTCTGACCGGAACCGACAGCGCTTCGCGCGGTCAGGTGCTGATCGATGGCCGCGATCCGGTTGCCGATCCTTCGCTCTATAAGAATGTCGCTTATGTTCCGCAGGAGCTGACGCTGTTCCCACAGATGAGCGTTGCGGAAAACCTGTTCATGCCGTTTAACCGAACCGGTCATGGCGGCTTTATCGTCAACCGCAAGGCGTTGATGGAAGAAGCGAAATCCTATCTCGACCGTTTCGGCATTGAAGCGCGGCCAGACGATCTGGTTACGAATATTTCCGTGTCTGATCAGCAGCTTCTGCAGATTGCGCGCGCCTGCACCAATGAACAGATGAAGGTACTGATCCTTGATGAACCGACTTCATCGCTGACGCGTGTTGAAGTCGAGCGTGTCTTCAAGGTCATTCGTGGTCTTCTTGACCGCGATCATGCGATTGTTTTCATCAGCCACAAAATGGAAGAAGTCTTTCAGATCGGCGATGATTATACGGTTCTTCGTAATGGTACGAAGATTGAAAGCGGCCATATCAAAAACGTCACCGAATCCGATCTGATCCGCGCCATGTCTGGCCGCGATCTTTCCTTTGACGAACATTTCCGCCCGTCCAAGCCTACCACTGAAACCATTATGGAAGTGCGCGGGCTTTCGGGATCGCGTTTTGAAGACATCAGTTTTGATCTTCGCAAAGGTGAGATTCTCGGCTTCGCCGGTCTGGTCGGAGCAGGACGCTCCGAAGTGATGCAGACGATCTTCGGTTTTCTCAAAGCCAAAGCAGGCACCGTGAAGGTCGAAGGCGAAAGCTGGACACTCAACGATACATCGCGCTCGGTTTCAAGCGGCATGCTCTATCTTTCCGAAGAGCGAAAACATCACGGCATTCTGCCGTTACTGTCGCTGCGCGAGAATATTGGTATTTCGGTGCTGTCGCTGACCAGCGGCAAGCTGGGCATCAGCGATAGTCGTGAGCGCAATATCGTGCAGAAGATCATCGATGATTACGGTATCCGCACGTCCGGAATGGGCAAGCGCATCTCGCAGCTTTCCGGCGGTAATCAGCAGAAGGCGATTATCGGCCGCTCAATGGCCACGCGCCCGCGCGTGCTGATCTTTGATGAGCCGACCAAGGGCATCGATATCCGTACCAAATCCGAGATTTATCGCATCATGAAAAATCTCGCCGAAGAAGGCGTGGGCGTCATCCTCGTCTCCTCGGAACTCAACGAATTGCAGAAATGCGCAAGCCGTATCATCACAATGCATAACGGCCATATCACCGGTGAGTTCTCCACCACCGATACCAACAATGAAACACTCGTGGGCGCGATCTTTGGAACAGAGGTAAAAGCCGATGCAAACTAACCCCCTTTCCAATCTCATTCGTACGCCGCTTGCCGGTGTCTTTATTGCCCTGCTGGTGATCTTTGCCCTTTCGGCAATCCTGTCGCCATACTTCCTGACGCCTTACAATCTGTCAGTTGTTGCTCGTGGTCTGGCCTTTGTTGGCCTCATCACGATTGCCCAGTCGATGCTGATGGTGCTGGGTGAGCTTGATCTGTCACTCGGCGTGATTGGTGGGCTGAGCGGCGTTGTTTCCGGTATTTTAATGATGCGGATGGGTTTTGAACCCTATAGCGCAATGTTCCTCGCGATTTTGCTTGGGCTTTGCCTTGGACTTTTCAACGGCTTCCTCGTCACCTTCCTCCGCCTGCATTCGCTGGTGCTGACTATCGGTACGGCGGGCATCTTTGGCGGCGCCAATCTGGTGCTGACGCGCGGCGTTGCCATCACTGGTATCCCACGTGAAGTGCATTTCCTTGGTCGTGGCGATCTCTTTGGCATTCCGGTGCCATTCATCATCATGTTTTTTGTACTGTTGATAGCGACCTTCGTGATGCTGAAAACACCGTTCGGTCGTTACATGTATGCCATCGGCAACAACCGCGACGGCGCCCGTATGCTGGGTATTCGTGTGGATCGTGTACGTCTCATGGTGTTCGGCGCTGCCGGTGCTATTGCAGGTCTTGCAGGTGTGCTGATGGTTGCGCGTCTTGGTACGGCACAGCCGTCGATTGGCGACAGCTGGGTTCTGGCTCCAATTGCTGCTTCCGTCATTGGTGGCGTTGCCACAACAGGTGGTATCGGTAGCCCGATTGGCGCGATCCTCGGTGCAGGTATCATCGCTATTATTGAAAACATTATCGTTCTGTTTGGTGTCTCTCCCTATTGGCAGGGCATTGTTTCGGGTGCAATCGTCGTGCTGGCAATCTCGTTTGATGCCATATCGCGTCGTTATCTGCGCCGGGATGCCCATTGATCAAGCGACGCGTTTAAGAAAGTTAAAACTATGAGTGAACAAGTCAAAACCAAAAAGCTGATCAACGCGCCGGAAAACATCATTGCAGAAATGATCGAAGGCATGGTCGGCGCGCATCCCGACATTCTACGCGTTGAAGGCGAAACGGGCCGCGCGGTTGTTGCAGTCGATGGTCCGCGTGAAGGCAAGGTTGGCATCGTTGTGGGCGGCGGTTCTGGTCACGAACCAGCCTTTGCGGGTTATGTCGGTCGCGGTCTTGCGGATGCTGCAGCGGTGGGCAATGTGTTTGCTTCGCCATCGCCTGCCCATATTGCAGAAGCGGCACGGGCTGCGGATGGCGGCGCTGGCGTGCTGATGCTCTATGGCAATTACACCGGTGACGTTCTCAACTTCACCATGGCTGCGGAAGAACTCGCGCAGGATGGCATGGACGTGCGCCATGTCGCGGTTGCGGACGACGTGGCCTCGGCTCCGCTTGATCGCAAGTCGGAGCGTCGCGGCATTGCCGGTGATTTCTTCGTGTTCAAGGTTGCAGGTGCTGCTGCTGATCTGGGTGAACCCCTGTCGCGTGTTGAAGCGCTGGCGCAGGCAGCCAACGAGGCCACTCGTTCGATGGGCGTAGCCCTAAGCCCTTGCTCGCTACCACAGACTGGAAAGCCGAATTTCACCATCGGCGACGATGAGATGGAAATCGGCATGGGCCTGCATGGCGAGCCGGGCATCCGCCGCCAGAAGCTCGCGCCTGCCGATGAAGTGACCGACGAACTGATGGCCTCGGTTGTGGAAGAACTGGCGCTCAAGGCGGGGAACCGCGTTGCGGTTTTGGTCAATGGCCTTGGTGCGACCACGCATATTGAACTTTACCTGATCTTCCGTCGCGTGAAACAGATTCTGGATGGTAAGGACGTTCAGATCCATGCCTCATGGGTCGGTGAATATGCGACGTCGCTCGAAATGGCTGGTGCGTCGGTGACGCTGATGAAGCTCGATGCAACTTTGCAGGCGCTTCTGGATCATCCATGTCATACGCCAGCGCTGACCGTGGGTGCTGTGCAGGCAGGCGACCGCGAGCCGACGTCTCACCGCAAGGCTGCACGCGCAGCCGAACACAAGGAAACGGCATCGGACGCGCCGCGCGCACTCATCACCGATGGTGATGTGACGCCCGCGCTTTTCAAGGCGATGATGATGAATGTCGGCAACCAGATCATTGCCGAGAAGAACTGGCTATCGGAACTCGACGGCGTAATTGGTGACGGCGATCATGGCATCACCATGGAAATCGGCTGGAAGGCTGTTCAGCATGCGCTCGAAGATGAGCAGGGCGACGAAACCATTGAAGCCATTTGCAAGCGCATGGCCAAGGCGTTTCTGGATGCGGTTGGCGCTTCGTCGGGTCCGCTCTATGCAACGGCATTCCTGCGTGCCGGGACAGCAGTCAGCAACCGTCTGAACCTTGACGGGAACGGCATGACCGAATGGCTTGCAGCGGCCTCGCAAGGCATCCAGGATCGGGGCCGAGCCGAGCCGGGTGACAAGACGATGATCGATGCGTGGGTTCCGGCAGTTGAGGCTGCAAGCGAGGCCGCAAAGGTTGGCAAATCCACGCTCGACGTGCTGATTGCAGCACGCGATGGTGCCGAAGCTGGCATGAAGGCGACAGCTGCAATGGAATCTCGACGCGGACGTTCAGCGAAGCTTGGCGAGCGTTCAATCGGCCACATCGATCCGGGTGCGGCCTCGACATTCGTCACGTTGCGCGCCATGACCGAAACGCTTCAAGCCAAGGCTTAATCAAATAGAACAGGGGCCGTATCTTAACGCGGCCCCTGTAATAGCGCGCGCGCCACGCCTTCATTGGTGACGAGGCGATTGACATAACCACCGCGCAGAATGGCACGGATAATCGGGATTTTATTCAGCCCGCCCGAAACCAGAACCGATGCCGGCTTGAGTTTGAGCTTGTCCGGTGGCAGGGCAATGATTGAATCATTGAGAAAATGATTAATCGGGCGCCCCTGAGCATCAAGAAAATATCCCAGAAATTCTCCAACGGCTCCAAGTTTCAGCACCGCATCAAGATTGTCCTTTACGACGCGAATATGCGTGAGCGATGTTTCCGAAGTCAGTGGTCCGCAGGATACGAGGCCGATGTCGGCGATTTCAGTTCTGGCGAGCACGTCCGTCAGCTCGTCGCTCAACAGGATCGCATTGCGGCTTTCGCGATTGGCGCAGTAAATCGGTGCGGTCAGATAGTGACACTCGACACCAAGCGCACGGGCAAAATCTGTCGCAACTTCAAATGTGTTGGTTGATGAGCCGCTGGTGACGCCACCGGTCAGCCCAACCACCCAGCTTTCGGGCTTGGGTTTTGCGCGCAAACTCCGCACAGCAAAGCTCAGTGTTCGCCCGGATGCTATTCCCACACCCATGTCGCGCCCGTCAATCAGCTCCCCCGCCATGGTTCCGGCAGCTTCACCAATAACGCGTTTTTGCTCCAGAAAATCATTAAGGTCAGGAACAACCACGGCATCTGCGAGGCCATAGCGCGCTGCAACTTTTTCTGCCAGCTCGACACAATCCGACAGTGGCAAGCTGACACTGATCTGGATCTGGCCGGACTCCCGCACCTGTCCAATGATTTTATTGACCTTTAGCCGGGTAATGTTGAGCCGCTGCGCAATTTCCTGCTGGGTCTGGCCACCGATGAAGTAAAGCCAGGCGACGCGCGCGCGCTCCTGTTCTTCATCGACTGACACGAAATTCTCGTTCATTCACTGGCCCTTAACAATCACGCGTGCGGCAGAATACCCTTGTGAAAGAATGCTGCAAAGCATCAATTCCCGCGCTCTTTATAATACGCATCTTGTTCGAAAATCGTTTCACCCTTTTCGGGATGTGTTTCTAACTCATTTCATAAGTGGGGGGCGGGCCGCAACGAATTTTGACAAAGCGGGATATTATTTGTGGTCTGTTGAGGCTGAATATTTCACTGCTTTTGTATCCGAATTTAACTTGACTAAAACTATCATGTTAACTAGAAGTTGCGGCGGGGGAAATCCCTGACGGCGGGTAATGTCATGTATAACAAAGATAGTCAGAAGTCGGCGCTCCATCGTTTTGTCGAAGGGGACGGGTTCTGGGTAGCCTATGCTGGTTTATTTGCGGTGATTGTCATCGTCGCAAATCTTTACCTTTGAAAATTGTCAGTCTGTAAACTGCAATGTTTGCAGGCCGACCACGCATATCAGCAGCAAGCAATAGCTCTCAGGTAGCCAGCCACTGATTTCCACTTTTGCGAGGAAACAGTGAAGAAAATACACTCCAAACACTGCGGCATTCTTTTAATCGGCGTGGCGTACAGCGCGTTCATGGCTGGCACTATCGCGTCTCATGCGCAATCAGTCAGCACTACTCAGCGGAATGCAGAAGCGAGCGACAAGTCTCAGGACAAGAAGGCGCCGGGCGCAGTCGAACTTCAGCCGATCATCATCAGCGCTGGTATCGATATGGACGCACCTTATCTGACGCCGGGCGGTGTCAGTGTTATCGATGGCAATATCGTTCAGGAAAAATATGGCGGTGATGCGAACGCGATTGTTCGTTCCATGCCGGGCACATTCACACGCATATCATCAAGCCAGCCGGGTGTGGCGGTCAACATTCGTGGTTTTGAATCGGATGGTCGCGTCAACACCATGATCGATGGTGTCCCGCAAATGTTCAGAAATACGGCGGGCCACGCGTCAACGGGCGGCGAATTGCTTTACATCGATACGAACCTTTTGGCAGGCGTGGGTGCAGAGCGTGGTGCCGTCAATGGCGCGCATGGCATGGGTTCCCTTGCAGGTGCCGTCAACTTCAGAACCATTGATTTCGAAGACGTTGTTCTTGAAGGACAGGATCAGGGCGTCAAGACTATCATGAAGGCTGGGAATAATGGCTATGGCCTTTCGGGGATGATTGCCGGTGGAGCGCGGACAAATATTCCGGGGTCTGGAACGGCGTCGATCATGGGTGCGTTCAGCTATAGCGACCATGAGAATTACCGAAGAGGCGATGGTGTCTATAATACGCCTGACGCCAGCAATAAGCCGGGTTCAGGATTGCTGAAGTTCCATTTCCAGCCTGACGATGTGCATGATCTGAAGCTTGGTGCGCGCTGGTACAAGAACAACTTCCTGGTTTCAGGTTATGAGTGGGGTGTAACGAATTCCACTTACACCGCCAACTATACCTATAACCCTGACAGTGACTGGATCGATCTGAAGATCAACGCTTATTATAATCGCACGGACATGTCTTATGACCCCACAACTGGTGGCTCATACCGGCAGCGTCAGACGCGGGACAACGGCTATGGGTTCGATGTGACCAATACGAGCCGCTTCGACATTACGGACGAGCTTAGTGCCCGGTGGGAATACGGTGCGGCCTATTCCTCCGACGACTACAAAGTCAACAACTACCGCGGTGCAAATCCTCCCGGCAGAATGCAGAAGGCGCGTGCTTTTACTGATATTACCTTGTCGCAAGGTATTTTCGAATTGAGCACAGGGCTGAATTACGATTATTGGACGCTGAGCGGGCATCAAAGCCCATGCACGGCCAATGTTGGTTTCTGCCCGCCAACAGGCGGTAATGTGGATGTTTCGCGCAATGAAAATGCGCTCAACCCTAAGATCACTCTGTCTGCAAAGCCGGTCGACTGGCTGCAGCCCTATGTGACCTATGCCCATACTTTCAGGCCGCCATCAGCGCGAGAAGCGCTTTGGGCACTGGTTCCGATTGGCGCTGGCATCGGTGGTGGCCAGTTTTCCAATTTCTATCTCGATCCCGAAAAATCCAAGGGATGGGAATTTGGGACGAATGTCATCAAAGACGATCTGCTGATCGCAGGCGACGCGTTGCGGTTAAAGGTCAATTACTTCCGATATGATATCGAAAATTACATCGTGAACAATCTCATGACCTTGCCAGGCGATCCTTATGAAAGGGCGATCTGGGTCAATGTACCCGGGACCACGAAGTCGCGGGGCTTCGAGATCGAAGGCGGATACGATGCGCGATTTGCCTATGTGAACCTCTCTTATACCCACGCAAGCAATGATCAACCGGTTGGCTGGGGTGCAGGCATCGGCAATGGCGACTCGACATTTCTGCCTGAAGATTATGTCACCGTCGATGTCGGCGTCCGGGCACTTGAAGAAGCCTTAACGGTTGGCGGGACAATGAACCATGTCGGCGGTAGCCGTTATGCTGTTGGATTTGGCGATACTGAGAAAAAGGAAGCCTATACGCTTTACAACCTCTATGCCTCCTACAAGTTCAATAAGCACGCGACTGCTTTCATGAATGTCGAGAACCTGACGGATGTGGCTTACAGCCCGGCAGTATCGGGCGAAATGGCAGAAAAGACTGGTCGCGGCCGTACCTTTATGGTCGGCCTCACGACACAATTCTGATCTGTTTCAAATGAGAAAATCAAATGGCTGGATCATTCCAGCCATTTGAGCCTATGCGCGATAGGCCTGGTCACTGTGACCTTCATACCAGGATTGCCGTCGAGTTCTTCCATCGCTGCGCTTTTCAAAGGCGCTTCATTTTCCAGCGTCACCCTCGGTTCACTGAATAATGCATAACCCGGGCCAATCCCGGCATGAACGGTTGGCGCATCCTGAAACAGCGCTTGCAATCAGGATCATGCAAATGGCTATAGCCAGAGGTTTCATACTTCCTCCCATTTTTCGATGACTGATCCTCACCATAGCTTGATTCCGATTCTACACAACAAGCTCTCGCGGGGGGTATTGAAACATCAACCGCTCAGCGGATGGTTGAGTTGCCTGGACCACCGAACGATTTTCCCTGCAAACCTGATGATGACGATATCGATAATCTGGAATATGCGATCAAGTTTTATGCAACGGAGCGAAGCATGGAGCACGTCTTGAAACAAATGGCGATAACCATTCTCCCGGTCATCGTCGCTATACGAAAACACTCTGAAGATTTGGGCCTGTTCCACAAGTGAGGTTCAGTGAACCTGAAGAGGACCATTCGTTAGTCTCTCTGGTTCTATCCAACATGTTGTAATGTTTGGGGGATCGAATGGTGGGCGTAACAGGGATTGAACCTGTGACCCCTACAATGTCAATGTAGTGCTCTCCCGCTGAGCTATACGCCCATTCGATGTGGCGCATACACCATATCACGCTGCGCCCGTCAATGCTCTTTTTTGAAGTTTATTCGTCTTTGTTGTTGAATAGCTTATCGAGGCCGGGAAAGCCGCTGATCGCCTTAGGCGGCGATCAGCATTTTTTCGATTTCATTCACCAGGTCACGCAGGTGGAAAGGCTTGGAAAGCACTTTCGCATCGCGCGGCGCGTCCGAATCGGGGTTGAGTGCGACTGCTGCGAAGCCGGTAATGAACATGATCTTGAGGTCTGGGTCTATTTCGGTCGCGCGGCGTGCGAGCTCGATGCCATCCATCTCCGGCATGACGATATCGGTCAGCAGCAGCGAGAATGGTTCTTCGCGCAGCCTTTCATAGGCGCTGGCGCCATTGTCGAAATGGGTGACGTGATAGCCCGCTTTTTCCAGTGCTTTCACGAGGAAGCGACGCATATCGTTGTCGTCTTCAGCTAGCAGAATTCTTTTCATTGGTCCGTCCGAATTTCATGTCGTTCGTTCGCGCATTTCGGCGCAGGTAACGACTCAGCTCTCGCACTAGAAAACGCGTTTTTGGTAAATATGAAATGAATGCTCGCGCAAATGTTAATTGTTATGGCCACTGTTTGGCAACAAGCTGTTATGTGTTACAGCTTTTTATAGTTTTGCGAGCCAGTCCATAGAGGGAGAGGCGGGTTTTGCAATTTCGGGTATTGTATCTGGCCGGACTGACATAAGATGCTGCTTTTAAAGCAAAACTATCATTTGGCCGGTCGAAAAAAGCAGTCAAGACGGGTTGAAGTATGAGTCTGGAACGTGATTTTCATCTGATACCCCCTTATGAGGTCTGCGCGCCTGCGCAGCAGCGAATTCCCTTCGTTTTTAATTCGCCTCATAGCGGACGCGCCTACCCCAAGTCGTTTCTTGAAGAATCACGGCTCGACTCACTGGCGATTCGGTTCTCAGAAGATTGCTATGTTGATGAGCTTTTTGCAGACGTGCCGCGTTTGGGTGCGCCTTTGCTTAAAGCGCATTTCCCCCGCGCATTTCTCGATGTGAATCGCGAACCCTTTGAACTTGATCCGCGTATGTTCGTGGAGCCGCTGCCGCCTTTTGCGAACAGCCAGTCTGCACGCGTGGCAGGTGGTCTTGGAACCATTCCGCGTCTGGTTGGCGAGGGGCAGCTCATTTATCCGGGGCGCATATCGCTGCAGGAAGCCTTCTATCGGATTGAAGACCTCTATAAGCCATATCACAATACGCTCGATACTCTGTTGCAGACGACCCATGAACGTTTTGGCTATTCGGTGCTTATCGATTGCCATTCCATGCCGGGCGGCACGCGATCAGGTGATATCGGCGGGCGGCCCGATTTCATCATTGGTGATCGTTTTGGCCGCTCTTGCAGTGAACAGTTGACGCAAGCTGCTATCGAACTGCTTCAGGGGCTTGGCTATACGGTTGCGCATAACAAGCCCTATGCCGGCGGCTTCATCACCGAGCATTATGGCAGACCAGCAGCGGCTTGCTATGCTTTGCAGATCGAGATCAATCGCAGCCTCTATATGAATGAGCAGAGCTTGCAGAAGCTGGTTGGTTTCGATGCGCTTTGTGCCGACCTCTATCAGTTTCTGAGCGATCTGACATCGTTGCCGGATGAGCTTCTGGTCGTGCCGCCGCTTGCAGCTGAATAGCAATTCACGCTTTTCAATCGCCGAAGGTTGCGGAACATCTCACATAAAATGCTGATAAAAAGAGCCGCGCTCCTATGAAGAAAGCGCGGCCAAAGACTAGGGAGGAAATGCCCCGAAAGGCACCGACAGGACAGCCTGTCTGACCTTTAAGCTACGCTGCAATGCCTTGTGCGTCAAGGAATTACGCATAAATTTTGAGCTAAAAAATAGACAGATCAAATTATGGGCAATATTAGTACGGATTGCATATGAATGCATCATCTTATGGAAATGGGAGATTGGGATTGCTGATCGATAGGGCATTTTTTTCCGAAGTCGCTTCGGTGGCTGCAGCTGAAACCTTGCCGCGATTCCGCCAGTTCACGGCGATCGACAATAAATATACCTCTGGATTTGATCCGGTGACGGAAGCTGATCGCGCAGCGGAGCGTGCGATTCGTGCGGTGATCGGGCGCGAGTTTCCAGACCATGGCATTCTTGGCGAAGAATATGGCCCGGAAAACATTGATCGCAGTCATGTATGGGTCATCGATCCGGTTGACGGCACGCGTGCCTTCATATCCGGCCTGCCGGTGTGGGGAACGTTGGTTGGCCTGACAGTTGAGGGTGATGCCAAGGCTGGGATGATGTCACAGCCTTTTACGGGTGAGCTGTTCTACAGCGACGGTGACGGTTCTTATCTGGTGCGTGATGGTGGAGAGCAACGTCGACTGGCAGTGCGTTCTCAGGCAAAGCTTGAAGACGCGACCATGTTCACGACAACGCCCGCGCTCTTCAAGGGGGATCTGCGTAAAGGTTTTGACCGACTGGAAAGCTCGGTGCGCCTGTCGCGTTATGGTGTCGATTGCTACGCTTTTGCCATGCTTGCAGGTGGCTTTGCCGATATCGTGGTGGAAGCGGGCCTCCAGCCTTATGACATCGTGGCACTGATCCCGATTATCGAGCAGGCAGGTGGTATTGTTACGCAACGCGATGGTGGTCCGGCAGAAAGGGGCGGCGATATTGTTGCCGCTGCATCTCCCGCGCTGCATCAGGCGGCGCTTGAACTTATAAACGGGTAACTACGTCTGATCGGGATTTGCAGGTTCTGTGGTTTCTGGTGGCGCATCAATTTCCGAGGTTCCGGGAATGAAAGCATCAAAAGCCGCCAGAACCTGCTCCCGGTAGAAGTCGGCTTCCTGCAATAATTCATGGCGTCCGCCATCGACGACGACCAATGAGATATTGCGCGTGCTTGCAGCAAAGCGCTCGATTGCCGGGGTGGAAACCACCCGATCGGCACCCGCCGCGATTATCAACACAGGAATTGCCGGGCCCTGATAAAAATCGGGCCGGTTGATGAGGGATGCGGTTTCAAGTGCACCCGCAAGCCAACGCACTGTGGGACCACCAAGTGCCAGATCAGGATTGTTACGAACAACTTCCATATTGCGTGTAAAGCGCGCCGGATCGCTGGTCAGTGGATTGTTGGCGAAAGGCCGGTCAATCATCTTTCGCCCTGCTGCAGCATAAAGCCTGCCGAAGCCGAACCAGCGCAGGCCTGTCGTGATGCAGCGCATCTTGTCATCGCTGGACTTCGATCCCCCAAGCCCCATCAATGGTGCACAGAGCACCATACGGGTAATTCGCGAAGCAAGCTTCGGTATCGACGAATAAGCAATCAAAGCCCCCGCGGAGTGGGCAAAGATATAGAAGGGCGGCGGGCAGTCGGGCAGAACAACGTCTGTCAGAAACTGGTCGAGATCGCCGGTGTAATCGCTGAAACGACCGACATAGCCGCGCAGGCGATCCTTGAGCAGCCTGTGCGAACCGCCCTGGCCACGCCAATCGAGGGTGGCGACGGTGAAGCCCCGATCTGAAAGGTCGGACATGGTCTCGAAATATTTCTCGATAAACTCGTTGCGGCCTTGCAGCAGTATGATTGTACCGCGTGACGGCTTGGTTTGCGACTTGAGGAGCGCATAGCGCAAGCTCTTGCCGTCCCGTGTTTCAAGCATGCCAGATCGCGTCCCCGGCGGTATGGGGTTCGCATCGGTCTCAAAAAGAAAATCTGGCATTCAGACTGTTATCCCAGGTTACATTCTGCACCGTAATATAATGGGATAAAGGATGATAAAAAGTAACCGGAAGTTTGCGAGCAAACTTCCGGTTCAGGAAACAACCTGTGCAAGGGACGTTACACAGGTTGATCTGTTGGTTCTGGCTGGAATTACCAGCCGCGACCGGCCCGACGCTCATCGATGATGCGGCCGCTGAAAGCGTCAACCACCACAATCACGCGACGACCGCTCGGACGTGTAGCCTTAACGAAATAGGCACCGCGATCACGGCGTATATCGCCAACATCATAGCCGCGGCGTTGCAGTGAACGGGCAACCTGGCGGGGGCCAAGTGTGTCGCGACGTCCATAGTCGCCACCCCAGTCGGGTCCGCGACCCCGTCCATGATTGGGGCCACGGTCATATCCGCGATCTGGTCCATCCCAATCCGGGCGTGGTCCGCCGCGTGGCGGCATAGGCGGACGATAGCCATCATCGTCGTAATATTGAACCTGAACGCGCAGCCCATTGTCGGCTGCGTGGGATGTCGTCGCGATCCCTGTCGCGACGGTGGCAAGTGCGGCAAAAGCAAGAAAAGCTTTTTTCATAACCGTAATCCTTTGATGAACCCGCCTCTCAGCAGGCATAGGGGAAGATTATTCCCAAGCACCTGAACGCTCGCCGAAGATGATGTTCATTTTGGGTTCATTGCGTGGCGAATCCCCCAATTTGCAGGCCCCAAACGATCAGGAGTTGTTACGTCAGGTGATAAGCCGTGTAACGCTATTCTCCGGTTATACGAGGATGGCTGGCGGTGTTTTCTGCAATGCACTTTCAAATCAGCCTTGAAATGAAAAAGCAGCATTCCCAAATGAGTTTTGCGGTCGCCGAATACGGGATCGCCGGCACGAGGAATTCGCCAGAATGGGAATTCTGCCGCCAATATAATGCATTCTTGTCGCTCTTAAGGAGGGCTTACATATGCGTCACGTTGATTTTTCCCCGCTCTATCGTTCCACCGTTGGTTTCGACCGTCTCTTCTCTTCGATGCTTGATACACTCGCATCTCCAGAAGGTACGCAGTCCTATCCGCCATATAATATTGAGCGGACCGGTGAGAACACCTATCGCATCACCATGGCTGTTGCAGGCTTTTCGGAAAGCGAACTTGAAATCGAAGCACATCGCAATCAGTTGACCGTCAAGGGCCAGAAGGCCGAGAACGATGGTTCTGAAACAGGCGAAGTGCTTTATCGCGGCATTGCTTCGCGTGCTTTTGAGCGCCGCTTCCAGCTTGCAGACTTTGTTGAAGTGGCCGGTGCCAGCCTTAAAAACGGCTTGCTCCATATCGATCTCAAGCGCGAAATCCCCGAACAGATGAAGCCACGCAAGATCGAAGTAAGCCAGGCATCGACGGCTGATGCCCAGCAGATTGAGGCGAAAACCGCCCACTAATCTCTGTAGAGACTGACATATAAAGAAAGCGGCGCATTCAGCGCCGCTTTTTTGACTTTTGGGAGGCACGCTTTAAGCGATAAGCTTGCCGAACTGATCGACTTCTTCTTCCGTGTTGGCAAAGCTTGTCACGAAACGTGCGAAAATCTCGCCTTCGCTGATGCGATTGACTTCCGAATGCGGAGGGTTCCAGTCGTAGAAAATCGCGCCCGCATCGCGGAGGCGATCATAGACCGACTGCTTCATGATCGCGAAAACCTCGTTGGCTTCCGGCTTCCATGCAAGCCGCATCTGGCTTGATGCATCGATATGGCGGGCAAGGCGCGCAGACAGCGCATTGGAATGCTTCGCCAGTTCAATCCAGAGGCCATTTTCGAGATAGGCATCAAACTGCGCTGCAATGAAGCGTGTTTTTGAGAAAAGCTGTGCGGCACGCTTGCGAATGAAAGGCAGATCCTTGGCGCGGGCAGGGTCCATAAACACGAGCGCTTCCGCACACCAGCAACCATTCTTGGTGCCGCCAAAGGAAACGATATCGACGCCTTGTTTCCAAGTCATTTCTGCAGGAGTCATATCGAGCGACACCAGCGCATTGGCAAAGCGCGCGCCATCCATATGTAGCGGCAGGCCCGCACCGCGGCAGATTTCCGAAATCGTCGAGATATGTTCAGGCTGATAAAGCGTGCCAACTTCGGTCGCCTGCGTGATACTAACCGCCATTGGCTGACCAGCATGAACGAAGGCAGGGTTGAAACGTTTGAGTTCGCGCTTCAAAAGCTCAGGATCGATACGACCCATCGCGCCATCAATCGGGTGCAGACGGGCGCCACCGGTAAAATATTCAGGTGCGCCGCATTCATCTTCGATCACATGGGCTTCTCTATGTACAAGCGAAACGCCGCCGGGACGATTGACACTTGCAAGTGCCAGTGAGTTGGCCGCTGTGCCTGTGCCGACGAAGAAGACAGCGACTTCCCGTTCGAACAACTCGTTAAAACGCTGCTCTACACGCTTGTCGATTTCGCTGGCACCATAGGCGGCTGCAAAGCCGTTGGCATGAAGTGAAAGACTTTCAGCGATTTTCGGATGGGCGCCTGCCCAGTTGTCTGAAGCAAAATGCACGTTGTTCTCCGCCAGCAGTGGGACCTTATAGGAGAGGTCTATAACCGGACTCGGTTACAGGTGTAAGGCCTGCGGGCGTTAAAAAGCGAGAGGCCAGTGTCACTTTTTGGAGCATCCGATGCTTGTGTTTGGCCGCGCCAAACTGACGCAACAAGCGCGTTACGCAATTAAATAACTAGAATATGAATATATGCGACACTTTGTTTCGCAATAGCATCGAAAAAATCATGTTTCCATCTTGTGAGCGAATTTGAATTCTGTCATACGTGATTAGGACAGCAATGCTGACTAATTCACCCTTGCTGTCCAATTCATCACTGTAATCGTCAGGTTTCTTATCAAAGCTTCCGTCAGTTGCAGAAAGAAGGTGCCGCACGGATCGGGATAACCCGGCGGAATGCGGCACTTAAAGAGGCAGGGGAGTTTGGTGCGCCATATGGCGGGCTGAGGTCGCTTGTCCGAGCCTGAAAGACTAAGGCGCCAAAACAATATTCCTTTCGATGGCTGAGCCATCGGTCACGGAACGTCGTCCAACGCCTTTTCGATAAGGCTCCCACACACAAAAAGTTCACTTAAGGAACGAATAGCCGTTCCGGTTCATTATCGTATCGCGCGCAGGGTTGCGCGCTCACTGGAGGGAATGACGATGCCGCATTTGACGCCATCTGTATCGCATGTGGATTTACACAACGGTCAGAACGGATCGGTCAAAGCTGCGACCAATTCCACCACAGCAACCCGAAAAACGCGAACTTCGGCGGGCACTCCCCCCGCCCAAGGCCTCTATGATCCGCGTAACGAGCGTGACGCCTGCGGCGTTGGCTTTATCGCACATATGAAGGGCCAGAAGTCCCATCAGATCGTAGAGAACGGTCTTAAGATGCTTGAAAACCTCACCCATCGCGGTGCGGTTGGCGCCGACCCTTTGATGGGCGACGGTGCGGGCATGCTTGTGCAGATTCCAGATCGCTTCTTTCGCGAAGAAATGGCGCGTCAGGGCATCGACCTGCCACAGCCGGGCCACTATGCCGTAGGTTACCTCTTCATGCCGCGCGATGCTGAACTGCGCGCACATATCGAAGAGATCATCAAGGAAGTCATCGCCGCTGAAGGCCAGACTTTCATCGGTTTCCGTCAGGTGCCGGTCGATAACTCTTCGCTGTCAAAGGCGCCGGATATTGCCGCGACCGAACCATTTCATATGCAGGTTTTCATCGGCCGTAGCGCGACCATTGAAACGGACGATGATTTTGAACGCCGCCTGTTTGTGCTGCGCAAGGTTATTTCCAATCGCATCTATCAGGAAAACGACGGCGACGATAAGGGCTTCTATATCGTCTCTATGTCGGCACGCACCGTTGTTTATAAGGGCATGTTTCTGGCCTATCAGGTCGGCGCTTATTACAACGACCTGAAAGACCCACGCTTTGAAAGTGCTGTGGCGCTCGTTCACCAGCGCTTTTCGACCAACACGTTCCCTTCATGGCGTCTGGCGCATCCATACCGCATGGTTGCGCATAACGGCGAAATCAACACGCTGCGTGGCAACGTCAATTGGATGGCTGCCCGTCAGGCATCGGTGGATTCGGAGCTGTTCGGCAACGACATTTCCAAGCTCTGGCCGATTTCCTACGAAGGCCAGTCGGATACCGCCTGCTTCGATAACGCACTCGAATTCCTGCATCAGGGCGGCTATAGCCTTGCGCATGCAATGATGATGCTGATCCCGGAAGCATGGTCGGGCAACAAGCTGATGTCGGACGAACGCCGCGCGTTCTACGAATATCATGCAGCGCTCATGGAGCCATGGGACGGTCCTGCCGCAGTTGCTTTCACCGACGGTCGCCAGATTGGTGCGACGCTTGATCGTAATGGTCTGCGTCCCGCCCGCTATCTTGTGACGGATGATGATTTCGTCATTCTGGCTTCCGAAGCAGGTGTATTGCCGGTCGAGGAAAAGAAGGTCGTCAAGAAGTGGCGTCTTCAGCCGGGCCGTATGCTGCTGATCGATATGGAAGAAGGCCGCATCGTCTCGGACGAGGAAATCAAGTCACAGATCGCACAGAAGCATCCTTACAAGCAGTGGCTTGCCAACACGCAGCTCATTCTGGAAGACCTGAACCCGGTTGAACCTCGCGCGCTACGCAAGGATGTAAGCCTCCTCGACCGTCAGCAGTCATTCGGTTACAGCCAGGAAGACACCAAGCTTCTGATGTCGCCAATGGCCACCACCGGTCAGGAAGCCATCGGTTCGATGGGCACGGATACGCCGATTTCGGCCATGTCCGACAAGTCGAAGCTGCTTTACACCTATTTCAAGCAGAACTTCGCACAGGTCACGAACCCACCGATTGATCCGATCCGCGAAGAGCTGGTGATGAGCCTTGTCTCGTTCATCGGTCCGCGCCCGAACATCTTCGATCTGGTTGGCACCTCGCGCCGCAAGCGTCTGGAAGTACGCCAGCCGATCCTGACCAATGGTGATCTCGAAAAGATCCGCTCCATCGGTCATACGGAAGATCGCTTCGACACCAAGACGCTCGACATCACCTATAATACGGGTGAAGGCGCTGCCGGTATGCATGGAGCGATTGAACGCCTGTGCGACCGTGCGGAAGCAGCTGTTCATGGCGGCTACAACATCGTCATCCTGTCGGATCGTCAGGTTGGTCCGGACCGCATTCCGATCCCGGCTCTGCTGGCAACGGCTGCTGTCCACCATCACCTGATCCGCAAGGGTCTGCGCACGTCGGTCGGTCTGGTTGTTGAATCGGGTGAGCCGCGCGAAGTGCATCATTTCGCGTGCCTTGCAGGCTATGGTGCGGAAGCAATCAACCCATATCTTGCCTTCGACACGCTTCTCGACATGCATCGCCGCCGCGAATTTCCGCCGGAAGTTGACGAATATGAAGTGGTCAAGCGCTACATCAAGTCGATCGGCAAGGGCATTCTCAAGGTCATGTCCAAGATGGGCATCTCGACCTACCAGTCCTATTGCGGCGCGCAGATTTTTGATGCCGTCGGCTTGCAGACCCGCTTTGTCGATCAGTTCTTCTTCGGCACAGCAACCAGCATCGAAGGCGTTGGTCTGGAAGAAATTGCGGAAGAAACCGTGCGTCGTCATACCGATGCATTCGGCAACGATCCGGTTCTGCTGACCGCACTCGAAGTCGGTGGCGAATATGCCTACCGTATGCGTGGCGAAGCGCATCTCTGGTCGCCCGATGCGGTTGCAAAGCTGCAGCATGCCGTTCGCACATCAAACCCGGAAACGTTCACCGAATATACTTCCATGCTCGACTCCAAGTCGGCGCAGGCAAAGACCATTCGTGGCCTGTTCGATATTCGCTTTGCGGAAACCAGCGGTCGCAAGCCGGTTGCAATCGAAGAGGTTGAATCGGCTGTCGATATCGTCAAGCGCTTCTCGACAGGTGCCATGTCGTTCGGCTCGATCTCGCGTGAAGCTCACACCACGCTTGCGCGTGCGATGAACGCCATTGGCGGCAAGTCAAACACGGGTGAGGGCGGTGAAGAGCCGGATCGTTTCTATCCGCTGCCGGATGGTACGCCAAACCCAGAACGCTCTGCGATCAAGCAGGTGGCATCGGGCCGCTTCGGTGTGACGACGGAATATCTGGTCAACTCCGATCTCATCCAGATCAAGGTTGCGCAAGGTGCAAAGCCGGGTGAAGGCGGTCAGCTGCCGGGCCATAAGGTCGATGCGACCATCGCCAAGACACGTCACTCGACGCCGGGCGTTGGCCTCATTTCGCCTCCGCCGCACCATGACATCTACTCGATCGAAGATCTGGCACAGCTGATCTACGATCTGAAGAACGTCAATCCGGCTGCCGATATTTCGGTCAAGCTGGTGTCGGAAGTGGGCGTTGGTACGGTTGCGGCCGGTGTTGCGAAAGCGCGCGCTGACCACATCACAGTGTCCGGCTATGATGGCGGTACGGGTGCGTCTCCGCTGACCTCGCTCAAGCACGCTGGTTCACCATGGGAAATCGGCCTTGCCGAAACCCACCAGACGCTGGTGCTGAACGGTCTTCGTTCGCGTATCGCGCTTCAGGTCGATGGCGGCCTTCGTACCGGCCGTGACGTGATTATCGGTGCACTGCTCGGTGCCGACGAGTTCGGTTTCTCGACGGCTCCGCTGATTGCTGCTGGCTGCATCATGATGCGCAAGTGCCATCTCAACACCTGCCCTGTGGGCGTTGCCACGCAGGACCCTGTTCTGCGCAAGCGCTTCAAGGGCACGCCTGAGCATGTGATCAACTTCTTCTTCTATCTGGCAGAAGAAGTGCGCGCATTGCTGGCGCTCATGGGCTTCACCAAGCTTGAGCAGATCATCGGCGAAACGGAACTGCTCGAAAAGCAGACCATGATCGATCACTGGAAGGCCAAGGGTCTCGACTTCAGCCGTATCTTCTACAAGCCGGAAGCCGAGAAGCATGAAATCTACTGGACTGAACGTCAGCATCATCCGATTGAAGATGTTCTTGATCGCACGCTGATTGCTCAGGCCATGCCTGCGCTGGAAAACAAGACGCCGGTCAAGATCGATGTCGACATCAAGAACGTTGATCGTTCTGCAGGTGCGATGCTTTCGGGCGAAGTGGCCAAGCGTTTCCGCCACAAGGGGCTGCCGGAAGACACCATTGCCGTTACCCTGCGCGGTACGGCTGGCCAGTCGTTTGGTGCGTTCCTTGCGCGCGGTATCTCGTTTGAACTGATCGGCGACGGTAACGACTATATCGGCAAGGGTCTTTCGGGTGGCCGCATTGTCATACGTCCGCCAGAAGATACGCGTATTGTGGCTGAAGACTCGATCATCGCGGGCAATACCGTGCTTTATGGTGCGCTTGAAGGCGAGTGCTATTTCCGCGGTGTGGCAGGCGAGCGTTTCGCAGTGCGTAACTCCGGTGCGGTTACGGTTGTCGAAGGCGTGGGCGACCACGGCTGCGAATATATGACTGGCGGTGTCGTCGTGGTTATCGGCCAGACTGGCCGTAACTTTGCAGCCG
The DNA here is from genome assembly GCF_003049685.1 of Brucella pituitosa. GTDB lineage: Bacteria > Pseudomonadota > Alphaproteobacteria > Rhizobiales > Rhizobiaceae > Brucella > Brucella pituitosa. Next base: position 1,079,982 of record NZ_PYSY02000002.1, on the reverse strand, counting down.
GCATGTCGGGCGGCGTCGCCTATGTGCTTGATGAAGTCGGTGACTTCGCACAGCGCTGCAATATGGCGATGGTCGAGCTGGAACCGGTGCCGGAAGAGGATGATATCCTCGAAAAACTGCACCATCACGGCGGTGACCTGATGCACAAGGGCCGTGTGGATGTCTCGGCAAACATGACGCGCCACGACGAAGAACGTCTGGTGCAGCTGATTGCCAACCATCTGCATTACACGGGCTCCACGCGCGCCAAGGACATTCTCGATAACTGGGAGAGCTATCGCCCGAAATTCGTGAAGGTCATGCCGGTTGAATATCGCCGCGCTCTGGAAGAGATGGAGCGCATGCAGATCGGTGTCGCAGCTGAGTAAACTTATATCGAAACGCGGAACTTGTGCGCCTGAAATGGCGCACGGTGACGCGAGAGGAGCATAGAATAATGGGTAAGGTTACTGGTTTTCTTGAGATCGACCGGCAGGTAGCAAAGTACCAGCCAGCATCGGATCGCATTCGTCACTTCCGTGAATTCACGCTTCCCATGACGGATGGTGAAGTGCAAAAGCAGGCGGCGCGCTGCATGGATTGCGGCATTCCGTTCTGCCATGGCCCAACGGGCTGCCCTGTGCACAATCAGATCCCGGACTGGAATGATCTCGTCTATAACAACAACTGGGATCAGGCGATCCGCAATCTGCATCTGACAAATAACTTCCCGGAATTCACCGGTCGTGTTTGTCCGGCGCCTTGCGAAGAAGCCTGCACGCTGAACCTTGAAGACACACCTGTTGCGATCAAGACCGTTGAACAGGCACTGGGCGATAAGGCCTATGAGCTTGGTCATATCGTGCCGCAGCCAGCAGCGCAGAAGACGGGCAAGTCGGTCGCGATCATCGGTTCTGGCCCGGCGGGTCTTGCTGCTGCACAGCAGCTCGCACGCGCTGGTCACATGGTCGATGTCTATGAACGCGAAAGCCGTCCGGGCGGTCTGCTGCGTTATGGCATTCCTGACTTCAAGATGGAAAAGCACCTGATCGACCGTCGCGTCACGCAGATGGAAGGCGAGGGCGTTCGTTTCCTGTGTGGCGTCAATATCGGCGTGGACAAGCCGCTGCGCGGTCTGCTCGATACCTATGACGCCGTGCTTTATTCGGGCGGTTCGGAAAAGCCGCGCCCAGCGGGTATTCCGGGTGCGGACCTTGAAGGCGTGCATGATGCCATGCCTTATCTCGTCCAGCAGAACCGTCGTGTTGGGCGCGAAAACATTGAATCAGTCGCATGGCACGAAGCGCCGATCCTTGCCGGTGGCAAGCACATCGTCGTTGTCGGCGGTGGTGATACGGCATCTGACTGCGTTGGTACGGCTTTCCGTCAGGGCGCGGTCAATGTCACGCAGCTCGATATTCGTCCGCAGCCGCCTGAAAGAGAAGACAAGCTCAGCGTCTGGCCATATTGGGCAACCAAGATGCGTACGTCTTCCAGTCAGGCTGAAGGCGCAAACCGCGAGTTTCAGGTCGCTACGCTTGAATTCATCGGCGAAGACGGCAAGCTTACCCATGTGAAGTGCTGTCAGGTTGACGAGAAGCGCAAGCCGATTGCTGGCTCTGAATTCTACATCAAGGCTGATCTTGCGTTCATCGCAATCGGTTTCTTCGGTCCGGCTGAAAACAGCGTGGTGAAAGAACTTGGCGAGAAGCTGGAGATCGCAACGGATCGCCGCGGCGGAACTTCGGTGAAAGCCAATGAGCAAGACTATCGCACCAATGTCGACAAGCTCTATGCAGCAGGCGACGTGCGCCGCGGTCAGTCGCTGGTTGTCTGGGCAATTCGTGAAGGCCGTCAGGCAGCCCACGCAATTGATGCGGATCTGATGGGATCGTCTGTTCTTCCCCGTTAATTCGAACTGCATTTCAATAAAAAGCCCGGCTCTAAGCCGGGCTTTTTTGTTATTTTTTTGTACGCGCATCTTGGTCCGAAAACCGGTGTCCACTTTTCGGAATGCGTGTTAGCTCTGCTGACGATTCTTGCGGATTGCCAGATAGATAATGCCCAAGAGCACGAACCATACTGGCGTTACTTTTAGAGCGACAGCGGTATCAGGTTCTTGTGCCAGCGCCCAGAGAATGAAGGCGAAGAAGGCAAAGACCATGACAACGGAAGCGCGTCCGCCTGGTAGCTTGAAGGTCGACTTTTCATGCAGATCAGGACGCTTGCGGCGATACTGAAGATAAGACGCAAGAATGATCGACCAGATGAAGATGAAAAGAAGCGCTGAAATCGTCGTGACGATGGTAAAGGCTTCAATGATGCTCTGGCCTGCATAAAGCAGCACAACGCCTGCAAGCAGGAAGATGCAGGAGAAGAACAGCGCATTCACCGGCACCTTGCGGCTGTTAAGCTTGCCGAGTGTCTGCGGTGCGAGGCGTGATGTTGCCAGACCATAGATCATGCGCGAGGTCGAGTAGATGCCGGAATTGGCGCTCGATGTTGCCGAAGTCAGCACCACGAAATTCACGACATGAGCGGCAATGCCAAGACCCGCCAGCGAGAACATGGCCACAAACGGGCTGGAGTTTGGATCGACCTGATCCCACGGAATAACCGTGATGATCACGAACAGCGCACCAACATAGAAAAGTACGACGCGGATCGGGATAGAGTTGATCGCCTTTGGTAGATTGCGCATCGGATTTTCGGTTTCAGCGGCAGCTGTGCCGACCAGCTCGATACCGACAAATGCAAAAACTGCGATCTGGAAACCAGCGACAAAGCCGAAGAACCCGTTGGGGAAGAAACCGCCATGTGCCCACAGATGTTCAACCGATGCCCTCGTGCCATTTGGCAGCATGAAGCTCGTTGAAAGCATGTAAACACCCGCAATGATCAGGGCAACAATGGCGATGATCTTGATGAGCGCAAACCAGAATTCAATTTCACCGAAATTGCGGACATTTGGCAGGTTGAGCAGCAATAACACTCCGATCAGACCCAGCGCCGGAATCCACAGAGCCAATTCCGGGTACCAGAAGGATACATAGCCCGAAACGGCCACCACATCGGCGATGCCGGTGACAATCCAGCACAACCAGTAGGTCCAGCCGGTAAAAAATTGCGCCCAAGGGCCAAGATAATCACCTGCGAAATCGGCAAAAGATCGATATTCCAGATTGGACAGAAGGATTTCGCCCAGCGCACGCATCACGAAGAACAGCATGAAACCGATGATCGCATAAACCAGCAGAATGGATGGTCCGGCCAGTGAGATGGTCTTGCCGGAGCCCATGAAAAGGCCGGTGCCGATAGCACCACCAATGGCGATCAGCTGGAGATGTCGATTGGACAGATTGCGTGCAAGATGGGTTTCCTCCTCCCGGTTGTTATCAACGGGAGGCTTCGATGCAATATTCATTCAGATGCCTCTTATGCAATGCAGCGATGCGCGCTGAAGACCCGGTCGGGCCGCGCGACTTTCTGATAAACGAGGAAACCTGAAATGTGAACCACGAGAAATATAGCATTTAGGCTGATAAATGCTGCATATTTCCCGGTATTATCGGGCTATTGCGGGCTGCTTCATTGCTATTAATCTTATTATTCAGGGATTTACGTTTTTCGGCGGCCACGAGAAATCATCGGCACGACCATGGGTCGGTTTTTGCTCGTTGGACGGTTTTTTGTCATCTTTCTTGCGAGAAGCCAGTGCTCCCCCCAGCAAAACCCCACTATCGTCGCGGTCGATGTCGCGCAGACTCACCGGAGCAATCCGATCCACGGGTTTTAAAGGGTCTTGTTTTCCAGCGGTTGGCAACAGTTGCTCATTGTCCCGAACATCGCCGAAGAGCGCTTTCAAAGGCTTTTCAGCATAGAAAGCGAGTTTGCGTTTGCCTGCGGATGTGGTGTTTATCCCGTCATTGCCGCGCAGACGCGCTGTCTGGCCGTTGATATCAAAGCCGGTCTGGCTGAAATTGCCTTCTTCATCCACAAAACCATCCCATACATCAACAAATTTTGCGCCAGCTTTTTCAGATGTTGAGCGGTAGATTTCATTGAGTGCCAGCATATCCTGCGACATGCCACGAGGACGAAATGGCGGCTGTCCAACCCAGATCAGTGGATAGTTTTTATCCGTGATTTCCTTCATGAATTTGGAAACGCGGCTTTGATATTCCGCTGTCCATTCTGGGGAGCGGGCGGCCAAACTCTGCCCTTTTGCGGTGATCGCCTGCCGGTCGTTTGAGCCAATCATCACGACCACGGCTGCAGGCTTTTCCTCTTCGAGAATCTTGCCAATGCTGGCGGGCCAGTCGAAATGGTCATCGCGCACAAAGCCGGATGAGCCATTGATGCGGCTCACGATCTGTATGCCGGCACTGGGTGCAAAGGCAATATCGAGCCCTTCCGCCAGACCGTTGCCGATAAAATCGCCGACGACCAGAACCTTTTTGGCGTCGGGATTCTTTTCAACGAAATTCACTTCGGGTTTTATGTCCGGAATGCTTGCTGACCGGGCGGCGGCATTTACAGGCTTTGCTGTGCGCTTAGGTTTGGCCGGGCGTGTTCTTTTGGGTTTCGGCTGTTCATATTGGCGTTGTGGCTGCGCTTGTTTTGAGCCGAACAGAAGATCGAAAAGCGTGCGTGGGCGTTCTTGTGCCGATGCGGAAGACATGGCAGTCAGCATCATCGCAAAGGCAACGAGCATCGTCATCAGAACGCCGCTTGCTTTGTTTTTGAACTGGCTTGCCTGCATTGGTTTCACCTTCCTGCGTTGAGGATTGTACCGCCCTTTGCCAAGAAGAAAAAGGAGCGCACATCTGATGTGCGCTCCCGATTGTATCGCAAAACGCTTAACGGCGACGAAGAACTGTCAACACTTCCTTGCTTGGATGTCCGTCAGGCTGCAGGCCATTGCGCTGCTGGAAGGCTTCAATTGCCTTGCGCGATGTAGCACCAATCTTGCCGTCAATATTGCCATCGTAATAGCCGAGCGCCTTGAGATGCGTCTGTAATTCTTCGCGCTCGTTCATGGTAATTGGGGTGAACGGGCGGTTCCAGTCCTGACGCAGACCCTGATAACCACCTATTCGATCCGCAAGCAGGCCGACGGCAAGAGCATATTTATCGGCATTGTTATAGCGCTTGATGACTGAGAAGTTCTTGGCCATCAGGAAAGCCGGTCCCTGGCGTCCGTCGAGAACTTTCAGTGTAACCTTCTCATTGGCATCCGGGAAAGGACGGCCATTGGCACGAACGACACCAAGTCGTTGCCATTCGGCGGCCGAGAGCGAACCAGATGGGAATTTGCGACCGGCAGGAAGGACAACTTCGTAGCCCCATGTGCGGCCCGGCTGCCAGCCATTGCGGTGCAGAAGATTTGCGGCAGTACCAAGCGCATCGGGAACCGAGTTCCAGATGTCGCGCTTGCCGTTGCCATCCATGTCGACGGCATACGCCTGATAGCTTGTCGGAATGAACTGCGTGTGACCCATCGCACCTGCCCAGGAGCCGGTCAGGTGGCCGCGGTCAATATCGCCGGTCTGGAGAATTTTCATCGCGGCAATGAGCTGTGTGCGACCAAACTTGGCACGGCGCTGATCAGCATAGGCCAGCGTGGCAAGCGAACGGATCGTGTCCATCATGACATCGTCACGCTTGAGAATCTCACCGTAATTGCTTTCCATCGACCAGATGGCCAGCAGGATATTGCGGTCAACAGAAAAGCGCTGTTCGATGCGCTGGAGCCATGGCCCCAATTTTTTCGCCATGCTCTGACCGACAGCCACGGAATGCTCATTCACGCGATTGTCGATATAGTTCCAGACAGGCTCGCTGAACTCCGGCTGGAAGCGGGCCTTGCGCAGCACTTCAGGATCGGGCGAATCGACACCTCTGAAGGCGCGGTCGAATGTCGATGGTGATACGCCATTCTGGAGAGCTGTGGTGCGGAAACTGGAAACCCATTTTCGGAAATTGGCATCAGCAAAAGCGCTGCCTGTCGTCAGGCCAGATACGAGCATTGCCACCGCAACGGTCGCTGTAATCCTGGCGCGCATTCCTCGTCCCAGAGTGAATGGAAATCGCAGCATTCTGTGTTTCCCTTCTGCAATCATGTTTCTGCCGTGTCGAACGGCGAGTTGCCTGTCATGCCGGGCCTGCTTCAATCAGATTGCATCAAGTTGTTAATACTATCCAGTGTTGAATTTGGGGCCGACCCTTTTCAGGTTCACATTAGAGGCTTCAGGTTAGCATTTGGTTTACCATGGCAAGATTGGCGGAAAAATTGCAGAAAGTTTCAAGGAATTTTTGAATCAAGTAAGATTAAGGTAAGGTCATCGAATGTGATGGGGGAAAAGACGGAACTTCGCCATTCGTTAATGAAAACGCCGTATTTGAAATGCAATGGCTTCAATGCTTTGATAGCCCAACCGTATTCGTGAAAAAATCGAGGAGACGAATGAGTTCGATCCGCAAAATCCGTAAGGCAGTTTTCCCCGTCGCCGGTCTTGGGACCCGCTTTCTTCCAGCGACCAAGTCCATCCCCAAGGAAATGCTCACTGTTGTCGACAAACCCGTCATCCAATATGTGGTGGATGAGGCACGCGAAGCGGGTATCGAACATCTGATTTTCGTCACCGGACGCAACAAGGCTGTGATCGAAGATTATTTCGATGCACAGGTTGAGCTCTATTCCACGCTTGCCGAGCGTGGCAAGAAGGCAGAGCTGGAGCATCTGCAGGAATTGCAGCCACAGCCCGGCACTACCAGCTTTACCCGTCAGCAGGTTCCGCTTGGCCTTGGCCATGCGGTCTGGTGCGCGCGCGCGAACTGGTTGGCGACGAGCCTTTTTGCACTGCTTCTGCCGGATATGGTCATGCAGTCGAAGAAGGGTTGCCTCAAGGAAATGGTCGAGCTTTATGAGCAGACCGGAGGCAATGTCATCGCGGTTCAGGAGTGCGACCCTGAAGAAGCGCATAAATACGGTATTGTCGGCAAGGGCAATGCCATTGGCAACGGCTTTGAAATCAACCAGATGGTTGAAAAGCCTGCCAAGGGCACGGCACCTTCCAATCTCTATATCAATGGCCGCTATATTCTTCAGCCAGAAATCTTCGAACTGCTGAGCAAGCAGGAGAAGGGTGCTGGCAATGAGATTCAGCTGACTGATGCGATGCTGAAGCTTGCCGATGCACAGAAGTTCTACGGCTTTGACTACCGTGGTTTGACTTTCGACTGCGGCTCAAAGTCCGGCTTCATTGAAGCCAATGTGGCTTTTGCCCTGTGGCGGAAGGATATCCGCCCAACGGTCGAGGTTTCGATTGCCGATCTTCTCAAGACGATCAAGCCAGAATAGGCCTACAGCATCGGCCCAATAATCGAAATCGATTTTTTTGGAAAGCACGATGCGTAGATTCAATAGTTTAGAGCGCCGTGCGTCCGAAAAGACGCACGGCGCTCTACCGTCATTCAAAACCAAATGAAACCCGCTTTCAGAAATGAAGGCGGGTTTTTTTTTGTTCAAAATGGACGGCAGTTCCTTTGGCATGAAATTCGCTTCCTGAGAGTGACAAGGCGAGAGCATCATCGGAACATGACAATAGCAAATGATCATCTGAAAGCGCTTTCGACGCAACGCGCTAATGGGCTGGGGCAATTGTCGCTTCAGTTCAAGGATGGGCGCACGCGTGTTGCAGGACTTTATCAGGAGGGTGCAGCCAAGATCCGTATGCCGCGAACGGCAACTGATCCACTTGAGGCTATCCTCATCAATACATCGGGTGGTTTGACCGGCGGCGACCGTCTGAGATGGGATGTGGAACTGAGCGGAAATGCATCTGCTGTCGTTACCACACAAGCTTGCGAGCGGATCTATCGTTCTGGCGGCGGCGAGGCCCGCATTGCAACAAGTCTTAAACTTGCAAAAGGCACACGTCTTGCATGGCTCCCACAGGAGACCATTCTGTTCAACCAGTCTGCGCTCACGCGCAGGCTCGATATCGAGATGGAGAAAGGTGCGGAGCTTCTGGTGGTGGAAGCAAATGTGTTTGGGCGTCTTGCCATGGGCGAAACGGTTGAGCGCGCCTTGTTTCATGATGGCTGGCGTGTGCGGCAGGAGGGACGATTGATCCATGCGGAAGAATTGCGCCTTGGGCCTGACGTTGCAGAGCAATTGCAGGCGCGGGCGGTGGCAAATAAGGCGTTGGCGATTGCCACGGTTTTGATGGTTTCGGAGCAGGCCGAACGGCATCTTGATGCGGTGCGGGCGATTGCGGGTGAGGATGGCGGTTGCAGCCTTGTGGATGCGAACCAAGCGCCCAAGCTGATTGTTCGGCTCATTGCCCCGGATAGCTATGAGCTGCGTAAGCGATTGGTGCCGTTGTTGGCGCTGCTTAATGGAAAGGCAGGGTTGCCTAAAGTTTGGTCACTTTAAGATGGGTGCGGCTGTGCCGCCTTTCATGAAAAACGATTTGGAACAAAGTTATGAATTTGACGCCAAGAGAAAAAGACAAGCTTCTGATCGCCATGGCCGCTTCGGTCGCACGCCGTCGTCTGGAACGCGGTGTGAAACTCAATCATCCTGAGGCAATCGCACTGATCAGCGACTTCGTGGTGGAGGGCGCGCGTGATGGGCGTTCTGTCGCGGATCTCATGGAAGCTGGAGCGCATGTCATTACGCGTGAACAGGTGATGGGAGGTGTGGCCGAGATGATCCACGACATTCAGGTCGAAGCGACCTTCCCTGACGGCACCAAGCTAGTCACCGTGCACGAACCAATTCGCTAGAGCATTTCCAGCAAAAGTGCGAAGCGGTTTTGCGTCGGATAATGCGAGAAAAACAAAGAGATAGAGCATTTCCAATGATTCAAGAAAAACAGGAAATGCTCTAGTGTGGTGGATTTGAAGTTCAGATCCGTAAACCACACTAGATTCAATATTATACCAGTATGGCGAACCCGAAATTCGTCACACTATAAAGCAACCGTTTGTACGAATTTCGGGTTCGCCATACTAGAGCGAGAAGACATAAAAGAGGGAATGAAAATGAAGAAATCAATACTTCCTGCGGCAGTAATGGCGCTCACCGCAAGCCCGGCTTTCGCGCATTTGAACCCCGTGGAGCATGGCTCATTTGCTGCGGGCTTCACGCATCCTCTTTCGGGCGCTGATCATATCCTGGCGATGGTAGCGGTTGGTCTATGGGCGGCAATGCTCGGTGGGCGAGCGCTGTTCGCCGTGCCTGCAGCCTTTGTCGGCCTAATGCTGCTCGGCTTTGTTGCGGCACTCGCTGGCCTTCCAGTGCCATTCGTTGAACCTGTTATCCTCGCTTCGGTGGTTGTGATTGGTCTGCTGGTCGCCTTGGCGCTTCCAGTTTCGGCTGTTGTCAGTGCCATGATTGTCGGCTTCTTCGCATTCTTCCACGGTCATGCTCATGGCGGCGAAATCGGTGGGGCGGCTTTCCTCTCCTATGGTGGTGGTTTCGCATTGGCGACGGTCCTGCTTCATACCGCAGGCATTGGCGTTGGCCTTGCTGCCGGGCGTTTGATGGCCGGGCAAAGCGGACGTCTTGCACTGCGCGTTGCAGGTGGTGCGACGGCACTTGGCGGTCTCATGCTGATGGCTGGATGAGGTGAGCGATGATACCCGGAGAAATCATTACGGTTGATGGCGAGATGGAGCTTAATCAGGGGCAGCCGATTGTAACTATCAAAGTCGCCAATACGGGCGATCGGCCGATCCAGGTGGGCAGCCATTATCATTTCTATGAGGTCAATGCGGCGCTGTCCTTTGATCGCGAACAGGCACGGGGTTTAAGACTCGATATTGCAGCGGGCACGGCTGTGCGCTTCGAGCCGGGGCAGGAGCGTGACGTGACACTGGTGCCGATCTGCGGGAAGCGCGAGATTTATGGTTTCCGTCAGCTTGTCATGGGCAAGCTCTAACCTCGGGAAAAGGGGAATTTCATGCCTGCCAGGATTAGTCGCGCAACCTATGCGCAGATGTTCGGGCCAACGACCGGCGACAAGGTTCGGCTTGCTGATACGGAACTGTTCATCGAAGTTGAGAAAGACCTGACTGTTTATGGTGAGGAGGTTAAGTTCGGGGGCGGCAAGGTGATCCGTGACGGCATGGGACAAAGCCAGTTGTCACGCGCGCAAGGTGCGATGGATACCGTCATTACAAATGCGCTGATCCTCGATCACACTGGCATCTACAAGGCTGACGTCGGGCTGCTTGATGGGCGCATTGCGGGCATCGGTAAAGCAGGGAATCCCGACACGCAGCCGGGTGTGACGATTATCATCGGGCCGGGTACGGAGATTATTGCAGGCGAAGGCCGTATTCTGACGGCGGGCGCAATAGATTCGCACATTCACTTCATTTCGCCGCAGCAGGTGGAAGAAGCACTCACTTCCGGCGTCACTTGTATGATCGGCGGGGGTACAGGGCCTGCGCATGGCACGCTTGCAACCACCTGCACGCCGGGGCCGTGGAATATTGCCCGTCTCATTCAGTCCTTTGATGGCATGGCGATGAATTTCGGTGTCTTTGGTAAGGGCAATGCTTCGCTACCGGGCGCGCTTGAGGAAATGGTGCTTGCTGGCGCCTGTGGTCTGAAACTGCATGAGGACTGGGGCACAACACCGGCATCTATCGATAATTGCCTTGCGGTCGCAGATCGTTTTGATGTGCAGGTGGCAATTCACACTGATACGCTCAATGAATCGGGCTTTGTCGAAGACACGCTTGCGGCTTTCAAAGGCCGCACCATCCACTCATTCCACACGGAAGGTGCGGGTGGTGGGCACGCGCCAGATATCATCCGCGTCTGCCAATATCCGAATGTGTTGCCAGCATCGACCAACCCGACGCGGCCTTATACGGTGAATACGATTTCCGAGCATCTCGACATGCTGATGGTTTGCCATCACCTGTCGCCATCCATTCCTGAAGACATTGCCTTTGCTGAAAGTCGTATCCGTAAGGAGACAATCGCGGCGGAAGATATTCTGCACGACATGGGAGCTTTCTCGATTATTTCGTCCGACAGTCAGGCAATGGGTCGTGTTGGCGAAATGGTCATCCGCTGTTGGCAAACTGCCGATAAGATGAAACGACAACGTGGTTCTCTTTCCGACGATGCACCGGGTAATGATAATTATCGCGTTCGCCGTTATGTGGCGAAATATACGATCAATCCGGCAATCGCTCATGGCATGTCGCATGAGATAGGCTCGGTGGAAGTTGGAAAGCGCGCTGATCTGGTGTTGTGGAATCCGGCATTCTTTGGCGTGAAGCCGGACTTCGTTTTGCTTGGTGGTTGGATCGCGACCGCGCCGATGGGCGACCCGAATGCATCCATCCCGACGCCACAACCCATGCATTACAGGCCGATGTTCGGTTCGTTCGGCAAGGCACGCACCAACAGCTCGGTTACATTCGTATCTGATGCTGCGATGAGTGCGGGATTGCGTGAGATGATTGGTGTCGACAAACAAATGATTGCAGTGAAGAATACGCGCGATGGCATTGGCAAACACTCAATGATTTTGAACGATGCGATGCCACAAATGGAAGTCGATCCAGAAACCTATGAAGTGCGTGCCAATGGCGAGCTTTTGACCTGCGAACCGGTCGATGTCGTCCCGATGGCACAACGCTACTTCCTGTATTGAAGGTTTGAAATGATAAAAGTAAAATCGATAATCCGTGCTCACGAAGTGATAGATGCTGTGCCTGCTGGTCACGCAATTCTTGAGCGCGACGAGCGTCATCTGCGCCGCAAAGCCATTGCGCTTGAGGATGGAGAGAAAATCTTCGTCGATTTTGCCGAGCCTGTGGTTCTCGACCATGGCGACCGGTTGGTGCTGGAAGATGGGCGCGAAATCGAAATCCGTGCTGCCCGCGAAGCTCTTTATGAAGTCCACGGCCGTGATGCGCTCCATATTGCTGAACTTGCATGGCACATTGGAAATCGGCACCTGGCTGCACAGATCGAACCTGATCGCATCTTCATTCTGCGTGACCATGTGATCAAGGCCATGCTCGAAGGGCTTGACGCGAAAGTCACGGATACGAACGAAATCTTCAGCCCATTGCGGGGGGCCTATTCCGGCGGGCATTCGTCGCATGATCACCACCACGATCATCATCATGACCATCACCACCACGATCACGACTGATCAGAACATTGCACTGCTGCGTCTGATGGCCTGGCTGTCGCCGGTCTTTCCGGTGGGTTCTTTTAGCTACAGCAATGGGCTGGAGCGCGCGGTGCATGATGATCTGGTCACGGATGTCGAAAGCCTGCAGGCGTGGCTGCGATCGCTTGTTACCTATGGCTCCGGCTGGAATGATGCGGTGCTGTTTGCCGAAAGCTGGCGACAGGCCGTTTCAGGCGGCGATTTGCGGGAGGTCGCAGAGCTTGCCGAGGCGCTTGCTGGTTCACGCGAGCGGCATATGGAAACCATGTTGCAAGGCTCTGCATTTATGGTCGCTGCCGGAAGCTGGGGTCATGTGGCTTTCGAGCGCTTGCCGTCCGAATGTGCTTACCCCGTTGCAGTTGGGGCCGTCGCTGGTGTGCATGGCATTCCATTGACATCAGCGTTGAGCGCCTATCTTCAGGCTTACTGCATTAATATTCTGCAAGCATCTATCCGGCTGTCAGTCACCGGGCAGAGCGGCGTGACCGACTTGATGGCCGCTTTGGAAAATGCTCTCATAATAACGGCTGCACGGGCTGCTCAATCCACACTTGATGACCTTGGCTCTGCAACGTTCCTTGCCGATATCACGGCCATGAAACATGAAACTCAGCATTCGAGGCTTTTCCGCTCATGACACAGAAAAACGGACCTTTGCGTATTGGTATTGGCGGCCCTGTCGGCTCAGGCAAGACGACGTTGACGGAGAAACTCTGCAAGGCGCTGCGCGATAAATATTCCGTCGCGGTCATCACCAACGACATCTATACGCGTGAGGATGCACTCATCCTCGCAAAGCATCAGGCTTTGTCCGAAGACCGCATCATGGGCGTCGAAACCGGCGGCTGTCCGCACACGGCAATCCGCGAAGATGCTTCGATCAATCTTCAGGCAATTGCCGAGATGAACAAGCGGTTTCCCGATCTTGATATCGTCTTCATCGAATCGGGTGGTGACAATCTTGCCGCAACATTCTCGCCTGATCTGGCTGATCTGACGCTCTATGTAATTTCGGTCTGTCAGGGCGAGGAAATACCACGTAAGGGCGGGCCGGGTATTACGCGGTCCGACTTTCTCGTCATCAACAAGAGCGATCTTGCACCCTATGTCCATGTGGATCTCGATGTCATGGAGGGTGACGCAGCGCGGATGCGCGGCAAGCGTCCTTTTGGATTTACCGACCTCCATCGCGGTAAAGGCGTGCAGGACGTTGTGGATTTCATCCTGGAGAACGGTAATCTTTAGAGTGCGTCCCGAAAAGTGTGAAACGGCTTTCGGAAAAGATGCGCGTTAAAACAAACGGTTAGAGCGTCCTATGTCAGCCCATGGCGATGAAGCTGTTAACCGCCTGTGAGCTTCGCCCAAGTATATCGCACGTTGCAGTTCTTTCGGATGCGACTATGGTGACGGCAGAACCTATATGAGCAAGCTGACATTTACATGGTAACAGACCCGCAGCGCGGATCGATATTCTCTGATCTGAAAATAAGCCGCCGGAAAGCCCTTGGCGTTCTGGCGGCTTTGGCTTTGCCAAATGTGGCGCGCGCCAACCCATTTTCGCGCATTGCGGCCATCGACTGGGCTATGCTGGAATGCCTGATGGCATTGGGCGTTACACCAATAGCGGCAACTGAGCTTATCCGGTTTCGCGAAGATGCAGTTGAGCCACCAATACCCTCTTCTGTCGTCGATCTTGGTTTGCGCGGTTCACCAAATTTCGAGCTTCTCTATCTGCTCAAGCCAGACTTGATCCTGAGTTCTCCTTTTTACACGCAGCATGAGGATGCGTTGAAATCGATAGCACCGATCATGTCGTTGCCGTTTTATGTGCATGGCGAGGGGCCTTATGCGAAGTCGCTGGAAGCTGTAACGGCACTCGGTGATAAGCTTGAACTGAGCGCCAAAGCAGCAAGTGTCATTGAGGTTCAGACGAAGTTTATCGCCGAGACCAAAGAAGCGTTAAAGCCTTTTGCATCCCGCCCGACCTATCTCATCAACGTTGGCGACGCGCGCCACTTCCGTGCTTTCGGCAATGACAGCATGTTCGGTGATGTGCTGGAAAGGCTAGGCTTGCCGAATGCCTGGACGGATCGTTCGCGCTTTACATTTGCGGCACCAGTTCCGCTGGAAAATCTGGCGGCAAATCCTGATGCACGCATCATAATCATCTCGGATATTCCGGTTGAATCGCGCAATGGTCTGCGCAACAGCGTGATATGGCGGTCGCTTAAGCCCGTTCGGGAAGGCCGGGTTTATATGCTTGATAACATCAATCCCTATGGCGGCATAACTGCGGGATTGCGGTTTGCCCGGCTTCTGAAAGATGCCTTGCAGGCAAGCGGGGAGACATCCCTGTGACCACTGGCAAACTCATTTCGAGCGCCTTAATCGGCGTTGCAATTGCTCTTGGATTGTTCCTCTGGAACGCCAACGCGTTCCTGCCATTTGGCGAGTGGCCTGCGCTGCCGTTCGATCCACAGAACATGAACACCGAACAGGTCATTCTGGCCTATGTGCTGTTTCCGCGTGCCTCGGTCGCGATTTTTGCCGGTGCAGCACTCGGACTGGCCGGCGCCTTGTTGCAAAGGCTTTTGAATAATCCAATTGCTGATCCATCGACGCTTGGCGTGTCGTCGGGTGCACAGCTGGCGATTGTTGCGGCAACGCTTTTCTTCCCAACGGCGCTTGATCAGTTTCGTTGGGTGGTGGCACTTTCGGGTGCTGGTATTGCGACCGCAATCGTCTTTCTGCTTGGTTGGCGCAATAGGCTTGAGCCGGTCACGATGGTCGTTTCAGGCCTTCTGATCGGTGTCACATGCAGCGCACTCTCCGCTGCAATGACGCTATCGCAGGGCCAGTATCTCATGTCACTTGTGACATGGAATGGTGGCTCGCTGAGCCAGCAGGACTGGTCGTCTACGGTGGCCCTTGCCCTGCAATTCCTTGTCTGTCTCATTGCCGCAATCATGCTGAGCCGTCCGCTGACGCTTGCAGGCCTTGGCGATAGCAGTGCGCGCTCGCTGGGCGTTCCGCTGGCATGGCTTCGCGTGGCGGTCGTTGCCGTTGCGGTGGTGCTGAGCGCTGGCGTTGCGGCCAATGTCGGTCTTGTCAGTTTCATCGGTCTGGCGGCCCCTGCAATCGTGCGTGGCTTCGGCGTCAGAAAGCCGGGTTCAATCCTGCTGGCGTCGCCCTTTGCTGGTGCCGTGCTGCTCTGGATCTGCGATGGAGCGGTACAATTTTTTGGTGCTAATCTTGGCGAAACGTTCCCGACAGGTGCCGTCACAGCACTGATAGGCGGGCCTTTGCTGCTGTGGCTCATTCCGCGTGTTCGCACAGCCACATCGCAACAGTCTTCGCCTGTACATGTCATCAAGCGTGCATCCAATGTGAAACTAGCTGCGCTGCTCGCGGCGTTGCTGGTTGCAGCATTTTTTGCTCTCGCACTGGCGCGAACGCCGCAAGGCTGGCTGCTTCTGATGGGTGAAAATCTCCGCGATATTTTGCCTCTGCGCTGGCCGCGCCTTTTGGCCGCCGCCGCTGCCGGTAGCCTGCTTGCGATGGCGGGAGCCGTCCTGCAGCGTCTGACCGGTAATCCCCTTGCAAGCCCTGAAGTGATAGGCGTCAGCGGCGGAGCGGGCATAGGCTTTGCGATGGCACTCACGATTTTTGCGGCACCGAACAATGCACAACTGCTGCTTTGCGCGGGCATTGGCGCATTGATTGCCATGCTTGTGGTCTTGAGCTTTGCGAGCAGCAGAAGATTGTCATCCGCACGCCTGCTGCTTGCCGGTATCTCGGTGGGTTCGTTCGCTTCAGCCATATTGAGTATCTTCCTGTCCATCGGCGATCAGCGCTCATGGCAAATCCTTGCATGGCTTAGCGGTTCATCGGCCACGGCAACGCCGGAAAGCTCGCGTTTCCTTGTCGTGCTGACATTCGGTGTGATTGGGCTGGCATTGCTTGCGTCCCGCTGGCTGACGATCCTGCCGCTCGGTCAGACTATTCCGGTCTCGCTCGGCGTGCCGGTGCGGGCCGCGCGAATACTGACGATCCTGCTTGCCGCGCTTGCCAGTGCCGCCGCATCGCTGCTGGTCGGACCTTTGAGCTTCGTGGGTCTGATGGCACCGCATATGGCGCGTCGTATGGGCTTTGATCAGGCACAATCGCATGTGATTGCATCAGCCGTGCTCGGAGCGCTTTTGATGGTGATTGCCGATCTTGGTTCGCGCAATGTGACTTTCCCCTATGAATTGCCTCTGGGCCTTTTTGCAGCACTCGTTGGTGCGCCCTACCTGGCCTGGGCTCTCGCATCGGCCCGGAAATCGTGAATGATTTTCGGAAAGGATGGCGCTCCATGCTTAAAGTTTTGCTGCAAGGAAGTCGATAAAGGCGCGAATGCGTGCGGCAAGGTGAGGGTGGCCGGGGAAAACTGCATGGATTTTCTCGGGCTCCGCAGGTGACCATTCCGCAAGCACCTCTACCAGTCGCCCGGTTGCCAGATCGTTGGCAACAGTATGTTCGCCGGTCTTCATCAAACCGCCGTCTTCGATGCAAATACGTCTGAGGATGGTGCCGTCACTGCCAAGAAAATTGCCGGAAACCACCTGTCGAACGCTCTCGCCTGTTTCGGGGTCTGCAAACTCCCATTCGCTCGGCTGGAAATTATAGCGCAGGCAATTATGCGTTTTCAGATCCTCGGGCCTTTGAGGCGTACCATGTTTTTCCAGATAGTCGGGCGAGGCCACCACCAGCCGTCGCATCAGTGTGATGGGGCGGGCTTTTAAAGCCGAATCCTTCAACGCACCTGAGCGGATTGCCAGATCGGTGCGCTCCTGCCAGAGATCGATAATGCTGTCGTTGAGTGTTATGTCGAGTTCGACCTCTGGATAAAGCTTCAGAAACTCCGGCACCAGCGGCATGATCACCGTTGCACCGAAGCCAACTGTTGAACTGACCCGCAACGGACCGCGCACGGCTGCCTGTGCACCATCGGTAATCCGAGCTTCCATTTCTGTGAGTTTGTCGAGCAGGCTGCGTGCTTCCGCCAGATAGAACTCGCCTTCCGGTGTTGGGGTCAGACTGCGTGTGGACCGCACCAGCAATCGCACCTGCAGGCGATCTTCCAGCCGCGAGACAAGGCGGCTGATTGCTGAAGGCGTCATGTTGAGTTGACGCGCGGCAGCGGAAAAACTGCCTGTCGCCACGGCGCGCGCGAAAACTTCCATTTCACCGAAACGATTATCCAAACCATCACCTGTGAATCTAATGAACAGCTATATACAATATTATCAGTCTTATCATTTGATATCCAGAGAGCGATATGAGGGCAACATTAAACAACAGGAACTCCTCCCATGCCTGTCGCTCTTATCGCTCTTACGATCGCGGCCTATGCGATCGGGACAACCGAATTTGTGATCGTTGGTCTCCTGCCGACGGTTGCTTCGGATTTGCATATTACTCTTCCACTCGCCGGACTGATCGTCAGCGTTTATGCGCTTGGTGTTACCTTCGGCGCTCCTATCCTCACTGCTCTGACCGGTCGTCTTGAACGCAAGCCATTGTTGCTTGGCCTCATGGCGCTGTTCATTGCAGGCAATATGGTGGCAGCCTCAGCACCAAGCTATGAAATCCTCATGATTGGACGTGTGCTTTCGGCCTTTGCCCATGGCGTCTTCTTCTCGGTCGGTGCAACGATTGCCGCCGATCTCGTGCCTGAAAACAAGCGCGGTTCTGCCATCGCCATGATGTTCATGGGTCTGACGGTTGCAATCGTAACCGGCGTGCCGCTTGGCACCTGGATTGGTCAGAATTTCGGCTGGCGCGCAACCTTCTGGGCTGTCTCGGCAATCGGCCTCGTCGCACTTGTCGGTATTGCTGCTCTCCTGCCGCGCAGCCTTCAAAAGGCTGAACCTGCATCGCTCATGGATCAGCTCCGTGTGCTTGGCTCCGGACGTCTGCTGATCGTCTATGGCATGACCGCGCTCGGTTACGGTGGCACTTTCGTTGCCTTCACCTATCTCACACCGATCCTGCAGGACATTACCGGTTTTGCGGAAGGATCCGTCAGCTACATTCTGGTGCTCTATGGCATTGCGATCGCTATTGGCAACATCGTTGGCGGCCGCATTTCTAACGACAATCCGGTTCGTGCCCTGACGGTGCTGTTCGTGTTGCAGGCCATTGTGCTTGTGATGTTCAGCTTCAGTGCGGTGTCGCCATTCTTCACACTGATGACACTTGCAGCGCTTGGCTTCCTGCAATTCGCGAATGTACCCGGCCTGCAGCTCTATGTCGTACAGCTCGCCAAGGAATACCGTCCGGGCGCTGTCGATGTCGCCTCCGCGCTCAATATTGCAGCCTTTAATCTCGGTATTGCGCTCGGTGCCTGGCTCGGTGGGGTGGTCGTTGAAAGCCAGCTTGGTCTCATCGCAACCCCTTGGGTCGGTGCAATTCTCGTCGGTGGCGCTCTGGTTCTCACAGTCCTAAGCGGCGTGCTTGATCGCCGTACCGAAACCCGTGTCGCTACCGCATAAAATCAAAGGAACTAGTATGCATAACGTAACAACAAATGGTGCCTCCATTCCCGCCCTTGGCCTTGGCACTTTCCGTATGCCGGGTGAAGATGTGCTTCGCATCGTCCCTTACGCGCTCAAGGCTGGTTTTCGCCATGTCGATACCGCGCAGATTTATGGCAATGAAGCCGAGGTCGGTGAAGCAATTGCGACTTCCGGCGTTCAGCGTGGCGACATCTTTCTGACCACAAAAGTCTGGGTAGATAATTATAAGCATGATGCTTTCATCGCATCTGTCGATGAAAGCCTTACCAAGCTTAAGACCGACTATGTCGATCTGCTGCTTCTGCATTGGCCGAATGAAGCTGTGTCGCTTGCCGAACAGATCGGTGCACTGAATGAAGTGGCAAAAGCTGGCAAGGTTCGTCACATTGGTGTGTCGAACTTCAACACGGCATTGATGGCAGAAGCAAAGGCGCTTTCCGATCTGCCGCTGGTGACGAACCAAATCGAATATCATCCATATTTGAGCCAGCGCAGCGTGATTGAAGCAGCTCATGCGGCTGGCATGTCGATCACTGGTTATTATGCGATGGCCGACGGAAAAGTGTTCAGCGATGCGGTTCTCAAGGATATCGCCGCAGCCCACGGCAAGTCGGTTGCGCAGGTGGTTCTTCGCTGGCTGGTACAGCAGGATAATGTGATTGCACTATCCAAAACAGTTAGTGAGGCACGAATTCTGGAAAACCTGGCCATTTTCGACTTTGCATTAAGTGAGACCGAAATGCAGGCAATCCACGCGCTTGTCAAACCCGATGGCCGTATTGTCAGTCCGGATGGGCTAGCCCCTCAGTGGGACTGAAAATAAGAAGGACGGCGAAAGCCGTCCTTTTTCTTGTTTGGTTTAACGCTGCACTTTCATGCCGACATAGACACTGTTGGCGCGATATTCTCGATCCGAGATTTGGCTGGTCTGGAATTCATGACGCAGTCGCGCGTCAATGCCGACATAGCGATTGATCCAATATGTTCCACCGATCTGCGCCCCGATTGTGTAGTCGGTTCCGGTGCCATCCTTATTGTCACGGACATTGAGGTCGAGCTTACCGTTGAGGCTCAGATCCGAGCGCACGCGCCGCGTGACCTCGAGGCTCGCAAAATGCAGAAGCGCGCCGGAAACGCCGGGTGTTGTCGAGGTGTCGACCATGGTTTGTGCATAGAGCTGCATATCGGTTCCGCGTAGCGGCGACCAGTTGATGGCAGCTGCAAGTGATGGTCCACTGACATCGCTCAGGCGGGAATCATCGCTATTGGCGCGCATGAAGCCAGCGGAGAATTCACCATTGAACTTTTCACCCCGGTCGAACATCAGGCCACCACGCACCGCATATTGCGAGCCGCTGCGCTCATAACCGTTGCTGTCCACCCGCTCATCGAACATGCGCTGGCCCAGTTCAACTTCGGCAAAAGGCTTGAGTGCGGGTGAAATGGCAAAACCACCACGCAGTGTTATGCTGGCATAGGTGTTATCGCGATCTTTCTGGCTGACAGTGCCGCCTGAAGACAGTTCTGCATCGCCATAGATTTCATGCTCGACGCGGCCCGTTGCGCGACCGAAAAGCAGGCCAGTGTCGCGTTCGATGCCAAGGCTGCCATTGAGGGTGTGAACTAGCGGGCGTTTGAGAGCATCGGTTACGCCGTTGGGACTTGATGCACTTTCACGGCGCAGTTTGTAGCCCGCACCGGCATTGACGGTTGTCTGGTCACTGAGATCAAAGCGAAGATTGCCCTGAACATCGGCGCGTGGTTCCGACACGTCCTGGCCGGAAATCGATTTGCTGAGTGTGCCTGAGGCATCCAATGTTGCCTGATGGCGTCCCCAATCGGATTCTGTATTGAGGCGCAGCGTCGTTTCCGAGAGGATGGCGCTCGAGCCGGTCGAACTGTTATCGCCATTCGTTGTAGCGCGAATGCCTTGCTCAAGCGTCGGACGCAGCATGAATGAGCCTACGCGAACGCCTAGTGGCGCAAAGGGATCAGCTTCCGGTGTGGCGCGGCGACCCTGTTCAGGAATGGCGGGAAGGTTTTCGCGACGTACGCGACCAGTGTCATCCTGATCTTCAGTTGTGATCGCACCAACGCGCATGTTGTCTGTCGAAAGGAAGGGCTGAGCGTCCTCCTCCACAGTTGGTGCTGCCTGCGCCGGTTCGGTAGGCTGTGACTGGGAAGTGCTGTCGGCAGGCGGCGTGTAGGAACTATCTGCGAAATCAACTGATGCGGGCGCATTCGGATCTGTCGGATCAGTATCGCTATTGGCGGTCTGGTCAGGTGAAGAAACGGAGAGGTTATCTTCATCCACACTGCCGCGCAGCTGGGCATCCTGAGAAAAGGCTGGCGAGTGACTGATTGCCAAGGCGCACCCTGCCAGCAACAGGCATCTCAACCTGCGGGCAAAAGGCGATGATCCGCCGGATGAGGAATTGGCAAAAAGCATATTGTCTTCAAACCGTTGCAACGTGGTAATTGAACGGTAAACGGACATGGTTAATTGTTTACTAATTATTGCTTTCCAAGTGCCTGGATTGTGCAGCAACAAATGCTTGGACAACCGGCTTTGAAGGCGCTAACCCTGTGCGCCATGACCCAGTCCGATATGACAAAGCTCGACACCACAAATGAAACCGCGCGCGCGGAGGATTTGATTGCCTCGGCTCTGCGCACGATCAAGACCGAAAATGCTGGCCTTGTGGCGCTTGAAGAAGCCTTGAATAATGGCCTTTCGGCTCCATTCGCAGAAGCAGTCAGGACGATTGTTGCTTCAAAAGGCCGTCTGGTTGTTACGGGCGTTGGCAAAAGTGGCCATATCGGCACCAAGCTTGCAGCGACTTTTGCCTCTACCGGGACATCAGCCTTCTTTGTGCATTCTGCCGAAGCCAATCACGGCGATCTTGGCATGGTCGGCCGCGATGATGTGATCCTCGCCCTTTCATGGTCGGGTGAAACGGCTGAACTCAAAGGTATTGTCAATTATTCGCAGCGCTTCCGCATTCCGCTGATTGCTATTACGGCGGGCGAAGAATCGGCCCTCGGAAGGGCAGCAAGCATCGCTTTGATTCTGCCAAAGGCACAGGAAGCCTGTCCGCATGGTCTGGCGCCTACGACATCGACAATGATGCAGCTTGCTATTGGCGATGCGCTTGCAATCGCTCTTCTGGAAGCGCGTGGCTTCAGCCCGACAGATTTCAAGACTTTCCATCCAGGCGGTTCGCTTGGTGCGAGCCTTACCCATGTTCGCGAGATCATGCATAGGGGTGAACGTCTGCCGCTGGTCAGGGCGGGCACATTGATGCCGGATGCCATGAAGGTTCAGGCTCAGAAGAGCTTCGGCTGCGTGATTGTCGTCAATGACGATGGCACATTGGCTGGAATTATCACGGACGGTGATATTTCACGTAATCTGAGCCGTAATCTGTCTGAACTTGCTGTCGATGATATCATGACACGCAAGCCCAAGACGGTAGATCAGAATCTGCTCGCCAGCGCTGCTTTGAGCATCCTCAATGAGAAACATATCGGGGCATTGATCGTGGTTGAGGACGATCGACCGATCGGCCTCGTGCATTTCCACGATCTGCTGCGCATTGGGGTTGCCTGAGGCATAGAATAGGATCAGGGGGATAGGGTTTTAAGAACGCTTATTCCCTACAAGCCACCTATACTTCCACTTCTACTTCCAGAGTGATTGGGTCAAAGGACACCACACGCACTTCCGTGCCTGCAGGGAGGTCGGGGCCTTTGATGCGCCATGTTGTGTCGTTGATATGGATACGTCCGCGCCCGTTGACGATAGGCTCATTCAAAGTGGCGCGCTGCCCGACAAGCTGCTCTCCTCGACGGTTGAGCAACGGCTCGTCCTGCTGATCGTTGACGCCGAAAAAGCGACGGCCCGCCAGCACGAACGCAATGGCGAGAACCAGAAACAGCACGGTCTGCACTTGCCAGCCAAAACCGATTAATGAGCCGAGCAGGAAGGCGAGGCCGCCCGTGACAAGGGCTGCAAGGCCAAACCAGATGAAGAAGAAGCCGGGCGCCATAATTTCCAGGATGAGCAGGACAAGTCCTAGAACGAACCAGCCCCAAAGCCCAAGCTGTGACAGGAAATGAATGATCATGACGCCCTGCCTCTTTAACGATTGGTGGTGGGTACGCTGCGGGTGCGCGGGTTTGGTGTAGTCGGGGTTGGCTCAACCGTGGAGCTGCTATCGCCAAAAACTTCTTTGGCAATTGCACCAATACCAGCCAGCGAACCGATCAGCGAACTTGCTTCAAGCGGCATGAGAACCACTTTCTGGTTCTTGGCGCTGGCAATGTTGCCGAGCGCTTCGGTGTATTTTTGCGCCACGAAGTAATTGAGCGCCTGAACATTACCGGCAGACACGGCGTCAGAAACGAGTGTGGTTGCCTTGGCTTCCGCTTCGGCCAGACGTTCACGGGCTTCTGCTTCGCGCTTGGCGGCTTCAAGCTTGCCTTCTGCTTCCAGAATCTGCGATTGCTTCTGGCCTTCCGCACGCAGAATTTGTGCGTTGCGGTCGCCTTCCGCTTCCAGAACTTGCGCACGTTTGTCGCGCTCAGCCTTCATCTGGCGTGCCATGGAAGTGACGATGTCTGCAGGTGGATTGATGTCCTTGATTTCCACGCGGGTCATCTTGAGGCCCCATGGATGCGCGGCTTCATCGACAACACGCAACAGACGATCGTTGATCGCATCGCGGTTGGAGAGCAATTCATCAAGGTCCATCGAACCCATGACGGTACGGATGTTGGTCATGGTGAGGTTCAGGATTGCATATTGCAGGTTGGAAACCTGATAGGCAGCCTGAGCCGCGTTCAGCACCTGATAAAAGGCGACGCCGTCAACACCGACGATGGCGTTGTCGCGGGTGATAACTTCCTGTGTGGGAACGTCAAGCACCTGCTCCATCATGTTAAGCCGT
Organism: Brucella pituitosa; assembly: GCF_003049685.1. GTDB lineage: Bacteria > Pseudomonadota > Alphaproteobacteria > Rhizobiales > Rhizobiaceae > Brucella > Brucella pituitosa. Next base: position 1,056,282 of record NZ_PYSY02000002.1, on the reverse strand, counting down.
GCGCCGATCCTGTCGAAGAATGGAACGATCAGATTGAGGCCAGGCATAAGAGTGCGGGTGTAACGGCCAAAGCGCTCCACGGTGTAGTTATAACCCTGCGGCACAGTCTTGATCCCGGCAAATAGCGTTGCCAGAACAAGTGCTGCCAAAATCAATAGCGTGATATCAAAGCCAGTCATTATGTAGTCCCCTTAGTAAAGGCGGTAAGGCAGTGGGGGCAGGGCGAATATGATGCCCCTTTGCGCCATGGCCTCAGACCCAGCCCTGCAATTCGCGCCGTACGAGCGTCTCAATAACTTTCATGCCTTCTTCGCTATCGTTGAGGCATGGAATGTGGCTGAAATTCTCGCCGCCGGCCTCGTGGAAAGCCTCAGCCGCTTCGTGACCGATTTCGTCAACGGTTTCCAGACAGTCTACCACAAAGCCGGGATTGAGTACGGCAACTGACTTGACGCCCTGCTTGGCTAATTCTTCCAGTGTCTCGTCCGTATAAGGCTGGAGCCATTCTTCCGGGCCGAAACGAGACTGGAAGGTGGAGCGGAACTGTTTGTCATCCATGCCGAGGCGCGCACGCAAAAGCCGTGATGTTTCAAGACATTGAGAGCGATAAGGGTCGCCCTTGTCCGAATAGCTTTTGGGGATGCCGTGATAGGAAGCGAGGATCACTTCCGGCTTGAAATCGAGCGTCGCAAGATGCTTCTCAATCGAGCGCGCAAGCGCCTCAATATAGACAGGTTCCACTTCATAGGAAGGGATCGTGCGGACCGCTGGCATAAAGCGCTTTTTCATCAGCACTTCGAAGAATTTGTCATTCACCGTGGCCGTGGTGGTCGCTGAATATTGCGGATAGAGCGGGAACATGACGATGCGTTCGCAACCCTGCTTCAACAGGCGATCCGTCACTTCTTCAATCGAAGGCTGGCCATAACGCATGGCCCAGTCCACGATGACGTTCGGATGATCTTTGAGCGCAACGGCGAGTTTTTCGCCTTGCGCACGCGTATAGGTGCGTAAGGGCGATTCATTCTTCTCGCGGTTCCAGATACGGTCATAGAGCGCGCCGGAACGCTTTGGGCGTGTGTTGAGCACGATGCCGTAGAGGATCGGATACCACAAAAGGCGCGGCCATTCGATGACACGACGGTCGGAAAGGAACTCAGCCAGATAACGCCGCATCGGGGCGTAGCTTGTACCATCGGGCGTGCCAAGATTGACAAGCAGAACACCCACTTTAGGTTGCTTTATTCCGCTGGTGCTCAGATTGGCGGTCACTTTTTCCGTCTCACTCATATTCCGACTCCTGCTTTGCCGGAAAACTAGACAAAAACAGGCAAATTACAATCCTAACAATAGAGGCGGCAGTCGAATTGTCGGGTAATCGATCAAACAACCCATAAAAAAACGGCACACGCTAAATGCGTATGCCGTTTGGAATGCTGTTTTAACGCATTTTAAGCGCGGCGGGTCAGCGAGAAGCGCGAGCCTGCCGACGACGTGCAGTTGAGCTGGTTCTGTGAAACGAGCGCACAATTCACGCGCGAAGAGGTGCCACGTACGATCGAACGCATGTCGATCTCAACAAGCTGAGGCGACTGGTAACGATAGTTACCTTCTGCCAGCTTTTCATTGGTGTCGGTTGAGCGGGTTTCAAAAATGCCGCCATTAAAGGACGACACGATGCCGTTAGGATCGACCCATTTGCCGTCGATACCGGATGGCGCACGATTAACGACAGGGACATTGCCACCACCGCCAGGGCCGGTAGCAACACATCCTGCAAGCGCGAGCGATACGATTGCCGTAGAGCCAATGATGCGGAAGCGTTTCATGTCCATCTTCTCCGTTCGAGTGTTTACCGTGTGATGGATGGAAATTTACACGAATACAAGCCCCTTTGAAGAGGATAGCAGGAATGTTGCGAAACTGCCGCATTCGCGATTACCCGACCATGGCCGGGCAATCTGGCTATTTCATATCAAGGCGCTGAGATGCTGACGCATCAGCCTTGAAAAAGTTCAATTGCTACCCGGACTTAACCAAAGACCAATGATTGGTCTTTGCGATTAGCGCACCAGAATGTTGCGAAACTGCCAAGGGTCCTTGGTGTCGATATCTTCTTCAAACAGCTTGCCACGACCTTCAAGCGGCGTCCAGTCGGTGTAATAGCCTTTGACCGGGCCGAGATAAGGCAACTGCACTTCGAGGCAGCGGCGGTAATCGATTTCGTCAGTTTCAACGATGCCGCTATCAGGATTTTCCAGCGCCCAGACCATGCCCGCCAACACTGAGGATGAGACCTGCAATCCCGTTGCATTCTGGTAAGGAGCAAGTTTGCGTGCTCCTTCGACGCTCAGCTGCGAGCCGTACCAGTAGGCGTTCTTGTCGTGACCATAGAGCAGTACGCCAAGCTCATCCGAGCCGTCGAGGATTTCAGATTCGTCCAACACATGCTGTGCTGGCTGTGCCTTGCCATTGGCACCAAACATTTCATCCAGTGACAGGATGGCGTCGTTGCAAGGGTGATAGGCATAGTTGCAGGTCGGGCGGTATTCGAGCTTGCCCTTCTTGTTGCGAATGGTGAAGAAATCCGCGATCGAAATAGCTTCATTGTGCGTTACGAGCAGACCAAATTGCGCACCATGCGTGGGGCACCATGTACGAATGCGAGTGCTGCCGCCGGGCTGCTCAAGAAAGATTGCCGCCTTGTTGCCCTTCTTCTGCTTGCGCGCATTCTTGGGCTTCCAGTTTTCATGACTGCCCCAGCCAAGTTCGGCGGGCTGCAAGCCTTCCGCGATGAAACCTTCGACGGACCAGGTGTTCCAGAACGTATCGAACGGCTTTGGCTCTTTGGCGCGCTGGGTATCGCGTTCGGCAATGTGAATACCCTTCACTCCGGCCTTTTTCATGAGTTTGGCCCAGCCCTGACGATCATCAGTCGCAGGTTCTTCAAAGTCGAGCTTGAGTTCGATTGCGAGATCGATCAGCGCCTTTTTTACAAACCACGACACCATGCCGGGATTGGCTCCGCAGCAGGAAACAGCTGTCGGTCCACCGGGGTGCTTGCGCTTTTCTGCACGTACAGTTTCGCGCAATGCATAGTTTGTGCGCGAGGCATTGTCGGCCTTTTCGTCGAAATAAAAGCCCAGCCAAGGTTCGACGACTGTATCGATGTAAAGCGCGCCCTGTTCGCGGCTAAATCGCAGCAAATCAAGCGAGCCGGTATCAATCGACAGGTTGACGATGAATGGCTGACCGCCTCCGTCCTTCAAAAGCGGGCCAAGCACGTCCTTGTAATTTTCAGGGGTGATTGCTTCATTGATGAAGCGGATATTCTTCTCATCGAGAATTTTACGGTTCTTCTCCGATGGGTCGATAACGACCATGCGGGATTTGTCGAATTTGAAGTGGCGTTCGATCAGTGGCAGGGTACCGCGCCCGATCGAGCCAAAGCCGATCATGATAAGAGGGCCGGTAATTTCGCCATAGACTGGCCATTTCGCTTTCGCCATTTTTTTCTCTCTCCTGCTGCAAGGTGCAGCGCTTGGCATTGTCACGAGTTGGACAATGCTAATTTGCCACGATAGCACAGGTTCATAGAAAGAAAGAAACGTCACAAGCCTATGACATGAATACGTGTTTAACGAATTTACATCGTGACCAGTTGCGCGCGGATCATTCCACGCAAGGAATTGCCGACAAGAATGTTGCGCGCGCGGCTGAGGTCATCAACGGTGACAACGGCTTCTTGAACCACGCCATTGTTCAAAAGTTCGCGTCGCAGAACACCGTCGAGAAGCCCGCAGGAGAGTGCAGGGGTGACGCAAGTGGTGCCGCCGATATCGAGAAAAATCGAGGTGATTGTGCCTTCGCAAACTTCATCACGATCATTGAGGAGGATGACCTCATCGACTTCTGCTGTCGAATATTCTTCCCGGGCAGCGATATAGGCCTGGCGACGTGTGGTCTTGTGACGAAGCAGCGGATCATCATGGTTGAGGTGTGTGCGTGCAACGGCAATGCGCCAGACGCTCTGAGGCTGCAGTGGCACATAGGGCAGGGCTGCAACCGTAACCAGTCCGTCGGGTGCCAGTGTAAGCCGCAGCTTGAGCGGGTTTTCACCCGCACCGATTTCCGCAATTTTCTGATGCACGGTCTCCATACTGTAATGGAAACCAAGCTCACGCGCCGAGTTTTCAAGCCGCGCCATGTGCAGACCGCAACGCAGGATGCCGGATAACGGCTCCCATCGCATTGTTTCGATCAGTTGGTAATCGGGTTGCGCATTGCTGGCACTTGACCCGTCGCGAACCGCGCTTTCAGAAGACATTCCTCATACTCCGCTTGCGCTGTGGAATCGAAGACCACACCGCCCCCGACATTGAAAATCGCACGATTTTGGCTGTGAAGCGAGAGCGTTCGGATGGCGACATTGAATCGCATCCGTCCGCCCGGTTCAATCCAGCCCAGTGAGCCGCAGTAAATGTCACGTGGACCAGTTTCCAGTTTTCGCAGAATTTCCATGGCGCTAATTTTAGGGGCGCCAGTGATGGAGCCGCATGGAAAAAGTGCTGTAAAAAGCGTGCGTAGTGAAACATTGGACTTCAACTTTGCCCGCACACGGCTGATCATCTGATGAACGGTTGGATAGGTTTCCACCCTGAAAAGCTCAGGTACGTCGAGCGATCCGACTTCGCTCACCAGCGAAATGTCATTGCGTAAGAGGTCGACAATCATGCGGTTTTCCGCCTGATTCTTTGGGTCATGCATCAGAAACTGGCGATTGTTCTCATCTTCTTCAGATGTCGCGCCGCGTGGCATGGTGCCCTTCATCGGGTGTGTTTCCATCCAGCCGTCATCGTTGACTTCAAAGAACAGTTCCGGCGAGCGGGACAGGATGATGGGACCGCCGAGATCGCAATAGGTCGCATAGCGAACCGGCTGGCGCTTTGCGAGCGCGTTAAACAGAACGAGCGGGTCACCGTCCCACTCAGCATGAACCGGGAAAGTCAGATTACCCTGATAGCAATCGCCTTCCCGTAAATGCTGATGGAGCCGTTCGAACCGTGGCGCATAGTCCTCAAATGACCATTGGGCCACCGGCTCGCGCAGAAAAGTGATGTTGTCGTCGCTACGATGATGCAGTTCCGTATCTGCGGGGCCGTCAAAGACACCAAAGCATAAAAGCGGCCCTTTGCGACCTTCCGGCAGAAGCTCTTTCAGTTTGGGTTCGAGCAGATAGCCCGCTTCATAGGAGAGGTAGCCTGCAAGCCATTTGCCCGCTTCGTGGGCGCGTTGCATGGCCTCCCATGCTGCGTCGAATTCTTCCGGCTCATCGGCACGGATGATTGCAGAAGGGCTCGTGAAGAAAACTTCACGACCCGCTTTGTCATCCCGAAAAAGGATGTGTGGCCTATTCAAACCCCTATTCAAACCCTTGTGGGTCACGAATTTGCTCAGTCTTCCATAGCTTCGAGTTCGTCGATGATGCCTTCCACCACTGACAGGCCCTTGCTCCAGAAATTCGGATCGGTTGCATCAAGGCCAAATGGTGCCAGCAATTCTTTGTGGTGCTTGGTGCCACCGGCCTTCAGCATGTCGAAGTATTTCTGCTGGAAACCCTTTTCCGAGTTCTGGTAGACGGCATAAAGCGAGTTTACCAGACAATCGCCGAAAGCATAGGCATAGACGTAGAACGGCGAATGAATGAAGTGCGGAATATAGGTCCAGAAGGTTTCATAACCCGGATTGAGATGGACCGCATCGCCAAGGCTTTCGCGCTGAACATCCATCCAGATTTCACCGATGCGTTCTGAAGTCAGTTCGCCTTCGCGGCGTTCGGTGTGAACACGACGCTCAAACTGATAGAAAGCGATCTGGCGCACGACCGTATTGATCATGTCCTCGGCCTTCTGGGCCAGCATGGCCTTGCGTTCGCGCTTGTTGGTGGTGTGTTCAAGCAGCGAGCGGAACGTGAGCATCTCACCAAAGACGGAAGCCGTTTCAGCCAGTGTAAGTGGCGTGGATGCCATCAGCGCACCCTGTTCTCCAGCCAGAACCTGATGCACGCCATGGCCAAGCTCATGGGCGAGGGTCATCACATCGCGTGGCTTGCCCATATAGTTGAGCAGCACATAAGGATGGGCGGAAGGCACAGTTGGATGCGCAAAAGCGCCTGGCGCTTTACCGGGACGAACCGGCGCGTCGATCCAGTTTTTGTCGAAGAACTTCCTGGCGATCTCGGCCATTTCAGGTGCGAAATTGCCATAGGCGGAAAGTACGGTTTCACGGGCTTCATCCCATGAGATCAGCGCCTGCGGTGTTTCCGGCAGCGGCGCATTGCGATCCCAGTTTTCCAGCTTTTCAAGGCCGAGCCACTTGGCTTTCAGCGCATAATAGCGGTGCGAAATACGCGGATAGGCTTCTTCAACGGCACTGCTGAGCGCATCGACCACTTCGCGCTCGACGCGATTGGCAAGGTGGCGGCTGTCGGCAATATCCTGAAAACCGCGCCAGCGGTCGGAGATTTCCTTGTCTTTGGCCAGCGTATTGGTGATCAGCGTGAAAGTACGCAGGTTTGCGCCAAAAGTCTTGGCGAGCGCTTCCGATGCCTTTTTGCGCACGGCACCGTCTGCATCCTGCAGCATGTTGAGGGTCTGCTCGATGGCCAGTTCTTCGCCATCGACATCAAAGCGCAGGCTCGACATGGTTTCATCAAACAGGCGGTTCCATGCGCTGTAGCCGGTGATCGACTTTTCGTGGAAAAGCTGTTCGAGCTTGTCTTCAAGCTCATATGGCTTGTCGAGGCGCAGATCCTCCAGCCATGGGCGGTAGTGGCCGATGGCCGGATTGGAGGCCATCGCTTTTTCAAGCACGTCATCATCGATGCGGTTGATTTCGAGGCTGAAGAAAATGAGCGGCGTGTTGGCGTCTGTCAGTTTCTGCTGCACATCGCCGAAAAGCTTCATGCGCTTAGGATCGGTCGTGTCGCCGTAATAATACAGGCCCGCGAAAGAGGCGATGCGGCCCATCAGTTCACTGAGCGCTTCATATTCCTTGATTGCTTCAGCAAAATTGCCGCCATTGGCCTTTGCAGCTTCGTCTCCGAGTTTGCCCTTCCAGCGGGTTTCAAAATTGGCCGCATCTTTTGCAGCTTTTTCGAGATCGGCTTTCAGTTCAGCGCTCTCGGCAGAAGGATAAAGGTCAGCCAGATTCCATTCCGGCAATTTGCCGAGATCCGGCTTTTTGGCGGCGCCGGTGTCACCGGCTGGCAGATGAAGAGCAGCGTCAAACATGGTGGGCTTTGAAAAACGGTTCATCGCATTGGTCATTGGCATTCTCCTGTTGCCCCCTTCTCGCATGTCTTTTTCGTGACGCCAAGGGGGCGCGCTTGAGCTCGAAGGTGCGACACTATTCTGAGGATGATGCGTGAATGTCTGAGCATTGGGCTTGCATTAATCTGGAACGATGCTCCAAATGACGCGCCTGAAATATGACACATACTAAATATTGGGATGTTCCGGCACATACACCACTGGTAGTGAAGCACCCATGAGTACGCGTATTCTTATAGCGGATGATGATCCGATTCAACGCCGCAGCCTCGAAACGGCTGTGCTGCGCATGGGGCATAGAACCATTCTTGCGGATGGCGGCACAAGTGCATTCGGTTTCATCAGTAACCGTAAAGACATCGCGCTCATACTTCTCGATCTGACCATGCCCGACATGGACGGCTGCGCAGTTCTTACAAAAATGCGTGAAGCGGGCATCAATATTCCTGTCATCGTGCTGGTACAGAACGACGACCTCGAAAAAGCCATGCAGGCTATCAGGTTGGGTGCGGTCGACTTCATGACCAAGCCTGTCGTGTTCGAGCGGATGCAGGTTTCCGTCGCCAATGCTTTCAAACTCGATTCGCTGACGCAGGAACTCAAGCGGACGCGTTCTTCGCAGAAGTCGCATATCCTGCTTTCCGAAATGGTGACGAAGAGCCCGGAAATGGAGAAAGTGGCCATGCTTGCGCGTCGCGTGACGCCGCTTGATACGCCATTGCTCATTGAAGGCGAAGTCGGCACGGGCAAGGAAACGCTGGCGCGGGCGATCAGCAGCGGTGGCACACGCTGGCAGGGACCGTTTGTTGCTATCGATTGCCGGTCTCTCGCAAAAGGCAATGCCGATCAGGTGCTGTTTGGGCATTCGGGAACAGGATCGACCAATTCTGGTGAAGCCCCAATCCGGATCGCGGGTAAGATCGCAGAGGCGCAGGGCGGAACGTTGTTTTTTGATGAGATAAGCGCGCTGTCTTATCGCACGCAGCTTCGCCTCTTTGAAATCATGCAGGCATCGCAATATGCGGCCGCTGGTGACAGCGCCGATCTTTTGGCAGACACACGCGTCATTGCGTCAAATAGTCATTCCGTGACAGAGCTCGTGCATATGGGCCGGTTTCATCCCGGCCTTTATCACCTGATTTCATCGTTTTCGATTGAAGTTCCGTCGCTTAGAAATCGTCTCGAAGATATTCCGATTCTGGTGCATCAGTTTCTGATGCATTTTGCCAGCGAAGAGCGACTTGGGCATATCACCGGCATTACGCCCTATGCTTTGGAAAGCCTCAAGAGCTACGATTGGCCCGGCAATGTGCGTGAGCTAAAGAACGCGATCTATCACGCCGTCCTTTTGTGCGATGAACACGCGCTGACAGTCCGCGACTTCCGTCATATGGGCGAAGGAAGTGCGGCTCATTCTGGCAGGAATGCGGCCTTAAACCCGATGTCGGGCGAGAGCCTCCCAGTTCGGATCAAAGAAAATTCCAGTGCGGGGTCGATCAGCGGCATCACGCTCGAAGGGGAAGTTCGCACGCTTGCGGCCACCGAAGAGGAAATGATCCGCTTCGCAATCGCGCATTATGACGGCCAAATCAGCGAGGTCGCGCGGCGTCTGGGCATCGGAAGGACCACACTTTACCGAAAATTGAAGGAATATGGCATCGATGTGGCATCCATAGCTGGCAAGGGGCATGACGATGCAGATGACGAAAATGATACCGGTCAGAGCCGTGTTATAAACGGGTAAATGACCATTAACTTATTGAAATTTAGTAATTTACCGAACACTGCCTGTCGGTGTTGCCAGAATGTAAGCATCGACGAAGATTGTTAATAGTTTCTTTACCATGACGAAAATAGATGCGCCTGTGTGTCTTTTTTGCCATGGTGTTTCCTCATTTGTTGTTCACTAAGCGTCCATTAACCATTAAATCCGACAATCGGGGCTCATGCATATTCGTTTCTACGAGCTCTGATATGGCCCTTTGGGCGGACAACACGGTAAGGCGATATAATTCAATGAGCAGGATATCGACCATTAAAGCGCGCTTGGCGAAAGTCTGGAATGGCTGGACTGGCCAGACTGGCCAGACTGGATTGTCTGCTTCCGTATCTCGGGTTCGCTCTTCTGTTTCCGCATCTTTGGTTGCAGCCGCAGTCGTTACGGCACTTGCGCCGTCGCAGGCATCGGCTGAAACCCGTACGCTGAAGCTCTATTATGTCCATACCGGTGAGAAGGCAGAAATCACCTTCAAAAAGAACGGTAAGTTCTTGCCTGATGGTTTGAAGAAACTGAATGTCTTCCTGCGCGACTGGCGTCGCAACGAGCCGACCAGAATGGACCCGCGCCTGTTCGACCTTGTGTGGCAGGTTTATCGCTCTACCGGCTCCAACCAGTACATCACAGTTGTTTCTGCCTACCGTTCGCCTGCGACCAACAACATGCTGCGCTCTAAATCCAGCGGTGTGGCCAAGAAGAGCCAGCATACGCTGGGTCGCGCTATGGACTTTTTCATTCCCGGTGTACCGCTTGCAAAACTGCGCGGTATCGGGATGCGCTATCAGATCGGTGGTGTTGGCTATTATCCGCGTTCCGGCTCGCCTTTCACCCACATGGATGTGGGCAATGTACGCTCGTGGCCACGTATGAGCCGCCGCGAGCTGTTGGCTCTGTTCCCGGATGGCAAGACCGCTCACCTTCCAGCTGATGGCAAGCCATTGCCGGGCTATGAGCAGGCGCTTGCCATGATCGAAAAGCGCAAAGCTGGCGGTGGTGGCGTCATGATGGCCAGCAATTCAGCCCCTCGTAAGAGCAAGACGTTGTTTGGCGCATTGTTCGGTGGTGGCGGTGCTGACGAAGAAGAAGATAATGGCAATGATGCCGCGCCAGCCCCGGCGACGGTTCGTCCTGCCCGGGCTGCACCTGCTCGTCAGGCACCAGCGGTCGCGCCGCCTGCTCCTGTGCAGCAGCCGGAAGCTATGATTGCGGCCTTGCCGACCCGCGAGGCGCCGGTACCAATGCAGGCCCCACGTCCTGAAGCGACTGTTGAAGTGCCACAGCAAGCTGAGCAAGCGCCCGTAGTTGCCCTCAATGTCCCGATCCCGGCTCGTAAACCGGCAAATGCTGCTCAGGATGCGATTGCACTTGCGGCTGCACAGCCAGCCGACGCGACAATGCAAGAAGTCGCTGACGCTAGTCCTAACCCACTCATGACCGGTTTTGTTCCAATTCCGTCCATGCGTCCGCAGCAGGAAGTGGCTACGCAGGTCGCCGCTGCCGCAGTTCCGAGCGCCCGGCCTGAACGTGATGAGCTGAACCCGCAGGATGCGATCGCTCAGATTGTGAATAACAATCCGGATAGTGCAGCGACTGTCGCCGATGCTGGAAATGCAATTCAGCCGGGTGCTGCCGCAGCTTATCCTGTGCCGAAAGAGGCGCCGCGCGCTAATACGCAACTGGCCTTGCTCTCCAAAAAGGATGAAATCGGTGAGCTGATTGCGCCGCCGGAAGATGATTTCGACACGCAGCCTATAGCGTCAGCAAACCGTGAGCCTGCGAAGATTGCGCCTGTTAAGACGGCTTCGGTTGCCAGAGCTATTCCTGCTCCAGCGCGTCAGCGTGTTGCAACCAATGGTCATGGAACGAAAAGCAGCGCCCGTTCTTCGGGTAAAGGTGATCGCCATGTAGCCAGAGCAAATGCGCGTCCAAGTCCTGTCGTGCAGCCTGCTGCGATGCCAGCCTCTGCTGTCGCTATGTCATCCGATTCTGTTTCACAGACCGCCCCAACGACCAATCCGGTCCTGCGTAACGATGCGATGCGCACTGCACCCGCAATGGTTTACACCGCAGGTTTCCAGCGTGGCGACCTGCCAAGTGAACGCGCCAATCAGTTCAGTGGCAATGCTGTCACCTTCCTGACCGTGGCTAAGTTCACCGAAACGAACTGATCCTCCAACAGATCAAAAAAGGGGCCTTTGAGGCCCCTTTTTTATTTCGCTTTCTTAAGTTCAGCCTTTCAAGGCAGCGGCTTCTGCTGCGAGCTTGGTAATGCCGTCCCAATCGCCAGCTTCGACCAGTTCCTTTGGCGCAACCCATGAGCCGCCTACGCAGATGACGTTTGGCAGCGAAAGATAAGTCTTCGCATTGGAAAGGCTGATGCCGCCAGTCGGGCAGAAGATCGTTCCGGCCAATGGCGATGACAGGGCTTTCAGGAATGGTGCACCACCTGCCTGTTCTGCCGGGAAGAACTTGAGATGTGTATAGCCTTCTTCGCGCAACGCCAGCATTTCGCTTGGCGTGATCGCTGCTGGCAGCAGTGGCACGTCGCTGTCGTTGGCTGCAGCGAGAATATATTTCGTAACGCCGGGGCTGACGATGAAACGTGAACCTGCCTTGGCAGCGTCTTCATAGTGCTTTGCATTGAGAATAGTGCCTGCACCGACGATTGCTTCCGGCACTTCCGATGCGACCGCGCGGATCGCGTCGAGTGCTGCAGCCGTGCGCAAGGTGATCTCGATTGCTGGCAATCCACCCTTGGCCAGCGCGCGTGCCAGCGGAACCGCATGTTCAACCTTATCAATCAGCAAGACGGGAATGACTGGTTGGCCTTGCAGGACGGGAACGAGAAGATCGGTTTTCTGCGGCATGAGCTTGCTCTTCTGCTTGAGTGTGCGGGTAAAAATCGATTTAAAGTGCATGGCCTTGTTTGTCTACCGCGTACATCAAAACCGATGCGCGGCGCGGCAGTGTTATGCCGCTTGCAATATACGGCCGAGGCTGCGGTTCCAGCGTTCAAAGGCTGCGGCCATGCGGCTATCATATTGATTGCGTGTGAAGGCTGGCCCGTTATAGCGGCGTGCGAAATTGCGCCAGTCTTTCTGCTCCAGTGCTGTCTTCAACCCGGCTTTGTCGATGAAATTCAGCATCAGTCTGACCTGTCCACCGACAGAACTGCGCGCTTCCGCCATCAGTTCATCAATGCTGCTATAGCCCAGCCATTCCCAATGGGCGCCCATCACCTGACCAAGTCCCCATGAGGTGGATTCAAGCGCCGCCTTCTTATGGATAGACACGGCCCGCTCAAGCAAAAGCCAGCGTTCGCGCTGGGTCTTCGGATTGCGCACGCGCCCTGCTTCCGGCGCCGATAATCCGGCTTGACGCGCCTGATCACGAATACGGCCTGCAAGCCTCCGGTCGAAATAATGGCCTTCAAAGCGTATTGCCGGTTCTTTTTTGCCATTAATGTCGAAAAGCGCGCGACCGCCACTTTCCACTTCAGCCACTGCCAGAAGCGCTGCCGGATCAATTCCGGCTTGCCTTGCCAATGAGATGATTTCTGCAAAACTTTCCGTATCGAACATCAGGTTTCTCCTCTTGCAAACCGCGTTTATCGAAGCCGGATTTTCGCTTGTCTTGAGAGGAGGGGGATAAATAACTTGAATTTGCCGCGTTCGAGGACTAGTTCGGAGGAAATTTGGAAGAGATCGAACGATGAGCAATCTGCCTTTTACTGTTGCTGCCCTTTATTGCTTTGCGCGTTTGCCGCAATATGAAAGCCTGCGCGAGCCGCTGGCCGAACTTTGCTGCTCTAACGGCATCAAGGGGACGCTGCTGCTGGCGGCGGAAGGCATCAACGGTACAGTTGCAGGAACAAAGCCAGCGATTGAGAAGCTCGTGGCTTACATCACGTCGATCCCGGAGCTTGCCAATCCGGAACTCAAATACTCTCATGCCAGCGAAATGCCGTTCTATCGCATGAAGGTGCGTTTGAAGCGCGAAATCGTCACCATGGGCGTCGATGGCATTGATCCGCTGAAAAGTGTTGGCACATATATTGCGCCCAAGGATTGGAACGCGCTGATTGCCGATGAAGACACGGTCGTCGTCGATACGCGCAATGATTACGAATATGCTATTGGTACGTTCGAGGGCGCGCTTGACCCAAACACCAAGACATTCCGCGAATTTCCGGAATGGGTGGAGCAGAACCGCGACAAGCTTGAAGGCAAGAAAATCGCCATGTTCTGCACCGGCGGCATTCGTTGTGAAAAGGCGACTGCTTTCGTCAAAGGTTTGGGCTTCGACGATGTGTTCCACCTTAAAGGCGGCATTCTGAAGTATCTTGAGGAAGTGCCGAGCGAAGAAAGCATGTGGAATGGTGAATGCTTCGTGTTCGATGAACGCGTGGCAATTGGTCATGGCCTGACCGAAAGCGATATTGAGCTTTGCCGCGCCTGCCGTCGTCCGATTACGGCTGAAGACAAGCTTTCCCAGTTCTTCGAGGAAGGCATTTCCTGCGCTGGTTGCTACGACGAACGCACGCCGGAAGATCGCGCGCGTTTTGCCGAGCGCGAAAAGCAGGTAAAACTCGCCAAGCTTCGTGGCTCAAGTCACAAGCACATTGGACGCTAGAATATAGGATGTTGGGGTTTCTTTTGCCGCATCATTCTTATCAGCACTAGCCAAAGCTAATACTCCCCTTTAAGGTGGCTATGTTTTCGGAACGATCTGAATTCGTTACGGAAATTCTGGGCGGCTTTTGCATGGACGCCCGTGTGAAAAGGGTCTGACGGCATCCGGGTCGCGTTTGCCTCCATCATACCCATCATCGCAAGTTAGAGCATCTGGACAGGTCTTGATGCTCGAACAAACGGCGGCGGATTTTTTCCGGCGCGTGATGGTGTTTGCCCGAAATACGGGCTCTATGGAGGTAGACAATGAAAAAACTTATCGCTGCGTTTCTTATCACGGTTGCAGCTGGTGCTGCATCGGTTGCTCATGCCGCCGAAAAGGTCACGGTCTTTGCTGCAGCCAGCATGAAGGATGTGATCGAGGAAGCCGCCAAGCAGATCAAAGCCGAGGACGGCACGGAAGTTGTGGCTTCCTTTGCTTCGTCTTCGGTTCTGGCAAAGCAGATCGAGCAGGGCGCTCCCGCAAATATTTTCATTTCTGCCGATCTTGACTGGATGGATTATGTCGAAAAGGCCGATGCCATCGACAAGGCTTCGCGCAAGGTGATTGCAGGCAATGCGCTGGTAATTGCAACGCAGAAGGAAACGCCGAAGGGTGAAGCCAAGGAACTACTCAGCGCTGGTCGTTTCGCAATGGGCGATCCATCAAACGTTCCTGCTGGCAAATATGGCAAGGCAGCGCTTGAAAAGCTCGATATCTGGAAAGACGTCGAAAAGAATGCCGTTTTCACCGAAAACGTGCGCGTTGCGCTGCAATATGTGAGCCGCGCCGAAGTGAAGGCGGCAATCGTCTATGCATCCGATCGTGCGGCTGCGCCTGAACTCGTTGAAGCCTATCGCTTCCCGGCTTCGAGCCATGCTCCGATCCTGTATCCTGCAGCACTGATTGCAAAGAACGAAAATGATGCCGCCAAGGCATTCCTTGCGTTCCTTGAAAGCGATGCCGGTCAGGCGATCATCAAGGACAAGGGCTTCGTTGGCGCTGTAGAGGCCGCTCAGTAATGATGGAAGGCCCAAGCAATGGAAAGTAATGTCTGGCAGATTGTTGCTCTGTCGCTGCGGGTTGCCGGGATCGCTATTGTTGTCGCTCTGCCAATTGCCTTTCTTGTTGCGTGGATTCTTGCCCGGTTTAATTTTCCGGGCAAGTCTCTTGTGCAGGCCATTGTCACCATGCCGCTGGTTCTGCCGCCGGTGGTGACAGGCTATTTATTGTTGATCTGGTTTGGATCGCGTGGCGCGCTTGGAGTGCCGTTGCAGGAATGGCTCGGCCTTTCCTTTTCCTTCCGCTGGACCGGTGCAGCTCTTGCTGCAGGTGTCATGGCGTTTCCGCTGCTCGTTCGCCCTATTCGTCTTTCGATTGAGGGGCTTGATCGAGGGCTTGAAGAAGCAGCGCGCACGCTCGGCGCCAACAGGGTCATTGCTTTTTTCACGGTGATTTTGCCGCCTTTGCTGCCGGGCATTCTGGCGGGTGCGGTGCTTGGCTTTGCCAAGGCGCTGGGCGAGTTCGGCGCGACCATCACCTTTGTTTCCAACATTCCGGGCGAAACGCAGACGCTTTCGCTGGCGATCTATGCGCTTTTGCAGACGCCCACAGGCGACGCCGAAGCTTTCCGTCTGATAGCGATTTCTGCAGCCATTTCCATTGCTGCCGTGGTGTTGTCTGAATGGTTACAGCGCAGGCTTGCAGGAGAAGCGAAATGAGCGGTCTTGAAGTTTCCGTCGCTGGCCGCAATGGCAAATTCGCGGTCGAAGCAGATTTTGCTGCTCGTTGGGGTGTCACGGCTCTGTTTGGCCATTCAGGCGCTGGCAAAACAACGCTTCTCAAGATGATTGCCGGAACGCTGCGTCCGGAAAGCGGGCGCATCGCAGTTGGTGACTTCACGCTTTTCGATGCCGAAAAGGGGATCAACCTGCCACCTGAAAAGCGCCGTATCGGCTATGTGTTTCAGGAAGCGCGGCTGTTTCCGCATATGAGCGTGAAGCGAAACCTCACTTATGCGCGCTGGGCCGGAAAACGCCAGAACAGCCGCAGCTTTGATGAGGTTGTGGCGCTGCTTGGTATCGATCATCTCTTGGATCGTCGTCCGGCAACTCTTTCGGGCGGCGAGCGCCAGCGTGTGGCCATTGGTCGTGCGCTTTTGTCTGACCCCGCGCTTTTGTTGCTGGACGAGCCGCTGTCCTCTCTGGATCATGCACGCAGGCAGGAGATTTTGCCCTTTATCGAGCGGCTTCGCGATGAAAGCCATGTGCCGATCATCTATGTCAGCCACGAAATCGACGAGGTTGCGCGGCTTGCTGATGAAATCGTTCTTCTATCGGCTGGCAAGGTGAAAGCTAGTGGCGAGGCTGCCGAGATCTTCCCGCTGATTGATGGGGACGGTGAGGGCGCTGGTGTGCTGCTTGAAGGCTCGGTTTCGACTTATGATGAGCGCTACAAGCTTGCGGAAATCGATCTTGGCGGGACGACATTCCAGCTCAGCGATGCCGGGCTTAAACAGAACATGCATGTGCGTCTTCGGGTTCGCGCACGCGATGTCTCCATTGCGCGCAAGGCACCTGATGCGATCAGTATCCGCAACGTGTTGCCAGTTTCCATTGTGGCGATTGAAGCGGGAGAGGGCCCCAATGCCCATGTTGCGCTTGACTTTCAGGGGCGGCGTCTGGGTGCGCGACTGACGCGGCGTTCGGTCGATGATCTGGGCCTTGCTGTAGGTGTTCAGGTCGTGGCGCTCGTCAAAGCTGTTTCCGTGGATCGTGCCGCAATCAGAGAAAAATAAGGGTGACAATTTTCCTGTTTGCGTAATCCGCCTTTTATGTTCCTGTCGCTATAAAATGGGAGCATTGAAATGACTGATTTGCAGAACTGGACCACCCGCCCGAGGCCTGAACGCAAGGTTCTGGAAGGCCGCTATGTCAGGCTTGAGCCGCTTGATGCGAAAAAGCATGGTGACGAGCTGTTTGCGGCGTCTTCCGTAACGGATGCCGATCAGCGTTTCACATGGCTGTTCGAAGTTCCACCTGCAACGCGTGAAGCTTTTCAGCCGTGGCTTGAAAGAGTGTCAGCCAGCGAAGATCCGTTATTTTTTGCGGTGATTGATAAGGCCAGCGGTAAGGTCGCCGGTCGTCAGGCCTTGATGCGTATCGATCCGGTTCATGGTGCCATCGAGATTGGAAATATCTATTGGGGGCCGCTCATCTCGCGTAAACCCGCTGCCACCGAAGCGCAGTTCCTGTTCATGCAGCACATTTTCGATGAGCTGGGCTATCGCCGCTATGAGTGGAAATGCAACGATAGCAACGCGCCATCCAAGCGCGCGGCGGAACGTTTCGGCTTCCAGTTTGAGGGTACTTTCCGCCAGCATATGGTGGCGAAAGGCAAAAACCGCGACACCGCATGGTTTTCGATCATCGACAGCGAATGGCCAGCGCTGAAACAAGCTTATCAGGCATGGCTTGCGCCGACAAACTTTGATAGTGACGGTCAGCAGATCAGAAAATTAGAGGATTTTCGCATTGGCGGCTGAACCGAAGAAGAGCAATCCGGCAATTGCCGCAGCCATTATCCTGGTTGGTTTTGGCGTGCTCGCTTATTATTTGCCAACCATCATGATCGCGCTTGGCGAACGCTCGCACATCGCAGCGGTTATTTTCGGGATACTCTTCGTACTCAGTTTCTTTGGCATATTCTGGCTGCGTTCGCGCCGCCAGAATAAGGACTAACCTACGAGTGCAGCACTAAGCAACAGAGCGCCGGTCAGCGCAATAAATAGTGCCGCGCCTACTTCAATCGCTGCTTTCAAGCGACCGGACATGGCGCTGCTGCCTGCAAAGCGCAATGCCGTGTTCTTGGCGGTTACGGCCAGGGTTGCGAGTATGGCGACGGTTAGAAATGTGCCGAAGGCCATCGCGAAGACCGAGAGCAATCCGCCAACCATCAGACCATTGAGAAGTGCAAAGGTGAGCACGATCAGCGCGCCTGAGCAGGGGCGCAGGCCGACAGAGAGAATCGCCGACCAAGCCGTTTTCCAGTTGAAATCGTCGCCAAGCGTCGATGGATCGGCAATATGGGCATTGCCGCAATCAGCGCAAATATCGCCTTCGCCGATGAAGACGTGATCTGTCGTGGTATTGGCGGGCTTGTAATTCAGCTTGACCGTGCTGCTTGCGGCGAGCGCACGCGTGCTTTGTGAAACGCTGCCCTGCCAGGCTGGACCGCTGGCCATTGCCGTTTGAGGCGCTGCTGCAAAAAGCGCGCTTGTCGGGGAAGGCTCGGCACTGTCACGCTTCTTGAACAGAAGCGGCAATTTGCGTGCCAGCAACCACAGGCCAAAGAAAAGCACCAGCGCGAAACTGGCAATCTCCATATAGCGCGCCGTCTGGTTCATCGAAATGCCGGTGCCGCGTAGCAAAAACCATGCGAGTCCGACCACGAAGACCGCCATGATCGCCTGAAGAAGCGACGAGATGAAGGACAGGAAGATGCCGCGTCTCAGCGCCGTTTCATTGGCGATCATGTAAGACGAAATGACCGCCTTGCCATGGCCGGGGCCAGCAGCATGGAAAACACCATAAACGAAGGAAAGGCCGATAAGAACCGATGCCTGCCACGGGTCTTCGCGCATGGCTTTGAGCGCGTTGGTCATGGCGAGATAGAAGCTGCGCTGCTGTTCATTCATCCAGAGAATGATATGCGCAAAAGGTCCGGTCGGTTTCATGGCGACTTCATTGGCACCGATGCCAAGAGATGATTGCGCCCAAGCCTGAGCGGCGATCATAACAAGGCTGACTGTGAGAATGAAACGGACCGTTTTCTTCATAAGGCTGATTATCCTTTTTTCTCGCAGTCTATCTCAAGGCGCGTGGCGAAAATCTTCGACATGTCTGTGCCTGCCGGATCATTGAAAAAGGCTTCCGTCAGCGTCCCCTGATTTTGCGCAAGCGCTTCATCGGGGTTAGGGCGAATGACCTCAGACTTGCAGCCTGCGGGCAGCCCTTTGACGACCAGCTCATTATCGCTCACATAGTCGATGGCCGTGTAAAAGGTCGGATCGTAAACGCCGAAACTGACCTTGTGTCCGGGTTCAAGCTTTAGCGGCTTTTCAGGCTTGCTGGTGAAAACGATCATCAGATGATTGTCGGAGAAGTCAGCTGCCAGATCATTCGGTCGTGCCATTTTTACATCTTTACCATCGGCAAGCACGGTCTGGAAATATTTGAACTCGGCGATGGAGCTGTTGATGACGTGGCCAAGGTCGATCAGTTCATTCTTGTCGAGCTGCAAATCGCCATTCTTGTCGAACTCCATCAGCACGGTTGATGAAAACACATCATCGAAGCGCCAGATATGAGCAAGTTTCTCGACTGTGCCGTCCGGTGCAATTGTCAGTTCCAGCCTTGCATCGGCAAAGACATGCGGGTGCGCGCTCGCGGCCAGAGGCGCAAACACTGTCGCCAGTGTTACGGCAAGGCCAAGGGGGCTTTTCAGCCATGAGCGCAAATTGAGCATATATGGATTCCGTGAAAGCTTATGCAAGCCATAAGGGTGAAGGCGGCGAAAGTGGGACAAGTGATACAGGTGCCGCCTTTTATACCGCGATCTTTTACAGTTTTGTGTCTTCGCGCATTTCGCGTTCCTTGAACCACTGCGTCAGAAAGTCGACCAGAGCGCGGATTTTGGCTGGCAAATAGCGACGATGCGGATAAACCGCGTAGATGCCGCCATCTCTCACAATGAATTCATCGAGGCAGGGAATGAGCCTGCCTCGCTCGATCTCTTCTTCGGCGATGAATGCTGGCAGGGAGCAGAAACCAAGCCCGGCAATGGCTGCAGTTTTGGTAGCAACAGGGCTATTGACCTCGATCGGGCCGTGAACGTTGACGGTCATCATCGAGCCGTCCGTATTGCGGAAATGCCAGTTGTTGCGTGAGCGTGCATTGGTGTCGATGATGCACGGCTTATCGGCAAGATCTTCGGGGCGTTCCGGCTTGCCCACGCGCGCGATCAGTTCAGGTGCGCCACACAACACGGAATGGAACGGTGAGAGCCTTTTGGCAATCAGAGAGGAGTCCTGCAGGCGCGTGATACGGATTGCGAGGTCAAAACCTTCTTCCACCAGATCGACAAAACGGTCATCCAGCCGTACGTCGAGCACGATTTCCGGATGAGAGAGACAGAAATCGATCAGCGATTGCCCGATCACCGCATCGGCAAAGGTACGCGGCGCTGAGAGCTTGATGCGGCCGCGTGCATCGGAACTGGTTTCACTGACGGCATCCTGCAACGCGTCAATTTCACGAATGATCTCGATAGCGCGATGATAGTAGGTATGGCCTGCTTCAGTGAGCGAGAACTGTCGGGTTGTGCGGTTGAGCAGGCGTGCGCCAAGCTCATCTTCAAGTTCCCGCACATATTTGGAGAGCAGTGCCTTGGAACGTCCGATTTTTCGCGCTGCAGCGGAAAAGCCTTCCGCTTCGACCACATCGATAAATGCGCGCATACGTGTGAGGGTGTCCATGGCTCAGCCTTGTGTCTGAATAAGAATCTTTTGAGCGAGTGTGATCAGTGCGCGGTCACTGCCGCGTGGTCCGATGAAGGAAATGCCCATGGGCGCGCCGTGAACGGTTCCGAGCGGCACTGTGATCTGCGGCAAGCCTGAAAGAACGGAGAGGCAGAGAAGGCGTAGCGCCTGTTCGCGATAGGCCTGTAATGTCTCGAACGGCTCTTTGGCAAAAGGTGCGGCGCCCGGTACGGTTGGCAGCGCCAGTACCGCATTGTCACCGATGATTGTTTCCAATTCCTGAGTGAACCGCGTGCGACGGCTGCGGTGTTGCGCCAGGGTTTCTTGGGTGATTTCTGACCCGTATGCAAAACGGTCGGCGACGCCGGGGCCGAGCTTGCGGTCACCTGATGAAATCCACGCGCCATGGGTTGCCCAGGCTTCTGCGCCCTGTATCTGGCGGAAGGTGAGATATAACTCATCTATCGAAAGCGTTGGCTGGCTTGCGGCCTTGAGGTTTGCAAAATGTGGACGCACTTTCGCAAACATGGCGCGATAGCTGTCTGTTTCAGGATGATCAAGCAGCAGATGCTCCAGCAGCGGCATATAAAGAAGCTGCGAGAAGGCGAAAGTCTGCTTGTCCTCGCCGAGCAGAATCTGGCCGACCTTTTCATAAAGATCGATATCGCGCGCAAACCAACCTATCGTGTCGAGGGAAGGCGCAAGCGGCATGATACCTTCAAGCGGAATACGTCCGTGGGTGGTGCGCAGGCCGACAAGACCGCAGAAGCTGGCTGGTGCGCGGATTGAGCCTCCCGTATCGGAGCCGAGCGCAATATCCGCCAATCCACCTGCAACAGCTGCTGCAGAGCCGGACGATGAGCCACCCGTAACGCGGTCAGGGGCGGACGGATTTATGGGATAAGGGTAGTGGGAGTTCTGTCCCATCAGCGAAAAAGCCAGCTCGTCGGTCTGGGTTTTGCCGATGAAAGCGGCGCCTGCTGCAAGCAGTTTTTCAACTGTCGGCGCTGATCTGGTGGCAACAGGTGATTCGGCTAAAATCTGCGGATTTCCGCAGCCGGTTTTCATTCCGGCCACATCATAGATGTCTTTGACCGCAAGAGTTGCACTTAGAAGGACGCCATGAGTTGCGTGAGCAGGCGCATTCTCAGTTTTCGCGATGATGGCGTTGAAGGAATCGAGGCGGGTCATTGTTCACGACTTGCTGCCGAAATCAGCATTTATGGTTAAAGAAAGGGAAATTAACGGGACGGATTGTTTCACTAATGTTGAACAATGGCAAGCGCACGCAGCAGCGAGTCAGCTTTAAAATTATTTTTGCGCACCCCGCATTTGTCATTGAATCAACACATGATTGAGATTATATCGCCCTTGCCCAAAGTCGCACGTGCCTGTGGGTGTCCGCCGATCCTCGAATGGTGAGGAATTCGGTACGGTACCTGGACCTAACCGCTCCAGTCGATCTGTAGGCCAACCGCCAGATCGAGGACATCTTGAAGCAACGACGGTGCGGGCCTTTCTGGTGTCTTTCGGCTGTCCAAAAGCCGGAATTACTGAAGAGGCACACCTTCATTGCCAAAAGTGCGGATGCGGTTCTCCAATTCCAATCCAAGGCAGACAAAGCGGAGTAACGCGGGTTTAGCGTTGTTCCACCGCCGCATGAGTTTTCGCGTGACCTCAGCATCTCCAAAGGCTGGCCTCACCGCGAATGCGCTTATGCATACTTTGTCTCTTAGAGAATTTCTTGGCCCATGGTGGGCTCGGTTAGATTCCCTAAGTGTTTTTTCTGCGCAATCTTTTTCTGGATTGCGCTCTAGATGCGGCAGATCAAGCCGCGCGGGAGAACGACCATGGCAACGCAGCGTATTATCGACTTCCTCAACACCCGCCGTCCCGATGGCCCTTGCCTCGTCGTCGACACCGATGTCGTGCGCGAAAACTATCAGAATTTTGAAAAGGCATTGCCTTACTCGCGCATTTTCTATGCTGTGAAAGCAAATCCAGCACCTGAAGTGTTGCGTCTCCTTGCATCGCTTGGCTCGTGCTTCGATACGGCATCGGTTGCCGAAATCGAAATGGCACTGGAAGCCGGTGCAACGCCAAACCGCATCTCTTATGGCAACACCATCAAGAAGGAGCGCGATATTGCGCGCGCCTTCGAGCTGGGCATTCGCCTCTATGCAGTTGATTGCGTTGAAGAAGTCGAAAAAGTCGCTCGCGCTGCTCCCGGTAGCCGTGTGTTCTGCCGTGTGCTGACCGATGGTGAAGGCGCTGAATGGCCGCTGTCGCGCAAGTTCGGTTGCGTGCCTGCGATGGCTATCGACGTGCTGCGTCATGCAAAGTCGCTCGGCCTCGACTCTTACGGCGTATCGTTCCACGTCGGTTCGCAGCAGACAGACCTCTCTGCATGGGATCGCGCGCTCGGCGATGCAGCATCGGTATTCCGCACGCTGGCTGACGAAGGCATCGTTCTGCGCATGGTCAACATGGGCGGCGGTTTTCCTACCCGCTACCTCAAGGATGTACCGACCGCTCAGGCTTACGGCATGGCGATTTTCGATGCGCTTTCGAAGCATTTCGGCAACCGCATTCCGGAAACCATCATCGAACCAGGCCGTGGCATGGTTGGCAATGCAGGCGTCATCAAGACCGAAGTGGTTCTGGTTTCGCGTAAGTCGGACAACGACAATGTGCGTTGGGTCTATCTCGACATCGGCAAATTCGGCGGTCTCGCCGAAACCATGGATGAAGCGATCCGCTATCAGATCGTGACTCCTCATGATGGTGGCGAAACCGAACCTTGCGTGCTGGCTGGCCCAACCTGCGACAGTGCGGATGTTCTTTATGAAAAGACGCCGTATCCGCTGCCGGTTTCGCTGACCATCGGTGATGAAGTTCTCATCGAAGGCACAGGTGCATACACCACCACCTATTCGGCGGTGGCTTTCAACGGTTTTGAGCCGCTCCGATCATACGTCATCTGATCTTTTAGGCTTGGTATGATCCCGAAAAGCGGGAACCGGTTTTCCGATGAGATCATACCGTTATTAAGTCTAATTGATCCTCTCAATCTGCCTGGCGCTGCAAAGTGCTGGGCAGGATGTGCGGCTGCCCATGCTTGGGGTGAGATGTCATGAACGCAAATCTGGAAATTCAGGAAAATATTGTAACCGGCCTTTCGCCGCTCTTTGTCCCTGCCTTTACCGTTGCGGTTGAGGCGGTAGAGCACATCATTGCGCGCGAAGCTCTGCTTGATCGCGCTATGGGCGAAGGCCGTCGCAGAAAATCTTCTGAAAAGCTGCGCCGTGGTCGCCTGCCTGCGGAAGGTCTGGCTTTTTCCGCTGTTGGCGCGGATGGTTCGCTGGCAGGCACGGTGCGCCTGTGGAATGTCCAAGCCGGGCTTGATGCTTTCGGTTTTCCGGTTCCAGCTTTGCTGCTTGGTCCACTTGCAGTTGATCCATCGGCTGCGGGCTGTGGTATCGGTTCGGGGTTGATGAACTACGCGATCGCAGAAGCCAAACGGCTCGGCCATGGTGCTATTCTGCTTGTTGGTGATCCGGAATATTATGAACGCTTCGGTTTTTCAGCGGAACAGACCGCTGAACTTGCGATGCCTGGGCCGTTCGAAAAGCGGCGCTTTCTGGCAATTGAGCTGAAATCTGGCCATCTCGACGGAGCGCAGGGCATTTTGCGCGCAAGCGGCCGTAAGCTGCCGCGTGTTGAAACAGCTACGCGTCAGACAGCCTGACGCAGCGCTGGTTTGCGGAGACTGATCCTAGGACAAGCGCACCAGCCGTCCGAAGTTGCGGACGGCTGTAATGGCAAGACCTGCCAGAAGACCTGCGATCAGGCCTGTGATCACAATCAGCTTGCGCGAAGATCCAGCAGGATCAAGCGGTGGGCGTGCCTCAGAAATTACACGGACATTAGTGGTCGTGATGCCCTGCTGCTCGGTAGTTTCGCGTGAACGCAGGAGGAATGCTTCATATACGGAGCGCAGAGTTGAAGCTTCACGCTCCAGTTCCCGCAATTTCACCCGATCGTCATTGCTGTTGGCCTGCTGCGACTTGAGCTGTGCGAGGCGCGTATTGAGATCGCGTTCCTGCTGGGCAGAGCGTTGTACTTCGACCTGCAAGGACGCACGGATACGGCGCAGTTCGGCATCGATATCATTCAGGACGGTCTGCTTTTGCGACTGTAGTTGAATGAGTTGCGGGTGGCGCGGCCCAAGCTGAGTGGACGCTCCATTCGCGCTCTGGCTGGCCAGCGCATATTGCGCACGCAGTGCCGTCAGCGTGTTGGAACGCAGATCCTCCGGCAATGTACCGGAAATGACACTGCCCGTTGTCGCATCATTGAGAACCTGAACACGCGCCTGAAGACGCACGGTTTCGGCGCGCTGATTGGTGAGCTGATCATTCAGGCGTGTAAGATCGTTATCGCTGATCAGCTTGCCATCAACATCGACCAGATCACGTGACGCGCGAAAATCCGCTGTGGCCTGTTCCGCTTTCTCCACGCTTGCACGCATATCGGCGAGGCGCTTCGAAAGCTCTTCCGCATTACGGCGAGCGGCATCGGATTGGAGGGAGTCAAGCTCTGTCTGGAACACGGAACCGACGAGATTGGCAATTTCAGCCGATTTCTCAGGGCTGCGTGTCTTGACCGAAATCGAATAGATGAAGGTCTTGGCGTCGCGCCCGATCGTAAGGCTGTCGTAAAGATTATATAGAACGCGGGTTTCAAGTGCCTGACCCTCGCTCGCAGTATTTGGCTTAATCATGCTTTTAAGCTGCGCGAAAAAGCCGGCAATACCGGTGGGAACAAAACTGCCGTTGAACTCAGGATCTTTGGTCAGATCGGCCTGACTAATGACCTTGAGCAAAACACTGCTCGAATCAAGCAATCGCGCCTGGCTTTCAGCAATTGCCAGCGATGCATCGGTGGGCAATTGTCCCGGGGTCAGTTCGGTGCCGACGGTCTTGATGCTGCGCGGGTCGACCAGAATATCAGTCGAAGCAACATACATTTGTGGGATCGTCATAGCGTAGAGAGCTGCTGCAATGCCGCCGATCAGCGTCGTCGCAATCAGCAATTTGCGCGAGCCTTTGACGACTTCAATCGCTATGCGTGGATCGATAAGTGGCTTCCATTCGGTGTTCGACGCATCGCGCTTTGCGGGCCATGTATCATCCGTGACGATGGCTTTCGGTTCCGATGCGCTGACTTTGGCCACTTCATCCGTGGACGAACTGACGCTCTGTTCGCGTTCCGCAATCTTGCGCTCCAGCTCCGCCTTTATCGAAGCCATACGACTGCGAAGCTCGGAAACTTCTTTTTCTTCCGCAGCTTTGCTTTCCTGCTGGGAGCGGAAAAGTTCTGCGCGTTCCTCAGGAGTGGCAGGCGGGGTCCATGGTGGAGTGATGGGTGGAGTGATAGATTGAGGGTCACGTTTGGACGTGTCAGATTCTTCGCGGCTTGTCTCGGGCGCGTCTGAAAATGCGAGAAGAGGCTTTTCCTCTCTTCCCTTATTGCGCTTGTCATTACCGCTCATCGTCAAAGATGTCCGTACCCCAGAATAGTCTACATGCTTTCGACTATAGGTTTTTTATGGAGAACAAATGGTTAAAATACGTACCGATTATCGGGTTAGTGCTTTTTAATTAAGTCTTTTTCGCTAAGTATCGCTCTATGGTCGACATATGCGGCTTAACAAGCAACAGGTAATATAAAGACGAGGCCCTTGGTTGATCGCGAAAGCCCTCCAGAAACTATCGGGTAGCCGAGGCGCAGTCGTGCGGGACTATTTCTCGCTCTTTTCTGGCTCTGCCGGGCGACTGGTTGTTTCCCTTCTTTATTTTATCGCACTTGCCAACACCTTGCCGACTGGAGACTTCGGTATCTTTGCTACCGCCTCAGGCACTGGTGTGGTTCTGTCGCGCCTTGTTTCACTGGGGTTCAGCTCGCCGCTTTATCGCATCTCGACGGTGAAGCCACTGTTGCTTGGCACATATACAGCCGGTTATTTGGCGGCGGTTCTTGTTTCCCTGCCGCTTTTTGCGCTCTGTTCGTGGCTGGTTTACTTCGTCTTCTTCAGCCGGGACATTTCATTTTTGCCGTTCGCAGTTGTTGTCATCGCCGAAGCGCTTTTGTGGCGCTCGACGGAAATGATCATCATCGTCAATAACGGGCTGCGTCGGTTTGGCATTTCAGCGTTGCTTGTGATTTTCGGAACTGTAACGCGTGCTGTTGCTGCGGTCTTGTTCATGTTTCTGGCGACAACCCATGATGTTGCGCATTGGGCATGGTGGTATCTGGCGGCCAACGCCATGGCACTGATTGTCGCGCTTCGATTCTATCCACGGGTGAAATTGCGTTTTGAACCGCGCCTTTATGCCCGGCGTATATCTGATTCCATTGCTGTAATGGGTGCCGAGCTTTTGTTCTATATCCAGAGCGAACTCGACAAGCTTCTGGTGCTGAGCATTGGTGGGCCAACGACGGCGGGCATCTATGCGATTATCATGCGCCTTGTCGATTTGACGGCACTGCCGATCCGTTCCTTCAATATGATGCTTGTGCAGAAGCTAATGCGCACGCCCGATATGCTGGCATCGCTGCGCATCAGGGCCAGGTTGGAATTTGCGGTCTTTGCCATATCGGTGGCAGGTCTGGGCGCAATGGTGATCTTCCTGCAATTCTTCCCGAAAGCGCTGGGTGCCAGCGTCGCGCCAATTGTCGGGCTGCTGCCATTGGTGTTGCTGGTGCCGGGGTTCCGTAACCTGATCGAGTATCAAACAGAGATTCTCTATGCGCGTGGTCAGTCTGGTCTGCGCACATTGAACATGGTGCTGATGACTGCAGCCAAAGCTTTGTTCGTGTGGCTTCTGTTGATTTACTATGGTGACAGCAATGACTGGATTGCTGGTCTCAATTTCGTATTTGTGGGGATCTATATCCTGTCGCTGGTTTTCACCTATACGAGCATCAAGCGTCCCGCGAAGCGGGTGTAAAAGCCGGAACGCTTACGATGAGCGCTCCGGTTTCCTACGATTTCAACCACCTATGATGCGGCGGATATCATTGACCGACAGGCTGAGGAAGGACTGCATTCCGATGGCAACCTGATGCGGTTCCATCTCGGCAATGAAAGTCCGGAATTCTTCTTCCGTTGGTGGTGGTGCAAACCACTGCATACGGCACAGATCATGTGTGTCGTGAAAGTGGCCTGCACCTTCAAGAACATCATCGACATAGTGGCCGTAGATAAAGCATTCCGAGAAGCGGCGGACATTGCCGATAGCCGCCACCCAATGCTGACCAGTGTGCTTTTCGATGCGCTCGCACATGCCGACAACTGAATCTCTGCGCCATGAAACAAGCTGGCCGATATAGTCATTCAGTGCGCTTTTACCATTTTTGACGCCAAGAAGCTTTCCGGCATTTTCCGCCCATACCGGATGCTCCGGCCATTCGGGATTAGCCAGCGCATTGGGCCGATAGAACAGGCGCAATTTATCATCCTGCCAGAGCGTGCTGCAATCGAACGGCTTCACAAAAGCAGTATCTGAATCGGTATAGAGGAGACCGTCTTCTTCGACCTTACTGGCTAGTGCAATGCGGCGTAATTGCTGCACATGCCAGCCGCGCAATGGCTTGGTTTTAAACGAAAGCCAGACACGACGGCGACCAAGATAGGTCGGATCAGGAAATGGACGAATCCATGAAGGCAGCAAATCACGTTCGTCGATGACGATGCGGTTTGCGCTCTCGATCTGCCGGAACAAGGCTACATCTTTGCTATCGACAAGAATGTAATGCTTGGTGAAACCGGTGACATATTTGTCCATGGTTTCGCACAGGAGCTTGCAACGTTCAAAGTCCTGATCCCAGCTTGCAGTGACAATAGCTGTCTTCAAGGTTTACCCCCTGACAGCTTCTCCTTGGCAACGCGCCAGAGGAAAACCGGATTTCCGACGAGATAGCGCTTTGCCAGACGACGAGGCTCCTGCAACAGGCGGTGTACCCATTCCATTTTGAGTGTGCGGACCCAATGTGGTGCGCGCTGTACGCGACCGGTATGCAGGTCGAACAAGGCGCCGACAGCGCTTGCAATTGTGCAGTGTTCCGCCGTGATGTATTTGTCGATAAATAGTTCCTGCCGTGGGACGCCCATGGCGACCAGCAACATATCCGGACGATAATCGGCGAGCTGACTGAGGATGCCATCAATGTCAGCTGGCTTGAAATATCCGTCTGAGATCACGTGAAAACCATGCTGTGGTATTTGCTGTTTGAAAAGTTGTGCGGCTTCCGCAGCAACGCCGGGACCACCACCGAGAAGGGCGACGTTCATCGGACGTTTGATGTGTTCCATCAGGCCCGGGATGAAATCCGTACCGTTCAGATTGGCCGGGAATTTCTCACCATAGGCAACTTTGCTGGCGATATCGACGCCAATACCATCAGGCAGAATCAGGAAATCTTTCAAAGCAGTCATATAGGCCGGATCTTCATGCGCTATATTGGCATTGTTGGCATTAAGCCAGCCCTGCTTCATGAATTCGCGGTTTTCGATCCGCTTTTTGAAATAGGCGAACGAACTGTCCCAGTCGAAACAGACAACCTTGATGCCGAGAATATTTCGATATTCGAGTTTTTCGGGTGAACTATTCGTCATGTCAGTCTGCTTTTCCTGTCACATCCTGAAGTGTTTTAAGGCCTCGGGCAATCGCGCTGTCCATGCCTTTGATTTGTGCCTGTTTGAAGGCTTTGCCATCCAGTTTTTGACCGTCACCGTCGCTTATTACTTTTAGACGCTCAATAACAGCTGCTGCAAATTCCGCGGGCTTATCGGCAATCGTGCAATTTGCCGGAATATTGCCAATGCCACGGACCGAATGTGCAGTCGCGACGCTCGGCATGCCAAGTTCAAATGTCTCGATTGTTTTGAGCTGAACGCCAGTACCCGCACGACTGATCAGTGGTACAAGCTTCCCACTTTCTACAAACGCGGTCGCGTCAGGCACTTTGCCGACAAAATTGACGCCGGGCCATGCCGCAATCAAATCAGCCGGTGTATTGCCAGCAATCGCTATTGAAATGTCTTTCGGCAGCAATGGTTTTACTTCGCGCAAAAACCATTCAAGTCCGATGCGATTCGGGTGCCATGTCCATGTCCCGATCAGCGCCAGATCATATTTCGCCGATGGCGCCTTTGTGGCAGCACCGTTCCCTGGCATGACAAGCGGTAATGTCGCAAATTTTTCGGTGCTGAGGCCCAGCGCCGGACCGTCATCTTCCGTGAATGTGAAAACGAAACTCGCCTGTTTGCAAAGCCTGTTTTCCAGTTTTTTCAGAATGCGGGCTTCGCGACCGAACAGGAATTTCTGAACCTTGCCTTTGGCGTCTGCAGCATTTTCTTCTGCCGAACGATATTCGACATTATGTGCAACAAACAGCGATGGCTTGTTCTTGAAGATTTCTTCGAAGGCACCGGGCAGTGTGACGCCGTTGAGGACATAGGCATCGAATTCGCCAAGTTCGGTGATCGCATTATGCAATTCGATAGCAGAAATCACGCGCAATTTTGCCGAGGAGACCGTAAGCCCAGTGAGAAAGGATTTCAGCACCCATCCGATCTTGCGCTTGATGCCTGCACCTTCCGTGCGTACTTCTACCTCACCAAGCACGATTGTATCAGCACTTTCGGCAGCTTTATGTCCCGGCCACGTAAAACCCAACACGGTCACATGGGCACCTGCGCGACGAAGACCATCGATGACAGCGGCATTCGCAACTTCATAACCCGTTGACGCGACGGTATGAGGAACAAGTGACGTCACGAAGACAAGACGAAACGGTTGCAATTCAACTCCTGACGGCTCTTAATGAATGTTTATTGAAGATAGTGTCTACAGCCATGCGGTGAACTTTTCTTTAAGCGTTTATCAATAGTGGCAAGATAAACATAAAATCATAATTCTCTGAAATAATCGGAAGCTGAGATGCCAGATTTACCGGATCATATTGAAGTAATCGCTAAAACACCTGGTCTCGCCTATGACGAGATCGACATCGTCGTTTCGCTCCCGACATTTATGCGGCCCGAGCATCTGATACGCACGCTGGACACGCTGAATGCACAGACCACCAAGCGTAAATGGGCTGTCGTTGTGATCGAGAACGAAACCGAAAAGAAGGAAGGCGCAACCGTTGCTGCCCCGCTTTTCGAAGCCGGTAAATATCGGGGTATGCTGATCGGTGAATCCCATCGCGGCAACTGCAACGCCTATAATGCTGGCTGGCTGACCGCGACTAAGTTTTTCCCGAATTTTAAATACGTCATCGTGATCGACGATGACGAACTGGCTGATCCTGACTGGATCGAAAACATGGTTTCGACCGCTGAGCGTTATAACGTTAGCCTGGTTGGCGGTCCGCAGTATCCGATTTTTGAAAAGCCGAATTCGGAACAGTGGGCAAAGCATCCGGTCTTCCTACCGCATTATACTAAGACAGGCCCGGTTCCGATTATCTATTCGTCGGGCAATCTGCTGATTGCGCGCCCTGTGCTTGAAGCGCATGGTTATCCGTTTATGGATCTGAAGTTCAACTTCACCGGCGGCGGCGATTCTGACTTCTTGTCCCGCTCAATCGCTAAGGGCTTCAAAGTTGCCTGGTGTGCGGAAGGTATCGTGCGCGAAACCATTCCGGCACGTCGTCTCGAAAACGACTGGATCAGATCACGCGGCTTGCGCAACGGCGTTCTTTCGACCTTGATTGAACAGCGCAAGCGCAAGGACGAGCCACTCGGTCAGGTGCGCGTGTTCCTCAAGAGCCTCGCGCTTCTGGCTTATTCGCCGATCAAGGCTGTGAGAAGAGGTGTTGCCGCTGGTTTTGCACCTGTTGGTACCTACTTCATCCATATCGGTCTGGGCCGGGTGATGGCGCATTTTGGATATTTGAATGAGCAGTATCGCAACCCGGACAAGAACTAGTTCTGGTTCGTCCGATCCGATGCGAGTGACGATGCGCCAGATAGCGCTCGTCACCGCAACGGTCATATTCTGCATACTGCTGATTTCTTTTCGTCCGTTTTCACCGGCCGTTCCTGCCGATGGACAGCAGGCGGGTGATGCTGTCAATCAGCTCGGCTTTGGCCTTGTCGGGGCCATTGCATTGGCGTCGCTTGCAATGTTTGCCGATCCTGGCAAGGTTTTGCGGCTTGTCAGTCTTGGCTGGCTTCTGATGTTCGGCCTTTTGCTGGCTTCAGCCTTCGTCAGTCCCGATCCGGCGACCGCCATTCGCGGCATCATGCTGACGCTGATCGGTGTTCTGGCTATCGTCGCTGTTCTTGCACTGCCCCAGGATGCAGATGGTTATTCGTGGATGCTGCTTGTTGTGGCATCTATCGTTATTCTCATTTCCTATGCTGGTGTAGTGCTTTTGCCCAATCTTGGCACGCATGGTGTTGACGCTGGCGAGCCGCAGAATTCATTTCTGTGGCGTGGTGTTTTCACCCACAAGAACATCGCCGGGCCCGTCATGGCGATTTTCGCTTTTGCGGGCATTTATCTCTGGCGGCGTGGCTGGCGGATCAGCGGGGCATTGATTGCATTGCTTGCGTTGTTCTTTGTCGTCCATACAGGTTCGAAGACCACTGCTGCTCTGGTGCCATTCGCAATGCTGCTGGTCATCGGCCCAGGCATGTTTGGTATGCGCGGACTGGCACCTCTGATGATTTTTGCTCTTCAGGTGGTGTTTGCTCTCTTCACCATTGGCACAGTGCTGTTTGAGCCATTGCATCAGATTGTTATGCAATTCTCGGTCGATCCGACATTTACAGGGCGCACATCGATTTGGGCCTTTGCGATAGAGGCATTGCATAACCGCCCATGGACCGGATTTGGCTATGAGAGCTTTTGGGGTGCCGAGCGCGTCAAGGAGGCAGCGAAACCTTATTATCTCGACTGGGACGTGCGCGGCATCGTGCACGGCCACAACGGCTATCTCGATATAACGCTTTCGATGGGGCTCATTGGTCTTATCTGCGCGATTGTCGTGATCATCATCATGCCGCTGGTCAATTATATGCGGTGCAGGCCGACGCGCGAAAATCTGCTTCTCGCGGATTTCTTTCTGATGTTTGTGTTTTTCGGCACGCTCAACGCGATGCTTGAAAGCTTCTTCTTCCGTCGCATGGACCCGGTCTGGCTCATGCTCATCTTTGCGATTTTTGGCCTGCGCATGACAGCTAAAGTCACCATCCCAAAACGGTCTGTCTAGAGCGGTTCCTGTTGAAAAAGAATCGTAGGAACCGCTCTATCTTTTGGTTTTTATGCATTATCCTACGCAAAACCGCTTCGCACTTTTGCTGGAAATGCTCTAATTGGAGCTACCATGAATATTGCGATCATTGGCACGGGCTTCGTCGCCGATTACTACATGACCACGCTGCGCAATTATCCACAATTGAAGCTGCTGGGTGCCTTTGATCGCTCGGGTGAACGGCTCAAGGTGTTTGCAGCGCATTATAACGTGCGCGCCTATGAGAGCTCTGAGGCAATCCTTGCCGATAAAGACGTGCAGCTCGTCCTCAATCTGACGACGCCGGAAAGCCATTATGCCATTTCACGCGCCGCCCTTGAGGCAGGTAAGCATGTCTATTCGGAAAAGCCGCTGGCCATGGATTTCAACGACGCCAAGGCGCTGGTTGAGTTTGCGGCGGCAAACGAACTGACACTGGCGGCCGCACCGGCCAATGGCCTCAGTGACGCGCAAAAGCTCGTTTCAAGCTCGATGAGCGAGATCGGCACGCCGCGTCTGGTTTATGCGGAGATGGAAGACGGCCCGGTTTTTCGCGACAAATGGGCGACATGGCGCTCGCAATCGGGCGCGCCATGGCCGGGTCTGCATGAGTTTGAGATTGGCTGCACGCTGGAACATGCAGGCTACGCACTCTCATGGCTGGTGTCGCTTTTCGGCCCCGTTGAAAGCGTCAGTGCTTTTTCTTCGATCACGTTCCAGAACAAGGGGCCGGGAACAGAGCATTTGCACATGGCTCCTGATTTCTCCGTCGGTTGCCTGCGCTTCAAATCCGGTCTTGTCGCGCGTCTGACATCCGGCCTTGCAATGCCGAAGGATCGCAGCCTGACAATCGTGGCGGACAAGGGTTCCATCACCGTCGATGATCTCTGGGATAACCGTTCTGCTGTGCGGCTTGAATCGACCACCAGAAAGCGTTCTATCCTGTCGCGTGTCTTTGGTCGTCTGGAAGCAAAACTCGGCAAGACTTTGCCATGGAAACCGGCTGTCGGCAGCAAGCTCGCCTATCCAAAAGGCGATATGGTGAGCCTGCCGTCATTCCCATCACAGATTGATTTCATGCGTGGCGTGGCTGATCAGGCGCGCGCCATTGAAACCGGTATGACGGCCTTTTTCTCCGGCGCGGTGGCCCTGCACATCACCGAAGTAGCCCTCGCACTCAATAATGCGGGCGAAAACGCTGCACCCTATAAGGTGCGGAGCACATTCTAAGTTGGCTTTTGCGCAAGCACAGTGCTGACGATGTTTGCCACCGCAGCGCTGTGTTCAAGCGGCATGATCGGGCTCGAAATCTCGCCGCGTGTCACCGCATCGCGCACGGCTTGCGCCTGAAACTGCAATCCGTTTCCAGCAAAAGCGTGGTGTTCAACCGTTCTGCCCGGCAGAGGCAGGCGGTTGAGGATTTTGCCAACCAGCCCGCCCGGTCCTTTCGGACCAAGGGCTGAATTCAGCACATTCGCGGAAAAAAGTGTCAAACGCTGTGCTTTCAGAAAAGGTGCGTGGATGAGGATCGCGCCGCTTGTGCCTTCAATCAGCATCTGGTTTTTGCCGTCGTGATCAAAGCCGCATGAGAGCTCAGCTTTGGCCGTCGCATATGTCAGCGTGATTTCCGTACGCATATCGACGCCGCTTTTGGCTTTCGTCCAGCGCCCGCTGACGGCATCGGGCAGGCCCAGAAAACTCAGCGCAAGCGAAACCGGATAGACACCGAGATCGAAAGCAGCACCACCGCCAAGTGCCGGATTGAAAAACCGGCTTTCAGGATCTTCCGCACGGAAATAGGAGAGGTCAGCCTCGATACGCTTTACTGTTCCGATTCGCCCGGTTTTGATATGCTCCCGGACCGCAGCAATCGCTGGAAGAAAGCGGCTCCACATCGCTTCCATGGCAAAGACATTGTGTGCTTTGCTTGTGGTTGCAATCTGGTTTGCGCCGTCTGCATCAAGCGTCAGCGGCTTTTCCGTGAGACACGCTTTGCCTGCGGCAATTGCCTGTAATGTCTGGGGGACATGCATGGCATTGGGTGTGGCAATGTAGACGGCGTCGATATCAGCGCTGTTTAGAAATGCCGATGGATCGTCAAATGCGTTGTCTGCACCGATGCGGCTTTTGAAGTCTTCAGCACTATCGAGCGAACGAGAGCAGACAGCGGACACGCGCATATCGTGACTTGCCTGAATGTCAGCTGCGAAGGCGCTGGCAATCGTGCCCGTTCCCCAGATGCCCCAACGAAAATTTTTGCCGTCGCGCTGCTTACTCGTCATGGTTTTACCGCCAACCCCTTCGCGATACCCTTGTCATTTGTCTGTTGTATATCGCATGATATGCGGGATTACGACCGGCTTTGCCTGCCGTTTCCCTCTTCATGTGATCAAGGTAAAAATATGAGTGGAATTGTTGTAGCCGTTGCGCGCGACGCCGAGCATCGTTTCTCGAAACAGCTGGTTTCTGAGATCAGTATCATTGCAGGGCAGGGCGTTGAAGGTGATGCGCATAAAGGTGTGACGGTCAAGCATCGTTCGCGCGTGAAGGCTGATCCGACTCAACCAAATCTGCGTCAGGTCCATCTTATTCAGGCAGAGCTTTTCGACGAGCTGACCGAGAAAGGCTTTGACATTGCGCCAGCGCAGTTGGGTGAAAACATCACCACACGGGGGATTGATCTGCTCGCACTGCCCAAGTCGACCATTCTCAAAATTGGTCACGATGTTGTTCTTGAACTCACCGGCCTGCGCAATCCATGCTCGCAGATTGAAAACTTCGAGAAAGGGCTTTTGGGCGCTGTTCTCGATAAAACGGAAGACGGCGAACTGGTGCGCAAAGCGGGTGTCATGTCGATCGTTCTTGCAGGTGGAAACGTGCAGGCTGGCGACAATATCGAGATCGAGCTGCCGCCGCTGCCGCACGAGAAACTGGAGCGCGTCTGAGCATTTAAATCGGTTAGTTTTTTAGATAAAGGCCTATCAAATTTGCGTCATATGCCCTAGATCATCCAACAATAGGATACAGACTGGCGCTTGCTGGCGCTAAATAGTGCGACGGCAGCAATTGCGGCAGCCCAGTCTGTCGGCTCTCTAATTCTGTATGACAAGCCAGTTGGCTGTGTTTCAAAAGGGCAAAAAATGGAAAAAGCAGATATCGGAATGGTCGGCCTCGGCGTCATGGGTTCGAACCTTGCGCTGAATATCGCCGAGAAGGGCTACACGGTAGCCGTCTATGACCGCGACGAGCCCGTCCTGAAAGCATTCATCGAAAAAGCTGGCGCGCTGCGTGACAAGATCATCCCTTGTGCCACCTTTGAAGAACTGGCTGACAATATCCGCAAGCCACGTCCAATCATCTTCCTGATCAAGGCTGGCGCGCCAGTTGATGCCGAAACCACCCGCCTCAAGGCTTACCTTGAGAAGGGCGACATCATGATCGATGCGGGCAATTCCGATTACCGCGACACAGTACGTCGTTTGAAGGCGCTGGGTCCAAACGATCCGACCTTTGTGGGTATGGGTGTATCGGGCGGCGCGGAAGGTGCACGTCATGGTCCTTCGATGATGGTCGGCGGTACAGAGGAAGCCTATGAGCGCATCGCGCCAATCCTCTTGGCTGCTGCTGCAAAATATAAGGGCGAGCCTTGCTGCGCGCTGGTCGGCCCGGATGGTGCGGGCCACTTCGTGAAGACCGTTCACAACGGTATCGAATATGCCGACATGCAGATGATTGCCGAAATCTACGGCATTCTGCGTGATGGCCTCGGCCTTTCGGCTCCGGCGATCGGTGATGTATTTGAGAAGTGGAATGCGGGCCCGCTTAATTCCTACCTCATCGAAATCACTGCGAAAGTCTTGAAGGCAACCGACCCTGAAACCGGCAAGGCGATGGTCGATGTGATCCTCGATGAAGCCGGACAGAAGGGTACTGGTCGTTGGTCGGCTATCGAAGCGCAGATGCTCGGCGTTCCGGCAACCGGTATCGAGGCTGCAGTTGACGCACGCTCTTTGTCGTCGCTGAAGACCGAGCGTCAGGCTGCAGAAAAGGTTTACAATCCTGCTCCGCGCACGCTGGACATTGCCGATCAGGCTCAGTTCCTTGCTGATCTCGAACAGGGCCTTTTGGCTGGTAAGATCGCAGCCTATGCTCAGGGCTTTGCCGTTATGTCGGCAGCGTCGAAGGAATATGGCTGGAAAATTCCGCTGGCGACCACTGCCCGTATCTGGCGCGAAGGTTGCATCATTCGTTCGCTGTTCCTGGACGACATTGCACAGGCTTTTGAAGGTCAGGAAATCGAAAACCTTCTGCTGGTCCCTGCTTTCGTTGAACGCATGGGCAAGGCATCGAAGGGTCTTCGCAAGATCGTGGCTCAGGCAGCTCTCGCTGGTCTGCCGCTTCCGGCACTTGGTTCGGCATTGAGCTACTTCGACAGCTTCACGCAGTCGCGTGGCACGGCCAATGTTATTCAGGGGCAGCGCGACTTCTTCGGTTCGCACGGCTTCAAGCGTGTGGATAAAGAGGGTGATTTCCACGGCCCTTGGGGTGATTAAGCTCTGACAAGCTTTGGCTCTGTTTGATGGAAAATCACATCAGGGCCATAATCTTGACGCTCCGTGAAAACAAGTTTCACAAAAAAGCCGCCCGAATGGGCGGCTTTTTTTGTTACGTTTTATCGATCAGATCGGCGCTCTAATCAGCCAACACCAGCAGATCATGTGAGGCAAAATGCACCGTCACTTTGTCACCACGTTGTGGCGGGGGCTGGGTCGGATCGTTGAACGTATCGAATGACAGCTGGTTCTTGCCAAGCGCCACGCGTGTACGAATAACCGAGCCGAGGAAGTGCACATCCTCAATGGTCGCATCGAGCGACGTATCGTGGCTCTTTCGTGCCTCCAGACTGACCGCTTCCGGACGCAAAGCCAGCGTGATTGCCTTACCTTTCGGATGCTGCCCAAGTTCTTCGTTCACTTTGATTGTGCGGCCATCAAGATCGATGCTGTTTTGTCCCGGTTCATTGACAGATGCTTCGAGCATGTTGAGCGTACCGACGAAGGATGCAACAAAACGCGAGGCAGGACGGTTATAGATATCAAACGGCGTACCGATCTGATCCGCCCGGCCTTCATGCATCACAACGATACGATCAGAGATCGATAGGGCTTCTTCCTGATCGTGGGTCACGAAAACAGTTGTAATGCCGAGCTTCTGCTGGATCGCACGGATTTCCTGACGCAGCGAGATACGGATCTTTGCGTCAAGTGCCGAAAGCGGCTCGTCGAGCAGAAGCACCTGCGGCTTGGTTGCAAGCGCACGAGCCAGCGCCACACGCTGCTGCTGGCCGCCGGACATCTGATACGGATAACGATCCGCAAGATGCTCAAGCTTGATGAGGCTGAGCATTTCCTTGACCGTCGCGTCGATTTCAGCTTTCGACTTGCCTGAAACGCGAAGACCGAATGCCACATTCTGTGCAACCGTCATATTCGGGAACAGCGCATAGGCTTGAAAGACCATGCCGATATTGCGCTGATTGGGCTTGAGATCGACTACATCCTTGCCATCAATTTCGATTGCACCGTTATCAGCACCTTCAAAGCCTGCGATCATACGCAGGACAGTGGTTTTGCCGCAACCCGATGGGCCGAGAAAGGAGACGAACTCGCCTTTCTCGACGGCGAGGTTGAAATCGTGGACGACGGTATTGGCGCCGAAGCTCTTTTTCAGGTGCTTGAGATTGAGAAAAGCCATGAATGTTACCCGGCGTTTGTCTTGAATTTGTTGAGGCGCGAGACAAGCTGCAGCATGATGATGCTGAGCCATGTGATGCCAAACGAGATAATCGCCAGCGCTGACGGTTCATAAGCGCGGTTGGCGCCGACGAGCTGGAGATAAGGGCCGAAGGCTGGGCGATTGAGCAGGGATGCCAGCGTGAACTCACCGATGACGATAGCAAAGGTGATGAAGGCACCGCTCATGACGCCCGACATTACATTGGG
This sequence comes from Brucella pituitosa, assembly GCF_003049685.1. Taxonomy (GTDB): domain Bacteria; phylum Pseudomonadota; class Alphaproteobacteria; order Rhizobiales; family Rhizobiaceae; genus Brucella; species Brucella pituitosa. The sequence goes on along the minus strand of NZ_PYSY02000002.1, from coordinate 1,017,654 downwards.
GAAAATCACCTTGAACATGATTCGTCCCCAGCCAGCGCCAAGGCTCTGTGCTGCTTCGGTGAGAGTGCGGACATCAATCGTGCGCATGGCCGTATCAACAGCGCGATACATATATGGCAGCGACAAAGTCATATAGCCGAACATCAAAAGCAGATCAGTTGCCCGCGTTGATGAGGTGAACGGCAGCCATGACGACGAGTTATAGATGCGCAGATAGCCGAACACGATGACGATTGCCGGAATAACCAGCGGCATCAGTGTGATGAACTCGATCAGCGGGCGCAAATGCGGCAGGCGCAGGCGAACCCAATAGGCTGTCGGCACCACAAGCAGCACGCCAAAAATGATGGTCAGAATGCCAAGCAGAATCGAATAACTAAAGGTTGCCTGGAAATTCGGATCACTGAAAACAACCCGGTAAGCGTCGAAGGAATATTCACCGCGGCGCATGCGCAGTGAAAACTCGAAAGTGCCAATCAGCGGCACAAGGAAGTAGATCGCGCCGATCAGGAAGGCGATCCATGCACCGATCTTCTGAACGTTAAAGGCCTTTTTCATCGCTGCCACCTTTCAGCCCGGATACGCAGCCAGATGTAAAGGAGGTTGGAAAGCCCGGTTATAACGATCATACCAAGCGCCAGCGCATAGCCAAGGTTCTGGTTATGCAGAACGTCGCCGCGGATCTGTGCAAAGAGCAGGATCGGAACGATGTTGAGCGATGAACCCGTGAGCGCGTAGGCAGTAGCAATTGCACCAAAAGCGTTTGCAAACAAAAGCAGTGTCGTGCCGAGCAGGCTTGGCCAGAGGATTGGAAACGCAACCATACGCCAGTATTGAAGATTGGTGGCGCCCAGGATCGAAGAAGCTTCGCGCCATTCTTTCTTCAGGCCGTCCAGTGCTGGTGTCAGAATCAGCACCATCAGCGGAATCTGGAAGAACAGATAGGTGATGGTCAGACCGAAGAAGCTGAGAAGATTAAAGCCGGTCGAATAAAGATTGAAGCCGAACCACTCACGCAACAGGATGGTCACGAAGCCGGTACGGCCAAGGGTCGCAAGAAATGCGAAGGCCAGTGGAACACCGGCGAAATTCGATGCAACGCCTGAGAAGGTCAGAACGGTAGGACGCAGCCAGCGCGGCAGATTGCCAAGCACCACAGCCCAGGCCAGAAAAAAGCCGATCAGCGCGCCGCCAAGGGCGGAGGCGAGGCTTACTTTGATCGAAATCCAATAGGCACTCAGAATCTGAGGCTGGAAGAGATCACGGACATTCTGAAGCGTGAAATTGCCGTCAGGGTCCTGAAAGGCGCCGATGATGAGATACATCGTCGGCCATAACAGGAAGAGAATGGCAAACAGAAAGAAAGGCGCGACGCCAATCCACGATAGTGGCAATTGACGCTTACGCACCCCGCTGATTGGTGCGGTTGTTTCGGCTGATGAACTCATGCGTTCTTTCTTTAGAGCATAATCCCGAAAGCATACACGTTTTCGGATGCGACTACGCGTGAAATTAAGAGACGGAGTATCTCTGTCGGCTAAGATTCAATCAAATGCCTGACTGTTCGGGAAACACTGCGACGACCATTTCTGGTCGTCGCAGGCATAAACAGGGCGAGATGAAATCGCTTACTGGACGTTTGCGCCGACGACGCTATCCCAGTTCTTGGTGATTTCTTCCTGAGCGGCTTCAATCTGTTCCAAGGTGGGGAAGATAGCCTTTTCATAAGAATCGGCTGGTGGCAGCTTATCGAGCAGTTCCTGTGGGATCTTGCCAGCTTTCGCCATTGCGTTGAAGCGGATCGGATGGCAGTAGCCCTTCAGGTAGCCGAGCTGGCCTTCATCCGAATAGATGTGCTCCATCCAGAGCTTTGCAGCATTTGGATGCGGTGCATAAGCGCTGATCGCCTGAACGTAAACGCCAGCAATAACGCCCGTCTTTGGAATCACGGTTTCAATTTCCGGATTGCCCTTAAGCGTATCGCGGTCGGCGAGAGCGTTGTAATCCCAGCGGATGACGATTGGGGTCGAGCCCTGTGCCAGCGAAGCGGCCTTGCCGATGACCGGAACGAAGTTGCCATTGGCATTGAGTTCCTTGTAGAATTCAAGGCCCTTCTTGCCAGCTTCTACACCTGGTTCCGAACCGCGTGCGATACCTGCAGCGTGAACACCGAGGATTGCCTGAGCGGAAACGCGTGGATCACCAGCGAGAGCAACCGAATTGGCATAATCGCTCTTGAGCAGGTCTTCCCAATCCTGTGGGACGTCCTTAACGATGTCCTTATTCACTTCGAAAGCGAGAACACCGTAATAGTCGCCATACCAGTATCCTTCAGCATCCTTGGCGCTATCAGGAATTTCGTCCCAGGTTGCAACCTTGTAAGGCTGGATCAGACCGTCTTTCTTGGCGGTGGTGCCGAAAGCAAAGCCGACGTCGATAACGTCAGGAGCCTGTGGACCCTTGTTATCCTTGTTGGCCTTTATGGCTTCGATTTCGTCGCCCGAACCCGCATCTGGGTTCAGTTCGTTGACCTTGAGACCATACTTGTCTTTGAAGCTCTTGATGATTTCGCCGTAGCCGCACCAATCATGCGGGAGAGCGATGGTGGTCAGTTCGCCTTCGGCCTTCGCCGCAGCGATCAGTTCGGCCGATGGTTCAGCAGCAGCAATAGAAACCCCACCAACGGCGATTGCCGTCGAAAGCGACAGCAGACGCGCAGTAAATGCAAGCATTGTTTGACTCCCCTGTTAAAGTCGGGCGAACGCTCCCGGTCGATTCCAGTGTTCGCGCACTCCCGATAGCCGTCCTAGATGACGGTTGGATGACAGTTTGCGGATTGTCACAAAATGTCAACGACAGAAAGTGAAACACGTTTTCAGGGACTTAGCAATTGATCCATAAGGGTTAACTGCATTTTTATGACAATAAATATGACAAAGGTTTCGTGACTGTCACATTTTAAAAAGACGCGTTTCTCAAAACGACAGGGGCTTGCCTGCGCGCGGCATGATGCGTGCTAGTGCTTGATAAACGAAAATTTGTGAAATACTGGCGAAGCAGATTCAGTTTCGTTTGAAATCGAATCTTGTTGCTTGGGAAGCGAGCTTAATGCCCGCCGCCACCGCCTCCTGCTGCTTGTTTTGGTTTGCGCAGCAACACTGCACAGACTGCGAGCGTGCAGAACATCATCGTCAGGATGAAGAAGACATCGATGAAGGACATCAGTGTCGCCTGTTGGCGTACCATGCCTGACATTTTGGCAATGGCGACAGTTGCGCCATCCATGCCTGCCGCGTTGTATTTGGCAGTCAGGTTGGCGAGCATCTGCTCAGCTTCCGCATTGCCCCAGCGCACATGTTCAGCCAGCCGTTCATAATGCATATCGTTGCGGCGCATCAGGATCGTGTTGATGACAGCCAGCCCGACAGCGCCGCCAAGATTTCGTGTCAGGTTGAACAGGCCGGAAGCGTTCTTCATGAGAGACGGCGGCAATGTGCCAAGTGCAAGATTGTTGATCGGCACCATGCAGAGCATCAGCGAACAACCACGCAGAATTTGTGGCAGCAGAAGCTCGTAGAAATCCCAGTCTGCAGTAAGCCCCGTCACCATCCAGGTACCAGCCGCAAAACCAAGGAAGCCGATCATCATCATCAGGCGCGGGTCCATACGCGTGGACAGGAAACCGGCAAGGGGAGCGGTAAAGAACATGGCAAGACCGCTCACAAATAGCGCTTCGCCGATCATCAGCGCATCATAGCCGCGTATGCTGCTCAGATAGAGCGGATAGAGATAGGTCAGGCCATAGAGGCCGACACCCATCACAAAGGAAAACAGGGAGCCAAACGCGAAGTTGACGTTCTTGAAGGCTCGTAGATCCACGATCGGTTCTTCGGCTGTAAAAGCGCGATAGAAGAAGACGATGCCGCCAATTGTCATGACGCCAGACAGGATGAAGATCGCGTCATCCTGAAGCCAGTCATTGCGTGGGCCTTCTTCGAGAACATATTCCATCGAACCGAGGAAAGCCGCCATGCCGGCGAGGCCCCACCAGTCGAACTTGCTCAGAAGCGAGCTGTCGCCTTCATCGAAATCGATAAGGTTCCATGCGGCAATGGTGACAAGGATGCCGGGTCCGACATTAACCAGGAACAGCCAGTGCCAGGAGAAAGCGTGGCTTAGATAGCCACCAATGGTTGGCCCAATCGTTGGTGCAAGGGTTGCGACAAGACCGATCATTGGCGAAACGATAGAGCGCTTGGATGGCGGGAAGATCGTGAAGGCGGCTGCAAACACGCTTGGGATCATGCCGCCGCCAATGAAACCCTGAATGGCGCGATAAACGATCATTTGATCGATGTTGGTCGCAGTCGCACAGAGCATGGAGGCAAGCGTGAAGCCAGCGGCGGAAACGGTAAACAGCACGCGGGTGGAGACAAGGCGTCCGAGGAAGCCCGACAGCGGAATCATGATGACTTCCGCAATCAGATAGGATGTCTGCACCCAGGAGATTTCGTCGGAGCTGGCGCTGAGGCCTGCCTGAATTTCAGACAGCGAGGCAGACACAATCTGGATATCCAGAATGGCCATGAACATGCCAAACACCATCGCAAGAAAAGCAATCGCCTTCTTGGGATCGATGCGATCTTCTGCAGGAGCCATTGGCCCCATCGTGGTGTTTGCAGCCATGAAGGCGCACTCCGAATAGGAAGAGGAAAGGGGCGCGAAAGCTGTTTGCCGCGCCACCACATGTTCTAATGATCAGTTCTCACACGCATCCCGAAGAGCGTTATCGCGCGTGTCAGTTGGCCTTGTCTTCAGGCGCTGTGCGCGTGTCCACGTCAACCGTCACGCTGAGACCAGCGCGGATCTTGCCGGAATCGAGCGCTTCCTGAGGGATCGTGATACGAACCGGAACACGCTGAACGATCTTGGTGAAGTTGCCGGTGGCATTCTCAGGAGGCAACAGCGAGAACACGGCACCCGATGCAGGGGCTACCGATGCAACCTTGCCTTCAAAGTAAGGGCCATCGATGGCATCAACATAGATACGTGCTGTCTCACCGGTTTTGATGTGGCCGAGCTGCGTTTCCTTGAAATTGGCATCGATGTAGAGCTCATTCACAGGAACAAGCGCTGCAATCTTTTGACCCGCAGAAACGAGATCGCCTTTCTTGCCGGAGAGATTGCCAACAACGCCATCAAACGGTGCGCGCAGTGTAGTAAAGGCCAGATCGCGGGCAGCCTTGTCACGTGCAAGCTCCAAAGAGCGCATGCCGCTTTCCGCTTCCTTGTACTGTGCGTTCAGGACTTCGATATTGGCATTTGCCGAAGCAATCTGTGCATCCGATCCGGCAAGCTTGGCCTTGGCCTGATCAAGCGCGGACTGCGCATTGTCGAGTTCGGACTGCGCAGAGAACCGTGTGTCGTGGAGCTTCTGAATACGGACCATTGTGCTTTCGGCATTTTTCAGAACAGCCTGTGAAGCCTGTTTATCTGCCTGAGCCTGCTGCAGCACGGCCTGTGCTGCATCGATTTCAGCATTAATCCGTGCAAGTGTCTGCTTCTGTGTACCGAGCTTGGCTTCCGCTTCATCAAGCGCAATCTGATAATCCCCCGCATCGAGCTGGAAGATCACATCGCCAGCCTTGATGTGCTGGTTTGCAACAACTGGAATGTTGTCGATATAGCCGGTGACTTTCGGCGCAATAGACGCAATGTCGCCCTGCACGTAAGCGTCGTCCGTTGAAACCATGAAGCGGCCAACGGTCCACCAGTCATAGCCATACCAAAGGCCGCCTGCGACAGCAGCAATAAGAACGACTGGCAGAACAACGCGTTTGCCGACGCCCTTTTTCTTGCTGCTCTTTGCGGTGTCAGGTGTTGCGCCAGGTGCAGCTGTATCCGGGGCTGTTTGCGGTGCTGGCCGTTCGCCCAGGGGTTCTGTATTCACTCTGGACTGTTCTCCCTGAGCCGTAGGCGTTGGGAATGGGCGGATATCAGCCGTATCAACAGACTTATGGGCGGACATTTGGAAACTTTCTTTATAACCGCTTCAACGAACCGCTTGGTTCGATGTTGACTTAGAGCAATAAGTTGACCATATCAAGTGACATCGAACCGATTGGTTCGAGAAAATTATGAGTTTTGTACAATGAATCGTGAACATCGGATAGAACAGAGCGCTGCAGCTGCCTTGGATAGCAATGAGGCCAGTGCATTTGCGGTCGAACCCGATGCGGACGGCGGACGTACCCGTCTGGCCGCAGGTCGAGACCCAATAAAGCGCCAGCAGATTCTTGAGGGTGCGCAAAATGTGTTTCTGCGTATGGGGTTTGATGCTGCGAGCATGAACGACATTACGCGCGAAGCGGGCGTCTCCAAGGGCACAATTTACGTCTATTTCAACAGCAAAGAAGATCTGTTCGTCGCCCTGTGCGAACACTATCGCATGACGACTTTCAGCAAGCTTGTCGACAAAATAGACCAGGGATTTTCGACCCGCGAGGAACTCGCTGACTTCGGTGTCACGCTGGTTACGCTCATAACATCGACCACTGCAATTCGTGCGCAACGCATCATTCTCGGTGTGAGCGATCGCAAGCCTGAGTTGTCGGCACGCTTTTATGAGCGTGGTCCCAAACGCAGTCATTTGATCATGGCGGATTATCTTTCCAAAATGATCGAGGCAGGCGAACTGGAACCATTTGACCCACTGGAGAAGGCTTATCAGCTTTCGGATCTTTTTCTTTCCGGCCTCTATCGGCCGCGCCTTTTTGGCGTATTAAGCGAACCTCCTTCGAGGCAGGCAATTGTTAAAAATGTCGAATCTGCTCTCGATTTTTTCTTCAGGGCTTACGGCAAACGAAGCCCGGATGTTTCAAAATAGTACATCCGCCCTTCGAGCGAAGGGCTAAACACGTATAATAATGTCGGTAACGCAGTTTTCATTTGCGGGAGCCATATTTAGGCACGGTTCTTGTGTGTAATAGGTAGCAATCAATTTATTGCGGGTTGCAACGCAACCCATTTTTTATGTGACTTATAAGTGATTGAAGGCCCGAAGGAGTCGATTCGCCACCCATTTTTTGTGGCATCAGATGAAGCTCTTTTTCCTTTATTACCAAGGATATTACGCAATGACTCTCGACTTGATTCATTTTCCGAATTTTAAAAAGACCTTCTTTGGCACCTCGTTCCAGGGCGACACGCTTGCGCTTCTAACGCGGATCCGTGATGAGATTGGGTGCAAGTACATTATGCACACATATCGCGGGCGTATGGGGGATTGTACAAAGACAAACTCGTCCGATCTTACTGTAGTGATGACTTTTCCATCCAGCTGGGCGACCCGATATTCAGCAAAGAATTACTTCACAATTGATCCTGTTTTCCAGGATGACGCTCCCTATTATCGAAATGATTCCAGTGGCATCGTTCGCGATCTGAAGGAAGATGCTGCAGCATGCCCCGATATCGCCGACATGCTGCAGGATGCTGAAAAGCATGGACTGGGAAATACTTTTATAGCGGTCTCGGCACGCAATCCTAAGGGCGCTGTCGGCTGTACACTTTTCTGCTTTGAGCTTGAGGATCAAGCTACACAGGAAGAATTTCTTCTCAAGATTCGACCACGTCTGTTGAGTGTTTCAGGTATTATTCACAATACGCTGTGCGGTTGTGAGAATACAAAATCAGCAGCATCTCTTCTGACGCCACGTGAGATTGATTGTCTGCGATGGGCGGCCAATGGCAAAACCGACGGTGAAATCGCTGAAATTCTCAACATCGCTCGCTGGACGGTCGTAACCTACCTTCAGAACGCGAAGATCAAGCTTAACTGTTCAAACCGCACCTCTGCGGTGGCGACAGCGCTTTCGCTCGGCATTATTGAAATGCCGGAAGTGCAGCATTTGATGTGATGTCACGCTTGTACGAGAACCACAATTACACCGGATGCTTAAAACTTCCGGTGTAATTTCTGCAATACAGTCTGGTTTGGGTTAAGCCGTCTTCAGCATAGGCAACCGGGCATTGTCTATGGCGTCAATCAGACGGGCGGTATTCTGTGCCGGATCGTCATCCGGGTTCTCAAATACGATGTGGCTTAGTTCAACGCTTGCCGTCTTGCCTGATAGTGTCAGGCGGAAATAAGCGTAGACGCCCTTATTGCGAAACTCCATGTCGAGAACGATGGACGGATTTGTGAACCAGTCACATTGAAACTCACCGCCATGTCCGAGTTCGAGCGTGCCGGGGAAAAAGTGCAACTCAGTTGCCGAGTGGACGATATCTGCAATATTGGCGAACAGCTCGCAGCGGATGAAAGCGATATAGTCGGCCGGATCGACCAGCCGAAGTTCAGCAACAACTTCGCGAATGTTCTCGGCAATGATTGCTTCACGTTCGTTTGAGAATTGCAGGCTCTTCATCTTGCTACCACCGATCCGGAAGAACAGGGATATAGTATATCAGAATATCCTAAAGTCATCTCAAAACCTATCAATGTAATGCATGGCGAGCATTGATGACACGGATGAGTTCGGCAACAGCCTTGTAGAATTCAGGTGCAATCATCTGATCGACATTCACCTGTTTATAAAGTGCGCGTGCCAATTGTATATCCTCGAAAACCGGGATCGAATTTGCGGCTGCTACTTCTCTTATTTTAAGAGCGATCAAATCTTGTCCTTTCGCAACAACAATTGGGGCCGCGTCCTCATTGGGTCGATAGCGTAGCGCCACGGAAAAATGGGTCGGGTTGGCGACAATAAGTGTAGCGGTTGGCACGGCGTTGATCATGCGGCGGCGCGCACGATCTCGTCCCAGAGAACGCAGACGTGCTTTTACCAGCGGATCGCCCTCCGACTGCTTGTGCTCATCTTTTACTTCCTGCTTGGTCATGCGCAATTCCTGCTTCCAGTGAATGCGCGACCATGCAAGGTCGAAACCAGCAATTGCCGTGATTGCCAGCACATTGGCGACGAGAAGCCTGACCAGATTTTCTCGCAGAAACTCTGGCAGTGCGCTCGGATCGGTCGCGACGGCATCGGTGAAAAGATTGTTACTCTTGAAGAAGACGAAGAAAACAATGACGCTGGCGGCAAGAAATTTCGCCAGCGACTTCAGAAATTCCACCTGACCAGCCCGGCCGAAAATGCGCTGCCAGCCTTTGATGAGTGATATCCGGGAAGCCTGGGGGCGGATACGCTCGCCCACCATGCGCGGTGCGTTCTGAAAGGCTGAAGCCGCTATGCCCGCCAGCGGAATAATGATGAAGATCGGAATGAGCGCCATACCAACTGACAGGGCCAGAATGCCAAACAGATGGCTTGCGTCCTCTGCACTATTGAGTGTCCAATCCTCCGGACGATCCATCAACTCGCGCAAAAAGACAGCGAGTTTTGTCGTTGCGGGAGCGGCGACAAAGACAGCGATGACCAGAAAGGAAGCGATGCCAGCAAGAATGGGCATTTCGCGGGAAAAGGGCATATTGCCCTTATCGAGAGCGTCGCGGATTTTCTTCTCGCTCGCTTCCTCTGTTTTACTCTCTTTGTCGGTATCATCGGACATGTGTCACACGCGTTCTGGGAGCATTTCCTGCAAAAGTTTGAAACAGCTTGGCATGAGGATAATGCGTGAAAACAAAGAGTTATAGTTTTTCAGGACAGTCGGGAGTGCCTATTCCGTACCTTCACCTGTATCGAGCGTGATGATGCCGCGCTCTGACAGATCGATTGCGATGCGGGCAACCGCTCGCCTTGCATCTGCGATGTTCTGGCTGGTGATATTGCCCTGTTCGGCGGCCAGTTCGCTTTCGACCATCCGGCGTCCACGCGCGGAAAGTGACGAGAGCACGGTTTCCTGAAGGGCTGCGTCTGCGCCGCGCAAAGCTGTTGCGATCTGCTCGGTCTGTACGTCATCGAAGAGCAGAAGACGGGCACGTTGCGACAGGCGTTCGATATCCTCGAAGTTGAAGAGCTTTGCCTTGATGCGGGAAATATCGTCCTGGCTGAGATCTTTGAGGCTCGCCATGAGCTCTTCCATTTCCTGCCGGTCGAGCTGGTTGAAGATGTTGGCAATCTGGCCGTGATGAGCCTTGACTGGGCCGGCATCACTGCGTCCGAGAAGATCGCGACGGAGCACATCTTCCAGGAGATCAGCTGCCGCAGGGGCAACATTGCCGATATGCAACGAACGCTGGACCACGGCACTCCGCAGCTGCGGAGGCAGTCCGACGAAAATGCGTGCTGCGAGATCGGAGGGGAGTTTGGAAACGATGTAGGCGATGATCTGCGGGTGCTGATCCGCGAGATAGGCTTGCAGCCCTTCTATCGGCAATCTTGCAAGCCCTGCCCATACAGATTCCTGAACGAGCTGCGGCTGAACGCGCTCTTCAAACACGGCGTCTGCTTCATCCTGTGGGAGCGCTTCGCGCAGCAGACCTTCAAAGCGCTGAGCTGCTTCAGAGACGGGCGCACCTTCGGCAAAGGAATCTTCGAACTGCTTTACGAGCTGTTCGAAATCAAGCGGCGAAATGGGTTCAAGCGTTCGGGCATGACCGGCAAGCTTGCGCAAATCTTCCGCATTGAAATGCTTGAGCAGACGTGATGCGGATGGACGGCCAATGGCGACAAGGATTGCAGCCGCTTTCTGTGGACCGGTGAGTGTATCGATCAATCCGCTTACGCTGTCGTCGGAAGGCTTTTGTGCTTCATTATCGGCCATGGTCGATCCGTTACTTACCGATGATTTCGGTGAGGCTGACGCCGAACCGCGAGGAATCGTCTTCGAGCACGATGACTTCACCGCGCGCAATTACACGTCCATTGACGACGATATCGACTGGATCACCGATTTGCTTGTCGAGCGTGATGACAGCACCGCGACCGAGCTTCATGAGGTTTGCGACAGGCATGGTCGTGCCACCGAGAACCACCTGAACATCAACCGGGATGCCCATGATCAGTTCGAGATTGGGCTTTGACGCACCAGCTTTGGCGCTGCGCGGTTTATCTTCGCGCAATTCTTCAATCGCCTCTTCCAGCTCATGCTGCATGTTTTCGTCCTTGTTCTCGGTGCTCATGCCTGCCCCGCAATTTCAACGGTTGCCTTCTTGACCGCACGGCGCACGAAGACCGGCAAGGCGTTTTTTCCTTTTGGTGCGGGTTCGCTTGCGGGCGAAAACACCTTCTCATCGATACGTGCTGTAGTTTCCGTGACGTTACGAGCCTGACGTATATCGCGCGTGAGTGCTTTACGTAGTCGGTTCAACTCTTCGATTGCTTCGTCCATCTCGCGGCGTACACGGCTTGTCTCGGCAAGGCGGGCTTCCAGCTTGAGTGTCTCGTCTGACAAGTCGGCGCGCTGGTTCTGCAACGATTTGGCCACACGCTCCAGACCGTTGGAGGCCGCAGCCACACGCAACGTCAACAGTTTGCCAAGCTTGATGGTCTCGTTGGCCTTGCGACCCACGATGATGAGTGCGCCAAGCGAGCCGAGGGCCATAAGCGTCGATAGTAAATTAGCCAGCAACAAGCTCATCGATGAGGTCCTCTTCCTGATTGACCGGATCGCCAACCTTGACTGTAAAGTGAATGCCGGACTTGCCGAGCGTGCATTTGAAGAGCTGCTGATCGCCAGCACGCAGCCGTACCTGCTCCATCGCATCGACGGGGAGTTTCAGCACCTGTCCAATTTCAAGCTTTGAAAGGGCGTCCAGCGTCATGCTGCCCTGTTGAATGAATGTCTCAAGCTCAATGCGTGCACGGCTGACTTCATTGCGCATCTTCTTCGACCAGGCAGGGTCAGCCTGGTTCACTGGACGGCGCAGAAAAGCAGCGACGGCATCCTGCATTGGCTTGTGTGTGGCTCTGGGGAGAAGAAGATGCAGTGCGCTGGTCTTGCCCGCAGCGACAACATCGATGCGACAGACAAAGAGGCGCGAGCGGTCAAGGTCTTCACTATTGAATTCGGCTGTATCCATACATTCGCCGGGTGTGAAAAGCGATTGTCCACCACCTGTAAAGACCTGATCCAGTGCCGCCGACATATGGGATGTCAGCTGGTTGGAAATCTTGCGTTCGAGCATGCCAAAGGGCCGTTCAAGATCAAAACTGCCAAGATTACCCTGCGCGCCGAACATGGTTTCGATCACAGAAAACACCAATGTTGCGTCGGCTGTCAGATAAAGCGTGCAGCCCCAGCGGTCGGCTTTGAGCGGTGCAATGATTGCAGCCTGATCGAGAATAGCATTGATCGCGGCATCATCAGCCGTTTCTACCTGACCAGCTTCGGCATCAAACGCAGCAGCGCTTCCCTGCTTGAGACGGCCACAAAAATGAGATGATGCATCCTTGAAGACATGTGCGAGCGATTTGAGATCGTCGCCGGAAAGTCCGGCCGCACGTAAAAGGTTTTCTGCAAGCACGTCGTTTTTGCGGTTCTGGTCCAGAGAAGTCATATCACGCCGCCTGCTGGATCGGCGTGGTCGCCATGGTTTCCTGTTCAACCACGTCGATGCTTGGGCGCTCATAGGCCGAGATGGTCTTGCGGCCATATTCGAGCGCGATCTGCGGCAGCGAACCGTTCATGTAGGCAAGCAGCGTCTGCTTTACGACGGTATAGAGGCGGTTTTGTTTGTCTCGGGTCGACTTGATCTTGGTAGCGATTGGACCGACGACACCATAAGAGAAGAAAATACCGGCAAATGTTCCGACAAGTGCCGCACCGATCAGATGGCCAAGCACTTCCGGTGACTGATTGAGCGCCCCCATAGCCTTGATAACACCCAGGACTGCGGCCACGATGCCCAGCGCCGGCAACGCTTCCGAAATCGTCACCATCGCCTGATATGGCTTCAGCTTGTCACGCGAGAGCGTGTGGATTTCTTCATCCATCAGTGATTCAATTTCGTGCGGACGCACATTACCGACAATGATGAGGCGGCAATAGTCGCAGATGAAGTGCATCAGGTCGTCGTTTTTCAGAACGCTTGGATAGGCCTGGAAAATTGCGGACTCTTTTGGGTTGTCGATGTGGACTTCCACCTCGTTGCGCGATTTTGCGCGCAATTCCCGCATCAGACTATAGAGCAGGCCCAGAACGTCGAGATAATCGCGCTGCTTTGGCACCTTATTGGTGAAGGCTTCCATGCAGGCCTTGCCCGTATCCTTCACAAGCGAAAGGGGGTTGGCGACAAAGAATGTGCCGAGTGCTGCGCCCAGAATAATGACGAATTCCCACGGCTGAATAAGCACACTGACGTGACCGCCCATGGCGATGAAACCGCCGAGCATGCAGCCCAGTGTGATGGCGAGGCCGATGAGAATACCCAAAGCGCAAGACTCCCGTTGGTTCGAACTTATTTTTGCACCTTAAGGAATGCGCCTTGCGCGAAGCTTGTCACATGACACCGGAATGCATCAGCTTCGGACAAGCTTGAGACCGCATAAAGGGAGAGAAAAATTGCAGGGGGTTCTCGCATGGTCAACACGATGATGAGTTATCGGCTGATCGCGTCCGATATGACGCGGTCGTTGCAGCGCGTCTCGAAGGAGCCTGTGGTTGAGCGGGAAACGGCTTACTACAAAGAGAATATCGGCAAGGTGAAATCGATTGACGATTTCATGTCCGATACCCGGCTTTATAATTATGCGATGAAGGCGTTTGGCCTCGAAGACATGGCCTATGCAAAAGCTTTTGTTCGCAAGATCCTCACTGAAGGCGTCAAAAGCGATGACGCCATGGCGAACAAGCTGACGGACAAACGTTATAAAGAATTTGCAACAACGTTTGATTTTGAAGGTAAAGGCGACAAGGCGACCGAAAGCACTGATGCGCAGCAGGGCGTGATGGATAAATATCTCCGCCAGACACTGGAAACGGAAGCGGGCAGTCAGAATGAAGGTGTTCGTCTGGCGCTTTATTTCGAGCGCAAGGCATCTACCATCACCAATGCCTATGAAATCCTTGGCGACAAAGCATTGCTTACGATGATGCAGACGACCTTTGGCTGGCCTTCAGCCATGTCGAATGCCGACATCGACAAGCAGGCCAAGATGATCGAAGCTAAGGTCGATTTCTCCAAGATGTCCGATCCAGACTATGTGTCGAAGCTGATTTCACGCTTTACAGCCATGCATGAGATGAACAACCCAACGGGAAGCAGCCCCGCTTCCATTGCGTCACTCTTGTTGGGTGGAACGTCGTCAGTTGGCATATCGGCCAGCATTCTGACCACATTGCAAAACTTCAAGCCGGGCGGACGCTGATCTATGCAGAATAATTCCATCTATGTCGGGCTTTCTTCGCTCGTAACGCTCGAGCGTCGGATGAACGCCATTGCACATAATGTGGCGAATATTTCGACACCGGGCTTTCGTGGCGAAGGCACCAAGTTCGATACCATCGTTTCCAACAAAGCCAGCGAAGATGTAAACTTTGCCACGGCTGGCAAGAGCTTCATCCGAACCGAAGCTGGCTCGATGCTTGAAACCGGTAATCCATTCGATGTTGCCGTCAAAGGCAATGTCTGGATGTCCGTGAATACACCACAGGGTTTGGTCTACACGCGTGACGGGCGCATGAAAATGATGCCGACTGGCGAGCTGGTGTCTGTAACCGGAAACTCCATTCTGGATGTCGGCGGCGCGCCGATTGTGCTCAATCCGGATGGTGGCGCGCCCAAAATTTCAAGCGATGGTGCGGTCTATCAGAACGGTGCGCAGATTGGTGCAATTGGTCTGTTCTCAATTCCTGCCGATGCGGATTTGAGTTATGCGGGCAATTCCGGCGTTGTGCCAAACAAGCCGGCACAGCCCGTCGTCGACGATATGAGCGCAGGCGTTGTGCAGGGCATGATTGAAGGCTCCAATGTTGATGGCATGACGGAAATGACGCGCCTGATCAGCGTCAGTCGTGCTTTCGAGCAGGTCAACAATCTGCTTGGCCAGCAGGAAAACACAGTCGCTGAGGCCATCAGAACGCTGGGCTCCAAAAACGGATGACGCCTGACCTTCCGCTCGCGCGGCTTGCCGCCTTTGCACGTCAGCAATCGATAGCGCCAAAGCCGCTGACCGGCATTGGTGGCACGGTGAGTGATGTGTCACGTTCGGCAATTGCTGTACGTGGGCTGTCGCGCAATGCGCGTTTGGGCGATGCGGTGGCCATCCGTGCTGATGGCGGGCAAAGTCTGGCGGAAATCATCCGTGTGGCAGACCGTCAGGTGCTGGTGAAGCCTTTCGACGACCGCATCATCCCTTCACTTGGAGCTGCTGTTTTCGAGGAAGGCCCGTTGCGTATCCGCCCGGCGCCGGAATGGCGTGGACGGGTTATCAATGCTCTTGGCGAAGCGGTTGACGGCAAAGGCGCTCTTCAGCCCGGCACACGGCCCATGGCGTCCGAGAATCTTGCTCCAGCCGCATTGCGGCGCGCACGCGTGGATCGCGGATTGCGCACTGGCGTCAATGTGATTGATATTTTCACGCCGCTCTGTTTCGGACAGCGTATCGGCATCTTTGCGGGTTCTGGTGTGGGCAAATCGACATTGCTTGCGATGATGACCCGCGCTGGCGATTTTGACACTGTGGTTCTGGCTCTGACTGGCGAGCGTGGTCGTGAAGTGCGCGAGATGCTTGAAGAGACTATGGCCGGGCATCTCAACAAGACTGTTACGGTAGTTGCCACAGGCGACGAAAGTCCGATGATGCGTCGCCTTGCGCCGAATACGGCGACTGCGATAGCCGAATATTTTCGCGATCTTGGCCAGAACGTGCTGTTGATTGTGGATTCTGTTACGCGTTTTGCACATGCGGCGCGCGAAGTGGCGATTGCCGCTGAAGAGCCGCCGGTTTCGCGCGGTTATCCGCCAAGTGTTTTCAGCCAGCTACCCCGCCTTCTTGAGCGTGCAGGACCGGGTATCACGGAGGCGGGTGGTAGCATCACCGGCATTTATTCGGTGCTGGTCGATGGTGACGATCACAATGATCCAGTCTCCGATACCATTCGTGGCACGCTGGATGGGCATATTGTTCTCGACCGTGCGATTGCCGCTCAGGGACGTTTTCCGGCTGTCGATATTCCTGCGTCGGTATCGCGTCTGGCCAAGCACAACTGGACGCCGGAACAGCGCAAGCTTGCGGGCCAGTTGCGCAGCATGGTGGCGCGTTTTGAAGAAACGCGCGATCTGCGCGCGATTGGCGCTTATCAGAAGGGCAATGACGGGTTGCTGGATCAGGCGGTCGATTTGGTTCCACGCATTTACGATGCGCTGCAACAATCACCCGAAACGGGCCTGTCGGACGATCCTTATCATGACCTTGCCGCAGCGTTACGCGGAGAAAAGCAGACATGAAGAACATGATGAAGGGTTCTCGCAACAGACGGGAAGAGGATATTCTCGCCGATCTTGCGGCAGAGGTAGAAGCCGCCACCGTAAGTGAAACCAAAAAGCCGCAAAGTCAGGTTGACCGCTATCTGAAAATCGCGGCGATCACGCTCGCTGTTGGCTGTGCGATGCTTCCTTTCATCACCTATCTGCAACGTGTCGATCTCGGCCCAGACAAAAAGGCCGATAGTAAAATTGTCGATCCGCTCGACCGTTCGGGACAGAAGACTGTGCGCAGCTTTCCATCGTTTCGCCCGAATGATCAGGTTGCGCCGAATGAGAGCATCGATACCACGACAACCGGTTCGGTCATGTCCAATGGCAAGGGATTGCCCGGAACAGGCGCTGGTAACGGTGGCGATGGTAATGGCGAAGGTCAATCGCTTCCAAAGCCGGTTTTCGCTCTGCGCGAAGTGGTTGGCGGCATGGCGATGATCGAAGACACATCAGGCTACTGGTTCGTTGAAAAAGGCTCGCTTCTGCCTGATGGTAGCCATCTCGTTTCAATAGGGCGCGGTAATTCAGCAGGAACATGGAAGCTTACGACGTCCGCTGGCGATGTGATTGAGATGCGCAAATAGAGCGCGGGACAGGCTGTTTTCTGCGCGCGTTTCATCAAAAGCGGTAGTTTCTCTTTCCGCCTACGTCTTATGGCTTAAGCTACGCAAGCTTGACGCAAGTTCCGACCTTTAAGTTAACAAACTATAAAGGCGGGAAACTCCATGAGCTCCATTCATCTTTTCGATCTGGCTGCAAGGCAGGCACAGTGGTTGTCGGTACGACAGGCCACTGTTGCGGGCAATGTTGCCAATGCGAACACGCCGGATTTCCGGGCGCGTGATGTTCAGCCCTTTGCGGATGTGCTCGACAAGACCCAGCTCACCATGGCTGCAACAAGTCCACAGCATCTGGAAGCCGAAGCAAATGGTATTGCTGGTGCACGTTTGCGTCCCGAAGATATCACTGAGCAGACCCATTCGGGCAATACGGTTGATGTTGAACGTGAAATGATGAAGGCCGGCGAGGTTGCCCGTGAATATTCGCTCAACACAAGCATCGTGAAGGCGTTTCACCGCATGATGCTCTCCGTGGCGAGGGGGTAAGCTATGTCGGATGCTTTGCAGAATACGTTGAAGATTGCCGCATCGGGCCTTTCCGCACAATCGACCCGTTTGCGCATTGTTTCAGAAAACCTCGCCAATGCGCAGGCGACAGCCAAGACGGCAGATGCCGATCCTTATCGTCGCAAGACTGTATCTTTCCGCACGGAAGTCGAGCAGGGCACAGGCGCTGCCGAGGTGCGGGTTGCAGAAGTCGGCAAGGATACCTCCGCTTTCATCGAAGAATACGATCCAAGCCATCCGGCTGCGGATGCGCGCGGCTATGTGAAATATCCCAATGTCAACATGGTCGTCGAAATGGCGGACATGCGTGAAGCCAACCGTTCTTATGAAGCTAATTTGCAGGTCGTCAAACAAGCGCGTGAGCTGATCTCGATGACCATCGATCTCCTGAGGAGCACTTAATGTACGACTCAATTATGAGCGTTTCGGCGCGCAACGCCCTGTCGCGCCTTTCTGAAACAGTTGCCGAAAAGAGCGTTGGCTCGACTTCTGCCCCGCAGGCTATTCCCACTACTCCGGGTGCCTCATTTGGTGAAGTCCTGTCGCAAATGACGGATTCGGTTGGTCAGAAGCTGCAGGCCGCTGAAGCCAATTCTATTCAGGGCATCAAGGGTGATGCTCCGCTGCGCGATGTGGTCAGCTCTGTCATGGAAGCTGAGCAGTCGCTTCAGACGGCGATCGCCATCCGTGACAAGATCGTGCAGGCCTATCTCGAAATCAGCCGCATGCCGGTTTGAGTGCTCTCACTGAATAAGGACCTGCCATGAAAGCCCTGACGATAGCCGCCACCGGCATGAACGCCCAGCAGCTCAATCTGGAAGTGATTGCGAACAATATCGCCAATATCAACACAACGGGCTTCAAGCGTGCACGCGCAGAGTTTTCTGATCTTCTGTACCAATCGGAACGGACGGCGGGCGTGCCCAATCAGGCCAATCAGGCAATTGTGCCTGAAGGTGCTTTGGTCGGGCTTGGTGTACAGACTGCAGCGGTACGCAATCTTCATATTCAGGGAAGCTTCAATCAGACCGGCAATCCATACGACGTGGCTTTGACGGGCCGTGGCTGGTTCCAGATTCAGAGCCCGACAGGTGAAACGCTTTACACACGCGCTGGCGCATTCAACAAGAATGCTGACGGTCAGCTGGTAACGCTCGATGGCAACGCGATAGAGCCAGCCATCACTATTCCGCCTGACGCTATTGAGGTAACGATTACCGAAACCGGACAGGTCTTTGCCAAATTGCAGGATCAGATCAATCAGGTCGATCTTGGCCAGCTTACACTTGCAAACTTTACCAATGAAGCTGGTCTGGAACCATTGGGCGGCAACCTTTACCGCGAAACGGAAGCATCTGGCGGACCACTTGTCGGTGTTCCCGGTGATCCCGGCTATGGCGCGATCAAGCAGGGCTATCTCGAAGCATCCAACGTCGATCCAGTGAAGGAAATCACCGATCTGATCACGGCACAGCGTGCTTATGAGATGAACCTCCAAGGTCATTCAGGCAGCCGATGAAATGGCTGCGACCGTATCGAAGAACCTTCGCTAAAGCATAGAAATGCTTTATCTTTTGGTTTTTACGCACATCCTGGTCCGAAAACCGGTTCCCACTTTTCGGGATGTGCTCCAACGGTGATGGCGATGAGTTATACGAAGGCAATTTCCCGGAATACAAGGCTGGCAATCACTGCCGGCCTTCTGCTGTTCGCACTCACTGGGGCGGCAGTAACGGGTGCGAGCGCTGCCGACCGCATTGCCTTCGTCATGCCTTCGGCGACTGTCTATCCCGGCCAGATTGTGAGTGATACGGCACTTCTCGAAAAGCAGTTTTTCATCAGTGCGCCTGCCGCGAGCCAATACGTCCTTTCGCAGGATCAGGCTACGGGCAAAGTCGCACGCAAGACGCTACTTCCGGGCAAGCCCATTCTCGTTTCCGCTCTTGGCGAACCATCGCTGGTGAAGCGCGGCGTTCCCGCGCCGCTGGTGTTCACGTCCGGCACGCTGGTTATCACCGCTATGGGAACGCCGCTTGAATCGGGTGCGGCTGGCGACTTCATCAAAATCCGCAATATCGACAGCGGCATCATCGTGTCTGGCACAGTGCTTGCCGATGGCCGCATTCAGGTGGGGATGCAGTGAAAAAAGTGCGCGCAGCCCTGATCGCCCTTTTGGCCATAGCACTCCAGCCCATCGCTGGTTTTGCCGACGAGTCTTCGAAAAACGCACGTGAGTTTGGCAACGCTGTTGAAGCTGACGCGGACTGGCTTGGCTCTGGCGGTGATCCGTCGAAAATGGCTTATGCCGAACTTGGCAGGGGTAGTGCGGTTGCGCGTCTGAAAGACATTGCGACCATTCAGGGCGTACGTGAAAACCAGCTTGTCGGTTATGGTCTTGTTATCGGTCTGAAGGGCAGCGGCGATAGTCTGCGCAATTCGCCTTTTACCGAGCAGTCCATGCGTGCCATGCTCGATAATCTTGGCATCAGCGCACCGCGCAATTCGACCCGTTCCAAGAATACCGCAGCCGTTATCGTGACGGCCAATCTGCCCGCATTTGCGGGAACTGGTTCGCGTATCGATGTGACCGTCTCGTCGCTTGGCGATGCGACGTCGCTGCAGGGCGGAACGCTGGTCATGACGCCCCTTATGGGTGCTGATAATCAGATTTATGCGGTGGCGCAGGGCAACATGATCGTTTCGGGCTTTTCAGCCGAGGGCGAGGCCGCAAGCATAACCCAAGGCGTTCCGACATCGGGCCGTATTCCGAATGGCGCGCTGGTCGAGCGTGAGGTTGCTGGCAATTTCGGCAAAGACAGCGAAATGGTTGTCGAGTTGCGTGATCCTGATTTCACGACCGCCGTACGCGCCGCCGATACGATCAATGTGTTCGCCAAGCGTCGTTACGGACGTGGGGTGGCGATTGCGCGTGATGCTAAGA
This sequence comes from Brucella pituitosa, assembly GCF_003049685.1. Taxonomy (GTDB): domain Bacteria; phylum Pseudomonadota; class Alphaproteobacteria; order Rhizobiales; family Rhizobiaceae; genus Brucella; species Brucella pituitosa. The sequence continues at coordinate 997,205 of NZ_PYSY02000002.1, read as the reverse complement.
CCATCCGCCTGCAACGGCCGAAGAATGTTCCCGCGGCGCGCTTCCTTGCCGAACTTGAAGGTCTGCCAATTACGACCGATGAAGTGGCCCGTGTGGTGGTGGATGAGCGCACTGGAACAGTCGTTATCGGCGAGAAGGTGCGTATTTCCAAAGTGGCAATCAGCCATGGCAGCCTGACGGTGCGGGTCACAGAAACGCCCATGGTCGTACAGCCTGAACCTTTCAGCTATGGCGAGACCGAAGTTGAGCCGAATACTGATATCGCAGTCAATCAGGCTGACGCCAAGATTGGTATTCTGACGGGGGCCAATCTCGAAAATCTCGTGAAAGGCCTGAACCAGATTGGTGTCAAGCCGAACGGTATCATTGCCATTCTGCAGGCCATCAAGACGTCCGGCGCACTTCATGCAGAACTGGTGGTGCAATGACTATGGTTAGAAACATCATCCGTTATGGTTCAGCTTTTGCGATGCTCGTAGGTGCAAGCGTTTCGGCTTTCGCACAGCAGCCACTTCCGCCTGTCCCAACGACTGCACAGGCAGAAGCGTCGGCAACTGCCGCGCAGCAGCTTGCGGCTTCTGCGCCGGTCGGCAACCTCGATGAAATCCGCAAGTTTTGCGGCAATATTGATGATCAGGCGGCAGATGCGCGGTTTGCACTTCAGACCAAGCAGCTCAACGACCTCAAAGCCGATGTGGAAGCTCGTATGCGTGCGCTGGAAGACAAGCGCAAGGAATATGAGATGTGGTTGAAGCGTCGTGACGAGTTCGTCAGCAAGGCGCAGGATTCACTGGTCGATATCATTTCCAAGATGAAACCCGATGCTGCGGCAGCTCAGATGTCGCTTATCGGCGACGAGGCTGCTGCCGCTCTGATCCTCAAACTCAACCCACGGGTATCGAGTATCATTCTCAATGAAATGCCGCCTGAGAAGGCGGCCAAGCTTGCACGGGTCATTGTTGGTTCGCAGCGCACGGCTGCGGCACCTCAATCCAACAGGGCTCAGAGCGCTCAGGCTGAAACCGGGAATACGGTGCAATGACGAGAAGCATGAACAAAGCAATCCTTGCAACTGCGATGCTGGCTCTTCTGGCTGGTTGTGCCACCAAGCCCGAAGAAATCGGCCGTGCGCCAGACCTGTCGCCTGTGGCTGCCAATCTCGGCATGAACAACAATCCACAATATAGCGGCTACCCCATTCGTCCGAGCAAAGCGTCATATTCATTGTGGGATCAGCGTTCGACCAATTTCTTCAAGGACCCGCGTGCGGCTGAGCCTGGGGATGTGCTGACCGTCATCATCTCGATCAATGATCGGGCAAATATGGATAACAAGACCGACCGTGAGCGTGTGTCGAAAGGCCTTTATGGAGCGGGCGCTTCATTCGATACCAGCAGCCTTTCTGGCGCAGCAGGCGGTGGCGATATTGATGCATCGGTCAATACCCGTTCCAACAGCGCGTCCAAGGGCAAGGGTAAGATTGAACGCAGCGAAGACATCCGCCTGCAGGTCGCTGCCATCGTCACTGACACTCTGCCCAATGGTAATCTGATTATTCGGGGCTCGCAGGAAGTCCGCGTAAACTTCGAGTTGCGCGTCCTGAATGTCGTGGGTGTCGTGCGTCCGCGCGATATTTCCGGAAACAATACGATTTCCTATGACAAAATAGCCGAAGCCCGCATTTCCTATGGTGGGCGCGGGCGTCTGAGTGAGGTTCAGCAGCCACCCTATGGCCAGCAGATTCTCGATCAGGTTTCTCCGTTCTGAAGTTGAGCAGGCATGAGCGATACGGCAATTGATAAAGACGGAAAAGCAAGGACCTCCATAGTGGGGCTGCTGGCTGCTGTCGCTGTGCTGACCGCAATTGCTGGCGGCGGCGGCTGGTATCTTGGCGGGGTAATCTCTGCCGATCAGCAAGTTGCCGCCAAATCGACAACGAAAGATGACAAGCCGAAGCAGGGCGACTTCGAATCCCGCTCCATCGGTACAATCGTCCCGTTGCCGCCGATTGTCACCAATCTCGGCATCCCGCAGACCACATGGGTTCGGCTTGAAGCCTCTCTTGTCGCGAAGCCGGGACGAGAGATTCCTGCAGGTGTGGCGGCAAGTGTGGGCGATGATTTTATGAGCTTCCTGCGCAGCGTCAATCTCATGCAATTGCAGGGTGCGGCAGGGCTGGCTTATTTGCGTGCTGATCTTGAAGAGAGGGCGCGCATGCGTTCGGAAGGCGCGGTGGACCGCGTTTTCATTTCGACGCTGGTAGTAGAATGAAAAAGATTATCAATCTTACAAGCCTGCTGACGCTGGCATTTGTTTCTGCCGCTCATGCGCAGGCCTTGTCGCTGGATAATCTGTTGCCTGCGGGAAGCGGTACGGCGAGTGGACAGATTGTTCAGCTGTTCGGGCTTCTGACGGTACTGTCGGTAGCGCCTGGCTTGTTGATCATGGTTACAAGTTTCACGCGTTTCGCAATTGCGTTCTCGCTTTTGCGTTCGGGACTTGGGCTACAGACTGCTCCCGCCAGTATGGTTATGATTTCGCTGGCATTGTTTATGACGTTTTACGTTATGGCACCGGTTTTTGATCGCGCGTGGAACAATGGCGTTCAGCCATTGATGCGCAACGAGATCACGCAAGAGGTGGCTTTCCGTGAAATTTCCACTCCGTTTCGTGAATTCATGATGCGCGAAGTGCGAGACAAGGATTTGCGCCTGTTTGAAGATCTCGCGGACCCGGCTTTCCGTACAGGTGAAGATGGCATTGTGGATTTCCGTGTACTGGTCCCGGCCTTCATGATCTCGGAACTGCGTCGCGGCTTTGAAATAGGCTTTCTGATCGTTCTGCCGTTTCTGGTGATCGACCTTGTGGTTGCAACACTCACCATGTCGATGGGCATGATGATGCTGCCACCGACGGTTATATCCTTGCCGTTCAAGATATTGTTCTTCGTGCTGATCGATGGCTGGAACATCCTCGTGGGAAGCCTGATACGATCATTCTCGTAAACGATGCCCTGGGGCAAAGGGGTGTTTCGGGGCGCCCGTGGTTCTATCTCAACGGGTCGTTAAGCATCCTGACGAGATGCGCCTCCCGAAAACCGTGGTTCGTTAAAAACGTCCGCATTATATTAATATATTCTTAACAATTGGGTTATAGTGCTAGCAGCCATAGTGGGTCTCCACGCGTTTCGTGGAGACAGGCATGATGCCGCTCCCCTATGCCGGTAATATTCAATCCGGCCTGTCCCTCAGTTTATTTTCCCAAGGGGCAATACAATGGCTAGCATTCTTACCAACTCTTCAGCTCTCACCGCTCTTCAGACTCTTTCCTCGACCAACAAGTCGCTGGAAACCACGCAGAACCGTATTTCGACCGGCCTGCGGATCGGCGAAGCTTCTGACAATGCATCGTATTGGTCGATTGCGACCTCGATGAAGTCCGACAACAAGGCCAACTCGGCTGTTCAGGACGCTCTCGGCCTTGGCGCTGGCAAGGTTGACACTGCATACTCCGCGATCAACAAGATCCGCGAAGAAGTCGACAAGATGAAGACCAAGCTTGTTTCCGCTATGGGCGCAAGCGCAGAAGATCAGCTGAAGATTTCAACTGAAATCGAAGCAATTCAGAAGACCATTGGTTCGGCAATTTCCAATGCCAACTACGCTGGTTCTAATCTTCTGAACGCGCCAGCAGGTGATCTCAATGTCGTTGCTTCTTACAACCGCACAGGCGCAACAGTTACTGTTGACACCATCAGCCTCGAAGCAGCTGACACTGCAGTTGCAACGACTGCAGGAACTGCCGGTACGCCAGCTTCGGGCGGCATGATTGGCGGCCTGTTGTCAGCAACCTTCTTTGCACCAGCTGCAGGCACAGCCGTATCCGACGCGGACATCAACACCGCTCTGAACGCTGTTGAAGATTCGCTTGGCAAACTGGCTACCGGTGCTGCTAAGCTTGGTGCTGCCAAGTCGCAGATCGACAGCCAGAAGAGCTTCCTCTCGGGTCTTTCCGACTCGATCGAAAAGGGCGTTGGTACGCTCGTTGATGCCGACATGAACAAGGAATCGGCTCGTCTGTCGGCTCTGCAGGTTCAGCAGCAGCTCGGTGTTCAGGCTCTCTCGATCGCTAATTCGTCGAGCCAGTCGATCCTGTCGCTGTTCCGCGGCTAATAGCTTAGCTGATACGGCTTATATTTGGAGGGCGCGGGGTTCATTCCGCGCCCTTCTTCTTTTTTAAAATGCCCCCGTCATCCAAGCCGACACTTTCGCGCAAGCTTCGCGATCTATTTTGCTCGCATCAGGATGGCGGTGGTATTGATGCAGCAGAATTTCCAGCAATTACTCGAACAGCTTAAGGCAACGCTCGGCAAGCTTGGCGCGCGAAAACTTATAGCGCTCGGACTTGTGGGAGCGGCATTGATGGGCGCGATCCTGTACACAAGCGTTTATCTGAGCCGCCCCTCCTATGAAACGCTCTATGTTGGCCTCTCACGCGATGACGTAAACCGCATGGGTCTGGCACTTGGTGAAGCTGGTATTGCTTTTGACGTCAAATCCGACGGTTCGTCGATCCTTGTCCCGATTGGCAAGGCTGAGCAAGCACGCATGTATCTGGCTGAAAAAGGTTTGCCGACCTCGAACAATGCCGGTTACGAGCTGTTCGACAATATGGGTTCGCTCGGCCTCACATCATTCATGCAGGAAATCACTCACGTTCGCGCGCTTGAAGGCGAAATCGCCCGCACCATTCAGGCAATTCGCGGCGTGAAGGCCGCACGCGTTCATATCGTACTTGCAGAAAAAGGCTCGTTCCGTCGTGGTGATCAGAAACCATCGGCTTCCGTTGTCATTCGTGCTGAAGGTGGCTTTGCCGCTGAATCTGCCCAATCGATCCGCCAGCTGGTTGCAGCCGCAGTTCCTTCGCTTGATGCATCTTCCGTGACCGTTCTCGATACCAATGGACGCCTGTTGGCATCCGCTGGTGAAGCCGCCAATGGCGCAGCGCTTATGACCGCATCGCTTGAGCAGCAGGTGGCTGCGAACGTTGATGAAAGCATCCGTAAGGCGCTCGCTCCCTATCTTGGTATTGGCCATTTCCAGAGCAGCGTTCAGGCGTCACTCGATACAGACCGCCGCCAGATCAACGAGACAAGCTTTGATCCTGAATCGCGCGTCGAGCGTTCCGTGCGTGTGGTTCGAGAAAGCGGCGATTCCCGCAATTCCCGCAATGACAACGCGACGGGTGTTGAGCAGAATATTCCGCAGGAAGAAATTCAGAGCCGTAATGGTGATAGCTCCACGGAAAAAACCGACCGTCGTGAAGAACTGACCAATTATGAAATGAACACCAAAACGGTGTCTACGGTCAGCGATGGTTATGCCGTTAAACGTCTGTCTATTGCTGTCGTTATTGATCAGGCGCGTTTGCTTGAAACTGCCGGTACGACCCCGCCGCCCGCCGATTTTGTTGACCAGCAGATTCTGAAGATCCGTGATCTCGTTGCCACCGCCGCCGGTCTCAACGCTGATCGCGGTGACGTTATCAACGTGACTGCTGTCAATTTCCTCAATCCTGCAGGCGCGGATATGGACCCGGTTTCGACGCCATGGTCAGAACAGCTGATGCGTCAGAGCGGTTCTTACGTTAATGCGCTGGCAATTCTCGGTGCTGTTGCCCTCCTGATCTGGTTCGGCGTGCGTCCGCTGCTGCGCGATCAGAATGCCAAATCGACAGGAACTGAAGTTGCTCTGCGCGAAGCCGGTGAAGCTGGTGTGCCAAACTTTGTTGGCGATACACAGCAGGCCATCGCAGGTGAGGGCGCCAAAGCGGTGATCGGTGGGCCGGAAGCCTATGCCGATCAGATGAAGACGAGCCTCAGCGATCTGCGTCAGCGCATGCGCATGCCTGCCAAGTTGCGCCTCGAACAGATGATCGAGATGGACGAGGAGCGTGTGGCTGCCGTTCTCAAGCAATGGATTCATGAAACTGCCATCAAACAGGAGGCCGCATCGACGCAGCGGTCGGCCCAGCGATCTGCGATGCCGGAGCTTGAGGCAGCCTGATTATGAGCACGCTCACGCTTAGCCGCTACCTTCCCGATTTTTCAACGCATCCGATTGCCGATGATGCGGTCGAGATCATTGCGGCGCCTGCGCATCCCCTGCCGCTTTCCGAGCACCCCAAGCGGGCAGATGCATCAGAGACGTCGGCGGCAGAAAAAGCGGCGTTTACCGAGCAGGCCGAAGTCGCTCACGCTATTGCTGTTGAGGAAGAAAAGCGAAACGCATTCGAGGCCGGTCGAGAAGACGGCCACAAGGAAGCCGAGGCTCTGTATGAGGCCGAAAAGGCCAGACTTTTGCGTGAACACGAAGCTGAAACCGAGGCATTGCGCGCCAGCTTCTCCCGCGAACAGGCAATTTTGCTGGCGGGCGCATTGACCGAGGCTCTGAGTGGACTGGAAAAGAACCTTTCTGCGCAGATTGCCGATGTTTTGGCGCCGCTTCTTGCAGCCAAGCTGGAACGGGATGCCGTTTCCGGTTTCGCGCAGCGTATCAGCACAATTGCTCTTGAGGCGCGCGCGCCGGAAATCGCAGGGCCGCTGCATCTTCTTGAGCCGCTCCGGGAGCATGCCGATCTCCTGCCAGCTGGATGCCGGTTCACAGAAACCACATCCGGCGAACTCTCATTTTCCTTTGGTGAGCGCGTGCTTGAAACGCGTGTTGCGCCGGTTCTGGAAGAATTAAGGGCTGCCGCCAGATGAGCATCGATCCGGAAAGCAAACGCGAAATCATTATCGTTCGTCGCGGCAGGCACGATGATCATGACGGTCATCATGGTGGCGTCTGGAAGATTGCATATGCCGACTTCATGACTGCGATGATGGCCTTTTTTTCTCGTCATGTGGCTCATCAATGCCGCAAACGAGGAGAGCAAGGCTGCTGTTGCCAGCTACTTCAACCCTGTCAAGCTGATGGACCGTCATTCGAGTCCCAAGGGCGTGCAGGATATTGACGAGAAAAAACGGCAAGGTTCGCTTCGAGAGCGACAAACAGATAGAAAACAGCACCAAGGTCATCAACGACAATACAACCTCTCTGCCGATTGAGCAGGAAGAGAGCCGCATGTTCCGCGAGCCTTATGCGGTCTTGTCCGAACTTGCACATGAGACGGGCGTTTTGCAAAACCAGTCCACCAAGGGCGACGGCGGCAGTTCTCAGGCTGGCATGCAAACTGGCGCTGATGGTGGCGACGCTTATCGTGATCCATTCAGCCCGGACTATTGGTCGAGCAAGGCTGCAGAAGAACTGACGCAGCCAGAAGCAGCGCCTGCAACACCGCCGCAGCAGACTGCTGACGCGAAGGTCGAGACAAAGCCAGAGGACGCTGAAAAACCTGCTGAAAGCCAGGAGCAGCTGATTGCGGATCTGAAGAAAGCTGCAGACGGAGAGGCTCAGTCAGAACGCGGGGAGGCAGCGAAAGCTGAACTTATGCCTGATGTGACGGTTGTTCCTGTCGAAGGCGGCGTCATGATCCAGCTGACCGACAAGGTCGATTTTGGTATGTTCACGATTGGCTCCGCCAAGCCCGACGCAAGGGTTGTGCAGATGCTCGAACGCATCGCGCAGGTTATCTCGCGGCAGCCGGGCGAAGTTATCATCAGTGGCCACACCGATGCACGTCCTTTCAAGAGCGCGACTTATGATAACTGGCGTCTGTCTTCGGCACGTGCGCAAATGGCTTACTACATGCTGGTGCGTGGCGGGCTGGATGAAAAACGCGTGTTGCGTGTTGAGGGGTATTCAGACCGTCAGCCTAAAAATGCAGCCGATCCGAACGCTGCTGAAAACCGTCGCATCGACATCTTCCTCAAGTCCACCCCATGAAGAAACTGGTAACGCGCTCTTTGCTGGCACTTGCTGCGAGCCTGCCGCTGATAAGCGGGGGAGCGGTTTCCTATGCCCAGACAGTGGTAGCGGAAGAACGGCAGAGCTTGCCGGTGCTTGAGCCATATAAGCTCGTTCGTTCGCTGCGCATGTTGCAGGATCAGCTGGTTTCGGGGAAGCCTGAAGCAGTCGTCATGCTCAACAGGCTTCTCATTTTCGTCAGTTCCGACATGGAGCGTGCTCCTAAGGAACTCTGGGAAAAGCCTGAGAATATCTATGCGGCGATTATCTATCTCTTTAATGGCGGCAATCCGGAAGCAGTGCGCAAGGTGCTGGCTGGTCTGGATGGCGAGACAGTCCCGCAAGAGCTTGTCAAAGGCGCATTGGCTTATGCTTCGGGCCAGAACATTGAGGTTGTGAAGCTGTTTTCAGTTCCGTTGTCGCAGCAGCTTCCGGCCGAGCTGCGATCCTCCATTATTCTGGTTACTGCAAGCCAGATGACAGCCTTTGATCCTGCCACCGCACTTCTGCGTCTTGATCAGGTTCGGCTTGAGAGCCCAGGGACGCTTTTTGAAGAAGCTGCTATTCGCCGCTCAATGCCGATTGCGGCCAAGCTGGGCGATGCTGACAAGATACGCACGCTATCGCGCAATTATCTGCAGCGCTTCCCGCGCTCGCCCTATATGCGCGATTTCATGAAGCAGTTCGTCGATGCTGCGCTAAAACTCAATGATCGGATCGGCAATGCCGAACTGACCAAGCTGATTGGTACGGCTGATCCCGTTATGCAGTATTCGCTGTATTTGCAGATTGCGCGTGGTGCTCTGGTAAATGGCCAGACTGAACGCGCCCGTTTCATGTCGGGTGAGGCACGTAAACTGGCGGATCATCTGAAGACCGATCCAAGTCGCGCCAATCTCTATGCGGCTGCAAGCGATGTTGCATCTGATTCTGCCGGAAATGCTTTGCGGGAACTGTCGCAGATTTCACCGGATCGACTGCAGGAGCGCGACAGGCAGCTTTTGCAAGCGGCCGAGGCTGTCGGTTCAGTTGTCACGCGTACGCCTGCCAGCATGGCGGATAAGGCGAAGCCAGTTAAGACTGAGACTGACATCCCCGCAATGCCAATTGCGGATGCGGAAGAAGAGCCAGCGCCGGCTGCCGCTCAGGAAGTTGCGCCAGCAGTTGGCTGGAAGCCATCCCAGCCCGCACAGCCCGAAGACGATTTGCAGAAGACCATGGATGACGCGCGGCGCAAGCTTGCAGAGATTGATGCCTTGCTAGGGAAGACCATTCAATGAGCGTAGATGTTTTGCTGAATGCGGCTGGAAGGCTGGCTTCGCTTGCCAAGGGAAATGGTGCGCAGCAGGGCACTGTGGCGAAAGTGAATGGTGAAAATCAGGAACAATCCGAGCCTGCAAAATTGTTCGGCGCACTTCTCGAAAAGCCCCAGAACAAGCTGTCGCCGGATGGCGAACAGAAGGACGGCGATACAGGGTCGGATGATAGCGATAAGACAGAACGCGAAGCACAGGCGCAATCTCCTTCCCAATCTCCGGTCTATGGCGCATCGCAGAACCTGCTTGTTTTGGCAGCAGGATTGACCAGTTCGAGTGGAGATAGTCAGGTCGCAGCAGCCAGCAATGCGGCCAAGCCGGGGGCAAATATATCCGCACTGGCTGATGTGGCGGCGGTTGATCAGGGAATGGCTGTCGATAACGTATCCGACATGCCAATGCCGGAAGCGCTGTCAAAGAAGGGCCAGCCAGGGAAGGATCAGCCAGAGAAGGATCAGAAGGACAGCGCTGAGGCAAGCAAGAAGAACCCGGCTTCTGTTGATCCCAAGGGTGCTACAAAGGCTGAAAATGTTGTCAGTCACAATCAGCCTGCTGCAACAGCAGCTAAGCAGGCTGATAGTCCGGAAGAAGCTTCGTCCGTGTTACCCAAGCCAGAGCTTTCGGCTCAGTCGAACAATGCCGCAGAACCAGACCGTCCAAATGTGCAGCCACAACAGCAGTCCGCGAAATCGCCTTCCGTGGTTGATGTTAAGTCTCCTTTGCCAACGGCTTCAACAGCGGCAGCACGCATAGCAGACATTCAGCTGGTATCGGAACGGAGCTTCGGTGCGGTAAAGACCTTGCAGATCAGGCTTGATCCGGTGGAGCTTGGCGCTGTGACTGCGCGTATTCGCTTAGTCGCTGATAATAGCGTCGAAGTTCATCTTGTGGCTGACAAGGCTCATGGGGCGGAGGCGCTGGCAGCTGATCGTTCAATGATTGAAAAGGCACTCAAAGTTGCTGGGATCGCCGACGATGCTAAAATCTCGGTGACGGTCACAGAACGAGGAGCAGTCAGTGCTGTTCAGCATAGTTCAGCAAGTCAGAGCGCCGGGCATCAGCAGGCAAGCTCTCAACAGCAAGGCCAGCAAACCTTTGACATGCAAAACGGCTCGGACGGTCGGGGCAATGCGCAGGGACAGTCGCAAGCGCAGTTCATGGGCGGAGAGGGCAGGCAGAATGGCGAATCCGGTCAGGCAGAAAGCAATAATGCCCGCGCTCGCATGTCGACTGAAGCCAATGAGCGTGAAATGTCTGGCGGTCCTGGTGGCCGTAATCGCGGCCTGGTCGTTTAATTTATCAATAGCTAAAGCAGAGAATACTTGCGAACGGGAAATGCATCGAGCATCCGCCCGTTATGGCGTGCCACTTGGTATTCTTTATGCCGTTGGCTTAACCGAAACCGGGCGCAAAAACTCGCTTCAGCCCTATGCAATGAACATTGAAGGAAGGGCCGAGTTTTTTCCGTCTCAGGCTGCAGCTCTAAGGCGCTTTAACCAGGTACACGCCGAAGGTGCAAAACTGATCGATCTGGGCTGCATGCAGATCAATCACTATTATCATTCGAGCGAATTTCCGTCGGTTGGCGCGATGCTGCAACCAAGCCTCAATGTTGATTATGCTGCACGCTTCCTTAAGCGTCTGCGTGAACGCGAAGGCAACTGGACGATGGCAGTCGCGCGCTATCATGCAGGTCCCAATAATGATCCTGCGCAGAAGCGGTATGTCTGTCGCGTGATGACAAATATGATCGCTGCAGGCTTCGGAAACTGGACGCCGCAGGCAAAAGGTTTTTGCGCAGGCTGATTGTGAATCCAGGAAAAATGCCGGTTGTAGAGGGGTGCTCTATACACGCGCGGATTTGGCATTCAATCTTTGGTTGCAAAGGTTTGGATGAGGTGTTTTAGAGAGTAAAATTTTAAGTGCTTGTAAAGAATCGTAAAACTTCGTGAGCGCATTAACCAATCGTTAAGGTTTTCAGACGAAGAGTGGGCGGGCGATGCAATCATCGCGATTCCCTTTAAATTAGATACTTCTAAATTACCTCCCAATATATTGCGGGCAACTTTTTGTCATTGCCGCCGACTCCTCCTGCCCGTTACTTCTGTCTTGCTTGGGTTAACATATTGATTCGGAAGGCGGGCCGATGATCGTAGTCGTAGATGAGCGGAATATTGTGACTGAGGGGTACTCCTCTTGGTTCAGTCGAGAAGGCATCACGACAACCGGCTTTACACCAGATGATTTCAATGAATGGGTCGAGAGCGTCCCCCATCAGGATATTCTGGCAGTTGAAGCCTTTCTGATCGGCGAATGTGAAGCCCAGAACGGACTTCCAGCCCGAATTCGTGAACGCTGTAAGGCGCCGGTGATTGCGGTAAATGACCGCCCGTCACTGGAGCACACTCTGGAGCTTTTTCAATCCGGAGTTGATGACGTGGTCCGCAAGCCGGTTCATGTCCGCGAAATCCTCGCCCGCATCAATGCAATTCGTCGCCGTACCGGTGCGTCTGGCTCATCAGGCAATGATGGGACCGAGCTTGGACCGATCCGGGTTTTCTCCGATGGTCGTGATCCACAGATAAATGGTGTGGATTTCCCGTTGCCTCGTCGTGAGCGCCGCATCCTTGAATATCTGATCGCAAACCGTGGTCGCCGCCTCAACAAGGCGCAGATTTTCAGTGCGATTTACGGCATTTTCGACAGTGAAGTCGAAGAAAATGTCGTCGAAAGCCATATCAGCAAGCTCCGCAAAAAATTGCGCGAAAAGCTTGGTTTTGATCCTGTTGATTCAAAACGTTTTCTTGGATACTCAATCAATATCGAATGAGATTCGTATCCGGTCTGTCGGGCTTTCAAAAGCTCAAATCCAGTAATTCGCGGTTTTTAAAGGTAGTCCCTTCCGGGCACCCCTGAAACTGATCGAGTCCTCAGTAAAAGCGTAAAAATCCTAAAGGCTACAGTTTCACGCAAGCGTGGCCCGTTAGCTTGTCTGCGGATTCTCAAATTCTCAGGAGTTGCCAATGAGCCTCTACGGTATGATGCGGACCGGCGTTTCGGGTATGAACGCGCAGGCCAACCGCTTGTCTGCAGTCGCGGATAACATCGCAAATGCGAGCACGGTCGGTTACAAGCGCGCTGATGCGCAGTTCTCGTCTCTGGTTCTGCCCAACACCGCAGGTCAATATAATTCTGGCAGCGTGGAAACCAATATTCGCTACGGTATTTCCGATCAGGGCGGCATTCGTCCGACGTCTTCAACCACTGATCTTGCTATCGATGGTAACGGTTATTTTGTAGTTAGCGATGCTGACGGCACGCCTTTCCTTACGCGCGCTGGCTCGTTCGTTCCTGATCAGTATGGCAATCTTGTCAATACGTCCGGCTACTACCTGATGGGCTATCCAGCAGACGCGAATGGCAATGTTACTACAGTGGCCAACAGCTTCGACGGTCTGGAGCGTGTGAACGTCAAGCAGTCCGATCTGGTCGCTACGCCAAGTACATCTGGCAATTTCACGGTCAATCTGCCTTCGACGGATACAGTGCCTGCTACCGGCGAGTTTAATCACAAAACATCGCTGATCGCTTATGACAACCTTGGTGGCAAGATCACGCTGGATGTCTATTTCACCAAGACCGGCGACAACACCTGGGACGTTTCGATCAAGAATGCGGCGGATGGCGTGGAAGTCGGAACAACCACTCTGAATTTTGACGGCACGAACGGTAAGCTGCTTTCCGGCGGCGACGTTGCTGTTGATCTCACCGCCTATAATGGCCAGTCATTGGATCTTAACCTTGGTTCATCCAAGCAGCTTGCCAAAGACTATACGATCAGTGAAGCCGTTATCAACGGTCAGGCGCCTTCGTCCATCAAGGGCGTGGATATTGGCAAAGACGGTTCCGTCGTGGCGCTTTATGAGAATGGCGCGCAGAAGCTCCTTTACCGTATTCCGCTCGGAACGGTTGCCAGCCCTGATCGCATGTCGGTTATCAGCGGCAATGTGTTTTCGCCGAGTGCCGAATCCGGCAACATCCAGCTTGGGTTCCCTGAAGGCGGCGGCATGGGCAAGATTTCGTCCGGCGCGTTGGAAGAATCCAACGCTGATATTGCGCAAGAGTTGACCGACATGATCGAAGCTCAGCGCAGCTACACCGCCAATTCGAAGGTCTTCCAGACCGGTTCCGAACTGATGGACGTACTGGTTAACCTGAAAAGATAAATTGAAGCGGTTCCGGGGAGGTGGTCAGTCTCCCCGGAATTGCAGTTTTAAAACTGGACTGTTTTCGCAACAAAAACGGTTCGACGTAGGATGGGGATAAGATGTCGCTTAGTTCTGCTCTTCTGACGGCCAAAAGTTCGCTTGCGGCAACGTCCAAGCAGACGTCAGTCGTCTCTCGCAATATTGCGGGAGTCAATGATCCTGATTATTCGCGGCGTACGGCCTCGCTGGCTTCCGGGCCGTATGGCTCGCTTTATGTGAATATCAGCCGGTCCGCTGATGAGGCGTTGTTCAACCGCTTTATTCAGTCGAACAGCACGGCATCCTCTTCTTCTATTCTTGCAGGCGGGCTTGACCGCCTTTCGTCGCTTTATTCGGTGGATAATTTTTCAGGTTCGCCTTCGGCCCTGATCGGCGATTTGCGCGATGCGCTCCAGACCTTTGCTGCCTCGCCCTCCAATTCGACACTTGGCGATAGCGTCGTATCGACTGCGCAGGCGCTGGCCGATGCCCTGAACGATGGCACGAAGCAGATCCAGTCTCTGCGCACCGATGCAGATAATGAAATCGCGGACTCTGTTGCCAACATCAACGACGTGCTGGCCAAGTTCGAAAAGGTGAACCAGCAGATCGTCAGCGGCACGCGTGCAGGCAGTGATGTGTCTGATTTTCTTGATCAGCGCGATTCACTGCTGAAGCAGCTTTCCGGCGAACTGGGCATCACGACCATGGTGCGCGGCGACAATGACATGGTCATTTTCGCAGAAAACGGTGTAACGCTGTTTGAAACAACGGCACGTAAAGTCAGCTTCGAATCCTCCGGCGGTCTCGCAGCGGGTGTTGCAGGCAACGCTGTTCTGGTCGACGGTGTGCCACTGACGCACGACACATTCGATCAGCCTTACGGTACAGGCCGCTTGAGTGGACTCTTGCAGTTGCGTGATCAGATTGCACCGCAATACCAGATGCAGCTTGATGAGATCGCACGCGGTCTGGTGTCGATGTTCGCGGAAACTGATCAGACTGGAGCAGGCCCAAATCAGACCGGTCTGTTCGGCTGGGCCGGATCGCCAGCTGTTCCGGGTACGGGCGTTACAGCTGGCCTTGCGGGCACGATCAAGGTGTCGTCCGCATTTGTTGCATCAGAAGGCGGCAGCTCGCTTCTCTTGCGTGATGGCGGTGCGAATGGTGCCAATTATAAATATAATGCAACTGGTGCGGCCGGCTTTAGTGATCGCCTGCGCGCTTTGAACGAAGCTTTCACGGAGCCACTGACTTTTGCGTCGTCTGCAGGGCTTAATTCCAGTGCAAGCCTTATTGATTACAGCGCTTCTTCGATCAGCTGGCTGGAAGGCAAGCGGAAAACGGCTAATTCCAATTTCTCCTACAATCAGACTGTCGCTGTTCAGGCCGATCAGGCGCTTTCCAATGCCAATGGTGTCGATATCAACACTGAAATGGCGCTGCTTCTTGATCTTGAACATTCCTATCAGGCCTCGAGCCGGGTGTTGACGACGATCAACTCCATGCTCGACGATCTTCTCAACGCGGTGTGAGGCTTATGAAAGCGCAATCGATTTCCACTTATGGTGCAGCTTCAGCTCTCAAGGTCCTCGTAGCGAAGACTAAGGCTGAGCTTGGGAAAGCCCAACAGGAAGCAACCACTGGTATGGTGTTCGATGTTGGTTTGGCGCTCGGTTCCAAGTCTGGCCAGACCATATCCTTGCGCAAGGAATATGATCGTCTGACTGTTCTGACCGATATGAACAAACTGCTGCAGCAGCGGATGACGACGACGCAGAGTGCGACCACGACCATTATCGAAAATACGCAGGATTTTCTCGGCGATCTGACGGGAGCCAACAGCACCGTTGAAGCTGCTGAAACGGCTGCAAAATCTGCGCAGTCTTTGCTCGATTCCGTCACCGGTTTGCTTAATACCAGCTATAATGGCGAATATATTTTCTCTGGTGTGAACACCGATGTGAAGCCGATTGCCGACTATACAGAAGGTAGTGCCGCCCAGACAGCGGTGCGCCAGGCATTTGAAGATCATTTCGGTTTCGGCATGAATGATCCGCGGGTTGCCAATATTACCGGCGATGAAATGAAATCCTTTCTCGAAGGCGATTTTGCTGAACAGTTCAATGATGCCAACTGGGATGCTAATTGGTCGAATGCGTCTGACACGGTGATTAAGAGCCGTATTTCACCCAGCGAAACGGCTGCGACATCGATCTCTGCCAACGCAGACGGTTTCCGCAAGACAATCATGTCGGCGGTGATGGTTTCTGAATTTGCGACCATCGGTCTGAACAATTCCGCGTTTCAGGCGCTCACCACACAGGCTATGCAGACAACGACGCAGGGTGTCACGGGGATGACCTCAGAGCAGACGACGCTTGGTCTTGCGCAGCAGCGTACGAATGCAGCCACAACACGCATTGCAGCCCAGCAGAAGATTCTCAATGAATCGGTTCTTAATCTTGAGGAAGTCGACCCTTACGAGGCTGCAACACGCGTTAATGCATTGATGACACAGATCGAGACATCCTATGCGCTGACAGTTCAGCTGCAGAATATGAGCCTGCTGAACTATTTGAAATAGTTAGATCATTAGAGCGCCGTGCACCCTTTAGGGTGCACAAATGACGCTCTGGACTATTAAATCGACGCATTGTTCTTTCCAAAAATCGGTTCCGATTTTTGGGCGATGCTGTGGGGCGCTTATCCGCCCCGAAGTTGAACATCACGCACCGGGCAGCATGAGGCGGCCTGTAAGTGTGATGCCGGAGAACGGAGACTACATGTATCAGCTGCGCTACGAAGACGTCATGAATGATGATATGGCGAGCGCCAAGGAACGGGAGCGGATGCTTTTTGACCGTTCGATCGAGATGCTTGCCGCTGCCAGGGCCAATGGAGCCGGATCGCGCGAAGGCATCGATGCTGCCTACTTCACCACCAAACTCTGGACCACGATCATCGACGATTTAGGGTCGGACGAGAATGTGCTCCCGAAGGAACTCAAGGCGGCCATCATTTCAGTTGGCATCTTCATTCTCAAAGAAATGGAACTCATTCGGCAGGGCGAAAGCAGTGATTACGATACCTTGATCGAAATCACCGAATCCATCCGGGATGGTCTGTGATATGACGACCAATAGTGGCAAATCGGCAATTCGTCTTTCGCTGCGTGCGGGTGAGAAGATCTACATCAACGGCGCGGTTCTGAAAGCAGACCGGAAAGTATCGCTTGAGCTGTTGAACGACGCGACCTTTCTGCTGGAAAACCATGTTCTGCAACCTGATGAGACAACGACGCCGCTGCGCCAGCTCTACTTTGCGGCACAGATGATCCTGATCGAGCCAGCGCTGAGAGAACAGGCCCGCAATACCTTTGCGCAGATGCTGAAAGGCATGTTTGCGGCATTCAAGGATGCGGAAATCCTCAACGCACTCAAGCTTGTTGATGAGCTGGTTCACAACGGACGTGTTTTTGAAGCATTGAAGACAATTCGTGCGCAATATCAGCGCGAGGCCGAGCTGATGGGCGAAACAGTCCCGGTCGTGCCTGTCAAACAATCCGAAAAGCCTGCGGAGGCAAGTCTATGACCACCACATCGACAGTCGGTGCGAACAATACGACGAACAACACAGCCAACTCGTCGAGCAGCAATGCTGCTGCCAAGGCCAGTGTGGATTACAATTCCTTTCTGAAACTTCTGGTTACGCAGATGCAGAATCAGGATCCGACGCAGCCAATGGATGCGACGCAATATGTTTCCCAGCTTGCCACCTTCTCCAATGTGGAGCAGGCCGTGCAGATGAACAGCAAGCTTGAAACGCTGATTGCCAATTCATCTCTATCGCAGGCGGAAGGCTGGATTGGCCGCACATTGACAAGCGCTGACGGAACAGTTTCCGGTGTCGTCAAATCCGTGACCATTCAGTCGTCGGGCATGCTCGCCGAACTGGAAGACGGCAAGACGATGCTGATCGGCCAAGGCGTCAAGATTAGCTAAGGAAAACGGTTTTGAACGAAGCTGATGCGCTCGATATCGTCAATTCGGCGGTTTGGACCGTGCTTATGGCCAGCGGCCCAGCTGTCCTTGCAGCAATGCTTGCGGGCATCGGTATTGCGCTGTTTCAGGCTTTGACACAGATTCAGGAAATGACGCTGACTTTCGTGCCGAAAATCATCGTCATTTTTGTCGTTCTGGCCTTTACCGCGCCGTTTGTCGGAGCGCAGATCAACTCCTTTACGCTGTTGGCCTATTCGCGCATCGAAAAAGGATTTTAGAACCTATTCCAGAAGAGGCTGCTGTTTTTCTGACGTAGCCCTCGCGCAAGCTTCGCCGTTTATGTTCCGTCCGACAATAGGAGACGGACGTGCAGCAGGCAGCGGCTAAGCCATTAACAAAGCGTGGAATTCTGACAGGCAGCGACTTGGGGCTTGCTGCTGGCATTGTCATTATTCTGACCGTGCTTTTCCTGCCTGTGCCCGCAGTTGTGCTGGATATCGGTCTGGCCTTCTCGATCGCCTTTTCCGTTCTTATCCTGATGGTTTCGCTGTGGATTCAGCGCCCGCTCGATTTCTCGGCTTTCCCAACCGTGTTGCTGATCGCAACGATGATGCGTCTGTCTCTCAATATTGCGACGACGCGTGTGATCCTCACACATGGCAATGAAGGCTATCTGGCAGCGGGCCATGTGATCCACGGCTTCTCGCAATTCGTGATGGGTGGCGATTTCGTCATCGGCCTTGTCGTTTTCTCGATCCTCATCATCGTCAATTTCCTTGTCATCACCAAGGGTGCGACGCGTATCGCAGAAGTGGGTGCACGCTTCACGCTCGACGCTATTCCCGGCAAGCAGATGGCAATCGATGCCGACCTCTCCTCTGGTCTGATCGATGAGAAACAGGCACAGCATCGTCGTCGTGAACTGGAAGAGGAAAGCTCGTTCTTCGGTTCGATGGATGGTGCTTCGAAATTCGTGCGCGGTGATGCGATTGCCGGTCTGATCATCACGGCGGTCAATATTTTCGGTGGCATCATCATTGGCGTAACCCGCCATGGTATGGATATTTCCGAAGCAGCCGACGTTTTCACCAAGCTTTCTGTTGGCGACGGTCTGGTTACGCAGATCCCGGCGCTGATCGTCTCGCTTGCAGCCGGTCTTCTTGTTTCCAAGGGTGGTACACGCGGCTCGGCCGATCAGGCGATTTTCGGACAGCTTGGCGCTTATCCTAAAGCCCTTCTGATTGCATCATTCCTGCTGTTTGTGCTGGGTATCATGCCTGGATTGCCAGCATTTCCGTTCTTCCTGTTGGGCGGCGCCATGGCGTTTGTCGGTATCGCAGTGCCGCGCCGTCAGGCCCGCCAGCGCGAGGCTGAGGCAGCAGAAGAACAGTCCAAGCAGCGAGATGTGGAAGAGCAGGAGCGCAATTCCGTCAAGGCTTCGCTGGAAACCACACAGATCGAGCTTTGCCTTGGCAAGCAGCTCTCCGCCCGCCTTATTGCATCGCAGCAGGAACTGGCACATCGCGTCGCCAAGATGCGTAAGAAGTTTGCGCAGGAATACGGCTTCGTTATCCCTGAGATCAAGGTAACGGACGATATTTCGCTGCCACCAAAGAGCTATCGTATCAAGATCCACGGTACTGCGGTTGCGAGCCATGAATTGCGGGTTGGTGAAATTCTCGTCGTGTTGGGTGAACGTCCAATCCCGTCTATTCCGGGCGAAGAAGTGCGCGAACCGGCTTTTGGTATGCGTGCCTATTCTGTGCCGGAAACATTTACGTCCGACCTGCGTCGCGATGGCTATATGACCGTCGATAATCTGTCGGTGTTGCTGACACATTTGAGCGAGATTGTGCGTAACAATCTGGCGCAGCTCCTATCCTATAAAGACATGCGGATTCTGCTTGATCGTCTTGGGCCGGAATATCGCAAGCTTCTTGAGGATATCTGTCCGGCAAATATCTCCTATTCAGGGCTTCAGGCTGTTTTGAAGCTGCTGCTTGCGGAGCGTGTTTCAATCCGCAACCTGCATCTGATTCTTGAATCGATTGCGGAGATTGCGCCTCTCGTCCGCCGTCCTGAAATGATTGTCGAGCATGTTCGCATGCGGATGGCGCAGCAGATATGCGGTGATCTGTCGGATAATGGCGTGCTCAACGTCCTGCGCCTTGGCAACCGATGGGATCTGGTCTTCCATCAGAGCCTCAAGCGGGACAACAAGGGCGAAATCGTCGAGTTTGATATCGATCCGCGCCAGCTTGAGCAGTTTGGTACCGAAGCCACGGCAGCCATACGCAAGCATTTTGATAGCGGCGAGCGGTTTGTGCTGGTCTCTTCTCCTGAAGCGCGCCCATATATCCGCATGATCATCGAGCGCCTTTTCGCGACCTTGCCTGTTCTGTCGCATGTCGAGATCGCACGTGGTGTCGAAGTGAAATCGCTTGGCGCGATTTCCTGACGGGGAGAGAACCCGTTGCCCATCACCCAACTGCCGATCAACGAGCTTGTCTTCGCAGCCATGCTCGCATTCTGCCGTGTCGGGGCATGTCTGATGCTGATGCCGGGCATCTCAAGCGGGCGGATACCGCTGCAGGTGCGGTTGTTCATCGCGCTCGCCTGCTCATTCGCCGTGCTTCCACTGGTGATTGAGACCATCACACCCAGCCTTGATGGCACACATCCGTTGGCGATGTTTCGCCTTATGCTGAGCGAAATGTTTATTGGTGCGGTGATTGGGATTCTGGCGCATATTTATTTCTGGGCGCTGCAATTCATGGCCAATATGATGGCGATGGCAGTGGGCTATTCCGGCACTCCAGCCGATGCGATTACTGAACCTGAACCGCAGGCAACGCTTGCGACCATTGTCACTTTCAGCGCGCTGTTTCTGTTTTTCGTCACGGACATGCATCTTGAGATTCTGCGGGCGCTGCTGAGTTCCTACACAGCGATACCCGTTGAAGGTCATTTCAGACCCGATGCCGCGATGATCGATATCAGCGACGCGCTTTCCGGGGCATTTCTGGCAACCTTGCGCATCGCAGCGCCGTTTATTGTCTTTGCGATTCTGGTCAATTTCGCCATTGGACTGATCAACAAGCTGACGCCGACGATTCCTATCTATTTTGTGTCGATGCCATTTGTCCTCGGCGGTGGATTGCTGGTCGTCTATTTCATTTTGCCGGAACTGCTGCGTTTCTTTATCGGCGAAACGTCAACGCAGATGCGCAATCTGTTCTGAGGATTTCATGGCTCAAACCAATGCCCGTAATCTCAAAAAGCTGATTGCATTGCAAAAGCTGGGCGCCGCTCGGCTGGAAGTATCTCTTGCGGTCACGAATAATCGCAAGGCTGTGCTTGATGAAGAGCGTGAAGCGCTGATCGCTATGCAGGATCGGCGATACGATGGCAGTTCATTCACAGTCGACCCCGCACTGCTTATCAAACGTCTTGGAGGCAATGCCTTAGAAAGCGAGAGCATCGAACAGCAGCTCGAATCACAGCGCAGCGGTCTCCTGAAAGAACAACGTCGGGTAGAACTTTTGGAAGATCGGCTGGAAACGGTACGAAATGATACCGAAAGACGAGAACTCGCAAGCCTCATTGAAGAGCTTATCTGCCGGAAAACATCTACGGCTTGATCGATGATATCGCGGGTACTGACAGTTAATTCCTTATTATAACAAGTATTTACAAGAAATCTGGTGGACTTATCCAGGCGACATTGACCCTGTGTCTGTCATAAAACTGACGCTGATTCGTACCGCAAGCTTCAGTCAAGTTTGGCAAACTATGGTGCAATCAAGAGATGAAGAAGGACGAGTTGTATGGCGATCAATCCGCCGTCAGACCTGGTGATGGACGTGGCGCGGGCGGCCGATCCGCAAGCCTATCGCCTGGCGGCGGAACGTCTGAAGTCGATATCGGCTAACACAGGTCCGACGGGGGCTGGTGCCGATACAGGTTTGCCGCGGAATTTTGTGAGCTTTTCTGAAAGTCTGGGTTCAGGGGTTAGGGTCAATCCCGAAAGCCAGAACGCAACCAACCCGGCCTATCGAAAGTTTGAAGCTTTCATGCTGCAGTCTTTCGTCCAGTCGATGTTTACCAGCGATACAACGGCCACTTTTGGCAAGGGCATCGCAGGTGAGTACTGGAAATCGATGATGGCTGAGGCCATGGCCAATAAAATGGCAGATACGGGCGGTGTAGGCATCGCCCGTATGCTCGAAGCGCAAGCAGCAATGAAGCAGCGAGCGGAGAATTCGGCAACGTTGGCTTTGGGAGACGTCGTTAACGATCTGGGACAGGGAATGAGCAAGGACGCCGTGTCGAAGGATATCATTCACGGATTTGAACGCCAACTCATTCAGAAGCAACTGGAAAACAATGAAAGTGGAGAACGCGCTTAAGGCTGATCCGCCTTTACCGAAACCGCTCTAGCGAGTGAACGAGAGCGCGACCCGCTGATACATATAATTGAGGAAACCCGAACATGACCGACACAAGCTCCGAAATCAGCCTGCTGCCGCAAGCGCCGGAAGTAGCACTGGATGTCAATCCAGCAGAGGAACTGGAGCAGCAGCCCGCACTTAAGCCGGTTGTGCGGGCTATTCAGCGTCTTGAGGACGTCATTGATACGGAAACCCGTCTTTTGCTTGAGGGCGGACATCCGGACCTTGCCGACATCAACTCGCGCAAGAGCCGTGGCCTGTATGACTTCAATAAGGCAATCAAAAAGGCTGCCAGCCTTGCCGAACCTGCCACGATGAAGGGATTGCAGCCATTGCTTGATAGTCTCAAGCAGAAGCTGGAGAAGAATTGCGAAGCGTTGCAACTGCACCTGCGTGCGGTTGGTGAACTGGCTGATCTTATCCGTGGCGCGCTGGAAACGCAGGATGCAGACGGCACCTACAGCATGCAGAGCGCGAGGCTCGGTCACGCCCGATGATCCGCATATTCGCAATCGGCCTTTGGATATGTGCAGTGGCCCTCGGATCGCTGTTCTTTGCTGTGCGCCAGAACGATGGGCCTTCAGGCGAGGTGCAAGCGAATGGAGGCGCGTTTGGCGGGCTCGATTACGTCAAGACCGACGTGATGAGTGTGCCGATCATCTCCAATGGCAGCGTTGCAGGCTATGTCGTGGCGCAGCTGGTCTATACGGTCGATTCGAACATTCGCAAAAAGCTCACTGTGCCGCTTGAATATTTCATCAGTGATGAGATTTTCCGTAAGTTTTACGGCAGTTATTCGGACACCAAAGAAGTCGAGAAAGTGAACTTCGAGGCTGTGCGGGCATCGGTCATCACCGATTTGAATGCGCGCTTCCCAGAACCAGTGATCAAGGATCTGCTGGTCGAACAATTCAATTACATTTCGGCGGCAGAGATTCGCGCCATGAATATGCGCGGCGGTGCTTCGTCGGAAATCGCTGGCAAGCAGGCGGCAGCCGCTTCATCTCACAGCGAGTAGTATTTTCCCGCCAGCTGGCTCAAACGTTCTTCGTCAAGCGTGGGTATGGAGGGGTCTGTGATGAGCTGGACTCCGATTTCGCGTTTCTCTCGCCAGACGATCTGGGCCAGAAGCGCACGCGCATAGAAGTCGTCAAACAGCCAGAAGCGTTCGGGGAGGCTCGGAACGTCAGTTATCCTTAGTCTTGCACCATGCGGAGCAATGTCGCAGAACTGGCACTCAATGATAAAGCGCCCATCAAGGTCGATTATCTTACCTGATCGCAGCCGCGTGCGCTGTCGCTCTTCCCTACGTCGCTCGTGAGATGGCTTGTTGCGCACCATAAAATTTTGCCTGCTATATTTTCCCCTTGAAGGCAAAATATAGCAGGCATCACTTTAGTAAGCGTTACCTAAGTTCAATGTTCGCCGCATTTTTCACAGCGACCACGCAATTCCAGTGTTGTTTTGCGTGATTTGAAGCCACTTTGGACGCTCCACGCGCTGACGAGATTTTCGATGGCTGGATCGGAAAATTCCGTCACCTGTCCGCATTGTTCGCAAATGGCAAAAGCAATAAGGCCGTGCTGGTGGCATTGCGGGTGCGCGCAGGCAACAAAGGCATTCAGGCTTTCGAGGCGGTGCACCATCCCGTAATCAAGCAGCTTTTCCAAAGCGCGATAAACCTGCAGCGGAGCGCGAAAGCCATCATCGCGGAGCTGGTCGAGAATCGTATAGGCGCTCAGTGGTCCATCCGCCTTGGACAACACATCGAAAACCAGTGTCTGATTGCGGGTCAGATCATGCGATGGGTGACTATGCGCGTGATGATGGTCGTGGTGATTGCTCATTGTCCAGCGGTCCGTTTCGGTGAAGCCTCTCTCCTATTTAATGGCAGGAGGCTTAAAATGAAAATAGCCAGTGCGGCAACGACGATTGATGGGCCCGATGGCGTATCGAATTCAACAGAACCGTAAAGCCCGCCGATAACGCCAACTGCCCCGATGATGGAAGCCATGATAGCCATTTGCTCAGGCGTTGAAGCAAACCGGCGGGCTGTCGCGGCAGGAATAATCAGAAGCGACGTTATCAGCAAAATACCGACAATCTTCATTGAAATGGCGATAACAATTGCCAGCAGCAGCATGAAGATGATGCGCGACAAGGCGGGATTCAAGCCTTCAGCCCGCGCAATATCTTCGCTGACGGTAGCTGCAAGCAGTGGGCGCCACAACCATGCAAGCACGGCGAGCACCAGAATTCCGCCGCCATAGATAAAAGCGATGTCGAGACGCGAAACTGCGAGCAGATCGCCAAACAGGAATGACAGCAGGTCGACACGCACCCATGTCATAAAGGCGACGATGACCAGTCCCAGCGATAGTGTTGCGTGTGAAAGAATACCCAACAGCGAATCCGCCGAAAGCGAATGCCTTTTTTGCAGCAGCAAAAGGATGGCTGAAATGGCGACGGCTACGGCAAAAACACCGATCATCAGATTGATATCAAGGATCAGTGCCAAGGCCACGCCCAGCAATGCCGAATGGGCCATGGTGTCACCAAAATAGGCCATCCGCCTCCACACGATGAAGCAGCCAAGCGGGCCCGTGGTCAGTGCCAGGCCTATCCCGGCAATCAAAGCGCGGGTGAAAAAATCGTCAAGCATGGGGTTTGCCTTCCTCATGATGGTGATGATGTTCACCGTCATGGTGATGACCATCTTCGGCATGGCAGTGATCTGTCACCGTGCCATCGGCGTGCATGACACGACCGTCAGGCAGATGTGTGTGATCGTGATGATGTTCATAAACGGCGAGAGGCCCGACTGCGCGGCTCCCGAACAGGCGCAAATATTCCGGGCTGGCAGTCACATCGCGCGGCGTTCCGCTGCAGCAGACATGACCATTGAGGCAGATGACGCGGTCGGTTGCCGCCATGACAAGATGCAGATCGTGGGAGATCAGCAGTACACCGCAGCCCGTGTCATCACGTAATTTAGCAATCAGCTCGTAAAGGGCCGCTTCACCGGAAAAATCGACGCCTTGGACTGGCTCATCTAGCACCATGATATCGGGCTTGCGTGCGAGTGCACGGGCCATCAATGCTCGCTGAAACTCGCCACCCGACAGATTGGTAATCTCTGCTTTGAGAAGATGTGTGATTCCGACGGCATCCAGTGCACGCACAATATCAGCTTTGGGTAGGGGGCCGGTCAGTGTCATCAAGCGCTCAACAGAAAGCGGCATGGTCCTGTCAATATTGATCTTCTGCGGCACATATCCGATCCGCAGACCTTTTATATGATGCACCTCGCCCTCATCGGGCTTGAGAATGTGCAACGCCATTTTGGCTGTGGTGCTTTTACCCGCACCGTTGGGGCCGATAAGTGTGACGATCTCACCGCGATGGATCGTCAGGTCAACATTGCGCACAAGCCATCGCCCGTCACGATAAACGCCGGCACCTTTCAGGTCGATCAATGGTTCCCGCTTTGAATGTACGGGGGGGGCGGTTTTACGGGCCATATAAAATGAGCTTTCGCTGCCTTTATGAGAGCATCAACACTTTGTCTTAAGGGACAAAAGGCGCTCTCGAAATTCTTGTCTCAAGATGTGTGAACGATATGCCGATTCGTGTTCATTTGCGTTGCCCGGTTAAGCACTGTGAACAATTCTCCAAAAAGAGGTTGTGTCTCCTTATCGCAGACGTTATAGCATAACGCAAATGATGTAATAGAATAACATATCACTTGTATATGTTGTTCGCTTTTGCTGACTCTCAAGAGAGAACCCGAGAAAATATCATGAAACACTTCCGATCCCTGCTGTTGGCATCCGCATTTATGGCTGTTTTGGGTGGGGCGGCTTCTGCCGCCGAGCGCAGCGGCGTTGTCGTTTCGATCAAACCACTGCATTCCCTGGTTGCTGCTGTAATGCAGGGTGTAGGCGAGCCAAAACTGATCGTTCAGGGTGCAGGGTCGGAACATTCTTACAGCCTCAAACCATCTGATGCCCAAGCCATCGAGCACGCGAAGGTCATCTTCTGGGCCGGGCCTTCGATGGAGACTTTTCTCGATAAGCCATTCGATACCTTGGGCGAGGGCGCTAAAGTTGTAGCGTTGGGCGAAGCCGATGGATTGACGAAGCTCAAATTCCGCGAAGGGGGGCCATTCGAGGCACATGATCATGGCGATGAAGGTCATGAGCACGAAAAGCATGGTGAGGCGGGTCATGACCATAGTGCGGGAGCTGGCTCTCACGATGGCCATGACCACGCAAAGGAAAGTGCTGAAAAGGCAGAGGAACACCACCACCATGCCGAATTCGACCTCCACTTCTGGCTCGACCCGCAGAATGGCAAGGTTCTCGTTGGTGATATCGCCAAGGTTCTGAGCGAAAGCGATCCTGAACATGCGGCGCAATACGAAAAGAATGCAGCCGATTATGCCGAAAAGCTGGATGTACTGACCAAAGATATTGACAGCGAACTTCAACCTGTCAAAGACAAGCCGTTTATCGTCTTCCACGATGCATATCAGTATTTTGAGAACCGCTTCGACGTAAAAGCTGCGGGTTCGATTACTGTCAGCCCTGACAAAGCACCGGGTGCAGCCCGCATCAAGGACATCCATGAGAAGATCAAATCGCTCGGCGCTGTATGCGTGTTCTCCGAACCGCAGTTTGAACCAAAGCTGGTCAACACTGTGATTGACGGCACCGAGGCCAAAACGGGTGTGCTTGATCCACTCGGTTCAGAATTGAAGGACGGTCCTGATCTCTATCCGCAACTCATTCGTAATCTGGCAGCTTCACTGAAGAGCTGTCTGTCAGAGTAGCACTGGTCGCGCCCTTGTTCTGGAACCCCACCCGGAAGTGGCCAGTTCTTAGGGTCGGGCTGTTTGATTTCTCCGATGGTCCGACCCAACGATTCTCAACGTACTTTGGAAAAGCTATCCAGCTTTTCTAAGACGTGTTTAAGTTTCTCAATCAGGTGGCTTTGCCGCCTCTTTTTAGTCCAGTAGATGTAATGATATAACATTAATTATCCAGTCATACTGCGCTAGCAGCTTTTGTATCAACCGCAGCAAAGGAGATGCCATGAAAAGGCTTCCAGTCACCGTTCTTTCGGGCTTTCTCGGAGCAGGAAAAACCACGCTCCTTAACCACGTGCTCAACAACCGCGAAAATCGGCGTGTCGCGGTGATCGTCAACGATATGAGCGAAATCAATATTGATGCTGCTTTGGTGCGTGAGGGAGGTGCCGATTTATCGCGCACCGAAGAGCAACTCGTTGAAATGACCAATGGCTGCATTTGTTGCACATTGCGCGATGATCTTCTGAAAGAAGTGGCTCAACTCGCCTCGCAGGATCGTTTTGATTATCTCCTGATCGAATCGACCGGCATATCTGAACCTCTACCAGTTGCCGCCACATTTGAATTTCGCGATGAGAAGGGTGAAAGTCTCTCCGACCTTGCCCGTCTAGACACGATGGTTACGGTTGTAGATGCCGCCAATTTGCTCAAAGACTACTCTTCCAGCGATTTCCTGCGCGACCGTGGCGAATCTCTAGGAGATGAGGATGAGCGGACACTGGTTGATCTGCTGGTCGAGCAGATTGAGTTTGCAGATGTTGTCGTGCTCAACAAGGTTTCCACCTCAAGCGCGGAAGAACGTGATCTTGCGCGCAAGGTGATCAAGTCACTCAATCCCGACGCAAAAATAGAGGAAGTCGATTTCGGACAGGTCTCGCTTGATTCGATTCTCGACACACGCCTGTTCGATTTCAATCGCGCCCACGAACATCCGCTTTGGTATAAAGAACTCCACGGTTTCCACGAGCATGTGCCGGAGACAGAGGAGTATGGCGTCCATTCATTTGTGTATCGTGCCCGTCGTCCATTTGATCCAGCACGCTTTCAAAGTTTTATTGATCGAAGCTGGCCGGGTGTGGTTCGCGCAAAGGGCTTTTTCTGGCTGGCAACGCGTCCTGATTATGTGGGCGAGTTGAGTCAGGCCGGCGCATTGGTCCGCACCAACAAGCGCGGTCGCTGGTGGTCGGCTGTTCCTCGCAGCTATTGGCCGGTCGAACCGGAATGGCATCAGGCGATGCAGCCTTATCTTGATGCTGAGTGGGGAGACCGCAGGCAGGAAATTGTATTTATCGGAGTTAGTCCGATGGATAAGGCTAATATGATTGCTGAACTCGATACCTGTCTGGTGCCTGAGCAGTTCTTTATGCCGCAAAACTGGCAAAAACTGGTTGACCCGTTTCCAAATTGGTCAGCGGCAGCCTAACCCAGATCCTATTCAGCCGACAGCGCGGTAATTTCAGATATCCTGCTGTCGGCAAGGGTGCGGTGATCAAGCACATTGGCGATCGCTTCGCGCACGTCCAACATCATGTGTCGCACTTCGCATTCGGTTTCATCGCAATCGTCGCAAGGCTGATAATCGGTTTTGCTGGCGCAGGCGATAGGCGCAAGCGCCCCATCCAGTGCCCGAATGATATTGCCGATATGGATCTCGCTGGCGGGGCGGGCAAGGCAAAATCCACCGCCTTTGCCTTTGCGGCTCAATACAAAGCCTGCGTTTCGCAACTCGATGAAAATATTATCGAGAAACTTCCGCGGGATATGATGCCTTTCGGCAATCTCGCTCGCTGAAGCCAGCTGACCGTCCGATATATTGGCCAGGTGCACCATGGCTTTCAGGCCGTATTTGCCTTTTTTGGTTAGCATGGCATCCCTGCTGCAATGTCCAACGGACGGTCTAATTTCCCTGGTGATCGTATATATAATAAGAATTAGGGAGTTACGGCTATTCCGGCAAGTTACTTTCACGTCGCACTATGTCGGCGTCGCCTTTTTTAACGCCAGTGCTAGCGCACCTTGCAGGCTGTCACCGAGGGGTTCCCGATAGAACTCCTTATAAGGAAAGAATGGCAGTGCAGCGTAGGATGACGCCAACCCACCCGTAATGCTGAAACGTTGAAGCTCTTCGATTCCCAATTTATCCAATCCCCTACGGATCATTTCACAAGCGTCGGCAAGGATTCGTAAGCTGAGCGGATCGTTCAGCACTGCAAATTCGAAGAGCATTGGAGCAAAAGCGGCATAGTCAGCGGCGCTAGCTGTCCGGGAGAAAACTGTGATATCGCGCGGGTTACTGTCGAATCTCGCAAGAACCGCGCGAGACAAATCTGAGTGCTGCGCGAATCCGTCAACTGTGAGCAGTACCTGTTCCAGTAGTTCGCGACCGAGTCGTGCGCCTCCAGCGTGATCGCTCAGCATAAAGCCGCGCCCGCCGATTATGCGGATTGTGTCGTCGGTTCGCCTTACAAAGGCTGATCCCGTTCCCAGAATCGCGATGGCGGCATCGCCATCCCCCATCGCTCCTTGCAATGCTGTGAGCGTATCTGAAACGATTCTGCTCACTTTGAACGGTAGACGCTCATATATAAGAGTATGATCAGGAAGAGAGTTGGCACCAGCCAGCCCCAACACGGCGCTCGCCGATTCATATATAGAAGAGCCCAAACCGGCATTCTTGCGCGCTCGGTCTGCTGCCTTACATATATGAAGAATGCTATTCTCTTGGTCTGCCCCTATATTCGCAGGCCCAGATGCGCCTTCACCCAGCACTCTGCCGTTCTGATCTGCAACGATTGCACGGCATCCAGTGCCACCGCCATCAATCCCGAAGTGATAAGTGATCACCATTTCTGTCATTTCATTGTCGCAAATAAAGGAATCGGCAGGCTGGAACGGTTGATATTCTATTAA
>NZ_PYSY02000002.1:0-962500 GCF_003049685.1 Brucella pituitosa | reverse complement strand
CGGGTAAGTTCCGACCTGCACGAATGGCGTAACGACTTCCCCGCTGTCTCCAACGCAGACTCAGTGAAATTGAATTCCCCGTGAAGATGCGGGGGTTCCTGCGGTTAGACGGAAAGACCCCGTGCACCTTTACTATAGCTTTACACTGGCATTCGTGTCGACATGTGTAGGATAGGTGGTAGACTTTGAAGCAGTGGCGCCAGCCATTGTGGAGTCATCCTTGAAATACCACCCTTATCTATATGGATGTCTAACTGCGGCCCGTTATCCGGGTCCAGGACCGTGTATGGTGGGTAGTTTGACTGGGGCGGTCGCCTCCTAAAGAGTAACGGAGGCGCGCGATGGTAGGCTCAGAACGGTCGGAAATCGTTCGTCGAGTGCAATGGCATAAGCCTGCCTGACTGCAAGACTGACAAGTCGAGCAGAGACGAAAGTCGGTCATAGTGATCCGGTGGTCCCGCGTGGAAGGGCCATCGCTCAACGGATAAAAGGTACGCCGGGGATAACAGGCTGATGACCCCCAAGAGTCCATATCGACGGGGTTGTTTGGCACCTCGATGTCGACTCATCGCATCCTGGGGCTGGAGCAGGTCCCAAGGGTATGGCTGTTCGCCATTTAAAGCGGTACGTGAGTTGGGTTCAGAACGTCGTGAGACAGTTCGGTCCCTATCTGCCGTGGGTGTAGGAATATTGATAGGATCTGTCCCTAGTACGAGAGGACCGGGATGGACGTATCTCTGGTGGACCTGTTGTCGTGCCAACGGCATAGCAGGGTAGCTATATACGGACGGGATAACCGCTGAAGGCATCTAAGCGGGAAACCCACCTAAAAACGAGTATTCCCTATCAGAGCCGTGGAAGACTACCACGTTGATAGGCCGGGTGTGGAAGTGCGGCAACGCATGTAGCTTACCGGTACTAATAGCTCGATCGACTTGATCATTCTCATTTACAATATCCATCGAACCAAGTTCGATAGATATTAGTTTAGTTTATGTCCTTACGGCTGAGCGCCTGACTAACGTCAGGCTAGCCTGCGGACAGCACGCCGAAACATCGGCGACGGCCAGTCGGCCTTGCGAAGCTTCGCTTCGAAACGCTTAAACTGATATCGTTTTATTATCTGCACGAAAGACAACCAGCTTCTCATATTTGTGTTCTTCGCCGACCTGGTGGTTATGGCGGAGCGGCTGCACCCCGATCCCATTCCGAACTCGGCCGTGAAACGCTCCAGCGCCAATGGTACTTTGTCTTAAGACACGGGAGAGTAGGTCGCTGCCAGGTCTGCTAAGCACACAAATCATCAACATCTTCTCATAATCATACAAAACAGCTTTCATCAGCGATAAGCGCAAAAAAATACCAAATCCGGTCATACAAATTAAGCCCTTAACGCGGGGTGGAGCAGCCCGGTAGCTCGTCAGGCTCATAACCTGAAGGCCGCAGGTTCAAATCCTGCCCCCGCAACCAAATTCAAAAACGCCCGTGGACAAAACCACGGGCGTTTTGACGTTTAAGGGACAGATAGATTGCACTCCCCCACGACGGATAACCGTCGTCAGCGTTCCGCGTCCCAACTGGTATTATTTCGTACCTTTAACTTTGCATGATATTATTTGAATCCTGCTGTGAAATTTTCTGCGATTGCCTGCACGGCGGCGTGGATAGGGCCTGCAGTAAGGCTTGGCAAAACTGAACCATCGACAACATAAAGATTGTCCAGTCCGCGCAGACGTAGATCGGCATCAACGACCGACATCTCATCCTTACCCATACGGCATGTCCCGGAAGGGTGGTGATGTGTGATCACTGCCTTCGCAATAAAAGTGTCGATGTCTTGGCTTGTTGCAAGCGACTTGGGGAGTATTTCGTGGTCACGCCATTCAGCTAATTCAGGGCGATGTCCGATTTCACGTGCCGCACCGAGCGCTGCTCGAAACAGGTTTCTATCATTTTGGGTCTGAAGATATCGAGGGTCAATTATAAGTGGGCTGTCCGGTGCATCTCCGGTTATGCGTATTTCGCCTCGACTTGTAGGGTGAGTAACACCAAAAAGGAAGGAATAGGCGTTACCCGGAGCAGGTGCAGTAAAGCTCTCGGAAACGATTGGAGCCACGCCGCAGCCAACGACAATTTCCGGCTGGCCACCGGCTGAGAAATCTCCGGCACGCATATACGCCATGCTTTCCGAATGTTGCAGACGGGACGGAGGCAAATGCTTTTTAGTGGCATAAAGATTACCCGCCCCAAGCAGATGATCCATCAGGTTAAGCCCCAGTTCTGGCGCTTTGACCCGGCAAGTGACACCGGCTTCGCGGAGTACATTTTCGCGCCCTATGCCAGAACGCATTAAAAGTGCGGGGCTTTCCAATGAACCAGCGGACAAAATGATTTCGCTTGCCGTGACGGTAGCTAGTCCTTCCGGGCCTGCGAGTTCAATTGCTGAAACGTGTGATTTTTCCAGTTTAAGGCGGCGGGTCAACGTGCCTGTCATGATCGTCAGGTTCGGACGCGCGCAAACTTCGGGCGTGAGCCATGCTTCAGCAACGGTGACGCGACGCCCATCACGGATCATCAGGGAATTGGGTGTGACCCCAATCATTTGGCCGGTATTGTGGCCCGGGATACGCGGCAGGCCGAGTGCATTGCCTGCTGTCATGAATGCCTGTGTCAGTGGACTGACTTCGTCCTCTGGTATCCAGACAGGCATCGGACCGTCTTTGCCGCGAATACCATCACCGCCCGACTCATGGTCTTCATTTGCCATGAAAGATGGCAATAAACCTTCCCAGCTCCAGCGCTCATCACCCGTGGCTTCTGCCCATGCAGCGAAATCTGCCGGGTGCCCACGCATATAGCCCATAGCGTGGAGCAGGCTTGATCCACCAAGACCTTTACCGCGAGCCCAGGCAAAACTTCTGCCAGCGGCACCTTCCTGAGGTGTCGTTTTGTAATCCCAATCATAGCTGCGATGCTGGATCGCAGGCCACATAGAGGGCTTTAAAATGTCCGGGTCTGATGGTCTCCCACCAGCTTCGATTAGCAGAACATTACGGGCCGGATCTTCGCTTAGACGCGCTGCTATCAGGGCGCCGGCAGAGCCAGCACCAATAATTGCCACATCATATTGTGCCATGGTCTTACTTCTGATCTTCAGGAATAACTGCGCCTTCCAGCGTCATCACTTCACCGTCCAGCGATACGGAGCAATTGCGCAGCGGAATATCGAGATGGCATGGCGTATCACGATCACCGCCAGCTTCTGTGTTTGGCCCTGATGACCACAGGAAGTTGCCTGCAAATGAGCGCGCATCCATACCAAGCTGCGCTTCCGGGTTATAGAGGCCCAGCACCGTCCAGTTTGCGCGGTTCTCTAGTCCCCAGCCGACATGTGCCATGGCATAGGCACGTGGATCGTTGAAGCTCTCCATGAATTTGCGCATGAATTCTGCATCATAGCCACCCTTAATGTCGACAATGAAGCCTTTTTCAATGGTGACAGTGATTGGAGCGCGGGCATATTTTTTGAATGGCAGCAGAATATCGCCTTCATCGATAACGATTGTTCCTTCGGCGCTGCCTTCATCCGGCCAGCGAGCCGAGAAGCAGCTTGGCCAATGGTCCCAGCGGCCCGGCTCGTCGGCAAGGCCATATTGAGTGAGCACCGGATATTGGCCAAGACGACAACGGAAATCGGTGCCAGCTTTTGAGGTGACATGTATTTCTTTTGCGGCGCCAATTTTTTTGGCGGCAGCAAGAACACGCAACTTGTCTTCGGGGCGCGGGATCTGGCGCATCATGATTGCCGGAGGCTCGACTGCGAGCAACATGCGCGTGCCGGTTTTAAGCACTTGTTCCTGTTCTTTTGAGAACAAGAGCTGCAATGTGTCGATGACGAGATCAGAAGCCTTGAGGCAGGCGAGGGCAGCTTCATTGCCATCCAACGGGGTCTTGCCGATATAACCGGATTTATCGGGGGAGATCGCCTTTTCGCTGTTCACGGGTGCGAGGTTAAGTTCGGTGACGACAGCTCCGAGATCAGAAGCGGCAAGCTTGGCGATATAGGCAATCTGTTTGTTGCTGTCGTCGCTCGTCAGAATTGTGACTTGCTCACCAGCTTTCAGGTTGCACATTTCGAGCACCTGTCTCCAGCCCTTCAAAAACTGTGCGTCACTGATAGACATGATAGATACCTCCGTTGGGCGTGGCCCGTTTGTTTGGTAACTGCATCCACGAGAGTTCCGGTTGTGGGACAACCGTATTTTGGTTTTTTGTGGTCGCAGCCAGTTCCCTTGGTTGGATGTTTTATAACGCGGTCTGATTGGCCAGCGTGAAGAAGTTGCGATTGTAATGAAGGAGTGGTGATGTCTCCGGGCCAAAGCGAATGGCTTTCACCTGACCTATGAAAATCGAATGACTTTCAGTTTCTGACACTGATGCAATTTCGCAATCGAGATTCGCCATTGCGTGGTCAAGTGCCGGTGCACCGGTGGCAAGGCGTGTCCAGCCATAAGGTGCAAACTTGTCTTCGCCCATTTCACCGATTTGTCCGGCAAATCGCATGGCGATCTCCCTTTGGGCATCAGCGAGAATATTGACGCAGAAATTCCCAGCAGATGTGATCGCCTTGTGTGCTTCGCCAAAACGGTTGACGCAAACGAGCATGGAAGGAGGCGTGATGGACATTGAACAGACGGCTGTGGCTGTCAGTCCGCGCCGGGTGTCGCCTTCTCCGGCTGTAATGATGTTGACCGTTGCCGCAAGTTGCCGCATCGCCGTGCGAAAATCATCGGTTAGCTGGTCAATGGGGGGATGGCTCATAGAAGGCCTCCTTTTGCAGCGATTGCGGTTTCCAGAAAAAGGGCTGCCGAGGCGAGGGGATAATCAGCGCCGCGCGCGCCGACCAGTTGTACGCCGACTGGCAGGCCTTTTGGCCCTTTGGATGCGGGCAAGCAGACAAGAGGCACTTGCAGAACGCTCCAGAGTCGGTTGAAGATCGGATCGCCAGTCGCCATACCCTCAGGCGCTTCGCCGGGGGCTGCAAGTGTCAGTACGGCATCAAAGCGGGATAGAATTGCATCCATCATGTGACGGATTCCCGGAATTTCTGCCATTGCTGCACGATAGTGCGGCTCATCAATACGGCCCTGATCCTCTAACATTGCGCGCGTGACGGGCGTCAGATCATTCCAGTTATGACTGATTTCGGAGGCAAGTGATTGCGTGACTTCCCAGCCCATAACGGCTTCGTGGAGATCGAAAATACCGTCAAACCAACCTGGTGCCGGAATAATGGTCAGTTCGGCGCCTGCCGTTTCGGCCACGGATACCAGGCGATTGACTGTTTCAATCGCATAGTCTTCAGCTTTTTCGAGGCGCGTTCCAAGCAATACGCCGATGCGGGGGCGAATTGGTGGTATAAGACTGGTGAGTTCAGACTGCCCGCTGAGCGCGGCTGCACAATGAGATGCATCGCCTATGTTGCGGGCGATGATACCAAGCGTATCAAGCCCATGACACAGAGCCTTGATGCCGACGGTGTTGATTGCGCCGAAGGTTGGTTTGAATGCGGTTACGCCACAAAAACTTGCCGGACGAATGACCGAACCCGACGTTTGTGTGCCGAATGCCAGGGGCACCATGCCGGCTGCGACGGCGGCACAGGAACCGGACGACGAGCCGCCGGGTGTGTGTGCTGGGTTGTGCGGATTGCGGGTTTTGTTGGGGCTTGCCATGGCAAGTTCGGTGCTGACTGTTTTGCCTAGGATCAGGCCGCCGGAATTTTTGGCGATCTGCACCGCAGGCGCATCCCAAGGCGGCTGAAATCCTTCATAAATCGGTGTTCCATAGCCGGTCGGCATATCCTTCGTATCGATCACGTCTTTGACGCCGATGGGCACGCCCGCAAGCGGTCCCTTGGGTCCGTTCCTATCCAACATATCTGCTTGTTCACGGGCTTGCTCGACGTCGAGATACTGCCAAGCCTTTATTGGTCCGTCAGTTTCTGCAATCCGTTCCAGATATGCTTCTGTGACAGCGCGGACGCTTAACTGTTTAGCCTCGATAGCTGCGGCAGTTTCGCGGGCGGTAAGGGTAAGGATTTCCGTGTTGTTCATAGAGCTTTCCTTAGCCAAAAATGGGTGGACGCCGATCAGCCCACGGAGCTGCACGCTCAAGTTCTGCTGCTAGCGAAAAGAGCAAGGCATCTTTTCCGAAGCCAGCTCCGATATGTGATCCGATGGGCAAACCTGACGGACTCATACCGAGCGGGACTGACATTGCCGGGCAGCCGGATGTGTTGAAAACAGCCGTAAAAGGAGAGTGAGACCAGAATTGATCGTAAAATTCATCAAGGCTTTTGCCTTTACCTGCAAGCTTACCCAGAAGGGGCGCAGGTTCTGAAGCGGCAGGGGTTAACATGATGTCGTATTGGCTAAAGAATTTCGCTAAAGCGCGTGAAGATGCGTGAAGCTGATTGATTGCCCAGAGATAGCGTGTGCCGGGAATTGCCAGTGCTTCGCGTACCCACTCCTGATTGACCGGCTCAAGCTTGGCGATGTTGGCGGATGTGGCATCGCCACCCGTAACACCCAACGCAACATTGACGCCAACGACAATCCGCCATGCAGCTTTCATAGCTTCTGCATCATAGCCTGCGTCCGTAACTTCCTCGACGTGATGGCCGAGACTTTCCAGCAGTTTCGCAGTTTCGCGAATGCTTTCGATCATTTCCGGTGCGATCGGGCTGCCGTCAGGCGCGTCAAGGATCATCGCTACTTTCAGGCGAGGTGGCGTCTTATCCAGCGCTGAGAGATAGCAGTCGGGGGTGGTGGGTGAAGCCCATGGATCACCCAAATCGCCGCCACCCGAAATATCCAGCATCGCTGCATTGTCGCGCACCGACCACGTAACTGCATGGGGCGTGGACATGCCGCCAATAGCTTCTGCCGCAACTGGACCGACGGGGTTGACCAACCGTGATGGCTTGAACCCGAACAATCCGCAATGGCTTGCGGGAAGTCGTGTCGATCCTGCACCGTCTGAACTGTTGGCAAGTGGCACCATGCCGCTTGCAACGGCTGCGGTGGAGCCACCAGACGATCCGCCAGCCGTACGGCTTAAATCCCATGGGTTGCGCGTTGGGCCGAAAGCTTCTGGCTCACTGGTAAAGCTTAACGCAAATTCCGGTGTGTTGGATTTGCCTAAGATTACCATTCCAGCAGATTTATAGCGCGCGGTGATCGTGGAGTCGCGCTTGCTGACGACGTTGCGCAGCAACTCGGAGCCGCTCGACAGAAGCATGCCTTCCGCTTCAAAGCCGGTATTCTTGAGAAGCATCGGCACACCCGAAAGTGGGCTTTTTGCCAGTCCGTTTTTAACTTGCTGCCGGGCCAGATCAAAATGCGCGTGCACAACCGCGTTGAGTTGCGGGTTAAGCCGCTCTATTCGCTCGATGCTCGCTTCAAGCACTTCGGTCGCACTGATCTCACCTTTTGAAATCAGTTCGCCGATTGCGATGCCGTCTTTTGTTGCCAGATCGTCCATCGTCTCAACTCATCTGCGCTTTAAAGAGATCCAGATCCCACATATCTTTTGTGCCCGTCAGCAACCCGTCACGGATTTCGAAGAGATGCAGACCATCAAGTGAGATCTTGCGTGGGGTTGCATCCTCTCCGCGCGGTGTGAACGTTCCGGTCATGTGGTAGGGAACGGCAATCTGGTCGCCTGCGCGAATGTAACCGTGGCGTTCCCATGCAACATCCGGCAACATGCGCCAAAAGCCGGTCAGCCCTTCTGCAAGCGCTGAATGACCTTCACGGCGCTTCCCCATTGCGACCTCTTCGTGCCAGCCATCGGCATGGTAAAGGGATGCGGCACCTTCCGCTTTGCGTGATGCGTAGGCCTCATAGAACCGGTCGACAAGCATGGCGTGATCCATCGCAATCTCCAATATTCCCGAAAGAAAGAACCCCGCCCGATTTTCACCGGACGGGGCATGCGGGGTCTATTCGATGCCAGCGATTTTCTTCACCTGAGCAACATAACGATCGCGTTTGACTTCGTTATAAAGTCTTGCGCGAAGAGCTGGTGCAGGTGTTGCGTTGACGTTTTCAAACAGGGCGACGCGACCAGCAAGCGAGCCGGACGTCATATCCCAGATGAAGTTCATCAACTGCTCTTTGACCATGGCAGAAACGCCATGTCCGGGCAGAAGTTCATGCAGGAAGTGGCCAACTTCCGGATTGTCGAATGCTTTTTTGCCAAAGCGCATAACAAGTCCCTGACCGCACATTTCCTGAAGGATATGGATGATCTTCGGGTAATTTTCGATCGAATAAAGGCGACCGGCAGTCAACATGCCGACATCCGGACGCATGACGTCGCCTTCGGTTGGCACAGCAAGCGCTTCTGCTGCTGTCACAAATGCGCGAAGCGTCTGCGCATATTCAACAAGCTGTCCGAGCATCATCTGGACGGCAGGAATTTTGCCTGTGCCAAGATAATCGAGAACCATCTGGCCTGCGCCGACAAACAACTCTGCCTTCACAGCAAGGCGCGTCAGGACATGCCAGTGCGCGAACACGCAGACCGGACCATAATAGCTCATTGCCGTTGGGTCGCCGAGATTGAACAGGCGTTCTTTCGGAACGAAAACATTATCGAACACGATGAACTGGTCGGCTTCTTCGCCGAGGCTTGCAACCGGATGATCGAACTTGCTCGACAATGGCTGCGAGACCATTTCACGCGAGATCATCTTGATCCCGGGAGTGTCGATTGGAACTGACCCCCAGATGCAGGCATCTGCCGGTGTTTCCTGAATACCACCGAGATTGGTGAAGAAAATATCGTTAGCCTGAGCCGCAATCGAGCCTACGGTTTTGGCGCCGTAGATATAAACGCCATCTTTTGTGACCTTACGTGCCTTGAGCAGCGAAGCTTCCGAAGCCTTTGGCGACGAGCGGTCGGCCTGCGGTCCGGCGAGACTTTCCGATGCGGTCAGATTGTTGTTCTGACCGTATTCCATGTAGCGTTCGATGTTTTCTGCAAAGTCCGGATCGATCCCTTCAATGAGAGATTTCTTCTTCTTGAAGGTCGGCAGGTAAGCATAAAGACCAACAACGATCGATGGTGCAAGATCCGGTGGGCGCCCAAAGGTGCCTGCTGTCTTGAGCGAAGTGTACTCGATCATCCGGCGACGCGCGGCGAGATCTTCCTTGGTGCGCGGAATCTGCCACGAACGGCTTAGTACTGCGCCTGCCTTTTCATCGTAATAGGTGGTGGCGTCTGCATGTTCTTCAGTGAACTGATCATCGAACATCGATGCGAGAAGGTCGATACCTTTCGCAAGTGCGGGTTCGTCATAAACGGAATTCAGTTTCTGACCGCCAACCCAGATCTGGCGGTTATCCTTGAGCGACTCTTTGTATTCTTCGCCGGTTTTCAGCTTATGCGGCTGGCTTGCGAGTTTTGCTGCTGTTCCCTGTGTCAAATGGGCCTCCTATTGCAATTGGAATCGCGGGTGTTCCCCGTTTTTATTGAGCGTTTCCGGTATCGGGATCAGGCGCTTACGGCCTTTTCGTCGCGCATCTGACGGATGACTTCCGTCGCAACACGCATAGAATCGAGGGCGGCTGGTACGCCACAGTAGATCGCGGCCTGAAGAATAACTTCTACGATTTCTTCTTCCGTGACACCGTTATTCAGGGCGCCGCGCACATGGATTTTCACTTCATGTGGACGGTTCAATGCGGTCAGCATTGCAAGGTTGAGAAAGCTGCGGGTCTTGCGCTCCAGCCCCGGGCGGGTCCAGATTTCACCCCAGCACCATTCCGTAACAAGTTTCTGCAATGGCGCCGTCAGATCGTCTGCATTGGCCAGCGAAGGCGCAACATAGCCATCGCCAAGCACCTCGCGTCTGACCTTCAGCCCTTTCTGGAATTGTTCACCGCTAAATTCGGGACGAGTCATGCATCTCTCCGTTAAGGTGGGCAGGACGGCTGCTTCGTTTTTGTCGCCTGGCTTCAGATTGATTGCGCCGTTCTGATTGTCCCAAGGTTAGACATGCCGGACTTGACCTGTCAATAGATTGTATGACAAGATTACGGTCATACTGAAGACAAAGTTCGATAGTTTTTGGCAAGCATCAACGTAAAGTGGGCAAATGATGACGGCTCCTGCGGCAGATTTTAACGAGAAACCAACGCCTTTTGAGCTTTACGCGCTTCGTTACGCCACACATACGGGACGGACGGCCAAAGATAATTTTCTTTATGCAGACCCGCATGAATCGGGTGAAAATCTCGATTACTTCATCTGGCTGGCGCGTCGAGATGATGAAATTTATGTCATTGATACGGGGTTCGGGCAGCAAGCAGCGGATGGGCGGGGCCGCACGCTTTTGCGTCGTCCTGTTGATGCGCTTGCACTCATGGATGTTGATGCCCGACAGGTCAGTGAGGTGATTCTCACGCATCTGCATTATGACCATGCCGGAACTCTGGGAGATTTTCCGTCGGCGCGCTTTCATCTTCAGGTCGATGAAGCCGGGCATGCGACAGGGCCCTGTATGTGTGATCCCAAAGCGCGTGCGCCATTCGATGTGGAAAACATCGTTGCCTATATCCGCAATCTTTATGCGGGCAGGATTGAGTTTCATCGCGGCGATAAGGAACTCTCGCCTGGCATATGGCTGCATTCGGTGCCAGGGCATAGTGCGGGTTTGCAGGCGGTTCGCGTTTATACGAAGCGCGGCTGGGTGGTCCTTGCATCTGATGCGACGCATTTTTACGCCAATATGGAGCGTGAAAATCCGTTTCCCGTATTGTTTGACGAGGCAGCACTCATTCGCGGCTATGCCCGGTTAATCGAGCTGGCTCCGACTCTTGATCATATAGTGCCGGGGCACGATCCGGCGGTCATGCGCGCCTATTGCGCGCCATCGGAAGCGCTTGAAGGCATTGTTGTTCGACTGGATGTTGAGCCGGTTTTGACGTGGGAGGAACTGGCGCGATGAGTTCGGCAACAGGTCGCGGTGTGCTGATCACAGGTTCAGCGCTTGGGTTGGGGCTTGAGCTCGCGCGGGTTTTTGCAAAAGCGGGACACCGCATTTTCCTCACCGATATTCGACCGGAAGTCATCGATGTTGCAGCGGCTTTGGCACACGAGACGGGCCAGCCGGTCGGTGCGGTGGCGCTTGATTTATCGCAAGAGGGTGCTGCAGACCAACTGGCTGTACATGCCAAAGAGCATCTTGGTGCAATCGATATTCTCATCAACAATGCGGTCATTCGTAAAATTTCGCCTGTGCAATCACTTGCGGATGCTGACTGGGATCGAGCGCTGGAGGTCAATCTTTCTGCACCGTTTCGGCTGATACGGGCTTGCCTTCCCGACATGCGCGAGCGTGGCTGGGGACGGATCATCAATATGGCTTCAGTTTATAGTCTGATCGCACTTGCAGAGCGCGCGGATTATGTCACCACCAAACACGCAATGATTGGCCTGACGCGCACTGTGGCGCTTGAGCTGGCATCGTCTGCGATCACTTGCAATGCCATTTGTCCAGGATTGATGGCGACAGATTCAGCGCTTGGTCGCATCAAGGTGCTGGCTGCTGAAAAAGGCTTAAGCGAAGAAGAGGCGACGAGTCTTTTTCTTTCAACCCGCCAGCCGGGCGGAAAATTTATCCCAATGGATACGGTTACGGCTCTTGCGCTCTTCCTCTGCGGCTCTGCGAGTGAGGGGATCAATGGAGCAGCAATACCGGTAGATAATGGCTGGTCTTTTGCCTGACAGCGAGACCACGATAACAGGAGAGTGGAATGTCTGAAGTGGGTTTTGTTGGGCTTGGCAATATGGGACGCCCAATGGCAGAGCGCATCATTGGTGCAGGCTATACGCTTGTCGTCAATGATCGTGCAGAGGCGGCGGTGGCGGCTCTAACTGCTGCCGGTGCAGATGCTGCTAACAGTCTTGAAGAGCTTGGCTCTCGCGTTGAAACTATTTTCCTGTCTTTGCCTACACCTGAAGTCGTGCTTGCTGTCGGGCGCACGATTGCGGCCAATCCTGGTATTGTAAAGCGTGTAGTCGATCTTTCGACAACCGGGCCAAAGGCCGAAATGGATCTGGCCGAGATCCTGTCGGAAGCAGGTATTGCCTTGATTGACAGCCCTGTTTCGGGTGGTGTCGCAGGTGCAAAAAAGGGAACACTTGCTTTGATGGCGGCCGGTCCAACCGCGCATTTCACTGTTGTTGAGCCGATGCTTCTGGCACTTGGCAAAGTAATCCGGGTTGCCGAAGAACCCGGCAAGGCGCAGGTTATGAAACTCATCAACAATATTTGCTCTGCGGCTGCACTCGCAATCACTTCCGAAGCCATGGTCATGGGTGCAAAGGCCGGACTTGATGCTGATGTCATGATCGAAGTGCTCAATGCCGGTTCTGGTCGCACATCGGCAAGTGTTGATAAAATTCCGCGTTTTGTTCTGCCGCGTAGTTTTGATTTCGGTTTCGCAATTGCACTTTCTCTCAAAGATATTCGGCTTTGCCTGGAAGAAGCCGAACGTCTTGGTGTGCCGATGCTGGTGGGCAATGCCGTGCGTATGCTGTTTTCCATTACCAAAGCTGATCTGGGGCCGGATGCAGATATGACTGCGATCATCCGTCCGCTGGAGCAGTGGGCGGATACGCAGGTGCGCGGCAAGGCTGCTGGCGCCTGACATGATAGCTCTGAGTGCCACAATCGCCGAGTTTGTTCATTCGCCACCGGCAA
Source organism: Brucella pituitosa (assembly GCF_003049685.1). Classification (GTDB taxonomy): domain Bacteria; phylum Pseudomonadota; class Alphaproteobacteria; order Rhizobiales; family Rhizobiaceae; genus Brucella; species Brucella pituitosa. The sequence goes on along the minus strand of NZ_PYSY02000002.1, from coordinate 949,725 downwards.
TGCCTGATGCCGTGCGCGCCGCCGGACGGCGCTCGCTACTCAATATGGTGGGCACGGCGATAGGCGGTTCAAATGAAGCTGCAATCCGGAAGCTGGTGGCAATGCTGCCAGCTTTTTCCGGCCCCGCCACAGCAAGCCTAATCGGGCGTTCAGAACGCGCTGATATGCTGTGGGCGGCCTACATCAATGCGGCCTCGGCCAATATTTTTGATTTCGACGATACCCATGTTCCGACGGTTATCCATCCGTCTGCCCCTGTTGCACCGGCTGTTCTAGCTTTAGCTGAGACACTGGCAGCAGAGGGAAAGCCGGTAACCGGATCGGAACTGATTGAGGCTTTCGTTCTTGGGGCGGAAGTGACTTGTCGGTTGGGCAATGCTTTACACCCGGTTCATTATGCGCGCGGCTGGCATATTACATCGACTTGCGGCGCTTTTGGTGCAGCCCTTGCTGCGGGCAGGCTTTTGAGGCTTTCCCCGGCACAGCTCGTTGATGCTTTAGGGCATGCTTTGGCGCAGGGTGCGGGTTCGGTTGAAACGCTTGGCACCATGTCGAAAAGCCTCTCAGTGGGGCAGGCCGCGCGTGCTGGCCTGATGTCGGCATTTCTTGCCGCCAAAGGTTATACTGGTCCCGCGGCGCCGCTTGAGGGTCCAAGAGGCTTTCTGGCGCTGCACTCAGATGCCCCGGATTTCGCAACCCTGACAGATGAGTTGGGAAGCCGCTGGGAGATTCTGAAAAACACCTTCAAGCCTTATCCATGCGGGATTGTTCTCAACCCTGTTATCGAAGCCTGTCTTGCCCTTCATGCGCAAGGGGATTTCAGTGCCGATGCAATTGCATCGATAAGATTGACGGGGCATCCGCTTCTTCGCCAACGCACAGATCGCCCGAATGTCACCACGGGAAGGCTTTCGCAGGTGAGCGCACAACATGCCGTGGCGGTCAGTTTGTTGTGGGGCCGGGCCGATCTTGAGGCTTTTTCCGATCACGCGGTGCAGGATGCGCAACTGAAGGATTTGGCTTCAAAGCTATCTTTCGTAGATGATCTTTCCTTTACATTTGAAGCTGCTGAGGTTTGTCTTTCGCTGAATGACGGGCGCAAGCTTGTACGCAGGATTGATGCTGCCAAAGGCGGGTTGGATCATCCAATGACAGATGCCGATCTTGCCGTAAAATTTCGCGCGCAGATTGGCTGGCGTGGCATTGATCTGGATGCCGATGAGTTGATCACTTCGCTAGAAGCAATTGAAGATGCTGCCGATGGTGCAGCTTTTCTCGCAATGACACGAGACACTACGGACATGAATGGGAGAGCGACATGAGCCATACGAGCCTTGGGAAAATTGCCGATCCAATCTTTACATTGACCACAGGCCCGGTGGATGCCTATCCGGCAGTGCTGCAGGCACTGTCGCGACCTGTTCTCTATGATTATGATCCGGCATTCCTGGCATTCTACGAATCTGTGAATGCAAAAGTGCAGCGAGCTTTTCACACAAAAACGCCGCCAGTAATCCTTCAGGGGGAGCCTGTATTGGGGCTGGAGGCCGCTGCTGCTTCATTGATCACCAGAAACGATGTGGTGCTTAATCTTGTTTCCGGTGTTTATGGCAAGGGCTTTGGCTATTGGGCTGCACGTTACGCAAAAGAAGTCGTAGAACTCGCAGTGCCTTATAATGAAGTGCTTTCTGCTGCTGCGGTCGCGGACTTTTTAAAGAAACGACCTGATGTTGCGGTGGTTTCGATTTGTCATCATGATACGCCGTCCGGCACGGTTAATCCGGTTGCCGAGATCGGCGCAGTTGTAAGAGCCGCGGGCAAACTGTTCATTGTGGATTCCGTTTCGGCCTTTGGTGGAATGGATGTTCTGCCAGAGACATCATTTGCCGATATTTTTGTAACTGGTCCGAATAAATGTCTGGGTTGTCCACCCGGATTGACGCTGTTGCATGTGAGCGAAGCTGCATGGGAGAAAATGGCGGCTAATCCTGATGCGCCGCGCGCATCAATTCTTTCGATTGTTGACTGGAAAGAGGCGCACAGGACAGACCGGCCATTTCCTTTCACGCCTTCGGTTTCCGAGATCAATGCACTTGATGCAGCGCTTGATATTTATCTGGATGAAGGTGAAGCAAATGTTTGGGCGCGTCATGCCCTGACCGCAAAAGCCTGCCGGGCTGGGGTGCAGGCAGCAGGGTTGAAATTATGGGCTGCGCGGGAGGAGATTGCTTCGGCAACCTGTACAGCGGTTGCAATTCCCGACGGCATTGATGAAGCGAAGCTGCGTGCTTCAATCCGTGATCTCTATGGGGTTGTATTTTCATCGGGTCGTGGTGAAACACTTGGAAAACTGACCCGGATCGGACACATGGGGCCGACTGCCCGCCCTCCGTATTCACTTATATCCGTTGCGGCAATTGCCGGCGGCCTCAAGGCTGCAGGTGTAAAGGGTATTGATGTGGGAGCAGGGGTTGCAGCAGCTATGGCGGTCATAGAAGCAGCACGAGACTGAGGTTTTGCACATTAGAGCGCCTATTTCATTAAGACATATCGGCGCTCTAATTCATTGTTTTAACGAGCGTCTTTTTCCGAAAGCCGTTTAACCCTTTTCGGGATGCACGTTAAACAGGCATGGTCGAAAATCTGATGCTTTCAAAACAAGCAATTAGCGTATAGTAATACGGTAATACCGGTCCCCATACACCAAAAGGGGTATAAACTTATGACTGTATCCATGAACGGGCGAACCCCGCCTATTGATTTTAAAGTGGTAAAAGCTGCTGCTCCTGTGCGGCACAGTGTTACGGAAAGTATCCGCAATTCGATCGCGGTGGGATATTTTACGGCAGGCCAGCGTATTACTGAGCGCGATCTGTGTGAAATGACGGGCGTCAGCCGTACGGCTGTGCGCGAAGCACTGCGTCAGCTTGAAAGTGAAGGTCTTGTTGAAGTCGTTCCGCATCGCGGGCCGATTGTGGCACGTCTGAAGCCAGAACAAGCCGAAGGTATTTATCAGGTCCGTGTCGAGCTCGAAGGGCTGGCTTGTGAGCTGTTTGCGCGCAATGCAACCGATGAGGATATAGAAGCTCTCAAAGCCGCTTTTGAAGTGCTGAAGCAAGGCGACAAAGTCACCGATCCACTGGAACGCCTGCAAGCCAAGAATGCTTTTTATGACTGCCTGATTTTCGGTGCACATAATGAAGCGCTTGGACATACGCTCTCATCGCTGAACGCGCGCGTCATGGTTTTGCGTGCGACATCGCTGGGTGCTCCGGGCCGTACGCGTGACAGCTTGGCTGAACTTGGAGAAGTTGTCGGTCATCTGGCCGCGAGACGCGGTAAGGAAGCTCGCAAGGCGGCCGCGTATCATGTGATGAATGCGGGTAAGGTGGCAATTGCCATTCTACGTGAACGGCTGGCCGAAGAGGCTGACGCTTGATTGAGAGCACATCCCGACAAGTTTAAAATGGTTGTCGGGATGCGGCCTTATTTCTAGGCGTGATTATACTGCAAATTCTGCAAAAACTTCTATTGTCGCCGATTGTCATTGGCGAATTGCTTTTTGGGACACATGAACCGGGGGTTGGACGTTCGCGGATTTGTGTCCGCTCGGCAATCTGCACATCGATATGTATGAGGGGCGCTCTGTACGGTCAGAAAATGTGTGCGATCTGGAGAAGCCGGGCTTATCTACGGATGGGCGAGTGTTAAATTCTGCCTAAACTAGAACCATGACTTTGTCTCGCTCTGACTCGATTGCTAGACGGAAATCGGTATTCTCAGCGTGAACAGTAGCTTATTTTCTTTATAATTCCTCATTCCATTTGGTAACTTTCCCAATCCTCAGCTGAAATTCCCACAACGTTCTTGCGATTTGATATAATGAAGTCCGCCCGACATTTTTCGGGCACATTTGTTGGTGAACAGCCGCGCTCCTTATCGCCACCATCCGGTGAAGCGCATGGAACGCCAACAAACAAAGGCTGGAGGCAACATGGACCAATCAGCAGATGCCGTGCATAAAGCAGCGATCGGACACATACCCGTATTTATAACGTCCCCGGGACAAACCGATGTGCTTTTGAACATCGTCATTATTTTCCTTATCTGCGTGGTTTTCTTAACTGGAATTCTCTATCTGAGACTTCATGCTCTCCCTGAGCACATCGCTCATCAGACCAACAAAATTCAGCTTCAGCTTGTTGCTGTATTGGGTTTGATAGCGCTCTTCACCCACAATCAGCTCTTCTGGATTGCAGCGCTTTTGCTGGCAATGACGGATCTTCCGGATTTTCTGTCGCCGGTAACATCCATGGCAAGGTCTCTGCGTACCATTGCACGGCGAGGGCTTCACCTGACAATTCCGCCCTCTGATCCAGCGCCAACTGTTGGCGGCAGCGATAATGTTGCACCACAAACGATATCGCCGTCCTCGCAAAGCGTGACCCCGTCAACAGTTGTGCCCGACACGGAATTGTCCCTTGATCAGAACAAGCAGGAGCAGAAATAATGTTTGAATTCCTGCTTTGCTCAATGATCACTATCTTTCCGGATTATCTTTACCGCCGGTATCGTCAGGGAAAACGGATCGGTCACGAGATCACGATCTACTCCATGTGGTTCGAACTCAGGTGGGGGATCACTGCGTGCCTCATCCTCACAATTTCCCTGATCACGATGATCTTCTATTATCATCCGTCTACATCTAACGTAACGGCTGCATTTCGAACCGTTACCATCCTTCCGGAAATAGGTGGACGTGTTGATGAAGTGTATGTCTCGCGAAACCAGAAGGTGAAAGCTGGCGAGCCGCTCTTCAAACTCGATGACAGCAAACAAAAGGCTGCGCTGGAAACAGCTCGTAAACGCATTGCAGAAATCGACGCCGAAATGGTTGTCGCCAAAACCGATCTTGTGGCTGCCGATGCCCTGATTAAGCAAGGTGAGATTGCGTTCGTTCAGGCACAGAACGATGTAAACACGCAACTCGAGCTGCAGCGCCGCAACTCAAACATCGTCGCCCGTAAGGATATTGAACGTCTGCAATCCATAGCCGATGGCAAAGGTAGCGAACTGGCAGCAGCAACCGCCAGCAAGCAGACGCTCGAAACCAAAATCAACTCATTGCTTCCAGCGCAGAGGGCAAGCATTGAGGCTGCAGCTACCGAGGCGGAAGTTGAATTGAATAAAACGATCGTGAAGGCGGGCGTTTCGGGAACCGTTCAACAATTCACCTTGCGTGCAGGTGAAGTCGTCAATCCGTTGCTCCGCCCGGCCGGCATACTGGTGCCGGAAACAGCAGGCCGAACTGCCCTTGTAGCAGGCTTTGGACAGATCGAAGCACAAGTCATGAAGCCCGGCATGATTGCCGAGGCAACGTGTATCGGAAAGCCATTCACGATTATTCCTATGGTCGTAACCGAGGTGCAGGACGTTATCGCAGGTGGACAGGTGCGAGCCAGCGATCAGTTGGTCGACATCCAGCAATTGGCAAAACCGGGAACAATCACAGTTACCCTGGAGCCTCTCTATGAAGGGCAACTTGCAGGCATTCCCCCCGGCAGTAGTTGTGTGGCCAACGCGTACACAAGCAATCATGAGGAATTGGAATCCGGTAAAGCGGGTACGCTGCGGTCTATATTCTTGCACGCCGTCGATGCAACCGGCCTCGTTCACGCCATGATCCTGCGAATACAAGCCGTGATGATGCCAGTGCAGACACTTGTCCTATCTGGGCATTAGAGCGTGTTTTGATCTGATTGAATCAGATCTGCGCTCTAATATTTCCCAATACATCATGAAATAGGGGTCCGATTTAGGATCCCTATTTTCCTCGGGCGTTTAACGCCGCTGTCATATCCCCGGCGTTGCGCCACCGTCCACATTAATGACCGTTCCATGCACATAGGCAGCGGCCGGGCTGCACAGGAAGCGCACAACGTCTGCAACTTCATCTGCCTCGCCATAACGTTGTATGCCTTGGGCTTCGCGAATTTCTTCGCGCGCAGCTTCAATGGAAATATTGCGTTCTTTTGCCAATACTTCTATCCGGCGTCCGAGGCGGTCAGTCACGATATGACCGGGACAGAGCGTGTTGATCCGCATGCCTGTCCCCTGCGCACGCTTGGAAATCGCCTTTGTAAAGTTGATGAGCGCCGAATTAACCGATCCACCAATGGTAAAATCCGGCTCAGGCGTATGCGCTCCAACGCCTGATATGTTCACAATAGTACCTTTGCTCTGAGACAAGGCATCCCATGCAGCTCGACAAAACCGAACGGTCGCATGGAACTTGAGTGCAAATCCCTCATGAAAATCTTCGTCGGTCAGCGATAAGAAATCACCTCGTTTGGTTGCGCCAGCGTTGTTGATCAGGGCATCAATTTGTCCGGTTGCAGTAAGCGTTTCGGATACGACTTTTTCAGCAGCTCCCACCTTTGACAGGTCGGCGGCAACGAGAATGATCTGAGGCGAACCTGCCGCGCTGGCGAGTGCTGCAGTCTCTTCCAACGCCGCCATATCACGAGCACAAAGGCTCAGTGCGAATCCGTCTTTTGCCAGTCCAATGGCAAAGGCCCGACCCAGTCCACGGCTTGCTCCAGTCACAATTGTAGTGCGCATTTTTAACTCTCTCGTGGATGCTGCTGACGCAATCTTAGATTTTTCTATTTAAATACAACGAATTAAGAGAATAATCGTAAAATCGCCCCGAGTTGATTTTTCATTATTGTATTACGGTATGATCATGCTATCGTATTCTCGCACTGTCAATCGGGGTTGCGGTTTTTGAATTGCTGGGGTCGCGTGAGTGATCTGCTTCAAAGACCGTCCCTTCCGGAACTGAGGAGTCAGATGCAAGGCTGTGGTGGATTAAAAGTCAGCTTGAATGGGTTCCGTTACGAGGCGGTGCATCGGGTTGTCGTCGCGTCTGCTGCGCAGCGCAAGCGGATTGGATCCGGGCTGACGCCAGCACGGCGTTCCATAGGAATTTCTGCTCGGGTTGCCCAGTCATTGCCTTTGTGGCCGCACCAGATGCGCTGCACTGCCATTTCGTTACCCACTGCGTTCAGCTGGAAGACATTGCCCGTTTTTACGTCGACGCCAAAGCTGAATGATCGGCTGGCGCCGGGGCTGACCTCACCAAGGTCGGCTGAAAACCAATGCGCGATGGAAGCGGAGCATACCAATGCGGTTTTGCCACTGTTTTCGACCGTAATATCAAGCGACTGGTGGTTAACCGCGGCAGATGCTGCGTTTAAGCCAAGAATTGCTGTAGCAAGAAAGGTGAGGTGAGTTTTCATTTTGAAATTCTGCTCCGGGTTATACTTCAAAAATCATCCGGTATTGAGTAAATAGTCAATAAAAATCTATAAATGGGAACAATAAAATGAGAAAAAAAATAACAGGAACAGTCAGTGGTGCTGTGCTGGCTCTTGCCCTTAGTGGTTGGATGGCAAGCAGTGCTTTGGCCGGGGAAATTACATCCATCGCCATTCTGGCCCCGGAAATGGGAACCGATATGGGCTGGAACCAGCAGGGGGTCGATGCTGCGAAGGCTGCAGGCGAGGCCGCTGGTGTAAAGGTGGTTGTTGCCGAAAATCTGGGTTATGGCGATGTTCGCCCGACGTTGCGCGAACTTGCTGAAGATGGCGCTGGTCTGTTGATTGCCCACGCATCCGGTTACAACACAGCCGCACCAGAAATTGGTGCCGAAATGAATATTCCAGTCGCTATCGTCGACAGCCCGGACAAGCTTGCTGAAGGCAAGATCGCTGATTACACGGCGGCTGGCAGCGACGGTGCTTATCTCGCAGGACGACTGGCCGCCAAGATGAGCAGAACCAAGGTTGTTGGCATCGTCGTATCCGGTGAGCCGCCATCGTGGAACAATATGTCGGTTGCTTTTGCGCAAGGCGTGAAGGCAGAGAACCCAGCCGTTGAAGTTCGCTATGCCGTGATCGGACCGGCTGCTTATGCTGATGCCGCCGGTGGTAAGCGTGTGGCTGAAACCGTTATAGCCTCTGGTGCCGACATTATCTTCGGACAGGGCAACGGTTCGAGTTTCGGCATGTTGCAGGCCGTTGAAACGACGCCGGCCACCGATGGCGGAAAAGCCTATTTCATCGATGTTATCGGCGATAAGACGTCAATTGATAAAGGCAATCTTCTTTCATCCGTTATCTGGGATCTGACGCCGGTTTACGCCGCTATGATCACGGATCTGAAGGACGGAAAATACGGAAGCCACAACTATAACATCAAACTCAGTGATGGCAGTCTTCGTCTTCTGAAGACCAAGAACATACCGGATGATGTCTGGAAAGAAATGGAAGCCTTGCAGGCCGAGGTTGTTTCCGGAGCCATCAAGGTAGAGCCGAAGTTTGATGCGGACAGTGTTCATGCACTGGTAAAAACTGTCGCCTCCAAGTGAGCCAGCCTGCTCTTAAACTCGTCTCATTGCGTTCGTCATACTGCCATTAAAATGGGTCGAATGATGGCGTGCGCAACTCACGAAAACCGTGTTGGATCGCATTCTTAGTTGATCCAACACGGTGTGATGAGGCGGATTTGCATGAAGGATATTGAAATGCAGGCGTCAGTGACAAACGCGGCCTTTCCTCCGAATTCCAGTACAAAGCCATTTGTTGGGCTGCGTGGTATTACCAAGCGCTTTCCCGGCGTTATAGCCAATAACAATGTCAGCACAGATATTTGGCCGGGCGAAGTTCATGTTCTGCTTGGCGAAAACGGTGCTGGAAAATCTACATTGGTTGGCATGTTGTCGGGGCTTCAGCAGCCAGATAACGGCTGTATCGAGATTGATGGTTCAGCCGTCAATATAACGTCTCCCCGCCATGCCCTCGCATTAGGAATAGGCACGGTGTTTCAGCATTCGATGCTGGTGCCAAGCCTGACGGTCGTCGATAATTTTACCCTTGGTGGGGTATGGTGGCGTAAGCCGGATCGCAGCGGCATTGCAAAGCGTATCGATGAAACTGCAAGCCGCATCGGTTTACGTGTTGATCCTTTTGCGCTGGTCTCCAGCCTTTCCCTTGGTGAGCGTCAGCAGGTCGAAATTTTGCGCGCTTTGATGCGCGGCAGCAGGTGTCTTATTCTTGATGAGGCGACCGCCATGCTGACCCCCAATGAGGCTGTTTCTCTAGGAGAGTTAATGCGCCGACTGGTTGCCGAGGGGCTTGCGGTCATTTTCATCACGCACAAGCTCAACGAAGCACTTGCATATGGTGACAGGATTTCGGTGTTACGCCTTGGTAAAAATGCCGGTGCTATCACCCCTGATGAACTCAATGCCAATAGTGATCAGCAGAATACGGCCAATATCATCCGTCTGATGTTTGGCCAGTCCGCAACGGACGATAGCGCCAGCGACTATCGCGCCACTCGTGAGTTGGGTCCCGTGGTGTTGGAGGTTTCAAAGCTGAATTCAAATGCGGGACGTATTCCAGTTCGTGACGTTTCAATTGAGCTGAGATCGAAAGAAGTGCTCGGCATTGCCGGCATCGATGGCAATGGTCAGAAAGAGCTTGCGGAAGCCTTGGCCGGGCAGACGCCTTCCTCGGGAAGTGTGAAGCTGCATGGTGCCGAAATCGGTTCCCTTACAGTGGGAGAACGCCGCGCGGCAGGGCTGCGTTATGTGACCGACGATCGATTGGGCGAAGGTACTGTTGGCGCATTCGCTGTCGCGACTAACTTTTTGCTCAAGGATATTGGAGCCTCACCTTTCTGGAAAAAAGGTATCGAAAAGCCGCAATCCATTCGTTCGCAGGCTCAGGAACATGTGCGGAATTTTGATATTCGCACGCCGGATGTCCAGACGCCCGTAGGAACATTGTCTGGGGGAAACATTCAGAAAGTTTTGTTGGCGCGTGAGCTGACCGGCTCGGCGGAGGCGGTTATTTTTGCAAAGCCGACCTACGGTCTTGATGTAAAAAATATTCGTGCCACCCGCCAGCGTATCAGCGATGCAGCAGACGCAGGCAAAGCAGTTTTGCTGATTTCAACGGACCTTGATGAGCTGCTTGAACTTGCTGATCGGGTCGCTGTGATTGATCAGGGCAGGTTGGTAGGCACGGTTCAAAATGGTGTGGGCGCACGCGATGCAATCGGCCGCCTTATGAGTACCGGAGAAGAAGAATGAGCGATCAACAGGCTGGTACGGCGGGAGTGGCGGGCCCGACTATCCGTTCGCCCTTTGCGGCCTGGGGCAAAATACTGACTGTCAGCATTGGCCCACTGATTGCCGCGCTGGTTTTAGGAGGGCTGATCCTTCTTGCCATGGGCGTCAATCCCCTGAGCTACTATGCCTATGTTGTGGAACGGGCAATATTGTCGCCGTCGGGCCTGTCGGCAACGCTGACTCGTATGGGACCGTTTCTCCTGATCGCAGCGAGCCTGATTGTCGCTTTCCGTGCAGGCATCTGGAATCTGGGCGGTGACGGGCAATTTTTGCTGGCGGCTGTTATTGTTGCCGCCACAACGCCGCTGATGCATGCGGCAGGCGTTCCGATCTGGCTTAATCTGGCGCTTGGTCTTCTGATAGGATTGATTATCGGCGCGCTTTGGGGGCTGCTCCCCGCAATGCTGAAAGCCTGGCATGGCATCAATGAAATCATCACAACATTGATGATGAGCTTTCTTGGTGTCTCGCTCGCCAATGTGCTGGTGAAGCTGGCATTTCTCGATCCTTCGACCACCACACCGCAAACCCGTACCTTGCCTGTGGATGCGCGACTGCCAAAACTGTTTGATACGACTATCTCTTCGGGGCTGATTGTTGGTTTGGTTGTCATCATCGCCATGCACCTGATGATGACCAAGACCTCTTTTGGCATGAAACTGCGTCTGGTTGGTGCTAATCCACGAGCTGCCGTTCATGCGGGTTTGTCGGTGCCTAAGCTGACGATTGCGGTCTTTGCCATTTCGGCGGGGCTGGCCGGTCTTTCCGGTGCGGTCGATATTCTGGGCACACAAGGCAATGTGCGTGCAGACTGGAACCCGGCTTACAGCCTTACTGTCGTGCCTCTGGTGTTTCTTGCCCGGCTTAACGGCTTTGGATCAATCGCCTATGTCTTCTTGTTTTCTGCGCTGACGATTGGCGGCGAGAGTGCCGCACGTCGTCTTGGAGTGCCGAGCTTCTTCTCTCTGGTCATCGTGGCTCTTCTGCTGATCACGCTGGCACTGGCTGAGTATTTCGATAAAAATCGCCAATACCGCGCGAAGATCTGAGGAGACGACAGTGTCACTTTTTACCGAAAGTTTCATCATCACCTTGTTCCTCGGAGCGATTGCTGCGGGAACGCCGCTGCTGTTGGCGGGGTTAGGTGAGCAGCTTTCCGAGAAGGCCGGTGTGCTCAATATTGGCCTTGAGGGCATGATCCTCGCTGGCGCTTATGCAGGCTTTCTCGTTGCATGGAGCACCGGCAATATGGGGCTTGGCTTCATTGGTGGGGCTTTGGCCGGTGCCTTTGTTGCAGCATTCATGGCTCTGCTTTGCGTTCGGCTGGGTCTCAATCAGATAGTTATCGGCATCGCGCTTACCTTGGCGGTGCAAGGCCTGACTGCACTTCTGCATTTTGTGCAGTTTTCACGCAGTTATCCTCGCCTTGATGGTGCTGCCAAATGGCCGATCTGGCCCTTGTCTGAGATTCCAGTGGTAGGCCCTATCCTGTTTAACCACAATCCGATTGTCTATCTGGCTGTTGCGCTGGTGGCTGTTTTTGCCTGGATTTACAGAATGACGCATTGGGGTACGGCATTGCAGGCGGCGGGTGATAAGCCAGCGGCATTGGATGCAACGGGCGTGGACGTCGTGCGCACCCGTAGCACTGCAGTATTGATAACCGGAGCACTTGCCGGACTTGGCGGAGCTTTCATGTCTGTGGCGGTTGCCGGTGTATTTATTCCGTTCATGAGTCACGGCAATGGCTTCATTGCTATTGTTCTTGCGATGCTGGCGCGGGGTAAGCCGTTGTGGGTATTGGGCGGAGCGCTTCTCTTTGGTGCGAGCCTGTCGCTTGCGACTGCCTTGCAGGTTGCAGGTGTTAATGTGCCAACGGACGTCATTCAGATGCTGCCATTCGTCATGGTGATGCTGGTACTTCTGATTGCAGGCAGAAAGGCCAATCTTCCGCAGGCACTGGGTGAAAGCTTTGTACGTGGTGCACGTTAGAGCGCGGTTCGATCTGATTGAAGCAGATCGAACCGCGCTCTAACCCCTTTTATTGAAGCATAATCTTATCGAGCCTTGTTTCACTCCGGTCGGATTGTGCTCTAAGCGTTGGGTTTGAGGCATGTTTATCGAACGCGGCTTTGCTTTGCAGCCGATCATCAAGCCGATTCAGGTTGTGCGGGACGGTATCCTGACGGGAACTGATCTTGCACGGGGAGTGATTGCGTTGGGGAATTTTGATGGCTTTCATTTAGGCCATCAATTTCTGATCAGAAAGGCGCAGCAGATTGCGGGTAAAGCATATCCGGTTGCAATCATGTCGGTCGAGCCGCATCCGCGCCAGTTCTTTAATCCTGATACTGTTATCGAAAGGCTGGCGCTTCCCGAACAAAAGCATCGGGTAGCCGAAATGCTGGGTCTGGATTATATTTTCGAACCGACATTCGACAGAGAGTTTGCAGCGCTGACGCCTCAGGCTTTTGTTATAGATATCCTCCATAAAAAGCTGGATGTGTCCCATATCGTTGTCGGTGAAAATTTTCGCTTCGGTGCAGGGCGGAAAGGTGATTGTGCAGCGTTGGTAGAGCTGGCACAGAGTGTTGGCATCTGTGTTGATATCGTTCCACTGCAATCAGAATATTCGTCCACCCGCGTGCGTGAAGCGTTGGTTGCGGGCGATGTAAGTGTTGCCCATCAGTGTTTGGGCCGAGCATGGGCAGCGGATATCGTTTGGCGAGATGGTAGCTTTCGCCTGGCAGAAGGACTGGTTCGCCCCAAAGAGGGGCAGTATGTTTTGGGCAAAGTGCCATACGGACATAGTTTTATTGTGCATCTGGCAGGAGATGGAAGAATTACGTCATCTATTATATGCCCGAAGAAGGTGTATTTCTTGGAACACCTACCCGGATAAAGAGCAGTCTTGTGGGGTGGTTAGGATGTCTGCGAATGCTGGCCAAGATGCGCTCGGACAGAAGTGCGCTTCCAGTATTCATTCTAAGTGGCAAGCGAGATTTGGCGCTGACATTATGCAGACAAGATCATACGCTGTCTTTGAAGAGGACACTCTGGTCGAAAAGATAGCGATGGGAAAGCGGCAGGCTCGCAGCGCCCATCGCTTTTCCATGAACGCCGACTTTCCCTTCGATGATCTCGGGTGCTGAAAGGCCTTGCAGGTCGATGCGCGTAAGCTCGAGCTTTGTGGCTTCAACGATCCTGTGGCGGACGTTTTCTGGCAGCCAGCCGTCAATAATTGCCGCAGGAAAATCAATCACGGCTGCGGCTGCAACCGCTGCATGGGCGAGCCCACGCGCAGCCAATGCGATCCATTCATCGAGCAAAGTGCCGAAATCGTGCCAATGTTCTGGCGAAAGCCAAAGGTCATCAGAAGAAATATCGTTCTCCTGCAACATGCGTTCGAGCACGAAGAGCGACGCGGTGTCGATTAATTGCATGGTTTCGCGCGCGTCATCTGTTCCACGCATGCGCATGGGCATCGAACCCAGAGCGCCAGCATTACCGGTCCGTCCAGGGTAGAGCGTGTTGTTCAAAACTACGCCGCCGCCAATGAATGACCCAATTGAGAAATAGACGAAATCTGTAAATTCGGGCCCGCGTCCGAATGTCAGTTCCGCACCACAGGCCGCTGTTCCGTCGTTCTGTAGGTAAACCGGAAACGGCAAGGCGGAGCCGAAATCGTTGATCAGGTCGGCATCAAGCCAGGCATTCATATCTGCGGCGGGCGCACCGACTTCCTCCACCCAGTTCCAGAGTTCGAAAGGAAGCGCAATGCCAAGGCCTGCAATGCGTTCGCGTTTGTTTGCATCCAGAGCGGCAGTAAACGCTTTGATGCTATCGAACGAGAACCTGCGGATTTGATCTGGCACAGGCCAGCGATAGGTGATGTGGCGGCGTTGGCGGATGTTGCCAAGAAAATCCATCAAGATGATCTCGACGCTGCGGCGGCCGATCTTCAGACCAAAGGAAAAGACGCCATCTGCAGCAAGCCGCATGGGCATGGAAGGTTGTCCAACACGCCCGCGTACGCGTTCGCCTTGTGTGATCAGGCCGTCTTTTTCCAGCTCGCGGATGATCACTGAAATGGTTTGTGCGGACAGCCCGGTCTTGCGAGCGATATCGGCACGCGCCATTGAACCATGTCGGCGCACCAGAGCAAGAACGAGGCGTTCGTTGTAAGCACGCACACCGATCTGGTTGGAGCCGCGATTGATGCTTGCTCCGGCTTGGGTGAATTGCGGCATGGCGGAACCTGCCACGGCGGTTCCGCCGTGTTGATCAGAACTACGTTCTGAAGTGTGTCTGGCCATATCCTCTCCCAAGGTCCCGCATACTCTAGAGCGTGATCCCGCGCTTCAGCTTTTGGTTTTTATACATGTCGTCACTCCCAAACTCGGATTCTGCTTTCAGGAGACATGCCTTAATGCCGTCTGGCCTACTCCATTCGACGAAGGAGAAAAAGCCCTCATTTGTAGAGTATGTTAAATAAAAACATTAACTTAGGTGCTAGCTGCATCTGCCTGACAAACTGGCTAGTCTCAATCTCTCACCTGAAGAGTGACACAGCAAATTAATAAATCAAGTGGATTTATTAATTGACTCTCTTACGAAGCCGTGTTTTGTTTTCATTACGCCGGGGGAAGAGGAACCGGTTACACTCTGGGAGGAGCTCATGAAGAAGACAGTTCTCTCGGCAGCGGTTGCTGCCTTCACGCTTGGTGTTGCCGCTTCTGCGGTCGGCCCGGCCAATGCTGCCGATGTCGGCGCGTGCCTGATCACCAAGACCGATACCAATCCCTTCTTCGTCAAGATGAAGGAAGGTGCGATTGCCAAAGCCAAGGAACTTGGCGTCAATCTCAAGACCTATTCAGGCAAGATCGATGGCGATTCCGAAAGTCAGGTTGCTGCTATTGAAACCTGTATTGCCGACGGTGCCAAGGGTATTCTGATCACTGCTTCCGACACAAAGGGTATTGTACCATCGCTGCAAAAAGCGCGCGATGCTGGTGCGCTCATCATTGCGCTTGATACGCCTCTGGAGCCGGCCGATGCGGCTGATGCCACTTTCGCGACCGACAATTTCCTTGCAGGCGAGCTGGTAGGCAAGTGGGCTGCAGCAACGCTTGGCGATAAGGTCAAGGATGCGCGCGTTGCCTTCCTGAATCTCACCGCTTCACAGCCAAGCGTCGACGTTCTGCGCGATCAGGGTTTCGCGGTAGGCTTCGGCATTGACCCGAAGGACAAGACTAAGCTCGGCGATGAAGATGATCCACGTATCGTAGGTCGCGACCTTACCGATGGTAATGAAGAAGGTGGCCGTCGCGCCATGGAAAATCTTCTCCAGAAAGACCCGACCGTCAATGTCGTCCACACAATCAATGAACCGGCCGCTGCTGGCGCTTATGAAGCATTGAAGGCGGTGGGGCGTGAAAAAGATGTTCTGATCGTGTCGATTGATGGCGGTTGCCCTGGCGTCAAGAATGTTGAAGCCGGTGTGATCGGCGCAACATCGCAGCAATATCCGCTCCAGATGGCTGCCCTTGGCATCGAAGCGATCAAGAAATTCGCTGACACCGGCGAAAAACCAAAGCCGACCGAAGGTAAGACCTTTGTCGATACCGGTGTGGCGCTGGTCACTGACAAGCCTGTTGAGGGTGTGGAGTCGATCGACACCAAAACTGCCCTTGGCAAGTGCTGGGGCTAACAGCTCGGAGCTCTTCGGTTTTTGATGAAGCAGAAGAAGTGCTCGGATTATTTGTTCTACGCATTATCCGATGCAAATCGCTTCGCACTTTTGCTGGAAATGCTTTAGCGAACCTTCGCATCCGGCAGTTTCTGCCGGATGCTCTTGCACCAGACAGCAGGAGACTGACATGAGCGAGCCAGAGGCGACCTCCGCCCCCGTAAAGCCATCGATGCAGGAGTATGAAAGCGCATTGTCGCGAAGTGCGAGTGATGTTGCATCATTTGATGATGGCGATCACTCGGTGCTCTATCGACTCCGGCATTTTCTGCATCACAATCCTGCGGCTGTGCCACTGATTGTGCTCGTGATTTCGTTGCTGGTATTTGGCATTACGCTGGGTGGGAAATTCTTTTCCGCCTTCGCGCTGACACTCATTCTCCAGCAGGTTGCGATCACCGGCATTGTGGCGGCGGCACAAACTCTGGTGATCCTGACTGCCGGTATCGATCTTTCAGTTGGCGCCATTATGGTGCTGTCATCAGTCGTGATGGGACAATTTACATTCCGCTATGGTCTGCCCGCTGAACTCTCAATTTTGTTCGGCTTTGCGACTGGTGCGCTGTGTGGCTTCATCAATGGTTTTTTGATCGCATATGTTCGATTGCCGCCATTTATCGTCACTTTGGGCATGTGGCAGGTGATCCTCGCTACCAACTTCCTCTATTCGTCGAATGAAACCATCCGGGCACAGGAAATTACTGCCGAGGCTCCCATCCTGCAGTTCTTTGGTGAAAGCATTCGTTTCGGCGGTGCCGTCTTTACCTATGGTGTTATCGCCATGGTTCTGCTGGTGCTGGTGCTCTGGTTCGTCTTGAACCACACTGCTTGGGGACGTCATGTCTATGCTATTGGCGATGATCCGGAAGCGGCACAGCTTGCGGGTGTGTCGGTCAAGCCGATCCTGATGTCAGTTTATGTTCTGGCCGGGCTTATCTGTGCGCTTGCTGGCTGGGCAATGATCGGGCGGCTTGGTTCAGTCTCACCAACTTCGGGTCAGTTTGCCAATATTGAATCCATAACTGCCGTGGTGATTGGCGGAATATCGCTCTTTGGCGGGCGAGGTTCGATCCTTGGCACAATGTTTGGTGCGCTGATCGTGGGCGTTTTCTCGCTCGGATTGCGCCTTTGGGGCACAGATCCACAATGGACCTATCTCCTGATTGGCGTTCTTATTATCGCCGCCGTTGCGATTGACCAATGGATCAGAAAGGCTGCCGCATGAAACCCTCAGTTACGCCTGTTCTTTCCGCACGCGGTCTGGTTAAGCGTTACGGACGTGTTACAGCCCTCGATCATGCCGATTTTGATCTTTATCCGGGAGAAGTCCTTGCCGTCATTGGCGATAACGGCGCGGGTAAATCTTCGCTCATCAAGGCACTGTCCGGTGCTGTTCGCCCCGATGAAGGCGAAATCATGCTGGATGGAAAGCCAGTGAGCTTCCATTCTCCAATGGAAGCGCGCAATGCGGGCATTGAGACGGTTTATCAAAACCTTGCTCTTTCCCCGGCACTTTCCATTGCGGACAATCTCTTTCTTGGGCGTGAGATTCGCCGCAAAGGGCCGCTCGGTTCATGGCTGCGAATGCTTGATCGTGGTGCAATGGAAAAGATTGCCCGTGAGAAACTCTCGGAACTGGGGCTGATGACCATTCAGAACATCGGCCAGGCCGTGGAAACATTGTCGGGTGGACAGCGGCAAGGTGTTGCGGTCGCGCGTGCTGCAGCTTTCGGCTCCAAAGTTGTCATTATGGATGAACCGACGGCTGCGCTTGGTGTGAAGGAATCCCGCCGCGTTCTGGAGCTTATTCAGGACGTGAAGGCGCGTGGTATGCCTATAGTGCTGATCTCACATAACATGCCGCATGTGTTTGAAGTAGCCGACCGCATCCATATCCATCGTCTTGGCCGTCGTTTGACGGTGGTCGATCCGAAAGAATATTCGATGTCGGATGCAGTGGCATTAATGACTGGAGCGATGGCACCGCGCGCTGAAGCGGCCTGATCATTGTCTGCTGAGCTTCGTGCCGGGCCGCGGCTGTGTCTTTCTGATCTGGGTGCAGAGACGGATATCACAAAATACCGGTCGAATTGAACATGTAGCACTTACGAGATGCCCGGAAACTGGTTAAACATGGCGCATATTCTCCGGAGCGATGTTCCGGAGACGTGAAACCATAACAAGGTTGGCCAATGTTTGAGTTTGATGACCCGCGATTTCGACCTTTATGGACTCGGGTATTAATCTCAGGGAGCTGTTTTGCCTGGACCGCATTCGAGATTTGGATGGGCAGTGTCGGCTGGGCCATGCTTTTTGGCGCACTTGGCCTTTGGTCGGCTTTTCGTTTCTTTGTGACTTTTGATCCCGACAAGAAAAAGCAGGGTTGATCCGGCAGTAGGCCATTTAGGTTGCTACCGCACATTTGCGTTGAAACACCAAAATTCGCTTCAATATTTGAAATAGAGCGGGTCATCGACTCGCTTTCAGGTCTTCCGCATGCTTATCGAGTGCGGAGATGACGTAGCTTATCCGTAATTAACATCATTTTAAAACATATTATCACATTTAAATCGTTATAATGTTATCCACATTATTGTGATGATATCAGAACGGTGTTACGTCCTCCGTGTCTCGGCCCGCTATCGGGCGTGTCTTGAAGACATCTGCATGGAGATTGCCAGTAAATGAATTCCGTTTCCCCCACTTCCAACGTGCTGCAACTGTCTCTTCTTCGGGAGCAGGGCGAATGACGATGGCAGGAAATTTTGCACCGCTGGTTCTGGCTGGCGATAGTGACCGTGTAGATACGCAGGCGGCTGGCGATTATCTTGATGCCTGGGCAGGTCAGGATGGCTTGCGTCTTGCAACGAGCAACGTAATTAAGGCCATTCTCGCAGGTTCAGGTCGTCTTGCCGGTCGCATCGCGCGCGGTTCGCTTCCTGGCGATCCGGGCAAGCTCGTAGGCGTCAATAGTGATCAGGATCAGCAGAAGAGCATTGATGTTGGTTCGCACAATCTCTTCGTTGAATTGCTGATCGCGGCAGGTGCTGCATCGGTTCTCTCCGAGGAGGCCGACCTCCCGGTTCCGGGTAAGGCTGATGGTCTGGTTGCCGTTGCAATCGACCCGCTCGATGGTTCCGGCAATGTGGGCCTCGGCGCGCCGCTTGGCACCATTTTCTCGATTTTCCCGGCGGATACGGCAGAGCCATTCCTTCAGCCCGGCAATCGCCAGCTGGCAGCAGGCTATGTGTCGTTCGGCAACTCGATCGATCTCGCCTTCTCGGTCGGCGAAGGCGTACTTTTTGCAACGCTTGATCCGGTGAACGGCATTTTCCAGATCACCCGCAAGAACGTTATGCTGCCTGAGCGTACATCCGATCTCGCCTATAACGCATCCGTTTATCGTCATCTTTCGGCTGGCATGAAGGCCTATGTCGATGATTGCTACAACGGCAAAGACGGCCCGCGCGGACGCAATTTCAATATGCGCTGGTTGGGTGCGGCTGTCGGCGACATGCATCGCATCATGCAGCGCGGCGGTATCTTCTTCTACGTGGACGATGCACGTCCGGGCTACGAAAAGGGCCGTCTGCGCCTTGTTTATGAAGCCAATCCGATTGCGTTCCTCAGCCAGCAGGCTGGCGGCAAGGCAACCAACGGTTCTACGCCGATCCTCGATATCGTCCCCGAAACCTATCACGAGCGCAGCGCGCTGGTGTTTGGCGTCGCGGAAGAGGTCGATGTTCTCGGTGAGTATTACGCGCGTTCGCAAAGCTAGAGCATTTAATGCTCTAGCTGATCGTTTTTACGCGCATCTTGTTCCGAAAACCGCTTCGCACTTTTCGGGATGCGCTCTAATTAGAAGGAAACTCAGATGGCGCGTATTACGCTGCGGCAATTGCTCGACCACGCTGCTGAACACAGCTATGGCGTTCCGGCATTCAACATCAACAATATGGAACAGGCGCTCGCCATTATGGAAGCGGCTGATGCGACCAACGCGCCGGTGATCCTGCAGGCTTCGCGCGGTGCGCGTTCCTATGCGAACGATATCATGCTGCGCCATATGATGGATGCGGTCACCGAAATCTATCCGCATATTCCTGTTTGCGTGCATCTTGATCACGGCAATGAAGCTGCCACTTGCATGACCGCAATTCAGGCAGGCTTTACGTCTGTCATGATGGACGGTTCGCTCAAGGCTGACGGAAAAACCCCTGCTGACTGGGATTATAACGTCTCGGTTACCCGTCAGGTCAGTGAAATGTCTCATCTTGGCGGCATTTCTGTTGAAGGTGAGCTTGGTGTTCTCGGTTCGCTCGAAACCGGTATGGGTGAGGCGGAAGACGGTCATGGTGCGGAAGGTCAGCTCTCGCATGACCAGCTTCTGACAGACCCGGATGAAGCCGTGAAATTCGTTCGCGAAACCAAGGTCGATGCGCTGGCAATCGCCATGGGCACATCGCATGGCGCTTACAAATTCAGCCGCAAGCCTGATGGTTCAGTGCTGGCGATGAATGTGATCGAAGAAATCCATCGCAAGCTGCCAAACACGCATCTTGTCATGCATGGGTCGTCTTCGGTGCCGGAAGATTTGCAGGAAATCATCAACAAGTATGGCGGCAAGATGAAGCCAACCTGGGGTGTGCCTGTTGAAGAAATCCAGCGCGGCATCAAGCATGGCGTGCGCAAGATCAACATCGATACCGATAACCGTATGGCGCTGACGGGTCAGATCCGCCGCGTGTTGCAGGAAGATCCAAGCGAGTTCGATCCGCGCAAATATCTCAAGCCTGCAATGGCTGCGATGACCAAGCTTTGCAAGGATCGTTTCGAGCAGTTCGGTACTGCTGGCCATGCTTCGACGATCCGTCCGATCCCGCTGTCGGATATGGCAAAGCGTTATCGCGATGGTTCGCTGGATCCGAAGTTCAGCTAAAATAGTCTAGCTTCAACACAAAAAAAGCGGCGGGAAAACCCGCCGCTTTTTGTGTTTTTGGAGCATCGCCTTGTCCAAAAAGTCTGTCAACTTTTTGGGGCTCTGCTTAGACAATCAGCACTTGTTGTACTTGGCGTCGACTTCGTTGATCGCGTCGACATTGCCAGCCGAACGGCCATTTTCGTCAAACGTCTGTGCGAGGAACGCATCAGCAATGGTCTTTGCAACTTCCGAACCGATGACGCGTGCGCCCATGGTGATGATCTGCGCGTTGTTGGAGAGTGCTGCACGTTCTGCCGAATAGGTGTCGTGCGTCAGTGCTGCGCGGATACCCGGAATCTTGTTGGCGGCAATGCACACGCCGATGCCAGTGCCGCAAACCAGAATGGCGCGGTCATAGGTGCCGTCGAGAACGGCGGATGCAACACGGTCCGAGAGGTTTGCGTAGAATGTATCTGCGCCAGCGTCCGTGCGGGAGATTTCGGACACTTCAAAACGATCCTTCAGATAATCTGCAAGAACCTTGGCCAGACCTTCACCGGCGCTGTCGCCTGCTACTGCTACTTTCATGGGGTAACTCCTTTAATTAGCCTGAATTTTCTTGGCGCATTTGGCCAGAATGTCGAGATAGCCTTCCACGTTCCATGCCGAACGACCGATAAACAGGCCATCGATATGCGGGCAGGCAATGAGTTCTTCACAGTTGCCGGGATTGACCGAGCCGCCATAGAGGCAAGGCACGCGACGGCCAAGAATGCCTTCGGCAACAGCAATAATTTCGGCCTGACGGTCATCGGCATAATCTGCCGAGGCTGGAATACCGTTTTCACCAATTGCCCATACCGGCTCATAGGCAAACAGGATTTCGGCCTTTTTCTGCTCGTCAGAAAGCTTGGAAAGTGCACCACGGACTTCTTCTGCCAGCACTTCTGCTGCGCGTCCGCTTTCGCGGTCTTCCAGCGTTTCGCCAATGCAGATAAGCGGGATCAGGCCGTTGCGAACGGCTGCTTCAACCTTGAGACCAACGGTTTCATTGGTTTCACCAAAATGTTCGCGACGCTCGGAATGGCCGAGTTCAACGATATCGAGATTGCAATCTTTGAGCATCAGTGGCGAAATTTCGCCGGTCCATGCACCCTGATCAGCCCAGTGCATGTTCTGCGCGCCGACCTTCACGGACGTATCTGCCAGAATATCTTTGACTTCACGAACATAGGTAAAGGGTGGAATGACAAAGCGCTGAATGTCTGCCGAACGGTCAGCATCGGCGTCCTTCAGTGCGTTCGCGAAAACGCGTGCTTCCGCAAGCGTCTTGTTCATTTTCCAGCTCGTACCTACCCAGAATTTCGACATGCTCGAATGTTCTCTCTTGTTATGTAAATGCGATTGCGCAGAACCTATTCTGCAATTGTCAGTTTGATGCCTGCCGGCTCAAGTTCGGCCACAAGTGAATCACCCGGTGATTTATCCGTGATGATGGCATCAAAGTCGCCAAGGTCGGCCATTACATGCAAGGCCGTGCGGCGGAAACGCTGGTGGTTGACCAAAAGGCATGTGCGGGTTGCCGACGCGGTCATGGCGCGCTTGGTACGGACGACGTTTTCATCCATGTGATAGACGAGACGTCCATTGACCGCAGGCGCGGAAATGAAGGCAATATCTGCGCTGAGTTTTGATAGGGCCTCCTCGGTCAGCAAGCCAAAGAACGCATTGAACTTTGCCGAGAATACGCCGCCGAGCGCGATCAGGTTGATGCCGCCTTCGCCCTTGAGATTTTCGATGATAACCGCATTGTTGGTGATCACCGTCAGCGGACGCTTTTCAACCAGCATGCTGCCGAGAACCGCAGCGGTGGAGCCGTCATTGATCATCACGGTCATGCCGGGCTCAATGAGCTCGAGAGCTGCGCGGCCCATCTCGATCTTGGCTTCATTGTCTTGTTGGACACGAAAACGGAAATCGCTTTCAAACTGAGAACCCGCATCCATAGTCGCGCCACCACGCACTTTGCGCAGCACACCGGATTCTTCAAGCGAATCCAGATCGCGATGGATGGTCATCTTGGAAACTGCAAAACGCTCGGAAAGATCATCGAGATCGACCGCATGATTTTCAATCAGCAGATTGATGATCGCCTGTCTTCGTTCGTCGCGTTTCACGGAATTTCCGATCCCAGAGCATGTTTGTTTATTGCACAAACTTAAATCACAAAATCACAAAACAATCCATATAAAATGTGATTTTGTGATATTTTGTTGATCGATGCTGTTTTTACTGCAATAGCGCCTTTGCGGTGCGTTCATCGGTGATCAGCCCGTAAAGGCGACCGCTTTTGAGGACTGCGCGGATAGCGTCGGCTTTGGAAAGACCGCCCGCAAGTCCGATGATACGGCTCATATCGGCATTTTCCACCGATGCCGCGATGGTGCGAGCCGTCAGGCCAGTTTCAAGCCGCGTGCCGTTGATATCGAAGAAATGCCCAAGCATTTCACCGACGGCACCGCGCACCGCGATCTCTTCCATTTCGGAGAGGTCGATCACACCGGATGTGACGAGCTGCGCGTGTGCGTCGACTGTGCCGATACCGACGATTTTCAGCTCCGCGCGGCACCCCATTTCAAAGACGCTGGTGACACCCTTTTGCGCCAGCAGCACTTCGCGATCTTCAGCCGTGTTGGCAAAGAAAGGCACCGGCATCACATAAGCGGGCCTGCCTGTCTTCTCGGCAATGCGATGCATCACATCATGTGGGTTGGCAGCGAAATTTCGTGTCAGACCACCGAGCAGCGATACAAACTGCAAATCCTTGGCCGCCACGCGCGGCATGTGATTGACGGCTGCTGAAAGCGTGCGGCCATGGCCAAGGCCGATCACTTCATGATCGCCATGCTCGATTTCGCGGCGCAGAAATTCTGCACCAGCATTACCTAGGGATAGGAGCGGTAAGGCTTCTTCGCCGAGATCAGGTGCTACCTCGCAATATTCGAGATTATATTGTTCGGCGAGCTGGTTTTCGAGGTTGATGCATTCGGTGATATCACCGTCGATTGTTACCTTAACCGCACCGTCTGCGACCGCCTTGGCAATGAGGCGGTGGGCTTTCACGGAAGGTATTCCGAGCCGTTTTGCAACCGCTGACTGGGTCATACCAGCAATGAAATGGAGCCAGGCTGCACGAAGGGCTAAGGAATCGTCTGAATCTGCCATTTTCGCGCTGCCTGCTCCCGATTCTTTATTCTTTTCTTGAGGTTATATTTTCAAGTCGCGTGCACCCGTGTCAATGTGCGGTGCCCAGAAGGCCACACTTTCCGCAATTTGCGGAATAACTTCACGGTCGTTTGGCTCGCGTTCCTTGAACGACAGCTCAAGGCAGATTTCATTGTCCACAGCACCGCCTTCGGCGAACGCCTTGAGCAGCGGCTCGGGCTGAATACGGCCTTTTGCATTGAAGGCTGCCGTGAAAGGACGATGACCACCCTTATCCATAAGGCTCTGCTTAATGTGGATGATCGGTGAGACCTTCGGCACGGCACGCGCCCATGCATACGGATCGAAATCGTCCGGGTTCGACGAGGTCACATCGCCATGGTCGATGTCGGCCATCATCCACATGGGGATTGCCATATTGGCAGCCGTGAGGCGATCCTGAAGCTTGATGCTCTCAGCAATTGTGTCGCCAAATTCGCGGCCAATGCTCATTGGTTCCCAGAAGACATATTCCAGACCTGCGCCGCTCGCATGTTCGGCAACTTCTGCCCAGCAGTCGATAGCGATCTTGATAAGATCTTCGCGGCGTTCAGGATTGTCAAAATCCTTATAGGTGAAAATCGCAAACTGTGTGCCGACCGACTTGCCGCCGAGATCGCCGATTATATCGGCAAATGTCTTGAACCAGTCGATGTAATAGCGGCGCACTTCCGCATCCGGGTGGCCGAAATGGTTGAGACGACCATAAGGGCCAGTCATGCCAGAGGTCACGCGGACGCCTGTACGCTGCAAAGCCTTGTCCATATCGCGCGTCAGGCGACGAATGGTGGAAGCCTGCCAGCTCGGATTGATGAACTCGTGCGTGAGCTGCAGATCGCGCAGGCGCAGGTCGCGCGCAACGGTCTCGATCAGATCATCCGGCTCTGCAAAGCGGTTCACAAGCGGATTGGTGTTCAGCGAAAGCGTAAGGGCCATGATAACCTCAAGCAGAAACTTTAGCGTTGTCGAACCATGCAATGAATGCGGCCCGTTCGGCTTCGGTCAGGTGCAGATAGTGCTTGGTGCGGCGATAGAGGATATCATTTGCCGTCTTCGCCCATTCTTTCGACACGAGATAGCGGACTTCAGCCTCATAGAGATTGCCGCCGAAATGCTGTCCAAGACCGTTAAGATCAGATGCACCTGCAACTACGTCTTTGGTCCGCGCACCATAGAGACGACCATAATGCAGAGCCAGTTTGCGTGGCATCCATGGGTAGCTGTCACGCAGGCTGTTTGCAAAAGTCTCAAAGTCGGCATTGGCGATTTCGCCGCCCGGCAATGGTGCATCATGCGTCCAGTCTCCGCCCATACTCGGGAAGATGTGCTTGAGACGATGCATACCGCGTTCTGCGAGCTCGCGGAATGTGGTGATCTTGCCGCCAAACACGTTGAGGAGAGGGGCGTCGCTGGTCTCATCCAGATCGAAAACATAGTCGCGGGTAACAGCCGATGGGTTGCCCTTGCCGTCATCGAACAGCGGACGCACGCCGGAGAAGCTGTGCAGCACGTCTTCGCGACGCAGCTTTTCTTTGAAATAGCGGTTTACTGCGGTGAGCAGGTAATCGATTTCTTTCTCATCCGCGCTGACGTCTTCGGCGCGGCCTTCATAAGCGATATCGGTGGTGCCGATGAGCGCCTTATCGCCTTCATAGGGATTAATGAAGATCACGCGCTTGTCGTGGTTCTGAACCAGATAGGCATTCGCACCCGACCAGAACTTTGGCACGATGATATGGCTGCCCTTGACCAGACGCACATTGCGTGAAGAGTTTGATCCAGCGACATTGGTGATAACGTCAGTCACCCATGGGCCTGCGCAATTGACGATGCAACGCGCGCGGAAGCTGCGCACTTCGCCGGTATCGCGGTTTTTGGTTTCAACAATCCAGCCGCCTTTTTCGCGACGCGCAGATGTAACCGGCGTGCGGGTCAGAATGGTCGCGCCTTTTTCAGCGGCACCAACAGCATTCAGAACGACGAGGCGAGCGTCATCCACCCAGCAATCGGAATACTCGAAGCCCTTGGTATATTGATCGAGAATCGGCGTGCCTTCCGGGTCGCGCTTCAGATCAAGCGTGCGGGTGCCGGGTAGTTTCTTGCGACCGCCGAGATGGTCGTAGAGGAACAGGCCAAGACGCACGAGCCATGCCGGGCGATCCTGCGGGCTGTGTGGCAGAACAAAACGCATCGGCCAGATGATATGCGGTGCGGCGTTCAACAGAACTTCGCGCTCGATCAAAGCTTCGCGCACAAGACGGAATTCGTAATATTCGAGGTAACGCAAGCCGCCATGCACAAGTTTACCGGAGCGCGACGAGGTGCCTTCCGCGAGATCGTCTTTTTCCGCCAGCACAACCTTGAGGCCGCGCCCAGCCGCATCGCGAGCAACGCCCGCACCATTGATACCGCCGCCAATCACAAACAGATCGCAGGTTTCCGGTTCAGCCATTTCATGCTCCTTCGGATGCCGGAATTCCGGCAAAATAATATGTCATCTCAGCCGACTGTCGAATTACCGATCAGCTGCAAGTTTGTCCCAGATTGGCGCCAGCGCCAGTCGGGCGTCCTTATAAGCGCCGAACAGTTCCGTGTAGCGCTGTGCCTGCACGGCGTCGGGTGCTTCACCGGCTCCCAGCAAAGGCGCGACCCATTCGGCGATGCAATCATCCATGTTTGGATAAGCGCCAATTGCGACTGCGGCCATCATTGCAGCACCTGCAGCACCTGCTTCTTCACGCGAGGAAACACGAACCGGCGCATTGACGGCTGCCGAAAGCGTGCTGCGAAGCGCATGCGAACGTGCCGCACCACCTGTGATGCGTAGTTCCGCTGGCATTCCGCCCATGGCGGCGTAGCAATCGCGTGTTGCCATGCCGAGCCCTTCAACGACCGAGCGCACCAGTTCGGGGAAACGGTCGCGGCTTGAAAGGCCGATAAAGCCTGCACGCGCAAAAGCGTTGACGAACGGTCCGCGTTCTCCAGCCTCGGAGATATAAGGATGATAAAGCAACGCACCGGGGCGGCTTGCATTGAACCATTCATCAAGGCGGGGGATCAGGTCGCTCAGCGAGACTTTTTTGTCTGCGGTCGACATGAGATCGGCGGCAATCTGCAAAATCCAGTCAATATTGATCGTCGCACCCATATTGGTCTGAACCTGCGTGACGATACCCGGGATTGGCAGGGCAATAACGTAACCTGTGCCTTCTGCATTCAGGTGAATGTCGGAAACAGGCTTTGCGCGCATATGCACGCCGGTCGATCCGATAGTCGAGCAGCCCGCATCCGCGGTGCCGCAATAAACGCCAGCGCCAAGCGCCGTCATCACCATATCGACATAGCCAAGGCTCACCGGCGTTCCAGCCAGAAGACCTGTGGCAGTTGCTGCTTCGGGGGATAGCGGATGCTGCGTCAGAGTGCCGTCCACGATTTCGGGCAACAGACCACGGCGCTTTTTAAGGCCGAGCGCTTCAATAACCACATCGTCATACTGACGGTTGCGGAAGTTGCCGAATGTGAAACTGGCTTCCGAGGGGTCTGTGGCGCGGACGCCGGTGAGATTGAGATAAAGCCAGTCCTTGCAGTGCAGGGCGACTTCGGCATTATCGAGCAGTTCCGGTACGAAACTGTCCATATGCGCCATCTGTGTACCTTGCTGGCAGGTATTGAGGCCGGTGCCGGTCGCTTCAAAGCGCGCACGGTTCATCGGGCCTGCAGCAAGCTTCGTAACTGTATTGGCAGCGCGGGCATCAAGCCAGATCCAAGCATCGCCGACCGGCTTATTATCGCGTCCGACAAGCCATGTGCCATCACCCTGACCGGTGACGGAAATGGCGGCGGTGCGAGCGCTCAGGCCAGGGACTTTTTCTGACAGGCCGCGCAATGCACTTACACAATCTTCCCATGTCTGGGACAAAGACTGAGTCGCGGCACCATGTTCTCCGGTTTCGTATGTATTGCGGACAGCCGCCGATTCCAGTTGACGACCGCTAAGATCGAACGCCACTGCCTTGACGACGGATGTGCCCGCGTCGATACCGATGATTATATCACCCTTACCACGCATGACTGAAATACGCTTTCCCAAAGTGCTCATTCAGGGACATTTGGATTCCTCCCGCGACTATAATTCTGTCGCTCGCGGCTCTTGTTTTAATGAAAAAGAGCGATTGCGTATGATCGAGATAACATAACGATATCGAGCTGTCTGTAAAATTTTCGTTGATAAGCATTTTTTTTCACCAAAAGGTGATTGTAGCGAGATTCCTGAACCTCAGCCTCAGTCATTCTCATAGGATTTAGTCGATACAATGACACTGACTATAGGGTGCTGGGAAATTATATCATTGTTTTTAAAGAAATAATTTAGATATTTCTAGCCTGAGCGATGTTCTGCGGAAACAAGCTTGTCCCACAGTGTCCATCATCGAAGGCTATCTTTTGATACTGAATTTCCCGGCGGTATTGTGAGTTTTTGGCCCGCAATTGTATGAAACGGGGCGAGTTTCAAAAACAGCTGATTGACAGATATTGGTGTTTATAACATGATTATTGAAGTTGATAACATGCCGCTATCATAGCATATGGTCGCGGCGCATCTGTTTCCATGCTGCGCGGAGGGTCGGAGCCAGGGAACTATGTGGAGGATCGTTATGATTAAATTTCTCACTCCCATGGCCGCCTGTGCGAAAATCCGTTTAGCCGTCGCTAGCCGGTGCGTTATCGCAGGTGCAGTCTAGTAGCGGTGTAAATCCAGCCGCGTAATCCGTTTTTTTACAACGACAATCCGGCAGAATTTGCTGAAGGCGTTTGATTATGAGTACACAAGCTAATCAAGTTTCACAGAAGCCAGCCAGGCTGAACCGTGCAGTCCTTTGGAGTGTGGTCGCTGCGGTGTTGGTTGTCGGTGCGATTGGATTTGACACCAAGGTCGTGAAGATCGGTTCTGATGCCGATGTGCGCCAGCAGGTCTTCTCCCCTGAAGCCTATGGTGCTGCTGAGTTTCCGAAGGTCAAGGCAAGCGTTGAAGAGCGCGCCGCGGAAGCGGTCGAAGTTGGCACCGCACTTGTTGCCGACAAGGATGCCGCTGGCAAGAAATATGGTGTAGGTAGTGTGAACCCGGTTATCCCGGTCAAGTTCACTGGCACTGTTGAAGAGCGTAAGTCGAATTATAATGTCATCAAGGTCGATGGTTTCCCTGAAGGCATGGCAATCCGCGTCCAGACTGGTCCGGCGGTAAACGGCACCGATCTGCGCGATGCGACCGGCACAATTGAATTTGGCCAGTTCAAGAATCAGATCGAATTCCAGAATGCCGGCTCTGCACTCAATAATGAGATGAAGAAGCAGGTTCTCGAGGGTGTTGACGTCAACAATCTCGTTGGCAAGACGGTTTCAGTGACTGGCGTTTTCAAGCTGGTCAATCCGAAGAACTGGCTGGTTACGCCAGTGGGGCTTGAAGTAAAATGAGCCCTGACAGAAAGACAATTGAAGGCAAGCACGGCGAAGTCGTTCTTTCCGCACATGATGTTGCCAAGGCTTATGGGCGTATCAATGCGCTCAAGGGCGTGAACTTCGAAATCCGTCGCGGTCAGGTCACCACGCTTTTTGGCGAAAACGGCGCTGGCAAGTCGACACTGATGAAGGTTCTGTCGGGTGTCATCCAGCCGACTTCTGGCACGATTGTTCTCGATGGTGAGCCGGTTGTGTTCAACTCTTCAACCGAAGCACGCGACCGTGGTATTTCGATCATCCATCAGGAACTGAGTCTCGCGCCCAATATGAATGTGCGTGACAACATCTTCATGGGACGCGAAATTCGCGGTGCAACGGGCGTCAATTTTGCAGAAGAAGAACGCCTGACCCGCGAACTTCTGGCAGAACTCGAAGAAGACATCGATCCGCTGACCCCGGTTGAAGAGCTTCGCCTTGGTCAACAGCAGGTTGTCGAAATCGCGCGTGCGCTTTCGGTCAATTCCCGTATTCTGATCATGGATGAGCCGACTTCAGCGCTAAGCGCTTCGGAAGTGGAAGTGCTGTTCAAGGTCATCCGTGATCTGACAGCGCGTGGCGTGGCGATTGTTTACATTTCCCATCATCTCGAAGAAGCCCTGCAGATCACCGATCATGCCGTGGTTCTGCGCGATGGTGCAATGACCGCTTATGCACCGCGTGCTGAGATTGATCTGGAATGGATCGTTCGCAACATGGTCGGCGAAAACTTCGATCTTGGTTCGCCTCCTACCGGTTACGAATGGGGAGATGTCGCGCTTTCCGTGGAAGGTCTGACGGTTCAGGACAAGTCCGGTGATTTTGCGCTTGTCGATAATATGTCGCTGAATGTGCGTGCCGGTGAGATCGTTTGTATTTACGGTCTGATGGGTGCAGGTCGTACCGAACTTCTTGAAACGGTTGCAGGTCGCCTCAAGGCCAATTCGGGCAGCATTCTGCTTGAAGGCAGGGATGTGGCAGGCCTCACGATTGCTCAGCGCATTGATCAGGGTCTGGTTCTGGTGCCGGAAGACCGTCAGCGTGATGGTCTTGTGCAGACGATGACGGTTGGCCGCAATCTTTCGCTGGCAAGCATTGGCGAAATGACGAAAGGCCTTTTCACCTCGACGAAGCGTGAAAAGAACATCGTCGATCAGTCGATCAGGAATGTTCACATCAAGACGGATGGTGGCGAAGCCGCAATCGGTTCGCTGTCTGGCGGCAACCAGCAGAAGGTCGTTATCGGCAAGATGCTGGCGACTGAGCCGAAGGTTATCCTTCTGGATGAACCAAGCCGCGGTATCGATATTGGCGCCAAGGCAGAAGTGTTCAAGCTACTGGCCGAAAAGGCCAAGGACGGGCTTGCAGTCGTTTATACGACATCCGAAGTCGGCGAATGCCTCAGCATCGCTCATCGTATCATCGTTATGCACCGTGGACGCATCTCGGCCGAATTCGGCTCCGATGTCTCCAAGGAAAAGATCATGGCCGCCTCGGGCGAATCTATGGTCGGCCATTAAATAGTTATGGAGCACTGATAGAATGTCAGTCACGACTACAAAAGAAAAAGCGGCTCCGAATGGAGCGAAGCGGAAAACCAGCATCGTGCATTTGCTGCTCGAAGGTCGTGCTTTTTTTGCGCTGATCGCGATCATCGCAGCCTTCTCGTTCCTTTCGCCTTATTACTTTACCGTCAATAACTTCCTCATCATGTCATCGCATGTGGCCATTTTCGGCTTGCTGGCGATTGGTATGCTGCTGGTTATTCTCAATGGCGGTATTGATCTTTCGGTCGGTTCTACACTTGGTCTTGCGGGCGTTGTCGCTGGCTTCCTTATGCAAGGCGTCAATATTCCGGAGCTGGGCGTCATCCTTTATTTCCCGGTTTGGGCGGTTGTCCTCATCACCTGTGCACTGGGCGCATTTGTTGGTGCAGTGAACGGCGTTTTGATCGCTTATCTGCGTGTTCCAGCCTTCGTGGCGACGCTCGGTGTGCTTTATTGCGCGCGTGGTGTCGCACTTCTGATGACCAATGGTCTGACCTACAACAATCTCGGTGGTCGTCCGGAACTCGGCAATACCGGCTTTGAATGGCTCGGCTTCAACACGCTTTTTGGTGTGCCGATTGGCGTTCTCGTGCTTGCTGTTCTCGCCATCATCGTAGCAGTCGTGCTCAACCGCACCGCATTTGGCCGCTGGCTCTATGCTTCGGGTGGCAATGAACGTGCAGCCGAACTTTCCGGTGTTCCAGTCAAGCGCGTGCAGATTTCGGTCTATGTGATTTCGGGCATTTGTGCGGCAATCGCTGGTCTGGTTCTGTCCTCGCAGCTGACTTCGGCTGGTCCGACCGCAGGCACAACTTACGAGCTGACGGCAATTGCCGCTGTTGTGATCGGCGGTGCAGCACTGACGGGTGGTCGCGGTACAATTCTGGGCACGCTTCTGGGCGCCTTCGTTATCGGTTTCCTCTCCGATGGCCTCGTGATCATTGGCGTATCGTCCTACTGGCAGACTGTATTTACCGGTGCGGTTATCGTGCTCGCAGTTCTGCTCAACAGCATTCAATATTCCCGGCGTTGATAATTACGGCTCCGCTCACCGTTCCGGGCGGAGCCGGTTCTTCGGGGGTATCGAAAGGTTCCAAGACGGCGATATCAGTTTGAAATCTCGCCCACTGGAAATGGTAACGCCGGGCAACCGGCATAACTCAACGATAATATTTACGGGAGTGAGACATGTTTAAGAAGGGTATGCGCGTTCTGTTTGCTGCTGCTGCAGCATTGCCGCTTATCGCGAGCACCGCATGGGCTGAAGGTCTGATCTCAATCGTGGTCAACGATCCTTCCAACCCATACTGGTACACCGAAGGCGAAATCGCCAAGAAGACCGCTGAAGGCCTCGGCTATTCGGCTGTTGTTGGCGGTCACAAGGGCGACACCAACACCGAAAGCAACCTGATCGACACAGCGATCACCAACAAGTCGGTTGCGATCATTCTCGACCCGGCAAATGCTGACGGTTCGGTCGGTGCAGTCAAGCGCGCTGTCGCAGCCGGCATTCCAGTGTTCCTCGTGAATGCTGAAATCAACCAGGAAGGCCTTGCCAAGGCGCAGCTCGTTTCCAACAACGCACAGGGTGCTGCACTTGGTGCAACGCAGTGGGTTGAGAGCGTTGGTGAAGAAGGCAAGTATGTTGAACTGTTCGGTTCGCCATCGGACAACAATGCTGCCACTCGTTCGAACGGCTATGAAACCGTTCTTTCGCAGTACCCAGACCTCGTAAAGGCTGGTCAGGACGTTGCCAACTGGAACCGTACTCAGGGCCACGACAAGATGCAGGCTTTGCTTCAGGCAAACCCGGACATCATCGGCGTTATCTCCGGTAACGACGAAATGGCTCTCGGTGCAATTGCTGCTCTGAAGAAGGCTGGCAAGCTCGATAAGGTCAAGGTTGGTGGTTTCGACGGTTCGCCGGACGCAGTTGCTGCGATCAAGGCTGGTGAACTTCAGTACACCGTTCTGCAGCCAGTTGCGATCTTCTCGGAAGCTGCTGTCAAGCAGGCCGACAACTTCATCAAGACCGGCAAGACCGGCGTTGACCAGGAAAAGCAGCTTTTCGATTGCTTCCTGATCACCAAGGACAATGTTGACAAGTACACTGCTCCGTTCGTTCTCGAACAGTAAGAACTGTGTGGATGGGGCGCGGATCCAATTCCGTGCCCCATCCAATTTTTCGTACCGATGCTATGAATCGGAACCGGTCAATAAATTGAGCGGGCTGGGGGCGAGTGATAGGCATGGTTACAAGCAATAAAGCAAGCATTGAAAACCTGATGACGGAGCAGGTGCCGAACGATAGTCGGCATGCACGTCAATTGGTTCGCCGCCAGCAAATTGCTGAAATGATTATGTCCGAAGGATCGGTAAGGATCGAGGATCTCACCGAGCGTTTCGGCATCAGCCTGATGACTGCGCACAGAGATGTTGACGAACTCGTCAGTCGCGGTCTGTTTCGCAAGGCGCGCGGCGTTGTTTCCGCAGCACCGACAAGTCTCATTGAAGCGAGCGACCTTTATCGCGTCGCACGCCAGTCCGAAGAGAAAAAGCGCATTGCCGAAGCGGCAATGCAGTTCGTAGAGCCGGGCCAGGCCATCTTCTTCGACGATTCTACAACCGTTCTCCAGATGGTGCCTTATCTTCCGGGCAAGGGGCCGCTGACTGCCATTACCAATTCGCTGATCCTGATGAATGAAGTGCGCGATATGAAAGATGTCACGCTGCTCGGTCTCGGTGGACAGCTTTATAACTGGTGCAATGCCTTTGTCGGTGGCATGACGATCCATGAAATCCGTCGCCTGCGGGCCGATGTGGCGTTCATTTCGATTGCTGCCATTACCGACGATCTGTTGTTTCACCAGTCGCCGGAAATGGTCGAAACCAAACGCGCCATGCTTGATTGCGCTGCAAAGCGCGTGCTGCTTGTCGATCACTCAAAGTTTGAGCGCCGGGCACTGCATAATTTCGGCGCGCTGAGTGATTTCGATGTTGTCGTTGTCGATGACAAGACGCCGCATGAACATATCGAACGCATGCAGTCGCAGAACATCAATGTGGTTATCGCCAGTTCTGGCGGAACAAGAGAATAAGCCTCAGTACTTCATCGCATACATATCAGGAAATACGATCCATGCCGTCTCTGTTGGGAATTGATAGCGGACTGACCGTCACCAAGGCCGTAATATTCGACGTTGATGGAACGACGCTTGCCGTTGCCCGCCGCCGCGTACCGCAATATTTTCCAAAAGCTCGTCATGTTGAGCGCGATATGGATGAATTCTGGAATGCGACTGCGGATGCAATTGTCGAAGCACTCGCAAAAAGCGGACGCCCTGCCTCTGATATTCTCGCCATTGCCACAACCGCGCACGGCGACGGTATCTACATGCTCGATAAGGATCGCCACCCGCTCGGCAAAGGCATTCTGTCGCTCGATAGCCGTGCCGTTGACGTGGCCGAACGCTGGGTGAGCAGCCCTGTTGCAGATCAGTCGATTGCTATCACCGGTCAGTTACCACACGCTTCGGCTCCCTCCGCTATTCTGGCCTGGGTCAAGGAAAACGAGCCGGAACGCTATGGGCGCATCGGTCATGTGATTGCCTGCAAGGACTGGCTGCGCTTCTGCCTGACGGGCGAAGTCGGCACTGACCGCACTGAGGCATCGACATCTTTCACTGATTACAAAACGCAAGACTATTCCAAAGACGCACTCAAGCTTTTTGGCCTCGAAGCACTTTGGGATGCGTTGCCTCCAATGTCGCGCTCGGATGAAATCGTTGGAGGGGTCTCTCAGGAATGCGCGAGCCGAACCGGCCTTGTTGCTGGAACGCCCGTTGTTGGCGGCTTGCATGATGTGACGGCCTCGGCGCTCGGTGTTGGCGGTCTTAAGATTGGTACAGTTGCGGTCGTGGCTGGCACCTATTCGATCAATGAAACGCTGTCATCCAAGCCCAACGTCGATAAGAGCTGGTTCTGCCGCAATGGCATTGCACCGGGCGAATGGAACAACATGTCCATTTCGCCTGCTTCCACCGCAAATTACGACTGGTTCCTCGATAAGCTCTGCCCGGCGGAACGTCGTGAAGCTGAAGAAACCGGCCGCTCGATCCATGACATGCTGCGCCCGGAAATTGATGCCGCACTGGCCAAGCCTTCGACAGCGCTATTCCATCCTTATCTGTTCGGCTCGCCTTACGGTGCCATGGCGAGTGGTGCGTTCTTCGGTCTTCGCGGCTGGCAGGAACGTGGTGATATGCTGCGCGCAGTCTGGGAAGGCATTGCCTTCAATCATCGCATCCACGTCGACCATCTGAAAGACGGCTTTGAAATTTCTGCAGCGCGCCTGACTGGTGGCGTTTCGCGCAGCCCATCATTCGCGCAGATGTTTGCAAATGTTTTGGGTATGCCGGTCACAGTGACCGAAACGGATGAAGCGGCAGCATGGGGCGCCGCACTTTGTGCGGGCAAGGGTGCAGGTGTTTTCTCTGACGTTTACAGCGACCCGCGCGATCTTGATGCGATTGGCCGAACTTATGTTCCGGATTCCGCACGCAGCGAGCAATATGAAAAGCGTTATGCGCTGTTCAGGGAAATTGCCGCTGCGATGGGGCCAATCTGGCCGAAAA
This sequence comes from Brucella pituitosa, assembly GCF_003049685.1. Classification (GTDB taxonomy): domain Bacteria; phylum Pseudomonadota; class Alphaproteobacteria; order Rhizobiales; family Rhizobiaceae; genus Brucella; species Brucella pituitosa. Next base: position 913,919 of record NZ_PYSY02000002.1, on the reverse strand, counting down.
TTGACGCGCTTACAGATTGAAATACAGCGAAGACAGTGAAATGAACGATTTCGTAAACAGTGCCCATATGAAGAACCGCATCAGCCAGCTCGAAACTGATGGTGTTGACGTGCTCATTCTGGGGGCGGGCATCAACGGCGCGGGCCTTTATCGTGATCTGAGTGAGCAGGGCGTGAGCTGTTTCATCGTCGATAAAGGCGATTTTGGCTCCGGCACGAGTGCGGCCCCGTCGCGCCTTATTCACGGCGGTCTCAAATATCTCGAAACCGGTGAATTTGGCCTCGTGGCGCAATCGACGGTCGAGCGCAATATCCTGCTGAAAAACGCGCCGCATAATGTCCAGCCGCTACCGACCTTCATCCCGGTTTTCTCGTGGACCAAGGGTATTCCCGCAGCGCTTCGTACCCTGTTCGGCTCAACGACCGCACCACGCAGCCGTGGTGCCGTGCTGATCAAAATCGGCCTCGGGCTTTACGATTATTTTGGTGCGCGTGAACGCGTGATGCCAAAGCATAATTTTCTCTTCAAGAAGAGTGCCTTGAAGGAAATGCCTTATATGACACCGTCTATCGTTGGTGGTGGCATTTATTATGATGCATGGGTGAGTAAGCCAGAACGTCTGGTTTATGAGCTTATCAGTGATGGCCTGAAGGCTAACCCGAAAAGTGCAGCAGCCAATTTCACGGCAATTGTTGCAGCCAACGACGGCGCAGTAAGCTTTGAAGGGCCGGATGGCGCGACTTTCTCGGTTAAGCCGAAGATCGTTATCAATGCGGCTGGTCCGTGGATCGATCATGTCAATGCGGCGCTTGGTAAAGAAACCAAGATGATCGGCGGCACCAAGGGGTCGCATATCCTCATTGATCATCCCGAGCTGGTGAAGAGCCTGAAGGGCCGGATGATTTATTTCGAGGCGGATGATGGTCGTATCTGTCTTGTCTATGATTATCATGGTCTGGCGCTGGTCGGTTCGACGGATATTCCGGCAAACAATCCGGATGAGGTTTTCGCGGAAGACAAGGAAATCGATTATTTCATTGAAAGCCTGCGTTCGCTGCTGCCGAAGCTGAAGTTCGATCGCAGCCAGATCGTTTACACCTATAGCGGCATTCGTCCGCTGCCTGCGTCCAATGCGTCGGAACCGGGGCTGATCAGCCGCGATCATTCCGCACCGGTTATTGAGCCGGATACAGGCCGTCCGTTCCCGATCATTTCGCTGGTTGGCGGCAAGTGGACCACGTTCCGTGGCTTTGCGGAAGAAGTGGCAGATACGGTGCTCAAGCGGTTTGGCCGCGAGCGTCTCAAATCAACGCGCACTTTGACCATCGGTGGCGGCAAGGACTACCCGGCCGATGACCGCGCACGCGCCGCTTGGGTGGCGAAACACGCCAAAGAAACCGGGCTTGGTGCTGAACGAGTCGAGACACTTTTGCAGCGTTATGGCACGACGGCCTTGCCGATCATTCAGGATGAGGCAAAGGTTGGTACTACACTTCTGCCCGATACGGACAGCGTCAGTCGAGCGGAAATTGCGTGGATTGCGCGCAATGAGCTTGTCGTGCATCTCTCCGACGTGGTTCTGCGGCGCACGACGCTGGCGATTGACGGCGCGCTGTCGAGTGCCAATCTTGTGGCAATTGCCGATATTCTTGCAGTGGAGTTTGGCTGGGATGCTGCTCGGAAGGCGCAGGAGCTGGAATTGGTAATTGCCGAACTTGGCAAGCGCCACGGCATGAAGCTCGGAAATACTCCAGCGAAACGGCGCTAACGCATTCAAATCAAATTGATAAACGCCGGTGATTGGAGCGCTGATCTGATTGAACCAGATTAGCGCTCTAATCATTTGTTTTAACGCGCATCTTTGTCCGAAAACCGTTTCACACTTTTCGGGATGCGCTCTAGATCGGCGTTTTGCTATTTCTTTGCCATGTCATGGCGCTATCTTATGTTCGGACAGGAGAACGCTATGGAAATCAAAAGAAATGGATCTGTGCCATCCGGTGTTGGCCCGGCAGACTGGTTCACGGGCAAGGTTCGCATCGATCCTTTGTTTTCGCCCAATGATGCGCGGCGTGCTGCAGCTGCAACAGTGACATTTGAGCCGGGTGCTCGTACTGCATGGCATACACATCCGCTTGGTCAGACACTGATTGTGACCTTTGGACTTGGCCTTGTTCAGCGCGAAGGTGGCCCGATTGAAGAAATCCGCCCCGGCGATGTCGTCTGGTTTGAGCCAAATGAAAAGCATTGGCATGGTGCGTCACCCAAAAATGCGATGACTCATATTGCCATTCAGGAGCAGCTCGACGGTAAAGTCGTCGACTGGATGGAGCATGTGACGGACGCTCAATATCCGAGTGTCTAAATGAAAAAACGGGCCATTGGCCCGTTTTTTAGCTCATGCTCAACTGAACGCATAAGGTGGCAAAGTTATTGTCTTGCCACTTGCAATGACCACATCCTGTTCATGTGGTGTAATATTGACGAGCCAGACCTTTTCTTCGACAGCCATTGCTAAAACGTCCGATGGACGTGAAGACTGACACAGCCTGAAGTTTTTCCCGGCAAGCTGTGCAAGCACTTTTACAGCATTGAACAAAGGACGCTTGTTACCGATAGCGACCGGTTCATTATCGCCCGCAATGAGTCCGAAAGGTCCGGTGAGGGCTGAAAGCGTAAGGCTGTCGAGACCAGCATTCAGCACCGATATGGCATAGGCCAATGCGAAGCTTTCCGCGAACTTCCCATTATGGCGCGGATCGCGATTGGCCATCGCAATCCGCTTGCCATTCGGGTTTTCCATCGTCCTGCTGCCATAAGGGTTCTGGCGCATGGGGATGGTCGACGGCCCGATGCGATAGGGCTTGTCGCCGTAGATAGCCCGCACCGAACGGGTAATGAAAGGCAGCGCCTCCAGTGTTTGCATAACGCTCAGATCATCAGCGGCATGAACAATTGGATTGGTGCAATGGGTGACGAAATCAATAAGCTCGCCCGGAACGCGCTTGCGATTAAGTTCGGTGAAATAGCTCAGCATTCCGCCGCCAAGCCGCGCATTCGGGAAGGCTGCTCTTGCTGCCGCATAGACATCTTCGAGCGGGGGGCAGGGTGGCCATTCGCTGCCGGGCGGTGTTGACTGCCGGTCTATAGCCGGTGAAACAATGATTGAATCCGGGGTAAAACCAGCCGCCTTCATGTCAGAAGCGATGGTCTTCGTCTCATCAATGAGCGGCTTCTCGCAAGGCAATGCAATTTCGAGCGAAACGCGCCCACTATGCTTCGCAGCCAAGGCTGCAAAATCGGCAAAGGCTGAACCTTTGTGCCCTGCCAGCGGATCGTAATGAAACAACAAATCCTGCGGGCCAATTTCCTGCAACAGATCAATTGCAGCAAGGCTTGCTTTGGCTTCTTCCGGTGTGATGATAATGCCGATACTCGGCATTCTGCCGCTTACATCACCAAGCGAGATGCTCACTGGCTCCGCAATCGTGCCCGCTTGTGATGCTGCTTTGCGCGTGTCGTGAATATTAAGCACGATGCGCTGATGCTGGGGTTTTTTGGCTTCGATCTGGTAAGGCCATGGCAAAGCCAGCGGACGTACATAGGTCTTGTAAGATGCATCGGACCAGTTGCGCTGATCTTCCATCTCAAACGTATCGCCTTCCATGCGACATTCGGCCGTAACGCCGGGCATGGCCTCATGAGTGATCGCGCGCATGTCCTTGAAAGGCTGCCACGGTTCGATCAGATCGGGCAGGCGGGTGTTCTTGAGTGTACCGTCTACATGCTCGACGCTCACAGGTGCGCCTGCAACGCCGACGATTGGATGCAGGATGCAAAAGCCGCAACGGTTGGTTTCAAAGCCTGTCGTTGTATTCGCTACGGCATCGAAAGTGAGCGTGCCGCCAATCTCTGCCTGAATGCGAACATCAATGATGAGTTGGGTCACATCCGGGCCTTCGCAACGTGCCTGATAGGTGACGATAAAGCCGCTGTCGTTTTGCTCGACATTCAGATTATGGATTTCCGGGTTATAGGTTCCCCAGTCGCGATCCCGCACCAGATAGGAAACAGCGCGCAGAACCTCGACGCCATCGTATTTGATGGTTCGTAGATTGCCATCGCTTAAATCCAGGCCAAGCAAGCCCGCTTTTAGATGCGTCGGTCGAGCTTCGGCTTCACGCGTTCCATAGAGCAGGAAGGGATCGACGCTGCTCATTTGAGCAGCGCCGTAATGTCGATGCGTTTGCCGCTTCCGGCACTGTCATAGGCGGCTTCGACAAGCGCGAAAGTCTTGAGATTATCCGCACCTGATGTCGAGGTTTCTTCGCGAGTTTCCAGCTTGTCCACCCAATGCTGCTGAATGGCAAAGACGCTTTCCTGAATATTGTGCCATGGACGTGAGGCCCATGAGAGCAGTTTTGGCGAAACATCGGAAACCGTCGTGCCGTTCGGCGTAATCACTTCAAGGCGATAACCCTGATAAAGACGGATAGAGCCTTCGGTGCCATCAATTTCAACGAGTGTTTCCGGGAAAGGATCGGTTTCGAGCTTGGTGGCATAGCTTACGTCAACAATAGAAGCAGCACCATTTTCATGGTCCATGAGAATGGTCGCTACATCTTCACCTTTGATCTTCGGGTTGACGCGCTTTGTGCGAGCAACAAGGCTGGTCACATCGCCCAGAATGAAGCGCGCAATATCAAGCGTATGAATGCCTAAATCTTCGATGATGAAGCGCTCGCCTTCTGCAAGATAAGGCTGGCCGGAAAAAACGTCAAAGCCCGAGCGGAAGGAGAAACGTCCCCAGAATGGTGTGCCGATGACGCCGCTATCGAGCGCTTTACGCACGGCCTGAATAGGCGTCTGCCAGCGGAAGTTTTCATGCACCATGAGCGGGATGCCTGCTTCATCGCAGACCTTCACCATGGCCTTTGCATCATCAAGCGTCTTGGCAAAGGGCTTCTGGCAGATTGCTGGCACCTTGTGGGCGGCAGCAAGTTCCACCAGAGCACGATGGCTTGAAACTGTGGTGGCGATATCGACAAAGTCGATGCCGCCATTGGCGAATAGCGCATTTGCATCTGTGTAGCGGCGTTCGATGCCGAACTGATCGCCGACAATCTTCAGCCGCTCAGGGTCGCGGTCGCAGATCGCCACAATCTCGGCACCTGAAACATCATTCCATGCATGCATCTGATTGATTGCGAAGAAACCACAACCGATGAGAGCGCCATTCAATTCTGCCATTTTTAACCCGCTTTTGCCATTTGCATGAGTGTAACGCGCTGCTGGAGGCGGCGCTGTGCCTGATCAACCACCACGGCAATGATGATGACAAGGCCCTTGATGACCATCTGCCAGAAGGACGATACGCCCATCATGACCAGACCGTCGGAGAGAATACCGATGACGAATGCACCGATGATTGTGCCGCCAATGGTGCCGCGCCCGCCCGACATTGAAGTGCCGCCGAGAACGGCCGCTGCAATGGCGTTCAGCTCGAACGAGTTACCCGTTGCCGGATGCGACGACATCAGTTCGGACGAGATGATAAGCCCGGCGATCGCAGCACAGAAGCCCGAAAACATGTAAACGAACATCTTTACGCGGTCGACGCGGATACCCGACATGCGCGCCGCACGTTCGTTGCCGCCGACGGCGAAAATCTGCCGCCCAAGCGGCGTGTATCGCGCGATATAGGCTGCGGCCAATGCGACGACGATCAGAATCCAGATCGATACCGGAAGACCGAGAATGCTGCCCGATCCCAGGAATGCGAAGCCGGTTGTGCCCAAGTCTTCGCGGCCCACGAGGTTCGGGAAGGTCTGACCGTCCGAGGACAGAAGTGCCAGGCCGCGCGCTACATAAAGCGTGCCGAGTGTCGCAATGAAGGGCGCAACATTCAGTTTGGTTATCAATAGCCCGTTTATGAAGCCGACGGCGACACCAACAGCCAGCGTTATCAGCGAGATTTCGATGATGTTGAAATAGATCGTATAGCCGATGCCTAGATCGATACCGTAGATCAGAAGACCACCGGCAACCATGCCGCAAAGCCCGACAATGGAGCCGACCGAAAGGTCGATGCCGCCTGTGATGATGACGAAGGTCATGCCCATTGCAAGAAATGCGTTAAGCGCAACGTGCTTTGACATCAGGATCAGGTTGGCGGCTGAAAGGAAGTTCGGTGCTGCGAACGAGAAGAAGATGAACACCGCAAAAAGCGCGATGAAGGTTCTCAGTTTCATCAGTGTCAGCAGGGCCGAGCCGCTGTTAAAGGTTGAGTCAGTGGCGGCCGTCGTCGTGTTGGCTGTCATGACGCGAGTTCCCTTGTTTGTTTGTTGTGGTCGTTGTCATGTGTGTGCCCGTGGCCCTTGGCCGATGTGGCAACAATGTCGGCTTCCGTCGCTTTGTCGCGGTCGAATATGGCAATCAGCTTCCCATTGCTGAGCACTGCGATGCGATCGGAGAGCGCCATGACTTCTTCCAGATCAGAGGTTGAAAAAAGAATGGAGAGACCTTCGGCAGCAAGCCTGCGCATGGTGCGGAAGACATCGGCCTTCGCACCCACATCGATGCCGCGCGATGGCTCGTCCATCAGAAGAACTTTCGGATTGGTCATCAGCGCCTTGCCGATGACAACCTTCTGCTGGTTGCCACCCGACATTGAAGTGACTTCGAAATCCGGGTTTGGTGCCTTGATTGAAAGGTCTTTGATTGCCTGTTGAATGGCCTGCTTTTCACGCTTGGGCGTGATGTGGAAGAAGCGAGCCAAACGATCAAGACTTGCAAGTGTCAAATTGCTGGCAATCGACAAAATCTGTACCAGACCTTCGCGCTGACGATCTTCCGGTATGAGGGCAAGGCCGCGCCGGATGCGACGGGTCGTATCGCGTTCCTTCACTTGCCTGCCATCGATATAGATATGGCCGGTGGAGTGTCCATGCTGGCCCATCACACACTCGAAAAACTCGGAACGTCCCGCGCCCATAAGGCCGTAAATGCCCAGAACTTCGCCTGCGCGCACGGTCAGGGAGACGTCATCAACTGCAAGCCCGCCAGTCGCACGCGGCAGGGTGATGTTTTCAGCGCGAAACCGTTCTGCACCGATCTTGTGGGTCACAGGCTTGGCGAAGTCCTTGGCATCGGAGCCGATCATCGAACGCACAATCCATTGCGTATCGATATTTTTGATCTCTTCCTGGCCGGTGATTTTTCCGTCGCGCAGAACCGTGATGTAATCGCCAATCCGCATCAGTTCTTCAAGACGATGCGAAATATAGACGATTGCAACGCCCTGGCTTTTCAACTCGGCAATCACCTTGAACAGAATATCGACTTCGGCTGCAGAAAGGGCCGATGTCGGTTCATCCATGATGACGATGCGTGCATCGAGCGAAATAGCCTTGGCGATTTCGACAAGCTGCTGCTGACCGATTGGCAGATCGGCGACGAGCGTAGTTGCACTGATGCCTGCGTCAAGGCGGTCGAGATATTCATTGGCCTTGACGACCTGCGCCTTGTGATCAATGCCACGCAAACCGCGTGTGATCTCGCGTGTGGCAAAGATATTCTCGGCCACCGTCATGTTTGAAAACAGGTTCAGTTCCTGAAAGATCATCGCAATGCCGCGCTTCTGCGCGTCGGCAGGGCTGTCGAATGACACTTCCTCGCCATCGAGAATAATCTTCCCCATGGTCGGACGCTCAACGCCTGCGATGATTTTCATCAGCGTGGATTTACCCGCACCGTTTTCGCCGACAAGCACATTGACCGAACCACGGCGCAATTCAAGATTGGCGCGCTTGACCGCGACAATGCCTGAATAGACCTTCGAAACATCCTCAAGCTTGAGGACGATATCGTTTTTCTCGTTTAATTCCGTCTCCATGGCTTACTTCTCCAGAGAGATGGAAACAGGCGTCACAAGAGGAAGCTGGCCCTTCGATGGCAACGGGAAAGCACCTTCGGCCTTCACCTTCATGCCAATGAGTTCTTCGCGTGGCAGCTTGGACAATACGTCATCGTTGACGCGGGTGTTGAACGCCTTGCCAAATTGCGCCCAGTCGATCTGATTGCGAAACTCGTTAAAATTCACAAAGGACAGGCTGTCACGGATTGCGCTGCCGCGAACGGTCGGCCCGATCTGCACGCGTGCATCGGCCTTGCCATCGCCATTGCTGTCGACATCGACATAGGCGGCACGTGACTTTGTTTCAGCGGCGACCACTGTGCCTTCAAGCCTGGCTGCAAAGGTCCAGGGGGCATTGCCCTGCTTTTCGCGATGACCGTATTTCGCTCCGGCTGCATCCGCATCTGTGTTTGCTGCCTGCATCACTTCATCAAGCGTTGCGGTTTTCTCGGTAAAAAACGGCTTAACTTTTGAGTCCCAAATGTCGGCAACCGAACGATCGGGATTGAAATTATCGCCGCGTGCTTCTGCGGCTTCTTCTGCTGTCGGAGTCTTGATGATTTTGCAGCCCGAAAGCGCGACACCGCAGGCCAGCAGGATAATGGAAGCTGACTTCAGCACTGACATGAATTTATCCTCGGTATTAGGAGCATTTCGGGAGCGCTAACATTTGTCGGCGCTCCCGATGTCGCAAGCCTTGGGAGTTAGTCCTTCAAAGCGAAAGTTTCGAGCTTGTCTGCGTTGTCAGGATTGATGAGGACGCAGTCCATCAGCTGCTTTTCTTCAGCAGGGCCCTTACCGGTCTTGATGAATTCGTCAGCCTGAACGACAGCCATCTGTGCCTGAGCATAGGCTGGCTGAAGAACCGTTGCCTTGATGCCACCGGCCTTGATGGAGTCGCGGACATCGTTGGAGCCGTCGAAGCCGACAACGATGACGTCCTTGCGACCTGCAGCTTCAAGCGCTGCCCACGCACCCATGGCCATGGTGTCGTTGCCGGAAATCACACCTTTGATGTCAGGATTTGCCTGCAAAATGCTCTGCATTTTGGAGAAGGCTTCGGTTTGGCTCCAGTTGGCCGACTGCTGCGCAACCATCTTCATGTCAGGATATTCATCGATGACGTCGTGATAACCCTTGGAGCGGGTGCCAGCGTTGAGGTCGGATTCGCGGCCGAGCAGCTCGACATAATTGCCAGCTTCGCCCATCAGCTTCACGAATTCTTCCGCGCCGAGCTGGGCGCCCTGATAATTGTTGGAGACAATCTGTGACACCGCAACGCCTGAGGCGTTGATTTCACGGTCGATCAGGAATGAAGGGACTTTGGCATCCTTGGCCTTCTGAACGGCGGCAATCGATGCTTCCGAGCCAGCATTGTCGAGAATGATTGCCTTTGCGCCACGACCGATGGCCGTATCGACAAGCTGCGACTGCTTGGTTGGATCGTCGTCATGCTGAAGGATCAGTGTTTCGTAGCCAAGTTCCTTGGCTTTGGCTTCAGCACCCACGGCTTCAGCTTTGTAGAATGGATTGTCGTGCGATGGCGTGATGATTGCGATCAGATCAGCGGCCCATGCTGGCATGACTACGCTGCCCGCCAATGTTGCCGAGACGGCTGCAATCGCAAAACCGCGCGCAATTGTCCTGCGTGTAAACTTCATATTTTCCTCCCAAATCAAGCCCCGTTTCCCAAGAGGCGGTAAAAAGGGGAAGGCGCATTACGCCCTCCCGGATAACGTCACGTAATGCGACGGATGCTTTCTGCGATTTCTTCCGGTTCGAAAACGTTCTTCCAGTCGTCGCGCATCAGCGCAGGAATGCCGAATTCGATCGCCTTGTTGCAGGCATCGGAGAATACGCCCTGGACTTCGCCAAAGATGACGGCGCCGAGAACATTCATATGGCCGAGCAGGAAGTCGCGTGCTGCTTCTTCAGGAACGCCGCGACGAACTGTTTCATCCATGGCCTGCTTCATGACAACCAGAAGCGAAGCTGCAACGGTTTCCGAAAGACCGGGCTCGAGAATTGCGAGTTGCTCAACGGTTACGCGATGCGAGCGCATCACTGGTGCCCAGATGACCTTGGCGATTTCTTCGCCCAGTGCATAAGCTTCTTCCGGACCCTGCATCAGAGCCGAAACGATGTGTTGCTTTGCAAACAGACCGCCGAAGTGATCCTTCTTTGCCTGCATGTCCGTTTCGTCGTTGAAGATCGGCGGATGGCAAGGATGGGTCACGAAATAGGTGAGATCTGCGCGTTCTGGCAGATGGCCGGCAAATGGTGCAGCTGCGTCGAGTGCAACAACCATGGTGCCCGGCTTCAGCTTGTCAACGATGGATGAAGCAACTTTACCGATGATGGTATCCGGCACAGCCAGAATGACGACTTCCACGCCTTCAAGACCCGCATCAACATCGATGGTGTCGATGCCGAGGTCGTTCTTCAGGCGTGCCTTGCCTGCGTCGCTGACTTCGATGTGGCGTACGTCAAAGCGCGAACCTTTGAGGTTCTTGGCCAGACGGTAGCCCATCTTGCCGCCCGCTCCGAACAAAGCGATAGCTGTCATGATTGTAGTTCCTTCCCAGACTTTTGGTAGCGTAACTGGTATAACCAGTCAATGAGTATTCCAGATTCAAGCGGCCAGGCCGTCGCGAATCTGACTGAAATAACCGTCAGAACCGACCTGACCGCCCTTGAGGGCAATCTGGAGGCCGTTGGTGGCGGCGTGAGCGCCGTGTGCCGTGCAAAGCGGCGACCCCGGTGTTTGTGGAAGCGGCAAAAGCGTGGTGAGTGCATCGACATGCAATTCACGCAATGCGTGGCTCGAAGTGTCGCCGCCTGCAATGACGGCGCGGGTAAGCCTTTCGCGCTCGACAAGGCTGCGGAGGATGAAGCCGAGGCTGCGGGCCAGCTTGTGGCGGCTGCCTGCGATTCTGTCGATTTCTGTGCCTCGGTCAGCCGAAGGGCCAAGGGCGGTGTTGAGGATCACACTGTTGCCGTGCTGGAGCGCCTTCTGGCCGTCAGCAATGGCAGCTTCGATTGCCTGATTGCCGTTTTCGCCGAGAAGATCGAGCGGGTTAAGATCAATGCCGGTAAAGCCTGATGCCGTCGCGTGACGAATTTGACGTTCTGTCGTCGGTGAGACGCTTCCTGAAACGACCGCGATGCGGTCAGCCTTGCCGGGAAGCGGAAACTCTTTTTTCGCGCCGATCAGTCCAGCCTTGGCCCATGCAGCCAGAAGCGCATATTCAACACCCGACGAACCAGCAACGAACCAGCCTTTACGGGCACGCAGACGCCAGAGCTGCTCACCTGCCTGCAACTGGCTTTCATGGCTGTCGACGTCGAACAGCAACATGCCGTCCGCATTTTTGACAATCGCGTTTACGCGATCATCTGCATCTGTGGCTGAAAGCGTTGCGAGATCAGCAAGAACAGCTTTAAGCACGGTCTGCTGAGCCAGATGCACGCGCAGGTCGGCTTCATGCATCGGTGTGACCGGATGACAGCTCATGACCGGATGACGATCGATACGATAGGTTTCGCCCTGATAGGCGGCAAAGAGATTGCCGAAAGATGTGTAACGCTTGAGCTGCGGCGCACCGACAATCAACGGCACATAGGCCTGATCGAAGGTTGCTTTGCCGATTTCCACGGCCTTGCCGATATTGCCGACATGTGGCGCGGAATCAAATGTCGAGCAGACTTTGTAATGCGCAATCGCAGCATTCAGACTTTTGAGCCAGTTGAATGCAGGCGTGAGATTTTCCTGCATCCATTCCGGCGTTTCGCTGCGGCTGGTGCCTGCAAGACCGATAGCCTTGCAGTGTGAAAAGCGCGAAAGAAGCGCTTCGTCTGGCACATTCATGAACAGCACAGTGTCGACGCCGTTGGAAGCCATGGCTTCCATAACATCGGTCGAGCCGGTGAGATCGTCACCGTAGTAGGACAGCAGCAGTTCGTTGGAAGCCTGTGACATTACTCGCCACCTTTCCCGAATTTCGCGAGCGAAGCTGCAAGTTCAGGATGGTCCGTTGCATAGGTTTCAAGCGGGATGCCAGCGACTGCTGCTTCCCATGCCTGTTGCACGGCGCGAACACCGGCTGCCGGGCCACCCGGATGGCTGACAATGCCGCCGCCGCACAGATAAAGCAGGTCCGTCGTGCGGCCCGTGCGCTCATAGGTTTCCGGTGCCTGTCCACCCCATTGCCCGGAACCGGCGACAGGAAGCGGACAATCGGACGGATCAAACAGGGGCGTGCTGACGGCCTTGAACGAATTGACGAAACTTTCGTCCGGCTCCCAATATTTCACGCGAATACCGTTGATCTGGAACTGATCGACGCCGAGCAGCCGCCAGAACTGCTGATAAACACGGAAATCCATGCCGGCGCCCGGGTTGCGGGTCAGGATGTCCCAACCGTTGCGATGGGCGTGAAGCACGAGGCCCGAGCGCTTGCGCAAGAAGCTCATGCCGCCAAAGCCAACCGAGTTGATGTTGACCACGGCGCAATTGCCGCCAGCCTCTAGCACCATGTCATGATTGCGCATCATCTCGTCAGGATCGGCATGGGAGATGCCAAAGGCATACATCACCTTTTTGCCGGTCTTCTGTTCGTGATTGAGAATGAGCGGCATGATCGCGGCGATGCGCTCTTTAAGCGGCGAGTAGGCCGGGCTCATCAGCTTTTCATCGTCCTTGATGAAATCGACGCCCGACTCAATGAGTTCGCTTACGAGTTCTGCTGTCTCATGTGGACGCAGACCGAGTGCTGGCTTGACGATGGTGCCGATGATCGGACGCTTTTCAACGCCGGTGAGACGGCGGCTTCCGGTGATGCCGAACTGTGGGCCGGGATGCGCGCTTTTGAAGGCTTCCGGTAGCTTCATGTCGACAACGCGGATGCCTGTCATGCCCTTGATCGAATAGACGCCGCCAACGGCAATTGTCATCAGCGCTGCTAAATCGGTGCCGATAGCATCAAGCGGAAAAGCAATATCGACATCGGCGCGCTTGAGCGGCCCGTGACCTGGCTCAAGCTCCGGCCAGGCAGGCACCGTTGCGTCTTCAAGCGGGCGAATTTCGAGCACGCGTGCTGCGACGCGCGCCTTCAACTCTTCGGTTTCTCCTGGAATAGCGACGAAAGTGCCGGTCGACTGATCGCTCGCGATCTTGGCTGCCATCTGTTCGATGCTGCCGGTGGTCTCAATGCGATAGGTCAAACAGATGTTCATCGGAATTGTCGTCACTCACGGTTTTTGTTGCGCCTAGAATAAGCGCATGGTGTTTGAGTGCGAACTGGTATAATGAGTATTCCAATATCTGCAAGCGGAAAATTGTTAACCGGTCGCGAGAGTGTGGGTAACGGCTTTCCTCAGCGCGTTTGAAGATGCATAAGGGAGAAAAGCTCATGAGCAGTGAGACGCAATGACCCAAGCAATCGAACCCATCATTCGCCGCAAACTATCCGACGAAGTTTTCGACCGGCTCGAAAACATGATTACTTCCGGTGAGCTTACGCCGGGCGACGAGATGCCATCCGAGCGTGTTCTGATGGAACGTTTTGGCGTTGGACGTCCCGCGATCCGCGAAGCGATGCAGTCACTTGCCAAGATGGGGCTGGTCAACATCTCGCATGGTGAGCGTGCCAAGGTTTTGAAGCTGACTGCACGCTCAATTTTCCAGCAGGTCGATCCGACGGCCAAGATCATGCTGGCGCAATCTTTGGATACGCTGGAGCATCTTAAAAGCGCACGTATTTTTTTCGAACGCGGGATTGCGCGTGAAGCAGCGCAGAAGGCCAGCGAACAAGACGTTGCGGACCTTCGCGCCATCGTGGAGCGCCAGCGGGAATCGCTGGGTGATGCCGATGCATTCATTTCCGCCGATATGGAATTTCATATTCGGATCGCGAAGATTTCAGGCAATCCGATCTTCGTTGGCGTCAGTGAGGCGATGCTTGCCTGGCTGCGTGAATATCATACGCATATGCTGATCTGGACCGGTAAAGAGAAATACACGCTGGTCGAGCACGAAGAAATTATCGACATGCTTGCGGCCAAAAATTCTGACGGTGCGGAAGCTGCGATGCTGCATCATCTTGAGCGTTCGCGCGCGCTTTATACGAAATAACCTTTTTCGGGATGCGCTCTGTTTGTTTTTACGCGCATCGTGTTCCGAAAACCGGTTTCCACTTTTCGGGACGCGCTTTAATTTTCAGGAATGTTCTCTCTGAAGATCACCTGAACGCGAGGTGGTTGTGGGTCGAATGGTGCACCTTTAATGCTGCTCATTAAAGTAACCAGTGCTTCGCGTGCTTCAACGCGCGGGTTTTGATCAATGACAGCATCCATCGTGCCGTTCAGCAGCAGGCGTTTGGTGCTTTCGGTCAGTTCATGGCCGATGAAAATAACCGAATCCGATTTTCCTGAATCCATCAGCGCCTGTCCGATACCCTGATTGCCTGCGCCGAGATTATAGATGCCGGCAAGGTTGGGATGGCGCTTCAGCAAAGCCATGGTTTCCGTGTAGGCTTTCTCGCGGCTGTCCTCGATCTCTTTGAGTTCGACGATATTCAAGTGCGAGAACTCTTCCGCAATGACACGACGAAAGCCCATTTCGCGTTCCTCATGGCCGCGATAGGAAAGCGATCCGGCAAAGAGCGCGATCTTGTTTTCGGGCTGCAGGCCAAGAAAACGACCGAGAATATAGCCGCCGAGACGGCCAGCCGCACGATTATCGATGCCGATATAGCCGACGCGCGGCACATGGAGAATGTCAGACGCGATGGTGACGATATGAGCGCCGGATTCGGCGAGTGCGCGCATGGCTTCGCGCACGGTTGGGTGATCCAGTGCAATAACACCGATACCTTGCGTCTTTCCCTTGAGGCTTTCCAGAGCCTGCGCAAGCGTATCCGGGTTGAAACCTTCGACGCTATGGATTGTAAGCTCTATTTCCGGCCTCAAAGCTGCTTGCCTGACGATCTGGTCGCGCAGATTGGCAATGAAGGTGTTTGTACCTGCTGGTAGAACGAAATCCAGCTTGATGCGGTCGGTGAGGTGCGTGTTGCGAGGCGCGCTGCCGGGAAGGTAGCCAAGATTGCGTGCGGCTTCGAGCACGATTTCGCGTGTGCGCTCTTTCACGCCTTCGCGGTTATTCAGTACACGATCAACCGTGGCGCTGGAAACGCCTGCTGTTCTGGCAATGTCGCTCACCGTGGAACGCAAATCAGACTCCTCATCAAAATGATGGAAAATGATGTATTTCGATTTGCACAAGATGCAAGGCTTGTTGTGTATCGGATACGTGTTTTCCTCATGAATTTGGCTTTACTGCGATATAATGTCATCAAAAACCATCATAATTTATATACGAATGTCAAAATTTAAGACAGCGTTCAAGAATTTAGTCAATTTCGATGTTAAATGATTTAAAATGATTTTATATGATGTTGACACTCCTGCATTGAATCTTCATTAATCCTCAAGTTGCCAATGGAGGTTGGCATTTTCCTCGGATGAGGACGGCCCTGCTTGTCGGGTTTTCGATGGGATGTGGGCTTGGAAATATATAGGGAGGATGCAATGAGCGAAGCGCGGGACTTTGTTCCTGATCCGCAGGTGCGGGTTCGGAACTTCAAAATCGGCTGTATCGGCGCAGGCATGATCATGGCCGAATGCCATCTTGCGGCCTATAAGGAAGCGGGCTTTACGGTCGCGGCAATCGCCTCGCGCACCAGGGCAAAGGCCGAAGAGGTCGCCAGGCGCTGGGGCATCGCCAAGGTTCACGACACGCCTGAAGAGCTGATCGCCGATGAAGCAATCGAAATCCTCGATATTGCTTATCCGCCGGATCAACAGCCCACGCTTATTCGCAAAGCGCTTGCTCAGCCACATATCAAAGGCATTCTCGCACAAAAGCCGCTGGCTCTGACGCTTGAGGAGGCCATTGCCCTTCGCGATGAGGCCGCAAAGGCTGGCAAAATCCTCTCGGTGAATCAGAACATGCGCTACGACCAATCGATGCGTGTGTTGAAGCAAATTCTAGACAAGGGTGAGCTGGGCACGCCTGTCATGGCCACCATCGAGATGCGCGCGATCCCACATTGGCAGGGCTTTCTCGAAGACTACGACCGCCTGACACTGTCTAACATGAGCGTGCATCATCTCGATGTGCTGCGCTTTCTGTTTGGTGAGCCTGACACCATCACCACGCTGACACGCACTGACCCACGCACGAAATTCGCGCATAAGGACGGCATCACTGTCTCAACGCTGATGTTCCCAAGCGGCGTTATGGCTGTTTCGATGGAAGACGTCTGGTCCGGACCGCGCGAAGAGGGCTTTGACAGCGATATTTACATCAAGTGGCGCGTCGAAGGCACAGATGGTGTGGCACAGGGCACGATTGGCTGGCCCGATGGCTCGCCATCGACACTGACTTATGCCTCCAAAAAGACGACAGACGGCAAATGGGTGAGCCCGAAATGGGAAACCATGTGGTTCCCGCATGCTTTCATTGGTGTGATGGAGCAGCTGCAATACGCCATTCAGTCTGGTGAACCGCCAGCACTGTCAGTGGCGGACAATGTGAAGACGGTTGTGCTCATCGAGGCTGGCTACAAGTCGATTGATGAAGGCCGGACGGTCAGATTGTCCGAGATATCAATTAAGTAAACGAGCGCATCCCGAAAAGTGTGAAGCGGTTTTCGGAAAAGATGCGCGTTAACAAATAATCTTAACGGGAGGGTTTCGATCATGATGCAGGTGGGTATTTTCAGCGGCTATTTTCCTTATTCGCTTGAGGAAACAGCCAAAAAAATCCGGGCGCTCGATTTCAATACAGTCCAGCTGGACATGCATTTCAAGGATATCGATCTGAGTGCTGGTCAGATCACCAAGGACAAGTGCGTCAAAATCCGCGAGACATTCCGCGATCATAATCTGCCGATTTCATGCATTTCAGGCTATACGAACATCATTCATCCGGACAAGGCAGAGCGCGAGCGTCGCGTGGGCTATCTCAAAGAGATTATCCGCCACGCGCAATATCTCGGCACGCCTTATGTGATTTCGGAAACCGGTACTTACAACACCGAGTCTGATTGGGTTCATCATCCCAAGAACAAGACCGAAGAAGGCTTTGAAGAATGCCGCAAGGTCATCGCTGATCTATCACAGTTTGCCTATGATCATGGTGCTGTGTTCCTGCTCGAAACCTATGTGAACAACGTTGTTGGTTCGGTCGAAGAAACGGTCAAGATGTTTGCGCAGGTTGATCATCCGGGCCTTGGCCTGCTGATGGACCCGACCAATTATTTTGAGACGCACAATATCGACCGGATGGATGAAATCCTCAATCAGGTCTTTGATACACTGAGCGACAAGATCAAGATCGGTCATGCGAAAGACGTCAAACGCTCAGGCGATGACAAGACAGAAAAGCACGCCGACATTGGCGATGCGGATGCGCTTGAAAGCCATACTTTCCGTGGCGTTGGTGAAATCGAACTGCCAGCTCCGGGTCTTGGTTCGCTGAACTACGACCTGTACCTCAAGCGCCTTGCGCAGAAGCATCCGAATATTCCGATGATTATCGAACATCTCGATGAGGCCGATGTGCCGCGCGCGAAGAAGTTCCTTGATGGGAAGCTGCGCGCGCAGGGACTTTAACACCGTGGGGGTGGGCGGTCAGTGCTGTAGACAAGCGTTTGAGCACTGGCCGCTTTACGAATGAATTGGCTATAGGCCAGATTATTTAAGGTTCGACAATGGTGAAGCTTTTTGGTGAGGCGAGATCGCGTCGCGATATTGCAGCTTGCAGTGGTTCGTTTGCACAATTTGCAGGCGTTCGCCTGATGGTGCTGGAAGATGGATTGGAACGCGGCATAAGAATGCTGGAGTTTCGTTCAGGCACCGGCTTGCGCTTCACCGTTCTGGTTGATCGTGCTTTGGATATTGCCGATTGCGACTATCGCGGCATGGCAATCGGCTGGCACTCACCGTCCGGTTTCCGCCATCCGGGACTGCATGAATATGAGGGGGAAGGCGGCCTTGGCTGGATGCGTTCTTTCTCCGGCCTGATGGTCACATGCGGTCTCGACCATATCCTCTTCATGTATGACGAGGTGGCGGACCATTATAATTACAAGCCGCGAGGGACGATCAAGCATTCCATTCATGGCCGTGTCGGCACCATTCCTGCTAAACTGACCGGCTATGGTGAGCGCTGGGAAGGCGACGAATGTTTTCTCTGGTGCGAGGGTGTCGTCACGCAGGGAACCGTTTTTGGCGAGCATCTGGAATTGACGCGCCGCATCGAAATCAAGGCTGGTACAAACGATATCAAGCTCACGGATCGCGTGACCAATCGCGGCTTTTATCGCACGCCGCATATGTATTGTTATCACATCAATATCGGGCATCCCGTTTTGGCGGAAGGCTCACGTTATCTGGCGCCTGTCAGGGATGTGGTCTGGGCGGCTCATGCCGGAGAAGACTACAAAAAACAGGGCGTCGGCTATCGCACGCTGCCTGCACCGCAGATGCAGTTTCATGAGCAGGTCTGGCAGCATGAAATGGGTGCAGACACCAATGGCGAGGTGCCGGTCGCGCTGGTCAATGACAAGCTGGGCATCGGTTTTGAAGTCACAACGCGCAAGGACCAGTTCCCCTGCATGTATGAGTGGCAGAACCTGCAGGCCGGGCAATATGCACTTGGTATCGAGCCTGCGACCAATCATGTCCTTGGGCATGGTGCGGCTCGCGACCGTGGTGAATTGATCTGGCTCGAATATGGTGAGGAACGCCGTTACGACAGTACGTTCCGAGTTTTGGGTGATGCGGCGAGCATCGCGGAAACAGAAACACGCATTGCCGCAATCGCGAAACAGCCAATTGAGGAATATCCGGTGCCGTCAGGCAATTACATTGCTATTGGAGGCCGCTCATGACCGCACCATCGCCGTTTTCGGTTGCAGGGAAAACCATTCTCTATACGGGTGCTGCCGGTGGTCTCGGTCTTGAAACTACGCTCAATTTTCTGCGCGCTGGCGCACGGGTTGTGGCTATCGATCATGATCCGAAAAAGATCGAAGAGCTGAAAAGCAAGGCAAAGGACGAGGGGCTTAGCGGACTTTCGATCCACGCGCTCGATCTGTCGGATTTGCAGGCACTCCGCCCCGCATTGAAAGCGATTAGTCGTGAGGCCGGTGGCTTTGATGTCGTGATCAACAATGCTGCGATTTATCCATCCAAGTCGTTTGAAGACTATACGCTTGAGGAAATGCAGAAAGTGCAGCACATCAATGTCGATGCGGGCATTGTTTGCGTCCAGGTGGCGCTGCCGCATATGCGGGAAAAGGGTTGGGGTCGCATCATTAACATCGCCAGCGTGACTGCCTATGGCGGCTGGGCACTCCTTTCGCCTTATGTGCAATCAAAGGGCGCTCTCATCGGGCTTGCGCGTGCTTGGGCACGCGAGTTCGGTGCCTATGGCATTACAGTCAATGCAATCTCTCCGGGTGCTTTTCCAACAGATGCCGAGAAAATCCATCCCGACCCGGAAGGTTATACGAAATTCGTGCTTGAGCATCAGGCTGTTAAGCGTCGCGGATCATCGCGGGATATAGCCTCGGCTTTGATGTTCCTGGCTTCCGATGAAGCTGGATTTATCACCGGTCAGACCTTGAATGTCGATGGCGGATGGGTAATGCATTAGGAACGAATTTGCATTGGAGGAATGCGTGAGGAAGCTTTATCTGGCGGTCGGGTCGCTTAACCGCGAGGCCCCTTATTTTCAGGGTGCGCGTGGCGAAGGTCTTTCCATCTACGCATTCGATACGACGACAGGAGATGCATCGCATATTTGCGCTACGCCGTCCGTTGATAATCCGACATTCCTGAGTGTCTCGCCAGATACAGGCGTGATCTATGCAAATTCCGAAGTGTTCAGCTGGCACGAGGGAACGGTCAGCGCCTATCGTTTTGATGCCGAAAAGGGCGAACTTGTTTATCTCAACAAGCAAAGTGTCCAAGGCAGCATAACTGCGCACAATACCGTGACACGTGATGGCAAGTTTGTGCTCGTCGCCAATTATGCGATGGGATCAGGCGGGCCGGATGAGTCGCTTGTTGCGCTGCCGGTAAAGCCAGATGGTAGTCTCGGGCCGGTTGCACATAGCGTTCGTCACGAGGGTAAACTTGGACCTGTCGCTGATCGGCAGGAACGCAGCCACCCGCATTGCGTGGTTGAAACACCGGAAGGCGGCATGTTCCTGTCTGCTGATCTTGGCCTTGATGAAGTCATTGCCTATCACCTTGATAGTGATGGCAGTTTCAAGAGGCTGAGCAGTGTTGCGACGGCACCCGGCGCTGGTCCTCGCCATATCGCGCAGCATTCTAATGGCCGGTTTGTCTATGTGTCCAATGAACTGAATTCCACAGTTTCACTGATTGCGCGTCGCGGCGATGAGATGCGCCTTGTTCAGACGCTGCCGACGGTGCCAGCGAATGTTGAGTCGCACGGCGCTGATATTCACCTCTCACCCGATGGTCGTTTTCTTTATTGTTCGAACCGTGGTCATGACACGATCACAGCATTTCGTGTGGATCAGGAAAATGGCAGCCTGGTTGAGCTCGGTCACAGCTTTACGGGTGGTGCAACACCGCGTAATTTTACGCTGACACCGGATGGTAACTGGCTTCTGGTCGCAAACCAGAATGGAGATTGCATTGCGATCTTCGCAATCGACAAGGAGACGGGGAATTTGACCGATACGGGCAAACGCATCGAAATTGGCACTCCCGTCTGTGTCAGGCCGTTCTATCTGTGAGCGCTGAAGTGTCAATACCGCGAAAACAGCGCCGCAAAGGCTCTGGCGTGACCATGGCAGATGTGGCTGCGGCTGCAGGGGTTTCCATGCAGACTGTTTCGCGCGCGTTGCGTTTTCCGGATTCCGTAACGCTTGAGAAGCGGAAGCTCATTCAGGATGCTATCGAGAAGACGCACTACGTCCATAATCTCGCGGCAAGCCATCTTGCATCGCATAAAAGCAATACGGTTGCGGCGATCATACCCACGCTGTCCGCATCTGTTTTTGCTGACACGATCCAGCATTTTTCCGATGTGCTGCATCAGGCCGGTTATCAGATATTTTTAGGCAATACCGATTACCGACTGGAGCGCGAGGAAGAAATCATTCGCAGCCTTCTCGGTAGGCGACCGGATGGCGTTTTTCTGATAGGCACACACCATAGCAAGCGCAGCGTCGCTTTGCTCAAACGTGCGGAAATTCCTGTCGTTGAGGGCTGGGATTTTACCGATAAACCAATCGACCGGCTGGTTGGGTTTTCCAATACGGCGGCGATCACCGAGATGGTCAGTCATCTGATCAACACGGGTCGGCGCTATATCGTGTTTGCCGGTGTGGTTCGGAAAGGCGACAGCCGTGCTGCCGAACGCCGTGCCGCATTCAAAGCGGCGATGGAGCAACAGTTCCCGGATGAGAAGCCACGCATCACGGTGGCAACTGAAATGCCGATTGCCATGGCTTCGGGTGTCGATCTTCTGCGACGGGCGCTGGCCCAATATCCGGAAGCCGATGCAGTCATGTTTTCAAGTGATATTCTTGCTTCCGGCGCGCTTTTGGAGACGCAGCGCATTGGCATCAAGGTGCCGCAACGCCTTGCGATTACCGGCTTTGGTGACTTTGAACTTTCGCGTCATCTGCTGCCGCCATTGACGACCGTTGCAGTGCCTTCCGCGGAAATCGGACGGCAGGCGGGTGAGCTATTGCTTGAAGCCATGCGTGGCGAAACATCGACAAACACGATTGTCGATGTTGGTTTTGAGCTCAAGATCAGGGCCAGTGGCTAAATAGCCATCTGATGCTCGAAGTCCGTTAGCACTTCGCAGCCATTTTCAGTCACATGCAGCATGAATTCGAGCCGCACACCGCCAATATCCGGATCGAAGGCAGTTGGCTCGACCATCACCACCATATCCTTCTTAAAGCTCTCGGTTTCGTAACCGACAAGCCGTGGCCATTCATGCACAGATGTACCAATGGAGTGGCCTGAATGGTGGGCATAACCATAGCCATTTGCTGAGATATGCGCCTGCAATTTCTGATCCAGTTCGCCGATACCAAGGCCCGGACGGATGATTTCAATTGTCAGATCAAGCGCTGACTTGACAGTATTGAACTGCTTCTCAAATCCGGCAGTAGTTTTGCCCAGCATTGCCGATGCGCAACTGTCGCCCCAATAGCCTTTGACGCGCGGTGCGAGATCGCAGATGAGCGGGTCGCCAGTCGCAATAATACGGTTTGTTGGCCAGCCCATGAATGCGGATGTGCGGGTTTTGCCAGATATGAAATCGCCGGTAAGCGGCAGGCGTTCACCGGCTCTGCTTTCCATGGCGAGCCTTATTTCGGCGAATATCTCCAGTTCGCTGCGGCCTGCCTTGCTGTGCTCGATAAACGCGCGTTGCCCGGCGGAAGCGGACAGTGCTG
The DNA here is from genome assembly GCF_003049685.1 of Brucella pituitosa. GTDB lineage: Bacteria > Pseudomonadota > Alphaproteobacteria > Rhizobiales > Rhizobiaceae > Brucella > Brucella pituitosa. Next base: position 891,488 of record NZ_PYSY02000002.1, on the reverse strand, counting down.
CCTCACGCAATAGCGCGATCTCGGTTGCTGTTTTGACCATGCGCTGGCGCTTGAAGGCATCGTCGATCAACACATGGCGGTGCGTTTCGATAAGTGGCAGCAACGATAGTGGAAAGCTGTTCTGCTCTATCGCAATTGTTCCGCTACAGCCCAATTTAGTGAAGAGTTCCTGCGCGGCATTGCGATAGTTCGCAAAAATGTCGGTCGGGTCTTTGTATGAGAAACCTTCATATGTGAGAACGATTTCTGCCCAGCTTGGCGTTTCCGCTTCAAGATTGGTGACGACAAGGCCGCATTCGCCGTTTCTGCCAATGAATGCGATGGCAGGTCCACCCGCAAAGGGTGATGGCCCCGCTTCAATGGAAACGATATGGCCGGAAGCATAGGCGATGCTATCGGGGCTGGTGAACAGGCCCCAATCGGCACTGGATTCTTTGATAGCGTCAATTGTCCGTGCAAGCCTCTCGTCCAACGGAATCTCCTTCAGATAAGATTGCGGATATGGCGGTCACGGCCATAGGCTGCGACCAGAAGCAGGATGAGTACGCCGAGCGCCGACTGTACCATGGCATCCGAAAATCCCATGCCGATGAGAAACGTGCGCAGTTCCATCAGCATGATCGCGCCAGCCACTGTTCCGACAAAACCGCCGCGCCCGCCGATCAGTGCGGTTCCGCCGATCACGACTGCTGAGACTGTCTGGAAAAGATAGGGCGTGCCTACTGTCGCACTTGAAGAGCCGGTGAAGCCGAGCAGAAGAATGCCTGCGAGTGCAGCAAACATGGCACTAAGACCAAAGGTGATTGCCCAGATTGCAACCGGTCTGATCAGTGCCAGTTCGGCGGCTTTGATATTTGAACCCAGCGCATAAAGCTTGCGGCCATAAATCGTACGGCGCAACACAAAGACGGTGCCAAGGGTCAGCAAAATTGTAAACGGGATCAGCCAAGGGAATGGCAAAGGCCCGATGCTGCCGCCCAGTGACACGAAATCATTGATGAAAGCGGGTGCTGAACCTGTCGGCAATCCGCGTGTCCAGATTTGTACGCCCGCCTGAACCATCGTTCCGACACCGAGCGTGACAATGAGTGGATGGATGGAAAGCGCTGCCGATAATGCACCGGAAAACGCACCGATCAGCCCCGCCGATGCCAGCACGATGACGCCCGCCAAAAGCGGCGACATTCCATCGCCGTAGAGGCTTGCGAAGACGACATTGGCAAAGCCGATGACAAACGGAATGGAAAGGTCGATGCCACCAAGGATCATCACCAGTGTCTGGCCGAGTGCTGCAATCGCAAGCAGTGCAGCCAGAACCAGCATGGCGCGAATGGAGAAAAGGCTGGCAAAGCCCGGGATGAGGGCTGCTCCCAGCAGGAACACCAGCACCACCCCGATGAAGGCGACCAGAGCGCGATTTGTAGCCAGTGCCTTAATCATGACTGCGCCACCTTGCGTCGGAAATAGAGTTTGATTTTTTCGGAGTTGAGGCAGACAGCCAGAACAAGGACTGCGCCATAGACTGCCTGCAGCACGAAGGTCGAGACGTTGAAGGCCGTCAACATGCTTTGCAGCAGGAAAATACATCCTGCACCCAGAAATGCTGCGGTTAATCCTCCAACGCCGCCGGCGAGGCTGACACCGCCAAGGGCGACTGCGGCAATGGCAATCAGCGTATAGCCGGGGCCGATGATCGGATCACCCGAGCCAATGAGAGCTGTGAGTGATAATGCTGCAAGTCCTGCGAATAATCCGGCCAGCACATAGGCGATGAAGCGCACAAGCGGAACATTGACACCAGCGGTGTAGGCGGCTCGATCCTCGCTGCCGACGGCCATAAGCGTCTCATAAAAAGGCAGGCGTTTGATACCGATCCATATCAGAACGGCAGCACCTACTGGCAGAATGGACCATGGACCCGCCAAAGATGACAGCCATGCAGGCACCGAACCAGATGGGGAAGGCAGGATGGTGAGTGCCAGCCCGCCAAATATCAAGTAGGTGCCAAGCGTTGCAACAATTGGCTGAATACGGATGATCGCTGCCAGAAGGCCATTTAATGCGCCAGCGAGAGTTCCGAGTGCAATTGCTGCCGGGATAATGATGAAGGGCGAGGATATGCCGCCTTTTGTGATTAGTATCTGAACGAGAATGACATTGATCAAACCCACCAGCGGGCCAACGGAAATGTCAATCGAGCCGCGCCCGGCAAGAAACGGTATGGTAATTGCAAGCGAGGTCAGCAGCAGCGGTGCTGCAAGCCCCAGCACTGAGCCCCAGTTTGACGGCGCAAAGCGCACCGGGTTGAGCACAATATTGATGACAAGCAGAATGATGAACAGAAGTGCTGCGAGCCGTGTTTCCTGATTGCCGCAGAAGATGCGCCGCAAGCCGCTTTTGTTGTCGGTTAAGATCATAGCTCCACCTCATCCTGCCCGAACATGGCTGCAAGGACGCCCGACATCGACATTTTGGATTTGCGGATGGTTTTCGAGCATTCAAAATCGCGGAACACTGAAACACTGTCGCAGATTTGCAGGATTTCTTCGATTTCGCTCGACAGGATGACGAGCGCGATCCCTTCTTCACGGGCGAGTTTACGGAAGGCTTCATAGAATTTCATGCGTGTGTTGAGATCAACTCCCCGTGTCGGATCGTTGAGCAGCATCACACGCGGTTTGAGCGCCAGAAGCCGCGCGAGCAGCACTTTTTGCTGATTGCCGCCGCTGAGTGCCGTGATCGGCGCATCCATTGCCGGATAGCGGATCGACAGAAAATCGGTATAGCGCTGCAGCTCTTCCTTCTGTTTGCGGCGGTTGAGAATGCCACCCCATGAAAAGCGTGGCATGGAAGGCATGCCGAAATTATCGAGTACGGAAAGCACCGGGAAAATGCCGGTCGCGCGTCGGTCACGCGGCAAATAAACCACGCCGCATTTTGCTGCATTGTGATGATTGCTATAGGCACTCTGTTTGCCGGACCGGGTAACGATTTCCACCTTCGAATGACGAGGCTGATTAAAGCCTGCAAGCGCCAGCAGAAACTGCTCCTGGCCATGGCCTTCAAGACCTGCAAGTCCGGTTATCTCGCCTGCGCGGATCGTGCCGGACAGCGCTTTGCGCCCCGGAGCAAGCACGAGATTTTCATAGGTAAGAATCGTTTGATCACTCGACATGGAGATGAGCCTCCGGTGCCATGAGTTCCAGAAGGATCTGGCTGTTGATTTTCTGCTTGTCGAGCGTATCGACAACATGGCCACTGCGCAGCACCGTGACCTCATCGGAAAGACGGTTCACCTCTTCGAGCCGGTGCGAAATGAAGATCACAATATTGCCGGATGCAGCATAATCTTCGATTGTTTCAAAAACGAGATCGCGGTCTGCATAGTCGAGCGCTGCCGTGGCTTCGTCGAGCAGCAGGATCGAAGGGCGACTGATAAAGGCTCGCGCAATAACAACGAGCTGCTGTGCCGCGAGTGACAGGCTGCCAGCCGCTGCGTGAAGGTCGATCGGAAAGCGTGCAATTTTTGACAGAACTGCACTTGCGGCCTTCTCGCGCACCGATTTATTAACTTTACGGGTAATGAGCCCGTCAAATCCGAGAAATATATTCTCAACCACCGAACGATGCGGCGCGATGAGGACTTCCTGGAACACCGTGGCAAGGCCCAGTGCCTTCATATCGGCAGGTGACTTGGCAGTAACGGGCTTATCGTTGAGAACAACGCGACCATGGGTGGGCGCGACCACGCCTGACAATATCTTGAGCATGGTGCTCTTGCCTGACCCGTTTTCACCCAGGATCGTATGAACGCCATGGCTGAAATTCACATTGGCATTTGTGAGTGCTACCGTTTCACCATAGCGTTTTTCGAGGCTTTCGACCTGCAATGACCTGACCGGAGCGTGCGTAATGTTGGGCAGCCCCGCTTCGGCAAGCAACCTGTGTATGCTGGATGTGCCCAGCGGGGGATGCTTAGAGTCTGGCATAATGAAATGACTTTCTGCATGCGATAAGCGAAAGCCATTGCCAATTGATTTTGGCAATGGCTTTGTCTGGCAGTGATTACTTGGCGCAGGAAGCTGGAACTTTCGCGAAATCATAAAGTGCGGTGGCACTTCCGTTCGAGAAATAGCCATTGAGCAGTTCTTCCGGGAATGGGTCCTGCGGTGGGATCGGGAAGATGGCCGCAGAGTCCGGCTTCATGCAGTCCTTGTACCAATTTGGAAGGTCGGCCTGCGTCACAAGCGGCATCGGAGCGATGATCGTGTTCACAAGCGGCTTCTGGCCTTCAAGAACCCGCAATGCGACGCGGAAAGCGTTCTGGGCTGCAACATGCGGCGATACTTCGCCGCCATAGAACTTGAACGTGTCCCGATTGGCATTCCAGTAGCCGAGCGCATCGCCCGAAATGGAACCGGCAATCAGTGGGAGCGGACGACCTGCCTGCTGGAAGGCTTCCGCAATAAAGCGTGCCTCACTGCCTGTTGACCAAACCGCATCAATCTGCTGCGGCGTGGTGGCAAGTGCCTGAAGCACTGCGGATTTCGTTGTCGTGCCGGTCCATTCACCGCTCACTTTACGGGCAATCTTGATATTGCCGGATTCCTCGACGGCCTTTTCAAGCCCGGCATTCTCCTGCTGCACAAGCGGATGACCGGAAATGCCTTCAACCTGAAGGACTGTGCCGCCATCTTTCAGCGCTTCTGCAATGCCTTTACCCATCTGGTAGCCCCAGAGGTTCTGGTTATGCATGACATTGATGGCATTAGGCGTCGTGACTGAACCGGCGGATGTGATGACCGGAATACCGGCCTTGTAGGCATCGTCAATTACGGCATTGAGCGCGGTGGAAGAACCGGCAATGGTCGTGATGACATTGCAACCCTGCTCGATGAAAGCGCGAATTTGCGAAATCTGCTGTGTGGCATCGCCATTGGAGTCTGAAACAACATATTCAGACACATCACCTGCGGCGATAGCACCATCCACAAGGCGCTTGAGTTCGTCATTGAAGGTTACACGCCACGGATTGCCCATATAGGATTCCGAATGGCACCAGCGCCATGGCTTGGCTGGCGCTTTGAAATCACCATAAGCCGAAGGGCCAACTTCAACCACATCGGTATAAAGTGCCTGAATTTCGGTTGGCAGAGTGCCGAGTAGTGCCGCGCGGTCCTGATTTTGCGCACTCGCACTCAGCGCAGATGCCGACAAAATGGTGAGTGTGAGTGCCTTCAGACCAAGGCCTGAGCGAATTCTGATCATGTGTTCTCCTCCGATGTGAACCTCCCGTTCACTTGCGAAAACTTTATTCATATATGCTTCATTGCGTCAATTGAAAAATGTGAGCGCTAATTCATAATGTGAAGCTATCGCGTGAATTATGAGAATATGAACATAAAAATGTTAGCGCTCACTATAGACAACGCAGAAATTTTGGATAGGTTCTGACCCAAATGGATTTGAGCAGGGAGTGGAGCTGCCATGGGTGTTTTATCAGGCTATCGTGTGCTGGATTGTTCAATTGCGATGGCGGGGCCATTTGCGGCGCAACGGCTGGGCGATCTTGGCGCCGACGTAGTGAAGGTTGAGCCGACGACAGGCGAATGGCAGCGCCATGTGGCGGCGGGCGGTGCCGAAGGCAATCGCGTTAATGTCTCTTTCCTGTCGCTAAACCGTAACAAGCGTTCGCTCGCGGTCGATCTGAAATCACCAGACGGAAAACAGGTGCTTCTTGACCTTGTGAAAACCGCCGACGTGTTTCTGCAAAACTATCGTCCGGGCGTCGCAAAGCGCCTTGGCGTCGATTACGAGTCGCTGGTGAAGATCAATCCGAAGCTGATCTATGTTTCGATTTCCGGTTATGGCGAAGATGGTCCTTATGTCCATCGTCCGGGACAGGATCTCGTTTTGCAGGGCATGTCGGGTGCCATGCTTTCCGCAGGCCGTGAAGGCGAACCGCCAACTGCCGCCGGGCAATATCTCGTTGATGCGATCACAGCTTATACTGCCTTTGAAGGCGCGCTTGCAGCGCTTCTCCATCGCGAGCGGACAGGTGAGGGGCAGTTGGTGCAGGTCAATATGCTCGACGCGATCACCACCATTCAGATGCAGGAGCTTTCGGTTTTCACCGTCGGTGGCAAGCCGCAAACCCGTTCGGCAGAGCCACATGCCCATGTCTATATCCGTGCGCCTTACGGTGCTTTTGCAACGTCTGACGGCTTTATCATCGTCGCTTTTCCGAAGCTGAAAACGCTGGGTGAAGTGATCGGCGAAGACAGTTTCCTCACCATGAATGATGAGGTTGATACCTGGGCGCGCCGCGATGAAATCTTTGCCAAGACACGCGATAAGCTGAAAACGAAAACCTCTGCCGAATGGCTGGAGCTTCTGCGCGCAGCCGATATCTGGTGCGGGCCTGTCTATGGCTATGCCGATCTCGTGGACGACGAGCAGATCAGGCATAACGGCACCTTTGTCGAATATGAGCATCCGACCGAAGGCAAGGTAAAGACGCCGGGCTTCCCGATCCGCTTTTCCAAAACGCCGTCGATGGTTGATCGCGGAGCACCCGTAACCGGGCAGGATACGCGGGATGTGCTGGCTGAAGCCGGATATGCGGCAGACAAGATTGAAGCACTTGAGAAATCGGGCGCTATCGTGTCGGGGCACATCTGAAATGCAGGTGATTAAAGCTCTGACCTGGGATCATCCGCGCGGCTATAATGCATTGGCGGCGGCATCAAAATTGCCGGATGTCATCAATGCGGGTCTGGAAATCCATTGGGAAAAACAACCGCTTGAAGGTTTTGAATCCCACCCGATTGCTGATCTCTGCGCCCGCTATGATCTCGTGGTTCTCGATCATCCGCATGTCGGCGAAGCGCTTGCTGGCGATTGCCTGCTTTCGCTTGAAGACGTGTTTGGCGCTGAGACCGTTGCGGAACTTGGCAAAGCCAGCATCGGACCGTCTTTGACGAGCTACCGCTTTGCGGGCAAGCACTGGGCACTGCCGCTTGATGCTGCAACGCAGGTTATGGCTTTGCGACCTGATCTCGTAGAGGATGTTCCTACGACATGGGATGATGTTGCCCGTCTGTCGCGTGACACTGGCAAGGTAGCGCTTTCCATTGCTGGTCCACATGCTTGCCTGTCGTTTTTGTCCATTGCGGCAGCTTTTGGCGAGCCACCTGCTGAAAAAGACCCCGATATTCTCGTTTCAGAAAATGTCGGACGGAAGGTCTATGATCTGATGGCAGAGCTTGCCGCACGCAGCCCTGCATCGGTTAGACATAAAAATCCTATCGGCATTCTTGGCCATATGGCCGAGCATGACGACGTGGCTCTATGTCCGCTGGTCTATGGCTATGTAAACTATGCGGCCCCGCAGAGTGGGCAAGCCATCGCATTTCACAATGCACCGCGCGCTCGTGCCGATGGACGTCCTGGCTCGACACTGGGCGGCACGGGCATTGGTGTTTCTCGTCGCGCTCATATCACCTCGTCGCTCAAAGCCCATCTTTTGTGGCTGATGAGCCGTGAAGCGCAATCAGGATTTATTCCGGATCATGAAGGCCAGCCCTCGCGCCGTGATGCCTGGCACGACGAGCCGGTGAACCGGCGATGGGGCAATTTTTATCGCAACACGGCGGATACGCTCGAGCAGGCTTATGTGCGCCCGCGCCATGATGGCTACATCACCTTTCAGGGCAAAGCTTCGGCGCTTTTGGGGGCGGCTTTTGATGAAAAGCGCTCGGCCTCCGATGTCCTGAATGAGCTTCAGTCTCTTTATGTCGCTTCGCGCGTGAATGCCGGTGAAAGGTAGATTGCTATGACCCAAGACGTTAAATTTGAAGTGGATGGTGCTGTTGCCATCATCACCTTGAACCGTCCGCAAAAACTCAACGCCGTTACGCCAGAAATGGCAGATGCGATTGTGGCCGCCGTTACTGAATGCAACGACAGCAACACCATTCGTTGCGTTATTCTGACGGGTGCGGGAGAGCGCGCATTTTGTGCGGGCTCGGATATTCGCGAACTCGATACCTATGAGACGCCGTGGCAGTTCCGCAATCGCCCGGATTACTGCGATGCATTCCGCGCGCTTCTCAAACCGTCGATTGCAGCGGTCAATGGCTATGCTTTTGGCGGTGGGCTGGAAACGGCGATGTCCTGCGATATCCGCATTGCTTCGGATAATGCGCAGTTTGCAGCACCGGAGATCAAGCTTGGCTGGATCGGTGGCGGTGGTATGGCCGCTCATCTGGCGCACTCCATCGGCGCATCTAATGCAGCATTGATGATTATGACAGGCGACCCAATTTCAGCCGAGAAGGCGGAACGATGGGGGCTAGTGAGTGAAGTCGTGCCGCAGGCCGATCTGCTCACGCGGGCGCGCGAAATCGCGAGTGTGATCGCATCGCGCGCACCGATTGCTGCCGAAACCGCGAAGCTCAACCTCAAGGCTGCTGTCTCGATGCCGCTTGAAAAAGCCATCGAATATGAGCGCGACCTGCAAACGATCTGCTTTGCAACTGCTGATGCGCAGGAGGGGCGAGCGGCGTTCAAAGAGAAAAGAGCGCCGGTTTTCAAGCGGCGCTAACAAAGGCCGGGGGGCTTTATATACGTCAAATCGAGGGAGAGGGATTTTGACAACCGAAACTATGAGCAAGCAGAAGGCGCTTGGCAGTACGATTTTTGCCAGCACCATCGGCACCGTCATTGAATGGTATGACTTCATTCTTTACGCAACGGCTGCAGCGCTGATCTTCAACCATCTGTTCTTTCCGCAATTTGATCCGACAACCGGTATCATTGCGTCTTTTGCGACCTATACGGTCGGTTTTCTGGTGCGTCCGCTGGGCGGCATCGTCTTTGGCTGGATGGGCGACCGCATCGGACGCAAGCCTGTGCTGATGCTTACCCTTCTGATGATGGGGATCAGCACCACATTGATCGGTTGTCTGCCGACTTATGATTCAATCGGTATCTGGGCACCGATCCTGTTGCTGGTTCTTCGCGTCGTTCAGGGGCTTGGTGCTGGTGCAGAATATGCGGGCGCTGTGGTCATGGCGGGTGAGATTGCTGGTAATCGCCGTGGCTTCTTTGCAAGTCTTCCTGCCGCAGCTGTTGATGTGGCGACAATTCTTGCAGCAGGCGTCTTTGCGCTTTTCACGCTTCTGCCGGAAGAAGCCTTCATGAGTTGGGGCTGGCGCGTACCGTTCCTGTTAAGCGGCCTGGTGCTGTTCCTCGGCATCTATATTCGCCAGAAAGTGCCTGAATCGCCTGAGTTTTTGCAGGTAAAGGAAGAGCGTCGCGACGCGAAACTGCCGGTGCTCGAAGTGCTTCGGGATCATCCAAGAACAATGCTTGCGGCAATGGGTGCAAATTTCGCGCCAAACCTGTCCTATGTGTTTCAGACATTCACATTGGCCTATGCGACATCGAAGCTCGGTTTCCCGCGGGAAATCATCCTTATTGGTGTGATGCTTTCAAGTGCGTTCGGTGCAGTTATGTGCGTGGTATTTGGCGCTCTGTCTGACCGCGTTGGTCGCGTGCCGATCATGGCTATGGGGTCTGCTGCTGCCGCAATCTACTCGCTGGTCTATTTCCAGCTTCTGGGTGCCGGCACGCCTTGGACTGCAGTGGTGCTGATTATCATCGGCCATGCGATTGGCGCGCGTTCTTCGTTCGGCGTTCAGCCATCGTTTTATTGCGACATTTTCCCAACAGAAGTTCGCTACAGTGCGATTGCTTTTGCACGAGAAGTGACTGGTGCGCTCTTTGTTGGCCCGCTGCCGCTGCTCGCAACAGCTTTGGTGAGCTGGTACGATTCCGCCTGGCCAGTTGCCGTGATTACTGCGCTTTATTGCCTGATCACAACGGTATCTGTGCTCTCTGTTGAGAAAGCGCAAAAGCTTGATGCGGAAGCCAGGGAACGACGCGATCTGGTCGAACAAAAAGCGTAGCCGCGAATTCGCAACTACGCTTACAGCGGTTCCAGTTAAGACTGAATCGTTGGAGCCGCTGTAACTGTTTGTTTTTACGCATTATCCGACGCATCGCAGCAGGAAAAGAAATCAGTCCGGCGAACTGATTTCCCTGCGGAGGCGCTTCGCACTTTTGCTGGAAATGCTATAAATTTGAAAATGCTCTGACCGGATTCCGGTCAGAGTTTTCCAGTCTGGGCTGCATTCAGCAGATCAAGCGCACCCTGTTTTGTAAGCTCAATCGGGTTGCCGCCAGCAGTTGGATCGACAATAGCCATTTCGGCGATCAAGTCTTTGCGCGCTGCATCCATTTCGAGCCCTTTGACGAATTCCGGCAAAGTATTGGGTACCCCGAGGTCTTTGCGCAGCTTCATGATGGCATCGACAAAGCCGTCGAAGCCACCTTTGATGCCAAGATAATCGGCAAGGCGTTCAATGCGCTTTTCGATAGCCGCGCGGTTGTGTTTGAGCACATAGGGCATGAAGACGGCATTGGTCATACCATGATGTGTGTCGTAAAGCGCGCCGATGGGGTGGGAGAGGGAATGGATTGCGCCAAGCCCCTTTTGGAAAGCCGTCGCCCCCATGGAGGCCGCAGCCATCAGATTGGCACGTGCTTCGATATCCGCGCCATTGGCATAGGCTTTTGGAAGATTTTCAAACACAAGACGGATGCCTTCAACAGCAATGCCGTCAGCCATCGGATGAAAGCCCGGTGCGCAATAAGCTTCCAGACAATGTGCCAGCGCATCCATGCCGGTGCCGACCGTGATGAAGGGCGGCATGCCGGTTGAGAGTTCCGGATCGGCAATGACGGTCACAGGCAGCATTTTCGGATGGAAAATGACCTTCTTGGTGTGCGTTGCTTCGTTGGTCAGAACGCCAGCGCGACCAACGTCCGAGCCCGTTCCAGCGGTTGTTGGCACAGCAATGATCGGTGCAATTGCGTTGCTGTCAGCGCGTGTCCACCAGTCCCCAATGTCTTCAAAATCCCAGACATCGCGGGTCTGGCCTGCCTGAAATGCGATAAGCTTGCCAAGATCAAGCGCCGAACCTCCGCCAAATGCAATCACACCATCATGCTTGCCTTCGTTGAAAACCTTGACGCCAGCATAAAGATTGCTTTCGACCGGGTTCGGCTTCACATCGGAAAAAACCGCATATTTGACGCCAGCCGCATCAAGAATGGCGAGTGTGGAAGCGACGACTGGTAACTTTGCAAGGCCGGGATCTGTAACAAAGAGTGGGCGTTCAATACCCGCTGCTTTCAGGACAGTGGGCAGTTCCTTGATACGGCCCGGCCCGAAAAGTACGGTGGTCGGAAAATTCCATTTGGCAGTCAAAGTGGTCATGTCGATCGCTTTCCAGATATTAAAAGCATTTCCAGCAAAAGTGTGATGCGGTTTTGCGTGAGGTAAATACGTCAGACAAATTGGTCAGAGTTTTTCACGCAGATGGAAGGATTTTGGCCGCGTGAGATTGCCGTAACCAATGGGTGAAAGGGCAGCGCCTTTGCCGGTATCCTTCACACCGGTCCACACAAGTGCGGGGTCGAGATAATCGCAACGGTTCATGAATACAGTGCCGGTTTCAATACGGTCGCCGAGTGCTGCCGCGTGATCGGTATCGGTTGTCCAGAGTGAAGCGGTGAGGCCATAAATACTGTCATTCATCAGTGCGAGCGCTTCCTCATCATTGCGCACTTTCATGATGCCAACAATGGGGCCGAAGCTTTCTTCACGCATGACACTCATCTGATGATCGACATGGGTGAGCACTTCCGGCGCAATATAAGGCGAACCGGAAACGTCATTGCCGACTGTCATGTTTACATGGGCTTTAGCGCCTTTGCGCAAAGCTTCGGCCTTCTGCTCCCGAATGAGATCAGCAAAGCGTGCCTGCGCCATCGGCCCAAGCGTTGTTGCGCTATCCAGTGGATTACCAACGACATATTGCTTTGTGAGATCGATGAAGCCGTCGACGAAGCGGTCATAAACGGCCTCGTGCACATAAATACGTTCGATGCCGCAGCAGCACTGGCCGGAATTGAAGAACGCGCCATCGACCAGATTGGCGACGGCATGATCGAGGTTGACGTCCGGCAAAACGTAAGCCGGATCTTTTCCGCCAAGTTCCAGCCCAAGCGACATGAAAGTGCCTGCCGCAGCTTTCTCGATGGCGCGTCCGCCACCAACGGAGCCGGTGAAATTGACATGGTCGATGCTGCCGGATGCGAGCAGCTTCTCAGTCGATGCGTGATCCAGAACAATATTCTGGAAGACACCTTTCGGAATCCCCGCCTTCTCAAAAGCCTGCGCAAAACGTTCGCCGGTCAGCAATGTCTGTGTGGCGTGTTTGAGAAGAACGGTATTGCCTGCCATCAATGCAGGGATGATGGTGTTGACGGCAGTGAGATAAGGATAATTCCAAGGCGCAATGACCATAACAACGCCAAGCGGAACGTGCTTTACATAACGGCGGAAACCATCCTTCTGTGCAGGCACATAAGGTTTCAATGCTTCTTCGGCGATGTCGATCATATATTGGCCGCGCTCCTGCACGCCGCCATTTTCACCGCCATAGCGCGTTGGGCGGCCCATCTGCCAGGCAATTTCAGGAATGATTGCCTCCTGCATTGCAGCAAGTGCGTCTAATGCCGCACGACAATAGCTGGCCCGTTCTGCGATGCTCGTTGCGGCCCAACTGACCTGCGCCTGCCGTGCTGCAGTGACTGCAGCGTTGATCGCGGCGTCACTCGCATAAGGACGCTCCGCATAAATCGAGCCATCAATTGGGGAGATGATCTTGGCTGTGCCGCTCATCGGGCAGTTCCTTTGTATGAAGTCATTCTGTATTTCAGTCTGTTTCGTGACCGCAGGTCAATACCGTTCAAAGCCGCGATGTAGTTCCCAATCGGTAACGCGGCGGTCATATTCGATCTGCTCCCAATGAGCGGTGTGGACATAGTGATTGACCACGCTTTCTCCGAGCGCTTCCTTGAGGAAAGCCGAGTTTTTGAGAGCCTCTGCTGCTTCGCGTAAGGTGTAAGGAATTTCCTTGAGCTTGACCGCGCTATAGGCGTCACCCACGAAGGGATCTTCCAGTTCGAGGTTTTCGTCGATGCCCTTAAGCCCTGCCGCAATAAGCGCGGCAAAAGCCAGATAGGGGTTAAGATCAGCACCGCCGATGCGGCACTCGATACGAATGCCTTTGGTGCCTTCGCCGCAAAGTCTAAAACCTGCCGTGCGGTTGTCCTGGCTCCACATAATCTTCGTCGGCGCGAATGTACCAGCCTGAAAGCGCTTATAGGAGTTGATATAGGGTGCCAGAAAATAGGTGTAATCGACGGCATATTTGAGCTGCCCCGCCACCCAGGAGCGCATCAGCGGTGTCATGGTATTGGGTGCTTTGGGATCGAAGAATAGTGGTTCCTTGCCGTCGGCGCTCCAGATGGAATTGTGGATGTGGCTTGAACTTCCAGCTCTGGAATAATCATACTTAGCCATGAAAGTGATGCACTTGCCGTGTGCCTCTGCAATTTCCTTCATGGCATTTTTCATGATGACATGGCGGTCGGCCATTTCCAGCGCTTCGGCATAGCGAACATTGAGTTCCTGTTGTCCGGGGCCCCATTCGCCCTTGGAGTTCTCAACCGGAATACCCGCAGCCCCAAGATGATTGCGCATGGCGCGCAGAACCTGCTCTTCCTTGGTGGTCAGGTGGATCACATAATCCTGCACATAGGGAGAGGCGGTCTCCATCTCGTGCCAGTGTTTGGCGCGCGCCGTTTTGTAAGTCTCATCAAAGAGGTAAAATTCCAGTTCTGATGCGAAATAGGCGCGATAACCACGCTCATGCAGGCGTGCCAGCTGCTTTTTCAGGATGCCGCGCGGTGAATGCGCAAGGTCTTCGTGATCATGATGATCAAGCACATCGCAGAGAACAATTGCCGTCTTTTCCAGCCATGGTGCGAGGCGCAACGTTGAAAGATCGGGCTTTATGACGAAATCGCCATAGCCCTTGTCCCAGCTTGCAGCTTCATAACCCGGCACCGGTTCCATATCGATGTCGTCAGCCAGAAGATAGTTGCAGCCATGCGTTTCATCGTGGGCGGATTCCACAAAGAATGGTCCGTAGAAGCGTTTGCCAATCAGACGCCCCTGCATGTCAACAAAACATGCAAGCACGGTATCAATCTCGTCATTTGCGACGGCTTTTTTCAGTGTATCGAAAGTCAACTGTTCGGCCATTTAATGCTTCGCTCCTCACGGGAAAAAATCATGGGCGCCGCGCATTGTTGCGCGACGCCCTGAATTGTTAGCTGTAGCGATAAGGCGCGCCCGCATTGCGCATGGTTTCCTGATATTTCTTCAGGATCGCGACCACCTTGGCATTGCGTTCGCTCTGCTTGGCAACGTCGTCCCAGAACTCAAGGGCTGCGTCTTCGATCTGTTTCCACTCAGATTCTGGAATGGTGGTGAGTTCGAGCTTGCCGCCGGTGGTGCGATAATGCGCTTCACCCCACCAATACCAATGCTGGCGATGGTAGTGCGATGAATCCATAGCAAGGCGGAACAGCGTCTTGAGATGGTCCGGCACGGCTTCCCATTTTTCAGTATTCGCGAAATAGGAACCGGCCCAAGCGCCATTGATGTTGTTGGTGAGGTAGTATTTGTTAATGTCTGCCCAACCAACCGTATATGCCTCCGTCGCACCGCACCATGCAACACCATCAAGCTCGCCGGTCTGGATGGCGACTTCGATATCTTCCCATGGCAATGTGACCGGAACGACGCCGAATTTTGTCAGGAAGCGACCGCCGGTGGGGAAGGTGAAGACGCGCAGGCCCTTAAGATCCGCAACGCTGCGGATCGGCTTTGTCGTCACAAAGTTGCAAGGGTCCCATGAACCGGCGCTGAGCCATGTGACGCCCGGGATTTCCTTATAAGCTTCTTCCCAGATTTCATTGAGACCGTACCAGTTGAAGAGTGCAGGTACGTCGAGACTATAGCGCGACGCAAACGGGAAATAGGCCCCGAATACGGCGACATCGACTGGCGAGGCCATGGAGTCATCGTCACTTTGCGCTGCATCGATTGTACCGGCCTGAACAGCGCGGAAGAGTTCGCCCTGCGGGACGAGCTGGTCGGCGGTATAGAGTTCGATCACCATTTCGCCATTTGCAGCCTTGTTGAAGGCGTCGATAGACGGCTTGATGACATGTTCTGCGAGTGCCGGACCCGCATAGGTCTGCAGACGCCATTTGATCGGGCTCTGAGCCCGTACATAAGGCGTCGCAAGTGTGGTGGCGCCAATGGCCCCCACCGTTGTCAGTCCGGCCTTTTTGAGAAAGTCGCGTTTGTTAAGCTTGTTATTCTCACTCATGCCCATTCTCCCATTAAGTGTTTGAAGTTCCCTGCTATTTTAACGGTTTGGCCATTAGTGGCTCTTTTGACCGTTCATGCTTATGCGTTCCCCCTGAACCCTCGTAATTAGACCCGTTATTTGCCCATATACCAATTGGGCAGCCACATCGCGATCTGCGGAAAGATCATCAGAATGATGATGGTCAGCACCATGAGGAAGAAGAATGGCACGATGGATCGGTAGATATCCATCAGCGTGACCTCTTTTGGTGCCAACGCCCGCATCATGAAGAGATTGTACCCGAATGGCGGTGTGATGTACGCGATCTGACAGGTGATGGTGTAGAGAATGCCAAACCAAATTGGATTGAAACCAAGGCTCTTCACCAACGGAATATAAAGAGGCGCTACGATCACCAGCATGGCGGTGTCATCAAGGAACATGCCCAATATGATGAAGGAAAAAAGCATCAGGACCAGAATTGTCCAGGGGGACAAATCAAAGGTGCCAAGCAAGAGACGCTCGATTGCCTTTACTGCACCAAGGCCGTCATAGACCGACGAGAAGCAAAGTGCAGCCAGAATGATCCAGAGGAACATACAGGTAATCGTCAGCGTATTACGCGTTGTGGTTTCCCAAACAACTTTCGTCAGACGTTTGGTGAACAACGCTGCCAGAGTTGCCAGCAGTGCTCCAATAGCCGAGCTTTCAACGAGGCTTGTAACGCCTGTCAGAAACAGCCCCATCATGGTGCCAAAGATGACAAGCGGAAGCAGCCCGACCTGAAGCGACGAGATCCGTTCGCCCCATGTAATCCGCTCGAGTTCTTCCTTGGGCAAGGTTGGCCCAAGCTCGGGATTTATGCGACAGCGTATATAAATATAGATAGAAAAGAGGGCAGCCATCAGTAGACCTGGCCCGATACCCGCCAACCAGAGCTGTAAAACCGGTTGCCGTGCAATCATGGCATAAAGCACCAGTACGACGCTTGGTGGGATCAGAATGCCGAGCGAACTGCCTGCCTGAATGACGCCCGTCACCATAACCTTGTTATAGCCGCGCTTGAGAAGTTCAGGCAGCGCGACGGTTGCACCAATTGCCATGCCCGCGACGCTCAATCCGTTCATGCAGGAAATGATGACCATCAGGCCAATGGTTCCCAAGGCCAGGCCACCGCGAATGCCTCCAAACCAGACATGGAACATGCGGTAGAGATTGCTGGCGATGCCGGATTCCGAGAGCATATAGCCCATGAAAACAAAGAACGGCACAGTTATGAGCGGATACCAGTTCAACACCGCGAATGTGGCATTGTAGGGCATCTCGAAGGAACCCTTGCCCCAGAGCAGAAGTGCTGCGATTGTGCCCACAAATCCGATCACACCGAAGACGCGCTGACCTGTCATCAGCAGCACCATCATCGTGGCGAACATGAAAAGTGTGATGAATTCGGAACTCATATGTGGTGGCCTTCCTCAATCGCAGGGCCTGCAATGGTTTCGATTGGTTTCCCCCGCCAGGAGGCCCAGTCCTTGAAGAAATTCGAGACGCATTGAAGAAGCAGAAGGAAGATGCCCACTGTCATGATGAGTTTGATCGGCCACAAGACCGGTGCCCAGGCCGTATAATTCTTCTGGCTATAGACGATCGCGTAATTGGTGGATGAGATGCCACCCATCACCATCACTCCCAGATAGAAGATGATGAAGAGAATGGTGATCATATCGGTGATCGCCTTCCTGCGTGGGCTCAGGCGATCAAAGAACAGATCCATACGCACATGCGCCCCCTGCTGCATGGCATAGGCTCCACCCAGCAGATAATAGGCAGAGAGAAGGAACTGGGACATTTCCAGTACCCAGTTCACCGGCACACCCAGTACAACGCGCGAAAAGGTTGAATAGAGAAGGCAGGCGCCAAGTACGAAAAAGAGATACATGGCAAAGCGCCCGACATAATAATTCAGCGCATCAACATATTTGACGAATAGTCTGATCGGCTTCGGCATTTCCCGCTCCTTCAGGCCTTCGGTCTGGTGAGTTGAAGTTGAGGGTCCAGCGTCTTCGCAATATCTGTAAAGATTGTTGCGAGCCGCGCGGCCCAGGCGTTCTGCGTGTCTTTGTTTGTGATTTCATTGTTGCGGAGTTCAATCATCGCGCACGGCGTATTGCGTGGTCGTGCATGACGCTCCAGCGTGTAATAGACCCGATCAGCGGGTGAATAGGGCTCGTTCACCCCGACATTAAGGTTCTTATCCTGCTTTAAAGCAGCAATCAGTGGCGTTGCGATCCGGTCGTCCTGATCGTGAATGATGCCAATTTGCCAGGGGCGCGAAACACCGCGATAGATCGGGGTGAACGAATGGATGGTTACCACCCATGATGCCTGACCGCGCGTTGCGCGGGCATTGATGACCTCTTCGATCCGGCGGTGAAACGGTCTGTGCGATAGATCAATCCGCGCGGTTCTTTCCACAGAGCCGAGTTCGTGGTTGCCTGGAACAACCGTTGTTTCGCTGATTTCAGGAATAAGATCCCGCGCATCGAGGGGGCGGTTGCAATCGATAAGCAGGCGCGAAAGGCCGGCTTCCACAAGAGGAGCATCGAGTGCGGCGCTTAAATGCCTCGCAACTTCAACCGCGCCGGGGTCCCATGCGATATGCGCGTTGAGAGCTTCTCCGTCGAGCCCAAGTCCGCCGAAGCTGTCCGGTATGAAATTGGATGCGTGCTCGCAAACGAAGAGATAGGGGCTTTTCCCTCCCTCGTTTATGACAAAATACGGCTCAAAAGACATAGCTCCAATAGCCGCGCGATTATCTCGCTCGTCCGTCATTCTGCTTGTTCCCCGCGCTGTAACTTATGTTACGTTTTTTACAATTATGCGCTATTGCGGATTATTTGATACGCCGTATGATAATTTGTCAAACACAATTTTGCCCGAATTTGAAAAGAGCTGCCAGAATGGAAAATACCGCAATGACGAGCACGAGCGTCGCGGAACTGATAAATGAGCGTATTGATACGATGCCTGCTGGTGAGCGCAGTGCAGCACAGACGTTGATCGCGAATTATCCCATGCTGGGGCTTAAAACTGTGGCTGAGTTTTCTGCACAGGCTGGTGTCAGTTCGCCCACGATCCTGCGGTTCGTCAACCGCCTTGGCTTTCAGAATTACCCCGATTTTCAGGCTCGGTTGCAGGACGAACTTGCAGCTCAGCTTCAATCGCCGCATCACCGTAACGAGCATCCCGAAAAGGGCAGGGATGCTGCATATCCGGCAGTGGAACATACGCTGGAGAATATTCGCGAGACCTTCCGCCACTTAGGCGAGAAGCAGTTGCGGCAGGTGGTTTCGGCACTGAGCAATTCCAGGGGAAATGTCTATCTGATTGGCGGACGGTTCACCGATCCGATCGCGCAATATATGGCGGCGCATATGTCGATTATTCGCCCACATGTGTTTCATCTTGGCGGACAGGAAAGTGTGTGGCGGGATCGTTTGCTGGATATGGGCAAAAGGGATGTTCTGGTCGTCTTCGATATCCGCCGCTATCAGGACAGTCTGCTGAAGCTTGCTGAGAAAGCTCGGGGGCGGGGCGTCGAAGTTATCCTGATTACCGACCAGTGGCTTTCGCCCATCGCGCGCGTTGCGCGTCATGTGTTAGCAGGTCGCATCACTGTGCCTTCCGCATGGGACTCATCGACGGCACTTTTCGTGCTGGCAGAAACAATCATTCGTGAAATGACACGTATTCTGGAAAAAGACAGTGCGGCCCGTATCGCTGAACTGGAAGCGCTGAGATAAATTCTGCTTTATACCAACGATGATTCACGCTTACTGAGTTCAGTAAGCAGGATCCTGCATGGGAGGCATAAGGTGGACGTATTTCTGGGTGTTGATGTCGGCACGGGTAGCGCGCGGGCAGGGCTGTTTACACGTGATGGAGAACTGCTGGCGAGTGCCAAGCAAAATATCCGCATGTGGAAGCAGGGTTCGGATATTGTCGAGCAATCCTCGGAGGATATCTGGCAGGCCGTTTGCAACTCAGTGGCTGCAGCAATGAAGCAGGCGAAAGTTGCCCCGGAATCCGTCAAAGGCATCGGCTTTGATGCGACCTGTTCGCTGGTCATTCTCGACAAGAATGGCAACCCATTATCTGCGAGCCCAGCGGGAGACGCAGAACAAAACATCATCGTCTGGATGGATCATCGTGCCCGCGAACAAGCCGAACGCATCAATGCGACAGCCCATCCCGTACTGAAATACGTCGGTGGGCGCATTTCGCCGGAAATGGAAACGCCGAAGCTGCTTTGGTTGAAGGAAAATAACCCGGAAACCTTCAACGCCGCTGGTCTCTTCTTCGACTTGCCTGATTATCTGACCTATCGCGCAACCGGCAGCCATTCACGCTCGCTTTGCACTGTGGTTTGCAAATGGACCTATCTTGGTCACGAAAAGCGCTGGGATGAAGATTACTTCCGCACCATCGGCCTTGGTGTTCTGGCCGATGAAGGTTTTGCCCGTATAGGAACCGACATTGTCGATATCGCCACCCCGTTGGGTCAGGGACTGACTGAACAGGCCGCAAAAGAACTGGGGCTTGTTCCTGGTACGGCGGTCGGTGCTTCGCTTATCGATGCACATGCGGGTGGTGTTGGCACAATCGCGGGAAGCGCGAATGAGAACAGCGCCGTCGATATGCGGTCAAGGCTGGCACTGATTATCGGCACCTCCGCCTGCACGATGAGTGTCACGGAGAATCCAGCCTTTGTGGATGGTGTCTGGGGCCCTTACTGGGGTGCCATGATGCCGGGCCTTTGGCTCAATGAAGGCGGGCAGTCGGCATTTGGTGCTGCGACCGACTATCTGGTCGGTATGCATCCCTATAAGGCAGAGGCTGAGAAGGAAGCCGCAGCCGAAGGCCTGTCGCTCCTCGATTACCTTGAGCAACTTGCCATCAATGCCGCGGGCGAGCTTTCAAAGGTGGCGCTTCTGGCAAAGGGATTTCACGTCGTGCCGGAGTTTCTGGGCAATCGTGCGCCAGATGCCGATCCCGATGCGACAGGTACAATAACGGGTATCAAGCTTGATGCATCGCGTGAAAATCTGGTTCGTCTGTTCGTCGCGGGGCTTTGCGGACTGGCATATGGCACAGCGGATATTCTTGATGCACTGACAGCCAAAGACATTCCGATCCGCACGATAATCGTCAGTGGCGGTGCTGCGCGCAGCCCGCTCATGCGCCGGATATTGGCCGATGCAACAGGCCTGGAAGTAGCCTTGCCGTCTTCGGCCGAGCCGGTTCTTCTTGGTTCGGGTATTGCTGGTGCGAGCGCCTTCGAGAAAACGGACCTCGCTCAGATTGCTGCCAGCATGAGCGCCATTGCTGAAACGATTGCGCCGCAGAAAGGTCTGGTCAGCGAGTTTCATGCTGCCAAGCGCGATATCTACAAGGATCTGAAGCGCAGCGAACTCGCTGCGCGTCAGTTGATGCAGATATTTTAAGCGGGCTTATTTGCCCGCTTTGGGTGCCTTGAAAACGGGAAGCGGGTAGGTTTGGCCAAGAACGATCCCCGCTTTTTGCAATACGTCCACGGGTGCGGCATAGGGTTTATGGATCCAACGATCCGGTAATGCGGCGATTTCCGGCACCCATTCGCGCACATATCCGCCGCCGGTATCGAACTTGTCGCCTTGCAATACGGGATTGAAAACGCGGAAATATGGGGCTGCGTCCATGCCGCAACCGGCTACCCATTGCCAGCTCCCCGGATTGCTGGCGATATCTGCATCCACCAGTGTATCCCAGAACCATTTTTCGCCGTCGCGCCAGTCGATCTGCATATTTTTGCTCAAGACCGATGCCACCAGCATTCGCACGCGGTTGTGCATCCAACCTGTAGCCCAGAGCTGACGCATACCGGCATCGATCATCGGAACGCCGGTATTGCCCTTTTTCCAGGCTTCAAACGCTTGCGGATTGCTCTGCCACTGAATGTCGGCCAGAGTGTCGCGCATATCGTTTTCGGCAATGTCTGGACGATAATAGAGCTGGTGATAGTGAAAATCGCGCCAGATCAGTTCGGAGAGAAACTTCTCACCGCCGGTCTGGGTATTTGGATGCTCATCCATCAGTGAAAGCGTGGCATACCATGCCTGCCTTGGACTGATCTCACCAAAGCGCAGATGCGGCGAAAGTTTTGATGTGCCTTCGACATTCGGGCGATCACGATCACCAGCATAGTTGCGAATAGTCTCATCGAAGAAATGATATAACTGATCGATGGCAGCCGCTTCGCCTATCTCCCAAAAACCATTCATCTTTTTTGACCAGAACGGCTGCTTGTAAGCCTCTCGTGCGGGCTTTTGCTTGATGGTCGATTGTTCGGCTTTCCAGTCAGACGAGGATAGCGGTCGGTTAACGCCCTGCTGGCGCAGAGTTTTGGCATAGGGTGTAAAGACCTGATAAGGACCGCCGCTGCCGGTTTTAATTTCCCAGGGTTCAGTCAGAAGATTGCCTGTAAAGGACTCCACAGTCAGTCCCTTGTCTTTCAATGTGGATTTGACGATAGCATCGACATCCCGCTCCTGCGGAGCGTAGCGACGGTTCCAGAAAACAGTATCGAAGCTGTTTTCCTCAATCAGCTTCTCGATAATATCGAGTGCTTCGCCGCGTGCCACAAGCAATTCGACATTGCGTTCATTGAGGCTTTTTTCAAGCGAACTGAGGCTCTGTTCCAGCCACCAGAGTACAGCGCTGCCGGGCGCACGCAAATGCGGATTGATTTCATGAACATAAAGCGCTGTGATCTTGCCGTCCAGTTTAACAGCGGCTTGAAGGGCAGGATTGTCGGCAAGGCGCAGATCGTTGCGCAACCAGACAAGCGCATTCGCAGTCATTGAATAATCCTCATTTGACGGGATTCAGAAGGTCGTGCCCAATACCCCCTGACGTTGCAGGATTAGCATGATCTGATCAATCGATTTGGCTAGATTGTTTAACCAATCCAAAGCTGTTTGCTGAGAATGGTGCCCGACGGATGCAATCACATCATATTTGGTAATGCTTCTTTAGGCGATGTCTTCAGCCAGGAAACTGCCGATAACACTCCTCTGCGATCTGCCGAAGCTGGTCGCGGGATATCTCACCACTCACCGCATAGCCGAGTTCGCCGTCTATCCAATAGAAGGTTTCAACGCCATCACTTGATGCAAAGCGAAAGCTCGTGTCACGGTTTTGCGGGTTTCGCCCAACGATGACTGAAAGACGCTTTCCGGCCGTATCTTCATACATGAAGAATGCACCGGGTTTATTATCAACCGGAAGCAAACGCCCACCAACGAGCTGGAAGCCAAACGTGCTGAGATCGGGGATTTTAAGGTCAGCTATATTGAGCCGCTTTCCAAGCCATGTTGCCAGATGGGCCTCTTCCTCTGAGAAAACTTCAACTGGGTGACGCACTTCGCTGGCATAAATCAAATATGCGGCTTGGGCCTGTTGTGGCAGGGCGTCAATAGTTGCGGTTTGTCGGGGCTGGTCATAAATGCGGGAGCCTGCAAAACCACCAAAGCCGCCAATCACCAACGCAGCCAGAATGGACGCTGCGACAGCCCAGCGATACTTGTGTTCGCGTTGCCTGGTTGACGAGCGGATCAGCCCAACATCACCATTTTTTTCGAGCGCATAACCGCCAAATAACTGCCTGATGCCCTCATTCTGTTTGCGCCATTCCTCAGCCAGTGCTGCCTGTTCGGGATCGTTCTCAAGGATGGCCGCTATACGGGTTCTTTCTTCATCGGACAATTGACCGTCCACGAAGCTATGTAGTTCGACTTCACTTATCGGAGAATTGCGGTTTGTCATTTGTTTCTCCGAAGCGTAACCACGTTCGCGCCGTTCATATGTTCCCCAAGGCGTTGCCGGGCACGTGACAGGCGCGACATGACCGTGCCAACGGGGATTTTGAGTATTCCCGCAGTCTCGCCATAGCTGTATCCCTCGACAACAATCAACATCAAGACGGCACGATTATCTTCTGACAGGCTGTTGATTGCCACTTCAAGCTGCTGCAACTGGAATGGATCATCGTCCGCAGTGGCAGCGCTTATGTTCTCGGCTGCGTCCAGCGTTTCGTATTGGGTGCGCGCTTTGCTTTTGTAGCTGTTGCGATAAAGATTGGTCATGATCGTGAGTATCCACCCACGCAGATTGAGGCCACGCCATTGGTTGCGCCGGGATAGCGCTTTGGTCACGCAGTCTTGCAGCAAATCCTCGCCCTCGGCGTCCGATTTCGCAAGGCTGCGCGAATAGCGCCGCATGATCGGCAGGAGGGCCAGAAGCTGGCCCTCAAAACTGTCGGGAGCGGGACGGCTCAAATCAGCCTCATGGCTTTGCGGCGTGCCAGACTCCATTAACGCCGTCTCCAGTCACATCGCCAGCTTTCTTGTCCTTTATGAAGTAATAAAGCGGCATTCCGTCTTTCGCCCATTGTTCGCTGCCATCCTTGCGCTTTGCAAGCGTATATGCGCCAGAGGCCTTGGCACCTTTTGCGGCCATGAAGGGCGGCCAATTGGTTGCACAAGTATCATAGCAGTTGGACATGCCTTTGCTATCTTTGTCAAAAGTGTAGAGCGTCATATCTTTTGAACCAGCCAGAACCTGTCCTTTGGAGGTGTCCATTGCCTTGACTGCGGGTGCCGCCAGCACGGAAGATGCCGCTACCGTTGCAATTGCCAAAACAGACATAAAAGTTGCGGTTTTCATGGTTTGCCTCACACAAATTTCCAATCGCGACATGCGATATGACGTAAGACAATCGGAAAGCCGATTTTATTCCCGAGGCGTAAAAAATAATCAGATTGGCCGAACGGTTCTTTCATTAGCGCGCAGAAAATTAGAACAGTATTGATCATTGATTGATTGGGAGTTATATATGTAGCTACTCATATTATAGATAGCTACACAATGTCTCTGACCAAGCAAGAGCTCGAAGCCGCATTCACTATGGGTCTTTCCACTGCGGCCCGAAAAATGCGCAATCTTTTTGACTCCCGTGTTCGCGAGCGGGGGCTGACACTTGCGCGAGCCCGCGTGCTTCTGCTTCTTGCGGAGCAAAGAAACTGGAACCAGCGCGAACTGGCAGATGCGCTTGAAATAGAGCATCCATCTGTGGTTCGGCTTCTCGATGGTTTGGAAAAACAGGGGCTTATCTATCGTGCTGCTGTAGAAGGGGATCGGCGCGCCAAGCGCATTGAGCTCACGGACGAAGCACAGGCACAGGTCAAACAGCTTCAGGCCATCACGCAAGCCATCCGTGCAGAATTATTGCAGAGGATCTCCCCGCAAGCCCTCGAAACAGCGCTCACTGTCTTTCAGGAAATCAGCCAGACCGTTGAAACGGCGCTCACTGATAAAGACAGGTGATGCACTATGTCTGAGAGAGGTGATGATAAACCGACAATGCCGAGCCAACAGCAGGTTCCTACGCCTGCGGTTCCGCATATGCCGGTTTATATGTCTGCAATTTATATCGCAGCGTCTGTTCTTATGTGGTCGACGCGCGGCCTCAGCATGTATTTCATCTCGGCCAATACGCAGCAGATTCAAGGTTCGCTGGGCGCAACCCTGACAGAAACCTCGTGGCTTATTGCGGCCTATATGGCGCCCTATGCAAGTCTCACCATTTTGCTGGTCAAGATACGCACGCAATTTGGGCTTCGTCGCTTTGCAGAAATTGCTATCGCAATCTTTCTCGTGTCATCGTTACTGCATTTGCTGGTCTATGATATCTGGTCGGCCATTCCGATCCGCTTCATTGCGGGTGCTGCCGCAGCGCCCGTTTCGACCATCGGCTTTCTCTATATGCTGGAAGCTTTTCCGCCTGCAAAGAAGATGACCTGGGGCCTAAGCCTCGCACTCACATGCTCAGCGGCTGCTGGGCCATTCGCGCGCGTGATTTCGCCGATGCTGTTTGATATCGGGCAATGGCAGCAGCTTTATATGGTCGAAATAGGCCTGTCGCTGGCGGCTTTTGCTGTCGTATATGTGTTGCCGATGACACAGGTTCCGCGTGCCAAAGTTCTGCATTGGCTGGATTTTGTGGCCTATGGATTGATCGCCATCGGCTTCGGCCTTCTGGCCGTCATTCTTGTTCAGGGCAAAAATTATTGGTGGTTCGAAGCGCCATGGATCGGCGTTTGCCTCGCCATCTCCATCGCCGCACTTGCCTGCGCTGCCGCGATTGAAATTAACCGCGAACAGCCGCTGATGAATCTTCACTGGCTATTTTCACCGGAAATTCTGCGCTTCACGCTGATCCTGTTTGTCTTTCGTATTGTGCTTGCTGAACAGACGACAGGTGCGGTGGGCCTGTTTCAAGCTTTTGGCTTACAGGATGGGCAAAGTCAGGGGCTTTATCTCATCATCCTCGCCGCGTCACTTGCGGGAGGCCTGTTCTGTGGCATGTGGATGAATATCGAACGTGTCACGACCATCTTCGGATTGGCACTGGTCTTCATCGCTGTGGGGGCGTTCATGGATAGTCACGCGACCAATCTGACACGTCCACACAACGCCTATCTCAGTCAGGCATTGATTGCTTTTGGTGGGGCTCTGTTTTTGCCTCCCGCCATGCTGGCTGGCATCACCAAAGCGATGAAGCAAGGGCCAACATTCATGACGAGCTTCATCGTCATCTTCCTGTTTACGCAGAATATTGGAGGACTGATCGGCTCGGCAGTGTTCAGCACATTCATTTCGATCCGCGAGAAATACCACTCCGCTCATCTGGTCGAACAGCTTGTGATGTCCAATCCGGTCGTCGCGCAGCGTGTTCAGGCGCTTTCAGGCAGCTATTCAAAGGTTCTCGCCGATCAGGGACTGACCAGGGCCGAAGGGCTGGTCCTGTTGGGACAGCAGGTCACACGCGAGGCAACGGTGCTTTCCTACAATGATGCATTTCTAGCGATTTCTGTCATTGCGATTGTCTCGCTCGGATGCCTGATCGCTTATCGGCTTTTTGAAAATATGCAAATCCGCCGCCACTCAGAAGTAACGGCAAGTTAGTTTAGGGTCTGTTGAGAATGTCAGTCGGGAAGCAATATACTCGCGGTGGCTTAGCGCTTATCATCGGTCTTGCTGGCGTGCTGATGGTTCTGTGGGCGTGGCAATTGCCACCATTCAAGCGCAGCGTTGAGACAACGGATAATGCCTATGTTCGTGGGCAAGTCACAGTCATCAGCCCACAAGTCGCGGGCTATGTCACCAAAGTCGATGCGAACGACTATGAAGTCGTGAAGCAGGGACAGCTTCTGTTTGAGATCGACAGCCGAAGCTACCAGCAAAAGCTCGATCAGGCAGAGGCATCGCTCGCGACGAAGAAAGCAGCCCTTGCCAATTCTGAACAAAGCCAACGTTCTGCAGAAGCGACAATCCAGTCGCGGCAGGCACAGATTTCAGGCGCTAACGCTGCTTTGGAAGTTGCGCAGGCCAATGCAAAGCGCGTTGAAGCCTTGCTGCCCCGTGGTGTAACGACACAAAGTTCGGCCGATACTGCGCATGGCACGCTGCTTCAGGCGCAGGCAACAGTTGCTGAAGCCGAGGCCACTCTTGCTGTCGCCAAACAAGACCTTCAATCCATAATTGTTAATCGTGAAAGCCTCAATGCGGATATTGCCAGTGCGGAAGCCACGGTAGAGCTGGCGAAGATTGATCTTCAGAACACCAGGATCATTGCGCCGCGCGATGGCAAGCTGGGCGAAGTTGGTGTTCGTCTTGGTCAGTATGTGACGGCCGGCACTCAGCTTGTCTCGCTCGTGCCCAACACCAAGTGGATCATTGCAAATTTCAAGGAAACCCAGCTTTACGGCATGAAGGTTGGCCAGCCTGTGACCTTTACGGTTGATGCGCTGCGTCATGCCGAATTAAGGGGGCACTTGGAGGCATTTGCGCCAGCAGCGGGTTCGGAATTCAGCGTTATCAAATCCGACAATGCAACCGGTAATTTCACCAAGATTACCCAGCGATTGTCAGTGCGTATAGCCATTGATGACGGCCAACCGGATGCCGATCTGCTGGCACCCGGCATGTCTGTCGTGGTTCGGGTTGATACAGCTGCGAATTGACAAATGGGTCTACTGACAGCAGCTCCAGTTAAGACTGAATCGTTGGAGCCGCTGCAACTACTTGTTTTTGTGCATTATCCTACGCAAAACCGCTTCGCACTTTTTGCTGGAAATGCTTTAACCGTGGCTGGCATCATTTGGCACCAGCGGCGTGACCTTTTTGACCTTGTCTCTGTGGAAGATGAACAGTCCGGCCAGCACGATGATGGCTGCTCCAAAGAGGGTTTGCTGATCGGGCAAGTCGTTGAAGAACATCCATCCGAAAATGATCGCCCATAGCAACAGCGTATATTGCAAGGGTGCCAGTACAGATGCCGGCGCAAGTTTGAGTGCGCGGGTAATCAGCAGATGTGCAAGGCAAGCAACGATTCCGAGCAGGAGCAAAGCCAGCAACTCGCCTGTGGTAAAGGGCGTCCAATGTCCAATGCTAAGGACCGCGCCAACGACGAGACAGCCCAAAGTCTGCCAGGTTACCAGCGTCGCGTCCGGTGTGGAACGCAACACGCGTCCAAGCACAAGCGTCATAGCGAAAGAAATGCTACCCAGAAGGCCGAACACTGACGGCCATGAGAGCATTGCCGAAGACGGGCGCAATGCAATGATGACACCGATGAAGCCAATGAAGACCGCCAGCCAGCGTCGCCAACCGATACGTTCACCGAGCAGGAAATGGGAGAGGGCTGCCACATAGATCGGTCCGGCCATGTAGAAGGTCATGACGTCTGCGAGCGGAAGGAATGTAACCGCTGCGTAGAACAGGCCAGTGTCAGCCGTTGCCAAAACGACTCTTGCCAGTTGCAGCGAAGGTTTCTCAACCTGAAACAATGCGCTGACTGGTTGTCGTGACAACATCGGGCCGAGCACAAAGAATGCGCCGAATGAGCGGATCAACAAAACCTGACCGACCGAGAAACTGGCTACAAGCCATTTGCCCATGGCGTCGTTCAAAGCGAACATGAAATCGCCGAGCAACATCAAAAGAATACCAGCCAGCACAGCGTTGCCGCCCACGGCTAAAGCCGCTTTTTTATTCATAATCTAGGGGTGCTCCGACCACTGGTTCAACGCGTTCTCGCGCGCAAATCCATCGCTGAAGTTTGCCGGATAATCTCGCTGCATGTTTGAATGAGAACTGCTTACTCCTCGCGTTATGCCTTTGCAAGATGGACTGTGCCTGACGCACCTCAGAACAAGCCTTCTCAAGTGGCTCGCCGTGAGCTATAGCGGCTTCGCTTCACTGTGAGGTCATCATGAATTCTGGAAACGCTGAGTCGAAGCCGATCTTCGGGATTGCACTCGCCTCCGCAGGTTATGCCTGCTTCGCTCTGCAAGATGCCATCGTCAAATGGCTCGTTGCCGATTATGCGGTTCCGCAAATTCTTTTCATGCGAAGCCTCGTCATTGTGATCATCACCGGTAGCCTTGCCTGGCGCCTCGGCCACCCGTCCGTCTTTAAAAGCAAATATCGCAATACGCTTGTTCTGCGGGCTGGTTTGATGCTGCTTGCCTGGCTGCTCTTTTATAATGCGGCTCGCCATCTCGGCCTTGCGGAACTGACGACGCTCTACTTCTCAGCGCCGATTATGGTGATGTTCCTGTCGATCTTCATTCTCAAAGAGAAGATCGGAGCTGGACGTTGGGTGGCATGTTTCGGCGGGTTCGTGGGTGTACTCATCGCCGCCAACCCAACCCATTCGCCAAACCTGATCCCCGCCATCATGTGCGTGATTGCCGGTTTCTGTTGGGCTTTGAGCACCATCCTGATCCGCCTTGTCAGCAGAACTGAAACAACCCTGACCCAGATGTGGGCAACGAGCCTGTTGTTTGGTATCGCTTGCGCGGTTTCCTTCCCATGGGTGTGGAAGACACCCGACGTGTCAGCGTGGATCCTGATGATTGGCCTTGGTCTTGTCGCAACGGTCGGGCAGTATCTTCTTTATGAAGGTTTCCGCTATGCACCAGCCTCGGCGCTCGCACCAACTGAATTTACCGGGCTTATCTGGGCATTCCTCTATGGTTATGCGATTTGGGCAGAAGTTCCGGCCTCAAACGTCGCATTCGGTGCGGTGTTGATTGTTTGCTCCAGCCTTGTGCTTGTCGCGTGGGAAAAGAGGGCCGGGCGGGTACGTGCCGTCCAGCCCGGCTGAGGTGCAAACCTCCTCTTCGCATGGGCTTGCGGTTGAGAGAGTTTGATCTATTGACGGATAGATCTGGGGGCGACGGCGGATGCCAGTCCATAATTTGCACGAAGGAAGGGCCGGATTGCCCCGGCCCTCAGCGTCTGTTCCAAAAGTCGCCATGCCGGTCTGCAAATGGCAATTTGCCTCCGTTCCGGTGCTCACGTACCTTTAAGTACGCTGCGCTCCGGTACTCGAAAATTACCATTTTCGCCTCGGCCTGCCGCTTTTTGATTCAGACGCTCATTAGAAACATAAGGAATGACGCCGGGGTTATTCCCCCGGCGCCAGATGCGGGGCTTCGATCTTGGCGCCTGCATGTTTCAACGGGCGTTCGCCGGAGAGCTTGCGGATCAGCACATAGAACACCGGCGTCATGAAGATGCCGAAGGCCGTCACGCCGATCATGCCTGCAAAGACCGCGATGCCCATGGCTGAGCGCATTTCCGCACCCGCACCTGTCGATGTCACCAGAGGCACCACGCCCATGATGAAGGCCATCGAGGTCATCAGGATCGGGCGCAGACGCAACCGGCTTGCCTCGACCGCCGCCTGCACGACGCTTCGTCCGGACAGCTCCAGCTCGCGGGCGAATTCCACGATCAGGATCGCGTTCTTCGCCGATAGCCCCACAAGGACTATCAAGCCGATCTGGGTGAAGACGTTGTTGTCACCTCCTGTCAGCCAGACACCGGTGAGCGCGGCCATGATCCCCATCGGCACGATCATGATAATCGATAACGGCAGGGCAAGGCTTTCATATTGCGCAGCCAGCACCAGATAGACGAGCAGCAGCGCCAGCGGGAAGACGAGGAAACCTGAATTACCGGCAAGAATCTGCTGGTAGGTCAGATCGGTCCACTCGTAGGCGATGCCCGGAGGCAGGGTTTCTTCCGCGATCCGTTCGATGGCAGCCTGTGCCTGGCCGGACGAGAAGCCGGGAGCCGGGTTGCCGTTGATATCGGCGGAAAGGAAGCCGTTATAACGGATGGCGCGTTCCGCACCTACAGTTTGCTCGACTTTCAGAAGAGCCGACAGCGGGATCATCTCGCCCGACTGCGAACGAACCTTCAGCTTGCCGATGTCCTCGGCGTGGCTGCGATAATTCGCATCGGCCTGAATGCGCACGCTGTAGGTGCGTCCAAAGGCATTGAAGTCGTTGACATAGAGCGAACCCAGATAAATCTGCAGGGTTTCGAACACGTCAGTCACCGCCACGCCCAGCTGCCGTGCCTTCGTGCGGTCGAGATCGGCATAAAGCTGGGGCACGTTGATCTGGTAGCTCGAATAGAGACCGGCCAGCTCGGGTGTCTGATAGGCCTTGGCGAGAAACGCCTTGGTCGCATCGTCCAGCGCCTTGAAGCCAAGCCCGTTGCGATCCTCAAGCTGGAGCTTGAAACCGCCTGTTGTGCCGAGACCCTGAACGGGCGGCGGCGGGAACATGGCGATGAAAGCATCCTGAATGGCGCCGAACTGCTGGTTCAGTTCTCCCGTGATTGCATTGGCCGAAAGTTCCGGGGTTTTACGTTCTTCGAACGGCTTCAGCGTCACGAAAACGATGCCGGAGTTCGACGAGTTGGTGAAACCATTGATCGACAGGCCGGGGAAGGCGATGGCATTGGCCACGCCCGGATGCTTGAGGGCAATGTCGCTCATGCGGCGGATCACATCTTCCGAACGGTCGAGCGTTGCCGCATCCGGCAATTGCGCGAAGCCGATCAGATATTGCTTGTCCTGCGCCGGAACGAAGCCGCCGGGCACTGCGCGGAACAGCACGAAGGTGACGCCGAGCAGCACGACATAGAGGCCCATCACCAGCGACTTGCGCGAGAGAATGCTGCCAACGCCGCGTCCATAGGCGTTTGAACTTGCACCAAAGAAACGGTTGAAGCCACGGAAGAACCAGCCGAACAGCCTGTCCATGATGCGGG
The DNA here is from genome assembly GCF_003049685.1 of Brucella pituitosa. GTDB lineage: Bacteria > Pseudomonadota > Alphaproteobacteria > Rhizobiales > Rhizobiaceae > Brucella > Brucella pituitosa. Next base: position 859,899 of record NZ_PYSY02000002.1, on the reverse strand, counting down.
TCAGCCGATCCTTCGGCGCATCGTGGCCGCGTAGCAGCAGAGCTGCAAGAGCAGGTGAAAGCGTCAGCGAGTTGAAGGCGGAAATCACCGTCGAGATCGCGATGGTGAGAGCGAACTGGCGGTAGAACTGACCGGTCAGGCCGGTGATGAAGGCAAGCGGCACGAAGACCGCAACCAGCACCAGTGCGATGGCGATGATCGGCCCGGACACTTCCTGCATGGCGCGATAGGTTGCCTCGACCGGCGACAGGCCCTGTTCGATGTTACGCTCGACATTTTCCACCACTACGATGGCGTCATCGACCACGATGCCGATGGCAAGCACGAGGCCGAAGAGGCTGAGTGCATTGATGGAGAAGCCGAATACATACATGACGGCAAACGTGCCGACGATGGAGACGGGAACGGCAACCAGTGGAATGATGGAGGCGCGCCATGTCTGCAGGAACATGATGACGACGATCACCACGAGAACAATGGCTTCGAGCAGGGTGTGAATGACAGACTCGATAGAGGCTTTCACAAACGCCGTCGTGTCATAGACGATGTCGAAATCCACACCTTCCGGCATGGTTTTCTTCAGGTCAGCCATGGCGGCATGGACGTTTTCGGAAATTTCAAGCGCATTGGAGCCGGGTGCCTGAAATACACCCATGCCGACAGCCGACTTGTTGTCGAGCAGCGAGCGCAGGGAATAATCGGCGGCGCCCATTTCGACACGGGCAACGTCGCCCAGCCGGGTGATTTCACCTTCGCTGCCCGATTTCACGACGATGTTGGCAAATTCTTCCGGTGACTGGAGACGGCCTTGCGCATTGACGGATAGCTGAAGGTCGAGGCCCGAAACGGACGGTGATGCGCCGATGACACCGGCCGCAGCCTGAACGTTCTGCTGGCGGATGGCAGTGGCGATGTCACTTGCAGAAAGTCCGCGTTCGGCTGCTTTCTGCGGGTCAATCCAGACGCGCATCGAATAATCGCCGCCGCCGAATATCTGCACCTGACCGACACCCGGAATACGGGCGATACGGTCCTTGACTTTCAGAACGGCGTAGTTGCGCAGATAGTTCACGTCATATCGCCCATCGGGCGAGATAAGGTGAACGACCAGCGTCAGGTCGGGCGAGCTTTTGGCGGTTGTGACGCCAAGGGTACGCACTTCTTCCGGCAGGCGCGGTTCGGCCTGCGAAATACGGTTCTGCACCAGCTGCTGGGCCTGATCGGGATCGGTGCCGAGCGCAAATGTGACGGTCAGCGTCATGACGCCGTCGGCGGTCGCCTGGCTCTGCATATAAAGCATGCCTTCGACGCCGTTGATCTGTTCTTCAAGCGGCGTGGCGACGGTTTCGGAAATAACGGCTGGGTTGGCGCCCGGATATTGTGCGCGAACCACAATCTGTGGCGGCACGACTTCCGGATATTCCGAGATCGGCAAACCTGTCATGCCGATCAGACCGGCAACGAAGATCAGGACCGACAGAACGCCAGCGAAGACCGGGCGGTCGACGAAAAAGCGTGAAAAGTTCATCTGTTTATCCCCCTTAGAGCGCCGTGCGTCCGTCCGGACGCACAAAGGACGCTCTAACTGTTGGGCCTAGGCATCGTGCTTTCCAAAAATCGGTTCCGATTTTTGGGCCGATGCCGTAAGCGGGAAGGCAAAGACTCTCCCGGCCCGCGGGAACAAGTGTTCTCGCGGGTTGCTTAGGCTGAGCGTTTGCGTTTATGCGCGCTTCAGGCGCGCACTGCTGCGATCAATTTTTTGCAAGCGTTTCGGTGACGGGTTGCGGTGCGACGACCACGCCCGGACGAATGCGCTGCAGGCCGTTTACGACGATATTCTCGCCGGGCTTCAACCCGCTTTCGACAATACGCAAGCCGTCATAGTTGCGACCGAGAACCACCTGCCGGTATTCAACCTTGTTATCCGTGCCGACCACGAAAACAAACTTCTTATCCTGATCGGAAGAAATCGCCCGGTCGCTCACCACCAGTTTTTCATCCGGTTCCGGCTCGCCGAAACGAATGCGGACAAACTGGCCCGGAATGAGCCTTCCGTCCGGATTGTCGATTGCCGCACGAACCCGAATTGTGCCGGTTGTGGCATCGACTTCATTGTTGATGAGCTGGATATGGCCGGAAATCGGGGTGCCTTCATCGGAAGCAGTGCCGATCTGGACAGGAATGCGCTCGATGGCGCTTCCGCCCGGCGAGGCTGCAAGCTTGGCAAGCGCCTTGGTGACGACTTCCTCATTGGCGCTGAAGCTTGCATAGATCGGATCGACCGAAACAAGTGTGGTCAGAACCGGCGAGGCGGAACTTGCCGCAACGAGATTGCCCGCCGTGACTTCCAGCCGCCCGACGCGACCGGAAATCGGTGCGCGCACTTCGGTATATTGAAGATCGAGCTCGGCTGAACGCAGGGCAGCCTTGGCGGAACGTAAGGTTGCCTGCGTCTCGTCATAGGCGCTGGAGCGCTGGTCGAGGCCGCTTTGGGCGATCGTACGGGTGGTCACGAGCTGGCGCCCACGTTCCAGTTCGGTCTTGGCCAGCGCGACGCGGGCCTCTTCGGCTGAAACCTGCGCTTTTGCCTTTTCGACCGCTGCCGCGTAGGGCTCTGGATCGATGGTGACGAGCAGATCGCCCTGTTTCACCAGAGCGCCTTCGCGGAAATGGGCTTTCAGGATGGCGCCGCCGACGCGTGGGCGAATTTCCACCCGGTCAATGGCTTCCAGACGACCGGAAAATTCTTCCCAGCTCACGATGCGTCGCGATTCTGCCTTGGCGACCGATACCGGCACGGCAGGCGGTGGAGCGGAAATATCGGTTGCAGCATCGGCCTTGAGGTGAGGCGCGCCGAAGAGAATGGCGCCGCCGCCAGCTGCAGACAATAGGATGCTCAGGCCGGCGCCCCATAGGGCCCGGCGGGCTGTGATCGATGTCATTGTGTATCTCCTGGAGCATAATCCGACCGGAGGGGAACGAGGATCGGTCAGATTATGCTTTCAATAAAGGAGGTTAGAGCTTCGCTCTAACCGATGGGGGCCGGCTTCAATGTGAGCACCAGATCAAAGCTTGGGAGGACTTTAAAACTGGTTATTTCAAGCATGTCTTTATCCCAAAACCGGTTCCCACTTTTGGGAGACATGCTTTATGCTGCGATTGACTTTGCTCCTGCCTGCCGGAAGAAATCGGAAAACAGGTCGATAAGTTTATGTTCCTGTGGCGACCAGTCGGTGCCCGCCACCTTGTTTTCGGCTATCCAGCCGGCTTTTCCGGGCAGGACATGCGATTGTACCTTCACGCCCGCCTGACGGAGACGCTCGGCATAGGCCTGCGTTTCATCGCGCATCGGGCACTGGGCACTGGACACAAGCAGAGTTGGCACCAGCCCCGCCAGACGCGTACAAAGTGCGGGAGCAGCATAAGGGTGCGTAAACCCTGCACACTCTCCAAGATAATTCTGCCAGCCATCCGCCATCGACTGAACCGCACTTTCCGGACAATATTTGCGGAAAGACGCTGTAGCGAGGCAGGGGTCGAGCATAGGCGAAAGCAATATCTGACCCTTGAGCTCTGCCAGATTTTGATCTCGCGCCATGAGCGCCAAACCGGCAGCAATGTTGCCACCCGCCTCTTCACCGGCGACGAACAGCATCGACTTCTTGTGCGCAAACTCCGGGCAACGTGCGCGCATCGAAGTCATAATTGAATAAGCCACCTCAAGCGCCGCCGGGAACGGATTGAGACAGGCCGATGAATATTCCGGCGACACGACTACCGCACCTGCCTCGGCAAGTGTTTCTGCAACGCGTTCGCAGGCACCAAGACAGCTATTCGAGAACGCTCCCCCATGCAGGTGTAAAACCACTGGCGGCGGTGAAAGCAACTTGGCACCGCGATAAATGCGCGCCGTGCAGTCGGTATCACCAGCCTGCATTGTTCCAACCGTAAATTTCTCGCACATCTTTCTTGCTTTCGTGACTAGTGGTCTGTTTCCGGCATTTATCGACAGTCGTAGCACTTAAGAGCAAATGTCGGAATCAAACCACTAGCGGCAAACTGCCATGTTGAGATAGTATCATTGTCTACTGTCTGGAATAGTCACCTTAAATTGGTTACACTATCCATAATCTCGAACAATGATGGCTATTGAAAATGGATCAACTCTCGGCCATGCGCGCGTTTCTCCGGGTCGTTGAAACCGGGAATTTTACGCGCGCCTCCGCGTCTCTCAATGTGCCTAAAGCCACGATCAGTAATCTCATTCAGGGATTGGAAGCCCATCTTCGTACAAAACTCCTCAATCGTACGACCCGCCGTGTTCTCGTAACACCGGACGGCGCACTTTACTATGAGCGCGCAGCACGATTACTGGCCGATCTCGCGGAACTTGACGGCAGCCTGTCGAGTGCTCAGACCTTGCCCAAGGGGCGTCTGCGCGTTGAAATGGCGAGCGCGGTCGCCAATCTGATCATCATTCCGGCGCTGATCGAGTTTCACCAGCGTTATCCGGATATCCAGATCGATCTCGGCGTATCGGACCGGCCTGTCGATTATGTGGCGGAGAACGTCGATTGCGCCATCCGCATTGGCGAGCTGGCCGATCAGTCGCTGATTGCGCGGCGCATCGGCGACATGCATTTCATCGCCTGTGCTTCCGCCGAATATCTCGACCGTTGTTCCACGCCGCTCCATCCATCCGATCTGAGCAGGAACTGCACGGTGGTCGGCTATTTCCGCCCCACAACTGGCCAGCAGATGCCGTTCCGTTTCAAAAAAGGAACGGAGGAAATCGAAGTCAATGGGCGCTACGTCGTGGCAGCGAACGAATCGACCACCTATCTCGCCGCCGCGCGCGCTGGATTGGGCGTGGTGCAGGCACCTTTGTTCATGGTGAGGGACGACATCGAAAACGGCACGTTGCGCCCTGTCCTGCAGGAATGGCAGATCGAGCCGATGCCGATTTATCTGGTTTATCCACCCAACCGGCATCTCAGCAACCGCCTTCGCGTCTTTGCCGACTGGGTGGTCAAGACAGTTGCCAAGTCGCAGCTTACCGATCCGCAATAGGCTTTTCTGTCTAACTGCTTGTAATATAATTGCTAATTAGCTTGGCCTTGACAGCATGGATGGAGTTCAAAACCGGTTGACGGAAATGGATTAATTGTTCAGTTTTTATTGACTTGTTATATTAGTAAGGCGGAATAAACAGATCCCGACACGGAGACTCTATGGCGACTGAAGGACTTGGACAGACACTTGGGCCCGCAGTGGTTCTGCTCGCCGCCGGTGTTGTGGCGGTGCCGCTGTTTCGGAAACTGGGTCTCGGTTCGGTGCTGGGATATTTCGCTGCCGGTGCTCTGGTGGGGCCTTCGGTTTTCGGGTTCTTCACAGATCCCGCTACGATCCTGCATTTTTCCGAGCTTGGCGTGGTGATGTTCCTGTTCGTTATCGGACTTGAAATGCGCCCCGGCAAGCTCTGGACGATGCGGCAGCAGATATTCGGTCTCGGTCTTGCACAGGTTCTCGGCTGTATCGTCCTTCTGACGGGGACGGGGGTTCTTCTGGGCCTATCTCCGATAACGGCCTTGATCGCGGGGGCCGGTTTCGTGCTGTCGTCCACAGCCGTCATCATGTCGATACTGCAGGAGCGAGGGGAAATCGCCACGTCCGATGGCCAGAAGGCCGTATCCATCCTCCTGCTTGAAGACCTGATGATCGTGCCGCTGCTGGCGCTCGTTGCTTTTCTTTCACCTTCCCAGCATGAATCCGGTGGAATCCTGGGCATTGCAACGGCCATTGGCGCTATTTTGCTGCTGATTGCTGTCGGGCGCTGGCTGCTTGATCCCTTCTTCTCCTTGCTGGCGCGTGCGAGAGCGCGCGAAGTCCTGACGGCTGGCGCCCTGATTGTCGTGCTCGGGGCGGCTCTGCTGATGGAAGCAAGTGGCCTTTCCATGGCGATGGGCGCTTTCCTGGCCGGGGTCATGCTGTCCGGTTCAAGTTACAGGCACCAGATCGAAAGCGACATCGAGCCATTCAAGGGACTCCTGATGGGGCTGTTCTTTCTGGCTGTCGGCATGTCGCTCGATCTTGGCGTGGTTGCTTCGGACTGGTCCACAGTCCTCATCTTCCTCATTGCCTATGTGATTACCAAGGCAATCGGCATCTATGCCGTCGCCCGAATTTTCGGCTCCAACCATCGTTCGGCGCTCGAACGGACACTGCTTTTTGCGCAGGGCGGCGAATTCGCCTTCGTGCTCTACACGTCGGCATTCGGTAACGGGCTGCTTTCAGCACGCGACAACGCGTTGTTTTCAACCGTCATCATTTTGTCGATGGCCGTTACACCGTTTGTGCTGCTTCTGGGTTCCCGGCTTCTGCGCGAGGAAGCGCCGTCTCTCGAAGGCGTTGAATCCGCGCACAATCTCAAAGGCCGGGTATTGATGATCGGCTTCGGGCGCTTCGGACAAATTGCGGCGCAATTGCTCCTTGCCCAGAGATCGGATGTTTCGATTATAGAGGCTGATCCCAACCGTATTCGCGAAGCTGGGCGGTTCGGATTCAAGATATTTTATGGCGATGGATCGCGTCTCGATATCCTGCATCATTCGGGCGCCGACGAGGCTGAAGTCGTCATGATATGCGTGGATGACCGGAAGACGGCCAACCGGATCGTGGATCTGGTCAAATCTCATTTTCCGGCGGCCAAGATCATGGTGCGTTCCTTTGATCGCACGCATTCCATTGAGTTGTTGAAAGCGGGCGTGGATTTCGAGTTACGCGAAACGTTTGAATCCGCACTTCTTTTCGGAAAGGAAGCGCTTTGCGAGCTTGGCTTGGATGAAAGCCTGGCAGAGGACACGCTACGCGATATTCGCATGCGCGATGCCGAACGACTGACAGCTCAGGTGCAGGGCGATCTCTATTCTGGCCTTGAACAGCTGCACACAGGCGTTCCGGTTCCTGAGCCTCTGACGCCGCCCGGCAAGATTACGAAACTTGCGGGGGAAGAGGGATAAAATTGGGAAATAAGCCCGGTCACCGAGGCAACCAAACGTAACCGGCGGCTTCTGGCTTTGATGCGTAACTCACGGCTTGTAAGCGTCGAGGCTGGGACTTCAGTGGAGAAGTTTAACGAAGAGGCCTTTTCATTATCAACGGCCCGTTTGATTGAGGGGCTGTAAACCTCATGACAACGCGTATGGTTCTCGATTTAACAGAGGTCTTGTTTGCACATTCCATCAATGCCTGTTGGGCGCTGATAGCAAATACTTCACCGGCCTTGCGTACAGGCTGATAGTCTACTGTTACAACACGCGATAACTCACCGTCTGAGTTGTAAGTGACTTCGAATGTGGCTGAAGCCCTTTGGTAATCAACGCCTTCGGGGAGTATCCAGCACTTGGTTGCCATTTCGGTCACTATTTCCGCATCCGTGGCAGCAAGCGCGACGGCCGGATTCAATGCGAGTGCAGCAATTCCAAGTAATATCAGGTTTCTCATACGCCTCCCTTATAGGCCAGTGATGAATACTAACCTAATATGGACAAGGTAGGTATGGACAGGACCGATTGCCAGCGTAACACACTGGATCCGGTTCGCATCTCAGCAGACGACCCAAATTTCGGTATCGGCAAACGAAACCGTGCAAAGCCCTTCCGCGCAACAGATGCCAGAGGGTGTTTTCTTGGAAGGCCGCACCAAAACTATTCGTGTCAACATGACACACACTGACCGCACGGGGCAAAATTCGGTCTCTAGCCGCGCTGAACCAGCAGGAACAGAGCGATGATCAAAATCACGAAGAGCCCCGCTGCAAGTGCTGCTATTCCCAAAAGGGTGAGCCATGTCCGCACGTTTCCGAGGCTTGGCAGCTGACCATCCGCTCCTCTTGTATTGAGAAACGCCAGTGCGGCAAGGACAACCGGTGTTCCTCCTCCAACGATCATTGCCATTGATCCTTCCTGAGAACTGGCGCGCCAGATAACTCCAAACAGATAAATACCAAGAACCGTTCCAACGATTAGGCAGCCGAGAATGATAATAATGCGCATGATATGCCTTTCGACCGCGCAGACGTTAGAGGCAATGATGTTCCGATATGGGGATGTCGAGTCAAGGCCGATGATGACGATACCCCATCCTACTCTGCAGTAAGTCGGAGGAGTGTGTCGAGGCAAATAAAAACCCCGCCGAAGCGGGGGGGCATCGAGCAGCTTCAAGCTCATGTATTTCCGCAAGTTCATCCTTAATGGCTGCGGCTTCCGTCTTAAGGTCATAGCTTGCCTGCATGTTTATCCAGAATTCTGGTGTTGTACGGAGGAACTTGGCAAGGCGCAAAGCAGTGTCTGGTGTCAAGGAAGTCTGTTCTTTAGCAAGCGCTCAATACGAGTGCGAGGGACGTTTCATTCCTTGGCAAGCGCTCCAGCAATCATGCCAAGCGGAATAAGGTACTCCTCACGAAGGATTTCGCCGGGATGGACCGGGGGTAGTTGAATATTCGCCATGATCACCCTCCTTGGATTGTCTTGGCTGATATTAATGGTAATCAACAATCTCAACTTGTTCAGCGCCTGCATCCGTCCAAACAAAGCAAAAATGCCGACTTTAACAAATCTGCCGGGAAGCCTTTCGATGTCTTGCCGCTGGCGGCTGTTGCTGTAGTGGCATCCCTATAAGATCGTATCGCGATACACTCAGTCTGGACACCAGTGCATTAAGGAAAGCAATTGCGAGATAGTGTAAGAGAATTGCCGGACGAGACGCGCGAGGTTTCAAGCGGAACAAACACACGTCTTGATCAGGTTCTTGCTGTGTCGGCGCAGGATAAAAAGGGGTGATTCCTAAAGGCATTAATCGGCATTCCATGTTGCATGGATTCGCCGGGGTTTTTTGTAACCAGTTGTAATTGCAGGGAATCTATTTGTGACAAGATGCAACATGTAATCAGGCTGACATAAGCCTGCGATGCATCTTAACATATTGTTTTCGTTGGGGAAAATGTTGGAGGCCTCACCCGGAATCGAACCGGGGTGCAAGGATTTGCAGTCCTCTGCGTAACCACTCCGCCATGAGGCCATCCGTAAGAGGTCTGTCAAATCAGTCAGCGCTCTCTTGAGCAGTTCCAATATTGATCCAGACACGCTTCGTCAAGCGGTTAGCCGTGATTGATTTATTTTTCTCCCAGGCTTTGTTGCGGGTTGTCGAGGGCAGTGTCATTCGTCCGGGTCACGGTCGGCGGGCGTTTGCGGGCGTGCGAGATTGCCTTTTGAGAATGTGTAGCCGGTTTCGACTGCGTTGCGACCAAACTTGTTGCGCAAGCGATCGATAGCGCCTTCTGCGACCGCACGCTTTGTAGCCTGTGTGTCAACGAGATCCGGCGGGTCGGCGCGGTCGTCCGGCGAGAGTTCACCAACCCCGATGCCAAGCAGCCGGAACTTGGTTCCATCCAGTTCTTTTTCCAGAAGCTGAAGGCCCGTACGGAAAATACGATCTGCAAGCTGAGTAGGATCTGCAAGCTGACGATTGCGCGTCCGCAATTTGAAATCTTGTGTTTTAAGCTTGAGCACGACCGTCCGTCCGGCAATGTCGCCAGCCTTCAGACGCTGCGAAACCTTCTCAGACAAGGCGCGCAGCACCGGCACCAGATCGCTCGCTTGCGAGAGGTCCTTGTTGAATGTTGTTTCGGCCGAAACACTTTTCATATCGTGTTCGGGCTCAACTTTGCGGCTATCTTGTCCACGTGAAAGCCTGAATAGCCGCTGACCCATGGTGCCATAGGCTTTCATGAGCGAACCTTCATCCATGGTCTGAAGTTGCCCGATTGTGCGAATGCCGTCGCTTTCAAGCTTGGCGTTGAAGGATTTTCCGACACCCCAGATCATGCTGACCGGCTTGTTACGCAGAAAATCGAGCGCTTCGGCTTCGCCGATGACCGAGAAGCCGCGCGGCTTCTCAAGATCAGACGCGACCTTCGCCAGATATTTACAATAGGACAGACCGACCGAAATGGTGATGCCAATTTCTTCTTCGACACGTTTGGCAAAACGCGCCAGCACAATCGCCGCCGGTGCACGATGCAGCCGCTCAGTTCCCCCCAGATCGAGAAATGCCTCATCAATGGAAATGGGTTCGACAAGTGGGGTAAGGTCGAGCATCAGCTGTCGGACTTCACGCCCGACGCGAACGTATTTCTCCATATTTGGCTTAACCACAACCGCTTCGGGACAGGCCTCCAGTGCTTTGAACATTGGCATGGCAGACCGCACACCATGAATGCGCGCAATATAACAAGCGGTCGAAACCACGCCACGCGTGCCGCCGCCAATGATAAGCGGCTTGTCGCGAAGCTCCGGATTGTCTCGCTTTTCAACTGAGGCATAAAAAGCATCGCAATCGACATGGGCGAGCGACAATTTGTAAAGTTCTTTATGGCGAACCAGACGTGGACTGCCACAGGCACGACAGCGTCGCGCAGACTCGAGCTTTTGCAGCGACAAGCAATCGCGGCAGAAACCTTGCTCTGAACTATTTTCTGCGAACTGATCGACCATGGCTGCGTGCGATTTCATGAACATAAAAGGAACATCGTTTTATAGCACTAAAGCCTGGCAATGCCACCGCCACTCTCATGTCCTGTCAGCAGTGCACTTGACATTGGCAAGGATATCACCAAGTTTAGCATCATGAACAACCGTTTTGCTTCCATACTCCATCGGGTTCAACCGATCACGGGATAGCAACCCTCGAGTCCTGCTCAGCGCAGAGGATTCCGGGGGACGGTTTGCCGCTTGCCTTCAAGCGGAATTACTAAAAGCGCTTTCTTCCAAAATTCAATCAGTTACTCCGGACCGGAATCGTTACGGGGAACAATTATCATTAGACAGCAGTGAGCTATCGTCATGAGCGTAAAGAATCGCAAGAAGCCCAAGATCGTCGTCAGCGACATCGACCACGAACGCCTGACAATTCTGGCCGGGAACGTCTCCGAAAAGCTGGAGGAAGTGGCCGAGGAATTGTTGCAGGAACTCGACCGCGCCAAGGTGGTGCCGCAGAAGAAACTGCCGGTGGATGTCGTACATATGGGCTCGACAGTCGAATTTCGCTCCAATGACGGGCACGAGCGCAAGGTCACGCTGGTTTATCCGGGCGAGGCGGATATTGCTCAGGGCAAGATTTCTATTCTGACGCCAATCGGCACGGCACTTATCGGTCTGACGCCAGGTCAGTCCATGTCTTGGATTGCGCGCGACGGCAAAGCACATGAGCTGAGCGTTTTGAGCGTGTCGGCTGCAGAAGCTGCAAGCGCAGAGTAAATTTTAGTGACGTAAAAAAGCGCCTCGTAAGGGCGCTTTTTATATTGGAGAACTGTTGAGCTGGTTCAGCATTCGCTGTGCCGTTCTAAAGCATGTCGCGGAAAAGTGGGGACCGGTTTTCCGTTAACGATATGCGTAAAAACAAAGACTTAGAGCGCATCCCGAAAAGTGTGAAACGGTTTTCGGACAAAGATGCGCGTTAAAACAAATAATCAGATCGAAACGCGCTCTAAAGCGTCGTCTGGGCATGATAAAAGGCGACGTGCTTTAAAGATGATGATTTAAGCCGCCGGGCAACAGTGAGGCTGCCTTTTCAATGGTCGCAGGATCGCGCCCAGTCTCTTCGCAAAAGCGTAGCAGGGTCGGTTCGTGACCGAGATAAAACTGCAGAACGCCCGCCAGAAAACCCGGTTCCTGAGCAGCAGACCGAATTGACGAAACTTCTATGCCCGTGAGTGCGAGAAAACGCGGCATCAGATCCTTGTCCTGAGCCAGCCATACAAGTGCTTCGACTGCAAGGTTTTCTGCATCCGTTTGGCTCATGAGGCTTTTCATCTGCTTCTTCACTTTCGATCATTGTTTTGGCATTTCAGGCCCCGAAACGCCGATTCCTGTTCTTCTGGGATATATCTTACAATAGCTGCGCGACAACGTGAGATTTGGTGAATATTTGCCATTCGTCAATGAAATGCGCTTAGACTATATAGGAACGATATCGGTGTGATGGGCAGACAAACCTGTCTTTGAACAGGAAAGAATAAGGCCAGGGAATATTCGATGACCAAAAGTGTGATGATCGTCGAGGACAACGAACTCAATATGAAGTTGTTTCGCGATCTTATCGAAGCCAGCGGATATGAAACCATCAGGACCCGAAGCGGTCTTGAGGCGCTTGATCTTGCCCGCGAGCATCGCCCTGATCTTATCTTGATGGATATTCAGCTTCCTGAAGTTTCCGGGCTGGAAGTGACGAAATGGCTCAAGGATGATGAAGAACTGCGCCACATACCGGTGATTGCAGTGACGGCCTTTGCCATGAAAGGCGATGAGGAACGTATTCGTCAGGGAGGCTGTGAGGCCTATATTTCCAAACCGATTTCGGTTCCGCGTTTTATCGAGACCATAAAATCTTATCTGGGTGACGCCTGATCACTTCCAAGGCGGGGAAGTTTACGGCGTGAGGATCTGGGGGGCTAGGCAATCATGACGGCAAGAATTCTCGTCGTTGACGATGCGGAATCACACGTAAAGCTGCTGGAAGCTCTGCTCTTGCGCGAGTACTACGAGGTTGTGACCGCCAGTAACGGCGCAGAAGCCATCGAAATTTGCCTCGGTGGTCAGATTGATGTGGTCATACTCGATGTCTTGCTGCCCGAAATGGATGGCTTTGAAGTTTGCCGCCGCTTAAAAGATGACCCGCGCACTACCAATATTCCTGTTGTGATCCTGACAGCGCTGGATGGCGCAGAAGACAAAATCAAGGGACTTGAAGCAGGCGCAGATGACTTCATGTCGAAGCCAGTCAAAGATCTTCAGCTGCTTTCCCGCGTCAAGAGCCTTGCCCGGCTCAAGATGGTTTCCGACGAATTGTTCCAGCGCACCGGAACAGTTGCCGACACGGAAGTGGAAGCGCTGCTTGTCACTAAGCTCTCCGGTCGTTTTGGGGGCGGCGAGGATGCCGCACGCATTCTCGTTGTAGATGAGAACGAACTGGCTGCCGCTCGCCTTCGCATGATTTTGGGTGAAGATTATTTTGTCGATGTTGCGCATGATGCCAATGGCGCGCTGATCAAGGCGATTGAGAGTGACTACGACAGTATCGTCATTTCAGCCGATTTTACCTATTACGATCCGCTACGGCTCTGCTCGCAGATGCGTACAATCGAGCGTACAAGGCTTGTGCCGATCATCCTGATCGTGAACGAGGATGAAGGTTCGCTGGTGGTCCGTGCTCTTGAGCTGGGCGTAAATGACTATGTGATGCGACCTTTGGAGAAGCTTGAGCTTTATGCGCGGCTGCGTACGCAGATCAAGCGAAAGTGCTACAACGATCTTTTGCGTCAAAGCCTGCACCGCACAATCACCATGGCGGTGACAGACAGCCTCACAGGGCTGCATAACCGTCGATACCTTGATACACACATGCCGGTGCTGCTTTCGCGCGCTACGGGGCGGGAGCGGCCTTTATCAGTCGTTATGATCGACTTTGACCATTTCAAGCGTGTGAACGACCAATATGGCCATGATGGCGGCGATGATGTGCTGCGGGAGTTCGCAGTGCGGCTGCGCAAGAAGATTCGTGGCATGGATGTCATGTGCCGCTACGGTGGGGAGGAATTCGCAATCGTCTTGCCCGATACCGATATTATGGCAGCCGCCGCAGTGGCTGAACGCATTCGCGAAGCCGTTGCGGAGAAACCTTTCCTGCTGGCCGGTGGCAAATACACTATAAATATGACGATCAGTATCGGCATTGCATCGCTGCGCCTTATGGGCGGTGACACTGCCGAGGCGCTTTTCTCACGGACTGATGCCGCATTATATGAAGCCAAGAAAAACGGCCGCAACAGGATTGTTCTGTCTGCTGCTTAGAGCGCATCCCGAAAAGTGCGAAGCGGTTTTCGGACAAGATGCGCGACGGATAAAAAACGCATCCCGAAAAGTGCGAAGCGGTTTTCGGACAAGATGCGCGACGGATAAAAACCCATCCCGAAAAGTGCAAAGCGGTTTTCGGGCAAGATGCGCGTCAAAAAATGTTAAAGCGCATCCCGTGTGCAAACGAAAAAAGCCGTCTCGTAAGAGACGGCTTTTTGATTCCTGCCAGTGATGTCTGGCGGCGGAAACGAAAATTACTTGATCTTCGTTTCCTTGAAGTCGACGTGCTTGCGCGCAATCGGGTCGTACTTTGTCTTTGTCATCTTTTCCGTCATCGTGCGGCTGTTCTTCTTCGTTACGTAGAAGAAGCCGGTGTCAGCGGTCGACAAAAGCTTGATCTTGATGGTCGTAGCCTTGGCCATATCGAAATACCTGCTCTTTCATGATTAAACCGCTGCGAGTCTCGCCAATTGGCTAGAAGCGGAAATTCGGCGCGACACTACGGATTGAGGGCGAAAAGTCAACCCCGCTTCTTCCTTTGAACAAGTCTTATCGCAGCAAAGAGTGCAAAAGCTGCAAAAAAGATGCCAAGAGTGAGCGGGAAACCCTTTGGACCCATCGCATCCATGCCCACACCGACCGCTTGAGGTCCAGCGAGCATGCCGATTGCATAGCAGAAAACAAAGGCGGCATTGGCGGACGCCAGTTCACGCCCAGTCAGCTCTGAGCCAAGATGTGCGAGGCCGACTGTGTAAAGTCCGGCCACAACACCACCCCACAAAAACAGGACAGCAGCCATCAGGTACCAGCTCTGCATAAGATACGGCAGGGCGATCATGCCGATGAGGCCTGTCACAGCACAGAACAGAAGCAACTTGCGCCGGTCTGAAATACGGTCGCTTATGATGCCGAGCGGGATCTGCATCAGCACATTGCCAAGACCGATCATTGTCAGCAGCAGTGCTGCATCCCCTTCGTCATATCCGACTCGTGCGCCAAAAACCGGGAAGAGCGCGAAACCGCCTGTTTCAACGGCACCGAATACGAAGACCGCCATGGTTGCTGTCGGAACGGCAAAGATGAACGGCAGGAAGGGAACATGGTCTCCTTCTTCAAAGTCCGGGCTGTCGCGCCAGGCGAGCAGCACCGGCACAATAGCGACCAGTATAATTGCAAAGCCCACATAGAAGGGCATGCCTCCCGCACTGCCTATTTTCGAGAACAGCCACGGCCCGAGAGCGAAACCCAGCGAAAGTGATGTCGCATAGATACCGAGCACAAGCCCGCGTTTTTCGGGTGGGGCCGAGGCGTTGATCCAGTACTCAGACAGGACGAACAGTACTGTCAGCGCAAAATGCAGCACGATTCGCAGCGCAAACCATGCCCAAAGCGGCTGCAGGAAGTGGAAGCCGAGGAAGGCGACGCTACCGATGATGAGCATCAGCACAATGGCGCGTGCGACGCCAAGCCTGGCTGCAATAGGTGCTGCGAGTGGTGCGGCGACAATCGACGCAAGTCCTGCGACAGCCGTATTAGCGCCGATCAGGCTTGCGGAGTGACCGCGTGCTTCAAGAAGTACGCTCAGGAGGGGTATGCCCAAGCCAATTGCAGCGCCCATGGCGCTGATCGTGGCAATTGCTGCAGCAAGCGAACGCCAATGCATCTGGCCCTCATTCGGCCCGCCTTCCGGTTCCCGGGAGGCAAGATCGGCGGGGTGGATTTCTTTGTTCATAAGTTCAGATCACTTCACGGACAAAGCGGCCATGCCGCTTGCTGTATTGTGCCACAGGCAAGGTGGCAGGCAGGTCGAGCCGGGTTTCTGTGAGCAGCATTCGCGCTTCCTTTAGAATGGCCTGAGTAATACGGGCGACGTCGAGTTTATCAACTTCATCGATAGCCACCCAATCCAAATCTTCGAGTTCCCCACTTGGAACAAGTTTTGCTGTTTCAAGTTCCGGCAAGCTGTCACGAAAAACGATAAAAAAACGCGCATCAAACCGACGGACATTGCCGGGTGGCGTTACCGCCCGAGCGAAATAGCGTAGATCACCAAGCGCTGGCAACGCACCATGTTCAAGGAATGCACACCAATCCTTGTTATCAGGCATTATTATGTTGCCAGATGACAATCGTTTGGCAGAAGAGGGTTGATCAGAGGATTGCTTGTCAAAGGACGTGCGCGCAATCCGCAGTCCGGTTTCCTCGAAAGTTTCCCGGATAGCGCAAAGCCCAAGCGCACGTGCTCGGCGCAGTGAAGCACGTGCTCCCATGCCTGTCATGAGTTTTTGCGTGTCGTTGGAACTGAGTTCTGTTGCCGCCGCTATTGCGCCATCCACTGCGTCTGCCCGTCCACCGGGGAAGACAAATTTGCCCGGCATGAAAACCAGACTAGAATGACGTTTGCCCATCAAAATGCGCGGCGTGGGGCCTGTCCGGTCAATCAACAACAACGACGCTGCATCGTGTGGACGCAGCGCCGATTGAGTTGATGACTGATTGGAACGGACGGGGGAGGTCACGGCAGAATCGCCTGTTAAGTGACGTCGCCGTAATCGCCTTCACCCTGTCCACCGAAACCGTGCATGAACAATGCCCATTGCAGGCCGATGGTCGCGCCCTTGATAGGCTGTAGCAAGAGCAGGGACATGATCACAATCATCGGACCCCATATCGCCATATGAGCCCATAATGACAGGTTGGTTGTGGCTTCCACGCCCATGAATGCGCCAACCACGATGTGGCCGACGATCAGAATTGTCAGGTAAGCTGGAAGATCATCAGCGCGCTGCTCCGTATAATCTTCACCACAGACAGAGCAATGATCGACTGGCTTTACGAAGGCGCGAAACAGCTTTCCCTCGCCACAATGCGGGCAGCGGCATTTGAATCCGCGCCAGAGAGCTTGGCCGAGAGGGCGGCTGGGACGTGCGGTTTTATGGCTTTCGCCGCCGAAAACCTGAACATGACTATTGGTGGAATTGGCCTCTAACGTGCTCATCTGCGACCTTTTCTCTTAGGGCCTGCTTTCTTCGACCCTGTTTTGGGGGAGCTGGAGAAGCCTGCTGGCTTTCCTTTGCGCCCGCGCATTCCCCTACTTGCCTTATGATGCGAACGTGTCGACATCGGCAGGGAATGCGGTTCTGAAACCATCTCAAAACGAAGCGCGCCCGCAACGGGGAGCGCTTCAACAAGCCTTACCGTGACAGTATCGCCCAAGCGGAAGCCTTTTCCGCTTCTTTCTCCGGCGATCGCATGGTTCGCTTCGTCATATAGATAGTATTCATCACCCAAAGTTGAAATGGGCACAAGTCCGTCTGCGCCATATGTCGCAAGAGACACGAAAAGACCGGCTCTGGTAACGCCTGTAACACGGGCTTCATAATCGTCACCAAGATGGGCGGCGAGGAAGTGCGCAATCAGACGATCAACCGTTTCTCGTTCGGCAAGCATCGCGCGTCGTTCAGTTGAAGAAATCAACGCGGCAGTTTCGTCGAGTTGCGATTCTTCTATTGTGGTCAGCCCATCGTTACCCAGTCCAAGAGCCTTGATCAGGGCGCGATGGACGATCAGATCGGCATAACGGCGAATTGGCGATGTGAAATGCGCGTATTTGTGCAAATTCAAACCAAAATGGCCGATATTGTCAGGGCTGTAGATCGCCTGACTTTGTGTGCGCAGCACAACCTGATTGACCAGTTCCTGATGATCAGTACCTTCAACAGCTTCGAGAATACGATTGAACTGGCCCGGTCTGAGTTCAGCACCCTTTGCGAGGTTCATATCAAGCGTGCGGAGAAACTCACGCAGGCTTTCCTGCTTTGCGAGTGCAGGCGCATCGTGAATACGGAAGATCAGCGGCTGGCGACGTGCTTCAAGCACTTCAGCCGCGGCCACATTGGCCTGAATCATGAACTCTTCGATGAGCTTATGCGCATCAAGCCGTTCCGGCACGATGACCTTGTCGACCTTGCCATCGGGTGCCAGCAGAATTTTCTTTTCTGGAAGGTCCAGCTCGAGCGGTTCACGGGCATCGCGACCACGCTTCAGTGCTGCATAGGCGTTCCACAGCGGCTTGAGAATGGTATCGAGTATAGGTGCGGTCTTATCGTCAGTCGCACCGTCAATCGCTGCCTGTGCCTGCGGATAGGCCAGTTTTGCGGCCGAACGCATCAGAATGCGGTGGAACTTGTGCGACTTCTTGTGACCGTTGGCATCGAACACCATACGCACTGCAAGTGCCGGGCGATCTTCTAATTCACGCAGCGAGCAGAGATCGTTGGAAATGCGTTCTGGCAGCATCGGTACAACCCGGTCGGGGAAGTAGACCGAATTGCCGCGTTTCAGTGCTTCACGATCGAGTGCGGAATCAGGGCGCACATAGGCTGCAACATCGGCAATAGCGACGACAACGATATGTCCGCCGGGATTATCCGGGTCCGTATCGGGCTCTGCATAGACCGCGTCGTCATGATCCTTGGCATCTGCCGGATCGATGGTGACGAGTGGAACCTTACGCCAGTCTTCCCTACCGTCCAACGTTGCAGGCTTGGCGCTTTCCGCTTCGCGGATCACATCATCCGGGAAAATATGCGGGATTTCATGTTCATGGATCGCAATCATCGACAGCGCTTTTTCACTGTCTATGGAACCGACCACCTGACGCACCTTGCCTGCTGGCAGGCCGTAGCGGCGTGACGATGTAAGCTCGACTTCGACCAGATCGCCGCTTTTAGCATCCTGTAGAGATTGCGGGTCCAGCTGCACTTCCGGCTGCTTACGGTTAACCGGCTCCAACCGCCATTCGCCGTTGCTCAACTTGCGCAACACGCCGAGCACTGCATTGCTGCTGTGGTCGATTACCTTGATGACGCGCGCTGAATATTCCGGACCGTCATTTTCCTTGCTGCGGAAAATCTTTGCCAATACGCGGTCGCCGACACCCACAGTGGGGCCATCGGAGGCTTTATTGAGACGCGTACGGCGGATCAGCACCACAGGTGCCTGACCGTATTCCACTTCGTCCCAGTCCGTTGGGCGAGCCACAAGGCCACCATCATTGTCGCGTCCCGTGACGTTCAAAGTGGTGATTGGGGGCAGCGAACCAGGGCGCGACAATTTGCGATCGCGCTTTTGAACGAGCCCTTCATCGGCGAGTTCACGCAACAGGTCTTTCAGATAGACGCGTGCGTCGCCCTTGATGTTGAATGCCTTGGCCAGTTCACGCTTGCCAGCGCGATCAGGATTTTCCTCAATGAACTTGAGGACTTCTTCACGCGTCGGCAAATAGGAGGCTGGGTTTCCGGACTGAGCAGCCTCGGATTTTGCCTTGTTAGCACGCCGCTCGGTCCTTGCGGACCGTCCGGTATCGGGTTTGGGGAAACGACGCGCCAATTCTTACTCCTCTGCCGCCTTCGCCTTTGCTTTGGAAGGGGCTTTTTTCTTCGCAGCCGGCTTCTTGGCGGCAGCTTTTTTCGGTGCGGCTTTCTTTTCGCCATCTGCGGTCTTAGCGGCAGATTTGCGTGCAGGAGCCTTTTTTGTTTTGGTGCTTCCGGCCTTGGCCGCAATCAGCACCAAGGCTTCTTCAAGTGTTACACTTGCCGGGTCTTTGCCCTTTGGCAGTGTAGCGTTGACCTTGCCCCAATTGACATACGGACCATAGCGGCCATCACGGACGGTGATTGAGCCGCCATCAGGATGATCGCCAAGCGTGGCAAGCGCTGCAGGTGTGGAACGTCCACGACCCGCACCCTTGGACTGTTTGTCGGCTAGTACGGCAACCGCACGGTTGAGACCGACCGAGAAAACTTCGTCTGCGTTTTCAAGGTTTGCGAAAGTGCCATCATGGCTGACATAAGGACCATAGCGCCCAATGCCGGCTGAAATCATTTTGCCTGTTTCGGGGTGTTGTCCGACATCACGCGGCAATGACAGAAGGGCCATCGCCTTTTCATGATCAAGTGTATCGACCGACCAGCCTTTCGGCAGGCTGGCACGTTTGGCTTCTTTGCCCTCACCACGCTGGATATAAGGTCCGAAGCGTCCGGTGCGTGCCGTGATCTCTTCGCCGGTGAATGGATCTTTGCCGAGTGACTTCGGCTCATCAGAAGCCGCTGCATCGCCATTGCCTTCACCGCCGAGCTGACGGGTGAACTTGCACTCCGGATAATTGGAGCAGCCGACAAATGCGCCATACTTGCCGAGCTTCAGCGAAAGCTGACCGGTTCCGCAAGTCGGGCAGGTGCGTGGATCGCTGCCATCACCGCGATCCGGGAAGGCAAGCGTTGCCAGTTCTTCGTTGAGCGCATCGAGGACATTGGTAACACGCAGTTCCTTGATGTCATCGACAGAGCCGGAGAAATCACGCCAGAAGTCGCGCAGCACGTCTTTCCATGACAGCTTGCCATCGGAAATCAGATCGAGCTTTTCTTCGAGGTCCGCTGTGAAATCATATTCAACATAGCGTTTGAAGAAGCTTTCGAGGAACGAAATAACCAGACGGCCCTTCGGTTCCGGCATAAGCTTGCGCTTGTCGATGGTGATATATTCACGGTCGCGAAGGGTTGCGAGCGTTGCAGCATAGGTCGAAGGACGACCAATACCGAGCTCTTCCATCTTCTTGATGAGAGAAGCTTCAGAATAGCGCGGTGGTGGTTCGGTCGAATGCTGCGTCGCATCGATCTTTTCACGTGCAATCGTTTCGCCGGAGCGGATTTCAGGCAGCTTTGCGCTGTCTTCGTCCTCATCTTCTTCTTCGCGATGATCCATATAGGCGGCGAGGAAGCCGTCGAATTTTGTGACGGAGCCGTTGGCACGCAGCATTGCCGACTTCGAGCCGTTCAAGGCTTCGATGTCTGCTGTCGTGCGTTCGATGTCGGCTGCCTGCATCTGACTTGCGATAGCGCGCTTCCAGATCAGTTCGTAAAGGCGTGCCTGATCTTCGTCGAGATAACGGCGCACTTCTTTCGGGTGGCGCATAAAGTCGGTTGGGCGAATTGCTTCGTGCGCTTCCTGCGCGTTCTTGGCCTTGCTGGCATAGTAACGTGGCTTTTCAGGCACGTAGTTCGGGCCAAAGCTTTTGCCAATCGCGTCGCGGGCAGCAGTGATCGCTTCCGGAGCCATTTGCACGCCGTCGGTACGCATATAGGTGATGAGACCGGTGGTTTCGCCGCCAATGTCCACGCCTTCATAAAGGCGCTGCGCCACCTGCATGGTGCGGGATGCTGAAAAGCCGAGCTGACCGGATGCTGCCTGCTGCAAAGTCGAGGTCGTGAACGGAGGGCCCGGATTGCGCTTGGTTGGCTTAGCTTCAACGGAGACTGCCTTGAAGCTTGCGCCTTCAAGCATGGTTCGGATTGCGCTTGCCTGCTCTTCATTCTTGATGTCGAGCTTGCCAAGACGCTTGCCATCGACAGCTGTGAGACGTGCCGTGAAGTTATCATTGCGTGGCGTTTTCAGAAGCGCGGCAATGTTCCAGTATTCTTCGCGGATGAAGCGCTCGATCTCGGACTCGCGATCACAGACCAGACGAAGGGCCACCGACTGCACGCGTCCAGCAGAACGGGCACCCGGCAACTTGCGCCACAGAACCGGCGACAAGGTAAAACCGACCAGATAATCGAGAGCACGGCGAGCCAGATAGGCGTCAACCAGAGGCTCGTCGATGTCACGAGGGTTGGCGATAGCATCAAGAACGGCCTTCTTGGTGATCGCGTTGAAGGCAACACGCTTTACCGTTTTGCCCTTGAGAGCCTTTTTCTGGTTGAGAACTTCCAGCACATGCCACGAAATGGCTTCCCCTTCGCGATCAGGGTCAGTTGCCAGAAACAGTCCGTCGCTGTCCTTCAGCGCTTTGACAATATCTGCCAGACGCTTGGCGGAATTACTGTCCACCTCCCAGGACATGGCAAAATCTTCGTCCGGACGGACGGAGCCATCCTTGGCTGGCAGATCTCGTACGTGACCAAACGTGGCCAGAACCTTATAGTTCGAGCCGAGATATTTGTTGATGGTTTTGGCCTTGGCAGGCGATTCGACAACGACAACGTTCATTAAAGCAGCCTAGATTCGCGACCTTCCAAGGCAAAATGCCCTTTCATCGCGTTCAAATTGTTGCCTTTCACATGAACAGCGGTTTGCGTTTGGTCAAGAGCATGATGGCAAAATTCGTCAAATACAACCTAAGATTGCTATTGTAGATTGTGAAGCCAGTGGTAGTATTCGATTGGGGTATATCCGATGGGTTTGAACCAGAAGGGTGATTTTCACGTGATGGAAACGGAAACGTCGTGGGGGCATAAATGGTTCAACGGGAGACAACTCACCGTGAGACATTGGCGTATATTGAAGAAATGCTGCAAGAACTCGTCAAAATGGCAAGGACAACCGATAGTCATCTTCTGGTCTATCTGATGGATATGGCACTGCAGGAAGCGCGAGACAATCAACATAGCTATATATATGACTGACTTTAAAAATGTTCCTCTTGCGGCATGAGAGCCACCTGATTGCCGGGATAGCGTAACAGCCTCCCGGCAAGATCAAGTTCCAGCAAGATCAGTTGTGCTGAACCAGCATTGATGCCGACATGCCTGACCAAAGCGTCCACATCAATCGGCACAGGGCCAAGCGCGTCGACCATAAGATCGCGCTCCATGTCTGTAGTGATCGGCTGCAGCACTGCCGGTTCTTCATCAAGCTGGTTCAGGAGATCAGTCTGTATCGGATTGGGTACAGTGCTGCCGTCCGGCATGAGTGGTGCCAGAGATTCGATCACGTCGTCCGCACCCGTAACGAGTGTCGCACCCTGCTTGAGGAGGGCATTTGTACCGCGAGCGCGCGGATCAAGCGGAGAGCCTGGCACGGCAAAAACCGTTCGCCCCATTTCGCCAGCCATGCGCGCGCTGATAAGCGAGCCGGAGCGTTCAGCCGCTTCAATGACAATCAGACCCAACGACAGCCCTGCAATAATTCGATTGCGTCGTGGAAAATCGCGCGCGCGGGGCTCTGCACCCATCGGCATTTCTGTAATCAGTGCGCCGCCGTTTTCGGGAATTGCGCGATAGATTGGCAGATTTTCAGGTGGGTAGGGCCGGTCGAGACCGCCAGCCAGAACTGCAATCGTGCCACTTGCCATGCTGGCCTTATGGGCCGCTGCATCGATGCCGCGTGCCAGTCCTGAAACGATGGCGAATCCGGCATCACCCAGATCGCGCGCAAGTTTTTCGGTGAAACGTGCGCCAACGACTGAGGCATTGCGCGAACCGACGATTGCTACGGGCGGTTTGCGAAACACATTCGCATCGCCCTTTATGGTGACCAATGGTGGTGGTGCTTCACAGTTTTTCAGTTGCTGCGGATAGTCCGGCTCGCCCATGCCGACAAGGCGGGCTCCCATATGCTCAATGGCTTCAAGCTCGCGCTCGGCATCGTCCAATGACGAAACGCGCACTGGCCGCGAGCCGCCGCCACGAATATTGAGATCGGGCAAGCGTTCGATTGCGTTGGCTGCAGAGCCGCAAAAGAGAATGAGATCGCGAAAGGCGACAGGACCGATGTTTTCGGTTCGGATAAGACGCAGCCAGTTTATCCGCTGGCGGTCGGAGAGGCGAATTCCAGTCTTCGAATTCGCGCCCTCTTTCATCCCTTTTTGCCGATCTTGCTTTCGGTGCCGCTCAGAAGTCGCGAAATATTGGCATGATGTTTGATGAAGATGATCACCGTCATGACGGCAAACAATGCTGCAATCGCAAGATCTCCACGCACGTAAAGTGCAATCGGGACAATGAGGGTCGCAACAAGAGCTGAAAGCGATGAATAGCGGGTCAGTAAGGCCGTGATGATCCAGGCGGCGATGAACACCAGCGCACCGGGCCAGGCAAGTCCAAGCAGGATACCGAGATAGGTCGCGACACCCTTGCCACCTTTGAAGCCGATCCAGACGGGGAAGAGGTGGCCGACAAAGGCACCAAACCCGGCTGCAATCGCAGCATGCTCACCAAAGCGCGAGGCAATCAGCACGGCGACGGTGCCTTTAAACGCATCGAGAAGAAGCGTTGCAGCAGCAAGTTTCTTGTTTCCGGTGCGCAAAACGTTGGTTGCGCCAATATTGCCGGAACCGATTGAACGCACATCGCCTAGCCCTGCAAGCCGCGTCAGGATAAGCCCGAAGGGAATGGAACCAAGGATATAGCCGAATATCAGCGTGCCGAGCGTCACCAAATTGACCATGCCTGTTTCGGCCATGAAACTCCCCATATCTTCTTTATTAAATCAATTGAGAAGAAAAGCCGCCTAAAAGCAAGACGGCTTTTCTAAAATTTGTGAGAGCTGCCAGAAAAGCCTAAGGCATTATTCTGGATGCTTATTTAAGCGATTGCTAAGCTGTGTAAACGGTTTTGCCACCAACTATGGTGCGGTTCACACGCCCCTGGAAGCGAGCACCCTCAAAGCAGCTGTTCTTCGAGCGCGAATGCAGATCCTGCTCGCGAACGACCCACGGCTCGTCGAGATCAACGATGGCAAGGTCAGCTTTTGCACCGGGCTTGAGCGTTCCGGCATCAAGGCCGAAAATACGCGCGGGCGCGGTCGAAAGCACTTCCGTAAGGCGCAGCAAAGGAATGCTGTCATTGTGGTAGAGGCGAAGAGCCGCTGCGAGCAGCGTTTCCAGGCCAATGGCACCAGCTTCGGCATCTGCGAAGGGAAGACGCTTGGTGTCGACATCCTGCGGATCATGGGCAGAAACGACAATATCAATTGTTCCATTCCTGACTGCTTCAACCATCGCCAGACGATCTTCCTCGCTGCGCAGAGGCGGCGAAAGACGAAAGAATGTCCTGAACTCGCCAATATCGTTTTCGTTGAGCGACAGGTGGTTGATGGAAACGCCGGCAGTGACTTTCGTGCCGAGTTCTTTTGAGCGGCGCAAAGCATCGGCAGACATGGCGCAGGAAATCTGGGCTGCGTGATATTTGCTTCTGGTCAGTGCGGCGAGCCGCAGGTCGCGTTCGAGCGGGATGACTTCAGCTTCACGTGGGCTGCCGGACAGACCGAGCCAGCTTGCGAACAAGCCTTCATTCATCACGCCATTTGCGCCGAGATAGGGATCGCGGGTTTCGCAGGCAATGACCGCGTCAAAGTCACGGGCATAGGTCAGTGCACGGCGCATCAATTGCGTGTTGGCAATCGTGTGACGACCTTCGGTGAATGCAACGGCTCCCGCATTGCGAAGCAGACCGATCTCGGTCATTTCCTCGCCATGCAGTCCCTTGGTAATGGCTGCTGCCGGATGGACATTGACGATGGCCGTGTCGCGCGCAGTACGCTTGACGAATTCAACAAGCGCAACATCATCAATGACCGGATCTGTATCGGGCATCATGATGATGGAGGTGACACCACCGGCTGCCGCCGCACGGCTTGCAGAAGCGATGGTTTCGCGATGTTCGGCACCGGGTTCACCGATGAAAACACGCGAGTCAACCAGACCGGGCAGGATTGCCATGCCGTTGAGATCAACGATTTCCGCGCCTTCTGGAGCGCCCTGATTGCGCGCATCGGCACCACTTGCGACAATCTTGCCATCCTGGATGAGCAAGCTGCCGTTTTCGTCCAGCCCGCGAGAAGGGTCAACGATGCGGGCATTTTCAAACAGGACCGCGCTCATGCTCGTTCTCCGGTGCTCGATTGGCTACGTCGGGGATCAAGCAGCGCTTCCATGACCGCCATACGAACGGCCACGCCCATTTCAACCTGCTGCTGGATCATGCTTTGTGGACCATCGGCAATGTCGGAGGCGATTTCAACGCCGCGGTTCATCGGGCCAGGATGCATGACGAGAGCATCAGGCTTTGCATATTTGAGCTTTTCGGTGTCGAGCCCATAAAAATGGAAATATTCGCGCACCGAAGGCACGAAGGAACCGGCCATACGCTCGCGTTGAAGGCGCAACATCATGACGACATCAGCGTCTTTCAAGCCTTCTTCCATGGTATTGTAAACTTCGACACTCATATCAGCGATGCCAGCGGGCAGCAGCGTCGAAGGAGCAACAACACGAACGCGTGCCCCGAGTGCATTGAGAAGAAGGATATTGGAGCGCGCAACGCGTGAGTGAAGTACATCGCCGCAAATCGCAACGATAAGGTTTCCGATTTCGCCCTTGGCGCGACGGATGGTGAGCGCATCAAGCAGTGCCTGGGTCGGATGCTCATGGGCACCGTCGCCTGCATTGACGACTGCACAGCCGACTTTTTGCGCAAGCAGTGCCGCAGCACCGGCCGAAGCATGGCGAATGACCAGAATATCGGGCTGCATGGCGTTGAGCGTCATGGCCGTATCGATCAGCGTTTCGCCTTTTTTGACCGACGAATTGCCGACGGACATGTTCATCACGTCAGCGCCCAGCCGTTTTCCAGCCAGTTCGAACGAAGATTGTGTTCGCGTCGATGCTTCAAAGAAGAGGTTGATTTGCGTGCGACCGCGCAGCACGGACTTTTCCTTTTCTGGCTGTCTTGAAACAGCGACTTCCTGATCAGCAAGATCAAGAAGGCAAAGAATGTCCAGGGGCGATAGCCCCTTGATGCCAAGCAGGTGGCGGTGAGGGAATAGCGGAGAGACCGTTTGGTTTGTCATGGCAAGTCACCCGTATAGAGCTGCGAAAGCTGGACCGCAACCGCCCTTATAATGGCTTTGGTCGATTCACAAAGAAAAACCTGTATTCTTTTGGGTGGAAATTGCACGTCCGTTGGAAAATGTTAGGAAATTGGAATGCATGAGGGCATAAATTGAATTCTGTACCCGCTTTAATTCTCAACAGACCTTAGAGTGGTTCCAGTTAAGACTGAATCGCTGAAATCGCTCTAACTACTTGTTCTTACGCATTTGCCTCACGCAAAACCGCTTCGCACTTTTGGCTCAAATGCTCTAACCAAACGGATAAGCCTGTGAAAACTCACGAAGTCACCAACCAGACACCGTCCATGACGGGCACCAATGCATATCTGGGCGATCCGCTTCTGATACAAATCGCAGCGCGTTTTCCGAAAGAGCTTCATACCGATCTGGAGAATACCGGACGTTTTGTCTTGTCGGCGGAAGCGCAGGATCTCGCACGGCTTGCAAATACCGAATTGCCGAAACTGCGTACGCATGACCGGCAGGGACGACGTGTCGATCTTGTTGAATATCATCCCGCTTACCATGCCTTGATGCGCCGTTCGATTGCGCAAGGGCTGCATTGCTCGATCTGGGAGGCCAATCCTCTTGAGACAGGTCGCAGGCATCAGGCACGTGCCGCGCGTTTTTATCTGACAGCGCAGCTTGAAGCCGGACATCTTTGTCCACTGACGATGACGAATGCATCGCTTGCCGCCGTGATGGCGTCGTCCGAACTATACAAGGAATGGTCGCCACAGGTTCTGTCGCGCAAATATGATTCTTCGCAAAAGCCTGCATTCAACAAGCAGGGCATCACGCTCGGCATGGGCATGACCGAAAAGCAGGGCGGCACAGATGTGCGTGCCAATACGACCCGTGCTGAACGCAAAGAGGATGGCACTTACACACTGAGCGGACACAAATGGTTTATGTCGGCTCCAATGTCCGATGCATTTCTCGTGCTGGCTCAAGCGGAAGAGGGCCTTTCATGCTTCCTGTTGCCACGTTTGACCAACGAAGCCGCTGGAAATGGCTTCTTCTTCCAGCGCCTGAAAGACAAACTGGGCAATAAATCCAACGCTTCCGCAGAAGTCGAATTTGACGGTGCTATCGGCCATCTTGTCGGAAATCCCGGCGAGGGCGTGAAGACCATTATGGATATGGTAACGTTGACCCGGCTTGATTGTGCGGTTGCCTCCGCTGGTTTGATGCGTTCAGGCCTGGCTGAAGCCGTTCATCATGCGCGTCATCGGGTAGTGTTCGATAAACCATTGATCGAACAGCCGCTCATGAGCCGCGTTTTGGCTGATATGGCGCTTGATGTTGCAGGTGCGACGGCACTTTCCATGCGCCTTGCGCGTGCTTTCGATATGGCCGCAAGTGACCGGGCGGAAGCCGCTTTTGCCCGCTGTATGACACCGGTTGTCAAATATTGGGTCTGCAAGATCGCGCCGTCACTGCTTTATGAAGCCATGGAATGCCTTGGTGGCAATGGTTACATTGAGGAGGGCAATCTCGCCCGCGCCTATCGTGAAGCTCCTGTCAACGCGATCTGGGAAGGCTCGGGCAATGTGATGGCGCTCGATGTAGCCCGGGTGCTGTCACGCGCACCGTCGCTTTTCGATGAAGTGCTGGACTGGATCAGCGAACAACTGGGTGTGCGTGGGCAGGGCACAATCGATGTGCTTCAGGCCGCATTGCAGCTGACTGAAACCGATCAGGGCGTCGCGCGTCTGCTAACGGAACAGCTTGCCTATGCCGCCGCTGCCGCCGAACTGCGTAATCTTGGTGCAGACGACATTGCGGATGCTTTCATTGAAACCCGGCTCGGTGGGCAGTGGCGCTCGACTTATGGCATGCTCGACGCGCGCCACAATGCCAACAGGATCCTCGATCAGCTCTATCCAGAGAGTAGCTGATCAAAGGTCAAGCCGGATTGATTTGTTGCCCGCACTGAGAACAGAACCGGCTATCAGATGACAACATAGTCTGGCATCTGGAGCAGGTCTGCTCGTTTGGTTTTGCAAAGGCGGAACCGCACTTCGAACAATATGATGCTGAGGCGTCAGCGCCGAAATTGCATGCCAGACAGGCCTTCAGTTGTGGCGTTGGTTGTGCCTGCTGATTTTCCCATGGAGAATAACTGCCATGTTTGGAGCCGTGACATTTGCCCTGCCCATAACCATTTCCATGGTTCGTTCCATTTCTATAATCGTTATGTCCATTGCTCATATTGCCGACGTATCGGCGCATAAAATTTTGTAAAAAACTCATAAATTTATCTCGTAAAATAAGTAACTATTTTGCGAGTCTAAATCCTCTAGTGACTAGAGGAGCAAGTGAAATCATTTATTTTTTAGTTTTTTCTGCCGACCATTAATTTGTGGACTGTCGGTTATCCGAACCACTATTCGGGATTGTTCTCGTGTCTTTGACGATCGAGCAGGTGAAGGCGATCCAGTGCGCCTTGCAGAATGAATGATGCAGCGGCTGAATCGATGCGTTCGGCCCGCTTGCCGCGAGAAACATCCATGCCGATCAGTACGCGTTCGGCAGCAACTGTCGAGAGCCGTTCGTCCCAGAATACGAATGGCAGATCGGTCAGCGGCTGCATGGTGCGTACAAATGCGCGTGTTGCCTGAACGCGTGGGCCCGCAGTGCCGTCCATGTTCATCGGCAGGCCGATAATGATGACGCCAACTTTGTCGGCTTCGAGCGCTTTGAGCAGCACCTGTGCATCGATTGTGAACTTGGCACGTTTGATAACAGGTCGAGGATTGGCAAAGGACAGGCCAAGATCGGAAACGGCAAGGCCAATGGTTTTGGTGCCAAGATCAAGACCGGCAATGGTCTGGCCAGGTTGCAGAATTTCCAAAACGTCTTCGATTTCAACGACGGCCATTGTTCCTCTTTGGGTTCCTCATAGCATTTTGATCAGGCGTCATATTGCCTGAAACTTCATTCGCGTAATATCTGTTTTAAAACTGAAAATCGAGCCGCAAGGAGTACTGCAATGAAAATCACCTGGTTGGGCCACGCAGCCTATCGTGTTGAAACGGACAAAGCGGTCATTCTGATCGATCCATTCATCAATGGAAACCCTGGCGCCAAAGGCATCGATTTTAAAGAAGCAACGCAGGGTGTCACGCATATTACGCTGACCCATGGTCATGGCGACCATATCGGCGATACAGTCGAAATCGCCAAAGAGCATGGTGCAACGGTTATCGCAAACCCTGAAATAACTGGCTGGCTCGGTCGCCAGGGCCTTGAAAATTTCAGCATGGGCAATACCGGCGGCACGATTGTTCGCGATGGCTTCAGCGTGACGTTTGTCAACGCGTTGCATTCTTCTGCACTGATGACTGAAGATGGCATCACGCAATCAATGGGCAATCCGAACGGCCTGGTGTTCCATTTCGAAAATGCGCCGACACTATATCATATGGGTGACACGGATATTTTCTCCGACATGGCTCTCATCAATGAACTGCATCAGCCAGAAATCGGCATCGTGCCGGTTGGTGATCGCTTCACCATGGGTGGCGCTGTTGCCGCACTCGCCTGCCAGCGCTATTTCAATTTCAAGACCGTGTTGCCGTGCCATTACGGCTCGTTCCCGTTCATTGAAAAGACAGCAGACAAATTCGTTGCGGCAATGGCCGATCACAAGGAAACAAAGGTGCTGGTGGCTGAACCCGGCACTGTTCACAGTTTCTAACTGCGGATGGAAGCGCAAGAAATGTTGCGCTTCCCCACCCGCACCGTTATAGCCGGTAAAAGAACCTTTCCGGGGCAGCCTCATGCTGTCCTACTCAAGCATTTGCGGAGAACAGGATGTCCGTCGATATTTCCACCGTCAAGCGCGTTGCGCATCTTGCGCGCATTGCTGTCAGTGAAGATGAAGCTGCACGCATGACCGGTGAACTCAATGCAATTCTGGGCTTTGTCGAGCAGTTGAACGAAGTCGATATTGAAGGTGTTGAGCCGATGACTTCGGTGACGCCGATGAAGATGCGCCTGCGTGAAGACGCAGTGACGGATGGTAATATCGCCAATGCCGTTGTTGCCAATGCGCCTGTAACCGAAGACAATTTCTTCGTGGTGCCAAAGGTCGTGGAGTAAGTCGATGGTCGTTCGGGTTTCCGTCGAGACCCCACTGCAGGACGATGTGCGCGATCTGGTTGAAGCGCTGAATGCGCATATGCTGCCGCTTTCGCCTCTCGAGTTCCAGTTCAAGATGACTGTCGAACAGATGGCAGAGGTGAATACCACGGTTTTCGTCGCACGAGATGAGAACGGCAAGGCTGTTGGTTGTGGTGCGTTGAAAATGCATGACAACGGTGTGGGTGAACTCAAGCGCATGTTCACTCGCCCGGAAGTCCGCGGCAAGCGTGTCGGTTCACTTCTTGTCGATGCGATTGTCGAGCTGGCAAGAGCCAGGGGTATTTCGCGTTTGGTCCTTGAAACGGGCACTGGCACCGGCTTCGATGGCGCCTGGCGGCTTTATGAGAATTCGGGTTTTGTGCGCTGTGGTGTGGTTCTGGATTATCCGGACTCCGAATACAGCGCCTTTTTTGAAAAGCGTCTCGTTGAGGCGTGACTTTACAGGATTTGACGATGAGCGAACTGACCGCACTGACCATTGCCGAAGCGCGCGACAAGCTGAAGGCCAAGGCATTTACCGCGACTGAACTCACAGATGCCTATATTGCGGCTATTGATTCCGCCAATGACAAGCTCAATGCCTATGTCGCTGTGACGCCTGAAAAGGCGCGCGAAATGGCAAAGGCTTCCGATGCGCGTATCGCTGAAGGCAAAGCCGGTGCGCTTGAAGGTATTCCGCTTGGCGTGAAAGATCTGTTTGCGACCAAGGGTGTTCACACGCAGGCTTGTTCGCATGTTCTTGATGGCTTCAAGCCGGAATATGAATCGACCGTAACAGCCAATCTCTGGGCAGATGGCGCAGTCATGCTGGGCAAGCTCAACATGGACGAATTTGCCATGGGCTCGTCCAATGAAAGCTCCTATTACGGTCCTGTGAAAAACCCATGGCGTGCGGATGGCTCGGACGTCGATCTGGTGCCGGGCGGCTCTTCGGGTGGTTCGTCGGCAGCAGTTGCGGCGCATCTTTGCGCAGGCGCTACGGCAACCGATACGGGCGGCTCGATCCGCCAGCCCGCAGCTTTCACAGGCACTGTCGGCATCAAGCCGACCTATGGCCGCGTTTCGCGCTG
Source organism: Brucella pituitosa (assembly GCF_003049685.1). Taxonomy (GTDB): domain Bacteria; phylum Pseudomonadota; class Alphaproteobacteria; order Rhizobiales; family Rhizobiaceae; genus Brucella; species Brucella pituitosa. The sequence goes on along the minus strand of NZ_PYSY02000002.1, from coordinate 828,098 downwards.
GGGCACAGTTGCTTATGCATCGTCGCTTGATCAGGCTGGGCCGATTGCCCGCGATGTGCGTGATGCAGCGATCCTGCTCAAGTCCATGGCATCGCTTGATCTGAAAGATACGACCTCGGTTGATCTGCCGGTGCCGGATTACGAAGCAGCTATCGGCAAGTCCCTGAAGGGGCTCAAGATCGGTATTCCGAACGAATATCGCATGGATGGCATGCCGGAAGAGATCGAAGCGCTCTGGCAGAAGGGCGTCCAATATCTGAAAGATGCGGGTGCAGAAATAGTCAATGTTTCGCTACCGCACACCAAATACGCACTTGCCGCCTATTATATCGTTGCGCCTGCAGAAGCTTCGTCCAACCTCGCACGATATGATGGTGTGCGTTATGGTCTGCGCGTACCGGGCAAGGATATTGCCGATATGTACGAACAGAGCCGCGCTGCTGGCTTTGGCAAGGAAGTGAAGCGCCGTATCCTGTCCGGAACCTATGTCCTGTCGGCTGGCTATTACGACGCCTATTATCTGCGCGCGCAGAAGGTTCGCACGCTGATCAAGAAAGACTTTGAAAACGTCTTTGCAAGCGGCGTTCATGCAATCCTGACACCTGTAACGCCGTCTGCTGCGTTCAGCATTGGCGACAAGGAACTGGCGAACGATCCGGTCAAGATGTATCTCAACGACATCTTCACCATTACGCTCAACATGGCCGGTCTGCCGGGCATTGCTGTTCCTGCGGGTCTTAACGATCAGGGCCTGCCGCTTGGCTTGCAGCTGATTGGTCGTCCGTTTGAGGAAGAAACCTTGTTCCAGGCAGCCAGTGCGATCGAGCAGGCAGCCGGACGCTTTACCCCGAAGAAATGGTGGTAAAATCTGAACCTCTCATTCGCCGGGCAGAAATGTCCGGCGAGTTTGTTTTTATGGCTGAACTAGCCGTTCGTGCATGGCAAACTGCGGCGCGAGACATTGAGCTGACGGATGAAAGTCGGTCTGTGCTTAAAGCGAAATTCCTGCGTGATCTGAACGAGAATGCAGATGGCGTTCTGGTCGCATCGCTAGACGGTGAGATTTGCGGTTGGGGTGCGCGCGTCCCGAAATCAAACTATATTTCCGACCTCTGGGTTAATCCCGCCCACCATGGCCAGGGATTGGGTGGCGCATTGCTTGGCGCGCTGATGGTGCAGATTGTTCTCGATGGTTTTGCGGAAGCCGAAATAGGCACCCATGCCGATAATCTTCCGGCAATCGGGCTGTATGAAAAAGCAGGGTTCAGGACCTATCACCGCAGCGAAGAATGGTCCGAGAGCTTTGGTCGCAATGTCGATAAAGTCAGAATGCAGGTAAAGCTCTAAAGCATGTCGCCCAAAAGTGGGAACCGGTTTTGGGATAAAGACATGCTTGAAAACAATGACTTAAAACGTGCCACATGGATATAAAGAAATGCGACCCGCTCTAAGCGGGCATTGCCATTTCAAGACGCGCTCCTATCCTCTTCTATAGCAACTATTTTCAGGAGGAGGGGCTTATGTGGATCATGCTTACGGATGTCAGTGGCGAACGGGTTGCAGTGAATTTCAACCACGTTCTTTCCTATAATGCATATGGGACGGGAACCCGCATCGTAACGCTGAGCACGGACCTCACGTTTTTTGTCAAAGAATCCACCGAAGAGATTGAGAGCAGGCTTGGGATTGATGTGAAAAGTTGATCTTTTTACAGAGAAACGGCAGCTCATTGTTGATGAGTTGCCATCTGTATTTTCACGTATTACCACCCGATTGAACCCGATCAGATGTCGAGCTCTTCCACAAAGGCCGCACGATCCTGAATGAAGCGGAAGCGGGCTTCCGGCTTTGTGCCCATCAGATCATCGACCGTGTTGCGCGTCTCATCGATATAGTCTTCATCGACGTGTACCCGCAGAAGCGTGCGTTTCTTGGGATCCATGGTCGTTTCCTTGAGCTGCTCGGCACGCATCTCGCCAAGACCTTTGAAGCGACCGATTTCAATCTTGCCGCGTCCGGTGAACAGCGTGCGAAGCAATTCGTCCTTATGCGCATCATCGCGCGCATAAGCGACTTTACCGCCCTGGCTCAAACGATAAAGCGGCGGTACGGCGAGATAGAGATGGCCGTTACGAATGAGGTCCGGCATCTCCTGATAGAAGAATGTAATCAGAAGCGATGCGATATGCGCGCCATCCACGTCAGCATCGGTCATGACGATGACGCGATCATAGCGAAGGTCATCTTCGCGATAATTCTTGCGCGTACCGCTACCAAGCGCCTGCACGAGATCGGCAATCTGCTGGTTTGCGGTCAGCTTTTCGCGGCCTGCACTCGCTACGTTCAGAATTTTGCCGCGCAGTGGCAGGATCGCCTGATTGGAGCGATTGCGCGCCTGTTTCGCCGAACCACCAGCCGAGTCACCCTCGACGATGAACAGTTCGGCACCGGCCGCCGCGTTCTGCGTACAGTCGGCAAGCTTGCCGGGAAGGCGCAGCTTGCGCGTAGCACTTTTGCGGACAGTTTCCTTTTCCTGACGGCGACGCAGGCGTTCTTCAGCGCGATCGACAACCCAGTCGAGCAAGCGTGAAGCTTCCTGTGGCGAAGCTGTAAGCCAGTGGTCAAACGGATCGCGGATGACATTTTCCACAATACGCTGCGCTTCAACCGTCGCAAGCTTGTCTTTGGTCTGTCCGACGAATTCAGGTTCGCGAATGAAAACCGACATCATGGCAGCCGCTGAAATCATCACGTCATCGGTGGTGATGATTGAAGCGCGTTTGTTGTTGGTCAACTCTGCATAGGCTTTCAGGCCCCGCGTCAAAGCAATGCGTAAGCCTGCTTCGTGCGTGCCGCCATCGCCGGTCGGGATCGTATTACAGTAAGAATTCACGAAGCCGTCGCCGCCATACCACGATACAGCCCATTCAACTGCACCATGCCCGCCTTGTTTTTCAGTACGGCCTGCAAAAATCTCGCGCGTAACCTGATGTTCTTTGCCCAGCGACGCAGAAAGATAATCTTTCAGGCCACCTGGGAAATGGAATACGGCCTTTTCGGGCGTTTCTTTTTTCGGGTCGAGAAGAGCCGGGTCGCAGCTCCAGCGGATTTCCACGCCGCCAAACAGATAGGCTTTCGACCGCGCCATGCGATAAAGCCGGTGCGGATCGAAATGGGCGCTTTTGCCAAAAATATCCGGGTCTGGATGGAAGCGGACACGCGTGCCGCGACGGTTATGCACCTCGCCTGCATCTTCCAGACCACCCTGCGGAATGCCACGCGAAAAGCGCTGACGATAGAGGCGGCGATTGCGTGCGACTTCGACTTCCAGAACATCGGAAAGGGCGTTGACCACCGAAACACCCACGCCATGCAGACCGCCGGAGGTTTCATAGGCTTTGCCGTCAAACTTGCCGCCCGCATGTAGCTTTGTCATGATGACTTCAAGCGTGGATTTTCCCGGAACCTGCGGGTGCTCATCCACCGGAATACCGCGGCCATTGTCGCTAACAGTCAGGAAGCCTTCAGCATCGAGACTGACTTCAATGAAGTTGGCGTGGCCTGCAACCGCTTCGTCCATCGAGTTATCGATGACTTCAGCAAAAAGGTGATGCAGAGCCTTTTCGTCCGTGCCGCCAATATACATGCCGGGGCGCAAACGGACCGGCTCCAAGCCTTCAAGGACACGAATAGATGACGCGTTATAATCATCGCTTCCCGACGAGACGGGTGGTGCCTTGGTAGCAACAGGTGCGGGCTTTGGGGCAGATGGCAACGGTGTCGCTGCCGGCTGCGCAACAGGTCGAGGGGCGGGAGCCTTTTCAGACTGTCGCTCCTGCACCCGTTCGCGGGCATTGTTGACTACTCTGGAAAAGAGATCGTTATCGTCCATCTTTGTCCGAAAAGCTTTCTGTCTGAATCTACGAGGGCAGCGTCATGCACGCTTAAGCCGAAAATAGTCTGTCTGCGAATCATATAGATGATGCCACGGGAATTCACGAAAGGCGACTAAAGTTCGCCTTACGTTCTGCTTTTGCCGGGCTTTATCAAAGGGTTTTATTCGTCCGCAACGGGATTTGCACCAGAAACATGGCGAAAGTCAAACCGCACGCTTTTCTGAGGCTGATTAAGATGGAAACGAAGAGTCCATTCGCGTAAGCGCAATGCGTGGTGAGAAAATTGCGAGTGGTGAAATGCAGGGCAGTGCGAGAGTTGGCGTAGAAGCGCATGTGAAGGGCATGGCAATCATGGTGCTCTCGGTGTTGCTGCTGCCGCTTATGGATGCCATCGGCAAGTGGCTTGCCATGATGGATAATATGCCGCCTGCAACAGTCACCTTTATGCGATTTTTCATCCAGTCCGTGCTGATGTTTCTGGTGTTGATCGTCATGGGCGGCTTCACAGCTTTGCGCACGATGCATCTTACCGGCAATCTGGTTCGCGGTGCCCTGATGGGGTTTGGTGGCACATGCTTTTTCACGGCGGTCAAATATATGCCCCTGGCCGATGCCATGGCGGTGTTCTTCGCCGAACCACTGATCCTGACGCTGCTTTCTGCTGTGTTTCTGAAAGAAAAGGTTGGCTGGCGTCGTTTTAGTGCCGTCGGCATCGGGCTGATCGGTACGATGATCGTCATTCAGCCGAGTTTTGAGATTTTCGGGGCAGTATCACTGCTGCCCTTGGCGACCGCTGTCACCTTTGCAATCTATCTGATCCTGAATCGCAAATATGGCGCTAAGGAAAGCCCCGTCGTCATGCAACTCTATGCAGGCATCGGCGGTGCTTTTCTTGCAGGTCTGGCTATGGTGCTTGGCACGGCCATCGGTGTCGAGGATCTGACTTTCGCGCTCCCGTACAGCCTCCAACCATGGTTGTTGTTGCTTCTGCTGGGCACGATTGGCACCGTCAGTCATCTGCTGGTCGTGCAGGCGTTCAAGCTTGCGCCTGCATCGATGCTTGCGCCATTCCAGTATCTTGAAATCGTCAATGCAGTGCTGGTCGGACTGATTGTCTTCGGTGATTTTCCAACGCCGTCGAAATGGTTCGGCATCTTTATCATCGTCGGATCGGGCTTCTATGTCTTTATGCGTGAGAGGCGCGTGAAGTCCGTCTAGATCATTTCTAGATTAAGTTGAATCATCAGAAATGCTCTAATTTCCCTTTGTCTGACGAGGGCCGAAAACGCTTTCGAAGGCCTTGCCGAGTGCGACATCCACGTCGCCCATAGTCACTGGAAGCCCCAGATCGACCAGACTGGTAACGCCATATTCGGCGATGCCACAAGGAACGATGCCGCCGAAATGTTCGAGTTCCGGCTCGACATTGATTGCAATGCCGTGGAAACTGACCCAGCGACGCAGCCGAATGCCGATAGCCGCGATCTTGTCTTCGCACATGCCGCCATTGGCAAGTGGCGGCTTTTCAGGGCGCACAACCCATACGCCAACGCGATCTGCGCGTCGTTCACCCCTGATGTTGAATTGCGCAAGCGTCTCGACGATCCATTGTTCAAGCGCCGTTACAAACGCGCGCACATCTTCACGGCGTCGTTTGAGGTCGAGCATGATATAAGCCACGCGCTGGCCGGGACCATGATAGGTGTATTCGCCGCCACGCCCGGTGTTAAAGACCGGAAAACGATCAGGTGTCAGCAGATCTTCTGCATGGGCACTCGTGCCAGCCGTATAAAGCGAAGGGTGCTCAACGAGCCAGACAAGCTCATTTGCCGTACCTTCGCGAATGGCCTGAACGCGCGCTTCCATGAAGGCAAGCGCCTCTTCATAATCGGTCAAACCCTCAGCAATCAGCCATTCAACTGCCGGAGCATCCGCAGTCAGAGGCAGGAAATGCGTTCCACCGGATGCTGTATCGCGCGTGGAGGATAATGGTTCGTCCGTGCGGGCGGTGAAATGGGGGGAGGAGCTATCGTTCATGATAGCAGCATATGGCGCTTTTTCTGCGCCTCTGCCAGATGGCAAAATGCCTCTGTGCATTGCCGTCGAGCAAACTCAGGCGATCAATTGACCTGATTTCATCTTGTGGTCGAACCCAGGAAACACGTCGGAGGTGATCGGTGCCAGAACATTGATTTTCAGACCTGAAGCGGCGAAATCAATATCGCATCGTGCTTTCAGTTCTTCCGCCAGCACAAGGCGTAACAAGCGCTGGCCGAAACCACGGTGTGACGGGCGCGTGACAGACGGTCCGTTTGTTTCTATCCAGCGCATCTGGAATTTCTTTTGACCCTGATCATCGACGACGTCCCAGTTGAAATCGATGCTGCCGTGTTCATTGGATAGAGCGCCATATTTGACGGCGTTGGTCGCAAGCTCATATAGCCCCAGTGAAAGTGACACTGTCACGCGGTCACTCACGAACAACGAAGGGCCGCTCATGCGGATGCGGTTGCCGAATGTTCTGTTGAACGGAGCCAGCGCCATATTGGATATTTGCGTGATGGTCGCGCCGCCCCAGTCTTCCTGAAGCAACATATCATGTGCTTGGGCGAGCGCATGCAGACGCTCGTTGAAGAGCTGACTTGCCTGCTCAGAATTGCTGGCATTGCGCAATGTCTGGTTAGCAATGGATTGCACCATCGCCATCGAGTTCTTGAAGCGGTGAGAAATCTCGCGGGTTACGAGGGCTTTGTCGGCTTCGGTTTGCTTGCGTTCAGTGACATCCAGCATCACGCCAAGCAATGTCGGGTTTTCAACGAGCAGAGCTTTTGCACGTGTTTCCACCCATATGGTTTCGCCGGCTCTGTTTACGATCCGATATTCCATGGAATAGGGTTCGCCGGTCGCGAAGGCCTCTTCAGTTTGCTGCAGCACTGCCATTCTGTCTTCGAGCACTACCATGTCGATGATCTGGTCAAAATGGATATGTTCGCTTTCCTCGAACCCAAAAATGCGACGGCATTCAGCTGAACCCGTGACGTTGCCGGTCTTCATATCACGGGTCCAATAGCCGATATTGGCAACATCTACGATGTAATCGAGGTGGTTCTGGCGGCGTTTTGTTTCATTGGATAGCGAGTCTCGCTCTTGTTGAAGTTCGACAAGCCGTTTGAGTTCGAGCGTGACATCAAGCTGAGTTGAGACAAAATGCTGAAGCGCGCCATCAGGGCCTTTGACTGGTGAAATATGCAGTCTGTTCCAAAAAGCCTCGCCAGATTTCTTATAGTTCAATATGTCGACATCGATGGATGTTTCCGCCGTCAAAGCGGCTCGGATTTTCGCCACATGCTCGGGAGACGTTCCCACGCCTTGCAGAAACCTGCAATTTTTCCCGATGATTTCATCTGGCAGATAGCCTGTCAGTTGCAGGAAGGCCTTGTTCGCATAGACGATTGGGTTGTCCAACAAGCGTGGATCGGTGATCAGCATCGGCGTCGGCGTATGTTCCACCGCAGCCAGAAATGGATTGGCCTCTTTTGACATCAAGTCCGAGGCGAAATTGCTGGCCGATTCTAATTCAGTTGACACGACACCCCCAACGCACACACGCCGTTACAACTCATTTTAGAAGGTTGTAAAGTTAGCTGATAATGGCAGCAATTGCGAATAAAATCACATTTATTCCTGGTGGGTAGAGTTTGACGTTTGAATCCCGACCAATGCAAATGCTATTTCATACGTCAGGTTCGAAAAATGCACTCGCTATCATGACACCGGATCGGCACCAGGCTGGTTTTGCATTAATTATGTTTGTGCTGAGCTCAGGCCCATCACTTGCCAGATATATAGGGTGCTATATATTCTTGGCTGTCATTCAGCACACGTTCATCTAACATCGACCATGATGTGTGCAGTTGAACTGGAGAACAAGATGATTAACACCTTGAAAAAAATGATGGTTGGCTTAATCGGCGCGACTTTTATGATCGGTGCGATGGCGCCAGTTTCTGCTGCTCCGGTCTTGCTCACTGCTCAGGTGGCTGGCAGCGATAACGTCGTTCCGGTTCGGAATGACCGTTGGGATCGCCGTGGTCACGGCAATTGGAATGGTCATCGTCCGGGTCGTCCAGGTTGGAATGGCCATCGCCCAGGTCGTCCGGGCTGGAACGGCAATCATCGCCCGCGCCCAGGTTATTGGAACGGTCATCGCGGCTATAACCACTATCGCAATGGCTACCGTCGTCACAATGATGGCTGGTGGTATCCACTGGCAGCCTTCGGCGCTGGTGCAATTATCGGCGGTGCGATTGCACAGCCTGCGCCTCAGCCGGTTTATCGTTATAGCAACAACCACGTTCAGTGGTGCTATAACCGCTACAAGTCCTACCGTGCTTCGGACAATACGTTCCAGCCTTACAACGGTCCGCGTCAGCAGTGCTATTCGCCTTACCGTTGATAAATTAAGCTTTCGGAAAACAGCCGCCTCAAAAGGGCGGCTGTTTTTTGTTTGGAGGTAATTCGTAGATGCTCCAAATATTTGTTTTAACGCTCATCTTTGTCCGAAAACCGTTTCACACTTTTCGGGATGCGCTCTAACCACCGCGCTGGTCGTATCCTTCAACGTCTTCGCCGGTCATCTTATGATGCAGATACTGCTTGAGCCGACTGATCTGATCTTCGCTCCAGCCATCGACATCTGCGACTTCAATCCATGCATCTACATAGTGTTCCGGCGCATAAACATGACCGTAACCCAACGGTGTTGTGGTCGCGAAAGCCATATCCAACGCGAGCTGTAACATCGTAACCACCGGATACCACCGCAATTGCGGTGAAACATCGAATCCGCGTGGAGCGTTCATCCACTCCGGCTGGCGATAGAATGCGTGACTGTCAAAGAAGACCACGGCGTCGCTCGCATATTGCAAATAGACGATACGAAGCGGCCCCCACCGGTTACCGTTGCCAGGAGCTTCTCCTTTTTGGTTCATGAAACGGGCAAAAGAGCCGTCCCGGAAAACAGGCAGCCATTCTGGAGAACCCGCATTTCGGTCCCGTGTGATCTGTTTCCAATCCCGGCTTGGGAAGGGTGGTCCACTCCATAATGCTCCGTTGATCGGATCTGCCAGCATTTCAAACAGGGCAATGGATTTTTCGGAGTTCATTGCACCGAGGCTGAGGCCATAGAGATACAAGCGCGGACGCTGGTCTTTCGGCAGGGTTTTCCAGTAGTTATAAACCGTTGTAAACAGTGCACGTGAGGCTTCCGCTCCATATTCGGGCTGGAAAAGCAGCGAAAGCGGGCTGTTGAGATAGGAGTATTGCATAGCAATGCTGGCAACATCGCCATCATGAAGAAATTCAAGGCCATCCATTGCCGCCGGATCAACCCAACCCGTACCTGTCGGCGTGATGATGACAAGGATCGAACGGTCAAACCCGTTTTGGCGCTTAAGTTCTTCAAGGGCGCGTTCTGCACGCTGCCTGGGCTGATCGGCCACATTCAGGCCGGCATAGACCCGGATAGGGTCCACAGCCTGACGCCCTGTGAATGACGAGATTTCGTCAGCAGTTGGCCCTGATGCTACAAATTCACGACCGGCACGTCCCAGTTCTTGCCATTTCAGGAGAGACGCGGCGCTTCCGGTTTTATCAGCCGCGACGGGTTGCGGACGATCTGGCTCAATCAATGCGTCAAACTCACGGAACGAGCGATCAAGCACCTCAAATGTTGATTGAATAAGAAGGCCGTTCGCAATCGTCCAGATCAGGGCGACGGTCAGCGCTATCCCCACCACATTGGCCACTCTTCGTGGCACAACGCGGTATATTTTTGCTGAAATGTAGTGCCCAAGCCAGATGAGCGCGCGCGTCAACAGCAACAGGATCAGAAAGGTAACGATAGCCAATCCACAGACGCTTGCGGGATAAGCGCTTGGCACGGGCTCCATGCCCATTACAGATCGCACCGAGTTCTGCCAGCCAGCTGAAAGGTAAAGTGCTGCTATCGCGACGGCCAGACAAATAAGACCGACGACCAGATTAACGCGGCTGCGTAAACGGTCGTGAGGTTCAGGCAATTCAAGGTAGTGCCAGATCCAACGCCAAAAAACGCCAAGACCATATCCAGAACCAAATGCCACGCCGCACAAGATACCTTGCATCACATATGTTCGTGGAACGAGGCTCGGTGTCAGAGCTGCTGCGAAAAGCAGAGTACCCAGTGCCAGCCCGATGCCGGAAAGGGAATGTCTGAAACGAAAAACGGCTTTGGCGACAAATGACATGAAAAACCGAAACGTTGGAATGAGTTACGCAGAGTAGCCTACAGTATCATTTCGACAACCGGAATCGATTTCTGGAATCATTTAGGCTCTTTGTAACGGCTATTGAGCGGCGCGATTCTATCTTTTCGGCACGCAACAGATCAAATTCTTTGCCAAAAAGACGAATTCAAGCGTGGCGATTTCATCGACAAGCCCTGTGGGCTCGGAGTTTCGATCAATTGGCGCTGATTTTTTGAATTTATGTTGGAGAAACTTGATTTTATGGTGTTGACCAATGCGAAAGCCGCCCTTATGTTCCGCCGCACTTCCAGGGACGATTTGTTCCTCTAGGGAGCGCGTAGCTCAGCCGGTAGAGCAACTGACTTTTAATCAGTAGGTCCAGGGTTCGAATCCCTGCGCGCTCACCAAAAATCTTCAACGATATCAATTGTTTGATTTTGGTGTGGCAGCTTTAGCCATGTGCCGCAGATGGTCACGAATTTCCCAGAAAAACGTGCATTTTCAGGAATGCGCGGGGAATCGGCGGCACATGGTTTGACACATGGCACACGGTTTACGCGGTCCGCTCGGCTTCCAAGCTTTCCATCCATTTTTTGAGGCTGGATCGGCGAGCGGCGACTGTGCCACCAAGTTTGAAACTAGGCATAATTTTATCGTAAACCAGCCGATAAGCTTGGCGCCTGGTGACACCAAGATACTTGGCGATAGGCTCGACGCCCATAAGCAGATCAGCTTCGTTGTCGTTTTCATGCTGCATATTGATTCCCTCATTATTTGATTTGCTCACGCGTCACCGCCTTTCAGGGCTTGGCGACCGGCAGGGGTGCGAGGCATGGTGCCGAGTAGGTAGCAATTCCAATTAAGGTTTGCTTTTTCCCAATAATCCCGCGCTTCATCTTCATCATCAAAGACGGCCATATCCATCTGTATATCGTCAAACAGAACTATAAACTGGCGCTTTGGCTGGTCGGAAGGCTGGCACCAGATTTCCTGATGGTTCATTCGCTCTGCTCCCCTAGTGGGCTGGCGTTGAGGGCTTCGATTATCTCCTTCGCAACCCTTCCAACATCGTGATGGGTGAACTTCCAGCCAAGAGACTTCAGACGGTCGTAGGCGATACGCAGCGCTTCTGCCTGTGTTCTGTCGCCATACGCGACCATCTCTATGAGTTCCTTACTCGGCATTGCTGCCCTCCTTTGCGCGCAAGAGGGCGATGCGACCCATGTGGTGGGAAATAGCTTTCGCATCGTTCTCAAATCCGTATTGAGTGCCTTTCGAGAGTTCGCGAATATATCCTTCGCGTTCGGTTATTTCCCTATCAGGCCCGTCCAGATTGGATAGTCTGTCAATGAGGGTCATGTGGCGGTCTCAAGGCGGCGCGGGCGCGTTCTTGCCACCACAAAGATCGGTTGTCTGGGTGAAACTGGCGATTTCCTCGAGCGCTTTCCTTGCTGCCGCGAGTTGGGTTTCGAGGGATCTGACGTACGCTTCTCGATCTGATGCTTCTCCGCGCATAACTTGGGTGGCGCGCTCGACTTCCTGCTTCATCCGCTTAGTCGTGTATCGTGGTGCAGCTTCATCATCGCCCATAATCATGGCGTTGATCTTTTGCAGACGTTCTATCTCCACAGTCAGCGCCGCGTTGTCGGCTCTCACTTGCTTCAAGTCATCTTGAGATTGTGCGAGACGTTGCTCTGCGGTTTTGCGCATAGCCCGTTCCACCGCAATGATGGCCTCGGCCTGCGAGCGGGTGACGACTGCTTCTGTCCATGCTGGAGTTGGTTGTGCAGTAATAGTATGCGCCGAACAATGCTTAGCGAGCCATCCGGGTGTCACATATCCTACCGTCACCAGTCCCGTATCTGTAGCGGCAGGCGCGGGGCGGGTGTTAAGCTCATCCTTGCACCTTTGAAGCAGTGTTCTTGCGTGTCCACCGATGCCATGCGGAACGAGAGCGCCTTTCGCATCAAGTTCTAACAGAGCGTCAATCAGACTAATAAGGTTAGACATTGCTTCCTCCTGTCGGGCGGGTTAGTGAAAACTGTCCATGAGTTTCCATTTCCGCAAAACTTAGCTTAGGGATTTGAGATAGCTTCGCGGTGCCTTGATACTCTATCCGACCGTAATCGTTGAAAGGTCGGGACTGAACAAAGCCATGTTCGATCAACTCATTGATAGCCGTTAAAGACCTGTCGGTTAGGACGTTTTCCGATCTGGTCCCTCCTACCCGGAGTGTTGATTTTTCACCAAAACCAAAAACCGATTGAGCAATTACGCGGGCATCTATTGAAAGCTCTCTCATTCCGACGCTCCCGGTGAGGCTGGGAGGGTGACGAAGCGACCGTCTTCAAACTCTTCACGTGGGCGTACCCAGATCGCGCCATCATCTACGCTGCGATAGATTGCGACTTCTTCCATATCAATTGACTGGTCAAAGCCATCACGGCTCACCTGCCAATTGTCAGCCTGCATCTTTCCAATGCCGATCAGGGCGTACTCGGTGCCGCGCTTCTTATGCCGATGCGTAGGCAACCAGCCATCCGATACAGGCTGAGAAGAAAGGGCACGAATGGCTATAGCGCTGATACGGTGTTCTTTAGCGAGCATTAGGCCAGTAACGTCAGTACCACCGATTTCAGCCTCATAACCTTCTGCTTCGCTCTCGTGCCATTTAGCCGCTTCCTCCAACGCCTGCGCACGTGGGGATGACACCCGTTGCAGGAATGGGGCGGCTGCGGAATCTCCATCTGATCCGCATTTGTTCTTATTTTGGACGCTGACGCCTGCAGCCTGTGGATAATTATTCATCGCAGGACCTCACCAACATAACGCATCTCATCACCAACGACGACAGCCCGACCTGCTGCTGCCAGACGGCGAGCAACGGGCGCTGGTATGCCGTGGTTCCCTATGCGCTGCGGGCCTAGCCGCAACGCGTTGAGGAATGCGGCGTCGATATTGCTGCCGCGTATGTCTGGGGCTCGTATGTCCATCACGCCGCCCTCCGCTTGAAAGGACGGCGATTGTCGTTAACCGGTCGCACGCGGCGCATACGGAACTGCTCGCCCGTCTTGCGTGACACATCATATGCAATGTCTTTGATCTTTGCGGCAGTCGCCGGGTCGCTCACGCGATACCAACGGGCAATCGAAAGGATCGCTGCTGCGGTCGTTCCCTGAGCAATGAACTCGTCGGCGGTAAGGATTTGTCTTGCGGACATCATTGGTGCTCCTCGTGTGGTGTTGGTAAGCGTGACGACCCGTGGCGTGAAAACGCGTGGATCGTCGATTTTTGGGAAATCCTGAGGCGCTACGCCCCGTCGCTATCTTTCGCGATAAATCATGTGACGCCGAGCCCTACTGCGCCAACCGTCACAAAGAAGCCAATGACAACCGTCATCTCAACGGCTTCGCGCGCTGCGTATCGTATCCAAGGCATGGGGCGAGCGTGCTTTTTGGCGCGGTGATCCGGGCGACGCATTGGTTCGTCACTGCAAGCACGATGCACTTCGGTGTGCAGGTCTGGCTCCATGTCGGCGAGCATTTCCAGCAGGGCGCGGTTCATCACGCAGCCTCCGCCATGGCTTCGTCGGCAGGCTCTGCGCTGGCGGGCAGCGCGTCAAACAAGGCCTCATTGCTGGTAGCAATAGCGCCGCTTGTCTGGAAAACTTCGTATGTTTCGCCCGGGCAGAGCTTGGCGAGGCGTGTTGCCTCAGCCAGTGCTTGCTCAAAAGAGCCGTGCTCATAAGGCAGGGTAGTAGCTACGCTGACGCGGCCGGTTATTTTGCCGCGGCGGAATACAAAGAATCCGCCGCCGATTACTTCGTTCTTGCGAGGTGCTGGCGATCTTCTTCTTCTCGGTGAAACTGCAGTCATAATTGGTACTCCTCGTGTGGGTTGGTTCAGCAGATCGGCCCGTTCGTCTGGGTGTCTTCGTGCTGTTGGAAAAACATATACGATAAACGTATTTTGCTGTCAACTCGAAAATACGAAATGCGTATATGACACAGTTATACGATTATGCGATATATCTTCTATGGAAACGGATATAATTAAATGGTTCGCTGAAGCGCTTGATGCTTGTGGGTTGACGCAAGAACAAGTTGCCAAAGAGCTCGGATTAAACCGACAGCCTGCGATAAGTGAAATTCTGAAAGGCAAGCGTCAGCTCAAGGCCAATGAAATGGTCATAATGAGTAAGCTGAGCGGAATGGCACTGCCGGATCGTAGCACAAAGATACCTGTGCTTGGATATGTAGGTGCTGGCGCCGAAGTTTACCCGATCGACGATGGCGATCCACTGTACGACGTGACCATCAGTAGCGCGCTGCCGAAAGACACCGTTGGCGCTATTGTTCGCGGCGACAGCATGTATCCCATTTTTGAGGATGGGGATCTCGTCGCCTACTCAGGAATCGAGATGCTACCCGAAGACGCACTCGGCAAGACTTGCATGGTTGAACTGCAAGATGGTCGCGTCCTTATAAAAACCGTTCGTCGCGGTGTGGCTCCTGGCCTCTACACTTTAACCAGTACAAATGCTCCGGATATCGAAGATGTAGAAATTGTGTGGGCTAGGAAGTTTGTAATGCGGATGCCAAGGGAATTTTGGCGCTCACTCTAATACGATTATCGTTTGAATATTCAAGGTCGCGCAAGCGGCCTTTTTTGTTATCCTTTTAAAAAATACGAAAAACGTATCACATCTCGTTGACATAAATACGAATCACGTATATCTTCCAATCATCAGCCGACACACAGAATGTCGGGACGCACAAAAGGAGAATGAGTTGCACAAAGAGAAGCCGGAGCTCCCGCGACCGGACAGATAGCTACAAAAAATCCCAAGACGACCAGCCAATACACGAGGAGAAAATCATGACCAATTCGATCAGAGCGCTTTTCGCCGTCAACGACAAATACCCACCGTAGACCAACAGGAGCGCTGGCCTCACATATGAGGCTGGCGATGTTGCGCGTGCTTATTAGTGAGTGCCGGTGGCCGTACAATATTAGAAGTTGAATGAAAGCTGATTAGGCCAGGAACGGGTGTGCTCTCGGACGTTTTCAAGCCTTCCAAGTCTGAACCGTACATAAGAGCGTATGTGGACGAGACGTTCAATAATCTTTTTCATGCTGCTGTTCCTCGCGTGTTTGGTGGGTGTTTAGACTGACGGCCATTCATGGATGACCAGTGTTTGCTAACACGACACACATCGAGCACGGGGAAAGCGGCCACCGACACTCTCACATAAGCATGCGCAAGAATAGAAGCATATAGAACAAAAGAATAGGTGCCGGTGGGGATTGAGCTGGTTTGTAACGTCAGCCTAGAAATCGAAGGCCAGTTGTCCCGGCCACGACCGCCAATGAGCACTGACATGCTCAAGTCGGCCAAATCGCAGACGAACGTAAGCACGAACTGCGACCAACTTAGGTTTCAGCATAAGCCAATACCTCCACGCTCTGACGGTTAAAGCCGCCTCTCAGCGAACGCAGTGATGCGCCGCTTCGCCTACATGAGAACAGCCGAAGCTGCAGAGTGGCTATTTGCTCCCCACCGACATCTACCCATAAGCATGCAACCAAACAAAGTACAACCATGAGGAGAATTGATATGCAGATTGTGCAGGCCAGAGGCCGAGAAATTCCTGTAATGACCCGTAACAAAAGATACACGCCAGAGCGGGCTCGCGCGGAGGCTTTGTTTAATAAGCCAGCGGCTGCAGCTAAGCCGCGTATTTTAGAAGATGCGCCGAAGGCGGCAATTACGTCCGGTCTTGCTACTCGGTCGGCAGCCGTTAAGCATGCATCGACGAATGAAACTGAACACGACAAGGTCTTCCGCTTGGTGCGTGAAGGGCGTTTTGAAGAGGCAGCCCGTATCGCAGCGCGTCTGATCAATGCAGACAACGATGAAGGCTTCTTCGTTTACAGCGGCACGCCTGAGTTTAATAAGGCGATAGCCTGGCATCGTCGAATGATTACCGACGGCGAGCCACATGCAAATGTTCACATCATCACATCTGAACGCGCTCAAATCCTTCTGTTGAACAACGACGGTAATCGTCGCGTAAAAGCCCTAAACCTTGCCAAGATCATGCGGGATATCGCCGAAGGTCGTTTTGAGGTCAACGGTGAATCCATCATCATTTGCAAGGATGGAACAGTCAACGATGGTCAGCATCGCTCTTTTGGGGTTCTTCTGACTGGAAAGTCTATCGAGACGGTTGTTTCATACGGTGTTACAAAGCAGTCAATGCGGACTGTTGATATCGGCGATAAGCGTCAAGCAAAGGACCGATTAGCCATTGCCGGCGTAAACGACTATGTGCGCCTGTCAGCAATCGCGTCCTTTGCTTTCGAGACATATTTTGATCGATCACCGACACCTTCAGAGGTCGACGACTATTTCCACGAGAATCGCAACCAGATTGAAGAAGCGGCTAGCGCTGCTGGTACGCCAGTTAAGGGCGCTGGCCCGTCTGTTTGTGGCGTAGCTGCCCTTCATCTTCTGTCACTCGGATTTATTTCGAACGACATTAATGACTTCTTCCGACGTGTTCGGAATGGGGAAGACATGAAACGTGGCAATCCCGCTCTTATTCTTCATAAGGCATTGTTCAACTCCGAGCACAAATTAAAGCTGTCTCGTGAAAGTTGGCTGCGAGCATTTGTTCATCATTTCATTTCTTGGAAGGCGGGTGGCAAGCTCCGCGAAGTCGTCTTCAATAAAGACATCCGTAAGGTAGCTTAAAATGGCACGCAGGCGGTATGATATTCAGGACATCCATATAGACGATAAACGCATGCGCGGCGCGAATATGGAAAAGGTTGCAGAGATAGCAAAAAGCATCTCTGAGGTCGGGCTGATGAATCCGCCTGCTGTCCGCGTGGTTGAATCGATGGTGATTGATGGTGAGGAATGGGGGCGTGTACCCATCCTCATCTACGGACGGCATCGCTTACTTGCCATGCAGTCTCTCGGCCATGAAGTGATCGAATGTGAGGTCTACGAAGTAGATGAACTTCGTGCTGAACTGATGGAGATCGATGAAAATCTGGCTCGATCCGAACTGTCGCCAGCACAGGAAGCCGCACATATCTTGCGGAGGCAGGTCATTTGGAGTGAGATTAGTAAGTCAGAAAGTGAAACAAATTGTTCCACTTTACGAACTACCGGGCGCGGGAACAAACAATTCGCAGCCGAACTCGCAGAAGTCACAGGTTCGTCCAAGGTTGACATCAATCGTAAGCTGCGTCGCGCACGTGAGCTTGGCGATGATGCCCAAAAAATTGCGAATACCAGCCTTGACAGTGGCGTTGAAATGGACGCGCTCATTAAGCTTACCGCCGACAAGCGCGAAAGTCTCATCGCCCGTGCCGAAGCGGGTGAAAAAGTGAGCGCTCGACCAGCACCGAATACCAAGCCAATAACTGCCGACAAAGCGTTTGATGTCATTGCCGACGACGCTGCCAAAGCAGTGGCGTCTAATAAGGACAAGAATCGTCAGGCATTCTGGGATGCATGGGCTGCCCTAGACGAATCCGACAGGCAAGAATTCGCCGCCATTATCTGGTCGCAATATAAGGCGGCGAAAGCATAAAAAGGCGGAGTTTATGAGCCGGCACCACCCGCTGCTCGCTCCGCCTCGTAATCCCAGCGCTTACACGAGGAGGGCTTACGCCGCTTCTACACGCTGGTTTCCTTGCCCAGTACCACCCGGGCCGACCAGACAGATGGCTTCACCAAGGCCATTTGTCAACCAACACCAACACGAGGAGAGCATGAAAGATTATGAAACAATAGAAGAGGTGCATCGTATGCACGAGGCGGGCGCCACTCCGACTGAGATTGGAAACGCGCTTAGCCTGCCCAGATCGACAGTAGCCTCAATTCTGCGCCGTCCGATACCAAAACCTACAGCCGACCGCATTGTTGTGCGGTGTGTTTCGAACGGTGGATGGTCCACGGCCAATCACTGCGTCAGTTATATCGCAATGCCACGCATTCGTGCGCTAGAAGCCGCGAACGATAACTACGAGCCGGGCGCAATAGCAGCCTGAGCAACGATGGCCGCGTCGGAATTATAAACCTACGTATTTTTGACCGGCCACAGATCAACCTCCTAACAGGAGGAATATCAATGAAATCCCATAACTTGCGTGAGCCACACAAGGCTTACCAAACCAAATTCACGCGGACTGGTGAGCGGGACACGACGAACCGCAAGCCTTATCGAACAGCCGCGCAGAAGCTGCATGCCCGAGACACTGCCGTCCTTAAAGACGGTCGGTATGTTTCGAACGCTCCTGTGTCCTTCAGCAGAACGAAGCGGGGTGCAGCGTGACTTGCGAGTGCGGTGACTGCTGGGATCTGCCCGGCTCAATTGTGACCCACAAGCTGACAGGATGGAAGGGCATCATTATCGGCGATCGAGATGGCTGCATGTTCCTAACAGTGCGGTTCTGGATACCAGGCACCGGGCTTGGGACGATTGAAGTTTCGCGCTTCGAAGTCGAACCACCGGCCAATGATGGCGACGGCGGTGGCGGCTCTGAGATCGGCACAGAAGAAGACAATGTCATTCCGGTCGATTTCACCAAGGGTGTGAAGCTGACCGCAAAAACAAAGACGAGGGGAGTAGCTTGATGGCGCCCTTCAAAGACTACGTAGTCGAAGACGACCGCATCTTGTCCAGCGAAAGTACGCTGGGCCTTGGTGATCGCTTCGTCCAAGGGCTGTTAGTTGTTGCAGCATTAGCTCTGGCCATCGGCTTTTACTCATGGGTGCTGTTGTGACCTACCCACGGTTCCCCACGCTGACAACTTCTGCGCCAGTCTGGCTGATCGGGTCGCTTATCCTGCTGGCCATGATGATCGGATTGAGGCTGGCATGAACGCGTTAGCTCTAATCGGCGGCCTCGTCCTATGCGGGATCATTGCGGTCGGCGTTGCTCAGATCATCATCAAAACCACCACCAAACCAACCACGAGGAGAAGATAATGCGTATTCTCGCAGCTATTTTCGGATTTTTTGCATTCATCATCACGCTGACAGTTGTTTTCGGCTCTTGGTACACAATCGACCAAGGCGAACGAGGCGTTCTGCTGCGCAACGGCGCGCTTGTGGGTACTGCTCAACCTGGTCTGGGTTTCAAAACACCTTGGATCGAAGAGGTGGTGAAGGTCTCAGTCCAGTCGCGAGCTCAGCTCTATAAGGAAGTGCCAGCTTACTCGAAAGACCAGCAGTCAGCGGTTCTTTCCCTGTCGGTCAATTATCGAATTCCAGCCGACAAGGTGACAGAAGTCTACAGCGTCTACGGCGGGGAGGATGGTCTTTTGTCTCGGCTCGTCGATCGACGAGTGAATGAAGACCTCAAAACCGTGTTCGGCAAGTTCACTGCAGTAGCAGCAATTCAGGAGCGATCCCGCCTTAATCTTGAAGTCGCTTCTGCGATTCAAAGTTCGGTGAAAGGCCCGGTCATCATCGACAGTGTGCAGATTGAGAATATCGACTTCTCAGATGCTTACGAGGCCAGCATCGAGCAACGCATGCTTGCAGAGGTGGAGGTGCAGAAACTTCGCCAGAACGCCGAACGTGAGAAGGTGCAGGCAGAAATCACGGTCACACAGGCAAAGGCCAACGCTGACGCGGTACGTGCAAAAGCGAATGCAGAAGCCGAAGCAATCCGGATTAAGGGTGATGCAGAAGCGACTTCGATCAAGGCACGCGGCGATGCACTTCGCGAAAATCCCGGTCTTGTGGCTCTGACGCAAGCTGAAAAGTGGAATGGCCAGTTGCCAACCACGATGCTGCCGGGCGGCTCGGTGCCAATGCTGCAGCTGCAATAAGCAAACTTGGCGGGGTTCGCTCCGCCACTAACTACCAACCAAACACACACGGGGAGTTACTTATGGCTATCAGCCTATCAAGCCTCAAATCGACGAAGAGAAACGACCCGCCAGTCATGCTTTTGTATGGCGTCGACGGCATCGGAAAGACCAGTCTTGCCGCTGAGTTTCCAGATCCGATCTATCTGGCCACAGAAGGCGAGCGTCCGCCGTCCGACGTCGAAATGGCAACGCCAGGCACGATTGAAAGCTTCGACGACTTGCTCAACATTATCGGCGAACTGCTGACAGTTGAGCACGATCGGCGCACCGTCATTATTGACAGCGCGGACGGCCTCGAACCGCTTGTCTGGGCTGCGACCTGTGCCCGCCTTGGCATCACCAGTATTGAGGAAGCTGGATTCGGAAAAGGCTACGTGGAAGCTGACACCGAATGGAATGAGCTCATGTCGGCCCTGTCGGCGCTCGCGCAAGCTGGCATTTATGTGGTCATCCTTGCCCACCCCGAGATTGTCCGGTTCGATAGCCCGACGACCGATCCTTATTCGAGGTATCAGCCGAAGCTTCACAAGCGCGCCAACGCACTTGTTCGCGAGAAGTCTGACGTTGTGGCGTTCATGAACTATCGCGTTTCAATCAAGGAAAAGGAAGTCGCGCGCCAGACAAAGGTCGCTCATGCAGAGGGCGGCAAAGAGCGCCAGATCCATCTGAATGAAGGTGCTGGCTTCAATGCCAAGAACCGCTATTCAATGCCCGACGCCGTTCCATACCGCAAAGGGCAGGGCTTCGCCGAGCTTGCGAAGTATTGGCCGGTCACGCTGCAGGAGGCTGCTTGATGGAAAAAGCACTAGCGGGACTGGTCACGGTTGCCGCCATCCTTTTCTTTGCACCGCTAATCGGCGTTCTCTTTGGCGCGTTTTCGGGATGGGTTGTCGGTTTCTTCTTCACTGAAACAGTGCAGGAATTCCTTGCAGCGTTAGGCGTGAATGCTGGTCACTTGTCACTTTGGCAGATTGGCGCTGCGCTTGGCTTCATCGGTGGGTTCTTCCGACCCACCGTGTTTCGCGCAAAATCTTAATCTGCGCATTCACCACATCACCAACACGAGGAACTAACACATGGCGAGACTTGGAACGGCGTTTGACGCCACCCAACACGACACGACGCAGTCGGACTATTCCGAGCTGCCGAACGGCACATACAAGATGGAAATCGAAGCGGCCGACGTTGCCGCAACATCTACCGGCAGCGGCACGATTCTGAAAACCACGATGAAGGTGCTCGAGCCTGTTGAATATGCTGATCGCAAGCTGTTCAACAACTACAACATCGAGAATAAGAATCCGCAGGCGCAGAGATCGGCCAGCGGCAGTTCGCCAGCCTTTGCCGCGCGCTCGAAATGTCCTCGGTAGAAGACACCGACGACCTGCTCTTCAAGTCGTTCACGGTGCGAGTGGCCCTCGGCAAGCCTTCAAAGGACGGCCAGTATCCGGCGCGCGCCGAGATCAAGAAATATTTCTTCCCCGACGAAAATAACGTGCCTGAGCCGAGCATTGACGCTCAGCAGCCTGCGGCGGCAGCGCAGCGACCAGCCAATGACAACCGCCCTGCAGCTGCAAACAACAACAAGCCAGCGCAGCCTGCAAAAGCTGCGGGCAGCCGTCCCTGGTCTAAGTAAGAACCAACCACGGCGCGGTCACCAGCCGCGCCTACCACCAACACGAGGAGAAACCCATGCGGGTAACGCTTGACCGAGCGCAGCTTGCGCATGCCTTGTCGACCGTGACAAAGGCAGTCGAGGCCAGAACGACAATCCCAATTCTTGGCAACGTGCTCTTGTCCGCGGACAAAGGACAGCTGAGCATCACCGGTACAAATCTTGATCTGGAAATCAGCACCAGCTTGCCGGTTCTGGACAGTCAGGACGGCACAGTCACGGTTGCAGGCAAGTTGCTTGCAGACATTGCCAAGAAGGCAACTGGCGACGTTAATTTGGAAGCCGACGGCAGTTATCTGGTCGTTAAATCTGGGAAAAGTCGCTTCAAGCTGGACACGCTGCCAGCTGCTGACTTCCCATCCTTCAACCACGGAAGCTTCGACACCACGATCAAAGTAGATCTGGCATCACTCGTGCAGGAAGTGCAGTTTGCTGTCAGCACGGAAGAAACTCGCTATTATCTCTGCGGCGTTTTTCTGGAAGCGAAGGACAGCCATATCGTTGCCACGGCGACAGATGGTCATCGCCTTGCATCGACACGCATTGAGCAGGAAGCGACGTTTACTCCCGTCATTCTGCCTAACAAGCTGCTGTCCTTGCTGCCGACCGGCGTCGTGTCAGTTTCGTTGTCATCGAATAAGGTCATGGTTGAGAGCGGTTCGACTGTAATCTTGTCGAAGCTGGTCGACGGCACATATCCGGATTACGAGCGCGTTATTCCAAAACCATCAGAGCGTGTCGCTACGCTGTCGGCAAAAGCACTGCGCGAAGCTGTCGGTCGCACGTCGGTCATCGCCAGCGAACGTGGGAAGGCCGTTCGCTTCTCATTTGCCTCTGATGCTCTGACATTGAATGTCGCTAATCCAGATCGCGGCGACGCTACCGAGGAGATGGAAGTCAATTTCAGCAGCGAGCCGCTGACGATCGGTTTCAACGGTCAGTATGTCACCGACCTCATGGCAGCATTTGGTGCGGATGAAATAACGATGTCAATGGCAGATGCCGGTTCGCCTGCGCTCATCACGTCGGCGAGCAGGCCGGGGTATAGGTGCGTAATTATGCCGATGCGGACATAGACTGTGGCTCCACTCCCCAAACCACAATCTACAACCGTCGGCGCGATCTATGCTGCTTACGAGGCCCAGGCGAAATCCTGGGACTCGTGGGGCATCAGCGTGGGCGAGGCAGGCACCGAATGCGACAGGGCGCTTTGGTATGGTTTCCGATGGGCGTCAGCCCACGAAGTCCACAGCGGCCGCCAGCTGCGCTTGTTTGAAACGGGTAACATCGAGGAAGACCGTCTCGTCGCTGATCTCGAACGCATCGGCGTCGACGTGTACGGGCAGCAAGACAAAATCCGGCTTGTGTCAGGTTTCGTACGCGGCAAGTGCGACGGTAAGGCAATGAATGTGCCGGAGGCATCGAAGACCGAACACCTGCTTGAGTTCAAGTCGAGCAACGCCAAAGGCTTCGCACTGATTGTTAAGGATGGCTGTCAAAAAGCAAAGCCGTTGCATTATGCGCAATGTCAGCTTGGAATGCATGCCTTCGGTTTAAGCCGGTGCCTTTATCTCGTCTCATGCAAGGACAGCGACAGTCTCTATTCCGAGCGCATCGAATACGATCTGGAGTTCTGCTTAAGGCTTGTCGCTCGCTGCGAACGCATCGTGTTTTCGGACATGCCGCCGAGCAGAATTAGCGAAAACCCGGAGTTCTTCGGATGCATGTTTTGCAAGCACAAGGCCGTCTGTCATCACGATGCACAGCCGCGTGTGAACTGCCGAACCTGCCTTCATGCTCAACCTGAAAGCGGCGGTGATTGCCATATCTCGTGCGCACGATGGGCAAAGCCTTTGTCTATCGACGAGCAACGCGACGGTTGCCCGGCGCATTTGTATCTGCCGGGCATGGTGAATGGTGAACAGATCGACGTCGACGAGGACGCCGAGACGATCACGTATCGCATGAAGAGCGGTGAGGTGTGGGTTGATGGCGAGGGGAGGAAGGCGGCGTGAAATACGATAATGATAATCAGCCAATTCGTTATGGTCCTTGGCTCCCCACTAAGGCGGCGGCACTCGCTGTCGGTGCTACACAATATTTTAATGGGAACCCATGTCTGCGTGGACACGTATCGCCTCGTTTCGCATCTAGCCGCAACTGCGTTGCTTGCAGTTATGAAAATGGTCTCAAGTTAAGGACATCTGCAGCAACAGCTCAAAGCGTGCGAGATTATATGCGTGTTTATCAAGCCCAAAGGAAAACTGAAGATCCTGAATTCCTAGAGAAAGTTAGGGAGATTGGCCGCGTACTCGACGCAAAGCCAGAGCGGCGCAAGAAGCAAAACGAGCGGAAAAAATGGAGAATAGTGAATGAACCTGGATTCCGCGAAAAGGTTAATGATCAAAGTCGGCCAGCAAAAAAATCATGGAAGAAAGCAAACCCAGAAATTGTGAATGCACATTCGAGGACTAGGCGTGCGCGACGGCGTGGAGCTGATGGCGTTCATACAGGGGAAGATATTTTGAGGATCCATGCGGCACAAAAATACAAGTGCGCTGAGTGCGGTGTTTCTACCAAAAAAGCTAAGCATGTGGATCACATAATGCCGCTAGCTCTCGGTGGATCAAACTGGCCAGAAAACCTTCAGATCCTTTGCCCTCTATGTAATGACATTAAGGGTGCAAAGCATCCACTTGAATTTGCGAAACAAAATGGACGGCTATTGTAATGCTGGAACTCAGGTCTTACCAACGCGAAAGCATAGACGCGCTTTATGAATATTGGGCCAATGGCGGCGGCAACGGATTAATTGTGCTGCCTACCGGTGCCGGGAAAGCCCTGGTTATTGCCAAGATCATTGAGGAGTTGCTTGCTCAATACCCAGACATGCGGATCGTCAATGTCACGCATTCGGCGTCATTGGTCGAACAGAACTTCAAGGAGTTCTTGGGTCTCTGCCCGTTTTCGCCTGCTGGCATTTATTCCGCCAGCCTCAATCGTCGTGACAGTAGGGCGCAAGTGCTGTTCTGTGGCATTCAGTCGGTTTGGAATAAGGTCAAGCAATTGGGCCCGATCGACCTTGTTCTGGTCGACGAGGCTCATGCCATTAGCCGAAATGCTAATACCCAATACGGCAAATTCTTTCGAGATGTACGTGAGGAGAACCCAGACAGCAGAACGGCTGGCACTACAGCAACCGATTATCGTATGGATTCAGGCCGTCTGACCGATGAAATGGATTCCGACGACGATGTAGATGAGGATGGCAATAAAGTCAGGTTCAAGTTGTTTGACGATGTCGTTTATGAAATCGGCATCGCGGAGTTAATAGAAAATGGCTACCTGACGAAGCTCACCAGTCACAAGACAAACGCGAAAATTGACCTAAAGGGAGTTGGGTCTAGGGGTGGCGATTACATACCGGGACAACTATCGGCCGCCGCTGAAAAGATCATTGAGGTTGCTGTCGCGGAAGACATGGTTATGTCTGAAGGTCGCCGTGCAGGACTATTCTTTAGTACCAGTAAGGAAAACGCGCGGCACATTGCTGAGTGCATTCATAGTCATGGGCGCACTTGTGCCGTCCTGACGAGTGATAACGCTCACCAAACCAAGGAGGTATTTGAGGGGTTCCGATCCGGTAAGTACTGGGCAATTTCTTCAGTCTCAATGATTACCACCGGGACAAATTTTCCTTTCGTGGACTTCATCAGCTTGATCTTGTCAACTAAGTCGGCGGGAAAACTCGTGCAGATTTTAGGACGAGGAACCCGCAATTCTCCAGGGAAGACCGATTGCTTAATTGCCGATCACGGCAAGAACCTTGCCTATCACGGACCTATCGATCAGATCAGGCCGAGGGCACCGGGAAGCGGTGACGGTGAAGCGCCCCGCAAGGTGTGTCCGAGTGAAGAAACACCTGGAGCAGTGCGTGACACTGAAGGCAAGTTCGGATGCGGCGAAACGATTCATGCATCGGCTAAGACATGCCATTGTTGTGGATATGTTTTTCCTGAAAGCGAAAAGACGTCCATTACAGCTCAAGCAGCTGATGCCCCAGTCCTTTCGACCGCCGAAGCTGAATGGCGCAAGGTAACAGGCAGGACGTTTCACTTCCACGAAGGCAAGGGCGACAAGCCGCCATCGGTCAAGTGCAGCTACATCGCTGGCTATACGCAGATCAATGAATGGCTTTGTCCGCAGCATACGGGTTTTGCACAAACCAAGGCGCATCGATGGTGGACACAGCATGGAGGCCAGCGACCTTTCCCTAAAACGGTCATGGAGTGGCTTGAACGTCAGCGAGAGTTGCTCACCACCGACGAAATCAGCGTCGTTCCGAATGGCAAATACTGGAATGTGAAAGACGTACGGGCGGGCCTCGATTTTGAAGCAGATAACGACAACGTTCCGGAGCCAGCAAATGACAATGTTTCTATCGGTCTTTCGGAACTGCTGGACGACGAGATTCCATTTTGAAAAAGGCCCGCATCGCGCATTTGGGCGGGGGGCTTGGGGTGCGCGATACGGGAAGCATATTTCCAAAGGAGGTCAATGCAATGCCGAGGTTACGAAATAAATCCTAGAATAAAATAGAACAAATGTAACGGTTGCCAATACTGGGTGATACAACCGAAATATCTTAACCGTTCATTAATACTATCTTTATGAGCAGTCTGCATCGTTGACTGTCGGCCTCACCAGCCAACCACACGAGGAGAATTGAAGATGACTAATGACACTTACGATCCGTACACCGCAAGAACCACGGCGCAGGCAGGACACAACAACCCGCCGACCTCTGCATATGAAGAGATCAAGCAAGAAATCGAAGACCTGTTTGCTGAAGCTAAGAATTTCGCAGACGGCGAAGCCATCGACAATCAGGCGCTTGCCGACGCAGTAACCGAACTGCACGACAATTTGCATGAGGCTGGCAAGCGCGCCGATGAGGTTCGCAAGGACGAAGCGAAGCCACACGACGACGCCAAAGCAGAAATCCAGACGCGCTACAACAAACTGATCGGCAACACTAAGACGTCAGGCAAGGGCAAAGTCGTTCTCGGCAAGGAAGTGCTGCAAGGTCTCCTGACCCCGTGGCGCAATAAGGTTGCCGCTGAAAAGGAAGCTGCTGCCAAGGCAGCGCGTGAGGAAGCCGACCGCGTAATCCGCGAGGCGCAGGAGGCAATTCAGGCGAGCGCCGGCAATCTGGAAGCGCGCGAGCAGGCTGAGGAACTGGTCAAGGAAGCCAAGCAAGCTGACCGTTGGGCGAAGCGCGAAGACAAAGCGGCAACGACTGGCACTGGCCTTCGTTCGGTCTGGCATTGCGATCTTGTTGACGAAGGCGTCGCGCTTGACCACTACTGGGGCAAGCGGCCTGAAGCGTTTAAAGACTTGATCGTCAATATGGCTCAAACAGATGTTAGGTCTGGCATCCGTTCAATTCCTGGTTTTCGTGTGTATGAGGAAAGAATCGCACGATGACAGATATGTCACCAGAGTTTCTTAAAGAGTGTTTTGATCTTGACGCTGACGCGGGAGTTCTCACATGGAAACAACGTCCATTAGAACATTTCTCTAGTTGGAAGTCTTGGCACAGTTGGACAATTCATGCTGCAGGCAAAACGGCCGGAAACTATCGATCTGATGGCTATATTAGGATCACTATCGATAAAAAGCGCTATTATGCTCATCGTATAATTTATGCCTTAAGTCGTGGCATCAACCTAACGGACGTTCCTTCAGAGATAGACCACATAGATAAGAACCATATGAACAACAGGCCCAATAACCTTCGCCCCGCTACTCGATCGCAAAATTTAATGAATACAGCCCTGAGAGCCGATAACACAAGTGGAATTAAGGGTGTTGGTTTTGATAAGAGGCGTGGTGGATGAACTGCTAGAGTCCGGGTCAATGGAAAAATTCACCACCTTGGTATTTATGCAACCGCGCAGGAGGCAGGAAAAGTACGGGAGCAAGCTGCTAACCATCTGCATGGTGAATTCGCGCGCCACGATAGTATCAGCGAGGCAGCATGACAAACTACGGCGATCAGTTCATGAAATGCCAGGATTGCGGCGGCACCGCTGAGGCTGAATGCGTTGACGTAGGCGTCGGCCTGTACATCAAAGACGAATACGAATGCTCCTGCGGCTGGAATTCGGCCGCAGATGGACGGATGAACGTCTCCACCTATGACGACTGGTTTCCTGACCTCAGCATCCCAATTGCTGCCGAGCAGCAAGGCGGAGCGCCCAGCCTTTAACAACCACCCCGCCAGCCACCCACTGGCGGGTTACCAAACACGAGGAGAGAATGAATGCATGCACCGCTACCCAGCGGGCCTTTCGGCTGCGTCCTTGCGGACCCGCCTTGGTCTTTTAGAACATATGGTAAAAAAGACGTCGCGCCAGCACGAGGTCGCCAGCCTTACGGCGTGATGTCGCTCGACGATATCAAAGCGCTGCCTGTCGAACAGGTATGCGCTCGCGACTGTTTGTTGTTCATGTGGACGGTTTCGCACCTGCAGGCCGCTGCAATCGATGTGGCAGCCGCGTGGGGCTTCAAACCTGTCAGCATTGCTTTTGTCTGGGACAAAGGCCGCATGGGCATGGGTTACTGGACGCGGCAGGAAGTTGAAATCTGTCATTTGTTCAAGCGCGGCAAGCCTCGCCGCCTATCGAAAGGCGTGCGCTCACTCATCAAGGCTCCGCGTCGCGAGCATTCCCGCAAACCAGATGAACAGTACGGACGCATCGAGAAGCTGGTCGACGGTACTTATCTAGAGCTCTTTGCTCGTCAGGCGTGGCCGGGCTGGTCTTCATGGGGGAACGAGTCTGAGAAGTATGTTGCGGCCAATAATAACCAAGATTTGCTGGGGAAGGTGGCTTAATGGCTAAGCTCACGAGGGCGCAGGCTCAGGCCCACTCTCAAGCAGTCGCTATCCTGCAGCAAGAGCGTCTGTCGGAAGACGACAAGGAATTCGTATACAGAAACTGGAACGAGGGCGCTAACCACGTAAACGGCGAAGCTGGTGCCTTCTTCACCCCATTCGATATGGCGTTTGATTTTGCGATAGATGCTGGCGGCGGTCGCATTATTGACCTGTGCGCTGGGATTGGAATGCTGTCTTACGCCATTTGGCAGCGTAGCCGTTTCAACGACAGTAGGCCGCAAATCACCTGTGTAGAGCGTAATGCGGACTATCTTGAGGTCGGGAAAAAGTTGCTGCCAGAAGCAGAATGGATTCACGCTGACGTATTTGATGTTCTCGATATGGGACTGGGGCACTTCGACAGTGCGATTAGCAACCCTCCGTTCGGAAACATCAAGCGGAGCAGAAATTCCCCGAGATACAGCGGCAAGGACTTCGAATTCCACGTAATCGATATTGCGGCACATCTGGCGGACTACGGCACGTTCATCGTTCCACAAATGTCGGCGGGCTTTAATTATTCAGGACGGCAAAGCTATGAGAGGCAAACTAGTGGCAAAGCCGTTAAGTTCCAGGAGTTGACCGGTCTGCATTTCGATGCAGGCTGCGGCGTCGATACTGCCTATTTCATCGATCAGTGGAAAGGCGTCTCTCCAATGTGCGAGATCGTTTGCGTTGAATTTACAGATGCGCCCGTCGTTGCCGCGAAAGCGCAACCTGCGAACGACAACCAACCGCTTGTGCAGCCCAACCTCTTCGGAGAAGCCGCATGAGCCATCCAGATCAATGCCACGTCTGCCTCCGTCACGCCGTGGGACTTGGCGTGCAGTCAGACCGAGAACCGATCCGCTGGCTATGCAAGGAATGCGCAGATATTGCCGAGCACATTCGTTCCCGCCGAAGGCTCGACCCTTACGAATTACGCGCTCTTGATACCGGTGTTGAGGCAGTAGGAGCCTTCCTTGGGTCCATAGGCAAAACCGATCTTGCGGAATGCGACGAGCTCGAAGCACGCATGCTGGTGAAAGCCGCATGGGAAGGCTGTGGGCGAGGGATGCGGGAAGCTTTGAAGGAGGCGCCGTTTTAGGAAGGGCACCGTTTTAGGAAAGCCGCTAACGACAACGACGTCAGGAAGCCTGACGATTTGCCTCGAGCGTGTTGAGAAGATCGCTGAGTTCTTTGGCATCGCGGTAGTTCAGACCTACCGCCTGCCTTGATCCCATTTCGACTAGCTTTTGAGCTTTCTGATCAAACACTGACCAAGTGTCGTTTACCCCGTTCGATGTCTTGTAGCGTCCACCGATGTACCGTCCACCCGTTAATGTCGATCTGCTCATGCGAGTCCTTTCAAGGAACGAATCAATTGAAAACAATGAGTACAGCTATGATTATTTCAGCGCAACCTTTGGTCAATGATGCTGATCCAATGCTCGACGTCGCGTTGTCGTATCAGGCTCAAAACTGGCCGGTTTTCCCGTGCCGCTACCGCGACGAGGAAATTATCGATCCACAAACCGGTGAAATCGAAATCCTCGCTACTAAAACGCCTCTGACATCAAACGGGTTCCGTGGCGCGACACTGAACGAACGCATCGTTCGCGAATACTGGCGCCGCAATCCATCCGCGATGATCGGCGTGCCGACAGGTGCACCTATTGGTGCATGGGTGCTGGATATCGATCCGAAGCACGGCGGCGACGAAACGCTTGCAGCGCTTGAGGCCGCACACGGCGCGCTGCCTGCAACGCTGACCGCAGAAACCACGAGCGGCGGCCGTCACTATTTCTTTCGTCATCGTCAGGGCGTTCGTAATCGTGGCGCGCTTGGCTCCGGCGTCGATGTGCGCGGTGACGGCGGTTATGTCATTGCGGCCGGGAGCGTGCCGGGGGTTGGCCTGCCATATCGCTGGATCATGGAGCAGGAGCCGGTCGACGCGCCCGACTGGCTGCTGGAACTCGTGCTGCCCCGTTCGTACGAGAGCACATACACCGCAGCGCCGTCTGTCAGTGGCAAGATCAACGATCGTTATGTCGAGCGTGCTGTTCAGTCTGAGCTGGACGATCTCGCGCTTGAACCGATGGGCAACCGCAACAACCGTCTGAACGACGCCGCGTTTCGTTTGGGCACTTTCGTCGGGGCTGGCGCTCTGGCTGAGTCCGAAGCGCGTGCGCTGTTGCAGGACGTGGCACGAGGCTGGGGCCGCGACTGGCCGCGCTGCGTCAAGACCATCGACAACGGCCTGGCAGCCGGTGCCCGCAGCCCACGTATCGTGCCGCAGAATGACAACGACAACACACGCCTAGTCGATATCAGCCGCATGATTGCCAATGGCTTGGCAAAAGCGGAGGCACGCACTGACGTTGTTGCAGAGCCCGTTGCGGACTTTGATTCATCTATCAGCGAACCGGAACAAACTACTGAAAACAAACGCGCAATCATCGCTACACCTTTCGTATGGAAAGACCCGTCGACGCTTCCTAGGCGCGAGTTTGCGTTCGGTAAGCACTTCATTCGTAAGTATGTTTCAGTAACGGTTGCGCCGGGCGGTCTTGGCAAAACTGCGAACAGCATCGTCGAAGCGCTCGCCATGGCGTCAGGTAAAGCACTCAACGGCACGAAGCCGCCGAAGCGTCTAAAGGTCTGGTTGTTCAATGCCGAAGATCCTCGCGACGAGCTTGAGCGTCGTATCATGGCAGCGTGCATTCATTTCAATCTGAAGCCAGCCGATATCGATGGGCATCTGTTTCTCGACACAGGCCGCGAGCAGGAACTGGTCATTGCGATCGACGACAAGAAAGGCGTGCGCATTCAGGAGCCGGTTGTTGAAGCAGTCGTTGAGACGATCTCGGAGCTCGGCATTGACGTGATGATTGTTGACCCGTTCGTCTCGACGCACCAGGTCAATGAAAACGACAATGGCGCAATCGACAAGGTGGCCAAGCTATGGGCGCAGGTCGCTGACCGCACGAACTGCTCAATCGATATCGTGCACCATCTGCGCAAGGTGAGCGATCGTGAGGCTACGGTTGAAGACGCTCGCGGTGCTGTGTCCCTGATCGGTGCGGCGCGTTCGGTGCGTGTGCTTAACCGCATGTCCGAAGCGCAGGCCAAAGACGCAGGGATGGGGTCAATGGATCGGTTTGCGTATTTCTCTGTCACATACGGGAAGGCTAACCTTGCACCTCTTTCTCACAAGGCTGATTGGCGCAAGCTGGAGAGTGTTGCGCTTGGCAACGGGCAGGGGCTGACAAAGCCGCAGGATCATGCGCCGGTCGTTATCGCTTGGACTTGGCCGACCAGCGAGGACATTGCAGACGAACTTACAGAAGCGCAGCGCGAGGCCATCCGTGGTGCCGTTAATGGCGGGATGTATAAGCAAGCACCTAACGCTAAGGAATGGGTCGGGCTAGCAGTGGCCTACGCTCTGCAACTGGATGTCGACGAAGAAACGGACAAGAAGCGCGTCGGGATGATCACCAAGGCGCTCTTTGCGGAAGGCTTTCTGAAGAAGGTCGAAGAACGAGACCCGATCCAACGACGCATGACGACCTTTGTCAGAGCGGTGTAAAAAGGCGGCCGAAAGGCCGCTTTTTTATTGGGTATCTTTTGTGCTTATGTCCTCGGTATCCGACTTTCCGTTTGAGAAGAATATCAGAGTGAGCAGCGCAAACACCATTATGATAATGGCAACGTCGAAGGCGTTGACAGCGCAAGCAATGCCGATAGCGCCTGTTGACCACAGACTGGCTGCTGTCGCTGTGCCTTTGATTGACGAGCTCAAGCGAAGTATTGCGCCACCGCCAATAAAGCCCATGCCTGTGATCACACCTTCAATAATGCGCGCAAGCGCTTCGGGATTGTCGGTGGTTATTCCCTCTGTCGCTTGAATAAAGCCACAGCTGGCTACTGCGACGAGTGGGAAGGTCCGCAGTCCGGCGCTTCGCTCTTGGCGTTCTCGGTGCCATCCAATCGGCAATGCAAGGATGTAGGCAGCAGCCAACGCGATAATGTGTGGCCAGACGTTAAAGTTATCGGACTTTAGCGCTTCTTCGAGCGCGATTTGAAGCTGATCCATGTTTTCTATCACTCTGGGTCAATGGCTTCAGTAAACGCAGTTGTCGCGGTTCCGTTCCCGAAGAGAGACTTTTGATACGCAAGCAACAAGCGGGATAGCGCCAGAATACAAGGGGGCCACCTTAGACGTCGGGCGGTTTTTTGCTCTAGTTAGCAGTTTCCGGCGCAATTCGCGGAATTTTACCCAGGAACCTATCAGCGAATCGTTCGTTTCGTCTTCCTAACAAGGAGGATGGATGTGAAAACCCTTTCTGATATTTTTGAGCACACCTTACAGGACATTTACTACGCAGAAAACGCGATCACCAAAGCGCTCCCGAAGGTAGCCAAAGCGGCAAAGAGTGCCAAACTAAAGCAGGCAGCCGAGGAGCATCTGGAGGAAACCAAAGGTCAGATCGCAACGTTGAATCAAGTGTTCAAGTCTCTCAAACTAAAGCCCAACGCTGAGAAATGCGACGCCATCGAAGGACTGATTAAAGAAGCAGACGGCTTGATTGAAGAAGCAAGCGGAACAGCTCTCGACGCTGGTCTGTTAGCGGCTTGTCAGGCAGTAGAGCATTATGAAATCTCAAGATATGGTTCTCTGCGCGAGTGGGCCAAGGAACTCGGACATACAGAAGCGCATACTTTGTTGACCCAGATTCTGGATCAGGAAAAAGCCACTAACAATAAGCTCACGAATCTTGCGATAAATCAGATAAACAAAGCTTAGTTTTGTTGAGCCATATGCCGAGAGGAGGGTGGGTGTCCTTCCTTTCGGGCACCAACAACACAACCCGCTGTCACAATAGAAATACAACCATAGGTAACGCATAAGTCATACTGCGTAAGTCTCAAAAAACCTAAAAAGACTTGCGCAAAAGCACGCTGCTTTTAGTGCGTAAGAGTTCTTATATAGAAACTTACGCACAAAGCGCGCAGCGCGTAGTTCTATGCTTTTGAGAACTACGCACTTTTTAGAAAATTTCACGATTGAAAAATACAACCTGATTTGAGGTTGGTTGAAATTATGCCGGTCGACGCTTGACCGACCTGTCACTCCCACCATGATGTGAATTGTTAGAAAACCAAGCTGACGCACCATGAACACGAGGAGAGGCCATGACACGAAGACGTGCGCTGAAAGGCGCGTCATCCAGCAAGCTCAAATCCACAGCCAGCACCAAACCTTCAGCAAGGCCAAAAGCCACAACCCAGACCGTCCGCATCAATGGCGTCCGAACAATCATCACGACACGCGATGGCAAGGTGACAACAAAAGCAGCACTGCCTCTGGAATGGGAACTGCAAGCTGCACAGGTCCGGGCATTACGCCGACTGCCAGAATACGTTCACACAGCGAAAGACGTTCGACCGGGTACATTCACGCTGGCTGGAGATCAGAACGCAGCCAAGCGAGGCCCCAAGGCAAGAGCCGAGGCATTAGCTGCAGGGCTGACGCCGGGAGAAGCAGACGTCCGGATCTATCTCTACGGTGGTGTGCTGCGTCAAATCGAAAACAAGGTCGGCAAGGTCAGGCTCGAGTCAAGCCAGATAACCCGCCATCCGTTGCTTGATGCTCTTGGCTTTCCCGTCGTGGTCGTCAGGGCAGTTACCGAGGGTGATGCAGCAGAGCAGGCAGTGAGGCTAGTTAAAGGCTGGCTGCTGGAAACTTCGAACGATAACCAACCAAAACCGCACGAGGAGAACATCAATGACGCAGCTTAATCTCAAGCCACACATCGCAACCAGCGCCATTCATGGAACACACATGCCTGAACGTACGCCAGAGCAAAGGCAAGCAGCAAGAGATCGCATACCTGTCGAACGGGCTCGCGAGGTGAAAGCGTTGGCCAAGTTGCGTCGCCGTATCAATAAGCGGCAAGGTATTGGTAGCGATTGGGATGGTCGTGCGGCGAATGACAACATCGCTTGGCCGTTGGCAACAGCGCTGATCAGGGAAGGTAATACGGACCTTCTTAAATATGCCATGATGTATCGTCGCATTCACACGGCGGCTAAAAGCAACGCGGTGCTAGGCGGGTCATCTGTGACGCTTGGTGAAGGAATAGCGCTTGACCGACACATCCATGTGCGCCCGAACGGAAGTGTCGCCTACAAGCACGTGCGTCAGTCAAAAGCTGCGAGCGTTGATATTCCATCCCGCAAGAAAAGCGTAACCGACTCCGAGACGCAGTTATCTTCTGAAAAATCAGAAAGCGGATACACGAACGTGCCGAAGCCTTGGAGGGGCGATGTGCCTGTCAACGAGATGATTGATGCTCAGCATAAGCTTTGCAGGCTGCGATCAGCTTTGGGTTATTTGTGTGAGCCGTTTGAATTGGCATGCATCGACGGAAAGACGTATGCAGAGGTTGGAGCAGCAACGATCGGAGGCAGTGTCGCTATCGCCACAGGGGCAGGACGTGCAAATGTGCACATCGCGCTTATCACGCTGCGCGGTATCCTTGGCCAAGTTGAACGACAAGATTTCAAAATGTCAGTTTAAACTCAAACCGTCAGAACGTTGGTAATAGTGGGAAGGCAAACTTCCAATTCATTCCATGTTCTGTGCGCACAGGCTGTTGCCAGCGACAGACGCTCGGTCAGCGATGAACCGGGCGTAACTACCTGACGACGGTATTCAGTCGTCAATCTGAAAAGCAAGCGCAATCCCCTGCAGTCATCGGCTCGCAGACATAGGCAGTGCACGCCTGCATTGCGCTTGCCAATCAATTCAAATCCCCGGCGCCGTTTCTCCTCCGGCAGACGGGATACGGCGGGTTGAGGTTGGCAACGATAAAGCCAGTGCCTCCCCGCCGATCAATTAACTATTCCGAATGGGCTACAACACGCTCGGCTGCGGTTGGGCCGGAGTAGTTTGTCACCGTCACACTGACGTGCGTTTCGATTACTGCGACCTGTTCAGCTATTTTGACTGGATCGCGCACACCGCTTTCAAAGGATCGGATTATGGCTCTCGCCACCCTGTCCTTGTCTTCATGGCTGGTAGGGCATCGATCAAGTAAGACGCAGCATTCTTCGTATGCTTTTTGCAGAATGGCTAAGTCTGAGGGACGGAAAGTCCCGTGATACCGTGCGTTCCGAAAAGGCATGTATATCACCTCCTATCCAGAACTGCATTTAACTATCTTTTAAGGAATTTGGCAAGCTCGACCTTCTGCAACCAAGTTAATCGGTCTCAGCGGAAGTAAGCCGCGTGGGCAATCGGTAACTGCCTCGCCCAACCCGAATGAACAGAACTTTGTTATCGAGTTGTTTGCCATCGCAGTTCGACGCGAGGAAACTAAAGTGATCAGTATAATGCCAACCGGAAATTATTCGTCGTATATCCTTAGCCGTGAATGGCTCGATAAGGGTCCCATCGACGTGCACGGCAGTAAGAATTAGCTTATAGGCCTTTTTCGCCGAAATTCTCATTTCGTAATTATATACTATTGATAAAATGTAGCAACCTAACATTCACCTCTTATAGAGGTAGAGCGATGTGAAATGCGGGCACAACAATCTTTGGAATCGGCTTGCGGTGGCGTTTTCATTTGATAAAAAAGGCAGGCGGTAAACGCCTACCTCAAGCTCGTATCCGGCAGTATTATTCAAGAGCTTTAAATTATTTCTTTTGCTTCTCGGTATCTTTGATTTGGGTGGTGAAGCCACCTCCTGTTTTGCTTGCAGACTTCTCAGCAGATGCTGATTTATCCTTCTTCGGTTTACGCACTTCACGATTACTGCGTACTTGGCCTTTTGCCATGACGGAAACTTTCTTGTTCAGAGCGGATTGTTCCAAACCTGCACAGATATCCGTTCAGGTCATTTTGCTCTGGTTTAAGCCTAGCACCTATGTCTTGCGCCCGTACGATAATTCGACAGATCAGACCGTTTTGTGGGGAATGAGTATAGATTGCCTGCAAGCATCGGCGCGCGATCTAAACGTATTTGTCAATTGAAACTGCTCATTGATAAGCCCCGTGCTTTTTGCCGGATCTCTATGTTTGGTTCCACATCATGCCACAACGCACATGGCTCCGCCGCTACAAGACTGCCAGATGGCAGCGAATGCGCGAGCGACAACTGACCGAGCAACCCCTCTGCATGTTCTGCTTACGGGTTGGTGACGTCGAACCGGCGACGGTTTGCGATCACGTCATCGCTCATAAGGGCGACGAGTTCCTTTTCTGGGATGCAGGCAACCTCCAGTCACTTTGCAAGACGTGCCACGATCGAACCAAGCAGCGCTTGGAGCGAGGTCAGGACATCGTGACCTTCGGGGCCGACGGGTGGCCGGTTTGAACCAGTACGAGT
Source organism: Brucella pituitosa (assembly GCF_003049685.1). Classification (GTDB taxonomy): domain Bacteria; phylum Pseudomonadota; class Alphaproteobacteria; order Rhizobiales; family Rhizobiaceae; genus Brucella; species Brucella pituitosa. Next base: position 791,028 of record NZ_PYSY02000002.1, on the reverse strand, counting down.
ATTTTTTTTATAATGGCTAACCCCGTCTCGTGGTCCGAAAAATCGGGATTTTTCATGCGTCCTCCCATCGAAGGTGTAACATTTATGTCACTTTTGCGAAGTGTTGCAGAAATATCACGGTCCCCCGGGGGCATCAAAAAGTCGACGAAGGTCGAAAATGCCGGAACGGCGAGGGTCCACAGCACACGCATCCGCAATTCAAAATATGACCCCTCTTGAAGGATTTCCCCAATGGCAAAGCCGAGAAATCCCCTCGGCAAGGCTAAAATCGAGGGGAGAGACAAGAAAGACCCGCAGCGCTTCAAAAACCGCACCGATGTCAAGGCTGATGGCCCGCTCGGCAATCCTCCCGCATGGTTGAAGGACACTCCAGAGCTTAAAGCCAAGGCGGCGTGGAAGCTCTTTGAGAAAGAGCTGCCGTGGCTGAATCAGTCACACCGCACGCTGGTGGGTATGGCTGCTAATATTCAGGGCCGCATCATGGCTGGGCAAGAGGTTGGCGTGCAGGCGATGAACTTGCTGCGTCAGATGCTTGGCCAGATGGGAGCAACTCCTGCGGACGCGTCGAAAGTTGCGACTGCCGACGACGGCGATGAAAAGGACGATTTGCTTGACTAATATGCCTGCGCTGGAGCGTGTGAGCGCTTACGCGCAAGCTGTCCTTGACGGCACTGAGATTGCAGGCCCGCACGTTCGAAACGCTTGCCAGCGTCATTTCGACGATTTGGCGACAGCGCATGAGCGCGGGCTGTGGTTTGACGATGAGGAGGCAGATCGTGTGTTTCGCTTCTTCGAAGAGCGTTTGAAGCTGTCAGAAGGCCAGTTTGAAGGCAAGCCCTTCAAGCTACACGCATCGCAAGCATTCAAGCTCGGTTCGTTGTTCGGTTGGAAGCGCGAGGACGGCTCCCGCCGTTTTCGTCGTGCGTACATCGAGGAAGGCAAGGGCAACGGAAAATCGCCATTCGCTGGCGGTGTCGGCCTGTTCGGGTTGATCGCCGACAAGGAAGCTGGCGCGCAGATTTATGCCGCCGCTGCTAAGAAAGAACAGGCGGGGATTCTCTTTCAGGACGCTGTGAAAATGGTTTTTAGTGTAGCTATATCAATAAGATAGGCCCTGATTAGGGCCTATCTTATAGCGAAAAATACTCCACCGAAATAATGTTTTATATCAATAAGTTACCCACCATTCCCGAAAAATCCCGGCTGCGCGGTTGCGCAAAAATTACGCAAGAGAGGCATATCATGGAACAGGATAAGGAAGGGGCTGACCTGCTCTATGGCGCAGTCCCGATAGCTAACTTTTTGGGCATCACAGAGAAGCAGGCGAGGCACCGAATTGAAACGGGTCATATACCGACCTTTCGGATTGGTGGCACGATCTGCTCCCGTCGGACATCGTTGCGAGCATGGCTGGCCGATATGGAAGCCAAGGCCCGAACGGCAGGAAGCGCCGGTAACTGATCATGAAGCGCAAGTACGATGTAGCCGCATGGAAACAGGTGCACTTTCTAAGGCTGGCATTGCGCCATCCTGAGACTACGAAAGCGGACTGTGCAGTGTTGGGTGAAATCGTGCAGCGGTATCACGGTGAATACGGCAACGCATGGTCAAGCCATGAAATGCTGATTGAAGATACAGGCATATCCCGGCCTTCGGTGATCAGGGCAAAGAAAAAGCTTGAAAGGCTAGGTTTTGTTTCCGTCCTGTCAATGGGACGCAGGGGCCGTTCGACGGTCTACAAGCCAAATTTTGATATGGTCCCTGAAAAGGGTGACATCCCTGTCACTGAAACAAAGGGTATCAGGGATGATACCGAATTAGACGCTTTAGGTATCAAGGATGACACCGAAACAGCCCTATTAGGTGTCACGCCTGATACCCCCTCCTATATACGTCTCCGGCCTACAAAGGCCGGTAGACAAGATATAGATATTGATATCGCCCCGGCTTCGCCGCCGCTTACGGATGGCCTTGAGGCCACCGTCGCGGAAAGGGCGATAGATGGTTTTGATGAGCTTTATAAGGCTTACGGTTACAGGCGGGGCAGGGCAGAAGCGCGCAAGGCATATGAAGCCCTTTCGCCAGCCGCTGCCGACCACCCCGTCTTAATAGAATCCGCCAACGCTTGGCGTGAGGCATGGGAACGCCAGAACAAGCCAGATGCACCGCGCTACACCCTCGCCAATTGGTTAGGGCAGGAGCGCCATCTGGAAGACGCGCCATCAGGATTTGTGAAGCCTGAGCGGAAGCAACAGCAGAAACAAAGGAAACTCAGAATGAATGCCAGTCAAATTGATTACGAGCGCGTCCATGAGGTAATGGGTGCCTTCGTCGAAAAAGAGAATGGCCGTACTTATCTGAAGTTAGATACCGTTTATGACGGCAATGCGTCAGAAGAAGTGTTCGTGGTTTTGGAATCGAGCCGCGCAAGCGAACAAGACGCTGGTCAGAAAGACCTATGGAAACTTCTATCAGCTTGCGGACTTGATAGTCTGCAAGATGAAAATGATCTTGTGGGCCGCTCATTCAAAATGAATCGCGATGGCGAGTTTCTAACAATCAACTAATTCAGGTCGTCTTCCGGCCTGAAGTAGGGACGCTAAACGGATAGAGCTTTGGGACGATAGGCTAGACCTGTCCTACCTCGATGCTGCGGCGTCGGGGATGGTTTTTTTGCGGCCAGGCAAAACGGTCGAAAGTCTATTATGCGACGGGCTTCGGACGCTGGTACGCCACCTAATCAAAGATCGTCACGGCGTTCGCGGTGGTACGCGAACATTAAGCCTGACTGATCCCCGCCCGGTTGCTCCTCGTGGCCGGGCGGCGCGGTTTCTTCCTAAAGGAAAATCATGAACATTATTCGCAAACTTGCTGGTCGCTTGACCGGCAAGAGCCTTTCCGCGCCCACTGATTTCGAGCGGCGGTTGCTAGGCATTCGAGTTACAGCGGCTGGCATTTCAGTGACGCCACGCAATGCCATGAACTGTGTGCCCGTCAGGTGCGCCGTGCAGGTCATTGCAGAGGCAATAGGCCAGTTGCCAGTGCAGACCTACCACCGCAACGATGAAGGCGACAAGGAGCGCTCTGACGAGCATCCAGCGCATAATCTGCTGCGAAGGTCGGTGAACAACTTTATCCCTGCCAGCGAATTTCGGGAGATGGTCACGCGGGACGCTTTGCTCTGGGGAAATGGTTATGCCGTTATCCTTCGCGATGGTGACAACAAGCCTGTCGAGTTGAACCGTTTGCAGCCTGACAAGGTCCGCATCATCATTGATGAGACGACGCAGGAGCCTTCATACGAGTACGAATTCGAAGGCACTAAAGCGGTCTATAATCTCGAGGACATTATCCATATTCGCGCACCGACCTTTGACGGGATCACTGGCGAGAGTCCGATCGAAGCTGCAAAGGAAGCCATTGCTTTTGCCTTGGCTTTGGAAAAGCACGGCTCGGTGTTGTTCCGCAATTCAGCGCAGCCAGGCGGTGTGATCGAGCACCCCGGCAAAATGGGTGACGATGCTGCTAACCGAATGGCTGATAGTTGGCAGAAAGCCAACGGTGGCGACAACGCGGGCGGTGTTGCTGTTCTGGAAGAAGGATCAACATTTAAGCAGATCGGCATGTCAAATACCGATGCTCAATTTCTAGAGCTTCGCCGGTACTGCGTTGAAGAAATCGGCCGCGCCTTCCGGGTGCCGCCGATCTTCCTGAACGATTATGGACGCGCAACTTGGTCCAATAACGAACAGCAGGGCAGCCAGCTTGTCACCTACTGTTTGATGTCATGGATCAAGCGATGGGAAGGCGAAATCATGCTGAAGCTCTTTTCGGAAGAAGAGAGAGACGAATGGTTTGCTGAGTTCTTGACGGACGATCTGCTGCGCGCGGATACCGCGAAACGGATGGCGGCGTATGCGGTGGCAATCACCAGCCGCATCATGAATCCGAACGAATGCCGGGCACGCGAAAACTTGCCTGCATATGAGGGTGGCGACGAATACGTCAACCCGAACACAACAAGCGATACGGCAGTTGCCGCAATGCTGGACGACAAGAAACCTCAAACTGATAGTGAGCTTCATGAGCGAAACTAAAATAACCCGACCGTTCGCGGACGGCGCGTATGACTTCGACCTGACGTATGATCTGGCTCATGCTTTCGAGCGTGATAACCGGACGTCATTGTTTGCCACGCACAAAGGCATTCTCGACAGCGATTGGCGCGTTAAGCACATCGCCGAGATTATCAGGCTGGCACTGATTGGCGGCGGCACTGATGACGTCAAAGCGTACGATCTGGTCGAAACATATGTGAAGCCGCGACCGCTTGGCGATAGTGCGGCATTGGCTTCCGACATTCTCAATGTGGCGTTTTTCGGCACCAGCGAGGCGTAATGCGTAAATTGACCCTCAAGGCGGCGAGCCTTTCGGTCGATGATGAGGGAACTATTACAGGCATTGCTTGGCCGTTCGGTTCGCCCGACAGTGAAGGCGATGTTATCGGGGAAGGCGCGTTAAGACTGCGCGGAACAATCCCGATGCTTTGGCAGCACGATCAAAGCGAAGTGCTCGGCGGCTGGTCATCCATCGCCGAAACGAGCCGTGGCATTGAAGTGGTCGGCAAGATGCTGGTCAAGGAAATTCCACGCGCTGCTGAAGCCTATAGCCTCGTCAAATCCAAAAGCTTGTCTGGCCTATCGCTTGGTTTCCTGCCCCTTGTGGTGGAACCAAATGAATTCGGCGGCGACAATATTCTCGAAGCCGAGTTGGCCGAGATCAGCCTTGTCAGCGTTCCTGCTCACAAGGGCGCGAAAATCATCACAGTTAAATCGGCCAAGAGCCGGAAAGGTACAACAATGGCAAAAGCTGCTGTTAAGCGCATCGTGCGCAAAGAACTTGAATCCGACAATGACAACATCGAACAGGTCATTGAGGAAGTCATCGAAGAAAGCACGCTGGAAGATCGTGTGACGTCACTGGAAACCGATGTGGCTGAAATCAAGTCGTCTATCGGCAATGTAGAAGAAACCACCGAGAATATCGAAAAGTCGCTTTCCAAGCTGACGATCAAGTCGGCGCGTCCGGGCGTTATTCGTCAGCAGGAAAACCCTGCAGAAATGAAGCGTAAGGCGTTCGCGGATTATCTGCGACACGGTGAGCGTGCGGCACTTGCAACGAAATCGCTGGTTAAGGGCAATGACACTAAGGGCGGTTATGTTGCCCCTCCTGAGTTTGTCAACGAGATGCTGCGCGAAATCGTCGAGTTTTCACCTGTTCGGGATTATGCGCACGTCGGCTCAACTGGCAATAACTCGGTGATCCTGCCGGGCCGTGTCGGCACCACGAACGCCAAGTGGAAAGGCGAGCTCGAAACGCAAGAGGAATCGACATTCGATTTCCGCGAAGTAGAAATCCCGATCCACGAGATCAACACGTATGTCGACGTATCGAACCAGCTTCTGGAAGATGCGGCGATTGACGTTGAAGCCGAAGTCCGCATGGCTTTTGCGGAAGATCTTGGTGTGAAGGAAGGCTATGCATTCGTTCACGGCACTGGCGTCAAGCAGCCGGAAGGCTTCCTGACGCGCGATGACATTGCGGTGTTCGACAATGATCATGCGACGAACATCAACGCCGATGCACTGATTGCGATGCTCTATTCGCATCCTGCTTATTACCGCAATGACGGCGGCTGGATGATGAACGGCACCACGCTTGGCAAGCTGCGCACGCTGAAGGATGGTCAGGGCAACTTCCTCTGGCAGCCTTCATACCAGGCAGGCCAGCCCGAAACGCTTCTGGGCCGTCCAGTGATTGAACTGCTCGACATGCCAGACGCTGCAGCCGGTGCGGTTCCAATCGTCTATGGCGATCTCAACGAAGGCTACCGCATCTATGACCGTGTTGACATGGAAGTCCTCGTCAATCCGTTCAAGCGTGCTGAGGAAGGCATGACGCGCTTCCACGTTCGCAAGCGTCTTGGCGCTGGCGTTGTGAAGCCGAAGGCGCTGCGCAAGTTCAAGATGAAGTCGTAATCGGCACATCATTTCATTTCATTAAGGGCTGCCAATCGGCGGCCCTTTTCTTATCCAGATAAGGGTTATTCAATGCGCGATCTCGCAAACAATATCGCCGTCTTTTCGGCGCTCGCTCCTGCTGTGCAGGCGGCAAATGCAACTGGTACCGTCATTGACCGCAAGGGCTTTGAGAAGGTGACTTACGTCGTAAACACGGGCGCAATCGCAGCCGATGGCGATTTCACCTTCAAGGTGCAGGACTCCGACACTATCACGCCGGCCGATTTTGCTGACGTTGATCCGAAGTGGATTATTGGTGAAGCACCTGACACGCTGGAAGCAACCAGCGCCTATAAGCTCGGCTATTGGGGCCACAAGCGTTATACGCGCCTTGTGCTTACCAAGGCTGGCGGCACGTCAATTGCTGCTGGTGCTGTGGCTGTGCTTGCTGGCGCTCATGCTCGCCCGGTAGGTGCTTAATCATGGCGGGTAAACAGAAGAAAGGCCGTATGCTCCTGATCCAGATTGGCGACGGAGCAACACCTGAAGTCTTCAAGTCGCTCTGCGGCATCAAGACTCGCTCATTCAATATGAGCACCACGGAAATAGACACGACAGTGCCGCCTTGTGAAAATCCTGACGGTCCAGTCCAGAAGACCAGCGAACCCGGCATTTCGAGCCGCACGTTCAACGGCGCTGGTGCCTTCATTGCAGGTGCTGAAACTAAGGCATTCTTGAACTATGTCCGCAATGCGGAAGTGTTCAACGCCAAGGTTATTGTGCCCGGTGATGGCACTTACACCGGCCCGTGGTTTGTGACCGATTTCGAGTTCACGGGTGATGTCGAGCAAAATATGGAATTCAGCGCGACCTTTACGGCTGCTGATGTCCTCACTTTCGTCGACGAAGTTTAAGCGGCGCATAATGAGGGCAACGCCTACGCTTTGAGCGTGGCTCACGGGCCTGTCCGATAACGCGAAATCACCTCCCTGCCGCTGCAACATGTTGTCAGAGGGTCAAGGTGATGCGGTCCAGCGCACCGGCCGTACTCCTAAGGCACAAGGGCGCATTGGGTGGCAGCGTGATGCTGTCACCCTCTTACTTATCACGAGGAACTAATGAATTCAGGTATACCGCGCGTCTGCGCGTGTGGGAGCGAGGTCGTGCCATACGGCCAGCCATGTTCATGCGCGATTGAACGCAAGCGAGCAATGGACCGGGCGCGGCCATCGGCTTCCAAGCAGGGTTATGACGGCGCATGGCGCAGGCTGCGCAAAGCCTTCCTGCTCGCTAATCCGTACTGTACCGCAGACGGGTGTGAAGCGCCTGCAACCGAAGCAGATCATATCAAAAGTATCAAAGAAGCACCCGAATTGAGGCTGGAATGGTCGAATTTGCGGGCACTTTGCAAGTCCTGTCACTCACGCCGAACAGCCCGGGATCAAGGTTTTGCACGTAGTACCCGGGGGTAGTCGTCAACTTTTGCCGATCCTTGAGGGAACGTGGGGGGGCAATCGCGTGAGTTTTTTTCCAATTGGAGTTTTTAAAAATGGAAATTTCGCTGGCCGATGTGAAGGCTGAACTGCGCATCACGCATAATTTTGAAGACGCGTTGATCACGCGAAAAATTGCGGCTGCGAAAGATTATATCGAAGAAATTATCGGCTGCAAGCTGGAAAGCATCGAAGGCGGCGCGCCAGCCGGTTTGATTGAGGCGTGGGTGAAACTTACCGTTCATTTCTATGAATGGCGCGGCGCTGCGATCGACGGCAGCATGGCGGCAATGCCTAACAGTTTTGACGATCTTCTGCGGACGTATCGCTACAGGAGGTTTGCCAATGGCGCAGCCTAAGTATGACGCGCAGCTTCGCAACTTGAAAGACAGGCTGGCGCGTATTCCTGAAGCGATGCGCGAACGCCTGATGGCCGAAACCGAAACGGCTGCAAACGAAATTGCTGATCAGATACGCAACTTCGCGCCTGTCGATGATGGCGACCTGAAGGAAAGCATCACTGTTACAGGGCCGGGGCATACTACCCCGCCTCATAGTCAGCCGGGCGGTTCGCAGACGGTTCCTGAAGGCGTTTATATGATCACCGCTGGCAACAGCAAGGTCAGATATGCGCACCTTGTTGAGTGGGGCACCGAGAAGAACGAGGCGCAGCCCTTCTTCTTTCCAGCCATTCGATTGAAGCGGAAGAAGACCAAGGCAGCATTGCGCCGCGCTGCCCGCAAAGCATTGAAGGAAACCGCCACATGAAGACAACCATCGGCCAACGTGACCGCATGGTCACGCTGACGTTTTACGGCTGGACCGGCGAAAAGGACGAAGGCGGCGGCCCGATCTATGAAGATATAAAGCACGGGCCTTTCTGGGCGCGAATGCAGCCCATGAAGGGCAGCGAGACGGTTATAGCTGCGCGCCTGACTGGTGTTCAGCCTTTCATCGTCACGATCCCATGGCAGCCCGAAATCGCCAATGTGACCAACAGCTGGAAGCTATACGACGAAGACAAGCGCGAATACTCGATTAAGTCCGCGGGAAATATGGATGAGAAGCGGCAATTCATAGAGCTGCTGGTGGAGCGAAAATGAGCGAACCTTCATATGCGCTGCAAGTCGCCATCGTCCGCGAGCTTGATAATAAGACCGCCGCCGGGCCTGCTGTCTTTGACAAGGTAACGCCGGGGATTTTTCCGCGCATCAGCATCGGTTCCGGCCAAGTGCTGCCAGACGACGTGGACTGTGTTGACGGCTTCGATGTCTATTTTCAAATCGACTGCTGGTCTGACGAAGAGAATTACAAAGAGGTCAAGTTGATCGCGGGCGAAGTCTGGCAGTTGCTTCATAAGAAGGATGTGCCGGTGTCTGGCTTCAATCTGATTGATCTGCGCATTGAAAGCACTGATTTCAGCCGCGACGATGTGCAGGGAGTCAATCGCGCCCGTATGGCCGTTAAAGCTTACATGGAGGCGCTTTAATGGCTGCTGGACGTAAGGCCGGGATTGTGGCCGCCGCGAACGCGCTAGATATTGTTCCGCCCCCGCCTTCCACGCTCGATAAGTATGCAAAGCGTATATGGCGCGAAATAATGCCTGATCTTGTCGAGCGCAAAGTTTTGACTGCCGCTGACATGCCGGGATTGAGAAACTTCTGCATAGCAATGGGCACTGTCGAAAGGCTTGGGCGCGCAATCCGCAAAATGGGCGACGGCTTCGATCCAGCTCTTTATCGCGCACAGGATAAGGCCATGACCACGGCCCGACAGATCGGTGACCAGTATGGCCTGTCACCTACGTCGCGATCCCGCCCTTCAATTCGAGATACTGGTGATGATAATGACGAACTTGACGCCAAAGGCTTCGGATAGCTGGCCCGCGTGGGTGTTTGACGATTCACCGATTGAAGACAGTTTCGGATATGGCGAGAGAGCGGTGCAGGCGATCCGCTTTCTCAAGCATCCGATCAGCGGTAAAGCCTTTCAACTTGATCCGTGGATGGAAAGGATTGTCAGGCGCATCTACGGCCCTTGTCATCCAAACGGGCACCGCATCGTTCGCAACGTCGTTATGATGTTGCCACGCGGTTGCCGCAAGACAACGCTTGGCGCAGCACTTGCATTGCTTCATTCAATCGGGCCTGAACGTCGCCCATATGGTCAGGTGATTGCTTGCGCCTATGATCGAGAACAGGCCCGTATCGCGTTTGAAGAAGCTGTCGGCATTATCGATATGAACAAGCGCTTGCGCAGCAAGGTCACTATAACCGACAGCCGCCACCGCTTTAAGCACAAAACATCACGCTCCTCATTTCGTGCCGTGTCGTCAGACGCCAAAGCGCGCAATGGTGCCACCCCGGCCATGTGCTTGTTCGATGAAATCCATTGCTGGCCTTCGCGCTCGCTATATGACGTCATGCGAACCGGCCTTGGTAAAACGAAAAACACACTTTCCGTTGTGATTTCGCAGGCGGGCCGCGGACAAGAAAATGTAGCTTTCGAGGTATTTGACTATGCCCGCAAGGTTGCGACAGGCGAGGTCGACGATGATCCTGGCACTCTTCCTATTCTACTTGAAACGCCGAAAGACGCGGATTGGCAGGACGAAGAAGTATGGCACCGTGTTAACCCCGGCTTGCCGGAATATCCCGACCTTGAAAGTCTGAGGCAGGAAGCAAAGGAAGCCAAAGAGCGGCCAGCGCTTCGCGACAAGTTCAAGAACGACCATCTGAATATGTGGATGGACACGGCAACTTCGCCTTTCCTTGACATGACAGAATGGGATTCTTGCCGCGGCAAAGTCGATCTGGATGAGCTTCAAAACCGGCCTTGCTGGCTGGGCGTGGATATGAGCACGACCACTGACTTGACCGCTATCGTTGCAGCTTGGCGAGACGGCGAGGGCGGCTATATCGTGCATCCTCATTTCTTCTGTCCAGAGGACGGCATCACGCGCAAATCCGAACGTGATGGCGTGCCGTATAGGCATTGGGCCGAACAGGGTTTGATCACTCCGACGCCGGGACCCGTGATCGATCAGGAAATGGTAGAGCGATATATTCGCGACATTTGCGAACGCTTCAAAGTTCAAGAGATTGCGTTTGATAAGGCTTACGCGTTCCTGCTTATGAAAAGCTTGGAAAAGTCGCATCACCCTGTTGTAACTCTACAACAGGGATGGGTCACGCAGTCGCCCGCGCTAAACCGGCTTGAAGCCGCAATTCTTAGCCGCAAGTTCCGACATAACGGCAATCCTATTCTGCGGTGGAACTTCGAGAACGCTGAAGTTCACGTCGACAGCAACGGCAATCGAACCCTGCATAAAGGGCTTTCAACAGATCGCATTGACGGTTGCTTTGCAACGTGGATGGCCGTCGACCGGGCATCGTTCGGCAATGATCAGATGTCGATCTATTCAGATAAATCAGCGCGTCCGACAGGGCTGCGCATTTTGGGAAGGCGTTAGATGGCCCGCACCGATGAAGAAAAACTAGTTATTGCCGTTGAGGCCCGTATCAATGATCTTGAAAAAGGCATGGCGCGAGCGCAGCGGACGACTGAAAAGCGCTTTAAGGCGATGACCGACAGCGCAAAGAAAAACTCCGACGCGATGCAGAAAGCAATGCAGGGTGCATCCAAGGGCATGAACATGGCCCTTGCCAAGTTCGGCATTGGTGGGCTGGGCTTTGGAGCGATTACTGCTTCAGTCAATACTGCGATGAAATCAATCATCGCGCTGGGAGACGAAGCCAAGACCGCAGGCCTTAAGGTGGAGTCGTTCCAGCTTTGGCGGCGGGTAGCAGATGAGAACCGTATCAGCGTCGATGCGCTTGTCGATTCCTTTAAAGAGCTCGCAATCCGTGGTGATGAATACGCCAAGACCGGCAAAGGGTCGGCCGCCGAAGCATTTGCAAAACTCGGCATGTCTCCCGATGAAGTCAAAGAGCGTATCAAGAATCCAAGCGACTTGATGCTCGAACTGATCGATCGGACCAGACGCTTAAAAGACACCGCCGCAGGCGTTCGCATTTTTGATGAATTGCTTGGCGGTCAGGGCGGCGAACAGTTCGTCAGACTCATAGAACAGGGTCGCGCCGGCATTGAAGCCTCATTGAATGAAGCCCAAAAGATGGGCGGCATCATGGATGAGAATTTCATCCGGCGAGCCGAGGAAGTTGATAAGAAGTTCAACCAGATCGCGACCACTATCGGTTCGACGCTTAAGGCGGCGATTGTTGATGCGGTTGGCGCTCTGTCAGCGTTTATCAGTTCGTGGAATGAGCTGAATAACAAGAGCGTGGCGGGCATTAGATCCGAGCTTGATCTCCTTCAGAAGCAGCGCGAGCGTGCCAATACTATTGAGGCCGGAAGTGCACAAGATAATGTCGGCTGGGTTTTTGGTAAAAGCAAAGAGGCGCAGATCGCAGGTATTACCGCTCGCGAAAAAGAACTGAACAATGAGCTTGAACGTCGCAAAAGCCTATCGACTCCAGTTGTTCCTGACCAGTCGCCCGTCAAGCCTTACATTCTGCCAGACAGCAGCAGCTCAAAGGGCGGCAAGTCGGACGCCACGCGGGATCGCGATCAAGCGGCCAAGGCGGCAGAACGTGAAGCCAAGGCCGTTCTGAAATTGATTTCGGACCTTGAATTCGAGGCCAGCCTTGTCGGCAAATCTGCAGTCGAAAAACAGAAAATGATCGCCGTTCGTCATGCGGGTGCTGCTGCGACCGAGACACAAAAGCAGAAAATCGAAGCGCTGGTCGAAAGCACACATAAGCAGAATGAGGCGTGGGATAAGGCACAGGAACAACTAGCAGAATTGAACGACGCTGGACGGGAGTTCGCTGGCACGCTTGTTTCTGGCCTTCTATCTGGCGCCAAGGCAACTGACGTTCTCGCTGATGCTATCGGGCGTCTGGCTGATCGTTTCTTGAATAGCGGCCTTGACGCTCTATTCGGCGGTGGTGGATTTGGCAATATCTTCGGCGGCTTGTTTGGGGGTGGATCGGGTTTCGGCACGAACTATTTCCCGCCTATTCCAAAGTTCGCAAAAGGTACAAATTCAGCGCCAGGCGGATTGTCTTTGATCGGTGAGCAGGGACCAGAGCTTCTGAATATTCCACGTGGTTCGCAGGTCATCTCGAATACGAACATAGCTAAGGCGCTTCGCCAGCCTGCAGGTCAGGCACAGACGGGCGGTGCAACACAGAGCAAGGTTGATGTCGGAGTGGATGTTGGTGTGAGTGTCGATAAAAACGGCAATCTGGAAGCTTATGTGAGAGGCGTATCGCAGCAGATGAGCGAGCGAGAGATCAAGCGTTACGACAAGAGCGCATCGCTGCGCTTCGGACGAGACAGCCGTGAAGCTGCACGGCGGGGTATTGTACGATGATCGGCTATTTGAGCGCCCCTCTCGCTGGTCAGGTGCATTCCTTGCGCTTGACGGTGGCCGGTTACATCGACACCGATAGTAATGTTGACGGCGGCATTGCTGGCCTGTGGGATAGGTTGGCGAATGAAACGTATCAGCTTGCCGAAGTCCGGCGCGTCCTGAGCGTTTCATTGGTCGGCGGCGGTATGCGTCCATCTAAATCAGAACGCTTGCTGACGGCTCACTATGGGCCGTCTATGGCGCGTCGTGTTCGTGATCTATGCAGGGCTTTGATTGCGGTTTGCATATCTGCGCCAGACGGCTCGATTAGCGAAGAAAAGAAAGGGAAGTCGGACCCGGATTTTTCCAGCGCTGATATTTATCAGACAGCGGGAGCAATCGGGCTAAAGCCTGCCGACCTTTCCGACATGACCATGTGGCAGTTCAATCAATATCTCGAAGGCTGGAATACAGCACAAGGCGGCGGGGCTGATGTGGCGCCACCTGATCAGGATGAACTAGCTGAGCTTATGCAAAGGTATGGATGATAGGGGCGGCCTTCGGGCCGTTTCATCTCGAATCGTAAAAATTGCAAACATTTGCAAAATGGTTTGTTGCTCAATCTATAAAAATGATTAATTTTTTAATTAATGCGTTGGGCAAGTTTCTTGTAAATTTCTTATTATTTTGACTGAAATTGAATGTCTGTTAATTATTTTTTTGCATGCTCTGCCGTACATAGAAGGCTACTGAAGAAGACAGAGCCTTCGTAACATATTTTGACTCATAAATCAAGTCTTGACAGACAGATATTTTGTACCCTTATACATATTCAACAAACGGTTGATTTTTGGAAACCCATCTGCCGTTCAATGCGTTTACAATGTGGAAAGGAGCAGACCATGCCACAGGTTATAGCATGCTTCACCACCAGTCATACTGATGTGGGAAGTTCGAAGAAGGAAAATAAATTTCCTCCTCGTCCCGTTAAGAATCAGGTAACGATCAAATCCGTATGCGAAGATACTTTTAAACGCTATCCACGGATTATGGCTGAACTTGCAAAATAGCTTCAATTGGCTCGCTTCTCGCGACGTTTGTGAAATCAATCAGCACGTTGTTAAAACTAGCGGCGAGCCATATTCTTTGCTCGATATAGGGAAGTTAGAAGGCGCGTTATCGAGGCCATATTCTGAATGGGCTTATAATAGCGAAGAGAATGTTGTTGTTCTCGGTGTCGAGTATATGGTGTCAATTGCAGGCGCACATGCTTTTATGCAGGGAAATAAACGTACCGGATTTATTGCGGGAAGAACATTCATGCAATTTCACGGTTATGATTTTCATGTGCCTGACACAGAAGAGACGGCAAAGATCTTTACTGGTGTTATAGCGCATAAGTTAGATTTCGCTGCTTTCTATACGCACCTGGAACAGCACATTGTTCAAATTGATGAATAAAATGACAGCGCTGTTAGGCGCTTTTTTAATGGCTGAATGCAATATGAGCGAGCAGTTCTTTATTTAGGCCAACCATCCTTGTCGTATTGCGGGCTAACCTGTGATCGCAGCGACGAAAGATCGGCTCTCCATCCACTGTAAGGCGAGGGTAGTCCTTCTCTGAAATCGCGAGTGTATTGTGAAAGCCCGCTTTTCAGACGGCGCAACGTGTCCATTAAACGCCGATCGTTGGGCCAAGTGCGCTCGATATGCGATTCAATGAGATGAAAATGCAGCCACGATTTTTCAATCTCGTCGATAGTCTTGGCCGCCTTCATTGCGTCGCTGAGATCGTCAACATGTCCGATAATGTTGCGTGGGTATGCGGTTGTCATTAGACGCCTCAATTCGCTGACTTAAAACATTGAAGTTCGATTTTGTTACGGAAAGCATCAACGGCGCGCTTTTGATTGCCTGGGGATTCAAATGCTTGCTGTTCATATGCTTGATTGATGATGTGCCTCGTTACCGGGTTGTCGCCATCAGAATCAATAAGCTCGATCACCCGGCTCATTGGTGCCTCGTCTTGTCGAAGCTCCATGATTTTTGCGGCAAGGCCACCCCAAGAGGTGCAGACTTTATCTTTGTCCGTCTTATCATCAGCATGCGCGATAGTTGCCGTCAGTAGGCTCAAAACAACGATTATACGCTTCATAACATTCCCCATTTAGACAGGGCGAGCAATAGCATAGGCGAATGCTTCCCCGAAAGGGGATGGATTCACTTGAAATTAAGAATGTTTTCGGTAAGTGTGTTCACGGAGCCTGAGAACTCTCGAAGCCGTCCCTTGCCGGGGATAGGGCTTCATCCGCGATAGGAACAGATCGGCCTTGCCGGGCTAGATGTGTTCCGAATAATGACGCGCCCCTTTGCCGTGGGCGTGACCGGCATACTATTGCCGGGAGTGCCACGGTGCGTCAAGAGAAATCTTGACCTCAATAACGAAGGCCATGGCGCATGTTCTCGCGGACATGTTCTCAGACTCCCGGCGCCAGTGCTGTTCACTGGCTTACCCGGCATGAAAGCCCTGAGAAGCAGACATGTTCGGTCTTACCGCGAGACTACAATGAATCATCCAACTATTGCGCCCGCACATATTGCGGGCATGAACGTGCAATTCGTCAGGCGAAGCATTGCCGACGAGATTGAGCGCTTGATTTCAATCCTTGATCAGATCGACGGCGATTGTGATCTTGAACATGAGCCGCTTGAAAGCAATTTTGCCGGCAGCCAGTTTGGCGTGGCATCCAGCTTTCGCGGCGATGAGCTTGAGCTTTGCCTGTCGGACATAGAAGACGACGAATCTGACTTCGAACCCGACGAAGAGGGTGGCTACGAAGAAGAGACGTATGACGGCGCGACCCGCGAATATTGGGAGGCGCGCGCATGACCATGAAACACTTTGAAACCATGCTGTTTGTTGCGCTGAATTTTAGCCGTGGCGAGCAAAAAATGATCGTGGTCATCATTAGACTGCCCCATTGGCCATGTGGCCCTCGTACGATTGGCGGTGCGGCATGACCGACCTTTGTTCACTGGATGGCGCAATTCACGACATTAGACAGTCAACCGAGATATTGGAAGCTCTGGCCGACTCGGTGGCTGATGAACTTCGGATGCTACGCAAGTGGTGCCGATTGCCGGATGATGTCGGAACAACCGAAAAATTGTTGCAGTTCGAGATACAACGCCAGCTTCGCCATTGCTCCGAAGCCGGGGCAGTTGTGGCTACCCTTCAAGACAAAGGGCCATCTAACCAGCCAGCGCCGCGCGTCATCTATCGAAACATAGGACGCGACGATTTTAAAGTCGGGGCCACGATCATGATGAGCGGGAAACTGTTCGAGATTGGCCGGTACAACGAACATCTTAGCATGTGGGATTTGTACCAAGACGGCGAGTTGGCAATCACGATGCCCGAAGACCGATTGATCCAATACGCATGGGCGTTGGGTTCCAAACGTCACTAACCAGCCTTTAGGCTTCCTGATCGGCTTTATTGCCGGTCAGGGCTACGTTTTCACAAGAAGGAGAATGAAATGGCGAGCGTTAGAAAACGCGAGTGGGAATACAACGGCGTCAGGAAATCGGCGTGGGAAGTGCGTTACGTCGATCAGGGCGGCAAGCACCGTTCCAAGTCTTTTGACAAGAAGAAAGATGCGGACGCGCACAGGTCCAAAATTGAAACGGAATTGAACGCCGGTTTGCATGTCGCGGAATCCGGCAAGTTCTCGGTTGAATACGTCGCTAAAGAATACATGAGATGGCAGGACCAGCGGCTTAAATCTGGCATCATCGGAAAGACCTACCACTATAAGGTCGCCAAGGATGTGAGACGGCACATCTTGCCAGCCCTTGGACATCTGAAGCTTTCCGAAGTGAACCTGGAAGTTCTTTCTGATTGGCATGGAAAGCTGATCACTGAAAAGAAAGTGGCCCCAGTTTCCGCCCGGCAGTTTGAAACGGTGCTGAAAGGAATTTTCGAGTTTGCCATAAGGCGAAAATGGGCTGTACGTAACCCGCTCATAGACCTGTTCCACGAGACGCGGGGCGCTGTTTCAAAGCCAATCGCAACTCTATCGACTGATGACATAAAAAAGCTTTTGGAAGCGGCGGCAATGCCGATGTACGTAGGAAGGAGGCCACGGGCTAATCTTTTAATGCAGTGTTGCGTTCATACTGCTGCGTTCTGCGGTTTGCGCCTTGGCGAAATTTTGGGTTTAAAGCTTTCAAACATCGACATGGAAATCGGAGTGCTGAAGGTTAGGTCAAGCTTGTCTCGCTTAGATGGCTTGAAGGGTCCGAAGACAGAATCGGGTAATCGCGAAGTTGGCGTTCCTACCCATGTCATTGATCTGTTGAAGGCTTGGAAGGCATCGTTTTGGATGCAGAACAAGGACGATCTATTTTTCACCGACGCAAAGGGCAAGCCCTACCGGCATGATGCGATCCGGATGTTATGGGGTGGTTTGTTATACCGGGCGGGACTGTCTACCGAACAAAGAAAGCCCACCTTCCACTTTCATGCCCTTCGGCACTTTGCGGCAAGCTGGCGTGTTGATGCTGGTTGGGCGCTTCCTATCGTGGCAAAAGAAATGGGTCATAAGCGGGTCGATACGACCTTATCAGTTTACACTCATGCGTTTGAAAAAGGCATGGGTCACGCCGAAGCCGCACAATCGCTTTCAGACCGCTTAATGCCATCGCCAAAAATAAACGTGCCAGCAATTGCGCAAGAGTTGCGCAGTTAGTTCTAAGTCGTTGAAACCATTGACGTAAGGCATTCTCTTTCAGGACGCTGTGAAGATGGCGCGGGCTGCACCTGCTTTGATGCAGCGTGTGAAGTTCAGCGGCGGTATTGGGCGCGAGTTCAATATCGCGCACCACAAATCACAATCTTTTTTCCGTCCGATCTCAAAGGATTCGGGAAAGTCGGGTTCTGGTCCGCGTCCACACTTCGCGCTTTGCGATGAGGTGCATGAGCATCCAGACCGATCGACGATGGAAATGCTAGAGCGTGGCTTTAAGTTTCGTCGTCAACCGCTCCTTTTGATGATTACGAACTCTGGTAGCGACAAGAACAGCATTTGCTGGGAAGAGCACGAGCACGCAGTTCGGGTTGCAGCCGGAACGCAGACGCCAGACGAAGTATTTAATTACGTCGGTGAAGTCATCGATGACACGACGTTTGCATGGGTTTGCGCGCTCGATAAGGGCGATGACCCTCTGAACGATCCGACTTGCTGGAAGAAAGCTAATCCACTTCTCGGAGTGATTCTGACGCAGGAATATCTGGCCGGCGTTGTTGCTCAGGCAAAACAAATGCCGGGCAAGCTGAACGGTATTCTGCGCCTGCACTTTTGCTGCTGGACGGATGCCGATAAGGCGTGGATGCCGCGTGAGACTGTCGAAAGCGTCATGGACGACTTCGACCCCGAAGAAGATCACGCTGAAAAGCCGGTTTTCATGGGTGTCGACCTTTCGGGCAGCAAGGACATGACCGTTCTCGCCTGCGTGGTTCCTACTGGCTTCATGGAAATGGAACGAGAAGACGGAGCTACCGTCAGTCTTCCGACTTTTGACGCTTGGGTTGAGGCTTGGACGCCCGGCGACACGCTGCAAGCCCGAGCGCAAGCCGACAAAGCACCATATGAGTTATGGGTGCAGCAAGGCTGGCTTAACGCCACGCCCGGCAAGCGTGTCCGCTATGACTTCGTTGCGGCACGCCTACAGCGGCTTGATCAGCAATTTGAAATCAAAGCTATTGCATACGACCGCTACGCCTACGACAAGTTCCGCGAAGAGGTGGACGCACTCGGCATTGAAGTCGACCATGTTGCACATCCGCAGGGTGGTAAGGTTCGAGCTAAGCCTGAACCAGCAAAAGTTGAGGCCGCAAAAGCCGCTGGCCTGCCACCGCCGCAAGGCTTGTGGATGCCTGGTTCGGTGCTGGCGCTGGAAGACATGATCATCGACGGGCGCATTCGCTTGAGGCGAAACCCA
Source organism: Brucella pituitosa (assembly GCF_003049685.1). Taxonomy (GTDB): domain Bacteria; phylum Pseudomonadota; class Alphaproteobacteria; order Rhizobiales; family Rhizobiaceae; genus Brucella; species Brucella pituitosa. The sequence goes on along the minus strand of NZ_PYSY02000002.1, from coordinate 772,135 downwards.
GTGTTGATGACCGCCCTCATGGGCGCAACGTTCGATCACGACCCGCAAGAAAACCGATGGTTTGTCAAAACGAAAGCGTCGGTTCGCATCGATGCTGCAGTCGCGCTCGCAATGGCTATTGGTGCTGCGCTTGACGGTGTTCCAGCGGCGCCAAAAGAATCCATATACAGAAAAGGCCGCGGCCTTTTGATTTTATGAGGACCGCATGGGCTTTATGGATTGGTGGCGTGGCTCAGATGGGCCACCCAAACGACGGGGCGCGCCTAAGCAGCAATGGAGCAGTATGGCGGACACGCCATTAAATGACTTCATTCAAAACGGTGACACGTCCGCTAGTCGCAACATTACCGCTGAAAACTCTATGAAGATTGCAGCGGTGTGGCGATGTGTGAACCTCATCTCAGGGACAGTCGCCACACTCCCTCTTGATCTGAAGAGGCGAGTAGACAGCAAAACGCGCATTGACGCGGACGATCATGCTTTGTGGTCGCTACTTCGGCGGAAGCCGAACAGATGGCAAACACCTTCTGAATTCCGACGCATGATGCAGGCGAGTGTTCTGCTGCGCGGCAACGGTTACGCATACAAGGTATACAGTCGCGGCGAGGTGATTGAACTCATTCCGCTCAACGCCGATAACGTGGAAGTCAAGCAAGAGCGCGACCTTTCCCTGACTTACAATGTGACGTTGCCGAGCGGTAGCCGATTGCAGCTGAAGCAGAAAGACATGCTTCATCTGCGCGGAATGACCTTCGATGGCATCGTCGGCTTGCCTGTGCTCACTTATGCTCGCGAAGCAATGGGTTTGTCGCTTTCCACTGAGCAGCACGCAACCTCACTGTTTGAAAACGGCACCAATGTTGGCGGCGTACTTCGGCACGAAGGCAAGCTCGGGATTGAAGGGCAAGAAGCCCTACGGGAAAGCCTGGATTATTATCGTCGGGGCGGCGCGCGGGAAGGCCGTGACCTCATTCTCGAAGAGGGAATGACTTACGACAAGATCGGGATGACATCGAACGACGCGCAGTTCATTCAAACGCGCGTTCAGTCATTGACCGAGATTGCCATGTTCTTCGGCGTGCCTCCACATATGTTGGGTATCACAGAGAAATCAACATCATGGGGCTCGGGCATTGAGCAACAGAACATTGGGTTCATCACATACACGGTCAACGATTGGCTGGTGATGTGGGAGCAGGCCATAGGCCGCGATCTCATCCCGGAAGATGATCTCGAGATTTATGCGAAGTTCAACATCGCCGGGTTGCTTAAAGGCGACATGAAGGCTCGTTTCGATTCATACGCGATCGGACGGAATTGGGGTTGGCTTTCCGTCAACGACATCCGCGCGAGCGAAGATATGAACCCGATAGATGGCGGCGATGAGTATCTCCAGCCTCTCAATATGCAGCCTGTCGGCATCGAACCAACGACGGTCGAAGCACCCAATCAGGAATAATCCAATATGAATTTACCTAGAATTGCGGTGCCTGCGCGAGCGGGCATTAGCGCTCGCACGCCCGATGCCGTCTTGGAGAGGTGGGACGCTTCCATCCTCTCTGCAGATGCAATCGGCGATAATGTGATCTCAATCTATGATGTGATCGGCGAAGACTTCTGGACCGGAGGCGGGTTTACGCTCAAGCGGCTGGATGCAGCTCTCCGAACCATTGGACGTCGCGACTTCGAAGTTCACATCAATTCACCAGGCGGTGATATGTTTGAAGGGGTGGCGATCTACAACAAGATCCGCGACCACGCTGATGCAAATACTCTGTCGGTGAAGGTCAAGGTACTCGGCGTCGCTGCAAGTGCTGCCAGCGTAATCGCTATGGCTGGTGACGAGATCGAAATCGGCACATCCGCATCAATCATGATCCATAATTGCTGGACCGTCGCTATGGGCAACCGTCGTGACTTTGCCGAAATGGCAGTCACGATGGAGCAGTTCGACGCCAATATGGCATCCGTCTACGAGGCCAGAACCGGCAATGATGCCGAAACCGTGGCGTCCATGATGGATGCTGAAACTTGGTTCTCAGGTCAGGCGGCAATCGATGCTGGTTTTGCTACTGCTTTGCTACCGGCTGACCGTATCAAGTCGGAACCGAACGCAAAAGCCAACGCGCTTAGGGCTGAAAAGCAAACCGAACGCGCATTGAGGCTTGCTGGCGCATCCGCCAAAGAAGCGAAGACAACCATTTCAGACATGAAGAAGGCCGCGCGCGACGATGCCGTTGAGCCCAATTCCAACGCTGATGTTGCCAAGTCTGACTACGCCGCAATCGCGGCATCCCTCATGAAATCAACGTCAGCGTTAGGAGTCTCCCATGACTGACATCACGACTGTAACCGCTCTTATTGAAAAGCAGGGCGAGGCCTTTGAAGCATTCAAGGCCGAACACAACAAGGCTCTGGCCGATGTTCGTAAGGACGTTGTGCAGGCTGAAAAGGTTGATCGGATCAACGACGAAGTCGGCAAGCTCAGCACTGCAATCGACGAGGCCAATCAGAAGATCGCTGCGGCGCTTTTTGGTGATCCTGCCAACGATAACCATAAGCCTAATAGCGCCCACGCTAAAGCGTTTGAACGCTTCTTCCGTCGTGGTGACGAAGCTGGATTGGACGCCTACTTCCGCGAAAATCCAAAGGCCGCAATGAACGTCGGCACTCCAGAGGACGGTGGTTACACAGCTCCAACTGAGTGGGACCGTTCGATCATCGACAAGCTGAAGATCATTTCGCCAATGCGTCAGATCGCAGCGACGCAGACGATCAGTGGCAATGGCTTCTCGAAGCTTTACAACGATCGCGCTACCGCATCGGGCTGGGTTGGTGAAACCACTGAGCGGCCTGAAACCACGACTGCAAAGTTTGCGGAAGTGAAGTTCAATACCGGCGAGATTTATGCGAACCCAGCCGCAACCCAGCGATTGCTGGATGATTCCGAAATCAACCTCGAAAACTGGCTTGCTGGTGAAGTCGAGACTGAATTCGCTTATCAGGAAGGCCTTGCATTTATCTCAGGCAATGGCACCGACAAGCCGAAGGGTCTTTTGACCTATACGACTGCTGGCTCACATCCTTGGGGCGCCATTCCAGAAGTGAAGACCGGCAAGGCAGCTGAATTGTCCCTCGATGGTCTCGTTGATCTTGTTTACGATCTGCCGAGCGAGCGCACGCCAAATGCGCGCTTTGCTATGAATCGTAAGACGCAGGGTGCAATCCGTAAGCTGAAAGATGGCAACGGTAATTTCATCTGGCAGCCGGGACTTCAGTCGGGTCAGCCGGCGACAGTCCTTGGTCATCCTGTGACCGAGTTTGCCGCGATGCCTGATATTGCCGCAGGTGCGATCCCAATCGTATTTGGCGACTTCAGCGGTTATTTGGTCATTGACCGTACTGGCATTCGCATTCTTCGGGATCCGTACACCAATAAGCCATTCGTGCAGTTCTACACGACCAAGCGTGTTGGCGGCGGTGTCGTAGATCCGACAGTGTTCCGCTATCATAAGGTCGCGGCTTAACGAACAAGGGCGCTCTCTGGAGCGCCCGCCATTTGTGAGGCACGATGTCGGTAACACTCGAAAAGTTCAAAAAACATATCCGCGTGGATTACGACGACGAGGACGAAATCATCCAGGCTTATCTGGATGCGTCTAAATCGTGGGCTCTCCATTACGTTCGTCGAGAGACGGTTCCAGTAGGCGCAGAGTTCGAGTTTGACGCGGCTATTATGCTGCATGCTGCCAGCATGTACGAGAACCGTGAATCTGACATCACCGGCACCATCCACACAGAAATCCCAACGGCGCGGCGGCTCATCAACCCGTTTCGCCTGATGTCTGTCTAGGAGGCGGATATGTCATACATTACTAAAAACTACTCTACCGACGGCGGCGATACGCTTGTCATCGGCGGCACACTGAAAGTTGAGGCCGGCGCAACGGTTGAAGGCCTTGAAGGTGGTGGCGGTGCTACTGCTTGGGCCGACATTACGGGCAAACCTGCCGTAATCGCGGCTGGGGCTGATCAGGCCGCTGCGCGAACTGCTATTGGAGCGGGTACGTCTAGCTTGGCCGTAGCAACTACGGCTCCAGCCGCACTGGCCGCCGCTGCCGCTGTCGGTACAGGCACTACTGCTGCACGTGCAGATCATGTGCATGCTCTTCCTGTGGCTACTGCACTTCAGGTTGTTGCCGGTACTGGTGGCCTTGCAGCTGGTAATTTGCAGGTCACACTACAGGCGCTTGCAACTCGCATAGCAGCCCTCGAAGACGCAGCCCCTTAATGCCCCACGTCCGCTTCTCCGAAGACTTTGACTGGAAGCCGCTCCCGCAGGTTACGATTGCTTATAGGGCTGGCTGGTCTGGCCTCGTGACTACACCGTGCGCAAATTCTGCCGTACAAGCCAACAAGGCTGTTCGTCTGAAAACTCCTAGAAAAGGTGAGAAGGATGGCGACACGTAAAGGCGCAGGTGCGCTCAACAACATCGTGGTCTTTCAACAGCGTGAAGCGGTGAGGGATGAGGGCGGTGGCACCAGCCAGGATTGGGTAGACAAGTTCGAAACCGCCGCTCGCTTACAGCCCCGCCTTGGTTCTGAAAACGATATTGCGGCTCGTACTCAAGGCATCCAGCCTTATACGCTTGTTGTTCGCAGTGAACCGCGAACACGAGGCGTCACGCCGTCATGGCGCGCGAGAAACAAGCGAACGGGTGTCTTCTACGAAATCCAGTCTTGTGCGAACCCCGACGAGGTTAATCAGTATATCGAAATGCGCGCTGTCGTGCAGGGCGGTGGCTGATGGCAATTGGTGCGCGCATTCTGGGGCTCGCCAAACTCGAACAGAAGTTCAAACGCTTGCCAAAAGTCGCTCGCGACATGGTTCGCGGTGCAATGGAGCAAGGCTCAGACGATATCGTCGATATGATGAAACGTCGTGTCGCTGAAGATGACGGAGCACTACGGGAAAGCATCGGCTGGACGTGGGGCAAGGCTCCAAAGGGCAGCATGGTTATCGCGACGGTAGAAGCCAGCCTTGCAGCTGATTGGACGATCACGATTTATGCTGGCAATAAGGAAGCTTACTATGCTCGCTGGATTGAATTCGGTACGGTAGGCTTTGCCAACAAAGGCATGTTCCCCGGAACAAAGAACCCCGGCCAAGGCAAGCAGCCGTTCTTCTACGTGACGTGGCGGGCCAAGGACAAAGAGACGAAACGCCGTATTCGTCGAGCCATCACCAAAGCCGCGAAAACAGTAGCCGCAGGAGGCTGATGGATGGACCCAGTATGGGAACTTCAAACCGCGATATACGCGCGGTTATCGCAGAATGCTGCCCTCACAACTCTAATCGGCGCTGACAAGGTCTACGACAATCCTCCTGCCGATCCCAATGGTAATATACCGGCCGCAACCTATCCTTATGTGTCATTCGGCAGCGCTTCATCTTCTGATGACAGTGCCGATTGCGTTGATGCGGTAGACGTTACTTTTCAAATCAATTGCTGGTCGTCTCTGCCAAGTCAGAAACAGGTTCGGCAAATCGCCGACGCAGTCACCAAAGCGCTTAAACGATGGGATCCTCCGCTCGCGGTAAACGCGCTCGTCACCTTCGATTATTGGCGAACCGACTACATCCGCGCGCCCGGCATCAATCAGGCTTCTATCCAGTACACGGCAGTCATCGAGACGCCGTAGCCCGCGCCGCCGGATTTCACAATTCAATCTTTTTTAAGGTCGCTATAGGCGGCCTTTTTTGTTGGAGGCCGCATTGGCTCAAGCAACAACTATCAAGGGCGGTAAATTCCGCGTCCTTATCGGCAACGATGCCGAGCCGATTGTTTACGAAAACCCTTGTGGCTTCACACAGCGATCGATCACAATTAACAAAGGTCTTGAAGAGGTCAATGTTCCTGACTGTACTGACCCGGATAAGGTCGATTGGGTTGGGCGCGATGCGACCAGTCTTTCGATGAGCATCAGCGGCGAGGGCGTACTGGCAGCTGAAAGTGTCGATACATGGCTAGATGCCGTCGACAGCCTCGAATCCATTCCGGTTAAGGTAGAGTGGGAATTTCCTGCAAAAACTATTACTTGGACCGGCTTCATGCACGTTGAAAGCATCGAGGCTGGCGCTACTAATGGCCAGCGCGCAACGCTGAATGTCAGCCTGCAGTCCGATGGCGTCATGGTTCGTACGTCTACTCCGGCCACGCCATAATGAGTCGAGACGCGTCGATCGAACTAACCTGGGCGGATGATGATTACACCTTCCGCCTTGGGTGGAGCGAACTCGAAGCACTTCAGGAGGCCTGCGATGCGGGCCCCTGGGTTATTCTTGAGCGCCTGATATCAAAGCAGTGTTTCGTCGGTGATATCGCAAATGTCATTCGGCAAGGCCTGATTGGCGGGGAGATGAAGCCAACCGACGCGACGAAGCTTGTGCAGCGTTATGTCGAAAAGCGCCCGCCGGCCGAAAATTTGCTTCATGCAATTGCGATATTGCAGGCTGGAATTCAGGGCGTACCGGAGGAGCCGGTGGGGGAGCAGGGAGCGGCAAGTCAGGAGGGGAGCAACTCGACAGCCTTCCCAATGGAAAAATCAGATTTGCCGCCATCTACGGAAACGGTGCAGTTCTAGGCTATACGCCGCAAGAAGTGCGCAAAATGTCGATTTGGCAGTACATGGCGGCGCTTGATGGTTACATCAAAGCGTCTACGCCAGACGAGCCTGGCAAACTGTCAGAGTCCGAAAAAGATGAGCTTTGGGATTGGCTTTAAGGCTGGGTGATGCTGGCCTTACCAGTACTTTATGCTGATGTTTTTTTCTTGCCACGGCCGTCCGACTGTGTAGTTTAGACACCGGTCAACTTCGCCTCGGGCTTTCGCAAAGCTATCAGCGCGACCGTCCGGACTGCCGTTCTTCCAAGAATTCAGGGCTTTTACCCAAACATCGCAATCGGCCTCGTAGTCCCTTAGGGATTGTTCTGCGCTAGCTGAACGCGCTGCAGCTACATACTGCGCCGCACGGTACTCATTCCAAAAATAGTACCCGACGAACGCGATAACCGCGATGCAGGCCGCGCCGACCAATACTTTCATCCACATCCCCAAGCTCGCATTCGTGCGGGCTTTTTTCTTATCAGGACATCGTTGAGTATGGCAAGAACCGACCTCGAAAGTCTGGTTGTTCAGCTTTCCGCTGACTTCAAGTCGTTTGAAAAAAGCCTGGCCCGCGCCAACGATGTTTCTAATCGCCAATTTAATGCGATTGAACGCCGCGCCCGCCAGATGAACAAGAATCTGGATAGCATTTTCACGCGCTCGTTTAGCGGCCTCACGGCACCACTCGCCGGAATAGGCGCTGCGCTGGGCGTCGATCAGTTGCGCAAGATGACAGATACGTGGACGGATATGACGTCTCGTGTCAACCTCGCCGCAGGTTCGATCGATAAAGGTACTGAGGTCATGGGCCGTCTCGGCGACATGGCGCGCCGGACCTACTCTGATCTAACCCAAACAGCTGAAAGCTATCTATCCAATGCTACAGCTGTTCGCGAGCTCGGCTACAATACTGATGAATCTCTGAACTACACCGAGGCATTGAACAACGCTCTCGTTGTGTCAGGCGCCAAGGGGGATCGAGCTGCACGAGTTATTGATGCGCTCGCCAAGGCTATGGCGCTTGGAAAACTGCAAGGCGACAACCTCAATACAGTGATTGATTCAGGTGGCCGTGTCGCTGAGGCGTTGGCAACTGGTCTAGGTACGACAGTGGGCGGTCTGCGCAAGCTTGGCTCGCAGGGTAAGATCACTGGTAACGACATTGTTCGCGGCCTCTCAAGCCAGATGGAAACGCTTCGTCAAGAAGCCGCCGACATGCCTGCCACGATCGGCGACGGCTTTACTCTTCTGAACAATGCTCTGCTCCAGTACGTTGGCAATGCTGACAGTGCAGCTGGAGTATCTGCGAAGATCTCCGAAGCTCTAGTCATGATAGCCGACAACTTCGACAAAGTCGCCGACGGAGCTTTGCAGGTTGCTGCTGTCATTGCAGGAGCCCTCGTCGGACGTTCTCTCCTTGGCATGATCCGTACGCTCGGTCTTGGCGTGACGGCTCTGGGCCAACTCAGGAAGGCTCTAGCTGCCGCAAGCACAATGGGCGGCTTGGCAACTGCCTTCGGTGGGCTTGGTGCCGCTGCCGGTCCTGTCGGCATGGTCATCGGTGGTGCGGTTGTATCATCGCTCATTCTCTACAATTCAACTGTTGGCCAGGCCAGCGAGGCTTCAGAAGTTTATGCCGCAGCTCTAAAAGAGGTTCAGGATGCGGCAAAAGACACAGGTGATGCAGTCGAAGAGGCTGGGGGGAAAATTGCCCGTGGCCTGCCTGATAAGCTTGAAGGCGGCATAGCTGTTTCGCTAGAAGAAATATCACAAGCCACTCAAACCGTTACAGATCAGTTCGATAATCTTCGGAATGTCAGTTTTGAAGGTGTGCCACAAGATGAAGTCGATAAGGTAAGATCACTTGGCGAACAGTTCCGATCAGGTGCAATTACTGCGCAAAAGTTAGCGTCAGAGCTTGATGGCATTACGCGCGCAAATCCTGCGTGGGAATCGTTTACCAGTTCCGTGGAGCTTTTCGTTGGCAAGCTGGTGGAAGCGGAGCAAGCTGCTCGCCTATTACAGGCAAGACTAGCTGACACGCGCGCTGAAATGGGCCGATCAGCAAAAGATGATGTTATCCGAATTGATTTGAATGCAGTCGCGGCGAGCAATTACGAAAAAGAAGCGCTGCGCAAGGCTTCTTTGAATAAGAAGGAGCACGCTCTAGAAATGGAGCGTATTCGCGTTCGAAACGATGCGATTAAGGATGGCACAAAGCTAACGGAAGAAGCGATAGACCGCATCGCGAAAGCCAATCTCGCCGCACAAGAATCTCGAACTGCCGAAGGCAAGAAGCCGAAGAAAGAAAAAAAGACACCGGCTGAAAAATTCGACACGACAGTTCAGGACACTAACGACCGCACAGCTGCACTTGTCGCCGAAACAGAAGCGCTTCGCCAGATCAACCCACTAATTGATGATTACGGCTTCGCAGCTGAAAAGGCACGCACCGAGCAGGAACTACTCAATGCGGCTCAAAAAGCCGGCATTGCCATCACTCCTGAACTCAGGTCGCAGATTGCCCAGACTGCTCAGCAGTGGGCCCTTGCTACGGCTGAAGCGAACAAGCTCAACGAGGCGCAGGGCGAGCTAAGGCAGAAGTCTTCGGAGTGGCGAAGCACCGAACTGGACGCTTTTAAGGGGCTAGTTACTGACCTCTCATCTGGAAAAGACGCTGTTGAAGCCCTGACAGATGCTGTTCAAAAGCTGATCGATAAGTTGCTGGACATGACGCTGAACAACCTTTTCGATGGTCTGTTCGGCAAGTCAGGAAGTTTGTTCGGTGGATTCATGGGGTTCAAAGATGGCGGGCTGCCAAAGTTTGCCAATGGAACGCCTTCGCGCCCCGGTCATGGCCTCATTCGTGGACCGGGAACTGGTCGCAGTGACAGCATCCTCGCGAGAGTGTCGAATAAAGAGTTTATCACGAACGCTCGTTCGACAGCGAAATATCGTGGGCTTCTTGAAGCGATCAACCAGGATCGCTTGCCAGCCTTTGCCGACGGCACTCCGAGTTTGCGCGCACCCTCAATGCCGATACTCAGCGCTCCGCAAAGGCCAAGTGCTGCACAGGTGGCACCACAGATCAATATCAACGTGGCAAGCGCGAGCGGTGACGATTACATCCGCGCCGTTGTCAGCGATGGCGTTAGTCAGGGACTTCGGCAGTACGACAAATCAGGGCCGATGCGCTTCGCACGGGACAGTAAACAGGCATCAAGGCGGGGGTTAGTGCGATAGGAATCTGGATGGCGTTCGTGCAGTTCCTGGTTTCTTTTAAGCTGCAGTTTGAGCATTAACGTTATGAGCTGGGGATCTAGTAGTCCCCGATAACGGCTTTCTCTTGGGCTTAGGCAGTAATCCTTCACGTTGCGCTTTCTTCTTCGCTTCTTTTCGGGCTCTGCCTATTGCAGCTTCTTTTTCGCGAATGCGTTTTTCGGAAGGCTTTTCATATGCCCTGCGAGCCTTCATCTCGCGAAACACACCTTCACGCTGCAATTTCTTCTTCAAAACGCGTAAGGCTTGATCAACGTTATTATCGCGGACAAGAACTTGCATAGTCTCTCCTAACTTATAGGTTACAAAGAATGATCGCGAGCTATTCTGGCTGCCCTCAAACGGTCCGTTTTCGCAGTGGTCGCGGATCTCTCTTCGTGGAGAATAGTCTTAGCGGCCAGAGCGGTTCGCGACTTTTGCGACTCCGTGCGCGTATCAATTGGCTTGAAGAGCGTATCTTTTGTGTATTCAGTTATCATGGCGGAGTCCTCTCAGTATAAAATAAAGCCGATGACTAACGGGCTCGGCTTTTTGAACAACCGCCAGCAGTTCGTCTCAGGACGTTTGAAAGTTTTGACCAGTCACGCGATGAAGTCAGGCGCGTCGAGAGGTTGTTCACCAAACGGGACTGCTCCAAAGGCGAAACATCAGTCTTCCTAGATTGTTTTTTAAGGTTTTTTGAATGGTCTAGTTGGTTTTCCATAAGAGCCTCTCTGTTAAATTCATTAATGCAATAAGAACGAAAATAAAAAAGGCCGAGCGTGCACTCGACCTTTTAAAAGTAACTTCTTTCAACAGTGCCAGTACATCCGTGGTCAAAGGAAAGGAGAAAACTTATTTAGGCTGCGACGAGGTTGCAGGCAGACATCTTGCCGGACTTCATGTCCCGCTCCATATCGTATCCAATCTTCTGACCTTCGACGATTTCGCGCATTCCGGCGCGCTCGACGGCAGAGATATGAACGAAGGCATCTGCGCCACCGTTGTCAGGCTGAATGAAGCCGAAGCCTTTTGTGGAGTTGAACCATTTAACTGTGCCAGTGGTCATAATAAACCCTTTCATAGAGGTATAGATAGCAGCACGCAGTTGCGTGACGCAAAGTGATAACGATTATTAAAAAGGGGTTCGTTCAGGGCGCGGTGCTAAACGCGCAATAAAGCAAAACTCATCAAGAAAATATCGATGATTAATACTTAATGCATGATCTCGGAATTGTCAAATTATATTTAAGTAAATCATCGTTTGGTAGATATTTTTATTTTAATCTCACGTATATCAGCACTAATATTTTTCTAAAACTTATAAAAGGCGAGCTCTCACGAATGGTGAGCTCACCCCAAAAAAGCTTCGTTAATTAAGCCGTACCATATGATGAGGTAGCTTCAGGCAACGGAGCGATATCAATGCGATGGTCACGCATGACACCCGTCATAAAATTCTGCAAAACTAATTTCGACTGGTGAAAGAGTGGACCAGATAGTGGCTTCATTCTTAACGTTACATAACCCGCCTTAGCCATCATTTGATTAAGGATGCGGTTGCTGATGTGGAAATCGACGAGATGGATATTGGAAGACATGAAGTCCTCCTTTCAGATTACGGTTACGGACATTTTAGTCCCGCCAGCGAGCCCAAGTAAAAATCTAATGCTGACAATCAAGAGTCCACTTTTATGGATAAAATAGCAAGCTAACAATTGAGGTCACTTAAAGGCAGACGTCACTGTTATGTCCGTTGCCTACCACGGCAGAAGTCTACGCTAATTGACGGGCCAAATAATATTTCCTCCCCTTTAAGGACAACCCATGATCGATCTTCTCTCAACTGTCCGCTTTGTACCGTCCTATCCGATGCTTAATAACCCGACCAGCCAGACGAAATTCGGCGGTCGGGTTATATCGACGGTTGAATTTGTTGATCCATATCGAACCGTTGATATGGAAACGCAGCCGATGAAGGCCAGCGAGGCTGTTCAGCTTCAGGCGTTTATTGCTTCAGCGAAGGGCGGGATGGAGACGATTGTTTATCGTCCGAAGCATATTTGCATCCCTCGCGCTTATTGGGGCGACCCGAATAATTCGCACATCACCGGTACAGCCTCGCGCGGAACAGTGACCGACGGTTATACCGTTCAGCTAACCGGCGTCGTTCCTGGACTGCAGTTAATGGACGGTGACATGTTCTCGCTGAAGAGCGGCGAATATCGGCAGTTCTTGCAGATCGCTTACGGCGGCGGTGCAACAGCCGTAAGCACGACGATCACAGTTAAGGTGGATCAGCCGATTGCGTCTTATATCGCAACCGGCGCAACGGCTCGTTTCAAGCAGCCAGAAATGAATACGCGGCTTGTGAAGGATAGCTTTCAAATGTCGAAAGGTCCGCGACCCACAGCGACTTTCCAGCTGATCGAGGTGCCGAGGTGAAGGAGGGAATTATGGACAATGAAGAAAAGGCAGGCAAAGTCCTGCCTCTCTCATATGACGACTTGAGCAATGCTCTTACACTGTCTTTAGCCCGTATTGACGAACAAGACGCAACGCTCATGGCGTTAACCGCAAGGGTTGATACGCTAGAGGCTTTCAGCAGCCCGTCTAAACAATTGCTTCGCCAGTCCTAAGACGCGTGTTCGTTCTTGGGCGTTTGTCTCATCAGGCCTTTCAGTGTCTATGAATGTGACCCGTGCGTTCGGTAGCCCCATGTGATTGAGATTGATCGTCACAAACCTACCGTTTGGTTGATCGTTATATGTAATCTGTGGGTCTTTGAACTCATTCATTTCAAGCCTCCCTATTGTTGACACGTGCATCAAAGCCGAGTCGCAACTATAAGTCGATTACACTTTCCTACAATTCGGAGGCTTCATGGCTTTCCCAACTCGTCTACAGCAATTGCTGGAAGAGGGGCGCATTGTTGTGCGCTCTCTCGGCGAATTTCAGTTTGGCACTGGCTTTTGGTATATGTGGAACGGCTCTTCTGAATTCACTTGGAACGGCAACACCTACATTCCAAACCAGCTTATTGCGATTGAAGAGCCGCCGTATCAGATGGGTGCTGAAGCTCTGCCGATCACGATCACCATGCCGACAGCGGCGGATTATGGCGTGACGCCTGACAAGCTCGCTCAGATCGAAAGCGTGGATTATAAGGGCCGCACGGTCATCCTATCCGATGCTTATTTCGATCCGGATACGCGAGAGCTGCTGCACGTTGAGCCGATGTATCGCGGTTATATCGATACGGTTGATCACGTCATAGATGGCGGCGAAATGGTTCTGAAAGCCAACGTCGAAACGTCTGCGCTTGAAAACCACCGCGACGGATACCGCACTGCTTCACATGAAGATCAGCAGCTTATCTCGCCGGGTGACAAGATTTTCGAATACGCATCCACTGTGAAGCGCGAGAACTTCTACATCACGCCGTACCAATAAGTCCTCCCTGCACAATATGACCACCGCGAAGGGATCTCCATGCGACATCCGGAATGGGAAAAACGCCTCGTGGCTGTCACGGAGGCGCACTTAGTCACGCCTTTGGTTTGGGGAACGTCTGACTGCCTTCTTACCACCTGTGACGCTATTGAGGCCATGACAGGCCTTGATCCAGCGATAGAAGTGCGTGGCAAGTACAAGCGCCGTGCTGGCGCATATCGCATGATCAAACAGCGTAACTTCGACAGCCTTGGTGCAGTGCTAGCCGACCGATTTGAAGAAATCCCTGTCTCCATGGCGCAGCGCGGTGATGTTGGTATCTTCGAGAAAACTGTCGGCTACTTCTGTGAATACGGGTTCGCTTTGAAAGGCGAGGACGGTTTGCGCTTCCTGCCGCGCACAATGGCCGAGAGGGCCTTCAAGGTTTCCTGATGTTTTACATTCTGGCGATTTTATTCGCGCTGCTGGCAACGCCTGCGGCGGCGGACCCTGTTTCACTTGTGACAGGCATTGTCGGCCTTGGATCATGGCTATTTGGCGGCACCGTACTTGCAAACATCGTGCTTGGCGGACTTCTTGTTGCTGCCAAGTACGCGCTGACATCGATCTTCCAGCAAACGCCGAAGTCTTCCGCCTCTGCTACAGAAACCAAGTACGGCGAAAACCTCGTGCGCGAGGTCGGGCTTGGCGTCTTTGGCACTATGGGCCATCACATCTACCGAAACGCGTTCGACAAGGGCAATCACATTGTTCAGGACGTGTTCAAGCTGTCGGATTTCCGATGCCTTGAGCTTCTTCGCGTGCAGATGGATGGTGAATGGAAATCGCTGTCTCCCGATCAGCAAGGCGACGAAGGCCGCATCTATGGCCAGCGCATTCTCGGTGTGAAGGATGGTGGCCAATGCTTCGTGCGCTTTTATCAGGGAACGTTTGATCAGACAGCCGACCCGGCACTGATCGCCTATGCAAACCCTGCCGGTCGCTGGACGACAGCCCATCGCGGCGCCGGCCTGTGCTATGCAATCGTCACGACTATTACTGACGTGGACAATCTCACATCCGTCCCGAACCTCATGTTCGAAGTACGCGGCGCTCCACTGTATGATCCACGCAAAGACACCTCTGTCGGCGGCTTCGGCGCACATCGCTGGAATGACCAGAGCACTTGGGAGTTCAGCAACAACAATGCCGTGATGATGTATAACCTTGAAAGAGGCCTGTACATCGGCACTGAAAAGATCGTCGGTCGTGGTGTGGCCGCAAGCCGCCTGCCGTTGTCTGAATGGTTCACCGCAATGAATATCTGCGATGAAATCATGTCGGATGGCAGCAAGCGTTATAGCGCGGCTCTGATTGCCTCATCTGGTGATGGCGTTACCCACGAAACCAACATGACGCCATTGCGCGAAGGTTGCGCAGGCTCTTGGATCGAGGCCGTAACAGGGGAATATCCAATCGTCGGGGCAAATCAGGCGGTTGTAGCGACAATTACCGATGACGACATTGCGTGGGAAAAATCTTTCCAGCTTTCACTCACGCGCACGCGAACCGAGCTCGTTAATACGGTCGCTGCATCGTACGTCAGTCCTGACCTGTTCTATGAAACCACTTCGCTAACGACCCGCATTGATGCGCTTGCTTTGGCGCAGGATCGTGAGCGCCTTGCATCCAAGGTGGATTATACTGCTGTTACCGATCATCGAGTTGGCGACCGGCTGGCAGATATTGCAATCCGTGCATCGCGCTATCAGGCCAACGGAAGTTTTACGGTTCATCCAAAGTTCTTGGCGCTTCAGGTAGGCCAGTGGGTGCAATGGCAGTCTGATCGCTACAACCGTACGATCAAGATGCAGATCCATTCCAAGTCTCTTGGCGCGATGGGCAGTGACAGCGTTCGCGACGTTTCAATTTCGTGGCAGGAGGTAGGCGACGGCATCTTTGATCCGACCGCTTACGAGACAAATCCGCCTGTTTTGATCCCGAACCAACCTCCAGATTATCAGGCGCAGCTTTCTAACTTCAACGCCATCCCGAACAAGGTGATTGGCGATGACGGGCAGGAATATCCCGGCATTCGTCTGTTCTGGGATGAAATCACCGACACGACTGTCGAAGGTGTCGAAATCCAGTATTGGCCTGAGAATGATCCGTCCCAGATATTCACGGCTTACGTGCCGCGTGATGTGACAGTCTTTCAGATCGTCAACGGACTGACCAGCAAATCAGAATGGAACGTGCGATATCGCTTCAGAGTGGCGGCAGGAACGCGTCCTGTGGTTTGGTCTGCTCCGGTGCTGGTTCTGACGCAAGAGGTGTCAGGCGATGACAGCCCGGTCGATTACGGCCGTCTTGATGACGACTTGTCGGGTCTGATTAACTGGATCACTGACGATATGCGCGAGCTGAAAAGGCAAGCGCAGGAACTGGCAACAAGCACTGCTGACAATCACAACACCAACTACGCTGATTTGCAGACCATTCGCCGTCAGTTGACCAGCACTTACGGAACGGCAAAAGCATCGTGGCAAGAGGATATCCTGACTGCCACAGGCCCGAACAGTGCCATTGGCCAGCAACTGACGCAGATCAATGTCAGCCTCGGCACCAAGGCCGATGCGAGCACGGTTGTGCTTCTGCAAAGCCGTGTTGATGGCGTTCAAGGCGACATGACAGCCATTTCGAATGCGCTGACTGAGGTCAATGCATCGGTAGATGGAACTGTCTCGAATGCCGCTTGGCGCATGACTGCAACACAGGGTAGCGGCGGTCAGTCCGTGAAAATTTCGGCGTTTGGCCGCATTGGGTCTGGCGATAGTTGGAAACAAGCCGGGTGGTTTGTGAATGTCACTCCGACAGGCAGCCAGTTTGTCATCGTTTCCAACCAGTTCGCGATAGCTGACCCGAACGATGACGGCAGCTTTACGTATCCGTTTGTCGCTCAGAATGGTGAGATTTACATGCAAAGCGTTCGCCTCGGAACGTTGAGGTTTGATCGTCTCCTGTCAAACAATAGCAAGTTTGATGCACGTGGCGATGGCGGCAACGCATATCTGAGGATTATCGTCTAATGGTCAGTTGGTTTGTGGGCTGGAAACCGGGCGTCGGCGCGGTGATGAAGGTCAATAAATATGATAACGATTGGCCGTTAGACGTGCCGAACGATGCGCATAATCGCTTCTACTTCAATTCAGAGGCGAGCAATCTGTCGTATGTGTTTGGAAACTTTCAGACACCGCAGCCCTTGAACAAATCGAACTATCCCGGGGGATATCTCCCGGGGGGTATGTATGGCCTGCAAACTGGTTCTCTTGGCGACCAATGGGTGATGAAAAGCACCTACACGACATCTAATGAGACTGGGACTCGTTATGATATCTATGGGCTGATTGGTCGAATGCCTGACCTCGCAGGCACCATCCCATTTGCGGAAGTAAAGTTCATTTCAGCGGATGGAACATCTCGCATTCTTTGGAACAATAAGCCGGGAAGTTCGAGCGCCTATTATTTCAGCGTCACTAACTACGGCGTGACTTGCAACTCCACGGAAACGGGCACGACTGGCCTCGGCTATCGACGTATTCCTTCAGACTTCGGCTATACGGGATGGTGCATAAGGCCATCGGACGCATCTGCAAGTTTTGACACCTACCTCGGCGGTGACAAAGAATACGTGAATACGATGATCTGGGATTTGCCTTGCAATAACGTGCCGATCCCTAAGCCTGTCGGAACGCCTATCGCAGGGCAGATAGCGTTTGAGGCGTCCAATAACCGCATCAAGATGGCAAGGCCGGGGTTTTCCATCGATACAGCGACAGGGCGTCAGTTGATCATGGATAGTGACAGGACTCCGATCAAGTGTGTGATGATGGGCGAAACGCCTGCTATCGCGCCCGGTACGTCCTACTTTGTCGCAAAGCCTACATCGATTGACTTCGACCTGTCTCCTTCAATGGTCTGCGATACGATTTGCAGTCTGAATGGTTGGGGATTTGCCATTCCTCCAGTCAATCTGAATACCGGTTTTGATGAGCAGCAGACATGGGCATACTACCGAGTTGAAGCTGGGGGAATTCGTTTCAGCGTTACCGGAACGCACTCCGTTGCTATTCGTTTCATGCTCTACGCAACCGGCATTCAAGGCCATACGACGGGCGGAAGCGCTGTAATCCGAAAAGTTGAAGGTCAGTATCTTCAGATCAAAAGGCCGGGTTCCAGTGATGTTGCACCGGGGTACAACGATATCCTTCTGGACACTCGTTTCGCAGCTGTGACGGTATTGGCAGAAGGGTATATCCCCGCCTCAAGTTTCAGCGCAGCCAATCAGGTCCACTGGCGTTACGGGAATATCGCGGCCCGGATTAATTTCGACAGCCAAGGCTTGTTCGTGTTTCCCAAGGTCATCGTCGATTTTGGCGACATGTTCCGGCAGGGCAATCACACAATGTATCTGTCACCGGGCGGTGGCGTTGAAGTGCTGAGGCACTCCATGGCGACGGTCGTCAATAGCGATCATTGCATTGTCCATATTTCGCCTGGCAACAGCGCCGGTAATGTGACGGGTTTTCCCGACCCTGTCGGTGTCCGCTATTATATCCTCGGAGCTACCACGCTCTAACAATCCGAAATCGGAGAATACTATGGCTGTTTTGTCAGATTACACCTCTGGCACGATCACGCTCGCCAATGGCTCAACGGCTGTGACCGGCACGGGCACACTGTTCGACGTGGCGAAGTTTCGTGAAGGCGATACGCTTCAAATTCAGAACCTGACGGCCGTCATTGCCAGCGTGAACAGTAATACATCGCTCACGCTGGCCGCGCCGTGGACCGGCACTTCGCTGAACGATGCGCCTTATCGTGCGCGATATTTACCAGACGGTGCTCGCGTGACTGCGCAGGCAACGACACTGATAGAGCTGCTCGGCAATGGCGTATTGTCTAACCTTGCTGAGCTTGGCGTTGAGGACGGCAAGGTGGCAGTCGGCAATGCGGCGGGTGAATATGAGCTGGCGGACCTTGTGACAGACCCGAACGGCACATTGGCGAAGTTTGCAGCGCTGACAGTAGCTGCCCGTCAAATCTTCCAGACAGATGAAAACGGCGCGCTGAAGGCTTTGGCTCTTCTGGCGAATAAATTCATCTACACAGATGCAAACAAGGACTTAGCACAGGGCGACATCACGCCTTGGGCCATTTCAATGCTTGGTCTGCCGGGTACGGCTGATCGAATGCCATATCTCAGTGCAGCCAACACATCAGCGTTGACACCCCTGACAGCTTTTGCTCGGTCAATTTTGGATGATGGTGACGCAGCAACCGTGCGCGGCACTATCGGTGCTCTTAACAAAGCCGGGGAAAGTGGACTTACTGGTACCTACGTTTGGTCGAAGCCAATTGCTGCGGGTGTGTTCGCTCTTAATCTAGGTGAGGTTGACAATGCAGGCCCGTCAGGTGGAGGATACTCACGTAACATACGTTACGGTAATTCGGGGGTGTTCAGCGCAACATCTTGGTTCGAAATACAACACGGCATTTGGCACGGATTAACAACAGCTATCACCAATGCATCAGGCACACCTTCCGTTTTCTTCAACTTCAGGGGAAATGGTAGTGCTTACGCAAGCTCTGGTTCTTGGGTCAACTCTTCTGACGGACGATTAAAAAACTGATATTAAGAATATCCCTGACCCTCTTGAAGCTCTAAAAAAGTTAAACGGTTGTACTTGGACCCGCATTGACACAGGTACAAACGGTATTGGCCTAATTGCACAGGATGCAGAAAAGGCAGTTCCTGGATGCTCACAGGTCAGCGAAAAAAGAGAAGACGTTGCCAGACGGCACGACAATCACCGATGTGCTGGCGCTTGATACTGGTGGTGTGGCTGCGGCTGTGCTCGTGGAGGCGTGTAAGGTTATGTTGTCCAGGATTGAAGAGCTTGAAGTGAAGTTGACCCAAGGGGAAACTCAGCTCAGACATTGAAATGTGGCCGCACGACGGATAATAAGGTTGCATTTATCGTTGTTGGAGGCAGTGGGTTGATGATGCGTGGTAGGAATGGATTGATCTTAACGGTCTTCGGGCTTTTGGTCTTCTTTTTTTGTAGGTTTGATGCAGTAAAATATGGGTCGGATTTTTTAGCCTCGGCGTCTATTGTCGTGTTCTCTTTTGGTTTGTCTAGTGTGATTGTCGCGATTCTTATCAGAATATGGCGGTCGGCATGACGGTCGTAGATGGGCATGGCCTGATAAAACAGAACGTATTCTTATCAAGGCTGACAGGAAAAACACCATTACTTTCGGTAGTAGTGCCGGTCTACAATACGCAAAAGTATGTGGTAGAAACTCTGCAGTCCATTGTTTCATCGTTTGATGATGATTATGAGGTAATTGTTGTAAATGACGGTAGCTCAGATGGATCGCATGAGGCAATACTAAAATGGATTAGTAGTAACGATTTCAATGTCGTTTATATCATAAAAGAAAATGGTGGGCTTGGTTCGGCTAGGAATGCAGGGGCGTCCGCGGCAAGAGGGCGTTACATTACATTTTTCGATAGCGATGATTACGCCTGTTCATACACTTATCCAACAATGGTACAGTTGGCGGAATTGAATAGTTTAGATGTCATAATTGCTAGAGCTAGACGTTTTAGTAACTTAACTATGCGTACCTCTAAATTCGGGGATCATGACATAATTAATTCAATTTTAGGTGGCGACCACTTCAAAGTGACAAACGCCAGCCGAGAAGGAAGATTATTCCGTGTTGAGCCGAGCGCGGTAATTAGACTCTACAATAAAAAATTCTTCGATCAAAGCGTAGAAAAATTCCCAGAAGGGGTGCACTTTGAGGATGTAGCCCCCCATGCAGCGTCGATAGCAAGGGCATCGCGCGTAGGTTTGCTCAACGAATGTCTGCTAATATATCGTATAGATAGAGCTGGACAGATTACGGCATCAAAAGGCGCGACGCGTTTCGATATCTTGCACTCTGTAAAGCAAATCTCCGAGAGTGCCTATATTGGCGATTTGTCTACCGAAGCGGGGGCGTGTTTATGTGGACAGCTTGCTAGATTAGTGCACTGGTGCGCCACCGAATGCCCGAAGAATATGCGGTCAGAGTTTATTGATATATTTTTAGATTCGATTACGAAAATACCAAGCATCTGGTGGTTGATCTATAAGGAAAGATATTCGGAGAATATGGCTGAGGCACAGTTCTGCGAATTTTCAGCGAACAAAGATGGCCGAGCTTTGAAGTCCTTGGTCGGTGTTAATTTGGAAGATCAACCACTTTCTGCATTGTCCGAAGTTGAGAGTGTTGTGTTCGAACACAAATCTAAACTACAAACTATTAAAGATTTTCCGATGGTTCCGGCGCGACTCATAAAGCGAAGCATCATTTCGTTAGTTAAAGCACCTACTAGAAAAATCAAAAACATGATGGTCGGAAGATAATGTCATATTTGTGGGAAAGAGTTGCTGGCAGTTTGAAACGCCGCTCGGATATAGCTTCAAGCGTTCAGGCTGATTTGGGTCGCATATTAAGTGAGTTTTATGGTCCCCTGACTGCTCCAGTTTCACCTCGTCCAGTTTGCCTGTTTCTAGGAGCGCGATCCGGTTTAGAGATTGAGTTTGTCAAAGCCAACTACCCCGGCGCTCGGATCATTACGTGGGATTGCAAGATTGATGTCGCGCAGTGTGGCGATATTGCTGTCAATAACGTTGATGAACTAATGGTGTCTCTTCAGAGACTTGGAGTGGATGGTGTCGATTTCTGTAGGGTTGATGAACACTATTTTACAGATGAGCTTATTACCGAACTGGGTTCGGTTAAAATAAAAATAGGTTATCTTTGCGGTGCGTTTGGCTCACTTTGTAGGT
Organism: Brucella pituitosa; assembly: GCF_003049685.1. Lineage (GTDB taxonomy): Bacteria > Pseudomonadota > Alphaproteobacteria > Rhizobiales > Rhizobiaceae > Brucella > Brucella pituitosa. The sequence continues at coordinate 750,870 of NZ_PYSY02000002.1, read as the reverse complement.
CGCCATATCAATTACATAGAGATTTATCTTGCGTCGCCGATCTATTCTATGTCCGATCTTTGTCCAGTGAGATGAGCTTAGCGAAATCCGTAAAGGGGTTGCAAAAATATGTATCGGTCATAGTTCCTGCGTACGGCATCGAGAATTATCTGCCTAAGTGCTTGGAAACCCTTTCAAGTCAGACGTTGAAGGAGATCGAAATTATTGTCGTCGATGACGGTGCTAAAGACAATTCAGGTGCAATTGCAGATGATTGGGCAAGCCGTTACCCGGAAATTATTAAAGTAATTCATAAAGAGAATGGCGGTTGTGCGTCCGCGCGTAACGCTGGCCTCGCTGAAGCAAGTGGGTATTATGTCGGCTTTGTTGACGGTGACGATTGGGTTTCTCCGTATATGTTCGAGGATTTGTTGAATGCAGTACTTCCAGGTTTCAAAGATATTGGACAGTGCGGATACGTAGAAGCTTACGAAAGCGGTGGAAGTAAAACGAATTTCGGTAACGAGCCAATAAGATTGCCTCTAATCTTCCCATATGAAACGAATTTCAAACCGGATTTTATTTTCAATTCACCCTCTATTTGGAGACGTATATACAGGCGTGACTTCTTGAATAAATATGATCTAAGATTCAATAATTCGTTGAAGCGATTTGACGATCTGCCATTTGCCTACCTCGCTCTAAGTTTAGCGCAGTCCGTTGTCGTAATTCCTGATGCGCATTATTTCTATAGAATGGGTAGGCCAGGCCAGGACGTGAGTTTCGACGATGAGCGTCTATACATTCACTTCGAGATATTTGATTATCTCTATCAAGTAATCGAGACAAAATATGATGGTGAATTGTTGAACCACTTGGGTCCGATAGAAGCGGCCACTCATCGCTGGGCTCTATCGTTGATACGCGAAGACCTCAAAGATGATTATCGCGAAAGAATGCTTTCAGGTCGAAATTTAGAACAGATGAGCTGAGGGGTTACTTCCCCAGCTTATTTGCGAGAAGCTTAATCGCACTGCTAAGAGGCTTGTCTCTTATTTTTCCGATTAGATTTTGATATCGGATGTTTTCTGATTTCACGGTACTCAGCTTCTTTTGGATCTCAGTAATTTGTAAAGATTGAGATCCATTGAGTTTCTTTAAGGCAGACAGTTCTTCTAAAATTTGTTGCGTGTACTCTCGATCTGTTAGCTCCGTTCTTTTAAGTTGATCATTCTCATCTTTGAAGTAATTAAGATCGGTCATCACCCTCGCTAACCGGCGTTCCAACTCTCCAACTTCGCCGCACACTTTCAGCTTCTTAGGAGCAATGGGTGCCACCTTAATATCGCTGATGGGGGATTCGTTTAAACAGCGTTTCAATCTTTCTGAAACTACTCGGAAATCCGAACCGTCAATCCAGTATTCGGAAAGAAGATATCCCAGGTAAGCTATAGATTTATTATCTGCCTCAGGTTGAATCTCGTGAAATGCCAGGCGAAGTTCTGCAGCGTCTTTTATGCGATGGCTTGCGGGATACCATTCGGAAAGTCCACAAGCATAGACAGGTTTTCCATGAATGAGCGCCTCGAGACCAACTCCCGAATTTACAGCAATAACTGATGAACAATGCTCAATGAGATCATGTACATTGGCTTGACTGGTATGAAAAAAGGGGTTCGCCGCCGTGGCACTTTCGATGAATGCTGCTATCGCGTCACTATCGCAGTATGGGTGCCTTTTGACAACGACATGTATACCTGTTTCGAGCGAAAGAATTGATGCCGACTTGAGAATGGTTAACGCATCAATATCAGCAAACTTAGCTACTGGGTCAGATTGAACTTGAAGAGGAATGAATACATAGTCCCTAATTTCTTGATCAAACAAACCGGGTTGCGGATATTTGCTTATTTTATCTAATTGAAATCTTTCTTTGTAATTCCTTATTATCAACTTTGCTTTTTTCTAGATCAAATGAATATGCCTTCTCTTGGAGCTTTTTGTCGTTAGCAATCTCAGACCAGCCAGAGTGACCAGTTCGATCTATAGCGTATAAGGGCGGTATGGCGGCTTCTTTTAAGCGCCAAACTCCACGCACTTTTCCGACAGAGTGAAAGGAAAAAAGTACGCCGTCTGGCGGAGGGGGATCTTTCAACTAGGTCAGTACCCCAAGGAACATCCCGTACGACAATTGACGGATGCAGTTTTGAAAGTGCACCCATAACATTGGTCAGGAAAATCCTGTGGCGTGCGCCGTCGACGGGGTTCAACATCCAGTCGGTGGGTAATTCAACAACGATTTGTGTCTGTTCATTCAACAAAATCGGATTTTCCTCAGTTGTTATTTAGAAAAGCGATAGGATATTATAGATAACAGTAATATCGATTCAAAAAAATATCTAACAATTAGAGCGTGTATTGGAAGCAAGGAAGAGATTGTGAGATTTTTTCGTAAATTAATATCTCAGTTTCTCATCACGCATGAGGGGAAATCTGAAGTTGGATTTTGCACCGATCTTGACGAAATCCTTCGCGATCAGGGAAATGTTACTCTGAAAGTCGGCCAGAATAAGATCATATTGGATCTGTGTAATATTCATGAGCGTCGATACGCGGCATGTTTGAGTACACCACTCCGCTATCCTCAATACGATATTGATACCTTACTCATGGAACGGTTCGTGAGGCAGGGAGACCGGATACTGGACGGTGGTGCTAATATCGGGTTGACTGCGCTTCAATTCCTGCATTCTGGTGCATCTTTTGTCGAATGTGTGGAAGCGTTGCCGTGGTTGTCTGAAAGAATAAGGCGGTTAGGTGATGCCAGAATATCTGTTACCGAAGCTGCGCTGAGCCAACGTTCAGGCGCATTCGTCGATATAGCGATCTCGAAAACGCACAATCAAGGTTCAACATATGATAGTGCGGTGATTGCAAAGTTCTCGCACATATTTGGGGACGATGTTAAATTTATCACTACTCCGACAATCACGATCGATAGTTTGCAAAGTGGTCCTTTTGATATATGGAAGCTGGATGTTGAAGGCGCGGAAATTGACGTCATCAACGGTGCATATCAATCTCTCAAAGACTGTCCACCAAGGGCAATATTCACCGAATTTTGGGATGAACGAGTCAACGAATTTGCTTCGCTTGTATCGTCGTCGCATCCTATAGTTTATCGAGCCGGGATATCTAAAGACAAATATCAACTTAAGTTGCTAGATATGGAATCTTTTCAGAGTTCTTCTGAAGCATTTTTCCCAATTAGCCCAACATATGTATTTCTTCGTGCGGATTATCAAAAAATATAAAAAATAAACGCCTCCTGCGCATCTCCCACAACGCACAGGGGCTGCACAATCTGCATAAAATATTCAGTCTGCGCTAACAGCATTTATACAGGAGTTACTGAAAAGCCAACCCTGCAAATATGACGTTACAATTGGTATCAATGCAACGCAGCTGGTTGAATATGCCCCCTATGTAGATCACTTACGGCGACGGGATTTTATTTTTTTGATTTCCAGCGTATAGCCTAGTCGGTGAAGAACTAATGCGGTGTAACGCATGGATGGGTTAGTATTACGACCGAGAAGTTGACTAGCGCGAGCCCTTGTTACACCTAAAGCCGCGCCTAAATCAGCATGTGTCATCTTCTTTTCCGCTAGCATTGCATTCAAAACTTTGTGGAATTTATCAACCGTATCCTGAGCAATCTTTTCCTCTGTCTCGCTCCACTCTCTCATTATTCTGGTCATTCTACCCTACTCAATGTTCGGTCTGGCTATTCTTGCTGCAAAACGTCGTAGATCATTGGCCTGTAAAAGTGGCTAATTATCATGATTACGATTTGAGGCAATCAAATTGAACAACGAATAAGTGCGTGACACCGCCATTGAGGCGGTTTCATGCCGAAAGGAAGTCAGAGGCTTCCTTTGGAAATGCAACCGATAACAACCAGTGCAACGATAATCATCAGAGCTTCGAAGTCTTCCAGATGCGTGTGATACATTCTCCCCCCGTAGGCAAAGCATGAAATTCAATCAAAAAAAGCTTACCGACTCTCGTTTTGGAACTGACAATTGCTCAGGAAGGCTAGCGCCAAATAATTAATAAGAACTCTTTGCAGTCTGGGTATCAGAAGCGAATGCGGCGGTTTTGGGCAAGCAACACCAAGAACACCACCGCCAGAATGGGCGCTGACCCGCCGATAATCATCTGTCCGATATCTGAAGTAATAAATTCTCGCAATTGGCTCATCAGTCCTCCCTTCCTGTAGAACCCCCGACTGACCTCCCAGAAAGCCGGGGGCTACGCAGGTCTCCAGTCGCGTCTCGAAGATGAACTGCGCTCGCCAAGCTTACACCCACCCTGGAATGAAGAAAACCCCGGCGACCGCAAAGCCCACCGGGGTTCTGCGCTAAGGCTGATTCGCATTTACCTCAACGCTGTTCGACATTACTCGAGCTCTTGATAAATAAAAACCCCGGCTGGAGGACCATGCCGGGGTTCTGCGCACCGAGGAGTAAGCGGGGGGCTTGGGACGGTGCGCATTAACAATGTAAGGCACCAGTCAGGGTGAGTGAAGACGCTCTTTCATAACGATATCTTAAAAGAGGAAACAAACAAAACCCCGGCGATGGGACCGGGGTTTGATTTAAAACTAGTGTTACAGTTTACGTCGGTTGTTCATGTAGTACCTGATCTCTTTCCAGCCGATCAAGGCTACCACATATGACAGCGTAGCAAGAATAGCCGCTTCAAATAGCAAAACCCAAATCATGATGCGCTTTCAAGCCTGAACTAGGCCGCCTCCTGATTTTTTGCCCTTCATCCAAGGGATCGCAACTTCTGGTTTTTCGAGAATTCCGTTCTTCTTGGCGAAACCTCGAATGGCGCTCTCTGCCACTTTCACTGGTTTGATGCCATCGTGACTGTCGCAGCACGCTTTCCAAGCGGTTTCGTAAATGAGGCCACGGTCATACTCGGGCCACTCGTAGAGAAAATCTAGCGCATCTCCGATGCTGGCAATCTCACGTATAAGGTAAGGGCCGTCCTTCACAAAAACAGGACTGTCAAACAAACGGTCGCTCATCGAAACCTCCATTTGATCGAACGCTATTGTTGGAATGACGGCTTCGATTTAGTCAAAAATCTATCGGTTTCAAGACCCTCACAATCACAATCTAAGGAAAACACAATGGCACGACGCATAAACGCGGCGGCGCATTTGCTCGTTTAAACTCCAAGGACAATCAAATGAACAAAACAACGTTCTTCGCGTATGCGAGGCGCGCGCCTTTTGGCGGCCGTTTGAGCCAGGCTCAGGTTAGTGGCACAGAGGCTATCTTGGCTGAAGCGGAGCGTCGTAATCTACCCGATGAGCAGATCGCGTATATTCTTGCAACGGTCTTTCATGAAACTGGCGGCAAAATGCAGCCAAATGAGGAAAACCTAAATTATACGTCAGCGGCACGTATCAGACAGGTTTGGCCCAAGCGGTTTGCGACTATTGCTGCGGCAGAACCATATGTGCGACAGCCTCAGAAGTTAGCAAACAAGGTCTACGGCGGCCGCATGGGTAACGACAGCGTCAATGACGGATGGACTTATCGAGGACGCGGCCTGCCTCATATCACTGGCGAGGACAATTACAAGAAATTCGGTATCGCCGATGTGCCTGAAAAAAGCGCTGGAGCTGGCTACGGCGATCCGCGTCCTCTTTGAAGGCATGGTGCTGGGCAAGTTCACGGGCCGTAAGCTAGGGGGATTATTTCGGCAAGGGCAAAGCAGATCCGGAAGGAGCGCGAGCGATCGTCAATGGCATCGATAAGGCTACGCTTATCGCCGGCTATTACCGCAACTTCCTCGACAGCCTTATCGCTGCGCGTGAAATGAAAGCGGCTGCTGTTGAAGACGCCAAGCCTGATGACGTGCCCTTGCTCAAGGATAAGACGGTGCAGACCATCGTCGCAGCTGGTGGCGGTACGTTCGTTACCGGCATTATCGGCGCAGTTTCTAATCCATGGGCCTTCCTGACAGTTGCCTTGATCGTGGTTGCCTTGGGCGGCGGTTTCTGGCTTTGGCATACGGGCAGGCTCGAACTTAAGAGGGTGGCGACGTGAGGATCGTGATTGACTACGATGTTTATGCTCAGACTGCTGCAGTTACGATCGACGGCACGGTCCAGCATTGGACTGATGTGCGCTTAACTCTCGCGCAAGGCGTCACTGAAACACGCGACGGGTATCTGATCCGCCGCGAACGCGACGGTTCGAAGTCTTTGCTTCTTACGGGGGAGCAGACGTGACCTTCCTCTTAGCCCTACGCTCCAAGCTGACAGGCTACGCCGTTGTTCTTAGCGCGGCGCTGGCCGTCCTTGTCGGCGCGTATCTAAAAGGCAGGTCTGACAGCAAAACGGCTCAGACCGAGCGCGCCGCACAATCCGCAACCAAAGCACGGAAGATAGAAAATGAAATCAGCCGTCTTGATGACAGCGCTGTTGACGCTCGGCTTGCTAAGTGGATGCGCGACAAGCGGTAACTACTGCGACGTGGCACGAGCGATCTACGCCAGCCATGACGACACGTCGGAAACCAAGCGCCAGATACTGGTCGAGAATGAGAAAATGGAAAAGCTGTGCGGGGTACGGCCTTGAGGGATGCTGTAATGAACAAATTGATGGGTAATGAGAAATGACTGGCACTGAAATAATGGGCGTCGTCGGCTTCATTGTGATGCTGTTCGGCTTTCTGTTTGGCCTTTGGAAATACATCGAAGGCCACATCAAGACTGTGCGATCGGAGTGCGGAGCTAAAGCAGAAGCTGCCACAGAACTTGCCGCACTGACGCGGCAGGAGCTGTCAGACTATAAGCTGCGTGCGGCCGAAACCTTCGCCACAAAGGCCGGGATGCAGGAACAAACCTCGCAGATCATGCGCGCCATCGAAAGCGTTGCAAACCGCATTGATGGGCTGACCGAGCGCATGGATCGTGTGTTTGAACAGAAGACGACGCGGGCGAGGGGGTGAGCGATTCAGTTGGGCGCGGTAAAACGACGGAAGGATGGAGTGACATGATCTTCGCGATCCTTCTCAAGCATTCGCAACATGTTTTCACCGTACCCTGGCACCGCATAAACACTTATCGTTCTAATATTGTTCTTCCCCAGTCCAGTCTTTAGGTAGTGCTCACTAACAGCTGTCGGACGTGGAGGACGTGGCGACAGTATTTCAATAAAGCAGCCTCCGAACATAAACGTAAGGTTTACGCCATTCTTGTTTCGGAGGATGCGTGGCGAAAGCATTATCTTTGCTAAATTGACGTCATTGCCGTGAATATGATCAAATAAGCGGCTTATTCTCACGGCATAATGAGCCAATGACTTGTGTGAATTATCCGAAAAAAGAGATTTGATTTGATCCTCGTGATGACGGGATAATTTGAAATTCTGATAAAACTCAGCGTAACTTTTACTGGCTCGCCAAGCAACTGATAACATTGCACGAGAAAATGAACGAGCGTCGTTAGCACATATAGTTCGTTGTCTATCTAATTTTTCAATAATTTGCTGCAGTGGAATATCAAAATTGACATTGAAATGGCTCTCACATTCAGCGCAGAGCATCGGGCAGTCACCGCTAGCTTGCGTTAAGCTATTTGGAGAGTTGTCAGTTTTATATTTCACCGCCTGACCATTACTCTTTGCGGATCGAAAATAGCTGTTAGGAATTGCATGTGATCTGGAGAGCTTTTTTCTCTTTCTGGCAAAATGCGCAAAGTCCGATTGTCGCCTTAGACATGCAAATTCCCCCCGAATCCTAAATTTCACACATCATACTTGACGCCCCCTTTCACTTCCACCACAATGACAAATTGCGGGCCACCAACCCGTAAACCAACCAACACGAGGAGACTGTATGTCTGAACAGGCACAGGGCGCGGGTGCGCGCGTAAATACGGGTGGCAACGCCTTTCCTTCACCAGACTGGAACGGCGGCTGGAAAGGTCCGGACGCTAGCCATGGCATGACACTACGTGATCATTTTGCGGGAATTGCAATGGGTGCCCTTTATTCAAACGGACAGACCCAAGCAATCATATCTCGATGCGCAAAAGATGATGGGGTCGCCGCCACTACGTATGCGGCTAAAGCTGCGTATGAGATTGCCGACGCCATGATTGCCGCTAGAGGACACTAAATGCTTTCAAAACAAGAACTAGCCCGCCGTGTCGCTGCGTATCAGCAGCACGGCACGATAACGAAGGCTGCGACCGCATGTGGCGTCAAGAAGTCTGCTTTTCACGACAGCATTAAACGCGCGGCTGAGCTTGGGCTGATGGGTCCGAAGGAAACGCTGCCCGGTTACGCAATCAAAAGCCTGACAGAAACGCCTAACGGCACATACATGCGCCAGACGAAAGAGGCTGGTCCGGTTTATGAGGCTACTGCCGGATTGGCGGTAAAAGGCAAGACGACGCTCGTTAACAGCGAAGGGCGCATTGTCACGCAACATATAATGGAGCGTGCGGGCGCCGACCAACAGCGGGCTGCAATCACAACCATGGTTGAAGCGCTGAAGGAAGACCTACCGCGCGTATCGATCATGCCAGCACCGAAGGGGTGTCGCGAGGATTTGTTGAATTTCTTCTGCTTGACGGATGCGCATTTCGGCATGTTGGCTTGGCGTGAAGAAACTGGCGCTGATTATGACATTGAGATTGCCGAGCAACTTGTGACGGATTGGTTCGCCGCCTCGATCGATTTGGCTCCGGACGCTCATACTGCCGTATTTGCGCAATTGGGCGACCTTGCTCACTACGACAGCATGGAAACAGTAACGCCTGCAAGCAGGCATGTTTTGGATTCGGACTCACGTTTACAGAAGATCATCCGAGTGATCATCCGCACGGTACGTCGTGTGATTGATATGTTGCTTCAAAAGCACTGGCATGTGCATATCATTATGGCGCAGGGCAACCACGATCCGGCCTCATCTGCATGGCTTCGGGAAATGCTGGCGGCGATGTATGAGAATGAACCGCGCATTACCGTCGATAACTCTCCCAGCCTCTACTATGCATATGAGTGGGGCAGCACTGCAATCTTTGCACATCACGGTCACAAGCGTGGCGTCAACAATGTCGATGCAACGCTAGCCGGTAAGTTTCGCGAAATGTACGGCCGCAGCAAATATGCCTATGCACACATTGGTCATCTGCATTCTGACGAAGGACGCAAATCAGGCCTGATGTATGTAGAACGCCATGAAACACTTGCCGCTCCTGATGCTTATGCTGCGGGCGGAGGTTGGCTTTCGGGCAGAAGCGCGAAGATTATCACTTATTCAAAACTACACGGAGAAGTGTCACGCCTTACTCTCCGTCCTGAAATGGTTGCAGGGAAATATGCGGCGGCGAATGATAATGTGGTAAGTCAAAGGGTTGCAGCCTAACCGTCATCCCTTTTGGGACGCTAGATAGTCTACAACTGCCGCTCGAATTTCAGTCTCAAGTTGATTGGTTTGTGCCAAAATTTCTTTGATGGCCAGATCTACATTATCGATGAATGGGGAATGCATTTTTGCGTCTAATGGCGGAGCTATTGGGCCATATTCCACGACCACCTTCTTGCCGGAGAATTGCACTGTGATGGATGCTGAGTTCCCAATGTACTTGGCTTCTAATATTTGCATATCGGCCTCCCTGATTGTTTCTCAGTGTAGGCTTGGAAACCGCATCCAGACAATACCAACAACGCCGCCCACCAAGCGGCGTTTCACCACAACACGAGGAGAGCATATGGAGTTGCACCAACTATACGGCGTAAACAGGCCGGGAGACGAATGGATCGAAGGGCCCGAAGACGAAGCCGCACGCGCGGCTGTTGAAGGGCGGCCCATAGCAGAGCCAGCTACGCGGATAACATTCAATAACAACGGCATCGCACTAAGTATTAGAAATGAGGATGGCGTCTGGAAAAACACAGGGTGGGTAATCAATCTCGCGCCTGTGAAGCCGCCTGCCGACCTCGTCATCATCGAAACGCCTTACAGCGGCGACGTGGAAGCCAACACCGCGTACGCACGCGCCTGCCTTCTAGACAGCCTGCGGCGAGGCGAAGCACCGATTGCCAGCCATTTGCTGCATACGCAAGTTCTGGACGATATGCAGCCTGATGAGCGCTCGTTAGGCATTGAGGCCGGTCTTTCTTGGTATCGCGTGGCAACGAAATGCGTTGTTTACTCTGATCGTAGTATCAGCGGCGGCATGAAGATGGGCATCGATCGAGCCGGACTGCACGATGTGGCAGTCGAGTATCGAAGCATTGAGACGAGGGCAGTGGCATGACAAAGGAAGACGATCCAATTTGGCTGCCTTCTGTTGAATCATTCACTGTTACACGTCCCATCGTTCCCGAAATCCATGTGGGGAGTAAGGTTAAACTTTCAGACAGTTCCTGCGTGTTTATTGTGACGGGCATTAAGCCGTTTGGCGACGGTGCGACTTACGAAATTAGGAGGGCCGCAGCATGAAACCATCCAGGGCACTTTATGTCGTAACCGGAGCCGCATTAGCACTTGCCTTCACTTTGCCGATACCCGGTACAGGCATTGCGGTTTTAATGCTTTCTATCGCGACCGCAGCAGCAGCGCTAACCTTTGATTGGAACGACGCATGAACCAATTCCAAGTTGGGCAAAAAGTTGTCTGTATCAACTCCGTCGTTGGCTTCGAGCAATATCTCGAGGTTAAGGAAGGTGAGATTTACGAGATCGCTTGGATCGGCCCTTTCGAACATTACATTCACGGCTCTTATATTGGCGTTCGGCTCAAGGGCGTTGATCGCGGCACCTGCCCACAATTCGGTTACGAAAACCCACCTTTTTGCTGCGAGCCGATTCCGTCCGCTTGTTGCGGATCGTTTGTCGTCGCTTCGTGGCTTACTCGCAGACGGGCCTATTACAGAGAAGTTTGAGGAGCCGAAGCGTAAAGTGAGGGGAGGGTGTATGATGGTGCCAGACGCAAGGATTGATCGTGAGATCACCCGGGGTGAGTTGGATAGACCAAAGCAGCCCTTGCCGAAGCCTGTGCATTTAACCGATCTCGACCTACGATCCGCCAGCGCTATCAAATCAGACGGCGGCTCAACCAGCTATTACGAGTTGCCAGAAGGCGCGAGCGAACTAAACGACCTTATTGAGCACAAAGGCATGTCTTTTGCGCTCGGCAACATCTTTAAGGCTTGCTATCGCTTTGGTGAGAAGGACGCGGCCAGCCGGCTGTATGACCTGAACAAGATCGTATTTTTTTGCTGAAAGATTGAAGGCGATCGAACAGCGAGCAGCATAAAGAAAGCCGCCCTTCGGGGCGGTTTTTTATTTGCTCATTCCATATCGGGAATTTCGCCATATTGGAAAATAATGGCTGGAGGTCCATATTCGCCAATGTCCGGATCGGCCTCTCTACTCCATGCTACGACCCCTGCATGTTTTCCTTCCAGCGTAAGAGCTGACTTCATAGCGCGGCCTTCCGTTTCAAAGGCTATAGGGTCAAATGCTGGAATCAGTTCACCGTCATCGTTTTTATCAAAAGCCGCAACCACGATCAGTCGAGCAGCTGCCATTCAATTCACTTTCCCTCGGTGTTGAGATCAAGCTCCGCATTGTCTTTCGACGAGTTAGCAGATTTCTTTTTAGAAGCTTTCCCTTTCCCCACTTTGGGTTCCGGTTGACGGTCGGGTGAGCTTGTAAACTTGATTGCCATGGATCTCTTTATATACCTCTTAATACGAATGTTCCTAAAATGTTCTGGCATGCAGGGTATGTCAAGGGGCAAAACCCGTCACTCTACGACAACCTGCTCCCACTCAGACGTTTCGAATACTTTACCGCCATGCCGGCGCATGAACGCATTCCTGCTGCGTTCGTCTGAAAAGCTGAACACACAGAAATGTATCCCAGCCTTTTTCGCCATGTGGTGTATCGAATGCACTCCGAGGCGATCTGCGTCTAGATGGACTGATCGTCGCTCAAACTTGAGCGCATACGATTCGGGCAGCGCCACTTGGAAACGATAATCGGAAATCTGGTTGAGCAGCGCTTTCATCTCGTAAACACCGTCGGTTTCCAGCCACGTGAAAAACCAAGAGACATGGCGAGGCTGGCGTACTCAATTTCTTTGATGAGGAAATCCCGGTCTTTCAACAGCGCTTCCATAGCGGCGCGCATATCGCCTTTGTGATAGGCGAGAACCAATTCAATCTCATCGTCGTAGTTTTCAGCAACCGCATTCATGGCGTTCTCCTGCTTGTTTATTACCGCCGCCAATGTTCTTGTTATGTTCCAGTACGAATTAAGAGTCAAGATTTAGTTTCTCTTGCGAGATCATGTGCCGGAATATAGTGTGTGCCTAGAATATCAGGAGATCATTCTTGGCGAAAATAAAGAAGCGCTCGTGGGAAAATGCGAGCGGAAAACATGAGGCTTGGCAGTTGGATTTCACTGACAGGCATGGGAAACGCCACCGCGAACAATACGCAAAGAAACGGGAAGCCGAAGCTCGCCTTGCTGATCTCATGACTGAGACAGGCGCGGCGACCTATAAGGAAGCAGCTCAAAAGACGACTGTTGCTGATGTCTGTCGTGATTATTATGAAGAGATGGAAAAGCGCAACAAACGCGGTGAAAGCGTTGTTCAGTCGTATCTGCGCACTACAAAGCAGCACATAGATAATTGGATTGATCCGAAAGAAGAAAGCGCTGTCGGGTTCACGAAAGGTATCGGAACCAAAACCCTGTCAGAACTGACGACAGCGGACGTGATAAAGCTCAGGAATGAAATGCGCGACGCATCGGCCGGCGTTGTTACTACGCGGAGGGTTCTCGGAACACTGAGCCGCATTTTGAAGCATGGCGTCGAAACGGATAAAGTCGGCGTAAATGTCGCCAAAGGCGTGCGAGTTATTGGCAAGCGCGATGAGGCCGGAGAAAGGGTCACGCCACCGTCAAAAGCGGCTCTGGCAATAATCCTGAAAAATTCTGACGAGAAACTAGCGCTTCGAATTAAGTTTGCTGCTTCATCAGGCTTGCGAGCTTCTGAGCAGTGGGCACTGCGATGGGTGCATCTGGATCTGAAAAAAGGCTCTGTCTCGGTCGAAACTCGCGTGGATGCATACGGTGAGTTTGACACGACAAAGTCATCTGCAGGGCGTCGCACCGTGCCGATCGGTAAGGCTATGATCGAACAGTTGAAATCTTGGAAGAGTGAATCAAAGCATAGCGAGCCTGACGACTTTGTTTTCACCGACAGCAAGGGCGGGTTTGTGCGTCACACCAACTTCATGAAACGAGATTGGAAGTCGATGATCAAAAGTGCAAAGGTTGAAGATATCGGATGGCACGCTCTTCGTCACTTCGCCATTTCGACTTGGATCGAGGCTGGCCTTTCACCAAAAGCGGTGCAGACTCTGGCAGGCCATGCGAGCTATGCGATCACCATGAATCGATATGGGCACCTGTTCCCATCGGACGATCATAAAGCTGCGTTCGATAAGATTGCAGAAACTCTCGCATGATGATAGTTTGGCACATGAATGACACATGACGCTTATAAGACATTGAAAAATAACACTTTATGCACTGACTTTTAATCAGTAGGTCCAGGGTTCGAATCCCTGCGCGCTCACCATTTTCAATGATTTAGCCGAACATACAAAACACGTTTTAAAGGTCGTCATCGTTTTACACGTGGCAGCCAGATCATTCGTCAGTGTTTTCCAAAAGTTCCCGGCATCGTTGTTCCCTTTTTTGGGGCGGCAAAGCATTGCGATACCGCTGGCAGACGATTTCCTTAGATTGCGCATAATTGTTTAAGGAATAATAATGCGCCTTGCTTTAAGATTTTTTGCTCTACCTGCCGTTGTACTGTCGTGCAGTGCTGCCAATGCTGATTCAAAGGCTCCGGTGAGTTGTAATCTGGTTCCATTGGCCGGAACCGGAGAGTCGAGCCTTCCTGTTGCCCAGCCTCTTTTTGGGATTAAGCCGTTACCGACACCACAACTCTATCAGTTTGATTGTTCCGATGATCCTCGCGGAAAGCCTCAGTCCGGTGTCACACCGACCATCCCTGTGCTTGAAGGGCGGAAAAAATAAGCTCACGGGGCTCTTCCTCGTCTGGTTCTCGTATTTGTCGCAGTGACAATCTCATCAGGGGATGAGATGAGCGATTATGAGCCTCAAAGCCAGAATAATTGGCAATCAGTTTGAAGCAGCCCTTTGGGCGGCATCAATCGTGCTCGTCATTCTGTTTCAGGGGATCATAACCTCCTACGCACAAGCCTCGATGGTTGCGTGGTCCAATGGCCAAACTTCAGTCATTTGCTCGATCCATGAAGGTCAAGCCAATGGCGATGAAGCTCCGCTCAAGGATCTTGCGCGTTCGTGCTGTTCGACACTTTGTCAGGCAGCGTGTGCTGTCGGTGCTGGTCTCGCCGCTCAAACGCTGTCGTTTGCCTACCACGCAGTATTGGTCGCCCGTTATCATGTTGTGCGACTTGTGGTGCACGGTCCGCCTAATTTTCTGGCCGAAACCTATCTCCCCAGAGGCCCGCCTACATTTTCAGCTGATGCATGATTCAATTCCGGCGTTTCGCAGCCGTGCTCACTTTAACTGAAGCGCAGTTGCGTGCCGTCCGGCTGTTTCACACTGGCTGGAGATGCCAATGTTTTCTTTTTATCTACACGAATGTGCTGCACGAAATGAGGTGCAGCCATGACCGATGCTGTTCTGCCAAACACTCAATCGAAGAACAGTCCTGCCGAGACAACGCGCGTTGCCGGTTCGAGTTTAAAGGCCTTCATCACAAGGCTACACTTTTATGTTGGGCTATTTGTTGGCCCATTCATCCTGATCGCCGCGATCACGGGCACGCTTTATGTGCTGACGCCGCAAATCGAAGATATCGTCTATCGCGATCAATTGCGCACAGCATCCCTGGGAACGGTGCAGCCCTTGGCCGATCAGGTTAAGGCCGCCCGCGATTTTATCGGTGACGATCCGAGGTTGTTTGCTATCCGCCCATCGACAGGCCCAGGCTGGAACACACGCGTTATGTTCAGCGTGCCGGGTCTGGGTGATTCTGAAAGCCGAGCAATTTTTGTCGATCCAATTACGCTGGCAATCAGGGGCGATCTGGTCGTCTATGGCACGAGCGGAGTGCTGCCATTGCGCGCGTCGATCGACTATCTGCATCGCAATCTCATGCTTGGGGATTTCGGCCGCTATTACAGCGAACTTGCCGCTTCCTGGCTGTGGGTCGCAGCGCTCGGCGGTGTTCTGCTCTGGTGGTGGAAGCGGGATATCCGGCGTAGCTCAAAAGCCAAAGAAAATGTGCATCTGCGTACGAGGCGTTTGCACAGCCAGATTGGCATCTGGATCGCTGCAGGCTTAGTCTTTCTTTCGGCGACAGGCATGACTTGGTCGCAATTGGCAGGCGGGCGGATTGACGATTTTCGCGCGGCAGTCGGGTGGATAACACCGTCCGTTTCGACCGCACTCGACAAACCTGCTGTGATGGCCGATCCGCATGCCGAACATCATGACCACGGAGGCCATCAGGATCAAAGTTCTGTTGCACCGACAATCGATTACGTCAGCCAGCTGGATGCCGTGAATCTCCTGTCACGACAGTCCGGTCTTCAATCGCCAATGCTGGAAATTCGTATTCCGCGCAATGCTGATCAGGCTTGGCTGGTCCGTGAGTATGATCGCTCATGGCCGACACAGGTTGATACGATTGCTATCGATCCGCGGGATATGAAGGTAATCAGCCGGGCTGATTTCGAAACATTCCCGATCATTGCCAAGCTCATTCGCTGGGGGATTGATCTGCATATGGGCGTGCTGTTTGGTGTCGCCAATCAGATTGTTATGGCTTTGTTGGGCCTGGCGCTGATTGGTATGATTATCTATGGCTATCGCATCTGGTGGCAGCGGCGTCCGCCTGCTGGCTCCATGCCACGAACCCTGATCCAGAGTTGGCTCTATCTTGGCATGCCGCAGAAGCTTTCGGTGGTGCTGATTGCAGCTGTGATTGGTTGGGCTCTGCCGATGATCGGTTTGAGCCTGATCACATTTTTGCTGATTGATCTTGCCCGCTGGAAACTGGGCGGTGCAAAGATTGTGAAAGCGTGAGTGAGTAAGAATGGCACCGACAATCTTGTCGGTGCCATTTTCATCTTAGCTGGCAGGGCGCGGTGGCAGACCTGCTCGAGCGCGCATCTTATCCAGCAAAGCTGCTGCTATCGGCTCATAGTTTTCATCAAAATGATGGCCGCCGGACAGTTTCATCAGGTCTGCACCTTTAAGCTCAGGTGCCGTACAGGCGGTATCGTCTTCTTCTTCGCCATAGACGCAGACAACACGATCAAGCGGGATGGTGGTGATAGCCGGCACAACGTCCTTATCGCCATCCATGCCAAGCCAGCCTTCAATAGAAACCTGAAATGTCGTGGTGGTTTCAACGCCGAGAAGTCCGACCATCTTCGTGCGGTCCTGAAGCGCCGGATCAAGATATTTCCATGCAAAGGGGAATGTGTCCGCTCCGAAGGAATAGCCGAGAACGGCCACGGGCAGTTTGCCCGTTGGATCGGCTTTTTCGATCATTGTCGTTGTGTCACGAGCGATTTCTTCTGGCGTGCGCTCGGACCAGAAATAGCGCAGTGAATCAACGCCGATCACATGAACGCCATGAGCCTGCAGCCACTCGCCGATTGATTTGTCGAGATCGCGCCAGCCGCCATCGCCTGAATAGAACACGGCGACCATATCGCTCTTGCCGCCTTTGGCTGGAAGATCGACAATTGGTAGCGCTTCATTCTTGGCGTCTTGATCGGCCATAGCGACGACGTTATCGACCGCCATCTTCACGCGTGCGGGGAAGTCAGGGCCTGATTGCAACACGGCAATCTTCTTCTGACGCGCCTCGACCGGATTGTTCACCTGCGAACCTGTCGGTCCAATCACGAGGGTTGGAGCTGGCATGTTCGCATCATAGCCGTAAGTGAAACCGCCATCAGGCGCTTTGATGGCCTCAGCTGCTTCAGTGCAGGAGGGCAGGCGCGTCTTTGCAGGTGTTGGATCAAGAGCAATAGCGCCTGCTATGGTCGCATCAGGCGAATCTGACGCGGCCGCATAGGCAATCGTTGCGCCCTGACCAATGCCGGTTACGACTGGATGGAAGTAAACATCGAGATCAAGCCCCCGCAGCGCTTCCTTGGCGATGGCTTCAAAGTCGGAGTCGAGATAGTTGCACTCGCCATCTTCCTTATCGAGCGCCGCCCGCCAGGGACCGAGCTCGACGGGCAAAACGATTATGTTTCGCGCAAGCATTGCATCCATATAGCTGCGTTCTTTGTCGCCGATGCCGTTTTCATCACTCAGCAATATGGCAAGCCCGGCTGGATCGCCTTTCGGCATGTAGACTGGAATATTCGAAAGCCGCTCGGCGCTTGCGTGAATGACCGGTTCGTCCGCGTTGAAGAATTGCGCCCACTGGCGCGCAATCTTGCCGGGGTGAAGTGCTGCATAGGCACCGGCACCTCCTATCAGCGCTAACCCAAGAACAGTTAAAAGAATGCGTCGCTTCTTCATTTGCGGATGAACTCCAGAGGGCTGCCATTGATCAGCGTTGTGGCATCGATAAGAGCACGAGGCGTTTCCAGACCCCCAGGACAAACCATGTAATGTGGTGTCCAGATCGGGTCGAACTTTTCTTTGAAAGCCTTGAGGCCGTCGAAGTGATAGAGGTCTGCACCGCGTCGATATATGAATGAACCGAACCGGTTCCAGCGTGATGCGAGTCTGCTGCGGTTCAAGCCGGAGAGCGGTGCCGCACCCAGATTGAACCATTTATAGCCCTGATCCTTGCTATACATCAGCAGTTTGGCAAAAAGCGCGTCCATCAGCAGCTTGTGTACGTCGGGCATATAACGCATCAGGTCGACGGTGATTTCGTATTTGTCGGCTCCACGCCACAAATTGGCGAAGGCAACAATCTCACCATCTTTTTTCATCACGGCAACGTCAAAACGCTCCATGTAGTCATCATCGAAATAGCCGAGTGAAAAGCCCTTTTCGCTGCCGGATTTATGGTCGAGCCATGCATCGGAGATTTCCCGCAAGCGGGGGACGAGTGGCGACACATCTTTCACGTCGATGACTTCAAAGGTCAGCCCATCCTTGTCGACCTTACGATCAGCATAACGAAATGGCTGTCGACGAGGGCCTTCAAGCGAGAAATCAGTCAGATCGACGCGAGCAACTTCGCCGAGTTTCAGCGCTACAAGGCCCATATCCAGAAACAGCGGCAGGCTTTCAGGCCCAACCCCATAAAACACCGTGCGCAATGCCATTTTGTCGGCGAGGCCGTGGAACGACCATGCAAGTTCTCTGGCGGCTTTTTTGTCTCCGATTGGTTCACCCAAGGCGATCAGACTGCCACCGGATTGCGCATACATAATGAATGCGTTGTTATCAGGTGCGAGCAGGAATTGCTTGTCGCCCAGCATTGCAAGCGCAGCATCCGTATGCGGGCAGGCGGCGACAAGTGCAGGAACAGCCTCTGGAATAGAGTAGTCGCGTTTACGCTTGCGCTGGCTATGCCGGTTGATGATCGAATGGAGGCCAACTGCCGCCACAACTGCGAAGACCAGAACGGTCGCACGCAGGAAGCGCGGCGCATTGGCATTCCATGCAAAATCCCACCAGAGATTATTGGAGTATTCAACGTGGCGATAAACGAAGAAACCCAGCCATGTCGAAACGATAACAGTGGTGCCAACTGATGTGATCCAGCTCCAGCTCAGTTCAAACGGGCCAGAAATCGGACGGCGATAAAAGGAATCGCGGAAGCCCCATAGGGCAAAGGCAAAGACGCAAAGAATGGTCGCTTCTTCCCAGTCGAGACCTTTTGTGAGCGAGAAAACCGCACCGAAAAGCAGAAGAATGAGGGCAGCAATCCATGCGCGTTCCAGCCTTTTGAAGAGACCACGCGCAACGATGAGCAGGGCAACGCCCACAAGACTTGCTGCGAGATGCGATGTTTCGACGAAAAACTCTGGCACGATGTCGGAGAGAATTTCTACGCGATATCGCATATCCGGTGTTGCGCCTGAAACCAGCAGGATAATGCCACCAAGGAAGATAATACTGGCGGAAAGCCCTGGTATCAGAGGCTCAACGAGACGTTTGGCAAACTTGGCCTGCCGTCCCAGCATCTGCCTGCGCCTCATGATTTCCCATATCAGGATGCCTGCTGTGGCGACCACAAGCGGCATGACCGTATAGATCACGCGATAGGCAAGGAGAGCCGCGATAGCGTCAGGTTGTCCGCCAATGCCGAGGCCAGCAATAATCGTCGCTTCGAAGGCACCGAGCCCGCCCGGAGCATGGCTCGCAATGCCAAGTACAATGGCGATGACATAGACGAGCGCGAAGACAGCAAAGCTTGGAACTGCATCCTGAGGCATCAGCACATAGAGCGTTGCAGCCGCAGCACCGACATCGACAAGACCCGCAAAAATCTGTGTAATAGCACCCTTGGAGTTAGGCAGGCGCAGGCTAAGTGAGCCAAGGCGCAGTGTGCGCTCGCCATGCGAAAGCCAGTAGATCAGCCAGCTGATGCCACCAAGAATGATGATGCCAGCAACAATATCGATGCGGGCGTCGATCGTAGAAATCCACGGCACGTCCTGCGGGTCGATAAGGAGTGCAGCCCCCACCATGATGATGAGTGCAAACCAGATCGCAAACCAGGAAGTACCGACGATCTTTCCGATATCGGCAAGGCTGATGCCTTCAGCCGCATAGATGCGATAGCGAAGTGCACCGCCGGTCAGAAGCGAGAAGCCAATTGCATTGGAAATCGCATAGCCCGCAGCCCCAGCCACCGCTGCAATGCGGCGCGGGATTTGGTTGGGCGCTATTGTGTCCACCGCAACCACGTCATACAGCGCCACAGCTGCATAGCTTAGCATCGTGAAAAATACGGCGAGCCCAATGGTCGTCCACGAAATGGCATGAAGGGCCTCAAGCGTGTCTTTGCGTGAGGTGTTCTGGAGCAGATTTTCCAGAACGTATATTGCTAAGAGGGCGATGGCGATGCCCGCTATGGGGAACAGAAAATGCTGGTATCGTTTCAGAAATCCGAAAGACTTATTCTGTCTGGTGGATACTGAAGAAGGTTCTTCATTATCAATTAAGCTCATCGGAGCGTCGTCCAGTTGGAGCAATCTAAAATTGCGCAAGTGATCCTGATTTAGGGCGAACTTATGTTCGAGCGAGATGCCGCATTGAAAATATTCAAAGTAATGTCGAAGTTAGGGTATAAGGCCAGCAAACGGCGTTCGCCGCAAGCATTTTGAGTGAAGTTGGAAAGTTAGATATTTTTTCGTAATTTGCTCAAAAACAATTCAATAGAACAGCTTATCTGGTTCAGATAATAACTGCTCTATGTGAAAAAATGAGGTTTTGGTGCTTAGTGTTTCTTATCTAACGGCTGCCGGTGCGGGTGCGCTGTCGTTCTTATCGCCCTGCGTTCTGCCGCTGGTTCCACCTTATCTGTGTTATATGGCGGGTGTGAGCGTTGAAGATTTTCGCGCCGAAAAGGAATCACGGGTTGCCGCCGCTTCCTTGCAGCGTCGCTCGCTGGCATTGGCTGCGATCTCATTTGTGCTTGGCTTCACCACAGTTTTTGTAGCGCTTGGCGCCGGTGCTTCGTCCATTGGCGCATTCTTGCGCATGTGGCAGCAGGAAATCGCCATGGTGGCTGGGGTCGTCATCATTTTGATGGGCCTCAACTTC
Source organism: Brucella pituitosa (assembly GCF_003049685.1). Classification (GTDB taxonomy): domain Bacteria; phylum Pseudomonadota; class Alphaproteobacteria; order Rhizobiales; family Rhizobiaceae; genus Brucella; species Brucella pituitosa. Next base: position 730,027 of record NZ_PYSY02000002.1, on the reverse strand, counting down.
CTTGGCATATTGCGTTTCTCGTTCTTGTCCCGCGAAGCCCGGTTTCAAGCACGCAATGCACCTGCGTCACCGCTTGGGGCCTATGTGATGGGCTTGGCCTTTGCATTCGGCTGGACCCCTTGTATAGGGCCGGTTCTCGGGCCAATTCTCACATTGGCGGGCGGCAGCAGCACGGTGGGTGAGGGGGCCGCACTTTTGGCTGTTTATTCGCTAGGCTTGGGAATTCCGTTTTTGATCGCGGCCCTTTTTTCGGGCGCATTCATGCGGTTTCTGTCCAAGTTCCGCGTTCATCTTGGCAAAGTCGAAAAGGCAATGGGTGCACTTCTCGTTGTTGCCGGTGTCCTTTTTCTTACCGGCGGCATGCAGTCGTTTTCGTTCTGGTTGCTTGAGACTTTCCCGGCATTGGGACGATTGGGCTAAGCAATCCGTAAGTTTCCATATACGCTTTAATGCTATGAGCAGATGAGCCTTCAATCATTCTGGACGATATAATGACAGACAGTGCTAGGACAGACCGTACCTGCCTTTCCATCGTGCTTGCCGCGGGCGAAGGCACGCGTATGAAATCGAGCTTGCCGAAGGTGCTGCATCAGGTGGCAGGGCTTCCGCTGGTTTGTCATGTGGTGAAAGCCGTTCAGGACACCGGCAAGAGCGATGTGGCGCTGGTCGTCGGGCGCGGAGCGGATGAAGTGCGTAGCGCTGTCGAAAAAGTTGCCGACGCAGTTTCGGCTTTCGAGCAGAAAGAACGTCTTGGTACAGCCCACGCGGTTCTTGCAGCACGCGAAGCCATCGAGCGCGGTTATGACGATCTGCTGATTGTCTTCGGCGACACACCATTGATCGAAGCCCAATCCCTTCTGGTCGCGCGTGAAAAACTGACCCATGGTGCGGACGTGGTTGTGATCGGCTTCCGTCCGGCGAACCCGCATGGTTATGGTCGTCTCATTGAAGAGAACGATCAATTGGTCGCCATTGTTGAGGAAAAGGAAGCCACCCTTGAGCAAAAAAAGATTGGTTTCTGCAATGGTGGTTTGATGGCTGTGCGTGGTGCCCACGCGCTGGCTTTGCTCGACGCTGTTGGCAATGACAATGCCAAAGGCGAATATTACCTCACCGATATCGTGTCTATCGCTCATGACAAGGGGCTGAACGTCACTGCCATCGAAGTGCCAGTGGACAATGTGATCGGCATCAACAATCGCGCAGAACTGGCAGAGGCAGAGACCATCTGGCAGAACCGTAAGCGTCAGGACATGATGCTGGCGGGTGTGACGCTGATTGCACCTGAAACTGTGTTTTTCTCGCATGATACATTGATTGAAGCCGACGTTGTAATTGAACCGAATGTGTTTTTTGGACCGAAGGTTCATGTCGCATCCGGTGCGTTGATCCATGCGTTTTCACATATTGAAGGCGCAAATATTGGTGAGAAAGCCGAGATTGGACCGTTTGCACGTTTGCGTCCGGGTGCAAATCTTGGTGAAAAGTCCAAGGTCGGAAATTTCTGCGAAGTGAAGAACGCGCAGGTCGGCAAGGGTGCCAAGATCAATCACCTTACCTATATCGGCGATGCGATTGTCGGAGCATCAAGCAATATCGGTGCGGGTACGATCACCTGCAATTACGATGGCTACAATAAATATAAGACGGTTATCGGTGAAAACGCATTCGTAGGCTCGAACAGTTCGCTCGTGGCGCCGGTCGAAATTGGTGATAATGCCTATATCGCTTCAGGCAGCACGATCACAGATAATGTGCCGGCAGATGCGTTGGCCTTTGGCCGTGCCCGACAGGAAACCAAAGAAGGCCGGGGAAAGATCCTGCGGGAGAAGTATGCTGCCATCAAAGCGGCTAAAACCTCTTCGAAATAAATCGACGAACAGATGAAGAGAACGGCAGTCCCTTGGGTTGCCGTTCCGCGCTAGACTCTTTAAATCGCAGTTATATGCGTGAATCTCGGATTTGGAGCACCCTATGTGTGGAATTATCGGCATTATCGGCAATGACGAAGTCGCACCGCGTCTGGTCGATGCGCTGAAGCGACTTGAATATCGCGGCTATGATTCTGCCGGTATCGCCACGCTGCTCGATGGAAAGCTTGCTCGCCGTCGTGCCGAGGGCAAGCTTGTCAATCTGGAAAAGCGTCTGGCGGGCGACCCGCTTCCGGGCGTGATCGGCATCGGCCACACTCGCTGGGCAACGCATGGCAAGCCGGTTGAACGTAATGCGCATCCGCATATCACCACCCGTTTGGCTGTGGTGCATAACGGTATTATCGAAAACTTTGCTGAACTACGCGCTATGCTCGAAGCGGAAGGCCGCAAGTTCGAGACAGAAACCGACACCGAAGCTGTCGCGCATCTCGTGACGCGCGAGCTGGAAAAGGGCAAGTCGCCTGTGGAAGCCGTGCGCGATAGCTTGCCATTGTTGCAGGGTGCTTTTGCACTCGCATTCCTGTTTGAAGGCGATGAAGAAACATTAATCGGTGCGCGTCAGGGGCCGCCGCTGGCTGTTGGCTACGGCGAAGGCGAAATGTTCCTCGGCTCCGACGCTATCGCACTATCACCATTTACCGACACGATTGCTTATCTCGAAGATGGTGATTGGGCTGTGCTGACCCGCAAGGGTGTGACCGTCTATGACGAGAACAATGTTGAGGTTGAGCGCGCGATTCAGAAATCGCAGACCGCCAATATGTTGGTCTCGAAGGGCAATCATCGCCACTTCATGCAGAAAGAGATGTTTGAGCAGCCGGAAGTCATTTCCCATACGCTTGCAAACTATCTCGATTTCACCACTGGCAAAGTCCGTGAAGAAGCAGTCGGCATTGATTTCAGCAAGGTCGACCGTCTGACCATTTCTGCCTGCGGCACCGCCTTTTATGCGGCTTCGGTCGGCAAATACTGGTTTGAGCAGATTGCCCGCCTTCCAGTCGACAGCGATATCGCCTCGGAATTCCGCTATCGTGAAATGCCGCTTTCAAAAGCCTCGCTTGCGATGTTCGTTTCGCAGTCTGGCGAAACTGCTGATACGCTGGCGTCGTTGCGTTATTGCAAGTCGCAAGGTCTGAAGATCGCCTCTGTTGTCAATGTCACCGGCTCGACCATTGCCCGTGAATCGGATGCCGTGTTCCCAACACTTGCCGGTCCTGAAATCGGTGTTGCATCGACCAAGGCTTTTACCTGCCAGCTTTCGACCATGGCGTCACTTGCAATTGCTGCCGCAAAGGTTCGCGGCACGATTGATGACAAGCGTGAGCAGGAACTGGTGCGTCAGCTTTCTGAAGCGCCGCGTTTCATCAATCAGGTATTGAAGCTTGAAGATCAGATCGCAGCGGTTTGTTCTGAATTGGCCAAGGTCAATCACGTTCTTTATCTGGGCCGTGGAACATCCTTCCCGCTGGCCATGGAAGGCGCGCTGAAGCTCAAGGAAATCTCCTATATTCACGCCGAAGGCTACGCGGCTGGTGAGCTCAAGCACGGCCCGATTGCACTCATTGATGAGACCATGCCGGTTATCGTCATTGCACCGTCGGATCGTCTTTATGAGAAGACCGTTTCCAATATGCAGGAAGTCGCAGCACGCGGCGGTCGTATCATTCTGATCACCGACAAGAAGGGTGCGGCAGCAGCAAGCCTTGATACGATGGCAACCATCGTTCTGCCTGACGTACCAGAGTTCATCACGCCGCTGGTTTATGCTCTACCGATCCAGATGCTCGCTTATCATACCGCTATTCTGATGGGTACGGACGTCGATCAGCCGCGCAATCTCGCGAAGTCGGTGACTGTAGAGTAAAAGAAAAACAGTCTTTTATAGATAGGCTTTAATAGATGAATAGAAATAGCCGCAGCAATGCGGCCATTTCTGTTTTTACTATCCTGCTCGAAGCAGGCGGATCGCTTCATCACGACCGAAAAGATAGAGAAGCACGCGCAGCGCTTGCCCGCGTTCGCCTTCAAGATCCGGGTCGCTTGCCAGAATATAACGTGCGTCTTTGCGCGCGATTTCCAGCAGGTCACCATGAGCTTCAATTGAAGCAAGCCGGAAGCCCGGTGTACCCGATTGCCTTGTGCCAAGCAACTCGCCTTCGCCGCGTAGCTTCAAATCTTCTTCGGCAATACGGAAACCATCTTCCGTTTCGCGCATCACCTTAAGACGTGCCTGACCGATTTCTCCCAACGGGCCTTTATAGAGCAGCAGGCAAGTGGATGGCTTGTCGCCACGGCCAACGCGCCCACGTAACTGATGCAGCTGTGAAAGCCCGAAACGCTCGGCATGTTCGATGACGATGATTGTTGCATCCGGCACGTCGACACCAACTTCAATCACGGTCGTTGCCACCAGAAGCCGTGTTTCGCCCTGCTTGAAGGCGCGCATGGCTTCATCTTTTTCCGTGCCATTCATGCGGCCATGAATGAGTCCGATCTTGTTGCCAAAAACAGGTTTAAGCGATTCAAACCGTTCTTCGGCGGAGGTCAGCTCAACGAGTTCGGACTCCTCCACCAATGGGCAGATCCAGTAAATTTTCTGCCCTTCCTGGACTGCCTTTCGGATGCGTTCAACAAGTTCGTTCATCCGCTCCATAGGCAGAATTGCTGTGGTGATCTTCTGACGCCCGGCTGGCTTTTCTGTGAGCTTTGAAACATCCATATCGCCAAAGGCCGTTAACACTAGCGTGCGTGGGATGGGCGTTGCTGTCATGACCAGCATATCGGGAGCAGTGCCCTTTGCGGTCAGCATCAAACGCTGATGCACGCCAAAACGATGCTGTTCATCGATGATAACGAAGACCAGATCGTGATATTCGACCTTCTCCTGAAACAGTGCATGCGTGCCGATGACAATATCGATTTCGCCACTTTTCAGACCTTCAAGAACAGCATTGCGCTCTTTGCCCTTATCGCGACCTGTAAGCAGGGCTGCTTTCAGGCCGACTTTTTCAGCCAAAGGTGCAATCGTTGCAAAATGCTGTCGCGCAAGAACTTCTGTGGGCGCCATCAACGCTGACTGCCCGCCGGATTCAGCGGCATGCGCCATAGAAAGCAGGCCCACGACCGTTTTTCCCGAACCGACATCGCCTTGCAAAAGCCGCAGCATACGCTCTGGCGATTTAAGGTCGGTGATGATTTCGCGCACGGCCTGCTCCTGACCTTTGGTCAGTCGATAGGGCAGGTGGCGCATGATTTCTGCAACAATACGTCCATTGCCTTCGAGTGGGCGACCCGAAAGGCGGCGCGTTTTGGCACGCACCAGCGCCAAAGCCAGTTGACCAGCCAGAAACTCGTCATAAGCAAGCCTGCGGCGCGTGATGCTTTCAAGGGCTATATCGCTCGGGTCTTCCGGGAGATGCATTGTAGCGAGCGCATCTTTGAACGAAGCAAAACGCTCGCGCGTGATCAGCGGCCCGTCTATCCATTCGGGTAGCACCGGCACGCGGGTCAGCGCTTCTTTCATTGCGCGGCCAAGGGTCTTGGATGAAAGGCCAGCCGTCAGCGGATAGACTGGCTCAACCATCGGCAGATTGGCTGCGTCTTCCAAGCTCGCAATATAATCGGGATGCACCATCGAGGCGCGCCCGTTGAACCATTCGACCTTGCCGGAAACGATGACGGTTTCGCCTTCAGGCAACATCTTTTCAAGCCATGGCAATTGCGCATGAAAGAAGGTGAGAATGATTTCACCGGTATCGTCATGGGCAATGACACGATGCGGAACGTTGCCTCTCCCACGCGGGGCGGGCTGATGCTGATCGATCATCACTTCCAGTGTAACGATCGCGCCTTCCTGCGCAAAAGCGACGCCGGGACGGTTGCGCCGGTCGATCACACTATGCGGTGGCAGAAAGAGAAGCTGGCCAACTCTCGGCTCCGCACCGGGAACATCAGTGCCCAAAAGTTTACCAAGCAAGGCAGCCACTTTCGGGCCAATGCCGGAAAGCGAGCGGACGGAAGCGAAAAACGGATCAAGCACAGACGGACGCATGGCGGCGAGCATTAACTGCTTTGCTTTTCTGCGCAAGCCTTTGAAATGATTTTGTACTATTTTTGTTCTTGTTGCCTAAATGGGTTCCCACTTGCGCCGTAGATGCTATATACCGGCAGCATATTTTGTTAATGGAGCGCTCAAACAATGACTGGCAGCACACTTGCGGCAGGAAATCTTGATGTAAGGCGTCGCAAGCTTCTGTTTCGCGCCTGGCATCGCGGTATGCGCGAGATGGATCTGATCCTCGGGCAATATGCCGATCAGTATCTTCCAGCCTTCACCGATGCACAACTCGATGAGTTTGAGCAGATTCTTGAAGTTCTTGATCGCGATCTTCTGAAATGGGTGACAGGCGAAAGCGAAACACCGCAAGAATATGATACGCCTTTGTTTCGAGACATTATCGCTTTCCGCGACCGCATAGAATTCTGAGAATAAGTCCCCATGCCCGTATTCAGCAAACTCGGTCTTAAAACCAGTCCAGGCGTCAAAAGCAGCAAGCATATCGTAATCGACGGCGTTGCCGATGGTTTCGAAGCGTTTTGCCTTGCGCGTCTGGTCGAGGAGATCGGTGAGCGCGGGCCTGTTCTGTATATCGTCCGTGACGGTCAGCGCATTGCCGATCTGGAGCAGGTGCTGAATTTCGTTTCGCCCGATCTGCCGGTTCTGCATCTGCCGGCATGGGACTGTCTGCCCTATGATCGTGTGTCGCCGGGAGCAGACGCATCGGCGCGCAGACTTGCGGCACTGGCCGCATTGGCTTCGCTGAAGAAGTCGCCGCATCCGGCAGTTATCATCACAACGGCGAATGCCATTTTGCAAAAGCTGCCGCCACAGGCAGCAATTGCCGAGCAGGTAATTTCGGCGCGTCCCGGCAACCAGCTCAACATGAACGATCTGGGTGCGCGGCTGGAACGCAACGGTTTTGAACGTGTCTCGACTGTGCGTGACATCGGCGAATATGCGGTTCGTGGTGGCATTCTCGATCTTTATGCGCCGGGTTCAGAAGAACCGCTGCGTCTTGATTTCTTTGGCGACACGCTGGAAACAATCCGCGCTTTTGATCCGGCGTCGCAACGCACCACGGGCGCGCGCAAGGAATTCGTACTCCAGCCGATGAGCGAAATTTCGCTTTCGCCGGATATGATCAGCCGCTTCCGCAAAAACTATGTGGCGATGTTTGGCGCACCACAGCGCGATGATGCGCTGTATCAGGCAATCAGTGAAGGTCGTCGCTTTGCTGGCATGGAACACTGGCTGCCACTGTTCTACGACAATCTTGAAACGGTATTCGACCATGCGGGCGATATGCCGGTGGTGTTCGATCATCTGGTGCATGAGGCGCTGACCGAACGCCATACAATGGTCGTCGATCATTATGAGGCACGTCTCAGGCAAGCAGAAGGTAAAGAGCCGGGCAGCGATGCCATTCCCTACAAGCCGGTCAAGCCGGAAGCGCTTTATCTGACACCAAGGGAAGTCGAAGCGGTTGCCGCGTCGACGGGTCTGCGTATCGATCTTACGCCATTTGGCACACCAGAAGTCTCCGGTCGGACGGTCGTTCATGCCGATGTGCATAAGGGCCGTAGCTTTGCGGAAGAACGTGCTGCAACCGATGTGAACCTTTTTGAAGCGGTGGTGAAATACATCGGCGATCTGCGCGGGGCTGGCAAAAAAGTACTGGTTGCTGCATGGTCTGAAGGCTCGCTCGACCGTCTCTTACAGGTGCTGGACGAGCACGGCCTTGAGAAAATCGAAACTGTTGATCGCCTTTCGACGGTTAAGGCGCTTTCACGTGACAAAATCACAGCAGCCGTTCTTGCGGTCGAAAGCGGCTTTGATGCAGGCGATCTGGTCGTCGTTGCCGAACAGGATATTCTTGGTGACCGTCTTGTACGCCGCACCAAGCGCCGCAAACGCGATCAGGATTTCATTTCCGAAGTGGCGTCGCTCTCAGCGGGCGATATCGTCGTCCACGTCGATCACGGTATCGGGCGGTTTATTGGTCTCAAGACGATCACGGCGGCGGGTGCGCCACATGATTGTCTGGAGATACATTATGCCGGCGATGATCGGCTGTTCCTGCCGGTTGAAAATATCGAGTTGCTTTCTCGCTTCGGCTCGGAAGGGTCTGAAGCTGTTCTTGATAAGCTTGGCGGCGGCGCATGGCAGATGCGCAAGGCCAAACTCAAGAAGCGCCTGCTTGAAATCGCCGGTCATCTGATCCAGATTGCTGCTGAACGGCAGATGCGTGGCGCGCCGTCCATGACGCCGCCCGATGGACTTTATGCCGAATTTGCCGCGCGCTTCCCTTATGATGAAACCGAAGATCAGCTGCGTGCGATTGATGCCATCACTGACGATCTTGCGGCAGGCAAGCCGATGGATCGCCTCATCTGCGGTGACGTCGGTTTTGGCAAAACGGAAGTGGCACTGCGCGCAGCTTTTGTTGCTGCTTTGAGCGGCTTTCAGGTGGCGGTGGTCGTGCCAACGACACTTCTGTCGCGCCAGCATTTCAAGACCTTCTCTGCGCGGTTCCATGGTTTGCCGGTCAATGTGGCTCATGCCTCGCGGCTTGTGGGTACAAAAGAACTGGCCGCTACCAAAAAGGGGCTGGAAGATGGCACGGTCGATATTGTTGTGGGCACTCATGCGTTGCTCGGCAATTCGATCAAGATCAAAAATCTTGGCTTGCTTATCATCGATGAGGAACAGCATTTTGGGGTTAAGCACAAGGAACGGCTGAAGGAGCTGAAGTCGGACATTCATGTGCTGACGCTTTCAGCAACGCCAATCCCGCGCACATTGCAGCTGGCTCTGACAGGTGTGCGCGAGCTCTCGCTGATCACGACGCCGCCCGTTGATCGTATGGCGGTGCGCACTTTCGTCTCCCCTTTCGATCCGCTTGTAATCCGTGAAACATTGCTGCGCGAACGCTATCGTGGAGGCCAAAGCTTCTATGTTTGCCCGCGTATTGCCGATCTCACCGAGATTGAAGAGTTTTTGAAGGAACATGTGCCGGAGCTGAAAGTGGCCGTGGCTCATGGCCAGATGGCGCCGGGCATACTCGATGACATCATGAATGCCTTCTATGACGGGCAATATGATGTGCTGCTCTCCACGACCATCGTTGAATCCGGCCTCGATATTCCGACGGCCAATACGATGATTGTGCACCGTGCCGATATGTTCGGTCTGTCGCAGCTTTATCAGTTGCGTGGACGTGTTGGTCGCTCCAAGCAGCGTGCATTTGCATTGTTCACACTCCCTGCCGGACGCACACTGACCGCCACTGCCGAACGTCGCCTTAAGGTTCTGCAATCGCTCGATACACTTGGCGCAGGCTTCCAGCTTGCAAGTCACGACATGGATATTCGCGGTGCGGGCAATCTGCTCGGCGAAGAGCAGTCGGGTCACATCAAGGAAGTCGGCTTCGAACTATATCAGCAGATGCTGGAAGAGGCGGTCGCGACGCTCAAGGGTACAATTGAGGTTGAAGACAGCCAGTGGTCGCCACAGATTGCGATTGGTACAGCTGTCATGATCCCGGAAGCTTATGTGCCTGATCTGCAATTGCGTCTTGGGCTCTATCGTCGTCTGGCCGATCTTGAAGAACCGCAGGATATCGACGCCTTTGGCGCAGAACTGATCGACCGTTTCGGCCCGATGCCGGAAGAAGTGCAGCACTTGCTCAAGATCGTCTATATCAAGGCGCTTTGCCGCCGCGCCAATGTCGAAAAGCTCGATGCCGGTCCAAAGGGCGTGGTTATCCAGTTCCGCAATGCAACCTTTGCAAACCCGGTTGGGCTGGTGAAGATGATCGGCGAGCAGGGCTCAATGGCCAAGATCAGACCGGACCAAAGCATCGTTTTCATCCGCGACTGGGCAACACCGGAAAAGCGGTTGAACGGCTCGGCAGTTATCATGACTCAGCTTGCAAAAATCGCGGCTGGTGGCTGAGATACACAGAGATTAAACATTGAGGGTTCGGAGCCAATCCCCCGGCTCTGAAGTTTAAAACGGAGAGAACTTTGATGCTTAAGAATGCTTTGCGCGTTTCCTGCGCTGCTGCCGCACTCGTATTGGTTTCTCAATCGGCTTTCGCTCTGTCTACGCCTAATTGCAAGGTGCAGGAGATTGAGAATTTCGTTAAGAACTTCAGCCACGATATCGCGATTCAGGAAGCTTCTACCGCAAAGACAGTCATCTTTGAGAGCATGGATATGGAAGCCGACCCTGAGCCAAAGAAGGTCAGTAGGCAAGTTCCTCTTGCTGACGTTGAATGGCCGGTGATGCCAGACGTGGAAACGCTGGCCGGAAGAAAACGGCAGGCTGAGTACAAAGATGGTGAGAATGGTAACAAGATTGTCGTGATCAAAGGCACTGACAATGGTGAATACATGGAATTCGAATTTGCCAAGCAGCCATGCTGGACTCTGGTTCGCGTATCCGACGAAAGCATGTAAGAATTTTCTTGATGTTTAAGCCAAAAGCCCGCGCATCCGGATGGAGCGCGGGCTTTTTATTGTATAGCTCTGTTTTCAGCGATCTTCAGAAATTCCTGGTTCAAAGCCTTCCGCAGTCTGCTGAATGGCATCAGCCAGAACAGCCGCAGACTGCGCACCCATGACTGCATATTTCTGATCGATAATGAAACAGGGAACGCCGCGCACGCCGATGCGATTGGCGGTGTCAATTTCCTCACGGATCGTGGCCTTATCGGCATCCGTTTGCAGAAGCCGGGCGACGACTGGCGCTTCCATGCCGATGCTTGCTGCGGCATCAACGAGCACGTCATGGTCACCGATGTCCTGTCCCTGCTCGAAATAGAGTGAGAACAGTGTGCCAACGAGCTTATCCTGCTTTCCCGGACCAGCTTGCGCAGCCCAATGGATCAGACGATGTGCATCAAGCGTGTTCGGTGCCCGCGTGATAGCCTCGAAATCGAAGACGATGTCGTTCTCTTCGCCAAGCTCAGTGAGTTGCTTGTGAATGTCGTCAATCTTCGAGCCAGTGCCGAATTTTTCGCGCATATAGGCCTGACGATCTTTGCCCTGCGCAGGCAAAGACGGGTCCAGCTGATAAGGGCGCCAGCGGACCTCGGCATCGACGTCGGGCGCTAGTGCAAGGGCCTGTTCCAGCCTTTTGCGGCCAAGGAAGCACCATGGGCAGACGACATCTGAAACAACATCGATGGTGATTTTTCTTGCGGTCATAAAGGTGCTCCGTTCGACGAGCAGGAGACGTATTCTCCTGCTCGCTTATCTTTATAATTCCAAAATGTAGGGTGAATTACGGCCTTATCAACTGACGCTATTGGGCGACCTGCCACCATGTGGGAAGCTGATAGCCATACAGCGATGTTTTCGCCGGATGTCCGATCCGATCCCAGCGCGCTACCCACTGATAAGGCAGATAATAGAGCGGGATATAGTAGTCTCCGGATATGAGAATGCGGTCGAGCGCGCGAACGGCGCTGACGAAATCCTCACGTTTGCGTGCGGCAAGCATTGCTTCGATCATGGCATCCACCGCCGGATCGGCAACGCCGGGATAATTGAAGCTACCCTGAGCTTCGCGCGATGCTGAGCCCCAGCGCTGCCATTGTTCGTTGCCCGGTGATAGTGAGCCGGTCAAGGCGCCGAGGATCATGTCATAGTCAAAGGTCTGCAGGCGTTGCTGATATTGTGCATCGTCGGCACTGCGAATTTCGGCATCGATACCAAGGCGTCCAAGATTACGCTTATAGGCAAGTGCTACTTTTTCCTCGTCTGGCGAGCGTGTCATGATCTCAAACTGCAAAGGCTTGCCGGATGGATCTATCGCTTTGCCGTGCTCGAAAGAGAAACCCGCCTCAATCAAAAGCTCGTAGGCTGCCTTTGCCGGTCCGCGATCATGACCACTCCCATCTGTGGTCGACGGATGCCACGTTCCATCCAGAACGTCCTTTCGAACGGCATCGGGGAACGGTTGTAGCAACTCGCGTTCGCGCGCGCTTGCAGGCTTGCCAACGGATGACAGCTCTGAGCCTTCCCAGAAGCTTTGCAGGCGGTTGTACTGATCAGCAAAGAGATTGCGATTGGCCCATTCGAAATCAAACAACAGTCCCAGCGCCTGTCTCACGCGGCGATCTTCGAAAACCGGACGACGCGTGTTGAAGACAAAGCCCAGCATGTTTGCCGGTGTACCTTTCTCGAAGTTCTCTTTGATGACCTTTCCCTGTGTCACAGCCGGGAAATCATAGAACTTCTCCCAGCGTGTCGGGTTGCCTTCAAGAAACACATCGAGCAGTCCTTTCTTGAAGGACTCAAACAAGGCCGTTTCGTTGCGATAATATTCGATGCTCAGGGTTTCAAAATTATCGAAACCGCGTCGAACGGGTAGGTCCTTGCCCCAATAGTCAGGATTCAGTTTATAAACGATGCGCTGGCCTGGTTGTACGCCAGATACAATGTAAGGACCGCTGCCGACCGGCGCTTTAAGCGTCGAATTGCCGAAAGTCGCAGGATCGATTGCATGCTTGGGAAGAACCGGCATGGTTGCAGCAATCAGCAGCGGGAATTCGCGGTCTGACTTGTCATTGAAGACAAAGCGCACCGAACGTTCACCGGTCTTCTCGATCTTTTCAATCCGGCTCATACGATTGTTGTATGGTGGACGACCTTTCTCGGTCAGAATGTCGTAGGTGAAAATGACATCATCCACGGTGACAGGCTCACCGTCGGACCATTTGGCTTTCGGGTTAAGCGTAAATTCGACCCATTTTCGTTCCGGATCGACTGCAACTTTTTCAGCAAGCAGCCCATAAAGGGTAAACGGCTCGTCGCGTGAACGCTGCATGAGCGTTTCATAGAGAAGATTGCCAAAGTCGAGATCGCCGAACAGGCCGCGGGCGGTCGTGCGCATACTTTTGAGCACGAATGGATTGAGACTATCAAATGTCCCGACCACACCCATTTTAAGCGCGCCACCTTTGGGCGCATCCGGGTTCGCATAAGGAAAATGCGTAAAATCAGCGGGCAGGGCCACGTCGCCATGCATTGAAAGCGCATAATTGGGCGAAGCGTTGTTTTCCGCTTGTGCTGAAGCAATGCTCGCAAAGATGCCAATCAGGCTTGCTAAAGCTGTGTTGCGGAAAAGAGCAAACAATCCAGTCAACTTTCTCGCGTCCCCGTTCAACTTGATAGGTCCATTGTAAATAAGTGTGAGTTTAGTATCGATTCGTGTGGCGAAATTAGCATGAACCTTGCATTTGTGCGGATTAAGAGCGTGTCTGGCGCGTGACAGTGCAGATTAAAACAAAAAATATGGCGTATTTTGCTGTCTGAATGTGGTCGACCATCTGGATTCATAGCTGAAGTCGTTGTAACACGGCCCTCGGATTGGGATGATAAGTCCCGGAGGTCACGCTGTTGCCGCATTTTCAAATCAGTGACGGTCTATCGCTGACTCAAACCAGAGACCGGAAGATCAAAGCCTTGGAAGGAAACTGTTGATCATGACCAGCACGAAGACAATCGCTGCCGCATCTGCATTTGCTGGCGCGTTCGCCCTGCTTGCTTCTGCGACGATGCCTGCAGCCGCACAGCAGCAGCCGCCACAGGGCTGGTTCAAGGTTTGCTCGAAGCAGGAAGATAACGACATCTGCAACACGCAGAACATTATCACTGCTGACTCCGGCCAGCTGCTGACCGCTGTCAACCTCATCGAAATCAAGGGCAAGATCAATCGTAAGATTTTTCAGGTCACCGTACCGATTGGCCGTTTGATCCCTGCTGGCGTCGGTTTGCAGATCGACAACAACAAGCCAACCAAGCTTGAATACGGCATCTGCTTCCCGGATCGCTGCATTGCGGAAGCTCCGCTTTCCGACGATCTGATCAATGCTCTCAAGAAGGGCAGCAAGGTAACTCTGACTTCGGTCAACTACCAGAACAAGCAGAACCCGATTCCAGTTGCACTGACCGGCTTCTCGGCAGCTCTTACGGGCCCGGGCCTGAAGCAGTCTGAACTTGAAGAACGTCAGAAAGAACTTCAGGACGCTGTTGCAAAGCGCCAGAAGGAATTTGAAGAAAAGATGAAGGCTGAACAGGCCAAGGCAAAGGGTGCAGCTAACTAAGCTGTTCTGATGCAAGGAATTTAAAAGGGCGCTTCAAAGCGCCCTTTTTTGTTGCACTATTCAATGAAAGAACCCGTAATACCAAAGTTCATTGAGTGAAACTCATTGGACTTTGGTTAAGCCTGAGTGGCAATTGAACTTTATCAAGGCGTGATGCGTTGGCATCTTGAGCCGCCTTGGTATAAAGCTCAGTTTGCGTGCAGTTTTACACGATATGATCCGTTTTCCAGGCGCTCAAACATGTCGTTGAGCTGTGGATGGCGAAGCGGTTCATCGCTGAGATCAGGAACAAGGTTCTGTTCCGAAACATAGGCCACATATTCCGACTCTGAATTCTCAGCCAGCAAATGGTAGAATGGCTGATCGCGACGCGGACGCCCTTCTTCGGGAATGGATTCATACCATTCTTCCGTATTGGCGAATTCCGGATCGACGTCGAAAATGATCCCGCGGAAGGGAAACAGTCGATGCTTGACCACCTGTCCGATCTGAAACTTAGCGTGTTTTATCTGTGCCATACTCATAAGACATATGTAGTTCACCGCGCGCCGAAATAAAGCTGCGGGAGGTTTCAGGGTCGATTATTGGAGCGCTTTATTGCTTTGGTGACGTTTTCCCGCGTTCGGCCAAGCTTGGAAGCTTGGGCATAAACTGCGAAAAACCACTGCCGGGACGCAAACCCTCGCGCATGAAGAATGCTCTGAGCGGTGCGAATGAACGCAGCATTTCGAGGCCCACGCCGCGCGCAATCTGTGCTGGCAGCATTGGTGACAGTAGCGACCGGTTCAATGCATCAACAGATCCTGTGCGCGCCAGAATATCTGGGCGGCGGCCGCGATCATAAGCGCGCGTGACACGATCCGAACCGGGATCCGATGGATCACTTGTAATGGCCTTCACAAGCGTTTCCACATCGCGCGTCCCGAGATTAAGGCCCTGCGCGCCGATTGGGGGAAACACGTGAGCAGCTTCGCCTATCAGCACCGTACGCTTGGCGGCAAAAGCATGCGGAACCAGACCAGACAGAGGCCATGCCTGTGGACGGATGTCCAGAGTGACCTTACCGAGCATGGACTGCATCATTTCTTCAATGCGCTGACCAAGCGTTTCATCATCAAGTGCGAGCAGCGTTTCTGCACGTCCAGGATTAACCACCCAGACAAGGCTGGAACGCTTGCCCTTGAGCGGAACCTGTGTGAACGGCCCTTCTTCGGTATGAAACTCGGTCGAGATATTTTCATGATCGACCGTATGGCTGAACGACAGCACAACAGCTGTCTGCGGATAGCTCCAGCGGCGCGTGCGAATGCCTGCGGCTTCGCGTGCGGCTGAGTTGCGGCCATCGGCAGCAACAACAAGGCGGGTGTGGAGCGTATCGCCGCCTTTGAGCGTGATCGTTACGTGATCGTCGTTGTTACGATATTCGATGGCCGGAAGCGTGATGCGCTCAATCGCGCTGTTCTTCTCAACCGCTTCCGCAAGTTTCTGATTGAGTGCCGCATTTGGAATGTTGTAGCCGAAAGCCACTTCATCAATCTCGCCAGCGCGAAATGTAACCGCCGGGCTGCGGATGAGACGACGGGTTGCGTCAACAATGCGCATCGAGGCGAGAGGAGCTGCTTCCGGAGCAATGTCGCCCCAAACGCCAATCTCTTCGAGAAAGCGAATTGCAGGCATCATGAGTGCGGTCGTGCGACGGTCGCTTTTGTCGGTTTCAGGGCCTAGCAACGCTGTCCGATAGCCTTTTGCACTCAACGCAAGTGCTGCCATCATCCCGGCTGGTCCACCGCCACTGATGACGATCTCGGTGAGGGGCTTATCGACAACCACGTCATTCATCGTATTCTATCCTTCGCCAAAATGCTGGCCGAAAGCGATTCTTATTCGTTCTGGTTCAGCCGCACTTAAACGCAAATAGGCCGAAAAGGCCAATGTCGCGTTAATTAAAACCTAATCTTTGGTGGAATGAGGGCGGTTTTGTCTCATGACTTACTTGCTCTTTTCGCCTTATTCGGGGAAAGCTTTATGCAAGATCACGACTTTTTGGCTCAGAGCCTCAGAGTTATATTGGCTGACCCGCACCCGGCAGAATGAACGCTGGAAGATTGAGGGCAGCCTTCAAGAGAAATGGCGAACGGCGTGAAAACCAGACTGACCGGAAAACTCAAAGCCAAGAAAGTGACAGCGCCGCAGGCAAAGGCATTTTCTGTTCATCTTCTCACGGCATCAGGCTCGTTTCTTGCGTTTCTGTCGATCGTTGCGGCGAGTGATGGCCGCTACACCGCAATGTGGTGGTGGTTGGGTCTGGCTCTGTTCGTCGATGGTATCGATGGCCCAATCGCGCGCAAGCTCGAAGTCAAATATGTGCTGCCCAACTGGTCCGGCGAATTGCTCGACAATATCATCGACTATGTGACCTACGTTCTGATACCGGCCTTCGCGCTTTATCAAAGCGGTTTTATGGGGACAAACCTGTCCTTTATATCTGGCGCAATCATCGTGGTTTCGAGCGCTATTTACTACGCTGACACGGGAATGAAGACGAAAGAGAATTTCTTTAAGGGGTTCCCGGTTGTCTGGAACATGGTGGTGTTCACGCTCTTTATCGTCAGACCCGGCGAGTGGGAAGCTTTCGCCATCGTCGTTGCTTCAGCGATCCTCTCTTTCCTGCCGATCAGTTTCCTGCATCCTGTGCGCGTGGTGCGTCTGCGTCCATTGAACCTGACTGTCTTCCTACTGTGGTGCGCTTTCGGTGCGGCAGGCCTGTATTACACGCTGGATGCACCGCTCTGGGTGCGTGTCGGTATCACTGTGACAGGGCTTTATATCTACTTCATCGGTGCCATCATGCAATTCTTCCCCAATCTTGGTCGGACGGCTGCGGTGATTGCCGCTGAAGCTGCGAGTGCCAAGAACACAACGACTGGAGAAGCATCATGATCAATGCAATTCGTGTCCATCAGACGGGTGGTCCTGACGTTCTGCAATATGAACAGATTGAAATTGGTGATCCAGGTCCGGGTGAGGTGAAGGTGCGCCACGAGGCAATTGGCCTGAACTTCATCGATGTCTATTTCCGCACCGGGCTATACAAGGCGGCACAGATGCCGTTCATTCCCGGCAATGAAGGCGCAGGCATTGTCGTTGCTGTTGGTTCTGGCGTCGATGACATCAAGCTTGGTGATCGTGTCGCCTATGCTGCGACACCGGGTTCTTATGCCGATGAACGTATCCTGCCTGCTAGTCGTCTATTGATAGTGCCGGAAACGATTGAGCTGAAATCGGCTGCTGCGATGATGCTCAAGGGGATGACGGCGCAATATCTGCTGCGTCAGACCTTTGTTGTTAAACCCGGCCACACGATCCTCTTTCACGCGGCTGCAGGCGGCGTTGGCCTTATCGCAGGTCAATGGGCCAAGCATCTTGGTGCAACCGTCATCGGAACGGCGGGTTCAGAAGACAAGATCGCGCTAGCCAGGGCGCATGGCTATGACCATGTCATCAACTATCGCACGGAAAATTTTGTCGAGCGTGTCAAGGAACTGACCGCCGGCGAAGGCGTGGATGTTGTCTATGACTCGGTTGGTCGCGACACCTATATGGGTTCGCTCGATGTGTTGAAGCCGCTTGGCATGTTTGCGTGCTTCGGCCAGTCTTCCGGAACAATCCCGCCATTTGATCTGAACATTCTTGCGCAGAAGGGATCGCTTTTTGCGACCCGCCCTACATTGTTCAACTACGTGGCGAAGCGCCCCGATCTGGAGAGAACCGCAAACGATCTCTTTGACGTTGTGGCAAGCGGTGCAGTCAAGATTGAGATCAAGCAGTCTTATGCGCTCAAAGATGTGCGCAAAGCGCATGAAGATCTGGAAGCACGCAAGACGACGGGGGCGAGTATCCTGCTCCCATAGTGGGTATGAAATTGTGCCTTGGAAATATCGGCGGTGTGCATATGTCCTCCGCCGATTTCTTTTTGGCTTTTCAATTGCGATCTTGCTGGATAAGGTCTTAAAAAAATAAATTCGGGGAACAATGTCAGCGCCTTTATCCGACCGGCCTCTTTTGGATGTCCGCCGGCTCACCAAAGTATTTGGTCAACTCAGAGCCTGCGACGCGGTAGATCTCGTCATTGCAGAGGGGGAAATCCACGCGCTTCTGGGCGAAAATGGTGCTGGGAAATCCACCTTCGTTAAAATGCTATTCGGCGCGTTGCAGCCGCTGGAAGGCGAAATCGTCTGGAAGGGTGAACGCGTCACCATTACCCAGCCCGGTACAGCAAGGAAGCTGGGCATCGGTATGGTTTTCCAGCATTTCTCCCTGTTTGACTCGCTGACTGCGGCCGAGAATATTGCCCTGTCTCTTGATGGTTCACTGCCGCTCCCTGAAGTGGCGAAGCGTGCCCGCGAGATCGGAAAAGCCTATGGCCTGCCGATTGATCCGCAGGCGCATGTTGGCGATCTTTCGGTGGGCGAGCGTCAGCGTATCGAGATTGTGCGTTGTCTCCTGCAAGAGCCGGATCTGATCATTCTCGATGAGCCGACTTCAGTGCTGACACCACAGGAAGCTGATCGTTTATTTGAGACGCTGGAGCGCCTGAAATCAGAAGGCAAGTCGATCCTTTATATCAGCCATCGCCTTGAAGAGGTGAAGCGGCTGTGTGACCGCGCGACCGTGCTTCGTCATGGTAAGGTGGTCGCGCATTGCGATCCGCGAGAGCAAACTGCGGCGTCGCTCGCCCGCATGATGGTTGGCAATGATATCAAAGTCGTAGCGCGCAGACCGATTGATGTGGCTGAAACTGCGGCCACGCTACTGTTTGAAATCAAAAATTTGTCTCAGGCCCCGCGCGGCCCGTTTTCGACCGCTCTCAACAATATCTCGCTTTCGGTAAAGGCAGGTGAAGTTGTTGGTATTGCAGGTGTGGCGGGCAACGGGCAAGGCGAGTTTTTTGAAGCTGTCTCCGGTGAGTTTCTTCAATCATCAGCGTCTGCCGTGCGCATTCGCGGCAAGGATGCAGGCAAGCTCGGTATCAGCGAAAGACGTTTGATGGGCGCAGCCTTTGTCCCCGAAGAACGACTTGGCCATGGTGCCGTGCCATCCCTGCCGTTGACGGATAATCTCTTCCTGTCGCGTTATAAGACTGATGCGAAAGCGTTTTTGCGCGGTGGCAAACTGAAGCTGATTGCGGAAAGCGCTCTGCGCTCGGCTGCAAAGCGCATTATTGAAACGATGGACGTTCGCAAAAGCGCTGAAAACCCGCCAGCTTCAGCATTGTCTGGCGGGAATCTTCAGAAATTCATTATTGGCCGTGAACTCGATCGCTCTCCGTCTGTCATGGTTGTAAACCAGCCGACATGGGGCGTGGATGCAGGCGCTGCGGCGCATATCCGTCAGGCACTGCTCGATCTGGCCCGTTCCGGCTCTGCCGTTCTCGTCATTAGTCAGGATCTCGATGAACTGCTTGAAATCAGCGACCGTATTGCTGTCATGAACCATGGTGCGCTTTCTGATCCTATGCCCATTGCCGAAGTGACGCTGGAAAAGATCGGCCTTCTCATGGGCGGTGTATCCGGCACGGATCAGGCAGGGGCAGCATAATGCGGATAGAACTTGTCAAACGGCCTCAGCCTTCAAAAATCTTCAGTGCAGTTTCACCTTTGCTGGCGCTTGCGCTCACGATGGTCTTTGGTGGCCTCGCTTTTGCACTGATGGGCAAAGACCCGTTTCAGGCGCTTTACGTCTTTTTCGTTGAGCCGTTGCTTGATGTGTGGTCGTGGCATGAGTTGCTGGTCAAGGCGACGCCGCTTATCCTGATTGCGGTGGGTCTCTGCGTCTGTTTCTTATCCAATAACTGGAATATTGGAGCTGAAGGTCAGTTCATTATCGGTGCAATAACCGGCTCCATTTTACCGGTCATGTTTCCTGAATTGCAGCTCTGGATCGTTTTGCCGCTGATGATGCTGATGGGCATGGCAGGTGGTGCCGCCTATGCGTCCATTCCGGCGCTGCTCAAGGTTCGTTTCAACACCAATGAAATTCTGACGAGCCTTATGCTGGTCTATGTCGCGCAGCTGTTCCTTGACTGGCTGGTGCGTGGACCATGGCGCAATCCTGAAGGCTATAACTTCCCGGAAACACGCCAGTTCAATCCGAGTGCAGTATTGCCGGAAATCTGGAGCGCATCGGGTCGCGCCCATTGGGGCTTCATCTTTGCAATCATTGCCGCTGTTGCTGTCTGGTTCCTTCTGGCCAAAACGCTCAAGGGTTTCGAGGTCAAGGTCATCGGGCAAAGCCCAAGGGCAGGGCGGTTTGCTGGCTTCAGTTCCGGCAAGCTGGTCTTCTTTGTCTTCGCTGTTTCAGGTGCGCTTGCGGGTCTCGCCGGTATTGCGGAAACATCGGGTGCCATTGGCCAGCTTCGTCCAGTCATTTCACCCGGTTACGGTTTTACGGCGATCATCGTTGCCTTTCTTGGTCGTCTTAATCCACTCGGGGCCATAGCCGCAGGTTTTGTGCTTGCGCTGTCTTATCTGGGCGGCGAGGCCGCACAGGTTGCCATCGGCATATCGGAAAAATCGGCCCGCGTGTTTCAGGGCATGATCCTGTTCTTCGTGCTCGCCTGCGACACACTCATCCATTATCGCATCCGCTTTGTAGCGGGCCGCACAGCAGGAAAGGTGTGATTAATGGATCTGACACAGGCAATCCTTCTCACCATTGCAACTGCTGCAACACCTTTGCTGATTGCAGCGATTGGCGAACTTGTCGTCGAACGCTCTGGTGTGCTGAACCTTGGCGTCGAAGGCATGATGCTGATGGGTGCGGTTTCGGGCTTTGCCGCCGCACAATATACAGGCTCGGCCTGGCTTGGCATGATCGCCGCTATCTTTGTTGGTAGTCTCTTTTCAGGCATTTTTGCATTCCTGACACTGACGCTTGTGACCAATCAGGTTGCGACGGGGCTGGCGCTGACCATTCTCGGCATCGGTGCTTCGGCTATGCTCGGCGAGAGCTTTGTCGGTATGCCGGGTGTGCGGCTTGAGGCAATCAGCATTCCATATCTCAGTGATATTCCTTATGTTGGCCGTTTCCTGTTCGGGCAGGACCCGATCTTCTATATCTCCATTCTGCTGGTTATTGGCGTGACATGGTTCCTGTTCCGCACCAGAGCGGGGCTGCAATTGCGTGCCATTGGTGACAGCCATGGCTCGGCGCATGCGCTTGGCGTGCATGTGGTGCGCACCCGTTATCTCGCTGTGTTGTTTGGTGGTGCTTGTGCAGGGCTTGCCGGTGCGCAGCTTTCGCTCGTTTATGTGCCGCAATGGGTCGAGAACATGTCGGCAGGGCGTGGCTGGATCGCGCTTGCACTTGTTGTATTCGCGTCATGGCGTCCGTGGCGCGTGCTGATTGGCGCTTACCTGTTTGGTGCGGTTACAATCGGTCAGTTGCACGCGCAGGCGCTTGGTTTCGGCCTGCCATCGCAGTTTTTGTCGGCTTTGCCTTATCTCGCGACCATTGTGGTTTTGGTCATCATCTCGCGCAACAGGCGTTTGACGATGATGAATACACCTGCGTCGCTCGGTAAATCTTTCGTGCCAGACAGATAATGGTTTTGAACGGCGGTCTGGCTCCCACAGTCTGCCGTTTTATTTTGAGGGTGAAAAAAGGAGCGCAGGGAACATGAAAAAGACGCTGTTGGCAATCGCCACCGCGGCCAGCTTTATGCTTGGTGGGGCGGCACATGCAGAAGACAAACTGAAGATCGGCTTCATCTATATCGGACCTCCAGGGGATTTCGGCTGGACATACCAGCACGACGTTGCCCGCAAGGAGATGATCGAAGCTCTTGGCGACAAGGTCGAAACGACCTTTCTCGAAAACGTACCGGAAGGTGCGGATGCTGAACGTTCGATTGAGCGTCTGGCGCGTGCAGGCAACAAGCTGATCTTCACGACCTCTTTCGGTTACATGGACCCGACTCTCAAAGTCGCTGCCAAGTTTCCGGATGTGAAGTTTGAGCACGCAACTGGCTACAAGACCGCAGATAACATGGCGGCCTACAATGCGCGCTTCTATGAAGGCCGCTATGTACAGGGCCAGATTGCAGCCAAGCTGTCCACCAAGGGCGTCGCAGGCTATATCGCGTCAGTTCCAGTGCCGGAAGTTGTACAGGGCATCAACGCATTCATGCTCGGTGCACAGTCGATCAACCCTGATTTCAAGGTCAAGGTCATCTGGGTCAATTCGTGGTTTGATCCAGGCAAGGAAGCGGATGCTGCCAAGGCTCTCGTCGATCAGGGTGTAGACATTCTCACCCAGCATACGGACTCGACCGCACCAATTCAGGTTGCGCATGAGCGCGGCATCAAGGCTTTCGGTCAGGCTTCGGACATGATCAAGTTCGGCCCTGAAACCCAGCTGACGGCGATTGTTGACGATTGGGGTCCATATTATATCGACCGTGCCAAGGCTGTGCTTGACGGTTCGTGGAAGACCCAGAACATCTGGTGGGGCATGAAGGAAGGCCTCGTGAAGATGGCGCCTTACACCAACATGCCGGACGATGTTAAGAAAATGGCCGAGGAAACCGAAGCCAAGATCAAGTCGGGTGAACTTAAGCCGTTCACTGGCCCGATCAAGAAGCAGGACGGCTCCGAGTGGCTCAAGGAAGGCGAACAGGCTGACGACAAGACCTTGCTTGGTCTGAACTTCTACGTTGCTGGCGTTGACGACAAGCTGCCGCAATAAGCTATGACAGGCTTAAAGGAAAAGGGCGCTTCAAGCGCCCTTTTTGGTTTTTAATCAGCGGACTATTTGCCCTTATTAAAGCGACAATTTCATACCTTCGTGACTGTCAACAAAGCCGAGAGACTTGTAGAAGCGTATCGCGTCGGCACGAGATTTATCGGTCGTAAGCTGCACCAAACCACAGTTGCGTTTGCGACATTGCTCAATTGCCCATTCAATCATTTGTCTGCCTATGCCACCGCCACGTATATCACTGGTGATGCGCACGCTCTCGATCTGCCCGCGCCACATGCCTTTGCGCGATAATCCCGGAATGAAGCTGAGCTGTAAGCAGCCGACTACTATCCCGTCACGCTCGACCACGGCAAGCAATTGGTTGGGATCGTTGTCTATGGCTTTGAACGTGTCAATGTAGCATTGGTTCAGCGGGCTGCTGTTATCCTCGCGCGTGGCCCCCAGCGCGTCATCCGCCAGCATGGCTACAATCGCCGTAAGATCGGCGTCAATGGCTTTGCGAATGGATATGGTGGTATCGGTCATGATAAACTTCCACGGGCTTGGATTCTGAAAAAACAAGCCTATGTGTTCGCACACCTTTACGAAAGCCAAAACAAAAAAACCGGAGCAAAGCTCCGGTTTAAAAGTTCGCTCAGCCGAACTTATTCGGCTGCATCGGCAGGTGCTGCATTGAGCATGCCGTAACGTTCTTCGCCAATCTTGGCGAGCAGATCGAGCTGGGTTTCGAGGAAGTCGATGTGACCTTCCTCATCCGCCAGAAGCTCGTCAAAAAGCTGCTTGGAAACATAGTCACCAAGTTCATCGCAGATTTCGCGGGACTTCTTGTAGGATGCGCGAGCGTCGTATTCGCCTTTAAGATCGCATTCCAGAACTTCCTTGACGTTCTGTCCGATGCGCAGTGGCGCAAGCGTCTGCAGGTTCGGATGGCCTTCAAGGAAGATGATGCGGTCGATCAGCTTGTCCGCATGCTGCATTTCTTCGATGGATTCTTCACGTTCTTTCTTTGCAAGACGCGTGAAACCCCAGTCGTTGAGCAGACGATAGTGCAACCAGTACTGGTTTACTGCACCAAGCTCGAGAAACAGTGCCTCGTTAAGCCGCTCGATGACCTTTGGTTCGCCTTTCATTCCATGAACTCCCGAATTTGTCTCGTAGAGAACGCACACGATCCATGAACAGGACCACGTTTTCGTCCATTTGGTTGTGACGAAGATGGTATTCTTCAGTCACCCTTATGATCGTTTCTACGACGTTTGGGAAGCAGCCACAGCAGCGACCGCTCTTGGACATGGCGTTATAGACGGTGCCAGGTACGATTAATCGCCAGCAATCTTCGTCAAGAAGCTGCGTAACGACGATCTCAATATCTTTTTCGGTAATAACGTTGCAGCTGCAGACTAGCATGAAAAGTAAACTCCAGCATCTGCAATGCTATGTGATTGTATAAAATTCACAACGCGGAGTGACGCACTTTGTTCGTTGCTATTGTTATCGCTAAAAATGCCGCTTATCGCGCCGATTTTTACTTCAATATTGGCAAAATGCCGTGTTGAACCGAACAAAGGTTCCTCCAATCGCAGGGGTTAAAGGCCCGAACATCAAAGGTAGTCTTGGGTAAGTCTTTAAAAACCCACCAATTTAAGTCAGGTTATGGCTGGGGTGGGGTGGTTCTGTCAAATTTTATGTTTTTGAAACGTTCTAAAAATCAACAACTTAGAATTATTCTAAATATGAGTTAAGCACCCATCTTTAAACGTTAATTAGACTTTTACATGGGGCAAAACAGGGCAGTTTTTGCCCTGCTTCAAACTTATGCGCCATTTCGCCGCACGATGTGGAAAACACCGCGTGACAGTGGCTCAAACGCCTTCAACGGCCTCGAATCCCTCGAACTGTGGTGGGCCTGCATAGAGAGGCTTGTTATTGCCAGCGTTGCGGTGGGCATTGCGGAACTGTTCAGATTTTGTCCAGAAGACGAAATCATCACGAGTGCGCCAGACTGTATGGGAAGAATAGAGCGTATAGCCTTCTTCCTCATTGGTTGCGCCGCGCAGCAGATTGAAGCTTTCAAAGCCGGGAAGCTCGGAGAGCTGGGAATCGCGGTTTCTCCAAACGGTCTCGAAATCGGCTTCGTTGCCGATGAGAACCTTGAAGCGATTCATTGCGATGAACATTGCTGATCCTTTTCTTTACAAAGATGGACTGGCTACAAAAAAATCTCCAGAACAATCGCACAGATGTTCTGCCGTGTCCTGTCGGTTTTCCGGCGAGTGCGGTGGTAGGGCCCGCACTCGCCGCGCCGTATCTCGGGATATGAAGGCCACAGCCGCGGTCAGAGATGGGTGGACTTCGTAGACACGACGATTGATGTTCGGGAGGCTGTCGCCTCCCGAATTTTTTTAGAATTTCTGCGTCAGCGATACTTTGAAGTAACGGCCTGCTTCTGAGTAACGTTCAGTCACGTTAGCTAAGCTGTTTACATTCATAGCGTTGTAGTAGGTCTTGTCGAATATGTTGTAGACGCCAGCCTGAAGACGCGTGCCATTCAGTTGTTTTGGCTCCCACCAACCTGTCAGATTGACGAGACCATAGCCGGGCAAACGACGTGTTTGTGTCCCTGTTTGGGTTGAAATAGTCTGATTAACATAGGCCGCTGCGACAACACTGGTGTCAAGGCCCCAGGATTCAGCATTGTAACCCACACCGAACACGCCCTTGAAGGGCTGTGATGATGCCAATGGGATATTATCATCCAGGTTCATAGCCTTCGCGTAAGCCAACGTGCCGTGCACATTGAAGCCGTTCACGAAGTTATGGTGCGCTTTTACTTCGATACCGGCAATCCGCGCCTTATCGAGATTACGATACTCGGTCAGGCCCATTGGAAATTCGGTTGTGCGGGTGGTTACGGTATCGATGAAGTCACTGTAGCGGTTCACGAATGCCGTGATTTTACCGCCTGAATTCTGATCGCCAAAATTTGCGCCGACATCGATGCCGTATCCCTTCTCAGGGTTAAGGTCAGGATTGCCGATTGTGCCATAGCCAGCAGACAGGTAGGTGACATAAAGCTGATCAATTTCCGGAGCTTTGTAAGTCGTAGATACCTGCGCAAAGAGTTCAAGAGCTGGTGTGGCCTGCCACGAGAAGCGGATCTTTGGCGAAATGCGGCTGTCCGAATTGTTAGCATAACCGCTTATCGAATCTGGCTCATACTTAAACCAGTCGAACCGCATACCCGGAGTGATGGCAAAAGGCGTCTCGCCTATTTCGATACGGTCTTCAGCGAAGAGGCCAAAGCGATAGTTGTCGACGTCAGGTGTATCTGCCTGATTGATATGCAAGAATGCGCAGGTCGGGCTTTGAACACCACGAATACATGCGTCATCACCTGTAAACGACTGAGTGCTTTTGCCGATGCTGAAATCACCGCCAACAGTCAGCGAGTGAGAAAGTGTTCCCGTGTCGAAGCCGAGATTGGTATAACCGCTTGCACCGTAACGCTCATCTTCAAGTTTGTAGTGGCGGCTAAAAGGACCTGCGAGCGCACCTTTACGGATGGTGTCGGTGCCATAAGATCGCGTCATCTTCTGCCAGTAAACGGTTGCCCATGCATTGTTTACAATGCCATCATCCTGGCTCTCATAACGATAATCGAGCGATACACGGTCACGATCATTTTTGCGGTTTTGATTGTAATCGCGATTGTCGTAGGTCGTCCCTGCATCCGAATTCAGATTGGTGTCGGAATCATAACGATTGCGTTCAGCTGTGATGCCGATGGTGTGGCCACCTTCAAGCTCCTGCCGCAGCTTGAACATAAGATTGCTGCGATCATAATCTTTCGGATCGGCTTCTGTACGGGCTGCGCCATATCCGCCGATGTCTCCGGTGCCCTGAACTTCATGACCACGCTTATAAGAACCCTGGAACAGAACTGAGGTGTTCTGAATTTTCTGAGCGACAGCAGCAGAACCGATGAAGGATTTGTCGGAGCCATCATAGGTAAGCTTAGCAAGACCACCAAATGCCTTGCCCGGAGCGAGCAGATCTTCAGGTTCCAATGTCTTCAGTGCAACGGCGCCGCCCATGGCCCCTGAACCAAGACGGCTGGCATCAGCGCCATAGAGGACGTCAAATGTTGAGAGAGCGGAAATGTCATATGCATCGCTTCCGCCGCCATTTACATCTGTACGGACAGTCGCATCAAGATAAGGAATTGGAATGCCATCAATGGTCGTCAATACGCGATCATCCTGAAGGCCACGAATATTTACGCTGCCAGTTGTCGTGTTTACAGCAAGGCCAGGCTCCAGCGTATTGGACAGGTCTTTGACGGATTCAATGTCCTTTTTGCGGATTTCGTCAGCAGTCGTGACGTTTGCCAAAGGTGTATCGGAAACCGAGCCCTTAGTGCCGCGCGTGTTCTTGATAACAATAGGTTTCAGCTCAACGCCGTTGCTGTCAGTCGCTGCAGTTTGCTCCTGCGCGTATGCACCCGACGCCATTGCCAGAATTACGACTGCGAGACCGGTGCTCGCCAAAAATGACCGCTTCTGTTCCCCGTTTATTGCCCGCATTGCCTAGTTTCTCCTGAAGGACAAAGCAAAATTCTCACGCCCCGCCGGAGGTGAGAAATTTAAGTTTCTCAATAGGTTATGATCTCCCCATCCCGAGGGGAGTCTCAACGCTGGCTGGAAGGAGAAACCTTCGGGCTTGCTCTGGAAAAAACAAGAATTAAACTTGACTCGTTTAATCCAGTAAGGCAGTGATTATTAAACATGACTTTAGATGTCAACTAATGATTTGGTCGACATTCGGTCAGTTAACAAGACGGCTCCATAACTGGCGCAGAGGCAGAAAAATGAACAGGCGTATTCACATCGACATGCAGGTGCGGTTGCCGCGGGAACGCGTCTCCAGCCGCATGCCCGAAATCCAGTCCCGCCTTGCTGCGGACGGACAAATCAGAGCGCGCACTTCTGAATCTCCGCTTGAGCCGCAGCTCCAGACTTATGGCAGCCGTGAACTCTTCAACGGTTCCCGTGAAGTGGCGATAGAGCATGGCGGCTCTCTCTATCGCTTGAAGATCACCCGTCAAGGCAAGCTCATCCTGAACAAATAGGCAAACAACAGATGACGACCCAGACCAAGCCCTCCCCAGAGCAGATACTCAAGGCACGGGCAGATAACCCGAAAATGCGCGAGCGTGATTTCGCTCAAAGTCTCGGGATATCGGAAGCCGATTTCATTGCGGCTTACACCGGTGCAGAAGCTGACAGCTCAATCTCTGCTCGCCGCATCCGTGCAGATGTGGAAACCCTGCTTAAACATGCGCCTTCGCTTGGCGAAGTCATGGCGCTGACGCGCAATGAAAGCGCTGTGCATGAAAAGATCGGTCCTTTTGAAAAGACGATTTGGGGTCCGCACGCGTCCCTTACGCTCGGTAAGGAAATCGATCTCCGCATATTCCCGAAGCATTGGGTGCATGGTTTTGCTGTAGCAAAGCTTGATGGTGAGCATGTTCGCCGAAGCCTGCAGTTTTTCGATGCATCGGGCGAAGCCGTTCACAAAATTCATCTTCGTCCGGCATCCAATCTGGAAGCTTATGAGCAGCTCGTTTCCGAATTACTGCTCGACGATCAGACGCCAGCCATCGAAACGAAGCCAATCGCTGCAAAGGCAGTAAAAGCCGATGCTTCGACTATTGACGGCGATGCATTCCGCGAACGCTGGGGCTCTCTCACCGATGTTCACCAGTTTGTTGGTCTCTTGAAAGATTTCGGTGTTGATCGTCATCAGGCTGTGCATCTTGCCGGACAGGACTTTGCCTGGCGCGTTGATCTTTCAGCAGTCGAAGCGATGATGAACCACGTGGTTCAGGAACAGATCCCGATCATGTGCTTTGTCGGTAGTCGTGGCTGTATCCAGATCCACACTGGCACGATTGCGGAAATCAAGACGATGGGGCCATGGCTCAATGTGCTTGACCCGACGTTCCATCTGCATCTGCGTGCCGACCACATTGCTGACGCCTGGGTCGTTCGCAAGCCAACGAAAGATGGTCATGTCACATCGCTCGAAGCTTATGACGCCAATGGTGAGCTGATCATTCAGTTCTTCGGTGAGCGTCACGAAGGTGAAGTCGAACTTGCTGACTGGCGCATGATTGCTGAAAATCTCCCGCGCTTGCCGCAGTCGAGCGCTGCTTGAAAAAATAGCAGCTAAGCCTTTGTTCTGATGTGCAGTCCGGAAGTGCCGTTCATTTCCGGACTGCAGTCAGAACCATAGTTTTTATGCACGTCTTCAGCGGAGCGCCGGTTCCGAATTTTCCGCGACGTGCTTTAGGGAAACAGAACATGTCAATCATTTCATTGAGCATCGGGCGTTGTGCCGCTTTGGCTGCTTCGCTTGCCTTTGGCGGAGTAGCACAAGCCGATACAGTTGAAAAAATCACTGATACGTCGCGACTTGTATCAGTCGGTGGTGCTGTGACCGAAATCGTCTATGCGCTTGGTGCAGGCGATAGGCTGGTGGCTCGCGATCAGACCAGCACTTATCCGGA
The DNA here is from genome assembly GCF_003049685.1 of Brucella pituitosa. Lineage (GTDB taxonomy): Bacteria > Pseudomonadota > Alphaproteobacteria > Rhizobiales > Rhizobiaceae > Brucella > Brucella pituitosa. The sequence goes on along the minus strand of NZ_PYSY02000002.1, from coordinate 700,592 downwards.
AGAAGCCCGGAAGCTTGTTGACGTGGGCTATATGCGCCGCCTTTCGCCGGAAGGCGTTCTCTCAGTCAACCCGACTGGTATTCTATTATCGGAAGGAAGCGGTCCCCCGGAAACGCTGGAAGTACTTAAGAAAGCTTCTGTTCCTATCGCTATTATTCCTGACGACCACACTGCTGAGAGCGTGATTCAGAAGATTGAAGCGGTTGGCAAAGCTCTTGGGCTAGAAGACAAGGCCAACGCCCTTGCAGCAGATGTGTCGCGTGATCTGGAAGCCGCGCAGAAAATCTCTGCCAATCAGAACCCGCGCAAGCGTGTGCTGTTCATCATGTCGGCGCAGGAAGGACGTATTATGGCGTCTGGCACCGGCACGGGGGCTAATGGCATCATCACGCTTGCAGGCGGTGTGAACGCCATCGATTCTTATAAAGGCTACAAGCAGCTGACAGATGAAGCTGTCGAAAAGGCAGCACCGGATTTGATCCTCACCATGGATATAGGCAAGGACAGTATTCAGAAAGATGACCTTCTGAAGAACCCGGCACTTGCGAATTCCCCCGCAGGGCGCAGCGGAAATATCGTGCAGATGGATTCGCTCTATCTCCTTGGCTTTGGTCCACGCACGGGTGCAGCCAGTCGCGAGTTGTCAGAAAAGCTCTATGGCAAGCAGGCCGCAAATTAGAGCGCATCCCGAAAAGTGTGAAACGGTTTTCGGACAAAGATGCGCGTTAAAACAAATATTTAGAGCGCCGATCTGATTCAATCAGATCGAAACGCGCTCTAAAATATATGCCTGCCGGAGGAGAATACGGACAGGCACTCGCGGAAACCCGCAGTGAGGACATATCGAAATGACCAGCCAAGATCGCGCGGCAAATCCCGGGGGCTTTGCCGTGCGTGATCAAGTCACCAGCAAGCATGCCGGAGATCGCTCCGTGCGAGCCCGTATGGCTATTATAATTCTTGCGGTAGCCCTTTGCTTCACAGCACTCTTCAGCCTGACGGCCGGTGCTTCGGACGCTTCTGTTCTGAGCGTTATGCGTGCGCTCATTTTCGGCACGCAGGAAAGCGTTGAGGCATTCCGTCGCGATCATCTGATCATCATGGAAATACGCTTGCCGCGTATCGTCATGGGAATATTGGTCGGTGCTGCATTGGCGGTTTCAGGAGCAGTTATGCAGGGATTGTTTCGTAATCCTCTTGCTGATCCGGGTCTTGTTGGCGTGTCTGCTGGTGCCAGTCTCGGTGCCGTATCGATGATTGTTCTGGGTGGAACAGCACTCGCTCCACTTTATCTTCTGCTCGGCCTTTATGCCTTGCCACTCGCGGCATTTTTTGGCGGACTTGTCACCACGCTTCTTCTTTATCGCGTGGCGACCCGGCGCGGACGCACGTCTGTAGCGACGATGCTTCTGGCTGGTATCGCGCTTGGAGCACTCACAGGTGCTGCAACAGGTGCGCTTGTCTATATTTCCGACGACCGCCAGTTGCGTGACCTGACTTTCTGGGGCTTTGGTTCGTTGGCCGGGGCCACATGGGGCAAGATTGGCACCGCTGGTCCGATCATCGCCGTTGTTTTGGTTGCAACGCCGTTTTTGGCACGCGGTCTCAATGCGTTAGCCTTGGGTGAGGCCGCAGCCGGGCACCTTGGCATACCTGTGCAGCGGATCAAAAACGTAGCAATTGTTACAGTGGCGGCGGCAACCGGTGCAACTGTGGCCATATCTGGTGGTATTGGCTTTATCGGTATTGTGGTGCCGCATATGCTCCGTCTGAGCATCGGGCCGGATCATCGCTATCTGTTGCCTTCGGCAGCACTTCTCGGTGCTATCATGTTGCTGCTTGCAGATGCTGTGAGCCGTACGATCGTTGCCCCTGCGGAATTGCCAATTGGCATCATCACGGCAGTTTGTGGCGCTCCATTTTTCCTCTGGATATTGCTGCGTCAGCGCGGCGTTCTTGATCTGTGAGGCACGAGATGATTGAAACCAAAAACCTATGCGTTTCCATCGGCAGCAAACAAATCATCGAGAACATCGATTTTGTTGCACGTCCGGGGGAAGTGACGGCGATCGTCGGTCCCAACGGCTCTGGAAAAACCACCTTATTGCGTGCGCTTTCGGGCGATCTTTCCTATACCGGCTCGGCCTATCTCGATGGCGAAGATTTCTCAGGGATCAAGCCATGGCGTATGGCGGCACGGCGTGCAGTATTGCCACAAGCAAGTGCCTTGTCATTCCCGTTTACCGTCCGCGAGATCGTGCATATTGGCCTGACGGGTGGCTTTAGCGGTGTAACAGGTGCTGAACAGGAGAGGCTGCCTGATCTTGCGTTGCAGAAAGTCGATCTGGCGGGCTTCAGTGGCAGGCTGTATCAGGAGCTTTCCGGTGGTGAACAGCAGCGCGTACAGCTTGCGCGCGTGTTGTGTCAGGTCTGGAAGCCTGTTGTTGACGGCAAGCCGCGTTATCTGTTTCTGGATGAACCTATTTCGAGCCTTGATATCAAGCATCAGATCACAGTGATGGAAATTGCGCGCGATTTTGCAGCAGCAGGCGGCGGCGTCATTGCGATCCTTCACGATCTCAATCTGACAGCCATGTTCGCGGACAGCATTGCGGTCATGCACAAAGGCAGGCTCGATACTATCGGCACGCCGCAACATGCTCTGACGGATGATCGGCTGGAACGGGTCTATGAATGTTCGTTGCGGGTGGGAGTGCCGCCAGCACAGGGTGTTCCATTCGTGCTGCCGCAATCAGCTTATGCTGCGGCACTGTAAAAAGCTCTAGAGCATTTCCTGTTTTTCTTGAATCATTGGAAATGCTCTATCTCTTTGTTTTTCTCGCATTATCCGACACAAAACCGCTTCGCACTTTTGCTGGAAATGCTCTAGCAATAAGAAAAGGCTGAGAACTTATCCAGTTCTCAGCCTTTTTGTATTTTCCGGTTGCACCTAACGATCAGCTGGCAACGCGCTCTACTTCAACTTCATCGATACCAAGCAGGGCACGCACATTTGGACGCGCCTTAACCAGATCCGCAATGCTGTACTTCATCAGAACACCGAAGAAGGCATTCAGTGCTTCGCGTAGCGCAGAATTCAGGCCGCAGCTATCGACGAGCGGGCATTCAGTAGCATCGTTCTCGAAGCATTCTGCCATTGCGAAGTTTTCTTCGGTTACGCGTATGACATCGAACAAAGAGATGTCTTTTGCTGCGCGCCCAAGACGCACACCACCATTTCGTCCGCGCACGGTCTCAACCAGACTGTGCTCAACAAGAGGCTGCAAAATCTTGAAAAGAAACAACTCCGACACGCCATAAGCGCGGGCGATTTCGGGAACGCGGCTCAGTTTGCCGTCATTGGCGGCACAATACATAAGCATGCGAATGGCATAATTCGTCTGACGAGTAAGACGCATTGATTATTCCTTTCAGCACATTCTCAAGCCTTCCAGATGGTCTTATCCACAGGAAAACTCTGCTTTTGTTACGTCACAGTCCCATCCGAAGCCGGAGTTTTCGGCAGGGGCATGTGCCAAGCGAGTGCATTCATCTCGAATCCACTTTAGAACTATTCTTAAAATATATGAAGCCCTTTATCACCTTTAAAGAGTAAAAAAGCGCTTCAATCATCACGTCGTCGCGATCAGGTATTTCGGACAATGATTGTTGTCATTGGCAGACATCAATCCATTCTGCAGAAACAAGTTCGGCTATTTTTTGTGGTGTGATCCGCACCGCACTATTTGTGGCACCAGCGGCTGGCACAACTTCTTCAAAACTTTTGAGCGATAAATCGCAATAGACGGGCAGGGCACTCGGCAACCCGAATGGGCAAACACCACCAACAGGATGGCTTGTTTCGTTCAACACGCTTTCGGCATCCAGCATGCGTGGTTTAGTGCCGAAACGGTCTTTAAATTTACGATTATCAATTCGCGCGTCTCCACGCGTAACGATCAGGATGGTTTGGTCTTTCGCCGAGAAGGACAGCGTTTTAGCGATCTGCCCTGGTTCCACACCATGTGCTTCAGCAGCGAGAGCGACTGTCGCGGTGCTGGTGGGCAATTCGATCACTTCTATTTCTGGTGCTTTGTCCGCGAAAAAAGCTTTGACCGATTCCAGACTCATGAGTTCCCTTTTCTTTATGACTATTATCCTCATGTTTAGACTTCGTTAACACTGAGAGCAAGACTTTCAGGCATTTAATAGCGGATGATAGCAAGTGGCAGATTGACGCTGCTATTTGATAACGATAAAGAGACGTCCAAGTCTGCTTCGTTCAGATGCGGAGGGGTGGCCGAGCGGTTTAAGGCACCGGTCTTGAAAACCGGCGTGCGGGAGACTGTACCGTGGGTTCGAATCCCACCCCCTCCGCCATTTTGTTTTCCACACAAGTCCAGATTTTCCCGAATGCTGCGATACCTCGCGCGCAATTTGAGCTCAGAATCGCTCTGTGAAAAATTCGACTGAGCTTTTAAAGCCCAGTACGCCAAATGCTAACGAATTTGATACTTTCATCAGTCAGGTTGCCAGCAATCCCAAGGACTTATGAGGAGTAATCTTGGGGGGGGGTAGGAGGAATTTATGAAGATCACTGCGCTGGAGACCGTGCGCGTGGCTGAACGCGCTAACCTGCTCTGGGTTCTTGTTCATACGGACGAAGGTATTACCGGGCTTGGTGAAACATTTTTCGGCGCAGAAACGGTCGAAACCTATATTCACGAATATGTTGCACCGAGGGTCATAGGTCGCGATCCTTTGGAAATCGACCTGCTGGCATCGGATCTCGTTGGCTATGTCGGCTTTCGTTCGTCCGGCGCGGAAGTGCGCGGAAACTCGGCTTTCGATATCGCGTTGTGGGATATTTTTGGCAAGGCAACCAATCAACCGATAGCACAGCTCCTCGGTGGCTTTTCGCGGCGGGAAATCCGAACCTACAATACCTGTGCAGGCACCGAGTACATCAAAAAAGCGACCGGCCAGACCACCGGCAATTACGGTCTTTCCAGCGGTCGCGATTACGACGATCTCAACGGCTTTCTGCATAGGGCTGATGAATTAGCCCACTCCCTGCTTGAAGATGGCATCACTGCTATGAAAATCTGGCCGTTCGATGCAGCTGCGGAAAAAACGCGGGGGCAGTATATTTCTTCAACAGATATGAAAGCCGCACTCGAGCCTTTTGAGAAGATCCGTAAAGCTGTTGGCGATCGCATTGACATTATGGTGGAGTTTCACTCCATGTGGCAGCTTTTGCCAGCCATGCAGATCGCGAAAGCGCTAACGCCCTATGGGACTTTCTGGCATGAGGATCCCATCAAAATGGATAGTCTTTCCAGCCTCAAGCGCTACGCAGAAGTCTCTCCTGCGCCCATTTCCGCCTCTGAAACACTGGCCTCCCGCTGGGGCTTTCGCGATTATCTCGAAACCGGCGTTGCGGGGATTGTCATGCTGGATATCTCCTGGTGTGGGGGGCTGTCTGAGGCCCGGAAAATTGCGTCGATGGCGGAAGCATGGCATCTGCCTGTTGCTCCGCATGATTGCACTGGCCCGGTCGTTTTGTGTGCTTCAACCCATCTTTCACTGAACGCGCCGAACGCGCTGGTGCAGGAGAGTGTCCGCGCCTTTTACCGGACATGGTATAGGGATCTGGTCACAGCTCTCCCGGAGGTGAAGAACGGTATGATTACGGTTCCTCCCGGCCCTGGCCTTGGCATGGAGCTAAACCCGGAGCTCGATAAGGCATTCACGGTGAGCCGGCGTATTTCGGATGCAAACTCAATTTGATGTCGGGCAATAACGAACAGCTCTGAACGGAGGCTCTATGTCTGCCACCACGCAACAGCAGCACGGCGGCAGTGCAGTTCCGGCAATCGCCGGACCGGCACTTATGCTTATCGGTATGCTGATGTTTTCATTAAATGACGCAATGGGTAAATGGCTTGTCGCCAGTTACAGTGTTGGTCAGGTTATTCTGATCCGCAGCGTTGCAGCACTTGTCATTCTGGCTCCTTTTCTTTGGCGGGCCGGCCTGCAACCTATTATAAAGGCAGAGAAACCGCTTCTGCAGGCAGCGCGTGTTTTCTTTTCGACCTTTGAGGTTTTCGCGTTCTACTTTGCTGTCATGTATCTGCCGCTGGCTGATGTCATGACCTATTGGCTGGCTGCACCGATCTATGTAGCGGCGGCATCGCCTTTTCTGCTTGGTGAAAAAGTCGGCTGGCGTCGCTGGACAGCTATCGGTATCGGCTTTGTGGGCGTCATTATCGCGCTCAATCCGTCCAGCGCCATGTTTACCGCGCCAGCTATCATCTCAATCCTTGGCACCATTGCCTTTGCATTCATGATGATTTCGGGCCGGAGTCTGCGCGCTACACCGGACAAGACACTTGTTTTCTTTCAATTGATGGGCGCGCTCATCGCTGGCGTCATTTTCGCGCCACTAGATTGGCGACCATTGGGGGCACCGGCCGAGATCGGGCTGATGCTGCTTTTGGGTGTTGTGGCGATGGGGGCTCATATGCTCGTCAACCGTGCGCTGAAAATCTCAGATGCGGCGACTGTAGCGCCGCTACAATATACGCTTTTGCTATGGGCTGTGCTTTTTGGCTGGATGTTCTTCGGAGATATTCCGAAAGCGAGCATGTTGATCGGTGCGGCGCTGATCGTTGGATCGGGTCTGTTTATTTTCTTCCGTGAGCAGCGAGTGAAGCGGGGAGCGTAAATGGATGGGCAATTGTCCCGTCCGTGAATCCTTTTGTAAAAAAAGCCCGCGGTGAGATATCACCGCGGGCTTTTTGTGCATTTGAACTAAGGCTTACTTGCGCAGGTCGGCAAGGATACTCTGAGCGCGTTCCACGATATCAGTACCGATATCAGCTTTATGCTTCTCGTAAATCACCTGGGACTTTTCGAGAATACGCGCCTGTTCTTCCGGCGTAATCGTGTTGAACTTCACACCAGCCGCTTCGATTTTTTCTAGCGACTTCTTGTTCAGTTCAGCGATCACCTTGCGCTCGACATCACGGCCGACGTCAGCACATTCCCTCAGAGCAGCCTGCTCTTCAGGAGAATAGGTGTCGAAGATTGGCTTAGAGAACAAGAAAAGGAATGGTGTGTAGGCGTGTTTGGTTTCCGAAACATAGGCTTGCACTTCGTAGAATTTTGAAGTGTCGATCGTCACATATGGATTTTCCTGGGCGTCGATAGCCTTGGTTTCCAGCGCGGAGAAAATTTCACCAAATGCCATCGGGGTCGCATTGGCACCAAAATTCTTGAACGTATCGAGGAAGATATTGTTCTGCATCACGCGAACCTTCATCCCTTCAAGATCTTCCCATTTGTTGATGGGATGCTTGGAGTTTGACAGGTTGCGGAAACCGTTTTCCCAATAAGCCAGATTAACCAGACCGGCTGCCTCAAGCTTTTCATTCAGCAGATCGCCAAACTCACCATCCATGACGGTATAAGCTTCTTCGGAATTGGCAAACAGGAATGGAAGATCAAAGACGCCAAGTGCCGGAACAATACCAACCAGAGGCGAAGAAGACGTCACAACAGCTTCCTGGACGCCGGAGCGCAGAGCCTGCGTTGCCTGAAGGTCACCGCCCAACGCACCGCCCCAGAACGCCGTGAGCTTCAGATTGCCATTTGATTTTTCATCAAGACATGCTTGCATCGCCTTGATGCCATCACCAACCGGGTGATCGGCATTGATACCATTGGAGACGCGGATATTGCGGCTCTTGAACTCAGCCTGTGCTGGTCCGACGGCAAAAGTGGCCGCGGCAGAAACGAGTGCGGTTGTTGCGATTAGGAATTTTCTCATGAGTATCCTCCCAGAGTTTAGAGAAAATGAAAGAATACCAGTGGCTCAATAGAGCCAGCTGGCGGGAACAAGAACAAGATCGGGGAACAGAACCAGAAGGAACAGCACCAAAATCTCGGCAAGCAGGAACGGGAAAACACCTGTTATGACCCGACCAAGTGGAACGCGTCCTACACCTGAAACCACATTCAGGACGACACCGACGGGTGGTGTGAGAAGGCCGATAGATGTGTTCATTATGAAGAGGACGCCGAAGTAGACAGGGTCAATGCCTGCCTTTTGGATGATCGGCATAAGGACCGGCGTCAAGATCAGGATCGTCGGTGTCAGATCAAGTGCTGTACCAACGACCAGAACCAGAAGCATGATGACGAAGAGCAACAAAGTCGGGCGATCGATCAGTGGCTCAATGTAGTTGCTGATCTCAGCTGGAATATTTGCCGCTGTAATGAGCCATGCAGAGACGAGGGCCGCGCAGACGAGGAACATGACGACGGAAGTCGTTTTCGCGGCGCGAAGGAACACGTGACCGAGATCGGTGATCTTCAGTTCGCGATAGATGAACATGCCCACGAAAAGCGCATACATGGCGGCAACCACAGCAGCTTCCGTTGGCGTGACTATGCCAGCCTTGATGCCGCCCAGAATGATGACGGGCATTCCGAGCGCCCAGGCAGCGCGACCGCTGGCTTTCAGGCGCTCTTTGCCTGAAACGCGTGGAAGAGTTTCAACTTTGTCCTTACGAACAACAAACAGCCAGGTGATGATGAGGGATGCCCCCATCAGCATACCGGGAAATACACCGGCCATGAACAGCTTGGTGATGGAGACATTGGCGGCCACGCCAAAGACAATGAAGGCCATCGAAGGTGGAATGACCGGCGCAATAATGCCACCTGCAGCGATAAGACCGGCAGAGCGCGGAACATTATAGCCCGCTTTGGCCATCATCGGAATGAGGATGGCGGCCAGGGCTGCGGTGTCTGCGGCTGCGGAGCCGGAAATCGACGCCATGATGATCGCGGCAAAAATTGCGACGATGCCAAGTCCACCACGAATATGACCAACACAGGCAATCGCGAAGTCGATAATACGGCGGGACAGACCGCCCGAGTTCATCAATTCACCAGCAAGAATGAAGAACGGGATTGCCAGCAGCGTGAATGTATCTGCGCCTGCAATCATGTTCTGCGCAATGATTTGCGCATTGAACATGTCCATGTGCCACATAAGCGCGACACCACAGAGCATAAGAGCGAAAGCGACTGGAACGCCGATGGCCATAGCGCCGACGAGCGATCCAATGAATACGAGAAGAGTCATCAGGCACGCTCCGAAAGTTGTTCAATGCTCATGTGTTCTCCGGCGAATGCCGAAATCTCTTCATCGGTGACGCGACCTGTCAAAATGCGAAACAGTCTTTCAAGCGAGATCAGGAAAATACCGGCACCAGTGAACAGTCCGATGCCGTAGACCCAGCCCATGGAAAGGCCACTCACGGGTGCAACCATGGATGAGTTGATCGGCAGCTGTTGCCAGGTTCCCAGAAAGAGAATTGCGGAAACGCCCAGAATAACCAGATTGGAAACGCCCATGAGGACAATTCGGCCCTTGCGCCCGAAGCGGGAAACGACCGTTTCAACACCCATATGCAGGTTTTCACGGTGCGCAACGACAGCGCCAATAAAGGTCAGCCAGACAAAAAAGTATCGTGACATTTCATCGGAAATGGCAATGCCTGAATTCATGCCATAGCGAAGGACGACATTGACGAATACCATCAGTGCCATGCTTGCCAGGGCCAAAATCATGAGCAGTGCCAGAAAGCGGAAGAACAGGTCGATCAGCTTCTGAATCATAGGATCATACCTTTTCGAGAAGGCCGCGAGCGGCAAGATTCCGGAAGAGTGCCGTTGTGCCGAAAGTCCATTCCGGGCACGCATCGGTGCGATCAACCCAATTGACAAGACGGCCCAGAAGAGGCGTTGCAATCTCCACGCGGTCGCCGATTTCATGCGTGAACCCCTGGCCGACGCCACGCCGGTCTTTGACGGGGGCGAACATGGTTCCCAGAAACAGGACAGCACCATCGGGATACTGATGATTACGATTGCGAAGCTGCGATACGAGATTGGCAGGTGAGCGGCTGATCGCTTCCATCGGGCTTTCGCCGGTCATTTCAAAGCCGTCGTCTCCCTTTACCAGCAGTGAAACGCGAACCTTGGAAAGAACGTCGAGCGTGAAGGTATCGTAGAACAGGCGGATGAACGGGCCAACAGAACAGGAAGCATTGTTGTCCTTGGCTTTTCCGAGCAACAGTGCTGATCGGCCTTCCACATCACGCAAATTGACATCGTTACCGAGTGCAGCACCAAGAATTTCGCCGTCGGAACGCACTGCCAGAACCACTTCCGGCTCCGGATTATTCCATTCGGAAATCGGGTGAATGCCAACTTTGTCGCCACATCCAACCGAGGACATCGGCTGTGCTTTGGTGAAGATCTCGGCGTCCGGTCCAATGCCGACTTCGAGATATTGTGACCAGAGGTTCATGTCCTGAAGAAGGGTTTTAATGCTGGCCGCTTTTTCTGAGCCAGCTGTAACGCCGCGCAGGCTGTCGCCAAGGACGGGAGCAAGCTTTTCACGGATGGAACGAGCGCGTGAAGGATCACCCTTCGCCTGCTCTTCAATAACGCGTTCCAGCATGCTGTCGGCGAAAGTCACTCCAGCAGCCTTGACGGCTTGCAGATCAATCGGAGCCAGAAGATGGCCTGTCGTGCCACTCAGAAAATCGTCCAAAGAGCCGAGATCAGGCAGATTTGTGGTGCTAGCAAGCTTCGCTGCAATACCATCGATCTCAAACAGGCTCGACACGGTTGCGGCAATAGCTGTCAAGTCGAGTACACGTTCATCCCGCACCAGAACAGGGCAGGGGCCGTCTGCAACTTTAGACCAGACGCGTCCTACCAGAATGGCGTTCTTGGCGTCATCAGGCAAAATTTGATGTGCACTCAACGAATGCTTTGAAGTCAAGCTATCCTCCTCCCGGCAGCCTCCATCAAAATGGAGAGCCGCAATTATATCGCTCCAGTTCGGCGCAGTGGTTGCTGAAGGTCGACGGTTCCCACGGGTTAACCCGTTGGTTTATCTGCTCCCTCTCGCCAATTTCGGCGTCTCCCACTGTTCAGGCAGCGCCCCTCCAAAGCCAACTTGCCTTATTGTCAGGATGTCTGACAACCATTTGTATCGTTTTAGTTCGAGAATTTATCGCTGTCCAGAACCGAAATTGGTTGTTCAGAAAAATACAGATATCTGCCTTCTCTGAACCACAGAACAGCGACCAAATTTAATAGGACTCGAGTGCCAGTCCGATTCTGGCTGCTGCCCCCATAAGATGCTTGCGCATGGCATCGCGCGCTACCAGCGGGTTGCGGCTGGCGATGGCGTCGCGCAAGCTGACATGCTCCTCAATCGTTATATTGACGATCTCCTCCAGAATGGCTTTTGAGCGGGCGACATTGATTGCATGGCTGATGCGCTCAATGATGAACCCAACGAATGTGGAAAAATATTCGTTGCCGGTCGCATCGGCCACTGCCTTGTGAAAGGCGAGGTCTGCAACGATACCTTGGTCCGTCCATTTTGCTGCCCCGGTCATTTGCTCGAGGGCTTCATCAAGCCGCGCTAAGTCATCGGCTGTATGATGGGCTGCAGCCAATCCTGCCGCTTCAATCTCCAGAGGGAAGCGCAATTGGAACAGGTCGCGAAAGCTATCGCGGCTGAACAACTCATCCTCATTTATTCGGATCGATCGTGCCTGTCGCTCCGTTACGAAGGCACCGACGCCCTGACGCGTATCGACGAGGCCTTCATTGCGTAACTGCGCAATCGCTTCCCGAACAACTGAGCGACTCACACCAAAGGATTTTGACAGAACGTGTTCCGTTGGCAGCTTGTCGCCAGGCTGCAACCGTCCTTCATGGATGTCGCTGCCGATCTGGGTGGCGATCCGCGCAGGGAGGTGCTCACTACGCTTTATATGGCCAAAATCCGTCGACATGTTACGTCCTTTTAATTGCTCGTCTCTGGACAAGGTAGCAAGCTCATTTGGCAACCGGGGTTCATCGCAAGGGTAGGGTCTATCGCAAGCTTGATTGCGGATAGCAATTGGCGTTGTACGTCTGGCATGCGCTTCTCAAAATCCGGTCGTTTGAGCCGACCAATTCCATGCTCTGCGCTCATGGAACCGCGATAACCATCAAGTACATCGTTGATAATGTTTTTTGCTTTGTAGATACGAGCATCGACCTCCGCACGGTCGAGCGTATTCGGCGGCAATACATTGAGATGAACATTCCCATCGCCTACATGGCCATAAGATACGCAGACGCAATCTGGCAGGCCAGCATAGACCGCAGCCTCTGCATCACGCACAAAATCCGCAAGGCGCGATAGGGGCACGGAGACGTCGGTGCGCAAATGAGGGCCCCGCTTGGCCTGGCCTTCGTTCATGCCTTCACGGAACAGCCACAACTTGCGGGATTGGTCTCGCGATGTCGCGATGACGCCATCAGCCACCAGTCCCTCTTCCATAACCTTTTCAAGGAAGCGCCCCATGAGATCTTCGATGTCGATCAATCCGGAACCGGAGATTTCCATCAGAACATAGGCTGAATAATTGCCATCCATCGGCATGGCCAAATCCGGCATTGCTTCTCGCGCTAACGTGAAAGCGAGTGGCGGCATGAATTCGAATGCCGACATCAAGTCGCAACAGTCGCGCCGCGCACGGCGATAAAGCGCGATGGCGTCTTCGAGTGCATTAAGGCTAAGCAATGCAGTCGCAACCTGCTCCGGTTGCGGCATAAGCTTTACGGCGACTGCTGTAACAATCCCCAAAGTTCCCTCAGCGCCAATGAAAAGCTGTTTGAGGTCGATGCCGCGGTTGTCTTTACGCAAGGTGGAAAGACCATTGAAAATGGACCCGTCAGGCAGAACTACTTCAAGGCCGAGCACGAGTTCACGTGTCATGCCATATCGCAAAACATTGATGCCACCCGCATTGGTCGAAACGTTGCCACCAATGCGGCAAGAACCCTGTGCGCCGAGCGCCAGCGGAAAGAACATTCCCGCTGCTTCCACCTTGTCTTTGAATTCGGAAAGGATGCAGCCTGCATCCACCACAGCGGAAAAATCATCCGCATCAATACTGTGAATTGCAGTCATGCGTTCGAGGCTGATCACGACCTGAGATTCGGGCGAATCGGGCGTTGCTCCCAGCACAAGCCCAGTGTTGCCGCCTTGCGGAACAATCGACAGGCCGCGCGCGCGTACAGCCTTCACGCAAGCGGACACATCTGCCGTGGAACGGGGACGAAGCACTGCAACTGCATTGCTCTTCACATCGTCGTGCCAGTCGCTGCAATAGTGCGCGATCTCTTCGCCCGAGAGAACAAGGTCCATGCCAAGGCTGTCGACCAGTGCCTGTACATGCTCACGCGTCTGGGTGTCGACGCTCATCATCTCGTGTTCCTGGGACATGTTTCCTCCTGCTGCCTGCTTCCCATGCGAAGTGGGTGGCAACTGCATTATTTTGGTTTTCAATCGCATGATATAAGGTTATCAGACAACCTTACAAATACTTTTTCACAATCGTTGTTTTTACGAGGGTGAAATCGAATACGGTACATGGTGGAGGAGAAACAAATGCACATTTTGATCATCGGCGCGGCAGGTATGGTTGGCCGCAAACTCTCTGAACGTCTCACGAAAGACGGTTCGCTCGATGGTAAGCCGATTGAAGCGCTTACGCTGGTGGATGTGGTGACACCGCAGGCACCTGCGGGTTTTACCGGGCAGGTAACGCTTGAAACTGGTGACCTTTCTGCGCCGGGTACGGCTGAAAAGCTGATCGCCCGACGCCCTGACGTTATCTTTCATCTGGCCGCCATCGTTTCGGGCGAAGCTGAGCTCGATTTCGACAAAGGATACCGCATCAACCTTGATGGTACGCGCTACCTGTTCGATGCTGTCCGTATTGCCCACAATGAAGATGGGTATTTCCCACGCATCGTCTTCACCTCATCGATTGCAGTTGTCGGCGCACCACTGCCTTTCCCAATTCCCGACGAGTTCCACCTGACACCGCTGACCAGCTATGGCACGCAGAAAGCTATTTGCGAGCTTTTGCTGTCCGATTATACCCGCCGCGGCTTCTTCGATGGCATCGGTATTCGACTGCCTACGATCTGCATTCGACCCGGCAAACCCAATGCGGCTGCATCAGGCTTTTTCTCAAATATCCTGCGCGAACCGCTGGTCGGTCAGGAAGCTGTCCTGCCGGTTTCAGATGATGTTCGCCATTGGCACACGTCGCCACGTTCTGCAGTTGGCTTCCTGATCCATGGAGCGACTATGGATCTCCAGCGTGTGGGTTCGCGTCGCAATCTGTCCATGCCCGGCCTGTCTGCTACTGTGGGAGAGCAGATTGCAGCGCTCCACCGTATAGCGGGTGATAAGGCCGTTGCTCTCATCCGTCGTGAACCGGATGAGATGATCATGCGCATGTGCGCGGGCTGGGCTCCCGGTTTTGAAGCCAAACGCGCGCGCGAGTTGGGCTTTACCGCCGAAACCTCGTTTGACGAAATCATCCGTGCCCATATTGAGGATGAGCTTGGAGGTTCGCTGTGACACGTAAAATCGCATTTCTCGGCACCGGCCTTATGGGTGCACCAATGGTGCGCCGCCTTCTGAATGCTGGCTTCAGCGTTAGCGTGTGGAATCGTGACTCATCCAAAGCTGAAGCATTGGTCAAAGACGGCGCGGAAGTGGCATCGAGTGCTGTTGAAGCCGTCACGAACGCCGATATCGTCTTCACCATGTTGTCCGATGGTAAGGCGGTAGGTTCAGTGTTGTTTGATGGCGGTGTCGCAGAGGCACTGAAAGCTGGCGCGGTCGTTATCGACACCTCTTCGATCGCGCCGCCAATTGCCAGAGAACATGCTGAAAAGCTTAGTTCAATCGGCATTCGTCACATCGATTGTCCTGTGTCAGGTGGCACTGTTGGTGCGGAAGCCGGAACGCTGGCATTAATGGCTGGCGGCGATGCAGCCCTGATCGAAGAACTGGCGGATGTTTTTGCAGCGCTGGGCCGCGTCACGCATGTCGGTCCTTCGGGTGCAGGGCAAATTTGCAAACTGGCTAACCAGCAGATTGTAGCAATCACGATTGGCGCGGTTGCTGAAGCAATGATGCTGGTGGAAGCTGGTGGTGCGGATCGTGGCAAGTTCCGTGATGCCATTCGGGGTGGCTTTGCGGAAAGTCGCATTCTTGAATTGCATGGGAAACGCATGGTGGATCGTAGTTTCCAACCGGGCGGTCCTTCTGGTCTGCAATTGAAAGATCTGAATGCCGTGGCTGCGATGGCTGAGAGCCTTTCGCTCACGCTGCCGTTGACTGAAGAAATTCGCGACGAATTCCGCACTTTTGTAGAAGCCGGACATGCGGAAACAGATCATTCGGGCATTTTGCTGCATATTGAAAAGATCAATAATCGCCAGCGGGAAGACGATAAATGAGTGATGATCAAAACACACCGCGCCGCCTGCGTTCGCAGGACTGGTTCGACAATCCCGACCATCTTGACCTGACAGCGCTCTATCTGGAGCGCTTCATGAACTATGGCACGACGCCAGAAGAGCTGCGTTCGGGTAAGCCAATTATTGGCATTGCGCAGTCTGGTAGCGATCTTAACCCCTGTAATCGTCACCATCTCGATCTCGCCAAGCGCATCCGCGATGGCATTCGCGATGCAGGCGGAATTGTTATCGAGTTTCCGAGCCACCCTCTGTTTGAAAACTGCAAGCGACCAACCGCAGCGCTCGACCGCAATCTGGCCTATATGGCGCTTGTCGAGATCTTGTATGGATATCCGCTTGATGGTGTTGTCCTCACAACTGGCTGTGACAAAACTACGCCTTCCGCATTGATGGCGGCTTCCACCGTGGATATTCCGGCTATCGTGTTTTCCGGTGGTCCGATGCTTGATGGCTGGCATGAAGGCAAGCTCGTCGGTTCCGGCACGGTAATATGGCAGTCGCGTCGCAAATATGCGGCTGGTGAAATCACCAAGGAAGAATTCCTCGAAGCGGCACTCAGTTCCGCGCCTTCGGTCGGCCATTGCAATACAATGGGCACGGCTTCCACAATGAACGCAATGGCCGAAGCTTTAGGCATGTCGCTCACAGGTTGCGCTGCCATTCCGGCTGCATATCGTGAGCGTGGTCAGATGGCGTATCGCACCGGTCGCCGTGCAGTGGAGCTGGTACTCGAAGACATCCGCCCTTCAAACATTCTGACACGAGCGGCGTTCGTGAACGCCATCAAGGTCAACTCCGCCATTGGTGGCTCGACCAATGCCCAGCCACATCTTATGGCAATGGCAAAACATGCGGGTGTGGAGCTGAAGCCTGACGATTGGCAGGACGAAGGCTTTGATATTCCACTGCTTGCCAATATTCAGCCGGCTGGCAAATATCTTGGCGAGAAATTTCATCGCGCAGGTGGTGTGCCAGCGATTATGTGGGAACTGCTATCCGCAGGCAAAATCGACGGCTCTTGCGCGAGTGTCACCGGAAAGACAATGGCGGAGAATCTCGAAGGTCGGGAATCATCAGATCGTGACGTCATTTTCCCTTATGACAAACCACTCAAGGAGCGCGCTGGCTTCCTCGTTATGAAGGGCAATCTGTTTGATTTTGCCATTATGAAAATGAGTGTGGTCTCACCGGAGTTTCGTGATCGCTATCTGTCAGAGCCGGGACAGGAAGGGATTTTCGATGGACGGGCTATCGTTTTCGATGGCTCGGAAGATTATCATAAGCGCATCAACGATCCTGCGCTCAACATTGACGAACGCTGCATATTGGTCATTCGGGGCGCTGGTCCGCTCGGTTGGCCGGGGTCTGCCGAAGTCGTAAACATGCAGCCGCCGGATCATCTGATCAAGCGTGGAATCACAAGTTTGCCAACCATCGGCGACGGCCGCCAATCGGGCACTGCCGATAGCCCGTCCATTCTCAATGCTTCACCGGAAAGTGCAGCGGGCGGCGGTCTGGCCTGGGTGCGCAACGGTGATACCATTCGCATAGACTTCAACAAGGGGCGGTGTGATATGCTGGTGGACGAGGCGGAAATCGCACGTCGCAAGGCAGAAGGTATTCCGCAGACACCGGCAGATGCAACGCCTTGGCAGATGATCTATCGACAGACGGTAACGCAGCTGGCCGATGGAGCTACGATCCGCGATGCTGATAAATTCCGCCAACTGGCCAAAACACCACCGCGTCATAATCATTAGTGAACTGATGAAACTGTTGAAATAGAAACAGGCAAGCATAGCTATCCTATAACGCCGATCTGATTGAATCAGATCGGCGCAACAAGTGTTCGTTTTTACGCGCATCTTATGAGGAGTATAGCTATGCCTAAATTCGTAACAATTGGATATGGAGATCGGAAGGGCTACGATCAAACTCCGAAACCCATTCGAGACGCAGCTCATGCCCATGATGCAAAATTGCAGAAAGATGGGGCTTTAATGGGGATCGCTGGGAACCCGGTGCAGGTACGCAATCTTGACTCTGCCCGGGTTGAAACGATGAGCGGTCCATTCATGAGTTCTTCGCTACCAGTGGCCGGATTTGCAATAATTGAAGCTGCTAATCTGGATGAAGCCATCGAGATGGTGTCACGAACTCCCTGCGCTGTTGCTCGTGGTGTCGTTGAAGTGTGGCCGCTGGAGCGTTCGTCCTAGTTCAAATACAGAAAACTCGGTAACGAAGTTACCGGATGGCGTGGCACCAGACGTGTGCAATTTCCTCGTGCGCTATCACTCGGGGAAGGTGATTGGCTAATTTAGGCCTCAATACTGAAATCGTCGCAGCGCATATCGGCAAGCAGGATGCTTTCTTCGAGTTCAATTCTCCAGCTCGACAATATAGTCGTTGTATTTCGCCCAATTTCTTGCAAGAAAACATCAGCTGAGCGAGGGAGAAAAGATGCTATGGCCAATATTCCTTTAACGCGTAGCCAATTTCTTCTTCCTTTTATGGGTATACTTGATGAGTTGGGTGCGCCCACGAGTTCGCTTTTGAAGAAAGCTCGACTGCCATCCTCTCTTGAGGCAAAGAGCAATCTCTATGTTCCGGTATTGCCAGCAATTCGGTTTATTGAAACTGCCCAAAGCTCTCAGGGCATCACAGATTTCGGTTTTCTGGCCAGCCAGCGGCTCCATTTTTCTCATCTGAGAGAAAAAACGAGAGCATTGATCGCTCATTCTCCGACATTACTCGTTGCGTTGCGACATGCCTGCAGCGAGGCTTCAAGGGAAGATACGATCCTGAGCATGTGGATCGAACACGATAGCGATCACGTGCGGGTTTGCAGCAAACTCGCAATAACAAAAGAGCTTCAGCATCTTGAGCATGCGCAATGGCTTCAGAATATTTTCTCGATCTATATCGTGCGGCAATTCACTGGTCCCAACTGGACGCCGCCGACAATGGCTTTTGAAGCGCAGTATACGCCGAGTGAAGCGACCCAATCCTTCTGGCCAAATGTGCGCTTCCTATCTGGGCAGCACGCCGCCTGGATCAGCATACCGATTTCGTGTCTCAGTCTCTCCAACTGTTTGACTGGATCATTTAATCCGGTTCCGGATCAGGAGGATGGGCCTTCTGGCTACGATGTTGTGGAACTTCTCAAACTGATGTTGCCATCCTATCTTGATGGAGGGGTTCCCACGCTTGCTGAGATTGCGGAGATGGCTGGCGTCAGTACGCGTACCTTTCAACGTAAACTCGCGAATATTGGCTTTGTATATTCAGATATTCTGGATGTTGTGAGATTTGAGCGCTCAAGCCATTTGTTGTGCGAGTCAAATTCCAAGATAATCGATATCGCATTTGCATCCGGCTATTCTGATCCCGCTCATTTTACGCGAGCATTTCGCCGGATTTCAGGAGTTACACCGCGCCAATTTCGTGAACAGGAGCAGTTGCGATAGATGTAGTTTTTCCTGCATATAGGTGCATTACATTATTTATTTTCAGTGCAAGAAAACCGTTGCCAGCCAGAAGTTGGCACTAAATGGCAAGATTGATGATCTGCCCCCGCTAGAAACGGTTTGATCGGAATTTGTCGGCCATCACGCAATGATCGGCTAGCTGCCGTTAGCATTGGCCAGATCACGCTCTGCGGAATGGCATCTTTTTGCTGATGTAAGACAATTTCAGTATTTGTTTACGGGGGAATGAAGTTCATGAATGGTCTGTTCAAGGGGCTTAAGCGGTCATGTGCCATGATTATCTCGATCACCGGCTTTATAACCTTTAATACTGGTTTGGCATGGTCCGAATCTTCTGCTGATGATCTGTCGCAACAGCTAGCCAATCCTCTCGCCAGCCTGATCAGCGTTCCCTTGCAAAATAATTTTGATTTCAAGGCAGGCCCGAACAAAGACGGCTTTGCCTACGGCCTCAACATTCAGCCTGTTATTCCATTCAGTTTAAACGATGAGTGGAATCTTATATCGCGCACGATCATACCAATCGCTTATCGGGATTATATGCCCGGTGGCAGCGTTTCCGGTTTAGGCGATATAAATGCCAGCTTTTTTCTGTCTCCCACAAAACCGGGGCCCGGTGGTTTGATATGGGGCGTCGGTCCGGTGTTTCTTCTTCCTACGGCCACCGATGAATATCTTGGTAGTGGCAAATTCGGGCTTGGTCCGACAGCGGTAGCGCTTGTTCAGGAAAAAGCGTGGACGGTCGGCGCATTGGGTAATCATGTTTGGTCTGTTGCTGGTCCTTCGGGCCGGCAAGATGTGAGTGCCAGTCTGTTGCAGCCGTTTGTTTCCTATAATTTTGGCCAGGGAAGATCGATGTCGCTCAGTGTCGATTCAACCTATGACTGGGAGGCCAGACAGTGGTTGGTGCCAATTAACTTGGGCGCTACTCAGGTTTTCAAGGTGAATGATCAGGCTATGAGCCTTCAGGTGGGCGGGCGCTACTACGCCGATGGTCCTGCCGGTACTCCAGAGTGGGGACTGCGTACGACCCTGACCCTTATGTTCCCCGAATAGGCGAAACGGAAACGCCAAACGGAAAATGGCACGAAATGGCAAGACTGGAAATTCGCGAATGCTAGAAGCGATCTGGATGAACTTGTCAGCTGATCAAGGAATGATCCGCTGACGGTGTTTGGATTGATCCCTGCCGCATCCTGTGGAGGGACACCGTGGTTGTTAGTTTGATTGAATGAAGAGGTATTCCATGTTCCGTTCGGTTGGGATCAGTCTTGCCGTCGCCTCGGCTGTTTGGGTCGGAGGAGCGTATGCTGAGACCTCAGACAGCAAGATACCAGTCACCGTTGACAATTTTGTCCGCGCTGAGACCGATCATTACCTTGCAGCCAATGTTAAGGACATAGGCAAACTGGGCCAGTTCAAGCATTCTCGGGAACCTGTGGCGATCGATAAGCAGACCGTCATCCGTATGAACCGCGATACGCTTTATTCATTTGCCGTATTTGATCTTGCTGCTGGGCCGGTAACGCTCTCTCTGCCTGATACGGGCAAGCGCTATATGTCGATGATGGTCGTCGATCAGGATCACTACCTACCCATTGTCGCATATGGCACGAAGCCGGTTACGCTGACGCAGGAATCGGTTGGTAGCAGATATGCTTTCGTCGCCGTTCGCACACTTGTTGACCCCAATGATCCAAAGGATCTTGACGAGGTCCATAAGCTTCAGGATGCCATCAAGGTCAGCCAGAAGGATTCAGGCAAACTTGATCTGCCAAACTGGGATGACGAAAGCCTGACCGACATCCGTAATGCGCTGCTCTCATTAGCAAAGCATCAGACGTCTTATAACGGTTCTTTTGGAGCCCGTGGTCACGTCGATCCGATCCGGCATCTGATTGGTACAGCCTCTGGATGGGGTGGCATTCCGGAAAAGGATGCGATGTATCCGAGTTTTACGCCTGAGAAAAATGATGGAAAGACTGTCTATACGCTGGATGTGCCAAAGAATGTGCCTGTGCAGGCCTTCTGGTCGATCAGCGTTTATAACGCCAAAGGCTTCTTCGAAAAGAATGAGTATAGTGCCTATTCGCTCAATAGTATCACCGCAAAGAAAAATGCTGACGGGTCGGTGACTGCGCAATTTGGTGGTTGTGACGGCAAAATTCCAAACTGCCTGCCCGTTGTTGAAGGCTGGAACTACACCGTAAGACTTTATCGTCCAGATCAATCCGTTGTTAGCGGCGAGTGGAAGTTTCCCGAGGCCAAGCCGCGTTTGAACTAAGTCACATCGGCTGAATGCCTGGCGAAGCGGTCTTGTCCCATGGGATGTGGGTTTTGGCCGCTCCTCCACTTGTGTTTATGCAGTGATGAGGTGTCCGTTTATCCGTCCGCTATCTGTGGAAGTATGACTGACGCCCGCCAGTAAACAGCCTGAATCCCATTTTGAGGAGAACTGGAATGTTTTCGAACATTTCTCGGGTGGTCTTGATCAGCTCTGTCGTATTGTCTGGCCAAGTAGCGAGTTTCGCTCTGGCCGACAATGCCGTTGGCCCGAAGGTAACGGATCCGCATTTTCATCTCGCACCGGGCTATCTGCAACCGAGTGAGCTTCCCAACAGTCTTGTTTTGCTTGGTTCACCTCCAGCGGAAGGAAGTGCGGCACTGGCACGTGATGAGGCTGCAAGAGAGGCTACCATTGCGCTCCGCGGAAAAGCACGTTGGGATCAGGCGCGGACGGATGCTGATTTGCAGTTCCCACAGCCTGCGAAGAATTTCTCCTGCGCCATGGGCGTTGATATTAGTGAAGAGAAGACCCCGCATCTTTACAATTTGATGCAGCGAGTTCTTACCGATGCAGGGCTTTCCACCTATGGCATCAAGAACAAGTATAACAGAACCCGCCCTTTCGTCGTGCACAACGAAGGCACATGCCAGCCAGATGAGGAAGCTGTGTTGCGTCAGGATGGCTCCTATCCGTCGGGACACACAGCTGCAGGATGGGCATGGGCGCTCACATTGGCAGAAGTCAATCCAAAGCGCGCCGATGATCTGTTCAAGCGCGGATTGTCGTTTGGACAAAGCCGGGTGATCTGTAATGCGCACTGGCAAAGCGATGTTGATGCGGGACGCATTATGGGCGCAGCGACAGTTGCTAAACTGCACAGCAATCCCGAATTCCTTGCTGATGTTCAGGCAGCGCGCAAAGAACTGGAAGCCGCGAGCAGACCGTCTGTCGATTGCGCTGTTGAGGAGCGGGCGCTCTCAGAGCAAATGCAATGACAGCCCTTTCCCTCAACTGATCACCGAAGCGGAATTTCGGGGGGACAATGTATCACTATAGATTTTTCGCGATTGCGCTGACTGCTTTGATCGGCTGTCAGCATATGGCCGTCGCTGCTGATATTCCGTCGGCATCCACTGTCTCGGAGCCTGTAAGGCAAGAGATCAAACCGGATGGATGGCGCTTTAGTGCAAGCCCATATTTCTGGGCAGCCGGTATCAGTGGCACTGCGGGCCAATTTGGGTTGCCACCCGCAAAAATGAAATCTGACTTCGGGAGCCTCTTCAAAGAACTCGACTTCTCGTTCATGGGTGTCATTGAAGGGCACTATGATCGTTATAGTCTGTTCAGCGATATCATTTATACCAAAATATCGACAGGTGGTCAGACCCCTTACGGTGTGTTGAGCAACAGCGTCGATATTAAATCCGAGACGTTTTCCGGCTTTTTCGGCGGAGGTTATAGTCTTCTAGAAGAAGGGAGAAGCCGGCTGGATGTAGTGGCAGGCGCGCGCGTCTGGTACGCGAGTACGGAAATCTCTTTTGATGGTGGATTATTGGACGGGCACAGCGGGCGTGACAGCGCTGCATGGGTCGATGCCGTTGCCGGAATACGCGGTAAGTACTTCCTGACGAATGATCTTTACTTCAGTGGTTGGGGCATCGTGGGTGCGGGGCAGGCAAAAATGGATTGGGATGTTGCCGGAACACTCGGATATCAGTTCAGGGACAATCTATCTGCCGTTGCAGGCTATCGTGCGCTTGGTGTCGACTATAGTCACGATGGTTTCGTTTACGATGTGGTGCAAAAAGGACCGATACTGGGGCTGGTACTTCATTTCTAAATCATACTAAAGCATGTCTCCCAAAAATGTGCAGCGGCTTTTTGATAAAAACATGTGTAAAACCAAAAAGATAGAGAGTTTCTTATGATTTATTATGAACTGGAAGTGCTCTAGCCTCCAGCTATGACGAAATACGACATCTGACGTATGTGCCGATCTATCCCCTCCGATTAGTGTCATGCTGGATTGTGAAGCAGCGCCAGCATGATCCCCTTGTATTTTGGTTCATGGTGCTTTCTGGCCTTTGCCAGTATCGGAGGAAAAGATGAAGACTATTTTGTTATTTGCAGCCGGTTCATTGATGACTGCCAGTGCAGCCTTCGCCGCAGCCCCAACCAGCGGTCAGGTTGATACATCAACTACAGTGAAGCAGGAACAGGGCACCAAGATCCAGTTGGCAGTAGGACCAAATCGGGTGGGTAGAATCTCCGTGCCGGGCGGCGGTTTCTCCGGCGGTAAAACTATTTTCGGTTAAAGAGCTGACAAAGTTCTGCTTCGCAATTCGCGGGGCAGAACTTTGTGAGCAACCCTAAGAAAATATTATTGATATCCCACATTTTCTATCATGCTGCTCCCTGTTGGTCGCGCCAAGTTGCAGGACTTAACGAGGTGACACGCCGAAATTCCCGATTGAAATTGGATTTGGTCTGAAACCCTGATTCAAACATTATCGTCGTAACGGGCAGTGTAGTTTCTTGCAGCAGTCGACAGGCTTCAGTGATGCGATAATCATTGATGTATTGGGATACGTTTTTACCGGTAATCCGGTTTATGGAGCTCGAAATCTGGCGCGCTGGCAGGCCCACTTTTCGCGCAAGCCTTATAAGAGTCAAATTCTCGTCCAGATACAGCCGGTTCTGAATGAGGACATGTTCTACACGCGCGAGACTATCCCGATCCTGCTCGTTGCGGGCCTCGTTTTCGCTTTCTTCAAGCGGAACGGGTGCAGAAGGTTTTGCGCGGCTTGCAACCATCGCTGTCAGGCCCACGAAAAGCAGCCCGAGCAGATTGGCGTTGCTGACGATCAGCGCTGCGTTTTTACCATTCGTCCATTCAAAGTCCATCAAAACGGCCAGGTCAAAAAAGGCCGACAGGCAAAGCGATACTGCAGCAATAATAAGCGCGCGATGCGCCGAAATCGCGCTGTCGAAACGCGCATCGTCAAGCCCGTCTGGGCCGGTTCTGCCAAGATAGAGAAGTGCGAGTGCATATCCCACAAACAGAACAATAAGGCCAGCATCCAAGAGAACGGGAACAGTCAGCAGGATGGCTGTAGTCACAACCGGAAAAGCTGCAACATACCAGATATGACGGGTTCGAACCTTGCTGTCTCCACGTATCAGGCTCCGAAAACTTACATATACGAGTGGAGGCAGGCAGCTCGCGATAATGGGAAGCAAATAGCGAACTTCTGCCAGCCCATAGCCCCAGCGAAGGCCCACGGCCACGGATTGCGCCGCACACAATACGATCAGCAATTGGAATGGGTGATTGGAGGCAGCATTCTCCTGACGACGCCACATCACTACCAGAAGGATGAGCAGCAAAAGCGCAACGACAAAGGGCAAAGGAACGAAAATCAAAAGCGGTCTCGCAATCTGATGGGCGATATGTTGCCGATCATTGATCTATATCGCGATTCTGAACGACCTGAATCGTGATTTAGAACGCCAGATAATACGTTCTCTGGAAAGCATGGCTCATCGTATGAAATATGGAGATACACGATGAGCCGCTTTAATCTGTTGTTTTCAGCCTTTGCTATTGGCACAACGCTTGCCGCTTCCAATGCTTTTGCTGCTGATGTGGGTGTCCGCACAGTTGAAGTGCCATCACAAGCGCGCGGGAAAAATCTCGCTGTGACACTCTGGTATCCTGCGACGGGTGCGGGGGCTGCCGTACTGTTCGGTGATAACAGGATATTTAAAGGCAGTGCGGCATCAAAAGACGCGCCGCTCGGTAACGGGCGGTTTCCGCTCATCATGCTTTCGCATGGCTCGGGTGGTCGCGCCGAGGCGGCGGGTTGGCTTGCCGTAGAGCTTGCAAAGGCTGGCTTTATTGTTGCAGGCCCCAATCATCCCGGCACGACTTCTGGTGACTCCTTGCCTGCTGAAACACCAAAGCTTTGGGAGCGTACACAGGATCTCTCGACCGTCATCGATTATCTGACCGGCAACTCAAACTGGGAGGATCATATAGATGCAGATCGTATCGGCGTTGTCGGATTTTCGCTTGGCGGCTCAACTGCAATGGAAATTGCCGGTGCTCGGGTCAATCTGGAAGCATATGCGCGCTATTGCGACACTTACACGAAATGGGATTGCGCCTGGTATGCGGGCGGTCGGGGCTATGCCGATGATGAAGCGGTGAATGTTGAAAAGCTTGATCTGCGTCGTGTCGACAAGGCACGTTTTGAACAGTCAAATCTCGATCAGCGCATCAAGGCTGCTGTGATGATCGATCCGGGTCTGGCTCAAGCCTATGTGGCTCAGAGTCTCGAGGAAATCAAAATTCCAATGAGCTTTATCAATCTGGGCAGCGAAGGAGATATTCCAACCGCGGTTCAAGCGGACCATTTGGCGGCACTCGTTCCAAACAGCACCTATGTCACAGTCAAAGATTCAGACCATTTCAGCTTCTTGCCTGAGTGTAAGGAAGGAGCGACTGAGTTTCTCGATTCAGTTGGAGAAGTTGATCCGATCTGTGAAGAGACCGGCAGAGCGCGCAAAGATATTCATGCTGAGATATCAAATCTGGTGCTGATGAACCTGCAGATGACGCTTAAGCGTTGACCCGCTTTTAGTCGTTCGCTGGATGCTGAAATAATACAGCGGGCATGTCTCGCCCGCTGATACTTTCGATTTTTCAACAATGATTTGAAAGTTCAACGCTGCGTGCGTTCGCGAATAGCTTTGATCCAGCTGTTATTGAACATTATAGCACCGATGATGAAAGCAACTACACCAAGAATTATCATTCCGAAGGCGACACCCTGATCACCAAACTGCTGATAGAGCCAGCCCGATTTTTCAACTGCCTGAGCCGGATATCCCAGTTTTAAAATGCCCTGAATGAGCGCGCCGATGCCGACGATTAACAAACAGATACTACGGATCATGGGAAAGGCCTAAATGAGGTTGGCGGAAATCTTCGGACGCAGCGCAGGTTTTGCGTATTGCGAATAAAATTTCCAAAGATAGAAACGCGCTCGGAGGCGTTAATTCTCTGTACTGTTCTGGAAAGCCTCGGAAAACTGGAGCGGGCGAAGGGATTCGAACCCTCGACCCCAACCTTGGCAAGGTTGTGCTCTACCCCTGAGCTACACCCGCTCGCGCCAGTCTTCTCTGAGAGAAGTCGTTTCCGTTAGGCACGCGCTATATGGACTAATGATTTCAGGATTGCAACAGGGAATTTGATGTTTCGACTAAGATATTTACAAAGATTCACAGGCTGATCCATTCAGTCGTTAACGCTTGCGCCGCGCAATGCTGATGATGGAGGCGAATGCGGCAAAGCCCGCAGCAATGAGCAAGATGTTGGGGATATTAGCGATCCCCCAATGGGCTAGCAGGAAGGCAACAAAGGCCGCGCCGAGCGACTGTCCCATCAATCTTGCAGTTCCGAGCATACCACTTGCAGCGCCACTTCTGGCGCGAGGAGCAGAGGTTATGATCATGCGGTTGTTCGGTGCCTGGAAGAAGCCAAATCCGATGCCACAAATCGCCATGCGCCAACAGATATCCTGAATTGTCGGTTGTTCCGGCAAAAGGCCAACCAGAGCCAGGCCTGTCGCAAAGATAATCAATCCAACAAGACCAAGTGTTGCGGGCGAGTATTTATCTGAAAGTTTACCGGATAGCGGGGCGATGATAGCCAGTGCAATTGGCCATGGCATTATCAGGAAGCCGACTTCAATGGGTGTGAAGCCGTAAACGCTCTGAAACAGGAATGGCAGAGAGATGAAGGCCATCATCTGCGCCAGAAATGACATGATGGATGTGCAAAGCGACAGGCTGAAAACGGGAATCCGTAACAGATCGAGCGGTAATAGCGGATCGCTGGTGCGAAGCGAGCGGCGGATAAGCCAGGTTGCAGCGAACACGCAGGCCGCAGCTTGCAGTAAAAGCCAGCCAGCATCGACGCCATTGCCTGCACTATCGATCACCGTTACCAGCAATCCGAGCGCGAGCGCACTGAGAACTGCACTCAGATAGTCGAAACGGCGTGACGAGCGCTCATTGTCTGGTAGGCTTTTGAGGCCCATCGCGACAGCCAGCACTCCAAGCGGAATGTTTATCACGAAAAGCCACGGCCAACTCAGTGAATGCAGGATGATCCCGGCAAGTGTTGGGCCGATGGTCGAGGAAACTGCAACAAAGAGTGCGTTGAGGCCAATGGCCGTGCCGAATTTGGCCTGCGGAACCGTATAGCGCAACAATGCAGTGTTGACGCTCATCAGGCCCGCTGCGCCAAAGCCCTGAATGACGCGCGCTATTGTGAGTGCTTCCAGGGAACGGGAAAACACGCAGGCGATCGAGGCAAGCGTGAACAATGATACGCCTATAAGATAGACGCGCCGGTAGCCGTAAATTTCACCCAATGCCGCTAAAGGCAGAAGTGTGATGACGATTGCCAGCTGATAACCATTGACGATCCAGATCGATGCGGCCGGTCCCGCAGAAAAGTCGGCAGCGATGGTCGGAAGTGCAACATTGGCGATGGTGCCATCAATCACGGCAAGGGTAAGCCCCACCATGAGCGTTGCCCAAGCCCAGTAGATACGTGGCTTGGGAAGGCCATCCGGTGCTACGAATGTCCCTTCTTTGACGACCGTTTCATGCTTCATTTCATCGACCAATTATATGGGTGACGAGCGACAGAGCGTTGCGCTGCGAATAAACGAAAGAATTCTGCCAACCTTATCCGGATTGGTAAGGTCAGCAAGGCATCTACTCCAAAATTTCGCGCAAAACACCGGCTTTGATCCATGAAATGGGTCAGGTAACGCTATTGTGTGCTGTTTTCAGTAGCCATTACGAAACTCATCACACGTGCATAGTGTCGCGGATTGAAGCTCAGATAAAGCGGGCAGATACTTGCAACCAGAACAAGATGCATAATCCAGCCTGAAGCAAAGCTGCCAGTCAGATTGTGCAGGAAAGCTGTTGCAATCGGGCCGAGGGCGGCAATCAGAAAGCCGCCGCCTTGCATCATGGCCGCCAGTGCGCCAGCTTCTTCCGGTTTTGGAAGGTGGTCGAGCGACGTTATCATCGCGAGTGCAAAACTGCCGCCAAGACCAGCTCCACAGATAGCAGACCAGAACGGTGGAGAAAGCTGCGGGGCGAAGGCGAGGCCTGCAAATCCTAAGCCCTGCATAGCCAATGTCAGAAAAAGCCAGGGCCGACGGTCGATACTGCGTCGTGCAAGAAGTGGAAGGCCGAAGGCCGAGAGCGCCTGAGCAATTGCCATGATCGCCACCAGATTGCCCGTCGCGGAAGCTTCGACACCGAGCGACTGATAATAAGGTGCAAGCCAGGCTACCATTGATGAGTAACCTGCATTCACCAGTCCGAAGGCCGCCATCAAAACCCATGTACGTGGGCGTCGAAGAAGTTTGATCGTTATACCCGATTTCGAACCGGATGAGGCCGTTTCACTCAGGATTGGTATTGCTGCGAACAAAGCCACGACTGCAGGAATTGCGAGAACTGCGAGCGCAAGGCGCCAATTGTGTTCCGAACCTGCCAGCCAAGGTGTCAAACGGGCACCAAGCGCCCCGCCGCCCATAATCATTGCTGAATAAAGGCCTGTAACGGCTGCAATACTTGCAGGAAATTTCGCTTTGATGAGCCCGGGCATGATTGCTTGAATCATAGCAACGCCTGCACCGCAGAGGACGGCGGTAAGCACCAATGAGAAACCGTTGGGTACGAAACCGCGCAAGACCGAACCGGCGGCGAGTATCACGAGTGCTGCGAACATGCTTCGGCGCGTGCCGATCAATGATTGAATGCGTGGCGCGACAAAGGCACCAAGCCCCATCAATAACATTGGTAAAAACGTGAGCAATGACAGCGCGCCAAAGCCCATTCCGGTATCGTTCGCGATATCCGTGAGAACGGGCCCCGGTGCCGTGAGGAAAGGCCGGAGATTAAGGCCGATCAAGACGACGAGTATTATAAGAGCGACTGAACTGGCCTGTTTGCCAGCTGGCGCGGTTGTGGTGGGATGCATTTTATCTAGCGCTTTGACTGTTCTTTTTTCTGCCATGTGCGATAGAGCCGTTCGCCATCGTCAGGGGAGCAATGCTCAACCTTGATGCCCGTTTGCTCGCTTATAGGCCTGGAAAGCTCTTCGGCAATTTTTGCCGTCGAGAGATTGTAGGGGGCAGCCTGATCGTTTGAGTAGGCGAACACGATTTCGGTAACACCTGACATGCGCATGGCAGCAAAACACATGGGGCAGGGCTGGCCGCTTGCATAAACACTGCAACCGTCGAGACGCGGGGACTGCAATATTTTGCCTGCTGCGCGCAATGCCAGTAATTCGGCATGGGCAGTTGGATCGCAATCTGCCTGCATGCGGTTGACGCCCGTGGCGATGACCTTTTCGTCTTTTACGACGACTGCACCGAATGGGCGTCCGCCTTGCTCGACATTTTCAAACGCAAGCGCAATTGCCTGATCAAGAAATGCGCTGTTCATACTCATTTCGCGCCAGCCTTTTCCAGCATCGCCACCATGGGCGCAAAGCCGCGCTGACGTGCATGCTGCAATGGCGAAACGCCATCATTATCGGCAAGATTTATATCTGCTCCTGCATCAATCAGTAATTTCACGATATCGACATGACGCTGCCCACCATCACCCAGGATGATGGCTTCGAGAAGAGCGGTCCAACCGAGATTATTGACGTGATCGACCTTCACGCCTGCTTCAATCAGCGTCCGTACGGTTTCCACATGACCACGTTCTGACGCCGGGATCAGTGCTGTGCCGCCATAGCGATTGGTGCTTTTGAGGTCAGCCCCGTGAGAGAGCGTGAGTTTCAGGATTTCGAGATGACCGCGTGCGCCCGCATAAAGATAAGGGCTATCCTTGATCGCATCTTTGGCGTTGACGTCCGCGCCCGCTTCAATAAGCGAGCGAGCGACATCGACATGATTGGCATGGGTGGCAGCCAGCAAGGCGGTTTCGCCCCGGTTGCCACGCGCGTCCAGATCAACACCTGCTTTAATGGCATCGTTTACAGCGGGAAGATTGCCCGCTGTGGCGGCGTCAATGAGCGAGCTTTGCGCGCGTGCTGCGGCGTGGTGGCTCGGCAGAGTTGGTTCGGTCACGACTATCGTCCCTGCAATCAATGCCAAGGCACTCAAGCTAAGTATCGTTTGACGCATCGGCGGTGCTCCTAAAGCGTTTAGCGTTTTATCGTATTCACCCAGTACGCTTTAGTTCTTTGTTTTTATGCATGTCTTTATCCCAAAACCGGTTCTCACTTTTGGGAGACATGCTCCTAATTTATTGATTAAATACTAGCTATAAGTCATATTTAGAAATTAAATGTTCAACTGGTATTCATTCAGATTATGAATAACGTATTCAGTCTCGATCTCCTGCGTGCTTTTGTGGCTGTTGTTGATAGCCGGAGCTTCACGGTCGCCGCACAACAGTTGCATTCCACGCAATCGACTGTAAGCCAGAAAATCCTCCGCCTTGAAGAAGCAGCGGAGCAATCTCTTCTGGAGCGTGCACGCCATGATATCCGCCCAACAGACGCTGGCGAAAAGCTGCTCGGCTATGCACGACGCATGCTGCATTTGCATGATGAGGCGGCTGCAGCCATGACCGGTAACGCGCTTACCGCCGTTTTCCGACTTGGATTGGCTGAGGATTTTGCGGCAAGGCTCGTGACGCCGGCGCTCGCAGCTTTCCTGCGTACACATCCCAACATGAAGCTGGAAGTGACCAGTGGGTTAAGTCGCGAGCTACAGAAGGGCTTTGAAACGGGCGAGTTTGATCTTGTCATGATCAAGCAGAAACGTGGAGAGACTGTGGGGACGATGCACTGGCCTGAACCACTGTCATGGCTGGAAAGTGCGGACTATCCGGTTTCGGATATTGATCCTTTGCCGCTGGTCGTGTTCCCGCCAAATGGCCTTTACCGCAGTGATATGATGGAAGCGCTCGACCGCATCGGACGGCCGTGGCATGTCGTTTTTACCAGTTCCAGTCTCGCAAGTGTTCAAAGTGCAGTTGCAGAAGGATTGGGCGTCAGCCTTCTCCCTACACGTGTCGCGCAGCCTGTGCACCGCATTGTGCCTGCTGCAGCGGGTTTGCCTGCTGTTGATCCTATGGAAATCGTCATCCGACATATGGAGAATGGCCCCGACCAGATACGGCAATTGGTCGAAATGCTTTCCGAAATTGTGGGGGAATGATCGAATATTGCTTTAACAGGCCGATTTAATGTGACTCATTGCGTCAAACACCGCGAGACTGCTTGACTCTACTGCAAGCGCAGTGTTTTTGCCTGTTCATAGCGCTACAGATATGCCGACAGGATAGCCCCCACTTTTACCATCTTAAAGTTCCTTTCGCTCGCTGCGACAGCCAAACGGCATGGTTCTTGCTTATTGCAAGCGGGAGGCGCTTTACGGGATTATGATAATGTCCAACACCACCATCACTCACAATGATGGAAACACTTTGTTTCCAATCGTTCTTTCAATCGTTGCTGCTGCTGCAACAGGCGTTCTCTGGGCCTATGCGAACCCTATCCAGCTCGTGCCTGGTGTTATCCAGTGGCGTATCTTCGCTTTCCTTCCGCCGCTCGTCGGCATTCTTCTTGGCCGTAAAAGCGGTTTTATCTGCGGTTATCTCGGCACCGTTATCTGGTCGTTGCTTGCTGGAACATTCATTCCTGCGCATTCGCTTATCATCGATGGCATCATGGTCGGTCTGACTGGCTTGATCCCGGGCATGCTGTTTGATCCAAAGACCACCACATTCAATCGCGCAACGCTGATTAAAATTGCGGCAACCTGCCTTGTTGTTGGTCTTTTGATGGTGGCTGCTGTTTCGGCCAGCCTGGCCTATCTCGGCATTTTCCCATATTGGTGGGCGGTTATGTATCTCGGCCTCTCTGATATTGTACCAATGCTCATTGGTACGCCACTGCTGGTCGTTCCAGCTCTGAAGATCCTCAAGGGCGCTCATCCGTCCGGCTTTACCCGTTTCTGATTGCGAGCCTAAAAAAGTGCTCCAACTACAGAATGTAAAAGTAGGCTTTGGCGATTCCGTTTTGGGCATCGCCGAAGCCAGCCTGAATATTCGTGATGGCGAACGCCTTCTTATTTGCGGCGCGGGCGGTAGTGGTAAAACCACGCTGCTCAACGCTGCGTCCGGCATTGTGCCGCGTCTGATCACGCCTCAGGTTTTCGCTGGCGAAATATCGCTTAATGGTAAGCCACTTTCCTCCATGCCGAAGGACGAACTCTTCAGCATGGTCGGGGTGGTGTCGCAGAATGTCGAAGACCAGCTATGGGATCTGAGCGTTGAAGACCTCGTCGCATTTCCGCTGGAAAATCGGGGCCTCGCCAGAGACGTCATCCGTGCACGGATCGACGATCTCCTGAATGAGCTGGAACTTAACGCTTTGCGTGGTCGTCGCGTGCTGACGCTGTCGGGCGGCGAGCGCCGGATGGTTGCGATGGCTGCGGCACTGGCAGCAGAGCCGAAGCTGCTTATTCTCGATGAGCCGACCACGGGTCTCGATCCAGCTGCACGGCAGCGTCTTGTACGCGTTTTGAAGAAGCTCGGCGCGGAAATCCCAGCTCTGCTGATCGCAGAACAAGACCCGGCGTCTTTGCAGGCTGTGGTGACGAATGTCGGTTTGTTGAAAGATGGAAAGTTGGCGCCTCTGGTGTCGCTTTCCGAAATCATCAATGATGCTGCGGCTTGGGAAGATGCAGGCATTCTTCCGCCCATTGGCGTTCGCAAGCGTCTTGCAGGCGCCAAAGAAAATGGCAAAGTGCTTGTTTCTGTTTCCGGGATCAAGACCCAGCTTCAGCGCCGTGATGGTCAACCGGTTCTGGAAAACGTGAATTTTGAAATTCGTGCTGGTGAAGTTGTTGCACTGATCGGCAAAAACGGTGCGGGCAAAACCACGCTGTTTCAGTCTATTCTGGGGCTTCAGAAAATTGCGGCTGGCACCATTACCATTGGCGGCGAGAATGCCGACAAATGGACGGCTGCAAAGCGCGCACGTTCCATCGCCTATCTGCCACAGAATATGCGCCGTATCCTGTTCAATATGACAGTGCTGGAAGAAGTGGTGTTTGCGATTACCGCTGCCACGCGCGCACCAAAAGACGATGTGGTTACGGCACGTGCGACCGCTTGTTTGCAAAAATATGGCCTTGGTGGACACGAGGAAACCAACCCGTTTGCTCTCTCGTCGCGTCAGCAGGCTTTGCTTGGGCTTGCTTGTGCAGAGGCAGCCGGTGCTTCAGTTGCAATTCTCGACGAGCCGCTTCTGGCGCGTGATTTAAACGGTCGGCGCATGCTGGAGCTGTTCCTGGAAACAGCGCTCGCTGAAAACCGTGCTGTGATGTTGATCTCTCACGATCTGGAACTCGTGGATGATGTTTCATCTCGCGTCATGATCCTGGATCGTGGCCATGTCACCTTTGACGGCGATGTGGATGCATCATGGAGTTCAGAGGCATACAGTGCACTTGGCTGGCCGAAGCCGCGTGTTGTCGAGACCGGAGAAGCGGCATGAAAATCTTCTATGACCTCAACTTCTTCGTAAAACTTGCAGCAGCATTTCTGGTCATGCTTGCAGCCTGGCTGGTGCCGGGCTGGAAATATGGTTTACCGCTTGCGCTGGTCACGGTCGGTTTTCTGGTGTTGGTCAAGGTGCCGGGCCTTCGCGGCTATCTCAAAGGTGCAGTGCTTCTGACATTGCTCGTCATGGCAAGCTGGATTCTCAATCTCGTGCTGCAAGGCATGGCATTCGTTGATACTTTGCCTATTGCAGCAGGCATGGCGGCGCGTCTGGTAACGACCACCGCAGCCTTCTATTTCGTTATGGAAACCAGCACACCCGGCTCCATTCTGGCTGCGGCCAGCGCTGCACGTCTGCCGCCAATGGTGACGCTTGTCTTGTCACTGACGTTCGGTATCATTCCGATGTTGCGTGAGGATTTCGAGCGCATCGCTGATGCGCAGCGCGCACGCGGTATGGAAATTGACGACGTTTCGTTCCCCATGCGTCTGCGTTTTGCACTGGCGCGCGGAGTGCCGCTTCTGGTGCAGGCGATCCGTATGGCCCACGCTATTTCGCTGTCTCTTGCTATTTATGGCTTTGACACCAAGCGCAAGCGTACCACATGGCGTAATGTCGGCCTGCTGGTCGAATCGAGACTCAGAGCGGTGCCCACAAAAGATGAATAGTTGGAACCGCTCTGACTGTTTGTTTTCACGCATTTCCGGGCGCAAAACCGTTTCACACTTTTGCTGGAAATGCTTCAATCTCAAGGATGCAAAACGATGACTGAACACAGCGCGAAACTCTCTGGAAACGGTCAGGTCTGGACCGTCGATGTGGCGGGCAGCAAGGTTGATCTGCCGATCGTGCCGATCAATCCGAACTGCGCTATTTCGCTGATGATGGTCATTGATCTCGGTGTGCGTTTTGGTGAGCATGTGGGCAAGGCATTGGCCGAAAAGCTTGCACCGCTGAAGCCAGATGTGATCGTCGGCGCTGCAACACTTGGTATTCCGGTAGCGATTGAAGTGTCACGTGCTCTTGGTCTTGATGATTATGTGATCTTGCAAAAGTCACCAAAGATTCATCTTGGCGATGCGTTGGTGCAGACAATCTCGTCCATCACGTCGAAGGGTGAGCAGCGTCTGCTTCTCGACCGTCAGGCAATTCCGCTGCTTGAAGGCAAGCGCGTAGTTGTGGTGGATGATGTGGTTGCGTCCGGTTCGAGCCTCAAGGGTTCGGTTGAGTTGGTGCGTAAGGCAGGCGGCGAAGTTGTCGGTGTTGGCGTTATCCTCACTGAAGCCAGGGATTGGCAGGAAGTGCTTGGCGATGATGTGAAGCTGCTTCAAAGTCTCGCGCATATTCCGCAGTTCGATAATCAAGATGGCGAGTGGAAGCCAATTCCAGAGAGCTTCCTGTAAATCGAAATATGCAGAAAAAACGCCGCGCTTGTCGCGGCGTTTTTATGCGGCTCACATCCGGTTGGGTATTGATGTTTAAATATCTCGGTTTTGAAAATCCGATTTTACAAGCGGGCTCTATTCGAAACGCAGGGTCATATCCCAGCGGTCCAATCCAGAACCGAAACCATCAGGTGTAATTTTAGAAATTACGAAGCCGAATCTCTCATAGAAACCGTGGGTATGCTGGCTGGTCGCCAACACCAATTCATCGATTTCTGGTATAGAACGTGCCAAAGTCAGCCTCGCTTCCACCAAATGGGTACCCAACCCCTGTCTGTGAAATGCCTTGCCGACCATTCCCCACGATAGAGACGCTTGCCGCTTGTCTGGTTCGATTGTAAGCCCTCCGCAAGCAACGATTGAGCCTTTGTGCAAAAATACCAGAAAAGGCATGCCTGCGGTGTTGATGCTTTGCAAATACTCGCAAAAATCCTTGCGTTCTTGCAGGGCAAAAAAGGTTGGCACATTGCTATCGAAAATCGCCATACAGGCAGAAAAGTCGCCTGACCTATACTGTCGTGATACGAGATTATCCATAGGATAAATATAGTTTGCATTAGCCTCGATTGGCTAGCACTGGATCATGTCGTAAGAAAATTCTCAAATTTGCCAAAGCTCTTCGATAGCGGCGTTGATTGCGTTTTGTTCCATTCGCCCTTGTTGCAGCCAGGTATCCTCTTCAGTTTGAGGCTATTTTTGATGCTGGTGGCCTTTGTCCAAACCCCCTTGGATACTTTTCGGAATAGGCTTCAATTTCGGATTGACTGATTTTGTATCCAGGATATTGTGTCCAGAAAAGTTGGGAGGCTTTTCTATTGGCGGCTTTTGAATGGCGCAGTCAGACCCGTTTGCTGGATGAAGTTGCAGAGGCACTTCGCGAGCGAATCTATGCGGGCGTCTATGCGCCGGGCGCGATACTCCGACAGGAGCACATGGCCGCTGAGTTTGGCATCAGTCGGACGCCCTTGAGGGAAGCCTTGCGTGTTCTGGAGCGTGACGGACTGGTTGTTCATCTTCCCGGTCGTGGTGTTCGCGTGGCTTCTGCCGATCTTACCCGCCTGATCGATGCCTATGCCGTGCGTGAAGTGCTCGACGGTGTGGCCGCGCGTTTTGCCGCCGAGCGGGCGAGCGATGCGGATATTGCAAAGCTGCGCGCCCATGTTGCAGGACAGGGCACGGTCGTCGATCCGTGGGACCCGAAAGCCTATACCCAGTCCAATGTCGATTTTCATATGGCGGTGATGAGCACGGCGGGCAACGCGTCGCTGATCGCCTTCGTGCCGCTTCTGCGGATGACATCGCAGGTTTTTGCGCCTTCGTTCTCGTTGTCCGTGGACAGGGCGCGCGATGCAATTCGTGAACATGGAGCCATTGTCGAAGCCATTGCTTCGCGCGATGGCGAAGAAGCCGAGCGGCTGGCGCGGGCGCATATCCGCGCCACAACCGCGAGACTTGAGGCGGAAATGCCTCTTCGGGAGAATGAAAATGAAGCATGAGAACAAGACGGGAGGAGCCGGCTTGCTCCGTTATGGCAATTTCATCGCGGGCGAATGGCAGGATGCCGTTGGTGGCGAGCATATCACGCTCCGAAATCCTTCCGACGGCAGCGATCTTGCGCTGATTGCGCGTGGCACCAAGGCCGATATCGATCTGGCGGTGGCTGCGGCCCGTAGCGCGCTTTCTGGCGAGTGGGGCAAGCTGACGGCGACCGAGCGTGGTCGTGTGCTGCACCGCATTTCGGAAGAAGTGCTGAAGAATATCGATCTCCTGACCGATCTGGAATCGAAAGATGTCGGCAAGCCGGTCACACAGGCGCGTGCCGATGTGGTGGCGCTGGCGCGTTACCTCGAGTTTTATGGCGCTTCTGCCGACAAGGTGCATGGCGACACGCTGCCTTATCAGAATGGTTTTACGGTTCTGTCGATCTATGAGCCGCATGGCGTCACGGGGCACATCATTCCGTGGAACTATCCGATGCAGATTTTGGGCCGCAGCCTTGGCGCAGCGCTGGCTATGGGCAATGCAGCCGTGGTCAAGCCTGCCGAAGAAGCCTGCCTGACGATTCTGGAATTCGCGAAGATTGCCGAAAAGGCTGGTCTGCCGGTCGGCGCGCTCAATGTGGTGACCGGGCTTGGCTCGGAAGCCGGTGCGGCGCTCTCCGAACATCCTGACGTCAATCACATCTCGTTCACCGGATCGGTGCGCACTGGTGAACTCATTCAGGCCGCGGCTGCGAAAAACACCGTGCCTGTTACGCTCGAACTTGGTGGCAAGTCTCCGCAGATCGTCTTTGCTGATGCTGATATCGAGCGCGCTGTTCCATTCCTTGTGAACGCAGGTATCCAAAATGCCGGTCAGACCTGCTCGGCGTCGTCGCGTATTCTGGTCGAACGCAGCATCTACGAGGATGTCGTCGCCCGGATGAGCGAACGCTATCGCGCATTGAAGGTTGGCCCGGCAGGAGAAGATTTGTCAGTCGGTCCGGTTGTCTCGCAGCGTCAGAAAGAAATTATCGAAGGCTATCTTGATGTCGCTAAAGAAGATGGTCTGGCCATCGCTGCGCAAGGTGTTCTTGCCGATAACGCGCCGGAAGGCGGCGCTTATGTTTTACCGACCTTGATCCGCGATGTTCCTACCGATCATCGTCTGGCGCAGGAAGAAATCTTCGGTCCGGTGCAGGTCATCCTGCCTTTCGACACTGAGGAAGAAGCCATCGCGATTGCCAATGGCACGTCTTACGGCCTTGTTTGCGGCATCTGGACCAATGATGGCGGACGACAGTTCAGACTTGCTCATGCGATCCATTCAGGACAGGTGTTCATCAACAATTACGGTGCCGGTGGCGGTATCGAGCTGCCATTCGGCGGCGTGAAGAAATCCGGCCATGGTCGCGAGAAGGGTTTTGAGGCGCTCTACGGGTTTGCCTCGTTGAAAACCATCTCGGTCTGGCATGGCTGAAATTAGCATTTTCAGGGAAAGTGGGAACCGGTTTCCCGTCCGAAAATGCGCTGGAAATAGCATTCGGGAGAATTACAGTGTCGCTTGAAGGTAAGGTCGCGCTCATCACGGGAGCAGGTTCTGGGTTTGGCGAAGGCATGGCGAAGCGCTTCGCTAGTGGCGGCGCGAAGGTCGTCATCGTGGACCGCGACAAGGCAGGCGCTGAGCGTGTCGCAGGCGAAATCGGTGATGCGGCGCTGGCTGTGGCTGCCGACATTTCCAAGGAAGCCGATGTTGATGCAGCAGTGGAAGCTGCTCTGTCGAAATTCGGCAAGGTCGATATTCTCATCAACAATGCCGGTATCGGTCACAAGCCGCAAAATGCCGAACTGGTTGAGCCGGAAGAATTCGACCGCATTCTCGGCGTCAATGTGCGCGGCGTCTATCTGATGACACGCAAACTCATCCCGCATATGAAAAAGAACGGTGAAGGCGTCATTCTGAACGTCGCTTCGACTGGTGCCGGTCGCCCGCGTCCGAACCTCGCCTGGTACAATGCCACCAAGGGCTGGGTCGTGTCGGTGACAAAGGCGCTGGCTATCGAGCTTGCTCCAGCGAAGATTCGCGTGGTTGCATTGAACCCGGTTGCCGGTGAAACGCCGCTTCTCACCACCTTCATGGGCGAAGACACCGAGGAAATCCGCAAGAAGTTCCGCGATTCCATCCCGATGGGCCGCCTGTTGAAACCCGACGATCTGGCTGAAGCTGCGGCTTTCCTTTGCTCGCCCGCTGCCTCTATGATTACCGGGGTTGCGCTCGACGTGGATGGTGGGCGTTCGATTTAAAAAAGAGGCAAGGGGAGCCAAAGAGGAACAATGGGTAAACTGCTGAAAGCCGGGCTGATAACAGCCGCGATGCTGGCATCGATCAACGGTGCATTTGCAAAAGATACGCTGGTGGTTGGCGAAGTGCTGGAACCGCCGGGCCTCGATCCGACGGCCAATGCCGCCGCCGGTATCCGGCAGGTTACCTATGCCAACCTTTATGAAGGTCTGGTGCGCATTGTCGAAGACGGCACGGTGAAGCCGCTTCTGGCCGAAAGCTGGACTGTCTCCGACGACAAGAAAACCTATACGTTCAAGCTGCGGCAAGGCGTGAAGTTTCATGACGGCACGCCGTTTGACTGCTCGGTCGCAAAGTTCTCCTATGAGCGTGCGGTGGCACCTGATTCCACCAACGCGCAAAAGGGGCTGTTTGAACCGATTGCGAGCACGGAATGCCCTGATCCCGCAACTGCCGTTGTCACGCTGAAGCGGCCTACCTCGAACTTCCTGTTCAATATGGGGTGGGGTGACGCGGTCATGGTCGCGCCGAATTCGGCTGCCGACAACAAGACCAAGCCTGTGGGCACGGGCCCGTTCAAGTTCAAGCGCTGGGTGCAGGGCGACCGCGTGGAGCTGGAACGCAATGCGGCTTATTGGGGCGAGCCTGCAAAGCTTTCAGCCGTCACGTTCCGCTTCGTGAGCGATCCGTCGGCAGCTGCCGCTGCCATCCTTGCCGGTGACATCGATGTGTTCCCGATGTTCCAGGCACCGGAGCTGATCAGCCGCTTCAAGAGCGACGACAAGTTGCAGGTCGAAGTGGGTGATACGGCAGGCAAGGTTCTGCTGTCGCTCAATAATGCCAAGGCGCCTTTCGACAATGTGAAAGTGCGTCAGGCACTGGCCCACGCAATCGACAGCAAGGCGCTGATCGAAGGCGTTTATTCCGGTTTCGGTACGCCAATTGGCTCGCATTATGCGCCGGTCGATCCGGGCTATGTAGATCTGTCGGAAACCTATCCGTATGATCCGGCCAAGGCGAAGCAGTTGCTGGAAGAGGCTGGCGTTCCGGCTGGCACGTCGATCACCATCACGCTTCCGCCACCGGCCTATGCGCGTCGCGGCGGCGAGATCATTGCGGCGATGCTGGCTGAGGTCGGCATTCAGGTCAATCTGGTGCCGATCGAGTTCGCGCAGTGGCTGGATCAGGTGTTCAAACGCTCGGATTTCGATGCGACGATCATCGCGCACACTGAAGCACGCGATCTCGATATCTATGCCCGCGACAAATACTACTTCAACTATAACAACCCGGAATATAAGGCGCTCTACAAGGCCTATGCCGAGGCTGGAAGTGATGAGGAACAGCTCGAACTCGTAAAGAAGCTGCAGGAAAAACTTGCTGCTGACGAGCCGAACATCTTCCTCTATGCGCTGCCGAAAATCGGCGTATGGAACAAGAACGTCAAGGGTCTGTGGAAGAATATGCCGATTCCGGCTGACGACCTGACGCAAGCCTATTGGGCTGAATAAAAAGAACTCCGCCCCGGCGCGCAGGCAAAGGGGCGGGAAACAACACGAATGGCCGTGCACCCCATAAAGATAAGGGGAGGGCGTGCGGTGAGTTGGAATGTGGAAAGCGGGTATCCGTCTTTTCAAGGAGGTCGCTTTGCTGGCTTATATATCCGGGCGATTGGTTTCGCTCCTGCTTACGACGCTTGCGGCTTCCGTCATCGTCTTCCTGCTGATGCAGGTACTGCCGGGTGATCCCGCAGCAGTCATCCTCGGCATCAATGCGCAGCCTGAAACGCTGGCAGCACTTCACAAGCAGCTCGGGCTCGATCAGCCGCTCTGGTGGCGCTATCTTTCCTGGATTGGCGGTTTCCTGAAAGGTGATTTCGGAACGAGCTATACTTATTCCGTGCCGATCAGCGAATTGCTCGGACCACGCATCATGGTGACGTTGCCACTAGCGCTTCTGTCCATGGTGCTGTCAGTCGCGGTTGCTATTCCGGTTGGTGTCTACGCCGCTTCCAAGCGGGGCAAGACCGGCGATGTGTTGTCCATGGGCGTGGCGCAGGTGGGCGTTGCAATCCCGAATTTTTGGCTTGGCCTGCTTTTGATCCTTCTGTTTGCGTTACAGCTCGGCTGGTTTCCGGCATCTGGTTTTGCCGGATGGGAAAATGGCTTCTGGACAGGTATTCGTTCGCTGTTTCTTCCTGCGCTCGCCCTTGCCTTGCCACTTGCTGCAATTCTTGCTCGCGTGACACGTTCGGCTGTTATTGAAACACTCGGCGAAGACTTCGTGCGTACTGCACGCGCCAAGGGGCTCACACGTAACGCCGCACTCTGGCGTCATGCGGTGCCCAATGCGCTGATCCCGGTTGTCACCATCATCGGCTTGCAATTCTCCTTTCTGCTCGCAGGAACCATCATCATCGAAAACGTCTTCAATCTGCCCGGTCTTGGAAGGCTGGTGTTTCAGGCTATTGCGCAGCGCGATCTCATTACAGTGCAGTCGCTGGTGACATTGCTTGCTGCCTCCGTCATTGCGGTCAATTTTGTTGTCGATCTGGTCTATGGCTTCATTGATCCGCGCCTTTCGACGGGAGGTAGCCGATGAGCGACGTTCAGACCATCGCCAAACCGAACCGCTTCCGAACGCTGTTTTTAAGCCGGAGCTTGTTTATCGGATCGCTGATTACCGTCATTTTGGTAGCTATGGCGCTGGTGTCCTATTTCTGGACGCCTTATTCGCCAACAGCGATGAATTTCCGCGATAAATTGCAGGGACCGAGCTTCAGCCATTTCTTCGGTACGGATAATTTTGGGCGCGACGTGTTTTCCATGATTATGGTCGGCGCGCGCAATTCGATTGCCGTGTCGATCATTGCCGTGCTGGTCGGTGCGGGTCTTGGTATTCCGCTTGGGGCTTTTGCTGCAGCGCGTGGCGGGATGGTCGACGGCTTTGTCATGCGCATGACCGATCTGGCCTTTGCGTTTCCGGCACTTCTGACCGCTGTCATCATTACCGCTATTTTCGGTCCGGGTGCCGTCAATGCGATGATCGCCATCGGCATTTTCAATATCCCGGTGTTTGCGCGTGTAACGCGCGGAGCATCACTTGGACTTTGGAAGCGGGAATATGTGCAGGCCGCACGTTGCGCAGGTCGTGGCGATATTTCGATCACAATTCTGCATGTGCTGCCAAATATCAATCACGTGCTGATCGTGCAGGCGACGATCCAGTTCGCGTTGGCAATCGTTGCCGAGGCGGGCCTCTCCTATGTCGGGCTTGGCACCCAGCCGCCGATGCCAAGCTGGGGCAAGATGCTCAACGATGCACAGACCTTTATCTATGACGCGCCATGGCTCGCCATTTTTCCCGGCCTAGCCATCACGCTTGCCGTTCTGGGGCTTAACATGCTCGGAGATGGGCTGCGTGATGTGCTCGACCCGCGCGTAAGGAGGCAGAGATGACCGCTCCTTTGCTTGAAATGACAAATATGTCAGTCGAACTGCCGATCGGTCTCAAGGTCGCGGATATCGTGTCCGATATCACGCTTACGCTCAATCGCGGCGAACGCCTCGGTATAGTGGGTGAATCGGGCAGCGGCAAATCCATTACCGCGCTTGCGGCTATGGGCCTGCTTCCTGATCGCATGCGCGTGCGGGGCACACTCCGGTTTGACGGTCAGGACCTTGCGTCTTTGCCGGAAGCGCAATTGTGCAAAATGCGTGGGCGCCGTATGGCGATGAGCTTTCAGGAGCCGATGACGGCGCTTAATCCGGTGAAATCCATCGGCGCGCAGATTGCGGAAGGCCGCCGTCTGCATCTTGGTGAAAGCCGTGCGGATGCAGAACGAAAAGCCCGCGAGCTTCTCGACCGCGTTGGATTGCCCGCGCCGCGTTTTAATCTTGCTCTCTATCCGCATCAGCTTTCGGGTGGACAGCGCCAGCGTGTGATGATCGCCATGGCGATTGCCTGTGAGCCTGATTTGCTGATTGCCGATGAGCCGACAACTGCACTTGATGTAACTGTTCAGGCGCAGATTCTCGATCTCATGGACGAGTTGATCGACGAAACTGGCACAGCTCTGATGCTGATCACCCATGACCTTGGCGTGGTTTCGGAAATGACTGATCGTATTGCGGTCATGTATGCCGGACGAATTGTGGAAACGGGACAAACCGAGGCCGTGTTTCGCCGCATGGCGCACCCTTATGCGCGTGGTCTCTTTGCGGCTTCGCCGCATGGTGTAGCACTGGCGCGTCCAAGCTCCGGCGGGCGCCAACGGTTGAAGGCTATTCCGGGCGTTGTGCCTGATCCGCTTACACGTCCGGCACATTGCACATTTGCAGATCGCTGTGCCTTTGTGCAGGATGATTGCCGTCAGACAATCCCACCGCTTGATATGCTGGGTGAGAACAACGGGATTACGCATCGCGCTGCCTGTTTCCATCCTTGCGAAGGCGAGGTGATGGCATGACGAAGCACATTCTGGAAGTGCGCAACGTTGTGCGCGAATACCGCCTGCCGCGTGCTTCGTTTTTGTCGAAGCAGGAGAGTCTCCGGGTGCTCCATGGCGTCAGTGTTGACATTGAAGCAGGGCAAAGTCTTGGCATTGTCGGCGAAAGCGGTTCGGGAAAATCCACGTTGGCTCGCGCGGTGATGGGGCTGGAACGCCCGCAATCGGGGCAAATTCTCATCAACGGGCAGGACATCTATGCGCTTGATCGTGGCGGGCTTCGCGAAGCACGCAAAGGCTTTCAAGCGATTTTTCAGGATCCGTATGGTTCGCTTGATCCGCGTCATACAGTGCGGCGGATTATATCCGAGCCTATTGTTTCTCTGGAACGAG
Organism: Brucella pituitosa; assembly: GCF_003049685.1. GTDB lineage: Bacteria > Pseudomonadota > Alphaproteobacteria > Rhizobiales > Rhizobiaceae > Brucella > Brucella pituitosa. The sequence goes on along the minus strand of NZ_PYSY02000002.1, from coordinate 656,695 downwards.
GAACAAGCGCGGCTGAACGCAATGAGCGTGTGGCGGAAGTGTTGGCGGCGGTTGGATTGCCGCCGGCGTCTGCAGACAAATACCCGCATGAGTTTTCCGGCGGCCAGCGTCAGCGTATCGCGATTGCGCGCGCGCTGATTACAAAGCCAGCACTCATCGTTGCCGACGAGCCGGTTTCTGCGCTTGATGTTTCTATTCAGGCGCAGGTGCTTAACCTGATGATGGATTTGCAGGAGAAGTTCGGTCTCTCCTATCTCTTCATCAGCCATGATCTTGGCGTGGTACGTGCGATTACTGACCGCGTTGCCGTGATCTATCACGGCAATATTGTCGAACAGGGGCTGACCAACGAAGTCTTCGACAATCCGCAGCACGACTATACCCGTGCGCTTGTCGATGCGGTGCCAAAGCCTTTCTCGGGGCGGCGTAAGCGCGCTCCACGGCAGACCGCCAATCTTCAATTACCGGAATGAAAAAAGGGAACTTAAATGTCAAATCTTGCGGATTTGTCGGCCGTTGCGCTTGTCGATGCCTATAAAGCGAAGACGCTTTCTCCAGTTGAAGTGACCGAAGCGGTGATAGAGCGCATCGAAGCCTATGAGCCGAAGCTCAATGCACTTTGGGCCTATGATCCGGACGCTGCGCGTGCATCGGCAAAAGCATCGGAAGCGCGTTGGGTGAAGGGCGAACCCGCGGGCGCAATTGACGGTGTGCCGCTGACGCTGAAAGAAAATATCGCAACGGAAGGTCTGCCGGTTCCGCTTGGCTGCGCGGCGCTGCCGCTGAAGCCCGCTACTGCCGATGCTCCGGCTGCCGCCCGCACCCGCGAAGCTGGCGGCGTTCTCCTCGCCAAGACGACCATGCCCGATCTCGGCATGTTGTCGTCGGGCTTGTCGAGCTTCCACAAGCTTGCACGCAATCCGTGGGATTTGAGCACAAATCCGGGTGGGTCGAGTGCGGGTGCAGGCAGTGCCGCTGCTGCCGGTTATGGTCCGTTGCATGTCGGTACTGATATTGGTGGTTCGGTCCGTCTACCTGCTGGCTGGTGTGGTCTTGTGGGCCTCAAGCCGTCTTTCGGGCGCATTCCCATTGATCCGGCGTTTCTCGGTCGCGTTGCCGGGCCAATGACCCGTGATGTTGCCGATACCGCGCTTTATATGTCGGTGCTTTCCCAACCGGATCGCCGCGATGGCATGAGCCTGCCTCCGCAGGATATCGACTGGATGAACCTCGATATCGATGTGAAGGGCCTGAAGATCGGTCTATGGCTTGATGCCGGTTTTGGCGAGCCGACGGGAGATGAAACCCGCGCTGCCGTGGAAGCTGCGGCAAAGCTTTTCGCCGATGCTGGTGCTATCATAGAGCCGGTTGCGCCGTTCCTCAATCGCACAATGATCGACGGTCTTGATCGTTTCTGGCGTGCGCGTTCATGGTCAGATATCAAGAAGATGACGCCCGAAAATCGCGCGAAAATCCTGCCATATATCTATCAGTGGACCGAAACCGCCGAAGGCCTGTCAGGCGAAGAAGTTTATATGGGTTTCGCCCAGATTGATGCCATGCGCAATGCGGCGCTTGCCGCATCGAAAGGTTTTGATTTCATCATTTCGCCAACCTCGCCGATGGCGACCTATCCGGCGGAATGGGCATCGCCGGTCAACGATCCCCAGCGTCCGTTCGAGCATATCGCTTTCACCGTGGCGATGAATATGTCCGAGCAACCTGCGATTTCAATCAATTGCGGCTATACGTCGACGGGACTGCCAATCGGCTTGCAGATTTTCGGCCAGCGTTTTGATGATCTTGGCGTGTTGCGTCTGGCAAAAGCCTATGAGGACATGCGGCCGGCTCAAAGGCCATGGCCTACCATCGCATAATAGAAAGGCCGCATTATGCGGCCTTTTCATTGTTTTTATCTGAGCGGCGTTCGCTCTTTGTAGCGTTCGGTTGCCGTCAGCTTCACGATAAGCGGATCGGCATCACGCCAGCCGTAAATCTCGGTACGCAGATATTCCAGTTCTGCGTCCAACTCTTCCTCATCGACTTCCGTCCACCAGGATTTCGGGCTACCATCGGTGCCATCCGACCAGCGATAGCGGCGCTCTTTCAGCTTGTCCTTCATTTCAAAGGGACTGTTTTCAGCATAGATCCGCAGACGCGATTTGCGGCTGGCCTTGAGCAACTCGGAAAATGGGGTTTGTTTGCGACCTGATGTTTCGCGCAACACGGCCAGCAGCGCCTGACAATCATCTTCGGCGCGATGACCATTATGAAAATATCCACTCTGGCCGATCAGGTAGCCAAGCTTTGTGCCTTCAAAGCCGCGTGCCGTCCAGTCGATCTCCTTAACCGAGCAGGCCCATGGCTTGTTTGCGAAGGCTGGTGAGAAGCGCTCGAGGAAAGGCCGGTCGAAACCTGCATTATGCGCGATGATCAGATCAGCGTCCGCGATCAGTGCGTCGAGTTTCGCACGCGGGATCATCTGTCCAGCCACCATCTCATCAGTGATACCGGTGATGCGCGTGATTTCGGCGGGAATGGGTTTCGATGGTTCCTGCAACGCACCAAAAGTGGCGCAGACATCGCCGATAGACCCATCATCTGCATAGCGGAAGGCAACCGCACCTATTTCGATAATTTCTTCTTGCGCAGGATTAAGCCCGGTCGTTTCCGTATCGACCACCATGCCAAGACGCGGGAAAGCGAGTTTGTCGGCATTGGGCACAATCGGTGTCGGGTCGAGCCGCCGCAAAATCCTATAACGACCACTATCCTTGAGGCGCTGGATCATTTCAGCTTCATCAATACCGGTCGTCTTGCCAGGTTTGGTGCGGGCAGGGCGCAGTTCCGCCTGTTTATCTCCGTCCACTGCGGGAGGAGCAAAAAGGTCGAACTGATGGCGCATATGTTTTCTCCGCTGGGGCTGTGCCTGCTGATAAAATGACATTTCAGAGCCTCGTCACCAAGCCCTCAATAAATTTAGTAACAGGTAATGTTGGTATTTTTGGCTTTCATCGCCTTATTTTGGTGAATTTTTGAAATCAGTATCTGGGGATAACTACAGGTCTTTAAAATTCAAACGCTGCTGTCAGCGCTGGCATCCTGTTGATTGTAGATAATTATTAGTAAATCATTATTTTATAATAAAGTAATTATATAAAACGCCTAGCTATTAATACTGTAATTACACTTGATTTAAATTAGTTATTATCGTTTGAAGAATGTTCAATTTCGATTTTAGTATAATTTTTAATTTAACGGTATCTTCTGTCGTGAATTTTGTTCCGCCCCTTCTGATTATGTTGTTTGCGACGACGATGTCGGGCGTCTGGATGCTCGACACAAAACGCAGACACATATTGCTGTTCGGATTGGGCTTCGCTACCTTTGGGACTGGCTTACTGCTTCAGGTTTTGCATCTGTTTCCGAGTTTGAATGGGGCGGTATTTGCTGCAACTGCCCTCTATCTTCTGGCCGGACTGTTCTTCTGTGAAGCTGTCATGGTTCGTCTTGGCAGGCCATTTTCTCCGTTTGTCGGGGCATCGATCAGTGTGTTCACACTGGCGATAATTGCTTATTTCGCGCAAGCTGGCATCGCTTACAAGTATATGGCGATTGCTTCGAACTTCGGGCTTGGAACAATGATTGCTGTTCTTTGTATAAAGTCCCGGAAACTGGCTGAAGGTAATTGGATCGAGCGAACATTGCACAGTGTTCTTGTGATATTTGCGATGCATTTTTATCTTCGAAGTGTACTCACCTTCAATATGCTTGACGGCGTTAAAAGCAGTGAACAATTGATCAACTCCCAGTATTGGGCCCTTGTTACGATTTCCGTCTCCTTCATCGGGGTCTTACTCGGCCTCGTCATTCTGGTCGTCGCGACCGCTGACGTGATCAACGAATTACAAGGAGAGCGGGATTCAGATCCGCTCACCGGTACCCTTAATCGCCGTGGGTTGGAGCGATCTTTTAAACGGAAATTCATCGTCTCGGATACGAACAAACGCGCTATCATCATCGCGGATATCGACCATTTCAAAGCGATTAACGATGAATTTGGGCACTCTATCGGTGATCAGGTTTTGGTTGAGTTTTCGTCTCTGCTGCAATCAATGACCGAAAAAGGAGGAATTGTTGGTCGGATTGGCGGCGAAGAATTCATCGTGATTGTGGAAGGCAACGCTCAACAATGTGAAGTCTTTGCCAATCGCCTATGCAATCATGTGGCACGCTATAGTTTCTCAATGTTGCCGAATGGGCGCAAACTTACCAGTAGTTTTGGCGTGGCTCTCATGCGCAAAAACGAGAGCATCTGGGATGCTGCGGAACGCGCAGATATTGCCCTTTTAAGGGTGAAACGTCGTGGACGTAACCGCGTGGCGTTCGAGGGTTTTGAGTTTCAAAACACCACCCATGTTGGCTATTTGCTCACGGCATAGAGAGCCCGTCTGAGAGCAGCAGCCATACTTTCTTTGCTACAGCCGGGCGATTGTAAAGAATTTAGTTACCATAATTCTCCATGCTTAGCGTGACTTTCAAGTTAGCACTTTTGCCATGATTGCTTCGCTTTTCCGCCGAACTTTCATGCAAAGCGACAGCGAGAAAACCAGTTATTTTCCAGGACGAGTAGTATGGCGTTCGTCACAGAACCGTATGATTTTGCATTGCCGCGTGGGATTAACATTCCTAACCCTTTTGTATTTAAAGGTGTTTTGCGTGTTGCAGGTCTTTTGGGCGCGGGCCTTCTGGCGGGAAGCTGCCTTATGACTGCCTTGGGTACTGTGGAAGCCGTGCTGCCAGCCTTCGTGCCTTTAGCGCCTGTCATGCGCCGTCTTCCGACGTCGACACCACATCAATTGGCCGTTGTGGATCAAAAAATCGGCATGGGTCACGTTATCCGCCAGCGGTTCATCGAAGCCTATACTGCTGATGCGCCATATTCCAATCTTGACTGGCGGCGCAACAAGGCAATTGCGGATGCACCTATCATTGCAGATGTCGGTCCTGAATCGGTCATAGAAGATCAGCCCGTGGCAACGACCGAGGTGGTTGAACCGCGCGAAGAGCGCGTGGCACAACTTGCACCCACCCAGGATGTTGTTTCTCCCGCCGTGATCGCCTCGGCCTCTATTGCGGCGCAGACCGCAGCACAAGATTATAGCGCCCGTTTGCGGGATACGCTGCCATCCGGCGATGCGGTCCCCGTTCCGATGGCTGCACCGGATACCCAAATAGCGCGCGCGCCAATTGAAAACGATACAGACAGCTTCCTGCCTGATGAAGTGCCGTTTCCTGGCCAGAAGCCCATCATTGATAAACCAACTATTGCAAAGCCTGAAAAGCAGGAAAAAACACAGCTGGCTTATGCGCCTCCAAGCGGCCAAACCGAAAATATTCAGCGCGGGCTTTTTGGTCGGCTCTTTGGTCAGGCAGCCCGCAACAAGACTGCGATTTATGATATTTCCGCAGCAACGGTTTATCTGCCGAGCGGTGAAAAACTGGAAGCGCATTCGGGCATGGGTCACATGCGTGACAACCCGCGCTATGTTGATCAGAAGATGCGGGGTGCGACACCGCCGAGCACCTATAAACTTCGTATGCGCGAAAGCCTTTTCCATGGCGTCGAAGCTGTGCGCTTACTCCCCGCCGATGGACGTAACCCGTATAATCGGGATGGACTGCTGGCTCATACCTACATGCTTCGTCGCGCCGGCGATTCAAATGGCTGTGTGGTCTTCAAGGACTACAAGCGGTTCTTAAACGCATTCAAGCGTGGCGAATTTGATAAGATGATCGTTGTCACGAGCATGTCGTCATCAGCCAAGCCCGCACGCATTGCTTCCATCTTCTGATCATCATTAAAAAAGAGCGCCAGAGCTGAATCCTGTTCAATTCTGGCGCTCCAATTTGCACTAGAGCGCCGGGCGTCCTATTGGACGCCCAAAGGTCGCTCTAACCCTTTAAAATCAGAGCATAATTCCTTAAACTGATCCAAGTTTAAGGAATTATGCTCTATCTCTTGGTTTTTCGCATTATCCGACGCAAAACCGCTTCGCACTTTTGCTGGAAATGCACTAGACACCGATGCTTTCATAAAGCGGTGCGGTGATTTCGAGGATCAGGTCAAGCGCGTGATCAGCAGCTTGCTTGTCTTCGGGCAATTCAAATTCTGCAAGTTCGATTGCTGCAATTTGAGAGGCGGGAATTGCGGCCAGCGCATCGCGCAGTTGTGGCGCAAGTAGTCCGTCTTCGATTGCGTAAGCTGCTGGAATTAGCCCGGGCTCCATGACGTCCCAGTCAATATGAATCCAAAGCGGCCCTGTGCCGATTGCCGCTAAAAGCGATTGTGCATTGGCTGCCTCAGGCTTAATTACCGTAACTTTTTTGCGCTCAAGCGTTTCCATTTCTTCCGGATCGATGTCACGCGCTCCGAAAATCACGAGTTTTTCCGGCGCAACATTGCCGCCATATCCGCTATCCCAAAGTCCGCAGATACCAGCAAGCGCCATTCCGCCCATGTAACCAGAATCTGTTGTTTCAGGTGTGTTGAAGTCACCATGCGCATCGACCCACAGGACGGTCAGTCCATTTATTTGGCTTGCTGCTTGTGGAATCGTCGCAAGGCTCGCCGAACAGGTGTTGGTGGCAAGGAGAGGTCGACGTCCAGCAGTCAATTCTTCTGAAACAGCCGCAGCAAGACCCTTAAGCGTTTCATGAGCTTGCGGCAGCGCTTCGCGCCAGTCATCGGAGACAGCAGGTGCGGGTGTGCCTACAGTCTTGACGGAAAGATCATAGCGCGCCGCCAGAGCTTTTGCGACGGCCAGAGCGCCCGGAATGGCGCCGGGAGTACGATCTGCTACACGGCCCTGAGAAGTGATGATGCGCGATTTCATGCGAGTCGTCCTTGATACTTGAAACAGGCAGAAGCTCTTTAGCGAGTTCTCAAAATTATCGCTATCTGTTTGTTTTTGCGACGCTTAGAGCCGTAAATTATTGGATCAATCGAGGTCTCTTCGATCAGGGTGGCTGGTCTAACGTTTGTGTCACCGACGAAAAAGCATTCTCGTAATCGAGAACAACTTGATATAAGCCTGCGCGACATCGTTCCTCGTTCCGGTTACTGAAATTGTTGGGATCGATAGATATTCTTGCTCACGGTTAGAAATAGGAACCGATGATGTTCAACGGTTTTCGGCTTTTTGTGCCCATATTGGCTGGTGCCAGTCTGCGTGACCGGCTGATCGGCAGTCTGGGTGCATTGATCGGCATATGCCTGACGGGTCTGATAACCGCTCTCATTGTGGGCAGGGGGATCGAACTTCCTTTGATCGTGGCACCAATCGGCGCTTCTGCTGTGCTGATATTTGCAGTTCCCGCAAGTCCACTGGCGCAACCCTGGTCGGTCATCGGTGGAAATGTGATCTCAGCGCTTGTCGGCATCGCAGTTGCCCGTTTCATAGGTAATCCGTTGATTGCCATCGGGGTTGGCGTTGCTCTTGCTATTGCGATCATGTCGCTTTCGCGTTGCCTGCATCCCCCCGGTGGAGCTGCCGCTTTGACAGCTGTTATTGGCGGTTCGAGCGTGACTGACCTGGGCTATCACTTTGCTCTCATACCTGTCGGGCTCAACTCTGTATTGCTGGTCGCCCTCGGTATCGCCTTTCACAAACTGGCTGGGCGAAAATATCCCCATGTGCCGGTTGCAGCTCCGGCCAATACCCATAAGACAAACGATCTTCCCGCACCTTTGCGCGTAGGCTTTACATCCGATGATATTGCCTCGGCGCTGAAGGAAGTCGATGAGACGTTTGATATTGATCCGGGTGATCTGGATCGACTGCTGAGGCAGGTCGAGTTGCAGGCGCTTATCCGCACCCATGGTACTGTAACGGCCAAAGATATCATGTCGCGCGATGTTATCAGCATTGCGGAGCACGACAGCACAGACGAAGCGCGGCGCTTGTTGCTTGAGCACAATATCCGCACCTTGCCTGTGGTTGGCGAGCAGGGAAAACTGCTTGGTACTGTGGGGTTGCGCGAGTTGGGCCAATCTGCGGCAAATGTCAGTTCGCTGATGATTGAGGCTGTAACAGCCCAGAGAGACGAACCGGTTGTGAAACTGGTGCCGCTGCTGACAGATGGCCGTTCCCATGCCGTTATCGTAACGGATCAGGATAATGTCGTTCAGGGGCTAATTTCGCAGACGGACTTGTTGAGTGCTTTGGCTCGTTCGCTACGGTTTCAGGAACCAGAGCCACCAAAGAAGCGTAAATCGCGGCTCAATCTGCTTAGGGGCGCAGGAATATAACCTCGTAAATATCACGCCAACTTGTCCGATGGAACCGCTGTAAAAGTGCGGTATCGCCGTTGAATGCCTGCGTTTCGTCGGCGCTCATACGATAAAGCCGCCGATCCGCCGGTCCAGCCCGCAATTAATTGCTCCTAAGCTGCGCCAACACGATTCCAAAGGAGTAAAGAATGCGCGGCGCAGATATTTTGGTCCAAATGTTGATTGGCTATGGTGTGGAGACAATCTTCGGGGTGCCGGGCGATACCAACGTGCCTCTTTATGAAGCTCTGCAACAGCGAGAAGGCGAAATTCGTCATATCATGGCGCGTGATGAACGCTCTGCCGGTTATATGGCGGATGCCTATGGTCGTTTTACCAATAAGCCCGGTGTCTTTGAGTGTCCGTCGGGTGCAGGCGCTATGTATTCGCTGCCGCCTGTCGCTGAATCGAATGGATCGTCGATACCTGTAATCCTCCTGACCATTGATATTCCTTTGCCGGGAGAAGGGCGCGGTGTTCTCACTGAGCTCGATTGCGCCAAACTGTTTGAGCCTGTGACCAAGCTGTCCGTTCAGGTGAAGTCAGCGGAGAAATTGCCGGAAATCATCCGTCGTGCGTTTCGCGTCGCCTGTTCCGGAAAACCGGGTGCGGTGCATCTCCAGATCCCCGAGGACATGCTTCTCGCTGAGGTCGATCCTGCACGCATTTCACTGCACATTGAAGAAGAGTGCAAAACCTTCCCGGCTTTCCCGACACTGCCGCCAAAACAGAAGCTGCATGAACTGCTCGAACTGATTGCGAAAGCAGAACGACCTCTGATCGTTGCCGGTGGCGGCGTCAATCGTGCCAGAGCGGGCGATCAGATTTCGAGGCTGGCCGAGAAATACAACATTCCAATGTGCACAACGATGACGGGGCAGGGAGCGATTGATGACGATCATCGTCTGGCCATCGGGGTGATCGGCGACAATGGTTATCATCCCCATGCCAATTGGGCTTTGGAACATTCTGATTTTACCCTGTTTGTCGGATCACGCATCGGCTCTGTCGTGACTATTGGCTGGACCTTTCCCAAAATCACGCTCAATCGGCGCCTTGCACAGATCGATATTTCGCCTGAAATCATGGCCAACAACTATGAGAATTTGCTCTCCATTCAGGGCGATGCATTGCTGGTTCTTGAAGAATTACTGCAGATCGAGCTGACGATTGAACCGAAAAAGCACGATGGCTGGATCGAGGAATTGAATGCTCGCAGGCGCATATTCTGGGAACATGCTGAGGAAGCTTTGAACGATGAGCGTGTGCCGTTGCGTCCTGAACGGGTTGTTCGTTCCTTCAATGATGCATTGAGTCAATCGGGACAGCCAGCCCTGATTTACTCTGATGCAGGTACACCAACGCCCTATATGACACGCTTTCTCAAGATCAACGATCAGGAAACACGGTTTGCTATTCCGCGTGCTTTTGGTGGTCTTGGATCAGCACTTCCAGCCACAGTGGGTGCATGGCGTGCCGATCCGGACAAGCGTCCCATCGGACTGTTCGGTGATGGTTCTTTCGGCATGACGGTAGGCGAGCTTGAAACGCTGGTGCGCTTGCAGGTGCCGGCCATTCTGATCCTGTTCAACAACGCGACATTTGGCTGGATCAAAGGTTTGCACAGGTTGAAGGGGCACAATCAATGTTTTGGCGTCGATTTTCTTGCGCCAAAGGGGCAAGCCATTGCCGAAGCCTACGGCCTGAAAGCGTGGACTGCCAAAACCGCTGCGGAGGTTGATATAGCCTTGGCCGAAGCTTTCGCGTGGAAGGACGGTCCTTGCTTTGTCGATATTCATGTTGAATCGATCGCTGACCGTGTGCCGCCGGTCTATTCATGGCTTTTGAAGCGCGGCGAAGACCCGCTCAATCTGAAGCCGGTTGAACGCTCATACGTCTAAGCCGTTTTTGAACACCGTAGTTTACGGCGCCACAGGCAGAGAATGTCTGTGGCGTTTTGCTTCAGTGATAAACCAATCGCGGAACAGACGGACATTTTTCGAACCCTGACGCGCCTGCGCTGAGCAAAGAAAATAGCTCTCGCCAGATGTCTGCACGCGCTCAAGTGCCAGTTTGAGTTTTCCGGAACGCAATTCTTCCTGTACGAAAATTCTGGGCGCGATGGCGAGCCCCATACCCGCCACGGCGCATTCGATAATAACGTCATGCGTTGGTAGACGCGGACCAAAAATGCGCTTGTTGTAATGGATACCCGCGCCGCGCAGCCAATGCAGCCACAGGCTGGGTCTGTTTGAGTTCTGGATCAGTGGGAAATCGAGCAATTCGACATCTCCGGACAGTCCGTTTTGGGGCACAATGTCAGGCGATCCGATCACGACGAGCTCTTCATCGAAAAGCAAATGGCTACGCACATTGGCCCAATTGCCGATGCCGCGCAGTACGGCAAGATCGAGATCGGACTTCCCCCAGTCAAGATCATGTGAGCAGGGAAACACCTCAAACCATATTTGCGGATGAGATCTCGCAAAGGTGCTGATAATACCCGGCGCCCATTTCCGCATCAGTGTTGGCGGCAAGCCCACTTTGAGCAGGCTTTGCGTTTTATACCCACGGACTGCATCCATCGACACTTCTTCAAGCTTTGCCAGAATGCGCGAAACTTCCTCGTAATAGTTCTGCCCCTCTTCGGTCAGAACCAGTCGCGGTCCAGCGCGTTCAAACAGTTTAAGCCCAAGAAAAGATTCAAGATTCTGTATCTGGCGGCTCACTCCGCTTTGGGTCATCCCAAGATTTTCCGATGCGCGCGTGAAGCTCAGATAGCGTACCGAAGCATCGAAAGCGTGCAGAGCCGAAAGAGATGGAAGAAAGCGGCGCATTGGATACCTCTGAGTTTAATCATGAGTTTAAGTCATGCTTAATCCAATTTTCAATGCTTTTATTTGATGAGAAAGCGCCGCATTCTCATTAAAAATAAACATAAGGGAACACGATGGACTACGGTGATAGTATCGACCGAAATCTGGTCAGTATCCTGGAGGAAAACGCACGTCTCCCGGCGAGCGAACTGGCGCGGCGCGTGGGTCTTGCCCGATCAAGTGTTCAGGAGCGGATAGGCCGTTTGGAGCGTCGCGGCGTCATATTGGGATATCGGGCTATCGTTCGCCGGGCGAAGGATGATAACAGCATTTCCGCCTATTTGTTCATCACGGCCTCACAACGGATTGTGCAGCGCCTGTTTACAGCCTTGCGCGCCTATCCGGAAATCCTGACCGCTGATGCTATTAGTGGCCCGGCCAACATATTGTGCCGGGTTCATGTCGGGTTTCTCGAAGATCTGGAAGCACTCATCGAGGAGCTGGCACAAATCGAAGGTATCGAGAACGTCAGTTACTCGGTGGTACTTTCCAATAAGTTTAATAGAGAAAGCAGTCTGTCGCATTCAAGCGCACAGTAATGCTCGATTCAAAAAGAGGGAAACAACAATGAATAGACGTAAGTTTATCCAGACAACGCTTTTGGGTGGTGCTGCCGTCATGCTTGCCCCCGGCTTTTCGTGGGCTGTCGAAGAAGGTGCGACACTGAAATCCATCAAGGACCGGGGCGCTCTGCGCATCGGTGTATTTAATGGCACGCCACCTTATTATCAGAAAAATCTCGCCACTGGTGAATGGGATGGCTTCTGCGTTTCCATGGGCAGAGACTTGGCTGAATATATTGGCGTTCCGCTCGAAATGGTCGAAACCACCTGGGGTAATTCCGTCATGGACCTTCAGGGCGGCAAAATCGACATCATGTTTGCCCTCAGCAACAATCCTGAGCGCGCGAAATCCGTCGATTTCACCGAAGCCATGATGGATAACGTCTTCACCGTCATCACCAGTGCGGACCGCGAGATCAAAAATTGGGAAGAATTGAACAAGCCGGAAATCCGCGTCACGGTTGATCTCGGATCAACCCAGGATCTTTTCGCCCGCAAAACCTTACCCAATTGCACGCTCGTTGCGCTCAAGGGTGCGGATGAAACAGTTATCGCACTACAGTCTGGCCGGGCAGATGCGATTGTGCAGGTTGCGCTGATGTCTGTGGTAACGGCGCACAAGCTTGGCAGCAAATTTAAGGTTTTTGTTCCGGAGCCGCTGGATAGCCAGCCAACGACGATTGGTGTGCGTAAAGACGAAAAGGGCGAATTCCGCGACTACGTTGATGTTTGGCTCAAAAAGCGTCGCGAGGAGGGCAAGGTCAATGAGTGGATCGTCAGCAGCCTTTCGCTTGTTGGCGTGCAGCCATCTGACCTGCCGCCAACTCTGAAGTTCTGACGCGTCCACCATCATGCAGCTCGAGCAAAAATCACTCGGTGTCATCATGCTTGACACCGGCTTTCCGCGTCCGCCTGGAGATGTCGGCAATCCGGCATCCTGGGAGATGCCAGTGCGTTTCAAAAAGGTAACAGGAGCATCGCCTGATAAGATCATTCGTCAGGGTGGCTCCGGACTGATCGAAGACTTCGTCATTGCGGGTGAAGCCTTGATTGCTGAAGGCTGTAGCGCGCTGGTGACGTCTTGCGGTTTCATGGCACGCCACCAAAGCGCGCTGAGTGCAAAGCTTTCGGTGCCGATTGCCACTTCCAGCCTGCTTCAGTTGTCGATGGTAAGCACACTGATCGGACCGCAACGCAAAGTGGGTGTGATCACCTATGATGAAGCGAGCCTCGATGATGCGATCTTTGCTGCTTGTGGTGCCGACATCAGGACGCCACGGATTGGCATGCCAGACGGCGGCGCATTTCGTGAACTGATTGAAGGCAGTGGAACTTATGATTGCGCTGCGCTTGAAGCTGAAATCACACATGCGGCGCGAGAGTTGAAGTCGCGCGAACCTGACCTTGGTGCTGTTGTTCTTGAATGCACGAACATGCCGCCATTCGCTCAAGCCGTTGCAAAAACATGCGGCTTGCCTGTGTTCGATGTTCTGTCGCTTGGACATTGGCTGTTCAGCTCAACGTCTTCCCGCGCCTTTACCGGGATGTCAGAAAGAGTGAATTAATGGACTATCAATGGGACTTTTCCGGCCTCTGGCAGTATCGGGGTTTATTCCTTCAGGGCCTGGCCTACACCGTCGGTTTCACGATTATAACCGTACTCTCGGGCATATTCGTTGGAACGGTTTTTGCTCTGGGTAGGCTTTCAGGCAACAAGATTATCACCGTCCCCATCATGACGGTCGTTGAGATATTTCGTTGCACACCAGTGCTGGTGCAGCTGGTCTGGTGCTACTACGCACTCCCGATGCTGATCGGATTTGAAATTTCGCCGGCCATGGCGGCTTTCATTACGCTTACCTTCTATGGCGCGGCCTTTTATGCAGAAATCATCCGTGGCGGCATCGTTTCCATTGATGCGGGGCAGTGGGATGCAGGACGTGCAATCGGTATGCGCCGCGGTCAGCTGATGGGCAAGATCATTCTGCCACAGGCACTGCGCCGCATGGTGCCGCCGCTGGTCAACCAGTCTGTGCTTCAGCTGAAAAACACATCGCTTTTATCGGTTCTAGCTGTGCCTGATCTTCTTTATCAGGGCCAGCTTGTCACCTCGGCTACCTACCGGCCGCTTGAAACCTACACCCTGATTGCAGTGCTTTATCTCGCCGTTCTCTTCCCTCTGACGCGGCTCGCCCATGGGCTGGAAGGCAGGCTGAAATGATGAACCGTATTGAGCGAACCGTCATTGTGGAGATAAGCCATGAGTGCTGAACCGATGATTGAAGTGCGTGGGCTGAAAAAGTCTTTCGGCGACATCGAGGTGCTGCGCAATATCAGCCTCACTGTCGAGCGAGGACAGGTAGTAGCGCTTATCGGACCAAGCGGCTCCGGCAAATCAACGCTGTTGCGCAGTCTCAATCTGCTTTCGCTGCCCGATGGGGGTTACATCGCAATTGGTGAGCAGAAGATAGATTTCTCGTCCGGGAACGTGTCGCTTAAAGACAAATATCTCGCGGCATTCCGCGCCAATACCGGGATGGTGTTCCAGAACTTCAACCTGTTTCCGCATATGAGTGTCCTCGATAACGTGATGATCGGGCCGGTCACTGTTCTCAAGCAGGACAAAAGGGCAGCGCGTCAACTGGCTATGGAACTGCTGGAGAAGGTTGGGCTTGCAGCTCGTGCCGACGCCAGACCTGAGCAGCTTTCCGGCGGTCAGAAACAGCGTGTGGCGATTGCGAGAGCACTCGCAATGCGTCCCGACGTGATGCTGTTTGATGAAGCGACATCGGCACTCGATCCGGCGCTGGTCGGTGAAGTTCTGGCGGTCATCCGGCAACTGGCCGAGCAGGGCATGACGATGATCCTTGTCACCCATGAAATGGCTTTCGCGCGCGATGTCGCTGACAAAGTCATCTTTATGCAGGACGGTTACGTCGTTGAAACCGGCGATGCTCGTCAGGTGATCAATGAACCGCGCGAAGCTGCAACCCGTGAGTTCTTAAGCCATTTCCATGGCGGCCTCGCATAAATGCACGTGCAGAACGGATAAATGTCATGACAGGCAATGTTATTGTCGTTGGGGCTGGCATTATCGGCTCCACAACCGCCTTGCGGCTTGCTGAGGCAGGCCTGAAGGTTACGCTGTGTGATGGCTCACAGCCGGGTGGTGAGCAAAGTGCAAGCTACGGGAATGGTGGCTGGATCAGCCCAGCTTCGATCATTCCAATGAGTATGCCGGGACTATGGCGGCAGGTGCCGGGCTTTCTGCTTGATCGCAATGGGCCGCTGACCCTTGATTGGAAATCGGTTCCAAGACTGACGCCGTGGTTGATGCGGTTTTTGCTTGCAGGCGCAACCAAATCACGCGTGACGAAAACTGCGGCCAAGCTCAACTGGTTGCTCAATGACGGACCAAAACGGCATCTTGAGCTGGCCAGCAAGACCGGGCAGGAACACCTCATTGTGCAGAAGGGTTTGCTTTACGCCTATCCTGACAGGGCTGCATTTGAGGTCGAAGCACTTAGCTGGAAGCTGCGTCGCGATAACGGCATCCTGTTCGACGAGTGGCAGGAAGCGGAACTGCGTGAACGTATCCCGGCGCTTGGGAGCAACTATCGCTTTGCCATACATGTGACAGAAGGCGCACATTGTCTCGATACTGGAGGTTATGTCGCAGGTATCGCAGCGCAGGCTGAAAAGGCAGGTGTTCGCTTCATCCGAAGGAATATCGTGAGAATTCTCACCAGTGTTTCGCCGCGTGTTGTGCTCGATAATGATGAGAGTATTGCCGCCGATCATATTGTGCTGGCAGCAGGCATCCATTCGGGGCGTATTATGCACGATCTCGGCATGCATGTGCCTATGCAGAGCGAGCGCGGCTATCACGTAACCCTGCCGATGACAGAGGTCCCCTTCGATATCCCGATCATGCCGAGCACCGGGAGAATGGGCAATACGCCGACCAATATGGGATTGCGGCTTTCCGGTCAGGTTGAACTGGCAACTGTAGAGAAAGCTCCCGACTGGAGACGTTCAGAAGTGCTGCTGAAACACGCGCTGGCGAGTTATCCCAATCTGGCAAAGCATGATTTGCAGCATATGAAACTTTGGATGGGGCACCGGCCATCGCCTGCCGATGGGATTCCGGTGATTGGAAAACTCACACGCCATCCCGGAATTATAGCAGCTTTCGGTCATGGTCATATCGGGATCGCTGCAGCCCCCAAGACCGCCGATATGGTGTTCGATGAAATCAACAACCTACCTTCCGAAAGCGCTCGCGTCTTCTCGCCTTCTCGCTTCGGTCACTAGTTTTCTTAATCCAAAGGAATAAAACAATGATGCTCAAAGGTGGCTACACCAATTATGGCCAGCAGATCGGCGTTCTTATGCTGGATACGATTTTCCCTCGTCCGGCTGGCGATATTGGCAATGCCCTGTCCTATGATTTTCCCGTTCGCTACAAGACGGTGAAAGGTGCTCATGCCACACGCATTATGGGCAATAATCCTGATCCCAAGCTGATTGAGCCTTTTATCGAAGCCGCGCGCGAGCTGGAAGCGGAAGGCGTTCGCGCCATTACCACGAGTTGCGGCTTTCTTGGGCCGTTTCAGAAAGATATCGCAGCAGCGGTCAACATTCCGGTCTTCACTTCGTCCTTGATGCAGGCACCGATTATTCATGCAATGCTGGCTCCTGGCAAAGTCATCGGCGTCTTTACCGAGCGCGCGCATCATATGAATGACGCACATTTCAAAGGTGTTGGCTGGTCATCTGAGGTTATTCCTGTGCAGGTGCAGGGCATGAAGCAGAATGCTGAATTTCCGCAAACCTATATCGAAGGCCGCGATTATCTCGACACAGAAGTGCTGAAGGAAGAGATGCTGGAAATGACGCGGGAGTTCATGGTGAGCTGTGAAAATCCGGGCGCGATCTTGTTTGAATGCACAAATATGTGCCCGTTTTCGTCCTATGTGGCTGCTGAATCCGGTTTACCGGTGTTCGACATCAACACGCTGATCAATACTTTCTATCTGGCAGCCAACCCACGCCGTTATCTCTGAGTTCGACACGAGAATGGATCGCAGCGGCAGTGCATTTTAGCCGCTGCGAGAGTCTATCTATCATTTTTATCAAGACCGGTGGAGCGACAGTCACCAAGCTGTCCATTTCAACATATTCCATCCACAAAGAATAAATTTGCCTCAACACTGCATATTTCAGTCGCCTGATCTTTGAGATTTTGTCGCGAAGTCGAGAAACTATGCTCGGCTGGTCTGTGCTCGTGCGCGCTGCACAGAAGGCTCCGCCTCAAAAATCTGATGCTCAGCGAAAATGGATGCGCCAATGCCCTATCAGTTAAGCCTTCTCGACAAGAGCCCGGTAGCACAGGCTGGTAATGCGGAAACCGCCCTTGCGAATACTGTGTCTTATGCTCAGGCTGCGGAGCAAGCGGGCTACAAACGCTTTTGGGTTGCGGAGCATCATCACGCGGATGAGCTGGCCGGACCTTCGCCCGAGGTGCTTGTTTCCTATCTTCTGGCATCGACAAAGCGGATCAGAATTGGTTCTGGCGGCGTGATGCTTCAGCATTACAGCCCCTACAAAGTTGCCGAAAACTTCAACCTTCTAGCCGCCCTTGGGCGCGGCCGCGTTGATCTCGGTGTCGGCAAGGCTCCGGGCGGACTTCCATTGTCAACCAAGGCCTTGCAGCAGGAAACAGGCAGCGAAAAGCGGCTCGATTTTAACAGCAAGCTTGAACAGCTCAGCGCATTTCTTGGTGGTGACAAGATCGCTTCCGGTCCGTTTGAAGGACTGGCCGCAACCCCCAAACCACAGGCGTCTGCGGAAAAATTTGTGCTAGGTGCAAGCCCTGAAAGCGCGTTGCTTGCCGCACATTCCGGCTGGGATTTTGTCTATGCCGGTCATTTGAACGGCGATACTGCCAATTTGCAAAAGACCTTCGACGCCTATCGCAATGTGACTGGAAAAGTGCCGGTGCTGGCGCTTGGTGCAGTGGTTGCCGAGAGCCAAGACGCGGTTGATGCCGCAGTCTCGAAAATCAAGATCTTCAAGGTTCATCTCTCCTCTGGAACATCGGTTTCAGTAGGCACTCCGGAAGCCGCCGCCGAGTTTGCGCGTCAGGCTGGAGAGACTGATTATCGCATTGAAGAAAAGCATCCAAATGTGCTCGCAGGCTCAGCAAAACAGGTGAAGCAGAAGCTCGATGAGCTGCATGCGCAATATGGGGTGACCGAGTTTGTGCTCGAGTTCCCCGCCGTTTCACATGAGCAAAGATTAGCTGCCATCGAAAGCCTCGCAGGCGAACGTCTGGCTATTGCCGCCTGATCAAAGCCACTGGCTATAGGGAGTACCTCAAATGAGTTCCAAGCAGATTAGATTCGGTGTGATGTTGCAGGGTGCAGGCGGACATATGAATGCCTGGAAACATCCATCCGGGCCGGCAGATGCCAGTGTGAACCTCCAGTTTTTCATTGATGCGGCACGCAAGTCCGAAGAGGCTGGCATCAGCTTCGCCTTCATCGCAGACGGGCTCTATATCAACGAGATTTCCATTCCGCATTTTCTCAATCGCTTTGAGCCTTTGACCGTGCTTTCGGCGCTCGCAGCGAACACGAAGCGCATTGGTCTGGCAGGCACGGTTTCGACGTCCTATAGCGATCCATTTACGGTTGCACGACAGTTCGCATCGCTTGATCTCATCTCAGGCGGGCGTGCGGGCTGGAACGTGGTGACATCGCCGCTCGAAGGGTCAGGCCGCAACTATGGCAAACCGCATCCCGAGCACGCTCTGCGTTATGAAATCGCCGATGAATACCTCGACGTGACCAAAGGCCTTTGGGATTCATGGGATGAAGACGCCTTCGTTCGTGATCGTGAGAGCGGGCAGTTTTACAAGCCTGAAGGGTTCCATCGGCTCGACCATAAGGGGCGCTTTTTCTCGGTTGAAGGGCCGCTTAATATCCAGCGCTCCCCTCAGGGCCAGCCTGTCATCTTTCAGGCCGGTGCTTCCGAGGCGGGTGTCGGACTTGCGGGTAAACACGCGGACGCCGTGTTCACCAATGCGGGCACCATCAAGGACAGCCAGACATTTTATGCGCAGATCAAAGCTAGCGCTGTTGCGCATGGGCGTTCGCAGGATGATGTCGGCATTTATCCCGGCATTGGTCCCATAGTCGGGCGAACCGATGCAGAGGCCGAAGAGAAATATCAGGCGATCCGTAATCTGGTGAGCGTGAATGAGGCGCTCTCTTATCTCGGTCGTTTCTTTGATCATCATGATTTTACCGCCTATGATCTCGATGCGCCGTTCCCTGATCTTGGCGATGTCGGCAAGAACAGCTTCCGTTCGACAACGGATCGGATCAAGCGTGACGCGTCTGAGAATAAGCTGACCTTGCGTGAAGTGGCCTTGAATGTAGCCACACCACGCACGTCCTTCATCGGCACGGCAGAGAAGATTGCTGACGAAATCATTCTCTGGAAAGAGCAGAAGGCTGCTGACGGTTTCATCCTTGGTTTCCCGGTGATTGCCGAAGGGCTGGATGATTTCATTGCCCATGTTCTGCCAATTCTGGAAGAACGCGGATATCATGAAGGCAGCCTGAAACACGATACGCTGCGCAGAAATCTTGGGTTGGAGCATCCGCAGAGCCGTTATGCGAAGCCCGTTGAAAACAATGATGCCGGAAGTCACCGAAAGGGTGCGGCATGAATATTCAACGGTCGCCAGATGCAAACCGGAAACTGGAAATCGAGGCAGGTCTTGCCTCGTTTATCGACGAGTTTATCGCTTTGCGTCGCGACATTCATACCCATCCGGAGCTGGCGTTCAAGGAGACACGGACCTCTGCTCTGGTGGCGGACCATCTCAGTCAGTGGGGCTACGACGTTACAACCGGCGTTGGCGGTTCTGGCGTCGTTGGCACATTGAAGCGTGGCAACTCCAGCAAGACCATCGGCATCAGGGCGGACATGGACGCCCTGCCGATCATCGAGGATACCGGGCTCGATTATGCAAGCAGTAATTCCGGTGTGATGCACGCATGTGGCCATGACGGACATACGACCATTCTGCTGGCAGCGGCTCGCTATCTCGCCCAGTCCGGTCGTTTTTCCGGCACTGTGCATCTCATTTTCCAGCCTGCTGAGGAGATCGGGGCAGGTGCCCGACGCATGATCGAAGACGGCCTCTTTGAGCGCTTTCCGTGCGATGCCGTTTATGGGCTGCATAACTGGCCGGGTGTGCCCGCAGGAAAATTTGGTTTTGTGACCGGCCCCGCGATGGCATCGGTAGACCGTGCAAGAATTCGCGTAAACGGGCGTGGTGGTCACGGTGCGGAGCCGCACAAGTCGGTCGATCCGGTTGTGGTTGCTTCATCCATTGTTCTGGCCCTGCAAACGGTGGTCGCGCGCAATCTCGATCCGCTTGATATGGGTGTGGTGACGGTGGCCTCCATTCATGGCGGCGATGCGTTGAATGTCATTCCAGCGCATGTCGATCTTGGCATTACCATTCGCTCGTTCTCGCAAACTGTACGTGAAGAGTTGCGGCGGCGGATTGAAGCTGTCGCGCGTTCTCAGGCCGAAAGTTTTGGTGCTGTTGCTGATGTCAATTATCAGTGGGGCTTTCCTGCGCTGATCAACGCAAAAGCCGAGACGGATTTTGCACGACAGGTCGCGCTCGGCACTTTCTCCAGCGGCACTGTCATCGAAGATTTCCGACCGCGCACGGCCAGTGAGGATTTTGCCTTCATGCTCGAACAGAAACCGGGGACGTATTTCTTCATCGGTAATGGCGACAGCGCCGGTTTGCATAGTCCTGACTATAATTTCAACGATAATATCTTACTGCCAGCAGCCCTGTTCTGGGTGCGTCTGACCGAAGCTTCTCTCAACTGATACGGAAGTCCATATCATGGCGGATGAATTTCTCTACACTTCAACGACTGACATTCGTGCAGTGCCGCTGATCGAGGCGCTGACAATCGAGTATGACACGCGCTACGGTAATTATTTCAGTGACGAAGGTGCGGCTGCGGAAATGAACAAATATCCGCCGGAAGCCTTCGCGCCTCCGCACGGCAATTTCCTGCTGCTGCTCCGTGATGGCCTGACAATCGGTGGCGGTGCATTCATGCGCTATGACGATGTTACAGCCGAATTCAAGCGCATCTGGACGCATAGCAATTTGCGCCGACAGGGGTTGGCCAAAAGGGTGCTTGAAGAGCTGGAAGCGCAGGCGCATCGTCAGGGTTACAAGCGCGTTTATCTGACCACCGGTTTCCGGCAGCCGGAAGCCAAAGAGCTTTACTTAAGAAACGGATATACGGCGCTCTTTGATGTGTCCGCTGATCCGGAAATTTATGGGACACTTCCTTTTGAGAAGAGCCTTCATAATATTCATGAAGTCGATTTTCACACTGTCGATAATGAATTGAAAAAGGCAGCTTCAGGTTAAGTCAATGCGTGACAGATGATCGCGAATAATGGAAAAAACATCCATTCAACAGTGTTTAAATAGACTTATTTGTTTTGAAACTTATCCTCTCTTCTCCGAATATCGAGTTCAGTGACTTCCATGGCAGACGCGTCTGTATTGGATCATAAGTTAAATGATATTTCGGAGCGACGTTGATCATGGCAATTGCTACAGATTTTGTAGGGACAGATAGGGAAGATACTTCCCGCGTAAGTCCGGGCGACTTCAAGCACTACAAGATCGTTCCGGCGCGTTATCCGGCGCGCGTGATTGGAACAATCTTTGCCGCAGGACTGATTATCGCGGTTATCCAGTCTGTTTTGACAAATCCGAAATGGGGTTGGCCGGTCTTTGCTGAATGGTTTCTGTCTGAGCCCGTCCTTGTAGGATTGATGCGGACTTTGTGGCTGACGGCGCTCGCAACAGTTCTCGGTTTTGCGTTGGGCACAGCCCTTGCACTGGCGCGCGTTTCACGCTCGCCGCTACTATCCGGTCTTTCCTGGGCCTATATCTGGCTGCTGCGATCCATTCCACTGATCGTCCTGCTTCTTGTTCTGAACAATCTCGGCTATCTATATGAAACTGTTAGGCTTGGTGTTCCTTACACGGATATCACTTTTGCCGAATATCCAACCGTTCAGATCCTCAGTCCGTTCGCTGCCGCCCTTCTGGGCTTGAGTCTCAATCAGGCTGCGTTCTCGTCCGAAATCATCCGCGGCGGTATTCTGTCCGTCGATCAGGGTCAGCTCGAAGCTGCTGCCGCTCTCGGCTTGCCACGACGCAGACAAGCCTTCCGCATCGTGCTTCCGCAGGCCATGCGTACGATCCTTCCAACGGGCTTCAACGAGATCATTGGTCTCGCTAAAGGCACATCGATGGTCTACGTGCTTGCGCTGCCGGAACTCTTCTACACGGTGCAGGTCATCTACCGCCGCAACCTCGAAGTTATTCCCCTGCTGATGGTCGCAACCGTCTGGTATCTGATCATCATGACGGTGCTGTCGATCGCGCAATATTACATCGAACGCCATTTCTCGCGCGGTGCATTGCGCAATCCGCCGCCAGCCATTCTGACACGCCTGTTCGCTCGTTTCGTTCCAGCAAAAGGCCCCGTATCGAGCAAAGCGGAGAATGTTGCATCGAGCGAACAGGATGCGCGGATTACCGAAACACTTGCTGTCAGCGGGTTCACAGGTACGCGACGCGGTGCGGTGGATATTCATGGGGTATCGAAGAGCTTCGGCAACAATCTCGTTCTCGACAATGTCAGCCTGCACATCAAGCCCGGTAGTGTGACTGCAATCCTAGGTCCATCGGGTTCGGGCAAGTCGACATTGCTGCGATCCATCAATCATCTGGAGCGCGTGGATGACGGCTTCATCTCGATTGATGACGAGCTGTTGGGCTATCGCCAGAGCGGCAACACCCTCTACGAATTGAAAGAGAAAGACATTCTGAAAAAGCGCGTCGATGTCGGCATGGTGTTTCAGAACTTCAACCTCTTCCCGCATCTGACCGTGCTGGAAAACATCATCGAAGCACCGATGATTGTCCGTGGGCTGAGCCGCGATGCCGCGACCGTGATTGCAAAACGCCTGCTTGCCCGCGTTGGTCTCAGCGAAAAAATCAATGCCTATCCGCGCCAGCTTTCCGGCGGTCAGCAACAGCGTGTCGCCATCGCCCGCACTCTGGCACTCAATCCAAAAGTCATCCTGTTCGACGAGCCAACCTCGGCGCTCGACCCGGAACTGGTTGGTGAAGTGCTGGATGTCATCAAGGAGCTTGCACGCTCTGGCACCACGCTTGTCATCGTAACCCATGAGATCGGCTTTGCCCGTGAAGTGGCGGATACGGTGGTGTTCATGGAAGAGGGCCGTATTCTCGAAACCGGCAGGCCAGAGCAGCTTTTCAATGCGGCAACGCATCCCCGAACCCGGGAGTTTCTCGCAAAAGTCCTCTGACGCCAGAACGCCCGCTTTGTTAAGCGCATTCCGAAAATCGGTTCTCATTTTTCGGGATGCGCTCAGGATCCAAACCACAACTCCCGACACTTACGATTGCCCTGACGGGGCAGTCGACAGGGATTGTTTGTCCAAAATTCAGATTATTCTCAGGAGTCATTCAATGAAATCAGTCAACTACAAGAACGCAATATTGGGCAGCTTTCTGGCAGCAGCAACGCTGTTCAGCGCGCCAGCCTTTTCTGCAGAGCTTGATTTTAGCCCGGAGCAGCAAAACCGTTTGCGCACGGAAAAGAGCGAAGCCGTCGTCAATGCCGTTCCCAAGGATTTCAAGTTTGTGCAGGACGGCAAGTTCGTCGTCGGCATTAATCCCTGGGTGCCTCCGATCAGCACTTATGCAACCGATGCAAAGACTGTCGTGGCTTTCGATCCCGATCTTATTCAGCTGGTTTCCGATGCATTGGGCCGTGAGCTTGTGCTGGTGCCAATCGCCTGGGCGGATTGGCCGCTTTCGCTTCAATCTGGCAAGTTCGATGCGGTTATTTCAAATGTGACCGTAACCGAAGAGCGCAAGGAGAAGTTCGACTTTTCAACGTATCGCAAGGATGAGCTTGGCTTTTATGTGAAGGCCGACAGTGCGATCACGTCGCTGAAAGAGCCGAAGGACATTGCGGGTCTCAAAATCATCACCGATCCAGGCACCAATCAGGAAAACATCCTTGTGCAATGGGACAAGCAGAACGTCGAAGCGGGCCTGAAGCCCGTAGAAATTCAGTATTACGACGATGATGCCGTCAAGAGCCTGGCGATTGATTCCGGTCGTGCAGATGCGGTTTTCAGCGTCAATGCAGTGCAGGCCTATGCTGCATCGCAGCACGGTAAAACCAAGCTTGTGGGAACGGTAAGCGGTGGCTGGCCGCAGACGGCCGAGGTGGCAATCACCACACGCAAGGGCAGCGGTCTGGCCGATACGCTGACGCTCTCGCTCAATGAACTCATCAAGAACGGCAAATATCATCAGGTGCTTCAGCGTTGGAGCCTGAGTTCAGAAGCCGTTGATGAGGCCAAAACCAACCCTGCCGGATTGCCGAAAAGCAGATCGTAAGATCCGCTCGTAACGGGGCGAAATGTAAAGAAATCAGGTCATTACACAGAGTTTTACACTCAAGGAGATGGGAATATGACTTATATCAGAAAAGCGGGATACTTCACTGCAGGCCTGATTTCAGGGGCTTTGCTGATGACGAATGCTGCATGGAGTGAGGGCAAATTTGATCTCAGTCCTGAACAGCCCAACCGTTTGCGGGTGGAAAAACTCGATAAGCGTATCGACGAGGTCAAGGACTTCAAATTCGTCAAGGACGGTGTTCTGACCATCGGGATCAGCACCAGCGGGCATCTGCCGTTGCATGACTATGCATCAGATTCCAAGACCGTCATCGGCTACGATGTCGATCTGGCACAGATCATTGCCGATAGTCTCGGACGCGATCTGGAACTGGTTTCGGTTGCCTGGGCCGATTGGCCTCTTGGGCTTGCTTCAGGCAAATTCGATGCTGTGATTTCCAATGTCACAGTGACGGAAGAGCGGAAGGAGAAGTTCGATTTCTCCACCTATCGCAAGGATGAGCTTGGCTTTTATGTGAAGGCAGACAGTGCGATCAAAGAGCTGAAGCAGCCCAAGGATATTGAAGGCCTCAAGATCATCACCGATGCAGGCACCAATCAGGAAAAGGTGCTGCTGGAATGGGATCGCCAGAATGTTGCAGCCGGTCTGAAACCGATTGAGGTGCAATACTACGACGATGACGCGGTCAAAGATCTCGCCATTCAAAGTGGCCGTGCAGATGCTGTATTCAGCGTGAATGCGACGCAGGCCTATTCTGCAGGCATCAACGGCAAGACCAAGCTGGTTGGCACTGTCAGTGGCGGCTGGCCGATCACTGCCGAGATTGCGGTCACAACGCGTAAGGGCAGCGGACTTGCAGCGCCGCTGACCAATGTTCTCAACGATCTGATTGCTAGCGGTGCCTATACCAAGGTCCTCGATACGTGGAACCTCGGACCGGAGGCCATCAGTGAGGCCAAGACCAATCCACAGGGCCTGCCGAAAAGCGGTTCGTGAGGGGCAGGGCCGGTACAAGAGGGGACGTTTGTGCCGGCCCGCCGTACTTTACATAAATGGAGAGTGGTTCATGAGAGCAGGTGCTCTG
Source organism: Brucella pituitosa (assembly GCF_003049685.1). Lineage (GTDB taxonomy): Bacteria > Pseudomonadota > Alphaproteobacteria > Rhizobiales > Rhizobiaceae > Brucella > Brucella pituitosa. The sequence continues at coordinate 631,245 of NZ_PYSY02000002.1, read as the reverse complement.
TTAATAGCTACATGGGCATTGGTAAGTGCTTCATCTCTGCCAGCCTTTTCGGAAGATGATTTTGATTTGTCACCCGAACAGACCGGCCGCATTCATGTGCAGAAAGATGCCGCAGCAATCGCTGCCATTCCTGCTGATTTCAAATTCGTCACACCAGGCAAACTGACTGTTGCTGTTGCACCGGGCGGTCCGCCGCTTGCAGCTTATGCGACGGATGCCAAGACCGTTGTGGGTGCGGATGCAGACTATGCGTCGGCCATTGCCGAAAGCCTTGGGCTCGAACTCGAAAGCGTTCCGGTTGCATGGATCGATTGGCCGCTGGGTCTCGCATCGGGCAAATATGATGCCGTGATATCCAATGTTGGAGTGACCGAAGAGCGTAAGGAAAAGTTCGATTTTTCGACCTATCGGCAGGGCCTGCATGGCTTCTTCGTAAAGGCCGACAGTGGCGTTACCTCCATCAAGGAACCAAAGGATGCGGCAGGCCTCCGCATCATCGTGGGTGCCGGGACCAATCAGGAGCGCATTCTGGTCAAGTGGAGCGAAGAGAATGAGAAGGCGGGGCTGAAGCCGCTGGAGCTGCAATATTACGATGATGAGGCTGCCAGCCTTCTGGCTCTACAATCGGGTCGGGCCGATGTGATCGTGCAGCCTCACGCGCAGCTCGTATTCATCGCCTCGCGCGACAAGAATATCAAACGTGTCGGCACGCTGAGCGCAGGCTGGCCGGATCGCTCGGATGTGGCAATTACAACGCGCAAAGGCAGCGGACTTGCCAATGCTTTGACCATCGCGACCAATGGTTTGATCAAGAATGGAGACTATACGCGCATTCTTGATCGCTGGCATCTCCAAGAGGAAGCACTGGAGCAATCGGAAACCAATCCGCCCGGATTGCCGAAGTTTAAATAATTTCTTGAGTGAAGCTTATAGCGAAGGACAGAACGTGCCAAAAACTATCGATTATTTCTTTTCCATCGGCTCGCCCTGGTCATATCTCGGGCTTGATACGCTTGAGGAACTGGCAGAGCGGCATGTGGTTGAAATCAAGCCTTATCTTGCTACCGTCATCGAGGAAAATGGCGGCATCTTTTCGCGCAATCGTCCAGAAGCCCGTCGCGCTTATGGCACGCAGGATCTCAAGCGTTGGGCCAAGTTTCGTGGCAAGCCGCTGTTCATTGATGAGCGCCCAGCTTTAAGCGATCCGACGCCAGCTTCGTTTACGGTGATTGCTGCCTATCTTGAGGGGCAGAACTGGCTGCAGCTGACCCGTGCCCTCCAGCAAGCATTCTGGTCTGAGGCAAAGGATATTGGCAAACAGGAAGTCCGCAGTGCCGTGGCCGATGAAGCTGGTTTCAACGGTCAGTATCTGGTTGGGCGTGAGAATGATCATGACGTTCAGGCCAAGTGGAAATCGGATCGCGAACGTGCCGTCGATAAGGGCGTTTTTGGTTTTCCGACCTATATCTACGATACGGAGACCTATTGGGGACAAGATAATCTCGGTTTTCTTGCCAATCACTTGCGTGGCGAAACCTTTTAACTTCAAGTGGCTGCGTTAAAACCTTATTATAACGCAGCCATTTTTTAACGCAGAGCGTAGCCGCCATCCGGGTAAAGAGCTGAGCCTGTCATAAAGCTATTGCCCATCAGGTAGAGCACAGTGTCTGCAACTTCTGCCTCGGTTCCCGGTCGCCCGGCAAGCGCGATCTGACTATAATGCTTGAATGCGGCGTTGCGAATTTCCGCCGGACGGTTTTGCCAGAGGTGGCCGTTAATCGTGCCCGGAGATATTGTATTCACCCGGATGGGTGCGAGATCAATCGCCAGTCCGCGCCCGAGTCCTTCAATCGCGCTGTTGCACGCAGCATAAACCGCTCCACCCTTGATTGGCCTTGTGCCTGCGGCACCTGCCGTCAGAGTAATAGAGCCATCTTTTGCCAGATAGGGAATAGCGAGCTTTACTGCCCAGTATTGACCCCAGAATTTTGAGCGGAATGGGCTTTCTATGGCTTGTTCGTCATCGCTTTCCAATCCAACGACCGTATAAGTCGCAGCTGAAATGAAAAGATGATCAAACTGGCTTATTGTCTGGAAAAAAACTGCCAGCGAAGCGTGATCGGCGGTATCCACCTGTAAAGCTCTGCCACGGCTCCCCAGCGCGTCTGCGGCCTGTGTGAGTTTGGCGGGATCGCGTGCGCCGATCACCACATTGGCACCTCGTGCAATTGCTCCTTGCGCAACATTCAGGCCGATGCCTGCGCTGCCACCGATCACTACAACAGTTTTATCGTTCAACATCTCAACCATGCCTGGTCCTTTCGTTACACATGTGCTTACGAGCGGTCGGCAACTTATCATGGAGTTGAAATCGCATTTCTGGCATTAATTATCTTCAATCACGACAAAAAAGATCGAATGATGATTTCAACCGAGCGGTTCAACGGTATCAGGGCTTTTGTGCAGGCAGAACAGTCGGGCAGTTTTGCTGCGGCCTCAGCATTGTTGGGGCTATCGCAATCTGCGGTCAGCAAGTCGATTGCGCGGCTTGAAGATCGTCTTGGAGTGCGGTTGTTTCATCGCACCACGCGCAGTTTGCGCCTTACTGATGAAGGACGCGTCTACCTCGAGAGCTGCCGCCGTGCGCTCGAAGAGTTGGGGGCTGCGGAAATTGCACTTTCCGCGAGAAGGGAAATTCCGGCCGGACGGCTGCGAATTAATCTGCCGGATTTATATGGACGCAGATGTGTGGCGCCGGTCTTGTTGCAACTGGCTAATGAATATTATGAGCTCCAATTTGAAGTTTCCTTTGAAAATCGCATCGTGAATCTGATCGACGAGGGCTATGACCTTGCTGTCAGGATTGGCCAACTCCCTGATAGTGCGGACCTTATCTCCAAACGTATCGGTCAGCAGGAAGTGATTATCTGTGCTTCGCCTTCGTATATTGCAGTTCATGGCATGCCCGCGATGCTGGACGATCTTGAGCGGCATCGATGTATTACGCAGTTTCGTGGTGGTCAACGCGAGCCATGGATTGTTCTAAATGAGCGGGGAGAAGAGGTCCGACGCAATATTCCGTCGAACCATAGCTTTGCTGCGGTGGACATGATTGTGGATGCGGCGGCTCGCGGGTTGGGGCTGGCACAGGTGCCACACTGGCTCGTTGAGAACCAGCTTAGCTCTGGAGCACTGATCCCCGTGCTGTCAAACGTCAGAATGCCCACATTGCCTATTCATATCATATGGCCGGGAGGACGTGCTTTAACATCCCGCGTTCGGGTGACGATTGATGCAATCGCAAAAGCATTGCGTTGAGCTGCGTCGCGCGGAATCCGCACGACGCAATAAAAAACACGATTGGAAACAAAACTACTGGCTTGAGAGGCTGTTTCCTTTGGGCGGCAAAAGCTCGAAAAGCTGGGCTCCATCTTCATGTCCCGCTTCTTGATAGCCGATGATCCTGAACCATCTCACAACGTCAGGACGATCAAGCCAGCTTCTGGAATGTATCGGACGATCACCCGATAAAGCTTGAATCTGCTTTATGTGTTTTCGGCAGAACCGGACGGATCGTGCATTGAAGAAATCTTCTTTTGCCGCAAACAGTGTATCCGTTGCCTCGTCCGCTTCCTGCCACGCAATGATCGCAACGACTTTGTCGTTTTCGATCAACGCATGCGCGCGTCCTTCACGCAGGTTCATGGTAAGATTGTCGTAGGCAGACCTCACGTCTTTACCGGCCGCAATATATTCTGTGGCCATTCGCTCTGAAAGGTCGTGAAAAACGCTTTCAAGATCACCAACACTCGCTGTTCGTGCTTTCATCTCTCTGACCTCCCTTCGATCCACTTTGTATTTTTCAGTAGAAACGTCTCCGTCCTCAGGCGTGCGCCGGATCGTCATCTTCAACGTCAAAGGTCGATGTCGGTTCCACTCCTAAAATATGCCATGTCGAGTTTGTCGATAAAACCCAATAAAGCCAACGCAAGATATTGGGATAGAGTCTAACATTGCTCTGTGACGGGCGCTTAGCACGATGATCCATGAATCACGGAAATATGAAGTGCAAATTCCTTGAGTGGCGCAGGCTGCGCAATCATATTTCTTAGCTCAATGAGTGCGTAGTCGTAAAATCACCGATCTGACAAACGCTCATCGAGAAGCGCCCACCTCATTTCGCAATAGCCTCAGGAACAATCAATTGAACAAGTCTCTTCATCTTACGGCGTTTATGCGTCCTGTAAGCCTGCATACTGGCGCTTGGCGATATCCCGGTGCCTATGCCGACGCGAATTTCAATTTCAAGCATCTGAAGGCTTTCGCCCAGAAACTTGAAGCGGCGAAATTCGACGCATTCTTCATGGCGGATCACCTCGCTGTCCTCAACATGCCGGTCGAGGCGTTGAAGCGTAGTCATACAGTTACATCATTTGAACCATTCACGCTGCTGTCGGCTCTGGCAGCGGTGACTGACAAGATCGGATTGGCTGCAACGGCCTCCACGACATTTGATGAACCCTATCATATTGCCAGACGTTTTGCCTCGCTTGACCATATCAGTCAGGGGCGTGCAGCGTGGAACATTGTCACGACGTCCAATCCCGACTCAGCGCTTAATTTCGGCAAGGACGAGCATGTCGAGCATGGCGAACGTTACAAGCGTGCGCGCGAGTTCTATGATGTTGTAACGGGACTTTGGGACAGCTTTGCGGATGATGCATTCATCCGGGATCAGGAAAGCGGCATCTTCTTTGATCCATCCAAGATGCATGTTCTGGATCACCATGGCGATGATTTCAATGTGCGTGGTCCGCTCAATATCGCTCGCCCCGTACAAGGATGGCCGGTGATTGTTCAGGCTGGTCAATCAGAACCGGGTCGCCAGCTAGCGGCAGAAACTGCGGAAGTGGTGTTTTGTGCGCCGCGAGACATTGTTGAATCAAAAAAGCTTTATGCTGATTTGAAGTCACGCTTGGCAGCCGCCGGTCGCGCGCCATCGTCGTTGAAGATATTGCCTGCAGCCTTCATCGTCCTTGGCGATAGCCTTGAGGAAGCCAAGCAGAAGCGTGCGAAGCTCGATAGTCTTGTTCACTATGATAGCGGTATCGCATCGCTGTCGATTGCTCTGGGCCATGATGTATCAGGCTTTAATCCAGATGACTATTTGCCTCAAATTCCCGAAACCAACGCAAGCAAGTCGGGCAGGGCGCAGGTGCTTAAATTGGCCGAAGAGGAAAAGCTGACTGTCCGTCAGCTCGCCCAGCGTTACGGCGGCTATTCAGGTCTTGCTTTCGTCGGAACCGTCGAAAGCGTTGCCGATGAAATGCAGAAGTGGCTGGAAGAGGATGCCAGTGACGGCTTCACAGTTGTATTCCCCTTCCTGCCGGAAGGCCTTGATGATGTCGCGGAAAGACTGGTGCCTGAGTTACAGCGCCGTGGTATCTTCCGCACTGATTACGAGGGCAGCACGCTGCGTGAACACCTAGGCCTCCCACGCCCTTCAAACCGCTTTTTTGATGGCAGCTAAGGTGTCTGAACTCTGAACCGATGTTGCGGGATGTGTCGGTATCTTCAAACCGAGATTATCCCGCAATGTCGGACCATCATAATCGCTGCGGGCAAGCCCGCGGCGACGAAGCTTCGGCAGAACCAGCTCGGCAAAGTCTTCCAGACCTGCCGGGAAGATAGGCGGCATCACATTGAATCCATCCGCGCCATAGGTTTCAAAACGCTCTTCGAGCGCGTCAGCCACGTCCGTCGCTGTGCCGACGATTTGCAGATGACCACGCGCGCCCGCAACCCGTAGATAAAGCTCACGAATGGTCAGATTTTCGCGCCGCGCCAATTCAAACAGAAGCTCTTGTCTGCTTTTGCTGCCTTGAGTTTCCGGCAACTCAGGCACGGGACCGTCGAGATCGAACTGCGAAAGGTCGGGACCAGACCAGCCCGAAGACAGAATATTGAGCCCTACAGACGGGTGAATGAGGTTCTGAAGTTCGTCAAATTTGTCCTGAGCCTCCTGCCTCGTGCGACCAACAACCGGAAAAATACCAGGCATGATTTTGATATCGTCGGCATCACGCCCATAGTGTGCTGCACGCTGTTTGACATCCTTGTAGAAGGCTGAAGCTTCCTCAACCGTCTGCTGTGCAGTGAAAACCACATCAGCACTTTTTGCTGCCAGTTCCTTTCCAGCTGCTGACGAACCGGCCTGCACGGTCACCGGATGCCCTTGCGGGGAACGCGGCACATTCAACGGCCCCTGAACTGAGAAGTGCTTGCCCTTATGATCAAGCACATGCCGCTTGTTAGGGTCGAAAAACCGTGCCTGCTCCTTGTCATAAAGAAAGGCATCATCTTCCCAGCTGTTCCATAGCCCCGTGACGACATCGGCAAATTCTTCCGCCCGTTCATAACGGTCGGCATGTTCATAGTGACGGTCGAGATTGAAATTGCGCGCCTCAAAGTCGCTGGCCGAAGTCACAAGGTTATAGCCTGCGCGACCACCGCTTAAATGGTCAAGTGAGGCAAATTTCCGCGCGATGTGAAAAGGCTCATTGAAGCTCGATGAGGCCGTCGCAACAAGGCCGATATGGCGGGTCACTGCTGACAGGGCAGACAGAAGTGTCAGCGGCTCAAACTGTGCTACATAGCTGTGGGCTGTGCGGCTCAGAATTTCGAGATTGTCGCCGCGAGTTCCCGCACCATCGGCAAGAAACAGCAGATCGAACTTGGCTGCTTCCGCCAGCGAGGCAACGTTGCGGTAATAATCGAAATTGATGCCAGCATTTGCAACAGCATCCGGGTGCCGCCATGCCGCAATATGGTGGCCGACCGGATAGACGAACAAGCCAAAACGCAGAAAACCCTCACGCTTTGCCATTTCAGGCGCTCCGGGCCTGAGATGGTGTTGCAACGGATAAGGCTGGTAGTTCCAGATTGGCGCGGAAGTCAGAACCGATATAATCCGTATCAATCAACGACCGGCGTCGGAGCTCCGGGATCAGACCATTTAGAAGCAAATCTTCCTGATCGGGATTACCAATGCCGTGCAGCGTGAGAACGTCAACAGCACCTGTGTTGAAACGTTCTTCAATCGCATCGACGAGTTGCTCCGGCGTGCCTGCAATCGACCAGTGACCGGTTTCCTGCGCCTCAATAATCAACTGACGCAAGGTCAGACCTTCACGCGCATAGCGACGGAACACTTCGACACGGCCCCGGCGACGGTTAATGCTGGTGATTTCCGGCAGCAGGTTTTCCGGCAGCGGCTTGTCGAGCGGCAGATCGCTCAGATCAATATGACCGCCAAGCATATCTGCAAGTTTGACACGTCCCTGATCATAATCGATTGCCTCATGCTTGTCTTTCAGACGGCGAGCAACATCGGCTTCCGATGATCCAATCAGCGAATGAAGCGAGTTCATGATGAATGGCAGATTGTTGGCTCGGCCAAACTGTGCCGCTCGGCGGCGCAGCTCGGCGGCAAAGGCCACAGCATCTTCGAGCTTCGGCTGTGACGTATAGACGACTTCAGCATAGCGTGCGCCAACCGTGACACCGGCGTCGGATTGGCCGGCCTGAAACTGAACCGGACGCCCCTGCGGCAGAGGTGGCACATTCAGTGGCCCTTCTACGCTGAAATGCTTGCCACGATAGTTGATGGGGTGAAATTTTTCCGGGTGGACAGAGATATTACCCGACGCTTTGCGGGTGATCGCATCACGTTCATTTGCATCATAGAGCGCGTTGACGATCTCGATGAATTCCGCAGCCCGTTCATAGCGCTCTTCCGGACTTGGCAGATCGCCGCCGAAATTCTCTTCGCCGACCGAAGAGGTCACGGCATTCCAGCCCGTTCTGCCACCGCTCAAATGATCCAGCGTTCCGATCTGGCGTGCGAGATTGTAAGGATGCAAAAATGTTGTTGAGACGGTCGCAATAAGCCCGATATGCGATGTGGCATGTGCCAGCGCTGCAAGCGCGATAACCGGGTCTTGCGTGCCAGTGGTGCCTGCAAGACCCGCCGGATCAAGTTGCAGAAGGTCGGCAGTAAAAAGACCGGTGATTTTCTCGGCTTCCGCCTTCTTTGCCAACTCTATTGCGCGTTTGAACCCAAAGGCCTTGTCCTGGTCATTGTCCGCGGAAACAACGTTGCTGGCACCGAACAGGGTTTTCAAGCGGCGGGTACGTGTTCTGGTCATGGTGATCTCCTCAAGAAGCGCATCCCGAAAAGTGTGAAACGGTTTTCGGACAAGATGCGCGTTAAATAGTAAGTTAAGCGGCGCTTATCGTTGGAACGGCATCCAGCAGGGCGCGTGTGTAATTGTGCTGTGGTTGGGAAAAGACGCGTTCAACAGCGCCGCTTTCAACGATGCGACCGTCCTTCATCACCAGAACGCGGTCTGTCAGATGATGGACGACGCCAAGGTCGTGGGAAATGAACAGAAGCGATGTGCCTGAAGCTGCTTGTAGCTCCGCCAGAAGGTCGAGCACCTGAGCCTGCACCGATACATCAAGCGCGCTTACAGGCTCGTCGGCCACCAGAAGTTTCGGGCGCGGTGCAAAGGCACGCGCGATGGCGACACGCTGGCGCTGACCGCCCGACAATTCACGGGGATAGCGCTTGAGAAACTGCGCGCCCAGACGTACAGCATCCAGGACTTCTACCACGCGCTTGCGGCGTTCATCACCATAGATATGAACTGAATCAAGGCTTTCACCGACGATCTTTTCAACCGTGTAACGCGGATCGAACGAACTGAGCGCATCCTGCGCAATCAGTTGCATATGCGCACGTTGTTCGCGGCGTTGCTCCTCGCGCAGATTGCTCCAGAGCCTGCCATCAATATGTACCGTACCCTGGTCGGGTTCAGTTAATCCCAGAACGATCTTCGCGACTGTGGTTTTGCCAGAGCCGGATTCCCCAACAATGCCGAGCGCTTCGCCAGCTTTCAACGAGAATGAGACATCATTGACGGCCAAAGGCGTGTTGGCTTTGCCATAATGTTTGAAAAGCCCTTTGGCTTCCAGAACATGGGTGCTTTCATCAATACGCTTTGGCGGCAGTGCCACCCTGACTTGCGGTTGGTGCGGCTGTGCTGGCGATAGTCGGTAGCCGCGCGAACCTGCCGATGGCACGGCTTCAAGCAAATGTCGCGTATAGGCTTCCTTCGGCGCATTGAGGATCTGGTTAGTCGGGCCTTCCTCAACGATGCGGCCATTGTGCATGACCAGAACGCGATCGGCCAATCGTGAGACAACAGCAAGGTCATGGCTAATCAGCAGAAGTGTGTGTCCCGCCCGGCGACGCTCCGCAAGAAGATCGAGGATCTGCTTCTGAACCGTTGCATCTAGCGCTGTGGTCGGTTCGTCGGCAATAAGCAGTGACGGCGAGCGTGCAACCGCTGTTGCGATCAGTGCGCGTTGCCGCAAACCGCCGGAAAGCTGATGTGGATATTGCAGCAATCTGCGATCAGGGTCGGGAATGCCGACCGAGCGCAGCAATGCCTTGCTGCGATCTGAAACGTCTGGCCGTTTGAAAAAGCCCTTCACGCCGAACGCATCCGAAAGCTGTTGCGAGATGCGGCGTAGTGGATCAAGCGAAACCAGCGCGTCCTGTAGGACGAAACCGATCTTGTTGCCGCGCAACCCCCGCCATTCCTTATCGCGGTAATCAAGGACACTCAGACCATCGATCTCGAAAAGGTCAGCCTTGACGATAGCGCTTGGGCCTGAAAGTCCGATCAATGCTCGTGCCGTCACTGACTTGCCCGAACCGGACTCTCCAACAAGCGCTACCGTCTCACCGGGGTGAATGGTCAAATTGATGCCTTCGACGACTTTGACCAATTGGTCATCGCGTTGAAAGCTGATGGATAGATTGCGAATTTCAACAAGGGGCGTTGTCATGACTGCCTCCGGCCTTCAAAGGCAAGCTGCCAACGGCGTCCGAGAATGCTGATGGAGATAACGGTGAGTGTGATGGCCAGACCGGGCCAGACGCCAATCCACCATGCAACACGCAGATAATTGCGCGCTTCTGAGAGCATCGCGCCCCATTCGGGAGCTGGCGGCTGCGGTCCCATGCCAAGAAAGCTCAAGCCCGCAGCGCTGATGATCGCTGTGCCAAGCCCGATTGTTGCAAGGATTGGTACCTGCGCAATGGCGTGGGGCAATACATGCCGCAGTACGAGGATGTGACGCTTCAGCCCAAATGTTTTCGCCTGCTCGACATAACCGCTTTGCGCGATAACAAAGGTCTGCGCGCGCACGACGCGGGCGAAACGCGGAATGATGGCAACCCCAAGCGCAAAGATCAGATTGACGGTGCCCGGTCCTGTGAACGAGATGAAAACAAGAGCCAGCAGCAGATCGGGAAACGAAGACACCACGTCAAGAAAACGGGAAATTGCTTCATCAATCAGGCCGCGCGATAATCCAGCCAGCAGCCCTAGAATGGAGCCAGCTATAGCACCGATAGCCACAGCACTAAAGCCGATCAGAACGGAATAGCGCGCACCGTGAACCACGCGTGAAAACACGTCGCGGCCCAAATGATCGGTGCCAAACCAATGTTCTGCCGACGGCGGCAATTGTGCTTGTAACGGATCGGCCAGCAATGGATCGGCTGTTGTAAGTAAACCCGGCCAGAGCGTTGCAACGGCAATGAGCGTTAGAAAGAGTGATGGTAGTGCCAGTGCCGGGCGCGAAAGGACCAATCGGGCCAGATTACGTAAGCTTGTACCAGCCGGTTTTGCCGTCGAGTGTGTTTCAAGTGCGGGGGTGACACTCATGATCTATCTCCGACCTTCGGTTCTCAGGCGCGGATCAATCAGCAGATAGAGCACATCAACGATGGTGCTCATCACCACATAGATAAACGCCGAGAAAATAGCGACAGCCAGCACCACCGGCAGGTCGTGATAAAGCACTGCATCAACCGTGATGCGGCCAAGACCGGGACGCCCGAAGACGGCTTCGGTGATGACTGCGCCTGAAAGAAGTCCGCCAATCAGCCAGCCGGTCAGTGTAACTGCGGGTAGCGATGCGTGGCGCAAACCATGTCTCAAACGCAGCACAAGATTGCTGGTCCCCCAACTACGCACTGTCAGCGCAAAGGGTTCTTCCAGTGCGCGTTCCAGACCTTCGCGTAGGACCTGTCCGATCACCGCGCCTAAAGACAAACCAAGCGATAGAGCTGGAAGAACGAGTGCTGCGAAATTCCTGTCGCCCGACACCGGAAACAGCTTGAGTGTAAAGGAGAAGACGAAGAGCAGAACGATGCCAAGCCAGAAGGATGGCGTTGAAATCAGAACCAGTTCTGTGCCCGCTGCGATTGAACGCGGCAGCTTTTTACCAGCAGTCAGAACAGCGCTGCCAACAGCAAAGACGATTGCCACAAAAAGTGCTGCCCCCGCGAGCTTTAGCGTCGGCCACATCTGCGAAAACAACAGCTGTGAAACGTCTGTCTGCAGATAATAGGATCGACCAAAATCGCCATGCAGAATACGTCCGAGATAGGATAGGTATTGCATGAAAATTGGATCATCCAGCCCCCATTCTGCGCGAATGGCAGCTTCGACTTCAGGCGTGCGTAACTGTTCGCCAATCAGTATGCTGACGATGTCGCCTGGTGCTAGATGGACGCTGATGAAGCTCAGGGTGATCGCCGCCCACAGAACCAGTAGGCCTGAGCTTATGCGCAGGGTGATTTGTCCCGCAAGGCTGTTGCGCGGAATTCCGAAACGCCGGGGCAACCAGCTTGCGGGTGCGCGACCTATGGTCGTGGTATTTTCAGCATCCATGATCTGTAGCTCCTTTGTGTCGAAGTTCGCGGGAAGGCGTGTTTATTCGCTGCGCCAGATGTCGTAGGCGCTTTCAGGAAGTTGTTTGAACGGCCGGAAGCTGATGCCTTTGACATAACTTGCAGCCGCAACCTGATCTTCAGGTTCATAAAGCGGCAAGGCATAGGCCTGATCCAAAATGGCGAAATTTTGCAGCTTGCTGTAAAGCTCAAACCGCTTTGCCTGATCGAGCGTTGAGGCGGCTTCATTCAGCCATTGCGCTAATTCAGGTGCTGAAGCGCGGCTGTAATTGATGTAACCGCCCTTATCGAGTGGCAGGTAATGCAGCTCGATATCGATAGCATCGGTTGGCGTATTGGAATTGGCAATCGAGCCAAATTCTCCGGTCTTGCGGCGATCTGTGTAGGTTCCGGCATCCACATAAACGATCTTGAGATCAATGCCCGCACTCTGGCGCGCCTGTGCCTGCAAAGCCTGCAAGAGAACGTCACGCTGATCACGCACGGTCGCCTGTGCCTGAATAACTTCGATGGTCAGCGACTTGCCATCCTTGGTGCGGAAGCCTTCCGCATTGCGTTCCGTCCATCCCGCTTCATCGAGAAGCTTGTTGGCAAGCTCTGGATTGGCACCGTATTTTCCTTCGATGCTTTTATCGTAGAACTGCGGATCAATAGGCGAAGTGATGCCCCATGCGCGGGTGCGTTCCCCGCGATAGACAGACTTGAGAACGGCATCGACATCAATCGCTGCAACCAGTGCTTTGCGAACATTAAGCTCCTGCGTCGGCCCCCATTCGACATTGAGGAAAAGCGAATAAGGTGTGCCGGTATTCAGGGCCGTCTGATAGGTGAAGTCAGGATTATCCTTGAACAAGGCCGCATCATTGCCCGACACACCTTCAATGACATCAACCTGACCAGACGTAAGAGCGCCGGTTCTGACCGAAGACTCGCCCAGGAAACGGTAGGTCACTTCATCAAGATAGGCTGGACCCTGATGAGCAGCATTTGCCGGTGCCCAGTTGTAATCCGGGTTTTTTGCGAAGTTGAGTTCCTGTCCTTTGGCATAGCGCTTCAAAATGAAAGGACCGGTTCCTGCAATCTGAGGGCCGCCGGATTTGATTTCTTCAGATTTAAATGCAGCAGGTGAGAGAATTTCCAGGCTGGCAATATAATCGAGAAATGGCGCGTAAATGCCTTTGAGCGTGAAACTGACGGTGTTTTCGTCAAGCGCTTTCGCTTCTGCAATGCGCGACACTGGCCCGGTGCTTGTGCTGCCGGAATAGGCCGGGTCCTTGAGCGCCGTAATGTTGGCTACTACGGCTTCCGCATTGAATTTTTCGCCGTCCGTAAACTTCACATCATCGCGTAGCGTGAATGTGTAGGTTTTACCGTCGTCCGAAATCTTATGATCTTTCGCAAGCCAAGATACATAACCGCCGTCAGCGGTGCGTGCGAGCAGCGATTCATAAGCATTGCGCAACAGAAGTTTGGTTTTGTCCTGACCATTGAGTTGCGGATTGAGTGTTGCAGGCTGAGTTTCAACGCCCCAGACCAGCTTGCCACCTTCAACGGGTTTGGCATCTTCCGCGAATGCGATTTTTGGCAGTGCGACCGCTGTGAAAACTGCGGTTCCGAGTGTCAGGAAATATCGGCGATTAAGCATGTATCGGTCTCTCGTAAGAAGGATGAAATTAATTTTGAAGCCAGATGTCGTAGGCGTTTTCCGGAAGCCGCTTGAAAGAGCGGAAACCAATGCCTTGAACGCGGGATGATGCGACGATCTGATCGGCTGGAACATAAAGTGGCAGGCCGTAAGCCTGATCGAGCAGCGCGAAGCGTTGCAGTTCTGCGTAAGTCTCAAAGCGCCTTTTGGGATCGAGCGTCGAAGCGCCTTGGTCCAACCATTGGGAGACTTTGGGGTCTTCTGTCCGGCTATAGTTGATCGAGCCGCCCTTATCTCGTGGCAGATAATGGAAGTAGATGGTGACGCCGTTTTCCTGCGTCGTGGTCGAGTTTGGAATGATGCCGTATTCGCCGTCTTTCTGACGGCTGGAATAGGTACCCGCATCGACATATTGCAGCGCAATATCGATGCCCGCATTCTGCCGCGCCTGTGCCTGTACCGCCTGTAACAGAATATCCCGCTGGTCGCGCACGGTGGATTGTGACTGCACAACCTCGATTGTCAGACGTTTGCCGTCTTTGGTGCGGAAGCCGTCCGCATCACGTTCCGTCCAGCCAGCTTCATCGAGAAGCTTATTGGCAAGTTCTGGATTAAACCCGTAAGTGTCTTCAATCGAATTATCGTAAAAGTCTGTGTCGGCGGGCGTAAGAATGCCCCAGGCACGTTCCCTTTCACCGCGATAAACCGACTGAATAATGCGTTCGACATCGACGGCAGCCAGCACTGCTTTACGGACATTGACGTCGGAAGTGGGTTCGCGGGTGATGTTGAGATAGAGCGTGTAAGGCGTTCCGGTGTTGATTGAAGTTTGGTAGCTAAATTCTGGATTGTCTTTGAAAAGTTGCGCATCGTTGCCGGAGATACCTTCTGCGGCATCAATCTGCCCGGAAGTGAGTGCGCCGATACGCACTGAGGATTCAGGCAGGAAACGATAGGTCACATCATCGAGATAGGCCGGGCCTTGATGCGCGGCATTTTCGGGCGCCGAATTATAAGCCGGGTTTTTAACGAAGCGGATTTCCTGACCCTTGATATAACGGTCGATAACAAAGGGGCCGGTTCCTGCGACTTCTGTTCCACCAGCCTTCAGCTGTGTAGATTCAAATGCTTTGGGCGAGATCAGTTCAATGCCTGCCGCACCATCCAGAAAAGGTGCGTAAACGCGGTCGAGTTTTATAACGACAGTTAGTGGATCAACGGCCGTTACTTCGCTGACACGCGCGACATGGCCTGCGCTGATGCTTCCTGAATAAGTGGGTTCTTTGAGTTTGCTAAAGTTGAGAGCAACAGCCGCTGCATCGAATTTCTCACCATCCGAAAACTTCACGCCGTCGCGTAGTTTAAACGTGTAGGTTTTGCCGTCGTCAGAAACTTCATAGCTCTTGGCGAGCCACGGCACATAGCCACCATCCGGTGTGCGGGCTAAAAGGGATTCATAACTGTTGCGCAAGATGAGCTTGGCTTTGGCCTGACCGTTCAAATGGGGGTTAAGTGTGCTTGGTTCTGTCTCCACACCCCATGTGAGAGAACCACCGCTGACGGGTTCAGCATTCGCTTTGGCCGAAGTGATTTCGGCTCCAGCAGCGATGATCAGAGTAAGGGCGCTGGCGCCAGCCAGGAAAGCTCGTCTTGTTACCACGTTGAATATCCAGTGTCGGGAAATTGGGAGAGTTTATGCCGCGATTGCCGGGCGATTATTGGCGAGCAGCTCAATGGTTTTGAGACGATGGCTGCCTTCTGAAACAGGACAGTCGACAACGAACTCGGCGATGCCCAACTCCCGATGCAGGCGTTGAAGCTCATTGTGAACATGCAAGGCTGTGCCACGGATCACACGAGGCGTGCGCTCTTCGATGCTGTATTGTGTGGCACCGGCCTGTCGCACATATTCAAGCGCCTGTTCGTGACTGCCGACATTGACTGGCTGCAGGCCTTCGACCGCGACACGGAAGCGGCGAATATCGCCTGCCAGTTTTTCCGCCTCGGCATCGCTCTCAGCAACAATAACGCTGACCGCTAAAATGGCAGGGCGGTTCGTAATTGTCCGATAGGCTTCAACCGCTTCTTTGATGGCTGCCGGATCGCCCTGAATATGTCCGGCATAAACGAAGTTCCAATCGAGCTGCGCCGCAAGTTCAGCACTTTCGACGCTCGCACCCAGCAGGAAACGTTCAGGTTTTTGCGGCGGAACCGGATAGGCGGCAATACCGTTTTCATCATCTGGTTTCTCTGAACCATGATCGAGATACCCATCAAGCTCTGCGAGTTGCTGTTTAAAAGATGGCTTTCGGTCTGGGTCATAAGCCCCTTGCAATGCGCGAGTTGACAGCGGCAAGCCACCCGGCGCTTTTCCGACGCCCAAATCGACCCGTCCCGGGGCAAGTGATGCAAGCAGATTGAAGTTCTCAGCGACTTTGTACGCGCTGTAATGCTGCAGCATCACACCGCCAGAACCAATCCGGATATGATGGGTATGAGCCAACAAAAAGCCGATCAGTACCTCCGGTGACGAACTGGCAAGCCCCGGTGAGTTGTGGTGCTCTGCCACCCAGAAACGATGAAAGCCTGCGGCTTCTGCTTTCTGCGCAAGCTTTATCGTGCGGGTCAGCGCCGCCTGGGCTGCTTCGCCGTCATGAATGGGACTTTTATCGAGAAAACTGAGCGCGTAGGGCATTTGATCCTCACCAACAACTTCAATGAGGAGATAATCTATGTTTTTTGTAGAATATTAATCGAGCAACGATCTTCCAATATTTGCACGCTCATTAAACGTTCATGCCGTGCAAACGTGCGAGCAAAGAGGCACCGTTAAGGAGAGATACTGTTCGATGGCAGCTTTATGCTTCCACTCAACACAAGTCGGACAGGATTTGTTTCAGCGGAGGCATTCTATGGTTGATACTATTATCCAGTCTTCTCTTTTGGACCCGGCAGCACAGCCTCTCATCGATGGGCTGGTTCATGAATATGACAGCCGTTATGCGAATCTGGACCGACCGGGCGGCGCGCGCACAGAAATTCTGCGCTATCCCACAGAGGCATTTGCGGCGCCGCTTGGCGGTTTCCTGCTGCTTCAGCGCGATGGGGAGACCATTGCCGGGGGTGCCTATATGAGCCACGACGATGAAACCGTCGAACTCAAGCGTATCTGGACGGCATCGCATTTGCGTAGGCAGGGACTGGCGCGCCGCATCGTTTTGGCGCTTGAAGAAAGTGCCGGTGAGCTAGGTTACACACGGGCTTATCTCTCGACCGGCTTTCGCCAACCCGAGGCCACAGCGCTTTACATTTCACTCGGCTATCGCCCGCTCTTCGACACATCTTTAGATGTTCAGCAATATCGGTCGCTGCCTTTTGAAAAGCACATCGGCTCCAAGCTAGGCCAGCAGATCTCCTCGCCGCTCTATCCCGCATCGGCCTCATTTGAGGAGGCAACGCAGCGCGTGCAGGAACGTAAGGCGGTGCAGGAAGCAAAAATTCTTGCGCGACTTCAAAGCTATCGCGAAACCGCTGCGTGAGAAGGGAAACAAGCCATGCCCCTTTCACATATCGAACATTTCGCCTTTCTCATTCCCGGCAGTCATCACGAGAGTGATCCCGCACGGGGTTTAGAGGATACGCTCCAACTTTTCGAACATGGAGAGCAGCTGGGATATGACAGCGCATGGGTGCGCCAGCGCCATCTGGAACGCGGCATTTCATCTGCCGCTACCTTCCTCGCTGCCGCTTCGCAGCGAACAAAACGCATCGGTCTTGGCACTGCGGTCATCCAGCTTGGATATGAAAACCCGTTCCGGCTGGCCGAAGATCTTGCAACTGTGGACCTGCTGTCAAACGGCAGGCTGAATGTTGGCGTTTCAGTTGGTGCGCCGCCTTTTGCGCATCTTATTGCAGATTTCGTCGATGCCGCTCCCATCGCTGATTTCAGTCACGCGCGTGCAGAAAAACTGGCACAGGCTCTGCGGTCAGAACCACTTTCGGGCGAGACCGAAGCGGGCAATGCCGCTGGTGCGCAAATCCCGCGTTTAAGACCCTTTGCCAAAGGGCTGACCGACCGCCTGTGGTATGGCGGTGGATCACAAAATTCAGCACGTTGGGCGGGGCAGGCTGGGTTTAATCTTCTGACGGGAAACATTGTCAGCGGTGAGAACACGGATGATTTTCTGACAGCCCAAAAAGCACTCATAGAACGGTTCCGTCAGGAATGGGTGCATGAGCGTGCGCCTCGTGTCGCACTTGGCCGGGTGATCTTGCCCACGGACAGTGCAAGTCCCGATGCGCGCCGTCGCTATGCGGAATTCGCCTCCGAACGCGACAAGCGAACGGGTTTCGCCCATGGTCCGCGCCGCACTTTGTTTCTGCCCGATATTGTGGGCACGACAGAGCAAATTCTGGAAACACTTGCAGCCGATCCTGTTCTCCCGCTTGTCTCCGAATTTCGCCTAGAGCTGCCTTACGAATTTCACGCCGAGGATTATGCGCAAATTCTCACAGACTTTGCGCGGCTTATTCCCGCCTCGGGCGCAAGCAAGCCAGAGCTGAGCGTCGTTCGCGCTGGCTAGTTATCCAATCCATTTAATTACGATCGGAATAAAATATGACGCAGTCTAAAACCCTGCTCTTAGGCGTGGGTATCAGCGCCGCAACCGCACCTCAAACCAGCCTCAAGCAATCGCGGCAGTTCTGGACGGAGCTGACAAAACCGTTTGATGGTGCGTTTGCATTTCTGACACTGGAAGATGAGTTCGCACACAAGGGCGGCGATGGGCTGGATGCCATCTTGCTGGCCAACTGGCTTGCACCGCGTCTCACCAATATTGGTATCATCGCCGGTGCGCCAGTCAATTTTCTGGAACCGTTTCACGTTTCGACCACCATTGCGACGCTTGACTACGTCAGCGAAGGACGTGCTGGACTGCTTGTGCAGCAGCTCACAAAACAGCGCAATCTGGAAGCCAGCAAAGCGCTGGGTGCGTTGAATGGTTATCCTTTGCTTGCTCAACAGGCGCTTAAAACGGACGCCCAGGATGCAATCGAAGTTATCCGCAGGCTTTGGGATAGCTGGGAAGACGATGCCGTTATCCGCGATAAGAAAACGCAGCGTTTTCTTGATGCATCCAAACTGCACTACATCAACTTTGAAAGCGACAATTTCCGAATTCTTGGGCCTTCAATCACCCCGCGTCCACCGCAGGGCCAGCCGATTGTAGCCACCAAACTTTCAAACCTCGATGAGCTGAATGTCGCCCGGAATGCGGATGTGGTGTTTGTTGCAGCGGATGAGCAGCTTATCAGGGCTGCTGGCGCATCCGTGCATGATCGCACAGCGCCGGTTGTCGTCGCCGACATCGCGCTTTCTGACAAGCTAAGTGTTCAGGAAACGATTGATGCCGTTATTGAGAACCAAGCATGGGGCGCTTCGGGCATAAGGTTGCTCTTGTCTGATCCGCAATCGCAAAGCGATTTCGTTCTCAGAGAACTGCTGCCCGCATTGCAGGCTCACAAGCTTGTTCACAACGGCGAAGGCACCACGCTGAGGGCGCGGTTTGGCCTGCCGGAAGCAATCAATCGTTATTCAACAGCCGCTTGAGCGAAGGAACCGGGAAAATGACAAAGCTGAAGCAGGTTATTCTCGGAGCGCAGTTTCCGGGCGTCAACAATTTCACCGTATGGAGTGATCCGGCAGCGGGCAGCCAGATCGAGTTTTCTTCGTTCAAGCATTTTGCTGAAACGGTCGAGCGCGGGAAGTTTGATTTCATCTTTCTTGCGGAAGGCTTGCGCGTGCGCGAGCAAAAGGGAAAGCTTCACGAGCTTGATGTTGCTGGTCGGCCCAATACGCTGGCTATTCTCACCGCACTCTCTGCAATCACCGAAAATGTGGGCCTTATCGGTACGCTAACAACCACATTCAACGAACCCTATGCGCTTGCGCGACAGCTTGCGACTTTTGACACTCTCTCCGACGGGCGTGCAGGCTGGAATGTGGTGACATCACCGGGTGCATTTACTGGCGCGAATTTCCGGCGAGGCGATCATCTGCCCTTCAAGGAACGCTATGAGCGTGCGCGCGAATTTCTTGATGCCGCGCAAAAAATCTGGGCTGGAGGTGATTTTGCTTTCAAGGGCAAGCATTTTGACATTGCTGGTCACTCAGATCTGGCACCGCTACCGCAAGGCGCGCCCGTTATTGCACAGGCTGGCGACTCGCAGGAAGGGCGCGAGCTTGCCGCAAGCCACGCCGATGTCATCTATTCCCGCCATGGCACACTGGAAGCGGGGCAGGAATTTTATCGCGATGTGAAGCAGCGTTTGGCTCATTATGGGCGTAGTCCGGATTCGCTGAAAATCCTGCCGGGCGCCAATTTCGTTTTGGGCGATACGCAGGAAGATGCAGAAGAAAAGCTTCGGGAAATCCGTCTGCAGCAGGTCAGTCCAAGATCGGCAATTACTTTTCTGGAACAGGTATGGAACCGCGATCTTTCAAACTATGATCCGGATGGACCGCTTCCGGAATTGGAGCCGGATGTTGCACACGAGCAATTGGCTCTCGGGCGCGCCAATCGTTATGATGACCGCATTGATACGGCGCGTGCATGGCGCGAGCTCGCTGAACGTGACAAGCTTAGCATCCGTGACCTGATTATTAAGGTTACAGCGCGTCAGCAATTTGTTGGCACGCCGCAGACTATAGCGGACGAAATCAACGCCTATGTTCAGGCTGATGCAGCCGATGGGTTCGTGTTTGCGCCGCACCTTACGCCCGGAGGCTTCGACGAATTCGTTGAAAAGGTTGTACCGATCCTTCAGGACAAAGGCGTGTTCCGCAGCGATTATGCCGGAGAAACATTGAAAGATAATCTCGGCGTATCAGCTTAACCGCCAAGAACAATAAGCAGTGGCGCGTAATTGCGCCGTTGCTGGTTCTAATTTTCTACAAAATCAGTCGAATATAGAAAGCGCATTCTCGGCCAATCTGTCGAGCGCTGCTACCGTGTGACGGATTGATAAATCTGGAGTAATAAACAGACATGGGATCAACGGTAACATATCTCCGCGAGAGTATTCCGCAGTATGTTGAAGAGCCTGTAGATATCGAGGTTTCTCCAGGTGAACTCAAGGCCGCTATGCGACAGCTAGCGGGTGGGGTAAGCGTTGTTACAGCGGGGTTTGACGAAGGACGCACGGGCGCAACAGTGACGTCAGCGACGGCACTGTCTGTCGATCCTCCAACAATCATCGTGAACATCAACCGTGGTTCCTCGGTCTGGCCGGTGATCAGCCGTCACAACCATTTTTGCGTCAATATTCTGTCTGCCGGTCAACAGGCCATTGCTGATCGTTTCGCGGGCAAAGATGGTATCAAGGGGGCTGCTCGCTATGATGGTGGTGAGTGGTATGCACTGGAAAGCGGCGCGCTGGCGTTGCATGGCGCGTTGGCCTCGGTCGATTGTGCGGTTGAGGACGTTATTGAGCGCCATACCCACGCTATCATTATCGGACGGGCACTGAAGATTGTGACAGGCGGAGGTGAGCCGCTTCTTTATCACGGTGGCGGTTATCGATTGCTTGGGTTATAAATTTGTTTAAAGTATATATTATCGTAAGCCGAAGAATATATTCTTCGGCTTTTCCTATTTTAGGAATTATTGAAAAATTTAAAAGAAATAATTTTCAACTGTCTATTTAATTTTAAATATAAATTCCTCACATTATTTTAATTATATAAATAAGTTCAATCATCTTTCTTTATAAGCAGGGTGATTGCATGACTTCCGAAAATAAGAAATCTTATCTATCTCGGCGTGCTTTTCTGGGGGCATCCGCAGTTGGTCTTGGTGCGGCAGCCATTGGTGGCTCCGATGGCTTTGTGCGCAAGGCATTCGCACAGAGCACTTCATCTTCTCCGAGAGTGATCAAGCTGGCCTGGGGGCAGACAGCTGTGTGTCAGTCGCCAATTTCGGTTGCGCTCAAGAAAGGTTTGTTTGAGAAATATGGCCTGACTGTCGAACCGGTCAATTTCTCTGGCCCAACCGATCAGCTGCTTCAGGCAATTGCCACCGGCAAGGCAGATGGCGGCATCGGCATGGCGCTGCGCTGGCTGAAGCCACTGGAGCAGGGGTTTGACGTATCGCTGACTGTCGGAACGCATGGCGGCTGTATGCGCCTTCTGGCAGCGCCCGATTCAGGCATCAATTCGATTGCTGATCTGAAAGGCAAAAAGGTTGCTGTCAGCGATCAGGCAAGCCCCATCCGCAACTTCTTCGCTATTCAGGCGGCCAAGCAGGGTATCAATCCGGATACCGAAATCGAGTGGCTGCAATATCCGGCTGATCTTTTTGCGGAAGCCTTGAAGAAGGGTGAAGTGCAGGCCGTGGCTGGCGATGATCCGCACGCCTTCCTCCAGCGCGAGCGTGATGGCCTCAAGGAAGTCGCGACCAATCTTGATGGGCAGTATGTCAACTCTGCCTGCTGTGTGTTGGGTCTGCGCGGCAGTCTGGTTCGTGACGAGCCGGAAGTTGCGAGCGCTTTGTCGCGTGCAATCGTAGAGGCGCAGGCATGGACTGCAGCGCATCCGGATGAAAGTGCTGAAATCTTTGCACCTTTCGTTCCGGGTAATGTCTCTGCAACGGACGTGGCGCGTATCCTGCGCAGTCACACGCATGACCACCATTCGACGGGTGATGCCTTGCGCAAGGATGTCGCTCTGTTCGTGGATGAGCTCAAGATCATCAATGTCATCCGGCCAAATACCAATACGGATGCATTTGCCGAAAAGATCGTCGCCAATGTCATCACCTGACGCCGTCTATATCTCGTCCAAGGACGATGCGCGGGAGGCTCTGCCCTCCGCGCTTCGTCGTTCGCTATGGCCCTTCGTGGCGGTGATCGCCTGGGCCATCGTGAGTGCTATTTCCGTCTTCCTTCCCAATGTGGTGGTTGGGTTTGCCGAGCCGCTTTATGTTCGTGAAACCAATGGACTATTCATTGGCTGGACGATCCTTCTGGCAATCGGTGCGGCATTGGTTGCCGCCTATCCGGCATTTGGCAAAAGGCTGGTTTACTGGTCGCCATGGCTGACGGCTCTGGCGATATTCTTTGGTGTTTGGGAATTGCTTACGGCCAAGTTCGCATGGCTCCCTGTGCCGTTTTTCCAGCCGCCTTCTTCTCTGCTCGAAGTCTATCTCGATGATTGGCCGCGTCTGCTCGACAGCCTCTATAACTCGTTCAAGCTTCTGGCCTCCGGTTTTGTGCTTGGTGCGATTGCGGGCTTTCTGACTGGTGTTTCCATCGGCTGGGTACAGGCAATCGGTTATTGGGTTCATCCGGTGTTGCGGTTTCTGGGGCCAATTCCATCGACTGCATTGTTGCCAATGGCGTTCTATTTTTTTCCGTCAGGCTTTTCAGCCGCAGTGTTTCTGATTGCGCTGGCAACGTGGTTCCCGCTTACGGTTCTGACATGGTCGGGCGTGGCGAGTGTCGATAAAGCCTATTACGACGTTGCACGCACTCTGGGCGCCAGTCAGTTGTTCCTGATCCTGCGCGTCGCAATTCCCGCAGCATTGCCGCATGTTTTTGTCGGTCTTTTCATGGGGTTGGGTGCATCTTTCTCGGTGCTGGTCGCCGCTGAAATGATGGGCGTCAAGTCCGGTCTCGGCTGGTATCTGCAATGGGCGCAAGGCTGGGCGGCCTATAACAATCTCTATGGCGCGCTCATTATCATGGCGATTGTGTTTTCCGGTCTGATTACGCTGCTCTTTACGGTGCGTGATCGCGTTCTGACATGGCAGAAGGGGGATGTGAAATGGTGAATGCTGCCCTCAAACAAACGCCTGCCGCCTCTGCTGATGAAAGCCGTGGCTTTCATATTCAGGTTGAGAATGTGAGCCATCGCTTTGGTCTTGAAGGTAAGTCATTGCCGGTTCTCAACCACATCGAGCTTGATGTGAAACCCGGTGAGTTTGTCGCTATTCTGGGCCCATCGGGTTGCGGCAAGAGTACGCTTTTGCGGCTCGCTGCCGGGTTGGAACCGCCAAGCGAAGGGCGGATTCTGGCCGATGGCGAGGAAATCCTCGGACCAAATCCGTCGCGCGTGGTGGTCTTTCAGGACCCCACACTTTATCCGTGGCGAACGGTGCGGGACAACGTGGCTTTGGGGCTTCAGGCGCGTGGCGTGCTGAAAACTCAGGGACACCGGATCGATGAAGCGATTGAGCTGGTGGGATTGTCGGCTTTTGCCAATGCTTATCCGCGCCAGCTTTCGGGCGGCATGGCGCAGCGTGCAGCCTTGGCGCGTGCGCTCGTTAATGATCCGAAATTGCTCATTCTGGATGAGCCATTGGGGAAACTCGATTCCCTGACGCGGCTTGCCATGCAGGCTGAGCTTCTGGATCTTTGGCAGCGCAACGGCTTTACCACACTGCTCGTCACACATGATGTCGAGGAAGCGATCTTCCTTGCACAACGGGTGATCATCTTTGGCAACCGTCCGGCAAGCATCGAAGCCGAACTTAAAGTGGATCTCAGCTATCCACGCCATCGTGGCGATCCGCGACTAGCGGAACTGCGCAGGCAGGCGCTTGCGCATCTTGGGCTGGATGCCGACTGGTAAAAACAGGAAAGAAATATGTTCAAAAAAGCAATTCTTACAACGGTCCTTTTATTGGGGTCGATGACGCAACTTTATGCACATGCGCATCTCGCACAATCCGAGCCAGCCGAAGACGCTGTGCTCAATAAAACGCCTGCGGTTGTTTCCATCGAATATACAGAAGCGCTGGAACTCGGCCTTAGCAAACTTGTTCTGAAAGATGAGAGCGGGGCAACTATCGAGACCAGTAAGCCTGAACATGTTGACGGCAACACAAAGACGCTTTCGGTCACACCGCCAGCCTTGAAGTCGGGGACTTACACGGTCGAGTGGGGCGCTGCGTCGGTCGATACGCATCGCACCGAAGGCTCATTCAAGTTCAAGATTGTAAAGTAAGGTTGCCGGGCGCAATGACCGGAATTGATATTGTCATTGCGCTTGTGCGATGCCTCAATCTTGTTGGCCTTGCGATGTTTGCAGGGGCTATGTTTTTTCGCATATTGCTCGTTCCCAGCACAATAAGCGAAGGCCAACTTGCGGCTTTTGTGAGGTTATGGTGGCTACTTTGTGGCTATTCCGTGGCAATCAGCGCTTTTGGACTGGTCCTGTGGGCGCCACTTCAGTTCTCATTGCTCTCAGGTGCGAATAGTCTTTTCGACGCATTCGCTTTTCTCCCAAGCGGTCTTATTGGAACTGCCTTCGGCATTGCATCGTGCCTGCGCGCCTTGGCAATCGTGCTTGTCGTTGTGCTCCTGCCTTACGCGATAAAATCTCAAGCCATCCGTGTCCTTTTGTTTTTGATCGCTGTTCTGGCGCTTGGTCTTCAGATACGCATGGGACACGCCGCAGCAGCTGATACTATCTGGCTACCGCTGGCCGTATCAGCGCATGTGATTGCAGGCGCGCTATGGTTCGGATCGCTCTTGCCGCTCTATTTTCTCTTACGTGTTTCGCGTGTTGAAGGCCTTCAGGCCGCGCGGCGCTTTTCTCTGTTTGGCATTGTTTTTGTTGCAGTTCTTATTGCAGGCGCCACAATTGCAGGATGGCTTTTGACAGGTGGATTATCGGGGCTGGTTGGTACGACTTACGGCAGGATAATGATCGTTAAGGTCGCGCTTCTGGCTGCCATGCTGGCACTTGCAGCACTTAATCGTTTCTGGCTGAGCCGTGACGGCAGCAGCGGCAAAGGGCTTCGCTATGCGCTGATCTTTGAAGCAACTATTGGCCTCATGGTGTTTCTCGCAGCATCCCTTCTCGCAACACAACCACCCGGTGTGCATGAGGATATTATCTGGCCTTTTGCCTATCGGTTGCGCGACAATATTCTGGGTGATGCGTTTCTTGTCGATGCCGCATGGCGCAGCTTCAAGCCACTTCTGCTGGCACTTCTGATCGGTATCGGCTGTCTGTTTCTGCCGAAATGGCGTTGGCCAGCGATCATTGTCGTGGCAGTTATCGGCTTTGCATTGTTCCAGTTACCGCGCATCGGATTGTTTGTTCAGGATGCCAATGAGGCAAGCTTTCTGCGCTCGCCCACATCCTATACGTCCATTACGATTGCGCGGGGGGCTGCGGCTTTCGGAGGCAATTGTGCCTCCTGTCATGGCAATGACGGGCGCGGTCGCGGTGAACAGGCAACAGGCGATCCGGTATGGCCGCCCGATCTGACCGCTCCCTTGTTTGCGGATCGCAGTGACGGTGAAATCTTCTGGACGATCATGCATGGCAAGGAGTTACAAGATGGTCGGCAATCCATGCCCGGTTTCGGATCGGCCCTGGATGCGAAAACCGCGTGGTCGATTGTAGACTATATCCGCATGATTGCTTCCACCCGGACGATCAGTTTGCCTGCGCCTGATGGTGAAGTTTATCCGGCTGCGAGCCCACGCATCACGGTCTATTGCGATGAGGAGCGGCATGACGTGGGGCGCCAATCTGACAGCTTTTGGTTGCTTAGTCTTCAGAGTCAGCAGCTGAATGTCTTTGCCGTCGACAACGATGGTGGGGCAAAAAAATGCGATGTTCCCGACCAGACTGCGGCTCTTGCTGTGCAGCTTTTGACACCAACGTCCCAAGAGACAAGCTTTCTCGTGGATCAGAATGGCTGGATACGATTTCGATGGTCAGTGCGTGAAGATTTAAGCTTTTCGACCCTCGCAGCTGCGATCCAGAAAGCTCGCGCGAATCCGGTCAGCCTATCGAATAGAGGACATCATTCATGATGATCCGGACAACGTTGCTGCGCGAATATAAATGCAAAGAGGCCTCCTGCAATGGATTGCAAATCTATGTGCCGGGCGAACTAAGTGAATAATTTTCTTAATAAAATTCAGCGGTTGGTGAAAATTAGACCTTGAATTTTGATGCCTGTTGGCAAGAAGGAGTGGATCATGGGTAAAATACGCAATGGCTTTTCGGAGCTTGTCGGCAATACGCCTCTGGTTGCATTCTCACGCCTTCAGAAGAGCAATGACGTTTCTGTGCGACTTCTCGCAAAAATCGAATATCTCAATCCGGCTGGCAGCATTAAAGACCGTACAGCATGGGGGATTATTCGGGACGCCGAGCGTGCCGGTAAGATTAAGCCGGGTGATCTTCTGGTAGACCTGACCAGCGGAAATACCGGCATTGGTATTGCGGCTGTGGCTGCCGCAAAGGGCTATCGGACGAAGTTTTATCTGCGTGATACGATCAGCGAAGACAAGATCAATATCCTGCGCCAGTTCGGGTCCGAAATTGTGCTGATTGATAATGACGAGCTGCTGGAGCCAGGGGCTCTGCAAAAGGTGCTTGATCGTATTCGCAGCGAAAATCCTGACGCCTACTATACCGGTCAACGGTCCAATCCTGCCAATCCAGCAATCCATTTCGAAACGACCGGTCCGGAAATTTGGCGTGATACGGATGGCGCGGTGGATATTCTGGTGAGCACCGTGGGTACGGGGGGCACCATTTCCGGCGCGGGTAAATATCTCAAGGAAAAGAAGCCTTCTCTTCGTGTCATTCTGGTGGAGCCAACGGCAGATTCCGTGCCTTCAATCGATAATCCAAAAGCCGAAACCATTGAAGGCGTTCATAAAGTCACCGAAGTTGATGAGACAATTTTACCAGAGAATTACGACAAGGCTATTGTCGATGAAATCGTTGCCGTGACGACAGAGCAAGCGCGCCGTGCTGCATTATCAGTTGCGCGCGAAGAGGGCTTTCTGGTCGGCACGTCTTCCGGGGCGGCCATTGCTGCGGCCCTTCAAATCGCGAAGCGCCCGGAGAATGCGGGAAAGACCATCGTTGCCGTTCTGCCCGATAGCGGAGAGCGCTATTTGTCACTGTTTCAAGAACCAGTCATAGCGGATTAGCGGATGGTTCGAATATTATTGAGTGAAAAAGAAAATAATGGGCAAGTAATCAATATTATATAATTTATATTGTTTCTTTTGGTCAAATATATAGAATACAATTTTGTTGAGTTATGTAATTATATCAATTTTGAATATTATTATATAAAACATTATTTGTCATATATTTTACAATAATTAGATATAATTGCCTTAATAGGATTATCCCTCTGAAATAGAACGATTTTGTTTATTGTTAGTGGGGATAATTATGATTCTGAAAAACACTGTAATCGGTTCGGCATTTGCTGTTCTCGGGGTTACGAATGCAAATGCCGCCGATGCAATCGTCGCGCCGGAACCAGAAGCTGTAGAATATGTCCGCGTCTGCGATGCGTATGGAGCGGGATATTTCTACATTCCGGGCACTGAAACTTGCCTGCGTATCCATGGTTATGTTCGTTATGACCTGAGGGGAGGTGATAACGTCTACTACCGTGGTGCAGGCATCAGCCGTGCTCCGGACGGAAGTGCCTATAATCTGAGCCCGCGCGGCAAATCTTACGATACCTGGACCAACAACACACGTTTCACATTGCGCACATCGACGGCTTCGGAAACCGAACTCGGCACGCTTTCGACCTTTACCGAAACGCGCTTTAACTTCGGCAATGGCGTGGATGCCGGCACCACCCTCAACCGCGCTTACATTCAGCTGGGCGGCCTTCGCGTTGGTCTGGATGACACGGCATTTTATACCTTCACCGGATATTTCGGTGATGTGCTGAATGACGACGTTATCAGCGCTGGTGGCTATCGCACCAACCAGATCAGCTACACTTTCAAGGGTGGAAACGGCTTTTCGGCCATCATCGCGCTTGAGCAGGGCAATAATGTTGATGTCGACTGGAATGGCGTGATTGATGATTACACACCACATGTGGTCGGTGGTTTGAAATATGCGCAGAGTTGGGGGTCGATTGCCGGTGTCGCCGCCTATGATGCCGTCAACGAAGAGTGGGCCGGGAAGGTTCGTCTCGATGTCAATGTAACTGAACAGTTCTCTCTCTGGCTGCTCGGCGCATATAAGTCGAATGATGATCACTATGTCCACTACGATGCTGGAGGTACTGTCGTCCATGACGGTGGTAGCAGCACCTATCGCGGTGTGCGTGTCATCGACAGTTTCTATGGAACATGGGGCGGCGACTGGGCAGTCTGGGGTGGTGCCAAGTTCAAAGCCACCAGCAAGGCGGTCTTTAACGTTCAGCTGGCCTATGAAGACGCCAAGACCTTCGCAGCCAGTGCAAACGTTGCCTATCAGCTGGTTCCGGGTTTCACCATCACACCACAGGTTTCCTACACCAAATGGGATGACAAGAACTCGATCCTTAAAGGTCAGGATGCCTGGCAGGGTGTGGTCCGCTTCCAGCGTTCGTTCTGATCTGGCAGGGAAATCAGTTTTCACACTGTGAGTAATGAAGTGGCGGCTTTGGTCGCCACTTCCCGTATGGGGCTTTTTTCCATTAATCGCGATCTATCAAATACCGATATTTCTGATTTCTGCGCATGAATAGCTTGAAGTGCCTCGTTTCTGCCGCGCGTTAGAGGCTACAATCGATGTCAGCCCTTAAATCGTAAATGTCATTGATAGGAGATGTGATTATGATGCAAGCGCAGTCAGACTATCAGCATTCTTCATCACCGAGCTATGCCGACAGCGGGAAAGCGCGAGGGACGATTGCGTCACTATTGGCTGCAGTTGAAACCGCCAAGCAGGCGGCAAATGAGAGCTTGCGCCGTGCTCAGTCCGCTCCACTGCCGCATATCGCTGATAATACAATTTTCATTGCTCTGTTTGAGCGTCATTTATCTGATCGTGAAGTTTTGTTTTCAAAAATCCGGCAGCTTGACGATGCAAAGGCGTCTTTGCGGGCTTGAGCATGACGGTATATTCATTTCATAATGATCGGGTTTCATGGTCCGGCGCGAAGTGAGTTTGAACGGGAAGAAGTGCATTGACTGATTTTACATCCAGAATGACGCTGACTGAAGAATTGGTTTCGCTAAGCATTCGGGCGGAAGTAGATCGGGGGCCGGAGCCGAACAAAGTTCCGATGACTGATCTTGATGTGCAAAAACTTTCTGAAAAACTATATCTTGAAAGCGGTGAAGATCCATTGTGGGTGTTCGCTTATGGCTCGCTGATCTGGAAACCTGATTTCAATGCTGTTGACTGGCGTTATGGTGGATTGAGAGGCTGGCACAGGTCGTTTTGCTTGCGGCTGACACGCTGGCGCGGCACACAAAGCCAGCCGGGTTTGATGCTTGCTTTAAGGCGAGGTGGCAGTTGTAATGGGATCGCTTTTCGGCTCTCTGACGAAGACAGATTGGGCCAGATTCAACGTATGATCCGCCGCGAGATCAGTTCGATTAGCGATGCATCGAGCATTCGCTGGGTATTTCTTGAAACACCTGAGGGGCCTGTAAGGGCGCTTACATTCTGGGCGGGCCCCCGCGGAGACCGTGTGTTGAACGGTTTGCCGCTTGAGACAGTGGCCCGAACTCTGGCGCGTGCCTGTGGGCACATTGGTTCCTGCGCAGAATACCTCTATCTTACAGTCAAGCATCTGGAAGAAAAGGGCATCCGCGACCGCAATCTATGGAAGCTTCAGGAGCTCGTTGCGACGGAAATCGCCGAGCTTTACGAGTTGAACAAGCCGGCATCCGCCAAGTCGCATTCGGGCAATCTGTGTGTCTCTCACTGAACCGCTTCGCACTTTTCGGGATGCGCTCCAGATAAAATCCATCAACTGACTGAATGTGACATTTGGTCAGTTGTAAAAGACTATTAATCCGCTCGATTTAGTGCAAATGCACAATCTACCAAATCGGCGGAGGGTTGCATGCTTACGAAAAAGGGGAAATACGGCCTAAAGGCGTTGGCACACCTTGCTTTGCTTTCTCCAGGTGAGAGCGCATTTGTTGCGGAAATTGCCGCCAAGAACAATATTTCAAAGAAATTTCTGGACGCGATCCTGCTGGAGTTGCGCAACGACGGTATTTTGCGTTCAAAGAAAGGGCCAGGTGGCGGTTATAGTTTGGCAAAACCAGCCAGCGAAATAACGATCGGTCAGGCCATCCGCGTTCTGGATGGACCGCTGGCACCTATCCGTTGTGCCAGTCGCACCGCTTATGAACCTTGCGAAGATTGCGAGGATCACAAGGCATGTCAGGTTCGCCGTTCCATGTTGCTTGTCCGCGAGGCAATCGTCGGCGTTTTGGATGCCATGACTCTGGACCAATTTGCGCTAAATGGCGGGCTTGAGGATGATGGCACTGCGCCTGAATGGGCCAAACTCACGGCATAACGACCGATTACTTGCGATACACGATTTTGTAAGTCAGGCTACCATCCGTGACTTCTTCAATCACAATAACAATATCGCGTATTTCAACGGTCTTTTGATCTTGCGGGAAAGATGAAGTCTGTCCTGTCGCAGGGGAGCTCAAATCTGCGATTGAGTAGCCGCGGACCTCAAACTGCATTTCGCCATTTTCGATCCCGAGAAAAGCAATATCGTAGATCGTTCCGCTTTCATCCGGGCTGTATTCATTTGTATCAGGAAGCTGCAATCCCTTGCCGTAATCGCGCGGTGGGATGATCGGATTGCCAGACAGAATGAATTGAGAACGTCCGAACGTGTCTGTTTCGGGTGCAGGCTGCTCTTGTATTTCCGCCTGCACGACCACCGTTTCAGCTCCTGCGGCAGGCCCCGCGTTTCCAATGGCAACGAAGGAGATTGCGAAAGCTGCATTGATGGTTGATGCCATGACAAGTGCGCGCAGTGTTCGATTCATTTCAGATGCTTTCCTAGTTTTGGTCTAATGCCTGCACTATTGGAAAGCATTGATGACGGCTCACAATAGATAATTGGAACTTCCGCATCTTCAGCCAGAACGAAAGCAATCATTCGCTATCGCATTACAAACATTCCCAGATGAGTCAATTGTCTGCTCTGTGGACAATACTGAATTGACCTCTCTCCGATCTTCCGTCTAGTGTTCGCTAATGTAAGGCAATTCGTGCCGATCCGATTCAACCGGGTCGAAACGGCTCCAGGAAAGATGTCTGATGAACTCAGTATGGACCAAGTGGCTTATTAGTATCGTGTTTGGCGTTCTATTGGCACGTTTTGGTTTTGGCCTCCTGGCTCCGTTAGCAATGGCCTTTTTCCCAGCCCAGATGGACACCGTAACCACTGCAACAGCCAATGCAGACGGTCTTAATAGTGCAATTATCATCACTATACTTGTGCAGGTTTTGGTGATGGTTGTGGGCGCTATTTGGTTGTCCCGATTTACAACCCGCAAACTTCAAATTGGTTGGGGCTGCTTTGTGCTGGGAGCTGTTATCCTCCTCGGTTTGCTCGCTACGGTATTTGTATCTGGTTCAGAGATGCAGGAAGGAACGAATCTCGTAGCGTCAGGTCGTAACGATGCAGCTACGGCATTTTTGTTCTGGTTGTTCGTCCTTGTATTGCCAATGGCAATCGGTGGCGGAATATTGACGGTCATCGGTTGGGTGATGATCTCAAAAGGGCGGCGCGAGTTGCAACATAGATAGTCCGGTTCTCCAAATCGTAGATTGAGGGCCAATTTATTGGGTGGTAATCCACCATCTGCTTAGGCGAATGAGCAATTACTGATTGACATCAATCTGTTGAATCGTATTGCAATAAACGAGTTGAATGGCAGATCATAGTTTTGGGCGCCTTGCTATCCGCGATAAGTGCCGCGCCATATTGATGACATTAGCGGAATGGGGACTTTCGAATGCGTCTTTTGGGTGCGGTTTTTTTCGCGAGTTTTATCGCGTCCAATCTTCCTGCCCATGCCGAATTTGAGAGGGAACTCGGCCCGCTTGCCTCAGCTGTATCGTCGCAGATTGTTCAGGGATGGACTGGTTCCGCCAATGACGGTTGGTTCGTTCTCAACAACCAGCAGTCCAGCGGTACTGAGCAGACACTGGTCGTCAATGCCGGACCCGCGCCCGAAGCCGGACGCGCAACGAAGGTAACGATTGCAGTTAACTCTTCCAAGCCAGGCGCTTCGCTAGGGCTGGTTGCATCAAATCCAGCCCATAAAGCGATCTGTCTGATGGAGGTCGTCGCAGATAAGAGCGTTAAGCTGTTCTGCATGGAAAATGGCCAGCAGCGCAATATTGCAACTATACCGAATGTAGCCAGGCTCGACGGTACCGATGTCATCGAGATGATCGATGTTCCCGGCGTGACACGCTTCCTTCTGAACGGAAGAATGATCGGCGACGTTCAGGGTTCACCGGCCCTTGGCGCACAAATCGGCGTAATGGCTTACGATATTGGAATGTTCGGGATCGCTAATTTCAGCATTACGTCTGACGGCGAGAACGTCCCGACGCAACCAATTGTTGGAAGCGGGCAGGGTGGCGGTTCGGCACCACAGACAGCTGATACCGGTTCCCAACCAGCACCGCAAACGACCGGCAATGGTTCTCAACCTGCATCAGGTGCGGGAGGAGTTTCTGGTCCTCTGCCCGACTTTGGCGGGGATGGGGGGCGTATCGCATCAGTTTATTACGGACTGGTGCGCAGCATCTTTGCGCATGAATTTGGACATGCGTTGATTGGGGAATTGCAACTCCCATCGACCGGCCCTGAAGAGGATGCTGTCGATATCTATTCCGCTTTGCAAATTGTCGAACCGACAATGTATCCGTCCGGTGATAAAGAAATCGACGACATGGCAATTGGCAGCGCAAGCTATGCGGCGTTGCAGTGGTATTATAGCGGCAAAATCAACGAGATGAAGGGCAGTTCGCCTTCTCCATGGCAGGATGAGCACACGGCCGATCTTAAGCGCTTTCGCAATATGCTTTGCATTATGTATGGCGGCAACCCGAAAGTTTTCAGCTCGATTGCCGATGGGGTGAAGCTGGATGAGCGCACGCGTTTTCGTTGTTCGGATGAATTCAACAAGCAAAATCGCGCATGGCGCAAAATCCTCGCCCCTCACACGCGTTCCGGCGAATGGCACCCGGAAGGCGAACAACCGGCAAATGCCCCGGGCGCAACGATCAAGACGGTCTTTCAGCCTTCTTCGCGCAGAGTGGGCGATTTCTACGCCACAAAGCTCTCGACTGCTTTGACAGGTTATTTCGATGGCTTGTCCCAGACCTATGTGCTGCCAAGACCCATAACGGTCACGTTCCGTGACTGTGATCAGCTGAACGCATGGTACGACCCGAAAGAGGGTTCGATTACCATGTGTTATGACCTGTTCGAACATCTGGCGGTTATGATTTCTGACGTTGAGACAGGAAGTGCGCAGGGAGATGCTGCAGGACAGCCAACCAATGCATCCGCGCCAGCTTCAGGCGGTGCGGCAGGTGCGGCTCTGGATGAACTGCGTGATGACGGCGTGGCTGCAAGCATGGTGCTGTTCCAGTCGCCATATACCGGGCCAACACCCAGCAAGCATGCCAAAGCAACGATTATCACCACCGTTGAAGTTGTGAAGATCATTGCGAACGGACGTAAAACTCTTTTCGTTGATACCAGCGGTTTGCAGGAAACCATGCAGAACGCCTATTCTCTCGTAGATGCCGGGCGCGATGGCAGCGTTACAGATAGTCTGCAGCAGGCGCTGGATGAGTGGCTCAACGAGAAGGCTGGTGGTGACAGAAGTGTTGGCGTGGTGTTTTTCGGCAAGGGCATGAATGACCGTTCGTCCTATAATGCTGCACTGCGTTCAGCTATGCTCGGCTGGACTACTTTCTGGTATCGCGGTGGACTCGAAGCATGGACGGGAAATGGTTTGCCCGTGAGCAAGTAACTGCTGCGGGTTGATTGTTGATAACCACTGATGCAATGGTTGTAACTATATTGCATCAGTGGAAATGAACGAATGAACGAGCTTAAAGCCCTCAAGACGTTTCTACTGGCCGCTGAGAAGCGTAATTTTGCGCAGGTTTCGCGAGAGCTGGATATGACGCCGGCTTCCGTCACACGGACAATCGCAGCACTTGAAGAAGAGCTGGGCGTCCAGCTTTTCGTGCGCACGACACGGCAAGTCTCGCTGACCACTGATGGGGCTGTGTTTGCAGCCCGTATCGAGCCAGCGGTCACGGCGCTGGAGGTGGCTCGGCTGGAACTGATGAATGTTCATAAGGCCGATCAGGGACGTTTGCGGATCAATGCGCCCATGTCGCTTGGTCAACAGGTTTTACCAAAGATACTCTCTGCATTTCGTGAGCTCTATCCCAGGATTGAAATAGAATTGTCATTGACCGATCAGATGCTGGATATGGTCGAGCAGGATTTTGATCTCGCGATCCGCATTTCAGGCGCACCGTCTGATAAATTTACAATCTGGCGCAAGATTAGTGCGATCAAGCGCATTCTGGTTGCTGCGCCCGGTACGGTTTTCGTCGATGTTAAGCATCCGACCGAGCTGACCGTTGATGGTTGCTTAGGTTATAGTTTTCAAAGTCGCCGCGAAAACTGGATTTTGTCTGATGGAAGTTCGACGGTCAATATTTCCGCCGGACGTATGATAAGCGCGAATAATGGTGAAGTGCTGGCCAATATGGCGGCCGACGGGGCAGGAGTCGCAATACTGCCTGTCTTCATTGTGGCTGAACATCTGCGCACCGGACGGCTCGTGCAGATTTTGCCAGAATGGTCGCCGCCGCAGCTCTGGCTTACTCTTTATTATCCGCCATTCCAGAAACTGCCACCACGTATTGTGGCATTTTCGGATTTCTTTGAGCGGGAAATCAAAGCGATCATTACACGGATGGAATAATAGGCGCTTCCCCACAAACAACAAAAGGCGGAGCCTGAAGAGGCTTCGCCTTTTTGTATTGGACCTGCTTCCGCGGGTCTTAGTTCTGGAAGCTTGATGGGGACGCATCACCGAAACGATGTGCGGAGCCGTCCTGATAGTTGGTTGTCTGGCCGATTGAAGCGGTTGCAGTGTTATCAACCTGCTGGGTTGCAACTGGCGTGCGGTCATTTGCATAAAGATCGGCAGGTTCACCAACATGTGGATTTTCAGCGAGTGCTGCACCGGCGCTAAGGGCAACGGCTACGGCAGCAAGAGCAAACTTCTTCATTTTTCTATTCCTTCTAATCGCCCCTTTGGATGGCATCAGTGCTTCCGGGGACACCGGGGTGACACCAATGCCATCCACCGGGGAGATAACTGGGGTGCCGTTCGGATTATTCCGTCAGGCGGGATTGTTTTGAGCGCATCCCGAAAAGTGTGAAGCGGTTTTCGGATAAGATGCGCGCATTAAAAGTCGGGCTTAGTTCTGGAAGCTCGAAGGCGATGCATCACCGAAACGATGAGCCGAACCATCCTGGAACGACGACTGGCCAATGGAAGCGGTTGCCGTGTTATCAACCTGCTGGGTTGTAACGGGTGTACGGTCGTTTGCATAAAGATCGGCAGGGGTGCCAACATTTGGGTTTTCAGCGAGTGCAGCACCGGCGCTAAGGGCAACGGCTACGGCAGCAAGAGCAAGCTTTTTCATTTTCTATCTCCTTGAATTTGTGAAGCGACGGTGTGTTCGTCGTTTCGATGAGCAAGAGATAGGCCTTTCCATCGCCAGCGCCTAGACAGCATATGGTTCACAGAATGTATCGAAAAGTGTGAACAATAAAGCCTTGAGGCGGGCTGAATGCCCAGTATGACACGATTTATTCAAGTATATGTGAACAGTATGAGGCCGAAAAATGGCTGTTAAGCACACGCGGAACAACTCGGGTTACAGCCACGCGGCAGGAATGCTTGCCGCATCTTTTTTAAGTTTTCCGAACTAAGCTCAAGTTTGAGACTAATGGGCACTGGGGAGCGCAAACATGAATGCGGGTGTGGAACGCGGCGAATTCGTAAGTTTGATTGCGCCAATTCTGGAGCCGATGGCGTCTGCTCTTGAATTTTTTGGTGTGGCAGTGATCCTGATCGGTGTCGCCGTTGCAACGCTTGGTTATCTTAAAGACGTGTTCGTACTTTCGGGCGAGAAAGCCTATACGCGCTATCGCGCCAATCTTGGTCGCGGCATTCTGCTCGGCCTCGAAATCCTGATCGGTGCGGATATCATCGCTACCATTATTTCCCCGCTTACATGGGAAAGTGTTGGCCTGCTGGGCCTGATCGTTCTGATCAGAACCTTCCTCAGCTTTTCACTGGAAGCGGAAATCGATGGTGAGTGGCCATGGAAACGTCGCCTCCGCGACAGGACTATCGCAAGCGGCGATTAAGTTTCGCTCATAAGGTATTTCTATCCGATGGAAGTCAATTCGCGTGAAAGCCTGTTCATGCTTTCCGCACCGCTTTCTGTAATCAGAAATTGTTCTTCAATCATGAGAGCGCCGAGCCCGTTAGCATAGAACGGGGTTTCCAGAGCCAACACCATGTTTGGTTCAATCAGCATTTCGTTGCTGCTTGAGATAAACGGCCATTCTTCAATGCCAACGGCCGCACCCACCGAGTGACCAAAATGGCCGCGATAATATTCGCTGAAACCGCTCTGCCGCATGGTGCCAAGCATCGCAGCATGAACATCGCAGAACCGCGTTCCGGGCTTTAACAATGCTTCGCCCACGGCAAAGCTCTCCTGCAACACCTTGTAGATCTCACTCGCAAGCGGATCAGGCTTGCCGCAGACATAAGTGCGCGCACCATCCGACGAATAGCCGTTGATGAGGGTGCCGACATCGGCTTTCACAAGATCACCTTCTTTGAGCTCGGCCTTCATGTCCTGAAGATCAGGGCCCGTCGAGATATAAGCCCAATGCCCGGAAAGAGCCTGACCATTCCGGCTGGCTTCCTGTGTTGCTCCATCAAGCCAGGCTGCCGAAAGCGCATTCAGGCTGGAACCGCGTCGGGCGGTTTTCAGCACATTTTCCAGCCCGCTTTCCGCATAGTGTGCTGCATTGCGCAGATACTCGATTTCATGAGTATTCTTGATGAGGCGCAAGCGCTTGACGAGAGTTGATGCATCCCGCCAGTCAACTGATGGAAGCGCTTTTTTGAGAGCCGCAAAATCAGCCGCTGGCATGAACTCCAGATCAATACCGATCTTTGCTTTGGAAAGTCCGCGCTCTGCCAGTAGTTCGCCTAGAAGCCTGAAAGCTGCATCCTGATCGAAAGTTTCAGCACGCGGGCCGACATTGTTTGCCTGCCTGTAGGCTGCATTGATATCTTCAATTGTCCTGGCATTTTCGACCATAACCATGTCGATCCAGATGCGGTGTGTGCGGAAATCAATCCTGTCGCCAAGATGCGCTGCCGCAGCATGGGCATGATCGCTGATCACGGCACCGAGTTTTGCCTTTTCATCGACTGGCACCAGCACAATTGCCGAACCCGCCCGACCCCACATCGTCGCGACTCCAGCTGCTACACCGGTTGCATAGCGGAAGTTTTCAGGTTGAAACAGTACAAGTGCATCAAGTCCTTCTGCTCTAAGAAGAGACTGGGTTCTACCGCGATTGATCTGGCTCATTATGTTCTCTCAATGCCACCGGGCCGTGATGGGGCTTCGCGAAGCCTTTGGTTTGTCGTCGTTTATATAAGACTGGGCTGCTTGGTAACTCAATTTTTGAAGTTGGGTGGATATCAGTCTATCGTGAAGGATAAATCATCTACCAATTTTATTTATTATAGAATAATCTTCTAAAGAATCCCCGTATAGCACAGCTCCGCCGCTTATCGAGGCTCAGACGGTCGCTGTATAACCTGTATCAACTGAGGCCCTTTGGCGACCTCGAAGCAGGAGAATAAAATGAGCGGTTTGACCATTCTTAATCGCAAAATGAAGTTGAGCAACTGGGGCCTGACCACGGCGCTGACCGTTGCGCTCGCATTCGGTTCGTTCGCTCAGGCGCACGCACAAGAAAGCGACCCGGACGCCACTATCAATATCGGATCGCTCTATGAGCCGCAGAACCTCGACAACACTGCAGGCGCAGGGCAGGGCATTAACGAGGCCTTCAACGGCAATGTTTATGAAGCATTGTTCCGTCTGGATGACGATGGCAAGGTTGAGCCAGTTCTTTCGAAGGAATACACCGTCAGCGACGATGGCCTGACCTATACGTTCAAGCTTCAGCCGGGCGTCAAATTCCATTCAGGCGCGCCGCTGACCTCGAAGGACGTCAAGTTCTCCATCGAGCGTGTTGCAGCGCCTGAATCCAAAAGCTCGCGCAAAAGCAGCCTCAAGACCATTGTTGGCGTCGAAACACCGGATGATGAAACAGTCGTCGTCAAGCTTTCGTCCCGCTCGATCTCGCTGCCATACAATCTCAGCTATGTCTGGGTCGTGAATGACGAAGCGACTGACTTCCAGTCGAAGGAAGACGGTACTGGACCTTATGCGCTGGAAGACTGGCGCCGCGGTTCATCGCTCGCCATCAAGCGCTTTGACGGTTACTGGGGCACCAAGCCGAAAAATGAAGAAGTTGTCTTTCAGTATTTCACCGATGCGAGCGCGCTCAACAATGCGCTTCTGACTGGTTCGGTTGACATCATCACCTCGGTTCAGAGCCCGGATTCGCTGGCTCAGTTCAAGGATAATCCTGATTTCACCGTCAGTGAAGGGAAGTCCACGACCAAGCTGCTTCTCGCTTATAACGACCGTGTCGCGCCTTTCGACAATGTGAAGGTTCGTAAGGCACTGGCGCGTGCCATCGACGACAAGAAGCTGCTGAATGCCGTTTGGGGCGACTATGGCACGCTGATTGGCTCGTTTGTTCCGCCAACAGATCCGTGGTATGTCGATTTAACCGGTGTGGATGCCTATAATCCTGAAAGCGCCAAGGAGCTCTTGAAGGAAGCAGGCTATCCGGATGGCTTCAGCTTCACCATCGATACACCGAATTACGATCCGCACCCGATTGCCGCGCAGTTCATCCAGAGCGAACTGGCAAAGATCGGCGTGAAGGTGAACATCAACATCATCACGGCCAATGAATGGTACACAAAGGTCTATAAGGCGCATGATTTCCAGGCGACTTTGCAGGAGCATGTGAACCACCGTGATATCGTGTTTTATGGTAATCCGGATTTCTATTGGGGCTATAACAACCCGAAGGTTGTTGATCTGATCAAGGAAGCCGAAGCCAGCTCCACGACCGATGAACAGACGGCCAAGCTGACCGAAGCCAACAAGATCATTGCAGAAGATGCAGCCAGCAACTGGTTTTATCTCTATCCGCAGATCGTGGTCTCAAAAAAGTCGGTTACCGGCTATCCGGTTAATGGCCTGAACTCGCAGTTCTTTGCCTATGATATTGTGAAATCAGCAGACTAATCGGTTGTCTATAATTAAGAACTGATGCTCGACAGAGAGCGCCGCCTGAATTATTTTCCGGCGGCGTTATAGCATTTTTGAGTGGCTAAAAACTGCTCCTCATGCCCGAGAGGTATTCGCCATTCTTGCCTATATTCTGCGCCGTTCGGCCATTCTGATCCTGTCGGTATTTATTGCAGCTATCGTTCTGTTTTTGCTGCTGCGCCTTTTGCCGGGCGATCCGGCAAATGCGCTCGTATCAGTTGGTGCGGATGCAGCGCAGATTGAAGCTGCACGCAAGCAGGTCGGGTCCGATCTCCCGCTTTATCAGCAATTCACACAGTTCATCGGCTCACTTGTGCGCTTTGATCTCGGCAATTCCTTTGTCAGCGGTGCGCCTGTTCTGACCGAAATCGGCAAACGCCTGATCGTGACGCTGCCGCTGACACTGATGGCTTTTGTGCTCGCAATCATCATCGCCGTGCCGCTCGGCATCCTGTCTGTTGTGCGTCAGAAAACCTGGTATGGCTCGATCATTTCAGTGATCTCACAGTTGGGCATCGCAGTGCCTGTTTTCTGGATCGGCATTCTTCTGGTGTGGGTGTTCGCGGTGAAACTGCGCATGTTTCCATCGGGCGGCTTTCCATCGCGTGGATGGCAATCCGCGCCTGCTGCATTTCAATCGCTGACATTGCCGGTCATCACCATTGCCATCGTCATGTCGGCATCGCTTATCCGCTATGTTCGTTCGGCAACGCAGGACGTTCTGGGCAGCGATTATCTGCGCACGGCGCGCGCGCTGGGCTCTACGTTCTCGCAAGCGCTGATCCGCCATGGCATCCGCAATGGCGCGGTGCCGGTGATCTCCATCCTTGGCATCGAACTCGCCTCTACGCTTCTCGGCGCTGTGGTGGTGGAACGCGTTTTCTCGCTCCCTGGCCTCGGCTCCATGCTGCTTTTGGGTATTGAGCAGCGTGATTATCCTAACGTGCAAGGCGTCTTGTTTGTCTCGACGCTTCTGGTTCTTCTGGTGGGCTTCGCTGCCGATCTGGTGCAACGTTTGATCGATCCGCGATTGCGCAGCAGGTCTGCGGGAGGCCGCGCATGAGCAGCATCACCACAACTTCGCAACGTTTCCGATTACCTTGGCCGCTCGTAGTGGGTGGTATCCTTGTCGGTATGCATGTCGTTGTAGCCCTGCTTACCCTGTTCTGGACGCCTTACGGCGCCGGCGATATGGTTGGCGGACGGCTGGCAGCGCCATCATGGGAGCACTGGGCAGGCACGGATCGCCTCGGTCGCGATCTCATGACGCAGATCATGGTCGGCTCACGCATTGCGCTTTTTGTGGGGTTTGGAGCCGTCACCATCAGCGCTGTGATTGGCGTAACCATTGGCATTCTGGCCGCTTTTGCGACGCAGACACTCGACGATATGCTGGCTGCAACGCTCGATATTCTGATTGCTTTCCCGACATTGCTGCTCGCTATGCTGATCGTCGCTTCAAGCGATGGCGCAAGCCTTTCGACCGCTATTCTCGCAATCGGCATTGCGGCATCAGCCATCGTCGCGCGACTGACGCGCATTCTCGCCAAACGCGTTTTGGCGATGGATTATGTTACAGCGTCGCGCATTTCCGGCACGTCATGGCTCGGCGTCATCCGCATTCATGTGCTACCGAACATCTGGCCGACACTGATTGTCAATTTCGCGCTGCAGTTCGGATTGGCCGTGATTGCTGAAGCTTCATTGTCTTATCTTGGGCTTGGCGCGCCACCACCAAATGCATCCTGGGGACGGTTGCTGCAGGAAGCGCAGGCTTCGGTTTATACAGCTCCCTTCGGTGCAATCGCACCAGGTCTGGCACTGGTTTCGCTCGTCATCGGGCTTAATCTTTTTGCAGATGGCTTGCGCGATGTGGCCGATCCAACGCGGAGGAGGCAACGATGAGCCCATTGCTGAACGTTGAAAATCTTGCGATCGAAACAGCAGGCCGCGTTCTCGTTTCAGGCGTGTCTTTTTCGGTTGCGCAGGGCGAACGCGTCGGCTTGATCGGTGAATCCGGCTCAGGCAAATCACTGACAGCATTGGCGGTGATGGGACTGCTTGCCGACGGAATGAAAGCAACCGGCTCGATCACGCTCGATGGCCATGAGATTATCGGTGCGCGTGATCGTGCGCTTGTTCCGCTGCGCGGGCGAAGTGTCGCTACCGTCTTTCAGGAACCGATGACCGCGCTTGATCCGCTGATGCGCATTGGCAAACAGGTCGCAGAAGTGGTGCAGCGCCGCGCATCGCGCGATGGCCGCAAGCTTGGCAAAGCGGAACTCAAACGCGAGGTTATCGGGCTTCTGGAACGCGTTTCCCTGCCGGAACCGACCCGCATTGCGCGCTCATGGCCGCATGAAATTTCAGGGGGCCAGCGGCAGCGCGCAGCCATTGCCATGGCGCTTGCCTGTCGTCCGAAGCTGCTGATCGCCGACGAGCCGACAACAGCGCTCGATGTGACGACGCAGGCGGAAATCCTCAAGCTGCTTGAGCAACTCGTTCACGATGAAGGCATGGGGCTTTTGTTCATCAGCCATGATCTGCCGGTTGTCGCAAGCATTGCCGAACGGGCACTCGTGCTCAGACATGGCAACTTGATAGAGCAGGGGCCAGTGACCGCACTTTTTGCAAAGCCGGTAGAAGACTATACCAAGGGACTGGTTGCTGCCGCGCGTGCCTTCGACGCTGCATTGGAGGTGGCGCGATGAGCCTCATTGATTTATCCAACGTATCCTTTGCCTATAGTGGCGGCAAAACCGTGCTGCATGGCATTGACCTCACGCTTGAGAGCGGCAGCAATCTTGGCATTGTGGGTGAATCGGGCTCCGGCAAGACAACTATGCTCAAACTGCTGCTGGGATTGCAGGTTGCAACAGCGGGCGATGTGAATTTTCGCGGCCAGAAGCTCAACATCAAAGACCGCAGTTTTATGCGCGGCTTTCGTCGCTCGGTACAGGCGGTTTTTCAGGACCCTTACTCCTCGCTTGATCCGCGCCAGCGCGTGTTCAACATCATTGCTGAACCGCTGCGCTCGCTGAAAATCGAGACGAACATTGCGCAGGCTGTCGCGCAGGCACTGGCTGCCGTTGATCTGCCAGAAGATGCAGCCATACGTTATCCGCACGAGTTTTCCGGCGGTCAGCGTCAGCGTATCGCAATTGCGCGGGCGATCGTCGCCAATCCCGATCTCATCATTGCCGATGAAGTGGTAAGCGCACTCGACCTCACGACCCGTGCTCGCATTATCGAACTGATGCAAACTTTGTCAAAGCGCACGACTTTCGTGGTTGTTTCACACGATATTGCACTTGTGGCTTTGCTTTGTGAAAGACTGATCGTGCTTGAAAAGGGCAGGATCGTTGAACAGGGCAATACGCGCGACATTCTTGCCAATCCGCAACATGCCTATACGCGAAAACTGCTGGCAAGTTTGCCGCGAATGCCAAGAGAATCGTGACTTAGTTGTGGCTCGGAGGAGGGGATTTCGAGCCTGATCACGGTTTTGTGCATATGAGAAAATATGAAATTAAATTGCAAGTTTTAGCGATATTCTGAACAATTTATCTCATTGAATTCATTATTCTATTAGAAAATTTTTCGATGTGTAGCGACGCCCCGCACGTAGCCTTGAGCATCACTGGCAATAAACAAACTGGATTTGCGAAATTTGAATTGTGGCAAATGTTTGTATAACGAGGCGCTTTGTTTCATACTGCCATTTTATATGGAGCCCCCCCGAAACAAATTTAACCGTCTTACCCACCTAATCGGCAGGAAACGACAAATGACCGACCTTCCCGGCTATCCGAGCCGGCGCAGCTTTTTGAAAGCATCCGCAGCA
Organism: Brucella pituitosa; assembly: GCF_003049685.1. Taxonomy (GTDB): domain Bacteria; phylum Pseudomonadota; class Alphaproteobacteria; order Rhizobiales; family Rhizobiaceae; genus Brucella; species Brucella pituitosa. The sequence continues at coordinate 587,597 of NZ_PYSY02000002.1, read as the reverse complement.
AGCGTGATGCTTTCAGGATTGGCTGTGTCAGCTCAGGCGCAACAGTCGACGCCCCCTGTTGCCCTTGAACAATACGAACGTCAATATTTTAACGATCTTGAATGGACTTTCATCCTTGCTGCAACAGCAAGGCTGATCCCGTCTGATGGTGATGGCCCTGGTGCTATCGAAACCCGTGTACCTGTATTCATCGATCTTCAGCTTGCTGGCGACTATGGTCGCGCAGACGACTGGTACATGGTTGGCCCGCATGATGCCTCGGCAGATCCGACGCGCGGCTGGCAGACCCCGCTTAACCCTGCACAGATCTATCGACAGGCTATTCCAGCATTCAACGGCTGGTGCGAGCAGAAATATGGCGCTGCATTCTCGGCACTGACTGCCGAGCAGCAGGACGCAGCACTAACTTCCCTTCAGAAGGGTGAAGTTGGCTTGCAACCTGAATTGCGCGATTTCTTCGGTATCCTGTTGCAGAATACCAAGGAAGGTTATTTTGCTGATCCGATGTATGGCGGCAATCACGGCATGCAGTCGTGGACCTATATCGGCTTCCCCGGCGCACGCGGCAGCTATAAGGAATGGGTTGAGCGTTACAATGTTCGCTACCCACTAGGCCCGGTTTCCATCAAGGGCGAGAGGGCTTAAAAATGGCACGTCAGGAAAAGAAAAAAGACGTGGTCATTGTTGGCCTCGGCTGGACGGGTGCGATTCTAGCTATGGAATTGGCGCAGGAAGGTCTTGAAATCGTCGCTCTTGAGCGCGGTCACGACCAAAACACCGTTCCGGACTTCAAATATCCGAACATGATCGATGAGCTGAAATACGGCGTGCGTCTCAAGATGATGCAGCGCGCCAGCCAGCAGACCGTCACCATACGTCGCAGTGACAGCGAAATTGCACTGCCTTACCGCAGCTTCGGTTCATTCCTTCCGGGCAATGGTGTCGGCGGTGCTGGTACGCACTGGAACGGCCTCAACTGGCGTCCACAGGCAGAAGAACTGCGGCTGCGTTCGCATGTTCTTGAAAATTGGGGTGAGCAGATCATCCCGGAAGACATGCTTCTTGGCGACTACCCTGTGACCTATGACGAAATGGAACCGTTCTTCGACCGCTTCGAACGTGTTGCAGGCATTTCCGGCAAAGCTGGCAACCTCAACGGCAAGACCGTTGAGGGCGGCAATCCTTTTGAAGGCTGGCGCGCCAACGAATATCCTATGCCGCCAATGCATACGACATGGGATGGCCGGAAATTTGCCGATGCGGCAAAGGCCATGGGTTATCACCCGTTCCCGTCACCGGGCGGCATTGCCTCGACGTCCTATGTCAATGAATATGGCATGCAGATGGGGCCGTGCAACCATTGCGGTTTCTGCGAGCGTTTCGGTTGTTACCAATATTCGAAGTCGTCGCCACAGACGACCATTCTCGATGCGCTCAAGCGCATGCCGAATTTCTCATACCGTACGGAATCTGAAGTTCTGCGTATCGAAATGGCACCGGACGGCAAGACTGCCACCGGCGTTACCTATTTTGACGACAAGACGCAGGAAGAAGTCTTCCAGCCAGCCGACATCGTCATCATGGCTTCGTTCCAGCTCAACAACGTACATTTGGCACTGCTTTCAGGCATCGGCAAGCCTTACGACCCGGCAACGGGCGAGGGTGTGACGGGCCGTAATTATGCCTATCAGCTGACCGGCGGTGTGACGCTCTTCTTCAAAAACGAAGAGTTCAACCCGTTCATCGGTACGGGTGCTAACGGCATGTGCATCGATGACTTCGGTGTAAACCAGATCGACTTTGGTCGTGAAGGCTTTATTGGTGGTGCTTATTGGCGCTCGGGCCAGACCAACGGCCAACCGATCCGCAGCATGACGCTTCCTTCGGGCACGCCGGGTTGGGGTGCAGGCTGGAAGAGCGCAATCGCCGAGTGGTACGGTCACTCCATGAATATCGGAACGCATGGTTCTGTCATGGCGTACAAGACCAATCATCTTGACCTTGATCCGACCTATAAAGATCCGCACGGCCGTCCTTTGATGCGTATGACCTTCAACTGGAATCCGAACGATATCCGGATGACCCAGTTCATGAAGGGCAAGGCGGAAGAACTGGCCAAGACCATGAACCCCGACCTCATTCAGTCATCCTTCAAGAAGGAAGGTTCTCAGTTCGACGTTCGTCCTTACCAGACGACGCATACGACGGGTGGTCACACTATGTCGGCCAATCCGCGAGAGGGTGTGGTCAACCGCTTCTCGCAGGCATGGGACAAGCACAACGTCTTCATGCTGGGCGCGGGCAACTTCGTGCAGAACACGCAGTATAATCCGACCGGTCTTCTCGGTGGTCTGGCTTACTGGACTGCGCATGCGATCCGTACGCAGTATCTTTCCAATCCACGTCCGCTGGTTTGAGGAGAATAGTCATGAAAACTTTTCTTCGCATCATCGGTGTTCTGGTTGTTCTTGGAGTTATAGCATTTCTGGCTTTCCTGTTCGTTCCGGTTCAGCTGACCAAGCCAACGAAAGAGCTTGCTGCTGATTGGAAGCCTGCAAAGGGGCAGGGCGAATATGTGATGTATGCTTCCGACTGCATGGCTTGCCATACAGCGGAAGGCGGCAAATCATTTGCCGGTGGCCGTAAGATCGCAAGCCCGATGGGCACGATCTGGACGACCAACATCACCCCTGACAAGGAAACCGGCATCGGTAACTGGACGCTCGATCAGTTCCGTGCAGCGCTCTATGATGGCATTCGTGCCGATGGCGCGCATCTTTATCCCGCCATGCCTTACGAAAATTATCGTAAGCTGAACGAAGAAGATGTCCGTGCGCTTTACGACTACTTCATGCATGAAGTGGAACCTGTAAAGAACGAAGTGCAGCAGACCGAACTTGGCTTCCCGTTCAACATGCGGTTCGGTATCCGCGCATGGAACTGGCTCGCTCTGAACCACAAGGCTGGCTTCACGCCTGCGGGTAAGAACGAAGTTCAGGAACGTGGCCAGTATTTGGTTGAAGGTGCAGCCCACTGTGCTGCCTGCCACAGCCCGCGCAATGCTTTCATGGCGCAGGATGGTGTTCAGGCTGGCGACAAGGCTTTCCTCACAGGCGGTGTTGTCGATGGTTGGAATGCACCTTCGCTGCGTGGTCCACAGTCGGCGCCACAGAAATGGTCCGTCGAGGAAATGGCTTCCTATCTCGCAACCGGTCGCAATGCACATTCGACCGCCAATGGCGAAATGGGCCTCGTTGTAGAACATTCGCTTCAGCATCTGACCGATGCGGATAATCTTGCGATTGCGGCGTTCCTCAAGGGTGTCGATGGTGCCGCGGCTGAAGTTCCGCAGAGCTTTGCCGAGAAGGTTCCGACTGCACTGCCTGCAGCTCCTGCAGATGCTGCCGGTGAAGAGACTGCAAAGATGCTGACTGAAGCATCTCCGAACATGCCTGTCGGCGCACGTCTCTACATTGACAACTGTGCAGCGTGTCATTTTGTGACGGGCAAGGGCGCTCCGGGTATCTTCCCGGAATTGGCTGATAATGATCTGGTCACTGGTTCAGAAGTGAAGCCTCTGATTTCGATCATTCTGCATGGTGCGGAAGTGCCTTCGACCGAAAAGCGTCCAATGCGTCTGGTGATGCAGGGGTATGCCGACCGCTTGTCGAATGAGGAAGTTGCTGAGCTTGCAACCTTTGTTCGTTCGGCTTGGGGTAACAAGGCTGGTGCTGCTTCTGCTGCCGATGTTGCTGCTGTGCGGGGCCAGTCTTCGCACTGAAAAAAGCAAAAGGCGGCTGAGTGAAAAACTCAGCCGTCGTTAATCTCAGTGAAAAATGCATGTGAGGTCAGGCTGAAGCGCGACTTTTGCGGTTTGAGTTTACGCAAAACGATGTCTGTTTGCGATTAATTTTTGCCGAAAGACTTCTGCAGGTGTTTTGTAACCCAAACATTTGCGCGGCGTATTGTTGAGGCGATGACAGATGAAGGCGAGGTCTCGATCACTGAGGGTGAGCGGATCAAGATCTCGGGGAAGCCATCGTCTTGTGCGTCTGTTGGTGTTTTCAACGGTGCCTTTCTGCCAGGGTGACTGCGGATCACAGAACCATGTTTGCGACCCGATCCCATTCTGCAGATAAGCCCATTCTGTGAACTCAGTGCCACGATCAAACGTGATGGAGCGACGGGCTATTTGGGGCAGGGTTGGAGTACCTAATCACCCCATCCATCACTGGTCGTGACTGACGATCATTGTTGCGCAACAAAACCGTAAAGCGGCTCACCCGCTCGACTAGAGACGTCACATTGGCCTTGCCGAACCTCTTGCGAAACTGGATAAGGTCGCATTCCCAGTGTCCGAACTGCTTGCGTCTGGCAACCATGTCTGGACGATAAAGGATGCTCAGTTCTGGTGGAAAGCGGCGTCCATGATGACGCCGGGCATGACGTGGGCGTCGTTTGGCACGACGTTCCGGCAGATATTTCAAAGCTCTTCTTTTCGACCGTCGGTCGAATACACAAACTGATAGATCGTTTCATGACTGACAGAGATTGGATGGCGTTCCAATCGCATTCTCCTACAATCTGTTGCGGCGACCATCCATCGCTGATGTGATCGATCACGGACTGCCGTAGCTCATCATACCGGATCAGCTTACGTTGCTTTGAACGCCGCTCGCGGGATTTCTGCTCGGCAATCGTGCAGTAATAGCCGTTTAAATCCTTGATCTCATCATCGTGAAACTGATTGCGCTTGAGTTCACGAAAATGGTCGAGCGGTGCCTTCCAAGCTTCTCAGCAATAACGTCAACGGAGAGCTTTGCGGTGCGCCAGCGCGCTATTCTGCGGCGTTCATCCAGATCAATATGCGCGTAGGTGCGTTCCATGACAGGTTCCTTGCATTGGATAACTCATTGTTATCATTTGCAAGTCGCACTTCAAACTAGAACCCACCCGCATAATACATATAAATCACATAATGTATGTTATGGAACTTAACGCAAGCAGGAAGCCAGCACCTTATTGGGGTAAAACATTTGCGGCGGATTTAATATAATGCCCAGATGGTCTGCCGAAGTTGTCTTACGATAAGTGTTTTCCACAACTCGAATTCGTTGATCAAAAATTAGGCGAATCGCACGTGTTGAACCGAATGAAACTGCTGACAACAGTAGCGCAAAAGTCCGTAAAATAAGGAGTTTTCATGATTTTTATGCGCCCTTGTATCAAGCGCAAATCGGTCGTTAGGCTGCCGTTGCGTACCAAAATTTTGCCTTCTAAATTAGCTTTGCTGTCGTCAATCTGTGAAACAATTCAGTGTGTTGAGAACTTCTCTTGCAAGAGCCGATCTTATCCATAAGATGCACGCCATTTCAAAAATTACCAAGGAGGGGTTCTTCGTGTTTCGCAAAACTTTACTGACAAGCGTATGTCTTTTGGCACTGATGGGAGCGGCATCGGCTCAGACTGTTCTCAACCGTGGCAACGACACCGATCCAGCAACGCTTGACCATCATCGCACGTCCACTGTTTCCGAAGGCAATGTGCTTCGTGATCTTTACGACGGCCTGACCATTCAGAATGCTGATGGCGAAGCTATCCCAGGAGTGGCGAAGTCTTGGGATATATCAGAAGATGGCACCTCATATACCTTTCACCTACGCGACAATGCCAAGTGGTCGAATGGAGACCCGGTTACGGCTGGCGATTTCCAGTTTGCTTTCCGCCGTCTGATGGACCCGAAAACCGCTGCGGGCTACGCCAGCATGCTGTTTGTTATCAAAAATGCTGAAGATGTTGCTGGTGGCAAAAAGCCTGTCGATGAGCTTGGCGTTGAAGCTGTAGACGATCACACGCTGAAGGTTACGCTGAACTCCCCTGCTCCGTATTTCCTTGAGCTTCTGACGCACCAGACGGGTTTCCCGTTACACCAGAAGAGCGTTGAGGAAAATGGCGACAAGTTCACAACGCCGGGTAAAATGGTTACGAACGGCGCTTATGAACTTGTCAGCTTCACGCCGAACGACAAGATCGTCATGAAGAAGAACCCGAATTACTACGAAGCGGATCAGGTCAAGATTGATACGATCAACTGGATTCCATTCGAAGATCGCGCCAGCTGCATGCGCCGTTTCGAAGCCAAGGAAGTGCAGGTTTGTTCTGACGTGCCAGCTGAACAGATGGACTATGTGAAGAAGAACCTTGCCAACGAATTCCGTCTGGCGCCTTATCTCGGCGTTTATTACCTGCCGGTTAAGGGCAAGACCGCTGACAGCAAGATGAAGGACCCTCGTGTCCGTCAGGCGATTTCCATGGCTATCGACCGTGACTTCATCGCCAATCAGGTCTGGCAAGGCACCATGCTGCCGGGTTACTCAATGGTCCCTCCGGGCATCAATCACTACGTCAAGGATGCGCCGAAGCTCAACTATTCCGATGACATGCTGGATCGTGAAGACAAGGCCAAGGAATTGTTGAAAGAAGCCGGCGTTGAGCCGAACTCGCTTTCGATCGAGCTGCTCTACAACACGTCTGAAAACAACAAGAATACCATGGCAGCAATTGCTGATCAGCTCGGCAATATCGGTGTGAAAGCGACGCTCAACGAAACCGAAGGCGCTACCTACTTCAACTTCCTGCGTGAAGATGGCCCGTTTGATATCGCACGCGCTGGCTGGATCGGCGATTATAACGATCCACAGAACTTCCTTTACATCAGCCAGAGCGATGTCAGCTTCAACTATTCCAAGGTGAAAAATCCGGAATATGATGCGAAGATGGCCGAAGCAGAGAAAATCCTTGATCTCGATGCGCGTGCCAAGGTTCTGGCTGAAGCAGAGCAGCTCAAGCTCGATGATATGAGCAATATTCCAATCCTTTATTATTCCTCCCGCGCTCTTGTTTCCGATAAGCTCGACGGCTGGAATGACAACCTTATGGACAGCCACAAGACCCGTTGGCTTTCGTTCAAACAATAAATTTTCAGTTCGGGCTGCACCGAAAGGTGCAGCCCCTTTTTCTTTCGATCTCGGGAAGGTCGGAGGGTTCCTTTTTCATGGGACACATATTTTTAAATTTTTATGGGAGTTCTCGATGGTTCGCGAAATTTTATTGGCAGGCGTTTGCCTGGTTTCGCTCGGCAGTGCCTCTTTAGCTGAAACAGTGCTCAATCGTGGCAATGATACTGATCCTGCAACATTGGATCAGCAGCATACGACGACTATTTCTGAAAACCGTGTTCTTCGCGATCTATATGAAGGTTTGCTGGCGCAAAACGAGAAGGGCGAAGCAATTCCGGGGGCAGCAACATCCTGGGATATTTCCGAAGACGGTCTCACCTACACTTTCCATATGCGCGAGAACGCCAAATGGTCGAACGGTGACCCTGTTACCGCCAGCGATTTCGAATTTACCTTCCAGCGCATCATGGACCCTAAGACGGCTGCGGGCTATGCGAGCGTCCTTTACGCCATCAAAAATGCCGAGGAAGTCGCCACCGGCAAGATGCCTGTCGACCAGCTGGGCGTGAAGGCGCTGGACGACAAAACGCTTCAGATTACCCTGAAGAACCCTGCTCCCTATTTTCTGGAGCTACTCACCCACCAGACCGGCTTCCCGATAAACAAAAAGGCTGTCGAGCAGTTCGGCGACAAGTTCACCCTGCCCGGCAATATGATTACCAACGGCGCCTATACACTTGTCAGCTTTACTCCCAATGACAAGATCTCCATGAAGAAGAACCCGAACTATTGGGACGCTTCCAATGTGACGGTCGATGCGGTGAACTGGATACCGTTTGAAGACCGGGCGAGCTGCATGCGCCGCTTTGAGGCGAAAGAAGTCGATATCTGTTCCGATGTTCCTGCCGAACAGATGGACTATGTGAAGAAGAACCTCGGCGGTCAGTTCCGCCTCGCTCCCTATCTTGGCATCTATTATGTCGACATCAAAGGCGAGCCATCGAGCAAGCTGCGCGATCCGCGCGTGCGCAAGGCCATATCGATGGCCGTCGATCGTGAGTTCCTCGCCAATGAAGTCTGGCGCGGTGTGATGCTGCCAGCCAGTTCCATGGTGCCGCCCGGCATTGCGAATTACGTCAAGGACGCGCCGAAGCTGGATTTCGCCGACGAGGATGTGCTGGACCGCGAGGACAAGGCCAAGGAATTGCTGCAGGAAGCCGGTGTCCAGCCGGGTAGCCTTTCCGTGACGCTGCGCTACAATACCTCGGAAAACCACAAGAATACCATGGCGGCGCTTGCCAACATGCTGGGCAATATCGGCATCAAGGCAACGCTCAACGAAGTCGAAGGCGCCACCTTCTACAACTACCTTCAGGAAAAGGGGATGTTCGACATCACCCGTGACGGCTGGATCGGCGATTACAACGATCCGAATTCGTTCATGGAGCTTTATACCACCGGCAATTACTTCAATTATGCCGAATGGTCGAACAAGGATTATGACGCGTTGATGGCGAAATCTGCAACGACGACCGATCTCGCCGAACGCGCAAAAATCCTGGCTGAAGCAGAGAAGATATTGCTCGATGAAGGAGCGGTTGTGCCGCTGATGTACTATTCTTCCACTGCTCTCGTTGCCGACCGCGTTCAGGGTTACGAAGATAACCTCATGAATTCGCACGGCACGCGCTGGCTATCCGTAAAAAATTAAAAAACGCAAGAAAACAACACCCTTAGTGGGATTTGCCGAGCCATTTCAGGTGGTTCGGCAAAGAAGGGAAATAACAAATGCTGAGCTACACGCTCCGACGATTGGGTAGTGCAATACCCACAATCTTTATAATAGTGACTTTGACATTCTTCCTTATAAGACTGGCACCCGGCGGGCCTTTCGATCTCGAGCGCCCGATCGATCCGCTGATCCTTGAGAACCTCAAGAAAGCCTACAATATGGATGCGCCGCTGTGGCAGCAGTATCTCATTTATCTGGGCAATCTGCTGCGTGGGGATTTGGGGCCAAGCTTCACGCGTCGCGATTTTACCGTAAATGACCTGTTTGCTTCCGGTCTTCCGGTTTCGATCATGCTGGGCGCTCTGGCGCTTAGTCTCGCCGCGATTATCGGAACATTTCTCGGTACAATTGCAGCGCTGAAGCAGAATTCTTCCATCGACTATTTCGTCGTAGCGCTTGCAACTTTTGGCATCACAACGCCGAATTTCGTTGTTGCCCCTCTCCTCAGCCTGCTTTTTGGTGTCATTCTCGGTTGGGTTCCGGCTGGTGGCTGGTCGTCAGCGAATATCACATACTGGATATTGCCGGTGCTGACACTGGCTTTGCCGCAGGTCGGCGTGATCGCCCGTCTTGTGCGCGGTGCAACGATTGAAGCATTGCGCGCCAATCATGTTCGCACTGCCCGCGCCTATGGCTTGCCGTCGCGTGTTGTGGTTGGGGTACATGCCTTACGTGCCGCCATGCTGCCCGCTGTTTCCTATCTTGGTCCTACAGCCGCAGCACTTCTCACTGGCTCAGTCGTTGTTGAAACCATCTTCGGCATTCCCGGCATCGGTCGTTACTTCGTGCAAGGCGCGTTGAGCCGCGATTACACGATGGTTATGGGCACTGTGGTTGTGATTTCCGTTTTCGTCGTGGTGTTCAATCTCATCGTCGACCTTCTTTATGCATGGCTTGATCCGAGGGTTCGCTATGACTGACCTTACCGTACCGGCAGAAACAGAAAAGCTTGCAACCGTCAAAAGTCGTTCGCTCTGGCAGGACGCCTGGTTGCGCCTGCGCAAGAACAAGGCAGCGGTTACAAGCGCCATCGTCCTTATCGTACTGGCACTTATCGGCATTTTTGGCCCTATGGTCAGCCCGCATCCTTACGACAAAATCTATCCGCAGTTTGTGCGTGTGGCTCCAAGTCTGGAGGCTTATCCGCGTGCTGATACGATTATGCCGGGACTGGAACGCGAGCTCGCCCGCGCCCGTCTGAATGCGTCCGCGGAGCCGGAGCTGACGGGCAACAATATCGTAGTTGACTTCACCGCACAGCGTCCGACGGATGAGCGGGTGTTGCGCTATTTCCAGCGCTCTGACCTGTTTAGCAATCCTAAGATCGAACTTGCTGCAGATGGGCTGTCGGGTAAGCTTACGTTGAATGTCGCGCGCAATTATTTCGTACTTGGTACTGATAATCTCGGTCGTGATCTGATGACACGCATTTTCATTGGCGTTCGTATGTCGCTTGCCATCGGTCTGTTGGCTTCGGCGATGGCTTTGGTGCTTGGTGTTGGATATGGTGCGATATCGGGCTACCTCGGTGGACGTGCCGACAACATTATGATGCGACTTGTCGACATCCTTTATTCGCTGCCTTTCATCTTCTTTGTGATATTGATGCTCGTCTTCTTTGGGCGATCCATTTTCATCATCTTCATCGCCATCGGCGCGACGGAATGGCTGGATATGGCGCGCATCGTGCGCGGGCAAACATTGAGCCTCAAACGTCAGGAATTCGTGCAGGCGGCAGAAGCACTTGGCGCAACGCGGCGTGGTGTCATCACACGACATATCATCCCGAACGCGCTCGGACCGGTCATCGTCTTTGTGACGCTGCTGGTGCCCAAGGCAATCCTTCTTGAAAGCCTCTTGTCGTTCCTCGGCCTCGGTGTTCAGGACCCTCTCACCTCGCTCGGTCTTCTCATTTCGGAAGGTGCTCAGAACATGCGCGGCGCAAGCTGGCAATTGATCTGGCCTGCCGCAACGCTGACCATCATCCTGTTTGCGCTGAACTTCCTTGGCGACGGCCTGCGTGACAGCCTTGACCCGAAGGATCGCTGAGATGACGAACGAAAACATTCTGAGCGTGCACGACCTGCGCGTTACCTTCGATACAAACGACGGACCGGTTGAAGCCGTCCGTGGCATCAATCTGGATGTCAAAGCCGGTGAGACCGTCGCTATCGTCGGTGAGTCCGGGTCCGGTAAAAGTCAGACAACCATGGCGATGATGGGCCTGCTGGCCCAGAACGGGAAGGCTACTGGGCAAGCGCTCTATCGCGGGCAGGACCTGATCGGTATGACCGATAAGGCACTCAATAAGATACGCGGTGCAAAGATCACGATGATCTTTCAGGAGCCGATGACCTCGCTCGACCCGCTTTATCGCATTGGCGATCAGTTGGCCGAACCGCTGCGATATCATCGTGGCATGAGCAAAAAGGAAGCGCGCCCGCGTATTCTTGAATTGCTCAAACTGGTTGGCATTCCGGAACCGGAGCGCCGCATCGACAGCTATCCTTATGAGCTTTCGGGCGGACAGCGCCAGCGTGTGATGATTGCCATGGCGCTCGCCAACGAGCCGGATGTTCTGATCGCTGACGAGCCGACGACTGCGCTCGACGTTACCATTCAGGCGCAGATACTCGACCTGCTGGCAGATCTGCAAAAGCGGCTCGGCATGGCGGTGGTCTTCATCACGCATGATCTCGGGATTGTTCGCCGCTTTGCGGACCGGGTTTATGTCATGCGTTACGGCGAAGTGGTCGAAACCAACGAAACCGAGAAACTCTTCACAGCACCAGAGCATCCTTATACGAAGATGCTGCTGGATGCTGAACCGGAAGGTGAAAAACTCTCACCGCCTGATGGAGCGCCGGTGCTCATCCGTGCTGATAATGTGAAGGTCAATTTCCTTATCAACAAACCTTGGCTGGGCACGGCAACCTATCTCACAGCCGTCAACGATGTTTCTCTGACTCTCAAACAAGGCCAGACCATCGGTATTGTCGGGGAATCCGGTTCCGGCAAGTCTACGCTCGGTCGCGCCATTCTGCGTCTGCTCCCGTCAGAAGGCCGCATCGCTTATCTCGGCAAAGAATTGCCGACGGAATCGCAGGCAATGCGTCCAAAGCGCCGCGAGCTGCAGCTTGTGTTCCAGGATCCGTTCGGTTCCCTAAGCCCACGCATGACTGTGGGCCGCATCATCACCGAAGGGCTTTTGATCCATGAGCCGAACCTTTCGGCCAAGGAACGCGACCGCCGTGCCTGTGAAGCGCTTAAGGAAGTCGACATGGACCCGGCGATGCGCAATCGCTATCCGCACGAGTTCTCGGGTGGTCAGCGTCAGCGCATCGCCATTGCACGCACCATGATCTTGAAGCCAAAGGTGATCGTACTTGACGAGCCGACAAGTGCGCTTGATCGCTCGGTCCAAAAGCAGATCGTCACGCTCTTGCGCGATTTGCAAAAGGATCATGGGCTTTCTTACCTCTTCATCAGCCATGATATGGCAGTGGTCCGTGCGGTATCAGACTACGTGATCGTGATGAAGAACGGTAAGATCGTGGAGCAAGGCGATACAGAGCAGGTCTTCGATAGTCCGCGTGAGGAATATACCAAAGCGCTGATGGCGGCGGCACTCAGCGAGGAGCGTTTCGGCACTGATGCTTAGCTCTAAATTACAAAATAAAAACGGGGTATTAGCCCCGTTTTTTACAATGCAATCTAGCTCTGGAAGACTAGCGAGCGGTGAGCCGAGACGCCTGCGGTAACGCCGTCTGAAACCGACCAGGCAACACTATGCGCGCCGCGCGAAACATCGCCCGCTGCATAAATTCCCGCAACACTGGTCGCTTTCATCTCGTCGGTCTTGATGGTTTTACCGAGTGGCATGTCCTCAAGCGTGCAGCCGAATTGCTCGGCAATGGAACTATTGAGCCGATTGCGGGGGGCTATATACAGAGCTTCCGCAGACGACATCCGGCCGTCAGCCAATTCAATCTCCGACAGAGAAGTGCCCTCGCCTCGTAAATGGGCCACTTTGGCAGATTCTATATTGATGCCACGCTTTTCCAGCTCTGTGAGTGTCGCAGCATCCGGTTCATCGCCACCGTTCAAATAGAATGTCGTTGGCCCCCATTCCGCGATCAGCATGGCCTGATGGACAGACATGGGTGAAAGGTTCAGCACGCCAAGTTTTCTGCCGCTGAACTCATAACCATGGCAATATGGGCAGTGGATTACCGAACTGCCCCATCGTTCCGCAAGCCCCGGAACATCTGGTAACACGTCCGAGATGCCAAAGGCAAAAATGAGCCTGCGTCCGCGCACTGTCTCGCCTGAATCGAGCTGTACTGAAAAATCATCAATCTCGCCGACTCCACCTATCGCCTTCCCGTGGGTTATTGTGACACTTGGATAGGCTTGTACCTGAGCCCTTGCCGTTTCGAGCATGGCTGCCGGATTACTTCCATCCTGTGCGAAGAAGCCATGCGAATGCTCAGCGAAGCGATTGCGGGGTTCGCCTGCGTCGATCACGCGGACTGATCGTCTGCCGCGTGCGATGTAAGTTGCAGCGGTAAGTCCGGCAAAGCTACCGCCGATAATGATTGCATCATGATGCGTCATGCGCTGTCTCCAGATCGAATGTCGCGCCGCGTTCGAGGGCGCGTTTATGGAAATCCTCGCTCAACATGGCGAGTGAAACTTCGCCAAAGCGCTTCAACAAGAGTTCCTCAGCATCGTGAAACGCTTTATTCAGAGAAGCATTGACTGCCTGCTCAACGATGCATCCCGGCATTTCGGTACGGTTGCTCATGGCAAGCAACGAAGGTTTGCCGATGGCATTATAGATGTCTCGCAACGTGACCTTTGATAGATCGCAGGCAATCTCCCAACCGCCACCGTGTCCTTTTTCGGAACGAACATAACCCTGCTCACGCAGGCCGCCCATAACACGGCGGACAACAACAGGATTGGTGCCCATTGCTTTGGCCAGCACCTCAGAAGTCACCGGCTTCTGATATTCTGCCATGTGAAGGAGGACGTGCAGAACGCCCGATAATTTGCTATCTCTTTTCATGTAACTTTATATGTTACGAGTCTTGAGCGTTGTCAAGAGCACAAAGTTTGGAAGCAACTTTCGGGAAGAAGTGGCAAGGCTTTGTGCTAAGATCGCTCAATGAACGATCTCTTTTCCAGTCTCGAAACACGCGAAGATCTCGCGGACGGTGCCGTGCTTTTGCGCAGCTTTGCTCTTGCGAACGACAAAAATATTATCAGTGCCTTAGAAGGTGTTGCTGGTGAAGCACCGTTTCGCCACATGACGACCCCGGGCGGTTTTCGCATGTCAGTGGCGATGACCAATTGTGGCAAATACGGTTGGGTCACGGATCGACGCGGCTATCGTTACAGTCCAGTCGATCCGGAGACTGACCGGCCCTGGCCTCAGATGCCGGATGCTTTGCGCAGCCTTGCGGAAATTGCTGCGCAGGAAGCGGGTTACGCTGCATTTTCACCCGATGCCTGCCTGATTAATCGCTATGAACCGGGCGCTAAGATGTCGCTGCATCAGGATAAGGACGAAAAGGATTTCACCAATCCGATTGTGTCCGTATCGCTTGGCCTTCCCGCGACATTTCAGTTCGGTGGTTTGCAGCGCAATGACCCGGTGCGCAAATTTGTGCTGCATCATGGCGACGTGGTCGTCTGGGGCGGCCCGTCAAGACTGTTCTATCACGGTATTCTGGCGCTCAAAGACGGTGAACACCCGCATTTGGGGCGCTATCGCTACAATCTGACATTCAGAAAAGCTCAATAGAGCATTTCCTGTTTTGCTTGAGTCATTGGAAATGCTCTATCCATTTGTTTTTACGCATGTCTTTATCCCAAAACCGGTTCCCACTTTTGGGAGACATGCTCTAGACCAAAAGAAACGGGGAGCGTTCTTATAAGGACGCTCCCCGATTGAGATATGCCTTAGTTGAAAGCGCCGCCGTCGCTTCTGCTTTCCGGGCGCTTCCTGGCAACTTTCTCACGATAGCCACTCGCGCGATAAGCTGAGATCGGCTCGATTGCACCGCCTGTTCGGCGACGTGCTTCGGCCAATATCGGTTCTACATCTGTGCGATAAGCACGTTTCAGCGTATCTGACGCCATGAGTGCGTCATTTTCCTGCTGATAGGTTTCCAGCGCTTCACGATCCACCAATAGTGCTTGCGCATAGGCGCGGCGGATTTCATTTGCTGAAGAGATAAGACTTTCCAGTGGATCGGTTACATTATGCGACTGATCAATCATGTGGGCGGGATGAAAATCCTTCATACCGCGATAATCCGCATCAACCAACTCATTGAAGACGAGGAACAGGCGATATGGATCGATAGATCCTGCATCGAGATCGTCGTCGCCATATTTACTGTCGTTAAAGTGGAAGCCGCCAAGTTTTCCGAACTGCATTAGTCGCGCAACGATCATTTCGATATTGGTGTTGGGAGCATGGTGACCGAGATCGACGAGACATTGTGCTTTCTGACCGAGTGTAGTCGCAATGAGATAATTGGTGCCCCAGTCCTGTACGACGGTGGAATAAAAGGCTGGTTCATACATTTTATGTTCGGAAAACAGCCGCCAATCGTCCGGGAGTACCTTATAAATCTCGCCCATCGAATGCAGATAGCGCTCGAATGCGCGGGTGAAATTCTGCTGGCCCGGAAAGTTGGAGCCGTCAGCAAGCCAAACGGTCAACGCTTTTGAACCAATGGCATTTCCGATTTCGATACACTCAATATTATGTTCAACAGCCTGCGCGCGGACCGCCGCATCCACATGCGTGAGCGAGCCATATTTATAGGAATGTTGCTGATCGGCTGAATCTGCAAACGTGTTGGAATTCATTGCGTCAAAACCAAGTCCCAAGGCAGTGGCATGTGCCATCAGCTTTTTTGGATCAGCTTTATCCCATGGAATATGCAGCGAGACATTCGGTGTTGCGCGGGAGAGCTCGTTGATGACAGCACAATCATTGAGCTTGTCGAAAATACCGCGTGGTTCACCGCGACCGGGGAAACGACCGAAGCGTGTGCCCCCGGTGCCTGTACCCCATGAAGGCACGGCAACAAAATATTCCGCGACTTTTTGGGTTATCTTGTCGATTTCAATGCCGCGACGTGCAAGCTGCTCGCCAAGGGCCTGATAGTCGCTCTTCAATGCGTCTTCGTAACCGAAATTATGCTCAGCGATGAAATCGGCTGCAATACGTTGTTCGGACATGGTTCCTCCCAGAATGTCCTCAATTTCCTGGATAAAAGGCAGGAAGGCAAGATCGCCTCGCCCGCCTTTTCAATGATCAGCGCGGAAAGCTCTGCTGGTTTCCTGCATCCACATTGATGATATTGCCGGTGGATTTGGCCGAGGCATCACTCGCAAGGAAGTAGATCGCTTCCGCAATATCTTCCGGCAGCACATTGAGCTTTAAGAGTGAGCGCTTGCGGTAATGCTCTTCCAGTTCCGTGACATCGATTTTGGAAGATGCCGCACGTTGCTCACGCCACTCACCGTCCCAGATTTTCGAGCCACGCAAAACCGCATCAGGGTTGACGACATTCACCCGGATGCCAGCCTCTGCACCTTCAAGCGCCAGACAACGTGCCAGATGAATTTCGGCGGCCTTTGCCGTGCAATATGCAGATGCGCCGGGTGATGCGGCAAGGCCGTTCTTTGAGGCAACGAAGACAACATTGCCACCGATCTTCTGACGTCGAAACAGGCGGAACGCCTCGCGTGAAACGAGGAAATAGCCCGTTGCCAGAATATCTATATTGCGGTTCCACATCGAAAGTTCTGTCGTCTCGATGGGTGCCGACGATGCAATGCCTGCATTGGATACGAGAATATCGATGCCGCCGAGTTCCGCGCTGGCCTCAGTGAAGGCATTTATCACCGCCTTTTCATCAGTCACATTCAGCTCGACGCTGCGTACCTGATCTGAGCCGAAGCGTTTCGACAGATTCTCATGAGCGGATTTGAGCGATCCTGCATCAATATCCGCCAAAACTACGCAAGCGCCCTCGCTTGCAAGGCGTTCTGCGGTCGCATAACCGATGCCGCCTGCTCCGCCGGTGATGAATGCAATTCGACCTGCAAGGCTTTTAGGCTTCGGCATACGCTGAAGTTTGGCTTCCTCAAGCAACCAATATTCGATGTCGAAGGCTTCCTGTTCAGGCAAGCCCTGATATTCGGACACGGCGGACGCGCCGCGCATGACGTTGATCGCGTTGACGTAGAACTCGCCAGCAATGCGAGCGGTCGCCTTGTCGCGTGCAAATGACAGCATTCCAACGCCGGGAATGAGGAAAATCACCGGGTTTGGATCGCGCATTTTGGGTGAGTTATTGTGCTTGCAGCTCTCATAATAGCGCGTGTAATCAGCGCGATAGGCTTCAAGCGAAGCTTCAAGTCCGGCAACGATGCCGTCAATATCCGGCTTGGCTGGATTGAAATCGATCACGAGCGGACGGATTTTCGTGCGCAGGAAATGATCCGGACAAGATGTGCCAAGGCGGGCCAGCGGCTGAAGATCTTTCGCATTCACGAATTCAAGCACGGCATCCTGATCATCGAAATGACCAAGCTTGCGCTCGTCTTTGCTGATCAGCCCGCGAATCTCCGGCATAAGACGTGCCGCAATGGCGCGACGTTCCGATGCGTCAAGGCTTTGCGCAACAGCTCCGCCGAATGCAGCTTTGCTGCTCGTCTTCTGATCAAGCCATTCAATAGCCTTGTTGATGATTGCAAGGGTTGTCTCATAACAGGTCTTTGCATCATTGGCCCAGGTGAAAAGCCCATGACTTTCAAGGACTACGCCCTTTGCCTTCGGATTTGACTTCACAAAGGCTTCGAGGTCGAGACCCAGCTGAAAGCCGGGACGGCGCCATGGCAGCCAGCCAATGTCATCGCCAAAAATCTCGACCGTCAGTTCGCGGGAATTTTTCGAAGCGGCGATCGCGATGATCGCATCCGGATGCATGTGATCGACATGGGTGAATGGTACGAAACCATGCAGTGGCGTATCGATGGACGCTGCGCGCGGATTGAGGTTGAAGGTACAATGCGGAAGAAAGCCGACCATGCGGTCTTCATCGTCAACGCCTTTGTAAATCCCTTTCAGTGCATCGAGCTTGTCTTGATAAAGCGTGGCAAAGCCATCAAGCTTGATCGTGCCGACGTCGCCGCCTGAGCCTTTGACCCAGAGAACCTGTACCTTCTGGCCCGTCAGCGGATCAATTTCCTCAACCTTTGCAGACGTATTGCCGCCACCATAATTGGTGATGCGCTTGTCGGAACCAAGGAGATTGGAGCGATAGAGCAGTTTGCCCGGTTCATCCAGCGTCGCTGCTTTGGCATCATCCCACCGGTTATCCAAAAGCCTGCTTTGGGCCACCATGTCATCCTCCCGTTTTATGGTGAAGACCTGATTGCGCGCTTTCTTTTTCGCGCACAAACGATCATGCTGGCGACAGATATGGCGTAATGTGCAAATTAATGTCAATCACAAACAATCATAAATGAGCATTAGCGTTCTTATTTTGCATAAAGTTGATTGTTTGTGATTGACACTGACCGCATTTGTGTTTGATACAAGAAAGAGGAGGAGCCATGCACGAAAGAGAGCGCCACCGTATTATCCTGAGCGCAGTTCAGGAAAAGCCGGTGATCACCATTCAGGATCTGGTGGAATTAACGGAGGCGTCGGAAGCGACCCTTCGGCGCGACATTGCATCGCTTCATATGCAGGGCCGCATCAAGCGGGTGCGTGGTGGCGCGGAGGCCATTCATCCACCGCAGCTCGGCAGTCTTGCTGGCCGACCTTTCAAAGTATCGGAGACTGAAAATACCGACCGCAAGCGCGCAATCGCTCGTGAGGCTGTGTCGCTTTGTGAGGAAGGTGACAGCATCATCATCAATGGCGGTTCGACCACGTTTCAGATGGTGCATTATCTCGCAGCGCGTCGATTGCAGGTGCTGACCAATTCCTTTGCCATTGCGGAACATCTTCTGCGTCAATCCAAAAGCACGGTTATTGTGCCCGGTGGAGCCATATATCGCGATCAGAGCCTTATTCTCTCGCCCTTCGATAATGATGTGATCCGTAATTTCTACGGTCGGCGCATGTTCATGGGCTGCCAGGGCGTCAGCCCTCTCGGCGTGATGGAATCGGACGCACTGATCATTCAAAGCGAACAAAAACTGATGGGCCAGGCAGACGATATTGTTCTGATGGTCGATTCATCGAAATTCACCCGTCGCTCCAGTCTCATTCTCTGTCCTCTCGACCGTATCAGCACGCTGATCACCGATGATGGCATTTCGGATGAGGCGCGGCGGATGGTGGAAAATGCAGGCATTAAGCTCATCGTAGCTCAGGTTTCTTCCAATGTCGGTAAGGGTAGCGAACGGGGGGAAGCCACAGAAGTCGCCTGAACCGGATTTATCAATCTTAATGTTCTTAATCGGGAGGAATAGGACATGAAACTTTTCAAGAAACTGGCAATGGGCACAGCGCTGGCCGTTGCCTTCATGGCGACAGCTGCTCAGGCTGCCGATATGAAGATCGCACTTGTTGCAAAATCGCTTGGTAATGGCTTCTTTGAAGCTGCCAACAAAGGCGCACAGGAAGCAGCCAAGGAACTGGGTGGCGTTGAGGTCATCTATACCGGCCCTACAACAACCACAGCTGAAGGCCAGATCGAAGTCATCAATTCGCTGATCGCTCAGGGCGTAGATGCAATTGCTATCTCAGCCAATGATCCGGATGCTGTTGTGCCGGCGCTCAAGAAAGCTGCGCAGCGTGGCATCAAGGTTATCTCGTGGGATTCCGGCGTCGCAGCCGAAGGCCGCATTGTCCATCTTAACCCCTCGTCCAATGATCTGATCGGCAAGATGTGTCTGACGCTTGCGGCTCACCATCTGCCAGATGGCAAGGGCGATTTCGCAATCCTGTCGGCAACGACCACCTCGACCAACCAGAACATCTGGATTGACGAGATGAAGAAGCAGCTCAAGGATTTTCCGGGCCTCAATCTCGTAACCACCGTTTACGGCGATGACCTTGCCGATAAGAGCTATCGCGAAGCGCAAGGCCTCCTCACCTCCAATCCAAATGTGAAGGTGATTGTCGCTCCGACCACCGTTGGTGTACTTGCGGCCTCGCAGGCAGTCAAAGATGCTGGCAAGATCGGCGATGTCTATGTAACCGGCCTTGGTCTTCCGTCCGAAATGGCTGGTGCCATCAAGTCGGGCGCGACCAAGGAATTTGCGATCTGGAACCCGATCGACCTTGGCTATTCGGCCACGCAGATTGCCTATCACCTCGTAAAGGGTGATGCCGATGGCAAGCCCGGTTCGGAAATCGAAGCCGGACGTATGGGCAAGATCAAGATTGGTGAAAACGGTGAAGCGGCGATGAGCGATCCATTCGTTTATGATGCTTCGAACATCGACGAGTTCTCCAAGGTCTTCTGATTTCAGATTGAGACTTTGAATGAGGCTGGCGGTGTAGGGGAGCGCCCAACACCGCCATCATCTTCCGATTTTCATTTCAGGTATTTCCGATGAATGCAGCTTTGCAAAAAAGCGGGCAATCTACCTTGTCTGCGGGGCCTGCTGACGGAACGGTTCAACCGTTGCTGGAAATGCGTGGCATTGCCAAGACATTTCCCGGCGTCCGTGCACTCGATAATGTCAATATTGCCCTTTACCCCGGCAAGGTAACTGCACTCATTGGCGAAAATGGTGCAGGCAAATCCACCCTCGTTAAAATCCTGACCGGGATCTACCAGCCCGATGAAGGCGAAATCTTTATCGGCGGCAAAGCATTGCATTTTGCGACCGCACAGGATGCGACCAATGCAGGCGTAACAGCAATTCATCAGGAAACCGTGCTTTTCGACGAATTATCCGTCGGTGAAAATATCTATCTCGGTCATGCGCCCCGCACAAAACTTGGTTTTGTGAGTTGGAATGCCGTTTATGCGCGGGCACAGGCCCTGCTCTCTTCGCTGGAAATCACGGTTGATGCACGCATCAAGCTCAAAGAGCTTTCGATTGCGCAGCGGCATCTGGTGGCCATCGCGCGCGCCCTTTCCGTTGATGCGCAGATTGTTATCATGGATGAGCCAACGGCGGCACTCTCACGCAAGGAAGTCGACGATCTCTTTCGGATCGTCGAGCGTTTGAAGAAGCAGGGCAAAGCGATCCTGTTTATCAGTCACAAGTTTGATGAAGTTTATGAGATCGCCGATCATTATGCGGTCTTCCGCGATGGTTGTGCGGTTGGACACGGACTTCTCTCAGAAATGAATGAGAAAGAAATCGTCCGGCTGATGGTCGGGCGTTCCGTGGAGAAAGCTTTTCCCAAGCAGGACGTTTCGCTCGGCGATACGGTGCTAAAAGTGGAAAACTATTCCCATCCGACTGAGTTTCGCGACATATCTTTTGAACTGCGACGGGGTGAAATATTTGGCATTTACGGACTTGTCGGTGCAGGTCGCTCAGAGTTCGCGCAATCATTGTTCGGTATGACGACACCGTCTGAGGGGCGGGTTATCTTAGAGGACAAGGAAATCAGAATACGCCGCTCCGGTGAAGCCATTGCACATGGCATTGTCTATGTTCCTGAAGAACGCGGGCGTCATGGCGCGGTTTTGCAAATGCCAATTTTCCAGAACGTTTCCCTACCCTCGCTTGGACGCACCTCGCGCAATGGATTTTTGCGCATGGCAGAAGAGTTCAAGCTGGCGCGCAAATATGCCGAACGTTTTGATCTCCGCGCTGCAGCACTTTCCGTACCTGTCGGAACGCTTTCGGGTGGAAATCAGCAGAAGGTCGTTATTGGCAAATGGCTTGCCACCAATCCAAAGGTCATCATTCTCGATGAGCCGACCAAAGGCATCGATATTGGCTCCAAGGCAGCCGTTCATGAATTTATCAGCGAACTTGCCGCCGAGGGTCTCAGCATCATTATGATTTCATCAGAACTGCCTGAAATCATTGGCATGTCGGATCGCGTCATGGTCATGCGCGAAGGTCTGGTGGAAGGCATTTTCGATCGCGCAGGGCTGGATGCGGAAGTGCTGGTGCGTGCTGCCACGGGAAATGCGGAGTGAACATGAAACAGCTTCTCAAACAGCGCGAACTCCTGCTCCTGGTCATTATTGTGGTCATGATCGGGCTGTTCTCGTTGCGCGCGCCAGGTTTTGCGTCCCCGAGCAATCTCGCGAATATCTTCAATGACACATCGATTCTGATCATTCTGGCACTGGGCCAGATGTCGGTCATTCTCACCAAGTCCATTGATCTTTCCGTTGCAGCCAACCTCGCTTTTACCGGCATGGCTGTGGCAATGCTCAATGCCAACTTCCCGGATCTGCCGCTGATCCTGTTGATCATAACCGCGATTGGTATCGGTGCGATCCTCGGCGCAATCAACGGTATCCTCGTCTGGAAACTCGATATTCCGGCGATTGTTGTCACGCTTGGCACACTCACAATCTATCGCGGCATGGCCTTTGTGCTTTCTGGCGGTGCATGGGTGAATGCACATCAGATGACGGCACCGTTTCTGAATACACCGCGCACGATTTTCCTCGGTCTGCCTCTGCTTGGCTGGACGGCTATTGTAATTGTTGCGCTGGTCTTTGTGTTGCTGACGCGCAGTTTCTTCGGGCGCGCGCTTTATGCATCCGGCGGCAATCCCACAGCAGCAGTCTATGCAGGAATTGATGTCGGGCGCACACGCTTTCTGGCTTTTGTACTCTCTGGTTCGCTGGCCGGGCTTTGCGGATACCTGTGGGTGTCGCGCTATGCGGTTGCCTATGTCGATATCGCCAACGGGTTTGAACTCGACAGTGTCGCAGCCTGTGTCATTGGTGGTATTTCCATTGTGGGCGGCATCGGTACAGCAGTTGGTGCGGTGCTCGGCGCGTTGTTTCTTGGCGTCATCAAGAACGCCCTGCCCGTCATCAACATTTCTCCATTCTGGCAGATGGCGATTTCCGGAGCGGTGATCATCGCAGCAGTAATCTTCAATGCACGACAGGAAAAGCGCGGTGGACGCATCATTTTGCGTGAGAAAGCCGCAAAGACTTATGAGGAGCCAGCAGCGTGAGCGACATAACCGAACGCCGCCAAATTCCTGATCGGCTGGGAACCTCGTATACCCGCCTGTTCGCCAGTTGGGAAATGCTGCTGCTTGGTGTTGCGATTGCGATCTTCATTGCAAATGCGTTCGCCTCGCCGTTTTTCCTCAATGCGTGGAACTTGTCGGACGCGACTTTCAATTTCACGGAAAAAGCACTCATCGCTTTTGCCATGACGCTCTTGATCATTTCCGGTGAGATCGATCTGTCGGTAGCGGCGATTATCGCACTGGCGTCCACAGCGATGGGAGCCGCAGCACAGATGGGCGTCGGTACGCCCGGATTGGTCCTAATCGGTATTGGCACTGGTCTTGTCTGTGGAGCGATTAATGGTGGTCTTGTTGCGGGGCTGAAACTCCCCTCCATTGTTGTCACCATCGGTACTATGAGCCTCTTTCGCGGCATTTCTTATATTGTGCTTGGCGATAAAGCCTATGGCGGCTACCCGGCAAGCTTTGCCTATTTCGGACAGGGCTATGTCTTCTGGGTTTTCTCATTTGAATTTGTGCTGTTCATTGTTGCCGCCATTATTTTCGGCGTGCTTCTCCATTGCACCAGCTTTGGTCGCCGGATTTATGCCATCGGCAACAATGAGTTTGCAGCGCGGTTTTCCGGCATTCCGGTAGAGCGGATGAAATTCACTCTGTTTTTGCTGACCGGAATCATGAGCGGCATTGCAGCTGTCTGCCTTACGTCCCGCCTTGGCTCCACTCGCCCGTCGATTGCTCAGGGATGGGAACTTGAGGTGGTGACAATGGTGGTTCTTGGCGGTGTGTCGATCCTGGGCGGCGCAGGCAGCATCATCGGTGTGGTGATCGCCGCCTTCGTTATGGGACTTGTGACCTTTGGGCTTGGACTTCTCAATGTGCCGGGCATTGTGATGTCGATCTTTATCGGCCTTTTGCTGATCATTACCATTTCGCTTCCAATCCTTGGGCGCAAAATCAAGGCGAGGCACAGAACATGACGACGGAGCGCCATGCTTTCCGGATGCAGCTTCATCCCGGTATGGAGGCTGAGTATCGACGCCGCCACGACGAAATCTGGCCTGAACTTGTTGGTCTTCTGCATGAGGCGGGCGTGTCTGATTATTCAATATGGCTGGATGAGGAAACGGATATTCTGTTTGGGGTTCTCACGCGCACGAAGTCGCATGACATGGCCGCCCTGCCCGATCATCCTGTGATGAAAAAGTGGTGGGCGCATATGGCGGACATCATGGAAACCAATCCAGATAATTCGCCGATCTCCTCAGACCTCAAACCCGTATTTCATATGCCATGAAGCGCATTGCCATTCTCGATATTGGCAAAACCAATGCCAAGACTGTTCTTTTGAACGCCGAAACGGGAGAAGAGATCGCCGTTCAACGTATACCAAACACAGTACGACGCGATGGTCCCTATCCGCATTATGACATTGAGGCCTTATGGAGCTTTTTTCTCCATAGTCTGAAAGCCTTTGCGAGAGAACCGGGCTTTGACGCCATATCGATAACGACTCACGGTGCGAGTGTTGCCCTGCTAGACAAGAATGGCGAACTCGCCATGCCGGTGCTTGACTACGAGCATGACTACGGGCCTGAAATTCGCGCAGCTTATGCGCGTATCAAACCACCTTTTGATGAAACCTTCTCACCGGTATTATCGCTTGGGCTTAATGTCGGCGCGCAGCTTCATTATCTGAAAACGGAATTTCCGGATGATTTTGCCGACGTGCACCTCATTCTGACCTATCCGCAATATTGGGCATATCGGCTTACCGGCATTGCTTCCGTTGAAGTCACGTCGCTCGGTTGCCACACTGATCTGTGGTGTCCGAAGAGTGGCACCTATTCTTCGCTGGTCGAAAGTCTGAGCCTTGAAGGCAAGTTTCCCCCTTTGCGATCCGCATTTGATGCACTTGGGGTGCTACGCCCGGAACTCGCCGATGAAATAGGATTGTCAAATTTTGTGCAGGTTCACTGCGGCATTCACGATTCCAATGCGTCGCTGCTGGCGCACCTCTTGGATCATAAGCCACCGTTTTCGGTCGTCTCTACCGGCACCTGGGTGGTGAGCTTTGCGGTGGGCGGTGATCTGAATGGCCTCGACCCAAAACGTGATACGCTGGCTAATGTTGACGCCTATGGCCGTGCGGTTCCATCTGCACGCTATATGGGTGGGCGGGAATTCGACCTGATGACCGAGGGTCTTGATGCACCTTCATTGAGTGAGCGTACCGGAATACTTGATGAGGTTCTGAAGCGTGGCATCATGGCGCTGCCATCGGTTGTTCCCGGCTGCGGTCCTTACCCGGATAGAAGTCTGCGCTGGGTTAATACAGAAGGCGCCAGCTCGGAAGCGCGTTATGTGACGGCTTGCCTTTATGCGGCACTGATGACGGAAGCCTGTCTCGATCTGTTGGGTGCGGACGGGCCAATTCTTGTCGAAGGACCATTTGCAGCAAACAGTTTTTATCTCTCAGCATTGGCCGGATTTTCAGAGCGGGAAGTGATTGCTGTTTCGGGTTCGACTGGAACGGCATCAGGTGCAGGACTATTAGCCGGAGCTGCAATTCCGGTGATGCAAAATCAAAGATATTCAGCTGATTATGATCGATATAAAGATTATAAAAAACAATGGGTAAGTCTAGCTAATTAATAAACTTAATAAAGAGAGCCCGGATTTCACATCTGAAATCCGGGCATTCATTTATCAGTTCAGTGCCTTGTCACGCGTTTCCACATTGATGAAGAACGCGATGATCCCAGCCAATGCCAGCAACCCTGCAAACATCGCCACCGCCATATTGAAGCTTTGGCTGATAACCAAAGCGAGGGCAGACGGTGCGAGTAAGCCGCCAAGGCGAGCCATAGCGCCTGCTGCACCCATCCCGCTTGCACGCAATGCTGTTGGATAAAGCTCAGGCGTAAAGGCATAAAGCGCGCCCCACGTACCAAGCAGAGCAAAGCTCATGATCAGGATTGAAGCGCCAACCAGGGTCGAGCTGCCCGCAACGGTGAAGAGTGCGCAGGCCGCCGCACTGATGAAGAGAAAGCTGATCAGCGTCTTCTTGCGCCCCCATGCTTCGACGCCATAGGCTGCAAGCGCATAGCCCGGTAATTGCGCCAGAGCGACGATCACCAGAAAGCCATATCCGCGCACGAAACCGAAGCCGTCACCGGCAAGCTTTGCCGGGATCCATGTAAAAATTCCGTAATAGGAGACTGATACAAGAAACCAGATTGCCAGGGTGGTTAGCGTGCGCTGACGCAAGTTGGGCGATAACAGCCTTTCATTGGTAATGAGAAGCGGTGCTTCAAGCATTGCTTTGGGCGGCAGTTCAGTTTTGCCGTTTTTGCGAAGGACGCGATTCATAACAGCCTTTGCTTCTTTGCTCTGACCTGTTTTGAGCAGATGCATTGGCGATTCTGGTACCCAGAAACGCAGCCAGATGCCAATTAAAGCGGGTGCAGCAGTGACGACAAAGATATAGCGCCACGCGTCTGCAACGCCTGCAAGGCTTGCGGCCCATGCGGCCAACGCGATGATGACGGTTCCGACGGCCCAGAAACCTTCAAGCATCACCAGCCAGCGGCCGCGATTCTTGGACGGGAGGAATTCGGCCATCATTGCATAATCAACGGGCAAGGTGCCGCCAACCGCGATGCCTGTCAGAAAGCGCAGGCCAAGCAGAATGGCAAAATTGGGAGAGAAAGCTGATAGCAGGCCGAACACGGCATCGCAGGCAACGGTGATGAGAAGCACGCGACGGCGGCCATATTTATCAGCGAGTCTGCCGAAGAGCGCGGCACCTATCAGCATCCCCAGAAAGAACAGTGTTCCGGTCTGCAGGGCTTGCGGGACAGTTAAGCCGAAAGTCATTGCAATTGAAGCGGCGGTGAAACCCACAGCCAGTACCTGCATGGCATCCGCAGCCCAGACCAGTCCAAATACGCCGAGAAGGTTACGCTGGAATGGGCCTGCTCCGGCCTGATCGAGCGTTTGTTCGATAGTAACTTTCATGCCGCGCTGATCCCCTCTTTCCGGCCGAAATTCTACGGTGCTTTTGCTGCGCCTCCGAATGGCATCTGTCAATGAGAGCTCTGAGAAAATCCCCGCTTTTGCTTAAAGTGAGCATAAGTAATGTGTCGGTGCGACTTTCATGACACTCTCAAAGCGCTTCGATGCAGAATGTAGCTTCCAACTCGGCATTTGTTACAGAATGGATACTGCTTACCAGCGAACGACTCGAACGGATGGCGGCACAATGAGTCTCAGGGTGGCGCCCGCATTCAATCGCTACCGCAACTGTAAACCTTGTCGTGCGCTGGCGTAATCCTAATGGTTTAAATTATGAAAACTTTATATCTATTTGTTATTTAATAATAATATAGAATTGTTATTCGATTTTAAGGTTGTCTTGTGGCTGATCACGTCTAAGAAATTTGTCGGTTTTGAGTGAATTGTGAAGGGGGTTGTTAACCTTCATTTTTTATTACTAAGGCTCATTCGGGCGACATATCTATGGTTCAGGTATCATGCGTAATTTGAGAGAAAATTTTCCCCATACTAATGGTAATCGTGCAGAAACTGCTTCCGAGCAGAAGCCGCAACGCGACCCGTTGGGAGCGCATTCACCGGATTCGGACGGAGCATGGAAGGCGCATTTCGCGCTGGGGGCAAATGTACGCTTTACCCGTACCCCGGAGGTTGAACTCGTTCGGCGCCGTGGCGAAGATCTGCCGGATATCAACGGTCGTACCAAGACAGCCGCTCCAGAGACCTCTCCTGCCGAGGTTGCGAAGGTCGCAGAAGCCCAGCCGATGGCTGTCGCTGCTCTTCAGCAATCCGTGTCCCAAAATATGGTTCGCACGCCTGTCGCACCTGTGCCACCAGTTGTGACGGCCGCCGTTGTTGCCCCCATCGCGCAGCCGCCCGTTGTGCAGCCGATTGAAGTTGCACCCGTGCAGGTTGCGGTAACGGTGCATGCTGAACCGATCAGCAATGCAGCTGTTTCCGCATTCGCCCATCTGTCGGATTTCGCATTCTGGGAAAGCTTCGATTTCGATTCAGCCCCGGCGCAGCCAGTTGCCGCTGTCGTCGCAGAGACACCAAAGCGTCCTGTTCCAACGGTTGAATCCATCATTGCGCAGTTCCGCACTGTCGAGTGGAACAAGCAGAAAGTTGAAGAGACTCCAGTTGTCGCGATTGCGCAGCCAGTCGTCACCGAACCTGCGCCACGGCCCATTGTTACGCCTGTAGCAGAGGTAAAGGTTGAAGCACCGGTCGTACCTGAACCTGTTGCCGTTCAGGTTGAAGCACTTGCAACACCAGCAGTTGAAGCGGCGGCACCGAAGGTTGAAGAAATCGTAGCGGCAGTTGAAGAATCTGTCGAAGCCGACGTGGTTCTCGATGTTGTCGAAGAACAGATTGTTGAAGAAGTAGAACAGCCAGCGCCAGTTGCTGCTCCTGTTCCAGCGAAAGCAGCGCCTTCTATTGCGCTTTATCAGCCTCAGCCCCTCCCCCGGACAGAGGCGGTCGTTATGCATGGCGACTATGAGTTTCCGCCGCGTGATCTGCTTCAGGAGCCGCCATCGCTTGAAGGCAATGTGATCACGCAGGAAATGCTTGAACGCAGTGCTGGCCTTCTTGAAAGCGTGCTGGAAGATTTTGGCGTGCGTGGCGAGATCATTCATGTTCGCCCCGGCCCGGTCGTTACGCTCTATGAATTTGAACCTGCACCGGGTGTGAAGTCTTCCCGTGTCATTGGTCTTGCTGATGATATTGCCCGTTCGATGTCGGCATTGTCGGCTCGCGTCGCCGTCGTTCCGGGTCGCAATGTCATCGGTATTGAACTGCCGAATGCCAATCGCGAAACGGTTTATCTCCGTGAGATGATCGACTCTCGTACGTTCGAATCCTCGAACTATCGTCTGCCACTTTGCCTCGGTAAAGGCATCGGCGGCGAGCCGATCATTGCAGAACTGGCTAAGATGCCTCATCTGCTCGTTGCCGGCACCACTGGTTCCGGTAAGTCGGTTGCCATCAACACGATGATCCTGTCGCTGCTCTACCGCTTCAAGCCGGAAGAATGCCGCCTGATCATGGTCGATCCAAAGATGCTGGAACTCTCCATCTATGATGGTATTCCACACCTTCTGACGCCAGTTGTTACCGACCCGAAGAAGGCTGTTGTGGCTCTGAAATGGGCCGTGCGCGAGATGGAAGATCGCTATCGCAAGATGGCACGTCTTGGCGTGCGCAACATCGAAGGTTTCAATCAGCGTGCCGCATCCGCCAAGGGCAAGGGTGAAACCGTGATGTGCACGGTCCAGTCCGGCTTTGACAAGGAAACCGGTGAGCCAACTTACGTTCAGGAAGAACTCGACCTGACGCCAATGCCGTATATCGTCGTTATCATCGACGAAATGGCCGACCTGATGATGGTTGCTGGCAAGGATATCGAAGGTGCCGTACAGCGTCTTGCACAGATGGCGCGTGCTGCTGGTATCCACCTCATCATGGCGACGCAGCGTCCTTCGGTCGATGTTATTACCGGCACGATCAAGGCCAACTTCCCAACCCGTATCTCGTTCCAGGTTACGTCTAAGATCGACAGCCGTACGATCCTTGGTGAAATGGGCGCAGAACAGCTTCTTGGTCAGGGCGATATGCTTCATATGGCCGGTGGCGGCCGTATCGTCCGCGTCCATGGACCGTTCGTTTCAGACGAGGAAGTCGAGAAGGTCGTCAATCATTTGAAGGAACAGGGCCGTCCAGATTATCTGGCGACTGTGACCGAAGATGAAGAAGACGACGACACAGCGCAGGATACGTCGGTTTTTGACAGCTCCGCCATGGGTTCGGAAGATGGTGATGATGTTTACGAGCAGGCCGTTAAGGTTGTGATGCGTGACAAGAAATGCTCCACCTCTTACATCCAGCGCCGTTTGGGCATCGGCTATAACCGTGCTGCTTCGCTCGTTGAACGTATGGAACAGGAAGGCCTGGTTGGTGCCGCCAATCATGTCGGAAAACGCGAAATTCTGAGTGGCAATCGCGACTGATCGATTGAAATGACAGTGGCGGAAAGCCGGGGCGCGTGGGCGTTCCGGCTTTTTCATACGTATGGACAAGGGCTTACGCAAGGTTGCAAAACGGCGCTTGTCAAGCTACCCATTTAGGTTAATAATTGGTTCATTCGTACATTCTTGACGACCGGTCGGCGTAGCTTTCGAAGCTGTCGCCGCGCCCAAAAACAGGGAGAATGATCGATGAAGAGCATAATTGTTGGACCTAGCGACAGAGATCGAGTGGTCACACAGCAGGCATTGCTAAACATAAAATCCCAGATGGAAAAGCCGTCCGAAGATCGGACACAGGTTTGCAATGTTTTGCGCCTTTCTAAAGGTGGTTATTCGCATCGCAGACGCAGAGTTCATAAAAGCGCATAACCCAATTTATAAATGCCAGCGCCATGTCCGCTAAGAGGACATACGGCGCTGTTTTTTTGGCTAAGAGCGCTTCTCAGTAACATTCTTTTGCCGTGCGCTGCACTTTCTTAAATATGCCATCTGGGGTATCTGAGGGCAGCTTACCCTCCCCCAAGATCAGGAAATTGCCATGTCCGCCCCGGCCGAAATGAACGAAGCCCCTCAAAAGAAGAAATCGCGTTTCTTCCTCGGCTTTTTGTCAGTTCTGGCTGTGGGTTTCTTTGCCTTGTTTCTTGGTCTGGGAATTTGGCAGGTAGAGCGCTTGCAATGGAAGCTTGATCTCATTGCGCGCGTCGATGCGCGGGTGCATGCGGAGCCAGTTGCAGCGCCGGGGCGTGATGACTGGGCCAATGTCAATCAGGCTGAAGATGAATACAGGCATGTCGTGCTGACGGGAACCTATCTTAACGACAAGGAAGTGCTCGTCCGTGCGCTAACCGAGCGCGGATCAGGCTTTTGGGTTCTTACTCCTATGAGCTCTGATGATGGTGCTCTGACATTTATCAATCGTGGATTTATACCGGATGCTAGGCGCGATCCTGCATTGCGGGTCGAAATACAGATTGCAGGTGAGACAACCGTGACTGGTCTGCTGCGCATGCCTGAGCCGGATGGCTTTTTCCTTCGCCCCAATGACCCCGACCGCAATGAATGGAACTCGCGCGACGTGGTGGCTTTTGCAACCAAGGAAGGTCTTGGCACTGTAGCGCCCTATTTCATCGATGCTGACGCAAAGTCAAATCCAGGCAACGTGCCAATTGGTGGTCTGACTGTTGTCACTTTCCGCAACAACCATCTTTCCTATGCGATTACATGGTTTGCACTTGCAGCAATGGTTGCCGGTGCCGCCATTTTTGTCTGGCGGCACGAGCGCAAGCCAAAGGATTAAACGTGGAGCGCGTGGCCGAGTGCCTTCATGCTGGCTTCGGCAAAGCCTTCGCTGAGTGTCGGGTGAGCATGGATCGTACCTGCGATATCTTCCAGACGCGCGCCCATTTCGACCGCTTGAGCAAAAGCGGCTGACAATTCCGAAATACCGACCCCTACCGCCTGAATACCAAGGATGACGTGATTATCAGCCCGCGCCACAACGCGGATCATACCGTCCTCCCTCTCGATGGTCATTGCGCGACCATTGGCTTGGAATGGGAAAATACCGGTCTGAATATTGTATCCGGCCTTGCGGGCTTCATCAGGAGATAAGCCCACTGTCACAATCTCAGGATCAGTGAAGCAGACTGCAGGAATGCAGCGTTTGTCCCAGACCTGTTTACCGCCCGCAATAATCTCGGCCACCATTTCGCCTTGTACCATAGCCCTGTGAGCAAGCATCGGTTCGCCGGTCACATCACCAATTGCATAAACACCGCGCATGGATGTGCGACATTTATCGTCAATGCGGATAAAACGCCCTTCCATATCAAGCCGGATTTCGGTCAAACCCCAGCCATCCGTCTGCGGCTTGCGGCCGACGGTGACGAGAACCTTGTCCGCATCGATAGAACGGGTCGCGCCATCAGATGTGGTGACCTCCAGCGCTTTGCCATCTGCTTTCATGCCTTTGGCGGAGGTATTGGTGAGCACCTCAACACCAAGCTGTTTCAATCGCGCCATGACTGGTCGCGTCAGTTCCACATCGTATTGTGGTAAAATCCTGTCAGTCGCTTCTACGATAGTAACTTTCGAGCCGAGTTTGGCAAAGGCGGTGCCTATTTCGAGCCCGATATATCCGCCGCCAACGATTGCCAGTTTTTCGGGTATCTTTTCGAGAGCCAGTGCTTCGGTCGATGAAATGATATTGCCACCAAACGGCAATGAGGTGATTTCGACCGGCACAGAACCCGTCGCAATAACGATATTTTCCGCGTGGATTGTCTGGCGCCCAGTGTCGGTATCGACCAGTACAGTCTTGCCATCGATGAACCGGGCTTGCCCCTGAAACATACGCACATGAGAGCGTTTCAGAAGTCCTGCCACGCCGCTGTTGAGGCGATTGACTATACCGTCTTTCCACTCAAGCGTTTTGGCAAAATCAATCGCGGGGTTTTGTGCCGTAATGCCAAGGGAACCCTTGTTTGCGAATGTTGTGAGACGATGAAACTCGTCTGCAGCATGGATCAGCGCCTTCGACGGAATACAACCAACGTTCAGACACGTTCCGCCGAGACGCTTCTTTTCGATCAGCACTGTATCAATACCAAGCTGACCTGCGCGGATGCCGCAGACATAGCCGCCGGGACCACCACCAATGATCAAAAGTTTGCAGGAAATTTCACTCATAGTGTCAGCCTTCCACAAAGATCATCGCAGGTGTTTCGAGCAGGCTTTTTAGTTTCTGTACAAAGACAGCGGCGTCCCAGCCGTCGATCACGCGATGGTCGAAACTGCACGAAAGGTTCATCATCTTGCGCGGCACAAATTGTGTACCGTCCCACATCGGGCGGACGGCCATCTTGTTAATGCCGACAATCGCAACTTCCGGTCGATTGATGATTGGTGTCGTGGCGATTGCACCGAGCGGCCCGAGCGATGTGATTGTGATTGTGGAGCCGGACAGTTCTTCGCGCTTTGCAGTGCCATTGCGTGCAGCTTCAGTGACGCGCGTGAGCTCGGTTGCTGCCGCAAACACACTCATGCTTTCAGCATGACGCACGACCGGAACGATCAGCCCGTTCGGCGTTTGCGTGGCAATCCCTATATGCACGCCACCGAACTGACGGATAATGTCGGCTTCGTCGTCAAAATGTGCATTCAGTCCCGGCTGCTCTTTCACAGCCTTGACGATTGTGCGGATGACGAAAGGCAGCAGCGTCAACCGCGGACGCCCTTCCTTCTTCTCATTGTTAAGACCCGTACGCAGTTCTTCGAGCTGCGTGACATCTACCTCTTCGACGATGGTGATATGCGGGATATGACGTTTGGCTTCCGCCATGCGTTCAGCAATTTTGCGTCGAAGCCCGATGACCTTGATCTCATTGACCGAGGTATCGGTTGCGTAACCGGACAGAGCCGGTGCCCCGCCAGTTTCCTGCTGGAAAAAGAGGTCGAGATCTTCATGCGTGATACGTCCCGCCGGACCTGTGCCGCGAACACGACGCAAATCGACGCCTGCATCTCGGGCGCGTAGTCTGACGGATGGTGTTGCCAGCGGCCTTTCACCCTCGCTGCGTACTGGACCTGCGCCAGAGAATGCACGGCTTGTGGCTTCACGCTTGGGGGCAGCCGCTTTTGGAGGAACCGGCGTTTGCAGAAGAACGGGTGTTTCAGGAGCTGGTGCTTGTGTTTTGACCGTTTCCACCGTCGCTGGAGCCGGATTTTTCTCGATTTTTTCGACAGGCTTTTCTTCAGTCGCACCGCCCTCGATCTCTAGACGGACCAGTTCAGAGCCTACGGCGATCTTTTCACCGACTTCGCCATTGATGGCGATGACCTTGCCGCCGCGTGACGATGGAATTTCCACTGTTGCCTTGTCGGTCATGACGGCGGCAAGAAGATCATCTTCCCGCACAATATCGCCAACTTTCACATGCCATTCGACAAGTTCGGCCTCTGCAACGCCTTCGCCAACATCGGGGAGTTTGATTGTAAAATGAGCCATGTTTCTCTCCCCTCAGACTTCCATGATCGATGTGAGCGCGCGGCCGACCCGGTCAGGACCAGGGAA
Source organism: Brucella pituitosa (assembly GCF_003049685.1). Classification (GTDB taxonomy): domain Bacteria; phylum Pseudomonadota; class Alphaproteobacteria; order Rhizobiales; family Rhizobiaceae; genus Brucella; species Brucella pituitosa. The sequence goes on along the minus strand of NZ_PYSY02000002.1, from coordinate 553,519 downwards.
ATAGGCCCATTCCTGCGCATGTGGATATGGCGTGTCCCAGCCGGTCACACGAACGATTGGCGCCTCGAGATGATAGAAACAATCACGCTGCACGAGGGCTGCAAGCTCCGCTCCATAGCCACAGGTAAGCGTTGCTTCATGCACGATCACACAGCGTCCGGTCTTTTTGACAGAAGCCATGATGGTTTCTGTATCAAGCGGAAGAAGCGTGCGCAGATCGATGATTTCAGCATCGACGCCTGTCTCTTCTGCGGCTGCGAGAGCGACATGAACCATGGTGCCGTATGCCAGCACGGTCACATCATTGCCTTCACGACGGATTGCAGCCTTGCCAAGCGGTACAGTGTAATAACCTTCAGGCACATCGCCCAGATCATGCTTTTTCCAGGACGTGACTGGCTTATCGTGGTGACCATCGAACGGGCCGTTATAAAGCCGCTTCGGTTCAAACATGATGACTGGATCAGGATCTTCGATAGCTGCCAAGAGCAGGCCTTTCGCGTCGGCCGGCGTTGAAGGCATTATCGTTTTCAACCCCGAAACATGGGTGAAAAGCGCCTCCGGGCTCTGGCTGTGTGTCTGCCCGCCATAGATGCCGCCGCCTGACGGCATACGGATCACCAGAGGGCATGTAAATTCACCCGCCGAACGATAGCGCAAGCGCGCCGCTTCCGAGACGATCTGGTCATAGGCCGGATAGACATAATCCGCGAACTGCACTTCGATACAGGGGCGCAAGCCATAAGTCGCCATGCCGATGGCCGTACCGACAATACCAAGCTCACTGATCGGTGCGTCGAAGCAGCGTTCTTTGCCATATTTTTTCTGCAAACCGGCGGTGCACCGAAACACACCGCCAAAGTAACCTACATCCTCACCGAACACGACAACCTTCTGATCGCGCTCCATGGCAATGTCATGGGCGTTCTGAATGGCCTCGATCATCGTCATTTTTGTCGTCTTGGTCATGTCTCAGAACCCCGCTTCATGGCGCTGGCGGATCAAATGTGGCGGTGTCTCTGCGTAGACATCCTCAAACATGTCGCGCATGGAAGGCTTGCGCCCGTCATGCAATGTGCCGATGGCCTCTGCTTCGCGCTGGGCCGCCACAACCATGTCCATCACTTCCGCTTCGGCCTGCTTGTGGCGCTCATCACTCCACACACCGCGCAAAATGAGATGGTTCTTCAATCGCAGAACTGGATCACCCAAAGGCCATGCATCGCTTTCAGCTTTGGGACGATAGGCGGATGGATCGTCGGATGTTGAATGCCCACCGGCGCGATAAGTTACATATTCAATGATGGTCGGGCCAAGATTGCGTCTCGCGCGTTCGACCGCCCATTTGGCCACGGCATGAACAGCCAGATAATCGTTGCCGTCAACTCGTAGGGCCGGAATGCCGAAGCCATGGCCGCGCGCCGCGAACGTACCGGAGCCGCCGCGTGCAATGCCTTGAAATGTCGAGATCGCCCACTGATTGTTGACGATGTTCATCACCACAGGCGCCTTGTAGGTCGAAGCGAAAACAAGTGCTGCGTGAAAATCACTTTCTGCGGTCGAACCATCGCCAATCCACGCAGCGGCGATCTTGGTGTCGTGGCTGATGGCCGATGCCATGGCCCAGCCGACGGCCTGCGTATATTGCGTGGCGAGATTGCCGGAGATGGTGAAGAAGCCGTGTTCCTGTGATGAATACATCACCGGAAGCTGGCGACCTTTCAGCGGGTCCTGTTCGTTGGAGAAAATCTGGTTCATCATCGTGACGAGCGGATAATCATCAGCGATGAGAAGTCCCGCCTGTCGATAGGTCGGGAAATTCATATCGCCCTTACGCAGCGCCTTACGGAAAGCACAACTGACCGCTTCTTCCCCCAGATGCTGCATATAGAACGAGGTCTTGCCCTGCCGCTGTGCCATCATCATGCGCGCATCGTAAGCGCGCAGTATCATCATATGACGCAGACCCTCTTTCAGCTCATCATCTGTAAGGGTTCCAGCCCATGGACCAACCGCCTCGCCATCCCGATTGAGCACCCGGATGATGCTGAACGCCAGATCGCGCATGGCTTCCGGCTTTTCATCTATTTCGGGACGGCGGACACTGCCTGCACGTGGGATTTTGACATGGGAGAAATCCGGCACATCGCCGGGCCGCCATTCCGGTTCAGGAACATGCAGGGAAAGGACGACATCGTCGCTCATGCGGGCATACCTCGCAAATTGGCACAAAATGTCGAACGGGTGGATTTTGATTTTGTTCTGGCAAAGCATCTGCGCTCGACCGATAGCTAGTCCCAAACAGACTGGCTTCATTCCTCCCATGCGACGTGAAGCCGGTTTTCCTCCTCCGATTTCACTTCATTCAGGGTGGAACGGCTTTCAGAATAAAGCAAGATTATTCTTCGCTAATCGCATTCCATAAAAATCTGGACGGTTCCGAAGAGAAATAAAGGTCGCTGAAACCCACTATCGAAACAAGCTTATACAATTGATTTCATATACGTTTTTAATGATAAGAATGTGTCCATACAGCGCAATATTATTTCTTTACATTGACGAATACGTCAGTACCTATTGGTACGATTACGATGTGAGCAGAAAGAAAACTTGGCGCTTTACTCCCATGTGAGGCATTTTGTCCACAGCTCTAGAGCATAATCCGACCGGAGTGAAACGAGGATCGATAAGATTATGCTTAAAATAGTAGAAGTTAGAGCGCCGATCTGATCCAATCAGATCGAAATGCGCTCTAATGGCGTGTTGGTTGTCGGATTGCGGGAATTGATTTGGTTTTGACGTCAAATAAAGAAATGGCCCGTTTCCGGGCCATTTTACTTTAAAACATCAATGATGCTTGGTGCCTTCGCGCGCCAGGTCAGCGGTTGGGTCGCCAGCAAGGCGCTTGCGCACCCTATCATCCATCAACTCATACCACATGGCGTTTAATACGGCGAAAGCTACAGCAAGCGGCAGGCCCAGAAGCCAGGAGAAATACCACATTTTGCTCTTCCTTTCTCAGTTTGGATTTATCGGGCGCTCTAATAAGCGTGGTTGCTCTCGTCTTCGATCATTTCCTTATCAACCTTGCCCCACAGAACTTTGTAAACCCATGAGGTATAGGCGACGATAAGCGGAAGGAAGATCAACGTCACCACCAGCATGATGAACAAAGTCATGTGGCTTGACGAAGCATCCCAGACCGTCAGGCTCGACCGAGGATCAATCGAAGATGGCAGAATGAACGGGAACATCGAAACGCCGACCGAGGCTATGATGCCGAAGACGGATAGTTGCCCGACAAGTATCGGAGTTACTTCTCGTTTACTGCGAAGCATGATGAAGAGCAGTAGCGGACCGAGAATACCGAGTGCAGGCGCGATCAGCAGTACCGGGTAGTTCATATAATTGACGAACCAGGCACCATGATCGAGTTCAACAGCCTTGCGTAGTGGGTTGGATGGTCCACCTGTCACCACAGTACTTGTGATGGCATATCCCGACACCCAGAACCAGCTGATGATGCCTGCCACCACGTAGAGTACGGTCGTTAGCAGCGCAGCAATACTGCCATATGAACGCGCTCGTGCCTGCACTTCGCCAGTGGTCTTCAGCACCAGCCAGCTTGCTCCGAGCATCGTCATCATCGTGACAGAAAGGACGCCACAAAGAAGAGCAAACGGATTGAGCAAGCCGAAGAATGTTCCGTCATAGAAGATCTGCAGATCGTCGTTGAATCGGAATGGAACGCCTTGCAATACATTTCCGACTGCAACGCCAAAGATCAATGAAGGCACAAAGCCGCCGATGAACAGCGCCCAGTCCCAGCCTGTACGCCAGGCAACGCTATCGCGCTTCGAGCGAAATTTAAAGCCAACCGGACGCAGGATCAGGGCGAACAATATGAGGAACATCGCCAGGTAGAAGCCTGAGAAAGATACGGCATAAAGTGGAGGCCAGGCGGCGAATATAGCGCCACCGCCAAGGATCAGCCACACCTGATTGCCTTCCCATACGGGGCCGATCGTGTTGATGACAATGCGGCGTTCCACGTCGGTTCTGCCCGCAAATGGCAACAATATACCGACACCGAGATCGAAGCCGTCCATCGCGGCAAAGGCGATCAGCAATACACCGAGCAGCACCCACCAGATGATGCGGAGTGTTTCATAGTCCAATAAATCGCTGAGTATCATAATTTTTACTCCGCTGGCGCAATGCTTACAGGTGCAAGCTTTGCTTCTGGTTTGCTATCGGGTTCAGGACCGGCTTTGATAGCGCGCAACATCAGGCCCATTTCTATGATGAAGAGGACCGTATAGATCGCGACAAATCCGGCGATGGTGAGAAGAACCGTTGAAGCACCAAGATTGGAGACGGCAACTGCTGTCGGCAGAATGCCTTCAATAATCCATGGCTGTCGTCCGAATTCGGCAACGATCCAGCCCATCTCGGCGGCGATCCAGGGAAGTGGGATTGCGAATACTGCAACTTTCAGCAGGAACGGATAGCGATCCAGCTTACGTTGTGCCGACAGCACGAAGAATGTGCCGGTCAACAGGATCATGAAGAAGCCTATACCGACCATGATGCGGAATGCCCAGAACAGTGGCAGAACGCCTGGAACCGTATCGTTGGCCGCCTGTGTAATCTGTGCATCTGTCGCCTGACGCGGATCATCGACATAACGCTTCAAGAGCAGCGCATAGCCCATCCACTGGCTGTTGTCGGCGAACAAGTCCTTAACATCCTGTGGCACAGCGCTCGTATCGCCTGCGGCACGGATTTTCTGAAGCGCGTCATAAGCGATGATACCCTTGCGGATATGCCCTTGCGCATTTTCGACAAGCTGTTCGATGCCTTCAATCGGCGTTGTGAGCGAGCGTGTACCGATCAGGCCCATGACCCAGGGAATATGCACGGCAAAATGGGTTTCACGCGCTTCCTGATCTGGAAAACCGAAGAGGGTAAAGGAAGCCGGGGCTGGCTCTGTTTCCCACATGGCTTCGATGGCCGCGATTTTCATCTTCTGATGTTCGTTGGCGAGATAGCCGCTTTCATCGCCGAGAACTACCACAGAGAGAGACGCCGCAAGACCGAAAGATGCCGCAACAGTCATCGACCGCTTGGCAAGCTCTATTGAGCGCCCCTTTAGCAGATACCAGGCTGAAACGCCGAGTACGAAAACCGAAGCGATTACATAACCAGCCGAAACTGTATGGACGAACTTCGCTTGTGCCACTGGGTTCATGAGAACTGCAAAGAAATCGGTAATTTCCATGCGCATGGTTTCCGGATTGAAAGCCGAGCCGACCGGGTTCTGCATCCAGCCATTTGCTATCAGAATCCAGAGCGCGGAGAAGTTTGAAGCCGCAGCAATGGCATAGGTCACCATAAGGTGCCCGATCTTGGAAAGGCGATCCCAACCGAAGAAGAACAGACCCACGAAGGTTGCTTCAAGGAAGAAGGCCATCAAGCCTTCGATCGCCAGAGGCGCGCCGAAAATATCGCCTACATAATGGCTGTAATAACTCCAGTTCATACCGAACTGGAACTCCATCACAACGCCGGTAGCGACGCCCATAGCGAAGTTGATACCAAACAGCGTACCCCAGAACTTGGTCATCTGCCGCCAGATGAGCCTTCCGGTCATGACATAAACGGTTTCCATGATGGCAAGCAGCACGGATAGACCCAATGTCAGAGGTACGAAGAGGAAGTGATAAAGTGCCGTGATTGCAAACTGCAATCTCGACAGGGAGACAATATCGAATTCCATCTCTTTAAGCCGGCAAGTCCGGCCCTCCTGATGTTATGAGCTGTTACCGACGATGGGCCGGCTCACAGCCCCCCTACTTAAATTTCACCTCAAGGATTTGAGGGCTTCTTCGAACGAGGGTTCTCCTTTGGTCATCGAGTTAATGAGCACGCCTTGATCCAAAACAATCGCACGATCACAAATGCGTGCTTCGCGTTGAATATGCGTCGCTATCAACAAGGTTCGGTCTTTGGCCTGTTCATCAAGGCGACAAAGCACATCCTCGGCGGTAGCCTGATCGAGCCCTTCAGTGGGCTCATCAAGGAGCCATAAAGGAGCGTCTGTCAGGAACAGCCGGGCCAAAGCTAGGCGTCTGGCCTGACCACCAGAGAGCCCAAGTCCCCCCTCGCCCAGAACAGTATCCAGTCCCTCGGTCTGGGCTTTCATGAAGTCGCCTAAACCGGCGGCTTCCAATGCGGCGTTTAGCTCCGCATCGCTTGCATCTGACTTCGCGAGCTTGAGATTGTTACGAAGACTGTCTTTGAAAAGCTCGGTTTGTTGCGTCAGAAGTCGTGCTGGTAAAACTCGGACATTGCCATTCTCGGCGCTGATCTCGCCTGCCAGCAGATTGAAAAGAGTAGATTTACCAGCGCCGCTGGTGCCGATGATCGCTAGGTGCTCGCCTTCGGCAATGCTCAGATCAACCATATCAAGAGCTTTCGCTACAACACCTTCATGGCGAACGGTGACCTGTTTCAGGTTCACAGCATAGCCCTTTGCAGGTGATGCCAGCACTTGAAGCCTATCGGATGCTTCAAGTGCGGGAGCTACACGGCGCGCAGCAAGTATGGTGCGACCGAGTTCCATTGCGCCACGGCGCAGTGCTGCAAATGGTTCCATTGCGCCAAGGATAATCAGCAGTGCGAGAGCAGCCACAGGAGCATTAATCAATCCAGCTTGCATAAGAAACCCGGCGCTAACCAGTCCACCTGCGAGGAGACCCGCATGGAGGACGCCAAGACCGGCACCGGTCGAAATTTCAATACGGTTGAGAACGCGGTCGCTTGATGCGATGTAGCTATCGGCTCGCATGATGCTTGCATTCTGACTGTCCGTCCGCCCAGCCATGATGAGTTCAGTCTGCCCTGCAACCAGATCGACTGTCCGCGCACGCAGCGCTTCGGTGCCTTTGGCGCGCCGACGCATAGGCTTTTCAGCACGCCTGGCTGCAATAAGCGGCAGTCCAAGTCCGACAAAAAGCAGCGTCAACGCAATGATCAGACCAAAAAGCGGATGCATCAGGCCAAGCGCCACACCGGTAATAAGTGCGGTTGCAAGCGCCGCACCTGCTGGTACGAGGACGCGTAGATAGAGTGAATCAAGCGCATCGATATCCGCGGTTAGTCGGAACAGAAGCCGTGCTGGCCGTTTGAGCAATGCATTCGCCGCTGCCGGACGAGCCCAGCTTCGGAACAGCTTTTCGCGCAGCGCTGCAAGAATGGCGAGCGTCGCATCATGCGTTACAAGGCGCTCCAGATAGCGTGCACCCGTACGTAAAACTGCAAGAAGACGAATACCGGCAGCTGGTGCAAAAACATCGAAGACTACGGCTGTTGCAACACTCAAACCAGCGATAGCGGTGGCCGTGATAAACCACCCTGAAAGGCCGAGCAGAGCAATGCCTGTGAGAACCGTCGCTGTTGCAGCTGCAATGCCCGCGTAAAGCATCAGCCCTTTTGTGCGGAAGAAAAGTTGCAGGATTGGGCGGAGCGATTGAAGTCCGTTCATTCTGCTGCCCTCTTCTGCCAGACTTGGGCTTCGCCACTCAAATCATCGAGCCGAACAATGCGATCCATACGGCTTGCGAGTTTCTCATCATGCGTCGAAATGATGAGCGTCTTGCCTTTAGCGAGGCTGATCAGAGTGTTGGCGATACGGTTCGCCGTTTCATGGTCAAGATGCGCCGTTGGCTCGTCAGCGAGAATGATATCGGCGTCCTGATCCACAGCGATGCGTGCCAAGGCCAATCGAAGTGCTTCGCCACCGGAAAGTCCCGCACCGTTTTCGCCGATCACACCGGTTCCGGTAATGCCTGCCACATGGCTCAAGGCCATCTGGTTGATTATCGAGGCGGTTTTCTCAGCATCAGCATCGCGACCGAGAGTTATATTGTGTCGGGCACTTCCTGCAAAAATATGTGGCCTCTGACCGACCCATCGCATTCTCGCCCGGAGACTTGTGGCCGTTTCATCCTGAAGTACAACACCGCCAATACGGATTTCTCCTTCCTGGGGGGCTGCCAGTCCGGCAATCAAGGCGAGCAATGTCGATTTGCCATAACCACTCGGCGCGAGAAGCGCTACATGCTCACCCGGTTCAATATCCAGATTAAAGCTGGCGAACACATCTTCACCCGTGGAGTACCGAAAACGGATATTTCGCAGCATCAACGAAGGTACGTTCCCGACCTTTTCCGCAGCTTCAATGCCGCCGACTACTGGGCCGCCGACTACTGTGCCTCCGACCACTGGCATTTCGTGCTTTGCAAGCTCTTCGAGCGCATCAATGGCAGCTTCACCTGACGCCCTGTCATGCCAAACAGCGGAGAGATCGCGCAGAGGTTCAAAGAATGCGGGGGCAAGGAGGAGAATGAATAAGCCCTCAGCGAGGCTCAACTTATGTCCCCATGCACCAAAGCCCAGAGGCCCAAGCAGATGAAAGCCGATGTAAACCGCTACCATAGCGACGCCAAGAGCTGCAAAGAGCTCAAGAACGGCTGATGAAAGGAAAGCGATACGCAGAACAACCATTGTCTTGCTGCGCAACGTCTCGGCATTATCGCGGAGACGTGTTGCGGTCATATCGACAGCATTAAAACTGCGAATTGTTGCAAGCCCACGCAGACGATCGAGCAGAAAACCGTTCATATCGCCCAAAGCAATGAGTTGCTTTTCACTGGCGGCTTTTGCACGCCAGCCGATTAGCGCCATGAAAATCGGGATCAAAGGTGCCGCTATCAGCAGGATCAGGGCTGCTACCCAGGAAAACCACAGGACGACTGCAAGAATTGCCAACGGAACCAGCATGACGCGAATGCGAACCGGCACAAAGCGAGAGAGATAAGGAACAACCATCTCTGCCTGCTCAGCGAGTATGCTTGCAGCTTCTCCGGAAGATGGACGAGATGTATCAAGAGGTGAACGCTGCGATAACGCAGTTACGGCTTTTTCCCGGAGCTTGGCTAGTTCACTTCTTGCTGCATCGAAAGCCTTCGTTGCGCCGTGTGCATCCAGAAGGCTGCGCAAACAGCCTATAAGAAAAAGCCCTGCAGCAAGATAATAGATTGTGGCATCAAAGCCTGTGTTGGCGAGATAGCCCACGCCATAGGCGAGAAGTGCGGCCTGTGGCAGCCAAAGAAGTGCCGCCACGGCCTGAAACCTTGCCCCCGTTTTCAACAGAGACGGAACTGGACGCCGACGCGGACGACGTTTGTCGTCTGGTGTTTCGCCGTCTTGTTGTGCCGTTTCTTCCGTTCGGGGGACAACGGGTTTCACTCTCGTTTAGGCTCCTTTTTGGCCGATGCTCTCCCGCGTCCCAGCGCCACGATCTTGTCCGTGGTTTCCAGGAAGCGGGTTACCTTGGCGCCGAGCGCCAGAAGGCTGGTCAATCTGTCGGTATCGAGTTTCTTGACGTCGTCGTACCAATTGGTCAGTCGCTCGATGAGTGCATACATGTCCTTCATGCGATCTTGCGCAAAACGGTCGCTGTCGCCTTCCGGTTGCTCCATCAGAACTTCGCGAAGCACCGACAAAGTCGGATCGATTTCGCGCTTCTTGCGTTCTTCCGCAAGCGTTCGCAAAATCAGCCATACGTCGCCCGGGGTCGTGAAAAAGTCGCGACGATCACCGGGTATGTGCTTCAGCAGCACAAGATTCCAGCCCTGCAACTCGCGGATGCCCATCGAAACGTTGGAGCGCGAAACACCAAGCGCATCAACGATATCATCCGCACACAAGGGTTCAGACGATAGATAGAGCAGCGCATAAATCTGTCCAACCGTACGGTTGATACCCCAGCGGCTACCCATCTCTCCGAAGTGGAGTACAAACGACTGAACAATTGGCGATAATTCCAAGTTCTCTCTCCCGTAAATTCTGAATTTTCAGAAATTACTGAAATTCAGATAATTCAAATGGCTTCAACCTTCAATCCGCATGTCTGGATGCAAGGTGCATATGGACAATTGGCCGCAGCCTTCAGCACTCCTCCAAATGCCTCAGGCCGATGCTTCCAACCATCATTTCTGGTCGGAAGATGAAGGAAGCTCTTTGCTGTCCTGCGTCTGATCACGATGAATCACCGCGCGGCTTAGCAACATGAGCGTTACCGGCGTTGTGATGACCACAAAGACGGTAATCAACACTTCATGCAGAATCGGCTTGGATTGCAAGATGGAGAAAAACATGATGGAAGCGATCAAGATTCCACCGGCGCCGAACGAAGAACCAATTGTCGGCGCGTGAATGCGTTCATAAAAACTCTTGAAACGAACAAGTCCAATGCAACCGACGAGTGTCAGGAAGGCGCCGGAAACCAGAAAAAATGAAATGACGATGGCGGCCCATACGGGCAGATCAGCAGCTCCGATCATTCGATCACCTCCCCGCGCATCAGAAATTTGGCAAGTGCCACCGTGGCAACGAACCCAAGCAGCGAAATGATAAGTGCGGCTTCAAAATAAATGACGCTGCCTGTACGCATGCCGAAAGTAAGCAGCAGTAGAAGCGCGTTGAGATACAGGGCGTCGGTTGCCAGTACGCGATCTTGCGCGCGTGGTCCGATGAGCAAGCGATAAACCACACAGCCCATGGCTGCTATGAGCATGATCTGTGCAGCGAGCAGTGACCAGAAAAGAATAACTGCGCTCATGCCGATTGCTCCTCTTTCACTATGTCTCGCGCTCCGAATATACGAATAAGAGGCTGTTCATAACGCTGCTTGATCGTTGTTCGCCAGGTTTTTGCATCTTCCAGATCAAGAACATGGATTGTCAGCGCCTTGCGGGCAACGTTGTAATCAACCCAGGCAGTTCCTGGCGTTGTGGTGATGATGCAAGCAAGGACTGCCAGTCCTGTTCGATTTTCAAGATCGAGTGGAATGACCACGAAGCCCGGGTGACGCTCCTTACGCCGAGACAGGATCAGCTTCACAACAGCAATGTTCGATGTGAGGATGTCGATGCTGACGGCCCAAAACAGCCACAACATGGTCGGGATCGAGCGCAGATGATTTTTCTGCGGCTGAAGTGCTGTCATCGCGTGGCAGGCAAAGAGCGCAATAATGATACCCAGGATCAACTGCGCGCGTGTAAACCCGTTCAGCAGAAGCCAGAACACAATCAAAGATAAGAAGAGTAGCGGGAAAGGTAGAATTTTTCTCATTTTACCTCCACCGTTTCTCCGTCTACACGCGGCGCATTAAGGACACTGTTGATGTAGTCTTTTGGATTGTGCAGCGAACGAGCTGTCGCATCCATATATCCCATGGCCGGGCCTGCTGCGATGGTCAGTGCCAGACAGACGGCCAGAAGGCCGGCAATTGGCACCACTTCGCGGACCAGAACGCGCGGCACATTGCCCTCAAGCGAGGCCCAGAACGTGCGAATGCCTGTGCGGGTCATCGCAATCAGCGCTGAAAGTCCCGAAAGCAGGATAAGCGCTATCAGTGCCCAACTTGCAGGGCTGACAGGCATAGCTAAGGTCGGGGCTGCCCCATCGCCGTTGAAAACGGCTGCAAGGATCAGGAACTTGGCAATGAAGCCAGAGAACGGTGGCAGGCCAATCAGAAGAATTGCTACTATGGCAAAGCAGGTGCCGAGAATGGCGAGGGTAGCAGGCAGAACGACGCCAACTTCCTCTTCCTCTTCTTCCTCCTCGTCGTCGCCATAGGCTTCCATTGTGACCGCAAGAACGTTTGCCGCCGCATCCTGACCGCGTTCGACAAGTTCGATCAGAAGGAAGAAAGCAGCAATCGTCAGTGTGGAGCTGACCATGTAGAAGAGTGCCGCACCGGTCATCGCGGTATTGCCACTGCCGATGGCTGCGAGCAACGTACCGGATGACACAAGAATGCTGTAGCTCGCAAGACGCCCCATGGCCTGCGATGCGACCACGCCAATCAGGCCAAAAGCCAGCGTGACCATACCGCCATAATAGAGCCAGTCGTTACCAAAACCGTAGGATTCGCCAGCGCCAATACCGAACATGAGCGGTGAAAGACGCAAGAGAACGTAAATGCCGACCTTGCTCATAATCGCGAAAATAGCCGCAATCGGAGCCGCCGCTGCCGTATAAGCAGGCACGAGCCAGAAATTGAGCGGCCACATGCCTGCTTTCACCAGGAAGGCGACCGCGAGAATGGCAGCGCCTGCTTCAAGGAGCATGCGATCTTCCGGCGTTACCTGCGAAATCTTCTGTGCGAGATCCGCCATGTTAAGCGTACCCGTCACACCGTAAATCAGACTGACGCCGATCAGGAATAGCGACGACGCAACCAGATTGACCGCAATATAATGCATGCCCGCCTTGACGCGCGCCGGTCCCGAACCATGCAGTGCCAGGCCGTAAGATGCTGCGAGCATAACCTCGAAGAATACGAAGAGATTGAACAGATCGCCTGTCAGAAATGCGCCATTCAGGCCCATCAGCAGCAGCTGGAAGATCGTATGGAAATTCGGGCTTGCCTTGTGCCAATGGGCAAGCGCAAAGCTGAGGGCCGCCAGAGCAAGCACGCTGGTCAGCATGAGCATCAGCGCAGCAAGCCTGTCGAGAACCAGCACAATACCGAATGGTGCGGGCCAGTTGCCAATCAGGTAAACCGAAGCTTCCGGCGCTTTTTCGCTGGCCACACCGAGCAACGTATACGCGATGTAGATCAGGCCCATGATGGAAATCGTATTGATCGCCATTTTGAGCTTGCGCTTGCGTTCATCGAACATCAGCAACAATGCAGCCGTTACAAGCGGCAGGAGAATGGGTGCGACGATGAGGTGTGATTTCCAGTCCATCATCAATTCTCCTTGCCGTCGACATGGTCGGTGCGTGTCATTCCGCGCGATGCGAGCAACACGACAAGGAAAAGCGCAGTCATAGCAAAGCCGATAACGATAGCGGTCAGAACCAGCGCCTGAGGCACAGGATCGGTATATTGCGCAGCCTGAACACTGATGCCGGAATCAAGCACCGGCGGTGCGTTGGTGCGCAAACGGCCCATCGAAAAGATGAACAGATTAACCGCATAGGACACAAGCGCCAGACCGATGGCCACCTGAAATGTGCGCGGACGCAGGATCAGCCAGACACCAGACGACATCAACACGCCGATTGCTATAGCGAGAACCAGTTCCATCAGTTCTCCTCCTTCGCAGCGGCAATTTTTTCAACACGATGTTTACGGATCGACTGGTGGGCCAGGGCGATCAACATCAGAACAGTGGCACCTACGACCAGAGCGAAGACGCCGATATCAAACAAGAGCGCACTCGCGATGGGCATTTTTCCGATATTCGGTATCTCGGCATACTGGAAGAAGGATGTGAGGAACGGATAGCCGAATATCCATGCGCCCGCCCCTGTCGCAGCTGCAACAAGCAGCCCGACGCCTATCCAGCGTACAGGCAGGATACGCAGATGATCTTCAACCCAACGCGTACCAGCGGCAAGATATTGCAGGATGAACGCAACCGCCAAGGTGATGCCAGCCGCAAAGCCACCGCCCGGCAGGTCGTGCCCGCGCAGGATCAGGTGAACCGCGAGTACGATAATGACCGGGAACAGCCACTGCATGATTACAGAAGGTACAGCCAGATAGTCGGTGAGCGTCTCACCTTTTTCGCGGTCTTCCATGGCTTCATCATAGGCGTCCTGAATTTTCTGCTGTGCAGTCGAGCCGGTGCTGTCAGGTGCAGGACGGAAACGGCGCAACAGTGCGAAAACCGTTAGGCCTACGATGCCAAGAACTGCGATTTCACCAAAAGTATCAAAGGCGCGGAAATCAACCAGAATAACGTTCACGACATTTTTGCCGCCGCCGCCCGAATAGGCGTTTTGCAGAAAATAATCGCCAATACTAACCGGCGATGGGCGGGTCATCATTGCATAAGAGATGATAAACACACCGACGCCACTGCCAATGGCCAACGCGAAATCGCGATAGCGGCGCAGTCTTGGGCCGAACTTCACCGGAATAGGTTCGGGATCTTCCCAACGCTTGGGTAGCCAGCGCAGGCCGAGCAGAAGCAGAACGGTGGTCACGATTTCTACCAGCAATTGCGTGACCGCGAGATCGGGAGCGGAGAGCCAGACAAACGTAATACAGGTGATAAGCCCCGCCCCGCCCAGCAGGATCAACGCTGCAAGACGGTGATATTTTGCCTGATAAGCAGCGCCAATCGCACAGGCTCCACCCAAAATCCAAAGACCGGCAAAGATCGGATCGACAGGCTGCACACCAAGCATACCCGCATGGATGCCGTCTTCGAAAATTGGCCATGCAGCGGCGACGAGCGCAACGGCCACGACAATGCGCAGCTGTGGCTGGAGACGACGCGTACTGAAGAAGTTTTCAGCCTTACGTGCCCAGTTCCAGGAAACGGTAACGAGCACGCGTTCGAAAATACGCTGTCCCTGCAAATGACGGAAAAATGGGGGGCCGTCTTCACTGGTCGCAAGATAGTTTTTCAGCGCCCAATGCAGAATGATACCGCCAATCATCGCCACAATACTCATCATCAGCGGAAGATTAAATCCATGCCAGACTGAGAGGCTATATTGCGGTGTTGCATCTCCAAGTACCGAAACCACAGCCGAATGCAGGAAAGGTCCGATTGCGATATTTGGAATGATACCAATCAACAGGCAGAGCAAGACCAGAAGTTCGATCGGACGACGCATCCAGTGCGGCGGTTCATGCGGCTGTTTCGGCAGGTCGTGCGGTGCAGGGCCGAAGAAGGTCGAATAGATGAAACGCACTGAATAAGCGACCGTGAATATACCGGCGAGCGTCGCGATATATGGCGTGAGTGTATCCAGCGACGAAGCCATGTGTGTTTCAACAGCTTCGGCAAAAAACATTTCCTTGGACAGAAAACCATTGAGCAACGGAACACCAGCCATGGAAGCACTCGCAACCATGGCAAGCGTTGCGGTATAAGGCATGGCGCGTGCCAGACCACTCAGCTTGCGCATGTCACGCGTGCCGGTTTCGTGGTCGATGATGCCTGCCGCCATAAACAGTGACGCCTTGAAGATGGCGTGATTGACCATGTGGAAGATCGCTGCGACTGCGGCAAGCGGGCTGCCGAGGCTTAACAGAGCTGTAATAAGACCAAGATTGCTGATGGTTGAATAAGCCAGCAAACCTTTGAGGTCCTGCTGGAATACCGCAAAGAAACTACCGATCAGCAAGGTCGTGAGGCCGGCAAGGCCCAAAATCCAGAACCATTCTTCGGTGCCGGCAAAGACTGGCCACAAACGCGCCAACAGGAAAACACCCGCTTTCACCATCGTTGCTGAATGCAGATAGGCGGAAACCGGTGTGGGTGCCGCCATCGCATTGGGTAGCCAGAAATGGAAGGGGAACTGCGCTGATTTGGTAAAAGCCGCCATAAGAATAAGAACAAGCGCGACCGTATAAAGCGGGTGCGCGCGAACGACGTTTCCTGCTTCGAGAACCTTGTCCAGATCATAGCTGCCGACAATGTGGCCGAGCAAAAGCACGCCTGCAAGCAAACAGAAACCGCCAATACCGGTTACTGTCAAAGCCATACGTGCGCCATCACGGGCGCTGGCATTGTGATACCAGTAGCCGATGAGCAGGAACGAGAAGATGCTGGTCAGCTCCCAGAAAACGGCGAGCAGTACAATATTGCCCGATAGCACAACGCCGAGCATCGACCCCATGAACGATAGCAGGAACGAGAAAAAGCGGGGGACCGGGTCTTCCGGTGACATGTAGTAGCGCGCATAAATGACAACCAACAGGCCAATGCCTGTAATCAGCATGGCAAAAAGCCAGGCGAAACCGTCCATTCGAAACGCTACATTCAGGCCGTAATTTGGAAGCCAGTCAATTGATCCGCGAACAACGCCGCCATTAGCTACGATAGGATAAAGGCTTGCTGTGATGACAAAGGCTACAAGCGCTATGGCTGCTGTAAACCACGCTGATCCGGTGCGATCAACGCCCTTGAATAGACCTGTTATGGCGCTGCCAAGAAACGGTAAAAGGACAAGCAAGAAAAGCATTCTGCCGTCCATCGTCATGCGCCACAGGCCTCCATTCCGTAATCAAGGTTGATCCGAAGCAGGCACCGCTCATGAAAACAGCAACAGGAATGCTCCGGTAAGATGTCGCGAGGAATCATTTATTCCGATGTCTTTATTATGACCGGCTAGCAGTTATTATGGCAATAGCTTTCAATGGCTTATCGCGATATTTTGAATCATTTTAGTCTGCAAACACCCGAGAAAACGGCCTCCTTGGGGCCAGTTTTCTACACAACCACATTTTATCGGGCATATTGACGCGCAATTTTTGCAGCCGAATGACAGCATGCTCAGTGTGCGCGGGCTGATTGAATTAGTGATTCCTAACCTTCAAGAACTGTCCTGGCGAGTCTTTCGGCCTGAACCCGAATATCCGGCACTGCCGTCACTTCCCAGAAAATGCCTTTTGTTATCGGTCCAATCGCGAAGATTGGCCCTGCCGGTTCGCCACGCGCATTCACGATCTGCAGATCGGCTGTTACATCAAGGCCAAGATCAATGGCATCTGGCTTTGCAAGTCCGTGCTCCATCAGGCTTATCAGTGCAGGATTGCGGGTCGTTGAAAATCGTGAGCTTCCGCCACGACAATCGATGATCGTTTGAACGCCAAGCTCCTCAAGCCCCTCGCCCCGCCGTTTACGATAGCGAATTGCAATGTGTTCAGCCTTATTTTTAACAGAAGCGAGATGGGCAGCAGTAATTGTAAGTTGCCCAGATTGCTGTGCGGCTTCAATACGGTCAGCGATTGCCGGGGCCATGCGATGACGATGCACGTCCCACCACGGTCGCAGATGGCGCAAAAAGCTCTGGCGTTGCCTCAATGGCAATCTGCTCCAGATGTTTTTCGTGTGAGGTCGCAATCCGTCGATGACGCTGCGCCAGCTTTTGCCATCAGCCTCGCATTGCTCAATCATCCCACGAACAATATGCAAGAGCGCGGGCAATCCATCTGCAACCGGCAGCGTACTCGCATCGATTGGGAATGGTTCAGCCGGTGCGTGGCGTGCAGGCAGCAGACCACGCCGGGAAATCGCATGAATCTGGCCCTTGTGTCCTCTGTCGAGCAGCGAAATTACGCTGTCGATCATCGATAGTCCGGTGCCAAAAATAGCGACTGAATGATCAGAAGGAATGTCGAAATAGCCATTGCTGGACCAGTATTCTGTGACATGGCCACCAGAAGTAGCAATTGCGGCTTCATTGCCGGTGGCGACAATAATGGCATCTGCCGGGAAGCTTTCTCCCTTAGAGTTCGTTACCTGCGGTCGGATGCCGTCATAAGAGACGTCGGAAACGTCTGAGTTTTCAATGAAAATACGTGGCTTGTCACTCTCAAGATATGGCTTGAGCAGATCGTTGAGGTAGAGCCGATAGAAAGTGCGTGGTGCGAAGGATTGCGGCTGCCACTCGCCTTCTGTTATGGCGTGGGAATTGTTCTGAAGCCAGTTGAGAAAATGTTCGGGTTGATCCGGAAACGCGCTCATATTGCTGGCGCGGACATTCAGCAGATGGTTGGGATTTTGTGTCGAATAAGCGATTCCTGCGCCTAAACTACCTGAGCGCTCGAAAATGCGAACCATGGTTTCAGCCGATCGGCCGAGCAATTGTGCGGCCATAAGAACACCGCTCGCACCGCCTCCGATAATAATGAATGACTTCAAACGATTCTGACCTCGTAACCTTTAGTCAGTTTTGAACCGGCGGTTCACACCAACTTTTCCTTTTACGTTCCCATATTCCGATAAATTTTGTCAGATTTTGAATGGAAACGAAAGACAAAAGCCAAATTATCCCAAAAATCCCCGTCGTTCAGTTCAACGAGTTGAGACAGTCTGGCGGACAAACGTGTCATCTGTTGACAGTGTGTTTCAGAAATACAGGCTGGCGCCTTGCTTTAAAATCACAATATTTTGCATGAGATTTTCCCAAGCGCTGCAATAAGTTCGCAGCACAGAATCGCTGTAAAAACAGGACAATGATGATGAGCAATAGTTATATCGCCGCCCTTAAGAAGCGTCGTACACAATATGCACTCGGCAAGAACCTTCCCCTCTCCCAGGATGCGACCGCTGAACTGATCCGCGAAGCAATCAAGCATTCGCCGTCCTCGTTCAATTCGCAAAGCTCGCGCGCTATCGTTCTCTTCGGTGCTGAGAGCGAGAAGCTGTGGGACATCGCCAAGGAAGAACTTCGTAAGATCGTTCCTGCTGACGCTTTTGAGCAGACCGAAGCCAAGATCGACAGCTTTGCTGCCGGTGCAGGCACTGTGCTGTTCTTTGAAGACCAGAGTGTTGTTAAGGGCCTGCAGGATAACTTTGCACTCTATGCGGACAATTTCCCTGTTTGGTCGGAACAGGCTGGCGGTATGGCACAGCTTTCGGTTTGGTCGGCACTCGCTAATGAAAACATTGGCGCAAGCCTTCAGCACTACAATCCGCTGATCGATGCTGAAGTTGCCAAAACCTGGAATATTCCGTCGTCATGGAAGCTCCGCGCCCAAATGCCATTTGGTTCGAATGAGCAGGCTTTTGGCGATAAGGTGTTCATGGATGATGCCGAACGGTTCAAAATCTTCGCATAATTCTTTGCTATTGCTTTGTGAAACGGCTGGAATTTTCCAGCCGTTTTTTATTTGCGGCTAAGTATTTCCCACCATTGTGTCCCCTATAAAAACGGAATCTAATACTTCCGCGTTCTGGAGAGTCGTCACCGGAACGAATAGAGAATTGATGAGCGCGTCCGGGAATGGGCGTGATCTCCAGGGGAACACATATGAAATTCGGAACTGCACTACCCGTTATTGCTTTGCAGCGCGGAACGCTCACCACCAGACTGATGCGTGCGTCCATTCCTGCAGCACTGGCATTTGCGCTTTGCCTGTCAGCATCACCAAAAGCCGTGGAAGCTGCCACGCCATCCGACACGCTCGTGATTGCAATGAGTATCGACGATATCATTTCGCTCGATCCGGCAGAAATCTTTGAAATCACGACGTCTGAAATGCTGACCAGCACGTATGAACGTCTTGTGACGACAGACACGAAAGACCCAACCAAGATCATTCCACAGATTGCTGAGAGCTGGAGTTTCTCCGACGACGGCAAGTCGATCACGTTCAAAATTCGTGATGGTCTTAAGTTCGCGTCCGGCAACCCGATTACCGCGCATGATGCTGCCTATTCGCTCCAGCGCGCAATCAAGCTCGACAAAAGCCCTGCATTCATTCTGAGTCAGTTTGGCATCACAGCTGAAAATGTTGACCAGAATGTCGTTGCAACCGATGACAAGACATTCGTTTTCACCACCGGCAAGGCTTTCGCACCAAGTTTCGTCATGAACTGCCTGACCTCCAGCGTTGCATCGATTGTCGACAGCAAACTGGTGAAGGAACACGAGCAGAAGACCGAGAAGACGGACACGTATGCTTATGACACCGATTTTGGATACGAGTGGCTGAAAAACAATTATGCCGGTTCCGGCCCATTTGCTCTGAAACAGTGGCGTGCCAATGAAGTTATGCTTCTTGAACGCAATGAGAACTATGCTGACACCAAGCCCGCAATGAAGCGCGTCATCTATCGTCACATCAAGGAAGGCGTTTCGCAGCGCCTGCTGCTTCAGGCGGGGGATATCGACATTGCCCGCAATCTCGAACCCGGTGACATTGAAGAACTGGGCAAAGATGCCAAGTTCAGCGTGATCAATGCGCCCAAGGGCCGTATCTATTTTCTGAGTGCGAACCAGAATGTGCCGGAGCTGGCCAAACCGGAAGTACGTCAGGCATTGAAGTATCTGATCGATTACGACACGATTGAAGCGACTCTGATCAAGGGCATTGGCCGCACACATCAATCCTTCCTGCCGGTAGGCATGTTTGGCGCGGTCGATGACAAGCCTTTCAAGTATGATGTTGAGAAAGCAAAAGAACTGCTTGAAAAGGCAGGGCTAAAAGATGGGCTGAGCATAACGCTGGATGTTCGTAACAACCAGCCATATGTCGGGATTGCTGAAAGTATCCAGCAAACCATGGCCAAGGCCGGGGTTAATGTTGAGATACTGCAAGGCGATGGCAAGCTCACGACCACCAAGGTTCGTGCGCGCAAACATCAGCTCGCTTTAGGTATCTGGGGACCGGATTATTGGGACCCGCACACCAATGCCGTCACATTCACCAACAACCCGAACAATGGTGATGAAGTGAACCTGCGCACAACCGCCTGGCAAGCGTCATGGGATATTCCTGAACTGACGGCAGAAACCATGGCGGCGGCAGAGGAACGCGATACTACCAAACGGGAAGCCATATACCATGATCTTCAAAAGAAGTTTCAGGAAGACAGCCCGATCACGGTCATTTATCAGCAGATCGAAACGGCTGTGACAGCATCCAACGTTCACAACTTCGATATGGTCGCTGATGCGAACTATGTTGCGACTGTAACTAAGGACTAATACCAAATTTCATTGAGTGAAACTCATTGGACTTTGGTTAAGCCCGAGTGGCGCTTGAACTTTATCAAGGCGTGATGCGTTAGCATCTTGAGCCGCCTTGATATAAAATAGAAAGGCCGGATGTTTTAACGCATCCGGCCTTTTGTCTATTTATCAAAGCTGAATGGCGGCAACTGTTCGAGCGCTGACTTCAGCGCCTCAGACCAGCTTTCCGAAACTGTCTGATAGTAAGGGTCGCTTGCTTCAAAGCGCCTGTGTTCGCCGAGCTTGAGGCTGTCGGTCTCGTAAATCTGCATATCGAGCGGCAGACCTACCGAGAGGTTTGCCTTTAGCGTCGAGTCAAATGAAACCAGCAGAAGCTTCACTGCGTCCTCGAAACTCATCGTCTCCTGATAGGCACGCACCAGAATTGGCTTGCCATACTTGTTCTCGCCAATCTGGAAAAATGGCGTATCGACCGAGCTTTCGATAAAATTGCCTTCAGGATAGATATAGAAGAGCCGTGGCTGTCCACCTTTGATCTGACCACCCAGAATGAACGATGCGCCGAATGCGTCTGCACTTTGCCCGCCAGTCGCTGAGTTTGTGATGACTTCCTTGACCGTATCGCCGATGAGACGTGCCACCTGAAACATGGAGGGGGCATCGAATACCGATGGATGCCTGTCTTCCGGAGCCTTCATGCGCTCTTCAAGCAGGCTGGCAACGGCTTGCGTAGTGGCGAGATTACCAGCTGATAAAAGTACGATCACGCGTTCGCCAGCTTTGTTCCAGCTCCGCATTTTCGAGAATGTCGAGATGTTATCAAGGCCTGCATTTGTCCTTGTATCGGACATAAATACGAGGCCGCGATCAATTTTCATTCCAACGCAATAAGTCATCAGCAGTTTCCGGCAGGCGCTCTATAATCTTAAACAATCACTGCCCTACATTGATGTGAACCGCAAGACTTTCGACAGCGCCTCCAAGCCTTACCCCGGAAATTGGTGCGGCATCGCGATAATCAAGCCCCGTTGCCAGACGAACATAGCGATCATTGGGGCAGACATTGTTTGCAGCATCAAACCCTACCCAGCCAAGTCCATCGATATGCGCCTCCGCCCATGCATGGCTTGCCGTCTGCTCCTCGGTGCCTTCCATTAGCAGGTAGCCGGAAACGTAGCGGGCCGGAATTTTAAGCAGTCGTGCTGCTGACAGGAATATATGGCTGTGATCCTGACAAACGCCCTTGCCCGCCTCAAGTGCGCTTTCTGCGTTTGTCGCAACGCTCGTCGTGCCAGGCATATAGGCCACTGCGGTATGAACCGAATTCATCAGTTCATGTAGCAATGCAAGGCGATCCTGATTTTTCACCAGACCGCCAGCAAGTGCCCGGATGCGTTCACCGGGTGTGGTCAGATGTGTTTCGCGTTCAAACAGCCATAGTGGCGCATAGCCATAGACCGGACCCAGAACACCGACGCGATCTTCCACTTCAACACTGCCGCTGGCCGTTATGATGATCTCATTCACATTGCGTGCATGCTGGACAAGATCAGTCTTGTTGCCAAAGCCATCAATATAGGAAACTTCCGGCTCGCCACCTTCGATTTTCAGTTCCCAGTGCTTGATCAATTGACCGGGCAATGTCGGCGGGCGCAGACGCAACCGCTGAACTGCATAAGGAACTGGGTTTTCATATCGATAATGCGAAACGTGGCGGATATTGAGCAACAAGCAATCACCTCAATAAAAATTATAGGTTTCAGCGATCTCGTTGCCGAGCCGGTTGTTGCGGGAAATGAAATCGGTCAGAAACTCATGCAAGCCTACATCGAAGATCGCACCGATGTCCTGATTTTGCAGAGTGGCATAGATTTTCTCGCCGGTCTGGTGACAAACGGCACTATCACCATAATCCTTGGCCAGATAATTTAAATGACCATTGATGCTCTGATAGCAATAGTTGAGTGATCGCGGCATACGCCCGTTAAGGATCAAATAATCAGCGACATGCGCAGGACGATAGTCGCCGTCATAAACCCAGCGATAAGACCGGTGCGCGGAAACTGACCGTAAGATCGACTCCCACTGATAATTGTCGAGCGTGGTTCCGACATAAGAAACAGCTGGCAGAAGCACATAATATTTCACGTCGAGAATGCGTGCCGTATTGTCTGCGCGCTCAATGAAGGTTCCGAGCCCCGCAAAATCGAAGATCTCGTTGCGCAACATCGTACCGTGAAAGGCCCCCCGGATCAGCGCTGTCTCGCGTTTTATCTGATCGAGCAGTGGTGGCAGATCAGCTTCTTTCAGTGGCTTGCAGAGCGATTTTTTAAGCACCATCCACGCTTCGTTGACGCTTTCCCATGCTTCACGGGTTAGCGCTGTTCGCACCATCCGCCCATTGGAACGCGCTGTTTCCATGCAAGACATCACACTTGATGGATTGTCCATGTCGCGCAGCAGAAAGTCGGCGACGTTGGCAGCATTATACGTGTGATATTTTGCCGAGAATGTCTGGCTTGCGCCTGCCGATACCACCACAGAAGACCACTCTTCCGGTGCATCCGATGTTTTTGTAAGTGCCATACGCAATCCCGCATCCACCAGACGCGCCATGTTTTCAGCGCGCTCGATATAGCGGAACATCCAGTAAAGCCCGTTTGCCGTACGGCCAAGAAGCATAAATTCATTCCCCTTCCACACGCTCCGATCTTATCGCCGGTTTTGATGCGCAATTCCAAAAACTGTCCTTAAAGCATGCCTTTTCCCAAAACCGGTTCCCGCTTTGGGGAGACGCGCCTTAGTCGTCGAGTACCCAAGTATCCTTCGTGCCGCCGCCCTGACTGGAATTCACAACGAGAGAGCCTTCCTTCAGCGCTACACGCGTCAATCCGCCGGGCGTAATACGAATGCGGTCCGAAACCAGTACGAACGGCCGTAAATCAACGTGACGTGGAGCAAGGCCGCTTTCGGTGAAAATAGGTGTCGTTGAAAGTGCCAATGTCGGTTGTGCAATATAGTTGCGAGGGCGCGCTTTCAGCTTCTCCGCAAAGCTATCGCGTTCGGCCTTGGTCGCTGCTGGGCCGACCAACATGCCATAGCCGCCGGAACCATGCACTTCCTTGACCACGAGATCGGCAAGATTATCGAGCACATAAGCCAAGCTGTCCGGCTCCGAACAGCGCCAGGTCGGCACGTTTTCAAGAATGGCCTTGCGGCCCGTATAAAACTCCACGATCTCCGGCATGTAGGAATAGATCGCCTTGTCATCTGCGATGCCGGTCCCGGGTGCATTGGCAATAGTGATATTCCCTGCCCGATAGACATCCATGATGCCTGCGACACCCAGCGTGGAATCTGGTCTGAATGTCAGTGGATCAAGGAAATCATCATCGACACGGCGATAAAGCACATCAATTGCGCGATAACCTTTTGTCGTGCGCATGGCGACACGCCCATCCACAACGCGCAGATCACTCCCCTCTACAAGCTCCACACCCATTTGATCCGCCAGGAAGGCATGCTCGAAATAGGCCGAGTTGTAGATGCCGGGCGTCAGCACTGCCACCGTCGGCACGCCTTGTGTTCCGGGTGGTGCCACACTTGCCAGTGATTGGCGCAGCAATTGCGGATAGTTCTCGACCGGGCGAACCTTCACATTCTGAAACAGCTCCGGGAAGAGCTGCATCATGGTTTCGCGGTTTTCCAGCATATAAGACACACCGGAAGGCGTGCGGGCATTGTCTTCGAGCACATAGAACTGGTTCTCGGCCGTACGCACGATATCGACACCGATGATGTGCGTGTAGACATTACCGGGTGGGCGAAATCCGATCATCTCCGGCAGGAAAGCCTCATTATTGGTAATGAGTTCCTTGGGGATGCGCCCTGCCCTGACAATCTCCTGTCGATGATAGATATCGTCCAGAAAAGCATTGAGCGCCATGACGCGTTGCTCAATGCCCTGTGAAAGCCGTCGCCATTCCTGGCCTGAAATGATACGTGGAATGATGTCGAATGGGATCAGTCGCTCTGCTGCATCTTCGTCGCCATAAACCGCAAAGGTAATGCCCGTCTTGCGAAAGACGCTCTCGGCATCCTGCGTTTTCTGCAGAAGTTTGTGTTGATCCTGCTGGTCGAGCCACTGCTTGAGAAATTCGTATGGTTGGCGGACACTCCCGCCATGATTGAGCATCTCATCGAATGGCTTCACTTAATTCCCCTTCTTTTCGCTAATACTCAGCTTCAAATCGGGGAAATGCAAGTGTGCATATCATGCAAAAGCGCAAGGCTGGGTTGCGCAATTTCGTCGCGACAGCGGCTTAGCGATAGTTTCTAATTCCGCGCAACGGATATTCGGTTCTAAATTTCAGCCCGGACGATGGGCTTTGACAACGGCCGGATCGGTCTCAATACGGCCTGCTCCAATTAAATCGAGGCAATAAGGCACAGCCGGGAAAATGGCCTGTAAGGTCATAGCGATGGAGACGGGTTTGCCCGGCAGATTGAGTATGAAGCTCTTGCCGCGACTGCCAGCAGTCTGACGAGAGAGGATTGCAGTCGGTGTTTGCTCGAGGCTTGCCCGGCGCATCTGTTCGCCAAACCCAGGCAATTCTTTATGTAAAATGGCCTTCATCGCTTCGGGTGTTTCATCACGTGGGCTTGGGCCTGTACCGCCTGTGGTGAGGATCAAATCGCATCCGACATTGTCTGCGAGATCCATCAGTGTGTCGCGCACGGATTCCATTCCGTCAGGAATGACACGTCTGACGATTTCGTACGGCGTTACAATCGCGCTTTTAAGCCAGGATTCGATTGCCGGACCGCTCAAATCTTCGTATTCGCCGCGGCTTGCACGGTCAGAAACTGTAACGACGCCGATTTTCACTATCCTATCCTTTTCATTGCACTTTTGGCTCGGCTTATACAGCTGCCTCTAAGACTTGTGAAGGTTTGGGTTCCAGGCGGATATATCGCAAAAGCAGTTTGTCAGGCGCGCTTTAAAATGCTGTTGCTTTCCTTTGAAATTAGAGCTTCAATCAAATAATTCAGGGGGAGAACACCATGCCATTTAAAGGCAGCCAGTATTACGGAACGTTCACGCCCGAGGACTTGCAGTTGATGCAAGTCGCTTATAACCGAAGCTGTGCATTGTTGGAGCGTTGTCCAACGACACATGAAGCCAAAGACGATCTTGCACGCGCCATTATCAGGACGTTTCAATCCGGTGAGTGCGACCCAGAAAAAATTGCTGCAATCGCAGCGCGAGTAGAACTTATGCGCAGTTGAAACCAGTTACTGAATGTAAACTATCCACATGTATGGTAGTAGTGCATCCAGATTTACTAAGGACATGCCTTTAGATTGCATCCCGATAAATTTGAAGCGGTTTTCGGACAAGATGTACGTTAAGACAAAGAAATAGAGCGCCTATCTGGTGCAATCAGATCGATAAGTGCTCTTAAGCTATCGTCCAGGTAATGAAATTCGGTCAATCACGACCAAACTGCGAATGAATTGATATGCCGTTTTCGAGAGATTATTATTTCAAGCGTTTCAAGCCCGCTGAACTTGAACAGTTGCAGGCGGCCTTCATAGAGACGTGCCAGCGTCTGGGGCGTTGCCCGATAACCTCCCCCCAGAAGGATGAAATGGCGCGCGAAATCATCCAGATTTATGAATGTGGTATTTCAGATCCTCAGAAAATCGCCGATCTCATGATCCAGGTCGAAAGCGTGAAGCCAAAGCCATATGCAGAGCAAGTCTTTGAGCAGGATTTAGATCGCAACGTAAAGAGTGCCTGACACCTCCGTTAAAACCCTAAAAATTTATGCGCATTCAATTGCTGCAGTTTTGTATATTTGATGTAGAATATTAAATTAGATATGTAACATATTGTTTTAATTTCATAGTATCTGACTAATCCCCACTCTTTCGTTCGATTGCATTTAAGCCTTTCGTAAACTTTGGATTCAGCTTTGTGCGGTAATCTTTGGTTAGCAAATTGCTCGGGAGGAGCGTTGCGAGTGTTGGTTGATGGCATTTCTGCAACCTTTTTTGTTTGGCTGTAGAACGCCTGAGTTTTGTGTACGGGTATCATGCGTTTTTCAGTTGTGTCAGCAATTGCCCTTGCCTGCACCGCTCTGGCGGGTTGTACGTCAAGTTCCGGCATCGACGGTCTTATGCCGCAGCCATCTGCTGAGCTGACCAGCTCCGTGGTTCGGCCATCCGCGCCTGTGATAGAAACAGCGAGGGCACCGCAATCGATGCCCACAGCACCGCAGGAGGAAGTTCTTGCCTGGGCCGGTCCCGTTCCCGATGCAGGCCCTTTTAAAACTGAGCCTCCCGCTCCTTTGACCCAGCGCCCTGAACAAAGGGTGGCGGCACCTATCTCCGTTCCCAAGCCGGAAGTCGCCGCCTATCCACCTGTGCGTCTTGCACCGCAACAGCGTTCACGGGTTTACAGCCAACGCTTCCGCGATGCGAAGCCGATCAATTTCGGTAGTGTATCTCCACGCAGGCACGCTGTGCATGGTGTCGATGTCTCACGTTGGCAGGGGAACATCGACTGGGCAACCCTTCGCAAGAACGGAGCAAATTTCGCCTATATCAAGGCGACAGATGGTGGCGACCATCTTGATCCGATGTTCCGCAAGAACTGGCGCGATGCAAAGGCCGCAGGCTTGAAGCGTGGTGCTTATCACTTCTTCTACTGGTGTCGTGTGGCAAGCCAGCAGGCCGATTGGTTTATCCGTAATGTGCCCGTTGATCCTGACGCACTTCCACCTGTGATCGATGTTGAATGGAATGGTGATTCATCCTGCAAACGCCGCCCATCACCAGCACAGGTGCGCGAAAAGATGCAGGTGTTCATGGATGCGCTTGAGCGCCATTACGGCAAGCGCCCGGTTATCTACACGGCTCCGGATTTCTATGATGACAACCTCAAGGGTGCGTTTACGGATTATCCGTTCTGGCTGCGTGCTGTGGCTCAGCACCCATCCAAGGTCTATCCAGGTCGTCGCTGGGTCTTCTGGCAGTATTCTGGCTCGGGCCTGTCTCAGGGTGTCAATGGTAAGATTGACCTGAACGTATTCCACGGAAGCGAAGAACAATGGCACAAATGGGTTGACCGTTTTGCCAGTCAATCCTGATGTTTAAAATGCTAATCCCCTTTCGGGGATTAGCTCATTCTTCGGATCACGACTTGCCGATATTTTCGAGATCGTAAGGCGTAGACTGGTACATCTCATTGATCCAGTTGCCAAAAAGCAGATGTGCATGGCCGCGCCAGCAATTCTGCGGCTTACGGCTCGCATCATCATTTGGAAAATAGTTGGCAGGCAATGGTGTTTCAGGCTGAAGCTGGATATCCCGGAAATACTCATCCGCAAGCGATGTCGTATCATATTCAACATGGTTGAACATGTGCAGAGCACGATGCTGCGGATCTTCCAGCAGGCACAGGCCACTCTCTGGACTATCGACCAGAACCTTCAGGCTGCTATCTGACGGAATGTCGTCCTTGCGCACTTCTGTCCAGCGAGAGACCGGAATTGCAAAGTCATCGGAGAAGCCGCGCAGATAAGGTGAAGACGGCGCCAAATTCTGTTGGCTGTAAACGCCGGAGGCTTTACCGGGCAGATCATATTTGCCCATGCCGTGAAAATGATGCACAGCCGCCTGCGCCGCCCAGCAAATATTCAGCGTGCGATGAACATGCGTCTGCGTCCAGTCGAAAACGCGCTGCATTTCATCCCAATAGGTGACGTCCTCAAATGGCATACGTTCAACCGGCGCACCGGTAATGACAAAACCATCAAAGCGCTCATCACGCACCTCTTCCCACGGACGATAGAAGGAGAGCATGTGATCGGCTGACGTATGACGTGCAACATGATTGGTAATGCGCACGAGCGTTAGTTCGAGCTGCAGTGGGGTTGCACCCAGTAACCGCGCAATCTGTGTTTCCGTCGTGGCTTTATTCGGCATCAGATTGAGAAGGCCAATCTTTAGCGGCCTGATATCCTGACGGATAGCATCCGCCTCACGCATAACCATAACGCCCTCGGCTTCGAGAACACTGGTTGCGGGCAGATCGTCAGGAATTTTAATAGGCATGTCGCGTCGGTCCTTCGTTGTGTCAGAGCAGACGCGCGTGGCTTCATCCGTATATTTGCCGGTTGGCCACATCCTTCCTTTTAAGGAAGTACCACCTTGCCCGGAAAGGCAGGTTGGCGTTGGGCGTCGCCCCAACTCTTGATGTGACGCTACTTCTACTCAAACTGATGCGTGCTGGCAATAGTGATTAAACATCCGTCGATTCAATGCATCGGAATTTTATTCCAATCATCCGGCTAACAGAGGCGGTCCGATTGCGCTTTCAGGCTGAAGACGAAATGGACTGTCTTTTCAAAGCGAATGAGTACTTTCGAGTGGAAAGCCTCGCAATTGATATATGCCGGGAACCAGCCGCCATTTCATACGTTTTTCCTTTATCCGGCAGATATGTTAAACTCACGGAAAAAGGGAGGGAGAAATGAGCAATATTATTTTCTGGATGGCGCTTGTCATTCTGCCGATTCTGGCAGGAACAGCTTTCGCCTATCTTCGCCATATGCATCACGGAGACGACTTCTAAAACGGTCATTTCGTGATGAGGCTAACTAACTGGCTTGACGAAATAGATTGATATCAACATTACTAGGCAATGCCAGAAGTTCGCGACG
Source organism: Brucella pituitosa (assembly GCF_003049685.1). Classification (GTDB taxonomy): domain Bacteria; phylum Pseudomonadota; class Alphaproteobacteria; order Rhizobiales; family Rhizobiaceae; genus Brucella; species Brucella pituitosa. The sequence goes on along the minus strand of NZ_PYSY02000002.1, from coordinate 524,270 downwards.
TCCCGTTTGAAACCACGCTTCTTGTGCGTGACACCTGTTTATGTCTGCATGTTCAGCGTGCGGCACGTGCACTTGCGCGCTATTTTGATGAGGAGTTGCGCCCATCAGGCTTGAACAATGGGCAATTCTCGTTGCTCATGTCGCTAAACCGTCCTAGCCCTCCCCCTATGAAGCCAGTGGCCGAGCTTCTCGCTATGGATCAGACCACCCTTACCGCAGCACTGAAACCGTTGCAGCGCAATGGCTGGGTTGAAGTCATTGTCAATCCGAAAGATCGCCGCGAACGGCTTCTTGTTCTGACATCTGAAGGACAATCGGTGCTTGCTTCTGCCGTTCCTATCTGGACGGCAGCACATGCAAAACTCGAAAGCACATTTCCCGGCAATAACCTTGAATTGTTCCGTCAGGAATTGGTGTCGCTTGGCCGTTAGAATGGTCATATTTCAGATTGCATCGCTGCGGTCGTTCTAACCAGTTGTTTTTAAGCATTATCTGACGAAAAACAGCTTCGGACTTTCGGCTCAAATGTTCTAGGCTCTTTACGATCCACCTGATAGCGTTAGGTTGCAAAGCGTAACTATCTTTTGACGAGCGTGACTCGGCTTCACGCCTAACGCAGGTGTACAATTTCCATGAACGGACCGGATACCCCCCATATCCTTGTCGTCGGCGCAGGCTTTGGCGGCCTGCAATTCATCCATGATCTGAAAGGCGCGAATGTTCGCATAACGCTCGTCGATCAGCGCAATCACCATCTTTTCCAGCCACTGCTTTATCAAGTCGCCACAACCATTCTCGCGACTTCTGAAATTGCCTGGCCGATCCGCCACCTCTTTCGCGACCGTAAGGAAGTCACAACCTTGCTTGGAACGGTTGTCGGGGTGGATGCTGCTGCCCAAAAGGTGCGGCTCGAAAACGGTGAGGAGATTACCTATGACACGCTGGTGCTCGCAACGGGCGCGCGCCACGCATATTTTGGCAATGATCGTTGGGAAAAAGTTGCTCCTGGTCTGAAAGCGCTGGAGGACGCTACGACCATTCGCCGCCGTTTGCTTCTCGCATTTGAACGTGCGGAGCGCGAAACTGATCCTGCGAAGCAACAGGCCTTGCTCACATTTTCGGTGGTTGGTGGGGGACCGACCGGCGTAGAATTGGCGGGCATTATTGCAGAACTGGCCAAGCAGACCATGTGGCCGGAATTCCGCAATATCGATACGCGGCAGGCACGTATTCTGCTCGTTGAGGCGGGACCGCGTATTCTGGCGGCATTTCCAGAAGATCTATCAAACTACGCGCAAAGTGCTTTGGAGAAGATCGGCGTTGAAGTACGCCTCGGTGTGCCGGTTAAGGAAATCACAGAGGATGGCGTGACTGTTGGCGAGGAGTTCATTCCTTGCAAAACAGCGATTTGGGCCGCTGGTGTTGCTGCATCACCTGCGGCAGCATGGTTGGGTGCCGAGAGCGACCGCGCTGGTCGCGTTCGTGTTCTTCCGGATCTGACTGTAGTCGGCCATGAGAATATCTTCGTGATCGGTGATACGGCTTTGGTTGAAGGACCGGATGGAAAGCCTGTGCCGGGCATTGCACCAGCGGCCAAGCAGCAGGGAGCCTATGTTGCGAAGGTTATTCGCAGCCGCACGTCCGGTAAGGCCATCCCGGCACCATTCCGCTATCGCCATCAGGGCAATCTCGCGACCATCGGTCGAGGTGCGGCTGTGGTTGATATGGGACGTATCAAGCTAAAAGGCGCGATTGCCTGGTGGGTATGGGGGATTGCCCATATCTTCTTCCTGATTGGTACGCGCAGCCGCGCCGCTGTGGCGTGGAGTTGGCTCTGGACCTTCATATCGGGCCAGCACAGCGCTCGCCTGATTACGCAAGGCAAAGCCGCAGAAGACAATAAATAAAGCAAAACGGCCCGCCAAAAGCGGGCCGTTTCTGTTGCCTGAGATATTACTCTGCAGGTTGCAAAACCAGTTCGCCCACTGGCTCCGGTTCTATGACCATTGGTCGGCCGTTCATAGCTGCATTCAAGCGCTCGACATCGAGTTCGTTTTCCCAACGGGCAACAACGATGGTGGCAACCGCATTGCCGACCAGATTGGTCAGTGCACGGCATTCCGACATGAAACGGTCGATGCCGAGGATCAGCGCCATACCGGCAACTGGAACTGCAGGAACGACTGAAAGCGTGGCGGCCAGCGTAATGAAGCCTGCGCCAGTAATACCCGCTGCACCCTTCGAGCTTAGCATAGCCACGAGCAGCAGCAGAATCTGATCGGTCAAGGACAATGGAATGTCGGTTGCCTGCGCGATAAAGAGCGCGGCAAGCGTCATGTAAATATTCGTGCCATCAAGGTTGAATGAGTAGCCAGTTGGAATAACGAGGCCAACTACAGAGCGCTTGCAACCTGCCTTTTCCATTTTGTCCATAAGGCTGGGCAGCGCAGCTTCCGAGGAAGATGTACCCAAAACCAGCAGCAGCTCTTCCTTGATATAGCGAATGAGCGCAATGATCGAGAAACCATTGTAGCGGGCAACAGCACCCAGCACCACAAGCACGAACAACAATGCCGTGATGTAGAACGTCGCGATGAGCATTGCCAGATTGGCAATCGACCCAATGCCATATTTGCCGATTGTGAACGCCATTGCGCCGAAAGCACCGATTGGTGCAGCTTTCATCAGGATCGAAACCAGCTTGAAAACAGGTGTCGTCAGCATCTGCAGAAAGTCTGTAACTGGCTTGCCTTTATCGCCAACCATGGCAAGAGATACGCCGAACAGGACCGAGAAGAACAGAACCTGAAGGATGTCGCCTGAAGCGAATGCACCAACGATTGTAGTTGGGATGATGTTGGACAGGAAGCCTGTGATCGACTGCTCATGTGCCTTTTCGGTGTAGTTTGCGACGGCACTTGGATCAAGCGAGGCAGGGTCGATATGCATGCCAGCGCCTGGTTGCACGACATTGGCAACGATAAGGCCGATGATAAGTGCCAGCGTGGAAAACGTCAGGAAGTAGATCATGGCCTTACCAGCCACGCGTCCTACTTTCTTCATATCGGTCATACCGGCAATGCCGGTTGCAACCGTTAGGAAGATCACCGGAGCGATAATCATCTTCACGAGCTTGATGAAGGCATCGCCCAAAGGCTTCAAAGACGTGCCGAGCTCAGGATAGAAATGTCCAAGCAGAATACCTGCGGCAATTGCAAACAGAACCTGCACATAAAGCTGCTTGTAAAACGGGATTGGGCGGCGTGGTTCGGCCACAGCGCCATTCGGTACGGCAATCATGATGTCCTCCGTTCGGCTCTGTCTGGACCCCGTCCAGCCTCCCGAGCCTTTCGTCCTCTTGTTCAGCGGCCCTCGCCGCCGCTCACATCATGAATTGCAAGGTCTGTGCCAGTTTCCTTTGCGTAGATTAATACACTGAAATACAATGATATTTTTTATTTCATGCCGAGTGCTTCCGTTCGTTTGTGCGAACTATCGCACGCATATCTTTTCAGTAAGTGCGGAATAGTGCACAATAGGCTCCATGAAAGAAGTCACCGGCTCCGTAATCGAAACAAGCTCGCCCCCCGCCAGTAATCGCCGCACTTGGTGGATATTTGGCGTGATTTGCGCTGGCATTTTCGCAATGGCTTTCTGGATTGTTGGCGATGCTGCGCGCGAGCGCGCTTTGCTCTCGCTGGGCGAACAGACGCGGATTGATGCTAATCTGAACACGGCCCTCCTCCGTACTGTTCTAGAGAAACAGCGTGCACTTCCATTGGTCCTTTCCAAGGACAAGGAATTGGCGGATGCGCTCGCAATGCCGAGTGCGGTGGCTATCGATCAACTGAACCGTAAACTGGAGGCGCTCGCTGAAGGTACGCAAGCAGCCGTGATCTATCTTGTCGGCCTTCACGGCTATGCGATATCGGCCAGTAACTGGCGTGAGCCCGACAGCTTTGTTGGCAACGACTATAAGTTTCGTCCTTACTTCAACGACGCTTTGAAAAATACCAATGCCGAGTATTTTGCGCTCGGTAATGTCAGCCGTCGTCCGGGTCTTTATATTTCACGCCGTGTCGATGGGCCAAATGGACCGCTTGGCGTTGTTGTGGTGAAACTGTCGTTCGATCAGCTCGAAAGCGATTGGAATGAGACCGGACGCCCAACTTTCGTGACAGACGATAGAAATATCGTGCTGATTACCACGCTGCCGTCCTGGCGGTTCATGACGATTGGTGAACTACAGCCTCAGAATGTTGAAACCATCCGCAACAGCCTCCAGTTTGGCGATGCGCCTTTAAAGCCATTGCCACTTTCGCTAAAGCCCGTGGCTGGTGATGATATGGTTCTGGTCGACGCCATTCTGCCGGGCTCGGCACGTAGCACGGACTTTCTGGCCATTCGCTCCCATGTGCCGGGTACACCATGGCTGATGTATAGCCTCGCGCCCGTCAGACAGCCTGTCGAAGCGGCCATACGTGAAGCACGGCTGATTGCCTTCATTCTGCTTGCGAGTATTGCCACTGTTGCTGGAATCCTATTGCGTCGTCGCCAGCGCGTTGCCGCGCGAATTGCCGACGCTCAACGCAGGCAGATTGAACTCGAACAGCGCGTGGCCGAGCGTACCAGTGATCTCATTACAGCGCGTGACCGTCTAGAATCCGAGATTAACGACCACCATAAAACTGAGAGCATGCTGCAAGGTGTGCAACAAGACCTCGTTCATGCAAACCGACTTGCCATTATGGGGCAAGTTGCGGCGGGCGTCGCGCATGAGATTAACCAGCCAGTCGCGACAATTCGTGCTTATGCGGACAATGCCCGCACCTTCATCGATCGAAAGCGATTGGATGCGGCGGCGGACAATCTGGTGGAAATTGCATCGCTCACGGAACGTATTGGAACGATTACCGGCGATTTGCGCGCATTCGCTCGTAAGGGGCATCGTGCTTCTGAACCGGTGCCGCTTGCGCAAGTGATTTCGGGCGCATTGGTGCTGCTGCGCAGTCGGTTTGCGGGCAGCATGGATCAGCTCAATATTGAACTGCCTGCGCCAGATCTCTGCGTAACCGGGCATTCAATTCGACTTGAGCAGGTTCTAATAAACCTATTTCAAAATGCTCTGGAAGCTGTTGAAAATAAAGGGAATGATGGTCATATCGAGGTGCGAACAAAAGCTCTCTCGAAGAGCGTTGTGCTGACGGTTTCCGATAATGGCCTCGGCATCCCACAACAGATTCTGGATAATCTTTTTACGCCGTTCAACACATCTAAGGAACGAGGCCTTGGACTTGGTCTGGTGATCGCCAAGGAAATTCTGACCGATTATGGCGGCAAGATTTCAGTGAAAAGCAGCGCTAATGGCACTCTATTCCGCGTGGAATTCAAGAAAGCATGATGAACATTCCAGTCATACTCGTCGATGACGACAAAGCACTACGCCACGCAACCAGACAGACACTGGAACTTGCGGGTTACGAGGTGTTGGATTTTAGTAATGCCGGCGACGCGCTGATTAGCATCAGCGCCTCATTCGAAGGCGTGATCGTTACAGATGTGCGTATGCCGCAAATCGATGGACTTGAGCTTTTCGCCCGCATTCGCGAGATTGATCCCGATCTGCCGGTCATCCTGATCACCGGTCATGGCGATATTCCGATGGCCGTTCGGGCTATCCAGGATGGCGCATATGATTTTATAGCCAAGCCGTTTGCGACTGACAGGCTGGTTCACAGCGTTCTGAGAGCTGGCGAGCGGCGCAAGCTTGTTCTGGAAAACCGCAGCTTGCGTCAGATGGCCGATGAAGCACAGAATGATATGCCGCTCATAGGTCAAACGCCTGCGATTGAGAATCTTCGCCGCACAATACGCGATATCGCCGATACAGATGTCGATGTGTTGATCGCAGGTGAAACCGGCAGCGGCAAGGAAGTTGTGGCTCAACTGCTTCACGATTGGGGAAGACGGCGAAAAGGCAATTTCGTTGCGCTCAACTGCGGCGCATTGCCCGAAACTGTGATCGAAAGTGAACTGTTCGGTCATGAGCCGGGGAGCCTTTACCGGCGCTCAGAAAAAAGCGGGTCGGACGCATTGAGCATGCAAGTGGTGGCACGCTGTTTCTCGATGAGATCGAAAGCATGCCAGCCGCAACGCAGGTGAAGCTGCTACGTGTTTTGGAAATGCGCGAGATTACCCCGCTTGGAACCAACGAAGTCCGGCCAGTTGATCTTCGCGTGGTGGCGGCAGCCAAGATTGATCTCGGCAATCCCGAACAGCGCGGCGATTTTCGCGAAGACCTTTATTACCGTTTGAATGTCGTCACACTGACGATACCGCCTTTGCGCGAACGGCGTGAGGATATTCCTCTGCTGTTTTCGCATTTTCTTGCGCGTGCTGCTCGGCGCTTCAATCGGGATATCCCCGTGCTGGATGCCGCCACGCACCGACATCTCATGGAGCATAACTGGCCGGGCAATGTCCGCGAACTTGTGCATTTTGCGGAGAGATTTTCGCTGGGCGTTACCGCTCCTGCCAAGCCTGCGCCGGTTCCGGACGAGCAAACGACGCTACCAAAGCGACTTGAGCTTTATGAAGCGACCCTTATCCGCGAGACTCTTGCAACGAACAATGGCGATGTGCAGCAAACGCTCGAAGCCCTCGGTATCCCGCGCAAGACCTTTTACGACAAGATGCAGCGCCACGGGATAAACCGGGCGGATTACAAATCTGAAAACTGAAACATCCTTTTATCGAGGTGCGGCGATCAGGTGGCCCGTTGATGCATGTTTCATGACGTCCATCTGAATGCCGTAAATCTCTTCTAGCTGCTCAGGCACCATAATCCCGGTCGGTGTCGATTGAGCGATCAGACGACCGCTGTGTAGTGCGAATACAGCATCGCAGAAACGTGCCGCCATATTCACGTCGTGGAGAACAACGAACACGCTTAGATTCTTTTCATGCGAGAGTTTCTGCACAAGCGAGAGAACTTCAATCTGATGTGCGATATCGAGCGCCGATGTCGGTTCGTCCAGCAGCAGGCATTCTGCATCCTGTGCGACCAGCATTGCGAGCCAAACGCGCTGACGTTCGCCACCCGAAAGCGTGTCGACCATGCGATCCGCAAAAGGTGCGATGCCCGTCAGTTCAATGGCTTCTTCAACCTTCTGACGGTCAGTTGTGCCGAAGCGGCCAAGTGCGCCGTGCCATGGATAGCGACCAAGTGCGACCAGCTCTTTGACCAGCATGCCCGATGCTGCCGCTGTTTGCTGCGGTAGATAAGCGAGTTTGCGCGCGAACTCGCGATCACCCCACTCGTTTAGCGGCTTGCCTGCAAAACGCACTGTTCCGCCCGATGCAGGGTGCTGGCGAGCCAGAATTTTTAAAAGCGTCGACTTTCCTGACCCGTTGTGTCCGATGAGTGCTGTGAGGCTTGCCGCTGGGATCGACATGGTCAAAGGCTGCAACAAGGTGCGCCCGGGAACTGCGAAGCTGACATTCTCAAGTTCGAACAATGCGGAAGTCATCAATTTATCCCGTTTTCGGATATCAGCGGTGCGTTAAAACTATGTTTGGCCGGTTGATAGCAAAACATGACGAATATATACATGTTAAAATTGTTTCATCGGGAAAAATCCTATTGGGCTTCCATCCGCATATGAAAAGCCGCATCGAAGACGTCCGCTTGCTGGACGATCTTCATTATCGCGTCTGGAATGGTGCCATTGCGGATGTGTGGACAGTGGAATGCGGTCCTGGCGCGCGTGGAGAATATGTTTCGCAGGCTCCGCGCCTTTTTCTGGTACTTGAAAGTCGCGGCGAGTTGGCGATCAAGCCTGAGCAAAGCGCTCGAGCCGTTGCGCAGACAGCGGAACAACCGAAGCTCTGCTACATACCCGCAGGCATGACAATCTGGAGCCGTGTTACCAGACCGGGAAAACTGAAACATCTCGATTTACATCTCGATATCCGCACGCTCCAACAGCGCTTCGGCAATGCGCTTGACATCAATGCCGTGGAGCGTCCGCGCCTGCTCTTCTCCAACAACAAAATCGAACAGATTGGCGCGCTCCTTGCGGAGGAGTGTCTCTCAGACGCCCCATTGCATGGGCTTTATGGTGAGGGCCTGATCAATGCACTTGTCAGCGAATTGTTTGAAGCACGGTCAGAACAGGCGACACGCAAGAGCAAACTTTCGCCGTGGCAGTTACGCCGTGTCACTGATTTCATCGAGGAAAATTATTATCGCATAATCCGTCTTCAGGAGCTTGCATCGCTTGCAGAGCTTTCAGAATCCTATTTCTGCAGCGCATTCAAAGCATCGACGGGTGTTTCTCCACACGCCTGGCAGATGAAGCGGCGCATTGACCATGCGCAGTTGTTTCTCCTGCAGCCTCGTGCATCGCTGCCCCATATAGCCGCTATCACCGGCTTTTCCGATCAAGCTCATTTTACGCGTGTATTCAAGAAGTTGATCGGTACTACACCCGCTGCTTGGCTGCGGTTGCGCTCCTAGAGCTATCTTCTGAGAGGATCATCATATTAGCAAAATATCGTTCAATTTAGCGAAATAACGATCAATCTTCACATCATATCTTGATGTAAATACTCATATTAATTGCAGCCTGATCAGGGTTTGCAATGATCATGCCTGAGAATACGCCCGGAGGGGATATTTCGGTCAATCAAGCAGGCATTTATCAGATTATATGAGGGGCCATAGCCATATGACGATATCGATGAAGCAAAAAATGATGAGGCTGTTGGCGAGTGGAACCGCGCTTGCGTTGCTTCCGCTCACGGGCACGTCAGCTTACGCACAAGATGCTGATACATCGATCCGTCTTGATACCGTTGTCGTACAGACTGGCAGTGGCAGGTCATCAGATGGCACAGCACCAGTAGAAGGCTTTGTTCCGGTAGCAACGACGACGGGTTCAAAAAGCAGCGTGGCGATTGAAAAAATCCCGCAATCGGTTTCTGTCGTTGGGCGCGATCAAATGGATGCCATAGGTGCACAGAAGCTCGATGAAGCTTTGCGTTACACACCGGGCGTACTCGGTCAGCCTTTCGGCGTCGATAACGATACAAACTGGATCTATATTCGCGGGTTTGAAGCGACGCAGTACGGCACTTATCTCAATGGATTGCAGAATTTCAGCTACGGTTTCGGGGGCTTTCTTATCGATAGCTTTGATATCGAGCGTATCGATGTCCTGCGCGGTGCCTCCTCGGCACTTTATGGTGGGGCCAATCCGGGCGGTATCGTCAACTATATCAGCAGGCGTCCGACCGGTGAACGCATCCGCTACCTGGAAGCTGGTATCAACAGCTACGGCAACGGTTATCTCGGTTTCGATATTGGCGATAAGGCTACCGATACGGTCAATTATCGCATCAATGGCAAGATTCAGGGTGGCGACAACTATACTGACTATTCCAAGGAGTTCCGCGGCGTCATTTCACCGAGCATTGAATATAAGCCGGATGAATCGACACGTCTGACCATTCTTGCCAATTATACGCACCTCGACCTGACACATGATGGCGGCGGCTTCCTCCCTTACTTTGGCACAGTCGTTCCTACCGAATTTGGCAAGATTTCGCGCAAGACCAACCTCACTGAGCCAGATCTGGACGATTATAAGCGAGAGCAGGCCCAGATCGGTTACGAGTTCGAACACCAGTTCGACAATGACTGGACCATTCGTCAGAATGTTCGCTACGGCTTTGCGCATGTCAAAGAACATAGCCTCTATGCATATGGCTATAATTTTCTCCCACAGCCCGCGCCCGGCGATCCGAATGTCTCGCGCATCAACTTCAAGCACGACACGACCGTCCATACCTTTCAGGCCGATAATCAGCTCGAAGGTGCTGTGACTACTGGTGCTCTGACCCATAATCTGCTGTTCGGTGCTGAATATCGGTATTTCCGCATCAATCAGATGCAGCAAACCGGCGGTGCGACGCCTATCAATCCATATGATCCGGTTTATGGCGAGCCACAGGGGCCAATGTGGGACCCGTATATTGACCAGGATTTGCGTCGTCATCAGCTTGGCGTCTATGCGCAGGATCGTATCGAATTTGGTGATGGCTGGATTGTGACGGCAAACGGTCGTTATGATTATGTCTGGACCGATGCAACCGGCCTGCCCGCTTATGAGTATAATACTGGTCGTCTGTCAGGCCGTGCCGGTGTGGGTTACCAATTTGACAATGGTATCACGCCTTATCTGAGCGTTGCGACCTTCTTTAATCCGATCATCGAAACGCTTTATGACGGCAGCTATGCCCGGCCTGAAACAGGCACGCAATATGAGGTGGGCGTGAAATATCGTCCTGAACTCTTTGACGGTCTGATCACGGCGTCGCTGTTCGACCTGACCAAAGAAAATGCGCTAACCGGCACCAGCTTCGCTCGCGAGCAGCTTGGCAAGGTTAATTCGCGCGGCTTCGAACTGGAAGTCCAGGCTAACATCACCGATGCATGGAAATTGACAGCTTCAGTGACCGCGTATGACTTGAAGATCAAAGAAAACCAGAGCAACGACGCACTCGTTGGCAAGAGGCCATATCTTTTGCCTGAACAGCAGGCTTCTGTCTTTGTTCAGTATAGGGTACCTGAAGGCAAGCTCGAAGGTGTAACTCTGGGTGGTGGTGTCCGTTATATTGGCTCATCTTATGCTGATGAGGAAAACACGCTTAAGGTCCCAGCCGTAGCCCTCGCCGATTTGAAACTCGGCTATGAAAAGGACAACTGGGGCATTGATCTCAACGTGACCAATCTGTTCGACAAGAACTATGTCGCCGGATGTCAGGGCGTCTTCGTCTGTGGGTATGGCGAAGGTCGTAAGGCTCTGCTGAAAGTCCACACCAAGTGGTAGAATAGCGCTCTGACTAAAAGCTGACAAATAAAAACACCCTGAATTCTCATATTCAGGGTGTTCTATTATTCTATATATTACAGATAGATATTCATAATTCTTATGTGATTAATTTAGGTGAGAGACAGAATGAAATCTCGCAGGGCGACAGCCTGATTATGCTGCTCATCTCTGGCTCCATAAAGAAGCGTCACATGCCTCTGAGCCGCCTTCTGCATGAGTTCGAGTATCGCGGCCTCGTTGTTTGCCAACTCGCCACGATATCTGTTCTCGAACTCGCTCCATTTGGAGATGTCATGGTTGACCCATTTGCGCAGCGCTGACGAAGGAGCAATGTCTTTGGCCCAAAGATCGAGTGCTGCTTTCTCTTTGGTCATGCCACGTGGCCATATACGATCAACCAATACGCGAAATCCGTCTTCGGATTGTGGTGCTTCATAAATCCGCTTGATGCTGATCGTGGTCATGACATTGTTTCCTGGATGACTTCAGGAAACAATAGCTCTTGATGCATTCAGGGTGAAGCCTCCAGTCATCCGGCGGCTGAAAACAGCCCGTCACCTGACGAGCCTGCCTGTACCGCATGGAGGCGCTTGTAGCGTCCATTCTTTACAGACAGGAGTTCGGCATGATTGCCCTGCTCGACAATCTGGCCATCCTCGACAACCATAATTCGGTCCGCATTAACGATGGTTGCAAGGCGATGTGCAATTACCAGTGTCGTGCGACCAACTGAAAGCTCCGACAAAGACTGCTGGATCGCGCGCTCGGTTTCCGTATCGAGGGCAGAGGTGGCTTCGTCGAGGATCAGGATCGGTGGATTGCGCAAGAAAATACGCGCGATTGCGAGACGTTGCTTCTGTCCACCGGAAAGCTTGACGCCCCGCTCGCCGATAACCGTGTCATAACCTTCTGGCATTGCAGCAATGACTGCATCCAGACGCGCGCGACGAGCGGCATCGGCAATTTCCTGATCACTTGCGTCCAAACGACCATAGGCAATATTCTCGCGGATAGTTCCCGCGAACAGAAAGACATCCTGACTGACAATTCCGATGTTGGAACGCAGCGATTTCAGCGTCATGTCGCGAATGTCTATACCGTCAACCAGAATGGCCCCGCCATTAACTTCGTAAAAACGTGGCAACAACGAGCAGATCGTCGTCTTGCCCGCCCCCGATGAGCCAACAAAAGCGATTGTTTCGCCCGCATTGATTGTCATGTTCAGGCCATCGAAGATTGGTCGCTCGGAATTATAACCAAAGCTGACATCGCGGTATTCGATATCACCTTTGAGGCGCGCAACCGATTTTGCATTCGGACGATCAGCAATGTCAGGGCGTGTATCGAGAAACTGGATATAGCGTTGAAAACCGGCAATGCCCTTCGGATAGGTCTCGATAACCGAGTTGATCTTATCGATGGGGCGGAAGAAAACGTTGACGAGCAACAGGAAGCCGACAAAGCCACCCGCAGTCAGTTCACCGCGCACGACAAACCAGGCACCTGCAAGCATAACCACGACCTGCACAAAGCGCATTGAGAGATAAGACAGCGACATAGAAGCTGCCATGATCTTGTAGGCGGCGAGCTTTGTTTTTTGATAGTTCTCGTTGCTTTCCGCAAAGAGCTTGCGCTCATGGTCTTCATTGGTGAAGGCCTGCACGACACGGATACCGCCGACATTTTCTTCAATACGGGCATTGAAGTCACCGACACGGCGATAGAGCGCATGCCATGTTGTTGTCATGCGGCCGCCATAGCGCAGCGTCACATAGGCGCAAAGCGGCACAATCACAGCCGTTATTAGGGCCAATGGAACATGAACCCACATCATCAGGCAGAACGCGCCGATCAGTGTCATGATGGCGATAAACAGATCTTCCGGTCCATGATGCGCGACTTCGCCGATCTCTTCGAGATCTTTGGTCAATCTGGCAACCAGATGGCCAGTTTTCTGATTATCGAAGAAGCCGAAGGACAGCTTTTGCAAATGATCGAAAGCCTTGCGGCGCATCTCGGTCTCGATATTGATGCCGAGCATGTGGCCCCAATAGGTTACGATAACCTGCAGGAAAGCATTGAGCACATAGATCCCAAGCAAACCGATGGCTGCCAGTGAAATAAGGCCAAGCTGGCCCGTTGGCAGCAGCCGGTCGATGAAGAGTGTTACTGCAATCGGAAAGGCGAGCTCCAGAAGACCCGCAGCCACAGCACTTGAAAAGTCCAGTATAAACAAACCGCGATGCGGTCGGTAATAGCTGGCAAAGCGTTTCAACAAATCGGCCACGGCCCGGCTCCTTCTATTCACAATTAGTAGGGTGCCTAGCGCATTCCGTTTGCAAGCGAAAGGTTATTATGAACTCCGAGGTCAGCATTTTTCGGAAACAGCCTATCAATCAAGCGGGGGCACACAAATGTGCCCAAACCGCTTGTTTTGGAGCGCGTTTCGATCTGATTGGATCAGCTCGACGCTCTAAATATTTGTTTTAACGCGCATCTTTGCCCGAAAACCGTTTCACACTTTTCGGGATGCGCTCTAGCTTCAGCCTACATTAACCGGCCATGAAACCTACTGCGTCCTTGTGCCAATATCCGGCGACAAGTGTGCTCTCTCGACTCTTGCCGAGTGTCTGTCGCCAATACTGTCGAACAATCTTGGCCTGATCCGCCTCGCCCGCAAACCAGCCGAAACTATCCGGACCTTCTGGCCATTCGGCTTCGCAGAGAATTTGCGTCAATGTTTCTGCGGCACGCTTCTGATCTGAATCGATAATCCAGTCGACGGAAACACCTTGCGGATGCTGCAACGGCTGTACGTCTTTCTCACTATCGACAGCGATGATAACACGGCCTGTTACGTCCGGGGAAAACTCCTCCAGCATACGTCCTATAGCTGGCAACCCGGTGGCGTCGGCTCCGATCAGGTAACGGCTCGCCTGGCGCAGCGGACGTCCCACTGGTCCCATCAGGCCAACAGTATCGCCGATCTGCGCGCCTTTAGCCCATTTGCAGGCCAAGCCTTCCACTTCATGCAGATAGAAGTCTATTTCAAGCCAGCCAGCATCGATATCAAGTCCGCGGATCGTATAGGCACGTGATGCCGGTTTGCGTGCTTCATCGGGCCAGAATGGCAGGCCATTTGGTCCCATGATAGGCCAGACTGGCTCAGGCACCTCCTCTGTCGGAAGTAATAGGCGAACATGCATCGCTCCAAAGAGCGAAAAGCGCTTCAGGTCTTCTCCGGCAAGCCGCACGCGCAACATATGCGGTGTGAAAAGGCTCGTCGATAAAACGCGCATCAGTCGAAACTGCGGCAGAACCTGTTCTCCTGCACGGTCGCCTTGCCACACAATCTCCGGCGCTTCTTCTTTGGTGTAAAGCTTGATGGCGACGGCTGCGAGGTCTTTGAGACGATGCAAGCCGATATCTTCATCAGCGAAAAGCGAAACGCGATAGCCGTTATCAGCGGCATCAATTTCTATCCGACCGAAATCGTAACCGAAAGCATGGCGACCTTCATGGCTATCATACTGAGCCTGATAGGAATTCAGCCGGTCAATAATGCTCGGCAGATAAGCTTCGCCTTTCTGAAGGCTAATATGGGAATGGCTTGTCAGTCTGGCTGTCAGTTCTGATGACGTCTTGGACACGGCTTTTCTCAATCTGTGTTTTCCAGAATCTTACTAGCATAAAGTTGAGTATTCTGGAAAAGTTTTGTTATTCTGATCGGAAGGTGGCGGGCGAGGCAAATAGCCTCCTTGCCCGCTGCAAAATCAGCCGCCGATGCGACCAGTGATGGCGATCTTAAAGGTACGTCCTTTTGCTTGCTCGATGTCCGTGCTCGTGGCCCAACCGGTCTGTGCATCGGTATAGGCTTTGTTGAAGAGGTTATCGACGCCGAAGTCGAGCTTCACATTGTCAGTAACCTGCCAATTGGCGAAGACGTTTACGAGATCGACGCGCGGATAGACTTTGACGCCACCCGTTGTAAGAGCACGATTGACCTTGCCGATGCTTTCATATTCGACACCGTAAACCAGCTTTTCTTCAAAGGCCTTCAGGCCCAACGTTGCACTGAGATTGTTGAGCGGCGTGTTGCTCAGGCTTTCGCCCTTGTAAACACCATCCTTCATTTCTGCGTCGGTATAAGAAGCCGCAAGGTTCACGTAGCCCCACCAGTTGTCATAGGTGCCTTCCAGCTCCACCCCGCGCAGACGTGCATCGCCGACATTCTCAGATGTCGTCACACTGCCGGTCTTGACGGTGTTGATGTAATTCTTGACGTCTGTATGGAAGAGGTTGAGCTTGGCGCGAACCTGATCGCCAGCGTCCAGAATGCCATCCTGACGCAGATTGACGCCAAATTCATAAGAAGTTGCGACTTCGGGCTTGAGAAGCAGGTTCGGTTCATATCCTGACCCATGCGCTCCGTTCTGCCTGAACATGTCCTGCATATGGGGAACGCGATATCCTTGCGAATAAAGGCCGTAGAACTGTACGCCATCCCATGGTGTCACACCGACGCTGAAACGCGGCGAAACGCGATTGCCATCGACACTGACATCTTCCGAAGGCAGAACGTTGGTGGCCTTGGTCGTGCCGTCAAGGCGGTAGCCATCGTAACGCAGGGCACCGATCAGCTCGAGCCACTTCTGATAATCACCCTGCCACTGGATAACGCCGCCATAAGCCTGCTGTTCGCCGTTGCCAAAGTTGTCGGTGTCAGATTCACCGCGCATCTTATAATAGTCCACGCCATAAGTGAGCGTATGGCTCATGGCCGCCGTTTCAAAGCGTGAACTGTTATAGGCACGGAAACCAGCTGTCGAGACGTCGTAATAACGGGTCTTGCCAATACTGGCCTTTGGCCAAACCTGATACTGATCATTGTCGGTATCGCTGTAATAGGCATTAACCGACAGATCCCAGAATGGATTATCGTCAGGCTTATAGGTGTAGTTGCCGGTATAGATGCTGACAATCGTTTCAGCATTGTAGCGAGACAGCGTGCTGGAGGTAGATCCGCTGCTGCCCGTCATGATGTCGTTATATTTCTGGCGCTGGAAACCGAGTTTGACCTCGTGACCGTCTGCCGGTCGGATTGTGATTTTACCAAGGCCACTGACGACACGTTCACCGGTCCAGCGGACGACATCGCCATCACCATTCTTATAGGCATCGCTATCACGATAATTGATGTTGCCAATCACATCGAAGTTCGGATTGAGGCGATAGGCGCCGACCGTGCTGGTCATCCAGCCATTTCCGTTGCTTTCGTAACGCAGCTTCTCGCTCAACGCCCAGGTTTCGTCGTCGCGTAGGAAGTCGCCCGCATCTTTGGTTTCAAAAGCGACGAGACCGCCGATGCCACCAGAACCGTATGCATTGGAAACAGGCCCGCGAATAACCGTTACCTGCTTGAGCATTTCCGGGTCGATATAGAATGAACCTGAGCCGTGACCGACACGCCAATAGTCCTGACGTGCGCCGTCAATCGTTACTGCAACACGACCATACTCCTGAAGACCGCGAATATTGATCGATGTCGCCGGGTCGTCTCCGTTCAAGGACGCATGCACGCCGGGTGTCGAACGGAAAATGTCAGCGGCCGTCGTTGCCTGAATGCGATCAAGCTGCTGCTGCGTGATGACACTCGTGGATGCCATGGCATCAATGGCAGCCTGGTTCTGAATATTTGGGGAAATGGTAATTGTATCGAGTTGAAGTGCCTGCTCTTTCTTTTGAGCCAGCTGATCCGCCCCCGCCGCTTTTTGATTCTGAACAGTTTGTCCAAAAGCGGGCATTGCCGCCAGAAGACTCAAACCAATTGCTCCGCCCAAAACCGTTGTTTCCAACAGATAGCTGCCGCGTCTCGACTTCATTTTCATTGCAACCCCCGAATTGGCTGTCACCGCCATGCCATTAAGATGATAAAAAGACTCATGTTAACTGGAGGCTATATTAATCATGATATTATGAGTCAACTTTAAATATACAAATGTGGATAAGGGGTATGCGCGGGTTGTGGAACGCCAGGCGTCATAAAGGTTTAATCGATTAAAGAATGGAACATTAAGTTCGTTGGGTAGAGATGTAACATCTGGTCAACTTGTGTATTTTTTTACATAAGGATTAAAAAATTACAGAATGTAAGTTGGACAATGAAGACTGTGAATTTAAAGCTTCATACCTATTTTGTATGAATGCTCATTCCTACATTGATTTCAGTAAATTCTGAAAATTAGAGTTGAATATTAAGGGGTTGCTTTTTGATCGATGGCCGTTATTGTCGGCTCCACTTGGAGGAGGATAGAGCCGCCCCAGCGCGTATATCGCTGCGGGGCGGTTTCTTTTTTAAGCTATTCATAAATGCATAACTGCTTTGCAGCATCGCCTCTTGTAAGTGGCGGGTCCCGCTCCTATTTTGGGGTTGTTCAGTTTCACTCCTCCTCCCAGAAACTGAACGCGAAGCGCGGCACTCCTCCTCCCAGTCGCGCTTTACAGATCAGCCCGTTGCACACTCCTCCTCCCAGTGCAGCGGGCTTTCTTCCTTTTAAGCCCCTCCCGCACCGTTGAGTTTTTAATCAGCGTCTGTCTGAGGCGGAATTACCGTGTTCTGCTCTTGAGCCAAAAGCGACCAGGCAGCGATGAACATTGCCGCAATCATTGGGCCGACGACAAAACCATTTATTCCCACCAGCGAAATACCGCCAATCGTCGAGATGAGTATGACAAAGTCGGGCATACGCGTGCCTTTGCCGACCAGCGGCGGGCGCAAGAAGTTGTCGATCAGGCCGATTACGAAAACACCTACGAACACAAGGACTGCCGCCTTTATCCAGATACCGTTGACCATAAACCAGATGGCTGCCGGTCCCCATACGAGAGAAGCACCGACAACGGGAAGCAGTGAGAAGATTGTCATCATCACCCCCCAAAGCAATGCAGCCTCAATGCCAAGGAACCAGAAGGTCAAGCCGCCAAGCGTTCCTTGAATAAGCGCTATAATGATGTTGCCTTTAACGGTTGCGCGGATGACTGCGGTAAACTTATCCAGGAGTTGGCCAGTATATTCATCTGTAAGAGGAATGGCCTGGCGAATTTTAGCGCCCAGTTCTGCGCCATCGCGGAACAGGAAAAACAGCAAATAGATCATGATGCCGAAGCTGATGAAGAACTGAAGTGTGTTCTGACCAAAGCTCACCAACCGGCCAGCAAAGATTTGACTGCCCTGCAAGATGGCGGATGAAATGCGCGAACGCCATTCGGCAAAACTACCAAGTTCAAAACGAACCATCCATTCCTCAAGGGAGTCGGGCAAAGCTCCCAGAATGCTGGTTATATAGCTATTCAGATCGAACTCACGCGTACTGAGCCGCTGATAGAGCGAATTGCCTTCCTGAACCAGCGATCCAAAGATCAAAAGCGTTGGAATGATCACCAAGCAGATACACATCAACACCGACAACAGCGCGGCAACATTGCGCCGCCCACGCAGAACCCGCAGCAGCCATTGTTGAACCGGATAGAATATGACCGCGAGGATAACGCCCCAAAGAACCGCAGAATAATAAGGAATAAGCAGCCACGTGAAGGCTATAGTGACCAGTGCCAGAAGAATATAGAAACTTACGCGCTGGACGGACATGAGATCTCTTTAGTCTGGAGTTTGCGTCAAACGTGACCGCAATTCATTTTGCATTCAACAAACACTAATGCATTTGAGCAAAAAGTGCGAAGCGGTTTTACGTGAGGCAAATGCGATAAAACAAACAAATAACGTGGTTTGAACGATTCAATATTGAATGAAATTGTCTCCTGACTAAGTCTGTATTTTTCACAGGCGCTGGTTGGACGTAAGCCAATAGAAATGAAGTGTTTGATCTCTTGCTAATAAGCATTGTGATCACCTTATCGCCATTTTGTTTATGATGGGAATTAATATTGTTGACAATCTTTTAGATGTGACGTTCAATCCATCATGCTCTTCTCCATCAAACGAGAGAGGGGTGATTTAAACAAGGGGAATAAAAATGTTTAACAGACGCGCAGTTATCAAAACTGCGGCGCTGGGCGCCGTTTCACTTTTTGCGCTCATGTCCGCCAATGCCTCCCAAGCAGCAGACAAAGAACTCAAAATCGGTTTTGTCGGTGTAACCAGTGGGCCCGCTGCGGCATGGGGCACTTCTAACGTTCGTTCGATGCAGGTACGTGCAGACTGGCTTAATGAGTCCGGTGGTGTGAAGATCGGCGATGATACTTACAAGATAAACATCGTCACTTTCGATGACCAGAAAGATCCCAAGCGTGCCATTGCCGGCATGGAAAAAATGGCTCAGGAAGGCGTGCATTACGTCGTAGGGCCAAATGTTGATGACGGTGCCGCCGCCGTGCGGCCGGTCGCCGAATCCAAAGGGATCATCTACTTCCCTTATTCATTCCCGAAAGAGCTTTATACGCCCCCAGCATCCAACGCTGTTCTGGGTATGATCGCCAACTATCAGTCCGGTCCGGCGATCTATAAATACCTCAAGGACAATAAGGGCATTAAGAGCGTCGCATTCGTTGCCGCCAATGAATCAGATCCGCTGAGCCAGCGCGATAGCGGCATCGAAGCTGCTAAGGCTCTTGGCCTTGAAGTCGTCTCCACCAGCGATGCCTACCAGAACGACACCCGTGATTTTACGCCGGTTTTGACACCGATCATCATGCAGAAGCCTGACCTTCTGGTTCTTTCAGGTGTTGCACCAGGCAATGCGCCACTTCTCATCCGTGCCGCGCGTGAGCTCGGTTACGAGGGCTTCATCTCAACCGAAACTGCTCAAGACGCCAAAGTTCTTGAAGAAGGTGCCGGTGAGCTTGCGAATGGCTTCATTTCTGTAGGCGGTGCTTCGACGCCGGAAATCGCGTCAGACACCATGAAGGAATTCGTTGATCGCTACACGAAGGCCTACGGCGAGTATAATGACGAGTCCAATACCAAGGTTTATGCGCTCGACTATATTATCGAAACGATCAAAGCCAATCCTGCTGCAATCGACAATGTCAAAGAATTCATGAAGACCATGGATACATTCTCCGCAAAGAACCCTTTCGTGAAGGGGGACGATGCGAAGTTGACTTATGTTGGCACGACGTCGTTTGGCCAGAAGCGCCAGATCGGCATTCCGATGGTTGTGACAGAGTACAAGGACGGCAAGTTTGAAACGCTGTTCGTGGCGAAAGTCGATTAGAGCGCGTTTCGATCTGATTGGATCAGATCGGCGCTCTAAATATTTGTTTTAACGCGCATCTTTTTCCGAAAACCGTTTCACACTTTTCGGGATGCGCTCTAAACGAACGGCACTCAAGCAATAGCCTGATGCGGTGTTATAGTCCGCATCAGGCCTCCCAACCGTAAAGAACTGTCACGGAGGCTTTGGCTTGGCCCTGTCTCCGCAGGGGGAGTCTGCCTTCATGGAACAAATTATAGCCAATGGGCTGTATCTTGGTGCGCAATATGCACTGATCGCGTTAGGATTGACGCTGATTTTCGCACTGATGAACGTCCTCAACTTCGCGCACGGCCAGATGTATGTGCTCGGCGGCTTCGTCACTTACACGATCTATGGTCAGCTCGGCTTACCATTTGTCGTGGCGTTGCTCGCCTCTGCAGTCACTTTGATGATTGTCGGTGCACTGATTGAGAAGCTTTTATTCAGGCCCGTTATTAAACGAAGTCTGCGAGATGAAAGTACAATGCTGCTTGCGGCGGCGGTCGCGTTCTTTCTCGATGCGATTATCCTTCTGCTTTTTGGCGAAAAGCAGCGCGGCGTGCCAAAAATCATAAACGGTGTCTTCGTTTCTGATTGGCTGATAATGCCTTATGACCGCATGTTGATCGGCGCACTCGCCGTCATCTTCATCGCTGCTTTCGTTCTCTTTATGCAGTTTACGAAACCCGGTCGTGCAATGCGCGCGCTCGCCCAGGAACGCGTGGCTGCGCAGTTGATGGGTGTGAATGTTGATCGATATTCCATGATCGGCTTCGCAATGGGGGCTATGCTGGCAGGCCTCGTCGGTGGTCTGCTGGTTGCCATTACCGGTGTTAATTCAGGCATTGGTGGAGCAATTTCCATCAAGGCTTTCATGATGGTGATGATTGGTGGAGCCGGTGTCGTCAGCGGTGCAATTGCCGGCGGCTTCATCCTGGGCATGCTGGAGTCGGTCGGCCTCACTGTGCTGCGTCCTTATGGTGATATCACCTATCTCGTCATCTTTGCCGGGCTGATGGTCTTCCTCAGTCTCCGCCCGAATGGGCTTATGGGCAAACCATGGGGTTGATGGGGGCAATCATGACAAAGACAACAAAACTCCTTGGCGTCGTTGCCTTTCTCGCACTCGTACTGATCGGCATTCCGCTGCTCATCGAAGTAACCGGACGCAACGACCTTTATTATACACTGACTTCGGTGGCCTTGTTATCTATCGTCAGCGGTGGTGTTTGGCTTACCTTCTATATTGGCCGCATCAATATCGGTCAGGGTGCCTACGCATTGATGGGCGGCTATGTCTCGGCCATCCTCATGGTCAAATATGGCATTTCTTTCTGGCTGACGCTGCCATTGGCCGGCCTGTTCTGTGCCTTCGCCAGCATCCTTATCGGCATACCGATCCTGAGGCTTCGTGGTGTTTACTTTGCTATGGTCACACTGGTGCTCACGGAAGTCGCACGGCTGCTGGCGATGGCCTTGCCGATCACCAATGGTGCGAAGGGCATGGTCAGCATTCCGATGCCCGGCGGCATATCGATATTCGGTCTGACCATCCTGCCGGATTTCGCAACGCTCCAGAACCCGCGTGCGGCCTTCTATTACGTGTCGGTCGTGCTGATGGTGCTCTGCTTCGCCGGGCTTTACCGGCTTATTCATTCGCGCATCGGCGGGCTTTGCCAGTCGCTGCAACAGAACGAAGAACTCGCGTCCTCTATTGGCGTCAACATTACTTATCTGCGCGTACTGGCTTATGCCATTTCGTCTTTCCTTGGCGGTCTTGGCGGTGCGATGTTCGTGGCAATCTCGCAGTCAATCTATCCTTCGAGTTTCACTGTTACGGACTCTGTCAACTTCATGCTCAACTGCTTCCTTGGTGGGCTTGGCTATGTTTTCGGGCCAATCATCGGCACTTTTGTCCTCTATTTCGGTTGGGATTTCCTGTTTCAGACCGGAAAATTCCAGCTCCTTATCTTCTCAAGCCTGTTGATCATTCTGATGCTGTTCCTGCCTAACGGCCTGCTCAGCCTGCGACTGACTGGCAAGAAAGGATCGAGATCATGAGTGCACTTCTCGAAATCAAAGGGCTGACCAAGCGTTTTGGCGGGCTTGTGGCAGTCAACGATGTTTCCTTCTCGGTCAAGGAAAAGGAAATTCTATCAGTGATCGGGCCGAACGGTGCGGGAAAGTCGACTCTTTTCAAGCTGATCGCGTCTTTTATCACACCCACGACCGGCGAAGTTCGCTTTAAAGGTGAACGTATATCGGGGCTTGCTCCGCACATCGTCGCCCGTAAAGGCGTAGTTCGCACGTTTCAGGAAACGACAATCTTCAAAGGCATGACGGTGCGAGAGAATGTGATTGTCGCTCATCACCTGCGCGCCAAAGCAAGTTTCCTCGGATGTTATGTCGGTACCGGGCTGGCTCGGCAAGATCAGGAGGAATTTGGCCGTTCTGCCGACGAAATTCTGGACTTTCTAGGGCTTGGCAGTCAGCGCAATGAAGTTGCCCAGACCCTTCCCCATGGTCATCTTCGAGCGCTTGGCATTGCGATCGGGTTGGCCACGGAGCCTAAAATCCTGCTGCTTGATGAACCTTTTGCCGGCATGAACCACGATGAGACCGTCAAAGCAGTGGAAATGGTGCGTGCCGTGCGGGATCGCGGGGTCACTGTTCTTCTCGTTGAACACGATATGCCAGCCGTCATGAATATCTCCGATCGGATCGTTGTCATCAATTTCGGTCAGAAGATTGCGGAAGGTACGCCTAAGGAGATTCAGGAGAACGAAAAAGTCATCGAAGCCTATCTCGGCGCAGAAGATGAAACGATTGGATACTGATCATGACAGAGCTTCTGAAAGTCAACGATGCCGAACTCTATTATGATCACGTATATGCCCTCAAAGGCGTTTCGCTGACAGTCAATGAAGGCGAGACAGTAGCCCTCATCGGTGCAAACGGCGCTGGAAAATCCTCAATTCTGCGAGCGATTACAGGGCTGAACAAATTGCGCAAAGGCGAGATTTATTTCGAGGGACGTCGCCTTGATGGAACGCGTTCGGATACGATTGTTGAAATGGGTATCGCTATGGTGCCGGAGGGACGCCGTGTCTTTCCATATATGAGTGTGCGCGACAATCTTCTGATGGGAGCCTTTACCCGCTCCAGCAAGGCAGAAATCGCCAATACGCTGGAAATGGTGATGGGCCGCTTCCCTCGTCTGAAGGAGCGATACTCGCAAGCAGCAGGCACGATGAGTGGTGGTGAACAGCAGATGCTGGTTATCGGGCGCGCGCTGATGGCAAAACCTAAGCTATTGCTTCTTGATGAGCCGTCATTGGGCGTTGCACCTAAGCTTGTGCAGGACATCGCTCGTTCGATTGTAGCCATCAACCGCGATGAAAAAGTGAGTGTTCTGCTCGTTGAGCAAAACTCACGTATGGCACTTCGTATTTCACAACGGGCTTATGCGCTCACCACCGGCAAGATTGTGCTCTCGGGTAATTCCGAAGAACTCATCTCTGATGAGCGCGTGAAGAAACTTTATCTGGGGGGCGAAATCTAAGTTGCGACACTGGATCGGCAGCCGTTCCGTGGGGGCAAGGCACGGCTGCTTCAATTCTGCTTTGAGGCATTACTATGCCTAAAGAATTTTCAGAAATCGAGATCAGGATTTCTGCTTGAAAACAATAACTTGAAGCGCGAAGTGAATATTGCAAGGGCAACGCGCTTTAAGCCATCAACAACGATAAAAAAAGATGGTTTGAGGAAATGGACATACTTGTCGTCAACCCGAATACGACCGCTTCCATGACGCGTAAAATCGGCGAAGCCGCGCGAAGCGTAGCAGCGACCGATACCAATATCATAGCCGTCAATCCCAAGGACGGCCCACCCAGCATAGAAGGTTACTTCGATGAGGTTTTTGCTATTCCTGGCATGATCGGCGAAATGCAGAAGCATTCGTCGGCCGATGCCTGCATCATAGCTTGTTTCGACGATACGGGATTGGACGCTGCACGCTGTGCCAGCACAATGCCTGTGATTGGCATCGGTGAGGCTGCTTTCCACATGGCGAGCTTGATTTCAGGCAAGTTCAGTGTGGTAACCACCCTCTCCCGCTCCGTACCTGCTATCGAGCATAATCTGGTACGCTACGGGCTGGCGACGCGTTGCGCTCGTGTAAGAGCCAGCGATGTTGCCGTGTTGGAACTCGAAATTCCCGGTTCTGATGCACGAAAGCGAATTTCTGAAGAGATCGCGCGCGCGATCCGGGATGATCATGCGGAAGCGATTGTGCTTGGCTGTGCAGGCATGGCCGATCTCGCCGCATCCTTATCGCAGGAACATGGTTTGCCGGTGATTGATGGTGTCACGGCTGCGGTCAAGCTCTGCGAAGGGCTGGTTAGTCTTGGCTTGAAGACATCTAAAAGAGGCGGATATCTGCCACCGCGGACAAAGACCTTTGAAGGGATATTTGAACCATATTCACCAGGGCGGTGAGCTGAGCATAACGATAATGTATCGACCCCATGTTGTAGATCAAATTACCGAATTTGTTGACAATTATTAAGGTGAGTTCGATATGTACGTGAAAAGCTCTGAAGGCTCTGCATGTTCGCAGAGCATCCTGCGGTCTGAATAACCTGGCATCCGGACACAAATGAATTTTTTTGGCTCTAACGCACCAGACACGACTGAAAACGGCAACAATAATGGGGCGGCACGCTGGCATTCCGTTTATCAAGGCTTGCGTGATGCAATCGTCAGCCATCAGTTACTGCCTGGCACCAAACTACCGGAAGATGAGCTGGCAACGATCTATTCTGTCAGCCGTGCAGTCGTGCGATCGGCTCTTCAAGCGCTGTCGCATGATCGCCTTGCGCGGCTTGAACCCAACCGCGGCGCTTTTGTTGCCGAACCCTCGCGGGAAGAAGCGCGAGAAGTGTTTGAGGCTCGAACTCTGGTTGAGCCGGAAGTTGCGGCACTTGCGGCCAAGGTGGCTACAGCGGCCGATATCGCCAGGCTCCGCAAGCATCTTGATGACGAACATGCCGCCCTCCATGCCGGTCGCTACAGCGATGCGATCAGGCTTTCGGCGCGCTTTCACCTCGACCTTGCAGAGATTGCAGGGCATTCCATTCTGGCAGGTTTTGTTGCCGAACTGTTGCCGCGCTCATCGCTGATCATTGCGCTTTATTGGCAACGCCGGGAAACGACCTGCGAAAGCCATGCTCATAATGCGCTTGTGGATGCTATTGAGCAGCATAAGGTTGAAGACGCGGAAACCTTAATGAAGACGCATATTCTGGATCTGCTTGCAGGTCTCAATCTTGATCGCATGGAAAAAGAACAGAAGCGCCTTTCAGACATTCTCCGTTAAATAAAAAGGCTGATCAAAGATCAGCCTTTTTATTAGAATTAACGCGGAAAGCGCTGATTTTCTTCAAGAACATTCAGATCCATATGATTGCGCATGTAACGCTCCGATGCCTTCTGCAATGGCTGATAATCCCATGGATAATAAGCACCGTTGCGAAGTGCTGGATAAACCACATGGCGCCGCGCCTGACTGGCTCGCACCTGACTATCATAAAGCTCAAGATCCCAACGCTTCTCGGCCTGGCGGATAAGACGCTCAAATGTTTCCCTATACTCAGGCGAGGCCGCCAGATTTTCCAGTTCATGCGGATCATTCACAAGATTGAACAATTGCGGGGGATCGACCCTGCAGATATTCAGCTTCCAGTCGTCTTCCCGCAAAGAAACCATCGGTGCAATGGTGCCCTCGGCAGCATATTCCATAGGCACTGCGCCACGCGACGTTGCTCCTGAAGCAACATCAACAAGCGATACACCATCTGTCCATGGCATGATGCCCTTAAGGTCTATGCCCGCAAGATCGGAAAGCGTTGGTAGCACATCAAGCGTGGATACGGCTTCTTCTACCAATTCCGGCGTTAACTGGGGTGCCGCGATCATCAGTGGCACACGCGCAGAGCCTTCAAAGAAGTTCATTTTGAACCAAAGGCCACGTTCCCCGAGCATATCACCATGATCTGAAGTGAATATGATCAGTGTGTTCTCACTCACGCCGCACCGTTCAAGTACATCGAGAAGACTGCCAATTTTCTCATCGACATAGGAGATATTGGCAAAGTATGCCTGCCGGGCAGTTCTTATCTGCTCACGTGTGAGATCGTAATCTTCGGCCTTGCAGGCACGCAGCAGACGCTCGCTGTGCGGGTCGATTTTGCTTTCTGGTAATGGTCCGATTTTAGGATCAAGTTCCGGAATATCCGCATAAAGATCATAGAAGCGTTTGCGGGCTACATAGGGGTCATGCGGATGTGTGAAGCTCACCGTTAGACACCAGGGGCGTTCATCATGACCGCGAGCGAGATCGTAGAGCTTGGCTTCTGCCTGATAGGCGACCTCGTCGTCATATTCGAGTTGATTGGTAATTTCTGCCGATCCTGCACCAGTGATCGAACCGAGGTTATGATACCACCAATCAATGCGTTCGCCGGGCTTGCGATAATCAGGTGTCCAGCCAAAATCAGCGGGATAGATGTCTGTCGTCAGGCGCTGCTCAAAGCCGTGCAGTTGATCCGGACCGACAAAATGCATTTTGCCAGATAGAGCTGTTTGATAGCCCGCATTGCGTAAATGATGCGCATAGGTTGGAATTTCGGAGGAAAATTCAGCAGCGTTGTCGTAGACGCCCGTTCGAGACGGTAGCTGTCCAGACATGAACGATGCACGTGCCGGAGCACATAGAGGGCTTGCGGTATAACAATTTGCAAAACGCGCTGAGCGCTCGGCAAGCTTGCGTAAGTTCGGCGCATGCAGAAATTCAGCAGGCCCATCAGGAAAGAATGTTCCGTTCAGCTGATCAACCATCAGAACGAGGATATTCGGCTTTTTCATTTGGCTAAGACCATAAATTAAAAGAAATCAAACGCAGAGCGGCGGACGTTGAAAACGCCCGCCGAAAATGGATGTTTAGCGCAGTTTAAAGGCCGAGTTTTGCCTTGACCGCCGCTGCTCCTGGTTCGCCTTTAAAAGTGGTGATGCCTTCGAGCCACTTATCGATATGCTCGGGATTGGCTTTCAGCCATGCAGTAGCTGCTGCTGGCCCTTCGGCACCTTCATTCAGGATCTTATCCATCAACTCGTTTTCAATATCGACCGTGAAGACAAGTTTCTTGAAGAAGTTCGCTGCATTCGGGCATTCGCCCGCCCAGCCAGTGCGTGAGAGGGTATAAACTTCTGCGCCGCCATAGTTGGGTCCGAAGTAATCATCACCACCAGACAGATATTCGATGTTAAGCTTGGTGTTCATGGGATGCGGCGCCCAGGCCAGGAAAACCACCCATTGCTTGTCCCGGTTTCTGCGATCAACCTGTGCAAGCATAGCCTGTTCGCTCGATTCTACGATCTTCCAGCCGTCGAGCTTGAATTTTTTGTCTTCGATGATTTTCTGAATATTTTGATTGGCCGGAGCTCCCGGCTCAATGCCATAGATTTCTTTATCAAATTTGTCGGCATGAGCCGCGAGATCGGCGAAGTCCTTCACGCCTTCTTTGGCGACATAATCTGGTACAGCCAGAGTGAACTTGGCGCCTTCGAGATTTTTCACCAGAACTTCAGCAGCCTTGGCGCTATCGAGATCGTCACGGAACTTCTGTTGCGCCGGCATCCAGTTGCCAAGGAATACATCGGTGTTGCCAGTTTTAAGGGCCTCATAGCCAATCGGCACCGACATGGTTTTTACATCGGGCTTATAGCCCAGACCGTCGAGCAGCACGCTGGCGATGGAATTTGTTGAAGTGATATCTGTCCAACCCGGATCAGACAGACGAATAGTTTCGCACTTTGCAGGATCTGCTGCAGAAGCCACGCTCGTAAACCCCGTGAACGCCGCCAGTGCAAGTGTTGTCAGTTTGAGATAGCGCATGCGTTTTCCCCTGTTCCGCTTTGACAAAATCCGATCCGTAAAATCAAATTTCGTTATGACTTGCATTCTGCCTTCAAGGAAAACATCTTTATGGATAAGGGAAAAGACATTCATTTTTTATTGCAGACATAAAGGTTTTCTATGGTTTCTTCGTCCTGGGATATTGGTAGTCTTGGCGTTTTTGAAGCGGTCGGACGGTTGGAAAATCTGACCCTTGCAGCGCGTGAATTGGGTATGACGCAACCAGCAGTCAGCTATCAAATAAAGCGGATGGAAGACCGGCTGGGCGTGTCACTCTTCGCAAGGCGTGCCCGTGGTGTGGAAATCTTGCCCGAGGGACGCATACTTTATGAGGCAGTGCGTCTCGGCCTCGATGGAATCGAGGAGGCCATTCAGCAGATCAGGCGCAGGCAACGAACACCGGGGCTTCGAATAGCCACGGATTATGGCTTTGCTGCCTTCTGGTTGATGCCGCGTGTTGCAAAATTTCGCCCGAAATATCCGGAGGTGGATGTTCGTATCACTGCGTCGTCCATGTTGCAGCCTCTTGATCACAGAGAGGCAGATATTGCCGTTCTGTTTGGCTCACGTGAGGATTTTCCAAAAGACGCGATCGCTTTTGTAGGGGAATCTGTTGTGCCGGTCTGTTCCCCCGGCTTTCTTGAGCGGCACGGGCCGTTTCCGAATGGAAAGGGTTTGGGTTCAACAGCACTTTTACATCTCGATACCTTGCAAGGGGACCGCTGGTTTACGTGGCAGACTTGGCTTGATGCCATTGATGAGGAAATCGACGACGGTAATTATGGGTTGGTTTTCAACACATATAATCTCGTTCTTGAAGCTGCCATTGCTGAGCAGGGAGTGGCGTTAGGGTGGGCCGGACTGATCGACGGTGCGATTAAACGGGGGCAACTTGTTCCTGCTTGCGATGTCACGCTCACAAGCAGGAAAGGCTATTGGCTGGTGTTCAATCCTGATATTTCCGTTGCCGCCAAAGCTTTGTGCATGGAACTGCTCGAGTCCGAGCCGAACCTATAGAAACTTGAACGCAAGGCCTGAGATCAGGGCTTTAACATAAAGCTGTTTTTGAAAGTTCCCATTGAGCGAAATACGTTTCATGGCGGTGGGTCTTAAAGCGTCTGATCGCTGAAGCACTGCCGGCTGGGTCGTTACGGCCACCTGGAAACCGGCCTTTGCTGTCATCTCTATCTCGCGCTCGCCAACAGCCGAGGACCAGCCGTAAGGGTATGAGAATGATTTGGGACGATAGCCAACACAACGCTCAATTGCAGCTGTTGATCCGTCTATTTCGTGAGCAAGACGCTCTTTGTTCACTCGGCGAAGGTTGACATGCGTGATTGTGTGTCCGCCAATGTGAACGAGTGGGTCAGCGGCCAAGGCGCATAGCTGCACATAGTCCATGACCAGTTCGTCAACAATAGCACGAGGATCAATACCGCATTGCGAAATTGCAAGTTCGTCGATACGGCGGACAGCTTCATCTTCTTGACCGTTACGCACAAACGCAGTCAATCGGTCGAATGCTGCATATTTTTGTGCAACCGTTTCAGTCCGTATTGTCTCCAGCCCTCTACCAAAATCGAACCTGATTTGCGGCGTATTCGTTAAAAGTGCTTCAGCCGTTTCCCACCAGATTGTGTGTGTTCGATCAATAAAGCCCGTGGTCGGAAAAACGGTATAGGGAATGCCAAATTTTCGGAAAATTGGGGCGGCAATCTCTGCGTTATTTCGATAACCATCGTCGAATGTGAAAGCCACAAACTTTCGATTATCGGATTTGTCTGCAAGCAGTGTCGGCAAATCATGCAGGTGAACGGGCGTTAGGCCAAACTCAAGCACCGTTTGAATTGTTTGAGTGAGAAACTCTGGAGTAACCGACAAAATGGAATTGGGCTGAAATTTACCAGTCTGGTTTGGGCCAACGTGATGCAGCGTGAAGACCACGCCTCGTCCGCCAGCAGACGGAAACAATTTATCCAGGCCTGAGAAGGCAATTGCGTTCAATCCGATCCGCATTGCTGCGTACCGCATGTTTCGCCTGAAAGATTGCAAACACACCATGTTTGAAAAAGACCCCCGCGCACTGACATATCCCAAGACTACAAGAATGCAAGTTCCGTGTTGGACGTTTGCGCTTCTTTGAACTCTTGTTGCAGCCAGTCCATGAAAACTCGCACACGTGGCGAAAGCTGGCGCTCACGCCTGTAAAGCAGGGAAACAGGTGTTGGCTTTGGAGGGAAATCCGCAAGCACTTCAACCAATTCGCCGGACTCCATCAGCTTTATGGCGTGATAGATCGGCACCTGGATCAGCCCCAGACCGAGACAAGCAGCCGATACATAACTCTCAGCCGCATTGACTGACATGGGTGCAGGTAAGCCGACTTCAACCACCCTGCCCGCGACGGTAAATTCTAAAGGCAGCAATCCGCCGGTTGATGTTGAATGAAATCCGACCATACAATGACTGTGGGCCAAATTATCCGGATGTGTGGGCGTGCCGTGGCGTTCCAGATAGGCCGGAGAGGCGAGCGTTATCTCTTTCAGCAAGGCGACACGGCGAGCAATCATGTCGCTATCCTGTAATGTTCCGGCTCTCAGTACGCAATCAATACCCTCGCGGACGAGATCGACGAAACGGTCGCCTTCGCTCATGTGGATTTCAATTTCGGGGTAGGCTTCGAAGAATCGTGGCAGCGCTGGCAGCAGAAAATGACGGGCAAGCGTGCCATGCACATCGATGCGCAATGTTCCTTTAGGCTTGTGTCCGGCAAAAGCGCCTTCTGCGTCCTCCAGTTCTTTGAGAATAGATAAGCAGCGCCGATAATAGGCTTCACCGTCAAGCGTTGGGCTGACATGGCGGGTGGTGCGTTGAAGAAGGCAGACACCAAGACGTTTCTCCAGCTGCTTCACCGCATCCGTAACAGTCGACCGTGGCAGCCCCAAATCTTCCGCAGCAAGCGTGAAACTACGGCGTTCCGCAACTCGGGTAAAAACCCGCATGGCATCAAATCGGTCCATAATATTATTCGCTATTTTCGGATAGTGATGCTGAATTATGCATGATTATCCGGCTTTATAGAAGCGCTATGTTTGTCTCGAATAGAGCGCGCACCGCTATCGATTGACGCTCGCCATTTATTTTAATGCGTGTCGCCTCTCAAACTTCTTTGAAAGGCGCGCCAAAGGAAAGCTAAGTTCATGCCAGCCAACAATGACAGGATTGCAATCGTTACAGGTGCATCACGTGGTATAGGCGCTGCTATCGCGCGTCGATTGGCAACGGATGGTTTCACCGTTGTCGTCAATTATGCAGGCAGTAAAAATGCGGCCGAAGAATTGGCGGCCGAGATTATCCAGTCCGGCGGGCAAGCGGTGACACATCAGGCCGATGTAAGCGATGCAGCAGCTGTGAAACGCATGTTCGAAAGCGCTGAATCTGCCTTTGGTGGTATCGATGTGCTGGTCAACAACGCAGGTATTATGAAACTTGCTTCTGTGAAGAATGGCGACGATTCAGTCATCGATAGCCAGATTTCGATTAACCTCAAAGGTAGTATTTACACAATGCGGGAAGCATCCCAACGCTTGCGTGACGGTGGACGCATTGTCAATTTCTCGACAAGCGTAGTGGGACTGAAGCTTGAAAATTATGGTGTTTATGCCGCAACGAAGGCCGCCGTTGAAACATTGACTGCAATTCTTGCGAAAGAACTGCGTGGTCGCGACATCACTGTCAATGCGGTCGCTCCCGGACCAACGGCAACAGATTTGTTCCTGAATGGCAAATCCGATGAGTTGATTGAGCGGATGGCGAAAATGAACCCGCTGGAAAGGCTTGGAACACCTGAAGATATCGCTGCAGCAGTCGCATTTCTGGTCGGCGACGATGGACGTTGGATTAACGGTCAGGTTTTACGCGCCAATGGCGGCATGATCTGACTCCCATCAGGTAAATGAGCGAGGGGTTTCCCTCGCTCTTTGCTTTGGTTCAGGCTTTGCCCGTCGTGGCATTCCAAAGTGGTTCTGCAATTTTGGCCATGAAAATCACAATCAGCGAACCAAGCACAAAACCGAACACACCATCTGCGAAGGCAGTTGCAAACCAGTTTGCTGTGCTGGCAAGGCCAGTTGACACATAGGTTGCAAGGTCGGCGGCGGTTTCCGTAATCCATGCAAAGGGCTGGTGAACACCCAATCCGTGCAACCCATGGATAAAAATATTTCCTCCAACCCAGAGCATTGCAGCAGTGCCGATGATTGTAAGCACTAACAGCAACTTAGGAACCGCGCGAACCGTAAAGCGTCCTAATGCCCGTGTAGCCGAAAGACGCCCCTTTCGCGCCATCAACACGCCGAAATCATCCAGCTTTACGATAACTGCTACAACGCCATAAACCAGTACCGTAATCATGATGCCGACGACTATAAGCGTGGCAAGCTCGATCCAGATTGAGTTGGTTTCAATCATCGAAAGGGCCAGTGTCATGATTTCTGCGGAAAGAATGAGATCGGTTTTAATAGCACCTGCGACGCGTTTTTCTTCAAGTGCAGTTGGGTCTTTATCCTCTTGCGCTCCATTTTCATGGTGCTCTTCATTCGGAAAAAGTTTGTGCCAGACCTTTTCGGCTCCTTCGAAGCACAGATAAGCACCACCAATCATCAATAGTGCGGTAATTGCGATCGGCAGAAAATAATCGAGTGCAAGAAGAACAGGAATAAGCAGCGCTTTATTTCGGAGACTACCCATCGCAATTTTGCCGATCATCGGCAATTCACGTGCAGCGGTTATACCAACCACATAGTTGGGTGTGACGGCAGCATCGTCAATCAACACACCAATGGTCTTGCTGCCAGCTTTCGCGGCGTTCGCGGATATGTCGTCCACTGATGCTGCGGCAATCTTGGCGATCGCTGCGACATCATCCAGAAGGGCCAGAAAGCCGCTCATATAGTTTCTCCGCTTAAAGCATTTCCAGCAAAAGTGCGAAACGGTCCCAACGATCTAGCACCAACTTGAATCGCTGTAACGCGCCGCTCCTGTCTTCACGTGGCACGGGTAACGTTTCCAATAAGTCTACATTGCAGACTCGCACGTAGTTCGGCAAGCCATGCGCAGCGTTCGTCTCATGGCTTTGCAGTGGCTGGGCTTGCTTCCTTGTTTACATACTCAAATGAAAAAAGGCGGCTAATGCCGCCTTCATTGTTTCTAAACTCTGAGATTTTTCGTTTTATCGCGCTGCAAGAATACCTGCGATAAGGCCGGTTGCAGCGGTTACCAGCAGATATTGATTATCGACCTTTACCCAATGCTGGCCACGGCCTGGCTTGCGAAGGCCATAGCGTTTGTAATCGCGAATTTCCTGATGGCGCTGCCAGTCGTTGTAGCGTTCACCGCGCGACCAACGCTTGTGTCCCTGATCCCGGCGATCATGGCGCTGGAATTCCTTGCCATGCGATGGACGAGCAGGTTCTACCCGATTGTATCCCGGCTTGCGCGGCTGATGATAATCCTGAGCCTGTGCAAGTGGCGCGCCAACAAACGAAAGGGCAATAGCGGCGAGAATGGCTTTCTTAATCATGGGACACTCCTTTTGTGTTGATACGAATGTATCGTCGCTGGAGTGAACGCGAGATGAATGAATTAGGATCCAAACATTAAATAAAATCAATGTGATCAGAAAGAGGATTGGGCGACATTCAAAGCTAACAGCCTTCAATGTCGCCCTTGGAATGCGCGCTTCATACTATTCATACCAGAAAAAGCACAAACGGTACGAGAATCAGAAATGCAGCGGCAATGCCTGTTTCAATTTTTGAATATAGCAGCATGTCAGCCTCCATTATGGTTAACGACAGCTAAACAACGCAGCTACAGCGATTTGGTTCAATCAGACGCCAAGATATAACGGTCATGCCAAAGAGGTTTCGCTCATGTCCTGCAGGTATCAACGCAAATGGAATGAGATTTAAGAATTTTGTTGGCGATTCTCGAAAGAAAATTACGCCCAAAAAAGGGCTATTCCTGAACGATCACAGCTATTTACGGCTTAAATATTTCTAACTAATATTTTTGGCTTGATGTTGAGCGGGTGGGTAATAATTATGAAAAGAATAAAGATAGCAGGTGCCATTTCGGCTGCATTGCTGATGTTTGTCGGCGTCGCAAAAGCAGATGATCTGGTATTCAATCTAAAGAACGGTACGAATTCTGTTCTGACGCACTTTTATACTTCTCCAGTTGGCGTCAATGAATGGGAAGGTGATGTTTTTGGGCAGCAAGTCCTAAATCCGGGTGAAACGATCGAAATCACGATCGCTGACGGTCGTCGCGTGTGCAAATACGACATGCGTTTCGAGTTTCAGGATAGTGATGATCTCGACACCACGACGGACACGCAGGATCTCTGCGAACTCAGCACCTATACCATCGAGGAATAGGCTTACTTTTGGGCGGGGAATAGCGGCTGGACTTTAAAGTCTGGCCGCTTTTTTGTTTGGTTTATTTCAGATGCCAATACCCATTGTTATGACGGCGCTGCGCATAGCTTTGGAAATAGCTGCGAATTTGAGCGCCTGCCAATAGCGATAATCGTTAACCAGAGTGGCAGATAGCCAGCAGTCGCCACGATTGCCGGGGCGCTCCCAGCCCATAAGGCCAGCGTCACGAGCACGAGCGAGAATCCGTGCTGTGTTGCTTTGTGACATGCGATATCGACTTGATATACCATTTGAGGTTACCTGCCCGATCCATATCCGATCACCGGAAAACTCCCAGGGCGCGCGTGATGCAACATCGTGCAGGATATTATTTCCAGATTCTGCGCGCGTAAAATTTGCGATGCTCGCCACAGGTCTGCACCAATCGCTGTTATGCAGAACCTCGCGGGTCATGAGCGGTTGGGCGTAGCGCAACAAATCGGGGTTTGCATCCATAAGTCGAGCGCGATTGCCACCATCCATCAAGTCCAACGCAGCAAGATGCGTCGTCAGCCATAAATGAATAAGACCTTCTGTCTCCCGTCTCGCACGAAATACTTGCTGCCGTCGATCCGCGGTCGGGATGGCCTCAAGCAATTTGTAGTGGCGAGCTTCCTGCAGAAATGCCAGCGTCGTATTTTTGCTGGCAATAGGTGTGCCTTTGAGGAAATTGAGCAGGTTCGTCGGCGAGATCGGTGGATTGTTCGGATTGGTCACGTGTTCGAAATGCACAGCAAACGTGGCCTGGCTGAGCAACCATTTCTGCATGTCGGAAAGATAGCGCACTTCGCGCGGCAAGCGACCTGTAATGGCGAGGAGTTCTCTTGCGGCAGATGTAAGACAATCACCAAAACGTGGGGAGCTGTGCAACTCGGAAGCTTCGAAAGCCTGAGGCAGAAAGCTCGGTTCTTGAATGGACAACGCGGCTTCCATGATTGTATTTGCGTCCAAAATTTGCGGGTAGCTAATTGCCTGAATTTTTCAGCTCGACCATATACCGCTATTGGTGTCACATTTAAGCTGGTCTTTTCGTCGCTCTCCCAATTTTACAAACCTTCAACTTGTTCAGGAAATATGCTTATTTCGGCAAAGCATGAACAAGGCATAGCATGACAGATATTTTCACACCCGCAGTCCACACACGTAAGAAAAAGATCATTGTTTTCGATACTGAAACGACGGGACTATTACCGTATGATCGCATTATCACGCTTGGCGCGGTGAAAATTGAAGGTGACGAACTGCTTAAGCAGTCGCTCTATTTGATTTTCGATCCAAGAAAAGACAGTTCACCGCAAGCTGAAGCGGTTCATGGATTTGACAACTGGATGACGCGCTATCAGGATCTGTTTGCCGATCTGGCAAACTCATTGCGGCAGTGGCTCGGCTGGGCAGACGAACTGGTGGCGCACAACGCTGAATTTGATATGCGTTATATTCAACGGGAATTCCGCAAGGCCGAAGTCCAGATGCTCAGTCAGCCGGTCTATTGCACGATGGATGGCGCCAGACGGCTCTGGAGAGGCGAATCTGCCAAGCTGGACCATTGTCTTTCCAGAATCGGTTTATCGCGTGTAGGCGTTCGCCATGGGGCTCTGGAAGATGCTTATTTGACGGCAAGTCTTTATTTGCATCAACAGGGATCAAAACTGCCGATACCGCCAATCAATGCTTGGCAGGAACCAGCCAATCTCAAGCCCTATCCAAGCCGTCCTTTCGGACAGCTTCCACGTCGAACACCAAAACGCAGGCAGGGTTGTCTAGACCTCTCCTAACGTTTGCGGGGCAGCCCTACTGACCAGCAGTGAATGAGATATATTCCTGTAATTGCTTTGTGCGAGCTTCGATCACGCTCGCTCTGCAGCTAGGATAATGCAGTATTTGGCCTTCCCTTCCCCAATCGCCATTTGCATAGAAATTGCAGGACGATTCTTTATAGCTGTTCCATAAACGTTGTTCAGCCAGCAGATCGGTTTTGGTTTGCCCGTCAGCCTGACCATAGATTTTCTTCCAGGTCGCATTCAGCTTACCGTCGGCGCGCTTTAGCCAGTCACCACCACACTGTCCCCACGCAGTATTGGTTCCGTCAGACTGGTCAATACACTTGTCATAGAGTTTATCCGCAAAAACCGGCGAAGCGGAAAAAGCAATAATGGCAGCAAGAAGAGATCTTTTCATAGCGTCCACCCAATTGATCTTAGCTTGATAATGTAGCGATGTATCGCCAAGTCAAGGGCGTGCAAAAAACCCTGCCGGCTGTTGAGCTGACAGGGCAATATTGTAGATTTGACGGGCTGGATAATTCTAGAGCATAATTCCTTAAACTTGGATCAGTTTAAGATAAAATTATGCTCTAATTTTAAAGTGTTAGAGCGACCTTTGCGCGCCCAATAGGGCGCCCGGCGCTCTAGTTGTGAGATTCGCGTTTTTTGGGAATGAAGTAGCCATTGCCCCGATCACGGTAATGCCTATCAGACCTGTGATGGCGGTCGCCTCTCCAATCACGGGATGGGCGATCGCGATGCCAGCGAGGTGACGGCGGCGGTGCATCACGACGTACACGCACGCAACGTCCGCGACGGTCAGTTACACGACCCGGTCCACACCGATAATCGACTTTATGCGTCAAACCGCTCTGATTGATAGGCTCCGGCATCGAAACAGGCGCTGCATTCGCGCCAAATGAAAACATGGCCATCGCAGCGGCCAGCGAAATCACAGAAAGCTTCATGTCTTTCTCCATTCATGAGACTTGGCGATATTGGGCAGGATAGTCGAAGAACAGGATACGGTGTCATCACGTTGTGTTTTTAACACGCAGATATGATTGATGTGATTGAACGCAGAACCTCGCCAGCATTTATGAAGAACGAGAAAATGAATCGGAAGTACAGCGATCAGTGATCTGAACGTCAAAAAGCCATATCGCATCTGCGGTCAGCATATTTCTCTCCTGCATAGATAGAGATATAACTGCGACGGGTGCAATCCGGTTCCATGATTGATGAAACAAGCTACGATTCTATAAAATAAACTCTGTTCGAGATTGCTTTCTAGGCAAAGAAGCAAAATGAAACACCGATTCGCAATCGTCATTCAATGACAACAAATAAAGACAGTTCTCAATGGCACGTTGAAAAATGAAACTGGAAATATTTCGAGTCGATGGAGAAACGTAATGTCTCCAAATACTTACATGAAGTAAGTGGCTCCCCGGGCCGGATTCGAACCAGCGACCAACCGGTTAACAGCCGGTTGCTCTACCACTGAGCTACCGGGGAAGAGGTGCTCGTTGCGTCAGCGAGGTGGCGTATAGCAGGAGGATTTCTGATTTGCAAAGCCCTAATTTCAATTTTTTCCAACTTTTTGCATTCTGATCGCGAAACCCTATATTCTCTGGTACGTTTCAAGATGCGGAACGCCACATTCCAACCTGTGAGAAATGTCGAGTGACTGAAGAATACGAACCAAAACCACGAAAACGCGCGATTGTGATTCTTGGAAAACGAATCCCCATGCCGCAATCCGTCATGATGCGAAGAACACTTGGTGGTTCACTCGTCGTCGGTGGAGCATTGGGGTTCTTACCGGTCCTTGGCTTCTGGATGTTGCCACTCGGTTTAATCGTCTTATCTCACGACTCTCATCGCGTCCGTCGCTTGCGACGCAGAAGCGAAATTCACATCTGGCGCAAATGGCTAAAACGTGGCTCGACAACAACGGCGAATTAGTCTTCATCTACGATTGCTATCTAATATGCGGGCTATTTAAGGCCTGCGGTGTCGCAGGTGTGAACTGCGGCGTCTGATTTCCCCAGGTGTAAGACGTCTGTATTTTCGTAGAGCGGTTGTAAGATGGCTCTGGCTTGAAAAACTTAATCGTGCCGCGATAGTACTGATTGGCATATCTGTTTCTCTCAGCCACCGCTCAGCTTCATCCAGCCGCAAGCTCATCAGATATTGGTGGGGCGTCTGTCCGAAGCTTTCTCGAAAACGTGTTGCAAAGTGCCCAGCCGATATCCCCAGAGCCAAAGCCATATCGGGCACAGACACCGGTTCACGGAATTTATCTTTCAAATAAGCCTCTATTTGACGAGCTGCATAGCTGCTGAGACCGGCTGGCATCACCATCGATGACCGAATTGTCAGAGCATTCCGTTGCAACAAATGGGCTAGGACGGAATGAAGAGAAGCAAGATAGTCTTGCTTTTCTTCATCGTGCTCCATCAACTGCTCAACGACAAGCTGACTCACCTGCAGACACTGCTTGCTGGAAAAACTTACAATACTGCCGGCTGTGGCGCTTCGATCAGCCGCGCTGTTTCTTTCATTCTCGACCGAATTGCTGGCTGTCGGGATCGTTACCTGCAGATATTCTACAGGTTCCGTCCAGCAGGTCTCCATGGTTCGTTTTGCGGGAATAACGAAAGCCGTTCCAGCGGTGTAACTCGAAACCAATTCTTCGTCACCCTCTGATTTCCACCTTAGATTGCGTACCGGTTCTAACAAGATCATCGCAAAAGCCTGATCCGACGCATAAACGTGGTGACCAACTTTAGTCACGCCATAGGTGAAGCGGCTTTTTGTGGAATTTATCATTTTGGTGTACTGCCCCGGTCTCGGGCAAGTCGCTGGATCAGACATAAAATCATGATTTTCCTTAATATTAACGGTTTTTGAATGCATCTTTGTTCCCGTCTCAAAAAAACAGATATGAGAATAATTCCGAACGCATGCACGTCTGCCTAAGCCGAACTAATTGGTATCTCTGATATAAAAAATGCCCGAAATACCCCAAAAGGGCTATATCTACGATACGAGAAGTTACACAACAAAAATCAAAAATACAATTTATAGGTGTAATTTCTTTTTATCAGGCTGTTCGATCCGTAAGATGTACTCTTCCTTTTTGCAAATGATTTGCAAAAGCGCTTGTGAGTAGCTATTTTCTGTTTTATGCAATTGCAAATGATTGGCATCAAGGAGATGAGAATGATTCGACTTTTCATGCGGGCTCTGACGGCTGGCCTTACCGGGAGTGTGTTGCTTTGCGCAGTGTCTGGCGCGGCTTTGGCTGCTGAAAAGTTCAAAGCTGTGACCACATTCACGGTGATTGCGGACATTGCACGCAATGTTGCGGGTGACGCAGCAACGGTTGAATCAATTACGAAGCCAGGCGCTGAAATTCATGAATATCAGCCAACACCCGGTGATCTTATTAAGGCACAGGATGCGAAACTGGTTTTGTGGAATGGCCTTGGGCTAGAATTGTGGTTCGAAAAATTCTTCTCGCGACTGAAAGATGTGCCAAGCGCGGTTGCGTCTGACGGCGTTGTACCGATGGATATCAGCGAAGGCCCATATAGCGGCAAACCCAATCCTCATGCTTGGATGTCCCCTACCTCGGCTCTCATCTATGTCGACAATATCCGTGATGCCTTTGTAAAATATGATCCGGAGAATGCGGACATCTACAAGGCGAATGCAGAAAATTATAAAGCGCAAATCAAGGCTGCGATTGATCCGATCCATGCTGAGCTTGATTCAATTCCGGCAGACAAGCGCTGGCTGGTGACGAGCGAAGGTGCGTTTTCTTATCTCGCACGAGATTTCAACCTGAAAGAACTGTATCTCTGGCCAATCAATGCTGATCAGCAAGGCACGCCGCAGCAGGTTCGCAAAGTGATTGATGCCGTGCGGGAGAATGGCATTACTGCGGTGTTCTCGGAAAGTACGGTCTCTGCCGCTCCTGCAGAGCAAGTCGCGCGCGAAACTGGCGCGAAATATGGTGGTGTTCTTTATGTCGATTCTCTTTCAGAAACCGATGGACCCGTGCCAACCTATCTTGATCTGCTGAAAGTCACTTCGAGTACCATTGCAAAAGGCCTCAAACAATGAACGTCTCGATCAGTCATCATGCTGACAATCTAGCTGCGCTTGAACAAAGCGCGGCCAACGGGTTGAACGTCAAAGATGCGACTGTAACCTATCGCAACGGGCATACTGCCTTGCGCAATGCGACTTTCAATATCCCGACTGGAACAATTACAGCCCTTGTTGGTGTGAATGGCTCGGGCAAGTCGACGCTGTTCAAGGCTATTATGGGCTTTGTGCGCCTTGCCAAAGGTGAAATCACAATCCTTGGTCTGTCGGTCAAAGAAGCGCTAAAGAAAAATCTTGTCGCCTATGTTCCACAAAGCGAAGAAGTTGACTGGAACTTTCCTGTTCTGGTCGAGGACGTCGTCATGATGGGACGTTACGGCCATATGGGTATGATGCGGATTCCCCGCCGTGCTGATCACGAAGCGGTCGAAAATGCCCTGGGCCGTGTCAATATGCTCGAATATCGCAAGCGTCAGATCGGTGAACTCTCCGGGGGGCAGAAGAAGCGCGTGTTTCTCGCACGTGCACTTGCGCAGGATGGCCGCGTAATCCTGCTTGATGAGCCGTTCACCGGTGTGGATGTGAAGACGGAAGAAGCAATCGTTACCCTTCTACGCGGACTTCGTGATGAAGGTCGTGTGATGTTGGTCTCGACACACAATCTTGGTAGTGTGCCGGAATTCTGTGATCGTACGGTTCTGGTCAAGAATACTGTGCTCGCCTACGGCCCCACAGAAGAGATTTTTACGCAAGCCAATCTGGAAAAGACGTTTGGTGGCGTTCTGCGTCATCTGGTTTTGGATGAGGCAACCAAACAAAATCGCTCGGCTGTCGGTGTAATCACCGATGATGAGCGGCCTTTTGTTCTATACGAGCAAAACACAAAGGGACACGATTGATGGCCCTTCTGCTTGAACCGTTCCAATATGGTTATATGATCAATGCGATGTGGGTTTCTGCCCTTGTCGGTGGTGTCTGTGCGTTTCTATCTGCCTATCTGATGCTTAAAGGCTGGTCGCTGATTGGTGACGCCCTCTCCCACTCCATCGTTCCGGGCGTTGCGGGTGCCTATATGCTGGGCCTGCCCTTTTCCATAGGAGCATTCTTCTCCGGTGGGCTGGCAGCTGCGGCCATGCTGTTTCTCAATCAGCGTACCAAGCTCAAAGAAGATGCGATCATCGGGCTGATTTTCACGGCCTTCTTTGGGCTTGGCCTTTTCATGATTTCACTACGGCCAACCTCGATCAGCATTCAGACAATCGTGCTCGGCAATATCCTCGCGATCACACCGGGCGATATCCTGCAACTGGCGATCATCGGCTTTGTCTCGCTTGCATTGCTGCTGTTGAAATGGAAAGACCTGATGGTGGTCTTTTTTGACGAAAGCCATGCACGTTCGATCGGCCTAAAACCAACCGCACTGAAAATCATGTTCTTCACGCTGCTTTCGGCCTCGACGGTTGCTGCAATGCAGACGGTGGGCGCGTTTCTGGTAATCTGTATGGTTGTGACCCCCGGCGCCACGGCTTATCTTCTGACGGACCGTTTCTCGCGGCTTTTATGGATTGCCGTCATTATTGGCGCGCTGACGAGCTTTATCGGTGCCTATGTCAGCTATTTCATGGACGGCGCCACCGGCGGCATCATTGTCGTGTTGCAGACACTGGTCTTCCTGACTGTGTTCTTTCTCGCACCCAAACATGGAATGCTGGCAGCGAGAAGACGTGCGGCGAGCGCATTGCGGGAGGTGCAGCCATGAGTTTTCCTGACATGCTTTTGATGCCATTTCAGTTCGATTTCATGGTCTATGCGCTGATCGCTTCGGTGCTGATTGCCATACCAACCGCCCTGCTCTCCTGCTTTCTGGTGCTTAAAGGCTGGTCACTGATGGGCGACGCTATCAGTCATGCAGTTCTGCCGGGCGTCGTCATTGCCTATATGGTGGGGCTGCCCTTTGGCATCGGTGCTTTCATTGCAGGCATGATCTGCGCTCTTGCGACCGGATTTCTCAAGGAAAACAGCCGTATCAAGCAAGATACGGTGATGGGTATTGTTTTCTCCGGAATGTTCGGGCTGGGGCTTGTGCTTTACGTATCGGTACGCGCAAATGTGCACCTCGATCACATTCTGTTCGGTGATATTCTGGGCATCAACACAGGCGATCTCATCGAAACCGCAATCATCGCCGCGGTGACCGCCGGTGTACTTATTGTGAAATGGCGAGATTTTCTGCTTCATGCATTCGATCCGGCACAAGCACGTGCGGTCGGATTGCCCGTCAGGCTTCTGCATTATGGGCTTCTGTGCCTCATTTCGCTGACGATTGTCGGTGTTCTGAAAGCAGTCGGCATTATTCTCGCCATCTCACTGCTCATAGCGCCCGGTGCAATCGCCTTTCTGCTCACCCGCAGGTTCAGCAGCATGATGATTGTCGCAGTTATTGTTGCAGTCTTTTCATCATTCATGGGAGTTTATCTGTCTTTCTTTATCGACAGCGCCCCTGCTCCGACAATCGTACTGTTGATGACTGTAATTTTCATTGTAGCGTTCCTGTTCTCATCATGGCGCACAGCGCGAACAGAAGCACAGCATGAGGCCGAGACTGTTTGATTATTTATTTGTAAGCCGCTCCCTTATCTGAGGGCTGCTTG
This sequence comes from Brucella pituitosa, assembly GCF_003049685.1. Classification (GTDB taxonomy): domain Bacteria; phylum Pseudomonadota; class Alphaproteobacteria; order Rhizobiales; family Rhizobiaceae; genus Brucella; species Brucella pituitosa. The sequence continues at coordinate 481,131 of NZ_PYSY02000002.1, read as the reverse complement.
CGTGCAGCGTGGACAGCTTTGCAAAGCTGTCCACGTTTTAGCACAGCTGCGCAGCTCCAGTCATACGACTGTTATAAAACCTCGTTAGATAACGACATCAACAGGCAGCTGATAAAAGCTGCTCACGATTTTCCAGCGCAATTCAATTTGTTGCTTGTCGAGGTAAAATAAAAATGCTTCAATCCAGATTGCACGGCTGTGCAGAAAAAATAAAACCGGCCGTCGATCCTGGGGAGGATACGCATATGCCTGCGTTTTTGGAGGTAGCGGATGCACGCGTCCGTTATGGCAATAATGAGATTCTTAAAGGTGTAGACCTTTCGGTCAAGAAAGGTGAATTCGTAGCGCTGCTTGGCTCATCGGGCTGTGGAAAAACAACTTTGCTGCGTGCGATTGCGGGCTTCAATACGCCTAGCGATGGAGCGATCCGCGTCGGTGGTAAGGATGTCACTCGCCTTCCGCCAGACAAGCGCGGCATGGCTTTGGTTTTTCAGTCCTATGCGCTCTGGCCGCATATGACAGTTGCCCAGAACATTGGTTATGGATTGCGCATTCGCGGAACTGCAAAAGATACAATCCGACAAAAAGTTCAGGAAGTTGCGCGCCTTCTGGGGCTTGACGCCCTTCTTGATCGTAAGCCAGCTGCACTATCCGGTGGCCAGCGCCAGCGTGTTGCACTTGGACGCGCACTGGCTATTGAACCCGATATCCTGTTGCTCGATGAACCGCTTTCCAATCTTGATGCACGTATTCGCCTGTCGGTTCGTCATGAGATCAGCGCCCTACAGCGTCGCCTTGGCATTACCGCGGTTCATGTGACCCATGATCGCGAAGAAGCCATGGTCATGGCAGATCGCATCGTGATCCTGAACAACGGTGAAGTGGCACAAGCCGGTGCTCCCGAAGAAGTCTACAATCACCCGGCTTCTGATTTTGTAGCGGCATTCATGGGGGCTGAAAACCTTATTGAGCTGCCTGTTACGGTCAAGGCTGACCGTATCGAGATTGCCGCCGGACCAGATAACAAGGCGAGCACAATTCCGGCGGGTCGCCGTAACTTATCTGACGGTATTGCTAAAGCGCGCTTTCGCAGCGAAGCGGCAAAGCTCGCGGCACCCGGTTCGTCCAATTCAGCCACAACGCCGGAACTTATCCTGTCCGGAACCGTCGACCAGACCAGCTATCCGGGCGGCCTTTGGCGACACATGATTAGCGTAGGCGGCAGGCATCTTCTGGTCGATGCCCCGGAAAGTCGCGAACCCGGCTCACAGGTAGAAATTCGCATTCCCGAACAGGCTCTATTTCTGTTCGACAAGTGATTTGATCGATCAATTCGGCAGGAATCTTGAAGATGCACAGGTGTGCATTGCGATGAAACTGCGCCGAAAATCGATCTTAGCAGTACCAACTGCTCACCACAGGATTGCGGGCCCTAAACTGCCCGCAGCCGCACAAAATTCCCGATCACACCTCACCGGATATCCAATATCCAACCGTCGAAATCTTCCGCTAAGCGGATCAAAGAAGCAGGAACTATTCGATGAAGACGATCCTGAAAACAGCTCTCGTCCTTGGTCTGACCGCATCACCCGCCGCAGCCAATGAACTGACCGTTCTGACCGCAGGCGACCAGAACATGGTCGATTATGTGAACGAATATCTCGGCCCATTGTTCGAGAAGGAAAATCCGGGCACGACGGTTCGCGTTGTCGGCACGGGACCGGGCGATGCTGGTTCGCAAAAAATTCTCGAGCGCTTTGAAGCACAATCCAAGGCTGGCGTTGAAAAGTGGGACGCCGATATTGCCGTTGTCCATGAAAAATTTGCCGGCCCAATGGTCCAAAAGAAGTTTCTCGAAAACTATCGCAGCAAGATCGACAGCGGCAAGCTCGTAACGCGCGGCAACGCCAAGATGGCGCTTGGTACGGATGTTGATGGCTATGTCATGCCAATGTTCAACAGTCAGACAGCGCTCGCCTATAATCCTGCACTCGTTGCCAATCCGCCGAAGAGCTATGACGAGCTGGTTACATGGGCCAAGGAAAACCCGAAGCAGTTCGGCTATAACGGCATCAAGGGCGGCGCATCAGGCGTGAGCTTCGTGATGGGCTGGATTTATGCCTATGGCGGCGATGCCGACAAACTTATGAAAGGCCCGTTTGAAGAAGGCGAAGCCAAGAACTGGGATAAGGCCTTTTCCTCACTCAAGGACTTCACCACCAATGCAACGCTGACGCCAGGCAATGCCGGTACGCTCGACATGCTGAGCCGTGGTGAAATTGCTATGGGTCCGGTCTGGGTCGATATGTTCTATTCGTGGAAGGCCAATGGTCAGCTTCCGCCAGAAATGAAGCTTGTGCTGCCTTCGCCGGGTATGCCGGGTCAGCCGATGCATTACGTCATTCCTGAAAAGAGCGCCAACAAGGAACTGGCTGAAAAATTCGTGGCACTGGCAACCAGCCCGAAAGTTCAGGCCGAAGGCATCGTGAAGCGCTTCAACTGGTATCCCGGCATTGATGCCGATCACGTCAAGGCGGAGCTTGATGCCGATACTTGGAACAAGCTCTTCACGGACATTTCACCGGAAGATCTGGCCAATTACGGCAAGCCTTTCCCGATCGCACCATACAACACCGCGATCCTGGAAGCTTACGAACGTCAGGTCGGCAACTGATAAAGGCATAGACCGGGTGCGTTAGAGCATTTCCAGCAAAAGTGCGAAGCGGTTTTGCGTGAGGATAATGCGATAAAACAAATGTTTAGAGCGTTTCTCCTGATTCAATCAAAGTAGGAAACGCTCTAGCACGCATCCGGTCGATAATTCAAAAATTCGGGGAATATCCATGTCGCAGAGAATGACGGGTTTTCTGCTGGTTGCTCCAGCATTGGCCATCGTGCTGTTTCTGTTCATCGTGCCACTGTTTGGCTCGATAACCGGTGCATTTCATGTTGGCGAAGACTGGGGTTTCGGCAATTTCACAAAGGCATTTGAGCTTTATTCAAGCGATATGCTGTTTACGGTTGTGATCGTCACCCTCTCCTCTGCGCTGATCGCGCTTTTTTCCATCGCTATTGGCGGATATTTGACGCTCGGCTCCAATCAGCGTGCCGTTACGGTTTTGCGCTGGCTCTATCGCTGGCCACTATTCATTCCTTTCATTGTCGTTGGCCAGATCTTGCGCACGTTTCTTGCCAAGAATGGTCTGATGAACAGCCTGCTGATCGAAAGCGGCGTTCTGACACCACTCCAAGCTATGAGCTTTCTCGACTGGCGCGGCATCATGATCGCGTTCGTCTGGAAACAGACGCCCTTCGTCACATTGCTACTGGCTGGTGCTATGGCATCGATTGATCGCAGCACGATTGAATCGGCGCGCAATCTCGGTGCAGGACGCCTGCGCATTCTAATCGAAATCGTGCTTCCGCAAGTGCGCCCAACGCTGCTGGTAGGCCTGATCCTCAGTTTCGTCACCATGATGTCTGTGCTTTCCGTACCGCTCATGATCAACGCCCAATCTCCAACCATGATCACTGCTAATATGGCATTCCGCATTAACGCCTATGGCGACTACGGCGTTGCCAATGCGCTCGGCACCATCTCGCTCCTGATGACCAGTCTGGTTGCATGGATTTATCTCAGACAAACCATGAAGGAGCGCGGCTGATGAGCAATGTGTTTGACTGGCGCTGGATACCGCGCGGCATCGTGCTTAGTTTACTGGCCTTCGCAATCTTCGGGCCGCTCGCCAATCTGCTTCTTTGGGCAGTTGCAGAACGCTGGTATTTTCCGCATACCCTGCCCATTCAGTATGGCTTTTCCTTCTGGGCGAACGTGTTTTCAGCGCGTGGCAATGCGCTTTCCTCGCTCGGAACAAGTGTGGTCATCGCAAGCCTGACGGTGGTTGTCTCGCTCGGTCTTGCTATTCCGGCAGGCTATGCGCTGGCACGATTGAAGCTTCCGTTTCGCGGGCTCGTTCTGCTTATCTTGTTGATTCCGCAGGCATTCCCAAACCTGCCAATCTACGTCAATATCGCGCAGATGTTCTATTCTCTGCGATTGAATGGCACGATTACAGGCGTAGTTCTGGTGCATGTGACACATGGGCTGGTCTATGCGGTGTGGATTGCGACTGCTGCTTTCTCCGCAATTGATCGCGAGTTGGAAGAAGCAGCCCGCTCGATGGGGGCGTCTGCCATGAAAACATTCTTCCACATCACATTGCCGATTGCAGCACCTGGCCTGCTTGCCAGCGCCATCTTCGTGTTCCTTGAATCACTTGATGAATTCACCGGGACATATTTTGTGGGTGCACCCGACATTACAACCTTACCGCTCATGCTTTATACAGCGAGTTCTGGCGGCAATTACCAGATCGCATCGATCAGCGCGCTGATCCTGCTAGTGCCTTCAATTGCCTTCATGTTCGTGGTTGAACGTTTCCTGAGAGCCGATGTGCTTTCCAAAGTGGGTCGATAACAATGGCAGATAATGATCGCCTTCAGGATGAGCTCTCAGAACATCTGCCGCGTTTTATCAGCGCTCATGAAGTCGCGGTCGAAGCTGGCGTATCTCGTTCTGCCGTGTCCAGAACTTTTACGCCCGGTGCCAGTGTGTCGCCTTCCACGCGCGAAAAGGTGCTGAAAGCAGCCGAAAAACTGGGCTATCAGGTCAATGATCTTGCGCGTGGTCTGTTAGCCAAGCGCAGCCGTATTGTTGGTATGATTGCGGCTGATCCGGCGAGCCCCTTCCGCTCGCGTCAGATTGCAGCACTTTCACGCAGGCTAACGGCGCGTGGCAGCGTTCCGGTATTGATCCCAACGGGCCAGCATGGCGAAAATCTATCCGCCGCGCATCAGACGCTTCTCCGCTATCGAGCGGAAGCGACTGTTGTTCTGTCCGGTATGCCTTCGTCATCTTTTGTCGAACTGGCTCAGCGCAACGGGCATACGTTGATTGTTGTGGGGCGCAATGAAGATGGTCCGGACCATATCCGGATCAATAACCGGCAAGCGGCAGAAACGGCGGTAGACGTATTCGTAGCGCGCGGCATGAAACGATTGGGACTTGTGACATCGAATGTTCGCAGCCCTAATCTGCTGGAACGCGAGGAAGCCTATATCGCTCGTGCAAAAAGCGTTGGTCTGGATGTCAGCGTTCAGCGGGGAGAATTGACGGATTATGATGGTGGCTTTGCTGCGGCATCACTCCTGCTCAGTGAGCGAGACCGCGTCGAAGCCGTGTTTTGCGTCAACGACCTGATGGCGTTCGGGCTGATTGATTGCGCGCGCGACGTTTTCAATCTCTCTATACCAGACGATCTTTCAGTGATTGGTTTCGACAATGTCACTGAAGCGCGTTGGGGTGCCTATAGGCTCACAACGTTTGACCAGAATGCCGAGCGCCTGTCAGCGGAGATTATCCGTCTGCTTGATGAGCGGCAGAGTGCGCCTAATGCACCGCCACAAATGGTGATGATTGACACACCGCTCATTCTGCGCGGCAGCGTGCGCCCCCTTAAAACTGATAATACCGCTAACGGAAGCAGAACCTGAATGTCGGATCATTCCATTTGGCTGAGCCCTGCGCATGATGATCTTATTTTTCTCGAAGAGATTGTCCGGGATTTAAGTGAACGCTTCCATTCGCCAGCGTTCGAGCCGCATGCAACGCTCGTGCCTGACATGAACTGTTCAGCAGAAGCGCTTCTGCCACAGGTGATGAGTCTTGCGATTGGACGCCAACCGCTGGAACTGGCAATCGAAGATGTGACAGGAAGCGAGGCGTATTTCCGTTCGTTTTATGCAGCGCTGGAAAAAGCTCCAGCCTTGATGCGTCTTAAACAAGATTCTCTTGAAGTATCCAGTGAAGCAAGCTTGCAAAGCTTTATGCCACATGTCTCGCTGGCCTATGGTGTTGGCGATTCAACGCTCAAACACTCTGAAATGCAGCGCCTCGCCAAAGAGCTTTCAGGGCGAAAGCTGCGGTTCGACCGTCTGGTGATCGTGAGCTCATCAAGTGATACGCCGATCGACGAGTGGCATGTAAAACACGAGATTTATCTTAGAGCATAGTCCGACCGGCGTGAAACCAGGACCGATAAGATTATGCTTAAAATAGAATAGGTTAGAACGTCGATATGAAGGCTAGGCCAGCCACAAAACACGCGGCTGGCCTTTTTTAATTAAAGTGGACGCGGATAGGTGCGGTAGACATTTTCAATGTCTGCCAGAACTTCATCTGAAAGCTTTACTTCGCTCGCCGCGATATCGATCTTCAGTTGTTCTACTGATGTCGCTCCGATAATGACCGAGGTCATAAAGGGGCGCGTCAGCGAGAAGGCGATTGCCATCTGCGCGATATCGAGATTGTGCTTCTTTGCAACTTCAATGTAAGCGCGAATGGCAGGCTCTGAATGGGAATTGTCGCGCCAAAGGCCACCATCAGTAACGGAAGCGCGCGAGCCTTCAGGAATCTTTCCGCCAAGATATTTACCGGTCAGAACGCCAGCAGCAAGCGTTGAGTAAGCGAGCAACCCAACGTCTTCGAACAACGAAACTTCTGCCAGATCGAAATCAAACTGACGCTGTAGCAAGCCATATTCATTCTGGATTGACGCCATACGCGGCAGCTTGTGCTCGTCAGCGATTTTCAGCCATTGCATCGTGCCCCAGGCCGTTTCGTTGGAAAGGCCAACATGACGGATTTTGCCCGCACGAACTGCATCTTCAAGGCCGAGAAGAACGTCGTGAATCTGTGCGGTTTCGGCCTTCGGGTCAACTTTGGATGGATCAAAACTCCAACCCTGACCGAAATGGTAATGCGGACGTGATGGCCAGTGAATCTGGTAAAGATCGATATAATCTGTCTGAAGACGTTTCAGGCTGTCATTCACCGCATCAGCAACACTTGCACGACTTGGCTTTGCACCTCCGCGGATCCATTCCTGACGACCACCACCTGCGATTTTGCTGGCAAGGATGACGCGGTCGCGTTTGCCGGACTTTTTGAACCAGTTGCCAATATAGGTTTCGGTCTTACCGTAGCTTTCCGGGCTCATCGGAATTGCATAACCTTCGGCAGTATCGATGAAGTTGACACCAGCATCGACGGCATAATCGAGCTGTTCGTGGGCGTCGTTTTCAGTATTCTGCACGCCCCATGTCATGGTGCCAAGGCAGATTTCAGTTACATTGAGGCCTGTACGGCCCAAAGTTTTCATTTTCACGAGATTTTTCCGGATCAGTTTGGCCGCAGAACGCGGATTGGACGGAGACCGAATTGATAACCCCGCGATACCGCTGCTGACAAGGCCGCTCGCTAATATTTGAAGTCGCTTATTGGAAACGTTTTGCTGAATAAGGTGCAGGATCGGTAAATGTCTCCTCGCCTGTCATCATTTCAGCAAGCAAGCGGCCGCTGGCCGGTCCAAGCGTCAGACCATGATGGGCATGACCGAAATCAAACCAGAGTCCCTTATGGCGTGGTGCTGGCCCGATCACTGGACGCATATCTGGTAGACAAGGACGCAAACCGAGCCAGGGTTTTGCTTCCACAGCATTACCCAGCTGCGGCAGAAGGCGGCGGGCAACCTTTTCTGCTCGTTTAAGCTGAATGAAGTTGGCAGGTGCATCGGGCGAAGCGAACTCAATGCCTGTCGAAAGGCGCACACCCTGCACCATCGGTGCAAGTACATAACCGGCCTCCTCATCGACCAGTGTATGGCCGAGCCGCGCACCATCCTGCATTTCAAAATGCATGTGATGTCCACGCTTGATACCGAGCGGAATTGCATAGCCGAATTTCTGGAAAATCAGGCCGGACTGAGGACCAAGAGCCACCACAACATCGCGTGCAGAGATCGGACCTTGTTCGGTGGTCACCTGCCAGCCATTTCCGGCTTCAACGAGTGAGGCCGCATCACCATGCACGAAAGTTCCACCGTTTTGCCGGAAAAGATCAGCATAGGCTTGCACAAGACCACCGGGATTGACGATCGTTTTGGGATCAAGCCAATGAATGCCACCGGCAACCGCACCAAGGGTCGTTTCCCTTTGCCTTAGCGTATTGGAATCAAGCACATCATAGGCGAGATTATAGGGCTGTAATTGCGGAAGGCGCTGCACGGCCGCATTGAATGCCGGTTCATTGCGGAACACCTCGATCCAGCCCTGCGAACGAACAAGCCTTTCACAACCAGCTTGGGCAATCAGCACATCATGTTCGCGAACACTCGCTTCAATAAGCGGCAGCATTGCATTTGTTGCAATTTTTAGCCGTTCTGGTGAGGATTCACGCCAGTACTGGAATAGCCAGCGCGCAATGCGCGACACATAGAATGGATCATAACGCACGTCGGAACGACGATTAAGGCCATAGCGCAGCAGTGTGCCAAAGCCTTGAGGAAATGAATACGGAATAACGCTGGAGCGTTCGATAAGACCAGCATTACCAAAGCTTGTGCCTTGCCCCGGTTCACCTCGATCAACCAGAACAACCGAACGACCGCGCGCTTGCAGATGCAGCGCTGCGGAAACTCCGACGATACCTGCCCCCAGAACGATGACATCTTGTTGCTGCATGGTATTCCCGCCAATCCCATCACACGAAAGAGCGCGCTGACGATGTGCCAGCGCGCCCTTGCATACATCAAAGAGTGAAACTTTTTACAAGTAACTTATCTTCGATCAATAAATATCGAAGTCAAAATATTTCTTCACCACAGTTGCGTAGGTGCCGTCCTCACGGATTTTCTTGATTGCGGCGTTGAACTGTTCACGCAGATCGTTGTCGTCCTTACGCACAGCAATAGCTGTGTCTGTCTGCGTACCCGGTACATCGCCAATCAGTTTGCAGCACGCACCGCCATCGCCCTTAATCCAATCGGAAATCGGGAACTTGTCCGAAATGACGGCGTCAAGGCGCCCACTTTTGAGATCGGCATTGGCTTCGTCTGCAGTCGGATAAAGTTTCACATCGGCACCGGCTTTGCCGTAGACGTCTTCGGCATAGGTTGCCTGCGTGGTCGATCCCTGCGCGCCGATTGATTTACCCTTGAAGGCTTCTGCATCAAGCGCAGTGATTGGACTGTCTTTCGGAACGGCAACCGACAGCGGTGTCGAATAATATTTGTCGGTGAAAGATACCTGTTTCTGGCGCTCTTCCGTTACACTCATCGATGCAATAACGGCATCAAATTTGTTGGTCTGAAGGCCCGGAATCATACCGTCCCAATCATTGGCGACGATCGTGCACTTGGCTTCCATTGCCTTGCAAAGCGCATTCGCAATATCAACGTCCAGCCCCTGCAAAGAACCATCAGCCGCGACGAAATTGAACGGAGGATAAGCGCCTTCCGTTGCAATCTTGATTTCCTTCCATTCTTTCGCCTGTGCTGGAAGTGCGGCGATAATGGAAGCGACGCCTGCGAACAGGATTGATTTTAGCATAATATTCCCCTTGACCGTTGTTATGGTTCTGTTTTGCGTGTTGCCAGCCCGCAATATTATGGATCGAATGAAGCACCGGACGCCGCTTGTTTCAAGTTAAAGATTGAGCGGCGTCCGATAATTTTATCAGTAGATGTCGAAGTCGAAATACTTCTTGCGAATTGTTTCGTAAGTGCCGTTGTCACGGATCTTTTTGATCGCTGCGTTGAACTGTTCACGCAGATCATCGTCACCCTGACGCAGAGCAACGGAAATCTTGGTTTCAGAACCCGGAATATCGCCCAGGAACTTGCAGCAATCAGCGCCCTGCTTCTTCAGCCAGTCGGCGGCCAAAAACTTGTCAGCTGCGATAGCGTCAATACGACCGTTTTCCAGATCGGCATTTGCTTCGTCAGCCGTTGGATAGAGCTTCACATCTGCGCCAGCCTTGCCATAGACGTCATCGGCATAGTTGCCCTGTGTGGTGCCAGCCTGTGCGCCTACGGTCTTGCCGTCGAATGCAGAAGGCTCAAGCGAGGTAATGTCGGTGTCTTTAGGAACCACGACTGCCAGTGGCGTCGTGTAATAGCGATCCGAAAAAGCAACCTGCTTTTCACGCTCTGGAGTGATTGCCATCGAAGCAATAACGGCATCAAACTTGTTGGCCTGCAGGCCCGGGATCATGCCATCCCAGTCATTGGAAACGATCTCGCACTTGGCTTCCATGGCTTCGCAAAGCGCATTGGCAATATCAATGTCGAAGCCTTCAAGCTTGCCGCTTGGCGACATGAAGTTGAAGGGCGGATAAGCGCCTTCACTGGCAATACGGATTTCTTTCCATTCCTTTGCCTGCACAGGCAAGGCAAGAACGACGGAGGCCAGTCCGGCCAGCAAAATTGTTTTAAACATCGCTTCCCTATTCCACTTGTTTGTTACGGGCTTTTTATGAAGTCCTCAGTTCGGATTGCCCGTAAAGCCGAACAAATTCAATCGCAACTTTGGTGTCATTGACTGAACGCAAAATGACCCGCTGCGTGTTTAACGCAACGGGTCTGATATGGCCTCAACGGTGCTTTCAGGCAACGAGACGCGTCGAATGATCGTCTTGTGCATAGGCTTTGCCGAAGCGGTTTGCGAGGAATGCATCAAGCGTAATGTCTTCCTGACGAACGAAGCCCTTCTGTGCAATTTCGCCCTTGGCCAGCATGTCGAGCACGGCGCAGATGGCTGAAGCGGTCGTAATCTGGATGCCCGAGCGAACGATCTTGCCAACCTGATTGGCATAAACCTTGTTCGCGTAGGTTTCCTGAACCAGACGGCCGTTCTTTGTGCCGGAAACGGTTACGAAAATCACGATAACGTCCTGCAGCGTGCTTGGCAGAGCATTTTCGAAAATGTCCTTGAGCACTTCACGGCGATGACGAAGACCGAGATCGTTGAGCAGCGCCTTCATGAGCGCAACGTGGCCCGGATAACGGATCGTGCGGTAGTTGAGCGTGCGAACCTTGCCTTCAAGCGTATCGCAAAGCGTGCCGAGGCCGCCCGACGTGTTGAAAGCTTCGTAGGTCACGCCGTCGAGCGAGAACTCTTCACGCTCTTCAAGTGCTGGCACCTTGGTCAGCTGGCCGTTTACGATGGCTTCGCATGGCTCGATATATTCGTTGATTAGGCCGTCGGTGCTCCAGGTCAGGTTGTAATTAAGAGCATTGGACGGGAATTCTGGCAGAGCGCCAACGCGCATGCGCACGTTTTCAAGCGTGTCGAAGCGCTTTGCGAGATCGTAAGCAACGATCGAGATGAAGCCCGGAGCCAGACCACACTGTGGAATGAACGCGGTATTTGCGTCCTGCGCCAGTTCCATGACGCGCTTGGTGCTGGCAACGTCTTCGGTGAGGTCGAGGTAATGAACGCCGGTCTTCGCAGCTGCTTCTGCAATGAGCGTGGTCAGCTGGAATGGTGCAGCGCTCAGAACTGCAAACTTACCGGTAAGAACTGCTTCAAGAGCCTTGGCGTCTGCGATGTCGAGAGCCTGAGTCTTGACCTCTGCACCAGTGTCTAACGCATCGAGCTGTGTCTGCGAACGGTCAACAACCGTTACAGCATAATCACCAGTCGAAGCCAGAAGATCGGCAATGGTCGCGCCGATTTTGCCCGCGCCTACAACAACGATCTCTTTCATGTGTTTTCCCCTTAATCAAGGCATGTTGGGTAATGCAATTTCAATTCCCAAAGAATCGCACAAATTTCGGCGAAAAGAAGTATTTAAACTGACGATTTCACGTTGTTTGTTTGTGCAATATGACGTATGCAATATGCATTATGACGACAAATGCTGATCTTGCCCTTATCGCCCTGTTGCGTGAAAACGCCCGTGCCTCCACAGCCGACCTTGCAAGAAGGCTCGGCGTGTCACGCACGACTGTACAAAGCAGGCTGGAAAAGCTGGAAAAGCGGGGTGTAATCGAAGGCTATACCGTTCGAATCGCTCCGGAATTTGAGCGTGATCTGGTGCGTGCGCATGTGCTGGTGACAGCACTACCGAAATTTGCACCAAAGGTTGAAACCGCACTGCGCAGCATCATGGCGGTTCGCACGCTGCACTCAGTCAGCGGCCATTTCGATATGATTGTTGTGGTCGAAGCGCCGTCGATACAGGAACTGGATGTTGTTCTGGATAAGATTGGTGCGCTCGAAGGTGTTGAGCGCACCATGTCCTCGATCATTCTTTCTACGCGAATTGATCGCTGATTTTATTAGAGCATTTCCTGTTTTTCTTGAATCATTGGAAATGCTCTATCTCTTTGTTTTTTCGCATTATCCGACGCAAAACCGCTTCGCACTTTTGCTGGAAATGCTCTAGTTTCCAACAAACTCGAATTTATCGACATCGACTAGTCCGCGATCTGTGATCTTCAGATGTGGGATAACTGGCAACGCAACAAAAGCCAGCTGAAGGAATGGCTCTTCAAGAATTGAGCCAAGCTCTTCGGCTGCATGGCGAAGCTCGCGAAGCTGCTCTCGGACTGTTTCATAAGGTTCAATGCTCATCAGTCCGGCAATCGGCAAAGGCATTTCTGCGAGCACTTTGCCATCGCGCACAACGACAAAGCCACCTTCAATTTCACCCAAGCGGTTGGCGGCAGCAGCGATATCTTCATCCGAGACACCGACAACGCAGATATTGTGGCTGTCGTGACTGACAGTTGAAGCAATTGCGCCCGCTTTCAAACCAAATCCATGGACGAAACCTGTGGCGATATTGCCATTTTTTCCATGCCGCTCGACGACTGCGATTTTGACAACGTCGCGCTCAAGATCGGGTTCAACGCCGTGTGGTCCCACCTTCAGGTCAAATTCGAGACTTTCGGTGATGATTTTGCCCGGAATGATGCCGATTGCACGCGTCTTGCCGCTATTGGATTGCGACCTGAAGTTTGACGCACTGACTGTCGGTGCTTTCACACTGTTGCGTCCGACTTCTGCAATCGGGTTGCGACGCGAAAACAGTTCTTCGGAAACCACCCTGCCCGCCGAAAGCACGATTTCGGCATGACAACCTTCGAGGCTGTCAACGATCACGAGATCAGCGCGTTTTCCCGGCGCGACCAGTCCGCGATCAAACATGCCAAATGCACGCGCTGCTGAAACACTGGCTGCGCGATAGATAGCAAGGGGCTCAACACCTCCGGCAATGGCCGTGCGGATGAGATAATCAAGATGTCCCTGATCGGCGATATCGAGAGGATTTCTATCGTCGGTACAGAGCGCGAGAAACTGCGAATGGCGCTCGGTAATAATCGGCATCAATGCATGAAGGTCTTTCGACACTGAGCCCTCACGCACGAGCACATGCATCCCCTTGCGCATCTTCTCAAGTGCTTCCTCAGCACTTGTCGCCTCGTGTTCGGTGCGAATACCGGCAGCAATATAACCATTCAGATCAAGCCCACGCAGAAGTGGCGCGTGACCATCGATATGGCGTCCCTGAAATGCTTTGAGCTTCGCCATGCATTCGGGATCTTTGGAGAGAACGCCTGGAAAATTCATGAATTCGGCCAGTCCAATGACCTTGGGATGATCGGCAAAAGGCAGCAGATCGTTGATCAGAAGTTCTGCACCCGAGGTTTCCATATGTGTTGCCGGTACGCAGCTCGAGAGCTGAACGCGAATATCCATGATGGTTTCAAGCGAACTATCGAGAAAATATTGCAGGCCTTCCGCACCCAGCACATTAGCAATTTCATGTGGATCACAGACGACAGTGGTTACACCTTGCGGCAATACACAACGGTCGAACTCATGCGGCGTGATATGTGAGGACTCGATATGCAAATGCGTATCTATAAAACCCGGTACGACGATGCGTCCCGAAATATCTATTTCCTGTTTGCCCTGATAGCTCCCAAAGGTGCCCACGATGCGGTCACCGCTGATCGCAATGTCGCTTTCAACCAGTTCACCGGTTACAAGATCAAAGAAGCGGCCACCTTTCAGCACGATATCGGCAGGTTCGCGACCAGCACCCTGATCGATCATCTGTTCAAGCATTGGCTCACTCCCTTCAAAATCATTTTCGGAATCAATTTCCCGAAAATAACATACAGCGGTTCCAGTTAAGACTGAGTCGTTGGAACTGCTGTAACTATCCGTTTTTTCGCATTGTCCAATGCAAAACGGTTTTCGGACAAAGCTGCGCGTTAAAACAAATATTTAGAGCGCTTTCAACGCTGATATTCAATCATGCGGCTGCGGTTAAGTACCAGTTCGAGACGATCTTCATCGAGCATATGGATACAGATGCGCTTGCTCCATGGCCCATCGCGCAATGTGAACAGCGCTCGGCCATGTCCGAGATCCTCCAATGGCATGACCTGTCGCGTTGGACCAATTCCCATGATGATATGGCCATTGTCGATAGTGAAGGAGGCTCCATAAAGTGGTGCAGTCCACTGGCCATCAAACTCTTTACCTGCGGGGCGAGCGGCTACAGATTTCAATTCGCGCTCTACATGACCGATTTCGCCTTGCAGCGCATCGCCAGTCCAGCGCAACGTCATTGGCGATGACGGAGATAGAGAAGAGAACCAGCCATCGCCTATATCGTAGAGACGATCTTCAGCACCAAGATAATTAGCGACACCTTCCTGCATCTCAATCCAGAACGGCCCTGTTTCAGTTACATATATTCCGTCCGGAATGGTGCAGCTGGTATCAGGCAGATCCAATTCATTGAGTGCGGCCATGCAGTCGCGCGCAATTTTGTAAGCATCAGCGTCTTCGCGATTGCTCACAACTATGATTCCGGTTTTCTCCGCAGGGTCGAGCAGAAAATAGCTTTTATAACCCGGATGCGATCCACCATGACCAATGAAGCGTGCGCCGCTAATTTCATTCCAACGCAAACCAAGGCCGTAGCCGGTTGGTCGTCCGTCATTGAGGAAACGTTCAGCTGAAAGTCGCGAAAGCAGACCGTTAAACGGCCCCTTGTCTTCAAGGAGAGCCTGCGCCCATTTTGTGAGCACCATTCCACTGCCTGCCAGACTGCCTGACGCGGAAAGTTGAAGGCCAGCCGTGCTTTCCTGCCATTTGTCTCCAGACTTCCAATAGCCCGGTGCAAGTCCTTTGACGGGGTCGGCCCAAATGTCCGGGACTTCAATCGATGTGTCGAGCAGGTCGCTGATTTCTGATTTAACAAAATCCTTAAAAAACAGCCCTTTACGTTCAAATGCTGCCTCAACGAGCCTATACCCCGTATTGGAATAGGAAATTTCGCTACCGGCATTGAAGTTCAGCCGGTTCATTGTTGAAAGAAACTCTAAAAGGCTTTCCGCATTGGTATTTGTATAGACGGACAATCCCAGCAGAGTCAGGCATTCGCGCACATCCGGCAAGCCCGACGTCATATCAAGCGCACGACCGATAGAAACGTCAGCCAAGGGGCTCTGCAACTCTGGCAGATGATCGCCAAGCCTATCGTTGAGGTCGATCACATCTGCATGACGCAATGCCATGGTGCAGAAGATATGCTTGGTTATAGATGCGTAGCGGACAACGGTGTTGGCTGTGAAAGGAACCCTAGTCGCGAGACTTTCCAGGCCACCTGCATAAGCAAACTTAACGCCTTGCGGATCGAACCCGATAATAACGCCACCAGGTTCATTCTTGCCCCAGATTCTGGAATAAAACTTTGCAGACAATGAGGCTGCATTCCAGTCAGTGCGATTGGGCATAAAAACTCCGTCATGCGGTTTTCGGAACAGCAACCTGCTCCATATATGCAATTACTCTGCGGCATCGGCCTCCAAAATCGGAATCGATTTTTTCGGCCGATGCGTAGATTCAATAGTTTAGAGCGTCCTTTGTGCGTCCGAAATGACGCACGGCGCACTAATGTATGATTGTAAGGATTGACTATATGTCGAGCACACTCAACGGCAACCCTCAAAGGTTAGCAACCACATAATTGAGATTCTTGTGGTCACGCAAGCCCCTGAGTTTACTGAATTTTATACCGCACTCTTAATGGGAGCAAAAAGGTCATCCAATTCTAAGGAGCACGGAACAAATGCGGAGATAGTTTGTAAGGCGGCTACAGGGTCGAGAGCTGTTGTTGTTAAGATAAAGAGATGGATTAGAAAACTATCCACATCTTCTCCCCAATATTATAGATTCTTTTTCGCTTTTTTTCCTTTTAACCATTAACATTTTCGGTTTTATTCTATTATAGCCATCTGGAAGTTGATCCAGTGAAATTGCAGTCATATAAGTGTAATAACAATAATGCAGGTTCCGGCACCCCGAGCGGAGGATTCCACTCTTGATGTTAACGCAACCTCATTTCCGAGGAGGAAATATGCTTACCCGTCTGATCACGACTTCGGCGCTGACTGGCGCCCTCGCCCTCACCATTGGTTCGCAGGCTTTCGCACAGACGGAGCTCAGTTGGTGGCACGGCATGACCGGTGCCAACAACGAAATGGTCAATGAGCTCTCCAAAGAGTTCAATGAAAGCCAGAGCGAATACAAGATCGTTCCGGTCTATAAGGGCAGCTACCCTGAAACGTTGAATGCGGGCATCGCCGCATTCCGTTCGAAACAGCCGCCAGCAATCATTCAGGTTTTCGATGCCGGGAGCGGTGTCATGATGGCCGCTGAAGGTGCGATGGTTCCTGCTGCTGAAGTGCTCGAAAACGGTGGCTTCAAGTTCGACAAGTCGCAGTACCTGCCAGGCATTGTTGCTTATTACTCGAAACCAGACGGCACTATGCTGTCCTTCCCGTACAATTCGTCTTCGCCAATCCTTTATTATAACAAGGACGCTTTCAAGAAGGCTGGTCTCGACGAAAACAACCCGCCAAAGACCTGGCCAGAAGTTTTTGAAGCAGCCAAGAAGATCAAGTCGAGCGGCGCATCTGCCTGTGGCTTCACTTCGACCTGGCTCACCTGGATTCAGACCGAAAATTTTGCTGCCTGGAACAACGTTTCCTACGGCACCAATGAAAACGGCCTCGGCGGCACCAATGTCGAACTCAAGATCAACGAACCTCTTTTCGTTGAGCACTTCCAGGCTATTGCTGACCTCGCCAAGGATGGTACCTTCCGTTACGGCGGCCGTACATCTGAAGCAAAGCAGCTTTTCACTTCCGGCGAATGCGCGATGCTGACGGAATCTTCGGGCGGCCTTGGCGATGTCGTCAAGTCGGGCATGAATTACGGCATTGGCCAGCTTCCTTACTATGAAGGTCATGGTCCACAGAACACCATCCCGGGTGGCGCCAGCCTTTGGGTCTTTGCTGGCCTCAGCGATGACCAGTACAAAGGCATTGCGCAGTTCTTCAACTTCCTTTCGCAGACCAAGATTCAGCAGAAGCTGCATGAAAAGTCCGGCTATCTGCCTGTGACGATGGCTGCTTATGAAGCAACGAAGAACTCGGATTTCTATGAAAAGAATCCGGGCCGTGAAACACCAATCCTTCAGATGATGGGCAAGGCTCCAACGGAAAACTCCAAGGGTGTTCGCCTCGTCAATCTGCCGCAGGTTCGCGACATCCTCAATGAGGAATTCGAGGCCATGCTCGGTGGTAAGCAGGATGCAAAGACTGCGCTTGATAACGCCGTAAAACGCGCAAACGCAGCGATTGCAGCAGCACAATAATCTGATGAACTAGAGCGTGCCGCCTGCCCACACAAGGGGTTGGCGGCATTGCTATCCGCAAGGAAACTTCCCGTGCAGAAAGTCACGTTTCCAAACAAGATCTTACCCTACTTCCTGCTGGCCCCGCAGATCATATTGACTGTGATCTTCTTCTTCTGGCCAGCAAGTCAGGCAATTTACCAGTCCTTCATGCGCGAAGACGCATTTGGATTGAAATCTACATTCGTTGGGCTCGCCAATTTTACGAACGTGCTGGCCGACCCCAATTACCTGCATTCTGTTCAGGTTACGATTGTCTTCAATCTTTTGACCGCTTTTGTAGCCATGGGCGCAGCATTATTGCTTGCAACGGCCGCCGACCGTGTCATTCGCGGCAAGACATTTTATCGTACGTTGCTGATCTGGCCTTACGCCGTGGCACCGGCTGTCGCTGGTATGCTGTGGCTGTTCATGTTCAATCCCGCCATGGGGACACTTGCATATTTGCTGCGCAGCAGCGGCTTTGCCTGGGATCCACTGCTCAACGGCAATCAGGCGATGGCCATGATTGTGGGTGCAGCGGCATGGAAACAGATTTCCTATAACTTCCTGTTCTTTGTCGCGGGCCTTCAGGCAATCCCGAAATCACTTATCGAAGCGGCAGCCATTGACGGTGCGCGCGGCGCGCGGCGTTTCTGGTCGATTGTATTCCCGCTATTGGCACCAACAACGTTCTTCCTGCTGGTGGTCAACACGGTTTATGCCTTCTTCGATACATTCGGCATCATCCATGCCGTCACTGGCGGTGGTCCTGCCAAAGCCACCGAAACCCTGGTCTACAAGGTTTATAACGACGGCTTCGTCAATCTTAACCTCGGCTCCTCCTCGGCGCAGTCGGTTATTCTGATGATTATCGTAATCGCCCTGACCGCATTCCAGTTCCGCTTCATTGAGAAGCGCGTGCATTATTCGTGAGTGAGGCGACCATGATTGAAAAACGCCCAGTCTCAAATCTGTTAGGCCATCTGATCCTGATCATCGGGATCATCGTTGTTGCCTTTCCGATTTATTATACCTTCGTCGCTTCGACACTGACCTCTGGCGATATCATTCGTCCGCCAATCCAGCTTGTGCCCGGTGGGCACATGATGGAAAACTATGGCGACGCCATTTTCGGTGGCGTCGAGCGTGTGGTCGGCGTCAGCCTCGAACGGCTTCTGTGGAATTCGTTTGTAGTGGCAATGCTGATTGCGGTCGGTAAGATCATCATTTCCTTCATGTCGGCGTTTGCGATTGTGTTCTTTCGCTTTCCGTTCCGCATGTTCTTCTTCTGGATGATCTTCGTCACGCTTATGCTGCCCGTCGAAGTGCGTATCCTGCCGACCTATAAGGTCATCGTCGATCTCGGTATGATCGATACCTATGCAGGCCTGACACTGCCACTTATGGCATCGGCAACGGCGACGTTCCTCTTCCGTCAGTTCTTCCTCACCATTCCCGGTGAACTGGTCGAAGCTGCACGCATTGATAATGCAGGACCGTTCCGCTTCATGCGTGACATTCTGCTGCCGCTGTCGAAGACGAATATCGCTGCCCTCTTCGTCATTCTCTTCATTTATGGCTGGACCCAGTATTTGTGGCCGCTGCTCGTCACCAATGACGCGAAAATGAACACCATCATCATCGGCCTGCGCCGCATGGTGGATTTCGCCGATGCTTCCACACCGTGGAACTACGTCATGGTAACGGCCATTCTGGCTATCATACCGCCTATCCTCGTGGTGGTATTGATGCAGCGCTGGTTCGTCAAAGGTCTCGTTGAAACGGAAAAATAATGAGCAAGATCATTCTTGATAATGTCCGCAAGAGCTATGGCGGCGGTATTGAAGTCATCAAAGGCGTTTCGCTGGAGATCAAGGACGGTGAGTTTGTCGTCCTCGTTGGCCCTTCTGGCTGCGGTAAGTCAACACTTCTGCGCATGATCGCTGGCCTTGAGGGCATCAGTTCCGGCACGATCGCCATTGGCGATCGCGTCGTTAACGATGTGGAACCTGCTGAGCGGGACATCGCAATGGTGTTTCAGAACTATGCGCTCTACCCGCATATGTCTGTGCGCGATAATCTCGCATACGGTCTGAAAAACCGCAAAACACCGAAGGACGAAATCGAACGTCGTATCGCGAAGGCTGCGAAGGCGCTTGAAATCGAGCAGTTCCTTGATCGCAAGCCACGCCAGCTTTCAGGCGGTCAGCGCCAGCGTGTTGCCATGGGGCGCGCTATCGTGCGTGAACCGGCTGCATTCCTTTTTGATGAGCCACTGTCTAACCTCGACGCCAAGCTCCGGGTGCAGATGCGCGTCGAAATCAAGCGCCTGCAGCGTTCGCTTGGCACCACAAGCGTTTACGTGACCCACGACCAGATGGAAGCCATGACCATGGCAGACCGTCTTGTCGTTCTCAACGCTGGCAATATCGAACAGGTTGGCACGCCGATCGAACTTTATGAAAAGCCAGCCTCGACCTTCGTTGCAACATTCATTGGTTCACCATCCATGAACCTGCTTGAAAGCGATGAGAAGAACGTCTGGCAGCCGGGTAAGGCTGTTACCCTGCCTTCGGACAAGTATAGCTTTGGCGTGCGTCCGGAAGACATTCGCATCATAGAAAATGGTCAACCGGAAGCTGATGGCTTCAATGCCGAGGTGCGCATTGATGCAATCGAATTGGTCGGTGCGGAGAGCTATATTCACAGCTCACTCACCGATGGCAAGCCGCTGATCTTCCGTGTTCAGGGGCGTTCGGAACACTCCGTCGATGAAGTTGTCAAGATCGGTGCGTCTGCTAAGGACATTCATATTTTCGGTGCCGACGGACGTCGCGTAAGCAACTAAATTCAGTGTCGGGCGTTCAGGATTCTGAGCGCCCGATACATAAGAATTCGATTTAGAGCATAATTCCTTAAACTTGGATCAGTTTAAGGTAAAATTATGCCCTAATTTTAAAGTGTTAGAGCGACCTTTGCGCGCCCAACAGGGCGCTCGGCGCTTTAATTATCCGTTTTCGTTTTCTTTTTTATGCGCTACACAAAGTAGAATATTTTTCTCTTTTCGAGGTAAGCGCATAGGATGACCCACCAGCAGATACTGTCCTTCGCCGTGATTATTCTCATGATGGGGGCATTTATCTGGGGTAAGTTTCGCTACGATATTGTGGCTCTTTGCTCACTGCTGCTGGCTGTGGGTGTCGGGGTTGTACCCTTCGATAAAGCCTTTACGGGTTTTAGTGACGATATCGTCATTATCGTCGGTAGCGCACTCATCGTTAGCGCTGGCGTTGCACGATCCGGGCTTATGCAAGAGGCGGTGCAGCGCTTTCTTCCCGAAATGAACAGCGTGCGTTTACAACTCGCTGTTCTTGTGGCGATCGTCACGGTTCTATCCGCATTCGTGAAAAATGTGGGTGCCCTGGCAATCATGATCCCGGTTGCATTTCAGTTTGCACGCCGTTCCAATGTTTCCCCATCAACATTTCTGATGCCGATGGCATTTGGCGCACTTCTTGGTGGCCTGATGACGCAAGTGGGCACCTCACCCAACATTGTGGTTTCGCGCATTCGTGGTGAGATGGTTGGCGAACCCTTCACCATGTTTGATTTTACGCCGGTTGGTGCGGTTCTGGCAGTTGTTGGGTTGATTTATCTCGTTACTTTTTATTGGCTCGTGCCCCAGCGTGCGCGCGAGAGCGTATCACTCGATGAAGCAATCAAGATCAAAAATTACGCTTCAGAAGCGCGTATTTTGAAAAACTCGCCTATGGTCGGCAAGCGTATCACTGATCTCATCAAGCCTGCCGAAGGTGAGGCCATGGTGACAGCAATCATCCGTAAGAAACAGCGGATGACACCCCTGCCCGATACGGTTCTCGCTGAGGGTGACGTGGTGTTGCTTGAAGGTGATCCGAAAGCACTCGACCTCGTCGTCAATTCGGGCAAGTTGACTTTAAGCGAAAACCGCAATCCTTCCGACACAAGCGGTTCGACAGATATTGAAGTTGTGGAAGCCGTGATTGGAAAGAACTCGCGGCTTGTCGGGCTTACCGCCCAGCGGCTTGACCTTTATTCGCGCTATGAGGTCAACCTGCTTGCCGTCAGTCGCCCCGGTGAACGCATTACAGAACGCTTAAGCGAAGTCATACTCGGTTTCGGTGATGTGGTCGTCCTTCAAGGACGACAGGCTGCTCTCTCGGCTTATCTGCCTGAGTTTGAGCTGTTGCCGCTCGCACGGCGCAAACTTATGCTCGGTAGTGTGAGGCGCGGTTTGATCCCACTGGCAATCCTGATTGCAGCAATCGGCGCGACAGCACTCAGCCTCGTTCCTGTCGCCGTTGCGTTCTTCGCGGCGGCGGTTTCCATGCTGCTCTTCAAAGTTATTCCGATCAATGAAGTCTATGATGAGATTGACGGGCCTATTCTGGTGATGCTTGCAGCACTGATACCTGTATCCGATGCCCTTCGTACCACAGGCGGTACAGAGCTTATTGCGGAGGGGTTGGCGAGCATAGGTCACCAACTACCACCAGCTGGCGCACTGGCGCTTATTCTGGTCACGGCTATGATGGTCACGCCGTTTCTCAACAATGCGGCAACCGTGCTGGTGATGGCCCCAATTGCCACAAGTTTTGCTTCGGGCCTTGGTTTCAAACCAGAAGCATTCCTGATGGCGGTGGCGATTGGTGCGGGTTGCGATTTTCTCACGCCAATCGGGCACCAGTGCAATACGCTTGTGATGGGGCCTGGCGGCTACAAGTTCAGCGATTATCCGAGGCTTGGACTGCCGCTATCGATCATCATCGCACTTGCGACTGTTCCAGCGCTCATGTTCTTCTGGCCGTTAAAGTAGATTGTCTGCCTGCACAGTTACCTGAACCCAGTTGAGACTTGCAGCAACAATTTTCTCAATCGGATCAGCAACATCGGCACGGAATACAAGGGGCTCGCCAACAGGGCTTTCCAATGTTGCGAGCTGGCTTTCAAGCATTGCCACCGGCATAAAATGCCCGGTACGGTGGCCCATATGCTCATACAACACATCGAAGTTTCCATCAAGGAACACGAACAACAGTGGACCACGAGATGCATTGCGCAAGCGGTCGCGATAGCTCTTTTTAAGCGATGAACAGGAGACGATTATACCGTTTTCTGCCGTTGCCAGTCGTTCGCCAATCTTATCGAGCCAAGGCCAGCGATCTTCATCCTGCAGCGGAATTCCGGAGGCCATCTTGTCGACATTCGCCTTGGGATGCAGACTGTCGCCCTCAAGAAAGGGCAGATTAAGGGCTGAAGCCAACTTTTCCCCAACCGTTGACTTTCCCGAGCCTGAAACCCCCATTACGATGATATGCAAGTTTATTTTCCTTAGAATATTTCGAGTTGGAGATTAACACGACTCGCCGCACTTACGACGTGATGCCGCATGACTTCGCGTGCCTTCAATGGATCGCGCAGTGCTATCGCATCTCGAATAGCAGTGTGTTCAGCGATGGTGACTTCGACGATCTCTTCAAGCACAGCGCGTGCTCGCGCCGCCCGGATTGCCTGATTTATCCGCTCTGCGATGAAGCCTAAGACGAGCGGAAAATATTCATTGTGCGTTGCAGCTGCAAGAGCGCGGTGAAATGTCAGATCGGCAGAGATGCCCTCGTCCGTCCATTTCTCTGTCCCGTTCATCTCAGCCATGGCTTCATCAAGTTTACGCATGTCTTCGGCTGTGTGATGCACGGCTGCAAGGCCTGCTGCTTCAATCTCCAAAGCCATACGCAGTTGGAACAGGCTCTGGAAATGATGCCGATCGGCAAGCGTTTCTGGTTCAATACGGATTGCATGACGACGATCTGGCTCGGTGACAAAAGCTCCGACGCCCTGCCGAGTTTCGATCAGCCCCTCATTGCGCAGCTGAGCGATTGCTTCGCGGATGACCGAACGACTGACGCCAAAGCTCTGTGCCAGATTGTGTTCGGTAGGCAATTTATGCCCCGGCAGAAAACTACCTTCCGTAATCTGGCGTACAATCTCGGAAGCGATGCGGGCAGGCAGCTGCTCATTGCGTCTGATTTCACCGAACACTGCTTGCTCCTCCCTGTATGTCCTCTATCATTGATTTGTCGTCAGTTTTTGCCCAAGTCAAGCGAAAGCTGGCATCCGGGGTTCATGATCGCATCAGGATCAAGCACTTGTTTTAAACTCTTCAGAATTGCCTTGCGCACAGGATCAAGACGCTTCTCGAAGTCCTCCCGCTTCAGTCTGCCAATACCGTGTTCCGCACTGATACTACCTGCATAGCGATCAAGCACCGCGTTGATGGTTTGCTTGGCAAGTTTGATCTTCTCATCCTTGCTCGCAATATCCAAATCGCGCGGCGGAATGACATTAAGGTGTACATTTCCATCTCCTACATGCCCATAAGAAATCGGCAGACAATCAGGCAAAACCTCTGCCAGTTCTGCCTCAGCCTCGGCCACAAATGCAGCCAGCTTTGATAGCGGCACAGAAACATCGGTGCGCAAATGCTTTCCGCGGAGTCCCTGCCCTGCATTCATTCCTTCGCGAAACTGCCACAGATTTTGCGCTTGCATATGTGACGAAGCTATCGTGCCATCGAGCACAAGGCCGCTTTCCATGGCTTCGTTCAAAAATGCTTCCATAAGTACCGCCGTATCGACCAGACCGGAACCTGATATCTCCATCAACACATAGGCAGGGTATTGCCCTAAAGGCGCTACGAGATCGGGGATAGCTTCTTGTGCGAGCGTAAAAGCCACTGGCGGCATAAACTCGAACGCGGACATCAGATCGCAGCATTGAACGCGCGCTCGGCGATAAAGCGCAATTGCATCCTCCAGCGAATTGAGCCCAAGCATTGCAGTTTCAATTTTGTCAGGCAAAGGCATCAGTTTTATCGCAACTGCCGTGACAATCCCGAAAATGCCTTCGTCACCGATGAACAGTTGCTTGAGATCAATTCCGCGATTGTCCTTCCGCAAAGTGGAAAGTCCATTAAAGATGGCTCCATCCGGCAATACGACTTCAAGGCCCAGCACCAATTCTCGGGTCATGCCGTAGCGAAGCACATTGACGCCGCCGGCATTGGTGCTGACATTACCGCCAATCCGGCAACTTCCCTGAGCGCCCAATGAAAGCGGAAAGAACATGCCCTGTGCGGCGAGTTGCGTTTTCATTTCAAGGAGAATGCATCCAGCTTCGACAATCGCTGAAAAATCGTCAGGGTCGACTTGCCTGATGTTGTTCATCCGTTCAAGACTAAGAATAACAACATCGCTTTGACCATCAGGCACCCCGCCCTGCACCAAACCTGTATTACCGCCTTGCGGAATAATACCAAGACCAAGCGAACGGCACATTTTGACGGCTTGCGAGACTTCTTCTGTAGTCCGCGGGCGCAAAACCGCTATAGCGACATTTTCAATGTCGCCCGGAAAATCGCGGCAAAAACGCTGCATAGCATCTGGATCGGTTAGCACCATATCCGCTCCGAGCACCTGTCTTAATGCTGCTTGCCGGTCAGTATTCATATCGAACGTTCCTGCATTTCAAAACCTCAAGCCATGCGATCATTAATCTCTGGTCTACGTGAACTTTTGCTGAATGGCAGGTTATTTCATTCCAATTCTGCCAATCGACGCATAAAAGAGTTTTCAAGCATTGAATATATAGTTATCAGACAACCCAACAATATAATCCTGGAGGAATTAAATTGTGATGCTTTCAGCGTGGCCAAAAGCGGCCTGCATTTGATGTGCCCACATTTGATGTGCCCACATTGATGTGAACGTCGTCACGCCTCCAGACTGCAAATCCAACTACTCGCATTTTGAACTGAACGAACCGGGAGGAATATCCGTGCAAGACAAGCATACTCTGAACTCGTCCATCATCCTGCCAGAAGACAGCTCTTCGGCAGTGCTCATCGGACGCGTGTGGTCGAAGGCCGAAAATGGGCCCTGCCCGGTGTTGGTTGTAAACGGGCGCGTACATAATCTCTCCAACCTTTCCGCGACCGTATCAGGTTTGCTGGAGCGTAAGGAACTGGTCGGCGAGTTGAAAGACGCAGGCCAATTCGCTGATCTCGGTACGCTTGACGACTATCTTTCCGGCGAAAAGGGCGAATTGCTTGCACCGATTGATCTGCAATCGATCAAGGCCGCAGGTGTAACCTTCGCCGACAGTATGCTTGAACGCGTCATCGAAGAACAGGCCAAGGGCGATCCGAGT
The DNA here is from genome assembly GCF_003049685.1 of Brucella pituitosa. GTDB lineage: Bacteria > Pseudomonadota > Alphaproteobacteria > Rhizobiales > Rhizobiaceae > Brucella > Brucella pituitosa. The sequence continues at coordinate 455,285 of NZ_PYSY02000002.1, read as the reverse complement.
CGTGCTCGCGAAGTGCGCGACCGTTTGGCTCCGGTGATCGGCGACAGCTTGCGCGGCGTTGCAGCGGGCTCGGAAAAAGCGGCACAGGTTAAAGCGCTGCTTCAGGAAATGGGTCTCTGGTCGCAATATCTGGAAGTGGGCATCGGCCCGGACGCCGAAATTTTCACAAAGTCACAGCCAATGTCTGCAGTCGGTTGCGGTGCGACCGTTGGTATTCTGCCAATCTCTCAGTGGAACAACCCAGAACCGGAAGTCGTTCTGGCTGTTGCTTCAGATGGCCGTATCGTCGGTGCGACACTCGGCAATGATGTCAATCTGCGTGACGTCGAAGGACGTTCTGCCCTGCTGCTCGGCAAGGCCAAGGACAACAACGCGTCTTGTGCCATTGGCCCGTTTATTCGCCTGTTTGACGGCGACTTTACCATGGACGTTCTGCGCAAGCTCAAGCTTTCGCTGAAAGTCAACGGCACTGACGGCTTTGAGATGACCGGCGAAAGCCCAATGGAAGCAATTAGCCGCGATCCGGAAAACCTTGCTGGACAGATGATGAACCGCAATCATCAATATCCGGACGGCGCTGTTCTTTTCCTCGGTACCATGTTTGCGCCGGTCAAAGACCGTCGTGGCGCAGGCCAAGGCTTTACCCATGAAATTGGCGATAAGGTGGAGATTTCGACTCCGAAGCTCGGGCGTCTGGTCAATTGGGTGGATCGCACTGATAATTGCGCTGAATGGACCTTTGGCATTCGTGCGCTGATACAGAACCTGCAGAAGCGCAATCTGCTCGACAAAATCTAAAATTGAAAAGGCTGCATATCGTTATTGATATGCAGCCTTTGAATTGGAGCATTTCCAGCAAAAGTGCGAAGCGGTTTTGTGTCGGATAATGCAAAAAAACGAAGAGATAGAGCATTTTCAATGATTCAAGAAAAACAGGAAATACTCTAGTTCAAAGGAATAGCGTTTCCATCTTTTGAAGATTGGTATGCGCCGGACATTGCATCATATTTGGCGCGAATTGCATCAAGCCGCTTTTCAAAACGAGAACGATCGGGCTCCAGCAGAGAAGCCACCATTTTGGGGATCGAATGGCTGTGCCAGAAACTATTGTCGCGGTTATAGCCACCGGGCTCCAGTGTGAAGACTTCTTTGAGTATTTTCAGGTCATGCGGGATTGAAAACGCATCGCGGGAATCTTCATGACTGAACAGATAATAGAAATTGTCGAAACCGGTCCAGGTAATAGCTGACAAGCACATTGAGCACGGTTCATGTGTCGACAGAAAAACCATGTCTTTTGTGTCTGGACGTCCCTGCTCAGGCATCTCATAAAAACGTTTCAACGTATGCACTTCACCATGCCACATCGGATTTTCGGTCTCATTGTTGGTTTCAGCAAGCACCAGAGACAAATCCGATTTGCGGAGTAGTGCTGCTCCGAAAACCTTGTTGCCATTTGCAACGCCCTGCTCCGTCAGGGGAATGATGTCTTGCTCGATGACATCAAAAAGCTTCTCGAGCAATTTCAAATCTTCCGGTGTCATAACCTCAACTCCCAAATAAGGTAGGCCAGATAAAGCACAAAGAAAAACGCCGGGGTGTTGCCCCGGCGTTTGTTGTTATTCTGGGAAGAATGCGAAGCGGATCACAAACAGTGCCGCCACGATCCAGGTCGCAAGGTGCACCTCACGAGCCTTGCCGGTTACAGCCTTCAGGACAACATAGCTGATGAAGCCGAAAGCCAGACCGTTTGCAATCGAGTAGGTGAACGGAATGGACAGCGCCGTAAGAGCAGCGGGTGCAGCTTCCGTGATTTCGTCCCACTTGATTTCGGACAGTTCACGCATCATCAAGCAAGCGACGTAAACGAGCGCTGGTGCTGTTGCATAGGCAGGTACGGAGCCAGCCAGAGGCGAAATAAAGAGTGCAGCAAGGAACAACAGAGCCACAACAAGCGCCGTCAGACCTGTGCGACCGCCAGCCTGAACGCCGGAAGCACTTTCGACATATGCTGTTGTGGAAGACGTGCCGAGCAGCGAGCCACCCAGAATTGCGGTGCTGTCTGCAAACAGAGCTTTACCAAGACGATTTGGCTTACCCGGTTCAATCAGGCCGCCACGTTTGGCAACGCCGATCAGCGTACCGGTAGCATCAAACACTTCAACCAGCACAAAAACCAGAATGACGTGCAGGATGCCGGTGTGCAGCGCTCCCATGATATCGAGCTGCAGGAAGGTTGGCGCAAGGCTTGGAGGAGCAGAGAACACGCCGCCAAACTGGGTGATACCCAGCGAAATCGATGCAATGGTTACAACAAGGATACCGATCAGGATCGCACCGCGAACCTTGAGTGCATCAAGAGCTGCAATAATGAAGAAGCCGGCGATTGCAAGCAGAGGACCAAACTCACGCAAGTCACCAAGACCTACGAGCGTTGCCGGATTGTCAACGACGACGCCTGCGTTCTTGAGCCCGATCAGAGCCAGGAACATACCGATACCGGCAGCAATCGCACTACGCAATGAATGCGGAATACCCTCGACCAGCCAACGCCGGATACCTGTTACCGTGAGAAACAGGAAGATAATGCCGGAAATGAAGACCGCGCCAAGCGCCTGTTGCCAGGAGAAGCCCATAGCACCGACGACCGTAAAGGCGAAGAAGGCATTCAGGCCCATACCCGGTGCCATGCCAATCGGCCAGTTGGCGACAAGCGCCATGACAATCGAACCCAATGCTGCCGCAAGACATGTAGCAACGAAGACTGCGTTGCGATCCATACCTGTTGTGGACAGAATATCAGGATTGACGAAGATAATGTAAGACATCGTCAGGAAGGTCGTCACGCCAGCGATGACTTCCGTTCTCACCGATGTGCCATGTTCCTGCAATTTGAACAGCTTTTCCAGCATGGTCCCTCCAGGGCAAAAGCTCGCATTCAAAGGCACCAATGATCAGCCGAGAGCAATTGCTTGCGATCAGCTGTTAAAATCGGTGCAATCTATTGCGATTGCCGTATTTGTTAGCCGCAGCCGCATTTTGCGCGAGCGGATTTGTTCCCCATACACCCAACGCGATCAAAAACACAGTTCTGCCGCAAGAATGCCTGTTTATTAACGTGATTTAGTTTGGACTGACTTTTAGAAGCGCGCCAGCCACCTATTCAGGCTCTAATTTTTGAAAGTGCTTCAAAAATGGTAGCTGTCTAAGTTACCGCACCCAAAACTATCTATATGATTAAGCTACTGTTTTCAGGAGAACGCCGGTGCCATACATGCCGAAGGCAAAAAATGTATGGGCGACGAGGTTGAGAATACGGACGTTTCCGGCATTTGGCAAACGCGATGCTGCCCAGCCGATTCCCAAGCCTGGTTGCAATAGAAACCAGCCTGCTGCCACAGTGAGGATTCCGAATATCCAGGCGGGAAGGAATATCGGATTCGCAAACCACGCTGCGCCGCCATAAAGCGCAAAGATGATGCCGTAGAGAATGCCTACCGCATAGTGGCCGATCCAGCCCAGGGCAACCTCATGGGCGTAGGGCTTTGATGCTGCTATATCATCGTGAAATATCTGGCCGTCTCGTAAATGCCAGAACCAGCGACCGACAAGGCCCCAATTGGGACGAGACTGCCCTGGAAACTGCGCAAGAACCAATGCCCAGATATCCATAACTATCGTCGCGCCTAAGCCGATAAAAGTTCCATTTATGATGAGATTGAGCATGGTCAGGTCCTTGTGCCGTCGGGCGGCCACATAACCGTGTGACTGCCCGACACGCAAGGCATATAATCACTGTCTGAGCGAATGCTCGGCAATAAGACAAAACGCTAATATGCTTCACATTAACAGTCAAAGTAACTTTCAGTCATGAAAGTCTTAATAAAATGGTGGCAATGAAGACAGGTAAATTAGCAGTGGCAACTATTCACATACCCATCTTCATCACCAGCCCCCGCATCAAATCAATACTCCTTCAGTCACCCTCCACTCAAGTGGCAGGAATCCCAAATTGAATATCGTTTTGTCTCATTGGAGAGTGTCGCCATCAGGCGCGAATAATTCTATCGCTATTTGCAGATCGCCGACGTTCTGCGAAATCTGCAGGGCGTTTAAAATGAACCGCCGATAGAATAAAATTGCAATATACATAGAAAAAACAAAAGCGCCGGGACTGGAGTACCGACGCTTTGTTATATTATTTCAGTTTCACTTTCGGGGCGATTAATTATCAGCCGCGCCATCAGTGATTACTTACCGAAAACTGCGCTCTGGATCTGCGAACGCGAAACGCCGATATCGGCAAGAAGATGATCGTCCATTGCACCGAGTTCACGCATTGCGCGGCGGCGGGAAACGTACTGCTGGAATTTCTGACGAATGTTCATTTGTTTTCTCCTCGTTGGATGCCTGTTAAATAGTCTTTTGCACAAAATTACACCACGGATATGATTGCAAATGAGGCATGCGTTTTCGCTGGAGCTCGCCTTCTTGAAAACGCCGTAATCGCCTACGTCATAGGGGATAGCAGCCGGTCATTATTTTGAATTTTTATAAAATTGCCTTTTGCCAAACCGGCTTTAATCGATTAATCCGGTCTGCGGAGGAGATTATCTCTAGCCCATTGCGGACACCACCATGCTTTACGGTATTTTCCTTGCGTTTGCGTCCTATGCTGCATTCGCTGTAAGCGACGCCTGCGTCAAGTTTCTCGATGGCACGCTGTCGCCCTATGAAGTCGCCTTTTATGGTGCTGTTCTGGGCTCACTGGCCATCCCCTTCACAAAGAAACCAGAAGATCAGTGGCTCGATATGTTTCGAACCACAAATATAAAACTCTGGTTACTTCGCACGCTCACGGCTGCAATGGGTGTGATTGGCAGCGTTGTGGCCTTCACGCATCTTTCTATGGCCGAAGCTTTTGCGCTTATCTTCCTGCTACCGGCATTCGTTACGATACTTTCGGTGATCTTTCTCAAGGAGCAGGTTGGCTGGCGTCGATGGTCGGCGGTTATTATCGGCTTCCTCGGCGTGCTGGTTGTTTTGCGCCCCGGCTTCCGTGAACTGTCAATCGGCCATCTTGGTGCGCTTGGCGGCGGACTGGGCGGAGCCTTCAGCATCGTGATCTTCCGTGCCATGGGTAAAAAGGAGAAGCGTATTTCGCTTTATACTGCGGGTCTTATCGGGCCGATCCTTATCTGTGGCGCATTGATGATCCCTAGCTATCAGACACCTTCAGCCGTTCAATGGGGCTACCTTGCGGGCTATGGCCTGCTTGCGGCATTGGCAAATATTCTTCTCATGCTTGCAGCGCAGCGCGCACCTGCAAGCGCGATTGCGTCACCACAGTATAGCCAGATGCTCTGGGCGATCCTGTTTGGCTATTTTATATTCCATGACCATATCGATCTGCCTATGCTGATTGGCATTGTCCTGATCACGATTTCAGGCCTGTTCACTTTTGTACGCGAACGTCAGCGTGGTGTACAAGGTCCGGCAGCGGTTGCTACTTCCGATCCATCGCCTGCTCTGGCCGAAGAGAAGTAAGCCAATGCTCTCGCAGGATTGAATATTATGCGCCCATATCAGACCTGAAACTGGTTTTCAGTTTCAGGTGGCGTGCTATAACAGCTTACGTTTATATCCCGCCCACGCTTTTACCAGCAATTGCATCAGTAATCTGAAAGCGTTTTGCGCCGGATTTGGCACGACAACGAGATTGATGAAGGACGAAGAGAATGAACGAGAAGCGGGCAATGTGGACCTACTATAAGGGTGAATGGCGTGAAGGCGATGTACGGATACTTGGTGCCGCATCGCACGCAACCTGGCTCGGTTCGCTCGTTTTCGATGGAGCGCGTCTGTTTGAAGGCGTTACACCGGATCTTGATCTGCATGCAGCCCGCGCAAACGATTCAGCACGCGCACTCGAGCTTGCTCCCACACTCAGCGGTAATGACATCGAAGCACTGGCCCGTGAAGGGCTGATGAAGTTTGCTCCCGGCACGGATGTCTATATCCGCCCCATGTATTGGGCCGAAGAAGGCGACTCCAGCACGGTTGCTGCTGCTCCTGAATCGACCGACTTTGCGCTTTGTCTCGAAGCCATTCCGATGGTTGAACCAAAAGGTTTCACCGTTACAACGACATCTCTCCGTCGCCCATACCTCGAAGTTATGCCTGTCAATGCCAAGGCGGCCTGTCTTTATCCGAACAATGGCCGCATGTTGCGCGAAGCCAAAGCCAAGGGCTTTCACAATGCGCTTGTTACCGATGTTCTCGGTAATGTCGCAGAAACAGCAACCTCGAATGTCTTTATGGTTCGTGGCGGTGAAGTTTTTACTCCGGTTCCAAACGGCACATTCCTGAATGGCATCACGCGCCAGCGCGTCATCAAACTTCTGCGCGAGGCGGGTGTCAGCGTCCACGAAACGACACTCAAAGTTCAGGACTTCCGCGAAGCAGATGAAATCTTCTCGACGGGCAATATGAGCAAGGTTGTGCCAATCATCGGCTTCGATGAACGCAAGCTGGAATATGGTGCCGTTACCAAGCGCGCACGTTCGCTTTATTGGGAATGGGCGCATAGCTGAGAAATACAGCTCAAACCTTCTTGTTAATTTTGGTAATGGTAACTGTCTGAATGCTTGAGCATACCCCTTTGTTTATGACAGTTGCCGTTATCGCGGCTTTTCTGGTTGGGCTATCGAAAGGCGGATTGCCATCGGTGGGGACACTTTCAGTGCCACTGATGGCCTTGGTTATTTCGCCGGTCACAGCTGCGGCTCTTCTGCTGCCGATCTATGTCGTCAGTGATATGTTCGGTCTTTATCTCTATCGTCATCATTTCTCGAAGCGAAATCTGGCGATACTGACGCCTGCCGCGATTGTCGGCATCGGGCTTGGTTGGTTGTTCAGTTCACATCTTTCAAGCACATTCATTGGAATGCTTGTGGGGCTGGTGGGTCTATTTTTCTGTTTCAATGTCTGGGTGGGCGCCAGATATCGTCGTCAGGCACGCAAGGCAGATATTCCGGGCGGGACGTTCTGGGGTATATTAACTGGTCTTACGAGCTTTGTTTCGCATTCGGGCGCCCCGCCATTCCAGATGTATGTGTTGCCGCAGCATCTTGAAAAGCTTGTCTTTGCCGGCACCTCGACCATCCTTTTTGCGATCGTCAACGCGGTTAAGCTGATCCCTTACTGGCAATTGCAGCAATTCTCCAATCTCGACTGGTCGCTCGGTCTTTGGCTTTTGCCTGCCGCCATCGTCGGAACATTTGTCGGAGCAAAGCTCACCCGCATTATGCCCGATGGCCCATTTTTCCTGTTGGTCCAGCTCACGCTTTTCGGTCTTTCAATCAAACTGATTGCCGATTGGGTTCTGCCTTTCCTGACAGCCTGACTGCACTTGCCAGCAGCATTTCCATAAGCCACTCTCCCGACGAGGGAGGATGCGGATATGAAGAATGCGGATGCGATTATTATCGGGTCAGGTCTGGCGGGGCTTGTGGCCGCTCATGAGCTAACCAGCGCCGGACGAAAAGTCATCCTGCTTGAGCAGGAAGGTGAAAATTCGGTTGGCGGACAAGCATTCTGGTCGCTTGGTGGCCTGTTCATGGTCGACAGTCCCGAACAACGGCGTCTGGGCATAAAGGATAGCCTTGATCTGGCACGACAGGATTGGCTCGGATCGGCGCAATTTGATCGCCCGGAAGATTATTGGCCCAAACAATGTGCTGAAGCCTATTTGCAATTTGCAGCCGGTGAAATGCGTTCTTGGCTGCATAGTCTCGGTATGCGCTGGTTTCCTGTTGTCGGCTGGGCAGAGCGTGGAGGCGCTCAAGCACACGGACACGGCAATTCCGTTCCACGCTTTCACGTGACATGGGGTACAGGGCCGGGTGTCGTAGCTCCTTTCGAGCGCCTGATGCGAGAGGCTATTTCAAATGGATTGCTCACACTGAAATGTCGTCACCGTGCCAATGAAATTGTCATGACCAACGGTCAGGCAAGCGGGGTACGCGGGGATATTCTTGTGCCCTCCACTGTTGAGCGCGGACAATCATCATCACGTGACGCCGCCGGTCAATTCGAACTATCCGCCAATTGTGTGATCGTAACGTCTGGCGGTATCGGTGGCGATCCCGAGCGTGTCCGTAGGGCATGGCCACGCGACAGACTTGGCAATCCGCCCGAGAATATGGTGCTTGGAGTGCCGGCGCATGTGGATGGCCGTGGCATCGATATTGCCGTCTCGGCAGGCGGACATGTCATTAACGGCGACCGTATGTGGCACTATACGGAAGGCCTTCGCAACTGGAACCCCATCTGGCCCAACCATGGCATCCGTATTCTGCCGGGGCCGTCATCGATGTGGTTTGATGCGGAGGGCAACCGCCTGCCCTCGCCCTATCTGCCCGGCTTCGATACACTCGGCACACTTAAGCATATTCTGGCAACGGGCTACGACTATTCATGGTTCATTCTGACTGAGAAAATCATTCGCAAGGAATTTTCCCTCTCAGGCTCGGAACAAAACCCAGACCTCACGGGCAAGGACTGGAAACTTCTGATCAAAAGCCGTCTCGGTAAAACTCCACCGCCTCCGGTTAAGGCTTTCATCGATCATGGCGAGGATTTCGTCACTGCGACCAACCTTGACGAACTTGTCGTCAAGATGAACCAGTTGACGGGTCAGAAGCTGCTGAACCTCACTCATATCCGCAACCAGATGGAAGCGCGCGACCGTGAAGTTACCAATCGCTACTCCAAGGATGCGCAGATAACCGCTATCCACAATGCACGGGCTTATATCGGTGACCGGCTGACGCGGGCTGTACCGCTTCATGCTTTGCTTGATCCGAATAATGGTCCGCTGATTGCCGTCAAACTGCATGTCCTGACCCGAAAAACACTGGGCGGGCTGCATACCGATCTAGATTCAGCGGTTCTCGACGCGCGGGGCGAACCCGTTCCAGGCCTTTATGCCGCAGGAGAAGCAGCAGGCTTTGGAGGTGGCGGCTATCACGGGTATAATGCGCTGGAAGGAACATTCCTTGGAGGCTGCATATTCTCTGGCCGTGCTGCAGGAAGAGGTGCCGCACGTGCTTTGTAAAGGCTTGCCAATCAAGGCGGAACCCAGACCTATCGTCCCACGTTCGATAAGTAGTAAATGACGTTAACGGAGGCACATCATGGTTGAGCTGGTAAATAATATCGAGAATATCGAATTCATTATCTCCAAAGCGCGTGAATATGACGTTCAGGTGCCCGCAGTTGATGAAAATTCCGGCTCTAATGCCGCCGACGACGGCGATGTTGATATCCTTGATGCCTCCAATGATAATCCGACGCGCAAAGAGCTTGTCGCAGCAATTCGTTCTCTGAATGAAGATGAGAGGATTGAACTACTGGCCCTGGTGTGGGTTGGGCGCGGTGATTTCAGTGCCGAAGAATGGGAAGAAGCTCTCTCGACCGCAAGCGACCGCCACAATGGGCGCGAAGCCAAGTATCTGCTCGGCATTCCACTCCTGGGTGATTATATTGAAGAGGGGCTGGAAACGCTCGGCGTTGAGTTTGAAGCTTACGATAATGAATAAGAAAAATTGATGTTTCCATTGATCGTTGTGTTTTGACGGCGTCATAGCTGGGGGGTAGTCTGCGCGGCAACCAGGGAAACGGGTGGTTCGTCACCCTTAAGATAAAATTCAAAGCATTGGAGGATTTCATCATGCTTCAGAAAAATCTGGATCAGAAAACGGATTTCTATATCGACGGCGCGTGGCGTTCTCCGCTTGAAGCAAAAGCAATTGAGGTCATCAACCCGGCAACCGAAAAGCCTTATGCAGTCATTTCTGCAGGTTCCATTGCTGACATAGATCTTGCCGTAGCTGCCGCTCGCAAGGCGTTCCCAATATGGAGCGAAACGCCTGCGGAAGAGCGTATTGGCTATATTCGCCGTATCGTTGAAATTTACGAGCGCCGCCTTGAAGAAATGGCTCAGGCCATTTCCAAGGAAATGGGCGCACCGATCAAGCTCGCACGTGAATCTCAGGCAGCAGCCGGGCTGTCTCATACCAAAGCTTTCATCTCTGCTTTTGAAAATTTCGAATTTGAAGAAATTCTCTCACCCAAGCATCCCAATCAGGCCATCCTGCGTGAACCGATCGGTGTTTGTGGTCTGATCACGCCATGGAATTGGCCGATGAACCAGATCGCGCTCAAGGTCATTCCGGCAATTGCTGTTGGTTGCACAGTCGTGCTCAAGCCGTCTGAAATTGCGCCAATGTCAGCCATGCTCTTTGCTGAATTTGTCGATGAGGCAGGTCTGCCGAAGGGTGTGTTCAATCTTGTCAACGGTGAAGGCCCGGTTGTAGGCGAAGCGATGTCGCAGCATCCGGATATCGACATGATGTCATTCACCGGCTCAACCCGGGCAGGCACTGCTGTTTCTCGCGCTGCTGCTGCGACCGTCAAGCGCGTTTCGCTGGAACTCGGCGGCAAGTCGCCAAACATCGTGTTCGCTGATAGCGATCTGGAAAAGGCAATTGAGCGCGGTGTGAACCATTGCTTTGAGAATACCGGCCAGTCCTGCAATGCGCCAACACGTATGCTGGTCGAACGTTCGGTTTACGAAAAAGCGGTCGAATTCGCCAAAAAGGCAGCTGCCAAGACCACAGTCGATGATCCGGCCAAGGACGGCGAACATATCGGCCCACTCTCCTCTTCAATCCAGTTTGAGAAGGTTCAGGCGCTGATTCAGAAGGGTATTGATGAAGGAGCGCGTCTGGTTGTCGGTGGCACGGGTCGTCCGGAGGGCATTTCGGAAGGCGACTTCGTCAAGCCGACGATCTTTGCCGATGTGAATAATGATATGACCATTGCCCGCGAAGAAATCTTCGGCCCTGTGCTGGCGATGATCCCTTTCGACACGGAAGAAGAAGCCATCGCTGTCGCCAATGACACACCATACGGTCTGGCTGCCTATATCCAGACGGGCAACCCGGAACGAGCCAAACGTGTTGCGCGTAAGCTCCGCGCCGGCATGATCCAGATCAACGGTACATCACGTGCTCCGGGAAGCCCGTTTGGTGGATACAAGCAGTCGGGCAACGGCCGCGAAGGCGGCAAATGGGGTCTCGAAGACTTTATGGAAGTAAAGCTTATCAGCGGCTAGAGCGCGTTTCGATCTGATTGGATCAGATCGGCGCTCTAAATATTTGTTTTAACGCGCATCTTTGTCCGAAAACCGTTTCACACTTTTCGGGATGCGCTCTAAACGAACCACCGTATTGAAATGAAAAAGCGCCGGAAACCCGGCGCTTTTTTATGCGAACCCTGCCAGCTACCCTAAGCGGCAAAACGGGCACATGATGCCTTTGTACCCCCGAGCCTGTTCCTTGACGGACGAAAGAAAGACACAACGATCAACCGTCAAGGGATGGGTTTATCAATACGCTGAACCCAGCTTCAGGCTGGCGAATTCCGGGGAATCCAACAGGTCCTGATGATGAGCACGTGCGACATCAGGATGCGAGCGCAGGCGGCTCTTGAGATTGTTCTGGCCCACTTCGCGGAAGAGCGTGTTGAGTGGATCAACTGTTACGCCACGTTCCTTTGTCTTGAGGTCGTCCGGCAGATCAATCACAGGGATCGTTGCGTCATAGCGAGCGCCAAGGAAGAACGCCACCGAGAAGCGCTCAGTTCCAGCGGGTGGTGCGACAACGCCATGTACGTCAGCACGAACAAAGCCGTTGGTCGCCAGTTCAAGCAGTTCGCCAGTATTGATGACAAACGTACCCGGCACAGGCGGTGCATCGATCCAGACACCGTCCTCACGCTGAACACGCAGGCCCGGTACGACATCCTGAAGCAGCACGGTCACGAAGCCACCGTCCTTATGTGCGCCAACGCCCTGCTCGCTTTCAGCAACATCACGACCCGGATAGCGAATGATTTTCAAAAGCTGCGATGGGTGTGGCTCATAAATCTGCGCAAAGAAATCTTCACTTTGGCCAAGTGCCTGCGCTATGGCTTTCAGAATATCGATACCTACGCGCGTGACTTCCGCCTGATACGCAAGCAATAGCGGCTTGAGTTCCGGCAACGCTTCCGGCCACTGATTGGGGCCAATCAGACGCTTCCATGCCGGGCTGTCGGGACCGATGTCGGCAGGCTCTGCTTCGGTGTTGATATCAAGCTGTTCGCGCCAATCCTGTTCACCACGAGTGCGTTCAAGACCCGCACGGTTATAGCCACGGAAATGTGACGTGTTGATCATCTCGATCTTAAGCTTTTCTTCCGTCGGCAAAGCAAAGAAACGCTTGGCAGTAGCGACAACATCAGAAATCAGCTTGGGGTCAACACCGTGGCCTGTCAGGTAGAAAAAACCGTGGTCATGAAGGGTTCGGCGAAGCTCTTCAATGAAGCTTTTACGTTCTTCCGGTGAGCCGTTGTAGCGGGATATGTCCAGCAAAGGCAGATTGATGGGATGTGAGTGCGCGGTCATTATGTGTCTCCTCTGAATTTTAGCGTGAGCGGCGACTGCGCGCCACGCGATGATTGACGATCCGGGCGGCATAATCGCCCGTAACCTGAATGGATTGAACGATGGCAACAAGAATGATGACGACTGCGATCATCACTTCCGGCATGAAACGCTGATAACCAAAACGGATACCGAGATCGCCCAGGCCACCGCCTCCGACGGTTCCTGCCATGGCTGAGTAGCCGACAAGGCTCACCAGTGTGACAGTCTGGCCTGCGATAATTCCAGGTAAAGCCTCGGGTAGAAGAACCTTGAAAATAATCTGCAACGGCGTTGCTCCCATACTTTCAGCAGCTTCGATAAGACTTTGATCTACCTCACGCATTGCGGTTTCTGCGAGGCGTGCATAGAGCGGAATGATGGCGACCGTCAGCGGCACTATCGCCGCAAAGGTGCCGACCGTTGTACCAGCCACAAAGCGGGTGAATGGGATAATCGCCACCATCAGAATGATGAAAGGCGTAGACCGCACCAGATTGACGATGGTGCCTGCAACGCGGTTGAAAACTGGTCGCTCAAGAAACTGTCCGGGGGCTGTTACCACCAAAGCGATGCCGAGCGGTAAGCCGATCAGGGTCGAGAGAATTGCAGAAGCGGCCACCATCATTATTGTCTGCTTGAGTGACTCAAGCAGCAGATTGACGAGTGCGGGTGAAAGCAGATCAGACAACATGACCGAGCACCTCTCCATGCAGTTCAAGCGAATTGAGATATGCGAGGACATCAGCGAGTTCAGGCTCACCGTTTTCGGCAATCAGCGTCATGATGCCGAGCGGCTTTCCGCCGATGTAATCGATGCGTCCGTGCAGGATATTAGGATTGATGCCAAAGCGCTGAACGAGCGTTGCGACCACAGGCGAATGTGCCGCCTCCCCAGAGAAGATAATCCGCAATACCGGATTTGATCCGGGAGCTGCTTCTGGCCGGAGTTTCTGTGCAACTTCGGGCGGCAGATCATGTGCCACAATGCTCGAGAGAAATGACCGCGCGATGGTGGATTGAGGAAAGGCGAAGACATCGAATGTCGGACCGCTCTCAACCACGCGTCCGCCTTCAAGCACGGTCACATGATCCGCAATCTGGCGAACCACATCCATCTCATGGGTTATCAGAACGATGCTCAGGCCCAGGCGTCGGTTTATATCCTTGAGCAGTGAGAGAATTTGTTCAGTTGTTTCAGGATCAAGCGCAGACGTTGCCTCGTCCGACAGAAGAACACTCGGCTCCAGCGCCAACGCACGCGCAATGCCCACACGCTGCTTCTGGCCACCAGACAATTCTGAGGGATAGGCATTGGCTTTTCCGTCAAGACCGACCAGATCAAGCAGTTCGGCTACGCGCTTGCGAATGGTTTCGCGCGGCACACCGGCCAATTCCATAGGTAGTGCTATATTAGCTGCAGCACTTCTAGAAGAAAGGAGACTAAAGTGCTGAAATATCATCGATATATCGCGTCTTGCCTGTCGCAATTCGCGACCTTCAAGCTGGCTAACCTGTCGCCCGGCGACGAAAACCTCACCACTCGTCGGCTGCACAAGGCCATTCAGACACCGCACCAGCGTGCTTTTACCAGCACCAGAGCGACCGATGATGCCGTGTATAGATCCTTTGCCCACCTGCAATGACACGTCATCCAAAACCGCACCGGCTTTCGGATCATAGGTCTTGGTCAGCGCCCTGACCTCGATGATCGACGGTACGGAGCCAATCTGGCTCCGCGCTGTTTCAGCTATGCGAACCGAAAGGTTCATCTCACCATCCTGCAATGATATTGCCCTCGAACTTTTGTTCGATGAAGGCTTTGACTTCTGGCGACTTGTAGGACTCGATCAGTGTCTTGACCCAAGGCGCATCCTTGTTTTTTTCCGCAACAGCGATGAGACAGAAATAGTCGGACAACTGGTCTTCAATCAGGATTGCATCTCGGCTTGGAACCAGACCGGCGCTCAACGCGAAATGAGAAGTGATCACCGAAAAATCAACATCTTCCAACGAACGGGCAAGCTGGGCTGTTTCCATCGGAATGATTTTTACGTTCTTCGGATTCTCAACAATGTCGAGTTCTGTGGCATTGAATGTCACGCCGGGTGTGAGCTTGAGCACCCCACTCTTTTCAAGCAGCTTCAAGGCGCGTCCAGCATTGCTTGGATCGTTCGGGATTGTAATTTGTGCACCTTCCGGCAGATCGGCCAAGGTCTTGAACTTATGCGAATAGCCAGCCATCGGCAGCAGCACGGTGTTGCCGCCTACTGCTACGAGATTAAGTCCACGATCCTTGTTTTGCTGATTAAGATATGGCGTGTGCTGAAAACCGTTGGCATCGAGGTCTCCATCATTCGTAGCCGGATCGATCATCGCGCCATCGGAAAACTCGACGATTTCAATCTCAAGCCCCTTGGCTTTCGCGATTGGCGCGATAGCTTCTGCGATCTGGGCATGTGGACCTGATGTGACGCCGAGACGGATCTTATCAGCCAATGCAGGCGATGCTGCCAGCATGGACAACAGAACCGCTGACAGAGCGCCACGAATGAATGGGGTATATTTCATGCAGATATTCCTCGAAGTGATTTAGGGGCGGCGCATCAGGAGGCAGCGCGCCAGTTTTGTTTTGCTGACCATTGACCAAGCCGGTCGACAGCTTCTGAAAGGGTTGCTTCCTTCTTGGCAAAGCAGAAACGGACATGGCTTTTTACATCGCGTTCGCCGTAGAAGGATGAGACCGGAACCGGTGTCACACCAGCTTCAAGCGTGAGGCGGCGACTAAAGGCGAGATCATCGCCATCTGGATCAAGCGCGCTGATATCGGCGACGGCAAAATAAGTCGCCGGAGCATCTGCGATTTCAAATCCTGCACCACGCAAACCGCCAAGTAGCAGATCGCGGCGCGCTGCCAACGTCTCACGCAGATTGATGAAATAACTGTCCGGCAATGAAAGACCGACAGCCACAGCGGCCTGTAAGGCGGGGGGCGTGGTAAAGGTCACATATTGATGGGCGCGAGCAATCGGTGCGAGAAGTTTCGCGGAAGCCGTCACATAACCAACTTTCCAGCCCGTGACTGAAAAGCTTTTTCCTGCGGAACCGATCCGCACAACACGATCTCGGATATCAGGCACGGCAAAGAGCGAGTGAAAGGGTCTTCCATCGAAGATCAGGTGTTCATAAACTTCGTCCGCGACAATTGTCAGATCATGCTTGATTGCAAGGGCTGCCAGAAACTCTAGTTCTTCGGGATCAAAGATTTTACCGATTGGGTTCATCGGTGTGTTGACGACAATGAGCCTAGTCTTTGAAGTGATCGCTTTTTCCAGCGCCTCACGGGGCAGTTCCCAATGAGGCGGTGTCAGGCGAAGCGGAACAACTTTACCGCCCGCACGGCGAATGAGCGTGGCATATGCGTCGTAGACCGGCTCAAAGAGGATGACTTCATCATCACGGTCGAGTAGCGCCAGGAATGTATCCGTCAGGGCTTCTGTAGCACCGGATGTGACAAGAACCTCAGTCTCCCAATCTATGTCCAATCCGAGAAATCGGTGCGCATTTTCCGCCACCGCTTTGCGCAAAGATGGAAGCCCGAGCATCGGCGGGTACTGGTGCGGGCCATCGCGCAAAGCCTGGATTGCGGCTTCAACAAGCTCCTGAGGCTCAAAGCCTTCCGGAAACCCCTGCCCGAGATTGATGGATCCAGTTTCAGCGGCAAGGCGCGACATGGATTCAAAAATGGATGTGCCCGTTGCACCGAATATTGGATTGACCATCAAATCGCCCCGCTGCGTATTATGAGTTACGGCGGAACGATAGGACTTATAAAAACATCAAACAAAGCATCGGCTTGCTGTTCTGCCTCTACAACCGGAATGCTTTTCCCTAAAACGACATAAGTAGAATAGTTTTCGACGCCTGCTTAAAAATTGATCACAAGAATATCAGTAATCAGTTTTGGTGACGTGCCTTCCAAAGTTCTTCAGCCTTTTTATGGAATTGGCCATAGCTGTCATTATCGGCTGCAAGAACTGTCATTAACGCCATGGCCGTTGAAGCGATCACCGTCAGTTCAGCGCGCTCGTCGGTGGCGGCGCCAGACCAGACCGCAAGCCAATATTCAAAGGTCGTCAGGCTTGCGTGTTTGTCGGTTCCAGCCTTCGACAGGGTTGGCAGTGTCAGTTCTGATTTCTGACCGCCAAACCATCGGTGGATCGTATGCGTATGGTGCGGCACCAGTTCAGCGACATCGCGGCTTGTCGAGACGACTGAAACAGAAGGCCAGTCAAGCAGGGCTCCTGCATCGCGATGTAATTCACGATAAGTAGGCTGTGTCACCCCAAGGAAAGAGGCTGGAAGCCCCATTGGATTGAGCAGATGCGCCAGGCTGTTAATGGATGATCGTGAATCGAAGAGTGGATAGAGCGCAAGCAATGCATGAACTTGCGGTGCAAACCCCGCCACTGGCATGAAGCAGATGCCATGCGCTTTCAACGCATTTTCAGCCAGCGAAAGCGACCCGGCAATCGGCACATTGAGAGATTCTGCCGCGAGTTCAAGCTTGCCCGACAGATCGCCCATACCACAATTGCCGTGCAGCACTACTGGATAGCCGGCCCTTGCAACAAGAATTGCAGCCAGCATGAACCACGGCGCTTGATGGGAGTTCGGTGAAAGATAAGCAGGCCAATCAAGTGCAGATATGCGGTTATTCGCTTTTGTTGAGCAATATTTGCGTGCTGCCTGTGTCATGCCTGCAAGCTCGGGTGCTGTTTCACCACGATAATGAATTAATCGCAGCAAGGCACTGATTTGCATGGGATCTGCCTCCCCTGCAAATATGGTGGTAAAGGCATCTTCCGCTTCATACATTTCTAACGGGCGCGTATATCCAACCTTCCGCCCGGTAATCGCGATATATTTCGCCAGTCGTCTTACAGGGTCGTTTTCGTCCTGAATATTAGCGAACTGCGCCGCGAGCTGTTCCGGCGTGGGGTGGTTTTCAAGCTTCACGACTTTGCGGATACCAAGTGGTGGCGGTGCCACAATGGCACTGGTGCGTGCCCAACCATGCCTGTTTTTGCAATGGGCTTTCGGCGTATCATTGCCATCGAAATTCATCAGCGCATCGGTTTCATTTGCCAAACGGCGTAAGCGCCCGCGTAAAGCTTCTGCCTTGGGAGTGGCAATCATATTGCGCCCAGACCGAATGAAAATTGGATCGTCAAATTTCTCGCGTATCTGTCCGAGCAGCCGGCTCATGGCGGCCATGCTCAATCCCATCTGCCTGGCAGCACCTCCGACGCTTCCTTCCACAAGAAGTGCATCAAGCGCAATCAACAGACGTAGTTGACCGAGTTTCAGGCTTTCGCCGTCCGCACTTCCAGCCTCTGTCTGTGATTTCATGCGCTTGCCAGTCATTGCTGCCTTGTCCGTTCAGTTGCGTTTTATGAAACTTGGAATCGTTATAAAAGATGACCGTTGACGTCATCTTATTGCCATACATAAGGAGAGCTGAAAACTCAACTTTAAGGGTAACATTTATGACCAGCTTGTTTCGGGGATTGCGCGCCGATGGTACGCAGAACAGGCAATTGGCCAGCAAATCGCTTTTCGCCAAAGCCATTCTTGCGGGCACATGCCTTTCGACCGCACTCATTCTGAGTGGAACCGTTTCTTTCGCACAGACAACCACGGCAGAAGAAGCCGCGAAAAAGAAACAGGCCGAAGCGCAAGCTGCGGAACAAGTAAGCAACGATGGCAGCATCAAACTCAACCAGATCGTGGTTTCTGCAACTGGGTTTGAACAGAACATAACCGACGCGCCCGCAAGCATTTCAGTCGTGCCGGGTGAAGAGCTGGAAAGAGGCTCCTATCGCGATCTTGGCGATGCCTTGCGTGATGTTCAGGGTGTTGCTGTGACGGGGGCTGCAGCAGAACGGGATATTTTCATCCGCGGTCTTCCGGGCAGCTATACGCTCATTCTCGTTGACGGAAAGCGTCAGAGCACTCGTGATGCCCGCACCAACGGCAATTCTGGCTTTGAACAGAGCTTCCTGCCGCCAGCAAATGCTATTGAGCGCATCGAAGTTATTCGTGGCCCAATGTCATCGCTTTATGGTTCAGATGCGATGGGCGGCGTCATCAACGTCATCACCAAGAAGGTTTCGGACAAGTGGAGCGGCTCACTGAGTTTTGACACCACGGTGCAGCAGCACTCGAAATTCGGCAATTCGGTTCAGGGTTCTTACTATATGACTGGGCCTCTCGTACCCAATCTGGTTGGTGTGCAGCTTTGGGGGCGAGGTCTGAAGCGTCAGGAAGACAGCATCATCAGCGGCACACCTGAGCAGCGCGATATCGATATCACCGGCCGCGTCACAATTACGCCGAATGCTGATCATGACATTCAGTTTGAAGCCGGCAGAGCAAGTTTGCGTCGTGACTCGACCGTTGGCAATACGATCAATCCGGTTGCAACAGGCAGCACAGCGCCGCTCGACTCCTATAACTACAATGACCGTAATCATTGGTCGATCAGTCATACAGGCCGCTGGGGCCCAACGACTTCAGAGTTCTCTTTCATGCAGGAAACTGCTCAAAGAACGAACTACAACTGGAACACCGCCAGAGGTGAGTTTGTCGAGAACCTGCGTTCTCCGCATATCCGCAACTCCACCCTCGACGGAAAGTTCACAACACCGTTTGAACTCTATGGCAACCATACGCTCGTGACGGGCGGCCAGTTTATTGACGCCACACTGACTGACCAGAATCCCGGCAACCGCTCCGGTCTGGATGAACAGTTCACGATCAAGCAGTGGGCACTTTTCGCGGAAGATGAATGGTGGATTACGCCAGACTTCGCCCTGACCGGTGGTCTGCGAATGGATCACCATGAAATCTACGGTTCGCATTGGAGCCCGCGTGGGTATGCCGTGTGGCATGCTACCGACCAGTTGACCCTTAAGGGCGGTATCTCAACCGGCTTCCGAGCCCCTGAAATTCGCACGATCGCGCCGGGCTACGCTTACACCACGGGCGGTGGCAATTGTACCTATGGTCCGACCGGTAATTGTGGCGTCATCATTGGGGATCCAAATCTGCAGCCAGAAAAGAGCACCAGCTACGAAGCCAGTGCGCTCTGGGATAACCAGCAGGGTTTGCGTCTCGGTGCGACCTACTTCTACACCGACTTCAAGGACAAGATCGCCAGCAACATTCAATATGACCCAATCACAGGTCAGCCACTTCGCTGGGCTCAGGATCCAAACTACGTCCTCTATTACAGCTACAACATCGATGAAGCTGTTATTCAGGGTGTAGAACTGACAGCGGATTGGGAAGCGACCGACACGATTAAACTTCGCGGTAGCTATACCTATACCGACTCGGAGCAGAAGACCGGCGAATATGCTGGCCTGCCGCTGGCCCGCACGCCAAAGCACATGGCAAACATCCGCGCTGATTGGGAAACACCAGTCGATGGTTTGACTGCATGGGCGGCTGGTAATTATCACGGCCCGGAGATCAACGCTGGCCTGCGCATCGGCACCCTTGGTGAGCCTTATGCTTATAATAGCAGAGGTCAGGTCATCGCCCGCAAATATAAGGGCTATGCCACTGTCGACTTCGGCGGCTCTTATGAGTTCAGCGAGAACGTGACGCTCAACGCAGCCGTCTACAACATCTTCGACAAGAAGGTCACTGTGGATGAAACCAATAACGTGGTTGAAGGCCGTCGTCTCTGGCTCGGTATGACCTCACGCTTCTAACACACTTTATGACGTCAGCTGCTCTTGGCTGGCGTCATTTCTTTATGGAATGGATGCTCTTGTGAGCAAGACAAAGAACGTATTTTTGAAGGTTTGCCTTATGTTCGGAAGCATTCTCATGAGCGCCTCTGCACATGCTGGAAAGCCACAAGTCGACTCCTTTGACATGCAAGCAAACGGCATCGATTATCGGATTCTCGTTGCTGCTCCGGCAGATAAAGCGCCTGCCAATGGCTTTCCCATTGTCTATATGACTGATGGCAATCGAATGCTGCCAATTGCAGCAAAGCTGATGGAAGAAAATCCGAAACTAAACGCTGTTTTTGTCGGCATAGGCTATCCGACTGAAGACAAGGATGAGATTGTTCGCCTGCGCTATTTCGATCTCACGCCTCCGACGCCAGATGATTTGATCCCTGTTCAGACCAATATCCCGAAAACTGGCGGTCGTGACGCTTTCTTCGATTTTATTGATCATCAGGTTAAAGCTGAAATCGAAAAACGTTTTGCTATCGACAAGAACAAGCAGGCTCTGTTCGGCCACTCGCTTGGCGGTCTTTTCACGCTTTACGCGCTCTTCAATCACCCGGCTTCATTTCAGACTTACGCCGCCGCCGACCCATCGATCTGGTGGAACGGGCGCTCCATTCTTGCCGATAAGGATCGGTTTGTGGAAGGCTTCAAAGCCAATCCGAAACCGATGCGGCTTTTGGTCGAATCCTCCGGTAAACGCGGTGAACGTCCGGGCCAGTCACAGGAAGATACTGAGCGCCTGAAGAAGCTGCGCGGCGGACCATCAGGTGCAGATATTCAAACCGAGTTGAAACAACTGCCGGGCTTTGAGGTCGCCTATCGTCGCTTCGAAAATGAAAGCCACGGTTCAATGATCCCGCTCACGGTCGAGGACAGCCTTAAATTCATCCTCCTCAATGAGAGCCCGGACGAACAAAACAACTGAATTATGGTCTTCCGGCTTTGACTGGAAGAAAACCGGACTATAAAGCACAAGATTGACGAAAGGATTGAACGCCATGCTGAAATTCAGCCAACACTTTTCCCGTCTATGCGGCGCAGCACTTGTTGTGACCACCCTCGCCTCCGGTGCTAACGCTGCTGATGTGGCGGTCAAACATGCGCAAGGTGAAACGACGATTGCGACCAATCCTCAGAAAGTCGTTGTGTTTGATTTTGCGACGCTCGACAATCTTGACCGCCTTGGTGTGAAGATCATCGGCGTTCCCGGCAGCATCGCGTTCCCGGAATATCTCAAAAAATATGACAGCGCTGATTACACCAAAGTAGGCACGCTTTTTGAGCCAGATTACGAAGCCGTCAATGCCGCGGAACCCGACCTCGTCATCGTAGGCGGTCGCTCGGCTGCAAAATATGGTGAACTCGCGAAAATTGCCCCGACAATCGATCTTACCGTTCCTGCCAAGGAATTCATTTCCGGCACCGAAGCCAATATCGAAAAGCTTGGGCAGATTTTCGGCAAGGAAACGGAAGCCAAGGCAGAAGTTGAAAAGCTCAACAGCGAACTCGCAGCACTGAAAGAAAAGGCCAAGGGCAAAGGCAAAGGCCTGATGATCCTGACGTCTGGTGGCAAGATCAGCGCCTATGGTCCGGGTTCCCGTTTCGGCGTTCTGCATGACAGCTTTGGTGTTGAACCGGCTGCCCCTGACCTTTCCGTTGGCAATCATGGTCAGCCAATCAGCTCGGAATTCATTCTTGAGACCAATCCGGACTGGCTTTTTGTGCTCGACCGCGATGCAGCCATTGGTCGTGAAGGCACATCCGCCAAGCAGTTGCTCGACAATGAACTCGTGCGTCAGACAAACGCCTGGAAGAACGATCAGGTCGTCTATCTCAACGGACAGAACTGGTATCTGGTCGGCGGTGGCCTGGGCGCTCTGCACAACACGATCCAACAGCTTTCGGCGGCTTTCGACAAAGCAAAATAATAATGTTTGACCCAGTCAGTCGGGACAGCCCGACTGACAAGGCATGAATGCAGGAATTGAGCGTGAAGGCACTCGCCGCAGCTATAATTGTTGTCGTCATACTGGCTTTTATCAGCCTGTTTATCGGCGTCAGCGATGTATCGCTCAGCACACTGTTTGGTGCAAATAGCACTGATCGCGCAGCAGAAGTTCTGTTGATCAGCCGCATACCGCGCACGCTCGCGATCATTCTTGCCGGCATGTCGATGGCTGTGGCTGGCATGATCATGCAGATGCTCACCCGCAATCGATTTGTCGAACCCTCAACAGCTGGCACGGTTGAATCAGCAAGCCTCGGCATTCTGCTGGTTATTCTATTTGCACCTGACACACCGGTTTTCGGTAAGATGCTGGTGGCGTCCATCACCGCTCTTGCAGGCACTGCCCTTTTTCTAAGAATCTTACGCAGTATTCCGCTTCGTTCAGTTCTCGTGGTGCCGCTCGTCGGCATCATGCTGGGCGGCGTGATCAGTGCGGTAACTACCTTCATTGCCTATCGTTATGATCTGTTGCAGGCACTCAATTCATGGACCACCGGCGACTTCTCCGGTGTTCTACGTGGGCGCTATGAATTGCTGTGGCTTTCCTTCTTCCTGACTGTCATTGCCTATATTGCAGCGGATCGTTTCACAGTTGCTGGTATGGGCGAAGATTTCACTACCAATCTCGGCCTCAACTATCGCCGCGTCGTAACGCTCGGGCTCGTTATCGTTTCGATGGTCAGTGCTTGCGTGGTTGTAACGGTTGGCATGATCCCGTTTCTGGGCCTTGTCGTGCCCAACGTGGTCAGCATGTTCATTGGCGATAATATGCGCCGTGCTGTGCCATGGGTAGCAGTACTGGGCGCGGGCCTTGTGCTTGCCTGCGATATCGTCGGGCGCCTGATCCGCTTTCCCTATGAAATCCCTATCGGTACGATGATGGGCGTCGTTGGCAGTGCGATCTTCCTCTATCTGCTTTTGCGCCGGGGATCACGCCTTGCTTAAACGTCCCGGCTTCATCATCACGCTTCTCGCAATCCTCGCCGTCGTGTCCTGCGCAGCCTTCATGACGTTAGGTGCAAAAGGCAGCTGGTCTTTCATCCTCACCTTCCGCGGCACCAAACTTGCGGCCATGGTGCTGGTTGCCTATTCGATTGCAGTCTCAACGGTGCTGTTTCAGACCGTTACGAACAACCGCATTCTCACGCCCTCCATCATGGGTTTTGATGCGCTTTATATTCTGATCCAGACATTGGCAGTCTTTGCGTTTGGCGCTATCCATGTGAACGGGATCGGCCCCAATGCCCGCTTCTTTGCAGAAACGGCAATCATGGTGGTTTTTGCCAGCACGCTTTATGCGTGGCTGTTTTCTGGTGCGGCACGCAGTCTGCATCTCGTCATGCTCGTCGGCATTGTGTTCGGCGTCTTTTTCCGAAGTCTGTCGAACCTCATGCAGCGCATGATCGACCCCAACGAATTTGCGATACTTCAGGACCGTTTCTTTGCGAGCTTCAACAGTGTCAACGCAGACATTCTGCTGCTTGCGGCAATCATCGTGGCGGCTGTCACGCTTTACGGTCTGCGTTTCCTCAATGTCTTCGATGTTTTGTCGCTTGGCCGTGATCCCGCAATCAATCTTGGCGTTGATCATAGTCGTGTTGTGCATCGTATTCTGCTGATCGTCACAATCCTGGTTTCGGTTTCAACAGCCCTTGTCGGACCGATAACCTTCTTCGGCCTTTTGGTCGCCAATCTTGCTTACATGATCGCAGGTACATCAAAGCATCGCGTGGTGTTGCCCGTCGCCGTCTTACTGGCAATCCTGTGCATTGTCGGCGGCCAAACCATTCTAGAGCGCGTTTTCTCATTCAATACCGCGCTCAGTGTCATCATCGAGTTTCTGGGCGGGCTCGTCTTTATCATCCTTCTCGTCAGGGGGAACGCACGTTGATCGAAATAAGCCAAGTCAGCAAATCCTACAGCGATGCAATCGTCGTCGATGACGTAACACTGCAATTGCCCGCACGCGGGATTACATCGATCATCGGGCCTAATGGCGCTGGAAAATCGACTTTGCTTTCGATGGTCAGTCGTCTGCTCCCAATGGACACGGGCCGTGTGACCGTAGACGGACTCGACGTTTCAACCACGCCGGGTGACGTGCTGGCAAAACGCCTTTCGATCCTGAGACAGGAAAACGCGATCAATTCCCGCCTGACCGTGCGCGATCTCGTGACTTTCGGACGCTATCCGCACTCCAAGGGACGGCCAACACGCGTAGACCTCAACCATGTCGAGCAGGCAATCGGATATCTCGGCCTTGAAGACCTTGGCTCCCGTTTTCTGGACGAATTATCAGGCGGGCAGCGCCAACGCGCTTTTGTGGCAATGGTTCTCTGCCAGAACACAGATTACGTCCTGCTGGATGAGCCGCTTAACAATCTTGATATGAAGCATTCAGCTTCAATGATGAAGCTGTTGCGGCGCGCGGCCGATGAACTGGGCAAGACTATCGTTCTGGTGTTGCACGACATCAATTTCGCGTCCTGCTATTCCGACCATATTGTTGCCATGCGTAAGGGCAAGGTCGTGCATCAGGGATCACCGGAAAAACTCATTCAGCCGGACATTCTGCGCGATATTTACGAGATGGAGATTGCCGTCGAAATGATCGGCGGCAATCGTATTGGGATCTATTATCTTTAATTACGCAACCGGTGTGCTCGGCAACAAGAGTTGCAAGGCATCATAAGCCGAAAGAACGGTTTCCATCTGCGCCGTATGACCTTTGACAAAGGCATCGCCATAGATGGTTTCGTCTGGATATTCGGTGATCAGTGTCAATGGCACCGTATGGCGATCATCAACACCGACCATGCACGGAAAGCCGTTTATGATCCGGAAGCCCGTTTCGCCTGCATGTTGCTCGAAAAGCTTGATCTGCGCATCGTTATAATCAAGAAGACCGTCAATGGCACCGAGATGCCTGGTCACGTGATCCATAAGCTGCTCGGCTTCTTTTTCCCATGACGCATGGTGGCGAATGATCAGGAAGAAGCCCTTTGGCAGCGTCCACATTGCAAAGGATCGCGGCACATAACCCGACAGCGGTCGCGTCCATTCATGCGATGGATAACCATGCAGATTGACATGAAGCTTCGCATTCGTGAGCGCTTCCGCTTCTACACGGATTGCTTTCTCAAATAGACCCTCGCCGCTACGATATTCGAGATCATCGCCCAAAGCCGTATAGCGCGACGCATGATGCATATGATGCGGCTGCAACACACAGAGACGCTTGTGGATTTCATAACCGTCCGGGTTTTCCTGCGGAGAAATCGTGAAATGTGCCCCGTTGCGCGCAGCAAGACGATTTGCTGCACGCAATGCACCGACAACGCCGGTGGTTTCATTGGCATGTTGACCGGCGCTGATCATCATCGGCGCATCGCTGCCTTTGACAAAAGTCGCGCGAACGCTGCGTCCCGAACGAGCTTTCGCTTCAAAGGGTGAGCCGCCAAGCTTTGCAATTTCGCGACGGATCTGGTCTGCGGAAAGCGGAGCTTGCGCATTTTCAAGAACCTGCTCGGCAGTCAAAGCATCTGTCGTTGCAAGTGGACGCGTTTCCACTTTCACTGTTGGCTCGGCATCGCGGAAGCGAACTTCCGGTACGATCTGACCTGGTTGCAAGCCACGATCGCCGACCGGACGACCGGACTTTTTCTGGAAAACTTCGAGCAGCGAGAAATAGATATCCTCGTGCAGAGCTTCCGTCAGACTCAGCGCCTCCTCATCATGGGCAAGACGTCGATCCGTGATCGGCAGGCTGACTGAAATGTTCAGTTCTTCAAAATAAGGCTCGCCCCTGCCCCAGTCATGGGCCGCAATAGTCGAAACCGTATCATGAAACAGCTTTTCATAAGCGGTTTCAAAACGCGCATTTTCTGCGCTGCCCTTATGGTCGACAATCAGCCAGCCGGTTGGTGAAACAAGCGTTTCGCCGATGAAATCTTCATGCACGCGATTGGGAGCGAAGACCCGGTGGCTTTCAGTACGGCCATCGGCAAATGTCAGATCAACTTCATAGAAGAAATCATCCTTGCCCGAGGCGGCGAAGCTGATTTTTGCATCAGGCAGAAGCGCCGAAAGCGGATAGGTTTCCAGCAAAAAGCGATTTTCTACGCAATTGTCGTGGCGTGGATAGCGAATTGATGCTGCTTTAACTGCGGCACCCTCCACTTCTTCAAGGAAGAAATGCAGAAGCGGCTTATAGGCTGAGCGCAGATGTGCATTGATCCCTGCCTCACGAAGCTTCGTTTCAGCAGCAAAGCGGCTTGGCTGATCATCGAACAACCAAGCTTCTAGTTTTGCGCCGCGCATTTCCGGCTTTGAAAAGCGTTCGATCAGGACATTGATTGAGCGCGGATAGGTCTTCTCGAAAATCACGCTCATCGCGAAGTCCTGCCGGTTGGATCGAGACTATCGCGCAGCCAGTCACCGAGAAGATTGAGACCAAGCACCGTGAACAGAATGGCAAGGCCCGGGAAGAGGCTTACCCACCATGCAGTCTGAAGATAGGTGCGGCCATCGGCTAGCATTCCGCCCCAGCTTGGAATGGTTGAATCAATACCAAAGCCAAGGAAGGTCAGGCTGGATTCAAGAAGGATATTGTTGGCGACATTCAGCGTCATAAGAACGATAACCGGTCCGAGCAGGTTTGGCAGCAGATGCTGGAAAATGATGCGCCAATCCCTAACCCCGATAGCGCGCGCCGACAGGATGAACTCACGTTCGCGCAGCGACAGCACGGAGCCACGCACCAATCGTGCATATTGCACGCATTGCGAGACGATCAGAAGAATGATCGTATTGAGCAGACCACCACCAAGAATGGCCATGAAGGTGATCGCAAGCAGGATGAAAGGCATTGCGAGCTGCACATCGACAAAGCGCATGAGCGCCATATCCCAGAAACCGCGATAATAACCGGCGACCAGCCCCATGATCGTCCCGATGATCACTGAACCAATCACAGACACGAAGCCAACGAACAACGAAATCTTGCCGCCGATGACCACTCGTGCAAGTACATCACGACCGAGCGGATCGGTGCCAAAAATATGGGCCGGATTGATGAAGGGCGGCGTCAGACGCGCCAGAAGATCGATCTTGTTGGCACCGGCTGGGAAGAGATAGCCGGAGAAAATCACTGCAAGACAGATTGCGCCGGTCAGCGCAAAGCCGACGACAAACTCCAGGCTTGCAAAGCGCGAGTATGCGAGGCTCAATGTTTTCGTCGCCATTTGCTCTACTCCGTACGAATGCGCGGATCGACAAGGCCGTAGGCGATGTCCACCAGAAGATTGACGCCGATAATCAGCATCGACAAAATTGCGATTGTTGCCTGCAAGACCGGATAATCGCGGCTGGCAACGGCTTCAAAGGCAAGCGTGCCCATGCCTGGCCAGTTGAACACGCGTTCAACCACAACAATACCGCCCAAAAGTCCACCAAACTGAAGCCCTATATAGGTGATGAGTGGAATAGCGCAGTTACGCAACGCGTGCTTGTAAAGTACCTTGTTCTCGCTCAGGCCTTTGGCGCGGGCGACCATAATATACTGCGATTGCAGGGTTTCGAGCATCGATGTTCGCACCAGACGAACATTGGTTGCGGTCAGAATGATGCCCATGGTCAGCGCTGGCATTACGAAGCTCGCAACACCGCCCATGCCGCTCGGTGGCAGCCATTGCAGATAAATGCCGAACAACAGCACGAGCATGGTGGCGAGCCAGAAATTCGGGAAAGACAGGCCAACGAGCGAACAGATACGAATGAGCTGATCAGCCCATTTGCCACGCGAAACGGCGGCCTTGATGCCAAGCGGCACCGAAATCACGATAGAAACGAACAGTGACGCGAAGGCCAGCATCAGCGTTGCAGGCAATGCGCTTCCCACAAGAACGGACACCTGAGTGCCGCCAAGAAAGCTGCGCCCAAGATCCAGTGTGAACAGGCCTTTGAGGAACTGCCAATACTGCACAAAGAACGGCTGGTTCAAGCCTAGCCCTTCGCGGATACGCACCAGATCAGCTTCTGTGATACTGCCCGCACCCTGCGTCAGCATCAGTGCCGGATCGCCTGTGAGGCGGATCGCAAATGCGACGAGCAGCGTCATCGCGATTAACACGAATAACGCCTGCAAAATTCGTTTTATGAGAAATCCGGCCACCAGAGCGCCTCCGAAATGCTGCGGCAAGCCGATAATAACCGGCTCGCCGTATTAGTTACTACTCGACGGTTACGTCAGTCAGACGCAGACGGCTGTCTGGAACCGGAACGAAGTTCTTCACGCGCTTGTTCACACCGAAGATTGCCTTCAGGTTGTAAAGCGGCATTTCCAGAGCCCGATCAGCTGCGTAATGTGCGATCTCCTGAAGCAGCTTTTCACGTTCGCTGCGGTCGAGAACCGAACGCTGTGCTTCGAGCATCTTGTCGAGCTTTTCGTCCTTGTCATAGGGGTTCCACTTCTCACCCGAGTGGTACATCGAGTAAGCAGTGTTATCGTAATCGAAGGTCCAGCCACCCCAGGCCTGCTGGAACATCGCGCCGGTCTTGCCCTGCGGGATAATGTCGTTGAGCAGAACGTTGGTGTCATAAGGCTTGATGGTTGCATTGATGCCGACCATCTGGAGGAAGCTTGCGACTGCCTGTGCCACTTCATTGAAGCTCGCATCCTGACCGCGCACGTCAATCTGAACGGTCGCACCGGGCTGAACGCCGGCTTCTTCAAGCAGCTTCTTAGCCTGTTCAGGATCGTAAGGCAGTGGCTTCATGTTTGGATCAAAACCAAACGAGAGAGCACCCTGAAAACTTGCAATCGCTTCGGCCTGTCCGGCAAGGATAGACTGAATGATCGCATCGCGGTCCACGGCCATGATGAGTGCCTTGCGAACGCGTTCATCCTTGGTGATACCGTCAGCGGTGTTGAAACGCAGCGCATAAACTGTCGGCCCTGGAGCGGTTACAAGTTCAAGCTTTGGATCGCCTTCAATTGTAGGGATCATGCCGATGGGAATGGTCGGCGGAATGACGAGATCAACGCGACCGGCCTGAAGTTCGGCAACAGCGGTCGAAGGCTCGGTGATGAAGCGATATTCGACTTCCGAAAGCTTCGGTGCACCGCCCCAATGATCGGCGAATGCTTCAAGCTTGATGTTGACCTTCGGGTCATAGGACACGAATTTGAATGGGCCTGTTCCGACCGGATGCGTGTTGAAATAGTCGTCGCCCTTTTCGGTGATGTATTTCGGTGGAACGATCATCGCGCCATAACCGGCGAGCTTGGTGATCAGAACCGGGTCCGGTGTCTTCAGGTGAAAATCGACTGTTTTATCGTCGATGACTTCAACTTTTTCGATTGCGATATAGTTGGAACGCTGCGGGCCTTTCGCGCCTTCCTCACCAAGCAAACGATCAAAAGTGAACTTCACGGCTTCCGCATTGAATGGCTCGCCGTCATGAAACTTGACGCCTTCGCGCAAGGTGAAGCGGATGCGCTTGCCTTCATCGAGTTCTTCCCACGAGGTGGCCAAACCCGGGACGATTTTCAGATCAGGGCCGCGATAAACCAAACCGTCGAAAATATTGGTAGCAACAGACGCCCAGTTGACGAGGAAAGTATCAATCGGATCCCAGCTGCCCGGGTCCTGCGGCGATGAAATGGTCAGCTTGCCTGCGGCGAATGCAGGCGCGGATGCAAACACAGCCGCCGACAGCGCGGAAGCCATGAGAACGGCTTTAAGTGTTTTCCTTATCATTGTTTTTCCCCTTTGGGTTTTGTTGAATTCTTATGCTTCAGGCGCTTTCGGCGACGAAATGCCCGGATGCAACCTCGCGATGATTGTAGATGGTGGGCTTGTCATCAATCCGGCGCGTGGTGCTTGGAATTTCACCTTCCAGTGCTGCGCGTTCGGTGCGGGCCGAAGGATCAGCGACAGGCACTGCCGATAACAGGCGCTGCGTATAAGGATGCGTTGGCGTCTCGAAAACCTGCCTGCGCGAGCCGAGTTCCATGATTTGACCAAGATACAGAACAGCAACGCGGTGGCTCATCTTTTCAACAACAGCCATGTCATGACTGATGAAGAGATAGGCCAGTCCATGTTCCTTCTGCAGATCCATGAACAGATTGATCACCTGCGCCTGAATGGAGACATCAAGTGCAGACAGCGCTTCATCCGCAATAATCAGCTTGGGTTTTGAAGCAAGCGCACGCGCAATGCAGATGCGCTGACGCTGACCGCCGGAAAACTCATGCGGATAACGCGATGCGTGTTCAGGTCCGAGGCCTACACGCTCAAGTAACTCGGCTACGCGTGCATTAATGGCCTTGTTATTGTCGAGAAGACCGTGAGTGCGGATCGGCTCGGCAATGGAAAAGCCCACCGTCTTGCGCGGATCGAGCGATGCGAACGGGTCCTGAAAAATATACTGAACTTCACGACGCATTGCGTAGCGCTCGGAAGAACTCATCTCAGAATAGGCTTTTCCGTTAAAACGGATATCACCAGCCAGCGGCGATTGAAGCTGCTGGATTGTGCGCCCAATTGTCGATTTACCGGAACCGGACTCGCCGACAAGTGCCAGCGTTTCGCCGGGATAGATATCGAAATTCACTTTCGATACGGCATTGCAGACATGGGTGACTTTGCCGAAAAGGTTTTTCTTGATCGGAAAGCGCACGTAAAGATCGTCAACAGCCAATAGCGGCTTGTCGCTATAGCTCGCCGTATCCTGAATGCGCTCTTCACCGGAAAGAACCGGAACACCATCGCGCATCATCATAACCGGCATACGCTTGGGGAATGCTTCGCCTGTCATGCTGCCGAGCTTGGGGACGGCGGACAAAAGCGTCTGCGTGTAGGGGTGCTGCGGCGCTTCAAAGATGCGCCCAACCGGACCCTCTTCGACCTTTTTGCCCTTCCACATGACGACGACATCATCAGCCATTTCTGCCACCACACCCATGTCGTGGGTGATGAAAATGACAGCCATTTCAAGTTCTTTCTGCAAATCCTTAATAATATGCAGGATCTGAGCCTGAATGGTGACATCAAGTGCCGTTGTTGGTTCATCAGCAATCAGAAGCTTCGGACGACATGCGAGCGCCATGGCAATCATCACACGCTGGCGCATACCGCCTGAAAGCTGATGCGGATAACGTTTGAGCAGCCCTTCTGCATCCGGCAGGCGCACCATTTCCAAAAGGCGCTTGCCTTCCGCAAGAGAAGCGGCTTTCGACATGCCCTCGTGCAGCATCAGCACTTCGGAAAGCTGATTTCCGATGGTGAACACCGGATTGAGCGACGTCATCGGCTCCTGAAAGATCATCGCGATGTCTTTACCGCGAATACCGCGCATCGCCTTCTGATCAGCCTTCAATAGATCGCGTTCGCCATTCGGGCTGTTGAACAGAATGCGACCGGACGGAAATTTCGCACCGCTCATGTCAGCTAACCGCATTATGGAAAGCGACGTGATCGACTTGCCCGAGCCCGATTCACCAACGACAGCCAGAGTACGCCCTGGCGCGACGGAAAAGCTCAAATCATCGACCACCCGGCTCGAGCCGAATTCGACACTGAGGCCCTCGACCGTCAGCAGAGGTTTTGAAACAGATAAGTTCAACTCGGTTCCGTTCAAACTCGTAACTCTCTTACAACGTGATGGCAGACCGTGTGGCCTGATTGAATGCACCGGACATGAAACGCAGCAGCGCTGCGACTTCAGATAGTGTCTCTTCGGATGGACGGGCATTCGCTGTGGAATCGACCAGAAGACGTTCGCGGATTTGCGCATAGCGGGCGCAAGCCTCCGCGCCTTTTTCCGTAATCTTGACCGTCTTTTCCTTGGATGCCTTGCCGGTTGTCAGCAACCCGGCTTTTTCCAGCTTGCGGATGGCATAAGTCGCGATGTGCGTGTCTTCTATATCGAGCACGAGGCATATATCCGCGAGCTTCTTCTCCCGCCCGCGATGGCGGATCGAATGCAGGATTAGCACTTCGATTGGAGAAAGCCCTGGCAAACCAGCTGCCGCCATGCAGCGAACCATCCAGCGCGAGAAAGCGTGCGACGCCAGAATAAGGCCATACTCAACCTCAGACATCCCGGGTGAGCCACCTTCAGCGAGATGGGCAGAAGAAACAATAGGACCGAGAGATGCAACGGAACGCAGGTGCTTTGGCAGTGAAACTTCATCGAAGCCCTGCTCTCGCATCTCAGCGGGCATTTCTGCCGCCACTTCCGAGTCTCTCTTATTCCCCATTATTGCGGCTCCCTTATTTATGTGAATTTTATGTCACCATCTTATCGACATTTTGTCAATAAAGTGGGAGTATGAAATTCTGAAAAGATTTCGAAATACACTGTCT
Source organism: Brucella pituitosa (assembly GCF_003049685.1). Taxonomy (GTDB): domain Bacteria; phylum Pseudomonadota; class Alphaproteobacteria; order Rhizobiales; family Rhizobiaceae; genus Brucella; species Brucella pituitosa. The sequence goes on along the minus strand of NZ_PYSY02000002.1, from coordinate 422,561 downwards.
TCATGCATGAGGGAGCCAAGAATGAGCGGAACGGGAAGCGGGGTGTGGGACTTCTGGATCGACCGTGGTGGCACATTCACCGACGTCATCGGACGCGACCCGCAGGGCACTCTTCATGCACGCAAGGTTCTTTCCGAAAACCCTTCAGCCTATAAGGATGCAGCCGTCCACGGTATCCGTTTGCATCTTGGTCTTACGACCGGCGAGCCGGTCCCTGCCGGGCTGATTGGCGAAGTGCGCATGGGCACGACTGTTGCCACAAATGCGCTTCTCGAGCGCAAGGGCGAGCGGCTGGCACTTGTCACCACCAAGGGCTTCCGCGACGCTCTGCGCATCGGGTATCAGGAACGCAAAAACATCTTTGCAACCGAAATCATCAAGCCTGAAGCGCTTTATGACAGTGTGACCGAGCTCAATGAGCGCGTCCATGCGGACGGCACTGTTGAAAAAGCGCTTAATTCTGCCGAGGCAGTCGCAGCACTGCGTTCCCTTAAAGAACAGGGCTATAAGTCGATCGCGATTGCTCTCATGCATGCCTATAAATTTCCTGAGCATGAGGCTGAAATCGCGCGCATTGCGCGCGAAATCGGATTTGAACAGGTCTCCGTCAGCCATGAAGTCTCTCCCTTGATCAAGCTGGTCGGGCGTGGCGATACGACCGTGGTCGATGCTTATCTTTCGCCTGTTCTTCGCCGCTATGTGGCACAGGTTTCCAATGAACTCGACGTCGAACGCACCGGCGCTCGCGTTATGTTCATGATGTCATCGGGTGGCCTGACCGCTGCCGATCTTTTCCAGGGCAAGGATGCAATCCTGTCCGGTCCTGCAGGTGGCGTTGTGGGCCTCGCCCGCACTGGCGAGACGGCGGGTTTCGGGCAGGTCATCGGCTTTGATATGGGCGGCACATCAACCGACGTTGCCCATTTTGATGGCGAATATGAGCGCGCCTTCGAGACAGAAGTTGCAGGCGTTCGTGTGCGTGCGCCGATGATGCTGATCCATACGGTCGCGGCTGGCGGCGGCTCGATCCTGCATTATGATGCTGGTCGTTTCCGTGTTGGCCCAGATTCAGCAGGCGCAAACCCCGGCCCTGCTTGCTATCGAAACGGCGGACCGCTTGCTGTAACCGACGCCAATGTGATGCTTGGCAAATTGATCCCCGACTACTTCCCGGCGATTTTTGGACCAGAGCAGAACCAGCCGCTTGATGTTGAACGTGTTCGCACGCTGTTCACCGCGCTTGCGGATGAAATTGGCGACGACCGATCGCCGGAATCGGTTGCTGACGGCTTCATTCGCATTGCTGTTGCGAACATGGTCGAGGCGATCAAGAAAATCTCCGTCCAGCGCGGCTACGATGTTACCCGCTATGCATTGAGCTGCTTTGGTGGTGCCGGCGGGCAGCATGCCTGCCTCGTTGCCGATGCACTCGGCATGAAGAACATCCTTCTTCATCCAATGTCGGGTCTGCTTTCCGCTTACGGCATGGGCTTGGCGGATATTCGCGCCACACGCCAGAAGGCGCTTGGCGTATCACTTGATGCTTCTGCACCAGCGGCACTCAATAGTCTTGGTGAAGAACTGGCACAGGAATGTGTTGCAGAACTGACAACGCAAGGCATCGAAACCGGTGCCATCAAACGTCATCTGCGTGCACATATCCGCTATGCTGGCACCGACACGGTACTTTCGATCGAAGCGACCTTCCCTGCTGAGGACAGCGCCGAACGTTTGCGTTCAGAATTTGAAGTCGCACATAAGCGCCGTTTCGGATTCATTGCGGAAAACAAGGCATTGGTTATCGATGCCGTTGAAGTCGAAGCCGTCGGTGGCGGCGCAGGCGAAACGGAAACGAGCCTACCTCTGGAAAGCGACCTTGAGGCCGAAACGGCAAAGCGCACACGTTTCTTCTCGCATGGTGAATTCCATGATGCAGGAGTTGTTCTTCGCGAGAAGATCCAGCGCGGCCAGACCGTTACAGGCCCGGCGATCATCATCGAAAAGAACCAGACGATTGTCATCGAAGATGGCTGGCAGGCCCGCCTGACCCAGCATGATCACATCGTTCTGACGCGCATCAAAGCTCTGCCTTTACGCACGGCAATTGGCACCGAAGCCGATCCGGTCATGCTGGAGATTTTCAACAATCTCTTTATGTCGATTGCAGAACAGATGGGGGTGACACTCCAGAACACGGCCTATTCGGTCAACATCAAGGAACGTCTGGATTTCTCTTGTGCCGTGTTTGATGCCGAAGGCAATCTGGTGGCCAATGCGCCGCACATGCCAGTGCATCTCGGCTCCATGGATGCATCCGTTGCAACGGCTATCCGTGAGAACAAGGATATCAAGCCGGGCGACGTGTTCCTGATCAACGCGCCTTACAATGGCGGAACGCATCTGCCCGATTTGACCGTCTGCACGCCAGTGTTTGACGATGAAAATCGTGAAATTCGGTTCTGGGTTGCGAGCCGTGGCCACCATGCCGACATTGGCGGCATTGCGCCTGGTTCAATGTCGCCGCTGGCGGTCAATATCGAGCAGGAAGGTGTCTATATAGACAACTTCAAGCTCGTTGATCGTGGCACTTTCCGCGAAGATGCTCTGTCTGCACTTCTGACAGGCGCGACCTACCCGGTGCGCAATCTCACGCAGAACGTCAACGATCTGAAAGCGCAGATCGCCGCTAATGAAAAAGGCGTGGCTGAACTTAAAAAGATCATCGGTCTCTTCGGTGAAGATGTCGTCAAAGCCTATATGGGCCATGTTCAGGACAATGCGGCTGAAAGTGTGCGCCGCGTTCTCGACAAGCTGCCAGACGGCCATTTCACTTACGAAATGGATCAGGGTTGCCAGATCGAAGTTCGCGTCACAATCGACCGTGATAAACGCGAAGCAACGGTCGATTTCACCGGCACCTCTGAACAACGTCCTGACAACTTCAATGCGCCGGAACCAGTAACACGCGCCGCCGTGCTTTACGTATTCCGCGTGCTCGTTGAGGGCGACATTCCTATGAATGCCGGGTGCTTGCGCCCGATCAAGATCATCGTTCCGCAAGGCTCGATGCTCTCACCACGCTTCCCGGCAGCCGTTGTTGCAGGCAATGTTGAAGTCAGTCAGGCCGTAACCAACTGTCTGTTTGGCGCGACCAAAGCCATGGCCGCCGCACAGGGCACCATGAATAACCTGACATTCGGTAATGACGAGTATCAGTATTACGAAACCATCTGCTCCGGTGCCCCTGCCGGGCCGGGCTTCAATGGTGCTGATGCGGTCCATACGCATATGACCAATTCCCGCCTCACCGATCCGGAGATTCTGGAAACACGTTTCCCGGTACTGCTGGAAGACTTCCATATCCGTGAAGGCTCTGGCGGCAAAGGCAAGTGGCATGCAGGCGATGGCACCAAGCGCACGATCCGTGCACTGAAGACGCTCGATTTCGCAATCCTGTCCGGTCATCGCCGCGTGGCACCATTTGGTCTGGAAGGCGGGGAGCCCGGTCAGACTGGACGCAATGAAGTGCGCCGCAAGGATGGCACCGTTGAGGTGCTCGGCAATTGCGATCAGACCGTTCTGGAAGCAGGTGAAGCCTTTACCGTCGTGACGCCAACAGGCGGTGGCTTTGGTAAGGCCTGATAGCAAAAGCAATCATGTGTAAGAAACGCCGCCGAAAGGCGGCGTTTTTCATTGTGGTTCAGCATGTCTCCCAAAAGTGGGAACCGGTTTTGGGACAATGACATGCGTAAAAACAAAAAACTAAAGTGTGTCGCATGGATATGATAAAATGCGACACACTTTAGAACTAGAAATTGCCAAATCTCGATATACGGATTCAGATTGCCGTAATTGATAATAAAATAGAAATAATTTCTTCAAGATGGGCTAAGGCTGCGATTTTAGACGCTTCATTAGAATTAAATTCCTGTATTTTACGTCTCATCGAATATTTTTACAGGTGACCTTACAAATGAAGTTCGCAAAAATCCTCGCCACCGTTGGTGTTCTCCAGGCAGCCCTCTTCTCGACCGCAATGGCCGGTGAAAACCTTGACGCCATCAAGTCGGCGGGTGTGCTGAAGATCGGCACAGAAGGCACCTATGCACCGTTCACCTTCCACGACAAGGAAAACAAGCTTGTCGGTTTTGACGTGGAAATCGGTGAAGCTGTTGCTCAGAAGCTCGGCGTGAAACCTGAATTTGTTGAAGGCAAGTGGGATGGCCTTATCGCCGGTCTTGATGCCAAGCGCTATGATGCTGTCATCAATCAGGTTGGTATCACCGAAGAACGCCAGAAGAAGTTCAACTTCTCCAACCCTTACATCGTTTCCAAGGTTGTTCTGATCGTAAATGACAAGAACGATACGATCAAAGACTTTGCTGACCTCAAGGACAAGAAGTCGGCTCAGTCACTGACGAGCAATTATGGCCGCATTGCCAAGGAAGCTGGTGCAGAACTGGTCGCTACCGATGGCTTCGATCAGTCGATCCAGCTGGTTCTGACGGGACGCGCCGATGCGACACTCAATGACAGTCTGTCCTATCTTGATTTCAAGAAGCAGCAGCCGAACGCACCTGTAAAGGTCGTTGCTGAGAAGGAAAATGCAGATGCTTCAGGCATCATCGTCCGCAAGGGTGATGACGATCTGGTCGCTGCAATCAACAAGGCGCTTGATGAAATCAAGGCTGACGGCACCTACGACAAGATTTCGCAGAAATATTTCGGTCAGGACGTCTCCAAATAATTATCGGGTACAAGTAAGTTTCGGATAATCGCAATTTTGGAAGCCGGAACATGTTTCCGGCTTCCTTTCGTTGTGGCTATATAGAAACCTAGCAAACGTCTATTTCAGGAATTTTCCATCTAAGGACCGAACACGTGCCCGATTGGCTTCAACTCATGGCGGATTCCCTGCCCACCCTACTTTGGGCTGGGCTGATGTTCACCATCCCGCTTACAATTCTGTCCTTTATCTTCGGACTGTCCCTAGGGCTTCTCACGGCACTCGTACGCCTGTTTGCGCCAGTATGGGTGTCGCTCATCGCGCGCTTCTACGTATGGATTTTCCGTGGCACACCTATGCTGGTGCAGCTGTTCGTAATCTTTTACGGTCTGCCAAGTGCCGGCATTTATCTCGATGCTTTTACGGCTGCGGTCATCGGCTTTTCGCTCAATGTCGGCGCCTATAGTTCCGAAGTCATTCGCGCGGTCATCTCCTCGGTGCCAAAAGGCCAATGGGAAGCTGCATATTCGATTGGCATGAGCTGGCGTCAGGCACTGACCCGCACCATTCTGCCACAGGCTACCCGCACGGCTGTTCCACCGCTGTCGAACACCTTTATCTCACTGGTAAAAGACACCTCGCTCGCCGCAGCAATTACGGTGCCAGAACTTTTCCAGTCCGCACAGCGCATCGTTGCGACCACCTATGAACCTCTGATCCTCTATATCGAAGCAGCGCTGATCTATCTGGCGCTCAGCACAATCCTGTCTCATCTTCAGGCACGGCTCGAAAAGCGCTTCAGACGCTATGGCGGAACGTTGGAGACAAATGCATGATTGAGCTGAAGAATATCGTAAAAAGCTTCGATAACGTTGTTATCCTTAATGATATCAATGTGAAAATCGCCGAAGGTACGGTTACGGCACTTGTCGGCCCATCGGGCGGCGGCAAGAGCACCTTGTTGCGATGCATCAATCTGCTGGAGATTCCAACTTCAGGCACTTTGGTTCTTGGCGGCCAAAGCATTACGCTTGATCCGGATCGCAAGCCAAGCTGGCAGGCGATCCAGTCGATCCGCCGCCAAACCGGCATGGTGTTTCAGAATTTTCAGCTATTCCCGCACCAGACTGCTATCCAGAACGTCATGGAAGGCCTGATCACTGTTTTAAAATGGCCAAAGGCAAAGGCTCAGGAACGGGCGATGGAACTGCTGACAAAGGTCGGGATGGCGCACAAGGCTGATGCCTGGCCTGCAACCCTCTCCGGTGGGCAGCAGCAGCGTATCGCCATAGCGCGCGCGCTGGCGCCTTCGCCGCGAGTGCTTCTGTGTGATGAACCTACATCGGCACTTGATCCGGAGCTTGCATCCGAAGTGGTCGATGTGCTGAGCAAACTCGCCAAGGAAGGCACGACAATGGTTATTGCGACGCATGATTTACGTCTTGCTTCCAAGATCGCCCAAAATGTCGTTTTCCTGGAGTCGGGCAACATTATCGAGACTGGCAGTGCGCACGACGTCTTCGTCAATCCGGCGCGTGAACGCACGAAACAGTTCGTGGCCACGATCAACGCGGCGCATAGTTACGATATCTAACACTCAACAGAACAGCTTATATTCCGAGATCAGGGGCTTTCGTGAACAACGAAAGCCCTTGATCATATGGGCCTTATTAAATTCGTTCGTTGTTTTATGAATTTTCCAATGACACTTCCCTGCCTGCCCCTTGGTAAATACCCAAAGCGCTGTTACATTAAGGGCAACGTAAAAATTGAAGCGCCTTGCTTGCGTCCTTTCAGGTTCGCGCGGCGCCATAAGGATAAAAACCTTGAAGAACCCCGAGGAGCGCCCTGCAGGAATGGCGCATCAAGGGGCGTCCGGTGGACAAACGGGCAATCTACAGACCCGGAATCCGCCCGAGAACGGCAAGCGCAAACCGCGCAAGGAAGCCGTTTCAGAAGTCGGCAAGGCACCCAATGCCTCCGATTCAGGACGCTCAGACACGGAAAGCAAAGGCTCGCAAAGCCAACGCAAGCGTGCACGTCGTCGCAATCGCGGGAAAGTCTCTCGCGGTACGGAGACGCATACGCAAAAGCCGGTCGTTGCTGAGGCTCCCATCGTGGATGCCAAATCGGTCGACGGCAAACCTGTCGGAAAAATATCGAATCGCCGTCGCCGCGCCCGCAAGAAAAAGCAGGCTCGCCAGCAAAGCGGTGTGCCTTCGCATTTGGACAACGCAGCGAAGGCGCAGAATGCAGCTCCTCGCTCAGATAGTTCTCCGGTGCAGTCACAGCAATCCAAGCGCAATCAGGCTGGAACGCACATTACTCCGCGCAGCAATGTGCAGGAAGCACCGCTTTATGCAGCGTTGGATCTCGGCACCAACAATTGTCGCCTGCTGATCGCTTCGCCAACGCGTCCCGGCCAGTTCCGCGTGGTAGACGCATTTTCGCGCATTGTTCGCCTCGGCGAAGGACTCAGCTCATCGGGGCGTTTGAGCGAACATGCTATGCAGCGCGCGATCGATGCGCTCAAAATCTGCCGCGACAAGCTTGCATCTCGCAAAATCAGACGCGCACGCCTGATAGCAACGGAAGCGTGCCGATCGGCAGCCAATGGTGAAGAATTTCTCGCGCGCGTCCGCGAGGAAACCGGACTTGAACTCGAAATCGTTGATCGCCAGACAGAAGCACGTCTCGCTGTTTCCGGTTGTGGAACGCTCGTAACACGCGAGACTGATGCAGTTGTGCTCTTCGATATTGGAGGCGGTTCATCAGAAATCGCGCTGATCGATGTATCCCAGCGCCGTTCGCCGCGTCTTGCCGAACATATTACGGCATGGACTTCCCTGCCCGTTGGCGTTGTCACATTGGCTGAACGCTTTGGTGGACGCAACGTCACGCAGGAAAGCTTCGACGCCATGGTCGGTCACGTTACGGAATTGCTTTCCGGTTTTGCCGAACGCCATTGTCTGGGCCAACTTGCTGCAAGCTCGCGTTTTCACCTGCTCGGCACCTCAGGCACTGTAACCACACTCGCCGGCATCCATCTTGGACTGGAGCGCTATGATCGTCGTCGCGTCGATGGTATGTGGATGGGATCAGATGAGGTGACACAGATGACGAGCCGTCTATTGTCATGGGATTTTGACGCGCGGGTCGCCAATCCTTGTATTGGTGCCGACCGGGCCGATCTCGTGCTGGCAGGCTGTGCAATTCTCGACGCCATACGCAATGTCTGGCCGAGTGAAAAACTTCTCGTTGCTGATCGCGGGTTACGCGAAGGCATATTGACCGAACTCATGTCGCGTGACGGTGCCTGGCGCCATAACCGCGCCCAAACTGCCAAAACTGGCGGTAAAACCGACGTAAGAAACAGGCATTGAAGATGAGCAAAGCAGGCGGAAACAAAGGCGGCACGAAAACCGGCGGACGCGGCGGTGCTGGCACAAGCAATCTTCGCGTTCGTGTGAAGAAAAAAGCCGGAACGATCAAGGAGTCCTCGCGTCGTTGGCTGGAGCGTCACCTGAACGATCCTTATGTGCACAAATCAAAGCAGGACGGTTATCGTTCGCGCGCGGCCTACAAGCTGATTGAAATCAATGATCGCTATAATCTTTTGAAAAAGGGGCAGAAAATTATCGATCTGGGTGCTGCACCCGGCGGCTGGTCGCAGATCGCTGCCAAGATTGTCGGTTCCACGGATGAAAACCCGCAAGTTGTCGGCATCGATTATCTGCATGTTGATCCACTGCCCGGCGTTATTTTGCTGGAAATGGACTTTCTCGATGAAACGGCACCAGAGAAGCTGATGGAAGCGCTCGGTGACAAGCCTGATCTGGTGATCTCAGATATGGCAGCACCGACGACCGGTCACCGCCGTACGGACCATTTGCGCACAGTGCATCTTTGCGAAGTGGCGGCCGACTTTGCGGTATCCGTGCTGAAGCCGGGCGGGCACTTCCTCACCAAGACATTCCAGGGCGGCACTGAAAACGACCTGCTGGCAATGCTGAAACAGAAATTCCGTTCTGTTCATCATATCAAACCACCAGCATCGCGTGCGGAATCTGTCGAATTGTATCTGCTTGCCCGCGATTTTAAGGGGTAGTCTTGGCACTCTGAGGTAGGATGAGAAAAAGGCGGCTTTGAAAGCTGCCTTTTTATTTGCCGTTGGCAGAGTCCGCAGCCTCCAAAGCTGTACGCTCTTTACTCCTGGACTTGATTGTTACCGGACCGGAAAGCTCGCGTCCTGCATCTGGTGCCAGCTTTGCGAACCAGAAGAAAGCTGTCGCTGAAACAGCGGCAACCACGAAGAACCCAATATGGAAATCTGCGAGTTGCAGTGGGGCGCCCCGCAAAGCGGTACTGATTTCGAGAATTCCACCAGCCATAGCAACACCGAGTGCAATTGAAACCTGCTGCGCGACGGCTGTAATCGGTGTCGCCTGACTTGTTTTGGCATCAGGGATTTCGGCAAAAGCCAATGCATTGACACCGGTGAAGAACAGCGAGCGGAAAAACCCGCCAATCAGTAAAAGGCCGATGATGAGACCATAGGGCGTTTCTGGAAAAAACAGGCCGTTTGCTGCAATGAATGCCGCTGAAATCAGCGAACCATACATCAATGTTCTTCGGAAACCGAAGAGACTGAAGACCCGCTTGGCACCAAACTTCATGCTGATGGCCCCAATCGCAGAAACGAATGTCATCATGCCTGATTGAAACGGCGTCATGCCAAAACCAAGCTGGAACATCAAAGGCAGCAGAAATGGAATAGCGCCTATGCCCAGTCGAAACACGCTGCCACCGAAAACCGCTGAGCGAAAGACCTGATTATCAAAGAGCTTCAGATCAAGCAGCGGATCACTTATGCGGCGCGCATGAAGAATATAAAGCACCGAGCAGACCAGACCGATGGCTACAGTCACAAAACCGATCACTGGCGGCAAAGCTGGGAGGCTTACAACCGATAAGCCGAACACCACGCCCGACATCGCGATCCCGGACAGGAAAAAGCCGGGCCAGTCGAGACGTTTGGTGATCCGCTCATCATTGTCGGGCAAAAATCGGGTTGCAAACCAGATACCAATCACGCCAATCGGCACGTTGATCAGAAATATCCAGTGCCACGAGAAAAATGTCGTTATGAAGCCACCTACCGGCGGGCCAACCAAAGGCCCAACCATCGCGGGGATGGTGAGCCACGCCATGGCGGAAACAAGTTCGCTTCTGGGTGTCGAACGGATGAGAACCAGTCGTCCGACCGGTGTCATCATCGCGCCACCCATGCCCTGCAGGAACCGTGCGACAACAAAAGCGGCCAGCGAGTTGGATGCGGCACAGGCCAGCGAGCCGACAACGAAAATAGCAATCGCTGCCCGAAAGACGTTCTTGGCACCGAATCGGTCTGCCATCCATCCGCTCACAGGAATAAAAACCGCGAGAGAGACGAGATAAGCCGTCAATGCGAGTTTTAACGCAATCGGACTGGTGCCGATATCAGCGGCAATTGCGGGAAGCGATGTTGAAATAACGTTCGAGTCCATTTGCTCCATGAAAAGAGCAATTGCCAGCACGAGTGGAACGATCCGGTTCAAGTTGAAAATCCGAATAAAAGCAGAGAATTAAAGACGACTTTTCAGTCAATCATAACCACTGCTTTATGTAGCGCCTGCACAGAATTTACCAGTTAATTTCGCGTCACAATACGGTGACATACCCAAAATCGGCGTAACTCCGGGGAGTTGCTGTTGCATTTTCACGCCCCGTTACACTCGTTCACATTTATGTAAAATGGGTTGCGCTACCCGTAACGGGCTGTTACATTTTGTTACAGTTCTCGAGCTTTAGAATCCGATGTGGAGGCGTCGCGGTTCAAGGAGGTAGAAAAATGAGCGATATTACAAGAACAGCGATCGTCTATGGCATGATGATCATTTCGCTGAATACCGCACTGGCAATTGGTCTTCTTGGGTTGGACTTCCTGCGTTAGACGCGGCATCCACAAAATAGAATTTTGCCCTCCAGGCAAGCATGAAAAAGGGTGTTCCTGAATTTGGGAGCACCCTTTTGATTTGAAGCACATCCGGAAAAGTGTGAAACGACTTTCAGTATGTGCGTAAAACAATTGGAAATCGCACAAACTCATAATTGCCAGTTTGGTCTTCCAATACATGGCATGAACTCTCCGTTCAGTTTCCATGCATAAGAGAAGCTAAGCATATTCACGGTTCGAGCTATTCCAAGGAATAGCCCGATAAAATGAACTGCTATAAAATCCGACCCTGAGTTGATGGATCAAAAAATACCGACTTGTCGAGATTGAATGCAAGCCGCGACCTTTGACCCGCAACAATGCGGGCATCAGCACGTAAACGTGCGACGACCTGCTTGCCACCAATACGCGTCACAGCGAAAGTGTCAGAGCCGGCCGGTTCTACAACATCAATCAGACATTCGCCTTCAACCACCGAATGAGCGTTGCGGTCAGCGCCATCAGGATCAGTCAGGGCCTCAGGACGGATGCCAAACATGACTTGCTTGCCCACATAGTCACCGAGACTTTGCGGGGCAGTTTTCAGCGGCAGCTTCAGCGTTTCGCCCTCACCCTGTTCAAGCACGACCGCAAGCTCAGAACCATTCTTCTCAATGCCCGCATGAAGAAGGTTCATCGCAGGTGAGCCCATAAAATCTGCGACAAACATATTGGCCGGATTGTTGTAGATTTCCGCTGGCGTGCCGAATTGCTGCAGGATACCGTCCTTCAGAACAGCAATCTTGGTTGCAAGTGTCATCGCTTCGATCTGATCATGCGTCACATAGACGATTGTTGTCTTCATGCGGTGATGCAGGCGCTTGATCTCTGTCCGCATATCAACACGCAACTTGGCATCAAGGTTCGAGAGTGGTTCGTCGAACAGGAAGACCTGCGGATTGCGCACAAGTGCACGCCCCATGGCAACGCGCTGACGCTGGCCACCGGAAAGCTGGCTTGGTTTGCGGTCCAGCAGATGGCCTATCTGAAGAATATCCGCGACTTCCTGAATGGCTTTCTCGCGTTCAGGTTTGGGAACTTTGCGAATTTCCATACCGAAAGCGATGTTTCCCGCCACGGTCATGTTCGGATAAAGCGCGTAGGACTGGAACACCATCGCAATATCGCGCTGTGAAGGATGCAAGCCGGAAACGGAGCGGTCATTGATCAGAATATCGCCGGACGTAATCGGCTCGAGACCAGCAATCGTATTCAGCAAAGTGGATTTGCCGCAGCCCGAGGGTCCGACGAGTACCAGAAAGCCGCCTTCCTCAATCTCGATATTGATATCCTTCAAGACCGAGACGTTGCCGTAGGATTTATAGAGATCGGTAATTTTCAGAAATGACATGTCAGACTTATCCCTTAACGGCACCGGACATCAGGCCGCGCACGAAGTAGCGCCCGGAGACAATGTAAACGATCAGCGTTGGCAAAGCCGCCAGAATGGCAGCTGCAAAGTGAACGTTATATTCCTTGACGCCTGTGGAGGAGGAAACGAGGTTGTTGAGTGCCACCGTCATCGGTGTTGAATTTGCACCAGAGAAAGATGCACCGAAGAGGAAGTCGTTCCAGATATTGGTGAACTGCCAGATGACCGACACAACGATGATCGGACCTGAAGACGGCAGAAGAATGCGCCAGAAAATCTGGAAAAAGCTTGCACCATCGATCTGCGCTGCGCGCACCAGTTCAGTCGGGAACGCTTCATAATAGTTGCGGAAATAAAGCGTCGTGAAGCCGATACCATAGACCACGTGAACAAGGATCAGCCCCCAGATCGTGCCCGCAATACCAAGCATCCCCAGAACGCGCGCCATCGGGATAAGGACAATCTGAAACGGGATGAAGCATGAAAGCAGCAGCAAACCGAAGAAGATGTTCGAGCCGCGGAAGCGCCATTTGGTAAGCACATAGCCGTTCAACGCACCAACAACCGTGGAGATCGCTACCGCAGGCACAACCATCAGGATCGAGTTGATAAAGAAGGGCTTGAGGCCTGTGGGCTGCACACCGATTTGTGCCGTTGACCACGCCGAAAGCCAGGGTTCAATTGTCCATTGCTGCGGCAGGCCCAACATACCGCCCTGGCGAATTTCCTCAAGCGGCTTGAACGAATTCACCAGCATCACGTAGAGCGGCAGCAGATAGTAAATTGCAAACAGCAGCAGTGCAGAATAAATCAAAGCACGTGTCAGCTTGCCACTGTTGATCGCGTTTTCCTGGGTCTGAACACTCATGAGCGTGACCCTCCGCGAATTTCCGAATAGAGATATGGAATGATGATTGAGAATATCATCACAAGCATGATGATTGCTGACGATGCACCGATACCCATCTGGTTGCGGGTAAACGTATAAGAATACATGAAGGTCGCGGGCAATTCAGTTGCCTGTCCAGGTCCACCACCTGTCAGGGCAATCACGAGGTCATAGGCCTTGATTGCAAGATGCGCGAGCACCACAAAAGCCGACAGGAACACCGGGCGCATCAAAGGAATGATGATGCGGCGATAGATTGTTCCCGTCGAAGCGCCGTCAATCTGTGCCGCTTTGATGATCTCGTTGTCAACGCCGCGCAGACCTGCAAGGAACATCGCCATGACAAAGCCCGATGACTGCCAGACAGCAGCAATCACCAGACAGTAAATTGCCATCGTGTTGCTCTTGATCCAGTTGAAGGTGAAACCTTCCCAGCCCCAAAGTCGAACCGTGTGCTCAAGACCGATACCCGGATCGAGAAACCATTTCCACGCCGTACCCGTCACAATGAAGGAAAGCGCCATGGGATAAAGGTAGATCGGACGCAGAAAGCCTTCTCCACGGATCTTCTGATCGAGCAGGGTTGCCAGAAACAGGCCGATAACCGAACAAATGATGATGTAGAGCGAGGCGAAAATCGCAAGATTGGTGACCGCTCGCCACCAGTGTGGCAATGCCCAGAGCTTTTCATAATTTGACAGGCCAACAAAACCGTAGGACGGCAACATGCGGCTGTTTGTGACAGAAAGAACGCCTGTATAGATAATAAATCCATATACAAAGACGAGAACAATCAAGAAGCTCGGCGCGAGAACCAGCTTGGGCACCAGTTCTTGTAGTCGGCTGTTACGCTGCATATCTGCGCCATCCTGTTTAAGCTACCGCCTCGTGCTGCCAGCTTGTTTAAAAACGCATCCCGAAAAATAAAATATGATTTTCGGATCAGACACGCGTTAGAACAAGACCTTGGAGCGCAGGTATTGCGGCGGTATTAAGCCATTATTTTCAATGAATTATAGCGTATGTAATGAGAGCGTCCGGGTGCTGTGTCCCGGACGCCCCTTATCTGCTTACTTGGCGCTTTCAACAGCCGTAACCAGTTCCTTGACAGCATCTTCAGACGAGAGCTGGCCGTTGAACTGACGCGTTACGACGTCATAGATGGCGTTCTTGACGGAAGCCGGATTTGCATAGCCATGAGCCATGGAACCGAGCATGGTGCCCTTTTCAGCAGCTTCCTTCACATCGGCGATAGCTTTCTTGCCGCAAGCGTCGAAATCGGTGTCAGGCACGTCGGTGCGTGCTGGAGCCGATCCCTTGACCACGTTGAAGGCCGACTGGAATGCCGGGCTTTCGATGGCTGACGCCATTTCTAGCTGTGCAGGCACCTTGTCTTCAGCAACCTTGAACATCGCGAACATGTCGGAGTTAAAGGTTACAGAACCCTGTGTTTCCGGGTAACGCATGCAGACGAAGTCTTCGCCTGGCTTCTTACCGGCTTTGATGAATTCGCCCTTTGCCCAGTCACCCATGAACTGAACGCCAGCCTTGCCTTCGATAACCATCGCCGAAGCAAGGTTCCAGTCACGACCGGAGAAGTTGTCATCCACATAGGACCGCAACTTGGTCATGCGATCGAAGGCCTCTTTCATCTTATCGCTACCCAGAGTTTCCGGGTCCAGATCAACGAAAGCCTTTTTGTAAAAGTCCGGGCCAAAGGAGAGCACGACGGCATCAAAAATCGTCGCATCCTGCCATGGCTGACCACCGTGAGCGATCGGGGTAATACCCTGTTCCTTGAACTTGTCGAGAAGCGCTACAAGTTCATCCCAGTTGGTCGGCTCTTTGCCGCCAGCTTTGTCGAGGGCTGCCTTGTTGATCCACATCCAGTTGGTGGAATGAACGTTTACAGGCGCTGCAATCCAGTGGCCGTCATATTTGGCAAATTCCTGCAGAGGTGCCGGGATAACCTTGTCCCAGCCTTCTTTGCCAGCAATCTCATCAAGATTGCCGAGAGCGCCCTGCTCCGCCCAGTCGCGGATATCGAAGCCGAGCATCTGCACTGCAGTTGGAGCATTGCCTGCCGTAACGCGAGCACGCAGAACCGTCATGGCTTCTGTGCCGCCGCCGCCTGCAACTGGCATATCCGTCCAGCTGATGCCTTTGCCTTCAAGGTCTTTCTTCAGAACATCGAGTGCCGCAGCTTCGCCGCCAGCTGTCCACCAATGCAGGACTTCAACGTTCTGCTTGTCCTGTGCGCTGGCTGTAACAGGTGCCATTGCTGCAAGCATTGCACAGGCAGCTGTGCCCATCGCGGCCATTCTGAAAAACTTATGCATGTGTCTACCTCCCGTAGAACTCTACAAAACAAAATTTCGTCGGATGCTGTCGTCAGGCATCAGGCCCGCACACCCGGAAGATCGTTCAATCTGCTTTGAGACCTCCATCCCACTCTATTTCTCGCAGCTCCTTCTGCGATTGACAACGTTGTCTTTTTTGAATGAAAATCACCTGCAAGACAAGATGTGCTCTTAGGATAGGCTCAAATACGGGATGTGTGTCAATATGGATTAGGTGAGAAAAATCGAGACATTCAATTCAAGCGTGTCGATAGCTGAAAAAATTGACCAAATATCCCAGTAAAATTAAACACTTGGTTCGTTCACTATATTTCTGATGACAAAACTTTGCTCAGTTCGGAAAATCGGCAAAACGCAACGCGTTGTGCTTTTTTAGGCAGTATAAAATTACTGTGAGTGGACTGGACATTATCCTCCGGAATGCATAATTTCCAGTCGCTCGCACAATGGTGTGCGGGTTTGTTCTCGGGGCGGGGTGAAACTCCCCACCGGCGGTATGAAGAGTGATCTTCGAGCCCGCGAGCGCCTGCAGCAGAAAGCCGATTCGGCGGTTTGTTTCAGGGTCAGCAGATCCGGTGAGATGCCGGAGCCGACGGTTAAAGTCCGGATGGAAGAGAGCGAAAGAATGTTTGGTTACGCTCAATTCGGCGTGGCTCGCGTTCCTTTGTGCGCCCTGATTCTAGTTTCGTGAGGAACCTATGAACCAGAGCTATCCGAACAAGACATCCTTCAAAATTGCCTTCATTCAGGCTCGCTGGCATGCGGATATCGTTGACGAAGCACGTAAGAGCTTCATCGCTGAACTCGCCGCAAAAACCGGCAGCAACGTGGAAGTCGAAGTTTTCGACGTTCCCGGTGCTTATGAAATTCCGCTTCATGCAAAGACACTTGCCAAGACTGGCCGCTATGCTGCCATTGTGGGCGCTGCATTCGTGATCGATGGCGGAATTTACCGTCACGATTTCGTCGCCACGGCCGTCATCAACGGCATGATGCAGGTACAGCTTGAGACCGAAGTTCCGGTGCTTAGCGTATCGCTCACCCCGCATCATTACCACGACAGTAAAGAGCATCACGACTTCTTCTTCAACCATTTCAAGGTGAAGGGTGTTGAAGCCGCGCACGCAGCTTTGCAGATTGTTAGTGAACGCGCTCGTATTGCAGCACTCGTATAGTAAAGATTGGCCGGCCTTGCGATTGCGAAGCCGGCTACTCGCTTACGATACGCTCAGGATGGGTGTAGACGTCGAAATCATCGCCTCTGACAAGCGCTACGAGCGTTAGATTGGTTTCGTCTGCTGTACGGATGGCAAGCGCTGTTGGCGCTGAAATCGCTGCAAGCAGCGGTACGCCGAGAATAACGGCCTTCTGCACCATCTCCACAGAGACACGGCTCGTAATGGCAACCAGCCCGCTATTTGCGGGCTTGTTTGCTCGGGCGAGTGCGCCAATTAGCTTGTCGAGTGCATTATGCCTTCCGACATCCTCACGCGTTGCAAAAAGCCCCTCACCCGGCACAAAAAAGCCAGCGCCATGCACTGCATGTGTCTGCCTATTCAATTGCTGTGCACCACCCAAGGCATCCATTGCAGCAACAATTGATCCGGCTTTCAGCTGAAATCCATCCGCCTTGATCGCAGATAATGGACGTATTGCCTGATCGATGGAATCGATCCCACACAAGCCGCAACCGACCGGCCCGGCCATAAAGCGGCGGCGAGCGACAAGCATTTCCTCCCGCTGATCGACAAGCCGCATCTGAATATCGATGCCTTTTCCAAAGACTTCGATGTTCAGATCTTCGATTTCCGAGATACACCCTATGATACCTTCGGTCAGGCTGAAACCCACTGCGAAATCTTCGAGATCATCGGGCGTGGCCATCATAACAGCATGCGTCGTGCCATTATAGCTCATCGCCACTGGCACTTCTTCCGGGACATCACGGTTGCTCTCGTGGAGGCCGGATTCACGACGAGCAAGACGCGGAACACTTTGGCTGATGTTCTGCATCGTCATGTCGTTCCGCCGCCTGTCGTTTCTGCCCTCATGCGGAATTAGTATCCAACACCTCTGCAGCAAGCAAGTCCAGTGGCTCAACACTTGCGGATCAAGTCGATAACGAGCTATACCCGCTAACCGGAAATGAGCCTTTCAGCGACTTATATTATAGGTGAAAAACGATGGATATTCGGCAGATCGACGACAATTACTCAGTCACTGGACAAATCTCGCCGGATGATGTGCGTGATATTGCGGCTGAAGGTTTTCAGACGATTATCTGCAATCGTCCCGATGGTGAAGGCGGTGAAGATCAGCCTAGCTTTGCCGAAGTTGCCAAGGTTGCCGAAAAGGCAGGCATCAAGACCTATTACATCCCGGTTGTTGGCGGCCAGCTGACCCAGGAGAATGTCGATGACATGGCCTCGGCTCTCAACGAAGCCGAAGGCCCTATTCTCGGCTATTGCCGCTCAGGCGCACGTTCTACGAATATCTACGGTATCGTCCAGAACCAAAAGCGCGGATAAAGAACGAACGCAGACTATTTGGACGGTGTAGCCGCAGAGGCATTTGAGCAGTCTTTGCAAACATGGCTATCACCGTCCAGAAACGCGTGGGCCAGAAAAGCGCGCATTTGTAAACTTCGTACGACGCACATTATGCGCCGAATACTGGCGATAATAACCCATGCCTGTGCGGATAGCTGTCGCAACGACACCGCCCGCCACCATCATCCAGCCAATAATCATTGGCCAGTTGAAGCTTTCAATTCCGCTGCTCAAAGCAACGATAACAACACCCGCCCAGAGAACTGCCGCGGTGCGACGCCAGAAAACGGGGTTGAGTTCATCAAAGACCGCCTTCCACAAAGAGTGCACAAGGCAGGCGAAGAAAACGGCGGCAGCCAAACCAATATTTAGCAACTCGACCGGGAGCCATTGTTGCGTATCCAGCATTGTTTTCATCATCCAAGTCATGCCCGGAGTTTTTAAGACCAGCCCGTATGGCTATCGTGTCTAAATCCGGGACGTTGTTTCCATGTGCCCATTCAGCTTCCGCTTTGTGGCTTCAACGTGGTAGAAGCATGGAAACCCCTTCATAATACAGTCACATATTATTGCGTTCACGCGAAATATCGTGTTGAAATCATTGATCTATCTGGTCCAGGCTACACCGACGCACCACTCCAAAGCCCTTGATAGAGCTGGATTTTTTGGATTTATGGAACTTCGGAAGCAGGCAAGTATTACCGCGTTAAAGTCGCGATACATAACGGCTTTGTAACAATTTGATATTGCAGAACTTCCGCTGTTAACTGCGTTGTCCACCCAATCGACGCCCGACACGCGCAAGCAGAATAACCGGCAATATGCCGACTGCCACAATTGCCAAAGCGGCAACGGAAGCCTCTTCATAGGTTCCGCGCGCAGCTTCGCCATAAAGATGGGTGGCAAAAGTCTCTATATTGAGGGGGCGCAACAGAAGCGTTGCGGGTAGTTCTTTCACACAATCGACAAACACCAAAAGTCCAGCGGCAACGATAGCCGTTTTTGAAAGCGGCAAATGTACCTGACAGAATGTTGTGGTTACCCCGCGCCCCAGCGTGCGTGAAGCATGGTCGAGCGATTGTGGAATACGTTCGAGCCCTGCATCTATGCCTCCGGCAGAGATTGCCAGAAAGCGCGCCGCATAGGCGTAGATGATGGCAGCTCCCGTACTGATCAGCAGTAACCCCGTTGAAATACCAAAGAAATAGGTGAAAACTCCATCGAACAAACGATCGACTGCACCTGAAACGATCATGATGCCAATTGCAATCACCGTACCGGGTGCCGCATAGCCCATGGTCGAAAAACGGTAGAACCAGCGCGAGGCAGTTCCCGGAAAGAGCCGCATCGCATAAGCCACCACCATGCCAAACAACAGAACCAGAATGGTTGCGACCGAAGCCAGCATCACCGTGTTGAATGCTTCACCGGCAAGACGCGGAGATATGCCTGCAAAACGCATGCGTTTGACCGCCTCAATCACGAGATAGGTCGCAGGCATGACAAAGCCAACGATAATTGGTACAGCACAGAGCACAAAAAGCCAGAGGCCATTGATGCCGCTTACCCTAAGCGGTTCAAAGCCACGCGAGTGGCGAATATTGGATGAAAAGCGTTGCTTGCGCCGCGCCCAGCGCTCGATTGATACAAGTGCGACAACCAATAACAAAAGCGCCAGGGCGAGCTGTGCGGCACCGGGCAAATCAAAGCGCGTGACCCATGTTGTGTAGATCGAAACCGTCAATGTTCGCACACCAAGAAACTCGGCGGCACCAACATCATTGAGTGTTTCCATCAAAGCAAGGCTTACACTGACGGCAACTGCGGGGCGCGCGAGTGGCAATGCTACACGCCAGAAAATCCCTCTGCGGCTGACGCCCAATGTCCGCGCTGCTTCAATCAGGCTGGCGGACTGTGTGAGAAACATCGCCCGTGTCGGAATATAAACATAAGGATAGAGAACGAAGCCGAGCAGAATAATGCAACCGGTCATCGACCTTATATCCGGCAAGCGGAACTGGCGCGGCGTATCATAGCCAAGCACAAAGCGGATCGCGCTTTGTATCGGCCCGATCGGATGCAGAATATCGAGATAGGCATAGGCGATAATATAGGTAGGCACCGCTAGGGGCAGCAAAAGCGCCCATTCGAGCACACCACGCCCGCGAAAATCATAAGCCGTTACAAGCCATGCAGCAGACGTGCCGACAAATGCAGTTATAAGCCCGACGCCTGCCAGCAGAATGATCGTATCGGTAAAGGCTGTAGCGAAGATCGTCGAGAAAAGATGGCTCCAAAGGCCGGAGGAACCGCGTAGCGCTTCGATTACAAGTGCGAGCACCGGCAGGCAAACCAACAGCGTAATCAATCCTGAGAGCCACAACCAGCCTCTCCCCGAGCGGGTGCGATAAGGCATGGATGACGATGCGGCTTGCAAAGGTTCCGGCATGTTATTGTCGACCTTCATATTACAACGCCGGCGCAATGGTTTTGCACCGGCGTTATTTTTTCACTGGTAGTCAGCTTTTAATTATCGAAGCCGACTTTGTCGACCAGCTCGCTGGCCTGCTTGCGATGCTTTACGATTTCCGAAAGCGGAACCTTGTCGATCTTCAGTTCACCAAAAGATGCGACAATTGGATCAACCGGAGCGCCTGCCTTAACCGGATACTCGTAGTTAGCCTTTGCATAAAGCTGCTGGGCTTCATCCGATGCAAGATATTCGAGAAGCTTGACGGCTTCATCCTTGTTTGGCGCGTTCTTGGCAACAGCTGCACCGCTGATGTTCACCTGCGTGCCGCCATCGGCAAAGGTTGGGAGAATGACTTTGATGCCATCGCCCCACGCCTTCTGCTCGTCGCCGCTCTTACCCGAACGCATCAGACCGACATAGTAGGAGTTCGCGACTGCGATATCGCAGATGCCGCCAACAATATCCTTAGCGCCGTCACGGTCACCGCCGGCTGCCTTACGCGCCAGATTGGCCTTGAGGCCAGTCAGCCATTCTTCGGTCTTTTCTGCACCGTGATGAGCGATATAATCGGCAATCAGAGCAGTGTTATAGGGATGCTGGCCAGCACGGATGCAGATCTTGCCCTTCCACTTTGGATCAGCCAGTTCTTCATAGGTGATCTTGTCGAGTTCGAGATCCTTGTCTGCATAGACAACGCGAGCGCGCATCGACAGACCAAACCAGTTGTCGTTGGCATCGCGGAGCTGTTCAGGAATAGCTGCCTTGAGAGCAGCTGAATCAATCGGCTGAGTGAGGCCCTTATCGACGAAATCAACCAGATTACCTGCATCCACTGTCATAAGGATATCAGCAGGCGATTTGTCGCCTTCAGATGCAACGCGCTCGGCAAGGCCATCTTTCAGGAAAACGGTATTGACGGTGGTGCCCGTCTTTTCCTTGTAGGCATCCAGCAGAGGCTGGATTAAACCAGGTTCACGCGTCGTGTAAATATTCACCTCATTTGCATTAGCTGCACCTGAGAGAAACGTCGCTGCCATTAGAGCCAATCCAGCACGCGCGATCTTGGGCATTTTACCTCCGGTAGAATTTGGTTCATTTGAAACTATGTGTAATGCATCAAGATTATAGGAACTGGCATATTCAGGGTCAATAATTCACGCCAAGAAATATGAGTTATTTACTCATTTTTTCGCAAAAACCAGTGCTTTGCTCCAGTCGATCCGTAAGGTGACATACGCTGCATCAGCTGCGACATGCTGATCTGTTCGGACACGAAGACGGAAGTCCTGTTGATCCAGACGAACTGTCAGTTCCTCGGTTTCGCCCAAATAGGTTCGGTTTTCTATATGACCGCTCAACCCGTCTTTTGCAGACGCTTCACAGGATATGACCTCGATATCCCGTGGACGCAGATAGACAGCGACATCTCCTTCTGTTCGCATATCATCCGGAAGCGTCAATGTGCCGACAGGCGTTTGGACAACAACACCGTTTACCTTGCCTTCAAGAGCATTGAAATCGCAGAAGAAGTCCGCAGCGTAGCGCGTTGCAGGCTGGTTATGAAGTTCGCGGGCTGAACCGGCCTGAACGATCTTTCCGGAACGCATCAACACTACGCGATCGCCTGTGGACAACGCCTCTTCGGCCTCATGTGTCACGATAATGACCGGCGTACCCAATGCACGAAGCAAAGCAACAGTCTCGCTTCTCACACGAGCACGCAAACCGCGGTCAAGATTGGAGAAGGGTTCGTCCATCAACAGCAGATCAGGCTTTGGTGCCAGTGCTCTGATGAGAGCGACCCGCTGTTGCTCGCCACCCGAAAGCATATGCGGATAGCGATCCCCCATCGCGGCAAGGCCAACCAGCGCAAGTAACTCATCAACCCGCGCTTTCGCCTCATCCTTGCGCATCTTGCGCAAACCGAACAGCACATTTTCCCTGACGGTCAGATGCGGGAAAAGCGCATAATCCTGAAACACCACACCTATGTTGCGTTTTTCTGGTTCCACGAAGATGGAGGAACTGACCAGCGTCTTGCCACCCATGGCAAGCTGACCTTCATCCGGCGCGTCGATCCCTGCAATAATCCGCAAAAGCGAGGTCTTGCCGCAGCCAGAATGACCGACGAGACAGATGATCTCTCCCGGCTGAACATCGAGCGAAATATCATCAACGGCACGCACTGTTCCAAACTGGCGACTAATGCCTGAGAGCGTTAGCGCTGGAGCCATATTGTTGCCAAGCTTGGTGTCTTGCAAAGTGTGTGCGTCCATAGATGAGGCCGAGAGTCCTGTTATCATCGAACCGCATATAAATGCACTTGAACGACTTTGCCAATAAAACCCGACCAAAGGTGTCAGGCATTTTCCTAAACGCACTTGAAGACGCAACAATTTACTGCACTATCCAGTTGAACAAGCTTGCAAATCGCGCAATGTTGCTTTCATCCAAATTCGATATTCGCATTGCAGGAGTCTGATCATGGGGCCGATCACCGACAAGGTGGTAACCGCTGAGCGTTTGCCACAGGAAACGAAGGTTGCCATTATCGGTGGTGGTGTGATCGGAGTATCGACAGCCCTTTTCCTGGCCGAGCGCGGGATACCTGTTGCTCTGTTTGAAAAAGGTGAAATTGCGGGCGAGCAATCAAGTCGCAATTGGGGCTGGTGCCGCCGGACTGGTCGTGACAGCCGGGAAATGCCGCTGATTGTCGAGAGTATGCGCCTCTGGGAAGGCATGAATGAGCGTACCGGGCGAGAAACCGGTTTTCGTATCACCGGTATCGCATATACCGCCGACAAAGAAGAGGAAGTCGAACGCTATGCTCAGTGGATTAAAATCGCGGGCGAGCACGGCATAGAGACAGAACTCTTAAGCAGCAAACAGGCGGCCAGCCTTACCCCCGGTCTCACGCGTCAGCTCAAAGGCGGCATGATCACCTCGCTCGACGGGCGTGCGGAGCCACAGAAAGCAGTACCGGCTTTCGCCGCCAAGGCGCAGGAGTTGGGCGCTGTCATTTTGCAAAATTGTGCGGTGCGCGGCATAGAGACAACCAATGGCCGCGTTTCAGCAGTTTTGACCGAGAAAGGCCGTGTTGCCTGTGAGGCGATAGTCGTTGCAGGCGGGGCCTGGTCACGGTTGATCATATCGGATTTCAAGGCCCGCCTTCCGCAACTCAAAGTCAAATCATCGGTGTTTCGCACGGCCCCGATGGAGGCAAATGTCGATCCAGCAATTGCGTTTTCAGATTTCGCGCTACGTAAGCGGCTTGATGGTGGTTATACGGTCGCGAGCCTCGGCGGTTCTATAGCCGACATCGTGCCTGACAGTTTCCGCTTTTTCCGCGACTTCCTTCCGTCGCTCTCAACCGAATGGAAATCCCTGCGTTTCCGTTTTGGTGAGCGCTTTTTTGAAGAAGCTTTCCAGTGGAAGCTCCGGCCGGCAGATCAGGTCTCGATCTTTGAAAAAATCCGTACGCTTGATCCTGAGCCGCACCGTGCTGCGAATGCGGCAGTGTTGGCTAAACTCAAGGCTGCAATTCCATCCTTTGCATCTGCAACAATTGCACAGGAATGGGCGGGCCTGATCGACACCATGCCGGATGTTATTCCGGTCATCTCCCCCCTGCCCGACATTGATGGGCTAATCGTTGCAACAGGTTTTTCGGGGCATGGCTTTGGCATCGGCCCCGGTGCAGGACGATTGGTCGCCGATATGGTCAGCGGCGAAACGCCAGTTGTCGATCCGTCGCCGTTCCATATTTCGCGTTTCTCGGACGGATCGAAAATCCGTATCGAAAACTGGGGCTAGTTTATTCGATTACACCACAGACAATACGTGCACCACCACCACCAAGCGGCTTGGGCTGGTCGGCATAATTGTCGCCGCCTATATGAACCATCAGCGCCCGCCCTTTGATTTCATCCAGCGACTTGAGACGTGGCGCAACAACCGTTTCACTGACCTTGCCGTCTGCATCAGCCTTCAATAGTGGCAAATCGCCCATATGACCATGACCTTCAGGTCCCATGTGATGTTTCGAGCCTTCCGGATCGTAATGGCCACCAGCTGCTTGAGCAGGAACCATTTTCCCGTCCTGTTCGGCAGGCGCACAGCTGCCCTTTTCATGAACATGGAAGCCATGTTCACCGCCCGGCATTCCGTTTAAATCCGCTTTGAATGAAAGCCCATCAGCACTTTGGGAGACTGTAACAGTCCCCATTTCCTTCCCCTGTCCTGTTTCGAGAGCCTCGTACATTTTAACTGTTGTGTCTTGGGCAAATGCAGGCATGGCGAAAAGTGCAATAGTTGAAGCTAGAACGAAAGATCGCATTATCTCCTCCTCTTATTTGGTTTGGTGATAAGCGGTAAACGCACTACGGCGCGAATTGTTCGAAACTTATAAAACTGCGCGCCGGTTGAGACAGCGCGCAGCATATTTGAAAATCAGGTCGTAACGAATTGCGCCATCATGCCGACGTCTTCATGTTCCAACACATGGCAGTGGAACATGAAAGGATGATCACGCGTAGCTTCGCGATCAAAATGGACCAGAATTTCGGCCTTGCCATTGATCAACGCCGTATCCTTCCAACCTGATTGATGGAGCGGTGGCGCTTCTCCGTTCAACGTCAGAATGCGGAATGACGCTCCATGGATATGGAATGGATGCGCCATTTCTTTGGTCGTCAGCTCCCATATTTCCCACGATCCAAGCTTAACTTCGGCATCAATGCGGCTCATGTCGAAAGGTTTTTCAGCAATCGCCATCTGAACGCCTGATGTCAAAGCCTGCAAAGCAGGTCCGGCGTCAGTATTGCTCCGACCCGAATGCATGTCGTGATCACTCATCGCTGGCATATTGTGCCCGGCATGAGGATCACTCGACATGCCGCCCATCATGAGCTTCATATTTTCGGCCATGCGTTCATCGAAGAAATACGACCGCCTGCGTGCCGCGAGCTTTTCGTCAGGCTTCTCAGGACCATCAAGCGTGGCTGGCAATGCTTTCACCAACCCATCGATTTTGTCATCCACGATAAACTGCATCAAAGACTGATCATCACCACTGCTGTCATCGCTGGCCGTGAGCAAATCCAGAGTGCCTTTCGATTTGGAAAAGTCGACCAGAACTTCATAGCGCTCGCCTGGGCTGATCGTCAGGCGTTGGACTGTATCGAGCTTGGTTATATAGCCGCCATCCGATCCGATGACATGCAACGGCTGGTCATCGCTGAGACGGATATGGAAGTTCCGCGCATTGGCACCGTTCAGAATGCGCAATCTTACAACAGACGCCGGAACATGTGCTTGCGGTGCAATCACGCCGTTGACGATTAGCTTGTCGCCGCGAAAGCCGTGCATCAAATCCATGATATCGGGCTGGTAAACCTTGTCGCCTTCGATAACCCTGCGGTCCTGCAAGACAAGCGGCAGGTCATCAACACCATAGGTTTCAGGCAATCCACGTTCGCCATCCTTGCCATCGCTGACAATCATGAGCCCGGCAATGCCCATATGTGCCTGTCGGGCGGTGTCGCCATGCAAGTGCGGATGGAACCAGTTAAACGATGCAGGCTGATTGACTGTAACCTTTGGCTCCCAGCTTTTACCTGCTGCAATCACATTATGCGGTCCGCCATCGAGAACCGACGGAACAAAAAGACCATGCCAATGAAGCGTTGTGTCTTCGTCCATGCCGTTATTTACCGAAAGCGTTACCGCCTCTCCGTTCTTCAAGCGGACGACCGGCCCAAGATAGGTGCCGTTTATCCCGGCAGAGGCCGCATCGCTGCCTTGTGTGAAAGCATGGCGTCCCTTCTGGACCGTCAGCTTCACCACACCTGCAGCATCCGGCTCCAATAATGTTGGAATAGGCAAGGTCGGTGCTTTTGCCTGTGCTGTGGGTGCACCATGCTGCGTATGTTGCTGATGGGCGTCCTGCGCGAAGGCCTCAAAAGGCCGAGCAATGGATAAAACGGCAGCACTTACACCGAGCGTCAGCAAGCGGCGGCGTGTCATACTCGTCATGATTATTCTCCAGATAATATCTCTATCAATGCGCATCTCGCCCGAAATCATTTCATGAATTCTGGAATGCGCTCATTGCCGCCAGAGAGGTGGCAGCGTTTCTAGGGATTAGATCTGGTAAGATATTGGAGGGCGTAACACGCCAAATGGATCGCTGCTGTTCAATGCGGCAACGCGCGGAGGAAGTCCGAACTCATGATCCGGCGTGAACAGAGTGACATCTGAGGCAAGCTGTATGATGCCGCCACAACTCATCATGACACAGGCAGCAGATGCTTTCTTGCCGTGATCGGCTGGCATGGAATGCCCCATATCATGTTTTAGAATCTTAACCGTCTCATGGCAGTCGGTGACTGCTACAGTCTGCGGAAGATCGTGCGCCATGGCGTAGCAAAGCTGCGTTGAAACCAAAAAGAGCAACGACAATAGAGCAATCAGCATACGAGAAGGCATTCGCAAAACAGAATGTTTGCGAAAGTTCATGCCAATGTTTCCGTATCTGAAAGCCTGCGCTGTCATTGTGATTCCAAGTTGCGAAATTCATCTTAAGGCTGCCTTAAGGCAATTGAAAGGCCCTGGCTTTTTCCCTTGAATCCGCTTCGTATGTTCATTTTGTTTCGAAAAGAGCACATTCGAAATTAGAAAATTACGTGAGAGCCCTTTTAAGCTTGCGGTTTCGTGTTTTGTGGCACTAAGAAGGCAACATCTCGGGCTTCCTCCCAAAACGTACAGCCCACAAATATGGATATGAAACAATGACTGTCGCTCAAGCAGTTGTTCCGAAGAAAAATTCTGCGCGCCGTGTTTTGGCCGCGAGCATGATCGGCACAACTATCGAATTCTTTGATTTTTATATTTATGCCACCGCTGCGGTAATCGTGTTCCCGCATCTCTTTTTCCCAGCAAGTGACGGTAACTCGGCGCTGCTCCAGTCCTTGGCAACTTTCGCTATTGCCTTCTTCGCACGCCCGATCGGCGGCGCGTTGTTCGGCCACTTCGGCGACAAGGTTGGCCGTAAGGCAACGCTCGTCGCAGCACTTATGACCATGGGTATTTCCACGGTCGCAATCGGCTTTCTGCCAACCTATGAATCCATCGGCGTCTGGGCAGCCCTCCTGCTCGCTCTCTGCCGTCTGGGTCAGGGCCTTGGCCTCGGCGGTGAATGGGGCGGTGCAGTTCTGCTCGCAACCGAAAATGCGCCTGAAGGCAAGCGTACATGGTATGGCATGTTCCCGCAGCTCGGCGCACCCGTCGGCTTCATTCTCGCAACAGGTATCTTCCTGATCCTGGCTGAACTTCTGACCGAAGAACAGTTCATGTCTTTCGGCTGGCGCATTCCTTTCATCGCCAGTGCACTGCTGGTTGGTGTTGGCCTCTTCATTCGTTTGAAGATCGCTGAAACGCCAGAATTCCAGAAGGCAATCGACAAAGCTGAACGCGTCGAAGTTCCGGTCGCAACCCTGTTCAAGAAACACAAGTCGAGCCTGTTCCTCGGCACCATCGGCGCAGTTGCAACTTTCGTACTGTTCTATCTCATGACCGTGTTTTCGCTCGGTTGGGGTACGCGCGCGCTTGGCTATAGCCGTGAACAGTTCCTCATCCTGCAAATGGTTGGCGTGATCTTCTTCGGCCTCACCATCCCGGTTGCAGCTCTGCTTTCCGATAAATACGGCATGCGTCCTGTCATGATCATCGTCACAGTCCTGATCGGTCTGTACGGTTTCATCATGGCTCCACTCTTCCTCAGCGGAACAGCTGGCGTTCTCGCCTTCCTCATCATTGGTTTCGGCCTGATGGGCCTGACCTATGGTCCGATTGGCGCGGCTCTTGCTGAACCATTCCCGACTTCGGTTCGCTATACGGGCGCTTCGCTTACCTTCAATCTGGCAGGCATTCTCGGCGCATCGGTTGCACCTTACATCGCAACCTGGCTCGCAACCCATTATAGCTTCGACTATGTTGGCTATTACATGTCTGCCGCAGCCGTTGTCTCATTGATTGGCTTTGCATTTATTTCGTTCAAACGCGGCGAGTAAGCAGCACTGAACACAAAAAGCCCGCGTGGAGCGATCCACGCGGGCTTTTCTTTATATAAGCTCGACTAAGAAACTTATTCGGTGTCAGCAGCTTCCAGAGCAATCGCAACAGACTGAATGATCGAGGCGAAGCGAGCAGCGGTTTGGATCACCTCGGTTGTCACATTTGCTTTGCGCAGTACGTCTTCGTGTGCGTCGATGCACATGCCGCAGCCATTGATTGCCGAAACAGCCAGCGACCACAGTTCGAAATCGACTTTGTCCACACCCGGATTGCCGATCACATTCATGCGCAGCTTTGCTGGCATCGTGCGATAGTCCTTGTTGGTCGCAAGATGCACAAAACGATAATAGACATTGTTCATGCCCATGATAGAGGCCGCAGATTTTGCAGCTTGCACAACCGTCGCATCAACTTTTCCAGAGGCTTCAGCAACCAGCGCCTTGCGCACATCGGCGTTGCGCGAAGCAATGCCGCAAGCAATGAACAGTCCATATTTCTGCTGTGGCGTCAGCGTTTCATCGCTTGCCATAGACGAAAGATTGAGACGAACATCCTTGGCGAAATCCGGGATTTTTGACTTCAGATCATCAATGGACATGGAACCCTCTTTATTTGTCAGTTCTGAATAAACAAAAGGCGGGCCTTAACCCGCCTTGTCTCAAATCATTGAGGCTGATTAAGCAGCCTTGAGCGTTTCGCCACCGACTTCGCGGTTGCATGGGCAAAGCTCATCGGTCTGCAGAGCATCGAGAACACGCAGCGTGTCCTTAGGAGCACGGCCAACATTGAGGTTGGTTGCGTAAACGTGCTGGATCGTGTTGTCCGGATCGACAACGAAGGTGTAGCGGTAAGCAACGCCATCTGGCGAACGAACGCCGAGGCCGTCAACCAGCGAACCATTGGTGTCTGCAAAAGACCAGATTGGCAGCTTGTCGAGGTCCTTGTGATCGCGACGCCATGCGAGCTTCACAAATTCGTTGTCAGTCGAACCGCCGAGAACAACTGCGTCGCGGTCTTCAAAATCTGAAGCCAGACGTGCGAATTCAGCGATTTCGGTTGGGCAGACGAAAGTGAAGTCCTTAGGGTAGAAGAAGATGACCTTCCACTTGCCTTCGAAGCTTGCTTCGGTGACTTCTTCAAAAGCCGACACGCCGTTTTCTTCGTGGAAGTTGAAGCCAGGCTTAACGCCAGTTACTTTGAAAGAAGGAAGCTTGTCACCGATACCGAGCATCTCATACCTGCCTGTAAATTCGTTGTTATGCAGAAAATTCAGAAGTTTCAGAACTAACTGCTTGCGAGTCATATATAGGCGCTCTAAATCAATCGGTCAAAGCGATTAAAACGATCCAATCCATCGATTTAAACGATGGGGATAAGTTTCAGGCTGAAGACCATGCTCAATATCAGTGTTCGTCAACTTCACTATTTTATAGCTCTCGTCAAAGCAGGTTCCTTCTCGCGCGCAGCCGAGGCGGTTGGCGTTACGCAATCCACATTAAGCGCGGCCATTCAGACGCTGGAAGCAGAGATTGGCGTAACCTTGATTGATCGCACGGGTCGACGGATGCAATTGCTGCCTGCCGGAGAGGATTTCCTCAACCGTGCGCGCGAGATCGTGGCTTCAATTGAGGAGCTGCCGGAACATGCGCGTCAGGCCGAACGCCCGCTGACAACACGCTTGCGATTGGGTGTCATCCCGTCCATTGCGCCGTTTTTATTGCCAAAAGTGCTTCCAGCAACGGCTAAAGCTTTTCCAGAGCTGCAATTGAGCGTGCGGGAAGGACTGACGCGTACCCTCCTCGACAATCTGCGCTCGGGAACGCTTGATGTGGCGCTTGTTGCTCATCCCTATGATCTTGATGATTTTGAAGTCGCCGCGATAGGACAAGACCCATTTTTTCTTGCGGTACGCCGCGACCATGCGCTGGCCAACCGGGACCGCATTGAAGCGAGCGATCTTCAGGACCAACCGTTTCTCTTGCTGGAGACTGGCCATTGTCTGCGTGAGCACGTCATGGCAGCCATTGGTTCAAAGCCCACACAGACAGGTGGCGATGTTCATGCAACAAGTATCATGACTCTGGTACAGCTGGTTGAATTTGGCATGGGTGTGACGCTATTACCGGAGGTCGCTATCAAGGCGGGCGTTACACGCGGCAGCGAAATCAGCATCGTGCCCTATGAAGGACAACACAATTTCCGCTCACTTGCCTTGGCATGGCGAGCGAATGCTGCTCGACGCAACGAGTATCAGCTTTTCGCAACCCATCTGCGCAATCACTGCATGAAGAAGTAAATTAAAGAATACCCCAGGCGCGGAACCGTCCGCGCCCGGTGATTTCTCGTAAATTGAGATCGGAAATCAGCTTCAGCGCGCCCTGCTGCGTGACCTCAAGTTCTTTCTCGACCATCTGGCTTGAAACCAGTGGGCTGCGCATCATCATGTCGACAAGTTGCGGCAACCGCGAATTGGAGCGCCGACCCTTGAGCTTGCGCTGCATCTGCTCACGCGCAAGCAAAAGGCGGTCATGCTCTTTCATGCTTAATTCCGCAGCTTCCTCAGTCGCCGCAAGAAATGTCTTAAGCCGCACCAATCGGTTGGTTGAACGACGCTCATCAGGACGCTTTGTGCGAAGGCCGACATTGAGTGCAGGCAGATGATTGGCGGCAATGCCCGACTGGCGCAAATATGCGGCCGCAAGCAGCCGCCCTATCCAGTTTGAACGCTGCACCACTTCCAGTGAAAACCATGCATCATGCATCAGCGCGGTGCATAGAAGTGGTGGAAGATGAGCTGTCTTGGCAAATAGATCCCGCCACTCCTGCAAGCGGGTGTCTTCATCCCAATCGTCATCGTAAAGAAGCGAATCTGCTTCCACCGGCTGTGGTTTCGGCTGTTCTTTGATGATGCCTTTCAGCAGAGCGTCCGTGCGCGCAAGCAAGGCATCCACATCATCAAGTAGAGGATCGTTATCCTCATCTTCCTGATGGCTATAGTCACGCGTCTCTTCGCTACGGACGTCAATATTCCGCCCGAGAACCTGCTGCATACCCGCCGGACTAAGAGCCCAGCTTGGTGAACGACTGAAAATCTGGCGTCGCAAGCGCAGCACAGAATGAGAGATTGTCAGTGCGTGGCTTGGGGTGCGGCTGTCCATCAGAGCATCGTGCAGCACGAGATCTTCTAGATGCACCAGTTCGCCCTCAAGCCACATGGATGCAACCGCATCATGCATATGCATGCGCTCAAGCATTCCATCGCGGATCGGAGAGCGTGCAAGCCGCTCGTCAAGTCTTGTTAGTGCAGCCGTAGCATTCGCCACGGGCACAAAAAACTCTTCGAGCGGCAGCTTGTCGATTTCATAAGCCATGTTCCGCATATCGCAGTCGATTGCAGAGAAAGGCAAACGAAAAGGCGTGCTTAGGCGAGAACTTCCGCAACTTTCACAGCACGCCCTTCTTTGACAGAGAGAAGTGCTGCTTCGGCAAGTGCCAAAGCCTGCAAACCATCTTCGGCAGAAGGTGTGGGTGCTTTGCCACTATCAATCGCATCAATGAAAGCTGCAATTTCTGCGGCATACGCATCTGTGTAGCGGGTCATAAAAAAATCATGCAGTGGTGGACGCGTATAGCCATCCTTCGATGCAACCTCGATGGAAACCGGACGCTGGTTCTCAGCCGAAACCGCTCCCTCCGATCCGTGCACTTCGATGCGCTGATCATAGCCATAGGATGCACGGCGTGAATTGGAAATCACGCACTGGCGACCGGAAGCCGTGGTCAGGATGACGCTCGCACTGTCATAATCACCGAGTTCACCGATCTTTGGATCGACAAGAACCGAAGCAGATGCAGAAACCGTTGCAATTTCTTCACCGAGCAGAAAACGCGCCATGTCAAAATCATGGATCGTCATATCGCGGAAAATACCACCCGATACCTTGATGTATTCCGCAGGCGGAGCGCCCGGATCGCGGCTGGTGATTGTGACCATTTCGACTTTGCCAATACGACCATCATTGATCGCCTTACGAACAGCGGCAAAATGCGGATCAAAACGGCGATTGAAGCCGAGCATGACCTTGCCGCCGGTTTCCTTGATAACACCAAGGCAAGCCCGTACGCGCTCGATATTGAGATCAATCGGCTTTTCGCAGAAAACCGCCTTACCTGCGCGTGAGAATCGTTCGATCAGATCGGCATGGGTGTTGGTTGGAGTGCAGATCAGCACAGCGTCCACATCTGGCGACTTTTCGATCTCGTCAATGGAACGCACTTCCGCACCAGCCGCATCAGCAATTGCACGCGCTGCATCCTGATTGGCATCAGCCACCGCAATCAGTTGCGCCCGCTTGTCGGAAGCGATTGCGCCCGCATGTACTTTTCCGATACGACCGGCACCAAGCAGAGCAAGACGTGTAACCATTGCCTTCATCCTCCCAAAACGGCCATCCTCGATTGACCGACAAATCAGTTTCGCTATTCCGTTCTGCTCATTTCCCGAATATGTCACGGATGCAAAGCTCAATGGAATATTTATTCTATTTTGCTAGATTGTGATATATGGGATGTCAAGAGACCGTTTCTGAAAGGATGGCAATGGACACCGAACAAGCTGTTGCTGCGCAAGCCGAGACTTCCGCCAGTGTGCCCGCGAATGCAAAAGAATTCGAGGCAAGACTGCTCGAAGTTGCTGACCGGTTGCCCAAGCGCCTGAAGCAATGCGCCGATTACGTTGCCGCCAATCAGGACCGGATCGCCGTTTCAACGGTCGCGGAAATGGCAGAAGGCGCAGGCGTTCAAAGTTCGGCCTTCATGCGGTTTTGCCAGATATTGGGCTTTTCCGGTTTTTCGGAAATGCAGAAGCTTTTTCGCGACTCCTATGCTGGCGGTTGGCCCGATTATTCCACACGGCTTGAGCATTTGCGCGAAACGGCGGCAGGAAGCGCCCCGGCCCTTCTGGCAGAGTTTGCCGAGGCCGGCCGCACTTCACTTGAAAGCCTGTTGAAGACCATCGAGCCGGAGGCACTTGAGAAAGCCGTCAAGCTGCTGGCAACAGCAGAAACCATTCACATCATCGGCGTTCGACGCGCATTTCCGGTTGCGAGCTATCTGGCCTACGCGCTCGAAAAGATGCAGGTTCCGGCCATGCTTCACAGTACCGTCGGAAAGCTGGAAAACCAGCACGCTATCCGTAAAGGCGATGTGTTGCTCGCGATTTCGTTCTCGCCCTACTCGCCTGAAACCATTGCCATGGCAGAAAATGCCGCCGCGCGCGGCATCGATGTTGTTGCGATTACCGACACGATTGTCAGCCCAATGAGCAAGTTTGCCAATGAGTCGCTGCTTGTCTCCGAAGTTGACTTCGGTGCCTTCCGCTCTCTTTCCGCTACACTTTGTCTTGCGATTACGCTCGCCGTCGCCGTTGGCACGGAACGACAGTCGTAAAATGATACGACATTCTATTTTTCGATTGAAATGGAATAATAAATCCATTTTAATCAGAAATAGAATGGTTGCTGCGTGTCGTGACTCACAGGCAGCCTCTTCAAGCTAAAAAAGCATGCGCCGAGGGAGGACTTTAATGAAGCGGCTGGATTTGATTACGATTGGCCGATCTTCGGTGGATCTTTACGGCGCACAGGTCGGCGGTCTGCTTGAAGACATGTCATCCTTCAACAAATATGTCGGTGGCTCCCCCACCAATATCGCGACTGGCACTGCTCGACTGGGCCTCAAATCTGCACTCATAACCCGCGTCGGTGACGAGCATATGGGGCGCTTTCTGCTGCGTGAACTTGCGCGTGAAGGTGTGGATACGCGCGGTATCGTCACCGATCCGCAACGCCTGACAGCGCTGGTGATCCTTGGCATCCGTGATCAGGAACATTTCCCGCTCATCTTCTATCGCGAAAACTGCGCCGACATGGCGCTTTGCGAAGACGATATCGATCCGGACTTCATTGCCGAGGCCGGATGTGTACTCGCCACTGGCACGCATCTGTCGCATCCGCGCACGGAAGCTGCTGTCCTCAAAGCTTTGAAGCTTGCGCGGGAAAACGGTAGTCGTACGGTGCTCGACATCGATTATCGCCCCAACCTCTGGGGGCTTTCCGGCCATGGTGATGGCGAGAACCGATTTATCGAGTCTGCTTCCGTCACCACCAAACTGCAATCAACCTTGCACCTTTTCGATCTCATCGTCGGCACAGAAGAAGAATTTCATATTGCTGGCGGTTCGACCGATACAGTTGAAGCGCTTAAAGCCGTTCGCAAAGTCACGAAGGCGGCACTCGTTTGCAAACGCGGACCAATGGGCGCCGTGGTCTTTGAGGGCGACATTCCTGACTATCTCGACCAAGGGCAATCAGGACAAGGTTTTCCGATTGAAGTTTTCAACGTGCTTGGCGCGGGCGATGGCTTCATGTCTGGTCTGTTGCGCGGCTGGCTCAAGGGTGAAGACTGGCCAACCAGCCTGAAGTTCGCCAATGCCTGTGGTGCCTTTGCAGTGTCGCGTCATGGCTGCACACCCGCTTATCCAAGCTGGGAAGAGCTGCAATATTTCTTCAAGACCGGCATTCGCGACAAGGCGCTGCGCAAAGATCTGGCACTTGAGCAGGTGCATTGGTCGACCAACCGCAATGGCGACTGGCCACATATGCGAGTCTTCGCTTTTGACCACCGTATCCAGCTGGAAGAAATGGCACAGGAAACCGGCGCTACGGATGAAAAGATCGGTGAATTCAAAGAACTATGCCTGAATGCTGCGTTAGAGGTTTCAGGCGGAGAAAGCGGCTATGGCATTCTTTGCGATGGCCGTCTTGGACGCGATGCACTCTACCGTGCCGCCGGGACTGGCTTATGGATTGGACGCCCAACGGAATGGCCCAGCTCGCGCCCTTTGGAGCTTGAGCCTGAACTCGGTCCTGATTGCGGCGGCCTTGTTGAATGGCCTGTCGAGAACGTCGTCAAGGTTTTATGCTTCTATCACCCTGATGACAGCGCCAACGTGAAGGCACAACAGGAAGCCACCGTGAAGCGACTTTTCACGGCTGCTCGCCGCAACCGTCTCGAGTTTCTGTTAGAAGTCATTCCATCCAAGGTAGCGCCCGTCGATGATATGAGCACCGCCAAAGTCATCGAGCGTTTCTACGAAATTGGCGTTTATCCTGACTGGTGGAAGCTTGAGCCGCTGAAGACTGCCAAGGCATGGCGCAATGCTTGCGAAGCGATCACCCATAACGATCCTCACACGCGTGGCATTGTTGTGCTGGGGCTTGATGCGCCAGCCGAAGAACTGGAAGCAAGCCTGAAAATCGCTGCGGATTTTGATCTGGTGAAGGGTTTTGCCATCGGCCGCACCATTCTGGGCGATGTCGCTCGCCAATGGCTCGCCGGCAAAATGAGCGACACCGACGCAGTTGCAGAAATGGCAAAACGCTATCGCGGTTTCTGCGATCTTTGGGATAGGCTGCGCCAGAAATAAACGCATCTCTGGCACAGGTGGAGGCCTGTCTTGTGAGATTGCGAGAATGCGGATTTCCGCCGGGAGGAAAGATGAAGACCGTTCGACTGACAGCGGCACAGGCTCTTGTGCGCTATATAGCCAATCAGATGACGCCAGAAGGAGATCCCTTCATCGCTGGTGTCTGGGCTATTTTCGGCCATGGCAATGTCGCAGGGCTTGGCGAGGCACTGCATGGTATCCGCGATCAGCTCGTTACATGGCGTGGCCATAATGAGCAAACCATGGCTCATGCAGCCATTGCCTATACCAAACAGCTCGGTCGCAAACGCGCTTGCGCTGTCACTTCCTCCATCGGCCCCGGCGCAACCAATATGGTCACAGCGGCGGCACTCGCCCATGTTAACCGCCTGCCGGTTCTGTTCATCCCCG
The DNA here is from genome assembly GCF_003049685.1 of Brucella pituitosa. Taxonomy (GTDB): domain Bacteria; phylum Pseudomonadota; class Alphaproteobacteria; order Rhizobiales; family Rhizobiaceae; genus Brucella; species Brucella pituitosa. The sequence goes on along the minus strand of NZ_PYSY02000002.1, from coordinate 386,188 downwards.
GAGATGTTTTTGCCAATCGTGGTCCTGATCCTGTGCTTCAGCAGATCGAGGATTTCAACGACGGCACGATGACCGTCAATGACTGTTTCCGCCCTGTAAGCCGCTATTTTGATCGCATCACCCGTCCAGAACAGCTTCTGACAGCCCTGCCGCGCGCTTTCCGCACAATGACCGATCCAGCAGATTGTGGACCAGTGACGTTGTCTTTCTGTCAGGACGTTCAGGCAGAAGCCTATGACTGGCCGGAAGAGTTCTTCGCACCAAAAGTCTGGCATTGGCGACGCCCGCCAGCCGATGAACACGAGCTGGCAACTGCTATTGCCGCAATCAGGGCTGCCAAGACCCCGGTTATCGTTGCAGGCGGTGGCGTCCATTATTCAGGTGCCCACGACGCGCTGAAAAGCTTTGCAGAAACCCACAATATCCCTGTTATCGAAACGCAGGCTGGTAAGTCGGCACTGCCGTGGGATCATGCGCTCAATTTTGGCCCGGTCGGTGTTACGGGTGCAGATTCTGCCAATGCGATTGCAGCAAATGCGGATCTGGTGATCGGTGTCGGAACGCGCTTTCAGGATTTCACGACCGGCTCATGGGCACTGTTCAAACATCCGAACCGCAAGCTGCTTTCCCTTAATGTTCAACCTTATGACAGTCACAAACATGGCTCTATCTCACTCGTGGCTGATGCAAAAGTCGGCCTTAATGGGCTTTCTGCAGGATTAAAAGGCTACAAACGCCCATCTCTCGACAGCAGCCTCAAGGCAAAATGGTTTGAAGCGGCGGACCGGTTCACAGTCGCCCCAGGTGAGGCAAACGAGCTTCCTACCGATATGCAGGTGATCGGTGCTGTGCAGCGCCAGTCGAAAGAAAATACCGTCGTCATGTGTGCGGCAGGAACAATGCCGGGCGAATTGCACCAGCTCTGGAAAGCCGGACGCCCTATGTCCTATCATATGGAATATGGCTTCTCCTGCATGGGGTATGAGATCGCTGGTGGGCTTGGTATCAAGATGGCAGAGCCTGACCGCGACGTGATCGTGATGATCGGCGACGGCTCCTACATGATGGCCAATTCCGAGCTTGCTACCTCTGTGATGATGGGTATCAAGATCACAGTCGTCCTCACCGATAATCGTGGTTATGGCTGCATCAACCGGTTGCAGATGGCAACGGGTGGTGCCGAGTTCAACAATCTGCTCGACCACACAACCCATGTGAACGCATCCAATATCGACTTTGCAGCTCATGCGGGCGCGATGGGTGCCGACAGCAAAAAGGTCGGCTCTATCCGCGAACTTGAAGATGCGCTGGCCGAGGCGCGCAACAACCCGCGCACTACAGTTATCGTTATCGACACCGACCCTTATCCGACGCCTGAAACCGGTGGCTGGTGGTGGGACGTGGCTGTGCCGGAAGTCTCGGAACGCGAGCAAGTGCGTGCCGCACGCGAAAATTATGAAGCTCAGATCAAAGAAAGAAACTGACCGATGATCCTCTATGGCACCAACCCGATTGCCTGGTCGAACGATGATGATCGCAGCCTCGGCGCACATATAAGCCTTGATCAATGCCTCAATGAGGCTTCCAAAATCGGCTTCGACGGAATTGAAAAAGGCCATAAATTTCCGCAGGTTGCAGCGGAACTTAAAGCAGTACTCGAAACACGCAATCTGCGTTACGTTTCTGGCTGGCATTCGCTCAATCTTCTTACCAATTCCGTTGAGGATGAGAAGGTTGCGATGCAGCCAGCGCTTGATCTTCTCAAGGCCATGGGCTGCAAGGTCATCATCGTTTGCGAAACATCGAACGCCATTCATGGCGACGATGACAAGCCGCTCTCTGAGCGCGCCGTTCTGGAAGAATCCCGTTGGGCAGAGTTTGGTGCAGGCGTTGAAGCACTGGCCGAATATGCGAGCGCACAGGGCATTGCACTCGTCTATCACCATCACATGGGTACGATTGTTCAGAGCGAAGACGAGATCGACCTTCTGATGAAACATACCGGGCCACACGCCAAGCTGCTGCTTGATACAGGGCATTGCCTGTTTGGCGGTGGCGATCCTGAGCGTGTTGCGAAGAACCATATGGGACGCGTTCGCCACATCCATGCGAAGAACGTACGCCCGGCGATTGCTGCTGAAGTGCGCGATCAGAGCCTGTCCTTTCTGGAAGGTGTGCGCCGCGGCGTTTTCACGGTTCCGGGCGATAAGGAGGGCGGCGTGGATTTTGTACCAGTACTCAAGGTCGCAGCCCAGCACGGCTATCAGGGCTGGCTGGTCATCGAAGCAGAGCAAGACCCCGATGTGCGTAATCCATTTGAATATCAGACACTGGGGCTGAAATCGCTCAAAGCATTTGCGCGCGAAGCAGGACTCGATAAGGGAGACTGAGCCATGGCCAATCTGTTACGCAAACCCAATGGCAAGCATGGCAAGGTGCATGACATCACGCCGGAAAGTGCCAACTGGGGCTATGTCGGCTTTGGCCTCTATCGTCTGAAAGCAGGTGAAACCGCGACCGAGAAAACCGGCGACCGCGAAGTCATTCTGGTGCTGGTCGAAGGCAAGGCAAAGCTCAAGGCTTCTGGCGAGGATTTCGGCGAAATGGGCGAACGGATGAGCGTGTTTGAAAAGCTCGCCCCGCATTGTCTCTATGTGCCTGCTGAGAGCGACTGGGGTGCCGTGGCGACAACCGATTGCGTGCTTGCTGTCTGCGCAGCACCCGGCAAACCAGGTCGCAACGCCCAAAAACTTGGACCTGAAGGCCTGACTTTCGATACGCGCGGCCAAGGTGCCAACACCCGCAATATCTTCAATATTGCTATGGAAGGTCGCGATGTCGCCGACAGCCTTTTGGTGACGGAAGTATTCACGCCGCAGGGCAACTGGTCATCCTACCCGCCTCATCGGCACGATGAAGATAACTTCCCGGATATGACATATCTGGAAGAAACCTATTATCATCGCCTCAACCCATCGCAGGGCTATGGTATTCAGCGGGTTTTCACCGAAGATGGCAGTCTTGATGAAACCATGGCCGTTTCTGACGGCGATGTAGTTCTCGTGCCAAAGGGACATCACCCCCTGCGGCGCGCCTTACGGCTATGAAATGTATTATCTCAACGTCATGGCTGGTCCGATCCGCAAATGGCGGTTCAAAAACCACCCGGATCATGACTGGATTTATAAGCGCGATAATCCGTCGTCATAAAGATAAGCCCCGGATTTCCGGGGCTTATTTCTTACAGTCGGGCAATCTTTTTTAAGATCATCGATTGCACCGGGCGCCGCTACAAACACCTTGTTGCCTTTGGTCAGTTGCTCACCCTCCGTCGGGAAAGGATGCGCATAGCCGCCTGCTTCCTTAACGAGGCAGAAACCGGCCATGCAGTCCCATGCATGCATATATGGCTCATAATAGCCAACCAGACGCCCGGCCGCGACATAGGCGATCATAAGCGCACCGGAACCATTACGGATGAATGTGCCGCCCGCTTCAAGCAGATCTTCCACGATCTTCGCAACCACCTGCGGCGTTACATAATTGTTAGCGCCGATGCCGGTCACCGAATTACGGATATTGCGAGATGGATCAAGCGCCAGCTTTTTGCCATTAAGTGTTGCACCCTGCCCTTTGGCAGATGCGTAAAGCTCACCAAAGCAAGGTGCCTGAATAACACCGATGACCGGCTCACCATCTTTGAGAACCGCAATGGAAACGCACCAGTTCGGCATTCCATTGACGAACGGACTGGTGCCATCAATGGGATCAACCACCCATGTATAGCCTGAGCTGCCCGCATTCAGTCCATATTCTTCACCCAGAAAGCCATCGTCGCTGAAAGCTGCCGATACGCGCTCATTGATCAGCTGTTCGACATTGCGGTCAGCAATGGACACCACATCCTGCGGATCACGTTTAATTTCGATCACAAGTGTTTCGCGGCGATTGAAGTAATCGAGCGCCATAGCGCCTGCCTCACGCGCAATTTCCTGCGCAAGCTTAAACCGCGTTTCAAGTTCTATTGAAATGTCCGATGTCATGCTTGGTTTCCAGTCAGAGGGAATAAAGGCGCAAGGTTCATGCGCTCAATTGTTGATGATGGCAAGGCCGCGCGGCTTGAAATGAATCGCCACGTCGGTTTGTGGTGCAAGCGCCTCTTCCACCGCCTGATCGACAATGAAAAGCTTGCCGTGCTCAGTCTCAATTTCATATTCAATATGATCACCAAGATAAGCGGAATGTGCCACGCGTCCGGGGAAGTCTCCGCCACTCTGGGCTTGCAGGCTCACCGCATTGGGACGAACCGCCAATTGGGCCGGCCCCGGCTTTGCCTTTGCCGATGCCAAACGGTGCTCGAGTTTCCCGATACGAATAACAGCTTCTCCATTTGCTGCACTGATGACTTCACAGGGCACGACATTTGCCTCACCCATGAAGTCTGCAATGAAGGCAGATGCAGGCGACTCATAAAGATCACGCGGACTGCCTTGCTGCGCTATATCGCCGTCTTTCATGACAATAATTGTATCGGATACTGCCAAAGCTTCATCTTGGTCGTGGGTAACATAAACTGCTGTGAAACCAAGTCTTTGCTGTAGTTCTCTGATCTCGGTTCTCACCCGACGACGCAACCGCGCGTCGAGATTGGACAGCGGTTCATCGAGCAATAACACCTGTGGCTCCAGCACCAATGCACGGGCAACTGCGACACGCTGTTGCTGCCCTCCGGACAGTTCTGCAGGAAGGCGATGCCCCATGCCTGCAAGGCCCACGAGCTTCAGCCCTTCTTCGGCCCGCTCACGCGCTTCTTTCTTCTTCAGTCCCGAAGATTCAAGCCCATAGGCAACATTGTCGAGCGAGCTCATATGCGGAAAAAGAGCATAGGATTGAAACACCATCGATACATCGCGCTCGTTGGCAGGGAGCATGGTCACATCCTTGCCACCGATCAGAATGCGACCCGATGTAGGATGCTCCAGCCCCGCCAGAAGGCGCAGGGTCGTGGTTTTGCCGCAACCGGACGGGCCGAGCAAGGTCACAAGTGTGCCGGGTTCAACTGTCAGCGACAGATCAGGCAGAGCGGTGAAATTACCAAACTTCTTGGTGACGTTTTGAAAGGTAACGGAGCCGGGACGGATCATAGTCATACGGCTTTCTCCTGTTGAACGGTTTTAATCGGCGTGTGCGTGGCAACGCGGTTTTCGCGCCGCAATCGGCGTTCACCGACAAGGAGCTGGAAGGTGACAATCACAACTACCATTACGAGAATGAGTGCCGATGAGTAGGCAATCGCCACACCGAACTCGCCATTTTCGACAAGGCCTACGATATAAGAAGTCGCCATGTTGTATTCCGCCGATACAAGGAAGATCACGGCGCTGATCGATGTGATGGCACGCACGAAGGAATAAACCAGTGCAGCTGTAATGGCCGGACGCAGAAGCGGCAGGATCACCTTGCGGATGGTACGGAAACTGCCCGCACGCAGCGTGAGCGACGCTTCATCAAGACTTTTGTCGAGCTGGCTCATCGCTGCAATGCCACCGCGCACACCAACCGGCATATTGCGGAACACGAAGCAGGCAATCAGGATCAGCGCCGTGCCGGTCATTTCAAGCGGTGGGAGGTTGAAAGCCATGATATAGCTGACACCGATAACCGTGCCCGGAATGGCGAAGCTCAGCATCAGTGCAAACTCGAACACACTGCGCCCGAAGAAGCGCTGCCGGACGATCAGATATGCGGTGAGCAAGCCGACAGCGGCAGTAAGCGGTGCGGAGATCAGCGATATTTCCATCGTCGTCCAGAACGAGTTCCAGGCAACACCCGTCCAGGCAAAGCCGCTATCGGTCCACGCAACTGAGAAAGCACGACGATAATGATCGAATGTCAGCGAATTATCGAGACCCCATGTACGCACAAAACCGCCAATAAGGATCATCAGGTAAACAACGACCGTGAATATCATCCACGGAATAACAAGGGCATAGACGCCAATCTTCAATCCATTTGGCAAGCCGGCATGAATGCCTGAATCGCCCTTGCCGGTGACGGTGGCAAAGTTCTTGCCCGACAGCCACAGACGCTGAATGAGAAAGGCCGACAGTGTGAAGCAGAGCAACACGATAGCCAACACGGCAGCACGCGACGGATCGTTTTGCGCGCCCACAACGGCAAAGAATATCTCGGTTGAGAGCACGCCGTGACTGCCGCCAAGCACCATCGGATTGCCAAAATCGGCCATGCTTTCGATGAAGGCGATCAGGAATGCATTGGCCAGCCCCGGTGCCATGAGCGGCAGCGAAACACGATTGAACGTACGCCAGCGATCAGCACGCAGGGTTTGCGATGCTTCCTCCATGGAAGGCGAAACACCCTCAACAACGCCGATCAGAACCAGAAAGGTGATTGGCGTGAAGGAAAGCACCTGTGCGATCCAGATGCCCGTAAGGCCATAAAGCCAGCGGCCCGGCTCAACACCAAAAAAGTAGGAAATCTGCTCCGTCACCACGCCAGCACGACCGAACAGCAATGTGAGCGCCAGACCAATGACAAATGGTGGCGTGATGATCGGCAGCACTGTGAGAATGCGCAAACCCTTCTTGAAAGGAAAGCCTGTGCGGGTTGCGACGAGTGCGAAAGAAAGCCCAAGCACTGTGGAGCCGGTTGCCGTCATTAGCGCCAGCCACAGCGTGCGCCATGCAACGCCGCAGCGTCCCTCGCCGATCACACAGGCAAGACTCCAGATCGAAGAATCCTGAATATTGCCGATGAAGCCATCCGGTTTGAAGGAACCATCAAAATCCTGAACGGAGCCTGCAAACATGCTGAAGATCGGATAGAATACAAAGACGCTGACCAATGCGACGAGCAGCGTGATAGAGGAAACGACAAAACCATCGCCTTTCATCACCCCGCGTTCAGCAAGAGCGAAGGAAAAAATCAGCAGAAAACAAAGACCAGTCAGCACAGCTCCGGCACCAAAGGCCGGTTGTCCATCGGCAAGCTGACCGAAGAGTGCCTCGGTAAATGTCCAGTTCCAGCCGGTGAAGCCGATTGCCAGTCCTTGCAGTGCGAGAAAGCCAGCGCCCAAAAGGCTTGCACCAATCAGAACGGATGTCCGCTTTTCCGGGGACATCACAAAGCGTGCAAAGCCACATAAGAGCATCAGTATCGCAACAACAGCGAGCCAGGGGCGTCCATAAGTGAATATTTGCAGAATACCGGGAGCATTCTCGGCCTGACTGAAAAACCCTTCAAGCCAGCTGAAACGGAAGAAGCCTTGCTCAATGCGATACCAGGGCAGGATCAGGAACGCAGCCAAAGCCAGCGCCAGAACCACATCAAGCCGTCGATTGTGTTGTTTCATATCTATCCGCTTTTCTGCTCATTTTTTGCTCATGGCGGGCAAAGTGGACACAATTATCCATCTCCCGCCGGATAGCGGCGGGAGGGTCGATAACGAAAATGGATTGCTAGTCGCCGATATGGCGAAGCTTTAATTTGCCTTTGCGCCGATTTCCTTGTCCCAGCGTTCAAGGATTTCCTTGCGCTTGGTCGGTTCGCCATAGGTCTTGAAGTCGTAGTCGATCAGCTTGATATCCTCGAAGCGCGGCGACTCTTTCGGCACTTCTGCGTTTTTGTTGGACGGAAGCTGGAAAGATTTGGCATCCTTCATTTTTGACTGCACTTCGGCTGTCAGAGCCCAGTCATACCACTTCTTGGCGTTTTCAAGGTTGCGGGCGCCCTTGATGATCGACATGGAACCGATTTCATAGCCCGTACCTTCGCAAGGTGCGATTGACTTAATCGGGAAACCTTCAGCAGTCATTGCAACCGCATCATGCATGAACACAATACCAATACCATTCTCACCGCGCGCAGCCGACTTTACCGGTGCAGATCCCGACTTGGTATATTGCGAAACATTGGCATTGAGTTTTGCCAGATATTCAAAAGCCTTTTCCTCGCCCATCAACTGTATCAGAGTGGCAAGAGCCGTATAGGCTGTCCCGGATGAATTCGGGTTAGCCATTTGGATTTCGCCCTTATAGGACGGATCAAGCAGATCGGCCCAGCAGGCCGGTTCCTTCAGGTTCTTCTTCTTGAAGATGTCGGTGTTGTAGCCCCAACCGAGCGCACCAGCATAAACGCCGACAGTGCGGAAATCAGAGCTTTCTGCCTGCTTCTTCGCCCAATCCTGCAACTGGTCGAGCATTGGCGATTTATATTCGAGCGTCAGCCCTTCGGATGCAGCCTGCAAATGCGGATCGCCAGTACCTGCCCACCAGATATCGGTCTTCGGATTGCGTGCTTCGGCACGAACCTTCGCATAGGTTTCGCCAGAAGACAGGCGCACCATATTGACCTTGATATCCGTTTCTTTCTCGAAATTATTCTTCATTTGCTCGCAGATCACAACGTCTGCCGAACAGATGAGATTGAGATTGCCAGAAGCCTGTGCAGAAACCGCAAATGATGAAACGCCAGCGGCAAATGCCGCGGCCGTAAGTGCCCAACGCATCATTATTCCTCCCTATGATCAGCGCCTCCACGCTGCGGCTTTTTTGCAAGCCTGTGCACAGTCTTTGCTTTTTACACTTATGTGTCAATCTGCTTTTGTAAATTTCATTCTGAAAATTCTGGAAACGATCTAATAATTCTGTTTCTGCACAGCTTTGCAAGTTTGTGCAGAACATAAAAAAGGCGACCCGAAGGTCGCCTTTTTTTTAAACATTGTAAAGGCTTATCAGCCGATTGCCATCAGGCTCGCATTGCCACCAGCAGCAGTTGTGTTGATGGAGGTCGAAACCTCTTCAAGCAGCCAGCTCAGGCAATAGCAATCGGCGTTCTGAGCTAGCTGCGCCGAGGTTGCTGCCTGTGTCAGCACGAGCGGACCTGGAAGGGCTGCCAACTTCTTGTTGATGTCGGTCAGGCGTTCGCCCTCTCCTTCAACAAGCGCACCGGCGAAAGGCGCATCTGCCTGCCAGTCCTTTGTCCAGACAACACGCGCAGCGACGCTTGAAGGCAAGTCCTTCAGAACATTGCGCAAGCCTGAAGCTTCATCGATCACGGCTTCGTTGCCAGTGGCGAGTGCCGCTGTCAGCTGACGATAGAGCCCGATTTCAGTCTGTGGAACCAAAAGAATGCGACCACGCGCATGAAGCGCATAGAGGTTGCGTTCACCAACCGGACCCGGAAGCTCGATATTCAAACCAAGAGCAGAAGCACTGCCGGTTTCACGAGCGGCCTGCGCCAGTTCGTTCATACCGCGATTGCCAAGCCACTTTGCGAAATCGTTGAGCGCTGCATCGGTATGGACCGAAGCCATACGCGGCGGGATTGGCGCTGTTTCGACAAGGCGACCGAGATAGAGTGGACCGCCAGCCTTCGGGCCCGTGCCGGACAGACCACGGCCACCGAAAGGCTGGACGCCCACAATCGCACCAATAACGTTGCGATTGATATAGATATTACCAACCCGGATACGGTCGGCAACATGAGCGATGGTTTCATCAAGACGTGTATGCAGACCAAAGGTCAGGCCATAACCGGTTGCATTGATGTCATCGATCAGACGATCCATGTCATCACGCTTATAGCGCACGACATGCAGAACCGGGCCGAACACTTCGCGCTTCAGATCGCGCAGACTGTCGATCTCGACGATGGTTGGCGCAACGAAAGTGCCCTTCCCGGTTTCAGGTCCAAGCGGAAGCTGCTCCACCTTACGACCCATATCGCGCATCGTCTGAACGTGCTTCTCGATGATGTCCTTGGCTTCCGCCGTGATAACAGCGCCAATATCAACTTTCAGCTGGTCGGTGCGGCCAATGGACAATTCCTTCAGTGCGCCCTTGAGCATGCTCAGAATGCGATCCGCGACATCTTCCTGCAGGCAAAGCACGCGCAGAGCAGAACAACGCTGACCGGCGCTGTCGAAAGCCGAACCAATCACGTCGAACACGACCTGTTCGGCAAGAGCGGACGAATCCACGATCATGGCGTTCTGGCCGCCAGTTTCAGCGATCAGCGGGATGGGCTTACCATTTGGCAGCAGACGCGATGCAAGCTGCGCCTGAATAAGACGTGCAACTTCGGTCGAGCCGGTGAACATCACGCCACAGGTTTCCTGCGCTGCAACAAGCGCTGCACCAATGCGGCCATCGCCCGGCAGAAGCTGCAATGCATCGGCAGGAATGCCAGCATCGTGCAGAATGCGAACGCCCTGCGCTGCAATCAGCGGGGTTTCTTCGGCAGGCTTTGCCAGAACCGGATTGCCAGCAACAAGTGCTGCTGCAATCTGGCCGGTGAAGATCGCCAGCGGGAAGTTCCATGGGCTGATACAGACAATTGGACCAAGGGGCTTGTGCGCAACGCCCAGTGTGCGACGGGTCTGTTCTGCATAATAACGCAGGAAGTCGATAGCTTCGCGCACTTCTGCAATCGCGTTTGGCATGGACTTGCCAGCTTCACGCATGATGAGGCCGAGCAGTTCTGCCATTTCACGCTGCATGATGTCGGCAGCGCGATCAAGGCAGGCTGCACGATCAGCAGGCGAAACCTGAGACCAGCTTGCAACAGCCTTTTCGGCCGCTTTCATTGCTTTTGCAACATCGTCGGCGGCGATTTCCGTAACCGTACCCACGACATCGGAATGATCGCCGGGGTTCAGAACCGGACGGCTTTCACCCTTAACCTTGGCACCCGCAACCTGCGGTTCCGCAGTCCAGGCGCGCGAAGCATTGGCTTTGAGCGTTTCGCTCAGTTCTGCCAGCTGCTCTTCATTGGAAAGGTCGAAACCTGCCGAGTTTTTGCGAATGCCATAAAGACCTTCCGGCAGGTTGATCTGGTCGTGACGTGCACCGACCACAGCCATCGAACGAACGACCTCCACAGGATCGGCAATCAGTTCATCAACCGACACGCTTTTGTCGCCAATGCGATTGACGAAGGAAGAGTTCGCACCGTTTTCGAGCAGACGACGGACCAGATAGGCCAGTAGCGTTTCATGCGTACCAACCGGCGCATAAATGCGGGCTGGACGGCCAAGCTTCGATGGGCCGACCACTTCGTCATAAAGTGGTTCGCCCATGCCATGCAGGCACTGGAATTCATAAGAACCGGTTTTGAAGTCTGGGCCTGCCAGATGATAGATCGTGGCAAGCGTCTGCGCATTATGCGTTGCAAACTGCGGGAAGATCACATCGCGGGCGCCAAGCAGCTTGGCTGCGCAGGCAATGTAGGAGACGTCGGTATGAACCTTGCGCGTGTAAACCGGGAAATCTTCCAGACCATCGACCTGCGCGCGTTTGATTTCAGCATCCCAGTAAGCGCCCTTGACGAGGCGAACCATGACGCGACGATTATTGCGACGGGCAAGATCGATAATGAAATCAAGCACAAACGGGCAACGCTTGCCATAGGCCTGCACCACGAAGCCGATGCCTTCCCAGCCAGCCAGATCAGGATCTTCAATCAGGCTCTGCAGAAGATCGAGCGAAAGCTCAAGACGATCTGCTTCTTCAGCATCAATGTTGAGACCGATATTATACTTCTTGGAAAGGGCTGCGAGCGCCTTCACCTTTGGCAGAAGCTCAGTCATGACGCGTTCGCTCTGCGCGCGAACATAACGCGGATGCAGCGCCGAAAGCTTGATCGAAATGCCGGGACCATCATAGATGCCGCGGCCGGCGGAAGCGCGGCCAATCGCGTGGATCGCCGTCTCGTAATCCTTGTAATAACGTTCTGCGTCGGCAGCAGTCGTGGCTGCTTCGCCGAGCATGTCGTAGGAATAACGGAATCCGCGCTCTTCAAGCGACTTTGCGCGCTTCAGTGCTTCATCGATAGTTTCGCCGGTGACGAACTGCTCACCCATCATGCGCATGGCCATATCTACGCCGCGACGGATGACCGGTTCACCACAACGGGCGATCAGGCGAGTAAGCGCTGCCGAAAGGCCGCTGTCATTGACGGTGTTGGTGAGCTTGCCGGTAACAACAAGACCCCAAGTTGCAGCATTGACGAACAGCGAACGACCGCCGCCAACATGCGACTTCCAATCGCCATTGGAAATCTTGTCGCGGATCAGCGCATCACGCGTTGCCATATCCGGAATACGCAGCAGAGCTTCGGCGAGGCACATCAGCGCCACACCTTCCTGGCTCGACAGCGAATATTCATGCACCAGACCTTCAACGCCCGTGCCCTTGTGCTTGGCACGCAAGGCTTCGATCAGCTTGCGAGCGGTCGCTCTGATCTGCTTGGTCGTTTCTTCAGGCAAGGTCGCCTGCTGAACCAGCGCGGTCACGCATTCAGCTTCTGGCCGACGATAGGCATCGGTGATTGCCTTGCGCAATGGGCCTTGTTCGCGGATTGGCGGCGCGAAGCTCTGGAAAACAGGAGCGGTGTGAGCGGATACTTTATCAGTCATGGTGCAATGCTCGCAAAAACAGGCTTAAGCCCAGTTCAACTATGCTTATATGTGGTCGCACACTATCATCGACGCAAATTGCATTCTGTCTTCATTTGATCCATATAAAGGCAAATCGATCTTATTAAAACGACCTCAAGAGGCAATTTGAATGCGAAAGATAGACTCTGTAGACGATCTGGATCAGTTCGATCGCCGCATTCTTGAAGTGCTGAGCGATGATGGTCGCATTGCCATGACGGAGTTGTCAAAAAAGGTCGGTCTTTCCAAGACGCCATGTCAGGCACGCGTCAAACGACTGGTCGATGAAGGCTATATTATCGGCTTTCGCGCAGCGATTGATCCGGAAAAGCTTGGCCTCGATCATATCGCTTTTACGACTGTGAAATTGTCGGACACGCGCGAAGCGGCCCTCACCGCCTTTAACGTTGCGGTACGCAAGATACGCGAAGTCGAAGAGTGCCACATGATTGCAAGCTCTTTCGACTATCTGCTGAAAGTGCGAACGTCCAACATCCGGCGTTACCGCGAGGTGCTGGGCGAAAAAATCTCGAGCCTGCCGAATGTGGCAAGCACCTCCACTTTTGTGGTGATGGAGTCCGTCAAAGACAATCGCCCGGTCAGAGTCTATCCGGGCGCATTGTAACTGTTCATTTCACGCTTATCCCGAAAACTGGTTCCACTTTTCGGGATAGGTTTTATAACGGCTGGTCTGCCAGATACCGCTCAAGCGTTTTAGCTGTGCCATCCTGCCAGATACGCTTGAGCGCTGCGGAAAAGGCTTCGATATAAGCGGGATTGGTGGCTAGCGCGCCGAAAATATCCGTCATCTCAAGCCAGCGTGTTGGTTCGTCCTTGGCAAGTACCGCCTGCTTCACCAGACGATCCCATGACGGATCGTTTGGTTCGATCACCGTGCCGCTGTCGGTTGTTCCATAGCAGTAACGGCACCAGAGAGCGGATACCAGTGCAAGGCCCGTGACCGAATGACCTTTGGCCAGGCGATCTGAAACTGTCGGCAGAATAAATTTCGGCTGACGGTTGGAACCGTCAAGACACAGGCGGCGGATTGTGTCGCCGATCTTTGGATTGGCAAAACGCTTGTCGATAAGCAGGCGATAGTCTTCCAGAACCGTATTTGGAACCGGTGGCACCTCGGGAATGATTTCTTCCTTGGTGAGCTTTTCCAGATATTTTCGGATCAGCGGGTTTTCCATTGCTTCATGCACGAAATGGATGTCGAGAAGCCCACCCGGATAGGCAATCGCCGCATGTCCGCCGTTGAGGATGCGGATTTTCATCAACTCATAAGCGTCGACCTGATCGGAGAAGATCACACCTACTTTATGCAGCCGTGGACGCCCGGTTGGGAACTTGTCTTCGACCACCCACTGTTTGAAACCTTCGCAGAAGACCGGCCAGCCATCTTCAACTTCAAACTCCTTCAGCGCGATGTCGCGTTCACGCGCACCGGTTGCAGGCGTGATGCGATCAACCATCGAATTCGGGAAAGCCACATTCGTAGCAATCCAATCAGCAAATTCCGGATCACTAAGCCTGGCAAGGCCAACGACAGCATCTTCTGCCACATGACCATTGCCGGGAATGTTATCGCAGGACATGACTGTGAATGGCTCAACTTCGGCTTGCTTGCGCAGTTTCAGCGCTTGCACGATGAGACCGAAGACCGTATTCGGCTTGTCGATGTGAACGCCGTCATACACAATATCGGGATGCGCCGGATCAAAATGCTGGCTTGCCGGATCAATGTAGTAGCCGCCCTCAGTGATCGTCATTGAAACGATGCGGATATCCGGCGACGTGAGATAGGACATCAGCGCTTTGCGCGCTTCGTCGGTGGAAATCGTCACGTAATCGACCATCGAAGCAGTGATGCGCGCTTCCGAATGCTCTGCCTCCTGATCGACAACAGTGGTGAGCCAATCCTGCGCTTTCAGCGTATCGCGCATGGCGTCGTCACTGGCGCGAACACCCGCACCGACCAAAGCCCAGTCCTGATCGAGCCCCAAACCAAACAAATCATCGAGATAAACCGCTTGATGCGCGCGATGGAAATTGCCCACGCCAAAATGCACAATCCCCGGTGTCAGCGCCTCCAGATCATAACCAGGCTTGTGAACTTTGTTGAAGCTCTTGAGCGTTGCGCGCGACAGCTTGGTCATGACTTACAATCCTCCTCGATGAATCCAGACAACCCAGCCTATGGCTTGATATCCAGAGGGGCAATATCTCTTTATAAATATCATTCACTACAAATGAAAATGGCGGGCAAAGCCCGCCATTTTCCAAATAATTTAACAACCTTAGTTCAGGCCCAGTGTGCCGCGCAGTGTCGAAAGATCTTCTGCCAGCGTGGTGATGGCACCAGCCATGACCTTGCGATCTTCTTCGGTCAGCTTGTCGTATAATTCATAACCATCGCCTTTCTTGTATTTCACAAGAATGTCGTTGACGGTTTTAAAATTGGCATCCGACTTCTTCAGAAGCTCAGGATTTTCCTTTTCGATCAGCGGACGGAAAAGTTCGACGATCTTCTGCGAGCCATCAACATTGGCCTGGAAATCCCAGATATCCGTGTGGCTGTAACGATCTTCTTCACCGGAAATCTTGGTTGCTGCCACTTCTTCCATAAGCGCTGCTGCACCACCAACAACCTTTTCAGGTGGGAAGGTCATGTCCTTGATGCGCTTCTGCAGCTCGACAACATCTGCGTAGAGCTTGTCAGCATATTTATCGAGACCTTCGGTCGAATTCTGTGCGAACAGGCCGTATTCGAGGCGATGGAAGCCGGTAAAGTCTTCCGACTTTTCTGCATCTTCATGATCGTCAGCACGGCTATCGATAGAAGCATCGAGGTCCGCAAAAAGCTCTGCAATCGGCTCGATCTTTTCGTATGAGACGCGCGAGGAAGGATAAAGCTCTTTCGCCTTATCCAGTTCGCCAGCCTTGATCGCATCGGTGAAAGCCTTCGTGTCTTTTACAAGGATATCAAGGTTGTCCTGAATATAGATCTTGTAGTCGGCAATAGGCTGAACCAGATCGAGTGGGGACACTTCGGCTTTTGCAGCACCGAAGCTGAGTGAAAGGGCGACGACGCAAGCCGACGCGAGCAGTGGCAGACGATATTTCATGTTTACCTCTCCGTGGTGATAAGACCTTCATCCACGCGCATTCTGCGGCCCACTCGCCTGCAGGAGTGCTCGTGCATAAAAGTCATCCTGATTTTTCACACCGGGTAGCGTGAAGAAATAACCGCCGCCGATTGGCTTGATATACTCTTCCAGAGGCTCACCATCGAGGCGCTTCTGAACAGTGATAAAGCCCTTTTCCAGATCGGCCTGATAAGCGATGAACAGCAGCCCCATATCGAGCTGACCGGACTTCGTGACCCCATTGGAATAGTTGAACGGACGACGCAAAATCAGATGTTGTTCGGCATTGGCATCGCGTGGATTGGCCAGCCGAATATGAGAATCCATCGGCGTAACCTTGCCTTCCGGATCTTTTGAATAGTCAGGCACATCAGCTTCGGTTTTGCCATCGAATGGCGCACCGCTATCCTTGTGACGGCCGAAAATTGTCTGCTGCTCCTGCAGCGGCGTGCGATCCCAGCGTTCGACGAAATTGCGGATCAGACGGACAGCCATATAATTGCCGTGAGAAGCCCATTCAGGCTCATCCTTGCCTGGCTGAATCCAGACGATGCGGTCCATCAAGGCTTTGTCAGCAGCATCAGGATTGGCCGAGCCATCGCGGAAGCCGAGGAAATTGCGTGCGCTTTCCTTGGCTTTCGGCGAATGCGGCGGCTGCACCGGCACAGAACCTTCCTGCTTCCAGCGGACCATCAGAAGATCAGGCATGTTCTTCATGATATCGCGCAGCGCATGGATATTCGTGTCTGCGGTATTCGAGCAGAACTGGATCACCAGATCGCCATGGCAGAGATCTTTTTGCAATGCATCATTGGGAAAGCCCGTCATGCGCTGCAACTGCTTTGGCTTGAACGGCTTGAGCCCAAAACGATCATCAAAAAGCGAGCTACCCAGCCCCACGGTGATCGTCAGGTTATCAGGGGTAACGGTCGGCCCAAGAATGCCGGAATCGGATGGCGGAAACTTAGGATCAAGCGCCGGCGGCTCGCCACCCTTCATAAGAAAGGCTGCGCGTTCTGTCAAAAGTCTGAACATGCGTTCGAGACCCGCGCGATCACGCGCCAGAACATCAAAAGAGGCCACGAGACCAGTTGCAGGACGCGGTGTCACAATGCCAGGCTGATGCACGCCATAAAATGGCTGGCTCTCCTGCAGCTTGTCGCTTTCAGGTGCATTGGTCACGCTTTCAGATGAAAGTGCGTTGTTGGAGGCGCGCGCGTTAGCCGCCTGCGATGCAAGCACACTCGCGACGCCTGTGGCACCGGCACCGAGCAAAAGTGCGCGGCGTGTCGAAGAAACTGGTAGGTCTTTATCTGTATTATCGTTTTTGAAAAATTTCTTGGTCATTAATCCACTCCAAGTTGATCGCGGAGTTTTGAAAACTGGTCTGCGAGAGCAGTTGCGCCGTCCTTAATTTTTGTCTTCTCATCAGCAGAAAGCGTGTCATATGCCTTGCCGTTTTGGGCCGTAAGCAGCGCCTTCACGGCAGACACCTGAGCGTCAATCCCGTCGAAAGCCTTGGGATCGACCTTGATGACGATCGGACGCAATACGTCCGCCGTCTTTGCGGAGCCTTCAACAAGCCCTGCAAATACCTGTAAATCCGTGTGTGCATAGCGATCATCGCCGACATCGCCAGCGGTAGACGCAAAGCGGTTGAGCGCTGACGATGTGCCTGCCAGCATCCGGTCAGGCGAAATACGCAACGCGCGGATACGATCCTTCAGACCAGCCGCGTCCTGCACCAGCTTGGAGGCAACCGGCTGTAAGCCATCCAGCGACTTCTGTTCAAACAGTCCATACTCAATGCGATGCAGACCACCAAATGCCGGGTCTTGCTCACGCTTCTCAAAGAAATCGGCGCGCGCATTGATTGCCGTATCAAGATCAGAGAAAGACTCTGAAACCGGTGCAATACGTGCATAAGCTTCACGGGCCGGCGCATAAGCAGCCTGTGCGGCTTCGATGTTGCCACTGGAAACGGCATCGGAAAGCGCTGCAACAGCCTTCTGGAACTCAGCCACTTCGGTGGCGAGATAAATCTGATACTCAGCCAACGCGCCAAGGAAAGCGGTCAGCGGCATCTTACCCTTTTCGGCGTCACTGCTTGCCGATGGTGTCACAATCAATTTTCCGCGCGGATTGGAAAGAAGGCCGCAAGTAATCTGGTATTCGCCCGGCGAAAGCTTGGCGGAAAGTGTCTGCTTGAAGCCCGGTGCTATATTCTCGCGCTCTTCGAGAACCATCACGCCGTCGAGAATTTCCCATTCAACCGAGCGGTCAGACTTGTTCACGATTTCAAAGACCGTGCGCCCAGCCGGAACCATCAGTTCACTTGGATCGCAGCTTTTCGCGTTGACCACGATCTGCACTTTGCCATCGCCATCTGCATGGCGCGATTTATCCGAAACGCGCGAGGCGTAATAGAAAGCAGCACCCGCCGCCAGCACCAGCAGAATGGCCAGCACCAGAACCGCTCGCACGAGGTTGCGGGAGATTGGTGCAGCAGGTTTTGGGCTTTGCGGCTTGGTCATGGAAAATCTCTTCGATTAAACTGTGTGCTTCGCGGCTGCGCTCTGCGCAGGTGCGGAAGACGGCATCAGGAAAATAATGAGCGCAGGCACGAGGAAGCCGAGATAGGCAACCACTTCGCTGATCGTAGGCGTCGCGATATAGCCGAAGATACCAGCCAGAACCGAGCCAAGCGTGCTGTCGAGCGGCAGGATTTCGCTTGTGTCGAACACGACCGTCTGGAAGTGGTTCCAGATGCCAGCCTCATGCAGCGCCATCACCGAATTTGCGAGAATGCCCGCCGCAATAATCAGGATGAAAACACCCGTCCAGCGGAAGAAACGGCGCAGATTGAGTTTCAGGCCACCACGATAGATGCCGTAACCAACCAGAGCGGCAAGCAGAACACCGAGCAATGCACCAAGCGGTGCAGCGCCACCCTCACTCTGCTGGAATGCGGCGAGCAGGAAGAAGACCGACTCAAGCCCCTCACGGGCCACAGCAAAGAACACCATCAGGATCAGGCCGAAGCCCTTATGCGTGGGCGTTTCAAATGCCGCATCGATGGAATGATGCAGTTCCGCTTTGATGGAACGGGCAGCCTTCCGCATCCAGAAAACCATGGACGTCAGCACGAAAACTGCGATGAGCCCGATAATGGCCTCGAAAAGCTCCTGCGCCTTCTGTGGGAATTCTGCGCTTACGAGCTGAAGGATCGCGCCAACTGCCAGCGACATCGCCAGGGCTAGCAGAACACCAATCCAAACAACCGGCATCCAGGCGCTGCGTCCGGTCTGATGCAGATAGCTCGCGATAATGCCAACGATTAGCGCAGCTTCCACGCCTTCGCGGAACATGATGAGAAATGGTACGAGCATTCGAGTTCATCCAAAAGGCAGAGTGATCAATCCGCCCCTTGATTGACACTCTTCACAACCGGCACAAGCCTTCGTCTATTGGTCATCTTTCTATATCTACGCGCGCACCACTGCAAGCCAAATGAAGTTGACTACCATGGGAATGTTTTAGAATTATTCTAACTATTTCAGAAACTTACAGCGATGTAAGTTAGCCACCCCTGATGAGGCTGCAAGTTTTATGGAGGCGCAGTAAGCCTTTGAAAAGGCTTCATAGTGAAGCCTTTCTATGTGTCGAACTGCGGCTATCAAGCCTCGGCTGCCGTCCGCAATGCTATCGAATTACCGTTCAATATTTCCGGGTAATCCCGCTTTCCCCGCTTCCGACGGGTTTAGCCTCACATAGTCGGCCTTCAAATCTTCAGAGGTTTTGCGGCTGCCATCATGGCTCCAGCCGGGCGGCGCAATCATATACATCAGCCGCTGACGAAAGCTGAGACCGGATGAGAACACGTCCTTGAACATGCCAACCCATTCATGGAACGCCACGCGCACTGGATTGAATGTGCCAACATTCTTCACAATGCCATATCGCGGCATGTCTTCGGGCAGTTCTTCGACAAAAGTGCCGAACATGCGATCCCAGATAATCAGCGTGCCTGCATAATTGGCGTCGAGATAACGCGGATTGGTCGCGTGATGGACGCGGTGATGCGAAGGCGTATTAAAGATAAGCTCGATAGGTTTCGGCAGTTTGTCGATGGCTTCGGTGTGAATCCAGAACTGATAAATCAGATTGAAGCCATAAACGAAGGCAATCACCGCTGGATGAAATCCGAGCAAAACCAAAGGCACCTGCAACACGAACATGCCGGTCATCTGGCCGGTCCATGACTGCCGCAAAGCGGTTGTGAGGTTATAATGCTGGCTGGAATGATGATTGACGTGCTCCGCCCAAACCCAGCGAACGCGATGTGCAATCCGGTGATACCAATAATAGCGCAGATCATCGAAGATGAAGGCTATTACAAACACCCACCAATGCAGCCCAAGATCGAAAAAGCGGAACTGCCAAACCCAAATCAGCGCTGTCAACGAAACGAAGCCAAGCAGCAGCCCCGCCGCAACGTTGCCGGCGCCCATCAGCAGACTTGTAAAAGCATCGCGCGTTTCAAATTCGCCTTTGCGCTGCCAGTAGCGGATTGCCACTAGTTCAATCAAAATTCCTAGCACATATAGCGGGATTGCAAGGCGCGTCACATCGAAGAATACCGGATTGCTATCCATGTCGGATCCTCCCCCCATCCGAGCCTGAAAGCCAGTTTATCACTCTCTCCCGATCTGCAGCATTGCTGAAAAGAAGCCGTGCCTTGGGCCAGGTAAAATCCTGCATGTGCAAGATGAGTTCAGTGTCGCCCTTCTTCTCAAGGGCAAGAACATCGGACGCACCCACGCATCGCGTCAAGAAACGATCCCCAATGCTATGGACTATCCCCGTTTTGGCCTCCCCCAACGGGAAAAATGCCGTACGACGATCATTCGTATAACAAATCTCACCAATCTCGATTTCCGGATAGTCGACAAAAAAGCGCTCTTTGACCGTTTCATCGTCAGAAAGAATGCTGCGCTTTGTTCCCCCACCCAGAAAATGAATTGCCAACACGCCGAAACCTATCCCGGCGATAACCATAAGTAGAAGCAGCCGCAAATCCATAAACTCTCCCGTTCGCAGCGATGCCAGTGTATTTTTTCCCTTCAACATCCTAGCCATCAGCCAGCGCGAATACATCCCAAAATTTTGGGGTCCGATTTATGAGTCGCAACTATCTTGGCATTGCAACAGGAAATTGTTTCGATTTGGAGCACTCTGAAAGCCCGGACGAGCACGAATATTGACCAGTAAGCTTCCTGAAACAGTCAAAATTCCGAAAAGTTTCAGAATTTTCCGAAATGGTCAAAAATTTCGTGCTTCAGGGGTTGAAGAATGGTTGCAACCGGTCCATATGACAAGTGCTTATCGCTTGCGCCTCCTCCCATTGCGCGCGGTAAGTGTTCCCCTCTGGAGGTTTGCCTTTATGGCACCTTCATAACTTAGCCGGACTTTTTAGTCCGGCTCTTTTTTTGCCTAAATTTCAGTCGGTTAGAACGAAAATAAAAAAGCGCCGCGTTACCGCAGCGCCTTCAAAAACAATGCATATTCCTCGTCGGAAATGACTGTCGGAGAACATGGTTCTCGTCATCAATCCAGCCGTAAAAACGCATTCCAAGTTCTTTCGCCGACAAACAAAATCGGCATCCGGACCCGGTAATTTTATTTCTGTCGGAGCGATAGAGTACCGCTCCGACCTGTCACTTTACAAAACGTTAAAATACGACCAGCAAGCTGTATCAGCCGTAAGACGCAACCGGCGGGCAAGAACAGATGAGATTTCTGTCACCACCCACATTGTCAACACGGCTGACCGGCGGCCAATATTTCGCCGTCGTGTCGAACTCACCGCTCAAAGCGCTTCCCGGGAACACTGCTTCCTCACGGGTGTAAGGATGTGTCCATTCCGTTGCCAGCGTATCGCCTGCCGTGTGCGGTGCATTGGCAAGCGGATTGTCATCCGAAGGCCAGACACCATCGGCAACCTTCTTTGCTTCGCCTGCAATGGCAATCATCGCATCGCAAAGACGATCGATTTCCGACTTTGGCTCAGACTCGGTTGGCTCAATCATCAGCGTTCCGGCAACAGGCCATGACATGGTCGGTGCATGGAAGCCATAGTCGATTAGGCGCTTGGCCACGTCTTCTACGGTGATGCCTGCCCTATCCTTGAGAACACGCGTATCCACGATGCACTCATGCGCCACACGATCATGTGCGCCGGTGTAAAGGATCGGATAAGCGTCCTTCAGACGATGCGCGATGTAGTTGGCGTTGAGGATTGCAGCCTCGGTTGCCTTCTTGAGACCCGCACCGCCCATCATGCGGATATACATCCACGTAATGACCAGAATGGATGCACTGCCAAACGGTGCTGCGGAAACAGCGTGCTTGGAACCAAGATCAACATGACCCGGCAGGTAAGGCACCAGATGCTTGGCCACACCAATAGGACCAACACCCGGACCACCGCCGCCATGCGGAATGCAGAAGGTCTTGTGGAGGTTCATGTGGCAGACGTCAGCGCCAATATCGCATGGACGCGCAAGGCCAACGAGTGCATTGAGGTTTGCGCCGTCGAAATAGACCTGACCGCCATTATCATGGACGATCTCGCAGAAAGCCTTGATGCCTTCCTCAAAAACGCCATAGGTCGACGGATAGGTAATCATGAAGGCCGCAAGATTATCGCGATGCTTCTCAGCCTTGGCTTTCAGATCATCAATGTCGATATCGCCATCCGGACGGCAATTGACCACGACAACGCTCATGCCAGCCATTGATGCGCTGGCAGGATTGGTGCCATGTGCAGATGATGGGATAAGGCAGATGTTGCGATGACCTTCGCCGCGTGACTGGTGATAGTGACGGATTGCGAGAAGACCCGCATATTCGCCTTGACTACCAGCATTTGGCTGCAACGATACACCTGCAAAGCCGGTGACTTCGCAAAGCCATGCTTCGACATCCGAAGTCATCTTGGCATAGCCGGTAGTCTGGGCCGCAGGCGCGAACGGATGCAGATTGGCAACCGTGTTCCAGCTCACAGGCATCATTTCTGCTGCCGCATTGAGCTTCATCGTGCAGGAGCCAAGTGGGATCATCGCACGATCAAGCGCCAGATCCTTATCGGCCAGACGACGCAGGAAGCGCATCATCTCAGTTTCCGAACGGTGTGAATGGAACACATCCTGTGTCAGGAAGCCTTCACCACGGCCTTTGCCCGGAACCAGCAGATCGTCGTTACCGACTGGCTTAGCGCCAAACAGAACGGCAAGTGCTGCAAGATCGTCTTCCGTCGAGGTTTCGTCAAAGGTGACTCCAACCATATCCGCATCGATGATGCGGAGCAGGCGACCGCCCTTATCAGCTTCGTCAGCAATGGCTTGCGCCTTGCCGGAAACCTTGATGCTTACTGTGTCGAACAGGCTATCACCTGCAATCTCAACACCAGCAGCCTTGAGGCCCGTTGCAAAGCGCGATGCAAGCGTTGCGACACGCGTAGCAATCGCCTGAAGACCCGATGGTCCATGCCAGATGGCAAAGGATGCAGCCATATTAGCGAGCAGTGCCTGCGCGGTGCAAATGTTGGATGTTGCCTTGTCGCGGCGGATATGCTGCTCACGCGTCTGAAGCGCCAGACGATAAGCGGCACGGCCATGCGCATCGACCGACTGACCGACGATGCGGCCCGGAATGATGCGGGTCAGCGGCTCGGATACTGCGAGATATGCAGCGTGTGGACCACCAAAACCCATTGGAACACCATAACGCTGCATGGAGCCGACAGCCATGTCAGCGCCCCACTTGGCAGGCGCTTCCAGAATGGTCAGCGCCAGCGGATCGGCAACAGCGATAACCAAAGCGCCCTTGGCTTTTGCATCGGCGATGACAGCGGTGAAGTCGCCATAAACGCCGCGCGTATCCGGCCATGGAACGATGACGGCAGCGGTATTGTCGTCGACAGCACTTCCGGCTTCAACCTGCCAGCCAAGCGGCTCTGCACGGGTGTTGATCACATCCACGCTCTGCGGATGCAGATCGCCTGCAAGCAGAATGCGCGAGCGCTTGTCGCGGTGATGGCGAACAGCAACGCCCACAGCTTCAGCAACAGCAGTTGCTTCATCCAGCAGCGATGCACAGGCAACCGGCAGGCCGGAAAGCTCGGCAACGAGCGTCTGGAAATGGAACAGAAGCTCCAGACGGCCTTGGCTGATTTCCGACTGGTAAGGCGTGTAAGCCGTGTACCATGCCGGGTTTTCAAACAGGTTGCGCTGAATGACAGGTGGCGTCTGCACACCATGATAGCCCGCACCGATGAAGCTCTTCTTCACCACATTGCGGCCCATGATTTCATTAAGCTCAGCAAGTGCTGCGTGTTCGCTCAAAGCCGCTGGCAGATCAAGCGCGCGGTTGAGGCGGATGGATGCCGGAACAGCCTGCGTGATCAGTGTTTCCATGGAAGGAAGGCCGAGCGCTGCAAGCATTGCGCGCTCGTCTTCAACTCTTGGCCCGATATGACGGGCAACAAAGGGAAGAACCTGTTGCGTCATTTCTTTATCCTACGAGTTTGTCGTAACCAGCCTTGTCGAGCAGGCCAGTAAGCTGGCCTTCATCGGAAAGCTTCAGCTTGAACAGCCAGCCTTCGCCTTCCGCAGCCTGATTGATGAGAGCCGGATCGCTTGAAACGGCGTCATTAACTTCAACCACTTCGCCATCGACAGGAGCATAAACGTCAGAAGCGGCCTTGACCGACTCCACAACCACAATGCCTTCGCCCTTGGAAACGGTGCGACCGACTTCCGGCAGATCTACGAATACGAGGTCGCCCAGCTGTTCCTGTGCGTGGATCGTGATGCCGACAGTGGCAACGCCACCTTCGACGCTGATCCACTCATGATCTTCGGTGAACAGGATATTGGCCATGGAAATCATCCTTTGCGATAGCGATGCGGTGTGAAGGGAAGTGCATGAACATCAACGGGAACCTTGTTACCGCGAACGTCTGCGAAAACGCGGGTGCCGGGGACTGCGAGGCTTGCCTCGACATAACCCATGGCAACCGGGAAACCTGCGGATGGGCCGAAGCCACCCGATGTGACTGTTCCGATCTGAAAACCGGATTCGTCGAAAAGTTCTGCGCCGCCACGAACTGGCTGGCGGCCTTCGGGCTTGAGGCCGACGCGCTTGGCGACCGCCCCCTTGGCAATCGCGTCCAGAACGGCCTTGGCGCCATTGAAGGCAGCCTTTTCACGCACCGGCTTGGTGATTGCCCATGTGAGGCCAGCCGAAACCGGATCGGTTTCCGGCGTAATGTCCTGTCCGTGTAGGCATAGACCAGCTTCAAGGCGCAGGCTATCGCGGGCAGCAAGGCCGATCCATTCGACGCGCTCGTCGGCCAGAAGCTTGGTTGCAAGCGCGCGCGCTTCGTCGGCAGGCAGGCCGATTTCGAAACCATCTTCGCCGGTATAGCCTGAACGGGTCATGAACCAACCAGCCTTTGGCTCAAAGCCGCTCATGAATGAGAGTTCTGCACCTTTAAGACCAGCATCATTAATGACGCTTTCAGCTTCCGGGCCCTGAATGGCCAAGAAAACGCGATCCAGCGGATTGACACTTACGTCCTTGCCAGATGCCGCTTCATTCAGATGCTCGATATCAGCATCGGCGTTGCCAGCATTGGCAACGACCATGAAACGGTCTTCACCAAGGCGCGTGACGATCAAATCATCAAGAACGCCGCCTTGGTCATTGAGGAAGAAAGTGTATTTCGACTGGCCGGTTTTCAGAACCGACGGATCAAGCGGACAGGTCTCGCTGAGAAGAGCAATAGCGTCTGCGCCTGAAACTTCGATCAGCTTCATATGTGAAATATCGAAAAGGCCGACATGCTCACGCGTATGAAGGTGCTCCTTCATCACGCCGAGCGGATAAGTGATCGGCATGTTCCAGCCGGCAAAACCGCCAAAGCGTGCGCCAGCTTCTTCATGCAGATCCTGCAAAGGCAGGGTATTCAGATGTGCGGTATCGCCCATAACAACTCCAGAGTCGCACGTGTGCCTCCGCAAAATGCGGTTGCTTCGTGCCCCTCTGTCTCAGGCCTGAGAGACTCGCATGGCTATATAGAAAGCCATACTTACACCTTCGGCGCGGAATTTCCTCCGACTTTCCAGAGTTGCCTTACCCGTCTGCGGTTCCTTGTACCTGAGAGATTTCGGGCGATTTCCCCTTCGGCGGCTTTAAAAGCGCTCTCCCGCAGACAGACAGTACAAGAATGTGATTGCTTAAGAGTCACACGCCTGCACACGACATGTCACCCTTTAAAGCAATCCGATTTGGGTGTCATGTGGATTATTGTCTTCAGCCGACAAATTCCCGAACTTTTGCGACAAAATCTTTGTCTATTTTCGCTGCGAAAAGGAACTCTCCATTCAGAATGGTGAATATAGCGGACTCAACTATATATTAATGAATCATTAAAGATTGGCGTCGCGAAATTCCGCAAATATGGTGATCTGCCCATGTGGATCGACAATTGTGATCACATAATGACCAAGCTGCGTAAAAGACGTGCAATCGACAGGCTAAATTGCACAGCAGCTATGCAAATCTGTCTCTGCAACTTTCAGAGCAACCCACCTATATGCTGTTGGCAACAAAGAGATTTGATTTTTTGACTAGGTGAGAGAAATGAACCTGATCCGCTCGTACAACAACTGGCGCCGTTACCGTAACACTGTAAACGAACTGAGCCGCCTGAGCCCACGTGAACTGAATGACCTCGGCATCATGCCTTCGGAAATTCCGTTCGTCGCACGCAAGGCTGCTGCCCGCTAATAGCGAATTCCGAAAAGCGTAAAGCGGTTTTAGAACAAGCTACGTTTAGTTCGGAAGGCAAGCGCCAAATATAAGGCTTCACATGAAAGCCTTTTCGGGACCGCGCCCGACAAACCGTGCGGTCCTCACAGTTTCCAGATATCACCGGGGTGTTTTCTCCTCCCATTTACCCTCGGTGAATATAAAGACCGGAACTCCTCCTCCCAAGCCGGTCTTACCCTAAACAACACCCGTCGCCTCCCCTGCGACGGGTGTTGTTTTTTACGCGCTTGATTACGCTGCTAGTACAGCCTTTTCCCGCCCTGCGCGATCCAACACAATCGACAAAGCAAACACGGCAAGGCCTGCAACGGCCAGGAATGCACCGACGGTTCCCGTCGATGTCCAGCCAAAGCCCCATGCAACCGCAAGCCCACCCAACCATGCGCCAATTGCATTGGCGAGATTGAGTGCGGAATGATTGAGTGCTGCGGCCAGCGTCTGTGCGTCAGCGGCCACATCCATCAAGCGTGTCTGAAGAGCTGGAACAAGCGCAAACCCACCGCCAACAAGCAAGATATTTAAAAATGCCGTGGCTGGATGTTGCATCAGAAACGGAAAGACCAGCATGACGGCCATATCGTAAAGCAGCACCATTCCCACCGTTCCCATAACAGAGCGGTCGGTCAGTTTTGAACCGACGATGTTGCCGAGAACCATGCCAAGACCGAATGTGGCGAACACAACCGGCATCCACTTTACATCGATATGTGAAACTTCCGTCACCGTGGCAGCGATATAGGTAAAAACGGAGAACAGACCGCCGGTTCCAATGGCACCAATACCGAGCGTCAGCCAAACCTGCTTGCGCCGAAATGCCCCCAGCTCCCGCAATGGAGATGCACCTTCATCGGCAGGCTGCTTCGGCACATAAATCATGACCAGCACCATTGTGAGAATGGCAATCAGACCGACGGCCGCAAACATCGCACGCCAACCGGCAATTTGCCCCAGCCATGTCGCCAATGGCGTGCCGCACAATGTCGCAATGGTAAGCCCCATCATGACACGCCCAACGGCTTGCGCGCGCTTGCCAGGCTCTGCCAATGATGCCGCAACCAGTGAGGCTACGCCGAAATAGGCACCGTGCGGAAAGCCCGCAACAAAACGCATTATATAAAGACCAGTATAGCCATGCATAAATGCGCTGGCGAGATTACCGAAGGCAAAAAGCCCCATCAGCAAAAACAGCAACTTGCGGCGGTCAAGCTTTGCACCAAGGACGGCCAGCACAGGCGCACCGATCAACACGCCCAAAGCATAGGAGCTGATAAGGTGCCCAGCGCTCGGAATAGTCACATTTAAATCGCGTGCGATATCGGGCAAAAGCGCCATGATCGCGAACTCTCCGGTACCAATACCGAAGCCGCCTATGGCGAGTGCAAATTCTGCAAACCTTGCTGATGCACGCGGTGATGTTTCCCGCAGCGCAGCGGAGGACTTTAACTGAGACATGAATGAGCCTGAAGGGAGTGGAGGATGTCGGACAACCCTACCATTCCTTCCAGGCAAAGGCGATACGCATTGTTGTGATGCGGTATCGTGTCAGCGCGCTGCAACAGCCTCGATTTCGACCTTGAATTCTTCCCGTGTAAAACCGGAAACAATCATCAGCGTCGAGGCTGGTGCAGGCTGCGGAAACAGGCGGTCACGCACATCCATATAGGCGCGCATATAGGCGCGATCCGTCACATAGGCATTGATACGCACGACGTCGGACAGTTCCATGCCGCCATCGCGCAGGATGCGTCGGATATTCTCAAAACAAAGCTCGGCCTGTGCACCGGCATCTTCCGGAACAGCTCCATCCGTTCCAATACCAAGCTGACCGGAGCAGAAAACCAGTTCCGCACCAGTGCTTACCTTCACACCATGGCTATAGGCGGCAAAGGGTGCCGCCATGTCGGCAGGCAACAGATGTTTCAAAACAGTCATTTTTGTCCTCAAGCTTTTGGTGCAGACGCCAGCAATTCTTTGAGACGCGAAGCACCCGCTGTGATGTCATCTTCGGTAGGACTGATGTCCGCAGCCAGAAGCCGTCGCGCAATCATATGATCCGCTGGGCGATTGATGGAGTCGACTGCAATCAGTTTGTTGCCAGCAAAGTGGAACACCGAAAAAGCATTATCCTCCAGATTGCCTGACAGAATATGACGGTCGGCATCAAAGGACAGCCCAGCCGTCTGCAACTTCATATCACCCTGATCCGACCAGAACCATGCGACGTCGCGAAATGGCGTACCGCGACCGACAATTGAGCGTGCAACATGTTTGGCCTGATCGGTTGCATTCTGCACCGATTCCAGACGCACTCGACGTCCCGCATAGAAATGATCATAGCTGACACAATCGCCTATCGCATAAACATGCTCGCTTGATGTGCGCATATATTCATCGACTACAATGCCATTGTCTATGGCAAGTCCAGCTTGCGTTGCCAGCTCAACGTTTGGAACAGCACCGGTGCCCAGCACAACCATATCCGCAGCAAAGACTGTGCCGTTTGCCGCCGTTACGCCTGTCACGCGCCCATTTTCGCCTTCAATAGAGGTGACGCCAAGTCCGGTCAAAAGCGTAATATCCGCAGCGCGGCTGCGTGCCTCGACATGGGCAGAAATATGCGTTGCAACTGACCGCCCAAGGACGCGTGGAGCCGCCTCAATCAACACGGTCTTCTTACCGAGCGCTATGGCGCTATGCGCCATTTCAAGACCGATAAAGCCACCGCCGATAATCACGACGTTCTGCACATTTGGCATCATGTCGGCAATGCGGCGCGCGTCCTCCAGGCGGCGGAGCGTGACGACACCATCAAGACCAACGCCCGGGACATCAGGAATCCGCGCACGCGCACCCGTGGCGAATACCAGTTCCGACCAGGCAAGGATGCTTCCATCGTCAAGAGTGACGGTTTTGTCAGTCAGCGAAACGCTATTCACGCGACGGCCGAAAATCATCTCAATATTATTATCGCGATAGGTGTTTTCCGGGCGAAGCACCAGAACACCGCTTTCAGGAGCTTTCAGATAGGATTTGGATAAAGGTGGCTTGTGATAGGGAATATCCAGCTCATCGTTGATAAGCACGATTTCACCCACATAGCCTTCCTGCCTCAGGCTAACTGCAGCCTGCGAACCAGCATGGCCCGCACCAATAATAATGCATCTGTTGTCCATAGGACCTCCGGAAAATTCCCGCGCATCATAATCATGTGGCGGGCTGTCGCGTGGCGAATTCGTCACGGATTCACACCTTAATTGCATGCATCTTTGAAATTTTAAACATTTAGTTTGACCGATCGGTCAGATTGTTTAGTAAGTTCTGTGCTTCAGCATGCAGCTCACAGCCCGCAGCCAGCCCAAAAGCAAGCCCCCAAGCAAGCAAGGAGCGCCACCTTGAAACGATATTGGTCCGATTATACGAGCGAAGCGTTCTCACGCCTCGATCGTGAGAAGCTCGTGGCAGTTCTGCCTGTTGGTGCGATTGAACAACATGGTCCCCATTTGCCGGTAGCAGTCGACGCGGCAATCGTGGACGGCATGGTCAAGGAAACCATCGCGCGTCTGCCTGATGAAAGCCACGCGCTGTTTCTCCCCACGCAAGCCATTGGCAAGAGCAATGAGCATAGCCGTTATCCCGGCACGCTGACCTTCTCTGCTGAAACGATCATCCGTATGTGGTGCGAGATTGGCGACTGTGTAGCCGCAAGCGGCGTGCGAAAGATGGTGCTGCTTAACAGCCACGGCGGACAGATCAGTGTGATGGATATCGTCGCACGCGAGCTGCGTATTAAGCACGACATGATGGTGGTCAGCGTCAACTGGTTTGCC
Organism: Brucella pituitosa; assembly: GCF_003049685.1. Taxonomy (GTDB): domain Bacteria; phylum Pseudomonadota; class Alphaproteobacteria; order Rhizobiales; family Rhizobiaceae; genus Brucella; species Brucella pituitosa. The sequence goes on along the minus strand of NZ_PYSY02000002.1, from coordinate 355,856 downwards.
CTCGGCATGCCTGAAGGCATCTATAGCGAACACGATCTCAGGCACGGCATTCACGCTGGCGACATGGAAACATCGGTTATGCTGGAACTGCATCCGGATTTGGTGGACATGTCAAAAGCGCAGGATTTCCGTACCCTTACGGAAACTTTTGCAAGCGAATACAAGCATCTTTCGCTGAGTGGCGGCGCAAAACCCGCCTGGCAGATACAGGACATCAATCCTTACGGTGCGGCGGGCGATGCAACGCTTGCTACAGCCGAAAAAGGTCGCAAGACAATTGATTTCGCCGCCGACAGGTTGGTTGAGGTGCTGGATGAAATCGAACGCGCGCCACTCTCGTGGCTCGCCAACAAACCTGCCTGGTAAGGAGGATAAGCGTGGCCCCCAACTCGCAAGCTTCATCTTCCCTGATTGAGATTAACAGCGTCTACAAGCAGTACGGCACTGGCGTCATGGCCGTGAGCGACATGTCGCTCAAGATCGAACAAGGCCAGTTCGTTAGCTTTCTCGGCCCATCGGGCTGCGGCAAGAGCACGGCTCTGCGTATGATCGCGGGCCTTGAATCCATTTCCGCAGGCGACATTCGTGTCAATGGCCACGCACCGGGCAAGGGTCCGGTTGGTGCGCAGGACATCGGCTTCGTGTTTCAGGAACCAACGCTGATGCCGTGGGCCAGCGTTTTCGATAATGTTTATCTGCCGCTTCGTCTTTCCGGTCTTTCTCGCAAAGAAGCCACGCCGCGCGTTGAAGAAGTGTTGACGCAGGTCGGGCTTTCCCGTTTTGCCAGCGCCTATCCGCGTGAGCTTTCCGGTGGCATGAAAATGCGCGTGTCGATTGCCCGCGCGCTGGTCACGCGTCCTCGTCTTTTGTTGATGGATGAGCCGTTTGCAGCATTGGATGAAATGACCCGCTTCAAGCTCAATAACGATGTGTTGCGGCTTTGGCAGGAACACGGTCTCACCGTGATCTTCGTCACGCACAGCGTCTATGAGTCGGTCTATCTTTCAAACCGCGTCATTGTTATGGCCGCACGTCCCGGACGCGTGGTTGCCGATATCGCGATTGAGGGCAGCTATCCACGCGCTGAAAACTTCCGCACCACGGAAGCTTACGCAAAGGATTGCGCACGCGTTTCCGATGCACTCACCGCAACGCTTTCGTCGCAAGATATAGACCATTGAGGGCGGGAAAATGAACCAGATGCAAACCCAACTGCCTGTTCTAAATTCCGAACAACACCGCCTCGCCCGCAGAGACCGCAACCTGCGGATCATTATGCCGACGCTTGCGATCATCATCGCTCTCGGTATCTGGGAAGGTCTGGTGCGCTTTTATGAAGTGCCGCATTACCTGATCCCAGCCCCGTCTCTCATCGGTGAAACACTGATTAAAGACGGACCGTCTCTGATGACGTCGATGTGGTTCACGGTCAAACTTACGCTGATCTCGCTGCTTTGCGCGATTGTTGGCGGCGTTCTGCTCGGCATGGTCTTCGCGCTGTCGCGACCAATTGAAATGGCATTCTTCCCGTTCGCCGTTATTCTTCAGGTAACGCCGGTTATCGCTATTGCGCCACTGATCCTGATCTATGTGCGCGATACGTTCTCGGCGCTGCTGATTTGCGCATGGATCGTGGCCTTCTTCCCGATCCTGTCAAACACAGTCATCGGCCTGCGCAGTGCGGATCACAATCTGCGCGATCTGTTCAAACTCTATCGCGCTTCGCCGTGGCAACGCTTGCGTTATCTGCTTGCACCGAGCGCACTGCCTTACTTTATGGCGGCGCTCAAGATCGCTGGTGGCCTTTCGCTGATCGGCGCTGTAGTGGCTGAATTTGTTGCAGGCAGCGCTGGCCAAAGCACAGGCCTCGCGTCACGTATTCTGGAATCAAGCTTCCGCAACGAAATCCCGCGCATGTTTGCTGCACTTTTCCTCGTTTCGTTGCTTGGCATTGTGATTTTCCTTATCACAAGCTGGCTTTCGCGCCTTGTTCTTGGACGCTGGCATGAAAGCGAGATCCGCCGTGAACGCTGATATGTTAAGAGGTGTCGCCATTACTAGCATGAGCGGTCACTACGACATCGGCATCGATGGTGGGCGCATTGCATCGCTGAAGCCATCGCAAACAACAGGCGGCGGTTTTATCACACCGCTTCTCGCAGACGTTCATGTGCATCTCGACAAGACATTCACGATTGGCCGTATTGCCGAACGCGGCAGCGCCAAAGTCGAGTGTCTGTTCGATGCCATCGATCTGATGAACGTTGATCGCCAAAACTGGAACGCCGACGATATTCGCGCGCGTGCTACGCGCGGCCTTGAAGCAGCTTATGCGCAAGGCGTTGGTGCCATGCGAACTCATGTCGACTGGACAATGTCTGATGTGCCGACCGCGTGGCCAGTTCTCAATGAGCTGCGTCAGGAATGGAAAGACCACATCGACCTTGAGCTTGCAGCCCTCATCCATGGCGATATTGTGCTGAACGCAGGAGCAGCGATTGCCGAACGGGTCGCAAAAGATGGCGGCGTGCTCGGTGCTTTCTTCTATCGCAATGCTGATCTGGAAGCCAAGATCGAAGCAATGTTTCGTCTGGCCGTGCAGTATGATCTCAAGCTCGACTTTCACGTCGATGAAGGGCTTGAACCGGAGGCTGACGGCTTCTCGCTGATCGTTGCTGCAACCAAGCGCCACAAGATGGCGGACCGTGTCCTTTGTGGCCATGCTTGCTCGCTTTCGCTGCGTTCACCGGAAGAACTGAGCCGCATTCTCGATGCTGCAGCGGATGCGGGAACCGCACTCGTTTCGCTGCCGACTTCCAATCTTTATCTGCAAGACAGGCTTGGCGGAAAGTCGCCTCGCCTTCGCGGTGTAGCGCCGCTCAAAGAAGCGCGTCGGGCGGGTATGGACGCCATGCTTGGCTCCGACAATGTGCGCGACGCTTTCTATCCCTATGGCGATTACGATCCGCTTTCGGTTCTGCGTCTCGCAGCCCCGGTCTGCCATCTTGAGCCGGATGAATGGCTCGACAGCATCACCACCCTACCCGCCCGTTTCATTGGAAGCGACCGCGTACATGGGCTGTCGGCAGGCGGGACCGCGAATTTCATCTGGCATGACGCCACAGACATTAACGACCTCATCAGCCGTCCGCAGGCGCGTCGCGTCATCTGGCGTGATGGAACTATAATTTAATCGGAGAACCCCATGAATTCTGTCGCACCACAGCGCATCTATGACTGGGCAGCATTTCGCGCCGAAATCGAAGGTATCCGCATTTATGACGACCCTAAGCAGGTCGAACTGCGGTCCCGCGATTATTTCTGGTACAGCCCGATCCTGACCGAAGATATCGGTCATTATCTCGGCGATCTCGTCGTTATCCCGAAAGATCAGGATGAAGTGCGCCGTGTGGCAGCCGCTGCCGCCAAACTTCGCATTCCGATCACCGTTCGCGGTGGCGGCACCGGCAATTATGGCCAATGCGTTCCGCTTGAAGGCGGCGTCATTCTTGATATGACCAAGATCGACCGCATCATCGCGATTGAGCCGGGCAAGGTTCGTGTTGAAGGCGGTGCACGTATTTCCCGCCTCGACGATGCTGTGCGCGAAACGGGGCAGGAACTGCTGATGTATCCGTCGACCCGCCGCATCGCCACTATTGGCGGCTTTTTCTCAGGCGGTTCGGGCGGCATTGGTTCGCTGCGCCATGGTATGTTGCGCGACGATGGAAACGTCTTTTCCGTGAAGGTTCTCACTGTTGAACCAGAACCAAAAATTATCGAACTGACAGGTCGTGACATCCACAAGGTGCAGCACGCTTATGGTACCAACGGCATTATTCTTGAGCTTGAAATCGGCCTGACGAAAGCAACAGAATGGGTGCATACGGCAGCATTATTCGATACTTATGAGGCAACGCTAAACTTCTGCCTGAAGGCACTGGAAGACAACCTCGACTGCTATCTGCTGACGACTGTGGATCGCCGTTTTGCGCGCTTCTACACTAAATTTGGCGAACTCTTCCCATCCGAAAAAGATGCGGTTTTTGCGATGATAGCGCCGGAAGAAGTGGCACGTTTTGAGACGCTCGCCACAGAGTTCGGCGGCAAGGTTTCGTTCTCAATGACGCTGGATGAACTGCACAAGGCAGGTCTTCAGCCTGCCTATGAATGTGGTTGGAACCACACAACCCTTCAGGCGCTGAAAGCTGAACCGGGCTGGACCTATTTACAGGTTGCCTACCCTCGCCCGTTTGATGTGGCACTGGTCAATCGACAGATCGAACGCTATGGCGAAACGCAATATATGCATCACGAAATGGCGCGTCTTGAAGGCGAAGTGCAAATTTTTGCACTTCCGCTTGTGCGCTTTGAAGGCCGTGATGAAATGTATCGCCTCATCGAAGAGCTGGAACAGGTTGACGGCTGCGATATCTACGATCCTCACGCCTATACGATCGAAGACGGCGGCATGAAGGAAATCGACAGCGTGCAGATCGAATTCAAGAAGCAGGCCGATCCTTATGGTCTGCTCAATCCCGGCAAAACCCGCGGCTGGACAGCCGACATGGCAATGAAGAACTAGAACAAGGGGAACCAAAATGAAAAAGACACTCGTTGCAGCGCTCGCAGCTCTTGCTGCGCTCTCTATGGGCCTTTCCGCGCAAATGGCCTATGCGCTCGACAAAGTAACGCTCGGCACCAACTGGCTGGCACAGGCAGGTCATGGCGGTTTCTATCAGGCCCTCGCCGATGGAACCTATGAAAAATACGGCCTCGACGTGAAGATCGAAATGGGCGGGCCACAGGTCAACAACCGTCCAATGCTTGCCGCTGGTCGTCTCGACTTTCTGCTGACCGGCAATCTGCTTTTGTCTTTCAACAATGTTGCCAATGGCGTGCCAACAACGGTTGTCGCGGCTTTCTATCAGAAAGATCCGCAGGCGCTGATGGCGCATGAAGGCGAATACAAGGATTTCAAAGATCTCGCCAATGCGGAAACCATCCTGATTTCCAAGGATGGTCAGTTCTCGTTCTGGCCGTGGCTGGTAAAGGATTTCGGTTTCAAGGACGAGCAGCTTCGTCCATATGGCTATAGCCTCGCGCAGTTCCTCAGCGACAAGAAGACCGTGCAGCAGGCCTATGCGACTGCCGAGCCGATCTATGCAGAGAAAGAAGGCGCAAAGGTCACAACCTTCCTGCTCGCTGATCAGGGTTACAGCACCTATGCCAACACGATCGAAACGCGTCAGGATCTCATCGAAAAGAACCCTGACCTCGTACAGCGCTTTGTGACGGCTTCCATCGAAGGCTGGACCAACTTCCTCTATGGCGACAACAGCAAGGCTTATGAGCTGATCCTCAAGGACAACGCTGACATGAGCAAGGAAACGCTGGATGCCGAACTTGCACGCCTCAAGGACCTAAAGCTTATCGACAGCGGTGACACGCTGGAAAAGGGCATCGGCGCAATCGACATGAACCGCGTCAAGGAGTTCTATGAGCTAGCGCGCAAGTCCGGAATCGTGAGTGGCGACGAACTGGACATGACCAAAGTTGCCACCGATGCGTTCGTAAACAAAGGCGCAGGTCTCGACATCAAGAAGCAACTGGGCCAATAAGCGCCTCCAACTAAATCGGGGAGCCGCCAGGGCGGCTTCCCTTCCGATCCTGGCTGGCGGATATGACAACCGACAACGAGAATGACGATAACGAACTCACCGGACGAGACAAGGTTCTCGGTCGCAGGCGTCGCATTCAAGGTGCTATTCGCACAGCCGCTATCGATGAATTTGCGGAAAAAGGACTGGTGGGCGCATCAACGCAGGGCATCGCACATCGCGCAGGCCTGACCAAGCCGCAGCTTCATTACTATATTTCCAGTAAGGAAGAGCTTTACGAAGATATCATCATCTTCATCCTCGATGAGTGGGAGGATATCTTCCTCGGTGCCAGCTCCGAGGAAGACCCGGCAAAGGTGATCCGGCAATATATTCGAGCAAAGCTCGTATACAGTCAGAATAACCCCAAGGCCTCGCGCCTATTCACCACCGAAATTGCCAACGGTGCACCCTATCTCCGCCGTCACTGGGCAAAGCATGTCAATGCAACGCACAACGCGGTAAAGCTCATCCAGTCATGGGTAGATGATGGCCGTATCAAGCCGGTCGATCCGCTGTTGTTTCAAATGCATATATGGGCTGTCACCCAGCATTATGCAGATTTTGAAACGCAGGTCCGCAGTATGATGGAACTGAGCAACGACGAGCCGCTCGATCTTGATCGCATTGAAAAAGAAGTTTCTACGCTTTTTCTGCGCGCTTGCGGGCTTGAATGAAAAACCCGTAGAAATATCAGCTTTTCCGGCAAACCCTAAAAATGTCTAATTTGATATAAGAAGAGCCAGAATCTAGTTGCATCCATAATAAAACGTGCGTTAAAGTTGCCACACAAGATTTAGCGACCTCAATGAGTTAGTCCTAATCTTGATAGTATTACGTCAAGCATCGACCAACCCTTGGCGGGGGGCGATGCATTAAGGAGCAGGTTCTTGGGGAGGAGCCTGCTCCTTTTCATTTTACTGAACATCACAAATGCAAAAAGCCCCGGCATTTGCCGGGGCTTTATTCTATTCATTGCCGACCGATTTGTTATTCAGCCAGCCATTCCTTGATCCGATCAGGATGTTCGGCAATGTACTTGTCGACAGCCTTTTCATAAGATGTTTCCTGCGCTTCAAACATTGCGGTTTCAAGCTCGTTGATCGGAATGCTCATCTTTGAAAGAAATGCTGCTGCTTTAGGGTTGTCTTCCTTGAAGCCCTTGCGTGCAATTGCATCGACGTGTTCTGCGCCACCCAATGCACCTTCCGGATCAGCAATATAACGCAGCTTATATTTGCCGAACATCCAGTGTGGGCTCCATGACGTGGCAACAAACCAGCCATCGGAACGTGTCGCACGGTCGACAGTCGTCAACATCGCGGCTTCACTGGAAATATTCAGCTTATAGTCCAGTCCATATTTCTTGATTGCTTCGTCCGACAGGCGGGTCAAGCCTGCACCCGGATCGATACCCTGAATTTCGCCCTTCAGCTTCTCTCGAACTTCCGGCTTTTTCAAATCTTCAATCGAGCTGATTTCGCTTTCAGGAATATAGTCCGGAACGATCCAGCCAAGCTTCGCACCTTCATACAGTGGACCGAGGTTTTCGACCTTGTCTTCGACGCGCTTGTAATAATCCGCATGGGTTTCAGGCAACCACGCCATCATCATCGCATCAATGTCACCACGGCTTACACCCTGGTAAAGCGGTGCAACATCGGTCTGCACCAGTTCAACTTTCTGACCGAGATTGTCCTCGATAAGCTTTGCGGCAAGTTTGGTCACAAATTCAGCATCAGACCATGGAGCCCAGCCGATTTTGACTGTTTTGCTATCTTGCGCGAAAGCCGCTCCGGCAGTCATGCTGCCTGCAACTACTGCTGCGAGACCGAATTTTGTCAGCTTTCCTAACATGGCTTCTCCTTTTTCGATTAACTGTCGTTCCCGTTTAGAGCGTGTTTCGATCTGAATGGATCAGATCGGCGCTCTAAATATTTGTTTTAACGCGCATCTTTGTCCGAAAACCGTTTCACACTTTTCGGGATGCGCTCTATTGTTATTCATACTTCCTGCTTGCGGAGCGCAGATGAGGACTGCTCACCCGCTGTCTTTTTCATAAAGGACAGCCTTTTGAAGAAGCCCAACAAGCCCCCCGAATTTCCTTTGCCAAAGCTTTGTGTGATGCGGTCAAGAATGACTGCCAGAATGACCACGGCGAGACCGCCCTCAAAGCCCTTGCCCACATCGAGACGCTGAATACCCGTAAGAACCGTGTTCCCAAGACCACCAGCACCAATCATCGATGCAATCACCACCATCGAAAGCGACAGCATGATTGTCTGGTTCATACCCGCCATGATTGATGGCATGGCATTGGGAAGCTGAACCTTGAACAGCAGCTGCCGCGAGGTACAGCCAAATGCCAATCCTGCTTCAACGAACTCGGCGTGAACCTGACGAATACCGAGATTGGTGAGACGCACAACCGGCGGCATCGCGAAGATCACGGTCGCAATCGTACCCGGCACGGCACCGAGACCGAAAAACATTGCTGCCGGAATGAGATATACGAATGCAGGCATGGTCTGCATGAGATCAAGCACAGGGCGAACGATGGAAGCCACCGTATCGCTGCGGGCCATGGCAATACCAAGCGGAATACCAATCACCACCGCGATGATTGTGGAAGCCAGCACCAGCGACAAGCTTTCCATTGTGCCACTCCACAGCCCCATATGAATGATGAGGGCCAGTGCGAGTGCGGTGAAAATTGCAAACTTCCAGCTCACACGCCAAAGCGCAAGCAAAGTGAGAATTCCGATGCCCGCCACAGGTGGGATGGAAAGAAGTGTATTCTGAATTCCGTCTGTGACGAAACCGATTGTGGCGGCGATCATATCGAGCGCTGGCGTAAAGTGGTCAAGAATGTAGTTGACCACCACGTCTGCCCATCCGCCAATACTAAAATTCAAATCCATATTTTACCGTCCATTTCAGATTTTGTTGCCTCTGGATTGGACCAATCCTGTAAAATGCCGGGCTTTTGCCCGACAGGCATATACGTGTCAAAATCAGCCAGCACGGCCGAGTGTTTCAAGGAGTGCCGACTTGCTGATCGCCCCGAGATATCGATTGTTCCGATCAGTCACTGGCACTGGCCATGGGCTTTCAGCGACACGCGTCAAAAGTCCGGAAAGTGGCGCGTCGGCCTGTATAGCGGCGGCGCTGTCAAGTTGATCATCACCCAATTTGAAACTGCCACTGGCAAGAGCATCACGCGTAACGACACCGCGATAAATCCTGTCAGCGTCAAGCAAAACGCCATATGTCTGTCCGCTTGCATCAAGACGCTTAAGGGCGGAGGCCATCTGTGCCGGATCGAACATGATCAGTTCGTCGTCCCGCGCGACATCGGACGCTTTGAAAACGCGCGAAACATCGACGTTGCGGAAAAATGAGCGGACGTAATCATTGGCAGGCGAGGAAACGATTTCGTTTGGCGTTCCAACCTGCACGACCTTACCGTGCTGCATGATGCAGATACGATCACCTATGCGCATGGCTTCGTCGAGATCATGACTCACGAAGATAATCGTGCGGCTATGCTCGGCTTGAAGCCTTTTCAGCTCATCCTGCATTTCCGTGCGGATCAAAGGATCGAGCGCAGAGAAAGCTTCATCCATGAGGAGGATTGTTGGCTCACTCGCCAGCGCTCTCGCAAGGCCGACACGTTGCTTCATACCGCCTGAAAGCTGATCAGGCATACTATTGGCATAGGGTTCGAGCCCCACAGCCGCCAGCGCTTTTAGTGCTTTCTCGTGGCGCTCGGCTTCACCCATTCCGGCCACTTCGAGGCCGAAAGAAGCGTTGTTCAGCACCGTACGATTGGGAAGCAGCGCAAAAGACTGAAACACCATGCTCATGTCGCGGCGGCGGAGATCAATCAGCTCGCGCTTCGACATTTTGACAATGTCACGACCATCAACTTCGATGGAACCATCAGTCGGTTCGATAAGGCGATTGAGCAGGCGCAGAAGTGTGGATTTACCTGAGCCTGAGAGGCCCATAATGACGAATACTTCACCCTCTTTAATATCGAAGGTCGCGTCATCTACGCCGATTGTAGCACCATGATCACTATGAATCTGGGCTTTTGATTTACCTGCACGCAATTCCTGCATTGCGCGCTCCGGATCGTCGCCGAAGACTTTAAACACGCCATTCAAGCTTATCTTTGTCTTAGCAGGCGACTTCATACTATCTTCCTTGTATAAAATACCATGCATTATGTTTAACCCCGCTGTGCAGGCAGGTTTAATCTCCTTTTTAACATCATTATTTCTTCATTCTTGCGCGAATTGGACATGCGCAACTTGCAGGCAGCGAACGACCCACAGAGAATGATTAGCGATTGGTGTGACGTATTTATATAGACCATTTCCCGACATGTCCACCCACAGTCATGGATTCATCTTTGCGCGACCCGTCCCCTTGTTTGTTTTTGATGGGTTGCGCGACGAAATATGCGGACTAACCGACACATCCGATTATCAGAAATAATCGGCTAGCCTGCCAATAATAGTAATCCTGTGAAAGCGCTGCACACGAGCGGGCTGCGACAAATATGCAATTAGCTGCGACATGAGGCAATTTAGTATTCGTAGAATATAATTTCTCTTAATTGCAGTAAATTTGTGTGATTATACTTTTGCCTTATCTGACGCCATTTGCCAGAAAAATGGGCGCAGATCAAGCGATCCGCGCCCATAAAATCCTCCCGTTCAAACCGGGCTGAATTAGCTATTAACCATATATCCAATGAAGCCCGTAATACGCCAACGCTCTCCGTGCCGACGGCAAAAATAAAGTGTCTGCCAATCCAGCCGATCATGGGTTCCATCTGCTTTTTTGATCGTGCCATCGAACTTTTTGCGCGCGACAGCAACGTCGCCATTGATGTCAATGACGCCAAGATTCGTTGCGCGGAACACGCCGTCAGCCAGAGATTCGGCATATTCAGTCGCCGCACTCTCGGCAGCCTGGCGCAACCATTCATCGCGATAGGCGGTCAAGGTTGGAAAAGCCGCATCCCACTTATCAGGATTAGCCTCTCCATGCGCATGAATGCCCAAGAACCGCGCCTCATCAAAATCATCGGCAACAAGCGCCCAGTTTTGGCCTACAAATGCCTCGATATCGCGGCGCACGAGCATTTCCCAAATCTGCCCACGATCTTTGTCGCCTGCAAATGGATTGATGACTTCTTTCATACTCGCCCCCCTAATTAATTCAGCTTTCCACGTGCAGCCACCGGCAAGATGTCGATAACATCATCGCCAGATATGAGATGCACCTCATCAAAGAGATTGGACACCACACAGACATGATCGGGAATGACCCGCACCTTGTCACCCACTTTCAACCCGGTAATATCGCCCTTAAGCGTACCATGTTCTTCACTTAGGCCTGTGACACGAGCATCAGTCCTCCCGGCCAGTTCTCCGAAATCAGCGAAACCGAGAGTGTCGCTTGAAAGCGCCTTGGAACCGGCATCGATAATCGCACGATCAGGTGTCGGGTGACTGACGATTGTTGACAGCACGGTCAATGCGCAGTCATCGAGCGTTGCCGCTCCCTTTGCGACTTGATAGCGGTCGAAATAAATATAAGTGCCAGGCCGATATTCCGTGATCACGCTCTCCTTTGGAGAACGCCACATATCCGGCGTGCCGCCGCTTGAAATGGTTTCACATTGGATGTTGTTCGCAGCGAGGAGATCACGTGCCTGAACAAGCCATTGTTCAGCCTGTTCAGCTTTGCCCGTCGCCGGATAAGTCATCAACCCACCAAACCTGAGCCCCTTACTCTGCTCGATCTGACGCGCGAGTTCCAGCGCCTCTTCAGGTGTTTGAACACCGCAGCGCCCCATGCCGGTATCGCATTCGACCAATACAGTGAGCGGACGCCCTTCATTGTTAAACCGCGATACGAGTCCTTCGAGGCTCGTGGAGTTATCGACCGTGACGGAGATTGAGATGCGCTGATGAAGAGCATAGAGCCTGTCGAGCTTTTCCTTACCCAGAATATTATAGGGCAGGAAAATATCGACAATTCCCGCATCTGCCATAACCTCAGCCTCGCCAAGCTTCTGGCAGGTAATCCCCACAGCACCCGCTTCAAGCTGACGGCGCGCAAAGAACGGCAGTTTATGCGTTTTGATGTGCGGGCGAAGCTTTACGCCAATCGCATCGGCATGAGCCTGCGCTTTCTTGATGTTGGCCTGAACACGATTAACATCAATCAGAATAGCAGGCGTATCGATTTCGTGGACAGTTTTAGGCCGTGTCATTGGTCAGTCTCCCATCCGTCACCCATCAGTCACCCAAGGGCAAGCGCGGATCGTCTATCTTGAGTGTGTTCAAACTGTGCTTGATGCGGCGCAGGCTCTCAAGCACTTTCGGCCCATGAACTTCAGCCGTTGCAGTCGCAATCATGTCGAGTATTGCCATCAAGGCAAACCGCGACGATGTCGGCTTATACAAATTACCGTCTTCATCGGCTTGAAACGGAATGACCGTATTGGCTGCCTTTGCGAGATCAGATTCTTGCGCGGTGATCGCCACAGTTTCCGCACCATATTGCCGGGCGACCAAAATCGCTTCGACCACAGAGCGGGCATAACCCGAAACCGAGAATGCAATTACCGTCGTATCTCGCGTCGCCACTGCCGCGTACATACGCTGCAACTGCCCATCCACCTGCGCCAGAACAGGAATCCCCAGTCGGAACAGTCGATTTTGCAACTCTGTCGCCATCATAGAAGAAATGCCGCCCGAGCCTAAGCAAAGAACCGAGCCTGACACAGCTATCCGCTCGGCAATTTTCATGACGACAGACATATCCAGATTATCGCTGGCACGATGAATAGCCGCAACCGCCGCATCTGTAACTGCCGCAGCGATACGCGCCTCGCGAATATCGCGGGCGGGCGCTTCCGCCGTCAGATATTGACCACCAATTGCCAGTGCCTGTGCCAGAAAAAACTTGAAATCGCGCACACCGTCGCAGCCCAGCCCACGACAGAACCGTGTGACTGTTGGTTCACTTACTTCAGCACGAGCCGCGATTTCAGATATGGCCGCCTTGGATGCATAATCAGGATCAGACAACACCAGTGCAGCCAGTCGACGGTCGGATTTCGACCCCTCCTGTGCTGCGGCATGAAGCCTTGTGATGATGTCCGCAACCTTGCTCATACGAGTTCTACAGCGGTAAACCGCTTTCCTTATCAAAGAGATGGATGTGTTCGGGCTTCGCCGTTACAGGGACTCGCTCTCCCGGTGCAAGGTGAATTCGCTCACGGAATACAGCCCGCACAGCTTCACCGGCAATTTTTCCATAAACATGGGTTTCCGGCCCCGTCGGTTCGACCACCTCAATAGCAAGCGTCAGCCCCTCGCCGTCTTTCGCGATGATGAAATTTTCCGGCCTGATACCCAGCTCCGCGCCACGCTCCGATGTCTTGCGTCCCGGCGTAGAAATCTCTTCGCCGTCAGTTGTGCGGAACTTGCCACCCTCGATCACAGCACCCGGAATGAAGCTCATTGACGGTGATCCGATGAACCCCGCCACAAATTTGTTTGCAGGTCGATCATACAGTTCAAGCGGTGCACCGATCTGCTGAATCTTACCCTGATTCATAACAACGATGCGGTCGGCCATGGTCATGGCTTCGATCTGATCATGTGTCACATAGATTACCGTTGATTTCAGCCGATGATGCAGCGCCTTGATTTCAGTACGCATCTGTACTCGAAGCTGAGCATCCAGATTGGACAAGGGTTCATCGAACAGGAACACTGATGGTTCGCGCACAATTGCCCGGCCCATCGCAACACGCTGGCGCTGACCACCTGAAAGCTGGCGCGGATAGCGGTCGAGATAAGAGTGTAAATTGAGAATCGATGCAGCTTTGTCCACCTTTGTTGCTGTGGTCGAGCTATCCTCGCCCCGAATGCGTGGGCCAAAACCGATATTCTCTCGTGCCGTCATATGCGGAAACAACGCATAAGACTGGAACACCATCGCGATATTGCGTTTTTGCGGCGGCAATTCATTGGCGCGTTCGCCGCCAATGATCAGATCGCCACTGGAAATCGGCTCCAGTCCCGCAACCATACGCAAAAGTGTGGACTTACCACAGCCGGACGGACCAACGAGGACGAGAAACTCGCCATCCTCAATCTCCAGATCAACGCGATCCAGAACATTCATCTGTCCGAAAGATTTGGTAATTCCACGCAGGGAAACATTTTTCATCACTCAGTTCCCACCTAAGATATCTTCAATAAAAGGCCTGCAACCGGCCATCAGTCCGGCATCAACGGGCAGAATTGTGCCGGTTATGCCGGACGCCCGGTCAGATGCGAGAAAGGCAACCGCTTCGGCCACCTCATTAACGTTGACAATACGGCCCAGCGGATAAAGACGCTTGAGCTTGTCGAAAACGGCAGGGTCATTCTTGATGCGATGATCCCATGCCGGTGTATGGATTGAGCCAGGGCACACCACATTGGCACGCAATCCCTGTTGCCCATATTCAACTGCAAGAGCGCGTGCGAAAGCGTTTATGCCGGCCTTGGCTGCCGCATAGGCTGGATTGCCGAAATGCGAAAGCGAGTTAACCGAGGATATAAAGACAAAAGCACCACGGCCATTGGCCGCCATCTTCTGTGCAAGCGCTGCAGAAAACGAACAGACCCCAGTGAGATTGAGATCAATCTCCTGATTGATTCGCGCCTGATCAAGCTCTTCAAATGATTCAGCCCGGGTCCATCCGGCATTGTTGATAACAATATCAGGCACGCCGTCGGCATCTGTAATGGCGTTTACGGCAGACTGCAGCGAGTTGCGGTCAAGCAGGTCAAATGCATGACGACTGTAAAAATTATCAGCCTGCATGACATCCAGAGTGGAATCACAGCCGATAATTTTTGCCCCGCGCGATGAAAACATTTTCACAAGCGCAGTGCCGACACCGCCCCCGGCACCGGTAATCAATACGGATTTTCCGGCAAATTCGCCTGAATGCTCCACTCTCTTCCCCTTTTAAAGCACTTTTCGCGCATACTTATTCAGGCCAGCCTAAAAGTGAAAATGTAAGTTTGCAACAAAACTTTTTACTTGAAAGCGCAAAATTTGCCGATAATGTAAGAAAATAACAAAAATCAAGACGTCTTCACATGAAGCATGGGCAAACAAGGGAACGGGAAAATGTCTATCAATAAATGGAAGGCCGGCCTTTTGGCTGGATTGAGCATTCTGGCACTTGGTTCAGCCGCACAGGCCGGCGAAGTGCGTATGACGGTCGCTGAGTACAGCTCGAAGACCGGCCCATATTTTGAGGAAGTAAAGAAGGCTTTTGAAGCCGCAAACCCCGGCATCACGCTTAATTTTGAAGTCGTGCCATGGGACGTACTTCTGCAGAAACTAACCACCGACATTTCAGCTGGCACCAATGCCGATCTTTCGATCATTGGTACGCGCTGGCTGATCGACTTCGTACAGCAGGGCATCGCGGAGCCGCTTGACGGCTATATGGACGATGCATTCAAGGGTCGTTTCATCGAAACATTCCTGTCGCCTTCGGTGCTGGAAGACAAGACATACGGCCTGCCGATCGCAGCATCTGCACGCGCTATGTACTACAACAAGGATCTGCTGGAGAAAGCTGGCGTCGCCAACCCTCCTGCAAACTGGGATGAAGTCAAAGCTGCTGCTGAAAAGATCAAAGCGCTTGGTGGTGAAAACTATGGTTTCGGCCTTCAGGGCAAAGAAATCGAAACTGACGTTTATTACTATTACGCGATGTGGTCACAGGGTGCGGAAATCCTCAACAAGGATGGCACTTCAGGCCTGAGCACGCCGGGCGCTCTTGAAGCAGCCAAGCTCTATAAGTCGATGATTGATGGCGGCCTGACACAACCAGGTGTCACCTCCTATGCTCGTGAAGATGTACAGAATCTCTTCAAGCAGGGCAAGGTCGGCATGATGATCACCGCGCCGTTCCTGTCGAACCAGATCAAGGAAGAAGCACCAAATCTGAAATATGGTGTGACTGCAATTCCTGCTGGTCCAACGGGTGCTCGCGGCACTTATGGCGTAACGGACTCCGTTATCATGTTCCAGAACTCGAAGAACAAGGAAGAGGCCTGGAAAGTTCTCGACTTCCTGTTCCAAACAGAATGGCGCGCCAAGTTTACACAGGGTGAAGGCTTCCTGCCTGTAAACAAGGAAGAAGCGAAGATGGATTATTACGTCAATAATGCCGATCTCGCTGCTTTCACTGCCCTGCTTCCTGATGCGCGCTTTGCGCCAATCATTCCGGGTTGGGAAGAAATCGCCGATATCACGTCCAATGCGATGCAGAGCATCTATCTTGGTCAGGGCGAACCGGAAGCTGTTCTTAAGGAAGCTGCCGCCAAGGCGGATGCAATCCTGAAGAAGTAATCCCATCACCCCGGCAGCGGACGGAAACTGTAGACAGTTTAAACTGTTCTGCTGCCGGGTCCCTTTTATTCCGTGGAA
Organism: Brucella pituitosa; assembly: GCF_003049685.1. Taxonomy (GTDB): domain Bacteria; phylum Pseudomonadota; class Alphaproteobacteria; order Rhizobiales; family Rhizobiaceae; genus Brucella; species Brucella pituitosa. The sequence goes on along the minus strand of NZ_PYSY02000002.1, from coordinate 339,666 downwards.
TTTTTGGCCGATGCAAAATCGCACCCTGCCCTATTTTCTGATCTTGCCAAGCCTGCTGCTGGCTGCGGTAGTGATCTTCTGGCCGGTCGTGCATCTCTTTGAGATCGCCACCCATGATGTGAACCGTTTCGGGCAATTGCGCGATTTCAACGATGGTGCAAACTTCACTGCCCTTTTCGCATCACCCGATTTTCTGAATGCATTGTGGCGAACAGCCGTATGGACCGTAGCCGTTGTTGGCGGTGCCCTTGTCGTATCGATACCAGTCGCGATCATCCTGAATATGGATTTTTACGGTCGATCCGTCGCACGCGTCATCGTTATGCTGCCATGGGCTGTCTCTTTGACCATGACGGCAATTGTCTGGCGCTGGGCGCTGAACGGCGAAAGCGGAATGCTTAACTCCGCACTGCGCAATCTCGGCATTATCGACAGCAATATTCAGTGGCTGGCCAGCGCTACCACCGCCTTTCCAATGCAGGTGCTGGTTGGTATTCTGGTGACCGTGCCGTTCACAACCACGATTTTTCTAGGCGGCCTCTCTTCCATTCCAGACGATCTTTACGAAGCTTCTTCCTTGGAAGGTGCCAGTCTCTGGCAGCAGTTTCGTGAAATCACCTTGCCGCTACTCAAGCCATTCGTGAACATCGCAATCGTGCTCAACACGATCTATGTGTTCAATTCGTTCCCGATCATCTGGGTAATGACCCAGGGCGGACCGGCAAACACGACCGATATTCTTGTGACCCACCTTTACAAGCTGGCTTTCAGGCTCGGAAAACTCGGTGAAGCCTCGGCGGTCTCGCTGATCATGCTCGCCATCCTTCTGGTTTTCACAGCCTTCTATATCCGGCTATCCATGCGGAGCGAACGCACATGATCGCATCCAAAATCAAACGCACCATCCTTGCCTGGATCATTCTCGCTCCGCTGATCGTGCTGACGCTGTTTCCTTTTGCGGTCATGTTTTTGACCGCAGTTAAGCCACCTCAGGAAGTCCTGTCGCCAACATGGTGGCCAAGCGAATTCCGCTGGCAGAATTTCTCTGAAATGTGGGTGCGAACCGGCTTTGGCAATGCATTGCTGAACTCGTTCTATGTATCGGTCATCGCTTCCGTTGGAGCGATCATCGTGTCCATTCCAGCGGCCTATGCCATGTCACGCTTTCGCTTTGCGGGCCACGGCGCATTCCGTCAGTTCCTGCTCATTTCGCAGATGATATCGCCAATCGTGCTGGTGCTTGGCCTGTTCCGCCTGCTTGCAGCTTACGGATTGATCGAGAGTGTTACGGCGGTTGGCGCGATTTACATGGCCTTCAACATCGCCTTCACTGTCTGGATGCTACAGAGCTATTTTGACACCATTCCAAAAGACCTTGAAGAAGCGTCATGGATGGAAGGAGCTGGCCGCTTCAAAACGCTCGTCAAAGTGTTCCTGCCGCTCTGCATACCGGCCATCGCCGTAACCGCGATCTTCACTTTCATCAATGCATGGAACGAATTCGTGGTGGCGCTTACCATGTTGCGCAGTCAGAGCAGCTATACGCTTCCAATCCAGGTTTTCTCGTTGGTGGCGGGCCGCTACACCGTTGAATGGCACTATGTCATGGCCGCAACACTCGTCGCCACTCTACCCGTCGCGATCCTATTCATATGGCTGCAGCGTTACCTCATCAAAGGTCTTTCGCTCGGCGCTGTAAAATAAGCGGAGTTCAACATGTCCAAGAAACAGGCATTCGGCGCATCACATGTGCCGCTTTCTCCCGCCGTGCGCGCTGGCGACACCGTCTATATTTCCGGTCAGGTGCCTATGGGAGCAAATGGCAGGATTGTCGAAGGCGGCATCGAAGCGCAAACCGCGCAGGTGCTCGAAAATGTCAAAGCAGCATTAGCCCTTGCAGGGGCTAGCATGGAAGATGTCGTCAAGACGACCATCTGGCTCGAAGATGCGCGTGATTTCGGGCGTATGAATGCGGTTTATGCAACCTATTTCCCGAAAGATCCTCCAGCACGCACAACGGTCGAATCCCGTCTGATGATTGACATCAAGATCGAGATTGAAGCCATCGCTTACGCACCGCAAAAATAACCCAGGCAGACCATATGCGTATTTTCACCGCGTCGCTTGCTACTGAAACCAACACCTTTTCGCCCGTACCAACCGACCGCGCGTCGTTTGAAATGGCTTTCTATGCGGTACCGGGCAAACACCCTGATACGCCGACGCTGTGTTCATCGCCAATTGTTGCATTGCGAAAGCGAGCGGCTACGGAAGGGTTGACCGTTATCGAAGGCACCGCCACATGGGCGGAACCGGGCGGCTTGTTGCAGAAACAAGCCTTTGAAGAACTGCGCGATGAAATCCTCGACCAGTTGAAAGCTGCAATGCCGGTCGATGCCGTGGTGCTTGGCCTGCATGGAGCCATGGTCGCGCAAGGCTATGACGATTGCGAAGGCGATTTGCTGGAACGGGTGCGTGCAATCGTGGGACCTGACATTCTGGTCGCCAGCGAGTTCGATCCGCATAGTCATCTCACGCAAAAGCGGGTGGAAAACCTGAATATTTACGCCGCTTTCCTCGAATTTCCTCATACGGATTTCTATGAGCGCGGTGAACATGTCGTGTCTATGGCGCTTGACACATTGAAGGGCAAAATCAAGCCCGTTATTTCTACCTTCGACTGCCGCATGATCGGGGTTTTCCCGACAAGCAAAGAACCCATGCGCTCATTTATCGATCGCATAAAGGCCATGCATGGCAAGGACGGCATACTTTCCATCTCGGTTATTCATGGTTTCATGGCGGCAGATGTCCCTGAAATGGGCACACGTATTCTTGTCGTCACTGATAACGACCGCGCAAAAGGCGATGCGCTCGCTGAAAAACTGGGGCGAGAGCTTATCGGGATGCGTGAGCAGACATTGATGACCATGTACAATATCGACGATGGCATCGACCGTGCGATTGCAGCACATACCGTCAACCCTGCAAAGCCTGCAGTGATTGCCGATGTATGGGATAATCCAGGTGGTGGTGTTGCGGGCGACGGCACGCATATTCTGCGCAGGCTGATAGAGCGCAACATCCAGAAAGCCGCTGTTGCGACCATATGGGATACACTGGCCGTCACTTTTTGCCATGCGGCAGGCGAAGGCGCAGTGATTGATCTGCGTATAGGCGGCAAATCTGGTCCGCAAGCCGGAGAACCGATTGATGCGCGCGTGACGGTGATGAAAGTTTTGCCCGAAGGCTGGCAGAGCTTTGGCCTTAGTCGCGTCACGCTCGGACCTTCGGCAGTCGTGCGAATTGAGGGGACAGAGATAGATGTCATTCTCAACACCAACCGCACGCAAACATTCGAGCCGGATATTTTCTCCAATATCGGCATTGATCCGATGCTAAAAGACATTCTGGTCGTCAAATCAACCAATCATTTTCATGCGGGATTTGAGCCAATTGCGGCTGAGATCATCTATGTTGATGCGCCGAGTTCTTATCCGGTCAATCCAAGAGCTACGAATTACCAAAAAATGACGCGGCCAATATGGCCGCGTGTCGATAACCCTTGGTAATAGAATTAGAGCATTTCCAGCAAAAGTGCGAAGCGGTTTTGCGTCGGATAATGAGAAAAAACAAAGAGATAGAGCATTTCCAATGATTCAAGAAAAACAGGAAATGCTCTAGAAAGCGCGGGAATTTTCCCGCGCTTTACTTTTTAGTGCGCCAGGAATGTTGAGATCATAGGCACGTATGTAATCAGAGCCAACAAAATAAACAGCCCCAGATACATGCTGAACGCCTGACGGGTGAAATCGCCCACTCTGACCTTCGCAATATTACACACCATCAGCATGACCGTACCAACCGGTGGTGTCAGCGTACCTATCGACAGATTCACAATGACGATAATACCGAAATGTACTGGATCGATGCCCAGAGCCTTTACCGTCGGCATCAGGAGCGGCACCAGAACAATCATCAGGGCAGTGCCCTCAATCAGCGCACCGAGCACGAGCAGGATCACATTGACTGCCAACAGAAACGCGTAAGGATTGCTGGTGAACGACGAGATCAGCTGCATCAGCGACTGTCCGGCTTGCTCAAGCGAGAACACCCAGGCAAGTGCTGACGACGCCATGATAACCAGCATGACCGAAGCTGTGGACTTGGCAGTTTCGATCAGGGAATCCACCACATGCGACACGCGCATTTCGCGATAGATCACAAAACCGATAATCAGCACCAGAGTAACCGCTACAGCACCGGCTTCTGTCGGCGTGAAGATGTTGAGGCGAATACCGCCAATGATTGCAAGCAAAAGCACGACAGCAGGCCAGGCAGAGGCAAGTGTGGATGCAACCTCGGCACCGCTCATTCGCTTCTCGCGACTTGGCTTGTAGCCACGCTTCACGGAGGTGATATAAGCAGCAAACATCAGGATGATGGCACCGAGAATACCCGGAATGACACCCGCCATGAACATCTTGCCGATGGAAACGTCCGCAATCAGGCCATAGATGATCAGCGCGATACCCGGAGGAATGATCGGAGTGATAAGCGAACCAGCTGCTGTGACCGCGCATGAGAATGCCTTGTCATAGCCACGCTTGACCATTTCCGGCACCATCATACGGGTCAACATGGCGCTGTCGGCCAGATTGGATGCACTGACACCGCCCATCAGGGTCGAAACCATGATGTTGGTAAGCGCCATGCCGCCGCGCATACGGCCAACCAGAATATCTGCAACTTTGATCAGACGTTCCGCAATGCCGGTATGTGACATCACCGTACCAAGCATGATGAAGAACGGAATAGCAAGCAGCGACGTGTTCTGGGCAGGGCTGATGAACCGCTGAACTGCGATTGCAATCGGCATCTGATTGAAGAAGATAAAATAGGTAAAGACCGCAATCAGAATGGCCACGTAAAGGCGCATGTTGAGCGCGATCAGCGCCAGCATGATGAGAACGATGGTGGTCAGGTTCATGCCTTGCCTCCCGCAAAAGCGGCGCGCAAGGTTTTGAAAGCGCCAGTAAACATGTAAAGAGCGATGATGACGAAACCGACAGGCACTGCGATATCGATCCAGTAATAGGAAATCCGCAGCACGTCAGTCACCTTGAACTGAGCGGCTACCGACAGCTTGTATCCGGCATAGGACACATAGAGCAGAAACAAACCAGAAAGGATCGAGATGATTGAATTAATCACATCGCGGACCTTTTCGGGCAGAATCTCTACAAGCATCGGAATAGCAAGATGCTGGTTGTCGCGTTCCGCTGCGACACTGCCAAGCATGATGATCCAGATCATCAGCAAGCCGGAAATTTCTTCCGTCCATTGCAGTGGCTGGTGAAGCCAGTAGCGCATCACTACCGCCACATTAAACAGCGCGAGCAGAATGAACAGCGGAGCGGCTGCAAGCCAGTCGATCAGTTTTTCAAAAAGTTTCATCGGATTAAATTCCATAATCGAGCCATGCCGCAGTAAGACTGCGACATGGCAATATCCGAATTAAGATGTGTCAGTTCTTCAGCTCTTCTTTGATCTTTTCGTAAAGACCTGGCGACCATTCCGGGAACTGCGTGTAGACCTTTTCAGCAAGCGCCTTGAAAGGAGCACGGTCGACTTCAATCACCTCGACACCGGCTTCCTTCATCTTTTCGATCATTTCATTGTCTTTTTCGATCGTCAGCTTCTGGCTGTAGAGACCTGCATCGTAAGCAGATTCATGGATCATCTTGAGCTGTTCTTCCGGCAGCGTCGAGAAGAAGGCTTCACCGCCGACGATGAGCGCAACGTTGGTCAGATAGCCGACCTTGCTCAGATATTTGGCTTCTTCCTGGAACTTCTGGCCGTAAAGAACCGAAATCGGGTTCTCAACGCCATCAATCACGCCCTGCGCGAGCGCTGGGAAGGTTTCGCCCAGAGGCATCGGCGTCGGTGTTGCACCCATAGCTTCAAAGGTTTTGATCTGCATGACGTTGTTAGGCACGCGGATCTTCATACCCTTGAGGTCTTCCGGCGTACGGATAGGCTTCTTGGAAATGATCTGGCGAATACCGTAAAGATAGTTCGGCATTACGATGTGAATGCCCTTCTTTTTCAGTTCTTCGCTCTTCTCCTTGAACCAGGGACCGTCATAAACCTTGAAAAGCTGTGCCGGATCATCGGTCAGGAACGGACCGTAGAGCACGCCGAGGTCTGGGTCATATTCGGCCAGAAAGCCGACGTCGGAAATGGTCACGACGTTGAGGCCCATCATGGCCTGCTCGGTCACATCTTTCTTGGAGCCGAGCTGCGAGCTTGGATAAAGCTCAAGCGTGATTTCGCCATTGCTGCGCTTTGCGAGATCGTCTTTCCAATAATGCATAACCTGATCAAAAGGCTCGCCGGGATTGTTTTCATAGGCAACCTTGATCGAGACATTCGCAGCATATGCAGCGATGCTTCCAGCCAGCAACATGCCAGCCGCGATCGCGCCGGTAACAAACTTCTTCATGGGTATCCTCCCGTTAGGGTCCTCAACTTATGGCCTTAAGGCCGGTTTCCTCCGCATCATCTCCATGCCGTTCCTTCCCTGGCACGGAGATGCGCTTCGATTTCAGTAACGTTCGATGATGATCTTCAGAACGTTGCGGTCGCCATCCCAATAAGGCAGCGCCTGTTCGGCATCCTCAAAGGGGAACACCTTCGAGATAAGCTGGTCTGCGTCGTTCCCCAGCTTTTCCAGATGCGCGATAACGGCTTCGAAATCAGTGAGTGTCGCATTGCGCGATCCCATGATGTCGAGTTCTTTGAGATTGAAGAATTGGGTCTGATAGGTCACCGGCGATTTGGAATAGCCGACATAAACAACCCGACCGGCAAAGCCCGTCAGATCAACAGCCTGCGTGAAGGTAATCGGCAATCCGACCGCTTCAAAGGCCACATCAACGCCATCGTCGCTGGTCAGTTCTTGCACCTTGGCAACGACATCCTCGCCACCCGGCAGAGCGTGCGTTGCGCCTAACTTCAGAGCCAGTTCACGCTTTTCCGCACTTGGATCAATCGCGATAACCTTGGCACCACGCGCAACGGCACCAATGAGCACGCCCATGCCGATCATGCCACAGCCAAGAACCGCGACCGTATCACCAGCCTGAACGCGTCCGCGTTCTACCGCATGAAAACCAACCGAAAGCGGTTCGACCAGTGCGAGATGACGCGGCGCAAGCGTATCATTCAGGATCAGCTTTTCGGCAGGCAGTACGATCTGTTCTGCCAGTCCACCATTCTGCTGAACACCGAGCGTCTTGTTGTAACGGCAGGCATTCAATCTGCCTTTTCGGCACGACGAGCAGGTGCCGCAATTGGTGTAAGGCAGCACGATAACGCGCTTGCCCTTGGCGTAGGCAGCACTCACGCCCTCACCTGCCTCGATGATCTCGCCACCAATTTCGTGACCCGGAATACGGGGAAGTTCCACGAGTGGATTTAGCCCTTTGAACGTATTCAGATCGCTGCCGCAAAGTCCCACGTGACGCACGCTGATACGGACATGGCCCGGCAGAAGTGGTGCTTCGGGAATTTCAGCAAAACGGGTAACGTTTTCGCTCTCGATACGCAGAGCTTTGACCATCAGAATATTCCTGTCATTTTTATTGCATGGGGCGGATCAGGTTACGGCTCCGACCTGCCATGGCACGAATTCGTTATCGCCATAGTCGTAAATTTCGCTGAGCGTCTGCTCACCGGAAGCCACCGCGATAATGTGTTCAAAAATGCGCGTGCCGGACTCTTCGATGGTTTCGTCGCCCGTGACGATGCCACCGCAATTGAAGTCCATGTCTTCCTTCATGTGTTCATACATTTCGGAATTGGTTGCGATCTTGATGCAGGGTGCAGGCTTGAAGCCTGAAACCGATCCGCGTCCTGTGGTGAAGCAGATCACATTGCAGCCGCCAGCCACCTGCCCCGTCACGGCAACCGGGTCGTAACCCGGGGTGTCCATGAAAGTGAAACCCTGTTCGGTTACGGTTTCGGCAAACTCGTAGACAGCCTTGAGAGGCATGGAGCCGCCCTTGGCAACGGCACCCAGCGATTTTTCGAGAATAGTGGTCAGGCCACCAAGCTTGTTTCCGTGCGATGGATTGTTGTTGAGCTCATCACCGTTGCGAGCCGTGTAATCGCGCCACCAGTCAATGCGGTGAAGCAGCTTTTCCGCAACTGCTGGCGTTACCGCACGCCGTGTCAGCAGATGTTCAGCGCCATATATCTCAGGCGTTTCTGCCAGAACGGTGGTGCCACCATTGCGTACGATCAAATCGGAGGCATAGCCCAGAGCTGGATTTGCAGAAATGCCGGAATAACCATCCGAGCCGCCGCATTCGAGCGCTACTTTCAGCTTCGATAAAGGCTGCGGCGTGCGCTTGGCAGAATTCACGAGCGGCAGCATTTCCTTGATCTCGGCAATCGCATGATCGATTGTCTTGCGCGTACCGCCATGCTGCTGGATCGTCATAGTGCGAAGGCGTGCACCTTCTTCCATGCGATAATGTTCCATGATCGGCGCGATCTGGTTGGTTTCGCAACCAAGACCGATCAACAGAATGCCACCGAAATTCGGATGCTTGGCATAGCCCTGAATGGTGCGGGTCAACAGGCGATAGCCTTCCGACTTGGTGTTGAGCGCACAACCGCTGCCATGCGTCAGTGCGACCACGCCGTCGACGTTCTCAAAACCATCGAGACCGCCCATGCGGTTAAAATAATCCGCAATATAGCGCGAAACCGTGGCCGAGCAGTTTACCGATGAAATGACGCCGATATAGTTACGCGTACCGACACCACCGAAGCCGCGATCATAACCCATGAACTGGCGACGTTTCTCTTCCGGCAGCATCCCGCGTTCTTCGATATCGACAGAAAACTGGTGTTCGTGCTCGGAAGGCAGCATTGCGAGGTTGTGCAGATGCACGTGCTCGCCAACCGCAATATCTTGCGTGGCAACACCAATCACCTGCCCGTATTTGAGGACTTCCTTGCCTTGCGGAATGGCATGCAAAGCCACTTTGTGACCACGCCCGATCAGATCACGTGCGATGATATCGCCAAGCCCAATCGGGTCGCCTGCACGGACCGAAATACGCGCGACCGCCACATCGTCGGACGGATGCAAAAGGATTACCGGCGTTACAGCCGAGACAGCCTTATCGTTCATTGTTCTGACCTCACTCCCAAAACCGCCACAGCGACCAATATGAGCCTCATTATCTGGGCTCGTTTTCCATCCATCGCTGCTTTGATGTATCCAAATGTGTTCGCATCGCTGCCTGTGCCAGAAGCGGATCCCGCGCCTCCAGTGCAGCAAAAATCTTCTCGTGTTCCGCCAAAGCAAATGTCCATGTTTCGGCATTCTCGTAACGCGTACGCATCTGCGCCGTGAGCGGACTATGCCGCTCGTCAAACAGGTCGCGTATAATACGCGTCACAACCGAATTACCGGACTGCTCGGCAATAATGAGATGGAACTGCCGATCCAATTCAATAGGTTTGCGTTCAGCCTCGATCTGCAACCGCATGGCATCGAGATTACCGCGCAGCCGCTCCAGCGCGTCGAGTGTGATATGGCTGCAAGCCATCAGTACAGCGCTACCCTCTACCAGTGAACGCGCCTGCATGATTTCAAGTGGACTTTCGCCAATTGAGCCGCCTTGTGCCGGAAGCCGCGTTTCTTCGGCAGCAACATAGATGCCGGAACCCATGCGAATTTCGACATTACCTGCAATTTCAAGTGCGATGAGTGCTTCACGCAATGACGGGCGCGACACGCCCAGTTGATGCGCGAGTTCGCGTTCAGCGGGAAGCCTGCTTCCCGCCGGAAAATGCCCTTCGCGGATCAGCAGCCTGACCCGGTCGGCAATCTGTTGGTAAAGCCTCCGTGGTTCCACGGAGCCGATATGCTCGCTCATGCTCTCTCCCAAATTGGCCTTACCATATTTTGAAGAGACCGAAAGTGCAATATTACTTATATCATTGTTATTACTACATATTGATGATTTCGTCAGTTTTGTCGCAGTTCGCTTTAGACCACTTTTAAAGAGTGGCTTGACCAATTTTGCCCACTGCAATAGCTATTCCAGCATATTCAAGGGAGGACTTCATGACCGATCAACCATCGATTCTACAGTTCGGAACGAGCCGCTTTCTGCTCGGACATGCGGATTTCTTCATCTCGGAAGCGCTCGCAAAGGGCAATGCCATTGGCACGGTCGCAATCGTACAGACCACATCCAATCCAGAAAGTGCGCGACGTATCGCAGCGCTCAACAGCGGCGAAGGCTATCCGGTCATTATTCGCGGCCTGGCGGGTGGAGAACCGGTTGATGAGAAACATCAAGCCAAAAGCGTGACTGCCGCCTATTCGGCTCATACAGATTGGCAGGCGATCCGCGACCTTGCTGCACAGGTTCAGGTGATCTTGTCCAATACCGGCGACAAAGGCTTTGAGCTCGACGCCGGCGATGATGTTTCTCTGCTGACCGAGACCGACCGCCTGCCGAAAAGCTTCCCTGCGAAGCTGCTTGTGTTGCTGCACCATCGCTGGCAGGTCAATCCAGATGCGCCGTTGTCGATTTTCCCTTGCGAGCTCATCTCGCGCAATGGCGACAGATTACGTTCGATTATGCTTGATCTTGCAGAAAGCTGGAGCTTGCCCAAGGCTTTCACGCAATGGATTGAAAGCAAATGCGTCTTTGCCAATAGCCTCGTTGATCGTATCGTATCAGAACCAATCGATCCGGTCGGAGCCATCGCCGAACCTTATGCGATCTGGGCCATCGAGCAGGCTGACGGACTCACGCTCCCCTGCACACATCCCGACATCGTCGTGACGAACAATCTTGCGCTTTACGAGCGCCTCAAGCTCTATCTGCTGAATCTCGGTCATACTTTCATTGCCGAGCAATGGCTGAACGGTAATCGTCCGAAGGATGAAATCGTGCTGGAAGCCATGAATGACGAAACGATCCGCAATGAACTCGAAGCGCTTTGGCGCGAAGAAGTTCTGCCGGTTTTTGCCGCTGATGGCTTAGGCGAACAGGCGGAAGCCTATGTTATTACCGTTCGCGAGCGCTTCCTCAATCCGTTCCTGAAACACCGTATCGCGGACATTGCTTCAAATCACGCAGAAAAGAAGCAGCGCCGCTTCGTACCCATCATTGCTCGCGCGAAGGAACTCGGCCTCGATCTGGAGCAGCGTCGCCTGAAGGCGGCTGTCGGCTGATCCAGTCATTCAGCTCAATTTCGGCGCGTTCAAGCGCGCTGTAATTCAAAAGCTTGCGCAGAAGCGCGACAGTTACTGCACGAGCACGGAGGTTGAAACGTCCTTCCTCCGGCTCGCCTTTATCCTGATAAACACCCAGCTTTTCATAGAGTTGCTGTAATCTGTTCTGAACGCTTCTGAGCGACAGATTGCGGCGACGCGCAATAACACGGTCAGTCAAACCAAGCGCGATATCGATCAGAATTTCATATTCGCTTTCACTGAACCCGCTGGCGTGACCAAGGCTCTTCTGCTGTAACCCACGCACTTCGCGGTCGATGACGCACTGCGCTTCGACAAAAATGCTGCGCAATGCCAGCCGCAATTTGTCATCAGAAGCCGACTTCAGCACATAGCCGTAGGCAGCCCCTTCCGGCACGATACGCGAGACGCCTCGCACATAGGCTTCATCGGCATAATTCGACCAGAACAGAATGCGGGTTTCCGGATTTTCCTTCCAGATTGTGCGGGCTGCCTCGATGCCATTTCGTCCGCTCATTTGTAAATCCATCACAATATGGGCAGAGCGATGCATCCGTGCCAGTTTCTCACCCGCCGAACCATTGTCGGCCTCCAACACATCGTTGCACTCAGGCAATGCTGCCCGAATTGCCTCGCCTAAATAGGCGCGATGCAACGGATCATCCTCCACGATCAGAACCTGCATCTTACCCTCCATTTGGCTCACACATTTCCGGCGGCAGATGGATCGTCACGCATGTGCCGCTACCCTCCGTATTTTTCCTGATGGCAAAGCTTGCCGAAATCAGCCGCGCCCGCGTGCGCATATTGTCAATGCCATGACCAATACGCTGTGCCTGCCGGTCCATGCCAATGCCGTCATCCATGACTTCAACAAGAAGCCGCCCACCCTTGTCACGAAGACGAACGCGGATTTCCCCGGCAAGAGCGTGACGGATGGCATTGTTGATTGCTTCCTGGACAATGCGGAAAAGCGAGGTTGCAACCGTCTCCTCCAGCTTCTCCGTCATGCCTTCACTATAATCATCCAGAAACCATTCGATGGAAGCACCGCTTTCGCGGATCGAGCGATCAAGATGGTTCTCAGTTGCCTGCGCAAAACCGAAAAGTTGAAGCACCGAAGGTTTCGCTTCTTCAATGATTTGACGCAAATCCTGCATGCAGTGCTGTAAGCCACGAAACAGTGGTTCCAGTTGTTCACCGGAAAGGTCAGGTGCACGCGTCAGCCGTTCGACATGACGCGCCAGCCGGGTCAGATCGGCCAGCGTCTGATCATGCAAATCCATGCCGATACGATGCCGCTCAATCTCCAGAGCCTCAGTGAGTTTGAGGGCACCAAAGCGCAAGCCCTCTTCGCGCGCCCGCGCTTCTGTTTCGACAATCGCCGAGCGCTTGGCCTGTTCCGCAGCACGGATTGCAAAGAAATATGGGGCCAGAAGATCGGCAATCGACTGCGCGTTTTCAACATCCCGCGCCGAATAGCAGCCCGATTGCAAACTGGAGCAGCTCAGCGCCCCGATAATGTCACCTTGCGCCTTTAGCGGCACATGGAGGCGGGCCTTGAGATCATGTTCGATAATCGGTGTTGAGAATGATCCCTCAAAATGAAACCGAGCGTCAGTGCGTGCATCATCCGTCAGCAGATATTCAACTTCTCCAGACAGGAGGGTGCGAATGGGACTTCCTGATAAAAGTGCTGGCGGGTTGCGACTCCAGGCCGTCTCTATCCCGCTTTCATAGGCGATGTGAAATTTGCCATCGATCATCTTGATACAGACATCGAGATGGTCATAGGGCAGGATGTGATTAATCTCGGCAGCAACGGCCTGAATGATGGAATCGAAATCGAGCTGTCCTGCCAGCAATCTGGAGATATTCAGATAGCGGTCCAGCAGGCGCGCAGGCGATAGTTCCAGCAAGCGACTCTCCTCCCAAAGACAGATTGCTTTACTCTTATAATACGCCGCTTCTCCACCGGCATGTCTTGCGGGTTCCCGCAATTATGCTGCGGTAAACCGCATCATGGTTGCTTCGATCAGCCTTCACAGAGCAACGTATTTATTTCATTCTCGCTTCACCAGAAAATTGCCCGCAAGACAATAGGTAATGTGATGCGCAAACTGGGACCGTTGAGGAGCGGTCGTGCGGGAGGCTTCGCACAAAAAGGATTCAAACGGACCGAAGCGTTGAGAACGCTGCGGTGCCGCAAATTTGTAACTGGGAGGAATGAAATGAAGCTTGGCAAAATTCTTTTGGCATCCGCCGCACTCGCGACCCTGATGACGACTGGTAGCGCATTTGCCGACACGTCGTCGAAGAAGATCGCTTTCTCGAACAATTATGCTGGCAATTCGTGGCGCCAGGCCATGTTACAGAGCTGGGACAAGGTGACCAAGGAAGCCGTCACAGCGGGCACGGTTTCTGCAGCCGATGCTTTCACCACCGCAGAAAATCAGGCGACAGAACAGGCTGCACAGATCCAGAATATGATCTTGCAGGGGTATGATGCCATCGTCATCAATGCGGCATCGCCTACGGCACTCAATGGTGCAGTCAAGGAAGCTTGCGATGCTGGCATCACCGTCGTTTCATTCGACGGCATCGTGACCGAGCCTTGCGCATGGCGCATTGCGGTTGACTTCAAGGCTATGGGCGAAGGTCAGGTTGATTATCTCGCAAAGCGCCTGCCTGACGGCGGCAATCTGCTTGAAATTCGCGGCCTTGCAGGTGTTTCGGTCGATGACCAGATCCATGCTGGCATTCAAGACGGCGTGAAGAAGCATCCGAACTTCAAGATCGTTGGCTCCGTGCATGGCGATTGGGCTGCAGACGTTGCACAGCGCGCAGTCGCAGGTGTTCTGCCGAGCCTGCCTAAGATCGACGCCGTGGTAACACAGGGCGGCGACGGTTACGGCGCAGCACAGGCCTTTGCCGCTGCAAAGCGCGAAACGCCGATCATCATCATGGGCAACCGTGAAGACGAGCTGCAGTGGTGGAAACAGCAGAAAGACGCCAACGGCTATGAAACCATGTCGGTTTCGATTGCGCCTGGCGTTTCAACGCTCGCTTTCTGGGTCGCACAGCAGATCCTCGACGGCAAGGAAGTCAAGAAAGACCTCGTCGTTCCGTTCCTGAGCGTCAGCCAGGAATCTCTCGATAAGGACCTCGGCAATACCCAGAAGGGTGGCGTTGCGAATGTCGAATATTCGCTCGAAGACGCACAGAAGGTCATCGCAGAAGCGAAGTAATCCTTTTCCTCCCGGGGTAGGCGTGTCTCATGCCTGCCCCTCCCTTATCTCCAATACAGTTCGGGTGCATGTCTCATTCAATCGACAAAGGCGAGGTTGTCGCTGCACGCAATATTCGCGTGCAGTTCGGTGCGGTAAAGGCACTTGATGGCGCTGAGCTTGTAATCCATGAAGGCGAATGCGTCGGACTTGTCGGCCATAATGGCGCGGGCAAATCCACCATCGTCAATGTCATCAATGGCGGCCTTACCCCGCACGAAGGCAGCCTCTCCTATCATGGTGAAGCAGGCCATGGCGTGGCGACAGCACGCAAACATGGCGTACGCTGTGTGTTTCAGGAATTGTCGCTCTTCCCCAATCTGACGATTGCCGAAAATGTCCGCATCATGCAGCGCGACCTTACGGGCGCGAACTGGCGCGGCAAGGCTGTTGATCTCATTGCAAAAAAGCTCAGTGAGATTTTCCCCGGTCACAAGATCGATTGCGCAGCAACCGTCGACGAGCTGTCCATTGCCGAACGGCAGATGGTCGAAATCGCCATCAACTTCACCGCACCCGGCACGCCGCCAAAGCTGGTCATTCTCGATGAACCAACCTCTTCGCTCGATGCGGGCATTGCCGCACAGCTGATGGCCTATGTTCGCCAATTTGTCGGCACGGGTGGCTCCGTCATCCTCATTTCGCATATGCTTGGTGAAATCCTCTCGACTTCCGACCGCATCGTCGTGATGAAGGATGGCAAGGTTGTTGCCAATCGCACAGCAGGCGATTTCACCAATCGCAGCCTCGTCGAAGCTATGGGCAGCGTCGAACGTGAAAAGGCGGCTCGCCGCACAGCAAAAACCGACACGACTGGCAAAGCCGTTCTCTCTGCAAAAAAGCGTGCCAATGACATCAAGCCGTTTCAGGCTTTCAAAGGCGAGGTTATCGGGTTTGCTGGTCTTGCCGGACATGGCCAGACAAAGATGCTGCTCGATCTTTATTCTGTCCGTCGCCCAAACTGGTTGCCCGCACGCAATTGCGAAATTGCTTTTGTGGCGGGTGATCGCAGCCTCAACGGCACATTTCCGCTCTGGAGCATCCTGCACAACCTTACCATCAGCTCGCTCGACAAACTCTCATCGCTAAAGCTTGTCGATCAGACGCGCGAAGATCAACTCGGCGCGCAGTGGAAAGACAAGATTCAGATCCGCACACCGGATATGGGCAATCGCATCCTGTCGCTTTCCGGCGGCAATCAGCAGAAAGTGCTTTTTGCCCGTGCGCTTGCCACCACTGCCGATGCCATTCTGATGGACGACCCCATGCGCGGGGTTGATGTCGGCACCAAGCAGGAAGTCTATGAAATCCTGCGCCATGAAGCTGAAAATGGTCGAACCTTTGTCTGGTATTCCACCGAAATGGACGAGATCGAACTGTGCGATCGTGTCTATGTTTTCCGCGACGGTGCAATCGTGACAGAACTCGTCGGCGACGAAATCACGGAAAAAAACGTGCTTGCTGCATCCTTTGAGGGAGGACACGAATAATGCGTCTCTCCGCTTCATCTCTCCGCCTGCTTACGCCGGTTTTCTCGCTTGCGCTGTTATTGGCTGCTGTTTTCTACATGCAGCCGCGTGCCATGAGCTATACCGGCCTCAACCTGTTGTTCAATCTGGCAGTGCCGATAGCACTCGCAACAATCGCGCAGATGCTCATCATGGCGGTCAATGATCTTGATCTCTCGATGGGAACCTTCGTGAGCTTCGTGGTCTGTGTGGCTGCGACATATCTCAACACAGCGCCCCTGATCGGTGTTCTGATCCTTGCAGCAGCTATCGCAACCTATGCAGCACTGGGTGCAATCATCCACCTGCGTAATCTGCCGTCCATCGTCGTCACGCTTGGTATGAGTTTTGTCTGGGGTGGCCTTGCCGTTTTGCTCCTGCCCTCACCCGGCGGTCAGGCTCCTGATTGGGCGCGCTGGATCATGACAACCAAGCCGCCATTCGTACCGATGGCCATTGTCGCAAGCATTCTGATTGCAATTGTCACGCATTTCATCGTCATGCGCACCACCTTCGGCGTACTGATGCGCGGCGCAGGCGGCAATACCCGCTCGATCGAGCGTGCTGGCTGGTCTGTCACCACAATTCGCGCCGGAACCTACGCGCTTGCAGCTTTCTTCGCTGTGCTTGCTGGTATCGCGCTTGTAGGACTGACCACCTCGGCAGATGCCAATATCGCGCTGCGCTATACGTTGCTCTCCATTGCCGGTGTCATTCTGGGCGGCGGTGAATTTGTGGGGGGGCGCATTTCGCCCATCGGTGCCGTCATCGGCGCGTTGACGTTGACGCTTGCAGGTTCATTCCTTTCTTTCATGCGTATTTCACCCGACTGGCAGATTGGCGCGCAGGGCGGAATTCTCATCGTCGTGCTGGCGCTTCGCCTCTTCCTTAATCGCCTCGACCGCCGGGAGAAAAAGCAATGAGCGCCGTCTCCGTTCTCACAAACCGTCCATGGATCTGGTCGTTCATCGCAACCATTGCCGTCTGGATCATCACCGTATTGTTTACGGGCGGCGCAGGCGCTGCAGGACTTTCTCACGCAGCTTTCACCTTCGCATCCTTCTCGGTAATTGTCGGCCTCGGCCAGATGTTCGTGATCACGCTCGGACCTGGCAATATTGATCTGTCCGTGCCTGCAACAATGACACTTGCTGCGACACTAGCATTGAAGCTGATGGATTCGCAGGACAGCATGGTGCTGGCAGGCTTGGTTGTTGCCCTCCTGATCGGGCTTGGAGTTGGCATCTGCAATTACGCGCTGATCAAGCTGCTGCGCATCCCTCCAATCATCGCGACCCTATCGATGAGCTTCCTGATCCAGTCGACCGCCATCTGGAGCAATCGCGGCCTGCGCGTAAAACCTCCCGAAGCTCTGGCACAATTCACCACCTCGTCTGTCTTTGGTATTCCCAATGTTGCCATCGTGGCGTTGCTCTTGTCGGTCTTAGGTTGGGTGCTTCTTAAGAAAAGCATTTATGGTCGCTGGATTTCAGCCATTGGGCAAAACCCGTTTGCCGCGCGCATGGCAGGTGTTCCGGTTGATGGCACACGCTTCGTCACCTATCTGCTCTGCGCAGTTCTGGCTTCGCTGTGCGGCTTTCTGCTTGCCTGTTTCTCTGGTGGCGCAGCACTCAATATGGGCACTGAATATCTCCTGATGTCGATTGCAGTCGTCATCATCGGCGGCACAGCCGTTGCAGGCGGCGATTCCAACATCCCCGGTATTTGGGGTGCCGCACTCTTCATGTTCCTCATAGTCTCAATGCTCAACACCTATGGCTTCGGTGCGGGTGTTCGACTGGTCCTGACAGGGCTCACCATCATTGCGGTGATCTTCCTGGCCAGCAGTCGCAGATCCGAGCGTTAAACAACATTCCCCGGAGTAATTACGTTGTCTCAAAATCATTCAATTTACGAAATTCACGACGAACGCTTCAGGCAGATGATCGTATCGAGCGCCGGTCTTGATGAACTCTACAGTAACTGTCGCTGGGCCGAAGGCCCGGTCTGGTTTGGCGATCTGAACTGCCTGCTTTGGAGTGACATTCCAAACCAGCGTATTTTGCGCTGGGTGCCGGAAGGCGGCGTTTCTGTCTTCCGGCAGCCTTCAAATTTTGCCAATGGCAATACGCGTGACCGCGAAGGACGGCTTGTTTCCTGTGAACATGGCGGACGTCGGGTCACTCGCACGGAACTCGACGGCAGTATCACAGTGCTTGCAGACAGCTATCAGGGCAAAAAACTCAACGCGCCGAATGATGTCATTGTGCGCTCCGATGACACCATCTGGTTCACCGATCCAACCTACGGCATCATGGCGGATTATGAAGGCTACAAGGCCGACCCTGAACAACCAACCCGCAATGTCTATCGACTTGATCCGAGAAGTGGTGAACTTACAGCGGTTGTCACGGACTTTGTGCAGCCAAACGGCCTCGCCTTCTCGCCGGATGAAACCAAGCTCTTTGTTGCCGACAGCGCTTATAGCCACGACGAACAAGCGCCACGTCATATCCGGGTCTTTGATGTCGCAGACGACGGCAAGCGCGTAAGCGGCGGTAAGATTTTCTGCACCATCGATAATGGCCTGCCGGACGGCTTCCGTTTTGATACCGAAGGTAATTTGTGGACCAGTGCTGGCGATGGCGTGCATTGTTTCTCACCGCAGGGTGAACTTCTCGGCAAGATTAAGACACCGCAAACGGTGGCAAATGTGACCTTTGGTGGCCCTCGCCGCAACCGTCTTTTCATTGCGGCAACGAGATCACTCTATGCGGTCTATTTGACCGTCACGGGTGCACAGCACCCTTGAATAAAGTACGGCGACCATCCGAAAAGGATGGTCGCCGCTGAATAATACTTACACTAATTCATTTGAAAAATTAAATTAGCCACATGCCCGTTTTTGGTTCTGCCCAACAGGACAGGCATGCCAATATCTATACCTTGTTCAAATCTGAACCATCATCGCTCCATGAAATAGCCCATGAAAACCGATTTAGGTTCACACATCCGGAACCCGAAATAACGACACATCCGCAATATGACTGCATCGATCAATTCGGTGATGCAGCCTCGGCCTTTAACAATCGAGAGAGCGCCTTTCCAAATGCGATATGCGTCCATATAAACAAACCGTCAATGAAATGGAAACAGTTTGTCAACAAAATAACTCACATCGCCGTGATAAACTTAAGAAAAAATTGAAGCTTTTCACAAACTTAGTAGAAAACAACCATTCCATATATTAGAATTTACTTTATTGATTCATATTTATTTCGACAGAATTCAATGAATATTGCCAAAAGAGATTAAATTATTTCCCGGTCGTTATGCTGATTGCTTCAGCTCCAGAGCCGCATAACCTGGTACACGGTAACGAATATGACATCCATGCACACCGTGATATTCGACATCCACCTCAACACCAAAAACACTGCGAATACATTCGGCTCGTAAAACCTCGCGCGGTGTCCCTAATTCTACAATCTGTCCTTTGTTCATGATTGCGATACGATCGCAGAACATAGCCGCATGGTTCAGGTCATGCAGTGCGGCGACGACGGTCAATTTCTGACGCCTGACAAGATCGAGCAATCCGATTTGATGACCGATATCGAGATGATTTGTCGGCTCATCCAGAAGCAATATCTGCGGGTCTTGCGCCAAGGCACGAGCAATATGTACACGTTGGCGCTCCCCGCCTGAGAGCGTGTGCCAATAACAATCCGCCAGATGTGCCATATCAACATTGGCCAGCGCCCGATCGACAATGGCATCGTCCTGCTCTGACCAGGGAGACAGAGCGCCAAGATATGGCGTGCGCCCCAACTCCACCGCCTGCCTTGCGGTGATGCGCTCTGTTGTGCCTGCCTGTTGCTCAACAAGTGCCAGTTTGCACGCAATCTCGCGCCGGTTGAATTTCTGAATTGGCTTGCCGCAGAGTTTTACTTCTCCCGAACGGCTGCGTCGTACACCTGAAAGCAGAGACAGAAAACTTGTTTTGCCTGAGCCATTTGGCCCGATGATACCGAGGAATTCTCCCTCTTTCACATCAAGCGAAACGCTACGCAGGATATCAACGCCGCCTGTCGACCAACTGACGTTGTTTGTAGAAAGCATCATGATTGTGCCCTTCTCTGTCCAAGCAGTAGCGCAAATGCTGGGGCACCGACCAACGCCGTAATGACTCCGATAGGCAAAACCTGACCGGGAATAATAATGCGAGACACAATATCGGCCAGGATCATAAAGATCGCACCGATGAGCGCCGCCGCAGGCAACAACCTGCCGTGACGTACACCGACCAGCATGCGCGCAGCATGAGGAATAACCAGACCAATGAAACCGATGGAACCGACAATCGACACCATCACGGCCGTCATCATGGCGCTCACACCAATCAAAACGGCATAAACGCGCCGCACCGGAATACCAAGCGATGCAGCAGATTCCGAACCAAATGTGAAAGCATCTAACGCACGGGCATGCCAAAGACAGATAAGAAGCCCCACCACACAGGCGGGCAAGGCGAGCGCAACGTCCGGCCAGCGGACACCTGAAAGATTGCCCAACAACCAGAACATAATCCCGCGCGCCTGTTCGGCATTTGCTGCCTTCGTGACAATGAGAGATGTCAACGCGTTAAAAAGCTGCGAACCAGCAATGCCGGCCAGAATGATCGCACTGTTGCCGCGCCCTGCCCGCAATGCGAGCAGGGAAACGAGAACAAAAGCTACAATCGCACCGATAAACGCTCCCACTGACAGCGAGAGCACACCAGCACCAATTCCGAGAATAGCAACGCTCACCGCCCCGGTAGAAGCCCCGGCAGAAATACCCAGAATATAGGGATCAGCCAACGAGTTGCGGAGAAGCGATTGGAGAACCACGCCCGACAAGGCCAGCGCCGCACCGCAGCAAGCTGCGACAACAGCCCGGCTCAGCCGATAGCTCCAAACGATGCCTTCATCAATCGGCGCGATAGGATAGCCGGCATTCCAGACGCGGTTGGCGATGGTCTTCGCCACCACGTCCAGAGGTATGGCAGTTTCACCAATGGCAGCACCCAGCCACAAAGCAACAAAGAGCAGGACGAGCGCAAGTACTCCCAAAAGCACCCGGGAACTCATCGTGGTTTTCAGTGAAATGCCTGCTATGGCTGCCTTTGACGTCACTTATTCAGATCCGAACCGGCAATATCGGCAGCCAGCGTTTCAATGCCCTCGATCACTCGCAACGACGTGCTCATCGACTGTGCATCGATATCGAAAACATATCCACCTTCAACAGCAGGCATTAATTTCGTCACAGGATCGGTCTTGAGAAACTGATGTTTGACCGCAATGTCATCGGCAGGATAACGACGACGATCAAGCTTCGCTGCAACGATCATCGATGGGCCCGCCTTGGCGATTGTTTCCCAACCCACCGCTGGCCATTCTTCTTCACTCTCAATCACATTCCTGATGCCGAGCGCAGAAAGGATGTAGGCAGGAGCACCGAACTTACCAGCAACATAAGGATCTGCATCAACCTGTGTGCTGGAGAACCAGGCAACAGCCGAAAGCTTTCCATCTGCGGAACCGATCTTTTTGCGGGCTGCATCTTCACGTGCCTTGAGCTCTGCGATCAGCTTTTCACCGCGATCCTGTACATTGAATATCTGAGCCAGTTCGCCGATTTCCTGATAGACGATATTCATCGTGAATGGCGCTGTGCGAACACCATCGCCGCCACCAGAATTATCTTTGCCGACGCAATCGGAAGGCGATGTGTAGGCAGGAATACCCAATTCTTCGAATTGTTCCGGTTTGGCCACAATGCCCATCGGCCCGACATGCCACTGGAAATCCGCCGTAACAATGTCTGGCTTTTGCGTAAGTACGCTTTCAAAACTCGGATCGTTATCAGCCAGGCGCTTTACCTTGGCATTCACCTCCTCAAAGCCTTTGAGGACTGGGCCAAACCAAACAGCCGTACCCACAACCTTGTCGCCGAGGCCAAGACTGTAGAGAATCTCGGTGCTGCTCTGACCAACGGCGACTGCCCGCTCCGGCGCATGTTTGAAGGTTACATCGCGACCGCAGTTTTTCAGCGTCAGCGGATATTGGGTTTCTGCTGCCTGCGCCGCGAAACCGGTTGCGAAAAGAGCGACTGCGCCCAGAAGTGCGCTAAATGGCACTTGGCCTGAAATTTTCATCTAAATCCCCGAAATGATATGAGAAAAAGCCGCATCAAACGGCGGAAGCGATCCGGCGCTTAAAGAGAACGGACATATCCGGGGATATGAATGACAATGGGAGACGACGTCTTGCGACGTTTAAAGCTGTCATAACCAACTCCTGCACCGGGCATCCCCGCCCGTGACAATGGACTACGTTAGACGGCAGGTCTCCTGGCTCGCAGATATTCGCTGTTCATCTGCCTTCCCGAGCTGTTTGTAACAAGCCCAGTGACATGACGCTTTTGAGGCATCACAAGGATGAACGGCAATCCGCTTACAGTTGCGGGGGCAGCCACGGTTTCGGCCCCTTTTGGGTCGTCCTCACCGTGTTCCCTATTAATCCCCTTCACTCTCGGTCGGGGGAACCGTCGTAACTTTATTACATCGCACCTTTGAACACGTCAAGCGAAGCCGGACGCTTATTCGGCTATATAAAAGCGCCACATAAGACTTTTTGCTAATACGATCTTGCAAGTAAAACGAGCGGCATTGCTTGCTGGTATATTGCAATTCTCTGCTGTAGTCTCCAGATCAGGAGTCTCTGACTGGGAAGCAGAGGGTTTTGAGGAGGGCTGTCAAAAGACAGCAGAAAATTGCACGCAAAGTGCGTTCAGGGAGGATTTATGCGTAAATGGATTCTGGCCATTTCGTCTGTGGCAGCGCTTGCAATGACAGGCGCGGCTTCAGCTGAAGATTATAAAGTACTGGCACCAGCAGCACCGGGTGGTGGCTGGGATCAGACAGCACGCACCATGCAGAGCGTGCTTCAGGATGAAAAGATTTCCGGCAGCGTTCAGGTTATCAACGTTCCGGGCGCAGGTGGCACCATTGGCCTCGCGCAGTTCGTCAATCAGAATAAAGGCGATCCGAGCCAGCTCATCGTTGGCGGCTATGTTATGGTCGGCGCGATCCTGACCAACAATTCGCCGGTAAATCTTGACGCGATCACGCCAATTGCTCGCCTCACCGGCGAATATGAAGCTATCGTCGTTCCAGCATCATCCGACATTCAAAATCTTGGTGATCTCGTCACCAAACTGAAAGCCGACCCAGGTTCTGTCTCGTGGGGCGGCGGTTCTGCTGGCGGCACGGACCACATTACGGCCGGCCTTTTCGCCAAAGCCGTTGGCGTTGACCCGACCAAAGTCAATTACATCGCCTTTTCCGGTGGCGGTGAGGCACTTGCAGCAATTCTCGGCAATCAGGTGACTGTGGGTATTTCCGGCTACGGTGAATTTGATCCGCAGATCAAGGCTGGCACGCTGCGCATCATCGGCATCTCCAGTGACGAGCGCATTGAAGGCATCGATGCTCCGACGTTCAAGGAAAGCGGCGTTGATGTTTCGATCCAGAACTGGCGTATGATTGGCGCTGCGCCCGATATTACTGCGGAACAAGTAGCCGTCATCAATGCCGATGTCGAGAAGATGGTGAAATCGGAATCCTGGCAGAAGGCACTTAAGGATAAAGGCTGGGCCGACACCTATCTGGCAGGCGATGCGTTCAAGGAACAGCTCGCCAAAGACGTGGCGTCCACTGAAACCATCCTCAAGGAAATCGGCCTCGTCAAATGACAGGATCTGAACAGCAGGCAGAGCGCCGTTCCACTGGAACGGCGCCGGATTATGCAGCTCTTGTGATCGCCTTCATTCTGGGAGCGGTCGCTATCGCGATTGCCTGGTCAACCGCCTATGGCAACAACGTTCTTTCCTATTCGCCAGTTGGGCCAAAAACTGTGCCCTATATCATTGCCGCCGGGTTGTTCATCCTGTCTATATGGACGGTGATCAGTGCTATTAAAGGCGACTTTCCAGAGCGCGAACATCAGGAAATCGCGCCTATGGCCTGGATCGTCGGTGGCTTGGTTATTCAAATGCTGACGATGAAAACTTTGGGATTTTCCATCGCAACGGGGCTACTCTTTGCGGCAACGGCGCGCGGATTTGGTTATTGCAAGTTCTGGATCAGCGTGCCTGTCGGCATCGTCTTTGCATTCGTCATCTGGTTCATTTTTGCGCGCGGCCTGCAGCTTTCGCTGCCATCAGGCTGGCTTGAGCATCTGGTTTAGAGCGAGATAACAATGGATACTGTCACTCTTCTCGCCAACGGACTTCTGGTGGCGCTTGAACCGGCAAACCTTATTTATGCGCTGATTGGCGTCACACTTGGTACGGCTGTTGGCGTACTGCCGGGCATCGGCCCGGCGCTGACTGTGGCATTGCTTCTACCTGTCACTTATAAACTTGATCCTGCCGGATCGCTCATCATGTTTGCCGGTATTTACTACGGTGGTATGTATGGCGGTTCAACCACGTCGATCCTGCTCAACACGCCCGGAGAAAGTGCTTCCATCGTCACGGCGTTGGAGGGCAACAAAATGGCGCGAGCGGGGCGCGGCGGGCCAGCACTTGCAACCGCCGCCATCGGTTCCTTTATTGCAGGACTTATCGCCACTCTGGCACTGGCATTCGTGGCCCCGTGGGTGGTGAAATTTGCCCTCTCCTTCGGTCCATCCGAGTATTTCGCGTTGATGCTGCTCGCGTTCATGACAGTTTCGGCAGCATTTGGCGATTCCACATTGCGCGGCCTCACCTCGCTTTTCATAGGCCTGACGCTTGGCCTGATTGGCATCGATCAGCTGACCGGACAGGCACGTCTTGTGATGGTGACACCGAACCTTCTCGACGGCATCAATGTTACCACGCTTGCAGTGGCACTGTTTGCTATTGGTGAGACTTTGGCCGTAGTTTCCAAGAAACTGAGCCCCGACGATGAAGTCATCGCCGTCAAAGGCTCTGTCTGGATGACCAAGAACGACTGGAAGCGCTCATGGATGCCATGGCTGCGCGGAACGGCAATTGGCTTTCCGATTGGTGCTATGCCTGCAGGCGGCGCAGACGTGTCGAGTTTCCTTTCCTATTCGGCAGAACGTCAATTCTCCAAACATCCCGAGGAGTTCGGTAAAGGCGCGATTGAAGGCGTTGCGGGGCCTGAAGCGGCGAACAATGCATCAGCAGCCGGTACGCTTGTTCCACTGCTGACGCTCGGCCTGCCAACGACAGCGACGGCTGCAATCATGCTTGCTGGCTTTCAGCAATTCGGGCTACAGCCCGGACCATTGCTCTTTGTGACCAATGCGCCACTGGTTTGGGGCTTGGTCGCAAGTCTTCTGGTCGCCAACTTGATGCTGCTGGTTCTGAACCTACCACTTATCGGCCTATGGGTGAAAATGCTCACCATCCCGCGCCACTGGCTCTATGCGGGCATTCTGGTCTTCGCCACACTCGGCACCATCGGCGCTAATGCATCGACATCGATACTGTTCGGCCTTCCGGTATCGTTTGAGCTGGGCCTGCTTCTGGCTTTCGGCCTGCTCGGTTATGTGCTGCGCCGCTTTTCCTATCCAATCGCTCCGGTTGTTGTAGGACTGATCCTCGGACCGATGGCAGAGAAAAGTCTCCGCCAAGCACTGCAGATCAGTCAGGGAAATCCGATGACGCTGGTAAACTCATGGGTATCAGTGACATTGATCGCACTGGCAATCGCTGCGGTGGTCGTGCCCATGATTATGCGTCAACGTGGCAAGGGCGAATTGCTCAAGCAGATGGCAACCGACGAAGACTAAAAAGCAAAAAAGCCCCGGGGAAACCGGGGCTTTACCTCAATAAGCAATTATTAGCTTAGTCATGAATTTTACGGAACTGAGCCACATCGATGCCGAGCGTCTCAAGGTCTCTTGCCATCGGCTGATGACCGACACGCAGGGCAGCAGACGCGCGGACGGCACTGCCGAATTGCGCAAAAGCACGACCGAAACGGTTGTTAAAACGGGCAAACATTTTCATCTCCATCACGGACGCTCTACTGGTCCGCCCCCTAAAGATGGTAATGTTCAACCTCCGTTTGAACATCAAACTTTGCATGCCAGCCATGCGCTATCTGCATGTGCTGATATTCCTCCCTATTGATCGGGATCAATGAGACTCCGTCGGACAACTGCCAACCTGTTTCCTATCAAAGGAAGGAGAACAACATGTCCAATACACCACACACTCTCGGTGAGGAGTTTCCAGGAAAGCTAGTGACGATTCATGCGTTGAAGGCAGCAGACCCGCGCTTTGCCCGCATCCTTGAAGAGTACGATTCGGTGAATGACCGTATCCACCGCGCGGAAACCAAGATCGCACCTGTCAGCCAGGAAGAAGAGACAAACCTGCGCAAACAACGGCTCGCGCTCAAGGACACAATCGAACAGGCTCTCGCCCCGCTTTAAGCCGCTTCTTATAGGTGAGGTGTTCAACTCGGCTCGCTGTTGTCCGAAGGAACTTTTGCTCCAGTTTGCCAACAAGGATCAACATGGCGACGGCAATGACTGTCGCCATGATTACGATATGCCAAAGCCCTATGTCGCTAGCCTGGTTGATGGCCGCAACCAACGATGCAACACCGCTTGTAATCACCTCAGCCGAATACGACGGGCAAAAGCAGTTTCGAAGAGAAAGGAATTGTTCTCTCGAGACGTGAAGGCACCACCAGAAACGCTATTTCGCAGCATCATCTTTTAAGAGCGAGCACCTGAGGGATTTGCAAATCAAGAAGTAGCTTTGATGCGTGTGGCGCAAAATGTGGCGCAAACATAAGACTTTGTACGTTATGTGCTTTGCACAAACTTTTTTGCGCAATAAAATCGAATACTTAGGGAAAATTAGATGGTACGGACGGGTGGATTCGAACCACCGACCTCAGGAGCCACAATCCTGCGCTCTAACCAACTGAGCTACGACCGCGTACCTAAATCTCAACGAACTCGCTTGTGGTGTCCGTCGACAGGGGGTCACATACGGAGAATCGATCCACATTGCAAGTGATTACAATGATCTTTTTTGAAGAAATCCACGTTTGTTAGCCAAAGCGGCCCAATCGTTAAAATTAGACGGGTTTTGATTACCATGTTTTATGCATGCCTGTGCACAAAGCTGGATAATGGCTCGACACATAAAATTGCCGCGCCCGCATTAACTAATGGAACAGAAAATGAGGTCCATATCGAATGGGAATATGGACCCGAACCCGCAAGAAGCTTATTAACAGGTCGTTAAAGGGCACTTTGGGTGGTCGGAAGAACAGGTAAAGGACCGGTATGTCAGGATCATACCCCTTCATCGACATTGCCGCGCTGGATCATATCCGCGAAGGCTTTGCCAAGGGCGATGCGCAGCTCGTACTGACGCGCGACCTTTCAACCGTTCTATGGATCAATGGTCCAGGTGCCAAACTGTTCGGTTATGAACGGATCGAAGACGTCATCGGTGACGAACTCGACCTACCAGTTGCAACCCGTCGTCAAATCATGAGCTCGAGCAACGAAGCCGACATCGCACCGCGCGTAGTTGCTGTGCGTCTTGGTGCTGGCATGCGTTCAGAACTCACTCGCCTTCAAGTTTCCCACCTCACAATGCCCGACGGCATCGAAGCTCTGTTGCTCGCTGTCGAAAAACAGAATGCAGCCCCTGACGTAATTATTTCCGGTCTCGGGGATAACGCGACACATGTAGCGCTGGTCGATGCTGAAGCGAAGGTCGTCGCGTCAAGTCCGCGCTTCGCAGCCCTCGATATTTCCGCGTCAACGCTTGAAGATCTTATTGTTGAAGCAGGCGATGCCAGTGACCGGATCGTAAAGCGCCGCATTCGTGCAGGTAAAAGCTCCGTTCCGGGCGCAATTGCACGGCTTACCGATAATCCAGCCATACATCTTATCTGCATTGTCGGCGAAGCAGCCATAGCGCCTGCAAAGACCGATGATGCGCAAGCGACTACTGAAGTAATTATGGATGAGGATGAGACTGCAGCAAAGGGAACTGAGCCGAAAAGCTTTGTCTTCGATGGCAACGGCCCACCTGCCCGCTTTATCTGGAAGACTGATGCGGCTGGAACGTTTACGGAAATTTCACCGGAACTCGGCGTCATCATCGGGCCAAACGCGGCTGATGTGATTGGCAGACGCTTTGCGGAAGTCGCCAATGTTTTTGCCTTCGATACGGATGGCAGCATCGGCTCGCTTCTGGAGAAGCGCGACACCTGGTCTGGCAAAAAGCTGCTCTGGCCTGTGGAGGGCACCAATCTTCGTGTGCCGGTTGAGCTTGCCGCCCTGCCCGTTTATTCGCGTGATCGTGAATTCATCGGCTTCCGTGGGTTTGGCCTTGTTCGCCCTGAAGATGCGGAAGAAGACCCCGAGACACTCGGCCTTGTGCTCGCTGGTGGTATTCCGCAGAAGCGCGAAACGCCCCCCTCAATACAGGATGTGTTGAGCGCCGATGGCGACGACGATGTTCTGGCGCTTTCTGAGGAAGTTGCCAATGACGATCATCCAGATACTCAACACCAGACCACAGCTACAACGACCCTGCCGTTTGAGCTGACGCCGAACCCCGGTCGTCGTGAGTCCGACAAGGTCATTGAGCTTCTGAATGCAGCCGCACGCGAAAAAGTGGAAGCAGATCAGGCAAAGCAGCTCAAGGGCAAAGAGCAGCGCCCCGAAGGCGGGTTGACCGCGACCGAGCGCAATGCATTTCGAGAAATTGCTGACCGTCTGCGCAAGCAGGGACTGGCAAATTCTCGTCAGGACGGCGATGCATCGCTCGAAAAGCCTGTAGAAAAGCCAGCAGAAAAGATTGAACAACCGCAACCAGCAGCAGAGCGTACCGCGCCCGTTGCTGTAGTATCTGAAAATTTGCCTGCAGCGGACGATAGACCAGAAGTTGCAAAGCCAGACCAGAAACACCGTGCCGATGAGACGGCACTGCTCGCTAATCTGCCTATCCCCGTCATCATCCATTCGGGCGACGAGGTTCATTATGTCAATCAGGCACTTCTTGACCTGACAGGTTATGAAACGCTCAAAGACATCCATGATGCAGGTGGCGTCCAGGCATTGTTCAACAGTGACAGCGATGAAGGCGGCAGCCCTCAGGGTATGGTATTGCGCCGTGCAGATGGCAGTGAAGAACCGGTGGATGCGCATCTGAACGCCATTGGCTGGCGCAACGGTCGTGCACTTATGCTGAGCCTTATGCCAGTTGCTCCAGCTTCTATCGAAGTTGAGGTGCCAGCAAAGACTGAGACCTCAAGCGAAGAACATATCGAAAAGCAGGCGCTTAAAGCACAGGTCGAAGAACTTAAGATCATTCTAGATACGGCAACAGATGGCGTTGTGCTGATTGATCCGGAAGGTCGCATTCGCTCCATGAATCATTCGGCCGCCGCTCTTTTCGGCTATGACCGGAGCGACACCGAAGGCAAATTCTTCTCGATGCTGTTTGCAATCGAGAGCCAGCGTGCAGCGATGGATTATCTGCACGGGCTGTCCGAAAACGGTGTTCTGAGCGTCTTGAACGACGGTAGAGAAGTAATCGGTCGCGAAGCTCAGGGCGGGTTCATCCCACTCTTCATGACCATGGGCAAACTTCCGCACACGAGCGGTTTCTGTGCTGTGCTGCGCGACATCACGCAATGGAAACGTACAGAAGAAGAGCTGACGAATGCGCGCAAGGAAGCTGAGCGCGCATCCAACCAGAAAACTGACTTTCTGGCCCGTATCAGCCACGAAATTCGCACGCCGCTTAACGCGATTATCGGGTTTTCCGAGTTGATGGCCGACGAGAAGTTCGGCTCGATCGGCAATGATCGCTACCGCGATTATCTGCGCGACATCAACCGTTCAGGCAATCATGTGCTGGCACTGGTCAATGACTTGCTCGATATCTCCAAGATCGAAGCCGGCGCACTCGATATGCAATTTGAGGCGGTTTCGCTCAATGATGCAATCGGCGAAGCCATTGCTCTGATGCAGCCGCAGGCAAACCGTGAACGCGTCATTATCCGCTCGAGCTTCCAGTCGAACTTGCCTGATATCGTTGCCGATGCACGTTCGATCAAGCAGGTAGCGCTCAATCTGTTGTCTAATGCGGTTCGCTTCACTGCAACCGGCGGACAAGTGATCGTCTCGACCAATTATGAACTGAACGGCGATGTCGTCATGCGCGTTCGCGATACGGGCGTAGGCATGACAAAGGCCGAAGTTGAACAGGCACTGAAGCCCTTCCGTCAGGTCAACGCCATGCAACGCAGACAAACCGAAAGCGCAAAAGACTGGCGTAATGAAGGTACGGGCTTAGGCCTGCCACTTACAAAAGCGATGGTTGAAGCGAACCGTGCGCAGTTTGCGATAGATTCGACACCCGGACGTGGCACAGTGGTGGAAATCATCTTTCCGCCGACCCGTGTTCTCGCGGATTAACAATTTTAAGCCCTCCGTATGGAGGGCTTTTTTACTTCTGCACAATTTAAGCCCTTAGAGCGATCTTTTGTGAACACAGCGCTCTGATCAAAAAAAACGCCGGTAAAAACCAGCGTTGGAGAATATCAGAGACAAAGAGACACAAAAGCAATCGCGAATGAGGCCTGATGGCAGCTCAATCATTACTCAGTGTTGCACTTTTTATGACGCATAGCCGGTTAACCGCCTGTTAAAATTAAGGTTCGGAATTTACGCATTGGAAACTCCTGTAAAATCAGGGTTAATTTCCTGGAAGCAATTGTTTAACCATATGTCAGAATCAGCATGGACGGCTTTGCTTTGCCACAGTGCTGGTTTAGATTACGTATTGTTTCTCACTGATAGGATGGTTGATGCGCTGGCCCAGATTTACGCGCCTTATTGTTGCGATCATCATTCTTAGCGCGGCGGCCGTGGCAACGCTGCTGGCCCTTATACCTTTTATCGTCTCTACAGATTCAATCCGTATTCGAGTGGCGCAGGAAATCAGTGCGTGGACCGGCTATAGTGTTGAATTGCGTGAAGCACCGCGTCTTCGCGTGTTCCCGGTTTTGCGTGCCTCGCTTGAAGGCGTGACACTCAGCAAGCTTTCCGAGCAAGGCGCCAAGCCATTCATGAGCGCCAACCGGATAGAGGTCGAACTATCGCCCCTTGATGCACTGATGGGGCGTTTGTCATTCTCAGAAACACAGATTGTGAGACCGCATTTCAACATCGGTGGTCCAGTCGATAACTTCTCCGGTCTTCTCGATGCGATTGCAAATTCCAACGGACGTCTTGGCACGGCGATCCGTGCTCAGCGTGCATTGCAGCAGAGTGGCGAGAACGACAAAACGCTTGCTGCACAGCAAGCTTCACAGCCTTTCGGCCGCGTTGTAATCCGAGATGGGACGGTCTCGTTCAATCGTCCAGATTCCGATGAGGAACCGAAGGAAGATCAACAGATTACCAAATTGAACGCTACTCTGGAATGGCCCCGCACGTCGAGCGCGGCGACACTCCGTGGCAGCGCGTTATGGCGCGGGGAGAACACCCAGTTCAACGTGACTGCATCGCAGGCTTTGCCACTCCTTGCCGGCGGTACGTCTGATGTTACGGCGAGTTTCACTTCCACCCCGGTCAACATTACTTTTGAAGGCAAGGCCAACATCTCCAACGATCGCTTCTTTGAAGGCGCGTTGAGTGCCAAAACCCCTTCCCTAAGCAATGCAGTTCGCTGGCTAGGACTACCTCCTGTCGCGGGTAGCACGGAAGTTGGTGTCTTCTCTCTCGATTCAACGATCACCTCAACACCTCGTCGATTGAAGTTCGATAATGTGGAAATGACCACAGATGAGAGCCCGGCCAAAGGCGTGATCGAAATCGGATTTGAGCAAGATACCCCCGCTGTAACCGGCACGCTTGCATTTGATAAGCTTGATCTGCGCCGGCTGTTTTCCATCTTCGTGCCGTTGCCAGACAACCGGCCTCGTCCGCCGAATGAGCGCGATCAGAGCGGGCAGGACAATATCGATACCAGCTTTATCGATCGCGCTGAACTTGACCTGCGCCTATCAGCACAAACTGCCACTGCTGGTCCCGTATCCATGACCGGCGTAGCGGCGGCTGTGCAGATCAGGGGCGGCCGCGCGATGTTCGATATTGGCGACGCCAAGGCTTTTAACGGCATACTTCAGGCTAATCTGCAGATCGTTCGCGATCTTAAAACTGCCACTGGAGAACTCCGTTTCAACGCGTCGGATATCGATAGTTCGCAGCTCTTCGCAGCGCTGGGCGTCGACAAGCCATTCGTCAATGGCAAAGGCAATGCCTCACTATTCATGAAAGGCCCGGCAAACCGCTGGTCAGCACTGTTGACCGGTGCGCAAGGCAATGTTTCCGTGCAGCTCAACAATGGCCAGATGCAAGGCTTCTCGGTACAGGATTTTCTAACGAAGGCTCAGAGTCAGGGCTTCTTCGCACTTGAACGGCAGGAAAATGTTTCGCTCGCCTTCAATCGCCTTGACCTCAAAGCCAACCTTTCCGACGGCGTAGCAACACTCGAAAATGCCCGCCTTGGAACGACCGACGGCACACTTAATCTTGCTGGTATTGTTCCGTTTGTTGATCGCAGTCTGGCGCTTAGCGGCGAAGTGATCTTCCCTGAAAGCCAACCGCAGCAACAGCAAGAAAACACCGACGGCCAGCAGGTCGGCGCAGCGCCCACCAAGCCACCGTTGCATTTCTTTGTCGGCGGCTCATGGGATAGGCCATTTATCTCCCCATCATCGACAGGAAGTGCAACGGGGCAGTAAAACCGCCCCATTACGCTTAAGAGTTATCCCAGCCTGAATGCAGCTTGCTCATCGCGGCGGCGCTGCACTTCGCGACGCTTGTTAACAACCGAAGCGATGATAACACCCGTTGTCACCAGAGCGATCAGGATCGTACAGACCGCATTGATTTCAGGCGTAACCCCAAGGCGAACCTGGCTGTAGATTTTCATCGGCAGCGTGGTTGCACCCGGTCCAGACGTGAAGCTTGCAATCACCAGATCATCGAGCGAGAGCGTGAAGGCCAGCATCCAGCCAGAAACCACTGCAGGCAGGATCACCGGCAGGGTGATCTTCATGAAGGTCGTGACCGGCGGCGCACCGAGATCCATTGCCGCCTCTTCCAGCGAGCGATCAAAGCTCACCAGTCGAGACTGCACAACAACCGCCACAAAACACATTGAGAAGGTGATGTGTGCAAGCGTTACCGTCCAGAAACCACGGTCAAAATTCATCGCAACGAACAGAAGAAGCAGTGACAGACCCGTGATGACATCCGGCATAACCAGCGGTGCATAGACCATACCCGAAAACAAGATACGCCCGCGAAACCGCGTGTAACGGGTCAATGCAAGCGCTGCCAGCGTGCCAAGTACGGTAGCGACTGTTGCCGACAGAAGACCAACGCGGATTGTCACCCACGCCGCATCCATCAGCGCCTGATTGCGGAACAGTTCGACATACCATTTCGTTGAGAAGCCCGCCCAAACAGTGACCAGACGAGATTCATTAAATGAGTAGATCACCAGCAGAACAATCGGCAGATAAAGGAAGGCAAAGCCAAGTGCGACTGAGGCGATATTGAAACGGGACCAATTCGTGTTCATGGCCTATTTCCCCTTTTCCTGCTGACGCGCCTGCACTTGCTGGAAGATCACAATCGGTATGATCAGCAACAGAAGGAGCACGACGGCGACGGCTGATGAAACTGGCCAATCACGGTTGGAGAAGAACTCACTCCAGATTGTCTTACCGATCATCAACGTCTGTGAACCGCCTAGCAGATCCGGGATAACAAACTCACCTACAGCGGGAATGAAGACAAGGAAGCAGCCGGCAAGAACGCCCGCAAGCGATAGAGGGAAAGTAATTTTCCAGAACGCGCCAATAGCGGTGCAACCAAGATCCTGTGCCGCTTCGATCAGCGAGTAGTCCATCTTCTCGAGAGACGAATAGATTGGCAGAACCATGAACGGCAAATAGGAATAAACGATACCGATATACACCGCTGTGTCCGTATTGAGGATGGTGAGCGGTGTATCGATGATGTTCAACCACATTAAAAACTGGTTGAGCAAGCCTTCTGGTTTCAGAATTCCAATCCATGCGTAAACGCGGATCAGGAACGATGTCCAGAAGGGCAGGATCACCAGCATCAGAAGTGTGGGTCTGATTGATGTTGGTGCACGCGCTATACCGTAGGCCATCGGATAAGCTACAAACAGCGTCAGTACGGTTGAAATCGCTGCGATACGGACACTCGACAGATACGCTTTGTAGTAAAGCGGATCATCCAGTAGCCAGAAATAATTGTCGAAGGAGAACTGTTTCACCTTCTCCCAAGCAAGCGCGAAACCTTGTGTGATATCAACAGTTGGCTGATAGGGCGGGATCGCCATCGTGACTTCAGACAGAGAAATCTTGAAGACGATGAAAAACGGAACCAAAAAGAACAGCAGCAGCCAAAAATATGGAACTGCAATAACGAGGCGACTGGTTATGGAGGCGATCAGCTTTTGCATGCGCGTCCCCTCCTTAAGCCGTTAGCACCAGACCGGCGTCGGTATCGAATGAGACCCATACACGATCATCATAGCCAAGTGGGTTATCGGTCTTGCGCACGGCATTGAGGCTTGCGGCCTTGATGGTGCGTCCGTTTTCAAGGCGCACGTGGAATACGGTCATATCGCCGAAATATGCGATATCCCACAACTCGCCTTCAACCGCATTTACCGATGCATCTTCCGGCTTGTCGCGGGTAATACGGGTCTTTTCAGGCCGTACTGCATACCAGACCTTCTGACCCGGATTAAGCTGCTCACGGGTTTCGGTGTGAATATGGAAGCCGAATTTTTCAGTGGCGATTTCCGCCTCGCCATTCGCAGCTTTTACCACCTCACCTTCAATGATGTTCACATTGCCGATGAAGTCGGCCACAAACTTTGAACGCGGTGCTTCGTAAACTTCCGCAGGCGTTGCAACCTGCATGATGCGCCCCTTGTCCATCACCGCGATACGGTCGGACATGGTCATCGCTTCTTCCTGATCGTGCGTAACGACCATGAAGGTCATGCCGAGCTTGACCTGCAAATCCATCAGTTCGAACTGAGTTTCCTCACGCAGCTTCTTATCGAGTGCGCCAAGCGGCTCATCAAGCAGCAGGACTTTGGGCCGTTTGGCAACGGAGCGCGCAAGTGCCACGCGCTGGCGCTGACCGCCGGAAAGTTGATGCGGCTTACGCTTGCCATATTGCTCAAGCTTCACAAGCTTGAGCATTTCAGCGACGCGTGCATCGATTTCCGATTTCGCCATTCCGTCCTGCTTGAGACCGAACGCGATGTTGTTTTCAACAGTCATATGCGGGAACAGGGCATAGGACTGGAACATCATGTTTACCGGGCGTTTATAGGGAGGAATACCACGCATGTCCTGCCCGTCGAGCGTAATGCGCCCGGACGTCGGCTCTTCAAAGCCTGCCAGCATACGCATCAGCGTGGTCTTGCCACAGCCCGAAGCACCAAGCAGCGCAAAGAATTCACGATTGAAGACATTGAGTGACAGATTATCGACGGCGGTAAAATCGCCAAATACCTTCGTCACATTCTCAAAAGAAATATAAGGCTTCGCTGCCGGATCATTCCACGGTGCGAATTTGCGGCGAAAGCTGCCAAAAGATTCCATTCCGTTCCCCTATCGACTTATCAGGAACCCGATCCACAGACCGCAGCCTGCCATTGATGTAGATTGGTAAGACGTAGAGCGGCTCTCCTGTGTTAACAGTGAGCCGCTCCCAAATTCCAACGATTATCTCGCATCGGCTGATATAGCCGTCTTACGATTTAACTATTACTGGCCTGTGACAATCTTGGTCCAGGCACGTGTAACAACACGCTGTACCTTGGTGTCATAAGGCGTCGGCACAAACAGCTTCTTCAGCACTTCGTCGCTCGGATAAATTGCCGGGTCATCAAGAATTTCCTTGTCGATGAATTCCTGCGAGGCCTTGTTACCATTCGCATAGAATACGAAATTCGACGCCTTGGCTGCTACTTCCGGACGCATGATATAGTTCATGAATTCGAGCGCTTCAGGGACATTCTTTGCGTCTGCCGGGATCGCCATCTGGTCAAACCACATCAGCGCGCCTTCCTTCGGGATCGAATAACCGATCTCTACGCCCTGCTTGGCCTTTTCGGCACGGTCGCGGGCCTGGAAGATATCACCCGAATAACCGACCGCCATGCAGATATCGCCGTTCGCCAGCGCATTGATATATTCCGACGAATGGAACTTGCGGATATTTGGACGGATTTTCAGATAGAGTTCCTGTGCCTTTTCCAGATCGTCGGGTGATGGCGAATTCGGGTCCAGACCCAGATAATTCAAAGCCGGACGCAGCATTTCGCTGGCTGAGTCGAGCAGGTAAATACCGCAGCCTTTAAGTTTTGCCGACTTTTCCGGATCGAAGAGCACATCCCACGAGTCAATCGTATCGGTGCCGAGTGCTTCCTTGATCTTGGCCTTGTTGTAGCCAATACCGGTCGTGCCCCACATGTAGTTGATGGAGTATTCGTTGCCCGGATCGTAGGTCGCAGCGCGGGTCGAAATTTCGTCCCACATATTCTTGAGGTTCGGGAGCTTGTCCTTGTCGAGTTTCAGAAACACGCCTGCCGGGATCTGACGGCCAAGAAATTCACCTGACGGCACGACGAGATCGTAGCCGCTACCACCTGCGAGAAGCTTGGTTTCGAGAATTTCGTTGGAATCATAAACGTCGTAAACGACCTTGATACCCGTTTCCTTGGTGAAATCCTTAAGGATCGAGTCGTCGATATAATCCGACCAGTTATAGATATTAACCACCCGCTCCTGCGCACTTGCGGGAAATACGGCGGCGGCTACGAGACCAGAGACCATAGTTGTCGCCAGAAGAAAGGATTTCATCCTCATCGCGTGCTCCATTCTGCACCGTCATTCCCGGCACAGCTCAAGGGTGGGTAAACTGTTTCAGTTACTACCTTTTTAGATTGTGCAGCATTCGTCAACCGGCTGATGACAAGACGAACATAAAAAGTTGTGGTGCACACGTTCCGGGCCGAAATATCGCGGCTCTACTGGAAGTCAAATGCTGAAAGTCCCGCTACCATTTCATCAAGTCCTAATGGGCGAGTAAGCGGAGGCTCCGCACGCGTGATACAGCCCTGCCGCTCACAAAGCCGACAGGCCGGACCAATTTCCGTGCTGGGAGCACTATTCGCGCCATAAATCGTCTCTGCACCTGCATCGAGCGAGCAACCAAGAAGAATAGCCGTTCGTCGGGGACGCTCGTTGAAAGCGCCATGCGGACCTTCAAGCGTTCGCGCTATCGTTAGGAAAGCGGAACCATCCGGCAGCTCTGCCGGTTCAACCAGCACCTGCCCTGCCTGCGCGAAAGCTGAATAGACCGGCAATTTTGGGCATTGCCCACCAAATCGGACGGGAAACCCTTCGGCACCAGCCATGCGCAAGCGATTGCCCGCATGGTCGATTTCCATCAAGAAAAACGGCAGAGCAGAATTACCCTGCCGCTGAAGCGTTGTGAGCCGGCTTGCCGCCTGCTGAAACGACACGCCAAAGCGCGAGCGCAAAACATCAATATCATAGCGCGCACGCACGGCTGCATCGCGAAACTGGCGATAGGGCATCATTAAGGCCTGCGCCGCATAGCGTGCCAGTTCGAACCGGGCGATGCGCTTTGCTTCACTGGAAGAGAGTTTCAGCCCTTCCGTTTCAGCGCCGATCATCACCTGCATACGGACGAGTGCCGCTTCCATGGCAATTTCCAGCAACTGATCAAAAGGCGATAATCGCTCCGATATAAACAGTCGCTGCGAATGCCGGTCATAACGCCTGCGCCAGTTTGGCATGGTGGCGACCGGCAACGTGCGCACGGTGATGCCATGCTCGCGCCGTAACCATTCTTTCAACGCACCCGACAAATCACCTTCGGGCTTAAGCAATGCGTAAAAGCTCTCCGCCTCTTCCTCGATACGTGGATAATGATTGGCGCGCCGCGCCATCACATCGCGCACTTCGTCGAGCGGCAGGCGCGTCGCAGAAAGCTCCGCCCCACTTCCCTCATGCGACAGCAATTGCGACAGATCGGAGAGGCGTTGCTGCTGTTCGCGATAGGCACGGTAAAGCTTCATGATACCGACGGCAGCATTGGGCGCGGCCTCGCCTATTTCGACCAGCTCCTGATCGCCTGGCAATTCGCCGGTCAGCAGCGGATCGGAAAAGACTTCCTTCAGACCCGTGATCGTGGAGCCGCTTTCAGCTTGAAGACTGTCGAGATTGAGCTTGTAAACACTGGCGAGCTTCAGCAGAAGCTGCACCGTCAGTGGTCGTTGATTACGCTCAATCAGGTTCA
Organism: Brucella pituitosa; assembly: GCF_003049685.1. Lineage (GTDB taxonomy): Bacteria > Pseudomonadota > Alphaproteobacteria > Rhizobiales > Rhizobiaceae > Brucella > Brucella pituitosa. The sequence continues at coordinate 301,079 of NZ_PYSY02000002.1, read as the reverse complement.
GGTAAGACGGCGAAATGCCAAGCGCCTCGGCCATGGCCGTCTGGGTCAAGCCTCGCTCGTTGCGGATGCGCCTGATGCGTGGCCCGGCGAATATCTTGCGCTCGCTCATCATGGTCCTCCCAACCCGACAGACGACTATTTACAACTCATGACAAAATAGCGTCAAAATTTCACTTTGACAATATTTACAATTTTACAGCGCCATCCAGTCAAAACTCCGACACCATTACCTCAATTATAAGCCCATTTTATTGGTTTTTCTGGTGCTCTGCGAAAGCCAGTTGTAAATCTGGTCACAGAAAGAGCGCAGGCAGATTGCTCTTCCAGAACCTGATTAGAGTGTGAGGAGACACCGAAATGACAGATTTTTACAGCCTTATCCCTTCGGCACCAAAAGGCCGCTTCGACGGCATCCAGCGGGCACATACGGCCGAAGATGTAAAAAGGCTGCGCGGTTCGGTGGAGATCAAGTACTCGCTGGCTGAAATGGGTGCCAACCGTCTCTGGAAGCTGATCCATGAGGAAGATTTCGTCAATGCGCTCGGCGCGCTTTCCGGCAATCAGGCCATGCAGATGGTTCGCGCGGGTCTGAAGGCAATCTATCTTTCCGGCTGGCAGGTTGCAGCGGATGCAAACACGGCATCGAGCATGTATCCGGACCAGTCGCTTTATCCGGCGAATGCAGCCCCGGAACTGGCAAAGCGTATCAACAAGACGTTGCAGCGCGCCGACCAGATCGAAACCGCCGAAGGCAAGGGATTTTCGGTCGACACCTGGTTTGCTCCCATTGTTGCCGACGCTGAGGCAGGCTTCGGCGGCCCGCTGAACGCTTTCGAGATCATGAAGGCCTTCATTGAGGCAGGTGCAGCCGGTGTTCACTATGAAGACCAGCTCGCTTCGGAAAAGAAGTGCGGCCATCTTGGGGGCAAGGTTCTGATCCCGACGGCAGCGCACATTCGCAACCTCAATGCGGCTCGTTTGGCTGCGGACGTGATGGGAACGGCAACGCTGGTTATCGCCCGCACGGATGCGGAAGCCGCCAAGCTTCTGACCTCGGACATCGACGAGCGCGATCAGCCCTTTGTTGATTACGATGCTGGCCGCACAGCGGAAGGCTTCTATCAGGTGAAGAACGGCATCGAGCCATGCATTGCCCGCGCAATTGCCTATGCGCCCTATTGCGATCTGATCTGGATGGAAACATCCAAGCCCGATCTCGAACAGGCTCGCCGCTTCGCGGAAGCCGTGCACAAGGCGCATCCGGGCAAGAAGCTCGCCTATAACTGCTCGCCGTCGTTCAACTGGAAGAAGAACCTCGACGACGCCACAATTGCCAAGTTCCAGCGTGAGCTGGGTGCGATGGGCTACAAGTTCCAGTTCATCACGCTGGCTGGTTTCCACCAGCTCAACTTCGGCATGTTCGAATTGGCACGCGGTTACAAGGACCGGCAGATGGCAGCCTATTCCGAACTGCAACAGGCGGAATTCGCAGCCGAAGCCAACGGCTACACCGCGACCAAGCATCAACGTGAAGTCGGCACCGGCTATTTCGATGCCGTGTCGCTCGCAATCACCGGCGGCCAGTCTTCGACCACCGCCATGAAGGAATCGACTGAAACAGCACAGTTCAGACCGGCTGCTGAATAACAGCCCGGCGACAAACAGGAGGAATAGTTCCATGAATTCGCCAGCACGCGTCAAGGAAAGAGCAGAAGAACAATCTTCAAGCATGACCACGGATCAGCAGACCGTTATCCGTATGCTCGCCAACGATCTGCATCGTCTCAACTACACCGTCATGAAGGCGGTCGAGGCAGGCGTTTCCGTGGAACTGGTCCGCTCGGCTCGTCATCATGGCGGCGACGGCAACTGGGGTGATCTTCTGATCCCGGTTATCGTCACCCACGAAAAAGGATGACGCTCTCGATAATCGCCGTCGCCACCATGTTCCTTCATTTTGTGTGCCTTCGGCAACACGGGAACGGCGACGGCAACTGGGGTGACCTTCTGATCCCGGTCATCGTCACCCACGAAAAAGGATGACGTTCTCGACAATCGCCGTCGCCGCCATGTTATTCGCCTCGGCGAAGCTGTGGCGACGGGGTATGACGAGCGAAATGTCTCACTCCGGTCGTTTCATTCAAAGAGCATATATTAGAACTTGATATACCAGTTCATTCATGTTGGATTGACCTGACTGACCTCCCCGGCTGGCTCTGCCAGTCGGGTTCTTTTTTACATGAGCAGGTAGTTTCTCGGCTGCGGCAGGTCTGGCAAATTCGTTTCCCCCATAGCTTCGCGCAAATTGATCTCAATCGTATCCGCGATCGCGCCAATCGGCAGATCGTTGGGCAGCGTGCCGAATGGCTCTTCCAGCTCATCCCCCAGAGCATCCAGGCCAAAGAAGGTGTAAGCAACCAGAGTGGTCGCAAAAGGCGTACCCCAGCCGAGCATATCGGCAAAGCCAAAGGGAATGAAAAAGCAGAACAGATAGGCTGTGCGGTGCAAAAGCAAAGTATAGCCGAAAGGGACCGGCGTAAAACGCAGACGCTCAGAGGCGGCCTGCACTTCCGCCAACCCATTCACTGATGCATTGAACGTCTGAAAATCGATGGCACCGATGCGCGCGGTACCGCGCAGTTCTGCTAGCATCTCGCCGATCTTGCGCAGGATGAGATCAGGCCCGTTATGGCTTGCTTCAAAAGCCTTTTGTTCGTCAGCAGTCAGCCACTTAAGCGCCTTTGTTTGCCCATCACCCGGGCGAAGATGCGGCACCATAGATTGCGTAAATGCTATAACATAGCGAAGCAGTTTCTCGCGTGTGCCATCCACTCCGGGCAGTTGATTGAGAACCAAAGTCTCACGAGCAAAACCGCGCGTGACATAGACCAGCTTGCCAAAAACTTTGCGCGCTTCCCACCAACGGTCGTAGCAGGCATTGTTGCGAAAACCGAGGAAGATCGAAAGCGCAATACCGAGCAACGCGAATGCCGTGCCATTATTGAATGCTGGCACCCAACCCGGAAAAGCGCGATGCGCCCAAACGACGATGAGCGATAGCGCGAAGACCGCAAATATCTGCGGCAATATTCGCGTGACGATGGAGCCTTTGAGGATGAAGAACAGTTTCCACAAGGGCGGGCGCGGGCGAACGATCATTGCATTTTGTCCAGAAGACGATTGGGAGCACAGCCTATACTCCCAATTTTCCGCCGTCCGCCAGTATTACTTTAACACCAGTACTACTTTAACAAATGTTCCAATGCGTCCCACGTCTCATTTTTTGTCGGCACACCCATACCACCTTTCTGGCGCTCGGCATTCCGGTTAAGCCTTGCAAAGACGACTTGCTTGCCATCTTTTTCCGCCCAGCCAACATACCAGCCAAATTGACGGCTACGGTCGATTTTGCCCTGTGCGTCGCGCTCAACACTGGAGCCAGTTTTGCCATGCACCGTCCACCCATTATCGAGCTTCTCGATTGGCAATATGCTCATCGTTTTTTCTGCAGCCTGAGCCGAGACCGGTAGTTGTCTGGCAAGCAATTTGCGTAGGAAAGCGACTTGTTCTTCCGGTGAAATTTCAAGTGACGAACTGATCCATGACTGCGTCAGGCCATTATTCTTGCCCTTGTCACCGGACAAATCTCGATTGCCGTAATCAAAGCTGTCTGTGAATTTCTGGAAGTCCTTCATTCCAAGCTTTTTCGTCAGCTCACGCGAAAACCAGACAACGGATTTTTCTTCCCACCGGGTCGCATCTGTATCGTGGCGCCAGAACTCAAGCTCAGCCTTATATTCTTTCTTGTAGGGCCAGACCGGGTCATGTCCGTCTTTCAAAATTCCGCTCTCAAACCCCATGACGGCCAAAGGAACTTTGAAAGTCGATGCAGGACTGATGCGGGTTGCGCAACCTGCACCCTCTTTTGTTAACACTTTACCGCTGTCAGCGTCCACCACCAGCATGCAAGCCATCGTCTTTTCATAGGCGTGCGCCTGCACGCCCAAAAGCGGCAAAATAGCAAGCGATGCCGCCGCCAGACGGGTAGCATCGACTCTTGTTTTCAGCATCAGAACACTCCTCATAATGTCTGATCGCAACCTATTTTAGCAATCATGGCAAAACGATAGCAGAACCACCTTGATCCCCCGAATATACTTGTATTTTTGAGCAAAGCTTCATTTGTCAACAGGGCCTAGCCCCGCTATCATGACGCCATACGAAATCATTTTTTGGTGTTGGATGTCTGCTGATACGACGGAAAAGAAGGTAACGCGTGCGCCGCGTCGCCGTACGCCTGCTTATGTCAAATCGCTTCGCGGCGTGAAGAACTGGAAGCAAGCCACAGAATGGCTGGCATGGCGCGACATTGAAGACATCGAGTGCATCACCCCTGATCAGGCTGGCGTTGCCCGCGGCAAGATGATGCCATCGAAGAAGTTCACGTCGAATACCTCGCTGGCGCTTCCATCAGCCGTGTTCATGACCACGATTTCAGGGGATTACCCGGAAGATGGCCATGGCTTCCAGTATCCGGAAGACGATGGCGATCTGAAACTGATGCCCGATCTTTCGACGCTCTGCACTGTACCATGGGAATCTGATGCAACGGCACAGGTCATTTGCGACCTAGTTTATCAGGATGGTCGTGCGGTGGAGTTTACTCCGCGCAATGTGCTGCGCTCAGTTGTGGCTGCTTACAACAAGCGCGGCCTCAAGCCAGTGGTCGCGCCGGAAATCGAGTTCTATCTGGTACGTAAAAATCCAGACCCGGATTATCCGCTGACCCCTCCGGTCGGCCGGTCCGGCCGCGCCATTGGCGGCGGTCAGGGCTATTCGATCGCGGGCGTCAACGAGTTCGATGAACTGATCGACGACATCTATCATTTCTCTGAAGGTCAGGGCCTTGAGATTGATACGCTGATCCACGAAGAAGGCGCTGGCCAGCTTGAAATCAACTTGCGCCACGGCGATCCGGTTGAGCTAGCTGATCAGGTCTTCATGTTCAAGCGCACGATCCGTGAGGCAGCGCTTAAGCACGACATGTATGCAACTTTCATGGCCAAGCCTATTCAGGGCCAACCGGGTTCGGCCATGCATATCCACCAGTCAATTGTCGATAAGAAGACTGGTCGCAACATCTTCTCCAACGAAGATGGCAGTGAAAGCGAAGCCTTCCGCCACTTCATCGGCGGTATGCAGCGGCATGTGCCTAACGCGCTTGTGATGTTCGCGCCTTATGTAAATTCCTATCGCCGCCTGACGCCAGACGCTTCCGCTCCGGTCAACGTCAAATGGGGGTATGACAACCGCACAACGGCATTCCGTGTGCCGCGCTCAGAGCCTGGCGGCAGACGCGTTGAAAACCGGATTCCATCGTCAGATGCCAATCCATATCTGGCACTTGCTGCCTCGCTTGCCTGCGGCCTGATCGGCATGGTCAACAAGATCGAAGCGGATCAGCCCGCATCGACCAGCGTCAACACCAAGGAGATCGACCTTCCGCGTGGTCTGATTGAAGCAGTGCAACTGTTTGAAAACGATCAGGAATTGCGCAACCTGTTCGGCAGCTCGTTCGTAACCACTTACGCAGCGATCAAGCGTGCCGAATTTGAAACCTTCATGGAAGTCATCAGCCCGTGGGAGCGTGAGTTCCTGCTGCTCAACGTCTGACCGGTTCCACATGTCCTATCAAAGCCCAATCTCGCCCGGCTTCTCCTGGTACGAAGCGAGCGTTTCAGAACGCCCGCAATATCCCGAATTGGATGGTGCACGACAGGCGGATGTCGTCATCATTGGAGGCGGTTACACAGGGCTTTCAGCGGCTTATCATCTGGCAAAGCAGGGAGCTGACGTTGTCCTGATTGAAGCTGCTCGCTTCGGCGATGGGGCTTCGGGGCGCAATGGCGGGCAGTTTGGTACGGGCCAGCGAACATGGGCAGAAGATCTCGAAAAGCAATATGGCTTTGAACGCGCGAAAGCTCTCTTCAACATAGCGGAAGAAGCTAAGGCACACCTGCTCGGCTTTGCGCGCGAACATAATATCGACATGGAATATGTGCCCGGCCAGATCTCTGCCGTGCACAAGCCACGTTATCTCAAGCACTATCAGGAACATGCGGAATTGATGGCGACGCGCTTCAACTATCCGCATGTTCGTTACGTCGAGCGGGAGGAAATGGCCACACTGCTTGGCTCAAGCCGCTATCACGGTGGCCTTTATGATGCCGGCACAGGTCACATTCATCCGCTGAAATTGCTGATTGGGCTGGCCAGAGTTGCCGCTGAGGCCGGTGCATATATTTTTGAGAACACCAGGGCCACAAAGATCAGCACGGTAAGCGGTCGCATCGAAGTGGAAACACCGCGAGGCACGATTTCAGCAAAGAACGCGTTACTTGCCGTAAATGCTCACGGCGGCGATCTGGAGCCGGTGAGTGCTGCACATGTGATGCCGATCAGGTCATTCATTGGCGCAACAGCGCCTCTGGGTGATGACAGTCCAGTCATTCCCGGCGGAGAGTCGGTTGATGACTCGCGTTTCGTTGTGCGTTACTTCCGTAAATCCAAGGATGGTCGCCTGCTGTTTGGTGGTCGCGAGGCCTATACGGCCGACAATCCTCGCGACATAAGCGAACATATCCGCCGACAGATCGCGGAAATCTACCCAGCGCTGGACAAGGTCGAAATCACGCAAGCCTGGGGCGGATCGGTTGGCATAACCATGCCACGCCAGCCCTTTGTACGCGAGGTGATGCCCGGCGTCATTTCGGCAGGCGGCTACTCGGGCCATGGTGTGATGCTGGCCAACTATATGGGCAGGCTTTACGCAGAGGTCATCAGCGGTAAGCGTGAAAGTCTGAGACTCTTTGAAGAGTTGCGCATTCCTGCGTTTCCTGGCGGCCGTACATTCCGTGCGCCCCTCCTCTTCGTCGCGCTGTCGTGGTATGCGCTGATGGATCGCATTTAGAGCGCGTTTCGATCTGATTTTGGATCAGATCGGCGCTCTAACTTGTTCTGTTTTAAGCATAATCTTATCTATCCTCGTTTCACACCGGTCGGATTATGCTCTAATAAGGCAGGCGGAACATCAGAAGATGTACCGCCTGCTGTTTTTCATGCTCTGATACTCTAAACTACACTTACTCGAGCACACTGATTTCATGAATTACGCAACGTGCTTTCCAAAAATCGAAATCGATTTTTGGGCCGATGCTGTTGCCAGTCGCTGATAGGTTTCTTCCACGACATCCCGCATAGGGAGCACGCCACTCATACACATCAGAGCGTGCATATGTTCCCGCGCGCCTTCATAACCCATGATTGGCGCGAAAGGCTTCATGGTAACCAGCGGTTCATCAGCATAAAGCTGCTGATATTCAGTGAAGTTCGTGAAGCTCATATAGCTCTCACCGCGCATCAGATAGGTTTCAACCGCCATTCCCTCTGCAAAGACGACTTCGTGGCTGTCGAGCACGATGTTGTAATAGTCGATGGCATCATCTTCTGAAATGCGCGCAATTGAATGCCCGTTCACCAGATCTTTTACACGGATGAGAACGCCGTCGATAAACAGCGCATGGTTTGGCGAAAGATAAAGATCGCGCCGAGGAAGCTTGCCACCCAGTGCGTGACGCTCGATGCGGATTGGCATGATGCTTTCATTCCAATCCGCGCCGGAGCTTACGAGGCATTGCCACCCAACCCATTTAATCGGCAGCGTTTCACCGCGAACCGTTTTCACCAGATCGCCTATAGCCAGTTTTTCGACCGGTACAGGTCCTTTTGGTGTATCGATGAGCGTGCCTTTGAGGAGACAATTGCTGCCGGAACCGCCGCCATGCTCCCACCATTTCGTACCCAAAGCACGTGCTGGTAGCGATGACAGGGACGAAGCCAACGCGCCAAGTGCTGCAGCTTTCGCGGCCATTCCTGCGGCAGCCCCTAGAAAATGCCGTCGCGCACGATTGCGAGGCGAGTGCGAGTTATTATCTGCTGACATGTATCCCTCCGCTCTTCGAGTGCCTGGCATCGGGCTCAAATCGGCTTGGATTTTAGCAAAGCACGATGCACCAAATCAAAAATTTGAAGCTTCAATCCGTGTTGCGCAGATAGTTTGCTTCAGTTGCTTCGCCCCAAGACTACGAATCTGATCATACCCGATGATCCGTCTGAAAATATTCCAGCAATCCGGGCGAAAGCCTCCACGAATAGACGTAAGATCTACTTCGAAAGGTGAATATTCCGGCACGAATTGGAGCGGTTTGAAGGCTCACAAATTGATCCGGGTTAAGTAAGGAGCAGATTTATCTGCTCCATAATTCCTCACATCGCTGGCATGAGGGGGACTCGAGGGAAAGTCCAGTCGGCAATGTCGGCGAAGAAAAAACTGATCTTAAACGGGTGATAGGGTCCGGTTTTCATCATCGACGACATTTTGGGGGAAACGAATGTCGCTCTTACAACTGTCGAAGTTGCCACCCCGCTTGGTACGTGTCTGTCAAACCTTCAGCTTTGATCCATTTGCCTGCATCCAGCAGGCAAGTGAATCAAGCGTATCACGCAGGGTTTTGCCTAACGGCGTCACCTCATATTCCACTCTTGGCGGCATTTCGGGATAAACGACGCGGGTAATCAACCCGCGCGTTTCAAACAGCCTGAGCTGCCGTGTCAGTTCTTTCTGGGTAATCGGCGCGACAGCACGCTGCAATTCACCAAAACGGATGGGACCATCCGTAACGATCAACCGATACAGGATCGGTATCGCCCATTTTCCAGCAATCAGATTGACGAAATCCACCATGGGGCACCGACTGTCGGTGGACACCTCACTCGATATGTCACCCATGGACGTGATCTCCAAATTGGAAAATTATTCCTTTAGTACCAATTTGGTTCCTACTATACATTGGATACTAATGGACACAATGTCCTTTCTCCCGGAAGCGAAAATGCTTCGGCTGCAGAAAGGTGAATTATGGGTCGTCTCGAAGGAAAATATGCGCTTATCACGGGCGGTACGAGCGGTATCGGGCTTGAAACAGCCAGACAGTTCGCCCTTGAAGGGGCGACCGTGGCCATTACAGGCCGCAAGGCTGAAGGTCTGGAAGCGGCGGCTCGCGAGCTGCCTGAAAGTGTCCTCAAAATCCAAAGCGATTCAGGAGATGTTACAGCGCAGGAACAACTTGCGCAGGCGCTCCGGGAGCAATGGCCTCGTCTTGATGCCCTTTACATAAATGCGGGCGACGTCACGCATAGCCCGCTGCAGGACTTCTCCGAAGAGGCCTATGACCGCCTAATGGCGATCAATCTGAAAGGGCCATTCTTTCTCATCAAAGCGTTGCTACCACTTCTTCCCAATCCCTCATCCGTCATCCTATGCGGATCGGCCAGCGCACATATCGGCTTACCGCAAAGCAGTGCCTATGCTGCCAGCAAGGCGGGGCTTCTGTCGTTCGCAAGGACCCTTTCCGGCGAGCTTGTCGATCGCGGCATTCGTGTGAATGGTCTGAGCCCCGGCCCAACGGAAACGCCGGCTTTTGGCAAGTTGGGACTTGCTGCCGATGAAGAAGAAGCCTTGCGTGAGGATATACGCAAGCTCGTGCCAATTGGACGGATGGGCAAGCCCGTTGAGCTTGCCAAAGCTGCGGTGTTTCTCGCCTCCGATGAATCGACATTCGTTGTCGGCTCGGAAATTCAGGTTGACGGCGGCGTCAGCAACCTTTGAACGATTGAACGTCGGGGCGCATTCAAGTCATTGACAATGCGTCCCGGCAGGAATAGCAAAGCACCATGATTAAAGCGCTCATCAACACCCGGTCTTATTACGCCCCGCTCATATAGCGGCGGGTTTGCTTTGTCATAGTTCAACCGCTGCATTGCCAGCGGTTTAGTTTGAAGACAGTGCCTCTGGCGACCCAGCCATTCAGAGGTCAGTCTATGTCTTTCGACGAAAATCATCAGCATAAAACAATCGGCATTATCGGCTTTGGTGCATTCGGGCAACTTATTGCCCGTTACTTGAGCCCGTATTTCCGGCTGTATGCTTATGATCCGGTCGCCAGACTGGATAATGTTGCAGGCGCGCTTTCCGTAACACTTGCGACAATCGAAGATGTAGCCCGTTGTGACATCGTTATTCTGGCAACACCCGTATCAAACCTTGAAGCAGTCGTTGAAGCAATTGCGCCGCATCTGCGGCCCGGCGCGCTGGTTATGGATGTCGGATCGGTGAAGGTTGTCCCAGCCAATATCATGCTCAAAGGCCTGCCGGATCATGTCGATATTGTCGCCACACATCCGTTGTTTGGCCCGCAAAGCGCACGCAACGGGATCGCTGGACTGAAGATTGCCATTTGTCCTGTTCGTAGCACGCAAGCGCTTCGCATCGGCGCATTCTTGCGCAAGCATCTGACGCTTGATGTGATTATGACAACGCCCGCAGACCATGATCGCGATGCGGCCATGGTTCAGGGACTAACGCATCTGATCGCAAAAGTGCTGGTACAGATGGAGCCATTGCCAACGCGTATGACGACGAAGAGCTTCGATCTCATCATGCAGGCAGTGGGCATGGTACGCCATGATGCGCCGGAGGTTTTCCATGCCATCGAACGTGCAAATGATTTTGCACCGCAAATTCGTCAGCGCTTTTTCGAACTGGCTGCTAATGTGAACGAAGAACTTAGCCGAGTCCCTCAAGCATGACGATGGCGTCCTGTTCCAAAGCAATAGTGGAAGTTGAAATCATGAATCGCGATACGCTTTACCTTTTGCAGCCGGGTTTTGAAGACCCGGCCTATCCCGGTCAAAAATTCTATTGCGAGCATTGCGCCTTGATGGAAGGTGTTCTGGCTTCATTTCCTGAACTCGGAAAAAACCTAGACATCAAGCGGGTCGCCTGGCCACGACCGCGGCATGAAGTCATTGCGCTTGTGGGCGCGGAAAACCAGTCTTTGCCTTTGTTCATATTGGCGAAAGGTGATCGCTCGGTCCACCAAGCAGGCGAGTACGAAGGCAATGCTTTCGTTTCCGACAGGGATGCAATTCTCGCAGTGCTTGCTGAGCGGCACGGTTTCCCAAATCCACATCCATAAAGAAAGTCGATGCCATGAGCGGCAAAATACTGATCAGCGCCTGCCTTGCGGGTCATCCAGTCCGTTACAACGGATCAGCAAAGCCGCTTGCGCATCCACTTGTTGATCAGTGGCGTGCTGAAGGGCGACTCGTGACCGTTTGTCCCGAATTGATGGCGGGCTTCAGCGTACCGCGCCTCCCTGCAGAAATCGCTGCGGGAGGCGATGGTAAAGCCGTTCTTTCAGGCCGCGGTCGTGTCATTGAAGAAACCGGCGGCGATGTAACCGCACAATTTGTCGCCGGTGCTCAGGCCGCGCTTGCCGTGGCAAAAGCAAATGATTGCCGCTTTGCTCTGTTAATCGATGGTAGCCCATCTTGCGGCAGTCGCACGATCTATGATGGCAAATTCATCGGCCAGAAGCATTCTGGTGCCGGTGTCACCGCCACTCTTCTTCGCGGCCATGGCATCGAAGTTTTCGCAGATACGGAAATCGAAGACCTTGGTATTCGTCTGCAAGCTTTAACTTAGCTCGCTCAAAATCCATTCACGAAAGGCACGGACTTTGGGCATATTCTTTCGCACTTTGGGATAGACCAGCCAGTAGGCTCGTCCATCGTCGCAAAGAAGATCAAAGGGCTGGATCAATTGCCCGGATGCCAGTTCTGCCGCGTGAAAGGCAGGCGTGAGGATGCCCACGCCCTGCCCGGCAGCGGCTGCTCGCCCTTCGAGATGTTGCGCACCATAACGGCTGAATGCGTTACCCTTTATTTCCGGGTTTTCAATTCCGGCAGCCTTGTACCAGATATTCCACCATGGATCGGTGGGATCGACAGCGCGAAGACGCAACAGATCAGCAGGTTCTTTAATACCCCCGACCGACTCCATAAGCTTAGGGCTGAGCATTGGCGTGAACTGCGCTTTAATCAGCTCATGCGAGATCATACCGGGCCAGTCACCACTTCCGCTGCGGATAGCCATATCGACATTCGAGGTCGAAAAATCGACCATATCATTCGATGTATCCAGCCGCACAGCTAGCGCCGGATGCTGCATCTGGAACGACCCCAATCGCTGAACCAGCCAGTTGGACGCGAAAGTCACTACAGCGCTGATCGTCAAAACACCCTGTGTGTCTTCGCGTGCCGATGCAAATGCCGTCCGCATGGCTTCAAAAGCTTCATTGATGGAAGGTGCGAGACGCTTGCCCAGTTCGGTCAATTCCACCTGGCGCGGCTTTCGCAGAAACAGCGGCGCACCGACGCGCTCTTCCAGCAATTTTATCTGATAGCTGACGGCAGCCTGAGTCATTCCAAGCTCTTCCGCAGCACGCGTAAAGCTTGCATGGCGGGAAGCGGATTCAAAAACGCGAATGGCTGAGAGTGGTGGTAAGGGCGACGTCATGATGCATAAGTTCTCCTTATACATCATAATCGACGTTCAATTGGAAAACAACGCGTTTTTCTGTCATAACTATAGGTACAGTTTAACCGAAAGCCCAGCCTCCCACTAGGCTTTAAGCTCAGAAAAAATCGAGACCGACCATGCGTGATGTTGAGATCAACTCATCAGCGATTGCCGTTGTTTGCCCAAAAAAAATGGCCTATTCCGGCCTGCGCGCGTGGATTGCACGCTTGTTCAAGCGGAAGCCGAGCCATTACGTCATCAGCGAAAATTCGCCGGAATATTTGCTGCGCGATGTGGGCATCAAAGAAGGACGACCATCCCATTTTGACCGTGACGGACACAAGTTGCCTGAATGGTGAATTTATTGTTTTACGCATTATCCTATGCATCGCAGCAGGAAAAGAAATCAGTCCGGCGAACTGATTTTCCTGCGGAGGCGCTTCGCACTTTTGCTGGAAATGCTTTTAGCCGCTAACCACCGCAAAGCCGCGCGCTTTCAAACCCCGCCGGTCCTCGCGCAGATTATCGATCAGGCGCGACCGGCTCCCCCCGAGATGCGATGCCATCAGAGCTGTCGCTTGCGACGCATCTCCTTCCCGCACTGCATCAAGAATTGCGCGATGCTGCTGCCACGCACGCGCCAGCGCGTCCGCGTCGCGCACTTCAAGCCAGCGTGCCCGCGAAAGCCGTTGCATGGCATCGCGAACACCACGGCTCAGAAATTCATTGCCTGAAAGTCGCGCGAGTTCGATGTGAAAATCCATGCCCACACGGTGCCATTCCTCGCGTGCGCTTGTGGCATCGCAACTGTTGAGCATTTCAGCAATTGCCTCGACGCCACTGCGATCTTCCAGCGCGCAAGTGACATTGAGAGCGGCAATCTCCAGTGCCTCACGATAAACGCCGATCTGTTCAATTTCCGCGAGATTGATCGGCGAAACAGTCCAGCCGCGCCCTTCCCGCCCGACAAGCCCTTCCGCCTCAAGACGCAAAAGTGCTGCCCGGATTGGCGTGCGCGAAGCATTAAACTGCGCTTCGATCCAGCGTTCGGTCAGCCGCTCGCCCGGCCCCAATTCAAGCCCGAGGATCATATCGCGAAGCTGTTCTTCGACTTGACGCATCTGTGACATTAGACCCTCGATAATTCTGGCTAGTATGGCGGACCCGAAATTCGCATCCCTGCAACGCAGCCACCTGAGCGAATTTCGGGCCCAAAGCCATACTAGTAAAGTTTTGAATCTAGCGTGGGTTACGGATTTGAAGTTCCTAAACGTGAATACAATACAAATTGCAGGAACTTGAAATCCCCCACGCTAGCGGCTGATTGACAAGCCGTCAGGACAGGCGCATGTGTGTATTCCGTTTTGGTATCCCAAAATGGAATACAATGCAATCACACAAAAAAGACACGGAACACAGCATGAGCACCCAGCACGCCACAAGCGGCGGCAAGGCCACGACACAATCGTCAGCCGCGATTGCAAATGACGAGAATCAGGAACGCTATTGGAAGCAGAACCTTATTATCTGCCTCGTTGGCTCCTTTACGACGCTTGTTGCCATGTCGTTACTTCTGCCGTTTCTGCCGCTCTACGTGGAACAACTCGGCGTCGCCGATCACGCCGCTATCGTGCAATGGTCCGGTATTGCCTATGGCGCGACCTTTCTCGCAGCCGCAATTGTCGCCCCGTTCTGGGGCAAGCTCGGCGATCTTTATGGCCGCAAGCTGATGCTGATCCGGGCGAGCCTTGGCATGGCAATTGCCATGTCGCTGATGGGCATGGTCACAGATATCTGGCAACTGGTAGCTCTGCGACTGTTCGTCGGCGTTGCGGGGGGGCTACTCGTCGGGTTCGATGATCCTCGTCGCTACGCAAACGCCTAAAGACAAAACTGGCTGGGCGCTGGGTGCACTTTCGGCAGGCATTATGGGCGGCAACCTGGCTGGCCCTTTGCTCGGCGGCGCGCTGCCGCCATTGATCGGTATCCGCGCGACTTTCTGGCTGGCAGGCAGCGTGATTTTTTTTTCACCTTCCTCGCCACCACGTTTCTGATCCGTGAGGAACGGAAACCACCCAAGCGCAGCAAGGAAGAGAACAAGGAATCGGTCTGGGCTGCCATTCCAGATCGCAAACCAATTATTGCGATGCTCGCAACAGGCATGCTGTTGATGTTCGCCAATATGTCTATTGAACCGATCATCACCGTTTATGTCATGCAACTGATGGATGACCAAACCAAAGTGACGCTGATTTCCGGCGTTGTAATGGCTGTTGCAGCGCTCGGCAGCATACTGTCTGCCTCCAGACTTGGCCGTCTCGCAGACCGTATCGGCCATACCCGCGTTATCATCGGCGCATTGACCGTTGCAGCGCTCCTGCTGATCCCGCAAGCCTTTGTCACGCAAGCCTGGCAGCTGATTGGCCTGCGCTTTCTGATGGGGCTGGCATTGGGGGGCCTTTTACCCTGTATCAGCAGCGTCATCCGACACAATGTTCCTGACCGTGTGGCAGGCAGCGTGCTTGGGCTTTCAGTTTCGGCGCAGTATGTGGGTCAGGTCGCAGGTCCCGTTGCTGGCGGGTTTATTGGCGGTCGCTTTGGAATGCCCGCAGTATTCCTCTGCACATGCGCGCTCATGGGTGCGGGAGCAATTTATAACTGGGGTATTCTGAGAAAAGCTTCACAGAATTGATGCACGAGGGCGATAGTTACCCTCATTCCCCGATTCTTTGAGACAAGCCATGACGACACATATTTTTGCGCCCTATGATGTTCTTGCAGCCAAGCTTTTGCCACACGCAATCGACAGCCATGAGGACGGATCACATGATCTGTCCCATCTTGCTCGCGTATGGAAAAATGCGGCCCTCATTCAGCAGACCGAGGGCGGAGACGCCGAAGTATTATGCGCAGCAGCCCTGCTCCATGATTGCGTCAGCGTCGAAAAGAACTCACCGGATCGCCATCGCGCATCAGGATTAGCCGCAGAAAAAGCCGCCAATCTCCTGCGTGAGCTTGGATGGAATGAAGAACGGATTGCAGCAACAGCTCATGCAATCGAGGCACATAGCTTCTCAGCCAATATTGAGCCACGTACTGTTGAAGCTAAGATTTTACAAGATGCGGACCGGCTCGATGCAATCGGCGTCATTGGGGCCGCACGCTGCTTTTACATTGCAGGCCGCATGGGCAGCGCACTTTATGATTGGCAAGACCCAAAGGCCGAAAACCGCCCTCTTGATGACAGACGCTATGCGCTGGATCACTTCCGCACCAAGCTTTTCAAACTTGCCTCCGGTTTCAAAACTGAAACCGGAAGACAGATGGCGGCGGAACGCCACGAAAGACTGGAAGCCATATTCAACGACTTCCTGAGCGAAGCGGGTTATTAGATGGAATAACCGCCATCGACGCTGAGTGCGGTTCCGGTCACCATCGATGATGCGTCCGACGCCAAAAAGAGTGCGGCTTCCGCAATATCTTCCGGTTTGGAAAACCGTCCGAGCGGGATTGAGCCTTTCAGGCTCTCGCGTGCCTCGAGGGTGTCTTCTGCGAGAAACATCCCCAAAGCTTCGCCGTCGCTCTCAGCGGGGCAGATACAATTGACGCGAATATTCTTGTCAGCGAGCTCAAGCGCCATCGCCTTGGTCGCGCTCACAACCCAGCCTTTGGAAGCTGCAAACCATGTGAGGCCCTTGCGCGGACGATTGGCCATCGCCGATGCCGTGTTGATGATCACGCCGCTGCCCTGATGTTCCATGATCGGCGCGACAAGCAATGTCGAATAATAAATCGCCTTCATGTTAACCGCATTGATGAGATCAAAACTATGCTCATCTACTTCCGTCAACGGCATGTTGCGATGCGTGAAACCGGCATTGTTGACCATGATATCGATGCGACCGAACTTGTCGAATGCCGCACGTGCCAGCCGCTCCATATCGTCCTTGCGTGACACATCGGCCTGCACGGACAACGCATCTGTACCGATATCGGCAAGTTCGTCTTCCAGACGTTTCACGTTCACATCGGCCAGCACAACCTTGGCGCCCTCGGCTGCAAATCGGCGCGCTATGGCTGAACCGAAACCCGATCCAGCGCCTGTGATAATCGCAACCTTGTCCTGCAGCCTCTTCATGTCATTCTCCTTTTGCGGATGTGGGATATGATCCGCCCGTCAAATCAGTAAAAACTTTGTTCAGCACTGCTGTGTTCATGCCTGAATATGGCTCTATGTTGAACATGTCATCTATGCATATGCGGTTAACCGAGATGCAATGACAGCTGTAATTGGCAACATTCGCGAGAATGTTACATTGGATGGTTGAATTTAAATCGATTAGATTATAGACAAAGGCTGCACGAAAATCGCAATCTGCTATTAGCGAAGTGATTTGCGTCAGAAGTGGAAGAGAGCAATATATGACCAGCCAGATAATACCGGTAGAGCCCTTCGATTGCATCGTTTTTGGCGGTTCCGGCGATCTTGCCGAACGCAAACTGATTCCTGCGCTGTATCAGCGTCAGCGTGCAGGTCAGCTCAGTGAGCCGACACGCATCATCGGCGCGTCGCGTAGCGCTATGACAGATGAGGAATATCGCAAGTTTGCACGGGATGCGATCAACGAGCATGTGAAGGCTTCGGAAATCGACGCCAAGGAAGTCGAAGCATTTATTGCGCGCCTTACCTATGTCGCAGTTGATGCGAAATCCGAAGATGGTTGGGCCGCTCTCAAGGAAGCTATTGGCAAAAAGCCGGAGAAGATCCGCGCTTTCTATCTTGCTGTAAGCCCAACACTGTTTGGTGACATTGCCAGCCGTCTCAAGTCGCATGGCCTTATCACCCGCGACACGCGCATCATCGTTGAAAAGCCGATTGGCCGCGATCTTGAATCCGCCAACGCGCTTAACGACACGATCGGCAGCGTTTTCCGCGAAGACCAGATTTTCCGTATCGACCATTATCTTGGCAAGGAAACCGTTCAGAACCTGATGGCTCTGCGCTTTGCCAATGCCCTCTATGAGCCGCTCTGGAATTCGGCACATATCGATCATGTGCAGATCACAGTTGCTGAAGCTGTCGGCCTTGAAGGTCGTGCCGGTTATTACAATACCGCCGGCGCGCTGCGCGATATGGTGCAGAACCATATTCTCCAGTTGCTTTGCCTCGTCGCCATGGAGCCGCCTTCGTCACTCGAAGCCGATGCCGTGCATGACGAAAAGGTTAAGGTGCTGCGTTCGCTGAAGCCAATCACCACGGCCAATGTCGAAGACGTAACCGTTCGCGGTCAGTATCGCGCCGGTGCATCCGCAGGCGGTCCGGTCAAGGGCTATCTGGAAGACCTCGGCAGCGACACCAGCAACACGGAAACTTTCGTAGCGTTGAAGGCAGAAATCGACAACTGGCGTTGGGCAGGCGTTCCTTTCTACCTGCGCACGGGCAAGCGTCTTGCAACCCGTGTGTCAGAAATCGTCGTCACATTCAAACCGATCCCGCATTCGATCTTCGGTGAAAATGCTGGCAAGGTTGTGGCCAACCAGTTGGTTATCCGCTTGCAGCCTGACGAAGGTGTGAAGCAGTGGCTGATGATCAAGGATCCGGGTCCGGGCGGGATGCGCCTGCGTCACGTTCCATTGGACATGAGTTTTGCGGAATCGTTCAGCGAACGTAACCCGGATGCTTATGAACGCCTGATCATGGACGTTGTCCGGGGAAATCAGACGCTGTTCATGCGTCGCGATGAAGTGGAAGCTGCATGGCGCTGGGTTGATCCAATCCTTAATGGTTGGGAATTGAACAGCCAACAGGTTCAGGGCTACACGTCAGGCACGTGGGGTCCATCGTCTTCCATCGCTCTTATCGAGCGTGATGGAAGGACTTGGCACGAAAGCCTCTAGTGTGGTGGATTTGAAGTTCCTATCATTTGTGTTGCATCCACGTTTAGGAACTTCAAACCCGTAAACCGCACTAGATTCAATATTCTACTAGTATGGCTTGGAACCCGAAATTCGTTCAAACGGTTGCTTTATGGTGTGACGAATTTCGGGATCGCCATACTAGCGCATCGGCGCAAAAATCGGATTCGATTTTTTGTGAAGCACGATGCGTAGGTTCAAAGAGTTAGAGCGTCCTTTGTGCGTCCGAAAGGACGCACGGCGCTCTATGCACAAGACCCGAAGACGTTGACAGACATTTCCGGATCAGTCTTTGTGCCAAAAAGAATGAGCGAGTGCGAATACCTGGTAGGGGGGGTGCTCGCTCTGTCCTGACTTGAAAGGTATGGCATGAGCATCGAACGGCACGATTTCACCAGCGGAACGGAACTGGCACAGTCGCTTTCTGAAGCGATTGCGGACAAGCTGGCTGCCGCTATTGCTGAGCGGGGGCAAGCGACGCTCGCTGTTTCCGGCGGCACAACGCCGCTCAAGCTGTTTGACATCCTATCTCGCAAGATGATCGACTGGACTCTCGTCACGATCACGCTCGTCGATGAGCGTTTTGTGGCTCCAACGAGCGAACGTTCCAACGAAAAGCTGGTACGCGACCACCTATTGCGCGATCATGCAGGTGTGGCGAAGTTCGTCGGTCTCTATAATCCGGCCGCAACCGCAGAAACCGCAGCTCTTGCCGCTGCCAGCCGCATTGACGCATTGCGCCGTCCTTTCGATGTCGTTGTGCTCGGCATGGGTAATGATGGCCATACGGCCTCGTTCTTCCCGAATGCTGACAGGCTCGATCAGGCCATCGATCCAAAGACCAAGGCCGTCGTTCTGCCGATCCATGCAGAAGGTGCGGGCGAAAAGCGTCTGACGCTTACGCTGCCACTGCTGGCGGAAGCAGACATGCTGGTTCTGCATATTGAAGGTGCTGCCAAGCAGGCAACACTCGAAAAGGCATTGGCCAGCGATGACGAAAACGAAATGCCGGTGCGCGCCGTGTTCCGCCATGCCCGCAAACCGATACAACTCTACTGGACGAGCTAACAGCCCCGGTTAAAACGCAGTTTGCGTTTGGGGTTGTGGGTTTTATAATTAGCCACAGGCAAGCCTGGCACTATTCTAGCAGGTGATACCCATGACGACGCAGACTGCGCATACCCGCATCAAGGCCATCACTGAGCGTATCGTTGAACGCTCAAAACCAACCCGCGAAGCCTATATTGGGCGCGTGCGCGAGGCGGCTTCCCGTAAGCCGCATCGCTCGATCCTTGGATGCGCCAACCTCGCTCACGGTTTTGCAGCATGTGGCCCGAATGACAAGGCGGCTCTCACCGCCGACGTCGTGCCTAACCTCGGCATCATTACCGCTTACAATGACATGCTTTCGGCGCATCAGCCGTTTGAAACCTATCCTGAACTGATCCGCAAAGCCGCGCGCGAAGCAGGCGGTGTAGCACAGGTTGCAGGCGGTGTGCCTGCAATGTGCGATGGCGTTACACAAGGCTTTGCCGGAATGGAGCTTTCGCTGTTTTCGCGCGAAGTGATTGCCATGGCAGCAGCCGTCGGCCTCTCGCATGATATGTTCGATGCTGCAGTCTATCTCGGCGTCTGTGACAAGATCGTACCTGGGCTGATCATCGGCGCACTGACCTTCGGGCATCTGCCAGCGGTCTTCATTCCTGCCGGTCCAATGACGAGCGGCCTGCCAAATGACGAAAAGGCAAAGACCCGTCAGCTTTATGCCGAAGGCAAAGTCGGGCGCGCAGAATTGCTGATCTCTGAATCGAAATCCTATCATGGCCCCGGCACCTGCACCTTCTATGGCACTGCCAATTCCAATCAGATGCTGATGGAAATCATGGGCCTGCATTTGCCCGGCTCATCCTTCGTCAATCCCGGCACGCCATTGCGCGATGCCCTCACCCGCGAAGCTGCCAAGCGTGCGCTGGCGATTACGGCTTGCGGCAATGAATACACGCCTGTTGGCGAGATGCTCGACGAGCGGTCTTTCGTCAATGGTATCATCGGGTTAAACGCCACGGGCGGCTCGACCAACCATACGATCCATCTGATCGCAATGGCGGCATCCGCAGGCATTAAGCTCACATGGCAGGATATTTCGGAAATATCGGATGTCGTTCCACTTCTGGCACGCGTCTATCCGAACGGCCTTGCCGATGTGAACCATTTTCATGCTGCCGGCGGCATGGGCTTCCTGATCCGCGAATTGCTCGACGGCGGAATTCTGCACGAAGATGTCCGCACCGTCTGGGGTGAAGGTTTGCGCCCTTATGCGATTGAACCAAAACTCGGTGCGAATGGCACTGTTATTCGAGAACCGGTTCCGGAAAAGAGTGGCGACGACAAGGTTCTGGCGAAGATCCATTCGCCTTTCCAACCGACAGGCGGCATCAAAGTTCTGACCGGCAATATCGGCAATGCGATCATCAAAGTTTCCGCCGTGAAGCCTGACCGCCATGTCATTGAAGCACCAGCGAAAGTCTTCAACGATCAGGCCGAATTGCAGGCAGCCTTCAAGGCTGGCGACCTCACCGGCGACTTTATCGCAGTTGTTCGCTATCAGGGGCCGAAAGCCAATGGTATGCCCGAACTGCACAAGCTGATGACTGTGCTTGGCATTTTGCAGGATCGCGGACAGCGTGTTGCACTTGTTACCGACGGCCGTCTTTCCGGCGCATCCGGCAAGGTGCCGTCGGCCATCCATGTGACACCGGAAGCTCTCGACGGTGGCGCGATTGGAAAAATCCGCAATGGCGATATTGTTCGTCTTGATGCCGTAAACGGAACTCTGGAAGTGCTGATCAGTGATGCGCTTCTTGATGAGCGCATCGAACAGCGTCCTGATCTCTCAGGCAATGAACACGGAATGGGACGTGAACTCTTCCGCGCTTTCCGTCAGATTGCCGGACGGGCCGATGAAGGCGCTTCAGTTTTCTGACAAGCGGCATCAATAAAATAAGGCAAAGCGGTTTTTACACCGCTTTGCCTCTCAAATTGACAGAAACTTCACAAAAAGGCGCAAAATGCGCCTCTAAGTTGTTTCAAAATACTGGCTTTTCGAAACCAGCACTGCGGCAAGCAGCCGTTAAAGTGTTCGCCATCAGCATGGCAATGGTCATCGGACCGACGCCACCCGGAACTGGCGTAATGGCACCGGCCACCTTTTCTGCATCCGCAAAATCGACATCGCCAACAAGACGCGTCTTACCTTCCCCCTTTTCGGGCGCAGGAATACGGTTGATACCCACATCGATCACCGTCGCACCCGGCTTGACCCAGTCGCCCTTGACCATCTGCGGACGACCAACAGCGGCAACCAGAATATCGGCAGTGCGCGCAATCGCAGGCAGGTCATTGGTACGGCTGTGCGCAACGGTCACGGTCGCATTTGCTGCAAGCAACAGATTGAACATAGGCTTGCCGACAATGTTGGAACGACCGATCACAACGGCATTGAGGCCCGACAGATCGCGGCCATGAACGCGCTCGATCATAATCATTGCGCCAGCTGGCGTACATGGAACAAAAGCCGTGTCGACTTCGCCGGTGCCAAGCTTGCCCACATTGATGAAATGGAAGCCGTCAACGTCTTTTTCCGGCGAGATTGTCTGGATAACGCGACCTGAATCGATGTGTTTTGGCAGCGGCAACTGCACCAGAATACCGTGGATCGCCGGATCATTGTTCAGGCTATCGATCAGGTCGAGAAGTTCCTGCTCAGATGCATCTTCCGGCAGATCGTGCTGAACAGAAACAAAGCCGCATTCCTTGGCCTTCTTGCCCTTCGAGGCCACATAAACCTGGCTTGCCGGGTCTTCGCCGACGATAACCACTGCAATGCCGGGTACAATCCCGGTCGCATTGACGAGCTTTTCGGTCTCACGCTTCACCGTGGAAACCACATCCTCGGCGAGCTTCTTGCCATCGATCAATTGGGCCATATCGAATGCTCCGTTTTAAACAAGCGGTGCCTTGGGATACACCGCCTTGATCCTGAAAACATGCCAATAAGCGTCATCAACTAAGATGACAATCTCTGAGTGACCAAGTTTCAGGATAAAGTCGCAAAATGCCTGAGTGTGAAGGCTATTTCGTATAGCAATGCGATGGTGACAAAGATCGCATGATAACGCCGATTATCGGTGAACATCGCTATAAGACTTCCCACAATCAGCGCGCCGACACGAATAGGATACTCAATGCCGTAGTTTTGATAATGTTCAAAACCTTTAAGCAGCGTATCCACGACGTCAGCAATATAGACCAGCGCAAGAATTCCGAAGAACCATTTACGTCGCGAGATGAAATAATCGCGATAGCCAGTGTATCCTTCAAGGCTATCGGGGAAGAGAAGAGTGCACAGCAGGAAGTAAAGCCCTGCGTAAAAAATAACGAAAAAATAGATTTCAAATGTCCAAAGAGGTATAACCCGCAGATTAAACTCGAACCACCAAAAGTGAATTACAGACAACAAAATAAACGCAACCCACGCCATGTGCACAGGGTAAATTTTCTGCTTGTCCGGGTGCTGAATGAAACGGGCAAAGCCTGTCAGCAAACGTGATACGCAAAGGCCAAGAATAATGCCGATGATAATGCGAACATGCGTGAAAGCTTCCGCTGATGGCACGCCAGTCGTTAATGCCGGATCCATTGTTCCCCTCAATGCTATGCGCTCGACATATTGGAACAGAAAAAGTAAGCAATCAATAAATCACAGTAAAATTATAAAAAAGAAAGCAGTGCCAACTTTCGTCGGCACTGCTCAATATAACCACTAACAATGCAAAATGCTTAGTTGATGGAGTTCAGGAAGCTTTCCCAGCTTTCCGACCAATGCGTGCGGCTTTTCTCGTCCGCAGACCGAACATTACACGTCTGCAAATCGCTTTCCGGAATATCCTTCTGTGTTTTTTCGCATACCCAGACATCGTTATTTTCAGGCACGGTGGATGCTACGACACTGACGATCTTGTTGTCTTTAATGCCGAGAAGAATATCGAAATCAGCCTCTTCATTATTGAAAGCCCATGAGCAATATTCGTCGAAATCCGGACGGTTTTCGTCTGGCTTACCACAGGCCTTGTCATGATCAGGTGCAAGCTTGTTCATGAAGGCTTTACCCGCAGGTGACGTAATAACAAGATCAGCATCCGAAAGCTTGCTGATTGCCTTGACACCCCAATCAGGACCATTTGGCGTTTCGGCTGCTGCCGCACCTGCTGCCATAACACCAGCCGCGATTGCGGCTACACGCACGATATGGAAAGCTTTTCCAAGCATTGGCTCACCTTTTAAAGCAATGATTTACAACAGATTTTATTAGGTCGTAATTATTTTCCAGAAAGAGACCTATCCATAAAAGAGCATCTGTTCAACAAAGAATTGATTGCAAGTTTGAAACATTAAAGCGCGTCTCTTCTCCAGAGTTTTTGCCTTCGCGCCTTGCGGTTTGTGTTTATGGAGGGCTATATCGGACCCAACAAACGACAGTGCTTAAACACTCGATTCATGAAGGCGGAACATTCTCATGCAAGATACAGTTATTCTCGTTGGTTGCGGCAATATGGGTTTTGCCATGCTGAAAGGCTGGCTCGACAGCGGCATTTTGCAATCCGAGAATGTGCATGTTGTTGAGCCATCAGAAGCGCTTCAGAGCCGGGCTGCGGGTGTGGGCGTGAATGCATGCTCAAGCGCCGATTCCCTGTCCGACGATCTGAACCCGCGCATGATCCTTATTGCAGTCAAACCACAGGTCATGGGCGATGTGTTGCCCGCTTATAAGCGCTTTGCACCGAATGCGACCTTTGTCAGCGTGGCTGCTGGCATTCCGGTTTCATTCTTCGAGCAGCATCTAGGCAGCGATGCAAAGATCATGCGCTGCATGCCCAATACGCCGGCCGCAATCGGCAAGGGTATGCTTGTCACCTACAAGAATGCCAATGTAAGCGAAGACGATGCGGCTTTTGTCAAAACCTTGCTCAAAACGTCCGGCAAGGTCGCAAGCATTACCGACGAAGAACAGATGGATGCTGTAACGGCCGTTTCCGGTTCCGGCCCGGCCTATGTGTTCCACTTCATCGAGGCTTTGACTGATGCAGGCGTCACTGCCGGTCTTCCGCGCGAAACCGCAGCACTTCTTGCGATGCAGACCGTTATGGGCGCTGGCGCTCTTGCTGCTGCAAGCAGCGATACCCCAACTAAGCTACGCGAACAGGTTACAAGCCCGAACGGTACAACAGCTGCAGCGCTGAATGTGCTTATGGGTGAAGATCGTCTGAAGAACCTCGTTGCAGAAGCCGTCGATGCGGCGCGCAAGCGTTCTGTTGAGCTTGGCAAGGCCTAAATCAAAACCCTCGGTACGGCATCTATAAGCGCCTTCGTTACAGGCGCTTGTGGTGCCGCGATCAATTCCCGCGCTGGGCGGCTTTCAACAACCCGCCCGCGTTCCATCACGGCAATGCGATCGGCTATCTGCGCTGCAACCGCAAGATCATGCGTGATGAACAGATAGGCTGTGCCCTCGGCATCCTGTATCTCCTGCAACAATTTCAGAATTGCCCCACGCACCGTCACATCGAGTGCCGACACCGCTTCATCCAGAACGACGAGCGACGGAGTTGTTGCAAAGGCACGTGCAATTGCCACACGCTGACGCTGACCACCGGAAATCTCATGCACACCGCGTTTGCTCAACTTTGGATCAAGCCCGACCTTTTGCAAAAGCTCTGAAATATCCCTGCTGAGCCCATGGATGCGCATCGGTTCGCTGAGCAGATCATGCACCGTTGCGCGTGGATTAAATGCCGAAAGCGGGTCTTGAAACACCAACTGCATCCGCGCGCGACGCTTTCTCAATTCAGTGCCTTTGAGTGCAAGCCAATCCTCACTCTCAAACTGGATTGAACCGGATTCAAGCGAATGCAGCCTTAAAAGCGCCCGCGCTAATGTGGATTTACCGCTGCCGGAAGGTCCGACCAGCGCCAGCGTTTCACCTGCTGCAATCTCAAGATTTACATGATCAAGCGCCAGCTTGTCGCCATAACGCACGGTCAGATCAGTCGCCTGCAACAAAGTTCTATCCATGTTGAGGCTCCAGCACGGGAACCGCTGCAATCAGCGCTTTCGTATAATCGCTCTGCGGGTTTGCAATGATCGCGCGCGCTGGACCGCTTTCCACCAATTCACCATGGCGGAAAACGGCGATGCGATCCGCCAGATTGGAGGCCAGCGCAATATCATGTGTGATGAAGATCAGCGTCATGCCATCAGCCTGAACCAAAGCGCGCAGCAGTACCACGATTTCCTTTTGCACGATTGTATCGAGCGCACTTGTCGGCTCATCGGCAATCAACACATGCGGATTTGCGGTGATCGCAAGCGCTATGGCGATGCGCTGTTTCTGCCCGCCAGAAAACTGGTGCGGATAGCGTAAGAAACTGTCGTCCGGTTCAGGAATATGAACTCGCTCCAGCAGCCTGATCGCTTTGCTTTTTGCCGCTTTGCCATCAACCTTTTCATGAGCACGGATTGTCTCGACCAGCTGCGCGCCAACACACATGAGCGGATCAAAGCTCGAAGCCGGGTCCTGAAACACAAACCCGATATCGCGACCGGGCTTTGGTTCTCCATTCGGCCATTGGATCGCGCCTGAAATCTGCGCATTGGCGGGCAATAAACCGGCAAGCGTCAACGCCAGCGTGCTTTTTCCAGAACCACTTTCACCGATAATGGCAAGCATTTCACCGGCATTTATATCAAGATCGAGATTGTTCAGCGCAGTATCGCTGCCATAGCACACGCTGAGATTTTCAATATGTGCGAGCACGCTCATGCCTGCACCTCACGCCGCGATGAAGCCTGTGTAATGCCTTCGCCTGCGAGATAGACACCGACGACAGTCAACGCTAGCGCCAGACCCGGCAAAATAGATAGCCATGGCGCTGAACGCAGAACCGTACGTCCTTCAGCAATCATCCCTCCCCATGTGACGCGATTGGGATCACCAAGCCCCAGAAAAGACAGCGCCGCTTCAATCAAAATTGCGGATGCAACAATAACCGGCACAAGCGCCAGAACCGGCGGCAAGGCATTGGGCAATATCTGACGAAAAGCTATCTCCAGCGGGTGCATACCTATAACGCGAGCAGACGCGACATAGTCGCGTTCACGGATAGAAAGCACCTGCCCTCGCGTGAGACGCGCGGCCTGAGTCCAGCTTGATAGTGCGATTGCCGTAACCAAGACCGGCAGCGAAGGTCCGGCAATACTGACCAAGGCGAGCGCCAGAAGAAAACCCGGCACGGTCTGAAATGCTTCCGTTATCCTCATCAGCACTTCATCGATAAGTCCACCTGCAAAGCCTGCGAGCGTGCCAACAATGCTGCCTATCAGGACTGACGCTCCAGCAGCAGTCAGCCCCACGATCAGCGATGTGCGACTTGCATGAAAAAGCTCGGCCAGCACATCACGGCCCAGCCGATCTGTTCCAAGCGGAAAAGATGCATTGTCGAAAGGCGCGAGCAAAGGCGTTGCAACAATGCGCAAAGGGTCGCCGGGAAAGAGCAGCGGTGCAAAGAGTGCTGCTGCGATCAGCACGAGCAGAATAATTGCCCCTGCTATGCCCTCCCCCAATCCGAAATAGCGTTTCAACCCGCTCATGGCCTCACCTTTCCGGTGGCTATGCGCGGATCGAGCCAAAGATAGAGAAGATCGACGAGGAAATTGACAACGATAACCATAATTGCGCTGGTGAGAATAACGCCCAGCAGCAGAGGTGTGTCACGGCTTGCAACAGCTTCCTGTGCCAGCCGTCCAAGACCGGGAACAGCAAAGACGCTTTCAATCACCACGCTGCCGCCCAGCATGGAAGCCGCTTGCAGGCCGAGCATGGTCACAAGCGGCAGAAGCGCGTTGCGTGCCACATGGCGCAACACGATCCGCGGGCGCGAGATACCGCGCGCCTTCAATGCACGGACAAAATCCATCCGCCAGATATCAGCCATTGAAGCACGCATAACACGGAGATAAAGCGCCAGATAAACGAGCGCGAGCGATACAACCGGCAGCACTAAATGGCGTGCTATGTCCATTGCGCGTGCCAACCCCTCTTTACCAGAGGCAATGGTTTCGATCCCGCTTGAAGGCAGCCAGCGCAAGCGGATCGAAAAAAGGATCACCAACACAAGCGACAGCCAGAAGCCTGGAATGGCATAAAGTACAAGCGAGGTGACAGACAGAAAGCGGTCGCTAAAGCTGTCGGGCTTTGCACCCGCCACCATACCCAAAGCTGACCCCAAGGCAAAAGACAGCGCGGTCGCAGCACCCATCAGTAAAAGCGTGTTGGGCAGGCGTTCAAGAATGACATCGAGAATGGGACGATTGAAACTGACTGACCAGCCAAGATTACCTTGAGCAAGGGTGGTAAGATATGCACCAAGTCTGTGCCAGATTGATTGATCCAGCCCCCAACGTGCGCGCATTTCGGCAATGGCTGCCGCATCTCCGCCAAAACTTACGGCATAGGCATCAACGGCGTCGCCGGGCGCCGTTTCCAGCATCAGAAAACAGCCAACAATAACAATCAGCAGCACAATCATGCTGCCGATCAGTCGTTTCCTGAAGAGAGTTAGAATCTGCGCCACGCTTTGAGCGTACAATCAAAGCAATGTTTCGTCACTGTGCAATCCAGACATCCGCCCAGTTAGATACCGCCCAGCGCGGATTGCTGGAGACATTTTTCACACGCTCGTTGGCGACTGTTATAAAGCCCCACTCGGCCACATTGATAAGCGGCAGATCGGCCTCCACCAATTTCTGGAACTGATGATAAAGCGCAGTTCGCTTCTTCTCATCGATCTCATGCGCGGCTTTTGCAATCACCGCATCCAGTTCCGCATTGGCATAGCCGCCCTGATTGGAAAACGGTACGCCCACCGGAATTCCACTTTCAACCAGAATAGTTGTCGAAATAGCAGGGTCACCGCGATAAACAGTTGGTGCGATTGCCAGATCGAAATCGTGGTCCGTATAGACTGCCTTTTGGTGCGCTGCTGAATCATTATTGACGATACGCGCATCGATGCCGATTTCCGCCAGCGCCTGGCGCAGATAATCGCCGAACTGCCTGGTTTCATTGAAATAAGGTGCTGGCAGCAATTTCAGCACAAAGCGCGTGCCGTCACTGCCACGCTTGTAACCAGCTTCATCCAGAAGGGCGTTGGCCTTCTCTACGTCGAAGGCATAGGCGGGCACATCGCCAGTATAAAATTGGCTATCATATTGCGGAACAGGTCCGGTCGAAGGCCTGGCATAACCGAGGAAGATCGTCTTCACCACGAAATCGCGGTCAATGGCGTGCGCGATCGCCTGACGAACTTTGATATCTGCCAGTTCCTTGCGCCGATGATTGATCTCTACGACCAGCTGATAAGTCAACGCCTCATAACCTTTGGAAATAACCGTCAGTCCCGGTACTTTCGAGATACGGTCGAGATCGGCCAGAGGTACGGCGGAAAACGCAGCCAGATCAATCTCTTCGGCTTCCAGCGCGCCTGCAGCCGCAGCACGGTCCGGCAATACACGATAGATGATCTCATCGAGATAGGGTTCACTCTCACCCCAATAGTTATCATTCTTCGCAAGCCGATAATATTCACCGGTCTTGTGTTCGGCATATTTGAAAGGCCCCGTGCCTATGAGCTTTTCATTGGCCGGGTTTGCAGCAATGTCAGTGCCATCAAATACATGCTTTGGCAGGACAGCAGTGAGCGCGGGCAGTGCATTACGGATAAGCTGGAACGGGGTTGGCTCGCTGAAATGGAAAACCGCCGTATGTTCGTCAGGCGTTTCAACTTTTTCAAGCGTCTTGAACACAACACGTCCGAGATTTTGCAACGGCTTCCAGACTTCCATCGCAGAAAATGCCACGTCCGCAGAGGTGAACGGCGTATCGTCATGCCACTTTACACCTTCACGCAGACGGAATGTAGCAGTCAGGCCGTCATCAGAGCCTTCCCAGCTGATTGCAAGACGTGGTTCCAGACCGTTTTCACCATCAAAAGAAGCTTCTGCGAGCGGTTCTATCACCTTGCTTGCAACAAAGAAGACACCGTTGGAGGCGACAATAGCCGGGTTGAGATTGCGCGGTTCGGAATCCGCCGCAACAACCAGTCGTCCACCCTTTTGTGCCTTGTCTTCCGCTGCCGCCCATCGCGATAAAAGAGGCAGAGCCACCAGCGAAGTCGAACCAACCAGAAATGCTCTGCGCGATGCAATAAACCGAGCCATGTCACTGCCTCTGAAATTCAGTTCCCCTTTTTCTTGTCTACACCCACGTCCAAACAATTACAGGGCAAATTGTGTCACCGTGGCAATAAATATCGAAAACTGTTTCTCTTTTCCGAAGTGACCTCAATTTAAGAAGCGGTAAAAAAGCCCTAAAAATGTGGGCATGAGGCAGACTATTGGCTAACTTTAAGCTGAACTGATTTTCCCATTCTGGCCCGTTTAAAGAAATTTCCTCCTTGCCAAACACCCGCCCTTGCATAGATCATGGTTAATTATGTGTTGTCGTATTTCGTGAGGATGAGATCGATACGGCATATGCATGAAGAGCCGGTATGAGCTCTTTTGAACCGCGTTTGCGGAGTCCTGTATTGAAGTTTCCGTAAATGCCTGAAGCTGAACCACCATTGGAAGAGAGGAAACAGAAATGCCCAGTTTGCTGCCCCCACTTCATGACGGTCACGCACCGATCTATTTGCATCACGCATTTCAGGACGCAGTGGATGCTTATGAGCACTGGAATCTGGAATCAGCAGAACCAGTCGTAGCAATCAATGGTAAGATCACGCGTATAAGTGTCGTTTTTCGGCGCTTGTGGAGCTGTACCGACACAGTGCCTCGCCATACGCTTGAAGCATTGAAAGACATCGTTCCGTCCAATCTCATCCACGCGGAGCGTTGGAAAGAAAATGCAACATTCGCAGATGCTGCCCACCTGATGAGGACAGCAATCGAATGGCGTAAAGCCCGACGCGTTCCAGCCGTCGGTTAATCCAGTCCACCTTAAGCAGCGGGCGGGATTAACCCCGCCCGCTTTAGAGCTTGCGGAAACGCACACGTGCCGAGCGCTCGATTGCCGCAACCGTCAATTCGTCGAGATCCCAGCGATCACGCAGCATCTGAAGGAACTCCAGCTCTTCCTGCTCCACATGCAAATCGGCGGCAGCGACTTCAACAGCCAATGCATAGGCTGTCTCGTAAAGCCGCTCGGGCAGCACCTCATGCGCAAGATCTAGAATTTTTTCCAATCCGTCTTCATCGGCCAGCAGCGCATAGCAATCACTTGCCAGTTTCGGCAGGCGCTTAGGATCAAACCCCTGAAACACAGGCAGGCGCGATACCACGTTACCGATAGAGGCAAGCTCTGCGTCAGTCATAGCCGTATCGGCTGCGGATGTCGTCACCATGATGTAGACGAGAGCGTCCTGCGGTGAAATCTTGTTCATCAAATGCTCCTGCATCATGCGATCGGAATCAAAACTGAAGGTCAATCGACAGGAAACGTAGGAAGCCTATCGCACTTGCGCAAGGAAATTCGGTCGCAATAAGGTTAGCAAAGATTGACGCGCGCGCCGGGGCGCGCCATAGAGCATAAGCGTGTATACATACACCGTTTTCAACGAATAAAGCCCTTCACAGGATATCAGGATAAAACCATGACTTCGCATCGTCTTCCCGAAATTACGCTGACCCCGGAACTGACCGCGGCGGCCGCGGAAGCGAAAGCATGGCCTTTTGAAGAGGCAAAAAAAATCCTGAAGCGTTATGCAAAGACCGGCATGCCGGAAACGGTAATCTTCGAAACCGGCTATGGCCCGTCGGGTCTGCCACATATCGGCACTTTTGGCGAAGTGGCTCGCACCTCGATGGTTCGTCATGCATTTCGCATTCTGACAGACGATAAGGTCAAGACGCGCCTCATCTGCTTCTCCGACGATCTCGACGGCATGCGTAAGATCCCGGACAATGTTCCGGACAAGGCAGCGCTTGAGCCTTATCTGCAATTGCCGCTTTCCGCCGTGCCAAACCCATTTGGTGGCGAGTACAAGAGCTTTGCAGAGCACAACAATGCCATGCTCTGCCGCTTCCTCGATACTTTCGGCTTCGATTACGAATTTGCAAGTGCGACTGAATATTACAAGTCAGGCAAGTTCGATGCGGTACTGCTAAAGGCCGTGGAACGTTATGACGACATCATGAAAGTGATGCTGCCGACGCTTGGTGAAGAGCGTCAGGCGACCTACAGCCCATTCCTGCCGATTTCGCCAAAGTCTGGCCGCGTGCTTTACGTGCCGATGAAGAAGGTGGATGCCAAGGCTGGCACCATTACCTTTGACGATGAAGACGGTGTTGAAACTACCCTGTCTGTCACCGGCGGCAATGTGAAGCTGCAATGGAAGCCGGACTTCGGCATGCGTTGGGCAGCCCTTGGTGTCGATTTCGAAATGTTTGGCAAGGATCACCAGACCAATGCGGGCATTTACGACCGCATCTGTGAAATTCTTGGTGGTCGCGCACCGGAACATTTTGTCTATGAACTGTTCCTCGATCAGATCGGCCAGAAGATTTCCAAGTCGAAGGGCAATGGCATTGCCATTGACGAATGGCTGGCCTATGCGCCGACCGAAAGCCTTGCACTCTACAATTTCCAGAAGCCTAAGACCGCGAAAAAGCTTTATTTCGACGTGATCCCGAAGGCTGTAGACGAGTATTTCACATATCTCTCCGCTTATGAGCGTCAGGAGTGGAAAGATCGTCTGAACAATCCGGTCTGGCACATCCATTACGGTAACCCGCCAAAGGTGAACTTGCCGATTACCTTCGCGCTGATGCTCAATCTGGTCAGTGCCTCGAATGCGGAGAATCCGGGCGTGCTGTGGGGCTTTATCTCCCGCCATGTGCCGGGTGTAACGCCGGAAAACAACCCGGAACTCAATGCGCTTGTTGGCTACGCGATCCGTTACTTCAACGATTTCGTCAAGCCAACCAAACAATTCCGTGCGCCGGACGATGTGGAACGCGCAGCATTGGAAGCGCTGGATGCCAAGCTTGCAACGTTGCCCACTGGCAGCAATGGCAACGACATTCAGAATGCTATTCTGGATGTCGCCCGTGCAATCGAGCGTTATCAGGATCACACCAAGAAGAGCCCCGAAGGTGGACCGGGCGTATCGGTTTCCTTCTTCCAAATGCTATATGAAGTGCTGATTGGACAGGAACGCGGTCCTCGCTTTGGTTCTTTCGTTGCTCTCTATGGCATCGATGAAACCCGTGCGCTGATCCAGAAAGCACTTGCTGGCACACTGTCATAAACGCTTGATATTTTTATGAGAAGCCTCACCCGGAATCCCACCGGGTGAGGCTTTTTTATGCCCGGTTATAACCGGAGCACAGATGCCTTATCCTCAACACCAGCCCTTCGCCAAAGGCTTGCTTGCTGCATCAAACGGCAATGAAATCTATTGGGAGGCATCGGGCAATCCAAAAGGCAAACCGGCACTCTATCTGCATGGTGGTCCTGGAAGCGGTTTACGATCAGGCAGCTACCGGCAACGCTTTGACCCAGAGAAATATCATATCATCGGTATCGATCAGAGAGGTTGCGGGCGCAGCCGTCCTCTTGCGATAGGCGATCTAGATCAGCTTCATCTCAACAACACCCATACCCTGATTGAAGATATTGAAGCCGTCCGCAAACATCTGGGCATCAATCAGTGGCTTATTGCAGGTTCATCATGGGGCGCAACGCTTGCGCTCGCTTATGCGCAGGCGCATCCAGACCATGTTTCCGAAATGGTACTCGTAGCGGTAACAACCACCAGCCGGAGTGAAGTAAACTGGATTACTGAAGGCGTTGGGAACTTGTTTCCAGAAGCGTGGGACGAGTTCGAGAAAGCCTCATTGAGACGCGACGGCGAGCGCGTCGTTGAAGCCTATGCCAGACGCCTGGCAAGCGGTAATCTGGAAGATCGCTCACAGGCAGCACGCGACTGGAACCGATGGGAGGCGACACATATTTCGCTCGACCCCAACTGGACACCAATCGAGAGCCGTTTTGACGAGATGACTGGTCTCGCTTTTGCAACCCTCGTCACCCATTACTGGGCGAATGACGGTTTTTTGCGCGATGGTCGCGAGATCCTCAATGGCATGGAAAAGATCGCCCACATTCCGGCTGTTCTGATCTGCGGTCGACGTGATTTTAGCGGACCTGCGATAACCGCCTGGCGGCTGCATAAGGCATGGCCTGCAAGCCAGTTGCGCATCATGGAAACCGAAGGGCACGGCGGTCCGCTTTCCATGGATGAAATGCAGGCCGCGCTCGACACGTTCGCCCATGGTGAAAACTCTCCCGATTGACTCAAATCTCATTAGTAGGTAGTACGACCTAACTACTAATGAGATTTCAAGATGAGCAACAAACAACCCTCCTCTGAAAGTGCGCGAGACAAGCTGCTCAAGGCCGCTGCTGTTCTCTTTTATAATAACGGGATTGGCGGCACCGGCATTGATGCCATTGTTGAAAAAGCAGGCGTTGCCAAGAAGAGCCTCTACAACAACTTCGCTTCAAAAGCTGATCTGGTAAATCAATATCTCGAAGCGCGCCACGCCGAATGGCTTGAGTTGTACCAGATGCGGTTGCAACATGCGCCAACAACAAAAGACAAAGTTCTTGCTGTTTTCGATGCTTATCAGGATCATGCCGAGCACGAATATGAGCGCGGTTTTCGCGGTTGCGGACTGCTGAATGCGGCGGCGGAGCTCTCAGCAGACGACATTGGCCGGCAGGCTGTAAAGCATCACAAGCGCGAAGTTGAGGCTCTGCTCGCTGCCCATCTGACAGAGCTTTTGCCGCATAATCCTGCCCGCGCCACAGCACTCGCCAAGCACATGGCTTTTCTGCTCGAAGGCGCCATGTCGAGAGCCGGGCTGGAAGGCAATAGCGGATGCGTTTCGGAAGCTCGCGCTATGGCATCCGACATGCTGGAGCTTCTGTGAACACTTCATCCCGTGATTATACAATCGGCGTCGCCGCCGTTCTCTTTTCCGCCATCGTCTGGGGAACCACCGGCACAGCTGCCACCTTTGCGCCGGAAGTCAGCGCTATTGCAATTGGCGCCGCAGCGATGGGCATTGGTGGATTATTGCAAGCACTGTTGGCCGGGCGTGGAATATTGCGCGCGCTGCCGCATCTCTCGAAACATTGGCGCAATCTGGTATTAGGTGGGCTGGCGGTTGCTATCTATCCGCTCGCTTTTTACGCCTCTATGCGCATGGCGGGCGTCACCATCGGAACGGTTGTGACCATTGGTTCAGCGCCGCTTCTATCCGCTCTCATCGAATATCTGTTCGATGGCACGCGTTTGTCAAAACAATGGCTATGGGGTGCGCTTATCGGCCTGTTTGGAATGATCCTGCTATGCATCGCGGAGGGCTCGATGCATAGCAGCACACAGACAGGTAACTCGGTTCTGATCGGTATCTGTCTTGGTCTGCTTGGAGGCTTGACCTACACCCTTTATTCCTGGACTGCACGCAGTCTCATGTTACGCGGAATACGCTCGTCCGTCGCAATGGGTGCAACATTCGGAATTGGCGGGCTGTTGCTGATGCCGGTTTTGTTTATGACCGGCGCACCCTTCATAGCTTCATGGAGCAACGCAGCCGTCGGTCTCTACATGGCTATAATTCCGATGTTCGTTGGCTACCTCTGCTTCGGCATAGGCCTTGCCCGAATTTCAGCAAGCATGGCCACGACGATCACACTGATAGAACCCGTAGTCGCAGCACTGCTGGCCGTGGTTATCGTAGGAGAGCGCCTCGCCCCGATGGGCTGGCTGGGCGTGGCGCTGATCATCTCCTGTCTCGTGGTCATAACACTACCACGCAACGGTTCACCCCGTCAGAACCAGGAACGAACGGCTGAATAAACCGTTCGCTATCTCGCGGAGAACGCTTAGAGCATTTCCTGTTTGAGATGAATCGTTAGAAATGCGTCCCACTATTTGTTTTAACGCATGTCTTGATCCCAAAACCGGTTCCCACTTTTGGGATACACGCTCTAATTTGCGGGTGCTGGCACCATGGGTTCCATAGGTGGCGGGGCGGGCGGAAACTCTCCTTGCTGGGGCGATGGTGAAGACGGTTGCGGTTCAGTTTCCGGAGCCAGAGGCGAAGGGTTTTGCAGCGGGCCTCCGGTATCGGAACCAAGATTCGGCAATGATGTGTCTGGCTTGTCACCATACACGCCAAGCTTTGCCTCTTCTGCCTTTTGTCCCGCCTCTACATAGGTGCCACCGGGCGCAGCTTTCGCCCAACCGTTC
This sequence comes from Brucella pituitosa, assembly GCF_003049685.1. Taxonomy (GTDB): domain Bacteria; phylum Pseudomonadota; class Alphaproteobacteria; order Rhizobiales; family Rhizobiaceae; genus Brucella; species Brucella pituitosa. The sequence goes on along the minus strand of NZ_PYSY02000002.1, from coordinate 265,247 downwards.
GCTACGAGCCAAAGGGCTGCATCATCATTGCCGACACTGCATTGGGTTGCGACAGCTGCTCCGCTGTCATTTTGTGGCAGGCGACACATAATTGCACGCGAACGCAGCCATTGGCGGAAAGCAGTTCGCGCCTGCATGCCACAAGGCCATGTTTCACCCGATGAAGACTGACAGGTCTGCTCAAGCGGCACAGTCTCGATGCCTTGCAGATCGATGATACGGCCCTGACTTTCGAGTTTTCCAGCAGCCGAAGCAACGGGACGTTGCAGCAGTTGCATCGGCTCGCCCTCATCAACCGGCGCACTCGGTGCCGGAGGTTCTGGCGGCTTCGGCGTTGAGGCAAGCCCCAGATCACTTAAAGGCGGACGCGCGGATTCGCGCTCAAGCGGATTCTGATCTGTCTGGCTATTCGTATTCTGACTTTCATCGTCCGGGGCTGGCTCTGGAGCGGGTGCGCCATCCTGCGATGCCGATTGATCTGTTCCAGAACCGGGTTCGTTGTAGTCGAACTGTTCGACAACAATCCCATTGCCCGCACCAGCATCCGGTTTACTTTGACCATCACCGCTTTCGACCACCGTTACCGGACGATCAAGCGCGCCATAAAACGGCGCAACAAACGCAGCCACCAGAATGGCGCCGGTTATGCCTGCAAAAACACCAAAAACAATGCGTGCATGGCTCTTCGTCTGCTGCTTCACCATTACTGACTCGCCCATAGAATACGGGCGATCCACTCAACATCCCTGGTCTCAAAGGAACGGTTTGGAAATTCGGGATTGAATGAATGAAGTTCAATTGTGCGCGGTGTCTGGCGATGCAGGATTTTGGCCATAACCTCTCCGTCTTTGGTACGAACAACCACACGGTCGCCACGGCGAACCGGGGCATTGGGTGCTACGACCAGCGTATCGCCATCACGATAAAGCGGCAACATGGAGTCGCCTGAAACTTCCAGCGCATAGACATTATCAGTTGGCGAAGCTGGAAACTGAACGACATCCCAGCCTTGCCCGGCAGGAAACCCGGCGTCGTCGAAAAAGCCGCCCGTTCCTGCTTCTGCCATACCAAGCAGAGGAATGGCGCTCGGCTCCTGCAAATATTCACCGTAGTGCGGCGTTCCGATTTCACCACGGATCAATCGGGTAAATTCGTCAAATGTTGCCCCGGTCGCTTCCATCACTTTGGCAAGTGATTCTGTTGACGGCCAACGCGCGCGCCCGTCGGAAGCATAGCGCTTGGATTTGTTGAAAGTGGTCGGATCAAGCCCTGCACGGCGCGCAAGGCCGGACGCACTTAAAGAATTGCGTTCTGCCAAGGCATCGATCGCAGCCCATACGCTGTCGTGAGAAAACATTGCTTTAACCCGCCAAAGAGGATTTTAAACCTAACCATCCATCCTATATTGTGCCAAACCTAGCTTAAAACCTGATTTCACGCAAGATGTGCTAATTTGCAGGGAAAATTTTCTTATTTGTAAATAAAAACGCGCGACATCGAAATGTCGCGCGTTTTTAAAAGGCTCAACAAGCAGCAGATCAGGCTGCTTTCTTCGCCTCGCCCTTATATGGGTTGAAGCGCTTGTAGAAGCTTTCGCCATTTTCGGCCATGTCGAGAAGCAGCTTCGGTGCCTTGAACTGCTGACCGTATTTGCGCTGCAACTCCTTGGCAAGTTTGACGAATTTCTTCGCCCCCATACCATCGATATAAGACAGCGTACCGCCCGTATAAGGCGCGAAACCAAAGGCGAGGATGGAACCGACATCGGCTTCACGCGGATCGGTCACGATGCCTTCTTCCATCACGCGGGCAGCTTCCAGAGCAATGGTGACGAGGAAGCGTTCTTTAAGCTCCTTCACATCGATCTTGTCCGGGTTCTGCTGCGGATAGAGATCCTTGAGGCCCGGCCACAGATGCTTCTTGGCAGGCTTGGCCGGATAATCATAGAAGCCCTTGCCGTTCTTGCGGCCCTTGCGGTCGAACTCGTTGACGAGACGATCCACCAGTTCCACATGACGCGGATCGACCGCCTTTTCGCCAAGATCGGCAAGCGTTGCCTTGAGGATCTTCTGCGAAAGATCGATTGCCGTTTCGTCGTTGAGCGCCAGTGGACCGACTGGCATACCGGCCATACGGGCGGCATTTTCGATCATCGCAGCAGGAACACCTTCAACCAGCATGTTGTAGGCTTCCGACATATAGCGCAACACGCAGCGATTGACGTAGAAACCACGCGTGTCGTTGACGACAATCGGCGTCTTCTTGATCGCACGGACATAGTCGAGTGCAACTGCGAGCGCTTTCTCGGACGTCTTTTTGCCGAGGATCACTTCCACCAGCATCATCTTGTCGACAGGCGAGAAGAAGTGAATGCCGATGAAGTTCTTCGGACGCTTGGAGACTTTCGCAAGACCAGTGATCGGCAGGGTCGAGGTGTTGGAAGCAAAGACCGCAGTGGCTTTCAGCACTTCCTCGGCTTTCTCGGTCGCAACCCGCTTGACTTCGCGGTCCTCGAACACGGCTTCAATCACGAGATCAGCACCTTCAAGTTCTGCATAGTCAGGCGTTGCGGTGATAAGCGACAGGAGCTTTTCCTTGTCGGCTTCCGTAGCGCGGCCCTTCTGCATTTCCTTGGTAATCAGGTCTGCGGCATGGGCCTTGCCCTTATCGGCAGATTCCTGATCACGGTCGATCAGCACCACCGGAATGCCAGCCTTGGCGGTCACATAGGCAATGCCCGCGCCCATGAAGCCCGCGCCGATAACGCCGATCTTCTTGAGCTTGGTCGGCTTTTCATCGACCGGACGGCGTGCGCCCTTGTTCAGCTCCTGCAGCGACACAAAGAGCGAGCGGATCATCATGCCCGCTTCGGTCGTCTGGAGAATTTCGGTGAAGTAGCGCTGTTCGATCTTGAGGCCGGTATCGAATGGAACCAGCAGGCCTTCATAGACCGACTTCAGGATAGCGAGCGCTGCCGGATAATTGCCGGATGTTTCACGGCGCAGAATTGCCGTTGCAGCAGGCCAAAGGTTCGCACCGGCAGCCGAATAGATCGCGCCGCCCGGCAGCTTGAAGCCCTTTTCATCCCATGGCTGAACCGGCTTGAGACCGCCCTTGATGAGCTTCTTTGCGGTTTCGACCAACTTCTTGGCCGGAGCAATCTCGGTGACGAGACCCATTGCCTTGGCGCGCTGCGCCGTCAGGCTGGAGCCGGTCGTCATCATCTGGAGCGCGTCCTGCTGATTGGCAAGGCGCGGAACGCGCTGCGTGCCGCCAGCGCCCGGAAACAGGCCGACTTTCACTTCCGGCAGAGCCATTTTCACGCCCGGCGCATCGGATGCAACGCGGGCATGGCAGGCGAGCGACATTTCAAATGCGCCGCCCATACAGGTTCCGTTGATGGCCGAAACCCAAGGTTTGCCACAGGTTTCAAGCTTGCGGAAAAGGCCGCTCATCTTGCCTACATTGTCGAACAGGGTCTGGACCGCGCCCTGTGGGTCTTTGGCCTTCTGCTTCTGGAATTCCTTGAACATGCCTTCCAGCATGGTCAGGTCGGCGCCCCCAGAGAAGCTTTCCTTGCCGGATGTTATAACAACACCCTTGATCTTATCGTCGGCAGTCACCGCATCGATGATGGCGTTCAGTTCCTGCATCGCCTCGACGGTGAAGACGTTCATCGACTTCTCGGGCATGTCCCAGGTAACGAGAGCAATGCCGTCGGCGTCGGTTTCAACTTTGAAATTCGTGTAAGCCATTCGTAAAACCTCCCTCGCCTTAAACGCGCTCGATGATTGTCGCCGTACCCATGCCGGCACCGATGCACAAGGTCACCAGCGCGGAGTTAAGATCGCGGCGTTCGAGTTCATCCAGCACCGTACCGAGGATCATTGCGCCGGTTGCACCGAGCGGATGCCCCATGGCAATGGCACCGCCATTGACGTTGATCTTGTCGTGCGGAATGTCGAAGGCCTGCATGTAGCGCAAAACAACGGCGGCAAAGGCTTCGTTCAGCTCAAACAGGTCGATGTCCGAGATCTTCATCTTGGCCTGCTTGAGAAGCTTTTCCGTCACATCAACCGGGCCGGTCAGCATGAGTGCCGGTTCGGAGCCGATATTGGCGAAAGCACGGATGCGCGCGCGAGGCTTGATATCGAATGCCTTGCCAGCCTTCTTGGAACCGACCAGAACGCCAGCCGCCCCGTCGACGATGCCCGACGAGTTACCGGCATGGTGGACGTGATTGACGGTTTCGATTTCCGGATGGGCCTGAATGCCGACCGCATTGAAACCGCCCATTTCGCCCGGCATCACAAAGGACGGATTGAGCTGGCCCAATGCCTGCATGTCAGTCGTCGGGCGCATGTGCTCGTCATGATCGAGAATGGTCAGGCCATTCTGGTCCTTGATCGAGATGACCGAATTCTTGAAATAGCCCTTTTCCCACGACTTGGCGGCGCGCTTCTGACTTTCGACGGCATAGGCATCGACGTCATCGCGGCTGAAGCCATATTTCGTGGCGATCAGATCGGCGGACACGCCCTGTGGCATGAAATAGCCGGGGAAGCCGACCGATGGGTCCATGTACCAGGCACCGCCCGACATGCCCATGCCGACGCGCGACATGCTTTCTACGCCGCCTGCAATCACCAGATCGTCGGAACCGAAGGCGACCTTGGCTGCCGCCAGATTGACCGCATCGAGGCCGGAAGCGCAGAAGCGCGAAATCTGAATGCCCGGCGCCTTGAAGTCGTAACCGGCTTCAAAAGCGGCAGAACGCGGGATGACCGCACCAGCTTCGCCGACCGGGTCGACGCAGCCGAAAATAATGTCATCGACCTTTGCCGTGTCGATGCCGTTGCGGTCGCGCAGGGATTCCAGAACCTTCGCGCCCAGACGAACGGCAGGCACTTCGTGCAGGCTGCCATCCTTCTTGCCACGTCCGCGCGGTGTGCGGACGTGATCGTAAATATAAGCCTCAGCCATTTTTACTCCTTCCCGCTAAGTTCGAAAACTTAGCCTGATCTCTAACTCAGAATGTGTCCGCGTTGAGCGCCATCATCGAATCCGCACCCGACTGGATGCGTGCGAGATGTGCTGCGCTTTCCGGCATGATCCGCTCGAAATAATAGCGCGCAGTGACAAGCTTGGCTTCAAGATAGTCCTTGTTGCCTTCGCCGCTGCCAAGCTTTTCTTCCGCGATCTTCGCCATGCGCGCCCACATGAAACCGAGCGCCACCAGACCGAAGAGATGCATATAGTCGTTGGAGGCAGCACCAGCATTGTCAGGTTTTGCCATGGCATTCTGCATCAGCCACATGGTGGCGGCCTGAAGATCGTTGACGCCCTTCTTCAAATGCTTGGTGAAGAAGGAAAGCTTTTCATTCTCGCGATTGGTTTCGCAGAATTCGCCCACTTCCTTGAAGAAGGCGGTGATTGCGCGGCCACCGTTAAGCGCCAGCTTGCGACCGACGAGATCGAGCGCCTGAATACCATTCGCGCCTTCATAGATCATGGCAATACGCGCATCGCGCACATACTGGCTCATGCCGTGTTCTTCGATATAGCCATGGCCACCGAAGACCTGCTGCGCCATGACGGCGTGTTCAAAACCCTTGTCGGTCAGAACGCCTTTCAGAACTGGCGTCAAAAGGCCGACGAGATCGTCTGCTGCCTGACGTTCCGCTTCATCGCCTGCGCGATGGGCGATATCGGAGTTGAGTGCCGTCCAGAGGATAAGCGCCCGACCGGCTTCGTTGAAAGCACGGATATTCATGAGGTTGCGGCGGATATCCGGATGCACGATGATCGGGTCGGCTTTTTTGTCCGGTGCTGCAGCACCCGAAAGCGCGCGACCCTGAATACGCTCACGCGCATAGATGGCAGCATTCTGGTAAGCGGTTTCGGCAATCGAAAGGCCCTGTAAAGCTACACCAAGACGCGCTTCATTCATCATGGTGAACATGGCGCGCAGGCCTTTGTGTGCCTCGCCAATCAGGAAGCCCGTCGCATCATCGTAGTTCATCACGCAGGTGGAATTGCCGTGAATACCCATCTTTTCTTCGATGGAACCGCAGGACACGCCGTTGCGCTCGCCGGGATTGCCATTTTCATCAAGAATGAACTTCGGCACGATGAACAGCGAAATGCCCTTCACGCCTTCCGGCGCGCCGTCAATACGGGCCAGCACCAGATGGATGATGTTTTCGGACATGTCGTGTTCGCCAGCCGAGATGAAAATCTTCTGGCCAGAAATCTTGTAGGAACCGTCTTTTTGCGGCGCGGCGCTGGTGCGCAGCAGGCCCAGATCCGTACCGCAATGCGGCTCGGTCAGGTTCATCGTGCCGGTCCAGGTGCCTTCCACCATCTTCGGCAGATAGGTGTCTTTCTGCTCATCGGTGCCGTGGGTCAGGATCGCGGCAATCGCGCCCTGTGTCAGGCCCGGATACATGGTGAGCGCCATATTGGCCGAAGACATATATTCGCCAACAGCCGTATGCAGGAGATAAGGAAGCCCCTGCCCGCCATATTGCTCCGGCACGGCGAGGCCGAGCCAGCCGCCTTCGCGATACTGGTCATAGGCAGCCTTGAAACCCTTTGGCGTCTTTACTGAACCGTCGGATGCGCGGACGCAACCTTCCTGATCACCCGTATGATTAACCGGGAACAGCGTACCTTCAGCAAGCTTCGCGCCTTCCGACAGGATCGCCTCGACCACATCAGGCGTTGCATCAGCAAAGCCCGGCAAATTGTTGTAGCGCTGATAATTCAAAACGTCATTGAGAATAAAATTTGTATCCTCAACTGGCGCGCGATAGCTCGGCATCGAAATCCTCCAAATCAATAACCCGCTCAGCCCCGCATGAAGCGGAACAGGCTCCCACCTGCGTTTTGGCATGTCTGTCACATGAAGCACTCAAATGCATGACAGCATGTCCTTGCTGACAAAAATGGGTTCTAAAACTGAAAAAACCAGCCATTTTTGCCATTTTCAGACATCTGCCTTCTCATTTTTTGAAGGCCAGAGTCCAAATCTGGGGCAAAACTAGCTCACTTTGACGTTTCCGTAAACGTCAAAAATTACACATATTCGTGCGCCATTGCTTTTCTGGAAATTGTAAATGCCGCTTTGGTTTGTCCCCCTGCGCCTTGGTATGGTCATTTCGCTGCGTTTGATTTGTCCAGATCAGAAAAACTCGCAAAACATCGCTGCAGAATTTTACGTTGCTGGCCGTACGAATCAGGGAAACTGGATCACCGCCTTAAGTCTGCGATGGCGAAGTAAGCGGCAATCACGCTATCGAACTATAATTTCTGGGAGACATCATTGATCGCGGCCTTGAAGAGCAGGAAGGCGATGGACATCATATCCAAGGCACTTGATATCTGCCCAGACAGCCATCCAATATTGGAAAATCAAATGGAATAATTTTTTGAGTATTGAGAACAGTGAAGAAAGTTTGGAAACGGCAAACATATCAATAGAAAATGGCGCAGTGGGTACCAGACACCTGGTCTGACAGTCAGAAGGCACTACGTTCCAAAGAACCTCAAATTAGAATTCTAAACAATCACCGAAAATTTCTGATCTTACTTTTCCGAATTGCCATCATCATACCTTCTGATTAAATTTTTCATTTGTCTTTCATTAAGAATATGAGAAAAACTCTCTATAAGCATGTCTTTAGTCGATATAGAAAAAGCAGAATTTGGAAAATTCTCTACCTCGATAAGATGATCCTCCAAATCTTGGAAAAAATGATTATTATCCATATTAATCTCCCAATAATAATCTTACACTACCTTCATCATTCAAATCAAAAACGCCAGCCCAGCTTCCAAGGTGACATAGGAGAGCTCGTCCAAATGGAATTCTTCCTTCTTCACACTCACGATATTCGAAATCAACAAGAGAATGTAGTTCAGATATTGCCTTTAATGCTCTATTATCGTCAGAATCAATTATTGCACAAGCACTATCGTAATCCGCCGATTGTATTTTAAAATATTCATTATTTAATGATTTACATAGAGAATTTTTTATTTCAACCCATTCTGAACCTACATGTCTAAACCCATACTTAGCTAAAATGTATCTTCCTTCTAAAACGGCACGTGCAGTCATTGATCCCATTCCATAATATTGTGCTAGTGCATATCTGTTCCTTAGTATCTGTAAGCCAATTCTATTACCACGCAAGCGCTGCGTTATGAATGTATTGTGACCTTCGATCAAGTTATTATTAAAATCATTTTTCCACTTACCTCCACAATAAGGCGACCATTCTCTTGATAAGTTGAAGAAAATCTTACATTTACGCCTCTATCTTGAAATTCGGTTATCGTATTTAGTTGATAAGGCAAGTTTGTAGATAGAATTTCCCCAATAACCCCAGCTATGCACATAATTATACTACCATAACTTTCTATACGTTTGCGACGCGTGGAATAGCCCCCTAATTTCCCGGACAGTTTCTCCCACTTAAATAAGTGATAGGACTACTGTTCACATTATGACTGGTAATAGCATTAAGATGGAAATTCTTTCCGGCCCTGAGCGGTGTCGACGCTGGAGTACAGCGGAAAAGCTTGCAATTGTCCACGAAACCTACGAGACGGACGCAACGGTCAGTGTGGTCGCGCGTCGTCATGGCATTGCGCCTAACCAGCTGTTCGCGTGGCGCAAACTTGCGTCACAGGGTGCATTGGTTGCAACGGCAGCCGAAGAGGAGGTTGTCCCTGCCTCGGAATACCGGGCGCTTCAGGCTCAGCTGAAGGAATTACAGCGCCTGCTGGGCAAGAAAACGATGGAGGGGAAATTCTCAAGGAGGCCCTCGAAATCGCCAACGGCCCAAAAAAACGCATGCTGCACTCAATCTCGCTGCCGAAGGGCGTTTTGCGATGAAAACGTTATGCGAGACGCTAGGTGTTGCCCGGTCGAATATCGCGCCGCGAGCCACAGGCACCCTTTCCAAAGCCCGAGGGAGACCTCCGCTTCCCGACGCTGATCTGGTTGCTCAGATCAAGGCGATCATTGAAGAAATGTCGACCTATGGCTATCGGCGCGTTCATGCCGTTCTACGGCGCAAGGCCCGTGAACAGGGCTGTTCATGGCCAAATGCCAAGCGGGTTTATCGCGTGATGAAGCAGCATGATCTGCTCCTTTAGCGCCATACCGGAGCTGCCGGTGAACGCAGACACGACGGACAAGTCACCGTCGAGCGCTCCAATACCAGATGGTGCTCCGACGGCTTCGAGATCACGTGCGACAACAAAGAAAAGGTCCGCGTTGCATTTGCGCTCGATTGCTGTGATCGGGAAGCAATCGCTCATGTGGCCACGACAGAAGGCATCAAGAGCGAAGATGTGCAGGATCTTGTCATCACGGCGGTAGAAAACCGCTTCGGGCGCATCAATATGCTGGCAGAGCCCATCCAGTGGCTTACCGATAATGGTTCATGCTTCATTGCGAAAAACACCGCGTCCCTGCTCCGGGATATCGGTATGGAACAGTGCAGAACACCAGTGCGCAGCCCGCAGTCAAATGGAATGGCTGAGGCTTTCGTCAAAACATTCAAGCGCGATTATGTCCGGATACCGTCGCATCTCCTCCGATTTCTGTGACCCACGACAACACTTTGCGCAATGAATCAATATTTCTACTACTGTCCATCAAGATCAAATTAGAAACAATATTCTGGTATGTGTAGTCACTAACTTTAAGATATACGACCCCCTTTAGATTAATTGAATACCTTGCTCCATCTTCTCCCGTTAACAATACTTTAAATTCTTTTCTCTCTCTGTCTGAGACAAAACCTATGACTTCCGCATCATGCAAACTGCCTAAATTCATTGGGATTATTTCCTTCTATCAATCCCGCGCCGGATCAAGTGGACGACCCGGTTTCCTTATCGGATTTGCCGCTTGGGCCGCGATCCCAATCATGAACGAGCGGTATTACTTGGCCGCTCGCTTCCAGTTCAGCCTGCTTGTCCTTGTCACGAATAATGATCTCACCCGGTCCGACAGTGGCACGCACTTCCTGCCGCGTATCGTCGAGCTGATAGGTGCCTTCTGCTGTCGTTTTCGGCTGAGAAGTCTGATCCGGCTGCTGCTGCTTGTTGCCGTCCACATCCTTCGATGTCAGGTCGATATTGGCCTGAATGTCGAAGCCTTCATATTTCTTCGCGCCGGAGAAGTCCTCGTGGGGCAGTGTGCTCGTGTCGAGGGCAAGATCACCGCTCTCAGAAATGATCTTGCCCGCGCCAAGATTTGGGCGACCATAAACTTGTTCAACCTATTTTTTCAATGAGACTCATCAATCCAATATATAAAGTCCGCAATCTGTAATGTTTTCCATAATTTTATTTACTTTTGACTTCTCATTAAGAATAAACAAATCTGTCCTATCAAAACCGCCAACAATTCTGACATCATACGCCATAAAATACATATCAAATCGCCTCTCTTCACGAAGACTATCAACGATTATTCTCGCTATATTGGCATCGAATCCATCAATAAAACGATAAGGCGGAGGAATACTACATACGACCCCATCCCGTGATAACAAAGCATATAGTTTCGAAAATTTCTCTTCCCCCTTGAGATATTCATCAAATCGATCATGTGAAACTGCGGTTTCGTAATTTATAATTTCGTTGCTCTCGGCTTCATCCTCAGAAAGCCAGTGATCAAAAACCGACACATGTAGAGTGGGGATTCCCTTTTCGATGGGATCATCTTCCCCGACCTCAAAATTCGAGAACACCGCAGCGTAGCGATTTAGCGTTTCGATATCCAAAATGCCGCTCCTATTTTCTCAAAAATGTTCCATTGGAGTTCAATGTACCGATTCTTTTTCCAGTGCGATCCAACAATTTCCACGCACTTCCCCCATGCGAATTACTACCTGCTCGGTCTTTAACTATCTGATATCCTGATTTCGGATCTTGGTAACGCACCTCACCATCCACTTTCACGCGTTGTTCAAACTGGTTCAGATTAACCCTGTCTCCCTTTTGTAAATTGTCATTAGGCCGTTTGAATGGATCATTGTCGTCAGGATCAGGAGCCCCTGCTGCAGCGCCACTGCTTCCTGAAGTTGCTCCACCTTTCGATGTGCTGTTGCCACTATTTCCTTGACTCAACACGACATTTGTAATGCCGCCGGACTGAAGCGTCGCCGCCGCATCCTGCAGCATTCCGTTGTTCATAGATTGCCCATTAATGGTGCCATTTTCTAGAACAAGCTGTCCATTTGCACCGGGCTGCAGGTTGAGAACGATTGTGCTACCCGCTGCGGTGGTGATCGTAACCGTCCGGGAATAGCTATCGCCCCGTCCAGTCACATTGACTGTAGAACCGTCCACTGCGGTGAACGTTTCACCAACTTTAGCTCCGCCAGCTTCATTGGTCATATAAAAATAGAAGCCTGCCGTTCCGAGCGCAGCCCTCAAAGCTGTATTTGCCGACACAGTTGCTGCGGTCTTGCCCGCTTCCTTGAGAATATCAAGGCAATTCAATGCTGCAGACTTGAGAACTGTAATAACTGCACCATCCGAAGCAACCGCTGTACACGTGGCGGCGTTCGCGTGAGCAGACGGAACAATCCAGCTAAATGGACTAAAGTTGCTCCAAGCATGCCCGGTGCAATCGCGTAAGCCTGCAATCACTTTCGGGTCGTTCATGTAGGGTTCTAGCTTACGCGCGTCAGCACGTTCTTGTGGTGACAGGTCACCATTCGCCAACATGCGATCAAGAACCTGACCTAGAACCTGGGTAACCTCCGCCCCCACCTCGAAAGCCGCTTTTACCGAAGTATCCGACAGATAATATTCTATCTCGACGTGCTTATCCTTGGTGATTTCGTAAGCCTTGTCGGGATCACGGTTGAGAGCGGCGAGGTCTTCGGTCTGGCCGCTCGCTTCCAGTTCAGCCTGCTTGTCCTTGTCCCGAATAATGATCTCACCCGGTCCGACAGTGGCACGCACTTCCTGCCGCGTATCGTCGAGCTGATAGGTGCCTTCTGCTGTCGTTTTCGGCTGAGAAGTCTGATCCGGCTGCTGTTGCTTGTTGCCGTCAGCATCCTTCGGCGTCAGATCGATATTGGCCTGAATGTCGAAGCCTTCATATTTCTTCGAGCCGGAGAAGTCCTCATGGGTCATCCGGCATTACGTTGAGCGAACTTATCAAAAAGGGATATGTACGAGAAAAGCCCGCATATCGTCGTTCCCTTCGTCTCGTGGAAAAATCTTCGATCCGCGAGTTTAAAGAGAATTATATTTCCCTAACCAATCTTCGTGAAATCTTGGGTACCAACCGCTCTGGAATGAAAAAACACCTAGCCGACTTGGGCCTTTTCCCTCTGCTAGGGCTAAATACCAATTTCACCAGCTATTATTCGCTTTCAGATTTGCGGAAAAAGAATCTAATTTAAATTAAAATCATCGATCAGCAGTTTTAGAGCCCGCCAAGCGGGCTTTTTTTGTCCTCTGGTCAAAAAGTGGACAAATCAAACGCAACGAAACACCCGCACCTATTTGGAGGCACCCGAAAAAATATAACAAAATCAATGGATGATAGAGCGAATAAGACAAACCAACGCAGCATTTACAGAAATTGCATGAGGTACTTTGGGGATATCTCGCTTAAAGCGGAACAACTTGCGCGCGCTCTGCCCTCACCTCTGAAATCGAATTGCAACAGCGCTTAACCCGGCGGCTACTGCATATTCTAAATCGACCAAACGGAAAAATTCTGGAGAAACGTGCGCGAAAATAGATCGCCACGATCGGTGAAATTGAAGAGGCAAAATTCAGCGCTGAAGACAAGAAAGCCCGCTTCGCTGGGAGGAGGAGTGCGAAGCGGGCTGATCTGGAAAGCGCGACTGGGAGGAGGAGTGCCGCGCTTCGAGTTCAGTTTCTGGGAGGAGGAGTGAAACTGAACAACCCGAAAATAGGCGGCAGGCACAATGATTACAAGAAACAAATATGCATAGCTGATATGCGCGCTCTGGAACTTGGCCATGACGTGCGCCTTAGATGCCAATCTCGAAAAGTGTGAAACGGTTTCGAGATGGCCTAAAAATGGAAAACCGCCCGGCAGCGACTGAGCGCGCACAGGCGGTTTAATCCTCCCAAGAGGCAGCTTGATACCAGTATTGTTTCAATAAAGCAAATTAAACGAGCAAGTACATAATCATACTATTTTTGTATGATTATAACTAAACTTGCAAACAACAGAAGAGACTGCAGACCCACAGAAGACAAAGGCCCGCATCGCGCATTTGGGCGGGGGGCTTGGGGTGCGCGATACGGGTGCCTTCCTGCAAACAGGTTGCAATCCATAAATAAATACACTGACCGAAAACAAAAATGACAGTTTGTTGCAGTTGCAAATGGTTGGTGCAGCAACCGCTAGACAAAAGTCGCTCCGCAGCAAGGCTGCTGGAGCGACTGCGAACCGATGCCCCCGCCCATGAGTCGGAACGCAAATCCAGAGTAACATCAGCAAGATGCAACTGAAAGTTACAGATAATTTAGAAAGGTAACGCCATCTGGAGGACCTTTTTTAATTTTCCAGACAGCCAACCAGAGACACCTATTCAAGCGGTTTTCTTCACCCGATAAGCCATCCCAAGCGATCTTGGAGCGGTTTCCTGAAAGCCAAATTTTTCATAGAGCTTGTTAGCTGGCACATCGGCGATCAGACTCACGTAAGCTGAATCAGGAAGCTCGGCATTCACATACTGCATGATGGCTTTCATAATCGACTTACCGAGACCTTGCCCCTGATGTCTTGGATCGACTGCAATATCCACCACCTGGAAAAAGCAGCCTCCATCTCCAATCAACCGACCCATTCCAATAGCTGCATCGCCGTGCAAAACGACTACAGCAAAAACGGTGCCTTTAAGTCCTTGAGCTGCCGCCTCTTCCGAAAACGAACTTAATCCCGCCACTGCGCGAAGATGCAAATATTCTTCAACAGACGGCGTGCGCGCGACAGTTGAATAGGCGGACAGATTCATTCGGCATTCCTCTTTGTTTCGTCACGGTGAATAAACGCACCACAAACTGATTTAACACTTCAAATACAATCAGAAAAGATTTGTCAGAACCAGTTGATTGCTTGTCCGGCTTGCTGTCTAAGTATTTCTAATATCAAGCTCTTCGGATCATAGCTGTGACCACAGAACAAACCCCTTCCAACGTCATTTTCTCCCGCACTGCCGTCACGAGTACTGCAATGATCTTCGGCCTGACATATAGTCTCAGCGCTGCGCTCATCGCGCTCGACCTGGATGAAATGGGGTTCAGCGAAGCAATTATCGGCGCAAACGCGGCAATGCATGCAGTCGGTGTGCTTTGCATGGCCTTTTTGCTTCCGCGCCTCAGTGCATTGCTCGGCATGCGCTTGCTGGTGATCGTAGCCCTCGCCGCTGCGGCCCTGCTTCTCGGTTTGTTTCCCGCAATACCATTGATCTGGCTTTGGTTCCCGCTGCGCATATTGCTGGGGGCGGCTTCAGAAACATTGTTCGTCGTTTCGGAAACCTGGCTCAATTCGCTAAGTACGGACGAAAACCGCTCCAAGACCATGGGCATTTACACAGCTGCCCTGTCACTGGGCTTTGCGCTTGGGCCACTAATCCTCTCATTGGTCGGATCAAGCGGGTTTCTGCCTTATCTGATCGGCTCTGCCCTTGCGATCATAGCGGCACTTTTGATTGCAAGCCCCAAAGTCAGCGCGCCGCCGATTACCGACAAACCACATGGAAGCCCGCTGCATTATTTGGCACTTGCGCCCGTCGCACTCGCAGCAACCGTGTTGAATGCTGCCATTGAATCGGCTGGCCTGTCATTTCTGCCGCTCTATGCAGTCGATCTCGGCTGGAGCGAAAATCAGGCAACGCAGCTCATGTCCGTCATGATGTTCGGTGCAATCGTTCTGCAGATTCCCATTGGCTTTCTGGGAGATCGAATGAGCCGTCAGAGCCTGCTCATCATTCTCGCTGCCCTTTCAGCCGCAGGTGCAGCCGTCTGGCCATGGGCTCTTACTCTGCCATGGCTCACCTATACGCTGCTGTTTGTGTGGGGTGGTGCTTTCGTCGGCATTTATACAATCATGCTGAGCGTGGTCGGCAGTCAGTTCAAAGGTGCCCAATTGGTTGGGATTTATGCCAGCATGGGCCTGATGTGGGGTGTTGGTGCATTGATCGGCCCACTCTTTGCGGGAATCGCTCAGCAATATTTGACCCACGGCCTGCCGGTATTCGTTACCATTGCCTGCATACTCTTTCTGGTACTTGCCCTCACTTTGCGTCCACGTGCGGTGCTCGCAACCGAATAGTGTCTATTTTTCCAAAAACTTAACGCCACAGCGGCCTCCCAAAAGGAGGCCGTTTTTATGCAATCAGCAATAGATTTTAACGACTTATTTACCACGATTGTAAGAATATAGCCTCAGTAAACATGGCTTCGACTCGTTCGTGAATTCGGCTTTCGGCTAGCTTCTAATTTTTGGAAAAGTGAATTTCACATGGCAAACACTCATCAGGCACCCGGTTCACGCTCTATCATAGATGAACTCAACGCCCTGCGTGAGCGCCATACGCCTGCAGCACCAAAGTCGAGCGCTATGAACGAGCTGCACAACACATTGGCAGAATTGGAAAAGCGCCTGGGTCAGCTTGGTAGTGCTGCTCCTCGCCCCCGCGCTGTGGAACCACAGCAAGCCGACAGGCGCATTGAAGGTCTCGCAGAAATTGCTGAACATCTGCGCCGTCTGAGTGATGAACAAAATAAGGCCGAACAGCATAACACGCGATCGGCCCCGGTTTTTGCACCCCGCTTTGCGGAACAGCGCGAAGCGCCGGGCGCGTCATTTTCTGACGACAGTTCGTTGCGCCAGATCGATAGCCGTCTGGATGAAATCAGTCGCGCTCTGATTGCAGCCAGCCGCCATCAGATTTCAGATCATGAAGAAGCACTTCGTCTGGAGCGCATAGAACGTCGTCTCAACGAGCTGACACAGCAACTTGACAGCTCTGTTGCTGAACAAAATGCCGACACACTATTCCGCCGCCTTGGTGAATTGTCACAGCGCATCGACGCTCTAAGCGAAGGATCGCGTTTGCCTGAACAGGCAATCGACCAGCTGGCACAGCAGATCAATCTCCTTGCCCATCAGGTTGGCAAGGTTATGGAAAACCTGAACCAGTCCGATTATCACCACGTCGATGCCCGTTTGGAAGCAATCGACCAGAAGCTCGCTGCTGCTGAAAAATGGGCCAATGAGCCAAATCCTGCACTTTTTGAGAAGGTTGATAATCGTTTCAAGGAACTGACCAAGCGCCTTGATGCGCAATATGCAAGCCACTATGCTGAAGGTGGTATGCTTCACACACTCGAAGGGCGTCTGGACGATATTTCGCAACAGATATCGCTGAGCCTTTTGCAAACGCCGCAGCCGGAAGAAATCGCGCTTGCAGAAAGCGAAGCCATTCGCGGTCTCGAAAGCCAGATTGCAAATCTCGCGCGTCAACTGGCCAAGCCATCAGTCGAATTTGCGGAAATCAAGCCGCGCCTCGATGCAATCGAGCGTTCGATTTCAGACAACCGCGAAACGGTCCTGGACGCGGCTCGCGAAGCCGCTGAAACTGCTGTCGCCCATGTCCTCAAGCATGGCTCGCAACATGATACTGCGATTGCACTACAGCTTGCCAATGATATGAAATCACTTGAGGCCCTTGCCCGTAATGCTGACGAGCGGAATGGCAAGACATTTGAGGCTGTTCACGAGACACTCGTTAAAGTCGTTGATCGGCTTGCAAACCTCGAACAGCAGATCGATGCACAGCCGCATCTCCCGCAGGCACACCCAAAAGCCAAGGCAGTCGCAAATCCATATTCTGCTGCACCACAAGCGTTTCCGAACCTTGCTCCTCAGACAGCCGAAAAACACGCAAAGCCTGTCGTTGATGCACCGAATACCGATGAGAAACTCGCAAAGCTGACACCTAAGACGCGTCAAGAGCCGGAACTGAGTGCTTCACTGGATTCCGTTCAGCCTGACAATGACAGCGTGCTTGACCTCAATACAATCATGAAGCGTGTTCGCGAAGAACGCAGTCAGCACGAAGGCACGAAAGCTGAAACAAGCGGTAAGGCCGATCTGATCAGCGTTGCACGTCGTACTGCGCAGCAAGCGGCCGAGGAAGCAACCAGGCTTGAACAGCAATCAGAAAAGGCTCCTGAGAAGAAGAAAGGATCGATCAGCGATCTTTTCAACCGCCAGCGCAAACCTATTCTGCTGGCGATTGGTGCTGTGATGCTGGCAATTGCTGGCTTGCAGGCAGGCTCGGTATTCCTCGAACTCAATCAACAGGCAGAGCTTTCCGCAAAGACAGAAGCTGCGGCAATCGACAATGGAACGACTGCGTCTATCGCTCCCGCAAATGAAGCATTGCCAGCACCTAAAGTGCAGTCAATGCCGGAAGTGGTTGTACCTGAGACAGAGATTGCCAAGCCGCAGCAGGAAAGCAATCTGAATGCACCGATGCCAGCTCCGGCACCTCAAGAACCAACAATTGCCGATACGACTCCGGCTGAGGAACCGGAAACCACTGTAACCGAAGTGCCGGTCGAAGCAGGCCCCACAGCATTGCGCGAAGCCGCAATGACCGGTGACTCTCGTGCGCTGTTTGAAATCGGCAATCGCTATATGGAAGGCCGTGGCGTTCAGGAAAACTTGGCAGAAGCTGCAAAGTGGTTTGAGCAGTCAGCTGAAAAGGGCTTTGCACCAGCTCTTTATCGCATGGGCAATTTCAATGAGAAGGGGCTCGGCATGCCCCGCAATCTCACACAAGCAGTTGACTGGTATCAGCAGGCAGCAAAACAGGGCAATGCCAGCGCCATGCATAATCTGGCGGTGCTTTTTGCATCGGGTGCCAATGGTACACCCGACAATGCATCTGCCGTGCGCTGGTTTACCGAAGCTGCAGAGCTCGGCGTCAAGGATAGCCAGTATAATCTCGGCATTCTGGCCGCCAAGGGTCTCGGAATGCAGGTGAACCTTGAAGAAAGCTACAAGTGGTTTGCACTTGCGGCCAAAGCTGGCGACAAGGATGCAGCCGAAAAGCGTGATCAGATAGGCGAAGCACTGAAACCTCAGCAGCTTGAACGCGCCAAGGGCAGCGTGGAACTCTGGAAGGCTAAGCCACTCAATCAGGAAGCCAATTTAGCCGACATACCCGAGGGCTGGTCTGATGAGAAACCAGTCACTACTGCCTCAGTCGATATGAAGAAGGCCGTTCGTAACATCCAGCTCATCCTACAGAAGAATGGTTATGAAGTTGGAACCGCAGATGGTGTGATGGGTAACAAGACCCGCAACGCCATCGCTGAAATTCAGAAGGCCCACGGGCAAGAGCCGACGGGCGAAGTCAATCAACAGCTCGTGCAGCTCCTTCTCGAGAAGAACAAGTAGGCGTCAGGTCAAGGCCTGATGCTGTCCTGATCTGCGATAATTGATGCGGGATCGCAGTATAATTTTGCGGTCTCGTTGTCTTTGGTGTCGTTGGTAAATTTGTCCGTCGATGAATAGACACGCACTTCGGCATCTCTGATACCGTCTGCATCGCGCTTATCTTCAGTCACAACAAACGCATAGACGTAGTCACCACGTGCATAGCCCATTGCCATCGTCATATCGGTTGGGTGATTGATATTTGTGTCTTTTGTCGAAAACCATGTGGAATTGGTTTCGAAATAGAGTTCTGACGGCTTCGTCCCGACCACATAATTATAATAAGCTTCTTTTTTATCCGGGTGGGCCTTTGGGTCAGCGATACGGCAGAATTCTGCACGCGCATTGCGCTCAGGGATATTGCACGCAAATTGCGTCTGCCAAGGCGGAATGCAATTCGCCGTGGCTGGCAATGGGATAAATGCCGTAAGAGCCAGAATACCGTATCTCATCATGGCACAATCCTCCTGCTGCGCTGTGCCCCTGCGAATTACAAAGATTTCCGGAAGTGTCAACGGCACCAAAGGCTGTAGAATCTACCATCAACGAGTTTACTTTCTGCGAGAAGTAACAGCTTGAATCCAATTGCCGCCGCTTATTATTTAATCAATAAAACCAGGGGGCCATGTGATGCTTTTGCATGTTAATAACGAGATGGAAAATGGCGTAATTGCCAAAATACCCCTTGCACTGGACAAGGATATCAAAGGCTTTCAGGGGGACGCGATTGATTTTGAAATATCCTCATTGGATGGCCACCTCATTCCTGCTGAAGAATTCCATCCATATAAGTCGCTGTTCAAAGTTGTTTCCGGAAACTCTGAGCTGAAAAACATCTATATGGCGTTGTCATTCAATCTCAATTTCTCAACACCAGATGGCAAAAAAACTTCCATGGCGCGCTCCAGCCCGGCAGAAGAGTGGGCCATAACGAATGGGCACTATTATTCTGATGCAACGACATCGTTCGGTCTCACATCCGGAAGTAAGTTTGCAGGCGCCTACAGCGCAAGCATCACCAACCCATATCTTTATGTGATAAAGAATGGCAGCCTCATCGATAATAAAATATCGGACCCAATTGCGATCAAGGCGCAATTCTATCCATCTTCGTCACATTCGATCATAACCCCGAAGGAGCACATCAATATTGTGCTGAGCAACCGGCAAGGCTCATACGAATAGCCAGAGCATATCCCGAAAAGGGTGAATGGCTTTCGAACAAGACACGCGAGAGTAAATAGGTCGAGCGTCGTTCCGAGTATGAAGGTTTTATGGCTTGGCCAGACGCACATTGTTGTTCACAAACAACAATGTGCCATTTTCTTTTCTCATTATCGTTCAAAGTAACTCTATTCTCAATCGGGGTTTGACTTCCCTTGTTTGAGAGAGCAAGACCTTTAGGGCGCATTCTGAAAAGTGTGAAACGGTTTCAGAACTAAGATGCGCGTTAAAACAAACGATTAGAGCGTCGATCGCTTCAGCGAAATCGAAATCCGCTCTAAAGACTTGAGACAGACCTTGCGGCATGGCGCGACCGCATTGGCCTGCGTGTTGTGCGTTACAGAAACCGGGTTCGGAATTGGGTATTTACCTTCCCATTGCGGAATTATCGGTCAACATGCTGGTTCTGCTCGGCATGGGCGCTGCCGTTGGTTTTCTTTCTGGATTGTTCGGTGTGGGCGGCGGATTCCTGATCACGCCGCTGCTGATCTTTTACAACATTCCACCGGCAATTGCCGTGGCGACCGGCGCCAATCAGGTCATTGCTTCCTCGGTGTCTGGTGCGCTTGCACATTTCAAGCGGCGAACGCTCGACATCAAGCTTGGCCTGTTTCTGGTCGCGGGTGGTATAGTCGGATCGCTGCTCGGTATTTTCGTGTTCTCATGGTTACGCGACTTAGGCCAGCTCGATCTGATCGTTTCTATCCTTTATGTCTTCTTCCTCGGCACAGTCGGCGGGCTGATGCTGGTTGAAAGCGTGCGTGCACTGCGCCGTGTTAAAAAAGGGCAGGCAGGTGCGATCCGCCGTCCAGGGCAGCACACGTGGATTCATAAGCTGCCGTTCAAGATGCGGTTTCGCGCATCCACCATCTATGTCAGTATCATTCCGGTTCTCGGCATCGGCTTTTTCATCGGCCTTTTGTCATCGGTGATGGGTGTCGGCGGCGGCTTTATCATGGTGCCAGCGCTCATCTATCTGCTACATGTTCCGACCAATGTGGTTGTCGGCACATCGCTGTTTCAGATCACGTTCGTCACGGCATTCACGACTGTGATGCAGGCAACAACCAATCAGTCCATCGATATCGTGCTGGCATTTCTCTTGATGCTCGGTGGTGTGATTGGTGCACAATACGGTGCGCGTGCAGGCCAGAAATTGCGTGGTGAACAGCTGCGCCTGTTGCTTGCCTTGCTGGTTCTCGCCGTAGGCCTGCGTCTTGCGTTCGGCCTTTTTGTACGACCGGATAATCTTTTTTCGATCACAATAGCGGATATGTGACATGAGGAAACTCACGCTCATATCCGTTTTTCTTCTCTGCTTTGCAGCAGCCTCGGCATCAGCGCAGATCAATTCAAGTGGCGATGGCAATGGGGTGCCGCAGCTGCAAAATCCTGCTGAAGAAACCATCGAGATTGGTCTTTCAACCGAGACGATTGCCATTACTTCCAATTTTGGTGGCACCGATCTCACAATCTTCGGCGCGCTGGATAATGCTGATCCAATGATCCAGCGGCAGGGACGCTACGACATCATCGTCGTTCTGCAAGGGCCGGCGCGCGATCTGGTCGTACGCAAAAAACAACGCTATCTGGGCGTCTGGGTGAATGCAGATTCTGAAACCTTCCTTGGCGTCCCACTTTCTTACTCGTTAGCTTCGACACGCAACTTGCAGGATATTGCGGATGATAAGATCTACCGCCAGCTTTCTGTTGGTGTGCGCAATTTTTATCTGAGGCCCGAAGACCCGGCCAGCCTGTCGGGCAATATTCTGAAATTCGGCGACGAGTTGCGCGAGATGAAAATACGGCAAGGTCTTTACAGTCAGCGTATCGGCAGTGTGGAATTTATCTCGCGCACATTGTTTCGCGCAACGCTGAACTTGTCAGCCAATGTGCCAGTCGGCCGCCATCGCGCCCGAGCTCTTTTGTTCCGTAACGGTGTCTTTCTACGCGAAGCTAATGCCAGCCTTGAAATCGTGAAGGCCAGTGTCGAGCAAAGCATCTATGATGCGGCACACAAATACAGCTTCTATTACGGCTTGTTCGCGGTATTCCTGGCGGTATTCACCGGCTGGGCCGGACGTGTTTTATTCAAAAAAGATTAGCCGCCCATCAGCGCACCGCGAGCAATCGGGTAAACCTTGCCCTGGCCCAGCATATAAGCGCGCAGGGTCTCGTCGGCAAACAGCCCCCGAAAGGCGCGATCCAGAATATTCAGCGCACCCGTATAGGCTCCGAAAGCAGGCATGATGAGCCTTTCCCCGTCGCTTACAAAACAAGGGCGGCGCACCGACCGACCCCGTCGCACAATGCGGGCCGCCGGATGAAGGTGACCTGCAATCTCGCCCTGCCCGGCCTTGCGCGATGGTTCATGCCGGAAAACAAGCGGCCCGACTGCCAGTTCCTCCACACAATCGCCCGGTAGGTCGACCGGGCGATCCGGATCGTGATTGCCGATGATCCAGAACCAGTCGCGATGCTCTATCAGCGACTTCAGCCGGATGGCATAAAGCGACGGCAGGCGTTCGCTGGCCGTGGCATCATGAAAACTGTCGCCAAGGCTGATGACGGTTCGAGGCTGATAGCGTGCGATTGCCAGCGCCAGCATATCGAGCGTCGCTGCTGTGTCATAAGGCGGGATGAGCTGGCCGCGCCGGGCAAAGGATGAACCTTTTTCCAGATGCAGATCGGAAACGATGAGTATATGCAGGTCGGGCAGGAACAGTGCACCGGATGGATCGCACACAGCCGCAACGCCACGCACTTCCATATGGGCCAGACTGTAGGCCTCTCCGTTGCCCCACACGGCAGTCTTCATTGCATCGCCTCTCTGATCAGATCGTCCGCAGCCTCTTCAAGCAGCATTTCATCGCCCTCACCCGCCACACGCTCACGCCCGATTTCGAGCATCACAGGCAGCGCCAGCGGTGAAATCCTGTCGAGCGGCTTGTGCAAAAGATGACCTTTCACGCGTGCCAGCATGTCACCAAGACGCTTGATATCCAGAAGCCCGGTCGCAGCATCCGCGCGCGTCGCCTGCAGCAATATATGGTCGGGCTCGTGGGTCCGCAGCACGTCATAGATCAGGTCAGTGGAAACCGTAACCTGACGGCCTGTTTTCTCCTGTCCCGGGTGACGGCGCTCGATAAGCCCTGAAATCACGGCACAATTGCGGAAAGTGCGTTTCAGAAGATAGCTTTCATCGAGCCAGGCTTCGAGATCGTCCCCCAGCATGTCCTCGTCGAACAGGCGGGTGAGATTAAGCTTTCCGGTGCCGATCAGCGCGCCCATATCCTTGAGGCCCCAGAGCCCCAGCGAATAATCGGTCGCGACAAAGCCAAGCGGATGTGCGCCCATGCGTTCCAGACGACGCGTCAGCAACATGCCGAGCGTTTGGTGCGCCAGCCTGCCCTCGAACGGATAGGCGACCATGTAGAAGCGATTGCCGCGCGGAAAGGTTTCGATCAGCAGCTCATCCGTTGCAGGCAGCACGGATTTCCATTGCTGTACTTCCAGCCATTCCCGCACCTGTTCCGGCAAAAACTGCCAGCGTGTGCGGTCAGCGAGCATCGCGCGCACCTGTGCGGCGAGATAGGTAGAAAGCGGAAACTTGCCACCTGCATAGACAGGAATCTTGGCATCCTGCCCGGCAGCATTGGAGGCGATGCATTCATTCTCACGGATGCCTTCAAACCGCAGCACCTTTCCGGCAAACAGGAATGTATCGCCCGGTGTCAGCGTTTCGAGAAAATATTCTTCGATCCGCCCCAGAACACGTCCACCGCGCGCATTTCCACCCTTGCCGCCACGAGTAAGCCGCACATTCAGCTCCGGCGCTTCGACAATCGTGCCGATGTTGAGCCGATATTGCTGCGCAATGCGCGGATTGGACACCCGCCAAGCACCGTCCACGGTCTTGCGGATTTTCGCGAACCGTTCATAGGTCTTGAGCGCGTAGCCTCCGGTCGCCACGAAATCCAGAATGCGGTTGAATGTGTCTCGCGGGAGGTTCGAATAGGGTGCAGCACTCTGCACCTCACAATAAAGCTGATCGGCATTGAACGGCTCGGCACAGGCCATGCCGAGCACGTGTTGCGCCAGCACATCCAGCGCCCCATCGATCAAGGGTGGCGTATCCTGCGCGCCTAGATAATTGGCGTCGAGTGCGGCGCGACATTCCATCACCTCGAAGCGATTGGCGGGCACAAGAATGGCCCGGCTTGGCTCGTCCATACGGTGATTGGCGCGGCCGATGCGCTGCGCAAGGCGGCTGGCCCCTTTCGGTGCGCCGACATGAATGACCAGATCGACATCGCCCCAGTCGATCCCCAGATCAAGCGTCGAAGTCGCGACCACTGCCCGCAATGTGTTGGCGGCCATCGCCTGCTCAACCTTGCGGCGCTGGCTGGCATCAAGCGAACCATGATGCAGCGCGATGGGCAGCGTGTCCTCATTGACCCGCCAGAGTTCCTGAAACAGCATCTCCGCCTGACTGCGCGTATTGACGAATAAAAGCGTCGTGCGGTGCTGGCGGATCGCCTCGTAGATGTCAGGAATGGCATAGCGTGACGAATGGCCTGACCATGGCACCCGTTCGTCGGATTCGAGAATGCTGATTTCCGGCTTGGCGCCGCCGTCCACCGTCACAAGTCCGGCCATCGGCCCGGTGCCGTCCTGTTCAACCAGCCAGCGGCGCAGTTCATCGGGCTCAGCCACCGTTGCGGAAAGGCCGATGGTCTGCAATTGCGGTTGCAGGCGGCGCAGTCGCGCCAGCCCCAGCGCCAGCAAATGCCCGCGCTTCGAAATCACCAGCGAGTGCAATTCGTCCAGCACCACATAGCGCAGCCCCTTGAAGAACTGTTCCGCACCTTTGGATGCGATCAACAGTGCAAGCTGCTCCGGTGTGGTCAGCAGAATATCCGGCGGTACCAGCTTCTGCCGCTGGCGTTTGTGTGCGGGCGTATCGCCGGTCCGTGTCTCAATAGTTATGTCGAGACCCATTTCCTCAACCGGCACCGTCAGATTGCGATGGATATCAACGGCCAGAGCCTTCAGCGGCGAGATATAAAGCGTGTGAACTCCACGCTTCGCTAAGCCAGGCTTCAAGCGCCCACGTTTTTCCAAATCCACCAACGCCGGCAGAAACCCGGCCAGCGTCTTGCCCGCGCCGGTGGGCGCGATCAGAAGCGTGGACTGTCCCTGTTCGGCACGGGCCAGAAGCTCAAGCTGATGCGCGCGCGGCGACCAGCCCTTGGCCGCAAACCATTCGAGAAAACGGTCCGGCAAGGGAAAAGCGGCAGATGCGGCGGCGGGTTTCAGGTTCAGTGTCACGCCGTCAATCTAATCGCAGCGAGGCAAGCCGCCAAGGTGTTTGTTCACTTTTGTTCTCATTTTGTCAGCAGACACAACTTACCTCTCTTTTCGGAGCAATCGACGTGACCTATGTTTAGCCCATGCGTTTCAACCAGCTTCTCTGTTCCTCTCCCAAAGGCCTTTATTGCCCGCCCGGCGATTTCTACATCGACCCCGTGCGTCCAGTGGAACGCGCGCTCATAACCCACGGGCATTCCGATCATGCTCGCTCGGGCCACACCCATGTGCTGGCAACGCCCGAAACGCTCGACATCATGGCGCTACGCTATGGCGCAAATTTCGCAGAAACCACGCAACCGATAGGCCTCGGTGAAACTCTGACGATCAATGGTGTGCGGGTCAGTTTTCATGGTGCAGGCCATGTGCTCGGCTCAGCCCAGATCGCGGTAGAGAAGGACGGAATCCGCATTGTCGCTTCGGGCGATTACAAGCGCGCGGCCGATCCAACATGCGCGCCTTTTGAGCCGGTCGCTTGTGATGTCTTCATCACCGAAGCAACCTTTGCGCTGCCGGTATTTCGTCACCCGGATGCGTCGCACGAGATCGCGACGCTTCTCAAATCAATCCGGCAATTTCCTGAACGGGCGCATCTTGTCGGTGCCTATTCGCTGGGCAAGGCACAGCGGGTTATCAAACTCATACGCAACGCAGGCTACTCGGAACCGATCTATATTCACGATGCGCTGGAAAAGATCTGCGATTATTACCAGGCACAAGGCATCGATCTCGGTCCGCTTGAACCGGCAACGCTGGAACGTGACGAAGCGCAGCCGGATTTTGCAGGCAAGATCATCGTCGGTCCTCCATCGGCTTTTTCCGACCGCTGGGCGCGGCGTTTTCCCGATCCTATTTCGGCCTTCGCCTCCGGCTGGATGCGCATCCGCCAGCGCGCCAAGCAACAGGGCGTTGAACTGCCACTCATCATTTCCGACCATTGCGACTGGGATGAACTGACGGCGACAATTACGGAAATTGCACCCGCCGAAGTGTGGGTCACACATGGGCGCGAGGAAGCGCTTGTTCGCTGGTGCGAGTTGCAGAACACACCGGCCAAGCCGCTGCATCTCATCGGCTATGAAGATGAGGGCGATTGATGCGTGCTTTCGCTGAACTTCTTGACCGGCTGGTTCTGACGCCGCAGCGCAACGGTAAGCTTCGTCTGCTTGTTGACTATTTCCGTGCTACTCCCGACCCGGATCGCGGTCTGGCATTGGCGGCAATCACGCGCGATCTCGAACTGCAAAGCGTGAAGCCCGCCATGCTGCGCGTACTGATAGCCGAGCGCATCGATCCCACGCTCTTTGCCTATTCCTATGATTATGTGGGAGACCTCGCCGAAACGATTTCGCTTATTTGGCCCGGCCCCAGTGAAACCGCGCCCGGCGCAAATCTGCCACTTGGGATCGTGGTTCACGAATTGCAGAATGCCTCGCGCCGCGAAGGCCCGATGCTCGTGGCCGGATGGCTCGATCTGCTTGGCATTTCTGAACGTTATGCGCTGTTAAAGCTCGTCACCGGTGGTTTGCGCGTCGGGGTTTCCGCCCGTCTGGCCAAACAGGCTCTCGCCGATTTCGGCGACGTCGATATTGTGGAAATCGAGGAACTCTGGCACGGCCAGTCACCGCCTTATGAGGCGCTTTTCGCCTGGCTGGAAGGCCGTGGTGAAAAGCCTGCTGCCACCGCAGCCGCGCCGTTTCGCCCCGTCATGCTGGCGACAGCGCTCGATGAAGCTGAAATCCCCTTGCTCGATGCATCCGCTTACAGCGCCGAGTGGAAGTGGGACGGCATTCGGGTTCAGGCCGTTGCGGAAAACGGCGTGCGCCGTCTCTATTCACGCACCGGTGACGATATTTCCGGCGCATTCCCGGACATTCTGGAGGCTATGGATTTCGAAGGTGCCATCGACGGCGAACTGCTCGTCGGTCATCACGGCGAAACCGGCATAGAAACCGCCACGTTTTCCGATCTGCAGCAAAGACTGAACCGCAAGACCGTGAGCGTGAAGCAATTACGCGACTATCCGGCTTTCGTACGGGCCTATGATTTATTGCAGGAAGGGAACCAGCAGACCGGAGAAGACCTGCGCCCCCTGCCCTTTTCCGAACGCCGTGCCCGCCTGCAAAAATTCGTCGGCAAGCTCGACCCCCGCCGGTTCGATCTTTCGCCGGTGCTGCCTTTCGCTGACTTTCAGGAACTGGCGCAGTTTCGCGCCAATCCACCCCATCCCGTCATCGAAGGCGTGATGCTAAAGCGCCACGACAGCACTTACCTGCCCGGACGCCCGAAAGGGCCTTGGTTCAAATGGAAGCGCGATCCTTTCACCGTCGATGCCGTGATCGTCTATGCCCAGCGTGGACACGGCAAGCGCTCCAGCTATTATTCAGACTTCACCTTTGCCGTCTGGACAGGGCCGGAAGATGAGCCCGTGCTGGTGCCAGTCGGCAAAGCCTATTTCGGCTTTACGGACGAAGAATTGAAGCTGCTGGACAAGTTTGTGCGCGAGAACACCACCGAGCGCTTCGGCCCGGTGCGATCGGTTCGCGCCGAGCCCGATCATGGGTTGGTGGTGGAAGTTGCTTTCGAGGGTCTCAACCGCTCCACGCGCCATAAATCGGGTGTCGCCATGCGCTTTCCGCGTTTCTCGCGGCTTCGCTGGGACAAGCCGCCCCGCGAAGCGGACCGGCTTGAAACGCTGGAAAAGCTGCTGAGCTGATTATTCAGCCGCAGTGGTTACACGAATTGCAAAAATATCAACGGGCTTGCCTGCGCCACTGAGATCAGAATTGATTGTGATCTTGCCCGCGCGACCGGCAGACTGGCCCGCCTGAAAATCCTGATCGAACAGAAAATCATTCACGGAATCACGAACGTCATAACGTCTGCGCCCACAATCGCCGAGACCCCCAAAATCACAGTTAACCGACATCTGCGTGGGCTTGCCATCATCGCTGCGGGCAACAATATCAAAGGTCGCCTTTTTGCCCATAAGCTGGTTCAACACACCTTCGCCCACATCAAACGTGACACTGTCATTTGGGCCCTTCGACTGAACCCGAGCAAAACTGTTGGTGCCTTCACGCATGATTTCAGCAGTCGCGCCACCCTGCACTGACATGCGCGTAGCATCTGTCGGCGTGAAAATGTTGATCCAGGTGCGTCCTTCCGGATCTTCGCCTTCTTTAATCGGCGCCATGCGATTATCCGTCAAAAGCGGACTTGAACCATTGCTGCGCGTAAAATCCGCAAAACTGTTGTAAAGCGAGAAACCAATCAGCCCCAGAATAACGATAACCATTACCGGGATACCAACGCTGATAAGCGGTGAGCGACGCTTTTTCTTGCGATCCTTGCGGGAGACGCCTGCTTCATAACCCATATCGGCAGAGCCACGCTTTTCCTTTTTCGAGGCCGCGCGAATATCTGCTGTATCGAGCGCAGGACCAGCTTCGTAAGCACCTTCGCCCAAAACAGGGTCTGAGGATTCTGGTACGCCCAGCGACGGTTCCCGCTTAACGTTCGCCGCAGAACCAGACTTAAACTCAGCCTCGATCTCTGAAATAGCATCCTTGATCTTTTGACGTCGCTGCTGCTTCTGATCTTCACTAAGAGCAGCATTGGCGGTCAACGCGCGCTCGTGTGCACCCCAAGCCGCTTCATAAATGCGCTGACGGGTGACCGGATTATGCGCGTCCGACTTTGCGAATGCATTTCTGATTGCGCGTTCGATACTTTCCAAAGGGCTGCTCTTCCTTGGTTGCGTCTATGGGCTGGGCTCGTCGGGCACAGCCGGTTAAATGAGCCTCAGCGAAATTAACGTCTGAATCAAGGCATTTACCTGTTCTAGACCCATTTTGGCTACCCGCAGCAACTGTCAAAGATACCAAATATTAACTTTAAGCCTCATTTTCCCCGGACCTTTGCCAAAATGGCCTTCGAATAAGCTCTCATACTGCCTCGAATTTTTGCACTAATTTTTCATGTTGCTGTTAGCAAAAGCCATGCTAGAAATATTACGTTTACGAAAACGTCAATTTTTTGGAGGATAAAATGGCATTGCCGGATACTTTGAAAAACAGGCTGCGCATTCCCGTGGTCGGAGCGCCACTGTTTATCATTTCCAATCCGGCTTTGGTGCTGGCGCAATGCAAAGCAGGCGTCGTCGGCTCATTTCCGGCACTCAATGCGCGTCCCGAAGCGCAGCTGGACGAATGGCTAGCCGAGATTACCGAAGATCTCGCTGCTTACGATGCCGCGAATCCTGAGCACCCGGCCGCCCCTTTTGCAGTTAACCAGATCGTGCACCGTTCCAACAAGCGTCTCGAACACGACCTTGGACTATGCGTGAAATACAAAGTTCCCATCGTCATTTCCTCCCTGGGGGCGGTTCCTGAAGTCAATGCCGCGATCCATTCGTACGGCGGCATTGTTCTGCATGACGTTATCAACAATCGCCATGCCAACTCTGCGATCCGCAAAGGTGCGGATGGCCTCATCGCCGTTGCCGCAGGCGCGGGCGGCCATGCAGGTGCACTCTCACCCTTCGCACTCATTCAGGAAATTCGTGAATGGTTCGACGGCCCCCTGCTTCTTTCCGGTGCAATCGCCAATGGTGGCGCAGTTCTCGCGGCACAGGCCATGGGCGCAGACCTTGCCTATATTGGCTCACCGTTCATTGCTACGACGGAAGCCCGCGCTTCTGAAGACTACAAACAAATGATCGTTGAATCGAACGCTGCTGATATCGTCTATTCCAACTACTTTACCGGAATTGCAGGGAACTACCTCAAACCATCAATCGCTAAATCTGGCCTCGACCCTGATCATCTGCCGGAGGCTGACCCATCCAAGATGGACTTCGACAAAGTCCAACAGGAAGGCTCGAAAGCCTGGAAAGACATTTGGGGGTGTGGACAGGGTATCGGTGCAATTAAGGAAATTGCACCTGCAGCAAAGCTCGTTGATCGTCTGGCGCAGGAATACGAGCAAGCTCGCAACCGCATCTGCCCAGACGCATAATCACCATCCGTAATGACAACAAAGCCTCCTGTGACACATACCGGAGGCTTTGTTTCCAACTGGTCCGAACAAACGTGAAGAATATGCGTTTTGGACCTTGCTTTCCTCTATGGTTTTGGTTATCAGCGCACCGTTCGGTCACAAACAGATCGGTATTCCCTCGGGAATTTTGGAACCATGGTTCCGGGCCGCTTTAGCTCAGTTGGTAGAGCACATCATTCGTAATGATGGGGTCAGCAGTTCGAGTCTGCTAAGCGGCACCATATTTCTTATATTTCTCTATATTTTTCAATTGCTTAGCTCGATTTGACGAGTTTCAATCCACCCGAGTATCCACCCTATTATAATTCTTGGCTCGCATTGAGTGCGACAATCTGTCAGCGCTAGTGAAGTATGACTACCAATGGCGCTCGCCCTTTTGATAAACTTTGATATTAAATCAAATCGCCTCGCGCGCGCACCTTGTGGCAAAACTCCTCACGCGCGTGCGCGTGCGTACTGGTCGCGAAATTCGATATTCGCGCGTAGTCCGCCTGACAAAATTACCGCACCGTTGCTCTGCCACCTTTGCTGTTATCGAAGTTATTCGGTGATTAGCGAAAAAGGGGTCTGCGCAAAACTGAGCACCCCCCCCCTTCCTTAAAATTCAGGAGACCTTGGCATCAGGGTAATCTTAGGGTCAGAGCCCGCTTACTGAAATTTTAGTATGCCTCGCGTAGTGACCGGACTTTAATCGGTTTCCCCTCGCGATATGATGTCAGATAAATCGGTGTTTCTCTCGCGTAGTGATGTTGAATTAATCGGTAAAGCCTCACGCGTGCGCGCGTACTGCGCAGAAAATACCCTCGCGCGCGTGCGCGCATTGGTCCGCAAAGTCATTTCCTCCGCGTGACCGCCTTAAAAATTATCCTGCCAATAAAAATTTCATCAAATACGCAGAAAGCGAGCTGACAAAACTGACAGAACTCCCACGGCAACAGAAAAAACATTGAAACGCCCCATTTGGGAGCTGACGAAACCGACAAAACGTCAGCGATAAAAAAACTCAAACACGCCAGAACCGAACCCTCAAAACCTTCAAAACTAACTGCACAGCAGAAAAAATATCGAAAATGCCCCAAAGCGGAGCCTTCAAAACCCTCAAAACCCCTTGAGGCGATAACCGTCCAAAATTGACAGCCAGTAAATCGCAGTATTTTACTGACTGAAAACTCGCTATCGTGGCGTTTAGTGTTCAGGCGAGCCATTTGGCTGTCAATTTTTTGAGAAGATTAATAAAAAAGATTATCGCTGCTGGGCTGCTGTCCATAATTGCGTCTCAAGCTACTATGGCCGACACACTAGGTTCGGTCAATTTACCACCTCGCGTTTCGAAGCAGGACTTCGTCATCTATATGGCTGGGGTGATGGCCGCAGGATTGTATTGCGAGGGGCTGGAACTCAACGGTTCCTACATCCAAGGTTTTCAAGATGCGACCGGCCTCATGCTGCCATTTGCTGAACCGGGATACAGAGAAGAATTTAATAGGCGAGAAAAGGAAGCAAAGGAGGATACGGAAAATTACTGCAAGCTTGCGATTGTAATGTTTCACAAAGATGCAGCACCGGGGCCTCTGCTGGCACCGTTGCTAATGAATAAAATTCCAAAGGATTAGTTTTCGGGCAACCTCAGGCATTATGCGCCTATGAAATCGGACAGAACTGACGGCTCCTTTTTGCATACATGGCGGCACGACCATTCTCGGCTCGACAGCGCGACGTATTTTTCTCATAGTCGCGAATGTGGGTTAGGGGAAAAGATATGATTTCGAGACGTGCTTTGTTATTCGGACTTTTGGGAACAGTCGTGTCGGGGACAGCTGAGGCGACGCCGGGGGCAGTAAATAAGCAGGGATGCCATGGACGGCCACGTCATTGCCATGCTCCATCCGAAATTAGAAAATCAGGCAAGCGCCGGTTTGTGCCAGGACACTTCTTAAAATCGGGCAAGCGGAAGCGGCGCAGAAAATAGATGCTTTCCGTGTTTTTGGCAGCGTTGGTGTCGGTTTATCCTGTCCCAGACAAGAGAGCGGCACAACTTTCACCAACTGAAATTGCCTGTAGTGGCTGCGGTTGCCGAGGTGGCCCCGGTTGGCGTGTCCACAGCACTGGAAAGTGTGCCAGTCACAAAACCTTGGCTAAGGAATGTGGCTCACCGCCGAATGACACGCTTTGCACGTTCGAGAATGCTGGTCGCTTCGGAGCGCGCTCCTCTTTGCCGCCCGCTGCAACCGGCTTGCTTGCCGTGCCTGCTAACGTGAGCGAACCTGAGCGGGAAATCATCGGAACAGCGAGCGTGATAGACGCCGATACAATTGAAATACACGGCCAGCGAATTCGCCTATTCGGCATTGATGCGCCCGAGGGAAGGCAGACTTGCCGCGATACAGAGGACAAAGAATATCGCTGCGGGCAGATCGGAGCGAACGCCTTAGATGAATACATTCAAATGTCTCAGCCTATACGCTGTCAGAAAAAGGATACAGACAGATACGGCAGAATGGTCGCGACATGCGAAACAGCCAAAGGCGAAGACATTGCCGCATGGCTGGTTAGAAGCGGACACGCCCTTGATTGGCCTCGATACTCTCAGGGACGATACCGGGAAGACCAGCGCTTTGCTGATCAAGAGGGCATTGGTATCTGGCAAGGCCAGTTCATAGAGCCTTGGGAATGGCGTTCAAGCCGTTAGCGCCTCGCCCGCACGCGCGTACTACGCAGAAAATCAGCCGTCATAAGTCGGCCTATAGACTGACTCAAAAAAAGCGGCTTTTCAGCCGCCAACTGAAATCGGATAAATCGGTGAGCCTCGCGTGATGACCGGAATTAAATCGGTGAGCCTCGCGCGCACGTGTTGATCCGAAAACAGTGTTGCCGAATTATGTCTCAAACTGTCAATCACACGAAAGATGCCTAAATCTCACTCCTGTGTAATTTCGAAACCATCCGACATTAAAGAACCCGTACAAGTGTAATAATTGGTGCTTACTCTACGAGAAAAGCTCACAACAGTACTTTCTGCTATGTCTCCATCGAGGTTCCCTCGAAAATTATCCGCAAATAGCTGCATCAGTAAAGAGGGCGATGTGATTAATCGATTATCTGACTCTGAATATCCAGCATAGATACGCATTCTGAATAATACCTGCTTACATTCGGCTTCGAAGTTCCAGTTAGCAGGCACTTTAGGAATATCGATACCGACTGCAAACAACGTTAGTGTGTTATTATTGGGGTTATATCCCGCCCCCGTCATATAGTTTCGCCAACCACTAACCGAGCCGTCCAATTCAAATCCAGCACCAATTTTTTCTTTTAGCATTTGTTTAGTAGAGAACACGCCAAGATCAAAAACTGATATAGGCGTGCTTCTCATCTCAGATATTGAAGATTGAGTATCGGCTAACGCAATGTTCGCACTGATTAAGCCAATTGATAATAGCAGAATGCTGATTTTCATGTAGCCCCCTGTACCACTGGCTTGAACGTACGATCTGAGAGACCAGCCACCACCACGATTCGAATTGTTTCAGGCAATGCTTCTTTAGCCATTAATCTCCCGTACTCGCTTGGAGGCGGCAGCAATGATAGTTACAAATCTGCTTTGAATGTCAACATAAGACAACAGGCATCACCGCGAACGAACCGTGCCCATGTAAGCTTTCCGGCAATGTTCCTCGCAGTATGGGTGTCCACTTTGGACAACCTCACCACAGAACAGGTGAAGCTCTCCAGCCTGCGCCTGATTAACTGGCCACTTGCATTGATGCCGCGAAAGGTCAGCGAGCGGGAAGCCTTCATGCGGACGTGTCAGCTTATCGAGCATGTGAAGCACCTCCGAAAGCTGGCTGCTTCTCCAACGCATCGAGACGCGCGCGAACAAAAGCCGGGGTGAGCAATCCATTCATGAGGCGCTTACGGCATCCATCCAGCACGCGCTCATGCAATCTGCTCAAATCTGAACCGAATACGGTCGCTAAAAACTTATCGGCCTCTGGCTGCGATGGGATTGAAGGAAAAGGCGTCCTATCATCCTCACCGTTTGCTGCGAGTGCGTAGCCGTTTTTTTTCTTTGCCGGGAAGTCGGGGGAGCTTGCTACGGCGCTTTTGGTTTGCGCGCTGCGCTCCCCCTTAACGTCACCCATAACTGGATAACCGTCGCTGTCTTCATAGCCGTTTATTACAGGTAATCCTGTAAGGTATTCCTTTAAGGTATTTGGTGGCATTTTCTGCCCACCTTGATGGGCACTTTCTGCCATCCTTGGTGGGCATATATTGCCGTCCTTATCATTTTCAGGGTGGGCAACTTCTGCCACCCTTGCAGGCCCAAGGTGGGCATTATTTGCCATACTGGATTGCGGCCTACTGCGTACATTCTGATCGGCTTTAATCTCGCGCTGACGTTCTTCCAACTCCTGAACGTACATCTGAACTCGCTCATGATGCGGGTTGTCGATGCGATAAACCGTGATGCCATTCTTGCGGCCAACCGGAATGAGATAGCTATGCTGCTCAAGAAGCCTGCGGGCCTTAACTGCTGTGTGGTGTGAACGCAGACCGGCGCGAATAAAGACACGGCTGTTTGAAGCGTAAGCAGTCGTTGTCTGGAGTGTCTTCTTGTCGATGGTGACGAGGGACGCATAGACGATAATCAGATTGAGGCACTGACCAGCGCGCAAGAGCGGATCGGCTGAAACCGTCTCGAATAGCGAGAACTTGAATGCGGCCAGTTCCTGTTTTGCCTGATCGAACGCATTCGGGCTTTGACGGCGTGGGAAGGCGTGAACCTCGGCGGATGAATTGGCGAGCTGGCTCATGCGCCTATACCTCCCGGTACCTTGCCGAAATTCTCGCGCTCATCAACGAAATCCTCGTCGGTGTCTTCCAAGTCTGCATCCCCGTCAATCTGATCGAGAAGCGCGATAGCTTCATCAATCCATTGCTCCAGAAACAGACGGCGCAGGCGGTTAATGGCAGGGCTGCTCATTTGGCTGCTCCATTCTTCGGGAACAACGCAAAGGCGATACGCCGAGCAGCTTTGAGAATGAGAAGCGCCAGAACAACGCGGATGAGTTTCATGCTCAAAACTCCCCGACTTTGCGCACCAGCACGGCATCAATTGCCGCCTCATATCGATAGACAATTTCGCCATCTGAAAAGGGTATGCGGGGATCGAAGCGAAAGCATCGCCCGTCATTTTTGCAGTCATACGGACTAAAGCGAACGACGCTTAAAATCTGAACCTTGCCAGCGTCCAGCACCTCATAATACCCGTCGCCCTGCCATTTTTCGGAAAGGGGTGCAGGTTCGGGCAGCTTTGGCTCTGGGGTTGCTCCAGTCACCACAGCGGGCAGTGCAGCTGCGGCGCTTGCGGCGGGGAAAAGCTTGAGGAAGAAGCGGCGGTTCATGATGACGCTCCCTTATTTTTCAAGCAGATCAGCAGGTAACCTACTTCATGATTGATGTCCGACCGGAACGGCTCGCCGTGAAGTTGCTGCATCAGGAAAGCCAAATCGTCGGCTGCTTCCTGGATGGTGCGCGCAATTGCCTGTCCATCTTGGACAGTTTGACCGAAGGCGTCTGCCACAAGCTTTTTGTTGGTCGAATTCATTGAACGACCTCCAACGCCTTGAGCATATCCGCATGGGCAACAAAGGCTCGGCGGCGTGTATCCGATGTGGCGAACAAAATTTCGTCGCGAAGGCCCGCGGATAGGCAGAAGACATATTGACCATGCTTATTCTTGCTGGCGAGTGACAGAGACAGCCAGCGTTCAATCATCGCATCCATGATGGAAGCCATGTTCTTTAGCTCCCAAAGAGCGCCGTTCAGGTCTTCTAGGCGTACACACGCCTCGTCTGACAAATGCTGCTCATTTTTAGACAAGCCTTCGGCGTGAGCCGGAATCGCATGTTCCGTCATTGGACTTCTCCAGATTTTCAGAATTGGTTAAATCGGTCTCGCCCTTGTCGGGCGTACTCTCTCAGAGGGGTTCAAAAGAACCGTCACACTACGCTGCAAGAAGCCTCGAAATCTGGGCTTCCATATCGCGGCGGCGGCTCTGAATATCGACGCTCCAAGGCTTATATGAAAGCAGTTCGATCTGTTCACGAAGTGCTTCCACCTTTGCCAGTACCGGATTGCTAATGCGCAAGGCTGCATCCTTGGCGCGCTTCCACGACAGCATGAGGAGCCAGTTGAAAGTGCCGCGATTGAAAACGCGCTTGCTGTACTGGCGGCGATAGCTCGCCCATGCTTCATTCATGATTGCTGACAGGTTGAACATTTTTAACCATCTTTAGTGTAATATTATTCGTTAACCATAACGATAATCGTTACATATAGACGTGTCAACATAAATTCGTTACACATAACGAAAATAGTTATGCGAGGTAATGATGCTCTCTCCTGAACAATGCCGTGCTGCGCGTGGCTTGGTTGCTCTATCGCAAGACGAACTGGCAAAAGCTGCGCGCGTGGGAGCCTCCACCGTCCGCAACTTTGAGGCCGGTCGCTCCGTACCTGTCATCAATAATCTGGAAGCGATAAGCAAAGCACTCGAAGCGGCTGGCGTCCAATTTCTCGAAGATGGACAGGTAGCAAGCGGGCCGGGAGTGGCGTTGAGGAAATAACCCTTTAGCTCTAACGGGTAGCAATTTGCCAAATTCTGAATGGAAAGAACTAGCCGACTCATTTTTTGTAATATATCTCTCCCGTTATATAGGGGGCAGGTATGATCAACATCGATATACGTACTAAGTTTATTCGTGATGACGTTCGCGTGTTCGTTATCAGACCTGGTGCGCACTACCGCCTGTTTCAACAGTTTTTAGACAGTGAGATGGTTGGCATCGAACTACCAGCGCTAGATTTGCCAAAATTTCGTACACTTGATGAAATAGAAAATCTTAATGCAAGAATTCTCAGATCAGTAGCAATTCGCCGGTGGTTTATATCAGGGCGCCCGGATGGAGGCTTTCCCGGTCCGCTAGCCGACTTTGACCATCTTGAGCTGGGCCACGCATCCAGTCAGTTTGCCAGATATGTCCGAGGAATGTTCGAGGACATGAAGAAAGGGGATATCGTTATTGTTCCCCCCCGTTCATTTAAAGAAATGGCGGTGATAGGCGAATTAATTGATGAACCAAACATTGTCGAAAGCTTATTGAGTCCAACTTATCCTGATCTACCCTTGAACGGACGCCGGGTTAAATGGTTGGCTCGTATTCCTAAGTCGGATCTACCGCCCAAAACGCTAGATCAGTTGCAGAAGCCATCAGTTATGTTTCTGCTTGAACGGACGGCATGGCCAAAAATTCTACGTCAATGCTATGGCTCTTATTCGACCGATCAAGAATTCAGTTCACGCTTTGAAATTACAGAGGAACGATTTCAAGCAGCAGATGACTTCCTAATCCAAGCATTTTTTAACTTTATAACCGCTAATACTGATCGAGTAGAACGAGATTTTGACGAGCTTTTAAGTTTAACGGAAGCTGCATTCGAAGACCTGCGATTGATCTCACCGGACCTATACACTAATGTTAACTCTCCCGGAGGGATTTCGTTGAAATCTATCCGCATTACCCCTATTGTTATCGCGGTAATGCTTGCCCTTGCTGCACATGTCGGGGCGGGAGCTGTAGACGCAGCAATTAACAATCAGATTGTTTTTGGGAACTCATTGGCTCCCATGGACGACAGGTGTACAGTAATGGTTCATGATCAAGTAGTGACACAGCTTCGCCTGCTAGGTCTGGATAAGTGGGCTCCAGCGTGTGAAAAAATTAGAAGCGCCGTAGCTAACACAGGAATTCAAAGCAACGTAATAATTCGTCAATGACTATGGGGAAAATAGCTTCTTTAGTAAAAAGGCATATTTGGGTTTGGTCATTAGTGCTTGGCTTTATAAGCTTTGGCGGAGGATTTGTTGCGAGTTATTATCAACAATATAGATCAACTTATTTAGATGGTCTTCGGAAGAATTATGAGCAATTTCAAGAATCTTCCCAACGGATAGACGATTCGTTAAAGCTTTTTTCTGATGTTGCTCGTGGACTTAAAACAAAAACTCCTGATGAAGTAGAGGTTTTACGCAATAAACTTTTACGTTCTGTTGACAGCGTGAGGGAATTATCGAGGAGGATCGATGGAACCTTATCCGTTGCCAAGAATTATGAACGAGCTGTCGTGAGGCTGGCAGATGCTGCTGATGAAATCACAGGGCCGTATGATGGCAAAAGCTTAGTCGAAGCGGTGAACGAATATTATTTAGCACAGCAGACCGTAGAGGCTGCGGTTATAAAAGAAGATACAAAATTTTTACGCTGATCCGCCGATTTAGTGCAAAGTGGCTCACCTAATTTCACAATACTCTTATTTAATATCCGAATTGCCAAACAGTATCTCTCTTGGCGCAGGTGATAACGGGCGCAATTTTGTGCTTTTATTATTGAATCATGCACGTTCCTGGCCAATCGCGGCATGAGCGATTAGCGCAGCCCGTCAGCACGCTAGCCAAGATTATAACGGTTAAAGTGGCAGACAGTACTTTCATTCATCAATCTCGTTTCCGTCGTCATCTTCGTCCGAACCACGATCAGAATCCTCGACATACGCTTTGCAGCCTTCTTCGAAAGAATTGCTATTGCCTCCGCAATCATCTTCGCTTGATATACCGTTCTGCTCAGCCCAGTCGAAGCCCGCTTTATGGCCAGAACAATCTTCGGTACAATCGTAGCCGCCGAAAGTCTGTGCTTGCGAGGGGTAAAACCAGCATGTGCTGACCAACAATATGCCTGCACCAATTATTCCACGCATGTTTCCTCCCATTGTGTTGCCCCTTGATGTTTGCGCATCGTATCTCGAGTCGGTGCCCTTGCTCCAGATCGAGGAGCTGAAATTATTGCCTAATGATAGCAAACAGGACTGCGCCCGCCCGGTTTGCTGTAAGCGCTATTACGTCCGCATAAACGGCCATTTCGCATCCTATCGTATGGGCAATCGCAAGTTCCGACATAAGCAGACCGAGTAGGCTGTCCTAAGCGACGTGCCGGAGCAACGCGAGATGCAACAGGCGGCGCTACGGTTCGAGAAGTTGAAACTGTCTTTGCCGGTGGAGACGGTGGCTTTTCAGCCAGATACGGCTCAGACACCCAGCCGGTGCGATTGTCGTATGACACGCTGAACCAGCCGGATCGGTAGTTCAAAGCCTTCACGGCTTTGCCTCGTCCGATTGAAGTGATGATTTTTGCCGAAACAGAAGGCTCCTGCCTCATATTCACATTGGCGGTAGCATAAAGTGTTTTACCCACGAGCGGATGACGGTCCGATGATGGAGGAGGCGTTTCCGTCTGCCGTGGCGAAGTCGCCTGCACGAAGCCCATCGGCTGAATCGCAGGTTCGGGAGATTTGATAACAGGTTGCGAAGCTACAGGGGGTGAGGATGGGACAGTTTGGGGTTCGTCTTTACCGAAAACCTTCACAAGAACGAATAACGCAGCTGCGCCAAGAATCCAGTTTTTCGCCTTCGACAATCTTAAATCCCCCAATCCCCAGACAGATCAAAGCAAAATTGTCGAAGGCTGTCGAGATAGGGCCTCAATGAATGCCGTTAGCCTTTCGTCTGGATCGCTCAGCAATAACAAACCAGTCGGGAGCGTACCCATTCGCCCAAGCTAGATCGGATTCCGCATCGTGCTGTTCTTCTAGCGGTTCCAGTTCAAGGTCTGGATCATCCTCCATCTGATCCAGCATATCGATCAAGCGTTCGATTTCAGCAGCAATTGAATAGCGGTCGGGTTTCATTCGTCCCTCCAGCGAATGGAGATTTCACCATCGAGGGCGGCAACTG
Organism: Brucella pituitosa; assembly: GCF_003049685.1. Classification (GTDB taxonomy): domain Bacteria; phylum Pseudomonadota; class Alphaproteobacteria; order Rhizobiales; family Rhizobiaceae; genus Brucella; species Brucella pituitosa. The sequence goes on along the minus strand of NZ_PYSY02000002.1, from coordinate 225,213 downwards.
CCTTGTAGACGGCTGCGTAGTTCGGCGCTTTGCTGTCTTTCCAGCCCCTATTTTGGAAATATCGTTTAGTCCTAGCGATATCATCCAGATCGGTCATAGTCAGGTTGTTCTCAAAACAGCGAGCGCGAATGTCATCAATGAGGGCAATACCGGTTGATTGATATGGCTTCTTCTCTTTGTAAATTCCATGGTACAGGCATATCGACTTTATGCAGTTCAACGTACGATGTGGAAACGCCTGTTGAATTTCATCAGAAGTACCGCGAGGAACCAATCTGCGCATCAACGACAATTCTTTGGCGGTAACCGCGCGGAGACGAGGGCGCAGTCCAAGCTTTTGACAATGCTTTTTTATTGCCATGTACGAACGATGCGGCAGCTTTTTTGCCAGTACCGCATAATCTGAGCCGTACTCTCGGCAAAGCTCATCTTCCTTCGGGGTCCACAGTTTATTACCGTTCGGCGTTTCACCAAGGAAGCGCATTCGCCTGCGCGCGCGTTGGCCACTTTCCGCGTATCGGCTGTAATCACTCAAGTACATAGATTTGCTCCTAATCTGGACAAATCCCCGCCGAAGAATATGCAAGCAGCTCATAGGTCTGCGTTCAATGCTGCAAAATCAGGATTACCGATAACCCCGCTGTTCAAAAGAAAAGGTGTGAAGCGGTGTTGAAAATGGACGAGCGCGGCTTCTCTCCCCATTACTCCGTATTCTTGAAACGAAAATATGAAAGTCTGAAACGAAAAAATGACGTGTGGCTGCGTGCTGTTCTGATGCTGTTTTCAGCAAGGTCGCCCCGCGACTTACGCACTCGGCGCGGAGCGACAGCGCCAGCAACTCCTCCCAAAATTACTCAGCGCCGAGGCGATCTATCATCGTGGAGCGCATCAATAAAAGTTAATGATTGGTAACCGGCCCGTTATTTCCCGTTAAGAAACGGTCTACGCCCTGTTTCCTCCCTGTATTATCAAGTGAGGGGTTGCCTATTTTTTGGAATGATTCAAATCGCTCTCAGACTGGTATGCTGCCAAGAATCTGAAGCACCAAAGCCCAAAGTACCCATTTTAAACCCGCCCGAGCTTGATTAACGGGCACGCCTGTTTCTTTCAGGTCGATAACAAAATCCGTAACTAGCGAGCATTGCTTTTTAACGGCGTCGGGCATGACGATGCCGCTTTCATCGAGAACATTGCTCCGCGCCAAGTCATACTTTATTGCAATATTGTCAGTGTAGCGCTGTATGGATGCGCTCTGTCGTTTCATGCCGCTGATAATGCCTTCGGCATAGCTTTTTACGATCGAGTATTTCGAGCTACAACGGGGATGCCATTTCTCATAATTTCTTCGAATCTTCAGAGACTGCCTCACCTGAGTTGCCTCATTCATGTTCGCAAGTTTCTTGACTGCGTCGGCAACGATGTATGGCCATTCGTAGGTTAAAAGAAGCACACCAACGAAGCCAAAAATCAGCCCAATAACAGTAATCCATCTTTGCCAGTACTCAATATCCAAAATAATCCCCCTTCGCCCTTACGTTGCTCGCGTTTCAGCGAGTATTCAATCCAGTACTGTTAGATAAGACGATTCCCGGCTACATCACCATCTCCGCTATCACCCCAAAGTCGCGATGGACTCTACCTGAGACGTGTGCTTTTCTTTCGATGGGGAAAAGGGGGCAATCATGTCAGTCCAATATTTTCGAGCGTCAACGGCGCTCGTGTTTGCGTTCGCGCTTACAGCGTGCACAACTTCACAGGAAACTCTGCGCAAAAATCCAAAGTCAGTTGGCAAAGCTGCCCTGTGTCGATCGATGCTGACGACCAAAGACGAGCAGTTTCGGCAAGAACTCATCCTAGAAGCTATCAAGCGAGGAATATCGGCTCAACAGTGCGTTGATGCGGTAAAGCAGCAGAACCAGGCAATTGCGGCAGGCTTAGCTATTGCAGCAGTCGGAACAGCGGTCGCAGTTTGCGCGAACAACAATTGCGGCGGAGGTGGCTACCGGCCAAATCGATATGAGCCATACTATAATTATGGCTATGCATGGGACCTTATTCGCAATCAGTATGGAAACGCGGTCTACGTCTGCCGAAGCAAGATGAATGGCCAATTTGCTTATAATTACAACTGCTCAGGGATGGTGCAGAACGATTTCACTTGGCCGGGTGTTTGAATATCAGTTTTCCCAAAGCTTGCCGGGTCCTTTGCAGCCGAGAAACTCAGTCGCTTTGCGCCCGGTTTGTCTTTCCAAGATGTCGGTGGCTTTTACAAGCATCACCAGCGCCATATCTGCACATTGCTCGCGCGCGTCAACCGGAAGGTTTTCGAGGTTTTTAGCCCCGATCAAGGCGCCACAATAAGCCAGTGCTGCTAATGCGTCGGTTGGTGTCTCACCACGAGATTCCAGCAAGCGGGTCAAAGACGCATCCAAGTCTGCAGTATATTCCCAGTTCTCCCGGGCCGCTTTAAGCCTGTCGGCAATTTCAAGCGCGACTTCTTCAAAGTTTTCCTGCATCATACGGATATCTCTCTAACTCTTATCTGAATGTGACCATGACCAGAAACCAAAAAGGATTTATCTACGGGGCTTGTTTCATCCTGTTCGGACTGATCATGGGTGGTATTCAATGGCTTCTTACCGGCATCAATGACGATTTCGGCGCTGGGGTTTTTGTGGGAGCCTTGATCGGAGTGGGGCTATTTGCTTTGGCATCAAGAAACGTTCGCGAGACGCCCTAATTCGGGCGACCTACTGTGATTTCCAACGGATTGCGGCCAGATCCATTTCTCTGATTAAATTGCATCTGTACGTTTATGATGAATTGGCGCGCCTGCTCGTTAGTGATTGCGCCACGCTTTTGAGCCGCCGTTACCCGGCTGAGAGCTTCAACCAAGCTTTTCGGATCACCAGCGCGAACGGTCAAATACCGCGCAAGCTCAGCATTGCTTTTCTGCTGCGCGGCGTTCTGCATCTTGCCTGTAAAGCGGTCTGCAAACTTCGCTGCTGCGTTACCAGCGTTCATGTTGAGCATTTCGCGCATAACACCTGGCTCTTTGCCCGAAACACCGATGTCTTTTGCAGCCTGCGCTCGGGCAAATGTCTCAGAATTTGAAACCACTCTATTCCGTGAATTGGCAAACGCCTGTTCAGCATCAAGAGATTTGAGCATACGCGCTGTATTTTCACCGCCCACCAACATTGAAAGCTTTTCACGATTGTAACCCTGAGCAAATAAACTGCGGGCGGCAGTAGCGTCATTGCGGGCCGTACCCATGATGTCAGCAATCGCAGCCCGACCGCCCTGAATAAATGCTTCCCGCTGAGCTTCGTCCATTCGACTGAGACGGGTGCGCAATTCATTAGGCGTCATCTGCCGACTGAAGATAGTTCGCCCGTCTTCAAGAGCATCAATTACCGCACTCCTGCTGCTGAACGCGTTTCGAGCCTGAGCATATTCCGGGACGGCATCATCCACCATTTTCGTCAACATATCGCGCTGCTGTGAAAATATGCGGGCTTCATTGTTATTGCCTGTGCGCCGTGCCGTGGAAATCATATCGTCCAAAGCTCGTTTCGTCAGATCAAGCTGTCGAACGTCTGGGACATTTGACAGTGAGACTTTTCCATCGTCTGCCACATTGGCAAACCACTGTCGCGAAGTCATGCCTTCGTCCGCAGCCAATGCCTGGGCTTTCTTCAATGCCCTACCGACCGTAGGGCGCTGGAGGATGTCTTCTAGCTCTTTCGTGAATGGCACTGGTTTTGAATATGCAGCCTCATAAAGCGGGCGGGCTGCTGCCGACCTGCGGGCAATAATATCGTCTGCAAGTGCAACCGTATCGACTGTTTGCCCTAATGCGTCATCCAGTGCTGTCATCACGCGCTGCCCGCTACCAGCCTGCCTCTGTGCAATAGCGCTGCGGACGGCTTCCTGTGCTTTACCGGGTGTGCCTGCGAGAGCCGCAGCTTGAGCCTGCAAATTAGGGCCAAGATCCATTGGCATCGCGTCCGGCCCCATTTGTGAAAGACGAGCCGCAACATCATCCACGCCATCGGCACTTAATGCACTGGACACCCTTTGCTGTGCTGCCGTTGGCGAGCGAAAGCGTCCCGCGACCTTCTCGACAGCTTTTCCAGCTGCGCGCCCTACGGCTGGAGCGAATAGGCCGAGCCCTCCGCCCCACGTAATGCCACTCTGAACAGCCTTCGGGTCAAAATCTGAACGCACTCCCGCATCCAAGCCGCCTATGGCTGCACCGCTACCAGCCCCAGCGAGCGAGTTTGTCAAAAGACTACCGCCACCCGCTCCGAACAGTCCCGGCGCTGCAGCTATCGCTGGAGCCATGGCCCCTATTCCGCCTGCGACTTGAAGCCCAGTATTCACATAAGGATGCTCGCTTTGAAAAGCTTCGTCCTTGCCCTGCTGAATGTTTAGAGCTTGATCGTATCTCTCACCCCATGAATCGCCGGGAAGCTTTTGAAAACTATCTGGCAACAATGGATCGACCAGCGGAGCTAAGGTCGCATTTGTCGCAGCGTCGAGGCGGTTGAGGAAACCACCGAGAACCGGGACGCCTGTTCCAACTGCGCGAACTGCATTATCAGCATTTAAGCTGCCGTCCTGCTTTGGACTGGTATCGCTTCCGGCGATTCCTAGCGAGCCAGCAATTTCCTCGACAGTTGCTTCCTGCTGTTCAGGTGAAAGGCTCCGAAATCGGTCATCGACCGTCACTTTCCGCCCGTTGATCGTAAGAGTAGCCATCAATCAACGCTCCACTGAATGCCGGTTTTTGTACTTTTTGCGCCCTGTGCGTCACGAGAGCTATCAAATATCCTGTCCCCGGCTTCTTTGCCGTGAATTACACGAAGCAATGTGCGCTCGTAATCGTCCAGCTGTCGCTGAAAAACGTCCGGAGAGGCATCTGGATCTAGAGCACCTGTCTTTGACGCCAACATAGCGTTCTCACTGTCCGACACTGCACCAAGAGCTCCGCCTGTTGGGCTTGCTGCACGCATCGCCTGAAGGTTCTCTATCTTGGCGTTGGCCGTCAATGTTGCGACCTGCCTCCGCAGTTCTGCGGCGTCACTTTCTCCAATTTTAGAAAGCACCTGCCCGCCAACACCAGTTGTCCAGCGCCCCCCTGACTTTGCGATATCGCGGGCCGTTTTCGCAGCGTTCACAATAATATCAGTTGAGGTTGCAAGGTTTTGATTGCGAGCTGCATCTGTCTTTGACGTATCTTCTGGCCCTCCCGGAATAGGCGACATGCTGACAGGATTGCCCCTATCATCATAATTCACCCTATATCCTTGGGGGATCGATCCCATATTTCGCGCATCGACGTTAACACCGCTGCGAGTGCCATCAAGAATTGCCTTTTGGTATTCGGGTGTACCGGGCTGCAAGCCAGCAGCCCGAATGTTCTGCATGAGGGGGGTCGATTCAGATTTTGCACCGCCAATGACGTTATACTGGCCGGTGTTCTTATCGATCATCGCCTTAACTGGACGGCCTTGATCGTCGTAAATGTCCGTAATCTGCCAATCAGGCTTTTGACCTGCACTGAAAGCGGAATACCAGGATTTCAGCGCCTCAGGCGTCTTGGCAAGGAATTCAGCTTCCTGCTGCCCCACGCCATTATTCGTTAACCAGCCCACGGTTTGATTTGCCGTCTGCTGTTTCTGCTGATTTTCTGCCTGTGTCTGCTGACGCATGGCCATCATCTGGCCAACGCCACGAAAGTTCGGATCTGACATCATTAACCCGATGCTCAAATCTTGCAGCACGTTGCGAAAGTTCTCTCCCGAAAACCCAGACTGCGCGTTCTGTTGCGGCCCTGTCGTTTCCGCCGACTGCCCGTTGCCATTGAACATATTAGATACAGCACCAAGCAATCCGCCCTGAGATTGTTGCGGTCCTTGAACCGGCTGTGGCGTGGGCTGGCGAAGTCCTTCCCATGGATCGGAGGAAGCTCGCGAAAATAGTGTATCAAGAAGCCCCATGGACAGCACCTCCACCAGACTTCATGCCTCCTAGTGTGCGAGAGCGAACAAACTCGGATAGAGACGTTCCGCTCTCTTGTGCCATCTCTTTCAAAACTCGCTTCTCGTCGGTGAAAACCCGAACGAGAATGTAGTCAGCCATTGCAACATCAGCGCGCATTGCCGCCTCCTTTCGTTAATACGATTGTATCACGTACGGAGCCACAAAGTGAGATGAAAGCTATTTATTATCAGTGACTTGATCTATATCAGGCCGCATCATCGTCTATCATGTTCCATCAAATTCCGACGATGCTCAGACGTGCGACAATCTGTCTTTTGTGCTAGTGTTGGGCTTTACTGATCCAGCTCATCGCCTTTGACCATAATCAATGCGTGAATGTTGCAGACAATGCATCGTGCCGGGATCAATATGTATTCTTCTGGAGGGCGTTGTGGGGACAAAGCTTCAATTGGCATCGATCATAAGTTCGATTGCGTTCATCGTTTTGATTGGCATGGGGTTCATCGTAATCCTGACAGTGCCAGAGCTTTCTCAAAGCCCAGCCTATCCGATGATTTGGGCCGTGGTTATCAGCGCTATCATTACGCCAATAGTAGGCTGGCTTATCGCGTCCAAAATAATCAAGGCGCGATAAAGCCAATCAGGGCATCATGTGATCCATATCAAGTCACAATGCGCCTGCGCCAATTGCCAACGGTTTGAGGGCTTACGCCAAGACGCCGGGAAATCTCGCGGTCAGACAGTTCTGGCTGCGTGTCCAACATGGACAGGACGGCTGCGCGTTTGTCAGCATTAGTCCAGTGTCCATTTTGGACAGTTGCCGCATGCGGGTTGCCGCTCTCATAAAGGTCGCGAAGAATGGTGAAGTCAGCTTCTATGCGGTCCATAAACGGGTCTTCCCGTTCTGTAGGTTCAATCCATTGGCTCTCAAATTCATATTTTTTCCACGCAAACCGAGCTTCCATATCATCCCATGACTGCACGGGCTGTCTCTCAATGAAATCCTCAACCAGTCTTTGGCGAACATAAACCTCCGGCTCTTGCTCGTAATATTCAAAGAACAAGGCGCGGTCCCATCGCTGTTTATTCCAAGCCTTAATTTCATCCATCGCCGCTTGGATGGTCGTTGGCATGGGAAATGCAGATGCAATCGCACTCTTGGCTCTCTCGGTTCCCCTAAGCATTATACCGGCCTGCTCACCGTCCATGAATGCCGTGTACTGACGCTGAACTCCTGACGTGCACGCATATGACATGACCACGGAAAACGGCTCGATTGCCATTCTGAGAGCTACTTCCCATGGCTTAGGATCAAACACAGCCTTAATGGATCCATATTCCTCCAGCACCAACTCGCGTTTCAAAGCATCCTTGCGCTGCCGATCCGAACGCTGAGCTTTCATATCCGGGCTGTTGAAAAAATCCTCGAATATATTCTTTGGTTTCGGCTGTTGCATAGGCGCGTCCAATTTGGACACGGCATCGTTGAAAGACAGGCCAGCCTTTGCAGCTATTTTGCTGGCTCTGGCCTTGGCCGCTGCGCGCTCGCCCTCGGTTGCGCCACCAGTGACCAGCGCATAAACCTTGCGAAACCGTTCAATGTCCAAATTGGACGCGGTATGAATATTCATGCGCCCTCCCCGAAAACCTGTTCAGGGGTGCCGAATATGTTTTTCTCAACCCACTCCGAGAACCTTTGTAGGAAAGCCATGTCCGCGCCGGTCGCCTGATCGATCAGGCGCGCCTCTGGCGAACTGGCTGGTGAGAAGGTATCGCCAGTTTCTTCCCGGTATCGATCAACGATTTTCTTGTCACCAAGTGCCCAATGCAGGCACCCGACAAAGGACGAGTACATAATCGGGTCGTGGTCATATGACGTTTTCAATGTCTGTTCGTTCATTGCGCTCTCACCCTGATCAGATTGCTTTCTGTAATTGCCTGGACAGCCTCGAATGCTGTCAGCCCAAACTGCTCTCGAAGGTACGGAATGACAGGACGAGGCTTTGCTGCGTTTGGTGTGGTTGCCAGCCAGATAGCCGCGCGCTTAACTGGATCAGACATTTTCATCCTCCGACCTATCGACGGGATAAGCCCATCCGCGCTTGTTGAATTTGATCCGGCCTTGTTCCAAAAGCGCGTCTTCGGCCTGCCCTGCGCGTGTGCCGCCCCATTGGAGAACACGCATTGCCATGCCGTAAGACATTGGACCGTGAAGCCGCAGCGCATCCAAATATCGCTCTGGATCGTCCGGCCTGATTTTGCCGTCTGGCGTCCATTCTCGACCCGGAAAAGGGATAACCCGCCGCCGTTCGCTTTCGCCCTTGGACTGGCGCAAAAAAAGCGGTTCTTCTGTTTTCTGGTTGTCCTTCGCCGCCTCCAAGCCGTCTGAGGCAGCATTAGAATTTTTCTCCAAATCCGTAGAATTGAAACTCTCAAAACCTTCAAAACCCCTATTGGTTGAGTTTTGAGGGTTTTGAGGGTTCGCGTCAGGGGCGTTTTCGTGTTTTTTTAATGCATCAAGCCAGCGTCCCATTATCTCGCCTCCCTGATTTTCGGATTCCACCGATAGGATGCAGATGGACGCCCACCAGTTGCTCCAGCCCGCTTTTCAAACTTGTGGCAATGGTTCGTTTCTTCGAGCAGCTCAATGGCAGCGCTAACGGCTTCACGATCCGCTAAACCAGCCCAACCTTTCTGATGAATATCGCGAATGGTGAACTCATCAGGCAACGTGTCCCGGCGTTCCAATATGAGGCGCGCACCATCCTCGACAACGATAGTGTTTCCAGACGAATAGAGCCGGTTTGCATGGCTGCGTAGATAGTCTGCCCAGCCCAGAGCCAGAGCCATTGCATCGGCCCCGACTTCGGCGCGACCACCCTCAACCAGTTCGAATATCAACGCGAGGCTGGCAATCGTCTTTGGCATTTTCAGAAGGTGGCTTTCGAGAACGGTAGAAAGCTTGCCGCTGCGCGCATCTGTCTGAATTTCCTGCATCCATTGCTGAAACATGCCCTGCGCTGCTGGCGAAAGCCTAAACACGATAGGATTGTCAGAACTGCCCAAATCCAGTTCGTGAATGTCGCGGAATACCTTCTCATAGGCGTCACGCGCGTCTCTATCAGGGTGCCGGTCAACCCACTGCCACGATGTTCGCGGATCTGGCCACACAGTCATTTGTAGGCGCTGGATTAAGCCGTCATTGCTCGTTCCAGTAATCGCTCCCCGGACAATCGGTGCAATGCGCGAGGGCTGCACGCCTCCGATGAGGCTGACAGTGCAATTTGCGATATGCACAGTACCGCGCCCAATACGGTCATAAGTGAATTGGCCGGAACCATTGAAAGCTTCAAGATAGAAAGCCCTGTCGCTGGCGTGTTCTTCACTTTCCATCTGGGAAAGGAAGCCAGGCAATTCATCACGTACCAGAAGCAGGCCGCGTGGGTTTTCATTCAAAAGCTCGCCCAGCTTCTCCACAGTCGCATCATTTACGACAATACGCGGGCAAGGCTGCTCGTCCTCGTCATCTTTGGACACATCAGCAAGAATAGCGCGTGCGCCGTCCTTATCGCCCGTTCTATAAGCCTTGGCTGCGGACTTCGTTGCTTCTCTGGCTTCAATCTTGCCCAGAACATCATCAATGTCGGCAGCTTTCAAATCGGCCTGCCATTGTTTACGCATATCGTCCTGAATGGCGTAGACGGGACCAAGAGCCTTTTGCATGGCTGGTGTCTTCATAGCCGAAGGCGGGCCGATGACCGCGCCCCACAAGTTCGGCACCTCAATCCAGTCATCCCATTGTTTCGGAGCCACGCGAATGCGATTGCCGATCAATGAAGCAAGTCCGCATAATGCTGCCACTGCCACGAAGTCAGGTACGGATTGCTGTCTGTCTGCTACGTCAAATACATAATTGCGCAGTGCAGCGGGCAGCAGTTCCGGCACGAATGCTTCGACCGCTGGCAAGCTGGATGAAATCGGGACCGGTTTCTTCCAAAGCTCAAAGGGCTGCTCTTTCACAATCTTATCGAAAATCCCGGTCACGGGTTCGTGCGTGTTCATGCAGCCGCACCTTTCATCATGAGAATGTCATTCCAGTCGTGACCATCAGGCGCTGGCAATAGGCTGACTTTCCTACCTGCTGCCGTGGCAAGTGTGGCTAATGCATTCCCCGCTTCCCGGCCCGCTGCATCCCCATCAGTGGCGACCGTCAGCAATGCCGGGCTATCCGGCAGTGAGAGGACTTTCATTCCACTGGTCGATAATGCGGCCCAGACAGACAAAGAGCCGTGAACAAGGCCGGACAGAAGCGAAAGGCCGGTTTCTATGCCTTCGCACACAATCAGCTTGTCATTGCCCTGAGATAACCGCACCGCACCGCCTGCCACGGCTCCAAGCATTGCCTTGGCCGGTTCGATCTGGGCTTTTCCGAGACCGTCAGCGCGCAGATAGGTGCGTTGCACTGCAAGCCGTGGCGCGCCCTCGACCAGCGCGACCATTGCAGGAAAGCGGTTTCGTGACGGGTGCCAGCAATCAGGATGAAAGCGCAGACTGTCAGCAACCTCGCAAGTAATGCCGCGATGCCTGAGATACGTTTCCGCTATCGTGCCACGAATAGGGCGAGCATCGCGCCAGCAAGAAAGTGCCAGCGCTTCCTTGCGTTCGGTTTCCTCAATCTCGGACTGCCTGATGCGCCCCAGATCGGCAGCTGAAGGCGGCGAATAGTTCCCCTCGCCTTCGACCAGTCCAAGCCCTTTGAGGCTATCGAGAATGTGTGTGAACTCGCAGCCGGAATGACAGCGCAGTAACAGTCTGCCGTCCGTTCCATCTGACAGGCTCAGGCTGGGGCGCTTGTCACCATGTGCCGGACAGCGTGCAACACCGTACCGGCCATGCCAGTGACCACCCAGAGCGCGGGTAATCTCTCTGGCGTTCTTCATTCTGCCGCCTCCGCATCCATCTCAGGACAGGAAACCTTAGAGCGCAGCACATAGCGGGCATGAGTGCCGCTGAATGGGCCGGTATGTTCTTCATGAACTGTATCGATATTGACGCCGAAGCTGCGCAGCTTGAACACATAAGCTGACCAGCGCGGGGCCGGATTGTCGATAGGTGTGCAGCCAGCGTCACCGGCATTGATAAGGTTTTCCAGCGCCCAACGGTCACGACCTTTCACGCGAATGGAAAAAGGCTCCGCTCCGCGATTGGTCACACGATAAATCCGAGAACCCCAGAGAGAATTTTTAGAAGTCATCTGCCTATCCTTTGGAATTGCACCAAAGAACGGGAGGGGCTATTGTGAATGAGAGAGTTCAATAAGCCCTTCGGCCCCGTCCTTGTCTGGCGGGGTCGTTTTTTATGCAGCGTGGCGTTTGGCTTTGGCGTCTTCGATTGCTGCGTTGATTTCCGACTGCGCCCAGCGGGAAAGACTACCCATCTTGATAGGCTTTGGCAGCGTGCCGTCAGCGATGCGGCGGTAAAAAGTAGGGATGCTCACCTGAAGGATTTTAGCGCCTTCACGGGCAGTCAAAAGCGGGTCGGTGATTTGCATGCTTCATCCTCGAAATCAGTTGATACGAGGTGAAAGGTGCTGGAACGAACAAACAACAAATAGCCTACACGAATTAAAAACCGTATCGATACGGTGTTATGATTTAGTGCTGCGCCTTCCTGGCTTCATAATTTCCGGTTTACTTTCAGATGCTTGCGTCCAAAACATATTAAATCGCCTATCTGAAACTTCTGGGAATAGTTTCAATTTCACGCGAGGCTTAGTAAGTGTTGGATCTTTGCTTAGGAGCGCAATGATGGCGTCCTTTGGCGAGAAATCGTAAAGCATGCTTGCGCTAGAAGCCTCTGCGCTCTCTTTGTCTGACAATTCTAATAAGCTTAGCCACTCTGTTGGGGCGACAACCGTACACCCATCATAATTTTCGAGCATTTCGAGCATTGGGAGATTATCAGACTTATCGAACTCATTAATAAGATAGTCCATCTCTTCCAGAGCTAAAAAATTACCGCACATGCTCAGAAGCTCTTTTGCCGAGCGCATAGCGTTGATAGCATCATTTAGCGCTCTTAGCGCTTTTATCGAAACAGTACCGGTGCGCCAATCTACCAACGAGATTACTCTAGGGAAGGCTGCGGCAGCTGCTTGGACGGCATAGGGTCCGGTATTGAAAACTCTCTCGTTTTGGAAGGCAGAATGCCAATAGTCCAGTGCGAGGGAAGATAGGCCGAAAACTCGCTCATGACTTAGGTTGGCACCCTTTTCAATTGCAGCACTTCTCGCCTTATTGAACAAACCATTGGGTATATTAGGACTTTCTGGGAAAGACAAAAGCAACGGAGACGCCTCGTAAAGCTGCCCTCCTTTCGTCAAGATAGATGGGAATTTTTTATCCTTTTCCAATCCCCTTCGAAAGATGTCACGAACGAGGTATCTAGCGGCAATGTTAATGCTCTCCCTTCTGTCAGCCCACGAAAGTTCGCCCTTTGCATTATCATTTTCAACCAATCGCTTGCGTATCGCAAACTCGGAATCCAAATGGAAGCGATACAACGAACTGTGGCCTTCAAAAGTAATCACTGTTTACACCTTTGCCGCGCTGATACTCAAAATGTTGTTATTCTGCCCTGTCGTATGCTTTGACCATCGCTCCATCAAAATGCGCCGCTGTTCCAAGAAGTCAGTACGCCGATAGGCACGCTCAACCGATCCGCCGACAATGTGACCGAGAATTGTTTCAGCAATGTCGTAGGGCGTATCTGTCGTCTCAGCTATCCAGTCTCGCAAGCTCGAGCGGAAACCATGCGGACGAGCATCTAGCTTCGCACGACGCATGAACATACCAAGTGTCATGTCACTAATGACGCCGCTGCGAACATTTGGAAAGAGAAAGCCTGCACGCGCATGGCGGCGAGCAATCTCAATCACTTTCATTGCTTCAACTGTTAGGGGGACGCGAAAATCAGCAGTTGCATCCTTTCGCCCCTTCATCGCCTCACCAGGAATAGTCCAGACATTACCTTCAATCTGGCTTTCATGAATTGAGCGAAGTGGGCCAGAGCGAACACCTGTAAGAATAAGCAGGCGCATAGCAAGATGAGTAACTGTGTCATCGTTCAGAGTATCGTAGAAGGCAGGTACTTCCTGCCATGGCATCGCTGGAATGTTTTGGGTTTTATGACGCTGCTTGCCCAGAAGCGCACGTGCCTTATCGGTTGCCTGTAGATCCACCTCCAAACCCAGCGCCGCCGCGTGTCTCATGCAAATTTGTAGCCGCGTGATTGCTTTTCGCGCTGTTTCAGCTTTTGAGTGCCATATCGGCAAAAGCGTATCACGAATGTCTGTCTGATTGAGTTCAGCAACCGGAACCTTGCCAAGGCGTGGCAAGATATGGATTTCAAGTGGGCTAAACCAGCGCCCTGCATCTCCATCACCCTTCAATTCAGCCTTACGGCTTTCGAATGCATCCAGAGCTATATCCTTAAGCAGATGCATATTCCGGGTAGCTTCTTGCTTCTGGCGCTCACGCTCTTTGATAGGATCGATGTTTGATCGGACCAGTGCGCGCGACTTCTCAGCCGCCTCCCTCGCCTCCTTTAAGGAAACCTCAAGAGCCGAACCGAGGCCCATTTCCCTGCGTCTGCCATGAATGGTTATGCGGAGAACCCACTGCCCTCCGCCGTCTGGGCGTTTGTGCAACCAGAGGCCCGCACCGTCATTGTGCTTGCCAGCCCCCAACGTAACTACTGCTCTTGCACTCAAGCGATTCATTAAACGCACAAAGATGCTCCTCACAGTGCCAATCTAATCCACCCGGCAATCCACCTTTAGACGTGCGCTTGGGTGAAAACGGCTGACAAGCCTTGATACCGAACGTAACAAGAACACGACTGGCGTGCAACAGCGATGATAGAAACTGATACAGGATGATTTTCTGTGTTATTTCAATAAGATGCCGCTAAGCGGCACCATAAAATCAATGACTTAGCTAGTTTTCGTTTTCACCATATTGATGCTAGCAATCAAATAGCAATCACCTTCGTTACTTGTAATTTGCACTGCAAAACTACCGTGTTAAGCAGCATAAAATCCCTGTGGAAAAACGATCGGGAACATACAGAACCCGCCTGAGCCGCACGTCGTTACAATTGATGCTTCTCAATTTCTGTATTGTCGAACTCGACTATTCTTGTTGTTATGTTAACAACAACTCCCATCGCGTTTCGTAATCGGACACTATCCATGTTAGGTGAGCTCATATAAATGGCGAAAAAGCCTGATAACAAAAATGAGCAGCCTAGCCTTGAGCAGCTCTATCTCAGCCTCACCGAACACCTTGTTCGAAAATACAATATGTCATTAAGCTTTCTCACGACGCAGACTGACAGTGCTCGAGAACATCCCCTGCCCTCAACAAACTATGAGCTTGACCATCTGCTGACTTCTGAGCAAGCCGCTGGTGTTTTAGGTTTAAGTCCAAAGACCCTTGCTAACTGGCGGGTCCAGGGCATTGAAAACTTAGCTTATCGAAAAGTGGGCAAAGCTATTCGTTATAAATACGGCGATCTATTAGCTTTCATTGATCAACAAAAGAGGGAAAACACTAGTCAGAAGTGAAGCAGATTCTATCATCTGAAAATGCCATGACTAATCATTTAGAATGGCCGCAATGGGGCCGGACGCTGACCGTCCGCTTATGCGTTATGAGCGGAGTTAGCTGCCATTCGGCAGCAGATCATGCCTGCGGCTAGCCGATCAGATTGTGGCCCTACATGAGCCTTTCCGCTCGCGCTCGCATTGCTGGCTCAAGTTCGAGTGAATGACGCGCGATCTTGTCGAAACAGACGGACGTTATCTCATTGATGGCGCGCAGGTCCCCATCAAGCGAACCAGCCATTATCTGGCGAAACGTGATTGATGAACGCCCCACCTTCAGCACCTGAGAGCGGATCGTCAGCAAATCCCCGGCGGGCACTTCCTTTTTGTAGTCCATAGTCGAGCGCACATCCGCCCAACCGAAACCCTCATCCGGGATTTTCCCGGCTATGTGTCCCAGTAGCTGAAAGCTCGCATCGTCGAACATCCCCGCGTAGTGACGGACATTCATATGTCCCATGACGTCGCACATCCACGGATGTACAACGCCGATAAAAGACACAAGGCCGCTCATCGCGCCACCGACTGATAGCCGCCCAGGAAAGCGGTGAGATTGTCACCCAGCGCATCGCAAAGATAACCACCTTCCTGAACGATGACGGTTGGCAGCCGAAGCTTTGCAATCGCTTCGGCAATGCGTCCGAAACCGCCAGTGGTAACCGACAATCCGCCGAATGGATCACCCTCAAACGGGTCAAGACCAAGTGCTACCACCAGCGCATCTGGCGCGAAGGCTTCGATACGACGAAAAGCCGTATCGAGCGACGCGAGGAACTCGTCATCGCCAGATTTGCGCGGCAGAGGCAGATTGAGGTTGTAGCCAAGACCAGCCCCTTCACCGCGTTCATCGGCATGGCCCCAGAAGAATGGATAGAAGCGTAGCGGATCGGCGTGGATCGAGACAGTCAGCACATCGGGACGCGCATAGAAAATGCCTTGCGTCCCGTTGCCGTGATGCAGATCGACATCGAGGATTGCGACGCGTTCAGCCTTCGAGCGTAGATGCTGGGCCGCGACTGCCGAATTATTGACGAAACAAAAGCCGCCAGCAACATCGGCAAAGGCATGATGCCCCGGTGGACGGCAGAGCGCATAGGCCGCCACCTCGCCCGCAAGCACCGCATCGGCGGCATCGACCGCGCTCCATGCGCTCCAGCACACGCTTTCCCATGTATGTTCAGCAATCGGGCACGCCGTATCAGCCATGTGATAGCCGACCTGCCCCACGGCGGATGCGGGATAGCGGCCGTCACGTGTCAACGGATGAATGTTCGGAATGACCTCTTCCGCAGCCTCCTCGATGCGCCGCCAACGCGGATAGATATGCTGTAAGAACTCCAGATATTCCGGCGTATGAACGGCAGCTATCGGGCCAAGACCGTGATTGTGCGGACGGATAATCTCGCAGCCCGCAGCCCTCGCGCCGGAGAGCAAGCGCTCGACGCGCTCCGGTTGCTCGGGGTTCGGCTTCGGCGCGCCGCTGGAAAGAAAGGCTTTCGGGTCGTGACGCTTTTGCTCGACAGCGTAGAAGGCTTTCATGACTGCTCCCTAATTTGCATTGATACGCGCCAGACGGGCAAAATCCTCGCCATAAGCGCCATGATCGAGGTCGGCTTCGATCCAGCCAATACCCAGCCGTTGGTAAAATCGTTGCGCGGCAACATTGTCCCGATCCACCGCCAGCCGCAGATAGACGCCGCCGCGTGTTGTCGACCATGATGCAACATGGCGAAGCAAAATCTCGCCTACCCGCCGACCGCGAAACCCTTCATCGACATAGAGGTCCTGCACAAAGACACCGGGCTTTCCAAGCCATGTCGAGAAAATCGGGAAGAACAGCGCCAGTCCTGCAAATACCTCGTCCACCTCGGCGATCAGGCTGGTAAAAGCCGGGTTGGGACCAAAGCCGTGGCGGCGAAAGTCTTCTACCGTACTGGAGGCTTTGTCTGCGGCACCCAGCCCCGCGCCCATCGCGCGGATCGCCTCGTGAATCTGTTCCGCATCGGCAGGTTCGGCGAGCCGGATCACAACGCCCGCTTTGCTATCCAACACAATCTTTGGCATCAGAACGCCACCCTGTCTCCACCCTTCAGGCCCAGATAGTCGCGCGCCTCGTCGGGTGTGGCAACTTCCAGCGACAAGCCGTCAAGGATGCTACGGATGCGCCGCACCTGATCGGCATTGCTCTTGGCCAGTTTTCCCCGTCCGTCATAGAGGCTGTCTTCCAGACCGACACGCACATTACCGCCCATGGCCGCCGCCATTGTAATCATCGGAATCTGGTGTCGCCCTGCCGCCAGAACCGAGAAGGAATAGTCGTCGCCGAACAGCTTGTCTGCAATGCGCTTCATGTGCATGAGATTGTCCGGGTCTGCACCGATACCGCCCAGAATACCGAAGACAAACTGGATGAACAGATGACCAGTCACCAGTCCACGGTCACGGAAATGGGCCAGTGAGTAGAGATGCCCGACATCATAGCATTCAAACTCGAAGCGCGTGCCGCAGCCTTGACCGAGACTGGTCAGAATGCCTTCCATATCCGCGAAGGTGTTCTTGAAGATCGAATCGCGCGTTGCCTCCAACAATTCCGGTTCCCATGCGTGCTTCCACTCGCGTGGCTTGTCGAGGGCTGGAAACAGCGCGAAATTCATCGAGCCCATATTGAGCGAACACATTTCCGGTTGCGCCTTGAGCGGCGCGGCCAGCCGGTCATCCAGCGTCATCAATGACGACCCGCCAGTGGAAATATTCACCACGGCCGCAGTCGATTGTTTGATGCGGGGCAGGAACTGCATGAACAGGTCCGGATTGGCGGACGGTCTGCCATCACGCGGATCGCGGGCATGGAGATGCAGGATGGATGCGCCCGCTTCCGCCGCCGCGATGGCTTCGCTGGCGATCTCCTCCGGCGTAACCGGCAAGTGCGGCGACATGGTTGGAGTGTGCACGGAGCCCGTCACTGCGCAGGTGATGATCACCTTGCGCTGTGTTTTCTTCTTCTCGGTCATGATCCGGTTTCCTTATGCGTTCACGGGCAGCTTGAGTTCACGCGCCAGAACCTCCAGCGTATCGCCGAGGATCGCGGTGATCTCGCCGACCTGTTCTCGACTTATGATCATCGGAGGACAGACGAGGAAGTGATCGCCTTCAACACCACCCCGCGTGCGGCGCGAATAGATGATCAGACCGCGCTCATAGGCAAGATCGACCATGCGCTGATGGGCGTTCAGTTCCTTCGGCAACGGCTTCATGGTCTCGGGATCGGACACGAATTCGGCGGCCAGCAACAACCCCTTACCGCGCACATCACCGATGAACGGGAAGCGCTTCGCCAGTCCTTCCAGCTCGCCCTTCAGCGCATCGCCCATATGGGCGGCATTGCCGACCAGATCGAGACGATCAATCTCCTGAAGCACCGCCTTGCCTGCCGCGCAAGCCAGTGGATTGCCCGCATAAGTGAAGCCGTGCAGGAAGCCGCCAGCATCCAGAACCGGCTGCACAATGCGTCCGGGCGCCGCCATTGCGCCAAGCGGGCAATAACCGGAGGCGAAACCCTTCGAAAGCGCGATGAGATCGGGCTTGCAGTTCCAGTGGTCGCCGCCCAGAAACTTGCCGGTACGTCCCGCGCCGCTCATCACCTCGTCGTGGATGAGCAGGATGCCATAACGGTCGCAGATTTCGCGGATACGCGGATAGTAACTGTCGGGCGCAACCAGCGCGCCGGTCGATGCTCCACCGATCGGCTCCATGATAAAGGCGAGTACGCTTTCGGGCCCCTCTTCCTGAATCTTCTCCTCCAGCATGTCGGCATATTTCTGGCCGCGTTGTTCCATCGTGAGATTGTCGCGGTCGAGATAGGCAGTCGGTGCAGGGACTTTTGGCATTTCGCGCATGATGGGTGCGAAAGGCTCGCTCAAAGCCGCATAACCGGTGACCGCCAGCGCCCCAAGCGTACCGCCATGGTAAGACGGAAACCGCGAAATCACTTTCCAGCGTGTGCACTGCCCGGTCGCGACCGCCCATTGACGGGCGAGCTTGATGCAGGATTCGACCGCTTCCGACCCGCCGGAAACGAAGAAAATCTTGTCCAGCCCCTCCGGCATACGCTCGGCGGCCATGCGTGCCAGATCTTCCGCCGGTTCGTTTTCAAAGTGCAGGCGATAGGCGAAGGTCACGCGGTCCATCTGCTCTTTCATGGCATCGAGCACATTGCGATTGCCATGGCCGATATTGACCACCATCGCGCCGCTCGACCCGTCGATGACGCGGCGTCCGTCCTGATCCCAGATATAGATGCCTTCGGCACGATCCACCAGCGGCCTGCGCAGGCGCGACTGGTAGAAAAGATGCGAAGCCGGGCGTTCGTTCTGTGTTTTTGTGTTGAGCATGGCGTTACTCTGTCAGCGCTTGAGATATTGGTTGAGAACATTGGCGGTCACACGCTCGACCATGCGGTCGCCGCGTTTGAGAGCCGCTACCCACTCGCAGCTTCCGGCGTGGAAGACCTCGCCCTTGCCGCGTGGGAAATTGACGATCATGCCGCAGCCGCGCTTAATGCGTTCGACGGCTGTATCACCATTGTCGCCGATCAGCGTATCGGCAACGAATTTGGCATCGGCATCGGAGAGGAACTGGTCGTCGGCTGGAATATCCGCGCTCTCTTCCTTGAGAGACGACATGCCGAGCGCCAGAATCTGCAATCCATCAGGTGCGCCGCTGCCCTCCTCCGGTTCAGGCAGACCGCCCCGGATCACATAGTCGAGCCCGTCGACCTCATAGCCGAAGGCGTGACCTTCCGAGCCCAGGAGATCGCCGTAATAGATGCCGGTTCCCGCAAAGGCCCAATGCTCTGGGCGATAGACCGGGAAACCGTGTACGCCCCGCGGGGCGCAACCGCCCCAGCCGACATAAAGCCCGCGCAACGCATTGAGGCCGAAAGTTTCGGCAGCAGGCCGTCCGGTTTCAGTCGCTTCCCAGCAACCGCTGGTGCGCCGTGGATCGGCGGAGCGATAGACCGGGTCTTCGGCGCGGGCGCGATATTTGTAGCAAGTCTGGCGCTTGCCATCATCTTCAAGCCGCGTCTGCCACATGAAGTTGCCCGCAAAACGGGCCGCACGACCGCCGCCATCGACATAATGATCGACGGCATCGCGCATTTCCCATGTCCAATATTCGTCGTGACCGACAAAAGCCACGCAATCATAACCGTCGAGGATTTCCGGCGAGAAATGCAGCTCATGCTGGCTGGCGAGATCAATCGCAAAGCCTTCCCGTTCAGCCCAGCGGAAGAACAGGCTGTCATAGCTGGCCCAGCCGGATGAGGCATATTTCTTGGAATAGCCATTGGCAAAGGCCCATTCCATATGCGGATAGCGTGGAGGGGCGGCAGGCGGCGTCACAAACTCCAGCGGCACGCGAGGCGCATCGGACGGTAACAGCGCGAAGCCACGGCAGAACGGACGCTCGATACTTACCGTCGTCGCATATTGATCGCCATTCGGCCCGGTAATGCCCTGATAGTGGTTGGAACCGCCCCAGGTATTATAGGCCGTCCACGTGCCGGTCGCTGCAACCTGCAGGATACGACCGGGCTTACGGCCTGCCACAGGACGCAGGATGAACAGATGGTGGCAATGGATCAGCTGACCGTCATTGCCTTCGGCTTGCAGCGTAATGCGATAGGCGCCGGAAGGCCAAGTCTCATCCGTCTTGAACGAAAATGTCGTCTCCCAGCCGCAGCCCACAACGGAACATTGGGCTGGCGTTTCCTGCCATTTGCAGTCTATCCCGCGCTTTGAGAAGACAGGCATTTCAACCGCCCCATCGCGCACGATTTCGATATCGAAGCGCGAGGCGGTCGCACTCACCTGCAAATGAACCGTTGTGCCCGGCAGATAAGAATAGGCATCGGTGTAGCACCAGATTTCGCCACGCGGCCCGTCCATGCCGGGATATTCATAATAATGGCCAAGTACGGCTTCGCGTCGCTGCGCCGGGGTCAGCCCGAAATCGGGAAATTCCCCAAAATCGGCAAACTCATTGGCGTTTCTCTCGTTCATGCCATCACCTCACGCGGCCAGATATTTCTTGAGGAAGGAGCGGGTACGCTCCTGCACCGGATTGCTCAAAATCTGATCCGGCGGCCCCTCTTCCACCACCACACCGCCATCCATGAACAGGATGCGATCTGCCACTTCGCCCGCAAATCGCATCTCATGCGTGACGATCAGCATCGTCATATGTTCAGCGGCGAGCTGCTTCATGACGGCATTGACCTCGTCCACCAGCTCGGGATCGAGTGCCGAAGTCGCTTCGTCGAACAGCATCACTTTCGGCTGCATGGCGAGCGCACGGGCAATGGCCACACGCTGCTTCTGACCGCCGGACAGCCGCGAGGGGTAGACGTCGATCTTGTCGGCAAGCCCGACCTTTTTCAAAAGCTCCAGCGCCAGCGTACGAGCAGCGTCCTTCGTCATGCCCTTGAGCTTGATGGGGCCGAGCGTGATGTTTTCCAGCACTGTCAGATGCGGAAACAGGTTGAAGTGCTGAAACACCATGCCCATCTGCTGGCGCACGGCATTGATGTGTTTCTCGAAAGCCTGCCCGGTGACAGGTTGATTGACCTGCATGCCATCAAGCCAGACTTCACCGCCATTCAGCGTTTCAAGATGATTGATCGAGCGCAGAAGCGTGCTCTTGCCAGAGCCGCTGGGGCCGATGATGGCGACGATCTGGCCACGCGCCACGGAAAGGTCGATACCTTTCAACACTTCCAGCTCGCCATAGGCTTTGCGGGCGCCCTTCACTTCGACCATCGGTTTTGCGGTTTTGGGGCTGCTCATCGCGTGACCTCCACTTTTCTTTCAATGCGCCGCAGGCTGGCTTCCAGAACCAGATTGACCACGTAGTAGATGGCGGCGATGGTGATGTAGAATTCGAACGGGCTGAAGGTTTCGCTGATGGCAAGCTGCGCGCTGTGCACCAGTTCCGCAATACCGATGATCGAAACCAGCGACGTATCCTTCAAAAGAACGATCATATTGTTGCCGATGGGCGGGATCGTATTGCGCACCGCCTGCGGGATGACGATGTAGCGCAAAGCCTGACCATGGCTGAAGCCGATGGAACGCGCGCCTTCCATTTGACCCGGATCGACCGCCACGATACCCGCGCGGATGATATCGGCATTATAGACGGCAAAGTGGAGGCTAAGGCCGATGATGCCCGCGCCAAGTGCCGGAATATCGATACCGATCTGAACCAGCCCGAAATAGATCAGGAACAGCTGCAACAGAAGCGGCGTTCCCATGAACAGCCACATGAAGAACCGCACCGGCCATGCGAGAATCTTAGGCGCGTACAGCACCACGAGCGCAAATACGATGCCGAGCACGAAGCTGAGGAAAGCCGACGCCACGGTCAGAACCAGCGTCCACCAAAGTCCTGTCAACAGCAGATCCGTATAGGGAGCGACGATGCTGAAATCGAGAGCTTGCATCCAGTCCTCCCTCACTGCGCCGCGAAGCGCTTGTCGAGAAGATCGACCCCGCGCGCCACGATATAGATGATGATCATGTAGAGAACGGCTGCAACGCCGAAAATCTCGAACGGTTTGTAGGTGGAACCGATGAAACGCTGCGCCGTGTAGGTCAGTTCAACCACTGAAATGGTGGAAACCAGCGCCGAGCCCTTCAGGAGTGCAATCGTATTGACACCGAGAGGGCGGATCATCAGCCGGGCTGCCTGCGGCAGCACGACGAACCGCATCGTCTGCCCTCGCCCAAAGCCGATGGAACGGGCAGCTTCCATCTGGCCGCGATCAACGCTCTGAATTGCGCCGCGGATCGATTCCGACATATAGGCGCCGATATTCAGCCCAAGCCCGATAACGCCAGCAGCAAACGGTTCCAGATTGATGCCGATCTGCGGACCGCCGAAATAGAGAATGAAGAGCTGCACAAGGCAAGGCGTGCCGCGAAAGACACTGACATAGGCTGCCGCAAGCCATCGCAGGATGACCGAGCGGGACAGACGCCCGTTAACGAGGACCGCCGCGACGGCCAGACCCAACACCAGGGCCAGAGCAGAAATTTGGACAGTCACCCATGCCGCCTCCAGAAAGAACGGGAGGACGCGCTGCATCAACGCAAAATCCATCGGAAAACTCCGGTCAATCGGTTCTCAACCGGCCCGGACATATGCCGGGCCGGGATGACGCATCAGCGGATATCGCTTCCAACCCATTGCATTGAGATCTTCTCATAGGTGCCGTCGGCCATGATCTCGTCGAGAGCCTTCTGCATTGCAGCCTTCAGCTCTGGATTGTTCTTGCGGATGGCGATACCGATCGCAACGCTGCCGCCTTCGATATCAGGCGTATCGAGCCTGCGGACCTTCTGGCCGGTTTCCTTGATCGCCACCATGACCGGGATGTTGTCGACGACGATGGCGTCGACACGACCGGCATTCAGTTCGAGCATCAGCTCCGGCAGACCCTTATAGGTGCGAATGGTCCAGCCCCCCCCTGTTCGCGCGCCCATTTTTTCATGGGTTTCACCAAGCGTTACGCCCAGTGTCTTGCCCTTGAGATCGTCGAGCTTCTGAACGGCGGAATCTTCCTTCACGAAAACCGCGCGGCCCGCATGATAGTAAGGTCCCACGAAATCCACAGCCTTCTCGCGTTCCGGCGTAATCGTCATGGAGCCAACCACCGTATCGAACTTGCCTGCCCGAAGGCCGGCGACAATACCATCCCATGCGGTGGTGATGAGCTGCGGCTTCAACTGCATGCGCTCGGCAATCGCCGAACCGATGGAGGCGTCGAAGCCCACGACCTCGTTCTTTTCATTGACGAAATTGAACGGCGGGTACTGGCCGCTCATGGCGATCTTCAGTTCGCCCGATGCCTTGATCTTTTCAAGATCATCCGCCTGTGCGGGCGCAACCGCAAAAACTGCAGTGGCGGCAATCGCGGCCGCAGCAATGAAACCCGTGAATTTGTTAAACATGCTGTTCCCGACTTCCTCTTGTTTGTTTTTCTTGAGGCTATTTGATGCCTTCCAATATTCATGATTGCTTTTATGGATGCATTTCGCAAATAGATAATGGGAATAGATTGCATAGATTTCATGAATGGATGACCTCATGTCGCTGCATCGCCCTGAACGCCTTGTCTGGGATCTGGACTGGAACCTTCTGCGCAGTTTTGTGGTGATTGCTGAAGTAAAAAGCATCACCCGCGCGGCAGAGCGTCTCAACCTCAAACAACCAAGCGTAAGCAATGCGTTGCGCCGATTGGAAGACCGCATCGGCCAGCGGCTGGTGGAGCGCGACGCAACCCATTTTGAACTGACGGACGTCGGCAAACTGCTTTACGAACAGAGCATTGAGGTCTTCGGCGCCATTTCACAGCTGCCGCAACTGGTGCGCGGTGTCGGTGACAATGTTACTGGCCATGTCACCATCTCTGTCGCCAGCCACATCATATCGCCGATCTTCGATCAGGCGCTCGCGCTGTTTCATGAACAGCATCCCAATGCGACACTGACGATCAACGTATCCGCCAGTACAGAAGTCGCGCGGCTTGTGCGCGAGAAGCGCGCTTCTTTCGGCCTTGGTCTGGTGAGTAATCGCGATCCCGCGCTCGACTACACCATGGTCTATCGTGAGTTCTTCGGGTTTTTCTGCGGGCCCCGGCACCGGATGTTCGGCCAGTCCGGACTGACCCTTGCCGATCTGAAGGGAGAACCATCGGTTTCGTTCCAGACAGATCATATTGCAGACGCGCTGCGACCCGTAGCCCTGTTGCGCAGTGAGGCGCGACTTTCACCGGATGTGGTCGGCACCTCGTCGAGCCTCGAAGAAGTGCGCAGGATGATCATCACCGGGCTTGGCATCGGTCCACTTCCATTGCATGTCGCGCGACGCGAGATCGATGACGGCCTTCTCTGGCGTCTGCCGCCTTACGACAACCCTCCTGCCATCGATGTTTTCCTGATCCACAATCCTGAAGCCAACCTCAACAAGGCGGAAAAGGCCATGCTGGCCGGACTGAAATCTATCATTGCATCAACACCCCTTGAGGAGCGCATCTACCAGGATTGAGCCCCCCAAAGCCCCCTATCTTCAAGGCTGCGCAAGCAGCGTTTCATGATAGGCCCAGAACTCGTCTATGAACCGTTGAGCCAGGCTGTTATCAGGGCCATTACTGCGGCGAATGACCAAAAAACCGGCGTCGACGAAGCTTGTGAAAGGCCGGATCGCCACACCGCGTCCGCGAAAATCGGTTGCCGACGACGGATCGATGATCGTTATACCGACACCTTCGGCCACAAGCGTCAGCGCTGTGTGCGACAGGCGTGTCTCAATGGTGGCCGACCGTGGAATGCGCGCAAGCGCAACTTCCACACGCATGGCAAACAGCGACCCCGGCTCCAGCGTGATCATACGTTCATCGGCGAGATCATCCGGTGAAACCTCCGGATAGTCTGCGAGACGATGCCCCAGCGGGACAGCGACAACTGCCGGTATGGCCCGGGTTTCAATATTGAAACCGGGTCTGTCAAGCGGACCATCGGCAAAGCCTAAATCGACCTGACCCGATGCGACGGCTTCGACCACCATTGCAGAGGAATGCCATTGAGAGAGGCATGGATATTGGGCCTTTCCTTAAGAAAGCGGGCAAGAAAGCGCGGCATGATCCCGTTTGCAAGCGCGGGCATGGCCGCGATCCGCAACATGCCCGCATTCTGACGGCTAATCTCGTCGGCGAAACTCCTGATGCGATTGAGCCCGACATAGGCCCGCTCGACCTCCTGCAACAGCGTCATGGCCGCCTGCGTAGGGATCAACTGGTTTCCGCGACGGTTGAAGAGCTTGAGTTTCGTGTCGATCTCAAAATCGCGGATCAGGCGGCTCACGGCGGGCTGAGTGATCGACATCAGTTCCGCTGCAGCCGTCATTTTTCCAGTCAGCATGACGGTTCGGAACGCTTCGACCTGACGCAGGTTCATGTTTCACCATAATATTTGGTTATGCTCTGGGCTTCATTTCGAATTTGACTGTATTGAGCCCCGCTGTCAAACCACTCCCATAAACGTATCGGCGCGACGAAAGCACCGGACATAAAAAGGGAACTAAGCAGTTGGGTGCGGTCAGCGCATATCTCGATTTGTTGGGTTTTGCCGAAGACGGCTGGGGCTATGATATGCTCCGGGCCACCGGCATGACACTCGCGGTAGCCTTTTGCGGTTTCGCGGCAGGCGCAATATTCGGCATGATTGCCGCTGCCGCTTCATTCTCATCGCAGCGCATTCTCAGAATTGCGGCTGACGGCTATTCGACGGTGCTTCGCGGCATCCCCGATCTTCTGGTCATTTATCTGTTCTATTTCGGCAGCAGCGCCGTGTTGAGCCAGATTGGCGCGTTGTTCGGCGGACAAGGTTTCGTCAGTGCGCCAATCTTCATCACCGGTGCACTGGCCATCGGTGTGGTATCGGGCGCTTATCAGGCGGAAGTTTATCGCGGCGCGGTGCTGGCACTCCCCAAAGGCGAAATCGAGGCTGCCAAAGCCTATGGCATGCCGCCGCGTCTGCTGTTTCGCCGCATCATGGTTCCGCAGGCGGCGCGCTTCGCCATTCCGGGCATCGGCAATGTGGCAGCTCGTATTGAAAGAATCCGCGCTGATCTCGGTCGTTGGACTGGTTGAACTGATGCGTCAGGCGCAAATCGGCGCTGGATCAACCCGCAAGCCATTCACCTTCTTCCTGACCGCCGGGCTGCTTTATCTCGTCATCACATTCGCATCGGGCTTGCTGTTCAAGAACGCCGAAAGACGCGCGATGCGCGGCATCCGGAGGGCGGTATGAGCTTTCTCGACCTTCCATTCATGTTCGACAGTTTCGTTCAGCTTTGTCGCGGTATCCCGCTGACGCTTCAACTGATGGCACTATCAGTTATCAGCGGTGCCGTGCTGGCCACCATACTGGCCACGATGCGTCTGTCGGGCAATCTGGTACTGGACCTCATTGCGCGAGGTTATATCTTCGTGCTGCGCGGCACCCCGCTGCTGGTCCAGCTCTACATCATCTATTACGGTCTCAGCCAGTTTCCCGAACTGCGCCGGAGCTTTCTCTGGCCGTTTCTACGCGAACCCTATTGGTGCGCGGTGCTGGCTCTGGCACTCAATACAGCTGCCTATAGCGCCGAAATCATACGTGGCGGCGTTCTGTCGGTCGCGACCGGACAGATCGAAGCGGCGCGCGCTTATGGCATGAGCGGCTTTACACTCGGCCGTCGCATTCTGGCCCGCAGGCTCTGCGGCAGATGCTGCCCGCCTATTCGAACGAAGTCATCTTGATGGTGAAGTCCACGGCGCTGGCATCAACCATCACAATGATGGAAGTGACAGGGCTGGCAGCCAAGCTGATTTCTGCCACCTATCGGCCGGTCGAAGTCTTCATCTGCGCAGGCGCGATCTATCTCCTCTTGAATTTCGTGGTCACCAGAATCTTCAAACTGCTGGAATACCGCCTTTCGGCGGCCCAGCGTCAGCCTGTCATCGTGCATGCCGCTGGAGGAAACTCATAATGCAACGTTTCGAAACGCCTGCAGTCGAGATCAAGAACCTCGAAAAATGCTACGGCGCGCACAAGGTTCTGCATTCAGTTTCCTTGCAGGCACATCAGGGTGAAGTCATCTCCATTCTGGGAGCATCAGGATCCGGCAAATCCACACTGCTGCGTTGCATTAATATGCTGGAAGTGCCGGATGCGGGCAGCGTGGCTATTCATGGAGAGGCGTATAAGCTCGACCAACAGCCGGGACGTGCGCCTCGTCCTGCTGATGCACAACAGGTTCAGCGGCTGCGCGGTCAGGCGACCATGGTGTTCCAGTCGTTTAATCTGTGGTCGCACCTGACCATCCTTGAAAATCTGATCGAGGCGCCTGTGTATGTGCAGAAGCGAAACCGGTCGGAGTGCATTACCGAAGCCGAAGCACTGTTGGAGCGGGTCGGCATAGCCGATAAGCGCAATTTCTATCCCGCGCATCTTTCCGGCGGCCAGCAGCAACGCGCCGCAATTGCCCGCGCGTTAGCGATGCGTCCGAAGATCATGCTGTTCGATGAACCAACCTCCGCGCTCGATCCCGAGCTGGTGGCCGAGGTGCTGAAGGTCATGCGCGATCTGGCGGCAGAGGGGCGCACCATGCTGGTCGTGACCCACGAGATGGGCTTCGCCCGGGATGTTTCCAGCCGTGTCGTGTTTCTGCGTCAGGGCGTGATTGAAGAAGAAGGCACGCCCGACGAGGTTTTTGGCAACCCCAAAAGCGAACGGTTCCGGCAATTCATTTCCAAACAAAACGCATGAACCGATCAATCGGCTTTCTAACAGAGGTGAACATATGAAACTGAAAATCGTCCTTTCTGTCCTCGGCGTTCTCGCCGTTGCCCCGACCGCGCATGCCGAAGATGTCGTGCGCATCGCTACCGAAGGTGCTTATGCGCCGTGGAATTTTTCCGGCCCGAACGGTGTGCTGGAAGGCTTCGAGATCGATCTCGCCAAAGACCTTTGCGAGCGCCTGAAAGCGAAATGCGAAATCACCGCGCAGAACTGGGACGGCATCATTCCGTCGCTGACCGCCGGCAAGTATGACGCCATCATGGCGGGCATGAGCATCACGCCGAAGCGTGAGGAGGTGATCGCGTTTTCGTCGCCTTATGCGGCAGCCATCAATTCCTTTGCAGTCATGGATGACAGCGACCTCGCCGATCTGCCGGAAGGCGGCAAGCCGCTGAATGTCGATTCCGATGCGGCCAAGCCGGTGCTCGAAGAAATTGCCAAGAAAATCAACGGCAAGACCGTCGGCGTTCAGGGTTCCACAACCGCTTCCGCCTTCATGGAACAGTATTTCAAGGATGGTGCGGATGTACGCGAGTATAAAACCGCGGAGGAACACAATTTCGACCTGACCAGCGGTCGTGTGGATGCGGTTGTCGCCAATGCTACAGTTCTGGCTGCGGCTCTCGAAAAGGACGACATGAAGGGCGCGAAGCTGGCCGGGCCGCTGTTTTCCGGCAAGGTCTTCGGCATGATCGGCGTCGGCCTGCGGAAGGAAGATACCGCCCTGAAGGGTCGCTTCGATACAGCCATTCAGGCAGCGATTGCCGACGGCACGGTGAAAAAAGCTTTCCGAGAAGTGGTTCAAGGTGGACGTCAGCCCACAAAATTGAACCGACGCAAATGGGCCTGACTGCCGTCAGGCCCACCCCTGACGACACTGTGACAACAGAATGAATTTACGAATGCGCAGATTGCCGGATCAGAACATAGTCATTATCGGAGCGGGACTGGTGGGCTCTGCCATCGCCTGGGGTCTCGCCCGATCCGGTCTGCGTCCAATGCTTCTTGATGGAGAAGACCTGTCCCTGCGCGCATCCCGTGCCAATTTCGCACTCATCTGGGTACAGGGCAAAGGCGTAGGCGCACCACACTATGCCCGTTGGACAATGCAATCTGCGCGCCTGTGGCCCGCTTTCGCAGACGAGTTGCGGGATGTGACCGGTCTTGATGTCGCACTCAGACAGACCGGCGCTTTCACCTTTTGCCTCGACGAGCGTGAGCTTGCAATGTTTGCGGAAGACGTCGCGACAGTGGCGCGGGAACTTGGCAATGACGCTTCGGAACATGTCGTGCTCGACCATCAGGAAACGGCCAGAATGGTGCCCTCCATCGGGCGGGATGTGATCGGCTCGATCTATTCGCCGATGGACGGCGATGTAAATTCGTTGCGCCTGTTTCGCGCTTTGCATACGGGCATGATCAAACTCGGCGCTTCCTATGAACCGCATTGTGAAGTCTCGTCCATCACCCCGCAAAACGGCGGTTTTCTGTTAAGCGGTGCATGGGGCGAGGTCTTTGCCGAACGCGTCATTCTGGCTGCGGGCAACGGCAATGCAGAGCTTGCCAGGAGTGTCGGTCTTGAAGCGCCGGTCGTGCGCAGCAAAGGCCAAATTCTTGTAACGGAGAAATGCGCGCCCTTCTTCCCCTATACAGCGGCCACGCTGCGGCAGGCGGATGAAGGAGGCGTGATGATCGGCGATAGTCAGGAAACCCACACGGACCGTATCGCCACCAATCAGGATATCAGCGCGGTTCTGGCCAACAGGGCAGTGCGGACATTCCCGCATCTGGCCGATGTCAATGTCATTCGCAGTTGGGCCGGGTTTCGGGTCAAGACACCGGACGGCCTGCCGATTTACGAACAATCCGAAAGCCACCCGGGCGCTTATGCCGTCATGTGCCATTCCGGCGTCACGCTTGCGGCCAACCACGCCTTGATCGTGGCGAAGGAAATAGCAGCCGATGCCAAACAACTTGCTGGTGATGCGTTCTCCGGCCGGAGGTTTCATGTCTCCTAAAATGTTTCTTAAAACTGAGACACCAGAGGAAACCGTGACGATTACATTCGATGCGCGCACCTTGACGGTACCTGCCAATGTAACTGTCGCCGCAGCGCTGCTTGGAGAGGGTATCAACCGGCTTAGAAACAGCGTTGTTGGTGATCAGCCGCGAGCCCCCTATTGTCTGATGGGCATCTGTTTTGAATGTCTGGTCACCATTGATGGTGTGCAGAACCGCCAGGCGTGTATGACGCCTGTGGCCAATGGAATGGTCATTTCTTCCCAGTCCGGCGCGCGTCGGGTGGAACCATGACAACGATGCTCAAAAGAGTTTCCGATATTCATGCGCTCGACGCGTTTTACGACCTTGCCATTATCGGCGCGGGGCCAGCAGGCATGTCGGCCGCCGCAGAGGCATGCGCCGCTGGCGCTAACGTGGTTCTGTTCGACGAAAACCCAGCCGCAGGCGGCCAGATTTACCGTGGCATTGAACACAATACGACTGCTCGCAGGCCGTTTCTCGGCACCGACTACTGGCGGGGCAAAGAAGTCCTAAAAGCACTCATCGCCAGCAAGGCCACCTATGTGCCGCAGGCCCTCGTCTGGAGTGTGGAACCACAGGATGGCGACAACAACGGCGTTGATCTGCGCGTATCGGTAAGCGGCAAGAGCGGGATTGTTTCAGCGCGCCGCGTGATCTTCGCGACCGGCGCCATGGAGCGTCCGATGCCTGTCAGGGGGCTGGACATTGCCGGGTGTTATGACCGTCGGCGCAGCACAGATTGCGTTGAA
This sequence comes from Brucella pituitosa, assembly GCF_003049685.1. Classification (GTDB taxonomy): domain Bacteria; phylum Pseudomonadota; class Alphaproteobacteria; order Rhizobiales; family Rhizobiaceae; genus Brucella; species Brucella pituitosa. Next base: position 194,344 of record NZ_PYSY02000002.1, on the reverse strand, counting down.
GGCTTCCGGCCTCTTGCCCAAAGGAAGTGTGGTTTTGGCAGGAACAGGCCCGCTGCTCTACATGTTCGCCGCGCAGCTGTTGCAGGCGGGTGGCAAAGTTGCAGCATTGCTCGATACGACGCCCGGTGCAAATTACGTGAAAGCTGCACCGAACCTGCCTTCATTCCTTTTCTCGCCCTATGCTTTTAAGGGGCTTTCCCTGCTTGTGAAGGTGCGTAAGTCGGTGCCGGTCTATTCCGGTGTGACAGACATCGCCATTGAAGGAAAAAACGAAGCAGAAGCGATCTGCTTTTCGGCAAAAGGCAAGACACACAGGCTTGCTGTCGATAGCGTCTTCCTGCATCAGGGTGTGATCCCCAACAACAATCTCGCCAATGCATCCGGCTGCGCTCTGGTTTGGAACGACGGTCAGAAATGTTTTCAACCGCAACTTGACGGCAACGGGCGTTCGTCCATACCGGCCATCTACATTGCTGGTGACGGCAGCGGCATTGGCGGTGCATTGGTTGCCGAGCAGAGCGGGCGTATCGCTGCGCTCGCGTCCTGTCAGGATATCTTTCCGGCACTGGCAACATCGTTGGCGTCAAAAATCGTAAAGCTGCAGGCGCAGGCGCGACGCGTCGAACGCGGGCGCGCCTTTATCGACGCGCTTTATCTGCCTGCACAGGCATTTCGCGCACCAACGGATCGGGAAACGATTGTCTGCCGTTGCGAAGAAGTGACCGCAGGCGCTATCCGCGACGCGGCAGCCTGTAATATTGCCGGCCCTAACCAGCTGAAAACCATGTTTCGCTGCGGCATGGGCCCCTGTCAGGGCCGCATGTGCAGTTCCACCGTCACGGAAATTCTGGCCGAGGTGCAAAAACGTGCGCCTCAAACAGTCGGTTTTTATCGTCTACGCGCGCCGGTGAAACCGGTGCCGCTCGGCGAAATCGCAGCACTACCCCAAACTCCCGATGCTGTCTTCGCCGTTACCGGCGAGCAGACGGAAAATTCTCCAACCATCTGAAAGGATTAAACTATGGCTGAGCGTTTCATTCAGACGCCGATCATGCATCGCGTCGTCGAACACAACGGCATTGTCTATGTCGGTGGAACCACCTGTGATGACGAAAGCCTGGATATGGCTGGTCAGACCCGCGAAATCCTCGCCAAGCTCGACAGCTATCTGGCACAGGCAGGCACGGATAAGACCAAGCTTCTGGCAGCCACCATCTTCGTAACAGACCTCAACAAGAAGCCTGAAATGGATAAGGTCTGGAAGGAATGGATTGACCCTTCGCTGCTGCCAACCCGTGCAACCGTTGGCGTTGCTGATCTGGGTGGCGATACGCTGATTGAAATCGTGGTTTCCGCTTACAAATAATCGACTTAAAAAAACCTCGTTGAGTTTTTGAAAAAGGAAGCCGTCAACTGGATGACAGTCGGCGGTTTTTCTGCATCCAAGAGCTATAGCCTTTGGCGGCTATTGTTATAGACGGGCATTAGTACGTTAACTGTCATAGTTTATATTCTTATTATTCATTGTATATTTAAATAATTATTTATCTATTCGTTCCTTTGAAATCCTATAATCCGGATTAATATCTTTAAGTAAAATCTTATCTTAAGTATTACTAAAATATATCTACATATTTATTTAACAAACTACACCTAAGATTCTGTGTGATTTTTCCGATATTCGCAGATCTCGCATTCTCAGCGGCGCGACAACTAATTTTTCGAAGGGTATTTGAACATCCAAACCCTTTTTAGCCGAAAAGGACATGGCAATCACCTTGACAACCCGCGATGTTAACGGGGCCAAAAAACCCGTTCATTCGTTCCAATTTCTATTTCCGTTCGCGGATGAGCACTTCTGCTTCGCATTCCAACTCACTTCGGATGAATTGCCAATCAAAACTGAAGGTCTGCATTTGGTATTAATCGGATCCGCTTAATCGACGAGCTTTTCGCCCGCTACAGTCCGGCAACTATGGGGTACAAAGCTGTCAGCCGGAATGTGATTTGCGGCGGACCCGCAACCGATTGCAGCAATGCCCTTAAACTGCGGCGACCGCGAAGCGACGTCCGCTTCTCGAATAGGCTGCTAAGAGCAAACTATCCGCTTTACACCCCTTCGCGGTCGCTAGTAATATTAAAAGAGAAACGACCGCTTTCAGCAAACTTTTCGACAGCTCGAACGTCCGACATTGGGCGCAAAGCCGACATTCTGCGATCAGCGCCACATATGGCAAAACCCCACTTTTGCCATATGTGAGACTGGGACAGATAAGCAAGCTTATCTGAACGTGAATATAGATTCTTTTCTTAGATATTCGATCTTCAGTAAGACTCATCAAGAAGACAATTAACCCAGAACTCCGAAACGCTTGCGCTGTTTGGCAGACCAACGATGTGCACTATGGAAGTTGCTATATCTTCCGGGCGGGTTAGTTCATCGGACTTCACTGCAAGGGCATTCCCCATGTCGGTCGCCACCAGTCCCGGACAAATTGCAGTCGAACGTACCCCGTGTTCAAAACCTGCATGGCGTATCGCATGAGACAAGCCAAGTGCGGCAAATTTAGAAACCGAGTATGCACCGGAGGCCGCCGACTTCACACGCTTGCCTGACAGGGAAGAAATGATAATAACTCTTCCCGTTCCTGTTTTAACCAATTCACTCCAGCAAGCTTTAACGAGCCGTCGCGGCGCACTGACATTCACGTCTATTAGAGCAGAGAAATCCTGATCGCTCGCCTCAACGACGGATGTCCGTATCATAATTCCGGCATTTGCTACGACCGCATCTATTCGTCCAAAGCGCTCAGCGGCGGACTTGGCCCATAAATCTGCAATTTCCGGATCACTGGCATCATAGGTGTGAATGTGCGCTGCGGTCTCATCAGCCCATTGGGGCATCTCAGGATTTCTCATACCAAGTGACACATTCCAGCCAGCCGCCAGAAACGCCTTTACCGTCGCTGCGCCGATGCCGCGATTGGCTCCGGAAATCAAAACCGTTCGTTTCTTTTCCATGTCGTACTTTCCTTGATCTCAAGCATGAGGGGGAAGAACCGCGCCTTCCTTGCGGGCGGCACGCGTGTCGCTAAACCGGAAATAGCGCAACTGCATTTGGGGAGCGAAGGACATATAAAACGGTGCCCGATGCAGCGGCTCAAGCTTCAATGACAACTCGCGATCCGGCTTCCCCAGGGCCCATTCGGACAGAATGCCGCCAAGCATTGAGCCAGTCGGTACGCCGCGTCCTGACAGCCCGGTGCAGGCGACAACGCCCGGCGCAAGATCGTAGAGGCGCGGAACAGTTCGCTGCTGCATATCGAGCTCACCGAACCAGAAATATTCCCAGCAAATTGGCTCTTTGATTTGCGGATGCAGAAACTTGAGGCGGTCGGTCATGACCTGACGGGTATAGACAGGATCGACACCGCGCTTCCCCATCGGAAACATCGAAGCAACAATGCGCCCTTCTCGGTTGTATTTGTAAACATAAATATCGCCGCGCCCATCGTGCATGGTCGTGTTGTTCGGCAGAACCTGTCTGCGTGTTTCCGGCTCAAGTGGTTGCGTGGCTGCCACAAAGACCTTCATGATCCGAAAACTGCGGTCTAGGTTTTTCCACCCGCCCACAGTATAGGCACCGGTTGCGAAGATGACCTTATCGGCCATCACTGACCCGCCACCGGTTTTGACCTCCCACTTGCCATTCTTTGGACTGACATTTTCGACAGCGGAACTTGTATAAATGCCACCGCCCTCCTGTAGCACCGCCCTCGCCACCCCCCTCGCATAAGATAGCGGATTCATGTGCCCGCCCTCTGCGTGGTACCAGCCACCATAAAATCTCGGGCTGCCCGTCATAGCCTCGATCTCGTCTTTGCCCAGCACTCGGCACTGGGCGCCGACTTCAGAATAGATTTGATTTTTATATTCTATTCCCGCCATTGCACCGGGCCGCAATGCCCCCATGACGTAGCCATTCTGAACCCACTCGCAATCGATGTTATAGCGTGATATCATATGTTTAACCCGATCGTTGGCACGGGTTTGCCGCTCTATCAAACGCTCAGCCCAAGGTTCACCGAGCATCTTACGAAGCTTGGGAAGACTGTAGTAACTGAAGGTCGGTGTACAGTGACCTGCATTCCGCCCCGACCCACCAAAGCCAGCCTCTTGTGCCTCAAGTAAAACAACACTCATACCTTCGCGCGCTAGCTCCAGCGCTGTTGTTAAACCTGTGAAGCCGGCACCGACAATACAAACATCGGCTTGAATCTGCTCTTGTAAGCGTTGTGTTGTTGGAGCGCTTGCCGCTGTAGCGAACCAAAGTGTGGTATCAAATGGCGAGAATTTACCCATTGCGTTTCCCATCCGGCCTGCACCGGCCCTTCAAGAACCTGCTTCGGCAGATCCGATGATTATTGGTTATTTCCAGCGACCCCTCGTCGCGATTTTTAGCCTTACATTCCGCCGCAAGACCGACATAGCCTGGCCCGCAACGGCACTTCCGAACTTATGTGCTCGCTCCACTCTTAAAAAAATAGTTGTGTTTGTCCATTATAATAGTTGCATTTATCCACTAAATGTAATTAGCTGGTGGAAACTGAATGGAACATCTATAGAAAATTAATAGAATTGGGGAATTGAGTGGCAAAAAAGGCTACCTCAAAAGGAGTTATCGCGCCTCCAACCGAAATAGACCACGTTGATATCGATGTTCTGGAGAATACTCTGAGCTTTTATATTCGCGTTATAGATTCTTCTGTTTCACGTGATCTTGACGAACGCCTTGAAAAACTAGAGGTTGCGAAAGGGAAAGGGAAAATAACGGCACTTTTTCTTATAGACAGTCACCCCGGCATTCGCCCCTCTGTCGTAGCCGAACTTGCGATGAAAGATCGTTCCGCTATGGGGCGCATTCTTGATCATTTCGAAAAGCAGGGTTTGATCGAGCGAAGAACATCGCAAGAAGACAGCCGTGCACAAGAACTTTACGCGACTGAAAAAGGTGCTGCGCTTGCGCAAAAAGTGCGCACCATCGTTACACAGCAGTCGGAAGATTTCTTCAAGATCATTCCCGAAAACGAGCAGAAGATCCTAATGGACATCCTCAAGCGCGCCTACATTCGGCTGCGCGAGAATTGGAAGTGACAGCACTTTAACGCACTCGAACGACGAACCGGCTCGTGCATAGAAAGAAGCACATTGGCCACGTTCGATTTGACAGCCCACATAAGAGAGTTTTCAGATGCCGGGACCCTTTGTTGTTCCATTTCATGGAGATACCGAACTTCCTTCGGAAGTCGATGTCGTTGTCATCGGCGGTGGCATTATAGGCGCTTCCACCGCGCTTGAACTTGTCGACAGCGGACTGCGTGTCGCACTTTGCGAAAAGGGTGGCATCGGCCACGAACAATCAAGCCGCAACTGGGGGTGGGTACGCATATCGCGACGTGATCCGCGTGAAGTGCCACTGATGGCAGAGGCCATCCGCATCTGGCAAACGCTCGATAAACGTATCCAACGTGATACCGGTTACAAGCGTGCCGGTATCGTTTTTACCTGTGCAACCGACCAGGATTACGCCCAGCACGAACGCTGGAATGAGAATCTGCAGGGCTATCAACTTGAATCGCGCATGATCTCACGCCAGGAATTCGATCGGATGTTCCCCGGCTCGAAGCTTTCCATCAAAGGTGCGCTCTATACGGCAGCCGATGGTCGAGCTGAACCGCAAAGGGCAGCGCCCGCGATAGCGGAAGCTGCACGTGATCGCGGTGCGCACGTCATGACCGAATGCGCCGTGCGAGGCATCGACACCGCCGGTGGCAAAATCTGCGGCGTTGTTACCGAACGCGGCTACATCAAGTGTCAGGCCGTTGTTCTTGCCGGCGGCGCTTGGTCCAATCTTTTCCTTTGCAACAAAGGCATCAGCCTGCCGCAGCTCAAAGTCATGAATTCGGTCCTGCGCACCAAGCCGATCGAAGGTGGACCCGAGCAAGCCATCTGGTCCAGCCACTTTGCGTTACGTAAACGCCAGGACGGAGGCTACACCATTGCTTCGGGCCATGAAAACGTCGTTCCCATCGTGCCAAAATCCTTTCGATACGCTTTGGATTTTCTTCCGGCACTCAAGAAGGAATGGCGCTCGCTCAATCTTCGCCTCGGTTACCGGTTCCTCGACGAGGCGCGGCTCCCCAACAAATGGGCTTTGGATGAGCCAAGTCCGTTCGAATACAATCGCGTGCTTGATCCAAAACCCAACCAGCGCCTTTCCGACAATGCGCTGTCCCACGTCAAAAAGGCATTCCCGGCATTCGAAAAGGCTGAGATCGCCCAACGCTGGGCCGGATATATGGACGTCACGCCCGACGCTGTACCTGTCATTTCTCCGCTGGAACAGATTCCGGGCTTCTTCATCGCAACCGGATTTTCGGGACACGGCTTTGGAATTGGACCCGCGGCCGGAAAACTGATGGCCGACATGGTGCTCGGTCGTCCTCATCTGGTCGATGCCAAAGACTTCCGCTTCAGTCGGTTCTCGGACGGTTCGAAGATCGAACTCATCAGTGGATTTTGAGTGTGAATGCCGACCGTTGGGCAGGGACGGTCAAGTGAAAACCATGCCGAAACCGCCAGAATAACGGCAGAACGGCGAAACAAGGGGAAATTAAATGTCAGAAAACAATAACAGTTTTACCCGGCCGACCCGGCGCCAAGCACTGATGATGCTGGGTGCAGCGGGACTGGCGACAGTTGCGACCCCCGGCCTCTTTGGCAGCAAAGCGCTGGCGCAAGAAGCCCGAAAAGGACAGATAGTCGTCGGGTTTTCTCAAGAGCCAACGGTCTTCAATCCACATCTTCTTCACGTGGAAGTAGATGAAGGTGTGCATTTTGCAGTCTTTGACGCTCTCTTCGACGTGGACGCCGAGGGCAAATTTTACCCGCTTCTGGCGAAGGAAGTTCCGACCGTTGAAAACGGCGGCATTTCAGCGGATGGCCTGAACTGGAAAGTCACGCTTCGTGATGACGTCAAATGGCACGATGGCAAGCCCTTTACTGCAGAAGATGTGAAGTTCACCCTCGAACTGTTGACGGATAAGGATTTCCGCAGCTGGCGCCGTACCGGACACGAACTGATCCGTGATCTTACCGTTGTATCGCCAACCGAAATTACCTGGCGCATGGAGAAGCCTCTCGCGCCCTATGCAGCAATTCTGGCATCGACCTTCATCGTTCCCAAGCATGCGTTTGACGGGGTCGTGGACAAGAACACCGCTCCATTTAACAACGCGCCCATCGGCACAGGCGCATTCAAATGGAAAAACCGCGTTGCTGGCGACAATATCGAACTAGAAGCCAATGCCGACTATTTTGGTGATGGTCCATATTTGGAGCGAGTCATCATCAAGTACATTCCCGACCTGACCGTTCTGTATACTCAGTTCAAGACCGGTGATATCGACGTTGCAGGACTACAGTGGATCACACCCGATCATTATGCAGAAGCAAAAGATCTGCCGGGTAAAAATGTCGAAATATTCGGAACAGCTGTCATCGAGTCGCTGACCCTTAACATGGACCGGCCGTTTTTTAAAGATGCCGCCGTTCGCGAGGCCATGTATTTCGCCCTCGACAAGACATCCATCATCGATGCGCTTTATTACGGTTTGCCCCAGGTCACCGAGTCCTACATGCCCAAGGAATCCTATTACTACAATGGCGATCTCCCCGCGCATGAATACAATATAGACAAAGCCAAGGAATTGCTCGACCAGGCCGGTTGGAAGCCAGGTGCAGACGGTATCCGCGAAAAAGACGGAGTACGCTTGGCATTCAGCAATTCGACCACATCCGGCAATCATCTCCGTGAGCAGGCTCAGCAGTTCATTCAGCAATCGTTCCGGGAAATCGGCATTGATATGAGCATCAGCAATCTGCCCCCAGCTGTCATGTGGGGCGAATACTGGATGATGTCGAAATTCGATTCCGTGCTGGTGGGACTAACACCACTAACAGGGCCAGATCCGGACTGCTCTGACTTTTTCCGATCCACAGCCTCGCCAGCAAAAGGCGGTACGGGTCAGAACACTTGGGTCTATTCCAACAGTGAAGTTGACGCCTTGCTCGACAAAGGCGGACAACTGTTTGTCCCAGAAGAGCGCCGGGCGGTCTATCTGAAAATCCAGCAACTGATCCGCAAGGACCTCCCGATGCTGCCGATGTTCCAATATGCAACCGTTCGCGGACGTAAGGCTGGCATGGAAGGTTTCCAGGGCAACATCAATAATCGCATTGACACCTGGAACATCCGCAGCTGGCGCTGGGCCTGATCCTTCTCGCCGCGCCTTCATTGCCTCGGAGCATGAACGCATCGTGTGTTCATGCTCCGGCAAGAATAACACCACGCGACCCGGCCCGCCCCCCGACCTATTAGTCGACGTGCCGGATAATTCGCCCGCTTCCGGCGGAGGTATCTATGTTTTTTTACACTCTACGACGACTCTGGCAGAGCTTGATACTGCTCGTCATCGTTTCTGTCATCGGCTTTACGGTGCTTAATCTTGCACCCGGTGGTCCCCTGTCACAATACACGCTGACACCCGGCATGACCAAGGAAGCTCTGGACAGAATTGCAGAACAGATGGGACTAAACCGCCCTCTTCCCGTTCAGTACCTAGACTGGCTGTGGAGACTTTTGCAGGGTGATTGGGGCAGTTCTTATCGCGATGGCCGACCGGTGCTTCAGATCATAACCGAGCACCTTTGGGCAACTTTGCTGCTGATGGGTGGGTCGACTCTTCTTTCCATTCTGATTGGAACATGGCTGGGCATTCACACGGCACTGAAGCGCGGCTCGGTCTTCGACTACATTGCAACTATTGCGGCGATGATTGCCCTGTCGATTCCGACTTTCTGGTTTGGTCTTGTGGCTATTTATATTTTCTCGCTGAAACTGCAATGGCTGCCGGCGGGCAACATGTTCACTATCGGTGACGGATCGTTTCTCGACTATGTAAAGCATCTGATCTTGCCCAGTTTGGTATTGGCGCTCGTCAATGTGGCGATTTGGAGCCGCTATATGCGCAGCGCCACGCTGGACGTCATCCACCAGGACTTCATTCGCACCGCGAAAGCCAAGGGCCTGACTTCCCGACGCATCCTGATCAAACATGTACTCGGCAATGCCATGGTTCCCATGATCACCCTTGCTGGTGTTCAATTGCCAACCATTCTGGGTGGCGCACTGGTCACCGAAACCGTGTTCACATGGCCGGGTATGGGGCGTCTTTTCCTCGATAGCCTTGGATACAACGACTACCCGGTCGTGATGGGCTTGCTGATGTTTTCAGCCGTTCTCGTTCTGATCGGCAACTTCTTCGCCGATCTGCTCGTGGCCTTTGTCGACCCGCGCGTCAGACTGGATTGAGGAAACACAATGAACACATCCGCACAAGCCATTCCCAGTCTCGATCATCCTCGCTGGTGGAAAAGCCGCGTGGTTCGCCGGTTTATGAAGAACAGATTGGCTCTCGTGGGCCTTGGCATGATCTTGCTGCTCACGCTTGCGTGCGTCATCGGGCCTTATCTGTTACCGTTCGACGAACTTTACATTGACTTGAGAGCGCGCTTCGCCCCGCCCGGTACAGGTGCACATATTTTCGGAACAGACCCTCTGGGGCGAGATATAGCTGCACGACTATTTCAGGCGGGACGAATATCGTTGCTGGTCGGGTTTTCGGCAATGGTACTCTCGACCTGTATCGGAGCCGTGGTCGGCGTCGTTTCGGGCTATTATGGACGGTTTTTGGGAACGGCATTAATGCGCATCGTCGATGCTTTCTTGTCCTTCCCTTCCATATTTCTGCTGCTGGCTCTCGCTGCGTTCGTCAAGCCGAGCCCACTGATGATCACCGTCATCATCGCAGTAACCAGCTGGATGGAAGTTGCGCGTATCGTGGAAGCAGAAACGCGCTCCCTACGTGATCGCGACTTCATTCTCGCGGCCAAAATGCTAGGGCTGCGTGGACGCTGGATCATGTTTCGGGAAATTCTGCCGAACATCGTCGGACCAATCATCGTAGCGGCAACACTTACCATTGCGCGGGCAATCCTTCTGGAAGCCTATATTAGCTTTCTTGGTTATGGCATTCAGCCTCCCCTTCCAAGCTGGGGCAACATGCTCAATGGCGCACAGCAGTACCTTACCTCGGCGCCGTGGCTCGCGATCGTGCCAGGTGTAGCCATCACTGTCGCCGTTGCCGGTTTCAACTTTGTTGGCGACGGGCTGCGAGACGCGCTCGATGCGCGTTCCGACCAGGGCTGAGACACTTTCAACAATCAATCAACCAAAGGACTGGATTTATGAGCCTTACAATCTACCACACCGCCGATGACATCGATTTCAAACCGAGCCGCCCTGCGGAAGGTCGCGATAGCGGTTCCGATGCGCGTATGATCTGGGAAGACGATATCGAAAACGGCACCAAGGTCGCTGTATGGAAGGCGGAACCCGGCCTTTACACCTATCCAGCGCGTGATCTTGATGAAACTTTCGTCATCATCGAAGGCGAAGCCATGTGCAGTCTCGACGGTTCTGAACCGGTTAAGGTTTCAAAAGGCGCGATCGTGCGCATCGCCAAAGGTGTAGCCATAACGCTCGACGTGCTCACCCCTCTGCGTAAGGTGGCAACCGTCGTTCCCAAGCCCTGACCTGTGAGTTTTGAGTCCCGGCAGACCTGCGAAGGTCTGCCGGAACTCAAAGCAGTGTCACTAAAAAAAACGGCCAGGCAAAAGACTAATCATCCGGAGGAGTTCAATTATGGCATCCAAGCGATCTGTTTCTGCAAATTTTTCCTCGCAGCCCATCGATTATCAAAACTATGTCGATGGTGCCTTTACTGGCATCGCCGACAATTACATCGATGTGTTCAATCCCGCGACAGGCGACCTGTTGGGGCGCGTTCCGGATTCATCGGAAGCGGATGTCTATCACGCTGTCAAAGCGGCTCGAAAGGCGTTGACGGCCTGGGAGAAACGTCCCGCTGTCGAGCGCGCTCAGTACTTGCGCCAGATTTCGGGGAAGATTCGGCAACATCGCATCGAGCTTGCAGCTGTCATCATCAAGGAACAAGGTAAAACGGCTGGCCTCGCCCAAGTCGAAGTTGACTTTACCGCCGACTATATCGACTATATGGCAGAGTGGGCACGCCGCCTCGAAGGCGAAATCCTGACCAGTGATCGCCCGAACGAGACAATGCTTTTGCTGCGCAAGCCAATCGGCGTGGTTGTGGGAATCTTACCCTGGAACTTCCCGTTCTTCCTCATCGCGCGCAAGCTCGCTCCCGCGCTCATTACGGGCAATACGATTGTCATCAAGCCCAGCGAAGAAACGCCCATCAACGCTTTCATCTTTGCGCAGCTCGTGGCCGAAACCGATCTGCCCGCGGGAGTGTTCAACTTGGTTGGCGGTCGCGGCGCATCCTCCGGCGAAGCGCTCGTCAATCACCCGGACGTGAATCTGATCACCTTTACCGGCAGCGTTGCGACCGGTTCGCACATCATGCAGGCCGCAGGGAAAAATCTGACACGCATTAATCTCGAACTGGGTGGCAAAGCACCGGCGATTGTTCTGGCCGATGCCAATCTCGATCTTGCCGCCAAAGCCATCTACGATTCACGTGTCATCAATACCGGACAGGTTTGCAACTGTGCCGAGCGGGTCTATGTGGAGCGTCCGGTTCACGACTCGCTGGTGGAAAAGCTCAAAGCTCTCTTTGAAGCAACCCGATATGGCGACCCATCACAAGAAACCGACCTAGAGATGGGTCCACTGATCAATCAGGCCGGTCTCGACAAGGTTTCCCGAGCCGTCGAAACAGCGGTAGCTGATGGCGCGAAAATTGTCACTGGCGGCAAGATTGCAGACCGCCCGTCGGGCTTCCATTACGAACCGACACTGATCGTTAACGCACAGTCCCACATGGACATCATGCGAAAAGAGACGTTTGGCCCCGTGCTGCCAATCCAGATCGTCGACAGTCTCGATGAAGCAATCGCGCTTGCCAATGACTCCGACTATGGCCTGACTTCGTCCATCTACACATCCAATCTCAATGCAGCGATGAAGGCCTGCCGTGAACTCAAATTCGGTGAAACTTATATCAATCGCGAAAACTTTGAAGCGATGCAGGGCTTTCACGCGGGTCGCCGCAAATCCGGCATTGGTGGCGCCGACGGCAAGCATGGGCTGTATGAATTCACCGAAACTCATCTGGTCTATATTCAGGGCTAACAGCATCCGAGAAGCGAGGGCCGCAGAGTTTGCGGCTCTCTCCAGGATGCAGAGCATCCCAACAAAATGAGACTTCCAAGCCCTCACCACCACAACTGATTTTCGGGAACAACCATGATGCAGAGCACAGTTTCAGCCACGGACAACAGCACGTCGGTCGATGCTATTTTATCAGTGCGTAACTTGAGCATTGGGCTGCCCAGGGGCATGGACAGACAATTCGCAGTCCGCAATGTTTCCTTCCAGCTCCGGGCTGGTGAAATCCTATGCATCATTGGTGAATCTGGTTCTGGTAAGTCAGTCACAGCAAATACGATCATGGGGCTGTTACCATCCACCATGCAAATATCAGGAGGCGAAATCGACTTCAAGGGTTCGGACCTCCTCAATATGCCTGAGCGTCAGCGCAGGCTTCTGCGTGGAAAATCTGTATCGATCATATTTCAGGATCCTTTGTCGTCCCTCAACCCATTGATGACTATTCGCGACCAGATCGAGGAAGTTCTCGTCGCCCATGACTATGGTGATGCTGCGAAACGCAAGGCCAAAATTGTGGAACTTCTGACCGAAGTTGGACTGCCTGAACCGGAAGTCATTCAACATCAATATCCATTCCGACTGTCAGGCGGACAGCGTCAGCGTGTCATGATCGCAATGGCTTTGGCGCTCGACCCCGATGTCCTGATCGCTGACGAACCCACGACAGCACTCGATGTTACGACGCAAGCGCAGATTTTGGACCTCATACGCAAGATTCAAAAGCGTAAAGGCATGAGTGTCATGTTTATCACGCACGACTTCGGCGTGGTTTCTGAAATCGCCGACAGCGTGATCGTGATGGAGAAGGGCAATCTGGTTGAACAAGGTTCTGCCGCAGACGTGCTCGTGAACCCGAAGCACCCTTACACCCAACGTCTCATCGCAGCCATTCCTCATATGCGCGAGGACGATAGAACAGCCGCCGAACAATCAGATATCATACTTGAAGCATCCAAACTGACGAAGACCTATCACGTTGGTTCAGGCATGTTTGGCCGAAAGCGTGTTGTCCCAGCGCTTCAAGAAGTGAGTTTCACTTTAAAGCGCGGAAAAACTCTGGGTGTCGTTGGCGAAAGCGGCTCGGGAAAAAGCTCTCTCGGACGAGTCCTCATGAAACTGACGGACGTCGATTCCGGAAACATTTTCTTCGAGTCGAAAGATATTGCTCCACTATCGGAAGCGGAGTTTCGTCCGCTTCGCCCCCGCATCCAAATGGTGTTTCAAGACCCCTTCGCTTCCCTCAATCCGCGCCATACGATCGGTATGTCCCTGACGGTGGGGCCGATCACCCATGGGCAAGAACCCAAAGAGGTTCGCAAGCGTGCACTGGAAACACTCGAACTGGTCGGTCTTGATCGCGGCGCCATGGAACGATTTCCGCACGAGTTTTCAGGCGGGCAGAGACAACGCGTCGGCATTGCACGCGCCCTTATGCTCGCCCCCGAAATTCTGATTGCCGACGAAGCGGTTTCTGCCCTCGACGTCTCGATACAGGCCCAGATTCTTGAATTATTGCAAAAAGTGCAGAAGGATCGTGACCTTGCGATTATCTTCATCACGCACGACTTGCGGGTTGCCAGCCAAATTTGCGATGATGTTTTAGTCATGCATCGCGGTACAGTCGTGGAATCTGGTCCGCCGAGCCGAATTTTCGGCAACCCGGCCAATGCCTACACTCGCAGTCTGGTTGCTGCAATTCCTGGACTTCACTAAGTCAGACGCCGACCGAGTGCTGCACTTGATAGCACCCAGCTATTTTTCCCGCAGCTCGATAATATAGAGCGTTTCCGTTTTTCACTGAATCGAATGCGCTTCCCAAATCAGTTTTGTTCTGATTCATTGTTGCTGGCTGGATGGAGGCCAGCGTCTGATGACCGCACCGATATCGAATGATCTTCGAGAACGCGTTGTTGCCGCCGTACTGAGTGGCAAAAGCATTCGTTCAGTGGCGACGAGGTTTGAAATTGCCGCGTCTTCAGTTGTAAAATGGTCCCAGCGCCATCGTGCGACCGGATCGGTTCATCCAGGCAAGACGGGCGGACACCGCAAGCGGATACTCGAACCGCATCGTGATGTCATTGTGCAACGGCTCGCCGAGACCCCCCACCTGACACTGCATGGCCTGAAGGCGGCATTGACCGAGCGGGGTATTTCCGTCTCGCACAATACGATCTGGGAATTCATTCGCAGTGAAGGGCTACGCTTTTAAAAAAACGCTGTTCGCCCTGAGCAAGCTCGTGCCGACGTCGCTCGCAAAAAACAGCGGTGGAAGACCCTGCAAAATCATCTCGATCGCGAACGGCTGGTCTTCATTGATGAGACCTGGATCAAGACCAACATGTCGCCGATCAGGGGCTGGGGCCCTAAAGGCAAGCGACTGCGGGCATTTGCACCGCATGGCCACTGGCGCACGCTGACATTCCTGGGCGCTTTGAGAAACGATCAGCTTACAGCCCCCCTGTGTCTTCGACGGACCGATTAACGGCCATGTTTTCGCGCCTATGTCGAGCAGCAGTTGGTCCCGGTGCTCAAGCCAGGCGACATCGTCGTCATGGACAATCTCGGCAGCCATAAGTCGGCAACCATCCGTCAATTGATCAAAGCCGCCGGTGCGCGGCTCTGGTTCCTTCCGCCCTATTCGCCGGACCTCAATCCGATCGAACAAGCCTTTTCCAAGATCAAGCATTGGATGAGAAATGCACAAAAGCGCACCATCGAAGACACATGGCGTCATATCGGCAGGCTGGTCGAAACCATCCAGCCCGCCGAATGCCAAAACTATTTGGAAAATGCCGGATAGGGTTCCGTTAAAAGGTGAAACGCTCTAGCCCTATAATGTTTTAGCCCCAGTCATGATGGCGACTGCATCAGACATGGAAATCTCTGATGGTGTCACGACAGCCGCGCGCTTTCCAAGCCGCTGAATATGAATACGGTCTGCAACTTCAAAAACATGCGGCATATTGTGACTGATCAGTACGATCGGCAGCCCGCGTTTCTTAACATCCAGCAGGAGGTCGAGTACTTTGCGCGACTCCTTCACACCGAGAGCGGCGGTCGGCTCATCAAGAATGATAACTTGCGAAGCGAACGCGACCGAACGGGCGACCGCAATTCCCTGTCTTTGCCCCCCTGACAGACCTTCCACAGGCTGGTCGATATTCTGGATCGTCATCAATCCCAGTTCGGAGAGCTTTTCGCGAGCGACTTCGCGCATTTTTTTACGATCAAGGCGACGAAGAAATTGCCCTGAAAAGCCAGTTTTGCGGATTTCGCGTCCAAGAAACATGTTATCAACGATGGACAGAGCCGGGGAAAGCGCCAAATTCTGGTACACAGTTTCGACGCCCGCTTCACGTGCTTCCAATGCAGAACGGAAATGAACTGACTTTCCCATCAATTCGATCTCGCCTGCGTCCGGCTTCGTCGCGCCAGACAGCACTTTGATCAATGATGACTTACCCGCACCATTATCTCCAATAACCGCAAGGATTTCGTTAGGGTAGAGATCGAAATCCGCTCCATCCAGTGCCACAACATGGCCGTAGCGTTTCGTCAGACCGCGTGCTTTGAAAATTGGATTTGCAGACATCACAGATTGACCTTTCTCAATCCTTGGTCAATGGCAACGGCGACAATCGATAGAACGCCGATGAGCAGGTAAGTCCATTGTGGATCGGCTCCAACAAGCCGTAACCCCAGCGAAAAACAACCTACCGTAAGTGCACCAAAGATTGTGCCCATAATGGAACCGCGTCCGCCAAATAACGATGTACCGCCAATAACAACCGCGGTGATCGACTCAATATTGGTGAACTGTCCCGCGGTCGGCGTGACAGACCCAAGACGGCCGATCAAAACCCAACCCGCAAATGCACAGATAACACCTGAGAGAATGTAAACGCTGATCAACATGCGGCGAACCTGAACGCCTGCCAGTTCGGCAGCAGCCGCATCGTCACCCACCGCATAAACATGCCGACCCCATGCGGTATGATTAAGCACATACCATAACAGGCCGATGAGTAGCACCATGGCAATCACACCATAGGTAAAGACTGCCCCCCCAAACTGCACTGATTGTCCGAAAAACTGCAGCAACGGTGCCGTTTCCGAAATTCGTGCACTGGGTATTGTCTCATTGCCCGAGTAAATGAAGTTGCTGGCGAGGAATATCTGCCATGTACCAAGCGTTACGATAAAGGCTGGCAGCTTCACCACCGAAACAAGAACGCCGTTGATGTAACCACAGAGAGCACCAAGAGCCAGTCCAATCAAAATTGCCAGGGGTGCAGGAAGGCCATAACGGAACACACAGGCACCAATCACAACCGACGTCAGAACCATGATCGCACCAACCGACAGATCAATGCCCTTGGTGAGAATGACCAAGCTCTGCGCGGCAGCGACAATTCCGACGATTGCCACTTGTTGGAGAATAAGGGTCAAAGTGAAAGCCGAGAAGAACCGGCCACTCGTCAACAGGCCGAAGCCGGTAACGGTCAACAGCAGAATCAATAATGGGATGATTGCTGGATTGCCGTGGATACTATCTTGAACAAACCGTCCGAAGGATCGCTTCGATTGGAATTTTGCAACGCGTGTATCACTGTTACGTATCACGCTTTCAAAGTCGTCTACTTGTGTCATGATCTTGCCCATGAACTCTTCCAGCACGAAGTCAATTTGGCAGTAGCCTTATTGAAAGCTGGAACTATATGTTCCTCGAAGACCCGGAGCCACGCGCCAAATCTTCGAGGATAGCGAAGTTTTTTCAGCCCCAGCACTTCTCCAGGCCTTCTTCAACGCTGATTGAAGAGATACCCTCGACCGCATCATCAGTTACAAGCGAAACGCCTGTATCGAAGAAGTGTGTGCCGTCTTCGAGCTTTGGCTTCTCGCCGGTGTCAACCCATTTGCGAATTGCCTGAATGCCCAGGACAGACATTCGGCTTGGATATTGCTGTGACGTCGCAGCAAGTGTTCCAGCCTTAATATTCTTCACACCCTGACAGCCGCCATCAATGGAGACGAGCAGAACCTTATCTGACATGCCGAGCGACTTCAGTGTCTCAAATGCTCCTGCAGCAGCAGGTTCATTAATGGTATAGACGACGTTGAGGGATGGATCGCGTTGGAGCAGATTCTCCATCGCAGATCGGCCACCCTCTTCATTACCATTGGTGACGTCGTGACCGATAATCCGTTTGTCATCTTCATCGCCGATGACATTAACGTTTTTAGTGTCAATCCCGAAGCCGGTCATGAACCCTTGATCGCGTTGTACGTCCAGCGTCGGCTGAGAGGCATTGAGATCAAGAAATGCAATACGCGCATTGGAGGCTTCGTCGCCAAGCTTTGCTTTGACCCATTGGCCGATCAACGCGCCTGCCTTGAAATTGTCTGTAGCAAAGGTGGCGTCCACCGCATCATAAGGTTCAACAGGGCTGTCAAACGCAATAACCATGATACCTGCTGCGCGAGCTTTCTGAATAGCCGGAACCACTGCTTTACTATCTGATGGATCGATCAGAATGCCTTTCACGCCGGCCAGAATACAGGTTTCAAGCGCTTCGATCTGGCTGATACTGTCGCCATCGTCGCGACCGGCATACATTGAGAGCTTAATGTTCTGCTTCTTAGCTTCCTCGATCGCGGCATTTTTCATAGTTATAAAAAACGGATTGGTATCCGTCTTTGTAATAACGCAAGCACTAACCGGTGTTTGTGCATTTGCGACAGTCAGACCTGCAGCGGATGTCACCGCAATCGCAAAAAGTCCACACGTTAAACGGCGTGAAAACAATCCCATTTCAACCTCCCATTGCAACTCATAAGCACCACAGGCGGAAATAGCCTAGGTATCTAAATTATCATAAATGTAGTAAATATTCATTTTAATAATTGTCAATGGCATTATACGGCATTTTTTGAGGGAATTCGATTAATTTGTTACATAGTCTTGTATTTAAATTACAAAAAATAACAGCACAAACCGATAACGATCGCCAAAGGCCACACCGACGGTGCCACGAGCTTAGCCAATGGCACCGTCGAGACTTTGCAGGGATTTCTCGCACGAGCAGCTTTATCTGATTTAGCTATCTTATAGCGCTCTCATTGAACGGTTTTGATCGCTCTATAAGAGAAGAGCTGCTTGCGTCTTCCTACAGACAACCGGTATGAAACCCGCCATCGACAGGCAGCGTGACCCCGGTGATGAAACTTGCCGCAGGCGAAGCAAGGAATAGAGCTGCGCCAACCAGATCCTCAGTTTCTCCCCAGCGCTTCAACGCTGCACGCTGCGCGATTGGCTTTTCTGTAGCTGGGTTTTCCCAAAGAGCACGCGTCATATCCGTGCGATGATAGCCCGGTCCGATAGCGTTGACACGCACACCGTCTGGGCCAAACTTATGAGCGAGAACGCGGGTCAGGCCGAGAATACCGGTCTTGCTCGCGGTGTAGGATGGCACACCTGTATCGGCGAGATAGCTCAACATCGAAGCAATCGCGATCACCGAACCTTTGCTTTCCTTGAGCTTCGGATATGCGGCCATGGTGAGGCGGAAAACACTGTTCAGATTGATGTCCATGACATCGTTGAACACGTCATTCTCCCATTCTGCCGTGTCGCGCGCGACACCTTGCGCGTTGATCAGCACGTCGATCCGTGTCTGCTTCTCCATGAACGTAATGGCATCGTCATTGCTGCGTACGTCGAGTTCATAGAACTCAATGCCCTTATTGGCATTGTCTTTCTCAGCCTTTTCGATCTTGGCGACCGAGCTACCGCTGGCAGCAACAGAAGCACCAAGCGCTGCAAATCCGCGCGCCATTTCAAGACCGATACCACTCGTTGCGCCCGAAACCAGAACACGCTTGCCTGCAAACAGGTCTTTGGCAAAAGACGAAATAACTTCCTGCATGATAACCTCCCTATAAATGCTAGATGAGCTGCTTAAGTGCGGCGCCGACCATATCGGGCGTCACCTTGATCGGCTCATTGTGAATGATCTCACCTGCGCGACAGGCGCGCTTGGCAACGATTTCCAGTTTTTCATCCGTCGCGTCTTCAATGCCGATATCGGCAAGACGGGTTGGCAGACGTACGGAGAGACAGAATTCGCGAACCTTCTGGAATTCTTCTTCCGCACCATGCAACTTGAGACCAGCGAGAACACCAATGGCGACTTTTTCACCATGCAGATGATGATGAACATCATCCAATTCGCAAAGACCATGATGGATAGCATGGGCGGCGGCCACACCGCCGGACTCAAAACCGACGCCCGAAAGCAAAATATTCGCTTCGATCACGCGTTCCATCGCCGGGCCAGCCTGCTTGGCATCGCACTCCCTGAGCGCAGCGGCGCCAAACTCAAAAATCGTATCGCGGCAGAAGCGCGCGACCTCGAATGCAAGGC
The DNA here is from genome assembly GCF_003049685.1 of Brucella pituitosa. Lineage (GTDB taxonomy): Bacteria > Pseudomonadota > Alphaproteobacteria > Rhizobiales > Rhizobiaceae > Brucella > Brucella pituitosa. Next base: position 174,583 of record NZ_PYSY02000002.1, on the reverse strand, counting down.
TCACACCCTGCATTTTCATGCAGTTGAAAGCGCCAGACTGGCGGCAGGAGTCCGCTTCGTAAAAAGTTGCAAGTGCATCGCCGATACCAGCAGCGAGGAAGCGTGCCGGAGCCTGTGCAATCAGCCCAGTATCCACCAAAACCAGATTGGGATTGCTTGGCAGAAACGTATCATAAGCCACTGAGCCATCGTCATTATAAACCACAGCAAGAGCGCTGCATGGCGCATCAGATGCTGCAATCGTTGGGAAGATGATCGATGGGAGACCGAGATCGCGCGCTGCAGCTTTTGCCGTATCGAGCGCCTTGCCACCGCCAACGCCGATAACCACTTTCGCACCTGCTTCGCGAGCCTGTGTAACAAGAGCTGCGATCTGGCTTTCGGAGCACTCTCCGCCATGGCGCACGATGCGCGCTTCCGGACCAGACGCAAAAGCCGCATCGACCTTTGGCTTAAGGATGTCAAAAATACCATTGTCGAGAAGAACCACTGCCTTATCGCCGAAGCTTGCAGCCTCTTCTCCAAGACGCGAGATAACGCCCGCGCCTTGAATGTAGCGACCAGGAAAGCGCGCACCACGCACGGTTGAAACTGCGTTTACCAGCATACATAGCCTCCATCGGCTAGAACAATCGAGCCTGTCATCAGGCTTGATGCATCACTTGCAAGGAAAAGAATGACAGAGGCGACTTCGTCCGTGCGCCCAAGACGGTTCATTGGTGTGCCACCAACCCAATGACGATACATTTCAGGATCATCATAGACGTATTTGTTCATTTCTGTGTCGATATAGGTCGGCGCTACCGAGTTAACGCGAACCCCACGCGCGCCCCATTCAGCAGCCAGCGAACGTGTCAGGTGGTGCACTGCCGCCTTGGATGCATTGTAGTTCGCCTGTTCCTGCGGGCGGTTGACCACGAAACCGGACATGGAACCCACATTGACGATATTGCCTGAGCCATTTTCCAGCATCGACTTGCCAAATGCGCGGCAGCACCAGAACACACCGTTCAGATTAACATCGATCACCTTGTTCCAGACGTCATCGGCCATGGTTTCAGCAGGATGATTGCTGATCGCGATACCGGCATTGTTGACGAGAATATCGACGCGGCCATGTCGAGCAATAATTGAATCATGCACGCGCTGAACGCCTTCAACATCCGTCACATCCAGCAGTTCGCCCTCGACGCTGTAGCCTTTGGCGGCGAGTGCAGTGATAGCCTTGTCCAGCAGTTCCTGACTCATATCGGTGAGCACTACCTTTGCTCCAGCTTCCGCCAGCGCCTCAGAGGCAGAAAGGCCTATGCCACGCGCGGCGCCCGTGACGACAGCAATTTTGCCGTCAATTCTGAACTTTTCGAGAAACATGGAATGCTATCCTTGTCTGGCTTGCTATTGGACAACCGCGCTCAAAAGCGGCTGCAAACTGGAAAGAAGGTTTTCAGGATTGGCGGTTACAACGCCGTTCGGAAAAATGAGGTCGGTGCGGTGCGGCTCTGGCCACCCGATAACAGTCATGCCAGCAGCAAGACCCGCATGAGCACCCGGCACACTGTCTTCTACAACAATGCATTGCGACGGCTCGATCCCAAGCAGATAGGCACCGCGCAAATAGGGTTCCGCAGCAGGCTTGCCTTCACGCACATCATTTCGGGATACACTAATGAAATTAGGGCGCTGCAACCCGACAGCACGCAGATTTGCATCCATGAGCATACGGTCCGAATTGGAAACAATCGCGTAAGGAATGCCAGCCTCATCAAGATAGGCTAGAATTTCCGCCGCACCAGGGCGTAATTTCAACCGGATTGCCCCACTGACATAAGCTGCATATTTCGCTTTGATGAATGCATCGAGATCGGCTGTAAAGCCAGTCTCGTTTCGGAGCATGGTGTGGCAATCTACTATCGTCGTGCCAGTTACGCGGTTTTCGAAATCATCCGGCACTGTGCCCGAAAAGGTCGCGATAGCTTCCAGAAGTGTCTCATAATGCAATGGCTCGCTATCAACGAGCGTGCCATCCATATCAAAAAGAACTGCACATGTACTCATTGCGGCAACCCATCGAGATCGTCATAAAGCGACTGGCTGTGCGTATAGAGCTTCTCAAAGAAAGCCTGCATCGGCGCATAAATTTCTGACCATCTCGAGTCCGGCTTGATCTCTGTCGAATATTGCACAAGCGCGTCGGCGGCATCTTCTACGCTTGAGTAGCGCCCCGTTGCAGCCGCTGTCATGATCGCACAACCGACCAGACCGCACTCGGCCTCCTTCGGGACGAGAATTGGGATATCATAGACACTTGCCTTGATTTTCAGCCACAACTCCGTCTTCGCACCACCGCCAGACGCGATCACGCGTTCAAGCTTGGAGCCGGAAATACTATCTAGAATATTGATGTGACGTTTCACGGCAAAGGCCACACCTTCCAGCACTGAACGATGAAGATGTTCAATGCCATGTGCTGCACCGATACCAAAATACTGCGCGCGAGCGTTGCGATGTTCGCCGAGGCGCTCGCCCGTAAGATAAGGCATGAAGAAAAGACGTTCGGAGCCAGCAGGCGCGTCTGCCGCCTTTGCCACGATTTCTTCATAAGAAACCTGTTTGTCGTGGAACGCACGACGAGCCCAGCGCATGGCATCGCCGCCGGATTCCAGCAACATGAATGCGCCCCAGTTTCCTTCTACCGTACCGACATTGCAGACGGATGGGTCGAGCAAGGGCTTGTCTGCTATCGCCGTGATAATGGCAGAGGTACCCATCACTTCCGAGCCAACACCCGGACGGCAAACACCAGAACCAAGCAATGCGACCGGATAATCCGCACCCCCAACCAGAACCGGCGTCCCCTCAAGAAGACCTGTATCCCGCGCGGCTTCTGCCGTGACACTGCCGAGAATCTCAGTGGGGTTTCGTAATGGTGCAAGCTGCTGGCGATTTAGACCAAGCAACTCAACCATATGTTGCGACCAGTCACCCGTGCGCGGGTCCATTAGGAAGCTCGCGCCGCCGTCATTGCGATCCATCGCGATTTCGCCAGTAAGCTTCAGATTAATGTAATCCTTCGGCATCAGAATGGCGGCAGCGCGCGCAAAAGCCCGCGCATCGTGATCGCGCAGCCATTGCAATTTGAAGCCCGGCCACGAGGGTGCTGCTGGATTAGCGCTGTGCGCCAGATAATCTGCGGGGCGGTGTTTTGTTTCAAAGGCAGTTACATAATCGACAGTGCGCTTGTCGTTCCACAATGGGGCGGTCTCGCGCACCAGTTCACCCTTATCCCCAACAAGTACCGTGCCGTGCATCTGCCCACAGGCAGCGACGGCTACAATCCTATCTCTCGCATCCGGCACCCTATCCAGTACCTCACGGATCGACGCGATCACACCCTGCCACCAGTCTGCAGGACGTTGCTCCGACCAGCCAAATTGCGGCACAATCTGTTCGTGTTCACGGGCGGCAATCGCGACTATATTGCCACGGCCATCCATAAGGGCAGCGCGCACGCTGCCCGTTCCGACGTCTATTGCAAGTGAGAGTTCATTTGGCATGGAACACGTCATTGATTTTTGGGAGGACGGATGGTTGTCTTACGACTTGCGCAGCCAGCTCGACGCATACTGAAGAAGCATCGCGCCGATGATGATGCAGCCCATGAAGACCTGCTGATGATAGCCCGGAACACGCGCAAGGTTCATCATATTTGCGATAATCCCAAGAGTGATGACCCCAATGAAGGTGTTAAACGCACCGCCGCGACCGCCCATCAGGCTCGCGCCACCGATAACAACCGCCGCGATTGCATCAAGTTCGGCACCGACGCTGATATTGGCCGACCCGATACCGGTACGACTTGTGGAGATGATACCGGCAGCAGCAGCCAAAACACCGGAAATTACATAAACCGACAGCGTATAATAAGAGACCGAGATACCCGACAGGCGAACAGCTTCAGAATTGGAGCCTATGGCCTTAACCAAGCGACCGAAGCGTGTGAAGGTGAGAACCGCACCGGCAATCACGAATACAACGATCATGAGAATGACAGGATATGGAATACTACCAAGCGTACCGGAACCAAAGGCTGTTACCGCGGAACCAGCCTCACCCATCATGATCGGCTGGCCGGACGACAAGATGAAAGCGAGCCCCCGCGCGATGGTCATGACTGCAAGGGTCGTCACAAAAGGTGGCAGCTTGAGATACGCCACCAGAATACCGGATACGAGCCCACAGGCAGCACCAGCAAGCAGTACACCGCCGATAGCCATTCCCGTCCCATATTGCTGGATAAGTATCGCAGACAACACACTTCCCAGTGCAGCCACAGAACCGACCGACAAATCGATCCCGCGTGTCAGAATGACGAACAGCATGCCAACCGCCATCAGACTTGGGCCAGCCACCTGACGCAGCACATTCATGATGTTACGTTCAGTCAGAAACACATTCGACAAGGAGGCAGCTACGATCAGAACTGCAATCAGAATGGCAACGGTGCCATACCGGTTGAGAAGAGCTCCGGCATTGAAGTTTTTCTTCGGCGTTTCAACAACTTCGGTCACAGTTTCATCCAATCAATTAACTGCTGTAGAAAGCTCTGCGCTGGCCGTGTTGACCATGGCAAGCTTCAACAAATTTTCTTCAGAGTATTCCTCTGGCTGCAACGAACCCGTCACCGCGCCTTCGCGCATGACCAAAATCCGGTCGCACAGACCAAAAAGCTCAAGATGCTCGGAGGAAATCACCACGACCGCCCGGCCCTCAGCCGCAAGCGATTTGATGAGCGAATAGATTTCCGTCTTGGCGCCAACATCGACGCCACGGGTGGGCTCATCGAAAATCAGTACGTCGCCATCGGCATGAAACCACTTGGCCAGAACTACCTTCTGTTGATTGCCGCCCGACAAGCTTGATGCCGGATCTTCGATACTGCCCGCCTTTAGACGCAAACGTTTTGACAGCGTCTCAACAGTAGAACGCTCCGCGCCGCCTTTGACGAAACCAAAGAAGTTCACCAAAGGGGCGAGTTTCGCCATGGTAGAATTAACGCGGATCGGGAAGTCGAGGATCAAACCCTGATCCTTGCGACTTTCGGGTACAAGACCGATGCCAGCCTTCACACCGTCACGCGGGTTACGAATGGTTATTTCTTTGCCGTGGACGAAAATCCGTCCTGATTTCGCGCGCTCCGCACCGAAAACCAGTCGCATAAGTTCTGTACGCCCCGCCCCGACAAGGCCACCGAGGCCGATAATCTCACCAGCCTTGACTGTCAGTGACACGCCCTTGATACGGGAGCCGTCCGAGAGTTCTTCGATACGCAGAACCTCATTGCCAACTTTCCGCTCAACATCCTCACCGAAAAGCGCCTTCAGCGGGCGGCCGACCATGAGACGAATGACATCATCAACCGTTACAGACGCACATTCAGTCGTGGTGATGGAGGTGCCATCCTTCATGATCGTAATACGATCGGCGATGCTGAAAACTTCATCCAGGCGATGCGAGATGTAAATGATACCAACGCCGCGCTCGCGCAGTGTACGGATGATGTCGAGGAGACGGTTTGCATCACGTGCGGACAGCACGGCGGTAGGCTCATCAAACACCATCACGCGCGCATTGCGTGACAAGGCTTTCGCGATCTCAACAACCTGCTGATGCGCGATGGGAAGATCGCCGACAAGAGCACTGGGAGAAATGGAAAATCCAAGGCTCGTAATAAGTTCTTTGGCGCGGCTGTTGAGCTCTGGCCATGAAATGACCGATGGCAGCATCCACATAAAGATGTTTTCGGCAACGGTCAGATCAGTTGCCAGCGCCATTTCCTGATGAATGACGGCGATACCTTTGGACATCGCATCCATAGGGCCGCGAAAATGCTGCACTTCGCCCGCGACTTTAACTTCGCCACGAGTGGGCGAAAACTCCCCGCCGAGAACGCGCATCAACGTCGATTTGCCGGCCCCATTCTCACCAAGCAAAGCATGAACTTCGCCTGCACGAAGCGCGAAATCGACACCACGAAGCGCATGAACTCCGCCAAATGACTTCGCTATGCCGGACAGCTCTACAAGATTTTCCATTTCAATCATTCCAGATCTTCAAGACCCAGGACGCTCCACCCGAATTTCAGTTCAGCCCGTAAGAAATGGTCACCTCGCGACCGCTTGCGAAACTCCCCAGACGCCATGCATCTGACTGAATCGCCTCCTCGGACAATCCCATAGTGCAGCCAGTCTTTCACTACCAGACTGGCTGCACTATGAAGGCAGATAATCTTAGAACACCGCGTCCGGCTTGTAATATTTGTCCACATTGTCTTTGGTGATAGCGACAGGCGTCGTGTAGGTGACCTTCGACGTATCAGCCGGCAAGGTGCCGTCAACTGCCTTCTTCGCAAGGTCAACAGCGGTCGCCGCTACGAGTGCCGGATCATTCAGACCGGTGGCACCGTATTTGCCCTCCTTGATCATCGCCATAGCTTCTTTCTGGCCATCAGCTGCTGCGAGAAGAAGTACACCATCGAGTTGATTGGACTGTTCCAACGCCTTACGAGCACCGAGAACCATCGAGTCATTTTCACCGAGAACGACATTGATATCGGGATTGGCTGTCAGGAGATCTTCCATGGCCTTCAGACCGCCTTCATTGTTCCACATGCCCCAACCCTGGCCGACAACTTCAAAACGGACACGGCCTTCATTGCGTAACTGGCCTTCAACGAGCCCGGCCAACACGCCAAGCCGACGTTCCTGACCAACTTCATTGCCCTTATCGCCCGAGATCAGAGCGATCTTGAGGTCTTTTCCCTTGGTCTGATTAGCGAGCCACTGCCCGACGAGCTGACCATTGTTTGCATTGGATGACTGAACCAGCGTGACGAAATTTGCCGAGGGATCAAGCGTGGAATCAACCACGAAAACTTTTACGCCAGCTGCAGTCGCAGCGTTCACAGCCGGAACAAGCCCCTTGCTGTCGCGCGGATTGATAATGAGCGCGTTAATACCCTGCGCAACCATATCCTCAACATCCGAAACCTGTTTGTTGAGGTCGTTCTGCCCATCGGCAGTCAAGACTTCGCAACCCAGCTCTTCCGCCCGCTTCTTCGCCGAAACTTCCTGCGCTGCAAAGTAAGGCGCATCGAGCGTCTTCATCGAAATGCCAATCTTGCAATCGGCCGCATGCGCAACCGCGAGCGCCATCAGTGACGACGCCGTAGCAAGCGACATTTTCAACATTACAGATTTCAAGCCCTGCATTTGGAAATCTCCTCCTGGAACGATCGGCTCCTACCGATCTTATTAGATTTGGGTAGCATAATTACACAAATTTGCAGCGTCAATAATTTAAACGACAAATTTGTAACGATTATACCAAAAATTTATCTCATATGACCCACTTGATTGTGCTGATATCCTATTTTATGTAATTTCACTACGAAATGGAGGAATACATGTTACGCGAACCTGTAGTGAGCGTCGTCAATCCAAATTCTGGCGGCATGAGCGGCAATACTGGCCGCTACGAAAAGCGCCTGAACGATCTCGTGGGACTTTACGGCGACGAAAAGGCTTTCGAAGCCTTGCGCGAAACGCACGGAAACACGGTTGTCTATGACGTCGAAGACTTTAAACCGGGCGCTCATAGCGGCGATCTGATCTATGGTATCACCCGCATGAATCCGGGACGTGTCGGGAATGAATTCTTCCTCACCCGAGGTCACATTCATGCCAAGGCGGACCGCCCGGAAATTTACTACGGCCAGAGTGGCCAAGGTTTGATGCAGCTCGAATCACCAGCCGGCGAAACCCGAATCATCGAAATCACCGCGCAGACCATTTGTTATGTTCCGCCGTTCTGGATCCATCGTTCGATCAATGTCGGTGACACCGATCTCGTGATGGTCTTCGCCTATCCATCCGACAGCGGCCAAGACTACGGAATCATTGAGAAGTCGAATGGAATGCGACATCGAGTGATCGCAAAGCCCGGCGGCGGCTGGGAGCTCATCGAAAATCCGAACTACAAACCGCGTGATCCAGCGACCGTCAACGCCGTGATGCGTGAGTACGCCTGAGTTCGCGAAGAACCATCAGTCGAAAATTCAATTTGAAGGGTGTTGCCATGAGCAATCCTATAGACCTTATCGCCAGCCTTGGTGTCGTTCCTGTTATCGCGATCGAGCGCGCGGAAGATGCCGTTCCTCTGGCCGACGCACTGCTTGAAGGCGGCTTACCAGTTGCAGAAATCACATTCCGCACCGAAGCTGCCGCGGACGTGCTGGCAGCAATCCGTGATGCGCGACCAGAACTTTGCATTGGTGCTGGCACAATTCTTGACACTACCAATCTCGACAAAGCTATCGAAAGCGGTGCACGCTTTGGTCTGGCGCCCGGCTATGATCCGCGCATTGTTGACGCAGCATCCAAAACTAATCTGCCATTCTGCCCCGGCATCATGACGCCGACGGATCTGACGCTTGCCACAGCACAGGGCGTCCGTCTGGCAAAATTCTTCCCGGCAGGCGTTGCAGGCGGCCCGAAGGCGCTGTCCGGTATAGCCGCACCATTCGCACATCTCGGCGTGCGATTCATTCCGACCGGCGGCGTCACCGAAGACACTATCGGCGACTGGCTCGCAATCAAGCAAGTTGTGGCCGTGGGAGGTACTTGGATCGCCAAGACCGAAGACATCCGCGATGGTCGCTTTGACGCAATCAGGAAAAATGCCGCCAGCGCTGTGAACGTGGCGCGCCAAGCCCTGGAGAAGCGAGCATGAGCAAGTATCAGCCAGCTACACAGCCGACGCTGTACTTTATCGGCGTAACCACCGGCAAAAGCTCGATCATGAAGGTGTTCCCTGCCTGGGCCGAGTATCTCGGCCTCAAAGATGCCGTCATTAAGGGTATCGACTTTAAACTACACGACGATCCGGAGGCTTACCGCGAAGCGGTTGAGTTTATCCGCAACGATCCACTTTCGATGGGGGCGCTTGTTACCACACACAAGATCGACCTCTTCCACGCCTGCCGCGATATGTTCGACGTGATCGACCCCCATGCTCTGTTGATGGATGAGACGAGTTGCATTTCTAAAAAAGATGGCAAACTCATCTGCCATGCGAAAGATCCGATTTCCTCGGGCCTCGCCATAGATGGCTTTCTGGGTGCCGACTATTTCGAGCGCACCAGCTCTGATCTTTTCTCAATGGGCGCGGGTGGCTCCACCATCGCTATCACATGGCATCTGATGCGTAAGTCGCGCGGCGAGAATGTGCCGGCACGTATTATTGTTTCCAATCGCAGCCAGCATCGTCTTGATGAAATCAAGCGCATTCACGCCGAAGTGGCGAGCGACGTTGCAGTTGAGTATATTCTCGCTCCACGCCCCGAAGACAACGACGCTGTGCTCAACAGCCTCAAGCCTGGTTCGTTCATCATCAATGCGACCGGCCTCGGCAAAGACGCTCCCGGCTCGCCTTTATCCAACGCGGCGGTCTTCCCTGAGAAGTCGGTGGTTTGGGACCTCAACTATCGCGGCAATCTTGTTTTCCTTGATCAAGCGCGCGCGCAGGAACAGGCCAAATCACTCAATGTAGTCGACGGCTGGACTTATTTCATACATGGCTGGACACAGGTAATCGCGGAAGTCTTCCATATCGACATTCCAACAAGCGGGCCTGCTTTCGATCGGATTTCGGAAATCGCCATCGAAGCGGCAGGACGGTAGAGATGGTACAGCGTATTCTCGTTACGCCACGCTCGCTAACCGCCGAGCCGCATCCGCATATCGAAAGCCTGCGCAATTCAGGCTTCGAAATCGTCTACTCCACCCCCGGCAAAACACCTGACGAGGAAGAGCTTGTGCGTCTCGTGAGCGATGTTTCGGGCTGGCTCGCTGGTGTTGAACCGGTCTCGCCTCGTGTCATCGAAGCAGCACGATCGCTCAAAGCCATCAGCCGAAACGGCGTTGGCACCGATAATCTTCCAGTTGAGTTGCTCACCGAGCGCGGCATCAAAGTGCTGATTGCAGAAGGTGCAAACTCGTTGGGCGTTGCCGAGTTGGCGGTTGGCCTGATCTTCAGCGCGCTGCGCTCTATCCCCCAGGCCGATACCGGTATCAAAGCGGGTGGATGGCCACGTCAGCGTGGCATCGAAATTCGCGGACGTACCGTTGGCGTGATCGGCTGTGGAGCGATTGGCCGCGAGGTGGCACGCATGCTGGTAGCAGTCGGGGCAAGAGTCATGGGCTATGATCCGCTCAAGCCCGATCTTGGGCTTCCCGCAGACGCTTTCAGCTTTGCCGAAGTGGATGATATCATCGCTCAAACCGATATCATCACACTACATTGCCCTGCACCTCGTGATGGCTCGACCTTAATCTCGCGCGAGCGATTGGCCAATGCAAAGCCCGGCCTCATTCTCGTGAATACGGCGCGCGCGAAATTGGTCGACGACCGCGCCATTATCGACGCCTTGAACTGTGGCCAGTTGTCAAACTATGCAACCGATGTGTTCGAACAGGAACCGCCGATCTCCCTGGAGCTTGCTGCGCATCCAGCAGTCATTGCAACCAGCCACATCGGTGGCTTCACCGCGGAAAGCGTAGACAGGGCTACCAAGATTGCAGCGGATAATCTGGTCGCCGCACTAAAAAACTAAAAGGACTTAGAAATGCCGGGATGTTTGCAGGAAATTGCCGAAACGCTTCCATTGGAGGATTATCTGCGCAGACCAGCCACACCCGGCATTCGTATTTTTTGGCTCGGCCAGGCAGGCTTTGTGCTTGAGGCTTTCGAGAAACGCATTGTCATCGACCCCTATCTTTCCGATAGCCTGGCCGAGAAATATAGAGACACAAGCAGACCGCATATGCGCATGATGCCCCCTCCGGTTGCGCCGGACGGCATTCACTTTGTCGATCTCGTCGCATGCACACACGCTCATACCGACCATATGGATCCCGGCACTCTACCAGCGCTTCTGACGCAGAATCCCAACGCAACCTTGCTTGTTCCCCGGGCGACGAAAAAACAGGCTCTGATCCGCTCGAGTGTGGATGAAAAGCGCCTTGCATTGATCGACGCTCAAGAGAGATATTCGCTGGAGCCAATCAAGATCGCAGCAACCCGCGCTGCCCATGAAGCGCTGGAAACAGACCAGAATGGCGATCACAAGTTCCTCGGTTATGTGTTTGATTGCGGGGCACTCCGTATCTGGCATTCTGGTGACTGCGTACCTTTTGAGGGGTTGGAAGCCGAAGTTGCCGCTTATAATCCCCACGTGGCGTTATTACCGGTAAACGGTCGCAGACCCGAACTCTCGAACAACGGTGTTCCCGGCAATTTTACACTCGCGGAAGCGATCACGCTCGCCCAGCATATAGGCGCTACTGATCTGGTCGCTCATCACTACGGCTTGTTCGATTTCAACACCGAAGCGCCGGAAAACATCGACGCTGCGGCTCGATCTGCTGGTGATCTTCATATACACCGTGCACGCAATAAGGTCGCTCTTGTAAACAGTGCTCTAACCTATTGAAACCATGCGTGGTGCTTGCCAAAAATCGATTCCGGTTTTGGAGCCGATGCGCTAACATATTGAAAAGGCGATCCGGCTTCTGTGCCGCGAAAGGGATTTTCTTGAATGGATACTGATGCGCGTAGTGACACGCGTGGCCTGAATGGTCGCAATATTATTGAAGTTATTCGCACAATGCGACCGGAGCTGCGGAAGTCGGATCGTAAAGTCGCTGACGTTGTCCTCGACGACCCTCACCGCATCATGAATGCAACCGTCAGCGAAACTGCAACGCTTGCCGACGTCAGCCAACCAACAGTATTGCGTTTCGCGACGGCTATCGGTTGTTCTGGCTTCCAGGATCTGAAGATCAGGCTCGCTCAAAGTCTGGCGCTCGGGACGCCCGCTACGCATTCAGTGTTGGTTGAGACGGATGAGCCCGAAGTCGTTGCAGAAAAGATCTTCGATTATACGATGACCAGCCTCGACTGGGCGCGGTCGCGATTGGACAAGGAAGCTCTTCACAAAGCAATCGATATCCTGACAAAGTGCAATTCAATTGTGTTTTTCGGTTTCGGCGCCTCCGGTATTGTAGCACGCGATGCACAGCAGAAATTTCCACTATTCGGCGTGCCATGCGGTGCCGAGCTGGATTCGCATCAACAATTGATGGTGGCATCGATGATGAAGCCGGGCGCAGTCGCGTTCGTCATCTCCAATACTGGCACCACACGTTCAATCATCGAAATCGCCCGCATCGCCCGGGAAAACGGTGCGTCTGTCATTGGGATGACAGGTTCAGACTCGCCGTTGACCAATTATTGCGATGTTTCGCTTATCGTTGAGACACTTGAAAACACCAATATGTACACTCCGACGATTTCGCGTATCGCCGCTTTGGTTGTCATCGATATTCTCTCCACCAGCGTCGCTATGCGTCGTCCTACGGACCAGCATGACCGCATTCATCGCATGAAGCGTTTGCTCAGTGATATGCGCAAGATGCAGCCGATCTAAGGGATGAAAAAATGCCGGAATTGTAGGAGCAATTCCGGCCAGCATTTCTCCAGGAAGAGAATTATCAAGCGACGTCCTCAAAGTGACTTGAGCATACCCCCATCGACGAAATAGGTTGAACCAACGCTATAGCTTGCACGGGATGAGCACAGGAACACGAAGAAATGCGCGAGCTCTTCCGGCGTACCAAAGCGCTTGGCGGCTGCATGTTCGTTGGCAACGTCCTGAAGATAGCCTTCCCAGTTGCCGCCCTTATCGGCTGTGAGCTGCTTGGCAGTCTTCACCCAATCAGGCGTGAGAATCAGACCCGGGTTAACGCAATTGACGCGGATATTGTCCCCAATCACCTCGGTCGAGAGTGTTTTGGAGAACATCATCAAGGCTGATTTGGTGACATTGTAAATCGGCTCATACCAAAGTGGCTGTACAGCACAGATAGAAGCGTTATGCAGCACTACACCGCCGCCTTTGGCCTTCATCTGTGGCACCAGTCCACGCGCAAGGCGCACTGCCGCCATCACATGCAGATCCCAATAGAACTGCCACTTATCGTCCGGCGCATCCATGATCGTCTCATTGGAGCCGGTACCCGCATTGTTGATGAGAATATCGGCACCGCCTGCGGAAGCTGCGGCGGCGATAACAGCGTCAGTGCCTTCCACGGTGGACACATCTGCCGCCACACCGATAGCATTGACACCGGACTTTTCAGCAATGCGCTGCGCTTCAGCTTCTACACGTTCTTTGCCACGCGCTACCAGCACAAGGTTCGTACCTTCTGCGGCCAATCCTTCGGCAATGGCCAAACCAATCCCGACCGACGCGCCAGTGATTACGGCGGTCTTTCCCTTCAATTGCAGATCCATAATAACTCCTGCGATACATACAGCCGTGCGGCTGCCTATTTTGCGATGAGGATATTGTCGCGATCCATGGTGACGGCGACGGTGAGAATGAGAACAGCGCCGAAGACGATCTGCTGTGCAAAGATGTCGATGCCGACAAATGTCATGCCTATACGCACGACCGACACGATGAGCGCTCCGACCAGCGTGCGTCCGACGCCGCCAAGCCCGCCGGTGATCGGTGTGCCACCAACGAGAACAGCGGCGATAGCTGGAAGAAGCAGCTGGCTAGCGCCCGTTGGCGAACCGCTTGTCATGCGCGCTGCAAGCATGATGCCCGCGACAGCCGCAAAAAGCGCCGACAATACGAAGGCTACAACCTTCTGGCGATCCACATGGATACCGGCGGCAATTGCGGCGGGTTCACCGGCACCAATGGCATAGCAATAGCGACCAAAGCGCGTATAGCGCTGGATATATATGCCAATAAGGCACATCAGTAGCCCGGCAAGAATGATGTTTGGAATTCCAAACGTCGTACCGGCAATCCAATTAAGCATTGGACGGTCGGCCGCGCTGATGCCGATGCTACGTGCTTTGGAGATATAAAGCGCGATACCGGAGACCACGCCGCCAGTTGCAAGTGTTGCAATAAAGGACGGAATTTTTAAGCGCACATGGACAAGGCCGCTGAAAAGACCGGCGGCAACGCCGCAGAGAAGCGCAGTTGGAAAGGCCAGCAACCCAAGTTCTGGCAAAAGCATCGCCGTCACCACGCTTGCAAGCGATGCGACCGCAGGCAAACTCAGATCAATACCACCAATCACAATGACAAAAGACAGACCAGCAGCAAGCATGAACAGCGCCATGGTATCGGCAAGCAGAACCAGCCCGGTATTGACGCTGGCAAAGCCCGGCGAATAGGCCGAGATAAGCACCACCATAACGACCAGAAAGGCAAGCGGTGCATATGGGCGTAGCTGTGCTGTGCTAAACAAAGTAGATGCACCTGAACCGTTGGGGAGAGCAGTTTTCTCGTTCATAATCACACCATGTGCTCGACCAGTTGCACCTGCGACGGCTTTGCGCCTGTCGGAGCAGGAATACGCGCGGTGACTTCTCCATCGCGCATGACAAGAATGTTGTGCGACAAACCGATGGTCTCTTCGAGCGTGTCGGCAATAAGAATGATCGCATAACCCTCGCGGCTTAGCTGACGCATCAGGCGGAAGATTTCTTCCTTTGCACCCACATCCACGCCGCGTGTCGGGTGATCGAGGATAAGAATGCGTGAGCCTGCCGTCAGCCACTTGGCCAAAACGACCTTCTGCTGATTACCGCCGCTCAATGCCTGACACAGAGCATGAGGCCCCGGCGCACGGATGGAGAGTTTTTTGATCCAATCTTCAGCCAAAACTGTCTCGCGGCTATGCTGAATACCGATAGGACCTTCCACAGAATCAAGACGTGATAACGTGATGTTGGAAGCAATCGGCATCATCATCACGAGGCCTTCAAGCCTGCGTTCGCTAGGAATATAGCCTATGCCGCGCGCCACAGCCTCAGTCGGATTGGCGAGTTTAACTGCCGTGCCACTAAGCAACATTTCACCCGACGTTGGTGTCTCAAAGCCAAAGAAACTACGGATAAGTTCTTCGCGCCCAGAGCCAATGACACCGGCAATGCCAAGTATTTCACCTTCGCGAAGCGTCAGATCAATATTGTGGTATTTGCCCGTGCAGGACAGGTTGCGCGCTTCCAGAGCAATCTTTTCACTCGGTTCAGCCTGTTCTGACTCCAGATAATATTCGGTGTGCATCTCACGACCCACCATGATGCGGTGAAGGTCAGCACCATCGACACCCGTCGCATCCATAGTGGCAACGCCCTGCCCGTCTTTCATCACATAGATGCGGTCACTGATTTCCAGCACTTCATCGAGGCGGTGCGAGACGAACACAAAGCTTGCACGTGACTTGAGTGCACGAACACGCTCAAAAAGAATGTCGATTTCAGACTGCTCCAGAACCGATGTCGGCTCATCAAGCAGAATAATCAGATCACGTTCGACACGATCGGCCAGTGACAACGCCTTGGCAAGCTCCACCATTTGCCGTTCGGCAAATGAGAGATCACCCGCAAGCTTCGACGGATCGGCATGAATACCGACCTGCTTTAAATGCTTGGCCGCCGCCTCATTCATCTTGCGCCAGTTCACCAGACCAAAGCGGATGAAACGCTGTTCCTGATTAAGAAATATATTCTGCG
Organism: Brucella pituitosa; assembly: GCF_003049685.1. GTDB lineage: Bacteria > Pseudomonadota > Alphaproteobacteria > Rhizobiales > Rhizobiaceae > Brucella > Brucella pituitosa. The sequence continues at coordinate 158,926 of NZ_PYSY02000002.1, read as the reverse complement.
CGATGGAGAGGTTTAGTAGCAGCGACTGCTCCTGAAACACCATGGCGACGCCTTGGTCGTTCGCCTGTTGTGGCGAGTTGACGGCAAAAGGCTTTCCGTTGCGCGTGATTGTGCCAGTACTTGGGCGCTGGGTGCCAGCGAGAATACGCATGAGGGTCGATTTACCCGCGCCGTTTTCGCCCACAAGTCCAACCACTTCGCCGGGTCGAATTTCCAGATCCACTCCCTTGAGAGCATGAACACTGCCAAATGATTTTGTCAGTCCACTGATCGTCAACATGGCTTATTTCACAATCTTGAAGCGGGTGCGGCGCGTGGCATAAGCAACGGCTCCGATGATCATCAGACCAAGAAATGCCTGTTGCAGATAAGGCGGGATGCCGAGCAAAACCATGCCATTGGCCAGAACGGAAACTATGAGAACACCGATAAGCGATTGCAGCACACCGCCTTGCCCGCCCAGAAGTGAGGTTCCGCCGACAACAACCGCAGTAATCGTGGTGAAGAGGCGACCGGTACCAATATCCGCATTGCCCTGACCGAGCTGCGCGGCGGCAAGCACAGCACCGAGGCCATAAAACGCACCAGCCATCGCGAAGACAAACAACTTGGTGCGCAAGACCGATACACCGGAAAGAACCGCAATGTCCTCGCCGCCACCAAGGGCATAGATGTGGCGACCAAGGCGCGTATGGTTTTGTACCACCCAAGCTACAAACAAGGCCGCCAGCGCAATCCAGACGGTAAAGGGAAACCCCACAAAACGCTCCAGCGCAAAGCTACGCAGAGCGGCTTCACGAATAGCAATCGTCCCGCCGCCAACCATCAAAGTGGCAATGCCAAGCCCGATAAACCACATGCCAAGCGTCACCATGAAAGACGGTATGCGCAGGACGACATGCAACAGGCCGGAAAAGGCCCCCATTGCAGCACCCACAATAATTGCCGCGATAACTCCCACAACGCTGCCAAACCATGAGCTGTCAGCCGCGACCAAGGACGCCAGCACCACACCCGCAATCGCCATGACGCCTTCAACGGAAAGGTCAATACTGCCAAGCAGGATCACAAACGTTGCGCCGAGCGTCAGCACCACCGGAATGGACGAGGCGGATGCAATACGCACAAAGTTATTGACCGAGAAGAAGTTCGGGCTGATCAGCCCCAACCCAATGCATAGAACGACCAACACGATAAGCGGTGCGAGCCGGCGCATCAACTCCGGCAATCGGCTTTGAGGGCCGTTTTTAGATATGGCTACGCCTTTAGCGTCCGCCGGACTGAAATCCTGGCTCGCAACTCTCATATGCTTTTCCTGTCAGGCAATGTTCCGCCGAGCACGGCGTGTCGCATCAGACTGCGAGGGGCTTAGCTCTCGCGGATCTGTCCGCTTGTACGCCCCCAAAGGTCCTTGAAATCAAGGTTCGGTGTGTTCTTGATGTTGTTTTCGTAAAAATCATCAACATTGTCTTTGGTCACGACCAAGGCCGTACCGTAGAACTCGCGATGATCTTTCGGTTCTTTCGAAGGATCGAAGACACCAGCGCGCGCGCTGTAAGGAATTGCAAGCCCCATAGCGCCCTGCCAGAACGGATCAGACGAAACGGTTGCGGCAAACTCGCCATTCTTCACAGCTTCAACAGCTGTTCCGATGCCATCAACGCCGGTGATTGGAATCTGCCCGGCGAGACCTTCCGCACGCAATGCTTCCAGCGCGCCGATACCCATATCATCATTCGCGCACCAGATGCCTTTGATGTCATCGCCAAAACGGGTCAGCCATGCACTGACAACGTCGAACGCTTTGCTTGACTGCCAATCAGCAACCTGAAAATCCAGAAGCTGCACATCAGGATGCGCTGCAAGTGCTTTCTCAAGGCCCTGACGACGATCAATAGCAACCGTGTTCGACAGTGTGCCGCCGAGGCCCAGAATTCCGCCCTTGCCACCAATGGACTTAATGAGGATTTCGGCAGTCTCGGCGCCATAGCGCTGACCATCGAAGCTCACATGCGCAACGTAATATGGATCATGGTCCCAAGGATGCAGATCGGCAGGCTTGTTCCATTGCGTCAGCACATGTGCCTTGGCTGCGGCGCATGCTTCCACGATAGGACGCGCATCGGCTGCATCGTTTGGATCGATATTGATAACCGCATTGCCGCCGGTGCGTGCCAAGATTGCGCGAATATCAGCAATGCCCTTCTCGCTATCGCCTTCAGTAACAAGCGTCACATATTCGATACCAAGCGATTTTGCGAAGGCTTCGCCGCCTTTGTTCCATGCTGCATGATAGGGATTTGACAGCGAACGAATAGCATTGACCAGCGTCGGCTTCTGCTCGGCGAGCGCGCGCAGTGAAGATAATCCACCAAAAGCTGAGAGAACACCAAGTCCTCCAGCACCCTTCATGAAGGCGCGCCTGCTGAATGGCGTCGTACGAATTAGGCTCATGCGTTTTTCCTCCCAAAACCCGCATTGACTAGCTAGTCACTAGTAGTGCATAGCTATGCAAAGAGATTGCGTGTCGTCAATAGAAAATTTTTGGTGATTGCTATCTGACAACGCGAAAGTCAGTTCAAATCCTTGAAAGCATTTGAACATAATGGCAAAACGAAACCTGATGATTGTTCAAAAACAGGACATGAAGCCGCAAAGGATATGGAATGAAACGTGATAAGCCCTACGCATCATCCACTGATGTGGCGAGACTGGCAGGCGTTTCTCAATCCGCTGTTTCACGAACCTTTAAGCCGGGCGCTAGCGTTTCACCCGAAACACGCAAAAAAGTCTTGGCTGCAGCGGAAGAACTGGGGTATCGCCCAAGCTTCATCCCAAGCATCATGCTAAGCCATCGCTCTCGACTAGTAGCGGTGGTAATAGGCGGCCTATACAACCCCTTCTATACATCCGTTCTTGAAACCTTCTCCAAGATGCTCCAGGCAGAAGGCTGGCGCATCTTGCTGGTACATGTCGAAAGTGGACACACCTTCGATGACATAGTACCCATGCTTGCAGGGTACCGGGTCGACGCCATCGTCAGCGCACTCGCAGTTCTGAGTCCGGAGGCGCTGGAGCAGCTATCGCAATTGCGTGTACCGGTCATTTCTTTCAACACCCGCTTTTCTGGTGATTGGGTTTATTCAATCAGCTGTGATAGCGTCGGCGCATCGCGCGTCATGGCAGAGCACTTCATTGAGCGCGGCGCACGCAAGTTTGCCTATATAACCGGCCCAATTGACAGTCAGGCTAACATTGATCGACAGCTTGGTTTTTGTCAGCGCCTCGATGAAACAGGATTTGAGTCACCGTTCATTTTGGAAGGCGACTATCGCTATGAAGCGGGTTACGCAGCAATCAGACAGCTGAAAGACATGGTAAGCTCAACAACAAAACTGCCAGATGCAATCTATTGTGCAAACGATCTGTTAGCGCTTGGCGCCATGGATGCATTACGTCAAGAAGTTGGCGTTCGTATTCCCGATGATATCATCGTTGGTGGTTACGATAATATTGCGGAAGCAGGTTGGGCTGCTTATAATCTTACCACTCTCGTCCACGACGGCCAAAAAATGGTCGAACGAGCGATAGAGATACTGACGATGAGTGAAATGGGACAGCTTCTTGATTCGGACCAGCAGTCTGTAATCGAATCACCGTTAATTGTCCGAAAGAGCACCACGATTTAAATCTCGAGAGAGGTAGTGCGATTACTCTCCCATTTTTTAGTAACGTTAAGGTCGCAACTCATCAAAAATTTGGTTTAAAGATTGAAAACAATCAGCAGATGGCGTGATAATTAAAGTTGATAGCTAACGTTTTTTCGAAATATGGATCAACAACGGTTGAATCCATTCAAACACCACATTTAAACGGCGGCCTAAAAGGCTGCCGTCATTTCAGTTTCAAACTTTCACATTAGTTCTTCACCGTGTCTTCTAAAAAGAAACGGCCGAGCGGATTCTGATAAAATCCATCGATATTCTTTCCCGTAACATTGATATATGGGCTGTAGTAAAGGTCGATCCAATTGACGTCGTCTTTCGCCATTTTTCGCAAATCAACATACATCTCTTCGCGCTTCTTCGGATCGAGTTCAAGGCGCGCAGCAGCTACAAGGTCTTTCACCTTCTCATTATTATAGCGCGTCATGTAATTCATATGCTTATCTCGGCCAATCTTGGGGTGGCATGTTGGGTGCAGAACACGCCGTTGGACAACCTGCGGGCCTAAAGGCACTCGTTATCGCAAACTCGCCCGCTAACATGCACACATGGGTGGCGGAAGCCAACCGTTTACGACGCGAACTTCCCGCTGATGTGCAGGAAACTTTGTTGCAGCATGAAAGAGCGAGCACGCTGACCGATCGTGAATATATCGCAGTCTCTCGCGTATTTTATGATCGCCATGTCTGCCGCGTAAATCCATGGCCTAAGGAAGTCGCACGAACATTCGCGATCATGGATGAGGACAATACCGTCTATCGCAACATGAACGGTCCGACTGAATTTCATGTAATCGGCACGATGAAAGACTGGACACTTGAAGACCGCCTCAGCCGCATTCAGGCACCAACGCTTGTCGTCTCAGGCCGTTATGATGAAGCAACGCCATTGGTTGTGAAGCCCTATGTGGAAAATGTTCAGAACAATAAGTGGGTACTATTCGAGGAATCTAGCCATATGCCACATGTCGAAGAGCGCGATCTGTGCATGAAGACCGTATCTGACTTTATAAACAGTGTTGAAACGGTTTAAACTCAAAGTCGTCAGATAAACTCCGGCGACTTTGTTCGCATTTCGATGGTCAGCCCCGTCAGATATGTTCTATTCTAAACTGCAACATGCCAATAAATTCATGGCGTTAACCATGGAGAAAATTGGATGTCGAACTGCTATTCGCAAATCACTTTGCCTGAACGTCGTGGTCTTTTCGAACTTTAGCAGCTCAAAGTCCCTCTCGGCGATATTGCGCAACTCATGTGTCATCATCGCTCGATGATCTATCGCGAAATCAAGCGCAACGGCTTTCGGCACATAGAGATACCAGACTATAACGACTATCATAGCGTTGTTGCCGACAACATCAGCAAAAACGCGCACTAATTCGTTTGTGGAGTATCTTCTGAGCAAGTTCGGCTTAAGTTTTAGCCAATCATATTCGAAACACTATCTGCCGCATCGCGTATAGGATCTGGCGCCAAATGCGCATATCGTTGAGTTGTCTGGGATTGACTGTGCCCTAACAATTTCCCAACCAGATATAAGCTTTGTCCCGACGACACGGCCATACTTGCAAAATTATGCCGAAGATCATGCCATGTCTTTTGGATACTGAGCGGTCGATCTCCTCCTACTGATGACGGAAAAACCAACGGTGAGCCGGCGACTTTTGGAGTGATTTTATCAATGATAATACACTGTCACCTAGGTGCACAACTTTTTGATCAGTTTTGCTATCTGGTAATTTCGCTATTCGGCGTTCGAAATCAATCCACGACCATTGCAGAGTCAGCGCCTCGTTCCTTCTACATCCTGTCATGAAGAGAAACCTTATCGCGGCAACTGCAAATATGCTTACCCCCTTCCTTTCCGCCGAACCGAGGGCTTTTCCCAGTCGATCCAACTCCTCAGGAGTGAGGTACCTATCATGGGTCTTTAGCTTAAACGCTTCGTGCCCAACGCTGGGTTATCGGCACGATACCTATTTGCTGGTTATTTCAGATTTTGGGTATGCGCCCTGTGGCAAACACAGTAAGACGGAATGGTCAATGCTGGCGGAAAGGCCTGACAGAGCGGAGCATCCACTGTGCCCGTCTTGCCGATAGTTTGACCCAGAACGTCGACGCGCTATTTCTACTTCTGGTTTTGGTTCCCGCAGTTCCGCCCTGTCCCGACCGAACCGCAGCCAACTGCACTGGCGGCTAATGGCTCTTCTTCTCATTTGTCTGATAGAGGCAGCACTATATTAGTGGGAGGGTGCCTCGCCCGAATGAAGGCGGGATGTTACTTTTGGGCGCACAGCTCTCGCTTGTCCGTGGCTGATAGTGCTCATAACTCTGCTAATGCTGAAATCGCTCCTTGCAGCCATGCGCAGGCTGGCTACCGTTAACCCAGCGCTTGCGGGTCTCACAGCCGACATCGTATTGGGCGCCAGCGGTGTGCTTGTCTGTTCACTTCACTGTCCAGAAACGGGGATTCCGTTCATCGCGACCTGATATACATTCGGCATTGCTATCACCGGGCTTCTCGTCATGATCGGCAGACACGTTTGGTTGCGCTGGTAATGCATATCGATTTCGATACTGAGATGTATAATCTTTATTCTGCTGTTATCTTGTTCAATTCCGGTGGTTGACTAATGACCGGCTAGAAATTCATTTCACGCCCGCTAAATAAGCTAATATTATTGCAATTATTGAAATACTCCGAGCATGAATTCATGTCATCGTGACTAAAGATAGGTCCACCGCAGGTCAATTATTAGGAGATCAGCATGACCATACTGAATGCAATAATTGATTTTCTAAACACGATCTTCTGGAGCTATATTCTCCTTTATGGCCTGATCGCTGTGGGGATATATTTTACATTTCGCCTTGGGTTCATACAATTCAGGCATTTCCCGGAATTCTTCCGATCTGTCATGCGCGCACCAGCAAATGACACCAGCGGGATCACACCGTTTCAGGCACTTTGTACGAGTCTCGCATCGCGTGTCGGCACTGGAAATCTGGCTGGTGTCGCCGTGGCCCTATTTCTGGGCGGTCCGGGTGCTTTATTCTGGATGTGGGTCGTCGCGACCGTTGGCATGGCAACCGCCTACTCCGAGAGCGCTTTGGCGCAGCTGTATAAAATCAAAGATCACAATGGCCAGTATCGCGGTGGACCTGCCTTCTATATCTCACGTGGATTAAATGCACCGTGGGCAGGTGCGATCTTTTCAGTTTGCCTAATTATCGCGTTCGGCCTCGTTTTTAACGCCGTTCAGGCAAACTCCATCGCCGATGCCATGCAGGGAGCTTTTGGCGTTGAGAAGATTTGGGTTGGCATCACTCTCGCAGTGCTAACTGGGATCGTTATATTCGGTGGCATTCGTAAGATTGCGCAGGTTGCCGAGTATGTCGTTCCATTCATGGCCGTCGCTTATCTGGGCATGGCACTTTACGTGGTCGTCGCAAATATCACTGCGGTACCCGGAGTAATTGCGCTCATCGTCAAGAGCGCTTTTGGCATCGAACAGGCCGCTGGTGGCATTGCGGGAGCTATGCTGAACGGCGTCAAGCGTGGCCTGTTCTCAAACGAAGCGGGCATGGGGTCCGCACCCAATATAGCGGCGGTCGCCACCCCCTCACCTCATCATCCTTCAAGCCAGGGTTTTGTGCAGGCTTTGGGCGTGTTCATTGATACGATCCTGATTTGCACGGCTACGGGCATCATGATCCTGTTGTCGGGCGTCATGACACCTGGTTCAGAGCTGACAGGAACGCCACTGACGCAGGAAGCGATGGTTGTGCACATTGGTGAGGCAGGTCGCTATTTCATTGCGATTGCCATTTTCTTCTTCGCGTTCACCTCAATCATTGGCAACTACGCTTATTCAGAAAATGCGATGGTATTCCTGAAGCTCGATAACCGTGGGACGATCGGCACGCTACGAGCCGCTGTTCTGATCATGGTAATCTGGGGTGCCTATACGACTGTAGCGACGGTATTCAATATGGCCGACGCTGCGATGGGCTTGATGGCATCGGTCAACCTGATCGCCATCGTACTTCTGTCTGGAACAGTCGTCAAAATAACCAAAGACTATTTCAATCAGAAACAAGCAGGCGAACCACGTTTCGATCCAGATGATTTTCCTGAACTCAAAGGTAAGATTGACTATTCTATCTGGTCTGAAAAGTAGAATTACAAACAAAAATATACTTATAAATTTTCCGTCTTATTCCGTTTATATATTATCCGTTACAGCCTCTTTCTCATGCATTTATTCAAAAAATACCATGCTCACGGGAAATTATACTAACAGAATAATAACAGCCAAAAACATTTTGGTTTTTTTCAATAATGCTATAGCGTTTCCCAAGTTCCGAGGGAGGACATTTTCAAATGCGGCGGGGGATTGATCCACATAATCTCCTGCTTAGTCATGGTTCTATAGCCAAGACGACATTTATTTATGGGAGGAGGAAATATGCTAATTTTCAACCGGAAATCGACTGTTTCTCTAGCTACAGCGCTCGGCCTTGTTCTTGGTGCTGCGCACGCCAAAGCGGAGGAATTTGTAAATATTCTGACCGGCGGCACCAGTGGCGTTTATTATCCACTCGGCGTCGCGATGGAAAAAATCTATTCCAGCATTCCTGAGGTTCGGCCATCGGTTCAGGCAACAAAAGCATCGATTGAAAACATCAACCTCATCAACAGCGGTCGTGGAGAAGTCGCATTCACCCTGGGAGACTCATTGCGTGATGCCTATGAGGGGAATGAAGCGGCTGGCTTTAAAAAGAAGCTCGCCAATCTCAGCACTCTCGCTGCAATCTATCCGAATTATGTTCAGATCGTTGCCTCCAAGGAATCCGGCATCAAGACATTGGCCGACCTGAAGGGGAAACGACTTTCCGTCGGCGCTCCGAAATCCGGAACCGAGCTGAACGCGCGAACCATTCTGGAAGCCGCTGGCCTTTCCTATGACGATCTCGGCAAGATTGAATATCTGCCCTTCGCGGAATCGGTCGAGCTTATGAAAAACCGCCAGTTGGACGCAACATTGCAATCGTCGGGTCTTGGTGTCGCTTCGCTGCGCGATCTTGCTAATTCCGTGGATATAAACGTTGTGGAAGTCCCAGCCGATATCATCGAGAAAATCGGTGCACCCTATCAGGTCAACACAATCCCGGCGGATACATACAACGGTCAAGACAAGGATGTCGTGACGGCTTCCGTGATCAACTATCTGATCGTTCGTCCTGATATGGACGAAGAACTGGTCTATCAGATGACCAAGAGATTATTTGAGAACCTCGACCAGCTGGCTGCTGCTCATTCTTCGGCAAAAGCCATCAAACTCGATAAAAGCACCATCGTCTCGCCGGTTCCAATACACCCCGGCGCGCTGCGTTATTACAAGGAAAAAGGCATCGAGTAAGACCGGCTGGTAATCGTGGCAAGCTTGTATTGCCGCATCCAGATAGTCGACGCCCGGGTGGGATAACCCGGGCCTCACCTTTTCCAACAGAGCTCATTTGATCTGAACAACGCAGATCATTGCGCAACTGTTTGTTTTAACTGGTATAATCTGATGAAGGTTTACTCATGACGCAGAGCGAGAACAGCGCCGTAGAATCGGCCGAGCACATTCCAGCCTGGGGCGCGGGCACAGGTGCGAGACTCCTGTTTGCCATTGCCGTGGCTTTTTCTGTTTTCCAGCTTTGGACGTCCGCCTATTCACCGTTACCCAGTCAGGTGGTTCGGTCCATCCATGTCGGCTTTCTGCTCCTATTGCTGTTTGGTCTTTATGCGAATGCAAGCACCGTGACCGCCCAAAGAGCAGCCTTCTGGTTTGCGGCAATCGTGGCTTTTGTGCTCAGCCTTTATCATTGGATTTTTTATGAAGACCTCGTGATCCGCGCGGGGGAACCCAACACACTGGATATTGTGATCGGCATCCTCGTCGTCGCTCTCGTCTTCTGGGCGGGGAAAAAGATGATGGGCTGGACCTTGCCGCTGATCTGCGCGATCTTTTTAGCCTACGGTCTGTTCGGGCAATATTTGCCGCATCCTTTCAATCACCGTGGTTATGATTTCGAGCAAGTGATCGAGGTTCTCTTTTTGGGAACCGAAGGCATCTATGGGACACCAATCTACGTTTCATCGAGCTATATCTTCCTCTTTATCCTATTCGGGGCATTTCTCGAGCGCGCAGGCATGATCCAGCTTTTCAACGACATAGCTATGGGGACGGTCGGAGCATCGCGCGGCGGACCGGCAAAAGTATCGGTGATCTCGTCTGCACTCATGGGGACGATCAACGGCTCCGGCGTGGCCAATGTCGTGACGACAGGCGCTTTCACCATTCCCCTGATGAAACGGTCTGGATTTCGCCCCGCCTTTGCCGGTGGCGTTGAGGCCGTTGCATCAATGGGGGGCCAGATTATGCCCCCAGTTATGGGTGCCGTGGCTTTTATCATGGCTGAAACGCTCGGCCTGCCTTACGTCGACATCGTCAAAGCCGCAATCATCCCGGCAATTCTTTACTTCATCACCGTCTTTGTCATGGTGGATCTTGAAGCACGTCGCCTCAAAATGAAGGGCCTCAATAAAAGCGAGATGCCAAGCGCATTGGAAGCAATCAGAAAACGCTGGTTTTTGGTGTTGCCACTTGCCGCACTGGTATGGCTTCTTTTCTCGGGCTACACGCCACTTTTTGCAGGCACCGTTGGCCTCAGTCTCACTGCGCTTATCATCCTCGGCGTCCCCGTTTCCGGCGGCATGTCCATGCCGTTGCGTGTGCTGTTCTGGGTCGCGCTGGGCGTTATGTCGGCAGCAGCCTTCGGCACGACTTTCAACATTTTCGGCTACGCCCTACGCGGTATTACGCTGATCATTGCTCTTGTAGCACTTCTGGTCGCGATCAATTTTCTAGTGCGTGGTGGTCGGGAAACGCTCAATCTTTGTCTTCAAAGCCTCGCAGAAGGTGCCAAAAATGCGCTTCCAGTGGGTGTTGCCTGCGCATTAGTTGGCGTCATCATCGGCGTTCTGGCGCTCACGGGGGCAGGATCGACTTTTGCGCGTTTGATTGTCAGCGTCGGAGAGAACTCGTTGTTCTTCTCGCTGGTATTGACCATGCTTGCCTGTCTCATACTCGGCATGGGCATTCCGACCATTCCCAACTACATCATCACCTCTTCGATAGCTGGGCCCGCACTTCTTCACCTCGAAGTACCTCTTCTGGTGTCGCACATGTTTGTCTTCTATTTTGGCATCATGGCAGACCTCACCCCACCTGTAGCTCTTGCTGCCTTCGCGGCAGCCCCAATTGCACGGGAATCGGGGATGAAGATCGGCATGCAAGCGATCCGCATTGCAGTAGCGGGCTTCGCCGTACCTTTCATGGCTGTGTACGAACCGGTCATCATGCTGCAGGAAGGCGGACCTCTTTCTGAGAAGTTCGGTTTCTGGCCTGCCTTCGCTTATATGTTCGTTAAAGCGCTGCTCAGTATCCTTCTTTGGGGGGCAGCGGCGATCGGCCACCTTCGCACACCGCTGAATATGTGGGAACGCATATGGGCTTTCTCCGCTATCGCTCTGATGCTAGCGACCTATCCTTATAGCGATGAAATGGGTTTCACCGCCTGTGCAGCATTCCTCATCTGGCATTTCTGGAGATCGCGGCCATCCATTGTCGCGTCGTCCGGCTAAATGGCGATCTGCATTGCAACAGCTGGCGGCGTTTTGAAAGTCGCCGCCACAAGCTTTCTCCTCTCATGGACGCATAGTGTTGAAAAAATACCATGGGAGGAGTCGTGGACAGTGACTTCTCAGGGGCTGGTTCTATCAGAGGCGCGCATTAAAGGCTCTGGAGCCGGTATGGATCCGCCGGCTGATGCCGTCCTGGAAGACGGTTGGTATCACTACCGCCCGCACATACCGCCCCGGCAGGAAATCGTACTGGCTGCATCCGGCAAAACAGGCGGCGGCTGGACCTTTTGCGCAGCACAGAAATGCATTGAGTTGGGCAAAGAGCAAGCGACGCCAATTCATATCAAACCGTGTGATTAGAGCATTTCCAGCAAAAGTGCGAAGCGGTTTTGCGTCGGATAATGCGAAAAAACAAAGAGATAGAGCATTTCCAATGATTCAAGAAAAACAGGAAATGCTCTAGTGCATGCAATCACTCAGTGAACGCTTCCTGAAAAAGGCGGGACGCGTTTCGAGGTGAGACTCACTTCAAAATAAGTTGCTGGAGCGCCGATCTGATACGGCCAGATCGGCGGAATAACCTGCTTTGCGGCCTGCAGACCGACACATCATCCAATTTTTCATTGCCTAAAAAATTGACGAAAAGCCGAGATAATTCGGCTATTTACTCGCCGTAGTAAACATCAGCAAGCTGAGCCACAGCGGTGCAAACACGTCACCATATTGACTGGTATGGTAGTATGGTATAATCGGAAATCGAGGAGACGAAGAATATGCAAAGTCCATTGTTGCGACCAAAGCACATCAGTGTGGTGGATCAGCTTTACGCTACGTTGCGAGCTGCCATCATTGACAATGCATTGTCCCCTGGCACGCGAATTTCTGAAGCTGACGTGGCTCAGCAGTATGGCGTGAGCCGCCAGCCTGTCCGTGAAGCCTTTATTACGCTTGCCAATGAAGGGTTACTTGAGGTTCGCCCCCAGCGAGGAACCTTTGTCGCAAAAATCTCACTTCAGGCAGTAATGGATGCACGCTTTGTGCGCGAAGCCGTTGAGGCCGATATCGTTAAGCTTCTGGCCCAATCACCAGACGATGCGCTTGTGACCGAACTACGGGCGCAGCTCGTTCGCCAGGAAGAACTCATTGGCGGATCGGCAAGAGATTTCATGGATGCCGACGAAATATTCCACCGCACTTTGGCTGAAGGCGCTGACAAGGGCAAAGCCTGGCGCGTCGTGGTTGAGATGAAGGCGCAGATGGACCGCGTGCGCTTTTTGTCGAGCATGCATTTTCCGGTTGCCCGTCTGATCGCCCAGCACCGTGAGGTGGTTGACGCCATTGCGTCGGGAAATGCCTCCCGGGCTGAACAATTCATGCGGCAACACCTGCAGGGGATTCTGATCGATCTCCCCGTCATAGAGCAGGAAAGGCCCGAATATTTTCTATAACGCCGGACAAAAACGGCATCGACATCATTCCGGAGGAGGAAAGAATGAAGTTTCAGAGTTTTAAACACATAGCGGCAACCTGCGCGATGCTCGCATTGATGGGAGGGACATCGCTTGCACAGGAGGTTACTCTTAAGCTTGGCCACCTCGCCAATGAAGAGAACATCTGGCACAAGGCCGCATTGAAATTCGCTGACGAGGTCAAGACACGCACCGAAGGGCGCGTAGCGGTTGAAGTCTATCCCAATGAATCGCTCGGCAAGGAAATCGACGTCATCAACGGCATGCAGCTTGGCACCGCCGACATGACCATCACCGGCGAAAGTCTGCAGAATTGGGCGCCTAAAGCGGCTTTGCTGGCTTTGCCATATGGATACAAGTCGCTTGAACATATGGACAAGGTTGCATCGGGTGATATCGGCCAGCAGATCGAAGCCGAGATCATCGAAAAGGCGGGCATTCGCCCTCTGACTTATTTCGCACGCGGTCCGCGCAATCTCTCAGCCAATCGTGAGATTACAAAGCCGGAAGATCTGAAGGGTTTCAAAGTCCGCGTGCCAAATGTGCCGATTTTTGTGGCTGCATGGCAAGCGCTTGGTGCAAATCCAACCCCTATGGCCTTCTCGGAAGTGTTCACCTCGCTTCAGAACGGCACCATCGAAGGACAGGAAAATCCGCTCGCCCTCTTCAAGTCGGGTGGCTTTTACGAAGTTCAGAAGGTCGTCAACAAAACTGAACACGTTCGCTCATGGATCTACCTGACAATATCAGAGCGCAGCTGGGGCAAATTGTCGGAAGCAGATCAGGCTGCTTTGAAGGAAGCCGCCAAAACCACGCAGGCTTACGAGCGTGAATTGTTTACGGCTGACGAAAAAGCACTCGTCACCGATCTGGAAGCACGTGGTGTGAAATTCGTGGAAGTTGACCAGGCCGCATTTGCGAGCAAGGCAAAGGACGCCGTTATCGCATCGGTGCCGCAGGAAATCCGTCCTCTGGCTGAGCAGGTTTTCAACGACTGAGATCAAGGCTCTGCCGGATAAAATCCGGCAGCTAGCCTGTCGAGGACACCATGACAAAAACATTCAAAGGGTTGGAGGGCGTGTGCCGCCTTCTGATACTCGCAACATTTCTTGTGCTTATGGGCTCTGTTCTGTTGCAGGTTTACGCACGCACATTCTTAAGCACGGCTCCGGTCTGGACAGAAGAGCTAACCAGATTCTGTCTGCTCTACATCGGAGCACTCGGCGCAGGTCTCGCCTTGCGCAGTGGCGATATGGTCAATGTCGATCTCTTATGTGAAAGCCTACCCGGTCGTATGCCTTGGCTGTTGCGACTGATCAGTGCAATCCTGACAGTGGTTTTCGCAATCGTTCTTTTGCCCGCCGCATGGGATTATACCACCATCGGCAGCCGTCAAACGGCCCCTTCTCTCGGCTGGCGCATGGATTTTATTCACGCATCGCAGCTCATTCTTTTCGTTGCGCTGACCATTTGGGCGCTGATGCGCATCGTCGAGATGCTGACAGGACGCCATGACGGGCGCCCCATCCCCAATTCGGAGGAAAACTGATGGGTCTGACCCTTCTTCTTGGCACGTTTGTGCTGGGCCTTGCCATCGGCTTGCCCGTAGCCGTGACATTGGGCCTGTCCTCAATGGCTTATCTTCTGTTCGCAGACATCCCGCTGGTTGTCATTCCTCAGAAAATGTATGCTGGGATGGACAGTTTCGTGCTGCTCTGCATTCCCGGCTTCATTCTGGCTGGAAACCTGATGAACTCCGGTGGCATTACCGAGCGGATCATTCGCTTTGCCAATGCTCTCGTCGGCTGGATGCGCGGCGGGCTGGCACAAGCCAACATCGCAGCCTCAATGCTCTTCGGCGGCATTTCCGGAACAGCGGTCGCCGATGTGGCGTCGGTTGGCGGCATGATGATCCCCGGCATGAAGAAAGTCGGATACCCCGCTGATTTCTCAGCTGCAGTCACCGCTGCTTCATCGACTGTCGGCCCAATGATCCCACCAAGCGTTCCCATGATCATTGTCGGATCGCTCTCCGGGCTTTCAGTGGGAAAACTGTTTCTCGCCGGTGCAATGCCCGGTCTACTGATGGGTTTTGCGATGATGGTGACCACCTATTTCATCGCCAAGAAAAAGAACTTCCCTCGTGAAGACTGGAAGGGCGTCAAAGAGTTGCTCACGTCGTTCACAGGTGCGATCTGGGCAATTGCGATGACTGCACTAATCGTTGGTGGGCTGCTGATCGGAATCACCACACCAACAGAAACTGCCGTAGTTGCGTGTCTTTATGCGGCCCTCGTCGGTCTGTTCATCTATCGGGAATTGCCAGTAAGCCGTATTCCAAAGATCATCATCGACAGCGCAATCAGTTCGGCCGGCATCTTGGTGCTGGTTGGCACTGCCAATGTCTTTGGCTGGATTTTGGTCGCGGAGCGCATTCCGCAGACACTCGCCAATGCAGTTCTATCTATTACGGACAACAAGTTTCTTGTCATCCTGCTGATCAACATTCTGCTTCTGTTTGTCGGCATGTTCATGGAAACGATTGCTGCACTGATCATTCTGTTCGTGCCTTTGCAGGCTCTGGCTATCGCGGTCGGCATCGACCCCATTCACTTCGCCTGTTTTGCAGTTCTGAACCTGATGATCGGTCTGACGACGCCTCCAGTCGGAGTCTGCCTGTTCGTCGCGTCAAATATAGCTCGACTACCTCTATCACCGGTAATCAGGGCAATCATTCCCTACATTATCACCAATATTATCGTTCTTCTGATGGTCAGCTATTTCCCGCCTTTGGCGACGTGGTTGCCCAACACATTGATGCCTTGAGGTTGCAATGACAGAACTGTCGGAAACACGTGTCGTTTGTCTTCATGCGCAAGATGACCTGAGGATAGAAACCAAACCTCTCGAAACACCCGGCCCCGGCGAAGTAATGGTTGCCGTTCAGGCTGGCGGCATTTGCGGGTCGGATCTGCATTACTGGCTGGAAGGTGGCATTGGTACAATTCGTGTTCGTGAACCAATCATTCTCGGACATGAGGCATCCGGGCGTATCGAAGCACTTGGCGAGGGTGTAACAAACCTCGCTGTCGGCCAGCTTGTTGCCATGAACCCGTCCCAGCCTTGTGGCACTTGCAGTTTTTGCCAGCAAGACTTGCCGCGCCACTGCATTGCGATGCGTTTTAAAGGTTCAGCAATGTACCTTCCGCATCAGCAAGGCATGTTTCGCGACAAAATGGTGATTGCTGCGGATCAATGCTTTGCTGTGCCTGATGATATTGACCCAGGTGCTACGGCCTGTTCTGAACCGTTGGCGGTCTGTCTGCATGCGGCCAATCGCGGTGAAGCAATCGCCGGGAGCCTTTCAGGCAAAGTCGTTCTGGTAACCGGAGCAGGCCCTATCGGGGCGCTTTGTGTGGCGGTTGCGCGAATGCGAGGCGCTTCTGAAATCATCGTGACGGATATTCAGGACGCGACACTGGCAATTGCTGCAAAATTGGGGGCCGATCACACAGTCAACATTGCAGCCAATCCCAACGGGCTCGACCGATGGAGAGAAGGCAAAGGCAAGGTTGATCTGGTCTTCGAATGCTCGGCCGCGGCACCCGCAATCAATGATGCGATTTCATGTCTGCGGCCGCTCGGAACGATGGTGCAGGTGGGGGTAGCAGGACCAACCACCATGCCGTTGAATGTGATGGTTGGTAAGGAAATCCAGTTCGTCGGCTCGCAGCGTTTCGACACCGAATTCGCTGAAGCTGTACGCCTGATCGGAACGCACGCAATCGACCCACGTCCGATTATCACAGCCACACTGCCTGTAACTGACGCACTTTCCGCATTTCACGCGGCAACAGATCGATCGCAATCGGTCAAGGTTCAAATTACTTTTGCCAATGCATCTGCACGGCACTGAAAACAGAGAGACGACAATATGAGACAGACCTGGCGCTGGTTCGGCCCCAAGGACCTGGTATCCATCGATGACATGCTACAGGCAGGAGTAGAAGGTGTCGTAACAGCCCTGCACCATGTTGCGACTGGCGCAGTCTGGTCGCCCGTGGAAATCGAAAAGCGAAAAGCAGACATCGCTCGAATGAAGAACGGGGATGCCTCCGGTCTGAGATGGGAGGTCGTCGAGAGCCTGCCGGTTTCCGAAGACATCAAACGCCAGACAGGCGAGTGGAAAACACATATCGCGAACTGGAAGACCTCAATGCGAAACCTGCGCGATGCGGGTATTGAGGTAATCTGCTATAACTTCATGCCAATCCTTGACTGGACGCGCACTGATCTGGCTTATCGATTGCCAAACGGTGCCACTTGTATGCGCTACGACGCCATCGATTTTGCAGCCTTCGATTTGTTTCTTCTGCAGCGCGATGGCGCATCAGACGATTACAGCTCAGACGTTCTCGAAGCGGCACGCAAGCGTTTTACGGAGATGTCTGACACCCGGCGTCTGGAACTCTCGGGCAATGTCGTTTTTGGCTTGCCCGGCGCTGCCGAACGCATGTCGATGGACGATGTGAAGCTCCATCTTGCACATTACGACAATATTTCACCTGAGCGTCTTCGGGGACACCTGATCGATTTTCTGGCAGAGGTAAGCCCGCTGGCAGAAGAACTCGGTGTACGTTTGTGCTGCCATCCAGACGATCCGCCGTTTCCACTACTCGGCTTGCCACGCATCATGTCGACCGAAGCCGACTATAAAGCAGTGATGGACGCGGTGAATATTCCGGCAAATGGCATTACACTTTGCACGGGATCACTGGGGACACGCGCCGACAATGATCTACCGGGCATGATGAAACGTCTGGGCGAACGGGTGCATTTCCTGCATCTGCGCAATGTCGCACTCGAAGAACCACATCTTGGTGGGTCGTTCCATGAAGCGGCGCACCTGGAAGGCCATACCGATATGGTCGCCATGATCGCAGCCATTCTGGCAGAAGAAAACCGGCGCAAGGCTGCGGGCCGTACAGACTGGCAAATTCCAATGCGGCCAGATCATGGTCAGGATATTCTTGACGATTTGAACAGAAGAGCACAGCCGGGTTATCCGTCCATTGGACGATTGAAAGGTTTGGCCGAGTTGCGTGGGATCATGACTGCGCTATCGCATCCAGATGTCAGGGTCGTTGAATGACAAGACTTTCAGCAATGGCGAGTGATGGAACAGCCGCCACCTGGCCCGGCTATAAGCCTGAAAATCATGGGGTTGGCATCGTCCATTTAGGGCTTGGCAATTTTGCCCGCGCCCATCTGCTGGCTTATACCGATACTGTTCTTGCAAAAAAGGGTGGCGACTGGCGGGTAGTCGGCGTGTCACTACGCGGAACCGCAGTTGCTGATAGTCTGAATCCGCAGAATGGTCATTATACGATGATCACGCGCGGCGCTTCCACGGAGGCACGCGTGATCGGTGCCCTTGAACGGGTATTGGCCGGACCAGACGTCAGCAGCGAAGCACTGAACGCCATGGCATCACCCGACTGCCGCATCGTCAGTCTGACCGTGACGGAAAAAGGATATGGCATCACCAGTGACGGGCAACTCGATCACGGTCATCCCGCAGTCGCAGCCGATCTTGCAAATCCGGAAACTCCGACTGGGGTGATCGGCTTGATTGTCGCTGCGCTCGCCCGCAGAATGAAATTGAGCCTGCCGCCATTCACAGTGCTGAGTTGTGATAACCTATCGCACAATGGCCAGAAGCTGCGCAACGCGGTACTGACTTTCGCGCGTGAAACTCGCGGAAAGCAGCTTTCCAACTGGATAGAAAGTCATGTCAGTTTCCCGTCGTCCATGGTCGATCGCATCACTCCGGCATCAAATGACGATACTGCCAAACTGGCTGCAGAACTGACAGGGCGGGAAGATCAGGCAGCGGTCGAAACCGAGCCATTCACTCAATGGGTAATTGAGGACCGGTTCTGCGCTGGCCGACCAGAGTGGGAATGCGCTGGTGCTCTATTCGTTGATGACGTTACTCCGTATGAACGCATGAAACTGCGGATGCTGAACGGTGCCCATTCCATGCTGGCTTATAGTGGGCAGTTGTCAGGTAAAACATTTGTACGTGATGTTATGGCAAATCGTGATCACGCTGCGCTGGTTCAGCGCCATCTTGCTGCGGCCGCAGCAACGATTAAAGGACTAACCATTGATCTCAACGGCTACGCAGCGGCCTTGGCTGAGCGATTTTCCAATCCGGCGATTGCTCACTCTACGGCGCAGATCGCAATGGACGGCACCCAAAAGCTTCCCCAACGCATAACGGCCCCAGCATTGGAAACGATAGCGGCTGGTGGATCGATACGTCCCTTTGTGTTTGCTTTGGCCGCTTGGCTTGCCTTTCTCGTGCGAAAGGATCCCGACGGCCAGCCCCTGCCGCTGAATGACCCCAAAGCAACGGAGCTTCAGGCCGCGTTAAAAGACGCAGCCACACCAAGCGATATAATTCATGCAGTTGCGCTCGCCTGTCCTGACATTCTTCCTGCTGCATTGACGAATGGGGCTTTCGGCTTCGAACTCAACGATATGCTGACCGCCCTTCTCTCAAAAGGAATGGGCGCAGTTATCGAACAGGAAGCCATGGGGCATTATTAGTCACGTTTATCAGCCGGGGCCTCTATCAAGGCTCCGGTTTTTGCATCAGATAGTCTGCTACCGCTTGATAAGCTGGTAGCGATGTTGGATCATTATACGCGTTGCCTGCCTTTGGGTGCGAGGCAAAACGTGCAATCACCATTTCGGCTTTGGGGTCTATATAAAGTGCCTGTCCGTGCACCCCACGCGCCATGAAAGCCCCATCCGCATTATGGGAAACCCACCACATGCCACGATAGCTCCAACCCGACAGTAGCTTGTATCCAGCTTTTTCAAATGCCTTCTTGTCGCCTCCACCTTTGATACTGGCGACTGCAGTCGCAGGCACAAGCCGCTCACCGTTGATCACACCATCATTGAGCAAAAGCTGTCCCAGACGCGCCATATCGCGCAGTCCGGCATTGAAACCACCGCCCGCAAAAGGCGTACCGATAGAATCGACCGTATAATATGCGTCCTGCTCAGTGGCCAATTTGCTCCAGATGCGTTCTGATAATAGGGTTGCTACAGATTTCCCGGTGACACGCGCGATAATCCAGCCAAGCGCGTCAGAATTAATCGTCCGATAGCCAAACGCTTCTCCGTGCTCGCCCTGCCTACGGACTGTTTTCAAATAGTCAAAATAAGTGCGCGGTCCGGTATAATTATCAGGCTTCGGCAAAGGATTGCCTGCAGCAGAATATATCCAGACATCCGCATTTGGATCACTGTAATCCTCGCTGTAATCCAGACCCGTGGTCATATCCAGAACCTGCCGGACAGTCGCATCTCCGAATGCACTTTTTGCAAGCTCCGGCACAAGGCTGCTGACTTGGGCTGCTTCGTTAAGTGTACCATCTGCCACCAGCATTTCACCCAACAAACCGGTGATCGATTTGGTTACGGACATGGCTCCATGCTGGCCTGAAACATCCAGACAGCCTGAATAGCGCTCATACACAACCATTCCTTTATGCAGAACAACGATCCCATCGGTGAAGTTCGCATCAAATGACTGCGCCCAGGTCATCGTTTTATCACTGCCCAACGGGCTGAAAGTGATGGCATCTATCGCCGGATCAGCTTGTTGCATCAGAGGAGCAGGAGAACCTATGCCACGGCTCACATTTACTGTCGGCATTAACTGACGAAAGTGGCAGACGGTCCAGCGCAATTTCGGAAAACTGAAGTAATCAGGATCGGAAAAACGAATAATTTTATCCTCCGTGGGAGGAAAACCCTCCATCCACCCGAGCACACGTGGATTGGATTCTTTAGCTGACATAACATCTGCCTCCTGCGACCAAGCCACTTGCGAAAAACTGGCCAGTATGCCGGCGGCCAGTAGTAGAATTTGTAATGCGCGTGTGACCACCGATCGAGCCGTATTATCTGAACAGCACCGCGAACTGGTAGTTAACGACGACATTGGCAAATCCTCCACCCAGATTGATGCGTTAGTATAGAACAATGCCGCGTCCGGATATGGCGCGCTTCTTTCAGTGCAGTTTAACCGATGATTGCTATTCGCGCATCAATTGGCATATCAAAGGCCAACATGGCCTTATCGTTGCCGGATGAGAATTCAGTAGCAAATCATTACGAACCTATGTGTCATCCGTGGAGTCAAAGTTGAGAGATCGCGTATTTTTCTTTTGGGTTGCTGTCTTCGCTTTAGCAACAGGTGGATTCAACTGGTT
Source organism: Brucella pituitosa (assembly GCF_003049685.1). Lineage (GTDB taxonomy): Bacteria > Pseudomonadota > Alphaproteobacteria > Rhizobiales > Rhizobiaceae > Brucella > Brucella pituitosa. Next base: position 137,740 of record NZ_PYSY02000002.1, on the reverse strand, counting down.
GTTAAATCCAACACCACCGGTGGTTCCCTCAATCGGTGGAGGCGGATACGATCTTTCTAAACCAGTCTACACATTGTTGCTTTTGGCATTTTTGGTTTTGTGGACTCTAACCATGACAGCACTCGGCTTGACCAACAAAAATCGTCACTTTTCGCGACGTGCTTATCTGCTCGCAGCTATTGGTGCGTTGACCACAATTGTGTCCTTTGTAGTCTACAGTCATAATATACATTAGAGCCAAAAGTGCGACCCAGCTTCAGGTTGGACAATGCTTAAAACAAGTAGATAGTGCGATTCCAACGATTCAACCTTAACTGGAACCACATTAATGGTACTGTTCTAAGTCCACATCTCAATCAGGCATGAACCATTCCTCGCCTTCATGGACAACCGAGTAAACTGATGTCCATGAAACGGTAGGTGATTTAGGTAGTAGGGACACGCTTCGCGTTTTAGAAGTTCCGTATCTGCTCCCGGACTTCATTGGTAAAACGATCAATTTCTACTTTACTTGCTTGTCGGGCTTTCGACACTTCCGATATAGTGTCCTCACTTTCCTCAAGCATCGTCAGATATTTGGCCTTCAAGTCGCTGTTCTCGGGCACAGCAGCGATATTTTCACGAATCCGTTCCTGCTCACCCTGGAGATCCTGAAGCTTCTCCTCAGACCTTTGCAGTTCGAGCTGTTTGTCAATCTGCTGTTGTCTGGCCTTCGCAAGCTGGCTGAACTTTTCCGCAACACCCTTATCTGATGCGGAGGATGACCAACTTAAAAGCGCAGCTGGATCGACATCGATAAGTCCATAGCTTTCGCTCTGAATCTGTTCATCGACAGCGACGATCGATTGTTCTTCCCCAGCTTTAACCAAGGCTTTCAGCCGGTGGTGGGAAACTGTTTTGCCATCATCAGCCTGGGAGGAAAATGACCAACCGCCCCGAACAGGATGTTCAATAATAACTGTCCTGTCAGCATCAAGTGCACCCGATATACGATAGGTCGTGGTTTCACGCACTTTCTGCGCAATGCGAATAACACCATCAACGACTTTGATATCGGTGATCTGTCGCGTTGGTTCCTGCTCTTGCGTTATCGTCACTTTCCGGTCTGTCGCGAAAGCAGCAATTCTCGTGTCATCCTTTGGGAGGCTCAATAGTTGAGCATCGCCAACGTAACCAGCACCGCTGTCGTAAACAGTCAGGATACCGCCCGGCATGCTGTTGCCCGTTGAGTTTTTCAGCATAATCGCCGCAACCGGATGAATATTACTGCTACCGCCCCGATAAATTGAAACCATCTCCGCTTCAATCTGCGCATCGACAATAGGAACAGACAAGCTATCGCCATTTGTCAGACTGAATGTTCCGGGAAGCTCAAAACTTGCACTGGTGTCATTTTCAGAGGCTGCGGCAACAGCACTGTTCGTGTTTTCAGTTGCGGAGCTACCTCCATAACCACTAATGGCGGGCGCTGGGACACGCATCGCCCCTGCCATTTGTTCATCACTCTCGAATACCGCAGCCTTTTCACTCGCGGCCGAACGAGCTCTTGCTCTGTTTGCCAGATTTCCGGTATCCGCCTCGACGACATTATTGGTCGCCGTATCTACAATGACCTCAGCCCTATCCTTCCAATAGATCTGGTGCAGACGCTGTTTCAATGTAACAGGATCAGCCGAAGTAAGCGTCAGCTTGACGTCTTTCCAATCTTCGCCGCTGGCGTTTTCAACAACAGCCCAGGCCTGAAGCCGGGCTTTGCCATTTGGCTCCGTTAAAATCCGGTAAGCCGTCTTCCAGATGGGCGCTGCAACGACATAAGCCAAACGGGAATCCGTCGCTGAAAGACCACCAACTGTTATGCGAATTACACGCGCGCTATCGTTGCTCCCGCGCCCCAAAGCCGCTGTGGCATTCGCGAGCTTTAGTTTCATGCCGGCATCATCGACACTTAGCGATGTGTCTTCCCCAAGTTTGATGGTCTGGATCTGTCCATCCTGATCAAGCACAGTCAGCACGTGAGACTTGGCATCATCGGATTTGGCCACAGCCTCCACACCCAGAACTTTACCCTTCACGGTTTTTCCAGCACTCGAAACCGTTACCGGCGTTCCCGGAATCGAAGACAGGAAAGCCGACATTGAGGACAGGTCCGACGACGAAAATGGGAGCTGTCGGAAAGTTTCCTCAAGCGGATTTGGGCCAGCCAGAGAAATACTTTTTATCGCACCCTTTCCACCCTTGAGAACAAGACTTTTGAGTACATCATCGACCTGATTGAGAGGAACTTCGATCTCAACAATTCCATCATCGGAAATCGCGGGCTTTCTGGATATTTCCGACACCCCACCCGATGACAATGTAATTGCATCTATGGAACCAGAGCCAGAAGCCAGAACCGTCGAAGAGAGCAATGTAACAGCCAATGAAGTGAGCGTGATAAGCTTGATCATAAGAATCTCCAGTCAAATGAAGGGCTTTGCGATCTTTATAAGCCAGTTATGGATTTTGTGCGTTGAGATTTGGACCAAAAGGTCTGTTTCTTTTTCTTATGAAAGCTTTCCACTCTGACATTTGCATTAACGCGTATCCGAAAACCGTTTCACCCGTTTCAACATACGCCCCAGCCGCCAAAAGTCAGTACCAGTTGCGTGTCGATGGCAGCAAAGCCTTCATAGGCGGTTCGATATTGTGATCATCAAACTGCCCGGCCAGAAGAGACGCCGTTGTCGGTCCCAGTGTGAATCCCTGATGACCATGTCCAAAATGGAACCAAAGACCTTTATGCCGACCCGGTCCCACGACCGGCAGCATATCCGGCATACAAGGGCGCGTTCCTGACCACCGAGTTGTTTCGACGGGTTCCTGTAGAGCAAAAAGCTCACCTGCTGCCGCTTCAGCGTGAAGTATCTGGCGAGACGAAGGTACACTCCCCAGTGGCGCCATATGCGCGCCAGTCAGAATACGCAGCCCCTTGTTCATCGGAGCTATAAATGTTGCGTTTTCAACATCCAATGTCGACATTAGTGGCCCATCAGGAGATATAAAGTGTCGATGATAGCCACGCTTGAAGACCATCGGTATTCGGTAGCCTAGGGTTTTGAGAAATGCGGGCGACCATGGCCCCAGAGCGACGACTGCGTTCTGAGAAACTATCGGACCGTCCTGCAACATTACGCGCCAACTCACACCATGCTGCTGCAACGACATTGCATCCCCAATTACCAGCGTTCCGCCACGCGCGACAAAGAGCGAAGCATATCGCTTCACCAGCTCGCCCGGATCGCGGCACGTCCACGGAGACGTCCAGTGAACAGCACCAGCCAGCGGGCGGCACAACGTTGGTTCAAGCGATGCGATTTCATTCGTCCCAAGCACCGTGTTCGGCACGTCGTATATTTGCTTCAACCTTTCTGCGGATGCTGCCGCAAGCTCAAACTTCTCCGCAGTGCGATAAACCGCACGCCAACCTTTCCGAACAATCAGTTCATCTGCGCCTGCAGGCTCTATGAACCGTGCATGATCTGCGCTCGCTCGCATTATGAGTTTCGAATAAGTCGCAACCGCTTTAGCATACGGTTGCGGTGCCGAATGCGCGAAATACCGCCACAGCGGGCCAACCAGATATGGCATATCACGCATTCGCCAATCGACATCATTGCCGCGTTTTAAAGCAACAGACAGGATTTCGCGCAGCGAACGTGGAAAAGCATAAGGCTCCACAGCTTCAGTCTGGATAATGCCAGCATTGCCATAGCTGGTTTCCTGTCCCGGTGCCTTACGATCCACAAGAACCACATGATGTCCCCTCTCCTGCAACGCGAGAGCGGTGGAAACACCGACCATACCGGCGCCAAGAACGATTGTGTCAGTCATGGCTCAATTCCATCATAAGGATTTGGAAAAATCAGGCGGGAACTCCTATTCGCCGAATAGCGTACGACTATACAACCAAGGCAATCAATTTGACTTTCTGAAAATAAACATATTTTTATTATATGAAAATACAATTCTTCCATTCAAGAGATCAGAATGAAGCTTTTCATCGCCGGGCTGGACACAGAGACCAACACATTTTCACCGATGCAGACTGGCCTTGAGGCGTTCTCAGAGAACCTCATCGCCTATGGTGACGCGACCCGGAAACCTCTGAACTGTTGCTCGTCACAGCTTTTCGTCTGGCGCAACGCCGCGCAAAAAAAAGGCTGGAATGTCGTTGAAAGCCTCTGCGCAGTAGCAGAACCGGGTGGGCGAACGACCCGCTCGGTTTACGAACATTTCCGCAAGACTATTCTCGACGATCTGGAAGCAGCCATGCCGGTCGATGCCGTCATGCTGGCGCTTCATGGTGCCTGTGTTGCTGACGGCTATGACGACGTCGAAGGCGATCTGATCTCACACATACGCAAGCGCGTCGGAGCTGAAATTCCGATTGCAGTCGAGCTCGATCTTCACTGTCATATCACCGAACGCATGATCGCTGATGCATCTATGATCATGACCTATAAGGAATATCCGCACACGGATATCGAGACGGTTGCGGCACAGCTCTTTGCGCTGCTGGAACGCACGCTTGCAGGTGAAATCCGACCAACCATGGGCGCGTATGACTGCCGTCTTGTCAGTATTTTCCATCCGCACAAAGATCCGTTGCGTGGGATTGTTGATCGTATGAAGGAAATGGAAGGACAAGATGGCGTGCTGGCGATCTCGTTCGGACACGGCTTTCCGTGGGGCGACGTTGCAGATGTTGGTGCTAAGATGCTTGTTGTCACCAATAACGATCCGCTGAAAGCCGCACGCATCGCTGAAAACTTCGGCACGGAGATATATGATGCACGCGAGCAGATGCGTGGCGATTATCTCAAAATTGATGATGCACTAGATCGTGCTCTCGCGGTAAAAGATGGCCCTGTTGTGCTGGCTGATGTCTCCGACAATGCTGGTGGGGGAGCGCCGGGCGATTCAACCTTCGTCCTGCGCCGTATTCTTGAGCGAGGCATCGAAGATGTTGCTTCCTGTCTATACTGGGATCCGATTGCCGTGCGTATGTGCCGCGAGGCTGGCGAAGGAGCAACGCTGGAACTGAGGATCGGAGGCAAGATTGGAAAAGTGTCGGGCGATCCGCTGGATCTTACCGTGAAAATCAGGCGAATTGCGTCAGACATCACGCAGCGTTTTGGACCAACGCCGCTGAGTATCGGTGATGCTGTATGGGTCAGCACAGGAAACATCGACATCGTTCTTAACACTGTGCGTACCCAAACATTCCATCCAGAATGCATGACAGCATTGGGTCTCGATCCGTCACAAAAGAAGATAATCGTTGTCAAATCCAGCAACCATTTCCGGGCTGGCTTTGAACCCATCGCAAGCCAAATCCTCTATGTCGGCGCGCCAGGTGCATTGCAGCCTCGTTTCGAAGATCTGCCATTTACCAAACTGAAAAAGCCTTACTGGCCAAGAGTTGCCGATCCGCTGGCCCGATAATAAATTAACAGAACGGGCAGGATGGAAACTCACGGATCAGATTGCATTTCAACATCACATTGATTACGCGCACGTGCTAGTGAAATGGTTATTCTGTCTTATAAACCACCCAAACAATCTGGCCGAAGGCTAATTGGAGACGTCAATAATGAGTGATGCGAAATCCAGTCTCGGCGACATTCTGCGAGACATTCGCAACCGCAATCACTGGACGCTTGCCGAGGTAAGTGCGATGACCGGGCTTGCGGTCTCGACCCTCTCAAAGGTCGAAAACAATCAAATGCAGCTCACCTATGATCGGCTTATCGAACTTGCACAGGGGTTGAATATCGACATAGCCGAACTTTTCGGCACGATCGCAAGTCCTGATGCCACGTCCAGTGTTATGGGCCGACGCACATACACGAAATCTGGCGAAGGCAAGTCGATCGTTACCCAGAATTATGACTATCTCTATCTCTGCACGGAAATCTATAAAAAGGCGATGGTCCCTATTCTGGCGGTAGCGCATGCCCGCACTCTTGAAGAGTTTGGCCCTCTTATCCGTCACAAAGGTGAAGAGTTTTTCTACGTTGTGGAAGGAGAACTGGAGCTTCATTCCGAGATTTATGCGCCACTGCGTCTCAGGAAAGGCGACTCCGCTTATTTTGACGCTATGACCGGGCATGCTTATCTCAGCGTGAGTAAGGAGCCTGCACAAATCCTGTGTGTTTGTTCCACGCCTGAAACCGAATTGGTTTCCACTCTCGTCGACCAGCAGACCATCAGATTCAAGGACGAATGAGCGTGTAGGCATTGCCTGCTGTCATTTCACAAAATACTTTGCGAAAATTATGTTTCGTATAAGAAAATAAATTGATTGCCTTTCAGAGCTGTGCAAACCTGCATTGGCTACCTTCGGGTGCAGCTGAACCAGCTGGCTGATGCGATGTTTGCAGTCAGCCCCATTGTTGGAGGCAACATTGACTGAATTTGCGGCAATCGACGCATTTGATCGACCTGCTCCCGCCGACCTTCCGACCCCCTATGTCGAGATCGACGAAGACCGCTTGACGCGAAACCTCAAGGGAATGCAGCAACGAGCCGATCAGGCCGGTGTTGCTTTACGTCCCCACATCAAGACGCACAAAAATCTCACAATCGCGCAGCGGCAGCTCGAACTCGGCGCAATCGGCATCACAGCTTCCAAACCGGAAGAAGCGCTGGTCTTCGTTGAAAACGGCATACAGTCTGTGACACTTGCCTATCCAATCATCAGGCCAGAATCCATTGACCGGCTTGTGCGAGCGGCGAAGTCTCGCCAGACCGAACTTTTATTCATCGCAGCACATGAGACCGGCGTTGAAGCAATTGGCGCTGCAGCAGAAGCGCACGGCATCAAACTCGGTGTCTTTTTGAAAGTAGATGTCGGACTGGGGCGCGTCGGCATTAAACCGCAAGATCCCTCAGCGGCACCGTTAGCCCAGCGCATTGCGAAGCACCCGCATCTCACATTCGCAGGGCTTTTGTCTCATGCTGGGCACTCTTATGGCAGCAAGTCCGCCGAGGAGTTGGCCAACATTGCCAATGCAGAAGCACTGGCATTGCTGGAACTTTCAGAACGGCTGAAGAAGTCGGGCATCGAAGTGCCTCGAATATCTGTGGGAGCAACGCCGACCTGTCTCGGCGCGCCGATCCCCGCTGGTATTACGGAAATCCGTCCCGGCAACTACGCGTTTCTCGACCGCACCGCACTTCGACTGGGCATTGCGCCTGCGGATGATATGTCACTTTCAATAATCGCGACCGTTGTTGCCCATAACGACCACCACTTCATCGTCGATGCGGGCTCAAAATCTCTTTCATCCGACCTTGGTGCGCACGGCTCCGGTGGCAGTGGGTTCGGGATTGCCGTCAATGTGAACAACGCAGCTCCACAAACATGGGAAGTTGAGCGTCTTTCAGAAGAACATGGTTTCGTTCGGTGTTCCGATACGCCGCCTGCTATCGGAAGTCGTGTTCGCATCTTCCCAAATCATTCCTGCGCAGTTGTCGCTCAGTTCGATTGGGTCACGTTGCGCCAATCCGATGGACAACCACGCACATTATCGACCGATGCCCGAGGTCGGCAAACATGACGCTGAAGCCATGACACACCCAACGCACTCCACTTGGAATAGCTAAGAGAGGACTGACATGACAAAGGAAGTTGAATGGGCGCGCATGACTGCGCCTGCCCTGCGCGAGATCGCTGGCAAACCCGGCGCGCTTGCCGTTTTGCCTATCGGATCGCTGGAACAACACGGGCCACACCTGCCAGTCATTACCGACACTGCCAGCGCTTCGGCTGCATCGATCCGTGCTGCACGTCTCGTCGCCGATGAAATTCCAATCGCCGTCCTTCCCGGACAATGGCTTGGCATGAGTGAGCACCATCTGCCTTTTGGCGGAACGATTACCCTTGATTATGAAACACTCAGCCGCGTCATCCGCTGCATCGTACGGTCGTTGAAGGCAATCGGTTTCTCGCGTCTTTTCATTGTCAATGGCCATGGCGGCAATATCGATCCGCTTGCGGTTGCAGCCCGCGAGCTGGCAGTCGAATTTGGAATGCCAATCGTCGTTACCACACCCTGGATGTTGGCAAGCGAGGACGCCGGAAAAATCTTTGAAGTTGACAGCGGTCCACATCATGCCTGCGAAGGCGAAGCTTCTGTCATGCTGGCTATTGCTGGTGATGCTGTAAAGTCCGAGATGTTCGGTCAGGCTTTTGGTAATCAGCAACATCCTGTTGATGTACCTTCAGATGTTTCACGCTTCTACTCCTTTGCCGAACGCGCACCCGTTACCGGAACCTGGGGCGATCCACGCAGCGCGACCGCCGAAAAGGGCGAAAAATTCCTCGACCTTCATGCGCGCGAACTCGTGAAGCTGATCCACAATGACGTTCTTTGGAGCAAGCCAGACCCTGTTTGGGCACCAAACCGTGGTCTCGGAACGACTGCGGGCAGAACAGAATAATCGGTGACAACAGCCAAATAACTGAAGGGAACAAAAATGAAAAAAATGCGGAAGACTTTACTTTCATTGGCGGCAGCCGCAGCGCTTTCGGGAATAGCGCTGGCCCCAGCAATGGCTAAGACTCTTGTCTATTGTTCAGAAGGCTCCCCGGAAGGCTTTGATGCCGCACTCTACACAACCAACAGCACATGGGATGCCTCTGCCGAGACCATCTATGATCGCCTGACTGAGTTCGAAAGCGGCACAACGAATGTGGTCCCAGGCCTGGCTGAGAGCTGGGTCATATCCGACGACAATCTCGAATATACGTTGAAACTGCGTCAGGGCGTGAAATTCCACACTACGGAAAGTTTCACCCCAACGCGCGATTTCAACGCAGACGACGTGCTTTTCACCTATAATCGCCAGCTCGATAAGCAGCATCCGTGGAACAATTATTTCGTTGGTGCTGGCTGGGAAATGTTCAATGCGATGGACATGCCTACCATCATCAAAGAAGTAGTCAAGGTTGACGACCATACGGTCAAATTCGTGCTCAACCAGCCCGATGCTTCCCTGCTGGCAAAGCTCGCTCTGAATTTCGGTTCGATCATGTCGGCTGAATATGCCGAGCAGCTGGAGAAAGCTGGTCAGCGCGAAGATCTCGACCATAAGCCGGTCGGTACAGGACCTTTCCGCTTTGTCGACTATCAGATGAACGCCGCAATTCGCTTTGCTGCAAATGCCAATTATTGGGATGGTGTACCCAAAATAGATACTCTGATCTTTGTGATCGCCACCGACGCGGCCACCCGCATGCAGAAGTTGCAGGCCGGTGAATGCCATGTGGCGGCCTATCCCGCTCCCGCCGACGTTGCTGGATTGAAGAATGATCCGAATTTGACCATCATGGAACAGCCCGGACTGAACGTCGCTTATCTGGCGATGAACACCCTGGACGCACCGTTCGACAAGCTGGAAGTCCGCCGTGCATTAAACATGGCAATTGATCGCAAAGCCATTGTCGATGCCGTTTATCAGGGCATGGGCCAGGTCGCGCAAAGCGTACTGCCATCGACTATGTGGGGCTACAATGGCGACATCAAGGGATATAGCTACGATCCGGATGCTGCAAAAAAGCTTTTGGATGAAGCTGGCGTCAAAGACCTGAAAATGAAGATTTGGGCGATGCCTGTCAGCCGCCCCTATATGCCAAACGCAAGACGTGCCGCCGAGTTGATGCAGGCCGACCTCGCCAAAGTCGGTATCGGAGTAGAGATCGTATCCTATGAATGGGGCGAGTATCTCAAGAAAGCGCGCGACAAGCAGCGCGATGGCGCCATTGTTCTGGGAGGAACCAGTGATAATGGTGACCCCGACAACCTGCTCAGCTATTTCTTCAGCTGCTCGGGCGTTGGAGGAAGCAACAATGCCAATTGGTGCTACCAGCCGCTTGAAGACATTCTGCAGAAGGCGCGCGTGAGCTCGAACAAGGATGAGCGGACCAAGCTTTATCAGGAAGCGCAAGCCATCATCAACGATCAGGCACCCTGGGTTCCGCTTGCACATTCAACTGTCGTGCTGCCGATGTCCAAGAAAGTCAAAAATTATGTGATGGAACCGCTCGGTTCGCATCGTTTCGAGAAAGTCGACATCGAAGAATAAGCAAGAAGAAAATTTAGACCTAAGGACAGCGCTTACAAGCACTGTCCTTAGGCAAAAATGGTCAGATATTAACGCATCATCGCGGCGACATTGCCGCCATCGACCGTAACAACCGCGCCGGTCGAAGTGCGCGCCGAAATGAGATGTAGAAATGCTTCCGCAACGTCTTCCGCCAGCACTTCGCGCTTGAGAAGATTGCCGCGCATATAGACTTCTGGCGTCACGCCACGAGCCTGTGCCCGCTCTTCAACCATTTCGTCGGTCATCAAACCCGTGCGGATGCGATCTGGATTGACGGCGTTGACCGTAATTCCGTCAGCGGCGTGTTCCAGAGAGTACTGACGCATCAGAGCCATGAGCGCGGCTTTTGAAGTCCCATAAGGACCGAAATCAGGCCCCGGATTGACCGCCTGCTTGCTCACATTGAACACAATGGAACCACCTGTTCCCTGACGCTTCATGACATTCACGGCAGCGCGGGCGATGTAATGATGGCTCCAGAAGTTGAGATCGAAGGCCTTCCTGAACAAAGCATCATCAACCGATGTGAGTGCTCCTTGAAAAGCTGCACCAGCATTGGAAACAAGGATATCCACGCCGCCGTAGGTTGCAATAATGTCTGCAATGGCCTTCTCAGCTGACTGAGCATCAGTCAGATCACAAGCGACTGCTTTACCGCCCAAACGCCTCGCTTCCGTTTTCACACGCTCCGCGTCAATGTCGATCAAAGCGATTTCAGCACCCTGCTCTCTGAGACGTTCAGCAATAGCCAGACCGAGACCACCTGCCCCGCCGGTGATAACCGCAACCTGTCGAGTGAGTGGCTTTTCCGTCTGTTTGGCGAGTTTGACCTGCTCGAGCGACCAGTATTCGATGTCGAAGAGGTCTTCTTCGCTAAGAGCCTCGAACTGGTCAATTCCTTCGGCGCCACGGATCACTTCGATGGTCGCTTCAGCTACATCTGCACCGATGCGAGCCGCTTTTTGCGTCGATCCTGCCGCAAACAAACCAATACCATCGATGTAGAAAACCCGCGGCATCGGGTCGAGCATAGTTTTGCCACCACCAACACGCGCATTGTTGCGTTCGAAATAGTCTTTATAAGCAGCAACATAAGACGCAACGCTGTCTCTGACAACTTGCGTCCAGCTCTCAAGATCATGTGCATAAGGCGCCGGTAGAGATACGCCATAACGCTTGATATGGATGACGTGCTCAGGCGTTGCATTGCCGCGACGTACCAGATCGGCAACATTGGGAGCGCCGCAGAAATCGAGGATATCCTCGTTCGAGCGATGCTCCATGATGAAGCGGCGCGGACGCCCTTCTTCCTTACCGGGAAGCGCGATTGCTCCTCGCAAAATCGGAGCAATGTCGGCGATTGAAGCAAGCTTTTCCTTGTGTTCTTTAGTGCTTGCACGACCGAACGGGTACGGATTGCCTTGCTCAATGCGCTTCTCGGCCCGATCAATTGCTTCAATCATATTCTCATAAGCCACACGCGGATCTTCAGACCATGTGAAAATGCCGTGTTTCAGCAGGATCATACCCGGCGCATCCGGGCGTTCGGAAAATGCTTTCAGGCAAGCTTTAGACAGATCGAAGCCCGGCATGACATAGGGAACAATGATCATTTCGGGAAACAATTCGCGAATGATTGCCTCACCATTCGGCTGATTGGTCAGCGCCACAATCGCATTGGCATGAGTGTGATCGACATGCTTGAAGGGAAGAATTGCATGAAGGATCGCTTCAACAGAAGGGTTTGGCGATGACGGATCAAGAAGCAGGCGGCGCTGCAACATCACCATATCGTCGTCACTCAACGTGTCGTAGTTGACCATTGCCTTGAGACGCTCAAGATGAAGCGCAGGCAAGCCTGCAGGCTCGATCTTGCCCATATCCCAGCCGCTGCCCTTCACGCAAAGGACTTCAACCGGCGTGCCATCATGGTCATTCAGCACGGTCTTGACTGAGGTATTGCCACCGCCATGGAGAACAAGCTTTGGTTCCGATCCCAGCAAACGAGTGGTGTATGTACGGATAGCGACATCGCGATTGATACCCGCCTTCTCATAGGCTCCGACAATTGCGTTGAAATCCGCATCCGACCAATTCGACTTCATCTGCCTGCTCCTCAGTTGGCGATCTGCAACCTCCAGGCCACAGACATAGACAAGCGCTCACGGAAAACATGATTTTCCATGGCAAAACAATATTTTATGAAGATGCTTCCTCACTCTTAAAACAATTGACACTATATACTGACATTAGTCAACTTCCTTGATTGGCTTGTTGATTAAAACTCGTTTCTGTGCGAGTCAGATGAACGGCTAACATCAGGAAATCAGTATGACATCGGACGATCTGACACCGTCTACGCATGCCATCCCGGCTGAGTTTGATGACGTGATCGTATGGGCGGCCTGGCTTTATTATGAAGACCAGCTAACCCAAAACGATATTGCAAAGAAGATGGGCGTTTCTCGCGCAACGATCGTCAATTATCTGCAGGAAGCGAGACAGCGGGGCGTGGTGAAGATTCTGATGAACTCAGAAATTCTTACGCGTACAGAGATCGCTCATAAGCTAGCCGCCAAATACGGCCTGGATGAAGTTCTCGTCATCCCCAGCGAGAAAACCGCTTCACCAGAAGCGCGGCTACAAGCGCTGGGGACCGGTGGCGCACGCCTCATCGAACGCATGGTAAAGCCCGGTGATACGATCTGCGTATCCTGGGGGCGAACCGTCCTTGCAATCGCGGATGCTATCTCGCTTCCTCGTCCCGTCGAAGGTTTGAGCGTTGTTCAGGTCACAGGCTCATCCATGGGCAAGCGTGAATTCGCGGCAGAACTCTGCACATCGATCATGGCCCGCAATATTGGTGCAACCAGCGTGAATATGCTGGCTCCGGCCATTCTGAGCAGCGCCGGATTACGCGATGCCTTGATGGGGGAGCCTGCACTTAAGCGGCAATTTGAATTGATTGCCCAGTCAAACATGATCGTGTTCGGGGTCGGCGGGTTATCATCTGAAAGTACGATGCGCGTCGCCGATGTTACCAGTGACGAAGAGATTGATGCCTATGCCAAAGATGGAGCCGTTGCGGTACTGATCTGTCGTTTCCTCGACAATGATGGAAAACAGGTCGTTCGCGAGCTCGACCAACGCGTCATCGGTATCGAACTTGATGAGTTGCACCGTGTTCCACGCAGGCTCTGTGTTGCAGGCGGCGCGCGCAAGGTGGAAGCGATCCGGGCCGTTTTAACCGGCGGTTATGCCACCCACCTCGTCACCGATTTTGAAGCGGCAGAACTTCTGCTCGCGCAATAGAACAAAAGCGGCGGATCGTTTTGAACGGTCCGCCGCATTTTCAATCACTGCTTGATGGGCGCCGTATTCATAAAGTTAAGGGTATCCTCGAACGAACGGATACCAGCATCTGAGCCGAGCCCTGTTGCGACCAGTGCTGCAGAGGCTTGGGCGAAATTCAGCGCTGTTTTCACATCCATTTTGTGGTGCAATGCTGTGATAAAACCTGCATCGAACGCATCGCCGCAACCAGTAGTGTCAACGACTTCGATCTGGAATGCTGGCTGACGCAGAACCGTTCCAGACTCATCCATGAAGCATACGCCATCGCCACCAAGGGTGAAGACGCAGTGCTTGACGCCACGTTCAATGAAAAACTGCCCAGCACCTTCAACGTTATCAGCGCCGGAAATCTGCTTCGCTTCTTCAATCGATGGCATGAAATAATCGATATGTGGAAAGAGCGGAGAGATGAGATCCAGTGTGCCATCATTTGCACCCAAAAGATCAAATGTCGTCGTGCGTCCGCGCGCCTTTGCTTCCGCAAGCAGTTTGCGGCTCGGCTCACCGTCAAGCTTTGCCAGCAGACCTGTGCCGCCAAGATGAATAATTGGTGGTGCCAGAACTGCATCCAGTGCGCTGTCAGCAATCTCAAAATGATCTGATGCGCCACGTGCATGCAGCGCCGGGCGATCGCCGTTGCGGCGAATATTGAGGATCGATGAAGACGTTGGTATGCCTTTCAACCGCTGCATCTCGGCGACGTCAACACCAAAGCGCTGCAAAGTCGCGAGCACAAAATCGGCTTTCTCATCGTCACCCACAGCGCCGACCGCAAGGCAGTTGAGACCAAGTTTCGCCAGATCAACCACCGTTCCGCCGGCAGTTCCTGCCACTGTCAGCCGGATTTCATCGATAAACTCGACATTGCCGCCCGCCGGAATTGCATCAACAGGGCGCCCGAGAACATCGAGAATATAGAGCCCGATAACGGACACATCGTGAGACATGAGATCCTCCCAGATTTCAAGTGGGGGCAGTCTGCGAAAACAACACAGACCTCCCAGTGCTATTCAAATCAGATACTTGATGGTTCAGCTCGTCGGCTTGCTTCAGGTTCTATCGCGCAGTGCGAAGATCGTACCAGCGAGAAGGATAAACGCTCCAACAATTGCCAGCTGCAGCGTGCTTGGAATGCCCACAAAGATCAGCACGTTACTGACGAGTGTTATCAATAGAACCCCCAGAAGCGTCCCAATAACCGAGCCAGAACCACCGGTGATACGTGCTCCGCCGAGCACCACCGCTGCAATAATTTCCAGCTCCATTCCCGCAAGGTCGAAAGGATTGGCCAGTCGATTACTGGAAACGTGAACCACGCCCGCAATACCAGCCAACAAGCCTGCATAGGCAAAGACAAAAATACGGACACGGAAAAGGTTGATGCCAAGACGCTCTGCGATAGACGGATTGCCGCCAACCGCAAAAATCGCGCGCCCCATCAATGTGCGCTCAAGGATGAACCATGTCACAAAAGCTGCAACGACCAGCACCAGCACAGTTGCAGGTAGAACCGAAACAACGCCGTTCGATGCGCGATGTGTAAATAACGACGCCTTACCGAATGCATCCATTGCAGCCGGAATATTCATGAAAAGCGCTGTGCCAACGAAGGTGAGAAGAAAGCTTCGGATCACATATTGCGTACCAATCGTCACGATCAGTGAAGGCGCTTGCAGCTTCTGCACGAGAAAGCCGTTTAGTGCACCGAAGCAAGCTCCGCCGAGCGCGGCCAGCACCAGAATGAGTGCCATTGGCATTTCAGGGAACAGGTTTGTCACCAGCATTGTCAGCGCATACATGACAAAAGCGGCAATAGCCGTAAACGAGACGTCGATACCGCCTGAAGCCAGAACGACCAGCACACCCATAGCAAACAAACCATGCACAACAGATGCGCGAAGGATGTCCACCAGATTGCTCATCTGCAGGAAGTCGGGATTAGCGGCGATAACCACAAAGCAGGTAATAACTGTCAGCAGAAGCGTGAACAGTTCAGGCCTTGCACCCATCAGATCCCAAAGGCGGAGCGTGATGCCGCGCTCTTTCGCACTAGTCTTTTCTACCGATACGATGTCGGTCATTGCGCGATCTCCTTTGCAGTGCTGGCCATGGATGCATAGATCGCGTCTTCAGTCAGTCCATCGGCATTGTGTGCAGCAACGATACGGCCCTGCCGCATAACAAGGATACGGTCGCAGTTCTGCAAGAGCTCCGGCAGATCGTCACTGATAATGATAACCCCCATTCCATCGTCAGCGAGACGCTGGATAATACGGAAGATTGTATCCTTCGAGCCGACATCGACGCCGACTGTCGGACCATGCAGGATTAGAAGCTGCGGATTAATCGTCAGCCAGCGTCCAATCAGAACGCGCTGCTGATTTCCACCCGATAGCGATTGAACCGGGATCGATACATCCGGCGCAACAATCTGCAGATCGGCAACGCTGTCTTCTGCAATTTTCTTCGCTCGCCTACCACTGATCATGCCCAGCGCATTGCGCAAACGATCAAGGACAGGCAGCGTTATATTGTCCTGAATAGGTTTTTCCAGAAACAGTCCTTCGGTAAGACGATCTTCCGGAACATAACCAATGCCAAAGCGGATTGCGTCAGCTGCCGATTGTGGCGCGATTTCTTTGCCGTTCAGCCTGATTTTTCCAGACTTTGCAGGCACAACACCGGCAAGCGCCAGCGCCAATTCATTACGACCTGAGTCAAGCAGACCGGTGACGCCAAGAATTTCGCCTTTCTTCAGAGAAAGCGAAACGGATTC
The DNA here is from genome assembly GCF_003049685.1 of Brucella pituitosa. Taxonomy (GTDB): domain Bacteria; phylum Pseudomonadota; class Alphaproteobacteria; order Rhizobiales; family Rhizobiaceae; genus Brucella; species Brucella pituitosa. Next base: position 121,461 of record NZ_PYSY02000002.1, on the reverse strand, counting down.
AAAGTTCTGACCGTCACTCAGCCGGTCAACATCGAGCATCACGTCACCAAGTTTTGGGTCAGTACGATACCGCGTTTCGCTAATCTCGCGACCAGTCATCCAATGACTGAATTCGGCCTTGGTATGCGTGGCAACATCAAGCTCTGCAACTTTCAAACCATCGCGCATGATGATCGCGCGTCCGCCAAGCGACTTGCACTCATCAAGCTTGTGGGTCACGAAAAGAACAGCGACACCCTTGCTCAGCAGTCCCTCGACGACCCGCAAGAGGTTGACAACCTCCTGCCGCGTCAACGAGGTCGTCGGCTCATCCATGATGACCAGACGCGCTTCCGAAGCAACAGCACGAGCAATTGCAATGAGCTGTCGCGTGGCAAGCGGCAAGGTATCCGTTCTGCGTTTCAGAAAGGCTGCATCTGTTGGAAGATGCACTTCCGCCAAAGCGCGTCTCGCCGTTTCATTCAATGCCGCTACATCGAGTTTGCGCGCCAGTTTACCTGATGCTTCAACAAGCTGCTCGGTAAAGGCGACGTTCTCGGCAACAGAAAGGTTGGGAAGTAATGACAGGTCTTGATAGACTGTTTCAATACCAGCACGCAGGGAACCGATAGCACCAATGTCGCCAGCACGGGTGCCTGTTGGTTTGCCATCAATGAAAATCTGCCCCTCATCGGCAGGCTGCGCGCCGGAAAGGATTTTGATCAATGTACTTTTGCCACAGCCATTCTCACCCATCAGGTGATAGATTTGGCCTGCTTCGATAACAAGGCTGACTTCTTTAAGCGCCTTAACACCACCAAAGGATTTCTTGACGTTTCGAATTTCAAGAAAGGGTGGCGTTGATGCAGGTGTTGAATCTGTAGCGTGCATGGAAAATTCCTGAAACTCTCAGACACTTTTTGCGCCGGGTTTTGGTTCAAGGCGCGTAAACTGGTTGGGTGCGATACCGCAGTTTCGGGGCTGCTGTGGTGCGAAGCAGCCCCGAAATATTATCAGACAAGCGGAGCGCCGCTTAGAACGGGAAGTTCTTGTAGTTGGACTTGTCTACGTCCACCCAGGCCTGACCCTGCATGATGACGCCCTTGCCCGGTCCCTTGATCACGGTCATCTTTTCATAGCCGGGAACGCCAAGGTCCATACCGTCCTTGATTTCCTCGCCCTTGAGAACCAGATCTGCGACCTTGTTCATGACATAGCCGGCGTCTTTCGGATCCCAGAAGAAGATCTGATCAACAGCGCCGCTTTCGAGATATGGACCGGTATCCTTTGGCAGACCAAGACCATAAACGCAGGTCTTGTCCTGAAGGCCAGCTTCTTCAACGGCACGGCCAATACCAATCACGTCGATAGCGGATGAGCCCTGAAAGCCCTTGATATCCGGGTATTTACGCAGGATTTCCTTAGCCTTTTCGTAAGCCTTATTGGCGTCGTTGAAGGATTCATTCTTCTCTGCAACCAGTTCCATATCCGGATACTGCTTTGCGTTCGCTGCACCGGCATCAACCCACTGGTTATGCGTGAGACTGCCAAGCGACCCAACGAATGACGTCCACTTGCCAGATTTGCCCATGCAGTTTGCAAGTGCTTCGTTGATGCGGGTGCCAAAAGCCTTGTTGTCGAAGGCTTCGATATCAACATCGACATTGGTCAGGCTGTCGCCTTCATGAGCGATGACCTTGATACCACGCTGAGCCGCGCGACGAAGAACGCCTTCAAGCGCTGATGGGTCCATCGGCACAACTGCAATCGCGGACACATTCTTTGCAACGAGATCCTCAAGAATACGGGCCTGCTGCGCTGCATCTGCCTTAGCTGGTCCGACCTGACTTGCGCTGACATCTGGATTGTCTTTGCCAAAAGCATCGACACCTTCATTCATGCGGGTGAACCAGTTTTCACCGGTAACTTTTACAACCGTCGTGATGGTTGGTTTGTCCTGAGCAATGGCAATGCCACCCATCGCAACACCCGCGAGCACTGTGCAAGCAGCCAGTTTGGAAATTATACGCATGTTTCTCCTCCAATTATAATGATGCTTATTGTTGGGTTTCATTCCTGAAGGCCTGCAAGTTTCCTCCCCGCTGGGCCGTCAGGGAATTGGTCATCGCCTCAGCCGTAACCAGTAGCCAATGTGCACCCGCGCTGATGCCAGCAGCACCAGAAGCAACACACCCCAGGCCAGATCGCGGAAGAAGTTAGAAATATTCATGAAATTGAACAGGCTTGAGAGAATCTGAAGCGCTGTCGCTGCCAGCAGCACGCACAACACTTTGCCATATCCGCCTTCCGGCTTAACACCGCCAAGCACTGCGATAAGGATGGCGATCAGCACATAAGAGCCACCGTAATCCCACTTCACGGAAGAATTGCGTGCCGCGATGATGATCCCTGCGACCGATGCAAGCACACCGCAAATCGTATAGGTGATAAGCAGCATACGCTTTTCATTGATACCGCCGTAACGCGCGGCTTTCGAGTTGCTGCCCATCAGCATTAGCTTCACACCGAAGGGTGTGTACTTCAGAAGAAAAGCCAAGAAAGCAGCAATTGCGAGAAACAGCGCAAAACACATCGGAATGCTCAGAATTGGCATATTGCCGAAATTATCCAGCGGCTCGATATAACCAAGGCTAATTGCCGAACCATTGGTCAGAAACACGGCAATACCAGTAAAAACCAATTGCGTGCCAAGCGTTGCGATCAACGGCGTCAATCGCGCATAGGCGATCATGATCCCGTTAACCAACCCGCCAACCAGCCCAACTGCGAGCGCTAATCCAGCAAATGTCCATGAGAACAGAAGCGGCGCATCAGCAACCGGAATGAGGTTGCGGGTCAATAGAAAGGCAACAATTCCTGCAAGGTTGGCAAGCGCAATACCGGAAAGATCAATGCCACCATTTCCCGAAATCATGGCAAGCATGACCCCAAGCGCAAGCAGACCAAGCTCAGGCACCTGAGCGGCCATGGACTGCAGATTATAGCTATCCATGAAATTGGCACCGGCGAAAGCCGCACCAGCAGCCAGCACTGCACCATTGATCAAAAGCAGAAAAAGAGTCTGCCTATCCACGCCATACGATGACACGTCATCTTCTCCCAATATCAGGGGCTCCCACCCCTTAAATGAACTGGCAATCCATCAGACATTCAGCTCAATTAAACTATGCCACCTCACATTGACATTTGTCAGTCTATGTTGTCGCTTGTCAACACATTTTGTTCGAAGTCTGCCAGAAGCCAGGATTCCCGGCTTTTTTGGACATTCATTCCGGTCTGGCGACAGCTTTCCCAAAGGCCTAATTTCATTGATAATCAAAAATCTTACATTTGTCGATCCAATATCGGAAAATGTAAGATTTTTGAATGACGCATTTATTCTTCAGGAGAAACCCTCCGTCGAAAGCCTCACAATGGATGCTTCAACTCAATAATTGGGAGGCATTTATACGCGCACGGCCACCACACCACAGGCATTAGAGCGCATCCCGAAAAGTGTGATACGGTTTTCGGACAAAGATGCGCGTTAAAACAAATATTGAGAGCGCCGATCTGATCCAATCAGATCGAAACGCGCTCTAAAAACAGGCAGACTGGTTCAAAAAGGTAAATGCCAACATTCAAGCCGCGAAGTACGGACGACGGAAAAATTCGCAGGAAATGGTGGGACTGCTACGTGTTTTGAATCTTCGTCACGGGATTATTTTCGCCAAGCGCACGTTTAACGGCAGCGCGCGCCGAAGCGAGGTCGGGCATGACCCAGTTTGGCTCGCTACCAAGAAACTTATCAAGAAATGCTATCGCATAGCCCGGCATTTCCGAGACGTTTTCCTTGTAAGACCACCACGTTCGCAATTCATCGGCGCATTGGTCGATATCTGGAACCGTGCCGAATTCCTGCTCCTGCACAGCAGCAATCGCGCAGATACAGTAGTTTGTGTAAAGAAAACCTTCTGGCCAGAAGCTGACGATTTCGTAAAGACGCGCAGCATCGTCAGACGCGTGCTTTGGTGGTGAAACGACCTTCGCAGGCGACAAACGGATCAGCTCTCGCAACACAAGACCTGCGGCAAAGGTGATGAAGTCTTTGCGGTCCACTTTGGCAAAACGCTTGTTCTGATCAACGAGCTCTACCCAGTTCAAGAAGGCTTCTGTGAGCTTCTTTTCGTCAATCTCATATTCGACGCCATAAAGCTCATGCAGCAAGCTCGCATGTTTACGGAACGTCGCCCTGAACCAACGCAGCTGGCGCAACCGATGGCGCAAATCTGGCATCGATGCCATTTGTTCTCTGAGTAGCAAGTCCATGTTGCGAGCGGCCTCCCGTTTGTAAATGACATTATGCGAAACCGATTGAAAAGTCAGGTGTCATTCGCTCTCACTTATCGAAAAAATTATACATATTGACATTCAAGAAGACAAATGTTCTCTAATTGACGAAAGGTGAGCTTGAGTAATATCCGGCTCACCCTTCGTGGGAGGAGAACAAAATGGCTATCTGGCAATGGGCTTTGCTGGCGCTCGCCTTGCTTTGGGGCTTTCAGTCTCTGGGCGTTTGGTTTCAGATGCGCCACTATTCCGATGTGATGAAAGGTATCACCTCGAAATATTCTGACGGCTTTGTCGGCGCGGGCCATGTGCGAGGCCGCTTCGGCAGAGGCGTCATTGTGTTGCTCGTCGTCGATCGCAATTTGGTGGTGCGCCGCTTCCTGCAAATGAGCGGTCGGACGGTTTTTGCAAAATTCAGCCGCCGCGAAGGCTTCGAGGGAATGCGCCTCAGCGAATTGCAGAACAATCCCACGATCATAGAAGGCACGCCTGAAGTGGTGGCTGCTGCCACGCAGGCGATCGAACAGATCGGCCGCATAAGAGATCAGTCCGATGGGCTCGAACTCGAAGGTCTGAAGGCAGTGGGAGCATAGGAGTTGCTTGCCTGAAACAAGCAATCGAGGAGGAGTAATGTCGATAGTGACGATGTTGGCACAACATGCCGACGTAACAATGCAATCTATACATATGGCTGGCAGCATGATTTCCGATGCGGCCCTGCATGGCAAGCATGCCGCAGAGCACGCGGGAAATGATCTTCTGCAGCTTGCACAAGCAACAACTACCGCGCCTGCCGATGCCGGCAGCAGCGGAATTACCGTTGATCAGTTCAAGGAACGCCTTCAAAACGTCCAGCAGGAAGAACAGCTCGGCTGGCTTGCCTCGATCGGCAAGCACTTCATTGGCGTTTTCCAGAAGGGCGGCGAAGTTTTTGCAGGGTTTGTAACTGGCATTATCCCGACACTCGTCGTGCTGATGACTGCGTTCTATGCCGTAACCGAATTGGTCGGCGAAAAGCGCGTCCATGGCCTCGCACGCAGCGCTGGACGTATCGCGCTCACCCGTTATACGGTTCTGCCGGTTCTTGCGGTCTTCTTCCTGACCAACCCGATGGCTTATACATTTGGTTCGTTCCTCGACGAGAAATACAAGCCCGCTTTCTATGACGCGGCTGTTTCCTATGTCCATCCGCCGCTGGGTCTCTTCCCGCACATCAATCCGGGCGAATATTTCGTCTGGGGTGGCATTCTCGTCGCACTTCTTGAACTGGAAAAGAAGGGCGCAGTTCCAACGGGTTATCACATCAACGTGGCAATCTGGTACGCAATCGTGGGTCTCGTCGTGATCCTCCTTAAAGGCATGCTCACTGAACGCATCACCGCCATCATGGCGCGGCGTCAGGGCATTGAGCTTTAAGCGGGAATTGGGGAGGACGACATGGTAAAGACCTATAAGGCAGTTAAGATTTCCCGCGGCTCCAACGGCTGGGGCGGCCCGCTTGTTATTCAACCGACTGAGCAGCGCAGCAAAGTTGTATCCGTCACGGGCGGCGGCATTCATCCGCTTGCGCGCCAGATCGCTGAACTCACTGGCGCAGAAGCCGTTGATGGCTTTCGCTCACCACCGATTGAAAGCGAAATGGCAGTCGTGGTTGTCGATTGCGGCGGTACTGCCCGTTGCGGCGTCTATCCGCGCAAGCGCATTCCAACAGTAAACATCACACCAGTTGGGCAGTCCGGACCACTGGCACAATTCATTACGGAAGACATCTATGTGTCGGGTGTGAAGCCGGAAAACATCGTTCCGGCTGACGGCTCGGCCGCCGCAGCTCCTGCTGCAGCAACCGCAGAAGAAGAAACGCCTGCTCCGGTAGAACTGCCAAGCGAAGGCGGTATTGTCGGATTTATCAGCAGTATCGGCCGTGTCATGGGCCGTGTCGTTGGTATTTTCTTCCAGGCCGGACGTCGCACGATCGATCAGGTCATTCGTAACGTCTTGCCGTTCATGGCATTCGTGACGATGCTGATCGGCCTGATCCTCTATACAGGCATTGGCGACATTCTCGCTCAGCCGCTTGGACCGCTAGCCAATAACATTGTCGGCTTGCTGGTGCTTTCGGCAATTTGCGGCTTGCCGTTCCTGTCGCCGATTCTCGGACCGGGTGCAGTTATCGCGCAGGTCGTCGGCGTGGCAATCATCGGACCGCAGATCGCCAACGGCACCATCGCTCCAGCCATGGCCCTGCCTGCGCTATTTGCCTACAACACACAGGTCGGTTGCGACTTCGTTCCGGTTGGTCTGGCGCTAGGTGAAGCTAAACCCAAGACAATCGAAATTGGTGTTCCTGCTGTTCTGATCAGCCGTCAGATCATGGGTCCTCTGTCGGTTCTGATCGCCTGGGTAGTCAGCCTCGCAGTGCTTTAAAACTCTCAGCCTGCCGCAGCAAAAGCGGCGGCAGGTAATCTCCCAAACATGTGCAATAACAATGCTCCCCGATCAATTTTCCTGAGCATCGAACGACCATATCAAGAAAGGACCGCCTCTATGTCGATACATCTGAAAACGCGGATTACCGCGATCGGCCCGGAAGTTGCGGATCTCGCCGAAGGCGGCGTTCTCATTCTGTTTGCAGATGGGTCTCCACCCGAACTCGCAGAAGTATCCGTAATGCATGCCGTGGAAGAAGGACCTGAAGCCTCCGCACCTGCTGTCGGAGCCCGCATCACCATCGGTTCACTCAACGCAGAAATCACTGCTGTCGGCGATAGCGCCTGGCAAAAAGTACGCGAAATCGGTCACGTCGTTATTTCGTTTACGGGCGCACAGTCTACAGACCGCCCGGGCGAAATTTGCGCAACTGAAATAGCCGGTGAAGAGCTTGTTTCTGCCCTGAAAGAAGGCCAGATTATCATTATTGGCGGCTAAAAATCGTCAAATCTGCCGTCAGAATTACGTGTTAAAACAGATGATTGGAACAGTTTCCGGCAAACAAGATGTCGGAATGTTTCAGATGTCGCTTTGAGGCTTACATAAATGGAACGCTCGACCATTGTCCGGGTGCATGAAGGGCTGCATGCACGCCCAGCCACCCGCTTCGTTAAACTGGCCAAAGGTTTTGAAAGCGACATCGAAATCGCCAAGGCCGGAAAAAGCGTAAGTGCCAAAAGCTCCGTCAAACTGATGCTTCTTGGCGTTAAAGAGCTTGACGAAGTCACAGTGCGCGCCGATGGAGCTGATGCCATTGAAGCAATCGAAGCGCTGATCGGATATCTTGAAAACCCACAGGCTGGCCTTGAAGAAAGCAATGTTGAGACACCTTCAATCCCGGCACCAGACACCGAACCCAAAACTGCGCCAGTCGCTCAAGCAGCAACAATCGCGAAGCTACCCGATGGACAAATAAAGGGCGTCGGCGCAAGCGAAGGCATTTCTTTAGGCACGGCATTTCCATTCTTCCCCGAAGAAATCAAGCCGCTCGGTCGGAAGCTTGCAGCTTCTGAAATTGACGCAGAAATTGCCCATTTCAAATCGGCAATCGCAACCGTGCAACAACGCATGGATGAATCGCTCGCCACCGGAAACCTTGCGGATACAGATCGCGGCATTATTGCTGCATTAAAAGATATTGCGGCTGATGACAGCCTGACAGAAGAAGCTATCTCGCTTATTCGCGGGGGCATGGATGCAATTTCAGCAATGCTGGGAGCAGCATCCACAGTTGCCGGGCAGTTTGCGGCACTTGACGACCCTTATCTCAATGCACGCGCAGACGATGTGCATGCCGTCAGCCGACAAATTTGCCTTGCCCTTCTGGGCAAAGAAGACATTAATCTGGAAGGTTTGCCCGCAGGGTCCGTACTTATCGCCGACGACATTGGTGCTTGGGATTTAGCAAGAGCTCCGCTCAAGAAAATCAAAGGCGTCGTCTGCGGACATGGCGGCGCCACATCGCATGTTGCGATCATCGCCCGCACGCATGGCATACCTGCCGTCCTGGGACTTGGAAGCGCTGTTCAACAGCTTAAAAACGCTAAAATCGTTGCTGTTGATGGTAGTAGCGGCATCGTCCATTCTGACCCGGATGCGGCCACCTGCAACGAAATCGAAACACGCATTGCTGCTGCGTTGCAGGAAAAGCAGGCACTTGATGCTTACCGCTCGATAATTCCTCGACGCGCCGACGGAACCATTATCGAAGTTGCGGCCAATATGGGTGCGCTTGAAGAGATCGACGTCGCGCTCGAAGCCGGCGCCATGGGTGTTGGTCTTTTCCGTACTGAGCTTCTCTTCATGAAGCACATTCATCTGCCGTCCGAAGATATGCAGACCGAAACCTATTCAGCACTTCTCAAAGCATTTGCACCACATTCGGTTATTGTCCGAACGCTCGATATCGGTGGCGACAAGCCCATTGCGGGCATCGAGTTTCCCGAGGAAGAAAACCCGTTCCTTGGCTGGCGCGGCATTCGCATGTGTCTGGATCGTTTGGATGTATTCAAGCCGCAGTTGCGCGCCTTGTTGCGCTCAGCTGTCAACGGCAATCTCAAGGTGATGTTGCCGATGGTCTCGGATGTCGAAGAAATTCGCGCAACCAAACGACTGATCGCAGAATGCATCAGCGAACTTAAAAGCGAAGATAAAGCTTTCGCCGAGTTCGACCTTGGCGTGATGATCGAGACGCCGGCGGCGGTTTTTGCAGCCCGCGAACTTGCAAAAGAAGCGGCTTTCTTCTCCATCGGCACCAACGATCTCACGCAATATGTGATGGCCGCAGATCGGCTCAATCCGACTGTTGCAAAGCTCAACGATGTAAGCCATCCGGCTGTAATGGCAGCAATTGAGATGACCGCAAAGGCGGGCACTGAAGCAGGCATCATGGTGGGCATGTGCGGAGAAGCCGCAGGTAAGCCGGAACTTATTGGAGAGTTTCTGCGCATGGGGCTGACGGAACTCAGCATGAGCCCGGCTTCAATTCCGCGTGCAAAAAAGACGATCACGGATATGTTGGGAAACTAGGGCGTCGCCTAATATGCTTTTACATTAAGCCCGGATATTGTAGCGCATCCCGAAAAGTGTAAAGCGGTTTTCGGATAAGATACGCGTCAAACAAACAGTTAGAGCACCGATCTGATTGAATCAGATCGGTGCTCTAACATCCGGGTTTTTCTTTATGGCAGGTGGGCGATAAAAGTCTGGAACAGATTTTCGAGCTGCGACTGATCCCGATCTTCAGCAGCCTGCATCAGACGCTCATGCCGTGCATCCAAAGCCAGAATGGCACTCTCGAGCGGGTCAACTCCCTCCAGATCGCCAGCTTTGGCTGTCGCCAGTCCGCACGCCAGGCCAACAGCAGCGAAACACATCGTTTCGAATTTACGCAAAGCCTGCGGATCACAATGGCCATCAAGTGAGATAAAACGAACCGGCTTTTCCGCAAGAAGCTCGAGAAACATGGCCGCGATGGCCTTGGCAGTTTCATTGATTTTTTTGTCACCCGCTTCTGCAGCGAACACGCCCTTCAACAAAGCCCCATGCTTGCGCATTACTTTTGCATGCACCGTGACGAACACAGCCTCCTGGATCAACACATTCTGCAGCTGGTTGCGACGAAGTACCTCCTTCGTCAGATAATACATATCCTTGCGGAACGCGCGCGCACCCTCAGCTCCAGCGCCAAAATAGACCGACAAGCTTCTCACATGCGGCGCACTGTTATGAACATTCGGGTTCGATGAAATCAGCGAAATGGAGATTGTTTCAGCCGTCGTCAGTGCCTTGTCCATCATGCTCGCGGCATGTCCCAGCAGCAGTTCCGGTGACACGATTTCACCCGGACGCGAAGAGGCCTGTTCGCCCTGCAAACTTTCATGACGATTGCGACGAATCATGTATCGAACCTCGCGCAAACGGTCCTTCAGATTGACTGCAATTTCTTCCGAAAGAATGCGTAGCATGTTCATTTTCCTTAACCGAAGCGCCACCGGAACAGCCTGGACAGAGCACATGAATTATTGTTTGCCTTCACGTGGAAAAGCAATAGGTTCGCTTTAAGAGTATCACTTCTATAAAGCAGTATTGCGCCAATAATTTGAGGGATTATTTTGAAAAAAGCTGGCAAGAAGACGCAAAAGAATCCGGAGACAGCTGACCTCATCATTGGATCGGAAGGCGTTGCCGCCGAAAACCGCACGAGCCGGTTGAGAACGCGTGCCGCGTGGATGTATTACGTCGAACAAATGACTCAGAATGACATCGCAGAAGCGCTCGGTGTCGGCCGTGTCACAATCGTGCGCCTTCTTGCTGATGCCCGTGCTCGCAATGAAGTAAAAATTACCATCGAAGGCAAGCTGGCAAGTCTAACTGCACTCGAAGTAGAGCTTGAAAAGACCTTTGGTCTGGAACGGGCGATTGTCGCGCCGCTCTCGTCATCCGACATTGATCCAATTCCGCCGATCAGTGCAGCAACAGGCGCCTATCTGTCGGAAAAGGTGCAGCACGGCATGACGATTGGCGTCGGCTGGGGGCGTACTCTTTCCAGCACGCTTCAACATATCGGTGCGCGCCCGCTCAATGACTTGAAAGTCATCTCCCTGCTCGGCGGCATCGTGCAGCCACGTCGTTCAAATCCGCCGGAATTTGCGTGGCAGTTTGCACAGATTTTTCAGGGTGAAGGTTATCTGATCCCCGCCCCTGCGTTGGTTGATAGCAAGGAAACGCGGATCGCTCTTATCGAACGTTGTGGATTGAATACCGTACTGGATATGGCCGAAGAACTGGACATGGTTCTGCTCAGCGTCGGTGATATTCAGACGGCCAGCAGCACGTCTTATCGTGTGGGCCTCATTGATGAGCAGCAGAAAATATCGCTCATCGAAAATGGTGCCGTCGGCGACGTGCTGTTCCACTTCTATGATATCAACGGCAAGATCGTCGATGATCCGGTGCATGATCGTGTCATGTCAGCCAAGATCGAGAGCCTTCAGAAAACGCCTCAGCGCATTTTGACATCCGGCGGCAAAGAGAAGATTGCCGCCCTGCTTGGCGCAATCGAGCTCCTGAAACCCACCGTTCTCATCACCGATGAAGAAAGTGCGGCACAGATGCTGAAAGACAGGGCTTAATAAGGCTAAAACCAAAAAGCACATCGTCGCAAAACGATGTGCTTTTTAAATTGCTTTAGGCTGGTGTTAATTGGCAGCGGCGGCGCATTCTTTGAGAATTTGCAACACCGCAGCCCGCTCTTCAATTTGTGGCATATGTCCACAACCTGCGAAAATGTGGACTCCCACCTTCCCCGGCAACCCATGGGCTTGAGACGCGGGAATGACCCGATCTTCGGCACCGAAGATGAGCCGTACCGGCATTGCAAGCGAGGCAATGCTTGAACGAACCTCAAAAGTCTGTGTGCCATCCGCAAAAAGCCGATGACCAATCGCTTCCTGCGTATCGCGCAGTTCTGTATCAGCAGCCTGAGCAACCGTTGCATTGATGAACGGCTTCGTCAGATGGCTCTCATCGGCAACGAGCAGTTTCAACCAGGGAACGATGCTGGCTTCGCTTTTCGCGCCGACAAGACCCTTTATGAACGCACCATTGACCTGCGGTCCTAAGCCACCCGAAGAAATAAGCAGCAGGGAACGCACATCGACAACGCCACGCGCAGCGGTGACTGTGGCGACGGCTCCACCAAGCGAGTGACCGACCAACAGGCACGATGTCACACCGAAAGCAGAAAGCGTCGCTTCAACGGCAGCGGCAATGTCATCGATGCTTTCAGGAACGACACGTGGTGAATTGCCGTGTCCCGGAAGATCAAGCGCCAGTATCGGGTGGCCAAGCGATGCCCCGGCAAACAAGCCACGCCATGAGTTGAGGTCCGCGGCAAAGCCGTGGATCAGCACAATCGGCAACCGATCGGCCTCGCCCTCACGCAACCAGACTGCATTAAGCTGTTCGGGCGCAGATGGTTCAGCATTTTTAATCGCAGGCGATTTAGCCGATACCGCAATATCGCCTTCAACATCCTTTTTCTGCACGCGACCCTTCGGACCTGAGCCCTGAATGCTGGTCAGATCAATGCCTGCTTCACGTGCAAGCCGACGTGCAAGCGGTGTTGCCCGCACATCATCTGCTGAACCATTTTTATCGTCCTGGGAGGATTTTGGTTCAACCGGTTTTGGTGCTACCGTCTCAATGATAGTTTCGACGGGCGCAGCAGCAATTGGCTCTTCAACGACGGGCGGTGACTTGGCATTACGCTCTTCACCTTCGTCGTAAATCCAGGCGACTGTCTGCCCAACCGGGACAACGGCGCCTTCTGCGGCACTGATATCCGCAATGATGCCTGATGCCGGAGCGTCGACTTCCATCGCCGCCTTGTCAGTCTCAATTTCAAAGAGAAGCTGGCCCTTCGTGACGGTATCGCCATCCTTGGCATACCAGCGCGAAATCTGCCCCGTCTCCATATCCATATCGACCTTGGGGAGAATGACTTCCACAGCCATGGTCAGCGCACTCCTTTGGCCAGATCACGAGCGCTTTTCAGGATATCAGGCACCTGCGGAACGGTCGCGCGTTCAAGATCAGGATTATAAGGAATTGGCGTTTCAGCTCCGCCCAGACGCACAATCGGTGCATCGAGGTAATCAAAAGCATCGCTTTCCGCGACGATTGCGGAGATTTCAGCACCGATGCCAAGGGTCTTGACCGCTTCATAAACGCAGAGGAGCTTGGACGTCTTCTTGACGCTTTTAATGATGGTTTCGCGATCAATCGGACGCACGGTGCGCAGATCGATCACTTCAACATCAATGCCTTCCTTGGCAAGTTCAGCGGCAGCATCAAGAGCTTTATGCACCATGATTGCGGTTGCAACGATGGTCAGATCGCGACCCTCGCGAACCACTTCCGCCTTGCCGATTGGCACGGTGTAGAAGCCTTCAGGAACCGGACCTTTGGTCTTGTAAAGCAGCTTGTGCTCGAAAATCATAACCGGATCAGGATCTTCAACGGCTGCAAGCAACATGCCCTTGGCATCATAAGGTGTCGAGGGCTGCAAAACCTTGAGACCCGGAACATGGCCAAGCCAAGCCTCTAAGCTCTGGCTGTGCTGTGCTGCTGCACCCGTTCCCGAACCTGCCGGAAAACGCATGACCAGAGGCACAGAAACTGCACCGCCAAGCATGTAGCGGATTTTTGCCGCCTGATTGACAATCTGCTCCATAGCAAGTGCTGCAAAGTCAGAAAACTGGAATTCGAAAATCGGACGCATGCCGGTCAGTGCTGCGCCGACCGCGACACCTGCGCCGCCCAGTTCTGAAATCGGGGTGTCCATGACACGGTCCTCGCCAAAGCGATGCACCAGATCCCCTGTCACCTGAAATGCGCCGCCATAGACGCCAATATCTTCACCCATCAGGAACACGCGGTCGTCGCGTTCCATGGCAATTGCCATTGCTTCCTGAATGGCTTGCGAATAGCTCAACTCACGGATTGTCGTGTCCATGTTCAAATATCGTCCGTGTAAACGTCGCGGGTAAGGTTGGTCAGATCAGGCGCCGGGCTGTTCTTGGCGAATTCAATCGCGTCCGCGATTTCCTTTTCCACCTCAGCGCGGATTGCCTCGATCTCGGCGTCGTTGATGAAGCCATAAGCTCTCAAATCGGCCTCAAAATGCGCGATGGGATCGCGATCATTCTGCCAATGCTCTATTTCTTCCTTGGTGCGATAGCGGTTGCGATCGCTCTTGGAATGACCACGAATGCGGTATGTTTTGTTTTCAATGAGTGTAGGCCCATCGCCGCGCCGTGCGCGTTCGGTGGCTTCATTCACAGCCTCTGCCACTTCCGACAGATTGTTGCCGTCTACGATCACGCCCGGCATGTTATAGGCCGAGGCGCGGTCAGCAACATTGGCAACTGCCGTAGAGCGCTTGGTTGAGGTGGACATGCCGTAGCCATTGTTTTCACAAATGAAAACGACCGGCAACTTCCAGACAGCGGCCATATTGAGCGCCTCGTGAAAGGCGCCTTCATTGTTCGCGCCATCGCCAAAGAACGACACGACAACCTTACCGTTTTTCTGCTTCTTTGCGGAAAGAGCCGCACCGACCGCGATCGGAATGCCGCCGCCGACAATACCGTTCGCACCGAGATTTCCCTTGGAAACATCGGCGATGTGCATCGAACCGCCACGGCCTTTGCAATAGCCGGTTTCCTTGCCGAAAAACTCCGCAAACATACGCTTCACGTCCGCACCCTTGGCGATGCAGTGACCATGACCACGATGGGTCGAGGTGATCATATCATCGTCATTAAGAGGCAGGCACGATCCCATCGCGCTTGCTTCCTGCCCGATGGAAAGATGCATTGTTCCGTGAATGAGACCACGCGTGTAGCTTTCTTCCGCGCCTTCTTCAAAGCGGCGGATAAGGTACATTTTATGCAGTGCTTCTTTCAGCTGTTCCGGCGAATAAGTGCGGAAAGCATAAGGCAAGTTGTGACGGTCGCCCGTATCCTGCGGTTCGACTTTTTTGGCTTGAACCATGATGTTTTGTCCTCACGCTCCGTAAACGAGCTTGTCCTGACGTGCGCGCAGCTCGGCAATCTTGGAGCCGGGAGCTACAGCCGCATTGTCGTAAGTGATCAGTTCGCCTTTTTTGATCGGCTTGGTCACGCTGCCACCCTGCAACAACCCGCAAGGGATCGCATGCGCGCTGCGCGCCTCGCCGGAAGTCATAATCCAAGCGCGGTAGCAATATTCGCCAATCGCATCGAGCTTTTCACCCGGCTGCATGTCCTTCTTTGCAACGGCCGCCACTTCGGCGACTGGCTTTGAAAGCGGCACCATGTCCGGCTTGCCGTAAAGAACAACGCGGGCGCAGGTGAGCGGCACTTCAAGGGAAGTCAGGTGATAAGGGCGATGGAACGTAAAATATGGACCCTTGCCCATCTTCAGATCTTCCATGCGCTCCGAAATACGCGGATGAGACATGTCGGCGACAACAAACACGCCCGGCGCAACGCCTTTGCCGATGGAATAATCTACGACGCCAACCTTCGACAGCACGCCGCCATCCTTCTCAGGGATCAGGGTTTTGTTGAGCTGGTCGAGCGTTGCAGCTGGACCGTGCATACCGGCTTTATCGGGGACAAGACCTGTGGCGTTGGCAATAGCAGCCATTTCGACCATGGTCTTTGAACCGTCGACGAATTCAACCAGCATGCGCACGTTCATATTACGGCGCGTGGCTTCTTCCATATATTGATCAGGAACCGCGTCGATATTGAGTGGATTGTTCTTGCCCTTGCCCGCGGCCACAATCGGGTGGCCCATCGCGGTCACAAACTCGATCAGCTCCATGCAGGATGACGGCTCATCGCCTGCACCAAGCGAATAGGTCACGCCAAGGCGTTCAGCTTCGGCTTTCAGATAAGCACCAATGGTGACATCAGCTTCGACATTCATCATGACAAGATGCTTGCCATGCTCCATGGCGCGCAGACCGATTTCAGCCCCCACAGCCGGAACGCCGGTTGCATCGATAACGACATCGATAAGATCGTTTTCGAGGATCAGATTGGCATTGTCGGTTACAGCAACCTTGTGCGCTTCCATCGCAGCAGTCAGGTCGGAAGCAGTCGAAACCTCGCGGCCATGGCCTTCTTCCTGAAAAGCAATATCCACGGCCTTAAGTGCATTGGGAACGCGCAGTTCAGAAATAGCGCCAACCTCGATGCCCGGCATATGCGCAACGCGTGTGACGATATCAGTGCCCATTTCGCCAGAGCCAATCAGTCCGATGCGAATTGGTCGCCCACTATCCGCCCGCGCCTGCATATCACGCGCCAAACCTGTCAACGCCACGTTGGTTGCCATCGTTTCCTCCTGAACGTCCCTGCAAAACTTTCGCAGTCTCCTCTGATGCACTATCGATTAATGAACATTTGTTTCTAAGTCAATACCAGTGTTCATTTCCTGCAACATTCAACCCCCTCGAAATGCCATCTTGTTATTCAACTTTAGTTTGCTATAGAATACAAATGTTCTGCCGTTTCGCCCAGTTCACATTTTGAAACGTCGATACGTGCGAGCTAATAATGACGTTCTGTTAGCTCGGTGCACTTTGGGAAGTGTTCCGAGGGGGAGGAGAAATAAATGGACGCATTTCTGAGCGGACTAAAAACGGCAGTCGATACGCTTGGGGCAACGGTTCTGTTGCCTATCGTAATTTTCATTATTGCAGTGGTACTTGGGGCAAAGGTTGGCAAAGCGTTCCGTGCAGCCATAACCATTGGCGTCGCTTTCATCGGTATCAATCTGGTCCTCGGCCTCATGTTCACCTCTATCGGTGAAGTGGCTCAGGCAATCGTTACCAACACTGGCATCAAGCGCGATATCGTCGATGTGGGCTGGCCTTCCGCTGCGGCCATTGCCTTTGGTTCATCCGTAGGCTTGTGGGTTATTCCAGTTGGTATTCTGGTCAACATCGCTCTTCTGCTGATGCGCTGGACGCGTACGCTGAATGTCGACGTCTGGAACTTCTGGCATTTTGCTTTCGTTGGCTCGCTGGTTGTTGCTGCAACGGATAACATCGCTTACGGCATTATTGTTGCAGCGCTCGTTGCGGCTCTGTCTCTGCTGTTTGCTGACTGGTCGGCGCGCGCTGTGCAACAGTTCTATGGTATTCCCGGTGTTTCGGTGCCACATCTGGCTTCCGCACAGATCCTGCCAATCGCGATTGTGCTGAACTGGGTCATGGATCGCATCCCCGGCATCAACAAGATCAACATCAACACCGAAACCATCGAACGTCGCTTTGGGGTTTTTGGTGAGCCGGTTGTGATGGGTCTGATCATAGGTCTCGTGCTCGGTCTTATCGCATTCTATAACGCGGGTGACTTCGGCACGGTGCTTGCTAAGGTTCTGGGCACCGGCATGACGCTGGCAGCGGTTATGCTGCTCCTGCCGCGCATGGTCAAAATCTTGATGGAAGGTCTGTTGCCGGTTTCTGATGCTGCACAGGAATTTGTACGCAAGCGCACAGGCGACCGCGAACTTCTTGTCGGCCTCGATTCGGCTATCCTTATCGGTCATCCGGCAGCGATCTCGTCGGCGCTCATTCTTGTACCGATTGCTATCATTCTATCGGTCATATTGCCGGGTAACCGCGTGATCCTGTTCGCCGATCTCGCCGTCATTCCGTTCATCGTCGCCATGACTGCACCGCTTCTGAAAGGAAACGTGTTCCGCATGGTCGTCGTTGGAACCATCACACTGGCCATTGGCTTCTATGTCGCCAATGCGCTTGCGCCATTGTTCACCAGCGCGGCTGTATCGTCGGGCTTCAAGCTACCTGAAAATGCCTTGCAGATTACTTCGGTGGTTGATGGGTTCCTGTGGGTTCCTGACATTATCATCAAAACAATCAGCTGGCTTGGTGGTACGGTTGGCGTGGCAGTCATTGCTGCTGTTATTGCGCTGCTGTTCATACTCTATCGTCGCAACACACTCGCATGGGAACGTGCGGCGGGCGCAGAGGATGAACCTGCGGAAGAAAAGACTGCCTGATATTGGCTGTCAGTTTTTCAATATAATCGAAGCCGCACGTCGATATCGACGTGCGGCCTTTTTCAAACGGAGAATGGAATGGCTGCTGGTCTGATTGATTATCTCGACCCACAAGCGATCGAGCTTCAGAGCGAAGCAAAAACCAACGAAGAGATTATCCGGATATTGGCGGGCAAGCTCGAGAAGCTGGGCTATGTAAAGCCAAGCTACGCCGATGCTGTCGTCAGCCGTGAACTGTCCATGCCAACCGGATTGCCGCTTGAGCGCGACGATAACGTTGCAGTTCCTCACACCGATCCTGAACATGTGGTCAAGGCTGGCATTGCATTCGCGACGTTGAAGTCGCCCATCCAGTTCGCCAATATGGAAGATCCGGAAGAAACTGTCCCGGTTGGATATGTGTTTCTGCTTGCCATCAATGACAAGGACAAACAGATTGAGACCTTGCAACAGATCATGGCAACCATTCAGGATGCTGATGCACTCGACAGGTTGAAGGCTGCGCGCACGCTTGAGGACGTTGAAACTGCCCTGCAATAACGACCAATCGTCTTAAGGATAACAGGTCTTTACAACTGAATTCGAGACAAGAAAAAATACGATATTTGTGCCTTACATTGAATGCACGAACACCAATTGGAGGAAACCATGGCTAAAATGAAAACGATTCTCTTCGCTTGCGGCACAGGTGTAGCAACATCTACGGCAGTGAATGCGGCCGTTACCGAAGAAATGAAAAAGCGTGGACTGACCTTCAATGCCCAACAGGCAAAAGCGACTGAAGTTCCTTCTCTTGCCGACAATGTAGATTTCATCGTCTCCACGACGCCTATTTCGGCTTCTGTTACCAAGCCCGTCATCAAGGGTCTCCCCTTCCTGACCGGCATTGGCAAAGACAAAGCTTTCGACGACATCGAAGCCGAATTGCGCAAGTAATCACAACTGATTGAAGCTATAAGAGATGCTGGCCGTGAGAGTCCGCTCCTCATCCAAATTGACGAAAAGCGCTGATTACCAGCGCTTTTATGCTTTCTGAATGAGGCCAGCACTCGGCCCGCCGTCGTTTTGTTGAGATTTTTGCAAGGGCTCAAAAACCAGAAGTCGACAAATAAAAGAAGAAAGGCCTTATTGCACCGTGCGCCGATCAGCTTTAACCAATCGCATTGTATTGACGTCTTGACCGCCGTGATCGCGTCGAGCAGAGCGATGTCGCATTGTGTGGGATCAAAAGTTGAAAATTCTGTTTGATAAAGCTGAGGCGAAGTTTGCCGACAAGGTGGTTTTAGAGCCGCTTTCGCTCGAGCTTTCACAACGGCGCATTGGCATCATCGGCCTGAACGGATCTGGGAAGTCTACCTTTTCGCGCATGGTGAATGGATTGGTTCTGCCTTCATCTGGCCGTGTCCTGACAAATGGCTATGATACTGCGGCTGACGGCGCGAAAGTACGCGCCGCTGTTGGCTATATCTTCCAGACTCCCGCAAACCAAATCGTACTACCGCTGATAAAAGACGATATTGCATTGGGCCTGCAATCGCGCGGACTCAACAAGCAGGAAATAGCCGCCGCAGTCTCAAGCGTACTTGATCGCATCGGAATTACGCATCTGGCAGAGCGCAGGGCGCACGAGCTATCCGGCGGTGAACTTCAGCTTGCCGCCCTCGCCTCAGTTCTCGTTACATCTCCAGATATTGTCATCATGGACGAGCCGACCAATCAACTCGATTTGAGAAACAGGAATATCGTAGAACGGACCATCCGCGATCTTGAAGAGAACGTTATCGTGGTCAGCCATGATCTGACACTGCTTTCAGGCTTCGACCGCGTACTGCTCTTCCATCAAGGTAAACTCGTCCAGGATGCCCCCGCTGACGAGACTATCGCCCACTATCTGGCGCTGGCATCATGAACTTCTATGAAACACAAGGGGATGGACTGGCCCACCGATTGCCGCCAGCAGTTAAGCTCATAGCCCTTTTCGGGTTGAGTGTTGTGTTGTTTAGCCTCAAATCTCCTGCAGTTCTTGGAATTTTAACCACTCTGGTCATCGCTGGCTCGCTCATCTTAAGCCGAGCCGCAGTTGCTCAATGGCTAAAATCATGGCCACTTCTGCTGACGATTGCAGTTGTCGTTATTTGGACCGCCTATGCAGACAGTCTTCAAGCGGCATCAATTGTTCTCATGCGGCTGGGCTCATTGAGCCTTTTTGCCACTCTGATTACAGCGACCACGTCAATTGGCCAGTTTATAGACACGATCACCAGAGCCGCTCGACCATTGGAGGCGATTGGTATAGGCAATGCACGTGACATCGGGTTGGCAATAGGACTGGTAATACGCTTCGTCCCTGAGGTGCACGCGCGTTACAAATCAGTAGCGGAGGCACATCGCGCACGGGGGCTGAAAATGCGGCTATCTACGGTGATCGTACCAATGGTAATTGGCACGTTGCAAAGTGCAGATGAAATTGCAAATGCCATCGATGCAAGGTGCATTCGCAATGACCAGCGTAAACAGAATTCAGTATAGACACGTAAACGCATAACCGCTTCGCCAACAATAAGCGCCAGCAAGAAGGTACAGGACGTGCAAACGAAATCTTTGGTTATGATAGCGCTGTTTACCGCAATCATTGTGGTGCTGGGCTTGATACCCCCAATTATGCTCACCTTTGTGCCTGTCCCAATTCATGCACAAAGCCTGGGAGTCTTGCTCGCTGGTGTTGTGCTTGGCGCACGCGGGGGCGCACTTTCGGTGCTGTTGCTGATCGTGCTCGTCGCAATCGGCCTGCCAGTTCTATCAGGAGGCAGAGGTGGCCTTGCTGTATTCCTCAGCCCAACAGCTGGATATCTTGTGGGCTTCTTGCCTGCAGCTTTCGCCACAGGCTGGATTTCAAATAAGGTGGCACAAAGCACAAACGGCGGTTGGAAAACTTTCGCAGGCTTTTTCTTTGCTGCCACAATAGGCGTCATCATCGACCACGCATTCGGTGTCGCCTGGCTTATTGCTTATGTGGGCCTCTCTCCATTCAGCGCCATCATCGGAGATCTTGCCTTCGTACCCGGCGATCTGCTCAAAGCTGCAATTGCAGCCTATGCTGGTCAGTTCATATTCGTTAATTTCGGAAACCGGATGCGTGAAATTTAGAGCTTACCCCGAAAAGTTCGACACGGATCCGAATAAAGCAGGCGTCCCAATGCAAAGACCGGGCGAATGGTGTGGCATCACTTCGCCCAGCGGCCTTCATATTTGAACTCTGGAGCCTTTTGAATTTCCTCCTTCGTGGAGTTCATCACAGCAGACCACTTCTTCTCATCATCGAAGTAGGTGATGTCTACAGCTTCGGGGCTGACGACGACATATTTCTCGCCGACACCCAAAAAGCCGCCCACAGACACGATATATCCCGACAGCTGGGCGTTCGAAATAATAAGATCTTTGATTTCGCCGATGTTCGTATTGTCACCGTTCAGGATATTAAGACCAACCAGATTATAACTAAGCACGTCAGTGGGCTTGGCAGTAACAAATACTTCTGTTTGCGTTTCTTCTGTCATTGTAGCAGTTTGTGCATTGGCAAATGAAATCATTGCGAGACCAACTGCGGCAGTCAGAATAATACGATGCATTATTAATTCTCCTGAACGGCATTATGACGTGGTTGTCACTATCAAAATGCGCACGGCCACATATTGGTTCCGCTAGAAATTCTCAACGGACGCCATATGCGTATGGTCGTGATAACTACATTCAACCGACTATCTGTGATGAGATTGGTTCGCTCTCTCAAACATAAAAGCCGTAACCTTACGTTACTGGAAAGAGTGACAATTCTATTCAAGTACCACCTGATATTCCGCTAGATGACACATCCTCTCCTCTCAATAACCGAAGATGTTAAATCTATGAGCGATAATTACACATTACCAGATTTGTCTGGTGTCCTCCCTGTCCGTCCGATCAAGGTGAAAAAGCATGGTCTTGCGGATAGATGGAAGCTGTTGTTTTTAGCAATAATCCTCGCGCTCGTATCTGTTGTTGTTACGGTTTCATGGGGACCAGGCTTATACGCTGATTACCTCATCAAGAATGACCCACTGATCATTGAGGATGCTACCATTTTCGACGGCAGCTGCCGTAGCAAGAAAATGATTACCGATTGCAAGGCCACCCTCTCCTACCGGTATGACGGCGAAAACAAACTGAAGTCCGTCGACTTTTCTTTCCTCAGCCTCTCTAGCGATAATTATGAGACTGATGTTGTGGTGCAAAAATCGAACCCCAATAATGCAACTCTCTCACTGGCGCTGGATGAATTCTGGAACCGTCTTTTCGTCGGCGTTGTGCTCGTTGGCATCATGGTTGGCGGCTGCATTCTCTTCATCAAGCGTTTTGTTCTGATCTCGAGCTCGATCTCTGCGGCCAAAACGGCTTCGATGCTGCAACTGAGCTGGGCAAAGATTTCTTCCCGCAAAAAGAGTATGGGGCGTGTAAGGTTTGGCTATACGCCTTTGGTTACGCACACAAAGAAGCGAAACATCTTCTCCAGCTTCGCCAAAAATGAGTTGCCGTATCTGTATTATGACGAGAAAAGCGATGAGACCTTCGGCCTTGTCGCGGTTCGAGCCGACAATACGCTGCCAGTGTTGCTTGATGATCAGTTTGAAAGATTGGATTTAACGCCGGCAGAACGCGCAGGCATGCAACAAGTTCTTACAAGCCATCTTGCAGGTTGAGAAGTCGGTGTTGCAGCCCTTGCCGAAATCAAGGACTGATACATATCCTTATTTATCAGGTTAGATAGGGAGACTAAAATGGGTGAAGCAGGTGTAGGCTGGATTGCTGCAATTATTATTGGTGGTCTTGCTGGCTGGATTGCATCCAACTTCATGAATAGCGACACAGGCATATTCATGAACATTATTTTGGGCATCATTGGCGCGGCAATTGCCAGCTTTATCTTTGGTTTTCTGGGTGTCTCATTCGGTGGCTGGCTCGGCTATCTGGTGGCGGGCTTCATCGGTGCGTGTATTCTGATCTGGGTCGGGCGAGCAATAAGTTAGCGTCAAAACTGCAATGAATAAAAAGCTCCGCCCAGCGGAGCTTTTTTCTCTTAGAGACTATTCAATTGATCCACCCATCATGGAAATGTCACCGATTTTAAATCCCTTTTACATTGAAACGTCACCCTCTTTGCGGCTAATAACAGATGCGTTGAAAGTTTGCGGAGTGGTGGGGTGATACGAATACTGTTTCTACTGCTGGGCCGCGAAATTATTCAGCGGCACTGGAGAACCCTGCTGGTAATCTCTGCGCTCTGGATTATCGGTGGCGCCCTGATTGTGATCGATGCACTTGACGGCGATACCGTCTTACCCGCACGTGTTTTTGGTTATTTCCTCTTGCCTGAAGCCGTATTGTGCCTATTCGCGGCCATTGCGAGCTATGGTACGGCCCGCAGAATGCGCATCGTGCAAGGCGTGGCCCTTCTCGGTGTGAGCATCCTGATCATAAGTTCAACGCCTGCGAGCAACTTCGCGCTCGCCGTTCTTTTCGGCCTGTGTTTCCTCATTGATGGTATTGTGCGCATCGGCAGCGCCTGGGTGGTACGATATCCGCGCTGGAAAATCGGTATGGCCGGGGGTATCGTCGAAGTCTTGCTCGCAATTGCAACGTTGCAACCCTGGCCGACATGGTATGAAGGCACGGTCGGCACAAATGTCGGCGCCGTGCTCATTCTGACCGGCGTTGGCTTGCTCAGCATCGCATTCCGAATAAAACGGCTGGAAGCAGATGCTTCGCTGACGAGCATTCTCAGCAGAAACCCCTTCAACCAACGCGCGGCAAAGCTCTACCGCAAGCGAAGCGCCCGAAACCGCAAAAAGCTTATCGTTCACGTCTGGACACCAACAGGCACAGCAATGACATCGCTTCGACAAAGAGCGATCAACCGCTATATTGCGGCCGTCGACAGCAATGGTGTTATCTCGACAGGACATGCGGCGTTGGAAATGGCACCCGATATTTATATCAGTCATTACCCCGCAGCTGAAATCGACCGCAACCCCGATGAATTCAGCCGTACCTTGCGTGCCACTGCCGACAACAATGTTACCGGTCGGTTTTTGCCGAGCTACGAGGTCGAGTCAGGCGAATGGTGCCCATCTACCGTGCAAGTCGAAATCAATAATATTGATGCAGCACGCCTCAAAACATTCTGGAAGCATTATCGCGCAAACGATACTTACAACCTGACCAACAGGAACTGCTCAAGTGCTGTCGCCGATGCGCTGGATGCAGCACTTGAAGGCGTTTATCGCGAGCACAGATGGCCAGTTTTCAAGGCGCTCCAGGCCATCGTATTTCCGGAACTCTGGGCGGCAGGCCTTATGCGCAAGCGCGCAGAATCCATGGCGTGGACGCCGGGGCTTGTGCTCGATTACGCTCGCGCTTTGTCAGCATTGGTGGACTCCAACAGTCGCCCAACGGCGAAGCAAAGTTTCCGTCTTGTGAAGAAATATTCCCCTCGCAAGTCAAAAGCGACCATTAGTTAGAACTTCCAGCGCCCTCATCGGGGGCGCTCGATTTAACTTGATAATAATACTCATATTAAATAGGTTTCTTGATCAGTTCATTCCATCAATTGGATCAAGCAACCGTGCATTTCTTAATCGCTATCTCCGCCCACCCTCTGCGCAGTATCGAAAAATCCCTGCTCGCCTTGATGTTTCTCGTCGGCCTGCAGCTGACCGCCCAATCACCAGCCGTCGCGGAAATCAGAGATGCACAACGCATTGTTTCGCTTGGTCCTGACGTGACCGAAATCATATTCGCGCTTGGCGCAGGCGATAAGGTTGTTGCGGTTGACCGCAGCAGCAAATACCCTGCCGAAACCGCAAGCAAGGCAAATGTCGGCTATCGGCGCAGCCTGTCTCCTGAAGGCATACTCACGCTTAATACAGACCTGATCATTGCATCCGAAGATATCGGGCCGCCTGAAACCACCGATGTTCTGAACCAGTCAGCGGTCGAGATTCTCTATGTGCCTGTCGACAACAGCCGTGCCGGTTTGATCAAAAAAATTTGGCTCATTGCAAAGAGGCTTGACCTTGAGAAACAAGGCGAAGCTCTGACTCAGAAAGTCGTGGACGACTTCGATACGGCAACAGCCTATGCCAGCAGGATATCAGCCGATAAGCAAAAGAAGGTGGTATTTTTCCATGGGCTCGCTCGCCTGAGCGGTGCTGGCAGCGACACGGCAGCCGATGCTTTCATCCGCTATGCAGGTGGCATCAATCCTCTGTCGGTCTATTCTGGTTATAAACCAGTCTCGGAAGAGTGGCTGGTCAAGGCCGAGCCTGATGTCGTGCTCATGCTCTCAGACGGCAATGGCGGCCCGACCCGCGAAGACGTTTTCTCAGTGAAGGCTCTACAGAGAACACCTGCTGCCAAAAATCAGTCCCTGATTGTGCTGGAAGGGCCATATATGCTGGGATTTGGCCCAAGGACGGCTGAAGCTATCCGAAAATTGGCTGTAGCACTTTACGAATAGAACAAAAAAAGCCCCTCCAATAGAGGGGCTTTCTATTTTTATCTGCAACGAAAAGACTATTCAAAATCTTCCGGCAGCAGACCCTTCGGGAAATTCTGGTAAGAAACAGGGCGCAGGAAGCGACGAATGGACATGGTGCCAACGCTTGTCGCACCAAAGTTCGTCGATGCCGGATACGGTCCGCCATGCACCATCGAGTCGACCACTTCCACACCGGTCGGGAAGCCATTGACCAGCACACGGCCAGCCTTGCGCTCCAGAACAGGAAGAAGACGGCGTGCGTCGTCGAGATCGCCCGAATCCATATGGATAGTGGTGGTCAGCTGACCTTCAAAGCCGCGAGCGAGCTTTTCCATCTCATCGACAGAACCAACGCGAATGACCAGGCCGAGAGGGCCAAATACTTCTTCGCCCAGAGCATGGTCAGACAGGAAACGCTCGCCAGTCGTTTCAAACAGGTTTGGCGAAGCCTGACGACCAGATGACTCGGTCTCATACAGCGGCTTAACGGCATTACGCGTATCAAAACGCTCCTTACCGTCGTGATATGCCTGTGCGATGCCATCGGTCAGCATGGTCTGCGGACCAACCTTCTTGAGGCCTTCAACTGTTGCTTCCGCAAAGCGATCCGCGTCAGCACCGTCGAGAACAACGGCAATACCCGGATTGGTGCAGAACTGGCCTGCACCCATGGTCAGCGAACCAGCCCAGCCCTGTCCAAGCGTTTCTGCACGCGCCTTCATTGCTTCTGGCAGCAGGAACATCGGATTGACCGAACCAAGCTCACCGAAGAATGGAATCGGCTCCGGACGTGCTGCGCAAAGATCGAACAGTGCGCGGCCACCACCGAGAGAACCGGTAAAGCCGACAGCCTTGATGTTCGGATGCTGTACCAGTGCATGACCGACATCGCGGCGACCGCCCTGAATGAGCGAGAACACACCCGGATGAACGCCGGTCTTGGCAATTGCAGCCTCAACAGCCTGAGCAACGATTTCACCTGTGCCGGGATGAGCCGAGTGGCCCTTCACGACAACGGGGCAACCGGCCGCAAGGGCTGCTGCTGTATCGCCACCGGCAGTCGAAAATGCCAGCGGGAAGTTGGAGGCACCGAAAACGGCTACAGGACCAATTGGGCGCTGAACAAGGCGAATCTCAGGACGCGGTGCAGGCTGGCGATCAGGAAGCGCTGCATCAAAACGGCGATCAAGATAATCGCCTTTTTCAATATGATCGGCGAACAGACGAAGCTGACCGGTCGTGCGTCCCGTTTCGCCCTGAAGGCGTGCTTCCGGCAGGCCAGTTTCCTGCGAACCGATGACGACGATATCGGCGATGCGTGCTTCAATTTCGTCAGCAATTGCGCGCAGGAATGTGGCGCGTTCAGCGCGGCTCGAATAGCCATAAGTCCAGAAAGCATCTTCCGCAGCTTCACAGGCGCGGTTCACCAGATCAACAGTTCCGACTGCGAAAGAATGGGCAGGCCCACTTGCTGGTGCAGACTGAAATGTGCCGGCTCCGTCGAGCCATTCGCCAGCAACAAGGTGTTTTCCTTTGGGCGTGAATGCCATTCGTTCATCCTCCTGTAGAAATCGGCGTGCAATTAAGCCAGTATCCCACCGCATCTAAATTGCACTTGCCTAATGTTTGTATACATTATGTGCGCAGATATCAATTGCCTGTGGGCCCTCCCGCCAGGCGTAGCCATGAAAGACGCATGATGAGCGAGACCACTATCCTGAGCATTGCAACGCTTCACGACCGCGTAGAGGCGATTTTTCGTAAAGCAGGTCTCAACGCAATACAGGCTGGAGCCGTCGCTCGTGTGATTGTTGCGGGTGAACGCGATCACTGCAAATCTCACGGCATATACCGTATCGAGGGTGCGCTTCGCACAGTCAAGGCCGGTAAGGTAAAAGCGGACGCAATTCCTGAAATCGTTACTCAGGAAGCTTCCAGCATTGTGCGGGTGAACGCCAATTACGGCTTCGCAAACCCGGCCTTCGAGATGGGCGTTCCGGTTCTGGCCGAACGTGCGCGCAAAAATGGCATTGCAGCACTTGTCATTAATGACTGCACACATTTTTCCGCTCTCTGGCCGGAAGTCGAAGCGCTGACAGCCGAAGGTCTGGCTGCTCTCGTCATGTGTCCGAGTTATGCAACAGTGGCGCCGACCGGCGGCAACAAGCCGTTGCTTGGCACCAATCCTTTCGCATTCGGTTGGCCGCGCAAAGAAACATCGCCTTATGTCTTTGACTTTGCAACATCCGTTGCCGCACGTGGCGAGATCGAACTGCATCGCCGCGCAGGCAAGCAGTTGCCGGAAGGCTGGGCACTGGATGTAAACGGCAACCCGACAACTGATCCGGAAACCGCATTGGCCGGTGCCATGTTGCCATTCGGTGGCCATAAGGGCTCGGCCATCAGCACGATGGTAGAGCTACTCGCTGCCATCATGATTGGTGACCTGACCAGCCCGGAAGTGCTCGACTTCCTCGGAACCACAACGCTTTCGCCAGTACATGGTGAACTTATCATCGCGTTTTCGCCTGAAGCTTTCGCAAAAGGCCGCCCCGGCGACCCATTTGCTCGCGCAGAGGCGTTCTTCGAGGCAATCGTCGGTCAGGGCGCACGCCTGCCCTCACAGCGCCGATTCAAGGCACGCGCAGAATCTGAAAGCGAAGGCGTAAAACTCACCAAGGCGGAAATCGACCAGCTCGACCACCTCCTTGAAAAAGGCCTCGATGCCATTTCCTAGAGCATTTCCAGCAAAAGTGCGAAGCGGTTTTGCGTGAGGTAAATGCGATAAAACAAATACTTAGAGCGTTTCTCCTGTTTCAATCAAAGTAAGAAACGCTCTAAACAAAAAAAGGCCCTCCAAACGGAGGGCCTTTTCAGTCTACGGCTAAGTTAAGCCTTGTACTTCTGCACAGCGCCAGGAAGCTTGCTCCATTCAGCATACCAGCTGTTGAAGAGCTTGAACTGCGCTTCGACATAACCACGCTGGCTATCTGAAAGAGCGTCGGTTTCGTTGAAATGCAGCGTGTATTCCTTGTCGCCCTTCAAAACCATCATGTGCTTGAAATAGAGCACCAGATCCGGACCTTCATCAAAGGACGAAAGAACAGCAAGGGCCTGTTCGAGTTCAAGCGCACGCTGGCGCGCATCGGCATCGCCCGCAGCTGCGGCCTGCGAAAGCTTGCAGAGCTGGATGACTTCTTTCGGCAGAACGTTGCCGATGCCAGTGATCGCGCCGGTTGCGCCGCAATTAACAAAACCGTGGAACA
The DNA here is from genome assembly GCF_003049685.1 of Brucella pituitosa. Classification (GTDB taxonomy): domain Bacteria; phylum Pseudomonadota; class Alphaproteobacteria; order Rhizobiales; family Rhizobiaceae; genus Brucella; species Brucella pituitosa. The sequence goes on along the minus strand of NZ_PYSY02000002.1, from coordinate 92,724 downwards.
CAGCCGTATCAACGCCGATCATCAGCGTGACATCATCATCGCGGCTCGTGATGTTTTCAGCCGCATAACGCATATCTGCAGGGCCGCCGAATTCCTTGAACCCAACGAGGTTCGGATGCTCTGCGCGAACCGCAAAGAACAGATCGGCGCGAGTTGCAAAGCCATAATACGGGCTATTGTAGATGACGGCAGGAAGATCAGGAGCCGCAGACAAAATAGCTTTGAAATGCGCCTTCTGTGCTGCAATCACCGAACCGCGCGACAGAACGCGCGGGATCACCATCAAGCCTTTTGCACCAACCTTCTGTGCATGTGCAGCGTGTGCAGCGGCAACCGCAGTGTTCACAGCGCCAGTTCCGACAATCACAGGAATGCCCGCTGCAGTCAGACGTGCAACGCCTTCCATGCGTTGTTCATCGGTCAGCAGAGGCCAGTCGCCCATCGAACCGCAGTAAACAACAGCCGACATGCCAGCCGCGATCAGCTCCTTGCCCTTACGCACCAGTGCATCGAAATCGGGCGTGCGATCATCCTTGCATGGGGTCATCAGAGCCGGGATCACGCCGGAGAAAATATTGGCAGCCATCTAAAACTCCTCTCAGAGCATTTCCGGCGAAACTGTGGAACAGCTTCGCAAAGGACAATGCAGCAAAACAAAAAACACGGTTGAAACTGTCGTGGCCATTGCCTCGTTTTAGTTCCTCGCAACTGATATATCAGTCTGTATTTTATTTGTCGACAGAAATAAGATGGGGCTACAAACTTATTTCCAAACGGTCGTCGCGCATCACCAGCTTCTGTACCTGCCGTACAATCTGCTCTGCATGTTCATGTGCCAACTGTTCGGCCAGCCTGGTGTCGCGCGCGGTAATTGCCGCGATCATTTCGTCGTGCTCTTCCACAAAGCGTTTGGGTAAGCGATCATTATAAGACTGGTAGTAAAGCCGAAGAATCCGGCGCCCCTCATCAAGAAGGCGCTTGAACAGCGTGGTGAAATAGGGATTGCGACCTGCTTCCGCGATAGCGAGATGCAAAGCTGCATTGGTGGCAATCATGCCAAGCGCATCCTGTGCCTCAACCGCTGCAGCGAACTCTTTCTGATGTGCAGCGATGATCTCAAGATCTTCGGGACGATGGTTCTTAGCTGCCAACTGGGTCGTCACGCGATACATCAGCGTCAGCGCGTCAAAATAAGTATGCATATTGAGGAAGTCGATATTCGACACCATAGTCGAGCGATTGGGCAACGTATCAATGAGCCCCTCGCCTGCCAGCCGCACCAAAGCCTCACGGATTGGCGTACGGGACATCTTGAACCGCTCGGCAAGCTGCACCTCATCAATCGGGTTACCGGGCGGCAGGACCAGATCAAGAATTTCATCGCGCAGCAGGTCATAGACCATTTTAACGCCCGAACCGCGTTTGCGCTCGTTTGTGAGACTGGTTTCGCTATCCGTCATCGGTATATCCTTCTGTCGGAAATTTGGGCCCATCCGGAAAAGTGCAACGCATTTTCGGGATGGGCTTTAAGACAAATGATCAGAGCGCCTATCTGATTCAATCAGACTAAAACGCACTCTAAGCGGAAGGTTCAACTGGTCCCTTGGCAGGTTGCGTGAACCACTCCGGACCTTGAGCTGTCATGTAAATATGGTCTTCCAAACGCACACCAAACTGACCAGGCACGACGATCATCGGCTCATTGGAAAAGCACATGCCCGGCGCAAGCGGCAACTGATTGCCACGAACGATGTAAGGGGCCTCATGGATTTCCAGACCCAGACCATGGCCTGCGCGATGTGGCAGACCGGGGAGTTGATAGTCTGGTCCGAGACCATGCTTCATCATCACCGCGCGGGCGGCATCATCAAGGCTGGAACAGGCGGCACCGATTTTTGCTGCATCAAATACGGCCTGTTGCGCCTGCCGCTCAATCGTCCAGATGCGTTCAAACTCGGCGGTCGGCTCATCCAGCATATAGGTGCGCGTCAGATCGGAATGATAGCCATCGATCCGACAACCGGTGTCGACGAGAATGACGTCGCCGTTCTTATAAAACTGCTCGCCATCCGCGCCGTGAGGCAGCGACGTCGCCTCACCAAAAGAGACAATGCAAAAGGTGGATCCGCGACCTGCGCCAAGTTCACGATGCTGCTCATCAATAAAGCGTACGACATCTGACGCAGCTATACCCGGACGAATGAATTGATGCGCGCGGCGATGCACTTCAAGTGTCAGCCCCATGGCATATTTGATAATGTCGATTTCGGCTGGCGATTTGGCTATGCGCTGTTCGCGAATGATCGGGCCAGCATCAACCAGCCGATCTGCACCGATCTCTCTGCGCAAGTTATTGTAGACAAACAGCGGCACTGCATCGTCCACGGCAAGTGTTTCATTGGCCTTCAGCAGCGAGGCAACAAGTGCAGCGCTGTTTTCTTCTTCCTGCCAGGTGCAGATTTCACCCGGCAAATGAGGAAGGCTTTCTACGCGGCTCTGCTCGAAGCCCGGTACAATGTAGACGATTTCAGTTTGCGTAATGACTGCACCAAGCAGACGCTCGCTGGAATGCCAGACAAGTCCGGTGAAATATAGCAAGCTCTCGGTAGACCCAAGCAGCAAAGCGCCAATGTTTTTTTCGCTTAGATTACGGCGCAGAACATTGATACGCTGCAGCCGCTCTTCATTGGAAATGCGCGGCGGTTGGGTAGTGAGAGACATTGCTTGATCCTTTCAGCCTCAGCCACGGACTCTGTGGCACACCGAAAGAATAAATCTCTGTACGCAATTTGTCGACAGGGTTAGATTTTTACCAGACCTGTCCGCTTCAGAAGCCCCATCAGGAGCAATGGCAGCAGCGTTGTCAGCAGAATAGCGATAAACGCCATCGCCATGCCAAGACCAACTGACCCTTGTTCAAACTGTCGCCATATGAAAATCGATATGGTCTGCATGCCAACAGGCGCAACAAGAATTGATGCGACCAACTCGCGCGTCGCCACAGCAAATACCAGCAACATTGCAGTGATCAGGCTTGGCGCGATCAGCGGCAGCATGATGCGACGGAAAGTCGTGAAACTGCTTGCACCGCATACGCGTGCCGCAGCTTCTAGATTATCGCCGATCTGATGAAATGCGGCTGTTGCATAGCGTATTGGCTGCGGCAGAAGAATGCAGCAATAAGCAAGCAGCAGAATAAGCGGCGTATTATAAGGCGAAATCAGCAGCGATGGCTGGTTCCATGCGAGGATAAGGCCAACAGCAACCACGACGCCCGGCAGCGAATTGGGTAAAACAGTAAGCACATCGAGCCAGAAGCGCCCACGGAAGCGCATTTTTACCACAGCATAAGCCGCGACAGCACCAAGAAAGCCGGTCAGCAGAGCGCTTGCTACACCCAAAGACAGGCTATTGATCAAAGCGCGCATCGCTCCCGCACTATTATCCGCAATATCAGCAAAATTATCGAAACCGAGATTTGAAGGCGTCAAGCCACCTGAAATGGTCTTTGACAGCGCGGTTGCGAGAATTGCAAGGAGCGGCACACCGGTTGCGGCGAAGGCTATCACGGCAAACAAGATCACGACCGGGATTTTGAGCGCGCCCAGTTCACGCTTGTCTTTGTTCTGCGGCTTCCCACCTGTCGTTACATAGGACCGGCGCGTCAGAATCCAGCGCTGAAACATGAAAGCCGCAAGCGAAAGGCAGACAAGGGCGAGCGAAAAGACCGCTGCTCCTGAAAGATCAATCGGCCAATCGGATATTCTCAAATCGATTTCCGTTACCAGAACTTCAAACCCGGAACGGCTGCCGAGTGCTGCCGGGGTGCCGTATTCCTCAATCGCCGAAGCAAAGACGAGCAACAGGCTTGCCGCCAATCCCGGGGTTGCCAGTGGCAATGTGATGCGGAAGAACGAGCGCCAAGGCGATGCACCGAAAACACGACCAACATCTGAGTAGCGCGCGCCAACGGCTTCAATGGTGCGGGACACAGCGAAATAGACCAGTGGAAAGGTATTGAGTGCCATGACGAATGTCATGCCCGCAAGCGAAAACAGGAATGGTGCAAGGTTGAAGCCTGCGAGCTGTTCGAGATAACCGCGCGGCTGCAATGTCATGATCCAGCCAAGCGTTGCGATATAAGGTGGGATCATGAAGGGCACTAGCATCAGCACGTCCCAAACCAGCGCAAACGGCACTTTGTAAAGCGCGCGGAACACAGCCAAAGGCACAGCAATCAATGCAGACAATGCAACGACGCAAAGACCGAGCAACACAGTGTTCCCAGTCATGCGTAAGAGTTTTGGGTCTTCAAAAAGTGCTGGCAGATGCACAAAAGGTGCCGCCAGCATACCCTGACCGATCTGCGGGAAAATGGCCTGCAGAACAATAAATATGAATGGAACCGCAACGACAATTGCCAGTCCGATGACAGCCACAAAGCCGAGTGGATTTGCGGCGGTAGCGGTCTTTGCACTCATGATTGCCTCTGTGGTCATCGAGCAACGACCGCAATATAGCCGCCAGCTCATAATCTATTGAATAGAATAAGTAAGCGGCTCTCCCTGACAATCAGGAAGAGCCGCAATCTGATTATTTCTTCGCGCCAAAGACCGCGTTGAATTCTTTCAGTGTTTCATTGCGCTTGCCGTAAACAGCTGCGGCGTCGATCTTCAAAATCTTCAGATCGTTAATCAGCGGGCGGTTTGCAGCAACGTCAGAACGCGCAGGCATCAGATAGGTGTCAGCCACCATCTTCTGACCTTCATCCGACAGCATGTAGTCGACGAATTGCTTGGCTTCTTCCTGGTTCTTCGACCACTTGAGGATCATGGCCGGGCGCGGTGCGATAACAGTGCCAGATGCCGGGAAGATGACATCGATGGCTTCGCCCTTGGCCTTGCCTGCGAGCGAGATGTAATCGACTGCACCAAATACTGCGGCCTTCGCACCCTGAAGCACAGGATTCAATGCTTCGGCATTGGCACCAGCAGCAGTTGCGCCGTTTTCATGCAGATGCTTGAACAAATCCCAGCCCTGCGTCTCTGCAAGCGCTGCAACGAGCTCAAATGTTGCCCCCGACTGTGATGGATCAGGCAAGTTTACCAGATCCTTATATTCTGGCTTCGCCAAATCAGCCCATTCAGTTGGCTTTGGGGTTTTGCTGTTCGGGTTCCATGCGATACCGAGAGCCGAAACACCCTGAGCAACAGCAGTTTCGTTCTTCAGGAAGTCAGGAACCTTTTCGGCATTCGGGCTGGTGTAAGCCACGAGCCAATCGCGCTTTGCAAAGTCGGTCGCTGTATCCCAAGAAGCCGAAATCAGTACGTCTACGACAGGGTTGGCAGCTTCAGCTTCAATACGCGCCATGACTTTGCCGGTCGTTGCCTGAAAGACATTGACCTTCGTACCGGTCTTGGCAGTAAAGCCTGCAGCGAGACCTTCGATCAGCTTGCCCGGACCTGCCGAATAAACGGTGATGTCGGCAAATGCCGTGGTGCTCGCCAGCAGGGCAGCAGCGAATGCCATAGTGGCGCCGATAATTGACTTCTTCATAAATCTCTCCTGAGATGCAGTGACGTGAAGTGATTGCTACGAGAACCAGCGCAGCTGTTCTGTATCGATGGCAATGCCGATCGGCATACCGGGCGAAAGTCTGTTGTGATCGAGATAGGTCAACTCATGGCCAACATACTGTGACCCAATGCGAACTGTCGTCAGGTGGCCGTCCCCACGAAAATGGGTCCGCAAGACCGTTGCCGGAATTGCCGCCTCATCGATTGCCACACTGCGCACCGAACGAGACGGCAGAAGGACATGCGTTGCATCGGCAGGCATGGCAGCATGGTTCAGCCGAACTTCGGTTTGAGAAATACGGTAGAAGCTATCTTCGCGTTCCACTGGCATCACACAGCCAAGACGCAAAAATTCAGCAACTGCCGGTGTTGTGGGATGAGAGACGAGCATTTCAGGTGCTGCAAGCTGTTCGATAACGCCCGCGCGCATGATTGCTACCTGATGGGCAAGCGAGAATGCCTCGCTCTGATCATGTGTTACGTAGATCGCAGTCAGACCGAGATTGGCGACAAGCTGCCCAATCTCACTGACCATGTTTTCACGCAATTCACGATCAAGATTTGATAGCGGTTCATCGAAAAGCACCAAACCCGGTTCAGCGACGATGGCACGTGCAATGGCAACACGCTGCTGCTGTCCGCCGGACATGTCGCTGATGGAACGATCCCCAAAACCGGAAAGACCGACGCGATCCAATGCCGATTTTACCCGCTTTTCGCGCTCCGCACGTCCAACACCACGCATTTCCAGCGGAAACGAAACATTCCCATAAACTGACATATGCGGCCAGAGAGCATAGTCCTGGAACACCATTCCAAGGTAACGCTTTTCCGGTGGTGCAAAAGTTCCGCTCGCCGCATCAGCTACTTTTATACCGTTGATGATTATGGAACCCCTGGTCGGCGCAAGTAATCCTGCCACCAGTCGGAGCAGTGTGGTTTTTCCACATCCCGATGGGCCAAGCAACGCAAGCGTCTGACCTTTTGGAAGGGTCAAATCGATGTTCTTGAGGATTGTGCTGCTGCCATAAGCGAGGCTCAATCCTTCAGCCTTAACGGCTACGTCTGCGTGTATTTTAGTTTCATGTAACATAAGCGCGCAATCTGTATGGTTTGCGCGCTTTTATTCCGGGTGCGTGACAAGGGGATGACACAACTCACATAGCTGAAAAGTGCCAGAAACATCGGTACCAATTAAGCAAGAGCTGCAACTCAACATCCTGGTGAATGGTTCATCTTCGGAGCTGATTACCACCTTTCGTCGCCCCTCCAAAGCATGTCTCTCAAAAGTGGGAACCGGTTTTGGGAGACATGTGCAAAACAAAGAATTAGTGCTCAAAAAGAACCCGACCTAAAAAGGCCGGGCCAAGTTTCACGACGGATGGAGATAGAAATATTATCAGTCGTGCTTATGCTCCTCATGCTTGTGTCCCTCATGGCTATGCCCGGCTTCGCCCGCATGGACCTTACCGGAGCCGCCAACTGCGACGATGTTAAAAGGCTTGCCAGCGACGTCGATATCGCCCGCTTTTTCAAACGAGTTAGCGTTGACGAGATGCAGCTGACCTTTAAGTGGATCACTCACAACAACATTGTCGCCTGCAACTGCAATACGCGGACGCGGATCGCTCCAGTGACCATCCATGGAGTATGGCTCGGTCAGCTTGATCGACTTAACGATTTCGCCCTTGAGAACATCAAGCTGGTGAAGCTGGCCGTCTTCGGTAAAGACATAAGCGAATTTCGGCCGCACCGGATCAACCGCAAAATGCACGCGTCTCGTCGGAAGCTGTACCAGACGGAAACCGCCGTCGGTTTCTGAGGGGTCGACCAGAACAATACGATCCGGGCCATAATTGCCGATGAAATATTGCAGACCCTTGCCGCCGATCAGGGTAGAAGAGCTGCCTTCAGGCAAGGATTTTCCGTAAGGCAGATGTTTAATGACAGGCTTGTCGCCGTCCTGCGTGATAAGCAGCAGCCCTGTATCACAGGCAAGTGCATAAATACTGCCTGACCCTGCAGAACCATGTAGGCCGGGGCATGCAACATCGTCGCCAACCTTGTTACCCTTGAAGTCAACGATACGCGCACCGATTGGTCGTTTGGAGGCGTCGTCCGGGTTTGGAATCGTCACAACCGCATAACTATCGTAAGGAACAGACACGCCATGATGCGGAGCAACCACATTCGCTGTCTTCACATCTGGTTTCTCATCAAGAACGGCTTTTTCTTTGAAGAACCGCGCCGCATCTTCACCATCAAACCATTGCGCAATATTGCCCTGACGTTCGACAAAATGTGCGGGCTTTGTGCCGGTCCACTCAACATTGAGAAGTTTGGAGTCATCGACATCAATGTCGGCATGATCCCCATGATCATGAAATGAAATACCGGAAGAAATGGCAGATACCGCACCTGCGGAACCCTGTACGGCAAACACTGTCTCTCCGCTTTCGCTACGGTAGAGCGATGCTGGTCCCTTGATCTTGAAAGTGTCGAGCTTGTCGCCATCAAGAGCGTCGATGACATTGACGACGGGCTCAGCATGGTCAGACACAAATAGTCGCCAAGCGGTTACATTGTCTTCGTCTGCCAATGCATTTCCGCCTGCCATGCAAACGGCCATTGTAAGGGCCGAAGCTGTCAGCATCAGTTTTCTCATAGGTCTCTCCTTATTAATGATATTACATAACATTCAAAGTCGCAGCGGTAGTGATGTTCATTGCGCTTATTGGGGGATGATCGCAGCGCGGATGGTTTCAGCATTGTGGCGCATCATGTCGATATAAGAGGCGGCAGGGCCATCGGATGCAGACAACGCATCGGAATAAAGAACGCCACCAAGCCTGAGCCCAGACTCGGACGCGATCTGCTCAACAAGGCGCGCATCAGCAATATTTTCGGCGAAAACAGCGGCAGCACGGTTTTCCTTGATATCCCGCACGACACCCGCGACATCGGCAGCAGATGCTTCAGACTCGGTTGAAACGCCCTGTGGTGACAAAAATTTCACGCCATAGGTGTTTTCAAAATACCGAAATGCGTTATGGGCAACGACCACAACGCGATGATCCTGCGGAATGGAGGCAATCGTGCTTCTGATATCAGCGTCAAGCTTGTCCAATTGCTGATGATAAGCAGCCGCGTTCTGCTCGTAGACGTCGCATCCCTTGGCATCGGCTTTGCAGAAAGCCGAAACGATGTTTTGAACATAGACCTTGGCATTCCCCACAGATTGCCAGGCATGGGGATCGAACGGCGCTTCATGGAACACTGCTTTGGTGCCGTAATAATGGTAGTGCCCGCCGTGCGGATCACGCAAAATCTCGGCACCTTCAGTCGCCTCGACAATCTCGGCTTCGGTCCCGCTGGCCTCAACAAGCCGGGACAAAAAACCTTCCAATTGCAGACCGTTCACCAGAACCACATCAGCTTTCGCCATTGCGATAGCATCCGACGGTTTTGGCTCATAGACATGTGCGTCGCCATTGGGACCTACCAGGGTGCGCAAGGCAATTCTGTCACCACCCACTTTTTGCGCCATGTCACCCAGTATGGAGAAGCTGGCAATGACATTGAGCTTTTGTTCTCCTGCACCTGCATGCGAACTGACGACCAATGTTGCAACACTCAATGCAAGGGCAAGTTTCAATTGCCGCATCATTTCAATAGTCCTCCTGATTGTTAGGCAACTTTGTGCGAGGTTCGGAGTCTGCATGTCGCAAACACGCCTCGCGTTCCCGCAAGGACCGAGATGAAATAAACCGCTCCTGCAGAAAGAATGATGGCCGGTCCTGACGGTAACGACAGGTGATAAGACAGCAGCAAACCTGACAGCGAAGCGCCAAGACCAAAGACCGTTGCCAGAAAGCACATGGTTTCAACACGATTTGTCCAGAAGCGTGCAGATGCGGCAGGCAGGATCATCAACCCCACGGACAACAACGTACCCAGCGCCTGAAACCCAGCCACAAGATTGAGGACCACAAGGCCAAGGAAGATGAAATGCACTGGCGAGCCAAGCCTGGACACCGAACGCAGAAATAAGGGATCGAGAGATTCAGCAATCAGCGCACGCCAGAACACAGTAAGCGTTATCAATGTGAGGACTGTGGTAAGCCCGATCAGGAAAAGTGCATCATTGTTGAGCGCCAGTACGGTCCCGAACAGCACATGCATCAGATCGACACTCGATCCGCGCATTGAAACTAGCAGCACACCAATTGCCAATGATATCAGATAGAAAGCGGCCATTGAGGCGTCTTCTTTCTGGATCGTCAAACGCGAGACTGCGCCCGCACACAGCGCTACCACTATCCCCGCAAGCATCCCGCCAATGGTCATTGGAACGATTTCCAGCCCATAAAACAGGAACCCGGCAGCAGCGCCCGGCAGAATGGCATGGGACATGGCGTCGCCAGTCAGGCTCATGCGCCGCAACATCAGAAATACGCCCACCGGGCAAGCACTGATCGAAAGAAAGACCGCACCCAGCAATGCCCTTTGCATGAAGGCAAATTCCGCAAAGGGAGCGATAAAGAATTGATGCAAAACCACCATCATGCCGCGTCCTTGCCGAATGCTGACAAACTCGTGGGCGTATGCTGATGACTGTGTGCCGTCTTGCACCAGGGCGCTGCTTCATCCCAGGCCTCATGGAAATGTCGGGCGCGTGCAAGATTTTCAGACGTCAGCACATCATCGACGCTGCCCCATGCAACAGCACGGCGCGCCAGCAACAATGCTTCAGGAAAGTGCTCCCGGACCAGATCAAGATCATGCGCAACGACCATGACCGTGCGCTTTTCATGGTGCCAGTCCTTGATCAGCCCGATAAGATCAGTAACCGTCTTCTCATCCACCGCATTGAATGGCTCATCGAGCAGGATCAAATCGGCATTCTGGACAAGCACACGCGCAAACAATGTGCGCTGGAGTTGTCCACCCGAAAGACTGTCGAGTGAACGTTTCTCAAAGCCTTCCAACCCAACGGCTACAAGGGCATCCGTCAACGTCTGTCGATCACCGGCATTGTGTCGGCGCAACAATCCACGTCTTGGCCATAGCCCCATGCCGACGAGATCGATAACACGTGCCGGAAAAGAACGATCCAGTTCCGATTGCTGTGGCAGATAGGCGAGGCTTTCCGCCCTGCCCGCAACACATGCGCCAGACAACGGGCGCAAAATGCCCGCTATGCCTTTCATCAACGTCGATTTTCCCGAACCATTTGCACCCACAACGGCAGTCAGCGAGCCAGTGCGAACGGCGCCACTGAGATGATGGACCGCTGGATGACTGTTATAGCCAAGCGTCAGGTCACGAAAAGTCAGGCATGCATCAGTCATGAATTCCAGCACTTCTACTGATCGAATGGGATTGGAAAATGCTCCACATATGTAATGTTATTACATTAAATCGCCGAGCCGCAAGAGATAATATGAGAAATCCAATCCTAAATATTCGATGGGCGTAAAACCCGCTGTTTTCGTTTAAAAAAGCAGCGAAAATCTGCTGTTCTTTGTATTATTTTCTGGCGCTTGAAGATCAAAAATGGGTAGTATCAACCTAGTTCCTTCGCTGGCATCTTGGGCAAGATGCCCAAGTTCTCCGGCGAGTTCTGATACTAAAATCCAGCCTAAAGCCAATTCAGACAAACTTCGGAGTGGGGTTTGGACCATATCGTTGAAGCCTATCAGATTTGCTCTGAACAGGACTGCGCAGATGAGCCATCGATGGATTGGCCATATATTTGCGCAATGGATTTGCTCAAACATCCGCTCAATATCGCTATTTCCGATTATCTCGATTTTGTCGGCAAAGCATCCAATTCAGACCGTGCATGGATAATCGAATACGGCCAGGATTTGCTTCGTTTTCGCAATACCTACGAATGGTGCAGAGGCGGTACGACTTCCTTCCTTGAAGAATTGCAAGAGGCTCCGACAACACTTATCGGCTGGCTGCATCGATATTTAATTGCCGGAAAAGCCGTAGCGGTAAACAATGTGCACAGCCTGCCGCGTGCTGCCAGAGCTATACAGGTCGAGTTCGTCCGTCAGGGCAATAAAAGTATCCTAAGCATCCCAATGTTTTACGATGGGCGGTTGCGCGGGATCATCGGCTTCGACACAACGCGCGAATATCACCAGTGGTCCGGTGCCGAAATCAAGGCGATGTTTCAATGTGCAAATCTCATCGCTCAGGCCCAATATGGCAGTAACAACAATCAGATAACCATCAATCTGGGAGAAGAAACCGCACCGCTCGTCTATCTTCGCAAACGTGGCGTCGTGCGTGGCGTAGCGCCAGAGGCAATTGTCGGTGTACGCTCTGCAGGAAATTATAGCGAGATCTGGCTGAACGACGGATCGATGCTGCTTGATTCACGCGCCCTTGGCATCTGGATGAGCATATTGCCGGAAAGCCATTTCTTCCGCGTCCATCGCACAGCTTTTGTCAATGCTCTGCATGTTTCAGATTTAGACCGAAGCAAGCCAGATAGATGGCTCATCAAAATGCGCGCCATACAGCAATCCTGGCCGGTTTCCCGCGTTTATCGCAAACCCTTGCGCGAAAGGTTGGGCGTGTAAGGCAGCTCGACATACGGCTGCTCAAATCCCATGTTCGTTCATCCAACCGGCTGGTTGATTCATCCTTCTGTCATTGCTCAGTACAACACTTGTTCTCAATGCTCTCAACAACAGAACAATCACACCAAACCAAGCACTAAGGGATCAACATGCGTTCGAGCCAGTTGCCTGAAATTCGCCCTGCACATTTTATTTGTGCCTTGCTGATGGCCAGCGGTCTGACTTTGGTGATGGGGCAACACGCGAGCGCAGAAGACCTTGCTTTGAAAGATGCCGTCTCCATGACCGGCATGGCGTTGTTCCTGAGCTCCGGTGCGCCAGCACTGACAATCGCTGTCGTCCGCGGTGATGAAACTATTGTACAAGGTTTTGGGGAAACAGTGCCTGGCAACGACACAGAACCGAACAGCAAATCAGTTTTCCGCCTCGGCTCGATCTCGAAGGTCTTCGCAACTGACGTTCTCACCTCTCTGGTGGCCGATGGTACAGTGAGACTGACCGATCCGCTTGAACGCTATGCGCCTGACGGTGTCAGCGTTAAACGAACAGGCCGACCGATAACGTTACTCGATCTCGCAACGCATTCGGCAGGCTTGCCGCGTGAGCTTGCCGATCCCAGTGCAAAACCGTCGGACAATCCATTCGATGCCTTTGATCGCGACTATTACTGGAAGTGGATCGGATCGAACGCACCAGCCTATGCGCCTGGTACGACCACGCTTTATTCAAACTTCGGTTATGGCCTGATGGGCGATGCACTCGCCAAGGCGGGCAAAAGCAACTTTGCTGACCTCTTGAAGAGCCGGGTATTCGAACCTGCGGGTATGAGCGATACCACCACGACACTAAGCGACGAGCAGAAAAAGCGATTGATGACCGGGCTTGATCCGTTCAACAAGAACGATCCGAATAATGTCGTTCCAGACATTATGTATGCCAGTGCGGGCGTCTATTCGACGGCCGATGACATGGTGAAATGGATGCAATGGCATCTCAATCCCACCGCTGCAACGCAAGAAGCACATACCCTCGATCATACGATGTGGCTGCCCTATGACGGGCTTGAACGTGTCGTCGGGACCGAAGTCACCGGCGGAGAAGGCATGGGATTGGGCTGGGTTGTAACCATGCCGCGCAACGGTGTTCCGATGCTTTTGGGCAAAAGCGGCGGCCTTGGTGGTTTTATGACCTATGTGGTTCTCTCACCCAATCGCAAGCTTGGGATTTTCGTTGTCGCCAACCGCGTAAATTTCGGAATGTTCAATGACATTCGGGCGAGCGTGCATGAACTCGCTGCAGAGCTTGAGCCGCGATAACCCAAGCACCTGCTTTCACCATTTGTAGCGAAGCACACCCTTTCCCGCGTAATTGGTGCTGGCGCCGGAGAACTCGGCGTCAAACGCAGCCCCCAGCGACAAGCCATTATTCCAGGCCATCTCGGCCGAGACACTTGCAAGGCCGACATCCTTTGGCTGTGAAGCACCATTGACCACAAAGCCCACTCCCGGCAATGCATTGATCGCGGCAAAGACGTTACGATCATTGTTGAAGTTGCGGGCCCAGGCAAGGCGTCCGCGCGTTGTGAATACGCCATCCGAGAGTGTAAGAGATTTGTCGAAACTCAGACCAAGTTCGCCACGCCCTACAGTTTCGCGCTGTGACGAATAGTTGAGCGCATAAGTATCGCTGCCTGCATAGGCTTTTTCCGAATAGGATGGCAGGTCAAAGCTTACAAACTGCCCTGCCGCATAAGGGGTTATGCCCAGCCAGGGCGTGTCAAAACGATAGCCTGCCTCAAGCCGCCCCGACCATGAATTTGCACTATAGCTGCCATTGAGCTGATCCGTTTCGTAGAACGAAACCATGCGCTCGGTATCGACACTCTGCCAGCCATAGGCAAGCGCGCCGGTAATATAGGCATTGCCGATATTATGCCTGCCATAAATGCCCACCTGAAACAGATCGGAGTCGCCGCTGCCCAGGCCATCGGCGAGGCTGAACTTGGTGCCTCCACCGGCGATGGCAAAGCCCAGAATTGTATCGGGTGACACGAGATAATCCGCACCGACAGCGACACCATAAACACGACCACGCGCGTCATGCGACCCAATGATCGCATCACCATCCGTTGTGCGTGAACCGCCGTAACCTGCGCCCCATACACTCCAGCGGTGCTCAAATAGGTTCGCATCAGATGCTCGCGCTTTTGTAACACGCCCCGCCCGACCGGTTACCAGAGGATCCATGAGCGTATTCATGAACTGGCTCATGGCGTCGATGGTCGTTTGTTGTGCCGCGGTTGCCAACTCACCTGAAGCGGCAGTCAGACCGTCGGCATCCAACCCACCAAATGCGAATGGGATTTGCCCGTTCTCATCGAAGTAGTTGACCAGCGCCGCCGACACGTTCTGCTGGTTCACATTCAAGCCGCCGATATTCATTTCGAGATCGAGGAAGGCGTTACTGGCGTCGTATCGCAAGAGCGAGACGAAATTCTCCGGCAGATTTGTCGTCACCTCTTCGCCGAATGTACTCCCGGCCAAACCACCCTCTGCATTGAGAATGTTATAGCGCTTCATCACATAAGCACCCGGATCGAAAGAAGCATGTACCGTCGCGCCACCCAAATCAGCCTGCCCCATAACATTTACGCGGTCTGAACCTGAAGGAGAGACTTCAATCTCATAGAGAGAAGACGCCGTTAATCGCAAATCTCCAGCCACATTGAGGGTGCCTATGGAATTGCCCGGTGCCAGCGTACCACCATTGATGAATGTCTGCCCTACCGTGCCGGTGCCGCCGAGTTCGGCACCTTCATAGACCGTTGTGAGCATCGAAGAACTGATGGAGCCATTGACTGCGAGCCGCCCTGACAGAACATCGGTGGCACCTGTATAGCTGCTGTCGCCCGTTAGAACGACAGCGCCCTCACCTTTCTGCTGAAAACCACCTGATCCGCTAATGCTGCCGGAAAATTCAAACGCGTCCGAACGACTAAAGACCAGTGTCCCATTGTTGATAACATCGCCTGTGATCCAGCCTGACGTACCGCCGCTCCCGATCTGAAGGGTCCCGCTCTCAATGCGTGTGCCGCTCGTATAATAGTTGTCGGCATCCAGAATAAGAGTGCCTGAGCCTGCCTGGACCAGCGCACCAGTACCAATAATCAAACCTGAGAAAGTGTAGTCATCGCTGCGGTTGAATGCGAGCGTGCCATTGTTAAGCACATAGCCGCCAATCGATCCCGTTACACCGCCATTCCCAATCTGCAATGTACCATCTGTGATGAATGTATTGCCCGTATAGCTGTGATTACCAGTCAGAACGGTCGTTCCGGTTCCAGCCTGAAGCAACGTCCCCGCACCGGATATCGATCCGTCATAACTAAAAGCATTTGAACGGTTGAACGCCAGCAAACTGTCATTGCTAATGTTGCCGATAATGGAACCGGTTGTTCCGCCATCACCAATCTGCAGAATACCACCCGCAACTGTCGTACCATCTGCATAGGTTCCGTTTCCGGAAATGATGAGCCGTCCCGCGCCATCCTTATACAACGTTCCCGCAGGTCCGGAAATTGCGCCACTCAATTCAAGCGTCGTTCCAAACAGTGTATTAATTGTTCCTGTTCCGATCAGGTTCACACGACGATTAAGGCCTATATCGCCAAGTGTTACGAGTGCTGCATTGCGAATTTCAAGTGCTGCGCCGCTGGAATTGATCCCAAGATTTGCCGCATCGAAAATAGCCAGCGATCCATCATTGATGGTAGTGTTGCCCCAATAGCTATTGGTCCCGGAAAGCACGAGCATTCCGCTGCCGCTCTTGACCAGATTACTATTGAAGTCGTTACCTGTTATTCTACCTGCAAAAATAGTGCCGGTGTCCTGCGCAATTGTCAGTGTCGTCCCATCGATTGAGATTTCGCCACCGGTTCCGATCAAGGAGCGCATCTGCAATGCATTGCCATTCAGATCAAGCTGTCCACCTGTAAGAACGAAATCGGAGTTCGAAGCGATCGCCGAGAGATTGTTTGCTTCAAGACGTAACGTGCCATCATTGATCCATGTACCACCCGACCAGTTATTTGCTCCACTGAGCAGAAGTGTACCGCCGCCATCCTTGAACAGCATTCCGTCGCCGGAAACGCCGCCTGTGAGTTTCATTTCCTGATCGAGAAGAACATTGATTGTCGACACGCCACCCAGAGTTACGGCTTGTGTCAGATCGAAACTATCGGCGGTTCTTAAGGTAGCGTTGTTGATATTCAGCGTGTTGTTTGCCGACCCCAGATTTTGCATGGACGCTATCTGAAGAATGCCGCCGTTGAGATAAGTGTTACCGGAATACGTGTTATCTCCCCAAAGGACCAGCAATCCATCTCCGGCTTTTTCCAGACCCGAGGTGCCGGTAATCGATGCGCTTATCAGTGCCCCTTCGTTATCAAGGACACGTATTTCCGGGACTTCGATATTGATACCAGATCCGCTATAGCCAGTCAGATTGAGCGTTGCGCCGGAATTACCCTCAATTCTGAAATTACCGCCCGCAAACTGCAATCCAACGGCTGACTGCGCACCATCAATCATGACTGTGCCACCCAATCCACGGAAAATGGCATAACCGTGGCCCCATGTTGTGTCAGCAGTACCGCCAGCAGGGTTTAACCAGTTCTGGTTGGCGCTGTTCCATACACCATTCTGATTGTTGCTACCCGGAGTTCCACCATCCCATAGCTGAAGAATGTTCAAGCCTTGAGGATTGACGAAAAGATCAACGGCCCGTGCCTGTGTTGTATCAACCGTATAGTTGAAGCCGAATGGTGTTGTGTCGGGCGTTGTTCCAACATTCAGTCCGCCATTCATTTGTGTCAGACTGCCTGTATATGAAATGAGGCGGTGATAACCGATCGCAGGTGTACCCGTTACATTCAGCGTCGTCCCGTTAAGCGCAACGTCACCGTTCACAACAGTCGTTGCCGTCGTCCCTGAACCGCCTGTAGCGAGATTGTAAGTATAAAGCCCGCCGCTGTTGAACGTTGCCTTACCGTTCACGATGAGCGAAGCCGCGTCGCTGGGTAAAATGGAGCCACCCGCATTGAGGGTAAGCCCCCCATTAAGTGTTAATGAACGCGTGCCCGTTGGTGCGAGAACAGCCCCGGCATTTATGGTCGTCGTACCAACCTGACCCGATCCTTCCAGCCGCCCCCCATGATCGACAGTCCATGTACCATTCAGTTTCGCTCTCTCGGCCACTTCCACAGTGCTATTGGATACGGTCGCATTGCCGTCGAAAGACGAGCTGGCTCCTGTCAGCTTTGTCTTTCCTGAAAGAAACTTGAGGTTCGCAGAACCCAATATTGAAGCATCAAAGCTGTAGTCAGTCGCATTGTGATTAAAAACCGTATCGGTAAATGGTGAAAGCATCAGATAGCGACCGGCAAAGATGCCTGGAGCAGCAGCGCTTTCACCTTCAGCCGCACCAATATTCAGAACGCCATAAGCGCCATTATCGCCGACA
Organism: Brucella pituitosa; assembly: GCF_003049685.1. Classification (GTDB taxonomy): domain Bacteria; phylum Pseudomonadota; class Alphaproteobacteria; order Rhizobiales; family Rhizobiaceae; genus Brucella; species Brucella pituitosa. The sequence goes on along the minus strand of NZ_PYSY02000002.1, from coordinate 75,032 downwards.
TCGATCATTCCGCCGGGCGAGCCAACAACCGCACCATCGGCGATGGTCAACGAGCCATGTCCACCATCATTATCCGCATTACCACCACTGACATAGATGTCCCGCGCCGCCCATTTCGTGCCTGCACCAGTGACAAGAACGGATCCGGTCGAACCAGTGTTTCTCCCAATTGCCACTTTACCGGACTGAACTTGCGCACCATTAGAAACGATCATTGTGCCATTGCCGGAATCACCAACAGCCAGCATGCCATCCACGGTCAGGCTTGATTGCGAACCGGCGATATTTACGGTGCCTGACGCTGAGTTCTGGCTACCTATGATCAAATCACCGCCAACCTTGACCGCCCCACCATTGGAAATCTCCAGCTCACCCGCTTTGATATTGCCAACGACCAGAGATTGTTCAACGGACCAGTCTGCAGAGCTGGGAGCACCGTTGCCAGTTACAATGACCTTACCGCCATCGATAAGGCCAGTTTCGGATTGCAGTGCTGTTTGGTCAGGACCAAGCGTCAGAACGCCACCAGAGACGCTAACATCTTTGAATTTTGTGTTGGCTTTTCCACTCAGCGTCCATGTACTCTGATCATCCTTAAGGAAGTGGCTAAAACCTTGAAACCGCATGCCCACCGAAGAAAGATCGAACGTAGAATTCTCCACGCCAGCCAAGGATAACGTGGCGTCAGTACCAAGATTAACGCCACCGACAAACTGATAGCCATTGAGAAGCTGAAGCACGTTTTTCGTGCCGTTGATGGAAATCGCTGCTGCTCGTGTTTCATCCGAGCCAAGTCCGCCCGATATGGTGCCCGCAGCACTTATGAACGACTGCGATGCAGAGCCTTCAATACCAATCCCGCCGGAGGCTCCGTCTCCCCCCTGAATAACTGCGCCAGTCCCCACCTCGACGCGAAGTCTCTCCCCGGAACTCAACCAGACGCCTTGACCGCCATTTCCTTGATGACCGGCTATACCGTTACTTGGGGACATTGTACCCTTGTAAACGGACCCGGGACCTCCCCGGAAACCTCGTTCTCCGCCTTGTCCGCCTTTAACGCTGGCACCGTCGCCCAGAATGATGTGGCTTTGGTCAGCGTTTGGTCCGCCCAACACAACACCCGTTCCACCGGCTCCGCCATCTCCACCATTACCGCCATTACCAAGGTTATAGTTGTAGGCATAATCGCTGTTACCGCCCCAGCCACCGTTACCGCCCTTTCCGCCATTGCCACCAGCAACAGCGGTCCCGGGAGTTAGGTAGATTGATGCGACAAAGTTGTCCGCCAGAATGCCTGCGCCGCCGTTGCCGCCATTGCCGCCAGAACCGCCGTCGCCGCCGACGGCATTGTTCAGGCTTGCTTTGGTTTCACCAGCACCACCGTCGCCGCCGTAACCACCATCACCACCTGCTCCACCGGTAATGTTGGCTGAAATATTGGCCGCGACTTGCCCGGCAGGCATTGGCCCCTGGTTCGAAGAGCTGAAAGCAAGAGCGGCTCCGCCGCCGCCGCCACCACCACCGGCACCACCGCCACCACCGGTTCCATCCCAATATGCAGAAAACGGGTATATCGCTGCCGAGTACCCAATTCCACCTATGGCACCATTGCCACCACTGCCGCCCTTGCCACCAGTAATGGAGGTGGAAATATCGTAAAGCATACGCGAAGCAAGCCGGGACGTAACGCCACCACCTCCGCCGCCTCCGCCACTTCCACCATCATGGCCGAAGTTACCGGGTGCCCAAACCCAGCCCTTCGCTGCACCATTCGCCCCTTTGGCGCCGTCGTTACCACGCTCGTTCCAGCGGCCACCTGCTCCCCCGCCTCGCGCATGTGGGCCACTTCCGCCAGTTCCACCAATCCCCTCAGAAGCAGAAGTCGAGTTTTTTCCGCCACCGCCACCGCCACCACCACCTGAATAGGAGATGGCAGCGGCGCCGGAGCCCCCCGCCCGAGGGCGACTGATTGCATGTTGTCCACCGGCCCCACCATGGCCTGAGACTTGCTGTGCCAGAACTGGAGCAGTTGAAAATGCGAGGCCAGAAAAAGCGGCCATGGCTGCTATAGCAGCAAGAACACCGGACATCGCTGTCGATGCTTTGAGCGTTCGTCTTCGGATTTGAATATTGAGTTCTACTTGCCTGGCAAAACCTGTTTGTCCGCGATGGTGCGGAGTAAGGACATAAGCGTTGCCTTGTCCAAAATCAAAAACAGTCATTCCTCGCCGCCCCGAAATATATTCAAATCAGCGAATAGTTTCTCGTGTGTTTCTTTAAATCAGCAATAGCTTTAGGACCAATCGACATACGGGTTCAATGAATCGACAATTCTGAACCTTAAAAGAAAACCTTCACCACCCGATAAGATGGTGAAGGCTGATATCGCAAGCTCACAGAGATCAGATTAGGCAAATACCGTTGCAATTGCTTTCTTGGTTGCATCGACGATTTTATCGGCTTCTTCGCGTGTCAGACAGAGCGGTGGAGCAAATCCGAGAATATCGCCTTCAGGCATAGCGCGAGCGATAACGCCGTTGGCGAGAAGTGCCGTTGAAACCTGTGGGCCGATCTTTAGCGATGGGTCGAAGAACTTGCGGTCGTCGCGGTCGTCCACGAATTCGATTGCAGCCATCAGACCTTCGCCGCGCACTTCCCCAACGTGCTTATGGCCACCAACAGCATCCTGCAGTGCCTTGCGGAAATAAGCGCCGGTGGAACCCGCATTTTCGACGAGGTTCAATTCATCAATCAGCTTGAGATTGGCTACGCCTGCGGCAGCGCAGATCGGATGGGCAGAATAGGTCCAGCCATGACCAATCGGACCCATCTTGTCAGATCCCTGTACCAACACCTGCCACATGCGATCAGAAACAATCGAACCCGACAATGGCGCATAGGCTGAGGTCAATCCCTTGGCGATGGTAATGAGGTCCGGCTTCATACCGTAATGATCGGAACCGAACATGCTGCCAAGACGGCCGAAGCCGGTAACGACCTCATCGGCGACAAGCAGAATATCGTAGCGATCAAGAACGGCCTGAATTTTCTGCCAGTAGCCTGCTGGTGGCGGAACGATACCGCCGGTGCCCAGAACAGGTTCACCAATGAAGGCTGCAATTGTCTCCGGGCCTTCTGCAAGGATCATTTCCTCAAGCTTGTCGGCACAATGTTGCGAGAACTGTTCTTCGCTCATCGAGCGGTCCGCGCGACGGAAATAGTATGGCGATTCCGTATGCAGGATAGGCGCACGCGGCAGGTCAAAGGCGTTGTGGAAGGTCGCAAGCCCCGTCATGCTTCCCGTCATCACGCCCGAACCGTGATAGCCGCGCCAGCGCGAAATGATCTTCTTCTTTTCCGGGCGGCCAAGAATATTGTTGTAGTACCAGATCAGTTTAATGTTGGTTTCATTGGCATCCGAACCGGACAGACCAAAATAGACACGGCTCATATGCTCGGGTGCACGATCGATGATCATCTTGGCAAGCGTGATAGACACCTCGGTGCCATGGCCGACGTAGGCATGGTAATAAGCGAGCTTCCGAGCCTGTTCTGCAATTGCATCCGCAATTTCTGTGCGGCCATAACCAACATTGACACAATAAAGACCCGCAAAGGCATCAAGGCTCTTCCGGCCATTCACGTCGGCAATGTACACACCCTCGCCGCCTTCGATCACGCGCGTTGGCGTTTCGCCTCGCGCATGCATTCCCATATGGGTGGACGGATGAAAGAAATGATCGCGATCCCAAGCGGTCAGTTCGTTGCTATTGTTCAACATGGGTATGTTCCTTTCCTGTCGCCACGCTTTTACGCGGCGGTATCGATGCAGAGATATTTGAGTTCGGTGAAGGCTTCGATGCCCTGATGGGAGCCTTCGTGGCCAAGCCCTGATTGTTTCCAGCCGCCAAAGGGGATCGGCGCGCCGGTAATTTTTGCGCGGTTGATGGCTACCATTCCATATTCGAGTGCGCGCCCCATGCGGAGCTGTCGAGCGCCATTCGCCGTTACGACATAGGCAACCAGACCATATTGTGTGGCATTGGCGCGGGCGATGACTTCGTCCTCATCGTCAAAAACCGTGACGGCAGCTACCGGCCCGAATGTCTCTTCGTGCATAATCGCCGCATCGTCAGACACATTGGTCAGCAATGTCGGCTCGAAGAAAAGCGTTTGATCACCAATCCGCTTGCCACCCACTTCGATACGAGCGCCGCGCTTTTCCGCGTCGCGAACCTGTTCCTCAATTTTATCGACCGCACGGCTATGCATCATCGGACCAATTTCGACGTCCGCATCAAGACCGTTGCCTGTTTTGAGGCCCCATATGCGCGCAGCAAAAGCGCTCGTGAAAGCTGGAAGGATATCGCGCTGGACAAAGATACGGTTGGCAGCAAGACAATCCTGCCCTGAAGTTGCAAACTTGGCAGCCATGGCCACATCGGCCGCACGGTCAACATCTGCATCGTTGAAGACAATCAATGGCGCATGCCCGCCAAGCTCCATGACCAGACGTTTGACTGTTGCCGCACATTTGGTGGCAATCAGCTTGCCAATCTCGGTCGAACCGGTGAAGCTCAGCGCCCGCACACGCTCGTCGCGGCACAACACATCGACGATTGGCGCAGCCTTGCCCGTCACAACGTTGAAAACCCCAGACGGAAGGCCGGCGCGTTCTGCAAGCTCTGCCAATGCGAGCGCTGAAAGTGGAGTCTCCGACGACGGATGCACCACCACCGGACAGCCTGCAGCAATCGCTGCTGCCGCTTTACGGGTGATCATGGCATGCGGGAAATTCCACGGCGTCACAAGTGCTACGACACCCAGCGCCTCACGGCGCACCATCATCTCGGCATTGGGCAGATGGCTTATGATGGTCTCTCCGTTGAGGCGCTTAGCCTCTTCTGCGAACCATTCAATGAAAGCTGCGCCATAGTCAATCTCGCCGCGCGATTCATCCAACGGCTTGCCTTGCTCCAGCGTCATCAGCAATGCCAGATCTTCGCGGTTCGCCAGAACAAGCTCATACCAGCGTCGCAAAATTGCGGCTCGTTCCTGGGGCAGTTTGTTGCGCCACTCAGGAAAGGCTTTCTCAGCTGCATCTATCGCAAGCGTTGTTTGGGCTTCGCTTAGACTTGCGACGCGTGCCAGCCGTCGCCCGGTTGCCGGGTCGACAACGGCAAAAGTTTCAGCCTTCTCTCCCGCAACCCAGCGCCCATCGATATAGCCAAGTTCGCGAAAAAGGTGTTTGTCCCGAAGCCTGTTAAGCCCGTCATGTTGTATCGGATGATCCAAAACGGCATTCATTGTGCTTCTCCCAATTCTGGAAGAAACATCTCACAGGCTGGGCCTTTATTCGGACCAAAGGCATAACGAAGAACAGCAGGATTGGGCTAAACTTCAGCGATCAAACAGATCGTTTGGACTATTCCACGTTGTCCGCGAGGATCGACAAAGGTGTTCCAGTCCGCTCATCTTTGACAAGTTTCGTCACGATGTACGTGAAATAGCGTTCGATTCCGATATTCTGATCCAACAGGCGGTCAATCAGACGCTGATAGCTATCTATATCGCGGGCCATGATCATCAGAAAATAATCGATGCCTCCACCGACAGACCAGCACGAGACAATCTCGGGAATGACAGCGATTGCGCGCTCAAAGCGGTCAAAATCGCTCTGGCGGTGATTGCCGAGCGTGATCTGAACCATGACATGCGCAATGGGGGCGATTTTGCGATAGGCGATGCGTGCGTGGTAGCCCGTTACAATGCCCGCCTCTTCCAGCTTGCGCAGTCGTAGCCAGCACGGTGTCGGTGACAAACCCACCTGCTCTGCAAGCGCGAGCTTGGTGATCCGCGCATTCTGCTGCACCGCTTCCAGAATACGAAGATCAACAGCATCAAGCTTGAGGGCGGATTTCATTATAACGGTCCAATGTAAGTGAGTATTTGCGTTTCAAGGCCATTCTCATTGGCATGGTCGCATATCGCAGGCAAGCCTGCGTCAGTAAAAAGTCACTTCAGAGCAATATTGTAATGATCCAATATAATTATTGACATGATGTAATTGGTCTTTCACACATATAGCCAAGAAGAAAAATCAAATAAATGGGGAACGAGAATGCGGCCTTATGGTTTCGCATATGGTGCTTTATTGCGCCCTCAATTTGCTCACCTGCAGCGAAGAAGTGCTTTGCTTGGTGCAGCGCTCCCTATTGTCACGCCGCTTTGAACGGCAGTGCGGATGTCGGGAAGTGTGTCGCAAATGATCAGTCTCAACGAAATAGAGCGAGCCCAGGACAGGCTGAATGGTCATGTCGAAAGAACGCCGCTGATCCACTCCGAAAGTCTCAGCGCGCAATCAGGCGTGCCGGTTTTTCTCAAGCTTGAAAACCGACAACCAACGGGTAGTTTCAAGCTTCGTGGTGCAACAAATGCTGTTCTCAGCCTGTCCGGGAATGAACGCGAGCGGGGGCTTGTCACAGCCTCTACCGGAAATCATGGGCGCGCATTGGCTCATGCGGCGTCCACGCAAGGGTTGACCGCCACGATCTGCCTTTCATCGCTTGTACCGCGCAATAAGGTCGAGGCCATCCGTGCACTTGGTGCTGATGTGCGCATCATCGGCAAATCCCAGGACGACGCGATGGAAGAAGTCATGCGACTTGTGCGTGATGAAAGCATGAATGCCATCCCACCATTCGACGATCCGCGCATTATTGCCGGACAGGGAACTGTGGGATTGGAAATTGTCGAAGACCTCCCCGAACTGGGTACAGTGCTTGTTCCGCTTTCTGGTGGCGGCCTTGCCGCCGGAGTGGCTGCGGCAGTGAAAGCAAAGCTTCCGCAAGCGCGGGTAATTGGAATTTCCATGAAACGCGGTGCGGCTATGCAGGCGAGCCTCGAAGCGGGCAAACCAGTCAATGTTGAGGAATTGGACACGCTGGCAGACTCCCTCGGCGGTGGTATCGGGCTCGACAATCGCTGGACTTTTGAGCTGTGTCGCTCGCTGCTTGATGATGTGATCCTGCTCGATGAAGAGGAGATCGCAGCGGGGATCAGACATGCCGCAACACAGGAAGGCGAAGTCATCGAAGGAGCTGCGGCCGTCGGTATTGCCGCCTTGCTTGCTGGAAAAATAAAGCCAACGGGAGCAACTGCCATCATCATTTCGGGCGGCAATGTCGATCCCGAACAGCATCGCGCAATTATGGAAAACCGCTATCGGAGGGCAGGCTGATGGCTGAAATGAGAATTCTGACCGAAGCTGATCTACGACAGATCATAGCCCTCGACGTTGAAAGCGTAGCATGCGTGGAGGATGCTTTCAGGGCACTCGCCAGTGGCGGTGTCAGCATGCCGCCCATTCTTCGGTTGGATATCCCTGCAGAACGTGGCGAAGTCGATGTGAAAACGGCCTATATTCCCGGATTAGACAGCTTTGCCATTAAGGTAAGTCCGGGCTTCTTCAATAATCCTTCCATCGGCCTGCCTTCTACCAACGGACTGATGATCCAGTTCTCGGCCAAGACCGGGCTTATTGAAGCGTTGCTGCTGGATAATGGCTATCTGACCGATGTGCGTACAGCGGCTGCCGGTGCTGTCGCCGCAAAATATCTGGCACGAAAGGACGCCCATCTAGCCGCCATCTTCGGTGCGGGCATGCAGGCAGAAATGCAGCTTGAAGCGCTGACGCTCGTTCGCCCCATCACCGAGGCGCGGATTTGGGCACGCAACTTCGATAGCGCACAAAAAGCCGCGCGGAACTTTACCGAAAAGCTCGGAATACCGGTGACGGCAATCGCAGATGCTAAGGAAGCTTGCGACGGCACTGACATTATCGTCACGACAACGCCATCGGAAACACCGCTCATAAAGGCTGAATGGCTTACTCCCGGCCAGCATATCACTGCGATGGGCTCGGATGCCGAACATAAGAACGAGATCGACCCCGCCCTTTTCCAGCGATCAATCATCTATGTCGCTGACAGCCTCTCCCAAACGCGCAGGCTTGGCGAACTGCATCATGCAATTTCGGCTGGGATTGTTGCAGCGGATACTGTCTTTCCAGAGCTTGGCCAAATCGTTCTCAATAAGGCGAAATTCCAGCGGCAACCAGAGGATATAACCTTCTGCGATCTAACAGGCACCGGTGTTCAGGACACCGCAATTGCTCGCCTTGCGACGGAGCGCGCCAGCCTGCGCGACGCAGGCACGAAAATCGATTCAACCAAAACTGCAGGAGCCAGTCGATGAGTGTGGAACTCAACTTCACCCGCACGGAATATGATCAGCGGATAGCCAAAACCCGTCGCGCCATGGAGAAGGCAGGCTTCGATGTTATCATCGTCACCGATCCATCCAACATGCACTGGCTTACCGGTTATGATGGCTGGTCCTTCTATGTCCATCAATGCGTTGTGCTTTCGATGGAAGGCGAACCGATCTGGTATGGTCGCGGTCAGGATGGCAACGGTGCGAAACGTACCGCATGGATAAGCCATGACAATATCATCGGCTATCCTGACCATTACGTGCAATCGCTGGAACGCCACCCGATGGATCTTTTGGCTTCGATCCTTGAGGAAAAGGGTTGGGGCAACAAGACGATAGCTGTGGAGTTCGATAATTACTGGTACACGGCTGCAGCACATCATGCCCTGCAGAAGCATCTGCCCAACGCACGTTTCAAAGATGCGCAGGGGCTTGTCAACTGGCAGCGCGCGGTGAAAAGCGCTACCGAAATCGACTATATGCGCAAGGCCGGCCGCATCGTGGAAGCCATGCATCGGCGCATCGTCGACAAGATCGAGCCGGGTATGCGCAAATGCGATCTGGTTGCTGAAATCTACGATGCAGGTACGCGCGGCGTTGACGATTTCGGAGGTGATTATCCGGCAATCGTGCCGTTGCTGCCTTCCGGACCCGACGCTTCCGCCCCGCATCTCACCTGGAACGATCTTCCAATGAAAACCGGCGAAGGCACGTTCTTCGAGATTGCCGGTTGCTACAAGCGCTATCATTGCCCACTGTCGCGCACCGTATTTCTCGGCAAGCCGACACAAGCCTTTCTTGAGGCAGAAAAGGCAACACTAGAAGGTATGGAAGCGGGACTTGCTGCTGCTCGTCCCGGCAACACCTGCGAGGATATCGCCAACGGCTTCTTCGCTGTTTTGAAGAAATACGGGATCATCAAGGACAACCGCACCGGCTATTCCATCGGCCTGTCCTATCCGCCGGACTGGGGCGAACGCACAATGAGCCTGCGTCCCGGCGACCGCACGGAATTGCAGCCCGGCATGACCTTTCATTTCATGACAGGTCTCTGGCTGGAAACCATGGGGCTCGAGATTACCGAGAGCATCGTGATCACCGAAACGGGTGTCGAATGCCTGTCGAATGTGCCGCGCAAACTCGTGGTCAAGGATTAGGACGCTGCGATGATGCATAGCTCGCCCCCTTCCCGCCCCTCCCCAATCACGCCAACCGTCGATCTTAACCGCGACGGCGTGCAGCATGGTCATTTGCGGTTACCGTGGTCGCGAGACGATTCCGCCTGGGGCTCGCTGATGCTGCCCATCTGCGTCATTCGTAATGGCGATGGACCCACAGCCCTTCTTACGGGTGGCAATCACGGCGATGAATATGAAGGACCGGTTGCCCTCTACGATCTCGCCGCCAATCTGAAACCGGCTGAGATCAACGGACGCGTTATTATTGTTCCTGCAATGAATTTCCCGGCCTTCATGGCCGGAACGCGCACATCGCCGATAGATAAAGGCAATCTCAATCGTAGTTTCCCCGGCCGCCCGAATGGCACCGTCACGGAAAAGATCGCCGATTATTTCACCCGCTATCTGCTGCCCACAGCCGATATCGTCGTGGACTTTCATTCCGGCGGACGAACACTCGACTTCCTGCCCTATGCCGCCGCGCACGCCCTGCCCGATGCAACTCAGGAAGCCCAATGCTTTGCTGCCGTCAAAGCCTTTTCGGCTCCTTTCTCCATGCGGATGATCGAGATCGATGCAGTAGGCATGTACGATACAACCGCTGAAGAAGCAGGCAAAGTCTTTGTGACGACCGAGCTTTCAGGCGGCGGCACGATTTCGGCACGGTCGGCAGCAATCGCCAAACGCGGCATTCGCAACCTTTTGCGCCATGCAGGCATTCTGCATGGTGAAGTCGAGCTTTCGCCCACCACATGGCTCGATATGCCGTCACAGGAATGCTTCGGCTTTGCCGATACCGAAGGTTTGCTTGAACCTTTGGTTGATCTCGGCGCAGAAGTACGCAAAGGCGACCTCATTGCCCGCGTTCATAATGTGGCGCGCACCGGCTTGGCTCCGCAAGAGTATCGCGCCGCACTCGATGGAATACTCGCGGCACGGCACTTTCCGGGTCTCATCAAGATGGGCGATTGCCTTTCGGTCATCGCCACGATCAGCGAGGAGCCATCTTCGTCTCAAATCAATCAGTACTGACCAATTGAAAAGCCGGAACAAAAACAACCGGCATCCATAAAGAGGAGTGAACACCATGCGCATGAAACTTCATACGATTTCCGCTCTGCTTTCCGCGGCAGCATTTGCAGCTCTTACAATGCCGTCACAGGCCGTCACCATTGACGATCTGAAAAGCGCGGGCTTTGTGCGAGGAGCAACCGCTAACGAAATGCCTTATGGTTATATGGACGCGAGTGGTGCAGCCAAAGGCATCGGTCCGGATGTTGCCGCAGCAATCTTCAAGAAACTCGGAATTGAGGAAGTCGACTGGACCGTCACACCATTCGGCTCACTTATTCCCGGATTGAAGGCCAAGCGCTTTGAGTTTGTCGCCGCCGAGCAGAACATTCTGCCGGATCGTTGCAAGCAGGTGCAGTTCACCGTTGCTAATTCCAGCTATGGTGAAGGTCTTCTGGTGCCCAAAGGCAACCCGAAGAAAATCCATTCCTATGAAGACATCAAGAAGGATCCTTCCCTGAAAGTTGCTATCGTTTCAGGCGCGGATCAAATCGACTTCCTGCATGGCATGGGTATCGATGAATCGCAAATCGTCATGATTCAGGGCAATGCTGACGCTCCATCCACGGTACAGGCCGGTCGTGCCGATGCTTATGCGGCAACCGAATTGACGGTGGCGAACCTTGTTGCGAATTCCCCGGAACTGGAGCAGGCACATCCGTTTACCGACCCGGTTGTGGATGGCAAAGCTGCACGCAGTTTCGGCGCTTTCAGCTTCCGTCCGGAGGACAAGGAATTCTACGACGCCTTCAATAAGGAACTCATCGAGTTCAAGAAAACTGATGACTACGCCAAAATCCTGATGACTTACGGGCTTAGCGAAGAGAGCGTAGAGGCGGCTCGGACTGTCGATACGGCCACCCTCTGCAACGCAAAGTAACGCTTTTGTCGCCCGCCGTGCCATGATGATTGGTTCGGCGGGCCTTGTCTCATCTCTATCGGGAGAAGACCATATGCACTGGACGGAGTATCTTCCCGCCCTTTTCAAAGGCGCACAAATCACCGTCGTTCTTGCCCTCAGTTCGATGGCTATCGGCACTCTGCTGGCGTTCGCAGCCGGCATTGCCCGTTTTGCGGGTGGACCCATCCTTTCCACGATTGCGGTGATCTATATCGAGATATTCCGGGGTACTTCACTGCTCGTGCAATTGTTCTGGCTTTATTACGCCCTGCCACTGATCGGCATTTCGTTCGACCCACTCACGACCGGCATCATGGGGCTTGGTCTCAATATAGGTGCCTATGGTGCGGAGGTGGTGCGCGGCGCGTTGAAGTCTGTTCCCGAAGCACAGCACGAAGCCGCAAGAGCCCTCAACTTCAGCAGAGGCCACACATTGTTTCATATCGTCCTGCCACAGGCCGTCGTCGAGATGATGCCGGCTTTCGGCAATCTGGCCATTCATAATCTGAAAGATACAGCACTCGCCTCGCTTATCGCCATCAGCGATCTGACCTTCCAGGCCCAGCGTTTGCGCAATCTGACGCTCGACAATGTGACGATCTATTCGCTGACACTACTCGGTTATTTTGCAATGGCTCTGGTGCTCGCTTCCGCTATTCGCTGGCTTGAGCGACGACTGAAACGCCAGACAATGGCAGGAGGTTTCGCATGATCTACGGCTATGCATGGGACACCTCGTCCACGCTTTCTTTTGCGATTTCCATTCTGCCAATTCTGGGAATTGGCCTCACAGTAACCCTCAAGGCCGCAGCCACCGGCTTCGCGATTGCGCTGGTGCTCGGCCTCGTTTTCGCGCTTTTGCGCCGCAGCCCGTACAAGATCATTTCCTGGCCAACGGTGGTCGTTGTGGAATTTCTGCGCGATACGCCGCTGCTGGTGCAGTTGTTTTTCCTGTATTACGTCTTGCCCGTCTACGGCATCGTACTGCCCGCATTCCTGACCGGCGCTCTGGCGCTTGGCCTTCAATATTCGGCCTATACGTCGGAGGTTTATCGCGGAGGTATAGAGGCCATTCCGCGCGGACAGTGGGAAGCGGCACGTGCGCTGAACCTCACACCATGGCGCACCTATCGCGATATCGTCATTCCGCAAGCCATACCCCGGATCATCCCGGCTATGGGCAACTACCTTGTCTCGATGCTGAAGGAGACCCCGGTTCTGTCTGTCGTCAGTATCGTCGACATGCTGAACCTCGCCAATCTGATCGGCGACCGCACCTTCGAATATCTGGTGCCACTATCGATGGTCGGCCTGATCTTCCTCATCCTGACACTTATCTGCTCGGCAGGCATTCGACTGCTCGAACGCACACTTCCAAAGAACGGGATCGCTCTCAAATGACCCAGGAAATTATCCGCTTTCAGGACGTATCCAAGCGTTTCGGCGCACTGACTGTGCTGGATCAATTCAATTTCTCGGTCAAGACGGGCGAGAAAGTAACGCTGATCGGTCCATCAGGATCGGGAAAATCGACCGTGCTCCGCATTCTCATGACGCTGGAGCCATTTCAGGAAGGGACGCTCGAACTCGCAGACATGTCCTATCATGAGCCGAACGGCAAAGGACAGTTTCAAGCGAGCGAAGCCCACTTGCGTAAAATCAGAGCGCATGTCGGCATGGTGTTCCAGAGCTTCAATCTGTTTCCGCACATGTCTGTGCTGCGCAATATCATCGAAGCGCCGGTTCACGTTCTCGGTATGAAGCGGGACGAAGCCGAGGCGCGCGCACTCGATCTTCTTGCTCTTGTCGGCCTGACAGACAAGAAAGATCACTACCCTTCACAGCTTTCCGGCGGCCAGCAGCAGCGCGTTGCGATTGCGCGTTCATTGGCTATGCGTCCGCGTGTTCTACTCTTTGACGAGCCCACATCGGCACTTGATCCGCAGCTTGTCGGCGAAGTTCTGGCGGTCATTCGCAGTCTCGCACAAGAACATGATCTGACAATGCTCCTCGTCACCCATGAGATGCGCTTTGCACGTGAAGTGTCTGATCGTGTTTGTTTTTTCGACAAAGGACGCATCTGCGAGCAGGGCACGCCCGAACAGATATTCCAGTCTCCGACCGAAGAGCGGACGAAAGAATTTCTGCAATCAGTTCTATAGCGCTCAGGCTATAGAACTGACGTCATAGACTGGCGGCAGTTGCGCGAAGGTTTCGCGAATAGTTTCAAGAGCTGTCTGCAAGGCAGATCGCGAAAGCCTCCCGCCGAGGCAGATGCGGATGCCGCCATCTCCCCGCTCACCACCCGCCACGAATGGATCAGAAGGTGTGACAGCAACACCTTTGCTTGCCAGAGCACGAACCAGACCATCCTCCGACCAGTTGCGCGGGATTTTCAACCAGGCACAAAGCGACAGCGGATTGCTGCCTGCAATGTGAGGCTCAAGAATATCGGCTACCAATGTCTGCCTTGAACGCAGTTCGCTGCGCTGAATATCCAGAAGCTCTGTCGCCGTTCCGTCCTCGATCCAGCGGCTGGCCATCTCTGCAACGAGATTAACGCCGCTCCAGCTCGTGACGCGCAAAATCGACGTCACGCGAATAGAATAATGCGCTGGCACCACAAGATAGCCTGTCCGCAAGCCGGTCATGACTGTCTTGGTGAAGCTTGTGACGAAGAAACCCAGCTCCGGCAGCAGTTCCGGCATTGACGGCAGAGGCTCTTCGAGGATCGGCTTGTAGACTTCATCCTCAATGACACAAACGCCATATCGCCGCGCAATGTCCGCGACAGCAATGCGCCTTTCGACTCCCATTAAATGACTGGTCGGATTGCCAAGCGTCGGGATGAGCACCAGTGCTCTTACATCTCCCGCCTTACACGCAGTTTCAAAGGCATCGGGCAATATGCCTTCTCTATCCGTCGGCAGCGCACGCAGCGTGAAGCCAAGTACATTGGCAAGACCGATGATGCCATGATCGGTCAGGCTTTCCGTAAGCACTACCTCTCCCGGCTGAACGACAGCAGCAACCGCAAGAAAAAGTCCATGCGCTGCACCATTCGTAATAATGATGCGACCCGGATCAACATCAACGGACAGGCCACGCAACCAGTCCCGTGCGGCAGCACGATGCCGGTCCAGCCCAGCAATTGGACGACACGGACGCATGAAGCTTGCATTGTCCGACTGGCTCATTTCCTCCAGCAAGCGACGCGAGGCATTCTCGTGGGCTTCCGTATAGACGGCGCGAATGATCGACAGATCCGCGGTTCCGCTGGGATCCCGATCAAGCATGAACCGGTCCGCCCGCTCCGTCACGCGATTGCAGACATAAGTTCCCCGGCCGACTTCGCCACGCAGATAGCCGCGCCGCTCGGCTTCTTTGTAGCTGATACTGACCGTCTGCACCGAAAGCCCGAGCTTGTGCGCGAGATCACGATGCGTTGGCATACGCGTCTCAGGTTTCAGGACACCCTTCTCAATATCCTCAACGATCTTTTCAGTCAGAAGCCGATGTTTGGTGGTTCCCTTTCGCATCTCCAGCGCAGGTTGCCACACATCGAAGGTCACAAGATCATTACAAGCCATCGATTGTCCTAATTTAACAGGAAGCCACCCATGACAATTTATCTCTCAATGAGTGAGATTTGAAGTGGCTAATGCAAAACAGAAGAGGTTATTCGATGTTTTGTGAAACGCATCGCAAATGAAAACGGCCCGCCAGTATCACTGCGGGCCGTTTTGTCGTGGTTGTAAAACTACTATGATCAGCTTAGCACGATACCGCCATCGACATTGAGGCTCTGGCCGGTCACGAAAGCTGCGTCATCAGAAGCAAGGAACACAACCGGCCCAATCACGTCTTCAGGGTCGCCAATCCGCCGCATGGCGGTCTTTTCCTGCCAGGCCTCGCGTATTGCGACATCGTCAAGATTGACGCGACCCATGTCAGTTAAAATGATGCCGGGGCAGACGCAGTTTGCGGTAATACCGAAAGTCCCCACTTCCTGTGCCAATACGCGTGTGAACCCCATGACCGCAGCTTTTGATGCAGAATAATGCGCCTGTTCTGGTGCACCATGCTTGCCACCGATAGAGGCAATATTCACGATGCGACCGTATTTCTGCTTTTTCATGTGAGGCAACACGGCCTGGACGACCAGAAATGTACCCTTGGCATTTACATCAAGAACACTGTCCCAATGTTCTTCCTTGAGATGTTCGACGTCGCTGGCAATCAGAATACCTGCATTGTTGACGACAGCATCGATACGACCAAAAGTATCGACGGTCTTTTGCACCATCGCTTCAACGTCGGTTTTGCAGCTGACATCCGCATAGACGGTCAAAGCGCGGCAACCGGCTGCTTCAATTTCCTTCGCCACATCCTGTAAAGCATCCTTCTGGCGTTCGATATCGTTGATGGCTACATCAAAGCCGCGTTTGGCCATACCAATAGCGATTGCACGTCCAATTCCACGGCTGGCACCTGTGACGAGTGCTATTTTTGCCTGTTCAGTCATTTCATCCTCCAGAAATCCCAGAAATCAAAGAGCCGTATAGCCGCCGTCGACTGTCAGCACTGTGCCTGTCACGAAGCTTGCTGCATCGGATGCAAGAAACAAAACGGCATTGGCAATCTCACGCGGTTCACCGAGCCGCCCTTGGGGCGTCATGGCGAGCCAGGTCGAAAACCATTCTCCGTTGCTGCGTCCCGCAAGCGTCAGTTCGGTTGCGGTGTAACCGGGCGCGACCGCATTTACGCGCACGCCTAGCTTGGCCCATTCAACAGCCAGTGACTTGGTAATGAGATTGACACCCGCTTTTGCAGCGTTGTAGGCCACCTGCGGCTGAGGATAGACGACAATCTCCCCGCACATCGACGAGATGTTGACGATTGCGCCCCGACCCGCCGCAGCCATGCGCTTTCCGAATGCCTGTGCGCAGTAGAAAACGCCATTGAGATTGACGTCGATCACCGCCCGCCAATCATCTTCGGTCACATCGCTGGCGGCGGCATTTCGAACAATACCGGCATTGTTGACAAGAATATCCGGCACGCCAATCTCGTTGGAAATTGCCTCTGCCACCCGTTCGGCAGCATTCTTGTCCGTTACATCGAGCACATATAATTGCGCTGACGAGGCTCTCCGGGCGTTGAGTTCTGCGACAGCTATCTTACCCGCAGCCTCATCTCGGTCGGTGATGATAACATTGGCACCGGCCTCGACAAAAAGTTCGGCGATAGCCCGTCCTATACCTTTGGCACCGCCAGTAATGACAGCACTCTTACCCGTCAGCTGAAAATCCTTGAGCATTATCTTCTCCCGAATATCTTCCTCAGGCACCCCGAACCGACTTCAAAGCTGGATACAGCGCACGATATTGTTGATAAATCTCGTTATAGATGGCCGTCTCACGCGGACGTGGCTCGATACGGGTGCCCGGCTTGACCATGGCGGCGATGCCGTCGTCAATGCTGGCAAAATGTCCAGCGCCATGGGCGGCCAGAACGGCAGCTCCAACCGAAGGCGCATCACGTGATTGCGGCACACAAACAGGCAGCCCAGCCGTGTCGGCGTGGATTTGCAGCCAAAGCGGTGATGCACTTGCCCCGCCGCCGACCGTGATTTCCTGACCACTATAACCGGCTTCCGCCATGGCATCGAGGATCGCGCGTGTACCGAAACTGATGCCTTCCATGATGGCACGGAAAACATGGTGCGGCTCATGTGCAAGTGTCAGGCCAACAATTGCCCCGCGCGACAGGGCATCGGTATAAGGCGTGCGATTGCCCTGAAAATGATCTTGCACCAGAAGCCCATCCGCGCCCGGCTCAAGTGCGGCAGCCTTGCGGTTCAGCTCTTCTATATCCATTGTGCCGTTCATCATGCGGCCAAGCCAGGCAATAACCGAACCAGTCGATGTCTGCCCACCTTCAATGATATAACGTTTCGGATAGACCATATCCGGATAACTGCCCCATATACCGGGCGCATGGAGGGGCTTATCTGAAACACCGAACTGCAAGTGAGATGAGCCAGTTATCAAGGCAAGCTGCCCCGGCTTGGCAACCCCAAGGCCAATCATGCCAATCAGCGCATCAGCACCACCCTGCACGACTTTCACCTTCTGTGAGAGTCCCAGTTCGGATGCAGCGTTTGCACTCAAATTGGCGATCACTTCACCGGGGGCAACCACCCGTGACGGCCATTTCTGCAACAGCGCTTCAAGGCCCAGCTTCTCGAGTAGAGACTTTGGAAACCCGCCGCGATCTGTCGAATAATGCCAGCGCAACGACACGTTGTTGAGACTTGCCGCCTTCTCTCCTGTCAATCGCAGCGTCATGAAATCCTGATATTCGCAGATGGTTTCTGCCTTCTCGAAGATTTCCGGCTCATTGCGCGCGATCCACAGCGCCTTGGGGATCATCCATTCTGCTGACACGGGGCCGCGCCCACCGCCATTCGCCAGAAGCGCGTCATCACCGGTTGCGAGTACTGCTTCAGCTTCATCGCTCGCACGCACATCCATCCAGATGATCGACGGGCGTAGAGGCTTGCCATCCGCATCGAGCGCCACGACCGTGCAGCTTGTCGTAGCAAGCGTAATAGCTTCGATTGCGGCCGGATCAATCGCAGATTCTGATATGGCTCTGCGTGCAGCCTGAACGAACGAAGACCACCAGTCTTCAGGGTTCTGTTCCGCACGCGCTCCGCTTGAAAATTTCGTTTCATAAGGCACAGCGGCACTCGCCAGACACGTGCCTGAAAGATTATAGACCCGCGCGCGGATACTTTCCGTTCCTCCATCGGCGGTCAGAAAATAGGCCATTCAAATCCTCCCAAATGCCATTCCGAAAGCTCCTCCAGCTCTCGGAGCGCATCACCGTGCAATCGTTCAATTTAGTCCGCGAAATGCGTCTAGTGCCTTGGCCGCATACATCACAGCCGGACCACCACCCATTTCAACGGCAACCTCCAGAACTTCGATCAGCTCCTTCTCGGTCGCACCATGACGGATGGCTGCATCCACGTGATAAAGGATGCAATCTTCGCAACCTTTGGCAACAGCAATGCTGACGGCAATCAACTCTCTTTGCGCAGAAGAAAATGCACCCGCAGCCGTTGCAGATTTGCTGACCCTGGCAAAGCCGGACATGAGTTCCGGCGTTGCTTTGGCAAAAGCACCCAGTCGTGACTGGGCTTCTTTCAGACGCAGCTTCACATCAGTCATTCGTGCCTCCAGCAAAGTTTAAAACCAGATCGGTCACGTCCTTCGCCTGATCCCATTGCGGCATATGACCCGACTGCGCGAGGAAATGAACGCCGATTGACGGCGGCAACGAGGTCACCTGCTGCCAAGGAATGATGCTATCCTGCAATCCGACCAGAACCCGGACGGACATGGAACGTGAAAGCTTTTCAAGCGATGCGATAATGTCGGTTCGCTGTCCTGACGGCCCGACAACAGCTTCTGCCAGATCCTTCAGACGCCCCCTGGCCATAGTTGCAGCAAATTCCGCCACCAACACCGGCGAGAGTTCGACAGGCTTTGCTGCAATTCGCCGCAGAAGATGCGTTATCTCGCCCACTGTCGTTGCCTGTGCCATACCTGAAATAAACCCGGCATCAATATCAGAGCCAAGTCCCGCTGGCGCGACGAGCGCCAGACTTGCAACACGGGCGGTATGAGCAGAGGCAAATACAGTTGCTGCGACCGCACCAAGAGAGTGCGCGACGACGTCCGCCTTTTTGATCGACAGAGCATCAAGGAATGCCGGAAGGAACTGACTAAGCTGGTCAGCATTCGCAGCATTGATCGTCGTCAACCCATGCGCCGGAAGATCGGGCGCGACCACACGGAAGCCTGCCCTGCGCAGTCCAGATGCAACGTTGCTCCAAGTCGTCCGGTCACCCGAAAAGCCATGAAGCAACACAATAACGCGTGCGTTTTTGGGGCCGATATCGGTATAGGCAACGCGGCCATCTGCAAGGTCAACGAAGTTCACATCAGCACTTGCTGGCGCATTGCCAGAGGCTGCCAGAACATCTTCTTTCTCCACACGACCTCTGCGGCCGGAGCCTGAAAGCGTGTTGATATCGATGCCCTTCTGGCGCGCAAGTCTGCGTGCAAGCGGCGTCGCACGTGTGCGCTGTTCCTGGCTCACTGCTCTCGCAGACCGCACCACTGCGGACTGTTGAGCCGTTTCAGCCGCTGTCTCTGCATGAGAGACAGCTTCAGTCTTTTGCGTGATTGAATCCGCCGCCACTTCAATACGAGCAATGGCATCGCCAACAGTTACCATGTCGCCTTCATGGCGCAGGATTTCACCGAGCTTACCACTGACCAGCGCCGGAAATTCTGCAACCGTCTTGTCGGTTTCAATTTCAAGAACGGCTTCGCCACGCTCGAAACTATCGCCCATAGCTTTCAACCAGCGGACGATGCGGCCCTCTTCCATCGTCTCACCAAGGCGGGGCATATTGAGATCGGTCACGACATGTGCATGGTGTGAGCCGGCTGCGGGCGCGGGGTGCGACGCAGCCGGCTCCACCGAGGAGGCCGCGCTTTCGCCAGCCTCTTCGGTCCAGTCGGGACCAGAGCCGATCTCGATGCGCGCCAGCGGCGCACCGACAACGACATGATCCCCAATCGATCCGATCCATTCATTGAGCGTGCCGTCGCCAAGTGCGGGAAACTCGGCAACCGTCTTGTCGGTCTCAATCTCGATGATTGAATCACCGCGCTTGAAACTGTCGCCGGGATTGACGAGGAAGCCGACAATCTTGCCCTCTTCCATCGTCTCGCCGAGACGCGGCATTTTCAGAATACGTTCTGTCATGACAGCATTCTCTCTGCGACCGACCGGATAAGATCCACTGTCGGCACACTGCCAGCTTCAAGATCCTGCGAAACCGAAATCGGAATATCTTCACCGGCAACGCGAACGACAGGCTGTTCAAGATAATCGAAGCATTCTTCTGTAATACGGGCCGAAAGTTCGGCTGCAACGCCGGCTGTCATCACGCCTTCGGAAACAACCATGGCTTTGCCGACGCGCTCGACATGTTCGCGTACAGTGTCAAAATCAAACGGGTTGAGCGTGCGAAGATCAATGACCGTCGCTTCAATACCCTTGGCAGATAGCTTGTCGGCAGCTTCCAGCGCATAGTGAAGCTGGCGCGAATAGGTCACGATAACCAGATCCTTGCCCGTACGGCGTACTGCGGCCTTACCCCACTCAAGCGGTTCCGCATCCAGATCGACTTCTTCCTTGCGGGTATAGAGCGCCTTGTGCTCGATAAAGACGACCGGATCCGGCTTCGTCAGGCTTTGGCGCAACAAATGATAAGCATCTTGGACTGTAGCAGGCATGGCAAGCCGCAAGCCAGGCGTGTGCATGATCCATGCTTCAAGGCTTTGCGAATGCTGTGCACCCGCCGAACGACCGGTGCCGCCCTGCGTGCGAAGCACCATCGGCACACCAATCTGTCCACCGAACATATAGCGGATTTTGGCAGCCTGATTGGCAAGCTGGTCCATCGTCATGCCAAGAAAATCGATATACATCAGCTCTGCAACAGGGCGTAGACCGGTCATCGCAGCCCCAACAGCGGCACCGATAATCGCAGGCTCGGAAATTGGTGTGTCGATAAGTCGATCAGCGCCATATTTACCGATCAGGTCTTTCGTCACGCCATAAGCGCCGCCATAGCGGCCCACTTCTTCGCCAATGACGACAATGGTGTTGTCTTCAGCCATGGCATCATCCAGCGCTTTACGCAGCGCATCGCGGTAAGTCATGGCAACCATTATGCTTCATCCCTGGAAAGTACGCGGTCGATACGGGTGCGGACGGGCTCCGGCTCTGGTTCTCCCACCGCATAGACATCCTTGAACATTGACGTGAGTGGCGGCGCCTTGGACTCGACTGTGAAATCAATAGTCGCGTCCATTTCGGCAGTGATGCCGCTGTCCATCGCGTCCAGTGCTGTTTCCTCGGCCAAACCTTCGGAAACCAGCCGGTCGCGTGTAAATTTCACCGGGTCTTTCTTGCGACCTTCGGCCTCTTCCGCTTCCGCACGATACGGGCTCTTGTCCATGCGGGCGTGGCCAAAGAAGCGATAGCAGGTGACGGACAGGAAGCCAGGTTTGCCAAGGCGGGCATCGTCAATCAGACCTTGCGCCGTGGCTTTCACTTCTTCCACATCGATACCATCGACAATCGCACCATTAAGGCCGAATGCATGGGCACGCTGATCAAATGCCGTATTGGCCGTTGCCTGATCGACGCGCGTTCCCATGCCATACTGATTGTTGATGCAGACAAACACCACTGGCAGACCCCAGAGAGCCGCCATATTCATGCTCTCGTAAAGAATACCCTGCTGCATTGCGCCGTCGCCGAAAAATGCGAGCGAAACGGAGTTCTTCTTGAGATATTTGCTGGAAAGACCCGCGCCAACGACCGAAGGAATGCCGCCGCCGACAATCGCATTGGCACCAAGATGCCCAAGCGCCATATCGGCTATATGCATGGAGCCACCCTTGCCGTGGCAATAGCCGGTTTCCTTACCGCCGATTTCAGCCATCATCTGCTTGGGATCAGCGCCGCGCGCCAGAAAGATACCATGGCCGCGATGATGCGTCGTGAACGTGTCCTGTGGTTGCATTGCCGCGCAAACACCGGCAGCAGCTGCCTCTTCGCCAATCGAGAGATGGAGCATCGAACCTGCCGTCTGACCGCGCACGAACAATTCGCCCACGCGTTCTTCAAAGGTGCGGATGCGCCGCATCGTCCGGTAGAGTTCGAGAAGATTAGAGTTACTCGGATTTTGCACGTGCGCCTCCGACAGACTTGTCTGTTGCATTTGTTTCATGATGTTTAGTTCAATGCCTCACGTGTGCTCTCAAAGGAGCTTCAGTTTGGTGGTACGCGAAACGACCGCGACCGCTACGAGAATGATAAGGCCCTTCACGATGCTCTGGATGTATGTGTCCATGCCGATAAGGTTGAGGCCGTTATTGATGACACCGATAAAGAGTGCGCCGAAGAATGTGCCCGCAATCGTGGCTGTGCCCGGACGGAACATCGTCATGCCGATGAACACCGTGGCAAGTCCGTCAAGCAGATAGCGTTCGCCCGCATTTGGCTGCCCTGAGCCAAGGCGTGCTGCAAGAAGCGCACCCGCTACCGCTGCAAAAATCGAGCAGACAACAAGAGCGGCAGCGCGATAGAAGCGACCATTCACGCCGGAAAGCTCTGCGGCTTTGAGATTACCGCCCACGGCATAGATGTATCGACCGAACACGGTGCGTTCCATCAGGAACCAGGCAAAGAGAACGACGATCACCATGGCATAAGCGAGCACCGGAATTCCGAACAGCTGGCCCTGACCGAGCCAGAGATAATTCGCCGGAAGACCACCATAGATTGCCCGCCCACCGGTCATCAGAAAGTTGATGCCGTAAAGGATAGAGCCTATGGCCAGTGTCGCAATCAGCGAGGGCACGCCGACAAATGTGACCAGAATTGCATTGATGGACCCCACCACCAGACCGGCAGCAAGACCCGCAAGCAAAGCCACGGGTAAAGGAAACCCCGCAACCAGCATGAGGGGCACCAGAATACCTGCCATGCCGACCATGTAGCCGACCGATAAGTCCATTTCACGCGCCGCAAAGCCAAAAGTCAGTCCGGCTCCAACAATCGTCAGCATGGAAATCTGCTGGATGATATTGAGAAGATTGTTTGCAGTCAGAAAGCGGTCAACAGTCAGCGAAAATCCAGCAAACAAAAGAAACAGCACGAAGAGCGTACTGTATTTGAGCAGCCATTCGCCTTTAAGCTTTTTACCGAAGCTCTGGGCATGGCGGGATGATTGCGGTGAAACCGCTGAAGATCGGGCATTCATGGGGTAACTCCTGCCATTGCGGCAATAAATTTCGCTTCGGAAAATGTGCCGCGCTCAATCTGAGGCCCGGGGCCGCCATTCACGAAGGGGATGACGCGGTCTGCCACGTCTGCGATTTCCAGAAGATCAGACGATGTAACGAGGATAGCGACGCCCTTTTCAGCGAGCCTGCGCATCTGCGCATGGATTTCACGCTTGGCACCGATATCGACACCTTCTGTGGGCTCGATGAAGATCATCAGGCGATAATGATCGTCAGCACCATAAAGCCATTTACCAATCGAGACTTTCTGCTTGTTGCCGCCACTCAGATCTTTCACGAACTGGCTGCGTGAATGCGCCTTGACGTTCATAAGCTGCATTGTGCGGTCGGCTTCACTTGCTTCGCGGCGCATGGACAATATGCCTGTGCCACCAAAAGTCGCATGCGATGGATGCACCATTGCAAGATTTTCGCGCACGTCCCAATCACCGATGAGAGAGTTCTCCATGCGATGGTCAGGGACAAGCGCCACTCCCTTCTTCTGCATGGTTCGGGCATCGACTTTGCTGACTACCTCGCCTTGAAAGCGACACGTCCCAGAAATCACGCCGCTTGCAGCATAGAGTGACCGGGCGAAACCAAAATGCCCGGCCCCCGTCAGACCGATAAGTCCGACGATCTCGCCCGCGCGGATGACGAAATGATCGGCGTTAACGCCGCCGGCCTGCCAGTCGCTGACCTCCAGAACCACAGACCCGAGATTGCGCGTGTGCGGAACATCCTGTTCGGCCGCATCCTTGCCGCCAGAACGCTGAAGCATCAGGTCGATCAATTGCGCTTCGCTCGAATCTTCAGCCTGAAGCGTCACAATATGTCGGCCATCCCGCAGAACGGTAATACGATCGCTCAGCGCTTTAATTTCGGACAAGAAGTGGCTGATGAGAACGATGCCAACGCCTTGTTGTGGCAAGGTTTTGATGATTTCCCAAAGGCTCTCTTTTTCGCGAGCGGGTAATGTTGCCGTCGGTTCATCGAGAATAAGCAGCCGCACATTGCCGCGCAGAGCGCGGATAATTTCGATGATTTTCTGATCTGCCATCGGCAGCATGTCGACCTGCTCATTGAGGTCGATGGAAACTTGCGGAAACCAGCGATTGAGAAGCTCTTCCGCGCGGGCGACAAGTTTTTTTCTTGTCGATGACACCAAGCCCCATTCGCGGCTCATCGCCAAGCAGAATGTTCTGTGCAGCAGTCAAGCCGGGAACAAGGCTGCCTTCCTGAGAGACGTGGGCAATCCCCTTGCGCAGAGCGTCACCGGCACTGCTCAGCTTCACCTCTGTTCCGTCTATGGTGATATTGCCAGAAGTCGGGCTTTTGCTGCCGCCAAGGATGCTGACCAACGTGGTCTTCCCGGCGCCATTTTCTCCGATCAGGCCATGCACCTCATCAAACCGGAATTCAGCGCTGACCTGATCAAGGGCCAGCGTGCCGGGATAGGACATGACGATCTGCGAAAGGCTCACGGCCATCGAAGAGCTCCCGTGGATTAAATTGCAAGTTTACGAAAAAGAGGCCGGAACGCGGAACGAACACGCCCCGGCCAGTTGCAGGCATGGGTGCCTATTTCTTCGGGAGGAAATCCTTGCAGTTCTGCTTTGTTACCAGCGGCGCATCGAGATAAACGGTCTTGGAAGGAATGACGGTTGCGGCATCTTCCTTCTTGACCACAATGCTTTCGATCCATTCGCCAGTCTGCGCGCCCATTTTTTCAAAGGGCTGAGAAACTGTTGCGATCATCAGGCTGTCTGGCTTGCAGACTTCCTCGATGGCCTGCGGATGGCCGTCAATACCGATGACTTTCACGTTCTTCAGGCCAGCAGCGTTGAGCGCATTGATAGCCGCCTGTGCCGGTTCAT
Organism: Brucella pituitosa; assembly: GCF_003049685.1. Classification (GTDB taxonomy): domain Bacteria; phylum Pseudomonadota; class Alphaproteobacteria; order Rhizobiales; family Rhizobiaceae; genus Brucella; species Brucella pituitosa. The sequence continues at coordinate 49,789 of NZ_PYSY02000002.1, read as the reverse complement.
CCCATGGCGCCCATACGGCGTTGATCTCTTCACCAAAGCGCGAAGCATAGTCCTGCATGGTGCTGGTGGTATCTTCGAAGAAGGCCGTATAGTCGATATTGTGTTCGGCAATGACCTTCACTTCAGGATATTCCTTCAGCACGGTCGCCATGACGTCACCGCGTTTGCGGGTGCCGTGATGCTCCGCCATACGCAGGAAAATAAGGTTGCCTTTTCCGCCCATTTCGTTGAGCAGATAAGGAGACACTGAGGCGGACATGGCCCAGTTGTTGGTTGTCACATCGACAAGCACACCATCTACCTGACCGCTATCGATTGCAAAAACCGGGATTTTAGCGGCAACAGCAGCATCAATAGCCGCACGCGATGCCCGCAGGTCCGACATGCTGACGATAATCGCATCCACGCCACGCGACGCAGCATCCTGAATATTGGAAGCCGTGCGCTCGCCAGAGCCGCCGCTGTCAAGAACACTGATCTTCCAGTCCTTGGCGGTTTCCTTGAGCCATGCATCAAAGCCCGCCTTCGCACGCTGTTCAGACTGCGCAGCAGCATTGGAATGAACCCAGGCAACATTCGTGGCTGACGCGCTCGCAGTGCCCATCAGCACTGCCAAAGCTGCGACAGCGACAGATTTCTTGAAAAATCCCGATCCCATTTTATTCCTCCCAGAAGCGACGTGGTTGGCTCCACTGTCTGGCTTCAAATTGTTAAACTTCAGCACCGGGGGTCGGTGATGACATCAAGTTTGATGCAACATCCGTCCCAGACGCTTTCAGCGATAGCTACGCGTGCTTCGCGTTAACCCACCGCTGCTCCTACGAAACTGTCGCAACGCGGTCGTCAGACTCTGCTCCTCCAGAGAAAGACGTCCTCATTCCGCTATTACTTCAGCCCCGCATTCCAATTGACCCGGTCGCGCTTTCGCGCTCTTGTCCGTCGGAATAATTGATATTAAGCGTCGACAAATTACAAATGTCAAATAGAAATACATTTGTAATTTAGAGGCTACTATTTGAGCGAGGGACCAATGAGTGAATCTGAAGACGGCTTGATGGTGCGCGTGGCCTGGCTCTACTATGTTGGCGGGTTCAACCAGGAGGCGACTGCCTCCAGACTGGGATTGACGCGTGCACGCGTGAACAAAATCCTCGGTGAAGCCCGTGAAAGTGGCCTCGTCAGCATTTCAATCGATCATCAGAATGCAGGCACATTGCCCGTCGAAAACGAGCTGATGCGGCGATTTGGGTTGAATTTTTGTGTTTCAACGCCGCCGTTTGGCTTCGATACGGCTGACGATACAGCATCGGAAATCCGCAAGCAGGTTTCGTTCAGAGCCGTTGGTGTGGCCGCTGCAACTTACCTCAAAAATTTCCTGGCTGACAATCAGGAAGCCACAGTAGGTACAGGCTGGGGGCGAACCATTGAGCAGATGACATTGCAACTTGCAGGTGTACGTGCGCCGCAAGCCCGGTTCATTTCAGTCATGGGATCTTTGACGGCAAACTCCGCCTATAATCCCTTTGAGGTTGTGCACATGTTGGCCCGTCGTACGGGTGGGCAGGGCTTTTCCTGCCTGTTCCGTTCATCGCCGATTCTGCGGAAGATCGAAAAGTGCTGATCTCCCAACGCTCGGTCGCACGCGCGATGGAAATCGCGCGCACCGTGTCTGTGTGCTTCATCAGCGCAGGTGAACTCACCGAAGATTCATTGTTGCGCCGTCAGAACATGTTGAGCAAATCAGAACTCGAGAGCCTGCGCGCTGCCGGTGCGATTGGTGACACCAACGGCATCTTCTTTGACAAGGAAGGCCGTCAGGTCGATCACGAAATGAACCAGCGCACCATAGCGTTGGGTTTTGAAGAGTTGCAGAAAGTTCAAGTTGTATTGCTTATCGCTGGTCAGGAAAAAAGCAGCCGCAGCAAAAGCGCTGTTAAAAAGCGGCATTATCAACGGCCTCATCATAGATGGTGACGCAGCCGACGCGCTTCTGGCACTTTCCTGAGCGATCGCAATTGCGATGCGCCGATACGAGAGAACTCTGCTATCGGCGCAATACAGCATGTCAATCGAACTCTTTTTTTTGATTTTATCGTGAGCTACAACTGCATCACGAAAGCGATGAATAGAGAAATCTTCAACGGGCGTCTTTGAGCTTCCATGCAGGATCATCTCAGCCAGAACTGCACCCACACCCGGCGCAATCTGGAACCCATGCCCACAACAGCCAAAGGCATGAAACAGCCCTTGCGTTGTAGTGCTTGGGCCAATGATCGGGATCATGTCTGGCAGATACCCCTCCATCCCTGACCATACCCGAATGACCTGCGCATCACCCAGCACAGGTGCAACTTCGGCAAGGCTCCGCATTCCTGCTATGGTTTTCAGCGGGGGCACCACAGTACGTTGGTTTTTGAGGTCGCTGGCCGTGCGCGGATAGCCCGCTACAATGACATTGCCGCGCGGGATTTGGCGGAAGATTACATTACCCGCCACCGCTTGCACGGAGGGGCGGATAAAGTAAGGCAAAGGCTCGGTTACAAATTGCGGAGGCCCGGCAGAAAAAAGCGGTGTTTCCTCACCAAATTGCTGCGCAAATGCTCCACCCACGCACCGGCGGCATTGACAAGCTGATCTGATTTAAATGTGCCATGCGACCGTGTTTCAACAACAAAACCATTATGCACTGTCGTAGCGCTTAAGACTTCACAGCTTTCAATGAGCTCCGCTCCATGTGCCGTCGCAGCGCGCATAACTGCTGGCGTAGCAAGGCGAGGATTAGCTGTCGCATCGCGGGCTGAATAAGTTCCCGCTACGATCTTGTCACTCAGATAAGGATAACGTCTGCGTATCTCTGCGCCATCCAAATCCTCGATCTGCAGACCAAACTGACGTGAAGTTTTTTGCATAAGCTTCAAGCTTGGCCACTTCATCATCATTACAGGCAAGATAGATATGTCCGGAACGATCATATTCGCATGTATCACCGATGAGCTGATCGAGTTGCTCCCATAATTCCTGCGAACGCATGGACAGGGGATATTGCCGGACATCTCGCCCTTGCAAACGCAGATTGCCGAAATTGGCGCCACTCGACTGTGCGCCAACATATCCCTGTTCGAGAACCGTCACACGATGTCCGGCCCGCGCCAGAAAAAAGGGCTGTGAATGCCCCATTCAAACCACCGCCAATGACAAGCGTTTGTGTTTCTCTTGTCGATGTCATGATGAAACGACCCGCGCAGCGCCAACATTCAGTGGCTTGACCGGTGCCTGCGCACGCAGCCGACCGACATCCTCAATCGAACGACCACTTGCCTGCGATGTAATTTCCGCGAGTGCCAGACCGCAGAAGCGTCCCTGACAACGCCCCATGCCACAGCGGGTAATTGCCTTCACACGATTCACTTCAACAGGACCGACTTCTTTGGCTATGCTCTGCCTGATTTCGCCAGCTGAAACGCCTTCGCAGCGACAAACAATAGTATCGTCGCTGATTGAAGACACATTATCGACGGGCCAGCGAAATATCCTGGCGAGATTGCGCTGAAATGCTCGGTACTGATGAACGGCACCTCGGGTCTGCCGTTTTTCTATCTGCAATCCCGCCCTTTCAGCTTGCGGCATCATCACGCTTGCCTCGGTGGCAATGTCTTCATGCATCGCAAGGGCTGCCAGCTTTCCGCTCTGAATTGCGCAATCGGCTCCACCGATCGAAGCACCATCGCCTGCCAGGTAAATGCCTTTGGCGCCGCGACCATCCGTATCAGTCACTGGTAGCCACTGACGAAAATCACTATCAAATTCAAATCGGCAACCGGCAAGCTCCGCAAGCTGGGTCTCGGCACGGAGCCCATATCCCAGAGCAACTGCATCACAATCCAGCGTCTGAATGCGTCCTTTCCGATCACGGAAGACAAGGCTTTCAACGTGAGTTTTACCTCGAACCTCTTCGAGTGCGACGCCACTGTGAATTGGAATTCCCGCGCTCTTCAGCTCAGTCATATAGCGCGCACCTTGCCACGCCGTTTTGAGACTGTGTCGCAGCCCTGGCAAGGCACTCAGTTTCGCGCGAAACGGTGTCGTATCCAGTACCACAATGTTTTTTGCGCCCAGCCGATGGTATTGCAAAGCCGCCAACAGGAGCAGCGGCGAGCTGCCTGCAAACACCACTTTTCGACCAATAAAACTGCCCTGATCCTTTAAGGCAACCTGTGATCCTCCAAGCGAATAAACACCCGGCAGGGTCCAGCCTTTCACCGGCATGATTTTATCCGTTGCACCAGTCGCGATAATGACGTGCGAATAAGGTAGCTCATCCACTTCTCCCGCACTTTCTATGAAGGCTGTACCTTCATAAAGTGACCAGACGGTCGTAAACGGACGGTAATCAATCTGGTCGATCAGCGCGTCGGCATTTCCATGGAAGTTCCGATACTTCGCTTCTTCATTTTTGTATAATTTTCGAGGCTCAAAACCCATCTGCGGATTGAGCCGACGCAGCCCCTGCCCGCCGGGAAACGCTGCTTCCGTGAGCATAACAGGCTTCACGACCTGCCCGGTCAGTTGTTCAATCAGCTTCGAATTATCGACAAGGGTTTGGGCCGCGCTGATACCAGCAGGACCCGATCCGATGATGAGAGGACGGATCATGACCGGCCCCAGGCATCAAAGCGGCTCAGCAAGCTCATGTTCTGATGTAATAGGGTTGAGCATGAACGCAGACGTTTGCCCTCGGATGTCCAGACCCAGCAATCCTGACATGCAGCCATAAGGCAGAATCCCGCGCGCGGCATTCCGTCGAATTCCGAATAGCGCAGCACATGGCCGCTCTGCAGAAGTGCCGCAAGAACCGACTGCCCCTCAAATCCCTGAAATTCAACTCCGTCAAAAGTAAAAGTCAGGGGCCTGCCCTTCGGCGCGACCGCGGCAACAAGCTGCCCTTTTGGAGGCGTGGCGTTCATCAGACTTCCCATTAACTATTGCAATGCAATATTTGTTATTTTTATACAAACATTTCGCATGGCAACAATTCTGTCAACGGTGTTTTTAAAAACTGCGACAGAGTGGGATATCGTCTGTTGTGACGACAGTATCGGCGCGCGGTGGCCTCAGGCTTTGGAGATCGTCCTTGAGGCTGCAATTACGTAGGGACTGAAACGCGAGACGATATCCTCGCGCGAATAGCGTGCAAGAGATGCAGCAATGTTGATTGCAGCAATGGGCCGCCCGTTCGGTCCGGTAATCGCCGAAGCAATCGAACCATCGCCGTGATAAACCTGCTCGAAAGCCGTGGCATAACCATCTTCGCGAAAGCGACGAATATCATCCATGATAGCTTTCGGATCGATGATCGTATTGGCGTTGAAGCTACGGAAATGGGTCTGATCGAGAATCGCCTGCGCTTCGTCTTCAGGCAAGCGCGAGAGCATCGCCAATCCCGGAGCTGTGCAATAGGCAGGCATTCGCGTGCCGATGATAACATCAGTATTGAGCACATGACGGCTCAGAAAACGCGAAACGAATACAATCTCGGTGCCATCGGGCACTGTAAGATTGATCGTCTCTTCAGTTTCCTTGCTCAGATGCTGCAAATAGGGCATCGCCCGATCAATCAGTTTGTTTGCCCGAACATAGTGAAAGCCCAAATCCAGCGTCTTTGCCGTCAACTCGAACTGGCGCGTGACTGGGTCTTTCGCGAGGAATCTAGCTTCATCAGCGTATGCGTAAAACGTTGCGCCGCACTCATATCGAGGTCGGTCAGGCTAACAATCTGGGAGAGGCTCAACGTCGACTGATCTGAGTTGAAGGCGCCCAGAACGCGAAAAGCCTTTTCCACAGACCGCACCATAAGCGCGTCGCCACGACCAGAGTTTTCGCCGCTCAAATCTGCTGAATCTTCCGGCGATTTCGGTTGCTTTTCTTTTGTCAAATCCACTGGTTCTTTCATTGCCACGCCCTGACCTAAGAGCAAATTTCCGCCTATCTATACACAAACAAACTCGCCTTGAAACGGTCGAGCATCGCTCCCGCTTCGTCATGCCTTTTCCATAAATTACTAAAACAGCCTTGACAAACTGCAATTACAAAATTCAAAATACAATAACAATTATTGCATTACAATAGTCGATGGGAACACATAGATGTCTGAGTTCATCCTCACCTCACTAAAAAATTCGGTTATGACGATCACGTTGAACCGACCAGAAGTGATGAATGCGTGGAACGCTGCGATGCGTAATCAGCTGATCGAAGCTTTTCAGGCTGCAGAAGAAAATACGGCGGTGAAAGCCGTAATTCTGACCGGGGCTGGAGACCGCGCTTTCGGTGCTGGCCAGGATCTGAACGAAACCAAGACATTCGATGCTGATCGTGCCGAAGTCTGGATCGGCGAGTGGGAAAAGCTCTACACACGGATCAGAACCCTATCCAAGCCGATCATCGCAGCACTCAATGGTGTTGCGGCAGGTTCGGCATTTCAGGTCGCTCTTCTTTGCGATATCCGCATTGCTCATGCAGGTGTTCGGATCGGACAGCCGGAAATCAATTCCGGTATTCCAACGACCACTGGCTCGTGGATCATGCGTGAAATGATCGGCTTTGCCCGCACGGTCGATCTGGTTCTCACCGGACGCCTGCTTGATTCAGACGAGGCGCATCATATCGGCCTCATCAACACCATCGTCCCGCAGGATCAGGTCCATGCTGCGGCACAGGCTTTGGGCGAGGAACTTGCAGCCAAACCGCCGGTAGCAATGCGCCTTAACCGCCAGCGTTTCTATGAAATGACTGAACCGGGCTTGCAGGATGCGCTTTCAGCTGGCGTTCGCATTCAGCGTGAAGCTTACGCAACAGGCGAACCTGCCCGCATGATGGAAGCATTTTTTGCGGCCCGTCAGGCCCGCAAGGCGTCCTAATTCACAATGTGAGTAAGCATCGCGGGATGGGGAAAAACCCTATCCCACACATAAGATCGGCACACCGATCATCATCAAAACTGCTTAGGCAGGGGAACCTACTCAAAACACCAAACCTGTTTTGAAAGAATAATAAAGGGAGCATCATGACTATGAAATCGCCATTTACGCTGACCCGCCGCAGCTTGCTTGCAGGCGCGACAGCAGCACTTGCAACGCCCGCTATTCTACGCCCTGCTTATGCTCAGACAACGCTGACACTGGCTGATCCAGGTGGCCCGTTTAACAGCGCTTTCCGCAAGGCGTTTTACGATCCGTTTGAAAAAGATACCGGCATCAAGATTGTCAATGTCGCTCGCGAAGCAGAGCCAACAGCACAGTTCAAGTCCATCGTTGAAACGCAGAGCTACATTTGGGATTTGAGCACGCTGACACTTTCAGCACGTAAGATCCTCTCCGAGTCAGGGCTGCTGGAACCGACAGGCATCACCAAAGAACAGGTGCCGGATATCATGCCGGAAGCCGTCTTTGACGACTTCCTCGGCATAACGATTTATTGCCACATCTTTGCAACCCGCACGGACCTGTTGAAAGACAATATTCCGCAAAGCTGGACCGACTACTGGAATGTCGAAAAATTCCCTGGCCGCCGTTCCTTGCGCAAAAACCCAATCGATACACTGGAGCAAGCATTGCTTGCTGATGGCGTTCCGCTCGCAGAGCTTTATCCGCTGGACGTGGACCGCGCTTTTGCCAGTCTCGACAAGATCAAGGATCATATCTCAGTCTGGTGGACAGGCGGCGCGCAATCGACACAGCTATTGCAAAGCGGTGAAGTTTCGATGATCAGCGGATGGAATGCCCGTCTGCAATCGGCGATCGATGGCAATGTACCAGCAGAAATTCACTGGGATCAGGGCTTTACTCGATCGAAGGATGGGCCATTCCAAAGGCAATCCGCGCGCCGATCAGGCACGCGAGTTCATCAAGTTCTGTTCCCGCGCAGAACAGCAGGCCCTGTTTACTGAAGAACTCGCCTACGGTCCGACGAATAAGAAAGCTTATGACTTCATCCCGGCTGAGCGGGCGAAAATTCTGCCGACCGCCCCACAAAACATCAGCAAAATGCGCCTTGCAGATGAAGACTGGTGGAGTGCGAACCGCGCCGAAATGACTGAGCGGTTCAATAGCTGGCTACTGTTCTAAGAACACCTGCACAAGCTTCCAGACAAACACAATGCGCTGCTTTCACGCCACATTTGGAAGCAGCCCGCAAAGTGTTTGTCTGCATCCTCCCCGACGACCATTACACTAATTTGCGCTGCTATCAGCGTATCAGGGTTCCCACATGAATGCAGAAACGCCACAAGAAAACCCGAAGATGCTGATTCAGGGACTTGGCAAAGAGTATGGCAGCGTCACAGCTCTTGAGCCCAGCAACCTGACCGTCAATACCGGCGAATTCGTCACCCTTCTTGGTCCTTCCGGTTCAGGAAAAACGACGCTTTTGCAGATGATTTCCGGTTTGGTCGAGCCGACCCATGGCGAACTGTGGGTTGATGGGAAAAACTATACCCGTACAGCTGTGAACAAGCGCGACATGGGTTTGGTGTTTCAGCATTATGCTCTGTTCCCGCATATGACGGTCAGCGAGAATATCGCCTTTCCGCTGAAAATGCGCGGCACGGAATCGAAAGAAGTAAGTGCGCGCGTTTCGGAAACACTCGCTAAAGTGCAGCTCGAAAAATTCGCCTCGCGCTTTCCGCGCGAGCTTTCTGGTGGGCAGCAGCAGCGCGTGGCTCTCGCCCGATGCTTCGTTTACCGCCCGCAGATTATTCTGATGGATGAACCGCTTGGCGCATTGGACAAAAATCTGCGCGAACATATGCAGTTTGAAATCAAGCGTCTGCATCGCGAGTTTGGCACAACGGTCATCTATGTAACGCATGATCAGGAAGAAGCGCTGGTTCTGTCCGACCGCATCTGCCTGATGAACCATGCCAAGATCGAACAGCTAGGCACACCCCGCCAGATTTATAGTGAACCGTCCACCGTGTTTGCGGCAAAGTTTATCGGCATGTCCAATATTCTTGGTGGTAAAATCACTGGAGTCTCCGGCGATCACGCCCTTGTTGATACTCAACATGGTCAGTTCCCCGTTCACAACAAGCACAAGCTTCCAGTAGGCAGCGATGCGCACATTGTTCTGCGCCCTGAGCAGATGAAACAGGGCCGGAGCGACAGCACGGATGTCAGCAACATCACCGGAATTGTTTCCGAAGTCATCTATGTTGGTTCCGATACGCGCCTTCTTGTCACGCTGAAGGACGGCGAGACAATCATCGTCCTTCATGATGGTGTAAGCACGATGCCATCTGCGGGTGATCCGATCACCTATCACTGGCACAATCAGCAAGCGGTGTTGGTGGCATGAATACAGCAACAAACACGTCTCGCCTGCCGGCCTTTATGAAATCAGGCCCATTCAAATTCGGACCTTTGTGGCTGGCACTTCCGGCAATCGCTTTTCTGTGCATCTTCTTTCTCGTGCCGGTGTTCCGTCTTCTCGCACTGAGCGTTCAGGACACCAGTGGAACCCTGACAACTGTTCACTATGCACGCCTGATTGACACGGAAGTGTATTGGCGCATTCTCAGCATCACATTTCGCATTGCCGCGCTGACAGCCCTGTTTTCTCTGCTGTTGGGATATCCGCTCGCCTATTGGCTCTCGGGTCTGAAGGAAAACCGTCGAAACCAGATGCTTCTGCTGGTGCTCGTTCCCTTCTGGACCAGCTATCTCGTCAAGACGTTTTCCTGGATGCTGCTGCTGGGCAATGATGGCATTTTGAACCGGCTGTTGAGCGGTGCCGGGCTGATCAACGGGCCATTGCCATTGATGTATAATGAGTTCGGCGTAATCGTGGGCATGGTCCATGCGATGATGCCGCTGGCTGTGCTCACTATGATGCCAGTTATGGCAGGCATCGACCGCAGGCTCGGTCAGGCGGCTGGCACTCTTGGTGCCGGAAACTCGCACCGGTTCTGGATGGTCTATTTCCCTCTGTCCATTCCCGGAATGGCTGCGGGTGGATTGCTCACCTTCATCACCTCGCTCGGCTTCTTTATTGTTCCGGCTTTCCTCGGCGGACGTCAGCAAACAATGTTGGCTCAACTAATCATCGTGCAGGTGCAGGAACTGGTAAATTGGGCCTTTGCTGGAGTGCTTGCCACCATGCTGCTGGTTACGGCCATGCTTGCCTGCTGGATTTACAATCACCTCTTCGGCCTGTCTTCACTCTCATCGGGTGCGGGCACCCGTGATGCGACTTCAGACAGTATCCTGCGCCGTTGGGGCCTCGTGTTTCTCGAAAAGCTTGCAAGCGTAACAGCAATTTTCAGCGATCATCTGCCATCGCGCCTGCGTGTTCTTCCGGCCTATGTAACAGCAGTGTTGGTGTTTCTCATTGCACCTACATTGCTTGTGATACCAATTGCATTCACCAGTTCCAACTTCCTGGAGTTTCCACCTCCGGGCTACAGCCTTCGCTGGTTTGAGACCTATTTCAACTCTCCAATCTGGACGTCCGCCACTGTACGATCATTCGGCGTCGCCTTCGTTACAGCCATTCTCGCAACGCTTATCGGTGGATTTGCAGCGCTTGCGGTTGCACGTTCCCGCTCACGCTGGAGTGGACTGATCTTCGCTTTCATGCTGGCACCGATGATCGTTCCGCGCATCGTGATCGCCGTGGGCCTGTTCTATCTGTTTGCACAGATTGGCCTAGTCGCAACCAACACAGGTCTGGTGATTGGCCACACGGTTCTGTCAATTCCCTTCACTTTCGTTGCGATTGCAGCAGTATTGAAGAGTTATGACTGGCGGCTCGATCAGGCGGCTTTGTCTTTGGGTGCCGGTCGTTTCCAGACATTGCGGCTTATCACCGTCCCACTGATCAGCGGCGGCATCGTCTCTGCATTTCTGTTCGCCTTCGTCACATCCTTTGACGAACTGACCATTGCGATCTTCGTAAGTGGTGGACTGAAATCAACGCTGCCGAAACAGATGTGGGACGATATGATCCTGCAGCTTAATCCGACACTGGCTGCCGTTTCCGTTGTGGTTCTGACCATCGTCACAGTTGTCTTGCTTCTGGCAGACAAACTGAAGCGGAGCTGATCCCGGCAAGCTTCCAACCAAACACTCACCATTTCCTCCCGATTGCTGGCCTGATTGACAGGCCAGCAATGTGAGACAGGCTAATCCAAATTTACAGGTTTAAAGACCATGCCGACCTCCCATACATTCATCGATCTATTACTGGAAAAGGCTGCAAACACACCTGATAACCTGTTTGCCCGGCACCCCACAGGCGATATCAGCCTTGCAAGGCTGGAAAACGCATCTGCAATAATCGCCAAAGCTGCGCGAAAACGGCATAGGCCCAAAGATCGCGTTGCAGTCATGATGCGCAACAGCCCGGCAGCGCTGGCAGTCATTTACGCCGTTACGCGTTCCGGCGCGACATGGATTCCTGTTAACACCGCACTCAAAGGCTCAGGGCTGGACTATATAATAAGCCATAGCCAACCGGCACTGATTGTTGCTGACAGCGAATATTGCTCGGTCATTGCCGATTGCGGCGCAGCACAATTGCCCGCCATTCTCGAAATCGACAACCCGGCAATGCCAGCATATGAAGCAGGTGTGCAGTTTGAAGCAGCGCTCCCCACTGCTGATGATATTGCCGCAATCATGTATACATCCGGTACTACCGGCCCAGCAAAAGGCGTTCTGGTGACGCACCGGATGCTACGTCTCGCAGCAGAAGCAGTCGCAGTTTGCTCGGACGCCAAAGACCACGACGACTTTTATATGTGGGAGCCATTCTTCCACATTGGCGGTGCTCAAGTCTTGCTCCTGCCTCTTGTACGCAACGTCACCCTCACCATCTCTGACCGATTCAGTGCCAGCCGTTTCTGGGATGAACTGCGACAGGCGGGCTCAACCCATATCCACCATCTCGGCGGCATCATTCAGATTCTCTTGAAGCAACCACCGTCGGAAAAAGATCATGATCACAATGTGCGCATTGCATGGGGAGGCGGATGTGCAACGGAAGTCTGGCGGGCTTTTGAAGAGCGTTTCGGCATTCAAATTCGCGAATGCTACGGCATGACCGAAGCCTCCAGTCTCACCACCTTCAATGATAGCGGCATTGTTGGCTCAGTGGGGCGAACGGTTCCATGGTTCACCGTCAAACTCGTCGATGAACATGGTGCTCCCGTTACAGAGGGGAAAGGTGAAATCGTCGTAACCACCTCAATCGAAGGTGCTATTTTCCCCGGCTACTATCGCAACCCGGAAGCCACGGCCAAGGCTTTGCGCGCCGACGGTTTCTTCACAGGCGATCTGGGGTCTCGGGACGAAGACGGCAACCTCTTCTTTCACGGTCGCATGACGGACAGCGTGCGCTGCAAGGGCGAAAATGTTTCTGCCTGGGAAGTTGAGCATGTCGCCGCAGACCATCCTGATGTGGAAGATTGCGCAATGATCGGAGTTGCCGCCGAGATTGGCGAGCAAGACATCAAGCTTTTCGTGCAACCCAAAATTGGCACCGTACCCGATGCCAGCGTCCTGAGCGACTGGCTGAAAAGCCGCCTCACTCACTATCAGCTGCCGCGTTACATCGCTTTCGTCGATGCATTTGAACGCACGCCAAGCCAGCGCATCATGAAACACAAGCTACCCAAAGCCACTGATGGTTGTTGGGACCGGCTCAATCAATAAGAAGGAGGAACAAGCCCATGACTTCAGTCGAAAAAAAAGCGAAGACTGACATTCTTATTTCCGGTACCGGGGCCTTTTCCGGACGCATCGCGCTTGACCTTGCCGCAACATCTGAAGAGGCGCTGCATGTGGTGATTGCTGGCCGCAATCGTGATCGTCTCAGCTGGCTGAAAACGGCATGCAACGCACGCGCATCCATGTTCAGCAAGCCGATCACCTTCGACACCTATGAAATCGATCTGGTGAAGGAAGGCGCAACTGATCAGCTGATTGCAGACACAAAACCAACCATCGCTGTGCAGGGCGCATCGATACAAACTTCCAGCGTCATTTCGGATACAGGCAATCAGTGGACGGCCCTCGTAGCTGAAGGTGGCCTTTCCGCTACTGCGGTGTTTCAAGCACTCATCTCAAGCAGAATGGCGCGATCAATAAGCACATTTTCGCCAGCAACGGCACTCATCAATTGTGGCTTTCCAGACGTTGTGAACGGCATGATCACTGCGATGGGCTATAAAGTTCTGAGCGGCACGGGCAATGTTGCCATTCTCTCCAACGTTTTCGCTGGAGCAAAAGGCATCACCGATCAGAAGCGCGTTCAGGTCATCGCACATTATCAGAACCTTGCTGCATGGCGCAAACACGCTTCTGAACGCGTCGGCACCCGCCCTTGCCGTGTGTTCATCGACGGCAAGGAAATCGCTGACATCTTCAAGGAATTTGAAGCCGTGAAACTAACTACAGAACCGGCGATCGAAATTTCCGGTGCAAGCGGTGTCACCCTGATCGCTGCTTATGCGGCCAATAAGTCATGGACAGGTCATGTCCCGGGACCAAATGGTTTACCGGGTGGCTACCCAGTTAAACTGGAAAACAGAATCTTGCAGCTGAACCTGCCGGAAAGTGTCAGCCAACAGGAAGCAATTGACTGGAACTCATCCTTTGAAGAGGAGAAAGGGCTAATCATCAAGGATGGTCGTGCAGAATATACGGGCGCTCTGAAAGCCGCCCTTACACGACATGGCTTCCGCTACGCGAATGGTTTTGATGTGGCCGATCTGGAAGAAGTTTGTGCAGATATGCTGAAACTACGCGATACACTCAGCCAGCAAAAGCATTAAATCCACCGATGAAAATGCAACCACTTGGCGCAGTCGATATCAGCGCCAAGTACACTCTACGCCACTAAGAGCCCACGCAGGATCGTCCCGGCTATTGTTTTTGCTGCATTCGCATAGTCGGCTTCTTTCAGCTCACTGACATCAAGCGCATCGCAAGCCAGAGCTTCAAACTCGACATAAAATTGTGTTGCCGACCAAAGCAGAATGAACAAATGCCGAGCATCCACAGGCACAATTTTGCCTTGAGCCGCCCACGCATCGATCACACCCGCTTTTTCTGACGTAACGCGCCGCATATGTTCGCGTGCATCCATAGATAGATGCTCCGCACCCTGCAAAATCTCATTGGCAAAAAGGCGCGTTTCGGCTGCATTTTCCCATGCATGATTAAGCTTTGCACGAACATAGGCTTCAATCGCCTCCGCCGGCTCACGGTCAGCTGATATATGCCTGAACGCATCATCCCAGCTGTGAATCAGCTGGTCGATCGCTGCGTTGTAAATCTCTTCTTTGGACGAGAAATAATAATAGACGTTGCCCTTCGGCAGTCCTGAAGCCTTCGCAATTTCAACGATACGCGCGCCATCAAGACCCTTGCGAGAAAAAATCTCAACAGCGGCTGTGAGTATCTTGAGAACGTTTCGCGCTCGGATCGGCTCATCAGAAGCCACCTGATTTGCAGGCTCCACTTCAACCGATCTGCTTTGCTCTACCATTGGTTATCCCATTATTTTTAAATATTTTTTCCCGGGCTTACCGCCCCGGTCAGTAATGCGCAATCATCCACAGGCCTATCAATACAACTGTATGAGACCTTTGGAATCGAAGCACTAATAAAAAAGAAGTTGACAATATGGTCAACTTCTTTTCATAAAAAGCTGACAAAATGGTCAGGTTCCTGAAAATGACCTGATGACCGCCACCTTGGGGAGGGTGCGAATGGCTATGCTGCTACGGGTTGCAATGGAGGAGTTTCTGTCAGATTGGTCCACCGATCTGCCTGAACCATGGCGCGCTCTGCTCGGACATGTTGCTCTCGATTTTGATGGAATCGCTTCCGAACTGGAACTCGAAGTCTGGGAACCGATTTTTCCCGTTCGTCGTGGAAAACATTTTCCGGGAATGCCTGCTGGAACCCATTGCTTACGCGCTTTCGACGGAATTTCTCCAGACGACGTGACTTGCGTTGTTCTTGGTCAGGATCCCTATCCCGAGCCGGGCTTTGCAACCGGACGCGCTTTTGAAGCAGGAAACCTTGCGGGTTGGAACGAACTCAACAAAATGTTCTCCAAAAGCATTCGCGCTTACACACAGCAAATCGTTGCAGCGCGTACAGGCGACATGTCTTATGCGCGGAGTTTTGACGATTGGCCAAAGACTTTGACCGCAATTGAAAGCAGTGCGGTCGAGCTGGAACACCCTTCCAAAATTGCCGACCGATGGATTTCTGAAGGTGCCCTGCTCCTCAATGCTTCACTCACACTTACGCGCTTCAAGGTCGATATTGACCCTCATCAATCACAGGGGCATCTCGTTCTCTGGCAGCCTTTGATCATAGAAACACTGCGTACTCTTGCAGCGCGTGGAAAGCCGCTGGTGTTTCTGGGGTTTGGCGACGCGGCTGCGCAGGCCCTCGCACTGGCAGGCATTGACGAAACCGTTGGCGGAAATCTGCGCTGCGTTCTGCGCGATCATCCGGCGCGCGCTGACGAAGTGCTCTCCCGCCCTAATCCATTCATTCTTTGCAACGATTTTCTGGAGGAGATGGGTGCTCAGCCCATCGCTTGGTAACATGGCCGCAACGAAGACATTCGATTACATCATCATCGGTGCCGGTTCGGCTGGCTGTGTTCTCGCCAATCGCCTTTCCGCCGATCCGGCCAACAAGGTGCTTTTGCTGGAGGCTGGAGGACAGGACCTCAACCCGTTGTTCCGGCTCCCCATGTTGATGGGCAAGCTGTTTCATTCGGGCATCTACAACTGGCACTATCACACAGAGCCTGAACCCCATCTCAATGATCGCTCGCTTTACTGGCCGCGTGGAAAAGTGCTTGGCGGCACCTCCACCATTAACGGCATGATCTATGTACGCGGAAACCGTCACGACTATGATCGCTGGGCGCAAATGGGTGCAACAGGCTGGTCGTATGATGAGGTGCTCCCAGCATTCCTGCGTTCTGAAACCCATGTGCAGCGCAAGGATGACTTTCACAGCACTAAAGGCGAATTGACCGTCTGCCGTGCACGCGGCTGGAATGGTTTGCTCGACGTTTTCAACGAAGCTGGTGAACAAGCCGGTTATCCATTGAACGACGATTTCAACGGTGGAGAACAGGAAGGCTTCGGCCGGTATGACTTTACCATCACTAAAGGCAAGCGCTGCTCTGCAGCCTATGCTTTCCTGCGTCCGGCAAAAAAAAGCGGCCTAACCTGACGATCATCACCCGCGCCCATACAAGACGCGTGTTGATCGAAAATGGTCGCGCCGTCGGCGTCGAGTACAGCCGAAAAGGCAATGTCACCAAAGTCCACGCTGATCGTGAAGTGATCCTGTCGGCAGGCGTGGTCAACTCCCCCGCAAATCCTCATGCTTTCTGGCATTGGCGCTGCCGACGAACTCGCCGAACACAACATCGAGGTCGTGCAGGACCTGCCCGGTGTGGGCAAGAACCTTCAGGACCACGTTGATTGCGTCATGGCCTATGAATGCCGCGAACCGGTCACGCTCTATTCCGATCTGCGCGCCGACAAACTCACATTGTCTGTTATTCAGGGCATGTTGTTTGGGGAAGGTATCACCACGACCTTCCCTTATGAGGCCGGGGCTTTTGTCAAGTCGCGCGCCGATCTTGCGGCACCCGATATCCAGCTGCATTTCATGCCTGCGCTTGAAAAGACTGCCAACCTGCATTTTCCTAATCCGTTCAAGAAAGAACGTGTGGAAGCCAATCATGGTTTCTCTCTACGTGTTGGTCCGGTCAATCCGGAAAGCCGTGGCGAAATCAAATTGCGTTCAAGCGATCCGATGGACCGCCCCCGCATCAAAGCCAACTATCTGCAAACCGAGTTTGACATTCGCACCATGATCAACGCCATCCGCATGACGCGGGATGTCATCAAGCAGAAAGCTTTCGACAAATATCGTGGCAAGGAACTTGCGCCCGGCCCAGCGGTCGAAACTGATGCAGAACTGACCAAATGGCTGCGCGCCAACGCAATGACGACCTTCCATCCGGTTGGCACATGCAAGATGGGCAACGATCCGATGGCTGTTGTCGACGCTCAGCTGAAAGTTCACGGCATTCAAGGCCTGCGCGTTGCGGACGCTTCAATCATGCCAATCATTTCCAGCGGCAACACAAATGCTCCGGCGATCATGATCGGGGAGCGCGCCGCTGAATTCATTCTCAAGGAGGCCTCTTAATGATCGTCGAGCATCGCACTTATACCTTCAAGCCCGGCACGGTCGACGGCTGGCTCAAGAAATATGAAACCGAAGGTCTGCCGATCCAGAAACGGCTCCTCAATACGTTTCTAGGGCTCTATGTCAGTGAAATCGGGCATCTGCACCGGACTGTTCTGATGTGGCGCTATGACAGTCTCGCAGATCGCGAAGCGCGGCGTACCGCCATGTATGCTGATCCCGAATGGCAAACATTTATCTCCGGTGTCTGGGCGCTCGATGCAATCCAGACTCAGGACGTGATGATTATGAACCCGGCATCATTTTCGCCGGGCGCATAAAGCAGCCGGATGCAACAGTGCATCCGTAAGTCCAAGGGCGGCGCATGAGCCGCCCCAATAAAAATTCGGATACCGAACTTCCAGAGCAAGGAAATGGGAACATGACGAACAAAGATTCAAATCAAATCAATCTGCTGCGCCGTTCCGTCGACCGCAGAAGCTTTCTGAAGACGACGGCCGGCCTGGCCGCTTTCAGCATGACCAATGGCCTGCTGACCGCAGCGTCCTATGCCGCAGGCGGTCTCGTCGCGCTTGTGCATACGCAGGCTGCAGGTGATGCGAGTGCTGTGGACTCCATGATCGCCAAGCTCAAGCAACTTGCCGACGAACACGGCTTTCAGTCACGCGCTGTCTATGCGCAGGACCCGGCAACCTACGAAACCATCTTCCGCACCCTGGGCGATGCGGGCGCTTCCGTAATTGTTTCAACGTTCAACGAAGTTGCAGAACCCTTCAAGGCCCTGGCCCCTTCCTATCCAAATACGAAATGGGTCCAGCTCTTCGCCGATCCTTTTGAGCCAGCGATTCCGAATGTCGTAACAGTTTCGTATGACTATTATCTCGGCTGCTATCTATCGGGAATTTTTTGCAGCGCGCTTAAGCAAATCCGGCAAGCTTGGCTTCATCGGCGGCGTGTCCATTCCACCAATCAATGCCGATTATAATGCATTCAAGGCTGGCGCCTTGTCTGTGCGTCCCGATGCGTCAGTTGCAGTTGCTTTTGCAGGCTCATTCCAGGACCCGGCAAAGGGCCAGGAAATTGCGACGCAGATGTATTCAAGCGGCATCGACTTCATTCAGACGGACGCTGCAGCAACCGATTTCGGCATTATTGCTGCAGCGAAAGAAGGCGAAGGACGCCTCGTAAGTGTGCTTGATCCTGCCCAGTTCCCGCAAGGGCCGAAGAACGTGATTTCGATCGTCGGCCTCGACTTCGGCAACTCGCTCTATAATGAAGTCAGCAAGGCTGTCGGCAACGATTTTGCTGGCGGCACACACGAGCATACAGGTCTTGGAACCGGCGTAATCGACTTTATCCCGTCGCCGCTTTTCGCCGAACAGGGACCAGCAGATCTTGTGGCCAAGGCAAAGAAGTTGAACCGGAAATAGCAGCGGCACGCACAGCGATCCTTAACGGATCACTGAAAGTTCCGTTCAACACAACGCTCTGATTTCCGACTGGATCATGCTGCTATGAACAAGGCCAGCCCCCCCATATTTGAATGCCACGATGTGACCGTGCGATACGGTTCCATCGTTGCGCTCTCCGATGTCGGAGCCGTTTTCGAACGTGGCAAGATCCACGCCGTTGTGGGTCAGAACGGCGCCGGAAAAACGACCTTCGCCAGAGTTCTGGCTGGCCTCGTTCGTCCAGCATCAGGCGAACTGAAAATTGATGGCCGCCCATTACTGGGCGGCAATGTCAGGGATGCCCGTCGTTCGGGCGTCGAGCTTGTACATCAGAGTTTTGCGCTTCCACCATCCTTCACCGTTGCCGAGGCCATGCAGTTCGGTGCGGAAGGTGGAGGCCTCTTCTCAAAAACGCGTCTGGAAAAGCGTTGGCAACCGCATCTCGACGCACTTGATGTAAAAGTAAAAGCCAAGCAGCGTATCCGCGACCTGCCGGTGGAAACCCAGCAAGGCGTTGAAATCGCGCGCGCCCTCGTCTCCGACGCCAAACTTCTCATCCTCGATGAGCCGACTGCGGTTCTGTCACCCGAAGGTGCAGATAAGCTTTTCGAGCGCGTCCGCCGTCTTAAAGAACGCGGCGTTACCGTGATCCTTATTCTGCACAAGATCAGAGAGGTTCTGGCGATTGCCGATACCGTTACAGTCCTGCGTGGTGGAAAGCTTGTTGATGGACCACTGCCCTGTGAAGGGATCAATGCCGATAAGCTGGCCGAGCTGATTATAGGTGCTGCTGCTGCAAAAAGCCTCAATGCAGACGATAAAGCCGCACTGACAGGCACAACAATCGCTACACACGCTCATGAGGATGTGGACGCTCAGGGCAGCGCGCCAACACTCAACCCAATTCTGCGTATGACCAATGTTTCAACGCGCCCCGACCCGGAAGGTCCGGCACTTAATCAGATCAGCCTCAACATTCACCCCGGTGAGATCATCGGTGTGGCTGGCGTTGAAGGCAATGGACAGCGAACGCTGGTCCGCGCAATTGCAGCGATGGCTGATGTGACTGACGGCAACATTGCTATCGACAGTAAGAATTTGACCAGCGCACCTCTTGCTGTACGAAGAGCTGCAGGCCTGCGCATCATTCCTTTCGAGCGTAATGTAGAAGGCCTGAGCCTGACCAGTTCGCTTTGGGAAAACTGGGCTGCACGCAGTCTTCTTCAGAAGTCGCTGCTATCGACTATCAGCCCCGCCGCCATCCGTAAACAATGCGATGCAGCTCTCAAAGAATGGGACGTGCGCTATTCAGAAGTAGGACAGCGCGCTGGCTCGCTATCCGGTGGCAATGCACAGAAGGTCATTCTGTCTCGCGAAATGGATCAGGACGCGCGACTCATACTCGCAGCACAGCCAACCCGTGGCCTGGACATTGGTGCGACTTCCTTTGTTTGGGATTCGATGCGCAAAGCACGGGCGCGCGGTTGTGGATTGATGTTCATCTCGTCTGATCTCGATGAAATCTTCGACATTTCTGACCGCGTAATCGTCATGTTGTCCGGGCGTATCGTTGCCGAATTCCGACCACCTTACGACCTTGCAGCGGTTGGTGCCGCTATGACAGGAGTCCATCAATGATTGACCGGCTCGTTTCCGTTTTTCGCGCGCTGATCTTCATTCTGATCGGCCTCGCACTATGCGGCATCATCTTTCAGGCCGCAGGCTATTCAACCGGGCTGATGTTCCAGTCTATTGCCGAGGGAGCCTTCCTGCGGCCCGGCGCGCTGCAACAAGCTTTGCGATGGGGCCTGCCACTGTTCATCACAGCGGTTGGCGTTGCTGTGTCCTTTCGCGCAGGCTACTTCAATATCGGTGCGCAAGGACAATTCTATATGGGTGCCATTGCAGCCGCATTCATGGCCGAATGGCTGAATGGTGCGCCTGCGCCAGTCCTCATAACCGCTTGTTTCCTTGCTGGCATGACTGGTGGCGCGTTGTGGGCTCTCTGGCCCGGACTGTTGCGACTAAAATCCGGCGCTGATGAAGTCATCACCACCCTTATGGGTAATTTCATTGCGGGACTGTTTCTCCTCTATGTCACGGCGGGGCCTCTTAAAGACCCCTCCGGTACAGGACAGCAGGCATCGAGCCGCCCATTGGCAGGCGTCTACCGCATCAGTGACTCTCTCGGACTATCGCCCACCATCATTGCCATCGCCGTTATTGTTGGTCTGGCTATGTGGTTTCTGATCAACCGAACCGCTTTCGGCGTGCTTTCGGGACTTGCGGGGCGCAACCCGACAATGGTGCAATGGCAGGGTGCCCGAACATGGCGCATCGGGCTTGCCAGCTTCCTTCTGAGCGGTGCCCTTGCAGGTCTTGCAGGTACAATTGAATTCATGGGCCCCAATGGCCGTCTGACTGGCGGCTTCCTGCCGGGGCATGGATTTACGGCAATCCTGATCGCACTTGTCGCCAATTTCTCCGTTGTCGGAACGGCTTTCGTAGCGTTGTTTTTCGGTGGTCTCGCTTCAGCCGCTCTTTATCTCCCGATTATGGCTGGCCTGCCTTCCTCGGCAATCGACATCATCAATGCAGCCATTGCTCTTTTCATCACCGCAAAATCCAGTGTCGTCGACCGGATAGCAAAACTCGGAGGACGGATATGGAAGACTTCGTAATCGCGATCCTGCGTTCAGGCACACCGCTGATTTATGTCACCCTTGCAGGCGTCATCGCTCAGCGAACCGGTATCTGGCATCTGGGGCTTGAAGGCCTGATGATTGCAGGTGCCTGCGCGACAATCATCGGCATTGTACTCACACAATCAATCTGGTTTGCGCTTTTGATTGCCATTGTCGTATGTGTCGTCGGATCGATCCTCTTCTGGTTTGTGGTCGAAAAACTCAAAGCCAATCAGATCATCGCAGGTCTCGGGCTTACCGGATTGGGTCTAGGCGGCACTGCTCTTGCTGTACAATCGATTTTCGGAACACAAGCAGCCGTTAGTGCTCCCTTTGGCCTGCCGCGCATTGGGCCGGCTTTCGGGGCATATGGCTCACTTTCGATCCTCGTCCTGATGATGCCGTTTGTCGTATTCGCCATGTGGGTCGTCTTGCGAAGGACGCGTTTCGGTCTGCGTCTGGCGGCAGCGGGCGAACATCCATTTGCAGCGCGCAGTGTTGGTGTCAATCCAGCCGTTATGCGTCTCGTAGCACTGATGATTGGTGGGATACTATGTGCACTCGCAGGCGCAGAGCTTGCAGCCGGTAGCCTTCAGATCTTTACTCAGAACATGACTGCCGGTCGTGGTTTTATGGGTTTTGCCGCCGTTATTTTGGCGCGGGTCATCCGATTGGTGCAAGTCTGGCAGCCACGTTCTTCGCGGTTGTGGGCGCGCTCGGCATCAGGGCACAGCTCGCTTTCGGCGATCGTGTCCCCATGATCTCTGCTTGCGCTTCCTTATATCGCCACCGTTGTCGGAATCTGGGTCAGTACTCAGTTGCGCGGTGGCACAAAGGCCGCCAGCGGCTTTAGTGAACTACGAGATCAGTAGTCGCAACAATCAGGACGGATCGATGACCATGAAACAGAAGCAGACGATAATCAAGAACGCGACTGTCCTGACAATGTGCGCGCAACATGGAAGTCGCCCAATTCAGGGCGACCTCCTGATTGAGAATGGGCGGATTTCTGCTATCGGGCAGAATCTCTTGTCTGCTCCCGATGCAACTATTATTGATGGCAAGAACCGGCTCATCATGCCTGGTCTTATCAACGCTCATACACATTCCAGCGAGACATTCTTTCGCGGGCGCTATGAAGGCATGCCGCTCGAAATCTGGTTGCTCTACGCCTATCCGTTGCTAATGGGGCCAGTCATTGATGAAAGACTGCTTTATCTTCGCAGCCTGCTGTTAGCGATGGAGTCGTTGCGCAATGGCGTCACAACGATATGCGACGATTTTTTCGACCCGCCTGTACATGATCTGTCCCGGCTTTCAGCCGTTTTCAAAGCATATGAAGACGCTGGCATTAGGGCCAATGTGTCGAGCGCTGCGATGAATATCCATACGTTGGACGCACTGCCTTATGCCCGAGAGGTAATGCCGCTCGATTTGCAGAAACAGCTCGATTTCGGATCGCCGATGTCAGCCAACGCCTATATGGATTATTGCCGTTCTGCCTTCTCTGCGCTGCATGGCGCGGCTGGTCGTATCAATTTTATGCTGGCACCGTCTGCACCGCAGCGCTGTACCTCGGAGTTGCTTCAGGCCTGTCATGCCCTTGCAGTAGAAATGGGTGTGCCTTTGCATACCCATATTCTTGAAACAAAAACCCAGGCCGTTACTGGCCACGAGCTCTATGGCAAGAGTCTCATCGCCTATATGCACGATTTGGGGGTTCTCTCGCGCAACACCACTGTTGCCCATTCTGTCTGGGTCAGCGAGCAAGACATAGAACTAATGGGCGCGGCCAAATGTTCAGTTGCACATAATGCGATTTCCAATCAAAAGCTTGGCGCGGGCATTGCGCCCATTCGCCAGCTTATCGATGCAGGCGTGACCATTGGACTTGGAACGGATGGTGTTTCTTCGAACGATACCGCTCGCATTTTCGACGTTATGCGTGTGGCAGGACTGATCCACAGTGTATCCGGCCCTGATTACAAGCAATGGATCTATGCCGACGAGATACTCAAGATGGCCACGATTAATGGTGCGCGCAGCGCGATGCTCGAAAACGTCACCGGCTCACTTGAAGTCGGCAAGGCAGCAGACTTATTGATCCTCGATCTGACCACCCTCAGCTTTACACCGCTCAATGACGTTGCGCGGCATCTGGTCTATTCAGAGAATGGCTCATCGATCGAGACTGTTATGGTGGCTGGTGAAATCGTCGTTCATCAGGGGCGTATGCGCTCAATCAATGAGGCCACTATCCTTGCTGAAATCCGTGAACTTGTGCCGGCACATCTCGCGGAACATGCCAAGCTGGAACAACGCAACGCCGCGTTTCATTCGACCATGGCCGAAATCCATCGCCGGGCAACGTCAAAAGATATCGGCATGAACCGCTATGCGAGAACTCCCCGCCAATAAGTCTCTAAAACGTCAACTGAACCTTCATGGATTGGTTGCGATCCCCGGCAATCTCAAAAGCTGAGAGAACGTCTTCAAGCGGATAGACGGAACTTAGAAGTGGCTTCACATCGACGGTTTTGCGGTTGATCATATCGACCGCAAGACCAAACTCCTCATGAAACCGGAATGAGCCGCGCATATCGATTTCTTTTGAAACCACAATATTTTGTGGAATGGAAACATCGCCCCCAAGGCCGACCTGTACCAGAATGCCAAGCGGCTTCAGCACTTCTAATCCCGCCCGCATTGCGCGCTCATTGCCAGATGCTTCAAACATGACATCGAAGTAGCCTTTGTTTGCCGCATAGCTCGTCAACTGCTCCGGGTTCTCCGCCACATTAATGGTCCGATCTGCGCCAACTTCCCTGACCTTTTTGAGCACTGGCTCCATCACGTCGGTCGCGACGATCTCGCGCGCACCATGGGCGCGTGCAGCAATGACAATCAAAGCACCAATTGGTCCAGAGCCTGTCACGAGCACGCGCTTGTTCAGCAGTGATCCAGCGCGTGCGACAGCGTGAAGTGTCACAGCCAAAGGTTCAGCAAATGCAGCCTCGTGAATGGAGATACCGTCGCCGACCTTGTGGCATTGCCAGCTTTCGGCGACCAGTCTTTGACGAAAGGCACCCTGAATATGTGGCATGGGCATGGCGCTGCCATAAAAGCGCATATTCAGGCAGTGGTTCTGCATGCCCTTGAGGCAATACTGACAAGCATTGCAAGGCCTGCTCGGCGAGACAGCCACCTGATCGCCAATAGCCAGACCACTCACACCATTCCCCAGAGCTGTGATGGTTCCCGCCACTTCATGACCGAGTATCATCGGTTCGCGCAGGCGAATGGCCCCGATACCGCCGTGGTTATAATAGTGGAGGTCGGAACCACAAATCCCACCTGCCTCAATGGCAATCTCAACCTGACCTGAGCTGACAGCTTCAGGTTCGCGCTCCTCAATTCTGAGGTCTTTAGCGGCGTGAATGACGACAGTTTTCATGCGGTCCTCCCTGATCTAACTTGCATATGTTATCGATAACATTTATGCAAGAACAATACTGTCAATGACTGATAAAGCATTTCGATATCTGGGAGGAACCAATGACATTTCCGCTCTTCGACCTGACGGGCAAACTGGCCCTGATAACCGGCTCAAGTCAGGGCATTGGCCTGGCTCTGGCTCAAGGCCTCGCCGAGCATGGTGCCGAAGTAGTTATCAACGGTCGCGATCAAACCAAAGTCGACACAGCGGTAAAAAATTTGAGAGATGCAGGCCACAAGGCACATGCCTCCTATTTTGACGTCACTGATATTGAAGCGGTGAAGGCAGGTGTCGACGCGATTGAACGCGAAATCGGCCCCACCGAAATTCTTATCAATAACGCAGGCATGCAGTTTCGTGCGCCACTTGAAGACTTTCCCGACGACAAATGGCAGCAGTTGCTTGCAACCAATGTTTCCAGCGTCTTTTACGTCGGCCAAGCTGTGGCGCGCCATATGATCGGTCGTAGGCACGGCAAGATTATCAATATTGCCTCAGTTCAGAGTGAATTGGCACGTCCATCCATTGCACCCTATACCGCAACGAAAGGCGCTGTGCGCAATCTAACGCGCGGCATGGCCACCGACTGGGCCAAATATGGCCTCCAGATCAATGCTATCGCTCCCGGTTACTTCAAAACGCCGCTCAATCAGGCACTGGTCGACAATCCAGAGTTCACTGGCTGGCTTGAAAAGCGCACACCCGCAGGCCGATGGGGTAACGTGGAAGAGCTGGTGGGGGCTGCAGTCTATCTGAGCAGCAATGCCTCGTCCTTCGTCAATGGTCAGGTGCTCCATGTCGATGGTGGTATGACCGCCAGCGTCTGAGCATGGATTCTACGTCAATCATGGGAGAAGATTGATGAGCAAGACTTCAAATGTCGCGGTCATCGGTGCAGGCATCATGGGCACGGCGATCGCCACCCGATTGCTTGAAACTGGCAACAGAGTGCGAGTTTTTGATCTGGACGCCGATAAGGTAGCCAGGCTTGTCGAGAAAGGTGCAACAGCCGCAGAATCTCCGGCTACAGCTACCGCAGAGAGTAACTTTGTCATTCTGAGCCTCAACCATGCCAATATCGTGCGCAGCGTTGTGTTTGAGAGGGTGGCGTTGCACAAGCAGCATCCGCAGGAAAACCCTCATCGACATGTCGTCCATAGATCCGTCAGAAACTGCAAAAATGGCAGAGAAACTCGCTTCTGAAACGGGCATGAAATGGGTTGATTGCCCACTGTCTGGTGGTGCACCGCGCGCACTGACTGGGGAGCTGACCATCGTCGCGGGCGGTGAAAAAGAAGACTTCAATCACGCCTATACCGTGATGCAACATCTTAGCACCAACTACACATTGATGGGCCCAAGTGGAGCGGGCCAGACGACCAAACTCATCAACCAGCTTTTCTGCGCTGTGGCGTTTCAGGCCGTAGCAGAAGCCGTTAAGCTCGCAGAAGCTGGCGGTGTGGACCCGGCAATTATTCCACAAGCACTGGCAGGCGGGCGAGCCGACAACCGTATCATGCAGGAGTTCATGGGAAAGTTCGCGGCCCGCGACTACACACCTACCGGACGCATCGACAACATGCTGAAAGACTTGGACGCACTCCAAGCTTTTGCCATGAAGACGAAGACCCCGCTGCCAATGACAGGGCAGGCTGTTGAAATCCACAGGCTTCTCTGTGCAGCAGGATTGGGTGACAGGGATTCCGCCGAGATGATGCGCCTGCTCGACGGCAAGTTATCAAGAAAGGCGGCCATTGGCCGCCTTCATTGTTTTCAGCCTACTCGAAATGCTCGGCTACTGCATAATTTAAACTGTTAGAGCGACCTTTGTGCGTCCAAGAGGGCGCACGGCGTTCTATACGACCGGAGTCACCAGTTCTTTGCCGCTGAAGTGCGCGCTCAGATTTGCCAAAACGAGATCAGCCATTGCCTTTCGGGTCTGATGCGTTCCACTGCCAATATGCGGTGTGAGTACCACATTCGGCATGTCATAGAGTTCGGCAGGAACCGTTGGCTCATTCTCAAAGACATCAAGCCCGGCACCGCCAAGTTGCCCGGACTGCAACGCCTTAACCAGCGCCACTTCATCGACAAGCGAACCACGCGCGATATTGATCAACACACCATTTGATCCGAGGGCTGCGAGCACATCGGCATTGATCGCATGGCGGGTTTCAGCACTTGCTGCGGCAGCTATCACCAGAACATCGCAGTTCTGCGCAAGCTCCAGAAGGCTTGGGTAATAGTCGTAATCAACATCCTGCTTTGCCCTGCCAGTATAGCTGATCTGCCCATCAAAGCCCTCCAGCCGCCGGGCAATTGCCTTGCCGATACGACCCAAGCCAAAGATCCCATACCGCCGCCCACTGACGCGTGTGCCAAGCCCGATTTCGGCTTTGGCCAATTTCCTTACGCACATGGGCATCAGCACTCGCAATGTGGCGCGCCTGAGCTATAATGAGACCAATCGCTGTATCGGCCACATCGGTTGTCAAAACATCCGGCGTATTTGAAACGCCATATCCTCTTTGGCGTGCCTTTGGCAGATCGACCTTGTCAAACCCAACGCCATTGATGGCGACAATTTCAAGCGCGGGCAAACGATCTGCCAGTTCATTTGGAATGCCTATATGACCGCCGGTGACAACGCCTTTAACCTTGTCAGCATGTGCATTCAGGAACGCATTCTGATCTGCAATCTCGAACCAGCGATGGACTTTATACTGCTCGTTCAGGCTTTGCTCCATCGCGGGGATCAATGGGCAAAGCTGGAGTATTTCAACGGACATACTATTTCTCTTCAATGGATATTTCGGGAGCTATTTGACGTCCGATTTAACGAACTGACGAAGTTCAGCAGTCTTGGGGTTGGCAAACAGCTCGGCTGAAGGCCCTCTTCCCAGATCGTGCCCTGATGCATAAAATGGTTTTCGTCGCGACGCGTCTGGCAAAGGCCATTTCGTGCGTGACAAGGATCATCGTCATGCCGCCGCGCGCCAGTTCTTCCATCACATTCAACACTTCTTCCGTGAGTTCCGGATCAAGTGCGGATGTCACTTCGTCGAACAGCATAACCTTAGGCTGCATCGCCAAAGAACGCGCAATAGCAACACGCTGCTGCTGGCCGCCCGACAATTGATCCGGATAGGCATCGAACTTTTCTGAAAGCCCGACGAGCTTCAAAACCTCCTCGGCCTTTTTTCGCGCATCGGCTTTTGGGACATCCTTCACGATTTTCGGCGCGAGCATGATGTTTTCCCCAACTGTCAGATGCGGAAACAGGTTGTAGCTTTGGAAGACGATGCCCACGTCTTTGCGCAGCTTACGCAACTGAGCGGCGTCACTGGTCACTTTATGACCAGCGATTTCGATCTCGCCAGAGTTGATCTTCTCGAGCCCGTTGATGCAGCGCAGCAATGTGCTTTTTCCCGAGCCTGAGCGACCGATGAGGGCAAAAACTTCACCGCGTTCAACTGCAAGAGAGACACCTTTGAGGACTTCGACATTGCCGAAGCTCTTGTGAACATTATTGATGACGACTTCAGACATTGAGCCTCCTTTCCAGCCAGCGCGATAGCAATGACAATGGGTAGCAAACAGCGAAATAGAGCGCTGCGACCACCACAAAAACGCGGAATGGTTGGAACGTTGCATTGTTGATGAGCGTGCCTGCCCGGGCCAGTTCGACAAAGCCGATAATCGACGCGATCGAGGTGTTCTTGACGACCTGCACAGCGAAACCGACCGTTGACGGCAAGGAAATGCGGACAGCCTGCGGCAGGATCACATAACGATACTGCTGAGCGCGCGTCATAGCGAGTGACTCAGATGCTTCCCATTGCTGTTTGGGAACTGACTGAATGCAACCGCGCCAGATTTCTGCCAGATAGCCCGATGCATATATCGACATCGATGCCCCGGCGGCAATCAGCGGATGCAGATCAAATCCTGCGAGGCTCAAACCATAGTAAGAGAGAAACAGGATCATCAGCACGGGGATACCCTGAATGATCTGGATATAAGTGCCAGCGACCACACGCAGCCATTTGATCGTAGAAACACGGGCTAGCGCGATCAAAAACCCGGCAATGCCGCCGCCGATCAATGCGATAGCAGTCAATAGTACCGTCCACTGCAAGCCCGTAAGCAGAAACAGAAATTCGTCTGGTCCGAAGCTGCGAAAAGTCATGCTGACGCCTCCGGAATTGCTACTACAGTGCGGCGGGCAACACGGCGACCAAACAGCCAAAGCCCGACCAGTGCAAGGACAGCGCGCAAGCACAATGCCAGTCCCAGATAAATCAGGGTCACGACGATATAGACCTCGAATGAACGATAGGTTTGGGATTCAACGAAGGCGGCAGATGCGGCCAGCTCCTGCGTTGAAATAACAGAGCAAACGCTGGATGCGAGCATCATCAACACGAACTGGCTGCATAAGGCCGGATAGACCTTTGCCAAAGCCGGCAGAATGATCACATGACGGTAAATCTGAAGCCGAGTGAAACCGAGTGCCTCACCTGCCTCAATCTGCGATTTATGGACAGCCTCAATACCTGAGCGGATGATTTCCGTAGAATAGGCTGTGAGATTAATTGTCATGCCAATGAGGGCCGCAACTTCGGCACCCACACGGAAGCCTATGGCAGGCAGCCCGAAATAGATGATGAACAATTGCACCAGAAACGGTGTATTGCGGATGATCTCGACATAGGCATCAATCAGAAAACGAATTATTCCGCTGTTCATCGACCGCAGCGAGGCGAACAAAACGCCACCCGCGCAACCCAAGACGATAGACATGATTGACAGTTTGATTGTCAGCCAAATGCCTGCCAGCAGGGCATCCTGATACTGGGCAATGACCCCGAACTGAAAAGTGTAGGACATGGTCCGGCCTCCCGCTGAATAACAGCGCTTGTGCGGATTCTTTTATGCAACGATGTGAAGAAATCCGTCGGTGCATTGAGGCACCGACGGTGAAACAATCAGAACGATGGCAGGTCAGGCATCGGACGGCCTGTCCATTTCACCGCAATCTTGTCCAGATCGCCAGAAATCTTCATCAGATAAATGGCCGTATTCAGCCACTGACGCAACTCGAAATCTTCAAGCTTGGTCGCCATGGAATTACCCTGCTGGAAGAAGGTAAAGCCAACCTTTAACCCTGCTTCAGGGCGCTGCTTGATGATCGCTTCGCCAACCGTTGAAGGCAATGCCACAGCATCCACCTGTCCGGCAATCAATGCCTGTGCGCTTGTCGAGTCGTCTTCGTAAACAACAATTTCGAGACCCTGGATCGCGGCTTTGCGGAGTGCTGTTTCCTGCGTCGAACCACGGTTCACCGACACGCGCTTGCCAGCCAGATCTTCAAGCTTGGTAAGGTTCTGGTCTGGGCCGGAAATGATGTCCATATTAAAGGCATTATATGGCTGCGTGAACATCACCGTTTTCGCGCGCTCACCCGTCGGAGAAAGCGTCGCAACGAGGAAGTCGACCTTGCCGGTTTGCAGCGCAGGAATACGTGCCGGCGGCGTCAATGGGACAAGTTCCACAGGCAAATTGAGATATGTACCCAACAGATTGGCGACATCGACGTCGTAGCCAGTTGGATTACCCTTTTCATCAACCATACCCATTGGCGGGGCACCTGTCAGCACGCCAATCTTGACCGTACCACGAGCCGTAATATCACTAATGGATACAGCATGGGCATCGGCCATGCCGAACATACCAGCCATTGTTAAACCGATGGCTAAATTACGAATTGTTTTCAGAATACGCATGATTTCTCCTCCAGTTTCCCGCCTTCACTCAATCCTCCCTGAATGAAAACAAGACATCATCGTTATACGTTGACATTCGCTCTTATGTTATTGATCGATGTTTTCGATAACATCGTCAATTCACGAGATTGCACCCCTTAAATCGTATGCGATATCAAGCTCCCCTTCCACAGCGACAGCGGGTAAAATGCTTCTGATAGTTTGATTGAGCTGAATATCAGCACCAAAATCCAAATACCGGTTGTGAAGTAATTCATTCCCATTCTTGTTGCTTGCAATAGTGCATGTTATCGATATCATTGCAACACAAAAACGGACACTAGGGAACCCATCATGCATACACGTTCAGCAATTTTTGAAGGCACGATCCATCCGGGCGCGAGGAAGAATTCTTTCGCATCGTGAAAGAACAGTTGCTTCCAGTCTGGAAGCGCATGCCAAACGCACAAGCCGTGCGGGTCATGCGCATGTTGAATGTGGACCCCGGTTCGCCGTCTATCGCCATGGTGCAGGAAATAGATTATCCGTCGATGGCGGCGGTCGAGGAAGCCTTGGCTTCGCCGGTACGGCTTGAGGGGCGCGTCATCACAGACCGAATGATGGAAATGTTTGACGGCCGTTTCTACCATGTCGTCTATGAGCAGATACCAACAACCGACACGGCCCAGACCGTGTGATAAACCAACCGATCAAACAGGACTTTGCATGATCACCTCGCCCGCCAGAAAAGCAACCATGCGAGACGTATCCCGCCTCGCGGGCGTATCGCAAATGACTGTGTCTCGCGTTCTCGCAGACCCGGATCTGGTGTCTGAAGCCACCCGCAAGCGGGTAATGGAAGCCATCGAGCAGCTGAGTTACGTACCAGATCGTGTTGCTGGCAGCCTCTTCCCGGCGCACCAACTTCATCACGGCTATTCTGCCAACCCTGACGAACTCGAACTTCGCCGATACTGCACAAGGACTGGCAGAATCCTTACGGCCGAAAGGCTATCAACTGCTGATCGGCTTCACGATGTATAAGTTGGAGGAAGAAGAGCGCATTATTCGAGCCATGCTTGAGCGGCGCCCTGATGCGATTGTAGTCGCGGGAACAGTTCATACAAAAGCTGCCACTGAAATGCTGCTGCGTGCCGATATTCCGATTGTTGAAATATGGGGTAAGCCTGACAAGCCGATTGATCATTCGGTCGGATTTTCCAACTATGAGGTTGGACGCGCTGCCGCACGATATCTCTTATCGCTCGGACATCGGCGCATTGGCGCGCTCGGTTCACGCACTGACGCCGATGCTATCGACTTGCGTGGTGAAAGCCGGTTAATGGGCTTTACCTCAGTACTACGCGAAGCGGGGGTGAGTGATGAACTGATCGTGCGCGAAGGAACCGCTCCTGTTTCGCATGATCACGGTGCGCGCACCATCTCCACATTGCTGGAACGCGCACCCGATGTCGAAGCCGTGTTTGCCGTGTCAGATATTTCTGCCTTCGGTGCTCTGATGGAATGCCATCGTCGTGGCATTAAAGTGCCCGAGCAATTGTCGTTGATGGGTTTTGGTGACTTCGATATCGCACGCCAATCGGTTCCTGCGATAACAACAATACGTGTCGACGCGATTGGAATTGGAGTGAAAACTGGAGAATTACTGCTCAATCTTTTCGAAAAAGGTGATGCAGATGAACGTCCTGTATCATCTTCACTCGTTGATGTCGGCTTCAAACTCATTGAGCGCCAGACGGTGGCGAAACGTAATTTGTAAATCCAGGATGATAGCGTACAGAAAAATGCGACTGAGTTTTGACAACCAGAAATTCAGTCATGTTGCTAAATAAACTGACCTGCAACAATGCGTCATGACGCTGATTACTCTCCCATTGCTACATTGCAATAAAAAATCGGGTAAAACGCCAGGAACAGACTGAATAACTCGCCTGAAACTGCTAGTGGTTGGGGTGGATATAAGGAGATATCATGCGCTCGACTATGATGGCAGCGATGGTGCTGGCGACTACAGGAACGGCGACAGCCGCTGAGAAACCAATCGACACCTATTACGCCCGTTTAAGCGAGCGCGATCATTACAGCTCATCCGGTCAACGCCTCACCAAAGTAGCGGGCATTGTCAGACAGGACCGCGCCAACGTCCACCAGTTTGGCAAAGTCGATGCAGAAGATGAAAAAGACAAATTCTTCAGCAGTAAGGACAACCGCGCCAAGCTCGAGAACATGCTTGCCAATGTCCGCATTTCACCAATCGATCAGGCGACAATCATCAACGCGACACCATTGATTTTCGTCGAGGTCTATCCGACCTATGTCGTCATTACGATGAAATAATCCTATTGAGAGGCGGACTTCCTCAGCCCGCACTCAACATTATTCTCATGACCGTCGCATCATCAATACGCTCTTTCGAATAGACCAGCGGAACATATTTCCCTTCGTGCCAGTTCTCCAGAAGATCGGAATAATGCCGCGACAATGGCGATCCCGATTGGCCCGGATTGTTGACAAACAGGCTGTTGTCCCAAGCTCCAACATCGATAATCATTCGCACCGAAGGTCCCACGACAACCGAGAAATCACTCAATCGATAATTGGCGTAATTGAGTGTTGAGCTGCTGCCACCTAAAGCGATGGGTTCTAACGACCAATTGTTGTCTGTCAGTGACTGAAGGGGATGACGAAGCGTAAGCTTATGAATGCTTCCCATGTCCATTTCTCCGCATCTGTTCCCATCAATGAAACACACTCCGCCCATGCATCAGCGAGGCTTTGGAGAACGGCATCCATATGTTCGGCTGTCTGGGCGGAGTTTTCTAACCATGAAGCAATGCTTGGTGCATCAAATGGCACCAGCAGCGGCATAACCAGGAACAGCCCCTGAGACGTTGCTGCAAGCAGACCAAGATGTTTGCTGAACCATATCTCGAGAAGGGCGGCAGCTGCAGAGTCCGCAGACAAGTTGCCGTCCCAATTCTGAAGAAGCTTCCAAGCTTCGATTTCATTGTCGTGAACAGGCAACGCCCTCAGACACTTCAATACGCGGGCAGCGATTGGTGAAAATGTTGAGCATTGCAGTCGTGCACAATCTTCAAGCGAAATGGGTTCTTGGCGGGACAATTCGCTGTGGAGCCTGTCATGACGACTGCTATCCAGCCACTCATAACCGATAGCTGGGTTCGAGGCAGTCCAATCATACGGCACATTCATGGCGTTGGCCGTCGCTACAAAGCCCCGCGATGGATTGATTTCATACGGCCCTGTTTCTGGTGACAGATAACCTTGCCATTCGTAGCGTCCATCACCGGGAACAGGTAAAAGACCATCCCAATTGTTCCGAACAGGTGTGGCACCCGATGGCTTCCATGCAATCGTGTTCGTTGTATCAGCATAGATGTGATTGACGGAAGGGCAACCCCAGCCTTCCAGCGCACTTGCATAGTCAGCATAGTTCTTCGCTCTCATCACAGACAGGCTCGCCATATATGGCGCCATGCCTGCATCCATCCAGACAGTTCTCAATCCGAATGCGCGATTGTTCTCCTTATCCTCATAGAGGATTGGTCCATGGCGTGAGAACTTCAGCTCGACTTTCTGATCAGGATATCCTTTGACGGGAATTGTCTCCGTTATCGTTTTAACGGTCTCCCAATCACCTTGATAGGCATACTGATCAGTGTCTCCCGCCTTTGTCTGATAGACATAAATATCTTCCTGATCCGCGCCAAAAATCGTGAGACCGAAGGCGGCGGTTCCGTTATGCCCCATGGATATTCCGGGCACCATGGGTTCGCCCGCACCGGCCACGTCAAGACCCGGCATGGCCAGGTGAACCACACAACGGATCGAAGGCAAAACATGTGTGCGATGCGGATCAAGCGCCAATATAGGGCGACCGGTTGTCGCCTTTTCCGCTGATATCGCCCAATTGTTTGAGCCTTCTTCAAAGAGGCTCGAACAATCTCGCCGGATAAAGTGATTGTGGTCCATTGATCAGCTTCATCCAACGTTGCAGCTAGACGTTCCTTCGAAAAGGTTGCGGGACTGACAGCAAGCTGAAAATCACGCAACACCCTGTCGGTCATGATACTCGGGTCGAAACCCTCAACCGGCTTTGGGATCACGCCATGCGATAATTCCTTGCGCAGCAAATCAAGCTGTGCACCAAGCTCCACACCCGCGATTGCCATAATCTTGGAACGGAGTAGCTCGGACGATGCATTGCGTGTCAGCGAATGGGTGCGCACGCGCACCACATCTTCCGCCACCCATCGATCTGGCTTGTGACCGAGCAGCGTAAACTCAGGTGGAAGTGCTATCTCTCCTGAATTGCAGGCGTCAACATAGGCGTTGATGCCTTTAGCAAAAGCGGTACAGATTTCCTCGGAATCCGCCCCATATGCTTTCCATTCCGGTGCCATATCACCGCGATAAAGAAGCAATCGAGCGGCCCTGTCCTGCTCAAGATAGCCGGGACCAAAATCCGCGCCAACAGACCAAGCCCGCGCTTGCGGGCAATATCGATCTGCCAGAGACGATCACGCGCAGCGTTCCAACCTTGCGCGAAAAACAGATCGTGCAGGTTCTCCGCTCTGATATGGGCAACCCCCCACTGATCCACATTGATCGCGACATCGTTCTGCAAGCCCGGTACGCGGGTTGCAGTTAATCTTGTAGCATCGGCCATGGCCGCACCTCTGGTTGTTATTCCAGTGAGAGAAACAGACCCGCATGAAGACGGGCACGTTCAACCAGACTATCCTCGAAAATATGCTCGCCCAATGTATGCAGTCCTTCACCACGCACACCGATGGAATCGAGCGTCGGGACACCAAGCGCGCCGGTAAAGTTACCATCCGACCCGCCACCCGAACTCTGAGCCGTCATGGTAAAGCCGATCTCTTTTGCGATCTCGTTGGCTAAGTTGAAAAGCTTCAAATCCTGTGGTTGTCCCGGCTCCCAAACAGGTCGTGTTACGCCACGCGTGACGATCAGCTCGACATCATCTTTGGTTCCCGCAAGAGCCATGATCCGTGCAACGCCGTCTTCCAGATCTTTCTGGGTTTTGGCCATACTGAGCGCTTCCGCATTACAACTGGACGAAACGCAATTGACCCACTGCCCGGCCTGAATAACGCCTACCGAGAAAGTGCAGTCATCGGTTGTGAGCGCTTCAATTTCAATAATCTTTTCAGCCATACGTCGGATTGCAGAACGACCTTCCTTCAGCAACCAGCCCGCATGGCTTGGTTTGCCAACTGTCTCAAGATTATAACGCGCAATCGCATAACGTCCGACAACAGCACCACCATCACGGCGCGCAGGTTCTGGCACCAGTACATATTTGTTCTTGAGTGCTTCCTGCTCGATCAGATCACGCGTCGAAGGCGTTCCCACTTCTTCATCTGGTGTCAGCAGAAATGTAACTGGAAGCTTGGTCACAAGCCCACTTCTTGCAATCTGTCGCATGGCTTCAAGGGCAACGAAGTTACCACCCTTCATATCCTGAATGCCTGGGCCGTAAATCTTTCCACCCTCGCGACGATACGGATTGATATCGATCACGCCAAGTGGATGAACCGTATCAAGATGGCCGGACACCAGAATGCCGGGCTTGCCCTGATCTTTGTGCGGGAAACGCACGCAGTGAGCCACCAAAGCCCATACGTCCCGGAATAAACTCAATGCTGGCGCCTGCAGCCGCAAAGTCATAGGCGGCTGCATCGACCATGCGATTAACCGCATCCGCATCAAATGTGGGACTTTCCGTTTCGATCCATGGGCGCAGACGCGCGATCATATCATCGAGATCAAATGGCAATTCATGCGCGCTCATGCTGCGAGATCCTTGTTTACTGGCAGGCGAGTTTCTACGATCCGGGCATAGATAGACGCGCCAATTGGCAGCGTTTCCGGTTCGAGTACAAAGGCAGGATTGTGCAAGGCTGCTTTGCCGCCATGCAGCACATTGATGTATGCACCGGGCACGCGCCAGCATGTCGGCAAAATCCTCACTGCCCATAAAAGCCGGGCAGTCGTCGGTTACATTTTCCTCACCCAACACATCGCGCGCAGCCGCAATATAGGCATCGGACAGCTCGCTATCATTGCGCAAGACATCGAAAACATTACGCAGCTCGACATCAACTTTGATGCCATAACCTGCACCCACACCTGCGCAAATTTCGCGCAGACGGCTTTCTGCAAGATCGCAGACACGCTGCTCGAAATAACGAATTGTGCCGGTGATAGTCGCCACTTCCGGGACGATGTTATACGCGCTTCCAGTATGAAACTGCGTGCAGGACACAACACAGGAATCGGTTGCCGGAATATTGCGCGACACGATGGTCTGCAATTGCCCGACCAGATCGGCACCGATCACCAGCACATCACGGGCATTGTGCGGCTGGGCGGCGTGACTGCCTTTACCTGTCAACTTGATATCGAAGAAGCTGGCACCGGCCATGGCAGCACCCTTACGAATGACAGCTTTGCCTAGAGTGCCCAGCGGCTGATTGTGCATCCCGTAGATTTCATCGCAAGGAAAGCGCTCGAACAGGCCCTCCGCAATCATGCGCGCGCCGCCCAGACCTTCCTCAGCTGGTTGGAAGACGAAAACCGCGGTCCCTTCGAAGTTGCGTGTCGCCGCAAGATACTGCGCAGCGCCCAGCAACATGGTCGTATGGCCATCATGGCCACAGGCATGCATTCGGCCCGGATTTTGCGATGTATAAGGAACACCGGAAATCTCATCAATCGGCAGCGCATCCATATCGGCCCGCAGACCAACACGGCGGTTACCCGCGTTTTGACCTCTCAATATGCCGACAACACCAGTCTTCGCAATGCCGGTATGGACTTCATCGAAGCCCCATTTTCCAGTAATGACGCAACGACACCGGAAGCATGTTGCTCCTCGAAACCGATTTCCGGATGACGATGAAGGTCTTCGAAAACCGCGCGCATCTCGCCGGCTTTCTCCTCAATAAACGGTATGACGGGCATGATTTCATTCCTGTTTGAAACATTGAAGATAACCGGGGCCGCAGCGTGCGGTCCTTCGATCAGGCGGCAGGACGTCCAGCCGCAAAGTCCCAGAAACGGCCGGGAGCCGCTTCAATCAATGATCGCGTATATTCATGCGATGGATTACCAAGCACGTCGGCGGCATCGCCTTGCTCAACCACTTGTCCGCGTTTCATCACCAGCACTTCATCGCAAATCTGTGCGGCAACACGCAGGTCGTGCGTGATGAAGATGATAGCGATGCCGGTATCACGCTGCAGCTCGGCAAGCAGATTGAGAACCTGCGCCTGAACCGAAACATCAAGCGCAGAGACGGCCTCGTCGGCCACCAGAATATCGGGTCTGAGCGCGACCGCGCGCGCGATGGCAATACGCTGGCGCTGACCACCTGAAAACTGATGCGGATAGCGTTTCAGGGCATCTTCGGGCAACGAGACGATCTTCAACAAGCGTTTCGCTTCCGCTACTGCCTCGTCATAAGGGACGCCGTAATTAAGTGGCCCTTCTGTCAGGCTTTGCTCAATCGTCCAGCGCGGATTCAATGACCGAAACGGGTCCTGAAACACGACCTGAAGCTTCTTGCGAAACGGCTTCATCTCGCGTTTTCCGAGATGTGCGATGTCTCGTCCGTCCACGACGATCTCACCTTCTGTGGGCTCGATCAACCGCATGATTGAGCGGGCAACGGTAGTTTTACCCGAACCGGATTCCCCTACAATACCGAGTGTACGCCCCGGCTGAAGCTCGAAGTTCACCTCGCGAGAGGCATGGACTCCCGGCTTTGCGCTGAAAATCCCGCCACTGCGATAGGTCATGCCAAGATCGCGAACGCGGATCACAGCTTCACTTCCTGCGGCTCACGCGCCAGACGCGGAACGAGGCTGGGAACAGAGCCCAACAGGTCCTTGGTATATTGCTGCTGCGGTGACGACAGAACGTCCCGGATTGTTCCGCGCTCCAGGATTTCACCATGACGCATAACACAGACACGGTCAGCGATTTCCGCCACCACCCCCATATCGTGCGTGATAAACAAAACCGCAGTGCCGTGCTTTTCCTGCAATTCCGCAATCAGCGACAGGATTTGCTTCTGTGTCGTCACATCGAGTGCCGTAGTTGGCTCATCAGCGATCAGCACCACAGGCTCAAGAATGAGCGCCATGGCGATCATGATGCGTTGACGCTGACCGCCCGAAAGCTGATGCGGGTAGCTTTGATAAATGCGCTCCACATCCGGCAGATGCACCTGCTCCATGATGTTGATAACTTTAGCGCGCTTGGCCTCTGCCGAAAGGCTGGTGTGAACGTCCAGAACCTCTGTGATCTGTTCACCTACCCGCATAACCGGATTGAGCGCAGTCATCGGCTCCTGAAAGATCATGGAGATGCGCGTAGCGCGCATCTTTTTCATGTCAGAGGGTGAAAGCTTGAGCAAATCAGTGTCATCCAGCCTTATTGCACCTGATTTGACCAGCAGGGCATCTTTCGGCAAAAGTCCCATGGCTGTGAGCGACGTCACCGACTTTCCTGAGCCGGATTCGCCTACGAGACAGACCGTCTCGCCTTTGCGAATATCAAAGCTCACGCTGCGAAGCACGTGTACCACCGGGAAGCGCCACCACAAGGTTTTCCACTTCCAGAACGACGGACTCATGTAAAAATCACGATTACGCAGTTCCATATCAGCCCTCCCGCTTTTTCAGACGTGGGTCGAGTGTGTCGCGTGCAGCGTCGCCCAGCAGATTGATCGACAGAACGCAAAGCGTCAGCAACAGGCCCGGCCAGAGCACGATCGATGGCTTGATGCGGAAGAACTGACGGCCTTCAGCCATGATGTTCCCCCAGGTTGGAATTTCCGTGCTGATGCCAGCACCCAGGAACGACAGGATCGCTTCCGTGAGGATCGCAGAAGCGACAATATAGTGCCCTGCACGATGAGCGGTGCCATCGTATTAGGAAGAAGATGCCGGAACAGGATCTTCGGTGTGCTTGAACCTAGCGCCAGTGCCGCTTCCACATAAGGCTCTTCACGCGCAGTCAGGATGACAGAACGCACAAGGCGCACCACGCGCGGGATCTCCGGGATGGTGATGGCGACAATCACTGAGCCAATAGAAGGCCCATTCAACGCAACCAGCGCGATAGCGATCAGGATCGATGGCATCGCCATCA
This sequence comes from Brucella pituitosa, assembly GCF_003049685.1. Lineage (GTDB taxonomy): Bacteria > Pseudomonadota > Alphaproteobacteria > Rhizobiales > Rhizobiaceae > Brucella > Brucella pituitosa. Next base: position 9,916 of record NZ_PYSY02000002.1, on the reverse strand, counting down.
AGGCATCCATCATGCGCATGATGATTGCATCGGCCGTGCGGAAAAAGCCGGCAATCAACCCGATAAACACACCGACGCCAATTGAAGCAGCCGCAGCAAACAATCCGATCAGCAGCGAGATGCGCCCCCCAAGGATCATGCGCGAGAAGAGATCGCGGCCATAATTATCTGTTCCGAGCAGGTATTCATCGGAAGGCGGCTTCAGCCGCATCAGTGGATTCATTGCCAGCGGATCGTGGGGAGCGATCCAGGGGGAAACAAGGGTTAGGAGGAGGATTGCGGCGAGAAGAAAAGCGGCAATCATTGGCCCGATACCAACACGTGTAACGCGCGGCAGCGAGAACAGACGGAGCATCCAGTGCATGCCTGCCGATGTCGGTTCTGAGCGCATCAATAGCGTATCCTTGGGTCGAACAGTGTGTAGGAAAGGTCAATCAGAAGGTTGACGAAAACATAGAGTGCACTCGTCAGAAGGATCATGGCCTGGATGACCGGATAATCGCGCGCCAGCACAGCATCGACCGTCAGGCGGCCAATTCCGGGAATATTGAAGATGCTCTCCGTCACGACCACGCCAGAAATCAGCAATGCGAAGCCGGTGCCGACAATAGTTACGACCGGCACAGCAGCATTTTTCAGCGCATGGACGAACAGAAGACGGCGATCACTGACACCTTTCGCACGTGCTGTGCGAATATAGTCTTCGCCAGAACATCCAGCATTGCTGCGCGAGTCATGCGAGCAATGAGTGCGATGTAGATCGAAGCCAGTGTCAGCGCGGGCAATATTGCGCGCTCCATAAAGCCGCCAAAGCCCGATGAAATCGGCTTGAAACCCTGCACTGGAAGCCAGCCCAGATTAACCGAAAAAATGAGCAGCAAAACATAGCCGACCAAAAAGACCGGAACGGAGAAACCCAGAACCGAAAAGCTCATGACGAGATAGTCGATCCATGAACGATGACGCCAGGCGGCGATCACACCCATCGGAATTGCAGCGAGAACTGCAATGATAATGGTGAGAACAGCGATCGAAATCGTCGGGCCGATACGTTGTGAAACCATATCGAGCACTGGAACGCCGGAAATCAGCGAAACACCGAGATCACCCTGCAATATCTTGCCCATCCAGGTAAAATACTGAGTGAGGATCGGCTCATTAAGGCCCATTGCCTCGCGGATGCGTTCGAGCTGTTCGGTGGTCGCGGCATCGCCTGCCAGAATTGCTGCCGGATCACCCGGCGTCAGTCTGAGGAGGAGGAACACAAATACCGATACCAGCAGCAGCACCGGCACGAGCGCAAAGATACGTTTTAACAGATAGACAGCCATATGCGCGTCCCGCTTGAGGCGGAACCGGTACAAAACCGACCCGCGTTGAACTGGGCGCTACCGCACTGAACGCGATAGCGGCGGGCAGATTATTCTTCGGTCTTTTCACGTTCCAGAAAACGGGAACGGGTGAGCCGAGCATATCAATGACATTGAGCGGCGTGCCTGTGGTGGGTTATATTCACCAAGCGGAATGTAGAGCACGTTCTCCAACGTATGAGCCTGTATCTTTTCGACAACGGCCTTCTGCTCTTCAGGCGTCTTGGCGGCGATATATTCCTTTTTCAACTCTTCGATCTTGTCGTCCTTCGGCCAGCCGAACCAACCCTGATCGCCGCGGCCATTCAGCATCACTGAATTAAGCGGTGTCGCGATTTCTGGAATCTGCCAATTCGTGAAGAAAATATTCCAGCCGCCCTTTGAAGGCTCATCTTTTGACGCACGACGACCGACGAGCGTCTGCCAGTCCATCGGCTGCATGTCGACGGTGAATCCGGCAGCGCGGAGTTGCTGTGCTGCAACGACTGGCTGAGGCGACAGACTGGTAACATCGGTCGGCTGCATCAACACAACCGGCTTGCCATCATAACCAGCCTTTTTGAGCAGTTCCTTTGCCTCTTCAACATTGCCCTGCGCGATGATACTTTCCGCGCCGACATTGGTAGCATTGCGTGCCGCAGCCGAAAATCGCACCGCAAACCTTGTAGTAATTCGGATCAGCCATCAGCGCTGCAAGCACTGGTTCCTGCGACATGGTAAGGAAGGCGGCACGGCGAATGTCAGGATTGTCGAAAGGTGGATGCTTGAAATTGAGGCGTCCCATTGTCTGATAGCCAAGCGGATCGCGCTGTTCCAGAACAACGGAATCATCGCCATCAAACAGCGGCACGAGATCGACCGGGATCTGTTCGACATAGTCGATTTCACCGCTTGTCAGCGCATTCACAGCGGTTTGGGCGTCGGTCATTGTAACCCAGCGCACCTTATCGACATTGACACCTTACCACCTGCCATCCAGCTGGCGGGCTCGCTGCGCGGTACATAATCTTCATTCTTGAGATAGCTGACGCCAACGCCGGGCTGGAATTCTGCCGGTACCAACTTGAACGGGCCAGAGCCGATATGTTCGGTAATCGCAGTATCAGCGGGCGTTGCTGCAATCCGCGCTGGCATAATGAACGGAGGCAAAGCTGCCTGCTTGGAAAGCGTATCGAGGAAGGGAGCGAACGGTTCTTTTAATGTCCAGACAAGGGTCTTGTCGTCAGTGGCCTTCAGAGAATCTGTGATATCCATGATAAGCTGGCCACCGGCATCGCGCTTGGCCCAGCGTTCAAGTGAAGCCACCGCATCTGCAGCCGTTACCGGTGCGCCATCATGGAATTTCAAACCATCGCGTAGCGTGAATGTGTAAGTCTTACCGTCATCCGAAACGGTCCAATCTGCCATCTGTGGCTGTGGTTTGAAATTTTCATCAACAGCAATCAGCACGTCATAGATCATATATCCATGATCACGCGTGATATGTGCGGTGGTGATGATCGGATCGAGAATACGCAAATCGGAATGCATGACTGCAGTGAGCGTTGTTTCCGCCCATGCATTGCCTGCGCCAAGCGCAATCAAAACAGCTATCCCATATTTCAGTTTGCGGAGGATGGGGCCAGGCTGTGTTGATTTGAAAAACTGCATCTACTTGGTTCCTCTGAAGGTTGTTATTATTGTTTTATTTGAATTCTTCTCCCAACGGCTCAAGCCGGATACCTGAGCGCAAGTGCTTCCATGACAATTGTGCCGGGCTGAGCGGCATTGCACCGGGGGCTGTGCAAACAAGGAGCTTTTCAGCAATAGGGGCGAAGTCGGCCCGGAAATGTACTGAGCTCTTATTGACCAGAATGGCTTGCTGTTCCGGTTCAATACCAACCATCCGATAGAGCGCGCGATCGGCCATCTGCGCGAGATTGGTTGTTACAACGACACGTGTCCCGCCAAGACGCAGGCAGGCAGATGGCCCCATGTTTAACCAGGTGCCACCGTAATAAGGTCCCGTCGCATGGGCCTTGCCGTCGGAGAGTTTTTCTACGGTGAACGTAGCCGTGAATGGCTGATCGTCATCAATTCCCGACTTGCCGCCAAGGGAGATTTCAATCTCCGCACCCTCGCCTGCCTGATGTGCAATGTTTGCCGCTTCAGGATCGTGGATACAGCCAATCGCCGCACGTTTTGCATCGCAGGCAATAAGCGCACGAAGCATCCCGGTCGTATCCGAACTGCCGCCTGCCCGGGATTGTTGTGTATCAGCAATGATGATAGGACGAGAAGCATCTCGTGCCAGCTCGATTGCCTTCTCAACCCTTCTTCTGGTTGATAAGAGACACCTGCGAAAGACTGCTCGGCTGCAGAAAGTGCCGCCATGATATCATCTGCACAATTCTCGACCGCTTGCTTATCCCACCCGTAAGCAAAGACTGAAGGACCGCATTCCGCGAAATCGGCAGCGGGAAAGCCCATGAAAAGAGAAGCTGTCAGCACATCTTCCGGCACATCCACCGTCATGCCATACAGGCCTTTGGCCGGTTCCTCATCCGTGCATTGCCATGCGATAGGAATGAGATAATCACCCTGCCGCATCGCCTTGTGCCAGCCATCGGACTTGCCCATTAATGCCTGTAAGGCTTTAGCTGACCGATAGCCGGTCTCGGCCATATCGACATGCGGATAAGTGCGGAAACCGACCATCACATCGGCATGATCGAACATACGACGCGTGATGTTGCCATGCAGGTCAAGCGCTACCGCCAACGGCTCACTTGCACGAACCGCACGCACGCGCTCAAGAAGTTCGCCTTCGCCATCGTCCACATGTTCGGCAACCATCGCGCCATGCAGGTCGATAAAAATGCCGTCAAGCGGACCGCAATCCTTCAACCCTTCAACAATCTCGGAGACGATTGCCTCGTAAGCGTCTTTGGTGACCGGAGCAGAGGGAATAGCGCCGGCCCACAGGATCGGCACGATTTCCCAACCGGCTTCCTGTGCGAACTTGAGTGCACCAGCAATGCCCAGATTGACGTTTTGAGCATTCTCGATAATCGCTTCACCACGCGAAAGCGGGATATATCCGCCGCCCTGAACGAATGCTGCCATGGTTGCAGGAGCGGCAGCAAACGTGTTTGTTTCATGCAAAAGCCAGCTACAGCCACGCGTTTTGACACGAGCGTACTCCCATTTTCTGATTTGCCCCTCGGGCTGTGATGTGTATCTGTCAGCGATACATCTATATTGATTTTTATGATAGGGACCAATTTTGATCCTTGTCAATCCTTGAATCTGGATTAAAGCTTTTTCCCATGAACACATTTCGAGACCTGCGCGGCATATCCACTTTCGATCCGGATGAAGCGGAAGCTTTCAAGGATGACCCGTTGTTTTGCGCTCGGTCGCACGAACGGTTGCAGTCATGTCTGCATTTCAGCGCGCGACATCCCTTGTCGCTCAGTCAGGTTGCAACCGCAGCAGGCATTGATCGCAGCGCTGCCCAGCGCATTGTTCATTCGCTTCTGAAGTTGAATATGCTGGCACGCGACCCTGAAGATCGTGGTTATCTGCCGGGCTTGCGTATTCTCGACATGACTTACGATTTGTTGCGGCTCAACCCCATGTTGCAGCGCGCAAATCCGGTCATGCTGGAACTCCGGCGCCGGGTCAGCGAGCGTGTTGATCTGTCTCTTTTTGACGATGTTCGCGTAATTTACGCCCTGCGTATGCCGTCAAAACACGAAGTTTTCAGTGCGACCATCGTCGGGAATGCAGTTCCCACTTATTGCACGGCGGGTGGTGTGGCCATTCTCTCGCGGCTGCCTGACAACACAATTGCCGACATCGTTAACCGGTCGGATATGACACCATTCACACAGCACACTGTCCGCGATCTGGAAGGGGGATGGAGCATGTTCGCGCAGCGCGTGAACGGACACCCTATTGTGCAAGCAGCTTCTCAATCATGAAGTTGCTATTGGCGCTCCGATTCTTGATTGGAGGGGCGCCCCTGTCGGCGCAATCCATGTAGCAGGCAGCCTTCAGGAATGGACGGCCGAAGGCTTCAGCGAAAGTTTTGGGCCGCTCATTCAGAATGCAGCCCAAACGATTTCAGAAAAGTCCCCTCCTTTTGGCAGCAAAAGAGCGGAAGCGGAATAAAAAATACCGGGCTAATAGCCCGGTATTTGTGTCGATTAGTCTTCCTTGATCATGCTGTCTTTGCTGGTATCGCGCATCCGAAGATAGACGATCAGTGAAATACCGATCATGACGGTTACGTACCAGTAGAAGCCACGCTCCCAACCACCATTCTTGAAGCTCAGCGCTACATATTCCGCAGTTCCGCCAAACAACGTATTCGCAAGAGCGTAAGGCAGCGCCACACCAAGTGCGCGGATATGAGCTGGGAAGAGTTCTGCCTTCACCACTGCGTTGATCGAGGTGTAACCAGTTACAATGATCAGAGCACCCATGACGAGCATCCCGGCAACCCATGGGTCACGCGTCTGCTCAAGCGTCGCAAAGATCGGATAGGTAAACAGTACGCCCGCCGCACCGAAGGCAATCATCAGCGGCTTGCGGCCAATCTTGTCCGATAATGCACCGGCGACAGGCTGAAGGCACATGAAGATGAACAGAGTGACCGCGTTGATCTGACTCGCCACTTCGCGGCTGAAGCCAGATGTATTGACCAGGAACTTCTGCATATAAATTGAGTATGCGTAGAAGGCGAGCGTACCACCAGCGGTCAGAAGCATGACCAGTGCGGTTTCCTTCGGATGATACTTGATCAGCGTCCAGAAGCCAGACTTCGGGGCGTCCTTGGTTTTAGCATTCTTGAAGCTCTCGGTTTCAGCAAGGCCACGGCGTAGCCAGAAGACAACAACCGCAAGCAATGCACCGATGAAGAACGGAATACGCCAGCCCCAGGATTCAAGAGCAGAAGTTTCCATTGTGCTCTGAAGCACGATCAGTAGCAGAATTGCCAAAAGCTGGCCGGAGATCAGCGTCACATACTGGAAAGACGAAAAGAAGCCGCGACGGCTTTTGCCCGCCATTTCGGATAGATAGGTCGCGCTGGCACCATATTCACCGCCAACAGACAGACCCTGCATCAGGCGTGCAAGAACCAGAAGCGCCGGGGCAACAAGGCCAATAGTTTCATAGCCGGGTGTCAGGGCAATAATAAGCGAACCTGCGCACATTAGCGTCACGGACAGCGCCAGACCTGCCTTACGGCCCTTGCGATCAGCATAGATGCCCATGATCCACGCACCGATCGGGCGCATGATGAAACCAACGGCAAAAACTGCAGCAGCGCTCAAAAGTTGCGCGGTCTGGCTTTCCGACGGAAAAAAATGCGGTGCGAAATAGAGCGTGAAGGCTGCGTACACGTACCAGTCAAACCATTCGACGAGATTACCGGTCGATCCGCCAATAATGGATTTCAGTCGGCTGTTGGTGCTCGCGCAGCACTCTGTTCGGACGTTATTGAGACCATGCGGTCACTCCTTCAAATCTCACGATTTTGAGGTTCACCGTGGTGAGCGCGTCAGTAGCCGCACATATTTCCGGGTGTTTCTGATTTCCTTGAGGATTGTCGCGACAGCGCCAGGACGGGCTTAAAAGGCGAAACCCCTATTGGGAAATGGGCTTGATTGATTGGTTTCTGGATCCGCGCCCTTAGTCAGGCCGACTTTCAGTTTCCTGAGCCTGTATCGCAACACCCAAATCTCCTTCAAGAAACTGGGCGAGAACAAAGACATGGTTTTGTGGTTGCACGGATTAGCTCCTCCCTACGAAACTCCCATTTTCGAAGTGGTACCAAAATGGGACCTGGCTGCCGACCGCCAGAGCAGTGGATTAAAAATTTTAGTTTGTTGAATTAACTCGCAGAATCTCGATTTTGACACATTCTGAACACGCCATTTATGCAAAAATCTGCGTGACATTATTCAAATAAATGCATAATCCTGCACAAATGAAAAAACGGCGGCAGCTCAGCAGAATCCTGATGATTGCGCTCGCGTTCTTGCTGGCGATAGGCCTCTGGACGACTGCACGGTCGTGGACGGAGACAAGTGCACTTGATCGTTTGAGCGAGGATGCGACGCTTGTAGCGCGTCAGCAAACCCGCCTTATCGATAGCGAACTGGCCAAGTTCCGCCTGCTTCCGGTTGTTCTGAAAGAATATAGCGACCTTCACGACGTCCTTGCTGGTGAAACGCGAGAATCTACAGAACGACTAAACGAAAAGTTGAAATTCCTTGCCTATGAGATCGGCTCACCGATCATTTATGTCGTCAAACGCGATGGCACCGTCATTGCTTCTTCCAATGCCAATACGCCTGAAAGTTTCGTTGGGCGCAATTACGGCTACCGTCCTTATTTTCAAGGCGCGATGGCTGGGCTGCTGAATATTATGCCATAGGCGATCTTAGCAGGCGCTTTGGCCTATTCCTCGCAAGGCGCATTGGCGATGAAGCCAATCCGGTTGGTGTTGTAGTCGTCAAATTTGAGTTTCACCGGCTTGTCCAAACGTGGTCGAACGATCCCGGCCAAACTTTCGTCGTTGATCCTCGTGGCATCATATTGGCATCCACGGATAAGGCAGAAGACCTTCGCTCGTTTCTACCAATCTCCGAAGCGGAACGCACAAAGATAGGCCAGAGCGGACAGTTCAACGTCGCAGACTTGTAACCCAGTCACTATGCTTTCGAGCCTGAAAGCATGATGCGCGGACCATCCGGTGCAAAGTTTTCACTGTGAGCGAGCCGATTGCCGGAACAGAATTAAGACTTCTCCATGTTGAACCCGTAGCCCCATCAATGCGAGCAGCACATGATCTGGCACGACTTATAACTGTGTCGGCATTGCTGGTCCTCATCGTGATTGCCGGTGCGGTTTATTGGCGAATAACGCGCGCGGCACGTCTGGCTGCAGACCGCGCTGCTCTGAATCTGCAGTTGCAGAACGCACCGCCGAACTCAGCGCTGAAATGGCAGAGCGCGAACGCGCCGACAAACGCTTTCGGGAAGCACGTGAAGAGCTGGGGCAGGCAAACAGGCTCGCATCACTGGGGTCTATCACCGCAGGTCTTGTCCATGAGATCAACCAACCCGTCGCCACCATTCAGACACTTACAGAAAATGCACAACATCACCTGGCGAAGGGCAAGCTGGACAAAGTCGCAGCCAATTTGGTCACTTCCATCGAACTTACCTCCCGTATTGGTTCCATCACGCAGGAAATGCGGCGCTTTGCCCGACGCGGACACCGGGATTTGGCCCCGGTCCGTCTTGATGAGCTGATCGAAGGCACGCTTCTTTGATGGGCGACCGCTTTCGCAATACTGGTGTGACTTGAAATGCCCAACCGTTCCAATTTTCAGGTTCTCGCAAATCGCGTCCGGCTGGAACAAGTGTTGGTCAATCTGCTGCAAAATGCGCTTGATGCAGTTGCTGAAAATCTGAACCGCGCATCGCTTTGTTCATCTCAGAAGAGGAACAACTTGTGTCCCTGATTGTCGCGGATAATGGACCCGGCATAGATCAGGCATTGGGCGATGAAGTGTTTAGCCCCTTTGTAACCGGAAAGCCGGAAGGTTTGGGCCTCGGGCTGGGTATTGCACGCGACATCATGACAGAACTCGAAGGCACGTTGCGTATCGTGCCTTCGCCATTGGGCGGCGCTGCCTTCTCAGCCACGGTAAAGCGAGCAAAACAAGCATGACAGGCACTGAACCACTCCGCGTCATGTTGATCGATGATGACGTGGCATTTCGCACAGCGCTTGCGGATTCTTTCGAGATCGCTGGTCTGGATATAGAGACCTATGGTGATGGACAATCGGCACTTGCCAATCTGAGTGCCGACTTTCCCGGGATCGTCGTCACAGATATCCGGATGCCACGCATTGATGGTCATGCCGTGATGGAAGCGCTGCTGACACGCGACCCGAGTTGCCAGTCATCCTCATGACCGGACATGGCGACATCAGCATGGCAGTGGCAGCACTCAAAAAAGGTGCCTTCGACTTTATTGCGAAGCCTTTCTCTGCCGATCACATGGTTTCAAGCGTTCGTCGGGCATTGGAAATGCGCCGTCTGGTTCTCGAAAACCGCAGACTTCGCAAAGCCGCTGCGGAAGCTGAGCAAGATTTCCCGTTGCTGGGGGAAACACCCGTTATGGTGCGATTGCGAGAGACTATCCGCCAGCTTGCGTGTCGATGTAGATGTGCTGATCGAAGGCGAAACTGGCACCGGAAAGGAACTTGTTGCCCGACTGCTTCATCGCTGGAGCACACGCCATGCTCGCGGCTTTGTCGCAATCGACTGTGCAGCACTCCCCGACGCGATTGCCGATGACGTGCTTTTCGGCAATAGAATTCAACGCGGACGCATAGCCGATGCGGACCGCGGCACCCTTTTCTTAGATGAAATCGACAGCATGTCAGCAAGCTTACAAGGCAAACTCTTGCGTGTCGTCGAAGAACGCGAATTGCCGTCGATGACGGGGAGCCTCGCGCTGTCAATCTGCGCGTTATCGCTG
>NZ_PYSY02000001.1:2277500-2505989 GCF_003049685.1 Brucella pituitosa | reverse complement strand
AACCGAATGGAGACGAATGCCACCGCCTTTCGCTCGGTCAATCGCGGTTACTGGCGATTTTCAGATGCATTTCATGAAAAGGAAAATGGCTGATTTTAATCGCGTCAACCATTCATCAGGATCAGACGTTCCAGTTGTTTGAACGGAAATCCATGGCGAAGGCCGGAGCGGCTTTCCACTTCAGTTCCTTCTTCATGCCGGTGAACACAGCATTCTGATGCAGCACGCTGTAAACCGGATCTTCGCGCTCGCAGATTTCAAGCATACGCTTGATCGCCTTCTTGCGCTCTCCGCGGTCTGTCGAGGTTTCCATGATGACCGACAGCTTGTTGATCTCGTCGTTCGACCAGTCCTTCTTCTGCTGGACTTCGCCGTTCGGGCCAAACTGCACCACCATCGGTGTGATCGGATCGTTGATGTTGTTGGATGCCGACCAGTCGCGAACACCCTTGGTGCCTGCCGGATCATGGATTTGCGCCCAGTTTTCCTTCATCTCGATCTCGACATTCAGACCAACCTGCTTCCACATTTCAACGAGAACCTGAGCAGTCGGGGTCTGGTTGGTGTAGTAGTTGTTGAGCAGACGGTAAGGGATCGCATCGCCCTTATAATTGGCCTGCTTGAGCAGATCGCGGGCGAGTTCCGGTCGAACTGTGGTGGTTCCCAGCCTTCGATGAACATATCGGAGGTGCGGAAGCTTTCAAACTGCAGACCAGCAGGCACAACAGTCTGACCGGCCCAGAGCGAATCCACGATTGCCTGACGGTCGATCGAATGAGTCATCGCGCGGCGAACCAGCGGATCGCGCAGCACTTCATTCTGCGTGTTGAAAATCGTCGTGCGATGGTTCCAGATGGTCGAGCTCTGGACTTCGAGACCCGGATTGTTCGCAACATTGCCGATCTGATCTGGTGGAAGATCGCAGGCGAAGTCATACTGACCGGAAATCAAACCGTTTACGCGGCTTGCAACTTCCGGCACTTCGACGAAGCGGATCTGCTGCAATGGCGGGCGACCGCCCCAATATTCGTCGTGCGCTTCAAGCACCAGTTCTACGTCTGGCTTATAGTCAGCAACCTTGTAAGGGCCGGTTGTGACTGGCTTACGAGCCCAATCGGTATAGGACTTTGCTTCGTTCCAGGCGCGCTTGTTGGCAATCTGCGAACCGAAGGCGTAGAGGCGGCCTTCAAGTGTGACGTCAGGTGTCGCATTGTGGAAACGCACGGTATATTTGTCGACAGCTTCGACACCGCGAAGGGCTGGCCACAGGCGACGCGAAATGCCCGGAATTGCAGCTGGCAGTTCTTTTTCGGTCTGCGGCTTGAAGTTTGCTTCGTAAAGCGTCTTGCCACCCGATGGCTCAGTACCTGCAAAAGGCGCTCATCGGAGAACGAGAAACCACGTCTTCAGCCGTCAGTTCATCGCCATTGTGGAACTTCACACCCTGACGCAGCTTCAACTCAATGGTCTTGTCATCAAGACGCTTCCACTCGGTGGCAAGGCCGGGAACAGGTCCCTGATTGCCCATCCAGTCACGCAGGATGAGACCTTCCCACAAATTCGGGAAGAAGACACGCTCGCCAACATTCGACTGCTCGTTCCAGATGTCGAGCGTGTTGTTGTTGGTGATCTTCTGCACCGCGATCGTGATCGAGCGGCGCTGGTTGGCGCGAACGATGCCCGGCAAGACGAAAGTGCCGGCAGCAGCTCCATCAAACCCAATGCGTGACGACGATTAATAAGCATGCTTTACCCCGAACGATGGCGACCGCCGGATGAACGACGGCCAGCTTTGAGACTGCACGGGGAATAGGCCTCATTTGTAACAGTATTTTCTCAGTTCATTGAAGCTTTGAATGCTTGCGCTTTCGGGGCATCATGAGCGCAACAAAAAACCCGGCACAAAGGCCGGGTTTTGTCACAAATCAGAAGCTTGCTGATTAAGCAGCAGAAGCCTTGATCCAGTCGGCAAGGCGGCTCTTTGGAGCAGCGCCAACCATGTTGGCGGCGAGTTCGCCATCCTTGAACATCAGCAGCGTTGGGATCGAACGCACGCCAAACTGTGCGGCGAGTTCAGGATTTTCGTCGATATTGACCTTGGCGATCTTAACCTGACCAGCCATTTCAGCGGCAATCTCATCAAGAGCCGGAGCGATCATCTTGCATGGACCGCACCATTCAGCCCAAAAATCCACGACGACAGGCTCGCTCGACTGAAGAACGTCCGACTGAAAATTGCTGTTATCGACCTTTACGGTTGCCATAGGGCTATCCTCATATCTGTTTGAGAGCAAAAGACTCAAGAGAAACTGCTCATTTGACTATATCATGTGGCGTGTTGACTGCCATCCGTCAAGTTCTGGTTGGTCACCTTTCCTTGAGAGTCACTGAGCGCCTTCAGTGCTTCATCCATTGAAGCTTCTGGCAATGGCAGCAGATATGGCCCTTCGGTGAACAACAAAGCGGCCTCGACTACCCGTCCCGGATAGAGAGGCGCAAGCAATTCCCGATAGAGCGCCAGCTGCGCGCGATAGGCGAAAGGTACGGCTTCAACACTCTTTGGCGGCGGGCGATTGGTTTTATAATCCACGATCAGAACGCGAGCTTCGTCAACGCTGATGCGGTCGATCTGCCCTGACACGGCATGGTCTTTTCCGCCGAGATTGATCGTACCCATGACCGCCACTTCACCACGCGATCCTTTGGCAAAGACCGGCGCAAACTTTAGATCAGCCAGAATGGTTGCCACACTCGCCCAGGCTTTCGCGCGTTCAGCTTCGGGCCAGTCGGAAGCAATGCGCGCGAGATAGTCCTGCGCAAGCTTTCACGCTCATTTATCGCCACTTCGGGCAGATATTGCAGCAGCATATGGATCGCCGTACCGCGCCTTAACGCGAAAGCCGACGTCTCGCCGCTCTGTCCCAGAACGGGCGACAACGTATCGAGCGGTGGCTCCTCATCCGCTTCAATCAATGCCGATGCGCCCGATGGGGCAAGGGGACGCGGCAGCCCCGGTTCCGGCTTTATCGGCTTTTTAAAGTCGTCTGGCAGTGGCGGCAGTTCTGCGACTTGCACCACTTCAGGCTCGGCAATCTCAGTCAAACCGCGCGGCGTGTTGCGGTAGCGTCGGGCGGCAACGCCCGAAACCGGGTGCACAAAGGTTTCAGCCTTTGTTGTCAGCGCATCTTCGACCAGCCTGTGCCATGTCTCGCCGCTTTCACGCGATCCGCGATAGCCACAGACAATCAGCCGGTCCTCCGCACGCGTCATTCCTACATAGAGCAGGCGGCGATATTCTTCTTCGGCGCGCACCTTCAGGCCCTCAATCTGCGAAGCCAGAAAGCCGGTTTGATAACCAGCATTGGGTTGCCAGAGATAGCCTTTCACCTGTGGTCCATCATTAGTAAGATCAAACGGAATGAGCTTTGGTGCGCGCGTCCCGCTCCAGACGGCATTGCCCGGATCAACCAGAAACACTACAGCGCCTTCAAGCCCTTTGGCGGCATGAACCGTCATGATACGCACTTCGTTGCGGCCCTGATCAAGTTCGCGCTTGATTTGCGGCGAGGCTGCATCGAGCGTTTCCAGAAATGCCTGCATGCCCGGCAGGCAGCGCGTTCAGCGGAAAGCGCATAGTTCTGAAATTCGTCGATAATATCGCCTGCTTCCGGCCCAAGCCGCGCAAGCAACTTACGCCGAGCACCATCCGCACTCAAAACCCGCGCATAGAACTCGAAGATTGGCATGGTATCGGCCATATTGCGCCAGCGGCTCAGCGTCTTGTGCACACCGATCAATGCCGGTTCTTCAAGGGATGCATGATAGAGACGCTCAAACAGTGTTTCGCCGCTCTTGCGCGGATTGGCCAATGCAAACAGCCTGTCATCATCCCAGCCAAACAGCGGACTTTTAGAAGCGAAGCCAATGACAAATCATCTGACGGCTGTAAACGAAACGCCCCAGCGCCATCAAATCCTGAATGGCGATGTGGCTTGTAAGCTTGAGGCGGTCGGCACCAGCCACCGGCACATGGCGCTCTTTGAGTGCCCGCGAAAGCGCTGGCATGAACTGATCGCGCTTACGAACCAGCACCATAATATCTTTCGGCGCAAGTTTGCGGTTCTGACCTGGAATGGTTTCGCCGCGATCAAGCCAGTAGCGAATGGTTTCTGCAATCTGTTCGGCAAGTTTTATGGCAGGTGCCTGCAAGTGGTCGACCGGCACGCGCCAGTCATCCGGCTCCTCAACCACTTCCGGCGTCAGCATATCCCAGATTTCTACCTCACCCGGCTCCTGATCGCGAATGGCAGAGTGAACGGTGGCCCCTGACAAGCCGCGATTAGCCTCTGGACGCGAGAACACTTCATCTACCGCCTGCAAAACATCTGGCGCAGAGCGGAACGAGAAATTCAGGCGGACCTCTTTAAACGTAAGGTCTGCATCACGAGCCTTGGCACTGATGGCTTTACCTTGAATAGCAAAGTCTTCCGGCACGGCCCCCTGAAACGAGTAGATCGACTGCTTTTCATCGCCCACGGCAAACAGCGTGCGCTGCACGTTGCGCTGACCGAGGCCTGAGAAAAACTCTTCCGACAACATGCGGATGACCTGCCACTGATCGGGACTGGTATCCTGTGCTTCATCGACCAGAATATGATCAATGCCGCGATCAAGCTTATACTGCACCCATTGCCCTGCCCCATCACGCGCCAGAAGCGCCACCGTGCGGGTAATTAGGTCTTCAAAGTCGAGCAGGCCGCGCTTGCGTTTCAAATCATGATAGCGCTGCAGGAGATTATCAATGAGTGTGAGCCCGGCCAGATTTAGCCGGATAAGCCGCAGCTCCTTGATCTTGTCGAGACCAAGTTCAACACGCATTGCTGCGGCATTAAAATCTTCTTCGAAATCCGGCAGCAGCTTTTACGGCAGCCGAGCCCACATAAGACCCGGATTTGGCCTCGCCCGTCGCCTTCAGGAAGGAAGCACGCAGAACGGCTTCCTTGTCGAAACTGCTTTTCACTTTCTCATATTGCTTGAGCTGCAACGCGAAGTCATGCGCGCGTGCCGCACCCTTCTGGATCGACAAAATGAGATCGAGTGCATCTTCGGAAAATTCCGGCACCGGCCACATATCATCCAGTAGATCGGATTCGCGCGTGTCGGGCCTGAAACGGAAATGCCGGTGCAAAGTCTCGCTGCGCTCATCCGCATTGCCAAGCGCCATAATGTATTGCTGCAAGCCATTGCGGCGGCCCACGGCTTCATCAAGCAGTGCCTGCAAACCCATCTCGCCTGCTGCCTGCATGACATCGGCAAAAGCGTTTGCCAGTTCCGGATCGCCGCCGCCATGTGCGGTCTCAAGCTGCGGCGCGCTTCGCCAACAAGGGCCGCCTGCATGAGATCGTCCATCATCTCGAAGTGGCCTGCGATGTTCGCCTCAAGCGGGAACTGATGCAGGATCGCTTCGCAGAATGCGGATGGTCTGGATTTTCAGCCCGCCTGGCGTTTCAAGCGCCCGCGCAAAAAGCCTGCGTGCCACGGCAAGCCGTGTCGCTCCCGGACGCCTGCCTTCAAGCTTGACAAGCCTGTCGGCCAAATCCTCATCCGGCAACATTGCCCATTCAGACAATCGCGCAAAAACACGGTTCTGCATGACGGCCGCTGCCGCCTTGGTATAGGTGAGGCAGAGAATTTTCGACGGGTCGGTGCCTTCGAGCAGCAGCCGGATAACGCGCTCAGTCAAAACGTGAGTCTTGCCGGAACCGGCATTGGCCGACACCAGACAGAGGCCAGCGGATTGGCGGCACTGGCCTGCGCTGCAATTGTTTCCGGTGGAATCACACGTTGCTTTTCATTCGCCGCCCTCCCGCCAGCATCACCACCAGCGGACCATTCCAGCACGCGTGCCAGATGATCATAATCGCCCGTCAAATCTGTCTCACGAAAAGGAAGCGCGCGGGAAAGATAACCCTTAGCCGGATTCTGATAGTCGGTCAGCAACTGCGCCAGTCGCTGCCATGCCTCTTCACCAAGGGCGGGTGCAGTTTTTTCCGAAGGCGGCCTGCCAATTTTTAAAATCGACTCGGGCTTCACCTCGCCGCCTGCCCGCAATCGCACATAGGTCAGATCAGACGCTCGAACCGCGCCCAGATCGGAAAAAGCACCCCGCGCAAGAAGAGCTGCTTCCAGCGCCAACTGTGGCGACAAGAGAACATGCGCCTGTCTTGGCGATGGCGTGGAGCCGGTCTTATAATCGATCACTTCCGCTGTCCCATCACGCATCAGATCGATACGATCGGCACGGCCCGACAAAGTGATGCCAAGACTTTCAACCTCGCGCTTATCCGACGAAATTTCGGCAAAGCGGGTTTGAACATTATAAGCGCGTTCCCGCTCCCATTCGAGGAATTGCGGAATAAGAGCGGTAAAACGCGGCCACCAGACTGCTTCTATCTCAATGGGTAGATCCATTTCGCCAAAGAAATGCCGGCCAAATTCTTCGAGCTGCACGGCTGCATCGGGAGCCAGCGGATCAATGCCCTCTTCGGTGAAATGCCCGAGAATGTCGTGAAAAAGCGTCCCACGTTCTGCAGCTGCCGGATCGCGGATCAACGGCTCCAGCGGACGCAGTTTCAGAATCTTTTGGCAAAGATCGCGGATCGCGACGCAGGGTTTCGATTTCCGTGACCGAAAAATGCTTGGGCCGTGCGCTTACGGGCGGTGCCGGTTCCGGGCGTTTGACAAAAGGCACATCAGGCGCCTGATCGATTTCACGCGCCCAATGGATAAAACGTTGCCCACGCGAGCGCATATCCTTGGTCACATCTGAACCCAGAACCGTTTCAAGCCGCTGCAACCAGCGCGACGGAATAGTTGGTGCATTGTCCGAACGCTGCGAACGCGACAGCACGACATGATCCATGCCGAGCGCCATCTGGAAATCGTGCGCTGCAAGGCCGGTACGGCGCTCAGGTGGATCAAGCGCGATCATCGCCTTCATAGGGCGCGACATGAACGGATCATTGCGCGTCTTGGCGGGCCATGTGCCTTCGTTGAGGCCACCGATCACCAACGTATCCATGGTCTGCAAACGCGCTTCCAGCGCACCCCAGATGAAGACGCGCGGATGGCCGCCCGGATGTGGCTTAACGGTTTCGCCCGACATCAGAGCTTCAAGAATTGCGGGCCATTCAATAGCCTCAAAATCCAGTCCCGCTTCGCTCGCCACAAGCTGACGCAGAAATGAAGCCAACTTCTCGCCATGCTCCCCGGAATAATAACGCGTGACGCTTTCGCTTTCATCACGCGCCAGATTTTCCAGCGCTTCCACAGTTGCCCGTGTAATCTCGCCAATATCCGTTCGCCGGTTAATGGTGGCAAAAGGTGCCAGCGGCGCAACAGCTTCCGACAGGTTCACGCAAAGCGCGCGCGCCGCTTCAATCATGTCAGGCGTAACAGTCGCGTGCCATGCCGGTTGCCATGACTGGCTGGCGCTTTCTTCCATGCGGCGATCGAAAAAGGCGGGAAGATCGATGATCGATGCCCTACCCGTACCGCCACGGAACGCCACCAATTCAAGCGTTTCCGCAGCCAGTCGCCGTTCGATACGTTTGCCACCAAGCCGCAGCATCGGATGCTTGACCAGCGCCAATAGGGCCACCGGATCGCCGGGGTTGAACACCGTTTCGACCATGAGACGCATCAGCGTCGCGGTTTCGATATCGCGCAAATGGCGGCCGCCGGAATCATCGGCGTCGATGCCAAAGCGGGCGAGTTCGCCCACCACGCGCGCGAGATTTCTATCGGCAGTAACCAATGCAGCGGTCTTGTTTTCATCGCTGATCGCATCGCGAAGCGCCAGGGCCACTGCCAGCGCTTCCTCACGCTCATTAGCGGTTTCAATCAGATCGATCTTTTGAGCCGATTGCAGCAATGCTTGGGGCTGCATATCCGCATCGCGGTTAAGCAGGCTCCATGCATCCGTGGTTTCCGCCGGTCGCAGTGCTTCGCTGACCACACGCTCCAGCACGCGCTTGTTAACCGGCATATCTTCGATATGCTCGACGTCCTCGCGCAACACCCAATGGCCTGCAACAACTTGTGGAGACCATATTGCGGATGGCCGAAGGTGGACGGATTATCATCCGAGGCCCCCAGCATGTTCCACGCGCCTTCATCAAGATCACGATCCAGTCCCGGCAGAACCACAGCGCCTTGCGGCAGTCGGGCAATGACTGAAACGAGCTCGGCAGTCGCGGGAATGGAGCCTGTGGAACCAGCCGCAATCACAGGCCCCTGAGGCGGATGATCGCGCAGTCGTCGCACCTCGCCCCAGATCAGTTCATTGCGGTGCGCTGCCGGATTGGACAGCTTGCGCTCTTCCAGAATTTCCGGCCAGAGTTTCGTGACAATATCGAGAAAGCCGAGCGTAACCTGCCACCAGTCGGCAAGGTCATCAGGCGCAATGTGGCAAGCTCGCTCCATTTGGCATTGTCGGTTTCGACCTGGTCCATCAGGCCAGCCAGATCACGAGCCAAATCGCGTCAGAGGTTGTTGCGGGAACCGAAATATCATCGACCCCAAACAGCGCCCGCACATGCGCAGGCAGCGATTCACGCCATGGACGAATGAGACGCGCCAACAATAGCAGGCGCTCGGCCTTGCCAATTGGCGGATTGAGATCGAATATGCCGCTTGTAGCCGCGTTGAAAAGCCGCGTCTTCGTCCACATCGCCCAACGGGCGAATGGTGGAAGGATCGCAGATTTAGCCGGATTCATATCAACCAGAATGGAACGAAGCGCACGCGCGGCGCGCGGCGCGTCGGCACATAGATGGTGGCGCTCGCTAGTGCCAGTGGATCAGACACATTACCCGGAAAGCCTTCAATCAAACGGCCTTCCAGAAGTGCCTTGGCAAAGGCTGGTAGAAAAGCT
Source organism: Brucella pituitosa (assembly GCF_003049685.1). Taxonomy (GTDB): domain Bacteria; phylum Pseudomonadota; class Alphaproteobacteria; order Rhizobiales; family Rhizobiaceae; genus Brucella; species Brucella pituitosa. The sequence goes on along the minus strand of NZ_PYSY02000001.1, from coordinate 2,497,054 downwards.
GTGCCGGATGGAATGGAAAAAAGCTTTGGCCTCGTAATGGTCATTCCGCCATGCTCTCCTTACGCAATTGCGGAAAGCACAGCCTCCGCCTCGCCGATTGCTTCCGGTGTTCCCACCGTCAGCCAATGCCCGGTCATGGGCATACCATAAAGACGCCCGGCTGCAATGGCTTCATCAAAATAGCGGTTGAGCGATGAAACACCCGCTCGGCTTTCGCAAAATACGCGGATGAATGATTGCTGCACCGGCATAGATGACGGGATCGCCCGCGACATCGCGCAGACGGCGCAAGCGCCCCTCAACATCCGCAACGAAGTCGCCCTTGCCTTCAAAACCTGTTGCCTGATCGAGCCGGGCCGTCATGAGAAGGATATCCATGCAGGCATCGTCCCATGCATCACGAAGAGCCGTGATATTCGGCTTTGCTTCATCCCCAACCCAGAACGTATCGGCATTGAGTACGTAGAACGGCCTACCCCCTGCTGCGGCAGCACATTGACGATACCACCCGCGGAATCAAGTAGCAGATCGCGCTCGTCGGAGATCGTGATTTTCGGCTCTGCACGGTTGGCAAGATAGTCGATCAGTTGGTCGGCTAAGTAATGAACATTGACGATTGTATTCTCAACGCCTGCTACTGCCAGCGCATCCAGCCCCCAGTCGATCAGCGGCTTACCAGAAACCTTAACCAGTGGCTTGGGCATGGTTTCGGTGATCGGGCGCATACGCTTGCCAAGACCTGCTGCAAGCATGATCGCTGTATCAGGAAGTGTCATTGTTGCTCCAGCAAAGCGAGATCGTCAAACCAGCGGGCTACCGGCGCCATGACCGGATGCTTTAAGACGCGACCGAGATAGTCATGAATGCGTGGCAGATGCGCGAGATAATGCGGCTTGCCATCACGCTCATCAAGACGCACGAACAAGCCCAGCAGCTTGGCGTTGCGCTGCGCACCCATAGCGGCATAGGCCATCCGGAAAGCCGCTTCGTCAAACACATGGCCAAGCTTGCGGCGTTCATCACAATAGGCATCAACCACTGCCTTTTCGAGCTCCGACGTAATCGTCACGCGGGCATCAAGCGCCAGTGAAGCCACATCATAGGCAGCTGGCCCGATCATCGCGTCCTGAAAGTCGATGGTGCCGATTTTGTCTACACCTTTCGCATCCTCAAACCAGAACAGGTTTGGTGAGTGATAATCGCGCAGCAGCAGGCTTTTTTCGCAATCGGCGATATCGGTCAGAACCTCATCCCATGCCGCCTCATAGGCTGCAACTTCGGCTTCAGTAAGCTTGCGGCCCATGATGCGTGGCGCATACCATTGTCCCACGAGGCTCACTTCCATGATCATCGCATCGCGGTCAAATCCTGCAATGATATGATCGAGATGGCCCGGAACCGGCGCCTGATCTGGCCACTGAACACCGTGAAGATGCGCCAGAAACCGTCCCGCTGCCTCATAGCGTTCAGCGACAGGTTCGCCGGAGGGTGCGCGGATGCCTTCTGTTCCCAGATCCAAGGATCAGAAGCCCCGCATCAATATCCATTGCGCGCATTTCTGGCACCCGCAAACCATGCGCTGCAAGCAGGCCGTCAATAGCCACGAAAGCCTGAATATTCTCTGCAATATGCGCGAGCTGGCGATAGGATTTTCCGTTGCGCAGCGGTGGATCATAGGGCATCGCCGGTGCATTCATCAGAACTTCGACACCATGTGCGCTTGTAATGATCTCATATTTGCGCGGTGAAGCATCGCCCTGCAAATAGCGGCGTGTGGCAGCTGCCCGGTCGTTGTTTTCAAGGAAAGCCCGGATGTCGAGCGTACGCTGAAGCCGCGCAATCGCAGCCTCGGGACCTGCAATGGCAATGCGCCGCCCTGCCCTTCATGGGTTAATGTCACGGCGAAGCTTGGCTCCGGCAGAAAACCTTCCGCCTGCTCCGGCCATTCGGACAGCACCACACCATCTTCGAGGAATTCGACAAGCCCCAGTTCGTCCAGCTCCTCACCATGCGAAATCCGGTAAAGATCAGCGTGCGCCACGGGGATGCGCAAAGCCTCATAGCTCTGCACCAGCGTGAATGTCGGGCTTGGCACCTCAAGCCCCTCATCATCGGCAATCGCACGGATGATCGCGCGGGCGAGCGAGGATTTACCGGCACCAAGATCGCCCGATAAAGTGACGAGATCGCCTTTGATCAGCGCTAAAGCGAAATCCTCGCCAAAGCGCTGTGTAGCGGCTTCATCGGGCAGGAACAATTCAAGACGGGTTATCGGGCTATTGATTGGGGTGCTCATGCAGCACCATTTACCTTATTCGGCGGCAACACGGAAGCTGCGCGCTCCGATGGGAAGCGACAAATAACCGTCGTTCCAATATCCGCACCTGTTTCGATCTCTACGCGGCCACCATGCAGCTCGACAAAGCTTTTGACGATGGAAAGTCCCAAGCCCACGCCCCGCTTGCGCCCGCCATTCTGATAGGCCTGAAAACGCTTGAAAACCGTATCCAGCACATCGCCCGGCATGCCCGGGCCATCATCATGCACGGCAAAGACGATATCCGTACCATCGCGAGCCACTTGAAGCGCGACCGTCGAACCTTCCGGCGCATAATTGGATGCATTGGACAAAAGGTTGAACAGGACCTGCCGCACGCGGTTGGCATCGGCTCTAAAGGTTTCGACATCGTCAGCAATATCGATATCGAGCCCGATATCATGTTCGTGCAGACGCTCGCTGACGCGCTTTGCAGCAGCGGAAATCTCGTTGGTCACCGATACATCATCAATATCGAGTTGCATGATACCGGCATCGACCGTCGCAAGGTCAAGAATGTCGTTGACGATGGTCAGAAGCACCGCAGACGACGTGCCGATATGATCTAGATATTCGAGCTGGCGTTCGTTGAGCGAACCAAAGGTTGGCGTTTGCAGCAGTTCGGTAAAGCCGATGATATTGGTCAGCGGCGAGCGCAGCTCATAGGAAACATGCTGCACGAAGTCGTTCTTGATCTGATCGGCGAGCGAAAGCGCTTCGTTCTTTTCCTTCAATGCCCGTTCCACACGCACCGTATCGGTGACATCGATGAAGGTGAGCATCGTCTGACCTTTAGGCAGCGGCACCACGGCAAAAGAAAGGATGACACCATCATCAAGCTCCACCTGCCCCATGCGCCCGTTGCGTTCGTCAAGGAACCCAGTGACTGAGGAAACGAAATCGTCCCAGATACCATCGCCGCCGCGTTGGCCGCAGAGCTTGGAAATGGTCGAAATATGCGTGCCTTCAACGGTAATCGCTGCGGGCAGCGACCAGAGATCGGCAAAAGATGGATTGGAAAGGCGCAAACGGCCATCAGAGCCAAACACCGCAACCGCTTCCGCCAGATGGTCGAGTGTTTCACCCTGAACCTTGATCAGCGTATTGTAGCGGCCTTCAAGCTCGAACTTTTCGGTCATGTTCTCGAAGAACCATGTCACGCCACCTTGCGGATGCGGATTGGCGACGACACGCATGATGCGCGTATCCGGCAAGTGCCACATATGTTCTTCCGGCTCGACCGCGCGGTAGGCGGAAAGCAGAGAATCCTTCCACTTTCGCCATTCCGGCTGCTCAGGCAGCTTTCCTTCGGAACGAAGCCGATCAAAGAGCAGTGTGTTGCTCGGATGTGTTTCAAGCCATGCCGTATCAAGCGACCAGAGCGAAACGAAAGCCTGATTGAAGAATTGCAGCTTCATATCCGGATCGAAAATTGCCACCGCCGTCGAAAGCTGATCGAGCGTCTCAGCGTGGCTCTTCAGGGTGCGGTTCAGTTCCTCACGCACCTGTTCCACTTCACTCAAATCAAAACCAAGGCCAGCAGAGCCTGCCTCAGCGCTCACATCGGTGACATCATAGATCCGGCGGTCGCCGCGCACCACAGCAGGCATTTGCTCACGCATATCCGGCTCGGCAAAGCGGTCGCGCTCCAGACGCTGACGGGCCTGCGCGCCAAAAAGCTCCCGGCCTTCCGAGCTTGCCTGCGTGCCGTCCGCGGCATCCACTGCGCGCGCATAGGCACCATTGACCCATTCGATACGTCCATCGGAACCACGCACCCAGACCGGCTGTTCAATCCGGTCCAGCAGATGGCGTAAGAGCGCAAGCTTTTCAGAGAGTTCGCGGTTCTGCGATTGCAATGCTGCGCGCTCCGCCTGCACGCCTTGAAGGCTCAGGAAGCGCACAATCGCAAAACTGCCCGACGTGCGACCATAAACATCCAGAAGCGTGCCGTTGACAGTTTCAACTGTCAGATCAAAAGCATGAGCCTGCTCGCGCAAGGCCGAAACCGCGCGTTCAAGCTCGGTCACAGATTGCGGACGAAGCCAGCGACCAAAGGCCAGAAAATGCGAACGGTCCTGCGGCGCACCGCAATCAAACGGCAATTGTCCGACGACATCGGCGCGTGCGCCATGTGCATCCCAGACAACGATGCGCTGATCTTTGAGGTTAAGCAATGCGTCATTGCGTTGTGCAGCCAATCCCATATCGGACAGACGCGAGCGCAATTCATTGTTTTCATTGGCGATCTTGGAACGGTCGCGGATCAGCCAGCCAGCAGACAAAAGGGCCGCACCCATGGCACCCAGAAAAATCGAAAACTGGATGACTTCAAAAGCACCGACACTGCCACCAAATGGCAGGTCTATGCGCGTGGAATTTTCAGCACCTTGTGCAAATGCTGCCGGAGCCGCCGCAACAAGTGCGGCAAAGGAAACCGTTGCCTTGAGGATGACCCGTTTGAGAGGGCTGAAGCCAAGCGAAAGCGAACCTTTCAGGTGCCTGCCTGCGCTGAATGCGGATTTGCTCCGCAAGCTCCCCGTTGAGCCAACCTCTGGCATATTTCCCTTGTCTCCGCCGCCCGGAAGCCTCCTCAAAAAGGGTGCTCCTGTATTTCAAAATGCTTCATTCGGACCCTCGCGCATCGCCACAATGCTGAAAGCCAGACATGTTTCGAGGATGAATAGGTCGCCCGTCTTTCGCCTGAACTGGCAAAAAACGCCCAACGCAAACACCCGTCAAAACACATTGATTCGTCTTCACAATACCCTCACCGTGAATCCGCGTGAAGCGTGTTGCACGCAAAAATAAAGGCCGGGCAACGTAAAGATGCCCGACCTACAAGATGTAGCAGTATGGTTAACGGGTAATTAATACCTGTAGTGTTCCGACTTGAATGGGCCTTGTGGCGTTACGCCGATATATGCGGCCTGTTCCTCAGAAAGCACAGTCAGCTTTGCGCCGAGCTTGTCGAGATGCAGACGCGCAACCTTCTCGTCGAGGTGCTTTGGCAGGACATAGACTTCATTCTTATACGCGTCAGTGCGCGTAAAGAGTTCGATCTGACCCAGCACCTGATTGGTGAAGGACGCTGACATAACGAAGCTTGGATGGCCCGTTGCATTGCCAAGATTGAGCAGACGACCCTCCGAAAGCAGGATGATGCGCTTGCCATCCGGGAATTCAACCAGATCGACCTGTGGCTTCACATTGGTCCACTTGAGATTACGAAGACCTGCAACCTGAATTTCATTGTCGAAGTGACCGATATTGCCAACAATGGCCATATCCTTCAGCTTGCGCATATGGTCAAGCGTGATGACGTCCTTGTTGCCGGTCGTCGAGATCACGATATCGGCGGTCGAAGCGGCATCATCGAGCGTTACGACTTCAAAGCCGTCCATTGCAGCCTGAAGCGCGCAGATTGGATCAACTTCCGTGACCTTGACGCGAGCGCCTGCGCCTGCGAGCGATGCTGCAGAGCCTTTGCCAACATCGCCATAACCGCAAACGACGGCGACCTTGCCAGCCATCATGACGTCGGTGCCGCGACGGATGCCGTCAACCAGCGATTCCTTGCAGCCATACTTGTTGTCGAACTTCGACTTGGTGACGCTATCATTGACGTTGATTGCCGGGAAGGGCAGGAGACCCTTCTTCTGCAGCTGGTAAAGACGGTTGACGCCCGTGGTGGTTTCTTCGGTCACACCCTTGATCGCATCGCGCTGTTTGGTGAAGAAACCTGGCGTTTCAGCCATACGCTTCTTGATCTGTGCGAACAGAACTTCTTCTTCTTCGCTTTCAGGCTTGGAAAGAACGTCTTCGCCAGCTTCAGCGCGTGCGCCGATCAGGATGTACATGGTGGCATCGCCACCATCATCGAGGATCATGTTGGACGGCTGACCATCCGACCACTGGAAGATCTTGTCGGTATAGGTCCAGTATTCTTCTAGCGTTTCGCCCTTGATGGCGAAAACCGGCGTGCCGGTTGCTGCAATTGCTGCCGCAGCATGATCCTGCGTCGAGAAAATATTGCACGATGCCCAGCGCATCGGCACCCAGAGCCTTCAGCGTCTCGATCAGGACAGCTGTCTGGATTGTCATATGCAGCGAGCCAGAAATGCGTGCGCCCTTGAGTGGCTGTGATTTGCCAAACTCTTCGCGCGCAGCCATCAGGCCCGGCATTTCGGTTTCAGCAATATCGAGTTCCTTACGGCCCCAGTCAGCGAGGCTCATATCCTTGACGACAAAATCCTGACTTGCGGTCATCATCTGCTCCAATCAAATTGATTTTGAAGCCCCGAACAAAATAATGACAAAGGGCTTCGGCTGGCGTTCTGATTAGCAGATCAGCACGCACAGCACAACGCAACATAAAGAAATCTTTATGTGTCTATATCAATTGATTGCGAAGCGGCAGAACGCGTGGAGACTCAGCATTCCTCGCCGAATTTATCGGCGATAAGCGCCTGAAGCGCATCGAGAACGGCATCGGCCTGTTCGCCGGATGCACGGACATCGATACAGCAGCCGGGTGAGGCTGCCAGCATCATGAGGCCCATGATGGATGTGCCGCCCACCGTCATACCGTCCTTGCTAACACGAACATGGGCATCATAACTGTCCACAAGCTGCACGAACTTGGCCGAAGCGCGGGCATGAAGCCCGCGCTTGTTGACGATCTCAAAGGACCGCGACAAAGCGCTATCGGCATCGTATTCGCCAGTAACGGCCACGGTGGGATGCATGATTACTTTCCTGTGAGAACCTGGCTTGCGACGTTGATATATTTGCGTCCGGCATCCTGCGCTTCACGCAACGCCGTCTTAATGTCGCCAGCAATGCGAACGCTCGAAAGCTTGATCAGCATCGGCAGGTTCACACCTGCAATGACCTCGATCTTGCCTTCCTCCATCACCGAAATCGCCAGATTGGACGGCGTGCCGCCAAACATATCCGTCAGAACAATGACACCTCTGCCGCTATCGGCGCGCTCGACAGCATCGACGATATCCCGACGACGCTGTTCCATGTCATCTTCCGCACCGATACATACGGTCTCGAAATTGTCTTGCGGGCCAACTACATGCTCAACAGCATGGAGAAACTCCTCGGCCAGCCTTCCGTGCGTAACAAGCACGAGTCCGATCATACTTTAAAAGCTCCTGTCGCGTGCCCGCCGCTTTAACCCGCCAAAGGCGCAGATGGCACTAAAACCCTGCCGGTCCTTAACCGACGAGTTGTGCATCTTGGCAGGGCAAATCTTGATAGCAAGTGAAAAATTTCGGCATTGCCTTGAAAAGCAAAATGCCGCAGCGTTAAGCACGCTTTTGAACACGGCAAAAACACCGGCACTGGCCTCAGGGCCAGGGTTTAGAAAACAAAGTAGCCTCTATAGCCCGCGAAAGCGCGTTGGAATCGCCATTCGATGAAAGGGCAGGAGCAGCAGGCGCGGAACTTCAACACCTTCGAAATGCCATTTTTCATCACTCGGATAGCGTTCGGCCCCATCACGGTCGACCAATTTGACCACGAGATCGAGTGGCGTCTGTTCCACATAAGCAACAGTGAAAAGGCCCGCGCCACGAATTTCGACACCTCCGGCCAAGGTTTGCGGAACACTCGCAATCAGCTTACCGCTTTCCACATGCAATAAAGTGCGGTCGTCGGCGACAAGACAAGCCTGCTCATTGCGAACAATCGCACGTTCGACAAGGGTGAGGGCCAGTTCGGTCTTACCTGCGCCGGACTTGCCCATTAGCATGACACCACGACCCTGCAATTGCACAGTCGTCGCATGAAGGCCGCTTTTTTCCTCTTCGGGTGTCATGTCGGAATCACGCGCTGGCCGGAAGATCGACGATGAAGCGCGCGCCTTTCATATGATCTGGCCTGTGATCGGGTATGGCTGGATCGATGATATTTTCTGCGGTCAGCGTTCCGCCATGCGCCTCGATAATCTGGCGGCTGATCGAAAGACCAAGGCCGGAATTCTGGCCAAAAGCCTCAGAAGCCGGGCGGTCTGTATAGAAACGCTCAAAGATGCGCTCGATATTTTCGATCGGAATGCCGGGCCCATTATCTTCGACAAGCACCCGCAAACGGCTGCCTTCGCCGCTCAGCGTGACAACGATACGCCCTGTATCATCGGGGACGAAGGAGCGTGCGTTTTCGATAAGATTGCTGATGACCTGTCCAAGACGCAAATCATGACCGGCAACGAAGAAACCTTTTTTGCCGGACGGCAATTTGCCGGTATTAAACACGATCTCGGTGCCAACCTTGTTTCGGCGCACTTCGCGCGCGGCAGCCACCAGACCGTTCAGCAGCGTCTTCATATCAACGCGATCAGAATGCTCGCGTGCCAGTTCCGCATCCAGTCGCGAAGCATCCGAAATATCGGTAATCAGGCGGTCGAGGCGGCGGACATCGTGCTGAATGACGTCGAGCAGGCGTTTGCGCGAATCATCATTCTTGGCAAGCGGCAAGGTTTCAACCGCGCTTCGCAGCGAGGTGAGGGGGTTTTTCAGCTCGTGACTCACGTCAGCCGCGAAACTCTCAATCGCCTCGATGCGGGTATAAAGCGCATCGGTCATCGCACGGATAGAGGTCGACAAATGGCCAACCTCGTCCTGGCGTTCAGAGAAATCCGGGATTTCCTCGCGGCTTTTCACACCAAGACGCACGCGGTCTGCTGCTGCAGCCAGCTTTCTCAGCGGGCTTGCAATGGTGGACGCCAGAAACAGCGACAGGATCACCATGACAGCAGCAACAACACCGAACACGCGGAAAACGGCCATGCGCTCGCCCTGCACGATCTTGTCGATGTCGTCACCTTCAGTCGAAAGCAGGAGGACACCCAGAATGGCACGCGATTGCTGGATTGGTACGGCGACCGACACCACCAGCTCCCCTTGCTGGTTACGGCGCTGTGCCGTTTGCGGCGAGCCGGTCAGTGCGCGAACGATTTCCTGATAGGCCAGACCATTGCCGCCTGGCTGCTCCTGATAAAGCGGCAGACCGCCGCCATAGAATAGACGGGAAAACCAGCCTGTGAAACGCTCCCAGACACTTGGCGTATCTTCTTCGATTGCTGGCAGATCATAGCGGAATACCGGACCGCCAGAAGCGAAAGCTGGCGCGTAAAGCGAGCGGGAATCGAGCAGGAGATTCGCATAATGATCGTAAATGCGCGCGCGCGTGCTGGTCGGTGAAATCAACTGGCGCAAGAGCGGTGATACTTTTTCCGGATTGATCGGAAATTCCCAGTTATCAGGCGAATCAGGTGATGGCGTGATGCTCTGCCCTGCCTGAAGCTCCAGAAGCTTTTCCGGATCGATCATCAGCGAATTGGTGTCGACCGTGGCGGAAGAGGAAATCGCAGCAGCGATGATCTTGCCCTGTGTGAGCAGACTTTCGATCTTGGCATCAATCAGACCCTCGCGGAACTGATTCATATAGAGAATGCCGGAAACCAGCACGGCAAGGGCTGCAAGATTGAGAAACAATATGCGGCGTGTCAGACTGGAGAACAGAAACTGACCGAGAAACCGGCTGAAAGGCGCAAAAAGACGACGCAGGAAAAGCGAGCGTTGCCGCCGCGCCCTACGCTCTCATGGTAACGGCACTGTCTTTCCGGGTTTCGGCGACCATGTCGCTTCGATCTAGCCTTCTTATTGAGCATCACCGGGCCTCTGAAAGCCCGGCGATTTAAAGCGTGTCGTGTTTTATCATATTCATACGACACGCTTTAATTCTTTGTTTTTGCACATGTCTTTATCCCAAAACCGGCTTCCACTTTTGGGAGACATGCTCTCATAACTTTATTTCACGCTTCGCGGAAGCGATAACCGACGCCATAGAGCGTTTCGATCATCTCGAAGTCGTCATCAACCGACTTGAACTTCTTGCGCAGACGCTTGATGTGGCTGTCGATGGTTCGATCATCCACATAGACCTGCTCATCATAAGCCGCATCCATCAGCGCGTCACGGCTTTTCACAACACCCGGGCGTTGTGCAAGCGAATGAAGGATGAGGAATTCTGTGACAGTGAGCGTTACCGGCTCACCTTTCCAGGTGCAGGTATGGCGTTCCTGATCCATGACCAGCTGGCCGCGTTCCAGCGACTTGGCCTGCTGACCGGTCGGCTTTGCAGTGCCGTCGCGCGCAGCAACACGGCGCAGAACAGCCTTCACACGCTCAACAAGAAGGCGCTGCGAGAACGGCTTGGTGATGAAATCGTCGGCCCCCATCTTGAGACCGAACAATTCGTCGATCTCATCGTCCTTGGACGTCAGAAAGATGACCGGAAGATCGGATTTCTGGCGCAGGCGGCGCAGCAATTCCATACCGTCCATACGCGGCATCTTGATATCAAAGATCGCAAGGTTCGGTGGACGCGCCATCAGGCCATCCAATGCGGAAGCCCCATCGGTATAGGTCTCTACGCGATAGCCTTCCGACTCCAGAGCAATGGAAACGGAGGTCAGAATGTTGCGGTCATCGTCGACCAGCGCAATTGTCTGCGTTGCCGAAGCTTCCTTCATGCGGACCTTCTCCTTTTTTAACCGCCCCGATTACATCAGCGGCAGAAATTACCGAACGCCTTCTGGCGTCTCGACTTTAAACCCTCTTTGTCAACTCACTGGAGCGTTGGTCCAGCTGTCTGACAAATCAATACTATAATAGTCGTCCCGCTTGTGCAGTACAAATTAGGTACAAAATGTGGCAACGGCTCAACTTGCCATCGATGCCCCAAAGCGAAACGTTTTTGCCGCTTAACGCAATCGAGAATTGTTCCAGACTGGAAATACACGGAATAACGCAAGATTAAACGATTTAAAAAGTTTCAATTTTTAAATCGATTAAATATTTGATTTGATTTAATTAATCTGTTTCTGACTGCCATCCCGGATTTAAAATGAAATCGGGACAACAAATTTTTGAACCAGATGGCGGAGAGACCATGAAAGAGATCGGCATTCACAATACTGCCGCTTCCATTGCCACTTCAGGATTGAAGGAACTGTCCGCAGTCTTTTATAATTTTGGACCGGCACGGCTTTATGAAGAGACAATTCGCCGTGGCGAAGCAGAGCTTTCCGCGCAGGGTGCACTTGTTGCGCGCACTGGCCAGCACACGGGCCGTTCGCCAAAAGACAAGTTCGTCGTTCGCGATGTAAACACCGAAGATCAGGTCTGGTGGGACAACAACAAGCCCATGACGCCGGAAGCTTTCGAGCTCTATGCCGATTTCATCGAGCATGCGAAAGGCAAGGAGCTTTTCGTACAGGATCTCATCGGCGGCGCTGATAAAGACAACAAGATCAATGCGCGCGTTGTCACCGAATATGCATGGCACTCGCTGTTCATCCGCAACCTGTTGATCCGTCCGGAAGAAGCAGCCCTTGCGTCTTACCTGCCTGAAATGACCATTATCGATCTGCCTTCCTTCAAGGCTGATCCTGCACGATATGGTGTGCGCACCGAAACTGTCATCGCAGTTGATCTCACCCGCAAGATCGTTTTGATCGGCGGCACGTCCTATGCTGGCGAAATGAAGAAGTCGGTCTTCACCGCACTCAACTATCTTCTGCCAGCCAAGGGCGTCATGCCGATGCATTGTTCGGCCAATGAAGGCCCCAACGGCGATACGGCTGTATTCTTTGGCCTGTCCGGCACCGGCAAGACCACGCTTTCTGCAGATCCAAGCCGCACACTGATCGGTGACGATGAGCATGGCTGGGGCGAACATGGCATCTTCAATTTCGAAGGCGGCTGCTATGCCAAGACCATCCGTCTTTCGGCAGAAGCCGAACCTGAAATCTTCGCCACCACACAGCGCTTCGGCACTGTTCTGGAAAATGTCGTGCTGGATGCAAACCGCCAACCAGATTTCGACGATGGTTCGCTCACGGAAAACACCCGCTGCGCCTATCCGCTTGACTTCATTCCGAACGCATCTGCATCGGGCAAGGGCGGTCAGCCGAAAAACATCATCATGCTCACCGCTGACGCTTTCGGCGTGATGCCTCCAATTGCCAAGCTGACACCTGCACAGGCCATGTACCACTTCCTGTCGGGTTACACCGCCAAGGTCGCGGGTACGGAAAAAGGCGTGACCGAACCGGAAGCAACGTTTTCGACCTGCTTTGGCGCACCGTTCATGCCGCGTCATCCGTCCGAATACGGCAATCTCTTGCGCAAGCTGATCGCAGAGCACAAGGTCGATTGCTGGCTGGTCAATACCGGCTGGACCGGCGGCGCTTATGGCACTGGCAAGCGTATGCCGATCAAGGCGACGCGTGCGCTTTGTCTGCAGCTCGACGGCTCACTCAACAATGCGGAATTCCGCACCGATCCGAATTTCGGCTTTGCCGTTCCGGTTGAAGTGCCGGGCGTGGACGCTTCCATTCTCGATCCGCGTTCGACCTGGGCCGACAAGGCCGCATACGATGCACAGGCCAAAAAACTTGTCGATATGTTCGTGAACAATTTCGAGAAGTTCGAAAGCCATGTCGATCACGATGTGAAGGATGCCGCACCGGCAACCCAGATCGCTGCAGAATAGCTTTTTCTGCGCATGTCTCCCAAAGACCAGTTCCCACTTTTGGAAGGCGTGCATTAAACATCCTGAGGAGGAGGAGAAGCCCGGCCGAAAGGTCGGGTTTTCCTTTTGTCTAATGGACAAAAAGCGGTGTATCACTTCGCATCATGGAAGAAAGCCGCAACATCATCCGCATCACCAACCGCCTGACCATCCACGAGGATGAGGAGAGCTTTATTCGCTCATCCGGTCCCGGCGGTCAGAACGTCAACAAGGTTTCCACCGCTGTCCAGCTGCGTTTTCACGCCAGCCAATCCGGCCTGCCGGAAGATGTGCTTTCCCGTCTTTTCAAGCTTGCCGGTCAGAAGGGCACCAAGGATGGGGACATTCTGATCGAGGCCAATCGCTTCCGCACACAGGAACGCAACCGCGAAGATGCACGTGAGCGGATGATTGCGCTGATCGCCAAGGCGGCTGAACCACCGCCACCGCCGCGCAGGAAAACCAAGCCGACAAAAGGCTCGATCGAACGCCGCCTTAAGGCCAAGTCCGGGCGATCGGATATCAAGAAGGGCCGCGGCAAGGTTTCTTACGATTAAAATCTCCAGACTGTGGGAACAGACGACATGACAATCAATTATCACGAACTTGAAACCAGCCATGGCCGCATTGCGGTGCGTGAAAGTTCAGGCGAGGGCGCACCCTCCTGATGATCCATGGCAATTCAAGTTCGGTGCCATTTTGCGCCGCAGCTCGAAGAAGAAATCGGCAAGAAGTGGCGTGTGATCGCGCCTGATCTTCCGGGCCATGGCAAATCATCCGATGCCATCGACCCCGACCGCAGCTATTCGATGGAAGGCTATGCGGACGCGATGACGGAAGTCATGCAAAAGCTCGGGATTGCCGATGCTGTCGTTTTCGGCTGGTCGCTCGGCGGACATATCGGCATCGAGATGATTGCCCGTTATCCTGAAATGCGGGGCCTGATGATCACTGGGACGCCGCCTGTCGCGCGCGAAGAAGTAGGGCAGGGGTTCAAGAGCGGTCCTGATATGGCACTCGCCGGACAGGAAATCTTTTGGGAACGCGATGTGGAATCCTACGCTCGCAGCACCTGCGGCGAACCATTCGAGGCATCGCTTCTCGATATCGTTGCACGCACCGACGGACGCGCACGCCGCATCATGTTTGAAAAATTTGGCTCTGGCACCGGCGGCAACCAGCGCGACATCGTAGCGGAAGCACAACTCCCCTATCGCGGTCGTCAATGGCCGTGACGAGCCTTTTTGTTGAACTCGATTTCGTGTCGAAAGTGAAATTCGGCAATCTGTGGGAAGGTAAAACCCACGTTATCGACAATGCAGGTCATGCGCCATTCCGCGAAGCACCAGCAGAATTTGACGCTTATCTCGCGCGCTTTATCCGCGATTGCACACAATAAACACTCTGTTGCAAACGGCATCAAATGATGCCGTTTGACGACTTCCCACATCTGCCCCGCGCCCTAGGTTATCCTTCAGGATTGTGAAAGGTGGAAATCATGGGCATGACTGTTGCGGATCTTCTGGCTCAAACCTTGGCCGAAGCGGGTGTTAAGCGTATCTGGGGTGTTACGGGCGACAGCCTCAACGGACTGAATGACAGCCTCAGACGACTTGGCAAAATCGACTGGATGCATGTCCGTCACGAGGAAACCGCAGCCTTTGCCGCGGGTGCAGAAGCAGCCATCACCAGCGAACTGGCCGTTTGTGCGGGAAGCTGTGGTCCCGGCAATCTTCACCTCATCAATGGTCTGTTCGACTGCCATCGCAATCACGAGCCGGTGCTGGCCATTGCAGCACACATTCCCTCATCGGAAATTGGCCTTGATTATTTTCAGGAAACCCATCCGCAGGAACTCTTCCGCGAATGCAGCCATTTTGTCGAGCTGGTTTCCAATCCTGCGCAGATGCCCGAAGTGCTGAACCGTGCCATGCGTGCGGCCATCGGCAAACGCGGTGTGGCGGTGATTGTCATTCCGGTGATGTCGCGCTCAAGCAGGCGCCTGAAGGTTCAAAGCAAAACTGGACACCGGTCTCGCTTCCGCGTGTGATCCCTGCCGATCAAGACGTTGCGAAACTCGCAGACATTCTCAATGGGTCTGAGAAGATCACCATTCTGGCAGGCAGTGGCTGTGCCGGTGCGCATGATGCAGTGGTCTCACTGGCTAAACGGCTTGAAGCACCAGTTGTTCCGCTGCGCGGCAGGAACATGTCGAATGGGACAACCCCTTCGATGTGGGCATGACCGGCCTGATCGGCTTTTCGTCCGGCTATCACGCCATGCTCAACTGCGACACGCTGCTGATGCTCGGCACCAGTTTCCCTTATCGCAACTTCTATCCCGACAAGGCCAAAATCGTTCAGATCGACAATGATCCTTCGCAGCTTGGTCGCCGCGCACCGCTGACTTTTGGCGCAACGGGTGACGTGTCTGAAACGATCACAGCCCTGCTGCCGAAGCTTAAATCGGGCCGCAACACGAAATTTCTCGATGCCGCCAAGACCCATTACACCAAGGCGCGTGAAGCGCTGGACGATCTGGCGCAACCGTCAAAGCCCGGTCAGCCGATCCATCCGCAATATCTCACACGTCTTATCGACGAGATAGCTGATGACAATGCAATCTTCACCGCTGATGTCGGCACGCCGACTGTCTGGGCTGCACGCTATCTCACCATGAATGGCAAGCGCCGCCTGCTTGGGTCGTTCAATCATGGCTCAATGGCCAATGCGATGCTTCAGGCACTTGGTGCAAAGGCTACAGCGCCTGATCGACAGGTCGTCTCGCTTTCAGGCGATGGTGGTTTCACCATGATGATGGGCGATTTCTTGTCGCTCAAGCAGCTTAATCTGCCAGCCAAGATCATTGTCTATAACAATGGTTCACTGGGTTTCGTCGCCATGGAAATGAAGGCCGGCGGCTATCTGACCTCCGGACCGATCTCGACAATCCGAATTTTGCAGCAATGGCGGAAGCCATCGGCATCAAGGGTTTTCGCGTGGAAGAATCCGCTGATTTGCCGAATGCTTTGAAGCAAGCCTTTGCCCATGACGGTCCGGTTCTGGTTGATGTGGTGACGGCCAAGCAGGAGCTTGTGATGCCGCCAAAGATCAAGGCGGAGCAAGCCAAGGGCTTCAGCCTTTATATGCTCAAAGCCATCATCAGCGGACGTGGCGATGAAATCGTTGAACTCGCCCGTACCAATCTTGGACGGTAGGACAGGGCTTTTCCAACGGCTTTGCTAATTAAGTGTCCGTACCTATTGAGCAATTTCCGGAAATTCCTGCCTTGACCAATTTGAAAGGGGCTGTAGTTTGTTCCCCATTGATTGGCCACAAGAAGCGCTGGCTCATCTCTGGTTCTGATATTTGATTGCATGCAGCAATAAGTTAGCAACAACAGGGAGACTTGCCCGATGGGAATTTTCGATTTCGTGAAGTCGGTCGGAACCAAGCTTGGTTTCGGTGAAAATGAGCCCAAAGCTGATGATCTCAAGAAAGAACTCGACTCGCATAATCTCGGCACCGATGGTGTGCAGGTTAGCGTTCAGGGCGACAAGGCTGTTCTGACCGGTAACGTGAAGGATCAGTCAGCTTTGGAAAAAGCGATCATCGCTGTCGGCAACTCGCTTGGTGTTTCCAAGGTGGAAGCCTCGGAACTGAAAGTCGATGGTGCCGGAACGACGGGTGCTGAGCCTGTCTTCTATACGGTCAAGAAGGGCGACAATCTCTGGAAAATCGCCGAAGCCCAGTATGGCAAAGGCAAGGGCGCAAAGAACGACATCATCTTTGAAGCCAACAAACCGATGCTAACGCATCCGGACAAAATCTATCCGGGTCAGGTGCTGCGCATTCCGCCGCTGTAAGGCTAAAGACACAAAGAAAAGGCCGGTGTAAAACCGGCCTTTTTCATTTCATATCTTTCTGAGTGCCACTTCTTCGATCAGATGATCACTGCCTTTGCGCAGGATGATATCGGCGCGGGGGCGGGTTGGAAGAATGTTCTCACGCAGGTTCTTCATGTTGATATTATTCCAAAGGCCTTCGCCAATGGAACGGGCAGCATCTTCTGAAAGCTGCGAATAGCGATGGAAGAACGACTGCGGATTAACGAAAGCCGTCTCACGCAGCCGCATGAAGCGGTCGATATACCATTTGTGGATCAGCTCCGGCTCCGCATCGATATAGATAGAGAAGTCGAAGAAGTCGGACACGAAGGGCACCATCTTGCCGTCTTCCGGCAGATCACGCACCTGCAGCACATTGATGCCTTCAAAGATCAGAATGTCGGGCTTATCGACAATCTGATATTCGCCGGCAGCACGTCGTAGCTTAAATGCGAATAAAGCGGTGCCTGCACCTGGCTCATGCCTGCCTTGATCGCCGACAAAAAGCGCAAGACCGCACCAACATCATAGCTTTCAGGAAAGCCCTTGCGCTCCATCATATTCTGATCGCGCAGAACCGCATTGGGATAGAGGAAACCATCCGTCGTCACCAGATCGACCTTCGGGCTTGAAGGCCAGCGGGCAAGCAATTCTTTCAGAATACGCGCAGTCGTGGATTTGCCTACCGCCACCGAACCTGCAACACCGATGATGAAGGGCGTCTTGAAGCTTTCCTCCATATTGAGGAACTGCTGGCGCTGGCGGAACAGAAGCTGGCTGGCTTCCACATGCGCATAGAGCAGGCGGGACAGCGACAGATAAATGCGCCGCACCTCATCCAGATCAATCGGATCGCCCAGCGAGCGCAGCCGTTTGACTTCTTCGTAAGTCAGGGTGGGGCGTATCAGCACGAAAGCCTGCCCACTCTTCCGCCGAAAAGAAACGGTAAGGCGAGTAACGCGACGGCGTTAGCTGGTCCACTTTTTCCCACATATTGTCGCTGCTCTCCCTCAACGCCAATTCACGTATATCTTGTTTGATCTGCATTCAGAGCATTTCCATTTTAAAGCAGAGAAAATGCTCTGATCACTTATTCTCACGCATGTCTTTATCCAAAAACCGGTTCCCACTTTTTGGAGACATGCTTTACGCTTTCGGACGACCGGCCTTTTCCTCAAGGCCAGTCTGCGCCGTGCGGCGTTGCAACTCTGCAAGAACTTCATCAAGCGGCACATCAGCAATCTTGAGAACCACCAGCAGATGATAAAGCAGATCAGCGCTTTCCGTGACCACTTCCGCGCGATCACCGCTAACTGCGGCAATCACCGTTTCGACGGCTTCTTCACCAAGCTTTTGGCGGCCCGCGTCTGGCCTTGGCAAAGAGACTAGCTGTATAGGACGATCCATCCGTCGAAGTTGCACGTTCCGCAACGATGCGTTCAAGGTCGGAAAGTGTGAACTCAGTCATAGGATTTCCTTAAATCTTGCTCTTTAACGGACCGGATCAAGCCGCATCGGAATGCCAGCTTCGGCCATGTAGCGCTTGGCTTCGCCAATCGTATAGGTGCCGAAGTGAAAGATCGATGCTGCAAGAACTGCCGTTGCATGACCTTCGCGGATACCGTCGACCATGTGATCGAGATTGCCAACGCCACCCGATGCGATCACCGGAACGCGCACGCTGTCAGCAACAGCGCGCGTCAGGGCCACATCGTAACCCGCCTTGGTGCCATCACGATCCATCGAGGTCAGCAGGATTTCACCCGCACCAAGGCTCACCACCTTCTGCGCAAATTCCACCGCATCAATGCCAGTCGTCTGGCGTCCACCATGGGTAAAGATTTCCCAGCGGTCGCTCTCGCCAGCTCCTGAAACCTTCTTGGCGTCGATGGCCACAACGATGCACTGATCGCCAAACTTGTCGGCGGCTTCCGCGACAAATTCCGGGTTCTTCACCGCAGCCGTATTGATCGAAACCTTATCGGCACCGGCCAGCAGCAGCTTGCGAATGTCAGCGACCTGACGCACGCCACCGCCGACAGTCAACGGCATGAAGCACTGTTCCGCTGTACGGGCGATGACATCGAAAATTGTCTCGCGATTGTCCGAAGACGCCGTGATGTCGAGGAAGCACAATTCGTCTGCGCCTGCCGCATCATAGGCACGCGCTGCTTCCACCGGATCACCGGCATCAATCAGATCGACAAAGTTCACGCCTTTAACGACGCGACCGTCTTTAACGTCAAGGCAGGGAATGACGCGTGCTTTAAGTGTCATGCTGCGGCCCTCAACAGGGATAAAGCTTCTGCGGGATCGATGCGACCGTCATAAAGCGCACGACCGGAAATCGCACCTTCGAGCTTTCGGGCATCAGGTGCGGCAAGACGCTTAATGTCATCCATCGAGGCGAGGCCGCCCGATGCAATCACCGGAATGGAAACGCTGTCCGCGAGGCCAAGTGTCGAATCCCAGTTGATACCAGCCAAAACGCCATCGCGATCAATGTCGGTGTAGATGATGGCGGCTACACCCGCACCTTCAAATTTTTTCGCGAGTTCCACCACGCCAAGCTCGGAAGCCTCAGCCCAGCCTTCAACAGCGACATAGCCGCCCTTGGCATCAATGCCGACTGCAACCTGTCCCGGAAACTCCTTACAGGCTTCAATCACCAGCGCCGGATCGCGCACGGCAACAGTGCCTAGGATCACGCGGCGCAGACCTTGGAAAGCCAGCTTTCGATATGGGCAAGCGTGCGGATACCGCCGCCAAGCTGAACCGGATTTTTGGTCGCTTTCAGAATGGCTTCAACAGCCTTGCCGTTGACGCTTTCGCCAGCAAAAGCACCGTTGAGATCGACCACATGCAGCCATTCAAAGCCCTGATCCTCAAAAGCTTTGGCCTGTGCTGCGGGGTCTTCATTGTAAACGGTCGCCTGATCCATGTCGCCAAGCTTCAGGCGCACGCATTGACCGTCTTTCAAATCGATGGCGGGAAAAAGGATCATATCTTCAAGGCTTCCATTTCAGGAAATTAGCAATGAGCGAAAGGCCAAGCAGCTGGCTCTTTTCAGGATGGAACTGCGTGCCGATCATGTTGTCGCGACCGACCGTTGCGGTGACATCGCCGCCGTAATCGGTGACGGCCAGAACGTCCGCTTTGTTCTTCGCGTCGAACATATAGGAATGCACGAAATAGGCATGCAAGCCGTTCTCGCCGGTAGCGATTCCGTCAAAGACAGGATGCGAATGTTTCACGTGAATCCTGTTCCAGCCAATCTGCGGAATCTTGAGCGTCGGGTCGGTCGGCGTCATTTCACGCACATCGCCTTCGATCCAGCCAAGGCCTTCTGTCACTTGCTTTTCAAGGCCGCGTTCCGACATGAGCTGCATGCCCACGCAGATGCCAAGGAAAGGATGGGCTTTTTTCAGAACCACATCTTCCAGTGCTTCCACCATGCCAGAAACCGCATGAAGGCCGCGACGGCAATCGGCATAAGCGCCAACGCCCGGTAGCACAATGCGATCCGCGCTCGCCACGCGATCGGCATCCGCAGTCAATTCGATTTCAGCTTTCACACCGCTCTCATGGGCGGCACGCTCAAAGGCCTTGGTGGCCGAGCGAAGATTGCCGGAACCATAGTCGATAATTGCAACACGCATTTTCAGTTTTCTCCGCGATGACCGACAAATCCGATCGTCGAGCCAAATGAGGAATAGGTGGGACGAGGCGCCTGCTGCGCCCATTCAGGAGCTGGCGCCTCGGCAAGGAATGTCGCTGGCTTTGCCGCTTCTTCGAGACTGTAGAAGTAGCGGATCTCCGCTTCTTCCAGATCGGAAGCATCAACAACTGCTTTTTCGGCATAGCCCTGACGTTTGAGTTTCGCGATCTTCCAGTTGGCGCCTTCCAGCGCCACAAACAGCGAAAACAGCAACGTGATTAGCGGCACAGCATTGGAAATGTCCAATGCACTACCTGCCACACCCAGCAGGATCGTCACACCGAGAACGGCAATGGCTTCAAACCAAAGCCGTTGCAACAAAAGCCAGACTACCGGCAGGATCAGCGCCAATGTGTAGAATCCGTCGCGCACGAAAACCGCTTTTTCGGAACTCTGAGTTCCGGCTGGTTCGAGAACGACGAATTGCGCCATTGGTTTACCCCTTCAGCGACCCCTTGGTCGATGGAATTGCATCCTTCTGGCGCGGATCGGTTTCGAGCGCTGTGCGCAGAACCGGGCCACGGCCTTGAAGATCGACTCTGCAATATGGTGATTGTTGGCACCATAGTGATTGTTGATATGCAGCGTAATGCCTGCATTCATCGCAAATGCCTGGAAGAACTCGCGCACCAGTTCAGTATCGAAGGTGCCGATTTTGGCAGTCGTGAAATTCACGTTCCAGACCAGAAAGGCACGGCCCGAAACATCAATCGCCGCACCCGTCAGCGTGTCGTCCATAGCCAGATCCATCGACGCATAGCGCACGATGCCGCGACGCTCACCAAGCGCTTTTGCAACAGCCTGACCGAGCGCAATGCCGGTATCTTCCACAGTGTGGTGATCATCGATATGCAGGTCACCCTTGGCCATCACACGCATGTCGATGAGCGAATGTCGGGAAAGCTGCTCCAGCATATGATCGAAGAAGCCGACACCTGTTGTAATGTCGAACTTGCCGTTGCCGTCCAGATCGACCGAAACGGCAATGCTCGTTTCTTTCGTTGAACGTTCGATGCTTGCTTTGCGGGCGCTTTCAGCCGTCATTGCATTTCCTCAGTTGAAATCTTTTCGCGTTCTAGAACAGCTGACCGCTTTTGCCAATGCTTTTAGAACTGCTCCCAATAATCTGACTTTGTTTGCGCGCATTTTACCCAAAACCGTTTCACACTTTTGAATGCGCCCCAGCAGCGCATTTTACCCAAAAACCGTTTCACACTTTTTGGAATGCGCTTTTCCCAGCAGCGCATTTTACCCAAAAACCGTTTCACACTTTTTGGAATGCGCTTTTCCCAGCAGCGCATTTTATCCAAAAACCGTTTCACACTTTTTGGAATGCGCTGTCAGCCATTTGCATTTTGCCAGACGGTTCTTAAATATTCACAACGAAACCCGATTCAGTTAGCTCTAGAGCCGACAAACCGAGCTTCGCCCACATCAGGGGCTTATGCGTTTGCCAGATGGAAGCGTATAGGCCGCCAAAGGAGTGATCCATGATCGAACATAATCCCACGACAATTTACGGCACGACCATCGTTACCGTTCGCAAGGGCGGCAAGGTGGTGATCGCCGGTGACGGGCAGGTTTCGCTCGGCAACACCGTCATGAAGGGCAATGCGCGCAAAGTGCGCCGCATCGGCAAAGGCAATGTCATTGCCGGTTTCGCCGGTGCGACTGCAGATGCCTTCACGCTGCTCGAGCGCCTTGAAGCCAAGCTTGAACAATATCCGGACCAGCTGATGCGCGCCTCCGTCGAGCTCGCCAAGGACTGGCGCACCGACCGTTATCTGCGCAAGCTGGAAGCCATGATGCTCGTTGCCGACAGCAAGGTGACGCTGGCACTCACTGGCACTGGCGACGTGCTTGAACCCGAACATGGCGTCATGGCCATCGGGTCAGGCAATTACGCGCTGGCCGCAGCCCGCGCGCTGATCGATACCGATAAGGATGCCGAGGAAATTGCCCGCAAGGCGATGGAGATTGCAGCCGATATCTGCATCTACACCAATCACAGCATTCTTGTTGAAAGCCTCGACGCCGAATGAGCTCAATAGCGCAAGCCTCAACTTCCAAAACACAACGTTGGGGCTTAGGTGCTCTGATCGTCCTTGCCATTCTCGCTATACAAGCCTCCTGGCTTTATATCGACGGACGGATTCCCATGTGCGAATGCGGCACCATAAAATTATGGTCCGGTTCGCTGATGACCGAAAACTCGCAGCATATATCCGACTGGTATACGCTCTCGCACATCATTCATGGATTTCTGTTCTACTGGCTTCTGACAGTCATCGCGCCAAAGGCTCCGCTGGGCTTGAGACTTGCCATGGCAGTCGGCGTTGAAGCCGTCTGGGAACTGGTCGAAAACTCGAATTTCATCATCGAACGCTATCGCGCCAATACGTCCTCAGTGGATTATTTCGGCGACAGTATCGTGAATTCGATTGCCGATACCATTGCCGCCCTGATCGGCTTTTTGCTTGCTGCAAAACTGCCAACAAAAATCACCGTCGCTCTAGCGCTGTTCTTCGAAGTTCTTGCGCTGATTATCATCCGCGACAACCTTACGCTCAACGTGATCATGCTGCTGCATCCGTTCGAGTTCATCAAGCAGTGGCAAACCGGGTTATAATCATGAGTAATTTTTCTCCCGTGAAATCGTCTCCGAGCTTGACCGCTTCATCATCGGCCAGAACGACGCCAAGCGCGCCGTGGCTATCGCTCTGCGCAATCGCTGGCGTCGCCAGCAGCTGGAAGGCCAGATGCGCGAAGAGGTCATGCCAAAAAACATTCTGATGATCGGACCAACCGGCGTTGGCAAGACGGAAATCTCCCGTCGTCTGGCCAAGCTTGCAGGCGCGCCTTTCATCAAGGTTGAGGCCACCAAGTTTACCGAAGTGGGCTATGTTGGCCGCGACGTCGAACAGATCATCCGTGATCTGGTGGAAGCGGCCATCGGTCTCGTGCGTGAAAAGAAGCGCGACGAGGTGAAGGCCAAGGCACATATCAATGCCGAGGAACGCGTGCTCGACGGCCTTGTCGGCAAGACCGCAAGCCCCGCCACCCGCGAAAGCTTCCGCAAGAAGCTGCGTGAAGGCGAGCTGGACGACAAGGAAATCGAAATCGAAGTTGCCGATACGGGTGCTGGTCAGAATTTCGAAATCCCCGGCATGCCCGGTGCCAATATCGGCATGATCAATATCGGCGATATTTTCGGCAAGGCCATGGGCGGGCGCACCAAGACGCGCAAGACCACGGTCAAGGAATCCTATGCGATCCTGATCAATGACGAATCCGACAAGCTTCTCGATCAGGATCAGCTCATTCAGGAAGCCCTGCGTTCGACCGAAAATGACGGTATCGTTTTCCTGGACGAAATCGACAAGATCGCTTCGCGCGAAGGCGGGATGGGAGCAGGCGTATCACGCGAAGGCGTACAGCGCGATCTGCTGCCGCTCGTTGAAGGCACGACCGTTGCGACCAAATATGGCCCGGTGAAAACCGATCATATCCTGTTCATCGCATCAGGTGCTTTCCACGTTTCCAAGCCTTCCGACCTTCTGCCGGAGCTTCAGGGCCGCTTGCCGATCCGTGTGGAATTGAACGCGCTGACACGTGAAGATTTCCGCCGGATTCTCACTGAAACCGAAGTGAGCCTGATCAAGCAATATATTGCCCTGATGGCGACGGAAGAAGTGAAGCTCGATATCACCGATGACGCGATTGATGCTTTGGCCGATATTGCTGTCGATCTCAACTCAACGGTCGAGAATATCGGTGCGCGTCGCTTGCAGACGGTGATGGAACGGGTTCTGGACGACATTTCCTATAATGCGCCCGATAAATCCGGCTCTGCATTCAAGGTGGATGGCGATTATGTCCGCAAAACCATTGGCGATCTTGCCAAGAATACGGACCTGTCGCGCTTTATCCTTTAAGCGATGAACGTGACCAGAAAGTCACGCTTCGGTCCCATAATCCAGAAACACAAAAATCCCTCGACTTCATCGAGGGGTTTTTATTTTGCGCCAGCTTTACATGCTACTGCATAGTTTGAACTGATAGAACGACCTTTGTGCGCCCACTGGGGCGCACGGCGCTCTATAACCATATTGGGGCCGTTACCGCGCAATGACCAGCCGAATGAACCGTATTGCAGGCATCTGCCTTGCCATCGCTTTCTCCTGCCAAAGCGCCTTTGCAGCCGTTAGCGTGCCGCCGGGAAACCGCAATGACGAACAACCGCCCATTCCTGGTGCTTCAGCCAAGCGCACAAAAGAGCTGAGCACGACTTACGAAGCCAAGTATCGCAAGATTTATAATCTTCTGAAAAAGGACGCTTCGCTGCGCTCGAAAATCAAATCGACCGCTTCGGCTTACGGCATTGATCCGATCCATATTGTCGGCGCAATCGTTGGCGAACACACCTACAATGTCGATGTCTATGACCGGCTGCAGACCTATTACGTCAAGGCTATGTCCTATGTGAACCAGGGCGTGAGTTTTGGTTACGATGGCGAAAGCATCGGTCAGTTCGTGAAGCGCCCGGAGTTTTCGGAGTGCCTCAAGTTCAAGGACAGCTATTCGCTGGGGTTGCCGTGAGACGATCTGGAACAAGCAGTTCCGCGGAAAATCCGTGAGCGGCAAGACCTATCCGAACAATCGTTTCAGCGCCGTCTTCTTCCAGCCATTCTATGCAGGACAGACATTCGGCCTTGGTCAGATCAATCCGCTGACCGCATTGCAGATGTCCGACATGGTCAATCGTGTATCCGGCCTGCCGAAGCTCAACGCCGAGAACGGAAATGTGGTTTACAAAACCATCATGGACCCCGATCTCACGCTGCCATATATCGCGGCAACGCTGAAGCAATCGATCACAGCCTATCGCCAGATTGCCGATTTCGACATTTCGAAAAACCCCGGCCTGACCGCAACCCTTTATAATACTGGCGGTGCGGAAGCCCGCGCCCGTGCACTTGCCAATGAAAATGCCCAGCGCAAGGCATCCGGGCAGGCACCATTGATGCCGCAGGAAAACTACTATGGCTGGCTGGTCAACACCAAGCTCGATGAGTTGAAGGCGCTGTTTTAGAGCGAGAGGCTTCAGGTAAACATCGTTAAGTCGCAATCCCGGAAGCGGGTCTGCTCGGCCTGTTTATCAGACCAAGCAACCGCTTCTTTATTTTCGGATTAAGCTGCCGTTCGATCACCACATGATAGAGAATGGAAAACACGATCAGCCCGATTACTGTCAGGGTAATGGCACTGAACGGTGACATTGTGCCCAGAAGACCAGTTATTGCTATATAGCCAACATTCTGATGAATGAGGTAAAGCGCGTAAGTAGCGCCTCCCGAAATGCTCAAGGCGCGCCAGTAGCGTTTACTGATGTTCATTCTCATCAACATCAAGAATGCAATGATCGATAGCAGAATAATTATTGTAATCACCACCGGCGAAAATGTGACGGAATAAGCCTGTTCACCCCATGCTATCGCAGCAAGTGACGTGTATATCGAATAGGCAGTGGCCACCCGAAAAGTGCAATCGCATAAAAGAAATTGTCGGCTCAACCAGTTGAGCACAATCCCCATTGCAAAGAAGCCACTATGTTCGGTGATAAACAGATTCTGTAAATGCTCCGAGCCAACATAAAACTCATTCAAAAATGAGAGCGCCAGCCAGAATGGAACGATCCTGAGCAGGTTTCGGAATTGGCCGAGTGCAATAATGATAAAAATCCAGCCATAGAAAATGACTTCAAGCACGATCGACCAATATGCTCCATCAACAAGCGGTTCGCCCAACAATTTGGAAAAGATGAACAGATTGGCCACATATTGCTTGGCGCTGACCTGAAATAGCGGATTGACGAGAGCAATATAACCACAGCTGTCGTGCTCATGAGAATCACGAAGGTTGGATATATTCGCGCAAATCTCGACACTAAAAAATCGAGCGGTTTCTGCCCTTCAGCGGAGTATGCAATCACGAAGCCGCTGATGATGAAGAACAGGCTGACGCCGAGATAGCCGTAACGGGCAATACTCTTCACGAAGTCCGAAATGTCGAGCGCAGGCAATTCCCCTGCAGCTTCACCCCGAAATGCAAAGTGGTAAAACACAACCGCCAGGGCTGAAATGATGCGGAGAATATCGAGACCATAGATGTGTCTGGATTGTCCTGGATGCGTCATTGGAGCCGTGAGCCCCGCGATAAACGAGCAACAGCCTTCACCACAATCATCAAGAGAACCCCCATTCCCCAGCAACTTTCGCTGGCAGTGGGGTATAAAGTGTGCGGGTATAATTTCTCTTAATGTTGCTCTTAACGTTGCAGGCTTAAAGCCCCGGCGGCGCTTGCGTGCCGCCTCAATTTCTTCCGTCAGATGCTTGATCGTCTCGCGATCAATGATGCGGATGTTGCGGGCAAGCAGATTGGCCAGTTCTGTCGCCTGTGGAGAAAGACCGGACGTGTCGATCACCACGCGGGGATGCGAAACCGCCGCCAGATTTTGCAGCTCCTCGGCCTCGTCCCAGATAATATTGAAATAAGTGATGATGCGTTGCAGCAGATCCCAGGTTGGCTGGCCGCGTCGCCCATGCTCAAGCGCCGAAAGATAGGCAGGCGAAACGCGTAAGGCTGCAGCCATCTCCTTTTTGCGTCACATTGCGCTCTTCACGCAATTCACGCAGGCGTTTGCCAAAGGGGGGTCATCGGATCAGACCTCCATTCTGCGTTTGCTTGCGCAGGCGCACGTAAAGCGCGCCATGACCGCCATGATGATGGGCCGCATCTTCAAAAGCGCTCACCAGAAGCCGGAACAAGGGCGTCGAGAACCAGTGCGGCACCGCCTGTTTCAGCACGCCTTCGCTGCCAAATGAGCGGCCTTTGCCGGTAATCACCATCACATGCTTGAGCCCACGTGCATGTGCGCTCAGCAAAAAGCCATAAAGCAGCTCATAGGCATCGTTCTGCGTAAGCCCATGCAGATCGATACGCGCTTCGATATCCACGCGTCCCTTGGAAATCTTGCGGTGCGTTGGCCGATCAAAGCTATGGATCGGCATTTCCTTGAGAGAAGTAAGCTTTTTTGGCGTCGCTGGCTCGCTGGAAGGCGCGGGCGCTTTTTGCGAAGGTTTTTTATCAGCCTCCTGCGCCATCACCGCTTTGAAATCCGGAAACTCTTCCTCTACAGAGGGCTTTTTGCCAGCCAGCGGCTTGGCCGTTTTGGCCACCGTTTCCCAGAGAATACGGTCTTCTGGCCGAAGATAGTCTTTCGCAGATTTTTGGCTCTTATCGGTCATGGATCAGTTCCCGACCAGAGCGCGCGGGACGAGCGCATAAAAATCGGCTTTACTCTTGATCCCGCCAGCGATCTCACCGGCTGCATCACCCGATCCTGCAAAGAGATCACCGCGGGCAGGGCCGACAATCGCCGTACCGGTATCCTGCGCAATCATGAGACGCGAAAATGGGGCATTATCGAACGCTGTAACGCTAGGTGCATCGACATAAAATGGCGTCCCGAATGTATGCAGCAGCCTGTCCACAGCGATGGAACGACCACCCGTCAGCGGAACCTTGGCGGCTGCGATCTGCCCGACATTCGGATCATCAACCGGTGCTTCGCGGAAGAAAATATAGGAACGGTTCTGCCAGATGAGGTCATCGGCCTTTTCCGGGTGATCTCTCAACCATTGGCGGATCGTTTGCATAGAGATTTCATCAGCTGAAATCTCGCCTTCCACCACCAGAACACGCCCAATGCCTGTAAAAGGGTGGCCGGTTTTGGCGGCATAAGTGATGCGCATAAAACTGCCGTCGGTGAGCTTTAACCGCGCAGCCCCCTGCACATGGGCGAAAAACGCATCGACCCGATCAGCGACATAAGCAAGCTCCAGCCCGCGCCCGTTCAGGCTGCCCTGCTCAATTAACCGGCGATCATCATATTCTTCGATACCGTCCGCTGTTTTGCGCGCAAAAGCATAAGAAACATCCATGCCCGCAGGACGGTTTTCATCGGTGATCTTCACAAGATCATCGGGCTTCTTCAGAAAAGGCACGGTGAAATGCGAATCCGGCGTTCGTGACGCCTCAATCTCCGGCTCATAAAAAGCCGTCACAAAACCTTCAGCATTGATGCGGCATGGGATAAAATGCTCTTCGAAAAAAGCCCGCGCCTGAGCCGTATCGGGATTGTCGAGAGAGCGGGCGGCAGCGAAAGCCGGTTGCAGCATCTCAAAGGTGATACCGAGACTGCCGCTGTTATAGCGATTATGTTCCGCATAATCGGCTGAACGACGAAAGGCCGAAAA
The DNA here is from genome assembly GCF_003049685.1 of Brucella pituitosa. Lineage (GTDB taxonomy): Bacteria > Pseudomonadota > Alphaproteobacteria > Rhizobiales > Rhizobiaceae > Brucella > Brucella pituitosa. The sequence continues at coordinate 2,468,225 of NZ_PYSY02000001.1, read as the reverse complement.
GGCCAGCGCCTGATCGTCCTGATCCCAGCCCGGGCAATCGGAATAGCCCAGCGGGTGAAAAAATTTCGCCAATTGGTTCACAGCCGGACCCGTAACAATGCGATATTGAAAGGGCCGCCAATTTCGCGGCCCTGTTATAAAAGATCTCTTTAGTCTTCCGCTTCGGTCGCGACAAGCTTCCAGTTCGGATCGCGCGAGCGCGTATCGCGCGCAAAGGTCCAGAGATCGCGGATCTCGACAACGTTCTCCTGATCGCCTTCGACCAGATTACCGTCCTTGTCGAGTGTGGAAGAAATCATCTGGCTCACAATATTGAGTGTAACATGTGCTTCCGAGCCCTTCATTTCGGCATTGGCGATTTCCGCCTTATCAATGCCGACAAAGGTCGAACGCGTGCTTTCACCGCGTGCTTCGCGTTCATCGATTGCCGAAACGAAGCCTTCATAGACGTCCTTGGACAGCAGGTTTTTCAGAACCTTGCGGTCGCCATCAGCAAAGGACATGACGATCATTTCATAAGCAATCTTCACGCCATCAACGAAACTTACGGGATCAAAAGCAGGGTCGGCTGCCTGAATGGCACGGAGCCCATCATTGACCGGTGTGCCGGCGGGCGCGACCTTGTCGATTGCGGTGAAATCTTTTTCGCCGGGTCGCTGCGGCAGGGAAACGACATTGTCTGTTTCGCCGCTGGCAGTCTGTGCATCGGTATTACGTGCAGAAGTATAGGGATCAAATGGCGGTTTTTCATTTCCCGTACGGCGGCCAAGAACATTCCTCAGCTGAAGAAAGATTACCACCGCTGCGATGAAGAAGAATATCGTGCCAAAATCAAAAAATTCCATACCGCCTGCCACCAATGGACGTTTCGGGATTACAAATCCGTCTCACGTCGTCAATTTCGTTACATATACATATAGATCGGCTTCACTGATCATTCAAATCCCGATCACGCATACCTATCTGATATTGTATGATAGAGAGTTTCAATTTTGTAAGAATGCGAAGCATTTTTGCATGTATGTCATGAATAGAACAAGCGAATGAAGTTTGCTTCATTACAAACGCAAATCAACATAAGGTCGTAACAGACGTGTCCTCTTCCCTTGCACCCCTTGCCATACTGGCAATGCCATTCATCGAGATTGCAGGTTTTGTGATCGTCGGCAGCGAAATCGGTGTGTTTGCAACGCTTGGTCTCATTATCCTCAGCGCCATGCTCGGCTTTTTCCTGCTGCGCGTACAGGGCTTCGGGCTGTTGCAGCGTATCCGCACCGAAAGTGCTGCAGGACGTGTGCCGGACCGCGAAATGATGCATGGAGCAATGATCGTCGTCGCCGCCATCATGCTCATTGTTCCCGGTTTTGTCACAAGCGCCATCGGACTTCTGCTTTTCGTTCCATTTATTCGTGATCTCGTCTGGAACCGGTTTGTGCGCAACCGACTGGTGGTGGCGACTGCATCGACACGCTATTCGGGAGCCTATCGTCCGTATGAGCCTGAAGAAAACCCATATGGGCCTAAAGAAAACAATGTGATCGATCTGGACCCGGAAGATTATACAGCAAAGCCGGACGAAAACTCACCGTGGAATCCGGACCGCAAAGATCACTAATCACGCAAATACTAACCTAAAAACGGTTTCTTGCCTCATCTACGCACACATGCTAGCCAAGCATCACTGCTTTTTGGGCAACAAGATAAATCATTAAAGAGAAGGCATACCGATAATGAGCGATAAGGCCGCTGCGGGCGAAGTAAAGAACGGCAATGGCGCAACCGCCCAGCCGTCCCTCAACATTCTGGCCCAGTACATCAAGGATCTTTCCTTTGAAAGCCCAGGCGCGCCTCTGTCGCTGCGCCCACGCGAAAAGGCTCCTTCGATCAACATCAATGTGAACGTAAACGCCAATCCTCTGTCCGAAACAGATTTCGACGTTGTTCTGACGCTTGAAGCCAAGGCTGTCGACGGTAAGGACGTTCTGTTCAACACAGAACTGACTTATGGCGGCGTATTCCGCATTCAGGGCATCGCGCAGGAGCATATGCTTCCGCTGCTGTTCATCGAATGCCCACGTCTGCTGTTCCCGTTTGCTCGTCAGATCGTTGCCGATGCAACACGCAATGGTGGCTACCCACCACTGATGATCGACCCGATCGACTTTGCGCAGATGTTCCAGAGCCGTATGGCCGAAGAAGAAGCCAGAAACGCTGTAAAGAGCTAATCTCTGCACATTATCAAAGAAAACCCCGCTTTTGCGGGTTTTTATTAGAGCATTTCCAGCAAAAGTGCGAAGCGGTTTTGCGTCGGATAATGCGAAAAAACAAAGAGATAGGGCATTTCCAATGATTCAAGAAAAATGGGAAATGCTCTAGAGATCAGTTTACGTATTTTTTCCAGATCGCCTTGTCGCCCATTTTTGCGACAAGAGCATCATGCGCGGCGCGTTCCTTTTCACTGATGCGTGACGCCAATGGCGTCGGACGCTGGCGGAGCACAATACCGCTATTGTTATCCGAACGACCATCGCCATCCGAATTTCCTGATGAGCTTAAGCCGAGTGCGGTCTGCTTGCCGCCAATCAGTTCAATATAGACTTCGGCGAGAATTTCAGAATCGAGCAATGCGCCGTGCAAAGTACGGTGCGAATTATCGATGCCATAACGCTTGCAAAGTGCATCAAGCGAATTCGGGCCCATCGGATTTCTGCGGCGCGCCAGTGCAAGCGTGTCGACAATACGATCAACGGCTATTTCCGGCTTTCCCAAACGACCCAATTCCGCATTGATGAAGCCAAGATCGAACATCGCATTATGAGCAACGAGCTTTGCGCCATCGAAAAACGCCATGAATTCATCGACAATGTCTGCAAAGCTCGGTTCAGTGAGCAATTGCTCATCAGTAATGCCGTGAACCGCAAGTGCATCGGGATGAACCTTGCGACCCTGTGGATTGATGAATTTGTGGAAGGTACGGCCCGTGGGAAAGCGATTGATCATTTCCACACCGCCGATTTCGATGACGCGATCCTCCAGCCGTTCAAGGCCAGTGGTTTCCGTATCGAAAACGATCTCACGCATGGAAAAACCTTTCAAATGATGCTGTACTTTTAAAGTGTTGGAGCGACCTTTGTACGCCCAACAGGGCGGCACGGCGCTCTAGTGCTTTATAACATGGTCGGGCTGGCAATCAGGATTGATTGGAAGGCTTTCCACGCAATTCCGCGACGATGGCTTCAATCTGCAATCTCGTTTCTTCAAAGTCTCCCGAAGAATCGATGATAAAATCCGCACGCGCACGTTTTTCTGCGTCCGGCATCTGCCGAGCAAGAATGGCTTCAAACTTTTCTTCGCTCATGCCGGGGCGGGACAGAACGCGTTCACGCTGAATGTCGGCGGGGGCTGAGACAACAGCCACCTTGTCCACGCGCTTCTCACCGCCTGTTTCAAACAACAGCGGAATATCGAGAAGCGCAATTTCGGCACCACTCGCGCGCGCACTCGCCAGAAAGGCTTTCTCTTCTTCATGCACCAGTGGATGAATGATGGATTCAAGCTTTTTGAGTGCCTCTGGCTTGCCAAGCACGGCTGCTGAAAGTTTTGTCCGGTCGACTGTACCATCCACAACGGTTCCGGGGAAGGCGGCCTCAATCAGAGGCGCGGCTCTGCCCGCATAAAGCTGATGCACCGCATCATCGGCGCTATAGACCGGAACACCGCACTCAGCAAACATGTTTGCCGCAGTGGTTTTCCCATGCCAATCGAGCCGGTCAGTCCGAGGATGATCATAAAGCGCCAGCCTTTTCATATCATCCAAAATATAACGACGAAGCGCTTCTGTCACTTGCGGTCTTTTGCCAAACCAGCGTTCAAAACCGGGAACCGCCTGATGCAGCAACATGCCGAGCCCATCAACGGTTTTGAGACCCGCTGCTTCCGCTTTGGCCAGAAATGGGGTCTTCAAGGGAATATAGACAATATCGGTTGCAACGGCTGATTTTTGCGCCTCGCTCAAATCAAGCGGAAATTCTTCTGCCTCACCATGTCCGCTCATGCCAAGTGAAGTCGTGTTGACGATCAGACCCGCTTCTTTGACAACACGCTGCGCTGCGTCCCATCCATGCGCCGAAACACCTTTGCCGAAATGACTCGCCAGTTCTTCCGCGCGGCTCAATGTGCGATTGACGATGGAGATGCGCGAGAAACCCGCTTCTGCAAAGCGTGCACAATGGCACGTCCCGCGCCGCCTGCGCCCAGAACCAGAGCCGTATCAGCATTGTCCCAATCCGGTGCCAGCGCATCCATATTGGCAGCAAAGCCATAGGCATCGGTATTGCCACCGCAAAGCTTGCCATTTTCGAGCCAGAGCGTGTTGACCGCGCCAATGGCCTCGGCCGCTTCATCGCGGCTTCCCACAGTCGCAAAAGCCACTTCCTTATGCGGGATCGTGACGTTGCCGCCGACAAAACCGCTTTGCTCAAGCGAGGTGGCAAATTCCACAAAATTTTCAGGTGCCACTTCTATGGCTTCATAGGAGCCTTCGAGACCCAGTTCCTTGAGCCAGAAACCGTGAATGAGTGGCGAGCGCGAATGTTTTATCGGGAAGCCTGTGACAAATGCCTTTTTAGCCATCGATCAAATTTTCCTTCCTCAATTCATGGAGCAACGGCAACAGGGGCAATCCGACGATGGTGAAATAATCACCTTCGATTTCCTCGAAAAGCTGGATGCCTGGACCTTCGACCTGATAAGCACCAACACTTGAAAGAGCAATATCGCCAACGCGACCAAGATAACGCCCGACAAAACCCGGATCGAGATCGCGCATGGTCATGCGGGCGACCGAAACATGCCGCCACAATGTTTCGCCATTTTTGACCAGCACCACAGCGCTGTTGAGCTGATGCGTCTTGCCCGAAAACAGTAAAAGCTGACGGCGCGCCGCGTCCATATCCACAGGCTTGTGGAAAATCTGGTCGCCCAGCGAAAGCGTCTGATCGCAACCAATCACCACGGCATCGGGATGGTTCTCACTGACAGATAAGGCCTTTGCTTCAGCCAGAACCTGCGCCACCTCTTGCGGCGTCGCACCGCTTTTATAAAGGGGGGCCTCGACCGCACGTTCGTCGATATCCGCGCTTTCGGTCGAAAACGCGATGCCGGCATTTTTCAAAATTGCCGAACGGAACGGGCTCTTGGAGGCGAGAATAAGTTTCGTGGTCATGACTGATCTTCCTTCTTGCCATCGCGCAGCAAGGCCATGATAGCAGCTGCGGTTTCCTCGATCGACCGGCGCGACACATCGATCAACGGCCAGCCATGCCGGTTGCACAGGTTGCGGGCATAAGCCAGTTCTTCTGAAATTGAAACGCGGTCTGTATAAAGTCCGGTATCAAGCGACGGCGCATTGCCAAGCGGGCGGTTCTGCCTGATCTGCGAAATACGCTCTGCGGTCGCCACAAGGCCGACAATCAAAGGTCGCTTTGCGGTAAAGAGAACTTCCGGCACCGGAATGCCCAGAACAATCGGCACATTCGTCGCCTTGATACCGCGGTTCGCCATATAAATGCTGGTGGGTGTCTTTGATGTACGGGAAATTCCCACCAGAATGACATCCGCTTCTTCTATATCGAGCGGCAATTGCCCGTCGTCATGCTCCATGGTGAAATTAAGCGCATCGATCCGACGGAAATAATCGGCATTGAGCACATGCTGGGCGCTGGCGCGGCGATGCGCAGGCGCGCCCAGATAAGACTGAAACGTGTTGAGAACCGGCTCCAGCACCGAAACGCTCGGCACCCCCATCTCCGCGCAGGATTCATCGATGATTGCAGCAAGCTTCTGATCAACGATTGTGTAGAGAACGATGCCAGGTTCAGCGTCGATATTCTCAAGCACTTTTCCTAGCTGCTTTTCGGTGCGGATAAGTGGATAGATATGCTCGATTGCCCGCGCATTGGCATATTGAGCGGCCGCAGCGCGGCCAGCCGCCAGGAGAGTCTCTCCCGTCGCATCAGAAATCAGATGAAGATGAAAGTAAGAAAGCGGTCTGGTCACAGTTTTCTCCCGTCCCTGTTGACGAGTGTGCGTAAAACGCAGGCTTCATCCACAAGCCATGGCAGGCGGTGGGAAACTTGGCAAGTCATCCACAGCGAGCCAACATGTGAGAAGCTTTGGAAAGCCATTGTGGACAAGACTCGTAACATTTGGAAATCACGGTGATATACCCAGCTTGTCCACAAAGAGACCGAAACTGCGTCAATTGGTAACCCCTTATATTCAATGAAAGATTTTAGTTTTCATTGCTTTTGTCCCGGTGATCGGTGAATTATCGCACAGGCTGAGATGGCCAGAGCGGAACTGTGGGGAAAAGACGGACAAACCTTAATCCCCGATTCCAACAGACTCTAAGAATCAAAAGATTCCTGAATCATCCTTTCTTTATGAGAGCCGGACGGGAAAACTTTCACACAGACCCAAGAAAACAGATCAGACAGGGTGGAATGTAATGAAGCGCAAGGTCCTGAAAGTGATAGACGGTGAGACAGTCTTTCCACCTCCAATCTGGATGATGCGTCAGGCCGGACGATACCTTCCAGAATATCGGGAAGTGCGCAAAAAAGCCGGAAGCTTCCTCGACCTCTGCTATTCACCCGATCTGGCAGTCGAAGTGACGCTTCAGCCAATCCGCCGTTATGGCTTTGATGCAGCCATTCTGTTTTCAGATATTCTGGTTGTCCCTCACGCCCTTGGACGAGACCTTCGCTTTGAAGAAGGCAAGGGTCCATTGATGACGCCAATCGATGCAGATGAGATATTCTGGCTTGAGACCGAAGGTGTCGCCAAAAGGCTGGAGCCGGTCTATGAGACGGTTCGGCTGCTCCGCGAGCAACTCCCCGACGAAACAACGCTGCTGGGCTTCTGTGGCGCTCCCTGGACCGTTGCGACCTATATGATCGCCGGTCATGGTACGCCTGATCAGGCTCCTGCTCGTTTGTTCGCTTATCGCTTCCCGGAAGCGTTTGAGAAGCTTTTGAATGATCTGGCGGATGTTTCAGCCGAATATCTCATCGAACAGCTCGATGCAGGCGCTGATGCCGTGCAGATTTTCGATTCCTGGTCCGGTGTTCTTGATGAAGATTGCTTTGAACGTTTCTGTGTTCGTCCGGTTGCCCGGATCGTTCAGAAGGTGAGGGCCGTTTATCCCGACGCGCGTATCATCGGCTTTCCGAAAGGGGCCGGGATGCTCTATGCGGGCTACCGCGAAAAGACCGGCGTCGATGTTCTTGGCCTCGATTGGTCTGTGCCGGTTTCTTTTGCGCAGGAATTGCAGAAGGAAGGCGCTATTCAGGGTAATCTCGATCCGCTGCGCGTTGTCGCTGGTGGCGAGGCTCTGGACGAAGGGGTTGATGCAATCCTGAAAAATCTCGGGCAGGGCCCGCTGATCTTCAATCTTGGCCATGGAATTACGCCACAGGCACCGATTGAAAATGTTCAGCGCATGATTGATCGGGTTCGTGGAGGCTGATGATGAGTGCTTCCGATAAGGCAAACAGCGGCAAGGCCGCTCTGATCCGTACCATCGTTGGTCTTGCAGTAGTGGTACTCGGTTTATGGGGATTGTTTCACGTGAATCCAGCTGATGCTTATCTTTGGATCAAATCGATCCACGTCATTGCCGTGATCGCCTGGATGGCGGGAATGCTCTATCTCCCGCGTCTTTTCGTCTATCATTGTGCCGCAACACCCGGTTCCGAAACCTCTGAAACCTTCAAGGTGATGGAAAAGCGGTTGCTTCGTTTCATCATCAATCCCGCTATGGTTGTGACCTGGATCGCTGGCCTATGGATGGCGTGGGAGATTTTTGGCTTTAAGGGTGGCTGGTTGCATGCAAAGCTTTTGCTTGTCGTGTTGATGTCCGGTCTGCACGGTTATCTGTCAAAGGCGACGCGGCTTTTTGCAGAAGATCGCAACACCAAATCGGCCAAACATTGGCGAATCATCAATGAAGTACCGACGATCCTAATGATCTTCATCGTCATTCTTGTGATCGTGAAACCGTTCTGATTTCCAAATTTTATAAAGAAAGCCCGGTATTTATCCGGGCTTTTTATTTGGCACCGGGTATTTTTAGCAGAGCCACTTTCCATTTTCTGAGACTCGCACTAGCTTTTACCTATTGAACAAAAGACCGACACGCCTTATGTGAGGCTTGCTCTTCGTGCTGCAAACCGGTATGGATGAGTCCTCTTCCCACCATGACAGCAGGCCTTCGATGCCGGTCACATTACCAAAGTGACCACCTTTCCGAACAACTGCATTTTCTCCTTAAATTTCAAAAGAGTTCCTCACACATGCAGGAAATGAAACTACAAGAACTTAAAAATAAGACCCCGGTCGAGCTGCTGGCATTTGCCGAAACGCTTGAGGTCGAAAATGCGAGCGCCATGCGCAAGCAGGAACTGATGTTCGCGATCCTCAAGAGCCTCGCTGCTCAGGACGTCGAAATTATCGGCGAGGGCGTTGTTGAAGTGCTGCAGGACGGATTTGGCTTCCTGCGCTCTGCCGACGCCAATTATCTCCCGGGTCCTGACGATATTTATATTTCTCCTTCCCAGCTTCGCCGCTTCTCGCTGAAGACCGGCGATACGGTAGAAGGCCCGATCCGTGGTCCAAAGGAAGGCGAACGTTATTTCGCGCTTCTCAAGGTCAACACGATCAATTTTGAAGACCCGGAAAAGATCCGTCACAAGGTTCACTTTGATAACCTGACGCCGCTTTATCCGAATGAGCGCTTCAAGATGGAACTGGAAGTTCCGACCTCGAAGGATCTTTCGTCCCGCGTTATCGATCTGGTTGCTCCGCTCGGCAAGGGCCAGCGCGGCCTGATCGTTGCTCCGCCGCGTACCGGTAAGACTGTTCTCTTGCAGAACATTGCGCATTCGATCACAGCCAATCATCCTGAATGCTATCTGATCGTTCTTCTGATTGACGAACGTCCGGAAGAAGTGACCGACATGCAGCGTTCCGTGAAGGGTGAAGTTGTTTCTTCGACCTTCGATGAACCGGCATCGCGCCACGTTCAAGTCGCCGAAATGGTCATCGAAAAGGCTAAGCGCCTTGTCGAACATGGCCGCGACGTTGTGATCCTTCTCGACTCCATCACGCGTCTCGGACGCGCTTACAACACTGTTGTCCCTTCATCCGGTAAGGTTCTGACCGGTGGTGTCGATGCAAACGCACTCCAGCGTCCAAAGCGCTTCTTCGGTGCCGCCCGTAACATCGAAGAGGGTGGCTCGCTCACCATCATCGCGACGGCGCTGATCGACACCGGCTCGCGCATGGACGAAGTGATCTTTGAAGAATTCAAGGGCACAGGTAACTCGGAAATCGTTCTCGACCGCAAGGTTGCCGACAAGCGCATCTTCCCGGCCATGGACATTCTCAAGTCCGGTACGCGTAAGGAAGACCTGCTCGTCCCACGCGCTGATCTTCAGAAGATTTTCGTACTTCGCCGTATTCTTGCGCCAATGGGAACAACCGACGCGATCGAGTTCCTCATCGACAAGCTCAAGCAGACAAAGAGCAATGGCGAGTTCTTCGACTCGATGAACACGTAATTTCGGTTTATCCATATTCAAACAAAACGCCGCGCTGATTAATCAACGCGGCGTTTATCTTTTCTAATCTTTGAAATTATCAGGAATGGCCTCTCAGCAGGATTTCGAGTGCGGCAGGGGTCTCGACAGGCGCGAGGCAGACTTGCCCCTTACAGAGCCAGGCTGACGGTTTATCTGCATGTGCGGTGCCGCCAGTCGGAAGTTCAATCGCTTTTCCAGCTTCAAACTGAATGAACTTATCGACCCGACGCGGATCGGGAATTCGTTGAGCCAATAAGCTGAGTTCGCCGTCGACGCTTTCATCAGCAATCACCAGAGACAGCGGTTCGGCTGCAAAGCGGGCAGCGTTCAAGATACCAATCTGACCATATTGCTGGACGAGCGCACGCCCCATGGCCTGTTCGACCAGACGTTCATTCTGCGTATAGAGATGCAAATCTCCGGTAACGAGAAACAGTCGTGTGAATGCTTCGATGATCTGGCTTGTCGCGCTTGGGATCGCTTCATCATAGTCGCCATAGCTATGCAGAATAACATCCTCGGCATTGAGAGCTGAGAGCCGATAATTGCCGGATGCATCGCGATTGTTTGCATCAAGCGCCTCTTTGAGAGCTATCGCATCGCGGATAAATGTTCTGTCCCCCGTCGCTTCAAACAGCGAAAGGGCGGCATTCATCATCGCTGCGTAATCTGTCGAGAGCGGGGTAGACCAGCACATCATCCATTTGGCAATGCGCCATGCGCCCATCATCGAACGATGCTCCTATCGAACGATAGGTTGAAACTGCATATTCAATCCAGTCTGATCGCTTGAAGCTGCGGCCGGCTTCAGCCAATGCGCGGATCATGAGGGCGTTCCAGTCTGTCAAAGCTTTCATCGCGGCCCGGTCGAACACGAGCATTGCGATAGTCGAGAAGCTTATTTCTGGCAGCCGCGATATCCGGGGGAACCGAAGGTTCTTCGTTGACGGCATGAAGACGGTTGAGAATGTTGCTGCCTTCAAAATTGCCTGCGGGCTTCACGCCATAATAGTTCTTGAAATCGCTCGCCTGATCGCCGAGGACGTTGTCGATTTCGGCCTCTGAGAAGATATAGAACTTACCCTCTTCGCCTTCGCTGTCCGCATCGAGACTTGATGCAAAGCTACCATCGGGCAACCGCATTTCGCGCACCAGCCACTCGATTATCTCTTCGATTCGGATACGGAACAATTCATCTTTGGTTTCTGCATAGGCATAAGTCGCATGGCGAATAGCTTGCGCATTGTCATAAAGCATCTTCTCAAAATGCGGAACGAGCCAGTCAGCATCGACACTATAGCGACAAAGCCCACCCCCCAGATGATCGTAAATGCCACCTTGCAACATTGTTCTGAGAGAAAGCAGAAACGCATCGCGATGTGAAACTTCGCGATTATAGAGCCAGGACAGCCATAAGGCATCCATGAAGGGTGCATTGGGGAACTTGGGCGCATTATCAATGCCACCGCGCACCGGATCGAACATCGCATGGATACGGTCTGCAACTTCGTTAAATCGCGTCACTTCATTGGCGCGTGCTTCACTTTGTGCAGCCAGTTGTACCTCCAGATGGCTGAACACAGCTTCGGCATTATGGTTAATTTTTTCTTGATTTCCCTGCCAGAGATTATTGACCGCTTTGAGCACGTCAACGAAGCCGGGCAGGTTATGACGCGCTTTCGGAGGAAAATAAGTTCCACCCCAGAACGGCTTACCATCAGGACGCAGGAACATGGTGAGCGGCCACCCACCTTGCTGGCCCATGGCACTTAACGCAGCCATATAAATCTGATCGATATCAGGCCGTTCCTCGCGATCCACTTTCACATTGACGAATAGCCTATTCATAACGCCAGCAACTTCTGGGTCTTCGAAAGACTCATGCGCCATGACATGACACCAATGGCAGGCAGCGTAACCAACGGACAGCAGGATAGGGCGGTTCAATTCGCGTGCAGCATTCAGTGCATCTTTGCCCCAAGGCTGCCAATGAACCGGATTATCGGCATGCTGACGAAGATAAGCACTAGGCTCGCGGCTAAGCCGGTTGCTGCTGATATCAGTCATAAGCCTTTTCTTTCCTGACACGAATGAATATCACGTACTCATCTATATAGAACGGGAAATCAAATGAGCGAGCCGCAACATCTTCAGGACACCATTTTTGCCTTGTCGAGTGGGCGCCTTCCGTCGGGCGTTGCAGTCGTTCGGATATCAGGTCCGCAAGTTCGATTCGTAATCGAAACGATTATTGGCAAGATGATCGAGCCGCGTTATGCTGCTTACAAGACGTTCCGCACACGGAATGGAGATGCCATCGACCGTGGGCTGGCGCTTTTCTTTCCCGGTCCGAACAGCTTTACCGGTGAAGACTGCGCGGAGTTCCATCTTCATGGCGGTATCGCTGTTGTTGAAAAACTGCTTGAGGAGCTCGGTAGCTTCCCGAATTGTCGAATTGCAGAAGCTGGAGAGTTTACGCGCCGGGCTTTTACCAACGGTAAGATGGATCTGACAATTGCGGAAGGTCTGGCGGATCTGATTGCGGCAGAAACGGAAGGGCAGCGCCGTCTGGCATTGCAGGTTGCCTCCGGCGCACAGCGTCAACTTTATACGGAATGGCGCCAAAGGCTGGTGCGCGCTCGGGCTTTAATTGAAGCTGAGTTGGACTTCGCTGATGAGAGCGATGTCCCCGGTTCCGTTTCGGGGCAGGTTTGGGAACAGCTCAAAAGCCTGCAGGGTGAGATTGGGCGTCATATAGAGAGCGGAAAACGCGCTGCAATGCTGCGTGATGGTCTACATGTGGTTATTGCTGGCGCGCCGAACGCTGGTAAGTCCAGCCTGCTCAATTTACTTGCGGGTCGTGAGATTGCGATTATTTCAGATGAGGCGGGGACAACACGCGATCTTCTGGAAGTGAAACTGAACCTTGGCGGCATTCCGGTTTATGTGACGGATACTGCGGGATTGAGAGAGACCACAAGCAAGGTTGAGAAGATCGGTATTGATCGCGCGCGGGAGCGCGCTGCTGAAGCGGATTTGGTTTTGCTGCTTGAAGATATGCAAAATCCAATTGCTGTTTCTTTAGATAATGGTGGTGCGGATGTCTGGACCATCGGGACCAAAGCTGACCTTGGTACAGGTGACAGAGCGGCCTGGCAGTATCTCATTTCAACAAAGACTGCGGATGGTCTCAGCCATCTGTTGGAAGCCTTGCAGGCATTTGCCGAAGAACGCATCGGACTAATCAATGATGCTGTCCCGACGCGCCAAAGACATATCAATCTGCTGCAATCGACGATTTCCGAAATCGACACGGCCGCCGAACGGGACGATCTTCCGCTGGAGCTGCGCGCGGAGAATATGCGTCGCGCATCTCAATATCTTGGCCGGATTACCGGTGACGTCGATGTCGAAGAGATATTGGATGTCATTTTCTCACAGTTTTGCATAGGAAAATGAGTGATTCACGTGAAACAGTGGGCTTTAGCCAATAGCACTCAACAGTGTTTCACGTGAAACATCTGTGGAATCTGTTCCGGCTTATTGACTCCCATTCACATCCGTGAGTCGCGTTCCGTATCAAATTTATCAAAGAGTTGATCGCGGTCTGGTTGGGTTACCCCTTCCGCCGAAGGCATAAACATGTCAAAGAGACTGCTTTCTAAACTGGATTCGGATGCATCAGGATGAACACCAAGAGTTCTACCGAAGTGACAGCTTTTGATGTCATTGTTATTGGTGGTGGACATGCGGGCTGTGAGGCGGCGGCAGCTTCGGCTCGCGCTGGCGCTCGCACTGCTCTCGTGACGCATCGTTTTGATACGATTGGTATCATGTCCTGTAACCCGGCCATTGGTGGTTTGGGAAAGGGACATCTTGTTCGCGAGATTGATGCACTTGATGGCCTTATGGGCCGCGTTGCCGATAAGGCTGGTATTCAGTTTCGTTTGCTCAATCGTCGTAAAGGCCCAGCGGTACGCGGTCCACGCACGCAGGCTGATCGTAAGCTTTATCGGCTGGCGATGCAGGAACTCATTTCTGAGCAGGAGAACCTTACGGTTGTTGAGGGTGGCGCTTCCGACATTCGCATCACCGATGGAAGCATTTCCGGCGTCGTTCTCGGCGATGGTCGCGAGCTCTCTTGTGCCGCAGTTGTATTGACCACTGGTACGTTCCTGAACGGCCTTATCCATATTGGCGAAAAGAAGATCCCTGCTGGACGCATGGGTGAAAAGCCTGCGCTGGGCCTTTCTGATACTTTGCGTGGTCTTGGTTTTGCAGTCGGTCGGCTTAAGACAGGGACGCCGCCGCGTCTCGATGGACGGACAATCGACTGGCAGAGCCTTGATATGCAGTCTGCAGACGAGGACCCGGTTCCGTTTTCTCTGATGACGGATAAGATCACGACACCGCAGATTGATTGCGGTATTACCCGCACGACGCCTGAAACCCACGCCATAATTCGTGCCAATCTTCATCGGTCGGCGATGTATTCTGGTTCTATCGAAGGGATCGGTCCACGCTATTGTCCATCGGTGGAAGACAAGATCGTCAAGTTCGGGGACCGGGATGGACATCAGATCTTTCTGGAACCAGAAGGACTGGACGACCACACTGTTTATCCGAACGGAATTTCGACGTCGCTGCCTGAAGAAGTCCAACTTGCCTACCTCGCGACCATTCCGGGTCTGGAGAAGGCGATTATGCTTCAGCCGGGATACGCTATTGAATATGATTTTATTGATCCGCGCGAGTTGAAGCGCAGTCTGGAGACACGACGCGTCACCGGGCTTTTCCTTGCAGGGCAGATCAATGGCACCACTGGCTACGAAGAAGCGGGAGCGCAGGGACTTCTCGCTGGCCTCAATGCCGCCAAGCGGGCAGGGGGCAGCGATCCAATTATCATACAGCGCACTGAAGCTTATATCGGCGTCATGGTCGATGATCTGACTTCCAGAGGTGTGAGCGAACCTTATCGTATGTTTACATCACGCGCGGAGTTCCGTCTGTCGTTGCGTGCTGACAATGCGGATCAGCGACTGACGCCTTTAGCGGATCAGCTCGGTATTCTCGGCAGCGATCGCCGCGATAAGTTTGCTGCCCGTCAGGATGCTTTGTCGTTGGCGCGTAGAATGACTAAAGAGCTGACTATCACACCAAATCAGGCAAGCCGACATGACCTTCATCTTAATCAGGATGGCGTTCGTCGCTCGGCCTATGATCTGCTGTCTTATCCGGATATCGATTTGCAGAAGCTGCAGACTATCTGGCCAGAGCTGAATGCAATTGATTCTATCACGCGGGAAGCGCTGGAAATCGAAGCACAATACTCGGTTTATATGGATCGCCAGCAAAGCGATATCGCTGTGATGGAACGCGAGGAACGGCTTTTCATTCCGGCAACATTGGATTTTGATGGGATCTCGGTCTTTCCAATGAGCTTAAAGCCAAGCTCAAGCAGCGTAAGCCTGAGACAATTGCCGAGGCGCAACGCGTTGAAGGTATTACACCGGCAGCGCTTGCATTGCTTATTACGCATATCAAGAAGCACGGCACGCGCGAACGCGCGGCGGCTGAACTAAGCGCCGAAAAGGGCGTAGCATGACTGTGGATAGACGTTATTCGAGCTTGAAATCGATTGTTCCTGATGTTTCACGTGAAACAACGGACCGGTTGATTGCCTTTGAAGAGCTGTTCCGCAAGTGGTCATCGGCCATCAATCTGGCATCTCCTTCGACACTCGCTGATCTCTGGAACCGCCATATTCTCGATAGCGCACAACTATTTCCGCTTGCATCAGATGCAAAGCGATGGCTCGATCTTGGTTCCGGTGGTGGCTTCCCCGGTATTGTAACTGCCTGTTTTCTGAAAGAATCTCCCGGCGCTTCGATTGATCTTGTTGAAAGTGCGGGAAAAAAAGCGGCCTTCCTTCGTACCGCAGCTGGTCATTTGACTGTGCCAGCACGCATTCACTCCGCACGTATTGAAGCTATGTGGGATAAAATCGATGTGCCGGATATCGTAACAGCCCGTGCACTCGCCTCGTTGAGCGATCTTTTCAAGCTTGCCGAGCCCTGGTTAACCAGTGGTTCAAAGGCACTTTTCCAAAAAGGTCGGGATTACCAGAGAGAAATCGATGAAAGCCGTGTCGGCTGGAGTTTCGATCTGGTACAACATGAAAGTGCTATCGATAATAGCTCGGTGATACTTGAGATCAGCAATCTGCGACGCATCTCCGGTTAATCCGGCCCAGTTATTCCGGAATCGATATGACAGAAAGCAGCAGGGCGACGGTAATGAGCAAAAGATCCAGGATCATAACCATTGCAAATCAGAAGGGTGGCGTTGGTAAGACAACGACAGCCATTAACCTTGCGACAGCACTTGCAGCCATTGGCGAAACTGTGCTGATCGTTGACCTCGACCCGCAGGGAAATGCCAGTACTGGCCTCGGAATTGATCGCCTTAACCGTCCGCTTTCGTCTTATGACGTGCTGACGCAGGCGGCCTCTGCAAATGAGGCGGCCATGCAGAGCGATGTTCCAAACCTTTATATCGTTCCTTCTACGCTCGATCTTCTCGGTATCGAGATGGAAATAGCACAGGCACCTGATCGTACACGTCGCTTGCGCGATGCATTGCGCTTTGATTCCGCTGTTGCTGACAAGTTCTCTTACATTCTGGTTGATTGCCCGCCATCATTGAATTTGCTGACGCTGAATGCAATGGCTGCAGCGGATTCAGTTATGGTTCCCCTGCAGTGTGAATTCTTTGCACTGGAAGGTCTGAGCCAGCTTCTGCAGACCGTTGATCAGGTACGGTCGAGCATTAATTCAGAGCTGACAATTCAGGGAATTGTCCTGACAATGTTCGACAGCCGTAACAATCTCGCCTCGCAGGTTGTCGATGATGTTCGCGCCTTCATGGGCGAGAAGGTCTATCGCACCGTTATCCCACGCAATGTGCGGGTGTCGGAAGCACCATCCCACGGCAAGCCAGCTATTCTCTATGATTTGAAATGTGCTGGCAGTCAGGCTTATTTGCAGCTCGCATCGGAAGTCATCCAGCGGAGCGGCAGCTTAAAGCCGCATAATTAGTGAGTGTTCCCCAAATGGGACACTTGATCGATTCGACTACGTAACAATTGCAGGAACTGCCGACGATGAACGACGATCCTTCAAAAAAGCGCCTTGGCCGCGGCTTGGCCGCACTGATTGGTGAAATCGACCGCCCGGCGGAAGAACGCAAGGTGCCGATCAGCAGCGAGCGTAACGTTCCAATTGAGTTCGTCACGCGCAATCCACGCAACCCGCGTCGCATGTTCTCGGAAGTAGATCTCGAAGATCTGGCGCAGTCGATCAAAGAACACGGTGTTGTTCAACCAATCGTCGTGCGTCCGGCACCAGGTGAGCCAGATCGCTTTGAGCTGATCGCTGGTGAACGTCGCTGGCGCGCATCGCAGCGTGCGGGCATCGATACGATCCCGGTTATCATTCGCGATGTCGATGATCGCATTGCACTTGAGATCGCAATCGTTGAAAACGTTCAGCGTGCCGACCTGAATGCGGTCGAAGAAGCAATGGGATATCAACAGCTTATCGATAATCACGATTATACGCAGAACGATCTTGCACAGGTGATCGGTAAAAGCCGAAGCCATGTGGCCAATACGCTGCGTCTTCTGAAGCTGCCGCAGCGCGTGCAGGATTTCATCTCGGATGGTGCTTTGTCTGCCGGTCATGCGCGTAGCCTGATTACCATGGAAGATCCGACAGCTCTGGCGGAGCGCGTGGTCAAGGAAGGTTTGTCTGTTCGTCAGGTCGAAGCGCTGTCACAAGCGCGCAGCGGTGCTGAGCCAAAGCCGGGTAAGCGCGCCGATTGAGAAAGATGCCGATACAAAGGCGCTTGAAAAGCTGCTTTCCGACGTCACCGGCATGAAGGTCGAAATCAATCACCGGGAGCGTGGCGGTGAGGTTAAAGTTCGTTACAGCTCTCTTGAGCAGCTCGACGAAATCTGCCGTCGCCTGCAGAGCTGACGACATCTGTTTAGAAATCAGACTTTGAGGCCGTGGAACATTTGTTTCACGGCTTTTTCGTTTTATCGACCACGCGCTTTGATCAGCGAAAAGACGATAGTTATCATCAGGATGACGCCGATGATAACGCCAGCCGCGCTTCCCCAGAAGGCGCCATAATCACCGCCGATCAGCCAACCAAGCAAAGCGCCTAGCATGAGCAGAAGAATTGGAGGGATGCAGCCGATCATTCTTTTATTCCAATGAATTATAGAGAAACTGGATCAACGACAAAGTTGTGGTTGTCATTTCAGCTATGAAATTGAACCATAGGAAGTCTTGTTCGGTGCGCCAACAAGCTCAAGATTGGGAAAGAGTGGTCACGCGCTATTGATCGATTGCTAAATTATCGCGGCTTTTTAATGCCCAAAGTGGTTTCTGCCGGACTTTCGATAAGTCTTATATTATTGAAACATTGCTTTTGGATCGCCGGGCTGGGGAGATACCGTATCTATGGAAATGCTGACGCAAATTATCATTCACACGCCTGTCTATGTTTGGGGGCTGCTTGCCTATCTCATCATCGCGGGGATCAAGGGACGAGAAACACAAACGGTGACAGTTTGGAGAATGCTGTTTGTGCCGGTGATCTTCATCGCCGTCGGCTTCCTGAATTTTGATCGTGGTTCGGACCAGTTCGGTTCATTTCTGATCGCATGGTTTGTCGGTCTGTTGCTGCTGGCACCTGTCGGGTATCTTACGGGACCGCGTATTATCGCGGTTGATCGCGAGAACAAGCGTATCGAGAGTGCCGGAACGACTTTGCCGCTGATCCGCAATCTGATCTTCTTCTGTGCGCAATATGTTCTGGCAGTGCTCAATGCGTTCTATCCGCAGGAACAATCCACTTTGATGCTGATTACAGCTGCCGTATCGGGCGCTTCAGCAGGTTATTTTGGTGGCTGGCTCATTTCACTGTGGTTCAAATATCAGGAAAGCCCACAGCTTAAACTGGGATAAGGCATGATGAAACGTGAAGCAATTAGCCCAAAACATGTCGTGGAAAGTGGGAACCTTTCGCGGGGAAATTAGTCTGATAAATATTATTTAGTTAAATAAAAATTATAAGGTAGCTATTTTTTGCTATTTACCGCCTTAACTTAGAATTATATAAATTTATATTAACTTATAAATCGGATTTATTAACTTACTTTTAAGTTCGAACCAGATTTGATTTTGTTTCAATAGTATTAGGAGTAGAAAATGCACATCGGTAAAATATTAACAATTTGTTTAGTTTCTGCCTTTGCATCTATATCTGGCGCAAATGCAGAAAATACAAAGGGAATAGATACGCCATTAAAAATTGAATCGGACACTTCAAAATCAATTACAAAAACAACAATGCAATTCGATGGCAATGTTTCCATTAAAGTTGGTAACACTGAAATAAAAACAGATAAAGCAAAAGTTGTTAGCAATAAGAAAAAAGTTACCATATATATAGATGGTATGGTTGTAACAGTAAATAAATAGCTTGTTTTAATTTACTTGAATAATTGGATTTTAGTTTTTATAGCGATGTATAGTCCGATGTTCAAAGAGCGCTATTTTGATGTGTGCGACATACTTTATATACGCCATTATAGCTGGCTTACAATCTGAGACTGTTTTATCTGAAATAAATGATAGCAAAGTATGATGTCGATCAGAATCGTTTGACTGTGATCGCTGATGCTATGCATTGATCTATAAATTTTCGCAATAGAGCCTTGTTCGCTTGAAAGAATCTGCTTAGCGGCGCGATAATTTCACGGCTTCAACAGAAATGGCGAGCAGGCACTGGCGAATGATCGGAACAGCCAGTGCCGCATTCTGACGGCTTTCAAGAACGGCGCGTTGCAGGCGTTCCATCACGCGGGAAAGGCTTTCCGCATTCCAGCGACTGACGGCATTTTCAATCAGCTTCTTGCGATTGAAGAAGACCGGCGGACGCGCAGAAGCTACCACGACAGAAGCACTTTTGCGTTCGGTGTCCGCGATATGGCGGAGGTTTTGTATCTGCTGGAATTGGCGCGCCGCTGTGTTCAGAACCAGAAACGGTGCGGTTCCCGATTTCACGACGCGATCAAATGTCGTCTCAAAACGCGACAGATCGCCGTTCAGAACAGCATCCACTACTTCGTCGGTCGAAAGCCCGGCCACATCGCCAACGGCTTCCCGCACATCGTCTATATCGATGCGTTCTTTGCCGCGCGCATAGAGGCAAAGCTTTTCCAGCTCGCCACGCGTGGCCAGACGATCACCGCCAAGGCTCGCCCGCAACAGCTGGCGCCCATCCATCGTGATCTGCATTTTCCATTCGGCCAGAACGTCGTCAATCACGCCATCAATACCGCGTGCATCGTCTGAATAGCAGGGCAGGGCCATGCCAGCGGTCGCGTTCTCGACAGCACTGCGCAGGCCAGCACCCTTCTTGAGGTCGCCGGCTTCCACCAGAATATATGTTTCACGCGGCGGCTCTGTTGCCAAAAGTTTCACAGCATCGGCAAGCTTCTTCTGCCCGGCTGCATTCTTGATCCAGATAAGCCGCTCGCCACCAAACATGGAGATTGTGCGTGCCTCATCGGCGAGCTTTGCGGGATCAGCATCGATCTCGTCGGCTTCCATGCGGATGACGGCGAAGGGATCGTCCAGCGGCAGTTTGGTGGCCTTCGCATAGCGGCGCGCACGTTCGCTTACCAGTCCCTTATCAGGGCCGTAGAGCAACACCACCGGAAACGAGCTGCTCGGCTTTCCAATAAACTGATCGACTTCGTGTGCTTTCTTTTGCGCCATTAGGATTAAGTAGCGCAATTCGTTTTCAAACGAAACAGCCGCCGGTCAAACTGAGCGGCGGCTGTGAAACAAAGCTGTTTGTAATATTATTCGATCAGCAAAGCATCGTCATCGAGTGTCTGTCCGCGCACTTTGCGGAACATTTCGATGAGGTCTTCAACGCCCAGTGTCTTGCGCTTGTCGCCTGTCACATCGAGCAGGATCTTGCCACCATGCAGCATGATGGTGCGGTCGCCATAGTCGAGCGCCTGACGCATGGAATGCGTGACCATGAGTGCTGTCAGCTTGTTTTCGGCAACCAATGTGCGGGTCAGTTCCATGACGAATTCAGCCATGCCCGGATCAAGGGCTGCGGTATGTTCATCAAGCAGCAGCACTTCTGAACCGGCGAGAGTGGCCATGATCAGCGAGAGCGCCTGACGCTGACCGCCAGAGAGAAGCTCCATGCGATCCTGCATACGGTTTTCAAGGCCAAGATTAAGACTTGCCATGCGTTCGCGGAACCACTCACGGCGCTTGGAATTGAGCGCATGGGTCAGGCCACGGCGTGTTCCACGCGATGCAGCCAGTGCCAGGTTCTCTTCAATCGTCAGCGTGCCGCAGCTGCCCGCAAGCGGGTCCTGAAACACGCGTGCCACAAGACCGGCGCGCTCGGCAGTGGACTTGCGGGTCACATCCTGTCCGCTGATCACGACCTTGCCTGCGGTGGGGATGACATCGCCTGCCAGAACGCCAAGCATTGTCGATTTGCCAGCGCCGTTGGAGCCGATCACGGTCACGAAAGAGCCTTGCTCCATCGTCAGGTTGATCTTGTTGAGCACCTGTTTTTCAAGCGGTGTTCCACGACCGAAAATGACTTCGAGATTGGAAACTTCGATCATGATGATGCTCCTCCACGGCGCAGGCGCGGCAAGATCAGTGCGAAGGTGACGAGAAGCGCTGTGGCGATATTGAGATCGGAAGCCTGAAGCCCGACGATACTGCCATTGGAAAGTGCGAGCTGGATAGCGATGCGGTAGATGATCGAACCGGCAACACAGCCAATGAGAATGACGAGGATGAGACGCGAGCGCAGCAATGTTTCACCGATGATCACAGCGGCAAGACCAACAACGATGGTGCCAACGCCGGAGGTCACGTCTGCAAAGCCGTTTGTCTGGGCGAAAAGCGAGCCGCCAAGTGCCACGAGCGCGTTGGAGAGCGCCATGCCAAGATAAATCTGGCGATCAGTGCGTACGCCCTGCGCGCGGGCCATTTTAGGATTGGCACCGGTTGCACGCATGGCGAGGCCCATGTCGCTTTCAAGGAAGCGCCAGACGAGGAATACCGTGATTGCAACCAGAACGAACAGGAAGGCCGGACGCACATAATATTCAGGGATGCCGTGACCGAAAAACGGAGACAGCATCGTATCCTGATTAATCAGTGCTATATTCGGACGGCCCATGACGCGCAGATTGACCGAGAACAGTGCAATCATCGTCAGAATGGAAGCCAGCAGGTTGAGGATCTTGAAGCGCACATTGAGCGTCGCAGTCACCAGACCGGCAATCGAGCCTGCAATCATCGCAACACCGGCGGAAAGCCATGGATTCCAGCCAGCAAGGATCAGAACGCCGGTTACGGCCGCACCAAGCGGAAACGAGCCATCCACGGTCAGATCGGGGAAATCGAGCACTCGGAAAGCCAGATAAACGCCGATGGCGACAAAAGAGAAGACGAGGCCCAATTCGACCGCACCCCAGAAGGCGATCTGACTCACATTGAGATTCCTTGTTCTTTGCCGTCATTGAAAATGAAAACGCACCATTCGAGGCACATAGATTCACTGGCTTTCGCACATTCAGGCATTTGCCCCTACATGTCCGAAAGACCTGTTTCAATCACGACCGGTTTTGATTTGAGTTTGTTCCAAACACATTTGCCTTTGGAACCATTCCCCGGTTTTTCATGCGCAATTTTATTGCTTGCGATTGTTCTGGCTCTGTCTTTTCCCGATACAACCCAAAGCTCCAATAAGCAAGCATTATCGCTGCAAATGCGCCAAAAAGCACCAGTCTGTGCGCCTGTTACAATATTCGGCTCACTCGGTTTCGCTCACACTTCACCGCGTGCACGCCATAGCTCCCAGGCAAATCGTGCGCGCACGCCGATATCGAGGAATGGTCGTGGCGGCAGTTCGGTCGGGCTGCCAAGCTTCAGCATGTCGTCGATCATCGGATTATCGATATCGCAGGCCATATCGGCTGCAAGTATGCCGCCTATCGTGCCTTTGGTGATGCCGACGCCGTTCTGGCAAAGCGAGGTGTAAACATTCTTGGCGATCTGCCCAAAACCCGGAGCGCCATTGCGCGACAGGCAGATGAAGCCCGTCCATGTGTGTTCCATATCGACGTTTGACAGCATCGGGAAACGCTCATCGAAAAGCCGCTTATGCTCACGCTTGATTGTTTCACGCCGCGCATTCGACTGGCGGAGCGACGGGCAGAAATGCACGTTCTGCCGGACCAGTATGCGCCGATCCGATGTCAAACGCATGGTGATACCGGCAAAGGAATTGGCCGGTGTCAGGCCCCAGGGCTCGATTTCGCCGATGGCCCTGTACTCGTCATTGGTGAGTTGTCGGCTTAAGCTCGCATGGGCTGCAAAGTTCAGGAGCTTGCGCCTGAAAACCGAACTGCTCACCGAAGCCGTTGACCGTCAGGATCATGGCAGGTGCCTGAATGCTGCCTTTTGGCGTGGTAATGAGAATGCGGTCGCCATAGTCGATTTTGGTCACGGCAGAGTTCTCATAAAGCGTAACATTGTCGGGCAGGCTGTCGGCAAGGCCACGCACCAGAGCTGCCGGGTTTAAAAGCGAGGTGCCATAGGTGAAGATCGCTGCTTTGAAATGGCTTGTGCCGAGCCTTTTAGCCAGAGCATCGCCTTCCAGCCAGTCGAAGGGCTCTTTAAGACGCTCCAGCTCTTTGACTGTCGGTTCGAGAACCTCACGCATCCCCTGATCTGAAACCGCTGCGTGAAACTTTCCGTCCTGTCGCCAGTCGCAGTCGATGCCGTGCTGGTCAATCTGCTGTTTGAGATGGTCGATAGCGGCACGCGCCAGCGCACGGTAGCTGTGCGACTTAGCCAGCTCCTCCATCGAAGAACTGACATTGTGCGGCAGATCGATGGCAAAACCCGCAGCGCGCCCGGATGTGCCTTTTCCGACCTCCTGCGCATCGATCAATGCAATCTGGTCGTTGGGGCGGTTCTCGGCCAGCCTTCTTGCGGCGGCAACACCTGCATAGCCAGCACCCAGCACAATCCA
This sequence comes from Brucella pituitosa, assembly GCF_003049685.1. Taxonomy (GTDB): domain Bacteria; phylum Pseudomonadota; class Alphaproteobacteria; order Rhizobiales; family Rhizobiaceae; genus Brucella; species Brucella pituitosa. Next base: position 2,444,424 of record NZ_PYSY02000001.1, on the reverse strand, counting down.
GTCGGCCTTGATATCGCCTTTGAGCGCCGCATTTGGCGTGCGAATTGGTAATATCCTGCTCCAGCCATTGGTGTTGTCATCAGCAGGAAGGATACGAATGGCAGGCATTTTAAAGGCTCAACTGTTGGAAAGAGATTTCAAAGAAAAGGGCGGGAGATCATCCCGCCCTTTGCAATTATATCTGGAGACCGATCATTCGACCTTGCTGGTTGCGCGGTCGATAACAGCCTGCGGGAATTCGACGCCCATCTTCTTGGCTGCAGCAAGATTGATGACGAGGTCGGTGCCCTTGGCAATGTCGACAGCGATATCGCCTGGCTTTTCACCGTTGAGGATTTTCACAACGACAGCGCCGGTCTGCTTGCCAACGTCGTAATAGTTGAAGCCGAGAGCCGCGAGCGCACCGCGCTTGACGGAATCCGTATCCGCGGTGAAGAGCGGCAGTTTGCTTTCTTCAGCAACACCGACGGCGCTTTCCAGAGCCGAAACGATGGTGTTGTCGGTCGGAACATACATAGCGTCCGCGCGGCCGACGAGGGCGCGCGCTGCACCCTGAACTTCAGCCGACTTGGTGGCAGCCGATTCCACGATTTCGATGCCTTCGGCGGAAGCGGCTTCCTTCAGTGCTGCCAGAAGCGACACGGAGTTGGTTTCACCGGAATTATAGAGATAGCCAAGCTTTTTGATGTTCGGCATCACTTCCTTGATGAGCTTGATGTGCTCAACAACTGGCGACATGTCGGAAAGGCCGGTTACATTGCCACCCGGCTTTGCCATGTCCTTGACGAGCTGTGCGCCAAGCGGATCGGAAACGGCGGTGAAGACAATCGGAATATCACGCGTTGCGGAAACAACGGCCTGTGCAGAAGGTGTCGAGATCGGAACGATGACGTCCGGAGCTTCGCCAACGAACTGGCGTGCGATCTGGGCGGCTGTTGCCGGATTACCCTGAGCGGACTGATAGACGAATTTGAGATTTTCGCCTTCCTTGAAACCGGCTTCAGCCAGCGCATCCTTCACGCCGTCGCGCGCAGCATCAAGTGCCGGATGTTCAACGATAGCAGTAACGGCAACCGTTACATCCTTGGCCTGTGCCGAAGTGGCGATAGCCGTTGCGGCCAGCAAGGCCAGAAGCATAGAACGCATAAAAATCTCCCCTGTTTTAGTGCGCTGCCTGTTTGGGCATTTTGTGGACATTGACCTTTCATCCAATCCCAAACTCTATGTTGGGCCCAAACTCTATGTTGGGATGGAAGGCCAATCCGCCTCATATCGAGGCTTAATCTGGTCTGTTTGGGCTGTCAACGTGTTGTCCTCGCGTTGCCCGCACGTTGTCAGTATCGGGCAATCCACTGCCCGTTATATTCCGTTTCATGAACACTGTGTTCAGGGCCCTTTCAATGACTATCGCCTGCCGCCATATTCTGACAAAACTGATGAAAAGTGCCACTGCACAACGTTTGAAGCATAATCCTGCCGGTCAACGTTTCACGCCGGTCGGAGTACGCTCTGAGGAACATAGTCATGAAAAAAATCGGCTTTCTTTCATTTGGCCATTGGTCGCCATCGCCGCAATCGGGAACCCGTTCCGCAAGCGATGCGCTTCTGCAATCGATTGACCTTGCTGTTGCCGCCGAGGAACTGGGCGCGGACGGCGCCTATTTCCGTGTGCATCATTTTGCGCGCCAGCTTGCCTCGCCATTTCCGCTACTTGCAGCCGTTGGTGCCAGGACGAGCAAGATCGAGATCGGCACTGCTGTCATCGATATGCGGTATGAAAACCCGTTCTATATGGTTGAAGATGCCAGTGCTGCGGACCTGATTTCCAAGGGCCGTCTGCAGCTCGGTATCAGCCGCGGCTCGCCGGAACAGGTGATCGATGGCTGGCGTTATTTCGGTTATGCGCCGGAAGAGGGCAAGACCGATGCCGATATGGGCCGTCAGCATGGCGAGGCGTTCTTCGAAGCGCTGAAAGGCGAAGGCTTTGCCCAGCCGAACCCACGTCCAATGTTTCCGAACCCTCCCGGTCTGCTGCGCATCGAGCCGCATTCGGAAGGTCTCAGAGATCGTATCTGGTGGGGCGCTGCCTCGGACGCAACCGCAATTTGGGCCGGAAAGCTTGGCATGAACCTGCAAAGCTCGACCCTGAAGAAGGACGAGTCAGGCGAGCCTTTGCATATCCAGCAGGCCAAGCAGATCCGCGCCTATCGTGAAGCCTGGAAAGAAGCGGGCCACACCCGCACGCCACGTGTTTCGGTGAGCCGCAGCATCTTCGCATTGGTCGATGATCGTGATCGCGCATATTTTGGTGGCGGCAGCAACGAGCAGGATTCGATCGGCTACATTGAAGAGGATTTGAGAGCCGTCTTTGGCCGCTCCTACGCGGCTGAACCGGATAAGCTCATCAAGCAACTCGAAAAGGATGAGGCGATTGCTGAAGCCGATACGCTGCTTCTCACGGTGCCGAACCAGCTTGGTGTCGACTACAACGCGCATGTAATCGAGTCGATCCTCAAGCATGTTGCGCCAGCACTTGGTTGGCGCTGAGTACCCTTAAAGACAGGCGGTGAAAGCATGTCTTCTGAAAGTGGAAACCGGTTTCGGGAGACATGCGCAGAAATAGACCACCGCCTGTTTTCATTCCATGCCGTAAATCGCCAGAAGCTGTTTCATGCGGCGGATGGCGAGTTCTGGCTGGTCGAGAACATTGGCCTGATCGGCGAGACGGAATATGTCGGCGTAATGCGAAATGCCACGCGCCGACTGCATTCCGGCTGGCATGGTGAAATGGCTTTGGTGTCCATTGAGCCAGGCGAGAAATACAACGCCTGCTTTGTAATATTGCGTCGGTGCTTCAAAGATTTTCCGCGATAGCGGCACGGTCGGCTCGATGATGGCGCGGAAGCGGGCATTGTCGCCTGCGGCCAGTGCCGCGAGCGCGCTGGACGCCTGTGGTGCGACCGCATCAAAGATACCGAGCAGCGCATGACTGTGCTTGTTTCCGTCGCCTTCGATGAGCGGCGCATAGTTGAAATCGTCGCCCGTGAAACAGAGCACACCCTCCGGCAGGCGGTCGCGTAACGCGATTTCGTAGCGCTCTTCCAGCAGTGAGATTTTGATGCCTTCCACCTTGTCGCGATGGGCTCTAATGATGCCTATCACCGTATCAAGCGCATTGTCGAAATTTTCCGAACCCCAATAGCCTTTCAGCTGCGGATCGAACATATCGCCCAGCCAGTGCAGCACGACCTTTTCCCGCGCCTGACCGAGAATCCGGCCATAGACCTTGGCGTAATCGTCGGGGGACTTGGCGATGCGCGCCAGGGCACGGCTCGCCATCAGGATGAAACGCCCGCCATGCTTTTCGATGAAGCCTGCCTGTGTCTCATAGGCCTTGATGACGTCATCAAGGCTTTTCGCATCGGCGGGATCAAGGTGGTCAGTGCCTGCACCGCTCGCGAGATCAGCGCCCGCTACGGTCTTGCTTTCTGCCAGTGAGCGACGGATCAGCTCCTGCGCGCCAGCCCAGTTCAGGCCCATGCCGCGCTGTGACGTATCCATCGCTTCCGCGATCTTGAAGCCGAGGCTCCAGAGATGATGCCGGAAAGCCATCGTTGCTTCCCAGTCTATGGCCGGGTCATTCCATGGACGGGCATCTTTCAGCGGATCGGAAACCACATGCGCTGCCGCGTAGGCAATGCGGTTGAAACGTGGAGGTGAGACCGGTCTTGGTGTCGGTGTGCCGACTAAGCGATAAGGCCTGAGGCTTCCGTCAGCACACGGCAGGGCCAACACATTTTCAGACAATGCGCTCATATCACTCCTCCATACGAATAGTCATATCCTTAATTTAGATCGTTCCAATTATCAAGATGAGGTCAAATAAGGCGATACTTCGTAAAAATAGAAGGTTTCTTGTGAAATATGGAAAATGGACGCTGTATGTACATAAAATTTGAAAATTGGCGCTAAAATCCGAATTTCATACCGTATTATGCGCGCGGTTTCGCGGCTTTCCTGATGCTGTTCAAAACCGTTGACAAATTTGGAACGTTCCAATTAAATGACGCGAACAGGAGATTGGCATGAGCAAGAGCAGCATTACGGTCATCGATATTGCACACGAAGCAGGCGTGTCGAAATCGACCGTCTCGCTTGTGCTCCGCGACAGCCCGCTTGTTCATGCCGAAACCCGCGCCAAGGTTCAGGAAGCGATTGAGAAGCTCGGTTATGTCTATAACCGTTCGGCTGCCAATCTCCGCCAGGCGAAATCAAAGATCATCGGCCTTGTGGTCAATGATCTGACCAACAGTTTCTTTGCCGAGCTTGCGGTGGGTGTTGATCGCGTCATGCAGTCGGCGGGTTATGTGCAGTTTCTCGCCAATACGGCGGAAAGTATTGACCGGCAGCGCGAAGTGATTGCGTCGATGCGCGAGCATGGCATTGCCGGACTGATCGTTTCGCCAGCGCGTGGAACCGACGCTAATGATCTGAAACCACTGGCAAAAAGTGGTCTGCCGGTTGTGCAGATGGTGCGCGATGTGCCCGGATCGGGTGTGTCATCCATCGTTTCTGACAATCGCGGCGGCGTGGCAAAGGCGGTCGAGCATTTGGTGTCTCTGGGGCACAGCGTTATCGGTTTCATGGGCGGTTATGCCGATACGGCGGTGTTTTCCGAACGGGTTGCGGGCTATCGTGCGGGACTTGAGCAGGCGGGCATCGTGTTTGATGATGCGCTGGTCTTTACCTCTGCGCCTTCACGCGCTGGCGGTGTGGAAGCGGTGGAGCGCATGCTGCGGCAAGGCATGAAGCCGACGGCTGCGGTGTGCTTTAACGATGCTGTGGCTTTTGGTGTCTGTGATGGTTTGCGCGGCGCGCAACTGGAGCCGGGCCGAGATTTCGGTGTGGTCGGTTTTGACGATGTGATCGAAGCAAAGACCGCTGTTCCGGCACTGACAACTGTGGCTGTCGATCCGCAAGGTTTGGGAGAACGTGCGGCGCAGCTTTTGCTGAAACAGATCAATTCTGAACGAGTGGAGGCGGAGGCGCAGCGTTTGTCGGTGCGTCTTGCGGTGCGCGCAAGTTGTGGGGCGCCGTTCAGAAAACAGGAGGAGAAATTCGCATGGCAAAGTGGGGCCTTATAGGCGCAAGCACCATTGCAAAAGAATGGGTGATCGGAGCTATTCGCGCCACCGGTGGCGAGGTCGTTTCCGTTTACAGCACCAATGCTGAGCGTGGTGAAAATTACGCTCGCGAAAACGGTATTGCCCGCTCCGTGACAAGTCTTGATGCGCTGTTGTCCGATCCGGAAACCGACGCTGTCTATATCTCCACCACCAATGAATTGCATCGCGATCAGGCAATTGCTGCTGCCAAAGCAGGCAAGCATATTCTCTGTGAAAAGCCGCTGGCACTGACGCTGAGCGACGCGCATCAGATGCTGAAAGCCGTGCGCGAGACGGGCGTGGTGGCAGGCACCAACCATCATCTGCGCAATGCTGCAAGCCACCGTGCCATGCGTGATGCAATTGCCACTGGCAAGATTGGCAAGGTGCTGGGCGCGCGGGTTTTTCATGCGGTTTATCTGCCGCCGCATTTGCAAGGCTGGCGTATAGAACGCCCTGATGCGGGTGGCGGCGTGATCCTCGACATTACCGTGCATGATGCTGACACGCTGCGTTTTGTGCTGGGTGAAAACCCGGTTGAAGCTTTGGCTTTCAGCCAGCAGGGAGGTCTGAGTGGTGAAGGTCTGGAAGATGGTGTGATGGGCGTTTTACGCTTTCCATCCGGCGCAATTGCCCAGTTCCACGATGCTTTCACCACCAAATATGCGGAAACCGGCTTTGAAGTGCATGGCAGCGAAGGCTCGCTCATCGCACGCAATGTCATGACGCAAAAGCCGGTGGGAACCGTCATTTTGCGTGACAAGGACGGTGAGCACGAATTGCTGCTTGATCAGAAAAATCTCTACGAAACCGCCTTGCAGGCTTTCCATGATGCGATTGCAGGCAAAGGCCAGCCTTCTGCAACACTGGAGGATGGCGTCTGGTCGCTGGCGACCGGGCTTGCTGTGCTTGAGGCCGCAAAGACCGGTAAGGCTACTGCCGTTCATTCAGGACTTTAAAGTTATGAGCAAACATATTTCCTTTGCGGAAGCAGCATCCCTCATTCCCGACAACGCTGTCGTTTCGGTTTCTTCATCGAGCGGTCTCGGCTGTCCTGACATGATGCTGAAAGCCATTGGCGAGCGGTTTGATGAAACCGGTCATCCCCAAAATATAACCACGCTGCATCCGATTGCGGCTGGCGATATGAGTGGCATCAAGGGTGTCGATTACATCGCCAAAAAGGGGCTTCTCAAAAAGATCATCGGCGGTTCCTATCCGTCAGGACCATCGAGCGCCGAGCCTCCGCTGATCTGGCAGATGATCACCAATAATGAGATTCCGGCCTATAATATCCCGTCGGGCATTCTGTTCGACATGCATCGTGAGGCAGCTGCCAAGCGTCCCGGCGTGATGACCAAAGTGGGACTTGATACCTTCGTTGATCCCAAGCGTCAGGGATCGGCAATGAACGACAAGGCGCGTGAGGAGCCGGTCGTCAAGCAGGTCAGTTTTGAAGGTGAGGACTGGCTCTATTTCCCCAATATCGTGCCGCATGTCACGATCATCCGGGCAACGACGGCGGATGAACGCGGCAACCTCACCTATGAACATGAGGGTGCTTATCTTGGCGGTCTTGATCAGGCGCTGGCTGCACGCAATAATGGTGGCATCGTCATTGCGCAGGTCAAACGCATTGCCAAGGAAGGCACGCTGAAACCGCATGATGTGCGCGTTCCCGGCGTTCTGGTTGATTATATCGTGGTTGATCCCGACCAGAAGCAGACAACGCAGACGCTTTATGATCCGGCGATTTCCGGCGAGATTTTCCGTCCGCTCGATACGTTCCGCTTGCCTGAGTTCAATATTCAGAAGGCGATTGCGCGGCGTGTAGCACAGGAGTTGCAAGCGGGAAGTGCGGTTAATCTCGGCTTCGGTATTTCCGCCAATGTGCCGCGCATTCTGTTGGAAGAAGGGCTGCATGGTGCAGTCACCTGGGTGATTGAGCAGGGTGCAGTTGGCGGCGTGCCGCTTCTCGACTTTGCCTTTGGCTGCGCGTCGAATGCTGATGCTTATATGCCGTCACCCTATCAGTTCACCTATTTTCAGGGCGCAGGCTTCGACGCCTCGCTTCTGTCCTTCCTTGAGATCGGACGCGACGGCTCGGTCAATGTGTCGAAGCTGTCATTCCGTCCGCATGTGACGGCGGGCGCTGGCGGTTTTGTCGATATTACTGCAAGGGCCAAGAAGATTGTCTTCTCCGGCATGTTCAATGCCGGAGCGAAATTGTCGGTCACGGATGGCAAGCTTGTGATCGAAAAGGAAGGCAAGCTCAAAAAGCTCGTCAATGAGGTTGAGCATGTTACTTTCTCAGGTCCGCGTGGTGTCGAGCAGGGGCAGGACATTACCTATGTCACTGAACGTGCGGTTTTGAAGCTGACGCCAGAGGGCATTGTGCTGACCGAGATCGCGCCGGGTGTGGATTTGCAGACGCATATTCTGGACCAAGCCGAGTTTTCGCTGATTGTTTCGGATCAACTCAAGCTCATGGATGAAGCCTTGTTCCGTGACGAGCCGATTGGCCTCACGCTGCCGCAAAAGCCTGCGCGAAAGCTGGAGGTTTAACATGGCTCAACGGATAGAAATAGCGATTGAGAACCACATCGCGGTCATGACCATCAAGCGGCCCGAAAAGCTCAATGCGTTTGATATTGAGCTTTTGCAGGAATTGTCTGCCGCCTGTGATCAGGTGGAAGCGGACAGCAGCGTGCGGGTAGCGATCCTGACCGGTGAGGGCAAGGCTTTTTCCGCAGGCGGCGACATCAAGGCTTGGGGTGGCATGGAGCCAGCTGAATTCGGTCATGCCTGGGTGCGCTATGGTCATCGTGTGTTTGAGCGTCTTGCTACTTTGCGTGTGCCATTGATCGCAGCGATGAATGGTCATGCTTTGGGCGGCGGACTGGAACTGGCAGGCGCTGCCGATATCCGCATCGTTGAGCGACAGGCCAAGATCGGCCTGCCGGAAACCTCGCTCGGCATGATCCCCGGCTGGTCGGGTACGCAGCGCCTTGTGCGCCGTTTCGGTGCGCAGATTGTGCGCCGCATGGTGCTGGGCGGCGAGATGTTTACCGCAGAAGAAGCGCTGTCGCATGGGCTGGTCGATGCAGTGGTGGAGACGGGCGCAGCCTTGCAGGCGGCACAGGATTATGCGGCGCGGGTGGCCAAGCGCGGACCCGCCGCACTCGAAATTTCCAAACTGATGCTGTCGGTGGCGAATGGCGAGGACAATGGTACGGCAGTCGAGGCGCTGGGGTCCATCCTTGTCGCCAAGACCGGCGATCTGAAAGAAGGCGTGCGCTCGTTTGCCGAAAAGCGCGAAGCGAATTTTGAAGGAAAATGGTGATGAGCGTAGTCGTAAAACCGCAGCCGCTGAACGGGCTTGAAGTTCGTGAATTCTCGATGCTGATCGATGGAAAATGGGTTGGCAGCCAAAGCGGCGAGACAATTGAACGTGTGGCCCCCGGCCATGGCGTCACGGTAAGCCGCTATCCTGCCGGCAACAAGGCCGATGTGGAACGCGCGGTTGCGAGCGCGCGTAAGGCTTTCGATGACGGGCGCTGGTCATCCAAAACTGCTTCGCAGCGTTCGCTGGTTCTGCTGAAAGCCGCTGATCTGATTGAAGCACGGGCGGAAGAGCTTGCCTATCTTGACGCAATTGAAGCCGGCAAACCAATTTCTCAGGTGCGCGGCGAAATTGCCGGTTCCGTCGATATCTGGCGCTATGCGGCAGCGCTTGCGCGTGATCTGCATGGTGAGAGCTACAACAATCTGGGCGATGGCACTCTGGGCGTCGTGCTGCGCGAGGCAATTGGCGTTGTTTCCATCATTACGCCTTGGAATTTCCCGTTCCTGATCGTGGGCCAGAAGTTGCCATTTGCTTTGGCAGCGGGTTGTATGGCAGTGGTGAAGCCTTCGGAACTGACGTCCGGTTCGACATTGTTGCTCGGCGAAATTCTGACCGAGGCAGGGGTTCCAGATGGTGTCGTCAACATCATCACCGGGACGGGTGCTGATGTCGGCCAGCATATGAGCACGCATCCGGATGTTGATATGGTTTCGTTCACCGGTTCAACCGGCGTGGGCAAGCTGACCATGGCCAATGCGGCGCAAACGCTGAAAAAAGTATCGCTGGAGCTTGGTGGCAAGAATCCGCAAATCCTGTTCCCGGATGCGGATATGGATGCCTTTATCGACGCTGCGGTGTTCGGCGCATGGTTCAATGCAGGCGAGTGCTGCAATGCCGGTTCGCGACTGATCGTGCATCGCTCGATTGTCGATGAGATTGTCGGGCGCGTGGCCGATCTGTCGAAAAAGGTCATCGTCGGTGATCCGCTCGATGTCAGTACGCAGGTGGGCGCGATCATTACGCCGCAGCATCTGACAAAGGTTGGCGCCTATGTTGATCAGGCCAAAAAGGCGGGTGCTGCAATTGCCCATGGCGGCGATGTGCTGGATCTCGGCCTTGGCCAATATATGGAGCCGACCATCATTGCTGGCGTGAAGGCGGATATGGCCGTGGCGCGTGAAGAAGTGTTCGGGCCGGTTCTGTCGGTGCTTTCCTTCGATAAGGTTGATGAGGCGATCTCCATTGCCAATGCGGTTGATTATGGCTTGTCAGCAGGCGTGTGGAGCCGCGATTTCGACACTTGCATGAGCATCGGGCGCAAAGTGCGGGCAGGTACTGTCTGGATGAACACCTTCATGGACGGCACGCCGGAACTGCCTTTTGGCGGTTATCGCCAGTCGGGTCTGGGCCGCGAGCTGGGCCGTCATGCGGTGGAGGATTACACCGAAACCAAGACGCTCAACATGCATATCGGTGCGCGCACCGGCTGGTGGATGCCGCAAGCAAAGTAAGGGAGGCGGCTTTGGGAGGACAGCCGGATATTGTCATCATCGGATCGGGTATCGGCGGCGCGAGCATAGCCGCTGGTCTTGCCGCGTCAGGTGCCGACATTCTTATTCTTGAGGCAGGAGAGCGCTTGCCGGACAGGCCGGAAAACCGCGACCCGCGCGCCATTTTCCAGCGGGGATTCTTTCGCCCGAAAGAGTTCTGGTACGAGATCGATGGCACGCCGTTTAATCCCGGCAATTATTACAATGTCGGCGGTAATTCTAAGTTCTTTGGCGCGGTGCTGATCCGCTATCGCCGCGAGGATTTTGTCGAGATGGTGCATCTGGAAGGCGTGTCTCCGGCATGGCCCTTTGCCTATGAGGAGCTGGAGCCGTGGTATAGCCGTGCCGAACAGCTGTTTCAGGTGCGGGGCGAACTGGGCGATGATCCGACCGAACCGGAACATTCAAAGTCCTATCCATATCCGGCGATCCGTGACGAACGACCAATGGCCGATGTTCGTGCGCGGTTGAAGAAAGCGGGGCTTCACCCGGCTTCCCTGCCGCTTGGCGTTGATATCGACCGCTGGTTGGCAAAGGCTAAAACGCCATGGGATGCATTTCCCAACAGCGATGACGGCAAGATGGATGCGGAATCCTGTCCGCTTGCGGCTGCTCTCAAACATCCGAATGTACGGCTGGAAACTTCTGCGCGGGTGACGCGGTTGGAAACCGGGCCGGATGGCAAGGCGATCACCGCAGTTCATTATGTGAAGAATGGCGAGACGCTGGTGCTGCGCCCCAAGCTCGTTATTCTATCCGCTGGCGCAGTTCAGTCGGCAGCGCTCCTGCTGCGTTCAGGACTGGCGAACCGTTCCGATCAGGTCGGCCGCAATTTCATGAACCACAATTCCAGCGCGGTGATTGCTTTCGACCCACGCTATCGTAACGATGCCGTCCACCAGAAGACTTTTGGTTTCAATGATTATTATCTGTCGGATGGAGCAGGCGGACCGCCGCTTGGCAATGTGCAACTGCTTGGCCGCGTGTCGGGCGAAATCCTGAAAGCCAATATGCCCCGCGTGCCGGAATGGCTGCTGACTCGCGTTGCGCGTCATACGATCGATTTTTACGCGATGAGCGAAGACCTGCCATCGCCGGAAAGCCGCGTGACAGTTGATGGCGACCGCATCATTCTGCATTGGGTGCGTTCCAACTGGAAGGCGCATCTGATGCTGGTCGATAAGCTCAAATCCGCGCTCAGGCAGGCAGGTTTCCCGGTAGTGATGTCGCGGGCTTTCGACCGGCGCACGCCATCGCATCAATGTGGCACGGTGCGCATCGGTGATGACCCGGCGACCGCGCCGCTTGATCCTTATTGCCGCGCTTATGATCACCCCAATCTCTATGTGGTTGATGCGTCGTTTCTGCCGACATCGGCGGCGGTCAATCCGGCGCTGACCATTGCCGCGCAAGCCTTGCGCGTGTCCGACAGTCTTAACCGGGAGGTGCTGGCATGAACCGTCAAAGACCTGTTGCAGTGGTAACCGGCGGGCGGCGCGGGATCGGACTTGGTATTGCCCGCGCACTGGCTGCCAAGGGTTTGATCTGGCGATTACCGACCGCGAGCATGATGAGGCCACCATCCATGAATTGCGCGAGCTTGGCGGACGAGTGGCTTTCTTTGAAAGCGATCTGGCTGCGGTTGGAATGCATGCGGCAACGGTCGCCGCAGTGCTGAAAGAATTTGGCGGCATCGATTGTCTGGTCAACAATGCGGGCATGGGTTCGGTCGAGCGCGGCGATTTCCTTGGGTTGAAGCCGGAAAACTTCGACACGATCATGGATGTGAACCTGCGCGGCACGGTGTTTTTCACGCAGGCCGTGGTGAAGGCGATGCTGGCCGCAACCGAAGTGCGTTTTCCACGCAGCATCGTGACGATCAGCTCGGTTTCCTCCGTGATGACTTCGCCCGAACGGCTTGATTACTGCATCAGCAAAGCCGGATTGACTGCCTTCGTGCAGGGGCTTGCGCTACGTCTGGCCGAAGCGCGGATCGGGTGTTCGAGGTGCGTCCCGGCATCATCCGCACCGATATGACAGCAAAGGTCACTGAGCGTTACGACGGGCTGATCGAAGCCGGTCTGGTGCCGATGAAACGCTGGGGCGAGGCGGGTGACGTCGGCGCGATTGTGGCCGGGCTTGCCGGTGGCGATTTCATTTTTGCGACAGGTTCGGCGATTAATGCCGATGGCGGCCTGTCGATAGCAAAGCTTTAGGAACGGCGTGATGGATTACGATTATATCATCGTGGGTGGCGGGCCTGCCGGTTGTGTTCTTGCCAATCGTCTGAGCGAAGATGCTTCGATAAAAGTGCTGCTGCTTGAGGCTGGTGGAAGCGACTGGAATCCGCTGTTTCACATGCCCGCCGGTTTTGCAAAGATGACCAAAGGTGTGGCGAGCTGGGGGTGGGAAACCGTTCCGCAGAAGCATCTCAAAAACCGTGTGTTGCGCTATACGCAGGCGAAAGTCATCGGTGGTGGCTCCAGCATCAATGCGCAGATTTATACGCGCGGCAATGCCGCCGATTATGATCTCTGGGCTGGCGAAGACGGTTGCACCGGCTGGGATTATCGCCATGTGCTGCCCTATTTCAAACGCGCCGAAGACAATCAGCGCTTCAACGATGATTTTCATTCCTATGGCGGGCCGCTTGGCGTTTCGATGCCATCCGCACCACTGCCGATCTGCGACGCCTATATCCGCGCGGGTCAAGAACTCGGCATTCCATACAATCCGGATTTCAATGGTCGCGAGCAGGCAGGCGTGGGCTTTTATCAGCTCACCCAGCGCAATCGCCGCCGTTCCTCCGCGTCGCTTGCCTACCTTACGCCGATCAGGGATCGCAGGAATCTGACTGTGCGGATGAATGCGCCGGTGCGCACTATCGAGCTGGAAAAGACCCGCGTAACCGGCGTTACGCTGATGAGCGGCGAGGGCTTGCGCGCAAGCCGCGAGGTGATTGTTTCATCCGGCGCTATCGGCTCACCGAAACTCCTGCTGCAATCGGGCATCGGTCCTGCCGATCATCTCAAAAAACTCGGTGTCAGTGTGAAACACGATCTGCCGGGTGTGGGCGAGAATATGCAGGATCATCTCGACCTGTTTGTCATTGCCGAATGCACGGGCGATCACACCTATGATGGCGTGGCAAAGCTGCACCGCACGCTGGGAGCGGGGCTGCAATATATTCTGCTGCGCTCTGGCCCGGTGGCATCGAGCCTCTTTGAAACCGGCGGTTTCTGGTATGCCGATCCGGACGCCCGCTCGCCGGATATCCAGTTCCATCTGGGGCTTGGTTCGGGCATCGAGGCGGGTGTTGAGAAGCTCAAAAATGCAGGCGTAACGCTCAACTCCGCCTATCTGCATCCGCGCTCGCGTGGAACGGTGCGGCTGGCGTCCAATGATCCGGCATCAGCACCGCTGATCGATCCCAATTACTGGAGCGATCCACATGATCGCAAAATGTCGCTTGAAGGTCTGAAGATCGCGCGCGAAATCATGAGCCAGAATGCATTGAAACCCTATGTCATGGCCGAGCGCCTGCCGGGGCCGAAGGTCGTCAGCGACGATGACCTGTTCGATTATGCCTGTGCCAATGCCAAGACCGACCACCACCCTGTTGGCACCTGCAAGATGGGAACCGATGCGATGGCTGTTGTCGATCTTGATCTGAAAGTGCGAGGGCTGGAAGGTCTGCGGGTTTGCGACAGCTCGATCATGCCGCGGGTTCCTTCCTGCAACACCAATGCGCCGACCATCATGATCGGCGAAAAGGGTGCGGATATTATTCGCGGTCTCGATCCGCTGCCGCCTGTCGTGTTTTCCTGGGAGAAAAACGAACAAAAACGGCGCGCAAGGATTTAGTCGGCTTCCACAACCGGTTCGAAACGAAGATAGCCAGCGATACCTGAACCTTTGTAGTTCGGATTGTCGGATGGATGGTTCACGCCGTCATTGACGGGAATAACCTTGAAATCGAAGGGGGAAATACCTTCGAGGCAGGCAGCATTTACACCAAACTGGTGTGGGCTGGAGCGGCGCTGGTGGAAGGTGTAAATCCCGCATTTCGAGCAGAAATAGTGCTTAGCCGCACCGGTATTGAATTGATACAGCGTCAGCGCATCTTCACCTTCGAGGATTTCCACGCCATCGAGATCGGCGGAAACAGCGACTGCTCCGCGCATCCGGCAATAGGAGCAGGTGCAGCGCCGCGCCGTGTTAAGGCCATCGGAAAGTTTGACGCGAAAGCGCACCGTTCCGCAGTGGCAGGCGCCGTTGGCGACTTGAATATCGGGGTTCATGCTGATCTCCTCTTTCGGGAAAACTGATATTTCGATTTTCACAGCTTTACCATTCCCCAAACTCGATTAAATTCACTTCGACATGTTGGGGAGGAATTTTATGAGTGGGTTTGCGATTGTCACAGGCGGAAGCACCGGCATCGGTCGACATCTGGTTTCGGCATTTGCGGAAGCCGGATATGCGGTCGCTTTCAGTTTCAGAGGCGACGACGAAGCCGCAAATACACTCATGGAAGAAGTGGAAGCTGCGGGTGGTCAGGCGCTGGGGATCGAATGCGATGTCGGTTCCGGAGCCGAGGTCGAAGAGTTCTTCGATGAGGTCTGCAGCTGGTATGGTGATGCACCCGATGTGCTCGTCAACAATGCAGGCATCCAGACATGGGCGCCTTTACTGGAGCTTTCCGAGGAAGGCTGGGACGATGTGATCCGCACCAATATGAAAGGCTGCTTTCTCAACACGAAGTCTGCTGCCAAGCGGATGGTCGATGTCGGCAAGGGTGGTGCAATTATCAATATTGGCTCGGGCTGCAATAAGCTCGCATTCCCGAAGCTCGTTTCCTATACCGCGTCCAAGGGCGGGATTGAGCAGTTCACCAAAGTGTCTGCAGTGGAGCTTGGACCCCATGCCATCCGCGTCAATTGCGTGGCTCCCGGTGCGATTTACAATGAACGCACGGCTCAGGAACAGCCTGATTATGCAGAAACATGGGGTCGGATTACGCCACTGCGACGGGTCGGCACAGTAGAAGATCTTTCCGGTCCGGTGCTGTTTCTGGCGTCCGATGCTGCGCGGTTTGTTTCAGGCCAGACGATCTGGGTCGATGGCGGCCTGTTTTCACAGGCCAACTGGCCTTATGAGGGGTGAGGGATTGCTAGTATTCTGTAATTTTCGCACCAATTGGGCGTTCCTCAATCATATCTACCACCGGCTTTATTGATGGGCAGAAATGCTAGTGTTTTAGCTTGTATAATTACTTGATACTCAATTCATACTACCAATGAATTGCACTTTTCATATCCTTTGTGTTGGTTACGGTTTACTGGCCTTCATTGGAAGGTAAACAATATGGGAGTAATACAATGCAAATTGACCTTAAAGATCAAGTATCAATAGAAGCGCTGACGAAGGGGCTTTCTATCACGCTAACGCGACCAGAGTGCACGGATAGCCAATCCACTCTAGGGTATAATGATAAAAATGGTTCGGGCAACAAGCCTGTTTAAAATTTTCTTTACAGGGGCGATTGTTATCGCCCCTTTCGTCTTTAATGGGAGAAGATATATTGATGAATGCCGTTCAATCTCAAGCTCCAATTTTTTCGATCGGTGTCGAGAATGCCCGCGATTTTGCCTGCAAAAATTTACGGATCGATGACGCTCCCCTCCCGCTAGCCCATACGCGAGACAGATTGGTAATGGGCAGGTTAACCGAACAAGCTTCTCTCTTGTTTGCCGATCTAATTCCCAAAATCCGGCATCAGCTTGATCATCCGTTGGTCGGGATCGTTGCTATTGACGTACCGCAAGTGTCTAAAGATGCCACCGTCGATGCAATCGTAGGTTCCTTGATTGCAGTATCACTTACACAAGCAATTATGCCGAGCTTGCCCGATCGTGAGAACGAAACGCCGTTTTCAATTTTTACTGCGTCAAAAGATAATAGTAAGAAGCTGGATCGCGTAGGTATACGCGGCCTCTCTCCTACTGATGTTCTGGATTTTCATTCTGATGGGTCTATTGTCGATGGTAAACTGTCAGTTCCAGACTACATTTCCATTTTTTAACGTGTTTATCAATTACCACGATAGAGGCAACTTTTATTGGGTTCCGACGAGCACAATTTCAAGCTTTTCTCATATCGTCGAAAAGGTAGGATTGTCGCAGGAATACTGTTTCAGCCTCACTCCTGCTGTTTATGATAACGGCCAATCTGATGTTAAGGTTGTAGATAGGCGCGCAAGGGCGGCAATTTTTTACCCGTGCTCTAGACGGGTCAATTACCACTTTTATGAATGGTACTTTTGAAGGTCGGGCCGGTACTAGCATCGATCAAGCAGAAGACATCACCGCTGAAATCAAGACAGCTATTTCGACCAATCCGATTCGTTATTCAATTCCGCAGGAAAGCCGGAGGCTTATCCTTCTCAATAATGCGAACGGGTTTCATGCTCGCGATATTTTTGAAAACCCTATGGAAGAATATCCCGTTACCCGAACATATCTGCGAAGCGCTTCCATTGCTGGTAAAGTTGTCGGTCAGATAGTTGAGGACTGATTTTGCTTCAAAGAGTTTTTAAGTATTTTGAACAGTTAGTTGATTTTCACTATCATGGTCTGCGGGCGCATCAGTCGCGTACTGTGCTCGCACTTTTCTTTGTTCTCATAAAACCGTTTCGGTGGCTGATTGTGGCATCTGCGCTGTCTGGTGCTGCCCTTACGGCGATTGACCTGCTTAGAATGTGGGCTGTGGCGTATATCGTTGATATGGTCGCGCATTCGCCCGAACTCAATTTAACTTTTGCAACGTTCACCTTTTTTGGCTCGTTGATTGTCGCTTATGCGGTAGCTGATCCTGCATTCTGGCTCATCAATTACATGCTTCGAATGCAGGCGCTTCGATCACAGACAAAATCATCAGCCCTTTGGCAGTCGCACAAGGCTGCTTCTCAACACGATATGGAATATTTCCATTCGCACCACGCAGGCCAGATTTCCGGGCGCATAGGGCAACTCTCGAATGCAGTGCAATCGGGTATAGAAATTCTAGCTGGTCGTTTCCCACTCGGTTTTGTGCGTTTTGCAGGCTCTGCCGTTCTTATTGCCTATCTTGCCCCTCTATTTGTCGTTCCAGTGTTGATTTGGATTTTACTAAATGGATTGTTAGCGATCTATCTTGTGCCAAAGTTCAATGCTCAAGCTGAAAAAAATTTCCGAGACGTCCAGCATTGTAAATGGCGCTATTACAGAATATTTTTCAAATATTCGTGCGATAAAAACCTTATTTGCTTACGATGCAGAGAACAGTTTTGTTCTTTCAAAAAATCGATAAGCAACACGAAACAAACCTCGATATCAACCGTTTAACAACGATTGCTGGACTGTTCATTCGTGTGCTGAACACAGGTCTGGTTTCCAGTATTCTCACATTGGGCTTATACGGATTAGCACAGGGATTGATATCGCCTGGTGAGTTTGTTGCAGGAATTACCCTAGCCGGGGGCATGGCTGCGGATGCTGGTTGGTTTGTAGGTGTGGGAAGGGCTAACTCAGACATTCGGCACGATCAGAGATGCGCGTTCAACTGTTACGGCAAGACCAATCGTTAAAGACGGCAGCGAGCGTCTACGGGTATCCAATCCACTACACATTTCATTGCATAACGTCAGTTTTCTTACGGATTACGGCAAACTTTGAGGAATATCTCGTTCGAGATAGAGGCAGGCCAGAAGGTTGGTATTGTTGGGCCCTCTGGAGCGGGTAAATCTACGCTTATCGATCTAATGCTGAGATTATACGATGTTGATGCAGGACAGATTGCGCTTGATGGGCAGGATATTCGCTCTGTAAAGATTTCTGAGTTACGGGTGTGTTTTCGGTTGTTGCGCAAAGCGACATGCTGTTTCATCGTTCGATAAAGGAGAACATCGCGTTTGGCGCGGAAACCTCCAACAATGCAGTAATAAAACATGCAGCCGAGTTGGCAGATGCATCTTCGTTTATTGAAGAACTTGCCCCGGACGGGAGGGGCTTTGACGTAGTAGTTGGAGAGGGGCGAGACTTTCCGGTGGTCAACAACAACGCATTTTACTCGCACGCGCCTTCCTACAAAATCGGCCCGTTCTTATTCTTGACGAAGCCACCTCCGCTCTCGATACCAATAGTGAAAGCTTGATTAAGAATGCAATTGCGTCGCTTGACGCAGATACAACTGTTATCGCAGTTGCACATCGCCTTTCCACCGTTAGAGACTTTGATAAAATCATAGTTCTAGACAACGGTGCTGTCGTGGCAATGGGACCACATGACAATCTCATTCAATTCTGTGAGCTTTATCGTGAGTTGTGGATTAAGCAGGCTGGCCTGACGGCGATGTAGAATACGCTGTAGCGAGGTCGGAGACCGTAGGAAACGCGACGGGTTGGTATAATTGAAAAACACCAAAATCAGTGACTTTCACCTGATTGATACCAACTTAAACTCTTTAATGAACTAAAGGGATTAAATGGTGATCCCGACTGGATTCGAACCAGTGGCCTCAAGATTAGGAATCTTGCGCTCTATCCTACTGAGCTACGGGACCAGTCATCAAAAACGCCCGGATTTAATGGCTTAGAGCGACCTTTGTGCGTCCGAAAAGACGCTCGGCGTTCTAATGGGCCAGAGCATTTTCCGACACATACTGTTTTTCATGGCTTTCGCCAACCCCGCAAAAAGCGGGGCAGGCGCATTTCTTCTTCTGAAACGAATTTAAGCGGCCAGCGCGGTTTCAACCACCGACACAAAATAGCTCACGCCATAGGGAATGGCTTCGTCGTTGAAGTCATAGGCGGGATGATGCAGGCCCGGCGTGTCACCATTGCCGAGGAAGATGTAAGCGCCCGGACGTGCTTCCAGCATATAAGAGAAGTCTTCGGCGGCCATCATCGGGGCCACATCGGTCTTCACCTTGCCTTCGCCCGCCACATTCTTTGCAACACGAGCCGCAAAGTCGGTCTGGTCGTCATGATTATAAGTGACAGGATAGTTGTTCTTGTAGCGCACGGTGATTTCAGCACCTGTAAGCATGGCGATACCTGCCGCTGCTTCGCGAATACGCCGTTCAGCATAGGCACGGGTTTCTTTGCTCAATGTGCGTACGGTGCCAGATAATTTCGCCGTTTCCGGAATGACATTATAGGCTTCGCCCGCATGGAACTTCGTGATGGAAATGACGAGTGAATCCAGCGGATCGATATTGCGTGCGACAATGCCCTGAATGGCAAGATGCAGCTGTGAACCGGCAAGGATTGGATCAATCGTGCGGTGCGGTTGTGCTGCATGACCACCGCGCCCTTGATGGAAAGATCGAACTCGTCGGTTGCCGCCATGATCGGGCCTTTGCACATGGCGAACTGGCCGACGGCAAGGCTTGGCAGATTGTGCACGCCATAGACTTCCGCAATACCGAAACGATCCATCACGCCGTCCTGAACCATGGCGAGCGCGCCTGCACCGCCTTCTTCAGCTGGCTGGAAAAGCAATACGGCAGAGCCACGAAAATTACGGGTTTCTGTCAGATATTGTGCGGCACCCAGCAGCATGGATGTGTGGCCATCATGACCGCAGGAGTGCGCTTTTCCCGGGTTTTTCGATGCCCATTCGACACCGCTTGTCTCGGTGATCGGCAGCGCATCCATATCGGCACGAAGACCGATAGCCGGACCATCGCCATGCCGCCCCTTGATGACCGCGACAACGCCACTACGGCCGACACCGGTTTCAACGAGATCGCAGCCGAAGGATTTCAGCTTTTCTTCGACAAAGCGCGCCGTCTCGTGAACGTCATAAAGAAGTTCGGGATTCTGGTGCAGATGACGACGCCATGCGGCGATCTCCGCTTGAGTCTCGACGGCACGATTGAGCACTGGCATTTCGGAAATATCCTGAGATTCTTATGATGCAGAAGTTGCGAGAATATGACGTTTCGGTGAAAGCGGGCAATCCCTATTTGCCTTTTCCTTGCCACATGGCATAGATAAGAGCAGTGCAAATTCTCCTTTTTGACTGGTGTATTCGCAAGCCGTTGCGGCTTTTGGAGGTCGATGCAACAGGAAGCGGAACCGATAACCCGCAGGCATTGCGGCTCTCGTTGATTGGAACTACGAAATGATTTCGAAACCGTTGAAAATCTGGTTTGCAACTGCGGCAATTTCTGGCCTTGCCCTGGCTGGTGCTTTGTCCGCTGCTACCGCCAACCCATCGATTGCGGTGGATGTTGCAAGTGGCAAGGTTTATTCTGCGCAGGATCCTTTTCAGCGCTGGTATCCGGCTTCGCTCACCAAGATGATGACGGCTTATGTCACTTTCCGTGCTCTTCAGGCAGGACAGATGACGCTTGAATCCCCTGTAAAAATGACGGTTAACGCCTCGAAAGAACCGCCGAGCAAGATGGGCTATCGTCCTGGCTCCGTGTTGACGCTCGACAATGCACTCAAGATCATGCTCGTGAAATCGGCCAATGACGTTTCGGTTGCCGTTGCGGAAGCCGTTGGCGGTACGGAATCGGCTTTCGTGCAGCGTATGAATGCGGAAGCCCAGCGCATCGGCATGAGCGGATCGCATTTTGCCAATCCAAACGGTCTGCATGATCCGAACAATTATTCGACCGCGCACGATCTGGCTGTTCTTGGCGTGCAGCTGCGTCGCGAGTTTCCGCAATATGCGCATTATTTCAATACAGAAGCCATTGATGCGGGCGACGGCAAGAAGCCACAGGCCAATTACAATATTCTGCTTGGCCGCTTCGATGGTGCCGATGGCATGAAGACCGGTTTTGTCTGTGCATCAGGCTTCAATCTGGCCAGCTCTGCAACCCGTCAGGGCCGCACCATTCTCGCAGTTGTGCTGGGTGCTGATCGTCAGGAAACCCGCGCTGTGCAGGCAGCACAGCTGATGACCGATGCATTCCGCAGCAATGGTGCCGGTGTGCCGACACTTGGTGGAATGGTGCCGCCAGCAAGTAGCTCCGTCTATCAGGCCGTGGATATGCGCAAGACCATTTGCAACCAGCAGGCCATGGCTGATCGCTGGGACGGTCGCGATGTCGAAGGGCGTTTGCAGCTCAATTCGCCTTATATTCATGCGATGACCCGTGAACCGGTGCCGGTTCAGGTCGGACTTGTCTCAGCGCCGCCTGCAAAGGTAACAAAAGTCGGGCAGCTCGATATTTCGCAGATTCCTGTGCCGATGCCACGCCCGCAGCGTGCTGCGGCCTCAATCAACTAAGAATAGAGCCATGCCGCATCCAATTCCTGTTTCCGTGCTGACCGGCTTTCTTGGCTCGGGCAAGACAACGCTGCTCAATCGCCTGCTGAAAGACCCTGCACTCACGGATACTGCCGTCATCATCAATGAATTTGGTGAGGTCAGTATCGATCATCTGCTGGTCGAAGAAGCAAGCGAAGGCGTGATAGAGCTCGCCGATGGCTGCCTGTGCTGCACGGTGCGTGGTGAATTGGTGGATACACTGGCCGATCTGATCGACCGTCTGCAGACCGGGCGTATCAAGGCATTGAAGCGGATCATCATCGAGACGACCGGCCTTGCCGATCCGGCTCCGGTGTTGCATTCGATCATGGGACATCCGGTGCTGATGCAGGCTTTACGCCTTGATGGTGTGCTTGCGACCGTTGATGCCGTCAATGGCATGGCAACGCTCGACAACCATGAGGAAGCGGTCAAACAGGCTGCGATGGCCGACCGCATCATCATCACAAAAGCAGATATGCCAGAAGCGCAGGCGGGTCTGGCAGCCCTGAAAGCAAGGCTGCAACTGCTCAATCCGGGTGCGGATATACTGGAAGCTTCCGATACGCGCACGGGATATGCGGCTCTTTTTGAATGCGGGTTGTATAATCCCGAAACCAAGACGGCTGATGTGCAGCGCTGGCTGAAGGCGGAAGCTTACGAGGATGATCATCACCACGATCATGCTCATCATCACGACCACGATCATGTGTGTGGGCCGGATTGCAATCATGATCACGATCACGCCCACAATCATGGGCATCACCATCATCATGACGACGCAATCCGCTCCTTCTCGCTGCGGCACAAGGAACCGATCCCGTTTTCGACCTTTGAGATGTTTCTCGATCTGCTGCGTTCGACCCATGGTGAAAAGTTGTTGCGCGTGAAGGGAATTGTGCAGATTGCCGAAGATCCTGATCGTCCGCTGGTCATCCATGGTGTGCAGAAAATCTTCCATCCACCGGCACGCCTGCCGAAATGGCCCAAGGATGAGCACGAGACGCTTCTGGTGATGATCGTGAAGGATTTGCCGGAAACCTACGTGCGCGAGCTTTTCGATGCGTTTATGGGCAAGGCAGGGATTGATCGTCCCGATCGCGCGGCCATGATGGATAACCCGCTGGCTATTCCCGGATTTTCCACCCGATAAATAGTTGCGCTGATAATTATTTCTTCTGAATAAGAAAACGATGCAGGTTTTCGTCACGTTCCTGCGCGAGCAGGGCGTGGCCTTCCTGCGTGCAGAAATGTGGAAGATCAATGCCGGATAGCGGGTCAGTCGCTTCCACCCAGAGACGTGCGCCGCTCGGCATGTTTTGAAGGCGATTGCGCGTCTTTAAAACAGGAAGAGGGCATTTAAGCCCTCTCAGATCATAGACGGGAACGTCTTTATCCATCTGCTGTCAATTACCGCCCAGTTTCCACCATGGCTTTTTCTTTTCAGGCGCAGGTGCCGCGACATTATCTGCAACTGTGCTTGCAGTGGTCATTGGCGAAACAGCTGTCGGGTTTTCCTGCGGAACAGGAACAGCCGCGGTCTGAGCCGGAGGAGTTGCAGCGGGCGCCGATGCTGCAGGAGCCGCGAGCGCTGGTGTTGCGGCAATTGCTGTCGGCTGTGCCGAGATTGGGGTTGCTGCAGGCGCAATATCCGGTGCATTCGGCGTTTCAGCCGAAGTTGGCGAAAGCGACGGCGGTTCGCGCGTTACCTTTTCGCCGCGTGCACGAGCGGCACTCCAGGCGGAAACGAGCTTTGCTTCGGTAATGCCCTGAATGGACGGTGCCGGCTTCTTCTGTGCTGCGCTGAAAGCAGACTGGAAGGTCTTTTCATACGACGTGGTATAAGCCATCGATTCCGCATTGGCCGAAGGCGGGCAGGCGTCGTTTGCTGAAAGTGGCTGGCCGTCTGGTGTCGGTACGTTGAAGACATAACGCTTTTCGCAGACGTCAACTTTGGCGGTACTTTGGTCACTTCAAAGAATCATAGCCCTGCTTGAGCATTTTCCAGAAGCTGTAATTCGGATCGCTCTTATAGCGCGCCATGTTGGCAGCGGTCATGCGAAACGGAAATGCCTGAATCTGGAAATCACGCTGGCCACCCTTGAAGGCATCGCGACCAAAGGCATAAATCTCGCTGACGCTCTCATCGGTCATCGAATAGCAGCCCGACGACGAGCAGGCACCGTGCACCATCAGATTCTGGCCGGTGCGGTTGTGGGCGCGGTCATAGGCATTCGGGAAGCCCATGTTGAATGCAAGGTGATATTGTGAGTTCGGATTCATCTGAGCGGGCGGACGTTATAGAAGCCCTCCGGTGCCTGACGATCACCTTCGATGAATTTGGGACCGAGCTTGCCCGACCATTTGCAGATCTCATAAGATGCAATTTGATCGTATTTGCCGTTATTCTTCTGTTTCCAGACTTCGAGGACGCCTTCTTCCTTGAAAATACGCACCATGACCGGCGAAGTGCGGGTCATGCCCTTCGTCTTCATTTTGGCAACGATTTTCTCGGAAAGTGGTTTTTCAGCCCGCAGGCTGAGATCGGAAACGGATGAACCCTGACAGCCCGCAAGCAGAGCGGATGCCATAAGTGTTCCAAGAAGTGCGGTTCTGATCTTCATATCGCATCGAGCCTGTTAGAGCTGCGCCTTCTGACGCATTTGAGCAAATCTGACTTTTTCGGTGCCGGGATATTAACAACTAAACCTTTCGGTATCGTTGATAAACCGTTGCTCAATTACCTAAAAAACACAGTGACCGCAATATGGCGGAAATGACGACATGATGCAAATCCGGCGCAGTTTGAGCTGCGCCGGCATGGCTTTTTGAATTTTATAGTAAATTAAAGGTTACGACCGATGTCGAGGAACTTCTGACGACGTTCCTGCTTGAGTGTCTCGCCGTCGATATCCTTCATTGAGCGTAGCGAGGCGGTAATGATGTCGCCTGCAGCTGCAATGGTGGATTCCTTGCCGCGATGTGCACCGCCAAGCGGTTCCGGGATGATGCCGTCGATGACCTTGAGGTCGAACAGATCCTGCGCGGTGATGCGCATGTTGGAGGCAGCATCCTTTGCACGGGTCGAATCGTGCCAGAGGATCGAAGCCGCACCTTCCGGCGAAATCACCGAATAGATCGAATGTTCGAGCATATAGACGCGGTTTGCGACAGCAATCGCGATTGCACCGCCCGAACCGCCTTCACCGATGATGATCGAGATAACAGGCACGCGCAGCTTGAGACATTCTGCCGTTGAGCGCGCAATGGCTTCTGCCTGACCGCGTTCTTCTGCACTGACGCCCGGATAAGCACCTGCTGTATCAACGAAGGTGATCAGCGGCAGCTGGAAACGGTCGGCCATTTCCATGATGCGGACGGCCTTGCGGTAGCCTTCAGGACGGGCCGAGCCGAAATTGTGCTTGAGACGCGTCTTGGTGTCCGAGCCTTTTTCCTGACCGAGAATGGCAACGGGCTGGCCATTGAAGCGGGCAAAGCCGCCCTGAATGGCTTCGTCATTGGCAAACTGGCGGTCGCCGGCCAAAGGCGTGAACTCGGTGAACAGTGTGCTGATATATTCAAGGCAGTGCGGACGATCCGGGTGGCGGGCGATCTGTGCCTTCTGCCATGGGGTCAGCTTGCGATAGATATCCTTGAGCGCATCGGCCGATCGTTTCTCGAGACGGCTGATCTCGTCGCTCATCTCGACGCTGCCCTGTTCCTGTGCGAGCTTTTTCAGCTCAAGGATCTGGCCTTCGAGGTCTGCGACGGGTTTTTCAAAATCGAGATAGTTGTACATCGGGCCTGACTATTGTGCGTTTCCAGAGATGTTGGCCATAGAACAAGCCCAATAGAGGCTGTTTTACGACGCCTTACATATTTACTTCGCGCGCATCTTGCAAATTTTTCTGAAATTCTCTTACCCGCCGCGCGCTTAATCGGCAAGCGGATGATGTTCACTTACCAGCTTATGCAGTCTTTCTTCCAGAACATGTGTGTAGATTTGGGTCGTTGAAATATCCGCATGTCCAAGCAATTGCTGCACTGTTCTGAGGTCAGCACCGTTTTGTAAAAGGTGGCTGGCGAAGGCATGACGCAGCACATGCGGGGAGATGGAAGCGCTCGAAAGCCCGGCGCGGGCAGCAAGACTTTTGAGTTCACGCGCGAAAACCTGGCGCGCCAGATGGCCGCTTTCAGAAAAAGCCGGAAAGAGCCAGGGGTTATCGTCGTAGCCCGGCAGGGAATCGCGCAGCGACAGAAAGCGCTGCAATGCCTCGCGCGCCTTTTGTGACAGGGGCACCATGCGATCCTTGGAGCCTTTGCCGCGCACGATCAGAAAGCGATGGTCTGTGCGGGCGACACTTGCGGGAAGACCCACAAGCTCCGAAACACGCAATCCCGTCGCGTAAAGCGTTTCAAGCAGCGCGTGAAGGCGAAGCGCTTTGATGCGGTCTGCAGGCTCAAGTGCTTCTTTCGCCTCAAGATCGGCGCGATCAAGAAGGCGCCCGACATTTTCGACGCTCATGATTTTCGGAAGAGGTTTCTGCTTTTTGGGGGCATCGATGACACCGGTGGGATCATCCTGCCTGAAACCCTCCGAATAAAGAAAGCGAAAGAACTGTCTGATTGCGGACAGGCGGCGTGCCTGTGATGTCGCAGCAAAGCCTTCATTGGCCATGCCATCGATTACATGGCGTATATCGTCGGTTTTTTGCTTCAGCAAGATTGATGCCGCGCGCGGTCATCACTTCGGCGCAGGCTTCCAGATCGCGTCGATAAGATTCAAGCGTGTTATGCGCGGCTCCGCGTTCGGCGCTCATCATTTCGAGAAAATTCTCAATCGCCAAAGATGCCCGCATGTCTACTCCTGCTTATCCGTCGTATCGGAACCATTGGTCTGGCCGTCTGTGACGGTTTCTGCCGGGGCCAATGCTGGTGCTGGTGCCGGTGCTGGCGGTGGGGCGACGACTGTCTGTTTCAGTTTTGATGCGGGGATTTCGACGGTGATCTCATGGGTAACCGGCTTCACGAAATTGGCGAGCGAGAACATTGCGCCGTAGACAATGGCAGCGATCACAGCAAGCAGGACAAGAATGCGCGTCAGCGTGGGCATGGTGCGTTTATGCTGTGCTATTGAGACGAAAGCAAGGACAGCCAAAGCATGCGCATAAAAAGCCCCATTTGGTGCAGTTCAGGCGATGAAAGCGGATGAAAGCGATTGACGCCGCGCGGTTTTTCATGTGGAACCGGAGGAAATGGATGAGGTTTATGAGCAGTACAACAAAACAGACAAATCTTAACGAGAAGGCGGATGCTGTCCGTCAGCTTCTTGGTGCGAAAGTGGTTGTTCTTGTTGGGCTGATGGGCGCAGGCAAGTCGACCGTGGGTCGCAAGGTGGCGACGATGCTCGGTCTGCCTTTCCGCGATGCCGATAACGAGATTGAGTCCGCCGCCCGCATGACGGTTCCTGAACTGTTTGAAGCCTATGGCGAAGCCGAGTTTCGTGATCTGGAGCGCCGGGTTATCCTGCGGCTTCTTGAAGATGGCCCCATGGTGCTGGCAACCGGTGGCGGCGCTTATATGAATGCTGAAACCCGTGAAGCAATTGCCGCAAATGGTGTTTCGGTTTGGCTCAATGCCGAACTGGATGTGCTGATGGACCGTGTGTCTCGCCGTCAGAATCGCCCGCTTCTCAGGAATGATGATCCGCGTGGTGTGATGCAGCGGCTGATGAATGAACGCTATCCGGTTTATGCGCTTGCTGACCTGCATGTGATGACACGTGACGACAAGAAAGAAGTGATCGCCGGAGAACTGATCGACGTTCTGACCGAGCATCTGGATAAGAAATAGGCCCCTGATCCTGAGTTGGGCCTGAATTGAGCCTGAGTTTAGACTGCTTTGGAGTGCATTATGACCGCTGCCGATACTGTTACGGTTCCCGTCTCGCTGGGCGACCGATCCTATGAGATCCTGATCGGCAAGGGGCTTATTGCGCGGGCAGGTGAAGAGATTGGCAAGCGCCTCAAGGGCAGGCGTGTTGCTGTCGTTACCGACGAGAATGTGGCGGATGCACATCTCAAGAATCTGGAAACAGCGCTTTTCCTGCAAGGTTTTGATGTGACGAGCATCGTCGTCAAACCTGGAGAAAAGTCTAAATCCTTTCCGGTGCTTGAGACCGTCACAAATGCAGTGCTGGAAGCCCGACTGGAGCGCGGCGATGCGCTGATTGCTTTCGGGGGAGGGGTCGTGGGTGATCTTTCCGGCTTCGTCGCTGGCATTGTGCGTCGCGGCATGAATTTCGTGCAGATGCCGACCTCGTTGCTCGCGCAGGTGGATTCGTCCGTTGGCGGCAAGACCGGTATCAACACGCAATATGGCAAGAATCTTGTTGGTGTTTTCTATCAGCCGCAGCTGGTGCTGGCGGATACGGATGTGCTCGACACATTAAGCGCGCGTGAATTCCGTGCGGGCTATGCGGAAGTTGCCAAATATGGCCTGATCGACCGTCCGGATTTCTTCGCCTGGCTCGAAAAAAACTGGAAAGAGGTTTTTGCGGGAGGCGCCGCACGTACCGAGGCTATTGCTGAATCATGCCGCTCGAAGGCAGCTGTTGTTGCACGCGATGAGCATGAAAATGGTGATCGTGCGCTGCTCAATCTTGGCCATACATTCGGTCATGCGCTTGAAACCGCCACAGGCTACGATTCAAGCCGTCTGGTGCATGGCGAGGGCGTTGCCATTGGCATGGCGCTTGCGCATCGTTTTTCGGTGAAGATGAACCTGTGCGGTGTTGAGGATGCTGAACGCGTCGAGGCGCATCTGCAGGCCGTCGGTCTGCCGATCTCGCTCAAAGATGTTCCGGGTGGTTTGCCGGACGCTGAAAAGCTGATGGACTATATTGCTCAGGACAAGAAAGTCTCCCGCGGTGCGCTGACCTTCATTCTGACGCGCGGTATCGGCCAGTCCTTCATTGCCAAGGATGTGCCGCCTGCGGCAGTATTGGAGTTCCTGAAGGAGCGCCTCTCCGTCTGAATCTGAAAGGAATACGAGAATGGGTTTCGAGCTATGGGTAATGTGCGGCATCATCCTGCTCTGCATCGTTCTCTCTGCCTTTTTTTCCGGTGCCGAAACGGCGCTGACGGCCGCTTCCCGCGCCCGCATGCTCACCTATGAGCATAATGGCGATCAGCGTGCCTCGGTCGTGCAGCATTTGATCGGCAAGCGGGACCGCCTGATCGGTGTGCTTCTGATCGGCAATAACCTTGCCAATATTCTCGCATCCTCAATCGCAGCCAGCATCTTTCTCACCCTGTTCGGCGATGCGGGCGTTGCCTATTCGACATTGGCGATGACGGTCATTCTGGTCATCTTTGCCGAAGTGCTGCCCAAGTCGTGGGCCATTTCCAGTCCCGACCGGTTTTCACTCAACGTTGCACGCCCGGTTTCAGCGGTGGTGACAGTGCTGGGTCCGGTTTCGGGCCTGGTAAACTGGATTGTGCGCGTGATCCTGCGGCTTTTCGGCATTAATTTGGCCGCTGGCCGCTCGATGCTCTCAGCACAGGAAGAATTGCGTGGCGCGGTTGAAGTGCTGCATCGTGACAAATCGCTAATCAAGGAAGACCGTGACCAGCTGGGCGGTTTGCTTGATCTGAAAGAACTGGAAGTCAGCGATGTCATGGTGCATCGCACATCCATGGGGACCATCAATGCCGATGCGCCTGCCGAGCAGGTGGTGCGCGAAATTCTGGCGAGCCCGCACACACGAATGCCGGTCTGGCGCGATGAGATCGATAATATTATCGGCATCATCCACACCAAGGATCTGCTGCGCACGCTTTACGACGTTGATAATGATTTTACGCGCATCGATATCATGAAGGTGGCACGCAAACCCTGGTTTGTGCCCGATACCACAACACTTCAGGATCAGCTCGACGCTTTCCTCCGCCGCAAGGCGCATATTGCTATCGTCGTTGATGAATATGGCGATGTGCAGGGGCTGGTGACGCTCGAAGATATTCTCGAGGAGATTGTCGGCGATATTTCCGATGAACACGATCTCGACATGCAGGGCGTGAGACTGCAACCGGATGGTTCGGTGCTGGTCGATGGTTCGCTGCCGATCCGCGATCTCAATCGTGCGCTGGGCTGGAACCTTCCCGACGAGGAAGCAACGACAATTGCCGGTCTTGTCATTCATGAAACCCAGACGATACCGGAAGTGAAACAGGCCTTCACTTTCCATGGAAAGCGCTTTTCCGTGTTGAAGAAGGAAAAGAACCGCCTGACCCGACTGCGCATTGTGCCGCTCGATGGCGACGGAAAGCCCATTTCAGGTGTTATCGCCGCAAAGGCCTCAAACTGATGGCTGTGCCTGCAACCAAGCAGGAACTCCTTGCAGCGATCGAAACGAACTATACCCGACTGGTACTTGATCTTGCACGCGTGACGCCTGAGCAGGCCATGGAAAACACCATGGAAGGCCATGCGAAAGGCACGATGATGAGCGTGCACAATCTCGTCTCCTATCTGGTCGGATGGAACGAGCTGGTGTTGAAATGGTGCGCACTCAGCGATAAGGGGCAGCCGGTCGAGTTTCCGGAAACAGGATTCAAATGGAGCGAACTCGGCAAGCTGGCATCCAGATTCTACCAGGATTATCAGGGTTTGCCGTTTGCGGAGCTTCTGCTGCGTTTTGAGGCTGCGAAAAATGTGCTGGTCGAGCTGATTGAGGCACGCAGCGATGCGGAGCTCTATGGCGTTGCATGGTATGAGAAATACACGCTTGGGCGCATGATCCAGTTCAACACGTCATCGCCTTACGCCAATGCGCGCGGGCGTCTGCGCAAATGGCTTAAAGCGCAGAGCTTAGAGCGCATCCCGAAAAGTGTGAAACGGTTTTCGGACAAAGATGCGCGTTAAAATAAATATTTAGAGCGCCGATCTGATCCAATCAGATCGAAACGCGCTCTAAAGCATGTCGCCCAAAAGTGGGAACCGGTTTTGGGATAAGACATGCTTGAAAACAATGACTTAAAGCGTGTCACATGGATATGATAAAATGCGACACGCTCTAGTACGAAAACGGGCGCTATAGCGACAGCGCCCATCGTAGCATTCTCGGGATATGGGAAAACCTACCGATACATCAGTGCATCACATCCGGCGAGGATCGAGCAGTTGCGGCAGCGTAGCTGGCCTGCATCGTTGAGCGTTTCGCCCTGCATGGTCCAGACAGCGCCCATATCCAGTGTTGCACGCTTGCCGCACTGACAACAGCAGGCAAAACTATTCTGTTTGGCTATCGACATTGCTGATACCGTATTCATCGGTTTCTCCTTTCGGAGTCAGCCCTCAGAGATTCTATGATAATTTCAGTCTTCTTGTAAGCTTGGCTCAATCGCTTGCAGCTTTGGGAGGTTTGCGCCGAAGCTATCGCGCCGGTTGACGGGCTCACTCTCTCGTTGCCAGTCAACCTTAACAGCCTGAGACAATCCCAAAACCCCAATAATAGGGATCAGGCGTAAAAAGATCAGCGCCGGGTTGGTTCGCCGGGGGCGGAAGGTTCGAGTGCCAGTGCATGAACGCCGCTATTGAGCTCTTCTTTGAGAAGCTCGTTGATAGCGCGATGGCGGGCAATGCGACTCAGCCCTTCGAACTTGCCCGATACAATACGCACACGAAAATGTGTCTCGCCGGTGCCGTCGTAAACTTCATGATGACCACTATCTTCGTGGTGATGACCTGCATGAAGATGGCTTTCATTTATGATTTCAAGCCGTTCTGGCGTGAAAGCGGCTGTAAGCTTCGCTTCCATTGAAGATTGTTTGCTATTGTGAATGGACATTCGAGCCAGTTCTCCCCATATAGGTGCTGTGCTTCATATAGACGTCGCCTCGGCGGCAATTGGTGGGGCAAATCCGCACAGGAAATGCAGTCTGCATCAAAATTTCGCCCTGAAGAATGGCCAAAACCAGTCAGGACGAAATGTCAATTCTTGTTTAGTTCCTCTTAATTCGCATAATCCGATTCGATGACAACGAACTCAAAATTTTTCGACAGCATCCGCATCCGTCCCAAGAAGGAAGCGGAAAAGAAGTCCAGCGGTCCCTGCTGCCAGTGGGATGGTTGCGATAAGCCGGGCACACATCGTGCGCCGGTCGGGCGCATGCGCGAGGGCGAGTATCTTCACTTCTGTATCGACCATGTCCGGGAATATAATAAGACTTTCAATTATTTCTCGGGTTTGTCGGACAAAGATATCTCCAAGTTCCAGAAGGACGCCATCACTGGAAACCGTCCAACCTGGTCGACCGCATCCAATTCCACAGCCACAAAACACACCTCGCCGGATGTGGCGCAGAGGCGTTCGGGTTCGGCTGCCTATCAGAACCGTATGCGCGATCCTTTTGGCTTCGTGAAGGAAGCGAAAGCAGCACCTGCGGGTAAAACTGCGCTTCGCAAGCCACGGACGCTGGAAGTAAAAGCGCTCGCTACGCTTGGTCTTGAACCAAATTCGACTAGCGATAAGATTAAGGCGCGCTATAAAGAACTCGTGAAGCAACATCATCCCGATGCGAATGGTGGCGACCGCGGATCCGAAGAAAGATTTCGCGAGGTCATTCAAGCTTATCAATTGCTCAAGACGGCAGGTTTTTGCTAAAGCCTGTCTGGCTTTTGTAAGCTGAGCATCGGAGCAAGCGTTGCTTCGACGGACATTCATCTGCCGCGCATTTGCGCGGACGCAAGTACGGATGCCCGCAACTGAACAGAAGGGGCGTCATCTGGCTCGCCGGAACCTGGCTCCCTGATCAAATTTGAATGTCGCGGCGGGACAGTCCTGCCGCTCTGGAGGCATGATGAACAAGGTTGAGCGGGATATAGCCAATTTGCCGGATACGACGGTTTCGGTACGCGAAGTGTTTGGAATTGATTCCGACATGCGCGTTCCAGCCTATGCGGCGGGCGATTCCTATGTGCCGGAAACGGATCCGGATTATATTTTCGACCGTCAGACGACGTTAGCCATTCTCGCAGGTTTTGCCTATAATCGCCGCGTGATGGTTTCCGGTTATCACGGAACGGGTAAATCGACCCATATCGAACAGGTTGCAGCCCGTCTCAACTGGCCTTGTGTCCGTATCAATCTCGACAGCCATGTCAGCCGTATTGATCTCGTCGGTAAGGATGCAATCGTCGTCAAGGACGGCATGCAGGTTACCGAATTCAAGGACGGCATTCTGCCTTGGGCCTATCAGCACAATGTTGCGCTGGTTTTCGACGAATATGATGCAGGTCGTCCGGACGTCATGTTCGTGATCCAGCGTGTTCTGGAAACGTCGGGCCGTCTTACGCTGCTCGATCAGAGCCGCGTGATCCGTCCGCATCCGGCGTTCCGCCTGTTTGCAACCGCCAACACGGTTGGTCTTGGCGATACGACTGGCCTTTATCACGGCACGCAACAGATCAACCAGGCCCAGATGGACCGCTGGTCGATCGTCACCACGCTCAACTATCTGCCACACGACAACGAAGTAAACATCGTTCTCGCCAAGGCCAAGCATTACCAGAATGCGGAAGGCCGTGAGATCGTGAACAAGATGGTTCGCGTTGCCGACATGACCCGTCAGGCCTTCATCAACGGCGATCTGTCGACCGTGATGAGCCCGCGTACTGTCATTACCTGGTCTGAAAATGCCGCGATCTTCAACGATGTCGGCTTTGCATTCCGCCTGACCTTCCTCAACAAGTGCGATGAGCTGGAACGCCAGACAGTGGCTGAGTTCTATCAGCGTGCTTTCGGTGAGGAACTTCCAGAATCGGCTGCCAATATCGTTTTGGCATAAGGCTGGATGATGCCTGCCGCCCTGCTGCATAATTCCTTAAATTTGAGATCGTTTAAGGTTAAATTATGCAGCAGATATATTTGTTAGAGCGTCCTTTGTGCGCCTAATGAGGCGCACGGCACTCTAATGGGCGGCAGCACTTTATAAGAAGTCAGGATAGGCAGATGTCGGGCCAAATGTCAGGAATGGGCGATAATTCGCGTGAGCGTAAAAACGGACCGGTGGATTCCGAACCGTTCAAGCGGGCGATGACGGCAACAATGCGTGCCATTTCCGGTGAGAATGAGCTGGAAGTTGCTTTCAGCAATGATCGTCCGGCGCTGACCGCCAATCGTGCCCGCCTGCCTGACCTGCCAAAGCGCCCGACTGCCCATGATATTGCGGTTACGCGCGGCCTTGGCGATTCCATGGCGCTGCGTCAGGCGCGCCATAATGCCCGTATTCATGCAAGCCTTGCTCCGGAAGGCAAACAGGCGCGTGCGATCTACGATGCGGTCGAACAGGCCCGCGTTGAAGCCATCGGTGCTCGCGCCATGGCCGGTGTTGCAGACAACCTTGCGACCATGCTTGCGGATAAATATACCCGGGCCAATTTTGCTTCCGTTACCGACAAGGAAGATGCGCCGCTTGAAGAAGCCGTATCGCTTCTCTTGCGCGAAAAGCTGACCGGACGCGCAGCACCAGCTGAAGCTGGGCCGGTGCTCGATCTCTGGCGTGAATGGATTGAGCAGAAGGCTGGCGCAGAGCTTGCACGTCTTGGCGAAAACCTGGAAGATCAGCAGGCTTTTGCGCGCACAGTGCGCGATATGCTGGCCTCCATGGACATGGCCGAGGAGCTTTCGCAGGAAGAGCAAAGCGACGAACAGGATCAGGACGACGAACAGACGCCGGACTCGGATGAAAACGAGGATGGTGGCGAGGAAAGCCAGGAAGGCTCTGATTCAGCTGAAAGCGATGAATCGGACAGCTCGAGTGAAGAGGGCGAGCAGGGCGAAATGGATGCTGCCGATGCGGCCTCCGACGATATGGATGACAGCGAAGATGTCGACGCGGAAACGCCGGGCGATACACGCCGTCAGAACCAGCCTTTCGCCAATTTTTCCGAACATGTCGACTACAATGTCTTCACGCGCGAATTCGATGAAGAGGTTGAGGCGACCGATCTTTGCGATGAGGCCGAGCTTGATCGTCTGCGCGGATTCCTCGACAAGCAGCTTGCCAATCTGCAGGGCGTGGTCGGAAGACTTGCCAACCGTTTGCAGCGCCGCCTGATGGCGCAGCAGAACCGTTCGTGGGATTTCGATCTGGAAGAGGGCTATCTCGATTCGGCTCGTCTGGTGCGTATCGTAATCGATCCGACACAGCCGCTTTCCTATAAGCAGGAACGCGATACGAATTTCCGCGATACGGTTGTGACGCTGGTTCTCGACAATTCCGGCTCTATGCGCGGGCGCCCGATCACTGTTGCGGCCACCTGCGCCGACATTCTGGCCCGTACGCTGGAGCGTTGCGGTGTGAAGGTCGAGATTCTTGGCTTCACCACCAAGGCGTGGAAGGGTGGCCAATCGCGTGAGGCATGGCTCGGTCGTGGCAAGCCTTCCAATCCGGGTCGTCTCAATGATCTGCGCCACATCATCTACAAGAGTGCTGATGCGCCATGGCGGCGTGCACGGCGCAATCTTGGCCTGATGATGCGCGAAGGGCTGCTCAAGGAAAATATCGACGGTGAAGCACTGATCTGGGCGCATCAGCGGTTGTTGGCGCGTCCTGAGCAGCGCAAGATCCTGATGATGATTTCAGATGGCGCGCCGGTGGATGATTCGACGCTGTCGGTCAATCCGGGCAATTATCTGGAGCGTCACCTGCGCGCGGTGATCGAAGAGATCGAAAATCGCTCGCCGGTGGAGCTGATCGCCATTGGTATCGGCCATGACGTAACCCGCTATTATCAGCGTGCTGTAACCATTGTGGATGCGGAAGAGCTGGCTGGTGCGATGACTGAGCAGCTTGCCTCGCTCTTCGAGGAACAGGGCGCAGAGGCGTCTGGCAGAGGTCGCCGCCGCGCAGGCAGGCGATAATTACTCTGAAATCACTTTGTGATGCGAGGAAGAAAAAAGGGACCGTTGGGTCCCTTTTTTAGTGCATTTCCAGCAAAAGTGCGAAGCGGTTTTGCGTCGGATAATGCGAAAAAACAAAGAGATAGAGCATTTCCAATGATTCAAGAAAAGCAGGAAATGCTCTAGTGCTTGTTTGATGCTGTGCGGTCGGGCGCATAAAGGGTTGGTGCGAAAATGGCCAGAATGGCACCATAGGGCACCAGCATCAGCGTTCCCATGGCAACCTTCACAAAGAAGTCGCCGGTTGCCAGCGAAGCCCAGAGAGGCATTCCAAGGCCAAGGAAGGCGGCAGGTTCGGCGAGAGACGAATCCGGCATGCCGGTGATCGCATCGATCCACGCAAAGCTTGCAGCAAAAGCGATGGAGAAAAACAGTATAGTATCGACAACGGAGCCGAACATGGCGGCAGCAAACGGTGCTTTCCACCATGTCTTGCGACGCAGGCGGTTGAAGACCGTGATGTCCATCAATTGTGCGATCAGAAATGCCGAACCGGAGGCAATGGCGATACGTGGTGTTGCCAGCCAGATCGACATGAGCACGCCGAGCACAAAACCGGCATAGACAACCTTGCGTGCAGCCGCGGGGCCAAAGCGGCGATTCGTCAGATCGTTGACGAGAAATGCCACCGGATAGGTGAAGGCACCATAGGTGAGCAGTTCACCAAGGCCAAAATGCTGAAAAGGATATTGGACAAGGATGTTCGAGGCGGCAACTGCCGCACACATCGCTATCACGGCCGGCCAGAGCCGGGCAAAAGAAGGACCTGTCATAGGCATTTTTTTATCCTGGGTGATGGAACCAGCAAAAAAGGCTGACGCAAGTCAGCCTTTTTTGTCAAACTTTAAAAAGCTGATTGCTTACGCTGCAACTTCAGCCTGCTTCTTGGCGATCTGACGCTTCAGCAGGCGAGCGCGCTGCGAGAGTTCCTTGTCGTCAGACTTGACGAGGAAAGCGTCGAGGCCACCGCGATGCTCAACCGAACGCAGAGCAGAAGCGGAAACGCGAAGACGGTAGCTCTGGCCGAGAACTTCGGACATAAGCGTAACGTTGCAGAGGTTCGGCAGGAAGCGGCGACGCGTACGGTTGTTTGCGTGGCTCACATTGTTGCCGTACTGGACCGAGGTGCCGGTCAATTCACAAGCGCGGGACATTTTGGTCTCACCTTCAAATTTTTGTTTCTCAGGCCCCGACCCGAATGTCCGAATTCAAAGCAATCATAGCAGTTTGCTGCTGCTGGCGCGCGATCTCGGACAGGCGGCCTATTGGGAAAGTCGCGTTTCTATAGTGACAGTAGCGGTTACAGTCAAGACAGATTCCATCGTGAAGGTCCCAAGGCGCGCATTTACAGCGTTTTGCAGCGTTTGGTGGTCTGCCCGATCATAACTTCGCCGGTTTTTCCTGTTCGACAGAGAATGTAAAACGGGAATCTGGAGCCATTTATAGTCAGAAGCTTAAAGACAAACCAGAGCATGGGTCAGATAAACAGAATCGTTTTATAAGTGCAGTGCATGGATTTGGGCATGCACTTGGGCAACGACTTGGGCATGGACCAGGTTTGCTGAAGCGCTGTTCGTGCGGGTGTACGGTGCTCTCGAAGTCAATATCGCGAAAGGAAAATCTGGCATGATCGAGCAATCGCATTTCTTCAAGCCGGTTGAGAGCAAGATGATCACGAATGGGGTAAAGCGGCGGGCACTTGCATTTCTAACCGGATTGACGATTGCGAGTGTAGCTGCGGTGGGAACCGCAAAAGCAGACGCTCTCTACCGAACCGAATATGAAATCTCGATGTTTGGTCTTTCCATTGCACGTTCAGCGATCGAGACCATCGTCAAAGGTGCCAATTACGGCGTCAATGGCCGCTTCAAGACGTCCGGCCTCGCTCGCGTTTTTGATGATACGGACGGGACGGTCTATGTGGGCGGCAGTTCAGCTCAGGGCAAGGTGACGCCTTCGGCTTTCGATCTTGCCTATAAGCATGGGCGCAAGAACAAGAGCACCAAGATACGTTTTGCAGGCGGCAAAGTGACCGCATCCGAAAATGTGCCGCCGGTGAAAAAGCGCGATCCGTGGGTGGAGACCGCACCAAATGATCTGGTCAATGTGAGCGACCCGTTGAGTGCGCTGATGATTCCGACCAAAGACCCCAAAGCTGTTTGCAATCGCACACTGAGTGTCTTTGATGGTCAGACCCGCGCCGATATTCGACTGACTTTCAATGGCACTGAATCCTTCACCACCGAAGGCTTCACCGGCGAATCGGTGATCTGTTCGGCGAAGTTCATGCCGATCTCGGGTTATCAGAAGGGCAAGAAAGCTATCGACTATCTGAGCACGCGCAGCAAGATCACGATCTCCTTTGCATCCTTGGGCGATTCCGGTATCTATGCGCCCGTCGTGGCACGCATCGGCACACAGCTGGGGACGCTGAAGATCGAGGCGACGCGATTTGAAAAGATAAGATAACGGGACGCAAAAGACGGTTTGAGCCGCGCGAGCGATCCCGGAAAATGGGGGATCAATCATGAAGCTGGCAACGCTGATCGGCTTTTCGGCCATAGCGATGTGGGCGCTTCTGGCGCTTTTTACTGCCGGCTCCGGTCAGGTTCCGCCATTCCAGTTGTCCGCCATGACATTTTCAGTCGGCGCATCCATCGGCCTCATTTCCTGGCTGTGGCGCCCGGATGCCGTGAAACATCTGCGCCAGCCGCCCATCGTCTGGCTTGTCGGCGTGGTTGGCCTCTTCGGCTATCATTTTCTTTATTTTACGGCGCTTCGGAATGCGCCTGCGGTTGACGCCAGCCTGATTGCTTATCTCTGGCCGCTGCTGATTGTGGTCGGGTCTGCCCTGATGCCGGGCGAACGGCTGCACTGGTATCATATCGCGGGCGCACTTCTTGGGCTTGGCGGGACCGTGCTCATTGTGAGCAAAGGCGGTGGCTTCGGCTTTGAAGCCCGCTACAGCTTTGGTTATGCAATGGCTGCACTTTGCGCCTTGACGTGGTCGAGCTATTCGCTGCTCTCACGCCGCTTTTCGAGCGTTCCGACTGATGCTGTCACTGGCTTCTGCGTGGCGACCGCCGTTCTCTCGCTGATCTGCCACCTGATGCTTGAGCAGACCGTCTGGCCGGAAACGGCAATGCAGTGGCTCTGTGTTCTGGCGCTTGGCCTGCTGCC
Source organism: Brucella pituitosa (assembly GCF_003049685.1). Lineage (GTDB taxonomy): Bacteria > Pseudomonadota > Alphaproteobacteria > Rhizobiales > Rhizobiaceae > Brucella > Brucella pituitosa. The sequence continues at coordinate 2,405,911 of NZ_PYSY02000001.1, read as the reverse complement.
TGTGGGAGCGGCCTTCTATGCCTGGGATTTTGGTGTGAAGCGCGGCAATATTCAGGTGCTGGGTGCTGCAAGTTATGCCGCCCCGCTTCTATCCACGCTCGTGCTGATCTTGGCCGGTACGGCGCAGCCATCCATGCGTATTCTCGCTGCCTGCCTGTTGATCACCGCAGGTGCGGCGCTGGCCGCAAAAGACATGATTTTTTCGCGGCGCAAAGAAGCGGTGCCGGCCGAGTAAAGTTAAAGCGCATTCCGAAAAGTGTGAAGCGGTTTTCGGAACAAGGTGCGCGTAAAACAAAGAGATAGAGCATTTCTAATGATTCAACTGAATACTGAAATGCTCTAGTGACTGGGATGCAGGCATTCCTCGTGGTTGCCGAGAATTTCGATCACCCGGCACTGATCGATGCGGCCATGAGCCGTGCAATCGAGCATGCGTAGCAATTCCGTCTTGAGGGACATCAGTTTTGCAATACGGTGCTCGACATCGATCAGCCGCGCACGCGCGATAGAATCAGCGGCAGCGCAAGACTGGTCGGGGTTGTCCTGAAGGTCGAGAAGCGTTCGGATTGCATCCACTTCAAAGCCCAGATCACGGGCATGACGGATAAACAGAAGTCGCTGGACATCGCTGTTGTCGTAAAGGCGGCGGTTGCCTTCGGTGCGTGGCGGAACCGGAAGAAGCCCGATTTGCTCGTAATAACGGATCGTTGGCACTTTTACGCCGCTGGCTTTCGATGCCTCGCCAATCGGAACATTGGTGTTCATTTTTTCTCTTGCTCCTCTAGTCACTAGAGGATGTAGACCTTGTTTCAGATAATTCAAGGGCGTTCTGAAAAGGGCAAGTCATGAACGAGGTTCTGAAACAAAACCGGTTTCGTGTGGAAGGCATGGATTGCGCTTCCTGTGCAACGAAAATCGATACGGCTGTGCGCCGCGTTGCAGGTGTAGAAGATGTGTCCGTGTCGGTGACGACTGGCATGATGACCGTGCGCCATGATGGCAGCAGCGATCTGGAAAGCGTTGCCAAAAAAGTACGCAGCCTTGGTTACAGTGTTGAGCCGGTGGCGGATGAAAAAGCGCCTGCTAAGCGCGAGCATCATGATCACGATCATGCCGGTTGCAGCGGCCATGACCATGACCATGACCACGATCACGACCATAAGCATCATGATCACAGCCATGAAGAAACCGAAGCAAAGCAGATTGCAACTGGCGCGAACAGTTTCCGCTTTCAGGTCGATGGCATGGATTGTGCTTCCTGCGCGGCCAAGATCGATACGGCTGTGCGGCGTGTTGGTGGTGTGCAGGATGTTTCGGTCTCCGTGACCAATGGCACGATGACTGTCAACCATGACGGCTCGGCCAACCCTGACGAGATTGCTGCAAAGGTGACGGGACTTGGCTATAAGGCCAGCGCAAAATCCGCAGCCACACGAACGTCTAAGTCGATTGCACCAGCAAAACCCAAGCGCTGGTGGCAGAGCAGCAAAGGCCAGATGATGCTCGCCTGTGGTGGCGGTCTGGTGGTTGCTTATATTGTCGGCCATCTTTATCCGCCGATTGCCTTGTGGGCCTTCACGGCTGCGATGCTGATTGGTCTTATACCGATTGCAAAACGCGCTTATTCGGCAGCCATCAACGGCACGCCTTTCTCTATTGAAATGCTAATGACGATCGCCGCAATCGGCGCGGTTATCATCGGTGCCACTGAGGAAGCGGCAGCGGTCGTCTTCCTGTTTCTGGTTGGCGAATTGCTCGAAGGTGTTGCTGCTGGCAAGGCACGCGCAAGCATTCAGTCGCTGACGGCGCTGGTGCCCAAGACCGCATTTCTGGAAAGCAACGGTTCAACAAGGGAAGTGCAAGCGGAGGACCTCAACGTCGGCGATATAATCTCTGTGCGCCCGGGTGACCGTATGCCTGCTGATGGCGAAATTATTTCCGGCGAGAGTGCTGTCGATGAAGCGCCGGTTACGGGCGAAAGCACGCCGGTTGGCAAGGACGTGGGCGATAGTGTGTTTGCAGGCACCATCAATGGCGACGGGCTGCTGCGCGTGAAGGTGACAGCCGCAGCGCAGGACAACACCATCGCACGCGTTGTGCGGCTGGTTGAGGAAGCGCAGGAAGCCAAAGCACCGACTGAACGTTTCATCAATCGCTTTTCAACTTATTATACGCCGGGTGTTGTTGTGGTTGCGGCTTTGGTTGCGATCCTGCCGCCGCTGGTGGCGGGTGCTGCATGGGATGAATGGATCTATAAAGGCCTCGCCATTCTGCTGATCGGTTGCCCTTGCGCGCTGGTTATTTCGACGCCTGCCGCGATTGCGGCTTCGCTTTCTGCAGGCGCACGACGCGGACTTCTGTTGAAGGGCGGTGCGGTTCTTGAGACAATCGGTAAGATCACAACCGCTTGCTTCGATAAGACCGGCACGCTGACTGAAGGCAAGCCGCAGGTAACGGATGTCCTGTCTGCCGGACTTTCGGAAGAAGACGTTCTGCGTCTTGCTGCATCGCTTGATGCGGGCTCAAGCCATCCTCTTGCGCTGGCAATTGTTGGTGCAGCAGAAGCGCGTGGTCTGAAGCTATCCGAAGTTTCGACTGGCAAAGCCCATGGCGGCAAGGGTGTGTCAGGCACTGCCAATGGCATTGAACTGTTCCTTGGTTCGCGCAAGGCTGCCAATGAAATCTCTGCCATTCCAGACGAGCTGGCGGCCCGAATTGCCGCTTGTAACGACGAAGGCAAGACCGTTTCTGTTCTGGTTGCAGACGGTAAAATTGCAGGTGCCATAGCCATGCGTGATGAGCCGCGCGCGGATGCGATCGCGGGGCTTAAGACGCTGAAAGATGCAGGCATTCGCACTGTGATGCTGACCGGCGATAATCGCCGCACGGCAGAAGCTATCGGCAAGGATCTGGGCATCGAAGTGCGTGCCGAACTCCTGCCGGAAGACAAGCAGCGGATCGTTGGCGAGTTTCGCAATGCGGGTCAGGTTGTTGCCAAGGTTGGTGATGGCATCAATGATGCGCCAGCGCTGGCTGCGGCTGATGTTGGCATTGCCATGGGCGGCGGCACCGACGTGGCTCTGGAAACGGCAGATGCGGCAGTGCTTCATGGTCGTGTGGGCGATGTTGCAGCGATGGTTGATCTGTCCCAGAGGACCATGCGCAATATCCATCAGAACATCACAATCGCCCTTGGGCTGAAGGCTGTGTTTCTTGTGACCACTGTGCTGGGAATTACCGGCCTCTGGCCCGCCATTCTGGCCGATACAGGCGCGACCGTTCTGGTGACGATCAATGCGCTGCGATTGCTAAGGCAGCCAGGCTGATAAAAAAACCGGCGAAGGAAACTTCGCCGGTTTTTCCTTGATGCATTACTCGCCGATCAATTCGCGAATGCGCTCGCCATATTGTTTGCCGAAGGCCACGTGCTCGGGATTGACCTGCTTCACTTCATCGACAAGCTGATCTTCTTCCTCTGCATCAGCGGCGGCAAGCGCGCTCATCATGGCGAAATAGGCGAGAAGATAATCGCGTGGCGTAATATTCTCGGCCTTCATCACGTCCACCACCTGAGGGCGCGATTCAATGCTCTTCACCATGGAATCCATGGAAGGCTGCGCATCCTGACCTTCTTCAGCAGTCGGTGAAAGCTGCATGTCCTCGAGCTTGTTATGGATCTTCTCCATGCGCGCGAGAAGGTCTTCGGTCAGCTTGAAATTATTGATGTCAGCAGGCGTCTGCGGCGGCGTTGCGATGGCCAGAATGTCTTCGGCAACGGCCACTTTCACAGACTGTGGCAGGATCATAAGCGATAAGCCGAAGAGAGCTGCTGCGCGGAGTGTTTTAAAACGGGAAATGTTCGTCATGATCATGTCCTAAAATATATCCTTGCGCTTACGGATTTCGGCAAAAACCGCTTCATCCGTTGCGTTCTGCATTCCAAGTCGTGCGCGAATGCGGCTGTCGTGCCAGCGCAGGAACGGATTGGTTGCCATTTCAAGTGCGATGCTGGAGGGCAGGGTCATCTTATCTGCCGCACGCAATCGCGCAATCTCCTGTGCCCGCTCTTTGAGTGCTGAATTGTCCGGGTCGATGGTCAATGCGAAGCGGGCATTGCTCTCGGTATATTCATGACCGCAATAAACCGCCGTGTCACCGGGCAGAGCCACGAGCTTTTGCAACGACTGGAACATGGTTGCAGGTGTTCCTTCGAACAAGCGTCCGCAGCCCAGCGCGAAAAGCGTGTCGCCCGTGAACACCACTTTCGCTTCCGGCAGGTAGAAGGAAATCTCGCCAGCCGTGTGACCGGGCGTGGAAATGACTTTCACCCTGAAAAGCCCGAAGGTGAATTCATCGCCATCCTGAACGGTGCGATCAATGCCGGGGATTTTGCTTTCCTCGGCCTTCGGGCCAATGATGCTGACGCCGAATCTGGCTTTCAGCTGCTCATTGCCTTCAACATGGTCGAGATGGTGGTGGGTTGTGAAGATGAAGTCCAGCGTCCAGCCACGACGCTTTAACGCCGCTTCGATGGCATTTGCATCAGGTGCATCGATTGCAGCCGTCAGCGCGCTTTCAGGATCATGGATGAGAACGCCATAATTATCGCTGCGGCAGATGAATTGTTCAATGTCCAGCCTTTTGTCGATTTGGGACATGGCGTTCTCCTGATCGAATTTTATTCTGCCTTGGTTTCAGGCAAAGTGTGCTTCTGGATAAGCGGCATTTGTGAAAGCGTGAAGACAATGGTGATCGGCATAATGCCCCAGACCTTGAAGGAAACCCAGGCATCGGTCGAAAAATTCCGCCAGACAAGTTCATTCACAATCGCGAGGAAAACAAAGAACAGGCCCCAGCGGAAGGTCAGCTTGCGCCAGCCCTCGGCATCCAGTTTGAAAGCTGAATCGAACACATAGCCGAGCAGAGATTTGCCAAACAAAAGCCCACCCAAAAGGATCGCGCCAAACAGCGTGTTTACGATGGTCGGCTTCATCTTGATGAAGGTGTCGTTGTGCAGCCAGAGTGTCAGCGCGCCAAAGACCAGAACCACGATGCCGGAAATGAGTGGCATCATCGGCAATGTGCGTGTCAGCGACCATGAAACGGCAAGTGCAATAACGGTTGCCACCATGAAAAGTGCGGTTGCCAGAAAGATCGGCTCGCCGATCTGACCAAGCACGGGAAAGCGCTCGATCAGGCTTTCGCCGCGCGCATTGGCGAAAAAGAACACCAGAAGCGGTCCGAGTTCCAATGCAAGCTTGAGCAGCGGCGGAACTTCTTTGCGTTCGGCTTCTGTCTTCTGTGACGGATCGCGTTCGAAAACGGGATGCTGCATCAGGCAACTCCTGCAATGGCGCGGGCAAAATCCTTGGCCGCAAATGGTTCAAGATCGTCGACACCTTCGCCGACGCCGATGAAATAGATCGGCAGCTTATGCTTGGCTGAGATTGCCACCAGAATGCCGCCGCGTGCCGTGCCGTCAAGCTTGGTCATCACGAGGCCGTTGACGCCAGCGATGTTCTTGAAAATCTCGACCTGATTGAGCGCGTTTTGCCCGGTGGTGGCATCAAGCGTCTGGAGAACCGTGTGCGGTGCTTCTGGATCGTGTTTGCCAAGAACACGGACGATTTTTGCAAGCTCGTCCATCAGCTCGGCCTTGTTCTGCAAACGGCCAGCCGTGTCGATGATGAGCACGTCGCTGCCTGCATCCTTTGCCTGCTGCCATGCATCATAGGCAAGGCCTGCCGCATCGGCGCCGAGTTTGCTTGAAACAACTGGTGAGCCGGTGCGTTCACCCCAGATGTGGAGCTGTTCGATAGCGGCTGCGCGGAATGTGTCGCCCGCTGCAAGCATGACCTTGAGGCCACCGGCGGTCAGTTTTGCGGCAAGCTTGCCGATGGTTGTGGTCTTGCCGGTGCCGTTAACGCCGACAACCAGAATGACATGTGGCTTGTGCGACAGGTCAAGCTCCAGCGGCTTGGCAACAGGGCCAAGCACCTTTTCGATTTCCGCACCCATGATGTTGCGGACTTCTTCGCCGGTCACATCCTTGCCGTAGCGGCCGGATGACAGCGCGTCTGTCACGCGCATTGCGGTTTCAAGTCCGAGATCGGCCTGAATGAGAACGTCTTCAAGGTCCTGCAGCGTGTCTTCATCGAGCTTGCGCTTGGTGAAGATGCTGCCGATGGAATCACTCAGCGAATTTGATGAACGCAACAATCCGCGACGCAGACGCTCGAACCATGACAGCTTTGGCTCTGGAGCAGCTTCGACCGGCGTTTCGTCCTGATGTTCTTCAACGGCCTTTGCGACCTTGACCTTTTTAGGCTTTACCGGCTCAGGCTGAGATACGGCTTCGACGATTTCCTCGACAACCGGCGTCTCAATAATTTCCGGGACTTCCGGCTGTTCCGGTTCGATGATTGGCTCTGGCTCAACAACAGACTCTGGCGCTGGTGCTTCAACCACGATCGGTTCCATCACCGGAGGCTGTTCAATCGGGATTTCGATCTCGGCAACCGGATGTTCGGCCTCAGCGACGGGTTCTTCAACCGGCTCAGGCTCAGTAACGACCGCAAGTGCTTCCGGTTCGGAAACGATCACTTCGGCAGCGGGAATTTCGACTTCTTCCAGCGCTTCGACGGCTTCAGGAAGCTGTGCTTCCACAGCATCGGGAGCCGGTTGTTCGACCGGCTTTTCTTCGACCTCCTTCTTGCCGAAGGAGAACATTTTCTTGATGAAACCCATTGCCATGAAATCTGATGCCCTTAAGCTTTAAGCCGCTTGCGGCTCTGTCTGACGGGTGAGGAGTTTTTCACCGTCATGCCCCGCCACAATTCGTTCGATAATTTCGCCAGCATTGCCCTGATCCACAGCGGCCAGCGTGAAGCCTTCCGTGCGGGCAATGCCTTCCTTCTCGATCAACAGGCGTTGCACAGTTCCATTGAGAGAAGCGAGGTGTTTTTCATAAGCGCGGTCGCCGACAGCGCGCAGCCTTTTGGCGCGATCTTTCACGATTTCGCGCCTGACCTGCGGCATACGTGCAGCCGGTGTGCCCTCGCGGGCGCTGTATGGAAATACGTGCAGATGCGTCAGGCCGCATTCCTCGACGATCTTCATCGAGTTTGCGAACATGTCTTCAGTCTCGGTCGGAAAACCAGCAATAATGTCAGCACCGAACACGATATCGGGACGCAGCGCGCGCACATCCTCACAGAAGCGGATGGAATCATCACGCAAATGGCGGCGCTTCATGCGCTTCAAGATCATGTCGTCGCCTGCCTGAAGCGACAGATGCAGATGCGGCATCAGACGCTTTTCATTGGCGATGGCGTCCATAAGATCGTCGTCAGCTTCAATGGAATCAATGGATGAAAGACGCAGACGCTGCAAACCTGGCACCTGACTGAGAACGGTTTTTACCAGCTTGCCGAGACGCAGGCTTCCCGGCAGATCGGGGCCATAGGAGGTCATGTCCACGCCGGTCAGAACCACTTCGGCATAACCGTTATCGACGAGGCGCTTTACCTGATCGATGACGCCGCCCATTGGCACCGAACGCGAATTGCCGCGACCGTAAGGAATGATGCAGAAGGTGCAGCGATGATCGCAGCCATTCTGCACCTGAACGAAAGCACGCGCACGGCCCTCAATGGCATCAACCATGTGGCTTGCGGTTTCGCGCACTTCCATGATGTCGTTGACGCGGACCTTTTCGAACTGGTTCACGCCGAAGTCGGGCAGCATGCGGTAGGAGTTGGCCTTGAGCTTTTCCTCATTGCCCAGAATGAGGTCGACTTCATCCATGGCCTCGAATTTGGCAGATTCCGTTTGCGCGGCACAGCCGGTGACGATAATGCGCGCTTCCGGATTGTCGCGACGGGCTTTGCGGATAGCTTGACGCGCCTGACGCACGGCTTCCGATGTTACCGCACAGGTGTTGAATATGATCGCGCCGTCTTTCAGCTCGCCGAGCCCGGCGCTATCTGCTTCGCGCTTCATCACCTCGGATTCATAGGTGTTGAGACGGCATCCGAAAGTTACGACTTCCACAGCCATCAGGCAGCTCCCCGGCTAGTCTTTGGGGCGTACTCCCATGCGCCGGTTGCAGGATCGAATGTGCCATCAAATTCCCACTCAGCGGGGCCGGTCATCATGACGTGATCATCCTCGCGCCATTCGATCTTGATAGGGCCACCGGGGACGTTGACTGTAACCTCACGCTCGGTGCGGCCAGTGCGCGCGCCCGAAACGGCAGCAGCACAGGCCGCAGAACCGCAAGCAAGCGTAAGCCCGGCACCGCGTTCCCATGTGCGCAGGTTGATGTTTTCGCGTGATGAAACTTGCGCAATAGAAATATTGGCGCGTTCCGGGAAGATCGGATCGTGTTCCAGCCCCGGTCCATACTGATCGAGCGCATAGGTCCAGACGTCGTTCTCGACCCAGAAGATCGCATGCGGATTGCCCATGGAGGCAATCGATGGTGATTGCAGGACGGGAGCGTCTGCAGGGCCGGCAGTGAGGTTGATGGCACGCGTGTCGTCAACTTCATGGGCGAGGGGGATTTCCTGCCAGCCGAAATGCGGCTTTCCCATATCGACCGTGATCAGCCCATCTTCATGCTCATTGGCGGTCAGGATGCCAGCCAGCGTCTGGAAGATATAGTTCTGTTTACCGCTTTCGTTGGAAAGCCATTGCACAACGCAGCGAGTGCCATTGCCGCAAGCCTGCGCCTGCGTACCATCGCAATTGATGATCTCGATATAATGATCGGTGCCGGGTGTTTGGGGATCATGGATGGCCATGATCTGGTCAAACGAGGTTGCCTCATCGCCTGCCAGACGGATTGCAGCGGTCGGCGCGATATGATCGCTGCGTCCGCGCATATCGGCAACTATGATTTTGTTGCCGAGTCCGTTCATCTTGGCGAAGATAGCCTTGCTCATTGCTGGTTCCGGGTCCTGTCTATATCGGAAAGGCTCTGGAGCGCGTTTCGATCTGATTTGATCAGATCTGCGCTCCGACTTATTTGTTTTAAGGCGCATCTTAGTCCGAAAACCGTTTCACACTTTTCGGGATGCGCCCTATATGGCGGAAAAGCCCACAAATTGCCAGTACCGGCGCGCTTTTGGCCGCACTGGTATTGGTTGACCATCTTCAGGAATTGCAGATTGCTCAAAAACTGTGTCCTTCCTGCGCCATTTTGAAAATTTCTAAGCTATTTCAAGTCTTCTTGATGCGATCTCATCCATATTTGCCTCATTGCACAGTTGATTTTTTAACCATATCGCCATTTTATCGGTGCAATATTGTTTTTAGGTCGAGTCTTCAAACTCGACAGTGCGAGGGGCACTCCCCCGAATAATTGGCCCCACGAACATGATGAAATTGGAGAACCAGATGGGAATTTCAAAAGCAAGTTTGCTCAGCATTGCTGCAGCGGGCGTCATTTTGGCCGGTTGCCAAAGCTCCCGGGTCGGAGGCTTTGACAACAATGCATCGCCGCCGCCGCCAGCACCGCTGAAATCTGCTCCTGTCAGTTCCGTACAGTCTGGTAATCTCAGCGCTCCAAATTCGTTCCCAACCGCGCCGACCACTGACATGTCGCAGCCAGCCGCTGGCACGCAGGTTGCAAGCCTGCCGCCCGAATCAGCGCCTGATCTGACGCCGGGTACGGTAGCCGGTGTGTGGAATGCATCGCTTGCCGGTCAGAATTGTAAGATCGCAACACCACAGACCAAGTATGGTCAGGGTTTCCGCGCGGGTCCGCTGCGTTGCCCAGGCGAACTTGGAAGCCTTGCTTCGTGGTCGGTCAGCGGCAAGCAGCTTTCGCTTTATGATGCGAATGGCGGAACCGTCGCGACGCTCTATTCTTCCGGTCAGGGCCGTTTCGATGGTCAGACCACAGGCGGTCAGGCAGTTTCGCTGTCGCGCTAAGAGGTTCTTTCGCTTAAAGACAGGCGGATCATCGCGAGATGGTCCGCCGTTTTTGCAATTGAAAGGTTGAACGGAAGCAATCATGTCTTTCGACGGTAATCTGAAAGCGTTCCCCTCGGTCAGCGAGCATTATGATGCGCTGGTGAGGGCAGGCGAAGTTGAAGTCGATCCAGCGCAGCTTGAGCTCACCAAACGCTATGATCGCCTGATCGAAGAAGTTTGCACCAAGCGTTTGTCACGCAAGTCGAGTGCACTTGGCTGGCTGTTCGGCAAGCGCAAGGAAGTCGCAATCGTTAAGGGGCTCTATGTGCACGGCGAAGTCGGGCGCGGCAAGACCATGCTGATGGACATGTTCTTTCAGCTTTTGCCGGTCGAACGCAAACGCCGCGCGCACTTCAATGATTTTATGGCTGACGCGCATGAGCGCATCAATGCGCATCGTCAGGCCTTGAAGCGGGGCGAAACCAAGCAGGAAGACCCGATCCCGCCAGTCGCAGAAGCTCTCGCCGAACAGGCATGGGTGCTTTGCTTTGACGAGTTCACCGTGACCGATATTGCCGATGCGATGATCCTGTCGCGTCTGTTCAGCGCCTTGTTTGCACGCGGCGTGGTGTTGATCGCAACATCCAATGTTGCACCTGACAATCTCTATCGCGACGGGCTGAACCGCCAGCTCTTCCTGCCATTCGTCAATATCCTCAAGCAGCATGTCGATGTAATCAATCTCGATTCGCGCACCGATTACCGTCTGGAAAAGCTCGATCGTCAGCCGGTTTATCTGACGCCACTTAATTCCGAGACGACCAAACGCATGGATGCGGCATGGGCTGCCCATAAAAATGGTCGGCAAGAAAAGTCTGATGTCGTCCATATCAAGGGTCGCGACATTCCCGTGCGTCACGCGGTGCCGGGAGCGGCACGTTTCACCTTCAGCGAGCTTTGCGCGCAGCCGCTCGCAGCAAACGATTATATCGCCATCGTCACACGCTATCAGACGCTGTTCATTGATGATGTGCCGGTGCTCGACCATTCACGCCGCAATGAGGCCAAGCGCTTCATTCTGCTGATCGACGTGCTTTATGATCATCATGCGCGGTTGTTCATCTCCGCCGAAGCGCAACCTGAAAAGCTCTATGAAGCAAAGCAGGGTGTGGAGGCTTTCGAGTTTGATCGCACAGCGTCGCGCCTGTTTGAAATGCAGAGCGCGGAATATCTCGATGCATTTTCCGAGAAAACAAAAGGCTGAGACGGACCTGTTGGTCTTTCTCTTCTTATCATCGAACTGCCACAGACTCGACTTATAGCAACGACGGGCTATGTTGCTCTGACAAGAGCTTGGGTTGAATGCGGTTGATTGCCGATCGTATATCCCTGCCTGCAAAAATGAATGGCGGCCCGGCTGGCGTATTGTAAGCAACGCGAAACAGCCGGACGACGGGACTCAATTGCCTCCATTTTGACAAAATATCTTACGTTTACGTAAGAACATATAAATCTAACCGATTGAAAACATTGGTCGCAAAATAATGAGTTGAGTTTTTTTGCAAAGAGTCCTATCGAACCCTCGCAGCGCAGACGCGTTTTCCGGGAGGAAACCGGATAGCTTCATGCGTTTCTGGATCAAACTTGAGGAAAGAAACAATCATGGCACGCAACAAGATTGCCCTCATCGGCTCCGGCATGATCGGCGGCACGCTCGCTCATCTTGCTGGTCTGAAGGAACTCGGCGACGTCGTCCTTTTCGACATTGCGGAAGGCACTCCGCAGGGTAAGGGACTGGATATCGCAGAATCTTCACCGGTTGACGGTTTTGATGCGAAGTTCACCGGTGCAAATGACTATGCCGCAATCGAGGGCGCAGACGTTGTCATCGTAACCGCTGGTGTGCCGCGTAAGCCGGGCATGAGCCGCGACGATCTTCTTGGTATCAACCTGAAGGTCATGGAACAGGTCGGCGCAGGCATCAAGAAATACGCTCCTGAAGCTTTCGTCATCTGCATCACCAACCCGCTCGATGCGATGGTTTGGGCTCTGCAGAAGTTCTCCGGTCTGCCAGCACACAAGGTTGTCGGCATGGCTGGCGTTCTCGATAGCGCCCGTTTCCGCTACTTCCTTGCAGAAGAATTCAATGTGTCGGTCGAAGACGTCACTGCATTCGTGCTTGGCGGCCACGGCGACAGCATGGTTCCGCTGGCTCGTTACTCGACCGTTGCCGGTATCCCGCTGCCAGACCTCGTCAAGATGGGCTGGACCAGCCAGGAAAAGCTCGACAAGATCATTCAGCGCACCCGTGATGGCGGCGCAGAAATCGTCGGCCTGCTCAAGACCGGTTCTGCTTTCTACGCACCGGCAGCTTCCGCCATTCAGATGGCTGAATCCTACCTCAAGGACAAGAAGCGCGTTCTGCCTGTCGCAGCACAGCTTTCCGGTCAGTATGGCGTCAAGGACATGTATGTCGGCGTTCCAACCGTGATCGGTGCCAATGGCGTTGAACGTATTATCGAGATCGATCTCGATAAGGACGAAAAGGCCGAGTTCGAAAAGTCGGTCGCATCTGTTGCCGGTCTTTGCGAAGCCTGCATCGGCATCGCTCCGTCACTGAAATAAGTTCCAGACAAGGCCGGATCGCTCTTGAGCGTGGCCCGGCCTTTTCCGGCTGTCAATTATCGGTCGAAGATTCGGGCCGTACCGGCTCAGTTGAAAGGGCCGGGAATCCGTAGAGGACAACCAGATGAATATTCACGAATACCAGGCCAAGCGCCTGCTTCACACCTTCGGCGCCCCGATCGCCAATGGTGTGGCTGTCTATTCCGTCGAACAGGCGGAAGAATGGGCAAAGACGCTTCCAGGCCCGCTTTACGTCGTCAAGAGCCAGATCCATGCTGGTGGACGCGGCAAAGGCAAGTTCAAGGAACTCGGTCCTGATGCCAAGGGCGGCGTACGCCTGGCAAAGTCGATCGAAGAAGTTGTTTCCCATGCGAAGGAAATGCTCGGCAACACGCTCGTCACCAAGCAGACCGGCGAAGCTGGCAAGCAGGTCAATCGTCTTTACATCGAAGATGGCGCAGACATTGAGCGCGAGCTTTATCTCTCGATCCTGATCGACCGCACCGTTGGCCGTCCTGCTTTCGTCGTTTCGACTGAAGGCGGCATGGACATCGAAGCTGTCGCTGAAGAGACCCCTGAGAAGATCATCACGGTCGCAATCGATCCTGCCAAGGGCGTGACCGATGAAGATTCCAACAAGCTCGCCGATGCGCTGAAGCTTGAAGGTGAAGCCCGTGAAGACGGCCTCAAGCTGTTCCCGATCCTCTACAAGGCCTTCACAGAGAAGGACATGAGCCTTCTGGAAATCAACCCGCTGATCGTCATGACCAACGGTCGCGTTCGCGTTCTCGATGCCAAGGTATCGTTCGACGGCAATGCACTGTTCCGTCATCCAGACATTCAGGAACTGCGCGATCTGTCGGAAGAAGACGAAAAAGAAATCGAAGCTTCCAAGCACGATCTCGCTTACGTCGCTCTTGATGGCAACATCGGCTGCATGGTCAACGGCGCAGGCCTTGCCATGGCGACCATGGACATCATCAAGCTTTACGGTGCAGAGCCAGCTAACTTCCTCGACGTTGGCGGCGGCGCTACCAAGGAGAAGGTAACGTCGGCATTCAAGATCATCACCGCTGATCCGGCTGTCCAGGGCATTCTGGTCAACATCTTTGGCGGCATCATGAAGTGTGACGTGATCGCTGAAGGCGTTATCGCTGCGGTCAAGGAAGTCGGTCTCAAGGTTCCATTGGTTGTCCGTCTTGAAGGCACCAATGTTGAGCTTGGCAAGAAGATCATCAACGAGAGCGGCCTGAATGTTATTTCGGCTGACGATCTCGACGATGCGGCACAGAAAATCGTCGCTGCAGTGAAGGGGAATTAAGGCATGTCCATTCTCGTTAACAAGGACACCAAGGTTCTCGTACAGGGCCTGACCGGCAAGACCGGTACTTTCCACACCGAACAGGCGCTTGCTTATTATGGCACGCAGATGGTCGGCGGTATCCACCGGAAAAAGGGTGGCGAAACCTGGGAAGGTTCGAAAGGCGAAAAGCTTCCGATCTTCGCAACTGTTGCAGAAGCCAAGGAACGCACAGGTGCAGACGCATCGGTGATCTACGTTCCGCCGGCAGGTGCAGCGGACGCAATCATCGAAGCGATTGAAGCTGAAGTCGGCTTCATCGTCTGCATCACCGAAGGCATTCCGGTCATGGACATGGTTCGCGTCAAGGAGCGTCTGGAACGCTCAAAATCGCGCCTGCTCGGACCAAACTGCCCGGGTATCCTGACCCCTGAAGAATGCAAGATCGGCATCATGCCGGGCAATATCTTCAAGAAGGGTTCGGTGGGTGTTGTATCCCGCTCCGGCACACTTACCTATGAGGCAGTGTTCCAAACCTCGAACGAAGGCCTCGGCCAGACCACTGCTGTCGGTATCGGCGGCGATCCGGTCAAGGGTACCGAGTTCATCGACGTGCTGGAAATGTTCCTCGCCGACGATGAAACCAAGTCGATCGTCATGATCGGTGAAATCGGTGGCTCCGCTGAAGAAGAAGCAGCGCAGTTCCTGAAGGACGAAGCAAAGCGCGGTCGCAAGAAGCCAATGGTTGGCTTCATCGCTGGCCGTACGGCTCCTGCCGGACGCACCATGGGCCATGCTGGCGCCGTGATCTCCGGTGGCAAGGGCGGCGCAGAAGACAAGATTGCAGCCATGGAATCGGCTGGCATTCGCGTGTCTCCTTCGCCAGCACAGCTTGGCAAGACGCTGGTTGAAGTCCTCAAGGGCTGAGATCGCATTGCTGATTGAAATGCCCCGGCAGTGGCGAAAGCTGCTGCCGGGGAAAGCGCATCCCGAAAAGTGTGAAACGGTTTTCGGATAAGATGCGCGCAAGAAGACCGGATACGGCCGGTTTAAGAGAATGTCAGGCTTTGGCCATCATTCTTCCGCAGGAATTGAGTTTGTGATCGAGTTTGCCGGGGTCTGTTGTGGTTCCTCCCCGGCGGCGTGAGGGATGAAGTTGAGAGAGCTTCCGGCCCGCGCATGATGAGCTACTACAAGGAGACGGAGCGGAGGCTCCGGATTAGGTTATGGCAAGGCAAGAACAAGCCAACGACGTTTTCGCCCTTACCTCGTTCCTCTATGGCGGCAATGCCGATTATATCGAGGAACTTTACGCCAAGTATGAGGATGATCCCAACTCGGTCGATGCAGAGTGGCGCGATTTCTTCGCGCAGCTGAAAGACGACGCCGACGATGTGCGCAAAAACGCACAGGGCGCGAGCTGGACCCGCAAGAACTGGCCAATTCAGGCTAATGGCGAGCTGGTATCTGCGCTCGATGGCAACTGGGCCGATGTTGAAAAGCATGTGACCGACAAGCTGAAGGGCAAGGCCGCTAAAGGCGATGCCAAGTCCGCTTCTGCTGCCGCACTGACTTCGGAAGAGATTGCACAGGCTGCACGCGACAGCGTTCGCGCCATCATGATGATCCGCGCTTATCGTATGCGTGGCCATCTGCATGCCAATCTCGATCCGCTCGGTCTTGCTGAAAAGCCAAATGATTTCAGCGAACTTGATCCGGCAACCTATGGCTTCACGCCTGCCGATTATGACCGCAAGATCTTCATCGACAATGTTCTTGGTCTTGAATACGCAACTGTTCCGCAGATGCTTGAAATCCTCAAGCGCACTTATTGCGGCAATATCGGCGTTGAATTCATGCACATTTCCGATCCGGTCGAAAAGGCCTGGATTCAGGAACGCATCGAAGGTCCGGACAAAGGCTATGCTTTCACTGCTGAAGGCAAGAAGGCCATTCTGTCGAAGCTGATCGAAGCTGAAGGTTTCGAACAGTTCATCGACGTGAAGTACAAGGGCACCAAGCGTTTCGGTCTTGATGGCGGTGAATCGCTGATCCCGGCGCTGGAACAGATCGTCAAGCGTGGCGGTCAGATGGGCCTCAAGGAAGTCGTGCTCGGCATGGCGCACCGCGGTCGTCTGAACGTGCTTTCTCAGGTTATGGGCAAGCCGCATCGCGCAATCTTCCACGAGTTCAAGGGCGGTTCTTACGCACCGGACGACGTCGAAGGTTCGGGCGACGTGAAGTATCACCTTGGTGCTTCGTCGGACCGTGAGTTCGACGGCAACAAGGTTCACCTTTCGCTGACCGCCAACCCGTCGCATCTTGAAATCGTCAACCCGGTCGTCATGGGCAAGGCACGCGCCAAGCAGGATCTGCTTGTTGGCCGCACCCGCGACGATATGGTGCCACTGACGGAACGCGCCAAGGTTCTGCCGCTGCTGCTGCACGGCGATGCTGCTTTCGCAGGTCAGGGTGTTGTTGCAGAGTGTCTTGGGCTTTCCGGCCTGAAGGGCCACCGCGTTGGCGGTACGCTGCACTTCATCATAAACAACCAGATCGGCTTCACCACCAATCCGGCCTTCTCGCGTTCGTCGCCTTATCCGTCGGATGTGGCGAAGATGATTGAAGCGCCGATCTTCCACGTCAATGGTGACGATCCGGAAGCGGTTGTGTTCGCAGCCAAGGTTGCGATGGAATTCCGCATGATCTTCCACAAGCCGGTAGTCATCGACATGTTCTGCTACCGTCGCTTTGGCCATAATGAAGGTGACGAGCCTTCATTCACCCAGCCGTTGATGTATAAGGAAATCCGCGCGCACAAGACCACTGTGCAGCTTTACAGCGACAAGCTGATGGCTGAAGGTCTGCTTGCACAGCCTGATATCGACAAGATGAAGGCTGACTGGCGCGAAAAGCTTGAGCAGGAATTCGAAGCAGGCCAGAGCTATAAGCCGAACAAGGCTGACTGGTTTGACGGTGCGTGGAGTGGTCTGCGTACGGCAGACAATGCCGACGAACAGCGCCGCGGCAAGACCGGCGTTCCGATCAAGACGCTCAAGGAAATCGGCAAAAAGCTCGTTGAAGTTCCGAAGGACTTCAACGTCCATCGCACGATCCAGCGCTTCCTCGATAACCGCGCCAAGATGATCGATACCGGCGAAGGCATCGATTGGGCAACGGCTGAATCGCTGGCATTCGGTTCTCTGGTTTCCGAAGGAAGCCCGATCCGCCTGTCCGGTCAGGACGTGGAACGCGGCACCTTCTCGCAGCGCCACACGGTTCTCTATGATCAGGAAACCCAGAACCGCTATATTCCTCTGAACAACATTCAGAAGGGGCAGGCGATCTACGAAGCCATCAACTCGATGCTTTCGGAAGAAGCGGTGCTCGGCTACGAATACGGCTATTCGCTGTCCGATCCGCGTGCACTGGTTCTCTGGGAAGCCCAGTTCGGCGATTTCGCCAACGGTGCACAGGTCGTCTTCGATCAGTTCATCTCGTCGGGTGAACGCAAGTGGCTGCGTATGTCGGGTCTCGTTTGCCTTCTGCCGCATGGCTATGAAGGTCAGGGTCCTGAGCATTCCTCGGCACGTCTCGAACGCTGGTTGCAGATGTGTGCGGAAGACAACATGCAGGTGGCCAACGTTACGACGCCGGCTAACTACTTCCATATCCTGCGCCGTCAGATGAAGCGTGACTTCCGCAAGCCGCTCATCATGATGACGCCGAAGTCGCTGTTGCGCCACAAGCGTGCTGTGTCGAGCCTCAACGAACTGTCGGGCGATTCTTCGTTCCACCGTCTGCTTTGGGATGATGCGCAGTACAACAAGGGCGATGGCATCAAGCTTCAGAAGGACGGCAAGATCCGTCGCGTGGTTCTGTGCTCGGGCAAGGTCTATTACGATCTTTATGAAGAGCGCGAAAAGCGTGGCATCGACGATGTCTACCTGCTGCGTGTCGAACAGCTCTATCCATTCCCGGCCAAGGCGCTCATCAATGAGCTGTCGCGCTTCCGTCAGGCAGAAATCGTCTGGTGTCAGGAAGAGCCGAAGAACATGGGTGCATGGTCGTTCATCGATCCGTATCTGGAATGGGTTCTTGCACATATCGACGCCAAGCATCAGCGCGTTCGCTACACCGGTCGTCCGGCAGCGGCTTCGCCTGCAACGGGTCTGATGTCGAAGCACCTTGCGCAGCTTGAGGCTTTCCTTGAGGATGCGCTCGGAAACTAATTAATTTGTCAGTAGGAAGCGGTTTGTGAAAACCGCTTCCTACTGAATTGAACATAAATCTAAAGATCGAAGATCACGGAAGAAGAAACCATGGCCACCGAAATTCGCGTTCCCACGCTTGGGGAGTCCGTTACTGAGGCAACCATCGGAAAGTGGTTCAAGAAGGTTGGCGACGCTATCGCTGCTGACGAACCGCTGGTGGAACTGGAAACCGACAAGGTGACAATTGAAGTTCCGGCGGCAGCAGCCGGCGTTCTCGCTGAAATCGTTGCGCAGGAAGGCGACACGGTTGAAGTAAACGCTCTGCTCGGTCAGATTTCGGGCGCGGGTTCGGCACCTGCTCCGAAGAAGGAAGAAGCCAAGCCGGCAGCAGCGGCTGCTCCTGCTGCATCGGCGCCTGTCGCTTCTGCATCATCCGGTCCAGCAATGCAGCCCGCACCGGCTGCCTCCAAGATCCTTTCTGAAAATGGCCTTTCGGCTGATCAGGTAGAAGGTTCGGGCAAGCGCGGTCAGGTCCTCAAGGGCGACGTTCTCGACGCTATTGCTAAGGGCGTTTCGGCTGCTCCAGCTGCCGCCGCAGCACCTGCTGCTGCCCGTCCGGCATCGTCGGCTGGCGACGCATCGCGCGAAGAACGCGTGAAGATGACCCGCCTGCGTCAGACGATTGCACGTCGTCTGAAAGACGCTCAGAACACCGCTGCAATGCTCACGACTTACAACGAAGTCGATATGTCTGCGGTCATGGAACTGCGCACCAAGTACAAGGACGTCTTCGAGAAGAAGCATGGCGTGAAGCTCGGCTTCATGGGCTTCTTCACGAAGGCCGTGACCCATGCGCTGAAGGAAATCCCGGCCGTTAACGCCGAGATCGACGGCAACGACATCATCTACAAGAACTTTGCACATGTCGGCATGGCTGTCGGCACCGACAAAGGCCTCGTCGTTCCTGTCATCCGCGATGCCGATCAGCTTTCGATTGCTGGTGTTGAAAAGGAACTGGGACGTCTTGCGAAAGCTGCACGCGACGGTTCGCTTTCGGTTGGTGACATGCAGGGCGGCACCTTCACCATCACCAATGGTGGTGTTTACGGCTCGCTGATGTCCTCGCCGATCCTCAATGCGCCGCAGTCGGGCATTCTCGGCATGCACAAGATCCAGGATCGTCCGGTTGTCGTCGGCGGCCAGATCGTCATCCGTCCGATGATGTATCTTGCTCTCAGCTACGATCACCGCATCGTTGACGGCAAGGAAGCCGTGACCTTCCTCGTCCGCGTCAAGGAAAGCCTGGAAGATCCAGAACGTCTCGTTCTCGATCTCTAAAAAGGTAAAAAATAATGGAGCCGGGTTTGTTTTCCGCGTCGCCTTTTCTCCCGCTGATTGGCTGGAGTGTTGTTCTGCTGGTGGTTCATATTCTCCTGCAGGGTTTTACGGCGACGAAGGAACTCGGCTCCAAATGGAATGCGGGTCCGCGCGATCAAGGGTTGAAACCCACCGGTCATCTTGCCGGTCGCGCGGAGCGCGCCTCCAACAATTTCCGTGAAACCTATCCCGCTTTCATTGCGCTCGCTTTGGCACTTGTGTTCAAGGGCGATGCTCAAGGATGGGGGCTTTGCGGCGCGTGGATCTGGTTTGCCTGTCGCCTCCTCTATATTCCGCTTTATCTCGCGGGTATTCCTTATATCCGCTCGCTGGTCTGGCTCGGTTCGCTGGCCGGGCTGGCGCTGATGTTTTTCAATCTGGTTTTTTGACGGTTGCCTGCATCTTGTCGATGCGGGGCGAAGGATAAGTGATGCATCCCTATCTGTTTGAACTTGCATCTCTGATGGCTATTTTCGTCTTTGCCATCGTCTCCCCGGGTGCTGATCTCGCCATGGTCATCCGTCAGTCGCTGATGCAGGGGCGCCGCGAGGCGATCATCACCAGCTTCGGCATTGGTGCAGCCTTCATGATGCATGTCACCTATACGGTGCTTGGTCTGGGACTGATCATTTCTCAGTCGATCTATCTTTTCAATATCGTGAAATGGTGTGGCGTAGCCTATCTGATCTATATCGGCATTAAGGCGCTGCGTGCTGGCACGACGAAGATCGATATCGACATGAGCGTGCAGGAACCGCGCGCCAGGCAAAGTGCGCTCAAGGCTTTCAGCCTGGGCTTTGCCGCCAATGCGCTTAATCCGAAGGCTGTGTTCTTCTTCCTGTCGATCTTCTCGACTGTTGTCAGCCTTCATACACCGACCGAAGTGAAGCTCGGCTACGGTGTTGTGATGGCCACAGCATTGATTTCATGGTTTATCGGTGTCAGCCTTTTCATGACGACTCCAAAGATGCGCGCAGTTTTCTCGCGTGCTTCAAAATGGATCGACAGAACAAGTGGCGTGGTTTTCATCGCACTTGGTCTGAAACTTGCTGCTGAAAAGGCGCATTAAAACTGCCGGATAGTTGAGGAGAACCGACAGATGCATGACATGAAAAAGCTCTTCAAGGTGGTGGCTGCATC
The DNA here is from genome assembly GCF_003049685.1 of Brucella pituitosa. Lineage (GTDB taxonomy): Bacteria > Pseudomonadota > Alphaproteobacteria > Rhizobiales > Rhizobiaceae > Brucella > Brucella pituitosa. The sequence goes on along the minus strand of NZ_PYSY02000001.1, from coordinate 2,385,337 downwards.
AGCACTGGCCGTGACGGTTTTCTCGAGCGCCGTTCAGGCCGCTTGCACGCAGAACCGTGCCGTCTATCGTGATCAGGGTGATGCCTACACACTGACCTTCCATGCCGCGCAGTCCAACGCGCTGAAGATGAGCCCGGCACCAACCAACGAATTCACCATCACTGCCGATGATAAGCCAGAGTTCAAACTCTCTGGCCTCGTCATTTGGCCCGAAGAGGGGGTTGCACGCCCCTATGCACTCATTACCTATAACTGCAAGAATGGCGGCACCGATCCGGAGGACCTCGATGATTGCAGCATCTGGCAGAGTGTTGTCTACGCGCTGAAGGAAGGTGCAGAGGCGGATGTGCTGCCAAAGGCCGATGAACCTGCAGCACAGGCCATTCTGTTTCCCGATCTGGCAACGGCGCTGGACGGATATGATTTTGGTGCCGCGAAGCCTGAAAAGCCGCTTGAATTTGAAAGCTTCCGTTTCAAGTCGTGCACGCCTGAAGAAGAATGATCGGATTTCCGGTCGTATCAATGTTTAAGGGTCGTGAAACGGCCCGTCCAAGATCAGACTGAAGAAGGAAAGTTCAATGTCTTACGATGTGGTTGTCATCGGTACCGGCCCTGGCGGTTATGTTGCCGCAATCAAGGCCGCACAGCTCGGCCTTTCTGTGGCTGTCGTGGAAAAGCGCAAGACCTTTGGCGGCACTTGTCTCAATGTTGGCTGCATTCCTTCAAAGGCGCTGCTGCACGCATCCGAAGTGTTTGCTGAAGCCGGTCATTCTTTCGATACGCTCGGCGTCGAAATCAGCAAGCCGAAGCTTAATCTTGAAAAGATGATGGCCCACAAGGACGCGACCGTGAAGTCGAATACGTCCGGCGTTGAGTTCCTGTTCAAGAAGAACAAGATCACGCCTTACATCGGCACTGGCAAGATCGTTGCGAAGGGCAAGGTTTCGGTGACTGCTGAAGATGGCAGCGTTCAGGAAATCGAAGCCAAGAACATCATCATTGCAACCGGTTCGGACGTTGCAGGCATTCCGGGCGTCAAGGTCGATATTGACGAGAAGGTCATCCTGTCCTCGACCGGTGCGATCGCTCTCGACAAGGTTCCGGGTCATCTGGTTGTTGTCGGCGGTGGTGTGATCGGTCTGGAACTTGGTTCCGTCTGGGCACGTCTCGGCGCGAAAGTCACCGTTGTCGAATATCTCGACAAGGTACTTGGCGCGATGGACGGCGAAGTCTCCAAGCAGTTCCAGCGTCTTCTTGAAAAGCAGGGCATTGTCTTCAAACTCGGTGCAAGAGTGACCGGCGTTGAAAAGGCTGGTAAGGGCGCGAAAGTGACTTTTGAGCCAGTCAAGGGTGGCGATGCTGAAACCATTGATGCCGATGCGGTTCTGATTTCCACGGGCCGTCGTCCTTACACGGATGGTCTGGGCCTTGCGGAAGCTGGCGTCAATCTCGATGATCGCGGTCGCGTTGCAATTGATGGTCATTGGCGCACCAATGTCGAAGGCATCTATGCTATCGGCGACGTGGTTCAGGGCCCTATGCTGGCACATAAGGCTGAAGATGAAGGCATTGCCGTTGCCGAAATTATCGCCGGTCAGGCAGGACACGTAAACTTCGACGTCATTCCGAGCGTTGTTTACACGCAGCCGGAAGTGGCTTCTGTCGGCAAGACAGAAGAAGAGCTGAAAGCCGCTGGCATCGAATACAAGATTGGCAAGTTCCCGTTCACGGCAAACGGTCGCGCACGCGCCATGCTGCACACCGATGGCTTTGTGAAGATTCTTGCCGATAAGGCGACGGATCGCGTTTTGGGCGCACATATCCTTGGCTATAACGCTGGTGAAATGATCCACGAACTGGCTGTTCTGATGGAATTCGGCGGCTCGTCCGAAGATCTGGCACGCACCTGTCACGCACACCCAACCATGTCGGAAGCTGTTCGTGAATCTGCCTTGGCAACCTTCGCCAAGCCGATTCACATGTAATCACTGGTTTAGTTCGGTAAGCAGAAAGGCCCGCGAAAGCGGGCCTTTTCGTATGGTTAGTTCTGTGCCGGAGGCGTAGCAGGCGGTGCTGCCGGAGGCATTGTTGTTTCGCCCTGTGTCGTGGGCGGCGGCGGTGCCGTCGTGTCAGTGCTGCTGCCACTGAGGTAAAAGAAATAACCAAGGATCAGAATTGCGGCGATCAGGATGATAGCGAGCATAAGGCCGCTGCTACCTTTCGGTTGTGGCGGTCTACCAACCGGGTCTGCCATCGGATCGGCATGACGCGGGTTATTCAACGGGTCGTTGCGTGGATCGAGTGGGTCAACCATTAGCTCTCCTCCAGTTGGTTGCAACCATTGGAAAGTTTAACGCGAGCAAGCAGCGATTGTTCCGTGTTACATCGCCGTGACGCGATAGCCTTTATCGCGCAACAATTCGACAAGCCCTTCTTTGCCGGGCAGATGAAGGGCACCGACAGCGACAAAGACGCCGCCTTTTTCCAAAAGCGGCGTTGCGCGTTCCGCCATGATGTGGTTGCGGTCGGTGAGCATGACTTTCTGGAAAAGGTCGTAATCCTCATCGGTCAGATCACCGGGTACGATTTTGCGCAGAGCTGGCATGATCATTCCGGTTTCGCCCTGAAGATAAAGAGCGATCATTGTCTCTGTGGTGTCTTCGATTGCGTCACCAAAGTCGGCCGTGGCAATCAGATTGCGCATATGAAAATCAAGCGGAAGCTTGTTCATGGCGCCCAGCTGTTCGGCTGCTGTCTCCAGCCCTTCAACGGAGCGTCCTTCTTCCTCGGCATCACCCGCGAGCTGACCATCGAGAAAAGCTTCGCCGCGCAGCTTGCGCTCCCGTTCGCATTTGGGAAGTGCCAGCAGGCTGCTGACGATCCAGGGCTTCATTTTGGCGACAGCGCCAAGAACAATGCCGCGCTCCTCGAGCTTCCTGGTGATTTCGACCACGCGGTCGGGTGGCATATGCGATTGCAGCGTCGAGCCGTCGGTAAAAAGCATCAGCTCCGGCTGTTCGAGCTTGAGGCGCAGAAGCGCTTTCTGATCGAGAACGTCGGTGGCTTCGATCACAATGGTGTCGGCAGACGCATAGGCCTTTGCGGCAGCGTCGGGCAATTTCATTACACGCGGGTCGCTGAGATGAATGGTGCCGAAGAGATAGGAGGGGGGCAGTCCATCCTTCTCTATCTTCCAGATAATGCCTTTGTGGTTGGGAATATTCTCTGTGTCTTCCCGCAGCTCCTCCCAGAGTTTGGGATCTTTCTTGTCCAATCCGTCGAGCAGATTGACGCCGCGTGTGGTGCAGGTCGCGGAAGTTTCCTCGGCACGAACATGGATTGAGCTTGCAAAAAGCGCGCAGGCAAACAGGAGAAACAGTTTTTTCATAAAGAGAATATAGGTGGTCGGGCGCGATATGGAATGGCAATTCTCAGGCGCGCGGATGTGCCTTGTCATAAACATCGAGAAGTCGCGCCGTATCGACGCCGGTATAGACCTGCGTTGTCGACAGGCTCGCATGACCGAGCAATTCCTGAATGGTCCTGAGATCGCCACCGCGACCCAAAAGATGTGTCGCAAAGGAGTGGCGCAGCGCATGTGGAGTTGCAGTATCGGGCAGACCGAGACCCGCGCGGAGCTTCTGCATTTCGCGCTGGATGATTGCTGAGTGAAGAATGCCACCTTTCGCGCCGCGGAACAGCGGCTTGTCGGCGGAAAGGTCAAACGGACAAAGCGAACGATATTGTGCGACAGCACGGTGCACTGCCGGAAGCAGTGGCACCATGCGCGCCTTGCCGCCCTTACCGGTGATCGAAATCGAGAGGGCGGACGCGTCATTGAGCGCATCACCGGCAAGGCCAAGCGCCTCCGAAATGCGCAGGCCGCATCCGTAGAGAAGTGTCAGGACAGCAGCATTGCGCGCAGCAATCCACGGTTCCTCAGCCATCTGTCCATCGGCTGCAACAACCCGACGCGCATCTTCGGCGGTTAGTGGTTTTGGCAGAGATTTTGGTTGGCGGGGTGCGCGTATGGCGCTTGCACCGGCTGCATTAACCAGACCACGCTTTTCCAGATGCCGCAGCAGCGAGCGTACACCGGCAAGACCACGGCCCAGTGTGCGGGCACCAACACCCCCATTGCGTCGATTGGCAAGAAATGAACGCAGATCGGCGACACGCAGATTGCCGACATCCTTGATCGAGGGCGGCTCGCCCAGATGATGGGTGAGGAAATGCAGAAACTGGCGCGTGTCGCGCTCATAGGCTTCAAGCGTGTTTTCAGAAAGACGACGCATATCTTTCAGCGTTTTCAGCCATTCCTCGCGCGCGGCCGCAAGATCGGCACGGGCAGGGATCAGGATTTCGCTCTGTGTCGCCATCTTCGGGATTCGCTCTCGCATTGTGTTGATTATAGTCTGCCAGCGATAGGTTGCCGGGCGGTAAATGCCCCACTTTTCGTTTTTCTTGGCGTTTCTGCGGGAAATTGAGTAAGCGATTTAAAAACAGCCCTTAAATTATGGAAATTTTCATGTCGCGCCCAGAGAACCCGATCCAGCTTGCCGTTATCGGAGCCGCCCATGGCATACGCGGCGAAGTCCGGGTCAAGACATTTACCGACGATCCTCTGGCCATTGCCGATTATGGCCTGCTTTATGACGGACAAGGCAAGGCCTATGAGGTGTTGGAGGCACGTTCGGCCAAGACGGTTGTCGTCGTGCGCTTCAAAGGTGTCAATGATCGCAATGCAGCCGAAGCGCTGAACGGAACGGAGCTTTTTATCGACCGTTCGCAATTGCCCGATGACGAGCTTGATGAAGACGAGTTTTTTCAGACCGATCTGATTGGTCTTGAAGCACTTGATGCAGATGGCAAATCTTATGGTGTTGTCAGCGCCCTTTTTGACTTTGGCGGTGGTGATCTGATTGAACTCAGCCTCAAGGGCAAGCGCCCAATGCTGATCCCTTTTACCGAAGCAGCGGTGCCGGAGATCGATTTTGAGAAAGGCACCATACGTGTCGATCCGTATGCGGCGGGATTGATCGCAGACGAAGATGACAATCCGCTTCGCGACGACGAAGAGTCCCCAAACGAAAAGAAGCGGCCGAAGAAGTCATGATCGACCTGCCTGATACGGATAATGCCGAGCAGACTTTTCATGCTTCCGTGCTGACCCTTTATCCTGAAATGTTCCCCGGACCTTTGGGTGTTTCTCTGGCTGGCAAGGCGCTTGCCGAAGGCACATGGTCGCTTGATACGGTGCAGATCCGTGATTTTGCGGAGGGCAAGCACCGCATGGTTGACGACACGCCTTCGGGTGGTGGGGCAGGCATGGTGATGAAGCCGGATGTGGTGGCGCGGGCGCTCGATTCGGTTGGTGATGATCGTCCCATGTTGCTGATGAGCCCGCGTGGTGCGCCACTGACGCAAAAGCGCGTGCGCGAACTGGCGGAAGGTCCGGGTGCCATCATTCTTTGCGGTCGTTTCGAGGGCGTGGACGAACGTGTGATCGAGGGGCGTGAGCTCGAAGAGATCTCGATTGGTGATTATATCCTGTCGGGTGGCGAGACGGCGGCAATCGTGTTGCTCGATGCTATCGTAAGGCTGCTTCCGGGGGTCATGGGCAATCGGGAATCGGGTGAAACAGAAAGCTTCGAGACCGGGCTTCTGGAACATCCGCATTATACGCGTCCGCAGGTTTGGGAAGGGCGTTCCATTCCTGAAATCCTGACATCCGGTAATCATGGCGCGATTGATAAATGGCGGCATGCAGAGGCCGAGCGTATCACAAAGGAACGGCGTCCTGATCTTTGGGAAGCCTATCGAGAGGCAAAACGCAAATGAACCTGATCCAGCGGCTCGAAAGTCTTTCCTTAGCATTGTTGGCGCTTGGTGCTTACTGGATAAGCGGCGTGAGCTGGTGGCTTTTTGCAGCCCTGATTCTCGCACCTGACCTGTCTTTCTTTGCCTATATGAAAGGACCGCGTACGGGTGCGGTCGTCTATAATATCGCGCATAGCTGGATCGGGGTTGTGTTGCTGTCTGTGCTGGGTTGGGCGATGAGCTGGCCGCTCTGCTTTGCGATTGCACTTATATGGGCGGTGCATATCGGCGTGGATCGTGCGCTTGGGTTCGGCCTCAAATACGGGACCGGCTTCAAAGATACCCATCTCGGGCGCATTGGCAGCTGATCGTTATTTCGTTCCCCGATATTGATTCATTTGCGGCAATGGTGTATTGCCGCGCCAGTTCGGGGAAACCCGACATCGTAATATCCGGTTCGGGCAAAGCCCGAGACGTCCGTAAACCAATAAATGGTGTACCGCTCCTGCCTGATTTTCGGGCATAACCGCAAGGCCAAGGTTGCTTGGCGGCAAGTGCAGAGCGCTCTGGCTGTTTGAGAAGAATTCAGAAGGAATCAGACGATGACCGATATCATTCGTCAGCTCGAAGCCGAACAGGCAGCAAAGATCGCTGAAAAGCGCACACTTCCAGATTTCAAGCCAGGCGACACAGTTCGCGTTCAGGTTCGTGTTACTGAAGGTACCCGTACCCGCGTGCAGGCCTATGAAGGCGTTTGCATTGCCCGTTCCGGCGCTGGCATCAACGAAAACTTCACCGTTCGTAAGATTTCTTACGGCGAAGGCGTAGAACGCGTATTCCCAGTTTACTCGCCAATCGTAGAAGGCGTTGAGCTCGTCCGCAGCGGTAAAGTCCGTCGCGCGAAGCTTTACTACCTTCGTGGTCTTACCGGTAAGGCTGCACGTATTGCTGAGAAGAAAGACAACCGCACCAAGGCAGAGCGCGAAGCCGACAAGGCCGCTGCTGCTAAGGCAGAAGCTGCAAAGACTGCTGCTGAATAAGCCAGTTTAGCAAGAATCTGAAAAAGGCGGTCCTCGGACCGCCTTTTTTATTTGCAAAAGCCAAAAGGACGCGTAACATATTGCATAAATCTGCCTTAATTACGCAAGATTGTTACTGCGACACCCTGTTGCGGTTTGTGTTTCTTGACGAAACGCCAAGGCGGGTGCATATGACAGCTCAAATTAAGAACTATTCAAAGGAACTCTCGCAATGAGCGCGCCGCGTACACTTTATGACAAGATCTGGGACGACCATGTAGTGGATCAGCAGGACGATGGTACCTGCCTCCTTTATATTGATCGCCATCTTGTGCACGAAGTGACGAGCCCGCAGGCTTTTGAAGGTCTGCGCATGACGGGCCGCAAGGTGCGCCATCCTGAGAGAACACTGGCAGTTGTTGACCACAATGTGCCGACCTCACCGGACCGTATCAACGGTATCAAGAACGAGGAAAGCCGCATTCAGGTCGAAGCTCTGGCCAAAAATGCCGCTGATTTCGGCGTTGAATATTATTCCGAGCGCGATCGTCGTCAGGGCGTGGTGCACATCGTTGGTCCGGAACAGGGCTTTACGCTGCCGGGGATGACGATTGTTTGTGGCGACAGCCACACATCGACCCACGGTGCCTTTGGTTCGCTGGCACATGGCATCGGCACGTCGGAAGTCGAGCATGTTCTGGCAACCCAGACGCTGATCCAGAAGAAGGCTAAGAACATGCTGGTGCGTGTTGATGGCGAACTGGCTCCGGGCGTCACCGCCAAGGACATCACGCTTGCAATCATTGGCGAGATTGGCACGGCTGGCGGCACAGGCTATGTGATCGAATATGCTGGCAGCGCCATTCGCTCGCTGTCGATGGAAGGCCGCATGACGGTCTGCAACATGTCGATTGAAGGCGGCGCACGCGCCGGTCTGATCGCACCTGATGAGACGACCTTCGCTTACATCACAGGCAAGCCACGCGCACCAAAGGGTGAAACCCTTGAGCAGGCAATTGGCTACTGGAAGACACTGCATTCGGACGAAGGTGCGCATTTCGACAAGATCGTCGAACTGGATGCGGCCAAGATTTCGCCTGTTGTTTCCTGGGGCTCATCACCGGAAGACGTGGTGTTTGTTACCGACATCGTGCCTAACCCTGATGAGATCAAGGACGAAACCAAGCGTGCATCGAAGTGGCGTGCGCTTGACTATATGGGTTTGAAGCCCGGTACAAAGATGACGGATATCACGATTGACCGCGTCTTTATCGGTTCCTGCACCAATGGCCGTATCGAAGATTTGCGCGATGCTGCACGTATGGCCAAGGGCAAGAAAGTTGCCGCTGGCGTAAGTGCAATGATCGTACCGGGTTCGGGTCTTGTGAAGGAACAGGCAGAAGCTGAAGGTTTGGACAAAGTCTTCATCGAGGCTGGTTTTGATTGGCGTGAGCCGGGCTGCTCGATGTGCCTTGCTATGAACGACGACCGCCTGAAGCCGGGTGAACGTTGTGCATCGACCTCGAACCGTAACTTTGAAGGCCGTCAGGGCTTCAAGGGACGCACGCATCTGGTGTCACCTGCCATGGCTGCCGCCGCTGCTATCGCCGGTCATTTCGTGGACATCCGCGACTGGAACTAATCTTTCTTTTGAGAGAGTTTAAGTAAGTTTGAAAATAGCCGTCGGAGTAATCCGGCGGCTTTTTCGTGCTTGGAGTGGCGTCTGAAATCCGACTTTTACTTACTAAATTAGCTGCATTTTTATGCGTTGAATGTATAATGCGTTCTGGTTGGCAAGTGCTTCTTCAGCCTGGCTGAAATGAGGGGTATTGTCAGGTAATCGGATCGGGGGATACGGGCCTATTGGAATGGTTCGTAGGCGTATGCCGGAAAGCGCGGATGGACGGAGCAGAGTTCATACTCCTGATCAACATGACCGTTTCAGGTCTGTTTGTTTTTACCTTTCTCGGTATCGCGGCCTTTGCACGCGACAATGCTGCTGCACCAGTTTTTGCTATCGGCTTCGTTTTTGCGATGCTCTACTTCCTCATAGAACTGCTGATGCCATCGATCCCAAGCCAGAAACTTGGCTATATGCTGGCATTTGCCGCTTATTTCATGACGCTGGCGTCTCTGGTAATCGGGCTTGCGCGTATGTATTCGTCGCCTGTTCCATGGTGGCCGCTCGGGGTGCTTCTGATCGGATCACTGGCAATGGTCTACGGCATTTATGACATTGCGCGCAGTGAGATGATTGGCCAAATTCTGTATCAGGTGCCTTATTTCCTGACATTGATGGTTGCTGTCTGGGTTGTAATGCGCGGGCGTTCAAACACGCGTGCGCAAAGCCGCCCGTTTGGGCGGTCATGGGGTGCGCTTGACGGGCTGATGGCGGGTCTGTTCACAATGGGCGCCATTCATTTTCTGCTCAAACCAGTCCTGGCCTCGCTGGTGGGTGGCGTTGGTGTTGATCCGGACGACTATGTTCGAACCGACTATGCCTTGTTGGTGCAATCAATTGGTGCCGGGCTTTCGGTTGCGGGGGGATTGCTGCTTTTGCTGAGCCTTATGGGCGAATTGATTTCTGATGTGACGCTGCGCTCGGAAACCGATCAGCTTTCGAGCCTTCTCAACAGGCGCGGGTTTGAGTTCAGGGCAGAAGCTTTGATTGATAAATCAAAGCGTATGCGGCAGGCGCTATCGCTCATCGTCTGCGATATCGATTACTTCAAGTCGATCAATGACACCCATGGGCATGCTCTTGGTGATCGGGTGATTGCGGCTTTTGCCGATGAATTGCGCCGTTCGGCGGCCTCCAAGGGCGGCATCGCTGCGCGTATGGGCGGTGAGGAATTTGCCGTTCTGCTTCCCGGCCATACGATCCAGTCGGCATGGCGGTTTGCAGAAAGGGCGCGCCTGGCCTGTGCTGATATCACACTTCCCGGCGTTTCAGGCGATGTAGGCTTCGCGGTGAGTTTTGGTGTCACAGAAATGGAGTTTGATGACTTCTTTTCCGATGTTTACAAACGTGCCGACGGCGCGCTTTACGAAGCCAAGAAGAATGGTCGTAATTGTGTCCGCACAGCGCTGCCGATGATGCTTGATGACAATGTGGTCGAGTTTCGAGGCTTAAACAATGGCCGCAGGCTGAGCTGATGTCGCGTGCACTGGGCTTTACCTTTGGTCGGGGTCTTGTCTACACCGAGCTCTTGTCTACAATTGAGGTGTTTCCGATTTCAGGAAATATATTTTGAGGGAAAGATTGCTCATGACCGTAGATCATGCCGTCGATATAGCGCTTCTTCATCTGCGCGATGCCCATGAGTTCGCGCCGCTGCTTGCGAGCTATGCGCAGGCACTGAAGCGCGGTGCGCCGCGTCGTCCGGATGAGTTTTACGCTGAGCATTTGCTGCAGGACCGCGCCACTGAGATTCTGGGCGCTCGCGTTGACGGCGACCTCGTTGGCTTCGTTATCTTTTACGATCTCCCGGAGCCGGTATCCGGTCTTCGTGCAGGGCAGGTGGATCATATCTACGTGCATCACGATCATCGCGGTAAAGGCATCGCCAAGGCACTCATCGACTTGCTGGCCGACAAGGCAGAAGAACGCAGCTGGTCGAAGCTGGTGCTCAATGCGCCGCGCGTGCCGGAAGATGGCCGCAAGCTCTATGAGCAGATCGCGACTGCTGCCGACTGGTCGAGCTATGTGATTCGCTTCGGCAACTAGGCCTCATCCGCAAAAGTGGATGAAATTACACATGTTTTTGGGAATCCCTGACTTCAATCGTTTGAATGCCGCAATCACGCGATTGTGTCGCTAAGGTGCGACCAATTGTTAGTCTTTTCGTGAAAAAGCTTCTTTGACGAGAGGGTAAAAGCGCAGTAGAAAGCGCCAGATAGGGTCGTGCGACACGATCCAGCCACATTTTCTGGGTCGTGCCGGCGCAGGATCGAAAAATTCTGTTTCCTGCGTTGTGAGCGACATCGAACTCGGTTCTGAATGAACCGCCATTCGTTTCATTCTGCCAATAAAAGACTGGTAAGATGAAGCGGGTAGAAACGTCAGGGAAGCCCACGAGAGCCATGACACAACCGACCGTTACGCGTCAGCGTCCTTTGTCGCCGCATTTGTCGATCTATCGACCGAAGATCACGATGACGATGTCCATCATCCATCGTATCACGGGTGGCGCGCTTTATTTCGGAACCCTTCTCCTCGCTGCATGGCTGATCGCTGCTGCAATCGGCGAAGATGCCTTCAAAACCGTAAGCTGGGTCTATAGTTCGTGGATCGGCTATATTGTGCTGTTCGGCTACACATGGGCGTTGTTGCACCATCTGGCTGGCGGCATACGCCATTTCATCTGGGACATGGGCGCTGGACTTGAAAAGCACACAGCCAGCAAGATTGCCTGGCTGACGTTGGCCTTCTCGCTGCCTGCGACGATCCTTGTCTGGGTTGTTGCTTTCGCAGTGCGCTGAAAGGATTTCTGACATGAGCGATATGCGTACGCCTCTCGGCAAGGTTCGCGGTCTGGGGTCGGCCAAGGAAGGCACCGGCCATTTCTGGTTTCAGCGTATGAGTGCTGTCGCACTCGTGCCGCTGGTTTTGTTTTTCATTGGTCTGGTCATTTCGCTTCATGGCGCAAGCTATGCGGAAGTGAAGGCCGTTCTGGCGTATCCATTCACAGCGCTTGTCATGGCGCTGTTCGTGCTGACCGGCGTTTACCACATGCGTCTTGGCATGCAGGTTATTATTGAAGATTACATTCACGGCGAAGGCATGAAGGTCCTGCTCGTCATGCTCAACACCTTCTTCACGGTGTTTGTTGGTGTGGCTTGCGTTTATGCGATCCTCAAGCTGAGCTTCGGAGGTTGATAGCCCGATGGCTAGTGCACAAAATAATGCAGCCGGTGCTGCGGGCGAAAAGAACTACAAGTTCATTGATCATAAATTTGATGTTGTCGTGGTTGGTGCCGGTGGCGCCGGTCTGCGCGCAACGCTCGGCATGGCTGAACAGGGCCTGAAAACAGCCTGCATCACCAAGGTTTTCCCGACGCGTTCCCATACGGTTGCAGCGCAGGGCGGTATTGCAGCGTCGCTCAAGAATATGGGTCCGGATAGCTGGCAGTGGCATATGTACGATACCGTCAAGGGATCGGACTGGCTCGGCGACACCGATGCCATGGAATATCTGGCGCGTGAAGCACCTGCTGCGGTTTACGAACTGGAGCATTACGGCGTGCCTTTCTCGCGTACCGAAGAAGGCAAGATTTATCAGCGCCCGTTTGGCGGCCATATGCAGAACTTTGGTGATGGTCCTCCGGTTCAGCGCACCTGCGCTGCTGCTGACCGCACCGGCCACGCGATCCTGCACACGCTTTACGGCCAGTCGCTCAAGAACAACGCGCAGTTCTTCATCGAATATTTTGCGCTCGATCTGATCATGACCGACGGCGTCTGCACAGGCGTTGTTGCCTGGAACCTCGACGACGGGACGATCCATCGCTTCTCCGCCAAGATGGTGGTTCTGGCGACGGGCGGTTATGGCCGTTCGTATTTCTCGGCTACGTCTGCTCACACCTGCACCGGCGACGGTGGCGGTATGGCCGCTCGCGCTGGCTTGCCTTTGCAGGATATGGAATTCGTTCAGTTCCATCCGACCGGCATTTACGGCGCAGGCTGCCTGATCACTGAAGGCGCGCGCGGCGAAGGCGGTTATCTCGTCAATTCCGAAGGCGAGCGCTTCATGGAGCGTTATGCGCCTTCTGCCAAGGATCTTGCTTCGCGTGACGTTGTCTCGCGCTGCATGACCATGGAAATCCGCGCTGGTCGCGGCGTTGGCAAGAACAAGGACCACATCTACCTGCATCTCGACCATCTCGATCCGGCTGTTCTGCATGAACGTCTGCCGGGTATTTCCGAGTCGGCCAAGATTTTCGCAGGTGTCGATGTGACCAAGGAACCGATCCCGGTTCTGCCAACCGTTCACTACAATATGGGCGGCATTCCAACCAATTACTGGGGCGAAGTGCTGAACCCGACCTCGGAAGATCCGGACCGCGTACAGCCGGGCCTGATGGCTGTCGGTGAAGCAGGCTGTGCGTCTGTTCATGGTGCTAACCGTCTGGGTTCCAACTCGCTGATCGATCTCGTGGTGTTTGGCCGTGCGGCGGCAATCCGTGCTGGCGAAGTCATTGACCGCGCTGCGAAGATTCCGGACATCAACGAAGCAGCCGTTGAAAAGATCATGGATCGTTTCCATCGTCTTCGTTATGCCAACGGCTCAACGCCGACCGCAGAACTGCGCGAAAAAATGCAGCGCACCATGCAGGAAGATGCGGCCGTGTTCCGCACGGATGAATCGCTCAAGCAGGGCGTGGCACGTATGGCTGAGATCTGGAAAGAACTTCCGGACATCAAGGTCAGCGACCGCTCGATGATCTGGAACTCCGATCTGGTTGAGACGCTGGAACTGGAAAACCTGATGGCAAACGCGATGGTAACAGTCGTTTCGGCTGAAGCCCGTCACGAAAGCCGCGGCGCGCATGCGCATGAGGATTTCCCGGACCGTAACGACGCCGAATGGCGTAAACACACCCTGTCGTGGCTGTCGCCAAATGGCGACGTGAAGCTTGATTACCGCCCAGTTCATCTCGATCCGCTGACGACCGAGGATGAAGGTGGCATCAGCCTGGCCAAAATCGCGCCGAAAAAGCGCGTTTACTAATTGAGGGAATGAGCAATGGTTGAACTCGCACTTCCCAAAAACTCCCGTATGCAGGAAGGCAAGACCTGGCCGCGTCCAGATGGTGCCAAGAATGTAACGGAGTACCGCATTTATCGCTGGTCGCCGGATGACGATGCAAATCCAAGCATCGATACCTATTATATCGACCGCGACGATTGCGGCCCGATGGTGCTCGATGGTCTTCTTTACATCAAGAATAAGATCGATCCGACGCTGACTCTGCGCCGTTCGTGCCGTGAAGGCATTTGCGGTTCCTGCGCGATGAACATCGATGGCGCCAACACGCTCGCCTGCACCAAGGGCATGGACGAGATCAAGGGGCCCATCAAGGTTTATCCGCTGCCGCATATGCCGGTTGTGAAGGATCTGGTGCCTGATCTCAGCAACTTCTACGCCCAGCACCGTTCGATTGAGCCTTGGCTCAAGACGGTTTCGCCTGAGCCGCAGAAGGAATGGCTGCAGAGCCACGAAGATCGTCAGAAGCTCGATGGTCTTTACGAGTGCATTCTCTGCGCCTGCTGCTCGACCTCGTGCCCAAGCTACTGGTGGAATGGCGACCGTTATCTTGGACCAGCCGTGCTGCTTCAGGCCTATCGCTGGCTGATCGACAGCCGCGATGAAGCCAAGGGCGAACGTCTCGACAACCTCGAAGATCCGTTCCGTCTGTATCGCTGCCACACGATCATGAACTGCGCGCAGACTTGCCCGAAGGGTCTCAACCCTGCAAAGGCGATTGCCGAGATCAAGAAGATGATGGTCGAGCGCCGCGTATAATCGCGGCAATCGCCTCTTTTTTGATCCCTGTTGGCCTGCGGCCTCCACGCCTCTTGTGCCGAGATCAAGAAGATGGTGGTCGAGCGCCGCGTTTAGAACGCACTGCATTGAAAGAAAGAAAAGGGAGGCTCTGCCTCCCTTTCCTTTTGTCTCATCTATTGGCAGGGACTTGATCTTTGCTGTTTTGCCGATATCTGATCTAATTAGTGGAATTCATCGCTGCTTTGAAGGTCTTTCATGCTCGATCATATCGGTTTCAACATTTCCAGCATGCCAAAATCCCGCGCATTCTATGATGCAGCGTTAGCCCCTCTGGGCATCACGCGGGCGATGGAATTTGGTGATTGGGTCGGTTATGGCCGAAATGGCAAGCCGGAATTCTGGATCGGTAAGCAGAAAGGCTCAAAGCTTGCAGGCGTGTTGCATGTGGCTTTTTCGGCAGGCACGCGTTCCGAAGTCGATCGCTTCTATGAGGCGGCACTTACTGCAGGCGGACGCGATAACGGTAAACCCGGTCTGCGTGAGCACTATCACCCGGACTATTATGCGGCTTTTGTGATTGATCCCGATGGACACAATATCGAGGCTGTCTGCCATTTGCCGGAATAAAAAAGCGGGCACGGCCCGCTTTTTTCATATTGATCGCTCAGACCAGCTTGGCATCCAGTGTTACTTCGATTGCGCCCAGTGCTTTCGAAAGTGGACAGGATTCCTTTGCTTTCCTGGCGAGACTTGCAAAGTCATCTGCGGAAATCCCAGGTATGGTGGCGTTGAGTGTCAACGCGCTGCGTGAGATTGCGAAACCGCCGCCTGATGCGGGGCCGACTGTTACCGTGGCAGTGGCTTCCAGCTTCTCAGCTGGTGTACCGTGCTCGGTCAGAAGTGCGGAAAGTTGCATTGCGAAACAGCCAGCATGTGCTGCCCCCAGCAGTTCTTCCGGATTGGTGCCAGCGCGGCCACTTTCATCTTCAAAGCGCGCCTTGAAGTCGTAAGGCAAGTCTTTCAATGCACCACTTTGCGTGTTGAGCGTGCCTTTGCCGTCTTTGAGTGTACCTTTCCAGACTGCCGTTGCTTTTCTGTCCATGGGAAGCTCCTCTGTTTGGGTTACACCTCACATAGGGCGGTGCTCCGCTGCTTCCAGTGCAGCCTTCCGGTTTGTATCCGCTGCCCATGCAAGGGAAAGCATCAGAACCATAATTATGATCATGTTGAAGAAAAAGCGGTCATAGGGCATCGGGAAATAGACGAACTTGCCAAGCATCCCGATGAACATGGCGAAAACAATGCCATTGAGCCGAGGAATTGTGGTCTTGATACCGGCTCTCGCCATTGCCGCCCACGCCACCAGTGATACCAAAAGCATTGAAGGCCAGCTTTCGAGATAAAGCGCCAGAATGACACCGCGAATATAAGCCTTGATGAGGAGCAGAAGCGAGAAGTCCGGTTTGAAGCCACTCATGGAATTCTGCATTTGGATGCAGGTGAAATAGAGATGTGCCCACCAGCCGGGATGCCCGGCACGACTGGAGATAAGGAGGCCTATGATAATGGATGCGATGAATGCCGTAAGCAAAGGCAGCTTGCGCCAGCCAAAAAGCACTGCAGCTATCAACAGGGCAAAAATCATTATTATATTGTCGGGTCTGATCGTAAATGACAGAACGAGCAGGACAGATGCGAGCCAGTCCCGCTCTTTCAACAGGGCAAAAATGGCTGCAAAGGAAAATGCAGCCAGAACAATGTCTGGAAAGACAGCAGACGTCATCGGTCCAAAGCCTGCCAGCAGAAGGGCGGGCCCGACCAGAAGCCCGGCCTGAAGCGCGTTATAATAGGCGAGGATCGCAAGGATAATCAGACCAGAAGCAATCGCTGCTGCGAGACTGATGAGATGCCCTCCCAGCACAAGCCCTGTATAGGGTTCGATGAGACGCAACATCTGCACATAGCCGATCTTGACCCTGTACATGATAAGTTGCGACTGAAAGTTATTGGGGCTTTCCCATTGCGCGCGGCGATAATCACCGGCGTATTTCAGAGCGTTGATCTCGTCTGGCGTGGTAACAGCTGCAACCTGCCGCCATGTTTCTTCGTGAAGCGCTGTCGCATCCGGGTAGCGATTCTCAATCGCGGTGGCGATATAAGGGATCATGTCCCAGTTGTTATCGGGTTTCGTAACCGAATAGATCACTGTAACAGCGATAGCCGCCAGAACAGCCAGAGCGCCTGCGATTTTGGATAATCTGTGCAGCAATTCTGCCGACAATAAGCCGCTCTGCATGCGGATGGCTTTGTCTATCAGTCTGTCATCCGTATGCATATGCTCGCGAGTCCCCCGACGCCTAAGCTAGTGCCTGCTCTTTTTTAGCAAAGGTTGAAGCTTTTGCCATCAGGAAGCGTTGCGTTATTCCCGAAAAGTAACGCCCCTTTTGCGCGTTTGACTCGATCTATTTGTTTTGACGCATTTCTGAGCGCAAAACCGGTTCCCGATTTTGGCTCAAATGCTTTAAATCGCTTCACCCTGCAAAAGACGTGGAGTATCGCCTGATAGTCCTGCTGCCTGTTTGATGAAGAAGGATTTGAGGCTTGGTACGCGGTCGACAAGCCCAAGGCCGATGTCGCGGATCGTGCGAATAGCGGGATTGTCATTGGAGAACAATTTGGTCAGCACATCGGTCGTGACACCCATCTGCACCGTGTCGAAGCGGCGCCATGCCTGATAGCGTTCAAGGGCCGCAAAGGAGCCGATATCGAGACCAAGACGATCCGTTTCGACGATGACTTCGGCGATGGCTGCTGCATCACGGAAGCCAAGATTGAGACCCTGGCCGGCAATCGGGTGGATGCGGTGTGCAGCGTCACCCACAAGCGCAAAGCGTGGTTTCACGAATTCACGTGCCAGTGTCAGGCCGAGCGGAAATGCACGGCGCGGGCCTTCGACAGTGAGTGCACCGAGGCGATGGCCGAAACGCTGTTCAAGTTCGGCTTCAAAGATGAAATCATCTTCGCGGATCAACCGTTCGGCATCTGCTGTGCGTTCTGTCCAGACAAGCGAACTGCGGTTGCCGGGAAGCGGGAGAATCGCGAACGGACCGGCAGGCAGGAAATGTTCATCGGCGCGGCCGCCATGCGGACGCTCGTGGGCGACGTTACAAACGATGCCGGACTGATCATAGTCCCAGTTGACCGTCTTGATGCCTGCAATGTCACGCAGGCGCGATTTTGCACCATCGGCAGCAATCAGCAGGCGTGTCGTGAGCGTTTCGCCATTTGCCAGTTTGACAGTGACGGATTCCGGATTGGTTTCGAAATTCTCGACGCTCATGCCTTCGATGAAGGTGATGCCGAGCTTCTCTGCCTGTTTGTGAAGTGCGGTGTTGAGAACGCGGTTTTCAACCATATGCGCGAACGGCTCACCGGGGTTAACGTCGCCTGCAAAGGTGAGATACACCGGACGCACGGGATCAGATGTGCGGGAATCGGTGACAACCATTTCGGTGATGGGCTGAGCTTCGGTAACGATTTCCTGCCAGCAGCCAAGCTTGTCGAGCATC
The DNA here is from genome assembly GCF_003049685.1 of Brucella pituitosa. Lineage (GTDB taxonomy): Bacteria > Pseudomonadota > Alphaproteobacteria > Rhizobiales > Rhizobiaceae > Brucella > Brucella pituitosa. Next base: position 2,367,421 of record NZ_PYSY02000001.1, on the reverse strand, counting down.
CGGGAGGCTGCGGCTGCAATGGAAGACGCGCGCGGGTCTTTTTTCCATGCGCCAGCCGGTGCGCCATCAATCACCGTAACAGAAAGATGCGGAGCGGCGGACTTGACGGCAACAGCAGTCACAAGCCCGACATAGCCGCCGCCTGCAATGATGAGATCGTTCTTGTCCGTTGTCTTTTGACTGTTAGCTGCAGACATCGCTCGTTCCTTTCGGATATTCAGATCACCCTTCGGTGAAGCAAAGGCTTCCACTTGACAGTTTCTCTTGTGCAGGCACAAACAGTTCACCGAGAATATATTGCCTATATAGGATTTCAGGAGACAGGCTGTCCATGTCAGATAATGAAAAGACTGGGTCCGATAATGAAAAACCGGGTGTCGTGAAAAGCGAACAAACCGCTGCCATGCAGCAACTGCTTGTAACGCTTGATCTCGAAACACTTGAAATGGATCTCTTCCGTGGCAACAGCCCGCAGGTCGGCTGGCAGCGTGTGTTCGGCGGGCAGGTGATCGGTCAGGCGCTGATCGCTGCGCAGCGCACCGTTGAGCCGGATCGGCACGTTCATTCCCTGCACGGATATTTTGTGCGCCCGGGTGATCCGTCCATTCCGATTGTCTATGAGGTTGACCGCATCCGTGACGGTTCCAGTTTCAATACGCGTCGCGTGCTGGCCAAGCAGCATGGCAAGGCGATATTCACATTGTCTGCGTCCTTCCAGATTGATGAAGATGGTCTGAGCCATCAGATTGATATGCCGAAAGACCTGCCGATGCCGGAACAACTGGTCGGCGATCACGATCTGAAGGAAGAATATCTCCACCTGGCCCCTGCAGGCGTGCGCAAATACTGGGAGCAGGAGCGGCCGATTGAAATCAAGCCGGTTTCGCTCAAGCATTATTTTTCGCGTGAGAAGCTCGCGCCCAGCCAGCATGTCTGGGTGCGTGCGCGTGGCATCGTGCCCGACGATCGTGCTCTGCAGGCGGCAATCCTCGCTTATCTGTCGGATATGACGTTGCTCGATACATCGCTTCATCCGCATGGACGCACCATTTTCGACCGTGATTTGCAGGTGGCGAGCCTTGATCATGCAATGTGGTTCCACCGTCCTTGCCGGCTCGATGACTGGCTCCTGTACACGCAGGACACACCAAGTGCTTCCGGTGCACGCGGGTTCAATCGCGGTGCGCTTTACACGCGTGACGGTCTTCTGATTGCTTCAGTCGCGCAGGAAGGACTTATTCGCGTGCATGAAAAAGACAAGTGATGTTATTTTAATCACCAAGGAATTCAGTGGTTAAATTTTATGCATTTGTGAAGTGGCTTGAGCCTGCATGAAATGCAAAAGCTGAATCCGATGAATCACTTAGAGCGGTTTTTCTGTCATCAGAAAGCCGCTCAATTTTTTTATGTTCATATTTTTTTGAGAACCTGGCACCGCTTCAAAGCTCATCTGAAAAGCCCGGAGTTTGGGCGAAAATGCGGTAATCCGTCTCCTGCTTCCATCATTTGTCGTGCAGTGAATATCAGAAAAATTGCACTTGAGCGGTGCTGCCCAACCCAACTGGCACGATTTTTGTTTCTCTCAGTCTGAACCGGTCTTTTCAGCGCAGACGCGTTTGAAGCCGCCATTCGACGGAGATACTCGATGCTCATAACAGGAAGATTCAAGCAAACGGCTTTGGCCACCTTGCCAGCACTGCTCGTTCTTGCAGGAACGGCACTGGCTCAGGATGCAGCCGCGCCCACCCCGACACTTGATACCGGCGATACGGCCTGGATGCTGACTTCAACCGCGCTCGTGTTGATGATGACCATCCCGGGCCTGGCGCTGTTCTATGGCGGTATGGTGCGCAAGAAGAACGTACTTTCGACGGTCATGCAGAGCTTTGCCGTCACGTGCCTTATGTCGGTTCTGTGGATGGTCGTCGGCTATTCGCTGGCCTTCACCGATGGCGGCTCCATGAATGCTTATATTGGTGGATTCTCCAAGGCATTCTTCTCCGGTGTGACGATGGATTCGCTCACGGGCACCATTCCGGAATATCTCTTCATCGTCTTCCAGATGACGTTTGCGGTCATCACACCAGCGCTTATTGCCGGTTCGTTTGCTGAACGCATGAAGTTTTCATCCATGCTGGTCTTCCTGACGCTCTGGTTGTTCATCGTCTATATCCCGGTTGCTCACTGGGTATGGGGCGGCGGTTTCCTCGGTTCAGACGGCGTTCTCGACTTTGCTGGCGGTACGGTTGTTCACATCAATGCCGGTGTTGCAGGCCTTGTTGCAGCGCTCATCATTGGCAAGCGCGACGGTTACGGACAGACCAACATGGCGCCGCATAACCTCGTTCTCTCGGTCATTGGTGCAGCCCTTCTGTGGGTGGGCTGGTTCGGCTTCAACGCTGGTTCGGCTCTCGGTGCAAATTCCCTTGCAGCTGTTGCCATGCTCAACACGCAGGTAGCGACCGCTGGTGCAGCCCTTGCCTGGATGTTTGCAGAATGGGCGATCGCCGGTAAGCCAAGCGTTCTTGGTATCATTTCGGGTGCTGTTGCAGGTCTCGTTGCTGTCACTCCTGCCGCTGGCTTCGTCAATCCGATGGGTGCGCTCATTCTGGGTATTATCGCGGGTGCTGTCTGTTACGTTGCAGCCGTCAAGATCAAGCATGCGCTTGGCTATGACGACTCACTCGATGCATTCGGCGTCCATGGCGTCGGCGGCTTCGTCGGTGCGATCCTGACCGGTGTCTTTGCTGACGCGACGATCAACGCAGCCGGTGAAGGTGCAACCGTAGGTAAGCAGTTTTTTGGTGCTGCGATCACTGTTGTCTACACGGCAGTTGCAACCGCAATCATTCTGTATGTTGTCAAGGCCGTTATGGGGCTGCGTCCAAGCAAGCAGGCCGAAATGGAAGGCCTCGATATCGCTTTGCACGGCGAGTCTGTTCAGTAGAACAGAGTTGTCTCAACAGGAAAAAGGCGCGGGAAACCGCGCCTTTTTCATTTGCGATTGAATTCCTTTGGATAAGTCAGTGCATGGTTAATGGGGAATTAACCATCACAAGGCTAGGATCGCCCCGATTCATTGCGCCCGAGGTTTAATAACCAGACGGCAATAAAACATGGTTCGGGACAGGCTTTATGCGGCAAGGATATTCGCCCTCATACCCGCTTCGTGACGAGCGGATTTCGGAAGACAGGCTGAAACTGGCCAACATCTTCCGCAGGCAGTTCTATATCCTCTTTGGGCTGGGGTTGCTTTCGCTGACCGCTGCGGCTGTGGGCGCGCTTGCGACATGGAATGTTGCGGACCCAAGCCTTAGCCACGCGACGGATAATCCCGTTACCAACGCGCTTGGCTATCCCGGCGCAGTTTTCTCCGATCTTGCGATGCAATTCTTCGGCCTTGCCAGCGTTCCGGTTCTGCTGCCTCTCGTCATCTGGTCGCTGCTGCTCATGACGCGCGGCGGCATAAGCCGGGTTGCGAAGCGCAGCTTTGCCTGGATGGGTGCTGCTTTGCTGTTTGCAGCCATTGCGAGCTGCTTTGCCGTGCCGCAAAGCTGGCCGATGCCTATTGGTCTTGGCGGTGTGTTTGGCGATATGATGCTGCGTCTGCCTGGACTGTTTCTGGGAGCGTTCCCGCAGGGTGCCATTGCATCGGGGATCGCGCTGGTGCTTGCCTTGCCAGCACTCTGGCTTTGCCTGTTTGCAAGTGGAATTGTCGGGCGCCGTGAAGCGCTGGTCAACACGCGGGCTTCACACGGCGCACCTGCTGAAGACGATTTTGCAGATAGTGACGACGAAGAGGATGAAAGCTCTTCAGGCGGCATATCGCAATATGTAGGTGCTCTGACCCATACGATGCTCAGCGCATCTGCGACTTTCAAGCGACTGACTGGACTGAACCGTCGTAAACCGCGTGAAGACGAATATGGCGATATGCGCAGCGTGCGTCGCAGCGCTGAAACCCGCAATAATGCGCGTCGCGATCCGGGTTTTGGTGGTGCTTCCTCCGAACAGCCTCCATTCGATAATGATGATGATTTTGACGGCGGCATGGAAGGGGCACCGCTTGCAGGTGAAGAATGGCACGATGCGCCGCCACAACGCACCAAGGCGCGGGTTGGAGAACGTGCGCCCGCACCAAAGAGCGGTGCGCGTATCCAGCGTGAGGCTCAGCCTTCATTCCTGAAGGAAGGTGGCGCTTTCGAAATGCCGTCTCTGCATTATCTGGCCGAACCAAAGCTCGTGCAACGCGATGCGTCGCTTTCCAAGGATGCGCTCGAACAGAATGCGCGTCTGCTTGAAGGCGTGCTGGAAGATTTTGGCGTGCGCGGCGAGATCATCAATGTGAAGCCGGGGCCTGTTGTTACGCTTTATGAACTTGAACCGGCGCCGGGCATCAAATCATCCCGTGTCATTGGACTGGCGGATGATATCGCCCGTTCCATGAGCGCCATTGCTGCGCGCGTCGCTGTTGTTCCGGGTCGCAATGTTATCGGCATTGAACTGCCGAACCAGAAGCGCGAAATGGTTTATCTGCGCGAAATGCTGGCAAGTCGCGACTTCGAGCAATCGAAATCCAAGCTTGCACTTGCGCTTGGCAAGACCATCAATGGCGAGCCGGTGATTGCCGATATCGCCAAGATGCCGCATTTGCTGGTCGCCGGTACGACGGGGTCTGGTAAATCGGTCGCCATCAATACGATGATCCTGTCGCTGCTCTATCGCATGACGCCGCAGGAATGCCGCCTGATCATGATCGATCCGAAAATGCTGGAACTCTCGATCTATGACGGTATTCCGCATCTCCTGACCCCGGTCGTGACCGATCCGAAAAAAGCTGTTGTTGCGCTCAAATGGACTGTGCGCGAAATGGAAGACCGTTATCGCAAGATGTCCAAGGTGGGCGTCCGCAATATTGACGGCTTCAACCAGCGTGTCGGTCAGGCGCAGAAGAAGGGTGAGCAGATCGCCCGCACAGTGCAGACCGGCTTTGACCGCAATACGGGCGAAGCGATCTACGAAACCGAACAGCTCGATCTTGAACCAATGCCATATATCGTCGTGATTATCGACGAAATGGCTGATCTGATGATGGTTGCAGGCAAGGACATCGAAGGCACGGTGCAGCGTCTGGCGCAGATGGCGCGTGCGGCTGGTATCCACGTCATCATGGCGACGCAGCGTCCATCGGTTGATGTTATCACCGGTACGATCAAGGCCAACTTCCCGACCCGTATCTCGTTCCAGGTGACATCCAAGATCGACAGCCGCACCATTCTTGGCGAACAGGGTGCCGAGCAATTGCTTGGTCAGGGCGACATGTTGTTCATGGCAGGCGGCGGACGTATCCAGCGTGTGCATGGTCCATTTGTCGGTGACGATGAAGTTGAGCGCGTTGTTCAGCACCTGAAGCTTCAGGGCGTGCCGGAATATCTCGATGCTATCACCGAAGATGATGACGAGGATGAAGGCGGCGGTCCAGCCGGAACGTCGAACCTCGAAAATTCGGATGATCCGTATGATCAGGCCGTGGCGGTCGTGTTGCGCGACAAGAAGGCTTCGACTTCCTATATCCAGCGTCGCCTGGGCATTGGCTATAATCGTGCGGCTTCGATCATCGAGCGCATGGAAGAAGAAGGCATTGTCGGGCCTGCCAATCATGCGGGCAAGCGCGAGATATTGGTGCCGACCGGTGACGACGAGTTTTAGAGCATTTCCAGCAAAAGTGCGAAGCGGTTTTGCGTCGGATAATGCAAAAAAACAAAAAGATAGAGCATTTCCAATGATTCAAGAAAAACAGGAAATGCTCTAGGACTCAAATCTCATCGGCTTTAGCTGCCACACTGGTGCCTAACTGCCGGACTATTTTAAGAAGATGATGAAAACAGAGAGTTTGCCGATGATGTTCTCCCGTATTTCCGCATTTGCGAAAGCCAGCCGCTTTGCAGCCGTACTCGGATTGGGAGCATTGGTTCTTGGCGCGGCAGCTCCGGCATTCGTACCAGCTGTCGCACAGGCGCAGGGCGCAGGAAATGCTGCAGCGGCTCAACAGATTGCGGATCACTTCTCTTCCCTGCGCACACTGACCGGTGAATTCGTTCAGTTTGGCCCCAAGGGTGAGCAGACCGGCGGAACCTTCTATCTGGAGCGCCCGGGCAAGATTCGTTTCAACTATGACAAGTCGCCGATCCGCGTCATTTCGGATGGCAATCAGGTTGTCATCAACAATCGCAAGCTCGACACCTGGGATATGTATGCGCTGGGCACCACGCCTTTGAAAATGCTTCTGGCCGATCGTATCGATCTTGGTGGTGGACGTCTTCAGAGCGTCAAGCAGGACCCGGACATGACCACTCTGGTGGTTGCTGACAAAACGGCCTTCGGTAATTCAAAGATCACCATGATGTTTGAGCCAAAGACCATGGATCTCAAGCAGTGGACCATCACCGACGCACAGGGCCTCGACACCACGATCATGGTGTTCAATGTCCGTAGCGGTGTTCGCTTCACCGATGATATGTTCAAGATCGACTATCAGCGCATCGCGATGAAGCGTAAAGGCCAGTAAATCTTCACGCTCGATAATTGCAATTGTCAGATAAATCGTTAGGTTCGCGGCCATCTTTTGATGGCTGCGAGTCTTATCCCCATGACCTTTTCTGTTGCTACCTGGAACATCAATTCCGTTCGTCTGCGCATGCCGCTGGTCGAGCAGTTTTTAAGCGATTATCAGCCGGATGTTCTCTGCCTTCAGGAAACAAAATGCCCGGATGATCAATTCCCTTCCAAGGGCTTTCGTGCGCTCGGGTACGAGCATATCGCGATCAGTGGCCAGAAGGGCTATCATGGTGTTGCGACGATCTCCAAGCGCCCGCTGAGTGACGTCGAGAAGATCGGCTTTTGCGAGATGGGCGATTGCCGCCATCTGAGTGCTGTTGTTTCAGCCGGCGACAAGAAGCTGCGTATCCATAATTTCTACGTGCCTGCGGGTGGCGATGAGCCTGATCCTGCAATCAACCCGAAATTTGCGCACAAGCTCGGCTTTCTGGAGGAAATGCGCGCTATTGTTGCTGACCGGCAGGACGGGAACTCGTCAATTCTCGTGGGCGATCTCAATATTGCGCCGCTGGAAAACGACGTCTGGTCGCACAAGCAGCTTCTCAAGATCGTCAGTCACACACCGATTGAAACCACAACGCTGGAGGATTTGCGTGTGAAAGGTGGCTGGAGCGATCTGATGCGTCAGGTCATTCCGGCTGACCAGAAAATCTACACGTGGTGGAGCTATCGCGCCAAGGATTGGGATGCAGCTGACCGTGGCCGCAGGCTTGATCACATATGGGGTTCGGCTGATCTGGAAGCGCATATGCAGGGTCTGCAAATTCTGCGTGAGGCGCGCGGCTGGGACCGTCCATCCGACCATGTGCCAGTCATTGCGACGTTTGATCTGGATTAATCGAACGCTCAAGCCTATATAGAGCGAAGTTCAGAAGAGGAGAGAAGAGCAATGGATCGTACAGCACTGTTTCAGATGACCAGTGTTTTCAACGTTTCCGGGGCTCTTCATGTCTTCTCTTCTCACTCTTCAGGATATTTCCTGCGTTACGGCTGATGGCCGTACTCTTTTTTCCGGCATTAATTTCAGCGTAACCGGGGGGCGTATCGGCCTCGTCGGGCGCAATGGTATTGGCAAATCCACATTGCTCAAAATCATGAGCCGTGATTTGACGCCTGCAAGTGGAACTGTCACACGAGGCGGCAGGATTGGTGTGCTCGCGCAGAATAGTGGCTGCGACGGTGAGCGAATGCTGGCTGATCTGTTTGGTGCGCGTGATGGTTTTGATACGCTTGCGCGCATTGAATCCGGGCAGGGTGCCGATACCGATTTCGAGCAGGCGGACTGGCTTTTGCCGCAGCGCTTTGATGACGCTTTGCAGATGTTCGGGCTGTCGTTGGAGCCACAGGTATTGCTTTCAGAATTAAGCGGTGGCCAACAGACGCGGGCGGCACTTGCCGCACTTTTGTTTCAGCAACCCGATCTTATTTTGCTGGATGAACCCACCAATAATCTTGATCGCGATGGTCGTCAGGCTGTGGCCGATATGCTGGCCAAATGGTCGGGAGCGGCTGTTGTCGTCAGCCATGACCGTGAATTGTTGCGGACCATGGATGTGATAGCTGAACTTTCACAAGGCGCTTTGACGCTTTATGGCGGCAATTGGGATTTCTATCACGAGCGCAAGGAGCAGGAGCGGGAAGGGGCTGTAGGCGATCTGGAGATTGCGCAGCGTGATGTGAAGCAGGTCAGGCTCAAGGCGCAGGAAGCGGCAGAACGGCAAGCCAAGAGCGATGCACGAGGGCGCAAGTCGCGTGCTGATGCAGGCATGAGCAAGTTGCTGCTCGATGCCCGAGAGGATCGGGCGCAGAAAACCGGTGGCCGCGGCGATGCGCTTGCTGAACGCAATGCGGATCGTGCTCAGAGCCAGTTGCGTGAAGCGGAAGCGAAGGTCGAGCGTGTCAAACCGATGCGTTTTGATGTCGAGGCATCGCTTTCACCATCCGGGCGTGTGGCTCTGGAAATGCTCAATGTCTCCGGCGGGCCGGTGCCTGACCGCCCGGTCATTCGTGATGTCTCGCTCAAGGTTGTCGGGCCGGAGCGTATCGTCATTCGTGGCGCAAATGGTGCCGGTAAAACCTCGTTGCTGCGCTTGATAACCGGGGACTTGCAACCCATTGCAGGAGAGGTCAGGCGCTTTGTCCCGGTTGCCATGTTCGACCAGCAGATGAGCTTGATGGATCGTGAGGCAACGCTCTATGAGAACTTCCGCAGATTGAACAAGGGGGCCAGCGATAATGATGCCCATGCAGCATTGGCGCGCTTTTCATTTCGTGGTGAAAGCGCCTCGCGTCTTGCCGGAGGCTTAAGCGGTGGCGAACTGCTGCGCGCGGCACTTGCCTGCGTTCTGGGCGGAACGCTTAAGCCTGAATTGCTGATTCTTGATGAGCCAACCAACCACCTCGATCTCGACTCCATCGAAGCGCTGGAAACAGCGCTGAATGAATATGAGGGGGGATTGCTGCTGGTCAGCCACGATCAGGCATTTCTTGATGCCATCGGCATTGAACGCGTTATTGAGCTGTAATCAGTCGTTGCCGTTAAGCTGTGGGGCGATTTTCTCAATGTCGGCAATCAGCTGCAGCAGATTTTTGCTGATATGTGCGTGCAGCGAGGCTGCAGCTTCCGGATATTCTTCCAGAATCCGCCGGAAGATAGCGCGGCTGATGCGGATGACTTCTGTCTCTTCCTCAGCCATCGCACCGGTAAGGCGTGTGGTTTGCGCAATGAGCGCCATTTCGCCCAGCATCGCACCGGGGCCTACGGGGCGGATCGTGATCCGCCCTTCGTCTGCATCGTGAAACAAGGTGATATTGCCGGATACGACAATATAGCCGCAGTCAGCGCTTTGGCCTTCGCGGAACAGTTCACGACCGGCGCGCAGCACCAGCCGTTCTGCACCAAAGGCGAGCAGACGCAACTGTTCGGGTGTGAATGACTCGAACAGGCCTACTGAGCCGAGAATGCGGATATCGTCATCGAGCGCCATGGCTTGTCATTACACCCGCATCAGGCGCTGTCCATCATGGGACAAGTTTGTATCCCCCGCTTTCTGTAACCAGAAGCGATGCATTGGACGGATCCTTCTCGATTTTCTGGCGCAGACGGTAGACATGGGTTTCCAGCGTGTGGGTCGTGACACCGGAATTGTAACCCCAGACTTCCTCAAGCAGCACATCGCGGCCGATGACCTTGTCACCTGCACGGTAGAGATATTTGATGATTGCGGCTTCTTTTTCAGTCAGGCGAATCTTGCTGCCCTTCTCATCGAGAAGCAGTTTCTGGCCTGGCTTGAAGGTATAGGGACCAACGATGAATGTCGCGTCTTCGCTCTGCTCGTGCTGGCGCAGCTGCGCGCGGATGCGGGCAAGGAGAACTGCGAACTTGAACGGCTTGGTGACATAGTCATTCGCGCCCGATTCAAGACCGAGAATCGTGTCCGATTCTGTATCATGACCCGTCAGCATGATGATCGGGGCCTTGAAGCCGCCTTTTCGCAGGAGCTTTACTGCTTCACGACCGTCCATATCCGGAAGGCCGACATCCATGATCAGCAAATCGACGACGCCATTGCGGGCGGTCTGGATGCCTTTCGTGGCATTGTCTTCCTGAAGAATCTGGAACTCTTCGCAAAGTTCAAGCTGTTCGACGAGGATGGAACGAAGATCTTCGTCATCGTCCACAACCAGTATTGTACGACCTGTCATGCCTGTCCTCGTTACTCTTTGATTCAAATAGCTGTTCGTGTTTTATGACATTTAATGGCGATAAGTTGAAGCCGTGAAAAAACGCGAGAGCTTTTCGTGTATACCACCAAAAGTTTTCAAGCAGTCAGCATTTGAGGAGGCAGGCTTGACCAGAAATCAAAAAAGCCGCGGAATTGGCATCATCGATGTACGGGCAAAGCCCGGCCATAAGACGCGCGGCCTGCTTGCTGCTGGCAATTTGGTGCTCCAATGTGCACTTGGCAAGGGGGGAATCAGCGCTTTCAAGCGCGAAGGCGATGGCGCGACCCCTCTTTCGTCCTTGCGATTGCGCTATGGCTATCGGCGCGGCGATGCCGGACACCTGCCTTTGTCCCGTCTGCCCTTGAGACGCGTGCGCAAACTGGATGGCTGGTGCGATGCGCCCAATGACGCCAATTATAATCGCCCCGTCAATCTGCCCTTCAAGGCCAGTCATGAGAAGATGTGGCGCAATGATGATGTTTATGATGTCTGCATTGTCATGGACTGGAACATCAGCCCGCGCAGACGTGGCTGCGGCAGTGCAATTTTCTTTCATCTCAGTCGTTCAGGTTTCAGCCCGACTGAAGGCTGTATAGCATTGAAGCGCGCCGACATGGCGCGCCTCCTGCCTCATTTGACCGATAGAACGGTCATTCGTGTTTTGCGGTGATTAGAGCATAATTTTAAAGTGTTAGAGCGACCTTAGCGCGCCCGATAGGGCGCCCGGCGCTCTAATGCGCCGCCGCAGGCACGATCTTCACTTCATTGCCTTCAGCATCATAGAGCTTACCGTTCTGGATATAATCGCCATCATGCAGTTCTGCGATCTGGTGGTGGCGAATGATGCGTTCGGTGCCTTCTGCAAAAACCGACATCTGGTCTGAATTGCCAGCCTTGAACTCATTGAACATGAGATTGAGCGCGATTGCCATCAATGCAGCGGAGCTGATGCCTGAATGAAAAATGGTTTCAAACCAGGCCGGGAACTGATGGTAGAATTCTGGTGCTGCAATCGGGATCATGCCGAAGCCGATGGAGGTAGCCACAATGATCAGATTGATGTTGTTCTGATAGTCGACCTTTGAAAGTGTGCGGATGCCGCTTGCGGCAACCGTTCCGAACAGCACGATACCGGCACCACCCAGCACTGCAGGCGGCACGCAGGCAATCACCCGTCCCATAACAGGCAGAAGACCGAGTGTGATCAGAATAAGGCCGCCCGTTGCCACCACATAACGGCTTTTCACGCCGGTTACGGCCACAAGACCGACATTCTGTGCGAAAGCGCTTTGTGTGAAAGAGCCGACCACGGGTGCCAGAATGCTCGATGCCATATCTGCACGCAGACCGTCGCCCAGGCGGCGGGAATCGACCTTGGTTTCCAGAATGTCGCCAACCGCCAGAATATCGGCCGAAGTTTCCACCAGCGTTACGATGATGACGATGAACATCGAAAGCGTGGCGGCAATGCTGAAAATCGGCCATCCGAAATGGAAGATTTCAGGCAGCGCCATGACAGGGCCTTCCGCGACCCGCGAAAAGTCCGTCATGCCGAGTGACCACGCAATCCCCGTGCCAATAACCATGGCGAGCAGGATCGAAAGGCGTGAAATCGTGGCATTGCCGACCTTGCTCAACAGCAGCACGATCAAAAGCGTTAGTCCGGCTAGGCCGATATTGCTCATACTGCCGAAGTCCGGCGCTTTGCTATTCCCACCCATTGCCCAGCGTGCAGCGACCGGCATCAATGTGAGGCCGATGGTCGTAATCACAATGCCGGTGACAAGTGGTGGAAAGAAACGCGTGACGCGCGAGAATATCGGCGTGATGAGAAAGCCGATCAGCGATGCCGCCATTACTGCACCGAGTACGACCTGAAGCCCGGCCTCTCCTGTTTGTGCTGATGTGACGATGGCGACCATAGTTGCGACACCGGCAAAGGACACGCCCTGAACCAGTGGAAGCTGGCAGCCGAAAAACGGAATGCCGATGGTTTGCAAAACGGTTGCCATGCCGCCTGCGAAAAGCGACGCAGTAATCAGCAGGCCGATTTCGCTGGGACTGAGGCCTGCTGCCTGACCGATGATCAGTGGTACAGCAACAATGCCGCCATACATGGTCAGAACATGCTGGAAGCCATAAGCGAGGTTGGCCGCAACGGATAGTTTTTCATCTTCGGGACGCGGACTGGCCGCTATCCCGGTTGGGTGTGTATTCACGTTTATCCCTCCCGATGTCTCTCCTCAAAGACAGGGGGTGAGTATATCCTTCAAGTGTCCACTGACTGCATTGCTTTTGGTTGAAGTTGTTTTCGATGTGAGCGGGTGAATGCAATCATGCTAATGCTTCGCGCATCGCATCGCTCAGAACGGCAAAGATATAGGGCTCTATCGATTGCGCAACATTGAAACGCAGATAGCGGGTTGCACTGCGTGATGGGCTGAACACATCGCCAGGTGCAAGCAGAACACCTTTTTTGAGCGCATAAGCCGCGATCTGGCCGGAGTCCATCCCTTCGGGCAATCGTGCCCAGAGAAACATGCCGCCCTGCGGCTCGGTCCAGAGTTCAAGCCCTGTCGCCTTGAGCCTTTTGGCAGCCATGGTCATGGCATCTGCAAGCTTTGCACGCAGGCCATCGATGTGGCGTCGATAAGTGCCATCGGTGAGAAGAGAGTGCACAATCTGCGCTGAAACCGTGTTGCCCGCAAATGTGCTGGCAAGCTTGAGATCGGTCAGGCCGTCGATCCAGTCACGACGACCGGCAATATAGCCAACACGTGCTGCAGCCGAGAGAGTTTTCGAGAAACTGCCGATATGCAGCACCCGATCAAAGCCGTCGAGTTCAGCAAGCAATGGCGTGGGAGACGGATGAAAATCGCCAAAAATATTGTCTTCGACCAGCGTGATGTCATGCATTTCTGCAAGCTTGAGCAGTCGGTGTGCAATGGCGGGCGTCATGGTGCCGCCGGTTGGATTGTGTAGCCCGGCATTGGAAATATAAAGCTTTGGCGCCTGCTCTTCTGCAGCTTTGGCGAAGGCCTCAAGGTCTGGGCCATTATGGGTATAGGGAATACCTATGATTTTTACCCGGTGAGAGAGAAGCACCGCCTGAAAATTGAAATAGCAGGGATCATCCACCAGCACTGTATCGCCGGGCTGCAACAGAAAGCGGCAGATGAGGTCGATGGCATGGGTGCCGGAATCGGTCAGCAATATATCCCCGCTGGACATATCGATCCCCTGTTCGGACAATTTGCGTGCCAGATGGTTTCGCAAAGGGCGGAAGCCAAGCGGCTCACCATAGGTGGTGAGATTGCTGTTCTCATCGCGTGCCATCGCCCGCATGGCGCGACGAATGCCTTCCAGGGGCAGCCATTCATCGGGTAGCCAGCCGCAACCCGGCTTATAAGTCTCGCTGTCAGCTTCAAGCGATTGCCGCATGACCCAGAAAGGATCAATCTGCCGGTCCTTCTGGGGCATGTTTGCCGCCACGGTGAAAGGCTGGCGTGCGCGTTCGGAAACATAGAAACCCGCACCACGGCGCGATTGAATGATACCTTCCGCTACCAGACGGTCATAGGCTTCGACAACGGTTGATTTTGATACATGCATGGTTTCGGCCAAACGGCGGATCGACGGCAGTCGTGCACCGGGAGCGAGGCTCATGGCCGCAATACGGTCGCGAATGATGGTCATGACCTTTTCAACGAGCGATATTTTCTCGGGCGCATTTTTTTCATCACTGCGCTCGCTTTGTCCGCCGAGATAGGCGGCCTCTACAGCCTCAAGACTGCGCAAAAGGCCCGTCGAAATCATCTGTACCATCCTTCGTATCAGTACAGTTTACCAAAATTGTCCGGTAATTGTCTCTGATTATTTGGCCAACTTCGCGGCACTGTACCGGAATCATCTATACAAAATTGCAAAAGATCGAAAAGACACAATGAACAAGACAGCGGGTTGGATTAACGGATTTCTGGGGGTTCTCATTTTCAGCGGGTCGTTGCCTGCGACACGTCTGGCGGTAATCGATATCGACCCGACCTTCCTGACCATGGCACGAGCGACGATTGCAGGTCTTCTGGGCTTGATACTTCTGCTCGCTTTCCGTGAGCCTTTCCCGCGTCGCAATGACGTTATTTCACTGATCGTCGTAGCGCTTGGTGTGGTGGTTGGTTTCCCGTTACTGACAGGCATTGCGCTGCAGCACATGACATCGGCACATGCGATTGTCTTTATCGGTCTGCTGCCTTTATCGACGGCTTTGTTTGCCGTGCTGCGTGGCGGTGAAAATCCGCGCCCTCTGTTCTGGCTGTTTTCGGTTGCAGGGGGCCTCATCGTTGCCTCCTATGCTTATGGGCAGGGTAGCCAGTCCACACTGCTCGGCGATGTTCTGATGCTGGGTGCAATCATTGTCTGCGGACTTGGCTATGCGGAAGGCGCGAGCCTGTCGCGACGGCTGGGCGGCTGGCAGGTGATCTGCTGGGCGCTGGTCTTCTCGTTGCCGGTCATGCTGCCGCTCAGCATCCTGACGCGTCCGGAAACGTGGTCCGGTATCGGGGCGATGGCATGGGGCGGGCTTGCCTATGTCACGCTGTTTTCAATGCTGATCGGCTTTTTCTTCTGGTATCGTGGGCTTGCCCAGGGCGGTGCGGCGGCTGTCGGCCAGTTGCAATTGTTGCAGCCATTCTTTGGGCTGATGCTGGCCGCATCCATCGCCGGTGAGCCGGTGAGCATGGGCATGGTGTTGACCGCTGGTGTGGTTGTTCTGTGTGTGGCTGGTGCGAAAAAGTTTGCTTAGAGCGCATTTCGATCTGATTGGATCAGACCGGCGCTCTAAATATTTGTTTTAACGCGCATCTTTTCCGAAAGCCGTTTCACACTTTTCGGGATGCGCTCTAGACAAAAGCTTGTCGCCCAAAAGTGGGAACCGGTTTTGAGATAACGACAAGCGTTATAAAAAAGTCCAAACCGTCGTGCGCTTGACTTCCGCATCCTCAAGCGCACGGGTGACCGGCACTGTGTAAACGGCAAGCTGCTCAAGCCTGTCCTTTGGCAGATAGGCGCGACCCGGATCACCGACAATGATGCGGGCACCGCGTGCCGCAAGCTTTGAAAACCACGGGATCAGACGATCTGCGAGCGGTCTTTCGTAGAAAACATCGCCAGCAAGCACCACGTCCCAGTCATGATCCTGATCGATCAGGTCTGTGAGTGTCGGGGTGATGGCAACGCTGTTTGCAGCCGCATTGATTTCGATTGCCGGAAGCGCAAAGGGATCGATGTCTGAAGCCAGAACGCTTTTCGCCCCCGACTTCATCGCTGCAATGGCAACGAGGCCCGAGCCGGATGCGAAATCCAGCACGGTTTTGCCCGTAACCCTATCGGGATGATCAAGAATATAGCGTGCGACGCCCTGACCGCCGGCCCAGGCAAAGGCCCAGAAAGGTGGCGGAAGACCGATGGTCGCCAGCTCTTCCTCGGTTTTATGCCAGAGGTCGTGGGCTTCATCGGCCAGATGGAGGCTGATTTCCGGCACATGCGGTGGCGCTTGCAGGCCAGTATTGGCCAATATGAACTCACGCGCATTTTTATGTGCCGGATTGAGCATCAGATGTCTTTGGCGTCCAGTCCGCCCATGCGGCAAACTTCGATCCATTCGTCTTCCGTTACCGGCTGTACCGAAAGACGCATGGACGTGACGAGCGCCATTTTTTCGAGCTTCGGATTGGCTTTCACATCTTTCAGCGTGACAGGCTTTGGCACATCGCACACGGCCTTAATGTCTACGCAATCCCAACGCGGATCATCTGTGGTGCTGTCAGGGTGCGAAAGCGCGCAAATCTCGACAATACCCACCACTTCCAGACCTTCGTTGGAATGGTAGAAAAAGCCTTTGTCGCCGAGCTTCATGGCGCGCATGTTGTTGCGTGCCAGATAGTTGCGTACGCCGTCCCACTGCTCGCCTTGTTCGCCGCGGGCTTTCTGCATTTCCCATGACCATTTGAACGGTTCGGACTTGAACAGCCAGTAAGCCATGATGAATCCTTATGCGTTTGCTGGATTGTTGATGGCCCAGTTCCATGGGCGCACGGTCACATCGGCAAAAAGGCCAGCCAGAGCATAAGGATCATTCGCCGCGATCTTTTCGGCTTCTGCCTTGTCGGCAGCTTCCACAACAACGAGGCTGCCATTCGGCTTGCCATCTTCACCAAGGAACGGGCCTGCAAATTTCAGCACATCACCGAGCGACTTGAGATAGTCGAGATGGGCCGAGCGCGTATCAAGGCGCACTTGCAGATGATCGGGCTTGTCGTTGCACAGAAGAGCAAAAAGCATGTTATTCTAACCTTTTTATTTGTGCATGATCTTATCTGAAAACCGGTTCCCACTTTTCAGGATCATGCATTAATCCTCGGTCTTGAGTGGTCGGTTAAGAAGAGCCGTAACGGCCTCATCAATCGTGATTTTTCCGGCAAGAAGCGCTGCAACAGCCGTAATGATCGGCGCAGGGATAGCATGCTTCTTACAGAGTTCGGCGGCAATTGGAGCGGTTGCAACGCCTTCGGCTAGTGGGCGATTGGAGAGGTCTTCACCACGTCCGATAGCAAGCCCATATGAATAATTGCGCGATTGCGAGGAAGAACAGGTCAGCATCAGATCGCCAAGGCCTGAAAGCCCCATGATGGTTTCAGGCTTTGCACCCATGGCCTGCCCTATGCGTCGCAATTCGGCAAAGCCGCGTGTAACGAGGGCTGCCTGAGCGCTGGCACCATAGCCGCGCCCAATGGCAGCACCTGCCGCGAGAGCCAGAACATTTTTGAGTGCGCCGCCGATTTCAACGCCCTTGAGATCGGTGGTGGAATAGCAGCGAAAAGCGGGTCCAGAAAGCGTTGCAGCCAGCTGATCGGCGATGGTGGCATCTTCGCAGGCAATGGTCACAGCCGTTGGCAGACCGCGCGCAACATCGGTTGCAAAGCTCGGACCGGAAAGCGCACCGATCGTATGATTGGGCAGAACTTCTGCAACCACTTCCGACATCAGTCGCCCGGTCTCGCGCTCAATGCCCTTGGCGCAGAGAATAACGGGTGCGGATTGCGGGATAAGGCTGCTTAGTTCCTGAAGCCCTTTGCGCATGACCTGCGCCGGAACCACAACAAGAACGATGTCGGCATCCAGGAAAACGGCCTTGGCGTCTGTGCTGGCGCGAATGCCTTCCGGCAATTCTATTTCGCCAAGATATGCTGGGTTGCGGTGCTGGTTGTTCACATGTGCAACCGTTTCGGCATCACGGGCATAAAGCCATGCGTCGTGGCCACCGATCGCCGCCATGGCCGCGAGAGCGGTCCCCCATGCGCCGCCACCCAGAACGGCAATTTTAGCTTTGTCGCTCATGCTTTTGCTCCGCGACGTCCGGTGCCGAACATGGGCGCTGATTTTTCATCAAGCGGCCAGCGTGAGCGCGGAGCAAGATTGAGCGAATCAGGGCCTTTGGTTGCTGCACGCTCGGCACCTGCCCATGCAATCATTGCCGCATTATCGGTACAGAGATTGAGCGGCGGCGCGATGAAGCTGAAACCATGCTTTTCGCAAAGCTTTTCCAGCGAAGCGCGCAAGGTCTTGTTGGCCGCAACACCACCCGCAACGATCAGCGAAGGTGTCGCGCAATCCGGGAATTCTTGTTTGAAGCGCTCCAGCGACCGCTTCACGCGATCTGACAAGGTATCAGCTACTGCATCCTGAAATGATGCGCAAATGTCTGCCACGTCCTGATCGGAAAGGGGGCTAAGTTCTGTTGCAGTCTGGCGCACGGCTGTCTTGAGACCGGAGAAGGAGAAGTCGAGCCGTGCTTCGCCCTTGAGCGGTCTTGGCAACGGAAAACGCTTGGCGTCGCCCTGCAAAGCCATGCGTTCAACAGCCGGACCGCCGGGATAAGGCAGGCCGAGCAGCTTGGCGGTTTTGTCGAAAGCCTCGCCCAGCGCATCGTCGATTGTCGTGCCGAGGCGCTCATAGTCGCCGAGGCCACGCACCAGAACCATCTGTGTGTGACCGCCGGATACAAGCAGCAGCAGATAAGGAAACGGAAGATTGTCGGTCAATCGTGCGGTAAGCGCGTGACCTTCCAGATGATTGACCGCATAGAACGGCTTGTTTGCTGCCATGGCCATGGCTTTTGCGGTCATCAGCCCGACAATAAGCCCACCGATAAGGCCGGGACCGGCGGTCGCAGCAATCGCGTCCACTTCATCAAGCTTCACATTGGCGTCTTTGAGCGCGCGTTCTACCAGCCGGTCAAGCGCTTCTACATGGGCGCGCGCGGCGATTTCCGGCACCACGCCGCCATAAGGTTCGTGTTCGGCGATCTGGCTGAGTACCACATTGGACAAAATATGCCCTTTGCCGTTATCGTCACGTTCGACGATGGCGGCGGCTGTTTCGTCGCAACTTGTCTCTATTCCAAGAATGCGCATTTGCGGTTAGACCCTGCCTGTCTCAAAACTTTACATAAGTATTTCCCGGAAACCCGGTATCATGGACGGCGCGATATGCAAACAGCATCCTTGAAGATTGGTACTAGAGGCAGCAAGCTTGCGCTCGCGCAAGCCTATGAAACCCGTTCCCGCCTGATTGCCGCGCATGGCCTCAATGAAGATGCGATTGAAATCGTTCCGATGTCGACAGCCGGAGATCGCATTCAGGATCGCCCGTTGTCGCAGGTTGGCGGCAAGGGGCTGTTTACCGAAGAGATTGAAGCAGCGCTGAAAGACGGCCGCATCGATCTTGCTGTGCATTCCACCAAGGATATGCCGACTGTTCTGCCGGAAGGTCTACATCTTTCCACATTTCTGGAGCGCGAAGATCCGCGCGATGCTTTCGTTGGCCGCACATCAAAACGCTTTCTCGATCTGCCACAGGGCTCGGTCGTGGGCTCGTCATCGCTGCGTCGTCAGGCAATGATCAAGCGTCTGCGCCCCGACATTCAAGTGGTGATGTTCCGCGGCAATGTCCAGACGCGTCTTCGCAAGCTGGAAGAAGGCGAAGTGGATGGCACGTTCCTCGCCTGCGCCGGATTGAAGCGACTCGACCTTGCCGATGTGATTACCGATTTGCTTGATCCATCGATCTTTCTGCCTGCGCCGGGACAGGGCGCAATCGGTATCGAAAGTCGTATTGGCGATGAAAAAATCGATGCATTGCTGAAGCCGTTGGCGCATCGCGACACGCATGTGGCGCTGGCTTGCGAACGCGCGTTTCTGGCAACCCTTGATGGCTCTTGCCGCACGCCGATTGCAGGCCTTGCGATTGTCAATGGAGACAAGGTCTCGTTCCGTGGCATGATCCTGACGCCAGATGGTCGTGAAGCGCATGAAGTAACCGCAGAAGGTTCTGCTTCCGATGCTGCCGCGCTCGGATCGGAAGCCGCCAAACGTGTACGGACGCAAGCTGGTGCAAAGTTCTTTGAAGGCTGGGAGTAACATTGGCGGAAGAGCGAAAGGCAGTGCTTGGCGGTCGTGTTCTGATCACTCGGCCAGAACCATCGGCATCATTGACGGCGGCAAAGCTTGCCGATCTGGGGTTTTCGCCTGTCTCTTTGCCGGTTAGCCATACGGTCGCGCTTCAATTCTCAATCAGGAATCAATCGTTTGATGCGCTTGCAGTGACGAGCGCCAATGCGTTTCGACACGTACCAAATAAACAACTTCAACCGTTGAAAACCCTGCCGCTGTTTGCTGTCGGCGAAGGTACAGCGCGTGCCGCACGGGAAGCAGGTTTTCGGACTGTGATTGAAGGCGGCGGTGACGCGGTGCGTCTGGCTGCCGGGATGGCTGAATATCTGCCGAAAAGCGCACGGGTTCTTTATCTCGCAGGACGTGTGCGTCAGCCCGTATTTGAGCATCAGGTGTCGAAGACGGGCTTTACTATGACAGTCCGGGATGTCTATGACATCGCGACAATCGACTATTCAGTCAATGAAATCAAAGCCACGCTTGCCAAAGGTCCATTTGTCGCGGTGCTGCTTTATTCTGCTGTCGCCGCGAAGCTGTTTGTCGAGTTGATGCAGAAAACTGACGCGCAGTTTGACGAGAAAACGCGGTTTCTCAGCATTTCTGAACGTGTTGCCGACTGCTTGCCAGAGGAATGGCGCGCGCAGGCACTAATTGCGGATCATCCCGATGAGAGTGGTATTTTTCGTTTGTTTTCCAAACTTTGACTCTTTTGCGCGCAACCTTTCTTCATCTCCTGATTTTATCTGATAAGCTTTAAAGACATTCTTTGCACGACGAGAGGACCCATGGCGAAATCCGGCACTCCGCGACATTCCAAACCGGCCCGCAAGCCTGTGACGATCAATCTGGATCCGTCGGATGTTAAACGTGTTGACGAAGCGGCAAAACCACAGGCGACACTTCAGACGACGGTTCAGGCAACACCGGCAGCCGAGCCAGTAGGGGATTTCTCGAAGATGACCGATACAAAGCCTGCCGCCGCTGCTGCTCCAAAACCTGAACCCAAAGCGGAAAAGCCCCCCTTTACAGCTGGTGTTAAGCCTGAAACCTCAAGGGAAGCGCCGCACGCCTCCACGTCTGTACCGCCGGTATCTGAAAAGAAATCCGGTTCAGGCGGCGCTTATCTTCTGGCCGGCGTTGCCGGTGGCGTGATTGCGTTTGGCGGTCTGCTGGCTTTGCAATGGGGCAATGTGGTGCCTTCGCCGGGATCGCGCGTCACTGCCGAACAATTGGCGCGTATGGAGCAACAGATTGCCGATCTGCGCACCAATCCAGCGCCAGCGCCTCTGGATGATGCCAGCAAGGTGCAACTTGCCGATTTGCAGAAAAATGTCGAAGCGGCTGAGATCAAGTCTGAAGCTGTTGTCGGAAGTCTCACCGAAATTCAGCAGCAGTTTGCAGCACTGCCCAAGGCAGGCGAGGGCGGTTCTGCTCCGGTCGATATTTCTGCGTTGACCGAGCGTCTTGCAGCACTCGAATCGCAATTGAGCGATGCAAAAAGCCAGGCCGATCAGGTCGCGGCTGGTGTTTCGGGAAATAGCGGCACGATTTCGAGCCTTGAGCAGAAGCTGGTTTCGCTTCAGAACAAGGTGAGTGAAAGTGCGCGTCAGCCGGATGCATCGGCGCTGATTGCCGCCAACGCATTGAAGACGGCGATTGATCGCGGTGGTTCGTTCAAGGCGGAGCTCGAGACTTATGCGTCTGTTGCGCCACAGGATAAGTCGGTAGAAGGGTTGAGTGCTTTTGCCGATAAAGGTGTTCCGACCATCGCCGATCTCAATGCGTGGTTTGGACCTGTTGCAAACAAAATTATAGCTACAGAAAACAAGCTGCCTGCCGATGCAGGCGTATGGGATCAGCTTGTCGCCAGCGCCAAAGGTCTCGTCAGCGTGCGCCCCGTTGCAGGCAATGTGAGCGGGACGGGTGTTGGTCCGACCACAGCACGTATGGAAGCAGCCCTTCATGCCGGTGATCTTGAACGGGCAATCTCCGAATGGGAGCAATTGCCTGCTGATGCGAAAGCGGCTTCAGAAGAGTTTGCAGGCCAGATGAAGGCGCGGCACAACACAGATGCATTGATCCAGCGTCTTGTGACCGACAGCCTCAAGCCAAAGACCGCAACAGACGCCACGGCGCCAAACTAAGGAGGCGTCGTCTATGCTGCGTGTGATATTTTACTTCGCTATTGTTGTCGTTCTAGGATTTGGCTTTTCGTGGCTCGCGGATCGTCCGGGTGAGCTTGATGTCACCTTCGCTGGCAATCATTATAATGTGCCGCTGATTACCGCCGCTGCGGGTGTGGTGGCGATTGTTGCCGCGATCCTGATCCTCTGGTGGCTTATCAAGAGTATCATCCAGTCGCCTTATACGCTGCGCCGTCATTTCCGAGCCCGTAAACGCGACCGTGGCTATCAGTCACTATCAACCGGACTGATTGCTGCGGGTGCAGGCGATGCGGAGGCCGCACGCCGCATGAACAAGCAGGCAGCCAAGCTTTTGAACTCGGATCAGGAGCCACTGATCAAGCTTCTTGAAGCGCAGACTGCCATGCTGGAAGGCCGCACCGACGATGCCCGCAAGGGCTTTGAAGCCATGATTGAAGACCCGGAAACCAAGCTGCTTGGTTTGCGCGGTCTTTATATCGAAGCGCAGCGTGTCGGCGCGCGCGAGGCCGCTCGTCATTATGCGGCGGAAGCCGCAAAAGAAGCACCACAGCTTGAATGGGCATCCTCTGCCGTCATGGGCCAGCTCTGCTCTGAAGGCGATTGGGATGGTGCATTGAAGTTGGTGGATGCACGCAAACAGGCACTCGCTCACAGCAAGGATGTGGTGAAGAAGGAGCGCGCAGCGCTTCTCACTGCCAAAGCAATGGCGACGGTGGATGTGGATCATGCACATGCCAAGGTCATTGCGCTTGAAGCCAATAAGCTTGCGCCTGATCTGGTGCCTGCGGCTGTTGTTGCTGCACGTGCGCTGTTTGCCGATGGTGAAGTGCGCAAGGGCTCAAAAATTCTTGAAGCTGCCTGGAAGCGTTCGCCGCATCCCGATATTGCTTCGACCTATGTGTATGGTCGGGCAGGCGACACGGTGCAGGACCGTTTGAAACGGGCGAAACATCTGGTGACGCTGCGTTCAAACAATGCCGAAGGCAGTCTGGCGCTCGCACGTGCAGCTTATGAGGCCGGTGATTATCGTCTTGCGCGCGATAATGCTGAACAGGTGCTGCGCGGCTCTCCTCGGGAAAGCGCTTATCTGCTGCTTGCGGATATCGAAGAGGCCGAGACCGGCGATCAGGGCAAGGTGCGGCAGTGGCTTGCTCAGGCTGTCAAGGCGCCGCGCGATCCTGCATGGACGGCGGACGGCTATGTTTCCGAGCAATGGTCACCCGTGTCGCCTGTTACCGGACGCTTGAACAGCTTTGAATGGAAAGTGCCGGTTGAGCAGCTTTCGCCGGTGATTGAGATTGAAAAGCCGGAAATTGCGGAAGCAGTTCCGGATCACATCGCAGAAAGCAGGGCAATTGTTCCGGTCGAAAAACCTGCGCCTAAGCCAAAGTTTGAGGATGTGGTCGAGGCCGAAGTGGTTGTGCCTGAAGCCGAACCGGTAAAGGTTAAGACCGCACCGCTGCCGCCAAAAATCGCTGCGGTCGACAACCCAGCTGTGATCGATGCCATTTCACCAGAAAGTGCTGAAGATGATGCCGACGCTGTGAAAAACCGTACAGCGCATATCATTGTCGATGATCCTGGCGTGGATGAAAGCAAGTCATCACAGAAGGCGCCGAACGGGCTGCGGTTGTTCTAGGGTCTGTGGGGAATTAGTTTTGAAGCGTGGTATGGATGAAAATGGCTCAGGTTTAGGAGCAAAGCCGAAGGTGGAGTGGTTCTCGATCGAGGTTTTGCGACGCGAAGCTGGGCCATTTTCACCATATCCCTTTAGGACGTGGCGGATTTTCTCTCTGAATGCGTCGAACAGCCCTTATGGAGATACACTCCACGGCGTCCTGTTCTCCTGTTCAGAAACAAAATCCGTCTCACGCCACGCCCAAAACCTAATTCCCCACAGACCCTAGAGCATTTCCAGCAAAAGTGCGAAGCGGTTTTGCGTGAGGTAAATGCGGCGAAACAAATACTTAGAGCGGTTCCGGCGACTCCGTTTTGACTGTAACCGCTCTAAAATGACTTTTAAAGGGGGTGGGCTAATTGTTGCCTAAAGACCACGGCAACCCTCTCTTGAGCAGTCAAAACCGAGACAGGGCGGTTTGCCGTCTTGTGCCTCGCCATTAGCCCGCTATTTTCAATAGTTCTAAAGAACGGCGTTTTGCTGGCATAAGTGTTTTTGTGGCGAGGGTGAATGTTCGAGCGTTTGCTGGATTTTCTGAAAGAGTTGCCGGGCAACGGTTTACGTGAGCGGGGCGAAAAGTTTTCCGATGCCGACCCACGGCTTGCAGCAGCTGCCCTTCTGTTTCACATCATGGATGCGGATGGCGAAACGCGCGAAAGCGAGCGTGCAAAACTCTCGGCCATGCTTTCGCAGAAATATGGCCTCAAAGGTGATGCGCTTAAAAAGCTGATCAAGGCTGCAGAAGAAGCTGATCAGGAATCTATCAGCCTCTCAGATTTTACTTCCGTGCTGAAGCGTCATCTCGATTATCAGGCCCGCGTCGATTTCGTGGCCTTGATGTGGGAAATCGTTTACGCGGATGGGATCGTCAGCGAAGTAGAAGCAGATGTGATGTGGCGCGTCGCCCATCTCATCGGCGTCACCGAACAAGATCGCAATATGATCGAGGCGCGTGTCCGCGCAGCCAATAAGAGCGCGCCAGAGGTCTGACACGCTCTGGGGTTTAAGTTCTGCCCTGCAAATTGCGTGCTTTGCGCAATTGCGGGAACATGGCGGCCCAGGCGGCTGCAACGGCAATCGATCCAACGCCGCCAATCACCACCGCAGGAACCGCACCAATGGCAGCAGCCATCAACCCGGCACGGAATTCACCCAGCTCGTTAGAAGCGCCCACAAACACCATGTTGACCGCATTGACGCGACCGCGAACATGATCGGGCGTCCAGAGCTGCATCAGGGTTTCACGAATATAGACGCTGATCATATCGGCAGCACCGGCAAGGGCGAGAGCGACGATCGAAAGCCATGTCAGTGTTGAAACGCCGAAGATGATGTTGAACAGGCCAAACAGGGCAACAAAGACGAACATCACACGCCCGGCATGATCGCGGATCGGGTGGCCCGCAAGCCAGACCGCCGTGAGTACGGCACCGATGCCGGGAGCTGAGCGCAGAAGACCGAGCCCCCATGGACCGAGATCCAGAATATCGCGGGCATAGATTGGCAAAAGTGCAACCGTGCCGCCAAGCAGAACGGCGAAAAGATCGAGCGAAATGGCACCGAGTACGATCTTCTCTTTCCAGATATAGCGGAAGCCCGCGAGCATGGTGGAGAGCGAGCGCTCTTCTGTCGTTGTATGCTGTTTGGGCTTTGGAATGGAGAAGATCAGGATGGAGCCAGCGATCAGAAATACGGTCGCCACACCATAAGCCGCAATGTGTGAGACGCCGTAGAGCAGTCCACCTGCGACGGGGCCGACAATGGTCGCCACTTGCCATGCCGATGCGTTCCACGAAACTGCATTGGCGAAATCCTCGGTCGGAACCAGATTGACCACGAGGGAAGCGGAAGATGGTCCGAGGAATGCACGTGCCACGCCAAAGATCAGCAAGGCTGCAAAGACGGTCAGCGGCTCAAACAGTCCGGTGAGTGTCAGGACCAGCAATATTGCCGTGACCACGCTTTCAAGAATGAGCGACAGCCCCATAACGAGGCGTCGGCCAAAGCGATCGGCTGCGGCCCCGGTGAACAGAACAAGCAGCAATGCAGGCAGGAATTGCACCAGCCCGACCATGCCGAGATTGAAAGCGTCTCGGGTCTGGTCATAAATCTGCCAGCCGACGGAAACACTGACGATCTGGACGGCGAATGCACTCAGGAAGCGTGCTGCCCAGTATTTTTTGAATGGAGTATGACGGAATGCGGCATAGCGATCCGCATGAGAAGCATCGGTGCTGGGGGACATTGCTCAGGACATCTGTAAAAGGGAATTCTTTCTTACAGCAGTTTTTAGCGGGAAATGATCACTTTTTCTTGGAGAATCCCACGGTTCTGCAACATATGCGGAGTAGTTTTCTGTTTGTTGCTGATCGGGAAAAGCAAAAAGGCCGATATAAACCGGCCTTTTCGATGATTGTGCATGGTCTTTGTTGATCAGTTGGTGCTGATCAATCTTTACCGAGCAGGCCTTTCCAGATGATGGCACCAATCGCGGCACCTACAAGTGGGGCCACCCAGAACAGCCAGAGCTGCCCCAAAGCACCAGTTTCTGCAAACAGGGCCGCAGCCGCAGAACGGGCTGGATTGACCGATGTATTGCTGATTGGGATCGAGATCAGATGGATCAGGGTCAGAGAAAGGCCGATGGCAATCGGTGCAAAGCCCGATGGTACGGCTGATGAGGTCGAACCGAGAATGACGATGAGGAAGAACGCCGTCAGTACGATTTCAGCAATCAATGCCGCCGTGAGGCTAAAGCCACCGGGCGATAGCTCGCCATAGCCGTTGGACGCGAAGCCACCTGCCGTGAAGCCGGTCTTGCCGGTTGCAATGAGATAAAGAACGGCTGCCGCAGCAACGCCGCCCAGAACCTGTGCAACCCAGTAAGGGATGAGGTCTTTCGCCGGAAAACGTCCCGCAACCAGAAGGCCGAACGAGACGGCTGGATTGAAGTGGCCGCCGGAAATGCCGCCGACAGCATAAGCCATCGTCAGAACGGTCAGACCGAAGGCGAGAGCGACGCCAGAAAAGCCGATGCCCAGTTCAGGATAGGCTGCAGCGAAGATCGCGCTGCCGCAACCACCGAAGACGAGCCAGAATGTTCCGAAAAATTCCGCAGACAGTTTGTTCAACATGGAAGTCCCCAGTGTCGGTGCAGTGATAAATGCCGGTGCGAATCAGATAGCTAAATATATAGCCGGGTTTTTCTTACATCAATCGTGTTTAATTGGGCGATAAGTTTGTAGAAATTGTCGGATATTGCAATGATAGCAGTAAATTTCAGTTTGATTTTAATTTGTATTAGAATGTTCTTTTAAATAGTTCCAAACTTTCAAAACAGCCAGAAAAACCCATAAACTGGCCGCTTTTTGGCCTTAATTTAAATCATGCTTGGTTTTGTCTTGTATATTGCGGTCGTGGTCGCACGCGCGTTATAAGAAACTTGTTCATGCAGATAATTGCGATGAAAACGATCTCGGCAAAGCGGGTGTTTCGTGGGGCGTTATAGGGAGTTGCCAGCCTTGAAGATTCAAATTGAGGCACGAACATGCAGATCGATTCTGCAATCCGTGATGGTGGTTGCCGTTGGTGCGGTATTGTCCGGTTGTTCGGCCAGTGCATGGTCTGAAACGGTCAGGATCGACAGCGCTCCTGCTATGCCGAAGGAATGTGGCGGCTGGCAAAGGATCGACCTCAAGCAGCGTACGACCATGGTTCTGTTGCGTGAAGATGCTCGCCTCGTCACAGATATCGATTCCCATAATCTCAAAGGCCGCAATCTCGGTTGCTGGGAATAGCACTGTTTCTTTTCGCGCATCTCTTTGCCGAAAACCGTTTTGCACTTTTCGGTATGCGCCCTAAATTTTCCTGTCAAATTGGAGGCGATTTGACGATTGTCAGATCGTTTCGGATTTCTTTGCGCACATTCCAATAATTGCCTGAATGTTCTGCGTTATAAAAACACAATGCTCGCGCAATTTTTATTGATGATTCCAGTCGCGTTAACCTCACATTAACCATGGGGGTTAAAGGTCATTTTGATATCGATTTCATCCGTAGCCCAATCGGAATGCGGACAATTTAGAGAAGCACACCGGTGATACGTTTCGAGAATGTCGGCCTGAGATATGGAATGGGGCCAGAGATCCTCAAGGATGTCAGCTTTCATATTCCGCCGCGCTCATTCCAGTTCCTGACCGGCCCTTCCGGGGCAGGCAAGACGTCATTGCTGCGCCTCTTATTCATGGCACTGAAACCGACGCGCGGGCTGATCAATATTTTCGGCAAGGATGTCGCGCGGCTCGACCACAAGGAAGTGCCGCTTTTGCGTCGGCGGATCGGGATTGTTTTCCAGGATTTTCGGCTGCTCGATCATATGACGACCTATGAAAATGTAGCACTTCCGTTGCGTGTGCGCGGCAAGGAAGAGGCGACTTATCGGCATGAGGTGGAGGAACTTCTGCACTGGGTCGGGCTTGGCGACCGCATGAATGTGCTGCCGCCTGTACTTTCGGGCGGGGAAAAGCAGCGTGCTGCCATTGCACGCGCATTGATTGACCAACCCGAACTTCTGCTTGCGGATGAGCCGACAGGCAATGTTGATCCGCCACTAGCCAAACGTCTGTTGCGGCTTTTTGCAGAGCTTAACCGCTCAGGTACTGCTGTTATCATTGCGACGCACGATCTTTCCTTGATGGATCAGGTCAATGCACGGCGCATGGTTCTCGAACATGGGCGGCTCGATATCTATGATTGAAGCTGACAAAGACTGGCAAAGAGCTCTCCGGAAAGTCATGGACGATCTGCGCATACGCTTTGAAGACCTCAAGGATATGCTGATGGTCCGCATCGGTAAGCGCCGAAAGCGGCAAGGCCCAAGTCCAATCGTCCCAGATGGAAGCGTGACGGGTACGGCGCTGGTGATCGTGATCGCGATCATGACCTTTCTTGCCTGTCTTACCCTTGGTGGCGTGACTTTGGTGCGTGCTTCGGCTGCCCAATGGCAAAGCCAGATTGCGCGCGAGGCGACCATTCAGATCCGTCCTGTCGATGGGCTCGACATGGACAAGGCGCTTCAGGATGCAAGCGGTATTGCTCGCGGTTTTGCTGGCGTGAAAGACACCAGCATTATCGACAAGGATGCGACCGCTCGCTTGCTTGAGCCATGTCTTGGCAGCGGCCTCAATATCGATGAATTGCCGGTTCCGCGTCTGGTTGTTGTGACGATAGACGAAAATGCACCGCCGGATTTTGAAACCATGCGCGCTGAAATCACCCGCGCCATTCCGAGCGCAAGTTTTGATGACCATCGCACATGGGTCGACAGACTTGTTTCGATGGCCAATACGACGGTACTGATTGGTACGGGCGTCTTGTCGCTTGTGGTGGCGGCAACGGTCCTGACGGTTATCTTTGCCACCCGTGGCGCTATGTCCGGCAACGGGCATATCATCGAGGTTCTGCATTTCATTGGTGCGGAATCGAAATTCGTCGCGCGCGAATTTGAATGGCATTTCTTCCGCACAGCTCTTAAAGGCGCACTGTTTGGCGGTATGGCTGCCATGTTTGTGTTTTTCGTCTTTTCATGGTGGGCGTCGCGGCATATGGGGACACCGGCTGCAGATCAGGCTGCTGCGATGTTTGGCAATTTTGCCATTGGGCGCGACGGCTATATCGGCGCGGCTGCGATCATCATTCTGGTAAGTGTGCTGACGATGCTGACAAGTCGTCTGACCGTTGTTCGCCAGCTCTCCACGATGGATGGTCCGGGAGTGCGGGCCGAATGACTGTCTTTTTTGCCAATACCAACCGGAAGTCACGAATTTCCGGTAACTTTCCGAGTTATCGCCGCAATGATGGTTATGATAGCAAGGTGAGTGAACGCAAGGTTCAGAAAACGGTATTGGCGGAGCGTTCGGGAAGCGTTGATGCGGTGGCAGGCAGAGAAGCAAAGGCGGAAGCGCATAGGGGCGCTGTGGTGTGGCGCCGCAGCCCCACAACGGATGCGCCGTCTACACTTTTGCCATCCATGCTTGCGTTGGCTGTCGGTAAATTCATATGGTCTGTCCTGATGCGTATATTTCGACGACTTCAGCCTATTTCCATTGTGCTTTTTCTGGCCCTTGTCGCCTTTCTGATCGGCTTTGTCGCGTTCAGCGAGAAGGTCACCAGCATGCAATCGCCTGTGTTGGATGAGCCAGCGGACGCGATTGTCGTTCTGACCGGCGGGCAGTCGCGCATACAGGCGGCGCTCGATCTTCTGAAAGGGAAACAGGGCAAGCGCTTGCTGATCAGCGGCGTGCATCCGTCCACCACGGAAAAATCGCTACAGCGTGCAACGCATACCGATCCGAGCCTGTTTGATTGTTGCGTCGATCTGGATCGTTCGGCGCTTAACACTGTAGGTAATGCGACTGAAAGCGAACGCTGGATCCGCGCCAACAACTATCATCGCGTGATCGTCGTCACCAATAATTACCATATCCCGCGCAGCATCCTGGAGATGTCATACCGGATGCAGGACGTGGAATTTGTGCCCTATCCTGTGGTGAACGGCGAAAAGCGCGCTCATAGTTGGGTGGCCGAAGGCGATACGCTCCGAGTCCTGTTCATTGAATATGTCAAATATCTGGGAGCAGCTCTTCGTGTTGGTGGGGCGAAGATTTTCGGCGATACATTCACTCCCGACCTTGGCTGACACTGAATTGATCATTCGGCACTGAGATTTCCTTATGGAAAAAGTTGCGCTTCCTGATATATCGGGTGCCGCTGCTTTCTTGGAAAAGCTCCCAGTTTCTTTTTACCTGATCTGTTCGCGTCAAACCGATACGAAGACCAGGTTTAACCAAGGTTCTCGCCGATACGATGCTTCTCTATCTGCGCTCCATTTTATTCAATCTGGCTTTTTACGTCGGCACTCTCGTGCAGATGATCCTCTATACGCCGTTCTATTTTCTGCTTCCGCGCAAGAAAGCCTGGATTGTTCCCAAGACCTGGGCACGGGTTAATCTCTGGCTTCAGAAATATATTGCTGGCACCGATTATGTGATCGAAGGCCTCGATAATATTCCTGAAGGTGCTTATATCGTGGCGCCCAAACATCAGTCGGCCTGGGACACCTATGCTTTCCTGCCGCAGCTCGATGATCCGGTTTTGATCCTCAAGCGTGAACTGATGCGGATACCGCTCTTTGGCTGGTATGTTGCGAAGATGGAAATGATTCCGGTTGATCGTGGATCGCGCGTCAAGGCGCTGCATTCCATCACGAAAGGCGCGCAGAAGGCTATTGCCGAAGGTCGGCAGATTCTCATCTACCCTGAAGGAACGCGTCGTTCGCCGGGTGCGCCGCCGCAGTATAAATATGGCATCGTGCATCTCTACGAAGCGCTGAATCTTCCGGTTTTGCCGATAGCGCATAATGCCGGGCTTTACTGGCCGCGCCGTAAATTCCTGCGTTTTCCGGGGACTGTCCGTTGCCGTGTGCTGCCGCTTATTCCGGCAGGCCTCGAAAAGGAAGAATTTCTGCGTCGACTGATCGAGACAACAGAAACGGCCTGTGACGAACTTCTGGTCGCAGCAAGTCGTGACACCAACGCTCCACCCATGCCACCAACAGCCGTTCAGCGGCTGAAAGAACTGGGTGAATAATCACTAAATCGAACAAATAACCTGATCGCGCTCTATTCCATTCAAGAGAACGACAATTCGTCGCGTTTTGTTGAACTTTCGTTTTTCTTGCACGCAAACATGAAACCCGTTATCAGAGCGCGACACGAAAGGACCCATCATGAATATTGATGCTATCTCCATCGGCAACAATCCGCCAGAAGACGTCAACGTTATTATCGAAGTGCCGGTCGGTGGACAGCCGATCAAGTACGAGATGGACAAGAAGGCTGGCGCCCTGATTGTGGACCGCTTCCTCTACACACCTATGACCTATCCGGGCAATTACGGCTTCGTGCCGCATACGCTTTCGGAAGATGGCGACCCGATTGACGTTCTGGTTTGCAACACCCGTCCGCTGATCCCTGGCTGCGTGATCAATGTTCGCCCAATCGGCGTTCTGGTCATGGAAGACAATTCCGGCAAGGACGAGAAGATCATTGCAGTTCCTTCGCCAAACCTGACGCAGCGTTATGCCAAGGTACATGATTATTCCGATCTTCCGGAAATCACGCTGAAGCAGATCGCGCACTTCTTTGAACACTACAAGGATCTGGAGCCCGGCAAGTGGGTCAAGATCGGCGATTGGGGCGATGAAGATTACGCTCGCAAGTTCATCGTTGAAGCGATCGAACGTGCCAAGGGCAAATAATTAGCCTCGCAAAATTGAACAAAAACGCCCGGATGAAAGTCCGGGCGTTTTTGTTTGATCTGTTCTGAGCGTTCCCTAAAGAAGCACAGGAAGCAGCGTCGTCCACATGAACTGACGGATGAAGAAGATAATCAGCAGCACGACGATCGGCGAAATATCGATGCCGCCGAGATTGGGCAGGATATTACGGAGCGGGCGCAGAACCGGTTCGGTTACTTTGTAAAGAAACTCACCGATTGAAGCCACGAAGCGGTTGGAAGAATTGATGACGTTGAACGCATAGAGCCATGAGAAAACGGCACTAGCGATAATGATCCAAGTATAGATATCGAGCGCCAGATCAATGGTGCGGAACAATGCGATCATAAAGGTCTCCTTGGCAATCGGAGCGGTGCAGATCAGAAACTGACCCAGCTAGACCACTCCAACCCTTTGAATCTCTGCATCGTATTGTCCAAAATCCAGTCAGGCTCCGGAGCGATGCTTTAGCCGAGATGTAGCGGTTGCTTTGGGCAAGAACAAGGGCAAGCCGTGTAAGCAATGCAACTTTAATATCCATCGTATGCCTGCACGAGAAAACAGCCGCATTTTGCTTCAGTTGCAGCCAGAGTTTTCTGCGCTGTGCGTTCAGGCACCAATTTGTCTGCGATATTCGTCGGGCGTGATACCCATCAGTTTGCGAAACATGGCGATGAACGCCGATGCGCTGGCATAGCCAAGGTCCAGCGCTACATGTTCGACCTTGGCTCCCCCTTCGAGCAGCGGCATGGCTTTCAGCGTTCTGAGACGCTGTTTCCATTCAGGAAAGCTCATGCCAAGCTCCTGCTTGCAGCGGCGCATCAGTGTTCTTTCGGATGTATTTGCGACCTTTGCAAGATCGTGAAGTGTACGATTGTCGCTTGGATCGGCTTCCAGGATAGACAGGATTTTTTGCAGGGCAGGGTCGGT
The DNA here is from genome assembly GCF_003049685.1 of Brucella pituitosa. Taxonomy (GTDB): domain Bacteria; phylum Pseudomonadota; class Alphaproteobacteria; order Rhizobiales; family Rhizobiaceae; genus Brucella; species Brucella pituitosa. Next base: position 2,334,460 of record NZ_PYSY02000001.1, on the reverse strand, counting down.
GCTGGAGGGGAGATAGGATCCGGCACATGGAGCAATCGCCAGTTGGTCGAGCAGTGTATGCAGCAGTCGCGTCTCCTGCGGTCGCTGCGGTTGCGATGGCTTCTTCATCCGCAGATGTTCAAGCAGGGTGCGGATCAATGGATTGAGATTGAGTGCGCAGGCCTTGGCTGGGAGATCGGTGCAAAGCTCTTCGGTCACATAGAGCGAGCAGTAGCATACTTCCTGACGATTGAGGCCCTGATGCTCAATATGCGGTGGAAGCCATATTCCATATTGAGGCGGGGCCAGCAGATGGCTGTCGCCAATGCGTACCTCCATCACACCAGTGAAGGAATAGACGAATTCCCCCCAATCGTGGCGATGCATGGGATAGCGTGCAGCCGGCGGCATGCAGGCTGTTCGAAAGAACAGCGGCTCCGGCAGGGCTTCTGTAAACGGAGGTTGATGCGTGGCTTCGAGGGCGATTACCGCCATTATGGCAATCCTGCGCTAAGGTTTGTCAGTTTTAAGCTATATGCTCTATACCTGACAAGCGTACACCCATTATTCGGATTAATCACGAGGATTCGGACAATGGAGCGCAAGCCCGTCGACATGCACGCCTTTGGAATGATGCTTCTTGTTTGCATCAGCCTCGGCTTGCAGCAGGTACTGCTCAAAATGACGGCTGCGGATATTTCACCCTTGTTCCAGATCGCACTGCGTTCGGGCGTGGGGGCTGCATTAATCGCCGCTATCATGATCGCGCAGCGTGAAACACTGACGATTGCCAATGGTATCTGGAAACCGGGCTTACTGGTCGGTTTGCTGTTTGCGCTTGAATATCTGTTTCTGGGGGAGGGATTGCGTTTAACCTCTGCCGCTCATGCCGTGGTTTTGCTTTATACAGCACCACTTTTTGCGGCACTCGGTTTGCATGTCCTGGTTCCATCAGAGCGACTGACGACGACCCAATGGGGCGGCATCGCCATTGCCTTTCTAGGCATTGCGATCGCTTTCCTTATTCGCGGTGAGGCTGTCCATGGTGACCTGCACGCGATGTTTGTTGGCGATGGGCTCTGCCTGCTTGCTGGGGTAGCGTGGGGTGCAACGACCGTTGTGGTCCGTGGCTCGCGTCTCGCAGCACTGCCGGCGAAGCAGACCCTGCTCTATCAGCTGCTCACAGCTTTCGTGACCTTGTCAGTTGCCGCATTCCTGATGGGACAAGCGGAGATCAGCTGGAACACTATGGTGATTGGGAGTTTCGCTTTTCAGGCCGTGATTGTCTCGTTCGCGGTGTTCCTGATCTGGTTTCAGCTTCTGCGAATTTATCGCGCGTCCCAATTGGGTTCGCTCTCTTTCATGACACCGATTTTCGGGGTGATTCTGGGCGCGATTATTTTGGGCGAACCTATCGAAGCCAGCTTCGTTGTGGGCACGGTATTTGTAATAACGGGCATTATGATCGTGAACGGCAAAGATGCGCTGGTCGATCACTTTCGCCGGTACAAGCAAGGCTGATCAGGCTGCGTCGTGCTTCTGCCGGTTCACTTTGTTGCAGATTAGATCGTTGACATGTTCCAATGCATGATCGCGTACGCGCATATTGCGCAGATGCTCAAGTGTGTTGGAGACATAATCGACATTGGCACCGGAATCGCCCTGCGCTGTAGCAACGATTGCAGCCGCATCCTCAGCTTTGAGAGATCCTGCATATTGTGTGTGGCGTCGGTCGGCAACATAGGTAACGGCCTGCACATCACGACCGTCTGCCAGACGCAGGCGCAGCCATTTTTCGTGATAGACCTGATTCGACATTTCGCGTTCGCGCAAATAGATCATGACCTCATCTGTCATGTCGCCGGGTACGCGGAAGGCAATGCCGAGGCAGGAACCGCCAGTATCCAGACCCAGCACAAGACCCGGATGGTCGGGCGTTCCGCGATGGACATGGGAATAGATGCAGAGGCTGCGACGATATCCATGCAGGCGTGCGCGCATGGTTTCGACATGGGCAAAGCCGGGCCGCCACATCAGGGAGCCATAACCGAATACCCAGAAGTCGTTCATTCGCTGATCGTCAGTGCGTCTTGTCATGATGGGAATCAATATATGTTCAATTATGGCGAGTTTTTATCGGTAATCTCAGGATATCCCGCATTTTTTGATCGACGGAACTTCACAAGACTCAATCCTGCCATAATATAGCCACCTGTTGGGGACAGCAGAACAGATGATGATGGTTCGGGCTCCTAATGCCCTTTGCTTTGTCACCGCAACCAACTATCTGATTGAAAGAGGCTTTTTCAATGGCGCATGCTGGAATTGAATCGACGAAATCCAGAAAGCGTCCAATCACGATCGCGGTTATCGCTCTGGTGCTTATCGCAGCCTATACGGCAGGCTGGTTCTATGTGGCGGACAAGATCGAAGCGCGTGCTAAGGCCGATATGGCCAAGCTCGCATCGCAAGGCATCGGTGTTCAATGTGAAAACCTGCACACCAGTGGCTATCCGCTGCGTGTGAATGTGGTTTGCGCCAGCATTTCATGGCGCAAGCCCTCCGAAGGCATGTCATTGCGCGCGGGTCGCTTTACGTCGGGTTCTCCGGTTTATGCACCACGTTCGCTGAGCAATGAATTATCGGGTCCCGCCTTTGTCGAGTTTCCCGGCATCCAGCCTCTTGAGGTCAATTGGAGCAAGTTCACCTCCAATACGCGTCTTGCACGTCCATTTCCGACCGAGATTGAGTTGAATGCGCGTGACGTCAGCGTCGGCGTGCGTACGGAAACCACGACCACAGAACTGATCAGCAAGCTTGAGCAGATGAATTTCCGTATGAGCAGCGAAGACGATCAGCTCAAGATCAATGGACGCTTTGCAGCACTGAAGCTTGAACCCTATGTGATCGGGCATGCCAAAAGCCCCGAGATTGATGGGCTGGTCGATATAGCGATTGCCAATGCCGCGACCTTCCTCGCGCCAAGTCCATCACCATTCAATGAACGGATGCGCGGTCATAGCGGCGTGATCAATCAGGCGTTTCTGTCCATGCCAAACGGGGCAATGCTTTCCATCGCGGGTCCGTTTTCGGTCGATATGGAAGGCGAGATTAATGCGGACCTCAAAGTCACGATGGTCAATCCGCAATCCTTTGCGCAGGCCGGACAGACAATTTTCCCTGAACAGGGCGGCAACATTGCCACCGTTCTTTTTGCTCTTTCCGCCATGCCGAAAGACGAAAACGGCAATCCCGTTCTCGAGATTGCCGTTCGTAAGGGAAGAGCCAGTGCTGGATTTATTCCGCTCGGTCGACTGCCGAACCTATAAAGCGTAGTTCTTACTTCTGTTCGCCGGGATGTGCGGCTGCCTGACGACCAAAGTCCGGCGCATCGACTTCCTGACCCGCATCGATGATGCCACGGCGCACAGCGCGTGTGCGGGTGAAGAGGTCAAACAAAGCTTCGCCGTCACCCCAACGGATCGAGCGTTGCAAGGATGCCAGATCTTCCGAGAACCGTGCCAGCATTTCAAGGATTGCATCCTTGTTATGCAGGCAGACGTCGCGCCACATGGTTGGATCGGAAGCTGCCAGACGGGTAAAGTCACGGAAACCTGAAGCCGAATATTTGATGACTTCTGATTTCGTCACCTGTTCCAGATCGCTGGCTGTGCCAACGATGTTATAGGCGATGATATGCGGCAGGTGCGAAACGATGGCCAGCACCAGATCGTGATGCTGTGGGTCCATCTGATCAAGACGCGAACCGCAAGCCGTCCAGAAGGCAGAAAGCTTGTCGATTGCCGCCTGATCGGTGTCGGGCAAAGGCGTGAGAATACACCAGCGATTGGTGAAGAGCTCAGCAAAGCCTGCATCCGGGCCGGAATATTCAGTCCCTGCCAGAGGATGGCCGGGAATGAAATGCACGTTCTCCGGCAGCTCTGGCTGCATCTGCGCGATAACCGATGCCTTGGTCGACCCGACATCGGTGACGATGGCACCCGGCTTCAGGCTGCCTGCTATCTGCTTTGCAACTATACCAGACGAGCCGACAGGCACGGATACAATGACGAGATCAGCGTCTTTGACTGCGCTCGCACTGTCGGTGGAATAGCTGTCGCCGAGGTTTAATTCCTCGGCGCGCTTCAATGTTTCGGCACTGCGTGTGGCGATGGCGATATGATTGGCCAAGCCTTCGCGGCGGATAACGCGCGCCAGCGATGAGCCTATAAGGCCGATACCGATGAGCGCGACTTTTTCAAAATGGACCGTGGACATCGTCTTACTTCAAAAACTCGGCAAGAGCGGCCACAACGCCACGATTGGCTTCTTCTGTGCCCACCGTCATGCGCAGCGCATTGGGGAAGCCGTAGCCGCCAACACGGCGCAGGATATAGCCGCGCTTTGAAAGCCACTCATCCGCCTTGTCTGCCGAATGTGCGGCATCGTCGGGGAAGTGCATGAGCAAAAAGTTTGTCACCGATGGCGTGACACGAAGCCCAAGCCTGGTGAATTCATCGGTCAGCCACGACAGCCACTTCTCGTTATATTCGACCGACTTCACGACATGGGCGCGGTCGCGGATGGCGGCAGCACCAGCAGCAATTGCCGCCGAGTTCATGTTGAATGGGCCGCGGATGCGGTTAACCGCATCGATAACGTGCAATGGTGCATACATCCAGCCGATGCGCAGACCCGGCAGGCCGTGAATCTTCGAGAAGGTACGGGTCATAACGACGTTTTCGTTCGATGACACCAGTTCAAGACCGGATTCATAATCGTTGCGGCGCACATATTCGGCATAAGCAGCATCGAGCACCAGCAGGACGTGCTTTGGCAGACCTGCATGGAGGCGACGCACTTCTTCAAACGGCAGATAAGTGCCGGTCGGGTTGGCAGGATTGGCGATGAAAACGATCTTGGTGCGCGGGGTGACGCCAGCAAGGATAGCATCAACATCGATACGCTCGTCTTTTTCCTTGACGGTTACAGGTGTTGCACCTGCGCCAAGCGTCTGGATCTTGTAAACCGCAAAGCCGTGTTCGGTGATGAGCGCTTCATCGCCCGGTGCCAGATATGTCTGGCAGATGAGGCCGAGCAATTCGTCGGAACCGTTGCCGCAGATAATGTTGCCGATGTTGAGACCCTGAGATTCAGCAATTGCTTCACGCAGCGCTATGGCCTGACCGTCGGGATATGTCGCGAGATGATCGGCCCAGTGTCGATAGGCCTCGACCGCATGTGGGCTGGGGCCGATCGGGGTCTCGTTGGAGGAGAGCTTATAGACCTTTGCGACGCCTTCAACATGTTCCTTGCCGGGTACATAGGCTGCGATATCGAGCAGGCCTGCCTTGGGCTGGGGACGGGAGAGGTTCTGCATATTGGTCATGATTTTGGCTCCGCCAAAAGGACTGTGTTTAAGGTTACGCAGCGGGCATAAACCGCCGCCGCGTTCAAGTCGAGAAAAACCTTACTGTTAGGCTCAGGACCCATTAATTTAATGGAAATGGCACATGAAATGACAAGAGCTGCAAGGAAAGACGCGAAGTACGGGGTGGTCCCCCGTCTGAGCGGCTTGACGCGGCAGATCGCCAAGTCATTTCAGTGTCCGGAGGATGTGGTCCATCCGTCCGGCTACTTTGTCGAAATGGCTTGAAAATAAAGCATATTTCCGTCGCCTTTTCTCCTCGTATCCAAACGGATGGTCTCACACCATTTCCGTCAAATTAATGGGTCCTGAGCCTAAAGGTTGCAGCGTCATGTTTTGGGTTCTTTTGGTGCGGCTTTTCTCAAACCACTGACCGGAGAACCATGAGGCGCAAGAACAGGCACAAAGACACGCCGGGATGAACGTTGAGCGACAGGCAGCCCCTGATAGAGCCGCTTTTGAGCCTCCACCACCAGAACGCCTGAAAAAAGCGGCCAGAGCTTCCGCCCCAACCCCTCAACCGCCATACAGGGTCGCATCATCCAGCGACGCTTCACAGGTGGGAAATGCAACGCATTGCTGATGGTGTTCACAGTGAAGTTGGCTTCGCGTAGCAAGGCCGTCAGCTGTGTGCTGCTATAGGGGCGGCCGCTGCCAAACGGTGTCCGGTCGAGACGCGCCCAGACGCCACGCCGGTTTGGCACGACAATCACCAGCCTGCCATTGGGGGCAAGCACCCGCCACATCTCTTTAAGCGTTTCGGCAGCGTTTTCCGCATATTCCAGAGCATGGACCATCAGAATCCGGTCGATGGACGAATCGGGCAAAGGCAGTTCTTCATCGAAAACCAAAGCAGTTGCCGATTTTTCCGGCGAGGGCCAGGCGATCGCACCTTGCCCGGCAGGCATGAAAGCGAAGCTGCGTTCCGTATCAGCGCTGAACCGATCCAGATAGGGCAGGCTATAACCAAGGCCGACAAGCCGCTCACCCGGCACACGTCCCCAAAGTGCGGCCAGCGCCATGCGGATGGAGCGCTCGGTCAGATGGCCAAGCGTTGTGTCGTAAAAGGAGCGCAGTTCGATAATGTCTGGATGCATGATGGCCACGCTATAACAAATCAATGAAATGGCAAATGCTTATGCTTCGTTTGATTGTTCTGGAAGGCTGCAATCCAAAATGGTGCATTTCTCTGAAAGCATGATATAGAGCGTGCCTTTCAAAGCTATGTTAGGCTTATTTAGCAGGAGAAGCGGCAGATGCCTGAAGTCGGCGGCAAAACAATCGATGTGCTGTTTAGTTCGGAAGAAATTGCTGCGCGCAATCTCGAGCTTGCGAAGGATATCGCCGGACATAAGTTTCATAATCTGCTGACGATTTCGATCCTTAAAGGCTCGTTCATTTTCGCAGCCGATCTCATTCGTGCGATGCACGATGCCGGAGTTGAACCGGATGTCGAATTCATCACCGTTTCAAGCTATGGCAAGGGCACGACCAGCACCGAAGTGCGCCTGTTGCGCGATATCGACAGTGATGTGCGTGATCGTGACGTGCTTCTGATCGACGATATTCTCGAATCCGGCAAGACGCTTAAATTCGTACGCGAACTGATGCTCGAACGCGGTGCGCGCAGCGTCAGCATTGCCGTATTGCTCGACAAGAGCGTGCGTCGCAAGGTTGATCTCAATGCGGATTTCGTTGCCTTTGAATGCCCCGACTACTTTGTCGTCGGCTACGGCATGGATGTAGCCCATTCGTTCCGGCAGTTGCCTTATGTAGGCCACGTTCAGGACTAACCACCAGATTTCGGCGCATTTTTACGCATTATCCAACGCAAAGCCGCTTCGCACCTTTGGCTCAAATGCTTTAGAGCGCGTTTCGATCTGATTGGATCAGATCGGCGCTCTAATATTTGTTTTAACGCGCATCTTTGTCCGAAAACCGTTTCACACTTTTCGGGATGCGCTTTAGTCGAACTGTAACAGTCGCTGGAGATATTCCTTCTCCATCTGTGGCGTTAAAGCGTTGCCAAGTTTGCGGCGGATTTCATCAAGAATTTCACGGGCGCGCTGAATATCAATCTCACCCGGAATCTTCACGTCATCTCCATCTGACGGGCCATTGCCCTGCTGGCGACCAAGCGGATCGCGGCCGCTCTGGCCATTCTGCCCGCTCTGGCCCTGACCTTGCTGACCCATGGCTTGCTGCATTTTTTGCATCATGTCACGGCCACCCCGGCGGAGAGCATCGAGCGCGCTGCCCTGCTGGTCGCTCGCTTCCGAGCCTTCGCTGCGGCCAAGCGCATCGGCGGCATTGCCCATCGATTTTCCTGCATCGGAAAAATCCTGATTGGGGTCTATGCCCAAGCCCTTGAGGTCTTCATTGAACTTCTGCAATTCCTGCTGGAGTTGTTGCTGCTGTTGTTGAAGCTTGCGCATAGCCTCCGCCAGATCTGAAGGCGTATTTCCGGGCTGCTGGCCTTGGCCTGGGCCTTGCCCTGGTTGCGATTCGCCCTGTCCCATAGGGCCGCTGTCGCCGGGAAGCTGGTCATCTCCAAATTCGCCTTCGCCGCTGCCATATTGCTGCTGCTGCATCTGCTGATCGAGTTGGAAGGTCTCATTCATCATCTGCTGCTGACGGCGCATCAGATCGCCGAGTTTGTTCATCTGCTGCTGCATCTGATTGGCCTGGCCCTGACCCTGGCCTTGCTGACCCGGTTGCCCCGGCTGGCCCTGTTGCAGATTATTCATCATATCCTGCAATTGCGACAGGAGCTGTTCCGCCTGATCGCGCGATCCCTGACGTGCCAGATTTTCGATCTGATCCATCATGCGCTGCAAATCCTTTTCGGTCAGTACGCGCGCATTCGGGTCCATCGGCTGATTTCGGGCATTCGGATTTTGCTGCTGACGCTGGGCAAATTCACGCAGGAAATCCTGCATCGCCTTGCGCAGTTCTGCGGAAAGTTTCGCAATTTCTTCTTGCGAAGCGCCATTCTGCAATGCATTGCGCAGCGCTTCCTGTGCCTGGCGCAGACGTTTTTCGGCTGCCGACAGATTACCGTCTTCAATGCCCAGTGCCACCTGCCACATATAATCTGCGGTATCACGCAGCGCATCGTCGCCGGTGGCCAGACGAAGCCGCGTGCGGATCGTCACGAGACCCAGATAATGGGCCGTGTTTTTGATGGTTTCGTCCGGGCGGATCATCAGTGCTGAAAGCATGTCGCGCACATGATCGCGTTGGGTTGCATCAAGTGCGAGTATGCGGCGCTGCTCCGCAACAGCTTTTGCAAGCGGATTGGAGAACGGGCGCTCCGGCAGCTTCATGATCTTGGTTTCACTACGACCGGTCTTGCCGTTTGCATCGGTTACGACGAGCGTAAGCGCCACTTCCTGACCAGCCCATGGATGTTCGGTCAGGTCTTTGGCGGTGGTCGCTTCCTTGGTTCCGCGACGCGGTAACGCAAGTGGCAGCTCCGGCGCATCGTACAGTGGAGCGACTTCCTCGTCCTCGTGATCCATATCGAGAGGAATGATTTCACCATAGGCTTTGGCCGGGCCATAATCGTCGGTGATTTCATAGGAAAGCTGCAATGTGCCATTCAGCGCATGGCCCGGTTCTTTGGTGAACCGAATGGTCGGCGCATTGTCCGGCGTAACGGCAAAGGTCCAGCGCGCATCGGTGCCGGATAGGCTCAGTGTCTGGTCCTGTTGCAGATCATAACGGAAGTTGCGGCTGCCATCGACAAGTGCCTGCTGCTCTGTCGCGACCGCCTCGCCCTCTTCAGGGTTACTCTGAGGCGTGACGGGTTGTATCTCGCTGCGATGGCCGGTCGAATCCGTTGTGGTCAGTCGTTCAGAACTGCCGCCAATAACCCGGATATTGACGATGCTGCCTTGCGGAACAGTGATCGGTTTTCCGACATTCGCTTCATCAAGCGTTGTGCTCAGAAACACCGGCGCACGACCTGTATAGCGCGGTGGCGTTACCCAGGCATCGACGCGTGCAACGGCCGTAGGGCTACCTGCGCGGATATGAAACGCATCGGCAATACGCCCGCTATTGGGGCTGAGGCTGTAAGTAGAAGCGGTCACAAACAGCAGAGCAACAATCGCGCGGAGCGCAAATGGATCACGTTCAGGAATGTGCGGACGCGGCAGGCCCGATTGCAGGTTTTTCAAGCGCTTAGCCATGCGGCGCTTGTGTTCCTGCCAGAGAGCGACGGCAAACGGATCGTTGGTGCCGGTTGCCATTTGTCCGCTCTGCACGGCCAGCGGCTCGTGGATCAGACCATTCACGTCCTCAATACGAGCTGTGACGTCGTCTTCATTGGGGAGGCGAAAACGGAAGGGCAGATAAAGTGCAACAAGACCAGCAAGAGCAAACAGCCCGAGCACGCCGATATGCATTAAGCGCGGCATCAGCGTAAAAAGCCCAAACCAGCTCACGCTTGCAAAAAGGGCAATCAGCAGAATCAGTGGAAGCACGAGAGGCCAGAGCCTCTCGAAGCTGATCGTCAGAAAACTTTGCAGATGAAGGCGCCGCAACGCAGCACCTTCGCCGGAAAACAGGCGGAAAAACGCATCGCGCTTGCGGATCGGCAAGTCTTTGCTGTCTTTTTTCTGCTGTGTCATCTGGACTTTCTGATGCGTGTTCCAGTTGCGATTTGCAGCATAGGATAACACGCATCATGGCAAAGACGAGGCTTTGACCGGAATTTATAACCAGTCAGGCACGGAATCGAGCGCAAGCAGCTCTTCATAGGTCCGGCGTGGACGAATGACATGATAGCGATCGCCATCGACCAGCACTTCCGGAATCAGAAGACGGCTGTTGTAGGTGCTCGACAGAACCGCGCCATAAGCGCCTGTCGTGCAGACAGCAATCAGATCACCCGGAGCAGGTTTTGCCACTTCACGGTCAAGGCCGAGATAGTCGCCGGTTTCGCAGACCGGACCGACAAAATCGGCGCGGATGCGAGGCGCACTATCTTTCGTTTCCTTGACCGGCTTGATGTCGTGGAAAGCTTCGTAAAGGGTTGGGCGAATGAGATCGTTCATCGCCGCATCGACGATGACGAAGTTCTTGGCATCGCCTTCCTTCACGAAAATCACTTCCGTCACCAGAAGACCGGCATTGCCAACGATCAGACGGCCCGGCTCAAATACGGTTTTGAGGCCAAGCGGCTTGATATGCTTTGCGACGATTTCCGCATAAGCAACCGGCAGCGGAGGCGGGTTGTTATCGGTGCGATAAGGGATGCCCAAACCGCCGCCGACATCGACATGGCGGATATTGTGACCATCGGCCTGCAATTCCTTCACGATCTGAGCCATCAGCGCAAAAGCATTGTCGAAAGGCTCCAGATCAATGATCTGGCTGCCGATATGCATATCGATGCCGACGACATCGATACCGGGCAGGCTCGCTGCACGCGCGTAGGCCTGGCGGGCTTTTACGCGTGGGATGCCAAACTTGTTTTCGGACTTGCCGGTCGAGATTTTTGCGTGTGTCTTGGCATCGACATCCGGATTGATGCGCAAGGATACGGAGGCAACCTTGCCAGCTTTGACCGCACGGGCGGAAAGGATTTCCAGCTCCGGTTCAGACTCGACATTGAAGCAATAGATGCCCGCTTCGAGCGCAAAATCCATTTCATGCGGGGTTTTGCCAACGCCGGAAAACACGATCTTGTTTGCGGGAATGCCTGCGGCCAGTGCACGACGAATCTCGCCTTCCGAAACCGTGTCGGCACCGGCGCCAAGCTTGGCAAGTGTCTTGAGTACGGCCAGATTGGAGTTTGCCTTCAACGCATAAGTGACCAGCGTTTCCATCTCCGCAAAAGCTTCGCTGAAGACGCGGAAATGGCGCTCGATGGTGGCGCGGGAATAGACGTAGAAAGGTGTGCCAACCTCGTTTGCGATATCGGGCAGGCTCACATTTTCGGCATGAAGAATGCCGTCGCGATATTCAAAATGATTCACGGGAAACAGTCCCTGCTTGATAGGCTATTACAGAATCTTGTCGAGGATGAAGGGCTTGTCTTCCTTCGGTTTCTCGACTGTGCGGCCCTGCTCATTGGTGATCATCTGCGCAGGCGGCGGTTCAAGCGGGCCTTTTCGTCCGCAAGCGGCAAGAGTGGCAGCAAGGGCTGCGATCAGAAGCACGGAAGAAATGGCGGAGCGGCCTGTCATCAGCTTTGGTTCCCGGAAATTGTCCTATGGGTCAGGTCTAACCCAAAATATCTGAAAGTGAAATCACTCCTTCAAGAGTGATTTCACTAAGATGCTCTGCTCAAGCTTTTGTAATGCGCTTTTTCCAGTAACGGATCTGGCGGCGCACTTCCTGTGGCGCGGTTCCGCCGAAGGACTGGCGGCTCTTGACCGACTTCTCAACCGTCAGATAGCCGAAGATTGCATCGGTGATGCCCGGATTGATCGTTTGCAGATCTTCAAGCGAGAGCCTGGAGAGATCGACCTTTTTGCTTTCGGCCAGAGCCACAGCGCGGCCCGTCACGTGGTGAGCGTCGCGGAATGGAAGACCGAGTTCCCGCACCAGCCAATCGGCCAGGTCGGTTGCAGTTGAATAGCCGGAACCTGCGGCTTTTTTCATGGATGCGACATTAATGGTCAGGTCGCGCACCATGCCGCTCATCGCAGCGATTGCGAGCTCCAGATTTTCGGCAGCGTCGAAAACCTGTTCCTTATCTTCCTGCATATCCTTGGAATAAGCGAGCGGCAGACCCTTCATGATGGTGAGAAGGGCAACGAGCGAACCGTTGATGCGGCCAGTCTTGGCGCGGACCAGTTCGGCAGCATCCGGGTTCTTCTTTTGCGGCATGATCGACGAGCCGGTCGAGAAAGCGTCGGACAGGCGTACGAAATTGAACTGCGGCGTTGACCAGATGACGATTTCTTCTGCAAGACGCGACAGGTGACCAGCGCAGATGGCTGCGAGCGACAGGAATTCGAGCGCATAGTCACGGTCGGAAACGCTGTCGAGCGAGTTGCGGGTTGGCTCACGGAAACCGAGCTCTTTCGCCGTCATGTGGCGATCAATCGGGAAGCCGGTGCCTGCAAGAGCCGCCGCACCCAGTGGTGATTCGTCCATGCGTTCAATCGCGTCGCGTACACGGGAAAGGTCGCGGCCGAACATTTCCACATAGGCCATGCAATGGTGGCCGAAGGTGACGGGTTGTGCAGTCTGAAGATGCGTGAAGCCCGGCATGACGGTTGCAGCATGTTCTTCTGCACGTTCAAGGAAGGCTTCAATCAGGCCTTTCAGCGCTACAGCAGTCTTCTGCATTTCCTGCTTGACCCAGAGGCGGAAATCAACCGCCACCTGATCATTGCGCGAGCGGGCCGTGTGCAGGCGCCCGGCAGAGGCACCAATAAGATCGGCAAGGCGTGCTTCGATATTCATATGAATGTCTTCGAGCTTGCGCGAGAAGGTGAATTTTCCGTCCTCAATTTCCTTGAGGATGGCTTTCAGGCCTTCTTCAATCTTTTTATGGTCTTCTGACGTAATGATGCCAGTCTTTGCAAGCATGGCAGCATGGGCGAGCGAGCCCTGAATATCCTGCGCATAGAGCTTGCGGTCGAAACCAATCGATGCATTGATCTCTTCCATGATCGCATCGGGCCCTGAGGCAAAACGGCCGCCCCACATCTGATTGCTTGATTTTTGTTCGCTCATGCTCGTATGCCTCGGATACATGACTTAAGGAAAAGTGACGCGAGATGGCAGAAGACAACGATAAGGCAAAGTCAGGCAATCGGAAGATCGTCCTTCTTGCAGCGCTTGCCGGTGTCATAGCCGGTATCGGGGCGGTATACGTGATGGAACTGCCTTCTGGCAATGCACCTGGTCGCAATGTTTCAGCAGCGAGCACTGTTTCTGCCCAAAGTGACGAAGCTTCCGCACAATGTGCGTTGAAAGCAGATTCCCTGAAGAGCCTTGATGCCGCTGCAACTGGCACCGTAGCCGCCATGCGCGCGGCGGAAAAGCCAATTTCGGTCGCGCATATTGCTTTCACCGGTCCTGACGGCAAGAAGACGACGCTTGGCGATTATAGGGGCAAGACGCTCCTCGTGAACCTTTGGGCGACGTGGTGTGCGCCTTGCCGTGAGGAAATGCCGGAACTTGACAATCTTCAGGCGAAAAAGGGTGGCAGTGATTTTGATGTCGTTGCCATCAATATCGATACGGGTTCTGACGAGAAGCCAAAAAAATTTCTTGAAGAAATCGGCGTCAAGAGCCTGAGCCTCAACCGTGATGCGACCATGTCGAGCTTCAATGAATTGAAGCGCAAGAATCTGGCATTTGGTCTTCCGGTGACATTGCTGGTTGATAAGGAAGGTTGTCAGATTGCCTCGATGAATGGTCCTGCCCCGTGGGATAGCCCCGACGCAATCAGGCTGATCGAGGCCGCGCAAAAACTTTAGCTAGAGCGCCGGGCGTCCTGTTGGACGCCCAAAGGTCGCTCTAACCCTTTAAAGTCAGAGCATAATTTCACCTTAAACTGATTCAAGTTTAAGGAATTATGCTCTAGACAAGTATCGTATTCAGTGGCTTCCTCTTTCTTGAGAGAGGAAGTTACCCATGAGCGTTGAAGTCTGGCTGGCATTTTCTGCTGCATCTATCGTGCTTCTTATCATACCGGGGCCGACGGTTTTGCTGGTGGTGTCCTACGCACTTGGGCAGGGCTGGAAAGCTGCACTTCCCATGGCTATCGGTGTGGCGCTTGGCGATTTCACAGCCATGACGCTGTCGATGCTGGGGGTAGGGGCATTGCTTGCGGCATCGGCCACGATTTTTACCGCCGTCAAATGGATCGGCGCTGCCTATCTTATCTGGCTCGGTATAAAGCTGTTTCGGGCCGGTGGCACGATGAATGCTAAGGCGCGACATGATCAGGTGAACCCAGTCAGAATGCTGCTTCATGCGTGGCTGGTGACAGCACTTAATCCAAAAAGCATCACGTTTTTCGTGGCCTTCCTGCCGCAGTTCTTAAGCCCGCATCGCGATTTTGTGACACAGATGCTGGTCTTTGAAAGCACGTTCCTTGTGCTGGCTTTTCTCAATGCCTTCGCTTATGCGCTGGTCGCCACGCGTGCGCGACGCTTCTTTGCCAATGAGCGCGCTTTGCGCATCTTCAACCGTGCTGGTGGGACAATGCTGATCGGGGCAGGGATAGCGACCGCTTCGATGCGATCATCCTGATTTAAAGCCGGAGCGTTTCAACTGGACGATTGCCAGTTCAAGCGCGGATAAGAAGGCTGAGCGGTCTTTGGGCGAGAACGGTGCTGGGCCGCGCGTGACTTCGCCTGCCGAACGCAGTGAATCCATCAGGTTGCGCGTGGCGAGCGTATTGCCGATGGTGCTTGCCGTGTGCACTTTTCCATTGGGGGCTATGACCGACGCACCCATTGCAATCGACCGGCTTACAAGTGGGATATCTGCAGTGATCACAACCATGCCCGGTCGGGAATTTTCTGCAATCCAGTCATCTGCTGCATCAAGCTTGTCGGAAACGACAATACGCTCGACGCGTTCTGCGTCGCGCGGGATGGCGATATAGCTGTTGGCGACGAGAACCACGGGCAAGCCATGGCGCTCGGCAACACGATAGATTTCAGCCTTCACCGGGCAGGCGTCGGCATCAACGAGAATGCGGATTGTGTCGTTTTGAACGTCCATGCCGTTTCATAGGTGGATGAGACGCATTTGGCAAATTGATCGCAGCAATCAGATTTATGTGATGGTCTAATAGTGCCAAGAAGACTATTGCAGGCGGCAAATAAGAAAGTCCCTGTCATGGCCACCCGCTTTTTTCCCATCATGTTTGTCCTGCTCTGGGCTACCGGCTTTATCGGTGCCGGGCTCTCCATGCCCTATGCGGAACCGTTCAGTTTCATGGCGGTGCGGTTTTCCATCGCAGCCGTGATCATGATCCTCTGGGCATTGGCAAGCCGTAGCGTTTGGCCTCGCGGCAAGATTTTGATGCACGCAGCCATTGCTGGCTGCCTTATTCATGGCATCTATCTTTCAGCGCTTTTCTGGGCTGTGCATCACGGATTGCCCGCAGGCATGTCCGGACTTGTTGCGGGTCTTCAACCAATGCTGACGACGCTGATTGCAGCTCTTCTTCTGGGGAAGCGCGCCAGCGGGCGACAATGGTTGGGTCTTCTGGTCGGTTTTCTGGGTGTTGCCATGGTGGTCTGGCCGAAGTTTTCTGCCGGTAATGGCGTTGATCCGCAAAGCTTGTGTGCGGCTTTTGTGGCTGTTCTGGCCATCAGCACTGGTACGGTTTGGCAAAAGCGTTTCGGAACAGCGGGCGATCTTAAGGCTGGCACTGCCGTGCAATACATTGCGGCGGCGGCATTGACCGCGATTGGGGCTTTCGCCTTTGAAACACGTGTGATGATCTGGTCACCGGAGCTCATCTTTGCGATGGTCTGGCTGACGCTTGCCATTTCTATCGGAGCCATTCTAGCGCTGTTGGTTATGATTCGCGAAGGTGCCATGTCGAAGGTGGCGTCGCTATTTTATCTGGTGCCGGGCACGGCTGCGATCATGGCCTATCTGATTTTCGGCGAAACGCTCGGACCCATCCAGATTGCAGGCATGGTGGTGACGACGCTCGGCGTCGCGCTGACGACGCTTCGCAAATAGTCACTCTATATTAAGTTCGGGCTGCTGGTGGCGTTTGCGGAAATTCATGATCGCAGCATTGATTTCTGCACCGATGATGAAGATTGCTGAGAGCATGTAGAGAAAGACAATCGCGACCATAATCGAGGCGAGGCCCGCATAGGTAGTGACGTAGCTTGCAAAGGTCTCGAGATATTTTGCGAAGGCGGTTGCGGCTGCAAGCCAGGCAATCAGTGTGATGCCGATGCCCGGCAGAATGTCGCTCAGACGCCGCCGCCCGGCAGGCAACCAGATGTGGACGATAAAGAGAGCAAGTACCAGAACGATCACCGCAATCGTATAGCGCCAGATAGCAATGGTGCCGGTGAAGGGCGCGATATCGGGAAACCATTGCTCGGCAAGGCGTACCGCAAGAGGTGCCAGAACCAGCAGAAAGCTGATTGCCATGAGGCTGATTGTGCCAATAAGTACAAAGCCTAAGCTTTGCAGACGGCAGAAAATGATTGAGCGCTGGTCGGTCACGCGATAGGCGCGGTTCAGCGACATGCGCAACGCTTCAACGCCATTGGATGCAAAATAGGCGGCGGCGATCACACTCAATGTCAGAAGCCCGCTGCGCTGAACGGTTAGAACGTTCATCACTTCATTGGCGATGGGGCCAGCAATATTGGAGGGCCACATGTCGAAAATGACATGCACTGCCGTATTGGCGAATTCTTTGGTGCCGAGGAAGCTGGCGAGTGACGTTGCAAAGATCAGAAACGGGAACATTGCCATCAGCCCGGACAGGGCAATGTGGGAGGCAAATGCCCAGCCGTCGTCGGTGCTGAAATGCCCATAAACGTCGAAAGTGATCTGACGGATAAAACGTCTGATTTTTCGCATCCGCAGATTTTTCCCTTCGGTAAACCGACAAACGACCCAAGCGCCCTTAAATCTAGTATTGGATTCAACATTGCAAGGGCATAGAGCGCTGTGCGCCGTCTTGGGCGCACAAAAAGGTCGCTCTATGCTATTGAATCTACGCATCGTGCTTTCCAAAAATCGATTCCGATTTTTGGGCCGATGCAGTAGCCGATTTTAAATCGGGCACGAATCAAGCACTGTTGCGAAAACGCGACCGCGAGGAACAGGTTGATGGCTCCAGAGAGCGAAAAGCGCAGCATTATCATCACCGGCTGCTCTTCCGGGATCGGTGCCTATTGTGCCGAGGCTTTGCACAAGGCCGGATGGCGCGTGTTCGCGACGGCACGCAAGGATGAGGATATTGCAGCACTCAGAGCCAAAGGGCTTGATGCTTTCTACCTCGATTACACAGAACCGCAATCAATCGAAGCGCTGGTCGATGAAGTGCTGCGTGCAACCGACGGCAAGCTGGATGCGCTGTTCAACAATGGTGCTTATGCACAGCCCGGCGCGATTGAGGATTTGCCGGTTGAAGCATTGCGTGCGCAATTCGAAGCCAATTTCTTTGGTTGGCATGATCTGACACGCCGCATCGTTCCGGTGATGCGAGCACAGGGGCATGGCCGCATCGTGCATTGCTCCTCGATATTGGGGCTTGTGCCAATGAAATGGCGCGGGGCCTATGTGGCATCGAAATTTGCACTTGAGGGTCTGATGCTCGCCCAGCGTATGGAGCTGGAGGGGTCGGGCATTGAGGTTTCGATAATAGAGCCGGGACCGATTGCCTCGCGCTTCACCTATAATGCTGCCATGCATGCACGGGCTAATATTGATCTTGAACATTCAGTGCATCGCGAACTTTACCAGCGCCAGATGGCGAAACTTGACGATGGTGGCACGAAGTCCAAAAACAAGCTTGGCCCGGAAGCGGTTTACGCGGTACTTGTGCATGCATTGGAGGCGCCTAAGCCGCGTCCGCATTATGCGGTTACGCGACCGGCGAAACTGGGTATTCTGGCACGACGCCTGCTGCCGTCGCGCTGGCTCTATCGAATGCTGTCCGACCAGTCTTGAAAACAGAGATGGCGGATTATGGGAGAAAATAAATGGACTTTCTGTTCAAGGCTGCGGCCATGGTGGCCATGTTCGCCGTGGCAATTGTGCTGATTATCGGCCTGCGCAACATGATGCGCGGCGGTGACGGAAACTTCTCCAACAAAATGATGCAGTTACGTGTCTTCCTGCAGTTTGTCGCGATTGTGCTAATCGTTGCAGCCGTATATTTCGCACGCCAGACCAGCGGCCAGTAACCATGGTCAAGCTCAACAAGATTTATACACGCACAGGCGACGATGGTACGACAGGCCTGACCTCCGGGCCACGCAGGCTGAAATCTGATCTGCGTGTGGAAGCCTATGGTACTGTCGATGAAACCAACGCCTGCATCGGTCTTGCTCGGCTTCATACGAGCGACGCTGATCATGGGCATATCGATGTGATGCTTATGCGCATCCAGAATGATCTGTTTGATCTTGGTGCCGATCTTTCAACGCCTGATGACGGTGAGCCACTCGCCTACGAGCCGCTGCGTATCGTTGCCTCGCAGGTTACGCGGCTTGAATCCGACATTGATTATTTGAATGCGGCTATTCCGCCTTTGCGTTCGTTCATTTTACCGGGTGGCTCTGCCGCCTCTGCCGCATTGCATTTGGCGCGTACCGTTTCGCGCCGTGCCGAACGGCTGATGGTACAGCTTGCAAAGACCGAAGGCGAAGTGGTTTCAAAGGAAGCGCTGCAATATATCAATCGCCTCTCCGATTTCCTGTTTGTCGCCGCCCGCGCCGTCAATGATAACGGCGCGAAGGATGTGCTTTGGGTGCCGGGCCAAAACCGCTAGTTCAAACTCCGCGCTTATTGCCCCAGATCAGCACATGAAGCTGGGGCAATACATGGGCCTCGAACCAGCGATCTGCCATTACCTTGTCTATCAGCCATTCCATGCGGCGCATGATGCCGTTCATGTCGATGCGGGCATCGTCATCTTCGGGCGGCGGCGGTGTATGATTGCCGGGCTGAAGGTAAACGGCCAAATGCGGGTGACGTGCTGATGCTGCCTTTGCAAAGGCATAATCCGCATCATCAAAGACCACGAATTTCAGCACCGTCCGGGGTTTCGATCCTGCTGCATCAATGGAAGCTGCGAGCGCACCCCAATCCGTCTCCATGCCACTTGAAGGTGGTTTCGGACTGAGCACCAGCGTATCGAGTTTGGCAAACCAGTCTTTTGTCAGCGATCCCTGAGTTTCAAGCGCAAAGCGATAACCTTGCGCGTGACCATGATCGATCAGTGGTCCCAATGGCTGAATGGCTGGATTGCCGCCAGAAAGTGACACCGTTATGGGCTTTTTACCCGAAAGTGCCGTCACTTCGTGCCATATGGCTTCAACGCTCATCGGTTTCCAGTCATGGCGAAAGCGGCTTTCAACAGCGTGCAGACTGTCACACCATGCGCAGCGGTAGTCACAGCCGCCCGTACGCACGAAAACAGTCGGCTCGCCGCTCAACACACCTTCGCCCTGAATGGTCGGACCGAAAATCTCGCTGATGCGGATTTCGGGGCTGGCCTTCATGATCGACTCTCGGGCCGATACTCTGCCCATGTCTTAGGCGTTTCGCTGACCCTTACCGCTGTGACTTCCTGCCAGCGTGTCTGGCACCAGTCATAAAGATGGCGCGCCAGAAACTCTGCCGTCACGCAATTATGCCCGAGCACATCATTGAGATGGCGGTGATCGAGCTCATCATCGATATAGCGCTTGAGTGGCGCCAGCTCGTGATAATCACGCACGAAACCATGCTCATTGAGATCGGCTGAGGAAAGTTCCACTTCAACGGTGTAATTGTGCCCGTGCAGTCGCGCGCATTGATGATCAGCGGGAAGTTCGGTCAGCTGATGCGAAGCGGAGAAATGGAATTCCTTGGTGATGCGAAACATCAGGCGCTCCCTTTCTCGATTGCGGCCCGCCAAAAGTCGGCATCCTCATAGCGGGTAGGATCTGTGACACCTGCCAGATGAAAGGCTTCGCGACGTTCGACACAGGTGCCGCAACGCCCGCAATGATGCTCGCCGCCCTTGTAGCAGGACCACGTCGCTTCAAACGGCGCCTTGTATTTTGCACCGTCTGAAACGATGTCGCTTTTTGACTTGTGCACATAGGGCGCAAGCACCCGAATATCGGCATATCCTTCCAGCGCATGGTTCTGCATGGTCTGGAAAGCGTCGATAAAGCCGGGACGGCAATCGGGATAAATGAAGTGGTCGCCACCGTGAACGGCGAGCGCCACGGCATCGGCTTTTTGGGCTGCTGCCACGCCAAAGGCGATGGCCAGCATGATGGCATTGCGGTTGGGAACGACCGTGATTTTCATCGTTTCCTCGGCATAGTGGCCGTCGGGTACATCAATATCATCCGTCAGGGCAGAGCCGGTAAGGCTCGCACCGATTGGACGGATGTCGATGGTTTGATGGGGCACATTGAGCCGCTTTGCGCAGGCTTCCGCAAAGCTCAGTTCCTTTTTGTGCCGCTGACCATAATCGAACGAGATAAGGCCAGTGAGCTGATGTTCCGCCGCGATTTTGTGCGCGAGCGAAACAGAGTCCAATCCGCCGGAGCAGATGACAAGCGTCTTCATAGTTTGAGTCCTTGTTTTGACCGGGTAGGCTGCGACCGGATGTTTACGCGGTTCTCCTAGCGCATGAGGTCGGGCTTGTAAACGCCACGAAAATGCGAGGAGATGCGCGTCAAAGAAAAGTATCAAAGGTATCAACCGAACAAGACAAGACCTGACAAACGTTAGTGCAAAAACGGAATGACTATCTGTCAGAATAAATTCATTTAAATCGATATTGCCGACCATCCGCGATTGACGTGCACGTCAACCGTCTTTAGGTTTCGTGCCGGTTCCTGATGTTGCGGGGAAGGGCTGGTTTCGTGGCGCTTCTGTCAGCAGCATTTTCATGTCGGTTTCTGACATGCGGGCAAAGATTCACGGCGGCATAGTCGTGCCGCAAAAGTCATTGAAGAGGTAATCGCGGATGAAAGTCCTTGTCGCAGTAAAGCGGGTTGTAGATTACAACGTAAAGATCCGTGTTAAGGGAGATGGTTTGGGCGTTGAGCTTGCGAACGTGAAGATGTCGATGAACCCTTTTGACGAGATTGCGGTTGAGGAAGCAATCCGTCTGAAGGAAGCTGGCAAGGTCACGGAAATCATCGCGGTTTCGGTCGGTCCGGCACAGGCGCAGGAAACGCTGCGCACAGCCCTTGCCATGGGGGCTGATCGCGCGATCCTCGTGAAGACCGATGACACCGTTGAGCCGCTCGGCGTTGCCAAGGTGTTGAAGGGCGTGGTCGAGGCTGAACAGCCGGATCTCGTTTTCCTCGGCAAGCAGGCGATCGACGACGATGCCAACCAGACCGGCCAGATGTTGTCGGCATTGCTCAACTGGAGCCAGGCAACGTTTGCCTCGAAGGTTGAACTGGGTGATGGTTCGGCCAAGGTAACGCGCGAAGTCGATGGCGGTCTTCAGACCATTGATGTGAAGCTTCCTGCCATTGTCACGGTTGATCTTCGTTTGAACCAGCCGCGCTATGCATCGCTGCCAAACATCATGAAGGCGAAGAAGAAGCCGCTTGATGAAAAGTCGCCTGCCGATTTCGGTGCTGATATTGCGCCGCGTCTCAAGGTCCTGAAGACCGAAGAGCCGGGTGGCCGCAAGGCTGGCGTGAAGGTCGGTTCGGTCTCCGAACTGGTCGAGAAGCTCAAGGCCGACGGCGTATTGTAAGAAATCGGAAGGGACAAACACATGGCTATTCTTCTTATTGCCGAACATGACAATGCAAGCCTTTCCGATCAGACCGCAAAGGCACTGACAGCCGCCGCTCAGATCGGTGGTGATGTTGATATTCTGGTTGCAGGCAAGGGTGCAAAGGCTGCGGCTGATGCGGCTGCAAAGCTTTCTGGCGTGCGCAAGGTTCTGCTGGCTGAAAGCGATGCGTTGGAAAATCGTTTGGCTGAGCCACTGGCTGCAGCCATCGTTGAACTCGCAGGAAACTACGACACGATCATTGCACCAGCCACCACGTCGGCCAAGAATGTGCTGCCGCGTGTGGCAGCACTTCTCGATGTGATGCAGTTGTCGGAAATCATGGAAGTGGTGTCCGCTGATACGTTCAAGCGTCCGATCTATGCGGGCAATGCGATCCAGACTGTGCAATCGACCGATGCCAAGAAGGTCATCACGGTTCGTACCGCTTCGTTCCAGGCCACCGGCGAAGGCGGCTCGGCTTCGGTTGAAAGCGTGAATGCGGCGAGCGATCCGGCGCTGTCGAGCTTCGTTGAAAACGCGCTTTCGGGCGGTGATCGTCCGGAACTGACTTCGGCCAAGATCATCATTTCGGGCGGCCGTGCGCTTGGTTCGTCAGAAAAGTTCCAGGAAGTGATCCTGCCTGTGGCTGACAAGCTTGGTGCAGCCGTTGGTGCCAGCCGTGCGGCGGTTGATGCGGGCTATGCGCCCAATGACTGGCAGGTTGGCCAGACCGGCAAGGTGGTTGCACCGGATCTTTACATCGCAGTCGGCATCTCGGGTGCGATCCAGCATCTGGCAGGCATGAAAGACAGCCGCGTGATTGTTGCGATCAACAAGGACGAGGAAGCTCCGATCTTCCAGGTTGCTGATTATGGGCTCGTCGGGGATCTCTTCACCGTGTTGCCGGAGCTCGAAAAAGCGCTCTGATTATAAGAAAGGCGGCAGGGAAATCTGCCGCCTTGTTCATTTGCTGCCCGTCCTTTGCGCCGAGTTTCTGCCGGTGTTCGGACGGGTTCTTTATAAGCATTGCTGAAAACTCGACCTGAAGTTTAGGATTGCATTTTAACAGGCAAGCTGTCTTGTTAACCGGGCTTTCAAGCAATGTCAGATACAAGGCTTGGTAAGGGGCTTGGTATGGGGCTGAATGCAGGCCAGATGCAGGTTCCCTGTATTTGAAGAATGGATGATATACTCAAGCAGATCTCCGCTATTGGGCGGGAGCGTGAAGGAGTTGAGACTGTGGCGATCAAGACGGTAGGCATTGTTGGCGCGGGACAGATGGGAAGCGGAATTGCCCATGTTTGTGCGCTGGCAGGATACGACGTGCTTTTGCATGATGCGGCGGCAGACCGGCTGGAAAAGGGTATTGCCACAGTCAATGGCAACATGGCGCGACAGGTGTCATCCGGTAAGCTGGAAGAGAAACAGCGCGCCGATGCTATGAAGCTGATCCGTGCAGCGAATTCCATGGAAGATCTGGCGGGCGTCGATCTGGCCATCGAGGCAGCGACAGAAGACGAGACCGTCAAGCGCAAGATTTTCGCGCAGCTTTGTCCGATCCTGAACCCGGAAGCGATTGTCGCAACCAATACATCGTCGATTTCCATCACGCGACTTGCGTCAACCACAGATCGTCCGGAGCGTTTCATCGGTATTCACTTCATGAATCCGGTACCGCTCATGAAGCTGGTTGAGCTGGTGCGCGGTATTGCGACTGAAGAAGATACGTTCCGCAAATCGAAGGATTTCGTAACGGCACTCGGCAAGACCGTAACGGTTGCCGAAGATTTCCCGGCCTTCATCGTCAATCGTATCCTGCTGCCAATGATCAATGAGGCGATCTACACGCTTTATGAAGGTGTGGGCAGCGTAGAAGCCATCGATACGGCGATGAAGCTTGGTGCCAACCATCCTATGGGGCCACTGCAGCTTGCTGATTTTATCGGCCTTGATACCTGCCTTTCGATCATGCAGGTGCTGCATGACGGACTGGCCGATTCCAAATATCGCCCATGCCCGCTTTTGGTCAAATATGTTGAGGCGGGATGGCTTGGCCGCAAGACGGGCCGCGGTTTCTATGACTACCGTGGCGAACATCCGGTTCCGACGCGATAAAACCTTTATGCTTTTCTGACAAAGCCGGTGTATTCACACCGGCTTTTCTAATTGTGTCTAATTTCTCACGTCTGTGGAAAACCTGAATATCGTTACCATTAACTTACTGTTAACTCTGCAGATTTAGGAGTTATTCATCTTTAATCGTTAAAGTTTTCATTAAGATGTTCGGAAGCTAAAAAGCATTTAACTCGGCCCCTATGGGCGCTTGGCGAACATCACTTTCGAGCAGCAAATTCTTGATGAGGTGAAGGCGATGAACATTATCGTTCAGCTACGTGACAGCGTTAATGTCATCCGTGAGTTCGTCGCACCAAGCTACAGGCCCGAGCGCCATTATATGCGCGGCCCGGGTCCGGCTTGCGCGGCACGCACGGCAAACTAAACACTGAGCTTCGGTTCTCATTTTCAGACTCAAAGCCTGTCAGGCTTTTGTCGGAGATGAACTGAGTTTCAGGCAACAGAAAAGCCAGAGCGGATGACCGCTCTGGCTTTTTGTTTGTTGGGTTCAGGCTGCGATCTTATTCCAGACCTTCAAACAGCGCGGTCGAAAGATAGCGCTCGGCAAAGGAAGGAATGATGATGACAATATTCTTGCCTTTGTTCTCCGGGCGCTTGCCGACTTCGATGGCGGCTGTGAGCGCCGCACCCGACGAGATGCCGACAGGAATACCTTCAAGACGCGCAATCAGGCGTGCATTGGCAAAAGAATCCTCGTTGGAGACAGTCACCACTTCATCATAGATTTCTGTGTCGAGCGTCTTTGGTGCAAAGCCTGCGCCGATGCCCTGAATCTTGTGCGGACCGGGTGTACCGCCCGAAAGAACCGGGGAATCCTTAGGCTCGACAGCGATCACTTTGAACGATGGCTTGCGTGACTTGATGACCTGACCGACGCCGGTAATGGTGCCGCCGGTGCCAATGCCGGAAATCAGGATGTCGGCTTCGCCCTTGGTGTCATTCCAGATTTCCTCAGCCGTTGTGCGGCGATGAATTTCAGGATTGGCTGGGTTTTCGAACTGCTGTGGGATGATCGCATTCGGATTGCCTTCTGCGATTTCCTCTGCCTTGGCGATAGCGCCCTTCATGCCTTTCGGGCCTTCGGTCAGCACGAGTTCGGCACCGAGCAGCTTGAGAAGCTTGCGACGTTCAACCGACATGGTTTCAGGCATAGTCAGCACCAGACGGTAGCCCTTGGCGGCGGCCGCAAATGCCAGTGCAATACCGGTGTTGCCCGAGGTTGGTTCCACAAACACGGTCTTGCCAGGAACAGCTTTGCCCTGCGCTTCAAGTGCTTCAATCAGTGCAAGACCGATACGGTCCTTGACGCTTGCCAATGGGTTGAAGAATTCCAGCTTTACCAGCAGGTTGGCTTCGACGCCGTTTTCCTTGGCAAATTTGTCGATGCGGACCAGAGGTGTGTTGCCGATGGTATCGAGAATGGAATCATAGATGCGACCGCGGCCTGCAGTTTCGCCGTCTTTCGCGCCAAGGGGCTTGCTCATGGAAAAATCTCCTTCTGTTTGACGCGAAGTTTATGAGGAAATGGCGCAAAAGCATAGCTGGGACCGTGCTTCTGAACGCATATAATTGGAATTATATTCTTTAAAGGAGTGGTACTTAGAAGATAATTCCATGTTATCGGGTATCAGCAGGGTGCACGATCATTTGTACAAAAATCGGTCATTCCTGGCACTAAAACCTTGTCCCCGGTCTTTCGACAAGCTTCTCATGTCTATAAGCTTTTGCTGTCTTGGAGCGGTCCCAGTTGAGATTGAATCGTTGGAACCGCTTCGCACTTTTAGCTCAAATACTTCATTGATCCGTATCAATGCTCTTTGCGTCAGGACAGGCATGATCGGTTAACAACTGCAATCTGGAGGCATGAACCGTGTATAAGTCTATTTTGATCGCAACCGATGGATCTGAACTCGCCGATAAGGGCGTGGACCAGGGGCTTGCTCTTGCAAAGCAACTTGGGTCAAAGGTGTTGTTTGTTTCGGTGACCGAACTTCTGCCATCCTATGGCATTGTTGTGGCTGCTGAGTGGGCATCAAGCCCAGCGGCCTTTCAGGAATATCGTGAGGCTATAACCAAAGCTGCCGCCGAGCTTCTCGCGAAGGCAAAGGCAAAAGCCGAGAGCGTAGATGTTTCTGCTGAGGTTCTTCACATTGAAAACCAGTCACCAGCACAGGGGATTATCGAGGCGGCCAAGCACAAGCATTGCGATCTGATCGTCATCGCATCGCATGGCCGTCGCGGCGTCAACAAGCTGCTGCTGGGCAGTCAGGCCGCGGAAGTGCTGTCGCTAAGCGCTGTTCCGGTGCTGGTGGTCAAGTAAGCTGCGCAGTCCGCGCGACGATGAACACGGATTATTGTTCGTGGCCGCTCGATTGAGCGGTCAACAACGCAAGAAGATTCCCAAACGTCTCTGATAAGCTGTTCCTGCTCACTTTGTTGAGCGGGAGTATCTTTTACAGGAGACAAACATGACCGCGCCTCGTCCAAACAAGACCAGCATCGGTAATCATGTACTTCATCCAGAAACCCAGATGCTGAATTACGGCTATGACCCCGAGCTTTCCGAGGGGGCAGTCAAGCCACCGGTGTTTCTAACTTCGACCTTCGTTTTCAAGACTGCCGAAGACGGGCGCGATTTCTTCGATTTCGTTTCCGGCCGTAAAGAGCCGCCCGCAGGGGTTAGTGCGGGTCTTGTCTATTCGCGCTTCAATCATCCCAACAGCGAGATCGTGGAGGATCGTCTTGCCGTTTATGAAGGGACCGAGAGTTGCGCGTTGTTCTCGTCCGGCATGTCGGCAATTGCGACAACCTTGTTTGCTTTTGCGCGCCCTGGAGACGTAATCCTGCATTCGCAGCCGCTTTACGGTGGCACAGAAACATTGCTCGCGAAGACTTTCCATAATTTCAATGTTGCGGCTGTGGCCTTTGCCGATGGTGTGCATGAAGCTTCGATTGAAGAGGCTGCCGATGAAGCCACAAACAAGGGGCGAGTCTCGGTCATCCTGATTGAAACGCCCGCCAATCCGACCAACAGTCTGGTCGATATCGCAGCCATCCGGCGCGTTGCCGATAAGATAGCAGCGAAGCAGGAAGGGGTCCGCCCGGTCATCGTTTGCGACAACACCTTGCTCGGTCCTGTTTTCCAGAAGCCGCTCGAACACGGCGCAGATATTTCGCTCTACTCGCTGACCAAATATGTTGGTGGCCATTCCGATCTGATCGCCGGTGCTGTTCTTGGTGCGAAGGCCGTGGTTAAGCAGATAAAGGCGCTGCGTGGGGCGATTGGAACGCAGCTCGATCCGCATTCCTGCTGGATGCTGGGGCGCTCGCTTGAAACGCTGGGTATTCGTATGGATCGTGCGGACAAGAATGCTCTGGCAATTGCCGAGTTCCTGCGCGAGCATCCAAAGGTTGAAAAGCTGCATTATTTGCCATTTGCAGACCAGGCTTCTGCTGTTGGTCAATTGTTCAAACGCCAGTGCTCAGGCGCGGGCTCGACCTTTTCATTCGATATCAAAGGCGGTCAGGCGGCGGCATTCCGTTTCCTGAATGCTTTGCAGATCATGAAGCTTGCGGTCAGTCTTGGCGGTACAGAATCGCTTGCAAGTCATCCCGCTGCAATGACGCATTCCGGTGTTCCGGTTGAGGTGCGTGAGCGGATAGGGGTGCTCGAATCAACAATTCGCCTGTCGATTGGCATTGAACATCCTGATGATTTGATTGCAGATCTCGCACAGGCTCTTGAAGCAGCTTGAATAACGGGTGGTGGGATAAATGGTGCGGGTGGTCGGAATCGAACCGACACTCCTTTCGGAACCGGATTTTGAGTCCGGCGCGTCTACCAGTTCCACCACACCCGCACATAACTGCCAATGCAGTCTGATATGGTCCAAAGACGGACAGCGGGGAGGGATATACCGGCTAAACGAAACAAGGTCAATCGCCCTCAAGCGGCTTGACCGATTATACTTTCAGGTTGAGCCGCGAAGTCAGTGAGACAGACGATATGGCTTGAACAAAACGCTTAAATTACCTGTCCAAAAGGCCTTTTTAAAGCCGCTCAGAGCATCGTGCGCCCTCCTGGGCGCGCAAAGCATGCTCTAATTTATTTAATCTACACATCGTGCTTTCCAAAAATCGATTCCGATTTTGGGCTGAGGTTGTAGAGTAAAATCCGAACTGAGTGACATCGGGATCAACAAGGTTATGATCTTATAAAATACACGTTCACCCCTCCCGAAAAGTGTAGAACGCTTAAGCGGGATCAGACAAACCGCATACCAACCAGATCTTAGAGCGCAGATCTCAGTCAGCTAGGTCGGATACTCTCTGGAGCGTGTCGCGCTTAATCGCAGCCATGGGCTCGCTCCAGATTCCTTTAATTGCGGCATATTCGCTAACGCTAAATGAAACCATTTGAGCGCGACATGCTTTAGCCTCAGCGGCGCAGATTGTACTCGACAATATTCCAGCAGACCAGAAAGGCGATAAAGCCAAGCACAATCAGGTCGAGGGTTTTCAGATAAGTGAGATATTCAAACATAGCGCATCTCCTTCCCAAGGGAGGCGCTTTGGTGTTTGTGAGCGGCGAAAGAAGGTCGTTATTATTCATTTACTTGATCTCAATTGAGTAAAACCCAATGCCAAGCAAATCAGACCCTCATTTTTCGCCTGCAATTTTCTAATTTCAGGCGCTCTCCCAGAAGCAATGATAGCACAGATTCATGTTATCTCAAGTAATCGCGTCTTTTTTCTTTTGTCTTGATTTCCTGTTATTTGCGCTCGGTAAAGTTGCGGATTCGATTTCGGATGATACGCGTCAGATTGCGGGTGCGCTGATAGAGGTGGATCTGCGATGCTGCCTGTCGAACATTCTTGTCGGCACCCGGATGAAGACCAATCACCAGAGTTTCAATGGTTTCACGCTCTTTAAACAAGCGGGACATCACGGGATGATCCGGCACGGCGCAACTATCTGTACGTGTGATGTTGGTATCCTCAAGGTGATTTTTGACCACCTCGATCATTAACAGCGTACCCGGCGAATAGGCCTGAAGCGTTTCATCATAGGCGGTTTTCCAGGTCCACGCTTCGCCTGAGACTGTGAATACAATCAGGATGGCAACCACACGGCCAGCGAGTTCCCCAGCAAGTTCCAATGTGTGGATGCGAACGCAGTCGCGTTCGGCAAGATTGTTGACGGCTTCGCGGGCAAAGGCTGCCCGAAACCGGTCAACTGCCATGGCGGTTCCGCGTCGGCCTTTCCAGCCACTGGCTTCCAATGTCAGGAAATGTTCGAATGCGTGGCGGACTTCATCCGGCGTCCTTGCAATGCGGTGCACGAATTCGCCTTTTTCGGCAAGGCGGCGCCACAGGCGGCTATAATCGCGACGATGATGCGCGCCAATAGCCTGTTTGATGTAGGTTTCGCCATCCTGATTGCTTTCGAGGAACGGACGCTGTTTCTGCTCAATTGAAACGATGGGTAATTGTCGACCGACCGCGACCGAACGGATCAGTTTTGCGACTGCACCATTGGCTCGCATTTCAGGAAGCACGAGGACTTCCGGCATTTTGATATGATCGCGTGCCAGAATATCGAACAGGTCTTCCAGGACACCGACCGGATCATCATGGTCGATAAGCGGCGTGCCCTGCGGACCAAAAGGCGTTGCCCAGGCACGGATAACGGGTGCGGAAAGCGGTAATCCAGGGCGCTCGATCGTATAGGGCATGACAAAACGCAGCCGGCTACGAACTTCGTTTTCATCACGCATGACCATGAAACGCACTTCGCGGTCTTCCAGACGTGGCATGGCAGGTGCCAGAAAACGCGCGTTGAAAAAGATGTTCGGCTCAATCGTACGGTTGCTCAGGTGGTCAAGCTCGTCACGCAGCTCAAAACCAGCTGATGCGCCGTAGATCGCAAACTTGCGTGGAATATCGCGGCTGTTCAGGCTTTCCTCCAGCCGCTTGGTCGCATCCAGGGCTGGCAGGCTTTCGGATAATTGCGAAATGATGCGGGCTGTGTGTCCGCCTGCGGATTCTTCAAGCAAAGGTTTCGCGGCCATTACAAGGTCTCCTCAGAGCTATTGCTGCGGGCGTCTCGGGTGCGCTTTTCAGGAATAAGAATAAACATCGTGATCTGCATGGTGCGGTGCACGGCGGTCGAAAGCAGAACGGCCTCAAGCAGCATCGAAATGGCTGTCGAGAAAGCCGCTCCCATCAGGCCAAAGCGTGGAATGAGAAGAAGATTAAGCGCGACGTTAACGGCCAGCGTGACTGCATAGAGCAGGGCGCAGATATTCTGCTTTCCAGACATGTTGAGCAGGCTTTCGGCAGGTCCGACGCTTGCGCGTGCAATCACACCGATAATCAGAATGAACAGAAGCGGATAGCCCTGTGTGAAGACGCTGCCAAAGAGCATCAACAGGGGATAGCCCATGGCGAGAATGACAACTCCGAGAAACAATGTTGGCCAGAAGGTCCAACGGGTCGATGCTTCTGCAAAATTTGCAAATTCGGCACGATCGCCGCTGTGCAACAGATCGGAATAGCGTTGTGCAACGCTTGCCTTGACGGCGAAATAGACGAAATGCGCCAGTGCCATGATTTTGGTTGTCACGAAATAGATTGCCACATGCTGTGGGTCCATGAGGTGGCCAACCATCAGCACATCGACATTGATCAGAAGGAAGAAAAACCCTTCGACAAAGAAAATCGGCAGAGCAACTTTCATCCAGGTCGCCAGATGGATTTCCTTTGGCCCGGACGGAATATCCTTTGCCAGCGACCGATCAAGGGTCAGCAATTGCCCGACCGTCGTTGCCCATGTGGCAGCAATGGAAACAGCAAGTGCAGTCGTAGCAGTAGAAGGCAATCCTGCGACGTGAGCTGCGACCATGAAAATGAGAACGAGGAGCGGGCGGATGATATAGCTCGGCGTCAGTGCCATCATGATCCATGTACGCGACCGGGCAATGCCGTCGAGCATATTGCCAAGCGTAATCATTGGCAGGCAGATGAAGCCGAGAATGAACGGAATGAGGTAATAGCTCGCTATGTGGTCTTTCAGAAGTACCAGCAGCACGGCTCCCAGCAGGGCGATTACGGTGGCTGATCCAAGCGCGAAAAGCCGACCAGTATAAAGAATACCACGCAGCGGATTAAGCAGGTTGTGCTGAATATATTCCGGCACATATCGGATGATGGTGGTGTGCAGCCCGAAACAGGCAAGATCACCGATAATGATCATGGAGAGCCAGACGAGCACGAAAATGCCGTACTGGAACTCACCCATCCAGCGGGCGAGGATAACTTGCGAGAGCAGAGCTATGGCAGCGCTCGCCGCACGTACAGAAAAGGCCAGCAGCGACGAACGCTGGGCACTTGCCTGTGGGCCTTCTCCCATCAGGACAGCATCCATCCGCTCCGTCACAGGACGAAGTTTGGCTGCGATCTTGCCAGGTAAAAACTGGCTCGCTGCTTTCGCTGCCGAAAAACCCACTCGTTGCCAACCCTGTTTGTTACGGCCCCTATGTTTAAGGTTCCGCACTTCTGCTGATCTTCTTGAGGATCATCTTTTATAAGCATCCGACACTGTGCCGGTTTTGCGATGGCTGATTATTAGATGGTAGTTCTTTACAAAGGTAAAAAGAAAAAACCTTCGCTGTCAAAGCGAAGCCAAATTGAAAGAGATGGTAATTACTTTCTGAATATATCAGTTTTTAAGAGATTACTGAAATTACGGTGCGCAGTGACCAGCTGTCTTCTTTGCGCATTTGTGATGTATCGCTTTGCCCTTTCAAGCTCTGTAAGCTGAAGCGCTATACTTATGAAGAAAAACCCCAGCGATTTCGCGCCAGGGTTCGGTATCTGATAACACTTTTCGGGATGCGCTCCAGTTATTCGTTTTCGCGCATCTTCTCCGAAAACCGCTTCGCACTTTTCGGGATGCGCTTAATCAAACGCTCCGTGGCAATGCTTATATTTCTTGCCTGATCCGCAAGGGCAGGATTCATTACGGCTAACCTTGCCCCATGTCGTCGGATCCGCAGGGTCACGTTCTCCAGCCGGGATGATGCGTTCATCCTGCTGATGTTCGGCCCATGCATTTTCGTCAAAGTCGTTTTCGCCGGTGGTGCCGTCGATATGAACACCGGTCATTGGCGGAAGTTCCGGTTCAGGAGGCGCTTCACGGACGATTTCGACGCGCATCAGCTGGGTGATAACTACTTCACGCAGGTTTGCGAGCAGGGCCTGAAACAGTTCGAAGCCTTCGGTCTTGTACTCGTTGAGCGGATCGCGCTGAGCATAACCACGGAAACCGACGACCGAGCGCAGATGGTCGAGATTGACGAGGTGTTCGCGCCACAGATTGTCGAGCGACTGCATGATCACCGACTTCTCGATGTAAGTCATGATCTGCGGACCGAAGCGTTCTGCCTTCTCAGCAGCAGCCTTGTCGGCGGCTTCCTTAATGCGAGCTTCAAACTCTTCCTCAGCGATGCCTTCTTCCTTGGCCCATTCATCGACAGGCAAGGCGAGGTTGAGCTTCGTGAGAATGTCGTCCTTGAGGGCGGCAATTTCCCACTTTTCAGCGTAGGCATCTTTCGGAATACGCAGCCTGACCATGTCTTCGATGACCTCGTGGCGCATCTCGTTCACTGTCTCGGTCAGGTCTTCTTCGTCCATTATTTCAAGGCGCTGCTCGAAGATCACCTTGCGCTGATCGTTCATAACGTCGTCGTATTTGAGCAGGTTCTTACGAATTTCGAAGTTGCGTGCTTCAACCTTGGTCTGCGCCTTTTCAAGCGCCTTGTTGATCCATGGGTGGACGATGGCTTCGTCTTCTTTCAGGCCGAGTTTCTGCAGCATGCCGTCCATACGGTCGGAGCCGAAGATGCGCATCAGGTCGTCCTGAAGCGACAGGAAGAATTTCGAACGGCCCGGATCGCCCTGACGACCAGAACGTCCGCGCAGCTGGTTGTCGATGCGGCGGCTCTCGTGACGTTCAGTGGCAAGAACGTAAAGACCACCGGCAGCGAGCGCCTTTTCTTTCAGCTTTGCGATGTCAGCCTTGATTTCGACGATTTTTGCGTCGCGCTCCGGGCCTTCAGGCACATCTGAAAGTTCCTCACGCACGCGCATTTCAAGGTTGCCGCCGAGCTGAATATCCGTACCGCGACCAGCCATGTTGGTGGCGATGGTCACAGCACCGGGCACACCGGCCTGCGCGATAATGAAAGCTTCCTGCTCGTGGTAACGGGCGTTAAGAACCTGGAAGCCCTTGATGCCTTCCTTGCGCAGACGCTCTGCAAGCTGTTCCGATTTTTCAATCGATGTCGTACCGACGAGGACCGGCTGGCCTTTTTCGTGCGAAGCCTGAATATCGCGCACGATAGCTTTGTATTTCTCTTCGACCGTACGATAGACTTCATCATCTTCGTCGAGACGCTTGACCGGCAAGTTGGTCGGGATTTCGAGAACTTCCAGACCGTAAATATTGCCGAATTCTTCCGCTTCTGTCGCAGCCGTACCGGTCATGCCGGAGAGCTTGGTGTACATGCGGAAATAATTCTGGAAGGTGATCGAAGCCAGCGTCTGGTTTTCAGGCTGGATCGTAACCTTTTCCTTGGCTTCCAGTGCCTGATGGAGGCCTTCCGAATAGCGGCGGCCCGGCATCATGCGGCCGGTGAATTCGTCGATGATGACGATTTCGTCGTTACGGACGATGTAATCCTTGTCGCGCTGGAACAGTTTATGTGCCCGCAGCGCGTTGTTCAGGTGATGGACGATTGCGA
The DNA here is from genome assembly GCF_003049685.1 of Brucella pituitosa. Classification (GTDB taxonomy): domain Bacteria; phylum Pseudomonadota; class Alphaproteobacteria; order Rhizobiales; family Rhizobiaceae; genus Brucella; species Brucella pituitosa. The sequence continues at coordinate 2,300,688 of NZ_PYSY02000001.1, read as the reverse complement.
CATTTTCGATGTCGTAAAGGCTTTCGCCTTTCAGATGTCCTGCAGCGTCGAGAAGCTGCTCAACCTTTTCGGTGCCGACTTCGGTGAAGATCGCCGTCTTCTGCTTCTCGTCGATTTCGAAATCTTCCGGCTCAAGTGCTGGAATGAAGGTGTCGATGAGGTTGTAGAAATCAGAGCGGTCTTCAAGCGGACCGGAAATGATCAGTGGCGTGCGCGCTTCGTCGATGAGGATCGAATCCACTTCGTCGACGATGGCGTAGTTGTGGCCGCGCTGAACCATCTGGCCACGCTCGTATTTCATATTATCACGCAGATAATCGAAGCCGAGTTCGTTGTTGGTGGCATAGGTAATGTCACAGGCATAAGCTGCCTGACGCTCATTATCATCGAGGCCGTGCTTGATGACGCCTACGGTCAGACCGAGGAAGTTATAAAGCTTGCCCATGGTTTCGGCGTCGCGGCTGGCGAGGTAATCATTGACCGTCACCACATGTACGCCCTTGCCTTCAAGCGCGTTGAGGTAGACAGGCAGGGTCGCCATCAGCGTCTTGCCTTCACCGGTACGCATTTCAGCAATACCGCGTTCATGCAGCACCATGCCGCCGATCAGCTGTACGTCGAAAGGACGCATGCCAAGCACGCGTTTGGCGGCTTCACGCGCCGTCGCAAAAGCGTCCGGCAGCAATGCGTCGAGCTTCTTGCCTTCCGCGAGAGCTGCACGGAATTCCGCAGTCTTCGCCTGAAGCTGTTCGTTGGTAAGCCCTTCGTAATTCTTCTCAAGCGCAGTAATCTGTTCCGCACGGGCCCGCAGTGATTTCACCTGGCGGTCGTTGGATGAACCGAATATCTTGCGGGCGAGGCCGCCAAAGCTGACCATTCCTGGTCCTTTCCTGTCCGTTCAGCCGGAAGCGCTTCCGGCGCCAAGCCCTTTTCGATTTCACCGAAATTCTCGAAAGGCTCTAACTCTTTGTTTTATCGCATTTTCGAACACAAAAGCGCTTTGCACTTTTACCGATAATGCTTTGTCGAATGCTTTATTCACGCGTATTGAAACAAATGCAAGAAAACTGCGCTTTAAAAGCTGCCGGATACGGCGCATTTTTCGCGTAATTCTCCCGGTCGCTTACTGGACGACAAGTCGAAGGACAGATAAGAGGGGCTTCAAGCGATGTCAACGTTGCTCGATAGGCCGGAAATCCTGTCTTTTATCGCGGACAACAGTCCTCCCGGGCCAAATTCCGCCGCATTCATGGGGCCGGTAGGCGGTCTCGAAGGAGAGAATCTCATATGAAAGCCATTCTCAAAGCCCCGTACCGCAAGGCTCTTGCCATTCTTGCCACGTCTGTTGCACTGGCAGGTTTTTCGGGCATCGTTGCCTTTGCGCAGGATGCTGCACCAAAGCCAGTTGAAGCTGCTGCATCTGCTGCCGCTTCCGAAGATCCTGCAAAGGTTCTGGCGACTGTAAACGGTAAGGATATCACCGTAGGTGAGGTCGACCAGGCCGCTGGTGATCTGGATCCGCAGTTTGCACGCCTTCCGGCTGAACAGCGCCGTCTGGCCGCTCTCGCAGCCCTCATCGACATCAAGGCGATGGCTGATGAAGCTGCGAAGGAAAAGCTCGACCAGAGCGATGAATTCAAGAGCCGTATGGAATTCCTGCGTGAACGCGCGCTCCATAACGAATATTTCAAGGACGCGGTTGTCGACAAGATTTCCGACGCCGATGTTCGTGCGCGTTACGACAAGGAAATTGCAGCCATTCCCCCACAGGTCGAAGTGCGTGCACGTCACATTCTCGTGAAGACCAAGGAAGAAGCTGAAGCAATCATCAAGAAGCTTGAAGGCGGCGCGAAGTTTGAAGATCTCGCCAAAGAAAGCTCGACCGATGGCACCGCTGCCAATGGTGGCGATCTCGGTTACTTCTCTGAAGGCCAGATGGTTCCGGAATTCGAAAAAGCCGCTTTTGCGCTGAAGCCGGGCGAATATACCAAGGAACCTGTGCAGTCGCAGTTTGGCTTCCACGTGATTCAGCTTGAAGATCGTCGTACCAAGCAGCCGCCAGCGTTCGATCAGGTTTCCGAGCAGATTCGTTCGATCATCATGCGTGAGCGTTATGTCGAAATGGTCAAGAAGCTGCGCGACGGCATGAAGATCGACTATAAGGATCCGGCCGTCGACAAAGCCATGAAGGAAGCGGCAGCGGCACAGGCACAGGGCGATGAGGGCGATGCCCCAGCCGCTCAGCCGCAGCAGTAATCCTTGAATGAATTAAAAACGCCCCGGATTTCCGGGGCGTTTTTCATTGCGACTTAAGAGCGGCTTCAATTTTCTCCGGATAGGAGGAAATGCTCTAAGCATTTGTTTTGGAGCGCATCTTGTCCGAAAACTGCTCCACACTTTTCGGATTTCGCTTTAGTTATCTCTTGATTTTGTGCCGCAAACATTTCCAATGCGGCAGAATCAAATCGCAGCTCTTCAGAGGCACTCATGTCCGCGTCCGTATCACCGCTTGCTCCAAAACATTATCCGTCCATGCCGCTCATTCACGGTGTGCGTATTGCAACTGCTGCTGCCGGTATCAAGTACAAGGGCCGCACGGATGTCATGCTAATGGTGTTTGACAAACCTGCAGAAGTGGCGGGTGTTTTCACCCGTTCGCTTTGCCCATCCGCTCCGGTTGATTTCTGCCGTCGCAATCTTGCACATGGCAAGGCACGCGCAGTGGTGGTTAATTCCGGCAATGCCAATGCCTTTACCGGTCTTAAGGGCCGTGCAGCCACGGAAGCAACGGCAGAAGCAGCAGCCAAGGCTGTTGGCTGCAACACGACCGATGTGTTTCTTGCCTCTACCGGTGTGATCGGCGAGCCGCTTGATGCGTCGAAGTTCTCGGGCCTTTTGAGCGATATGGCAGGCTCGGCCAGCGATGATTTCTGGACGGAAGCCGCCAAAGCCATCATGACCACCGATACCTATCCGAAAGTGGCCACTGAAACGGTGCTGCTCGGTCAGGTTCCGGTAACGATCAATGGCATTGCCAAGGGTGCAGGCATGATCGCGCCTGATATGGCAACCATGCTTTCATTTGTCGTCACGGATGCACCGATCAAATCCGATGTGCTGCAAAGCCTGCTTTCCAAGGGCGTTGGCCCGACCTTCAACGCGGTCACGGTTGATAGCGATACATCCACATCTGACACGCTGATGTTGTTTGCGACGGGTTCCGCTGCTGAACGCGGCGCGCCTGAAATTACAGATGCTTCCGACAAGCGCCTCGGCGAATTCAAGAAGGCGCTGGCACGCGTTCTGAAATCGCTGGCGCTTCAGGTCGTGCGTGACGGTGAAGGCGCACGCAAGATGGTCGAAGTTGAAGTAACGGGCGCGAAGTCGGCCGCTTCGGCCAAGAAAATTGCGCTTTCCATTGCCAATTCACCGCTGGTCAAGACAGCAGTTGCCGGCGAAGACGCCAATTGGGGCCGTGTCGTCATGGCTGTCGGCAAAGCGGGAGAACCGGCTGATCGCGATCTGCTGGCAATCTGGTTCGGCGATATTCGCGTCGCGCATCAGGGCGAACGCGATCCGGCCTATTCCGAAGAGGCAACTTCCGCCTATATGCAGGGAGAAGATATTCTGATCCGCGTTGATCTGGGGATCGGTAAGGGCAAGGCGACAGTCTGGACCTGCGATCTGACGAAAGAATATGTGGCTATTAATGGCGACTACAGAAGCTGAGTTTACGGAGTTGACAGTGACAAAGCCCGGTTCCGCGCCAAGTCTTGCTATCGTTCGCCAGCTTGAGGCCGTGGGCTTTCGTGCATGGCCCGCCACGTCTGTTCATTATGACGGCACGTGGGCGATACGTATGACGGCAGCGCATCCTTCAAAGCGCCTCAACTCGGTCAACCCGCTTGATCCGGGCGATACACGTGACATTCCGGCGCGTGTCGAGCTGGCTTCGCAACGCTTCCGCGCTTACGGACGTGTGCCATGTTTTCGTCTTTCGCCGCTCGCTCCGGTCGAACTTGAAGATTATCTTGAAGGTCTGGGGTGGAAACGTCAGGACGAAACCATCGTCATGACTTCCAATCTGGAAGAGCTGGATCTGTCGAAGGAACAGGATCAGATACCGCTCAAAGATATCGGGCGCTTTGTCGAGGCATCCGTGATCATCCACGGACGCCCCAAAGAACTTCGTCCGGGGTTCTCGGAACTGCTTGATGGCATTCGTCCCAACAAGGGCATGTTTGTTCTGGAGGAGGGCGGACGCGCGGTGTCCAATGTGCTTTGCGTGCAGGATGGTGTGATGGCCGGGCTTTTCGATGTCGGTACGTTGCCGGATGCCCGTCGCAATGGATATGGGCGCGCCATAATCGGATCAACGCTTAAATGGGCTGTGAGCCTTGGTGCCAAAAAGGCGTGGCTTCAAATCGAAGCGGACAATGTGGCGGGGCTGGCACTTTATGAGCGTTTCGGCTTTCAGGAAGCCTATCGTTACGCTTACCGGGAGAGTAATGAAAAATGAGTGAGACTAAATCCCGCCGTATCGTGCTGGTTGCGGCCTGCGCGCTTGTGGATGCTGATGGACGCGTGCTTCTGGCCCAACGTCCGGAAGGAAAGTCTCTGGCCGGTCTCTGGGAGTTTCCCGGCGGCAAGGTTGAACAGGGTGAAACCCCGGAAGAAACGTTGATCCGCGAGTTGCAGGAAGAGGTTGGCATTACGACAAAGGTGGCTTGTCTTGCGCCTCTGACCTTTGCCAGCCACACCTATGACGACTTTCATTTGCTGATGCCGCTCTATGTCTGCCGCCGGTTTGAAGGTGTCGCACAAGGGCTGGAAGGGCAGGCGCTGAAATGGGTCCGGCCAAAGGATATGCGCGACTACCCAATGCCGCCAGCTGACGAGCCGCTGATCCCGTTTTTGATCGATCTTTTATGAGCTGTGGAAAGTCAAAAAATAGTACCCAAATCCTTACTCGTTAACCCTTCGCGTTAATCGATGATTCACTCAGCTACGGCATTCTCTGGGACAAGTGCCCCGGAGTTTGCCTCATGAGTTTCGATAATAATTATTTCAGTGCAGATCATAATGAATATACGCCGGGTCCACTCTCGAAAGCTGGTCGCGGCATTTTGCGCGTCGTGCTTCTTTTTGGTTCCGCTGCCGTCGCCCTTGCGCTGATCATCGTGCCGGTTTTAAACGATCAGGCCAATAAGGTTGCAGCCCAATCCGTGCTGCCGGATGGCATTGATCGAACCATGACCGGTTCGATCAAACGCGATCCAGTTGTCGCGCGTAAAGCGCCCGTTCGTCCAATCTGCGTCATTGATCCGGACGGCAGCCATACGGGCGATTGCTAGAGCATTTCCTGTTTAAGATGAATCGTAGAAAATGCTCTATCTGTTTGTTTTTAAGCATGTCTTTACCCCAAAACCGGTTCCCACTTTTGGGAGACATGCTCTAAGAGCTTTATTCGATGTTTTTCAATGCATCAGCCAGCGAAGCCTTGGCAGAACCGGGCTTGAGTGGCTTTTGCTGCGATTCGTGCGGTGCCCAGCCCGATAACCAGATTGTCGAGAAAGTGGCACGGATACGTCCGTCCGGATCGCTGAAGCGTTCGGCATAAATTTCGGCGGCACGCAGGAAAAGTCGCCGCGATACAGGCTTGCGCGAGCGGTCGCGCAAAACATTCTGCATGCCCATCGCACGCAGATCGGTCATCAGATTGAAAATTGAATCATAACGTACGGTGACGTTTTCTACATCCGTTACCGGAAGTGCAAAGCCTGCGCGCTGCAAAAGGCCGCCGACATCACGCACATCCGCAAACGGGAAGACGCGCGGAGAAGCCCCGCCGGTCAGTTCAATTTCGGCCTGTAAAAGACTTTCACGTAATTCGCCCAAGGTCCCATTGCCGCTGAATGCTGCAAGGAAAAGACCGTCGGGTTTAAGTGCACGCGCAATCTGCACCATTGTACCCGGCGTATCATTGGTCGCGTGCAAAGACATGAGTGAAACGATGAGATCAACGCTGCCGGGTTTGAGCGGCAAAATTTCTTCATCTGCAACAATTGCTGCAAAAGGGCCTTTCAAGAAAGCTTCATCGCGTTCGACGCGCAGGATCAGATCGGCTTTACCTGATCGGGCAATGGCTGCGGCGGCAGACCCATTGTGGCCAGCAAGGTCGACAGCAACAGGAAAGTGACGCTTGACAGCATCCAGCCGGTCTTCCAGATCTTCGGCAGCGCGACGCAACAGAAAATCCGCACCTGGTTCAGCGCGTCTGAATGCGCGCCGACGGAAGGCCAGCAAAAGATCGCGATCAAATATCGCACTTTCGTGTGCGGGGGCGGATGAGGGAGCGGCCATTGCGATTCCGTCTTCTCTTTCGAGCATGCTGAGATAAAGTAGAAGCATTTCCAGCAAAAGTGTGAAGCGGTTTTGCGTGGGATAATGCGTGAAAGCAAATGATTAGATGCATTCGAACGGGGGCGAATGCAATGGCGGATGACGACAGATCGCATCAAAGCTTGTTGTACAGGATCAAAACGAACGCGTTCAGCGTCGTTCGTGGCGGCTTACGCTATTCTTCGGATATTTTGTTTCCGGCGAGTTGTATCGGTTGCCGTACGCAGGTTTCCGAACCGGGAACCCTATGCCCGCAATGCTGGTCGCAGTTGCGCTTTATCGAAAAGCCCTATTGTCCGGTGCTGGGCATTCCGTTCAATCATGATTTCGGCGAGAATTTCATGAGCGCTGAGGCCATTGCCGACCCGCCGCCATTTCGGCGATTGCGATCGGCAGTTCTGCATCGGGGGGCGGCACAGCGCATGGCGGTGGCACTCAAGTTTCATGACCGAACCGATCTTGCGCCGTGGATGGCGCGCTGGATGCAGCGGGCAGGGCGAGAATTGCTGGATGAATGTGATGTGATTCTGCCTGTACCTTTGCACAGGTGGCGCTTCTGGTCGCGACGTTTCAATCAATCGGCAGAATTGGCCCGAACATTGTCAGAGTTGAGCAACAAGCCTTTTGCCCCACAGGCGGTCAAGCGTATTCGCCGTACCGATCAGCAGATCGGGCTTGGTCTGAAAGAGCGCAAACGCAATGTTGATGGCGCGTTCCGGGTTCCGAAAGAACACGATATTCATGTGCGGGGGCGTCGCATTTTGCTGATCGACGATGTCTACACGACCGGATCGACCGTGAAAGCTACGACCCGCGCCTTGCTGCGCGGTGGGGCAAAGAGTGTTGACGTGTTGACATTTAGTCGCGTCCTGCCCGACACATAAATACAGTTTCGTGAATGCATGAGGGGCTTCCAGATCAGTGCGTTGCCACTTATATAGTTGGCAACGAATGGAGTTTTTCATGGTTGATGTTACCATTTATACCCGCCCAGGCTGCCCTTATTGCACGCGTGCAGTGGGGCTTCTCAATGAGAAGGGCGTTCAGTTCAACGAAATCAATGCGGGTGCCACGCCTGAACTGCGTGCAGAAATGCAGGAGCGTTCGGGCCGCAACACTTTCCCGCAGATTTTTGTGGGTTCGGTTCATGTCGGCGGTTGCGACGATCTTTTTGCGCTCGACAATGCTGGCAAGCTTGATGGTTTGCTTGCAACCGGCGCACTGAACTAAATTTAGGGGAGATACCAATGAGCACTTTTCGCGCCGCTGCTGTCCAGATGCGCTCAGGCACCGATATTGTTCGCAATGTCGAAGCTTTGGAAAAACTGGTTTCTGATGCTGTGGCAAAGGGTGCTCATTATGTGCAGACCCCTGAAATGACCGGCGCGCTGATGCGCGACCGTGTGGCCTTTTTTGCAAGCTTGCGCGATGAAAGCAATGACCTTGTGTTCAGGGCTGCATCGGCGCTTGCAAAGAAGCACGGCATTTTTCTGCATATCGGATCGACGGCCATTGATGTGGGCGACGGCAAGATCGCCAATCGCGGTGGCATCTTCGCGCCTTCAGGCAAAAAGATTGCCACTTATGATAAGGTTCATATGTTCGATGTTGATCTCGACAATGGCGAAAGCTGGCGCGAATCGGCAACCTATGAGCCGGGCAAAGAAACCGTTATTGCCGAACTGCCCTTTGCTAATGTCGGTATGGCTGTTTGCTACGATATTCGCTTCCCGCAGCTTTTCCGCGCGCAGGCGCTCGCCGGTGCCAATGTGATTACAGCACCGGCTGCTTTCACCAGGCAGACGGGTGAAGCCCACTGGCATATTTTGCAGCGTGCACGTGCGATTGAAAATGGTGCATTCCTGATTTCAGCAGCACAAGGTGGCCTCCATGAAGACGGTCGCGAGACCTACGGCCATTCGCTGATCGTCTCGCCTTGGGGCAAGGTTCTGGCGGAAGCAGCCCACGACGAACCGGCTGTCATTGTTGCAGATATTGACATTGCGGAAAGTGCAAGCGCACGCGCCAAAGTGCCTAATCTCAAGAATGCGCGTGAGTTCTCGGTTAAGGTTGCCTCCGCAAAAGAGAAAGAGGACGCATAATCCATGATCCGCTTTTCGCTTCATTGCGATCACGGCCATGAGTTTGAGGGCTGGTTCCGCGATAATGCTGATTTTGATCGGCAGGCGGAGCGCAAGCTTGTATCCTGTCCGTCCTGTGGATCGCTGCAAGTGCAGAAGTCGCTGATGGCGCCTGCTGTATCCACCAGCCGCTCGAAAGAGCAGGTGGCGATTGCCATGGGGGAAGCACAGAAGCAGGTGCTGGATGAGATGCGCGAGCTGAGCCGCAAGGTTCGCGAGAATGCGGATTATGTCGGCGATCAGTTTGCCGAAGAGGCCCGCAAGATCCACTTTGGTGAGACTGAAGCGCGCGGCATTTACGGCGAAGCTTCCCGGGAAGACGTTCATTCTCTCATCGAAGACGGTGTGGATGTGATGCCGCTGCCTGTCTTCCCGGAAGACAAGAACTGATTTTATAAAGATTATCGAATTGCGTGAGGGGGCACACGGCGCATGAAACTTCTGGATTCCGCGCCTTTCCTGTTGCTTGCCACTGGCACGTTGCTAGGCCTCATTTTACCGCTGGGAAAAATTGCTGCGGAAGCCGGTGTTCCGCCTGCAATGTGGACATTCCTGTTTTCAGCCAGTGCGGGGATTATTCTGCTTCTGGTTTTGCTTTTGAGCAAAAAGCGGGTTGGGATGTCTTACGGCAAGCTGCGTTATTACATCTGCACGGCGGCGATTTCTTACGCGCTGCCGAATCTGCTGATCCTGTCGGCTATTCCGCGCCTTGGTGCTGGTTTCACGGGAATCATGTACACGCTTTCGCCGGTCATGACGCTGGTGATCTCAATGGCATTTGGTCTGCGCCGTCCCAACGGGCTTGGTATTGCAGGGATTGTCGCCGGGTTCATCGGCGCAATCATGGTGGCAATGACACGTGGAGAAGTGGGCAAGCCTGCTGATCCATTGTGGATTGGACTCGCACTTCTCATTCCGGTGCTTCTGGCAATGGGGAATGTCTATCGCACACTCGACTGGCCTAAAAATGCTGACCCGACGGAACTTGCAGCGGGAAGTCATCTTGCGGCGGCTGTGATGCTTTTTGTGGGTATTTTCCTGTTTAGCGGCAACTTCCCAATTGAGACACTGGCTCTGGCACCGATGGCGGCAGTTGCACAAGCTATTGCCTCGGCAGGTATGTTTGCTCTGTTTTTTCGGCTGCAGGCGGTCGGTGGGCCAGTTTATCTCAGCCAGATCGGCTATGTTGCAGCAGCTCTCGGGTTGATTTCCGGCACGCTATTTTTGGGCGAAAACTATCCGCCGCTCACATGGATAGGTGCCGTCGTCATCGCCTTTGGTGTGGCGCTGACGACAAAAGCTCAGAAGCGGTAATTATTGACGACGTTCGGCGAGAACCATGTAGTTCACATCGGTATCGCGTGAGCGGCTCCAGCTGTCGGCCAGCGGATTATAAGTGACACCAAGCTTGTCGATAAGGGTGAGGCCAGCCTTGGAAAATGCAGCTTCCAGTTCTTCAGGGCGCACCAGCTTCTCATATTGATGCGTGCCGCGAGGCAGCCAGCGCAATACATATTCAGCGCCGATGATTGCAAGGCCATAGGCTTTGAGTGTGCGATTGATGGTGGCCACGAACATCAGGCCGCCCGGCTTCACCATTTCGCTGGTCGCAGACATGAACAGATCAACGTCAGAGACGTGTTCGACCACTTCCATGTTGAGAACGACATCGAACTTCTCGCCAGCCTCAGCCAGTGCTTCTGCGGTGGTTGCACGATAATCGACTTCGACACCGCTTTGGGCGGCGTGGATTTTTGCAACTTCGATATTGGTTTCGGATGCATCCGCACCAATCACCGTTGCGCCGAGACGCGACATCGGCTCGCACAGAAGTCCTCCGCCGCAGCCGATATCGAGAAAGCGCAAGCCTTCAAACGGGCGAGGGCTGTTGGGATCGCGATTGAACTTCTCGCAGACCTTTTCCTTGATATAGGTGAGCCGCGTCGGATTGAACTTGTGAAGCGGACGGAACTTGCCCTGCGGGTCCCACCATTGTGCGGCAATGCGCGAAAAATGCTCGATTTCGGAAGCATCGATGGTGGTACGGGCAGTCTCAGTCATATCATTCTCCAGCGGACGCAGCATACAGTCCTGCTCTCAAGGTAGCGTGTTAAAGTCAAGGATCAAATCAATTTCGCGGTTTGACTTGAAGCATTATTGTTTCACGGGAATCACACCCTTGCGGAAGCGCGACATTTTAGCTATGTGACCCCGGGTTTGTCTGTCGCAAGAAAATAAGGTTTCGGCAGGCGTTAGTGTAATTTTTCAAAAGACGGGACGTATCCTTAAATGGCGCGCATCGTGATGAAATTCGGCGGCACTTCTGTGGCCGATCTGGAACGCATCTCTAATGTGGCGCGCCACGTCAAACGTGAAGTCGATGCCGGCAATCAGGTTGCCGTCGTTGTCTCCGCCATGTCGGGCAAGACCAACGAACTGGTCAGCTGGGTGCAGAACATGCCCAAGGTTGCCGGTGGCACTTCACCCTTCTACGATGCGCGCGAATATGATGCGATCGTTGCTTCTGGCGAACAGGTAACGAGTGGCCTTCTGGCGATTGCGCTGCAGTCGATTGGTGTGGACGCCCGTTCGTGGCAGGGCTGGCAGATTCCGATCAAGACCGACAATGCGCATGGCGCCGCCCGTATTCAGGAAATCGACGGTTCGGAAATCATCCGTCGCATGGAAATGGGGCAGGTTGCCGTTGTTGCCGGTTTCCAGGGTATCGGCCCGGATAACCGCATTGCAACGCTGGGCCGTGGCGGCTCTGACACTTCAGCTGTGGCGATTGCCGCGGGTGTGAAGGCTGACCGTTGCGATATCTATACCGATGTCGATGGCGTCTATACGACCGACCCGCGCATCGAACCCAAGGCAAAGCGCCTTTCACGCATTACGTTTGAAGAAATGCTGGAAATGGCTTCGCTCGGTGCCAAGGTGCTTCAGGTACGCTCGGTCGAGCTTGCCATGGTACATAAAGTTCGCACCTTCGTGCGCTCAAGTTTTACGGACCCCAATGCACCGGGCATGGATGATCCGATCAACCCGCCCGGAACGCTCATTTGCGACGAGGATGAAATCGTGGAACAGCAGGTCGTCACTGGTATCGCTTATGCGAAGGATGAAGCTCAGATTTCGCTCCGACGCGTGGCCGACCGGCCAGGCATTTCGGCTGCGATTTTCGGACCTCTGGCCGAAGAGCACATCAATGTCGATATGATCGTACAGAACGTGTCGGAAGACGGTTCGAAAACCGACATGACGTTCACGATCCCGACCGGTGATATCGACAAGGCACTGCGCGTTCTCGATAAAGTGAAGGCGGAAATCGGCTCCGATCACATTCAGTCGGAAACCGGCCTTGCCAAGATTTCGGTGATCGGTATTGGCATGCGCAGCCATGCAGGTGTTGCAGCAACTGCCTTCAAGGCATTGGCTGAAAAAGGCATCAATATCCGTGCTATCACCACGTCGGAAATCAAGATTTCCATCCTGATTGATGGGCCTTACGCAGAACTCGCTGTGCGTACACTGCATGGCGTCTATGGGCTTGATAAATAATCAGCGCTTAGTCGGATCATTAGCCGGCTGAGAGGCTCGCAACCAAAGACCCGTTTTGAAACAATGCCGCTCACCACTTTTGGGGGCGGCATTGTCTTATTATACAAGTTGTCAGATTTTCTGACGAAGAGACTAGACGCGCGTGTCAAAAATGCTCACAAAGGATTTGGCGTAACGCTTCGCAGGCGGGTAATGGGAACTGGCTTTGCGTGAAGCTAAGCCTGTACCAGAATGAGGAGCCCCCGACGATCATGCGTGATCTGACAACCGGTCCCCGCGTGCTGTTGAAGCGGCTGCGCGAATTGATGGCGGAGCCGCTGGAGCCGCAGGAGCGTCTTGACCGGATTGTCCGTGAAATCGCGCAAAACATGGTTGCGGAAGTCTGCTCCTTTTACATTCTTCGCGCCGATGGTGTGCTTGAGCTCTACGCCACTGAAGGTCTTAATCCACAATCCGTTCACCTGGCGCAGTTGCGTTTGGGGCAGGGCCTTGTCGGCACCATTGCTGCGAGTGCACGCCCTTTGAACCTGACCGACGCGCAGAGCCACCCGGCTTTTGCCTATCTGCCGGAAACAGGCGAAGAAGCCTATAATTCATTCCTCGGTGTTCCGGTGCTTCGCGCTGGCCGCACTTTGGGCGTTCTTGTTGTCCAGAACCAGACCAAGCGCGCTTATCGTGAGGACGAGGTAGAAGCACTTGAAACGACAGCCATGGTTCTGGCCGAAATCATTGCGACGGGAGATGGTCTGCGTCTCGCGCGTCCAGGCATTGAACTGGATCTTGGCCGTCCGATGAGTGTGACTGGCAATGGGCTTAATGACGGCATCGGCCTTGGCCATGTCGTACTGCACGAGCCGCGTATCGTTGTAACCAATCTCTTCAATGAAGACAGTCAGGCTGAGCTGGTCCGACTGGAAGAAGCGTTGGGGTCTTTGCGCATTTCGATTGATGATATGCTTTCGCGCCGCGATGTGGCGATTGAAGGTGAGCATCGTGAAGTGCTGGAAGCCTACCGCATGTTTGCCCATGATCGCGGCTGGGTACGCCGTCTCGAAGAAGCAGTTCACAATGGTTTGACCGCCGAAGCAGCTGTCGAAAAGGTTCAGAGCGACACGCGTGCGCGCATGGTGCATCTGACCGATCCTTATATGCGTGAGCGCCTGTCCGACTTCGATGATCTGGCCAATCGTTTGCTGCGACAGCTCATGGGGCGCGATGTAAAGACCATGGCCGAATCTCTGGCCAAGGACGCGATCATTGTTGCGCGAACCATGGGTGCTGCCGAACTCCTTGATTATCCGCGTGAACGTTTGCGCGGCGTGGTTCTGGAAGATGGTGCAGCAACAAGTCATGTGGTGATTGTTGCACGCGCGATGGGGATTCCGGTCGTGGGACAGGCCAAAGGCGCTGTTTCCATGGCTGAAAACAACGATGCGGCGATTGTCGATGGCGATGAGGGCATCGTGCATCTGCGTCCGCAGTCGGATGTTGAAGCCGCCTATGCGGAAAAGGTTCGTTTCCGTGCCCGTCGTCAGGCGCTTTATCGTGAATCGCGCGACAAGCCTGCTCTGACAAAGGACGGCGTCGATATCTCGCTGCTGATGAATGCCGGTTTGCTGGTGGATCTGCCGCAACTTTCGGCATCGGGCGCTGCCGGTATTGGTTTGTTCCGTACCGAACTTCAGTTCATGGTGGCGTCGACTTTCCCGCGTGCTGAACAGCAGGAACGGCTTTATCGCTCGGTAATCGAGGCGGCAGGCAACAAGCCTGTCACCTTCCGGACGCTCGATATTGGCGGCGATAAGGTGCTCCCCTATTTCCGTGCCACAGCGCAGGAAGAAAATCCGGCTCTCGGCTGGCGCGCGATCCGTCTGACATTGGATCGTCCGGGCTTGCTGCGCACACAGTTGCGCGCGCTGCTGAAAGCTGCGGGTGGGCGTGAACTTAAAATCATGCTGCCGATGGTCACGGAAGTTAGTGAAGTGAAGGCCGCGCGCGAGATCATTGATCGCGAAGTCCGTCATCTTTCCCGCTTTGCTCATACACTGCCGCTCAATCTCAAACTCGGTGCGATGATCGAAGTGCCTGCACTTCTGTGGCAGCTTGATGAGTTGATGGCGATTGTCGACTTTGTCTCGGTTGGCTCCAACGATCTGTTCCAGTTTCTGATGGCGGTCGATCGCGGCAATTCGCTGATTTCCGGTCGTTTCGATCAGCTTTCGCCAGCCTTCCTGCGTACGCTTCGTCATATTGTCGATGCTGGAAATCGCCATGGAAAGCCGGTTACGTTATGCGGTGAAATGGCGGGCCGTCCGTTGACTGCGATGGCGCTGCTTGGCCTCGGCTTCCGCTCGATTTCCATGTCGGCGGCCAATATCGGACCAGTGAAGGCGATGCTTGGCGCGCTTGATGTAAGCAAACTCAATGCATTGTTGAACGAGAAGCTGGACAAGCCCAATGGCGCACATTCGATGCGTGAATTGCTGCTTCAGTTTGCCGAAGACAACGATATTCCGTTATAGCGTAGCAAATTGCATGGAATGTTTGGGTGCCGCGCATTGCGCGCGGCGCTCAATACTGCTTATTCGCGTAACAGCTATAGATACCAGGACATACCAATGATCGCATTGCCACAGGACCGGATGGACCAGCTTCTCAAGCGGTTCTCGATGATTGAAAGCCAGATGGCGAACAATCCGGATTCGGAAACCTATGTAAAGCTTGCGTCGGAATATTCCGAGCTTCAGGACGTCGTGGGCAAAATCCGTGAACTGACCGATGCGCGTAATGAAGCGCGGGACCTCGCTTCCATGCGCGATGACGCATCGACCGATGCTGAGATGCGGGCGCTGGCGGTGGAAGAACTGCCGGGCGTGCTTGAGCGGATTGAGGGGCTGGAGCAGGAAGTGCAGATTCTTCTTCTGCCGAAAGATGCCGCCGACGAGAAGAATGCAATCCTTGAAATCCGTGCCGGTACAGGTGGACTGGAAGCCGCGCTTTTCGCAGGCGATCTTTTCCGCATGTATGAGCGTTTTGCAGCCGAAAAAGGCTGGCGGGTCGAACTGGTGTCGGCCAGCGAGGGGGACGCAGGCGGCTATAAGGAAATCATTGCCACGGTTTCGGGCAAAGGTGTCTTCTCAAAGCTCAAATTCGAATCAGGTGTGCATCGCGTGCAGCGCGTGCCTGAAACCGAAGCGGGCGGGCGCATTCATACATCCGCTGCAACCGTTGCGGTGTTGCCGGAAGCCGAAGATATCGACATTGAAATCCGCAACGAGGATATCCGCATCGATACGATGCGCGCCTCCGGTGCCGGCGGACAGCACGTCAACACGACTGACTCGGCTGTGCGTATTACCCATATTCCAACGGGCATCATGGTGGTGCAGGCCGAAAAATCTCAGCACCAGAACCGTGCCCGTGCCATGCAGATCCTGCGCGCACGTCTTTACGATATGGAGCGGCAGAAGGCTGAGAGTGAACGGTCGGAATCACGTCGCAGCCAGGTCGGTTCGGGTGATCGTTCCGAGCGCATCCGTACCTATAATTTTCCACAGGGCCGCGTTACTGATCACCGTATCAATCTGACCCTCTATAAGCTTGATCGTGTGATGATGGGTGAGCTCGACGAACTGGTCGATGCATTGATCTCCGATCACCAGACATCACTTCTGATGGAACTGGGTGAAAACGCGTGAGCGGCGAGCGTCTTGATAGCTTGATGGCATCAAGCCGTGCACGGCTGCGTGCGGCAGAACTCGATACACCCGATCTCGACGCAGAGCTTCTGGTCGAGTGGATCACCGGCGCAACGCGACTTGATCTGATTTCCTCGCCGGAGAAGCTCATTGATGAAGTGCAGGTCGTGCAATTGAATGACGCACTGGAGCGTCGGATAGCTGGCGAGCCTGTACATCGCATTATCGGCATGCGCGAGTTTTATGGTTTGCCTTTCCGCCTTTCACCGGAAACGCTTGAACCTCGCCCTGATACTGAAGCGCTGGTTGAGCTGGTTTCACCCTATCTCGAAAAACTGATCGTACAGCATGGCCGGGCAACGACGCTCGACATGGGCACCGGGACCGGCGCCATCGTGATTTCACTGCTGCATCAGTTTGAAAAACTTCACGGCGTCGGACTGGACGTTGCTGAAGGCGCACTGGCCATGGCGCGGATCAATGCGGCGATGAATGGCGTGAGCGACAGATTTGCGGCGCTCAAAAGCGACTGGTTTGCCAATGTGCGTGGGCGGTTTCATCTTATTGTTTCAAATCCCCCCTATATTCCGCATGAAGAAATCGCGGATCTGTCGCGAGAAGTGCGTGAGCACGATCCGATGGCGGCCCTTGATGGAGGCGCGGATGGACTGGATTTTTATCGTGCCCTTGCAAAACATGCGGCCGGGTACTTATATAAGGATGGAATAGTTGCCGTCGAAATTGGCGCAGGCCAGTTTGACGATGTGAGCGTGATTTTTGAAAGCGCCGACTTCCATTTGATCAATAATGCAAGCGATCTCGGTGGCCATAGAAGGGCCATGGTTTTCACGCAGAAAGATGCAATGGGCTTTTAAACGAACGAGTGTCGGAGTTGTGTGTGGTCTGATTGAAACAGATCGACGCATCCAACGATGTTTTCAGCGCGTATCATGTCCAAAAACCATTTCACAGTTTTCGGGATGCGCTGTAAAAAACGCTCGATGATGCTAAAAAAGCGCTTGGAATTTGACGCGAAGCCGTTTAGTTTCCAGCCACCGTATACAGCCAGAATGGTTTTGCCCGCTTGAGGGCGGTGGCGGAAATGCTCCATGACGACTTTGGGTCATGCTCCCATGTGGGTTTTCTCATGGGATGGTTTGTACGGAAGTGCACGACTTTCAAAAATAGTTCCGAGAAGTTCGTCTTTTCGGATCGGGTCTAGCAAAATGCCAACCCGAAAGGTTCGTGTTGTCTTTGATGGACAGTGCGGAACTCAGAACCATTCGATGTGTGGGAAGTTTTAGGGTGTGCTTCCTCCATGGCTCGATAATGCGAAGCCGGTGGCTTTACGCTACGGGAATTTTACGCCCTTTAATCTGAAAAGAGATGACTATGAGGCCAGCACAGCAGAACAGGCGCATGCGCGGACGGGGGAATAACAATAATAATAACAACAATAACCGCAAGGGCCCCAATCCTCTGTCGCGTAATTATGAAAGCAATGGTCCGGACGTAAAAATCCGCGGCAATGCTCAACATATTGCAGAAAAATATACGACACTGGCTCGTGACGCGCAGGCGTCCGGCGATCGTGTCATCGCTGAAAATTATCTTCAGCACGCAGAACATTACAATCGCATCATCATGGCTGCCATGGCGCAGCAGAACATTCCATATCAGCGCGAAGAAAACTTCGACAATGATGGTGGTGATGAAGATGAAAATGAAAACGGCTTTGTTCAAGCCGCTTCCGCACCGCAGCCAGTAAACGGTTCGGGCCCGCAGCCTGTTATCGAAGGCACACCTGCTGAAGTCGTCTATGGCGACCAAGGCAGTGAGAACCGTTCGGAAAACCGCTCGCAACCCCGTGACGGACGCGATCAGCGTCGTCTTGGTCGCGGTCGTCGCCCGCAACGCGAACGTTTCAATTCAGAAGATACTTCGGAACAGCCTTCCGTAGAGACGCCGGTTGCTGCAGCTGACGAACAGCCAGCTCCAGTATCAGCACCGGTCGTTGAAAAGCCCGCACGCGCTGAAAAGCCTGCCAAGGTTGTCGTAGAGGAAGCCGCTCCTGTCGTTGAAAAGGCTGCTCCTGCGGCTGAAGCACCAGTTGCAGCTTCGGCTGAAGAAGAAGCTCCTGTCCGCCGCACTACGCGACGTCCGGGTCGTCCGCGTCGTGTTGCCAAGGATGAAGGCGCTGGCGATACACCGGTTGCTGAAACGGCGGATTCCGACGCTTAGTTTTTAAACCGACAACTGATTGATATTCAAAGATGGCGTGGTTTTCCGCGCCATTTTTATTTGCGCCTTTATAGCGATTACGGTCTTGCCGAAACCTGTCCATCTTCCCATATGATTTGACGGATAAGGAGCTTGCCGAATTCGGGAGCTCCGTCACCAAATATCTTTCGATGCCAGAATGGGTCGGAAGGAAAAGGAGACATCATGAATATTGAAAAATACACGGAACGGGTTCGGGGTTTTATTCAGTCGGCTCAGACCTTTGCTCTTTCATCGGGCAATCAGCAGTTCACGCCTGAACATCTTTTGAAAGTGCTCGTCGATGACGAAGAAGGCCTGGCTGCATCTCTGATTGAACGCGCGGGCGGTCGCATTGCTGATGTGCGTCTTGGATTGCAGAATGCGCTCGAGAAGCTGCCGAAAGTAAGCGGTGGCAATGACCAGCTTTATCTTGCGCAGCCATTGGCGAAGGTTTTCACCTTGGCTGAAGAGCTTGCGAACAAGGCAGGTGACAGCTTTGTCACAGTTGAACGACTTCTCACTGCACTTGCTATAGAGAAATCCGCCAAAACATCTGAAATTCTGGCCGCTGCTGGTGTAACGCCAACGGCGCTCAACAAGGTCATCAACGATATGCGTAAGGGTCGTACTGCCGATTCGGCTTCCGCTGAAAGCAACTACGATGCGCTCAAGAAATATGCGCGCGATCTCACGGAAGATGCACGTGCGGGTAAGCTCGATCCGGTTATCGGTCGCGATGAAGAAATTCGACGCACGATTCAGGTTCTGTCACGTCGCACCAAGAACAATCCGGTTCTGATTGGTGAGCCAGGCGTTGGTAAAACTGCGATCGCAGAAGGTCTGGCGCTTCGTATCGTCAATGGTGACGTGCCCGAATCGCTTAAAGACAAGCAGTTGATGGCGCTCGACATGGGGTCGCTTATCGCTGGTGCAAAATATCGTGGCGAGTTTGAAGAACGTCTGAAGGCTGTGCTTTCAGAAGTGCAGACGGCTGCTGGCCAGATCATTTTGTTCATTGATGAAATGCACACGCTTGTCGGTGCTGGTAAATCAGATGGTGCGATGGATGCATCGAACCTTCTCAAGCCTGCACTTGCTCGTGGCGAACTGCACTGCGTTGGCGCAACCACGCTTGAGGAATATCGCAAATATGTTGAGAAGGACGCAGCGCTTGCCCGTCGCTTCCAGCCGGTATTTGTCGATGAACCGACGGTAGAAGATACCATTTCGATTCTGCGCGGACTGAAGGAAAAATACGAGCAGCATCACAAGGTTCGCGTTTCTGACTCGGCGCTTGTGGCCGCCGCTACGCTTTCCAACCGCTATATCACAGATCGCTTCCTGCCGGATAAGGCTATCGATCTGGTCGATGAAGCCGCGTCGCGTTTGCGCATGCAGGTGGATTCCAAGCCTGAAGAGCTCGATGAGATTGATCGCCGCGCAATGCAGCTCAAAATCGAGCGTGAAGCGCTGAAGGTTGAAACCGATGCAGCCTCCATAGATCGCTTGCAGCGTCTTGAAAAAGAGCTGTCCGATCTGGAAGAAGAGTCGGCTGAACTGACAGCGAAATGGCAGGCTGAAAAGCAGAAGCTCGGCCTTGCGGCAGATTTGAAGCGTCAGCTCGAAGAAGCCCGCAATGCTTTGGCCATCGCACAGCGCAGCGGTGAGTTCCAGAAGGCAGGTGAACTTGCCTATGGTACGATCCCGCAGCTCGAAAAGCAGCTTGTCGACGCTGAAAGCAACGAGAATAAAGGCTCGCTGCTTGAGGAAACCGTGACGCCTGAACATGTCGGGCAGATCGTTGCCCGCTGGACTGGCATTCCGGTTGAACGGATGCTGGAAGGTGAGCGCGAAAAGCTTCTGCGTATGGAAGACGAAATCGGCAAGCGGGTTATCGGTCAGGGCGAGGCCGTTCAGGCGGTTTCGCGAGCTGTCCGCCGTGCACGTGCTGGTCTTCAGGATCCGAACCGGCCAATCGGCTCGTTCATTTTCCTCGGACCAACCGGTGTGGGTAAGACCGAACTGACCAAGGCATTGGCCTCGTTCCTTTTCCAGGACGACACGGCAATGGTGCGTATCGATATGTCGGAATTCATGGAGAAGCATTCCGTGAGCCGTCTGATTGGTGCACCTCCCGGTTATGTCGGCTATGAAGAGGGTGGCGTTCTGACGGAAGCTGTGCGTCGCAGACCATATCAGGTGATCCTGTTCGATGAGATCGAAAAGGCGCATCCGGATGTGTTCAACGTGCTGCTGCAGGTTCTTGATGACGGTCGTCTGACCGACGGTCAGGGCCGTACGGTCGATTTCCGCAACACGGTCATCATCATGACCTCGAACCTCGGCGCTGAATATCTTGTCAATCTTGGCGAGAAGGATGATGTCGAAAGCGTTCGCGATGAGGTGATGGGTGTCGTGCGGGCTGCGTTCCGTCCGGAATTCCTGAACCGCGTTGATGAGATCATCCTGTTCCACAGGCTGCGTCGTGATGACATGGGTTCGATCGTCGACATCCAGATGAAGCGTCTGCAGGCTCTCCTGCATGATCGCAAGATCACGCTGGAACTTGAAGACGATGCCCGTGAATGGCTGGCAAACAAGGGCTATGATCCGGCTTATGGTGCGCGTCCGTTGAAGCGCGTCATCCAGAAGGAGGTTCAGGACCCGCTGGCCGAGCGTATTCTGCTTGGTGACATTCTTGATGGTTCCATCGTCAAGATATTGCCCGGCTCAGATCGCCTCAACTTCCGCCCGATTCGCGTGGCGGTTGAAGATGAGCCTGTGAAGGAAAACGCAGACGCGTAAAGCCTGATGTGTGATGTTCAAAAGCGCCGCAGTCATCCGATTGCGGCGCTTTTCCTTTTTTCTGCAAGCGTGAACGGTATTTATGGCCATCTTCATGTCCAGTTCATCTGGCATTTGCTGTTATTGAATAAACAATTGTTAACCATATAACTGCATCCATACGGCATAAGATCATTCAGGGTTTCCTCCATGTCGCATCTCTTACGCATGCTTCGCTTCGGATTGTTCGGTTCTGCAATCATTCTTGCAGCAGGGGCGGCAGCTCATGCGGAAGAGCGCGATGCGACGACCAATGTTTCGCAGCCCGTGCAGATGGCCCAGCTTTTCGACTGGGGTAATGAGCGTAGCCGCGATCAAGGCCGCGATAGGGGCGTGCGGGTTTACACTGATGAATATGGTCGTCAGGTAACGCTCGACCGACGCGGACGTGTCATCAATATTGAAGATCCGCGCGAATCCGATCGTTATGCGCGCGGTGGTCAGCAGGGCGGAAACTGGTCCGACGGCCCGGTCGGTGGTGGTGCGCCCTATGACGGCTTTGGCAATGTGCCGGAAGATCCGAACTATTATCCGGATGCCCCTTCAGCACCTGCTTACGATTATAATCGCGACGGACAGGTTCAGCGTTCCGAGTTGCCGCCCGCTGGCACTGAATATCCTGACACTGAATCGCCGACCGCCAGCATCAATCGTGACCCGGGATATGAGCAGCCGCCCGTGCAACCGCATGCTGTACCGAATCCCGATGACATGACTCCAGCTATAGAAATGCCGAAAGGGCAGGGAGCGAAGGAAAAGATCGCTGCCTATCAGATTCTGTTGGATCGGGCAGGCGCATCGCCGGGTGTCATTGATGGTCGTTCGGGCAGCAATGTCGATAAGGCCGCTGCAGCTTTTGGCGAGATGACTGGCAAGATTCTCGATCCAAAGGATGACGCTGCGATCAATGCTGAGCTGGAAGCGACCGGCGGCGCAGCCTTCACCGAATATACGATCACCAATGAAGATGTCGGCCGTCAATATGTAGCGTCCATTCCGGATGATTATGCGCATAAGGCTCAGCTTCCAGCCATGGCCTATACGTCTGTCACGGAAATGCTCGGTGAAAAGTTTCATATAGACGAGGCTTATCTCAAAGAGATCAATCCAGGCGTCAACTTCAACCAGCCGGGTTCTATCGTCAAAGTCCCTAATCTGGGAAAGCCAGTGCGTACAAAGGTTGCGCGAATCATCGCCGACAAAGGGCGTAAGCAAGTGCGCGGCTATGACGAAACCGGCAAACTCGTCGTGGCCTATCCTTCGACGATCGGTTCGTCGGACACACCATCCCCGTCGGGCATCGTGCAGGTGCAGCGTATCGCCATCAATCCAAACTACACCTACAATCCGAAGATCAACTTCAAACAGGGCAGCAATGACAAGGTTCTGACCATTCCTCCGGGACCGAACGGGCCTGTCGGCACTGTCTGGATCGCGCTTTCCAAGCCGACTTACGGTATTCACGGAACGCCTGAGCCTTCACGGATTGGCAAAACATCCAGCCATGGCTGCGTACGGTTGACCAATTGGGATGCTGAAGAGCTGGCCAAGCTTGTAAAAGCGGGCGTGACGGTCGAGTTCACGGAGTGAACTTGGCGACAGCATGAATAAAAAGCGCGGTGCATTTTAGAGCGCATCCCGAAAAGTGTGAAACGGTTTTCGGAAAAGATGCGCGTTAAAACAAACAGTTAGAGCGTGTTTCGATTTGATTCAATCAGATCGAAACACGCTCTAAAAGATGCGCCGCGCTTTCGCGTTTTGTGTGTTCTTAGATAAGCCAATAGGCCGGGGCGACGAATTATTAGCTCTTTGTCGACCCGCTGGAGGCAAGCTTAGTGCCATTGCCTGCATCATCCGTATCCAGGAGCGTATCGATACGGTCACGTTCCTGCTTGAAAGCTTCCAGCTCTTTGCCTTTGAGCGCTTTATTATCTGGCAGGCGGATACGAAGCGGATCAACTTTGGTCCCGTTGACGATCAGTTCGTAGTGAAGATGTGGTCCGGTCGACAGTCCGGTTGATCCGACATAACCGATCACCTGGCCTTGACGTACACGCGACCCCGCAGTTACGCCGCGCGCAATTGCATTCTGGTGAGAGTAGCTGCTGACATAGCCATTGGCGTGACGAATCAAAGTCTGATTGCCGTAACCATTGGTCCATCCGGCCTTTTCCACCACACCAGTACCCGATGAGATGATTGGTGTGCCGCGGGGGGCTGCCCAATCGACGCCTGTATGCATTCGGCTGTAGCCAAGAATTGGATGTCGGCGCATACCGA
>NZ_PYSY02000001.1:2035000-2272500 GCF_003049685.1 Brucella pituitosa | reverse complement strand
GGTTTATACCAATACAGACCGCTAGGTCGTCGGCCCATGTGGGCCGCCCCTGCGGAGTGCCAGCAGCGCAAGCTGCGTACGGCACGCGAGCAAGAACTAAAATGATTTCTAGTTATCGTAATAAGGTATCTAACTCTGAATACATAGGGGGTTAGAAGCGAACCTGGAGAACTGAAACATCTAAGTACCCAGAGGAAAGGACATCAAACGAGACTCCGCTAGTAGTGGCGAGCGAACGCGGACCAGGCCAGTGGCTTATGTGAGTAAAGTGGAACAATCTGGAAAGGTTGGCTAGAGTGGGTGATAGCCCCGTACACGCAACATGATCATAAGTCCTTGAGTAGGGCGGGACACGTGAAATCCTGTCTGAACATGGGTAGACCACTATCCAAGCCTAAGTACTCGTGCATGACCGATAGCGAACCAGTACCGTGAGGGAAAGGTGAAAAGCACCCCGACGAGGGGAGTGAAATAGTACCTGAAACCGAATGCCTACAAACAGTTGGAGCCCAAGATTCGTTCTGGGTGACAGCGTACCTTTTGTATAATGGGTCAGCGACTTAGTCTGACGAGCAAGCTTAAGCCGGTAGGTGTAGGCGCAGCGAAAGCGAGTCTGAACAGGGCGTTCAGTTCGTCGGATTAGACCCGAAACCAAGTGATCTAGCCATGAGCAGGTTGAAGGTACGGTAACACGTACTGGAGGACCGAACCCATATCTGTTGCAATAGATCGGGATGACTTGTGGCTAGGGGTGAAAGGCCAATCAAACTTGGAGATAGCTGGTTCTCCGCGAAATCTATTTAGGTAGAGCGTCCAGCGAATACCCCCGGGGGTAGAGCACTGAATGGGCTATGGGGACTCACCGTCTTACTGATCCTAATCAAACTCCGAATACCGGGGAGTACTACTGGGCAGACACACGGCGGGTGCTAACGTCCGTCGTGAAGAGGGCAACAACCCTGACCACCATCTAAGGTCCCTAAGTTATGGCTAAGTGGGAAAGGATGTGAGGATCCCAAAACAACCAGGATGTTGGCTTAGAAGCAGCCATCATTTAAAGAAAGCGTAACAGCTCACTGGTCTAAATAAGGGTCTTTGCGCCGAAAATGTACCGGGCTAAAGCCATACACCGAAGCTGTGGATGCACGTATGTGCGTGGTAGCGGAGCGTTCCGTAAGCCTGTGAAGGGACAGTCGTGAGACATCCTGGAGGTATCGGAAGTGAGAATGCTGACATGAGTAACGATAAAGGGAGTGAGAGACTCCCTCGCCGAAAGTCCAAGGGTTCCTGCTTAAAGTTAATCTGAGCAGGGTTAGCCGGCCCCTAAGGCGAGGCCGAAAGGCGTAGTCGATGGGAACCACGTTAATATTCGTGGGCCTGCAGGTAGTGACGGATTGCGTGTGTTGTACATTCTTATTGGATTGAATGTGCAGCGAAGCGGTTCCAGGAAATAGCTCCTGCATATAGACCGTACCCTAAACCGACACTGGTGGACTGGTAGAGAATACCAAGGCGCTTGAGAGAACTGCGTTGAAGGAACTCGGCAAAATGCACGCGTAACTTCGGAAGAAGCGTGACCCTTCTATAGGCAACTATTGGAGGGTGGCACAGACCAGGGGGTAGCGACTGTTTACCAAAAACACAGGGCTCTGCGAAGTCGCAAGACGACGTATAGGGTCTGACGCCTGCCCGGTGCTGGAAGGTTAAGAGGAGATGTGCAAGCATTGAATTGAAGCCCCAGTAAACGGCGGCCGTAACTATAACGGTCCTAAGGTAGCGAAATTCCTTGTCGGGTAAGTTCCGACCTGCACGAATGGCGTAACGACTTCCCCGCTGTCTCCAACGCAGACTCAGTGAAATTGAATTCCCCGTGAAGATGCGGGGTTCCTGCGGTTAGACGGAAAGACCCCGTGCACCTTTACTATAGCTTTACACTGGCATTCGTGTCGACATGTGTAGGATAGGTGGTAGACTTTGAAGCAGTGGCGCCAGCCATTGTGGAGTCATCCTGAAATACCACCCTTATCTATATGGATGTCTAACTGCGGCCCGTTATCCGGGTCCAGGACCGTGTATGGTGGGTAGTTTGACTGGGGCGGTCGCCTCCTAAAGAGTAACGGAGGCGCGCGATGGTAGGCTCAGAACGGTCGGAAATCGTTCGTCGAGTGCAATGGCATAAGCCTGCCTGACTGCAAGACTGACAAGTCGAGCAGAGACGAAAGTCGGTCATAGTGATCCGGTGGTCCCGCGTGGAAGGGCCATCGCTCAACGGATAAAAGGTACGCCGGGGATAACAGGCTGATGACCCCCAAGAGTCCATATCGACGGGGTTGTTTGGCACCTCGATGTCGACTCATCGCATCCTGGGGCTGGAGCAGGTCCCAAGGGTATGGCTGTTCGCCATTTAAAGCGGTACGTGAGTTGGGTTCAGAACGTCGTGAGACAGTTCGGTCCCTATCTGCCGTGGGTGTAGGAATATTGATAGGATCTGTCCCTAGTACGAGAGGACCGGGATGGACGTATCTCTGGTGGACCTGTTGTCGTGCCAACGGCATAGCAGGGTAGCTATATACGGACGGGATAACCGCTGAAGGCATCTAAGCGGGAAACCCACCTAAAAACGAGTATTCCCTATCAGAGCCGTGGAAGACTACCACGTTGATAGGCCGGGTGTGGAAGTGCGGCAACGCATGTAGCTTACCGGTACTAATAGCTCGATCGACTTGATCATTCTCATTTACAATATCCATCGAACCAAGTTCGATAGATATTAGTTTAGTTTATGTCCTTACGGCTGAGCGCCTGACTAACGTCAGGCTAGCCTGCGGACAGCACGCCGAAACATCGGCGACGGCCAGTCGGCCTTGCGAAGCTTCGCTTCGAAACGCTTAAACTGATATCGTTTTATTATCTGCACGAAAGACAACCAGCTTCTCATATTTGTGTTCTTCGCCGACCTGGTGGTTATGGCGGAGCGGCTGCACCCGATCCCATTCCGAACTCGGCCGTGAAACGCTCCAGCGCCAATGGTACTTTGTCTTAAGACACGGGAGAGTAGGTCGCTGCCAGGTCTGCTAAGCACACAAATCATCAACATCTTCTCATAATCATACAAAACAGCTTTCATCAGCGATAAGCGCAAAAAATACCAAATCCGGTCATACAAATTAAGCCCTTAACGCGGGGTGGAGCAGCCCGGTAGCTCGTCAGGCTCATAACCTGAAGGCCGCAGGTTCAAATCCTGCCCCCGCAACCAAAAAAAACCCGCCGTAAGGCGGTTTTTTTTGTTGCCAGCGAGGCCTAAATCTCATGATAATTAAAAAAGCCCCAGCTTATAAGCTGGGGCTTTTGCCGTTCCAGGACAAGAAAACATCGCGAGTGGCAATTACTTGGAAAAATATATCCCAACATCGTGATTGCAAGAAATATTGTCGCAGCTCCAGAAACTGATAGAAGCGCTGTGAAACACGTCCCACGGAGATGGCAATGAAGCTCTATTATAAACCCGGCGCATGTTCTTTGGCCCCGCACATCGTTCTTAGCGAAGCTGGCTTTGCCTATGATCTGGAAGTCGTGGATCTGAAGGAAAAGAAGACGGCAAGCGGTGCTGACTATCTGAAGATCAATCCGCGTGGTGCCGTGCCAGCAATAGAAATTGAATCGGGTGTGGTGATTACCCAGAACGCGGCTATTTTGCAGTACATTGGCGATCATTCGGATGTAGTAGCATTCAAGCCAGCTTATGGCACGATTGAACGCGCACGTTTGCAAGAAGCACTGGGCTTTTGTGGTGACCTGCACGTCGCGTTTGGTGGCCTATTTGCGCCTAATCCAACGGAAGAAGCCAGGGCTACGGTGATCGCTTCGGTTAATCGCCGTATGGGGCAACTTGAGGCTATACTGGAAGACGGTCGCGCATACTGGCTCGGTGCAGAATTTACACAGGCAGATGCCTATGCCTCAGTTATTCTGGGATGGGGGCTGGCTATGAAGGTGGATCTCACGGCTTATCCAAAAGCTCTCGCCTTACGTGAGCGCGTGATGTCGCGGCCTGCTGTGCAGAAGGCACTCAAAGAAGAAGGCCTTATCTGAACTTATAAGCCGAAGGCGGAAATGCCTTCGGCTTATATGATTGCGGGTTGAGCGTCTTAACGTTGCTGCGGAGATGAGCATCGCCAGCCATTCAAGCATCGCTTTAGCTATTCTCCGGCACATGTGGCGGATTAGGCGTCATCGCATTGGATGAGGGTGCGGCTTCTGCCGTCTGTGAAGTTGCGGCGGCAGTGCCTTCCAGTTCAAATTTATCGACGCGCATTGATTGATTTTTGCGCCAGCCGCCGCGAAGATATAGCGCTCCCGCCATGAGCATTGTGGACAGCATAGCCACCGGAAAGCTGAGCCAAAGCGCGTCCGGGCCGAGCCAGTCTCGCATGCCTACTGCAACGCCCAGGCGAACCGGATACATCGACACAAAAAGGATGATGAGCGGCCAGATGACCTGCCCGTTTGCCCGAACAGTTCCAAACAGAACCATCGAAACGCCAAAGGCGATAAAGCCCCAGGTGGCGATCTTTCCAATATGTTGACCGATTGCAATAGCAGGACTTTCAGCGCCCAGGAAAATCTGCATGGCCTGTCTGTCCGCGATGAGCAGCACAACAACGAGAACGCCGGTCATCAGGATTGCATAGAGAACTCCGATGCGGGTGATACTGTTCACACGATCCCACTTACCCGCGCCAATATTCTGCGCGGCCATGGCGCTGACGGCGGCACCCAAAGCCATCGCCGGCATTTGCACATAGGTCCATAATTGTTGCGTTGCGCCAAAGGCTGCAGTCGTGTTGACGCCTTCCTGATTGACTAGACGCATCATGGTGAGCATGGCGCTGGATACCACGATCATCTGGATACCCATAGGAAGCCCTTTGCTGAAAATCAGCTTCAAGACCTTGAGATCGGGTACCAAAAGCCAAAGCTCTTGTCCTTTGAGGCGCAGTGGCAGGTCCTTGCGGTAAACATAGATGAGCATCGCCGCGAGGCTGATGTAATTTGCAATGGCCGTAGCCAATGCAGAACCGGATATGCCTAAAGCGGGTATCGGACCGATGCCCAGAATGAATAGCGGATTAAGTGCGATATCGAGAACGACGGCCAGCCCCATGAATATGAGCGGCGTTATGGAATCACCGCTACCGCGAAGCGCCATCATCAAAATGGTCTGCATAAGAATGGCAGGCATGGCGACGAACGTTACCTGAAGAAATGCACGCGCCAATGGCTCGATAGTTTCTGGCGTCCCCAGTAGCCCCAGCACGGTGGGTGCAAGAAACCAGCCAATTATTGCGATGATAATGCTGACCGGAATGAAAGCGCCTAGCGTTGTGCCTGCTATCGCGCGCGCTGTTTCTATATCGCGCCGTCCGAAAGACTGACCAATGAGAATTGTAGAGGCCATGCCGAAGCCAAAGACGAAGGCCGTTAGCAGAAACATCACCAGATTGCCGTTGGTGGTTGCGGCTAACGCATCTGTACCGAGTAACTGTCCGATCCAGATTGTGTCGATGGAACCATTTGCGGATTGCAGGATCGAAGATCCGAGTGTGGGCAGGGCAAAGAGCAACAACGCTTGATTGATGGGCGCGGTTGTCAGATCAATGGTTTTCTTCATCCTGCCTCAATGTTGTTCACCTGTGTTGCCAATCATCGATCTTCGATAATGCTTCCAAGTCTCAAATAATTCAAATCGCTACCTCGAACGATCGAGTTGAATTGTAATCAAGAGAAAATAAAAGCAATGTTTTGGCTTTAATATAGACGTTTGACTGCTATCTTGTCCCGGAATCAGGCCGGGCCTCGTTTGTTCAGATGATCAGCTTTGCCTGCAAGAGCGTCGATTTTGGAATGGTTTGGTATGATCTCTCGTCTTCTCACGGCTGGCATGACATTGGCATTCGCAACCTCCGCGAATGCTCAGGCACACACTGCCCCATCAGCTCAACTGGATAAGTTCATCCCTGTTTCGCAGGTCAGTGGGGTCGATATTGTGCGTCTTACAGAACTGCCGAAAGCTCCGAAAAAGAATGAAGAGACGGAATCCTGTGTTAACCGGGCCAGCAAGACGCCAAGTGCCGAGGCGCGTGCAGTTGAAGAGCATGGCTGGACGTTAACCGGTGAAGCGAAACTTGGTTCTCTGCAGGTCGTTAGTTTCGTTGCCGACACCGAAGAAGGTACGAGTGGATCATGCCTGCTGAAAGATGGTAACATTGCCTTTTATGACAACGGTAAACTCGTCGCACTCGCCTATGCATCCAAAAAGACCGCTTTGAGCCTGGGCCGTGTTGAAGAACACGGTGACGTTCTGCGCCTTTGGGATGGTGATCTGGTTCAGCAGCCGGTTGCCGATGTGAAGCTTGTCGGAGGGAAGGGTATCGTCATTACCGCGTTGCCAAATGAAGAGAAGTTCTGCGCAGGGCAGGTAACAGTTCCCAATGTTCGTCATGTACCGATTATTCTGGCACGCATGATGCTCAAGGAATATGGCTGGCAGCCAGAGCAGAGCAAGCAGGAACCCGATAGCACGTCGCAGGACCTGCTGGATATGGGGATCAACGAGGTCGATGGCTGTGCGGGAACGGGCTTTGGCTTCTGTGGCTTTGAGTACAAGAATGCTGGCAACAGTCTTTCCGTCGCAACGGTGGGGGACTCACCCGATACACCATCCGTCATTTCTTATGACGTGAAGTGCTCGAATTAAAGGATAGCCCGAAAAGTGTGAAATGGCTTTCGTAGGTTAAGCCGTCACAATTTTTGCTTTAACGAAGACGTCGTAGCGGGTGCTTTTGCCCAGTATTTGATGGGAGGGCTTGCGTAGCCCAGCCATCGGTTCTGCACGCAATGGCCATTTGAGCACGACACGATTTTGCGCATGCTCCAGTGCGACCAGCATCAGCTTTTCGGAATCCGGGTCGGTGCCGACGATTTCCCGGATCTGGCGCATTTCCTTTTTGACCAGTGCTGAATTGCCTCGTGGCGGATGCATGGGATCAACCAGAACCACTTGTGGTTTGAGGTCGGGGAGTAGCTGGCAGGAATCGCCATGCAGCAAGGTCATTCGTGATACGGTCTCGGCATATTGTCCGCCCTCAGCCGCCGCACGTGCCAATCCTTCAGCGAGCAGATCATGCATTTTTTGCGAGCGCTCTATGAGTGTCACCTTGGCACCCAGTGAAGCGAGCAGGAAGGCATCCCGCCCAAGTCCCGCTGTCGCGTCCACTATGTCGGGCGTGACACCGCCGGTTAATCCCGCAGCCTTGGCGAGTGCCTGCCCCCGGCCTTCACCTGAGCGGAACCTGTGACCAACTGCGCCACCGACAAAATCAACAATAAGCTCGGATGCTTCTGCTTTTTGCGACATGGTTGCTCTTAGAACGGACAGGGGACGGTGAATTTAACATCGCGTCCATCCGGATGACGAAAAGCGACTTCTTCTGCATGCAATAGCAAGCGGTCTGCGGCTGTGAGTGCAGCTCCTTCCGCGTAAAACTCATCCCCAAGGATGACATGACCTATTGCTTTCATATGGACGCGTAACTGATGAGTGCGTCCGGTCAACGGAAACAGGCGGAGCCGCGTCGTGTCTTCGCCACGCTCCAGAACCGTCCAATGCGTCTGAGCGGGCTTGCCGTTTTCACGGTCCACCCGATGGCGAGGTTTGTTATCCTGATCGATCGCTAAGGGCAGATCAATCATCCCCTCATCATTTTCCACGCGTCCCCATACTTCTGCTACATAGGATTTCTGGGTTGTACGCGCCTCAAATTGCGCGGCAATTGCGGCATGCGCTTTGCGATTGAGCGACATCAACACCAGACCAGACGTATCCTTGTCGAGACGGTTGATCATCAGTGCATTTGGAAACTGTTTTTGTACGCGTGTCGCAAGACTATCCGACAAGGCAGGATGACGCCCCGGCACAGACAATAACCCGCTTGGCTTGTCCAGCACCAGAATGTCCGCATCACGATGAATGATCGAAATATATGGCTCCAGCGGTGGAGTATAAATGGGAAACTCAGAAGATAGCACACTCATATTGGTGATCTAGCATGGTTTGGCTCTCTTCGAGAAGTGCGGAGACAGTGTAATTGAATATGCTTGGCTGGTGCAGTTATGCCGTAAGTGAGCTATTCTGAAACTTATAAGTGCCCGATAGCCGATAAGATAATGACGGAGGGGGTGGAGTTTCCGGGTCGTTGAGCATGACGTGCATATAGGTTATCTTAATAAGCAGTAGCTTAATAAGAAAATCCTTTGGGATATGAAGATGTGACTGTCATTGTTGCTGCAACAGTAGAGAGTGTTAATGCCCATCAAAGATGACGCCGTGCTGAGCCAGTTGCGAGATGAGCTGAAGTGTCTGCGACTTGAATTAGAAAGCAAAGAAAAACTCATCAATGAGCAGGCACAAACGCTTTCACATTTCAAAAAAATATACGGGCAATCTTCTATTGTCGCTCAAATCGGTATCTGGGAGTGCACGTTACCCGAAGAGGAGTTAACTTGGTCGGACTATGTGTATGATATTTTTGAGCTTCCACGGGGTGCACCGCTTAATCGGTCTGAGACACTGGCTTGCTATACTGAGAATTCCCGGCAGGAACTACAAAAGCGCAGATCGGGTGCTATTGCAGAGTGTAGCGGCTTCACCCTGGAGGCCGAAATAAGGACATTCCGCGGTAACAAGCGCTGGATACGCATCACGGCTTCTATCGAATGTCAGGATGATATACCGGTTCGAATTTTTGGTATGAAGCAGGATATTACTGATCAGAAAGCTTTATTTGATCGGATAGTTTATCTTGCTGAATATGATCAAATGACGGGACTGGCTAATAAAAGCCAGTTCCATTTAAAGCTGACTTCGGCGCTGGAATATGCCGACATTGACAGCAAATCAGGGTTTCTTCTGCTCATTGATCTGGATGGGTTCAAAAGTATAAATGACGATTATGGTCACCTCGCCGGTGATGAGTGTATTAAGGTGATGGGAGAGCGTCTCAATACAATAAATCAAATAGGAAATAGTATTTTCAGAATAGGTGGAGACGAGTTCGCCGTTATTACATCGAACTATTATGATAAAGAAACAACCGAGAAACTTGCGCAAAACATAATTGACCGTCTCTGTGAAGATGTGATTTTTGATAATCAGAAATTAAGGCTCGGAGCATCTGTGGGAATAGCGCAGATATCCGGAAACTCTGCATCGAGTGTATTTATCAATGCGGATGCGGCACTTTATTCTGCCAAGGCTGATGGGAAGACGACATTTCGTTGCTATCGGCCAGGTATGGAAAGCCGCCCATCCAGAATTGAGTTTTGATCAGATTTGAGTTTTTGCTTCCAATTGTTGCGTGCTGTCTTAGCTTATAGGGTGTGGGGGGTCGGAAACGGCTCGTGTTGCTGCAACAAAGGAGATAGCGGATGTCACAGTTGAATGTAGCTGTTCTGGTTGGAAGCCTGAGAAAAGATTCGTTTAATCGCAAGGTGGCTGTGGGGCTGAGCGCTGTTGTGCCCGATGGTATGACTTTAACGACAATCGAGATCGGCGATTTGCCGCTTTATAATCCGGATCTGGATACGGATGTACCACCGGCAGCATGGACGCGGTTTCGATCGGAAGTGAGCAAGGCAAATGCCGTTCTGTTTGTGACGCCCGAATATAACCGATCCGTGCCAGCTGCTTTGAAGAACGCACTTGATGTGGGTTCGCGCCCATATGGTCAAAGCGTGTGGAGTGGAAAACCAGCTGCTATTATAAGCGGTTCACCGGGCAATATCTCTGGCTTTGGTGCCAATCATCATCTGCGGCAATCGCTGGTATTCCTCGATATGCCGACCTTGCAACAGCCCGAGGCTTATCTCGCATATGTTGATAGGCTCGTCGACGAAAGCGGCAAGCTGGTGCCTGACACCGCCAAGTTCCTTGGCGATTTCCTCACGGCATTTGACAGATTTGCTCAGAAGAACCTTTAAAACTTCATGCTGCTTGCAAACATTGGCGCGCTTTCGGAATGAGAGCCGCCTCTGAGCTTTCGGATCGCAGTCAATAAATAGCCGAGCGATACGCGCGAAGCCGGTTTGGTGTCTGTTGACAGGGGGGACGGGCAGTCCTACTTTATATAAGAATATTCTAAAATACTTTTTAGTTTCATGGTGATAGGATGATGA
The DNA here is from genome assembly GCF_003049685.1 of Brucella pituitosa. Classification (GTDB taxonomy): domain Bacteria; phylum Pseudomonadota; class Alphaproteobacteria; order Rhizobiales; family Rhizobiaceae; genus Brucella; species Brucella pituitosa. The sequence continues at coordinate 2,262,267 of NZ_PYSY02000001.1, read as the reverse complement.
CACGCCGCCAAACCTTGTTGGGTGTTGCCGCCGCTGCCGTTGGTCTGTCGGTGCAAGCGCGCCGAGGGCAAGCGGAAGGTCAATCGGCTCGTTCTGCCGGTTTTTGGTATCCGGAAGAAACAGAGCCGCATGAACGCACTTTCATGCAATGGCCGGTGAATCCGGCTGTGTATGACGATCCTGATTTTCTTGATGATATTCAGAAAACGATCGCGAAAATAGCCAATACTATCGCGGAATTCGAGCCGGTTGTGATGCTGGCTGCAGCAAAACACCATCCTGCTGTTCGCAAGCTGGTGTCGCGCAATGTGGAATTATGGGACATTCCAACCGACGATTTGTGGTGTCGCGATTCCGGTCCCTCCTTTGTTGTTGATGGCAAGGGTGGTCTCGCCATCACGCAGTTCAATTTCAACGGTTGGGGCAACAAGCAGACCCACCGCGCAGACGGGAAGATCGCGGCGCGGATAGCCGAACGGATGGGATTGCAGGTTTTCGACGCAGGTCTGGTGGGCGAGGCGGGAGGAGTTGAAACCGACGGCCACGGCACGCTGATCGCTCATGAAAGCACCTTCATCAATGCCAACCGAAACCGGGGCAGCAAAGCTGAAATCGAGAAGATGCTGCTGGACACGATGGGTGCACGCAAGATGATCTGGGCACCCGGGATCATCGGTGCCGATATCACCGATTATCATATCGACGCGCTTGCCCGTTTTGTTAAGCCCGGACAGTTGCTGATCCAGATGGGAGATAAGATCGATCCCGACGACCCCTGGTCGGCTGCCGCCTTTGAAACGCATGACATACTGGCTGCAGCAACCGATACCGAGGGGCGCAAGCTGGATATGGTCATTTTGCCGGAACCTTATGACATACGTTCGAGCAACAGCGATTTCGTGTCTTCCTATGTCAATTACTATGTTTGTAACGGCGCGGTGTTAGCTGCCGAGTTCGGGGATCGTAAAGCCGATGAACGGGCTGCGGCTATTCTTGGCAAACTCTATCCCGGTCGGGAGATTGTTACATTGAATATCGATCCGGTGGGTGAGGTTGGCGGCGGTATCCATTGTGCCACCCATGAGCAACCCAAGGTCTGAACATGTGGAACTGGTTACGGCGCAATACTGAACAATTGGCCGCTCTGGGCGGGATAGCGACGGCCTTTGCCGCGCTCTCGGCGCTGATTATCATTCCTTATCAAGTCAGTCAGGCCGATCTCATTCAGCGCGACCAGACTGCGCGCGAAATATATCGCGAGTTCCTGAATCTGACGGTGCAAAAACCCGAACTGGCGCAGGCCGATTATTGCTCGCTGAGAGGCACGACCGAGCTCACCGCCTATGGGGCATATGTCGAGTATCTGCTTTATACGTCTGAACAGATGATCGAAACCTCACCGGACTGGCGTGCGCCGATGGCCGGATACTTGAGTGATCACATGGAATATCTGTGCGATGCCGAGGGGTTGGGCGCGCGTGACGGTGTGGCAGATCTGCTGGCACAGACCGGACTGGTCTGCAAGCCCGAAAATACTTGTCAGGAAAACACGCGACCTTGAAGTGATATGGCGGAGAGGGTGGGATTCGAACCCACGGTGGAGTTACCCCCACGCCGCATTTCGAGTGCGGGGTCTTGGGCCAATTCAACTACTTCTCAGCGTTATGCAGCGCCGTGAACGATCCGAAAAAATCGTGACGGCTGCGAGCATTTCAGGTGAATGCCGAGCGTGCGCCGTCGAGGTGCCGCGGTTGTGGCCGCGGCGCATCAAAGATGTCTCACGCCTTGTTTGATATGCATCTTCATACAACGCGTTTTAACAATGCGATTTCGTCTTCGGTCAGGTCGAATAGATCATAGACGATGCTGTCGATCTGGACTTCGGCTTGGGCTATCTCGGCAGTCAAGCGGGCGATCTCGGCGCGGTCGCGGTTGATCCAGTCTTCCCAGTCGGAGCGATCGGCCAGCGGGATATCGACCTTGAAAACCTTCTTCACCTCGGCGCGGAAGGCGGCGAAGTCGCGCAGGGTCCACCATTCCTTAAGACGTGTTGTTAGCTTGGGTTCGCGTTCAGGCGGGCAGAGGTCGGGAATCCGCCGCGTTAGGGCCGTTTGCAGGGCGAGGCGATTTTCAGCAGACCTTTGCGCTACGTTGGCCAGACGAGAAAGTTCGATACTGGCATTATCTGGGATGACAGGCATAGGGAGCTTTTCCACATGCTGCGCGGTTGCTTCGCGCCATCCGCCCCGAACGGCAGTGGTCCTTGAACAAAAATCAAACCAGATAACTTTCGAGTTCAGAACAGCCAGCAAGTCCCAGCCACCGTTTGGGATGAAGTAGGTCTTGTTGTTGGAATACGCCCCCGTCGTTTCCATGGAATAGATCGGCTGGTCTTGGAAATGACCGTAGGCAATTTTTGGTGGTTGGAAATTTGGTGCATAGGCTTCTTGTGCTTGCTGTAGTTCGAACCATTCTTGTTTCGTGGCCCGGTTTTCCAGCTGATCCTTGAATGGCATTAGCCAATCGCGGATAGCCGGATAGTCATCAATATTGATGCGACGTTGCGGGATGTAGATCAGCCACAGGCTGCGCGGTTCGGCCCGCCAGCGTTTCAGGTCTTTGCCTTCGAGGAACGGCTTTAGCAGCTCGGCGGACCGGGGGTCTTGGGCGCAGAGGCATTCCTTGGTGGCGCTGTCGATCACAAAGGCCGCGTTCAGACCTGTTTTGATACCGTAAAGCGGTGACCCGTAGACGTCCTTTAGGGTTTTCTTGCCTGTCCTGATCTTGTCGCGCAGGGCGCGCAGGGCGGGTTTTTCCAGTTCCCATGATCCGGTCCTCAGGGCCGTTTGTGGATATGGTCCGGCGGCAGCTTCCCAGGTGGCGAGGAAGTTGTTTTCCGGCAGGGTATCCACCTTCCAGAAACGCAGCTCGTGTCCTTTTGGCGCGGCTCCGCGTTTCATGGTCAGGATCGCTGGATAAGTGGTCACCCCCTCGAAGACTTGCAGGTCGGCGAAATCGACTACGCTTTCGATGGTGGCTTCTTTCAGTAGATATTCGCGCAGGGGCTTACCTGAGCCGGTCTTGAAAAAAGTATTAGAGGAAATGTAGCCCAAGCGCCCGCCTGGTTTCAGCAGGCGTAGGCCTCGTTCGTAGAAATAGCAGTAGAGATCGGCCCGGTCAGACACGACCTCATAGCGCTTTTCCAGATAGGGTTTCAGCAGCTTCAGGAATTCCATCCGCACATAGGGGGGGTTGCCCAGGACCACGTCGAAGCCGCCTTCGGCAAAGACGCTGGGGAAAGCGGTTTCCCAGGTGAAGGCGTGATCGAGATAGGCGAAGTTGCTGTCCTCGATCAGGCTGTCACCAACGCGGATATTGCCCGACAGACTGTCCAGAACCTTCCCACGGCGGGCGGTCTTGATCCAGAGCGACAACTTGGTAATCTCGATGCTTTCCTCGTTCACATCCACGCCGAAGAGGTTATCGGTCAGAATCTCGCTGTCAGGGACATAGTCGAGCAGATCGCCAAAATGTTCAGCTTTCGTCAGCAGGTCTTTGATCTTTTCGTTCACGCGAGTCAGTTCGGCCTTCATGAAGTCGAAGGCCATGATCAGGAATACACCGGAGCCACAGGCGGGATCGACAATGCGCAAGGATTTCAGGCGATCGCGATAGGCTTGCCAAGCTTCCAGCTCAGCCGTTTTTTTTCGCCAGGGGATGTTTTCGTAATCGGTGACATCCGCGCCCTTCTTAGCGAGATCGCGCAATGTGTCTTCGAACATTTCCCGCAGATGTGTGCCCAGCGTTTCAGCTACGATGAAGCGCGCGATGTAATCAGGTGTATAGACGACGCCGTCCCGCTTGCGTCGCCCGCTTGTGCCGGTGGTTTTCTCGGATTCTTCCTCCTCACCGCGCGCGATCGCTTGCAGACGCTCCACATCCGCGATTGACTGTTCAAAGATGTGGCCGAGGACCGTGACCGAGACTTCAGAGGCGAAGTCATAGCCGCCGAGGGTCTTGAAACCATCGCAGATTTCATCGTGTATGGTGAGTCCGTTGATTACCGCGTCATCTCGGAACAGGCCTCCGTTGTATCGCGGGATACTAAGTTCGGTGTTGCCAAGGTCAATTGCGCGGAACAAGCCCTTGAAATTATCCCAAATGGGGCGAGGATTATAAGGATCGCGTGCAACGAAAGCATTCTCTAGAGTGTTGTTTGGCAGTAAGCCGGTGTCTTCTGCAAATGCTATGAACAGCACACGATCCAGGATCTTCTGCGCGATCGCGATGGCATCGAGGGGGGCAATAGCAGCATCGGCCTTCTCGATGGCGCTCAGAAGCTTTAGGCGCAATTGCTTGTAGTCTTTATAAAGACTTTCAGTGATGTCCTTGTCTTCGCGGCGGCTCTCTTTCAGAAGACCAGCTGTTCGGCCAGACAGTAGATTTTCCGCCGACAGGAGCAGTATGAAGCGTGCGTATTCTTCCGGGTTCGTAAGTTGGTCGAGGCGAAAAGTCTCATAGGCAGAAGTGCCTTCACCAAAGCCATAGAGCCTCAGCTCAATCATGTTCGAAACTATCACCCATTTCACGCCAGGCGCATTCATGGCGTATTCCCAAGCCTGTTGAACAGGACTCTTGTTCCGACCTGGCATTATTGCATCAAGGTCGTGGGTATCCGCGCCCTTCAATTCAAACGGGGCAATAATCTCTGGTATCTTTCCCCCAAAATGACCTAGAGCGAGATCGACACTTCCACGCAAGATGGCTTGCTCGGTAGAAACATTGTAATCTGCTCCGCTAGCTGGACCGTGGTAGCCTAAAACTCCCTCAACGATCTTGGAAGCAAACTGCCCATGTAACGAAGTTTCCTTCAGGTGTTCAATCCTACCTGAGATGACTAAGTTTGCCCAATCGTTAAGTGCCGCCAGATGAAGTGACGGTATGGGGTCGGATTTTATATAGCGCTTCAGAGTCTTACGATTAAAAAGATGCATCGAAATTAGCTTCTTGTTATAAATCTGAACCAATGGTTAGGAGCATAAAACCTAGCAGTCTCAACTAGTTCCAGGCTGGCACGAATATACGCTTTAGTGGCACAAGCTGTTGCGTTTCCAGGTCGAACTTTTCGTATTGCTCCAGGAGGCTTTTCACAAGGTCATCTAGGTCCATTAAAGCGAGGGGGATATTTGCCCGCTCAGCTTCATAGCGCGCCTCACGGGTAAAGCCTCCAGTGCTAACATAGAGTCCCTTGTCTTGTGGATGCCGACCACCGAGGAAGCTGCGAACGTCAGGCGCACTCATTGCGCCCTTCCGGTGTTTCACTTCAACGACGATGCGTGGTGACTCGAATCCGAAGCCGTCCGGTGAGGCGACAATATCCTTACCACGATCAGGGCCTGCATCGGACACACTTGTTTTGTAGCCAAGTGAACGTAGTAGCCCTGCGACGAGTTCTTGCATATCGTCCCAAGTGAGCGCGTTCACCTTATCCTTAATAAATTCGTGCGCTCTGCTCTCCATAGATTTGAATAGGTCATCTTCCGATGACTCGATGACGGCTGGGATGGGTTCGCTGGTTGCAGTTTGTCCGGATGCTAGGGCTTTCTTCAATTCGACCGCAACCTCGGTCGATATACGGAACAACGTCGAGATGGAACCTAGGCTGTTTCGACTTTCAACAGATAGAAGATCACGGCCTACTTCGCCGTGCCATCGCACTGGTCTGAATTGCCCATCTTCGGGGTCGAGCGAAGTGTCGTAGCGATAGGGACCGGCGATCTCTCCGACCAGGTAAACACGCCGAGAGGGATCGTAGGTCACGACCATATCTCCAACGTCGATCTCGTTGACGAAACGATGCAATTGTCCGGCGGCCATCGCTATTGACTGAGGCTTCGCGTTGGGAAAAGCTTTAGAAACAAGATCCGCTATGGCTTTTCTTGTCTTAATTTTTGATAGATCGCCTATGTCGTTCCAGCCAATTGCCACTGCCGACTGGTCTCTGAATGTGTCAAACAGTCGCCCATTGCGTTCAGCTCGCACCATCCAAGATTTGCTCATGCCCCGAATCCCTTCATATTCACGTAAAGATCGCTGAAAGTTTAAAAGCGTGCAATATCAGTTCGTGATGGGGCGGAGAGTAGCTGTGTTTCCTCCCAATCGCTCCCGACTGGTTCCGCGCATTCGTGCGTTGCAAAACAGCAATAGACATGCCAAACGCGCCAGCGAGTCTTATTGAGCTGTTACTGAAGACCAAGAGCCAAATATGACAATGCCAAAGAAGACAGTTCGCGACGCTACGTATTATGAAGATCGTCTGAAGCGTGATCACCCAGCGATATACGCCGATCTGAAAGCTGGAAAATATCGAACAGTTACTGATGCCGCGTTGGCTGCTGGACTGAAGACCAAGCGCACTCGCTTGCACGAGATGAAAAATGCTTGGGAAAAGGCTAATCATTCGGAGCAGCGCGAGTTCTTAAAATGGCTCGGTGTAGGCAGATCCGTTGTGCATTCAGTTTCTGTTGGAGCAATGCCTATTGCTCCGATAGCCGCTAACCGTTGCTTGGTTCCGTTGGCTGTCGCCCGGATTGATGAAATTATGTCTAAACGCCATCTCAAAATTGGGGACGTGATGGCCGAGATGGGTTTCGCACGTTTAAATGCATCTTTAGGAATGGCGTTAGCAAGGGTCACACAGCTTCAGCCAGTCCTAATAGTGGCTTTGGAAAAATGGCTGGCCGCAAATGCCGCGGTTTGATTAAACGCGGTATGTGAGCTGGCAGGCAATATATCAGTGCGAGCGCACAGTCTCAGGGATTAGAGAAAATTTCACAAACGTTGATTGCTGAAGCAAGTTCAGTCGTGAAGTGCCTTGTTGGATCTGCGCCAAAGAGGCTGATGTTTATATCAGGCAAATCGCTTCCTGATGGAATGGTCAAAGTGATTGGCATACCTTCATACCATGCACGACCGATGCCTGCTGCCCTGTCTCCGACGCCCATCGTGATATCAAGTCCTGATCCAAACGATGCCGCTAAGAGATATCCGGTGTAGGGTGCAAATCCATTTACGGTTTTCACTTCGCCTTCGGTCGGAAGGCTGCCTTTGAAGGTCGGCCAAGGGTTTAGGTCGCCGGGTATATAAAGGTGAAGAATCTGGGTCTGTTTGTCGTTGCATGAAAGTGTGAGACGAGGGCGATCTGTTACAAACCGTTCAGTCAGATCTTTATCGACGAGCTCACTTTGAAAGCTGCCACTCAGTGCATCGATGGAGGTTTTTGCCGTCGGCGCGTCAAGGAAAAGAAAGACATCAGCCTGAGCAGCCATTGATGCACTAATGCCTAATAGGCTGGCGGTGAATGTTGTGACGACCGACGAAACGAGCTTCATATGCGTGACATTCATGATGTTGGAGCTGCACGAAAGGGAACCTTTCTGACATGAAAGATCCCGCAAACTCGTCATCACTGTAAGCTGCTGATATCCTTCAGTCGCCTTTCCGTGGTCAACAGAAAACCCGCTCTGCACAAAAAGGTTCCTTTAAATCAATCCCTTACCGGGTATATTCGCTGCAAGATCCCGGAATAGTAAGGCTCATCGCACAATGCAAAACCTCGGGTATGCCCGCGTAAGCACAACGGAACAGAACCTTGATTTGCAGCTGTCTGCGCTGCGAGCTGTCGGTTGCCACGCTGTGCTGACCGACGAGGGCATATCTGGATCCGAGTTCACCCGACCAGGGCTTTCGAAATTACTCAAGCAATTGCGCGCCGGTGATACGTTGACCGTCTGGCGGCTCGATCGGTTGGGGCGCTCATTATTCAATCTCATTAAGCTCGTCAGGGAGCTTGAGGAGCGTGGTATTCAATTCCGTTCATTAAGTGAGAGCATTGATACCGGGACGCCAGGCGGACGACTTCTTTTCCATCTGCTTGCTGCGATGGCCGAATTTGAACGCTCATTGGTCAGCGAGCGCACGCGTGCTGGTATGGCGGCTGCCCGAGCAAGGGGCAGCCGTATCGGTCGCAAGCCAGCTATGTCACCGGAACAGATAGCTGAAGCGACCAGCGCATTCGTTGATGATGGCATCAGCCTCGAGGATCTTGCCAAGCATTACTCAATTCATCCGAGAACGCTTAAAAGTAAGATGAGACTGATTTCATTAGTTGGTGATGGTGTCAGTAAGCCGATTAGCTGACAAATGGATATTCGACTGTGTGATCTCCTCACCACGCAGCAATGCTGATACCCAGCGACCACTGGGCCGCTGCACGCCATTGTTCAGGGCTTTTACGCGATATGCGAGCAGCCGAGCTACATCTCCATACGTCCGCGGCTGACGAAGCCAGATCAGATACTCATGACCGCAGACCTTACGGAAGTCCTGATCGTAATTCAGCGGAAACGGTTCGATGTCATCTTCAAGCAGCTTGCAGACATCGCCAAGAGTAAGTGGCACGCCGTCATTCACATAGGCACCGGACACGTCATCGTGGTCTACGAATGATTCAAACCGATTACGGAAGAACCGGCGGAGGTTTAATTTATCGTATTTCACGTTCTTCTCTAACGTCAGTAAAATTGTTCACGCCACCGGAGGTGGTGTGTTCTTCATGATATTTAATGGGAATATCCGATTATAACCGGATTTTTTGGCTTATTCTGTAACGCTCAACATAAGTTCTTTCTTACTTATATAAGAAGAAGAGATATTAAGCCGGGCGTTACAGTCACAAGTTCATCCGGTTAAAGTGCAACTGCAGCCGCTGCCATCTTCAGGTCCCGGTTACGGCGAAGCTTTGCGACCCGCGCCCTCGTTTTCTCACGCCGGTTGTTGAGGCGGTCCATTGCCACCGGTGAAACACTGCCATGTTTGTCAGCCATAAAGTTAGTGACAGACTTTGTGGCTCCGGCGCACCGAGTAAACAATGGGCATTCGATGCATTGCTTAGCGTCTGCGGAATGAGCGCCGGGGATGCCAAAGCATGCAGGAGCAAGATCTAACTCTTGCAGAGGTGCAACATTTTCATTGGTAGCATAACTCGACATTTCAGAACGAAGATTTCTCACCACACTCTTGCGACCGCCTTTCGGAACAGATTTCATGGCAAGACGTAACGGCAAATGGCGGGTCGCGAGACACTGGCGTTCAAGTTTCAGTGACCAGTTGCCTACACTCTCGCCCAGTGTTTCCAACAGATAAGAACGAAATTCATTCTGCACCGGGAATCCGCGGTAATGTTCGATACGATACTGAGCAAGATCTCCGAAGCGATTGACGACAGTGGGGAGACGTTCCAACAACCATTTTTCAAATTCGATCGGCCAAGCTACACCCGAATTCTTGGACCCGAAAAGCTGAGCCGGACGAGGTGCATTCTTCCAGGTGTAGTTACTCGCAAACCAGAACCCGAATTCAATCAGCAGCTCGTATGGCAAGCCGAGAAGATCCGCTCGCTGCCTAGCGTTCCATACTTCTGTCAATGAACGACTAGGATGGCCGAGAATGCGAGTGCTTAAGCCCTGGGCGCGTTCAGCCAACCCGTGATCGTTCTCACGACGGAGATAATTTTTATAGCCAACCCGATAAAGTTTCACGAAAAGCTTCGTCGCCTCAAGGGGCGTCATGAAGCGATAAGCATACCACTTTGAGTGTGCTGCATCTCGTTCTCCTTTCAATACGCTTGGCATAACCAAACGCAGTGATTCAATTGCGTCGTTGCGCTTAGCAATCTCCAGATCGTCAATTTTTGACATAGTTTTTCCTTCGGACAGGATGGCCTGACCGTTTTGAGTTTCGATAGATGTGCAGCGCTGCTATTTCATTTATAGCGCCCGAGAAAACGGAACGCTTCACTTTGTCAGAAAAATCTAAAGGGGCGCCAGTTTGGTGCTAAATCCTGATCGGCTACTTACTTTATAGCAACAAACGAAACGGACTGTATGCGATTGTCAGAATACGAATCTCTTTGACTCGAGGATCGTCACCAGCGCGTTCCGTGGTGCTTGGTGCTGACATTGTGCTTCCGGGTCGTCGGTGCTCGCCAGTGAGTCTCTCTGGCGATTTTTTGATATGGGAGGATCCGACCCAAGTTTCATTCCGGAGACGGAAGGCATCCCCATTGGCACACTTGCATTCTTCTAAGACTTCGATGATCGGCATCATACATGCTGCTGCTGATCTAACGCTCGGCAGATTGATCGTGCATTAATGAGGAGGTTGCATTTCACCGACGCTGAAGAAGGATGGCGGCGGCGCGTCTCTTACAATCGTCCAGGCAAATACGTCTGGCTACGTCTATCGTCCACCAGGCATCATCGGGGCGTGGGTTCGATACTCAGAAGTTGCATCCGGTATGAATTGCCTGGGCTGATTTCGGGTCGCTGTGGGAAAGCCATCGAATATGTTTTCGGCGCTGCACCGTAAGGGCTCCAAGAAGCGAGTTATTACGGTGACGTTCGAAGTGTTATCATAGATCGATCTACGTGATCATCTGCAGCGCTTTAGAAGGGGCTTCAATCTCGAGATAGATCGTCCCGGCATAGGCCAATGTTGACAGATTCCCAAAAACGTCGAAATCGGCCCAAATACGTAAACTTTTGTCAACATACGTCAACATAGCGCACCTAAAACACGAATATTCATCAACATTCTAATCGCTATGATTGTCGTTGGTGGCTATTTTCAGTGCTTTCGGAGCGCTATGTTTACATTGGCGGGTGTTTAATTGGTTGAATGTAAACGTCGTAAATCAATTAATGGTTGAGTTAACCGAGGCGACTGACCAGGCTCTCAGCGTTCAGGTGCGTGTAGCGCTTCAGCATCGACAGCTCGCGGTGCCCCGATATGGTGCTGACTTCCATGATGTTCAGTCCAAGCTCGAAGAAGCGGCTGACGGCTTCGTGGCGTAGGTCGTGAAATTTCAGATCCACGATGCCGGTGCGCTTGATCACGCGCTTCCACGTCTGCTCGAAAGCTGAGATCGTCATGCCGAACGGCATAGATTTATCTATGGTGTCGCTCTGCTTGAGTGTCATCAGTGCTTCATAAGCACGCTTTGATAGTGGAATCTCGCGACTGGTGCCGTTCTTGGTCATAGCCAATGAGATCACCCTCCGGTTATGAGAAATATCTGACCACTTGAGGCCAAGAATTTCTCCACGGCGCATCCCGGTCTCGATTGCCAGGACGACCAGCGTGCGAAAGCATTCGATCTTACCCTCATCACAAGCATCGAGAAGGCGCTGCTCCTCGGACGCACTCAAGCGGCGTGAACGTGCATTGTTGATTGTCGGTCGCCGGATCATTTTCACAACATTCTGAGCGAGGGGGTAGCCCCAATCACGCATGGCGACGTCAAGAACGTGACTGAGGATTGCAAGCTCACGAACTGCGGTGGCTGGCTTCACTGTTTTCAGACGCTCGTCTCTGAACGAAGCTATGTCCTGCTGAGATAAGCCGACCAGTGTCCGGTAAGCGAGATCGTGACGCTGTAGCACGCCTAAGCGCTGTGTCTCTTGAGTAGCGCCACGTTTCGACGGCGAGACTTCTTCAGCGTATCGCTTCATCAACGCGCCAAGCGTCGTGCTTTCAAGTATGCGCGTATCTGGTGCAGCGCCGAACTTGTCGACCTGGCTTTCCAGATCGCGCGCCCACTTCTCGGCTTCTGTCTTGCTGTCGAACGATTTGCAGCGTGGTTTCATTCCACGTCTGCGAACCTGGGCTTGCCAGCGCCCCCTGAGTTTGCGGATGGTTGCCAAAGCATGATCTCCAATAGATATTGAAGATCACGCGTAGGACGCCCCGGATGGGGAGCCAAGAATTATCCCGGCTGGTAGACTTCATTAGCCGGGAGGTCGAGACTTAAAATTTCTTGGAGTAATAAGGTAATGTCCTCTGGACGTAAGTCCACGATTATGCTGAATATGTAAGTATTACAATACCTAATCCTAAACGAAAAGGGTCGGGTGAATAGATTTAATCTTCTTGCCCGTCCGAGTGACGAGCGAGTTGAAGCAGAAAAGCGATCGGATCCACTGTATGCTTGAGCCTTTGCATATTTCTCGTGACTTAGTCATTAAGAGCGCTTTTATATCCGCGGTCACAAACTTTGATTATGCGATAGCGAATATATTTCCTCTCCTAGATCGTTTTGGAGAGCAGAGAAAAGCTCAAAGTAAAAAGTTTTATGATCGTCTGCGGAACGATATTGTTTCAGGTTGCGTCATGCCACCGATTACTCTTGCGTTTGTAAATCCTGCGCTTTCAACCGAAGCTGATCCTGAGGTTCTCAGCGAATTTATCAACAATAATATCGCTGATGGATACATCCTTGACGGTATGCAAAGAATGATAACCCTCAAGGATGCTTCGACATTAAACGGTTACGTCGGCACCCGCACTCTCTACGTTAATGTTATCGTCGCTGAGAGGTATGATCTTCTTTTGTATAGGATGATAACACTCAATAACGGGCAAAAGCCTATGACTGCTCGGCATCAGATCGAAATGCTGACCAAAGGTGCGATAGATATCTCTGGCACAAACCTGGAAGTAGTTAGCGAGAAACAAACAGAGTTAACAAAGATACGCAACGCTTTCCGTATGTCCGATGTAGCAGAGGCTTATACTGCTTACCTATCGGATAGTTTGCATAACCAGAATACCAAAATAATAGAGAGTAAGTTGGACGAAATACTCGTTGGTCGGGTAATGGAATCTGACATAACAAACGCACAATACACATTTTCAGAGATATTAACTGAGATCGCACGACTTCAGTCTGTCGATCAAAACAGAGATTGGCTGCGCCAAGTCAATAATCTTATTGGATTTACAGTAGGTGCGAAACGATCACTTAATGATATAAGGGCTGTTAATCCTGCAGATTTCAGTCAGAAAATAATTACATTCGAAGCAGCCTTCGATGCTATTAATACATCGAAAGTGAATGTCGGGAAATATCGGAGAGAGTTAAGTCGTCATTATATCGAGAATATTGCTGAGCTTGCGGCTTTTGATCAATCGCAGTTAGAAGAGCTTTTTTTCAATGAAACGATGACCGACTGAAATGCCATCGACGTTCAAAATCAAAGACGGATTATCACAACTGGGCATCAGAAAGCCTTTCGGCGTCAATGAGGAAGGGGTTCACGCCTTTGAGTGTTTAAGAATACTTTGTGGCACAGTAAATCTTCACAACAAATCAGACGGTTCTGTAATAAAGTTAAGAAACTGTTTTCTTACACAGGCCGTTAGGAAGCTAAAGGTAAATTCCCTTAAAGAAATAATAAACTCCGCTTTTGATGGGGATATGTCTTTAGATGATGTCGATAAATACTTGAGTAAGACATCTGGGGTTAATAAAGATTTTTGGATGAAAGTTAAAGGTGAGCTTTGCTTGACTTTGGCATGTTGGAGTAAAAATCAGTATACTCGAGCTTTCCTTCATATATATAGACTTATCGAAATGACGTCTGTAGCTCTGCCTCTATTTTACGCGAGTGTTGAGCATAACTATTTAAAATCTCTCGAGTTCCTTAAGGGGCTTCCACAGAATCCGCGGGATGGAGATCTCGCAATATTCCGGAAGTTTGTATCCATTCTCGCTAAAGAGGGAGGCTACGAAAAACTAAAGATGGAAGTCTTCTACTCAAAAGGAGATCTCACCTGGGACGCAAGGTATACGAAGCAGATTTACGATTACGTTATCTCTGCGGAGAGACTAACAGCTTCGATAGATACCGCCGCTAGTAAGATTGACATTCCCTTTAGCGAATTTCCATCTTTTTTCGTCACATTCAGGAACAGACTGTTTCACAGCATGTTGTCGGCGGAGAATTTGGATCTTGATCAACTAGGAGGGTCGGATGCAGCCTGTGAGCCACTAATAAATCCGGCATTGAATTGGTTTACCATGATGCTCTGCGTTATTCTGAAGCAAAACGCTGCTCGATACATCTAGAACGACCGTGCCGCAAGCGTGGCTCGCGATTTGAAATTATCACTGGGTCGCGCAGCCGAAATCACCCGGCGAGGGCGTATTCCATTTAAGCGTCTGTTTTCAATAATAAAATGGCGGAGAGGGTGAGATACCAACCCACGGTGGAGCGACCTCCGGTAACGATGAATTGCATACGTAGAAACGCATCCTTGTCTGCACCTCGTGGTTGATGCTAGATCACCTAAAAATGGGGTGGGTTATGCGTAAGTCTTTTGTTTGCGCCGTTGCAGGCGCCTTGTCAGCTTTTTTTATAATTTCCGCTGGAGCGGCTTCAGCGTCTGAAACTAGCTTCGGCCCCTTTACGGTTGATGATACTAAGCCAAATGTAATCGAGATGAATGGCATCATTGAGCCAGGGGCTGCTCTGGATTTTCGTAGAGCTCTCCGGGCAGCACCTAATGCCAAATTGGTGATACTGAATAGCGATGGTGGCAACGTCCAGGCTGGGTTGCTTATAGCCGACGACATTAACCAGCGAGCCCTGGCAACTTACATTCCAAAAGCGAGCAAGTGCTATTCCGTATGTTCTTATATCTTCTTGTCGGGCAAGGAGCGCAAGGCTGATGGCGAGCTCGGGGTTCATCAGATCTCGTCAGACTCACCTGATTTAGTCGGCGCTCAATTGGCAATATCGGACATTATAGAAGTGTTAAGCAGATTTGATACACCGCCAGCGGTCACGCAGATCATGTTCAAGACACCGCCAAATGAGATGCACGTATTCAATCAGGAAGAAATTGAGCGATACAAACTTAATCGTTCGCAGGCTGATCAATCAGCAGGTAGCGCAGTTTCGGTTAAGAGTGCCAAGGCCATTTGGTCGAAAGAGATCGTTGATAAAGCTGTCGCCGAAATTGTTGCTTTTGAAAAAGACGGCGTTGCCGCATGTGTCAAAGACGCGGGAACCAGCATTAGCTATGCAGTGAAGCAGATCGATTTGAACGGTGATGGTATAATGGAACTCGAGATTGCAAGTTCTCCAGCGGAACTGGGGAATGGCGCGAGCATGTGTTTTGGCAGAGCCACCCAGAATATTTATCTACTGATCTCTGATGGAAATGGTGGTTGGAAAAGAGAGTTTGGTTTTGATTCTGCCGGACTTGAATACCTGCCACGTGAGAATGGGCAGATGGCGGATGTTGTCATTGGTGGGCCAGGCTTTTGTTTTCCGACTTGGCGGTTCATCGATGGCAGCTACCATCTTTGGAAAAAGTGTGAAGACGGAAAAGAAGTTTTGGCAGAGGGCTTTCCAGGTGCAGATCGTCAGGAGGTTATGGTAGCAGCCGCTAAAACGGACACTAAACAGGGTATTTTACCGCACCCAGGAAAGGTCTCGGTGACAACGCGATCGCCGGAATTTGATCACAATGGGTCGTTGATGCTGGTCGACCATAAGAACGGGATCATAGCTTATAAAAGCCCTAAGAAGTCGATCCGTGGAACAATATCGCCCGGTCAGGTTCTGTTCAAAGGCCATCCTTGGGACTATTTTGCGACTGGCCGTCCAATTGAGGGGACGGCTTACGTTTTCAAGAAGGG
Source organism: Brucella pituitosa (assembly GCF_003049685.1). Classification (GTDB taxonomy): domain Bacteria; phylum Pseudomonadota; class Alphaproteobacteria; order Rhizobiales; family Rhizobiaceae; genus Brucella; species Brucella pituitosa. The sequence continues at coordinate 2,246,723 of NZ_PYSY02000001.1, read as the reverse complement.
TTGCAGCCCGGCCCCTTATCGAGTCAAAGGCCAACTAGAAGGCACTTGGCACACACTTGTCCTACGAGGCGCAGCACCTGTTCGGAAAAAGGGCTCATGTAATATTGAAAAATATTCGCTAACCAGCCCTAATGCTGAGCTGCGTTTTGAAAGCATCTTGGATTGAGATTATTACCGGAAATGCAGATACCGAAATCCCTCATGAAATTATCACGGTTTTCAACCCTGTCTGCGGACTTGCGCCTGCCAGCGACCTCTTAGTTTGCGTATCGTTGCCATGTGATCTCCGATAGATATTGAAGATCACGCGTAAAACGCCCCGCATGGGCAGCCAAGCCCTATCCCGACCGCCGACAATGGATGTCCAATTTGGAAGGTAATTTTGCTTGATCCAGACGTGGAGCTAGATTCCCAACACGGGGTTATCGCTCCATCGCGCTGATCAGCTCGATCTCATTTCGCGCATCTACCACCTTGATATCGCTCTCGCGAAACAGTTCCACTGCTTCCCGGAAGGCCTGTTTACGTTTTGAGGAGTCTTTTGGCCCTTCGACGGCGACGACCACATCGGGTGGAAGTTTGCCCTTCAAGCGATTGATGGTGAATAGCCATTTATTACCGTGGTCAAGAATACGTGTTGGCTCATCCTGACCGAGATAAATGGGCTTCAAAACCCTAAGAGGCGTATTTTGGATAATTTCCACAAACGGGAATTTCGCCGAATAAACTCCATCTGAGAATGCCATCGGCTTGAAATGGCGACCAATGTCACGCAGTTTCAGAATTCCTCGGACGTGCTTTTCCAACAAACCTTCACGATAAATAGAGCCAGCAAAGTTCCGTCTGACATAATAGTTGAATAGTTCGTCGAGCTTATCCTTGGGATTATCGGTCATCGCGAAACGGACGTCACTGAATCGGATTACTCCTTCGCGATCCTTTGTCAACGCGTGAAAAAGATGCTCGGCGTTGTCGCTTAGCTCGAACTCAAAACGGCTCTGCCCGCTCCCTGTATGACCGGCGAGATCCCTGATCCGCTTCAGCTCTACATAGTAGCTCTTTAGAGCGCCGCGAATAGTCGTTGCCTCAACGCTATCGAAGAAGCTTGTCAGCCTGCTAAGGCGTCTAGTCTCGAGTCTAAAGTCTAGATAGCCCATTCGCGGCGCGACGAGCACTATACCAATGTTAGCGAATTCTTCCGTTTCGACGTGTGGCTGGAAACGGATTATCGCATAGCTTACAGCATGCTTTTTCATGTTCGTTCCCAAAACGCTGGCACCCTATGTCGCTTCAGTGTGCTCTCAATACGATCGAGCGACAAGTTAATATCGACCGTGCAGGCGTCGTCTACATAGTGCCACCGCTCTGGGATGTCACCAAGGATCTGGGGTAAATCCATCAAAGCTTCTTCAAACCTTGCATTATAACGGTCCTGAAGATCCCTCTGGTCGCATATTTCACAGAGTGAACTACGAAATATATGGCTTTGAAGTTGTGAATGAAGCGTTACTTCCTCATCGAAGGCCAAATTGTGATCGATGACAGCAAGCCGGTGTGCTGTCTCCGACCAAAGGAGATTAGGATTTCCGCCGGCGTCGGTTAGCGTGCGGTCACCGTTTTGAATCCACCAATCGAACGCAGCGATGTCGTGTTTCACCGCCGCCGGAGCCTGGTGAATGTTGACGAAAGACATTTCATTCGCGCTCTCGACGTTCTCCGAGCCGAAAAGGAATCCGAATCCAAGGTCCCGCAAGGCTCCACCACGGCCAGCTTCATACAGCTCCTGTGGAACCGTGACGATACAAAAACGCGGAACAGGCAAACCCAGGCGTAAAGCAAGTTGACCTGCAACCCACTCTTTCACTAGCGAGTCGTAACCAGCACCTTTTCCCTTAACAAAATAGAGTTTTCCATCCGAGCCACGGCAGATGTAAGGCTCGGTTGCCCCCTGCTCAGAACGCCTCAGCACTTCATCGATCTCGATCGGCATCGGTCCCCACGCACGCCACACAGTAGCAAGCGTTTAGATCACATAGTAACGAGAAGTCCAAGAGCAAGAGTGTGCCACGAGTGTGGCTGATCTGCTGGCACAGACCGGACTGGTCTGCAAGCCCGAAAATACCTATCAGGAAAACACGCGACCTTGAAGTGATATGGCGGAGAGGGTGGGATTCGAACCCACGGTGGAGTTACCCCCACGCCGCATTTCGAGTGCGGTACTTTCGACCACTCAGCCACCTCTCCGCATTGTGCACTACGGTAAAACGATCTATGAAAATCGCGCCGTCGGTAAGCATCTAAAGCGAATGCTAAGTGTGTAGCGGCTCAATAACGGGCCAAACACAATTAGACAAGACCTAATTTGCATTCCTGGACGAAAATTCTTGACTTTTCCGCTACCTCATATCTATAAGCACCTGACTTTATGTGTGGGGTAGTCTGCGCTTATTGTTTTGATTGGAGATTTCCGGTTTTCCGGGCTCTGGTCAGGAGGCTGAAAAGCTTCCAAAATCAATCGACTGATAAAAAGACGGCCCGTGCCTGAGGCGCTTGCGTTGCAGGGTATGAGAGCTGGACCGAACGACCCGAAAGGAAAACAAATGTTCGCAGTCATTAAGACTGGTGGCAAGCAGTACCGCGTTGCCGCAAACGACCTGATCAAGGTTGAAAAGGTTGCTGGCGAAGCTGGCGACATCGTAGAATTTGCAGAAGTTCTGATGGTCGGCACGACCATTGGCGCGCCAGTTGTTGAAGGCGCTCTGGTAACGGCTGAAGTCGTTGAACAGGGCCGCGCTCGCAAGGTTATCGCGTTCAAGAAGCGTCGCCGTCAGAATTCCAAGCGTACCCGCGGTCATCGTCAGGAACTGACGACCATCCGTATCTCGGAGATTCTCACCGATGGTGCGAAGCCTTCCAAGAAGGCAGAAGCCAAGAAGGCAGCTCCGAAGGCAGACGCCGCTGAAGGCGAAGCCGCAAAGCCAAAGAAGGCAGCGCCTAAGAAGGCTGCAGCCAAGGCTGAGTCGGCTGAGTAAGTAGAAGAGATTAAAGGAGAAATCCAATGGCACACAAAAAAGCTGGTGGTTCGTCGCGTAACGGTCGCGATTCAGAGTCGAAGCGCCTTGGCGTAAAGAAGTTCGGTGGCGAAGCTGTCGTTTCTGGCAACATCATCGTGCGCCAGCGCGGCACGAAGTGGCATCCGGGCGCCAATGTTGGCCTCGGTAAAGACCATACTATTTTTGCTACCACCAACGGTTCCGTTGCTTTCCGCACGAAAGCCAACGGCCGTACCTACGTATCGGTTAACCCGATCGCGGAAGCAGCAGAGTAAGCCGGACCTCTATAAAGTACCGGCGTCCCATGGACCCGGTACATATGGCGACCTGCCAGAAGATCGAAGGGAAGATGGGACAACCATCTTCCCTTTTTTCATCTGGAGGACAGAACAATGGTCGTCGAAGTCTTAGAAGAAGATTATTACGAGAGCTGTAGTGAGCGGGAGGCCAGCTATGCTGTTCTCTCGCCGGGTTTAGAGCACGCACTGGATTGCCCCGTTCTCGTTACTGACAGGCTGGTTCTTCGCCCGCCACACACCGAAGACGTGGATGCAATTTCCTATCTTGCCAATAACGCCCGCGTCTCCGCTATGCTCGCCCGTATGCCTCATCCATACACCCGCGAAAATGCTGTCGATTTTGTCGAGCGTGTCCGAAAAGGCGAGATGGGCAATTGCATTTACGCGATTACCCAAGCTGAAACCGGCATATTTATGGGTTGTTGTGGCATCCACGCGCATAAACATGGCGAGGGGCTGGAGATCGGCTATTGGCTGGGCGAGCCCTATTGGGGTCATGGCTTTGCAACCGAAGCCGCCCATGCATTGATCGATCTGGCCTTCCGGGCCACGCCGATCGAGCGGTTGCATGTTTCATGCCGCGCCAGCAACGGTAGCTCTCGCCGTGTGATCCATAAGTGCGGCTTCCAGTTCAGCAACATGGGCATGTCGGATTCGCTCGCTGCCGGGAATGTCCCTGTCGAGCGCTATGTTCTTGACCGGCGGACCTGGATCGGCCTGAGAAGCTGGCAGTCGTAATCAAAAAGACGGTCCTGCGCGATAACCGCAGGACCGATAAAGATCGGGGAATATAATGAACGATATTTATGCTGTCGCCCGTGAAAGGGTTGTTGTTCGCGCACTGGACAAGGGAGACCTGCACCGGTTCCGCGCGATACGGCTTTCGGCTCTGCAGCTCGCGCCACAAGCCTTCGGCTCGACCTTTGAAGAAGAAAATGCCTATTCCGACAATGTGTTTGCGCGTCGTCTGGAACAGGTGAACGGCAATGTCATTTTCGGTGCATTTGATGGCGAAAACCTGATGGGCATTGCCGGGATGTTCCGGCATGAACGCAAGTCGGAGAGGCACCGTGGCACTCTGGTCAGCGTCTATGTTGCTCCCGAAGCACGTGGGTTGGCTCTGGGCAAGGCGCTCGTTGGACGGATTATCGAACATGCGGCGCAGCATGTCGTGATACTGGATGCAAAGGTCGTGGCAACCAACGAGCCTGCGAAGCGCATCTATTACGGGCTCGGCTTCAAATCCTACGGCGTTGAGCGCAAGTCGCTTTATGTGCAGGGTCAGTATCTGGATCAGGAGCTGCTCTATATCGATTTCAGTGATCCTGCGTGGAAACTGAACTTAGGCTGAAACCCTTATGTTTGAGTGAATTGAATTTGACGTTTGTTGCTTGTAGCGGCGTGATGCAAATGTCGAAATCAGACCACTAGCTGTTTGCAGGACAAGGGTTTTGCTGTAATTGCAAATCGGATTGCGCGAGATTGCGTGCGGTCCCAAGTTTAAGACGCGCTACGATACAAGTTTCGAATGCGTCACAAGAGGTAAGTTCAATGAAATTTCTCGATCAGGCCAAGATTTACATTCGCTCCGGCGCGGGCGGTGCAGGCGCTGTTTCGTTCCGGCGCGAGAAGTTTCTTGAATTCGGCGGTCCTGACGGTGGCGATGGCGGGCGCGGCGGCGATGTCTGGGTTGAAGCTGTCGATGGTCTCAATACGCTGATTGATTATCGCTATCAGCAGCACTTCAAAGCCAAGACCGGCATGCATGGCATGGGTCGCAACATGACCGGCGGCAAGGGCGATGATGTCGTACTCAGAGTGCCGGTTGGTACGCAGATTTTTGAAGAAGATAATGAAACGCTGATTTGCGATATTACCGAGCTCGGCCAGCGTTATCGCCTTGCCAAGGGCGGGAATGGCGGCTTTGGCAATCTGCATTTCACCACATCCACAAACCGTGCGCCGCGCCGTGCCAATCCCGGCCTCGACGGTATTGAGCGCACGATCTGGTTGCGTCTGAAGCTGATTGCCGATGCTGGTCTGGTCGGTTTGCCGAATGCGGGTAAATCCACATTCCTCGCAAGTGTGACAGCGGCCAAGCCAAAGATTGCTGACTATCCTTTCACCACGCTGCATCCCAATCTTGGCGTGTCGCGTGTCGATGGCCGCGAGTTTGTGATCGCCGACATTCCTGGTCTTATCGAAGGTGCAAGCGAAGGCGTGGGCCTTGGCGACCGCTTCCTTGGCCATGTCGAGCGCACGCGTGTGCTGTTGCATCTGGTGTCGGCGCAGGAAGAAGATGTGGCAAAGGCTTACACCGTCATTCGTGGTGAGCTCGAAGCCTATGAGCATGGTCTTTCTGACAAGACTGAAATCGTAGCGCTGTCGCAAATCGATACGCTTGATCCGGATGCGCGCAAGGAAAAGATCAAGGCACTGCAGAAGGCCTGCGGGCGCGACCCGCTGCTGCTTTCAGCCGTTAGCCACGAAGGCTTGAATGATGTCTTGCGCCAGCTTGCAAGCGTGATCGATAAGAGCCGTGCAGCGGAAGCTGGAACAGCCGAAGAAGAATAACAGTTGAGGACGCGGCGCAGGAACTGAATGCATGTTGAAACAACTCAAAGATTATCGCCGCATCGTTATCAAAATCGGATCTGCGCTTCTCGTAGATCGTTCATCGGGCCTCAAACAAAGCTGGCTTGAAAGCCTGGGCCAGGACATTGCCAGCCTTTCGCGGGCAGGTGTGGAAGTCCTAGTCGTTTCTTCGGGGGCCATTGCGCTTGGCCGTACGGTTCTTGGTCTGCCGAAAAAGTTGTTGAAGCTTGAGGAAAGTCAGGCTGCCGCTGCTGCGGGGCAGATCGCACTCGCCAAGGCTTATGCCGATGTGCTCGGTAGCCACGGCATCAAGTCTGGTCAGGTTCTGCTCACACTGGCCGATACCGAGGAGCGTCGCCGTTATCTCAATGCGCGCGCGACCATCGAAACATTGCTGAAACTCGGTGCAGTCCCGATCATCAACGAGAATGATACAGTCGCAACCACCGAAATTCGTTATGGCGACAATGATCGTCTGGCGGCTCGTGTTGCAACCATGATGGGCGCAGATCTTCTCATTCTGCTTTCGGATATTGATGGGCTTTATACAGCTCCGCCACATAAGAACCCGGATGCGCAGTTCCTGCCTCTTGTGACGGCAATTACCCCGCAAATCGAGGCTATGGCGGGAGCTGCCGCATCCGAGCTATCCCGCGGCGGTATGAAGACCAAGCTTGATGCGGGCAAGATTGCCAATGCCGCAGGCACGGCAATGATCATTACATCCGGCACGCGTATGGCGCCGCTTTCAGCCATCGATCATGGCGAGCGCGCAACCTTATTTGAGCCGTCGCGTGCGCCGGTCAATGCCTGGAAGACATGGATTTCCGGCAATCTTGAACCTGCAGGTAAACTGCTGGTCGATGCGGGTGCGGCAAAGGCGCTGAAGTCTGGCAAATCGCTACTACCCGCAGGTGTCAAAGAGATCGAAGGTCAGTTCGAGCGCGGCGATACGGTTGCAGTGCTGAATGAAGAGCGCCGCGAAATTGCGCGCGGCTTGATTGCTTATGATGCCGACGATGCGCGCAAAATTGCCGGGCATAAAAGCGATGAGATTAGTAGCATTCTTGGTTATGATGCGCGTGCTGCGATGATACATCGCAATGATCTGGTTGTGCGCGGCGTGACTGCGGTTGAGACAGAAGAAGCATAAAGGGTGGAGCGGATGCTGAACAAAGTGGACGGGGGAGCCGACATTGCAGCCATCATGGCGGAAGTTGGTCGCAAGGCCAAAGCTGCTGCAGCACCACTCGCAATAGCAAGCGCCGAGCAAAAGAACAAAGCCCTGCTTGCTGCTGCAGATAGCATCCTCGCAAGCAAGAATGCAATTCTTGCAGCCAATAAGCTTGATCTTGCCAATGCGGCAGAGAGCGGTATGGCTGCGTCATTCGTTGACAGGCTGACGCTCGATGACAGCCGCATAGAAGCCATTGCCGATGGAATTCGGGCGATTGCTGCTCTGCCTGATCCTGTCGGTGAGGTGATCGCCGAATGGGACCGTCCCAATGGTCTTCACATCGAGCGCGTACGCACGCCGCTCGGTGTGATTGGCGTCATCTACGAAAGCCGTCCCAATGTAACGGCAGATGCCGGCGCGCTCTGCCTCAAGGCCGGTAATGCGGTTATCCTGCGTGGCGGTTCAGATTCCGCTCACTCCTCGGCTGCGATTCACCGGGCCCTTGTAACTGGTCTTGAGGCTGGCGGACTGCCTGCCGATGCTATCCAGATCGTGCCTGTGACGGACCGCGCTGCGGTTGGCGAAATGCTCAAAGGTTTGAACGGTGCGATTGATGTGATTGTGCCCCGTGGCGGCAAAAGCCTTGTTGCGCGTGTGCAGTCAGAAGCGCGGGTTCCGGTCTTTGCGCATCTCGAAGGCATCTGCCACTTGTATGTCGATGCTTCTGCCGATCTTGATATGGCACGCGCCATTGCGGTCAATGCCAAGATGCGCCGTACCGGCATTTGCGGCTCAGCTGAAACGCTTCTTGTGGATCGCGCCGTTGCCGCAACGCATCTTGTACCAGTTCTGCAAGATCTGGCTGCAAAAGGCTGTGAAATTCGCGGAAGCGACGAGGTGAGGGCGCTTTATCCCAATGCCGGGCCTGCAACGGAAGAAGACTGGTCGACCGAATATCTCGATGCGATCATTTCCGTAAAGCTCGTCGACGGTGTTTCGGGTGCGATCGAACATATCAATCGTTACTCCTCACATCACACCGAGGCGATTATCGCTGAGGATGCCGAAGCCGTTGCACGCTTCTTCAATGAGATCGATTCAGCCATTCTGCTGCACAACGCCTCGACGCAATTTGCTGATGGTGGCGAGTTCGGTATGGGCGCGGAAATCGGTATCGCGACTGGCAAGATGCACGCACGCGGGCCGGTGGGCGTCGAACAATTGACCTCGTTCAAATATCGTGTTCGCGGTAACGGACAAGTTCGTGGTTAGGTTTAGCATGATCTTTTCCGAAAACCGGTGCCCACTTTTTGGGACCATGCCCTAATGCGTTTCGGCTTCGGGCTTTCCGCACTGAAAGAGCAATATCCGGATGTTGATGCGCATTATCTGCGCATGCCGCATGTCGAAAAAGGCATGACAGTCGGTCTGTTTGGTGGCTCGTTTAACCCTCCGCATGGGGGGCATGCGCTGGTGGCAGAAATTGCAATCCGGCGGCTTAAACTTGATCAGCTCTGGTGGATGGTGACACCCGGTAATCCGCTGAAAGACAGCCGCGAACTGGCGCCGCTCGCTGACCGACTGAAACTGAGCGAAGATGTGGCGAGCGATCCGCGTATCAAAGTGACTGCTCTGGAGGCTGCCTTCAATGTGCGTTATACGGCTGATACCCTGGCGCTCATCCGCAAAGCCAATCCCGGTGTGCATTTTGTCTGGGTGATGGGGGCTGACAATCTTGCATCGTTCCATCGCTGGCAGCGTTGGCGCGAGATTGCGCAGAATTTTCCTATCGCAGTGATTGATCGGCCGGGTTCGACACTGGCTTATTTGTCGTCGCGCATGGCGCAGACATTTTCCGATAGCCGACTTGATGAACATTATGCGCCTGTTCTTGCGCGCCGCACGCCGCCTGCCTGGACATTCATTCACGGGCCGCGTTCTTCGCTCTCGTCGACCGCACTCCGTAAACAGAAATTGGAAAAGTGAACGGGCTTTTAAGCGCATCCTGAAAGGTATGAAACGGTTTTCGGGTGAGATGTGCGTCAAAAAAAGCTAAGACTCTTGAAAGAATACAGGGACTCTGCCTATCTTAGGTATGTGCGGTGCTTATGAATGCCGTACTGCGTTGTTCTTGTCGGAAAGGAACTACACTGAGAACAGCAATTGAGAAGAAGGCTCACCACGCGCCTTCACCGGTCGGGATGAACGAAACAGCTTTCGTGTCCCAGACCTTCGACGCGGCTTTGGCCAGTCTCGAAAACTCCAAAGCAGAATCCATCATCCCCATCGACATTCGCGGAAGATCTTCGATCGGCGATTATATGATCGTCGCGTCTGGTCGTTCGCATCGTCATGTAACGGCTGTCGCTGATCATCTTATGCAAGCTCTTCGTGAAATGGGCTGCAAAGATATGCGGGTCGAAGGACTCGAGGGCGGTGATTGGGTTCTCATCGATACAGGCGATATTGTCGTCCATATTTTCCGTCCGGAAATCCGTGATTTCTACAATCTGGAAAAGATCTGGATCAACGACGATCTCGAAGATCAGCGCGCATCGGGAACGGTGCACTGATCAAGTCGTAAAGAGGACGTGATGCGTGTGAGTGTTATGGCCGTGGGCCGGATGAAAGCCGGCCCCGAGCGGGAGTTGGTCGAGCGTTATTTCGACCGTTTTTCCAAGGCGGGACCGCCGCTTGGGCTCGAATTTGCCGGTGTGAGCGAAATCCCCGAAAGCCGCGGCCAAACGGCTGATCTGCGCAAAGCCGAAGAAGCACAGCGCATCAATGAAGCACTCGGCAATGCCGGTTCAGGGGGCGCTGCCCTTATCCTGCTCGACGAGCGCGGCAAAGCGCTCGGCTCGGAAGCTTTTGCTGAACGCATTGGCCGTATGCGTGATGATGGCAAGCGCCAGCTGATTGTCGCCATTGGCGGCCCGGACGGGCACGATCCTGCTCTGCGTTCGCGCGCAGATCTGGTTCTGGCGCTGGGCGAACTCACATGGCCACATCAGATCGCGCGTATATTGATAGCTGAGCAATTATATCGGGCTGCAACAATTCTTGCGGGTCATCCCTATCATCGGTCCTAGTTCTTTCATGTTTTTCCAATAGGTGACGAATAGGTCCTGTTTTGGCCTGATTTCGCAACTGCCTCCTGTATCACCTATAGAAATTCATGACGTACACAAAACCTGCCGTGAACGTACCCCAGATCGCTTTCGTGACAGATGGCGGCTTTCTCAAGCCCACCCTTGTGGCGATGTGGGGCGTGCTTCGCCACTTATCTGTACCGGGCATCATACATTTCTGGGGTGATGGTCTCAGCGACCAGGACTGGGATGCGGTAAGGCGCGTTGCGGCGATAAATCCGGCTGTTACGCTGAATTGTCTCGCTCTGTCTGCCGATGATCTGGATGGGGCAAAAGGGCCAACGTCTCATATTTCAGCAGCTACGATGGGGCGCCTGCATATTCCGGCCCGTATCACTGGTCGCGTTCTTTATATCGACGGCGATACTCAGATTGTCGGTGATGTTGCGCCGCTTTTCTTGCTCAATCTCAATGGTTGTCCGATTGGTGCCGTACGTGATTGTGTGGTGGCAAAGTGGTCGGCGCGCAGTCTTAAAGTACGCGACAAATGCCGCGCCCGCATCAGCGAGTTGCAGGGGCTGATGGGGCAGACCGATATATCGCGCTATTTTAACGCCGGTGTCCTGCTGCTTGACACGGATGCGATCCGCGCTGAGCCTGAATTGCATCAGGCCATGCACGATCTTGTCCGGGCTTCCGCATTCCCGCTCGGTGATCAGGACCATCTCAACAACGTGTTTCGTGGTCGTGTGCATCTTCTTAACCCGGCTTATAATTCCTCGTGGCGGGATGCTCCCCGACAGCGTCGGCATATCGCCCGACTTGGTGGCGATGCTGAGGAAAGCAAGACGGTTCCGGATATTATCGTTCACTTCCACGGTCCCGAAAAGCCCTGGAAACGCCCGCGCCGCGATCTTTGGAAAAGTCGCGCGCGTGCCGTCTGGCGCTATCGTCGTGAGATGCAGGAATATGCGCAGAGTTATCCCGATCTTGCGCTGTGAGCGATCTTTTTGCTTAATGCTGCCGCGAACAACGGTTGGATAAGCACGGATGCGTATCATTCAGCTCGATCATATACAGCTGGCAATGCCAAAGGGTGAAGAAGAAAAAGCTCGTGCTTTTTATGCGGGGCTTCTGGGAGTTCCGGAAGTGTCCAAGCCGCAAAACCTGGCGGCAAGAGGTGGCTGCTGGTTTGAACGGGGTTCGTTGAAAATTCACCTTGGAATCGATCCTGATTTTATTCCGGCACGCAAGGCGCACCCAGCCTTCATTGTTGAGGAACTGGCAGAACTGACCGAAACACTGATCAAAGCAGGTGTCTCTGTTGTCGAAGATGAACCGCTGGTTGGTTATGCAAGACGCTATGTCTCCGATCCGTTCGGGAATCGTATCGAATTGATGGAGAAATTCGCATCATGACGGCTATAAACCACGCCAGCGCTTATGGTTGATGGTTCGTTAACGGTATGCGGCTAGTTTTGGCCTTGTTTGTTCCTGATATAGCGCGCCATGAGTCTTTTTCGCCTTCCCAAAAAGCCTAACCTGTCTGCCGTGTTGCGGACTGGTTTTGTTGCGACTGCTCTTATGGCAGGCGTGCCACAGGTTTTTGCACAACAGGCTCTTCAGCAGCAGCGCGATCAGGCAGCGAGTGAATATGAGCAACTCAGCACCGAATTGTCGGTGACGGGCGACAAGCTGAAACAGCTTGAAGACGAGGTGGCAAATCTCAAAAAGGATCAGGCGACCATTACCGCAGCGCTGATCCAATCGGCCAAGACCGATAAGAAATTGCAGCAGGATATTGCCGATAGCGCTGACAAGCTCGTATCTCTGCGCGAGCAGGAAGACGGCATTCGCAATTCCTTGCGAGCGCGACGCAGCATTCTGGCTGAAGTGCTGGCAGCCCTTCAGCGGATGGGTTTGAACCCGCCGCCCGCAATTCTCGTGCGACCCGACGATGCTCTGGCATCGGTACGCAGTGCTGTGCTGCTTGGTGCGGTTGTACCGGAAATGCGTGAGCAGGTGGAAGAGCTCACCAGCGATCTCAAGGATATGCAGCGCGTCACCGCTTCTATTACCCAGGAACAGGACAAGCTCAAGGAAACGCGGACGGCGCAGGCTGAAGAGCAGAAGCGTCAATCACTTCTTCTTGATGAGAAGAAGAAGTTGCAGGCGCAATCCGAGCAGGAAATCGAGGCGCAACGCAAGCGTTCGGAAGAACTTGCGGCCAAGGCGGGCAGTCTCAAGGAACTGATCGACGGGCTTGATGAGCAGATGGCAGGTGTGCGTGATGCGGCAGATGCTGCGCGCAAGGCGGAAGCCGAACGTCTTGCAAAAGCGCAGGAAAAGGCCGGAGAAGCAACGCCAGACGAGAACCGCCTGCATGCGCAGCTTGATTTTGCATCACTGCATGGAAAGCTGGCATTGCCTGCTGCGGGCAAGACAATCCGGCATTTTGCTGAAAAGGACGGTGTTGGTGGCAACATGATGGGGCAGGTTGTCGAAACCTTGCCCGCTGCCACGATTACGTCACCTTCCGATGGCGTTGTGCTTTATGCAGGTACATTCAGATCTTATGGGCAGCTCTTGATCCTGGATGCTGGCGGCGGATATCATATCGTGATGGCTGGCATGGGCCGAATCGATGTGGCGCAAGGTCAGTTCGTGCTGGCGGGTGAGCCTGTCGGTGCAATGGGTGAAAAACTTCTCGCAAGTGTTGCACCAATTGAGGTGGGCAATGGCGCGCCATTGCTTTACATTGAGTTTCGAAAAGATGGAAAACCCGTTGATCCGGCCCCGTGGTGGTCCGAGCGGCTTTCTGGAAGGACACAAAATGATACGTAAACTGTCGCTGCTGTTCGCCGGAGCCCTGATGGGCGCGTCAGCCATGGTGATGGTTCAGGGCGCGCCTGCCTCCACTGCTTTTGCCGCAGCGGGAAAAGACAGCGATGTCTACAAGGACCTGGCTCTCTTCGGTGATATTTTCGAGCGCGTGCGCCAGCAATATGTGACGCCGCCAGATGACAAGAAGCTGACCGAAAGTGCCATTAACGGCATGTTGACGTCGCTCGATCCGCATTCGTCTTATCTCAACCCGGAGGCAGCGCAGGACATGCGTGTGCAGACCAAGGGTGAGTTTGGTGGCCTCGGTATCGAAGTGACAATGGACAACGATCTTGTGAAGGTCATCGCGCCGATTGATGATACGCCGGCTTCCAAGGCCGGTGTTCTCGCAGGCGATCTGATCAGCAAGATCGACGGTCAGGAAGTCCGCGGTCTGAGCCTGAGCGATGCCGTTGAAAAGATGCGTGGTGAAGTTGGCTCGCCAATTGAGCTGACACTTATTCGTCAGGGTGCCGACAAGCCGATCACGCTCAAGATCGACCGCGCGGTCATCAAGGTCAAGGCAGTTCGCTCGCGGATTGAGAATGACGTCGGTTATCTGCGCGTGATTTCCTTCACAGAGCAGACTTCGGAAGATCTCAAGAAGGCGATCAAGGATATTCAGGAAAAGGTTCCGGCCGACAAACTGAAGGGCTATGTGCTCGACCTCCGCCTTAATCCGGGAGGTCTGCTTGATCAGGCCGTCGCTGTCTCAGACACGTTCCTCGACAAGGGTGAAATTGTTTCGACCCGCGGTCGCGATCCGCAGGATGTAACCCGCTTTGACGCACGCAAGGGAGACCTTGTCGACGGCAAGCCGGTGATCGTGCTGATCAATGGTGGCTCGGCCAGTGCTTCGGAAATTGTCGCCGGTGCTCTTCAAGATCATCGCCGCGCGACCGTGCTCGGCACACAGTCTTTCGGCAAGGGGTCTGTACAGACGATTATCCCGCTTGGTGAAAATGGCTCGCTGCGTCTGACGACAGCGCTCTATTACACGCCGTCGGGCAAGTCGATTCAGGGCAAGGGCATCACGCCTGACATCAAGGTTGAACAGCCGTTGCCGCCAGAACTGCGCGGCGAGGATGTTGTTCGTGGTGAGTCCGAACTTAAAGGCCACATCAAGGGTAACGCTGAAGACGATCAGGGATCGGGTTCGGCAGCTTATGTTCCGCTTGAGCCGAAGGATGACGTTCAGCTCAACGAAGCGCTGAAGCTTCTGCGTGGCGAAGAAGCCAATGCTGCTTTCCCACCAGACCCTAAAAAGGGTGTTCTGAACTGATCTGCCTTAGTGCACCGTGTGTGTCCTTTCGGACGCACAAAGGTCGCTCTAAGCTATTGAATCTACGCATCGTGCTTTCCAAAAATCAATTCCGGTTTTGGGGCTGATGCTGTTGAAGGCGAATGAAACGACAAGCGCGGGAGTTCAGGCTCCCGCGTTTTCTTTTGTCGCAGTTTACAGCGGCTCCAGATAAGATTGAATAGTTGTAACCGCTCTATAACACTCGTTCAAACGCGCGCATACGGAGATACCATGTCGAAGCATAAAGGTCCTGTCGATCCTGAAAGCCTGCCTTATCGCCCTTGTGTGGGGCTGATGGTGCTCAACAGGGAAGGCCTCGTCTGGGCCGGTCGTCGCATCGTTATTCCGGGTGACGAGATGGATGGGGCTACGCAGCTTTGGCAGATGCCGCAGGGCGGTATCGATAAGGGCGAAGACCCCGAAGTTGCATCGCTACGCGAGCTGTATGAGGAAACCGGCATGAAGTCGGTCTCACTGCTTGCAGAAGCACCAAACTGGATCAACTACGATCTGCCGCCACGTCTGGTCGGGCAGGCCCTCAAGGGTAAATATCGCGGCCAGACCCAGAAGTGGTTTGCTTATCGCTTTGAAGGCGACGAGAGCGAGATTGCAATCAATCCCCCTCCCGGTGGGCATACAGCCGAGTTCGAAGAATGGGCGTGGAAGCCAATGCAGGAGCTGCCGGATTTGATCGTGCCTTTCAAGCGCAAGGTCTATGAAGAGGTCGTGAGCGCTTTCCGGCATCTTGCACCATAATTCATCAGCCCTCTTGTCTGACAGGCCAACATATTGTCAACTCATCGCAGATGCGTCGGGGACGCGTTCTGAGAGGGAGAATTGCTTATGGACGGTATGAGTCTTCTTGTATTCCTTTTCGTTGGTCTGATTGCTGGCTGGCTTGCCGGCAAAGTGGTGCAGGGCGGTGGTTTCGGCCTCATCGGCAATATTATTGTTGGTGTAATCGGTGCTTTCTTCGCGGGCTGGCTCTTGCCACGATTGGGCTTCTCGGTTGGCGGCGGTATTCTCGCTTCCATTATCAACGCCTTTATCGGTGCTGCAATCCTTCTTGTTATTCTGCGTATCGTTAAACGCGTCTGACGACGTGTTCCAATCCTGAATAAAGGCCCGGGTTTTTTCAAAAGCCGGGCCGCTCTTTTTTCGAAGTTCAATCCAATGACACCGAATTCACGACTGTCTCTCGGTCTGGCTCTGACCGCATCGGCAGGCTTCATTGATGGAATTGCTTTTCTGGAATTGGGCGGCTTCTTTGCCTCCTTCATGAGCGGCAACACCACTCAGCTGGGGCTCGCCATTTCCGGGCAACCGGATGCTATGGGGCGGGTAATTATCTGGCTTCCCGCCGCTCTTATCGCGTTATTTTTCACAGGCGCATTTATGGGGACACTTACCGTTCGCGCCCATGGCAAGAATGGTAGCCTTGCAGTCATGGCAAGCGTGGCGGCGATACTTCTTCTGGTCAGCGTCTTGCGTCATGTGGGGCTCGATCTGATCCATCCGGTGCTGCTTCTGGCAGCCGCTATGGGTGCGCAGAATGCCGCTGTACAGCCTATAGGCTCTGCGCGTCTCGGTGTGACTTATGTGACCGGAACTTTGTTTAATTCAGCGGCTGATCTTGCCGGTTCATTGCGTGGTGAAGTGCCACGATGGCGCTGGTTGCAACATTTCGCTGTTTGGCTGTCATTGATGATCGGTGCCGTTATGGGCGGCTTTGCGCATTATTTCATTGGCCTCGATGCGCTGTTTATTCCAGCCGCTATGATCGTCGGTGTGATGGTATTTTATTGGAAAGCAAATTAGAGCGCATTTCGATCTCATCATTTTTTACGCGCATCTTATCCGAAACCGTTTCACACTTTTCGGGATGGGCTCTAACTAAACAGTGATTTCTCACTCTCCACGAGCTCGGAAATCAAAGCTGAAACAGCCGTGACACGCCGCAGAGTGCGCGCAGATTCATGATAGGTCAGCCAATAGGCCCGGCGGATGATGCGGTCGGGCAATACAGGCACAAGATTAGGATCTGCGCGTGCGATGAATGCGTGCAAAATGCCGATGCCTGCACCCGCACGAACTGCCTCCATCTGTCCCAATGCGCTTGAAACCTCAAAAGCAGGCTTCCAGTCGCGGCTGATTTCCGGCGCATAGGCCAGAGACGGGTTGATCACCAGATCTTCCACATAGCCAATTGTCCGATGGTGGTTCAGATCTTCGACGCTTTCAGGCATGCCGTTTGCTTCGAGATAGGAACGATGGGCAAAAAGACCCAGCGTATAATCGACCAGCCTGCGGGCGATCAGCCGTCCCTGTTCAGGGCGCTCGACCGTGATGGCGATGTCTGCTTCACGTCGCGACAATGAGAAGGAGCGAGGCACAGGCACAAGCTGGATGGTAAGATCGGGATATTGTTGTGTCAGCCGCGCTAGTCTTGGAGCCAGAAACGTAACGCCAAAACCATCAGGCGCACCAATCCGCACCGTACCCGATACAGCGATATCGGCATTACCGACTTGCGAACGCGCAGAAAGCATTTCTGCTTCCATGCGTTCGGCTGCAAGCAGAAATTCTTCGCCCGCCTGCGTGAGTGTCGAGCCGTTGGTTCGGCGCGTCAGCAGCGTTGTGGAAAGCGCCGTCTCAAGTGCAGTCAGTCTGCGGGCAACTGTTGTGTGGTTGAGGCCGAGCCTTTTGGCCGCACCCAGAATCTGCCCAGAGCGCGCGACAGCAAGGAATATGCGAATATCATCCCAGTTCATGGTGTTCTTTGTTTGAGCGTGAGTTTGCCCGAAAATTGCTACGCGCTTTTCGGGGTTTATCTTATTGGTACTATAAAAAATGCACAACGGATACGCTTTTCAGCGCCTTGCAATTGTGAATTTGCAGAGTCAGGATAGCTGTCAAGATGGCAGGTTTTGGATCTGCCAGACGGAACCAGAATTCAGGGAGGTCTTCCAATGCGCACTGTAGGGCATTTCATCGGCGGCAAGCATGTAGCTGGCAAAAGCGGCCGTACATCGGATATTTTTCAGCCGCTTGATGGCACGGTGCAGGGCACAGTTGCTCTCGCCACAAAGGACGAAGTCCGTGCTGCAGTGGAAAACGCCAAGGCTGCACAGCCAGCATGGGGCGCAACCAACCCGCAGCGTCGCGTTCGCATTCTGCGCAAGTTCCTTGAGCTGGTTGAAGCTGAATACGATAGCCTTGCCGAACTGCTTGCACGCGAACACGGCAAGACTATTGCTGACGCCAAGGGCGATATTCAGCGCGGTCTTGAAGTGGTCGAAGTTTGCCTTGGTTCTGCGCATATGCTGAAGGGCGAATTCACCGACAATGCAGGAACGGGCATCGACACCTATTCCATGCGCCAGCCGCTGGGTGTTGTGGCGGGTATTACGCCGTTCAACTTCCCGGCAATGATTCCGCTCTGGAAAGCCGGTCCTGCAATTGCATGCGGCAATGCCTTTATCCTGAAACCGTCGGAGCGTGATCCAGGCGTACCGATGCGCCTTGCCGAACTGTTCATGGAAGCCGGTCTTCCAGCTGGTATTTTCAACGTCGTCAATGGCGACAAGGATGCTGTTGATGCGCTGCTTGACGATCCTGATGTTCAGGCCATTGGCTTCGTCGGTTCCACGCCGATTGCGCAGTATATTTATGGACGTGGTTGCTCGAACGGCAAGCGTGTGCAGTGCTTTGGCGGTGCAAAGAACCACATGCTGATCATGCCGGATGCAGATATGGATCAGACCGTTGATGCGCTGATCGGCGCGGGTTACGGTTCGGCTGGCGAACGCTGCATGGCGATCTCGGTTGCCGTTCCTGTTGGTGAAGACACTGCAAACCGTCTGATGGAAAAGCTGATCCCACGCGTTGAATCGCTGAAGATTGGTCCTTCGACCGACAATTCAGCCGATTACGGCCCGGTTGTTACTAAGGCTGCACTCGATCGCATTCGCGGTTATGTCGATCTCGGTGTCGAAGAAGGCGCAAACCTCGTCGTCGATGGTCGTAACTTCAAGATGCAGGGCTATGAAAATGGCTTCTACATGGGTGGTTGCCTGTTCGACAATGTCACGTCGGACATGCGCATCTATAAGGAAGAAATCTTCGGTCCGGTTCTTTCGGTCGTTCGCGCCAAGACCTACGAGGAAGCCCTGGCTCTGCCGAATGAACATGAATTCGGCAATGGCGTTGCCATCTTCACCCGCGACGGTGATGCAGCGCGCGATTTTGCAAGCCGCGTTCAGGTTGGCATGGTCGGTATCAACGTGCCGATCCCGGTTCCGATTGCTTATTACACCTTCGGTGGCTGGAAGGCTTCGGGCTTCGGTGATCTCAACCAGCACGGCCCTGATGCATTCCGCTTCTACACCAAGACCAAGACAGTCACCTCGCGCTGGCCGTCTGGCGTCAAAGACGGAGCTGAATTCGTCATCCCGACGATGAAGTAACGCCAGACGTTTCTTTGCTTGCGCGTCCTCGCTTTGCTGCGGGCGCGCGGCATGGCGTCAGGGATAGTGCGGAGTTTGTCATTCCGACGATGAAGTAATTTCGGACCCTTTCTTACAGAGTATCGACCCCGCCCATTGTGGCGGGGTTTTCTTTTCTAACGATGTGATGGGGAGGGAACGGAGTTTCTTTCCAGTCGTTTAAAACAGGCACGAAGATTTCCGCGGGGTCGTTTCGCAGTCGAAGCGATTCACTTACGTTCAGATGAAGAGTGAGAGGCAGAGTGCCTTATTGATCAGCCAGAATGTGCAGGAGTTTCCCATGACCGCGAAAGTCAATCAACGTATCGTCCTCGCTTCACGTCCCGATGGGCGTCCGGTGGCTCAGAACTTCCGGCTTGAGGAAGTGGCAATCCCAAGCCCGGGCGAAGGTGAACTGCTTCTGAAACTCCGTTACCTTTCGCTTGATCCCTATATGCGTGGGCGCATGAGTGCCGCCAAATCCTATGCTGCGCCTGTCGAGATCGGCGGCGTCATGGATGGTGGGACCGTGGGCGAGGTGGTTGAGAGCCGCAGCGCAGGTTTTGCGCCAGGCGATTTGGTACTTTCGCATTCAGGTTGGCAGAGTTATGCGCTCGTAAAAGCCACAGATGTTCGCAAGCTTGATCCGAAGGCAGCACCCGTGACGACTGCGCTCGGTATTCTCGGCATGCCAGGTTTTACCGCCTATTCAGGTCTTCTCACAATTGGTCAGCCGAAAGAAGGTGAGACCGTAGTGGTTGCCGCAGCGACTGGACCCGTGGGGTCTGCCGTGGGGCAGATTGCGAAGCTGAAAGGCGCACGCGCCGTTGGTATTGCGGGCGGCGCGGACAAATGTCGTGCGCTGATTGAAGAGTTCGGCTTTGACGCAGCAATTGATCATCGCAGTGAAAACTTTGCAGAAGAGCTGGCTGCGGCCTGTCCGAAAGGCATTGACGTCTATTTCGAGAATGTAGGCGGCAAAGTCTTTGCGGCAGTTTTCCCGCTGCTCAACCAGTTTGCCCGTGTGCCTGTGTGCGGTCTGATTGCCCAATATAACCAAAGCGGTGCATTCGATGGACCGGATCGTCTGCCGGTTTTCATGCGGGACGTTTTGTCGAAAAGCCTCACCATTCGTGGTTTTATCCAGCGTGATTTCGTGGAGCAGCGCCCGGCCTTCTATCATGATATGGCGAAGTGGATTGCCGATGGTCATGTTCGCTATCGCGAGGACATTGTCGACGGGCTTGAAAATGCACCAAAAGCCTTCTTTTCGCTACTTGAAGGCGGTAATTTTGGCAAGCTGATCGTGAAAATCGCGTGAGTGCATTTCGAAAAATGCCAATCTGTTTTCAGACGCGTTACGTTTGATCAAACATTCTGCTTGCAGAACGGCGCTTCGGGCGTGATGCTGTAGTTCTTCTTTGGGACGCGAGTCTTTTTTTGAGGGCAGGCAGGTCATGGGCGAACGCCAGCAGGCGGGTATAGGCGAGGGCGGTGGTCCGGGACGCGAGCGTCAGGACGAGGCGCAGCGTATTCTCGATCGGCTTGAGCGCGAACAGATCGGTGCAGAAGGCATTGTGCGGCGCGGGTTGTCGCGCACCGCCGAACATCTGTCAGCCAGCGACGCGCCGGAGAATGATCCGATCGAACTCTGGGCTACGCGTGTTGGGCGCGGACTTGGGCTCATCATCACGCTGGCGATAATCGGCTGGCTCCTTTTCTATCTCATGCAAAGCTAGGTTCAATATGACGCTTTCTGCGCCGTCGGATGCGACAACCGTTATTGTCATTTCAAGTCATGTCGTGCGCGGTTCTGTGGGTAACCGTGCTGCAGTTTTCGCATTGGAAACGCTGGGCTTTCCTGTCTGGGCTGTGCCGACTGTGGTGTTGCCATGGCATCCCGGTCATGGGCCTGCCGGGCGTATCGTGCCGCCGTCGCAGGAATTCGCAACATTGATGAAGGATCTGGAACGCGCGCCATGGCTTGGTGAAGTGGGGGCAATCCTGACCGGTTATCTCGGTCATCCCGAACAGGCGGACGCTGTCGCCGGGCTTATCAAAGCGGTGAAAGCGCGCAATCCAAATGCGCTTTATCTGTGTGACCCGGTGATCGGGGATCAGAAGGGGCTTTATGTTCCTGAAGCAACGGCCATTGGTATCCGTGACAAGCTTCTGCCTCTTGCTGATATTGCCACGCCCAACCGGTTCGAGTTGTCGTGGCTGACGGGGGTTCCGCTGGAAGACAACAAGGCGCTGATGGAAGCAGCACTTGATGCAGGTCCTGCGACAATGCTGGTAACGTCTGCTTTCCCGCTTATGACAGGCAGTATCGGCAATATCCTGCTGACGCCGACGGTTGCGCTGATGGCGGAGCATCGCTGCGTCGAAGGACCGACCAATGGTCTTGGCGATCTGACTTCAGCGGTATTTCTGGCGCGCAAGCTATCCGGTCTTTCCGACGAGAAGATGCTGCAAAGCACGACAGCTGCGGTGTTTGAGATAATGGCTCGCTCCGCCAAGCGCGGCGCTGATGAACTGATGCTGGAAGCAGATGCTTCCAGTCTCGCGACACCAATGGCAATGGTGCAGACGCGGCGACTGGTGCATCCGACCAAGGGATTGCGGGCGTAGGGCTGTGGTTTCAGCAGTATTCTGCACCATGCTTATGCGGTTTATGGTGGCTGCGAGAGATCGCAAATGCTTGAACCTGAACGCCAACGTTTTTTATTGCTCTCGGTTTTCGATAGGGATATTGGAAAGTCATGGCTGATCTACCAGATTCACTACTCGCCGGTTATCGTACCTTTATGAGCGAGCACTTCGCGCAGGAAACAGCGCGTTATCGGGAACTCGCGGAAAAAGGCCAGTCTCCTCAGACTTTGGTCATCGCGTGTTGCGATTCGCGCGCCGCTCCTGAAACCATCTTCAATACAGCGCCGGGCGAAATCTTTGTCCTGCGCAATGTTGCAAACCTTATTCCACCCTATGAGCCGGATGGCGAATTCCATGCAGCATCGGCTGCACTCGAATTTGCAGTGCAGAGTCTCAAGGTGAAGAATATCGTCGTCATGGGCCACGGCCGCTGCGGCGGGATCAAGGCTGCGCTCGATACGGAGAGCGCTCCGCTTTCTCCCGGTGATTTCATCGGCAAGTGGATGAGCCTGATTGCACCAGCGGCAGAAACAGTCAGCGGCAATCAGCTGATGACCCCGACGGAGCGTCAGACGGCCCTTGAGCGTATTTCAATCCGCTATTCTCTCAATAATCTGCGCACTTTTCCTTGTGTCGATATTCTGGAAAAGAAGGGTAAGCTCACCTTGCATGGCGCGTGGTTCGATATTTCGACCGGTGAACTTTGGGTGATGGATCACCAGACCGGTGATTTCAAGCGACCGGATGCCGGGCCATTGCAGCCCGCATCGGATATATCTGAGTAATAAAAAAAGCCCGGTTTTCCGGGCTTTTCTTTTATGATTTTGACTGGATTAGAGCGCCGATCTGATTGAATCAAATCGGCGCTCTAATCATTTATTTTTACGCGCATCTTTTCCGAAAACCGTTTCACACTTTTCGGGATGCGCTCTAGTTCCCGTCGATTGCCTTGCCCATTTCGGCAATGGCGCGCTGGTAAACGCTTGCAGCGTTCCAGCCCTGAATTGCACCGTAGTTCGGTTCGCCAGGCTGATAGCCAGCGCCGCGCTTCCAGCCGTGACCGACCAGGAAGTTTGCAGTCGAATAAAGTGCATCCGCCTTCGAGCGAGCCATGTCGATATGACCGCTACCATCACCGTCCACGCCATATTTCAGCACGTTAACCGGCAGGAACTGTGTCTGGCCGATTTCGCCATGCATGGCGCCGACAGCATTTGCATCGAGATCCTGATTGTCGATCAGCTTGAGCGCTGCATAAAGCTGCTGGGTGAAATAGTCGCTGCGGCGGCAATCATAGGCGAGCGTTGCAACTGCCGAAAGCGTGTGCTGCTTGCCGAGATAGGCACCAAAGCCGGTTTCCATGCCCCAGATAGCGAGCAGCGGACCGGCTGGAACGCCATAACGCTTTTCGATTGCAGCAAAGAGCGCCGCATTCTGCTTCTTCATCGAACGTCCGCGCTGGATGATCGTGTTTGCGCCGCGCTTCTGCATGAACTGCTCGAAGGAAAGCTTGAAGCTCTTCTGATTGCGGTCAGCATTGATCGTGGCCTGCGCATATTTGGTGTTGGACAGAGCACCGATTGCACGCTTGCCAATGCCACGTCCCTGCGCTTCCTTGATCGTCTGCTGGAGCCAGGCATTATAGCCAGCGCCGTTGTTTCCGCACTGGGCTGCCTCAGCGAGGCCGGTTCCGGCCATCATGCCCACTGCAAGAACTGCTGCTGCGGTCCAAGACCGGCCCTTGGCAAACAATGCCATTCGTTTCTCCTTTGGAGTTGATTCTACCTCGGCGCGAATTTGCCATTCTTTACATCAAATGTCATGCCGGAACCGGACACCAAGTCCCGCCATTTCAAGTATTTTATCGCCATAATAAGGGAGTTTGACAAGTTTGAGGCTTGAGAACGAACATTTTCGCCCCTGTTGACAAAGTGCTTCATACCTATGGACTATAGAAGTGCTGGTAAAAACTATTTACCACTATGACCACAATTTGCTCTTTGAGGCCACGACATTGACGAGGGAGGACGCCACGTGTCGAATGGATTTCTTGCATTATTTGCATTTTTGCCGATTTTCGTAGCCGGTGTAATGCTGGTTGGATTTCGTATTCAAGCCCGGACCGCTATGCCGGTCACTTACATAATCACAGTGATTATTGCGATGGCTCTATGGGGTATGAGCGGCAATCGCATCATCGCTTCCACCATCCAGGGGTTGATACAGACTGCCGGATTGCTCTGGATTATCTTCGGGGCGATTTTGCTGCTCAATACGCTCAAGCATTCGGGCGGCATTTCTGCCATCCGCTCTGGTTTCGCACAAATCAGTCCTGATAGGCGTGTTCAGGTGTTCCTGATTGCGTGGCTTTTCGGCTCCTTCATCGAAGGGGCGTCTGGCTTTGGAACGCCGGCGGCTGTTGTCGCTCCGTTGATGGTTGCGGTTGGCTTTCCAGCGCTTGCAGCCGTCACGTTCGGTCTCATTATTCAATCAACACCAGTTTCTTTTGGCGCAGTTGGAACGCCGCTCATCGTGGGTGTGCAGTCGGGTCTCAATCGCGAGGCATTGACGGGGCAACTTCAGGGCGCCGGTTCAAGCTGGGAATACTTCTTTCACATCATCACGTCGGAAGTAGCCATTCTGCATGCCATTTGCGGTACTTTCATTCCGCTCTTTCTTGTTCTTATCATGACGCGCTTCTTTGGGCGTAACAAGTCATGGACAGAGGGGCTGGCGATTCTGCCTTTCGCACTCTTCGCAGCCTTTTCATTCACAATACCCTACGTTCTGAGCGCGGTTTTTCTGGGTGCGGAATTCCCGTCAATGATCGGCGGTCTGGTTGGTCTGGCTCTCGCCACACTTGCAGCCCGTGCCGGTTTCCTGATGCCGAAAGACACCTGGGATTTTGCGCCAGCGTCAGAATGGCCGGAAGGCTGGATGGGTAGCGTCGAGATGAAGCTCGACGAACTGACATCGCGAAAAATATCGTTGGGACTTGCCTGGACGCCGTACATACTTCTGGCTGTGTTCCTTGTGGTCAGCCGTACATTCCCAGCCGTTGGCAGTGCGTTGAAGTCGGTGACTTTTGCTGCAACCAACATTATGGGGGAAACAGGAATAAGCGGTGACTTTGCGCCCTTGTTCTTGCCTGGCGGACTGCTCGTCATTGTCTGCCTGATCACCTTCTTCCTTCATCGCATGTCAGCGGTGCAATTTTCGAAGGCGTTTGGTGAAAGCACAAAGACCTTGCTCGGTGCGGGCTTTGTGTTGCTCTTCACTGTCCCGATGGTTCGCGTGATGATCAATTCCGGTGTCAATTCAAAGGAGTTGGTCAGCATGCCGCTGATGGTTGCAGATTGGGTGGCTGTCGAGGTTGGAAATATCTATCCATTCTTTGCTCCATCCGTCGGTGCGCTCGGCGCGTTTCTTGCGGGCTCCAATACTGTTTCCAATCTCATGCTCAGTCAGTTCCAGTATGGTGTTGCAGAAGGGCTTGGAATTTCTGGGGCATTGATGGTTGCCGGGCAATCGGTGGGTGCTGCTGCGGGCAATATGATCGCTATTCATAATGTTGTTGCTGCTTCTGCAACGGTCGGATTGTTGGGCCGCGAAGGCTTGACGATGCGCATGACCATCATTCCGACGATCTATTATGTGACACTGGCAGGCACATTGTTGCTGATCGGCTTCTACGTGCTGGGCATCGGCGATCCACTTGTCGGAGCCGTTCCACAATAAGGCTCGAGTAGGCGGCCCTGTGTAATATGGTTTTGCAGGGCCGCTTCCTGCCTTTTGCTTGACATTGCTGGCTTATCACCTTAAAGCCTGCCTCAATCTACCCGCGATCTTCAGAACGCGAGCCACCGACCGGGACCCATTGTGGTATAAAACGATCCCGGAGGTCCACATCCGACAGCGCGATGCGCCCTCGGGTGCTGTATCTCTTTGGTTGCTTCTTGAACTGACCAGTTCGCGGGACGATCTATCCCTGAGAACGCATTAAGCCTCCTCTCGGATTAAAAGGAAACTCGATGTTTGAATCACTTCAGGAGCGTCTTGGCTCCATTCTGAACGGCCTGACCGGACGCGGCGCTCTCTCTGAAGGCGACGTGGCGGCTGCGCTGCGCGAAGTGCGTCGTGCGCTGATTGAAGCCGACGTTTCGCTGGAAGTGGTTCGTTCTTTCACCGACCGCGTTCGTGAGAAGGCCGTTGGTGCTGAAATTCTGAAAAGCATCAAACCCGGCCAGATGGTCGTTAAGATCGTTCATGACGAGCTTATCGAAATGCTGGGCACCGAAGGTGTCACGGTCGATCTGAACGCGCCTGCACCTGTCGTCATCATGATGGTTGGTTTGCAGGGTTCGGGTAAGACAACAACCACCGGCAAGCTTTCCAAGCGTCTGACCGAGCGTCAGCGCAAGAAGGTGCTGATGGCCTCGCTCGATACGCGTCGTCCGGCAGCACAGGAACAGCTTCGTCAGCTTGGTATTCAGACCTCGGTTGACACATTGCCAATCATAGCTGGCCAGTCGCCGGTTGAAATCGCCAAGCGCGCCGTTCAGGCTGCAAAGCTCGGCGGTCATGATGTGGTTATCCTCGATACCGCCGGTCGTACGCATATCGATGAGCCGCTGATGGTGGAAATGGCGGATATCCGCAAGGCCGCCAATCCGCATGAAATTCTGCTTGTGGCCGACAGTCTGACTGGTCAGGACGCGGTAAACCTCGCGCGCAATTTCGATGAGCGCGTCGGCATTACCGGTATTGTTCTCACTCGTATGGATGGCGATGGCCGTGGCGGTGCCGCACTTTCGATGCGCGCCATCACCGGCAAGCCGATCAAGCTGATCGCCACCGGCGAAAAGATGGATGCGCTTGAGGAGTTCTATCCTAAGCGTATTGCCGACCGTATTCTCGGCATGGGCGATATTGTTTCGCTCGTCGAAAAGGCTGCTGAAAACATCGACGCGGAAAAAGCCGCTGCGATGGCTAAGAAGATGCAGTCGGGCAAGTTCGATCTCAACGATCTTGCCGACCAGCTGGGCCAGATGAAAAAGCTCGGTGGCATGGGCAGCATCATGGGCATGATGCCCGGCATGGGCGGGATGAAGGACAAGGCAGCAGCAGCTGGTCTTGATGACAAGGTTTTTGATCGTCAGATTGCCATCATCGGTTCTATGACCAAGGCCGAGCGTGCCAATCCCGATCTGCTCAAGCATAGCCGTAAGCAGCGTATTGCCAAGGGTTCCGGCACCAATGCTGCCGACATTAACAAGCTTCTCAAGATGCACCGCCAGATGGCCGACATGATGAAAGTCATGGGTAAGGGCAAGGGCGGAATGATGAAGCAGATGATGGGCGGTCTTGCTGGTAAGATGGGTCTTGGTGGTCTCGGTGGCGGCCTGGGCGGCGGCATGGGAATGCCCGATCTTTCCAAGATGGACCCCAAGCAGCTTGAAGCGCTTGCCAAGCAGGCCGAAGCTGCTGGTCTGACCAAGGGTGGTGGTCTGCCAGGGTTGCCGGGCTTAGGCGGGCCTAAGCTTCCGGGTCTTGGTGGCGGTCTTCCCGGCCTGCCGAAGAAGAAGTGAGTAAGATGGCTGACGAACAGAACACTATACCCGCTGAGCTTCTGTCCTTGCGCGCTTCCATCGATAATATCGATGCAGCGCTGATCCATATGCTTGCGGAGCGTTTTCGCTGCACGAAAGCTGTGGGCGTATTGAAAGCCGAGCGTGGCCTTGCTGCTGCTGACCCGGCGCGTGAAAAGCGTCAGGTCGAGCGTCTGCGTGCGCTGGCTGTTGATGCCCATCTCGATCCAGATTTTGCTGAAAAGTTCCTGAACTTCATCGTGAAGGAAGTCATTCGGCACCATGAGCATGCCGCTGCAAATCACAGCGGAAACTGAACACCGCAAACGCGGCTCAACCAATTGCCCATCTGGGCAGAACTATTGTCTAAAGGAAAGAAAAAATGGCTCTTAAGATCCGTCTCGCCCGCGCTGGCTCCAAGAAGCGTCCTTACTACCACATCGTTGTTGCTGACGCTCGTAGCCCACGCGATGGCCGTTTCATCGAAACCGTTGGTGCATGGAACCCAATGCTTGCCAAGGACGCTGAACGCGTAAAGCTCGATGGCGACCGCATCCAGCATTGGATTTCGCAGGGCGCACAGCCTACTGATCGCGTTCTTCGCTTCCTCGACCAGGCTGGCCTTGCAAAGCGTGAAGCACGCAGCAACCTGACCAAGGGTGAGCCAGGCAAGAAGGCTCAGGAGCGTCTCGCTCTGGCCAAGCAGGCTGAAGAAGAAGCAGCTGCAAAGGCTGCTGAAGCTGCAGCCGCCGCTGCTGCTCCTGCTGAAGAAGCTGCAAGCGAATAATTTTTCGCAACTTGCGAATGGAAAAGCGGCGGAGCAATCCGCCGCTTTTTTTGTTGGCGGCTTTGTGGGGAATAGGGGATGCAAGTGGGGATTGTCGTGAAACTTACCACAGTGTTGTCGGCGTTTATTCTCGTCACGCTGGCCGTTCCGGCGCGCGCGATAGATGCGCAGGAACTGGCCGCGGCAGCTGCCTCTTATGAGGACGGGGCTGCAGCGCAACAATTGGAAGACCGGATTGCCGACCTCATTGAGGCGGGGGACAAGGTTGGTCTGAAGGCACTCGCCACGCAAATCGAGAGAGAGGACGGCCCCTTTCTTGAAGCTTTGGCCGCATTTCAGGAACAGAGCGAACCGGGAGCGGAAGAAGTAGAACCCGCTGCCAGCGATGAATTTGCACGGCTGGCAATGGCCATGGGATCTTGCCATCAGGCAAACATTGCCCTCAGAACCATCGTTCTTCTCGTTTCCGCAGGCGAAGCCGAACCGATCGTCAGGAGTGGTCTTGTCATGATCGACGGGAGTGAAATCGACAGTACCTATGCAAGTCTGATCCACATATGCGAGAAGGTAAAAAAGCTTCCCGCCCATAGGCCGAGGATCGGTTCCAGATGCGTATTCACGGGTGTCTGTGGCGATGATCCGGATATGACTGGAGAAGTCGGGCGGAGCTCAGGAACGTCTGGCCATGACCAGGCGGATGGAAGAAGAAGCCGCTGAAGCTGCCGCTTTTCTTATGGGCTGGCTGACTATAATGTTGCCCGTCGAGCCTTACCTCAGGTCCAGCTTCCATGTCTGACCGATGAGATCTGCACCGAATGAATGGTGCGGGGCTTCGTCAATAAGCTTGAAACCGGCCCGTTCGTAAAGACGCCGGGCCGCTGTCAGAACGCTGTTTGTCCAAAGTGTAAGTTGATCGTCACCGACGGCGCGCGCGCGTTCGATGCAGGCATTCACAAGTCTGGCTCCTACGCCTGTGCCGCGCGCTTCCTGCTCGACATAGAGCAAACGTAGCTTGCCGAGTTTTGGTCGATCCCCATGTACCAGAAAGACCGATCCGACGATGCGGCCATTCATTACCGCTATCCAGGCCCCATCGTGTGCGGGATCGAAGGCTTCGATGAAATCTGCAAGAATCCGCGCAACGAGCGCCTCATATTCGTGATTCCAGCCATATTCTTTGGTGTAAAGCACGGCCTGCCTGTGGATGATCCAGCCAAGGTCGCCAGCTTGTAGGCTACGTATCTGCACGTCCCGCAGGTCCGGTTCATCGAATATACGTGTAATTGTTGCAGCCGAGGCTAGTAAGTCCTTGCGTTGGTCTGGCCTCAATCCGTCGAGAAGCTCACCGACTGCCCCACACGTATTCCGTTCCAGAGCGGAGTAAACCTCACGGCCGGCTTTGGTAAGCTCGATGGGACGGCTGCGGCCGCCTTCCGGGTGCTGTGATGTTTCAATCAATCCACGTTCGGCAAATCGTTTGAGCATCCTGCTGAGCTGGCCGCGATCGAGATCAAGAGCCCGCATAATTGTTGCAGCCGTCGGGTTGGTGCGATGTGCGATTTCGTAAAGGATACGCGCTTCGGACAGAGAGAACGGGCTCTTGTCGAGATGTGTGTTCAGAAGGCCGAGGCGGCGCGTATAGGTGCGGTTGAAAGCGCGCAATTCGCTGATGTCTTTTTGGCTTTCGCTCAATGTCATGGCTGTATACGCCGTTGCGCGGCGCCTCCTATGTTGACTTTATCAATATGCAATATGTTGATAGAGTCAACATAGTTTTCAGGCGATGGCTTCGTCCCGATGAAAACTCATCAATGATGGTGTAAGAAAGGTTTGTGGGTCGCGCGTCTATGGACTCAAGTCAAACAGACTGGACGACACATGAAATTCGTCTATCCTATTGATTTGACGGCTCGCATTTTTGTGAATGCTCGTATGCGAGTACCAAATTTGTTCGGCGCAGCAAACGCGCCTTTTTCAGGAGAACACCATGTCGGCCGTGACCGCTATCCGTTCTTTTCCTTTTCGTCGTATCATCGTAGCTCTCGGGCTTGCGGTCCTTGTGCCGCTGCTTTCGGCTTGTGGCTTTAATACAATTCCGACAAATGAAGAAAAGGCCAAGGCTGCATGGAGCGAAGTGCAGAACCAGTATCAGCGCCGCGCTGACCTCGTGCCCAATCTGGTCGAAACGGTGAAGGGCTATGCTGCGCACGAAAAGGAAACCCTTCAGGCGGTGATTGATGCGCGTGCCAAGGCGACACAGGTGCAGATTACGCCCGAGACACTCAATAATCCGGAGCTCTTCAAGCAGTTTCAGGATAATCAGGCCAATCTCACCAGCGCACTGTCGCGCCTGATGGTGGTGGTCGAGCGCTATCCTGACCTGAAAGCCAACCAGAACTTCCTTGCATTGCAGTCGCAGCTTGAAGGTACTGAAAACCG
Source organism: Brucella pituitosa (assembly GCF_003049685.1). Taxonomy (GTDB): domain Bacteria; phylum Pseudomonadota; class Alphaproteobacteria; order Rhizobiales; family Rhizobiaceae; genus Brucella; species Brucella pituitosa. Next base: position 2,216,374 of record NZ_PYSY02000001.1, on the reverse strand, counting down.
TATCGCAGTTGCACGCCGCGACTATATCGAGGCGGTTCGCGTTTATAATACGGCGATCCGCACGATGCCGACGATGATCTGGACATGGATCTGGTATCGCGATGCTGTTCCGATGCAGACATTCAGCGCGGATGCAGGAAGCCAGACAGCACCTCAGGTCAACTTTAACAATTGATCGGGTTTTCCGTGGCAGCTTTGCTTCCCATGCGTGCGGCGTTTCGCGGCCTGAACTGGCTGCGAAACCTGTTTGTTTTTGTCGCGCTTCTGCTTACCGTCTTTGCCGCTGCAGTTGCGAATGCGCAGGACGTGGCAAGGCCTGCACAGGCTTTGACCGGGCGTGTGGTCGATGCTGCCGGTATTATAGATCCGACAGCAAGGCAGCAGCTCACGCAGAAGCTCGCCGATTTTGAAACGAAGTCATCGGATCAGGTGGTGGTGGTGACGGTTCCGAGCCTCAATGGCGAAGATATCGAAACCTATTCCAATCGCCTGTTCCGGGCCTGGGCGCTGGGGCAGAAACAGGAAAATAACGGTATATTGCTGGTCGTCGCGCCCAATGATCGCAAGGTGCGTATCGAGGTCGGCTACGGCCTTGAAGGTACGATGACCGATGCGCTTTCGAGCGTGATTATCAACGGCACGATCATCCCGGCGTTTCGCACAGGCGATTATTCCGGTGGCGTGGTGCAGGGCGTCGATGGCATTCTTTCGGTGCTTTCCGGTGATGCTGCCGAACTTGAAGCGCGCGCTAAACGCAATGTGCAGAGCAGTTCTGACGACATCGACTGGGTGTTCGTTGTTTTCATCACCTTCTGGTGCCTGATCTTCTTCGGGGGCTTTGGCATGGCGATCCTGACGCCGATCTTTGGTCGCAAGATCGGTCCCGGTAAATATCGCTGGCTGGGCATGGTGGTCGATTTTAACTCGCGCGGTGGGTCCGGCGGTGGTGGAGGTTTCTCTGGCGGTGGTGGTGGATGGTCATCGGGCGGCGGTGGCGGCGGCTTTTCTGGCGGTGGCGGTTCGTCAGGTGGCGGCGGCGCTTCGGGTAGCTGGTAGGGGAGAAGTCTGTGACGGTTAAAAACCTAATCGGCGAGCAAGATCATAAGCGTATTGCTCATGCGATCCGCGATGCCGAGGCCAATACAAGCGGCGAAATCTACGCCGTTCTGGCGCGTTCCAGCGATGATTATTTCTTTGCTGCAGGCTTCGTTGCGACCTGTGGAATTCTCATAACCTCGGTCATTCTGGCATTTCTCGCGCATTGGTACTGGTTCGATATCCGGCTACCGATGTTTGGCCTCGCCATTCTGGCGGCCTTCATTTCGGTCATGCTGGTTCTTTGGTTCCTGCCTTCAATCCGCATATTGCTGGTGCCGCGCCGCATTCGCTACAAACGCGCCCATCTCAATGCCTTGCAGCAGTTTTTGGCGCGCAACGTGCACATCACAGAACACCGCACCGGCATCCTGCTTTTTGTGTCTATGGCCGAGCATTACGCTGAGGTTATCGCCGATGCAGGCATTCACGCGCGGGTCGAGCAGGAAGAATGGAACGGGATTGTTGCAACCCTGATCCATCACGCTTCACGCAAACAAGTAGCTGAAGGTTTTGTATTGGCCATTGGTCAGGCAGGCATATTACTGGAGATGCATTTCCCCGCAGGTGACAATGATATCAACGAGCTGGACGATCATTTGATCGAGCTTTGATCCGGGGTATAGATTGCCAGATTCGCCGCTGATTTGTGGCGAAATTTAGCTTTTATGACGCTTACGTAAGCCTGTTGTGTCACCTGCAGTGTGATTGACGTGAAGCCAAACGGCATATTTCGAAATTTCCCGGAGAGTTTTCGAAGTTTTGTTCCAAATTAAATGGATTAGATGCAAGTTTTCTGACTTTCACGGAATTTTTTGGTTGTTTTCAACGATTTGTCATCGAAACGGATGCCCAATCTGCTAGTTTGGCGCGCATTGCCATCATGACAGGAGTATCCGACGTGACTGCAAAGCAGGATCGGTCGAGCAAAATTAAAGGTTCCAAGGCAAGCAAGGAGGAGAAGAAGGGAGGAAAGTCGAAGGCGCTTATCGCCTTTTCGCAGCTTCTCTTCGAATGGGCTCCACCCGAAGATCTTGCAGCCTACGATGCTGCAGCGCTCGATAAATCTGCCCGGTATGGCTACGAGGCGCTTGAATCCTATCGTAAGGGCAAGAGCATCATCAGCGTCGATAACAGCATCGAACGCCATGGCCGCCCCGTCAGCGTCATCACCATCGTCAATGACAATATGCCGTTCCTGCTCGACTCGATCATGGGTGAGCTGAACGATCACGTCAGCCAGATTTTTATGGTCGTGCACCCGGTTCTCGATATCCAGCGGGAAAAAGACGACCTCACAATTCTAGGCGAAGCCTCGCAGCTCGCACCCGCCAAGGGCGTTGAGCGCGTAAGCCTTGTGCAGATTCATCTGCCAGCACTCGACAAGCAGGTAAAAGCCAATCTGACTGCTGCAATCAAGCGTGTGCTCGGACAAGTCCGTTCTGCAGTCAGCGACTGGAAGCCGATGATGAAGCGCCTTGATGGTGCAATCGCCGATTACAAGCGCGTTCAGGAGTTGACGCTCGATCCGGCAATGCCGGAAGCTATCGCCTTCCTTGAATGGCTGCGCGATGATCGTTTCATCTTTCTCGGTATGCGTGAGCTTACCTTCAAGGGCAAGGGTGACAACCGCGAGCTGGTTCCTGTCAAGGAAACGCTTGGTATCCTGAACGACAGTGAAGTGCGTGTTCTCCGCAAGGATGACGACGACACGGTGACACCACGCGAAATCACCGACTTCCTCGACGGCAATGAACCGCTGATCGTCACCAAAGCGAATTCGCTTTCGTTGGTCCATCGCCGGTCTTACCTCGATTATGTCGGCGTGAAGATTTTTGGTGAGAAGGGCGAGGCCATTGGCGAGCTGCGTCTCGTTGGGCTCTTCACCTCCGTTGCTTATACGAGCTCGGTTGCGGGCATTCCGTTCATTCGCTCGAAAGCTGATGCAGTTATCAAGCATCTTGGCTTCAATCGCGAAGACCATTCGGGCAAGGCACTCATTAACGTGCTGGAAGAATATCCGCGTGATGAGCTTTTCCAGATCGATACGGAAAGCCTGACGGCCAATGCAGAACTGATCCTTGCGCTCGGCGAACGCCCGCGTGTGCGTGCCGTTCCCCGCCTTGATCGTTTTGGCCGCTTTGCGACCGTGCTGATCTATATTCCGCGTGACCGTTATGACTCGGTCGTGCGCGAGAAGATCGGGCACTATCTCGTCGATATTTATAGTGGCGACAGCTTCGAATTCCATCCGGTATTCCTGCAGAACGGCCTGACCCGTGTGCAGTTCGTTATCCGCCGTCATGAACGCTCGACGCCGCATGTGGATCGCGAAGAGCTGGAGGCGCAAGTGCGTGCCATCGTGCGTACGTGGGACGATGCTGTGCGTGAAAGCGCGGACAATGCGGATGCCAAGACCGTTGCTCTTGCTGCAAGCTTCCCGCCATCTTATCGCGAAATCTTCACTGCACCCGAAGCCCTGGTCGATGCAGAACGTATCGCCGGCCTCAGCGCTGAGGCGCCACTTTTCGTGGACTTCTATCGCTATCGCACGGATGGCCCGGATGCGGTTTCTCTGAAGCTCTATCATCATGGTGCGCCGGTTGTTCTGTCGCAGCGCGTGCCGCTTCTGGAAAACATGGGCTTCCGCGTCGTCAGCGAACAGACCATTGATCTGCCGCAAGCTGGCAAAGATGGTGCTCCGGTCTATGTCCATGACATGCAGCTTGTGAACGCCTATGGCGCTCCCGTCGATCTTTCCGACGATGGCGAGATGCTGGAAGATGTATTCCGCAATGTCTGGGATGGGTTGGCGGACAATGACGGCTATAACGCGCTGGTGCAGACCGCACGCCTGACGGCACGCCAGATCATGATCCTGCGTTCCTACGGTCGCTATCTGCAACAGGCAGGCATTGCCTATTCGCAGGGCTTCATCGCGGCCGCACTGAACCGTTATCCGGAAATCGCCAGCGATCTTTATTCGTTAATTGATCTGCGCTTCAATCCATCGGCCAAGCGCCGTGACGCGGCTGAAAAGAAGCTAGTCGATGCCATCGAGACCGCATTGCTTGGCGTGCCAAGCATCGATGACGATCAGATTTTGCGCCGTTTCCGCAATCTGATCGAAGCCACATTGCGTACCAATGCCTATCAGCCGGATGCTGACGGCAAGCCGCGCGTTACTTTTGCCTTCAAGCTCAATCCACGGCTTGTCGAAGGTCTGCCTGATCCGCGTCCATATCGTGAGATCTTCGTTTATGGGCCGGAAGTGGAAGGTGTGCATCTGCGTTTCGGCGCTGTTGCGCGTGGTGGTCTGCGCTGGTCGGACCGCGCGCAGGATTATCGCACCGAAGTGCTGGGCCTCGTGAAGGCACAGCAGGTCAAGAATGCAGTGATCGTGCCGGTTGGTGCCAAGGGCGGCTTCTATCCGAAGCGTCTGCCGGTCGGCGGTGATCGCAATGCAGTGTTCGAAGCCGGTCGCGATGCCTACAAAGTGTTCATCTCGACGCTTCTGTCCGTCACCGATAACATTCATGACAATGATGTCGTGCCGCCTGCGGAAGTTGTTCGTCACGACAAGGACGATCCGTATTTCGTTGTGGCTGCCGATAAGGGCACGGCGACTTTCTCCGATACGGCGAACGCGATCAGCCAGGCTCATGATTTCTGGCTTGATGATGCCTTCGCATCGGGTGGCTCTGCTGGCTATGACCACAAGGGCATGGCGATTACCGCACGTGGTGCATGGGAAGCCGTGAAACGGCATTTCCGTGAGTTCGACAAGGATATCCAAACCGAGCCGTTCACGGTTGCTGGTGTGGGTGATATGTCGGGCGACGTGTTCGGTAATGGTATGCTGTTGTCGGAGCAGATCAGACTGGTTGCAGCGTTTGATCACCGCGACATCTTCATCGATCCGAACCCGGTTCCGGCTGACGGCTTTGCAGAGCGTAAGCGTCTGTTCGAGCTGCCGCGTTCGAGCTGGCAGGATTATGATCGTTCGAAGCTTTCGGCTGGTGGTGGCGTCTATAGCCGCAGCCAGAAGACGATCACGCTGTCGGCAGAAGCTGCAAAGGCCATCGGCCTTGGCAAAACCACGGCTTCGCCGCAGGAAATCATGACGACGATCCTGAAGGCGCAGGTCGACCTTCTGTGGTTCGGCGGCATTGGCACCTATATCCGTTCGACGGCGGAAACGGATGCGCAGGTTGGTGATCGCGCCAATGATGCAATTCGTATCACGGGTTCTGAAGTGCGGGCGCGAGTGATCGGCGAAGGCGCTAATCTCGGTGTCACGCAGCGTGGACGCATCGAATATGCTCTGACTGGCGGTCGCAGCAACACGGATGCTATCGACAATTCGGCAGGCGTTAACTGCTCGGACGTCGAGGTCAACATCAAGATCGCACTGGCTGCTGCCATGCGCTCGGGTAAGCTCAAGCGTCCAGCACGCGACAAACTGCTGGTGAGCATGACCGATGATGTTTCGGAACTGGTGCTGCGCAACAACTATCTTCAGCCGCTGGCACTTTCGCTCAGCGAACGTCAGGGCCTTACAGAGCTGCCTTATCAGGCACGCTTCATGGCTGAACTTGAAACCCGCAAGTTGCTTGACCGCAAGGTTGAGTATCTGCCTTCGGATGCGCTTCTGAATGAGCGCCAGAAGTCGGGACAACCGCTGACCCGTCCGGAACTTGCTGTTTTGCTTGCTTATGCCAAGCTGTCGTTGTCGGATGAGCTGGTTGCGAGCAGGCTTCCGGATGAGCCTTATTTCGAGCAGCTGTTGTTCGGATATTTCCCGAAGCGCATGGTCAAAAACTATGCCGAGGAAATTTCCAATCACCGATTGAAGCGGGAAATCGTCGCTACTTTGCTGGCTAATGACGTCATCAATCGCGGCGGTATCACTTTCATTAGTCGTTTGGCCGATACGACAGGCAAGTCGCCTGCTGATATCGTGCGAGCTTATGTTGCAGTGCGTGATGGTTTCGAGATCAATGCGATCTATGACGCCATTGATGCGCTTGATAACAAGGTGGCAGGTGATGTGCAGAACCAGTTCTATCATCTGGTTGGCGAGATGTTGCTTGCGACAACCGCCTGGGTGCTGCGCAACGACACGACGCGTGCAAACCTGACGGAACTGGTGAACACCATCACCACGGCACGCTCTGCTCTTGAACCACGCTTCGATGGTCTGATGCCAGACTACCTCATTGAGGCCGTACAGGCGGACAAGGCAGCCTTCGTCGAGAAGGGCGCGCCTGAGAAGCTCGCCCAGCGTCTGGCCAATCTGCAGCTTGCGGGCATCATGCCGGATATCGCGCTGATCGCGCATCTGGCTTCTGCTGATCTGGTGGCAACCGCCAAAACCTATTTCGGTGTGTCGGAAGCCTTCCGCATCGGTCGCATCGAAGAGGCGGCACGGAGCATTCCCGTCACGGATTATTATGACGGGCTTGCCCTGTCACGAGCGAGCGATACGATCACGCAGGCAGCACGTGGCATTACGATTGCTGCGCTCAAAAAGTATGGCAAGGACAAGGATCCGGCAGCGACATGGTTCGCCGAAGATGCCGCACGCATTGATCAGGTCAAGAACCGTATGGTGGCGCTGACCGAGGGTGGTGATCTGACGGTGTCGCGTCTGGCTGTTGCTGCAGGACTTATGTCTGATTTGACGCAGTAAGGTAAGGCAACTCTAAGTTAAAGGGGCGGCTTCGGTCGCCCTTTTTTGTTTATTGTAGGTGGGGAAAGCGCAGTATAAGGTCCAGCTTAATTACTGAAGAGAAGCTTCAAGCATCGGGGGCAAGGAGCAATTCATTGGGCGATCAATCTGTAAGCGCGAGAGGCTATGCTTCTCGACGCGGCGTATGGGGCTGGATATTTTTCGACTGGGCGGCACAGCCGTTTTTCACGGTTGTCATAACTTTTATTTTCGGGCCTTACTTCATTTCACGTATGGCCGAAACGCCTGAAGCCGGGCAGATTGCATGGGGCTACGGCTTTGCGGCTGCAGGCTTCGCAATCGCCATTCTATCGCCTGTTCTGGGGTCGATTGCCGACCAGACGGGTGCGCGCAAGCCATGGATTGGCTTTTTTGCCGTTCTCAAGATCGTCAGTCTGATGACGCTTTGGTTTGCTGTGCCGGGAGCCAATCTGTTCTGGGTATTGCTTGCCTTTAGCATAGCGATGGTTTCTGCGGAATTTTCTATTGTTTTCAACGATTCCATGATGCCGCGTCTCGTGCCGCGAGAAGATATAGGAAGAGTTTCCAATCTCGCCTGGGGGCTTGGTTATCTGGGCGGCATGATCGTTCTGATCTTTGTCGTCTTTTGTCTCTCGGCTTCACCTGAAACCGGCAAAACGATCCTTGGTATGAAGCCCTTGTTTGGGTTGGACCCGGTACAGGGAGAAGATGCCCGTATCACGGGGCCGATCGCCGCTATCTGGTATCTGATTTTTGTTCTGCCGATGTTTTTGTTCACACCCGATCAGGCGCGCGGAAAGCCTTTGCGACAGGCACTTGGCAAAGGTTTGTCGGAGTTAAAGGCAACGTTGGGCGAAGTACGTAAGCGTCCAGGCGTTGCACGATTTCTGGTTGCTCGAATGATTTATCAGGATGGCGTCAATGCCATCATCGCCTTGGGTGCAGGCTATGCCGCATCGATGTTTCATTGGTCGATCACAGGGATCGGACTTTTCGGCATGATCACCAATGTCATGGCAATTTTCAGTTGCCTTGTTGCGAGCCGCATGGATGCGCGCTTTGGCTCCAAAGTGATCGTGATGATTTCGCTGGTATTGCTGTTTTTCGCTTCCATAGGGATGGTATCTACGGGGCGGGACTATCTGCTGTTTGGTATGGTGGCGCTCGACTATTCGCCAGCTCAAGGCTTGTTTGCGACGTCTGCGGAACATGCTTTCCTGATTTACGGGATCATGATGGGTGCTGCCTTCGGTCCCGTGCAGGCCTCGTCTCGCTCCTGGTTCGCGCGCAGCATCAAGCCAGAAGAATCGGGTCGATATTTTGGCATCTATGCATTGGCTGGAAGAGCAACCAGCTTCCTCGGACCGTTCCTGGTGGCAACCGTGACAGCGCTCACGCATTCGGCAGCATTGGGTATGTCAGTACTGGTATTGTTTTTTACTGTCGGTTTGGTGCTGGCTGCGAGAACTCCTTATCCATCCGACAGATAGATAAGGAAATGCAGTAGGCAAAAGAGATACGCCGATCTGATTGGGTCAGATCGGCGTATCTCTAACGTTTACATCATGCCTGCGGCTTTGGCACAGGCAATGGCGATAAGACCACCGACCACAGGTGCTGCAACTGGCACCCATGCATAGGACCAATCTGATCCGCCTTTACCCGGAATGGGTAGCAGAGCATGCGCAATGCGTGGTCCAAGATCACGCGCCGGATTGATTGCATAGCCGGTCGGTCCGCCGAGCGACACACCGAGTGCCCATACGAGAAGGCCAACCATCAGCGGGCCCAGAACGCCGACGGCACCAACGGCCTTTGCGCCAATGGCGATGACGACAAATACGAGTACGAAAGTGCCGATGATTTCCGTGATGAAATTGGCCGGAATGTTGCGGATCGCTGGGCCTGTACAGAAGACGGCAAGCTTGAGATCTTTGTCTTCGGTTGGCTTCCAATGAGGCAAGTAGGCCAGATAAACCAGAATAGCACCCGCGAATGCACCAAGCATTTGTGCCGCAATATAGGGTGCGACTTCAGCAGCAGGAAATGTGCCAGCCGCATAGAAGGCAAGGGTTACGGCCGGATTGAGATGGCCTGCAGCACCCGCTGAAACCGCAACCATGACACCACAAAGAACGGCAAAACCCCAACCCGCTGTTATGACGATCCAACCCGAGTTCTGACCTTTGGATTTGGCCAGGAGCACGTTGGCGACGACGCCGTCACCCAGTAGGATAAGCACCATTGTGCCGAGAAATTCTCCAATAAAACCATGACCCATTTTTTGCTCCGAGGATAATTGGGCGCTGAAAAACCGTCCGGTGGGCAAATGTGCTCACCGGCTGTCCAAAACTATTGTCCATTTCAGGCGATGGCCCGTTGATCGGGCCAGATTAAAACCCTTATTCGACCCAGTTGAGGGAACGCTGAACGGCTTTTTCCCATGAGGCGAACAGGCGGGTTCTTTCCTTTGATGTCATCTTAGGGTGCCAGCGCTGGCCGACTTGCCAGTTTTCGATAATGTCGTTCGTCGACTTCCAGTAGCCAACGGCGAGACCCGCCGCATAGGCGGCACCGAGGGCTGTGGTTTCGATGATTTTGGGACGTACGACCGGCACATCCAGGATGTCGGACTGGAACTGCATGAGAAGTTCGTTGATGGTCATGCCACCATCGGCCCGCAATTCGGTGATTTCAACACCGGAATCCTTGACCATCGCTTCCAGCACTTCGCGCACCTGATAGGCGCTAGCTTCGAGTGCTGCACGTGCGATGTGACCCTTATTGGCAAAACGCGTCAGACCGGCGACAACGCCACGTGCCGAATCTTCCCAGTGGGGGGCGTAAAGACCAGAGAAGGCAGGAACGAAATAGACATCGCCATTGTCTTCGACCGTGCGAGCCAGTGTTTCAATGTCGCCGCTGGTTTTGATGATGCCGAGATTATCGCGCAGCCATTGCACCAAAGCACCGGTAATGGCAATCGAACCTTCCAGCGCATAGATCGGCTTTTTATCGCCAAGCTGATAGGCAACTGTGGTGAGTAGGCCGTAGGTTGATGGAACCAGCTTTTCACCGGTATTCATCAGCATAAAGCAGCCAGTGCCATAGGTGTTCTTGGCTTCGCCCGGCTCAAGACAGGCCTGACCGAAAAGGGCTGCCTGCTGATCGCCCAGAATGCCGGCGAGCTTGACACCTTCAAGTGAAGGCAGGGAGATATCGCCATAGACCTCGCTGGATGAACGAATTTCTGGCAGACAGGCGGCTGGAATATCGAAGAGGTGCAGAATTTCCTCGTCCCATTTCAGGGTCGCAAGATCCATAAGCTGCGTCCGGGAGGCATTGGTGACATCGGTAATGTGGATGCCGCCATCGGTGCCGCCTGTCAGGTTCCAGACAAGCCAGCTATCGATGGTGCCGAACAGAGCATCGCCTGCTTCAGCCTTTTCGCGTGCACCCGGAACATTATCAAGAATCCAGCGTAGCTTGAGGCCTGAAAAATAAGTCGAGATAGGCAAGCCAGTCTTGTCGCGCAGACGATCTGCACCGCCATCCTGCACGAAATGGTCGACCAGTTCGTCGGTCCGTGTATCCATCCAGACAATTGCATTATAAAGCGGTGTGCCTGTTGCCTTGTCCCATAGCAGTGTGGTTTCGCGCTGGTTGGTGATGCCGACCGATGCGATATCGGAAGCCTTGAGCTTAGCCTTCTTCAAGGTAGCTGCGATGACATGCTGCGTGTTGCGCCAGATTTCGTTGGCGCTGTGCTCAACCCAGCCAGCTTTTGGATAAATCTGCTCGTGTTCCCGCTGGTCCATGGCGATAATGTCGCCATGCTTGTCAAATATAATGAAGCGTGAACTCGTGGTTCCCTGATCGATGGAACCGATAAATTGAGTCATGTGCTTTTGCTCCTCCCATTCGGGTGTTTGTTACCGGCAGAGCGCAGAATCGTGCGAACTGCCTGCTTTCCAAATCAACTTAATACAGGATGACGCCTCAGGCATTCCCAATAGCTTCGTGCCATCCTCTGCACTTTCGTTATGCTCTCCAAAACGCATAATACGAAATAATATGAATATAAAACGAAAGCAATATGAATTCACTTTTTCGAGAGTGACGTAAAAGTGATGAAAATATGTCGCTATGAGTAAAGCCGCTTTCATTTTCCGAAGACCAATCATTCCTGCGTAATCGGCGAGGCGCGACGTCTTCAGAGCTCAACGATAGGCCCATGAAAAAAGGCCCCGGGAAGATGTCCCCGGAGCCCATTTCGTTAGCTAGAGCGCGTTTCGATCTGATTGGATCAGATCGACGCTCTAAATATTTGTTTTAACGCGCATCTTTGTCCGAAAACCGTTTCACACTTTTCGGGATGCGCTCTAAATGCCAGCTTATGAACGCAAAGTTTAGTGACGGAAATGGCGCATGCCGGTCATCACCATGGCGATGCCATGTTCGTCTGCAGCAGCGATCACTTCATCATCACGCATGGAACCACCCGGCTGGATGACGGCCGTCGCGCCTGCCTGAACGGCAGAAAGCAGACCGTCGGCAAACGGGAAGAATGCGTCGGAAGCCACAACGCAGCCTTTGGTCAGCGGTTGAGCGAGACCGGCGGCTTCTGCAGCGTCTTCTGCCTTGCGGGCAGCAATACGGGCCGAATCCACGCGGCTCATCTGGCCTGCACCGATGCCGACTGTTGCACCGTCCTTGACATAGACAATGGCGTTTGACTTCACATGCTTGCCAACGCGGAAGGCGAATTTCATGTCGTTGAGTTCGGCTTCGCTTGGGCTCCGCTTGGTCACGACTTTCAGATCGAGATCGTCAACGACGCCATTGTCGCGGGACTGAACCAGCAGGCCGCCAGCAACTGTCTTGGCTGCGATACCTTTCGCACGTGGGTCAGGAAGACCGCCCGTTACCAGAAGACGCAGGTTCTTCTTGGCAGCAACGATGGCCTGTGCGCCTTCGGTTGCGTCCGGTGCGATGATGACTTCGGTGAAGATCTTGACGATTTCTTCAGCGGCTGCTTCATCAAGCGTTTTGTTGAGCGCAACAATGCCGCCGAATGCCGAAACCGGATCGCAAGCCAGTGCCTTGAGATAGGCTTCCGTGATCGTTGCAGCTTCTGCGACGCCGCAAGGATTGGCGTGCTTGATGATGGCAACGGCTGCGGTGCGGGCAGGATCAAACTCGGCGACGAGTTCAAACGCCGCATCGGTATCGTTGATGTTGTTGTAGGAAAGTTGCTTGCCCTGAAGTTGGGTTGCGGTCGCAACGCCCGGACGCTGTTCGCCGGTCAGATAAAAGCCTGCGGTCTGATGCGGGTTTTCACCATACCGCATCACTGAATGCAGCTTGCCAGCAACAGAACGGTAGGTCGGGGTTTCTTCGTTGATAGCTTCGGCAAACCAGTTGGAAATGGCTGCATCATAAGCGGCAGTGCGCGAGAATGCCTTGGCGGCTAACTTCTTGCGGAAAGAAAGCTGTAGCGAGCCTTCGTTCTTTTCGAGTTCTGCTACCACGTCTGCATAGTCAGCTGGATCGACAACGGTTGCGACATAGGCATGGTTCTTTGCCGAAGCGCGGATCATGGCCGGGCCACCAATGTCAATATTTTCGACAGTAGTGTCGTAGTCGCCGCCCTTGAAGCGAACTTCTTCAAACGGATAAAGGTTGATGACAGCCAGATCGATGCCACCAATACCGTGTGCTTCCATGGCTGCAACATGTTCAGGATCGTTGCGCACGGCGAGCAGGCCACCATGGACCGATGGATGCAGCGTTTTTACGCGTCCGTCCATGATTTCCGGGAAGCCGGTTACTTCGGACACGTCCTTTACAGGAATGCCTTCAGCGGCAATCGACTTGGCGGTACCGCCGGTCGAGAGGATTTCAACGCCATGCGCATGAAGCGCCTTGGCAAAATCGATGAGGCCGGTCTTGTCGGACACGGAAAGGAGGGCGCGGCGCACCCGATGAAGATCGGGAGCGGGAATATGCTTGGAGCTGACAGCCATAGGAAACGGTCTCTTCGTTGCTGAAGCGTTTTGCGTTCAGGAAGGGTGGGACGATGGCGAGTTAGCACAGGCGAGACGCGAATCATACCTTAAAACGCCGCAAGGCAGAGGCTTTGTGAATTAAGCGTAGCTGCCGATGGCGATGCGGCTGAATTGCCAGTTCACTTCCGGGAGGTCTGAGGCCGGAAACGACAGCACGATTTGCTTTGATGTCACAGGTCCGCGGAAGCCGGCGAAGAAGATGCTGTCTTCTAATTGCGGCGCCACTTCGAAGCAGGAGAAAGCCCATGTGTCATCATGAGGTGCGCTCAGGATAATCAGGCCATTTTCATCAAATGAGATATCGACCGACGGGTGAATATGAAAACGCACGGCAATATTGTCGCGCCCGTTGGCTTTCAAAGCTTTGGCATCGCCACGATAGAAACGGTCGGCACCCTGAATGACGCTGCCATTGTGCGACAGCACCACGCGACGCTCGTGGAAAATTCCGAAGAGCCGGACGTAACCGTCATGGCTTGCGACAAACCCTTGCCGACCCATGTCTTCCACACGGTCACGCTGCACTTTGGTTGGTCCGGCAATGATCGGTGTACCGATCATGTTGGAAAGCCCTGAATTCAGGCTGAAACGGCAGGATGATGTGTCATTGATGGTAGCCGTCGAGTGCGCGGCAGTCGAGCGTCCCAATGGACGAAATTCTGGTGGACCAAAGCGGTCGACGCCGGAATTGACAATATAGCGCTGACGTCCGGAGGACATTTCAAAGGCGAGGCAGCCCGCATGGGCATCGCGCGACGAGGTGACCGGAGGCGGCAGGCCGGTGTCAGCGATGATCGTGGTAGACCCCATGGACAGGCGTTCATAGCCTGAATAGGGGGCATGGGTCAGCGGCGAGCCCGCGGTTTCATCATGGCGCAGCACTGAAATGATGCGCTCTGACATGGTTGGCCCGACGCCGTTGAACAGCGCAAGGCTTCCGTCCTGATGACGGAAGAAGCGGAGCGCTGGCAACATGCGTTCGACGGCTTCGATCAGCGCCTTGGGTGGTGCTTCCGTGCCATTGGCATAGGTTTGGCGCAGCGGCAGAAGGTCGGCCAGCAGTTCGAGAATAGTGACGGGATTGCGCGAGACGTGGCCACCATCAGGCAGAATCTGGCGCTTTAACTCATATTCGAGATTGCGGCGAGCCGCACGCGCCGTCGGTGGCGAAACCGGGAGCGCAAGGGCTGCGAATGCAAGTGCGATGCGGGCGCGAAGCCGCTCCTCACCGTCATCCATGGCTGACGCCACCGTGCGCAGATAGCGCACCTGCATGGCAAGAGAACGCATGAATTTGCGATAGGCAGGCAGTTCAGCGCCCGACAAAATCAGATTGGAGTGCTGCAACCATGCGATGATGCGCTGAGCCGTAACTTCCGGTGACCAGGCCAGTCCACCGATGCGTTTTCCATAAAGGCGCATCCAGTCATCAAGCAAGGCACGTGCATTGGCGGTGGCAAGCTCGCTATTGGCGCTTTTGAGATGACGCAGCCAGCTGAAGCTGTGAAGTGCTGCTTCCCACTCAGGTGTTGGTGGTTCGACGGCGAAAGGTGAAAGCCCACCAGTCTCGACAAGGCGACCGGCAAGCGCGAAGCGACCGTGATAAAACTCCTGAGCGAGTTGGGGGTCCGCAACGCGCAGATCTGGTGGAGCAATCAGAATGCGTTCCGGCGTGAAGCCTGTGAAACGCCAGCGGAAAAGCGGGCCCATGCGCAGACGGCGGCTGAACTTGCGCCAAGCCTGTGCAATAGCCAGTCCCCAAAGATGCGGGGTTTCGCTCAACGCGACTGCCACCCTTTCATTCTCCGTATTAAAATTCATTCGCATTGGACCTGATAAGGCAGGCCCGTCCTTTCATGCCATGATTTATCGAAATGCCGGTTTCCGGATTTCGGAATCATGCATTCTTAGAATCGTCTATAATGGTGAATCGAATGTTAACCATAACGGGCGCAGCGCACCCGTTATCGCAAATTCATCGATTTTAATCAGCAGTTGCTAACTGACTAAAGCGCGTCGCAATTTATCGTATTCAAGAGCCGCGCTTTAAGTCTTTGTTTTCATGCATGTCGTTATTGGAAAACCGGTTCCCACTTTTCCGCGACATGCTTTAGGCTTTGCGTCTGAAACGGGCGGCGAAAAAGCCGTCCATGCCTGCCATATTCGGATTGCCATCGAATTTTTCCGCAGGCAGATCGGCAGGGGTTGACCGCAGGAAGCCTTCTTTGGTGATTAATCCTTCGAGGCCGGGGCACTCTTCAAGCGTGATCGGATAGGCTTCAATGGCCGGATTTTTCAGCGCATTGCGAGCCATATCCTCGCCCTCCTGCGGATGCAGTGAGCAATTGGAGAACAATATTGTGCCGCCGGGTTTCACAAGCGTGATGGCCTGCTCAAGCATTTTGGCCTGAAGTGTGGCAAGTTTCTTAATATCCTGCGGCGTCTTGGTCCAAGGCACATCTGGGTGACGACGCACTGTGCCAGTGGATGAGCAGGGCGCATCCAGCAGTACGGCATCAAACAATGTATCCGGCTTAAAATCCATCATATTGCTTGCAACAGTGCGGGCTTTGAGGCCCAGACGTTCCAGATTGCCGTCAAGCCGCTTGAGGCGGTTTTCGGACATATCAAGCGCTGTTACATCAGCGCCCTGAAGCACAAGCTGTGCAGTCTTTCCGCCGGGGGCTGCACAAAGATCCGCCACGCGCTTGCCTTTAATGTCGCCCATCAGGCGCGCTGGCAGGCTTGCGGCGGCATCTTGTACCCACCAGTCACCCTCGGCAAAACCGGGCAGATCGGTGAGGTTGCCCTCGACTGTCTGAAGACGCACAGAACCGTTGGGCAAGGCTACGCCGCCAAGCTTTTCTGCCCATTCCTTCGGATCACCTTTAACGGTGAAATCAATTGGCGGCTCGTAACCATGCATGGTCAAAATGGCTTCGGTTTTTTTCGGACCGTAGGAATCGGTAAGGCTCCTTGAAAACCATTCAGGCACATTTTTTTCAGGCTGCAATGTATGTTCGAGCGCGCGTTCCTTGTTGCGCGACAATCGGCGCAGCAGTGCGTTGACGAGACCAGCATATTTGCGATTGCGCGGATCGTAATTCGCTGCTTCAACGGCCAGATCGACCGCAGAATGATCGGGGAGGTTGAGATAGAAAATCTGCGCGACGGCTACATGCAGCAGGTGTTTGAGCGCATGTGCATTTTCCGGCAATGGACGATCAAGACGCTTGTTGATTGCTCGATCAATGCTACCGCGATTGCGCAGTGCAGAGCCCAAAATAGCGCGAACGAGCGAACGGTCGCGTGGCTCAAGTGCCAGATACTGCGGATGGCCATGGCTGTTATCAGTCAGACCGTCGAGCGATGTGTTCTTTTCAATCACTGCACCAAGCAGGCGGGCCGCGGTGAGACGTGCGGCAAGACCGGGCCGTTGTTGTTCGGCACGGTCTGCGACGTAGTCATGTGTCTGCGGCTTGTTATTTCCACGCTTTGGCGCAGGTTTCTTATCGTTCACGCTGTTCTACTTTATCTAACGCTTGGGATGCGTTTCTACGACCACGGGCCTCGGTAGCCAGAATTGGAACCGGAGCCACCACTGTTATTTTTGTCTGCATTACCACTAGTTTGTCCCCAAGGACCACTGTTTTGTGCAGGGGCTGTGTTACGCTGCGCCATTCCAGCCGAGCGAATACCCATTTCTGCAGCCATCTGTTCAAGCGCCTGAATACGATTATCCGTGTCCGGATGCGTCGAAAACAGGTTGTCTGCACCACGTCCGCTCAGGGGGTTGATGATAAACATGTGTGCGGTTGCCGGGTTGTGCTCTGCTTCCTCATTGACAACAGATTTGGCACCGCGGGCGATTTTGCCAAGGGCTGATGAGAGCCAGAGCGGGTTGCCGCAGATTTCGGCACCGCGACGGTCGGCGGCATATTCGCGGGTACGGCTTACCGCCATCTGCACGATCATGGCGGCAAATGGGGCAACGATCATCGCAAGGATCGTGCCGATTACACCCATGATGCCATTGCCGTTCTCTCGGTTGCCACCCAGGAAAAAGGCAAAATTGCCGAGCATGGAGATCGCACCGGCAAGTGTTGCCACGATTGTCATGGTGAGCGTGTCACGGTTCTGAACATGCGCCAGTTCATGCGCCATCACGCCTGCGACTTCTTCCGGCGTCAGTCGGTTCAGCAGGCCAGTCGTGGCGGCCACGGCAGCGTTTTCCGGGTTGCGGCCAGTGGCAAATGCATTGGGTTGATCTTCGTGGATGATGTAAACCTTTGGCATCGGCAGTCCTGCATTGGCAGCGAGACCACTGACCATCCGATAATAATCGGAGCCGGAACGCTCATCCACTTCCTGCGCATTATACATGCGCAGCACCATCTTGTCAGAATTCCAGTAGCCAAACAGGTTCATGGCAACCGCGATCACAAGCGCGATCATCATGCCACCACCGCCGCCCAACAAATAGCCGATGCTCATGAACATGACTGTCATGAGAGCAATCAGCATGGCAGTTTTCGTCATATTCATGCGTATAGGTCTCCAGTTCAGCGAGAATTGATCTCAAACAGGGTTTTGCTTGCCCACCAAGTTTAACTATATGATGGGTATGAAACCTCTGAGCTTCAATAATGGATTTGCCGCGGATGACCGATAAATTCAACGAAACCGACATCAATGATAATGTAGCTCCGCGCAAGTTTGACGATTTGCCAGCGGCAGCACAGCGCGCGCTCAAAGAAGCCGAAGAACGCCGCTCCACTGAGACGGCTGAAAAGCTCCCGCGAGAAATCGGCGGTCGCGGCGGCAAAGATCCTGCGCGTTTTGGCGACTGGGAGATTAAGGGTCGGACAATCGATTTTTTAAAATTTGGGGTATTTCCGCTCCTGCGACCTGTAGTTACCCTCACTCTGAGACAGCGCTTCGCGCTTCCTCAGGGTGAGGGTGCCGCGATACTAAAAAGGCCGGGAAATCCCGGCCTTTTTTGCTATTTCTTATTCTGACGGTTTTCGATCAGATCGTCCACGACGCCCGGATCGGCGAGAGTCGAGGTATCGCCCAGTGCTCCAAACTCGTCTTCGGCGATCTTGCGCAGGATGCGGCGCATGATCTTGCCCGAACGGGTCTTTGGCAGGCCCGGCGAGAACTGAATCTTATCTGGCGTTGCAATTGGCCCGATTTCCTTACGCACGTGGCTGATCAGCTCCTTGCGCAAAGCGTCAGCATCCTGTGTTTCCGCGCCAGTCATCAGAGTGACGTAGCAATAGATACCCTGTCCCTTGATCGGGTGTGGATAGCCGACAACCGCAGCTTCCGAAACCGAGTGATGCGAGACGAGTGCCGACTCGATTTCCGCCGTGCCAAGACGATGACCGGAAATATTGAGCACGTCATCGACGCGACCAGTGATCCAGTAATAACCGTCGTCATCGCGGCGGCAGCCATCACCGGTAAAATACTTGCCCTTGTAGGTGGAGAAGTAAGCTTCGATGAAGCGCTTGTGATCGCCATAAAGTGTGCGCATCTGACCCGGCCACGAGTCGATGATGCAGAGATTGCCATCGACCGCGCCTTCAACAACTGCACCCTCATTGTCCACGAGCTGCGGCTTTACACCGAAGAACGGACGGGTTGCGGAGCCCGGCTTGAGGTCGGTTGCACCGGGCAATGGTGTAATCAGAATGCCGCCGGTTTCCGTCTGCCACCAGGTATCGACAATCGGCGAATGCTGATCGCCCACGACGTTGTAATACCATTCCCAGGCTTCCGGGTTGATCGGTTCGCCGACCGAGCCAAGCAGGCGCAATGTCGAGCGAGACGAACGTGTGACGAACTCATCGCCCGCGCCCATCAGTGCGCGAATTGCAGTTGGCGCTGTATAGAAGATGTTGACATGGTGCTTGTCGATGACTTCCCAGAACCGACCCTGGTCGGGGAAGTTCGGTACGCCTTCAAACATCAGCGTGGTCGCGCCATTGGCGAGCGGTCCATAGACGATGTAGGAATGACCCGTCACCCAGCCCACATCCGCGGTACACCAGTAAACATCGCCGTCGTGATAGTCGAAGACATATTGATGTGTCATCGAAGCATAGACGAGATAGCCGCCGGTGGTGTGAAGCACGCCCTTTGGCTTGCCGGTCGAGCCGGAGGTATAAAGGATGAACAGCGGGTCTTCCGCGTTCATTGGTTCAGGTTCACAGGTCGGCTCAACGCTTGCCACTTCCTGATGATACCAGAGATCGCGGCCCGGTCCCCAGCTCACCTTGCCGCCGGTGCGGCGCACCGTGAGAACCTTGTTGACGATGACATACTGCTTGGCAGCAATGTCGATAGCAGTGTCGGTGTTTTCCTTGAGTGGGACTGGCTTGCCGCCACGCACACCTTCATCGGCGGTGATGACAAAAGTGGATTCGCAATCAACGATACGGCCAGCAAGCGCTTCCGGAGAGAAGCCTGCAAAGACGACCGAATGCACGGCGCCAATACGGGCGCAGGCGAGCATCGCATAGGTCGCTTCGGGGATCATCGGCAGATAAATGGTGACGCGGTCACCTTTTTTAACGCCATGCTTTTTCAGCACATTGGCGAGGCGGCAGACATTTTCGTAAAGCTCAAGATAGGTGATCTTTTTATCGATGTACGGGTTGTCACCTTCCCAGATGATCGCAACCTTATCGCCACGGCTTTTCAGATGGCGGTCGATACAATTGTAGGAGACGTTGGTGACGCCATCTTCATACCACTTGATCGATACGTCGCCGTTGAAATCAGTATTCTTGACTTTGGTAAAGGGCTTGAACCAGTCAATCCGGCGGCCGTGCTTGGCCCAGAAGCCATCCGGGTCGGTCACGCTTTCATTGTACCATTCGAGATATTTCTCGTTGTCAATGAGCGTGTTCTTCTTTGCCCCCGGCAGAACGGGGTAAAGCTTTTCCGACATGTGTTCCTCCATAACTGTCCGGCGATCCTCCCGCCAGAATCGACAGCCCGCATCGGGGCGAAGCTATCGCCAGACTCATCTACATTCCGTCGCGTCCAACGTAAATTAGACATTGGGATCGACTATGGTCCACAATGACGCAGCACAAAAATATGAACGGAGCGGCAGCACTCATGCTGTATTAGTGCTAACATATTGTTTTTACGCTTTAAAAACTATTTTGCGCGATTATAATTCCTATCGGAGCCGCTAAATATTTAGAATGGCTCTTCATAAAAAGGGGAAATCGCCATGACGACATCCGCTTTTATTTCAAAGTCGGCCTTCGAACTGCAGCTTGCCGGTTACGGTCTGACGACGGCGAAAATCTTCTATCACATGCCTGATCATCCACATGTGCTGCAGCTTTTTGTCTGGCAGGACTACGATCTCGCGCCGGAATTTCCGGTGCTCAATCATTTCATAGAATTCTGGAAGGAAAAGATCGACGGGCCGTTGCATTCAGTCGCTTACGCGCATTGTAGACTGCTGGGACCATCTGGTTGGAAGAGCGTGCAGGGAGAAATTATTTTACACTGACAAACGCTGATCTAGAGCGCCGGGCGCCCTATTGGGCGCGCAAAGGTCGCTCTAACACTTTAAAATTAGAGCATAATTTTACCTTAAACTGATCCAAGTTTAAGGAATTATGCTCTAAGATGCATAGCACGACCTGTTTTCAATGAGATTGCTGGAAGGCCAAATGGCGTTTGTGCATCTGTCCCACCCGGAAAAAGCGCTGCTCTACGCCTCAAAGACGTTGCTCGGCTGTCTGATTTGTTGGTTTGCGTTGCAATGGGCGGGGATTGAGCACCCGATATGGGCCGTGATCACTGTGCTTATCATTTCAGATCCCGACGTTCGCACGACGCTTGCGCTTTCGCAGGCACGCGCGATCAATACGGCGGTTGGATGTGCCATCGGCATGATAACCATTTGGCTCGTGGGGTATTCACCCATTGCGAGCCTGTTCGGAGCGGCCCTGACGGTATTTGTCATCCTGATGATCGACCGATATCCGGTCAATTGGCGACTGGCGCCCGCAACCGTGGTGATTGTGATGGATGCGGGACGCTTTGCTCAGTCGCGCAACGAGGAACTACTGCTTGCCTTATCGCGGTTGATCGAAATCGCGCTCGGCTGCGCGGTCGCAATCGCTTTGGCCTGGATTTATACCAGGCTTATTGAGCGGGTGAGGGCGCGCAGACAGCAGCCGTCAACTCATGCAGAAGGCGAATAGCTCCTTCCGCCAAAAATCGCTGAGCCAACGCGCACCGATGTTGCACCGAAGCCAACAGCAGTCTCAAAGTCGCCTGACATACCCATTGAGAGCTTGTCGACATTGGCTTCGCGGGCAAGCTTTTCGAGCAGCGCAAAATGCGGCCCCGGATTTTCGTCTGCTGGCGGAAT
The DNA here is from genome assembly GCF_003049685.1 of Brucella pituitosa. GTDB lineage: Bacteria > Pseudomonadota > Alphaproteobacteria > Rhizobiales > Rhizobiaceae > Brucella > Brucella pituitosa. The sequence goes on along the minus strand of NZ_PYSY02000001.1, from coordinate 2,195,091 downwards.
GCACATCAGTCCTTCGATTGAGAGGTCGTGCTCGTTGCGGCAACGCTCGACGAAGGCAATTGTTTCTTTGGGCGCGATACCAGCCTTCTGTTCCTCAAGGCCGGTATTGACCTGAACGTAAAGCTTCGGGCTTTTGCCCTGCTTCTTGATCTCGGCGGCGAGGGCGGCTGCAATTTTTTCGCGGTCCACGGTTTCAATCACATCGAACAGAGCTACAGCGTCGGCTGCCTTGTTGGATTGTAGTGGGCCGATCAGATGCAGCTCGATGCCCGGATAGGCTTCACGCAGCGCTGGCCATTTGCCTTGTGTTTCCTGCACGCGGTTTTCGCCGAAGACCCGCTGGCCTGCGTCGAGGGCAGGGCGAATGTCCTCGGCCTCGAATGTTTTGGACACAGCAACGAGTGTCACAGAGCCCTTATCGCGGCGTGCTTCTTCTTCGGCATTGGCAATGACAGCCTTGACCTTGTTCAGGTTCGCTACAATATCTGACATGAAACTCTCGCTTTCAGGCTTTTCATCCGCAAAAGGTTGACGCTTTCGCCAATACGTGGTGAAGGTCGCCATTAATGACGACTCTCCTTATTGCATCATCTTCGTACGAGTAAATACGCTCATGGCAGCCGAACGTTATAATCCGCGCGTGGCGGAAGCACATTGGCAGAAAATCTGGGAAGAAAACCAGACTTTCGAAACCGACAACAGCGATCCCCGCGAGAAGTACTACGTGCTCGAAATGTTCCCCTATCCATCGGGGCGCATTCACATGGGCCATGTGCGCAACTATGCGATGGGTGACGTGGTCGCTCGCTACAAGCGCGCCAAAGGTTTCAACGTGCTTCATCCGATGGGATGGGATGCGTTTGGTATGCCTGCTGAAAACGCTGCCATGCAGAACAAGGTCCATCCGAAAGAATGGACCTATCAGAACATCGCCACTATGAAGCGCCAGCTGAAGTCGATGGGCCTGTCGCTCGACTGGTCGCGCGAATTTGCGACCTGCGATGTTGAATATTATCATCGCCAGCAGATGCTGTTCATCGATCTGTTTGAAAAAGGTCTGGTGACGCGCAAGACCTCCAAGGTGAACTGGGATCCGGTCGACAACACCGTGCTTGCCAATGAGCAGGTGGTGGACGGTCGTGGCTGGCGTTCGGGTGCGCTGGTCGAACAGCGTGAACTGACACAGTGGTTCTTCAAGATCACCGATTTCAGTGAAGAATTGCTGGCCGGTCTCGATACGCTCGACCAGTGGCCGGAAAAGGTTCGTCTGATGCAGCGCAACTGGATCGGCAAGTCGGAAGGCTTGCAGGTTCGTTTCGCGCTGGACGCTAAGACTGCCCCTGCCGGTTTCTCGGAAGTTGAAGTTTACACGACACGCCCGGACACGCTGTTTGGCGCGTCGTTCCTGGCAATCGCTGCCGATCATCCGTTGGCCAGAACGCTGGCTGAGGGCAATCAGGCCCTGACCGATTTTATCACCGAATGCCATCAGGCAGGTACGTCGCTGGCAGCACTCGAAACGGCCGAGAAGAAGGGCTACGACACGGGCGTTAAGGTTCGGCATCCGTTCGATGAGAACTGGGAATTGCCCGTCTATGTCGCCAATTTCGTTTTGATGGAATATGGCACGGGGGCGATCTTCGGCTGCCCGTCTGGCGATCAGCGCGATCTTGACTTCGCAAACAAATACGGCCTGCCGGTTGTGCCTGTTGTGATGCCGAAAGGCGAAGATGCTGCGACTTTCGCGATCACCGATACGGCGTATGGCGACGATGGTGTGATGATTAATTCACGCTTCCTCGACGGCATGACACCGGAAGCCGCCTTCAAAGAAGTGGCGAACCGTCTGGAACAGACCAGCCTCGACAATAGCCCACAGGCAAGCCGCAAGGTGCAGTTCCGTCTGCGTGACTGGGGCATTTCGCGTCAGCGTTACTGGGGCTGCCCGATCCCGATGATCCATTGCGAAAGCTGTGGCGTCAATCCGGTGCCGCGCGCCGATCTGCCGGTCAAGTTGCCGGATGATGTCGAGTTCGACCGTCCGGGCAATCCGCTCGACCGTCATGCGACCTGGCGTCATGTGAAGTGCCCGAAATGCGGCGGCGAAGCCCGTCGCGAAACGGATACGATGGATACGTTCGTCGATTCGTCGTGGTACTACACGCGCTTTACAGCCCCTTGGGAAAACGAGCCGACGGATCGTGCTGTTGCGGATCGCTGGTTGCCGGTTGATCAGTATATTGGTGGCGTAGAACACGCGATCCTGCATCTGCTCTACTCGCGCTTCTTCACCCGCGCCATGAAAGTGGCCGGTCATGTCGGTATCGACGAGCCATTCAAGGGCCTGTTTACACAGGGTATGGTGGTTCACGAGACCTATAAGTCTGATGGTCAGTGGGTGGCACCCGCCGATATTCGCATTGAAGACGTTGACGGCAAGCGCGTAGCCACCATGCTTGATAGCGGTGCTCCGGTCGATATTGGTTCGATTGAAAAAATGTCGAAGTCGAAGAAAAATGTGGTCGATCCCGACGACATTATCTCTTCTTACGGCGCAGATACGGCACGCTGGTTCATGCTGTCCGACAGTCCGCCAGAGCGCGATGTGATCTGGACGGAAGCTGGTGCTGAAGGTGCGCATCGTTTCGTGCAGCGTGTCTGGCGTCTGGTATCTGAAGCAGCACCTGCGCTGAAAGACGTTGCGCCGAAATCTGGCACGGACGGCGACGCGCTTGCTATTTCAAAGGCTGCGCACAAGGCCGTGCAGGCCGTTGGCGACGACATTGAAAAGCTCGCTTTCAATCGTGCGGTTGCACGTCTTTATGAGTTGGTGAATGCGCTCGCAGCATCGTTGCAGCTGGCTGCCTCGGGCAAGGCTGACAATCAGTTGAAGGGGGCTTTGCGTGAAGCCACCGAAATGCTGGTTCTGATGGTTGCACCGATGATGCCACATCTGGCTGAACAGTGCCTGACTGAACTCGGCGGCAAGATCACCGGCAAGGACACGCTGGCCGCAACGGCTGCATGGCCATCGTTTAATGCAGCGATGATCGTGGAAAACGAGATCGTTTTGCCGGTGCAGATCAACGGGAAGAAGCGTGGGGATTTGACAATCGCCCGCGACGCTGATCAAGCTACAATCCAGCAGGCGGTGCTCGAACTTGACTTTGTCAAGGCTGCGCTCGATGGGGGCTCGCCGAAGAAGATCATCGTGGTGCCGCAAAGGATCGTCAATGTCGTTGCCTGATCGCCTCATTTCCGCATTCAAGGCTTTCCGCGTCGCAATCGCTGCTCTGGGGGCAGCGGTTCTGATCGCAGGCTGTACCGTGCAACCGCTTTATTCGTCGGGTGGTGCCGGTGGCACAATCGGTGGCAGTGTCACACCGGATATGCGCAGCAAGCTTGCGTCGGTGGCGATTGATCCGGCTGGCGATGTGTTTCAGCAGCAGGTTCGTAACCGTCTGATCTTTTTGCTCGGCGGTGGAGCAGGTGAACCTGCAGCTCCAAATTATCGCCTCAGCCTTGGTCTGAGCACCTATACGCTGAATGCAGTGAGTGTGGATATCGGCGATCAGACGGATCGTACCGGTCGTCCATCGGCTGGTATCGTCAAGGCGACATCGAACTATGTATTGCGTGACAAGGACGGCAAGCCTCTTGTCTCTGGTACGCGCACGGCTGGTGCCTCTTTCGATCGTCCACGGCAGGAGTTTGCTAACCTGCGCGCTCAACGCGACGCCACCAAGCGTGCAGCGGAAGAGCTGGCAGAACAGATATTCCTCTCGCTTGCGATGCAGATGTCTAAGCTCTGAGCAAATCAGCTTGATTGAATTTGAAAAGGCGGTGCATCTTGTGCCGCCTTTTCTATTCAAGCGCCGTGCGTCCTTTTGGAAAGTACGATGCATAGTCAGAGGAAATCATGCGGCTCGTTTCATTCACGGCAAAAGGCTATCGCTCGCTTCGGTCTGTCCGGTTTGATCTGGGGCAGGTCACGGTTTTCGTCGGTGAAAATGGCGCTGGAAAATCCAATCTTTACCGTGCGCTGCAACTGGTGAAGGCAGCCTCTGAAGGCACATTCTCGACGGAGATCGTGCGTGAAGGCGGTATGCAATCGGCCATGTGGGGAGGCACTCGGCGCAAGCATGAACCAGCGCGAATCATTCTTGAGGCTGAATTTGAAGATGAACGCCTTGCTTCGCGTTTGTCTTATCGGGTTGAGGCAGGATTGCCGCCGCCGGTATCAGGTGCTTTTCCGTTTGAGCCGCAGATCAAGGAAGAACAGCTCAATCTCGATACAGGGCGCCGTCCGGTCGATCTCATGGATCGTAAAGGCCCGGCCGTTTTTGCGCGCGATGGGGAAGGGCGGCGGATGGAGCATCCGACAAGGTTGCTTACTTCCGAAAGTGGTCTCGCGGTTCTCGGGCAGTCAGGGCACTATCCGGAAATCGGCGATTTATCCGCTCAATTGCGTAGCTGGCGTTTTTATCACGGGTTCAGAAGTGATCGCGATGCGCCGGTGCGTCAGCCAGCAATTGCGGCAACCGCTGCGATGCTCGATGAAGATGGCAGTAACCTCGCCTCAGTCTTTGCGACGCTTGCGCATATCCGTCAGGATACGGTCGATCTTGATCGTCTGATTGCCGATGCCTTGGAGGGCGCAAAGCTCGTCATTCCATATCCCGAAGAAACGGCAACATTCGGCCTCAACTTTCCGGCCTTTCCGCCGCGCGTTTTTCGTCCGGGCGAGTTGTCCGACGGACAGATACGTCTGCTCGCGCTTGCAGGCGCGCTTTTGTCTTATCGTTTGCCGCCGCTGATAGCATTGAACGAACCAGAAGCAAGCCTGCACCCGGATATGATCCCTTCGCTTGCGAAGATGATTGCGCAGGCGTCTCAGCGCAGCCAGATCTGGGTGGTGACGCATTCAGCCCGGCTGGCCGAGGCGATTATCGAATATTGCGGCAGCAGGCCGATCCGTGTCGCCAAGCATGATGGCGAAACAGAGTTGGGATAAACAAAAACGGCGGATCAATGATCCGCCGTTTTGCATCAATCGATAAGCTTGATTAAGCGATCTGCTTTAAGCGATCTTCTGGCCTGTCTTCGCCCAGTCGGCAAGGAAGGTTTCGAGGCCCTTGTCGGTCAGCGGATGCTTGACGAGTGCCTTGAGCGTTGCCGGCGGTGCGGTAACGACATCTGCGCCGATGAGGGCAGCTTCCTTGACGTGGTTTACGGTGCGAACCGAAGCCGCAAGGATTTCGGTGCGGAAATCGTAATTGTCGAAGATGGTGCGGATTTCAGCGATCAGTTCCATGCCGTTGACGCCCATATCATCGATACGACCGATGAATGGCGAAACAAACGTAGCGCCAGCCTTGGCAGCGAGCAGAGCCTGATTGGCCGAGAAGCAGAGTGTCACGTTGGTCTTGTGACCATCGGACGTCAGTGCCTTACAAGCCTTGAGGCCGTCGAGCGTGAGTGGAAGCTTGATGCAGATATTGTCTGCAATCTTGGCAATCACTGCTGCTTCCTTCATGATCTGCTCGTATTCGGTCGCAGCAACTTCAGCCGAAACCGGACCCTTGACGATGGAGCAGATTTCTTTCGTTACTTCAAGAATATCGCGGCCCGATTTCAGGATCAGCGATGGATTGGTGGTCACGCCATCGACCAGTCCAAGATCGTTGAGTTCGCGGATTTCCTTGACGTCCGCAGTGTCGACGAAAAACTTCATAACAGCGTTCCTCCATAATGAGCGCGGGTGTTGTGGGAAACTAAATCCATTTAATTCCCGGAAGGTGGCTTTTCTTTAGCGCAAAGCCACGCCAAGGTCACGCAATCATGTCGAAAGATTCGCACGATATTTTGGGCCTCTTTGCGGAACCCACTCCGAGTGTGGTGCCGGTGCTTGTACCCATGCCCGCTGAGCGGCCTTATTCATATATGGTGCCGGAGGGAATGCGTGTCCAGCCCGGCTCGATCGTGCGCGTCCCATTGGGGCCGCGTGAGGTTGCGGGAATCGTTTGTGATGGCGCGACCGATGCGGTGGACGCTAAAAAACTTCGCGCAATCTCACAGGTTTTTGATTGTCCGCCCGTGGATAGCGAAATGCTTCGCTTCATGCGCTGGGCTGCGGATTACACACTTTCACCACCCGGAATGGTGGCACGTATGGTGCTGCGTGCGCCTGCAGCCTTTGATCCGGAACCTGCAGTTCCAGGTCTTCGTTACAGTGGCGGCGAGCCGGAACGTATGACCGATGCCCGCGCCCGCGTGATGGAATTGGCACGCGATGGACTCGCATGGACGCGCTCAGGCCTTGCTCATGCAGCAGGTGTTTCGCTGACTGTCGTCGATGGGCTGAAAACGCAGGGCGTGTTTGAAGAGGTGATGTTGCCTCCGCCCGCGGTGGTGGCAACGCCTGATACTGATTATGCGCGAGCAACACTTTCGGAAGACCAGCAGGCTGCTGCCGAAATGCTGGCCGAATCGGTTGAGGCAAATTGTTTTTCGGTTTCGCTTCTCGATGGCGTGACAGGCTCGGGCAAAACGGAAGTCTACTTCGAGGCGGTGGCCAAGGCGCTCGATCAGGGCAAGCAGGTGCTGATTCTTTTGCCCGAAATCGCACTCACGCAGCAGTTTCTCGACCGCTTTCACGATCGTTTTGGCGCAAAGCCCGCCGAATGGCATTCCGATCTTGCACCACGCACCCGCGAACGTGTTTGGCGACAAGTAGCCGAAGGCACAGTGCGTGTCGTGGCCGGTGCACGTTCTGCACTGTTTTTGCCGTTCAAAGAGCTTGGGCTGATCGTGGTCGATGAAGAACATGATCCGGCTTACAAACAGGAAGACCGCGTTTTCTACAATGCGCGCGATATGGCGGTGGTTCGCGGCCATATAGGTAGTTTCCCGGTCATTTTGGCATCAGCTACCCCCTCTATCGAGAGCCAGGTCAATGCCGATCAGGGCCGCTACAAGCGAATCAAGCTTTATGGTCGCTATGCGGAAGCGGCACTGCCGACACTCAAAACCATTGATATGCGGCGCTCTCCGCCGCCGCCGGGACGATTTCTTTCGCCTGCACTTACAGAAGCTGTGGGAAAGACGGTTGAGCGTGGAGAACAGGCGCTGCTGTTTCTCAACAGGCGTGGCTATGCGCCGCTCACGCTTTGTCGTGTCTGTGGTCATCGTTTCCAGTGTCCGCAATGTTCAAGCTGGCTGGTCGAGCATCGTTTTCGTGGGCAGCTCATGTGCCATCAATGCGGTTATCATGAGCCTGTGCCGGAAGCCTGTCCTGAATGCGGTACGCTTGATCATCTGGTGGCCTGTGGTCCGGGTGTCGAGCGTATTGCAGAAGAAGTGGCCGCAACCTTTCCTGAGGCACGAATCATAGTGCTTTCGTCTGATATGGCCGGTGGTGTGAAACGCCTGCGGCTTGAGCTTGATGCCATTGCTAAAGGCGAAGCCGATATAGTCATTGGCACGCAGCTTGTGGCCAAGGGGCACAACTTCCCCAATATGACGCTGGTGGGCGTGGTGGATGCCGATCTCGGGCTTGCGAATGGTGATCCGCGAGCCGCTGAGCGCACATTCCAGTTGCTCAATCAGGTGACAGGTCGTGCGGGACGTACGGGTCGCAAAAGTCTGGGGCTTTTGCAGACCTATCAGCCCGATCATCCGGTGATGCGCGCAATTGTCAGTGGCGATTCGGAAGCATTTTATGCCCGCGAAATCGAAGAGCGGGAGCGCAGTGTTTTGCCGCCATTTGGTCGCCTTGCAGCATTGATTATCTCGGCGGATAATCGACCCGATGCTGAAAATCATGCACGGGCACTGCGCCGTGCAGCGCCTGCGTCGCCTGAGATTTCAGTGCTTGGGCCAGCGGAAGCGCCGCTCGCGCTGGTACGTGGTCGGCATCGGTTCCGTATCCTCGTCCACGGTACAAAACGCGCGGATATTCAAGGGTTTATCCGGGCATTGCTGGCTGCTGCTCCTAAGGAGCGCGGTTCTATAAGAGTGCAGGTGGATATTGATCCGCAGAGCTTCCTGTAAGTTCGGAGCCTATGGAAACGCATCGGGTTTTTCGCTATTACGGCTAAAACCAAGAGGGTAAAATACGATGGAATTCTATCTTCCCGCCACGACCGGCGAATGGCTCGCATGGAGCGCGGCAGTCGTAACTGCCTTTGCCGGCATCGTTATGCTGTTTGCACCGGGTATCACCATGAAACTGATGCGGCTTCAGCCGATCAATGCGCGCCCGGAAGCTTACAGCTCCATTCGTGCGGTGCTGGCTGGTCCTTATCTGGGGATAGGGCTTGGCTGCCTTATTTTTGCACAGCCATTTTTATGGGTTGTTCTTGGTGCTGCGTGGGGATTTGCTCTGTTCGGGCGCTTCATTTCGATGATGTCGGATAAGGGCGCAACTTTCTACAATATCATCGCTGCCGTCATCGAGTTTGCGCTTGCTGCCGGACCTTTGCTTTATGCTTTTGGCTTCGTCAGCTGAAGCCGGATTGCTGCGCTAAAGAGCACCTTGCTGTATTAGTGGGCTTGGTTAGCACTTTTCTAACCTAAAATTGCGGCAAAACTTACACAAAAGTGCGGGATTCGCGTGTTGCGAGTCCGGTTCGTCTATGCTAGACGGCAATCACATTTCGGTGTTGTCGCGCTCGCGCGTCAGGGGTTCCCCGGAAACATTCAATAAAATCATCTGCTTGGGCCTTTTGGTCCTGCTGAACTCCCAAAAAGATGGTTTCAACGTAGAGAGCAGGTTGTTCGTGGCAGAAACGTCTTCGCTCATTTCAGGTGTCGCACAGCGCTACGCCGGATCGTTGTTTGAGCTTGCGCTCGATGCAAAATCCGTTGCTGCTGTGGAAAAAGATCTTGGCCGCTTTGAGGCGCTTCTGAGCGGAAGCGAAGACCTGAAGCGTCTGATTTCCAGCCCGGTCTTCAATGCTGAAGACCAGCTTCACGCCATTGGCGCGATTGCTGACAAAGCTGGCATCAAGGGTCTCGTCGGCAATTTCCTGCGCGTCGTGGCGTCTAACCGTCGCCTTTTTGCGCTGCCGGGCATTATCGCCGCTTTCCGTGAGATTGCAGCCGAACATCGTGGCGAAATTTCCGCCGATGTTATCTCTGCTCATGAGCTGACGAGCGCTCAGCAAAACGAATTGAAGGCAACGCTGAAGAGCGTGGCCGGCAAGGACGTGACGATCAATGTCACCGTCGATCCTTCGATCCTCGGCGGGCTTGTCGTCAAAATGGGTTCGCGTCAGATCGACACGTCCCTTCGCACTAAACTTTCTTCTCTCAAGCTTGCACTGAAAGAGGTCGGCTGATGGACATCCGCGCCGCGGAAATTTCCGCTATCCTGAAAGAGCAAATCAAGAACTTCGGCAAGGAGGCTGAGGTCTCCGAAGTCGGTCAGGTTCTGTCCGTCGGCGACGGTATCGCCCGCGTTTACGGTCTGGACAATGTTCAGGCTGGCGAAATGGTCGAATTCCCTGGTGGTATTCGCGGCATGGCGCTTAACCTCGAAACCGACAATGTCGGTGTGGTTATTTTCGGTGCCGACCGTGACATCAAGGAAGGCGACGTCGTCAAGCGTACCGGCGCGATCGTTGACGTTCCAGTCGGTCCTGGCCTGCTCGGCCGCGTTGTCGATGCTCTCGGCAATCCAATCGACGGTAAAGGCCCAATCGTTGCTACCGAACGTCGCCGCGTCGACGTCAAGGCACCGGGCATCATTCCGCGTAAGTCGGTTCATGAGCCAATGTCGACCGGCCTCAAGGCTGTTGACGCTCTGATCCCTGTTGGTCGTGGTCAGCGCGAGCTGGTCATCGGTGACCGTCAGACCGGCAAGACCGCAATCATTCTCGATACCTTCCTTAACCAGAAGCCAATCCACGACAACGGCCCAGACAAAGAAAAGCTTTATTGCGTCTATGTCGCTATCGGCCAGAAGCGTTCGACTGTAGCTCAGTTCGTTAAGGTTCTCGAAGAACGTGGCGCACTCGAATATTCCGTCGTGATCGCGGCTACCGCTTCCGATCCGGCTCCGATGCAGTATCTTGCACCATTCGCCGGCTGCGCGATCGGCGAATATTTCCGCGATAATGGCCAGCACGCTCTGATCGGCTATGACGATCTTTCCAAGCAGGCTGTTGCTTACCGTCAGATGTCGCTTCTGCTTCGTCGTCCTCCGGGCCGTGAAGCTTACCCAGGCGACGTTTTCTATCTGCACTCGCGTCTTCTCGAACGCGCTGCGAAGCTCAACGACGAAAACGGCGCTGGTTCGCTGACGGCTCTGCCAGTTATCGAAACGCAGGGCAACGACGTTTCCGCGTTCATTCCGACCAACGTGATCTCGATCACCGACGGCCAGATCTTCCTCGAAACCAACCTGTTCTATCAGGGTATCCGTCCGGCTGTTAACGTCGGTCTGTCGGTTTCCCGCGTTGGTTCGTCCGCTCAGATCAAGGCCATGAAGCAGGTTGCTGGTTCGATTAAGGGTGAACTCGCCCAGTATCGTGAAATGGCAGCATTTGCTCAGTTTGGTTCGGATCTTGATGCTTCGACCCAGCGTCTGCTTAACCGCGGTGCACGCCTGACCGAACTTCTCAAGCAGCCACAGTTCTCACCGCTCAAGACGGAAGAGCAGGTTGCCGTGATTTACGCTGGCGTGAATGGCTATCTCGATAAGATCGCCGTCAACCAGGTTGGCAAGTTCGAAGCAGGTCTTCTTTCTTCGCTGCGCACCGAGCACAAGGATGTTCTCGACGCGATCCGCGACGAAAAGGCACTCACCGACAACATCAAAGCAAAGCTCAAGGCAGCGGTCGACGCGTTCGCCAAGTCTTTCGCTTGAATTTTGTGACGGGATGAACGGATGCCTTCACTAAAGGATCTGAGAAACCGTATCGCCTCGGTCAAGGCGACGCAGAAAATCACCAAGGCGATGCAGATGGTCGCTGCGGCGAAGCTGCGCCGTGCTCAGGAAGCTGCGGAGGCCGCACGGCCTTACTCGCAGCGCATGGGCGCCGTTCTCGCTAACATCGCGCAGAACGTGAGCGGTGAAGATGCACCGGCTTTGATGGCTGGTACAGGTAAGGACGACGTGCATCTGCTCGTCGTCGCTACTGCAGAACGTGGCCTTTGCGGCGGTTTCAACTCGCAGATTGCGCGTTATGCGCGTGATCATGCCCGCAAGCTCCTCGCTGAAGGCAAGACGGTCAAGATTCTGACGATCGGCAAAAAAGGTGCAGATATTCTGCGTCGTGAATTTGCTTCGTTGATCATCGACCATGTCAATTTGCGTGAAGTCAAACAGCTCGCTTTTGTGCATGCCGACCAGATCGGCCACAAGCTCATCGAGCTGTTTGAACAGGGCGCATTTGATGTCTGCACGCTGTTCTATTCCGAGTTCAAATCGGTGATTGCACAGATTCCAACTGCACAGCAGCTCATTCCGGCTTCGGCTGGTGGTGCTGAGCAGGCGGATACTGCAGGCGATGCGATTTATGAGTACGAACCTGATCCTGCGGCGATCCTGAGCACGCTGATCCCGCGCAATATTTCGGTCCAGATTTTCCGCGCTCTGCTGGAAAATGTGGCGGGCGAAATGGGCGCGAAGATGAGCGCGATGGACAATGCGACGCGTAACGCCGGTGACATGATCAACAAGTTGTCGATCACGTATAACCGTCAGCGTCAGGCTCAGATCACCAAGGAACTGATCGAAATCATTTCGGGCGCGGAAGCGCTTTAGAGTTAAGGTTCATCGCATGATTTTCCCCGAAAAGTCTGCAACTTTTCGGGATCATGCTAACGGAAGGTAAAGGATCGATGGCAAAAGCAGCGACCCCGAAAACTACCGCCGCGGCCGAAGCGAAGCCAGCAGCGGCGAAAGCTCCAGCCAAAAAGGCTCCGGCGAAGACAGCCGCCGCTAAGTCCGACGCAGCTCCAAAGGCTGCAAAGACTGGCGCAGTAGGCAAGATCACTCAGGTCATCGGCGCTGTTGTCGACGTACAGTTCGAAGACGGTCAGCTTCCGCTGATCCTCAACGCGCTGGAAACCGACAACCTCGGCAGCCGTCTGGTTCTTGAAGTTGCGCAGCATCTGGGCGAAAACACCGTTCGCACGATTGCTATGGACTCGACCGAAGGTCTGGTTCGTGGTCATGAAGTACGCGACACGGGCAACCCGATCATGGTTCCGGTTGGCGAAGAAACGCTCGGCCGCATCATGAACGTTATTGGTGAGCCAGTTGACGAAGCAGGTCCGATCAAGACCACTGCGCGTCGCGCGATCCACCAGGAAGCTCCTGAGTACATCGAACAGTCAACCGAAGCTGAAATCCTCGTAACGGGCATCAAGGTTGTTGACCTTCTTGCTCCTTACGCAAAGGGCGGTAAGATTGGTCTGTTCGGCGGTGCGGGCGTTGGTAAGACCGTTCTCATCATGGAACTGATCAACAACGTTGCCAAGGCGCACGGCGGTTACTCGGTATTCGCAGGCGTTGGTGAACGTACCCGTGAAGGTAACGACCTTTACCACGAAATGATCGAATCGGGCGTTAACAAGCTCGGTGGCGGTGAAGGCTCGAAGGCCGCACTCGTTTACGGTCAGATGAATGAGCCTCCGGGTGCGCGCGCTCGCGTTGCTCTGTCGGGTCTGACGGTTGCTGAAAACTTCCGTGACAAGGGCCAGGACGTTCTGTTCTTCGTGGACAACATCTTCCGCTTCACGCAGGCTGGTTCGGAACTTTCGGCTCTTCTCGGCCGTATTCCATCCGCTGTGGGTTATCAGCCTACGCTGGCAACCGACATGGGCCAGATGCAGGAACGCATCACCACGACGACCAAGGGTTCGATTACTTCGGTTCAGGCAATTTACGTTCCTGCCGACGATTTGACCGATCCTGCACCAGCAACGTCGTTCGCTCACTTGGACGCGACCACGACGCTGAACCGTTCGATCGCTGAAAAGGGTATTTACCCGGCTGTGGATCCTCTGGAATCCACATCGCGTATGCTCGATCCGATGATCGTTGGTGAAGAACACTACGCAGTTGCACGTCAGGTTCAGTCGATCCTTCAGCGTTACAAGTCGCTTCAGGACATCATTGCCATCCTCGGCATGGACGAACTGTCGGAAGAAGATAAGCTGACTGTGGCGCGCGCTCGTAAGATCGAACGCTTCCTGTCGCAGCCATTCTTCGTTGCTGAAGTGTTCACCGGTTCGCCAGGCAAACTGGTTGACCTCGCTGACACCATCAAGGGCTTCAAGGGCCTTTGCGCAGGTGAATACGATCATCTTCCAGAACCAGCCTTCTACATGGTTGGCTCGATTGAAGAAGCGATCGAAAAGGCAAAGAAGCTGGCTGCTGAAGCCGCTTAATGAATTGAGTTTTCGGCGGGTTTTCAAGCCCGCCGAAAATGCCTGTTCATTTGTTTGAGTATGATCTTTTCCGGATGCCGTTTTGCATTCGGGGTCAAGCTCTAGAAATTTAAGTGAGAACCATGGCTCAAGCTTTCCAATTCGAACTCGTGTCGCCAGAACGCCTCCTGCTTTCGGCTGAGGTGACGGAAGTCGTCATTCCGGGCAGTGAAGGCTACCTGACGGCTCTCGCAGGTCATTCGCCGCTGATGACGACGATCATGCCGGGTGTCGTTTCGGTTAAGCTGAGCGACGGCAAGTCTGACGCTTATGTGGTGTTTGGTGGTTTCGCCGATATCACGCCGCAGGGCTGCACCATTTTGGCTGAATCCGCCACGCATGTTGATGACGTGGATCCAGCCGATATTCAGAAGCGTATTGAAATTGCTCGCAAGCATCTTGAAGATGCTTCGACGAACGAACATCGCACAAAAGCAGAGATTTTTCTGCATCAGCTGATGACGCTGCAGGGGACTGTTCTGCCGGCCTGAAAAGGTTAGGCTTCGGCTTCCTATTAAGACAGAATTTGAGAAAGCGGGCTTCGGTCCGCTTTTTTATTATCTTACGTATAGGTGATTGATGGGCCGGTTTATACCATCACGCTTGCGTGAGTTTAGTATGATCGCTTGAAAACCGTGTGCTGGCCATTTATCTCAATAGATAATTGTTAGGTTACTAATATAAGGCTTTCACGATGAGCAGAGCAGATCTGAGTGCAGAGATGATCGACGCGATGGCGAAGGTCAATCGCCGGCTTCGCACGTTGTTTGATGCTCGCGTCAAGGAACGGGGTCTTACACTGGCACGTGCGCGTACTCTGCTGACGCTGATCGAACAGGAAGGGCTTTACCAGAAAGAACTGGCAGAAGTGCTTGAGATCGAAAACGCCACTATGGTTCGTTTGATCGATGGGTTGGAGCGTCAGGCTTTCGTAGAACGGCAGGCGGTAGAAGGCGATCGCCGCGCCAAGCGCATTATGATGACCCAAGAGGGCAAGCAGCTCGCTGAGGAAGTCGTTAAGCTTGCTGGTGATGTTCGTGCCGATCTGCTCGAAGGCATCAGTGATGAAGATCTGAGCACGGCGCTTCATGTTATGCGCAAAATGTCGGATTCCATGAACAAGGCGCTTTAGAGCGCGTTTCGATGTGATTGGATCAAATCGGCGCTCTAAATATTTATTTTAACGCACATCTTTGTCCGAAAACCGTTTCACCCTTTTTGGGATGCGCTCTAAGCTCGATCTGAACTATTCCTACCCGTTCGGGCTGAACGGATCGCGGTTTTGTGAATTACCGCCCAGACTTTGATCGATCCCTGCCATTTTTCGAACATGAGCGACCGCTTAATTTAACTTATTAAAGTTCATGGCGGAGCGTTGGAGATGCGTTACTCGTCGCAAGCTGTATTGGGTCTTTTGGCCGTTCTTTCGATCGCCTCAGTTCAGACGATGGATATGGGGCATGGTACCCGGCATCTGTATGCAAGTGCGGTCAATGACATCAATACAGACGATGGTCTCATTTTCGATACAAGAGCAACGACGGCGGCTGGCGTCAATGCCTTGGCGCATACTCGCAATTCGTTGAGCGCGGTCTGATTTACCAGTGCTCTGCTGGTCTGCTTTAACGCACGTTCGGAAGTTGTTTCGCATTCTTCAGGATGCACATAAACCTTATGGTGCGAGCGTGCGAAGATAGGCCATCAATTCGCTGGCCGTGTCGCTGGCGCGCTCCGGTTCACGGGATACGATGGCCTCTATCAATGTCGCATGAGCATTGGCGGAGCCGGTTATGCCGGTTGATGGCCGCAGTCTGAACCAGAATCTGCGACTATGCGTTTGCAGGGGAGCCGCGAGACGCGCGGCGTAAGGATTGCTTGCTGCTGTGCCAAGCACGATATCGAATGCTTTATCCGCATCCAGAAAAAGGGACACATCTTCTGACGGTATGGCCTGACGCATGGCGTCTGCTGCAGCCTTCAGTCGCTCGTAGTCGCGTGCGCTGCCAAAACGCGCAGCATCGCGCGCCAGCACGCGCTCAACACCTTCGCGCGCATCCAGAACCTTGGTGAAATCCGTGGGATCAATTTGCGCGATTGCAATGCCAGAACGCGGGCGAACCTCTACCAGTCCTTCCCAGGCCAGGCGTTGGATCGCTTCGCGAATGGGGGTTCGGCCCATTCCGGTCAGTTCGATCAGGGAACGTTCGTTGACGATTGCACCCGGTTCCAGTTCAAGCGTCACAATCGAGCGCTCCAGAACGCGATAGGCCTGTTCGGCGAGGCTTTCACTGCCCCAGCTATCAATAAGAGTTGTGCTATTTTTTGCTGTCTTGTCGTGGACGCTCGCATGTTCCATGCAGATCTAAGCCTTATAATGATAGCAATTGACAGGTTTGAACCCTACAGATATATCTCTGATATATCAATGAAGAGCGCTATGCCGTCGCAAAATAACAAGAATACGGGTACTGCGCGATTATCATCGATAGCGAGCTTTTAGCATGGTGTCATTCCAAAAAATGGATCGACAGAATCAGTGCAACTGGCGTGAAAATAGATCAGAGTAGCCAATTGAGACGAATATCAGCAGACCGGTCGGGAGCCGTGCATTTATGAATTCTGATACAAAGGGGCAGCACGACATTGTCATCATTGGTGGCGGGATCGTCGGTGTAGCCACTGCTGCGTTGCTTGCCGAAAAGGGTCGCGATGTTCTTGTGATCGACCGCAGCGGCATTTGCGAGGAAACAAGTTCCGGCAATGCTGCAGCCCTTGCATTTTCCGATATTCTGCCGATGGCTTCAAAGGGCGTGATGCGCAAGGTTCCCGGGTGGTTGATGGACCCGCTCGGGCCTTTCACAATCCGCCCTTCCTATTTCCCCAAAATGATCCCGTGGCTTTACCGCTTCTGGCGCGCAAGTAGTTCGCAGGCGCTCGAAAAGACGACCGTCGCTCAGGGCAACATGATGCGTCTTGCCGAGAGTGAGATGCTCGGCCTGATTGACCGTGCGGGTTTGCGTGACAGGCTGCGTGAAGATGGAAATCTCGAACTTTATGAAAGCGAAGCAGAACTTGCTGCATCGCAACCCGGTTGGGATGCACGCGAAAAGGCGGGCATTGCCTATGAACATGTGCGTGGGAGCCGGTTGAAGGAACTGCAACCAGGTCTCGATCCACGCTTTGTAGCCGGCACTTTCGTTCCCGGCTGGAAGAATGTCAGCGATCCGAAATTGTTCGGTCAGGCCATATGGGCCTATGCCGAAACCAAGGGTGCGCGCTTCCTGCAGGCGAAGGTGGTCAATGCACAAAAGCACAATGGTGGCGCGGTTGTTCGGCTTGACGATGGCACGGAAGTCGACGCCTCGCATCTTGTGCTTATGGCGGGTGCCTGGTCGCGGAACTTAGCTCAGGGATTTGGCGATACCGTTCCGCTTGATACGGAGCGCGGCTATAATACGACGCTTCCGGTTGGCAGTTTCGATGTGATGCGCCAACTGACCTTCCCCGGGCACGGTTTTGTCATCACGCCAATGGCGACCGGTCTGCGCGTGGGCGGAGCGGTGGAATTTGGAGGCCTTCAATTGCCGCCAAATTTTGCGCGCTCAAGCGCTATGCTGAAAAAAGCCTCAATGTTTTTGCCGGGACTGAAGACTGAGGGCGGGCGGCAATGGATGGGCTATCGTCCTTCACTGCCCGATTCCATGCCAGTTATCGGCCGTGCATCTTCAGGGGGCAATATTTACTATGGTTTCGGCCATGGCCATCTCGGCCTCACACAATCAGCAGCGACAGGGCGGATTATCTGTGATCTCATCACAGGTTCTGCACCGGCTGTCGATATCGAACCTTTCAAGCCACAACGTTTTCGGAACTGACCATCATGGCAAGACATTCTTTCTTCTGCGTCGACGGACATACATGCGGTAACCCAGTGCGTCTGGTGGCTGGTGGCGGGCCGAACCTTGAAGGTTCGAACATGATGGAAAAGCGCGCACATTTCTTGCGCGAGTATGACTGGGTCCGCACCGGCCTCATGTTCGAGCCGCGTGGACATGACATGATGTCGGGCTCCATCCTCTATCCGCCGACACGACCGGATTGCGATGTCGCAGTGTTGTTTATTGAAACGTCGGGTTGCTTGCCGATGTGTGGACACGGCACCATCGGCACCGTGACTATGGCGATTGAACAAGGTCTTGTAACGCCCAAGACGCCGGGAAAGCTCAATCTCGATACGCCTGCTGGTCTTGTGTCGATTGAATATGAGCAGAACGGCCAATATGTGGATCGCGTGCGCCTCACCAATGTTCCGGCCTTCCTTTATGCGGAAGGATTGGAAGTGGTGTGCCCTGATTTAGGGATGCTCAAGGTCGATGTTGCCTATGGCGGAAACTTCTATGCAATTGTCGATCCGCAAGAAAATTACAAGGACATGCAAGATTATTCCGCGCTGCAACTCATTGCATGGAGTCCGGTGCTGCGCGAGCGTTTGAACGAGAAATATAATTTCCAGCATCCTGATCTGCCGGACATCAATCGTCTGACGCATATTCTCTGGACGGGAAAGCCGACGCATCCTGAAGCGCATGCGCGCAATGCTGTTTTTTATGGCGACAAAGCGATAGATCGTTCGCCTTGTGGCACGGGCACTTCGGCCCGAATGGCGCAGCTTGCGGCCAAAGGCAAGCTAAAACCAGGCGATGATTTCGTGCATGAATCCATTATTGGGTCGCTGTTTCACGGTCGGGTGGAACGTGCTGTGGAGGTCGCTGGAGGCAAGGGAATCATCCCTTCTATTGCGGGTTGGGCACGCATGACAGGCTACAATACGATCTTCATTGATGATCGCGATCCGTTTGCGCACGGGTTTACTGTTGCGTAAAACGGGTACGGTAGGCAAAAATAGGGGGAAACTCCCTATTTTTTGTCTGTGACGCGTTGGGGAAACTATGGAATAAGCGGCTCTGGGTAGGAGAAAAAAATATATACAGGGCCCTTTTTAGGGGACATAACTAGTTTGTGGAGGAGGGAAGTCATTAGTCTTTTGTCTGAGACAAAAGGGGCTTGCATTCCTTTATACAGCCGTTAGGTGTAATTATCCGGGAAAAAATGAAGTCGCACGAAATAATGATGCGGCAATAAAACCGGGTAGAGTAAAATGGGTGGCTTCTAGATGGAATATTTCTTCCAGCAGGTGATCAACGGGCTCGCGCTCGGGTCGATCTATGGCCTGATCGCCATCGGCTATACGATGGTCTACGGCATTATCGGCATGATCAACTTTGCGCATGGCGATGTCTTTATGCTCGGCGCCTTTATGGCGCTGATTGTTTTTCTAATCATCACAACATTCATAGGAGCTTTGCCAATCGCGCTCATGCTGCTCCTTATGATGGTTGTTGCAATGCTTCTGACGGGGCTTTGGAGCTGGACGATTGAGCGAGCGGCTTACCGGCCTCTGCGTGGATCGTTTCGTTTGGCGCCGCTGATTACAGCAATCGGTATGTCCATTGCATTGTCCAACTTCGTCCAGGTGACGCAGGGGCCGCGCAACAAGCCGGTGCCACAATTGCTCAATGGCTCTTACAGTCTCTTCGGAACCGATGTGACGATCTCGCTTAAGCAGATCGTGGTCATTGTGGTGACGGCGGTGCTGCTGACGATCTTCTGGTATATCGTCAATCGTACGTCCCTAGGTCGTGCGCAGCGTGCCTGTGAGCAGGATCGCAAGATGGCGTCACTGCTCGGTATCAATGTCGACCGCGTGATCTCGCTCACTTTCGTTATGGGTGCGATGCTCGCAGCTGTTGCCGGTACGCTTTATCTCTCCTTCTACGGCGTGATTTCGTTTGCTGACGGGTTTATCCCCGGCGTCAAGGCGTTCACGGCCGCGGTTCTTGGCGGGATTGGCTCGCTGCCGGGTGCTGTTGTTGGCGGTTTGCTGATCGGTCTCATCGAGGCTTTGTGGTCGGCTTATTTCTCGATCGATTACAAGGATGTTGCCGCGTTCTCGATCCTTGCCATCGTACTCATCTTCATGCCGTCCGGCATTCTTGGCCGTCCTGAAGTCGAAAAGGTGTAATCATGGCCGTACAAACAGGTTCACGCCCGGATTCCCTTTTTGCCCGGGCCATTCGTGAAGGGTTCATTGCCGGTCTTGTGGCATTGGGGCTTTTCATTCTGATCGTTGGTTTCAAGACCGACCAGAACATTAACAATGAGCTGGTGCTGCAACAGCGCTGGGGAGCACTTGCGATCCTCGTTGCAATGGCTGCTTTCGGGCGTTTTGGCTTTATAGCCTTCTTGCAGCCCTGGCTTGAGGCACGCAAGTTTGCGAAGGCGAGCCGACCGACGGTCGCTGCCGAAAGCCCGTCTTTCTTTCGCAAGCATTTTTCGCAAATTGGCGTTGTTTTTCTTTTCGTCTACCCGATCCTGATCGTCAGTATGCTTGGCTGGCAGGGTTCGCTTAAATGGGTCGACAATTTCGGCGTTCAGATACTGATCTATGTGATGCTCGCATGGGGTCTTAATATCGTGGTCGGCCTCGCTGGCCTTCTCGATCTGGGGTATGTCGCCTTCTATGCCGTGGGCGCTTATTCCTACGCCATTCTTTCTTCGTATTTTGGCCTGTCCTTCTGGATGCTGTTGCCGATTGCAGGCATTCTGGCGGCAACATGGGGCGTGATCCTCGGTTTTCCGGTCTTACGTCTGCGCGGAGATTATCTCGCTATCGTGACGCTTGCATTCGGTGAAATTATCCGCCTTGTGTTGATAAACTGGACGGACCTCACCAGAGGAACGTTTGGTATTTCAGGTATTGCCAAGGCAACCTTCTTCGGTCTGCCATTCAATGCCAGCAAGGATGGCTTCGCCGCCTATTTCGGTCTCGCCTTCTCTGCTGCTCACTATAAATTCTTCCTCTATTACGTGATCCTCATCCTTGCGCTGATAACGGCTCTGGTCACGATCCGTCTTCGTCGCATGCCGGTCGGCCGTGCATGGGAAGCACTACGTGAAGATGAAATTGCCTGCCGTTCGCTCGGTATCAACACCACCACGACCAAGCTCACCGCCTTTGCGACGGGTGCTATGTTTGGTGGTTTTGCCGGTTCCTTCTTTGCTGCTCGTCAGGGGTTCGTAAGCCCAGAATCCTTCGTCTTCCTTGAATCCGCTGTTATTCTCGCCATCGTCGTTCTGGGTGGTATGGGATCGCTTGTCGGGATTGCCATTGCTGCGATTGCGATGATCGGTGGCACGGAAATCCTGCGCGAGATGGGCTTCCTGAAGGTCATCTTCGGTCCAAACTTCACGCCTGAACTCTACCGCATGCTGATCTTCGGTCTGGCTATGGTGGTGGTCATGGTCTGGAAGCCACGCGGATTTGTCGGAAGCCGGGAACCAAGTGCGTTTCTCAATGAGAAGAAGATGGTGTCGGGTGCCTTTACCAAGGAAGGGCACGGCTGATGGCGGAGACAAAAATTATGGCTGGCAATGGTTCGAAAGAGACCATTCTTACAGTTGAGCATCTGTCGATGCGCTTTGGTGGTCTCATCGCGATCAACGATCTGAGCTTCGATGTGAAGCGCGGGGACATTACTGCGATCATCGGTCCGAACGGTGCGGGCAAGACAACAGTCTTCAACTGCATCACCGGCTTCTACAAGCCGACTGGCGGTATGCTGACGATGCACCGGGCTACAGGTGAAAAATTCCTTCTGGAGCGTCTGCCGGATTTCAAGATCACGCAGGATGCGCGGGTTGCGCGTACGTTCCAGAATATTCGCCTGTTCTCAGGTTTGACTGTTCTCGAAAACCTGCTTGTTGCACAGCACAACACGCTGATGCGCTCGTCGGGCTACACGATCCTTGGTCTTCTCGGCTTTCCAACCTACCGGAAGGCCGCAAAGGATGCGATTCAAAAAGCCCGCGACTGGCTTGAGAAGATCAACCTTATCGACCGTGCGGACGATCCGGCTGGCGATCTGCCTTATGGTGATCAGCGCCGTCTGGAAATTGCGCGTGCCATGTGCACCGAGCCGGAAATTCTCTGCCTTGATGAACCGGCTGCAGGTCTTAATCCGCGTGAATCAGCAGAACTCAACAAGCTTCTGTTAGATATTCGCAAGGAAACAGGCACGTCGATCCTGCTGATCGAACACGACATGTCGGTGGTTATGGAAATTTCCGACCACGTGATCGTGCTCGAATACGGCACGAAGATTTCCGACGGCTCGCCCGAGGAAGTCAGGAACGATCCGCGCGTCATTGCCGCTTATCTCGGCGTGGATGATGACGAGATTGCTGAACTGATTGAAGAAGCGGATAAGCCAGGTATTGCTGATCCGGCTGATTTTATCGCAGCCCAGCTTGCGGAAGAGGCAATCGAGGAAGAAAAAGCCGAGGAGCCCCGGCTTTTTGCTGGCGGACTTGCGGCTGCGCGTGATGGAAAGCCTGATAATCTGACGCTCATCAAGGGCATTGGTGCGATCAACGAGAAGAAGCTTAACGAGCACGGCATCTACCATTTCGATCAGATTGCCGCCTGGGCTGAAGCTGACATCGTTCAGGCCGAAACCTATCTCGAATTTGACGGTCGTATTGCTCGTGAGGATTGGGTGGGGCAGGCAAGCAAGCTTGCGTCGGGTCAGACAACCGCGTTTTCATCGCGTGTTGAAGCTGGCGATGTTCCTACAAGCCATAAAACTTCTCCCGCAAAGGCAGCCCGAGCGCCGAAAGGCACAAAAGCTCCGGCAAAGCCTAAGAAGGGAAGCGAATGATGACGGCTGAAACCATGCAGACAAAACAACCGCTTCTGGCCGTCGAAAAGGTCGAGACCTATTACGGCAATATCCGCGCTCTGAAGGGTATTGACCTGACGGTCAACGAAGGTGAAATCGTAGCGCTTATTGGTGCTAACGGCGCTGGCAAGTCCACGCTGATGATGACCATTTTCGGTTCGCCGCGCGCTCGCACTGGTCGCATTCTCTTTGGAGGCAAGGACATCACGTCGATGCCGCCGCACGAGATCGCGAAGCTCCGTATTGCGCAGTCGCCGGAAGGCCGGCGCATTTTCCCGCGCATGACGGTTCTCGAAAATCTTCAGATGGGCGCTAGCCTCGATAATCAGCAATATTTCGAAGAAGACGTTGCGCTGATGTTCGAGCTGTTTCCGCGTCTGAAGGAACGTATCACACAGCGTGGCGGTACACTTTCGGGTGGCGAGCAACAGATGCTGGCAATTGCACGCGCCCTGATGGCGCGTCCGAAGCTCCTGCTTCTTGATGAACCGTCGCTTGGTCTTGCTCCGCTGATCGTCAAGCAGATCTTTGAGGCAATCAAGGAGCTTAACCGTACACAGGGTTTGACCGTGTTCCTCGTCGAGCAGAACGCGTTTGGTGCGCTGAAGCTCGCTGATCGCGGCTATGTTATGGTCAATGGATCAATCACGATGAGCGGCGCTGGCCGCGAACTGCTGGCTGACCCGGAAGTGCGTGCCGCCTATCTCGAAGGCGGAAGGCATTAAGGAGAAAAATCATGCAGGGAATTCTCTACGAAGAACCGTCATTCTGGCTGTTTTTTCTCATCACCTGTCTTCTGGGCGGTTGGGCCGCCTGGATGACTGGCCGTGCCTGTGCGCAGACCTGGCGAACCTATCCGCAGTTGCTGCTCTATCTCATTCCGTTGGGGGCAGCCGTACGGTTCATCCACTATGCTTTGTTTGAAGGCACGCTGCTTTCACTGCACTATTATCTGGTTGATGTGATTGTGCTGATGATCATCGGCACGGTCGGGTTTCGTTATACCCGCACCAAGCAAATGGTGCGCCAGTATAACTGGCTTTATGAAAAAGCCTCGCCTCTCAGCTGGAAGGCAAAATAATTTAAAGCTTCGCCGTTACGCGGCGGAGCTTTTTTAAAAAGATCACGCTGAAAAACAGGTTCAGCGTAGATATTGCTGGCTAATCAGCAAGATAATAAGGCGATGCAAAAACATCGTTTCGGGGTAACTATAATCGGGAGTTCAAGTAATGAAGAAATCGCTTTTCTCAGGCGTTGCTCTTGCAGCAGTGATGGCTTTCAGTGGCTCGGCTTGGGCAGATGTACTGTTGGGCATCGGCGCACCGCTGACCGGTCCAAATGCTGTTTATGGTGCTCAGATTCAAAAGGGTGCTGAAGCTGCAATCAAGGAAATCAATGATGCCGGCGGCATCAATGGCGAAAAGATCGCGATCTCGCTCGGTGACGACGTTTCCGATCCGAAGCAGGGTATTTCTGTTGCCAACAAGTTCGCTGCTGACGGCGTAAAATACGTCATCGGCCACTTCAACTCCGGTGTTTCGATCCCGGCTTCTGAAGTCTATGCCGAAAACGGTATTCTCGAAATCTCGCCAGCGGCAACCAACCCGGTCTATACAGAACGCGGTCTTTGGAACACGTTCCGTACCTGTGGCCGTGACGATCAGCAGGGCATCGTTGCCGGTCAGTATATCTTCGACAACTTCAAAGATGCCAAGATTGCTGTGATCCACGACAAGACACCTTATGGTCAGGGTCTTGCCGACGAAACCAAGAAGAAGCTCAACGAACTTGGCGCAAAAGAAGCACTTTATGAAGGCGTAAATGTCGGCGAAAAGGACTTCTCCGCTCTTATCGCCAAGATGAAGCAAGCCGGTGTGACGGTTGTTTACTGGGGTGGTCTCCACCCGGAAGCCGGTCTCATCATCCGCCAGCTCGCCGATCAGGGTCTGAAGGCTCAGTTCATCTCGGGTGACGGTATTGTGTCGAACGAACTGGCTTCGATCGCAGGTCCTGCTGTTGAAGGCACGCTGAACACATTTGGTCCAGACCCACGCAACGCCCCGGCAAATGCTGAACTCGTCAAGAAGTTCCGCGATGCGGGCTTTGAACCAGAAGCCTATACGCTTTATTCCTATGCGGCAGTGCAGTCGCTGGCAGGTGCCGCAAAGGCTGCTGGCAGCAATGACCCACAGGAAATTGCCAAGGCTCTGAGAGAAAAAGGTCCATTCCCAACTGTGCTTGGCGATCTTTCTTATGACGAGAAGGGCGACCCGAAGCTCCCAGGTTACGTAATGTATAAGTGGGAAAAGGGTGCTGACGGGAAATATAATTACATTCAGCAGTAAGCATCTGTCTGTATCGTTACGTCTGCCCGAAAAGTGCCCGGCTATATGCCGGGCATTTTTATTTTAAGAAAACAGCATATTCATGACATCATGCGTAAAAAGCATTAAATTTAGATATTAACGAGGGTAGACAATACTGAGTAAAGCCATTTTACCTATTGTAACGACATTGTTTGGCGTAAAGCACGGTCGGCAATTCGTTCCCTGGAGGAGGGCGAGAGCGTCGGGAAATATTGGCTAAGTGGATTTCGTGGTCCATAGCATTAAGCCTGTTTCTCGCACGGATATAAAAATTCTCTTCCAGTGGAATTGGCGGCTCCGGAATTCAGTCCGGAGATCGTGGTTTAATGGGAGTAACTGAAATGAAGAAATCCTTATTCTGTGGTGTGTGCCTTTCCGCTTTGGTTGCGATGGGTGGAGCGTCTTTTGCTGATGTGCAGCTGGGTGTTGGTGCACCATTGACGGGCGGTCAGGCGGCTTATGGCGACCAGATCAAGCGCGGCGTTGAAGCAGCCGTCGCAGAAGCCAATGCCAAGGGCGGCATGAATGGTGAGCAGATTACGATCGTTTATGGCGACGATGCTGCTGATCCGCGTCAGGGGATTTCGGTTGCAAACAAGTTCGTCGGCGATGGCGTTCAGTTCGTAATCGGTCATTTCAATTCGGGCGTCAGCATTCCGACATCGGATATTTATGCAGAAAACGGCGTGCTGATGATTGCGCCGGGCACCACCAACCCGACTTATACTGAACGCGAATTGTGGAACACCTTCCGTACCTGCCGTCGAGATGACCAGCAGGGTATCGTGGCAGGTAAGTACATTGCTGACAATTACAAGGATGGCAAAGTCGCGATCCTGCATGACAAGACGCCTTATGGTCAGGGCCTTGCCGATGAAACGAAGAAGTCTCTCAATGCCAATGGCAAGGAAGAGACACTCTACGAAGGCATCAATCAGGGCGACAAGGATTTCTCGGCGCTGATTTCCAAGATGAAGGCCTCAGGCATCACAGCTGTTTATTGGGGTGGTATGCACCCGGAAGCGGGTCTGATCATCCGTCAGATGGCTGATCAGGGGCTGAAGGCTCAGTTCATTTCTGGTGACGGCATCGTATCGAACGAGCTGGCTTCCATTGCTGGCGACGCTGTTTCGGGCGTTCTGAATACGTTTGGCCCGGACCCACGCGATGACGCAGCCAATGCTGATCTGATCAAGGCATTCCGCGACAAGGGATTTGAGCCAGAAGCTTACACCTTCTATGCTTACGCAGGCGTCCAGTCGCTGGTGGATGCAGCCAATGCTGCCGGAAACAATGATCCGCAGTCGGTTGCCGAAGCCATGAAGAGCAAGGGTCCGTTCAAGACCGTGCTTGGCGATGTATCTTATGACGCTAAGGGCGATCCGAGCCTTTCGCCTTACGTTATGTTCGAATGGCGCAAGGGTGATGACGGCAAGTATAACTACTTCCAGAAGAAGTAAGGCTGCTCGAGGCAGACTCACTGGCCCGATGTGGGGTCTGAACAATGTTCAACGAGCTGAATGTACTATTTCTTCAGTAACATTGTGCAGAATGCCTCATATATTAGCATAATTTGCTTCAAATTTCGGCAAAATGCCCGACTTTTGGTCGGGCATTTTGTTTTTATCTCCAGATTGCACAGTTTGTTTGCGCTTGCCCATTTTGCGGGTTAAGCAAAGGCACATTCTTCATTGCAGCCTGGGAGACCTGCCTTGTCCATACGTAAAATACTGGTCGCCAATCGTTCAGAGATTGCCATCCGCGTGTTCCGTGCAGCCAATGAGCTTGGCATAAAAACGGTTGCGATATGGGCTGAGGAAGACAAACTTTCACTGCATCGTTTTAAAGCGGATGAGAGCTATCAGGTTGGCAGAGGTCCACATCTCGCTCGTGATTTAGGCCCGATTGAAAGCTATCTTTCCATTGACGAAGTGATCCGCGTTGCCAAGCTTTCGGGCGCGGATGCCATTCATCCGGGTTATGGCCTGTTATCGGAAAGCCCTGAGTTTGCGGATGCTTGCGCCGAGAACGGCATTATCTTCATTGGCCCGAAGCCGGAAACCATGCGCCGCCTTGGTAACAAGGTTGCTGCGCGTAATCTCGCCATTGAGATTGGTGTACCGGTGGTGCCTGCAACCGATCCGCTTCCGGACGATATTGAGGAAGTGAAGAAGCTCGCCGCCAAAATCGGCTATCCGCTGATGCTGAAAGCCAGTTGGGGTGGCGGCGGTCGCGGTATGCGTGCGATCCGTGCCGAGGAAGATCTTGATCGCGAAGTCGGTGAAGCTAAGCGCGAGGCAAAGGCGGCTTTCGGCAAGGATGAAGTCTATCTCGAAAAGCTCGTCGAACGTGCGCGTCACGTCGAAGTGCAGATTCTGGGCGATACGCATGGCAATGCAGTTCATCTTTATGAGCGCGATTGCTCGATCCAGCGCCGCAATCAGAAAGTTGTTGAGCGCGCGCCTGCACCTTACCTCAATGATGCGCAGCGTCAGGAACTGGCCAGCTATGGTCTGAAGATCGCTCATGCAACTGATTATATCGGTGCGGGTACGGTTGAATTCCTGATGGATGCCGATACGGGTGCCTTCTACTTTATCGAAGTGAACCCGCGCATTCAGGTCGAGCATACTGTCACCGAAGAAGTGACGGGCATCGATATTGTCAAAGCGCAGATACATATTCTGGAAGGCTACGCCATTGGCACACCAGAATCGGGCGTGCCGGAGCAGAAAGATATTCGCCTCAACGGTCATGCGCTGCAGTGCCGTATCACAACGGAAGACCCTGAGCAGAACTTCGTTCCCGATTATGGGCGTATTCAGGCCTATCGCTCGGCATCGGGCTTTGGCATTCGTCTCGATGGTGGCACTGCCTATTCGGGCGCGGTCATCACGCGCTATTACGATCCGCTGCTGGTGAAGGTTACGGCATCCGGTTCGACGCCGATTGAAGCCATCCGTCGTATGGACCGCGCTTTGCGCGAATTCCGTATTCGCGGTGTCGCGACGAACCTCACCTTCGTTGAGGCGATCATCAATCATCCGCGTTTCCAGTCGAATGATTATACGACGCGCTTTATCGACACGACGCCTGAGCTTTTCACGCATATGAGGCGTCAGGATCGCGCGACCAAGCTTCTAACCTATGTGGCTGATGTCACGGTCAATGGTCATCCAGAAACCAAGGGCCGCGCCGAGCCATCGCGGGATGCTGCCAAGCCGGTGGTGCCGTGGTTTGGCGATCGTCCGGTAGTGGACGGCACCAAGCAGTTGCTCGACAAGCTTGGGCCGCAGAAGTTTGCCGAATGGATGCGCAATGAAAAGCGCGTTCTCATGACTGACACGACCATGCGTGACGGTCATCAGTCATTGCTGGCAACGCGCGTGCGCACCTATGACATTGCGCGTGTCGCCAATGCCTATGCGCAGGCGCTGCCGAACCTGTTCTCGCTGGAATGCTGGGGCGGTGCGACCTTTGACGTGTCGATGCGCTTCCTCACCGAAGATCCGTGGGAGCGTCTGGCAATGGTGCGCGAAGGCGCGCCAAACATCCTGCTGCAAATGTTGCTGCGCGGTGCGAATGGTGTTGGCTACAAGTCCTACCCGGACAATGTGGTGAAGTATTTCGTGCGTGAAGCAGCGCGTGGCGGTATGGACCTGTTCCGCGTGTTCGACAGTCTCAACTGGGTAGAGAACATGCGCGTATCGATGGATGCGGTTCTGGAAGAAAACAAGCTCTGCGAAGCGGCCATCTGCTACACGGGTGATATTCTCAATCCTGAGCGCGCCAAATATGACCTTAAATATTATGTCGATCTGGCCAAGCAGGTTGAAAAGGCTGGCGCGCATATCATCGCTGTCAAGGACATGGCGGGCCTGTTGAAGCCAGCGGCTGCACGTGTGTTGTTCAAGACGCTGCGTGAGGAAACCGATCTGCCGATCCATTTCCACACGCATGATACGTCGGGTATTTCGGCCGCAACCGTGCTTGCAGCGGTTGATGCTGGCGTGGATGCGGTTGATGCGGCAATGGATGCCTTCTCCGGCAATACATCGCAGCCTTGCCTTGGTTCGATTGTCGAGGCGCTGCATGGTTCGGAACGTGATCCGGGTCTTGATACGGAAACGATCCGCCGCATTTCCTTCTATTGGGAAGCGGTGCGCAATCAGTATGCGGCCTTTGAAAGCGATCTTAAGGGACCGGCTTCGGAAGTGTACTTGCATGAAATGCCGGGCGGTCAGTTCACAAACCTGAAAGAACAGGCGCGTTCGCTGGGTCTTGAAACCCGCTGGCATGAAGTGGCGCAGGCCTATGCCGATGTGAACCGCATGTTTGGCGATATCGTCAAGGTGACGCCATCCTCCAAGGTGGTGGGCGACATGGCGCTTATGATGGTCTCTCAGGACCTGACCGTTGCCGATGTTGAAAACCCGGATAAGGACATTGCCTTCCCGGATTCGGTTGTGTCGATGATGCGTGGCGATCTTGGTCAGCCGCCATCGGGCTGGCCTGAATCGCTGCAGAAGAAAGTGCTCAAAGACGAAAAGCCTTTCACGGTACGTCCCGGTTCGCTGCTTCCAGCCGCAGACCTTGATGCCGAACGCAAGTCGATTGAGGAAACGCTGGGTCGCGAGATCACAGACCAGGAATTTGCTTCCTACCTCATGTATCCGAAAGTCTTCACCGACTATGCGGCGGCGCAGGAAAATTATGGCCCGACCAGTGTTCTGCCAACGCCGGTCTATTTCTACGGTTTGAAGCCGGAAGAAGAAGTCTTCGTTGATCTCGAACGCGGCAAGACACTTGTGATCGTCAATCAGGCGATGAGTGAAACGGACGAGAAGGGCATGGTCACGGTGTTCTTCGAACTCAACGGTCAGCCACGCCGCGTCAAGGTGCCAAACCGCGCCAAGGGTGCGTCGGGTGGTGTGAAGCGCAAGGCGGAACTCGGCAATGACAAACATGTTGGTGCGCCAATGCCGGGTGTCGTTTCAACGGTTGCTGTCTCGCAGGGCCAGAACGTGAAGGCCGGCGATGTGCTGCTTTCCATTGAAGCCATGAAGATGGAAACTGCTCTGCGTGCTGAACGCGACGGCTCGATTGCCGAAGTGCTGGTGCGCCCTGGCGAACAGATCGATGCAAAGGATTTGCTGGTGGTTTTCGGGGATTAATTTCTCTTCTTTTACGGAATTTTGAAAACGCCGCGCCCTGTGAATGGGTGCGGCGTTTTCTTTTGCTTGCGCGGTCATAAAAATCTGCTATGCACGTTTATACCGATTCATGCATGTTTGTGCATGATGATAGAAAGGCAATGATGACAGAGCTTTTGCTGCACGAACGACAAACGCGGATACAGGTGCTGCTGGATCAGTCCGGCCGCGTGCTGGCCAGTGAACTTGCCGATACTTTTGGAGTTTCGGAAGATACGATCCGTCGTGATTTGCGCGAGATGGCGGCAGCGGGGCTTTGCAAGCGTGTTTATGGCGGTGCACTGAAGGCCGCGCCCTCTTATGCGCCACTTGCCGAACGCGATACGGAAAGACCCGAGGCCAAGACGACGCTTGCCGCCACGCTGGCTGGTCTGATCGAGCCGAACATGACTGTGTTTCTCGATTCCTCCTCGACCAATTTAGCACTTGCGCGTCTGCTTGTGGATCGCGGTGATGTAATCACGGTTGTCACCAACACGCCGTCGATTGCAGCAATCGTTCTGCAGTCAGACAAGATCGATGTTGTGATGATTGGCGGTCCTATTGATCGTCGCGTGAGCGCGGCGGTTGGTGCGCGCGCTTTGCGTGATGCCGAGCTGGTGCGACCTGATCTTTGTATGCTCGGTGTCTGCGGCTTTTCTGCCGAAACAGGTATAACCGCGCTTCATCTGGAAGATGCGGAATTCAAGCGGGTTATTGCCGGGCGCAGCCGCAAGGTTGTGCTGGCGATCACCAGCGACAAGCTTGGTACTGTTGCTGCGCACGATGTCATACCCATTGAGGCGGTCAATGTTATGGCTGTCGAACATGATGCGAAGGAAGACGTGCTTGCGCCTTATCGGGCATCAGGTATGAGTATTGTAAGGGCGGTTTAAGGCCGTGACCGAGGAAACCATGGAACAGACTGCCGGACGAAACGATGCGCTGAATGACCGTGCGCCAATCGTAACCAGGGAGCGCATTGCGGTGGCACTGCTCTTTCTGATGAATGGGTATATTTTTGGCGGATGGGCGCCGAAAATTCCGGAATTTGCGGGGCGTCTCGGGCTCGATACCAGTGGCATGGGTTTGATGATCCTCG
Organism: Brucella pituitosa; assembly: GCF_003049685.1. GTDB lineage: Bacteria > Pseudomonadota > Alphaproteobacteria > Rhizobiales > Rhizobiaceae > Brucella > Brucella pituitosa. The sequence goes on along the minus strand of NZ_PYSY02000001.1, from coordinate 2,164,193 downwards.
TCTTCGGTATTGGATCTCTTTCGATGATGCCGGTCGCTGGTGCATTGTCGGCCCATCGCGGCTCCGGTGCTGTCGTCAAGCTGTTTGCAATCGGTCTTATCCCTGCGTTGCTCATTATTGCGCTCGTGCCGGATATCGTAACAGCGGTGATCGTCATGTTCTATTTTGGTGGCATGATCGGCGCGATGGATGTCGCGATGAACGCCAATGCGGTGGGTGTTGAAAAGCATATGCGCCGTGCAATCATGTCGTCCTGTCACGCATTCTGGAGCCTTGGCGGCCTGATAGGTGCTGCGACCGGTGGCTTTCTGATTGCGCATGTTGGTTCAACTGTTCATGCACTGATCGCAACGATTGTGGCCGCAGGATTGCTCGCCTGCGCCTGGCCGTCGATCATTGCCGACAAGTTCCATCATCCGAGTGGTGAAAAACAGAAGCTGGTTTTGCCACGCAATGCTCTGCCATGGCTGGTGGGTATCATTGCTCTTTTCTCGATGATCCCGGAAGGCGCGATACTTGATTGGGGTGCCTATTATCTGCGCGATGAAATGGGTGCATCGGTAACGGTTGCCGGGTTTGGCTTCGCGGCCTTCTCCATGACCATGGCGATCATGCGCTTTGCAGGCGACATTGTGCGCGACCGTTTCGGTGCCATCAACACGCTACGTTTCTGCACGTCGATTGCCATTGTCGGTATGGTCATTGTCGGCCTGTCGAGCCACCCTTATGCAGTGATCTTTGGCTTTGCCATCTGCGGTATCGGCATTTCCAACATGGTGCCGATAGCCTTCTCGATTGGCGGCAATCTGCCGGGCATCAATCCAAGTGTTGGCCTGTCGATTGCCACCACCATGGGCTATTCCGGTATGCTGGTTGCGCCGTCGCTGATCGGCTTTGTCGCCAAGCATAGCGGTTTCAGCGTCGTGTTCCTGTCATTGCCTGTGCTGTTGTTAGTGGTGCTCGCTTTCTCAGGACTGGCAAAATATGCGGATAGTTCGCACTGACTTCATTCAGCGGTCCAGCCGCCCTCGACTGGCAGGGCGGCACCGTTGATCTGCGCTGCGGCATCTGTTGCAAGAAAGGCCGCAAGCGCACCGATCTGAGCAGTGGTCACGAATTCCTTCGTCGGCTGTTTATCGAGCATGACTTCGCGGATTACTGTTTCGCGATCCATGTTATGAGCTTTCATCTGATCGGGTATCTGCGCTTCGACAAGCGGGGTCAGCACATAGCCGGGGCAGATGGCGTTGGCCGTAATCTTGGCAAGGGCAAGTTCGAGTGCCAGCGTTTTTGTGAAACCGACAATGCCGTGCTTTGCTGCCACATAGGCCGACTTGAACGGCGAGGCGACAAGTCCATGGGCCGATGCGATGTTGATGATCCGGCCCCAGCCAGCCTTTTTCATATGGGGGATTGCTGCCGCTGACGTGTGGAACGCTGAGGTCAGATTGATAGCGATGATCCGGTCCCATTGCTCGGTCGGAAATTCCTCGACAGGTGCTACATGCTGGATACCGGCATTGTTGACGACGATGTCCGCGCTGCCAAAGGCGTCCACGCTTTTTGTGATTAAGGTGCGGCACTCGTCGGCTTTCGACATATCTGCCGCAATATAAATCGCGCTGACGCCATGTTTTTCGGCGATCTTCGTTGCAAGATTGTGATCTTCGTCGCGGTCTGTGAAGGAATTGATCACAAGATTGTGCCCGGAAGCTGCCAGGGCACGGGCGATGCCAAGTCCTATACCTGAATTGGAACCGGTGATGATAGCGGTTTTGCGGGCTTTGGCATCTGGCATGTCTGATTTCCTCCTCTTTTGACGCGCATCTTATCTGAAAACCGCTTCACACTTTTCAGGATGCGCTTTGAATTCTTCGTATAATGAGGAGGCGACAAGGCGTCGGCAAGTGATTATATAACAAGAAAGCAACGCGGGCAGGCGTTGACAATTGCGCCCTGCTACGCCACCTGAAAACAGGCCCGTACTAAGAGCAGTTCCCGAGAAGCGGAAAGCAGCTTCTATCGGCAATTGCGGCAGGACAAAAGAACAGAGCACAATGTCTTCCGAGACCGTCAGCTATTTTTCGCATCCATTTCCCCGTCGCCAATCCGTTGGCGTGAGCGTTGGCGGTGTTATCGTTGGCGGCAGTGAACCTGTTGTCGTCCAGTCGATGACCAACACCGATACGGCGGATATCGATGGCACCGTTGCGCAAGTTGCAGCTTTGCATCGCGCCGGTTCCGAGATTGTGCGCATTACGGTGGACCGTGACGAATCCGCTGCTGCCGTTCCAAAAATTCGTGAGCGTCTTGAACGTCTCGGGATGAATGTGCCGCTGGTCGGCGATTTTCATTATATCGGACACAAGCTTCTGGCCGATCATCCGGCGTGCGCGGAAGCGCTTGCGAAATATCGCATCAATCCGGGCAATGTCGGTTTCAAAGACAAGAAGGACAAGCAGTTCGCCGATATCGTGGAAATGGCGATCCGCTACGATAAACCAGTGCGTATTGGCGTGAACTGGGGGTCGCTCGATCAGGATTTGCTGACCACGCTGATGGATCGCAATCAGGCGGAAGGCGCACCTTTGAGCGCGCAGGAAGTCATGCGCGAAGCCATCGTGCAGTCAGCACTGATTTCAGCCCATTTGGCTGAAGAGATCGGGTTGAGCCGCGACAAGATCATCCTGTCGGCCAAAGTCAGTCAGGTGCAGGATCTGATTGCTGTTTACACGATGCTGGCACAACGCTCCGATCATGCGCTGCATCTGGGCCTTACTGAGGCGGGTATGGGCACCAAGGGTGTTGTCGCATCCTCTGCAGCCATGGGTATTCTGCTTCAGCAGGGCATTGGCGACACGATCCGTATTTCGCTGACACCGGAACCCGGCGGTGACCGCACGCGCGAAGTGCAGGTGGCGCAGGAGCTGTTGCAGACCATGGGCTTCCGTCAGTTCATTCCGATTGTTGCGGCGTGCCCCGGTTGCGGGCGCACCACCTCAACCGTGTTTCAGGAGCTGGCGCAGAATATTCAGGACGATATTCGTCGCAACATGCCTGTCTGGCGTGAGAAATATCCGGGCGTCGAAGCACTTTCGGTCGCGGTCATGGGCTGCATCGTTAATGGTCCGGGCGAATCAAAGCATGCCGATATTGGCATTTCGCTTCCCGGTACGGGCGAAACGCCGTCCGCACCGGTCTTTGTCGATGGCAAGAAGGTTACGACGCTGCGCGGACCTGAGATTGCTGCAGATTTCCAGAAGATGGTTGCCGAATATATCGAGAACCGCTTCGGACTTGATCAGAAGATCGCAGCTGGCCAGAACTAAAGCATGTCTCCCAAAAGTGGGAACCGGTTTTGGGATAAAGACATGCTAAAAAACAAAAGCTTAAAGCGTGCCACGCTTTAAGTTCAGTTTAAGACAGGGTTTGTGGCAGCTTCGGGCATTGATTTGCGGGTCGCCGCCCAGAATATGAGCGTGACGAGGCTGATGCCTGCACCAAGCAGACACACACCGTTCCAGCCTGCATGAGCATAGACCCAGGTTGAAATTGCTGAACCGCTGGCGCTGCCGATGGAATAAAAAACCATATAGGCAGCGGTCAGCCGATTTTGTGCGTCTGGACGCACGCGATAAATCATCGCCTGATTGGTGACGTGCACGGCTTGAAGTCCAAAATCGATTACCAGCACGCCGACAATCAGCCAGAGCAATGAATGATCGAGCAGAGCAATTGGTATCCACGATAGTAGCATCAGCGTAAGTGCGATGCCGGTCATGCGTTGAGCATGCCCGCGGTCGGCGGCTGCTCCCGCACGAGAAGCCGCAAGCGCACCTGCGGCTCCGGCAAGGCCGAACAGTCCGATTTGTGCATGGCTTAGTTCAAAAGGCGGCGCGCTGAGCGGCATGACGAGGGGGGCAAGCAGCGTGGTGATATCTGCAAAGATCAGCATGGCAATGATTGCGCGGACACGGAGCACGGGTTCGGAGCGGAACAGCGTTACAAGTGACAGAATAAGTGCTGGGTAGGAGACGCTTGTCGTCTGACGATTCTGTTGTGGCAGGTTGCGCCATAGAAGAAGCGAAATCAGCAGCGTGAGTGCTGCGGAACTGAAGTAAACACTGCGCCATCCGCCAATATCGGTGAGGGCGCCTGCTATGGCGCGTGCCAGCAATATGCCAAGCACGATACCGCTTGTGACTATTCCCACCACATGACCACGCTGCATCGGATCGGCGAGACTGGCTGCATAGGCGACAAGTGCCTGTGTGACAACGGCCAGAAGGCCTGTCGCAGCCATTGCCAGCAGCAGTATGGTCGCACTTCCTGCAAAGCCAATGGCTAGTAGCGATAAGACCGAAAGCAGGAAATGCGCGAGAATCAGTTTTCGCCGGTCGAAAAGATCACCTAGCGGCACCAGAAAAATGAGGCCGATCGCATAGCCAATCTGGCTCGCAGCGATAATGAGGCCTGCAGTTGAGCGTTTCAGCCCCATATCATCTGCCATCACATCAAGAAGCGGATGCGCGAAATAGACATTGGCTACAGCAAGGCCGCTTGCGATGGCAAACAGCAACAATGTCGCTCGGGAAAGCGAAGGGCGCACAAGGTCATTCGCGGCAGACGGTGCTGCCACGGTGGAGGAGGACTGCATGATTGACTCCCATAAGTGGTTTTAAAATGAAACCATTTTGCTTTTATCGCGATTGGTTTTATATTGCAACCGAGTTGCAGCGCATGGAGTAAACATGGTTCGCAAGAAAAGCCTGAAAGGCGATTATTGCCCGAGCGCACGAGCGCTGGATGTCATCGGCGACTGGTGGTCACTGCTGATCGTGCGTGAAGCGTTTGATGGCGTAACGCGCTTTAGTGCCTTCCAGAAGAATTTGGGTATTGCACGCAATATTCTCGCGGAACGGCTACGCAAGCTGACGGGCGAGGGCATTCTGGAGATGGTGTCCGATCCCAATGGCGGCGCGCATCAGGAATACAGGCTCACAGCCAAGGGGCGTGATCTGTTGCCGGTCGTCGTCGCGTTGCGCCAATGGGGCGAGAATTATCTTTTCGCGCCCGATGAGCCGCATTCAAAGCTGGTCGATACGGCAAATGGTGAAGGTGTCGCAAAACTGGAAGTGCGCGCGCTCGATGGTCGCCCGCTCTCGGTGGATGACGTTGCCATCATCAAGGTGCGTGAAACAGATGTGTAAGTTTTAGCTTTGGCGTTCTGCGATGAAGCGGGCAGCTTGCTTGAGAATGGTCGCATCATCGCCGAAGGGCTCGAGCAGGCTTTCGGCTTGGGCAACGAGGCCGGAGAGCTGCTTGCGCGTCCAGTCGATGCCGTGAAGCGCCACGAGCGTGGCCTTGCCAGCGGCTGCATCTTTGCCGGTTGCTTTGCCCATAGCGGCTGCATCTGCGGTCACGTCGAGAAGATCGTCAGCAAGCTGGAAAGCAAGGCCGATGGCAGAGCCGAATTCGGCCATACGTTCGCGATCCTCGCGTGATGCACCTGCAATGATTGCGCCTGCTTCACAGGCAAAGCGGATCAGCGCACCGGTTTTCATCGCCTGCAGGGTTATAATGCCTGCTTCATCCGGTTTGTTGTCTTCTGCCATCAGATCAAGCGCCTGACCGCCAGCCATGCCGCCAACACCAGATGCCCGCGCGAGTGCTGATACAAGCTGGATACGGATATTGGCAGGCAGATCGGTTTCGTCTGACGCCACGATGTCAAACGCATAGGTCAGCAGACTGTCGCCTGCGAGAATAGCTGCGGCTTCATCGAAAGCCTTGTGCACGGTTGGCTGGCCGCGCCGCATATCATCATTGTCCATCGCTGGCAGATCATCGTGGACGAGCGAATAGCAGTGAATGCATTCGAGCGCCGATGCGACGCGCAGGACCGCATCGCCGTGTTGGCCGAACAAAGCTGCACTTTCAACGACGAGGAATGGACGCAGCCTTTTTCCACCGTTCAGCACGCCATGACGCATGGCGGCAAGCAGTCGCTCCGGGCGAGCCACTTCTCCAGTGCGCAAACGAAGATCCAGAAGCCCGACCAGCATTGTCTCGACTTCGAGCGCACGCAGGTTCAGGGATTGAGCAAAATCGACAGACACGTTTTCCATGCAGAAGGGGATGGACGAAAGCGCTGAATTGGTCAACTGGGCATGACGGTCAGCACAGGCTTTTTCATCAAGCGGTCATCAAACAGAGGGTTTTGAGCTACGATTGGCTGAACTTACCGTTAGAAATCCCGCAAGTGGATTATGGAATCAGGTTCATTATTGTTAAGGAATAGTTTATGTCGCTTGAAAGGAATTAACGGGCGGTGGAAGTGGCAAAAATCATTCTCAAGAGCAAAGATGGGCGCAATTACTTGGCTGATCCCGTTTGGGGTGGCAGAATTGCTCTTATGCTCAAGATTTTGGTGGCGCTTGCAATTCTTCCGCTTTTTCTGATCCTGATCTATTCGGTTCCCTTTGTGCGCCCAATCTCGACTTTGATGGTCAAGGATTACGTCCTCTTGCGGGATGTCGATCGGCAATGGGTCAGCATCGAGGATGTAGCACCTGTTCTGGTGAACTCGGTCATGATGGCGGAGGATGGGCAGTTCTGCAGCCATGGGGGTGTAGACTGGCACCAGCTCAGTCTGGTGCTTGATAATTCGGGCGAAGGTGGTCCGAGCCGCGGCGCCTCTACCATAACCATGCAGACGGTGAAGAACCTGTTTCTCTGGAACGGCCGTTCCTATGTACGCAAGGGACTCGAATTTCCTCTGGCGATTGCTGCCGATGCGGTGCTTTCCAAACGACGGATCATGGAGATTTATCTCAACATCGCCGAATGGGGGCCGGGCATCTATGGTATTGAGGCTGCAGCTCAGCATTATTTCAAACGCCCCGCATCCCGTCTGACTGCGCAGCAAGCGGCTCTGCTTGCCGTAACGCTTCCCAATCCGGCTTTGCGCAATCCGGCAAAGCCGACGCGCAACATGCAGCGTATCTCGCGTATTGTTGCCGGACGCGCTTCCCGGGCTGGTCCTTATGTGACGTGCGTGCAATAAATGCGCAGTCTGGAAAAAAGATAAGACTCCGACTGGTCAAATGCTGCGAGAGCGTGTATAGGCACGTGACTTTCCGGAATTTTGTCCGATGTGACAGGCTCCTCGGGGCCGTGCCGGACGTTTATTGATCGATCAGTGGAGTTGGATCCATGGCAGTACCAAAACGCAAAACGTCTCCGTCGAAGCGCGGCATGCGCCGTTCGGCAGACGCTCTCAAGGCCCCGACTTACGTCGAGGACAAGAACTCGGGCGAACTTCGTCGTCCGCATCATATCGATCTTAAGAGCGGTATGTATCGCGGCCGTCAGGTCCTCGAAGCTAAGGAATAGTCTTAGGCTGCATTGCAGCTGAAAGATGAATTTCAAAAACGCCGTTTCCGGTTTCCGGAAGCGGCGTTTTCTTTTGGGAATATTTGATTTGTCGGGTTTAGCCCACTTAGTGGACCGGTGAGGTCACGCGTTTACGTGACCTCAAGCAGATGAAGTCAGCCTGCATCTGCAGCAAAGCCAGCGCCCTCGATGCCTGCAATTGCTGCAGCTTCATCATTGTCAGATGTGTCACCTGAAATTCCGACGGCGCCGATGATTTCGTTTGAGGCATCTTTAATCAGCACGCCGCCCGGGACAGGGACGATCTTCCCACCCGAGACACCCGAAAGACCTTCCAGAAAATGCGGACGATCCTTGGCCTGATTGTGGAGCCAGCGTGAACCGGTGCCAACGGCCAAAGCGCCAAAGGCCTTGCCAGAAGCAATCTCAAAGCGGAGAATCGAAGTTCCATCTTGTCGCTGAAAGGCCTTGAGATGACCACCGGCGTCAAAAACCGAAACGACAATCGGCTTCAGTTGCAGTTCTGTGGCCTTGGCAAAAGCACCGGCAATGATCGCGTTGGCTTTTTCTAGCGTCAGTTGGGGCATGGTTATCTCCTTTGTTTGCATGGCGCTAATCTAACGGTTGTTGAGCAATGCGCATGGTCAAAAGTGCATGCCTATCGAAGAAACTGATTATCATTTTGAGCGAAGGTGTCTTCCCACCACCCTCACCTCTGAACTTGCAAAAGAGCTGGTTTTGGGTTTTCTCTGTCGGTGATTTTTCAAGGAGGAAAGAATGACAGCCACAAATAGTCCGAAGGCCATTGTTATTGCCAGCGCTGCCCGTACTGCAGTGGGGGCCTTCAACGGCGCCTTTGCCAACGTGCCAGCGCATGAGCTTGGTGCTACCGCCATCAAGGCAGCTCTCGAACGTGCCGGCGTTGATGCGGTCGATGTGGATGAGGTTATTCTTGGTCAGGTGTTAACAGCAGGTGAGGGGCAGAACCCCGCCCGTCAGGCTGCTATGGCTGCTGGTTGTCCGAAAGAAACGACAGCCTTCTCGATCAATCAGCTCTGTGGTTCCGGTTTGCGTTCCGTGGCACTCGGTATGCAGCAAATTCTGTCGGGCGACGCAAAAATCATCGTGGCTGGTGGACAGGAGTCCATGTCGATGGCGCCACATTGCGCCCATCTGCGCGGTGGCGTGAAAATGGGCGACTTCAAAATGATCGACACCATGATGAAAGACGGTTTGGTCGATGCGTTCCACGGTTATCCTATGGGGATCACTGCAGAAAACATTGCCAGGCAATGGCAGTTGAGCCGCGAGGAACAGGATGCTTTTGCGCTGGCCTCGCAACACAATGCCGAGGTCGCACAGAAAGCTGGCCGCTTCGACGATGAAATCGTTCCGTTTACGGTGAAAAGCCGTAAGGGCGAGACGATTGTTTCTGCAGATGAATATATCCGTGCAGGTACGACGATCGAAGCGCTTAGCAAGCTGAAACCGGCCTTCGACAAGGAAGGCACTGTTACGGCGGGCAATGCCTCCGGCATCAATGACGGTGCTGCAGCTGTGGTTCTGATGGATGCGGATGAAGCCGCAAAACGCGGTGTTGAGCCGCTTGCGCGCATTGTTTCCTGGGCAACGGCGGGTGTCGATCCATCGATCATGGGAACTGGTCCTATTCCTGCAACACGCAAAGCGCTTGAAAAGGCAGGCTGGACAGTTGCTGATCTGGAATTGGTCGAAGCCAATGAGGCCTTTGCAGCGCAATCCTGTGCGGTTGTGCGCGATCTTGGGCTCAATCCGGAGATCGTCAATGTGAATGGTGGAGCGATCGCCATCGGTCATCCGATTGGTGCCTCGGGTGCGCGGGTGCTGACAACGCTTCTGTATGAGATGAAACGGCGTAATGTGAAGCGCGGTCTGGCAACGCTATGCATTGGCGGTGGTATGGGTGTCGCCCTGTGTGTCGAGCGGTCGTAAGAGGCTCAAAAGTTAACAGCGAGCTTCAGTATCACTGTCACGGAGCGGCGAGGTCTTGCCGCTCTATGGTGTTTGGATTAGCTCGGCCACTATATCTTGTGAGAACAAAGCGGGAAAATAAGCGGATCAGCGATTCGTCTCCGATTCGTTCCGGCTTTGACCTGAAGGTTAATGAAAAGCGGCTCCTATGTGATGAGAGTTTTAACTAACTGTCAGGAAATATTGATATTCTATGAATAGGTAATCCGTCGCCTCATCTCGCAAAATGGCTTCCGAGATAAAAGTTAATGCGGTCGCCGGTTTGTTCTCCTTTCGGGCCGGATATTAATTGAGGTGATTCATTATATGGTGGGAATTTGGTGTTCAGCCACTATATGTTGCCGTGAACAAAAGGCGAAGAAAGCTCTGTGAGCGATTCGTCGCTGATTCGTTCCAGAGTCGTTCTATTTATTAAAAGGCACGTTTGTTAAGATGCAGGCCGATGTAAGACCAACCTTCAATCCTGTGTTTTAAAACGGATGGTCATTTGAAAGCCGTTTTGTTCTTTTCAGGGTGCGCGCGAGAAAAGTTCCGGTTAGAACAGTGAAGACTGGATCGTGCCGGAAACGTCCCGAAACATGGATTGAAACTTAACAGGAGCGCTTTCGGCTCAAGTCATATAGTGCTAACGCATAGCTTTACGTATGGCATTTGTTCCGGGAATTCTATTATTGGCATGAACCAACTCCCTGCCCATGATCTGCCGCTAGGCTTGAGCGGTCGCGGTGTTACTGCGGTGCTGGGGCCGACGAATACCGGCAAGACGCATCTCGCTATCGAGCGGATGCTGTCGCATGGCAGTGGCATGATAGGCCTTCCACTGCGCCTTTTGGCGCGCGAGGTCTATAATCGTGTGGTTGAGCGGGTAGGGACTGCCAATGTTTCGCTGATTACCGGCGAAGAAAAGATCACGCCGCCCACCTCTCGTTATTCCGTCTGCACGGTCGAGGCCATGCCACGTCGGACAGATATGCCTTTTGTGGCTATCGATGAAGTGCAGCTTGCGGGCGATCTGGAACGTGGTCATATCTTTACCGACCGTATTCTGCATCTGCGCGGACGACAGGAAACGCTGCTGCTTGGTGCAGGTACCATGCGCGGCATTCTGGAAAAGTTGCTGCGTGGCATTACAGTTGTGACACGTCCACGGCTGTCGCATCTTTCCTATGCGGGTTCCAAGAAAATCATTCGCCTGCCGAATCGTTCGGCCATCGTGGCTTTCTCTGCTGATGAAGTTTATGCAATTGCAGAGCTGATCCGCCGCCAGCGTGGTGGTGCTGCCGTGGTGATGGGCGCATTGAGCCCGCGTACCCGCAATGCCCAGGTCGAGCTTTATCAATCGGGCGATGTTGATTTTCTGGTCGCAACCGATGCGATCGGGATGGGCCTTAACCTCGACGTTGATCATGTGGCATTTGCGCAGAACCGTAAATTCGATGGCTACCAGTTTCGCGATCTGACACCAGCCGAGGTCGGGCAGGTCGCAGGACGCGCCGGGCGTCATTTGCGCGACGGCACGTTCGGTGTGACAGGGCAGGTACAGCCGCTGGACGACGAGCTTGTAGAACGGGTCGAAGCGCATGCTTTTGATCCGGTAAAAGTTTTACAATGGCGAACGGGGCGGTTCGACTTCTCGTCACTCAGTGCCTTGCGCTATTCTCTGGAAACACCCACGCCCATAGAAGGGCTTACCAAAGCATTGCCAGCGGTTGATCAACAAGCGCTTGAAAATTTGTCGAAAGACGACGACATTGTGCGGCTTGCAACGACGCCTGCGCGGATCGAACTTTTGTGGGATACCTGTGCGCTCCCCGATTATCGTAAGATCGCGCCGGCTCAACATGCCGATATCATTGCAACCATCTATCAGGATCTGGTCCGCCGAGGGAGCGTTGATGAAGATTATATGAGCGAACAGGTGCGCCGCGCCGACAGTACAGAGGGGGAAATCGACACTCTGTCGCATCGCGTGGCGCAAATCCGCACCTGGACTTTTGTGTCGCACAGGCCGGGATGGCTTGCCGATCCGACACACTGGCAGGAAAAGACGCGCGAAATTGAGGACAGATTGTCCGACGCGCTGCATGAAAGGTTGACGAAACGCTTTGTAGACCGCAGGACAAGCGTGCTTATGAGGCGCCTGAGAGAGAATGCCATGCTAGAAGCAGAAATCAGCCCGGCCGGTGACGTAATTGTCGAGGGCCACAATGTTGGGCAACTAGAAGGATTCCGGTTCACTGCCGACGTTCAGGCTGAAGGGCCGGACGCGAAGGCTGTGAAGACGGCTGCACAAAAGGCGCTAGCCGCCGAGTTCGAACGTCGTGCGGAGCGGTTTGCTGCGGCACCCAATGGCGATTTTGCGCTTGGGTCGGATGGCGTGATGCGCTGGGTCGGCGCAACCGTTGCAACGCTCGTCGCTGGCGACGATGTGTTGAAGCCGCGTGCGATCATTCTGGCTGACGAACAATTGACCGGACCAGCACGTGACAAGGTTGCTGCCCGTATTGAACGTTTTGTCGCGCACCATATCGAAACCGTATTGAAGCCGCTGACTGATCTCAGTGCTGCCGATGCTTTGACCGGTATGACACGCGGTCTGGCTTTCCAGATCGTCGAAAATCTTGGTATTCTTCAGCGCCGCGAAGTGGCCGAAGAAGTACGTGGTCTTGATCAGGATTCACGAGCAGCACTTCGTCGTCTCGGCGTGCGCTTTGGTGCCTATCATGTTTTCATGCCGATGCTGCTGAAGCCCGCTCCTGCTGGCATGATCACGCTGCTCTGGGCATTGAAGAATGACGGCCGTGAACGCACCGGTTATGGCGATGTGGTCAATGTGCTGGCCGCTGGCCGTACATCGGTCGTTGTCGATCCGGCTTTTGATCCGATGTTCTATCGTCTAGCCGGTTATCGGGTGCTTGGTCGCCGTGCTGTGCGCATCGATATTCTGGAACGTCTTGCTGACCTCATTCGTCCGGCACTTGCCTGGCGTCCGGGTTCGGGCGCACGTCCGGAAGGTGCCTATGACGGTGGCCGCTTCATCGTGACCCCTGCCATGATGTCCATTCTGGGCGCGACTGGCGAGGACATGGAAGAAATCCTGAAAAGCCTCGGATATCGTCATGAAGCCATGGACGCAGCCGACGTAACGGCAAAGCTTGCCGAGCTTGATGCATTTGCTGCTGAAGCTCAAGTCAAGGATACGGTTTTCAAGGCTGCTGTACCTGCTGCAGTTGCAAGCGAAGGCGAAAAGCCTGCCGTTCCGGCAGCCGAGCCTGTGCCTGCGCCAGTGGAGGCCGTTGTTGCCGAGACTGTTGAAGAAGCCAAGCCTGTTACAGAAGTAAGCGAAGCGCCGGTTGAAGAGCCGAAGCCTGTTCTTCTGTGGCGTCAGGGCCGCTTTGAAGGTCGCAATCGCAATCAGGATCAGAACCGTCAGCGCCACAATCGCCCACAGCAAGGCGTTCAGGGCAATGAGGCTCGCAAGTCCGAAGATGGTCCAGAAGGTGGCGAAGCGCAGAACACGCGTGACAATCGTGGTGGCAAGCGGTTCGATAAAAACCGTCGCAATCATGATGGTGCCCGCCAGAATCAAGGCCAGAATCAGGGTCAAAACCAGAATCAGGGCAAGCGCGAGGGCTTCAAGGGCAAGCCGCGTGATGGTGACCGCAACCGTCAGCCAAAGCGCGACAATGCCGGCCAGCAGGGCAACAAGCGGTTCGAGCAGGAACGTCCCGTGCGTGTCGATCCCGATTCGCCTTTTGCCAAGCTTCTCGCTCTCAAGGAGCAGCTGAAGAAGTAAGATGGCGACCGAAGCGATTGCAAGACAGCGTATCGATAAGTGGCTGTTCTTTGCACGCGTGGTCAAATCAAGATCGCTGGCGGCGAAACTCGCCGTCGGCGGCAAAGTTCGTGTTAATCGCGACAAGATCGAGCAGGCCTCGCATCAGGTGAAGATCGGCGATGTTCTGACCATTACCCTTGAGCGACGCATCGTGATCTACAAGGTGCTGGCAGGCGGAGATCGGCGCGGACCAGCGCCTGAAGCGCAGCTTCTTTATGAAGATTTGACACCAAAACCTACCCAGCAATCCGAAAACATAGAAGCGGTGCAGCCTCGGCGCGAAAGCGGTGCGGGACGTCCCACCAAGAAAGAACGTCGCGAAACTGATCGCTTGCGCGGCAACTGATGCGGACGCGATGACGCAGTTTGAATGGTCAATACGATAGAATTTGCGTATTAAAGGCTTAAAATAAAAGCATTTTTCAGTTTTTCGCCTTCAAAAGAAACGTCATTTCAGATGTTCGTGACATATTGATATTGCGGCGTTTGGGCCCTTGTCATAGGCAGATAAAGTCGCTACCTCACCGTTGGCGATTGCAAGGGCATGAGCTGGCAAGCAAGCCACACGCCGTAGCACCATATGCGTGACACATATGTCGTGACGGGAGCGAACCATTCAGATGTTCGATCTGAATGTTCAAACAGCCAGTTCAGAATAGATAAGCCATTCCTTCAAATGGAAGGTTGGCAACAGGAGTTGGACAATGACTTATGTCGTGACCGATAATTGCATTCGTTGCAAATATACGGACTGCGTCGAGGTTTGTCCTGTCGACTGTTTCTATGAAGGCGAGAACATGCTCGTCATCAATCCGGACGAATGCATTGATTGCGGTGTCTGTGAGCCTGAGTGCCCGGCAGAAGCCATCAGCCCGGACACTGAGCCAGGTCTCGACAAGTGGCTTGAGCTGAACGCAGAATATGCGGCGAAGTGGCCAAACCTCACTGCCAAGAAGGACGAACTTCCGGAAGCCAAGGAAATGGATGGCGTGACGGGTAAGCTTGAGCAGTTCTTCTCAGCAGAACCAGGTTCGGGTGATTAACACCCATCATGCGGGCAAACCTGTCTGCATGAATAAGTGATTACAGCCTGTTTTATGGGCGTCTAAAGTTGCCAAAACCAACGTGTTTGGCAATTTGTTGATTCTTGCGCAAAATTGTGTTAAGTTGCACAGATAATTTCGGTGGCTGGACGTCAACTCGTGGCGCAAACGCGTTAATCTCTGAAAGGGCTATATTTTTTTACTGGGCTGTATTGGCACCGGGATGGATTATTGCGATTTCAGCGCTCCGCCCTCACCAAACTCTCCCGGTAGATAAATCTGTGCCTGAGAAGCGCTTTCAGTTCAAAACCGCAACGACTTCCATATCTCTCCCAGGAGGTATGGTCGAAATCATGTGTAAACCGGCGAGTTGCGCCGGGCACAACAGGGAGTATTGAAGCGTATGTCATCCCAGCAGAAGAAGACTCCGGCTCGTCAGGGTTTCAAGACCGGTGAATCGATTGTGTATCCAGCTCACGGCGTTGGCCAGATCGTCGCGATCGAAGAGCAGGAAGTAGCCGGTCATAAGCTTGAGCTTTTTGTTATTGACTTTGAAAAAGACAAAATGCGCCTCAAGGTGCCAGTCGCTAAGGCTGTAACCATCGGTATGCGCAAGCTTTCGGAAACCGATTATGTCGAGCGTGCATTGAAGGTCGTCCAGGGCCGTGCACGCGTGAAGCGCACCATGTGGTCGCGCCGTGCGCAGGAATATGATGCAAAGATCAATTCCGGCGATTTGATCATGATTTCTGAAGTTGTTCGTGATCTGCATCGCGCTGAAAACCAGCCTGAGCAGTCTTATTCCGAACGTCAGCTTTATGAAGCAGCGCTCGACCGTATGGCGCGTGAAATCGCTGCCGTGAACAAGCTTTCCGACACGGAAGCTGTTCGTCTTATCGAAGCAAATCTCGCCAAGAGCCCGAAACGCACCAAGGCTGATGCCGATGCGGAAGGTGATGTTGACGGCGATGAAGTCGAAGCAGCGTAATAAACGTTTGCATTGTTCTCTAAAAAGCCCGGCTCTGCCGGGCTTTTTATTTATCTGGTTTAGTACTCACCAAGCTGAGCGCTTCCGAGATGTCCATTTTTCAATGGGTGTCTCATCTAAAGTAATTCTGATTCAAGCAATATCGCGAGAGCTGCTCTATCTTTTTGTTTTGACGCATTATCCTACGCCAAACCGCTTCGCACTTTTGGCTTAAATGCTCTATTTTCCTGCAATGTCAAAGATTTATAGTGTCTAAATGGAACCGGAAGGTTCCTGCCGCGTTGTTAAGCAGCACCAGTTCGTAAACGGGTTTGTTTTGCGGCGTATCAGTCTGGCCTCAGAGCGGGTCTGTAAAAGGCATTTTGAACGAATAAAAGACGTTCATTCAATTGTTCTTCGCAGAGCTGGAATATCTTTTGTCTTGCGCTTTCAATTTTTTGAAAGCCTCGCAGTCAGAACAGGAGAACCAGATGAAGACGTCATCCGCAAGCAGTTCCTCCACCGTTCCAGCAGTGCGTTTGCCAATGGTGGCGCGCAACATGCCACCAGCTGCCGCCTCTTCTCCCCAGTCCATGATCCGCAATGCGATGTCTGCACCTTATCTGGAGCGGGAGGAAGAACGTGCGCTGGCCATTCGTTGGAAAGAGAACAAAGATCAGGATGCCCTTCATCGCATCACGGCGTCACATATGCGACTTGTGATTTCCATGGCCGGGCGCTTCCGCAAGTTCAAGCTGCCGATGAGCGATCTTATTCAGGAAGGCTATGTAGGCCTGCTTGAAGCGGCTGCGCGCTTTGATCCTGAACGAGATGTGCGCTTTTCGACCTATGCGTCGTGGTGGATACGCGCTTCGATGCAGGATTACATTCTGCGCAACTGGTCAATTGTTCGCGGCGGCACAAGTTCTGCGCAAAAGTCGCTGTTCTTCAATCTTCGCCGTTTGCGCTCCAAGCTTGCTCAGGAAGATGAGACGATGAGCAAGGCGGAAATCTATAGCCAGATCTCCACTCAGCTTGGCGTCTCTGCAAGCGATGTCGAGTTCATGGATAGCAGGCTCTCAGGCTCTGACAGTTCGCTCTCGGCTTCAGTGAATAATGATGAATCCGGTGCATCGAGCCGCATGGATTTTCTCGTTGACGATCATCCATTGCAGGATGAGGTGGTGGAGAGCACCATCGACATGGAACGTCGGGTTAGCTGGCTTCATACAGCCCTTCATGCACTTAATGAGCGTGAATTGCACATTATTCGCGAGCGTCGGCTTGATGATGACGGGGTGACACTGGAAGCGCTGGGCGAAAAACTCGGTATTTCAAAAGAGCGTGTCAGGCAAATCGAGAGCCGTGCGATGGAAAAGCTCAAGCTTGCCCTGTTGGATCAGCACGAAATGGCCGCCTATCAGGCTTGAACTTTATTCTTTATGCCCTGTAAGCCGGGGCGACCAGTCTTCCACCTTGCGATTTTCGAGACGGCGGACAGCATAACGCTTCCAGCCGTCTGCAAGGTGCGGGATCTGAGCCATTTCAGCAAGCTGATCATAATTGAGCATATCGACGTAAAGCAGATGCCAAACCCGGTGCAGCGTCCATTCCGGCGAAAGCCGCTCAACCAGCTTCATCGTATCGTTCTCGGCAACGACACCTTCTTCCAGAACACGATAGTACCAGCCGGTGCGGCCGGTTTTTTGCACGCGCATGGCCATATCCGGCACATCAAAACGTGCATTCAGCTTCCAGCAAGGCTGTCGGCCTTGCGAAACCTCCACGAGCGCTGTGCCAATGCGGAAGCGGTCGCCGATTGCAACATTATGCTCGGTCAGTCCGGTCGTTGAAATATTCTCGCCAAAAGCGCCAGATGCATCAAGACGAGGATTGTCACCTACGTCCTCACGCCAATCATCATAATGATCGTGGGGATAGTGATGGACGGCTTTTTCCGGACCGCCATGCACTTTTTTGTCGCCTTGCTCATCGCATTCGAGACCGTCACGAAGAAGCTTTGCAGGACCGGAAACGGGCTTCTTATCAATGCCGCTCGGCGCCTGTCGTTCTCCCAAAGGAGCGATCTTTCCGGCAAGCAGTGCACTGATACGGATTTCCATTTCCACTTTCGGGGTGATCCTTATTCGCTAATGAGTTTTACCCGATCACCAACCGACACCGTCGCGCCAGCAGACATCGCATTGAGCAGGCGGAACAGTTCAAGCTTGCGCGTCGTGCCCTGCATGCGTGCGGAAAGGCTCGCCATCGTATCGCCCGGCTTCACAGTAACGACGCGAATGCGCAATGGCTTGATCGCATTCTGCTCGGCAGGGGACAGTAAGCGGAACGACTGGGTTACGGTCTGCGAAGCAGGCAGTAAGGCATTGCTCCCCTTAGGCGCTGCAGTCAGGAACCGATAAACCTTATTGTTTGCGCCGATTACCACAATATCGAACTGCCAGCGGTCGGCACTTGCGCGTGCGGTGGCGGCAGGCAGGCCATTGATTGTGATCGGACGAATCGAGCTTTCATCGAGGCCTGTTACCCAACCCGATTTGATATAATCGGTGAGGTTTGAGCCTGCGGGCAGGGATGCGCCGTCAAAACGGATTGCTACTTCACCCGGACCGCTCGCCATGACGGCATTCGCCGAATTGTCGATGGTGAAGCCTTCAGGTGCGGTGAAGGTTACGCCCAGTTTTGGATGGATGAAGGTCTGTTCACGAACATAGCCTTCATTGGGCGAGTCGCCATAAAGAAGCCCATCGATTCCGTTGAGGAAGGAATCGCGATCTGTGGTGCCAACCCCCGGTGCGCCAATGCGGCGTGCATGTCCGAGCGCAAGCTGAATGCGCTGCGGGGTGGCTGGATGGCTTGCAAGAAAGTCGAGGCTTGCATCTGTTGCGCCAGAAACTGACCGGAAATCCGTATAGGCTTCCATCGATTGCAGGAAGCGTGCGGAAGCAAACGGATCGTAGCCGGCTTCACCAATCATCTTGATGCCAATGGCGTCGGCCTGCAGTTCCTGATTGCGTGAGAACTGGGCAAGGCGCAGTTTGCCGCGAATGGTTGCTTCCCGACTTGCGCTCTCGTTATGCAGGACTTCGGTCGCGACACGTCCGGCAATCGCCGTCTCGGCTTCCTTCTCCTGACGAAGGATACCGTGGTTGGCGACGACATGGCCCATTTCGTGAGCAATGACGGCTGCAACCTCCGAGGAATCGTTGGCTAGCGCCAGCAAGCCGCGCGTCACATAAAGAAAGCCGCCGGGCAGCGCGAAAGCATTGATATTGGGACTATCGAGAATAGTGATGCGATAGGTCTGATCCGGTTTGTCGGAAACGGTCGTCAGATTGCCAACGATCTTGGCAACCATGCGCTCGAGTTTCTGATCCTTGTACTCTCCGCCATAGGTCGCGAGGATACGCGGGTGCTGTTGTGCGCCGATCTGTGCCAGACGGTCGTTACGGGTGACGTTTTCGACCGTTACCGGATTTGAGGACGGCTGAAGGCCAAGATCCTTGCTCGAATTGATCGACTGACAACCTGAAATCAAGGCAACAGCAAGCAAGCCAAGACCGATGGCTGGTTTCCGCCAATTGCGCTGCATCCGTTCTGGCAGAGAGACTGGAAGACACAGGGAGGCCCGGACACGGGTCTGTTGACGGATCAGTATTTTACCCTCGCAATTGAATCAGCGTCGATATCGTGGCGCAAATCTAGCTACAGACTGAATAGCCCACAAGAAGTAGATCAGTGTTCTAAGCCGTTCTTCAAGCTGATTGCGAACAAAATATGTCCACAACCGTAACATTCAGAGCGCGTTTCGATGAGCATGTTATCCGAAAATCGTTTCACACTTTTCGGGATGCTCCCCAACAGCGTTTCCAGTTGTGAATGGAATCACATGAAAAGCTTCATTTGAGCTTCGGTGCCTGCTCACCGATATAGTGCTTCAATGCTTCCGGTCCAGATGATGACAGCAACTCAACGGCGGGCCCTTGAGCGGAAATCCGACCATTGTCGAGAAATAGCAACAATGCGTCGAGATAAAGGGCATCTTCTGGCGTATGGGTGACCATCAACACGGTCATGGCGTTTTCCCGCTGTAATTCACGCACCAGATCCAGCATTTGGTGACGCAGCGCTGGCCCCAGTGAGGCGAATGCCTCATCAAGCAAAAGGACGGGGCGTTCACGCACCAGCGCACGCGCTATCGCCACGCGCTGACGTTCGCCGCCGGAAAGAGCTTCGGGTTTACGCTGCTCTTTCCCCCGAAGCCCGACGCGGCCAAGGGCGCTGGCAATGGCTCTCCGGTCTGCTTCACTGAGCTTCAGATTGGGCGAACGACCAAGCCCGACATTCTGCTCGACCGTCAGATGCGCAAAAAGATTGTTTTCCTGAAATACCATGGAGACGGGCCGGGATGCTGGCGGCAGGTGGGTGACATCGGTTGTGCCGATTAAAACTTGCCCAGCCTGTGGCGTCTCGAACCCTGCAATGAGGTTGAGAAATGTGGATTTTCCCGAACCACTTGGGCCGACAATCGCCGTGATAACGCCGCCCGGCACATTCACATCGAAATGCATGTTGGTTTCGCCATAGCTGAAACGAACATCTTCAAAGCGGATATTTGCCAGATTGGTCTTAGGCGGCGGGACATTCATGAACGGGGCGTTTCCTTTCGGACTGCGGCGCGATCTGCAATCATCATCAGACCAAGACATAGAAGACCGAGAATAAGCGCAAGGCCTGCTGCGTCGAATGTGCGATAGCTACCCATACGCTGAAACAGAAGATAGGGCAGATTCAGCAAGGCATCGCTGCCGAAAAGGGCGATTGTGCCCAGATCGCCGAGAGACAGCGCCATTGCAAAGGCAAAGGCCATTCCGAATGGCCTGCGGACCGACGGCCAATCGATAAGTCGCAGTCGATTAAAACCTTTGATGCCAAGCTGAGCGCAAAGCCTGTTGTGGCGCGCGGCTGATGTATCCCATGCGGGTCTTAGCAGTCGCACGGCAAATGGCATGGCCATAGCGGCATTCACGGTCACCACCATCAAGGGAGCCATTGCGAATGGGTCAGTGAAATGACGCAGCAGAATGAACCATCCCGCTCCAAGGACGATAGGTGGCATCACCAATATGAGACTGGCGCCTGTGTCAAAGAGGTTGGCGAGCCGTATGTTCCGGGTCGCCTCGCGCGCGATAACAAGTGAGAGCGAGAGGATGACGGAAAGCAGGGCAGCGGAAAAGCCGAGCGCGATGCTGGTAGAGATTGCGCGCCATACGGTTCGTTCGCTCAACAATCGCACCAGATCTGCGGCAAGGCCCGAAATGACGACACCTGAAACAGGCAGCGCCACATAAAGAAAGCCGATCACAATCGCTATAATATTGAAAACACGTTCTCGCGTAGATGGTTTGCCATAACGTCTGGCTGTCGTTGCAAGCGTGAAGCCCTCTTCTGACGGACGCCCGGTCAGACGCAGTGCCAGCAGGATCATCAATGTCAGCGCGAGCTGTGCGAGCGTGAGTGCTACAGCACGTGCCGGATCAAAATCGAAATGCAGGCTTTGGTAGATTGCGACTTCAAGCGTTGTTGCGCGAGGGCCGCCGCCCAGTGTCAGTACGGTGGTGAAGCTGGTGACGCAGAGCATGAATATGAGGCCGGTCATGCCCGGCAAGTTACGCCGGATGGCAGGCCATTCGATGAGACGAAAGCGTGGCGTGCTGTGCATACCGAGTTGCGCTGAAAGTTTCCAGTAATCGGCGGGGATCGTTTCATACGCGGCAAGAATGAGCCGGACCGCCAGTGGCATGTTGAAAAACACATGCGCAATAAGAATGCCGGTGATGCCGTAAATATCGGGCGAGACCGGGTAGCCAGCCGATTGCGAAAGCTGCGCAATGAAACCATTGCGACCATAAATGCTGGTGATGCCAAGCACAGTCACAAGGGCGGGCAGCGCCAGCGGCAGAGCAAAGAGACGCAGAATGAAGCTGCGTCCCGGAAAGCTCGCTTCCGAGTAAAGCGCGCGCGCCACAGGAATTGCGAACAGCACGGATAGAAGGCTTGATGCTGCCGCTTGCAGGATCGTGAAACGGGCTACCCGCAGTAGGTAGCTATCGAAATAGACGTCAGTGCTGAAGCCACTGGCTTCCATCGCCAGAGCCAGCAGCGAGCCGCCGACCAGAACTGCCAGAAAGCCAAGCGCCAGTATGCCTGCGAGTGGTTTGATCGCAGGCATTTGTCTTGGATGGCCGATGGTCAGCGGTTTGCTCATTTGCTGGAGGCTGCAAGCCATTCATCA
Source organism: Brucella pituitosa (assembly GCF_003049685.1). Classification (GTDB taxonomy): domain Bacteria; phylum Pseudomonadota; class Alphaproteobacteria; order Rhizobiales; family Rhizobiaceae; genus Brucella; species Brucella pituitosa. The sequence continues at coordinate 2,142,624 of NZ_PYSY02000001.1, read as the reverse complement.
ACCCAAGCTTTGCGGTTTTTCGCAACTTCATCGGCTGGGATCAGAAGTGTTTTTTCAGGCTTTGGCAGCTTGTCGAAAGCCGGAGCAAGTGGCTGTGAAGTCTTGCCTGCCGGATACATCCAGTTGGTTTCAGGGATCACATCCTGAAAACCGGGACCAGTCATGAAGGTAAGAAACTTCTGAGCCAGTGGGTTTTTCGCACCGGTTGTGGTCTGTGCAGCAAGTTCAATCTGAAGGTAATTGCCTTCCGGATAGGCCAGTGCCTTGTAGCGCTCGGTGTTTTCCGCAATCATGTGATAGGCAGGCGACGTTGTGTAAGAGAGCACCATCGGCGCTTCGCCCTTGGTGAAGAGACCATAGGCTTCCGACCAGCCCGGTGTAACCGTCAGGATGCGCTTTTGCAGTTTTTCCCAGGCTTCACCCGCCTGATCGCCATAGACCGATTTGATCCACAGCAGAATGCCAAGGCCGGGTGTTGATGTCCGCGGGTCCTGAATGACGATTTTCTGTGACGGATCACCTTCGATCAGTTCTTTCAGGCTTTGCGGCGGGTTGGGCAGTTTTTCGGAATCATAGACGATAGCGAAGTAGCCATAATCATAAGGCACGAAAGCATCGTCCTTGAAGTCACCCGGCACTTTGACATTGGACAGATCAATGCCACTTGGCGCGAAATAGCCGGTGGCATGTGCTTCTGTTGTCAGGTTCGTGTCGAGACCGAGCACGATGTCGGCTTTTGTATTACCGCCTTCGAGCTTCAGACGGTTGAGAAGGGCGACACCGTCAGCTGATGCAATCCATTCCAGTTCGCAATCGCATTCCTTCTCAAAATTTTCCTTCACCTTGGGACCTGGACCCCATTCGGAAACGAAACTGTCATAGGTGTAAATGGTGAGCTTATCTTTTGCCTGAGCGTGAGGCGCAAAGGCGAAAGCCGCAGAGAGCGATAAGGTGAGCAGAGATAAAAGCCGCATAACGGCAAGTCCTTTCTTTTATTTAAAGGATTGAGCGCCGTTATCGATAAATCGGGCAGCATCTAATCCCTCCGCCGGTACAAGCCGGATCAGGTTCAGCGGGTTAGCCGGAGTGCGGCTTCTCAGCCATTCAATGGTTGAATGGCACCCCGTTAGAGCGAGGTCGACAATAGTGCCTTGCAAACAGAAGGGCAAGAGATGGCGATGATCAAGATGCAGGCTTTCGAGGACAAATGCCACGTGTTATGAGCGACTTATGAGCACATTTGTTATTCTTCTCGGCGGCGATCTCGTCGTCACTGAACGTTTGAAACGGCAGATAGCTGGTGCACGGGTTCTTGCCGCGGACGGCGGTATGCGCCATGCGGAAGCCCTTGGTGTTGAGCCTGAGCTTTGGTTGGGAGACTTCGATTCGACCTCGGGAGCATTGAAAGAAAAATATGCGCATGTGCCGCAAAGAGCCTTCCCCGCTGCCAAGGATATGACGGACGGTGAACTTGCACTTGAGGAAGCCTTTGAACGCGGAGCGAAGAAGGTCATTCTCTGTGGTGCATTTGGTGGCTCGCGCACGGATCACACGCTTCTGCATCTGACGATGGCGACGGCGCAGGTGGCAAAAGGCAGAGACATTCTTCTGTCGAGCGGGGTTGAGGAAGCATGGCCATTGGTTGCGGGAGACCATGTTTATGATTTCCCGGACGGCACGTCATTTAGTGTTGTGAATTTCTGCACCGTTGAAGGGTTTTCAATCACAAATGCCGAGTGGCCGTTAGACAATGTGACCTTGCCGTTCGGGTCGTCATGGACGGTATCCAATATTGTACGTGGAACTCTTTGTGTTTCCGCACGTTCAGGCCTTGCGATACTTGTAGCGAACTTGAGTGAGGAGGCTCATTTTCAGGGCAGCTGCTAACCTTAAAAATTGAAACTGCTTGACGCTGACAGTCGAAACGTATTGTAAATGGATCAAGCGGGTATGATCTGCTTTACGCCGAAATTGGGGACGCAAAGTCGGTGTTGGTGTAACTCTAGTAGGAGATTGTTTCATGAAATCACGTCTTTCCATGATTGCAATCGTCGGTGCGCTTGCGTTCTCAACGGCAGCATGCACGACGGCTGAACAGCGTACCGCTGGTTATGGTGTTGGTGGTGCTGCTCTTGGTGCGCTCGCTGGTGGCGCAATTGGTGGTAACGGTCGCGGTGCTCTGACCGGCGCTGCCATTGGTGCTGTCGGTGGTACGCTTCTCGGTGCTGCGACAACCCGTAACAATGTTCAGTATTGCCGTTACCGCGATAATTACGGCCGCGTTTACGAAGCGCCTTGTAACTAAGACGCTATCGACCGTTTAGCGGTATCAAAGTTTAAAGAACAGGCCGGGGAAACCCGGCCTGTTCGTTTTTTGACGGTTCTATTTGACAGAATGATTTTTGTCCCCGACAAGCAGGGCGGAATTTTCAACCGCTTTTTTCAAAGAGAACCATGGCACCTCCGCTTCTTCGCCTCGACCAGATCAAGCTCACCTTTGGCGGGACACCGCTTTTGGAGGAAGCTGCCCTTTCTGTGAGTGAGGGCGACCGCATTGCGCTGGTCGGCCGAAATGGTTCAGGCAAGTCCACTTTGCTGAAAATCGCGGCCAGCATGGTCGAGCCAACCTCGGGCGAAGTCTTCAAGCATCCGGGCGCGACGGTGCGTTATCTCCCGCAAGTGCCGGATCTCGATGGTTTTGCCAATGTGCGCGCTTATGTCGAAGCTGGTCTTGGACCGGCGGATGATCCGCATCGTGTAACTTACCTTCTTGAGCATCTGGGCCTGACCGGCGAAGAAAAGCCCGATCATCTGTCCGGTGGTGAGGCACGCCGTGCGGCCCTTGCACGCGTGATCGCGCCACAGCCTGACGTGCTGTTGCTGGATGAGCCGACGAACCATCTCGATCTTAACACCATCGAATGGCTCGAAGACGAGCTGCGTCAGATTCGTTCGGCCATCGTGCTGATCTCGCACGACCGCCGTTTTCTCGAAAATGTCAGCCGTTCGACGGTGTGGCTTGATCGCGGTATTACGCGTCGTATCGATCAGGGCTTTGGGCATTTTGAAGAATGGCGCGATAAGGTTCTTGAAGAAGAAGAGCGCGATCATCACAAGCTTGGCCGTCAGATTGCGCGCGAAGAGAATTGGCTGCGCTATGGCGTAACAGCACGTCGCAAGCGCAATATGCGCCGTCTTGGCGAGTTGCACTCGATGCGCTCGGAGTTTCGTAATCATCGCAAGGCGCAAGGCACTGCTGTTCTTGCAGCAAGCGATTCCAAGGAATCCGGCAAGCTTGTCATTGAAGCGAAAAAGCTCAACAAAGCTTATGATGAGCGCGTACTGGTCCGAGATTTTTCGACTCGTGTTCAACGCGGTGACCGGATCGGGCTTGTTGGTCCTAACGGGGCAGGCAAGACCACACTTTTGTCAATGCTTACTGGCAAGCTTCAGCCCGATTCAGGCACTTTGCGCCTTGGTGTCAATCTCGAAATGGCCGAGCTTGATCAGAAGCGTGAAAGCCTCAATCTGGACGATACACTGGCGCATTATCTGACCGATGGTCGCGGCGAAAGCCTCATCGTCAACGGTGAGCAGCGCCATGTCGTTTCTTACATGAAGGACTTTCTTTTCCAGCCTGAACAGATACGTACGCCGATCCGAGAACTGTCAGGTGGTGAAAGAGCGCGTCTCATGCTGGCGCGTGTTCTGGCAAGACCGGCCAATCTGCTGATCCTCGATGAGCCGACCAACGATCTTGATATGGAAACGCTCGATCTTTTGCAGGAACTGGTTGCAGGCTTTCCGGGCACAGTCATTCTCGTCAGCCATGATCGTGATTTTCTTGATCGTACCGTGACCTCAGTGATTGCGCCAGAAGGTGATGGTAACTGGCTTGAATATGCCGGCGGCTATGCCGATATGATGGCCCAACGCAAAGAGCAGGCCTTGGCACGACGCAATGTGAAGGCAGCTGCCGCACGCGCCGACGACAAGGCTGACGACAAGGGCAATGAGGCTGTGCAGCCCAAGCGCGAGGAAAAGCGCAAGCTTTCCTACAAGCAGAAATTTGCACTTGAAAGCCTGCCCGGCAAAATGGATGTGCTGGCTAAGGAAATCACTGTGCTGGAAGGGAAGCTGGCCGATCCGCAGCTTTACGCCAAAGACCCGACGCTTTTTGCTAAGACCGCCGATCTTCTCGAAAAAAAGCGTTCTGAACATTCAGCCATGGAAGAAGAATGGCTGGAACTTGAAATGTTGAGAGAAGAGATCGAGGGATAGTTTCTTATCCCTCGACGACAGATTCTAGGCACTTGCCTTGTTGAGCAGCGCGATAGCTTCTGCATCCAGTTTGATCTGCGTTGCATCGATCAGTTCACCAAGCTGAGCAGAACGCGTTGCGCTGGCAATCGGTGCTGTGATCGCCGGATGAGCGATCAGCCAGGCAATCGCAATCTGCGCAGGGGTGGCATCATTTGCACGGGCCACCTGGTCGAGCGCCGCAATGATACGCGACCCACGATCGGTGAGGTATTTTTCGACGGCCGCGCCGCGCGCACTCTGTCCAAGATCATCCTTTGAACGGTATTTACCCGTCAGGAAGCCGGATGCGAGCGAGTAATAGGGAATGACGCCCAGCTCATTATCGCGGCAGATGGCTTCAAGCCCGCTTTCAAAATCAGAACGATCATAGAGATTGTAAAGCGGCTGCAACGTTTCATAGCGTGGCAGATTGTGTTTGCTCGACGTATCAAGCGCCTCAGCAAGACGTTGCGGCGTGAGGTTGGATGCGCCGATAGCGCGCACCTTGCCCGCTGCGATGAGCTCTTTATAGGTTCCCAGTACATCCTCGAAGGGTGTTTCCGGATCATCCCAGTGGGACTGATAAAGATCGATATAGTCGGTTTGCAGCCGCTTGAGGGAGGCGTCGACGGCTTTGCGGATATAGCTGGGAGAAAGGCCTTTTTCGTCCGGCCCCATTTCTGAGCCGACCTTGGTAGCGATAACGACTTTATGGCGCAGGCCGCGGGATTTCAGCCAGTTTCCGATAATGGTTTCGGATTCTCCGCCAACATTGCCGGTCGCCCATGCGGAATAGACATCCGCTGTGTCGATGAAATTAAGTCCTGCGTCGACAAAACGGTCGAGAAGCGAAAATGACGTTGCTTCGTCGACCGTCCATCCAAATACGTTGCCGCCAAAACAAAGCGGCGAAACCTCGAGTTCAGTACGTCCGAGCTTTCTAAACTCCATGGACCCTATCCCCTTCCTGAGCATACGGTTCCTCACGGACCCGCAGGGTTACGATTTCAGGAAGAGAGTTGGGCCCTTAAAGTCAGCCCATGCCCAATGCATCCATATAAAGCTGGAGCATGGCTTCTTCTTCCTGACGTTCATGGTCTTCTTTTTTACGCAGACGAATAATGGTCCTTACGACCTTGCTGTCAAACCCCGAACCCTTCAATTCCGCGTAAACTTCCTTGATATCGTCGCCGATGGTCTTTTTTTCTTCTTCAAGACGCTCAATGCGCTCGATGAAAGCACGCAACTGGCCAACAGCAATTGTCTGGGCTTCGCTGGTAATGTCGTCGCTCACGGGTTTCTCCAATTCAAAGTCGATTATGAATGCAAGCAATAGCGGTTTGTTTCGACACGCGTATCGTCACCGGAAAGCCGGTTCCAACTTTTCTGCGACATGCTGTAGAGGAACAGCGCGGTTGTCGAAAGTCTGAAACGTTTTTCCTGCGAGTCGCAGGCAAAATTAAGAGGCTTTGCGGCCATTTATCGTCTTTTGGCTGTGGATAGCGGGTAAAGGCGATTAATCGATAGGCCCTGTTCGCGAACCAAAATGCCGGATTTCATGGATTTCCGGCAGTGCGTTGATGGCGCTGAGCATCGGCGCCAGTCGCTCGGCCCACTCGGTCGCGCCAGCTTTTTCTGCAATCAGATCCTGTCGTACTTCAATGAGCACATGTGCATAGCCGCGGCTGGTTGCATGACGATACATGGCATCGTTTTTCAACGCGCCATTATATGGCTCGTTGTCACCGACGATGAGGCCGGGTTCGTCGCGTAGCATAGAAAGGAGCGGAGTAATCGCGCGCGGATCGGAATCCCATAGAAGACCGATGTGCCATGGCCGATCCTTGCCACGCCAGTTTGGCGTGAAGGAATGGATGGAAACAACAAAAGGCGCTTTGCCACTCGCAAGTGCGACCTGGGTGCTCACGGATGCGACTGCGTCATGATAGGGACGGTAGAAGTTATCGAGGCGTTTTTCGCGCTCGTCCGCTGTCATCGGATAATTGCCGGAAATGACCGCGCCGTCCGACAATTGCATGATGAGGGTCGGGTCATCTTCACCGCGATTGGGATCAATCAGCAGGCGCGAAAAACCGCCCATGACCGCAGGCGCACCAATCTTTTCTGCCAGTTGCCGTGTTAATTCCTCAACGCCGATATCATAGGCGATATGTCGTTCAAACTCGCTTTGGTCCAGACCCAGACTGCCATATTCAGTCGGCAAATCGCGGCGTGCATGATCGGCGGTCAGAAGGAGGCCGAGGCTGAGATCGCCATTGATCTGGTGGACGGGGGAAAAGGACGGGTCAGACGACATCGGAGCAGCTTCTTGAGTAGGATTTTTGTCATAAATCACAAGTAGTTTCAGCTCTGTCACGAGAAAGTCGAGATTGCAACGCTCATTCTCAAAAGAAAAAGGAAGCAGTTTCCGGCTCGATGCATGGGTGCGAATCTAATCGTTTAAATTGCGCTGAAATCGCTATGCAGTTTGATTGGAAATGCTGTAACTGATTTGTTCTCTCCGGGATTGCGTTGACATCAAAGGTGAAACTGCCGAAAAGAGAGCGACCGAAAGAGGATTTCCTTGCGTGAGACAAAAGCGATTGCGGGCTGAAGGAGTTCGGCGAATGCGACTTCCACTTTTCTTAGGTTTGTTCTCCAGCGTGCTTATCGGTACACTGGGTATAACATCTTTGGAAGCGCGTGCTGATTTTCGAGTATGTAACTCAACCCAGAACCTGGTTGGTGTCGCCATTGGCTATAGAGCCAAGACAGGCTGGGTAACTGAGGGCTGGTGGCATATTGACGGTTCGACCTGCAAGACGCTGCTCGAAGGACCGCTCTCGTCGCGCTTTTACTATCTTTACGCTGAAGATTCCCAGAGTGGCGGCCGCTGGGAAGGCAAAGTGAACATGTGTGTTGCGGAAAAGGAATTCCGTATCACGGGTGTTCAGGATTGTTTTGCGCGGGGGTTCCAGCGCAATGGCTTCCAGGAATACGATACCGGGGAACAATCGAGCTGGATGGTACAGCTTACCGACGAAACGCCGTTAGAAAACTCCACAGTTACAGGAACTAATAATCAATGAAGCGCAACCGCAAGGTCAAGATTCTCGCCACACTCGGCCCGGCGTCCGGCGAGGAATCTGTCATCCGTCAGCTTTTTGAAGCCGGAGCAGACGTCTTCCGTATCAACATGAGTCATGCCGATCATGACACGATGCGTACGCTTGTTAAGCGCATCCGTAATGTCGAAAAAGAACTTGGCCGTCCTATTGGAATTCTGGCGGATCTTCAGGGACCCAAGCTGCGCGTTGGCAAGTTCAAGAATACCAAGGTTACGCTCGTCGCGGGTCAGACCTTCACGCTCGACAACAATGAAGAGCTCGGCGACGAAACCCGCGTTTATCTTCCGCATCCGGAAATTCTGGAAGCTGTCGAGCCTGGCCATCGCCTTCTCATCGACGACGGTAAGCTGGAACTGATCGCCGAAGCCAGTGATGGCAAGTCGATTCGTTGTAAGGTTATCGCCGGAACCAGCATTTCTGATCGCAAGGGCGTTAGCCTTCCGGATACGACGCTGGGTGTCGGCGCGCTGACCGAGAAGGACTACAAGGATTTCGAGGCCGTTCTGAAGGAAGAAATCGACTGGGTTGCCCTGTCGTTCATTCAGCGTCCTGAAGATCTGATCGAAGCCCGCAAGTTCTCTGGCGGCAAGGTCAGTCTGATGTCGAAGATCGAAAAGCCGCAGGCCGTGACCCGTCTCGATGAGATCATCGAACTCTCCGACGCTATCATGGTTGCGCGTGGTGACCTTGGCGTTGAAATGCCGCTGGAAAGCGTTCCGGGCATTCAGAAGCAGATGATCCGCAGGGCACGCCGCGCTGGTAAGCCGGTTGTGGTTGCAACGCAGATGCTTGAATCGATGATCACCGCACCGGTTCCGACCCGCGCTGAAGTGTCGGACGTTGCAACTGCTGTATTTGAAGGCGCTGATGCTGTCATGCTTTCGGCAGAATCCGCTTCCGGTCAGTATCCGGTTGAAGCCGTCGCAACGATGAACCGCATCGCCGAGAAGGTTGAGCGCGAGCCGACCTATCCGGGCATTCTCGATGCGCAGCGAGCGATCCCTGAACCAACTGGCGCTGACGCGATTTCACTTGCGGCTCGTCAGATTGCAGAAACGCTGAACCTGTCGGCAATCGTCACTTATACAGCTTCTGGTACGACAGGTCTTCGTGCGGCGCGTGAGCGTCCGCGTACGCCAATCATCGCGCTTTCGCCGGTTGTTGACACCGCACGTCGTCTTTCGGTTGTCTGGGGCCTGCATTGCGTCGTTACTGAAGATGCACATGATCTGGAAGATATGGTCGATCACGCTTGTCAGGTTGCCTTCAAGGAAGAATTTGGCAAGGCTGGTGATCGTCTGATCATTACCGCAGGCGTACCATTCGGAACGCCGGGTGCGACCAATCTCCTGCGCATCGCCTATATCGGTGCTGACGGTCAGTCTACAGACTAAACTGGCGGTATTCGGCTTCTGGTGGCCTGCAAATGACTTGATTTTTCGCTTCCGGTGCTCACGTACGTTAGAGCGCGTTTCGATCTGATTGGATCAGATCGGCGCTCTAATCATTTATTTTTACGCGCATCTTTTCCGAAAACCGTTTCACACTTTTCGGGATGCGCTCTAAGTACGCTGCGCGCCGGTTCTCAAATCCCACCATTTTCGGCTCACCATAGTCCCGAATCCCATCCAGTTGGGTGCCTTATGAAAGCAACAAAAACGCGCTCTGAAAAGAGCGCGTTTTTGTTTGACCTAGAGCATGTCTCCCGAAAGCGGGAACCGGTTTCGGGATAAAGACACGCTTAAAGACAAACAGATAGAGCATTTCCAACGATTCAATCAAAACAGGAAATGCTCTATTGAGGGAAAATCAGGTGCGGGTGTCGCTCAACTCTTCGGTGAGATCGAAGAAGCTCTTCTGAGCGTCGCGCATCATCGGATTGATCTGCAGTGCCTGTTCATAGGCCCGCATTGCCTGTTCTTTCAGTCCGCGTGCGCGCAGAATATCTGCCATGCCGGTGAGCGCCCCATAATGGCGTGGCTCAAGCTCCAGCGTACGATTGATGTCATACATGGCGTGGGCATAGTCGTTACGCAGGTAATAGACCGTCGCACGACGGTTCCATGCCTCAGCATAGTCCGGATCGATTGCTATGGCTTCATTCAGGAAATCGAGTGCTGAAGTGTAGCGCTTTTCAAGCATAGCGCTACTTGCCCATTGCACGAGTAGGTCTACCGTAGCGCTGCCTGACTGCGACCAGATTTGATTGATCTGAACGGTGATGCGGCGCGCCTTTGTCTCGTCGGATGTGCGCTTGAGATCAGCAAAAAGCTTGTCGAGGCGCTCTTCAGGCGTTTCCCGCTGTGGCTTTTGTTCGCTGTCAGCGCCAACCTGAACAGACAGGATAGGGGCTGTGAGCGATGGCTTTGTTGTACCAGCAAGGGCAGGGCTTGTAACAAGCAAAGCTGCGCCAAAGGCTGACAAAAGCGAGAGGTAACCCAGATGTGCAAAAACGTTCCGCATGCACATAATCTTTATCATGCGCAGCGAAACGTCAAATGCAAAATCAAAAATAAGATTAGCCCTGACGAGCCTTGAAGCGCGGAGCAGTCTTATTGATGATGTAAACGCGGCCCTTGCGGCGAACGAGCTGGCAGTCACGATGACGAGCCTTGAGCGCCTTGAGCGAATTCTTGATCTTCATGTCAATCACCGGTCTTGGTTGGCCCATCGACAGGACATGCCGCCGGGCTGCATAAAAACAGGCGCCCAAGGCGCCAATTGGTTACAGGCAGTATTCCTGCCCGAAGGGTTGGCCGAAATACACAATATTCCAGCCAAATGTCAACTCCTGCGCGGCAGATTCACGAAGCTCTGTTCTGAAAATCTTGCCGCAGAGGCCTGATAGCAGGGGAATCGGATGGATTCCCCTATATTACTCAACTTGCGCGGGGCTTTATACGGGTCACATGGCCCATTTTACGACCCGGGCGAGCTTCCTTCTTGCCGTAGAGATGCAGCACTGCATTCGATTCTGCGAGAATCGCTGGCACCTGCTCAATATCGTCGCCGATCAGATTCTCCATTACACAGTCCGAATGGCGAACTGCATCGCCCAATGGAAGCCCTGCGACTGCACGAATATGCTGTTCGAATTGCGAAATGGCGCAAGCGGCCTCTGTCCAGTGACCGGAATTATGCACGCGTGGCGCAAACTCATTGGCAAGCAGGGTGCCGTCCGCAAGAACGAAGAACTCGAGGCCGAGCACACCGACATAATCGAGTGCGTGCAGAAGCGTTTCGGCGGCCATGCTCGCAGCTTCGGCAGTTTTCTCAGAGATGGCAGCCGGAACGGTTGAAGTTGCCAGAATGCCGTCCTTGTGGACGTTCTCAGTGATATCGAAAATCGCAACATTGCCGCTGCGGTCGCGGGCTGCGATAACCGAAACCTCACGTTCAAACGAAATAAAGCCTTCAAGGATAGCAGGCGCGTGCTTGATAGCTTCCAGTGCCTTGCGGGCTTCGTCTTCGTTGAGTGAGGTCAGGCGAACCTGTCCCTTGCCATCATAACCCAGTCGACGGGTTTTCAGAATTCCGCGTTCACCAAGCGCACCAAGAGCTGCAATGAGCGTTTCTTCATCATCGACCAGACGCCAAGGCGCGGTTTCGATGTCGCTCTCATTGAGGAACTGCTTTTCGGTAAAGCGATCCTGCGAGATTTCAAGTGCCGCAGGTGGAGGGAAGACGAGGGCCGATTCTGCAAGTTTGTCGGCGGCTGAAACCGGCACATTCTCAAATTCATAGGTGATGACGTCGGAAGCCGCTGCGAGTGCTGCAAGGGCTGCCGGATCATCATAAGCTGCAACGATCTGGCGATTTGCCACCTGTGCCGCAGGACAATCGGCCTGCGGTTCCAGAATGATGGTCTCATATCCGAGGCGTGCAGCCGCCATTGCCAGCATGCGGCCGAGCTGACCACCGCCAATGATACCGATTGTCGACCCTGCTTTCAGGCCTGCTTTCAGTGCTGAATGTGCCATATCAGACCTCATCGGATGGACGTTCTGCAACACTTTCGGTCTGCGCTGTGCGCCATTCGTCCAAACGTACTGCGAGTGCATCGTCATAAAGTGCGAGAACGGCTGCGGAGAGAAGCGCTGCATTCACAGCACCTGCGCGGCCGATAGCCAGAGTGCCGACGGGAATGCCCGCAGGCATCTGGACAATCGAAAGAAGCGAGTCCTGGCCCGAAAGGGCTTTGGATTGCACGGGCACGCCAAATACCGGAAGAGACGTCATGGCCGCGGCCATACCCGGAAGATGAGCTGCTCCGCCAGCACCGGCGATCACGACCTTGAAGCCCTCGGCCTTTGCACCTTTGGCGAAAGCGACAAGGCGGTCTGGTGTGCGATGCGCAGAGACGATGCGGGCGTCAAAGGAGATGCCAAGAGCCTCCAGTGTGTCTGCTGCATGGCGCATGGTTTCCCAATCGGACTGGCTGCCCATGATGATGGCGACGTCTGCACTCACGCTCATTGATCTTTCCTGCTCCGCTTCCGTAGTTCGGTCGTTGGTATACTAAAAACAAAGCCGGGCGGACCCCGGCTGTAAGCTCTTTGTTATCTAAAGCTCAGGCGATGATGTCAGGAATGACGTGATCTTCCATTTCCTGCAGCTTGTCTTTGATAGCGAGCTTTTCCTTTTTCATACGCTGAATGCGCAGCTGATCGCAGCCCACCTGCATCATCGCGTTGATGGCTGCATCGAAATCCGCGTGTTCCTGTTTCAGACGTGCGACGGCCAATCTGATTTCGGCCTGTTCCTGATCGGACATGCGGTTTGCCCCGTATTGTTCAGAATAATATTACGGGCCGTACCAGCGCGGCACAGACCCGTTTCGAGAGCAGCCCTTATCACATTTTTCGTGATTGGAAAATGCTACCACGACAAATTCGACTTTCGACCTCACTCATGCCAAAGTGTCATGGTTCTGTCATGAGCGGCTGTCAACGGGCTGCGGTTCATGACAGTCGGGACTGCGTAACTGGCCCGAAAAAACAGGAGTATTTTGGGTCTTTGCGCAGTGTGAGCGGGTGAAGCTTTGCGGTTGGCAGGTACTTCGCGCACGGTTTCATCCTTTGGGAAATCAATCAAAGGAGAAATGATGATGGCTATAGAGTCCCATCTTGCCACGCTCGAAAAAAAGCACGGCGCTCTGGAGCAGGAAATTTCCGATGCCATGGCGTCACCGGCAATGGACAATCTTCACGTTGCATCTCTCAAGCGTAAAAAGCTCGTGCTCAAGGAGCAGATTGAAAAACTGAGAACCCAAGTCACTCGACATTAAAGTAACCCGTCAATAGAGCGCCGTGCGCCCTGTTGGGCGCACAAAGGTCGCTCTCACAGTTTAACTATGCAGTAGAGCGTGTTTCGATCGAGTAGGGTCGCTACCCTAAGATTTTGAAATCCGGAAGCTCTGCAAGCAGTACGCAATCGCCATTGGTGACGGCCAATAGGACGGTACTGTTGAAGATGTTGGCGGCTGTGCATCAGCCGCCGAGCATCCTCCCGCATCCAATATTAGACGAATTTAACAGCACTATGAAAAGCAGCGATTATTCGCTGCTTTTTTGTTGGCTATTCCCAGAAGACCCTAACGCGTGTCGCGCTTTAAGTATTTGTTTTTACGCATGTCGTTAACGGAAAAACGGTCCCCACTTTTCCGCGACATGCTCTAGTTTTCCGTCTCGGCTCTTGGGTCGAGATTCATCGCTTCAGGTGTTGCGCTTTTGACTGATGGCATGCTTTTGAACTGTTCTTTTTCGGCCTTTGGTACTGAGGCGCGCCTGCGTGACCGGAATAGCGCATAGCCTGTGATCGAGATGTGGGCGAGGGCAGTTATGGCGAAAAGACCGGACGGCCAGAAGATGTCCATTGCGGCTGCCGCCAGCAGCGGCCCAAGCATGGTGCCGAAACCGTAAAGCAGCAGCAGGCCACTTGATACTTTCACGAAGCTTTCAGACGAAGCGTGATCGTTCGCATGGGCGACGGCGACCGGATAGAGCGCATAGGCGAGCGCGCCGTAGCAGCCCGTCATGATGATAATGATTTTACCGTTTGATGGCCCGATTATGAAAGCCATGAGCCCGACGAGAGCTGCAAGTGATGCAACGCCCGCCAAGACATAGCGCCGGTCAACGAGGTCGGAAATGCGCCCAACCGGAATTTGCATCAAAGCGCCGGCGGCGATGGTAACGCTGACCATCAAGGCGATTTCCGTAGTCGAAATGCCGGATTTCGCGCCAAACACAGCACCCAGCGTGCCCCATGCGCCATTGGCAATACCGATCAGGATACAACCCACGAAGGCTGCGGGTGAATTGCGGTAAAGCGCTTTGAGATCAAGTTGGACCTCGGTAAGCGGTTTTGGACTGACAGCCGTCGACATGGCCGTTGGGATCAGCGCCAGACAGAAGAGAATACCGGTGATCATAAACAGATGATCGCTGCGGATATCGCCGTTCGCTACCATCATCTGGCCGCTCATCGTGGCACCGTAGTTGACCATCATATAAAGGCCAAAAATCTTGCCGCGGGATTCATTGGTGGCGCGCTCATTGAGCCAACTTTCGATCACCATGAATGCACCAGCCATGGAGAAGCCGGTAAAGGTGCGCAAAATAATCCACGATATCGCATCAATATAAATGCCGGACAGGAGGGCGATGACAGCCGCAGACGATGCAAAACAACCGAAAGCGCGGACATGACCGACGCGTCGCACCAGACGGGGTGCAAACAGGCAGCCAGCGACGAAACCGCCCGCCCATGTTGTGCCGAGCAAACCAAGAGATGCAACGGAGAAGCCTTCAAGGCCGCCGCGCAATGGCAGCAGCAGACCATGGAGACCGGAGGCCATCAGAAGAAAGGCTGTGCCACAAAGTAGCGCCAGAACCTGAATGTAAATACGCAAGATCACGTTCCCGGGATTTTATGAAGTCGCATGAGACGCGACTTCGCTCTATCGTTGATGATCAGGCTGAGACGATATCTCAGCGGAAAAGCGCTTCGGCGGCAGCGCGGCTGTCGCCTTTTCTATGCCTTTCAGCCTTCAGGCGCTCAATTTCGGATTGTAGCAAAGTGATGCGTTGGTCGATCTCCAGGACCGAAAGCAGAGATAGCTCATCTTCACTCAGAACCACACTGTCGCGCGGCTTGCTTGCATCTTCGTCGATACCGCTCATGGCCTTCCTCCGGAGTCTATGACGGAACTATAAGGGCAGAAAAGATTTAACACCTTGAATCTTCGCATATATATTTCAAGAAATCGATGATGATTTCCCTAATGAAATGCGTTGCACTCGACGTGAGGCATTTCTGCGACGCATAAAGGGTAATCCCGTTGCGGACCAATCGGCGCCATGGGCGATTTGAACAGGAGTTTAATCATGATGGCCGAACTGCCTTCCCAGATGACAGCAATCGAAATTGCGGGCCCGGGTGGCGCGCATATGTTGCGCCCGATCCAGCGTTCGGTGCCTGAACCAAAAGCAGGGGAAGTTCTGGTTCGGATACGTGCAGCGGGCGTCAATCGCCCTGATGTGCTTCAGCGTGAAGGACACTATGCGCCACCGGCGGGTGCATCGGATATTCCGGGGCTTGAGATTGCGGGGGATATTGTTGCGCTTGGCGAAGGCGTCGAGCGCTACAAGATCGGCGATCAGATTGTGGCGCTGCTTGCTGGTGGCGGCTATGCCGAATATGCGGTTGTACATGAAACCAACGCGCTGCCTCTGCCTTCCGGCTATGGCTATATTGAAGCCGCCGCAATCCCCGAAACCTTTTTCACTGTCTGGCATAATGTGTTTGAGCGTGGGGGCCTGAAAGAAGGCGAGACATTGCTGATTCACGGTGGTTCATCGGGCATCGGAACAACAGCTATTCAGCTCGGCAAAGCATTCGGTGCCAATGTGATTGTTACAGCAGGTTCGGTCGACAAGTGCGAGGCCTGTCTGAAGCTTGGCGCGGACAGGGCCGTGAACTATCGCGACGAGGACTTCGTAACGGCCGTCAAAGATGCGACCAAAGGCAAAGGTGCCGATGTCATTCTCGATATGGTGGGCGGCGACTATGTGGATCGCAATTACAAGGCCGCAGCAGACGATGGACGCATTGTACAGATTGCGTTTCTGAATGGTGCCAAAGCGACAGCAAATTTTGCACTTCTGATGACGAAACGCCTAACCCATACCGGTTCGACATTACGTCCGCGGTCTGTGGGCTTCAAAGCAGAGATTGCGCGGGAACTGGAGGTAAAAGTCTGGCCGCTTCTGGCAGCACGCAGCGTCTCGCCAGTCATGGATATGATTTTTCCGCTCAAAGACGCATGGCGGGCACATGATCGGATGGAAGGTGGTCAGCATATCGGCAAAATCGTCCTCGACGTAGCATGATGCCGGAGACGCTTTTTTGTATCCGATAGAGAATAGGGGATGTGGTGGAAGCGCTTTCTTGCTCTATGGTCAAAAAAAATATATATAGGCCGTGATTTCCCGGAATTTGTGGTTTTTCCCACGTCCCGCGCCACCGGAGCGGACGAACAGAAGGATTATATCTAATGGCCACCCAGCTTCTTATGCCGAAGGCAACGGCCGTCTGGCTCGTCGATAATACGGCTTTGTCTTTTGATCAGATTGCTGCTTTCTGCAAGCTGCATCCGCTTGAGGTGAAGGCAATTGCTGACGGTGAAGCTTCGCAGGGCATCAAGGGGCTTGATCCAGTTATCACCGGCCAGATTTCGCGCGAAGAAATTGCCAAGGGTGAAAAGGACCCTTATCACCGCCTGAAGCTTTCCGACCCGAAGGTGCGCGTACCGGAAGCCAAGCGCAAGGGACCACGTTACACGCCGCTTTCCAAGCGTCAGGACCGTCCAAATGCGATTCTCTGGCTGGTGCGTAACCATCCTGAACTGAAAGATGCGCAGGTTTCCCGTCTGATCGGCACGACTAAGTCGACCATCGAACAGATTCGCAACCGCAGCCACTGGAATTCAGCCAATCTGACGGCGATGGATCCTGTGACGCTCGGCCTTTGCACACAGATCGACCTCGATCTTGAGGTCGAACGTGCAGCACGCAATCGCCCGGCACAGGAATCTGATAGCACATTGCTGCCAGCATCTGCGACCGAAAACTTCGATTATCGTGATGAGGCGCCTGAAGAGGAAGAGCTGGATGCGGACAAGGTATTCGCAAAGCTCTCTTCGCTGAAGAGCTCAAACACCGACGAAGACGAAGAATAAGCTTTCTTCGACAAGACAAAAAAACCCGCCGATCTGGCGGGTTTTTTTAGAGCACAATTCCTTAAACTTGGATCAGTTTAAGGTAAAATTATGCTCCAATTTTAAAGCGTTAGAGCGGCCTTTGCACGCCCAATAGGGCGCCCGGGGCTCTAATCCTTGAATGCGTTGTATTCACTGAGTTCCATGAGACGGTAGAAATCGGCAAGTGTCTTGCCGCGTTCGGAACGGAATGTGCGACCTGCATTGCCAGCCGTAAGAATACGGTCTGTGCGGAAAGTGCGGAAAGCGTTGCGCAACTCGCACCAGCCAATCACTGTCCAGACCTTGCCCCAGAACCAAAGGCCCAGCGGACGAATATCGCGCTCGCTCTCTTTCGCTTCGAGGTCGCGATAGCGGATATTGAGAACTGTGCCTTCATCGACAGCACGTTCGACCGCATCAATGATGCGGCGTTCGCTTACGCTGATGCTGGCCGAGGGCGCGTGAATCTGAGTGCCGGTAATACGGGCGCGTTCTTCCTTGGGCAGAACGGCCTCGATTTTTACCAGCGCTTCTTCAGCGCCGCGCGCCATGGAAACGCCGCCCCAGGCGCGGATCAGGCGCGCACCTGCCACAAGCGCCACGATTTCATCGCGCGTGAACATGAGCGGCGGCAGTTCAAATCCTTGGCGCAAAATATAGCCGACACCCGCCTCGCCATCGATGGGCACCCCGGTCGATTGCAGGTCGGCTATGTCGCGATAAATGGTACGTTCGGAGACTTCAAGCCGTTCGGCAAGTTGGCGCGCGGTGACAAGTCTGCCACCGCGCAGGTGCTGAACAATCTGGAAAAGGCGGTCTGCGCGGCGCATTCCGGGTTCATTCTCCGTTGCATTGTTTGGCTTCGCGCTGTTCCAGATAGCGATCTGGCCAGCCCATATCCTTACGCAGGTCAAGCGGAAGATTGTCGAGCGCGCGTTGTGTGAGGATGAAGCGTCGACGTTCGTCCTGTCTGCGCATGTATTCTTTCAGAACTGCGAGCAGTGGTGCGATTGCGAGTGCCATGGTGAATCCCTCTTCTCTGGTGTGGCAAACCCGAAATTCGTCTCGTCATAATGTAAGCGTTGGAACGAATTTCGGGTTTGAAGCCACACCAGCGGCCTATCAAATCCATCACACTAGAAATGCACTATGACACAGGGCTCCTGACAGCTATCTGTCAGGATGATTGCA
This sequence comes from Brucella pituitosa, assembly GCF_003049685.1. Taxonomy (GTDB): domain Bacteria; phylum Pseudomonadota; class Alphaproteobacteria; order Rhizobiales; family Rhizobiaceae; genus Brucella; species Brucella pituitosa. Next base: position 2,124,741 of record NZ_PYSY02000001.1, on the reverse strand, counting down.
TTATTATCATCCTAATATTAGTACGCCGCAATGACCTGATCAGGCTTTAAATCGTGGTACGGCGGTATTGCTGAGCGGCAGGCGGCCACCATCCGCATAGATCGTCTGGCCGGTGACATAGCTCGAATCACGAGATGCCAGAAACGATGCAATCGCTGCGATTTCAGAGGCTTGACCGATTCGCCCAAGTGGTGTGCGCTCGATGATCTTTTTGCGCGCTTCGGCATCGGTGTTTACGGCCGACAGCATATCAGTTTCGATGGAGCCCGGACCAATTGCATTGACCCGAATCCCCCATTTGGCAAGTGCCACTGCCATCGTGCGTGTCAGCTGGTTCATGCCGCCTTTGGAGACGGAATAGGCAAGCTGTTCCGGTAAGCCGAATATCGCATTGATCGATGACATGTTGATGATGCTGCCAGCGTCTCCCCCTGCTTCAACGCGGGCGACCATGCGTTTGGCGACAGCTTGACCGCAGAGAAAAGCCCCCTTGAGATTGACGCGCATCACGCGGTCGAAGTCGTCTTCCTTGAGATCGAGAAACTCAGCCTGATGCACGATGCCTGCATTGTTGACGAGGATATCAATCTCACCAAGATTGGTGGCGGTATAGGTCATGAGATTATGGATATCGAGTTTGTCGCCAACATCACAAGCGATGGCGAGAACCTTGCCATACTGTTCCAGATCCCTGACGGCCTTTGATGCTCCTGCACCGTCGACGTCCGACACAACAACGCTCGCACCATCCATGAGGAAACGCTTGGCAATGGCATAGCCAATACCGCGGGCAGCACCCGTGACGATTGCCACCTTGCCTTCTAACTGCATCAATCAATCTCCGAATTTTGCGGGAGAGTGGACCGGCGATTTTCGCCGGTCAAGAGTATGAAGCGCGATTAAAAAGTTCAGGCAAAGGCCAGACCGATATGCCGCTCCCGCAGAACCGAGCTGATCTCATCCAGAATTGCCGGGTCATCAATGGTGGCAGGCATTTTCCAATCGTCACCGTCTGCGATTTTCTGTATCGTTGATCGCAATATCTTTCCCGAGCGGGTCTTGGGCAGGCGCTTTACGGTCAAAGCCAGCCGGAAAGCGGCAACAGGGCCGATGACATCGCGAATCATGCTGATGCATTCTTTTTCGACCTCGTGCGTATCGCGGTCGATATTGGATTTCAGCACGAGGAAGCCGCAGGGCACCTGTCCCTTGACGGAATCAGAAATGCCGAGCACCGCACATTCGGCAACATCGGGATGGCTGGAAAGCACTTCCTCCATGGCACCCGTCGAAAGACGGTGGCCCGCGACATTGATGATGTCGTCGGTGCGGCTCATGATATAGAGATAGCCATCTTCATCCATGTAGCCAGCGTCGGCCGTTTTGTAATAGCCGGGGAACTCGTTGAGATAGGCTTTGCGGAAGCGATCATCAGCGTTCCAGAGCGTCGGCAGACAGCCGGGCGGCAATGGCAACTTGATCAGGATATTGCCGAGTTGGCCGCGCTCCACTTCGTGGCCTGCATCATCGAGCACCCGAATATCATAACCGGGCAGGCAGACCGCAGGCGAGCCATATTTGGTTTCGAGCAGTCCAAGACCAAGTGGGTTGGCAACCATCGGCCAGCCGCTTTCCGTCTGCCACCAGTGATCAATTACCGGACAGCCGAGCAGATTTTCCGCCCAGTGGATCGTGTCAGGATCAGCGCGTTCGCCAGCAAGATACAGGGCGCGGAATTTGGAAAGATCGTAGCGGCGCACGAAATTGCCGTCCGCATCTTCCTTCTTGATAGCGCGCAAGGCGGTGGGTGCGGTGAACATCACTTCAACGCCATGTTCAGCGATAATGCGCCAATAGGTTCCGGCATCGGGTGTTCCGATGGGTTTGCCTTCGAAAAGGATACTGGTCGCGCCTGCAATCAGTGGCGCATAGACGATATAGGAATGGCCGACCACCCAACCGACATCGGATGCTGCCCAGAACACTTGCCCCGACTCAATACCGAAGACATGTTTCAACGACCATGCGAGCGCCACCATATGTCCGCCATTGTCGCGTACCACGCCTTTGGGTTCGCCGGTGGTGCCTGATGTATAAAGCACATAGAGCGGATCAGTGGCTGCTACCGAAGTACATGGCACATGGCGGTCACGTGCAGCATCGATTGCCGTTCGATAATCGATATCGCGACCATCAATGAGATTGTGCAGATGCTGTTCGCGCTGGAGGATGATGCAATGGCCGACCTTGTGTCGGGCAGTTGCAATCGCCTTGTCTAGCATCGCCTGATAGGGCACGACGCGCGTGGGTTCGATGCCGCATGAACCGGCAATGATCATTACCGGCTTTGCATCATCGATACGGGTCGCAAGTTCGTTGGCGGCAAAGCCACCGAAGACCACCGAATGCACGGCTCCGATTCGGGCACAGGCCAGCATGGCGATGGCTGCTTCCGGCACCATCGGCATATATATGAGAATGCGGTCGCCTTTCGTCACACCATTATCAAGCATGACTGCCGAGAGGGCTTCCACCTCTTCGAGCAATTCGGAATAGGTGAATTTGCGCGCTGAGTTTGTGACAGGGCTATCATAGATGAGTGCCACCCGATCGCCGCGCCCATTGGCGACATGGCGGTCGAGCGCGTTGTAACACGTGTTGCATTCAGCACCTTTGAACCAGCGGCCGTACACACCTTCATCGCTTGCGAGAACCTGATCCCATGGCTTGAACCAGTCGATGGCTCTGGCTGCTTCAGCCCAGAAGCCTTCAGGGTCATTCTGCCATGCGGCGTAGGTTTCGGCATATTTCGATGTCATGCTGTTCCTCCCAGAAGCACACGCTCTATCGGACCAGATGATCCTCCAAAGCGTCGCGATAACGTGCTGGATGAAAGCGCAAGACAGGCCAATTTGACCCTGTCTCCTCCACGCGCTTTTCATCTCCTCCGGTGGCTAGTGTATGCTGACGATTAAAGCCTCGTCCATGAAACTTAAGATGAATAAGTATATCACAACCACTGCATAAATTGACGAGGCTTGCAGGATGCTGATCGCTGGGCCACAAGGGGGCCACAAGGGGGAATGAGAGGTGTTTTGTGACCAAAGTCCTGCCTGTGCTGCTCATGGTCCTCATGGGCTTGCACATCATCAAGCCACTTGGCTTGCCGGGTTTGAAGAAGCGTGGCGATTTCTGGAAGATCGCGGCGTTTGCGATATTTGCCATGGCGATGGCGGTCGGGTTTCATTTCGCTGAAAACTAAAAGGCCCGGTCGGCTCATGCTCTAAACCGGGCCTTTTATCATGCAGCATAGTTCAGGCTGCTTTTTCGAGATCTTTCTTCCAGCCGCCGGTTGCAGCAAGACCGTTCATCTTGGCGCGATGAGCAAAGGCGCGCTGGCCAGCGGCAACATTCTCATCCTTGCCGCTCCATGCTTCCAGTGAAGCTGCTTGCAGCGCGCGCCCATAGGAGAAGGTCATCTTCCACGGCATGTCGAAGCTTGCATTCATTGCCGACAAATGTGCGGTTGCTTCTTCGCCGGTCTGACCGCCGGAAAGAAAGGCAATGCCTGGCACGGCAGCAGGGACCGTGTTGCGGAAGCAGCGAACAGTCTTTTCGGCCACTTCTTCAACAGAGGCTTTGCGCGCTTTCTTGCCGTCGATAACCATGTTCGGTTTCAGGATCATGCCTTCGAGCCTGACGCGTGCGTCGTAGAGTTCGGTGAAGACGGTCTTGAGCACCCATTCGGTGACTTCGTAGCAGCGGTCGATGGAATGATCGCCCGGCTTGCCATCCATCAGCACTTCCGGCTCAACGATCGGCACGATGCCTGCTTCCTGACAGAGCGCTGCGTAACGGGCGAGGGCCTGTGCGTTTTGCTTGACCGCTGCCCATGTCGGCAGCCCATCAGAAATCGAGATTACGGCGCGCCATTTCGCAAAGCGGGCGCCAAAGCCATAATATTCGTTGAGGCGTTCACGCAACCCGTCGAGACCTTCGGTGATGGTTTCACCCTCAAAGCCTGCAAGTGGCTTGGCACCGGCATCCACCTTGATGCCCGGCACAGCACCTGCCTTGCGAATGAGATCGACAAGCGGCGTGCCATCCTTGGCTTTCTGACGGATGGTTTCATCGTAAAGAATGACGCCGGAAATGTAGTTTTTCATCGCCTCATCAGAACGAAACAGCATCTCGCGATAATCGCGGCGTGATTCCTCAGTTGAGGCGAGGCCAATGCTTTCAAACCGTTTTGCAATGGTGCCGGAGCTTTCGTCCGCAGCCAGAATTCCCTTGCCGTTTGCGACGAGTGCAATTGCAATATCTTCAAGACGTTCGGTCATATGTAAGCTCCTTTAAACCCTTACGGGGCCAATTATGGGAAGCTCAACAAAGAGCTTCAGCTGCTCTCAAGGCACATAATCATTGTCGATAGCAGAAGAGTTGGGTCAACAAAATGGCAGTACAAGTTGTTGAAACGATTGAAATTTTTTCAAACGATTTAGCCGAGGCAAGTTTTCTTGCCGACTGTCAGAACTCTGCTCCAATTCGCATGCAGAACGAATATTCCAGATTCGACAGACGAATATGCGATTTCATCGCGATTTGGTTTTGACATGACGCCTGAGAATCCCATCTAAAGGATATCAATTAAAAGGAGGAGAGATGCGAAGTGCCCTACTAAGCCTGCCATTCATTCTGGCTGCATCGATGATCGCCCTTCCGGCTCAGACCGCGTTTGCGGAGAGCATCAATGCAGGAAGCAGGGAAGCCACCACTGAATTGCCTTTCAATGTCGCAGCAGTGGCGGAATTTGACACACCATGGGCGATTGCATTTCTGCCGGGCGGCAAACTGATCCTCACCGAGAAGGGCGGCAAGATTTTTGTCGTAACCGGAAAGGGTGAGAAGACGGAAGTTTCAGGCGTGCCGGAGGTTTTGTTCAGCGGCCAGAACGGTTTGCTGGATGTTATTCCTGCGCCTGATTTTGCCAAGAGTAAGGCGATCTATTTCACCTATGTCATGCCTGAAAATGGTGGAGGCGCGCTCATATTGGCGCGTGCTACGCTGTCCGAAAGTAAGGGCAAGGCAGAGCTTAAGGATCTCAAGGCAATCTGGCAGCAGGGCACGGCCGCCAAGGGCGGGCAGCCCGGCGGCAAGATCGCGTTTGCGCCTGATAAAAAGCATCTGTTCCTGTCGGTTGGCGATCGCATGTCGCCCGCAACCGCACAGGATGACAATGCGCCGATGGGCAAGATCCTGCGTATGAACCTCGATGGTTCTGTGCCAAAGGATAATCCGATGGCTTCCGAAGGCGGCGTCAAGGCCCTGACATGGTCAACGGGTCATCGCAATCCTTATGGGCTTGCTTTCGCGCCTGACGGCAAATTGTGGGAACATGAGATGGGGCCGCGTGGCGGTGACGAGTTCAATCTCATCAAGCCCGGTCTTAATTACGGATGGCCGGTGGTCTCCAACGGCGATAATTATAGCGGCCGACCGATCCCGCGCCACAGCACGCGGCCAGAGTTTGAAGCACCGATGCTGTTTTGGACACCGGTGATCTCGCCGGGCGGACTGGCATTCTACAAGGGCAAGATGTTTGCCGACTGGAATGGCTCTGCGCTGATCGCTGGCCTTTCGTCGATGGCGCTGATCCGTGTGACGATCAACAGCGATGGTCAGCCGAACGAAACCGAACGCTTTGCCATGGAAAATCGCATCCGTGACGTAGCCGTTGGACCAGATGGTGCGATCTGGGTGATCGAGGATGACAATCCGGGTAGGTTGTTAAAACTGACGCCTAAGCCATAAAGAAAAAGGCCGCTGGTTTCAGCGGCCTCTCTTTTTTACTTCTTCAGCACATCAACGCCGGGAAGTGGTTTGCCTTCCATCCATTCAAGGAAAGCGCCGCCAGCGGTCGAGATATAGGTGAAGTCGTCGGCAACGCCTGCATGATTGAGTGCCGCAACGGTGTCGCCGCCGCCGCCGACCGATACCAGCTTGCCAGCCTTGGTGCGGGCAGCAACATGCTTGGCGGTCTTGACCGTTGCTGTATCGAATGGACGCAGCTCAAACGCGCCGAGCGGACCGTTCCAGACGAGCGTTGCTGCATCATCGATGGCCGAGGCGATCAGATCAGTCGAAAGTGCGCCTGCGTCGAGAATCATGCCGTCGCTTGGCACGGCATCGACACCATAGGTCTGGTTTGGCGTGTCGGCAGCAAAGTGCCAGCCTACAACCGCATCAACCGGCAGGATGATAGCGCATTTGGTCTTTTCAGCCTTGGCCATGATTTCGCGTGCGGTATGGGCAAGGTCATGCTCGCAAAGCGATTTGCCGACATCGTGGCCCTGTGCTGCGAGGAAGGTGTTGGCCATGCCGCCGCCGATCACCAGTGCATCGACCTTTTCAATCAGGTTCGAGAGCAGGTCGAGCTTGGTGGAAACCTTGGCGCCGCCAACGATTGCCACAACCGGACGTGCTGGCTGGCCGAGGCCCTTTTCAAGCGCTTCAAGTTCTGCCTGCATGGCGCGGCCTGCATAGGCTGGCAGCACATGTGCCAGACCTTCGGTCGAAGCGTGGGCGCGGTGCGCCGCCGAGAAGGCGTCGTTGACATAGATGTCGCCATTGGCTGCGAGTGCTGCGACAAACTCCGGATCGTTCTTTTCTTCGCCCTTGTGGAAGCGGGTGTTTTCTAGAAGCAGAACATCACCGTCTTTCAGCGCATCGACTGCGGCCTTTGCCTTGTCACCAATACTGTCTTCCGCAAAATGCACGCTATGACCGAGCACTTTCGCCAGCGGTTTGACGACATGCTTCAACGAGTTTTCATCGGAAGCAACGCCTTTTGGACGACCGAAATGGGCGAGCAGAATAACCTTGGCGCCCTTCTTCGACAGTTCCGAAATAGTTGGAACGATGCGTTCGATACGGGTGAGGTCGGTTACCTCGCCGTTAGCCATCGGCACGTTGAGGTCAACACGAACCAGAACGCGCTTTGATTTGACATCGGCATCATCGAGGGTACGGAAACTCATGATATTTCTCCCGGGCCTTTTTCCGGTCGCCTGCAGGTCTTCGTCTTTCAGACAGGCAGGCGCTGGAACAGGGTTGGGTAATCAGTGACAAGCCCGTCTTCATCGACAGGCAATTCAGCGGTGAACGTGCGATCAGCGGCAGCGTAACGGTAAAGCTTGCCTTCCTTAAGACAGGTATATCGTTGGCTGTCGCGCAACGGGCGGAAATTATTGAACGGTACGTAAAGCATGTCGAGCTGCACTGTTCCGCTTTCGGGCGTCAGGCCCAGACGGCGGATAGGCAAGCTATTGGTGAAGGGTGTCCCTGCCAGATCAATGTCTATGCAACCATCAAACTCGGGTAGTGCGTCTCCGGCCATCGTGGTCCAGTGCCCATTTCCATCGGATTTGAGTTCGAGCCTTAAGCCGGATGTCGTTTCGATGAGGAAATGGAATACGCGCCAGTCGCTCGCGCAATCGATGCTATAACGGGCACCGTAGGGAACATCGCCACGCTCGCCGATAAGAACGCCAGTGGCGTTGAAAGTGTTACCGGCGGGCGTGATATTGAGATGTTCGAGCCCTTCTCCTTCCAGCGAACGCCAGCGCGCAACGGTGGGGAGAAGGGAGCGAAACATTGAAGCTGCTTAGATCAGCTTGCCGAAAGCGACTGCAGTGTCGCTCATGCGGCTCGAGAAGCCCCATTCATTGTCGTACCACGACAGGATGCGCACCATGGTGCCGTCCATGACCTTGGTCTGGTCGGTGTGGAAGATCGATGAATGCGAATCGTGGTTGAAGTCGTGCGAAACCAGTGGCTCATCGGTGTAACCAAGGATGCCCTTGAGGCGGCCATTGGCTGCTTCGCGGATCGCATTGTTGATTTCTTCAACAGTGGTCGTGCGCTTGGCAACGAAGGTCAGGTCAACAACCGAGACATTCGGGGTTGGAACGCGGATTGCAACGCCGTCGAGCTTGCCTTTCAATTCTGGCAGAACCAGACCAACAGCCTTTGCAGCACCCGTCGAGGTCGGGATCATGGAAAGAGCTGCTGCGCGAGCGCGGTAAAGATCCTTATGCATGGTGTCCAGCGTCGGCTGGTCGCCAGTGTAGGAGTGGATCGTGGTCATGAAGCCCTTTTCGATGCCGATGACATCGTTGAGAACCTGAGCCACTGGCGCAAGGCAGTTGGTGGTGCAGGAAGCATTGGAAATGACCAGGTGGTCCTTCGTCAGCTTGTCGTGGTTGACGCCGTAGACGACCGTGAGGTCAGCACCGTCGGCAGGAGCCGAAACGATGACGCGCTTGGCGCCTGCTTCAAGATGAAGAGCAGCCTTGTCGCGTGCTGTGAAAATGCCGGTGCATTCCAGAGCGATATCGACGCCTTCTTCCTTCCACGGCAATTCAGCCGGGTTGCGAACAGCGTGTACCTTGATTGGACCGTAACCAACGTCGATGGTGTCGCCAACGACTTTTACTTCCTTTGGAAAACGACCATGAACGCTGTCATAGCGCAGAAGATGCGCATTTGTTTCTACAGGGCCGAGATCGTTGATTGCAACGACCTGAATGTCGGTGCGGCCCGATTCGACGATAGCGCGAAGGACATTGCGGCCGATGCGGCCAAAACCGTTGATTGCGACGCGAACTGCCATTTTCTCTAAATCTCCCGAAAGGGTTCTGCATATGCAGTGGCTTGATAAAACAGTTGAACGCGTTTGGGAACGCCTCAACTGGAAACATAAACGCCGGCGTGTTTAACGCCGGCGTTTGATAATTATGCGGCGGCGTTGAGTTTCTTTTCCGCAGCTTCAGCAGCATGTTCAGCAGTAATGCCGAAATGCTTGTAGAGATCGTTGATCTCGCCAGAAGCGCCGAAGCCCTTCATGCCGATGAAGATGCCGTTTTCGCCGATGAAGCGTTCCCAGCCGAGGCCGAGCGCTGCTTCGATAGCGATCTTGACCGGTGCATCGCCGAGTGTTGCCTTCTTATATGCATCGCTCTGCTCTTCGAACAGTTCAAAGCAAGGAACGGAAACAACGCGGGTTGCGATGCCCTTGCCTTCGAGAAGGTCGCGAGCCTTGAGTGCGATTTCCACTTCCGAACCGGTTGCGAAGATCGTGACCTTGGCGTCGTTGCTTGCAGCTGCAAGTTCGTATGCGCCGAATGCGGAGAGGTTTTCTTCGCGATGTTCGGTACGCACGACTGGCAGGTTCTGACGGGTCAGAGCCAGCGTCGAAGGGGTCTTTGTCGACTTGAGGGCAAGCTGCCAGCATTCTGCTGCTTCCACTGCGTCTGCCGGACGGAAGACGTTGTGGTTTGGAATTGCGCGCAGAACAGCCAGATGTTCGACCGGCTGGTGGGTAGGACCATCCTCGCCAAGACCAATGGAATCATGGGTCATGACATAGACGACGCGGATGCCCATCAGCGACGACAGACGCATTGCCGGACGGCAATAGTCCGAGAAGGTCAGGAAGGTGCCGGAGTAAGGAATGACGCCGCCATGCAGTGTCATGCCGTTCATCGCAGCAGCCATGCCGTGTTCGCGGATACCGTAGTGGATGTAACGGCCACCGTAGTTTTCTGGCGTAACAGCCTTGGTCTGGCTGGTCTTGGTGTTGTTGGAACCGGTGAGGTCGGCTGAGCCGCCGATGGTTTCAGGAACAACGCCATTGATGACTTCCAGGGCCATTTCCGACGATTTACGGGTCGCAACCTTCGGCTTTTCAGCGGAAAGCTTCTTCTTATATTCGTTGATTGCGTCGTCGAAGTTTGCAGGCAGATCGCCACGCATGCGGCGTTCGAATTCTGCACGGGTTTCAGCATCGACATTTGCGAGACGCTTTTCCCATTCCTGACGCTTCTTGGCAGCGTTCAGTCCAGCAACGCGCCATGCGTCGAGAACCTCAGCAGGAACCACAAATGGTTCTGCCGACCAGCCAAGTGCCTTACGGGTCGCAGCGATTTCTTCTGCGCCGAGTGGCGAACCGTGGACCTTGTTCGTGCCAGCCTTGTTTGGCGAACCGAAGCCAATGGTGGTCTTGCACGCGATGAGCGTTGGCTTTTCCGAAACCTTGGCCAGTTCGATAGCCTTGGCAATCGCATCCTGATCATGGCCGTCAACAGCAAGCGTATTCCAGCCGGAAGCGGCGAAACGTGCAGGCTGGTCGGTGTTATCGGAAAGGGAAACGGCACCATCGATGGTGATGTTGTTGTCATCCCAGAAGACGATGAGCTTGTTAAGCTTCAGATGACCGGCAAGCGCGATGGCTTCCTGGCTGATGCCTTCCATGAGGCAGCCGTCACCAGCGATCACATAGGTGTAGTGGTCAACAAGGCTATCGCCGAACTGCGCGTTCAGGATGCGCTCGGACAGTGCCATGCCGACAGCATTGGCAATACCCTGACCAAGTGGGCCGGTTGTGGTCTCGATGCCTGCGGCATGACCATATTCCGGGTGGCCTGCGGTGCGCGAGCCCAGCTGACGGAAATTCTTGATTTCGTCGATGGTGATGTCTTCGTAGCCCGAGAGGAAGAGCAGCGAATAAAGAAGCATTGAGCCGTGACCTGCTGACAGCACGAAACGGTCGCGATCTGGCCAATGTGGGTTCTGCGGGTCGTGCGACAGGAAGCGCGTATAGAGCGTTGTCGCGATGTCGGCTGCGCCCATCGGCAGGCCGGGATGGCCTGAATTAGCTTTCTCGACCGCATCGATCGAGAGAAAGCGGATGGCATTGGCCAGCTGGTTTTGCTTGTCGGAATTCGTCATGGTCTCAGCCGTCTTTCCAGAGTGGTTTTAACGGGGTTGCGGCGATGCCTCGGGACTGAAGCACGAGCTCCTTATACTAAACGATTTAATCAATTTAAACCGATTAAATTCTGTAGATGCTCGTGCGACAGAAGGCTTTGGGACACATAGCACCTGTTACCGAGGAGTCAACAAAACGATGACTTTTGAACGATAAACAGTCTGCGATTGCCTGGGGGAAGCGGGCAATTTATGGGCTATTCATCACTGAAAAGCCTTTTTTGAGCGGATAACGGTGCATGAACGGCCAGTCTGGCTCGTCATTTGTTGCTTATCGGGCGGTCGATTATTACAGTCTTTTCAAAGATGCCCGTCCGGCAGGCGCGATTCGATGTCTGTGATCTGGCATTGGAAAGGATATGGATGGCACCCGAAACGACCCTCAGGCAGGTCCTTGAACGGCTGGAAAAGGCACTCAATACGCTTGAACAAGCGGTGGACCTGCGGCTGGACAAGGAAGGCGATTTCGCCGAAGCCGAGGAAGAGGTGCAGCGCATGAACGCTGACCGCAGCCGTCTTGCTCAGGAACTCGATCAGTCTGAGGCGCGCGCGGAACGGCTGGAAGCCGCAAATCGCGAAGTCTCACGTCGTCTTGTGACGGCTATGGAGACCATACGCGCCGTTCTGGATCGATAGGGGAATAAGCATGGCGACTGTTACCGTTACAATCGACGGCAAAGCTTATCGCATGGCCTGTGACGAAGGGCAGGAGGAGCATCTCTCCGGTCTGGCTGATCGTTTCGACCAGTATGTTACCCATCTCAAGTCGTCTTTCGGAGAAATCGGCGATCTGCGTTTGACGGTGATGGCTGGCATCATGGTGATGGATGAGCTTGCTGAAACGCAAAAGCGCATCAAAGGCCTTGAAACCGAGATTGAAACCTTGCGTCGATCCCGCGATGAGGCGCTGACCAGTGCTGACAAGAACGATGCGGCGATTACTGGCATGCTTTCGGATGTGGCCGCTCGTCTGGAACAGGTTGCCTCGCGCATTGCGCCGCGCCCAAGCTCTTCGTAAAGAAAATATAATAGCTCATAACAAGGAAGCTACTGGCGCTCACCTCTGACAGGGCCTATATAGGTTGTCGGCGTACTGCGCTTCCCGACAGGTGTTACAGCATCCCCGGGGCCTTATTGATCTCTAAGGGAGCTGTCCCTGTGAAGGCCTGTGGGCTTTCGCATATGGCGCCCACCTACGTTGTAGGTTCCCGGGATCAATCACAACCATCGGTCGTCGTGGTCGCCACTTTCCTTTTACTTATGCATTTTTCCTAACTTATGCGTTGTTCGGCCCAAAGTTGCCTCGCGCTTTTGGCACGAATGCTCTAAAACGCGTTATCCTTCAAAGATATGTGCGTTTTTCGATGAATTCTTCTCCTCCCAATTCACCCGGTTTTTTTGAACGTTTGCGCGTTGCTGTTCCAGTGGCAGTGGCTTACGGGCTGATGCTCTATATCCTGATCTGGGTGAACACGGCGCGGGAATGGATGCCGTTCATCGGCGGGCTTATGCTTTTGCCGATGGCGATATCGAGCCTTGCTTCTAGCCTCAGTGATCCACGTGCAGAAAAAGGCCTGTGGCGCCATGTAAGAATGGGCTGGATGATTATCGGCGGCCTGGTTGTTGTCAGCATGGTTGGGTTCAGAGAAGGTGGCATCTGCGTGGTGATGGCCTCGCCATTCTTCTGCGTTTTCTCTGCACTGGGTTCCTGGGTGACGCTTTCGCTTATTCGTCGTTTCCGCACACCGCGCTCCACGATGCTTGTGGTCGCGCTGCCGTTGCTGTTTTACCCGCTTGAACCATTGCTGAAATATGAGCCGCATGATGGGGCTGTGACGACGATCATCGATATTGCAGCGCCGCCGGAAGTGGTGTGGCGGCAGACTGTCGAGATCCGCGATGTTCGTCAGGACGAGCTGTCATGGACATTCAGCCATGGCATTGTTGGCGTTCCGCAGCCTGTGGATGCGCGCCTTGAGGGCAAGGGAATCGGTGCCGTACGTCAGCTGGAATGGACGCGGGGCGTCAAGTTTCAGGAAATCGTGACGCGCTGGGAAGAGAACAGGCTTCTGGCGTGGGATTTTCGTTTTTTACCTGATTCGATCCCGGCGGCTGTCGAGGCCCATATTGATGTGAACAGCGACTATCTCAAGCTTGCCAATGGCGACTATCGCCTTGAGCCTCTGCCCAACGGTCACACGCGTCTCACACTCACCACCCGCTATCAGATTGCGACGCCGATCAATTTCTATTGTGACCTGTGGGGCAAGGTTTTCCTGAATGATTTTCATGGTGTTGTGCTGAAGGTCATACGGGATCGTTCAGAGCGGATTGCAGCTGCTTCTTGACGGATGCCGTCATTCCGGTTCCACTAGCAAAGTAACTGGAGGGCGCTGTAATGAACGATGACGGACAGCAGCAGGGTGACAACAAGCAAGTGCTGAGGCGTATGGTGCTGTCGCGCCGCGACTCACTTGACCCCCGGTTTCGCTACGAGGCTTCCTTGTCGGCTGCGAAAAGGGCCGAAACGGCCATCGTAGCTCTCAAAGGCATGATGATCGCAGGTTATTGGCCTATCCGTTCCGAGATCGATCCACGTCCGTTGTTGTCTTTCATGCGTGAAAAGGGTGTAAGGCTCTGCCTGCCTGTCGTGCTCGATAAAGAGACCATCGCTTTCCGTGAGTTTCTACCCGATGCTGAACTGGTTCAAACCGGGTTTGGGACTATGGGGCCAGACAAAAACGCTCCGCTGGTCGATCCTGCGATCATGCTTATGCCGTTGGCCGGTTTTGACAGCCGCGGTCATCGGCTGGGGTATGGCGCCGGACATTATGACCGGGCGCTGGCGCGCTTTGCCGAGCGTGGTCTGGAGCCGCTGTTGGTCGGAATGGCGTTTGACTGTCAGGAGGTGCCGCGTGTGCCCAATGAGCCGCACGACATTGCTCTTCACCATATACTGACCGAGACCGGCTTGCGCTCATTCAATCAGGGCTGATAAAGACGCATTTATGAGATTACTTTTTCTTGGTGACATGGTGGGCCGGTCGGGGCGCACGGCGGTCTATGAAAAGCTGCCGGGGCTGATTTCTGATCTCAAGCTGGATTTTGTGATCGTCAACGGTGAAAACGCCGCTGGCGGCTTCGGCATTACCGAAGAGATTTTCCACGACACGATCCGCGCGGGCGCGGATGTGGTGACGACGGGAAATCATGTATGGGATCAGCGTGAGGCGCTGGACTTCTCCAAGCGTGAAGACCGTTTTCTGCGTCCGGCCAATTTTCCGAAAGGAACGGCTGGTAAGGGCGAGGGGCTTTACATCGCCAAGAACGGAGCGCGCGTGCTGGTTTCCAACGTGATGGGCCGTGTGTTCATGCATCCGGACCTCGATGATCCTTTCATCGCTGCCGAGAAGATTCTTGAAGCCTGCCCGCTCGGTGAACAGGCGGATGCGGTATTTTTCGATTTTCATGCGGAAGCAACCAGCGAAAAGCAATGCTTCGGCCATTTTGTCGATGGCCGTGCCAGCGCTGTTGTTGGAACGCATACCCATGTACCGACCGCGGATTGCCAGATCCTGCGCAACGGTACGGCCTATATGTCTGATGCAGGCATGTGCGGCGATTATGACTCATCGCTTGGTATGGACAAGGAAGAGCCGCTCAACCGCTTTCTGTCGAAGGTGCCCAAAGGTCGTTTTGAAGCGGCCAGCGGGCCGGCCACGATTTGCGGTGTCGGGATAGAGATATCGGATCGTACAGGACTTGCAGAAAAAGCGGCCCCTCTGCGTATCGGCGCAAGGCTTGAAGAGACCATTCCATCGTTCTGGAAATAAAGCATTTGAGCCAAAAGCGGGAACCGCTGTAACGCTTCATTTTTTGCTGATTTACGAAGTTATCGTCAATCGGGCTGCTGATTGCAGATAGGTGATCGCCGCCGGTTGAACGTTTTTGCGGAGTTCCTATTTCCTGGCGATGAGCTTTCGTAAGGGGACACGACTCAATGGAATTTTTTGCCGAGCATCTGGCATTTCTTTCAAGCCCAGGCGGATGGGCCGCACTGATCACGCTGGTGACGATGGAAGTCGTCCTTGGCATCGACAATCTTATTTTCATATCGATTCTGACCAATAAGCTTCCTGCCGAGCTGCAATCCAAAGCACGGCGCATTGGCATTGGTGCAGCGCTCATTTTGCGTCTGGCATTGCTGTTTACGATCTCGATCATCGTGCAGCTTAAAGAACCAGTCTTCCACGCTTTCGATCATGGTTTCTCCTGGCGCGATATTATTCTGATCGCCGGTGGTCTTTTCCTCGTGTGGAAAGCGACCAAGGAAATCCACCATACTGTCGATCCGGAAGACGGCAAGGAGAACATCGGCGGCAAAGTCGTTCAGCTGACGATGGGAGCTGCCATCGTGCAGATATTGATCCTCGATCTGGTGTTCTCAGTCGATTCGATCATTACCGCCGTCGGTATGACCGACGAGATTGCAATCATGGTGATTGCAGTGCTTGCCGCTGTTACCGTCATGCTGCTTGCTGCTGACCCGCTGTCGCGGTTCATTGCCAACAATCCGACCATTGTGATGCTGGCGCTCGGCTTCCTGTTGATGATCGGTATGACGCTGATCGCCGATGGCTTCGGCTTCCATGTGCCAAAGGGCTATATCTATGCGGCTATGGGCTTCTCGGCGCTGGTCGAAGCTCTCAATATGCTCGCCCGGCGTAAGCGAAAACAGGGATAGTTGTCTGAAATGAAAAGCCGCCCTTTGATGAAAAGGGCGGCTTTGCTTTATCTTATGGCAATTTTGACATTCGCATAGTTGTCGGTGACAGAAATGCGCGTGCAAAGATCAGACCATTCGCAGGAGCGGCAGGCTTTGCGGAGGCTGCCTTCGGCAAAGGCTGCGCGCATCTGAGCGAGCTTCTCTGTGTTGAGGTCAAACAATGTACCTGCAGAGAGCTTTGTGCCCAACAGATCGGACACTGCCTCAAGCGCCAGCTTGTCACGAAAGACGACGCTTCTGTTGAAGCAGTGACAATCACCTTCGCAAAGCAGAGGTTGGCAAATATCGTCAGGCCCAGTGATGAGCTCGATATCTTCTCCATGCATGATCCGCCCGGCAATCGTGTCATAATTTTCCACGAAAGCCGGACTGTAGCCTTTGCCTATATAGGTCAGCATGCAAAGAAGATGGTGGCCGCGCAGGCGCACAGTCATCGTTTCGTATCAGGCCTTCGCCGATGCTTTGAGAATTGCAGCACCGAGCGCCGACTTAATGAGCGCGCCGATGAGGAATGGCGTTACGCCAAACGCAACAGCCTTTTCAATGCCGATAGCGCCTGCAAGCCACGCTGCACCCAGTGCGAGGCAGAGAAGGTTTGCAGCGAGAAACGATACGAAAGCAAGACCAACGCGTTTGCCGTTCCAGCCACGTTCTGCCAGATAGCCTGTCATGGCTGCGATGATCGGAAACGAGACGAGATAGCCCGCCGTCGGGCCAGCAAAATGCTGAACACCGCCTGCTCCACCAGCCAGGACAGGCAAGCCGATCATGGCTTCGCCGAGCCATGCCAGAACGGTAATGAGGCCAAGACGCCAGCCATATAGCGCACCAATCAGTGGAACGATCAGCGTTTGCAGCGTGATCGGAACCGGAATCATCGGCACCGCGACCTGTGATGAAATCGCCAGAACCAATGTGCCGAATGCAACAGCTGCGAGACGCATTGCCGGTGAACGGGATTCCAGATTGAGTGGGCTGAACGTTGCGCGGGATTGCGTGATGTTTATCATAGCGTCCTCAAATTATAGATAAAAACTAGATTCGATCTATTTAAACTCCTGCGAAATGGTGGGTTTGGCAAGTGCGAAATTCATAAAATATATAAATCGCCATTCCCGAGGCTTAAGCATCGGGAATACAAGGAACAATTGACGTGTTTTTGAATTGGTCAGCCGACGATAGCAAAGGAATCGCGTGTTTTGCCGGAAGCAGTCTTGACCGGACGATGGCCAATCCACTGCACATGACGGGCAAGAATCGTGGCTGCAACGTCGACATCGTTTTGCCGGAGTGCTGTTAGAATCGCGCGATGATCGTGATCTGTCCGGGTTTCCCATTCCGAGCGCCAGGTGGCAAACAGAAAACGCGCACTGGCCGCGTGAAGATCATCTATGGCGGCGAGCAGGCGGGGCATTTTGCAAGGTTCGAGAATCAATCGGTGAAATCGACGATTGGCATCTTCCCAGCTTTTCACATCGCGCGATTTATCGCCCTCAAGGGTTGCCTGTTCTGCAGCATCGAGTGTGGCGCGGGTGATATGAGGGGCCGCGTGACGCAGTGCCAGGACTTCCAGTGCTGCCCGCATTTCGGCTACTTCATGGAGTTCGCTGATATCAAATGACGCAACACGCACACCCCGGCGCGGTTCCGAAACGGCAAGTCCTTGCGCCTCAAGCCGCCGAAAAGCCTCGCGCACAGGCACATGGCTGGTCTCAAATTCTTCGGCAATATGATCCTGCCGCAGTTTGCTGCCCGGCTCGATCTCGCCCGCAATGATACGGTCCGCGAGGATGCGGCTGATGCGGACGGCTATGGTTTCGCCGGGAGTATCACTGGAGCGCTGATTCATGATTTTATAGATAATTTGTTTGCAACATCACGTCGAGGCTTAAGTGCATTATCGACATAGGAAACAGCAAATTAGCGCTTTTGCTGGACGAATGAGGCTCAATTCCTTATAACGCGCGCATTCTGCACGGAAAGCACGGTGGCCCGAGCTGTGGCCTGCCCTATTCTCATGTGACGCTTTCTCCGTGCGCTTCATTAGAACAGAACAGGGGTGCCATGGCTGGCCATTCACAGTTTAAGAATATCATGCATCGCAAAGGGCGCCAGGATGCCGTGCGGTCGAAAATGTTTTCCAAGCTCGGACGCGAAATTACTGTCGCGGCCAAGCAGGGTCTGCCTGACCCATTGATGAACCCGCGCCTGCGTCTGGCAATTCAGAACGCCAAGGCGCAGTCGATGCCGAAAGACAATATCGAGCGCGCCATCAAGAAGGCCGCCGGCAATGACGGTGAAAACTATGATGAAGTGCGCTACGAGGGCCGCGGCCCGGGCGGCGTTATGGTCATCGTTGAAGCGCTGACTGACAACCGTAATCGCACCGCATCCAATGTTCGTGCTGCTTTCACCAAGTCGGGTGGCGCGCTGGGCGAAACCGGCTCTGCAGCTTTCATGTTCGATCGCGTTGGCGAGATCGTTTACAAGATTGCTGTTGGCGATGCCGACAAGGTCATGGAAGCGGCTATTGAAGCGGGTGCCGATGACGTTCAGTCCGGCGAAGAAGAGCATGTGATCCTCTGCGCCTTTGAAGACATCGGTGAAGTGTCCAAGGCCCTCGAAGCCTCATTGGGTGAAGCCGAATCGATCAAGACGATCTGGAAGCCACAGACCAATACTGAACTCGATGAGGAAAAGGCACGTTCCGTCCTCAAGCTTCTCAATGTTCTCGAAGATGATGATGACGTTCAGAATGTCTACAGCAACTTTGAAGTCAGCGATGAAGTTATGGAAAAGCTGAGCGCCTGATTTTAAGCTACAGCACACGAGATGAAAACTCCCGGCTTGTCCGGGAGTTTTTTATTGGGCGCGTTTCTTGAAATTCGGACAACAAAAAACCTCGCTAGAGCGAGGTTTTTCGTAAGTTCATCAATGACGGTATTAGATACCGAGATTGCCGAAACGGTTCTTGAACTTGGTTACGCGGCCGCCGCGATCAAGCAGGGTCTGCGAACCACCGGTCCAGGCTGGGTGCGTGGTCGGGTCGATATCGAGGTTCATCGTATCGCCTTCTTTGCCCCAGGTCGAGCGGGTCGAGTATTCGGTGCCATCGGTCATCACGACCTTGATGGTGTGGTAGTCGGGATGGATATCAGCTTTCATCTTCTCAATCCTGAAAGTCTGGGAAGAAAAGCCCAGCTCTAATGTTTAAAACTGCGGCACTTTCGCCCAATGGCAGATATGAAGACCCGTTACTTGCAGGCAACGGCTTCCAAAAGGGTTGGCGAGCCTATACATCAGGCGCACAGCAATAACAAGGGCGCAATCTCAAGAATGGCCAGCAGAGACAGTCAAATTCGCATGAATCCCGATTTCGATGCACAGGAAGGCCGTAAACGCCGCTCGCTGAAGCCTCTGAAGCGTATGGTTCCCTTCCTCTCGCGCTATAAGATTCTGGTGGTGGGCGCTCTTTTCTCGCTGGTTCTGGCTGCCGTGACGACGCTTGCTGTACCAGTCGCTGTGCGCCGGATGATCGATCACGGTTTCACGGGCGCTAATGCGATCTTCGTCAATAATTATTTCGGCATGCTTGTGGCACTGGCGCTCATTTTGGCCGTTGCCTCGGGGCTTCGCTATTTCTTTGTTATCTCGCTCGGCGAACGCGTGGTGGCTGACTTGCGCAATGCGGTGTTCTCGCACGTCACCAGTCTTTCGCCGGAATTCTTTGATCGCTCGCAATCGGGCGAAATCGTATCGCGCCTGTCGGTCGATACCACGCAGATCAAGTCAGTTGTTGGCGCGACCGCTTCTGTTGCACTGCGGAACCTTATTCTCGGCATCGGCGCGCTCATCATGATGGTGATCACAAGCCCGAAGCTCTCTGCGCTGGTGATCGGAGCCATTCCGCTGATCGTTATCCCGCTGATTGCTTTTGGTCGCTCTGTGCGCCGTCGCTCACGCATGACGCAGGATATGCTTGCCCATGCCAATGCCTATGCGAGCGAACAAATTGGTGCCATGCGCACTTTGCAGGCCTTCACCAATGAAAATATGGTGGTGGGCCGCTTTGCGGGCGCTGTCGAAAAGGCCTATCAGGCCGCACGCTCCTCGATCAAGGCACGCGCAATCCTGACCGGGTTTGCTATTTTCCTGATTTTTTCCAGTGTTGTCGCCGTCCTTTGGTTCGGTTCGCGTGATGTGCTGTCCGGCACTATGACGGCGGGTACATTGGGTCAGTTCGTTCTCTATGCTGTTTTTGCGGCCAGCGCATTCGGTGCACTTTCGGAAGTGGGCGGTGAACTCGCGCAGGCGGCTGGAGCCACAGAGCGTCTTGCAGAGATTCTCGATGAGAATCCCGATATTGCAGCGCCTTTGAAGCCAGTCGCATTGCCAGAACCGCCGCGCGGGGAATTAAGCTTCGATAAGGTGCATTTCTCTTATCCGACACGTCCTGATGCTCCTTCACTCAATGGCGTGAGCTTTACTGTAAAGCCCGGTGAGACGGTTGCGATCGTTGGGCCATCAGGTGCAGGTAAAAGCACGATCTTCTCGCTGGTGATGCGCTATTACGATCCACAGGCAGGTTCTGTGCTGATGGACGGTGTGGTGCTGCCTGAAGCGGATCCTGTCGCTGTGCGTGCGCGTATTGCTGTGGTGCCACAGGATGTAGCAATCTTTGCAACCAGCATTCGTGAGAATATTGGTTTTGGCAGGCCGGGTGCGAGCGACGCCGACATTGAAGCGGCCGCGAAAGCCGCTTTGGCGCATGATTTCATTCTGGCGCTGGACAAGGGCTATGACACAGAGGTTGGTGAGCGCGGTGTCACGCTTTCCGGTGGTCAGCGTCAGCGCATTGCCATAGCGCGCGCTATCTTGCGAGCTGCGCCAATCTTGCTGCTTGATGAAGCGACGTCTGCGCTGGATGCAGAAAGTGAAATGCTGGTGCAAAAGGCGCTTGATAGTCTGATGGATAATCGCACGACGCTTGTCGTGGCTCACCGTCTGGCGACCGTGCTTAAAGCCGACCGTATTCTGGTGCTCGATAAGGGCCAGATCGTGGAAGAAGGCACGCATCAGACTCTTGTTGCACAGGGCGGCATTTATGCGCGCCTCGCCAAGCTGCAGTTTGAGGCCGGCGCAGGCGTTTTCGGCAAATGAAAAGGGGGCCATTGAGCCCCCTTACTTATTTTGCGCTCATCTTATCCGAAAACCGCTTCACACTTTTCGGGATGCGCTCTTTTATCTCTCAGTGAGTTTCAGCTCGATACGGCGGTTTCTGGCGCGGGCATCGGGCGCGTCTGAACTATCGAGTGGCTGATATTCGCCAAAGCCGGCTGCGACAAGCCTGTTGGCTGGAACGCCGTTAGCGATCAGATATTTCACCACAGCCGTCGCACGAGCCGAAGAAAGTTCCCAGTTGTCACGGAAGCGACCCATGCCTGTGAGCGGTACGTTATCGGTATGCCCATCAACACGCAGAACCCAGTTGATGTCGTCCGGGATTTCCTGATTGAGCGTGATAACCGCATCAGCGAGCTTTTTCATTTCGTCCTGCCCCGCAGGGTTGAGGTCAGACGAACCAGTCGGGAAAAGCACCTCTGACTGGAACACGAAACGGTCGCCGACAATGCGGATGTTTTCCTTGTCCGACAGGATCGCACGCAGGCGGCCGAAGAAATCAGAGCGATAGCGGTTAAGTTCCTGCACGCGCTGCGCCAGCGCCACATTGAGGCGGCGGCCAAGGTCGGCAATCTTGGCATTCGATTCGCGGTCACGCGATTCGGAAGCGTTGAGCGCATCTTCAAGTGCTGCAATCTGGCGCCGAAGAGCGGAAATCTGCTGATTGAGCAGTTCCACCTGCGAAAGCGCCTGCGCGCTGACCTGCTTTTCCGAATCAAGGCTCTGGCTGAGTTCGCCTGCGCGCTTTTCTGCAGCTGCACCTGCGCCGGTTCCTTCATTGAGCAAAGCCTGCAGGCGCGAACGCTCGCTTTCAGCGCCTGAAAGCGAAGCTTGCAGGTTGGCAATCGTGTCCTGCATATCCTGCGAATTGCTTTTTTCGAGCGACAGTAGCTGCGTCAGTTCCTGTATCTGGCTGTTGAGACGTGCAAGGGCGCTGTCCTTGCTGTCGACATCGCGGCTTAACAGAAACTGCCCCAGCACGAAGACCGTCAGCAGGAACATAATGGCCAGAAGCAGGGTCGTCAGCGCATCAACAAAGCCGGGCCAGTAATCGACATGACGCTGTGGGCGGCGGTTACGAGCAAGAGCCATGATGATTACTCCGGTCGCTTGCTGTCGGTCGGACGCTCATTTGCGGCTTTCGAGCCGATGGCTTTGTTGAGACGGTCGAGCGTCTCGCGGATGGCTTTTTGTTCTTCCGCCTGCTTTTCGACCCAGTCGCGCATCATCTGCTGTTCGCTGCGCATGCTTTTGACGAGCCCCTGAATGCCTTCAGCCAGATTGGCGAGGGCTGCCGATGTGCGCTGGCTGGAGGCTTCCCCGCCTTGCAGATTTTGCACGTGTTCGGCGAGGTTGCGCATACCACCGATATTCTCTTCCGGCGTCAGATCGGAGTTAAGATCCGTGACCGACGAAAGCCAGTTTTCAAGTTCGGTGTAGAAGCGGTTCTGCGCGCGTCCTGCTTGCAGATCAAGAAAGCCCAGGATTAGCGAGCCGGAAAGGCCAAAGAGCGAGGATGAGAACGCGGTGCCCATACCTGAAAGCGGTGCTTGCAAACCGGCTTTGAGCGAATCGAGTACATCGGTTGTGCTGCCGGAGCCTGGATCAAGCGACTGAATGGTCTTACCGATGGAGCCGACTGTCTCAAGCAGCCCCCAGAAAGTGCCAAGCAGGCCGAGGAACACCAGAAGGCCGATCAGATAGCGCGATATATCGCGGCTTTCATCAAGGCGTGTGGCAATCGAATCAAGGATGGAGCGCATAGACGCGGTTGTGAGCGCCATGGATTGCCTGCGCCCGATCAAAGCACGCATGGGAGCAAGCAACACGGGTGGGCGCGTGGCTCCGTCGCGTTCACCATCGCGGAATGAATTGACCCAGCGGATTTCTGGGAGCAATCGCAGCACCTGCCCGAATGCCAGCAGGATGCCTATGAGCAGAACACCGAAAATCAGGCCATTGAGACCGGGATTGGTGACGAAGAATGTGTGGATCTGCCGCATGAGCACCGCTGCCAGAAATGCAACGATGATGAGAAAGATCACCATGGAGAGAATGACAATTCTCGGGCTGCTCAGGCGGTAGGGGTCATAGTCCCGCGCATCGTCCAGTCGTTCCCGTGAAAGTCTCAAATCGCTCATGCGTTTCGCTCCATGGATATCCTTAGGGATAGCTTTGTGACCGCGAGCCTACTGCATAATTGGTTGGAGCGGAATCGCCTGGCGCGAAAAAATAATGCGCCCCGGTTGTATCATCGGGGCGCATTACAGATCTCGAAAGACTGGTCACATTAGATTGGTTTGTTGACCGTCTTGAGCAATGCCTTTTGTATAATTTCATTGCCAGCAACAATGGTCTTGGTGCCGAAGATATCCTGACCGCCGTTCTTATCGGAGATAAAGCCGCCAGCTTCACGGATCATCAGCATGCCTGCGCCGAGATCCCACGGATGCATGCCATCTTCCCAGAAACCGTCAAGCCGGCCTGCAGCAACATAGGCCAGATCAAGGGCAACAGCGCCCATGCGGCGAATGCCAGCTGTTTCGGCCATGACATTGCGCAGTTCGACGAGGTAATGGCCGTGATGGCCGCGTCCCAGATGCGGAATGCCGGTGCCGATCACGCAATCAACCAGCTTGGAACGGGCTGCAACACGCAGACGACGATCATTGAGGAACACGCCGCCGCCGCGCTCGGCAGTGTAGAGTTCGTCCATCGCTGGATTGTAAATGACGCCAGCAACGATCTGACCCTGACGCTCGAGAGCGATAGAGACTGCGAAAACTGGAATACCGTGCAGGAAGTTGGTGGTGCCGTCGAGTGGATCAACCAGCCAGCGATGCTGACCGTCCTTGGATTCGACCTCACCCGATTCTTCCATCAGGAAGCCGAAATCCGGGCGGGCGCGACTCAATTCCGTGTAGATGATCTTTTCCGCTTTGCGGTCGGCCTGGCTGACGTAGTCGCCGGGGCCTTTAAGGGAAACCTGAAGATTCTGGACTTCGCCGAAGTCGCGCGCGAGGCTGCGGCCGGCCTTCATAGCGGCCTGTACCATGACATTGAGAAGGGCTGAGCGGGCCATTTCTTTTATCCTTTTTGGCGTGATCCCGAAACGTGGCTTCCAGCTGGATCACACAGTTATAGTAGACATCTTGATGCTTCGGACGCGGAGGCGCCTGAAAACAATCGGGGAATTGAGTAATCTGAGAAAGAACAGTCACAGTTTAGAGCGCATCTTGTCCGAAAACCGCTTCGCACTTTTCGGGATGCGCTCTAGCTGTGACAAAACATGCGGCGCCTGAAACAAGCGCCGCATGTTGATAAGCGTGTTTATGCGCGGCTGATGTATGTCAGTTCGCTGGTGTCAACGATCACGCGTTCGCCAGAAGCGATGAATGGCGGAACGAGGATGCGGATACCGTTTTCAAGCACAGCTGGCTTGTATGAAGAAGCAGCAGTCTGACCTTTGACAACTGGATCGGCTTCGACGATTGCAAGTGTCACCTGTTCCGGAAGACGAATGCCGATTGGCTTTTCTTCGTAGAGTTCAACGGTGACCATCATGCCGTCCTGAAGGAAGGCTGCGCGGTCGCCAACGAAATCTTTCAGAAGTTCGAGCTGCTCATAGGATTCGGTGTCCATGAAAATCAGCGCTTCGCCCTGTTCGTAAAGGAACGAAAAGTCCTTCTGTTCCAGACGGACGCGCTCAACAGTTTCAGCAGCGCGAAAACGTTCATTGAGCTTGGTGCCGGTGATGAGGTTCTTCAGTTCAACCTGATTATAGGCACCGCCTTTGCCAGGCTTGACGGCATTGGTCTTGACCGCAGCCCACAGGCCGCCATCATGCTCGATGACATTGCCGGGGCGGATTTCGTTACCATTGATCTTCATGAGCTTAATCCGGGAATAAATGTGAAAACTGTTGCGGCCCGGCGCATCACGACAGAAAGGCAATCTCCCGCTTTTTTTCGGGGATTGCGTCCATCTTTAACTCGAACCACGATAATAGGGTCTCCAAGACCATAAAACGAGGCTTTGTGCAAGCCTGAGCACGCATTCAGCTTATTTTGAATCCCGAAATCAGCGTCAAATTCGTCAAATAGGTGGTGACTTTTCGGGTCTTTTCGATCACGCAGCTCTGGATTTCATCGCAATTTCTTGGGGCTTGATACCAAAATCTGCCCTACGTCTGAACACAAGTTCTTTCTGTGAGACCGCAGGAGATTTGATTTGCTGCGGCCGTTTAGTCCTCTCAAGTGGGCGAGGTACAGTACCTACGTCTATGAGGCCGGCGAGAAGGCTTATGAAAGCCAGTAAGGTCAGCTCCTGGGGAATGGGTCAAAAGGCAAAGAATGAAAAAGCGCGTCCCTTATGGTGACGCGCTTTTTTGCATTTTTAAACGTGAACGATGCCCGATATCACCGGACGCGAAGATTGTTAGCGGTCTGGATCGCTTCCTTGAGTTGCTCGTCCGACAAACCATCCATCATGTCATTGAGATCGGGCGAATGGAAACCGGCGCGCTGTGCGATGACATACCAGGCGGCAGATTTTACCAGATCACCATCTGTGCCGATGCCATCACGATAAAGGCGGGCGAGCCATGCCTGTGCCAACACCATACCGCGTTGGGCGGCAATCTGCATCCAGCCAAAGCCTTGTTCGTAATTGCGGTCGCCACCGCGGCCTTCGATCAGCCAACGCCCCAGATCATATTGTGCGGTGTCATAGCCCTTGCGCGCTGCAAGAAGCAGATATTCACGCGCCTTCTTGTCATCCTTTGAAATTTTGTCAGTGCCGTTGGCGTAAACTTGGCTGATTGCATATTCTGCATCGGGCAGTTTTGCTGCGGCCGCCTTTTCAAACCAAGGGAAGGCCTGATCGATTCCTGCCTTGCCGGATGCCTTCATCATGACAAGCTGGCCGTAATTGAACTGTGCCATCGCATTGCCGCCTTCGGCAGCTTTTTGCATCAGTTGAGTAGCTTTGGCGGTGTCTTTCTGAATGTATTGGCCCTGAAGCAAGAGGGCAGCGTAGCGAAACTGAGCTTCGTTAACGCCATTTTCTGCAGCCTTGGCATACCATTCGGCAGCTTTCTTCTGATCGGCAGGCACACCCAGCCCCCGGGCGTAGATTTCAGCGATAAGAGTTTGCGATGCCGGGTCGCCTTTTTCGGCCTGTGGCTTGGCGAGATTAAAGGCCGTCAAATAAAGCCCGCGCTGATAAGCGCCAAAAGCTTCATCGGCAGGTTTGTCGCCGAACCTGCTGGGATCGATGTGAGGCAAGGTGTTTGTGGACGCGGGCTGCGGCAGCATCTTTGGCTTTTCCGCAGGCTTGTCGCTTTTACCGTCATGTTTTTTTTGCGCGCCCGCCGGTTCGTCTGCAGCCATTGCAGCAGGAACGGACGCAACAAAGATCAAAACCGTGGCGAGAAGAATTCTGCTCTTCATGGGGCGTACAAAACCTTGGCGGATTTAGTTTTCGAAGCGAGGGGCATTTTCATCAAGAAGCCGGTTGGCTTCCGCTACGGCCTTTGCAGGGTCTTCTGCTTCAAAGACTGCACGTCCAAGGGCCACAAAATCAGCACCGGTCTGGGATGCTTCAATAACGCTTTCTACAGTGTTGCCGGCCTGTGCAACACTTGGAATCTCAACCAGTTCGGCCCACCAGCCGGCCAGTGCCAGATTGCGCGGGTGAGCTTCTGGCTTGTTATCCGCGCCAATCTTGCCAAAGAAAACGTAATCGGGCTGTAATTCACCAATTTCCATAGCGCTGTGACGATCACGAAGATTGCCTGTTCCAACGATGAATTTTGGTGTGTGCTTTTCGATGGCTTCAGCAAGCTCGGCTGCCTTACCTTCGATGTGAATGCCATCGGCACCGACGCGGCCAGCGATACGTGTATCGTTGAGAATGATTGCAGCAGCGCCTTTTTCCTGAATAACGGCAACGGCCTTTTGGGCAGATGCCTGAAACGTCGCTTCATCCAGATCGCCGCCGTCGAGAATCACGCTCGCAACATCGCCACCCGAAAGCGCTGCAGATAGGAGTTTTGCCAGTGCATCACCATTCGAGATCGGTGGTGCAACCAGCAAAAGGCGGCAGCGTTCGTTATCTTTTGTAGCAGTTGGCGCGTTCATAAACCAAACCTAGCGAAAAATGTTGATGGAATTCGGGCATAAAGTAAGAGGAGTTCGTTGAACAGCCCCTTTGCATTTATGGGGTATTTGCGGGCCAGTGTTCGGGGGCGATGAAAGCCTCGTGTTGGCATTATGTTATCCACTGGAACGAAAGTTGATTGGAACCAACCGGGTTCTGCCGGAATTACCAGTTATATAGGCGGCAATGAGTGCTGCGCTATTGCAGACGAAAAACAAACGGCAGGCAGGCGAAATGACGAATGAAACGGCGAAAATAGTGCCAAAGATTCGCGATACACGCATCGACGTGTTTCGTGCTTTGGCCCTGCTTACGATTTTCATCAATCATGTACCCGGAACGATTTTCGAGCACTTCACGCATAAGAATCTCGGCTTTTCCGATTCTGCCGAAGCTTTTGTTCTGATTTCAGGCATGGCTGTAGCCTTGGCCTATGGCGGCAAGTTTGCGCCGGGCAATCGTCTCGTGCTGACATTGAAAATGTGGCGCCGTGCGTGTGTGCTTTATACGGCCCACATTATGACGACGCTTGCAACGATTGGTATTTTTGCTGCCGCTGCCATTTTCCTCAAGCATCGTGAGCTTCTGACCCAGATCAATATCGGGCCGCTGGTCAAGCAGCCGGTTGAAGCTCTGCTTGGCCTCGTCACGCTTGGACATCAGCTCGGCTACAACAACATTCTCTCGATGTATGCCGTCATGCTTCTTATGACGCCGCTACTGCTTCTGCTTGCACGCATCAGCCTTTCGCTGATGGTCGCTGTGTCTGGTACGGTATGGTTGCTGTCGGGTCTGTATGGTGTGGCCCCTATCAACTATCCGACCGGAGGTGTCTGGTTCCTTAATCCTTTGTCGTGGCAGTTTCTGTTTGCCATTGGTATTGCTGGTACGATCCATGTTCGTCGCGGCGGTAAGCTGCCGACACATCCTGCGCTGATTACAGTTGCTGTCGGTTACCTGGTACTCTCGCTTGCTTGGGTTCGTATTCCGCTTTGGGGTATCGACGCTTCGATGGGTATGCCGGCAGTTCTGACCGGTTTCGACAAGACTTTCCTTTCGGCTCCGCGTCTTCTGCATGTGCTGGCGATGGCTTATCTGATCGCGGTTGTTCCGACACTGAACAGCATTGCGCGGACGTCTCCGGATAATCCGCTCGCTATTCTAGGCAAGCATTCGCTGCCTGTCTTCATTGCCGGTACGCTGCTGGCGATGGTTGCACAGGTGATGAAGCTCGTTAATCCGGGTGGCCTGCCATATGACACATTGCTGATCGCAACCGGTGTCGTGATGCAATTCGCACTGGCTTATTATCTTGAGTGGCTGCCGACTATCGGTTGGGGCAAGAAGCCAGCGGCAAAGTCTGTAGCGGCCGAAGGAACCAAGGTTCCTGCTGCTTCAAACCCAAAGCCTGCTTTACAGCACGGTTAATAAGCCAGTTTCAAAAGCCGCTTTCGGGCGGCTTTTTCGTTTGGGATGCGCTATACGAACGGTGATTTTCCACAGCGCACCCGCGATATTAACTCTTCATTAATCTTAATAGCGTTAAATGGTTTACATCCAGTTCGGCTGGATTCTTACCGAGTGGTTTAGCCACTCTGTTTGACGCCTCCCCTGTTAAACTCCTGAGAGCCGCCTTTGCGGCTCTTTTTTTATGCTTTTCCGGGGAATCACAGCGTATGTGCGCGACTTCTCTATTCGGCTCTTTGCAAGCTTCATTTAAAACCTCCCAAAAAATATTAACCGAACGTTAAACATAAACTTGCGCGACCGTGCATGAAGGTGCAATTTGTCGTGGACTTGTCTAATGCAGCTGTTCCGTCCCAGCTCTCCTCATGGTCGAACGACTGTTCAGTAATTTTCATTCGCATTCAAGTGACGAGAATGCGAGCAACAGAATGTCCGCCCGTTGTGCGGTCATGTAAGGTGGCAGAGCAGTGATTAGCGAACAGGGACAGATGCCGGGTAACATGATCAGCCTTGCTGAACGCATGGTGTTCTCGGATTCCTTCAAGCCGATTTACAGTGAAGGCATGGATATGGTCGAGGAAGCTGCGAGCTATCTCGACGGTGAGGGCCGCGAAGAAGCGCGCAATCTCTCGCGCGTTGCCGCGACGCTTTATGCTGCCGAATCGATGCGCATGACCACCCGTCTGATGCAGGTTGCTTCCTGGCTCCTGTTGCAGCGCGCTGCCCGCAACGGTGAAATGTCCCGCCAGCAGGTAGCGGCTGAGAAGGCTAAGGTTCGTCTTGATACGCCTTCAGCCGGTGATGTCGCTCCGGGCTGGAATGAACTTCCATTCGCATTCATTGAGCTCATCGAACGCTCGATCCGCCTTCAGGCGCGTGTCCGCCGCATGGATCGCAATGTATATGGTGAAGTCGTTTCCCTGCAAAGCGCTCCGCGTGGCAATCCGGTGTCGGATCAGATCGTACTGCTCAAGACGGCTTTTGGCGCTTCCTAAGATTTCGCTTTTGATAGCCTGCAAATGGCGTTCTTTTGCGCTTCCGGTGCTCATGTACCTTTAAGTACACTGCGCTCCGGTTCTCAAAGAACACCATTTTCGACTCATCAAAGCCAAAATCTGCGCAGGCGACCTGCATCATCTGATGCGTATGTTTCTCTTTTGTTCACATTTATGCTGTCAAGTGAACCTGTCTGAGGATAGGGTTCACTTATGAAAGAAACGATTCGCATCATTGGCATTGATCCGGGGCTCCGCCGTACCGGTTGGGGCGTTGTCGAATCGCTTGGAAATTCCCTGCATTTCATTGGCTCTGGCACTGTGACGTCTAATGCCGAGATGGATCTGGCTTCGCGGCTTTGCCAGCTGCATGAGGGGCTGTCCAAAGTTCTGCATGAATTCATGCCGCATGAAGCAGCGGTTGAGCATACATTCGTCAACAAGGATGCGACGGCCACGCTGAAGCTCGGGCAAGCGCGCGGTATTGCACTTCTGGCACCGGCACAGGTGGGGCTTCCTGTTGCGGAATATGCGCCCAATGCCGTCAAGAAGGCGGTCATTGGTGTCGGCCATGGCGAAAAACAGCAGATTCATATGATGGTGAAGGTTCTGATGCCGCGTGCAACATTCGATACAAGCGATGCTGCCGATGCGCTCGCCATTGCCATTTGCCATGCACATCACCGTCAGAGCATTGTCAGCGCACGCAGAATGCAGGCGCTTCTAAGTTAACGCGTATCTTGTTCCGAAAACCGTTACACACTTTTCGGGATGCGCTGGCAGCGGGGTAAAATCAGAATGATCGGCAAGCTTAAGGGCGTGATCGATGAAATCGCTGAGGATCATGCCGTTATCGACGTGCATGGTGTCGGCTATGTTGCCTTTTGTTCCGCTCGAACGCTCGGTAATCTGGGTGGGGCAGGCGAGGCGGCTATTCTGTTTATCGAGACCTATGTGCGTGAGGACATGATCCGCCTTTATGGTTTCGGATCGCAGCTTGAGCGCGAATGGTTTCGTCTGTTGCAGAATGTGCAGGGTGTGGGTGCCAAGGTGGCGCTTGCCGTGCTTGGAACATTGACGCCGCCTGAGCTTGCCAATGCCATTGCGCTGCGTGATCTCGCAATGGTTTCACGTGCGCCGGGTGTTGGCAAAAAGGTGGCCGAACGCATTGTTACTGAATTGAAGAACAAGGCACCTGCTTTTGCGGGTGATGCAAGCGGGACTATCGGTCTCAAGCAGGAGCTCGGCGCAGGTGCAGCCCCTGCTCCCGTAACTGATGCTGTTTCAGCACTTTCCAATTTAGGATATTCACGCGATCAGGCGGCGAACGCTGTGGCTGCAGCCTTGAGGGAAGCTGGTGATGATGCCGATTCGGCCAAGCTCATTCGTCTTGGCCTTAAGGAGCTGTCGCGGTGAACTACTTGTCTCGACTTAGCGATCGTGCGAGGAGGGAGCCATGAGCGACCGTAATCCTCTTATCGATGCTGACCTGCGTGGCGAAGACGCCGACAGCACATTGCGCCCACAAACGCTTAACGATTTTGTCGGGCAGGCGGCGGCGCGCGCCAATCTCAAGGTGTTTATCGAAGCCGCCAAGGTTCGCGGCGAAGCGCTCGATCATGTGCTCTTCGTCGGGCCTCCGGGACTGGGCAAAACGACGCTCGCGCAAATCATGGCCAAGGAACTTGGCGTCAATTTCCGCTCGACCTCTGGTCCAGTGATTGCGAAGGCCGGTGATCTGGCAGCACTTCTCACCAATCTTGAAGACCGCGATGTGCTCTTCATTGATGAAATTCATCGTCTTAGCCCGGCTGTTGAGGAAATTCTCTATCCGGCGATGGAAGATTTCCAGCTCGATCTCATCATTGGTGAAGGTCCTGCGGCGCGTTCGGTCAAGATCGATCTGGCGAAATTCACGCTGGTTGCTGCAACGACACGTCTTGGGCTGCTGACCACGCCTTTGCGGGATCGTTTCGGTATTCCGGTCAGGCTCAATTTCTATACTGTTGAAGAGCTCGAATATATTGTGCGCCGTGGTGCACGCATCATGCAGATGGGCATTTCGCCTGATGGCGCGCTGGAAGTCGCGCGCCGTTCGCGTGGGACACCGCGTATTGCAGGCCGTCTGTTGCGCCGAGTGCGCGATTTTGCGCTGGTCGCGGGCGTCGATGTAATTGATCGCAAGATTGCCGATGAAGCTTTGTCGCGGCTTGAAGTGGATAATCGTGGCTTTGATCAGCTTGACCGGCGTTATCTCGATATGATCGCGCGGAATTTTGGCGGCGGTCCGGTCGGAATTGAAACCATTGCAGCCGGCTTGTCTGAACCGCGTGATGCCATCGAAGACATTATCGAACCCTATATGATCCAGCAGGGATTTTTGCAGCGCACGCCGCGCGGGCGTGTTCTGACTGCACTCGCCTGGCAACATATGGGACTGGCAGCACCTGCCGAAGTGGCCCAGCAATCGCAGTTCGGCCTTTTCATGGAAGACGAATAGTTATGGATCATGCGCAGGTTGCGGGCGAACTGAAAGACGGGACCCATCATCTCTATGCCCGTATCTATTATGCCGATACGGATTTCTCGGGCTTCGTTTATCACGGTCGCTATCTCGAATTTTACGAGCGCGGCCGCACCGATTTCCTGCGTCTCCAGGATGTTCACCATATCGAGCTTGCTGAAGGTTCGCTGGGCGAGGAAATGGTCTGGGTCGTTCGCCGCATGGAGATCGACTACAAATCACCTGCGAAAATGGATGATCTGATCTTGGTGGAAACCCGTGTCAGCGAAATTCGCGGGGCACGGGTCATCATGGCGCAGAAGATCACCTGTGACGGCCGATTGCTGTCAGAAGCCAAGGTTGAAGCGGTCATGATTACCAAACAGGGCCATCCCCGCCGTATTCCGGATGAATGGCGCGAAGCTTTTCAGAAAGCTGACTGAGTTTTTTGAGTGCCCTGCAATAATTAACGGGCAAGCTCGTCTTCTCAGCAAATGCTAACGCATCTTTAACCATAATATTCCATTAATGATGATGACGGAATCGGTTGAAGGGCCGGGTTGAAGCGTAGCGCCTTCCTTTCACCAAAATTAACCGTAACAAGCGCTGTGAGGATTTAAAGTTGAAATCCGAAATGGCGGTTGTGGCGTAGAGCGTCAGCATATCCGTCAGGGTGTGCAAAAAGCTCGTTAGATAAAGCTGCGCAGGTTGAGGCGTTCGGAAAGCGGACGTTTCTTGAATAATTTGCGATGCCGCCCGGTCAAGAGGCCGGGCGTTTGGATTCGAGGACGGTAGATCGATGGAAAATGTTGCGCTCGCGGCCCCTGCCGCCGATATTACCCTCTGGGGCCTGTTCATGCAGGCGGGCTGGGTCGTTAAGCTGGTTATGCTTGGTCTCGTGGTCGCCTCGGTCTGGACATGGGCTATCATCGTGGACAAAATTGTTGCTTATGGACGCGCGCGTCGCGCGATTGATCGCTTTGAACAGGCGTTCTGGTCCGGGCAGTCGCTGGAAGAATTATACCGCAATCTCAATGATCGCCGAACCACTGGCATGGCGTCGATTTTCATGGCTGCCATGCGCGAGTGGAAAAAGTCGTTTGAGAAGGGTGCGCGCTCTCCGATTGCACTTCAGATGCGTATCGACAAGGCTATGGATGTGGCTCTGGCGCGAGAAAGCGACAAGCTGGAATCGCGCTTAGGCTTTCTTGCGACAATCGGTTCTGCTGCTCCCTTTATCGGCCTGTTCGGTACGGTTGTCGGTATTATGACGTCGTTCCAGGCAATTGCTGCATCGAAGAACACCAATCTCGCGGTCGTGGCACCGGGTATCGCGGAAGCGCTGCTTGCAACAGCTATTGGTCTGCTTGCCGCTATCCCTGCTGTTATCGCCTACAACAAGCTTTCGAGCGATGCGGGTAAGGTCAATGGTCGGCTTGAAGGCTTTGCGGACGAGTTCTCTGCCATACTGTCGCGCCAAATTGATGAGAAGCTGACGCCGCGCAGCTAAAACATGTCGCGGAAAAGTGGGAACCGGTTTTCCGATAACGACATGCGTGAAAACAAAAAATAGAGCGTTCCAGCATCAAAGTTAAATCGAGCCTTCGGGAATATTGAAATGGGCATGTCGGTTGGAAATCAGGGAATGCAGTCAGGCGGACGCCGCAGGCGTGGTCGCAAGAAGGCATTGATGAGTGAAATCAACGTTACGCCATTCGTGGACGTGATGCTGGTGCTGCTTATCATCTTCATGGTCTCTGCTCCGCTTTTGACAGTCGGCGTGCCTATCGATCTGCCGGATACGCAGGCGAAAGCCATGAATGCTGACACACAGCCGATCACTGTATCGGTGAACAGTGAAGGCCAGATCTATCTGCAGGAAACTGAAATTCCGCTTGATGAAGTTGTTGCCAAACTTCAGGCTATTGCCAAGACCGGTTATGAAGAGCGCATTTTCGTGCGCGGTGACAAGTCTGCCGATTACGGCACTGTCATGAAGGTCATGGCTCGCATTTCCGCCGCCGGTTTCAAGAATATCGGCCTTGTGACACTCCAGGAGCAGGATAGCTGACGCCATCATGAAGGCTGGCCTGACATCTTCTGTAGCGCTCCATACCGTCGTTATCGCGCTGGGGCTCTTCTCCTTTTCCTCGCCGAAGGCATTCGACGTGCAGGATTCGGAGTCGTTTCCGGTCGACATCGTGCCGATCGAATCGATTACCCAGATCCAGCAGGGCGATAAGACTGCGCCGATGAAGGAAAAGTCGGCGCCTGTTCCGACGAAAAAACCACAGACCGTGCCTGATGCTCAGAATGTTGGCGATCAGGAAGTCGATACCCAAACACCGCCACGGCCTGAAAACAAGGCCAAGCCGATTGAAGCGGCTGAGGAACCCAAAGCGCAGCCGGAGCCGGTCAAGAAGCCGGAACCGAAGCCTGATCCAAAGCCTGAACCTAAGCCACAGGACAAGCCAACGCCGGTTCCTGCGACTGAAGTGCAAACAAAGCCTGAAGAAAAGCAGGACGTGAAGCCTGATCCCGTGGCGGAAGCCATTGAGAAACAGGCCGAAGCACCGGATCAGACCGCGCCGAAATTGCCGGACAATGTTCCAGCACCGCAGGCAAAGCCAAAACCGCCACAGGCGCAGACCGCCAAGACGCCGGATCGCAAGCCAACAGAAGATCAGAAGAAGTCTCAAACGGCTTCTCAGACATCACAGTCGAAGAATGACGCGATTGCCGATGAGGTTGCAGCTCTTCTGAACAAGCAGAAGGCGTCTGGCGGCGGCGCAAAGCGTTCGACCGATCAGGCATCGCTGGGCGGCAAGAAGAATACTGGCGGCTCCAAGCTGAGCCAGAGTGAAATGGATGCCCTGCGTGGTGCGATTTCCAAGTGCTGGAACGTGCCTGCCGGTGTGGCAGATGCGCCTGGTCTTGTTGTGACGGTCAAGATGCAACTTAATCAGGACGGCTCAATTCAAGGCACCCCGCAGGTAACTTCTGGTGGTGGTGGCGATGGTGTGGGCCGTGCGGCAGCTGAAAGCGCCAAGCGGGCTGTGGCTCGCTGCGCACCATACAATCTGCCTGCAGACAAATATGATTCATGGTCGGAAGTAATCGTCAACTTCGACCCGAGCGAAATGTTCTGATCAGCTTGGCTGGTCACTCCCTAACGAATGCCTGAATGAGGCCCGCCAATAAGGCCCCTCAATAAGGTCTCTGCATAGTTCCCTAGGAGTTATGCAGCAAATCTAAACTGTTAGAGCGACCTTTGTGCGCCCAATAGGGCGCACGGCGCTCTAAGGACAAAAGAGGTCCCTGAAGACATGAAGATCGGCATCATGAAAACAAAGATCCGGACAGTTTTTTTCGGCTTTCGCCTGTATGATTGCTGCAAGCCTTGTTGCTACCATGCCTGCGCGCGCGGTAGTGGAAATCAACATCAACAAGGGTGTGGTAGAGCCATTACCGGTAGCGATCACCGATTTCCTATCGGGCGATCAGCTCGGAGCGAATATCACATCGGTCATTGCGGCAGATCTTGAACGTTCGGGCCTTTTCGCACCGATCAACAAGAATGCATTCATTGAAAAGATTTCCAACCCGGACGCAACGCCGCGTTTTGAAGATTGGAAAGTCATCAATGCACAGGCACTGGTCACGGGCCGTATCACCAAGCAGCCGGATGGCAGGCTTAAGGCTGAATTCCGTCTTTGGGATACGTTTGGTGGTCAGCAGCTGATCGGTCAGCAGTTTTTCACAACACCGGATAACTGGCGTCGTGTTGCTCACATCATCGCGGATGCGATCTATGAGCGCCTGACCGGTGAAAAGGGTTACTTCGATACGCGTATTGTTTTCGTTGATGAATCGGGTCCAGCACAGAAGCGCGTAAAGCGTTTGGCTATCATGGATCAGGACGGCGCCAATGTGCGTTATCTGTCCGATGGCCGTGATATGGCGCTGACGCCACGCTTCTCGCCTAATCGTCAGGAAGTCACTTACATGTCGTTTGCTGGTGGTCAGCCGCGTGTTTATCTGCTGCAGCTTGAAACAGGTCAGCGTGAACTCGTCGGTAACTTCCCGGGCATGTCGATTGCACCGCGCTTTTCGCCTGACGGCCAGAAGGTTGTGATGAGCCTCCTGCAGGATGACGGTAGCGCGAACGTCTATACAATGGACTTGCGAAACCGGACCACAACGCGTCTCACCAACAGCCAGGCGATTGATACCAGCGCATCTTATTCCCCAGACGGTTCACAGATCGTATTTTCATCTGATCGTGGCGGACGCCCACAGCTCTATGTCATGGGTGCTGACGGTTCCAATCCGCGCCGTATCTCGGCAGGTGACGGCAGCTACTCGACGCCGGTGTGGTCGCCGCGCGGTGATTTGATCGCCTTCACAAAGCAGTCGCAGGGACAGTTCTCCATCGGCGTCATGAAGACCGATGGTTCGGGCGAACGTCTGTTGACTTCGGGCTTTCATAATGAAGGTCCGACCTGGGCTCCGAACGGCCGTGTCCTGATGTTCTTCCGCAAGGCAGCAGGTGCCGGTGGCCCACGGCTCTTTACGATTGATCTGACTGGCCGCAACGAACGCCAGATCCAGACCCCGAACTTCGGTTCCGATCCGGCCTGGTCGCCGCTGCTCGAGTAGTCTGTTGAGCGTAGCTAACAAGTTTGAAGGCGCGAAACGCAGGTTTCGCGCCTTTTTTTATGGCAAATTGCCATAATCCGGGTCCGTGGGCCGTGTTTCTGCCGCATTTAGCCATCACTGGCTAAAAACAGAATTGCTGCCGGGAAAACCGGTTTGCATCTGGCCGAAAGAAATTGTTAACCATACTTCTTGAGCCTGCTTTAACCTAAATATGATTATTGGTTGGTTACGCAGGAACATCAAATCTTAAGGAGCTCCGGCCCATGCGCCGTTTCCAGTCGATTGCACGTAGCCCTATCGCTATTGCCCTTTTCATGACGCTTGCCGTTGCCGGTTGTGCGTCCAAGAAGAACCTTCCGAACAATGCCGGTGATCTTGGCTTGGCTGGTGGCGCTGCAACGCCCGGCTCTTCGCAGGATTTCACCGTGAATGTCGGCGACCGTATTCTGTTCGATCTCGATTCTTCGCTGATCCGCGCTGATGCGCAGCAGACCTTGTCGAAGCAGGCCCAGTGGCTGCAGCGTTATCCGCAGTACTCGGTCACCGTCGAAGGCCATGCCGACGAACGCGGTACACGTGAGTACAACCTTGCACTCGGTCAGCGCCGTGCAGCTGCAACCCGCGACTTCCTCGCGGCTCGTGGTGTTCCAACCAGCCGCATGCGTACCGTTTCCTACGGTAACGAACGTCCAATCGCCGTTTGCGATAGCGACTCCTGCTGGTCTCAGAACCGCCGCGCTGTTACCGTTCTCAACGGTGCTGGCAGCTAAGTTTCAGCAATTAGCCTGAACCTAATCCGGAAAAAGCGGCCTTTGGGCCGCTTTTTTTGCTTCAGCTTCAGACCCCGACTATTGGTGGTTTCGACAAATTTTGGCCGAAGTCAGCAGTGTCATAGGGAAAGCATCTTTGCTTTTTATGGATTTTCTCTAAAAAGCTGAGAGAGCCGTGAGAAATTGGGTGTTCAGATAATATTCAGGCACGATGCCTGATCATCCTGCACATAACCATGATTATCGCGGTTCAAGATTTTAGGGTACATGAGCGATAGGGGCAAAAAGGAATGAGGAAACCAATGAGAAAAGTGACGCTGGCAATTGCCATGCTGCCGCTTTTGGCAAGTGCTCCGGTTCTGGCGGCATCTGTTTCTTCGCAGCAAGGGCAAATCCAGCTGGCGCAGGCGGGTGATCCCGGCGGTGGGCAGTTTTCGCAGCAGGTCTGCAATCTCGCGCATCAGAATGCGCAGTCCTATGCTCGCATCCTGCAGCTCCGCGATAAGATGCTAAAGATCCAGCGCGATAACGAAACCCGCTTCCAGGCACTGGAAAAGGGTCGGGGCGGCGCGCAGAACCATGTCAGCATCGGCTCGACCGCGATACTTGACGATGCCATGCGCGATAGCGGCGGCGCGGGCGGGCAGGGCGGATATCAGAGCCCGGGCTTGCAGCAGGAGCTGATCCGCAATCTCACCGGTAAGGTCGAGGATGTCGATGCGCAAATTGCTTTCACGAACGAGCAGTTGCAGAAGACGCAGGACGACAATGAGTTCCGCTTCGAAGAGCTGGAAAAGAAGAAGGGTGGCGGAGCCGCAGCGCAGGCAAGTGCGGGCCAGAACGCCCCTGTCGCGCCTCCACCCGGAAGCGATCTCTGCACGCAAGGCATGGCAAATCCTGCAGCCATTGCAGACACACTCGGTGCCCGTGCTGAAGCGATGAACTTCCAGGTCCTTGAACTGCAGGACCAGATGCAGAAAATGCAGGAAGAAAACGAACGCCGTTTCCAGGCATTGGAAAATGGAGATCGTGCGGATGCTGGCGGCGCGCCAAATGATGGTGGCAACACATCACTGGCAAGTGCTGCTCCCGCTGGAAACCCCGATGACGGGGTTTCTGGAAGCACTGCGCAAGACGGTAATTTGGGTTCTTCTTCTCAAACGGCGGCCAATGATCCATCGGGCGCCGATTCCATGGCTATTGGTTCGGGTTCCGCTCAACAGGGCAACCCTCAGCGTGGGGAGCCGCCGAGAACGCTTGGCTCCATCCGGTTTGACAACAATGGCAATGTAATCGGCGAAACGATGAATGTTGAGCCACGCCCGGTAGAACAAGGTGCTGCACTTCCTGCTGGTGAAGCGGTTGCGTCTCTTCCGACCGATGACAATCCAAATTCGCTGTATCAGGCTGCTTATCAGTACCTGATGTCTGGCGACTATAAGGCTGCGGAGACTGGTTTCCGCGAGCACATTAAGCGTTATCCTGCTGATCCGACAACGGCGGAAGCACGGTACTGGCATGGTGAATCGCTTTATGGTCAGTCACGTTTCCCGGAAGCAGCAACGGTCTTTATCGACACGCAGCGCGATTACCCGGATTCAAAGCGTGCGCCGGAGAATATGTTCAAGCTCGGCATGACGCTTGAAAAAATGGACAACCATGATGTTGCTTGCGCGACTTTCAAGCAGATTCCTGACCGCTATCCGAATGCGGCGCCCGCAATTTTGAAGCGGGTAACGGATGAGCGCACGCGTATTAAATGCTGACCGCGGAGATCATTTGTGGGGCTTTCCCCGACCGAAATTTTCAAACCTTTCGGACTTGAGAACGCCAAAGGAATTGTGGCTGCCGTTTCAGGCGGGAGCGATTCACTGGCGCTTTTGTTCCTTTTGAAAGAGTATCTCACGACGCTGGATAGTCCGCCGTCTCTGACTGCAGTTACCATCGATCATCGTTTGCGCGACGAATCGGCCAACGAAGCCGAGGATGTGGGGCGTCTTTGCAATGTGCATGGCATTGCTCATCGTGTCCTGGCTTGGGATGACCCGAAGCCTAAAAGCGGTGTCGCTGCTGCTGCCCGTTCTGCACGCTACCGGCTTCTGGTGCAGGCCGCCCAAGAGGCGGGCGCAGATTTTATCGCCACCGGGCATACACGCGACGACCAGATCGAAACATTTCTGATGCGGAGGGAACGCAGTTCCCATTCGGAAGCACGTGGACTTGCGGCAATGGCTTCACGCTCGTGGCTGGAAAACTCTGTCGAGCTGATCAGACCACTGCTCGATGAGCCGCGAGCGGAGTTGCGTCAGGAGTTGATAAAGCGAAATGTCGTGTGGATTGATGATCCGAGTAACGTAAACACGAATTACGAACGCCCGCGTGTGCGGCTGACGTCTGCTGCTGAGGCTGATCCTGATTTGGTGCTCGCCCAGATCGCGCTCGCAAGCGCTGCTCGTAAACGCGATAATGCAGCTCTGATTGCAGTACTGGCTAATCCTGATTCTGTGACTATGAGCCCGCTTGGCACGATCACTGTCGGTGCCACTATCTATGCGGCCTTGCCGGAAAATGTGCGGCGGCTGTTTTCAGGTCTGCTTGCTTCCATTGCCGGTGGTCGGCGCTTTTTGCCCGGTGATGCTGAACGATCCCGCATTGAGAGAGT
Source organism: Brucella pituitosa (assembly GCF_003049685.1). Lineage (GTDB taxonomy): Bacteria > Pseudomonadota > Alphaproteobacteria > Rhizobiales > Rhizobiaceae > Brucella > Brucella pituitosa. The sequence continues at coordinate 2,084,732 of NZ_PYSY02000001.1, read as the reverse complement.
TTTATCCGGGCAGGAAAAAAGTGATCGGATGACGGTTTTCGGAGCGCTGGTTGAACTGGGCAAGAAGGGGCAACCACACCGCTTCAGGCGTGAGCGGCGCAACCTTCCTGTCATGCGTCTTGACCCCGGTCAGCGGATCATTTGGGATGGGCGTTATCGGTTCACCAATGAGGGCGCGCATTCATTTGATATCGGCGCTCCTGAACGGCAGGAGCTTATCGATTTTATAAAGAACACAGGGCGGGAGATTGATTCGAGCCAACGGGAAGCCTTGCTGGTACTCCCGGCCTTATATGAAAACGGCAAGCTCTCGCAGCTTCCTGCAATGAATGGGCAGAAACTGCCCATAGGAATCAGTGTCGAACGGCATTTCGCGATCTTCGATCATGTGTTGCCGGGTTACGATTTTGGGCTGGCAAATGCCGTTGAAAAGCAGTTTGGTCGTGAATGTCCTAATTTTTATAAACCAGAATGACAAGAATCGAAGACGAGGCGGCTCTCGCGCCTTGGCAAGGCCTTCCTTCGATCCTATGTTAAGTCGAAACATCGTCCCGTTCTCGCGGGATGGCCGTGGTATCGATTGGACCCGTTATGAATCCGAACTATCGCAACTTCGCCCTTTGGGCGATCATTGCTCTGCTCTTGATCGCGCTGTTCAACCTGTTCCAGAGTCCTGGCCAGCGCACCAATTCCCGTGAAGTTTCCTATTCCCAGTTTATCGACGACGTTTCCAACGGGCGCGTAAAGTCGGTAACAATTACTGGTGAGCGGATCAGCGGTACGTTTGCCGATAACGGCTCGACATTCCAGACCTATTCACCGGGTGATACCGGACTGGTTTCCCGTCTCGAGGAAAAGGGCGTGGCCATCACTGCCCGTCCTGAAAGCGACGGTTCCAGCTCGCTCTTGGGTATCCTTCTGTCCTGGCTGCCGATGATCCTTATTCTGGGTGTTTGGATTTTCTTCATGCGCCAGATGCAAGGCGGTTCGCGCGGTGCGATGGGCTTTGGCAAGTCCAAGGCCAAGCTTCTGACCGAAGCGCATGGCCGTGTGACCTTTCAGGACGTAGCAGGTGTTGAAGAAGCCAAGCAGGATCTGGAAGAAATCGTAGAATTCCTGCGTGATCCGCAGAAGTTCCAGCGTCTGGGCGGTAAGATTCCACGCGGCGTTCTGCTCGTTGGACCTCCCGGAACCGGTAAGACGCTTCTTGCGCGTTCCGTTGCTGGCGAAGCCAATGTGCCGTTCTTTACGATTTCTGGTTCTGACTTTGTTGAAATGTTTGTCGGTGTTGGTGCAAGCCGCGTCCGTGACATGTTCGAACAGGCCAAGAAGAATGCGCCTTGCATCATCTTCATCGACGAAATCGATGCGGTTGGTCGCCACCGTGGTGCCGGTCTTGGCGGCGGCAACGACGAACGCGAACAGACGCTGAACCAGCTTCTGGTCGAAATGGATGGTTTTGAAGCAAACGAATCAATCATTCTGATTGCTGCAACCAACCGTCCCGACGTTCTTGACCCAGCGCTTCTTCGTCCGGGCCGTTTCGACCGTCAGGTCGTGGTCCCGAACCCGGATATCGTTGGTCGCGAGCAGATCCTGAAAGTGCATGTGCGTAATGTTCCGCTTGCACCGAATGTTGATCTTAAGGTGATTGCACGCGGTACGCCGGGCTTCTCTGGTGCTGATCTTGCCAATCTCGTGAACGAATCTGCCTTGATGGCGGCACGTCGCAACAAGCGCCTTGTGACCATGCAGGAGTTCGAAGACGCCAAGGACAAGATCATGATGGGTGCGGAACGCCGCTCTGCCATGACGCCGGAAGAAAAGGCCAATACGGCTTACCACGAAGCAGGCCACGCTATTGTAGCGATGAACGTTCCGAGTTCTGATCCGGTCCATAAGGCAACCATCATTCCGCGCGGTCGTGCACTGGGTATGGTGATGCAGTTGCCGGAGGGTGATCGTTATTCGGCGACCTATACCTGGATGGTTTCGCGTCTGGCGATCATGATGGGTGGTCGTGTGGCCGAAGAGCTGAAGTTCGGCAAGGAAAACATCACCTCTGGTGCTTCCTCCGATATTCAACAGGCTACCAAGCTCGCTCGTTCGATGGTGACCCAGTGGGGTTATTCCGACAAGCTCGGTCGCGTGGCTTATGGCGACAATCAGGAAGAAGTTTTCCTTGGCCATTCGGTTTCGCGCACGCAGAATGTTTCGGAAGAAACCGCACAGATCATCGATGCCGAAGTGCGTCGCCTGATCGACGAAGCCTATGCTGATGCAACTCGTATCCTGACCGAAAAGCGTGAGGACTGGATTGCTCTTGCAGAAGGTCTGCTCGAATATGAAACGCTGAGCGGTGATGAAATCAAGGAACTGATTGCTGGCAACAAGCCATCGCGTGATCAGGGTAGTGATACACCGTCCCGCGGTTCGGGTGTGCCTAAGGCTGGCAGTGCGCGCAAGCGCAAGGGTGAGGAACCGGGCAATGAGCCGGGCATAGAGCCTAACCCGCAGCCGCAATAAGCATCTTTGCAAATTTTGAAAGCCGGGCAGTTTGCCCGGCTTTTCTCTTTTGTGGGTATAAAATCCATAACAAGGCTCGGTTAAGGATTTCGGCGCATCATGAGCACAATGTGGGGCATGAGGCTTTGATGCGATCTGGTTCCCCGAAAGGTGAAATTGCAATGTCGGGTGGTTTTGCGCTAATAACGCAGACAATCGATTACCGGACTAAAAGGTTCGGCTGCCATTGCTGTCTCACTGGTTTAACAGCGACTGATATTTGATTGCTTCGAGATGGCTCTATGGCGCAACGCAAGGCTAAAAATATGACACGCAAATATTTTGGAACAGACGGCATTCGCGGCAAGGCAAACAGCTTTCCGATGACGCCTGATATTGCCATGAAAGTTGGTATGGCAGTTGGGCACATCTTCCGTCGCAAGGGCCAGGCGTCGCGCGTTGTGATCGGCAAGGATACCCGTCGTTCCGGCTATATGCTGGAGAACGCTTTGGTGGCTGGTTTCACTGCCGCTGGCATGGACGTCTTTCTGCTCGGGCCAATTCCGACACCGGCTGTTGCCATGTTGTGCCGCTCATTGCGTGCCGATATCGGCGTGATGATTTCCGCCTCGCATAATCCGTTCTTTGACAATGGCATCAAGCTTTTTGGCCCCGATGGCTTCAAGCTTTCTGATGAGATCGAATTGCAGATCGAAAGCCTGATCGATAGCGATCTCTCAGCGCATCTCGCGACCCATGGTGAAGTGGGCAAGGCAAAGCGCGTTGATGGCGATATTTATCGCTATATCGAATTTGCGAAGCGCACGCTGCCGCGCAATATATCGCTCAATGGTCTGCGTGTGGTGGTCGATTGCGCCAATGGTGCGGGCTACAAGGTAGCGCCTTCGGCCCTCTGGGAACTTGGTGCAGAAGTCATCACCATCAATGATGAGCCGAACGGTATCAACATCAATGAGGATTGCGGTTCAACCCATCCCATCGGTTTGATGAAGAAGGTGCATGAAGTGCGGGCCGATGTCGGTATTGCGCTTGATGGCGATGCGGATCGCGTTCTGCTCGTTGATGAAAATGGAACTGTGATTGATGGCGACCAGCTTTTGGCAGTGATTGCCGAATCATGGGCTCGGTCTGACCGCCTGCAAGGCGGCGGTATCGTTGCGACCATCATGTCCAACCTTGGTCTCGAACGCTTCCTGCATGATCACAATATGACGCTTGCGCGTACCAAGGTCGGTGATCGTTATGTGGTCGAGCATATGCGTGAGCATGGCTTCAATGTGGGTGGCGAGCAGTCAGGACATATTGTTCTGTCGGATTTTGCCACGACCGGCGATGGGCTGGTTTCTGCCCTGCAGATTCTTGCGGTTGCGCAGGAGGAAAACAAGCCACTGAGCGAGCTGTGCCGCAAGTTTGAACCCGTGCCACAGCTTCTCAAGAATGTCCGCACCACTGGTGGTAAGCCGCTCGAGAACAAGAAGGTCAAGAGTGCGATTGACGAAGCTACTGAACGTCTTGGCGCTCAGGGGCGTCTGGTCATTCGTCCATCGGGAACCGAGCCGCTTATCCGCGTGATGGCGGAAGGGGATGATCGCATTCTCGTCGAAAAGGTCGTGAACGATATTATCAGTGTGATTTCTTCGGAAAGTGCAGCGGCCTGATTAAAGCATTTCCAGCAAAAAGTGCGAAGCGGTTTTGCGTAGGATAATGCGAAAAAACAAATAGTTACAGCGGCTTCAACGATTCAGTCTTAACTGGAACCGCTGTAAGCCGAAGGCATTTGAAACACAAAAAGCGCGGAATTTTCCGCGCTTTTTTGTTGCTGATATACCCTGCCGCATACTTTAGAAAAGCTTAATAAATGTAGTTAAAAAACAAGGTTAAGTTGTATTTAACTTTTCCTGAATAATCTGCCCCTGAATACTCGGTTCCGACGCGGTTGCGGCGTGACAAATCGATGGGGCAGATAAATGAACAGTCTTATTAGAAATTTGTGTGCTGGTTTGGCCGCATCGGCAGCCTTGATGGCTTCAGGTTCTCTTGGCTTGGCGGCGGACTATATTGAACCCGTACCGGAAGTGGTTGTCGCTCCCCCAGCCGTCGGAGGCTGGTATCTGCGTGGCGATGTGGGCTACTCAGCGGCGAAATTCCGTGGTGCCAGCTATACGCTGCCGGGCGGTGGTGGCTGCAATACCTGTGGTGAAGGCGATCCGCAGATCCATGGCGGCAAGCTGAAGGGCTCGTTCCTGCTTGGCGGTGGTGTTGGTTATCAGGTGACCGATTACTTCCGCACGGATTTGACGCTCGACTACATGACCCGTGCGAAGTTCACCAGCGACCGCGATGAAAGCCAGATGTCTGCACTGTCGCTTCTGGCCAATGCTTATGTTGATCTCGGCAATTTCGGTGGTGTGACGCCTTACGTCGGTGCCGGTATCGGTGGTACCCGCGTGAAGTGGGATGATCTTGTTGATACGACGAATGGTGGCGTACTGTCCGGTGACGCAAACTGGCGCTTCACCTATGCTCTCATGGCCGGTGCCTCGGTTGATCTGACCCAAAACCTTAAGCTCGATGCTGGTTATCGTTATCGCCACATCAATGGCGGCAAGATGTTTAATGGTGCTTACGGTGTTGGCGACGGCTATGACAAAGGCATGAATGTCCACGATGTACGCGTCGGCCTTCGTTATATGTTCGGCGGCTGATCGTAACTCATTGATTGAAACGAAGGCTCGGGTGACCGGGCCTTTTTCTTTTTGTTTCCAAAAATACTGTCCAAACTGCACATAAGTTATTTTTGTTACTATTTTTCGTTTTTAAAATTTCAGTTTGCGCATACAAGGCCGCAAGAAATTAGTGTTGCCTGAAAAATAAAAGTTAGACTGTGCGCAGTCTGAAGGGAGAGAAATGAAAGCCCTCGTAGCTTTGTCAGATTTCGTCGGACGCTCATTTGCCGTCTGGATTATCGTCTTTGCCGTACTTGGTTTCCTGCTGCCATCGACGTTCAGCGTGTTTGCGCCGTGGATCGTCGTGTTGCTCGGCATCATCATGTTTGGCATGGGCCTTACGATTTCGACCAAGGATTTCGCGGAAGTTGCCAAACGGCCGTTTGAAGTACTAATCGGTGTTTTTGCCCAGTTCCTGATTATGCCGCTTCTTGCTGTTTTGCTGACGCGCATTATCCCGATGTCACCGGAAGTCGCTGCGGGTGTCATTCTAGTTGGTTGTTGCCCGGGCGGCACCGCAAGCAATGTGATGACCTATCTCAGCAAAGGCGATGTTGCGCTCAGCGTTGCTTGCACCAGTGTGACGACCTTGCTCGCACCGCTTGTCACGCCGTTTCTGGTCTGGTTCTTTGCCAGCCAGTATCTTCCGGTCGATGCGATGAGCATGTTCGTCAGCATCCTCAAGGTTATTCTCGTGCCGCTCGCGCTTGGCTTCATTCTGCAAAAGCTGATGCCAGGTCTTGTGAAGGCAGCAGTTCCAATGCTGCCGCTGGTGTCGGTTATCGGTATCGTTCTGATTGTCGCTGCTGTTGTTGCGGTCAACAAGGTAGCCATCGCCCAGTCCGGTGCACTCATCTTCGCGGTCGTCGTTTTGCATAACGGCTTTGGTTTGCTGTTGGGTTATTTCGCGGCACGCGCCGCTGGTCTGTCGCTTGCCAAACGCAAGGCAATCAGCATTGAAGTTGGCATGCAGAACAGCGGTCTGGGCGCAGCACTTGCGAATGCGCATTTCTCGCCATTGGCGGCTGTTCCGAGTGCCGTTTTCAGTGTGTGGCATAATGTTTCCGGTGCGCTCATCGCAAGCTATTATGCACGTATGCATGAAAAGCCCTCCAGGAAGTAAATCTTGAGGCATTTAAACCCGCCGGGGCGACCTCGGCGGGTTCTGCAAAAATAACTTTCACGCCATATTGTGAAAATTTTGCTTTCCGGTATTTTCGTCAGCGGGCCACGCCTCCCCAACGAGGCGCGTGCTATCTGTGAGGATAGGAAACAAAATGACGACGATTGCGAAGCCGGCAGTTCGCCCGGCTAACCCTAATTTTTCATCTGGTCCCTGTGCAAAACGCCCCGGTTGGTCGCTTCAAGCGCTCGCCGATGCGCCGCTTGGCCGTTCGCACCGTGCGAAAATCGGCAAGAACAAGCTGAAAGAAGCCATCGACCTTACCCGCGAAATTCTCGGCGTTCCGGCTGATTACCGCATTGGCATCGTGCCTGCATCCGATACGGGTGCGGTGGAAATGGCCTTGTGGTCGCTGCTTGGTGAGCGCGGCGTTGATATGGTTGCGTGGGAAAGCTTCGGCTCCGGCTGGGTCACAGACGTGATTAAGCAGCTTAAGCTCGAAGACACCCGCACCTTTGTTGCGCCTTATGGTGAGCTGGTCGATTTTGCCGAAGTTGATTTTGACCGCGACGTTGTTTTCACATGGAATGGTACGACTTCTGGCGTTCGCGTACCGAATGCGGATTTCATTCCGGCAAATCGCAAGGGTCTGACCATTTGCGATGCGACGTCGGCTGCTTTTGCACAACGCCTTGATTTCGCAAAGCTCGATGTTGTTACCTTCTCCTGGCAGAAAGTGCTGGGCGGTGAGGGCGCGCATGGCATTCTCATTCTCTCCCCACGTGCTGTTGCGCGTCTGGAAAGCTATAAGCCAGCATGGCCGCTGCCAAAGATTTTCCGCCTGACTTCTGGCGGCAAGCTGATCGAAGGCATTTTTGTTGGCGAAACCATCAACACCCCTTCGATGCTCTGCGTTGAAGATTATCTTGATGCACTGAGCTGGGCGCGTTCCGTCGGCGGTCTCGAGGGTCTTGTCGGGCGTGCGGATGCAAACTTCGCCGTACTCAATGCCTTCATTGAGAAGACGCCGTGGATTGCCAATCTGGCGCAAAAGCCAGAAACGCGCTCCAACACGTCTGTTTGCCTGACCATCGTTGATCCGGAAGTGACTGCACTTTCGGCGGATCAGCAGGCAGCTTTCGCCAAGGGCATTGTTTCAGCACTCGAAAAAGAAGGCGTTGCCTTCGATATCGGTGCGTATCGCGACGCTCCTTCGGGATTGCGTATCTGGGCGGGTGCGACGGTAGAGGCTTCTGATCTTGAAGCTCTGACGGCTTGGCTCGACTGGGCCTTTGTCGCACAGAAGGCCGCGCTGAAAGCCGCCGCCTAATTCGGGGAAATGCATGAATTCGTGGTCGCGTTGGGGCGATCACGGTCAGCATTCCATTTGTCGCGATGCATGGTCCAAACACAAAGCCGCTACATAGATTTTGCAGGGCATTGCTGGACATGCTCGATTAAAGATTACTTGAAGGAGGCCCTTATGGCACCTCGCGTACTCGTATCCGATAAATTGTCGCCTACCGCCGTTCAGATTTTCAAAGACCGCGGCGTTGAAGTTGATTACCTGCCAGATCTTGGCAAGGACAAGGAAAAGCTGCTTGAAATCATCGGCCAGTATGATGGCCTTGCTATCCGCTCCGCCACCAAGGCAACGGAAAAGCTGATTGCAGCAGCAACGAAGCTCAAGGTTATTGGTCGCGCCGGTATTGGTGTGGACAATGTTGATATTCCCGCAGCATCGCGCCGCGGTATCATTGTGATGAACACTCCTTTCGGTAATTCCATCACCACGGCGGAACACGCAATTGCACTGATGTTTGCAGTTGCGCGTCAGCTCCCCGAGGCTGACGTTTCCACACGCGCTGGCAAGTGGGAAAAGAACCGTTTCATGGGTGTTGAAATCACCGGCAAAACGCTCGGTGTTGTCGGTTGCGGCAATATCGGTGCGGTGGTTGCAGCGCGTGGTATCGGCCTCAGGATGCATGTTGTTGCGTTTGATCCGTTTCTATCGGAAGCGCGGGCGCAGGAACTAGGCGTTGAAAAGCTTGAGCTGGATGAGCTTCTGGCGCGTGCTGATTTCATCACGCTGCATACACCACTAACCGACAAGACACGTGGCATCATCAATGCAGACGCACTTGCAAAGACCAAGCCAGGCGTTCGGATTATCAATTGCGCGCGCGGTGGTCTGATCGTTGAAAAAGATCTGGTGGAAGCTTTGAAATCGGGTCACGTGGCAGGTGCTGGTATCGATGTTTTCGAAGCCGAGCCTGCAACAGAGAACGAATTATTCAATCTGCCCAATGTGGTCTGCACACCGCATCTTGGTGCCTCGACTTCCGAGGCACAGGAAAATGTGGCGATCCAGGTGGCCGAACAGATGTCGGATTATCTCGTCAAGGGCGCGGTATCCAATGCCATCAACATGCCGTCGATCACAGCGGAAGAAGCGCCGCGTCTCAAGCCGTTCGTCAAGCTCGCAGAGGTTCTGGGTGCCTTTGTCGGTCAGGTGACGGACGAGCCTATTCAGGAAGTGGAAGTGCTTTTTGATGGTGCGACTGCGGCCATGAACACGCGCGCTCTGGTCAGTGCGGCTCTTGCCGGTCTGATCCGCCCGCAGGTAGCTGATGTGAACATGGTTTCTGCACCAATCATGGTGAAGGAACGTGGGATCATCGTTTCCGAGATCAAACGCGACAAGTCCGGTATCTTTGACGGCTATATCAAGCTGACTGTCAAGACCACTGAACGTGAGCGTTCGATTGCCGGAACCTGCTTCTCTGACGGCAAGGCACGCTTCATTCAGATCAAGGGAATCAACCTTGATGCCGAAGTCGGTCCACACATGCTTTATGTCACCAATGTCGACATTCCAGGCATGATCGGCCTGCTCGGAACGATCTGCGGTAAGCACAATGTAAACATCGCGAACTTCTCTCTCGGACGTAACCATCCCGGTGGCGATGCCATTGCGATGCTCTATGTCGATGACAGGATTCCACAGGCAGTACTTGACGAACTCATTGCTCAAGAGGCAATCAAGGCGGCAAGACCTTTGGAATTCAACATCGAGGAAGCTTGAGCAACATGACGGACGGGATTGAACAGGCAGAATGGCGACGCATGCAAGCGCCGGATATGGCGGGTGTAACGGCTGTGGCCAATGTCGTTCATCCCGACTTCTTCGAGGATGAGGCGGTCTTCCGGGACCGCTTCAGCATTTATCCGGCTGGTTGTTTTGTACTGGTGCACGGCAACGAAATTCTTGGTTATGGCATCAGCCATCCATGGAAACTTGATTCGGTTCCCGCCCTTAATTCGGTGTTGGGTGAACTGCCCAATGACATCAGTACTTATTACATTCACGATATTGCACTTCTGCCTGAAGTCCGTTCAGGCGGGCAGGCATCACGTGTTGTCGAACTGATGGCAGCGCAGGCTGAGCGTGACGGCTTTGTCACCATGGCACTCGTCGCCGTTAATGGCTCGCAGGGGTTCTGGGAAAAGAAGGGTTTTGTTATCCGCGACGTGCCTGCACTCGAAGAAAAGCTCAAAGGCTATTCGGATGAGGCGCTTTATATGGTCCGCGCCGGTTAGATCGTAGATATTCCGGATCAGGCGGTCTGCAAATGGCGTTCTTCTGCGCTTCCGGTGCTCATGTACCCAAAAGTACACTCCGCTCCGGTTCTCGAAGAACACCATTTTCACCTCGCCATATCCGAAATCTCAGACGATCTGACGCTATCTTTCCACGTCTTGGTGAAAATATTCGTATTTTTTGCATGTAAAGAGTCGCGTAAGCGGGATTCAGTCTGTATAGAGACGAGGGATCAGCACCTCGCGTCAAACTGTCGGGGCTGCTTGCGATCCTTGGGTTATATTTACGGCTGAGATGCCGGACCGAGGAGTTTTCTCAATGGCTAATGTGGTTGTCGTCGGGTCGCAATGGGGCGACGAGGGCAAGGGAAAGATCGTGGACTGGTTGTCCGAGCGCGCCGATGTGATCGTGCGCTATCAGGGCGGTCATAACGCGGGTCATACGCTTGTCATCGATGGCGTCAGCTACAAGCTTTCGCTTCTGCCATCCGGCCTTGTGCGCGGCAAGCTGAGCGTGATTGGCAATGGTGTTGTGGTTGATCCGCATCATTTCGTCATGGAAGTCGAAAAGCTGCGCGGTCAGGGCATCGAAATCACGCCTGAAGTTCTGCGCATCGCAGAAAATGCACCGCTGATTCTCTCCATTCATCGCGAACTTGACGCTATGCGCGAAGGTTCCAATTCAGGCCTCAAGATCGGCACCACCAAGCGTGGTATCGGCCCTGCTTATGAAGACAAGGTTGGCCGTCGCGCAATCCGCGTCATTGACTTGACTGAGCCGGAAACGCTTGAGCCAAAGGTTGAGCGTCTGCTCACTCATCACAACCTGCTGCGTCGTGGCATGGGCCTTGAAGAAATCTCGGTTAAGACCATTCTTGAAGAGCTGACTTCGGTTGCCGACAAGATCCTGCCTTACATCGATCAGGTCTGGCGCGTTCTCGACGAACGCCGTAAGGCTGGCGCCCGCATTCTTTTCGAAGGTGCGCAGGGCGCACTGCTCGATAACGACCACGGCACTTATCCGTTTGTGACTTCGTCCAACACAGTTGCCGGTCAGGCAGCTGCCGGTTCGGGTCTTGGCCCAACAGCAATTGGTTATGTTCTCGGCATTACCAAGGCTTACACCACCCGCGTTGGCGAGGGTCCATTCCCGACAGAACTTAATGACGAAATCGGCGAGTTTCTTGGCACCAAGGGCCATGAATTTGGCGTGGTAACGGGTCGTAAGCGTCGTTGCGGCTGGTTTGATGCGGTGATCGTTCGCCAGACGGTTCGCACGTCCGGCATCACGGGTATTGCGCTGACCAAGCTCGACGTTCTCGACGGTCTTGAAGAAATCAAGATTTGCGTTGCTTATGAACTCGACGGCAAGCGTATTGATTATCTGCCGTCTTCGATGGGCGCGCAGGCTCGCGTTAAGCCAATTTATGAAACGCTGCCAGGCTGGTCGGAAACGACTGCCGGTGCACGTTCGTGGAACGATCTTCCGGCGCAGGCTGTCAAATATGTCCGCCACATCGAAGAGCTGATCGGTGCTCCGGTTGCCATGCTCTCGACCAGCCCGGAGCGTGAAGACACAATCCTCGTAACCGATCCGTTTCATGATTGATTGATCTTAAGTTCTCATACAGAGAAAATGCCCGGTTTGCTGTTATGGCTGACCGGGTATTTTTTTAAGGTTTTTTCGCGATCATTTTGAAAGGGCTTACTTAATCGTTGCTCTGGGCTTTGCTTTCCATTGATTATTGTGATTATTGAGACATTTATTGCATCTCGTACTCGCGGAAACTGGGTAAGACGGCATGGCAGATTTTGTAGCGGTTCTGAAAAAGACAATCGATGCGCAGGCAGACAAATCGCCTGAACTGCGCCAGCGTGTCTATGCAAAGGCGCGCGCGACGATTGAGCAGAAGCTTGTGACGGCAAATGCCTCGCAAGTTGTGGCTGTTCGTCAACGCAAGATTCTCGAAGACGCTATTGACGAAGTCGAGGCGTTTTACGCTCCGCCAGCATCGACGCCTGTGGTTGAAGAACCGCAGACCGATCCGCTGGAAGATTTTCTGCACGAATCAACGCGTTCGACACGAATGTCATCCTATGATGATGAGGGCCCGGTTCCGACTGAGCGCCGCTATTCCGACAGCGATGTCGATGGTGACGATGATACTGCGCCGGTCCATTCCCGTAACAATGATGACTGGGCAGTTGAGCGTGATCGGGATGGTTCGGACGACACGGCATATGCCCGCCGCGGGGAATATGCAGATCGTGATGTACGGAAAGAAAAGCGTTCCTATGCTGGATTGATTATTGGTCTTGTTGCTCTTCTGGCCGTTGGTGCCGGAGGTTATGTCGTATGGACCAACAAGGACAAGTTGCAGGAACTTGCTTCAAGTCTTGGTCGCAGCGATGCGCCTGCAAGCGGAGATACCGGAACTGTGCAGCAACAGCCTGCAGAGCAGACCCCGCCCGCTGGGCAGACCGCAGGTAACGAACAGCCGTCAGGTGAACAGACGCCGCCGACATCACCTGAAGAACAGAAGATGACGCAGCGCCTCATGCCGGACGGCAGTGAGACGGATGAAGGCCCATCAGGTGGTCAGGCTGGTGTTGGCGAAGGCAAATCGACTGCCGCTTCAACGTCAGCGCCTGAGCAAACCAATACGCAGAATCAGCCGCAATCTCAGCAGGCTGTCGCTGTTGGCCAGCAGGCGCTTCTCTATGAAGAACGCGGCGGTACGGAAACCGGTTCGGTCGAGCGTGGCAACGTTGTCTGGTCTGAGATCGAGGAAAGCCCGAGTGAGGGCGAACCAGCAGCGCCTGCCATTCGCGCAAGCGTCTCGATGCCTGACAGCAAGGTTGAGCTGAAGATGACGATCCGCAAAAATACGGATCAGTCGATTCCTGCCAGCCATCTGATTGAAATGGTCTTCACTGTGCCGGAAAATTTCGTTGGCGGTGTCGTCGACAATGTTCAGCGCATTACGTTCAAGGATACTGAACAGGCAGCGGGCAACCCGCTGATTGCTGTACCGTCCAAGATCGCGGATAATTTCTTCATTATCTGGCTCAATGACGCAAAGACCGCACAGGATACGAATCTTTCGCTGATGCGTCGTCTGCAGTGGATTGATATTCCGGTTTCCTACCGCAATGGTCGCCGTGCTTTGATCAGCCTCGAAAAGGGTGTTCCGGGCGAGAAAGTCTTTAACGACGTTCTGGGTGCCAGCTAAGAATCGGAACAACGAATCAAAAAAGGCCGCTTTAAGCGGCCTTTTTCTTTGAGAGCGGCTGATTATTTCTTTTCAGAGAATGCCTTGATCGCCTTGGCGACTTCGTTCGCTGCAGTTTCAGCCGTGTCAAAGCCACCGAGTTCTACGACCTTACGGCCTTCTGGAAGCTGCTTGTAGACGCGGAAGAAGGCTTCAAGGCGCTGCTGTTCGATCTTTGGCAGATCTGAGAGTTCCTTGATGTTGTCGTAGGTCGGATCGATTTTCGAGGTCGGTACAGCCACGATCTTGTCGTCGGTTTCGCCACCGTCGATCATCTTGAGCACACCGATTGGGCGGACCTTGATGATAGCGCCCGGAACGATGGGCTCACGCGTGTAGACGAGGGCATCGAGCGGATCACCGTCGCCAGCGAGCGTGCTGGTGATCGAACCGTAATTGGCCGGATAGATGACAGGCATCGACTGGTAGCGATCGACAACGATGTGACCGGTCTTGTCGTCAATTTCGTACTTGGTGAAGCTGCCCTGAGGAATTTCAATAGCAGTGAAGAACTCTTTCCCATCCTGTTCTTTCTGAGGATAGTCGAGATAAGAGACATATTCAGATGCAGATACCGCAGTCGCAGCGGTGAGAGCGAGAGCTGCAGCGAGCAGGAGCTTTTTCATGGGATGACCTTCAGGCTTGGGTGAAATACACCTGTTGCCTAAAGCCATTGCATCACAGTTATTTGGCGTTTTTTTATCGGTTTCGTGACAGTCGCCAGAGATCGGCGAGTAAAGAGCGCGCATTTCGACTTTGCCCAAAAATCCGCTCGTTGATTTTGTTATGCGTTCAAAAGCAAACTGCCGCAAAATGGAGCGATCCATTTGCGGCAGGGATTGGTTTCAAAGAGCGCTGAATTTTAGGCGTGTGCTTCCTCGACATGGTTCAACGCCTTCTGCTGCTTGATGGCTGCAGCCTTGACTGCAGCCTGCACCTTTTCAAATGCACGAACCTCGATCTGACGCACACGTTCGCGACTGATGCCGAATTCGCCGGAAAGGTCTTCCAATGTCATTGGATCTTCCGACAAGCGGCGTGCCACAAAAATACGGCGTTCGCGTTCGTTGAGCGTATCCATCGCCTGTTCGAGCAGCGAGCGGCGGCTTTCCAGCTCGTCCTGTTCAATCAGGACCTGTTCCTGACTGCTGCTGTCATCGACCAGCCAGTCCTGCCATTCGCCTGATTCACCTTCACTCGCGCGCAGAGGCGCATTGAGCGACGCATCACCGGACAGACGACGGTTCATCGAAACCACTTCGTCTTCGCTGACCTGCAACTTGGTCGCGATCTGCTTTACCTGATCCGGGTTGAGATCGCCGTCATCAAGCGCCTGAATTTTGCTCTTCATCTTGCGCAGATTGAAAAACAGGCGCTTCTGATTGGCAGTCGTGCCCATCTTCACAAGGCTCCACGAGCGCAGGATATATTCCTGGATCGAAGCCTTGATCCACCACATTGCATAAGTTGCAAGGCGGAAGCCGCGTTCTGGTTCAAAGCGCTTGACTGCCTGCATCAGGCCGACATTGCCTTCAGAGATCACTTCGCCGATCGGCAGGCCATAGCCGCGATAGCCCATTGCAATCTTCGCAACGAGGCGAAGATGGCTTGTTACCAGCTTATGGGCGGCTTTCGGATCGGTATGTTCATGATAACGCTTCGCCAGCATATATTCTTCTTGCGGCTGAAGCATTGGGAAACGACGAATTTCTTCAAGATAACGGGTAAGGCCACCGTCACCGGATGTGATGCTGGGGAGATTAACCTGGGCCATAGAGCACCCTCCTTTATAATTTCAGGCTCCCATGTGGCGAACCTGTCGCGGGGGCTGCCTCCTGCACTTCCCTCACGCGAGCCTCCATATATAGGCACGATTTTGGCAAAAACACGATCTTTAAACTCATGAAACAATCTGTCACTAGAATGTGAACAGCAAGGGAGCATATGCGTCGATGATGCCGCAATAGGCGTTCTTGCTCAGACAGTTCCATGAGTGGCCTAAAACGAGCCCTATATTCTTTACAGACTTATATAGAGTAGCTGCGGAAACTTTCCAGAAGGTGCTCCATATCTTCCGGCATTGCGGCTTCAAAGCGCATCAGCTCTTCTGTTGCAGGATGTGTGAAAGCGAGAAGCCAGGCGTGCAGCGCCTGCCGGTGGAAGCCGTGTACGGCGTTCTTTAGCGGTTCTGGCAGCTTATTGGCTTTAGTTTTGTAGGCGCTGCCATAATCCATGTCGCCGACAAGCGGATGGCCGATATGGGCCATGTGAACGCGTATCTGATGCGTGCGGCCTGTTTCAAGGCGGCATTCGACCAGCGAAGCAAGCGAGGTCGCATCTTCCTGCGGTGCAAATTTCTCTATTGTTGAATAATGAGTTACTGCGTGCCGCGCATCTTCGCGTTCTTCTTTCACGACAGCTTGTTTGGTGCGATCGCGATGGGAGCGACCAAGATGCGCATCAATCACACCTTGCGGGCGCTCAGTCATGCCCCAGACGAGTGCAAGGTAAGCGCGTTCGAGATCACCCGTGCGGCCATGGTCAGCAAACTGTTCGCTCAGGTGGCGATGCGAAAGATCGTTTTTGGCGACGACCATGACACCGCTTGTGTCCTTATCCAGACGATGAACGATACCCGGACGGCGAATTCCTCCAATGCCGGACAAGCTATCGCCACAATGATATATGAGGGCATTAACAAGCGTTCCCGTCCAGTTGCCGTTGCCCGGATGGACAACAAGGCCAGCTGGCTTGTTGATGACGATGAGATCATCGTCTTCATAGAGAATATCCAGCGGGATGTTCTCGCCTTGCGGGTCGGCAGGTTCAGGCTCTGGCAGCACGATGGCAATCTTCATGCCTTCGCGCAGCTTTTGTTTTGCGCCGCTGGCGGGAACACCATCGAGGGTCACGTGACCCTCAGCAATCAGGGACTGGACGCGACTGCGGGAGAGTTCCGGCCCCAATGCTGCGGCCAGCCACTGGTCTAATCTTTTGCCCGCAGCGTCTAGGTCGGCAATTAGTTCTTTCAATTGTCTCTTCCCTTCGTTATCACGCGCCCACGCGGGTGCATGAACCGGAGTCATTTAATGCAGGATCCACACTATCCCCGATAT
This sequence comes from Brucella pituitosa, assembly GCF_003049685.1. GTDB lineage: Bacteria > Pseudomonadota > Alphaproteobacteria > Rhizobiales > Rhizobiaceae > Brucella > Brucella pituitosa. The sequence continues at coordinate 2,068,369 of NZ_PYSY02000001.1, read as the reverse complement.
CAGAATCAGCAGGATTCAGGATATCAGGACTATCAGCAGGGTTATTATCCGGAACCGCAACAGCCGGAACCCCCGCTTGATCCAGCGATGGAGAAAGTCCGTCGCAAGATGATCCGTCTGCTTGCAGTTTCCATCGGTGTCATGTTGATTGGTCTTATGGCTGTGCTTGTCGCAGTTGTCTACAAGATCAATCGCGCGCCAGACGCCAGCGAAACAGAAGCTGCGCGTTCAGACATTCCGGGACAGGCTGCAATTGCACCCTCGCTGCCTGAGCCAGTCAAGCTGATTGAATCGCAGATTGAGCTTGCGCCGGGCACACGCCTGTTGTCGCAGAGCCTTTCCGGTCAGCAGCTTTCGCTGGAAACTTTGCTGCCAGATGGCGGTACTGAGATTATCGTTTACGATTATCGCGAGTCCCGTATCGTGGGCCGCATCAAGCTCGGCAATGTCGAGTAATTATGAGTTCGAGGGCGGCAGTTCTGTCGCCCTTTCAATTTCAGTCGGCATTGCGCTTTTGACCTGTCAGGTCTATATCAGCGAAAGCTACTTGGCTCTGCGCCCATCGTCTAGCGGTTAGGACGGCGCCCTCTCACGGCGCAAACAGGGGTTCGATTCCCCTTGGGCGTACCAGCAAAATCAATCATTTAGCCGTCATCCGATGAAAGTTTTCCAATAACCGTCGATAAGCGGTTTCTGAGAATGGATATAGCTGTGTCTTTATGTCCGTTTAGGCGGTAGGGCGCGACAATCTCTTATTCGGTTGCCTATCAGTAAATCTCGATTTTTTATTGCGCGCGAAACGCCGACAGGGGGGCTGCATAAGATTGTGCAGATCTCCTCCCTAATATTTAGGAGGCCTCGTAAAACTCGATAAAGCATCCGAAACAGTGCTTCTGTCTTTGGCCTATTTGTGAGCCTTTCATAATCACTGACTATAGTGCAACTTGAGTGCGGCACCCAAATAGATACGAGAGGATAGACCGACATGAGTGATAAACCAACGAACAACCCTTTCGATGGCCCTCAAATGCAGGACACCCATTATCATCACGCTGATATGTCGGGTACGAATTTTGACGGCGTAAATCTAACAGGGGCACGGTTCTATGCTGTTTTAAGCAAAGCAAAATTCAATGATGTGAATTTAAGCGAGGCAGAGTTTGACGATGTCAATCTGACAGCAGTGCGTTTTAATAATGTCAACATGTCCAGCTCCACCATTACAAACGCCAACATGACGGGCTTGAATATCAGCGGCGTTACATTGGTGGATGCCAACATCACAGATGCGGATCTGACCGGAATGCGTATCAATGGCGTTCTCGTTTCCTCGCTTTTCGAGGCTTACGAACAAGCCAAATCCGGTGAGGACTAGGACGCATAGAGGTTCCCACCGCTGGCAGAAAGCTGATGGCTCAAATCTGCACTATGTCTTAGTAAAGGGTATCACAACCCTGCGGCGTCTGGTCTGTGTCCGCAGCGGTTAATATGGCTGCATCGGGTCAACGTGAATGTTGCCGTCATTGTATACTTGGATTTTCAAATCGGGGTTGCCTTTGATGATTTCATACTCAACCCCTTGCCGCATTTTCCATTGATAGCCCTTTTCAGGGCGGCCCGAAGAAACAGGTTCCCATTTCATTTCCGAAATTGGTTTGCCTTCACCCCACCTGTTTTCTTTGCTGGCGAATACTTTGCTCGGAGTGTCGCCCTTATCTCGCAGGTTGAAATCGTAATAATTCTTACGGTCTTGCAATAGGATTGCTTTTGCATTTGTCAGCTTAACACCCTTATTATCGACCTTATCTTTCTCGCTGATATGAGCGCTGTAGCTGTCAATAAGCTTGGGTGCTGCTGTCTGCTGTGGAACCGCGGCAATATGTGCCGAACTGCTTTCTTTGGATTTGTCGCTTGTTGTGCATGCCGTGACCGATGCAACCGCGCAGATGCTTACAATGATTGGAATAAATCGCTTCATGGTTGCCCCCTGTTTGCCGCAAGCTGGCAGAGGCGCGGCGGGTGGTCAAGCACAACCTTAAATGAAATTTTACCCGGCATCAGTTATTCACGCGCCAGTTAAATCAACGGGGTTTGGGTAAATGGATATGGCACCGTTAATAGGCATTGCTTCAATTAAATAGGCCCTTTTTTGCGAATTGACGTTGGTTCAATTTGGCGAAACGCTTGTGCTTACAGACTGATGTAACCCACCCCTCCTGCATTCCGTGCAAACGTTGCTTAGAGCGGGTTTCAATCTGATTGAATCAGATTGCGCTCTAACTTTTTGTTTTAACGCGCATCTTTTCCGGAAACCGTTTCACACTTTTCGGGATGCGCTCTAAAGAGTTGGATAAATGGCATTAAGCCATTACAAGTCTACTCCTGATCAAAGACATTCGACGACAGTTTAAGAGTTGAACACTGAGGGTGAAAATGCGTCATACGAAATACTCCGCTGTCTTGTGCGCTGCTTTAGGGATTTACGCGTTCCCCCAGGTGCCAGCGCTAGCTCAAGCAGGGTTTGACTGCGGAAAAGCTTCGACGGCAATGGAAAAGGCAATTTGTTCCAAGCCAGACATTGCCGAAGCGGATCGCGCTATGTCGATTGCTTATTCTGCACTGATTGAAAGAGCCGATCCTACATTGAAGGAAGCACTTCGCAACGATCAGAGCGCCTTTATCAAGATTCGGGCTGAAGCATTTGAAAGCAATCTGTCTAATCTGGAAAATAGGCTGACCGGCTTGCTGGACCGGACAGACATGCGTGCAGAATTCCTCAATTGGATTTCAGTCACAGATAACTCGTCTCTTGAAGGCAACTGGAGCAATGCATGGGGTGCCATTGAGGTAGAAAAGAAACCATCAGGCCAACTTGCTGTGAATGTCAATGTTGCAGATCAGGCCAATGGGACCTGGGTGTGCAGTTTCGAGGGTGTGATTGAGCAGAAATCGGCTGGTGAAGCCGAATTTAAGGGTGAGGGCGGTCCTCTGGTGTTACGTCTGGAAGGGGCAACGCTGAATATTCCGACCCCGTTCTGCGATGAGTCTACGTCAGGTGGCTTTGGCACCGCAGCCGGCACCTATTTTCGAGTGGGCGCACCATAGGTGGTGGCGACTGCTTATGATGGTGCCTTCGGCTATCGGGCCTTATCCAGTTGAGATTCTAAGGTTTGAGTAGTGGCCCGCATAAGGCTGATGGTTCGGAAACATATTCGGGGAATTGACTGGGCATGGATCAGGCAAAACCTATCAGGAAGCGAAACTGGTGCTTCTCGGCGATTGCATCCCTGATCTTTGGCGCAATAACCGCTTTCATTTTCTATTATCTCGCTTTCTTCGGCGTCGGTAACGACGGATATCTGGTCGTATTCTGCGTCTATACCGCGCCAGTGGGGATCATATTCGGTCTCTGGGGTTTGTTTTATTGGCGCAGCTTTGTGGCATTCATCGGCATTGTTCTGAGCCTCTCACCGCTCGCCTATTTGTGAATTTTCAGTTGTGAGATTTGCGCATTCTTCTGAAAGGAAGTGAGGCGGCACAGGCGCAGGATAAAATGGTCTGGGGAGATGTTCTCCATTCCAGTTGCAAAAATTTGCAACTGGAGCATTGCCGGTGCATAATCCGGGCATGAGTGAATCGTACAAAAAACCCGATTATGAGCAGGAGTTGAGGCAGGCTGGTGTCCGCATTACACGACCACGCCGGATCATCCTCAACATATTGACCGAGACGGAAGATCACCCGGATGCGCTGGAGATTTTTCGGCGCGCGGTTGAGATTGATAATAGCATTTCGCTATCGACCGTTTACCGAACTATGAAACTGCTGGAAGAACTGGGTGCTATTCACCGCCATGCCTTTGCTGGCGGGCCGTCTCGGTTCGAGCAGGCAAGCGGCGCCCATCATGACCATATCATCGATATGGATAGTGGCGATGTGGTCGAATTCCGCTCCGACAAGATTGAAAAATTGCAGGAAGAAATCGCCCGCTCGCTGGGATATGAGATTGTTCATCATCGCCTCGAACTTTATTGCAAAAAAATAAAATCCTGAGGGAACCAAATCCCTCAACCGGCGTTTTTGGGATATGGAGACTGCAACCCGCCCCGCAAGCAGACTTCATTGTTCGCTTCAATCTCCCCGTATGAAGTGGACAGCGAGAATGCCGCGCAGACGCCCCCCGTTTATGCAGCTGGCGTTCCGCATATTCAGAGTTAAGCCGTTGTGGTCAGGACCATGACGGCTTTTCTTTTGTCGCGTGGAATGGATTGATGTGCCGGATCGGCCTGAATGCTTAGGCTTGTTTTTAAGAATCGAATTGTTCTGCGGGAACCGTAAGAGAATAGACAGCCCCTGCGCCATCCACGCGGTACTCAGCATGGCCACCCACCGCAGAGGGAACAATGCGTTGCAGAACGGCACTGCCAAAGCGTGGATCATGTTGATAGACTTCGGGCATGGACGGATTGGTTTCTTCCCAATGAAAAACCAGCTCTTCGTCGCCTTTTTCCGTGCGTTGGATTTTTGCAGAGATGACGACGCGACCGTAAGGGATCGAAAGCCCACCAAAAGATGTCGCATTGATGATCAGCTCATGCAGAGCAAGCCCCACATGCAATGCAGCTCCGGGAAACAGATAAGGATTGTCACTTTCGATGATCAGGCGCTCGTCGTTAATGTCGATATATTTCTCGATTTGCGAGCGAACAAGATCCAGGAACAATGCGCCATGCCAATTGGAATCAGTCACCAGATCCTGGGAATAGGAAAGCGACTGGATACGGCCGCGGAATTTTAAAAGGAAGTCATCGACAGAATCGGTGAAACGAGCCGTTTGGCTGGCGATGCTCTGCACAATGGCGAGCAGATTTTTGGAGCGGTGACTGACCTCACGCAACAATGTTTTCAGCACTTGTTCGCGGCGTTTCAACTCGCTGATTTCAAGGGCCGTGGTGACCAGCCCAAGTACATTACCACCAGAATCACGATCACAATCAATGTGAAATTCTATCCAGCGAAGCTTGTCGCCATCATTGATGGCCAGTTCGACATTCTGTGCGATTCCGGTTTCAAGTGCTGTGCGCTTGGCGTGATCAAGCCGTGACATGGATGTAGAGAAGATAAAATCGCAGTCCTGCCCGCCGGCCTTCCATTTTTCCTGCCAGTAGGAAGGGATGTTTTCACCCCAGGCGTAGCGGAGATCAGGTGTTTGATAGAGAACGCAAACATTGCTGTTCCGCACGGCCCTTAATAATGCGCGCAAACGTGAAGCATCCGGCTCTGTTTCATTGAGAGATGGGTTTGCTGCTGTCATGAATGCCTCAACTGCCGCCCGTGGTAGAATGAAAACGATTTGGTGATCGATAAAATTGCGTTCTGAAATGATGAGTTCAATAATGTCTGATTGTTGTGAAAACGACTGATTGCGCCATTGGCCAGAACCAAAGAGGGGGCCAGAGCCGAAAAAGGGGCCAGAGCCACAAAACGACGCGATCTTTTCAGAAGCTGACGGAGGGCTGAAATCAGCCCCCTATCAGCGGTGTTCTTTCTCTCCGTTACGCTTTGCGGATCGCCGAAGCAATCAGCGATATGACGAGCAGCGCAAGGAATACGAAGAACAGAATCTGTGCAATACCGGCTGATGCACCAGCGATGCCGCCAAAGCCCAAGGCACCTGCTACCAGAGCCACGACGAGAAAAACGACAGCGTAATAAAGCATTTTGGGTCTCCTCTTCATTGATTGAAAGGGAAACGTCCGGTGTATGCCTTTGGTTCCTCGGAATAGACAATTTGCAGGTCCAGACCCAAAATAATCACGCGTTTTCAAGCGGATGATTGTCTGCTGAAAGCCAATGCCCCTGAAAAGACTTCTCCTTTACAGGGCGCATCGACTGACGGACTCTACGTCGTGGTTTCAGGCTGCGACCTGAGCGGCTTCCTCAAAAAACAGGGCTTGGCTGATAAGCGCCTTGACCATGTCGGGATTGAACGGCTTCGTCACAAGGAAGGTCGGCTCTGGCCGCTCACCCGTGAGCAGGCGTTCTGGGAAGGCTGTGATGAAGATCACTGGAACAGTATCATCCTGAAGGATTTCATTGACCGCATCGATGCCCGAGCTTCCGTCTGCCAGCTGAATATCTGCAAGCACCATGCGCGGCTTTTCTCGCTTGTAAAGCGCGAGTGCTTCGTCCTTGGTGCGCGCAATGCCAACCACTTCATGACCCAGACTTTCGACCATCTGTTCAATGTCCATGGCAATCAGCGGTTCATCTTCGATAATCATGATGCGGGTCGCGACCTGCTTTGAGATTTCAGTGGAAGCAGCGGCCAGAATCCGGCCAAACTCACCTTCTTCCAATTCGAGAATCTCAGCTGCCTCACGGTCATTGAAGCCTTCGACTGCGACGAGCAGAAATGCCTGGCGGGGCAGAGGGGCGATGTGGGACAAGTTCCGTGCTGCCTGCTTTTCCCATGCAAATTCAGAAGCAGGTTCCGGTATCTGGATGGACGCCGTTTTATAGAGATTGCAGAACAGCCGATAAAGGGCAATCCGGTCGGCGGATGCGGGCGGGAAGATGCTGATATCGGCGATCAATGCTTCCAATGTAGCTGCTACATAGGCATCACCTGATGCCTGCGAACCCGTCAGGGCGCGTGAAAAACGGCGAAGATAGGGAAGGTGCGGCGCAATACGCGTCGATAACGTCATGGTTCTTGGACTCCTCAGTGCCGCAATTCTTGTTTTTCTAACACTTACTGTCAGGCCTGAATGCCTTTGGAGAATGTTATAGAGCGCGGCATTATGGTACGAAAACGTCACCGTTTGAAAATAGTTCCACGAGAAAGTGACAATTCGGGGAACTTTTTGAGAGTGGGCGCATTTAGCCTGTGAATGCTGGGGCTTGGTATTATTGAAACAGGGCTTAATGCCTAGAATGAACAAGAGATGACGAACAAGAAAAACCTTCAAGCGAACGGAGCCCAGATACGGCTCAATGGGCGCGTCCGGAAGGACATTTTGGGGCCGAACTGTGAGGTCGGGTTAAAACTCAAGGCGCTTTATACTTCGATACAGGACGAGACAATTCCAGATCGTTTTCTCGATCTTTTGGAAAAACTCGATCAGGCTGAACAGGAGAGTACGCGTGAGCAGAGCACAGGTTCCGTCGGCTGAGGAGATGGCGCAATTCAAGCGTGAACTTCTGGCATCGTTGCCGAGTCTGCGTGCGTTTGCAATTTCGCTGATCGGTCAGCATGACCGGGCTGACGATCTCGTTCAGGATACAATAATGAAAGCCTGGGCCAAGCAGGAATCCTTTGAGTTGGGTACCAACATCAAGGCTTGGCTGTTTACGATCCTTCGTAATGAATTTTACACGCAAATGCGCAAGCGCGGTCGTGAAGTGCAGGACACGGATGGTGTGTTCAGTGAACAGCTTGCAGTGCATCCCTCACAATATGGCACGCTGGATTTGCAGGATTTCAAGGCAGCTCTCGAGCAGTTACCAGATGATCAGCGTGAAGCAATCATTCTGATTGGTGCGTCGGGCTTTGCCTACGAGGAAGCTGCCGAAATTTGCGGATGTGCTGTCGGCACGATCAAAAGCCGTGTCAGCCGGGCCCGCACGCGCCTGCAGGAGATATTGCAGATTGAAGGTGACGCAGACTACGGACCTGATGCCAACTCCTCCCGCGTGACTTTGAGAAGCTTTGCTTAGGTTCTGTGGAGGATTCGTTTTGAAGCGTGGTATGGATGAAAATAGCACAGGTTTAGGAGCAAAACTGGGCCATTTTCACCATATCCCTTTAGGAGGTGGCGGATTTTCTCTCTGAATGCGTCGAGCAGCCCTTGTGGAGATACACTCCACGGCGTCCTGTTCTCCTGTTCAGAAACAGAATCCGTCTCACGCCACGCCCAAAAACCTAAATCCCCTCAGACCCTAGAGTAGTTCCGACGCAAAACCGCTTCACACTTTTGCTGGAAATGCTCTGAGCGCTTTTTAAGCATTAGCTACTTGAAGATTTCTCTCTACTAATATTTGCTTGTAAAGCCAGTGCCGGTGATCCGTAGCGATCGTCAGCGCTGGTTTGCGGCTTCAAAACGTTGCAGCGCCATCTGTTTCAGGCGTCCTGGCGCGTGAGGCTTAAGCGTAATAGTTCTATTGTGGATTGACCTTTGGCATCAGCCTTTTCAAATCGTCTTTTAAAGCCTTCCGTTCGGCCGATAGCATTCATCGTGTCGCTTAGTCTGGTCCTGTTGTCGGCGCTGATAACACTGTTCCTTTCCTATGGCGTTAACAGTCAGGTCGTTGATATTTCGAAGAATTTCGAACTGCGCGAGCAAGTCAGCCGCGTCACGCGTATCGCCTATAATATTGAGATGAGCCGCCGCGGTTATCTTCTGACCCTGGATGATGCCTATCTCGAGCTTTACCAACACTCTATCGTCAATATTGATCAAACGCTCTCCGATCTTGCTTTGTTGACGGAAGGCAATCCGCAACAGGATGTGCGCGTCAAAAAGATCAGGGCGCTGGTCGAGCGTGCACATGATGATGTGCGAACCACAGTCAATCTTGCCAAGGCAGGCAAGGTTCAGGAAGCTATCGAAAAAGTGCGCGGTGATGAGGGCAGGCTCCTCATGGACCAGCTTTCTGATACCGTATCGCAGTTCATTGCCACTGAAGAACAGGAACTTGCCGAGCGTAACGCCCATATTCACCAGATGCGTTACTGGCTGACAGCGACTTCGATTGTCGCGCTTGCCTCTGCCGTTATGCTGAGTTTTTTGCTTTTCTCACGCGTTCAGCGCGCAGCACGGGTTCTTTTTGAAGGGCAGTCAGCCTTGCTGTCGGAAAAAGAACTTCTCGAACAGCGGGTGAGTGAGCGGACAGCCGAGTTGGAGAAAGAACGCGCCATCGCTGAAAGGGAGCGTCAGCGCGTCGAGATTCTTTTGCAGGATTCCAACCATCGTATCGGCAATTCCCTTGCCACTGTTTCATCGTTGCTTGGATTGCAATTGCGACAGACGCGCAGTGAAGAAGCGCGCTCTGCCCTTTCTGCCGCCCGTGATCGTGTGCAAACGGTTTCTACCGCTCACCGCAGGCTTCGTCTTGGCGAAGATATGGAATCGACGCGTATCGACGAATTCCTGGAAACCGTTATCGAGGATATTCGCAATGCTATCGGTGAAGACCGCAAGATCAGTTTTCAGACTGATTTTGCGCCGCTCGATCTCAAGGCCCGTGACGTCACGACCGTTGGCATTATTTTGGGCGAACTTATCACCAATGCCGTCAAGCACGCCTTCAAAGGGCGGCAAGAGGGGCAGATTGCGGTGAGCTTCAGATATGATGGTGAAACCGGAATACCGGCACTGATCGTTGAAGATAACGGCGTTGGCTGGCTGAGAGGCGACGCTGAGAACGCCAAAGAGCAGACCGGGCTCGGGACGCTGGTCGTCGAGCAGCTTTGCATGCAGTTCGGTGAAAAGCCTGTCTATGAAATCTCGGAAAGCGGTTCTGGCACACGTGTTATTGTGCGGCTTTCCTCACTCGCTAAAGCAAAAGAAGATCGGGAAAGCGAAGTCGCCGGATAGCAGAGGACAGCAACAAAAAAGCAGCTCTCGTTTATCACAGGAGCTGCTTTTTTGATTAGCGCTTCTTCTTGTCTGAAAGCAGGCTGACGAGCGCGATTCCCACGAGCGGCAACGCTACTGCCAGTATCGGACGTTTCAGAATAGAGGGGACTGTCGCAATTGCAGCGGTTGCCATCAGAGCCGATTTGTCTGCCTCAATACGCTGCTTGCGTTTTTTCTCTTCTGCAGCGGCCTGAATTTTCAGAACAGCGAGAATCAGCAGAGCAAGGATCAACGACAGGCCTGCAAGAATAAGCGCTGCAATCGGCCCGCCGTAATTTTCTGCCAGCGTCAGAAAGGCCGCGACGCAAAGAAACACAACAGCGATAAGGCCGAAGACAGCGATCACCGCTCCAAAAATGGCGGCACGCTTGGCTCGTCCGGTGAGGAGTTTTAGTTCGTCACCGGCAAGGGCTGTCACGACTGGCGCTAAAAGTTTCAGCATGGCGCGTATCAGCGACGCGAAAGGAGGGCGAGCAGATAACCGACGCCCAGAGCAGTCGCGAGCGACGCAATTGGCCGGGCGCGAATCGTCTCGGTCAGCTGAGCTTCGACGTCCTGCGCCTTGTTTTTGAGGTCGCCAACCACGTCTTCGCTTTGCACATATGCGCTTTTGTAGGTTTCCTTGGCAGTGCGCTTCGCATCGCGGACGGTTTGTGAGCCGAGATTAGCCAAGGTGGCAGCAATGGCTGCAATATCTTCCTTGAGTTGTTCGACCTGTGACTGAAGGTCTTCGGTTGTCGAATCCGTCAGTGCTTCTTCGAGTTTTTCCTCGATCTTCCGCGTATTTGTTGTTCCGCGCGCCATGTCAGGCCTCCTGTTCGATCTCTGGTCTGCAACATATGTTGCTCAACCGGGATAACGTTATTCAGGCCCAATGGTTGCATGCAAAGCCGCCGGTCAGCAACTCAATGCGTGACCTACTGCTCGTCATGGTAAATTTCGGCGAGTGTCGGTAGCAGCCTTAAGCAAGCAGGAGGTAGGCAGCACCAAGCAGGGTTATGAAAGCCAGACCGTAATGGGATGGTTTCAACAGCCGCTGCTGCACAGGCAATGGGTCGTCATTGCCTGCCATGGCTGTGCGCGCTGCATTTTCGAGGGTCTGAATGTCCTTGAACATCATTGGCATATCCTCCCGCAGACCCATGCAAACCATCAGGCGTGCCGGGTTTGTCCATCTTGTCTATATCACGTCTGATTTGAAGTTTTTATGCAACAGGTATTTCTTCTGCAGTTCTGCTCATTTTTGGGGGCGCTCATGTGGGAAAATATAACAAAATTCAAAACATGACTTGCATCATCAGGTTAATGGGAGTTAAGAAAAGGCCCGATAAGCGGCGCGACGGTCTGCATGAACGATCAGTCATGAGCGCTCGGACCTGAACAATCAAAAGGCGATCAAGATGACTGGTTTCTGGCGAAAAGGCTTCACGGCTGCGGCGATGGGCGTGGGGCTGCTGGCATTTGCGGGTTCTGCACTTGCGCAAGGCGCGTCCGAGCCTGTTACCAATAATCCGGCTGCAACAAGTCCAGCACCGGCAACGCCCGCGCCAAGCGCGCCTGCTGCAAGCGAGCCGACAACACCGGCACCTGCACCGAACAATGCGATACCGGCCACAGAACAGCCAGCTGCTGCATCTTCAACGATCCCATCAAATGAGCCTGCCGCAGCTCAACAGGCAACGCCTGAAGCAGCGCAGCCTGTGACATCTGCGGGGGAGCCACCTGCATTCGTCTTGCCACATGATCTTTCGCCTTGGGGCATGTTCATGGCCGCCGACTGGGTGGTCAAATCTGTCATGATCGGCCTCGCACTTGCATCGCTTGCAACCTGGACGGTTTGGGTTGCCAAATCTCTTGAACTTGCTGGTGCACGCAGCCGCGCCAAGCGTGCCATGAAGGTGATCGGCCATTCGGCGACGCTTTCTGAGGCTGTCCGATCTCTGGATGGTGCGAAAGGCCCTGCCGCAATTCTGGTGCGCGCTGCCGAAGATGAAGTTCGTCTCTCCGGCCCGGCATTGGCGCGTGCAGGCGGTGAAGGTCTTAAAGAACGCGTCTCTTCGCGCCTGTCGCGTATAGAAGCAAAGGCTGGTCGTCGTCTTTCCAAAGGCACAGGCATTCTGGCAACCATCGGGTCGGTTGCACCTTTCGTCGGTCTGTTTGGTACTGTCTGGGGCATCATGAACTCGTTCATCGGTATCAGCCAGGCACAGACGACCAACCTCGCCGTCGTCGCTCCCGGTATTGCGGAAGCATTGCTTGCAACGGCTATCGGCCTTGTGGCGGCTATCCCTGCTGTTGTGATCTACAACGTGTTCGCCCGTGCGATCACAGGTTATCGTCAGCTTCTGGCGGATGCGTCTGCCGGTGTTGAGCGCCTTGTGAGCCGCGATCTCGACTTCAAGACTGCAGGTGTGCCGGAAGGCAAGCTGCACGCTGCGGAGTAACGTTCATGGCTGGCAAAATTCGCGAAGGCGATGGCGACGATCTGGAGCTGAACCACGAGATTAACGTGACGCCGTTCATTGACGTCATGCTGGTTCTGTTGATCATCTTCATGGTTGCAGCACCTTTGGCAACGGTCGACATCAATGTAGACCTTCCGGCATCAAGCGCAACACCTGCACCACGCCCGGACAAGCCGATTTATGTAACGCTCAAAGAAGACCTGACCGTCAGCGTTGGCAATGACACGGTGGTTCGTGAAGGTCTCGGACCCAAGCTCGACATCGTGTCGGAAAAAAACAAGGAAGCCCGCGTCTTCCTGCGTGCCGACAAGAATGTTGGTTATGGTGAGCTGATGCGTGTGATGAACCTGCTGCGTGAAGCAGGTTATCTCAAGATCGCGCTTGTCGGACTTGAAACACTTGGAGCTGCCACGCCCGATGGTTCCGCGCCTGCGTCAGCTCCAGCTCCGGCTACCCAGGGAGCTCAGTAAATGGACAGACTCCCGCCCGAACATCCCCCTATAAAGAATGTGGCGTCGACCGACAGCCATCATCATTCCTTCTGGCACGATGCAGGGCGCTGGATCGGTGCGGGTATTATCGTGCTTAGTGTTCATGCTGCTGGCGCTTATGCTGTGCACTTGACGAAAGAGGAAGATCAGCCGGATGGCGCGCAGGTCGCGGCCATGGTGATCGAACTTGCACCTGAACCTGAAGCTCCGATGGAAGAGGTGGCTTCTGAGGCTCCACAGCAGGAAACAGCTGCAGAACCTGAAGAGCAGGTTGAGCCTGAGCCGGTACCGGAAGAAATCAAGGAACCGGAGCCTGAGCCGGAACCCGTGCCCGAAGAAATCAAGGAACCGGAAGAAGTGATTCCGGATGTGGTCGAAGCGCCTAAGCCTGAAGTGGCTGTGCCGCTGCCGATTGAAAAGCCTGAACCAAAGCCTGAAAAGAAAGTTGAAAAGCCTAAGCCTGAAAAGCCTAAGCCGGTGCAGAAGGTTGAAAAGCCCAAGCCCAAGAAGGCTGAAAAGGCCAAGGAAACCAAACAGGCCAGTGCGCCGCATATGGATGCCGATAACGGCGCCAAGGCTGCAGCCAATCGCCGTGGTGAGAATAATGCTTCTGCAGGCGTTAGTTCGGCCAAATGGACGTCCAAATTGCAGGCCCATATGGCACGTAATGTTCGCTTCCTGCAGCGCAAAGCGAGCAGGAACTCCAAGGGGCTTGTCCAGGTGACGTTCGTCATCGATCCATCTGGCAATGTGCTTTCCGCACGTCTTGCCGGTTCGTCGGGAGATCCGACAGTGGATCAGCTGGCGTTGGAAGCGGCGCGGCGGGCTTCTCCGGTTCCTGCGCCGCCGGCAGCAATGGCCAAAGCCCGGATGCCGATTACCTTGCCACTACTCTTCAAGTAAGCCAGCGTCATCTCTCAAAAAGCCGGTCTGTTTTCAGACCGGCTTTTTAACTTTTTGCTCTGTGGTTCGGTAATTTATTCAGATGACAGCGCCACCGCTGGAAGAAGCCGGGAGGCTTTGCGTGCTGGCAGGAAGCCAAACACCAGCCCCGTGGCAAAGGCACAGGCAAAGGCGAGAAGCACAGGGCCTGCACTGAAACCAACAGGCATACCGGCCCAGGATATGACTGCCGCCGTACCGACACCAAGGATAACACCAACCGCACCGCCAATCGCCGAGACGGTCAGTGCTTCGGTAATGAACTGAAGCAGAATGTCGCGGCGACGTGCACCTGTTGCCATGCGGACGCCGATCTCTCGCGTGCGCTCGGTCACGCTGACCAGCATGATATTCATGACACCAATCCCGCCGACTAGAAGCGAAATTGCTGCCACCGACCCCAGAAACAGGGTCATGGTCGATCCCATGGCTGCTGCATCATCGCGAATCGACGACATATTGGTGATCATAGTGTCCCGCTGCTTGTGGCGGTGATCCAGCAACTCCTGAATTTGATCCTGTGTCGTATCGATCAGATCGGCATCTTTCACCTGAACCGTTATCGTGCGGACATATTTCTGGCCGAACAGCCGCAGATTTCCGGTCGAAAGTGGGACAATTACCACGTCGTCCTGATCGGAGCCGCCAAAGCCTGCGCCTTTGGATTCAAGAGTTCCGATCACCTGAAAGGGTATTTTCTGGATCAGAATATATTGGCCAATGGGGTTTGATCCATCCGGGAACAGCGTCTTGACTACTGTGGAGCCCAGTACCGCGACGGGGGCATAGGTTTCCATATCATGGGCGGTGATAAAGTCGCCGGTTGCAACCTTCCAGGATTTCGCCTCGGTGAACGCCGCAACGGTGCCATTGGCTTGCGATTGATAATCGACATTGCCGCGCCGGAGCGTAACGCTGCCAGTCACTTCCGGAACAGCCGCTTTTACATTTGGCAACTGCAGGATAGCATCAGCATCTTCCGGCACCAGTGTTGCCACGGACCCTGAACCTCGAAAGCCGGGCATGGATGGCCGGATGAGCACCAGATCGGTGCCCATTGCATTGATGCGATCGAGGATAGAGTTTTGCGCACCCGTGCCGATTGCAAGCATGGTGACGACGGAACTCACGCCGATGATGATACCAAGCAAGGTCAGGATCGTGCGGAAAATATTGGCACGCAGGGCGCGCATCGCCATTTTAACCGCTTCAGAAATATCGGCGATCTGCGCGCCGCCGCTTTCAGTCATTTGCTGGAGAGTTTTGGGCGCATCGCCTTCCGGCATTTCACGCTTGGTCGTGTCGGACAGGATTTGACCATCACGGATTTCGATCAGCCGGTCTGCCCGTTCCGCAACCTCGCGGGCGTGGGTGATGACGATGATCGTGTGACCCTGTTCATGCATGGAGCGAAGCAGTGCCATGACATCTTCGCCACTCTGGCTGTCGAGTGCGCCTGTTGGCTCATCCGCGAGAATGATGCGTCCACCATTCATCAATGCACGCGCTATGGAGACGCGCTGCTGCTGACCACCGGAAAGCTGATTGGGACGATGGTCCAAACGGTCGCCAAGCTTCAGCGAACCGAGAAGTTCGGCTGCACGCTCATGGCGTTCAGCGGCAGGCATGCCAGCATAGATCGCCGGAACTTCAACGTTTTCCTGCGCTGTCGATGTTGCAATGAGGTTGTAGCTCTGGAAGACGAAGCCGAAAGTACGACGGCGCAACGCGGCCAACTCGTCTGCATCAAGGGTTGATACATCTTCGCCATCCAGCAGATATTCGCCGCCGCTGGGGCTGTCGAGACAGCCCAGAATATTCATGAGTGTCGACTTGCCCGATCCGGATGCGCCCTTGATGGCGACAAACTCACCGGCGCGTATATCAAGCGTAATGCCATGCAGAACCTCAACCGCGAGATCGCCATTGTGGTAGGTCTTGCGGATATCCTGCAGCCTGATGAGGGGCGCTTCGTTCATGGTTTCGTTCATGGCTGACCCCATCAGAAGAACATGCCGCCGGGCCTGCGATTGCGCTGGGTCGAGCCTGCTGTCGCCGAGGCAGAGGTGACGACCACTTTGTCCCCTTCTTCAAGCCCGCTCTTGATTTCGGCCTGTACGCGGTTGCGAACACCGACTTCAACGGTGCGCTCCGTGGTAGAGCCGCTTTTATCGACAACCTGAACAGTTGTCTGTGGTTTGCCTGAGCCTTCACGCTTGGAATTAAGCGCTGCGGTCGGGACAATCAGCACATTGTCGGCGTGATCGAGAACGAAATAGACCTGTGTACTCATATTGATCATGAGTTCACCAGTTGGGTTGGGAACGTCGAACAGCGCATAATAGAGAACGACATTGTTGTCGGTCTGTGGCGTTGGCTTGATCTGACGCAGCGTGCCGGTAAACCGTTTGTCGGGCTGGCCCAGCAACGTGAAATAAACTGGCATATCAGGTTTCAGCTTGCTGATATCGGCTTCCGAGACCTGCGCCTCGACCGTCATCACCTTGAGGTCCGCAACCGTGACCACTGTCGGTGCGCTCTGCACCGCGTTCAGCGTTTCGCCTTCCTTGGCGCTTTGGTCGACGACTGTGCCAGCCATCGGGCTGTAAATCTTGGTATAACCGAGATCGACCTTGTCACTGGCAAGCTGTGCTTCCTGCTGGCGGATTTGTGCGCTCAGGGCTTTCACATCAGCGTCTGCCATGGCGAGATCGGCATCAGCCTGATCGATGGTTGACTGAGAAGCATTTCGGCTTGCGAGCAATGAACGTTGACGGGCAGCGTTCGATTTTTTCAGCGTCAGTTGCGCCTGCTTGCTCAAAAGCTGAGCTTTGAGATTATCGAGCTGTGCGCTGGCGATTTCCACCTTCTTTTCAAAGGGCGATGGGTCGATTTCAGCAATCAGATCGCCTTGTTTGACCTCATCGCCAACTTCGACCTTGACGCTTTTAAGCTGGCCGGAAACCTGCGCGCCAACATTAATACTGCGCAGCGCGCTCAGCGTACCAACCGCTGTGATCGAGTTTTCGATGTTTCCGCGTTCTACGGTCTCGGCCAGATAGGTGCTTTTCTGGCTGCTGGCTTCTCGTCCGCTCAGGAAATACCAGCCCGTACCCAAGGCAACGGCTGCTATCGGCAGCCAGATCCACAAGTGGCTCCGACCACGCGGTGCGCGTTTGGCTGATGCGGTCTTCTTTTGACCTGCCGGAAGTGAATCGGTGGATTTAAGCACCCTGTAACCCCTGAGAATTCAATATAAAACAGCTGTATCAACCAGATATCTATGCTCACCCACTCAAGAATTCATCTTAATTATTTGTCATGCGCCCAATGGTCGTAGTTTTTGGGCCGGCGCTATACAGTGCTTCGGAGGCTAAAATTAAAAAAGCCGGAACGAGGTTCCGGCTTTTATCAGGATTGTTGGATCGCTCGATCAAGCTGTTCCGGTCGAACCGAAACCGCCAGCGCCGCGTGCTGTTTCGCTCATTTGTGAACGCTCTTCAATTTTTGGCTGAACGACAGGCGAGAAGACGGCCTGCGCAATGCGCATACCGCGTTCGATGCGGAAATCGTCGTCGCCGAGATTAACCAGAAGCACTTTTACTTCACCGCGATAATCAGAGTCGATTGTGCCCGGTGTGTTGAGGCAAGTGATACCATTCTTGAATGCAAGGCCCGAGCGAGGGCGGATCTGTACCTCAAAGCCTTCTGGAATTTCGAAGATGAGGCCAGTTGGCACCAAAGTCCGGCGGCCTGGCAGAAGCACAATCTGGCGGTCTTCGGCAACGGCGGCACGGAGATCCATGCCTGCAGAGCCAGAAGTTTCATAAGCGGGGAGTTCAAGGCCTTCCGCATGTTCGAGGCGGATGATGCCGAGCGTAGGCGTGGAAGAGGATGCTGCGGTCATGAGAGAGCCTTTCATACGGGAATTCAAATTGGCGACGCTCATACGTTAAATTGCACCAAAGGTGTACCGCCTATTTGACGTTTTGCAATGATAGTGCGGCACTGGATCATGCTTATACACGATGAGCTGCTGTTTTCAGGCGTTTCAATCCCGTTCCAGCGGTACGGCGGTGGTTTCTTTTATCTCTTCCATGACGAAAGAAGCCGAAACATCTGACAGCGGAACACTTGCGATCAGCCGCTGATAGAGTCGGTCATAGGCTTTGACGTCAGCAACGCGCGCTTTAAGGACATAATCCAGATCGCCGGTCATGCGATAGACACCGACGATTTCAGGAAAGCGTGCCATGGCGCTGCGAAACTTGCCCAGCCATTCGGGATCGTGGCTCGATGTGCGCACCAGAATGAAGACGGATAGGCCGCAGCCGGCCATCTCGGCATCAATCAGAGCGACACGCGCCTTGATGATCCCTGCATCTTCCATGCGCTTGACGCGCCGCCAGCAGGCGTTGCGTGAAAGATGAACGCGCTCCGACAGGGAATCAACGGACAGAGTGCCGTCAATCTGCAACTCATCCAAGATTTTGCGGTCAATTTCGTCTAAAGTGAGTTTCATATTGGGATGATTGTCTCATATAATGTTAATTATCAAGGACAAATTGAGATTTCATCTCGGATGCTTTTGCTAAAATGATTTTCCAGAAAGGCGCTTCTGGTGCCGGACAAAAGGGAACGAATTGCTCATTGACGGGAGTATTTCCAATGACGACACGTATTACACGCCTCTTCACCGAGCATCCGGAATCGGTCGATGAAACCTATTTCCAGCACATGGCCTTTGCCGGTCGTTTTTCATTCAAGCTTTTTTGCGCAGCCTTCGCAGCGCTCATCCATGCAATTTTGCCATTTTTATTCGAGAAGACTGCGAGCACGATCGTTCGCCAGCTTTATGAGCGGACACACAACCGGAGCCGGTAATTTCCGGATACAACATGTGCCGTTGGGCTGCCTATCTCGGACCTGAGACCTATCTGGAAGACATTATATCGTCTCCCTGTCATTCGCTCGTGGCGCAAAGCCATGATGCGCATGAAGCCAAAACGCGTACCAATGGTGACGGTTTCGGGGTTGCGTGGTACGGAAATCGCGACGAACCGGGGCTGTATCGGGATATTTTGCCCGCATGGTCCGATCAAAATTTACGGAGTTTGGCGCGGCAAATCCAGTCGCGCCTTTTTCTTGCGCATGTGCGAGCGTCGACTGGCGGACTAACCAGCCGGTCCAATTGCCATCCGTTTGTGTCGGGTCGTTGGAGCTTTATGCATAATGGCCAGATCGGAGATTTTGATCGTTTACGGCGCAGGCTCGAAAGTCACCTCAGCGATGACGTCTATCGTCAGAAACATGGCGCGACAGATTCGGAGCTGATCTTCCTGTTGATGCTGGAGTTTGGCCTTGATAGTGACCCTGCATTAGCCATGAAGCGGATGGTGGCAACGATTGTTGAAGAGGCCGTGCGCGTCGGTGTACCGCCGTTTCTGCGACTGACTGCGGCTTTTTCCGATGGGAATCAGCTTTATGCGATCCGCTATGCCACCGATGCTTTTGCCCCAACACTTTATACGGCGACACTGGGCAGTGCGTCCGGCATCTGTGTCGTGTCTGAACCGCTTGATGGCGAAGCAGGAAACTGGATGGCGGTTCCGGCAAACAGCTTTGTCACTGTTTCCCGGCAAGGCCGCATCGCTATTGATGTTTTCGAGAGGCCCGTTTCGCTACCGCACGATACAGTGACGGTTTAGGCGCTACCGATCAGTATGCCTGCTGCCAGAACCAGTGCGCCGCCGAATACGACCTGAAGCGCTGCGCGGAAGAACGGCGTTTCCATATAGCGGTTCTGGATGAAGGCAATTGCCCAGAGTTCGAAGAACACCAGAATCGCTGCAATCGTCGTTGCGGTCCAGAAATCGCTGATCAGGTAAGGCAGGGTATGGCCAAGGCCACCCAGTGTCGTCATGATACCGCAGGAGAGCCCACGTTTGATGGGCGAGCCTCGACCTGACAACTTGCCGTCGTCATGTACGGCTTCGGTGAAGCCCATGGAAATGCCTGCACCGACCGATGCCGAAAGGCCAATTAGAAATGTCTGCCATGTATCCTGCGTGGCAAAGGCTGCAGCGAAGATTGGTGCGAGAGTGGAGACGGAACCATCCATCAATCCGGCCAGTCCCGGCTGCACATAGGTCAGGATGAACTGTTTGCGCTCGGCGGCGCGTTCTTCATCCTGCACATCGTTCGGTGTCAGAGTCTGTTCCAGCGATTCAGCCTTGGCTTCATGCTGCTTTTCTTGTTGGGCAAGGTCGCCTAGCAGCTTGCGGGTGTCTGCATCGCTGATGCGTTTAGCGGCCTCAACATAGAATCGATAGGCCTGTTCCTCCATTTCCGACGCAGCTTCGCGCACCTTGTCGATGCCAAGCGGACGCACCAGCCAGTCCGGTTTGCGATCATAGTAACCGCTGACATGCTCGCGGCGGATCAGCGGAATCCGGTCGCCAAAGCGGGCCTTGTGCCGTTCAATCAGCGCATCGCGATGTCCGTGTTCTTCTGCTGCCATCTGCTCGAAAATTTTTGCCGATTGCGGAAACTCGTCGCGCAGGCCGTCGGCATAGGCAAGATAGATGCGTGCATCGTCCTCTTCAGAGGATATGGCAAGCGCCAGAATTTCCTGTTCGGAAAGCGAATCGAAAGGACGTCGGTCGTTGCGGAAGAATCGGCTGAGCATTTTGGGAATCCAAAGTTTAGAATAATTCTAAAATAGGCTTCGACAGATGGAAGTCAAGTCTTGCAGTGCAGAGACAATTGGCGCATTAAAACCCACCCGAAAAGATCGGACTCAAGTACTTAAACCACCAGAAAAGAATCGAATCGATGGCTTCGACGAATCTCCATGCAAGCACCGCCCCCCGACCGCTAAATCGGCAGGATTTCCGCACGCTCGGCCTTTCGGCCCTTGGCGGCGCGCTGGAGTTTTATGATTTTATCATCTTCGTATTTTTCGCGAGCGTTATCGGACATCTGTTTTTTCCGCCTGACATGCCTGACTGGCTGGTGTTGATCCAGACTTTTGGCATTTTCGCTGCCGGTTATCTGGTGCGCCCGATTGGCGGCATCGTGCTGGCGCATTTTGGCGACAAGTTTGGCCGCAAGCGTGTCTTCGCTTTCTCGGTGTTTCTGATGTCGATCTCGACATTGGCCATGGCCTGCCTGCCAACCTATGCAACGCTTGGTGTTGGCGCGCCGATCCTGCTGATCATCTTCCGCATGTTGCAGGGCGCTGCTATTGGCGGTGAAGTTCCGGGTGCATGGACCTTTGTGGCGGAGCATGTTCCCGCTAATCGTGTTGGCATGGCGTGTGGTTTCCTGTGCTCGGGCCTGACGCTCGGCATCATGATCGGCTCGCTTATTGCAACCGCCATCAACTGGATTTTCACGCCGGAAGAACTTGCCGGTTACGCATGGCGCATTCCGTTCTTCATCGGCGGTATTTTCGGGCTGTTCGCCGTTTATCTGCGCCGCTGGTTGGCTGAAACGCCGATCTTCACCGAGATGAAGAACAGCCATCTTCTCAAGGATAAGCTGCCGCTTGGCACTGTCCTGCGCAACCACATGCATGGCGTGATCATTTCCGTGCTGCTGACCTGGATTCTGTCGGCTGGCATCGTCGTCACCACATTGATGACTGCGACCTTCCTGCAGAAGCTTTATGGCTACACGCCTTTGCAGTCGCTTGCCGCCACAAGCTTCGGCACGCTGTTTCTGATGTTCGGAACGGTGAGCGCAGGCGCGATTGTTGATCGCATTGGCAGCGGCCGCTTCTTTGCGGTTGCAGGCATTTTCTTCGGTGTTGCAACTTTCGTGTTCTACACCTATGCGGCGGTTTCCCTGCCTGTTCTGTTCGCGCTTTATGCGGTGATGGGTCTTTCGGTCGGCATGGTTGGCGCGGTCCCTTATGTGATGGTGCGCGCCTTCCCGGCACCTGTTCGCTTCTCGGGCCTGTCGTTTTCCTACAATATTTCCTATGCGGTCTTTGGCGGTCTGACGCCGGTGATCGTTACTTCGCTTCTGGCGGTCAACCCGATGGCACATGCCTGGTATCTGGTGTTCATCGCGGTTCTAACCTCTGTGCTTGGCCTCTACCTGATGGCCCGAAGCGATCAGGTTGAAGGTGATATCGGTCTGACCGAGCTTTCGACCGGGACTGCCGTTCCACAGCCGAACTGATTAAAAAAGGGCCGCGAAAGCGGCCCTTTTTCTATGTTTTAAGCATGTCTTTGTCCCAAAACCGGTTCCCACTTTTGGGAGACATGCTCTAGTGTACCGCCAGTTTTGCGGCACCGATTTCCTTATCATGGACAGCGAAGCGGTCGATCATATCGCTACTTGCTTCATTAAAGCCGATCACTGAAACATCCGTACCGTTGGCACGATATTTCAGCACCACCTTGTCGAGCGCACCGACCGAGGTGATGTCCCACAGATGGGCATGGCTGACATCAATCGTCACCTTTTTTGCAGGTGATGAAAAATCGAAAGCTGCAATGAAGTTTTGTGCCGAGGCAAAGAAGATCTGGCCCTGAACGGTATAGGTGCGCTCGGTTCCATCCTCGCTCGTTGTTTCGCTCACGCGGAACATCTTTGCGACCTTTCCTGCGAAAAACACACCGGAAAGCAGCACGCCAACCAGAACACCCCTGGCAAGATCATGGGTGGAAACCACCGTTATGACGGTTGCCAGCATGACAATGGAGGACGACGGCGGGTTGCGGCGCAGATCGAGTATCGAACGCCATGAGAAAGTGCCAATCGACACCATGATCATCACGGCTACCAGAGCGGCCATCGGAATGATCCGCACAAGATCGTCGAGAACGAGAATGAGAAACAGCAGGAAAGAGCCAGCCACAAAGGTTGAAAGCCTGCCGCGACCGCCGGACGACACATTGATCACCGACTGTCCGATCATGGCGCAACCACCCATGCCGCCAATCATGGCGGATGCGATATTGCTGGTGCCCTGACCAATACATTCCTGGTTTTTGTTGCTGTTGGTATCCGTCATGTCATCGACAATCTGGGCAGTCATCAGCGATTCAAGCAGGCCGACAGCTGCCAACGTGATCGAATAGGGCAGGATGATTTGCAGCGTTTCAAGCGTCAGCGGAACTTGTGGAAGCGCGAAGATCGGCAATGCGGATGGCAATTCGCCGAGATCGCCAACCGTGCGCAGATCCATGCCGGTTGTCCATGCAAGCGTGGTGAGTACGGCAATGGCAACGAGCGGCGAGGGGATGGCTTTGGTTAAGCGCGGGAAGAGATAGATGATGGCAAGACCACCCGCGATCATCCAGTAGGTCTCAACCGGAACATGAATGAGTTCCGGAAGCTGCGCCATGAAAATGAGGATCGCCAAGGCATTGACGAAGCCGGTGATGACTGAGCGCGAGACAAAGCGCATCAGGCGTCCGAGTTTGAGAAAGCCCGCAAGGATTTGCAAAATGCCCATCAGGATCGTGGCTGCAAAGAGATATTGCAAACCGTGTTCCTTGACGAGCGAGACCATCACCACCGCAGTTGCAGCGGTCGCAGCAGAGATCATGCCGGGGCGTCCGCCGGTGATGGCAGAAACGCAAGCAATGGCGAAAGAGGCGAAGAGGCCGACCTTGGGGTCGACGCCAGCGATGACCGAAAAGCCGATGGCTTCCGGGATAAGGGCAAGCGCTACGACGATGCCGGAGAGAATATCGCCGCGAATATTGGAGAACCACTCGCGGCGGTAGGCAGCAAGACGTGTCATTGAATTGTCCGCAAATAGAAGACGAGCGTTGAGAGCCGTCCGATTCAACATGGCCGATTGTAAAAATGGGGATGTTGTTGCGTTGTCTGGCGGATAGGCGGCCAGAAGAGCCACCCGGGCTTTCACCGGGTCCTTGCGAATACGCTTGTATAAACAAAAAAAGCGCAGCAGGGCAATGGCCCGCTGCGGTTTCTATTGCACGGTGCTGATTAGAGTATCTTTTGCATGAAGGTCAGATCAAGCCAGCGTCCGAATTTCTGGCCGACCTGTTTCAGCGTGCCGCAATCCTCAAAGCCTTGCGATTTGTGCAGCGCGATGGATGCGGCATTGCCTGCTTCAATGCCTGCCACGAGCACATGGACTTGACGCTCGCGTGCTTCTTCCACAAGCTCGGCCAGAAGTGCGCGGCCGATACCGCCACCGCGTGCATCGCTTGCCACATAAACAGAGAGTTCCGATGAGTGGCGGAAACCTTCAAACGGGCGGAATGGACCATAACTCGCGTAGCCGACGACCTGTTCCTCACGTTCGGCCACCAGAACCGGAAAGCCGTCACGGTTGCGAGCTTTGAGCCATTCACGACGGTTTTCCAGATCGACGAGCGTTTCGTTCCAGATCGCAAGCGTGTTCTCGACTGCATCATTATAGATCGCAAGCAGAGCAGGGAGGTCAGCTTCATTGGCAAAGCGAATGGTGAGGGTCATTTCAGAGGCCTTTATAGAAAAGTGTGGTCGCGCAGGGGCTTCCGTCGGGATAAAGCGCATAATTCGGGATAACGCCGACGCGCTCCCAGCCAAGATGCGTGTAAATTGCTTCTGCCGGACTTCCGGTAGCGGTGTCCAAGCAGATCAGTGTCTTGTGATGATTGCGTGCTTCTCTCTCAGAGGCCTCCATCAGTTTGCGCGCAAGACCAAGGCCGCGCGCCTTGCGATGGATGAGCAGCTTTTTGAGATCGGCGCGATGCGGCTGATTTGGCATTTGAGCAAGACCAAGCTGAACCGTACCAACGATTTCGCCGTTATGTTCGGCAACCAGAAGGGCCGTGTCGCCGCTTTCGACTTCGTTGGCGATACGGTTCCAGTAGGGGATGAAACCCTGCCATTCACATGGTGCCATGAAACCAACCGATGCGCCGCCATTGACGCAATCTGTTAGGATTTCGGCAAGTGCCGGGACGGCGGCTTTGGCTTCTTCGAAATTGAGAAGGCTGATCATGCTGATTGCTTTCAAAGACTGCTGCGGCGTTCGAGTACGATTGTATAACGGGCGGTCGAGTTGCCGGGATTATGAAAGGTAATGCCTTCAACGAGCGGCATATAAAGACAGTCGCCGGTATGGAGCTGATAGGCGGTTGCTCCAACGGTGATTTCCATCTGCCCATTCAGGAGCCACAAATGCTGTGTGATGCCGGCATTGGCCGCTTGTGGTGCAAAAGTGACCTTTGCGCCTGCGGGAAATTCGACCTCGATCATGTCGATATTCGACCCCGTTGCCGGTGGCGAAACAGACCGCCGGATATAGCCCGTATCCGGATCACGCCAGACTGGTTGGCGATCATGCGTGAGCAATGGAGAGGCGGGGGCTTCCGCATCAGCAAAGAAGGCTGAGAGCGATGTGCCGAGCGCTGCACAAATGCGCGCCAGAAGCTGTGCGGTCGGGCTGGTTTCGCCACGCTCGATCCGCGAGATCATGGCGCGGCTGACACCTGACGCGTCACCAAGCGCATCCAGCGTCATACCTTGCGCAAGGCGCAGGCGACGCAGATTTTCGCCAATGGCGTTGTCGAGATGCTCATTTATATTTTCCATTATCTTAGAATTAATATCTATTATAATGGAGTCAAGCGATTTCGAAAACAGAAACGGCGGGATTTCTCCCGCCGCATTCTATCTGTCCGAATAATTCCTGATTAGCCTTGCGCTTTCAGTTCTAACCGGCGGCGATGCAGGACTGGCTCGGTGTAGCCATTTGGCTGTTCGCGGCCCTTGAAAACCAGATCGCAAGCGGCCTGAAAAGCAATCGACTTGTCGAAGTTTGCGGCCATCGGGCGATAAAGCGGATCGCCTTCATTCTGCTTGTCCACAACGGCTGCCATGCGCTTAAGCGTTTCCATGACCTGCGCTTCCGAAACCACACCATGATAGAGCCAGTTTGCGATGTGCTGTGCCGAGATACGCAGCGTTGCGCGATCTTCCATCAGGCCGACATTGTTGATGTCCGGCACTTTCGAGCAGCCAACGCCCTGATCAACCCAGCGCACGACATAGCCGAGGATGCCCTGTGCGTTGTTGTCGATTTCGTGCTGAATGTCTTCCGGCGTCCAGTTTGGACGAGGGGCGACCGGCACCGACAGAATATCGTCGAGCTTGGCACGCGGGCGGCTCTTCAGCTTTTCCTGAACGCTTGCAACATCAATCTGATGATAATGGGTTGCGTGCAGCGTTGCAGCGGTTGGCGATGGCACCCAGGCGGTGTTCGCACCAGCCTTCGGATGGGCGATTTTCTGTTCCAGCATCGCGGCCATCAGGTCCGGCATGGCCCACATGCCCTTACCGATCTGCGCATGGCCGGAAAGGCCGCATTCAAGACCGATATCGACATTCCACTGTTCATAAGCGCCGATCCAGGCGGCCTGCTTCATGTCGCCCTTGCGGATCATCGGGCCAGCTTCCATCGAGGTATGGATTTCGTCGCCAGTGCGGTCAAGGAAGCCGGTATTGATGAAGACGACGCGTTCCTTGGCAGCGCGGATCGCTTCCTTGAGGTTAACCGTGGTGCGGCGTTCCTCATCCATGATGCCGATTTTCAGTGTGTTGGGCTTCATGCCGAGCAACTCTTCGGTACGGGTGAAGATTTCGTTGGCGAAAGCCACTTCTTCCGGCCCGTGCATCTTCGGCTTGACGATATAGACCGAGCCTTCGCGCGAATTCATGTGGCGACCATTGGGGCCGATATCGTGCAGCGCGATCAGGCTGGTGAAGGCTGCATCCATTATACCTTCCGGCACTTCGTGGCCGTCGGCATCAATGATCGCCGGGTTGGTCATCAGATGGCCGACATTGCGGATGAGCATCAGCGAACGGCCCTTGAGGCTGAGTTCGGAGCCATCTGGCGCGTGATAGCTGCGGTCGCCATTGAGGCGGCGCGTCATCTGCTTGCCGTTCTTCTCGAACGTGTCTTCGAGCTTGCCATTCATCAGGCCGAGCCAGTTGCGATAAACAGCAACCTTGTCCTCCGCATCGACTGCTGCAATCGAATCTTCGCAATCCTGAATCGTGCTGACAGCAGATTCCAGAACTACATCGGCAATATGGGCCGGATCGGTCTTGCCGATCGGGCTGTCCGCATTGATTACGATATCAACATGCATGTTGTTCTTGGCCAGCAGCACATTGGTCGGTGCCGCCGCATCGCCATTATAACCCTTGAACTGGTTGGCATCCTTCAGCGCCGTTGCCGAACCGTCGGTCAGCTTGATTTCAAGCTTGCCGTCCTTGACGGCGAGACCGGCGACGTTGGCCCAGTTGCCGGTGGCAAGCGGTGCGCTTTCATCGAGGAAGTTTTTCGCCCATGCGATGACTTTTTCGCCCCGCTTCGGGTTGTAGCCTTTGCCTTTTTCCGCGCCATCATCTTCAGAGATAGCATCGGTGCCGTAAAGCGCATCATAGAGCGAACCCCAGCGTGCATTGGCAGCATTGAGCGCATAGCGGGCATTCATGACCGGAACGACAAGCTGCGGTCCGGCAATATGCATGATTTCCGGATCGACATTAGCGGTTGAGACCTTGAATTCTCCGCCTTCGGGCAGGAGATAGCCGATATCCTTCAGGAATTGCTGGTAGTCAGCCTGCGAATAGCCTTTGTCGCGATTGTCCTTGTACCAGGCATCGATCTTGGCCTGCAGGTCGTCGCGCTTTTTGAGAAGGGCGCGATTCTTCGGTGCGAGATCGCGGATGATGGCGGCGAAGCCCTTCCAGAAGGCCTGTGGTTCAACGCCAGTGCCGGGTGCGGCTTCCTTGGCCAGAAACTCCACCAGTTCAGGGGCAACGCGCAAGCCTTCTATCTCAACGTAGTTACCGGCTTTCTGAGAAACCATGGCTCTGCCTCCTTCAAAATAAACAAAATCACCGCCAGCACCCTTCAGTGCCAGCTATCATGCTGTCTTTGAACCGCTTTAGCGCGCTTTCGTCAATCAGCGCGTGGGCACATCATCTGTGACGCTGCGGCGAAAATAGTTTTTACAGCGACAGTCTTGCGCGGATATCGTCAGGCGTAAAGCCCTGTTCGCGCAAGCTGCTGAGTGCCGTATCCTTACGGCTTTTGGATAGTTTCAAACCATCATCGCCCAGCACCAGATCGTGATGATGATAAAGCGGTTCCGGCAGGCCCAGAAGCTTTTGCAGAAGCCGATGCACGGATGTTGCATGAAACAGATCGCGTCCGCGGACAATATGCGTGATGCCTTGCAGCGCATCATCCACCACAACGGATAGATGATAGCTCGTGGGGGTGTCTTTGCGGGCAATCACCACGTCGCCCCATTGCGCAGGATCTGCCTCGATAAGTCCGGTGCCGCTTTCGTTCCAGAAGAGCGCTTCGCCAGCCACCTCGAGCGCTTTCTCCATATTGAGCCGCCATGCATAGGGGGCACCGGAGACGATGCGCTCCATCTGCTCTTTTTCGCTCAAGTTTCGTTCGCCCTGCGGATAAAGCGGTGTGCCGTCAGGGTCGGCAGGCCATTCCTGCCCTTTGGCATGGGCTTCGCCGATGATCTCGCGTACCTCGGTGCGGCTCAGAAAGGCGGGATAGACGAGCCCCTTGTCGGCAAGCTTGGTCAGTGCGTTGCGATATTCGTCAAAATGCTCTGACTGGCGGCGCACCGGCTGTTCCCATTCAAGCCCAAGCCAGTGGAGATCATCGTAGATGCCTTGTTCGAGTTGAGGTGTGCAGCGAGCGGTGTCGATGTCTTCCATGCGCAGCAGAAAGCGCCCTTCGCTTGTCTGTGCCATTTGTGCATTGAGAAGTGCGGAATAGGCGTGGCCAAGATGCAATTGACCATTGGGGCTTGGAGCGAAGCGATATACGGGCTGGGTCATGATCATGTCAGTTGATTGTCATTTGATTGCATTGGTACTTTGCAGTTACAGCATCGGCCCGAAAATCGGAATCGATTTTCGGAAAGCACGATGCGTAGTTTCGATAGTTTAGAGCGTCCTTTGTGCGTCCGAATGGACGCACAAAGGACGCTCTAACTGAAATGAAAGGCCTGACGATGCGGCGGATCGATACATTGGACGATATTGAAGCCGGGCTCGAAGCGCTGGGAGTAGCTGACCCACGGTTGCTCGATATCCGCAGCCGTTCTCATGCTGTACCGCTTCGCAGGTCTCAGCCGGGCTTTGAAAGTCTTGCCTCGATTATCGTTGCACAACAGGTTTCAACGGCCAGTGCGAGCGCAATATGGGCACGGTTCAAGCAGGTGATCGATCCAATGACACCGGAGGCTTATATTGCAGGCGGGGAAGAGGCATGGCGTTTTGCCGGGCTTTCGCGCCCAAAACAGAGAACGCTGTTTGCTTTGAGTGAAGCCTTGGCAGAAGAGGCAATCGATCTGCATGGACTGTGCGATCTGCCTGCCGAAGAGGCGATCAAGGCACTGACCACTATCAAGGGCATCGGTCCATGGACTGCTGAAGTCTATCTGCTGTTTGCCGCTGGTCATCCTGATGTGTTTCCGGCGGGCGATGTGGCGCTGCAAACGGCTGTTGGTCACGCTTTTGCGCATGAAACGAGACCCGATGCAGCCGCTCTTCGTCTGCTTTCGGAAGACTGGGCGCCGTGGCGCGGTGTGGCAGCACGTTTGTTCTGGGCATATTATGCTGCGATTAAGGGGCGGGAGGCTGCGCCCCTTCTGTAAAACTTGCGTGTTTCCGGGGACATAAATGCGTTTCTGCTTCACAATGCTGTCACGTCGGGATTACATTATTTGCATCAGGTGAATGACGGCATTTCGATTCGCAGAAACTTGGTACCCTGCCTATCGCACTGCTGCCTTTTGCAAGGTTGGAGCGTCGTAGGTTGCGCCCAGAATGGACGCGCGGCGCTTCGATGAAGAGCGCAATTCCGCATGGAAAGCCATTCGCACTTTTCCTTTCGGAGTTGCTCTGAAGGAGGTGCGCCCTTGAATGTAGCCGTCTCTCCCCGAACCGTTTCGAGCAGTGGTTTGCCTGCTCTGGTTCTCAATGCGGATTATCGGCCGCTCAGCTATTACCCTTTATCGCTCTGGTCCTGGCAGGATGCGATTAAGGCAGTCTTTCTTGAACGCGTGCATATCGTGGCGGAATACGATCAGGTCGTATCCTCACCATCGTTTTCCATGCGTTTGCCGAGCGTGATCTGTCTGAAGGATTATGTGAAGCCGCCGCGCTATCCGGCGTTTACGCGCTTCAACCTGTTCCTGCGTGATCGTTTTGAATGTCAGTATTGTGGCTCACCGCATGATCTGACCTTTGATCACGTCACCCCGCGTTGCCATGGCGGCGAGACGACGTGGGAAAATGTGGTCGCCGCCTGTTCTCCCTGCAATTTGCGCAAGGGCGGCTTGATGCCGGCGAGCGCGCATATGTGGCCGCGCCAGAAGCCGGTCACGCCCACGGTGCAGGATCTGCACAATAATGGGCGCCTTTTCCCACCCAACCATCTTCACGACAGCTGGCTCGACTTTCTGTACTGGGATGTCGAACTGGAACCTTAGTGTCTGTTCCAAAAGTCGCCATGCCGGTCTGCAAATGGCAATTTGTCTGCGTTCCGATGCTCATGTACCTAAAAGTACACTCCGCTTCGATACTCGAAAATCACCATTTTCGCCACGGCCTGCCGCTTTTTGATTCAGACACATGAGCCTTTGCGAAGAAAGAAAAACTTCCTCAGAACTTGCTCTTACTTCCCACCTTTTCCAAACGCGCCATAGTAGCCAATCGCTGCAAAGAGCAGGCTTGCGACAACATTCCATCCGGCAAACGACAGGCCGAGGAAGAAGCCAGGCGCGCTGTCACATGCAGGCGGGCGGGTCGCGTTGAGATCGCCGAGCAGATTGCCTGCATCGAGTGTGACCTTCATGGTGGCCGCACTGCAATCAGCCGGACCCGGCCAGTATTTGAGTTCTACGCCTGTGTGATAGATGGCAAGCGCTAAGCCGAAGGTCATCAGCAACGCACCAATCAGGATCAGGCCGCGTGTCAGGATCGGGGGCCATTTCAGGCCGTAAGATGCCCATGCTGCCGCCAGAACCGGCACGCCTATATAATAAGGCGTGCGTTGTTCGAGGCAGAGCTTGCAGGGCATGAAGCCAGCCAGATGCTCGAAACCCAGCGCCGTGCCGACGGTTGCGGCAAGGCCAATTGTCATGATGCCTGCGGTCCATGCCTGTACTTTGCCGACCGGATTAGTGAGTGCAAACGCCATATGGGATTCCCTGAAAAGGCTTTCTTATTCTTAAGGCAAATAACTGGCTTGTCTCCAAGCAACTTATTTTGACCGAGTTTGGGCGAACTGCTCAGGCGTGAAGATATTTCACTGCAAAGAACAGCGCGATCAAGACGACTGCCACGAGACTTGCAATCAGGCCAAGGCGCTTTTCGATAAAACCACGGATTGGTTCGCCGTAGCGCTTCAATAGCCATGCTAGGAAGAAGAAGCGTGCGCCGCGCGCAATGATGGCCGATGCGATGAACAGCCAGATATTGATGCCCGCAGCACCGGACAGAATGGTGACAACCTTGATTGGTGGCAGATGTGCGAGGCCTGATGTGATGAGCATCAGAAGAATCATGTCTGCGCTGGTTGTGCCGCGCATTTGCTCAAACGTGTCGAGCTTGCCATACATTTCCAGTACTGGCTTTGCGACCTGCTCATAGGCATGATAACCGAGATACCAGCCTGCTATGCCACCGAGAACGGAAAAGATGGTTGCAACCAAAGCATAACGATAGGCCCGTTCCGGGCGTGCGAGCGCCATCGGTAGAAAGAGTACATCGGCAGGCACCAGAAACACCGAACTTTCTACGAAAGCGATGAAAGCGAGCCAATATTCGGCAGACTTTCGGGCAGCAAGCGAGATCGTCCAGTCATAGAGTCGGCGCAGCATGAAGTTTTCCGGATTTTTTGCGGGCAAACACCCAAGGGATTGTTTGCATCGTCTATAAATAAAAAAGGTGGCACGAACAATGCGTGCCACCTTTTTAAAGTCGTCCGGGTTAATTTCAGCGCTTGTAGGCGCTGCAGATATATTTGGTTTCGAGATATTCTTCGATGCCGTATTTCGAGCCTTCACGACCGAGGCCTGACTGCTTCACACCACCGAATGGCGCAACTTCATTGGAAATCAGTCCGGTGTTGTGCCCGACCATGCCATATTCAAGACCTTCGCTAACGCGGATCGCACGGCTGAAGTTCTCTGTATAGAAGTAAGCAGCCAGACCGAAGATCGTGTCGTTGGCGGCAGCGATCACTTCTTCTTCGGTGTCGAAGGCAAAGAGTGGTGCGAGCGGGCCGAAGGTTTCTTCCTTGGCAACAAGCATATCTGAGGTAACGCCGGTCAAAATGCCCGGTTCAAAGAACAGGCCACCCAGTTCCTTGCCACCCGCGATGAGCTTTGCACCTTTGGAAACCGCATCTTCAATATGCGCCTTGACCTTGGTGATGGCTTTTTCTTCGATCATCGGGCCGATGACGACGCCCGGTTCGGTGCCGTTGCCGACTTTCAGTTCTTTCACTTTCGCTGCCAGCTTTTCAGCAAACTTGTCGTAGACGCCGCGCTGAACATAGATGCGGTTGGCGCAAACGCAGGTTTGGCCAGCGTTACGATATTTCGAAATCATCGCGCCATCGACAGCAGCATCAATGTCGGCATCATCAAACACGATGAAAGGTGCGTTGCCACCAAGCTCCAGTGAAATACGCTTGATGGTCGGTGCACACTGCGCCATCAAAAGACGACCAACTTCGGTCGAGCCGGTGAAGGAAAGCTTGCGCACGATTTCATTGCTGGTGAGTTCGGCGCCGATTTCACGGGCTTTGCCTGTCACGATCTGCAGAACGCCTGCAGGAATGCCCGCCTTCTCAGCTAGCACACCGAGGGCGAGGGCCGTCAGCGGGGTGAGATCGGCAGGACGAACGATCATCGTGCAGCCAGCGGCCAGAGCAGGCGCTGCCTTGCGGGTAATCATTGCCGCGGGGAAATTCCAGGGGGTGATCGCAGCGGTCACGCCGACCGGTTGGCGGATAACAGTAAGGCGTTGGCCATTTTGCGGGGCAGGGATCGTGTCGCCATAGATGCGTTTAGCTTCCTCGGCGAACCATTCAATGAACGAGGCTGCATAAATAACTTCGCCGCGTGCTTCAGTGAGTGGCTTGCCCTGCTCCGATGTCATGATCAGTGCAATGTCATCTGCATTGGCGACAATCAGGTCGAACCATTTGCGCAGGATTCCTGCACGTTCTTTGGCGGTCTTTGCAGCCCATGCCGGAAGTGCCTTGTTCGAAGCGTTGATTGCCTCTTTAATAGTATCGACGGAGAGAGAAGGAACGGTTCCAATGACAGAGCCGTCTGCCGGGTTGGTCACGTCAATGGTTTTGCCATCGGCGGCATCAATCCAGCGGCCGTCCACAAGGCATTGCGATTTCAGCAGCGATTTATCTTTCAAGGCAATCATATCTGATGTTCCATCTCGGTGTTGCGTCAGAGGGAAGTTCAATATATTGAACTCTATACGATATACTGAATAAACCAGCCGACAGCGCCAAAGTCAATTCATCTGTCGGTTGGGTAAAGAGGGCATATGGATAAAACTGTAGGTGATGAAGAAAGTTCCTTGAAGCTGGTTCCAGCTGTGGTGAGGGCGACGCAGATTCTCGATTGTATTGCGGAGAGCCGTGATGGGCTCAAACTTTCGGATCTCGTGCGTCAGACCGGATTGCCAAAAAGCAGCGTCCATGGCCTTTGTCAGACGCTCACTCATTTGAAGTTGTTGAAGCTCAATAGTGACGGGAGCTTTACAATGGGGCCGCAA
>NZ_PYSY02000001.1:0-2030000 GCF_003049685.1 Brucella pituitosa | reverse complement strand
TAAAGCCATACACCGAAGCTGTGGATGCACGTATGTGCGTGGTAGCGGAGCGTTCCGTAAGCCTGTGAAGGGACAGTCGTGAGACATCCTGGAGGTATCGGAAGTGAGAATGCTGACATGAGTAACGATAAAGGGAGTGTGAGAGACTCCCTCGCCGAAAGTCCAAGGGTTCCTGCTTAAAGTTAATCTGAGCAGGGTTAGCCGGCCCCTAAGGCGAGGCCGAAAGGCGTAGTCGATGGGAACCACGTTAATATTCGTGGGCCTGCAGGTAGTGACGGATTGCGTGTGTTGTACATTCTTATTGGATTGAATGTGCAGCGAAGCGGTTCCAGGAAATAGCTCCTGCATATAGACCGTACCCTAAACCGACACTGGTGGACTGGTAGAGAATACCAAGGCGCTTGAGAGAACTGCGTTGAAGGAACTCGGCAAAATGCACGCGTAACTTCGGAAGAAGCGTGACCCTTCTATAGGCAACTATTGGAGGGTGGCACAGACCAGGGGGTAGCGACTGTTTACCAAAAACACAGGGCTCTGCGAAGTCGCAAGACGACGTATAGGGTCTGACGCCTGCCCGGTGCTGGAAGGTTAAGAGGAGATGTGCAAGCATTGAATTGAAGCCCCAGTAAACGGCGGCCGTAACTATAACGGTCCTAAGGTAGCGAAATTCCTTGTCGGGTAAGTTCCGACCTGCACGAATGGCGTAACGACTTCCCCGCTGTCTCCAACGCAGACTCAGTGAAATTGAATTCCCCGTGAAGATGCGGGGTTCCTGCGGTTAGACGGAAAGACCCCGTGCACCTTTACTATAGCTTTACACTGGCATTCGTGTCGACATGTGTAGGATAGGTGGTAGACTTTGAAGCAGTGGCGCCAGCCATTGTGGAGTCATCCTTGAAATACCACCCTTATCTATATGGATGTCTAACTGCGGCCCGTTATCCGGGTCCAGGACCGTGTATGGTGGGTAGTTTGACTGGGGCGGTCGCCTCCTAAAGAGTAACGGAGGCGCGCGATGGTAGGCTCAGAACGGTCGGAAATCGTTCGTCGAGTGCAATGGCATAAGCCTGCCTGACTGCAAGACTGACAAGTCGAGCAGAGACGAAAGTCGGTCATAGTGATCCGGTGGTCCCGCGTGGAAGGGCCATCGCTCAACGGATAAAAGGTACGCCGGGGATAACAGGCTGATGACCCCCAAGAGTCCATATCGACGGGGTTGTTTGGCACCTCGATGTCGACTCATCGCATCCTGGGGCTGGAGCAGGTCCCAAGGGTATGGCTGTTCGCCATTTAAAGCGGTACGTGAGTTGGGTTCAGAACGTCGTGAGACAGTTCGGTCCCTATCTGCCGTGGGTGTAGGAATATTGATAGGATCTGTCCCTAGTACGAGAGGACCGGGATGGACGTATCTCTGGTGGACCTGTTGTCGTGCCAACGGCATAGCAGGGTAGCTATATACGGACGGGATAACCGCTGAAGGCATCTAAGCGGGAAACCCACCTAAAAACGAGTATTCCCTATCAGAGCCGTGGAAGACTACCACGTTGATAGGCCGGGTGTGGAAGTGCGGCAACGCATGTAGCTTACCGGTACTAATAGCTCGATCGACTTGATCATTCTCATTTACAATATCCATCGAACCAAGTTCGATAGATATTAGTTTAGTTTATGTCCTTACGGCTGAGCGCCTGACTAACGTCAGGCTAGCCTGCGGACAGCACGCCGAAACATCGGCGACGGCCAGTCGGCCTTGCGAAGCTTCGCTTCGAAACGCTTAAACTGATATCGTTTTATTATCTGCACGAAAGACAACCAGCTTCTCATATTTGTGTTCTTCGCCGACCTGGTGGTTATGGCGGAGCGGCTGCACCCCGATCCCATTCCGAACTCGGCCGTGAAACGCTCCAGCGCCAATGGTACTTTGTCTTAAGACACGGGAGAGTAGGTCGCTGCCAGGTCTGCTAAGCACACAAATCATCAACATCTTCTCATAATCATACAAAACAGCTTTCATCAGCGATAAGCGCAAAAAATACCAAATCCGGTCATACAAATTAAGCCCTTAACGCGGGGTGGAGCAGCCCGGTAGCTCGTCAGGCTCATAACCTGAAGGCCGCAGGTTCAAATCCTGCCCCCGCAACCAAAAAACAACCCGCCCCAAGGCGGGTTTTTTTGTTGCCTGCACGCACCCGGAATTTAATCCCATCCAGCCGCCAACAACCAGAGCGACACCACAAAACGCGACACAAAACGACAAAACCCGCACCGAAAATCAAACAAGAGACAAATAAGAAACAGCATAAAAGCCGCAGCGTTCCGCGTCTGAAAATAGTGCCTGGTGCAGGATCGGCAAGGATGCAACTCCAAGCCCCCATGCAACGGCAATCAGCATCTTTGGAAGCCAAAGACCAGGCAATTAAACCCTTAAAGGCTGGTCCAAAACGATACCGCTATCTGCATAGAGAAAAGCCCCGGCAACAAGAGTTGACCGGGGCTACGTTATTTTTAAACCTCCGTGAGGCTAACTCTGGAGGCCACGTAAATGTGCGGAAAAGCTAGACGGTTTCCGTGACTTTGTTGAGGTTCATAGGCTGGTCCGGATCAAGACCACGGCCAAGCGCAACACGTTCAATCAAGCTGTTAAGACCTGAGCCTCAAGGATTCATCCCACAATGGCCTCGAATTTCCTGATATGGGGGGTAGTCGCGGTTAAGGACTATCTGATGAAGCCTGTCTCGTTCGTTTTGATTTGCTCGTTGCTGACAATGTTCAGCATGCCAACAAATGCCGAAGTTCGTCTTGGCAAAAATGTCCGTATTGGCGGCCACGATTTCTCCAACCAGACTTATAAAAGCAAGCATCGCGCGGAGATTTATCGTTATAAAGGGCAGCCAAGAAAAGAGGGCTGTGTGTGGCGCAAGAGGAAAAACGGTGAGCGAGTGAAAGTCTGTCATCTCCAAACCAAACCCACGCGAAAATAGGATAATGGAGGCCATGCGCAAAGTGTGGAGTGTCCAAAGAATATACACATCGGTGTGATGGATATAAGCTTTTGTACAAAGCGAATTGCGTCGACAGTTGTTGGTTTTAGGAACTGGCGGAGAGAGCGGGATTCGAACCCGCGATACGGTTCCCCGTATACACACTTTCCAGGCGTGCGCCTTCAACCACTCGGCCACCTCTCCGTCTGATTTGCTGTCTTGAAATCCGCCGTTGCGGTAAGAACTCTTGCAAACGCACCACCATTTTTCAAATCAGGCATTGGTTAGTTGCCAAAACAGGTGGTGCGGCGCGCAATATAGCCAGAATACGCATATGTTCAACTGCTATTTGCCAGTTTTCGCTTTAATTTATTCTGGCCTGTGTGAAGTTTATGAAAACTTATCTAACTTACTGTTTTTGTTACATATAATGCGGAAGCTGTTTTGGAGGTTTCCGCGCCTTGGGCGTAATAGTCGGTCTGTGCTATAATTTAGTGACTGATAACACATAGATTGAATGGCAAATGGCGCGCATTTTTGCATGATGCGGACGTGTAAATTCAAAGGCAGAGAATCGTGTTCCGTTTTGTTTTGCGCAGTTTCGCGGTTTTGTTTCTGGCATTAGGCGTCATCTTTGCCATTCTAGATGGTGCGCGCTCTGTTGGGGCGTCGGAGTTGGTGACCAAACCTCTTCTCGAGATCTGGGAACGCGGCGCGCCCGAGATGCTGGGGGCTGCAGAAGCATTCGTGACGCACTATATAGGATCAGCAGCGTGGGACAGGCTGGTGCTTCCCGTGCTTGAACAGCCCGGCTGGCTCGTTTTCGGTGTCCTTGCACTTCTGTTTTACATAGCTGGTCATCGTCGTGAGAAGCCGTTGGGCATTTTCAGTGCGTGAGCTTGAAGCCGGTTGGCAGGCATGATGACTGGTCGTGAATTTATACACGAGGATTGCGCACATATTCGGTGCGCCTCAGGAGGTGTTGAATGGGTTTCCTAGACAGCTATCGCAAGAAGATTGAAATGCCTTCGCAGGACGACGCCTTGCCAGGCCGTGGAGACGCTATCCCTACGGCTTCGAGGCATTTCGTGTCTGGTCAGCCGCTTAAAGGTCCATGGCCTGAGGGCATGAAGCAGGTCATGTTTGGTATGGGCTGTTTCTGGGGGGCTGAGCGGCTTTTCTGGCAGGTTCCAGGTGTTTACCTAACTGCCGTTGGTTATGCGGGCGGCCTTACGCCAAACCCGACCTATGAGGAAACCTGCACCGGTCTGACCGGGCATGCCGAGGTGGTTCTGGTGGTTTACGATCCAAAGGTTGTGAGCCTTGGAGAACTGTTGTCGCTGTTTTGGGAAGAGCATGATCCGACGCAAGGAATGCGACAGGGCAACGATATCGGTACGACTTACCGTTCTGTGATTTATACCTTTGACGGAGCAGATCGTGAAGCCGTGGAAAAGAGCAGGGGCGTCTATCAGGATGCACTTGCTGCTCGCGGTCTTGGACCCGTCACGACGGAAATTGCTGATGCTCCGACGTTCTACTACGCGGAAGATTATCATCAGCAGTATCTGGCCAAGAATCCGAACGGTTATTGCGGTTTGCGCGGCACTGGCGTGAGCTGTCCGATACCAGCAGCATCGTAAGAGATGTAAAAGAATCGCGCGATTAACCCCGCGCGATTTCCTTGTGCATAATTAACATGCCTGCGTCGTCACCCTTCAGTTCTTCGAAGTCGATCCAGGTAATTTTGCGATATAGGTCGGGCTTGTCCGTATAAAGATAGGCTTCAGTATAGCCGAATTCTCGGGCGGCGCTTTCGATTGCGGCCATAAGAGCCTTCGCAACTCCTCTCCCGCGGTATTCTGGTGCAACGAGCAGGCTCGCAACCCACGGCTTGAGATGAGGATGGCTATCCAGATCATTGTGGATCAGCAGGACAAATCCGGCGAGTTCGCCCTTCCATAGTGCTGCACGGGCTGCCTGTCTGTCAGTAGAATGGATGATATCCTGTAGGCCGGAAACGATATCGTCTTCGGTTGCGCCTGACAAATATCCCCATTCCTTGTGGTTCCATTTGGCGCACGTTGCGGCAAAGTCGGGCCGGTCAGCAAGCGTTATAATCTCAATCATGATCTTACCAGTGCGGGGGCTTGGTGACGGGGATTTCGGGAGCCGTTTGCTCTTCCAGTGTCAGAAAGCGATCTGTCAGCGCCGACAGCTTTTTGTTTAGTTGATCAATCGTCTTCCACTGCTCAGCCAGCACGGATGAAAGCTCCTCAATGGTCTTCTCCTGCTCGGCGACCCTTATCTCGAGTTCTGTCAGGCGTGTGTCCGTGGACATAATCAATCTTCCATCTCTTCTGTTCCTGAGAAGATAAAAAATCCGCGCCGACCACTCAATACCAATTATTGAGCAGTCAGAACGCGGATCAATGAGCCGTTTATCGTAAGGTTGAAACTTACTTCGTGCCGTACATACGGTCGCCGGCATCACCAAGACCGGGAACGATGTAGCCCTTTTCATCGAGGCGTTCATCAATGGAAGCTGTGAACACTTCGACGTCCGGATGGGCTGCAGTGAAACGTTCGATGCCTTCGGGTGCTGCGAGCAGGCAGAGGAAGCGGATATTGGTTGCGCCGCGCTCTTTCAGCTTATCGATAGCTGCAATGGCCGAATGTCCGGTGGCAAGCATTGGATCAACCACGATAATGAGGCGATTGACGATATCTTCCGGGGCCTTGAAGTAATATTCAATTGGCTGCAGCGTGTCATGGTCACGATAGAGGCCGATATGAGCCACGCGTGCAGCGGGCACCAAATCCAGCATGCCTTCGAGAAGACCATTGCCTGCGCGCAGGATGGAGGCGAAGACCAGCTTCTTTCCCTCGAGGATAGGCGCTTCCATTGGCATCATCGGTGTATCGATATGCATGGTGGTCAGTTCGAGATCGCGCGTCACTTCATAGCAAAGCAGCAGCGATATTTCTTTCAGCAAACGCCGGAAACTGGCGGTCGAGGTTTCGCGCTTGCGCATAATGGTGAGCTTGTGCTGGACAAGCGGATGGCTGACGACATTAACGCCCATGTTGTTTCCACTTTTCTTGTTATCTTTATCGACTGTAACGGCTAATCAAGCCGGAGAAAACGCGTGGCAGGCGCGCACGCACAGTTTTCTATTTCTTTGAACATTTTGCACAGATGCGCAAGTGGAGATCACAAAAGGGGTATCGGCTGGCGGTCTGTGCTTGTATCGTCCGGTACAAGCTTTATATGCATCAAGCAAACGGAAAACGGAGATCGGCTTCGTTTCGCACATGAACCGGCAGGATGAGTTATGAGCCAGCAGAACGGCAATGCGGACCGCGTGGGCGCGCAAGGTGGCATGGAGCATTCATTCGGCTTCAAAGCGGTCGATGAAGATGCCAAGCAGGGGCTGGTCAACGACGTTTTCCATAAGGTTGCCAAGCGTTACGATGTGATGAACGATCTCATGTCCGGTGGTCTGCATCGTGTCTGGAAAGATGCGATGATTGGCTGGCTGGCACCGTCAAAGCGTCCGGGCTGGACATCACTCGACGTTGCAGGCGGAACCGGTGATATTGCATTCCGTATTGTCGAAGCTTCCGGTCGACAGGCACAAGTCACCATTCTGGATATCAATGGCTCTATGCTTGGCGTCGGTCGTGAACGTGCCATCAAGAAGGGGCTTGCCGACAATCTCGAATTTGTTGAAGCCAGTGCGGAAGAGCTGCCATTTGAAGATGCCAGCTTCGATGCTTACACGATTTCATTCGGCATCCGTAACGTCCCGCATATCGATAAGGCACTTTCAGAAGCCTATCGCGTGCTGAAGCCAGGCGGTCGTTTCTTGTGCCTTGAGTTTTCCGAAGTGGAACTGCCGCTTCTCGACAAGGTTTACGACCAGTGGTCGTTTCGGGCTATCCCGCAGATTGGCAAGATGATTACGGGCGATGCCGATTCCTACAGCTATCTGGTCGAATCGATCCGCAAATTCCCCAAGCAGGAAGACTTTGCACGCATGATCCGCGAGGCGGGTTTCGAGCGTGTGAGCTATCGTAATTTTACTGGCGGTATCGCAGCACTTCATTCCGGCTGGAAGCTCTGAGTCCGATATGAGCAATATTTCTGCGGCTCTGAGGTTGATGCGTGCTGGCTGGATCATGGCGCGCGAAGGTGTGTTGAGTTCCCTGCCGGTTGATGAGGCCGCGGGTCTGCCAGCGCTGGGGCATAAGGTTGCGAAGATGCTTGCGCGTAAGCGCGCGAAAGATGCGCCTCGTTCCGAGCGCATTTCGCGTGCGATGAACAAGCTTGGCCCTTCTTATGTGAAGCTTGGCCAGTTTCTGGCAACGCGTCCTGATATTGTAGGCAAGGATGTTGCTGCTGATCTTGAACTGTTGCAGGATCGGCTTGACTTCTTCCCGCAGGCTGAGGCCGTTGCCGCAATCGAGAGTTCTCTTGGTCGCAAGATTGATGATCTGTATGTGAGTTTCGAAGCGCCGATTGCGGCGGCATCCATGGCGCAGGTGCATCCGGCGCATGTCATGAAAAATGGCGCGCCGCATAAGGTTGCGGTCAAGGTTATCCGTCCCGGCGTGCGTCAGCGTTTCGCGCATGATCTGGAGAGTTTCTTCATGGTTGCCCGCATGCAGGAGCGCCATGTGCCATTTACGCGGCGCCTGCGCCCGGTCGAGATGGTAAAAACGCTGCAACAGACCACGCGCATCGAAATGGATCTGCGGCTCGAAGCGGCGGCACTTTCCGAGATTGCAGAGAATATCAAGGACGATGCAGGCTTCCGCGTTCCCAATGTTGATTGGGAGCGCACGGGTCGCGATGTTCTGACGCTCGAATGGATCGACGGCGTTAAAATGTCGGACATCGAAGGGCTGAGAGCGGCAGGCTTTGATCTGAAAAAGCTTTCCGAAACACTGATCCAGTCGTTCCTGCGCCATACGCTGCGTGATGGCTTCTTTCATGCCGACATGCATCCGGGCAATCTGTTCGTTGATCCGCAGGGCATGATCGTTGCAGTTGATTTTGGCATCACCGGACGGCTCAACAAGCAGCAACGGCGCTTTCTGGCGGAAATTCTTTATGGCTTCATCACCCGCGATTATATTCGCGTGGCGGAAGTGCATTTTGAGGCAGGCTACGTGCCGCATACCCATGATGTGGCGAGCTTTGCGCAGGCAATCCGCGCTATTGGCGAGCCGATCCATGGCCAGCCAGCTGAAACCATTTCCATGGCGAAGCTTTTGACGCTGCTGTTTGAAGTCACCGAACTGTTCGACATGGAAACGCGGCCAGAGCTTCTGATGCTTCAGAAGACAATGGTGGTCGTGGAAGGTGTTTCGCGCACACTCGATCCGCATTTCAACATGTGGAAGGCAGCAGAACCTGTCGTTGGCGACTGGATCCGCAAGAATCTGGGGCCACAGGGCATGTTGCTCGATGCAAAAGACAGTGCCTATGCACTGCTGCATTTTACCCGAAAGACACCGGAACTGGTGGCGCGCGTGGAGCGTGCATCGGTTGCACTCGATGATATGGCGGTTAATGGCCTGCGCTTTGATGAAGCGACGGCGGAAGCGATTGGCAAGGCCGAGGCGCGGCATTCACGCTGGGGCCGTATCGCGCAGGTCGTGATTGCAATTTCACTGGCTGCGATTGCGATCAAGCTTTATATTGAGCTTTAGAACACCTGTTTGTTGATTATTCAACAAAAGAGTGATTTCATTGATTGCATCAGCAATAAGCCGGTGCAATCAAATGGCCAGTATCACAATCCGCAATCTTGATGACGCAGCGAAAGAGCGGCTGCGTGTGAGGGCTGCCCAGAACGGGCGCTCGATGGAAGAAGAAGCACGGCTTCTGCTGGGTGGACTTGAAGAGGCAAAGCCTCAAGCCACTGCCTCGCCGCCTGTTGCGGGTTTATTGCAGGGCAAACATATTCTCCTCATCATCTCCGGCGGGATTGCGGCCTATAAGACGCCTGATCTTATCCGCCGCCTGCGGGAGCGTGGCGCGCATGTTCGCCCGTTGATGACGGCAGCCGCACAGCAATTTGTGACGCCGCTGACCATTGGTGCAGTTGCTGCCGATCATGTGTTTACCGATCTTTTCTCGCGTGAAGACGAACAGGATGTCGGCCATATCCGTCTTGCGCGTGATGCCGATCTGATCGTCGTGGCTCCCGCGACCGCTGGCCTGATGGCCAAAATGGCAAATGGAATTGCCGATGATCTGGCAAGCGCTGTGTTGCTTGCTCGCAAAGTTCCGGTGCTGGTTGCACCTGCAATGAATCCCGCCATGTGGGAAAATCCGGCAACGAAGCGCAACCGCCTGACACTGGAAAAAGACGGTGTGCAATTCATTGGTCCTGAAAAGGGTGAGATGGCGGAAAGTGGTGAGGCTGGTACAGGCCGCATGAGCGAGCCGCTCATG
Organism: Brucella pituitosa; assembly: GCF_003049685.1. Taxonomy (GTDB): domain Bacteria; phylum Pseudomonadota; class Alphaproteobacteria; order Rhizobiales; family Rhizobiaceae; genus Brucella; species Brucella pituitosa. Next base: position 2,020,553 of record NZ_PYSY02000001.1, on the reverse strand, counting down.
ATCGTGGCCGCCATTGAAAATCTGCTTGCGCCACAGGCAAGACCGCTTGCAGGCAAAACAATTGTCATGACGTCGGGGCCGACGCATGAGCCGATTGATCCGGTACGCTATATCGCTAATCGTTCCTCGGGCAAGCAAGGCCATGCGATTGCCGCCGCGCTCATGAAGTTGGGTGCCACGGTGCATCTGATTTCGGGTCCCGTTACGATCCCTGATCCGCAGGGCGTCAACGTCACCCATGTTGAAACAGCGCGGGAGATGCAGGCGGCAGTAGAAAGCCATTTACCGGCTGATGCCGCCGTGATGGTGGCAGCAGTTGCCGACTGGCGAACCGCCAGTGCATCTGACCAGAAGATCAAGAAACAGCCCGGCGAGGGCGCACCAACGCTCAGCATGGTTGAGAACCCGGATATTCTGGCAGGAGTTGGTCATAGTGCCAAACGTCCTGGTCTTGTGGTTGGCTTTGCAGCGGAAACGCAGGATGTGCTCGCCAATGCCGGGCGTAAGCTGGAGAAGAAGGGTGCCGACTGGATCGTTGCCAATGACGTGTCTGGCGATGTGATGGGCGGAGATCGCAATCGCGTGCGCATTTTGAGCCGCACTGGCATCGAAGAGTGGTCGGAAATGAGCAAGGAGCAAGTCGCTGAAAAGCTTGCAGAAAAAATTGCAGCCGCGCTTCTCGAAATAAAAAGCTGATTTTTTTATGGGGGCATGTCACATTCGCATGCAGCTATCTCGTCCTGATGATGAGCGACCAACACGGGTCAACATCAAGGAGAAGAGATCATGGAACAGAGACTTGCGCCTTACACTTTCGCACCGCAGATCATGCAGGCAATGGTGGAGCTGGAAAAGCGCGTTGCCGCATCCGGACTTGAATATAGCCTCTATGAGCTGGTGAAAATCCGTGCTTCTCAGATCAATGGCTGCGCCTATTGTATCTATATGCATACGGCTGATGCGCGGAAGGCTGGCGAAACTGAAGAGCGCCTTTATCTGGTTGCTGCTTGGCGTGAATCACCGCTCTATACTGCGCGGGAGCGGGCAGCGCTTGGCTGGACCGAGGCGCTGACATTGCTGGCGCAGACGGGCGCACCGGATAAGGATTTTGATGCTTTGAAAGCATATTTCTCAGACGAAGAGATCGTCAATCTGACCATGCTGATTACCACTATCAATGCATGGAACCGCATCGCGGTTGGTTTCCGTCTCGTGCACCCGGTCAAAACCGATGCAGCTGCCGCTTGAGCCAAATATGAGTGATGCGGGTGTGTTCGAGGCCTTGCGGCCTCGGCTCATCCGCATTGCCTATCGTATGGTTGGCACCCATGCCGAAGCCGAAGACATTGTGCAGGATGCATGGCTGCGCTGGAGTGCTGCTGATCGGGAAACCATCCGCGAGCCGCAGGGCTGGCTCACGCGCGTGGTCAGTCGTCTTGCGCTTGACCATCTGAAATCAGCACGCGTGCGGCGTGAAACCTATCCCGGCACATGGTTGCCTGAACCGCTTGTCGAGGACGAAGAAGATCGCAGCGATGACATCACATTGACGCTGATGATGGCGCTTGATCGTCTGTCGCCGCTGGAGCGGGCGGCATTTCTTTTGCATGACGTGTTCGATTTGGGCTTTGACGAGGTTGGGCGTGTGCTTGATCGCGATGCTGTGGCCTGTCGCCAGCTGGCAAGCCGTGCGCGCAGTCATGTCCGGCAGGAGAAGACGCGGTTCTCCATGACGGAGGATCGTGGCCGGACAATTGCTGAGGCTTTCTTTCAGGCATCCCGCAGCGGCGACATGACGGCGCTGAAAGGGCTGCTGGCGGAAGACGTCGTGATGTATTCCGACGGTGGTGGTATCCGCAATGCAGCGCTTAACCCGATTTACGGGCGTGAAAAGATCATGCGCTTTTATGAGGGCATCGCACGCAAGACCGAGGGGCTGGTGCCTGCCGTCAATCATTTTGCGCTGTTTGATGGCTTGCCCGGCCATATGAGTCTTGAAGCCGATGGGCTGCCGCAAGTGGCCGCTGTCGAGATCAAGGACGGATTGATCCGCGCCGTCTATTTGATCCGCAATCCGCAGAAGCTGACGCATCTGCGGATGGGGTAATTGAATTCATCAAGCTTTGTCGCGGACCTGATAATCCTTGATCGTGGCAAAGCGGATCGCCTTCCAGCGCTCGGCTTCGTAGTTGAGCGAGAAGCCGTTCTGGGCGAGGAAGACCGGATCATTGTCGAGATCATGCGCGATGTCGGCACGATGCGAGGCAATGAAGCGGTCAAGTTCTGCTGGGTCTTCCGCAGTAATCCAGCGGCAAATAGAGAAGCGCGACATTTCAAACCCAACAGGCAGCGAATATTCGATCTTGAGGCGTTCGGTCAGAACGTCGATCTGGAGCGCGCCGACAACGCCGACAATTGCCGGTGAACCATCGTCTGGCACGAAGAGCTGCACAACGCCTTCTTCCGCCATCTGCTGAAGCGCTTCACGCAGTTTCTTTGCCTTCATCGCATCGTCAAGGCGGACGCGGCGCAGAATTTCCGGTGCGAAGTTTGGCACACCACGGAACAGGATGTCTTCGCCCTCGGTCAACGTGTCACCGATGCGCAGGGTTCCGTGGTTCGGAATGCCAACCACATCGCCTGCGAAGGCTTCATCGGCAATCTGGCGCGAACGGGCAAAGAAGAACTGCGGTGCGGACAGGCTCATTGGTTTACCGGTGCGGACCAGTTTGGCCTTCATGCCGCGCGAAAGTGTGCCCGAGCAAACGCGGAGGAATGCGATGCGGTCGCGGTGGTTCGGGTCCATATTGGCCTGAATCTTGAATACGAAGCCGGTCATTTTCGCTTCGGTTGCACCAACCATGCGGCTATCCGCCTGCTGGTCGCGTGGTGAAGGGCCGAAATCGCAGAACGCTTCGATCAGGTCGCGTACACCATAATTCTTGAGCGCCGAGCCGAAATAGACTGGCGTCATATGGCCTTCGCGGAAGGATTCGAGATCGAATGGGCGACAAACGCCCTGCGCCAGCTCCAGACTGTCGATCCATGCCTGACGTTCGTTTTCGGGCAGAAGTTTGGCTGCTTCTTCCGGTCCGCTGACCTTGGTTGGCTGCTCTTCGGCATCCTTCTGGCGCACGGTATTATTGTGCAAATCATAGGTGCCGGCAAAGCTTTTGCCAGAGCCGATTGGCCATGTGATTGGGGCAGTATCGAGCGCCAGCTTTTCTTCGATCTCATCGAGAATTTCGAGTGGGTCGCGTGCTTCTCGGTCCATCTTATTGACGAAGGTCACGATTGGAATATCGCGCATACGGCAGACTTCAAAGAGCTTCAGCGTCCGTGGCTCGATACCCTTTGCGGCATCGATAACCATGACGGCGGAATCCACGGCTGTCAGCGTGCGGTAGGTATCGTCAGCAAAGTCTTCGTGGCCCGGCGTATCAAGCAGGTTGAAGATGCAGTCTTTGTACTCAAAGGTCATCACCGAGGTAACGACCGAGATACCGCGGTCGCGTTCGATGTTCATCCAGTCCGAACGGGTTTGGATGCGGTCCTTCTTGGCCTTCACTTCACCGGCAAGCTGAATAGCGCCGCCGAACAGCAGCAGCTTTTCGGTTAGCGTGGTCTTACCAGCATCCGGGTGCGCGATGATCGCGAAGGTACGGCGCTTTGAAACAGGATGATCAGCGGACATGAAGAAACTCGTAATGGCAAAGTGTGGGCGGCGCGAAACGCGCGCTGCGAAGATGTTGCGCAGCATCTAGCAGTCATTGGCCAAAAGGTCGAGTTGAAATGAAAAAGCGACGTGTAACACGCCGCTTTTTAGATTGCCTGGTACTGTTATCAGCGTTTGATGCCGAGGCCGAAAGCAATGAATGACCAGCCTTGGAAAATAAGATCAATAGCGAGGAACAGGCCGAGAATGAACAGGCTGTTGACCGGCCATTTCAGTGCGATGACGAGACCGGCTAAAAGCGTGATGACGCCTGCTGCTACAATCCAGCCCCAACCGGCTGCGGGTTTGGATTTAAAGCCAAGCCAGATGCGGAATGCGCCCGCACCCAGAAGTGCTGCCGCCAGAAGGAAGGTCAGAACGCCCGCGGCTAGAATCGGATTGACGAATGCGACAATACCAGCTGCCGCGTAAAGCAGGCCGCTTAGCAGCCAGAAGAAGAAGCCGCCCCATGTCTTCACACCAAAGGCGTGGATGATTTCGATCACGCCTGCAACCAGCATCATGATGCCGACATAGTAGACTGAAACGACTGTCGCGAGCACGAGATTGCCGAAAGCGATGCCGCCAAGGATCAGAAGTGCGACGCCGAGTGCAATAAACCAACCCCACTTGGCTGAGACTTCGGCTGGAACGATAGGACGATTAAAGTCATTCTGTGCAGTTGCCATAAGATGTCCCTCAATTTGAATTCCCGACCAACAATATAAGGCAATTGAAAGATTTAGCCAGAGATGGAAGTGAGACTTGAGTTGGCTAAAAAATCTCCTGTTGGTGTAAGAGGAAGAACACGGTATGTCTTTGCAGTAAAAACTTTTTTTGGCTTAAAGTCAGTTTGATGTTTGATCTGGTTTCACACTATTGGCCGCATATTCTGGCGGTCCTGTCGGTCGTTCTTGGAGCGATTGCAGCTGTTCATGCGACCATGACCAAGGATGAGGTGCGAACGGCACTCGGTTGGGTTGGCGTGATTGTTCTTTCGCCTATCGTGGGAGCAGTGGTCTATGCGCTGGCGGGGGTCAACCGCATCCGACGCAGCACGCTTAGTCATCAGCGCGACAATATGGGGAATATTGCGCTTTACCACCTCTCGCATTTTGACACGACGAATGATCTGGTGCGCGCTGCCTTTGGTCGCCAGTTCGGAGCGATGAAGATCCTTGGCGACACCGTCAGTCTTTATGATTTCACGAGCGGCAACAGCATCAAGATGCTGGAGACTGGCGACGAAGCTTATGCCGACATGCTGGAGGCTATCGGTAAGGCTGAACGCAGCATCATGCTCGAAACCTATATTTTTGATCGGGATGCGATTGGTGAGCAATTTGCCGATGCCTTGGGCGAGGCAGTCAAACGCGGTGTGGAAGTGCGGGTCCTGGTGGATGCGGTCGGCGCGCGCTATTCCATTCCAAGCATCGTCAATCTGCTGAAAGACAAAGGCATTTCCGTTGATGTGTTCAATGGCAACATCATCATGGGACTACGCTTGCCTTATGCCAATTTGCGCACGCACCGTAAAATCCTGATTGTTGATGGCAAACTGGCGTTCACCGGCGGCATGAATATTCGTGCCGGATTTGTGAAAGCCATTGCGGGTGATGCGGTTGCGTTTGACACGCATTTTCGGGTCGAAGGCCCGGCGATAGCCGATCTTTTCCATGTCGCGTCTGAGGATTGGCGCTTTGCGACGGGCGAATTACTGACGGGTGATGCCTGGAGCATTGCTGCACCAAAAGACCCACCCGGTACAGGCAAGCTGATCCGTGTTGTCGGTTCAGGGCCGGACAAGAATATCGAAACAAATCACCGCATGATGATGGGTGCGTTTTCAATTGCTCAGGAGCATATCCTGATCATGTCGCCCTATCTTCTGCCTGATCGTGAACTCATCAGTGCGCTAGTCACTGCGGCGCGGCGCGGCGTGTCGGTAGATGTGGTTGTTCCCGGTGTGAATAATCTGAAACTCGTGGATCGCGCCATGCGGGCGCAGTTCGATCAGCTGCTGAAAGGTGGTTGCCGCATATGGCGTGCGGGCGGGGCGTTCAATCATTCCAAGCTGATGACGATTGACGGCGCATGGTCCTATGTCGGCTCTTCCAATCTCGATGCGCGTTCCTTGCGACTGAATTTCGAGGTCGACATGGAAATCCTTGATCGTGATATCGCGCTTCAGGTGGAAGAACGCATCGGCAGGGTGATCGATGTAAGCCGGGAAGTGAACCTGACACGTCTCAAAAATCGCCCCTTCTACGAGCGTCTGATCGACCGTATCATTTGGCTCGGATCGCCTTATCTCTGACGCTAGAGCACATCCCGAAGTGGGAGCCGGTTTTCGGAACAAGATGTGCGTAAAAGTAAAAAGATAAAGCATTTCTAATGATTCAACCTAATCCGGAAATGCTCTAGAAAGATCAGCTTCCCGAACTCGTATTGCTTGTCAGCAGAGACGGGTTGAACTCTTCCAGAAGCTGTGCCGCTGTCTTGAGATCAAGATGCGCCTTGATTGGCAGATGATCGGAGGCCGTGCGTGCCAGCGGTGTGTTATGAACTTCGACAGCAGTTACGAGATTATGTGGCGTACCCAGGACCCGATCCAGTGCAAATACCGGAAAGCGCGATGGAAAGCTTGGTACTGCCGTCGCCACGTGATTGAACATCGGCATGAGTGAGGCGAGCGACGAGCGCTTGCCGATACGCCATTCATTGAGATCGCCGATCAATAATGTTGGCAATGTATCGGCTTCCTGCAAGGCGGAAAGGATGCTTTCCGCCTGCTGTTCACGCGAACGTTTCAAAAGGCCCAAATGGGCGGCAATGACACGCAATGGGCCGGATGCAAATTGCAGGTCTGCAACGAGTGCTCCACGCGGCTCTACGCCCGGAAGCGACAATTGACGGACATTGCGGACCACACCTTCGCGAAACAACAGCACATTGCCATGCCAGCCATGACCTTTCGGCATGGTTGAGGTAATTGGTACAGGAACGAGACCGTGGCGTTTTTCGAGCAGGCCAAGATCAAGCAGACCGGAGCGCTCGCCAAAGCGCTTGTCTGCCTCTTGCAGGGCAATCACGTCCGCATCGATTTCACTGATGACATCGGCAGTGCGCTGAGGGTCGAAGACCTTGTCGACGCCAATGCACTTGTGGACATTATAGGACGCAATAACGATATCGCCTTCAGTGACATTGGTGTGAAGCGGCCTGAAACCCGGTCGATTACGGATTGCCGTCAATATCTTCTTGGAAATTCGACCTGGGTCTTTTTTCTTCTGCACCCGTTTGCTGCCCCATGTGGTTAGCTAGAATTTTCTGCATATCCATATAAATAGGGCATTTTGCGGTTTGAATAGTCTTTGTGGATCACAGATTGCTGAGAAGTTTGCTTTCAACATTGTCTATCGTGTGATGAAGCGGATAATCCGGTCGGCAAGCCCGGTATAGGGCGGCTTGATCATATCGGTTGATGCAGGCGTATATTTGGTCAGTACTGGCATGGCCTTGGAGAAGGTGAGGAAGCCATCTTTGCCGTGGTAGTGTCCCATGCCGCTATGTCCCACCCCACCAAAGGGCAGATCCCCACAGGCGAAATGGTAAAGCGTGTCATTGATACAGACGCCGCCTGCAACGACATGCGAAAGCACAGTGTCGATTTCAGCCGTGTTATCGCTGAAGCAATAAAGTGCCAGCGGTCGCTCATGTCCAAGAATATAAGCAATTGCTTCATCAAGTGATCGATAGCTGATAATCGGCAACAAGGGACCAAAAATCTCTTCATTCATGATCGCGCTGGTCGGCGCTGGCTCAAGAATTACGGTTGGTGTCATCAAGCGTGGATGGCTTGCTGTGGCAGAGATCTCCAGAAGCGGAATGATGGCTTCGCTTTTACCTTCCGCGTCGTGCAACAGATTGGAAAGACGCGCATATTGCATATCGTTGATGATCGTCGTGCGGTCATTTTCCGCTGTTGCACCACTATAACGCCTTTGCGTTTCTTCGCGTAGCAGCGCAATGAATGCATCGCGTTTGCTTTGATGGATCAGTACATAATCGGGCGCAATGCAGGTTTGACCCGCATTGAAGTATTTGCCTGTCGCGATAGAGCTGACTGCACGTTTAAGGGTGCTGTTCTCGCTGATGATCGCTGGCGATTTCCCACCCAGCTCCAGGGTTACGGGTGTGAGGTTTTCTGCAGCTGTTTTCATAATCTTGCGGCCCACAGCCGTCGACCCTGTGAAGAACAGATGGTCGAAGGGCAGGGCAGAAAACTCTGCTGAAAGACTGGCATCGCCAAGAATAACAGCTGCCCGGTCATCCGGAAAAACATCGGCAATCAGTTTGCGCAGAAACTCGGACGTATGTGGCGTGTGTTCTGAAGGTTTCAGGAATACGTGGTTTCCAGCGGCTATGGCTGCCACAAGTGGCGCGAGTGCAAGATTGACCGGATAGTTCCATGGCGAAATGATGCCAACTACACCCAAAGGCACAAAGCGCAGCTCTGCTTTTGCTGGCCAGAGTTTCCAACCTGCCTTACGGCGCTGTGGCTTCATCCATCGCTTGAGGTGATGAAGCGTGTGGTCGATCTCGGCGAACACGACGCTCGCTTCACCCAACAACGTTTCATGGACCGAACGGTTTCCAAAATCCGCATTGATGGCCTTTGCCATATCATCGAGACGTTCATGAAGCAGCTTACGCAGGCGACGCAGGTCATCAATGCGCTGTTCAAAAGGTGGCCGATGATTGATCCAGTTTTGCCGCAGACGTTGGAAGGTTGTCTGCAGTGTTTGCTGTGATGAAACGGCTTGATCAGCGCTCATAAGCAAAATTCTCCGTTGAGCGCGCAAAGAGGAATTGCGCCACATAATAGGTGCTGAGCACCCAGAATCCAGCAAGGGGAATTGGCGCATGAAAGCGATCAAAGGCGAGCAGCGTGTCGCTTACCATGAAGAACAGACCACCAGCCGCCGCCAGCGTCGCGCTATAGCGCAAGGTGGGTTCGAGTTTGTCTGAACGCGCACGACTGACGGCCTGTGCAGCCATAACGCTGATTGCGGTTGCATAAATGACAACAGGAATTTTCATTGCGGATGGAACGGACGTCCACAGGCCCGCAATGATCGCAATTGCGAGGAATGCGAAGATCAAGAACACGAGCTTGTTTTCAGCAAAGCGCGTCTTACGGCACAATGCATAAATGTAAATGCAGTGGGTTATGAGAAAGCAGACCAGTCCCGCCAGAAAATAATCGCCCGGAAGCATAAGGAAGAAATCGCCAGCAGCGGCAAAAGCCAAGCCCAGAGCGATTGCAAATCCGTAGCCTTTCGAGATGAGGCGCGGCGCACATAAGATCGCGCCGAGCAGAAGCAATGTTGCGGTGGGCTTGGTCAGGTAATGTAGCCAGCGCCAGAATGGTATTTCGCCATTCTGGCTCAACACGCTGCTTAATACGGCGCAGATGGCGCTTACCAAAAACAGCCGGTAGAACAGGCCGTTCCTTCCGAAATCGAGCAAGCCTTTACGACGCATTTTCCTCCCCTCTTGCTTTATCTCAGGCTGATATTGTTATCGTTCTTGAGCCTGTTTGATCCCATTGGAGCAGTTTCAGTTAAGATTGTATTGTTGGAACCGCTCCTTACGCAAAACCGCGACGCACTCTTGGCTCAAATGCCTTAATCGTTCGTCTGTTCAGCTTCGCGACAACGTTTACGATCGATCCGTTCCGCACGCGTTGAGAGTTCAGTGTTGCCCTCGAGGTCCGATTGCAGAATGAGGCCATGTTGCCTGAGCCAGCGGATTATCTCACCAAACTCAATATCATAGGCGGGTTGATGCATCTGATTTGTCCCTCAAATCGCATTGCGCAAAACAAGGATGCGCGGAGTTCTTGCATGTGGCAAGGCCCAAAGCATTGTGGGGCAATGAAGCGATAGCCGGTTAACCATTTATTAACCAATCGTGCCCACTATAGGCTCATAGCTGTTGTCGTGACTGCGGATGTACCAGCACTGACGATAGCGTAAAAAAGGCCGGGCAATTAGCCGGCCTTTTTCATTTTCGGATCCAGTTCCGATATCGTTTTGAACGCCCGATTTTCGGTTTCACTCACTTTCAAAAAAGCGCCCCTCTCTGGGCATGTTTTGCCCAATGAGAAGGTCGCCATCGCCGTGGTGAACGGAAACGGACAGTAGAAAATCAGGCAACAAAAAAGCCCGCTTGCGCGGGCTTTTTGGGGTGCTTCCGGACCTTGGTAGTGGTCTGAAGACTTGGAAATGGTGCCCAGAAGAGGACTCGAACCTCCACGCCCTTGCGAGCGCCAGCACCTGAAGCTGGTGCGTCTACCAATTCCGCCATCTGGGCGACGAGGACCCATCTAAGGGGTCGGCCTCTCTCTGTCAATCGCGTTTTCGATAATCAATCAGCTTTTTTTCACATTGGTGTTTTGAATGCTGCAAAAGCCTGGAAAACGCAATTCGGGCGCAGTGCATAAATGCGTCCGCGCCCGAAAAATCATTATGCAGAAAGCACTTCCTTGGAAGCGACGGTCGAATCGGCGTTCAGCTTGTAGATGATTGGGACGCCGGTGTTGAGTTCCTGCTTGAGGATCTCTTCAGGCGTCAGGCCATCAAGCGCCATGATGAGCGCACGCAGCGAATTGCCGTGGGCTGCAACCAGAATGGTCTCGCCACGCAGAACATGCGGCTGGATGGTGTGCAGATAATAAGGCCACACGCGCGCGCCGGTATCCTTCAGGCTTTCGCCGCCGGGAGGAGGAACGTCATAGGAGCGGCGCCAGATATGGACCTGCTCTTCGCCCCATTTTGCGCGTGCATCGTCTTTGTTGAGTCCCGAGAGGTCGCCATAGTCGCGTTCGTTGAGGGCCTGATCGCGGATCGTTTCAAGATCGGACTGGCCGAGTTCATCAAGAATGTGCTGGCAGGTGACCTGTGCACGCGACAGGGCCGAGGTGTATGCGAGGTCGAATTTGAGGCCTGCGGCCTTCAGGCGCTGACCAGCGGCCTTGGCTTCCGCATGGCCCTGTTCGGTCAAGCCTGGATCACGCCAGCCAGTAAAAAGGTTCTTCAGGTTCCATTCGCTTTGGCCGTGGCGGACCAGGACGAGGGTACGAGACATCGCAGCACTCCGTTGGGATGAAAAAACAGATCAGTCGTTGAGCCCGAGAACATCGAGCATGGAATAAAGGCCGGGTTTCTTGCCGTGAGCCCAAAGTGCTGCTTTCACAGCACCACGAGCAAAGATTGTGCGGTCCTGAGCATGGTGGGAGAGGGTGATACGCTCTCCTTCGCCGGCCAGAATCACTTCGTGGTCTCCAATGACGGAGCCTCCGCGTAAAGTCGCAAAACCAATCGTGCCTTCCTCGCGTGGTCCAGTATGACCATCGCGTACACGCACGCTCTTTTCAGCAAGATTGATTGCTCGTCCTTGCGCAGCTGCCTCACCCAACAGAAGGGCCGTGCCGGAAGGCGCGTCGACCTTGTGCTTGTGATGCATTTCGAGGATTTCGATGTCGAAATCTTCAGGCCCGAGTGCTTGCGCTGCCTTCTTGATAAGGCCAGACAGAAGATTGACACCCAAACTCATATTGCCGGACTTGACGATTGTTGCATGGCGAGCGGCGGCACGGATCTTTTCTTCTTCGTCAGTGGAAATGCCTGTGGTGCCAATGATGTGGACGATGCGGGCCTGTGCTGCGAGCCCTGCATAATTCACCGTAGCAGAAGGACTGGTGAAGTCGATAACGCCTTGAGCTTTTGCGAAGACGGGAAGTGGGTCGTGGGTGATCTCGACGCCGAGATTGCCCACGCCTGCGAGCTCACCGGCATCTCTGCCAAGAAAAGGTGATCCCTCACGTTCAATAGCCCCGATCAGTCGTGCGCCATGAATTGCATGGATCGTGCGAATGAGAGTCTGTCCCATCCGACCGCTCGCCCCAACAACCACGAGGCCCATTTCAGCGTTCTCAGCCATTTGACGTTTCCTCCGAGCCTGTATTTCCGATGAGCATGTCATCCTTGCCGCTCTGAAGCTGATAGAAGCGGGCATAGACGCCATTTGGTATCTTGATCAGGTCGTTGTGACGGCCTTCTTCGACAACATAACCGGCTTCCATCACGACAATGCGGTCGGCATTGACGACGGTGGAAAGACGATGCGCGATGACGATGGTCGTACGATCCTGCATGATGTGATCAAGCGCCTGCTGCACACGCTTTTCCGACTCATTATCAAGCGCGGAGGTGGCTTCATCCAGCAGAAGAACCGGAGCGTTACGCACGATTGCGCGGGCAATTGATATACGCTGACGCTGACCGCCTGAAAGCGTTACGCCATTTTCGCCAACTGGCGTGTCATAGCCCTGCGGTTGTTGAAGAATGAATTCATGCGCATTGGCAAGTTTTGCGGCTTCTATGATTTCATCCAGCGTCGCATTGGGGCGCCCATAGCGGATATTATCGGCAATGGTGCCTTCAAAAAGATATGGCTGCTGCGAAACATAAGCCACGCAATGACGCAGCGACTCTTTCGTGACTTTTGAGATGTCCTGTCCGTCGAACAGGATTTCTCCGTCGGTGACGTCGTAAAAGCGCTGCACAAGGCTGATGAGGGTCGATTTGCCCGCGCCAGACGCACCAACGATAGCGGTGGTTTCACCTGCCTTGGCTGTGAAGTTCACGCCATGCAGGACCGGTGCGATATCGCTATAGGCGAAGTGCACGTTCCGGAAATCAATTTCACCAGGACCGGCCTTGAGTGACACGGCATCAGGCGCATCACCCTGATTGGGTTCGATATCCAGCACTTCGTAGATCATGCGTGCATTCACAAGCGCACGTTCCAGTCCGACCTGCAAACGTGCGAGACGGCGCGCAGGATCATAAGCCAGAAGCAGCGCAGTGATGAAGGCGAACATTGCGCCCGGAGGCTGTTGATTGAGGATCGCATTGTAACCGCTATAGGCCAACACGCCCGCAATGGCGAAACCTGCCAGAATTTCTGCAATCGGCGTGGTGCGTTCTGAAACGCGTGCGATTTTGTTGCTTCTGTTTTCTGCCTGATCGATCAGTGTGCTGATTTTGCCGCGAAGCTGGTCTTCCATAGTGAAGGCCTTCACGATGGAAATACCCTGCACGGTTTCCTGCATGGCTCCCAGAAGATGGGAGTTCAAGTGAACCAGATCGCGCGTGACAGACCTGATGCGGCGAGAAATATAAGAAACCGCCAGAACGAGCGGCGGGCCGACCAGAAAGACCACCGTCGACATGAACGGATCGGTATAAAACATCATGCCGATCAGACCGATAAGCGCCACGAAATCACGGGCAATCGATGTGATCGTCATGTTCAGCAAATCGCGTATGCCATTCACATTCTGATTGATTTGCGCTGCCAGATGGCCGGATCGCGTATCGTTATAAAAATCGAGGCCAAGCTTCAGCAGATGATCGAAGATGCGCTTCTGATAGCGCGCTACCAGATTATTGCCGATCTTCGCCAGTTCGACGGCCTGAATATAACTTGAAAGACCACGCAGAACGAAAATGCCGAGGATTGCGCCGCAGATTACCCAGATAAGGCCGATTTTCTGTTCGTAGAAAATCTTGTCGATCATCGGCTTCATCAGATAGGCGAGCGCGCCATTTGATACGCCGACGACAAGAGAGGCGGCGATGGCTATGGCATAGCTTGCCTTATACTGGCTTCCGTTTTCCGATAGCATACGACGAATGACGCGGGTGGCTTCGCTCGGGTCGATCTTGTTTTTTTTCTTTTTGAATAGGCTCACGGGCAAAGTGCTTTTTATCTAGCAGCCGCTGGCTGTCGTTGATCATGCATTTTCGCGCGTCCTTTTGGACTGGAAACGACAAAAGGCTGCAATAGAGCGGTTCCAGTTAAGACAAAATCGTTCGAACCACTCTAATTCTTCGTTTTTGCGCATTATCCAACGCAAAACCGCTTCGCACTTTTGCTGGAAATGCTTCAAGTGTTTTCATTGCAGCGCTTCTATAGCGTTATCTTTGTCGCTTGACCATGCCTGAGAAAGCAAACCCGATCAGCTAACACGCCAGCGGCGGCCATCGGTTGAAACTTCAAACCGCATTGGTATGCGAGCAAATGCGGAAAGCCCGCTGAGTGCCGCCAGCGGATGAATGACGACGCGGACCGGAATATCCCGCATAAAATGAGTATGAGGAGCCTTGTCCTCAAAAGCTGCCCTGAACGATCCGGCTTGCAAAGCGGGCAGGATACGCTGCGGAATGCCGCCGGAGAGATAAACGCCGCCATGCGCTTTGTAGATCAGCGCAAGGTCGCCTGCCAGTCTGCCGAGATAGGTGACGAACAGATCAAGCGTTTCCACTGCCTGAGCATTGCTACCATCAAGCCCTGCGGCCGTGATATCCGGTGGCGTGTCGAGAACTGGTGCCACCTTATCTGCGGCACAGATTGCAAGGTAGAGATTGCGCAAACCGCGGCCGCAAAGAATCTGCTCAGCTGCAACGCGACCTTCAATTGGTTCAATATGTGGGAAAACCTGATAATCGCGCTCACTGCGCGGGCCGATATCAATATGTCCACCTTCACCGGGAACTGGAACCCATGCCTTGCCAGTGCGCACAAGCCCGGCAACGCCAAGGCCCGTTCCCGGACCAAGCACCACGCGTGTAGCGACAAGTTCTTCGTCGTGTCCGCCGATCTGATGCAGATATTCTTTGCCGATCGAAACCACTGCAAGCGCCTGAGCTTCAAAGTCATTGAGAACAGTCACATCCTCGAAGCCGAGATTTGCGATCAATTGTTTGGGGCGAACCGCCCAGTCGCAATTGGTCAGATCGATTTCATCACCATCGACCGGGCCTGCAACAGCCAGAATGGTTGAGCGCGGGCGTATGGAGGTATGATTGAGGACGGTCTGCTCGATTGCATCATCAATCGTTGCATAGTCAGCCGTTTGCACCACGGGAAACTCTTTCGGTTCCGCGTGGGCATCAACAAGAAGCGCAAAGCGCGCATTGGTTCCACCGATATCGCCGACGAGGACGGGAAACTTGAAACTCTGGTCAGCGTCAATCATGGTCTGCCTTGCTGCTTCGTCTGTTCTTATTGTTTGAGGGCGGCCTAATGCAAAGGAATAGAGGCTGATTTAATCCAGCACTCTTACCAGCTTTTCAGCCGTTGCCGGATTAAGCGCCATTGGGATGTCATAGACACTGCCGAGGCGTGTCAGCGCTTTTACGTCGACATCATGTGGAAGCGGCGATAGCGGATCGATGAAGAAGATCAATGCCTGCACCGTTCCTTCGGCAATCATTGCGCCAATCTGCTGATCGCCGCCAAGCGGTCCGCTTTTGACACGATGAATGTTGAGCGAAGGGCAAGCCTCCTGGATGAGGCCTCCTGTCGTCCCGGTCGCAACGATATCGTAATGCGACAAGGCTTTCTCATGCGCACGCGCAAAGGCGACCATCTCGTCTTTCTTCAGGTCATGAGCGATCAAAGCAATGCGCAGACGTTCTGTCATGAGATTGATAACCTTGTCATTTGAAGTTTAAATCGTTTAAACCCTATAGCGAAGCCGTGGTTAAGTGAAAAGCATGTTTTCTATTACACGCTTAATTGGCACCATAAATAACATCTGCAATAGAATCCGGTGACGGGCCATTCAGCACTGCGGCACAGGCTTTTGGCAAGTCTGAAACCATAATTGGTTTCGGCTTCTTCGGAGGTTCCTTGGATGGCTTTGCAGGCTTCCATGGCTCGTCGGTAAACCACCATGCCAGCGACTTGTCGCAACCGTCACCTGCCGCCACCTTTGGCTGCGGCTTGCAGTCCGGCGATCCGGGCTGACAATGCAGTCTTACATGAAAATGATAGAAATGCCCCCAATAAGGACGCACTTTGCCAAGCCAGCTGCGGTCGCCTGTCACCGTATCGCAAAGCTGCTGCTTGATGCCGGGGTGAACGAAAATGCGCTCGACTTCCGGATAGCTGGCAGCATGTTTGATGAGTGCCGTGCGGGCAGGGGTCCATTTCTGCGGATCGACGTACAGCGAATCCTTTTTCAGCATGGACACAGCCGATACGCTTTCACGCTCAGCATCGGTGAAGCGTTTCTTTGGCATTGGCGTCAGCCAAATATCCGCGTCCAGCCCAACTTGGTGCGAGGCATGACCAGTGAGCATAGGGCCGCCGCGAGGCTGCGAAATGTCGCCAACCAGAAGGCCGGGCCAGCCGTCTTTTGCGGCGTCGCGGGATAGTTTTTCCAGCAGGCCAATTGTGCGCGGGTGTCCCCAGTTGCGATTGCGAGAAAGCCGCATAACCTGCCAGTTGGGGCCATCGATAGGCAGGGCGACACCACCGGAAAGACAGCCCTTGGCATAAAAGCCGATGGATTGCGGTGATTGCGCCAGAACCGGCAGCTGTTTGCTGCCAAATGCCTGCTTGGCAGGGGCATCCTGAGCTAAGGCCTGTGTTACAAAGTCCGGAGCGATCATTGCCGCAAGACAGGTTGCCAGAACAAGACGCGGCCAGAATTTTGAGCTGGATCTCTTTGCCATGGGCAATTTCCCATAAAAACGTTTGCTCGAATCATTCGAGCGGATGGGCCGGATTATGCTTTGCGTTCGTCTAAACGGCAATCATCGCCAATTATCGTCTCGCCACATGGCGGAAAAAGCAGCTTTATAATCGGGATGGATGAAATCATAGCCGAGATCTTTGATGCGCTGGTTGGAGACGCGCTTGTTTTCACCATAGAAAGAGCGCGCCATCGGCGTCATGTCCGCATCTTCAAACGGAACTTCTGGCGGAGGTGCAACGCCCATCAATTCGGCGGCATAGACCACAACATCCTGCGGCGGCGCAGGTTCATTATCGGTGATGTTGAAAGCGCCACCCGTATTGGTACCTGCCAGAAAACGTAGCGTTCCGGCAATATCCTCGACATGAATGCGGTTGAAGACCTGACCTTCCTTGATGATGCGTCGTGCCGTACCGCGTTCCAGATTGATGAAGGCATTGCGGCCCGGACCGTAAATGCCGGACAGGCGCAAAAGTGCGACCGGCGTACCGTGCCGTTCGCTTAAAGCATTCCATGCATTTTCTGCTTCAACGCGCTCAAGCGACCGGCGAGAGGCGGGTTCGCATGGGGTGGTTTCATCGATCCAGTTGCCATCGTGATTGCCATAAACGCCGACGGTGGAAAGATAGCCGATCCAGCGGATCGTGTTGTCAGGACGACGAAGCGCTTCTTCGACAATTGCCAAAGAAGGATCGCCGTTTTCGCGAGGCGAGATCGAGATAACAACGTGTGTTGATTTCGCAAGCCGGTCAATAAGTTCTGGTGAAGCAGTTTCACCGTCGAAAATGATTGGTGCGATGCCCGCTTTTTCCAGTGTCGGGAAGTTCTGCTCGTTGCGGGTGGTGCCATCAATGCGTTCTGCCTCTCCGGTCATCAGGCGGGAAAAGGCTCTCGCAGAATAACCGGCTCCAAACAGAAAAATGCGCATGTCAGACGTCCTCCAATATCCATTCTGCGCGCACCGTATCATCCTCTTCGCTTGAGGCCAGACGTTTCTTTGAAATTTTGAAACGTTCCATGGTGGCGAGCTGCTTGAATGCCCAAACCGCTGCGCCGCGCACAACGGGGGCAGGGTCTTCAAGCAGATTTTCGATCTGAGGCAGCAAAGACGGATCTTGCGAATTGCCCGCTGCGATCAGCACATTTCGTAAGAAACGATCACGTCCGATCCGTTTGACGGGCGAGCCGGAAAACAGTGTGCGAAAAGCGGGATCGTCAAGAACCAGAAAATCGGCAAGCCGAGGTGCTTTAAGATCGTCGCGTGCTTTCAGCTTCATCTCGCTGGTTGCTTGTGCGAATTTGTTCCAGGGGCAGACCGATAGACAGTCGTCACAACCATAGATGCGATTGCCCATCGATTTGCGGAACTCGTGCGGGATCGGGCCCTTATTCTCAATGGTGAGATAGGAAATGCAACGTCGCGCATCGATCCGATAAGGCGAAGGAAATGCTTTCGTCGGACAGGCATCGAGACATGCGCGGCAGGAACCACAATGATCGCGGTCAGGCTTATCGGGTGGAATTTCAGCCGTGGTGAAAATCGAGCCGAGAAAAAGCCATGAGCCAAGCTCACGGCTGACCAGATTGGTGTGTTTGCCCTGCCAGCCCAGACCGGCTGCTTGCGCCAATGGCTTTTCCATAACAGGAGCCGTGTCCACGAAGACTTTGACGTCCTGACCAGCGCGGGCCGCAAAGCGGCTCGCCACATGCTTGAGCTTACCCTTGATGATGTCGTGGTAATCGCGGTTCTGCGCATAGACTGAAATCGCCGCCCGGTCCTTGTGTTCAAGAATGCCGAGCGGATTGCTGTCCGGACCATAATTCATGGCAAGGATCATGATCGAGCGGACTTCCGGCCACAACACACTTGGATTGGCGCGGCGGTCTTCCGTTTCCTCCATCCAGAGCATGTCGGCATGATGGCCGTCGGCAATATACTGCCGAAGTCGCTGCGGTGCTTGTGGGATCGTATCGGGCGTTGTGAAAGCGACCGCGTCGAAACCTACAGCTTTCGCTTCCTCAATGAGAAAGCGCTTGAGCTTGAGATCCCTTTCCGAAACCTGTCCAGAAACTTGCTTTGTCTCAGAAGTCGAGGTCGCCATAATGGGCCACTGGTGCTAGTCCGCGCACACGATCGGAGAGCAGGGGGCGGAAGGCTGGGCGCGACTTCATACGTGCATACCAGTCGCGTGCGGCCTTGGTTTCGCTCCATTCGATTTCACCGAGATAGTCGAGCACGGAGATTGATGCAGCTGCTGCCATGTCAGCATAGCTTGGATGACCACCTGCAAGCCAGTCCCGAGTTGCCGCAAGCCAGTCGATATATTTCATATGCTGGCGAATATTGGTGCGGGCTGCGCGAATAGCTGTGGAATCGGGCGCGCTGCCCCCCATTTCGTCAGCCATTTGAAGCTTGAACACGCGCTCGCGCGCAATGTGCCGCGTAACCTCGTTCTCGAATTTGAGCAAGAACCAGTCGACAAGGCGGCGCACTTCTGCGCGCTCCATCGGGCTTTCCGGTAGCAGGCGACGACTACGCTTCAATGCGCCACGTGTCTCATCGAGATATTCTGCAATGACGGTTGCGCCAACAACCGGCAGATCGCGTTCAGCCAACAATACAGGAAGTGTTGCAGCAGGATTCAGCGCCAGAAATTCCTTACGGCGCGACCATGGACGTTCCTCGATCAGTTCGGCTTCCACATCATATTCGCCGAGAATAAGCCGCACATAGCGCGAGCCTGAAGACATAGGATGATGAAAAAGCGTAAGCATAATCGACGCGGTACTCTCGACTGACAAGCTTTAATTGATCCCCGGTGAGGCACTGTGGCTAGCGTTTGCACCGGCAGCAGGTTATTTCTGCTGTCAGGCGATTCGAGCCACCTCAACGGAATATTTAGTCTATAAGGGCTATGCCTGCGGGAGACAAGCAATCGCTGGAAGCGCTTATTGTAGCACTTTCATGCTTAACAGCTCGTCAAGACGCACCATTTTCATCCTGCTCACCTCCCTAAGGTACTGACTTCATGGAAATTTATAATCTTCTGGAAGCCGCTTTTCTTGGTCTCATCGAAGGTTTGACGGAATTCATCCCCGTTTCCTCCACAGGCCATTTATTGCTGGTCGGTCATTTTCTGGGCTTTGAATCGACGGGCAAGACCTTTGAAGTGCTCATTCAGCTGGGCGCAATCCTTGCGATCCTGACGGTCTATTCGGCAAAGCTCATCAAAATTCTGACTGACTTTCCGCGTGATGCTCGGACTCGTCGTTTCGTGCTGGGGATTCTGATTGCATTTCTGCCCGCAGCCGTCATCGGCGCAATGGCACACGGCTTCATCAAGAGCGTGCTTTTTGAAACGCCGATGTTGGTCTGTATCATGCTGATCATTGGCGGCTTTATTCTTCTGTGGGTCGATCAGCTGGAGCTGAAGCCGCGTTATCGTGATGTGATGGATTATCCGTTGCCGATCTGTCTGGCCATTGGCTTTGTCCAGTGCCTTGCCATGATCCCTGGCGTGTCGCGCTCTGGCTCCACCATTGTTGGCGCACTTTTGCTCGGCGCAGACAAGCGTTCGGCGGCAGAGTTTTCGTTCTTCCTTGCCATGCCAACAATGGCAGGCGCTTTTGCCTACGACCTTTATAAGAGCCACAGCATGTTGTCGTTCAATGATGGTGCTTTGATCGTTGTTGGTTTTGTGATGGCGTTTATCTCAGGCGTATTCGTCGTGCGTCATCTGCTCGACTATGTTTCCCGCCATGGTTTCAAGTTGTTCGGCTGGTGGCGCCTGATCGTTGGCTCGCTCGGAATGGCTGCTCTGCTGATTTGGGGGTGAGAAGCGTTCCGCGTAGCGGACAAAAAGCCAACGCTTTGGCTTTTTGCGCGACGAACGCGCTACAGCATCGGCTCAAAAATCAGAAGTTATTTTTGGAAGGCACGATGCGTAGATTCAATAAATAGAGCGTCCTTTGTGCGTCCATAGGGACGCACGGCGCTCTAAGCCATAGCGGAGGCTGGAGCGTTACGCGCATTAAAAAAGGGGCCTTACGGCCCCTTATTCTTTGGTCTCATACTATACTCACGCAAGCCCGGTCTTGGTGTACTGACCTGCAATGCGATAACGCCAGAGATAGGCTGGAATTATTGCATCCACGGCTTCAGGCGTGATGCCCATGCCCTGAAGTGTGCGGCCTTCTTTGGCAGCCTGTTCCGAGACGACATTGTCGTATTTGAGCAATGTCACCTGATCATTGGTGAGCAGTGGGTTTGGCAAAAGGCCGAGAACCGAGGCCTGAATACGTGCAACCCACCAAGGCATCGAGACGATGAGGCGCTTGCGGGCGATGACGCCGAGCATATCTTTCATCCAATGCTTGAATGGCTGCACGTCCGGACCGCCCAGTTCATAAACGGCACCTGGCTGCAGCTTGCCATCGACTGCGCGGGCTGCGGCTTCCGCGACGTCGCCGACATAGACCGGCTGAAGTCTGGTTTCTCCACCACCGATGACCGGCAGGAATGGCGAGAAGCGCGCCAGATTGGCAAAGCGGTTGAAGAAGCGGTCTTCATGGCCGAAAATGATCGACGGACGCAGAATAACCGTATCCGGCAGAACCGAGAGAACAGCCTTCTCGCCTTCACCCTTTGTGCGGGCATAGGCTGATGGCGAATTGACATCGGCTGCGAGCGAGGAGAGATGCGTCATCGGGACGCCAGCAGCTTTTGCGGCCTCAGCAATGTTCTTTGCACCCAGCACCTGAACGCTGTTGAAACGCTGCTTGCCGCTTTCCGAAAGGATGCCGACGAGATTGATGACATGATCAGCGCCTATGATAGCGCGCTCGACCGACCAGCGATGGCGGACATTGGCCTGAACCATCTGGATCTGGCCAACATTGCCAAGTGGTGCCATGTAATAAGCAACTTCCGGCTTGCGCACGGCAACACGTACACGATAGCCGCGCTTGGTGAGGCTTGCTACAACCGCGCGCCCGACAAAGCCAGAGCCGCCGAAAACGGTGACCAGTTTTGGCCTGTTGTGGACTTCGTTCGGTTCGGTCTTCATCCTAAACTCCTGCATGAAAGCCTGATTATACCGCCAGATGTTATGATTGCGGCATGCTTTTATCGCGGTGATTTATCGCCTTTTGGCAACAACGCAAAGGGGACTTGTTGTCACGATGTCGAAACTGATCGCTTTTCCAGCATTAAACGCGCAATACCGCTTTGAGATTTCGCGGCTTACTGGTAAATCGCGCGCATGAGCACACCACTTGACCATATTCGCAATTTTTCGATTGTCGCCCATATCGACCACGGCAAATCGACGCTGGCCGACCGCCTCATTCAATTGACGGGCGGGCTGGACACGCGTGAGATGAAGGACCAGGTCCTCGACTCGATGGATATCGAGCGCGAGCGCGGCATTACCATCAAAGCCCAGACCGTTCGTCTTACCTATAAGGCGAAGAACGGCGAGGACTACGTGCTGAACCTCATCGACACCCCCGGACATGTCGACTTCGCCTATGAAGTCTCGCGTTCGCTGGCTGCGTGCGAAGGTTCTCTTCTGGTGGTGGATGCCTCACAGGGCGTTGAAGCGCAGACGCTGGCCAATGTCTATCAGGCCATCGACAATAATCACGACATCGTGGTGGTGCTGAACAAGGTTGATCTTCCTGCAGCCGAACCAGAGCGGGTTCAAAGCCAGATTGAAGAAGTAATCGGTATTGACGCCAGTAAAGCCGTGATGATCTCTGCCAAAACTGGTCTTGGCATTCCTGATGTGCTTGAAGCTATCGTCGAGCAGCTGCCGCCGCCGAAAGAAGGCGACCGCAATGCGCCGCTGAAGGCCATGCTGGTCGATAGCTGGTATGACAGTTACTTGGGCGTTATCGTTTTGGTGCGCGTCATCGATGGTGTGCTCAAAAAAGGCCAGACCATTCGCATGATGGGAACCGGTGCGAAATATCCGGTTGAACGCACCGGCGTTTTCACGCCGAAAATGGTTCAGGTCGAAGACCTTGGTCCGGGCGAACTCGGATTCATTACGGCTTCCATTAAAGAAGTCGCTGATACCCGCGTCGGTGATACCATCACCGAAGACCGCCGCCCGACAGAAAAGGCTCTGTCAGGCTTCAAGCCTGCGCAGCCGGTCGTGTTCTGTGGATTGTTCCCGGTTGATGCCGCCGACTTTGAAGACCTGCGATCTGCCATGGGCAAGCTGCGTCTCAACGATGCGTCGTTCTCCTTTGAAATGGAAACCTCTGCGGCACTCGGTTTCGGCTTCCGCTGCGGCTTCCTTGGGCTTCTGCATCTTGAGATCATTCAGGAACGCCTTGAGCGTGAGTTCGATCTCGACCTCATCACGACGGCACCTTCGGTTGTCTATCGCCTGAACATGCAGGATGGCTCGCAGAAAGAGCTGCATAACCCGGCCGATATGCCGGATGTGGTGAAGATCGAGGCGATTGAAGAGCCGTGGATTCGCGCCACCATCATGACGCCAGATGATTATCTTGGCACGATCATGAAGCTCTGTCAGGAGCGTCGCGGTCTCCAGATCGATTTGACCTATGTCGGCCCGCGCGCCATGATCACCTATGATCTGCCGCTCAATGAAGTTGTGTTCGATTTCTATGATCGTCTGAAGTCGATTTCCAAGGGCTACGCATCGTTCGACTACAATCTTTCAGATTACCGCGAAGGTGATCTGGTCAAGATGTCGATCTTGGTCAACGAAGAGCCAGTGGATGCACTGTCGATGCTGGTTCACCGTTCGGCTGCAGAAAAGCGCGGTCGCGTGCTTTGCGAAAAGCTCAAAGAGCTGATCCCGCAGCACATGTTCAAGATCCCGATTCAGGCAGCTATTGGCGGCCGCATCGTGGCGCGCGAAACTATTTCGGCACTGCGCAAGGACGTGACAGCCAAGTGCTACGGCGGCGATATTTCGCGTAAGCGCAAACTTCTGGACAAACAGAAGGAAGGCAAGAAGCGCATGCGCCAGTTCGGCAAGGTGGAAATCCCGCAAGAGGCCTTCATTCAGGCACTCAAGATGGGTGATGATTAAAAATATTAAGAGGTGCCTTTGGGTACCTCTTTTTTTTGATATTATTGTTGGACAGAAACCGAGACAAATTTGATGGATATTTTACCACGCATTTCCATCACCTACTGTACACAATGTAACTGGATGCTGCGGGCGGCATGGCTGGCGCAAGAGTTGCTGCAGACATTTGGGCAGGATTTGGCGGAAGTGGCGCTGCGGCCTGGTACAGGCGGGGTGTTTGAAATCCACCTTTATATGCCGAGCGGTCAGGATGAACTCATATGGGAGCGCAAGCGTGACGGTGGGTTTCCGGAAGCCAAGGTATTGAAGCAACGCGTGCGCGATCTGGTCTGGCCTGATCGCGATCTTGGTCACTCTGACAGGACGTCAAAACCTGAATAAGACAAAGCCCGCAACTTGCGGGCTTCTTTGTTTTGGTAGCTTTTAATCCTCATCCACCACGCGCAGGTGCATTTGGGTGGGGGCGCCTTCTGGCTGGCGGGCTGGGCGCTGAGACTCTTCTGTAGGTGCGGGGCCGAACTCAAGCGCTTCGATCTTCGCACCGCGCTTGGTGACCTTATTGGAAGACACCAGAATGTCGTCAATATCCTTGTTGGCCTGCACGAAATGGGTTTGCAGCTTGCGCACACGCTCATCAAGGCGGCCCACATCTTCCATCAGGCGGATCACTTCACCCTGAATGACATGTGCCTGTTCGCGCATACGGGCATCTTTCAAGATCGCCTGAATAACCTGAATGGACAGCATCAGGAGCGATGGCGAGACTATGACGATCCGCGCCCGGTGCGCGCGCTGGATCAGTGCTTCATAATGCTCATGAATATCGGCAAAAATGGATTCCGATGGCACGAACAGGAAAGCCGTGTCCTGTGTTTCGCCGGTAATCAGATATTTGTCGGAAACGTCCTTGATATGCACTTCCATATCGCGGCGGAACTGCGCAACGGCTGTTTTGCGCGCTTCCGGCGCTTCAGTTTCGCGCATGGAGTTCCATGCTTCAAGCGGGAATTTCGCATCGATAACCAGTGAAGGCGCGTTGTTTGGCATTTTAACAAGGCAATCGGGGCGCGTGCCGTTGGAGAGTGTAGCCTGAAATTCGTAAGCGCCCTGCGGCAGACCATCGGCAATGATCGCTTCCATGCGCGACTGGCCGAAGGCACCGCGCGTCTGCTTGTTGGCAAGGATCGCCTGCAACTGCACGACCTGACCTGCAAGCGACTGGATGTTGTTTTGCGCCGTGTCGATGACCGCAAGGCGCTCCTGCAACTTTGCAAGATTTTCATGGGTCGAACGGGTCTGCTCGGTCATCGTCTGGCCGATGCGATGCGTCATGCCGTCGAGCCGTTCACGGATCGACTGATTAAGTTCTGCCTGCCGCGAACCAAACACTTCGGCCATGGTCTGCATGCGGCCCTGCATCTCGGACTGTGCTTTCAGAATCTCGGCCATGCGATATTCGGCGTCCCGCGCACGATCTTCTGCCTGCGCTTCGGCCACCGCTCGAAGACGGGCTGAGCGCGCTGCCGCAATGAGGAAAATGGCGAGGCAAAGGACCAGCACGACAATGCCCGCAAGGAGGATATCTCCCAGCGTGAGAGAGGTGGCACCAAGCTGCAGGAGCGGCTCATTCAACAGATTCTGATTTTCCATTTATCCAGCTTAGCTGATTCGTATTGCAATGATGAGATCAAAACGGGAACATTTTACAAGTTACGATTGACGATTCTTTTGCGAGCGATTACGTGAAACTCATGTCTATAAAACCGCTTATTATTCTTCCTGATCCCGTTCTTCGTGAACTGTCCAAGCCCGTCGAGCGCTTTGATGATCAATTGCGCAAATTTGCCGGCGACATGTTCGACACGATGTATGATGCGCCGGGCATTGGTCTTGCCGCCATTCAGGTGGGCGAACCCTTGCGCATGCTGGTCATCGACCTTGCCAAGGAAGATGAGGCGAAGGCTCCGCATGTCTTCATCAATCCTGAGATTGTTGCCTCGTCTGACGAGCGCAGCGTCTATGAAGAAGGCTGTCTTTCGATCCCGGATTATTATGCGGAAGTGGAGCGGCCTGCGACCATCAAGGTCAATTATTTCGATGCGGACGGCAAGCCGCAATCGATGGATGCCGATGGGCTGATGGCAACCTGTTTGCAGCATGAAATCGACCATCTCAATGGCGTGCTGTTCATTGATCATATCTCCAAGCTGAAACGCGATATGGTCATCAAGAAGTTCAAGAAGCTCGCCAGCCAGCGTGCGTCAAACAGGGCTTTGTGATGCGGATCGTCTTTATGGGGACGCCGGATTTCTCCGTGCCAATCCTCACAGCCATCATCGGACAGGGCTATGAAGTTGTTGCGGTTTATTCGCAGCCGCCGCGCCCGGCAGGTCGTCGCGGACTGGAATTGACCAAGTCGCCGGTGCACGAAAAAGCTGAGGAGTTCGGCATTCCTGTTTTCACACCGAAAAGCCTGAAAAGCGCGGAAGAGCAGAACGTCTTTGCAAGCCTCGAAGCGGATGTGGCAATCGTGGTGGCCTATGGCCTGCTGCTGCCACAGGCCATTCTCGATGCGCCGCGCCTTGGATGTTACAACGGTCATGCGTCGCTTCTTCCGCGCTGGCGTGGTGCGGCTCCTATTCAGCGCGCGATTATGTCTGGTGATACAGAAACCGGCATGATGATCATGAAAATGGATGCAGGGCTTGATACGGGTCCTGTCGCCATGGCCGAAAAAGTTGCAATTACGCCGGACATGACAGCAGGCGAGCTGCATGATCGTCTCAGCATGATCGGCGCCGATCTGATGGTGCGTGCACTCGGTGCGCTTGAGCGTGAAAGTCTCACACTTCAGCCGCAGGCCGAAGAGGGCGTGACCTATGCCGCCAAGATCGACAAGGCCGAGGCGCGTATCGACTGGTCGAAGCCTGCGAAAGACGTTCACAATACGATCCGCGGCATCTCGCCATTTCCAGGCGCCTGGTGCGAGATGGAAATCAACGGTGTCGTTGAACGTGTCAAACTTCAGCGCTCCACATTGGGCGAGGGAAGCGGCGCTCCGGGAACTGTGCCGGGAACTATACTTGATGATCGCCTGACGATTGCGTGCGGAGAGGCTGCTGTGCGGCTCGTAACGCTACAACGTTCAGGCGGAAAGCCTTTGCCTGCGCAGGAATTTCTGCGCGGTGCGACAGTGACGAAGGTTCTCTGAGCGGTGCCTCGTTATAAAATCACTGTCGAATATGACGGCACGCCCTATGTCGGCTGGCAGCGGCAGGAAAACGGTCATGCAGTTCAGAACGCCATCGAACAGGCGTTCAAGAAATTCTGCGGTGAAGATCTGACATTGAGTGCGGCAGGCCGCACCGATGCAGGCGTTCATGCGAGCGCGCAGGTCATTCATGTCGATCTGACAAAGGATTGGGGTGCTGCGAAAGTGCGTGATGCGCTTAATGCGCATCTGGTGATGGCCGATGAACGCATCAGCATTCTCAATGTCGAAAAGACAACGGATGCTTTTGATGCGCGTTTCTCGGCGCGTGCCCGCCACTATCTTTATCGCATTCACAATCGCCGTGCGCCGCTGGCCATAGATTATCAGCGTGTGTGGTGGGTGCAGAAGCGCCTTGATCATGAAGCGATGCATGAAGCTGCAAAGCGGCTTCTGGGTGAACATGACTTTACGACATTTCGCGCAACGCAATGTCAGGCAAAAAGCCCGGTCAAGACACTCGACAGGCTCGATATCACACGCAATGACGACTATGTCGAAATGCGCGTTTCTGCCCGCTCGTTCCTGCATAATCAGGTGCGATCCTTTGCAGGAAGCCTGATGGAAGTGGGCGTTGGCCGCTGGACGGCAGATGATTTACAGGCTGCTTTGGAAGCCAGAGACCGCAAAGCTTGCGGTCAGGTCGCCCCACCTTATGGTCTTTATCTGATTGGCGTTGATTACGCGTTTCCGTTTTAAAAAGTCTGCGCGCTAAGCCCTATACCAAAAAGCTGTTGCAGGAACACTGTAATGAACAGTGAACCAAAAAAAACGCAGGCAAAGAACGGTGCGACATAGGCGTGCGGGCGTTGCAGCACGATGAATGTGAGCCGATAGCTCAATATGACCGATACAGCGAACAGCACGATCGCAAACAGCGTTGCAACATCGAGATAGCCCGGAAAGAACAGTTGCAGCAGCGTGATCGGTGCGAAAAGCCAGGACAGCAGAGCGCTCCCCCAGTTGGTTGCAATGACATAGGCTGCGTAACGTTTTGAAATGCCTATCCGTTGGGCTAATATCCCAATAACGACAAGCGGTATCACCCATGCAGAAAGGTCGACGAATGCTGCGCGGATGACGATTGCAAGGCGCAGGCCTGCTTCATCGCGACCGGCAGTCAGATCGGCCGCATAGGCGACCCATGTTGCCAAAAGCGGAGGCAGGGCGATGACTATCGCATAGAAAGATGCCCAGAAATCTTCTGCAGAGATATCAAGGTATGCAAGGCCGTCTTTACGGCCAAGCATCATCTTCCAGACGCCCGTGAAATATCTGAAAATATCATCCAGACTGGGCATGAAGTTCCTTATCCAAAGAAATCAGCGATGAAACGTTCGTAAATCTGTGTGAGGCCTTCAAGATCAGCAACCGCGACACGTTCGTCAACCATGTGCATGGTCTGTCCGACAAGGCCAAACTCGACAACTGGACAGTAGTCCTTGATGAAGCGCGCATCAGATGTGCCGCCCGACGTCGAGAGATTGGGGCGCTTGCCTGTGACCGCTTCAACAGATGAAGTCAGTGTGCCGATCAGCTTCTCGTCACGGGTCAAAAAGACATGGCTCGGATTTTCGCGCCAGACCAGTTCGTAGTTGATCGGGGTTTCGCGGCCCGGGCGTAGGCGGTCATTGCGTGAGGCCTTTTCGAGGCGCGAGACGATCTCGGCCTTCAGGCTGTCTGCTGTCCAAGTATCGTTGAAGCGGATATTGAAGGAAGCGCTTGCCTTATTGGCAATAACATTGGTGGCCTTGTTACCGACATCGACGGTTGTCACCTCCAGATTGCTCGCCTGAAAATCTGCTGTGCCTTCATCAAAGGCGGGGTAGAGCAAGCTGTCGACGAGTGTGGTGATGCCACGAACCGGGTTCTCCGCCAGGTGCGGATAGGCGGCGTGACCCTGCACACCGTGGACGGTAATGATGCCGGAAATCGAACCACGACGTCCGATCTTGATCATATCGCCAAGTGCGTTGGGATTTGTTGGCTCGCCAACGAGTGACGCATCCCAGCTTTCGCCACGCTCTTTGGCCCATTTCAGAAGCTTCTCGGTGCCATTGATCGCTGGGCCTTCCTCGTCACCGGTGATGAGGAAGGAGATGCTGCCCTTAAGGCTACCATGCTTTTCGACGTGGCGGGCAACGGCTGCGACAAAGCAGGCAATACCACCTTTCATGTCGACAGCGCCGCGACCATACATAATGCCGTCTTCAATGGCTGCCGAGAAGGGCGGATGCTTCCAGTCGGCTTCATCGCCTGGAGGCACAACATCAGTGTGGCCAGCAAACATCAAATGAGCGCCATTGCCCGACTTGCGCGCATAGAGGTTTTCAATGTCTGGCGTGCCTTCATCGGTGAAGACCGGGCGCTGGATGGAAAAGCCCATCGGTGCAAGCATGCCTTCAAGTGCCGTCAGCGCGCCGCCTTCAGCGGGCGTAACCGACGGGCAGCGAATGAGAGCGGCAAGGTTTTCGGCAGGATTGGTAGGCAGGCTCATGATGACACAGCTTTATTCTGAGAATCGTATGGGCCTGAGATTAGATCGAGAAGCGCCCAGATGAAACAACAATCCCATAACGGGGTAAACACTGCGCACCGACGTTAATCGCGGCTTTTCTCAATTCGTTGCAATTCGGGAATGAAATTTCCTTGACCAAGGGGGCTTTGTCATCGTTAGTTAAAAAAAGGTTGATAACGAGACCCGGAAAACGGGCCGGTCATCGGGGAATTGTCACTAGAGAAGTTTTTCTAGGTGATTTTTAGTAATGGGAATCCGTCATGCGTTCACTGATTTCTGCGGCAGCAGGTATAATGGCCTTATCTGGGGCGACGCTGGTCCCCGCCAAGGCAGCACAATGGAGTGAAGCGGGCGGGATTACGAGTATTCCCTACGGTCATCTTGATTATTGTAAGCGAACACCACGAGACTGTGGTGCTCATCGTGCGCTTTCGCCAATGAAATTGACGCCTGAACGCATGCAAATGCTGCAAAAAGTCAATGCATCCGTGAATGCTGCCGTCAAGCCGGTTTCCGATCAGGATAATTATGGCAAACGCGATTACTGGACCCTCCCAAGGAATGGTAAAGGCGACTGCGAAGATTATGTGCTTTTGAAGCGCGCCAAGCTCATGTCACGTGGCATCAGCCCGTCACAGCTTCTTATTACGATGGTGCAGGGGAGTGAGCCGCATATCGTGCTGACTGTACGGACGGACCACGGCGATTACATTCTCGACAATATGCGCGGGGAAGTGTTGCCGGTGGAGCAGACGTCCTATCGTTACATCAAGATGCAATCGCCGGGCAATTCTGGCCAGTGGGTTTCGATAGCCGGGCGTTCCGTGGCTGTAGCCAACAATTAATGTTGGCCTGAGGCTTCGAGCGAGGCTTGAGGTCAGTTATCTCTGATGGAGATGTTCAGAGCGCCGATCTGGTTGGATCAGATTGGCGTTCTATCTTTTTGCGTTAAGCACACCGTAGTCCTAAAACCGTGCCGCACTTTTCGAGATGCGTTCTGATAGATCGCCTCTTGCAGCGGCAGTGTGCGCATTGAACACCTGTTTTCTGATTTGCAGATCATAGCGAGGATGAAACTATCAGCTGCATAATTGTCGCCAATGAGCCTCATTGTTCGCTATTATTATACAGTGAATGCAAACAGTCTGTTCGCGAAAAATGAACAAAAATACCCATATAACAGTTCTGTGAATGCTGATATATGAACTAACAATTTGTTTTCAGTATATATTTTTCCATTTTTTTGACAGTTGTTGAAAAGTTGGGTGCACAAATGTGTGATTAAGAAAACACTTTCGTGACTGGAACTTTCTCCCACTGTCACCCATTTGAGATGCATGAGGACGACGCATAGAACGTCGCCCATCAGACTAAGGAGATAAAAAATGAATAAGTTTGTTCTTGCTGCTGCTGCTCTCGCTCTAAGCGCCGGTGCTGCTTTTGCTGAAAACCCAAGCGTGGGTGAGCCAGCTGATCTTTATGCAAATGATCGTACCCCAGTTGCTGCACAGCGCGTTGATCACACCGCGACTGCAGCAATCGGCCAGTCGACCTACATGGATGGCTCGGCAAACCGTTTCGGTGATGCATCGCCTTCCAGCTTCTCGAACTAAGAGTTCGATTAAAAGCTTTGCTATCCCGGTCTGATCACAGACCGGAATAGCAAGACATGAAGGCAGCGAGTGCGGCCTCCCAAGGTTCTCGCTACCGGATTTAGAGCGCATCACGAAAAGTGTGAAACGGTTTTCTAATTCGATGTGCGCTGAAGAAAATGATTGGAGCGCGGATCTGATAAAATCAGATCGAAACGCGCTCTAGAATATTCGACGATTTTAACGAATCTCCCCGGAGGATGGCTTCCTGTCATCCCGGAGTCCCCGAAGGGAAAGGCGAGTTGCCATCCGATGGGGCGATAGAAGGATTATAAAAATGAAGAAGTTTGCTCTTGCTGCCGTAGCCGTTGCCCTTAGCGCCGGTGCTGCTTTCGCTGAAAACCCAAATGTTGGTGAACCAGCTGATCTTTATGCAAACGACCGTACGCCTGTTGCAACCCAGGGTGTTGACTACACGGCTCCTGCATCGATCCAGAGCCAGACCTATAGCGACGGTTCTGCACACCGCTTCGGTGATGCATCGCCTTCGAGCTACCAGAACTAATCATTCTGGCAGTGAAATAAAAAAAGGCGAAGCTCTCGAGCTTCGCCTTTTTGTTTGATTATGCTGACAAATCAGTCGCGCAGCAATTCGTTGATCGAAGTCTTTGAGCGGGTCTTTTCATCGACGCGCTTGACGATCACGGCGCAATAGAGGCTTGGGCCCCAGTTTTCGCCCGGAACATTCTTGCCCGGCATGGTGCCAGCGACAACAACCGAGTAAGGCGGCACTTCGCCGTAGAATATTTCGCCTGTTGCACGATCAACAATCTTGGTCGACTTACCGATGAATACGCCCATGCCAAGCACAGCACCTTCGCGAACGATACAGCCTTCGACGACTTCAGAACGAGCACCGATGAAGCAGTTGTCTTCGATGATGGTTGGTCCAGCCTGCATTGGCTCCAGAACACCACCAATACCGACGCCACCTGAAAGATGCACGTTCTTGCCGATCTGTGCGCAGGAGCCGACAGTTGCCCATGTGTCGACCATCGTGCCTTCATCGACATAAGCGCCGAGATTGACGAAAGACGGCATCAGGATAGCGTTTGGTGCGATATAAGCCGAATGGCGCACAACCGAATTTGGAACGGCGCGGAAACCGGCCTTTTCAAACTCATTGGCTGTCCAGCCGTCAAACTTTGATGGAACCTTATCCCACCAGGAAGACTGACCGGGGCCGCCTTTGATGACTTCCATCGGGTTGAGGCGGAAGGAAAGCAGGACGGCTTTCTTGAGCCACTGATTGACCTGCCAGTTGCCGTCCGCCTGTTTTTCTGCGACACGCGCTTCACCGCGATCAAGCAAAAGAAGCGATTGCTCAACAGCATCGCGAATTTCGCCGCGGGTTGCCGTGTTGATGCCATCGCGTTCGTCAAAAGCCTTTTCGATGACCTTCTCAAGTGAGGCGAAATCTGGCTTGGTCATATGGCGGTCTCCATAAAATGGCAGGATAAACGGCTGCCGCCTTTTCGGTCGGCAGTTGTCACAGATGTGATTAAGCGAAGGTATCATATGGGTCAATCGCGTTATTGTGCGAAATAGCTGACCGCAATTGTGCCAGATTAAGAATTTAGCGCCAGAATGGATGCTAAAATATCGATACGCATTGAAATTGAAGGAGCAGGCAAGCATGAACCCGATGGAGAAGACTGGCTGGACGCCTTTCCCCAATTCTGAGGAAGCCGTTAAACAGGCACGTACGGTGCCAAAGACGCCTCAGACTGAGGCTGAGGCCTATAGGCTCGCCTTCATGGATGATGACTTCATGACGCGACGTGATGTGCGTCCAATCCGGCTTCAGCTTGAGCTTCTTAAACCCGAACTGATCCTTGCGGATCGTGGCATTAAATCTACGGTCGTTCTGTTCGGTGGTGCACGTATTCCAGAGCCGGGCGGCGAAGCCTGGGCTGCGAAGAATGATGTGCAGAAGAAAAATCTGGAGGCCAATTCGCGCTATTATGAAGAAGCGCGCAAGTTTGCCCGTATCTGCTCTGAATATTCTGCGACCACCTACTATCGCGAGTTCATCGTGGTTACGGGTGGCGGCCCGGGTGTGATGGAAGCTGGTAATCGTGGGGCGGCGGATGTTGGTGCGCCGACCATCGGTCTCAACATCGTTCTGCCGCATGAGCAGGCACCGAACGCCTATGTAACGCCGGAACTTTGCTTCAACTTCCACTACTTTGCGCTGCGCAAGATGCACTTTCTGATGCGTGCAAAAGCTGTCTGCGTATTCCCCGGCGGTTTTGGCACGATGGACGAGCTGTTTGAAGCCATGACGCTGATCCAGACTGATCGCATGGAGCGTATGCCACTGATCCTGTTTGGCAAAGAGTTCTGGAGCAAGGCGATCAATATCGAGTTTCTGGCAGAGCAAGGCACGATTTCGCCTGCCGATATCGAGCTGCTGACCTTCGTGGAAACAGCCGATGAAGCATGGGACGAGATCAAGAACTTCTATAAGCTTTGATTTGACTCGATTGAGAATTACAAAGCGCCCGGTCCGTCATGACTGGGCGTTTTCGCTTTCTGAATACTCACGCGGGCGGTGAACGAGTGTTACCAGCACGACTGAAATAATCATCAGCAGGTACCATGAGCCGAGCTTGCTCATTGAGACCAGCTCCCAGCCATTCCGCTGATTGGGATAGAGCCAGGCTTTCGACCAGGTTCCGATGTTTTCGGCGACCCAGATGAACAGCGATGTGAGCAGGAACGCGACCAGCAGCGGCATTTTATGCCTGAAGCGAAACACGCGATAATGCATGGTCGTGCGCCAGTAGAGCGCGAAGGTCGCGGCAAACAGCACCCAACGCATATCCCAGATAAAGTGATGGGCGAAGAAATTGATATAGATCGCAGCCGCCAGCACAATCGTCGTCCAGAGCGGCGGATAGTGGTTGAGCCTGATATCGAAGATGCGGTTGATACGCGCCATATAGGAGCCGACAGCCGCATACATGAAGCCTGAAAACAGTGGCACACCACCGATCCGGAAGAAGTTTTCCTCCGGATAGATCCATGATCCGGCATGGGTTTTGAACACTTCCATTGCCGTTCCGACAATATGGAAAATGACGATGACCTTGGCTTCTTCCCAGGCTTCCAGCTTGAAGACAAGCATTCCAAGCTGGATCACAACAGCGGAGAGAAACAGGAAGTCGTAGCGGGTGATATATCCTGCACCACCCGCAATTCCACCTTCTGGCCAGAACCAGCGCGTGAGGATGATAAGGGCCAGCATCGCGCCGCCGAACAGGCAGGCCCATGCCTGTTTCAATCCGAAAACGAGAAACTCAATTAGCGCATCGCTGATGCGATGCCGGGGCAGGCTGTCGAGAAGGCGGTGAGCCGCCTTATCGATGCGCTTTTCAAGGCCGGTGAACTGCCTATCGGTCTGCAATTATGGTTTCCAGAAACTGGGTCAGATTATCGGTCACATAATCCACCTGATCGGTGAATTCCGGGTCACTTTCCCAAATCTCCGAGAATGTTGGCTCAAAATTGCTCGGAACCACCAGCACGGTTTTCATGCCCAATGTCTTCGGCACGACGAGATTGCGCGCCAGATCTTCAAACATGACGGCTTTTTGTGCGTCCACACCGAATGCGCCAAGAAAACGGTCGTAAGTGACGCGCTCCGGCTTTGGCGTCAGGCCCGCTGCAACGATGTCGAATATATCGTCGAAATCATCGAGAATGCCGAGCTGCTTTGCCGCACGTTCCGCATGGCCACGATCACCATTGGTGAAGATGAAACGGCGACCGGGCAGGGCGCGAATGGCAGCCCCGAGGGCCGGATCGGGCTTCAGCCATGAATAGTCGATATCGTGGACTTGTCTGAGAAAGTCATCAGGGTCAATCTCATGGCATTCCATCAGGCCTTTCAGCGTGGTGCCATATTCCAGATAAAACTGCTTCTGAATTCTGCGCGCTTCGTCACGCGGCAGCTTCAGAAGGTTCTCGACATAATTCGTCATGCGCACATCAATCTGGGAAAACAGATCGGCTGCGTGCGGGTAGAGCGTATTGTCGAGGTCGAATACCCAGTCGGTAACGTGGGCAAAGGCCGGAGCATCAGGTTGATTGGTCATAAGTCTTTATGTCACGAAGGCGGGCCAAGAAAAAGCCGCCCGAAGGCGGCTAACTGATTATGGCACAATGAGCGTGCCGGCACCGTGTTCGGTGAAAAGCTCAAGCAGCACGGAATGCGGTGTCTTGCCGTTAAGAATAACAACGCCTTCAACGCCGCGACGGATCGCATCGATGCAGGTTTCGACCTTCGGGATCATGCCGCCAGAAATCGTGCCGTCCTTGATCAGCGCCTGTGCATCCGCAACCGAAAGCTCCTTGATGAGCTTCTTGTCCTTGTCGAGAACGCCCGGGACGTCGGTGAGGAACAGAAGACGCGTTGCAGCCAGCGCGCCAGCGATAGCG
Source organism: Brucella pituitosa (assembly GCF_003049685.1). Lineage (GTDB taxonomy): Bacteria > Pseudomonadota > Alphaproteobacteria > Rhizobiales > Rhizobiaceae > Brucella > Brucella pituitosa. The sequence goes on along the minus strand of NZ_PYSY02000001.1, from coordinate 1,985,268 downwards.
CCTGCAAAGGTGTCGGCGTTGATATTGTAGGTGTGACCGTCGCGACCGGGTGCAACGGGTGCTATAACCGGGATCATTTCCGAACGCGCCAGAAGATCGAGAAGCGTGCGGTCAACTTCTGCTGGTTCACCAACGAAGCCAAGATCAAGCACTTTTTCGATGTTGGAATCCGGATCGACAACCGTTTTGTGCGCCTTGCGTGCGAAAACCATGTTACCGTCTTTGCCGCAGAGACCGATGGCCCATTCGCCTTCGGCATTGATAAGGGCGACGATTTCCTTGTTGATGGAACCGGCGAGAACCATTTCCACCACTTCAACCGTCTTCTCGTCGGTGACACGAAGACCGCCTTCAAAGCGCGATTCGATGCCGAGCTTCGTCAGCATTGCCTGAATCTGTGGCCCACCGCCATGAACGACAATCGGATTGATGCCTGACTGCTTCAGAAGCGCGATATCTCGGGCAAAGGCCTTGCCCAGTTCCGGGTTACCCATGGCGTGACCGCCATATTTCACCACGACATTCTTGTTTTCGTAGCGCTGCATATACGGCAGAGCTGCGGACAGGAGTTGCGCTTGCATTTCAGGATTTTCAAGAGTCGTCATCGCGGGCTCCATGGCTGGCGACAGGGCAAGAGAGGCAGGCTTTTCTAAGCAATATGCACTGTTCTGTAAAACGGTTTTCCATTGTTTGTTCGCGAATATTTGAACGCGTTGCCAAAGATCGCCCAATTAAAATCCTATGAGTGCGCGAGAAGATTGCGCATAACACATGCTCTCGAATGGAGTGGTTCAATGCGGCGGACAGTTTTCACGGCTTTGATTTTTCTGGCAGGCATAGGTGTGTCGCAGGCAGCCTCGACGACTGAAACCATTATCATGTTACGACATGGCGAAAAGCCGGAGCAGGGTTTGGGGCAACTCAATTGCCAGGGCCTGAACCGTGCGCTGAAACTGCCTGCGGTGATTGAGCAAAAATTCGGCAAACCGGATTTCATTTTTGCGCCCAACCCGGCGCAACTGAAGGAAGATAAGGGCGCGATCTATTCCTATAATCGTCCGCTTGCCACGGTTGAGCCGACGGCCATCAAGTTTGGAATGCCCGTCGATACGCGCTTCGGCTTCAAGGACATTGAGGAGCTGCAAGCGACCCTCGCGCAGCCCGACTACCGGAACGCCACTGTGCTGGTCAGCTGGGAGCACAAGCAGCTTGTAAAGCTTGCCAAAAATATCGTGAAGGACAGCGGTGCCGATAAGGCTCTCGTGCCAAAGTGGCCGGGCGAAGACTTTGACAGCATGTATGTTCTGCGTATCACGCGCGATGGCGCAAAAACCACCACGCGATTTGAACAGCTCAAGCAGGGACTAAACAATCAGTCGGCAAGCTGTCCGAACTAGTCTATTCCTTCGCGACAAGCGCGATAGCAGCACGCAACTCATCAAGGCCGAGGCCTTTTTCCGATGAGGTCGTGATGATACCGGGGAAGCAGGCCGCACGCTTTTTGGTAAGCGCATGGGTTTCTTCCAACAGACGAGGAATGCCCGCGGCCTTGATCTTATCGATCTTGGTCAGCACGATCTGATAAGAAACCGCGGCCTTGTCGAGCAGGTCAAGCACTTCCGCATCGTTCTTCTTGATGCCATGGCGGGAGTCGATCAGCAGATAGACGCGCTTTAGTGTCGTGCGGCCGCGAAGATAATCGAAGACGAGACGCGTCCACGCATCGACATGGGCTTTTGGTGCTTCAGCAAAGCCGTAGCCCGGCATATCAACCAGTGCCAATGGCGGGAGGTCACCATTCTCCCCCGAATAACCATCGGGAACGAAATAGTTCAGTTCCTGTGTACGGCCCGGCGTGTTCGATGTACGGGCGAGTGCTTTTTTGCCGACAATCGCATTGATGAGCGAAGATTTGCCGACATTTGACCGCCCGGCAAAAGCAATTTCAACCGGACCTTCCAGTGGCAGAAATTTCATCGAAGGCACGCCACGGATGAAGATCCACGATTTCTTGAAGAGCAAGCGCCCTTCTTCGACCAAAGCTGCGTGTGCTGCGCGGGTCGCATCTGCTGCTAACTGGGCTGCTGCCTGCTTTTTGTCCTGATCGCTCAATGTGGTCTTCCTGATGGTGTACTCTAAAGAATACACGCATCAATGTTACGCGCTGCATTGTCAACCGCTCTGGATCAACCAGCACAAAAAAAGCCCCGCGAGTGCGGGGCTTTTTGTCGTTTTACTTCTTCGCCTCTTTCGGCTTTCGCTTGAAGAGGTCTTTCAGGTTGTCAAAAAGTTCGATTTTAACACCCTGACGCTTCATGATGATGCCCTGCTGGGTAATCGAAAGCGTGTTGTTCCATGCCCAGTAAATCACGAGACCTGCTGGGAACGATGCCAGCATGAAGGTGAAGATGATCGGCATCCAGGTGAAGATCATCGCCTGTGTTGGATCCGGAGGCGTCGGGTTCATGCGCATCTGCAGGAACATGGTGATGCCCATAATCAGCGGCCAAACGCCGATCATCAGGAACGCCGGAACTGCGAATGGCAGAAGGCCGAACAGGTTGAAGATCGATGTTGGATCGGGTGCTGCAAGATCCTGAATCCAGCCAAAGAATGGCGCATGGCGCATTTCGATGGTGACGTACAGAACCTTATAGAGTGCGAAGAACACCGGAATCTGAACCAACACTGGCCAGCAACCTGCAAGCGGATTGATCTTTTCCTGCTTGTAGAGCTGCATCATTTCCTGCTGCTGCTTCATCTTGTCATCCGCATATTTCTCGCGGATTTCAGTCATCTTCGGCTGCACCAGCTTCATACGCGCCATCGACTTGTACGACTTGTTGGCGAGCGGGAAGAACAGGGCCTTGAGCAGAACGGTGACAACCAGAATGGCGACGCCGAAATTGCCGGAGAACTTGTAGATCCAGTCGATGAGATAGAACATCGGCTTGGTAATGAAGTAGAACCAGCCCCAGTCGATCAGCAGTTCAAACTGCTTGATGCCGAGCTTTTCTTCGTAGTTCTTGATGTCCGAAACGACCTTGGCGCCAGCAAAAACGTGGTTCTTGATGGTGCTGGCTTCACCAGCGGCAACTGTGATCGGTGCGCTGAGGAAATCCGACTGGTAGCGCGGAGTGTTATCGGTGAAGTGCGAGAAGCGTGCTGTGAACTTTTCGTTCTGCGGAGGTACGAGCGTTGCGGCCCAATACTTGTCGGTGATGCCGACCCAGCCGCCAGTCACGTCCTTGAATGAAATATCCTTGTCGTCTTCGACCTTGGAATACTTGATTTCCTGAAGGCCGTCCTGGCCCATGACGCCGATAAGGCCTTCATGGAGAACATAGGTAGCGCTTGCATGCTCAGGCTGGTTGAAACGCGTTACGCGGCCATAAGAAGCAAGCGAGATCGGGGCGCCGGTGTTGTTGGTGACCGTGTCGTCAACTTCGAACATGTAAGCATCGTCAACCGAGATGACGCGCTTGAATGTGATGTCTTTGTCGTTGGTGAAGGTCAGCGTAACAGGCGTCGATGCCGTCAGCTTGTTGTTGCCTTCAACGGTCCAGACAGTGTTCGGACCGGGAACTTCACCGGTTGCTTCGTTGCCGGTGAAACCGAGTTCAACGAAATAACCCTGCTTGAGACCCGATGGTGCGAGCAGTTCGATTTCAGGGGACTTGTCGTCAACGGTCTCGTGATACTTCTTGAGATAGAGATCATCGAGACGTGCACCGGTCAGGTTGATAGAACCGCGCAGCGAGGCTGTGTCGATTTCAACGCGCTGCGACTGCGCTGCAGCAGCTTCGCGGGTCAGTGTACCGCCTGCGGCTACGCCATCGCTGTGGCCGGGGATCGCGCCGGACGTGCCGGGCATCTGTGGGGTGTCACCCTGAGCACCACTCTGTGTGGCTTGCTGGGTCTGGCGCTGCTGCTCCTCAATGCGTGTCTGCTCCCGCTGGGCTTCCGTTTTCGGCCCCAGATAGAATACTTGCCACAGCGTTAATACGAGGATGGACAGGGCAATGGTGATGAAGAAATTACGATTATTTTCCATTGACGGGTCCTGATTCCGGTCTTTCCGTTCGGCGTTTCTTTTCGTCCCGCCGCCCATCCGTAGCTTTTAAGCGTTTGGAGAGTTCTGCGGTCAGTTGCGAAAAGGGCGCAGTGAGTGCCTGCTCGCGTGCTACGATCACATAGTCTGTCGAAGCCGCCATGTCACGCCCCACGTGACAACGAACCGCTTCTCGCAACCTGCGTCGGATACGATTTCGTATCACTGCATTGCCGTTTTTCTTGGTGACAGTGAAGCCTGCGCGGGGTTTTTCGCCGATTTTGGCAGCTTCAGATTCTTCTTCAGAACGTTTCCGGACTTCCAGAAGAAACAGTGGACCACGCCGTTTTTCACCATTCCTTACAGACAAAAACTCCGCTCTCTTGCGAAGGCGGAGTATTTGTTTCTGCTTTTTCATATCTTTGTTCACCGCGCTGGTCGCGCGGGGAAAGATTAAGCGGAAAGCCGCTTGCGGCCGCGCGAACGGCGAGCGGCAAGAACCTTGCGGCCGCCGGCAGTTGCCATGCGCGCACGGAAACCGTGACGACGCTTGCGGACGAGATTGGATGGCTGGAAAGTGCGCTTCATTTATTTAATACCGCGGTGTGCGGCCCTTCTTGGTTCTGTCTTTGAACAGGAGCTAGTTCATTCCCTCGCGGATCGGACAGCACAAACTATCCGTTGACCCGTGCGGGCGAACGTGGTGCGGCTTATAAGAGCAGGGGCATCAAGAGTCAATTCCCACAAGGGCATTCCACGCAAACATGTGATCAAGCCAATTATGACTAACGGCGGGGTGGTTTCGCTTTGTTGAGTACAATGGCTGCGCGGACGAGCACTTGCAATGCATCTTCATTGATGGCTTCGTTTTCGTGAATATCGATTGCTCGTCTCACATTGCCTTCGAGGCTTGAGTTTAAGAGAGCAGACGGGTCCGCAAGGGATGCACCTTTGGCAAAGGTCAGCTTTACGATGCTTTTATAAGTCTCGCCCGTACAGATAATACCCGTGTGCGACCAGACCGGCACACCGCGCCACTTCCACTCTTCAATGATCTCCGGATCGGCCTGTCTGATAATGGTTCTGACCTTGGCAAGCGTTTCGCCACGCCCAGTCTGCAAGTTCCCTGATCCGCGCATCGATCAATTGTGAGGGTTCTTTGTCGTCATCTGCATTCACTGCATTGTCTTTGGTCATGGTGGCTCCATCCCATTCAGGGTGATCATAGCACTGCACTTTATTGTAGGCGAGTGTGAGGGATGTTGCGGGCATTTTCGATGGAATTGTGTGCTTCATACTGCGATCAGGCATTGCCAAAGCGGGCAGGGGCTTTAATAAGGATGCGCAACATTTTCAAAAAGCGGGACCATTTCCGCAGCAGTCATGAGAGGAGTTCACCATGAGCATCCGTCGTATCGAAGTCGGACCACGTATGAGCCAGGCCGTTGTTCACGGCAATACCGTTTATCTCGCTGGCCAGGTCGGTGCTCCGGGCACAAGCGTGACCGATCAGACCAAGGCTGTTCTGGTTGAAGTTGATCGTCTTCTCGCGGCCGCTGGCTCCGACAAGTCGAAGATCCTGCAGGCCATCATCTGGCTCGCTGACATGAAGGACTTCGCGGAAATGAACGCGGTCTGGGACAGCTGGGTCGACAAGGCCAACACACCAGCGCGCGCGACCGGTGAAGCAGCACTCGCAACTCCTGACTACAAAGTCGAGATCATTATCACTGCTGCAATTTAATCAGCAGGTCATGTGATTATCGTTGTGATGCGCTCTAATGAACCCCGTGCAAGCGGGGTTTTTTATTGGCGTATCCGCTCCGAATAACCTTCTCGTCCACCTGCCTGTGCTTTTTTATCGATAGATGCACGCTTCTCTATCTCTTCAAGCGTGCCATTGTTTTCGAGCCAGCCATGGTCATAGAGATAACCCGGCAGATAGCCGGACAAGAGAATACGGTAATCGAAGGGGAATGTCGGGTCGAGCAGACGCGCCATTGTGAAAATGATCGTCGTGCAATTGGCGCTCAGCGTATTATAGAACTTGGGTGTAGACGCCAGTTCGTTTCCCATTTCCACATAAGAGAGAAACAATTCGCGGGCATCTGCCGGGGGCAGATTCACGCGGTAGCGATAGACATCTTCTTTCCGCACATTGGTGCGCAGGAAAACGATGTCACTTTCTTCAGCTGCAATCATGGCCAGCTCGAATTCACGGAAGAAGCCGCCGATCGCGGAATAAACCTCGTGATGTTCCTTGCGGATCTCACCGGAAAAGACGACATGCCGCCCATCTTCAAAACCGAAGGACAGGAGCGTGTGGGCAATCGCCGGTCCTGTCCAATAGGACAGATAGACATCGACTGAGTTTATCTTGCTGAGGTCGTAAGTTTCGTCTTTCCAGACTGGCGTGAAGTCCTCTGGCGTTCGCCAGTCGAAATCCCGGACGTTGAAAAGAGTGACCTGATCGCCATCCACCTTGCCCGTGACGGTGCGTGCGACTTCGGGAGCCCAGATGCGATCGAGCGAAGGGCGGATGGTTGCCCACCAGCCAAGGAAGGCGAGCACAAGCAGGCAGAAAAAAAGCCGCTTGCGCAGACAAAAGAACTGGCGCTCCCCCGCGATGACCCAAACTGCGATGAAGAGCCAGGCTGCGATAATTGAGCCGCGCACGGCATTGCCGAAGGGCAGCTGGAACCACATCGCGAAACTGGCCCAGATTGCAAAGATGATAACGAATAAGATGAAGACCAGTTTGCCTATGATACGGACGGTTTTTGATTTCAATATAGAAGACATGGACATCCCGTATTCGCTTGGCGCTTCATTTGCCGAAGTTGCAGCGATACTGACATGATTTGCATTGGAATGTCATCGCCTATCCTGCAGGAAAGGCGATTTATCTGATAGATTAGACTTTATAAAAAGAAGAAGTGCATATCTTATTTCTTGAGTATTACAGCAGCGTCACGCGGACGTCTTACTTGCTTGCTTCCTTTGGCAAACGGGCGTCCAACGCGCCATAAAAGCAGTGCCGTTACAATCGCTGCATAGATTATTGGTTCAGCGGGCCAGCTTTTAACAGACATTAGAAAGTGTATCGCACCACCAGCAATGGCGACATAGACAAGCTTGTGCAGCGTGATCCAGCGTCGACCGAGTTTGCGAATGGACCAATTGTTGGAAGTAAGCGCCAAAGGCACCAGAAGCGCCAGACTGATCATGCCTATGGTGATGAAGGGTCTGCGGACGATATCTGCAACGACAGCCGAAATGCTAAGTGCCTGATCCAGCACCATATAAACAGTAAAATGCATCAACACATAATAGAATGCGAGAAGGCCAAGCGCGCGTCGATAACGCAGCAGGCTGATGCCAGTGACATCGCGGATCGGTGTTACGAGCAATGTCAGGATAAGGAAGCGCAGAGCCCAAAGGCCGAGCGTGTGTTCAAAGCTTTTGACAGGATCTGCACCGAGCTGGTCTGTTGCCCCGAGATAAAAGGCCCACAAAGCGGGAAGCAAGCCGAGGACATAAAGTCCCCAGACCTTCAATTCATTAACCCGCACAGATTTGGTTTTGGCGATGGCCATGTCAGTAATTCTTCTGCAGGTCCATTCCAGTATAGAGCGATGCTACTTCCTCTGCATAACCGTTGAAAGGCAGGGTAGGGCGGCGGCTCGAACCGAAGAAGCTGCCTTCACCGATCCTGCGCTCAGTGGCCTGACTCCAGCGCGGATGATCGACTGCCGGGTTCACATTCGCATAGAAGCCATATTCATTGGCAGCTTGCTGCTGCCATGATGTTGGCGGTTGTTTCTCGACGAAGCTGATTTTGGTGATCGATTTGATGCCCTTGAAGCCATATTTCCATGGAACAACAAGCCGGATGGGTGCGCCATTGGCGTTGGGAAGCGTTTCACCATAAAGGCCAACCGACAGGATCGTCAGCGGGTGCATGGCTTCGTCCAGGCGCAAGCCTTCGATGTAAGGCCAGTCGAGAACCTGAAACAGTCCCTTTTGTCCCGGCATTTCTTCGGGACGGACAACGCCAGTAAAGGCGATATATTTGGCGGAGCCAAGTGGTTCGACCTGAGAAAGCAGGCTTGCCAGCGGAAAGCCGATCCACGGTATGACCATCGACCATGCCTCAACGCAACGCATCCGGTAGATGCGTTCTTCGAGCGGCATTTTGGCTATCAGATCCTGAATGTCGAATTCCTTCGGCTGCTTCACAAGACCGTCGACTGTCAGGCGCCATGGCAAAGGTTTGAAATCGCCCGAATTGGCAGCCGGATCGCTCTTGTCGGTGCCGAATTCGTAGAAATTATTGTAGGTGGTGACGGCCTCTTTGGGCGTCAGCTTTTCATCGACCTTATAGGATGAGGCTTTGGCCTTGAGTGGGTCTGCGAAAGCGCCAGAGGCCATTCCGGTTGCCGCCAGCGCGCCAAGTCCGACCATAAATTCGCGACGCCGGAGGTAGAACGCGCGCGGTGTTACCTGATCATCCGTCAGTCGGGCAGGTGAGAAGCGGCTAAATTTAACGTTGGTCATCGTTTTGAAATCCATTCGTCGCAATCATAGCCTATTTCTCCGTTCAAAGGCGTCAAAATCGTGAACATTTTGCCGCCCTATTGTGGCTCACGCTTTGTTGATGGATTTGAGGTGCTGTAACAGAATTGTAACATAGCGTAATTTTTCGTGCGCTCTGCCACATTCTCGCTAAAACTCTGCTGTTAAGAGCCTTACATTCATCGAGCCGGCAGGGGTCCTAGAGAACCCGGGTGGAGCTGCCTTAAAACCTTCGTTAACATATCAGTGGCAAGTTGGGCTTATGGTAAAGAAGACGTTTATAGCTGCCATTATGATGGCGCTCGCAGCAACAACAGGCACCGCATTTGCGGAAGGCCAGCCCGCGCCGGTAAAGGTGATGAGCAAGGCTCAGGGCATGGCCTTGAACGGCCTCTCTGCCTCAATGAAAAATGAAACAGGCACTCCCCAGCTTGGTGAGGGCGTAACGATGCGCGACAAGAAGATGGACGCAGAAACAACTCCCGAACAGAATTTTTCGCGCAGCAAGCGGTTCATTTATCGCTTCTACACGCCTGAAAACGCTTCCAGCGAGCTGATTGTTCTTTTGCATGGTTCCGGCGGCAATGAAGCAAGCCTCGTGCCGCTCGCGTCCAAAATATGGCCACGTGCAACGCTGTTGGGTATTCGTGGCCGTGTAATGCAGGATGGTGGCACGCGCTGGTACAAGCGTATTACCCCGGTTAAGTTCGACCAGAAGGATGTGAAGCTTGAGGCCAATGCGTTTGTCACATCGCTGACGCGCCTGGCTGAAGAGAAGGATCTCGACCTCTCACACGCAACCTTTGTCGGTTACTCAAACGGCGCAAATCTGCTGGCTGCAACCATGATGTTGCACCCCGATCTGGTGAAGCGCGCGGTTCTGATGCGCTCCATGCCAGTTCTGGACAATGTGTCGGTTGCCAATCTTGGCAAAGCGCGCGTGTTGACGATTACTGGTCAGGAAGACAAGCTTTATTCGCCTTTTGCGCCAGCTTTGTCGGCACTGCTGCGTTCTGGTGGTGCGAAGGTCGATGCCCGCACAATTGAGGCTGATCATATGCTCGGTGAAAAAGACGCTGCTGCGATTAGCCAATGGGTTGCATCGCTTGGGCCAGACGGTGGGCCAACTGTCACGATGAAAGCGAAATAGTTTAAATGAAAAGGCCCCAACCGGGGCCTTTCGTTTTAGTTCGTTCAAACTTATCAGGCTGTTGTCATGTCGATGACGCCGCAGTCACCTGTTTCAGAACCAAAGGCTAGACGGCTACCCTGATCGTCCCAGCCCATGCTGGAAATAGCACCTTTGCCCGGACGCCGCAGAAGAACTTCCTTCTGGTCCGAGAAGCGCACAAGAAGAACCATGCCGTCATTGTAGCCAATAGCAGTGATGTCCTCGACCGGATGGCAGGCAACGGATGTTACCATACTGTCTGCACGAAGCCCCAATTCGAGCGGCGCTTTGCCCATAGGGCCATCCTTGCCAGCAAATGGCCAGACGATTGCAGCCGGGGCACCGGAGGTCGCCAGCCACTTGGCTTTAACGCTCCAGGACCAATCCTTGACCTTTGCCGGATAGCCCGTCATGCGCATGTGCTTGGTGTCTTCCAGACGCCAGCCATGCAACGCATTTTCCTGCATTGAGGTGATCAGGAAGCGACCGTCAGGGGAGAAAATGACGCCGATATGTGCGCCTTTCCACTCAAGTTCCACAGGCTTTGCTTCGGTGCCGGTCCAGATCAGGGTCGCGCCATTGTAACGCGCGATTGCGAGACGCTGCCCTTTCGGCGCAAAGGCTACGCCTTCGACACTGCGTTCCTGTGGAAACTCCTGCACTTTACCATTGGACGTGCGAACCCACGCGGTGCGCCCGGAGGCAAACCCAACGGTTCCGCCGGGGCCGCTTGCGACCGCAGTCATCCATTTGCGTGGGACTTTGGCCAGCTCGGTAACTGTTCCGTCGGAAGCAGTTTGGCAAACGCGGCCGTCTTCACCGCCGGTTATCAATGCTTTGCCGTCAAAAGACAACGTTGCACTGAGCAGTCCGTCATGAGCTGTGCTGGTCTGGTGGCCGTTGTCCAGCCGATGGATGGTTCCATCGGCCAGAGCAAAGAAGGGAACGCCGCCGATGAAGCGGGCATAGAGACAATGACCATCAAGGTCGAGCGGGGCAACTGTAGGCATCAGCGTCCAATTTTACTTTGGCAAGTTTACTAGAGCGCCGGGCGTCCTATTGGACGCCCAAAGGTCGCTCTAACCCTTTAAAATCAGAGCATAATTTTACCTTAAACTGATCCAAGTTTAAGGAATTATGCTCTAGGATTGGCAGTTTTCAAAGCCGGCTTTAAGTTCGGCTGCATTAAGCTCTCGTCCGATGAAGACAAGACGGCTTTCATGCTTTTCTTCCGGCTTCCATGCGCGCTGGTGGTCGCCTTCGATGATCATATGAACGCCCTGAACCACGTAGCGGTCCGGATCGTCCTTGAACGCGATGATGCCCTTGAGACGCAGAATGTTCGGACCCTGTGTCTGGGTGATATTCTGTATCCATGGAAAGAATTTCGCCGGATCAATTTCACCAGCACGAAGCGAAACGGATGTTACCGTCACATCATGGATCGGTGATGCATGGTCATGATGATGGTGGTCATGCCCGTGCGCGTGATCATGCCCATGGTCATGGTTGCAATCTGGACCGCAGGTGTGGTCATGATCATGGTGGTGATGATGATGATCGTGGCCATGATGATCGTGCCCGTGATCATGATCACAGTCAGGTCCGCAAACGTGATCCGGATGATCGTGATCGAGGAAGTGAGGATCATTCTCAAGCGCGCGCTTCAAGTCGAAAGCACCGCGATCAAGGACGCGCTCAAGCGGAATCGAAGCGCGTTCAGTACGGTGAATGATGGCGTGTGGATTGATAGCGCGCACAGTTGCTTCAATCACGGCCAGTTCTTCCGGTGTCACGAGATCGGTTTTGTTGATCAGAACCACGTCGGCAAACGCGATCTGGTCTTCAGCTTCGCGGCTGTCTTTGAGGCGCAGCGGCAAGTGCTTGGCATCAACGAGTGCGACAACCGCATCAAGGCCGGTCTTGGCGCGCACATCGTCGTCCATGAAGAATGTCTGTGCCACTGGAACAGGATCGGCAAGCCCAGTGGTTTCAACGATGATGGCGTCGAAGCGGCCCGGACGGCGCATCAGGCCCTGCACCACACGGATCAAATCTCCGCGCACGGTGCAGCAGATGCAGCCATTGTTCATTTCGTAGATTTCTTCATCCGATTCGACGATTAGATCGTTGTCGATACCGATCTCGCCGAACTCGTTGACGATAACTGCGTAACGCTTGCCGTGATTTTCGGTGAGGATGCGGTTGAGAAGCGTCGTTTTACCCGAGCCTAAGTATCCGGTCAGAACGGTAACGGGAATGCGGGCCGCTTCTGTGCCAGCGTCGTTGGTCGACTTGTCCTCAGTTTGGGCTTCAGCCTGGCTCATTGTTCATGCCTCTTGAAGTTGCTGCCTTTCGGTGCGCGCACAAACATGCGCCATCAAGGCTTCAGATCGGGTAATTCATATAAGGGAAGGTGCTCGTGAATGCTATATGCAATGCTATATTATTACATTGGCTCCAATCACGTTCTCGCCAATTGCTTGGGTGCAAAGCGTGCAAGGTCAAACTGATCCACGTCATGGAGAAGTTCAATAAAGCCTGCAACAGCATGCGCGAGAATTTTCTCACCAGCCTCAGCAGTTGCAGCACTCGCATTACCCGCAACGCCTTCTGCATTCAGATCATGCATCTTCCAGCCGAACGCATGGGGGCCATAGGCGCGCAAGTGTTTGAATTGTTTTGCAAAGTCAGACTGTGCATTGGAGAAGTGTGCTGCCTTCGTCATATCGACGAGATCAGGGCGCAGCGCCAGCATCACTGATGTTTCAATAAATCCGCCATGAATATCGAGCGCCTTATCCTCAGGCCCAATCAGCCCTTCCGGCAGGCCGAACCGGGTCCAGCTTGTGGCCACAGCCAGCATGTCGAGCCGTGTGCGCAGTTCGGTCGCGACAATGGTCATCAGCGGTGCGTTGCCGCCGTGGGCATTGAGCATCACCAGCTTGCGGATACCGCCTGCATGAAGGTTCTCACCCATGCCGATCCACTGATTGACGGCTTCTGAAAATGCGAGACTCTGTGTGCCCTCGGTATCCATGTGCTCGATAGAATAACCGATAGGCTGGGCTGGCAGAAAATTGACATTGAGATCGGCTGGCAGGGCTTCGTTGACACGCGCCACAATGCCTTCCGCGATGATGGTATCTGTTTCAAATGGCAAGTGGGGGCCATGTTGTTCGTGAGCGCCAAGTGGCAGGACGACGATCATGTCACTGTTCTGGTCGCGCAGGTTTGTCATGTTTCCCTCATTCTATTTCATCTAAAATCGAAGCCTAACGCCAGTGAGCTGCAACCGCAAGCGAAGCTCACGCATTGTTAAGCTGAGAAGAGTTTCATCGATGCAGACAGTCGAAATCGCAGGTTGCACAAGAGTGTGCAGCCATTCTGGCATCATACGATTTTCAACAAATTGATAACTACAGTCATATTTACTGGATGCATGTTTGTTATTTCATAAGTCGGACAATATTTTACTTTATAAATATGTGTGACAATGTCGATCCAGCGACAATCTTAAAGTCGCAACAAGGGCGAGGTGGCGATGAGTAGGGACAATAAGGCGGTGGTGCTGTACCGGCTGCAATCTGTGGCGCGTCTGACACGCACTGTGTTGGCAACACGTCTTCTGGAGCTTGGACTTTATGCTGGTCAGGATGCGGTTATGCTGCAGCTCGCCTCAGAAGATGGTCTGCCTCCGGGCGTTTTGGCCCAGCGGCTGGGTGTTCGCCCTCCGACTATCACCAAAACCATCACGCGCCTGCAAGGTCAGGGCTTTGTCGTCAAGCGAGCCTCGGAAACGGATCAGCGTCAGTCACATGTCTATCTGACGCCGCAGGGGATCGAAGCAATCAAGGTCATCGAAAAGTCCATTCGCAAGACGGAAAAGGACATGTTGAAAGGCCTCGACAAGAAGGAGCGCAAGGCTTTCCTGAAGATGCTCGGACGCATGGAAAGTAATCTTGCGGCGCGTGGTGCGGCACGTCTTATCGATGAGTTGGACAAGGAAGTTGTTGATGACGATGATGTGGAATAGGTGCATGGTCGCTAAGACGCACTGAAAAAACTTTCAATTCAATGATTGCAATGGCATAACCATCTGCAAGATGGGATGGCCGCTCCTCTGATTGTCTGGCCGATGCCATCCTGTTTCGACTGTGGCAAGACCATTTCGGGGAGGCGACTTGGCTCAGAAAATCAAGCTTTCGACCATCGCAGACGCGCTTGGTGTTTCGACGGCCACCGTTTCGCTGGCATTGCGCGACAGTCCGCTTGTCGCCGATCAGACACGCGAAAAGATCAAGGAACATGCCCGCACCATCGGCTATATTTATAACCGAAGAGCTGCGAGCCTGCGTACATCCCGTTCCGGGATCGTAGGCGTTGTTGTGCATGACATCATGAATCCGTTCTTTGCCGAGATTTTGCGGTCGATTGAAACGGAGCTTGATCGTTCACGTCAGACCTTCATTCTGTCCAACCATTACGATCAGCTGGAAAAGCAGCGCACCTTTATGGATACGCTGCTGCAGCTTGGTGCGGATGGCGTGATCATGTCGCCAGCCATTGGCACGCCGGCGGAAGACATTCAGCTTGCTGAAGATAATGGTCTGCCGGTTGTGTTGATTGCACGTAGCGTCGAAGGCGTTCATGCGCCCGTTTTCCGTGGCGACGATGCCTATGGGATCGGGCTTGCGACCAATCATCTTATTTCGCTGGGCCACACACGGATTGCCATGATTGGTGGTACGGATCAGACTTCGACAGGTCGCGATCGTTATCGTGGTTATGTGCAGGCTATGGATAAGGCCGGACTTCTGGTGAACCCGGAATGGCGCATTTCAGGTCCGCGTACCAAGCAGGGCGGCTTTGAAGTTGCGCCGCAATTTCTGGCATTGAAAGACAAGCCGACTGCCGCCGTCTGCTGGAACGATCTGACTGCCATCGGTCTGATGAACGGTATTTCACGTGCAGGCCTCGTGCCGGGTGAAGATATTTCTGTCACCGGTTATGACGATCTCGAAGAAGCGGCAATTGCAACGCCTGCGCTCACGACAGTCTGGAACGGCCAACGCGAAGTCGGCCGCCGGGCTGCGCGTGCACTTCTTGATCAGCTGAACGGGGTCGAGGTTTCGTCAAACCAGGAACTCATCAAACCGGAACTACACATCCGGCAATCGACTTCCAAGCCCAAACACGCTTGATTATCCTTGATAACCGGACCGGGTTCTCTGGTCCGATGAATTCTGCTTGAACATAAGGAAGCTGCCATGACCCAACGTGAAGCGACCATTCTGGTGCTCGGTAATTTCAACGATTATGCCGTGCAGAGGCTTTCGGGTGAGTTCAAGGTCAAACGCATTCCTAAGGGTGATGCTGCCTTGGTGGAGGCAGGATGGGCAGGAGACGTGACAGGCGTTGCAAGCATGTCGACGGTCAATGCCGCGTTGATCGATGCGCTGCCAAATCTCGAGATCATCGGCAATTTTGGCGTCGGTTATGACGCAGTCGATGCGAAACATGCCGCGACCAGGAATGTCATGGTCACGAACACGCCTGATGTGTTGACCGAAGAAGTTGCCGACACGACGATTGGTCTGTTGATCGATACTGTCCGCGAGTTGTCAAAATCGCAAGAGTTTCTCCGTGCAGGAAACTGGGTGAAGGAAGGCCGCTACCCGCTTTCCAAGCTGTCTCTGCGGGGCCGCAAGGTCGGCATTTTTGGTCTTGGGCGCATCGGCAAGGCTGTTGCACACCGCGTTGAAGCTTTTGGTCTGCCGATTGCCTATCACAACCGTCGCCAAGCCGATGACGTGACTTATGATTATTATCCAAGCCTGCTTGAGCTGGCCCAAGCGGTCGATACGCTCATTCTGGTAGCGCCGGGTGGTGCTGAGACCGCCAAGGCAATCAATGCGGACGTGCTGAAAGCGCTCGGTTCGGAAGGCGTTTTGATCAATATCGGTCGCGGTTCGGTTGTTGATGAAGATGCGCTTGCAGCGGCTTTGACCAATGGCACGATTGCCGCCGCGGGACTTGACGTCTTTGTCGATGAGCCGAATGTGCCACAGGCGCTGCTTGATGCGCCCAATACGGTATTGCTTCCGCATATTGGTTCGGCATCCGAGAAAACCCGTCAGGGCATGGCTGACCTTGTCATCGACAATCTGATTTCATGGTTCGACAAGGGCGAAGCACTAACGCCTGTGCCGGAAACTATTCACGTCAAGAAAAAGTAAGATAAAGCGTCAGCTTCATTCGTTGAAACTGGCGCTCTGATTTCAGGCTGTGCGCTGCGCCTTGTGTTGGCGCACGGCTTCGCCAAAGGCTTTGAAGATTTTCTGCGACGGGCCATCAGTCTTCACCCAATATTCCGGGTGCCACTGTACACCTACGATAAAGCCTTTAGCGTTTTTCACGGATACGGCTTCGATCGTACCGTCTTCGGCAGTCGCTTCGATTTCGAGCGCTGGAGCCAATTGATCAATCGCCTGACGATGGACAGAGTTGACTTCCACAGTGTCGGATTTCAGAATTTCTGCGAGGCAGGAGTTTGGCGCGATCTTTACCGGATGCTGGATAGCAAAACGTTCGGCCTGACTATCCGATACCGGTGCGCGATGATCCATCCGTCCTTCGAGCTCTTGGATTTCGGTGGCCAGTGTGCCGCCCAAAGCGACATTTAATTCCTGCAGGCCACGGCAGATCGCCAAGACTGGGACGCCTTTTTCAATCGCTGCACGGAGCAACGGCAAGGATGTAGCATCGCGTGCATTATCATATGGCTCGAAGTCCGCACTCGGCTCTACACCATAAAGTTCCGGATTGACGTTCGACTTTGAGCCGGTAACGAGGAGACCATCCACACCGTCCAATATCGTATCGGTATCCATTTTCTCGCCAAAGCTTGGCACGAGAAGAGGCGTGACCTCTGCGACATCAATTGCGGCTGCGAGATATTGTGCTGGTGCTGCGTGCCACGTGTAGTTTTCAAAAGGCTTCACGTCTGTAGGCACGGCGATGAGTGGGCGTATAGATTTTGGCATGATCGATTGAAATCCGGCGAATGGCGTTCCTTCGCTGTTTGTAGAGCGGTGCGTGGTTCCGCGCAATCACCAAGCTGATCGCAGCCTCGCAACATGTTGGCATCTTCTGCTCACTCGATTGATCTGGTGATATTTTGGCCGTTGGGTTCACATAAACGTGATGTTGCACTAGATATACAAAGGAAATTGGCAGTCGGGGGGATAAATGGCTGACGATCAGATTTTCTCTGTCGTAGGCAAGGTGATTGCCGTGACCGGAGGGTCTTCCGGTTTGGGTTTGCATATGGTGCGCGTGCTGGCACGCCATGGAGCGCGTGTTATCTCGATATCACGCAGCCACGAAGGTGCCACATTCTGCCCCTCGGGAGGAGAAGTGCTGGAACTCATGGCAGATGTGACCAATCCCGATGAAATCAAAACCGCATTCGATGACGCGGAGCAGCGTCTGGGGCCGATTAACGTTTTGTTCAATAATGCGGGTGTCGCTCACGTGGCGCGTGCACTTGATACGACCCGCGATATGCTTGAACATATCTTCGATGTGAATGTTGGGGGTTCTTTTTTTACTGCGCAGGAAATGGCGCGCCGGATGATCGGTCGAAGCCAGAGCGGAGTGATCGTCAACACGACCAGTATTCTCGCTGAACGGCCGCAGAAGGGCACTGCTGCCTATGCCATGTCCAAGGCCTGTGTGACACAAATGACCCGGGCTTTGGCACTCGAATGGGCGTCGCATGATATTCGTGTCAATGCCATTGCTCCGGGATGGTTTCCGACGCGAATCAATGAAAGCCAGCTTTCTGGTCCTGCCGGTCAATATTTCAAAGGGCGCAATCCAATGCGGCGCCTTGGGGAAATGCAGGATCTTGACGGCATTGTCCTGATGCTGGCGTCAGATGCCAGCCGTTACATGACCGGGTCTGTGATTACTGTTGATGGCGGCCATCATATTTGACGATCCGTGCTGCCATTCAGTGCTAAATGGTGATCTGCCGGTGGTTTCCCCGCAGTTTAATCTTTGAACTGGGTTTTCCACTAAAAGAAGCGCCTGGAATGGCATTGTTACTCAGTCGTGATGTGTCGTTACGGTGGGTTTTGACTTTATAATAGTCGCTAAAGTCTCGTCAGTGCATAGGTTTTGGCGCGTTGTAAATAAACTGAAAGCTGCGCTCTGAGATCTTAGAGTTGTATTATTGCTTCCAGGTTGTGCTGATCGTTATTTACTTAATAATAATCTGATTACATCTTATGGTGGTTGTAATAACAGCTTGTGGTTTAGTTTTGCGAAAGGTATTTTTAAGTGATTGGTGGCATATTCCCCCTATGAAAGGGGTACAATCAAAGAGATGTGGCGAAGCCTTCAACCTGAGATACCTGCCGATGTGCGGCTATCATTTCTGCGTGCGCTTTACGGCAATCGCACGACATTATGGTTTGGTTTGCTCGCCCATGTTGTGGCGTGTGTCGTCATCTATGTAAAAACAGCTGACTGGCGCTTTTTGGGATTTGCCAGCATTTTTACAGTTGTGGCGCTTGGTCGCCTCTATGACATGCATAAATTTGATCAGGCCAAGCTTGGCAGCCTGTCTCATGCGGATTTAGATAAGTGGGAAGCACGCTATCTGGTCGGCGCTTCTTTGGTCTGTGCAACGCTGGGAATGCTCTGCTTTTTCTCAAGTTATGTTTTGCGTGATTCCTTCGCTGAACTTGCAAGCCTGACTATTTTGCTGGCATCGGTCGTATCGATTGTTGGACGCAATTATGCGTCAGCAAAAGCCGTGATACTGATGTCCGCTTGTACGCTGATCCCGGTTCTGGCCGGATTGATCCTTGCGGGAACGCCCTTTCATGTTGTCATTGGGCTGCTGCTGATCCCGTATTTTCTGTCCAATATCCAGATGGCCAACGGCCTTCGCGAATTTCTCTTCGCAGCGGTGATGGGAAAACGACGTCTTTCCATCGTGGCAGGGCGTTTTGATGCCGCGCTCAACAACATGCCGCAAGGCTTGCTGATGTTCGATGCGCAGCAGCGCATTGCCGTTATCAATCACAAGACGAAAGCGTTGCTGAAGATCGCCGAGCATACCAAATTGCGTGGCCGCAGGTTGGAAGTCTTGTTGCGTTATTGCGCAAAGCAGGGCCTGTTTCCTCACAATGACCTGATCAATATCCGAACACGCATGCAGGACTTGCTGTCGGGGCGCAAAGCGCGCGACATTCTGCAGCTGGCAGATAATCGTTATATTGAGTGCATCGGCAACCAGACCTCTAATGCGGGTGTGGTGCTGATGTTTGAAGATGTGACACAGAGGGTCGAATCCGAAGCGCGCATTCAGCATATGGCGCGTTTTGACGGTTTAACCGGACTGCCGAACCGTAATTACTTCGAAACGATGGTGCGTTCGCTGCGCACCCATCAGGAACCTGATACACTTGCGGCCCTGATCGTCATTGACATCAATCATTTCAAGCATGTCAACGATACGCTTGGCCATCACGTCGGTGATGTATTCCTGCGGCTTTTTGCGGAGCGGCTCAACTCGCTTGACCCGCAACGTTATGTTGCCTCACGATTTGGCGGCGACGAGTTCGTTATTTTTGTCTTTAATCTTCGCGGCGATGATGAAGTGGTCTCGGTCATGGACCACGTTATTTCAGTGGCAAGTGGTGTCTACGATCTTAACGGCGATCAGATTCACATTGAGATCAGTGCGGGTGTTGCCACTGAGACCATTGAGAAAAGCGACGTTGGCAGTATGCATATGAATGCTGATCTGGCGCTTTATGAAGCCAAAAGTGAAGAGGGTAAACAATGGGCGCTTTTTGTGAGCGCCATGGATACCAAATATCGCGGGCGGCAGAAGTTGAAAGCCGATCTGCGTTTGGCCATCGAAAACCGAGAGATCAAGGTTGTTTATCAGCCGATTGTCAGCGCGCAGTCGCTGCGCGTTGTGGCCTATGAAGCACTGGCGCGATGGGAACATTCGGAGCTCGGGCATGTGCCTCCGGCCGAATTCATTCCACTGGCAGAAGAAATTGGCATCATCTCGCAAATCACGCGATTCATGCTTGAGCAAGCCTGCTTAGATTGTAGCACATGGGGTGATCGGATTGGCGTTTCGGTCAATCTGTCAGCCATTGATTTGAAGAACAGCGATATCACGCGTGATATTGCCAATGCATTGCAGAAATCAGGCCTCCCCGCCCGGCAGCTTGAGGTTGAGGTGACGGAAAGTGCGATCATCGCCGACAGTAATCAGACGTCGCTGGTTTTACAGCGTCTTAAAAATGCCGGGATCAATATTGCGCTGGACGATTTTGGTACGGGTTATTCAAGTCTTAGCTATCTCAACAGCTTGCCGCTGACCAAGGTCAAAGTCGACCGTTCTTTTGTGCATGACATCACCACCGATCGCCGATCGCTGATGTTGTTGCGCGGTGTGACGCAGCTTTCGCATGAGCTTGGGCTCGCCGTAACAGTTGAGGGCGTTGAAACGGAAGAACAGCTGGCATTAATACGCGTGGCGGCGGGTGCCGATCTGGTGCAAGGCTATCTCTTGGGTAAACCTGTTCCTGCCACAGAAATTCGAACTTCTTCGGCCAAGGCCGTGGTGCCTCATGATAGTGGGCGCACATTCGTCGGATAGAGCGCCGTGCGCCCTCCTGGGTGCACAAAGGTCGCTCTGCCTTCTTTACTAAGCATCGTGCTTTCCCAAAATCTCAATCGATTTTTGGGCCGATGCTGTCGTGTTTGAACGAACAAGCGTCCAATCATATAAAACGATTTATGTGTCTGCCATGCACCCTATTTTATCTTGGCAAATTTTAGCTATTTTCTTTACAGCAATAAAGTTGAAGATACTCGCTGGTCATTGAAGAGTGAATTTAATTCTCTCGTTATTTATAAGTAAAATTTAATAAAGGAGGAGGAATGAAGCGGGTTTTTCGCTATTTATTATATTTAACTATATGCCTTGTAATTATTCTTGGTGTTGGTGCGGCGGTTTTTTGGAAAAAGATACATGAATATTGGGCCGTGTATGAATATGCCCAGATATTTAAACCTGATGTGATCGATGAGAATTTTCGCACTCTCTACAAGCGTTACGCGTCAATCCGCATCCCGCATACCAATGATGTTAGCCCTTTGCCAAAAGTCGAACGGGCATTGCCAGAGACTTATGTCTACAAAGGTGAAACGCGCAAACTTTCTGACTTTCTCGAACGAACAGACACAACCGGATTTATTGTTCTCAAAGATGGTGTGATCGTCCATGAAGAATATGCGCGGGGCAACACGGAGAAAACGCAATCCATTGCAATGTCTCTTTCAAAATCCTTCATTTCCTTCCTGATCGGCAATGCTGTTCATGATGGGCAGATCAAATTGGACGAGACGGTCGATCACTATGCACCGGCTCTCAAAGAGGGGGGCTATAAGGGTGTTACTGTCAAAAACGTCTTGCAAATGTCCTCAGGTATCGGCTTCAACGAGAATTACGCTGATCTGAATTCAGATATTGTGCATTACATTGTGCAGATGCTGACAGGCTCCGTTGTTGATTTCACGGCTCATTTGAAAAATGCAGTGCCCCAGGGAACGGTCACTCAGTATGTTTCTGCCGATACTCAGGTTCTCGCTCTGGTTCTTGAAGGGGCGACAGGCGTACCGATTCAGCAGTATTTCGGAGATCGGCTTTGGTCGAAGCTGGGAGCAGAAGCTGACGCGTATTGGCTGGCTGATCCAAAAGGCGAGGTCGTTGCGGCGGGGGGCCTGAATGCTGTTCTACGCGATTACGCCCGCTTCGGGCTGCTCTATATGAATGAAGGACGCAATTATCGCGGTGAGCAGATTGTGCCTGCTCAGTGGGTGCATGATTCTGTGACACCTGATGAACCCTATTTGATGCCGGGACGGAAAATGCCGTCTGGAAAGACAGCTTATGGTTATGGCTATCAGTGGTGGATACCTGTGGAACCTCAAGGCGATTTTTGTGGTGTGGGGATTTACGGGCAGTTCATCTATGTCAATCCGGCCAAGCGGGTGGTGATTGTCAAGACATCGGCTTATGCCAACTACAATGTCGATGGTCAGGCAGTGAAAGAAGAAACAATCAACATGTTTCAATCTTTGGCCAATGAGATCTAGCTCCCCATTGGACTAGTCAGAATGGCCGTTTAGGCGGCCATTCAACCTCGCCAAGCCGCAAAACGGGCCTCTCTGCAGCATCACTTTTATGAGGCGGCGGGTTTATCTCTTCCCGACATGAGAGAAAAACTCCAAGTTATACCTTTACACGCTCATAAAGCACCTTATTCTGCGCGCTGATTTGATGGGTGCGGATACAATTTGAATGACCAATGAAGCTGTCTCCGGCGGGCAACCGCCGCTATCCAATTTCGCGCGGCAGCTCCTGCAGTTTCTGGATCGGGTAGAATATCGCCGTGTGGTTCACGCGGAAGATCTCGAAGAGATAGGCCGTTTGCGCTATCGGTCCTATCGTACGCGCAATGTGATGCATGAAGCGGAAGTGCCGTCGATCGTCGATGATATTGATCTCGACAGCCATGCCTTTGTCTATGGTATCCATATCGATGGGCAGTTGGTCAGTACATTGCGAATTCATCACATCACGCCAGACCACCGCCGCGGAACAAGCTACGCACTGTTTCCTGATATCCTTGATCCATTGCTGAACAGCGGTATGAGCTTTGTCGATCCCACGCGATTTGCAGCAGACCCTGAATTGTTGAGCGAGTATCCTGCCATTCCCTATGTCACGCTTCGCATTGCAGCGATGGCTTCGGAGTTTTTCGAAGCTGATCAATGTCTTGCGTCAGTTAAGCCCGAGCATATGGCCTTTTATAAGCGCATTTTCGGCACGACCGTTATGGCTGAAGCGCGCGAGCACGAAGGATATGGCATCAAGGTTGGTTTAGGTGCAGCACCTATTCGCAATATTCGAGATGCGGTTGCTGTTCGTTTTCCCTTCTTCAAGTCTCAACCGCATGAACGGCGCGCCATGTTTGGCAATCTTGTGAATGGCGTGGGGCCGCTGACCATCTTGCCGACCGCTAAATATACGGGGCTGGGCGTATAGTGCCTATCGTTGACGAAACTGCGTTTACGCACGATCCTTGCCATCTATCTTTTAAATCTTTTTGAAAGTTGCTCTAAATAATTAGATGTAGCACTTTTTGAAAATTGCCGTTAGTTAGGTGGAGGAGCCGCACAATGCGGCACTTGCGGAATGGAGGGGCGCTGCGACAAACAGCCGGGTAGGAAAGCTAAAGGCTAACTCCGGTAAAGGTTGCATGCGCGTTGAAGATTGCGGATATTCTGGCTAAGAATAGTCAAAATATCTCAATGGGTGGAACTAAAAAATGGCAGAACATCACAATACAGCCCCAGCTGAACTTGGCGCGTCGATGGATTATCCTGAGCATGAGAAAACTTATGCGGGTTTCACGATCGTATTTAAATGGGGCACAGTGGCACTCGTTGCGCTTCTGGCTGCCATGGCGTTCGGCTTCTTCGCGGGTGGTTTCTTCTCTGCGACCGTTCTTTTCCTTCTTATCTGCGTTGCTGCCTGGTTCCTTCTCTAAGGACTTAAACCAGCAATAATCTGCACGATTTGATCGAATGCCTTGGTATTGGTGCAGCCCGCACCGTGCCGGGGCTTTATGCATGTTGTCTACTTCGAGCGCATCCCGAAAAGTGTGAAATGGTTTTGGGACCAAGATACGCGTGAGAACAAAATGTTGAGACGCGCCAATCTGATTCAATCAGATCGAAATGGACTCAAATGTCTTTGATGGAGCCTCTTCCCGGAGGCTCTGAATTGTGCCCGTCCGCAAGGTCGGATCAAGCCACGAAAGGGAAACCAGTTGGCCCAGACTATATTCATTCCGAAAGAGAGTGATCCCAACGAGACCCGCGTTGCGGCATCTGCCGAGACGGTGAAGAAATTCATCGCGCTTGGTTTTGATGTCGTGGTGGAAAAAGGCGCAGGCGAAAAATCGCGTATCATCGATACCGAATTTTCGGGTGCCGGGGCGCGCATTGGAACTGCGGCAGATGCCAAAGCGGCAGATGTTATCCTCAAGGTACGCCGGCCAAACGACGCGGAACTTAAAGGATATAAATCGGGCACAGCGCTCTTTGCGATGCTTGATCCTTATGGCCATGAAGAGGCCGTCGCAGCATTGGGCAAGGCCGGAATTTCCGCTTTCACGATGGAATTCATGCCGCGCATCACCCGTGCGCAGGTGATGGATGTTCTCTCGTCGCAAGCCAATCTCGCGGGTTATCAGGCGGTCATTGACGCGTCCGAAACCTATGATCGCGCCATGCCGATGATGATGACGGCAGCGGGCACCGTTCCTGCGGCGCGCGTGTTTGTCATGGGGGCGGGCGTTGCAGGTTTGCAGGCTATTGCGACCGCGCGCCGTCTTGGGGCTGTCGTGACAGCAACCGACGTGCGTCCGGCCGCTAAAGAACAGGTGGCTTCTCTTGGCGCGAAATTTATCGCTGTCGAGGATGAGGAATTCAAGGCTGCTGAAACCTCTGGCGGCTATGCCAAGGAAATGTCGAAGGAATATCAGGCGAAGCAGGCGGCACTCGTTGCAGACCATATCGCCAAGCAGGATATTGTCATCACCACAGCGCTTATTCCGGGTCGTCCGGCTCCGCGCCTCGTGACGAAGGAAATGGTCGCGGCCATGCGTCCGGGCTCGGTGCTGATTGATCTTGCCGTTGAGCGCGGCGGCAACGTTGAGGGTGCAATTGCCGGTCAGGTTGCAGATGTGAACGGCGTGAAGATCGTCGGGCATCTCAATGTGCCGGGACGCATTGCGGCGACTGCCTCGCAGCTTTACGCACGCAACCTTTATGCATTCCTCGAAACGCTGGTCGATAAGGAAGCAAAGCTGCTCAAGCTCGATCCGGAAGAAGAGCTGGTAAAGGCGACGCTTCTCACCCATGAGGGCAAAATTGTGCATCCGGCTTTTGCCAAGGCCGAAGCCGAAGCAGCACCAGCGGTCGTGACTGAGAAGGTCGCTAAGCCGAAAGCTGCGCCGAAGGCAAAGGCGCCTGCTGTCAAGGCAGAGGCTGCAAAGGAGGCGGCGTCTGCCACGGCTAAGGCTGTCGCCAAAACAACCCGAAAAGCACCGGCAAAAGCTGCAAAAACTTCCGCTGATGGAGGAGAGGCATAATGTCCGATACAGCACTCGAAAAAGCTCTTGAGAGCCTCAATCAGGCGGCAGATGCCGTAAGGCGGGCAGCGGAAAATGCAGGTGGTTTAGGAGACGCGGCCGCCGCTGCCGCCCATGCTGCAAGCGGTGGCGTGGTTGATCCGTTTGTCTTCCGTCTTGCGATTTTCGTCCTGTCGATTTTCGTCGGTTATTACGTTGTCTGGCAGGTGACACCTGCACTTCACACACCACTTATGGCCGTTACCAATGCCATTTCATCGGTGATCGTGGTCGGCGCACTTCTCGCAGTCGGTCTTTCGCTTTCGGGCTGGGCCACGGGCTTCGGCTTCATCGCGCTCATCCTTGCAAGTGTAAACATCTTTGGCGGCTTTCTGGTTACCCAGCGCATGCTCGCCATGTACAAGAAAAAAGAAAAGTGAGGGCTGAGCCATCATGAGTGTTAATCTCGCAGCCTTCCTTTATCTGGTCTCTGGCGTCCTGTTCATCATGGCACTGCGCGGCCTTTCGCACCCAACCACCAGCCGTCAGGGTAATACCTACGGCATGATCGGTATGGGTATTGCTATCGTCACCACGCTGTTGCTGGCACGTCCAAGCTTCGGCGGTCTGGTGCTGATCCTTCTTGGTATCGCCATTGGTGGCGGTATTGGTGCCGTGATTGCACGCCGTATCGCCATGACCGCGATGCCGCAGCTTGTGGCAGCCTTTCACTCGCTGATCGGTCTTGCAGCTGTTCTCGTTGCTGCCGCAGCGCTTTACTCACCGCACTCCTTTGGCATTGGTGAAGTCGGCCAAATCCACGGTCAGGCGCTGATCGAAATGTCGCTGGGTGTTGCGATTGGTGCAATCACCTTCACAGGCTCGATCATCGCATTCCTGAAGCTTGATGGCCGCATGTCGGGCAAGCCGATCATGCTGCCGGGGCGCCATGTCATCAATGCTGCACTGGCGGCGGCAATCGTGATCCTGATTGCCGTTCTGACCAACACCGAAAGTCATTTCGTGTTCTGGCTCATCGTCATTCTGGCGCTGGTGTTCGGTGTGCTAATCATTGTGCCAATCGGCGGTGCAGATATGCCGGTTGTCGTTTCCATGCTCAACTCCTATTCGGGCTGGGCTGCAGCAGGCATCGGTTTCACGCTTGGCAATCTGGCGCTGATTATTACTGGTGCGCTGGTTGGTTCGTCTGGTGCGATCCTGTCCTACATCATGTGTAAGGGCATGAACCGCTCGTTTATCTCGGTCATTCTCGGTGGGTTTGGTGGAGACACCTCGGCTGCTGGCAGCGGCGAAGTTGAGCAGCGTCCGGTCAAGCAGGGTTCGGCAGACGATGCGGCCTTCATCATGAAGAACGCTTCCAAGGTCATTATCGTGCCGGGTTACGGTATGGCAGTGGCGCAGGCACAGCACGCGCTGCGTGAAATGGCCGACAAGCTGAAAGCCGAAGGCGTGGAAGTCAAATACGCAATCCACCCTGTTGCTGGTCGTATGCCGGGCCATATGAATGTTCTGCTGGCCGAAGCCAACGTACCTTATGATGAAGTTTTCGAGCTTGAAGACATCAATTCAGAATTTGCGACGGCTGATGTTGCCTTCGTGATTGGCGCGAATGACGTGACCAATCCGGCAGCGAAGACCGACCCGCAATCGCCGATTTTCGGTATGCCGATCCTCGATGTCGACAAGGCTGGAACAGTACTTTTCATCAAGCGCGGCATGGGCTCAGGTTATGCGGGCGTGGAGAACGAGCTGTTCTTCCGCGACAACACCATGATGCTTTTTGCTGACGCGAAGAAGATGGTGGAAAGCATCGTCAAAGCATTGGACCACTAGGCCTTGGATATTCGGGTTCTGGCGGTCTGCAAATGGCGTGGTTCTGCGCTTCCGGTGCTCATGTACGTTAAGTACACTCCGCTCCGGTTCTCGAACCTCACCATTTTCGGCACGCCATTTCCCCGAATCTCATAAGGCCGGGGTGCCCGGTTGGAAAACAAAAAGGCGGCTTCGAGCCGCCTTTTTGTTTGAGTTTTCGATCGGGCTTCAGCCGTAGATCATCTTGTCCTGCAACGCACGCAGTTCGGCGATCTTGGAGCCCGGCTGCGGTGCTGCATTGGCATAGGTGATGAGTTCACCTTTCTTGATCGGTGCGGTGACGGTGCCGTTTTGCAGCAAGCCGCAAGGAATGGCTTTGGCAGCACGTGCTTCCGGTGTCGTCATGATCCATGAGCGGTAGCAATATTGGCCGATGGCATCGAGCTTTTCGCCCGGCTGCATGTCCTTTTTCGCAACGGCACAGACTTCTGCCACAGGCTTTGGCAACGGCACCATATCGGATTTGCCATGCAGAACCGCGCGCGCAACGGTCAACGGCACTTCAAGTGAAGTGAGGTGGTAGGGGCGGTGGAAGGTGAAGTAAGGGCCTTTGCCGATTTTCAGATCTTCAAGACGTTCGTTAAGACGAGGGTGGTCCATCTTGGCCACAACGAACACGCCGGGCGAAACGCCTTTCCCGATGGAATAATCGACGACACCACTTTTGGTCAGCACACCGCCATCCGCCTGCGGGATTAGAGTGCTGCTCAACTGGTCAATGCTGGCGCGGGGGCCATGCATCCCGGCAATATCAGGAACAAGGCCGGTTGCATTGGCAATGGCTGCCATTTCGACCATGGTCTTGGAGCCATCGATGAATTCGACCAGCAGGCGGACATTCATGTTCCGGCGGTCGGCTTCTTCCTGATAGTCGTCAGGGATGGCATCAAAATTAAGCGGATTGTTCTTGCCCTTACCAGCAGAGACCACTTCATAGCCAAGCGCTGAAACGAACTCGATCAGCTCCATGCAGGAGGAAGGTTCGTCGCCTGCACCCAGCGAATAAATAACACCGTGCTTGTCGGCCTGTGCCTTAAGGTAAGGTCCGATGGTGACATCGGCTTCGACATTCATCATCACAAGGTGCTTGCCATGCTCGATAGCCTTGATGCCGGTCTCGGCACCCACTTCCGGAATGCCGGTTGCATCGATGATGACGTCGATCAGCGGATTTGAGAGGATCAGATCATTATCGCCGGTGACAGCAATTTTGCCGCTTTCAATAGCGCTGGTCATGGCGCTTTCGCTATTGGCTTCGCGCGCATTGTCATCGTCGCCATAGGCGGTGCGGACAGCCTTGAATGTGTTTGGCAGGCGTCGGGCAGACAGCGCGCCGACTTCGATGCCGGGCATACGGGCGACCTGTGTGACGATATCCGTGCCCATTTCACCCGCACCGATAAGACCGATGCGGATTGGTTTTCCGGTTTCGGCGCGTAATTGTAAGTCTCGCGCCAATCCAACCAGTGCCACATTCGTCGTCATGAGAGTCTCCGCAAATTACTTAATTATCTATTCCGCGATAATTTTGTCACGCTTATATTGTTATAGATGCGCAATGGACGAACAGTCTCTATATCAACACTGACAGACGCGCACCCCCAAACTGCGCGACAAAATATGCATGCCACTGGAGCCTTTATGAGCAACGCATCCCCCTTCGATCTCGTTATCTTCGATTGTGACGGTGTTCTCGTCGATAGCGAGCCGCTTTCCTGCCGCGCGTTTGAACAGGTATATGCCAATCACGGTATGATGCTGCCGCAAGGCACCGTTGCCAAAGGCATCGGCATGAAGCAGGCAGATATTCTAGAAATGATCGCCGGTTTGACTGGCCATCGCCTGCCAGAAGAAGCTTTGAGCCAGTTCTGGCCGGAAACGAAGGTTCTGTTTGCCGAACATCTGCAGCCTGCGGTCGGCATTGCTGATTTTCTGAAAGTCCTGCCGCACAAGCGTTGCGTTGCATCCTCCTCGCAACCGGAGCGCATCGCATTCAGCCTGGAGAAGACCGGTATCAATCATTATTTCGGCGATGCAGTCTATTCATCGAGCATGGTCAAGCGCGGTAAGCCTGCACCCGATCTTTTCCTCTTTGCGGCTGACAAAATGGGTGTTGATCCGGCGCGCTGTGTGGTTATCGAAGATTCGCCTTTTGGCGTTGAAGGTGCAATTGCAGCCGGCATGACGGCTTTTGGTTATACGGGTGGCGGTCATACTTATGAAGGCCATGCTGAACGCTTGTCTTCCAAAGGTGCGAGCCACGTTTTCGGCCATTGGGATGATATTGCACGTGAAATACTGGTCGCAGCCTGATCAGCGGCCTTGCGTCTTGTGATCAGAGTGGTTCCAGTTAAGATCGAATCGTTGGAGCCACTCTAATTGTTTGTTTTTACGCACTATCCCACGCAAAACCGCTTCGCACTTTTGGCTCAAATGCTTTAATGGATAACAAGAGAGTATCAGTTCAGCAGAAAGTTTCATGGAATGAAAGACGCAATTACGCTCGACCAGTTGCGCGAAGCAATCGGTACGGAAGTTGGATGCTCCGAGTGGCGTGAAGTCACGCAGGCGATGATTGATCAATTCGCAGATGCGACGGACGATCATCAGTTCATTCATGTTGATCCAGAGCGCGCAGCCAAGGAAACGCCTTTTGGCGGCACGATTGCGCATGGCTTTCTGACGCTGTCGCTGCTTTCAACCCTGGCATTTGAAGCGCTGCCGATGCTGCAGGGTGCCACTATGGGCATCAATTATGGCTTCGACAAAGTGCGCTTCATGTCACCGGTGAAGACTGGCGCACGCGTGCGCGCCCGGTTCAAGCTGGCAAATGCTGATATTCGTCCATCGGGCCGCGTGGTCAACCATTACGAAGTGACGCTGGAAGTTGAGAATATGGTCAAGCCAGCACTGACAGCGACGTGGCTTACCATCGCAGTGGTAGAGCTACCGCAAGCATAACAGCTTCGTGTATTACGAAATTAGGAGCCGTCCTTCTTCATCAAGAGGGGCGGCTTTGTCTTTATACGTCGTCATCAGTTCGCGGAAAAAGAACGGGCCGTGCAGAAACATGCCAAAGTCGTAAAAGTTCTTTTTCTCCGCACCGCGCATATAAAGCAGATGCATCAGGAAGAAATTGCCCTTTGAACGTTTATAGCGGTTTTCGCTATGAACATTTTTGAAGCGGATACGGTGGATCAGCGGCGGATTTGTGGTCTTGATTTTGAGCGTTTTCGCAGGATCAGAACCGTAGAAGTGGATGATGTCCGTTAAAACCTGGAATTCAGACCAAAGAACCGGGCTTTCTTCCATCACCACACGCACATCTTCGCGCAAACTGCGCGCCTTGGGGTGTAAAGCAATCATCAGGAGGCATGAGCCGATGCCGAGCAAAGAGACAGGTTGCTTGCGCAACAGGTCTGGACGCTCGCGCTGAACGTCGGCAAGAGCTTCTGCAGCAGGAACCGTGCCCAGACTATGCGCGACGATGATGACCTCATCGGCGCCACTTTCTTCGATTTTCTTTTTCAGCGCTTCAGCAAAAGCTTTGCGGCGTCGCACGAGCTTTTCATTGCGATTATGGATGCGGTCGTAGGCTGCCGACCAGTCATCGAGCAGATAGGACATGAAAAAGCGATCGCCCGGCCAGCGCACGAGCAATGTCGCGATAACAGCAGCCAGTGGAAGCGACCAGACGAAATTCCACAATGGGAAGCCCGCAAGCATGGGCGCAGAGGCAATCAGGGCTGCGGTTGCTATGATGACGATGGACAATAGAAATGGCCACATGAAGAACATCACGAAGCGCCAGCTTGTCCGCAGATAGCGCAGCAGGGTGCCGGTGAAGACTATGTTCATGAAGGCATAAAAGCCTGTCAGCATCCGCTTCGGTGTCGAACGGGCAGCATAGTCATCGAAGATATCAGCGGTGCCGAACTGGCAGAACTCTGTCTCGGTTTGCCAGCCGTTGCCCTGCGTTGTCGCGATCAGCGTTCCACAATCATTCGGCTCGTCGATCATGGGCGAGAGCTTCGTCTTGGCTTTCCATAACCGGTCAAAATCCTTCAGCGCTTGCGCATGGCGTATGCGCACGGCTTTGGGGTGCAGGCCCTCATAGCCTGTGAACTGAATAACGAGTCGTTTGCGTAGGGACATGAATCTTGAGCGATGGAATCAATCGAAAGGGGAAAATGGCTGTGAATTGCCTGACTGCTCCTATGCTGGAGCAATGAGGCTGAATTGTGCGGAACGCGCGTGGCAGATAGCGTATTCGAGACCTGTCAGTCATTATAAATCGATATAAGACCATTATTTATCTGCAACGGTGGGCAAAGTTGCATCTGGAGGTGGACAGGGGGTGGGCTATCTGGTAATAGCCACCACCAATTTGCAGCGTTTAAGCTGCGAAGCTTGGGAGCCTTTGGGCGTTTACCGGTTGACTCGATTAGCTGGAACTCGTTAAGAGACGCCCTTAATGCCTCAGGCTCAATCGAAATTCTAACCGATACGGGATTACACGTGCAGGTACTCGTCCGCGATAACAATGTTGATCAGGCTCTCCGCGCTCTCAAGAAAAAGATGCAGCGCGAAGGTATCTTCCGCGAAATGAAGATGCGTGGCCACTATGAAAAGCCATCTGAAAAGCGCGCCCGTGAAAAGGCTGAAGCCGTTCGCCGCGCACGCAAGCTGGCTCGCAAGCGCGCGCAGCGTGAAGGTCTCATCGGCGGCGGTCGTCCTGCTGCTCGTTGATTGATCTGAAATTGGCGCTGCCTGTGCGGCGCCTTTTTGCATTCCGGTGCGGCTTATGGCTTGCGCCGGTTTTTGCATGTCTGGAGGTCGAAGAGTAATCTTGGTTTGTTTCACGAGATAAAACAAGCCGATTTGATTAGTCAGCGGACTGCCATATACAGACCTTTATTGTAGCGTTGATCCATCCGGAGCGAAGATCCGATAGCATCAGATCTATGCTTCAATGAGTTGAATTAACGCGTATCTTATCCGAAGGACGTTTTCGGTTTTCGGATGCGTTTGAGGGCGCAGTTTTTCTGCTGCCTTTTGCTGTGCTATAGAAGCAATTATAGTATTGTGGCTGTTGTATCAGTCGGGGACAAAGTTGACGGAAGTTTTGGGTTTCAAATCCCTCGCTCCGATCAAGCAGAAAGGAACGCTGTCGTTGCCAAAACGCTTTAAGGTGATGCATTCGTCCGGGAACTTTGTTGTGAGGGCCGGAAAGTCAGCAAGCTCTCATTTTGCACGAAACAGCCTGTTGGCGGCCACGGCGTTTCTGGCACTTGCTGTCGCCGGTTGCCAAAGCTCCAGCACCCATAGTGCGTTGAGTACGGTCGATCGTGCGCAGGGCTCGAGCGAAAACATCAGCTCGCTCACCAGCGTTATCCAGAGCAACCCACGCGACCCTGAAGCTTACAACGTGCGCGGATCGGCTTACGGTAAGGCCCGTCGTTATAAGGAAGCGCTGCGTGATTTCGATCAGGCTATTGCGCTTAACCCGAACTTCTATCAGGCCTATGCAAACCGCGCGCTGATTTATCGCTATATGGGCGACAGCGGCAAGGCAGCTCAGGATTATAGCCGCGCGATCCAGATCAATCCGCAATATGATGCGGCTTATGTCGGGCGCGGCAACGTCTATCGTCTGGCCGGACGTCTCGATCAGGCGCTTAGTGACTTCAATCAGGCGATTTCGCTGCAGACGACCGATGGGCGCGCTTATCACAATCGTGGTCTGATCTATCAGGCTAAAGGCCAGCATCAACAGGCGATTGAAGATTTCTCGAAAGCGATTTCGCTCAATTCGACGGCGCCTGAGCCTTATAATGGTCGTGGCATTTCCTATGTCGCTCTTGGCGACTATGACAATGCGTTTGACGATTTTAATACGGCTATCACCCTTGATGGGAACATTGCTGAGAGCTGGTCCAATCAGGCGCTGGTTTATGAACAGCGTGGCGACAAGGCGAAGGCTGCAAATTCCTATTCGCGCGCGCTTCAGCTCGATGCAAATTACCAGCCAGCCAAGACGGGTCTGGCACGCACACGCGGCTGATTTTGACGTTCCAATAATAATAAAGGCGGCGCTCTCCAAAATTGGGAGTGCCGCTTTCCTTTATCCAAAGCCGACATATAATAGACCCTATGTCGCTCTTCGATCACATCGGCTTTCAAAGCAGAAATCTCCACCGCAGCCTTTCTTTCTATGAAAGCTGTATGCCCAAGCTTGGGTTGGCCGTTATTGCCCATTCGGACAGCGGTTTCTTTGTCAGTGGTGGGGAGAGGGCACCTGTACCGTTTCTATGGATACATAGCGGCCCAAAACCGGGCGCTGACGAGCCTGGCGGCAAGCCGGGCAATCATCTGCATCTGATGTTCAATGCGAGCAGCCGTGACGATGTGGAAGCGTTTCACCGTGCGGCTCTTCAGGGCGGCGGCAGTGAAAGCGGAGCGCCAGCTTACCAGGGGCCGGAAGAGATGGGCTATTATGCAGCCCTTGTCTTTGATCCAGACGGTAATACGCTGGAAGCGGGCTTTCGTCAGAGGGTAAGATAAGAGCGGCATCGAGCCGCTCTGATTATTTGTTTTTACGTATTACCCCGCTTTTCGGGATGCGCTTTAGGCTCTCGAACGCAGATTACGCTTGTCGAGACGGTTGACCAAACGATCACCGATCCACTGAACACCACAAACCATAATGATCAGAATGATCACAACTGCGATCATGATGGTGGTTTCGAAGCGCTGATACCCGTAGCGGATTGCAAGATCGCCGAGGCCGCCTGCACCAATTGCGCCAGCCATTGCGGAAGCGCCAACAAGTGTGATGATGGTGACGGTGAAGCCTGCAACGATTCCTGGCAGCGCTTCCGGCACCAGCACTTCGCGAACGATTGTCCAGCGGTTTGCGCCCATGGAGCGTGCAGCTTCAATAAGACCGTTATCCACTTCGCGCAGCGAAACTTCCGCAATACGCGCATAATAAGGAATAGCGGCAATCGACAGTGGTACGATGGATGCCCATGTGCCGATGGACGTGCCAACGATAAAGCGTGTGACCGGAATAAGCGCCACCAGCAGGATGATGAATGGTACTGAACGGAAACCGTTGATGATTGCACCCAGAATGGTGTTGAGCGTCAGGTTCTGCGCCAGTCCGCCACGTTCAGTCAGGATCATGATGAGCGCGAGCGGCAAGCCAACCACCAGAGAGATCAGGCTCGAAAAGCCTGTCATGATGATGGTTTCCCAGAAGGAGCGCCAAAGAAGATCAAGCATCGCCTGAGACATAACCAAGTACCTCCGTGGCGTCTGCGTGGGTTTTGATGTAGCTGATGGCGGCGTCGAGTTTTGCCTTGTCCAGTGCGGGCAGGGCAACGAAAAGTGTGCCAACCGGCTCACCCTGAATGGTATCCATACCACCGTGAATAAGGCGAGTCTCAAGACCCGTTGCGGCCGTGATCTCGTTGAAGAAGGCGCTTTTTGCCGCCTGGCCGGAAAGTCTGATTTTAATGACTGCCTGATCGCCTTTTTCACTGACCAGTTGTTCGCGCCAGGAGGCAGGCAGTTCCGGCGTCAGCACATGCAACAGACTTTGCGTGACCGGTGCCTGTGGCCTTGCAAAAACCTGCCAGACCGGACCTTCCTCAGCAATTGCGCCGTGATCAAGCACGATCACGCGATCGGCGATACGGCGGATTACGTCCATTTCGTGGGTAATCAGCAGGATCGTGAGGCCGAGCTTTGTATTGATGTCTTTGAGCAAAGCCAGAATGGATTGTGTCGTTTCCGGATCAAGCGCAGACGTCGCTTCATCGGAAAGGAGTACTGCCGGTTCTGCCGCCAATGCGCGCGCGATACCGACGCGCTGCTTTTGACCGCCTGAAAGCTGGGCTGGATAATGGTTGGCCTTGTCGGACAGGCCGACCAGTTCCAACAGTTCTGCAACACGTTTCACGCGTTGGGCTTTCGGCTGGCCTGCGATTTTCAACGGCAAAGCAATATTCTGTGCAACGGTCTTTGCCGACAACAGATTGAAGTGCTGGAAAACCATGCCGATGCGGCGACGCACCGGCTGCAGGCTGTTTTCCGTAAGCGCAGTAATTTCGCGGCCTTCGATTTTGATTGAACCGGCATCGGGCTTTTCAAGACCATTAATGCAGCGGATCAGCGTGGATTTACCAGCGCCGCTGCGACCGATGATGCCGAGGATCTCGCCGCGCGCAACCGAAAGAGAAACGCCGTTAATAGCTGGCGTTTCACCGAACATTCGGCGCACGTCTTTCATTTCGACGATGGGCGCTAAAGCGGCGGTTTGCGGTTGAGTGGTCACGATCGTATCTTCTGCTTCTTGTGCCGCGGAGAACCGCGACTTTCTAATCGGTAAGGCTTCAATGAAAATGATGCCAGAGGGGCTCATATGGGCAATGCCGCATTGTATGTGAGCCATCGCCGATGCTTTTGGGCAATTTTTTCACACACGTCAATAAAAGCCGCGCCGGAAATGCTTCCCGGCGCGGTCTTTCAAACACTAAAAGTGCCTTAACACCTTATTTCTACACATGTATTAATTCCAGGCTGGAATGCCTGTGCCTTTGTAAACACGGTCGAGTTCGGCCTTCACAGCGTCGTTCTGGAACGAAGCTACGAGATTCTTGACCCACTCAGCGTTTTCATCTTCGGTGCGGATCGCGATGAAGTTGTTGTATGGGTTGTTTTCCTTCGATTCCCAACCGATCGCTTCTTCTTTCTTGAGACCGGCCTTGCCTGCCCAATCGTTGTTAACGATTGCCACATCAAGATCATCAATCGAACGACCGACAACACCGGCGTCGAGTTCCTTGATTTCGATCTTCTTTGGATTTTCAATGACATCGATTGGCGTTGCAAGGATGCCTGCTTCCGGCTTCAGCTTGATGAGGCCGCTTGCTTCGAGAACGCGGAGCGCACGGCCTTCGTTCGATGGATCGTTCGGAACGCCAACAACTGCGCCTTCTTTCAGTTCATCAAGGCTTTTGATCTTGCGTGAATAGATGCCGATTGGCCAGACTGCGGTGTAACCGGCAACGCCGATCTTGTAGCCGTGCTGCTTGATCTGTTCGTCGAGATAAGGCTTGTGCTGGAAAGCGTTTGCGTCGATTTCCTTGCGTTCCAGCGCTTCATTCGGCTGGTTATAATCATTGAAGGTCACGCGCTCAATGTTGAGGCCGTGCTTCTTGCCTTCTTCGGCAACAACCTTCCAGACGTCTTCGTCTTCGCCGCCCATGATGCCGACCTTGATGGTCTTGTCTTCGGCGTGGCTTGGTGCGCTCGCAAAACCCACGGTGAGGGCTGCTGCGGTGAAGAGGGCAGCTTTCAGACCGGCACGGCGGGTCAATGAATAGCGGGAAAGGACTGACGACATTCTTATTTTCCTTGTCTAAAGTTTTTTGGAGAGCCGGTCCCGGAAAGCGATCATGTTAGATGATCTTTCTCCCCCTGCCCACCTTGATGCCGATAATTCCCGTTTGCACGGCAATAAACAAGGAAAATTATTTCAGTTTAATAAGATTCGACGATTGCGAAATTGCGTTCACAGAAGGGTGAGCGGATTGCCATTTCCGCTCATGGGGTTGATCAGAATCTGGTTCTAACGATTGTCCGAAATTATCATCTGGGCCGCCTTCTCTGCGATCATCAAAGTCGGTGAATTGGTATTGCCGGAAGTGATTCCCGGCATGATAGACGCATCTGCCACCCGCAGCCCCTGAATGCCGTTTACCCGCAAACGTGGATCAACCACAGCATCGGTATCCGATCCCATGCGACAGGTGCCGACAGGGTGGAAAATTGTTGTGCCGATATCGCCAGCCGCCTTTTCCAGCTGCTCCTGCGTTTCATAGCTCGGGCCTGGCTTGAATTCCTCAGGGCGATACTTTTGCAGAGGTGCCTGCGCCACGATATTGCGGGTCAGACGAATGGCATCAGCAGCAACGCGACGGTCGCTCTCAGTTGCCAGATAATTGGGTCTGATTGCGGGTTGCGAACGATGATCTGGTGATTTCAGATGTATCGATCCGCGACTGTCAGGGCGGAGATTGCAGACACTGGCAGTGAATGCCGGGAAGGGATGAACCGCATCGCCGAATTTTTCCAGACTCAGTGGCTGCACATGATATTGCAGATTGGCGGTTTCGTAGGACGGATCAGAACGCGTAAATACCCCAAGCTGGCTTGGCGCCATCGACATGGGCCCTGACCGGCGCACCAGATATTCAAGCCCGATCATCGCCTTGCCGGTAAGTTTGCTGGCTTTTTCGTTGAGCGTCGGAATACCTGTAACCTTATAAGCGCAACGCAATTGCAGATGATCCTGCAGGTTCTCGCCAACTTGCCTGCGTTCCAGAACAACCTGAATGTCTGCCTGTTGCAGAACATCACCGCGTCCGATGCCCGACAATTCGAGGATGTGCGGCGATCCGACTGCGCCTGCGGCAAGGATGACCTCGCGTTTCGCTTTCACTGTGCGGGTGATGCCGTTCTGATCGAAGGTTACGCCGGTGGCGCGCAGCTCTTCGATCTCGACACGGCGCACATGCGCGCCAGTTTGGACGGTCAGGTTCTTGCGATCGAGTGCCGGGCGCAGAAAGGCCTTGGCCGTGTTCCAGCGGATGCCGCGCTTCTGGTTGACCTTGAAATAAGACACGCCTTCATTGTCGCCGCGATTAAAATCATCGGTCGCGGGGATGCCCGCAGCGACGGCAGCATCACGAAACGCATCGAGAATGTCCCAGTGCAGGCGAGCGGTCTCCACGCGCCATTCACCGCCTGCTCCATGCAGATCATCGGCGCCTGCATAATTGTCCTCGGATTTTTTGAAGAGGGGCAGGACATCGTCCCAGCCCCAGCCGTAGCAACCCGCCTGACGCCACAGATCGTAATCGCGCGCCTGTCCGCGCATGTAGATCATGCCATTGATTGACGAGCAGCCGCCGAGCACTTTGCCGCGCGGATAGCCAAGTGCGCGCCCATTCAGACCTGGCTCTGCTTCGGTTGTGAAGCACCAGTCGGTGCGCGGATTGCCGATGCAATAGAGATAGCCGACGGGGATATGAATCCACGCGTAGTTGTCTTTGCCGCCTGCTTCGAGGAGGAGCACGGAGTGGTCCGGATTGGCCGAAAGGCGGTTCGCAAGGGCGCAGCCAGCCGTGCCCGCGCCAACCACGATGTAATCGTAGGTGTCGGTCATGATTTTATATCCAGTAAAAAGGTGGAGCCGCTATCGTATGAACATGCGGCTCCGTCGGTTATCCGAACAGTTTCTTTCCAAGCCGCGATGCATAGAACTCACCTACGATGCCTTTACGGAAGAGCAGAACGCAGGCCATGAAGATGACGCCGGTGACAATTGTCACGGGGAAGTCTGAGGTTGCAAGGTAGTTCTGCAGAGCCACCACAAAGGCTGCACCGACGATGGGGCCGATCAGTGTCCCGATGCCGCCGAGCAGAGTCATGAGGATCACTTCGCCCGACATCTGCCAGCCCACATCGGTCAAGGTTGCGAACTGGAAGACGAGCGCCTTCATGCCACCCGCAAGCCCCGCAAGCGCCGCCGACATGACGAAGGCGGCAAGCTTATAGTGATTGACGGAATAGCCCAGCGAAACGGCACGGCTTTCATTTTCACGCACGGATTTGAGGATCATGCCGAAGGGCGAGTTGATAATGCGCCAGATCGCAAAGACCCCGATTACAAACACTGCCAGCACAAAATAATACATATTCATCGGCTGGTTGAGATCGATGATGCCGAAGAGATAGCCACGTGGCACACCCTGAAGACCATCTTCGCCATGGGTGAAAGCCGCTTGCAGACAGAAGAAGAAGAACATCTGTGCCAGTGCCAGCGTAATCATCGTCGAATAAATGCCCTGACGACGAATGGCGAGATAGCCAATGACGAGGCCGAGTGCTGCAGCGGTTAACATGCCAAGCAGGATGCCAATTTCAGGCGTCACCCCCCAAACCTTGACGGCATGGGCCGTCACATAGGCCGCACCGCCAAAGAAGGCTGCATGGCCAAAGGACAGAATGCCGGTATAGCCGAGCAGCAGGTTGAAGGCGGAGGCAAACAGCGCAAAGCACAGCATCTTCATCAGAAAGATCGGGTAGACCATGAAGGGCGCTGCGATTAATCCGATAACGGCGATGACGAGGATGACAGCAGAAAAGCTGTTGAGAGCAGGTGCCCTAGCTTCGTGCGGCACTGCGGTTGCTTTAAGAGCGGTATCAGCCATATCAGGCCTCCTTCCCGAACAGTCCGGCGGGTCGCACCAGAAGGACGATAGCCATGATGACGAAGATGACGATGCTGGAAGCTTCCGGGTAGAAGACCTTGGTCAGACCTTCGGCCAGCCCCAGCACATAGCCGGTGATGATGGCGCCCAGGATTGACCCCATGCCGCCGACGACCACCACGGCAAAGACCACAATGATGATGTTGGACCCCATCAGCGGGCTGACCTGATAGATGGGCGCTGCCAGAATACCGGCAAAACCTGCAAGAGCTGCGCCCAGAGCATAGGTGAAGGTGAGGAGCAGTGGCACATTGATGCCGAAGGCTTTCACAAGGGTTGGGTTTTCCGTGGCAGCACGCAAGTAAGCGCCAAGCTTGGTCTTCTCGATCAGTAACCATGTGCCGATGCAGACGATGAGTGAGGCGACGACCACCCAGGCGCGATAGTTGGGCAGGAACATGAAACCGAGATTGCTGCCACCTGCAAGCGATGGCGGGACGGCATAAGGCTGACCGGCAGCGCCATAATAATAGCGGAACGTGCCTTCGATCACGAGTGCTAAGCCAAAGGTGAAGAGCAGGCCATAGAGCGGGTCGAGATTATAGAGCCTCGAAAGCGCTACGCGTTCGATGATCGCGCCGCCGAGGCCCACGATCAGCGGAGCGAGAATAAGGGCTGGCCAATAGCCGATGCCGAGCGTGCTCAACAACAGATAGCCGACAAAAGCGCCGAGCATATATTGTGCACCATGGGCAAAGTTGATGATGCGCAGAAGGCCGAAAATGATGGCAAGGCCAAGGCTCAACATGGCATAGAAAGAACCATTGATCAGGCCGACGAGCAATTGCCCGAGAAGCGCCTGCAAAGGGATGCCGAAAATCATTGTCATTGTTTCAGACCCCCAATGCTTCGTTCAGCTCTGCCATGCGGGCAGGCAGTTCAGTGGTTGGGAAGTTTTCCGTTACCACGCCATGATCCATCAGATAGAAGCGATCAGCGACCTTGGCGGCAAAGCGGAAATTCTGTTCGACAAGAAGCACGGTCATGCCGCGTTTTTTCAGCTCTACCAGCACATCACCGATACGCTGGATGATAACGGGCGCTAGGCCCTCAGTCGGTTCGTCAAGCAGTAGCACCTTGACCCCGGTGCGCAGGATACGGGCAATGGCCAGCATCTGCTGTTCGCCACCCGAAAGTTTGGTGCCGGGGCTGTTACGGCGCTCGTAGAGATTGGGGAAGAGTTCGTAAATCTCATTGAGCGACATTGCCCCACCACCTTTGGCAACAACCGGTGGAAGCAGCAGATTTTCATGCACATTGAGCGTCGCGAAGATACCGCGCTCTTCTGGCACAAAGCCAAGCCCTGTCCGGGCAATGCGATGTAGCGGCACGCGCAGAAGGTCTTTGCCGTCAAGCGTGATGGAACCGGTACGCTTGCGAATGATACCCATAATGGCGCGCAGAGTTGTGGTCTTGCCGACGCCATTGCGGCCAATCAGCGTGATTGTCTCGCCGGGCCAGATGTCGAGGTCGAC
Source organism: Brucella pituitosa (assembly GCF_003049685.1). Classification (GTDB taxonomy): domain Bacteria; phylum Pseudomonadota; class Alphaproteobacteria; order Rhizobiales; family Rhizobiaceae; genus Brucella; species Brucella pituitosa. The sequence goes on along the minus strand of NZ_PYSY02000001.1, from coordinate 1,944,520 downwards.
GCCATGCAGGGCATGGCTTTCGCCATACCAGGCATTGAGCCCGCGCACGGATAGCAAGGGTTGGCCTCTATTCATGTTCGGTTCCCATATAAGCGGTGCGCACGCGCTCGTCTTTGGAGACGGTGGCATAATTGCCCGACGCGAGGATCTCGCCGCGTTGCAGCACCGTGACGTGATGGGCGATATCGGCCACCACTTTGAGATTGTGTTCGACCATCAGCACCGCACGATCCCTGGCCACATCGGTGATGAGGGCTGCAATGATGTGCACGTCTTCGTGCCCCATACCGGCCATCGGCTCATCAAGCAGCAGCACTTTTGGGTCGAGTGCCAGTGTGGTGGCAATTTCGAGCGCACGCTTGCGGCCATAAGACAGGTCAGCCGCCAGAGCATGACGGGCATCAGCCAGACCGACGCGCTCCAGAAGCTCAATCGCTTTTACGTCAAGCTGATCGAGTGCGGACAACGAACGCCAGAACTGCGTTGCAAGACCGCTGGGGCGTTGCAGGGCGACTTTCACATTTTCCAGCACCGTCAGATGGGGGAAGGTGGCCGAAATCTGAAAAGAGCGCACCAGCCCCATGCGTGCAACCTTGGCCGGATCAGTTTTGGTGATGTTCTCACCAAGCAGTGTGATCTCGCCGCTTGTCGGCTGGAGAAATTTTGTAAGCAGGTTGAAGACGGTCGTCTTGCCCGCGCCATTGGGGCCAATCAGCGCATGAACCCGCGCATGATCCACATCAAGATCGACATTCTTTACCGCATGAAAGCCGCCAAATGATTTGCCGAGCCCACGTGCCGACAGAACCGTCTGCGTGCTTGTTTGCGCCACATCTGGCCCTGCTTCACGCAGGGCCGTAACGGTTTGAGTGTTATTCGCCATTAAATTACACCCTTACTGCGTGACCAGAGGGCAGCCGCTTTCTTCGGGCTTCATGTAAGCCTGATCGCCGGGGATGGTGGCCAGCACTTTGTAGTAATCCCAAGGTGCCTTGCTCTCGTCAGGCTTCTTCACTTCCATCAGATACATGTCATAGATCATGCGTCCGTTGGCGCCGACCTTACCGTGACGGGCAAAGACATCTTCGACAGGCATTTCATGCAGCTTCTTGGCAACCGCTTCTGTTTCGTCGGTTCCAGCTTCCTTGATCGCCTTCAGATACTGAAGAACCGCAGAGTAAGTGCCTGCCTGAACCATGTTCGGCATGCGGCCCGTCCGGTCGAAGAAACGCTTGCCGAATTCACGCGATTCATCGTCGCGATCCCAGTAGAAGCCTTCCGTCAGCGTCAGGCCCTGTGCGGCATCAAGGCCAAGGCCATGAACTTCTGCAAGCGTGAAGAGCAATGCTGCAAGACGCTGACCACCAGCCACGATACCGAATTCAGCGGCCTGTTTGATGGCGTTGGACGTATCAAGACCGGCATTGGCAAGGCCGACAACTTTGGCACCTGAAGACTGCGCCTGCAGCAAGAAGGATGAATAATCGGTCGTGCTCAAAGGATGACGAACGGAGCCGAGAACTTTACCGCCTTTTGATTCGACGAATTTCGAAGTCTGTTCTTCCAGCGAATAGCCGAAAGCATAGTCGGCGGTCAGGAAGTACCATGTGTCGCCGCCCTGTTCGACGAGCGAACCGCCGGTGCCGACAGCAAGGGCATGGGTATCATAAGCCCAATGGAAGCCGTAAGGCGTGCATTGCTTGCCCGTCAGTTCAGATGTTGCGGCACCAGTATTGATGGTGATTTTCTTCTTGTCTTTGGAGAGAGCCTGCACTGCCAAGCCGACAGAAGAACTGGTCAGTTCCATGATGGCATCGACCTGCTCTGTATCATACCACTGGCGTGCAATGTTCGAAGCCACGTCAGGCTTGTTCTGATGGTCGGCAGTGATAATCTCGATGGGTGCATCAAGCACCTTGCCGCCGAAATCTTCTGCAGCCATTTTTGCAGCTTCGAACGACCACTTGCCACCGAAGTCGGCATAGACGCCGGATTGGTCGTTCAGGATGCCGATCTTGACCTTACCGTCCGATATTTCTGCTGCAGATGAAATTGCGGTTGCAGCAAAAAGTGCAGCCGTTGCAAGTGCGAAAAGTTTCATTCAGTGCTCCTCCCAATAAGCCCATAAACCACCACGAAAAATCGGGCGGCAACCTCCAGTAAATATGCCTTTCGGATCGGGTCGATGGCTTTCCTCTAAGCCATTTCCCCCTCTGCTTCTGCCCGATCTGTTCCTCCACTCGGGCAATTAATTAGGACGGTAGCATTGACAAATGCGTACACGAACAACAATTTTTGAACACAGTCTGTACAAAAATGCACAGACAGAGGCAGGGAGGAACAGTTGCGCCAATTTACCTGGGATGACCTGCAATATTTTCTGGCTGTCGCACGGACAGGCCAGCTTTCGACCGCGGCGAGACAATTGCGGACAAGCCATGTCACGGTTCTGCGCCGGATTGATCGGCTGGAGCAGTCGCTGGCGACCAAACTCTTTGAGAGAAACCCGCGCGGCTATCTTTTGACGCCGGTCGGGGAGCGGCTTGTCGAGTCGGCCGAGGTGATGGAGCGCGAGGCCATGAAATTCCGAACAGAGGCGACCGGCAATCTTTCCGCGCTCTCGGGCGTGGTGCGGCTTTCCACACTTGAGGGGTTCGGCAACTTCTTTTTAGCCGACCGCCTGCCGGTGCTGGCGCAATCTTATCCCAGTCTGTCAGTCGAAGTGGTTACAATCCAGCAGATCATGTCGCTCTCGCGCCGCGAAGCGGAATTATCCATTACATTGCATATGCCGCGTACCGGTCCCTATCACAGCGAACGGCTCACGCCTTATCGACTGTTCATCTATGGGCACCGTGATTATCTGAACGCTCATCCGCCGATCAAGTCGCGTGAAGATCTGACGGGGCATCCATTCATTGGCTATATCGATGATATGGTGTTCACACCCGGTCTCGATTACATGCGCGAAATATTGCCGGGGCAGCGCTGCAGTTATCAGAGTTCCAGTATTCATGCACAGCTGACAGCCACGCTGACTGGTTATGGGCTTTGTGTTCTGCCGTATTACATTGCCAGCCTGCACTCAGAACTGGCGCCAGTACTACCTAAAGAAATGCATCTTGAACGCGAATATTGGATGAATTGCCATGTTGATGTCATGGCCGCGCCGCGTATCAGAGTGATTAGCGATTTTATGCTTGGTGCGGTGCGCGAGGCTTCAGCAAGCTTTTTGGGTGAGGAGCTTCTTCGATCCTGATTATGAGTTCAGATCAATCCGCCGCCAATGGCGTAGATGCACGTTATGACAAGTGCGCTGAAGCCAAAACCAATGATGAATAGATTAAGTGTTCGCAATTTACCCTCCCATTTGCAACCCGGGCGGGTTATCTGCGACTTGCACGGGAATGTCTACCCTAAATTGTATTCGACTCAACTAAAGTTGTATTGGTCGGATTTGAGGCCATTTCACGCACGACATCGCGGTGAAGCTCCATGATTTTAGGGAGATTCTCTAAATTTAAATGGATTGAAATCACCTCAAACGAGGAGCGCCGGGTTCTCACGAGGGTGAAAACCCGGCCTGAAGCAGAAAGTAAACAGAACCGTTAAACCGGCCCCACTTTGGGAGACACGCTTTAACGCTGCTTGGCCAGTCCCTGTTCACGCATCTGGCTCAGTGTCATTTTGGGTGAAAGCGCTTCCGGATCGATACGGATTTCAATGAGACCCGGTTTGCCAGATTGCTCGCACCGCTTGAAAGCTTCCGCAAAATCTGCGGTTTTTTCCACCGTTTCCCCATGCAGGCCATAGGCGCGGGCAAGTGCTGCAAAGTCAGGGTTTGCAAGGCCTGTGCCTGAAACACGGCCCGGATAAGTACGCTCCTGATGCATACGGATCGTGCCATACATACCGTTATTGACGACAATGAAAATCGCGTCGGCACCATATTGGGCAGCCGTTGCGAGTTCCTGACCGTTCATCAGGAAACAGCCGTCACCAGCGAAACAGACGACGGTTCGCTCCGGTGCCGTCAGCTTGGCAGAAACCGCTGCAGGCACACCATAGCCCATGGAGCCATTGGTTGGCGCTAACTGGCTGCGATAGGTGCGGTACTGATAGAAGCGGTGCGGCCATGCCGAATAATTGCCTGCGCCATTGGTGATGATGGCATCATCAGGCAGATGTGCGCGCAACCATTCCATGATCTCGCCCATCTGAACATTGCCGGGAATGGTGGGCGTTTTCAGATTGTCGCGATAGTCGGCATTGGCGCTTTCCGCCCATGCTTTGAATCCGGGATTGGTGATAGGCTCAAGTTCTGCCGCTGCTTTTGTGAAAGCGGGCATGCTGGCATTGATCGGAATATCTGCATGATAGACGCGACCAAGCTCTTCGGCTCCCGAATGGACGTGGATGAGCTTCTGCTTGGGGACCGGAATGTTGACCAGCTCATAGCCTTGTGTGGTCATTTCGCCAAGGCGTGCACCGACGACCAGCAAAAGGTCCGAGTCTTTGACACGGGCTGCAAGTTTCGGGCTGATCGATGTTCCCATTTCACCGGCATAGAGCGGGTGGGTATTGTCGAACATATCCTGACAGCGGAACGAGGCTGCAACGGGCAAGGACATGTTTTCCGCAAATCTTTGCAGGTCGTGGACGGCTTGCGGGTTCCAGCCGCCACCACCGACGATCATCAGCGGACGTTCGGCTTTTTCGAGAAGCGTTCTCATGTCCTGTAACTGCTCAAAGCCCGGATGCATCTCGACATGCTTGTATGCCGGTGTATCACTGACCGTTGCGTGTGATGTCAGCATATCTTCCGGCAGGGCGATGACCACAGGGCCGGGGCGTCCATTGACTGCGCGGTGGAAAGCCTGACTGACCAGTTCCGGGATACGGGCGGCATCATCGATCTGCACTACCCATTTAGCCATCTGGCCGAACATGCGACGGTAATCAACTTCCTGAAATGCCTCGCGTTCCACCTGATCGCTCGCGACCTGCCCGATGAACAGAAGCATCGGCGTGGAATCCTGAAAGGCTGTATGAACGCCTACGGAGGCGTTGGTTGCGCCGGGACCGCGCGTGACAAAGCAGATGCCGGGTTTTCCGGTCAGCTTGCCGTAGGCATCAGCCATGTAAGCAGCTCCACCTTCCTGACGGCAGACGATGAGGTCAATCTCGTCGCTGACATCGTGAAAGGCATCAAGTGCTGCAAGATAGCTTTCGCCAGGCACGCAGAAAACGCGGTCGACGCCGTGAATGCCAAGTGCATCCACCAATATCTGACCACCCGTCCGCATGTTGCTGTTGGTTGTGGATTTGTGCATTTCCCTACTCTCAAAATGTCTGAAAGACTTTGGCGCATATGCGCTCTATTTCGGAGGCATACGCAGCGCACCATCGAGCCTTATGGTTTCGCCATTGAGCATGCTGTTTTCGATAATATGCAGTGCGAGCGCCGCATATTCGTCTGGCCGACCCAGACGTGGGGGGAAAGGAACCATTTTCCCAAGCGCATCCTGTGCCGGTTGCGGCAGGCCTTTGAGCATTGGGGTTTCAAAAATACCGGGTGCGATGGCGCACACGCGAATGCCGAGTGGCGCAAGTTCACGCGCGGCAGGCAGTGTCAGGCCGACAACGCCGCATTTAGACGCTGCATAGGCCGTCTGGCCAATCTGACCGTCAAAAGCCGCAACAGAGGCGGTATTGATCACAACGCCGCGCTCGCCGGTTGGCAGAGCTTCGCTTTTGGATGCGACATCTGCAAATAGCCGCAACAGATTGAATGAACCGATGAGGTTGATTTCAACAGCACGGCGGAAATCATCGAGCGGCATAACGCTGCCATCGCGAGCGAGCATTTTCTTTGCCGGGGCAACGCCTGCACAATTCACCAGAATATATGGTGTTCCAAGCTTTTGGCCGATTGTCTGAAACGCCGCTTCAGCACTTGCCGCATCCGAGACGTCGCATTGAACGGCGATGCCACCAATCTCAGAAGCGACAGTATTGGCACCATCGATGTTGAAGTCGAGGAGCGCAATTTTTGCGCCTTTGGCAGCCAATGCCCGCGCTGTCGCAGCACCCAGACCCGATGCACCACCGCTGACGATGGCGATTTTTCCTTCAATATCCATAATGCCCCCTCAGATTGTCTCAACTGCAATGGCAGTTGCTTCGCCGCCACCGATACAGACTGAAGCCATGCCGCGTTTGAGATCGTTCTGCTTCATGGCATGAAGCAGCGTGACGATGATGCGCGCGCCAGAGCAGCCAATCGGATGGCCCATAGCGCAGGCACCACCATGGATATTCACCTTGTCGGCGGGAAGGTCGAGTTCCTGCATTGCAGCCATAACAACAACGGCGAAAGCTTCATTGATTTCAAACAAATCAACGTCGCGTGCATTCCAACCGGTTTTCTCGAAGAGTTTCTTCATCGCAAAAATCGGTGCCGTGGTGAATAAAGCAGGCTGTTGCGCATGGCTTGCATGACCGCGAATAATGGCAAGCGGTTCTATGCCAAGCTTTTCAGCTTTGGACAGGCGCATCAGGGTGAGGGATGCGGCACCATCCGAAATCGAGGAAGAATTGGCAGCGGTGATAGTGCCGCCTTCACGAAAGGCAGGCTTGAGATTCGGTATCTTTTCAGGCTTGGCGCGGGTTGGCTGCTCATCGCGGTCAAGCTCTGCAACACTGACCAGCTCATTCGCGAAATAGCCTGCCTCGGTAGCTTTGAGTGCGCGCGACAGCGAGCGCAGAGCAAACTCGTCCTGCTGCTGACGCGTGAACTGGTAATGGTCTGCGGTTTCTTCCGCGAATGTTCCCATGGCGCGGCCTTTGTCATAAGCGTCTTCAAGGCCGTCGAGGAACATGTGATCGTAGATTTTGCCGTGGCCCATGCGATAGCCACCGCGTGCTTTTTCAAGCAGATAAGGTGCATTGGTCATGCTTTCCATGCCGCCAGCAACCACGATTTCCGCACTTCCTGCGGAAATGAGATCGGCGCCCAGCATGACGGTCTTCATGCCCGATCCGCAAACCTTGTTGATGGTCGAGCAGGGCACATCCTGCGGGAGGCCAGCATGAATTGAGGCCTGACGCCCAGGTGCCTGTCCCAGCCCTGCGGGCAATACGCAGCCCATAAGCACTTCGTCAATTTGATCCGGGTTGAGCTTGGCGCGGCTGACTGCTTCCCTGATCGTAACAGCGCCCAGTGCTGTTGCAGCCTCTCCCTTGAGCGCTCCCTGAAAACTTCCGATCGGTGTTCGTACCGCACTGGCGATAACGATCGGATCTTTTGTTTCTGACATTTGTTTCCTCCTCACAAACGCATTAGAGATAACAGCATAGTGGACGATGTGAATACAGCGTAAACATGATGAGCAACGCTCATGAACTCATGTCGTGGAGGTATGGATAAAATGCGTGAGACAAATTCAGGCAAAATCCGCGTGGGTATTGGCGGCTGGGCTTTTGAGGAATGGGACAAGAGTTTTTATCCAGAAAAGCTCTCCAAAAAGCGCCAGCTCGAATACGCTTCAAGCAAGCTGACTTCTATCGAAATCAACAGCACCTATTATGGCCCGCAGAAACCTACGACTTTTGCCAAGTGGCATGACGAAACGCCGGATAATTTCGTTTTTTCGCTGAAAGCACCTCGCTTTTCGACCAATCGACGGGTGCTGGCCGAAGCAGGCGGGGGTATCGAGAAATTCGTGACCGGCGGCCTGCTTGAGCTGAAAAACAAGCTCGGAGTCATCAACTGGCAATTCATGGGCACGAAGAAGTTCGATCCAGTCGACTTTGAAGCTTTCCTCAAGCTTCTGCCAAAACGTGTTGATGGGCGTGATCTGCGCCATGCTGTCGAAGTGCGTCACGACAGTTTCAACTCGCCAGATTTCATTGCACTGCTGCGGGAATATGGGGTGGCGGTTGTGATTGCGGGTGACAGCAAATTTGTCGAAATTGCCGACATGACAGCGCCTTTTGCCTATCTGCGCATCATGGGTACGCAGGAAGACAAGAAGCTCGGTTACAGTGAAGCTGAACTTGATCATTGGGCAGAGCGAGCCAGAGCGATTGCGGTAGGACACGTACCCGACAGTCTTAAAACAATTAAGCCGCCAATGCCTGATAATGTGGCCCGCGATGTCTATCTCTATGTGATCAGCGGCCATAAGGCGCAGAATCCGCACGCGGCTATGGCCTTGATAGATCGGGTAAAATGATGCGTGTTTAGGCATCATTTTTATCTGAGTCGCCTCGTGAATCTTGAGTAAATCATGTCCAAGCTTGATACGTCTGCCCTTGAAGCCTTCGTTCGCCAAATTCCGCAAAACTACAAAGGACCGGGCGGTGTCGTTGCCGTCGTCAAGGATGGCGAGGTTGTTCTGCGACACGCTTGGGGCTTTGCCGATCTTACTACGCGGCAGGTGATGACCGCAGAAACGCGGATGCCGATTTGCTCGATCAGCAAGCAGTTCACTTGTGGCGTGTTGCTTGACGCTGTTGGTGAACCGGAATTGCTGGACGATGCTCTGGCAGCCTATCTCGACAAGTTCGAAGAAGAGCGCCCGAGCACTCGTGATCTTTGCAACAACCAGTCAGGTTTGCGCGATTATTGGGCGTTGACGGTTTTGTGCGGCGCGGATCCTGAAGCCGTGTTTTTGCCAGAACATGCGCAGAGCCTGCTGCGACGATTGAAAACCACGCATTTTGAACCGGGCTCGCACTATTCCTACTGCAATGGCAATTTCCGTATTTTGGCGGACCTCATCGAAGCCCATACCGGACGCACGCTGGTCGATCTTCTGTCCGAGCGTATTTTCAAGCCGGCGGGCATGAAGACAGCCGAGTTGATCCCGGATACAGCGCTTTTCAATGAATGCACCGGATATGAGGGCGATACTGTTCGCGGCTTTCTGCCCGCGATCAATCGTCTTCACTGGATGGGGGACGCAGGCATCTGTGCGTCCCTTGATGACATGATCGCCTGGGAACAATTTATCGATGCAACGCGGGGCGATGAGACCGGCTTGTATCGCCGTTTGAGTGGGCCGCAAACATTCATCGATGGTGCGAATGCGCCTTATGGCTTCGGTCTCAAATTTGAGGAAACAGGTGGTAAGAGGCTGACTGGCCATGGCGGCGCTCTTCGCGGTTGGCGTTGTCAGCGCTGGCATTGTGCTGATGAGCGGTTATCGACGATTGCCATGTTCAACTTCGAGGGCGGAGCTTCGGACGTTGCCTTCAAATTGATGAATATCGCGTTGGGCGTATCGACTTCTGAATCACAGCGCGCGGAAGCGGATGCAGCCTGGTTCGGTTCATGGTTGTGTCAGGACACTGGTCTTGTTCTGAGCCTAGAAGATGCTGGACTTGGCCGCTTGAAGGCACGTTTTGGCACAGGATCGGAAATGATGGATGTGGAGAGCGCGAATGAAGCGCGTTCGTCCATGACAACGATCCGGCGCGATGGCGATGTGATTGAGCTTTTGCGCGACGACGAGAACCTACGCCTCATGATGAACCGCATCAAGGGAGAGGCCAGGCAGGACATTATTGGTTGCTATCATAGTGACGAGCTCAATGCCGATATTTTGCTCGTCTCTGAAGGCAATACGATCTATGGCGCTTTTGAAGGTTTCCTTGGCAAGAGCGATATGTACCCGCTTTATAGTGCCGGGGCGGATGTCTGGCTGTTGCCGGTGCAACGCTCACTGGATGCGCCGTCGCCCGGTGAGTGGAAACTTGTTTTCCGTCGTGATGACAAGGGTGCGATAACAGATGTGAGCGTTGGCTGCTGGCTTGCGCGCGGTGTCGAATACAGGAGAGTTCTGGCATGAGTGAGTTGAAGGTTAGAACCCGTGAAACCGGTGCAGTTGCGGACATGCCGCACGGCAAGCTTCCAACGATCACCACGCCGACAGGCGGCACGGTGGAGCTTGTAACGAGCGTCAGTCAGGCGGGCTTTAATCCGCTTGACCTGATCTATGCATCCGTTGCTGCCTGCATGGCGCTGAGTGCGCGCATTGCTGCCACCAAACTCGAATTGCGTGAAAAGCTCACCGATGTTCGGGTGGAAGTAAAAGGCGATAAGGCACATGAAGGCCCGTCACGCATCGAACGGTTCGATATAACGTTCCATTTTGATGGTGATCTCACAGCAGATGAAAAGCATCGTCTTGCGGAGATGGCCGAGGAAATCTGCACTGTCAGCAATACGTTACGCGGCGATCCGAAGTTTGATCTGAAGGTTTCGTAACAAGCTGATTATATCGCAACGCGGATGCGTTCGACGCCAAGAGTGATGACACTTTCCATGGCTGCGCGCGCTTTCTGGCGATCGCGTGACGCGATTGCGTGAGCAATGCGCAGGTGGTTGGCGGCGCACTCCGCAATGCCTTCAGGGGACGTTGCTGGTGAGGATAGCTGAAACGAGATGGCGAGAGCTGCCTCGATCAAGCTGCTGACTGAGCGCATGAATGGATTACCAGACATGCGCGCAATGGCGAGATGAAATTCGAGATCGACCTTGGCAATCGATTCCGGTGTATGTGTTGGGTCATCGAATTTTGCGGCCAAGGCATAGAGCTCAATGAGTTCATCGCTCGTTGCATGCACTGCGGCTGCGGCTGCGGCTGCAGGTTCGAGCGCCATACGCATTTCTGCAAGGTGATCGACAAAGACTTCATCAAAACCCGCCTCAAAGCGCCATGTCAGCACATCGGGATCAAAGAAGTTCCAGCTTGCGCGACCTAGAACGCGGGTGCCGACCTTAGCTTTGGCTTCAATGAGACGCTTTGCGGCAAGGGTCTTCATCGCTTCACGCAGAACAGTGCGGGAAACGCCAAAACGCAACGAGAGTTCGTTGTCGCCCGGCAGGATCGAGCCTTCGGGGATGGTACCTGCCACGATGCCACGACCAAGCTCACCCACGACAACCGAGTGGCTGTTATGGCGTTTACGCCCCGTTATAGCCGTTTCCAGCAATCCCAATTCAGGCCTCCTTCATACGTTGGCGAGCTAGCCTCAAATCCGCAAACCAGACAAGTCCCCGCTGTAGCGCAATGAACAGGAACAGCAATATACCGATTGCGATTTTCGTCCACCAGGAAGACAGCGTGCCGTCGAAAACAATATAGGTCTGTATCAGACCCTGTATCAGAATGCCCACAAAAGTACCCGCCACAAGTCCTGCGCCGCCGGTCAGAAGTGTTCCACCGATAACCACAGAAGCAATGGCGTCAAGCTCTACACCGACGGTTGCCAGCGAATAGCCAGAAGAAGTGTAGAGCGTATAGACAATGCCAGCGAGACCCGAAAGCACACCGGACATCGTATAGATGCCGATTGTTGTGCGACCGACGGGTACGCCCATCAGTTCTGCTGATTGCTGATTGCCGCCAAGTGCATAAATATTAGCACCAAAGCGAGTGCGATGCGCGATAATACCGCCGATGATAAAGACGGCCAGCATCACCATTGCGATGAATGTCAGTCTGCCGCCGCCTGGAAGTCGGAAATAAAGCCCCTGAAGCGTATCGAGGAATGGGTGTGAGATCGGCACGGATTGTGTCGAGATGAGGAAGGCCGCGCCACGTGCCAAAAACATGCCTGCCAGCGTTGCCACGAAAGGCGGGATTCCAAGGTAATGGATCATCATGCCCATCCACGCACCGAAAAGAGCGGCAAGCACCAGAACAAGGCCGAAGGCCACAAGAGGATGTACGCCTAGCTGACCGACAAGGACCGCCACAAAAACGCTGGTGAAAGCGATAACTGATCCAACGGACAGGTCGATCCCACCGGAGATGATAACAAAAGTCATCCCAACCGCAGCAATGCCGAGAAAGGCATTATCTGTCAGCAGATTTCCAATGACCCGCGTTGAAAGCATGTTTGGAAACTGGATGACACAAATCGCATAGGCGAGCAGAAAAATGCCGACTGTGGTCAGAAATGGAAGATTGCGAAGCACTCTCATTATTGTGCTCCCTGCTGGTTGTGATGTGTCGCTTTGGCGGTATTGCCTTTGCGTTCAGAACGCAGGAAAGCGATCAGGTTGACAATCGCCGGTGACTGGAATGTCAGCACGACAATGATGATGCCCGCCTTGATGATCAGGTTGAATTCCGGTGGGAAACCCGCCATCAGAATGCCGGTATTGATCGACTGGATGATGAGCGCGCCAAGCAGCGAGGCCATGATCGAGAAACGCCCGCCATTCAACGATGTGCCGCCGATGACGACAGCCAGAATGGCGTCGAGTTCAAGCCAGAGGCCTGCATTGTTGGCATCTGCGCCCCGAATATCGGCAGTTGCGATCAGACCTGCGAGTGCTGCACCGACACCTGAAACAGCATAGACACTGAATAGAAGAAAACGCGCTTTTACTCCGGCGAGCATCGCTGCGCGGCGATTGATGCCGGTTGCCTCGATAAGAAATCCGAGCGCACTTGAACGCACTGCGATGCCGACGACGATGCCAGCAAGTAACCAGATCAGCACTGGAATGGGGACACCAAGCAGCGAGCCTGAACCGAGCGCCGCGAATGAATCATTATTGAAGGTGAGGATCGCACCTTCAGTGATGAGCTGCGCGATGCCGCGCCCTGCAACCATCAGAATGAGTGTCGCGATGATGGGTTGGATGTCGAAGACCGCTACCAGAAAACCGTTCCACAACCCGCATAGAAGGCCAACGCCGAGTGCTACGGGAATGACAATTGCGAGCGGATAGCCAGAGACGACGAGTGAAGCGGCACAGGCGCCGCTTATCGCCATCACTGCGCCCACGGATAGATCAATGCCACGCGTGGCGATCACCAGTGTCATGCCGATGGCGAGAATGGCAACAGGCGCTGCGCGTACCAAAATATCGATCAGGCTTCCATAGAGGCGCCCATTTTGAAATGAAATATCCAGAAATCCCGGCGAAATGATTGTGTTTATGGCAAGGATCACAGCAAGGGCCGCAAGCTGGGGCGCTAGTCTTTTGAGTTTTTTGAGCAGGCGAGCGATCATGCTGCAGCTTCCTTTTCGCTCACATGACCGGTCTCGGCAATCGCGCGAACGATATTGTCGGCGGTGATTTCTTCGCCTTTAAGTTCTGCGACATGGCGTCGGTCGGAAAGCACGATGACACGATTGGCGACGGCAGCCAGTTCTTCGAACTCCGAAGAGATGATGACAAGTGACATGCCTTCAGTACAGAGTTCGCCAATCAGTTTCAGAATTTCCGCATGTGCGCCGATGTCGATGCCGCGCGTCGGCTCATCGAGGATCAACAGGCGTGGATCGGTTGCGAGCCAGCGCGCCAGAATGGCTTTCTGCTGGTTGCCGCCGGACAAAAATTTGATCGGCTTGTTGGGGTCAGGCGGTCGGATATCGAGCGCCTTGATATAGCGCTGGGCGAGGGCATCTTTTTCACGGGAGGAGATTGGCTTTGACCAGCCGCGCTTTGCTTGTATGGCGAGCGCGATATTCTCCGCCACAGAAAAATCGCCGATGATGCCATCCGTCTTGCGCTCTTCAGGGCAAAATGCAAAGCGTTCAGCGATGGCTGCCACGGGTGTCGGCAGTTTTGTGTCTTGGCCGTCCACCGTCAGTCCGCCGCTGTCGGCTTGATCGACGCCGAACATCAGAAGTGCGGTTTCGGTGCGTCCAGAGCCGAGCAATCCGGCAATTCCGACGGCTTCGCCCGGTTTGATCGCAAGATCGAAAGGCGCAACGCTACCCTTTTTGCCAAAATCCGAAAAGCGAATGGGCGCAGTTGTGTCATCGTTTATTTCTTCAGTGAGCTGTCGGCGCACGGTCTCTTGCAGCTGATGGCCGAGCATCATCGAAATGAGATCGGTTCGCGGCAATTCCGACAAGTTGCGGCTGCCAACCAGCCGTCCGTTGCGCAATACGGTGGCGCAATCGGCAATAGCATAGACCTGATCCAGAAAGTGGGTGATGACGATAATGCCGAGGCCTTCGGCTTTCAATTGCCGCAACACCCCGAACAGCATTTCGACTTCCCGCGCGTCAAGGCTGGCGGTGGGTTCATCGAGTACCAGAACCTTGCCGGAAAGATCGACTGCGCGGGCGATCGCGATGATCTGGCGTATGGCGACAGAATAGGCTGAAAGGGGCGCGCTGACATCAATCGTCAGGCCGTAGCGTGCGAGAAGCGCACTTGAATCCCGTTCCATCTGGCGGCGATCGACAAAGCCGAACCGGCTTGGCTGGCGACCGAGGAAAAGGTTTTCGGCGACCGTCAGGTTTTCGAGAAGATTGACTTCCTGATAGACCGTGCCAATGCCAAGTTTTTGCGCATCCGTAACGGAGGCTGGGGCAATCGACTGCCCTTCGAGCAGGATCGTACCGTCAAAATTATGATAAGCGCCGGTCAATATCTTGATCAGTGTCGATTTGCCTGCGCCGTTCTCGCCAAGCAAAGCGTGGATTTCACCATTCGCGAGGGCAAAGTCGACATGATCAAGCGCTGTGACGCCGAAAAATGATTTTGTTATTCCACGAGCTTCAAGCAGCGGTGTCGCCAGTGCCGACGCCGCGTTGGTATCAGAGCGAGCCATATTGTTTTCCGCCTGCTGATTTGCGAATTCTATCCGGGCTACGCCTCTGCGTAGCCCGGATCAGATGATGCGATCAGTAGCCGAGACCCTTCTTGGCCTCATACACAGCCTTCGGATCGTCAGCCTGCGTGTAAAGCTTGGATTCGGTCTGGATCCATTTTGGTGGAACGGTGCCCTTCTCCTTGAAAGCTTCGATGGCATCGAATGCCGGGCCTGCCATATTTGGCGTCAGTTCGACGGTTGCGTTGGCTTCACCACTGGCCATTGCCTGGAAAATATCCGGCACTGAATCGATGGAGACAATCTTGATGTCGGTGCCTGGCTTGAGACCAGCTTCCTTGATTGCCTGAATTGCGCCTACAGCCATGTCGTCATTATGTGCGTAGACGGCGCAGATATCCTTGCCGCCGCCTTCGGCCTTGATAAAGCTTTCCATGACTTCCTTACCCTTGGTACGGGTGAAGTCACCGGTCTGCGACCGGGAAATCTTGATATTGTCGTGACCTGCAAGTGCTTCTTCGAAGCCCTTCTTGCGGTTGATTGCAGGGGACGAACCCGTGGTGCCCTGAAGCTCGACCACATTGCACGGCTTGTCGCCCACGTCTTTCACCAGCCACTCGCCAGCGACTTTGCCTTCATGGACCTGATCCGAGGTAACGGCGGTAAGATAAAGGTCTTCCGGCGCATCAATCTGACGATCGAGAAGCACGACAGGAATTTCAGCTTCCTTTGCTTCTTTCAGAACAGCATCCCAGCCGGTTGCGACAACGGGCGCGATCAGGATGGCATCGACGCCCTGCGCGATGAAGCCACGAACGGCCTTGATCTGATTTTCCTGCTTCTGCTGTGCGTCGGCAAACTTGAGGGTGTGGCCACGCTTTTCAGCTTCCTGCTTTGTTACGCTTGTTTCGGCGGCGCGCCAGCCCGATTCCGAACCGATCTGCGAAAAGCCGACAGTCAATGAGGCTGCAGATACGCTTGAAATCAGGGCAAAAGAAAATGCGGCCGTCAGGGCCGTCAAACTGCGTTTCATAATAGTTCCTCCCAATAAAAGGCCCTCCCGGCCTTGGCGATTATGAAGCATATAATATTACTTTATGGCAAGCGCATTTCGGTTGTTCGCTGAAAATTGGGGGTGCGACAAACGTGCATATCCGTCAATTCCATATGCAAATCATAGGTTTAACTGTCCAGTGGGGGTGGCGTCTCTTGGAGGGTGATCTGAGCTGTGTTTCGCTTGCTTGACAAGTGGGTGTTTGACAAAATAGTCATATTAATAAGAAGGAACCGTTGATTGACACATCAGTGCTTTTCAACGGTTGGGAAGAATGTTTCGCGTGAGTTTCGCGGAAAATGGGAGGTTCAATGTTACGTCTGATACAGTTCCGCGATCTGCGCGGAGAAACACGTGTGGCTGCTTGCGATGATGAGGGTGCTGCACATGTCGTCAATGGCGTGACTACGACTTACGAACTGGCATGGGCTGCAATTTCGGCAGGCATCAGTCTCACCGAACAGGTAGAGCGCAATGGCAAGGGCGAGGCTGTCGATATTCATGCAGCACTTGCAGGCGGTCAGGTTGGCCTGCCGATTACGCATGAAGATCCAGCACATCTGATTGTTGCAGGCACGGGCCTCACACATCTTGGCTCTGCTGACGGTCGCGATAAGATGCACAAGGCAGCACAAGCTGCTGAAAAGCCGACTGACTCCATGCGTATGTTTCTGATGGGTGTTGAAGGCGGCAAGCCAAAGCCCGGCGAAACCGGCGTGCAGCCGGAATGGTTCTATAAGGGCGATGGTTCGGCGCTGGTTGAAACAGGTGGTGATCTTGTTTCGCCATCTTTTGCCGAAGATGGTGGTGAAGAGCCGGAACTCGCAGGCATTTATTTGATCGGCCCGGATGGTACGCCGTTCCGCCTTGGCTTCTGCCTTGCCAACGAGTTTTCCGATCATGTGACGGAAAAGCAGAATTATCTCTGGCTGGCGCATTCCAAGCTGCGTCAGGCATCGCTTGGTCCTGAGCTTTATGTGGGCGCTCTGCCGGATCATGTGGAAGGTGTTTCGCGTATTCGTCGCGGCGATCAGGTGATCTTTGAAAAGCCGTTTCTTTCAGGCGAAGCGAACATGTCGCACACGATCGCCAATCTGGAACATCATCATTTTAAATATGAACTGTTCCGTCGTCCGGGCGACATTCATGTGCATTTCTTTGGCACCGCGACACTGTCCTTCTCGGAAGGTGTGAAGACGGAAAATGGCGACCAGTTCGAAATTTCGGCAAAGCCTTTCCGTTATCCGCTGGTCAACAGGCTGGCGCAGGCGAAAGCCGCAGACATTGCCGTGAAGGCGCTCTGAAATGGCGACCGCATCCAATATCAATCTGGCAATTGTTGGTCTCGGCAAGATTGCCCGCGATCAGCATCTGCCATCGATTAAAGCTGTTGATGGCATTGAGCTCAAAGCCATTGCCAGCCGCAATGCTGGTCTTGATGGTGTGCCATCGTTTCACGATATCGACCAGCTGTTAGGGAGCGATGTCGCCATTGACGCGGTGTCGCTTTGCACGCCGCCGCAGGGGCGATTTCAGCAAGCCTATGCAGCACTTAAGGCGCGCAAGCATGTGATGCTGGAGAAGCCTCCGGGTGCGACGATTTCGGAAGTGCAGGCGCTGATGCGTTTTGCTGAAAAGCAGGGCGTTACGCTTTATGCGACATGGCATTCACGCGAAGCCGCAGCGGTTGAACCTGCCCGCGAATTTCTGAAAGGCGCTGCAATCAAGTCCGTTGTGGTCGTCTGGAAAGAAGATGTGCGCCATTGGCATCCGGGTCAGCAGTGGATTTGGGAGCCTGGTGGTCTTGGTGTGTTTGATCCGGGCATCAATGCGCTGTCGATTGTCACGCATATTTTGCCGGAACGGTTTTTCCTGACGAAGTCCGATCTCTATTTCCCTGAAAATCGTGCGGCACCGATTGCAGCTGATCTCGCGTTTGAGACGGAAAGCGGTGTTCCGGTTTCCTTTGAACTCGACTGGCGCCAGACTGGTCCGCAGACATGGGATATTCGTGTCGAGACCGATAAAGGAATGCTGCTGTTGAGCCATGGCGGCAGCCGTCTGACCATTGCAGGCACGGAGAAAATGGCCGAGCCTGATCGTGAATATCAGCGTCTTTACCAGAATTTTGTGAAGCTGGTTGGCGAAGGGCAGAGCGATGTTGACCTGGCACCTCTGACCCATGTTGCCGATGCCTTCCTTCTGGGACAGCGGCATGTGGTTGAAGAATTTATAGACTAGGAATTGGGACCGCCCGGCGGTCTCTTACCCACGCAGGACAGTGAAATGAATAAGCCCGTTACTCCTCAGACGCCAAAGTTCCGTTCACGCGCATGGTTCGATAATCCAGACAATGTGGATATGACCGCGCTCTATCTTGAGCGCTACATGAATTACGGTCTCAGTCAGGAAGAGCTGCAATCCGGTCGGCCGATCATCGGCATTGCGCAGACGGGCTCGGACCTCTCACCTTGCAACCGTCACCATCTGGAACTGGCCAATCGCGTGCGTGAAGGTGTGCGTGAAGCGGGCGGTATCGTGATCGAATTTCCGGTCCATCCAATTCAGGAAACCGGCAAACGTCCGACTGCGGGCCTTGACCGAAACCTCGCTTATCTCGGCCTTGTCGAAGTGCTTTATGGCTATCCGCTCGATGGCGTTGTGCTGACGATTGGTTGTGACAAGACCACGCCTGCCTGCCTGATGGCTGCTGCAACCGTCAATATTCCGGCGATTGCGCTGTCGGTTGGGCCGATGCTCAATGGCTGGTTCCGTGGCGAACGCACGGGTTCGGGCACCATCGTCTGGAAGGCGCGTGAACTGCTCGCCAAGGGCGAAATCGACTATGCGGGCTTTATCAAGCTGGTTGCGTCTTCCGCTCCGTCGACCGGCTATTGCAACACGATGGGTACGGCGACCACGATGAACTCGCTTGCCGAAGCACTCGGTATGCAGCTGCCGGGTTCGGCTGCAATTCCGGCACCTTACCGTGATCGTCAGGAAGTGTCTTATCTGACCGGTCGCCGTATTGTGGAAATGGTCTATGAAGATCTGAAGCCGACAGACATCATGACCAAGGAAGCCTTCATCAATGCAATTCGAGTCAATTCCGCGATTGGCGGCTCGACCAATGCGCCGATCCATCTGAATGCACTGGCGCGTCATGTGGGCGTCGATCTGACGATTGATGACTGGCAGAAATATGGTGAGGAAATTCCGCTTCTGGTCAATCTCCAGCCAGCGGGTGAATACCTTGGCGAAGATTATTATCATGCAGGCGGTGTGCCAGCGGTCGTTAATCAGCTGATGGGGCAGGGCCTCATTCATGAAGACGCGCTGACTGTTAACGGCAAAACCATCGGTGAAAACTGCAAGAACGCGACCATTGAAGACAGCAATGTCATCAAAACCTACGACCAGCCATTGAAGAGCCATGCCGGGTTCCGCGTGCTGCGCGGCAATCTGTTCTCGTCGGCGATTATGAAGCTGAGCGTTATTTCGGAAGAGTTCCGCAATCGCTATCTGACGGATGAGAAAGACCCGAATGCCTTTGAAGGCAAGGCAATCGTCTTTGATGGTCCGGAAGATTATCATCATCGCATCGACGATCCGTCGCTGGAAATCGATGAGCGTTCGGTGCTGTTCATGCGTGGTGCTGGCCCGATTGGTTATCCGGGTGCGGCGGAAGTGGTAAACATGCGCGCTCCTGATTACCTTCTCAAGAAGGGCATCAGCTCGCTGCCTTGCATTGGCGATGGGCGTCAGTCGGGCACGTCGGGTTCACCATCAATTCTCAATGCATCGCCGGAAGCTGCTGCTGGCGGCGGTCTGGCGCTGCTCAGAATGGGTGATCGCGTGCGCATTGATCTTGGTCGCGGCACGGCAGATATTCTGATCTCTGACGAAGAACTGGCAGAGCGCCGCAAAACACTGGAGGCTGCTGGCGGTTACAAATATCCGGAAAGCCAGACGCCGTGGCAGGAAATTCAGCGCGCCGTTGTTGGCCAGATGGAAACCGGTGCGGTTCTCGAAAATGCGGTCAAGTATCAGGACATTGCGCATACGCGTGGCCTGCCGCGAGATAACCATTGATGTCCGGCGCTCAGATACCGTTTGCGGCAGTTGCGGACTGGGGAACAACCCGGTTCCGCCTCTGGACGTTAGATGCGGCTGGTAATGTGCTTAATGAAAGCCGTGGTGACGACGGGCTGCTGCACGCAAAAGAAGCCGGCTTTGAGGTAACACTCGAACGGCATCTGGATTCCGTTGAGGCGCCGGATGATCTCCCGGTTGTGATCTGCGGCATGGCGGGTTCACGCACGGGCTGGATCGAAGCACCCTATATGAGCTTGCCTGCCGGTCTGACAAGTATCGTTGCTGCTGCGGTTCGCGTGCCTGCACGACGGCATGTCATCATGCTGCCGGGTGTTGCACGGCGCAGCGAGGACGCGCCTGATGTGATGCGCGGCGAGGAAACCAAGCTTCTTGGACTTGTGCATCGCGGAACACGGGATGCTGTAGTGGTGATGCCTGGCACTCATGCCAAATGGGTGCGAATTGCCGATGGCGGTCTCGCCGATTACCGAACCTTCATGACCGGCGAAATGTTCGCTCTTTTGAAGGACAAATCGGTGCTGGCGGGAGCGCTGGAAGGTGCAGCGGTGGTAGATCCGAATGGTGCGGCTTTTGCTGCCGGGGTCAGAGCTTCACTCGAAAACCCGGCGCTGATTTCCAATGCTCTTTTTTCCATTCGCGCGGGCTGGCTCGTCCATGATCGCAAGCCGACCGACCAGCTGGCTCGTTTGTCGGGCTTGTTGATCGGGCTGGAAGTCGCAGGCGGGCGTACGCTTTACGGCAAACCCGAAGAAGTACTGCTCCTCTCGGACGACACGATGGGCGCGCTCTATGCCAGCGCGCTTGAAATCGCCGGGCTAAAGGTCAGGCGCGTTGCAGCCGATGAGCTGGTGCGCGACGGCCTGTTCATGGCTGCAAAACACGCTTTCGGAGGAGCGGCACGATGAGCGACCGCATCGCATGGCCAAAGCTGCGTTATCCGTTGGTGGCAATCCTGCGCGGCATTCGGCCAGAAGAAACGGAAGGTGTTGTCTCCGCTCTGATCGAGGTGGGTTTTGAGGCGATTGAAATTCCACTCAATTCGCCGGAGCCTTTCGTTTCAATTGAGAAGGCGGCGAAGCTTGCACCTGCGGGCGTGTTGATTGGTGCTGGCACTGTGCTTTCGGTCGAGAATGTGGACCGTCTGCATGATGTTGGCGGCAGGCTTCTGGTCAGCCCCAATGTCGAGCCTGATGTCATTCGCCGCGCGAGCAGACATGGCATGGTGACTATGCCCGGCGTGTTTACACCGACCGAGGCTTTCAGCGCCATTCATGCAGGTGCATCGGCGCTGAAATTCTTTCCGGCCAGCGTGCTGGGCGCGGATGGCATCAAGGCTATATACGCCGTCTTGCCCAAGGATATTCCGGTGGGCGCCGTGGGTGGTGTCTCGGAAACTGATTTTGCAACTTATCGGGCAGCGGGAGTGAGCTGCTTCGGGCTTGGTTCCAGTCTTTACAAGGCTGGATTGACTGTCGCTGACGTGCGCGAACGCGCGCAGCGTGCGGTTGAGGCATGGGACAAGATCGCAGGCTGAGGCTCATTAAGACCTTTGCTGGGCGACTTGTTTTTGGAGGAATTCCGCAGGGCCTAATGGCGGGGGCGGAAATTTTGGGAGAACGACAGGCAGAAAAGCCTGTCCCAATTTGGGAGTGAGACAATGGCAGGCATGAAATCATTAACACTGGCAGTCGCGATGGCCGCGCTTGCCTTTACCGGCTTTGCACAGGCAGAGGACAAAGGTCTTGTGGGTGTAGCAATGCCAACCAAGTCGTCGGCGCGCTGGATTGCAGACGGCGACAACATGGTAAAAGTGCTTCAGGAGCGCGGTTATCAAACCGATCTTCAATATGCTGAAGACGATGTACCGAACCAGCTGGCACAGATCGAAAACATGGTCACCAAGGGTGCCAAGGTTCTGGTTGTGGCATCTATCGACGGCACTACGCTTTCCGACGTTTTGGCCAAGGCCAATGAAGCAGGCATCAAGGTCATCGCCTATGATCGCCTGATCCGCGATACACCGAATGTGTCCTATTATGCGACCTTCGACAATTTCCAGGTCGGTGTGCTGCAAGCGCAGTCGATTGAAAAAGCGCTTGATCTTAAGAACAAGGAAGGCCCGTTCAATATCGAGCTCTTCGGCGGCTCGCCTGACGATAACAATGCCTATTTCTTCTACAATGGCGCAATGTCCGTTCTGCAGCCATATATTGATAGCGGTAAGGTCGTCGTTGCCAGTGGCCAGACTGGTATGGATAAGGTAGCAACCCTGCGCTGGGATGGTGCAACGGCTCAGGCGCGTATGGATTCGATCCTTTCGGCCTTCTATTCAGACAAGAAACTCGACGCCGTGCTTTCGCCTTATGACGGCATTTCCATCGGTATCCTGTCGTCGCTGAAGGGTGTAGGTTATGGCAGTGGTGACATGCCTATGCCGGCTGTTTCCGGTCAGGATGCGGAAGTGCCTTCGGTCAAGTCGATCCTTGCTGGTGAGCAGAACTCGACCATCTTCAAGGATACGCGCGAACTCGCCAAGGTCACGGTCGATATGGTTGACGCGCTGATGACTGGAAAAGAACCAGAAGTGAACGACACCAAGACCTATGACAATGGCGTCAAGGTTGTGCCGTCCTATCTGCTCAAGCCGGTAATCGTCGACAAGTCGAACTGGAAAGAAGTTCTGGTCGATAGCGGTTACTACAAAGAAGACCAGATCCAGTAAATTTGTGCCCGGACGCGTGCTGAAAAGCGCGTCCGGAATGCCTGCTCATTGTCATCATCCCCGCCGCCCAGTTTTCGAACTGGGTTAGGCTAACAGATTGACAGCGTTGTCTTTTTGAGAGCTGAGGGTTCGCAGAATGGTGGCATGGCAGGCTTGTAATGGGAGCGAGCGATGAATGTAGCCAATCCTGTCCCGCTTGAGCAGAACAGCGGCCAGCCGGATATCACCGGTAAACCACTCCTGGAGATGCGCGGCATCAGCAAATCCTTCGGTGTTGTAAAAGCGCTGAGTGATGTCAATTTTACCGTGATGCCGGGCGAGATTCATGCCTTTGTCGGCGAAAATGGTGCGGGCAAATCCACGCTGATGAAAGTGCTGTCGGGTGTTTATCCCTCTGGCAGCTATGAAGGTTCGATCTTCTTCGACGGAGAAGAACGGCACTTCCGCGATATCAATGATTCCGAAGCGCTTGGCATTGTCATCATCCATCAGGAGTTGGCGTTGGTACCGCTCATGACGATTGCCGAGAATATTTTTCTCGTCAATCCGCCGGCAAGCTATGGTGTTATTGACCGCAGCGAAGTGCATCAACGCACCAAGGCGCTTTTGAAGAAAGTCGGCCTGACGGAATCCCCTGATACGCTGGTGACGGATATCGGCGTTGGCAAGCAGCAGCTTGTGGAAATTGCGAAAGCACTTTCCAAGCGTGTGCGACTTCTGATCCTTGATGAGCCGACAGCCAGCCTCAACGAAACGGATAGTGCGGCCTTGCTGGCATTGCTGCGCGAGTTTCGCGCGCAGGGCATTACGTCGATCTTGATTTCGCACAAGCTCAATGAAATTCGCGAAGTGGCCGACAAGATCACTGTGCTGCGTGACGGTAAGGCTGTAGCGACACTTGATTGTCATGCGGGCGAGGTGGAGGAAGACGATATCATCCGCAAGATGGTCGATCGTGATCTCGAAAGTCGTTATCCAAAGCGCGACCCGAAGATTGGTGATGTGATTTTCGAAGTCGATAACTGGTCCGTTTACCATCCGCTGCATCCGGAGCGCCACTCGGTCAAGAACGTTTCGTTTAAAGTACGTGCCGGTGAGATCGTTGGCATTGCGGGCTTGATGGGCGCTGGCCGCACCGAATTTGCCATGAGCCTGTTCGGGCGCTCATGGGGCACGAATATTTCCGGTGAAGCTCGTATGAACGGCACTCCGGTTGATATTTCCACGGTCGCCCGCGCCATCAAATCGGGACTCGCCTATGTGACTGAGGACCGTAAAAAGCTGGGCCTTGTTCTTGGCGAGAATATCTCTCGCAACATATCGCTTGCACATTTGCGCGGTGTCAGCCCCAAGGGCGTGATCGACAGTATTCGCGAAATGAAGGTTGCGAACAGCTATCGCGATCAGATGAGCATCCGCTGTCACAATGTCTATCAGGAAACCGGCACGCTTTCAGGCGGCAACCAGCAGAAGGTGGTGCTGTCGAAATGGCTCTTCACCGGGCCGGATGTACTCATCCTTGATGAACCGACGCGCGGCATCGATGTGGGCGCGAAATACGACATTTACACAATCATCAATTCACTGGCTGACAGCGGCAAGGGCGTGGTCGTCATTTCATCCGAAATGCCGGAACTGATCGGTATCTGCGACCGCATTGTCGTCATGCATGAGGGAGCTTTCGTTGGCGAGGTGGCTGGCGAAGGAGCGACGCAGGAGAACATCATGCGCGCCATCATGCGGAACAAGGGAAAACAATAATGAGCGAGAACGTAATTCAGAGCGGCCCGAAAGCGCCGAGCGGTGTGGGGCGTTATCTCAAAAACAATCTGCGTGAATCGGGAATGTTGCTCTCGCTCATCGCGATCATGATCTTTTTCCAGATCGTAACCGGCGGTGTGCTGATGAAGCCGCTGAACCTGACCAATCTCGTGTTGCAGAACAGCTATATCGTCATTATGGCGCTCGGCATGTTGCTGGTAATTGTGACGGGGCATATCGATCTGTCGGTCGGCTCTGTCTGTGGCTTCATCGGGGCGCTTGCAGCCGTGATGATGGTTAAATGGGGTATTCCGTTCCCGATTGCTGCCATTTTGTGCCTGCTAGCGGGTGGTATTATTGGTGCGATGCAGGGCTTCTGGGTCGCTTATTTCAACATTCCTTCTTTTATCGTTACGCTTGCAGGTATGCTGGTCTTCAAAGGCTTGATGCTGGCAGTGCTGGGCGGTCAGTCAGTTGGTCCGTTTCCGCAGGTCTTCCAGAAGCTTTCGTCCGGCTTCATTCCTGAATTTCTGGGAACAACGTCAGGCGGTATCTATCTCACATCGCTGATACTGGGCGTGATCATTGCGGCATTTCTTGTTTGGCAAAGTGCCAAATCGCGCGCCCGCCACATCGCGCATGAGGTGGAGACAGAGCCTTTCGGCCTTTTTGTCATCAAGAACATACTGTTCTTTGCAGGTATTGCTTATCTCGCGCTGCTGATTTCATCGCATCGGGGTATGCCGAATGTGCTGATCATTATGGCGGTATTGATTGCAGCTTACGCGTTTCTCACCAACCGCACGGTGATAGGACGCCAGATTTATGCGGTTGGCGGCAATCGTCACGCGGCCAAGCTTTCGGGCGTTAAAACCGAGCGGCTGACATTTCTTGTATTCGTGAATATGGGCGTGTTGGCTGCTCTTGCAGGTCTCGTTTTTGCAGCGCGTCTTAATACTGCGACACCAAAGGCCGGCCTTGGCTTTGAGCTCGATGTGATTGCGGCCTGCTTTATCGGTGGCGCATCGGCTTATGGTGGCGTTGGGCGCGTAACAGGTGCTGTGATCGGTGCGCTCATCATGGGTGTAATGAACAACGGCATGTCGATTCTTGGCATCGGCATTGACTACCAGCAAGTGATCAAGGGGATTGTTCTGTTGGGTGCTGTCTGCATCGACGTCTATAATCAGCGCCGATGAAAGTTTGATTTTTCGCCTGGTGGGAGAGGCAGGCGAAAGCAATCGGGTCGGAACTTTGTTCCGGCCCGATTTGTATTTTTAGATGGCTGTGCGGCGGGCGTGGTCAAGATAAATCTGGCGCAAACGCGCTGCGACCGGACCGGGTTTGCCATCTGCGATCGGCTTACTGTCGATCACGGTGATCGGCGTCACAAAGGTGCCAGCACTGGTGAGGAAAGCCTCCTTTGCGGCATAAGCCTCATCGATGGTGAAAGCGCGTTCTTCAAGCTTGATGCCGGTCTCGGCGATCAGTTGCAGGAGCGACAGGCGCGTGCAGCCGGGCAGAATGGAATTGCTGTTTGGGCGCGTGACGATGACATCGTCCTGCGTCACGATGTAGGCAGTCGATGAGGCACCCTCGGTCACATAGCCGTCTTCAATCATCCATGCTTCTTCGCAGCCAGCATTTTTGGCGATTTCCTTGGCGAGCGCTTGCGGCAGGAGGCAGACGGTTTTGATGTCGCGACGCTTCCAACGCAGGTCTTCAAGCGAAAGCACGCGGGCACCGGTTTTCAGCACAGGCTTGTCGAGAAGCGATACCGACTGTGTGAAAAGAACCACGGAAGGTTTCATGTCTTTTGAAGGAACAAAGTCACGGTCGCGACCATCGCCGCGTGTCACCTGAAGATAGACCAGCCCCTCTGTCAGATTGTTGCGGCGGATCAGTTCGCGCTCGATCGTGACGATTTCGTCTTCGCTCATCGGCATCGGAATACCGATTTCACCGGTCGAGCGGCGCAGACGCCTCATATGTGGCTCGCTGTCGATAAGCTTGCCTTCAAGCACGGCGGTTACTTCGTAAATACCGTCGCCGAACAGGAAGCCACGGTCAAAGATGGAAATGCGCGCATCGCGGGCGGTGATATAGTCGCCATTGACATAGACGATGCGATTTTCAAGTTCTTCTGCTGAAACGGCCATGATGGGATAAGTCCTGAAATGAAAGGGCCGCGACAAAGGTCGCGGCCCTTTCATAATTCACTCGATATTCTCAAGGAACCATTAATTTCAGGCGGCCTGATTGGCCGCCGTGATTGCCTCACCGCGGATTTCCTCGGTCAGTTTCAGGCGGAGTTCGGAAAATTCCGGGCTGGCTTTGACCTGATAAGAACGCGGATGCTCGATATCGACCGGTGTGATCGATTTGATCTTGCCGGGGCGTGCCGTCATCGTGACCACGCGTGTTGCCATGAAGATCGCTTCTTCAATGTCATGGGTGACGAAGATCACGGTCTTCTGCTCACGTTCCCATATGCCGAGCAAAAGCTCCTGCATCAGTCCGCGCGTCTGATTGTCGAGCGCGCCGAATGGTTCATCGAGAAGCAGAATTTTGGGATCGTTTGCGAGTGCGCGGGCAATCGCCGTGCGCTGCTGCATGCCGCCCGAAAGCTGCTTGGGCCAATGATTTTCAAAACCACGCAGGCCGACCTTGTCGATGTAATTATCGACGATTTCGCGCGCCTGCTTTTCCGGCACACCTTTTTCACGAAGCCCGAAGCCGACATTCTGCCGGATGGTGAGCCATGGAAAAAGTGTGTAGGACTGAAACACCATGCCGCGATCAGCACCGGGACCTTTGACGGATTGACCTTCGAGCGTCACCGTGCCGGTGCTTGGCTTGTCGAGGCCCGCAATGATGCGCAGAAGCGTGGACTTTCCACAGCCTGAAGGGCCCAGAATGGTGACGAAATCATTTTTTGGAATGATGAGATCGGTTGCCTGTAGCGCCAGTGTCGGCTTGCCACCGTGTACGCCCGGGAATGTGCGGCTCACACCCTTAATAACGAGTTCCTGTTCGGTTTTCGTAACCATTACGCAAACCTCCATGCGAAGAGCCAGCGGTTGAAATATTTGAAGGCGAGATCAGAAATCAGGCCAATGACACCAATCACGATGATGCCGAAGATGATCTGGCCAGTGGCCATCAGCGCCTGCGAATTGATGATCATGTAGCCGATGCCGGACGATGCGCCGATGAGTTCTGCGACGATCACATAAGTCCAGGCCCAGCCGAGTACCAGACGTAGCGTTTCGGCGATATCTGGTGCACTTGCAGGCATCAATACGCGGCGAATGATACCGCTGTCTTTCGCACCGAGTGTGTACGCGGCCTCAACGAGATCGCGACGCGTATTGGATACAGTGACCGCGATCATGAGAATGATCTGGAAGACGGCACCAATGAAAATGACCAATAGTTTCTGAGTTTCTCCGATGCCGGACCAGAGGATCAACAGCGGAACGAAGGCGGATGCCGGCAGATAGCGGGCGAAAGAAACGAACGGCTCCAGCAGCGCTTCAATCGGCTTATATGCACCCATCGCAATGCCGAGCGGAATGGCGACGAGGCTCGCGAGAATAAAACCGCCGAGCACGCGCCAGACTGTCATTCCTATATCGGACATAAAGCCTTGATTGGCGATGAGATCCCATCCGTCTCTGACCATAGTGATCGGGTCCGCAAGGAAGGTGGACGAGACAAAACCGCCAAGTGTGGCAACGCCCCAGAAGAGGAAGAAAAGCACGAAGAACAGAATTCCCAGAAAAATCCGGGCTCCGTTTCCGATGGGTTGCATAGGCTGCATAGACATATCCGTTCAGTCAGACGGTTGCCTCAAGGGGGAGGCGGAAATGAAACAGACCCGGAGCCAACTCCGAGTCTGCGTTGTGAGCTCATTTACTTGATAAAGCTGATATCGACAATCTCGTCGAGATTTGGCTTCGTCTTGATTACACCAGCGTCAAGCAGGAGCTTTGCTGCTTCTTCCGAAAACTCCTTGAACTCGCCTTCAAAGAACTTCTGGTTGGCGGCTTTGTCCTGCCAACGCAGATAGGCTGCCGATTTGCCAAATTCCTCACCCGACTGCTTCACGTCCTTGCCCATGATTTCATAGGATTTGGCTGGGTCAGCAGCGATCATTTCAAGCGCTTCAAAATAGCTGGTGGCGAGTGCCTTTGCAGCTTCCGGGTTCTTTTCGAGGAAGTCTGGTGTGCAGCCAACCGTATCCATCACTGCCGGATATTCGAGCGTGGTGGCGAGAATTTTGCCTTTGTCTGGTGCTGCGCGAACTGTCGAAAGATAAGGCTCGTAGGTCATGGCCGCATCGTTCTGGCCTGCAACGAAAGCCTGTGCTGCTGGTCCCGGCTCCATGTTGACGATCTTCACGTCCTTGGTCGTCATGCCGTTCTTGGCCAGCATATAGGCCAGGAAGAAATAGGGCGATGTGCCGGGGGCCGAAGCTGCGATCGTCTTGCCCTTGAGATCAGCGAAGGAATTCACATCGCCGCGCACGGCAATACCGTCCGCGCCATAGGACTTGTCCATCTGGAAAATCTGCTTGGTTTTGACGCCAGCGGAGTTCCAGATAATCCATGTTTCAACGGTGGTCGCTGCACACTGAATGTCGCCGGACGCCAGCGCGAGATGGCGGCTTGCTTGCGGAATTTTATTGAGCGTGACGTCGAGGCCGTTCTTCTTGAAGATGCCTGCTTCTTTAGCAAGTGTCAGCGGACCAAAACCAGTCCAGCCCGAAAAGCCGATTGCGACTTTTGTTTCTGCCTGTGCGGCAGAAGCGAAGGTGAGAGCTGCGAGTGCTGCACCTGCCAGCCATGAAGTTTTCATATGTGAACCCCTTTTTTGTTTTAAGCATATACATATTCTTGCAGACAAATTAGCAGGACCATGATTTCTGTCCAGAGAGATATGCAAAGAAGCCTTTGCTTTGTCGTCTGGTAAAATACAACATAAGACGTTGATTATAGTTGTATAATCGAAATCTTATAGACGATCCCCTTACCAATAAGTTCTACAGAAAACTGAGCCTCTCCCGATAGGATCAGGCAGTCATGCTGGCCGAGATGTGCGATTCTGCTGTCGCTTTTTAGCTCAAAATTTCCTTCTGCACAGAAAACAAGCATAGTGCCGCGATCTGATGCAATGACCGCCGAATCATTTGTGACAATACGTTCGACCTGATGCGTGAAGCGCCCGCGTCGTGTCATGACG
The DNA here is from genome assembly GCF_003049685.1 of Brucella pituitosa. GTDB lineage: Bacteria > Pseudomonadota > Alphaproteobacteria > Rhizobiales > Rhizobiaceae > Brucella > Brucella pituitosa. Next base: position 1,915,032 of record NZ_PYSY02000001.1, on the reverse strand, counting down.
TTGAGATCGGTGATTGTTCCGTCGATGAGGCGGGCACCAGAGCTGGCGTCGGCGGCAAAAGCAAAGGGTGCTGTCTCGCGGCTGAGAGTCGTTTCTAAACCTTCAACGTCGAGAACAATGCCGATGCCTTCCAGCACCGACAATGTGCGATCAATGTCGGGAAAGACCGAAAACGGGCCGTCATTGGCAACGGTTGCAGTGGAAATGCGCCAGTCGAAATTATCGACTGACGCATTGATCGGATGGATTGCGATTTCGACCGTGACACCGCCGCCGTTTTTCCACGGCATGCGGCGATGATCCTGCGCTTTAAGGACTTTGAATTCCATTAATTCAGCCAGCCGTTTGATACTGCCCAGAAAGCAACGGGTGCGGTGAGCAGAATGCTCAAAGCCGTGCGAATGTACCAGATGACGATCAAATCACGGAATTTGAGCGGTACTGATGTCGCCAGAACGCATGGGATAGAAGCGGACAGGAAGAGAACCTGACTGACCGAAACCACAGCAGCAACAAACTTCAAGGCGACGTCTGCATCTTTCAGAAGAATGGCGGGTAGGAACATTTCAGCAAGACTGGATGCCATGGATTTCGCAGCAAGCATTGGATCGGAAAACTGCGCGAGCCATGTGAACGGATAAAGCGCAAGGCCGAGGACGTCGAAAATCGGCGTATATTTTGCTGCAAGCAGGCCAAGAAGGCCGACGGCCATGATGCTTGGCAAAATCATCGATGCCATGCGCAGACCATCAAGGAAAGTTGCCCAGAGCAGAGGTAAAAGCTTTGGTGCGCTCTGTGCCTGAGTAATGCCCGCATCAATCGCAGTTTCAATGCGACCTTTGCCTGCTGGCAGCGGCACGTCGCGGTCTTCTGGATGATCCATACGGCTTAGCGGCCACAGGCGCGCTGCAATCGCTGAGACGATGAATGTGACGAAGAAGGTCGTCCAGAAATACAGATTCCATGACTCCATCAGACCAAGCGTCCGTGCGACGATAATCATGAAGGTTGCAGAAACTGTCGAAAATCCCGTTGCAACGATTGCAGCTTCTCGTGCTGTGTATTTGCCTTCTTTATAAACGCGGTCAGTGATCAGAAGTGCCAGCGAATAGCTTCCAACGAATGAAGCCACAGCATCAATTGCCGACCAGCCCGGTGTGCGCCAGATGGGGCGCATCACAGGTTGCACAATAACGCCGGTGAATTCGAGCAGGCCGTAACCGATCAGAAAAGCGAGCGCCAGTGCACCGATTGGCACAATCAGGCCGACGGAAAGCACCAGTTTGTCAAACAGGAAAGGCAGCATGTCTGGAGTGAACAGCAATGCCGGACCGACATTTGCCAGATACATGGCCGTTGCAACAAGTCCGAGCAAACGCAATACCGAGAAGATTTTTTCCGTCAGGTTTTTCTTCCATGTGCCCGTGACGAACGGTCCAAACGCACCATAAGCAATAAGCAGGCAGACAAACACCAGAGCGACAGGGCGTAGTTCTGTTGCCAGTGCCGTTGCGGCATGATCGAGCAGAATGGTGGATTTGCCGCCAATAGTAACAGGAACGAAGAAGAAAAAGATTCCTATGAAGCTGTATATCACCAGCTTTAGTGCCGCCGTTCCGCGTGAGGGTTCCTGGCCGCTAAGCGTTGTGTCCGTCATCGATATTCCCCGGTATTACGTGTATTTTTGAACATGAAAAAAAGGCGGCCCCATAAGGGCCGCCTTTGATTGGGTTCTTAGTTTCCAAGGATCGCCGGAAGGCGAAGACCCTGCTGCTTTGCCCAGTCGAGCGCTTCTTCATAGCCCGCATCGGCATGACGCATAACGCCGGTAGCCGGATCATTCCACAGCACGCGACCGATGCGCTGGTCGGCATCTTCCGAACCGTCGCAGCAGATGACCATGCCCGAATGTTGGGAGAAGCCCATGCCGACGCCGCCACCATGATGGAGCGATACCCATGTCGCACCCGATGCGGTGTTGAGCAACGCATTGAGCAGCGGCCAGTCGGAGACTGCGTCCGAGCCGTCTTTCATGGATTCGGTTTCACGGTTTGGCGAAGCGACGGAGCCGCTATCCAGATGATCGCGACCAATGACGATAGGTGCTTTCAACTCGCCGTTGCGAACCATTTCGTTGAAGGCAAGGCCGAGGCGGTGACGATCTCCAAGGCCAACCCAGCAGATGCGGGCTGGCAGGCCCTGAAATGCGATGCGTTCTTTCGCCATGTCGAGCCAGTTGTGCAGGTGCTTGTTGTCTGGCAGCAGCTCTTTCACCTTGGCATCGGTCTTTGCAATATCCTCTGGATCGCCGGAAAGCGCTGCCCAGCGGAAAGGTCCAATGCCGCGGCAGAACAATGGGCGGATATAGGCCGGAACGAAACCGGGGAAATCGAAGGCGTTTTCAAGACCTTCTTCGAGCGCCATCTGGCGGATATTGTTGCCGTAATCGACCGTTGGAATGCCCTGATTGTGGAAGTCGAGCATGGCCTGAACCTGCACCTTCATCGAAGCGCGGGCAGCTTTTGCGACAGCCTTCGGGTCGCTTTCCTGCTTGGCGCGCCATTCAGCGACGCTCCAGCCGATTGGCAGATAGCCATGCACCGGATCATGCGCCGAGGTCTGGTCCGTCACGATGTCAGGGCGCACGCCGCGCTTGACGAGTTCCGGGAAAATTTCGGCAGCATTGCCGATCAGCGCAATGGACTTGGCTTCGCCTGCCTTGGTCCATTCGTCGATCTTTGCCAGAGCTTCATCGAGGCTATGGGTCTTTTCATCGACATAGCGGGTGCGCAGGCGGAAATCAGCGCGGGTTTCGTCGCACTCGACTGCGAGGCAGCAAGCGCCAGCCATGACGGCTGCGAGAGGCTGTGCGCCGCCCATGCCGCCCAGACCGCCGGTCAGAATCCACTTGCCCTTGAGGTTGCCGTTATAATGCTGGCGACCGGCTTCCACGAAGGTTTCATAGGTGCCCTGAACAATGCCCTGTGCACCGATGTAAATCCACGAACCGGCGGTCATCTGGCCATACATGGCGAGACCCTTCTTATCCAGTTCGTTGAAATGATCCCAGGTCGCCCAATGCGGCACGAGATTGGAATTGGCGATGAGAACGCGCGGTGCATCCTTGTGGGTGCGGAACACGCCCACCGGCTTGCCCGACTGCACCAGCAAGGTTTCGTCTTCATTGAGCGTCTTGAGGGTCGCGACAATCTTGTCGAAATCATCCCATGTGCGCGCAGCGCGGCCAATGCCGCCATAGACGACCAGCTCATGCGGGCGTTCGGCGACATCCGGGTCAAGGTTGTTCATCAACATGCGCAGGGGGGCTTCGGTGAGCCAGCTCTTGGCGTTGAGTTCGGTGCCGCGTGGAGCGCGTACATCGCGCTCATTATGACGTGGGTTGGACATGGTGTTCTCCTCAGGATTTCAGTTCTGCGGCAATGTTTTCGAGCCGCTCAAGAATGGTTTTGAGATGTACGCGAAGCTTGTCCGCCTTGGCCTCGTCGTAGGCGAAGGGAACCGCTTCGGTCGCAAGATGAGTCGATTGCGCCAGTTCCATCTGGATAGCGTGGACGCCGTTTTCGGGCTTGCCATAGTGGCGGGTCGTCCAGCCGCCTTTGAAACGTCCATTGAGAATGGATGTGTAGTCGGTGGCGTTTTGGGTCGCTTCCACGGCTGCTGCTTCGATTTCCGGTGCGCAGGTCTTGCCCAAATCTGTGCCGATGTTGAAGTCCGGCAGCTTGCCTTCAAACAGGAACGGGATATGCGAGCGGATCGAGTGGCAATCATAAAGGATCGCCACGCCATGGATCGCCTTCACGCGCTCGATTTCGGCTGTAAGTGCATCGTGATACGGCTTGTGAAAACGGGTGATGCGATCGGTGATGTCAGCTTCTTTCGGCGCTTCGCCGCCTTTCCAGATGGCAAGGCCGTCAAAGTCTGTGTCCGGGATCAACGTCGTTGTGTTCTGACCCGGATAGAGGCTGACGCCTGCCGGATCGCGATTGGCATCGATGCAATAGCGATGAAAGGTTGCGCGGACGGTCGTTACATTGTCCAGCAGCCCGTCATAGAGCTGATGGATGTGCCAGTCGGTGTCGGCGAGAATACGACCATTGTCATTGAGCCGTGACCAGATATCGTCGGGAACATCCGTGCCCGTGTGGGGAAGGCCGAGAATGACGGGCGACGTGCCCTGCCTGACTTCAAAGACGCTCATATCAGGCCTCCAGTGCAGGCAGGATATTGGCGCTGATGCTGCCGGTGAACGAGCCGTCGGCGATGATGGTGCTTGCGGCTGCAAGATCGTTGGCCATGTAGCGGTCGACATCCAGCGTCGAAACTTTGGCGCGCAGAACGGCGATGGCGCTTTTCAGTTCTGGACTGGTTTCAAGCGGGCCGCGCAGCTCGACGCCGAGCGCGCCGGTCAATGCTTCAATGCCGATGATTGCGTTGAGGTTTTCGGTCATCTGTAACAGGCGGCGTGCACCATGGCAGGCCATGGAAACATGGTCTTCCTGATTGGCAGACGTTGGTGTGGAATCAACCGATGCCGGATGCGCCATCTGCTTGTTTTCGCTCATCAGCGCTGCCGAAGTGACTTCCGCAATCATAAGACCCGAATTGAGGCCCGGCTTTTTTGCAAGGAAGGCAGGCAGGCCGAAGGAAAGCGCAGGGTCAACCAAAAGAGCAATGCGGCGCTGGGCGATTGCACCGATTTCGCAGACAGCAAGCGCGATCTGGTCGGCTGCGAAAGCAACTGGTTCGGCATGGAAGTTGCCGCCTGAAACCACACTGTCATCGGAGAGGACAAGCGGGTTATCGGTAACGGCATTGGCTTCGATTTCAAGTGTGCGTGCAGCTTGGCGTAGAATGTCGAGACAGGCACCATCGACCTGTGGCTGACAGCGAATGCAATAAGGGTCTTGTACGCGCTGGTCGCCTTCAAGATGGCTTTCACGAATGACCGAACCGGAAAGGAGATTGCGCAGTGCTGCGGCCGTATCGATCTGGCCCTGATGGCCGCGCAGGGTGTGAATATCGGGATGGAACGGGGCAGTTGAACCCATGGCCGCATCGGTCGACAATGCGCCGGTGATGAGGGCTGCCTGCAATGCGCGATGCGCGCGGAACAGGCCGGCTAATGCCAGTGCAGTCGAGGTCTGTGTGCCGTTGATGAGGGCGAGACCTTCCTTCGCAGCTAGAACGACGGGCTTGAGGCCAGCCTTCTTAAGCGCATCAGCGCCCGAAAGGCGCTCACCCTGATAGAAGGCTTCGCCTTCGCCGATCATGGCCGCGGCCATATGAGCGAGCGGTGCGAGATCGCCAGAAGCGCCAACCGAACCCTTGGCCGGGATCATCGGGATCACGCCTTTTTCGAGCATGGCTTCGATGAGGATAATGAGTTCGAGCCGCACACCCGATGCCCCGCGACCAAGCGAAATGAGCTTCAGCGCCATGATGAGGCGCACGATGTCTTCGCTCAACGGTTCGCCAACGCCGCAGCAATGCGACAGGATCAGATTGCGCTGAAGCGTTGCCACATCTTCGGGCGCGATACGGATTGAGGCGAGCTTACCAAAGCCGGTATTGATGCCATAAACCGGTGCATCGCCCGCGGCTATTTCGGCAATGCGTGCTGCTGCTTTTTCAACGCCGGCATGAAAGGACGGATCAATACGGACGGCGAGGTTTTCACGATAAATCTGTTCCAGCGTGCTCAGTGCAACGCTGCCGGGCTTCAATATGAGGGTCATGGAAAGCTCCATTGAGATATGAACTAAATGTGGCCTTTGAAAACCCGCTTCCAGAGCGGGTTGAAGCCAATACGGTAAACGAGCTCTGCCGGATGCTCGACGCTCCAGATGGCAAGGTCAGCATCCTTGCCCACTTCCAGCGTTCCAGTGTGGTCAAGCACGCCAAGGGCACGGGCTGCTTCGCGGGTGACGCCCGCAATGCATTCATCGACCGTCATGCGGAACAGGGTTGCGCCCATGTTCATGGTGAGCAGAAGCGAGGTCAGCGGCGAGGTGCCGGGATTGTTGTCGGTGGCCAGTGCCATCTTTGTGCCAGCCGCACGGAAAAGATCGACCGGCGGCTTTTGCGTTTCGCGGATGAAATAATAAGCGCCGGGAAGCAGAACTGCGACGGTTCCGGCCTTGGCCATCGCGGCAGCACCATCCGCATCGGTATATTCCAGATGATCGGCTGAAAGCGCATTGTAAGAAGCGGCAAGAGCTGCGCCATGCAGATTGGAAAGCTGGTCTGCGTGGAGTTTGACCTGAAGGCCGTGCGCCTTTGCAGCATCGAAAACGCGGGCGATTTCATCCGGCAGGAAGGCTATGCCTTCGCAAAAACCGTCAACCGCATCGGCCAGATTTTCAGCGGCGATAGCCGGAAGCATATCGTTGATGACGCGGTCGATATAGGCGGCCTTGTCGCCATTCATTTCCGGCGGCAGGGCATGCGCGCCAAGGAAGGTGGTGCGGACCGTCACGTCACGTTCTTCGCCAAGACGGCGGGCGGCTTTCAGCGACTTGATCTCGCTGTCACGGTCGAGGCCATAGCCCGACTTGACTTCAACGGTGGTGACGCCTTCGGCAATCAGCGCATCAAGGCGGGGCAGGGTTTCACGCACCAGATCATCTTCGCTGGCCGCACGCAGGTTTTTAACGGAGGAAACAATGCCGCCGCCCGCCCGCGCAACTTCTTCGTAAGTGGCACCATTCAGGCGCAGCTCAAATTCATGCGCGCGATTGCCTGCGTGGACCAGATGCGTGTGACAGTCGATCAGGCCGGGCGTGATCAGGCGGTTTTCGCAGTCGATTTTCTCGAAGGATGCGTATTCGGCGGGGAGAGCATTTTCCGGACCGACATAAGCGATCTTGCCGTCTTTCACGGCGAGCGCTGCATTGTCGATGAGCCCCAGACCTTCGGCGTTTTCATCCAAGGTGGCGATGCGTGCCTGCGTTAAAACGAAGTTGGTTTTCTGTGTCATGAGCGTTTTCTCGCTTCCCCTGTTTTTCGATAATGTATATACATAATAGCGAAGTCGCCAAGAGAAAAAATGCATCCGATTGCGATCTGTTGAAAAGTGATGCAGCAAAATGGGCGGAAAGAGGAGCGGAACATAATGTCAGCCACGGTCGAAAAAACGCAATTTATCCATGCCGGACAGGCGCTTCTGCAAACGGGGTGGGCGGATGATGTGCGGCTTGGCATTGTCGATGGAAAAATCGCATCTGTGGAAACTGGCGCCAGCGCGCAGTCGGGCGACGAACATCATGCAGTGATTGTTTCTGGCATGCCAAATCTGCACAGCCATGCGTTCCAATATGGCATGGCGGGACTTGCCGAACGGCGTGGACCTTCCGCGGACAGCTTCTGGAGCTGGCGCGAGATCATGTACAAGTTCGCGCTGACCATGACGCCGGAACAGGCGGAAGCGGTCGCGTTGCGGCTTTATGTCGATATGCTGGAAGCCGGTTTCACGCGCGTCGGTGAGTTTCATTATCTGCACCATGATTGCGATGGCACGCCTTACAGCAATATCTCGGAAATGGCAGATCGTATTGTCTCGGCAGCGCAAACTGCTGGTATCGGGCTGACATTGTTGCCGGTGCTTTACGCACATTCGACATTCGGCGGTGCCGATCCGAATGAAGGCCAGCGCCGTTTCATCAATGATGAAGCAAGCTTTGCGCGCCTAATCGAAGGCTGCCAGAAGGCGCTTGCCGGTTTCGATGGTGCCGTACTTGGCGTAGCCCCGCACAGTCTGCGTGCTGTCACCCCGGATGAATTGACATTTGCGGCAAAGCTTTTGCCGGATGCGCCTGTGCATATTCATATTGCCGAACAGGTCAAGGAGGTGGAGGACTGCATTGCGTGGTCCGGACAGCGACCTGTTGAATGGCTGCTTGACCATCAGGAATTGTCGTCGCGCTGGTGCCTCATCCACGCGACCCATATGACCGACGCGGAAACCATGCGCATGGCTGAGACGGGCGCGATTGCTGGTCTTTGCCCGGTCACGGAAGCCAATCTGGGTGACGGAACCTTCAATGCTACGGTCTTTCACAAGGCAGGCGGCAAGTTCGGCGTTGGCTCGGATTCGAATGTGCTGATCGGTATCAGCGATGAGTTGCGCCAGTATGAATATTCGCAGCGTCTCCTGCACCGCGCGCGTAATGTTCTGGCCGAGAACGAGGGATCGACAGGCCGCGCACTTTTCGATGGCGGGGTGACCGGCGGCAATATCGCTATGGGACGCGCAGGCGATGGCTTGAAAGTGGGGGCTTCGGCCGATTTTGTATCGCTTGATGTTGAGCGTCTGCCCCATGCAAAAAGGGATGCGGCTCTCGATGGCTGGATTTTTGCCGGTCGTGCGCGTGCCTCTGATGTGTGGGTGCGTGGCGTGAAACAGGTGGAGGGTGGACATCACCGCTTGCGCGATGAAGCCGAGCGTGCTTTCCAGAAAGTGATCGGCGAATTGTTGGATTAAAAGGGGCGTATGATGCAGGACAATTCATCCAGAAATGGCGATCCGACCATATCGCTGCACCAGCGCATTCTGGATGATATCGAAACACGCATCATTTCCGGCGAATGGCAGCCGGGGCATCGCATCCCGTTTGAACATGAACTGACTGAGCACTATAATTGCTCACGTATGACCGTGAACAAGGCGCTGACGCAGCTGGCAAAGGCCGGTCTGATTGAGCGCAAGCGCCGTTCGGGCAGTTTCGTGTCTTTTCCGCAATCGCAGGCAGCGATCCTCGAAATCCACGATATTCGCGATGAAGTGGCAGCGCTTGGCGTTCCCTATCGCTATGAACTACTGACACGACGCGACCGTCTGAGTGGCCCAGCGGATGCCAAACATATCGATATGCCGCGCCATACGCCGTTAATCGAACTCGTCTGTCGACACTATGCAGGCAAGCGTGTGTTTGCGTTGGAAGAACGCTTCATCAGTCTCGATGCTGTGCCGAGTGCAGATACTACCAATTTTGCAGAGCAATCGCCTGGACCTTGGCTGGTTGCCTGCGTGCCATGGAGCAGTGCACAGCATTCGATTCGGGCAGTTGTGGCCACACAGGATAATGCTGCAACGCTCGGTGTCGCGGCTGGATCGCCCTGTCTTGTGGTCGAACGCCAGACATGGAATGCCGATCAACCGGTCACGCATGTGCGCTTCACCTATCCCGGTGACAGCCACGCGCTGGTGGCGAAGTTCACCCCTTCGCAGAGTTGATTTTTGCAATGTAACGTAACGTTATTACGCTTTTGGTTGCCTCGCGCTTAGTGGCCGCTAAAATGATAATGCGCAGAATCCTTTGCGCGACATTCTAGATAATGCGATTCATAAAAAAGCCGCCGCAAGGGAAGAAGCGGCGGCCAAGTTGCGGCGTCTCTGGGTGGTGATCACGCCGCGCGTTTGAGAGCATCTCCGATCATGGAAACGATGGTGTCGATCTGTTCTTTTTCCACGATCAAAGGTGGCGAAAGAGCAATCACATCGCCAGTCACGCGGATCAGAAGGCCTTTCTTGAAGCAATCGGTAAACACGTCATAAGCGCGTGCGCCGACGGCGCCTTCGCGTGACGAAAGTTCGATTGCACCAACGAGGCCGAGGTTGCGGATGTCGATGACATTTGGTGCATCTTTGAGCGAATGAAGAGCATTCTGCCAATGCTCAGCTAGTTCAGCACCACGGGTCAGAAGCCCTTCTTCAGCGTAGATTTCAAGTGTTGCGAGACCGGCAGCGCAAGCGACCGGATGACCGGAATAGGTGTAGCCGTGGAAGAGCTCGATGGCGTTTTCCGGACCGGTCATCAGCGCGTCGTGCACTGCGCGGCTTGCAAAGACTGCACCCATCGGGATTGCGCCGTTGGTGAGGCCCTTGGCGGTTGTGACGAGGTCAGGTTTTACGCCGAAATAATCAACTGCGAATGGTGTTCCGAGACGACCGAAGCCGGTGATGACTTCGTCATAGATCACCAGAATGCCGTGCTTGTCAGCGGTTGCGCGGATGCGTTCGAGATAGCCCTTCGGCGGGAGAACGACACCGGCAGAACCGGACATTGGTTCGACTATGACGGCGGCAATCTTTTCTGCGCCGTGCAGCTGAACCAGACGTTCCAGATCATCAGCCAGTTCAATGCCGTGTGCTGGCAAGCCCTTGGAGAATGCATTGCGGCCAATATCAAGCGTATGACGCATATGGTCGGCAGGAATCTGCGGGAAGACGCGGCGGTTGTTGACGAGGCCACCGACAGAAATACCGCCAAAGCCAACGCCGTGATAGCCTTTTTCACGGCCAATCACGAGGGTACGGGTGCCCTGACCGATTGCACGCTGATAAGCGATGGCGATCTTGAGCGCCGTATCGACCGATTCCGAACCGGAATTGGTGAAGAACACGCGGTCGAGTTTGGCATCCGGGCCGCCGGGCGCAATGGCTGCGAGCTTTTCTGCAAAGTCGAATGCAACATTGTGGCCCATCTGAAAGGTCGGCGCGAAGTCCATGGTCGAGATCTGGCGTTCAACAGCCTGTGTGATCTGTTTGCGGCCATGACCGGCATTACAGCACCAAAGACCAGCCGTGCCATCCAGAACCTGCTTGCCGTCGACATCGGTGTAATACATGCCCGAAGCGCTTGCGAGCAGGCGTGGAGCGGCCTTGAACTGGCGGTTCGCAGTGAACGGCATCCAGAAGTTATCAAGGCTTGGCGCGTTGGTGTTATTCAGCATTAGGACCTCCTATTTTGAGAACAGGAGGACACGCTTTGCCGAAGGCAACAAGTCCTTTTCTCTATAAATTTAACTCATTGAAATCACGTGGTTTGGAATTGTAGTTTGTGCTATATCGAACATCATAAACAGTATGGGGGACTGTCGATGAGCATCGATATTGGCGGCCGACTTCGCTATGTGCGTATGCGGCAGAATCTGTCGCAGCGAGAGCTGGCAAAACGGGCTGGTGTGACCAACTCTACCATATCGCTGATCGAGGCCAACCAGTCCAATCCATCCGTTGGCGCATTAAAACGCATTCTTGACGGTATTCCTATTGGTATGGCTGAGTTTTTTGCGCTTGAGCCGGATGCGCCGCACAAGGTCTTCTATCAGGCGGACGAGCTGGTGGAGATCGGAAAGGGACCTATTTCCTATCGTCAGGTGGGCGATCATCTCTTTTCGCGATCGTTGCAAATTCTCAAAGAACGCTATGAGCCGGGTTCAGACACGGGCAAGGTTCTGCTCATGCATGAGGGCGAGGAGGGGGGCATCGTCATGTCTGGCCGCATTGAAGTGACGGTCGGAAGTGAGCGCCGGATCCTGGGGCCGGGGGATGCTTATTATTTCTCAAGCAAGCTGCCGCACCGTTTTCGCTGTGTCGGTCCGGTCGCCTGCGAAATTGTCAGCGCCTGTACCCCGCCAAGTTTCTAACTATTTGTTCTAACAGATTATTTTAAGAAAATTTGGTTCCCGATTTTTCTGGAAATGCTCTATATCGGCACGACCCACGAGCGTTTGATCTGCTGCATTGGAATTTCGGATTTGATATTCCGAACGCCCTTTATCTTGCCGATATATTCCATCTGGAATTTTCTAAAGCCTTCAAGATCCGGTGTGATAACACGCAGCAGAAAGTCGCAATCGCCCGCCATCAGGTGGCATTCAACGATCTGTGGCAGCTTCTCAATTGCTTTGACGAAAGTCGTGACGGTTTCCTCATCCTGTCCCGTCAGCCATATGCGGACATAGACCGTAAACCCCATACCGAGCCTGGCTGCATCGACCAGTGCAACATAGCGTTCGATGAAGCCAGCATCTTCCAATTGCTTCACCCTGCGCAGACAAGGCGAAGGTGACAAGCCAACACGCTCGGCAAGCTCGGTGTTGTTAATCTTACCTTCCTGCTGGAGCACTCGGAGAATCGCACGGTCGATTGCGTCAATTGATATTGGCATTTTAATGCGCCTAATTAATTATTGTTGGCATTATCCATCAATATACTGTGCATCGAGAGCGTAAAAGCAACAAAAATCTGTGTGGGTTGGCGTATTTTCCCGGTTCAGAATGAGCGACATTGCCGCTCTTTCCAGAAGGAAATAATTGATGCGTAGTATGGATTTTGTCGAGGGACAGAGCGGCATCTCCCGGCAATCAGAGGCCTTGCGTGGCTTGCGGGAAGCCGTTCCTGTGTTTTTAAGTTTCGTTCCGTTTGCTCTGCTGCTCGGTGCGCAAGCAACCCAGAAGGGACTGAGCCCGGTTGAAGTGCCGATGATGACGGGCCTGAATTTTGGTGGTGGTTCCGAGTTTGCGGCCATTGGTTTGTGGACATCGCCGCCGCATATTCTGCTGATTGTTGCGATAACATTTCTGGTCAATAGCCGACATTTTCTGATGGGTGCAGCCCTTGCGCCTCTCATCAAGCATTTGCCGAAACGCAAGGCGTTTCTAACGCTGTTCTTCATGTGTGACGAGAGCTGGGCCATGGGGCTAGCCGATGCACGCAAGTCTGGTGGAAACTTCAGCATTCGTTATTATTTTGGCGCGGCCCTTGGCCTTTATGTGACGTGGATTTTCTTCACCACCGTCGGCGCACTCGTTGGCCCGGTATTGGGTGACGTCAAGCGCTTTGGCTTTGATATGGCGTTTCCTGCCGTCTTCATCGTGATCCTCGCCGGTATGTGGAAAGGGCCTGTTGCGGCACTTCCCTGGCTGGTCAGCCTCATTGTGGCAGGCATAACCTATCTCACTATTCCGGGCGCCTGGTATGTGCCAGCAGGTGTAATCGCTGGACTTATGGTTGCATGGCGGCAGGCGAAACCAGAATGACGATTGAACCTTCACACGCGATCACGATCCTGCTCATGGCTTCCGTGACCTATATGACGCGCATTGGCGGATATATTTTTCTACGCAATCGTACACTGAGCCCGCGGGCCCTGCTATTGCTGGAAAGTGCGCCGGGCTGTGTTCTGATCAGCGTTATTGCGCCGGAGTTTTTCACCGGCAAGCCTGCTGATATGATTGCTCTCGCGCTGACGATTGCCGCTGCAACCCGGTTCCCCATGCTGGTAACTGTGGCCGTGGCCATCACTTCCGCTGGGTTGCTACGCCATCTCATCGGCTAAAAGCGAAGCGGAGGGGTTTACTCCGCTTCCTCGACGCCGTCGATTTATGCGTAACGCGCAATGCTGAGATCGTCTGCTTTGATATCTGGTGTGTTACCGGAGATGAGATCGGCCAGCAGCTTGCCCGACCCCGGACCCATGGTCCATCCAAGTGTGCCGTGGCCCGCATTGATAAACACATTGTCGAAGCGGGTCGCGCCGATGATCGGCGTTGAATCAGGCGTCATCGGGCGTAGGCCTGACCAGAAGGTTGCAGCCTTGAGATCACCGCCGGGGAACAGATCGCTCACCGAGAGATCGAGCGTTGCACGACGCGCTGCGGGCAGATCCTTGGTGAAACCTGAGACTTCGGCCATGCCGCCCACACGGATACGGTCGCCAAGGCGGGTGATAGCAATTTTGTAGCTTTCATCCAGCACGGTCGAGACTGGAGCCAGATCTTCATTGATGATTGGTGCGGTGATCGAATAGCCTTTGACCGGATAGATCGGCGCATTGAGGCCGAGCGACTTGACCAGAGCAGGTGTGTAGCTGCCGAGTGCCACGACATAGCGATCAGCCGTCAGAATGCCTTCCGAGGTTTCGACGCCGGAAACCTTGCCACCAGTCATCAACAGCGATTTGATGTCGACACCAAAGCGGAATTTTACGCCGAGTCCTTCGGCGATTTTTGCCAGTGCATTGGTGAATTTGAAGCAGTCGCCGGTTTCATCATGCGGCAGACGCAGGCCACCGACGAATTTATCTCTGGCGCGAGCAAGCGCAGGCTCAACGCGCACGCAATCTTCGCGGTCGAGAACTTCAAACGGCACGCCATCCTGACGCAGTACTTCAATATCTTTGCCAATACCGTCGAGCTGGTACTGCTCGCGGAACAGTTGCAAAGTGCCCTGCGTGCGCTGGTCATATTGAATGCCGGTTTCTTCGCGCAGGGCGACAAGGCAATCGCGGCTATATTCTGCCACCCGAACCATGCGGGTTTTATTGACCTTGTAGCGGCTCTCAGTGCAGTTCGCGAGCATCTGCAAGAGCCAGCTGTACTGCTTTGGATCGGACGTCAGGCGCAGAACCAGCGGCGCATGCTTCTGAAACAGCCACTTGGCGGCTTTCAGAGGCACACCGGGTGCAGCCCATGGCGATGCATAGCCGGGTGAAACTTGCCCTGCATTGGCGAAGCTTGTTTCCAGTGCAGGGCCTTCCTCGCGATCAACGACAGTGACTTCATGGCCAAGCTTGGCCAGATAATACGCCGTGGTGACGCCGATAACGCCGCTGCCTAGGATGGTGATCTGCATGTTCGCCTCTTATAATTATGCTTGTTTGTCTGCCGCCAGACTATCCACGTAAACACGGGCATAGCGGTGGCCTAACGAAGTCAGGATTTCATAAGGAATGGTGTCGCAATCACGCGCCACATCTTCGAGCCGCTGATGCGGACCAATGAGTTCGACCAGACTGCCGAGCTTGAGTGTGCCTTCCGGCAGGGCTGTTACATCGAGCGTGATCGAATCCATTGAAACACGGCCGACAATCGGCAGACGCGTATCGCCGTAAAAGGCCGAGCCTTTGTTGCTCAAAGCGCGGAACCAGCCATCGGCATAACCGACTGCAATTGTTGCGACCCGCATTGGCTTGCTTGCAACGAATGTGCCGCCATAACCGACGGCCGCACCTTTATCGATGTCACGCACCTGAATGACACGCGCGGATAGCTCCAGCACCGGCTTGATTGGGCTTTCAGTCCCTTCCGGACCGACGCCATAGAGAACAACGCCCGGACGTGCGAGATTGAAATGATAAGTATTGTCGAGGAAGCAACCACCGGAATTCGAAAAAGCCACCGGCATTTTTGGCAGACGTGTGAGCGCTGCGTTCATGGCCGCAAGCTGGCGGGCATTGGCCGGATTTTTCGGTTCATCGCCGCTCGCCAGATGACTGATGACGAATTTTACATCGATATGGTCGAGCAGATGCTGGTTATCGACCAGTTGGTCGAGTTCTTTGGCTGACAGGCCAAGGCGTGACATGCCGGTATCGATCTGAAGCAGAGCGGGCAGCTTTTCATTCAGGCTTATAGCAAGTGCCGACCAGTTTTCGATTTGTTCCAGCGAGTTGAGAACGGGCAGAATTTTTTCGCGTGCACAGGCAGCTTCCGTGCCGGGTTGCAGGCCGTTCAGCGCGTAAAGCGTTGCATCAGGATTGAGAAAAGGGCGCAGAGAAATTGCTTCGCCAAGATGGGCGACGAAGAAATCGCGGCAGCCTGCTTCATAAAAAGCCGGTGCGACACGGTTTGCACCCAAGCCATAGGAATCGGCTTTGACAACAGCAGCTGCGCGGGTCGGCGCAATGCGTTTTGCGATAGTTGAATAATTGTGGCGCA
This sequence comes from Brucella pituitosa, assembly GCF_003049685.1. Taxonomy (GTDB): domain Bacteria; phylum Pseudomonadota; class Alphaproteobacteria; order Rhizobiales; family Rhizobiaceae; genus Brucella; species Brucella pituitosa. Next base: position 1,899,510 of record NZ_PYSY02000001.1, on the reverse strand, counting down.
AAGCTGCCAGGTCGATGGTGAGCACGCCGCCTGCGGCGAGGTCACGTTCAGTTTGAGAAAAATGCATCGACATATCGGTCATTTCCAGCGCACTCGGTTTGTTCGTGGGAGTGACTGGACTCTAATCCGCTTCCTCCCAAAAGCACATTGCTCTGGTGGTGCGGATCACAATTCCTTGCCCCCAAAGCGTTAGACACAATGATAATCGAAGACTATTCGAATGTTTTTGCATTTTGTCGTAGATTATGCGAATTTTAGCATGATTTACGCACTTATTAGCTCATAATTCGAAGAATATTCATGGCGACACTGGATAGCATCGACCGCAATATCATCCGTTCCCTAAGGCGCGATGGCCGTATGACGAACAGTCAGCTTGCAGCGGAAGTCGGCCTTTCGCAGTCGGCCTGTCTGCGGCGTGTACAGATACTCGAAGAAAGTGGCGTTATTCGGGGGTATACAGCGATTGTCGGCTCATCCGGCGGGGATGAACGGCTGGTTGCGATCGTTCGCATCACGCTGGACCGACAGACGGAAGAATATCTCAACCGCTTTGAGGAAGCCGTGCGCAGGCACCCGGAAGTACAGGAGTGCTATCTGATGACCGGAGATGCTGACTATATTCTGCGGGTCGAGGCGGAGAATGCGGCTTCCTATGAAATTATTCATAAGGAAATTCTGTCGCGGCTGCCTGGCGTCGCGCGCATTCATTCGAGCTTTGCAATCCGCACCGTGCTTCTCTCAAAAGCACCGCCGCCACGCGCATAAAAAACCCGGCAGATGCCGGGCTTTTAGTTCATAGCAGGGCTGTTGCTTAGCGGAATTCGTAGCGAAGACCGGCACGAACAGTGTGGATGTTGAAACCGTTGTCTTTGGCTTGTGTTCCGGTTGCACCCGGACCTTCAGCGTTACCAAACGGGTTTGTGCTGCGATCTGCTGCATCGTAGCCATAGGCCTTGCCGCCATTGACGCGCAGATAGCGATAACCCAGGTCAAGCTTGAGCTGATCGGTCAGATCGTAGCTGACACCAGCCATCAGAGCCATGGCGAAGCGCCAGCTGTCGAGGCCATCCTTGTCACTGGTATAGGTGCATATCGAGCAGACTTCCTGAGTCTTCCACGTGTCGTACTTCACGTAAGCTGCACCCAATCCGGCGCCGAGATAAGGTGTCACCATACCCATTTTCGGCAGGTCGACATAGGCATTGGCCATTGCCGTCCAGACATTTGCCGTTGACGAGTCTTCATAGTGGCAATTGTCTTCAACCGGGTTGAAGCCGAGCGAGGATTTTATATAGCTTGGGCAATCGGTCCTGCCCTTGATGCCAGCGCGGAAAAAGTCCAGCGTTGCGTCTGTGCGGAACATTTCATTGAAACGATAGCCGACACCCACGCCATAGGATGCACCGCCTTTGAGCTTGAAGTTGTCATAACGTAAGGTGTCGTCGATACCACGATACGGCGGATCAAACTGATTCCAGAAAGCCCAGTCGCCGTCTGTGTTCGACTTGAAATTATAGCCAATATCGCCTCGAATGTACCAGCCTGAGGCGAGAGGGACAGGTGCAACCGCGACCGGCTCTTCAAAAATAATGTCAGCTGCGTGCGCGCCATTTGCACCGATCAACATGCCACATGCCATGAGCGCAATCGCGGAAACATATTTCATCTACCCAACTCCAACCGAAAATGATCGCGGTTCCCGAACCGTTGGCTGAAGGTAGTAAATGAATATGCTTAAGCTATCGTTACTTCTTATTAGCGAGCACTAAACTTGCGGTAGTAATTTTGGGCAATAACGCCACGTTACAGGCAATGAAAAACCCGGCCTGAGCCGGGTTCTGCAATTCTTACTTGAAATCGACCGAGTGGATGATTGACTGGTCGATATCGTTAATATTGCGCTTGCCGCAAAGCGCCATGGTGATATCGAGTTCTTTGCGGATGATCTCCAGCGCCAGTGTCACGCCTTCCTTACCCATCGCACCAAGGCCGTAAAGGAATGGACGACCGATGAACACGCCCTGTGCACCAAGAGCACGGGCTTTCAGCACGTCCTGACCCGAACGGATGCCCCCATCCATATGCACTTCGATTTTATCGCCAACAGCATCAACAATTGGCTTGAGCATCGAAATCGAAGAGACTGCACCATCAAGCTGACGGCCGCCATGGTTGGACACGATAATCGCATCGGCGCCGGATTTGGCTGCCATCCGGGCATCTTCTTCATCGAGAATGCCTTTGAGGATCAGCTTGCCGCCCCATTGTTCCTTGATCCACGCGACATCGTTCCAGTTGAGCTGAGGATCGAACTGTTCCGCTGTCCATGATGAGAGCGAAGAAAGGTCGGTTACATTTTTCGCGTGACCGGCAATGTTACGGAATGTGCGGCGCTGCGTACCCATCATGCCCAGGCACCAGCCGGGACGGGTCGCCATTTGCCAGATATGCTTCGGTGTGAATTTTGGTGGGGCCGAAAGTCCGTTACGCAGATCCTTATGGCGCTGGCCCAGAATCTGAAGGTCAAGCGTGAGGACCAATGCCGAGCAACCCGCAGCTTTGGCGCGGCTGATCAGGTTTTTTACGAACTCACGGTCTTTCATCACGTAAAGCTGGAACCAGAATGGCTTCTTGGTCACTGATGCAACATCTTCAATGGAGCAGATGCTCATCGTCGAGAGCGTGAAGGGAACACCAAACGCCTCTGCGGCCTGGGCTGCGAGCATTTCACCGTCTGCATGCTGCATGCCGGTGAGCCCGGTCGGGGCGAGGGCAACTGGCATTGCGACCTTTTCGCCGATCATCGTTGTTTCAAGCGAACGATTGGTCATATCGACCAGCACGCGCTGACGCAATTTGATCTTGGCGAAGTCGGCTTCGTTTGCCCGATAAGTAGACTCAGTCCAAGCGCCGGAATCTGCATAATCGAAGAACATTTTCGGGACACGGCGTTGTGCAAGCCGTTTCAGATCGGCGATCTCAACGATGTTGGGCATTCTCCCACCCCTTGTGGTCAGTTTTCTTTACCAATCGCATGACGGATTGTGGGCCTGAAATCAAGTGCGAACCGATAGCGCAACTGCAATGTTTTGATTCACTGGGCATCTCTCCGAAACCTGTTTCATGCTTTTGGGGGAGTGCTTTATTTAATTATTTGATTAATTCAACTACACTATAAACCGATTTCTATGGTTGGTATTTTCATATCATCAGGAGCGGGCAAAAGTATTTTTGCGACAGCGACGGGCCATTTTTGGCGCATAGTGGATGCTGAAAGTGTGAAAAATATTGCATAGTTATGTAATGCTTGTTGAGCGTGAAAAGCTATGCAATTGAGGATGATAACATGAGCAAAGCTTCCGGAACCAAGTTCATCGGCAAGCGGTCAAGTGCCGCAGGTGGATGGGGCGCATTGAAGAGCTGCGGCAAGCAATTGCTGGCCAGCGGCGCACCGCTCACTGGTGCACGTGCTCTTCTCAAGGCTAACCAGCCCGACGGTTTTGATTGTCCCGGTTGCGCATGGGGTGACCCGGAGCATGGCTCATCGTTCGAGTTCTGCGAGAATGGTGTGAAGGCGGTGGCTTGGGAGGCAACCGAGCGACGCACAACGCCGAAGTTCTTCACGGAGCACACGGTTTCTGAACTACAGTCCTGGACCGATTATGCGCTGGAAAATACCGGGCGGCTAACGCATCCGATGCGTTACAATGCGTCAACCGACAAATATGAAGCGGTTGAGTGGGATGAAGCTTTTGACGCTATTGGCGACATATTGAAGAGCTTCGATACGCCGGATCGTGTGGAGTTTTATACCTCGGGCCGCGCATCTAATGAAGCGGCATTTCTCTATCAGCTTTTCGTGCGCGCTTATGGCACAAACAATTTTCCTGACTGTTCGAACATGTGCCATGAGGCCAGCGGTGTGGCGCTCAAACAATCGGTAGGGGTTGGCAAGGGAACTGTTCTGCTTGAGGATTTCGAGCAGGCTGACGCGATTTTCGTCGTTGGGCAAAATCCTGGCACCAATCATCCCCGCATGTTGGGTGATTTACGTCGCGCTGCGGAACGCGGTGCCCAAATTGTTGTTTTCAACCCGGTCCGCGAACGCGGACTTGAGCGCTTCGCGGATCCTCAGAACAAGCTCGAAATGATGCATGGCGGCAGTGAAGCTATCGCCAGCGATTATTATCAACCACGTCTGGGAGGCGATCTTGCCGCGTTCCGTGGCATGGCCAAAGCGGTGTTCGCCGCTGATGATGCAGCTCTTGCTGCCGGAGAGCCGTCTGTACTCGATAGAGCGTTTCTGGCCGAACATACGGCAGAATTTGAAGCCTATCGGGCTGCAGTCGATGCAACTTCATGGGACGAAATTGAAGATCAGTCCGGGCTGTTGCGTCAGTCGCTGGAACATGCTGCGCGTATTTACATGAAGGCGGGCCGCGTTATCTGCACGTGGGCGATGGGCATAACCCAGCATCGCCATTCGGTGATCACGATTCGCGAGATAACCAATTTCATGCTGCTGCGCGGCAATATTGGAAAGCCCGGCGCGGGGCTGTGTCCTGTCCGCGGTCATTCCAATGTGCAGGGCGATCGCACGGTCGGGATCAACGAACGTCCGTCAGCTGCGTTTCTTGACGCGCTGGAAAAGGAATTCGCTTTCAAAGCGCCGCGCGAGCCGGGCCATAATGTGCTTGGTGCAATTGGAGCCATGCTTGACGGATCGGCAAAAGCCTTCATCGGTCTGGGCGGCAATTTCGCCCGTGCGACGCCTGACAGTCCGATGATTATCAAGGCACTTTCCAGCCAGAGACTGACCGTTCACATCGCAACGAAACTCAACCATTCGCATCTTTTGCCGGGGCAGGATTCGTTCATTCTGCCATGTCTGGGGCGCACCGAGATTGATCTGAATTCCAAAGGCGTGGCGCAGATTGTAACGGTCGAAGATTCCATGAGCATGGTTCATGGATCAGGCGGTATCAATCATCCGGCTTCGGCGTTGCTCCGCTCGGAAGTTGCAATCATTGCTGGCATGGCAAATGCAACATTGGGCCCAAATCCAGTCGATTGGTTGGAACTGGCGGATGACTACGACCTCATCCGCGATCATATTTCGCGGGTCCTGCCCGATTTCTATGACTTTAATGTACGTGTCCGCGTGCCGCGTGGTTTCCACTTGCGTAATACCGCGCGCGAACTGGAATGGGTAACGCCAAACGGTAAAGCAACCTTCTGGAGCGGGGCAATGCCAGAGGCCGTCGAGCATCAACAGGCACGCGGAAAGCCGGGCCACTATGTCTTGCAGACCTTCCGCAGTCATGATCAGTACAACACGACGATTTATGGTATGGATGACCGTTATCGTGGTGTTTATGGCGAGCGGCAGGTGGTTTTCATGAACCCTGCCGATATGTCAGACATTGGTGTTGAAGCAGGTGATCGAGCCGATGTTGTCGGTGATTTTGCAGACGGTGTTGAGCGTGTTGCGCGTGATTTCCGCTTTGTTCCCTATGATATTCCGCGTGGTTGTATTGCCGGTTATTACCCGGAAATGAATGTGTTGGTGCCGCTTGGTAGTGCCGGTGATGAGAGCTACACCCCAACCTCAAAATCGGTGATTGTTTCATTCCGCCCGGTTCAGGCGGTCAACGCCTGATGGAAGAAGCCGAGTATATGGCATTGGTGGATGCGCTTGAGGCAGCATCGGGTAAGATCTCGCGGCTTGGTGCCGGTATTATTGCTGCGCTCGCGCTCGATATAGCATCGGACAGCCGCAGTTTTTCACGAATACTGGGTATTGCTCACGCTCTTGTGTTGCGGGAGGTTGTAGTTCTTAGTGCTGAGGGGGGCTATATCCGCATCCGACAGCGAGATGAACGGACGCAACGCACACGTTATGAGCTGAGTGCAACAGGTCATCGGCTTGTTGAAGAAATGCGGCTATAAATTATTCTGATTTGTTATTTAGATTTCAGTGTTTTCCCAAAGTCTGTTTTGAGCGCGCGTTTTATATGTGAGCATGACGATTAATGATGTTTTTAAAGCATGCTTTTCGCGGCATTATTTTGGTTGCATTGTGCTCTCCAGGAAAAGAGCGAGAATCGTATAGATGGCCACAAAATTTTATCCTCTTGTGAACGTGCTACATAGTGCGCTTCAAGCGATTATCGGCGTTCTCGTTGTAACGACAGCGGTTATGACTTCAGCGTTCTATGCACATGCTGAAACCAGCGGCGTCGTTGCTGTTGCCGTGACAGAAAGCAAGTTGATCGACTATCAGCCAAAGCTCACGCTATCGGGTGCGATTGCGGCCAGATCACTTGTCAATGTATCATTCCGTGTCAATGGGCAGGTTGTGGAACGTATGGTTGAAATCGGCCAGCACGTTGAAAAAGGCGCAATCCTTGCACGGATCGACAATGCCGAGCAGCAGTCCAATATGCGCGTTGCGCTGGCGTCCAAAGATGCTGCACAGGCTCAGCTTGTGCAGGCTGAGGCCAGCTTCAAACGCCAGCAAGCCTTGCTTGCGCAAGGATTTACGACGCGGTCTCAATACGATCAGTCCGAGCAAGTCTACCGTACGGCGCAAAGCACGCTCATGAATGCTGAAAGCCAGCTTGGCAATGCGCGTGACGAGCTTTCCTATACTGAACTCCATGCCCCGGTTTCTGGTGTGCTCACAGCTCGCAATATTGAAACCGGGCAGGTGGTGCAGGCTGCGCAAACGGCGTTTTCGATTGCCGAAGACGGTCCCCGTGACGCGATCTTCGACGTTCAGGAAACACTCGTCAATTATGCCAAGATTGGCATGGACGTTACTCTGGCTTTGTTGTCGGACGATAAGGTTCAGGCGGAAGGTAAAATAAGGGAAATTTCGCCGGTGGTTGATGCACAGACCGGTACTGTGCGGGTGAAGGTTGGTATCGCCAATACGCCTGAACAGATGGCGCTCGGCGCGACGGTGACAGGCACCGTCCATATGGACAATCAGAAAGTTGTCATCCTGCCTTGGAGTGCCATGACGTCCGATTCAGGCCGTACAGCTGTCTGGCGCGTGGCGAAGGACACACAAGTCGCAACCCTCGTGCCGGTCAAAGTGCTCGCCTATGAAAAAGAACGAGTGATCGTTGCTTCCGGTTTGGGTGTTGGAGAACTGATCGTCACCAAAGGCGCGCAAATGCTTCGTTCAGGTGCTCAAACAGAGATTGTTACGGGTCTTGAAGGAGCGGGCGCACAATGAAGCCGACCATGAAGCTCTTAAGCTGCCTTGCTATTGCTGGTTCGCTTGTAACACTTACGGCATGTGGCAAGGATGATGACAAATCATCTGAAGCGGAGCCAATTCGCCCTGTGCTTTACACGATTGTAACGCCTAAGCCCGCCATTCAAACCAGTTTCGCCGGTACGATCGAACCGCGATATTCAACGGATCTTGCCTTCCGCGTTCTTGGTCGCATCATAGCGCGTCCGGTTAACGTGGGCGATCTCGTCAAGAAAGACGAAATGGTAGCGATGCTCGATCCTTCCACGCTTGATCTTTCGGTGCAGTCCGCAAAGGCTGACCTTTCAAGTGCTGGAGCGCAATATGCCAACGCAGCTGCCAGTGAGGAGCGTCTGCATATCTTGCTTGAAGGCAACAACATCTCACAAGCTGATTATGATGCTGCAAAGCAGGCGCGTGACAGTGCTCAGGCCGGACTTGAAAAGGCACAGGCTGGTTTGCGTAAAGCTGAAGATCAGCGCGGCTATGCTGTTTTGAGCCCGGATTTCGATGGCGTCATTTCAGCAACCAATGCTGAAGTTGGTCAGGTCGTGGCCGCAGGGCAGGCGGTGATGACGGTCGCAAGGCCAGACATTCGTGAAGCTGTTCTCGATATCCCCGACAGCATGACGGAATATTTCGTGGCGGGAACGCCATTTTATGTGCAGCTGCAAGCTGATCCTGCGGTGACTGGAAATGGCACTGTGCGCGAGGTCGCGCCCCAGGCAGATGCTCAAACCCGTACACGTCGGGTTCGGATTGCACTTGAGAACCCGCCGGAAGGTTTCCGACTTGGCGCGACCATCAGGGCGGGGCTTGCAAGAGCGGAGAAAGACCACGTGATTTTGCCGATACAGGCCTTGCTTGAAAAAGACGGCAAAACTGAAATCTGGGTCATTGATCCAAAAACACAGACCGTAAGCCTCCAGGACATTCAGGTTGTCGAACGTCGCAGTGAGAATTTTGTTGCCGATAACGTTGAAGTCGGCAGCTATGTGGCGATTGCCGGAGTGAACGAACTCAAGCAAGGGCAAAAAGTCCGTCTGGATGCGAAGGGAAGCAGCCTATGAAAAAAGGTTTCAATCTTTCTGATTGGGCTTTGAACCACCGGTCGCTCGTCTGGTATTTCATGCTTGTCTTTCTGGTCGCAGGGTTTGTCTCCTATCTCGATCTCGGCCGTGCGGAAGATCCGGAATTCACCGTGAAGACGATGGTGGTGCAGGCCAACTGGCCGGGCGCATCCATCGACGAAACAATGAATCAGGTTACAGATCGTATCGAGAAGAAACTCGAAGAACTCGACACACTCGACTATACGCGCAGTGTCACTACAGCAGGTAAGTCGGTCGTATTTGTTTTTTTGAAGGATACGGTTCGCAAGGAACAGGTCACAAAGGCCTGGTCCGAAGTGCGTCATATGCTTGATGATATCAAGCCGAACATGCCGGAAGGCGTCTACGGTCCTTATTACAACGACAAGTTTGGCGATGTTTTTGGGAATATCTTTGCCTTCACCGCAGATGGACTGTCGATGCGACAGCTGCGTGATTATGCGGAAGATGTACGCACAAAAATTCTGACCATCCCCAATGCTGGTAAGGTTGAACTGATCGGCGCGCAGGATGAGGCAATCTATCTCGAGTTCTCGACCCGGCAGGTGGCAGCCCTTGGCCTCGACCAGCAGGCTATTCTGAAGGCGTTGCAGGACCAGAACGCCATCACGCCATCAGGTGTTGTGCAGGCGGGACCTGAACGCATCAGCGTTCGCGTAAGCGGTCAGTTTGACTCGGAAGCTGATCTTCGTGCGGTCAACCTTCGTGTGAATGATCGCTTCTTCCGCCTGTCGGATGTCGCAACAATCACGCGCGGTTATGTCGATCCACCATCATCGATTTTTCGGGTCAATGGCCATGATGCGATTGGTCTTGGCATCGGCATGAAGCCTAACGGCAATCTGCTTGAGTTTGGCGAGAAGCTGGACACACTGATGCAGCAGGTGAAGGCCGAACTGCCGGTCGGCGTTAATGTATTTAAAGTGGCCGATCAGCCAGAAGTGGTTCAGGACGCGGTCTCAGGCTTCACAAAGGCACTCTTTGAAGCGGTTGTAATCGTTCTGGCAGTGAGCTTCATCAGTCTTGGTTTGCGCGCAGGCTTCGTGGTGTCGTTGTCGATCCCGCTGGTGCTGGCAATCACCTTCCTCGCCATGTCGCTCATGGATATTTCGCTGCAACGTGTGTCTCTCGGTGCACTGATTATTTCGCTTGGGCTTCTGGTCGATGATGCGATGATCGCGGTTGAAATGATGGTTGCCCGGCTCGAGCAAGGGGACCCCATCAACAAGGCTGCGACCTATGTCTATTCGCACACCGCCTTTCCGATGTTGACGGGTACGCTTGTCACGATTGCGGGCTTCATTCCGATTGGACTGAACTCGAGTCAGGCCGGCGAATATACATTCACGCTTTTTGTGGTGATTGCTGTTTCGCTGATTGTTTCGTGGATCGTGGCCGTGTTGTTTGCACCACTCCTCGGCGTGACAGTGCTTCCTAAGAAAATGAAGCATCATGAGGAAAAGCGCAGTCGCTTTTTCCAGGCCTTTTCGAGAACACTGCTTCTTGCGATGCGGCACAAATGGATTACGATTGTCACGACGATCGCTCTGTTTGTGGTCTCAGTTTTCGGTATGGGTTTGATTGAACGGCAGTTTTTCCCTCAGTCCGACCGTCCGGAACTGGTAATCGACTGGACTCTGCCGCAAAACAGTTCCATCGCCGATACGAAGGCACAGATGGAGCGTTTTGAACAGACGATGCTCAAGGATAATCCAGATATCGAGCATTGGAGCACCTATGTCGGCCAGAGCGCGATCCGTTTTATTCTGTCTTTTGATGTGCAGCCAGCCAATCCCTATTTCGGGCAGATGGTTGTGGTGGCTAAAGACGTCGAAGCGCGTGATCGCCTGAAGGTGAAATTCGATGAAGTCCTGCGTAAGGATTATGTCGGCACAGATACGTTTGTGAAATTCCTTGAACTTGGACCGCCGGTCGGACGCCCGGTCCAGTACCGCATTTCAGGCCCGAATATTCAGAAGCTGCGCGGTATTGCGCAGGATTTTGCAGGCATCATGAGTGCGGATAAGCGGCTCGGTGTTGTCAACTACAACTGGAATGAACCGGGACGTGTTATCCGTGTGGATGTGATGCAGGACAAGGCGCGCAAGCTTGGCATTTCATCGAAGGATATTGCGACAACACTGAATGGCGTGGTCGGCGGCATCAATATCACCCAGGTTCGGGATTCGATCTATCTGATCGATGTGATCGTGCGGGCACAGAAGCATGAACGCGATTCCATTAACACGCTGCAGAGCCTGCAGATCGCAACCGGCAACGGCAGTTCTGTGCCGCTCGCAGCCATCGCCAATTTCCGCTATGAGCTTGAACAGCCGGTTATTTATCGCCGCTCACGCATTCCAACCATAACTGTTGCTGCCGGTATCGTTGATAAAACGATGCCGGACACGATTGTTAAGGAGCTTGAACCTGCGGTGAAGGCATTTGTCGATAAGCTTCCGGCAGGTTATTCCATCGCGACAGCCGGCACGGTTGAAGAAAGCGGCAAGAGCCAGGGACCGATTGCAGCTGTCGTGCCGCTGATGCTGTTCGTGATGGCAACCGTTCTGATGCTGCAATTGCAGAGCTTCCAGCGCCTGTTCCTCGTGGTTGCCGTGGCACCTTTGGGGCTGATCGGTGTGGTAGCGGCACTGCTTCCGAGTGGCAAACCGCTCGGCTTCGTGGCTATTCTCGGTGTGCTGGCACTGATCGGTATTCTTATCCGAAACTCGGTCATTCTGATTGTGCAGGTCGAAGAGCATATCACCGAGGGAATGCATCCATGGGATGCAGTTGTTCAGGCAAGTCAGCATCGTATGCGGCCGATTGCATTGACGGCAGCGGCTGCAAGTCTGGCGCTGATCCCGATTGCGCGCGAAGTGTTCTGGGGGCCGATGGCCTATGCCATGATGGGCGGTATCATTGCCGGTACGGGCATCACCTTGCTTTTCCTTCCAGCACTTTACGTGGCCTGGTTCCGCATTAAGGAACCTGATGCTGAAAAGAATGAAACAGCGGTGGAGCCACAGCCACAACATTGATAAGAAGAAGGCCTGCTTTATGCGGGCCTTTATTTTGGTTTTGGAGAATGAACATGCAAACCGCTCCATCGCTTATGCTGCAAGAAACCGAACAGTCACCTTCTGTTGTGGCAAAACTTCTTGAAGCAGAAGTCGGAACATTTGCTGAAATTGGGCGCTTGTTTGAAAAATCGCCATCAGTGATTACCACGGCTGCGCGCGGCTCGTCTGACCATGCTGCGACCTTTTTCAAATATCTGATGGAGATCGCCACCGGTATTCCGGTTGCCTCCATCGGTCCATCGGTGGCTTCCGTTTATGGTGCCGAGCTCAAACTGAAAGGTGGTCTGCATTTCACGGTGTCGCAATCGGGTGCAAGCCCGGACATTATTGCGGTGCAGGATGCGGCAAAGCGTGGCGGGGCTGTGACGGTTGCCGTTGTTAACGTGACCGATAGTCCGCTTGCGAAGGGTGCCGATATTGTGCTCGCCCTTCATGCAGGCGAAGAGAAAAGCGTTGCCGCTACCAAGTCTTTCATTGCGTCTGTCGCAGCGCTTTCAGGCGTGGTGGCTGCAGCCAGCAACGACCCGAAACTGAAAGATGGTTTGATCCGCTTGCCAGAAGCGTTGACCGCAACAAGGCCGGAAGGCCGTGAGGTGGCGGAAGACCTGTTGGTCGAGGCAAAGTCGCTGTTCACGGGCGGACGTGGCACCGCCTATGCCATTTCACTTGAAGCTGCACTCAAGGCCAAAGAAACTGCCAATATTCATGCGGAAGCATTCTCGCTTGCCGAGCTGATGCATGGACCGATGCGGCTGGTGGAAACCGGCTTCCCAATTCTGTCGTTCATACCGCAGGATGAGGCGCTTGAAACAAGCATTCAGGCGCTTAACAGGCTTGGATCGTTTGGCGCAAACCTGGTGTCGTTTGGTGATGCGGAGGTGCCGGGACATCGGGTGCCATCAGCAAGCACAGGAAATGGTCATCTCGACCCGCTGGTTGCGCTCATCAACTATTATCGGATCATCGAAACAGTAACGCGCTGCAAGGGCTATGATCCCGATAAACCACGTCATTTGAACAAGGTCACATCGACGGTCTGACGAATTAACCTACAATTCCATTCTTCACGCATTATCGACTTGATAGCGCAATCCGGTCAGTGCATTACGCATTCTGGCATGGTTGGCGCTGCATCGTAGAGTAAAAAATCACGATGTAGCTGCGCCTGCGTAATAGAGGAAGTTCGATGCATAATTTTGTCCTGACCGTCACCTGCAAATCCACCCGCGGTATTGTTGCCGCCATTTCGGGTTATCTTGCGGGCAAGGGTTGCAACATCATCGATAGCGCCCAGTTCGATGATCTGGACACCGGTCGCTTCTTCATGCGCGTCAGCTTCATTTCGGAAGACGGCGTGGCGCTTGATGTCCTGCGCGAAGGCTTTGAGCCAATCGCGGCACCGTTCGAAATGGATTTCGATTTCCACGACAATGCCCATCGCACGAAGACGCTGCTTATGGTGTCGCGTTTTGGTCATTGCCTGAATGATCTTCTTTATCGCTGGAAGATCGGTGCTCTGCCAATCGATATCGTTGGTGTTGTATCGAACCACTTCGATTATCAGAAGGTTGTCGTCAATCACGACATTCCGTTCCATCATGTGGCCGTCACCAAGGCGAATAAGCCGGAAGCCGAACAGCGTCTTCTGGATATTGTCGATAATACGGGCACCGAGCTGGTGGTTCTTGCGCGTTACATGCAGGTTCTGTCCGATCAGCTCTGCCAGAAAATGTCGGGCCGCATCATCAATATCCATCACTCGTTCCTGCCGTCTTTCAAAGGGGCAAACCCTTACAAGCAGGCTTATGAGCGTGGTGTGAAGCTGATTGGCGCCACGGCGCATTATGTGACCGCCGATCTCGATGAAGGTCCGATCATCGAACAGGATGTTGCTCGCATCACCCACGCGCAGAGTGCGGCGGATTATGTGTCGATTGGCCGTGATGTTGAAGCGCAAGTTCTGGCGCGCGCCGTTCACGCGCATATCCATCACCGTTCATTCCTCAACGGAAATCGCACCGTCGTATTCCCGGCTTCGCCCGGTTCATTCGCCTCCGAACGCATGGGCTGATATTGCGGTTCTGACGGCCTGCAAATCGCGTCTTTTTGCGCTTCCGGTGCTCACGTACTCAAGTACGCTGCGCGCCGGTTCTCAAAAGCCACGATTTTCGGCATGTCATAACCACAATCTCGCTAATCGCAAATGTTGAGATAATAAAAAAACCCCGCTGAAAAGCGGGGTTTTCTTTTAGTCTTTATAAAGTTAGTCGATGTCGAAGGAAACGCCCTGTGCGAGCGGCAGAGCCTTCGAGTAGTTCACAGTGTTGGTTGCGCGGCGCATATAGCCCTTCCACGCATCCGAACCCGATTCACGGCCGCCGCCGGTTTCCTTTTCGCCGCCGAATGCGCCGCCAATTTCAGCACCCGAAGTACCGATATTGACGTTTGCAATGCCGCAATCCGAACCTTCAACCGAAAGGAAGCGTTCTGCTTCCTGCAGGTTGAGCGTGAAGATCGACGAGGACAGGCCTGCGCCAACTTCGTTGTGGCTCGCCAGCACGTCGTCGAAGTCGGAATACTTCATGACGTAAAGGATCGGTGCGAAGGTTTCTTCGAGAACCGGGCCTTCTTGGCGTGGCATTTCGACAATAGCCGGACGCACGTAGTAAGCGTTTTCATGGCCAGCGTCGACGCGTTCACCGCCCTGTACCTTACCGCCGTGAGCGGCTGCTTCCTTGAGTGCCTTCTGCATGTTGTCGAAAGCAACCTTGTCGATCAATGGACCAACCAGAGCTGTGGTTTCGAGTGGCGAACCAACGGTAACGCTGGCATATGCCTTCTGCAGACGTGGAACGAGAGCGTCGTAAACGCTTTCATGCACGAACAGACGACGGAGCGTGGTGCAACGCTGACCAGCGGTGCCCATTGCACCGAAAGCGATTGCGCGCAGCGCCATGTCGAGATCGGCCGATGGGCAGACGATACCGGCATTGTTGCCGCCGAGTTCGAGGATTGCGCGCGCAAAACGCTTTGCAAGACGTGGACCACTTCGCGGCCCATGCGGGTCGAACCGGTTGCCGAAAGAACAGGAACCTTCGGGCTGTCAACGAGAACTTCACCAACCGTACGGTCGCCGAGAACGACTTCAGCCAGACCTTCTGGAGCATCGCCAAAACGCTTGATGGCGCGCTTCAGGATCGCGTCACATGCAATAGCGGTGAGCAGGGTCTTTTCCGATGGCTTCCAGACAACCGAGTTGCCGCAAACGATAGCGAGAGCGGAGTTCCATGCCCAGACAGCAACAGGGAAGTTGAAGGCCGAGATAACGCCGACAACGCCAAGCGGATGCCAGGTTTCCATCATACGATGGCCAGCGCGTTCGGTAGCGATTGTGAGGCCGTAAAGCTGACGCGACAGACCAACTGCAAAATCGCAGATGTCGATCATTTCCTGAACTTCGCCGAGGCCTTCCGAAGGAATCTTGCCAGCTTCGAGCGAAACGAGACGGCCGAGATCTTCCTTGGAAGCACGCAGTTCTTCACCCAAGAGACGGATCAGTTCGCCACGCTTTGGTGCTGGAACAGTGCGCCAAGCACGGAAAGCTTCATCAGCCTTGTCGATGATCTTGGCTGCATCTTCCTTGCTGTGGGTCTTGACCGAAGCAATCTGCTCGCCGGAAACCGGGCTGAAACCAGCAAGGTCGCCCGATGTGTAGATCGAGGCGTCAACGCCAAGCTTGGACAGAAGATTTGCAGCTTCCTGCTTCACGTCGAGTTTTTTAACAGCGGTGTTCATGGTTTTCCTCTTAAGTCAGTATTGGTTTATTCGGCTGCTTCAAGACCGCTCAAGCGGGCAAGTACAGCTTCAATAGATTCGCGTTCGATGCGAGCATAATGCTCGAATTCATTGAGAACCTTGGCGCCAAGGTCTTCCTCGAAACGCTTCTGGTTCGGGCTTTCCACAAAATCCTGTGCGTCGTCGTCGCCCAGATTGGACTGGAAGATACCAGCAGCACTAACCGGCAGGAAGTCTTCATAGATAATCGGATCGAACTGGACTGCGCCGCCTTCGATCAGAGTTTCAATATCGGTATTAGCCGGGAAGGCTGCAAGACGTGCAGCATCCTTCACCGAATAGGCGAAATAGCCAAGGGCTTCTTCGCGCACGCCAGCCCATGTGTCAGGGAAAGCGGCAAAGGTGTCGCTTAGTGCCTTCACATATTCAGCCGAGTTTGAGCCATCCGGAGCAGGGCGGGCAACTGCACGGGTGTCGTTGAGCAGCTTGTCATAGAGCGCACGGCCCTTTGGTGTTAACGCTACGCCACGCTGTTCGATTTCACCGAAACGGGCAGTGTGGGAGCCTGGTGTCCAGGTGCCGTCTGCGCTGACAAACGAAACTTCTTCTTCCAGTGCCTTGAACGAGGTCTGGCGCAGAAGGATCGGGCATTTGCGGGTTGGCGGACCTTCGACAACTGCCTTCGGGTTGATGCCGCGATCTGGCATCTGAACCTGCACGGCGTCGATGTCGAGCGTGCGTGGTGTCAGATGGTTGATGTGCGGACCCTTGAAGGAAACAACGTCGGCGATCAGGCGATGCGCATCGTGGAGGCGATGGTAAAGCTCGGCGCTGACATTGGCATGATCATGCCAGCGGAAAGTCTCCAACACTTCTGCAACGAAGATCTTCGCATCACCTTCATCAAGGCCACCATCGGCTTCTGCCTTTTCGACAAGCGCAATTGCGCCCGGCGTGAAGATTTGGCGCTTCGCGAGAACCTCTTCCGATTCTGCACGCAGCTTTTCGTCCGAAATCAGGTCAAGGCGCAGGAGCGACGTGAACACACGGAATGGATTGTGCTTGAGTGCTGCATCGTCGATCGGGCGGAAGGCGGTGGAATGCACTGGCACGCCAGCCGCACTCAAATCGTAGTAACCAACCGGAAACATGCCCATGACGGAGAAAACGCGGCGCATCATCGAGAGTTCAGCAGCAGTGCCGAGACGGATTGCACCGTGACGTTCTTCGGAAATGCGTTCAAGCGAATCTGTTTCCGTCAGACGCTCATGCAGATGCGCATCGTCTGCCAGAACTTTCGCGTTCACATCGGAGACGAGTTCCATCAATGTGCCATAAGCAGGCACTTCTTCCTTATACATGGCCGACATGGCTGCCGAAAAGGCAGAGCGAATGGCGTCCGGCGAAATGAATTTATGCTCGTTCATTGCGAAAGCTTCCGTAGAACTTGTGTCATCTTGGGGACGGACATGTTATTTGCGGGAGGAACATGCCTGGATTATGATGAAAATGTATCATATCAGCCGTTTTGCCGTTATGATTGCGACGAACGCAACTATGTTAATGCGAGATTGGAATGAAGCTTAGCAGGAGACTGATCCCCGACATTGCCACGCTACAGGCGTTTGAATGTGCGGCCCGGCATGGCAGTTTCACGCAAGCCGCCAATGAACTTAATCTCACGCAGAGTGCTGTCAGCCGTCAAATCAAGGATCTTGAAAGCCAACTTGGCGTGCTGCTGTTTGAGCGCATCCGTCAACGCATTCTTTTGTCTGATGCCGGGCGTAAGTTCCTGCCGGAAGTGCGGCGTTTGCTCAACCAGACGGAAGACACGATGCTGCGTGCAATGGCGTCGGCACAATCGACCTCTTCATTCAGTGTTGCAACCCTGCCGACCTTTGGCACACGCTGGCTGATGCCGCGTATTCCGGATTTTATTGAAAAGCATCCCGGGATTGCAATCAATGTCGCCTCGCGGTCCGGCGTTTTCGACTTTGAAGAACAGCCATTCGATCTCGCTATTCACTATGGCCAGCCGGTCTGGGCACATGCGACATGCACATTTCTGTGCAGTGAAGTCATTGTGCCGGTGGCCAGCCCAAGTCTACTCAAAGCACGACATCCCGCCAATCCCGAAGAACTTGAAAACGAGCCGCTGCTGCATCTCGCGACCCGCCCGAAAATGTGGGCGCAATGGTTTGAAAGCTGTGGCATTGAAGGCAAGTCCGCCTATCGCGGCCATCGGTTCGATCAGTTTTCCATGGTAATTGGCGCTGCGCTTGCGGGGCTCGGCTTCGCTTTACTGCCGCTTTATCTGATTGAGCAAGAGCTGCGTAACGGCGAACTGGTCATGCTTTTCGAGCAGCCGATGCGGACCGAGAATGACTATTATCTGGTGGTTCCGGAAGGCAAACTTGAGAACCCGCTGACGCAGGTTTTCTGTCAGTGGATCGCAGGGCAGGTGGGGAACGTTGTCCTATAGGGTAAGTTCATTCCCAACCGGCATGAATTGTTGCATAAATATTGCTGTCATTGAGACTTCCAGCGCGTGAAATAGTTTTGGCGGTAAAAGCCGTCTGTTTTTCATTCTATGAAATGGTTGCCGTTCATGCTCAACGATCCACGCTCTCATGGCCTTTGGGAAAAGACCGCTCCAGCTGCACCAAAAACAACTGCTCTTAAAGGCGATCTGACTGCCGATGTGGTGATTGTTGGTGGTGGTTTCACCGGGCTTTCCACTGCGTTGCATCTCGCGGAAAAGGGCACGAAAGCAATCGTGCTGGAAGGTATCGAAATCGGCTATGGCGGTTCGGGCCGTAATGTTGGTCTGGTCAATGCGGGCATGTGGGTCATGCCTGACGATCTGCCGGGTGTTCTGGGCCAGAAGCACGGCGACCGTTTGCTCGACGTTCTCGGTAATGCGCCGAAGCTGGTTTTTGAACTGATCGAAAAACACAAGATTGCTTGCGAAGTTGAAAAGCAGGGAACGCTGCATTGTGCCGTTGGCAAGAACGGTCTCAAGGAACTTGAAGATCGCTATGAGCAATGGGCACGTCGCGGCGCCAATGTGAAGCTGCTCGACGCCAGGGAAACTGAAGCCAAGGTTGGCACCAAGGCTTATGCCGGATCTCTGCTCGATCTGCGTGCTGGTACAATTCAGCCACTTGCTTATGTGCGCGGTCTGGCACATGCGGCGGTTGCTGCAGGTGCACAAATCTTTACGGCAAGCCCTGTAACGGGTGCCAGCGAGCAGAACGGCAAGTGGGTGGTGAAGACCGCTGCCGGTACTGTGACAGCTGACTGGGTTGTGGTCGCAACCAACGCCTATACCAATGTACCATGGGCAGAGGTGCGCGCGGAACTGGTGCATCTGCCTTATTTCAACATGGCGACCAAGCCGCTTTCTGACAATTTGAAAAAGAGCATTCTGCCAGAACGTCAGGGTGCGTGGGATACGAAGGAAGTTCTCTCTTCTTTCCGCTTCGATCAGCAGGGCCGTCTCGTGTTTGGTAGTGTTGGTGCGTTGCGCAATACTGGTGCTGCCGTTCATACGGTATGGGCTAAAAAATCATTGAAGCGCCTGTTCCCGCAGATCGGAAATGTCGAGTTTGAAGCCGAATGGTATGGCAAGATCGGCATGACCAATGACAGCCTGCCGAAGTTCCATCGTCTTGGACGTAATGTCGTTGGCTTCTCTGGCTATAATGGCCGTGGCATTGCGCCGGGTACGGTATTCGGGCGCTTATTGGCACAACTCGTTTCAGGCGTAATTTCCGAAGACGATCTGCCGTTGCCTGTCACTGATCCAAAGGCGCAGAATTTCCGCGGCTTGCGCGAGGCTTATTATGAAGCCGGAGCACAGGTAGCGCACGCGGCTGAGATAATCATCTGAAGCTGGCTCACACTGTCATATAATTGAAGCTAAAGCCCGTTATGGCATCCGCGTCGCTTCCGAATGGAAGAGATGCGGAAGGTAAAACGATCAAGTGATCAATGCCCTTCTGCGGATCAAAAATCTGCCGGAGGGCATTTTGCTTTCTGAAATCAGTTCCGATTTTCTGGCGGATGTTTTAGAGATTTGTTTGACAGGTGAGTCATGAACAGGAATGATCGCGCTTCTCGATATGACAGTATCTGCGCCATTTCAGCTCGCATGCAGCGTAATCACGCCGGAGCAGCGGCACATACTGCCGAAAACCACACAGAAATTCGAGGAGCCAACTCCATGACCAAGATGCTGAAGCGGGCCAGTGCTATTCCTGCTCTTCTTGCTCTTTCCATCGCCGTGGCGCAGGCCGATACGCTGACGCTCTATACGTCGCAACCGGAAGCGGATGCGACCAAAACGGTTGAAGCTTTCCGCAAAGCCAATCCTGATACGGATGTGCAGATTTTCCGTTCGGGAACGAGCGAACTCCTCACCAAGCTTGCCGCCGAGTTTTCCGCTGGCGCGCCACAGCCTGACGTTCTACTGATCGCTGATGCGGTGACAATGGAAGGTCTCAAGAAGGACAAGCGCCTGCTTCCTTATACGGATGCCAAGGTTGATGGTTTTTCTGCTGATAGCTACGACGCAGACAAGACCTATTTCGGCTCCAAGCTGATCACCACCGGCATTGCCTACAACACGGGCGCGTCCCAAAAGCCTGAACATTGGGCCGATCTCGCCAAGGCTGATTATAAGGGTCAGGTGGTCATGCCAAGCCCGCTTTATTCGGGTGCTGCCGCCTATCTCCTGAGCGGTTTTGCGCTCGATAAGGATCTTGGCTGGGATTATTTCAAGAACCTCAAGACCAACGAACTCGCAAGCGTCAAGGGCAACGGCGCCGTGCTGAAGTCGGTTGCGAGCGGCGAAAAGCCTTACGGCATTTTGGTTGATTTCATGGCGCTCAATGCCAAGGCCAAGGGTTCGCCGATTGAGTTCGTCTTCCCGTCGGAAGGCGTGCCTGCAGTGACTGAACCGGTTGCGATCATGGCAACCGCCAAGAACGTTGATGGCGCAAAGAAGTTCGTCGATTTCATCCTGTCGGATGATGGTCAGAAGCTGGCACTTGAGCAGGGCTATCTGCCTGCCAAGGACGGCGTTGGTCGCCCTGCGTGGCTGCCAGAAGGCACCAAGATCAGCATCATGTCTATCGACACCCAGAAGGTTCTCGATCAGACTGATGCCGACAAGAAGCAGTTCTCCGAGCTGTTTGGTGGATAAGGCATTTTAATGCGCATGTTTCGAGATATTCAGGGCCGTGATGCGGCCCTGATTGTTGGTGTAACGCTGATTGTTGCAGTGCTTTCGCTTCTGCCGATGGCGCGTCTGCTCGTTGAACTTGTTGCGCCGCAGGGACAGTTTTCGATATCGGTGCTCACTGAAACGCTGAGCAGCCGCTCGACATGGATTGCCACATGGCATTCGCTTCAGATCGGTATTGGCGGCACGCTGCTGGCGCTGGCGTTTGGCATTGTGGCGGCGTTGCTCGTCGGCCTCACCGATATGCGCGGGCGCAATGTCTTCGTTCTTTTCTATGTGACTCCGCTGCTGATCGCCCCGCAGGTAACAGCGCTGGCGTGGCTCCAGCTTTTCGGGCCTTCCAGCCAGTTCCTCAAGATCATCGGCATGGCGCCGCCGCTGGGAAGCCGTAATCCGCTTTATTCCGTCTGGGGCATCATCTCTCTGCTTGGCGTGCAATATGGACCGCTGGTCTTTCTGATTGTACGGGCGGGCCTGCGCAAACTCCCACGCGAGCTGGTGGAAGCCGGTCTGAGTGCCGGTGCCAGCAAATGGACCGTTCTGCGCACCATCATTCTGCCGCTGATGACGCCGTCTATCATCGGTGCCGCCGCCTTGGCCTTTGTTTCCTGCGTCGGCAATTTCGGCATCCCGGCATTTCTGGGGATTCCATCGAATTATCTTGTTCTGCCAACGTTGATTTATCAGCGCCTTGCGGGCGGTGGGCCTGCTGTACTGTCGAGCGTCGCCGTGCTTTCAGTGCTGATTGGTCTGATCGCCATGGCAGGGATCGCAGCACAGGATTATGCTTCGCGCCGCCGCGATTTTCGCATTGTTTCAACGTCGCTGCCCGCTGCACCTTTTGCGCTTGGCGTATGGCGCATGTGGGCGGAGCTGGCTGCATGGCTGTTGATCGTGGTGGTGCTATTCTTGCCCTTGATTGGTTTGACCCTTTCAGCACTGGTTCCAGCCTATGGCGTGCCGCTTACGTTTGCCACGGCAACGCTTGAAAATTTCCGCTTTGTCATGCTTGAACATGCGGGTTCGGCGCGCGCCTTTGGTAATAGCCTGATGCTGTCCTTTGCTGCGGCAGTGTTTGCGGTGCTGATAGCCGTTCCGCTTGCCTATATGCTGGCATGGCGCAAACGGCGCTGGACGCCGATCCTGAATTTTGCAGCCGAGATGCCTTATGCGTTACCGGGCGTGGTGCTGGCCATCGCCTGTCTGCTGATGTTCTTAAAGCCGCTGCCGCTGGTGGGTTTCAGTCTCTACAACACGCTGTGGATCATCCTGTTTGCCTATCTTGCACGCTTCTTCGTGCTGGCATTGCGGCCAACGGTTGCGGGTCTCCACCAGATTGACCGTGCGCTGGAAGAAGCCGCGCGAATTGCGGGTGCGGGGCTTTTCTATCGGCTCAGGACCATTATATTTCCTCTTGTCGCACCAGCGACGCTTGCAGGCGGCGTGCTCATTTTCATGACCGCATTCTGTGAGCTGACGGTTTCAGCGCTTCTCTGGGCGTCTGGATCGGAAACGCTGGGCGTGGTGATGTTTTCTTTTGAACAGGCGGGCGATTCCGCCTATGCGGCTGCCATATCCATTTTGGCCGTTGCGGTGACATTCATGCTGATGCTTGCAACAAATCTGTTTGCGCGGCGTCTTCCAAACGGGGTGCTGCCATGGCGCGACTGAAAATCGCTTCTGTTTCCAAGGCCTTCAACGAGTTTCAGGCCCTGTCTGAAGTGTCGCTCGATGTGAAGGACGGCGAGTTTGTTGCCATTCTCGGACCATCGGGCTGCGGCAAGACCACGCTTCTGCGGATGATTGCAGGTTTTGAAGAACTTGACGGCGGCGAAATCCATATTGGTGACAGCCGCGTTTCCCATGTGGATGGCAATGTGCCACCGGAAAAGCGTCAGGTCGGTATCGTTTTCCAGAATTATGCGCTCTGGCCGCATATGACCGTGGCGGAAAATGTCGGCTATAGTCTGCGGGTGGCAAAGGTTGCCAAAGCGGAGCGTGAGGCCCGTGTGAAGCAAGCGCTTGCGCTGGTGGATCTTGACGGCTTTGGTGATCGTCGCCCGGCCAATCTTTCGGGTGGTCAGCGGCAGCGTGTGGCTTTGGCCCGCTGTCTGGTGGCAGCGCCGTCACTGGTGCTGTTTGACGAGCCGTTAGCCAATCTCGATGTGCACCTGCGGGCTTCGATGGAAGACGAGTTTGCGGCTTTCCACAAGCGCACCGGCACGACGATTATTTACATTACGCATGATCAGGCGGAGGCCATGGCGCTTGCTGACCGGATTGCGGTGCTTGATCATGGCAAGCTTCAGCAGTTTGATACGCCGCGCAAACTCTATGAGGAACCAGCCAGCGAAATGGTCGCGTCCTTCATCGCGCATGGCATGGTGTTGCCTGCGGAGGTTGTGTCCTTTGCGCAAGCGGGACATTGCGAGGCGCTGGTGCTTGGAAGCCGTGCGCAAGTGCGTTGTTCCGGTATTGAAATGCCGCGTGCCAATGCGCAGCTCTGCGTTCGGGCAGAGGATTTGCAGCTGACTGAAACAGGCGGCATTGCGGTGCGGGTTAAGCGGTCCGTCTATCGGGGTGGCGGTTCGCGCATTGAAGCGCATCCGGTGGCAAAGCCGGATATTCACCTGCATTTTGAAGTGCGTGATCCGGTACGACTGGAAGAAGGCGATGAGGTTCGCGTCACCATTCACAATGGCTGGATCATTCCCACCGATGAAATGCCGGTGAGAAAAGTCTCAACCGGCTTTCCAATTGGCAACAAGATTTGATTGTGAAAAGGGCGGCTTTTGTAGCCGCCCTTTTTGCTTATTTCTTCTTCATCGCTTCGAGAAGGGCTGCACCAAAACCGCCGGTTGACGGCTGCTCCTGCTTGCGTGGCGTGAAATTCTGTTTCGGCGCAGGTTTCGCGTCGCGCTGCGCATTGTTGCGCGGGGCAGGGGCTTCTCCGCCGTCTTTGCGCATTGTGAGGCCGATGCGCTTGCGTGGCACATCCACTTCCGTCACGCGCACTTTCACTACGTCGCCAGCCTTGACCACTTCATGCGGGTCTTTGATAAATTTATCAGCAAGCTGCGAAACATGCACAAGTCCGTCCTGATGCACGCCGATATCGACAAAGGCACCAAAGGCCGCAACATTGGTCACTGTGCCTTCCAGCACCATGCCGGGTTTGAGGTCTTTGATGTCATCAATGCCATCGGCGAAGGTCGCGGTTTTAAAGCCCGGACGCGGATCGCGGCCCGGCTTATCAAGCTCGGCAATGATGTCGCGCACGGTTGGCAGACCAAAACGCTCATCGACAAAGACGCGCGGATCGAGGCTTTTAAGCGCAGCGCTATCGCCCATGAGGCTGCGTACATCACGGCCACAGGCAGAAACAATCTTTTTTGCAACGCCATAGGCTTCCGGGTGAACGGAGGACGCATCAAGCGGCTCGGTGCCGTTGGCGATACGCAGAAAGCCTGCGCATTGTTCAAAAGCGCGGTTGCCGAGGCGAGCGACTTTCAGAAGCTCCTTGCGGTTCTTGAAAGCGCCGACTTCGTCACGATGTGCGACGATTGCTTCGGCGAGAGAATTTCCAAGACCGGACACACGCGCGAGGAGCGGCGCGGATGCCATGTTGAGATCGACGCCAACAGCGTTCACAGCGTCTTCGACCACAGCGTCCAGCGAGCGGGCAAGGCGGACTTGATCGACGTCATGCTGATACTGGCCGACGCCGATAGATTTCGGTTCGATCTTCACGAGTTCCGCCAACGGGTCCTGCAAGCGGCGGGCGATGGAAACGGCACCGCGCAGCGACACATCAAGTTGCGGGAATTCAGCCGCAGCGGTTGCTGAGGCTGAATAGACCGATGCACCTGCTTCCGACACGATGACTTTGAGCGGCTTTGGCGCTGGCAGCTCGTTGAGCATATCCACGACGAGGCGTTCGGTCTCGCGGCTGCCTGTGCCATTGCCGATGGCAATCAATTCGATCTTGTGTTTGCGGATCAGGCTTGCGAGCTCGGCCTGGGTACCACGCACATCGTTCTTTGGCGGAAACGGATAGACCGTCGTTGTGTCGAGCAGCTTGCCGGTGTCATCAACGATTGCGACCTTCACGCCGGTGCGGATGCCCGGATCGAGACCCATGGTGGCGCGCGAACCGGCAGGGGCGGCGAGCAACAGGTCTTTGAGGTTGCGGGCGAAGACGTTGATGGCTTCTTCCTCGGCGCGTTCACGCAGGTCGCGCATGAGGTCGAGCGACAGGGAGAGCGAAAGTTTGACGCGCCAAGCCCAGCCTGCAACTTCCATCAGCCAGCGGTCGCCGGGCAGGGTTGCGCCGATATTATAGGCGGCTGCAATTTTGCGTTCGACCGGCTTTACCGGTGATGTGTCGTCGGCGTCGATTTCAATATCGAGCGACAGAAAATCCTCGTTGCGACCGCGCAGCATAGCGAGAGCGCGGTGGCCCGCAACATTTGCCCAGCGTTCGGAATGGTTGAAATAATCCGAGAATTTTGCGCCAGCTTCCTGTTTGCCATCGACAACGCGCGAGCGCAGCACGGCGCGATCTTTGAGATAGTTACGCAGATTGCCGATCAGTTCGGCATTTTCGGCAAAGCCTTCGGCAATGATGTCGCGTGCGCCTTCAAGGGCTGCCTTCACATCGGCAACTTCACCGGTGACATATTGCGCAGCAATCCCTGTGGGAACCAGCCTGCGGTCGGTCAGAATGGCTTCGGCAAGTGGTCCAAGACCGCGCTCGCGAGCGATTTCCGCTTTGGTGCGGCGCTTTGGTTTATACGGCAGGTACAGGTCTTCAAGTTCGGCCTTGGTCTGAACGCCAGCGATTTTCAGTTCGAGTTCCGGCGTCAGTTTTTCCTGCCCGCGGATCGATTCCAGAATTGAAGTGCGTCGCGCTTCAAGCTCGCGCAAATAGGAGAGGCGCTCGTCCAGCATGCGCAACTGGGTGTCGTCAAGCCCGCCGGTGACCTCCTTGCGGTAACGCGCAACGAAAGGCACGGTTGAGCCTTCATCCAGCAGACCAATGGCGGCGATTGCCTGTTCCGGCTTTGCGTTGATTTCCGCTGCAATGATTGCGGCAATGCGCTTGATGTCGTTGGCCATTAATTATTCCAATCCAAAATATCTGCTGCGAACATAGTCGGATAGTGCTTTGACGCAATCAAGGCGGGCATATTGGTCCACAGGAAAGGCGTGAGTTGGAGCGGTTCCAGCTAGGAATGAATTGTCGGAACCGCTCTAATTATTTGCTTTACGCATTATCCAACGCAAAACCGCTTCGCACTTTTGCTGGAAATGCTTTTTACCTGCTCACGCGCATGTGAACGACCTCCCTCTTTTCAAATCGAATACAAACGATACTTATATCGTGAAATGACGATATGAACGAAGATCAGCGAGGTGAACGTGATGTCGGACATTCAAACCATAGCATTAGCTATGCCTTTGGACGAAATACTCAAGGCGCTCGCTCATCCTGTTCGTCTCGACATTTTGAGCTGGCTCAAGGAACCGGAGAATCATTTCTCCGATCAGCACATGCCTCTGGAGATGGGTGTGTGTGCGGGCCAGTTCGAACGGTGTGGTCTCTCCCAGTCCACCGTTTCTGCTCATTTGTCCGTGCTGACGAAAGCGGGGCTGATCATGCCCCATCGTGTTGGCCAATGGACCTTCTACAAGCGCGATGAGGAGGCGATTGCCGCCTTGCTCAAATCGCTGTCCGATCTTTAATCCCATTTGCCCAATCGTTCCCACTTGAAGGAAATGTATCTATGGCCACATTGTTCGATCCAGTTACAGTCGGCGATCTCAAGCTTGCCAACCGTATCGTTATGGCACCGCTGACGCGCAATCGCTCGCCCCGCGCTGTGCCAAACGACCTCAACGTCACCTATTATGAACAGCGCGCAAGTGCTGGTCTCATCATCACCGAGGCAACGCCGATCAGCCATCAGGGACAGGGCTATGCCGATGTGCCGGGCCTTTATTCCGATGAGCAGCTCGCCGGCTGGAAGCGCGTGACCGACGCAGTTCACACCGCGGGCGGCAAGATCGTCGTGCAGATGTGGCATGTGGGCCGTATTTCGCACAACACGTTGCAGCCAAATGGCGGCAAGCCGGTTGCGCCTTCGGCCATTACGGCCAAGTCGAAGACCTATCTCGTGCATCCGGACGGCACCGGCGAGTTTGCGCCAACATCCGAGCCGCGCGCGCTTGAAAAGAGCGAGCTGCCGGAAATCGTTGCGACCTATGCTAAGGCCGCGAAGGATGCTGTTGAAGTGGCTGGTTTTGACGGCGTCGAAATCCACGCAGCAAACGGTTATCTGATTGATCAGTTCCTCCGTTCGGACAGTAATCACCGCACTGATGAATATGGTGGCTCTATCGAAAACCGCGCGCGTTTCCTGTTTGAAGTGGTGGATGCAATCACCAAGTCGGTTGCACCGGGCAAAGTTGGTATTCGTCTTTCGCCGGTAACGCCTGCCAATGACGCGTCAGATTCCGATCCGCAGCCACTGTTTGACTATGTGATTGAGAAGCTTGCCTCTTACGGTCTTGCATATGTTCACATCATCGAAGGTGCGACCGGCGGCCCACGCGATTTCCAGCAGGGTCCGCAGCCGTTCGATTATGCTCGTCTCAAGCAGGTTTATCGCGATGCCGGTGGCGAAGCTGCCTGGATGGTCAATAATGGCTATGATCGCGAGCTGGCTGAACAGGAAATCGAAAGCGGCCGCGCTGATGTGGTTGCCTTTGGCAAACCATTCATCTCAAACCCCGATCTCGTTCGCCGTTTGAAGGATAATTCGTCGCTCAATGAGCTGGATCAGCAGCATATGTATGGCGGTGGCGCCAAGGGATATACGGATTATCCGATCCTTGCCTAACCGCGAAAACAAACAAGCCCGGCAAATTGCCGGGCTTTTTTTATTACAGACGCGCCCGTGTTGAGCGTGGGGTAGCAAGCAGTAGATTGGTTTCGCTGGCCTTGATGCCTGGCACCAATCGGATGCGACGGAGCACGGCATCGAAATCGGTCAGTGTTGCAGCACCCAGTTCCACCACCAGATCGAAACGACCATTGGTGGTGTGGATGGCTGAAATTTCGGAGAAGCCGCCAAGTGCCTTGACCACACGGTCGGCGACATGGCCTTCGATTTCAATCATCATGATACCGCGCACCGGCAGATCTACCGCATCAGACCGCAGGATCACCGTATAGCCAATGATGTCGCCGGACTGTTCCAACCGTTCCATGCGCGAGCGAACAGTCGCACGCGAAACACCAAGATCAATTGCCACGTCCGAAATGCTGCGTCGGCCATTGTGACGTAAAAGCGTGATTAGCTTTTCATCCAGATCGTCCATGTTTTCTCCATTTTGAAAAGCCAAACCGACATTATGATAAACCAAACCGTTAAAATTGCCAATCCGGTTGCTTCACATCGCCAAGCGTAAATGGTCAATCTAAGAGAATAATTTCTCAGGAGTAGCACTTTATGCATTGCAAGATTTTGGGATTGCCTGTTCAGGAAGGCACTGGTCGTCTGGGCTGCAATATGGGCCCCGACGGTTATCGCGCCGCGGGCATTGCGGAGGCGATTCGCGAACTCGGCCACGAGTTTACCGATCTGGGCAATCTGGTGCCGGCCGAACTGCGCCCTTTGACCCATCCCAATCCTGCGATCAAGGCTTTGCCGCAGGCTGTCGCCTGGATCGAAGCAATCAGCGAAGCTGCTTATCGTGAGAGCGAAGACGGTTTTCCGATCTTTCTCGGTGGCGATCATCTGCTTGCAGCAGGCACTGTTCCCGGCATCGCGCGCCGCGCGGCAGAAAAGGGTCGCAAGCAATTTGTGCTGTGGCTTGATGCTCATACGGATTTCCACACGCTGGAAACAACAGGCAGCGGCAATCTGCATGGCACGCCTGTCGCCTATTACACCGGCCAGAAGGGCTTCGAAGGCTATTTCCCGGAACTGGCGGCACCGATTGATCCTGCCAATGTCTGCATGATGGGTATTCGCAGTGTTGATCCGGCAGAACGCGCCGCGATCAAGCAGACGGATGTTGCCGTCTATGACATGCGCCTCATCGATGAGCATGGTGTGGCAGCCCTGTTGCGACGTTTCCTGCAGCGCGTAAAGGACGAAAACGGCCTTCTGCATGTGAGCCTTGATGTCGATTTCCTTGAGCCTTCGATTGCGCCAGCTGTCGGCACTACGGTTCCGGGGGGCGCGACCTTCCGTGAAGCACATCTCATCATGGAAATGCTGCATGACAGCGATCTGGTGACGAGCCTCGATCTCGTCGAGCTCAATCCATTTCTCGATGAACGCGGACGTACCGCAACTGTGATGGTCGACCTGATGGCGAGCCTTTTGGGCCGCAGCGTCATGGACCGCCCAACCATCAACTATTGATTTCAAAACTGCATTCACTGCTGGCGGGATCAAATGGTCTGCCGCTGAATGTTAAGGAGCAAGAATGACCCAACCGAACCTGAATATCGTCCCTTTCGTCAGTGTCGATCACATGATGAAGCTGGTGCTTTCCGTCGGCGTCGAGACCTTCCTCAAGGAACTTGCCGATTACGTGGAAGAGGACTTCCGCCGTTGGGAAAGTTTCGACAAGACGCCACGCGTGGCTTCGCATTCCGATGAAGGCGTGATCGAGCTGATGCCGACAAGCGACGGTACGATGTACGGCTTCAAATATGTGAACGGCCATCCGAAGAATACGCGTGACGGCCTGCAGACAGTGACGGCTTTCGGTGTTCTTTCGGATGTTGGCAGTGGCTATCCGATGCTTCTGACCGAAATGACCATCCTGACGGCGTTGCGCACGGCTGCGACCTCAGCAGTTGCCGCAAAGCATCTTGCGCCAAAGAATGCGCGCACGATGGCGATTATCGGCAACGGCGCACAGAGCGAGTTTCAGGCCTTAGCGTTCAAGGCAATTCTCGGTATCGACAAGCTGCGTCTTTACGATATTGACCGCACGGCTTCAGAAAAATGCGCGCGCAATCTCGAAGGCGCAGGCATTGATATCGTGATCTGCAAAGATGTTGAAGAAGTGGTCGAGGGTGCGGACATCATCACGACCGTAACGGCCGACAAGCTCAATGCGACGATCCTGACCGACAACATGGTTGGTGCTGGTGTGCATATCAACGCGGTCGGCGGTGATTGCCCTGGAAAGACCGAACTGCACGGCGATATCCTTCGCCGTTCGGACATTTTTGTCGAGTACCCGCCGCAGACTCGCATTGAAGGTGAAATCCAGCAGCTGCCGGAAGATTATCCTGTCAATGAACTGTGGGAAGTGATCACCGGCAAGACTGAAGGCCGCAAGGATGCGCGTCAGATTACGCTGTTTGACTCGGTCGGCTTTGCAACGGAAGACTTCTCGGCCCTGCGCTACGTTCGCGACAAGCTGAAGGATACAGGCTTCTATGAGCAGCTGGATCTTCTTGCTGATCCGGATGAGCCGCGCGATCTCTATGGCATGTTGCTGCGACACAAGCAGCAGCTTCAGGCAGAAAAGTCTAAACCTGCTGCATAAAAGCGCGCGTTCCGAAAAGTGTTTATAGCGGTTTTCGGATAAGACGCGCGTTGAAAACTATTGAACCGCCTGCTTCTGTTATCAGAGGCAGGCGGTTTCTTTTATAACGGCTTGCGTGAATGGCGTGGTGCTGCGATCTGCCCGGAATGCGTGGCGATTGCCATTTCAAAACTATCGGCAATCCGGCGGGCGCGATCAATGAAAACAATTGCTCCGTCAGGTGGGAAAATGTCCCGCGCTGTCTGCTCAAACAATTGCAACCAACGATCAAAATGTTCGTTTTTAAGGCCCAGGCGAATGTGTGGGGGCATAGGCCGCCCATCGTAACGTCCGGTTTTCAGGATAACGGATGACCAGAATTCGCTGATGCGTTCAATATGGTGATCCCAGTCATCCACTGCCTCTGAAAAGATTGGGCCGATAACGTCGTCTTCGCGGGCTCTTCCATAAAAAGTGCTGACCAATTTGTCGATGGACGCTCTGTCTATGGATGGGTGGGGCTGATTGATAAGAACGGTCATTCTCTCTTGCCAGTTTGCGTTGCGCCAAGGGTGCGCAACCAACTCTGATATAGTCCGGCGCCACGGTTCTATCCAGTGAAGCATTGCCGCATCATTGTGTTGAAACAAGTGGTTCATCGCTGCAGGTGGTGACTAAGCTAAAAGCCGCTCGCACCGCGCGCGTTCAACATAGAGACAAATAGGGGGGAGATTAGGCTTCCAGAGCCTGAAGTAGCTGAAACACTGTTGCTGGGTGCTGTTGGTAGCGGAGGACGGATTCGAACCGCCGACACAAGGATTATGATTCCTCTGCTCTAACCTACTGAGCTACTCCGCCACACATTGCAGTGAAACAGTTTTCGGCGCTGTCTCCAGCGTTTCACGAACCGCGTTCATGCAAGGAATGGCGGCGGTATATGTGGGGAACGGGACCCTGTCAAGCACTCTTCGCATAGCTTTCGTCTTGTTTTCCACGATTTGCGTAGATAAGTAACTAGCGGAAAGCAAAGGCTTAGTTTTATGGCACCTCGTATTGCGGTTTTGGGTTGTGGCTATTGGGGCGGCAACCATATTCGTACCTTGAAGAGCCTCGGGGCCCTTCATGGTGTTTCTGACGCCAATCCACAGAATGCGGAACGATTCGCTTCTGAGTTCGGTGTTCCCAACATTCCGGTCGACGAACTTTTCTCGCGCGCCGATATTGATGGCATCGTTTTGGCGCTGCCTGCGCAGTTTCACGCGCAATACGCAATTGAAGCAGTGAAGAACGGCAAGGACGTTCTGGTTGAAAAGCCGATCGCGCTGGAAGTTGCCGATGCAGAAGCAGAAGTTGCGGCTGCACGCGAAAATGGTCGCGTGTTCATGGTTGGGCATATCCTGCGTTTCCATCCGGCATTTGAGAAGCTGCTCGACATGGTGAAGAGCGGTGAGCTCGGCGATATTCGCTACGTGCATTCACACCGCGTCGGTTTCGGTAAGTTCCACGACAAGTTCGATGCGCTCTGGGACCTTGCACCGCACGATCTTTCGATGGTTCTTGCCATCACCGGCGAAGAGCCTTCAGCTGTTCGCGGTGAGGGCACGGCAATCATCGATAAGATCAGCGATTTCGCCCATGTGCATCTCGAATTCCCAAGCGGCATTCGCGGCCATCTCTTCGCTTCCCGAATGAATTCCTATCGTGAGCGTCGCCTGAGTGTGACCGGGACCAAGGGTATGCTTGTCTTTGACGATGCCGAGCCTTGGGATCGCAAGCTTGCATTCTACAAGCACGAAGTATGGCGCGAGAATGATCAGTGGGCTTTCAAATCGGTCGATCCGATCTATATCCCCGTCGAAGAAGGAATGCCGCTGACACGCGAGTTGCAGCATTTCCTGCACTGCATCGAAACACGCGAAAATCCGCGCACCGATGGGCAGGAAGCAATCAACGTCTTGCGTATTCTGACCGAAGGATCGGTCAATCATTCCAGATAATCCGCTTTTGACAGAAGTTTCTGTCAAGCGGTGTTACGGGAATAGCAAAACTTTGAACGCTCCACCCATGGCAGGGCGGGGCGTGAAGGAATAAACAGGTTGCCGTGGATTCGCTTTTGATAGGGCGAACCAGATAAATTGGAGCCAACATGCAGTTCATTGATCTTGGAGCGCAACGCGCGCGTATCGAAGACCGTCTTAATGCCGCCGTTTCCAAGGTAGTTGCGGAAGGCCGTTATATTCTCGGTCCTGAAGTCGCTGAGTTCGAAAAGAAGCTCGGTGAATATCTGGGCGTGGAACATGTGATCGCCTGCGCTAACGGCACCGACGCTTTGCAGATGCCTTTGATGGCGCGCGGCATCGGCCCGGGCCATGCGGTTTTCGTTCCGTCGTTCACGTTCGCTGCGACCGCTGAAGTCGTTGCCCTTGTTGGCGCAGAGCCGGTTTTCGTTGATGTCGATGCCGACACCTACAACATGAATATTGAACAGCTGGAAGCCGCTATTGCCGCCGTCCGCAAGGAAGGTCGTCTTGAACCAAAGGCAATCATTCCCGTCGATCTGTTCGGTCTCGCTGCCGATTACAACCGTATTAGTGCAGTTGCAGATCGCGAAGGTCTGTTCGTGATTGAAGACGCGGCTCAGTCGATTGGTGGCAAGCGCGACAACGTCATGTGCGGTGCTTTCGGTCATGTCGGCGCAACGAGCTTCTACCCTGCCAAGCCGCTTGGTTGCTATGGCGACGGCGGTGCAATGTTCACCAACGACGCTGAACTGGCCGACACGCTACGCTCCGTGCTGTTCCACGGCAAGGGCGAAACGCAGTATGATAATGTTCGCATTGGCCTCAACTCGCGTCTCGACACGATCCAGGCAGCTATTCTTCTGGAAAAGCTGGCGATCCTTGAAGACGAAATGGAAGCGCGCGACCGTATTGCCAAGCGCTACAATGAGCTGCTCAAGGACGTGGTCAAAGTTCCGGGCCTCCCTGCTGGCAATCGTTCAGCCTGGGCACAGTATTCGATTGAAAGCGAAAACCGCGACGGTCTGAAGGCATATCTTCAGGCAGCCGGTATTCCATCGGTCATCTACTATGTGAAGCCGCTGCATTTGCAGACCGCATACAAGCATTATCCGATTGCACCGGGCGGTCTGCCTGTTTCGGAAGCGCTGCCTGCACGCATTTTGAGCCTGCCGATGCATCCTTACCTTTCGGAAGAAGATCAGGACAAGATCATCGGCGCGATTCGTGGTTTCCACGGCAAGTAAGCCTGATTTATCAGTGATTGTGAAAGGCCCGGCGAAAGCCGGGTTTTTTATTTTTGCCTTTTGGCAATGCGCGAAGCGACAAAGCGGGCAATTGCCGGGCCTGCAAGCAGCACAATGAAAAAGCGGCTGGTTTGCATGGCGATGATAAAGGGCAGATCGACATTGCTTGATGCTGCAATAATGGCCACGGTATCTGCGCCGCCGGGGCTGGTGGCGAGATAAGCGGTGAGGGGATCAAGACCCAGCACATGACCGAGCGTCATGCCGAACAGGCCACAAACGGCAATCAGAATAAGCGCTGATGCAAGCACTGCCGGGAAGGCGCGTGCCGCATGTGCAATGATCGCACGGGTAAAGCCAAGGCCAATGCGCCAGCCGATGAAGATGTAGCTTGCAGCCAGCAGCCATGGTGGCAGGTCAATGACCATAAGGCCCAAATCCTGCAACAATGCTCCGAGTGCGAGTGGCACGAGCATCGCTCCCGTTGGAATGCGAGATAATTCGCCCAGAAAGGCGCCACAGACGATCAAAGCGAGGGTCGGGCCCAGAGTGTGCCAGTTTATCGTTGGAAACCACTCTACGGCCGCTGGAGCGACTGTTTGGATATCGGCGGTAAACATCACCACAAGCGAAGCGGTGGTTGCGACAAGCACCACGCGCAAATATTGCATGAAGGCGATGAGCCGTGCGTCAGATCCGAAGGATTCGGCCATCAGCACAATTGCTGTTGCAGCCCCCGGTGAGACACCCCATACGGCAGTTGTTCCGGGCAAAACGCGAAAGCGTGCCAGAAGATAGCCGATCGTCGTGCTGGCGAGCAGCGTGAAGCCTGTCGAAAACAGGATTATCGGCAGATGTTGGCCCATATTGCTGAAGAATTCAGCCGTCATTGCCCGCGCGATCAGCAGGCCGACGATTGCCTGCGCGAGCAGTGAGAAATTTTTGTGAACTCTGATCGTGCTTTCACGAGAAGCAAGGATGATCGCTCCAAGCATAGCGCCGAGAAGCAGTGCGGCTGGCAGTCCCAGCTTCTCTCCGATGAAGATAAGAAATGCAGATATGATCAGCAGCACACCCCATTGAATGGGCTTAGGCGTCTTGCTGAAATTGAATTTATTGTGGGCTTCTTCTTGCCCTGAGGAGACGAGTTTCTGCATCGCGCTTCTTCCCTACAACTGTGTATGGGAAAAAGGCAAACCAAGAATTTGTGTCGAAAGCCAAAAAAGAGCCACAGCCTTCTGACGGGCTAAGCTGCGAATATTACTTCATTGCGACGCGAAGCGCCGACGGATCGGCGCTCCAAGCCCATTTTTCCAATCACAATCTGATCGGTACGCGTTTCGCGCTGGTCAGATTATGCTTTAGCCGATCATCGCGCGTCGCTGGTTCACCGGGCGCTCGACGATTTCACGAGGCGCTTTACCGCCGTCACGTTCTTCGAGTGCTTCAGCCTTTGACAGCTCGGTTTCCGCATAGACCAGTTCTGCTTCTGCAGCTTCTTTCTGAGACATCAAATCGCGAATCGATCCGAACAGGTTGTCGCGTCGCTGACGTGCAGCCTTCGCGAAGGTCGGGTAGGCGAAATGATTGATGTCAGTGATGCCTGCCTTCTTCTCTTCCGATAGAATCTGAGCGTCGAGTTCTCCCGCCATACGTTCGAACTCGCCGATCATCAGGTCGAGCTGGCCCAGCTGACGGCGCTTTTCCTTCACCTGGAACAGTTTAAGCCTGACGAGGCTTTCACGTGGCTTCATACGCAATACTCCTTGAACACCAACCAGCTTTATCAGAGCTCCTCTCGATCTGATTTGACCAGATCGGCGCCCTAACATTTTGTATTAACGCGCATCTTATCCGAAAACCGGCTCGCCCTTTCCGGGATGCGCTCTAATGTTGGGGCGTTCCCCCCGACTTTATTAACAGGCATATATGCTGGCGATTTTCCTGCAATATGCCGCGAAATCCGTTGCAATGCCTTGCTTTTCAGGGCTTCGGCTTTGCCGCCAAACATAAGAACAGTCTCCATAAGCGAAACAAAAAGTTAAGATTTTGCTCTTTTGGTAACCATTCCTTTACCGGCAACGTTAATCATACGCGTTAGGAATTAAGGCTCGGTAAATCTTGTGTGGTTTTTGGGTAACAGGTGAAACATAGAGTCGAATGAATCACTTAAGAGGACTTCTTAATGTGATTCATAAGGGTCAATCGAATTGAATAATCACATATGATTCAGTTGGATAAGAGTTTTTTCTAAACAGGATAGAATTATGCTTGCCAACAGGAATCATATTTTGTTAACCATTTGCAGGCACCTTCATGCTAAGGCAACGACAGTTCCGTCAGCTGCCGTGAGGGAAAACTGGTCAGCGGCGGAAAGGGGATAAGATATGCGCGTCCTTTTAATTGAAGACGACAGTGCTATCGCACAGAGCATTGAGTTGATGCTGAAGTCCGAGAGCTTCAATGTCTACACCACCGATCTGGGTGAAGAAGGCATCGATCTCGGCAAGCTTTATGATTACGACATCATCTTGCTGGACCTGAACTTGCCGGATATGTCCGGTTACGAAGTTCTGCGTACCTTGCGCCTCTCGAAGGTCAAGACGCCAATCCTGATCCTTTCCGGTATGGCCGGTATTGAGGATAAGGTTCGCGGTCTGGGCTTTGGCGCAGATGACTATATGACGAAGCCGTTCCACAAGGACGAGTTGATCGCCCGTATTCATGCGATTGTTCGTCGTTCCAAGGGCCATGCCCAGTCGGTCATTACCACTGGCGACCTGATTGTTAACCTCGACGCCAAGACGGTTGAGGTTGGTGGTCAGCGCGTTCACCTGACCGGCAAAGAATATCAGATGCTCGAGCTTCTCTCGCTCCGCAAGGGCACGACGCTCACCAAGGAAATGTTCCTCAACCACCTTTATGGCGGCATGGACGAGCCTGAGCTGAAGATCATCGACGTGTTTATCTGCAAGCTGCGCAAGAAGCTTGATGCCGTTTCCGGCAGCCAGAGCTACATCGAAACCGTTTGGGGCCGTGGCTATGTGCTGCGTGAACCGGATGGCAGCGAGCTGCGTGAAAGCGCGTAAGCGTTTTTCAGGTGATGAAATGAAAAAGGCTCCGTTTGTGCGGGGCCTTTTCTTTTGGAACTGAGCCAGCAAAAAAAAGGCGCAGGTTTTATCCTGCGCCTTTCTTGTGTTTGATCGGAAAGGGTTATTCAGCGGCGAAAACGATGTCTTCTGCAGTCGCGTGAATAGAAATCTTCATGCCAGCTTCTTCGGCTAGCAGCAGCGTATAATATGGCTGCACCGAATGCGCATCAATCGGCTCTTCTGGTTCTGCACCTGAATGCAGTTCCAGGAATTTCGGTGGTACGCGGAGCATACGACCCTTCACAGTAATGACGAAGCGCGGGTCGGTATCACCATTTTCAAGACGAACGGCCAGCGAACCACCGCGCGGGATAGCGGCATTGCCGATCAGCAGCATATTGAGCAGAAGCTTGACCTTGTTCTTTGGCAGCAGGACGCGTGAGCCTTCCCAAGTCAGTTCAGGCTTTTCATTTGCGAAATATTGTGTGGCAACATGCTGGGCATCACCGGTATCGATCTGCACACCAGCCGATCCGGCTGCACCAAAAGCGATACGGGCAAATTGCAGGCGGGCCGAAGCATTGCGCGCGCTCGATTTGATAAGCGCCATCGCGTCTTCGTCTGCACCGCCTTCTTCCAGCAGCTCGAGACCGTTGTTGATCGCGCCGACCGGCGAGATGATGTCATGACAGATCCTGCTGCACAGAAGCGCACCGAGGTCGAGTGCGGAAAGGGTAACGGGCAATGGCATGGTGATTTCTCCAGGCACGAACCGACCCTGAAAATCGACATTCAAGTCGAATGACGGGCCGCTATCAGTTGGTGAGCGTAAACCCCGACGAATCATCGTCAGGAACCTTGGGAATCTGGATACACGCGACATCCGGTTGCCGCAACAAAGCTGTTTTTTGCCGCCATTCTAAAGCCAATTTCGCGGCATAAAGATTTAGACAATAAATTCGCGGTTAGAATAAGCGCGATTCGGCCAAAGCGTTCGCAAGAGACGTAGTAGCCAGGCTTTTAACAGGGCCGTCAGACAGAGAAGCTGGTAGGCAAAAGGAATTATAAATGGCCATACCGTCCCTGTCGCAGATCAGGTTCCGCAACGCGGCGTATTTTGTAGCGTTTTTTGCGGCATTTCTGATTTCCATTATCGTCGTGCCGCACAAAGCGCAGGCACAGAGCAGCAACGCATACACAGCCGAGGAAGTCGTTGAATCGGGGCACCGGTTCTTTGGTTCGACGTCTGGTGGAATAGCCAGTGCCGTCGAAAAAGCATTTCAGAGTTTTGGTCTTCCGAACGGATATATTCTGGGCGAGGAAGGTTCCGGCGCGTTCATAGGCGGTCTCACCTATGGTGAAGGCACGCTCTATACGAAGAATGCCGGTGATCATCGCACATTCTGGCAGGGTCCATCGCTGGGCTGGGATTTTGGCGGGCAAGGCTCACGCGTGATGATGCTTGTCTATAATCTCGACGACATCCAGAGCCTTTACGGTCGTTATGCAGGTGTTGCAGGCTCGGCCTATGTGATCGCGGGTGCAGGCTTTAACGTGCTCAAGCGTCAGAACATCATGCTGGTGCCTATCCGTACGGGTGTTGGCGCAAGGTTGGGTGTCAATATCGGGTATCTTAAGCTTTCGGCTGCGCCGACCTGGAACCCATTCTGATACGTGTTGCGCGATATGAGTCGCATGGGCGGAGTGGTTCCCCATTGAAACCGCTCTGCCGGTCTGTTTTGAAACATTCATCTCGCGCAAAACCGCTTCGCACTTTTGCTGAAAATGTTCTAGCATCGCGGGTGACGATCTATGAATAGTTGCCAGCCATTATCCTTTGGCTGGTCCTTTTTCCTTTTTGTGACAAAGTCGTGATCCAGTCTGCGCTCATTTTCATACTTGGCGTTCTCGTGGCGGTTTTCGTCGTGGTTCTGCTTGGCCCTTCGGTTTGGCGCCGTGCCTTTTTTCTGGCACGACGGCAGGTGCATGCCGAACTTCCGGTAACGCTTGCCGAAATAAGAGCGGATCGTGACGGTTTACGTGCCGAGCATGCCGTGGCTTTCAGCAAACTTGAACGGCAACTCAAGCAGGAACGGGAAAAATCGTCCGAGCAACTGATCAAGCTTGGAAAGCAGCATGACGAACTCAGGCGCTTCGCATCGCTTGAGAACGACATCGCCCAACTGAGAAAGACGTTGGACGAACGGGAAAAGGCCGTTGAAGAGACGGTTGTCGAACGCGATAATGCTGCGGAAAAAGCCGAAATCGTCGAGGCTGAAGTGGAACGACTTCAGAAACATCTTTCATCTCTGCAAGATCTGGCCGATACGCTTCGTATCGAGATAAGCGCCAAGGAGGTCGAACACGGCCGTCTGGTGAATGAGATGAGCGAGATGCGTCGGGAACGTAAAGATGCATCTGCCCGCTATAATGAGGTTTCGACGCAATTGACTGCAGCACAAACTGAACTGAAAAGCGAAAGACGCCGCAACACAGAGCTCCAGCAAAGATTGGATAAGCTGATTTCCGATTTTTCTGACGCGCAGGAGAGGCTGGAGCGTTATACGCGTAACGGCTCGACCTTTGTTGCAGGGGGCGTGCAGTCTGCAGAGCTCTCAAAGGAAAATGCTGCACTCCGAGAGGAAATGGCGGCCCTGGCTGCTCGGATGGTTGCTGCGACTGCCGAAAAAGAGGGCGAAGATTCGCCCATCGACGCTCTCGTGAATGCCGACAGATCGGAAGGCAGAGACGAGGTCAATGAAGGGCGCCCTCAAAGCCTCGCAAGCCGGATTCGCGACTTGCGCTAGAGCGCATCCCGAAAAGTGGGAACCGGTTTTCGGAACAAGATGCGCGTAAAAACAAAGAGATAGAGCATTTCCAATGATTCAATTTAAACTGGAAATGCTCTAAAGCCTGAAAACCAAAGGCGCACTTCAGAACTGCACTACCTATTCTGTCTCTATGACATCGGACCAGTCGGAATGCCGTTTGACCTGTGCCTGCATGAAGCTGCAGCGCGGCACAATCTTCCAGCCGGTTTTGCGAGCATCTTCAACAGCATTCAACGCCAGGGCCTGTGCGACACCTTTGCCGCGCATCGAATCAGGCACGAATGTGTGATCGATGGAAATCAGCGCTGGACCCAGCTTCGTGTAGGTCATTTCTGCTTCGTCGCCGTTGATGACGACAAAGTAACGTCCGCTATCCGTATTGTCACTTTTCCGAATCTGGATGTTTTCGCTCATCTGAGAACTCCATCAAAAGGCTTGGCTGCTCTCTTCATATAGGTGGGATTGATCAAAGAAAAACCCCGGCCGATTGACCCGGCCGGGGCTTAATTTGCGTATCTGATGTTTCCGAAGAAACCGGCAGAATCTTAGTGTCTATACTGCTGGATACGTGTGGTCCTTAGACCGGCGAGACCATGCTCATCGATCGAGGACTGCCAGCCAAGAAATTCCTCCACCGTCAACGTGTAACGCTGGCATGCCTCCTCAAGGCTGAGAAGGCCACCGCGTACAGCGGCGACTACTTCAGCCTTTCGGCGAATGACCCAGCGCCTCGTAGTGGCGGGGGGGAGGTCTGCGATGGTCAGCGGACTGCCATCAGGACCAATAACATATTTTATACGCGGTCTTGTCAGATCGGTCATTGTACTCTCTACACAACACTCAAGGACCTAATCGAGACCGAGACTAGCGCCACAGCTTTAAGAATTACCTAAACAGCCGGTAACTCTCTGGTAACACTTGCAAAAAAATGCCTCATTTAGAGAGAAAGTCATAAAAAAACCCGCTTATGCCGATATTTTTCTGAATGTCTCACGCGAAATTGTGACTGCAACGCTACAAAATGCGCGTTGTTTTTGCTGCGACATCTTGGCAATCACCCTTTGTGTGACCTATATAGGGCGCAAACCTAAACTTTGAGAAGCAGGGCATTTGCCCGGAAGCTGGAATCAATCATGAGCCTGAACAGCCTCGATCTGCCGGGAAAGCCGGAAGACACGCGCGTTGTCGTCGCCATGTCGGGCGGCGTCGATTCATCCGTTGTGGCGGGGATACTCAAACGTGAAGGCTATGATGTCGTTGGCGTGACGCTGCAGCTTTACGATCATGGTGCGGCTGTGCATCGCGCTGGTTCGTGCTGCGCTGGCCAGGACATCGAAGATGCCCGCCGTGTTTCTGAAAGCCTCGGCATCCCGCATTATGTACTGGATTACGAAGCGCGCTTCCGTGAAGCTGTTATTGATCCATTTGCAAATTCCTATGTGAGCGGTGAGACGCCGATTCCTTGCGTTTCCTGCAATCAGACCGTCAAGTTTGCTGATCTTTTGCAGACGGCGCGCGAGCTTGGTGCGGATGCGCTGGCAACCGGACATTATATCCGCAGTCGGCTGAATGGCGCGCATCGTGCGATGTTCCGCCCGGAAGATTCCGATCGTGATCAGAGCTATTTCCTGTTTGCGACCACGCAGGATCAGGTTGATTATCTGCGCTTTCCGCTCGGGCATCTGCCAAAGGCGCAGGTGCGTGAAATTGCCGAAGAAATGGGACTGACCGTTGCTAAGAAGCAGGACAGTCAGGACATTTGTTTCGTGCCGCAGGGGAAATATTCCGACATCATTTCCAAGCTGAAGCCGGAAGCAGCGACCCCGGGCGACATCGTGCATATCGATGGTCGCGTACTGGGCCGCCATGACGGCATCGTGCATTATACGGTTGGTCAGCGTCGCGGCATTGGTGTTGCAACGGGTGAGCCGCTTTATGTGGTGCATCTTGATGCCGCCAATACGCGCGTTATCGTCGGTCCGCGTGAAGCGCTCGAAACGCACAAGGTGTTCCTGCGCGACGTGAACTGGCTGGGTGATGGTTCTCTTGATGCGCTGCCAGAAGGCGGGGTCGAGGTCTTCGCCAAGGTTCGCTCGACGCGTCCGCCACGTCCTGCTGTTCTGCATCATGCTGATGGAAAGACATGGGTAGAGCTCGTTGACGGTGAAAGCGGCATCGCGCCCGGACAGGCTTGTGTTCTTTATTCTGATGACAGCAATACGGCACGCGTGTTTGGCGGCGGATTTATCGGGCGCTCAGAGCGCGAACCGCAGGCTGAAGAAATGCTCCG
This sequence comes from Brucella pituitosa, assembly GCF_003049685.1. Classification (GTDB taxonomy): domain Bacteria; phylum Pseudomonadota; class Alphaproteobacteria; order Rhizobiales; family Rhizobiaceae; genus Brucella; species Brucella pituitosa. The sequence goes on along the minus strand of NZ_PYSY02000001.1, from coordinate 1,857,975 downwards.
TCGTCTGGTTGCCAATACGTCGAAGGAATCTGCAGCCTAAACAGCGCTACATGAGTTTGAATTTTGAAGCCTTCGGACATTGTTCGGAGGCTTTTTATTTTAGAGTTTATTTTAGAGCGCGTTTCGACCTGATTGGATCAGATCGGCGCTCTAAATATTTGTTTTAACGCGCATCTTTGTCCGAAAACCGTTTCACACTTTTCGGAATGCGCTCTAATCGAACCGGCTGAAGTGGGATAATGCGATGCCGGAAGCGGTCGCCACATTCAGGCTGTCGAACTCTTTGGACATAGGGATACGGGCTCCGGTCAGTCGCTTCAGCAGATGAGCCGGAAGGCCTTCTCCTTCCGTGCCGAGCAGCAGAGCTTGGCGCCTATGGTGCGACGCCTGATAAATGCTCATCGAAGAAGAAGGGCTCAATGCCAATATGTCAAAATCGGATGACTGCAATGTGCTGATAATGTCTTCGATGGCTGAGCCGTGGAAATAGGGCATCTTTAGCGTGGCACCTACAGAAACGCGGATTGCTTTTCGATAAAGCGGGTCGCAGCAGGTTTCGTCAAGGAGGACGCAGTCAGCTTCGAATGCAGCAGCATTGCGAAAGATGGATCCCACATTATCATGGTTGGAAATGCCGCACAAAACCACCACGAGCGCCGTTTCCGGTAGGCGGCTGATCATCTCGGAAAGTGTGGGCTGGGCTTTTCGTCGTCCAACGGCAAGAATTCCGCGATGGACATGGAATCCCGCAACCTCATCCATGACGGATTGAGGCACGGAATAAACCGTAACTCCCGCAGGCAAATGCCTGAATTGCTCTTTTAACCCACTCAGGCGATTTTCGAGGACGAGCAGTGACTCTGTCTCGAACCGGGCATGAGCCGAAAATAGGACATTCAGGACAACCTTGCCTTCAGCAATGAAGCGCTGTTGGCGGCCTACCAGGTCTTTTTCGCGAATATTCGTATAGGGGGATAAACGACTATCGCCAGAATCGGAAATTCTTACGACAACGCCGTGCGATCCGGTTTCTTCTTCCTTCATCGCACGACGTATGCCTCATGGATGTGCGTTACTGATGTACGACCGCCGCCAATTCACGTCGGCGTGGAACAGGACTCATATAGAGACTTGAAAGCGTAGACAACATCAACTCAATGTGGGGTGAAGATACCATATAATAAATTGTCTGCGCATCACGTCGCGTGGATACGAGGTCAAGTGCCCGTAGTTTTGCGAGGTGCTGGGACAGCGCCGATTGGCTAAGATCAATTGCTTTTGCTAAAGCACCAACAGACATTTCATTGTGAAGTAACTTGCACAAAATGAGTAGTCTTTTGTTGTTGGCAAGAGCTGAAAGAAAATCAGCTGCTTCATCAACATTTTCTATTAAATCAAAAAAATTATTTTCATTGGTCATTTGCAGTCATACCCCCGTAAGACAGCATTAGGTTAAAAAATGCCCATACAACATTTGTCGAAGGCATCTCAAAATTAATACTATACGGAGAAATTGAAAAGGGCTTGCTTATATTTACCGGCTAAAAAAACTGGAAATTTGTCCCAAAACTATCGGGGTTTTGTTTCAGTCGTCGGTTTTAAGCGCACCTGTCAACATTTTCAGTGCTACGTCGCCAGAATCGGCTTGTACTGGAAAATGAGATCGAATGATGTGGTCCCCATTGGACAGATTGAAGCCATCGGGATCGAGGCTCGTTATTTTCCAGCGACCCGCCGCTTCATTGTGACGTTTCGCATGCAGGCCGATCTCGGTTTCGAGTTTGCCGTTGAGGTCATCAATGTCGTCTTGCTCCGACAAGGCAATGACACTCGCCATTTCTGGCGAATTTATAAGGTCGGCGTGACTAAGATTGAAGGCCTTGCCGAAGCCGCCATTGAGGCTGGCAGACTCTACAGCCAGTCGGAAAAAAACGAAGTCGCCCAAGTTTACATAGAGCGAACCCTTGGGATTGTGATTCAGATAACGTCGTCTTGTATGCGAGTAATCTGCCGAGTTCCGCTCAACCTTGCGAGCCGTGCAATGGAGCGTAATGCGCGGATGAGCAAGAGGGTCTCCCTTTCCTGCCTCTCCAAGTAACAACGAGCAGGCCGGATGAGCGATCAGAGCTGGTGTATGTGCTGCCAGTCCGGAAACAAGAATGATGGGTGTCCCGTTAACATCAGTGGCGACAGCGACGCGACTGGCCAGAGGTCTGCCCGTCAATGAATCAAGTACGGCGAGTGCACCATAGCGGGAGGTGCGCATCAGTGCTTTCGCCAGCTGGATTGCTTCCGGAGTGGTGGGGCGGATGGGGCTTTTGTCTTCTGACATGAAAACCGGCTCAAATATGAGGGTGGTTCACCAGTTAATAGCTGGTGAGGATGCAGGAGTACAGCGCTATATCAATTTTTGTTTATCCTGGACCGGAATCTGGCCGGGGTACAATCGTCGCGCTGCATTGGATGAGACAGTTTTGTATATATTTTAAGCATGAAGATTATTATAATTTGACGGCAGTTAGCGCAATTTTCTAAAACATACCGATGTCGCGGAATAAAAATCTAATAATTTCGGGCAAAATCGGTTGAGAATATGACGGGATTCTAAAGATTGCGCTTGCAATGTGACATGGCAAGCGTTTCGATAAGGGCAGGTTGCGCGCTTAGGGTGCGCGCAATATTATTTCCGTGGAGGCGGGCACTAAATGAAATTCTATAAAACACTTCTGGCGGCAACGGCAGTTGTCGCTCTGATGAGCGGCGCGGCATCGGCAAAGACCTTTGTATATTGCTCGCCAGCATCTCCTGAGGGTTTCGATCCAGCAGCTTATACCGGCGGTGACACGTTCGATGCATCGGCGCATCCGGTCTATAACCGCCTTGCAGAATTCAAGAACGGCACGACGGAAGTTGTACCGGGCCTTGCAGAAAGCTGGGAAGTTTCGGAAGACGGTAAGGAATATACCTTCCATCTGCGTAAGGGCGTAAAGTTCCATTCGAGCGACTATTTCACGCCAACCCGTGATTTCAACGCCGATGACGTGATCCTTTCCTTCGACCGTATGGGCAACAAGGAAAATCCTTGGCACGAATACACCGCTGGCATCACCTACGAATATTTCGATTCGATGGAAATGGGCACGCTGATCAAGGAAATCCAGAAGGTTGACGACAACACCGTCAAGTTCATTCTGAACCGTTCAGAAGCTGCGTTCCTCGCCAACATCTCGATGCCTTTCGCTTCGATCATCTCGAAGGAATATACCGACAAGCTCGCAGCTGACGGTAAGAAGGACGATCTCAATCAGGTTCCAGTTGGCACCGGTCCTTTCCAGTTCGTAGCCTACCAGAAGGACGCCGTCGTCCGCTTCAAGGCTAACCAGGACTATTGGGGCGATAAGCCGAAGATCGACGATCTGGTTTTCGCAATCACGACCGATCCTGCAGTCCGCGCGCAGAAGCTCAAGGCTGGCGAATGCCACCTGATGTCTTATCCTGCTCCAGCAGACATTAAAGATCTTCAGGCCGATTCCAACCTCAAGGTTGACGAACAGGCTGGTCTGAACATTGCTTACTTCGCTTACAACACGACTGTCGCTCCATACGACAAGCCAGAAGTTCGTAAGGCTCTCAATCAGGCTGTGAACAAGCAGGCAATCGTTGATGCAGTGTTCCAGGGTCAAGGACAGGTTGCCAAGAACCCAATCCCACCGACAATGTGGAGCTACAACGACAAGATCGAGGACGACAAGTACGATCCGGAAGCCGCCAAGAAGGCTCTCGAAGCCGCTGGCGTCAAGGATCTGAAGATGAAGCTCTGGGCTATGCCTGTCAGCCGTCCTTACATGCCAAACGCACGTCGTACTGCTGAACTCATGCAGTCTGATTTTGCCAAGGTTGGCGTAAACGCTGAAATCGTTTCGATGGAATGGGGTGAATATCTCAAGAAGTCCGGCGAAAAGGACCGCGATGGTGCAGTTATTCTTGGCTGGACCGGTGACAATGGTGATCCGGACAACTTCCTCGGCACGCTTCTCGGCTGCGCCGGCGTTGGTTCGAACAACCGCGCACAGTGGTGCTACCAGCCATTCGAAGACCTGATCCAGAAGGCAAAGGTTTCGACCAACCACGAAGAACGCGTCAAGCTTTATGAAGAAGCTCAGGTGATCTTCAAGGAACAGGCGCCATGGAACACCATTGCTCACTCGACTGTCTTCGTGCCGATGTCTGCAAAGGTTACGGGCTTCAAGCAGAGCCCGCTTGGTGATTATCGCTTCGAAGATGTCGATATCTCCGAGTAAAATCTGACAACACCAGCGGCCGGGTGTGGAGGTTTCCTCCGCACCCGGTCGGAGTTTTTGTATGTTTCGTTTTATTTTAAACAAACTCCTCTATCTGATACCGACTTTCATCGGCATCACGATCGTTGCTTTCGCCTTCGTCCGCGTATTGCCGGGCGACCCGGTGCTATTGATGGCAGGTGAACGCGGCGTCAGCCCCGAGCGCCATGCGCAGCTATTGGCCCAGCTCGGATTTGATCGTCCGTTGTGGGAGCAATATATCAACTATGTCTGGAACCTTCTGCATGGCGATTTCGGCCAGTCTCTGGTCACGAAAAAGCCGGTGCTTGTGGAATTCTTCACACTGTTCCCAGCAACGATTGAGCTTGCTGTCTGCGCCATCATCGTAGCGATTCTGTTGGGTATTCCGGCAGGTGTTCTTGCCGCTGTAAAGCGCGGCTCATGGTTCGATCAGGGTCTTATGGGCATCTCGCTCGTTGGCTATTCGATGCCGATCTTCTGGTGGGCCTTGTTGCTGATCATCATGTTCTCAGGCGTTCTGCAATGGACGCCGGTTTCAGGTCGCATCTCGCTGCTTTATTATTTCCCACCGGTAACGGGTTTCATGCTGATTGACAGCCTTCTGTCGGGGCAGAAGGGCGCGTTCGCTTCTGCGGCTTCGCATCTCATCCTGCCGACCATCGTGCTTGCAACGATCCCGCTTGCGGTGATTGCGCGTCAGACACGTTCGGCGATGCTGGAAGTGCTCGGTGAAGATTATGTGCGTACTGCACGCGCGAAAGGCCTGCCGGTTCGCCGCGTTATCGGTCTTCATGCGCTGCGCAATGCGATGATCCCTGTCATCACCACAATCGGCCTCCAGGTCGGCGTGCTTATGGCGGGTGCAATCCTGACCGAGACGATCTTCTCATGGCCTGGAATCGGCAAATGGATGCTCGATTCCATTTCGCGTCGCGACTATCCGGTCGTGCAGAGCGGACTGCTGATTATCGCGTTCATCATCATGATCGTGAATCTGGTCGTCGATCTGCTTTACGGTCTGATCAATCCGCGTATCCGGCATAAGTGAGGGTATCATGACACACTCAGCAATTCAGCCGGAAGCCGTAAACGAAGTCGGAAAAATCCGTGCTTTGAAAGATTTCTGGTTCTATTTCAGCGTCAATCGTGGCGCTGTCATCGGTCTTTTCGTATTCCTGGCGCTTGTCATCGTTGCAGTTCTCGCGCCACTTATCGCTCCGCACAACCCTTCGGAGCAGTTCCGTGACTTCATGTTGGCTCCTCCTTTCTGGGAAGAGGGCGGTTCAACGCAGTTTCTGCTTGGCACAGATGCCGTCGGACGCGATATGCTCTCTCGCCTCGTCTATGGCGCTCAGTATTCACTACTCGTGGGCTTTGTCATCGTCATCATTTCGATGTGCCTGGGCATCACTATTGGTCTCATCTCCGGCTATTTCGGCGGTGGTGTCGATACGATTTTCATGCGTATCATGGACGTTATTCTGGCGTTCCCGTCGCTGTTGCTCGCACTGGTTCTGGTGGCGATTCTGGGGCCAGGCCTCATCAACGCCGTTCTCGCAATCACGCTGGTTCTGCTTCCGCACTTCTCGCGTCTGACCCGTGCAGCTGTGATGGCCGAAAAGGAACGTGAATATGTGACAGCTGCCAAGCTTGCCGGTGCAAGCAAGCTGCGTCTCATGTTCAAGACCATTCTGCCAAACTGCCTTGCACCGCTGGTTGTTCAGGCAACCATGTCGTTCTCCAACGCTATTCTCGACGTTGCAGCACTTGGCTTCCTTGGCATGGGTGCGCAGCCGCCGACACCGGAATGGGGCACAATGCTTGCAGAAGCGCGTGAGTTCATCATGCGTGCATGGTGGGTTGTGACTTTCCCGGGTCTTGCGATCCTGATCACTGTTCTCGCGATCAATCTGGTCGGCGATGGTCTGCGCGATGCGCTTGACCCGAAATTGAAGAGGAGCTGATCGATGGCTCTGCTTGAAATCAAGAACCTCACGGTTTCGTTCGATACCTCGACTGGTCCTTTCAAGGCGGTCGATGGCATCGATATCTCGGTGGACAAGGGCGAAGTACTTGCCATCGTGGGTGAGTCGGGCTCTGGCAAATCGGTCGGTATGCTTGCAGTCATGGGCTTGTTGCCTAAGACCGCAACAGTGACTGCCGATAGCATGATGTTTGACGGACAGGACCTGAAAGGGATGTCCGACAAGGAACGTCGCAAGATTATCGGACGCGATATTTCGATGATCTTCCAGGAACCGGTTGCCAGCCTCAATCCGTGCTTCACGGTGGGGTATCAGCTCGAAGAAGTTCTTAAACGCCATCTGGGGCTTAAGGGTTCTGCGAGTCGTGCCCGCGCGATTGAACTGTTGGAGCTGGTTGGTATCCGCGATGCCGGTGAACGCCTGTCGAGCTTCCCGCATCAGATGTCGGGTGGCCAGTGCCAGCGCGTGATGATCGCGATTGCGATTGCGTGTAACCCGAAGCTGCTGATTGCTGACGAGCCGACAACGGCGCTTGATGTGACGATCCAGAAGCAGATTCTGGATCTGCTGATGAACCTGCAGGTTGAGCACGGCATGGGGCTTATCATGATCACTCATGATATGGGTGTTGTTGCTGAAACAGCCGACCGCGTGATCGTGCAGTATAAGGGCCACAAGATGGAGGACTCCGACGTGTTGTCGCTGTTCTCTGCACCAAAGCATCCTTATACGCGTGCGCTGCTTTCGGCCTTGCCGGAAAATGCGACCGGTGATCGTCTGCCGACGGTATCCGATTTCGTTTATCAAAACAGTGCCGCAGGAGAAGCGTGATGAGCGAGATCGTTCTCGAAGCGCGCGATATCAAGCGCGATTACCATGTTGGTGGCGGTCTTTTTGGCAAGCCAAAGGTTGTTCATGCCGTCAAGGGCGTGAGCTTCAAGCTTGAAAAAGGCAAGACGCTGGCAATCGTCGGTGAATCGGGTTGTGGCAAGTCAACACTCGCCCGCATTCTGACCATGATCGACCCGCAGACATCCGGCAATCTGATGATTGGCGGCAAAGATGTGAACATTGCCCGTGACGGTCTGACAGCCGAAATGCGCCAGAAGGTGCAGATCGTGTTCCAGAACCCTTACGGTTCGCTCAATCCGCGTCAGAAGATTGGCGACGTGCTGGCTGAGCCTCTGTTGCTCAACACCAATATGTCTGCTGCTGAGCGCCGCGAAAAGTCGATGGAAATGTTGCTCAAGGTTGGTCTTGGCAAGGAGCATTTCAATCGTTACCCGCATATGTTCTCGGGCGGTCAGCGCCAGCGTATCGCGATTGCGCGCGCGCTGATGCTCAATCCGAAGCTGCTCATTCTCGATGAGCCGGTTTCGGCGCTTGATCTTTCCGTGCAGGCGCAGGTGCTCAACATTCTTGCTGATCTGCAGGAAGAGTTCGGCCTGACTTACGTTTTCATCAGCCACGATCTTTCGGTCGTGCGTTACATCGCTGACGATGTGATGGTGATGTATTTCGGTGAAGTTGTTGAATATGGCTCGCGTGACGACGTGTTCAACAACCCGCAGCACGACTATACGAAGAAGCTTTTTGCAGCCACGCCGCGTGCGGATGTGGATGCGATCCGCGCCCGTGTTGAAGCACGTGCCGCAGCGAGACAGGCAGCACATAGCTGACCCCTATCTATAAGTAGCCTGAAAACATAAAAACCGCACATGAAGATGTGCGGTTTTTGTTTGTAAAGCGGAAATATTGCGATCCGTACCTTTATGAAGTATAGGTGTGATTGTTTTGATCACTCAATTTATCGGTACTGCAATGCTTTTTTATTTAATTGTTTCTTTTGTTAGTGTGTTGTTGTCAGCTATTTTTTGGGTAACAAACTCTACTCCAGCGTCTTTTGTTTAAGTAGATGTTCCGCGTTGCTGATGCCAGGCGAGCGCCCGCACGATGTCGTCGGCGGCAATTTTGCCGATGATGGCACCGTTCTCGACAATGCCCACATCGCCGCTGCTGTCTGCAATAACACCCATCAGTTCACGGATAAGCGTTTCGCGTCGAGCAGTTGCCGCAAACGGCCGAGGCGCGGCATTTCGATCAAAGGGCATCATGATATCGCCTGCGCACAAAACGCCCAGCGGGTTCATATGCGCCACGAAATCGGCGACATATTTATCCGCCGGCTGCAGAAGAATTTCCTGCGGGGTACCGCATTGAACAATGCGCCCGCCTTCCATGATGGCAATGCGATTGCCTATTTTCATAGCTTCGTCGAGATCATGACTCACGAAAACGATTGTTTTCTTGAGCCGCGACTGAAAAGCCAGTAGTTCGTCCTGCAAACGCGTGCGGATGAGCGGATCGAGCGCTGAAAACGGCTCATCCATGAGCAGGATAGGTGCGCCGGTTGCAAAGGCACGAGCCAGGCCGACGCGCTGCTGCATGCCGCCGGAAAGTTCGCCGACCTTGCGCTTGGCCCAGTCCTGCAGGCCTACAAGTTCAAGCTGCTTGCGTGCCTGTGCGAGCCGCTCTTCCTTGCGCATGCCGGAAATTTCCAGCCCGAATGCCACGTTCTCTTCAACCGTGCGCCATGGCAGCAGACCAAATTGCTGAAACACCATCGAGACGAGTTCGGTGCGCAGATGACGAAGCGTTCCCCGATCGGCTTTGCCGACATCGATTGTCCGCTCACCGTCACGCACCAGAACGCGGCCGCGTGAAATTGGATTGAGCCGGTTGATGGCGCGCAGCAGTGTTGATTTTCCGGAACCAGAGAGGCCCATCAGGACGAGAATCTCGCCTTCCTGAATATTGAGCGCGCAGTCATGCACGCCCAGAACGAGATCGGTTTCAGCCTGAATTTCCGAACGTGAAGCGCCACGATCTGCCAGTTCCAGCGCACTATCGACATTCTCGCCGAAAATGATGCTGACATCTTCCAGTGCGATGATCGTCATGGTCGTGTCTCCTATTTCTCGCGTCCGGCGCGGAAGATGCGGTCAAGCACAATGGCGACCACGACAATGACGAAACCTGACTCAAAACCCAGTGCGGTATTGACCGAGTTCAGGGCTCGGACCACCGGCACGCCAAGACCATCAGCCCCCACGAGCGCTGCAATCACCACCATGGATAGCGACAGCATGATCGTCTGTGTCAAGCCGGCAAGAATTTGCGGCATGGCATAAGGCAGCTCGATTTTCCAGAGAAGCTGTGTGCGGGATGCGCCGAAAGCTTCACCGGCTTCTATGAGCGAGGAAGGCGTCGATGAAATGCCAAGATGGGTAAGTCGCACCGGCGCGGGCAGCACGAAGATCGCTGTTGCCAGCAAGCCCGGCACCATACCGATGCCAAAGAAGACGATAGCCGGGATCAGATACACAAAGGTCGGCAATGTCTGCATCAGATCGAGAATCGGCCTCAGGACTGCATAAAGCGTAGGGCGATGGGCGGCTGCAATGCCGAGCGGTACGCCTATTGCCATGCAGAGGAAGCAGGCTGACAAAACCAGCGTCAGCGTTTTGAGCGTGCCGTCCCAATAGCCTTGATTGATGATGAACAGAAAGCCGATGACGGTGAGGATCACCACCGAAATGCGGCGCTGGATGAACCAGGCGATCACGGCAAAAATGGCGATCAGGATGAGGGGATGGGGGAACTGCAATAAGTATAACAACCCATCGATGAGCCACTGCATGATCGCAGCAAGCGTATCGAAAAAACCACCCATATTGTTCGTAAGCCAATCGACCACCGACTTCGCGGTTGGTCCGACTGGAATCTTATAGTCCGTCAGCCAGTTCAACGATCATGTCTCCTGCTGCGTGCTTTTTGTTTATCTTAACGCGCATCCTGTCCGAAAACCGCTTCACCCTTTTCGGGATGCGCTCCGATAGTTTACTCACAAAAGAGTAGGCCGCGGTGATCCGCGGCCTGTGGCTTTAAAGATTACAAGCCGAGTTCCGACTTTACGGCTGGCAGACCTTCCTTGCCATCGGCGGTGGTCACACCGTCGAGCCATTTGTCGAGAACAGCAGGATTTGCCTTGAGCCAAGCAGTTGCAGCCTTCGCTGGGTCTTCGCCGTCGTCAAGAATCTTGCCCATGATCTCGTTTTCCATTTCGAGCTGGAATTCGAGATTGGTAAGGAATTTGCCGACGTTCGGGCATTCCTGCGCATAGCCTGCACGGACATTGGTTTCGACTGTCGCGCCGCCGAGGTTCGGGCCGAAGAAATCGTCGCCACCGGTCAGATAGGCGATTTCAAAGCGCTTGTTCATCGGATGCGGCTCCCAGGCGAGGAAGACGATCGGCTCTTTGCCGCGGACGTTCTTGCCAACCTGTGCAAGCATGCCCTGTTCGGACGATTCAGCGAGTTCAAACGACTTCAAACCAAAAGCATCCTTGCTGATCATGTCGAGGATCAGACGATTGCCATCATTGCCGGGTTCGATGCCGTAGATCTTGCCGCCAAGCTTGTCCTTGAAAGTGGCAATATCTTTGAAGTCCTTGAGGCCTTCATCATAGGCATATTTTGGTACGGCGAGGGTGTATTTCGCGCCCGTCAGATTGGTGCGGAGCGTTTCGACGGTCTTGTCATCCAGATAAGGCTTGAGATCGGCGCTCATGGACGGGTTCCAGTAGCCGAGGAACACGTCGATGTCCTTCTTACTGAGCGACGCATAGGTCACCGGCACAGAAAGAACCTTGATGTCGGTCTTGTAGCCGAGGCCTTTCAGAATTTCGGTGGCTACCGCTGTGGTGGAGGTGATGTCGGTCCAGCCCACATCGGAAAAGCGAACGGTGGAGCAGCTTGCCGGTTCGGCCGCAAAGCTGGTACCGGGCAATGCAACAATAGCTGTCGTGAAGGCTAGCGTGCTCAATGCAAACTTGAGTGTGGACGTCGATGTGGACTTCATTTCTCTCTCCATTAACCGGGCCGTTTTGACGGTTGATTGTTTTTCCGGTTCCGGCTGTTAGCAAACACCAAAGATTTCGCCGATCAAGTACCATTGCGGCGAAAATATTTCTGATTGCGACTTTGGGGTGTGTTGTACTCGTTTTTCTGGACCGTCAGTCAAAAAGGTTCTGCAGATGAGGCTTTTAAAGCCGAAGCAGTGCGAAGTGGCGCCATGTTACGCAAGGGGCATCTTGTTTCAACCCTTGAGCGCTGAAAACACGCGATAAAGTCGGAGACAGACTGGTTCAAGGTTGTCGAAAAGCTTGCCGCACTCTATTTGAGATGTGTGAAGCTCATCAGAATATGCTGATCATTGGTCAGTGGCTTTTCGGGCCAGTTGCCCGGATAGATCAAAGTGTCGGATAGCCTGCAATTGCAGGCAAGAGGAAGGAATTTTTACGGTGTGGAATGCAGTACGGGGCGTTTTCTCCTTCCTTGGTCGATTTATCGCGGCATTGGCCCGCTTGATAGCAGTACCGCTCGGCGGTTTATGGGGGCTTTTTCTTAAATTGGGAAATTTGTGGAAAGTTGCGATTGCCGTCATCGTGATCGGACTTGGCGGCCTTTATATTTATTTTATCTGGCAAACGCAGGTCTGGACTAATTTCAATCCCGACTATCCCGCCAAGTACAGCTACCAAACGGCGGTAACACCCGGCGAAGCAGTTCAGACGACGCCTGTGCCGCTCGCGGCAACGCCCGAACCTGCAACGTCAACACCTTCCGAAAAAAGCTCTGGCGGCACGGATACGACACCTGCTGCTGGTAACGGCGACACAAGCACGCAATCCGAAACCCCGACAGAATCACAGGCGCAGCCGATGCAGGCCGCGCAGATTCCATCGACTGCGCGTAAGTGTTCGCCTTCTGCAATTGCCGAAGTTGCGGCTGATCTCACTGATTTCAACGTGAACCAGAATGCGTGGATTTCCTCCATGCTGCTCTACAAGGTTGGCTTCTTTGGAATCGATTGGGATCGCACGCCTTTCCTCGACAACAAGGCGTCGTTCCAGCGCGGCATCAATGCAGCTGTGCGCCGCACGGCAATCGAGTTGGTGGACAATATCGGCCGTCTGCGCGGCACCTCGCAAATCGATGGCGATCTTCAAAAGGCACGCGGTAATCTGCAGTTTGCCGAAGATGCCTGGTATTTCGGCCTGAGCCCGTTTGGTCCTAAGACCCCGACGCCAAGCTATTATCGCTCGGCCATCAAGGACCTGCGTTCGTTCAACACGCGTCTTGAAAACTGTCAGGCCACGTTTGATGCGCGCGCCGACAATCTGATTCAGTTTGTCGACCGTATTGCCAGCGATCTGGGTTCGACCTCAGCAATCCTCAAGGATCGTGCCGAAAACTATCATGCCGGTTGGTTCGATACGCGTGCCGATGATCGCTTCTGGTTCGCCTATGGCCAACTCTATGCCTATTACGGTCTGCTGCGTGCTGCCCATTCGGATTTCCGCGGTGTTCTGGCTGAAAAGCATCTTGATGGTGTGTGGGACGAAATGGAGCGGCAGTTGCGCTCGGCGCTCGATATGCAGCCATTCATCGTTTCCAATGGAAGCCCTGATGCTTGGTTTACGCCATCGCATCTGACGACAATGGGCTTTTATATCCTGCGTGTTCGGTCCAATCTGGTCGACGTAAAGCAGGTTCTGGAGCGCTGATCTGCGATGGAATTGCCGTCACTATTGCGTCAGGCTGTGGACGCGTCGCTTGAAGGGGTAGCTCTGGCTGACCTCAAGCGTGCGTCTGAGGTTCTTTCGCGGCGCTATCGCGCGGAAACGCGCGATGGACGTCTGCATATTTCTGATGAACTTGCGGCCAAGGCTTATCTTGCTGCACGACTGCCTGCGACCTATGCCGCAGTGCGCGCAAGCCTTGAGAGTGTTGCAGAAGTGTGCCCGTATTTCACACCTCAGACTATGCTTGATGTTGGCTGTGGGCCGGGGACTGCACTTTGGGCTGCGCGCGAATGCTGGTCTGATCTCAAGTCTGCGACCATGATCGAAGCAAGCCCGGCGATCCGTGCTGTGGGCAGCAAGCTTGCAGAAAATGTGGGGTTTCAAACCGAGTGGCGCGCAGGCGATCTGGTCAAGGAAAAGCTTGATTTGCCGCAGGCGGATCTCGTGACGATTGCCTATGTTCTTGATGAGCTCGCTCCCCTTGATCGCAAGGTGCTTGTCGAGCGGCTATGGGCCTCGGCCCGTCATTTGTTTGTGATTGTCGAACCGGGAACACCTGCAGGCTGGCAACGTATTCTCGATGCACGCGCAGCGCTCATTGAACAGGGCGCGCATATTGCGGCGCCATGCCCGCATCAGCTCGAGTGCCCGTTGGTTGCACCTGACTGGTGCCATTTTTCGCGTCGTGTTGCCCGTTCGCGTATTCATCGTCTGACCAAGGATGCCGAGGTGCCATGGGAAGACGAGAAGTTCATCTATCTGGCTGCAACACGTGATCCGTCGCTTGCTGTATCAGCGCGGGTGATTGCGCCAACGCGTATCGGTGGCGGCAAGGTCGCATTGAAGCTGTGCAATGAAGATGGAAGTGCTGAAGAACGTCTTGTCACCAAGCGGGATGGCGAGTTTTTCCGCTGGGCGCGTCGTGCCGATTGGGGCGATGCGGCACTTGGAAGTTAGGCTATGAAAATCAGTCTCGTCCAGTTGCGCTTGCTCGAAGCAGTAGCCGAAACCGGCAGCGTGGGCGCGGCAGCGCGCAAGCTTGGCCTCACTCAATCGGGTGCCAGTCAGGCGCTGGCGACGCTGGAAAAAATCCTCGGACTGGATCTGCTTGCCCGCAAACGTGATGGTGCGATGCTGACTGCTTTCGGGCAGACTATTCTTGATGATGCGCGCAGTGCTTTATCGGCTGTGGACCGGATCGAAGCGCAGGCACGCAAGATGGTAACGAATGTGCCAGACAGGCTGCGCGTGGCGGCTATTCCCAGCCAGCTTGAATATGTTGTGCCTGATCTGCGTAAAACGTTTCTGCGGCTTCATCCGCGTGTGGAGTTAAGCACCTTTGAAGGTGGTCATGACGATGTGAGTCTCTGGGTCAGCGAAGGTATCGCCGATTTGGGTATTACCTCGTTACCGGCTTCAGGTCTTGAAGCAACAGAAGTGGGGCAGGAGGAGCTGGTCGCCGTGGGGCGCCGTGATGATCCATTCATGCGGCGTGATCTGGTTGCTCCAGGTGATTTGCGTGATCGACAGCTGATTGCGGCTGCTGGATGCGAGCTGATCATCGATCGTATCATTCATGCGGATAGTGGCGCACGCAGCGAGCAGGTCAGAACGAGGGACGTCGCTACCGTGCTCGAAATGGTGCGGCATGGCATCGGTATGACACTGCTATCGGAAATCAGTCTTCCGGGTTCCGATCTGCATGATCTGCGGGCGATCAGGCTCGATCCACCAACGTTCAGGACGGTCTATATCGTTTATCGTGCGGATAGCCCGGTAAAGCACTTGATCGACAGTTTCTGTGCGGTTGCCAAAGAAGCAAATATCAAAGCGGCATAAGAATTTCTAATATCTCATATTTGGCTTATCCGTGCCGTCTGCATTTCGGGTTTCTGCAATAGTCGCCCCACTATTCACGAAGCAGGGCACAGCAGATATGACGGCCACCACAGATACGACTATCTCGGTTTCAACATCCAATACGATAAGGGGCTTGGTCTGGGGGCTTTCGGGCGTCCTCGTCTGGTCAGGTTCATTCGTGCTGACCCGCTTTGGTTTTAAAACAGCACTCATGCCATCGGACATCATTGCATTACGCTTTGGCGTGGCAGGGTTGGTGCTGTTGCCGGTGGTCTTCGCGAAAGGGTTTGGCTTCCGGCAATTGGGGCCGCTTGGCTTCGTGCTGCTCGCGTCCGGCGCAGGCTTTCCCTATGCGCTTCTGACGGTTTATGGGCTGCAATTCGCGCCTGCATCGCACGCGGCAGCGCTTATCCCTGGCCTGATGACAGCACTCGTCGCTATCCTGGGTGTTCTTTTGCTTCAGGAACGGCTGGCGCTGTCGCGTTGGGTCGGGGTGGTGCTGATCCTGATTGGAAGCGGGTTGATCGCAGGCCTTTCACAATTGGGCGGGCAGGAGATGATGGGGCATCTCTCCTTTTTTGCAGCTGCGCTGGTCTGGTCGATCTACGTGATGGTCTTTCGCCGGAAAGGCATGGATGGTCTTCATGCTACGGCGATTGCAGCCGTTGCCTCTGCTCTGGTGTTCCTGCCGATTTACGTGCTTTTTCTTAACAAGGGCATTAGCGAAACCGCTTGGGGCGACATCGCTCTGCAGGGCTTTTATCAGGGCGTTCTGACCTCGGCCTTCGGTGTCTTTGCTTTCAATCGTGCAGTCGTGCTGTTGGGAACAGCGGCAGGAGCAGCCCTGTCCGCTCTCATCCCGGTTGCGACGTTGGTATTGGGGCTTTTGCTGCTTGGTGAGGTGCCGGGATGGACCGACACTGCTGCTGCCCTTCTGATCAGCCTCGGTGTGCTGGCGCTGAACAGAAAGGGCAGGAGACGATCCGAGTGCTGACCTGATTTCAATCAGATCGGCACTCGGATCATTTTTCTTTAGCGCGCATCTTTTCCGAAAACCGCTTCACACTTTTCGGAATGCGCTCGAGTGGATTGAATTTGACGTTTGAATCCCGACTGACATCAATGCCGTTTCAAACGTCAAATTCGAAAAATCCACTAGATTCATAAAGTTGCTAGTGGTCTTCGCGATTCCGACATTTGTTCGGTGCTTGTAACTGCGGGATCCAAATGTCGGAATCGAACCACTAGCATCATGATGCCTGAAGCACAGCACGTCTCGACGGGCGATTGATGAGAAACACCATCGCAGCAGCAGCGAAACACATAGCACCTGCCAGAATAAGTGCTGGTGTGTAGCTATCGTAATCGGTGCGGACATAGCCTGCGAAAGCCGCAGCTGCAGCCGCGCCCACCTGATGGCCAGTGAATACCCAGCCAAACACCATGCCAGCCTTTTCAGGGCCGAACTGTTCAGCCGCAAGCTTTACGGTTGGTGGCACGGTGGCTACCCAGTCGAGGCCATAGAACACTGCGAAGAGTGCAAGCTCGTAGAGTGTGAAATCTGTGAACGTCAGATAGATGAGCGACAGGCCGCGCAGGGCATAGAACCAGAACAAGAGCCAGCGATTGTCGAAGCGGTCGGTAAGCCAACCAGACGCAATCGTGCCGATGAGATCGAAGGCACCGATGACCGCGAGAATGCCCGCTGCACCAACAGGAACAATTCCGAAGTCTCCGCAAAGCGCAATCCAGTGGGTCTGGATCAAGCCGTTTGTGGAAAAACCACAGACGAAGAATGTGATGAATAGCACCCAGAAGGTGGTTGTGGATGAGGCCTCACGCAACGTTACCAGAGGCGAGAGCAACATCGATGCAAAGCGCTTCTTTGGTTCTGCTGCAGGCATGGGCGCTGTACGACCATATGGCTTGAGGCCAATATCGGCCGGATTGTCGCGCATCAGCGCCAGAACCAGCAAAAGGGCTGCCAGCAGGAAGGAAATGACAATTGTAAGCGACATGCGCCAGCCGATGTTTTGGCTTACACTGGCCAGAATTGGCATGAAAATAAGCTGTCCGGTCGCGTTGCTGGCCGTCATCATGCCGACGACGAGGCCGCGGCGCTTTTCAAACCACCGTGCGGCAACGGTCGCGCCCAGCACGAGCGCGGTCATGCCTGTGCCAAGTCCGATGACGACGCCCCAAAGTGCCACCATCTGCCATTGCTCCGTCATGAAAATCGAGCCGACAAGGCCCAATGAAATCATGATCAATGCTGTCATGACCACCCGACGAAGACCAAACTGGTTCATGAAGGCAGCTGCAAATGGCCCCATCAGCCCGAACAGAACCAGACGCAGAGCCATGGCGAAGGAAATATCCGCGTTGGTCCAGCCGAACTCACTTTGAAGTGGCTCAATCAATATGCCTGCTGATCCCATCGCCGCAGCCGTTGCCAGCATGGTGAGGAAGGTGACAGCAGCGACGACCCATCCATAATGGATGTTTCGTTGCGCAAGAAAACTGGCAAGGCTGGCTGAAATCATTCTCGGCGCTTTCGGACACTGGCTGATTTTTGAACAGCCGCAAAGTTGAAAATCAACCCAGTTTGCCAGTTACAGGCTGAATGGGCTTTTGGTCATTGTTTTCAGTCAAAGGCGCGGAGAAGGGTAAGCAATTGCTCCACTCCCTCGCTCCCAAGTTTTGCTTCTATTTCTTCCTGTGCCTCATCCCATAGCGGTGCGCCGCGCTCGACAAGGTCGCGGCCCATCGCCGTCAAAGCGATGTGGGTCTCACGATGATCTTCACCCGGCGTCTGTTCGACGAGGTCCATACGCTGCAGCACCTTCGCATTGCGGCCCATGGTTGACCGATCAAGATCGGCAAGCCGGGCAAGTTCGGTCAATGAGATCGATTGCGCGCGCGAAATCTTTCGCAGCAGGCTGAACTGGGCAACATTGATGCCAAGCGGCGCCAGCGCTTGGTCGTAAACGCTGGAAGATTTTCTCGCCGCCTGGCGCAGAAGGATGCAGAAACATGGATTGGACATTATGCGGGTATATACCCGTAAATAATTATTGGCAAGCGGATATCGGCAACGTGCCGTCTCATACTGTCATCACGCTGGCAGTAGGTTTATACGGGTTGCCGATGATTCCAGTGTCACACAGCGATGTGCGACGTTTCTTTGACCTCTTCCATAACCGCGTAGGTGTGGGACTCTCGCACGCCGGGTAACGACAGCAGCGCCTCCGACAAAAACCGCCGATAATGATCCATATCGGATACGCGTGCTTTGATCAGATAATCGAAGCCACCTGCAACCATGTGGCACTCCAGAATGTCGGGATTGCCACGTGTGAAAGTAGAGAATGTTTCAAAGACTTCCGGTGTGGTGCGGTCGAGTTTGATCTCGATAAAGACCAACATTGAGCGATCGAGCATTTTGGGCGACAGATGCGCTGAATAGCCGAGAATATACCCCTCTCGCGTCAGGCGCTTGACGCGTTCTGCGGTTGCAGTCTGGGAAAGATTAATGCGATCAGCGAGTTCAGTGTTGGTCAGTCGGCCGTTTTCCTGAAGCGCGTGCAGAATACTCCTGTCCATCGCATCGATATTTTTCATCGTTGTCCCCATTTGACTGCCTGCTTCGGCGTCTTTTTATTGATTAATTATAAATGATTTGCTTGCGAAATGAATCCGAATTCTGCGTTTGGCGCAAGGTAAAACTTTTGACGCACACATAAGTTGGATCCCTTTCATGCGGTTGAAAAGAAGGGATCAACGATAGAACTAACAGTTGCCAGCTATATACAACCTATAGTAGTATGCGGGTATACTTAAAGTGATATTGCACGTATAAAGTCATGACGTCTGGCAGGTGTTATACCTACTGCTCGCCGGTAAAGGTACGCCGACCATAAGTCGAGTAGTCCTGAACAAGGGCGAAAGCAGTTTCAGTTGAGGCTGAAGCTGCTCTATCTATTTGTTTTGGCGCATTTGCGTCACGCAAAGTCGCTTTGCGTTTTCGGCTCAGGTCCTGGTGGATAGTCTCGACCGGTTCATATGTCCGGATTTTCTCCTCACCGTTCTATCCGGCATAGTCTGAAAAATTTCGTTCTGCAGCGAAACTGACAAGTATGACAGGAGTGGGATGACAGGAACGGGATGGCAGGCATGGTGTGCTCCGTTCAGGAGTTCAATTTTCCAGTTGCAAGCGATGCGAGGGAAGGCTAACAGTATCGCCATGAACATTTCGCGCATTGATACAAAAATCTGGTGGTGGGCTCGCTAAAAGCGGCCACGCAGGCGTTTGTGCATTTGCGTTTTAGATAAGGCCGCTGGGATTATCCGGGCGGCCTTTTTGTTTGGCTATCCGAATAATGCCGGGTTTTGGAAGTGCTCGATAACGTATAACACTTGGGAATTGCCA
Organism: Brucella pituitosa; assembly: GCF_003049685.1. Classification (GTDB taxonomy): domain Bacteria; phylum Pseudomonadota; class Alphaproteobacteria; order Rhizobiales; family Rhizobiaceae; genus Brucella; species Brucella pituitosa. Next base: position 1,838,733 of record NZ_PYSY02000001.1, on the reverse strand, counting down.
GTCATGAATGCGAAGATTGCGGATAGCGAGATATTCAGGCACGAGACAGCGGGCGGCGTTGTTGTCGAACGCGTGCGCCATCTGACTGCTTATAAGGGAGCCATCGAAACTTATATCGATGCTCTCAATGAGCGGCGGGGCGCGGTCTTTTCTTCCAACTACGAATATCCTGGCCGCTACACGCGATGGGACACGGCAATTGTCGATCCGCCAGTCGTGATCACCTCGCGTGCTCGCCAGATGCGTATCGAAGCGCTAAACAAGCGCGGCACGATCCTGCTGCGTCCGATCCTTAAGACGGTGCAGGCGCTTGCCGAAGTGAAGGTCGATAAGGCCGACGAAGATCTTATCGAGCTGACGATTGCTGAACCCACCGGCACCTTCACCGAAGAAGAACGCTCACGTATGCCGTCGGTCTTTACCGTGCTGCGTGCGATTGTCGGCCTGTTCTTCTCTGAAGAAGATGCAAATCTCGGCCTTTACGGTGCTTTCGGCTATGATCTCGCATTCCAGTTCGATCCAATCCAGTACAAGTTGAAGCGCCCGGACGATCAGCGTGATCTGGTGCTTTTCATTCCTGATGAAATCTTTGTGGCGGATCATTATTCGGCACGCGCCTGGGTAGATCGTTACGAGTTTGTTTGCGGCGGTTCATCCACACACGATCTTGATCGGGCCACACCAGTGCAAGCTTTCAAGCCTGCTGAACGGGACCTGGAGCGCGGTGATCACAATCCTGGCGAATATGCCAAGCTGGTCGAGCGTGCCAAGGCCAGCTTCCAGCGTGGTGATCTGTTCGAAGTTGTGCCGGGACAGACGTTCTATGAACGCTGCCACACGGCACCCTCCGAGATTTTCCGACGCCTGAAGACGATCAATCCATCTCCATATTCCTTCTTCATCAATCTCGGTGAGAACGAGTATCTGGTTGGCGCTTCGCCGGAAATGTTCGTGCGCGTCAATGGCCGTCGCATCGAGACCTGCCCGATTTCGGGCACAATCAAGCGCGGTGAAGACGCGATTTCAGATTCCGAGCAGATCCTGAAACTGCTCAATTCCAAGAAAGACGAGTCTGAGCTGACCATGTGCTCGGACGTGGATCGCAACGACAAGAGCCGCGTCTGCGAGCCGGGTTCTGTACGCGTTATCGGTCGTCGTCAGATCGAGATGTATTCGCGTCTGATCCACACGGTTGACCATATTGAAGGCCGTCTGCGCGATGGCATGGATGCGTTTGACGGCTTCCTCAGCCACGCATGGGCTGTAACGGTAACCGGTGCGCCGAAGCTCTGGGCTATGCGCTTCCTTGAAGAAAACGAACGCAGCCCCCGTGCATGGTATGGCGGTGCTATCGGCATGATGCATTTCAACGGCGACATGAATACCGGTCTCACGCTTCGCACGATCCGTGTGAAAGACGGCGTGGCTGAAATCCGTGCCGGTGCGACGCTGCTGTTTGATTCCAATCCGGAAGAGGAAGAAGCAGAAACCGAACTGAAAGCATCTGCAATGATTGCCGCCGTGCGTGAAGCGCAGAAGAGCAATCATGTGGTAGAAGAGCGGGTGGCGGCAAAAGTGGGCGAGGGGATTTCGATCCTGCTTGTGGATCACGAAGATTCTTTTGTGCACACACTCGCCAATTACTTCCGCCAGACCGGCGCAACAGTTGCGACCGTTCGTTCGCCGGTTGCTGAAGAAGTGTTCGATCGCATCAATCCTGATCTTGTCGTGCTGTCGCCCGGACCGGGTACGCCTCAGGATTTTGATTGTAAGGCGACCATCGACAAGGCGCGCAAGCGGGAACTGCCGATCTTCGGTGTCTGCCTTGGGCTTCAGGCGCTGGCCGAAGCCTATGGCGGTACGCTGCGCCAGCTGCGCATTCCGATGCATGGCAAGCCGTCGCGTATCCGGGTTTCAAAGCCGGAACGCATCTTCTCAGGCTTGCCGAAGGAAGTGACGGTTGGGCGCTACCACTCGATCTTTGCCGATCCTGAACGTCTGCCGGATGATTTTCTGGTAACGGCGGAGACGGAAGACGGCGTCATCATGGCATTCGAACATAAGAAAGAGCCTGTGGCAGCCGTTCAGTTCCATCCCGAATCCATCATGACGCTGGGGCATAATGCGGGGATGCGAATGATCGAAAATGTTGTGACGCATCTGGCAAGAAAGCATAAAGCGCGTCGTAGCAACTACTAACAGCATTTCTGTTCGACAAAACAATCAACCGGCCGTGGTGAAAACTGCGGCCGGTTTTGCATTTAGGGCCTTATAAAACCATAGTTTTCCGGAGCTGCTTTAGCGAACCATTTGCAACTGTAATGCCTTGCATTTGCAGGAGAAAATTAAATGCGATAAGTGCAGAAGAGGGGTTCGATACTTGAGCTTTCTAGGCTATAGAACGGCTATCGAAATGCTGCTGACTGGCTTGGCCAGAGTGAATGCGCAGTGAGCTTCATATTGAGCTCAACCCGCTGGTCGGGACAAGAATTTAAGTATCTGAAGGTTCGTGATGGACGCGAGTGTAAAAGTTCGGCGGCTCGCCGCTTGGTCGATTCCTGTTGCGCTGGGCGTAATGGGGCTGAAATATCTGGCCTATGCGCTGACTGGCTCCGTGGCACTCTATTCGGATGCTCTGGAATCGATCGTCAATGTCATTGCGGCACTCGGTGCATGGTGGGCAATCAGTGTCAGCTACAAGCCAGCCGACGAAAACCATCCGTTTGGTCATCATAAGGCAGAGTATATTTCGGCAGTTGTTGAAGGTGTGCTGATTACGATTGCAGCCCTTTTGATTGCAAAAGAAGCATGGTCTGCGCTTGAGAATCCGCGTCAGCTTGATGAGCCGTGGCTGGGTCTTGCGATCAATACGGGCGCTGCTGCGATAAATGCTTTCTGGGCTATGCTGCTCATTCGCACGGGTCGCAGTGCGCGTTCGCCTGCTTTAGAAGCAGATGGCCAGCATATTATGACTGACGTGTTTACGTCGGTCGGCGTTCTGGTTGGCCTTGTCGGTGCCGTCATTACGGGTTGGGCGATACTCGATCCGCTGCTCGCAATTCTGGTTGCGATCAACATTCTCTGGCAGGGCTGGGGCGTTATCAATAAATCAGTGCAGGGCTTGATGGATATTGGGGTCGAGCCTGCCGAGGAAATGCGCATTCGCGATGTGATTTCAGCGAATGCCGGTGGTGCGCTGGAAGTTCATGATCTCAAGACCCGCATTGCAGGCCGTGTCACCTTCATCGAGTTTCATCTGGTTGTGGTCGCCGATATGAGCGTGGGCGACGCACATATCATATGCGACCGAATCGAAGATGCACTGAAAGCGCAGATCGAAAGCGCGCGCGTCGTGATCCACGTTGAGCCGGAAGATGAGGCAAAACTGCCGCTGGGCACGAGTTCCGTGCCTTTTGCATAGAGCGCGTTTCGATCTGATTTTATCAGATCGGCGCTCTAATCTTTATATTTGATGCGCATCCCATCCGAAAACCGCTACGCACTTTTCGGGGTGCGCATAAAACAAATAGCAGCTTGCGCGTTTTGAACCTCGAGTGTAAAAGCGTCTCCATGGTTATGAAGAACGCAACATCTCTGGAACATTCCGCCGCCGCTTCCAGCGCGCGCGTAAATGTTTGCGTTCTAAACTCGCTTCTTACCCTCGGCCTTAGCGGCGATCGCCGGGCTCGTTGAAAGGAGCGTCCGGCGGTCGATTGAAGTCCCGCTGACGCATGCTCCTTTCTCAAAATCCACATTTGAATTTTAAGACGAGATATCCGTGTCGTTATGACAGTGCAGAACTGTTTGCGCCGGGAGGATGAGAAGACCATGAACCATAATCCAAATACGACTGTCTCCGCTGCAAAGCCTAAAGGCATGCCTGACGCGGCTGTAAAATATTCGCCGTTTCCATTTCCAAAGCTTGATGACCGTACATGGCCTGCAAAGCGCATCGAGAAGGCGCCAATCTGGTGCTCGGTCGATCTGCGCGACGGCAATCAGGCCTTGGTTGACCCAATGGGCCACGACCGCAAGGAGCGCATGTTCCGCCTGCTGGTCGATATGGGTTTCCCGGAAATCGAAATTGGCTTCCCATCGGCTTCGCAGACTGATTTCGACTTCTGCCGCTGGGCAATCGAACAGGGCGATACGCCTGACGAAGTTGATTTGCAGGTGCTGGTGCAGTGCCGCCCTGAACTGATCACGCGTACTTTTGAAGCGCTGGAAGGTGCGAAGACGCCAATCATCCACTTCTACAATTCGACCAGTGAATTGCAGCGTCGCGTCGTTTTCAACAAGGACGTCAAGGGCATCAAGCAGATTGCGACCGATGCTGCAAAGATGATCATGGATATGGCTGCGAAAGCAGCCAATGCTGAAGGGGGTGGCTATCGCTTCCAGTATTCGCCGGAAAGCTTCACCGGCACCGAGCTGGAAGTGGCGCTGGAAATCTGCAATGCGGTGACAGAAATTGTCAAACCGACTGCTGAGAACAAGCTGATCCTCAATCTGCCTTCAACAGTCGAAATGAACACGCCAAATGTTTATGCCGACCAGATTGAATGGATGTGCCGCAATCTCGATAATCGCGAAAACCTGATCATTTCGCTGCATCCGCATAATGACCGTGGCACGGGCATCGCTGCGACCGAACTGGGTCTGATGGCCGGTGCTGACCGTGTTGAAGGTACGCTGTTCGGCAATGGCGAACGCACCGGCAATGTCGATGTGGTGACGCTGGCGCTCAACATGTACACGCAGGGTATTGATCCTGAGCTGGATTGCACAGACATCAATCGCATGAAGGATGTGTACGAATATTCGAACCAGCTGAAGATTGCAGAGCGTCACCCTTATGTGGGCGAGTTGGTCTATACGGCTTTCTCAGGCTCGCATCAGGATGCGATCAACAAGGGCATGAAGGTTCGCAAGACTGCCAATTCACCGGTCTGGGAAGTGCCATATCTGCCAATCGATCCGCAGGATGTTGGCCGTTCCTATGAAGCGATCATCCGCATCAATTCGCAGTCGGGTAAGGGCGGTATCGCTTACATTCTCCAGGCCGATTACGGCCTGAATCTGCCACGCAATCTGCAGGTGGAGTTCCGCGAAATCATCCAGAACATTACGGATGAAGAAGGTAAAGAGTTGCCATCCAAGCGTATTCATGAAGAGTTTCAGAAGCTCTATGTGGAGCAGGCGGAAGGCCGCATCAAGTTCGTGGATCACCACACCTATCCTGATCCCGAGCAGAAAGGCCGTCGCATTCTGACCGCTGAAATCACTGATAATGGCGTGACCAAGAATATCGAAGGCAAGGGTACAGGCCCGATCGATGGCTTCATCGATGCGCTGTCGAAATATCTCGGCGTGAAAATGTCGGTTGTTGATTACTCCGAGCATTCACTCAAGCAGGGTTCGGACGCAGCGGCAATTTCTTATGTCGAAGTCGCATATCAAGACGGCAAATTGTTCGGTGCCGGTATCAACGACAATATCGTCAGCGCTTCACTGGAAGCCATTGTTTCGGCTGCCAATCGTGTGATCGGTAAGTGATCGAAGAAAAAGGCGGCAGAAATGCCGCCTTTTTCATTTATAGTGTCAGAGCGACCTTTGTGGGCCCAATTAGGCCCACGGCGCTCTAATAAAGCTTCTGCTCTGAAATTTTGATGATGCGCTCGCTCGCATCTTCGATACCGTGCTGTTCCCATAAACACAGCCAGCCACCTTCCGGCTTACGGTCGATATTGAAGATATTATACCGTGCAGGTGGCTTATGCCCACCGAAATTCTGGCTTGCCGATGGCACGCAAACCACAGGAACCTTGTTGCCATTCGGCCCATCAATGTCATAGCGCGTGGCGAGATGCGTGTGTCCATGAATGACCAGTTCTGCGCCATGTTGGCGAATGACTTTCTGGAAACGACGGATACCATAGAGCCGCTTATGCGTGGGCGTTGCACCGTGGATTGGCGGATGGTGGATCATCACAACACGGAAAAGACCCCGCGAACCAGCTTCGTCAAGCAGTTGCGCAAGGCGTTTGGCCTGAGCGGAGCGAAAATCGCCACTGGCCATAAAAGGTGCCGTGGCGCGTGCCGATGAAACGCCGATCATGGCGACCGGACCGCGCGCGCGCATGTACGGGAATACCGGTCGCTCGTCGTGGTTGTCGATGCCATCGCCACGCATCCATGGTTCCCATTTGCGGCAGGATCTATCGAGCGCGCCCGGAACATATGCATCGTGATTGCCGGGCACAACGGAAACATCGTCGGGGTTACCGAGGCCGGTAAGCCAATCGCGGGCGATGTCGATTTCCAGATTGAGCGCCAGATTGACAAGATCGCCGGTGACCGCAATATGATCAGGGTTCTGCGCCAGCATATCGGCAATCAGGCTGTCCAGCACTGTGCCATGCATTGCGTTCTTACGGTTTCGCAGCCAGTTGATGTAGCCGGTAATGCGTTTTGACGCTAACTCGCGATAGCGAATGCGTGGCAGAGGCGACAGATGGATGTCTGAGATATGGGCAAGCCGAAACATATAGTCGGTGTACTGTATTATTTTTTAAACTGAAACCGTGTTTAGCGACTTTTTGTTGAGGTCTTTGCTGCAATGATCTCATCAGGAATATTTGTTCAGGATCGACGGTATGCGCTTCCGCCATTTTTTGTTTCATACGTATTTCTTATTGAGGCGCCCCATGACCTTGGGTGTCAGGGCAATTGTATTTGATGAAAAGAAAAACTCCGTATTTCTGGTGAAGCATACTTATGTCCCCGGCTGGCAATTGCCGGGCGGTGGTGTTGATAGCGGAGAAACATTCGGGCAGGCGCTTGAAAAGGAATTGCGTGAGGAAGGCAATATTTACCTCACCGGTCGGCCCGAGCTTTTCGCCCTTTACAAGAATGCTCATGCGTCACCGCGAGATCATGTAGCGCTTTATGTCTGTCGGGCCTTTGAACAGACAGAGCCGAAAAAGCGTGACAGAGAAATTGCGCAGGCGGGCTTTTTTCCGCTCGATAACTTGCCCGAAGGCACAACACCTTCGACCAAGCGTCGCTTGCAGGAAGCGCTTCATGATCTCGATCCGCTTCCGACGTGGTAATGAAAAGGGCGCTTTCGCGCCCTTATTTATTAGAGCATTTCCAGCAAAAGTGCGAAGCGGTTTTGCGTCGGATAATGCGAAAAAACAAAGAGATAGAGCATTTCCAATGTTTCAAGAAAAACAGGAAATACTCTAAAGATCAGAAGCGGTATGTAATACCTGTACCGATCAGCCAGGGATTGAGCTTGGCCTTGCCGCTGACCTGAGTACCACCAGCCAGTGTGGCGTCGAATTTTGGTTCGAGGAAGAGCTTCTTGACGTCGAAGTTGATACCCCAGTGTTCATCAAGCATATAGTCGAAGCCGACCTGAAGCGCGCCGCCAAACGTGTTCTTGACCTTGAGATAGTCAACGCCTGCTGCATCCTGATTGTAGAAGATCGTGTAGTTTACGCCTGCACCGACATATGGCTTGAATGCGCCAAAATTGGTGAAATGATATTGCATGGTCAGGGTCGGAGGCAGCATCCAGACCTTGCCGATCTTGCCCAGACCTTCGATGGAACCAGTGCCATTGATATTGGCATAGGTCGTGCCGAGGATGAGTTCAGCAGCCAGATTGTCGGTAAAGTAATAGGTGATATCGAGTTCTGGGGTGATCGACTTCGAGTAATCAAGACCAGAGCCATCAACGCCGTTTACGTAACCCTTGTTTTCAGCGATGACGCCGAGAGCGCGCACACGGATCTGCCACGGTGACAGGGCCTGCGGAACGGCAACGATTTCGGTTGCTGGCTGGGCGACAATCGCATCGGCAGCAAATGCTGCTGGTACTGCAAAGCTGAGCGCGGTTGCAGCCAGAAGGCCTTTGGCAAAGCGGTTCATCATTCTCTCCTTCAAGTCTTGGGTAGTGATGCGCGCAATCTGGACTGCGCCGCAGGACGCCCCATTGATCTAGATCAAAGAGGCGCCCAAGATTTGAGGAAGTGCTGATGTTCTCGTCAGACTGTTGCAGGAAAGGCTCAGTTGCCTAGTCTATCCCGATCATGCGGGGCTGAGAAATCGATATCCGGGCCAAGCGGAACGATGCCTGTGGGATTGATCGTCTTGTGACTGCGGTAATAATGGCCCTTGATGTGCTCCATATCGACGGTCGAGGCTACACCCGGCACCTGATAGAGTTCACGTGTGTAGTTCCAGAGGTTCGGGTAGTCCGCGATACGACGCAGATTGCATTTGAAATGTCCGACATACACCGGATCAAAGCGTAAGAGCGTCGTGAACAGGCGCCAGTCGGCTTCGGTCAGGTTCGATCCGGTCAGATAGCGCTGTGTTGAAAGCTTATCTTCCAGTTTATCGAGTGTGTTGAACAGCTGACCGAAGGCTTCTTCATAGGCATCTTGCGTTGTGGCAAAGCCGGCACGATAGACGCCATTGTTGATGTTTGGGTAGATGAGGTCGTTGAGTGCATCGATCTCACCGCGCAATTGCTCCGGATAGAAATCAAGCGTTGCATCACCAAACTCATCAAAGGCGCTGTTGAGCATACGAATGATTTCAGCCGATTCGTTGGAAACGATTGTTTCGCGTTGCTTGTCCCACAGAACTGGCACCGTCACGCGACCGGAATAATGCGGGTCGGCGCGGGTATAGATTTCATGCAGGCGGTTTGACCCGTAGAGAGCGTCGCCAGTGCTGCCGGTTGTGCCGTAGAACGTCCAGCCTTCTTCGAGCATGAGATAATCGACAACCGAGACGGAGATGACGTCTTCAAGTTTCTTCAATGCGCGGAAGATCAGCGTACGATGTGCCCACGGGCAAGCGTAGGATACATAGAGATGATAGCGGCCGGGCTCAGCTTTGAAGCCACCTTCACCGCTCGGACCTGCGCTACCATCCTTCGTCACCCAGTTACGAAACTGCGATTTTGAGCGTTCAAAGCGGCCCTTTGTATTTGCGGTGTCATACCAGACATCATGCCACTTGCCGTCTACCAGAAGTCCCATGTGATTTCTCCTTTTGATAAGGAAAATAGTCCGAAAACTACCGTTTGACAGCCTCCCAAGCCGTGAACAGTGCGTAACGGTGCCAAAAAGGTAAGTTTAATCCGCCGTTTTGAAAGAAATTGTTTTACCTCTGACCAATTTGGTGTTAGGCAACTGTCAAATTGCGGCACTATCCATTTTTCCGCCGCGAAGGAGAGACCTATGACCGGAATGCGTTTCATCCGACGATGAAATTGAAACTGTGCTCAACGCGCACAGAATGCATTCCATTGGCTTCCTCTGGCCATCGACTTCTCTCTTCAGGCAATTCTCCCATGCAACAGCTTGAACTGACCTACGCGCAGGAAGATCCTGCGCACGACATCGAGATCGAGGATATGAATGCGGAAGCGTTCGGTCCCGGTCGTTTCACCCGTGCAGCGCATTTTATTCGGGAAGGTGGGCCACACGACTACAACCTGTCTTTTGTGGCACTGATGGGCGGTATCGTTATCGGGTCGCTGCGTATGACGCCGGTTGTGGCTGGTAAAACACCAGCTTTGTTGCTTGGCCCCCTTGCTGTGCGCCCTGATTGGAAAAAGCGCGGCATTGGTGGCACACTGATGCGGATGTCATTGGAAGCGGCCAGGAATGCCGGTCATAAGCTGGTCATTCTTGTTGGCGACCAGCCTTATTATGGTCCGTTCGGATTTAATATGGTGCAGCCGGGTTCGATGATTATGCCTGCGCCGGTCGATCAGCGCCGGATGCTCGCTTGCGAGCTTGTGCCCGGCGCATTGAGCGGCGTTGGCGGCGTCGTGCGCCACGCCAATAGAGCTTAGCAGTTATAATATGGTCTGCGTTCGCGAAGGCGCTTTACCGCCCTTCGCGATACCACATGCTGCCGAATATGAAGAGCAGGGCTGCGAGAGCAGCCAAACCAGAGAACAGCGGCAGGCGGTTTACGCTTTTGAGTTGAGTATCGGTTGTCTCACGCAAACCAATCCAGTCATTGCCACTTGCGGAACGACCAGCACCGACAGCTGTGATCGCAGGCACCTGAACTGCGCTGTTGGCACTCGCATGCACGCGATGGACTGAGCCGCCGGTTGCATCGGCAAGTGGCTTCAGACGATCTGGGGTCGAGATACTGTCCAAGAACTCAGGCGCGTCGACCGGACCTACATGGGCAAGTGTTTCATAGTCGCCGTTTTTAATGCGGAAGATGCCGATTTCATCCGTCTGCAATGTGCCGTCGAACAGGCCCGGTTTGTTTTGTGTGAGATTGATCTGCAGTTCTTTGCCGGATGGTGTGGTGACTGAGGCTGTGCCCGGATTATCGCCCATCGTCTGACGATGAATGGTCAGCGTACGACCATTTCCGCCAGCAGTAAGTGCTTCTTCTTCAAGCTCCGGTTCCTGCATCAGCCAGTGGGCGATGCGGCGATAAAGTGCTGCATAAGGACCGCCGCCTTCAAACCCGCGCGCCCAGAGCCAACCCTGATCCGAAAGGAACATGCCGACGCGACCCTTGCCGACACGGTCGAGTACCAGAAGTGGCTTGCCATCGGCCCCGCTCATGACGGTTTCACCTCGTGGCTGGCCGATATCGATCGTGCGGAACCAGCGGCTCCAATGTGGCGGCTCCTGCTCGCTGCCATCAAGGCCGCGTGTGACGGGGTGGCGTTTGCCAAGCTCAGTCAGGCGCGGATAGAAGGCTTTTTCCGTGAGCGTGCCGGTGGGCATGGCGGGCAGGGCGCTATAAAGCGGTGTGCGTGCAATCGACATGTCGCCCGCATATTCGGGACCGGCGGCAACCAGCAAAGCGCCGCCATTTTCCACATACTGCGCGATGTAATCATAATAAAGCAGCGGCAGCACATCGCGATGCTGATAGCGATCAAGAATGATGAGATCGAACTCATTGACCTTGTCGACGAAAAGCTCGCGCGTTGGGAAGGCGATCAGAGAAAGCTCGTTGATGGGTGTCCCGTCCTGCTTTTCAGGTGGGCGCAGAATGGTGAAATGGACGAGGTCTACGGCTGCGTCAGATTTCAAAAGATTGCGCCATGTGCGCTCGCCATTATGCGGTTCACCCGATACGAGCAATACACGCAGGTTCTCGCGAATACCGTCGACTGTAGCGACTGCACGATTGTTGGCATCCGTCACTTCGCCCGGAAGGGTCGGGGTGATTATCTCGACGATATTGACGCCTGCACGCGGCAGTTCGATGGTGACGGGGGTCTCCTGACCAACCTGTGCCTGCTCTTCACTAACAGCTTCTCCGTTGACACGGATTTCTACAGGTGCGGCCCTTCCAAGGCTCTTGCCTTCATCGATGACCGTGAAAGACATTTCCATCGGCTTGCCGCTGATGCCGTAGCGCGGAGCTTTGTTGAAGCGAATGCGGCGGTCGAATTCGTCCGGTTTGCCCGTAACCAATGCATGGACGGGTGCGTCGAAGCCAAGCGCATTTTTGTTGGCCGGAATGTCGTGCACCTGGCCATCTGTGATCATGATTGCGCCAGCCACGCGTGACGGCGGTACATCAAGCAATGTGCGAGCGAGCGGTCCGAACAGACGGGTCGCATAACCGTCTTCGTTCTCGCCCGGCTGAGCAGCTTCAACGACACGTGTCTCAAACTGCTGCATGGTTGCAAGCTGGTCCTGTACGGCCTTAAGGGCTGCATCCGTATCAGCGCGACGGTTGCCCAGTTCCTGGCTCTGGCTGCGGTCAACAACAATCGCGACGACGCTTTTCAGAGGTTCGCGTTCTTCACTGATGATGACCGGATTGAACAGCGCCAGGGCAAGGGCTGCGGCGGCAAGCAAACGGATCAGCCCGCCGCGCATGCGCAGCGCTATTGTTGCCAACACAAGCAGTGCCAGTGGGACCAGAATGCCAATGAGCCATGGTAGCGAGAGGAACGGTTCGAACTCTATATTCATGTCAGTTACCCAGCCGCTCAAGCAGGGCCGGAACATGGACCTGATCGGATTTGTAATTGCCGGTGAGCATATACATGACAATATTCACGCCGCCGCGGATCGCATAAATGCGCTGCATTGGATCATTCGGCACGGTTGGCAATAACGGGTTGCCTTGTTCGTCCACAGCCCATGCCCCTGCAAAATCATTTGCAGTGATCATGATCGGTGAAACACCGTCGCCGGTGCGCACAGGCCGGTCCTGTGCTGCATTGGTGGGCGCGGTTGCTTCTACCCAAAGCGGGCTGCCTTCATAACGACCGGGAAAATCCGGCATGATAAAGAAGGATTTGGTCAGCACGTGATCGTCTGGCACAGGCTCAAGTGGCGGTACATTCATGCCATTGAGAATGGCGCGGAGGCGCTGGTTGGCTGGTGAAGCAGCCGGATCAAGACTTGCTCCCGCCTGCAACTGGTCACGCGTATCGAACAAAACCGTGCCGCCCTGCTGCATATAGGCATCAACCTTGGCGATGGCCTCGGGATTTGGCATTTGGGCATCGGGATCAATCGGCCAATAGATCAGGGGATAGAATGCGAGTTCGTCCTTTGCAGGATCGACGCCGATCGGATCACCGGGTTCCAGTGCTGTTTTGTCCAGCAGGGCAAAGCTTAAACCGCGCAGGCCAGCCTTGCTGATATCATCGGTCGCGGCATTGCCGGTGATGATATAGGCAAGATGAGTCTTTGAGACGGAATTGATAATTGCCTCATCGCCCGGCTTACTGTCGTCGTGCGTTTGCGGTTCCTGCGCGTGGGCTGAAGGGATCGCTGGGGCCAAAAAGCTGATGGCAGAACTCGCGGCAATCAGAATAGCGATTCCGGCGACTTTCGAACGAATTTTCATGCGGCGGCGGAATGCGCCGCGCAGCCAGAGCATCAGCAATGTGTCGAGCGCCAGCAGCATGGCGGCTGCCGCAAAAAATGGGCCGCGCAGCGAAATGGATTGATCAGCATCGTAAGATGTCGGGATTATGCCGACAGATAGCGCGGGTTGGCTGATTGGTTGAAGCTCGATGTCATTATCCTCGAAAATATTGAGCGCTTTCAGACCGTCTTCATTGCCGTAAAAACCCGGTGGTGTGTTGATGCTGACGTCAGGCAGTTTGTCTTTTTCCACGATCAAGGGTTTTGCTTCCGATGATGGGGGCGCCAGTTCACCAGACGCCGAAAGGAGCTGGAATGGTGGCAACGAAATGGATTGCTGATTGTCCTGTGAGCCCATGCGCTGCGACAGCGACACGATACGGCGCAGCATCTCAACAAATGACCCGGAAATCGGCAGGCTCGACCATGTTGCATCAGGTGAAATGTGGAAGAGAACGACATTGCCGCGACCGCGGGTCTCGCCGGTGACAAGTGGCGTTCCGTCTGCCAGCGTCGCATAGGCCTTGTCGTTGAGATCAAAAGACGGTTCAGCGAGAACCTGCCGATTGACCGTCACGTCATCAGGAACAGAAAGGCCTGCAAAGGGACCCTTGTCGGAAAAAGAACGCAATTTCTGAGGCTCTGACCATGACAAGGTGCCGCCGAGTGCGCGTTCGCCCTTACGAAGACGGACAGGCAGAAGCGGATCATTTTCGCTGGCACCGGCCAGGCGAGGGCCTGCAAAACGGACCAGCGTTCCGCCGTCTTCGATCCAGCTCGAAAGCTGTTCTTCAACAGGCTTGGGCAAGGTGCCGATGTCCGCCATGATGAGGATCGACGGTTTGGCATCCAGCAATTCCGGTACGGTCTTCATCAAATCTGCAGAACGCGGTTCGATCAGATTGGCAAAGGGTGACAGCGCACGCGAAATATAATGAAGCGGGGACAGAAGCGGCTGTGCGAGATCTCCATCGCCACTGGCCAGAAGACCAATGGTGCGGCGCTCGGAACCGGCATCGATCAAACGCGTGGCACCAGCCTGTTGAATACCATCCACACGGATCAGGCGGAAATCGTTTCGCAACTCGACTGGCAGGCTAAAGCGGGCCGTCCCCTCATTGCTTCCTACCGCAAAGGATAGCGGCGCTTCCGCAATACGTCGGCCTTTGTCGTCATAAGCTGACGCCGTCAGCGTGCGTGGCATGGTTATGCCATCGGGGCGAATAGCTTTTGCTTCAAGACTATCGGCCTTGTTCTCGATGCCTGTCAGAGCAAGAACGCGGTCCAGATCGGCGGCATACCAAAGCACAGAAGTAAGGCGATCGTTCTGATCGAGCTTTATGAAGGCGTCTTTGTCATTGGCCTGTGCCAAACCATCATTCATGAAAGCCAGACGGATTTTTTCGCCCTGTGGTACAGTCGATGCGAGGCGGTCCAGTGTGGCTTTACGATCAACGGGAATCGGGCGTGGCTGCAAGGCCTGCAGACGTTCAGTTGCACGATTGCCGTCATAAGGGCCGATCTCAGCATTGGCAGGCTCTGCAGTGCCAAGCACATAAATTTGCGTGTTGGTGCCTTCCGCATCGGCAATCAATCTTTCTGCAGCAGTGACACGCTGTGTCCATTCTTCCGCCGACGCCCAACCATTATCAATGACGATTGCCAGCGGTTCATTGCCGGAAAGGGTGGTAGGGCGCGGGTTCCACACCGGCGAAGCAAGGGCGAGGATAACCAGTGCGGCGATCAGGAGACGAAGAAGCGTCATCCACCATGGGCTTTTGGACGGCACTTCTTCACGCTTGAAGACCTGTGCCAGAATCCGTAGCGGTGGGAATGTTTCTTCCTGTGGGCGCGGTGGCGTCATGCGCAGCAACCACCAGATAACCGGCAATGCGATAAGGCCAGCCAGAATCAACGGTGATCCGAATGCGAGCGGAAGAAAATTCATGAGCGCGAGCCTCCCCAAGAGGATACTTGTGAGGATGCGCTGAGAGCATCATGCAGTCGCGACAATGCCTGCGTGGCGGGTGTGTCCGTACGATGCACGATAAAGCTCCAACCAAGGCGTCTGCAAAAATCGGCCAGTGTATCCCGACGGGCTACATAAAGACGGCGATAGTCTTCGGCATAGGTTTCTGCGCGGCCCGCCACGAGGGTGACTCCCGTTTCAGGATCGCGAAATTCGGTGCGGCCGGAATAGGGGAAGGTTTCTTCTGCGGGGTCCGCCACTTCCACCAGATGTGCGCGCACACCACGACGCGCCAGACTATCGAGCAATTCCGTCAACTCATCGAGCGGATGCAGGAAATCGGAAACGAGCACCACTTCAGAGAAACGGCGTATCTGATCGATATCGGGCAAAGGGCGGGCAGAATTGTCATGCATTAAGGCACCCGCCAGACGTTCCGCACCATTGCGGGCCGAAAAGGGCTGCAACAAGGATGGGAAAGCGATGCGTTCGCCTGAGCGGGAGAGCAGTTCTGCCAGTGCCAGGGTGAGCACTAACGAACGCGCTTCTTTCGAAACAGGCGAGAGTTGTGAACGATAAAGCATGGAGGGCGAGAAATCGCACCATAGCCAGACTGTGTGTGCCGACTCCCATTCGCGGTCACGCACATAGGTATGATCGTCCCGCGCTGAACGTCGCCAGTCGATGTGGACGAGAGACTCGCCCTGCACATAGGGTCGGAATTGCCAGAAGTTTTCGCCGGGGCCGCGTTTGCGACGACCATGCCAGCCATTCATCACAGTGTTGACGACACGCTGCGCTTCGACCAGCAGATCAGGAATACTCGATGCCCGCGCACGTGCACGAGCCAGTGTATCCTTGTGATCTGATGATGAAACTTCCGCGCCGATCACCATCAGGCAGCAGCCTTCACCAAATTGGCAATGACATTGCGAACATGCATACCATCGGCACGTGCTGCAAAATTGAGCGCCATACGATGCTGCAGAACCGGTTCGGCCAGAGCCTTCACATCATCAATGGATGGCGCGAGGCGACCCTCGTAAAGTGCACGTGCGCGCGCACAGAGCATCAGCGCCTGACTGGCGCGTGGACCTGGACCCCAGGCGATGTGCTTCTTTGCATGATCATTGTCTGCATCCGGTCGTGCCGAGCGCACCAATTTCAAAATTGCATCAACCACGCTTTCGGAAACCGGCATGCGACGCACAAGTGCCTGCATCTGACGCAGTCGATCCGCATCGAGAATTGCATGAGCCTTGGCCTCGGTTACGCCTGTGGTTTCAAGCAGGATACGGCGCTCAGCATCCAGTTCAGGATAGAGGATATCGATCTGCATCAGAAAGCGATCAAGCTGGGCTTCGGGCAGAGGATAGGTGCCTTCCTGCTCCAGAGGGTTTTGCGTGGCAAGCACGTGGAATGGGGCGGGCAGATCATAACGCTGACCGGCAACGGTCACGTGATATTCCTGCATGGCCTGCAACAGCGCGGACTGGGTGCGCGGCGAGGCACGGTTGATTTCGTCGGCCATCAGAAGTTGGGTGAAGATTGGTCCCTTGAGATAGCGGAAGGAACGGCGACCGTCAGCGTCCTGCTCCATCACTTCCGAACCGATAATGTCCGATGGCATCAGGTCCGGCGTGAACTGAATACGCTGGCCCGACAGGCCAAGAACGGTTCCCAGAGTTTCGACAAGCTTTGTCTTGGCAAGGCCAGGCACGCCGACGAGCAGTGCATGACCACCTGCGAGAATCGCAACGAGCGCGCGTTCAATAACGCTTTCCTGCCCGAAGATAACGGTGCCGACATTCTCCTTGATGCGTGCGATGTCAGCGAGGGCGCGTTCGGCTTCGGCAACAATTTCATTGTAAGCTGTAGAGGAATTAGCGGCTTCGGGCGTAACAACAACGCTCATAGGGACCTCGCAATATTTCCGCATATGATTGGGCGGAGAACCGGACTGAAGGCGACTGCCTCTGAAACTTAAATCGCACTATAATGCTGACAAGCCGTGAAACGGTGACTATTTCATGACTCTATGCATTTTAATCACATTCGAGCAGGAATAACCGAGTCGGATGACAAAAAGCACCCCTAACGGCAAACATGAGCCGCAAAGTTCAATGAAGGCGGCTGCGAGTGCTGGCGGACTGGAAGCTCTGATTGCACGCGCCCACGCCGATGCCCATAGCGGACCGGCGACGAAAGAACGTGGAATTCCGCCTGTGGAACGCTGGAATCCAGAGTTTTGCGGCGATCTGGATATGGAAATCCGTGCTGACGGAACATGGTTCTATATGGGGACACCCATTGGACGCCCTCAGCTTGTGCGACTGTTCTCGACTGTGCTGCGCAAGGATGAAGACGGAAAAACCTATCTTGTAACGCCGGTGGAGAAAGTTGGGATTCGCGTGGAGGACGCGCATTTCATTGCCGTTGAAATGCAGGTTTCGGGCGAGGGAGAGGCGCAGAAGCTGACTTTGCGGACCAATGTCGGAGATGTGATCGAAGTGGGTGATGAGCATCCGCTACGCTTTATCATTGAAAAGAACAGTGGAGGCCTCAAGCCATATGTGCTCGTTCGCGGTCGACTGGAAGCATTGCTGACGCGGGCTGTGATGTATGATCTCGTCGCACTCGGCGAAGAGATTGCGGTTGATGGCGTGTCGATGTTTGCGGTGCGCTCAAATGGAGTGATTTTTCCAATCATGCCTACCGATGCACTGGAGGTCGCCCTTCAATGAATGAGCGTGCACCACATCTCTTTCCGGCTTTTTCTGCGAGTGATTTTGCCGAGCGCGTGCGCAACTGGCAGCCGGATCATGACGATCTGACCGGAGACTATTCGCTCAACCCGGAATTCACACAAGCCATGGTCACATCGAAAATGCGTGATGCTGCCGTGCTCGTACCGGTGGTGGATCGTGGACCGGAGGCGACGTTGCTGCTGACGCGGCGCACTGAAAAATTGCGCAAGCATTCTGGCCAGATTGCTTTTCCGGGCGGCGCGATCGACCCGGAAGACGGTACGGCTGAAAATGCAGCGCTACGCGAAGCCAACGAGGAAATCGGGCTTATCTCCGAACGGGCTGAAATCATCGGGCATATGCCGCGCTATCTGACGGGCAGCGGGTTTTCGATCACCCCTGTTCTGGCGGTCGTTAACACGCCTTTTGACGTGTATCCCAATCCGGACGAGGTGGCGGATATATTTGAAGTGCCGCTTTCATTCCTTATGAACCCGGCCAACCATCGGCGCGAAAGCCGACTGTTCAACGGTCAGGAACGTTTTTATTACGCAATGCCATATCACGAACGATTCATCTGGGGTGTGACCGCAGGGATCATTCGCGGACTTTATGAAAGGCTCTACGCTTGAGCGAGACACGCATTCATTCCATCAATATTTCTAGCCGTGCCGATTGGCTGAAGGCGAAGCCACTTCAGGCGCTTTTTGCAGCATTGAACCGTGATGGTGGCGAAGCGCGCGTGGTCGGCGGTGCTGTGCGCAACACGCTGCTGGGCACAAAAGTCAGTGATATCGATTTGGCTACCACGCATCTGCCGCAGGATACTGTACGACTTGCGCAGGAGGCAGGCTTCAAGCCCGTGCCGACCGGTATTGAGCATGGCACGGTGACGGTTGTCGTTCAGGGGCACCCCTTTGAAGTGACAACATTGCGCAAGGATATCGAAACCGATGGTCGCCATGCCAAAGTGGCTTTCGGTACGGACTGGAAAGCGGATGCCGAGCGACGTGATTTCACGATCAATGCGCTTTACGCAACGGTTGATGGCGCGGTGATCGATTTTGTTGGCGGGCTGGCCGATATTGAAACGCAGACACTGCGTTTCATCGGCGATGCCGAAGCGCGTATCCGGGAAGATTATTTACGTATCCTGCGGTTCTTCCGCTTCTTTGCCTGGTATGGTTCGGGTCGTCCCGAAACCGATGGCCTGCGCGCCAGTGCGCGTCTCAAGGATGGCCTCGATCAGCTTTCTGCCGAGCGCGTCTGGTCAGAACTCAAGAAGCTCCTTGCTGCCCCAGATCCTTCGCGTGCGCTTTTGTGGATGCGGCAGGCTGGTGTCCTCACCGCCATTCTGCCCGAAAGCGAAAAATGGGGCATCGATTCGATCCATGGCCTCGTGCGTACAGAAGGCGATCTTGGCTGGCCTGTGGATGCTTTGTTGCGGCTTGAAAGCATGATTCCGCCGGATACGGCTCGCGTCGATGCTATGGGCAAGCGGCTTAAAATGTCGAACGCAGAACGGGCACGGCTTGAAGCATGGGCGCGGGCTGATGCCATCAAGCCGGAAATGTCTGAACAGGCGCTGAAAAAGCTAGTCTATCGTGGCAGTAAGCAGGCAGTCCTGGATCGCATTCAACTCAGCTATGCCCAAGCACGCAATGAAGCGATCGGCAGTGATGAGGCCATGATCCGTGCAGGTGGTTACGCGCGTCTGCTTGAGGCTGTTCAAAGCTATGAAGCGCCGGTGTTCCCGGTTACGGGTGGCGATCTTCTTCGCCTTGGCGTCGAGAAAGGCCCCGTTTTGGGCGAAAAGCTGCGCGAGTTGGAAACTCTCTGGATTGACTCAGGTTTTAGTCTTGACCACGAAGCGCTTCTGGACAAACTTGATCGCAATAAAATGAACGATTGACGGTTGATTATACAAAATCACGCCGCGATTTTCTGAGTTTATATCGTAAGTTCCGTTTTAGAGCATAATCCGACCGGAGTGAAACGAGGATCGATAAGATTATGCTTCAATAAAAAGGGTTGAGGCGCACCGATCTGATTCAATCAAATCGGCGCGTCTCAAGCGCCTGATTTGAAAGAGCAAAGAATGTCCTCTTCCGATACATCGACTTCGCAGAATACGGCCACTGATCCCAAGCAGAATTTTGGTACTGACGGTATCGCGCCTATGGAGCGTCCGGGTGCGGTAACACGTTTCTTCATGGGGATCGTTGCCTGGGCAGAGCGGCTTAATCTCAAATATGCAAAGCTTGGCAATCCGCCTGTTTATGACAATGCCACCTTTCCTTGGGCAGCAGAGGTTGAGAAGGAATATCCGGCTATCCGTGCGGAGCTGGAAAAGGTTCTGCTGCGGCAGAGCGAACTGCCGTCCTTTCAGGATATTTCATCAGACGTAAAAACGATCTCGACGGATAATCACTGGAAGACGTTCTTCCTGCTCGGTTTTGGCGTGAAGTCTGAGCAGAACGTTCGCGCATGCCCCAATACATGGAATGCCGTGCAGAAAATTCCGGGCCTGACCACCGCCATGTTCTCGATCTTTGAGCCGGGCAAGCATCTGCCACCGCACCGTGGTCCTTATAACGGCGTGTTGCGTCTGCATATGGGCATGATCGTGCCGGAGCCTGCCGACAAACTTGCGATCCGCGTCGATAAGCAGATTTGTCACTGGCAGGAAGGTAAGGTTCTGATTTTCGACGATGCCTATGAGCATGAAGCGTGGAACCACACCGAGCATACGCGCGTGGTGCTGTTCGTCGACTTTGTGAAGCCGTTGAAATTCCCTGCGCGGTTCGTCAACTGGGCGCTGATGAATCTCGCGATCTTCACCCCCTTCATCAAGGAAGGGTTGGACAACCACAATGAGTGGGAAAAGAAGTTCTATGCGCAAGCTGAAAAGCTTCGCAACAAGCCAAAAGCCTGAGCGATTTGACTTCAAGCTACAGCACTCTTAAATAATCTTCCGGAGGGCTTTTGAGCCCTCCTGTCTTTTTTGTGACCCATCATTAGTCTGGGTCTGCGTTAATGGGAATTGTTGATGCTGGAGATTGTCGGAAGCCTCTGATCGTTCCGAACGATAACTGCGGGTTTTAGAGCGCGTTTCGATCTGATTGGATCAGATCGGCGCTCTAATCATTTGTTTTAACGCGCATCTTTGTCCGAAAACCGTTTCACACTTTTCGGGATGCGCTCTAATCCACGCAGATGTTCAGGGACGGAAACGGCATTGGCCGTGGGTAAACTTTTGTTTGTCCGCGAGAGCTGGTGCTTGTCATGGTTTCCATCCAGGCATTAACGACAATGAATATCTCACGCATTGAACAGCGCGTACTGCACGTGCTGGCGCAGGGGGGCTATATCCGCCACCTGCGCGAAGACGGACGTATCTGCGAAATCGAATGTTATACCCGCGAAGGTTATCTGCTTTCCGATTGCACAATGGCTGTCTTTCAGCAGTTGCGCCGGAAGCGGCTGATCGAATCCCGCGCAGGCGGCGCGTATCGCATTTCGCTTAAAGGACGCATCAACGTCCGTGCACAAGCCAATAATCGATGAAGGAGGGTATGATGCATATCCGCAAGGAGCAACCAGGGGACATCGCTGCAATTCGTCGCCTGACTGATGAGGCATTCCGCGGGGTGCCTTATAGCAATCAGAAAGAGGCTGCTATCATCGATGCACTTCGTTTGGCATCGGCACTGACTTTGTCACTGGTTGCTGAGGAAGAAGGGTCTCTTCTTGGTCACGTGGCTTTTTCGCCTGTGCTCATCGATGGTACTGATTGCAACTGGTACGGGCTTGGCCCCGTGTCGGTTCAGCCGGGCAGGCAAGGTGAGGGAATTGGTAGTACACTCATCCGAGAAGGTCTTTTGCGACTGCAAGAGGTGGGAGCCAAAGGCTGCGTATTGCTCGGTGACCCGGGCTACTATCAGCGTTTTGGTTTCAAGGTTGATGAAGGACTCAGACTTGACGGTGTTCCGCCTGAGTATTTCCAATGCCTTCTGATTGACGGTGAAATGCCGAAAGGCAAAGTGACCTATCACTCAGCATTCTATGCATAAATAAAAGGGCGGGAAATTCCCGCCCTTTTATTTAGTTCACTGTACCTGTTACGGCCACTTCACCACGGGTGGCATGGATGAGAGAATAGAATTCACGTTGCCGCCGGTCTTGAGACCGAAGATCGTGCCGCGATCATAAAGCAGGTTGAACTCGACATAGCGTCCGCGACGGATCAGCTGTTCTTCGCGCTCTTCCGGTGTCCATTCCTTGTTGAAGTTCTGGCGCACCAGATGCGGGTAGACCACCGAGAAACCACGACCGACATCGCGGGTATAAGCGAAGTCCTTATCCCAGCCGCCCTGTTCTTCGGTTGAATGCAGCCAGTCATAGAAGATGCCGCCAATGCCACGCGCTTCGTCACGGTGAGGCAGGAAGAAATACTCGTCGCACCATTCCTTGACGCGCTGATAATCAACGATATCCTTATGTTTTTCGCAGATGAAGCGGAACGCCTTGTGAAAGGCGAGGGTGTCCGGATCTTCCTGTGTGCGGCGGTTGTCGAGAACGGGTGTAAGGTCAGCGCCACCACCGAACCATTGGCGTGTGGTCACGACCATGCGGGTGTTCATATGGACGGCTGGCACATTCGGGTTCTGCGGATGCGCGATCAGTGAAATGCCGCTTGCCCAATAGCGTGGGTCTTCTTCGGCGCCCGGTATCTGCTTGCGGAACTCAGGAGAAAATTCGCCATAGACGGTCGAGACATGCACGCCGACCTTTTCAAAGACGCGGCCATGCATGATGGACATGACACCGCCACCGCCTTTGCCTTCATCCTTCTGCCATGGGGTGCGAACAAAGCGTCCTGGCTCCTGATCGGAAAGCTGGCCCTGCAAATCGTCTTCGAGCTGTTCGAAGCTCGCGCAGATACGGTCGCGCAGTTCTTCAAACCAGCTCTGAGCAGCTTGCTTTTTCTCTTCGATATCGTGCGGGATGATTGCCGGAATTTCGTCGCGCTGCATTTTGGATATCCTCTCACGCAATGTACCGAGCGACCGAAAGGCCGCAAAAATTCAAACGTCTATCTTCCTGACTTAGCAAAGTCCTGCAGTCTGGCAAAGCGCGAAGAGTGCGCGGCTTGCGGGTGCGAATTCCTCTCCCCAAGAAAAGACTCGTCATGAAGTCGTTGCTTCCCTATCTTAAGCTTCCAAGGGATTGGAAGTTTCGAGTTTTCCCTTGTTTCGGGAGGCAATTGCATGACCGCATCTTCGCCCCGCCCACCACTTGAAGGCTTGCGCAAGCAGCTTGAAAAAGGCCGCGCGAATAAAAGTCGTCTTCCGCGCGATGGCTTCATCCGCGAGACATTCGCTCTTCCGCGGCAGGCCGCACGCGATAAAGCGCGGGAATGGTTTGAGGCTTTCCCCAAGGCTGCCTATTGGACTGAAATCGAAAGCTGGTGTGAACGGCCTGATGATGTCATCGAATTTACGATGCGTCGCCTGCCGACATCGGATTAGAGATCTGAGTCAACGAGACGCTTTAAGCCATTGAAACCAGATTCAAATCAGGCATTTGCGAAAACGCCCTCCGGTTTTGCCGAAGGGCGTTTTCATTTCTGAGTCGTTATAGCATTACGAGACACTATTAACTCTTACGCGCATTTCTCCCGAAAACCGGTTTCCACTTTTCGGAATGCGCTATTTCGCTTCCGTCTGAGGTGCTTGCTCCCACGACTTCCAATCCTTGATGATGCTGTCAGCATATACCTTGCCAACGCGATAGGCATTGGTCGTTGCCAGCGGGAAACCACCCGACTTTGCCGCAAGGGATTCTGCAGCCGTCTGGTCTTTGCCCTGACGGTCGAAGTTGGAAGACGTACGCAGCAGCGCAATACGATCATAATCGAGCTTGCCTGCGTCGGCTGCGCGCTTAAGCGAGGTCAGCGTTGCATTGTCTTCCATCTGTGACGTGCAGTAGTTCGCTTTGCCATCGGTCAGGAGCTTTGCCCACTGTTCCATGGCTTCGCCGAGCTTGGTGCCGTGCCAGTATGTGTCGCCCGATGCGGTATCGCAGATTGTGACCTGAGGCGCGCCGGTGGCTGCTTCTTCCGTGTAATGCTTGCGATATTCCTTGGCATCGTCGCTGTCGAGAAGTTCAACGCCCTTGGTTGTTTTAAGAGCGTAATCGGCAAGCTTGCCATTGAGTTCGAAAACTTCCGTACCTGCAGCCCATTTTGGCTTTTCACCCGGCTTTTCAGCGCCGAGACCGAAGAAGTCGGTCGGCCAGCCTTCAGGTGCTTCGCGGATATCAATGCGATGGTTGAGGTTGGCATCGACTGCGTATTTTGCCCAATGCGCAGAACCGAGTGTGCCATGCTTCGGATCAACGCCTGCGATACCGGCGATGAGGAAATAGGTGTGGCTCAGATCAAGCTTGTCGCTCAGCGCCATTGCTGAGACAGCGCTTGCTGCATTTGCAAAACCCATGGCCGTGGTCATGTGGCAGAGGCCTTCAGCCGTGCAATCGATCTCGGGATATTCAGGGCTCAAGCCCGCAAGCTTCAGCTTCTGCGTGAATTTTTCACCTTCCAGCCAAGGCTTTGCTTCCTCACCGAACATGGTGATGACCATGACCTTTGGCGAAATGGTTTCAGCAGTTTGCGCAAACGCAGGAGCGGCAACTGCGGTTGCCAGAAGCGAGGCCGTAAGAACAGAGGTGCGGAACGATGGCTTCATCGGAGAAGAACCTTTTCTGACTGAATATTAAATCTGCTTCGGGAACTGATTCCGTTTGTTCGTCTATGCGATTGAAACGGAATCGTTTTTTAAATTTCGCTGGCGCATAGCTTCGCCTGCGGTCAGTGCCACGGAAACCGCAAGATTGAGGGATCGTGCGCCCGGCACCATGGGGATAATCAGCCGCGCATCCGCGATGTCCTGAATGCTGTCAGGAACGCCTGCGGACTCTCGCCCGAACAACAGGATGTCATTTTTCTGAAACTGATAATCCGTATAGGGGATCGCGGCCTTGGTCGACAGCAACACAAGGCGTTTGCCTGCCTGCTGACGCCAATCATTGAAATGCTGCCAGTCGGCATGGCGGGTGAGGGCCGCCTGTTCCAGATAGTCCATGCCCGCGCGCTTCAGTGATCGGTCGGAGATGTCGAAGCCCGCAGGCTCGATCAAGTCCACCGCGAAGCCGAGGCATGCGGCCATGCGCAGGATGGTTCCCGTGTTTCCGGGAATGTCAGGCTGGTAAAGAGCGACACGCAGTTCCATATGAGGCGGGTAACGCACAAATCCGATAGCCGCAAGTGTTCAGATCGGTTGCGTCTCTCGCGTCAACACATCAATTCGCGGATGGTGCCTGGTATGAGGATGAAAGTTCTCCTATCACAAAAATATTCCCTTTTTGTTCCTATTTTGCCTTGGCAATTTTTAAGGAGACACATAAAAGGATCGCCATGTTCAGATGGTTTGAAAAACGACTCGAAGCCTACCCCGAAGACCCCGCGCGCGAGCCTCCGCGCGGGCTGGTGGCCTTCTGCCTTTATTATACCCGTGGCGCATGGCCATGGATTATCGGCATGGCAATTTTCACAACGCTGATCGCGATCATCGAAGTGTCGCTCTTTGCCTTCATGGGCAATATTGTCGACTGGCTTTCGCATCAGTCGCGTGAGACATTCCTGAGCAACGAGGGCTGGCGGCTTGCGATGATTGCAGGCGTTGTGCTGGTTGGCTTGCCCGGTGTGGTGCTGATCCATTCGCTGCTCATTCACCAGACGTTGCTCGGCAACTATCCGATGCGCGTGCGCTGGCTGATGCATCGCTATCTGATCCGTCAGTCCATGTCGTTCTTTCAGGACGAGTTTGCCGGACGTATCTCGACCAAGCTGATGCAGACTGCTCTCGCCGTGCGCGAAACGGTGATGAAACTGCTCGACGTGCTGAACTATGTCATCGTCTATTTCGCTGGCACGCTGTTTATTGCGGCCTCGGCGGATATTGTTCTGATGATCCCGTTTGCTGTCTGGCTGATCGTTTACATTGTCCTGTTGCGCTTCTTCATTCCGCGTCTCAGGGTGATTTCCGAACAGCAGGCTGATGCACGCTCATCGATGACTGGACGTATTGTCGACAGCTATACCAATATCGCGACCGTGAAGCTGTTCTCGCATTCAAGCCGTGAAGAGTCTTATGTGAAGGAAAGCCTCGACGGCTTCCTTGGTACCGTGCATCGACAGATGCGGCTCATCACGATGTTTCATTTCACGCTCTATATGGCGAACTGCATTCTGTTGTTTGCCGTGGGTGCGATCGGCATCAAGCTCTGGATGAATGAAGCCATTTCCGTGGGTGCTGTTGCTGTCGGCATCGGCCTTGTGCTGCGCCTCAACGGCATGTCGCAGTGGATCATGTGGGAAATGTCCGCGCTGTTCGAAAATATAGGCACAGTAGAAGACGGCATCACAACAATTGCACGTGCACATGAAGTGGTGGATACGCCGAATGCGCCCGCGCTGCATGTCAGCAAGGGTGCGCTGGATTTTGACAAGATCGGTTTCCACTACGGCAAGGGCAAGGGTGTTATCGAAGGCCTGTCGCTCGACATCCAGGCTGGGCAGAAGATTGGCCTCGTCGGCCGTTCGGGTGCGGGTAAGTCCACGCTGGTCAATCTGTTGCTGCGCTTCTACGATCTCGAGAAGGGTCGCATCCTGATTGACGGGCAGGACATCGCCAGGGTCACGCAGGATTCGCTTCGCGCGAGCATCGGCATGGTCACGCAGGATACATCGCTTCTGCATCGCTCTGTACGTGAGAACATCATGTATGGTCGCCCGGATGCGACGGATGAAATGGTCGAGCGGGCAATCCGTCTGGCACAGGCTGATCAGTTCATTCCGCTGCTGACCGACGCGAAAGGTCGGCGCGGGCTTGATGCCCATGTCGGAGAGCGTGGTGTAAAGCTTTCCGGCGGTCAGCGTCAGCGTATCGCGATTGCGCGGGTTATGTTGAAGGATGCGCCTATCCTCATTCTGGACGAAGCAACGTCAGCGCTCGACTCGGAAGTGGAAGCAGCCATTCAGGACAGCCTGAATACGCTGATGGAAGGCAAGACCGTTATTGCGATCGCCCATCGTCTTTCGACCATTGCCGCCCTTGATCGTCTCGTCGTGATGGACAAGGGCCAGATCGTTGAAGATGGGACGCATGAGGAACTTGTTGCGCTTGGCGGCATTTATGCTGGACTATGGGCGCGGCAGTCGGGCGGCTTCCTGGGATTTGATGAACAGGCCGAAGCAGAGATGGCAAAGTAAGGATCACGCATTTGATGAAAGCGGTTTATAGCCTGTTCGAGCGCTGGGTTAACCCCTTCCGCGAACCGGACAAGCTCAGACCGCCTTCAACAACACTCGCCTTTCTCTGGCATTATGCACGCCAGGCTAAATGGCCACTTGCAGCCTCGTTGGCCGTCGGCGGCCTTTTGCCATTGGTGGAGGCAGGTCTCTTTTATTTCACAGGCAGGCTTGTCGATATTCTCGATCAGGCTGGCAAGGGCGGTGTCGAACGCAGTTGGTCGGCATTGTTTCAGGCTGCAGGTCCGGAACTTCTGTTCATGGGGATCACGGTTCTCGTCATCCGCTTTGTCGTTACCGCGATAAATACGCTGCTGGAAGGTCAGACGCTTTCACCCGGCTTCTACAATATGATCCGCTGGCAGGCGAACTCTTACGTTCAGCGGCAATCCTACGCGTTCTTTCAGAATGATTTTGCTGGACGCATTGCCACCAAGGTCTGGCAGGCGGGGCAGGCGGCTGGTGATCTTATTGAAAGTCTCATTCAAGTCGTCTGGTTTATGGCGATTTATAGCATCACAACTCTTTTTCTGGTCGGCCGCCTCGACTGGCGGTTGGCTGCAGCCGTTATCTTATGGATCGTTGCTTTCGGCCTGATCGCCCGACATTATCTGCCACGCATTCGCAAGAGTGCTGAAGCCTCCGCTGAAGCGGGCTCGATGATTAATGGCCGTATTGTCGATAGCTATTCCAACATTCAGACGATCAAGCTTAATACCGCTGATGATGACGAACGCTACATGCGCGAAGGCTTCATGCGGTATCTCGCTGCAATCTTGCCTTTCATGCGTTCATTGACTGGCGTGCGTCTTGCAATGACCGCGCTTTCTGGTGTGATGATCGTTACTGTAGCTGCAATTACCATCGATTTGTGGACCCGTGATGCGATCACCGTTGGACAGGTGTCCTTCACGCTTGGTCTGGTTTTGCGGTTGAACATGCTGCTTGGTCGCCTGATGATGCAGCTGAATGGTATGCTGCGTCAGCTTGGGCTGATCGAAAATTCGATGAAGCTTGTTTCCGAACCTTTGGGTCTGGAAGACAAGCGCGGTGCAAAACCATTGCAGATTACCGAAGCGCGCATCGATATCCAAAACGTCACGTTTCATTATGGCAAGGCGGCGGGTGTTCTCGATGGTATTAACTTCTCCATCAGGGGCGGGGAACGCGTGGGGCTCGTCGGCCATTCGGGCGCAGGTAAATCGACCCTCGTCAATCTGATCCTGCGCCTTTATGACGTCGAGAAAGGGGCGATCCTTGTTGACGGCCAGGACGTGCGCGATGTGACGCAAGCATCACTGCGCCGTGCCTTTGCGGTGGTCAGTCAGGAAACCGCACTTCTGCATCGCTCATTACGTGAGAATATCATGCTGGCGCGCGACGATGCGACGGATGAAGAGCTTGCGCAGGCTGCACGACAGGCGGAAGCAGATGAGTTTATTGCCAAGCTTGAGGACTTCAATGGACGCAAGTCTTTCGACGCTTTTGTCGGTGAGCGTGGTGTCAAGCTTTCTGGCGGCCAACGTCAGCGTATCGCGATCGCACGCGCTATTTTGAAGAATGCACCTATTCTTATTCTGGATGAGGCGACTTCTGCGCTCGACTCAGAAGTGGAAGCTTCGATCCAGGAGAACCTTCGTCAGCTTATGGACGGTAAGACCGTGATCGCTATTGCGCATCGTCTTTCGACCATTGCAGCACTTGACCGCCTTATTGTGATGGACAAAGGCCGGATTGTTGAAGAGGGCACTCATGATGAACTTATCGCACGAGGTGGCATTTATGCCGGTCTGTGGGCACGCCAGTCGGGCGGTTTCCTAGGCATTACCGGCTAATTCAAGACAATTTCGCGAGATGTTTCGCAAGCCGCTCAAAGTAAGATTTGAGCGGCTTGTTTTGTTCGGTCGCTTTTAAATCATCCCAATAAAGCACCCTGCGACATGGTGCCGTCCTATGAGGTTGGCGTCTGGACAAGGCTTTTCAACCTGCCTAAACCTCAATGTTGAGATGGAGGGAATTTCGTTCTGCAAGCAATTGTAGAACTGCTTTTTGCGTGAGCGCAAAAGGTTGGACTACTTTTGCCTAAGTGCAAAGGAACGAGGGGAGATTTCAATTGGATATCCAGGTTAAAAAGGAATTGGCACGTGAGCGCACACGACACGGCTGAGCCGACACGGCGTGATTTTTTGTATATTGCGACGGGAATGGCCGGTGTCGTCGGTATCGGCGGACTGGCATGGCCGTTTATCGACCAGATGCGCCCCGACGCTTCGACGCTTGCTGCAGCGTCCATTGAGGTTGATGTATCGTCTCTGGCAGAAGGTGCGTCACTCACCGTTAAATGGCGCGGGAAGCCAGTTTTCATCCGTAACCGTACGGCCAAAGAAATCGAAGATGCCAAGACGACTGCTCTTGGTGATCTGAAAGATATCGCGGCCCGCAATGCGAACCTTCCTGCTGATGCGGAGGCGACCGATGTCGCGCGTTCTGCTGGTGAAGGTAAGGAAAACTGGATCATCATGATCGGCGTTTGTACCCACCTTGGTTGCGTACCGCTCGGTGAATCGGGTTCTTTCGGTGGCTGGTTCTGCCCATGCCACGGTTCGACCTATGACACCGCAGGTCGTATCCGCAGCGGTCCAGCACCGGAAAACATGCACATTCCGGCATACGCATTTGCTTCCGATACGGTCATCAGGATCGGCTAAAACAGATCTTGGGGAGAGAAAACATGAGTGGTGGACACTCCACATATACGCCCTCGACCGGCATCGAAAAATGGGTCGACGAACGACTGCCTTTACCGCGCCTGGTCTATGATTCCTTTGTTGCCTATCCGACGCCACGTAACCTGAATTACATGTATACGTTTGGTGGCATTCTGAGCTTTATGCTCATTGCGCAGATCATTACTGGTATTGTGCTGGCAATGCATTATGCGGCTGATACGGGCATTGCGTTCAATTCCGTCGAAAAGATCATGCGCGATGTCAATTCCGGCTGGTTGCTGCGCTATATGCACGCCAATGGAGCATCCTTCTTCTTCATTGCGGTTTATCTGCATATTGCTCGTGGTCTGTATTATGGCTCCTACAAGGCGCCGCGCGAGCTTCTGTGGATTCTCGGTGTGGTGATCTTCCTTCTTATGATGGCAACAGCCTTCATGGGTTATGTGCTGCCATGGGGACAGATGTCCTTCTGGGGTGCGACGGTTATCACGGGCTTCTTCACCGCCTTTCCGGTGATAGGCGAACCGATCCAGCAATTGTTGCTTGGTGGCTTTGCTGTCGACAATCCGACGCTGAACCGCTTTTTCTCGCTGCATTATCTGCTGCCGTTCATGATTGCAGGTGTTGTTATCCTGCACGTCTGGGCACTGCACGTAACCGGCCAGACCAACCCGACAGGCATTGAAGTCAAGTCGAAGACAGACACACTGCCGTTCACGCCTTATGCGACCATCAAGGACGCTTTTGGCGCGCTCGTCTTCTTCATCTTCTTCGCGTATTTCGTCTTCTACTTGCCGAACTTCCTCGGTCATCCAGATAACTATATCCCGGCAGACTCGCTGAAGACGCCAGCTCACATCGTTCCGGAATGGTACTTCCTGCCGTTTTACGCGATGCTGCGCGCTATCACCTTCAACATCGGACCGATCGACTCGAAGCTCGGCGGCGTTCTGGCCATGTTTGGTTCAATCGCGATCCTCTTCGTGGTTCCCTGGCTCGATACGTCGAAGGTTCGTTCAGCGGTCTATCGCCCTTGGTTCAAGCTGTTCTTCTGGCTGTTCGTCATCAATGCCATCTTCCTTGGCTGGCTTGGTTCGCGTCCTGCGGAAGGCACTTATGTCTTCATGGCTCAGTTGGGTACGCTTTACTACTTCGCATTCTTCATCGTCATCATGCCGGTTCTTGGCCTGATCGAGACGCCAAAGCGTCTGCCGAACTCGATTACCGAGGCGGTACTGGAAAAGGGTGCAGGCAAAGCTGAGATCGCCCCAGTGGACATCAAGGCTTGAAGCAGCGAAAAATGAAGGACGTAACAATGAAAAACATCCTCAAGAGTTTCGCTGCCTTCGGTATTGCTCCGCTGGTTGCGCTGGGTGTGACGATGGGTGGTGCTTTTGCCGCCGGTGGTGAAGGGGAACCTGAACATTTTCCGATCCACCATCCAAAGCAGGAAAAATGGACCTTCTCTGGTCCGTTTGGAACCTATGACAAAGGGCAGCTTCAGCGCGGTCTCAAGGTCTATAAGGAAGTCTGCTCTGCTTGCCATTCGATGAACCTGGTAGCCTTCCGTACGCTGGAAGATCTTGGTTATTCGCCGGAGCAGGTGAAGGCATTTGCTGCGGAATATGAAGTGCAGGATGGTCCCAATGCGGACGGTGAAATGTTCACCCGCAAGGCAATCCCGACAGATCATTTTCCGTCGCCATTTGCGAACGCAAATGCAGCCGCTGCCGCCAATAATGGTGCAGCTCCGCCAGACTTTTCGCTGATTGCGAAAGCTCGTGCGGTTGAGCGTGGTTTCCCGACTTTCGTCTTCGATATATTCACACAATATGCCGAAGCAGGTCCGGATTACATTCACTCACTTCTGACCGGCTATGATGAACAGCCGCCAGCAGGCATGCATGTCCCGGAAGGCACGCACTACAACCCGTATTTTATCGCGGGCAAGTCGCTTGCCATGGCCAAGCCGCTGAGCGACGATCAGGTAACATATGATGATGGTTCACCCCAGACGGTGGATCAGTATGCGCGTGACGTTTCAGCATTCCTGATGTGGGCCGCAGAACCGCATCTGGAAGAACGCAAGAAAACAGGTTTCCGGGTCATTATTTTCCTGATCCTGTTCGCAGGCCTTGTCTACATTGCCAAGCGTTCGGTTTGGGCGAATGTGAAGCATTAGAGCGCCGTGCGCCCTATTGGGCGCGCAAAGGTCGCTCTAACACTTTAAAATAAGCGCATAGTTTACCTTAAACTGATCCAAGTTTAAGGAATTATGCTCTGGTCATTTGATCAAGTTGAACTGTTTCAAAGGGCGCCGTGAGGTGCCCTTTTCGTTGGAAAGAGCAGAAGCCGTTCAAAAATGTGCGAACGTGCTTGGCGTGGTGCGCATATCATGATTGAAGTGAGTTCAATATAATTGAGTCAGCCGACACCGCATTTATGACATCGCGTGGGCTTATCCTCTGAAAGGACTGAAAATGGAATCCGGACTCAAAGCGACGTTGAAGGACGCGATCAGAACGATTCCTGATTATCCGAAACCCGGTGTTCAGTTCCGTGATGTGACAACGCTCATGGGTGATGCGCAGGCTTTCCGTCGTGCTGTTGATGAACTGGTCTATCCTTATGCAGGCAATAAGGTGGACAAGGTTGCAGGTATTGAAGCACGCGGCTTCATTCTTGGCGGGGCGATTGCGCACCAGCTTTCCGCTGGTTTCGTGCCGATCCGCAAGAAGGGCAAACTGCCGCGCGATACCGTGCGCATTGCCTACAGTCTTGAATATGGCATTGATGAAATGGAAATGCACCGCGATGCTATCGTTCCGGGCGAGCGCATCATGCTGGTGGATGATCTGATTGCAACCGGCGGTACAGCGGAAGCTGCAGCGAAGTTGCTTCTTCAGATGGGTGCCGAGATTGTGGCGGCGTGCTTCATCATTGATTTGCCGGACCTTGGGGGTCGCAAGAAACTTGAAGCTCTTGGTGTGCCGGTGCGCACGCTTGTCGAGTTCGAAGGCGATTGAGCCCGAACAGATAGAAGAAAAAACGCCCGGATTGATCCGGGCGTTTTTGTTATGAAGGCAGCTTTACCATCGCAGCGTTGTCGAAGGACAGAACCTGCTGGCCGTCCTGATTAAAGGCACTGGTACTCATGCTCAACATCGACCAGCCTGGACGCGAGGTGAGAGGGCGTACTGCGTGCACGGTGCGCCTATAGGTGATCGTATCACCGGCATAGACCGGCCTCATCCATTTCAGGTTTTCAAAGCCGGGGGAGGGACCGAACGTCGGTGGAACTTCACCGCGCTTCATCACCTCCTTTGTAGCCGCTACGATGGACATGACGTTCAGCTTCATAAAGACCGCTGTCGTGTGCCAGCCAGAGGCACAGAGACCACCGAAGATGCTGTTCTTTGCAGCTTCCATATCCAGGTGAAATGGCTGTGGGTCATACTTTCTGGCGAAGTCGATGATTTCTTCGGCGGAGAAAGTATAGCTTCCGATGACAATATCCTGCCCGAGGTTTTCTTCAAGGAAACTCATGCTACATCTCCCGGGATCACATCATGATCGCGCCGCAGCATCATGCATGGATGCTGCATCTCACAGACGCTTTCGCCACGCTGATTGAACAGTTCATGATGGAACGTAATCAGGCCGATTGTCGGACGAGATTTAGAGATGCGTTTATCCTTAACCGTCGTCATGCCGTTCAGCGTATCTCCTGCAAGTACGGGGCGCTTCCATCGCGTGAATTCGACGCCAGGGCCGCCTTGCGAGGTGGAGTTTGTGAGAAAAGCATCGCAAACCATTCGCATGATCAAGGAAGCAGTCTGCCAGCCCGATGCGGCTAGCCCGCCCAGTACGCTTGCCTTGCCTGCTTCTTCATCCAGATGGAAAGGTTGTGGGTCGAACTCACGGGCGAATTCGATAATCTCTTCTTTGGTGATGGTGCGCGGCCCGAAGGGGAGCTTCAGCCCTTGCGTGAAATCTTCATAAGCATATTGGGGCGTCTTATCAGTCAATCCGGTCTCCTCCCGAATAAGAAAAAAGGCCACCGTTTTCACGGTGGCCTGATCGTATCAGGTATTGAAGCGGAACAGCATCACATCGCCGTCATGGACAATGTATTCTTTGCCTTCGTCCCGCGCTTTGCCTGCTTCCTTGGCGCCGACTTCACCGTTGAACTTGACGTAGTCTTCATAGGCGATGGTTTGCGCGCGAATGAAGCCGCGCTCGAAATCCGTATGGATAACGCCTGCAGCGCCCGGTGCCTTGGTGCCGCGCTTGATGGTCCATGCGCGTGTTTCCTTGGGGCCAGCCGTGAAATAGGTGATCAGGTCGAGCAGCTTGTAGCCTGCGCGAATGAGACGGTCGAGGCCGGGCTCTTCGAGGCCCATGGCATCGAGATATTCCTTGGCTTCTTCATCAGCGAGCTGGGCTACTTCTGCTTCGATTGCAGCAGAAATAATGACGCTCTCTGCGCCCTGTTCTGCAGCCATTTTCGCAACGGCCTCGCTATACTCATTGCCCTTGGCAGCATCGCCTTCGGCAACATTGCAGACATAAAGCACCGGCTTAGAGGTGAGTAGGTTCAGACCCTTGAGAATCAGGAGATCGTCTGGTGCAATGTCTTTCAGCATCAGGCGAACGGGCTTGCCATTCTGCAACAGCTCCAGCGCCTGTTCCATGATTGGCAGGACGGTGGTTGCTTCCTTGTCCTTGGATGCAGCGCGCTTACGGATCTGAATGATGCGGCGCTCGATGCTTTCGAGGTCCGACAGCATCAGTTCCGTTTCAACGGTTTCTGCGTCAGACACAGGATCGATACGGCCTTCAACATGGGTGATGTCGTCGTCTTCAAAGCAACGAAGAACATGCACGATCGCATCGACTTCGCGAATGTTGGCGAGGAACTGATTGCCCAGGCCTTCACCCTTGGATGCGCCGCGCACCAGACCTGCAATATCAACGAAGTTGATACGGGTCGGGATGATTTCCTTCGAGCCGGCGATTTTCGCAATGCCATTCTGGCGCGGATCAGGAACAGCCACTTCGCCAGTGTTTGGTTCGATGGTGCAGAACGGATAGTTTGCAGCCTGTGCTGCGGCCGTCTTGGTCAGCGCGTTGAAAAGCGTGGACTTGCCGACGTTAGGCAGGCCGACGATGCCGCATTTGAAACCCATGATATTCGTCCCTTATCGCTTGACGCGGTAAATTGAGCGCACGGCGCCATTATGAAGCGCATTGGCGGATTGCAAATCCAGCCAGTGGCGTGATGAATTTTTGAAAGCCGGTTTTCCGCTTCCCAGAATGACCGGAATAGTTCCTATATCGATGATGTCAAGCAGACCGGCATCGAGAAATTGCCGCGCCAGATCGCCCCCACCCATAAGCCATATGTGACCGGTTGCGCCCAAAGCTTTGAGCTGTGCAATCAACTCGTGCGGATTACCAGCCATTGCGACCGTGTTTGCAGGCAGATCATCAAATTTCTGATGCGTTGCAACAACAACGGGCATCGGTCCATAGGGCCATTCAGGAATGGAACATATGACATCATAGGTTTCGCGTCCCATAACGATTCCGGTGATGCCCGCCATGAACTCATCGAAACCAAAGCCGTCATCTGGCGGAAACTGTTCGAGCCAATCGAAACTGCCATCGTCATTGGCGATGAAGCCATCGAGGCTCATGGCAAACATATAAACGACTTCGCTCATGACTTAGTCTTTCTTACCCAGAAGCTTCTTGAGCATTTCAGCCATCGGGCCGCTTGCTGGAATGTTTGGCTTGGCTGCGCTCTGGCGCGCTTGCCGAATGTGGCTCTGAGCCTTGGCTGGAGCCTTTTCCAATTGTGCAGGATCAGCCTTGAAGCCGTTGGGGCGCTGGCTACCATCGCCCATGGCGATAGCCACACGGTTCATAAAGCTGTTGTCTTCCTTTTTGGCCAGCAAGCCAACATTATCGGCAATAGCGCCGAACAGCATGTCGAGCCATTCGCTGTCGACCTTGGCGAAATCGCCCAGAACATAATTGTGAACCAGCTCTTTTGCGCCCGGATGCCCAATGCCAAGCCGCATACGGCGATAGTCTTTGCCGCCGGGGAAGGCCTGCACATGGGCATCGATGGATTTGATACCGTTATGGCCGCCGGAGCTACCGCCTGTCTTGATGCGCAGCTTTGCAGGCGCAAGATCAAGTTCGTCATATATCACGACGAGATCGGCAGGGGTCAGCTTGTAGAAGCGCATGGCTTCCCCAATTGACTGGCCGGAGAGGTTCATGAAAGTCATCGGCTTGATGAGAAGTACCTTTTCACCGTCGATCACGCCATCGGCGATTTCGGCATGGAACTTCTTCTGCCAGTTGGAAAAGCGATGGCGGCGGAATATTTCATCCGCCGCCATGAAACCGATATTGTGTCGGTTATGCGCATATTTGGGGCCCGGATTGCCAAGTCCTGCGATGAGCAGCATGGATTTCAGACCCCTCAATACGGAAAGCGATTATTCGCCTTCGGTCTTTGCTTCTTCTGCGCCTTCTGCATTTTCTTCCGACTTCAGGCCGGCAGGTGCAGCAATGGTGGCGATCGTGAAGTCACGGTCCTGAATGGCTGCAGTTGCACCCTTCGGCAGCTTGATAGCCGAAATGTGAACCGAGTCGCCGATTTCAAGGCCGGTCAGATCGAATTCGAGAGCTTCTGGAATTGCATTCGCAGGAACGATCAGTTCAACGTCGTGACGAACGATGTTGAGAACGCCGCCGCGCTTGATGCCCGGTGATGCTTCTTCGTTCTTGAAGTGAACTGGAACGTTGACGTGAACAACCGACTTTGCGGAAACGCGCAGGAAGTCAACGTGCTGTGGGAAGTCACGAACTGGATCCAACTGGTAGTCCTTAGGAAGGACCTGAATCTTCTTGCCGTCTACTTCGATCGTTGCAACAGTGGTCTTGAAGCCACCGCCATGGATCTTGTAGAAGATTTCCTTATAAGGAACGGCGATTGCGAGGGGCTCCTGCTTGTCGCCATAGATGACTGCAGGAATCTGGCCGTTGCGGCGAAGTTCGCGGGAGGACCCCTTACCAACCCGGCTGCGCAGATCGGCCTTGAGCACGTAAGTATCGCTCATGGCATTACCTTTCAAAGTTACTGGAGTGTTGGTCGCAGTTTTTTATCTAAGCATGATCTAGTCTGAAAACCGGTTTCCACTTTTCGGGATCATGCTCCAGCGAACAACATGAAACAGCCCGTAATGTCTTCCACATTGTGAAAGACCGGACCGCCCCATTCCGCGTTGCCTCCAAGGGTGTCTACGCGGATGGCAGGCCTATAGCCCATAGCCTTTTCAAGCGCAAGTTTTTTGGTTGGAAAGACAGCTTCTGTGGGCTTTTGTCTTAACGGGTGGCATTGGCTGCGTCAAAAATGTTAAGCGGATGCCTGATCGATTGCAGGTTCTCCTGCCGAGTCGCCCCAATATTCATGAAACAAAAGGAAACGAGATGCAGGTCGGTATCGACATGGGTTCTGTTGCTGGAAGCGGTACTGCTGCGGCAGGTGCGCTTGGTGGTGGCAAGCAGGCCATGCTTGATCTTGAAGAGCTTCTCGCAACCCGTCTGCTGGTTCAGGGAAATTCCGGGTCGGGCAAGTCGCATCTCCTTCGTCGCCTGCTTGAACAGAGTGCGCAATGGGTGCAGCAATGCATCATTGATCCTGAGGGCGATTTCGTGACGCTTGCCGACATTCACGGCCATGTCGTTGTGGATGCTGCCCGCACCGAAGCTGAACTGACGCGTATTGCCGGACGTATTCGCCAACACCGGGTTTCCGTCGTGCTCAATCTCGAAGGTCTCGATGTCGAGCAACAGATGCGCGCTGCCGCAGCTTTTCTCGGTGGTCTGTTTGATGCCGAGCGCGACTATTGGTATCCCATGCTCGTGGTGGTCGATGAAGCGCAGCTCTTTGCGCCCGCTGCCGCAGGCGAAGTGTCTGATGAAGCGCGTAAGCTTTCGCTTGGCGCGATGACAAACCTCATGTGCCGTGGCCGTAAGCGCGGCCTTGCTGGTGTGATTGCCACACAGCGCTTGGCAAAGCTTGCGAAGAATGTGGCTGCGGAAGCATCGAATTTTTTGATGGGCCGTACATTCCTCGATATCGACATGGCGCGTGCCTCCGATCTGCTCGGGATGGAACGCAAGCAGGCGGAGATGTTCCGCGATTTGCAGCGCGGCCATTTCATCGCGCTGGGACCTGCTTTGTCACGTCGTCCGCTGCCGATCAAAATTGGCAAGGTTGAGACCTCGGCACGTTCGTCTTCGCCGAAACTGATGCCGTTACCGGATGCACCGGAAGATGCGCGCGATCTGATCTTCACGCCAGCACCTGAAGAAATTCGCACGGTTGTACGCCGCACACCACCACCGCCTCCGCCACCATCGACAGCGGAAATTCTGGCGCAGGTCGCCAAACCCAAGCCGGAAGCTGAACCTGTTGAAGCACCGTTGTTTCCTGGCATTGTGGAAGCCGAGCGTGACGGTCTTCTTGAAAAGGTGATGCGCGAAATTGTCGATGACCCGGAAGCATCCTTCCGTTCAGTTGCTGTGCTCTATCAGGATTTTCTGGTGCGTTGCCGCATCCATCGCGTTCCCGGAGAACCACTGGCTTTGCCTGCGTTCCGCCGACGTCTTGCTGTTGCGCAAGCCAGCATTGAGAGCGATGTAGCGACCGGCGAGACATGGCAGAAGGCATTGACGCTGTCCGAAAGTCTCACAGATGATGTGCAGGGGGTGTTCCTGATTGTCGCACAGGCTGCAGTGACGGGCGCGCCATGCCCTTCAGATGCCGCTCTCGCGCGTGCCTATGGCACGCATTCATTGAGCCGCGCGCGGCGTCTCCTGACCTATTTTGAAGAGCGCGGTCTTCTTGTATTGCGCAACGACTTCAAAGGTTTGCGCATCGTCAACTTCCCGGATCTCGAATGTGAAACTGCACCGGGCGATCCCAACGCACCGGATGATCAGGTCGATGAAAGCACTGCGGCTGAGTAATGGGCCTTCTGTGCAAATTGTCATGAACCTGTAATGATCCTCAGCAACTGCTTGGAGGATTATGCAGAGAGAGAACATGACAACAGAGCCGCAACCGGATTTCAGAGAATTATTCGCCACGTTTGGCAAGATCGGGTTGCTGTCGTTTGGTGGGCCTGCTGCGCAGATTGCCATGATGCAGCGAGTGATCGTCGATGAAAAGAAGTGGATGGATCAGGAGCGGCTGATCCATGCTCTGAACTTCTGCATGCTTTTACCGGGACCCGAAGCCATGCAACTTGCCACCTATTGCGGCTGGGCCGCCAAGGGTTGGCGTGGCGGGCTGCTTGCCGGGTTGCTCTTTGTTCTTCCCGGTGCTGCGGTCATGTTGGTGCTATCGGCGCTTTATGTGGCCTTCGGTCATGTTGATGTGGTCGCCGGTCTTTTGTTTGGGCTTAAAGCTGCAGTTTTGGCGATTGTCTTTGAGGCTCTTTATCGAATGGCCAGACGCACACTGGCGTCTGGATTTTCCTATGCAGTAGCGGTGCTGGCATTTATGGCCGTCGCGTTCCTTAAACTGCCGTTTCCTTTCGTGGTGGCGCTTGCGGCGCTGGCAGGTGGGGCGCGTTACTGGTTGCAGCGCGATGGGCATGAGATTGCACATGGTGCTGTTCGCCCGCATGCAATGTTTGTAGCGACACAGCAGGCGCTCATCTGGGGAGCGCTCTGGCTTCTGCCACTTTTAGCGCTTTATCTGGTGTTTGGCGGTCAGCACGTGTTCACGACAGAGGCCGCATTTTTCTCAAAGCTTGCAGCGGTGACATTTGGCGGTGCCTACGCTGCTCTCTCCTATACGGCACAGCAGGCCGTTGAGCATTTTGGCTGGATGAAGCCCGGTGAGATGCTGACAGGACTCGGGCTGGCTGAAACCACACCGGGGCCACTGATCCTTGTGCTGGTGTTTGTCGGCTTTGTAGGGGCGTCCAATCTATCGGGCCTGCCACCGCTCATTGGCGGCTTTTTCGGTGGCCTGATTGCGCTGTGGTTTACCTTCGTACCATGTTTTTTATGGATTTTTGCTGGCGCACCGTTTCTTGAGCGTTTGCGCAAAGTGCGCTGGTTATCCGCCATGCTGGGTGGGATAACAGCTGCAGTGGTTGGCGTGATTGCCAATCTCGCCCTGTGGTTCTCGCTGCATGTGCTGTTTGGAAAAGTGGTTGATCACCAGATCGGACCAGTAACTCTGCCACTGCCGGTGGTGAGCACAATAGACAATGCCGCCGTCCTGATTGCAGGCGCGGCGGCATTCTTACTTGTCGTTCTGAAGCTCAACATGCCGCTCGTGCTTCTGCTTGCGGCATGTTTCGGAATTATCTTTCGACTGGTCTTCTAATTATTTCGCGCATCTTTTCCGAAAACCGGTTCCCACTTTTCGGGATGCGCTCTTAGTCGAACAGGCTCGAAACCGACTCTTCAGCTGCAGTGCGTGCAACCGCTTCACCGATGAGGCTGGAGATCGACAGAACGCGAATATTCGGAGCGTCGTTGATTGCTGTTGTTGGCTGGATGGAGTCGGTGATGACCAGCTCTTTCAGCTTTGACGAAGCGATACGGGCAACAGCACCGCCGGAGAGAACGCCGTGCGTGATATAAGCGGTAACGCTCTTTGCGCCCTTGGCAAGCAGAGCTTCAGCTGCATTGCAGAGCGTGCCGCCGGAATCAACAATATCGTCAAACAGCAGACAATCTTTGCCGGTTACGTCACCGATAACGTTCATGACCTCCGATTCACCCGGACGCTCACGACGCTTGTCGACGATTGCGAGCTGCGCATCGATACGCTTTGCAAGCGAACGGGCGCGAACCACACCGCCAACGTCAGGCGAAACAACCATGCAGTTGCCGGTCGCATAGTTCGCCTTCACATCGCGTGCGATGACTGGAACGGCATAGAGGTTGTCCGTTGGGATATCGAAGAACCCTTGAATCTGACCGGCATGAAGATCAAGCGTCAGGACGCGGTTAGCACCCGCTTCAGTGATAAGGTTTGCGACGAGCTTTGCCGAAATTGGTGTGCGTGGGCCGGGTTTACGATCCTGACGCGCATAGCCGAAATAAGGAAGAACGGCTGTGATGCGGCGTGCCGATGAACGACGGAACGCATCAATCATGATGAGCAGTTCCATCAGATTGTCGTTTGCGGGATAGGATGTCGATTGCAGTACGAATACGTCTTCGCCGCGTACGTTTTCCTGAATCTCTACAAAGATTTCCTGATCGGCGAAACGGCGCACAGTAGCCTTGCCAAGCGGGATGTTGAGATATTGAGCAACGGATTCGGCAAGAACCCGGTTGGAGTTGCCTGCGAAAAGTTTCATTCTTTTTGCCTCTGAAGCCGGAGCAGTTTCGTTCTGTCGCAAAAAGTCCGTGAAACGGACGTAATCTCTGGTTTGAGCGAAACCCAACACAAATCCGGGTGCGCTCTGTCATTCTTGAAAAGCTTTAAAGCCGCAGGTTCTATGACAATTGGTCAAGTGCCGCAGCTTGCAAGGTTTTCTCGAATGTGCGGCCTATTGCAAAGAGTCACCGCTATTGCAAGGCCTGAGGGAAAACAATTGCAGTAAAAAGCCCTCGCAAAGTGCTTTCCCACAGGGCCAACACGCGATTCAGCAAAAGATTTCAGTCTTTTGCTGTCTCAGCTCGTTCTCATGCGCGATTTGCCGCAAGCCAGGTGGAATATTCCTGCATGGTCTTATCGGCGATAGATTGCATGGCAGACGGCGGAACGATGCTCCATGAGTCTGCGGACGCGCCCGGTACTTTTTCCTGACCCTGTATGCGGTGAAGGCGATTGCCGGAGGCATCCATCACGTCCCAGACGTAGAGGATCGTTGTCTGATTATCTTCAGACAAAACCGAGAAATAGCCCTTCATCACATAAGCGGCGTCGGTGCCGTTATTACCCGCAAGCTCGACACCCTTGGCGCGTGCATCATCATTGATGCGATGGGTAAGCGGAGTTACGACACTGACAGGTGCGCCGATGATCGGGGCTATGTAAAGCTTGCCCGGCTTGAGAGAGGCCGTACGTGCGGGCGGTGTCGCCGGTGTTGTTGTCTGTGCAGGTGTTGCAACTGGTGCAGTCGTCTGAACTGTAGATGCCTGGCCCGCAGGCGGCGTTGTGGTTTGTCCGGATTGTTGGTTGGTTCCCTGCACGTTCAATGCAGACTCGGTGCTGTTGCAGGCGGCAAGCAGTCCAGCAAGCAACAACATCATAGAAAGATGTGCCTTGTTCATGTTCGGCTTCATGCTCCTGAAAGCGCAGACCACTCCTGCGCTATGAACGGAGTTTATCGCTTATCCTGCGTCACTTGACAATAATGTCGAGTGAATGACGGGACAACGGTACGGCAGCGCCATTTGTCGTCAGGTAAGTCTGACCAAGCGTCATCGCCGTTTCGGTGTCAGAATCCATGATGATCATGTGCGCAAACAGCGTCATGTCCGGCTGGATGCTTTCCGGGTTTCCGGAATAGAACATCTGCGGGTCCATCCATGATGGTGTAAAGCGTGCGCCGACCGAATAGCCGCAAGCATTCAGGCGATGACGGGTGAGGCCATGCGCTTCCATTGTGCGGGAATGCGCGTCGAACACATCGCCAAAGGTCGATGCCGGCGTCATCGCTGTCTCGACGGCTTCCAGCGCCTCGCGTGCGGCATTGTAGAGCTTTAGATGCTCTGCCTTTGGCTGGCCGATGATGACGGTGCGCATCATGGGCGCATGGTAGTGACGGAAAACACCAGACCATTCCAGTGTAAGCTGATCATTCGCAGAAAGCGTGCGACGGCCTGCTTTGTAGCGGCACAAAAGTGCATCGGCGCCAGAGCCGATAATGTATTCATTGGCCGGATAATCGCCATCGCCCGCAAAGTTTGCGCTCATCATCGCGGCCAGAATGTCCGCCTCGCTTGCGCCTGCCTTGGTAAGTTTCAGTGCAGCGTCCAGCGCGTCATCACTTAGTTCAGCCGCACGCTTGGCATAGGCGATTTCTGCTGGGCTCTTGAGAAGACGCAAGCGGTCAACCATGCCGGAGGCGTCGAAAAGCTTGGCAAAGCTTTGCAGCTGTTCATCCAGCTTGCGCGCGTTAGCGCCGGTCAGGCCGTGGGTCTGATATTCGATGCCAATGCGTGTGCCGAGCAGATCGAGCTCCGTCAGGATGTTGCGCAGATCTATGGCCGGATTGGCATTGTCGCGGTCGGTCCAGACGGTAATATTGTCGATATTGGAGGTGTGACGCGCCTGCCTCAGATCGGCAGAGCGGGTCATCAGCACTGTCGATCCATCAGCCTTCACCACGAGACACTGGAAAAAGCAAAAGCCGAACGTGTCATAGCCAGTCAGCCAGTACATGCTTTCCTGCGCGAATAGCAGCAGAGCATCCAGCTTCTCTTCCTCCATCTTCAAGATCAGACGGTCGCGACGTGCAGCGAATTCTTCCGGCTCGAAGTGAAGGGCCATGTGGTTCTCCTAATCGTTTACGATAGCGATGGCGGCGATCTGACGACCGTAATCAGACTCGTTGCGGTGCGTGGTGCGCCGGTAGGAATAGAACTGATCTTCATTGGCATAAGTGCACTGACGCAATGCCTCGGCTTTCACATTCGCCTTGGTCAGGCGATCCGTGATAAAAGTCCAGAGATCGAATAGCTTGTGACCTTCCTTGGCCGAAGGCTGGAAATATTTGTCATAGCTTTCGTCTTTGCCGGTGAACTCGGCATAGAATTCCGGACCGACCTCGTAATTTTCAGGACCGATCGTTGGGCCAAGAACCGCAATGATATTCTCGCGCTTTGCGCCGAGTTCAATCATGGCATTGATGGTGTTTTCAAGAACGCCGGTAAACGCACCACGCCAGCCCGCATGGGCCGATCCAATGACACCAGCTTCATGATCGGCAAAAAGGACAGGGCCGCAATCCGCAGACAGAGCGCCGATAGCAATGCCCGGGACATTGGTGACCATAGCATCAGCCTTCGGGCGCGGACTGCTGAATGGTTCAGTGACGCGGAGCACGTCCGGCGAGTGCACTTGATGGACTGTCATCAGATGGTCGGATGCGACGCCAAGGGTTTCAGCAACACGACGGCGATTCTCTGTCACGAGTTCCGGCACATCATTTGACCCGCTGCCGACATTCAAACCGGCATAAATGCCATCTGAAACGCCGCCTTTGCGCGTGAAAAAACCATGCGCAATGCGCTTGCCGTTGTGTCCGGCAGGGCCATCCAATAGGGCGGAGCGAAGCGGTTGCGGCTTATCGGTCATTAGCTTTCTCTTTTCAAACGGCAGGATGTTGGGGGAGGCAAGTCGGCTTGTCAATCGCAGCTTTTTGACAGCGAGCTAGGCTGAGGGTGGATACGGGGTTGTTTCAAACGGGAAGATTGCGGTGGCGGGATCGCTGATCGCAAGGACCTTAAACAGTGTCCCCATCTGATCTGGTGCTGCGAGCCGCTCAACGTCGTCGCGAATTTTTTCCTGAGATGCCACATCGCGTCCGGTGCCGAGGCGACCCGCACGGTCGATGAGCCCCATCGCCAGTAGAAAATCGCCTTGCGTCATGGTTCCCGTCTTGCATCCGCAATTGCGGGCAGCTCTTTCCAACATGTCGAAATCGACGTGGCTGGTAAGATCTGCCTGACCCGGATGTGCAAATACATCGTCATAGGCGTGTTTCAACATGGCCTGCAGCGTATCTGCAAAGCCAGATTGAAGATGTCCATAATCGATTGTGAGTGCGGCTCCACGTGTTGTTGCAATTCGTTGCGCAATCTCCTGCATCAAAGCTGTGCGGGCAGGGGCTGCCTCAAATATAGTGCCATCGGAAGCGGACTGATGACCAACTGGCAATAGAGTCTCGTCAATGCCACCAGCGCCGCTGACAAACTGGAACTCGTCCTGCTCATCAAGCGCGATCATTCGTTCGACAAACCGGCCATTGGCTTTAATGAATTGTCGAAACGGTATTGCATCGAACA
The DNA here is from genome assembly GCF_003049685.1 of Brucella pituitosa. Lineage (GTDB taxonomy): Bacteria > Pseudomonadota > Alphaproteobacteria > Rhizobiales > Rhizobiaceae > Brucella > Brucella pituitosa. The sequence continues at coordinate 1,793,956 of NZ_PYSY02000001.1, read as the reverse complement.
ACTCGTTGGAAACGAGGATCAACGGGCCGTCGGGAATGCTCGGGAAGTTCTCGTACCATTCGATTGACCGGCCCAAACCAGAGAGCTTTTCTTTCTGCTTTTCGATCAGTCGCGGGCTGGTTTCGACCATGGCAACGCGCATTGTTGTGAACATTTTTGGCGCAAGCTGTCTGATTGTGCGCAGCATGTCGCTCATTAACGTCCCGCGGCCGGGGCCGACTTCGCACAGGACTGCATTGTCAGGGCGTCCGAGCGCATCCCATATACCGACGCACCATATGCCGATCAGTTCGCCGAACATCTGGCTGACCTCGGGCGCGGTGATGAAGTCACCCTCACGTCCGAATGGTTCGCGTGTTGTGTAGTAGCCTGATTCACGGTCGCCGAGGCACGCCGCCATGTAATCGGCGACGCTAATCGGCCCTGTGGTGCCAATCAGCCGTTTCAGCCGGTCTTTCAGTGTCGCCTCAGGCATTCTTTATGACGGCCCGATTTGCGCGCCACATGGCCCAAACGCCGATGAGAACCATTGGAAGGGAAAGGATCATTCCCATGGTCAGCCAGCCACCGAAGAGATAGCCAAGCTGGGCATCCGGTTCGCGGAAGAATTCGACGATAATGCGGCTGAGACCATAACCAAGGACGAATGTGCCAGCGATAAAGCCGGGGGCTTTCAGTTTTTTGCCAACCCATACGAGCAGAAGAAGAACGAAGAACAGCACAAAGCCTTCGAGGAATGCTTCATAGAGTTGGCTTGGGTGACGTGGTTCTGGTCCGCCATTTGGGAAATAGAAAGCCCATGGCACATCGCTGACACGGCCCCATAGTTCGGAATTGATGAAGTTTGCCACGCGCACGACGCCAAGCCCGACGGGGACGCCAGCTGCAATCACATCGAACATGCTCCAGACCTTGATGCCGCGTGAGCGCGCGAACAGGATCATAGCGACTGTGGTGCCGAGAATGCCGCCATGGAATGACATGCCGCCATCCCATACTGCCGGAATAGCCAGTGGATTGGAGAGGTAATAGGAGAAATTATAGAAGAGGACGTAGCCAATACGACCACCAAGTACGACGCCGAGTGCCGCCCAGATGACAAAGTCGTCGAGCGCTTCAGGCTTCATGGGTGGCTGGTTATTGGCCCAGAGACGATGGTTGCGCAGAAGCTTCTTGCCGTACCACCATGCGAACATGATGCCGACGACATAGCCGAGGCCGTACCAGTGAACGGCAAGCGGGCCGATGGAGAAAATCACCGGATCGATATTCGGAAAAGCCAGAGCCGAAACCGGCAGCAACGTCTCTATCATTCAATTACTCCATTTTCCGGCGGACCATGCGCGACGATATCTGAGTGGTCAAGTCATCACGTTTATACAGCTTTACTTGCATCAGAACCGAGACGGCCCTATTTCAAAATCAGGTTTTCAACAAGCCTGTATCGAAGATAGGGAATAATGCCATGACCAGCGGACAAAACCGGGTTCTTGATGAACTCGCCAAGCTTGTGACGGATGCGGCAGGCGCAGCCCAAGGCGTGCGCCGTGAGGTGGAGACGGCTTTGCGCTCGCAGAGCGAACGCGTACTGAATACGCTTGATGTGGTGCAGCGCGAGGACTTCGAAGCGGTGCGCGAAATGGCAATCAAGGCGCGTGCTGAAAACAGTGCTCTTCTTGTTAAAATTGAAGCTTTGGAAGCGCGCCTTGCCAAACTCGAAGTTGATTCGAGTGCCAAAACGGCAAAATCCTCTGCTTCGACTGCTAAATCCAAAGATAATTCATAATTTTTTATTAACAGGCCGCAAGTGCCAAAAACCCTTGTCTTAGAGTCGGTTAAGGCAAGGGTTGCGGCCCGCTCCAATCATATTTCCACATGCTTTAATGCCTCTTTTTAGAAAAGGGGCTGGCGTTCAGATTCAGCATCAATAGACTGAAAACACTACATGATTCGTAATGTGGTCATGTGGGCGGCGGCGAGGGGCTGTAGTTTTAGTTTTCGCGTCTTCAGGCTGCTTTCCAGTATCAGTTGCGTATGTGCGTGTGCCATTGAGGCGTTGCATGCTTTTCAAGCATGTCGGTTCCTCAACCGATCAATTCGTGCCTGTTTTTCTGCGCTTAGTCTTGCGTGGTGATGGGTGCGGGCGAGCAATAACTTGCGCGCCGGGAATTTGGAGGTGTCTTTCGAGGCGCTTCCCAGAACAGGAAACGGACATGAGCCTTCTTGAGCTTGAATTTGCACGCGAAGCGCATCCTGTGGATGTGATCGAGCACGTTGCGAATTCAAACGACTGGACGTTCGAGCGGACTGGCGACGATGAAATTGCAATTTCGGTAGCGGGTAACTGGACCGACTACCACATCTCGTTCTCCTGGATGGAGGACTTTGAAGCGTTGCACCTGGCTTGCGCCTTTGACATCAAGGTTGCAGAGCCGCGCGTTAATGAAGTGATGCGGCTGCTATCGCTGATCAATGAAAAGCTTCTGATGGGTCATTTTGATTTGTGGCAGCAGGAAGGTGCGATCATGTATCGCCAGTCGTTGCTGCTGGCCGGTGGTGCAGAGCCAACCAGCCGCCAGGTCGAGGTGCTGTTGTCGGCAGCACTTGAAGCTTGTGAAACTTATTTTCAGGCATTTCAGTTTGTTGTCTGGTCGGGTGTCAGCGCGCGTGAATCGCTTGAAAGCGTTGTCTTCGAGACAGTTGGGCGCGCATAAGAATTAGAGATCCCGGTAAACTGCCGGGATCTATTTCAGGGGATTGGTTATGAGTGAGACGGAAACGATCAGCTGGGGTGATTTCGAGAAAGTCGATATCCGCACGGGGACCATTGTTGAAGCTGTTCCATTTCCTGAAGCGCGTAAGCCTGCTTTTAAACTCAAAATCGATTTTGGTGACAAGTTCGGTATCAAAAAGTCATCCGCGCAGATAACAAAGCATTATCAGCCGGAAGATCTGGTTGGGCGTCAGGTGATGGCAGTGGTCAATTTCCCACCGCGTCAGATCGGCCCGTTTATGTCCGAAGTCCTGACACTCGGCTTTCCAGATGAGAATGGCGAGGTTGTTCTCGCTGCTATCGATAAGAAAGTACAAAACGGCGTCAAACTGTTCTGATCTTATAGCGGTGATTTGCGTCGGCTTTGCAAATTATGCAAATAGTCTGCGTGAGTAACGAATAGGAACGAGACAGATGCAGGGAACGATTGCCGTAGCTTTGGGCGGTGCGCTTGGAAGCGTTTTGCGCTACTGGTTTGCAATTTGGCTCGCGCCAGTCAGCCGTGAGCTGCCTTGGGGCACAATTGTCGTCAATATCATCGGGTCGTTTGCGATCGCTTTTTTTGGCGCATTGACGATGGCATCAAGCCGCTTTGGAGTGCCCGAAATCTGGCGTCTCGCCTTCATGGTCGGTATTTGCGGCGGTTTCACCACTTTTTCCTCGTTCAGCGTGCAAACTTTCGAATTATTGCGGCTGGGCATGCCGGGACGCGCGCTCATGAATGTGAGCATATCGCTTTTTGCCTGTCTCGCTGCGACAGCGCTTGGTTATGTTGCAGCGCAGGCGATCAATCGCGTTTAAGCCGGAATACGAATAGTTGCCCTTAGGCCGCCGGTCGGTGCGTCTTCAAGATCGATATCTCCGCCATGGCTTCTGGCTATGTCGCGGGCAATGGCGAGGCCAAGGCCGCCGGTGCCGCCGGAATCCTGCGTGCGTGCTTCATCAAGGCGCACGAAAGGTTTGAAGACGTCTTCGCGCCGATCTTCCGGGATGCCGGGACCATCATCATCAACGATGATTTTCAGCCAGCCATCATTGTGAGTGATCGAAAGCTCAACATTATCCGCATGGCGGAAGGCATTCGAGACAAGATTGCTGACGAGGCGTGAGAAGGCATTCGGGCGAACGTTGACCTCGCTGTCGCCTTCGATCGAATACTTGAAGCCACGCTCGCGCAGGCGCGCTTCATTCGCGAGCTTGTCACACAGTAGGCGCACATCGTAGGTCGCAGCTTCTTCCGAGCCTTCGCCACGCGCAAAGGCAAGATAGCCCTCAAGCATGGTCTGCATGTCGGCAATGTCCTGATTGAGCGGTTCTGTGTCGATTGCATTACCGGTCAGTGCCAGTTGCAGCTTGAAGCGGGTCAGAATCGTGCGCAGATCGTGGCTCACACCGGAAAGCATGGCTGTACGCTGCTCAATTTGCCGCTCGATACGCGAGCGCATCTGGATAAAGGCAATGCCTGCGCGGCGAACTTCTTCGGCACCATGGGGACGGAAGCCTTCCGGCATCGGTCGGCCCTTACCGAAACTTTCGGCTGCTTGCGAAAGCTGCTGGATCGGCTTGATCTGGTTGCGCAAAAAAGCGATGGCGATGATCAGCAGCACAAGTGCGGTGCCGATCATCCATGTGAGGAAGATGCCGGTATTGGAAGCATAGGCCTGACTGCGACGCGCAAAGACACGCAGGACTTTGTCATCGAGCTTGATGCGGATTTCGATGAGATCGGAATCACCGACCGTATCGACCCAGAACGGCCGGTTGATCTGGCGGGTGATTTCTTCACTCAGGAAGTAATCAAGAATGGCGAAGAAGGGTTTCGGTCCCGGCGGCGGCAGTGGATCGGGTGGCAGGATCGAGATATTCAGGCCAAGGCGCTGCTGCGAAATGCGGATCAGATTGTCGTAGCCCGGTTCCTGCGGATAGGTTTCCAGAATGTCGATGATCGCAGAGATATCGCGGACAACGGCCGTTGAAAGCCGCTCCGTCACCATCTGCCAGTGACGCTCCATGAATACATAGGCAATCACTGACTGAAGCAGCACCATCGGTGCAATGATAATGATAAGCGAACGCGCATAGAGCCCTTTGGGCATGCGGCGCGCAAACCAGCGCGTAAGTGTTTTCCAGAGCGACTTCATCGTCTCAGAATACTCCAGACGGTTCTGCAAACTGCATGTCTTCGGTCACGCTCTGAATTTTGCGAGGCTCCATTCTAATTGCTTGTTTTGACGCGCATCTTGTCCGAAAACCGCTTCACACTTTTCGGGACGCGCTCTAAATCTAAACGCTACTCAATGCTCAACTTGTAGCCGATGCCGCGAACGGTTTGCAGCCAGACGGGATTAGCCGGGTCCTGCTCGATCTTGCGACGCAGGCGGTTGATTTGCACATCAATCGTGCGTTCGCCAACATCGCCGTCCTGTCCGGTCAGTTCATGGCGCGGAATGGTTTCGCCGGCGCGCTCCGCGAAAATCGCCATAATATCCTGTTCACGATCCGTGAGCTTGATTGTTTCGGTGCCCTTTTTCAATTCGCGACGCGGAATGAAGAAAGTATAGGGTCCAAAAACAATCTGTTCGATCTTCGGCTGGGCCGGTGACGCACCACGGCGAAGGATATTATTGATACGCAGGATCAGTTCGCGCGGATCGAAAGGCTTTGGCAGATAGTCGTCTGCGCCTGCCGACAGACCATCGATACGGCTGTCGGTTTCTGACAAAGCAGTCAGCATCAGGATCGGCACGCTTTTCTGCTCACGCAACGAGCGGGTCAGCGAGACACCGGTTTCGCCGGGCATCATCACGTCAAGTATCAGGAGATCGAAGTCGATGCCTTCAAGCTTGCGACGCGCTTCTGCAGCGCTGGCCGCCATGGTGACGCGGAAGCCGCTGGTCGTCAGATATTGCGAAAGAAGGCTACGGATTCGCGTGTCATCATCGACAACAAGGAGATGTGGTGCGTCATCCGATAGGTTCGATTCTTCTACAGCCATGGCGTCGTTTGATCCCATCCTGTGCCAAATCACCGTGCAAAGGATGCTGCACGGCACTGGGCTTTTACTTCACGTATATGGAGGAAAACCAGATCGTGGTTTTCCATAACACACTACATCTTAGCCACTGCAAGACAGCGCGTCTATCTGAGGCTTGCGTTGTTGGCGATTAGCCCCCAGCCTTCTCGAGTTTCGGTTCGGACGCATTCCCGGCCGTTTCAGTTGCCGCGAAATCGTCAATCTGGGCGCGGCGCTCAGGATTGACCATATTATAAAGAAACCGCTCAATAACTTCGCGTTCTGCAGCGCCGGATTCTTCCAATGCCCGCGCGATGCGGCGCGACTGTGGCAAAGCGAGGGCGAGCGTGAGTTGTCGCCCACTTTTTGTGGGGTAAAGTTTGCGGTGACGACGATCGTGCAGCCCTGTGGCCTGCACAACATGGCCGGTATCGATCAGTTGCTTGAGAACGCGCGACAGACTCTGTTTGGTAATGCGCAGCACTTCAAGAAGTTCGGCTACCGTCATGCCGGGCTTGCGATTGATGAAATAGAGCACACGGTGATGGGCACGGCCAAATCCGATCTTCTCGAGGATCAGGTCCGGGTCAGCGGTGAAATCGCGATAAGAGAAGAACAGCAGTTCAATGACGTTGAGATCGTCAGCCTCCAGACACGTCAGAGGATTGCTGATATAGTTCACGTCGTTCGTCGAATTCACATCGAAGCTCCATCCTGTTGCGATAAATATGTCAGCATTGTTGACATAACTCAATCGCCAAGATAATTTTTGGTAAGTGCAGACCGCTTTTTTTGGAATAAAGTTTGCGCTGGTGCATGTTGGAGGAGAGATAATTACGCGGCTTGCTGTGTCAGACTGTCCAATAAGGACGGTAAAGCACAATGGCGAGCGTTATTTTCCGTAATTGTCGGAAATATCTTTGTTTTACATGCATTATTTGCCTGATCTCAGCGTAGTTGTTCGAGCTGACCTCAGCGCATTTGGTTGTAAAATGCCAGTGTTGGCGAAGAAAAACACGTCTTACTTACCAGTTATATCGATTTAACTGGCCAGAAAAGATTAGGGAAAGGCTCATCTGAGCCAAACGGCTTGCAGAAAAAGCGGGCTAATTTTGAGGAAGAGTGAAATGGCTGCGATTCCATTCGATCAACGCGACGGATTTATCTGGCAGGATGGCGAGTTTGTCTCCTGGAAGGATGCGAAGGTACATGTGCTGACTCACGGTCTGCACTATGCGAGCGCCGTATTCGAGGGCGAGCGTGCTTATGGCGGTGAAATTTTCAAGCTGACCGAGCATACTGAGCGCCTGCATGAATCCGCCCGAATTCTTGGCTTCGAGATTCCATATAGTGTCGAAGAAATCGACAATGCCTGTCGCGAACTGCTCAAGAAGCAGGGCTTCGTGGATGCATATGTTCGTCCGATTGCATGGCGTGGATCAGAGTCGCTTGGTGTTTCGGCTCAGAACAACCGCATTCATCTGGCTATCGCGATCTGGCAGTGGCCGAGCTATTTCTCGCCTGAAGAAAAGATGAAGGGCATTCGTCTCGACATTGCAGAATATTGCCGCCCCGATCCGCGCACTGCACCGTCGCGTTCCAAGGCTGCTGGCCTCTATATGATCTGCACCATTTCCAAGCATGCAGCAGAAGCAAAGGGCTATGCGGATGCGCTGATGCTGGACTGGCGCGGGCAAGTGGCTGAAGCCACTGGTGCGAATGTTTTCTTTGTCAAAGACGGCGCATTGCACACCCCAAAGCCTGATTGCTTCCTTGATGGCATCACGCGTCGCACGATCATTGATCTTGCCAAGCGTCGGGGTCTGGAAGTTATTGAACGGGTTATCATGCCGGAAGAAATGGCGACATTCACCGAATGCTTCCTGTGTGGAACGGCAGCAGAAGTGACGCCGGTTTCAGAAATTGGAAAATACCATTTTACACCCGGTGAAATCACCAACATGCTGATGAACGATTATGCTGCTGAAGTTCAGCCCAAGCGAATAGCAGCCGAGTAACAACGTTTTAAACAGAAAAAAGCGGCTTTTAAGCCGCTTTTTTACTATGTGACTGCTTAATGTTTGACTTTGGAAAGTTTCGGTCCAAGATTTTTCGGGTCGGATTCGCGTTATTCCGGCTTTTAACTCAGATGGGGTGACGATTATGGAATCTCTACTGCCTATCATTCTTCAACTTGTTTCAGGCGCAGTAGGCGGCAATATTGCTGGTGCTGTTAAGAATCTCAGCCTCGGAACTGCTGGCAATACAGTTGCCGGTGGCATCGGCGGCGTTATTCTTGGCCAGCTTCTGCCTATGCTGTCCGGTGGCGGATTGGACTCGGTTCTCAATGGTGTCGTTGGCCAGCTGGCTGGTGGCGGTGTGGGCGGTATCGTCCTCACAGCAATTATCGGACTGATCAAGAACTCAATGGCAAGCAAAGCCTGAGCTTAAGCGAATAGCGTGGTTGTGGGGACAACAACCGGCGATCTCATGGGGTGACATTGCTCTAAAAGTGGTTTCAGGCTTTTGGAGATGTGAACAAGTTTCGTGAGAGGGGATACGGGCGGCCTTGTGCCGCCCGTTTTACTATGATCAAGCCTTTGCAAACTGAATGTCGCGCATTATGTGAAGGTGCAAATAGTCTGCGACAGTCCGAAATTCGCCTCGGCCAACTTTTCCAACATGCTGACTGAATGGAGTATTCTATATGGGACAATTACAAGCCATCATCGTTCCAGTGACGCCATTTCAGCAGAACTGCACTGTCCTTTTCGATGGCGACACTAAAAAGGGTGTAGTGATTGATCCCGGCGGCGATTTTGATCGGATCAAAGAGGCAATTGCGTCTCAGAATGTTGACGTAGAAGCCATTTGGATCACGCATGGCCACATCGACCATGCAGGTGCAGCGCTGGACCTCAAGGAAGATCTGGGCGTTGAGATTATTGGTCCGCACAAGGACGACAAGTTTCTGCTCGATAACCTGGCAACTACCGGGCTTAAATACGGACTGACTGAGGGCGTGCGTAATGTCACACCCGACCGCTGGCTTGAAGAGGGTGATACGGTTTCAGTTGCCGGGCACACTTTCGATGTCTTCCATTGTCCCGGACATGCGCCGGGACATGTGGTGTTCTACAATCCTGAAGCGCGCTTTGCGATTGTCGGAGACGTTCTGTTCAACGGTTCAATCGGTCGTACTGATCTGCCGGGTGGTGATCATGCAGCGCTCATCCGCTCGATAAAAGAAAAGCTTCTGCCTTTGGGCGACGATATTGGCTTTTTATGTGGTCATGGTCCCGGCGGACGCTTTGGCGAAGAACGCCGCAACAATCCGTTTCTCAACGATATCGGATATGCATGAGCTGAACTGCTTGTGAAAAAAGCCGCCCTTGAGGCGGCTTTTCCAATTGCGGATTACCAGCGAGATTAGTTCGCCGAGCAGAAATGGTCGCGTCCATCATAACCGCGATAGGTTCCGGTATTGGCATTGAACGAGCGGTAACGGTCTGAACAATACTGATACCAGCCACGGCTCCATGGTTCATAGCCCACGCGATACTGCACGCTGCGTGCAGGGGGAGCCGGATAATATGCAGGCGGTGGTGGAGGCGGCGCGTAAACGGGCGCTGGCTGGACATAAGTCGGCTGCGGCTGGCTCAGAGCGCTACCGATGAGTGCACCGGCCGCAAGACCGATGACGCCAGCAGCAACCGCATCGCCGCTGCGGTCACGGTGACGATGATAAGGACGATCCCAACCGCCGCGGTTCCAGTCACCACCGCGATCCCAACCGCGACGTCCCCAGGAGTCAGCGGATGCTGAAGCCAGCGGTGCTGAGACTGCTGCTATGGCGGCGACTGCCAGAATAGCTGTTTTAATTAGTTTGTTCATTGTCCGCTCCTTCAGAAGCACAACTGCAATTTCGTCGATGTGCAGGGCCGCGATGGCGCACCGCATCAATCATGAATGACAAGTTAATAGTCTCGACATGAATGGAGGCTGAACAATGGTGAAGGGGCGGCTGAAACCACTATTATCCGGTAAATTAAATGCAGTGTTGGTAATATTTCGCGCACAGCCATCTGGAGCGCATTTGGAGCTGGCTGAATAGATCGGTACTCTTATTATTCGTTTTTATATGTGTCGCAATCAATAAAAAACCCCGGCGTTAGCCGGGGATCAAATTCTTGTTCTGTAAAATTTCGGACTTAGTCAGTAACCGAGATGTTTACAGCCTTAGGACCTTTGCCGCGACGATCCGGTTCAGTCTCGTAGGAAACCTTCTGGTTGTCAGCAAGTCCAGCCAAACCTGAAGCCTGTACGGCAGAGATATGGACAAAAATGTCTGCACCGCCATCATCAGGCTTGATAAATCCGAAACCTTTTTCGGAGTTGAAGAATTTGACCTGTCCGGTCTGTGCCATGGGATCCGTTCCTTTTCCTTGGCGCCACCGCTTTATTAAAAGACAGTGGAATTACAACTTCCGCCGAACGCACCACACACCCGGCAGAGGGTCATGCAGGCAGTTCTCGACATAGGAAAGGAACCGATCATTGCCAGAGACTAATCTCCGACCCGGAACTTCTAGCGGTTCCGGCACGCCGTTCTTCCAGTCTTCCGTTTGTACTCAAATTGCCCGGACGAACGAAGACTGATCTATGATGCGTAATTTGGCAAGCAAATTCTTCATGGAATATGAGATTGGTTATCTTCGTAACGGTATCGTCTCGAATCTTTACAAAAATTACGAGAATATCACTCATTCAATACCAAAATAGCACAGGCCAAACGCAATATATCGATTCATACTAAGGTATAGCATGCTCATTTGCTTACCGATTGCGCAAAACTATGCATGCACCGCCTGCTGCGCGAAGTTTAGAGCAAATGTTGTCGGCTTCGCCTCGGCTATCGGCTCCGATGCGTACTGCATAGATGCCACGCCGGGCCATTGGGGTGCGTACACGGCTAATGACTGGATTGTGGCCCGCGAGCACCGAGGAGAATTGCTTACGCAGCCTGCTCCACTGATTGACAGCAACGCTGCGCCGAAAATTGCCCGCGACCTGAATCCCCCAAGGCTTAGGCTTTATGCGTGACATGGGTATTGTAGCCGTGCGAATGATCGGCAGGCGCTGGCAAGCTTCTGCAAAACTGAGTTTTGCATCGAGGGGCTTGTTCGTGATCTCACTGCCGGACGCAAAATTGTCAGCCGGAGCGCCTGTGAGATCAAGAACGTAGTCTTCCGTCTCAAGAGGAAGAAATCCGCCCGAGCGCATCCAGTTGGAAACGCGGGTTGGGCCAGCATTATAAGCAGCAGCAGCCAGCCCCCAATTCCCGAAAGCGCGTTTGAGTTCGCCTAGAAATCCCGCAGATGCCGGGATAGCTTGCTCAATATCGAATGGATCGGCAAGGCCGCGCTCTTTGGCGGTATAAGGCATGAATTGAGCAATGCCCTGTGCGCCGACGGGACTGACGGCACGATGATCAAAGCGGCTTTCTTTCCAGATAAGCCGCGCGAAGAAGTCCTTCGGGATCCCTTGCGCTTCGGCATTGATTTCTATGAGTTCACAAATGCGACCGACAGTCGGCGTGATCTTTTCGGGCGGCATAGGCGGACCATAAATCAGAGATTCGGGATTGACCGCTGTCTGTGCTGCTGCGTTGAAGCTTTCAGGCCAGCAAAAGAGCTGCATAAATGCAAATGTCGCTATCTTTATATGCCGACGATTCATGCTGTTGATTCCGCCCTTTATCCCGCTCTGGGGATGTAGAGTAATGCATGTTTGCGACTTGTCGATATGTGGTTGCTGAGAACCATGCCGATTATCTTCCAATACCTCCTTGTTCTCGGAGGTTGTTGTGCCATTTTAGCATTCAGACATGAGAGGGAGAGAGCAATGCTTCTAAACAGAATCAGCCGTTTGGGTTTGATCGCGAGTGCTATGTTTCTGGCAGGGTGTGTTGCCGAAGGCGGCCCGGATTATAGACCTCCGGTACGGCCAGGTCCAACGCAACCACAGATGTGTCCGATGATTTATGCGCCGGTTTGTGGTGAACGTGGCCAATCACGCAAGACTTTTGGCAATGCCTGTCAGGCGCGTGCCGATGGCTATCGGGTTGTCGGCAACGGACAATGCACGTCAAGACCGGGACCGGGTTCCGGCTGGGGAGGGGAACGGCCGGGTCGCCCGCCACATCAGGGCAACAGGCCGGGGCGTCCAGGTGCAGGGGCTTGCACAAGGGAATATATGCCGGTTTGCGCGCGTCGTGGTGGTGACAGGCAGACATTCCCAAATCGCTGTGAAGCAGAACGTGCGGGTTATCGCATTACCGGCAGTGGTCAGTGCCGGTAATCCCGCCGCGGCCATTTTTTAATCCGGTTTGGTAGGAATATCAGGTTACTGGATGCCTGAAGAATTATCGGCCGCGAGGCATTTTTCTCGCGGCCGTTTTTTAATCGTCGCTAACGGTGCGAATCTTGCGCGCTGGATTTCCTCCCACAAGCGTGTTTGGAGGAACATCTTTGGTGACAACTGAACCCGCCGCAACAACAGAATTTTCGCCTATTTTCACGCCGCCAATGATTATTGCGCCGGCTGCGATCCAAACGTTTTTCTCTATTGTGATTGGCTTGGCGATCACGCCATCGCGTCGTTGTGAAGGCTCAATCGGATGTCCAGAGGTAATAATGCTTACATTTGGTCCGATCATGACGTCATCAGCAATAATCAGACCGCCGAGACCATAGAAAGTGCAGTTCTGGTTTACAAACACATTCCGACCGACCTGGATTCCATTTCCGTCAGCGCAGAAAAAGGGTGGGATCAAAAGAAAGCTGTCGTCCACCTTTGTTCCGATGAGTTCGCTGAATAAGGCTCGAACTTCGTCGGGATCGTTAAATGTCAAACGATTGATTTTGGCGGTGATAGCCATAGCCTTTCTAGTATTTGCGACCATAGCAGCCGATTCAGGCGTTCCCCTGTAAATTCTTATAACATCACCGTCATTCGTCATTTGCTGCGATCCTCAGTTGAGATTCCGCTGGGGCTGGGGAAAGCTTATTTATGCAGCTGTCTTTGTCTTGATGGACTTGCTGAAGCGCTCGATATTGGTATCACCCCAATCCTTCAGTGCCAGCAGGATTGGCTCGATGCTGCGACCAAGCGGGGAAAGGCTATATTCCACCTTGGGTGGAACCTGCGCATAGACTTTGCGATCGATCAGACCGTCTTCTTCAAGTTCGCGGAGCTGATTGGTCAGCATACGCTGCGTGACGCCCGGTATCTGTCGTCGCAATTCGTTGAACCGCAGCGTTCCATCCAGAAGATGAAACAGCACAACGCTTTTCCATTTGCCGTCGATGAGGCTGATGGCAGCTTCGACTGCGCAGCCGGGACTGCAATCGAAGCGCGAGTGTTTTGCTTTGGTCATTTCAGTAACCTTTATATACTAAGTACATAAATCGACACTATGGGCGATTTTTGTTCGTATTTCTATTTTCTGATAGTAGTCTAATATTTGATCCATAGCAAATGGAGCAAAGACTATGAAAGCTGTTGCCTATCAAACTGCCGGAAAGCTGGATCGGGCGGATTCGCTGGTTGATGTAGAACTGGACAAGCCTGTTGTGAAAGGCCGCGATCTGTTGGTGCAGGTTGAAGCCATCGCGGTTAATCCGGTCGACTACAAAATCCGTAAAGGTGTTTCACCAGAGCCGGGCCAGTGGAAGGTACTGGGCTGGGACGCGGTTGGTATTGTTGTTGAAACCGGCGAAGCGGTGCAGAATTTCAAGATTGGCGATAAGGTCTGGTATGCTGGTTCTTATATTCGACAGGGAGCCAATAGCGAATTCAATCTGGTCGATGAACGCATTGTGGGGACACCGCCATCGTCTCTTTCCAATAGTCAGGCCGCTGGCCTGCCGCTGACATCAATCACCGCCTGGGAAATGCTTTTTGACAGGCTCGACATTCGTAAACCGGTGCCGGGCGCGGCAAATGCTGTTCTCGTTATCGGTGGAGCAGGCGGGGTTGGCTCGATAGCAATTCAGCTGATACGCGCGTTGACTGATCTGACCGTGATTGCCACCGCCTCACGTCCTGAAACGCAGGATTGGGTGAAACAACTCGGCGCACATTATGTCATCGACCACAGCAAGCCGCTCGCGGAACAGGTGTCGGCTCTGGGTATCGGCGCACCGGCATTTGTTTTTTCCACCACGCAGACGATGGATCATTTCAACGAGGTAGTCTCATTGATCGCCCCACAGGGGAGGTTCGGTTTGATCGACGATTTCGATACATTTGATGTCGCGCCGCTGAAACGCAAGTCGGTCTCAATCCATTGGGAGATGATGTTCACGCGTCCTGTTTTTGAAACGGCGGATATGAATGAACAGGGCAAGCTTCTGAATGAAGTTGCGCGATTGATCGATGCAGGCAAAATCAAAACAACGGTGACGGAAGTTTTGTCGCCAATCAATGCTGCTAATCTTAAACAAGCGCATGGCGTGCTGGAAAGTGGCAAGGCCAAAGGCAAGATTGTGCTTGAAGGCTGGTAAGCAGCCTTCAGGCTTTGCGATATTACCGCCCCGGTCGGCCTGTCTTGCCGGGGCGACGCTTTTTGCGGGCCGTTTCAGCCGGATCTTCATAAGACCCAATGCCAGAACGTTCGCGACGGATGATGGCGTCGTCAGCGCCTGCTGGTTTTTCCGTCCGCTTAACGGTCATTTCATCCAGCGTGTTCTTGCGGAACAGCGGCTTTGCCGTATCCGTTCCCGGGCCCATATTGTCGAGTGAAGGCTTGGCGAACAGCGACTTCTTCGGCGCATCATCGACTGTGCGATGTACCTTGCGGCCCGCGTTGTGGCGACCTTTGGTGCGACCCGTCACAGGACTTTCAAGCTCGACTTCGCGAGCCAGCGGATCATCGGAAATTGCCAGTTCCATCTCGCGCAGGCGTTTGATCTCGTCGCGCATCCGTGCGGCCTTCTCAAAGTCGAGATCGGCGGCAGCATCGCGCATCTGCTTTTGCAGATGCTCGAGATGAGCGGTGAGATTGTTGCCCATCATAGCGCCTTCTTCTGCAAAGCCAGAAATATCGGCGCGGACATGATCCTGTTCGTAGACCGAATTCAGAATATCCGTGATGTTCTTCTTCACCGAGGCAGGCGTGATGCCATGTTCGAGGTTATAAGCTTCCTGCTTCTCGCGGCGGCGGCTGGTTTCATCCATCGCGCGCTGCATCGAGCCGGTGATGTTGTCGGCGTAAAGAATGACCTTGCCGTCAACGTTACGCGCCGCACGACCGATGGTCTGGACCAGCGAAGTTTCCGAACGCAGGAAGCCTTCCTTGTCGGCATCCAGAATGGCGACGAAACCGCATTCCGGAATATCGAGACCCTCGCGTAGCAGGTTGATACCAACCAATACGTCGAAAGCGCCAAGGCGCAGATCGCGGATGATTTCGATGCGTTCCAGCGTGTCGATGTCCGAGTGCATGTAACGTACGCGAACACCTTGTTCATGCAGATATTCGGTCAGGTCTTCTGCCATGCGCTTGGTCAGCACGGTGCAGAGCGTGCGATAGCCCTTGCGCGCGGTTTCGCGGATTTCGCCGAGAACATCGTCGACCTGATTTTTCGCTGGGCGGACTTCAACCGGCGGATCGATCAGGCCTGTCGGGCGGATGACTTGTTCGGCAAACACGCCGCCAGCTTCTTCCATTTCCCATTTGCCGGGCGTTGCCGAAACCGCGATAGTCTGCGGACGCATGGCGTCCCATTCCTCAAAGCGCAACGGGCGGTTGTCCATGCAGGATGGCAGGCGGAAACCATATTCGGCCAATGTTGCTTTGCGCCTAAAGTCGCCGCGATACATGCCGCCAATCTGCGGAACCGTGACGTGGCTCTCGTCGAGGAACACCAGTGCATTGTCCGGGATATATTCAAACAGGGTCGGTGGCGGCTCGCCGGGCTGACGTCCGGTCAGATAGCGTGAGTAGTTTTCGATGCCGTTGCACACGCCGGTTGCTTCGAGCATTTCAAGGTCGAAATTGGTGCGCTGCTCAAGGCGCTGTGCCTCAAGCAGTCGGCCTGCGCGGTTCAGTTCTGCAAGGCGATGCTGCAATTCTTCCTGAATAGACTTAATCGCTTGATTGAGCGTCGGGCGCGGTGTCACATAGTGCGAATTCGCGTAAATCTTGACCGATTGCAGATCGCCCGTCTTCTGGGCGGTCAGCGGATCAAATTCAACGATAGTCTCGATTTCATCGCCAAATAGCGAGATACGCCATGCGCGGTCTTCCAAGTGGGCCGGGAAGATTTCAATCGTATCACCACGCACCCGGAACGAGCCACGCACGAAATTGATGTCCTGCCGCTTATATTGCTGTGCCACGAGATCGGCGAGAAGCTGGCGCTGGTCGAGCCGGTCGCCGATTTTCATCTCGAAAGTCATGGCGGTATAGGTTTCGACCGAACCGATACCGTAAATACATGAAACCGATGCCACGATAATCACGTCATCGCGCTCGATCAGCGCACGCGTCGCCGCGTGGCGCATACGGTCTATCTGTTCGTTTACCGTCGATTCCTTTTCGATATAGGTATCGGACCGCGCTACATAGGCTTCGGGCTGATAGTAATCGTAGTAGGAAACGAAATACTCGACAGCATTGTTTGGGAAGAAATTTTTGAACTCACCGTAGAGCTGTGCGGCAAGCGTCTTGTTTGGAGCAAGAATGAGCGCAGGGCGCTGCGTTTCCTGAATGACCTTCGCCATGGTGAATGTTTTACCGGAGCCGGTAACACCAAGAAGAACCTGCGTGCGGTCCTGATCATCAAGGCCGCTTATCAGATCGCGAATGGCTGTTGGCTGATCGCCGGATGGCTCGAAACTCGATTCCATCTGGATCGCAATACCACCTTCGGATTTTTCCGGGCGGGCAGGACGGTGCGGGGTCCATAACTCGCCGTTCTTGAACAGCGGATTGCCGGATTCAATCAGATCGGAAAGCGCCTGAACCGTCGCGGTCGCGCCGGAGGGACTAAACTCGGCTGCATCTTCGAGGCTGATATCCAGTCCCGCCACGGGATTAAGGCCTGCTGCGGCACGTTCTTTGGCAGAGGCGGCACCACCCATCGACGTACCGCGTGCGCTACGTGATGATTCCTTGCTCCGTTCAGGCACCTTTTTGGGGGGCTTCGCGGCTTTGGCCGGTTTTGCCTTGGCTTGAGGCTTGACGGCCTCATCGCTGATCTCTTTTGCCCAATCGGAAATGGACCCGGACAGCGGTGCACCCGAGAAATCAGACTGAGGTGCCTCACCGAAACCGCCAGTCTGGCCGGTCAGCTTGCGCGAATCCTGAGAGTATTTATCTTTTGAGGAAGCCATGCTCCCAATATGGAATTTCGCAGCTCAAATGAAAAGGGTGCAGCGGCTAAATCCGCCGCACCGCATCGCAGTTTTCTGCGGCTCCTGACATCAGGCTGTCAGGAGGTGATATTTACCGTGGACGCCAGCGATTGCCGGGGCCATAGAAATTCGGGTGGAAACCCGGATAATCATTCCAGCCGGGTCGGTCGCTCCAATGTGGACGAGGCGGTCCCCATTGGCCCGGTCCACGCCAACCCGGACCCGGACGATATGGACCCGGACCCCATCCGGATCGATAAGGGCGAGGTCCCCAACCTGGACCCCAGTTCGGGCCGTCATCCCATCGATTGTTGTTGATTGCCGAACCGATCACTAACCCGGCGATCAGCGGTATGCCGATGGCTGCAGCGGTCGATCCAAAATTGTCATTGGTGGTGTAACCGCCACCGCCGGTCTGAACCGCGATGTAATTTGATGAAGCCCAGCCATCAAGGCCGCGATAATTGACGCGGCACCAGCCGTAGCCACTTGTGCAGCCAGCGACATCAAGCACAACCCCATTGGGGATGCTGCCCATCGATGGATATTGTGTGCCGGGACCGGTACGAAGATTAATATTTGCAGTTGCAAGTCCGGTTGAAGATTCTGCGTTGGTTGCAAATAAAAGTGCTAATGTAGTAATTGACGATGTAATAATTAATCTCATGCTATCCCCCGATGCTTATACCTTAGATCTGCATATAATGGATGATTGTTATTTTTACTTTAAAGTCTTACGAATGTTTCGATTGTGATTAATAATTAAGTTTTTAATATTTACAGCATTGCATCATGTTTGATTTGCATGGCTGCGGTGCGGATGTCGCACTTTCCCTTGATAAAGGCTTACAGCATACTCACTCTCGACTCATTTCAGATGATCGAAGGATTTATTGATGAACGATATCAATGCGCCCAAGGGCATGCTGACCGTGCGCACGCAGGCAATGCCGAAAGATACCAACTCGGCTGGCGATATTTTCGGCGGCTGGGTTATGGCGCAGATGGACACGGCCAGCGGCATCCGTGCTGCAGAGCGTGCCAAGGGCCGTGTCGTCACCGCAGCAGTACGTGAAATGGCTTTCGCCAAGCCCGTGAAAATCGGGGATATTCTTTGTGTTTATACCGAGATTACACGGGTTGGTCGCACGTCGATCACACTAAGGGTGGAAGCCTGGGCACAGCGCTATCTTGCCGATGATATGGATCTCGTGACGCATGGTGAGTTCGTGATGGTCGCACTCGACAAGAGTGGTCAGCCAACACCAGTTCCTGCTGAGTAGGCAGTTCGGGAATTGATTCAGCATGTTTCGTTAAGCGGATGAAACAGAATCAAAAAAGCCCGGTTGAGCCGGGCCTTTTTATTACTTGCAGGCGCGATAGCCGCTGCGACGCTGCATCAGATCGAAGTGGAAGTGATCGGCATGCTCGCGATTATAGCCGGGGCCGAGTACTGTGGTGAAGTAATCGCAAGCATCGGAACGGACGCTGTTGAGCAAGCCTTTTTCGCGAAAGGCGAAGAAACCGGGTTTGCGAACTGTAATGCTCTTGCCGTTGTTCAGCACGATTTTGGTGACGTCGATGGCATTGCCACGTGAATGCTCGGACATCTTGGCACCGCGGCGGTGATTCATCGTCCGGCATGAGTAGCCACCGGCATTGTAAATCGTATTGACGCCGGAGAGGTAGCGCAGGCGTGCCGATGGTTGCAGATCGCCTTTGATCCAGCGCGCAAAAGCTTCCGTGACCTGACAATTAAGTGTTGCTGCCGGCTTGAAAGCGATTGAACCACTGTTGAAGCCGCTGACCTCGATAGGATTGTCGATGCGGCAGCTGCCGCTCTGATTGATAGGCGACTTCTCGGTGAAGACAACACCCAGGCGCTTCAGGCGCGTCCGACAGGCCGCATCCGAATTGGACATCGCATAAATATTCTCGGCGGTGCTGACCGGGTTTTGAACAGGTGTCGCGAAGCCATAATCGCCGGTATAATGCGGCTGGCTCTGCGTTGTCATCTCATTGGCATTGTTTTCGATTTCTTCGGCCAGTCCAACAACGCGCTCTTCGTGCTGCGGATTGGCAGAGGCGGCTGGGCCAGAGGCGACAGGGGCCGGTGGCATCACATCAGCATTACCGATTTCGGCCTGCGGACGTGGCGGGCGCTCTCCGGAACAACCGGCAGCCAGGGTCAGCAAGGCAAGAGATGCCGGTATCAGATAGCGATGAAAGCGATTGGACAACGCAAC
This sequence comes from Brucella pituitosa, assembly GCF_003049685.1. Classification (GTDB taxonomy): domain Bacteria; phylum Pseudomonadota; class Alphaproteobacteria; order Rhizobiales; family Rhizobiaceae; genus Brucella; species Brucella pituitosa. The sequence goes on along the minus strand of NZ_PYSY02000001.1, from coordinate 1,774,503 downwards.
ACTCATGTCCCAGCCTTTCATTTTGGAACCTGCTCAGGCTCATATTAGCCGATAAGCGTAAACGAACAGTCAGTGAGTGCGTTAAGGGCTGTGGCGCAAATAAGGTGATTTCTCGCCAAATCAGTGGTCATAACTTTGGCGAAATCTTCATGCCTTTTTGCTATTCGTCTCCTGCGGTTTAGGGCCAAGCCGCGATAGTATCCTCCCGGTCCCCAAAAGTTCTTTTCATGTCAGCACTGATGTCGCCGAGTGTTCTGCCGATCCTGCTTTTGATCGGCTCCAATGTTTTCATGACCTTTGCCTGGTACGGGCATTTAAAGTTCACCAGCACACCGTTGGTGACAGTTATTTTCATCAGCTGGGGTATTGCGCTGATCGAATATTGTCTGGCTGTGCCAGCAAATCGTATCGGGCATGAAGTCTATTCAGCAGCGCAGCTCAAAACGATGCAGGAAGTTATCACACTTGTGATCTTCAGCCTGTTTTCGATCTTCTATCTGAAAGAAGCTTTCACCTGGAACCACGTGCTTGGCTTTGCATTGATCGCAGGCGGTGCAGCACTGATTTTCAGAGGTTAATTATTCCGCGGCTGCTGGAATTGGTTCCGCTTTATGCTTCCGGAACATGGGAACCAGTTCCACGGCGAGCATGGCTGTAAACAACAGACCGCAGCCGATGAAGCCAATAAATGTCAGACGGTCACCAAGGAAGATCGCACCAAACATCGCGGCAAAGATTGCTTCGGATGAGAGGAAGATTGCGGCTTGTGCTGATGTTGTGTAGCGCTGGCCGATGGCTTGCAGAGTGAATGCAACACCTGAGGAAAAGACGCCTGTAAACAGAAGCTCTTTCCATGTAAGGGCGATGATGTTCCAGTTGATGTCTTCGACGGCAAGAGCGATGGCCAGTCCTGCAACAGCAGCAGTGGCAAACTGCACGCAACTGAGTGTGATGGGACGCCCAGCACGATTGGCGCGGCTAATCAGCAGAACCTGCATCGCCCAGAACACTGCGCCAATGATCACAAGCCAGTCGCCTTGCTTGAATGCGCTTAATGCGCCACCTGACAAAAGAAAAATACCTGCAAGACATGCAACCGCACTTGGCCAAACGACGGGGTGGGGCCAGTTGCGGAAAATGATGACACCCAGCACCGGCACCATCACGACATAAAGTCCGGTGAGAAAACCAGCATTGGTGACTGATGTTGTGATCAGCCCAATCTGCTGCAGGGCAAGACCTATGAACAGAGTGGCTCCCACAAGCATGAAAAAGAAGTAGTTCTGGCTTTGCAGCTTGTGCGGTGAGCGTCTGCCTTCTGCTATCGAGAATGGCAAAACGGTGAGCGCTGCAATTGCGGAACGCACACCGATAAACAGGAACGGTCCGATGCTCGCCATGGCCGTGGATTGCGCCACGAAGCCCATGCCCCAAATGACACCGGCCAGAAGGAGGAGTAAATTCGCCTGTACGCGCGTCATTGTTGCTTCATCCCCAAGAAAAACGCCCGCAATGACTTGGATCATGTTTCCGGGGTGGTCATGCTATAGAAAATATCATGTGGGATCGGCAAGACAGTACTTTAAATACGACATGTTCGTTCATTGATATTTTAAATCTTATGGAGCGGGTTATGGTTTTTCGGAAGTTTGGGCTCAGAGCAATTTTGCTCACAGGATGGGCGGCGATTTCGTTGCTTTCACACACTGGCATATCACAGGCCGCCTACAAGCTGATCCGGAGTACTTCTGTTCTATGCGACTTTGCGCAAAACTGCACATTAAGCCTCACTCCGGTCGCAAGTGAGGGCGCGCCAGCGCTTGGTATATACAGGAGCCGCGCGATCGGATCGAAGCCGGAATTCCAGCTTTCCTATATTGATCCGTCCAAGGCTTCAGGGAAACTGGAACTGTTCGTCGACGGAAAGTTGGTGCTGGTGGTGGAAGCATCAGCAGCATGGCTCAAGGGCGATCAGCTCAATTATGGTGACGCGGCTGCCGTTACCAAACTGATTGATGCCATGAAGAATGGCCAGAAATTGCAGCTCAAGTTTGCAGGAAAAACCTCGAATTACTCGCTTTCCGGATTTGTTGGCGGTTTAATCTATGCCGATGAGCAGCAATCACGCGCTGGCACAGTCGATGCATTGCAGGCAAAGGGAAACAAGCCTGCGCCGTTGCCATCGGAGGTGAAAATCATTGCCTCAGTCGATCAGGTGCCGGAGCAGATTCGCAAGGACTTCACTGAAGAAAATGGTTTGTGCGGGACATCCAGTGGAAATTCTTTCAGCACCGGCGGAGGCTTTGACGCGAAAATCGCAGACGGCCTTCACCTGATCGGAATGCCGTGCGGTTCGCCGGGCGCTTATAATCAGCCCTACGTATTTTACAGCCAATATGAGAATCAGGTGGTTCCGATTTCACTGCCAACGATTTCGGATGATGGTCCAACCGTCACTGATCAGGCATGGAACATTGACTGGTCGCAGCAGAACAAGACGCTGACAGCTTTCTTCAAGGGCAGGGGCCTGGGCGATTGTGGCACCTATGATGTCTGGAAAGCCACGGATGCGGGCGAAGGACACGTGCGGTTTGTGCTTGTGCAAGAGCGCGTTAAGGACGACTGCGATGGCAATTACGATGGTGGTCCTGAGAAATGGCCTGCGAACTGGCCTATTCAGGCAAAATAGGAATGGTGTGCTGCAGAATTAACAGGCTTAAATTTTTCTTCGTGAAATGATTGATGAAAATGCTATAGTTACGGGAACATCACTTTGAACGGTTCCGAAGCATGTGTTTCGGGGACCGTTTTCTTTTTGTGTGCCGGCAGGCGATTTAGCCTTCCGGACGGGTGTCCTGAGCCAATTTTGGAGCAGGATCAGGCGGGCAATCAAACTGCCGTCGCGCTCATCCTGGAGGGAAGCGCGGCGGGCGATGGAAAGGACTGGACTGGGTATGGAAAAGTTCCCTATGACCCCTCGCGGTTTCGAAAACCTCAAGGAAGAACTCCGCACGCGTCAGCAAAGTGAACGTCCGCGGATCATTGAGGCAATTGCTGAGGCGCGTGCGCACGGCGATCTTTCGGAAAACGCAGAGTATCACGCTGCTAAGGAAGCCCAGAGCTTGAATGAAGGACGCATCAACGAGCTGGAAGAGCTGGTTGGTCGCGCCGAAGTTATTGATGTAACAAAGCTTTCTGGCGACAAGATCAAATTCGGTGCTACCGTCACGCTGATCGATGAAGATACCGAAGAAGAGAAGATCTATCAGATCGTTGGCGATCAGGAAGCCGACGTGAAGGAAGGCCGTATTTCGATTTCTTCGCCAATCGCGCGTGCGCTGATCGGCAAGGGTGAAGGCGATACCATTGAGGTCAATGCACCCGGCGGTTCGCGTTCATATGAGATTCTCGGTCTCAAGTTCATTTGAGGCGAAACGTGCCAGTTCCCATTGAACAGGTTGAAGTCGTAGCGCCCAATTTCAAGCGCCGCCTTTCCGGAGTGACTTCGACTATCGTGCAGCTAATCCCTTTGCAGCGTGCAAAGGGATTAGGAATTGCAACAATGGGGCCTGGATTGCCTGAAACTCTGCCACAACTCGGCTGGGGTGCTCTTCTTTCATTCTGGAAAAAGCCTGCCAAACGACGTTTTCGTATCTGGCATGCACGCCGGAATATCGAGATGCTTGCAGGTATTTTCATGCGCGATGTATTGCGCATGAAGTTGCGGCTGGTGTTCACTTCTGCCGCGCAACGTCATCACAAACCCTTCACCAAATGGCTGATCCGCCGCATGAATGCGGTGATCGCGACCAGCGGCCGTTCGGGCAGCTTTCTTGAAGTGCCGCATCAGGTCATCATGCATGGCGTTGACCTTGAGCGGTTTCATCCACCCGTTGATGAAGAAGACCAGTTCAGCGCATCGGGCCTGCCCGGGAAATATGCTATTGGCTGTTTTGGGCGTGTGCGTCATTCCAAAGGCACGGACCTGTTTGTCGATGCGATGATTGCGCTTTTGCCGAAATATCCGGAATGGACCGCAATCATCACAGGTAGGACGACTGCCGAACACCAGTCATTTGAAGATGATTTGAAAGCACGTATCGCTGCCGCCGGATTGCAGGATCGTATCCGCATTCTTGGCGAAGTGCCGGACGTGCGTATCTGGTATCGACGTCTCACGCTCTATGTCGCGCCGTCCCGAAATGAAGGCTTCGGGCTTACGCCGCTGGAAGCGATGGCTTCCAAAACTGCTGTCGTTGCAAGCGATGCCGGTGCCTATGCCGAAATGATTGTGGAAGGCACAGGTCGTTTTGTTGCAGCTGGCGATGGCGACGCATTGCGTGATGCAATAGAGCCTTACCTGGCCGACCCTGCTCTGGCTCAACGCGATGGCGAAAACGCGCTCGCGCATGTTCGCGAAGCCTTCCCGCTCGAAAAAGAAGCTGCAGCAATCAGCGCAGTCTATGAGTGCGTCTTTAACAGCTGAGTTTTTCCAAATAGAAAAGAGCGACCGCGCATGAACGCAGTCGCTCTCTCATTAATACTTCAATGAACTAAAGAATCATCAGCGGTTCGTCCTTCACAGGACGAATAGTCAGTGCCGTGCGTACCGAATCCACATTGGGAGCGGCGGTCAGCTCTTCGATGACGAAAGTCTGAAATGTGTTGAGGTCGCGCGCAACGCAATGGAGCAGGAAATCGGACTCGCCCGATACCATCCATGCGCGCCGCACCAGCGGCCACTGCTTTGACTTCTCAGCAAAAGCCTTGAGGTCGGCGTCTGCCTGACGATGCAGACCCACCGAACAAAATGCGACAAGATCCTGCCCGAGAGCATTGCCATTGAGGATAGCGCGGTAGCCACGAATGACACCACTTTCCTCCAGCTTGCGCACACGACGCAGGCAGGGAGGGGCAGAGATGCCGACACGTTCGGCTAGCTCAACATTGGTGATGCGCCCGTTATTCTGGAGCTCCCGAAGGATTTTCCAATCGATTTCGTCCAGATCAGCCTTGATCGGCATGCAAAACTCCGCGCGCAATGAAATTTCATTCAGGCGTAATTATAAAACACTCAGCGCTGCTATAGCGCAATCTAATCCTGCTCATACCAAAAGAAACGACAGGATGTAAACCGTCTAAAGCGTTGTTAGCGCATCCAGAAAGTACGTGTGAACAGGATAAATATGGTTACGAGTTCAAGACGGCCAGCCAGCATGAGAAACGAAAGTACCCAAAGTGCCGGATCGTGGATCGTTGAGAAATTTCCGGCAGGTCCGATCGTATCCCCGAATCCTGGGCCTACATTCGACAATGCGGTCAATGCGCCGGTGAAGGCGGAGACGAAATCGAGACCAAGGGAAGCCAGCAAAACAGCACCGATAATGAGCGATGCAATATAGAGGAACAGATAGAGCAATACGTTCTGGGCGATCTCCCCGGACACTTCAGAAGAGCCGTACCGGATTTTTATAACCGCATGAGGCATCACAAGGCGCGCGAGATTGGCTTGCGTCAGGCTCCATAGAATGATCAGGCGGTTCATTTTGATGCCGCCCGATGTCGATCCTGCGCAGCCTCCAAGAAACGATGCGAGGAAGAAAATGCCCAGAGCCGGTGGTCCCCACAGCGAATAATCTTCGGTCGTAAAGCCGGTTGTCGTAATGACGGAGACGAAATGGAACGATGCGGATATGAGCGCGTCGCCAAACGGAACATTCGAACCAAGCCTCAATACAATCGCAAGAAGGAAACTGAAGCCGATGACGAGGGCAAAAAACAGTTTTACCTGCGGATCGGCAAGCGACTCCAGTCGGCGTGGCATGAATGCCTTGATATAAAGGACGAACGGTAGGGCCGAAAGCGCCATAAAAACTGTTGATACGATGAGCAGCTTCTGGTTGCCTTCGTAAAAGCCGAATGAACTATCATGGGTCGAAAAGCCTGCGGTCGCAACCGTTGCCAAGCCATGATTGATTGCATCGAACATACTCATGCCGACTGCGAAATAGGCAATCATGCAAGCAGCTGTCAAAGTGAGATAGGCCATAACAATGCCGAGCGCGATCTGGTTCATGCGCGGCAGAATTTTTTCCGATTTATCGGAGTTTTCCATGTGAAAAAGTGCGAGACCGCCTGCGCGCAACGAAGGCAGCATCAATAGTGCCAAGCCGATGAAGCCGACGCCACCGATCCAACACAGAAGCGAGCGCCAGAGCAGAATTCCACGCTGCATTTCATCGAGGCCGGTCAATGCCGTTGCGCCGGTGGAAGTCACGCCTGACATGGCTTCAAAGAAAGCGGTCGCATAGCTGATCGGCAGATGCGAGAAATAAAGTGGGATTGAGCCAAGAAAACTGGCTGTCAGCCACAGGCACGCGGTCAGCAAAAAACCGAGGCGCGGCGTGAAGCGCGTGTTCTGGTTTTGGGTGGCAAACAGGATCAGAGCCGATAATGCACCGGTCGCTGCCGCAGAACGCACAAAAATAAGCCAGTCGTCGCTGCCATCGCGCAAGTCGATAGCGGCAGGCAACAGCATTGCCACCGCCATGACGAGGCCGAAACGCGCACAGATATTAGCAACGGTCTTATATATGGCCTTCGGCTCCAGCGATTTTGAAAGCTGCTTTATTGTCCTGTGTTTAACGCGGGAACTTGCCAGCCGCAATGTGGGGATGCCGCTTCATCGTGCTGAATGGCGACAAGCTGTGGCTAAAGCGCAGCAAATGCTGCTCCAACCTTGCAAACAACGGATCGCAGACCTACCTTGGCCACAATATCAGGGCATTGGCAAAGCTGGGCGCGAAAGCGATTCTGGTGAGCTGGAAGTCCGCTGTTTAAATCGATTTTTGGACCGGAGAACTATCCCCATGTCACAGCGTCATGCGCCCGTTATCGTAATCGGCTCTGGTCCGGCAGGCTATACTGCGGCGATTTACGCTGCGCGCGCGATGCTCAAGCCGATCATCATTACTGGTTTGCAGCAGGGCGGCCAGCTGATGATCACGACTGATGTGGAAAACTATCCGGGCTATGCCGAACCAGTGCAGGGTCCATGGATGATGGACCAGATGGCGACGCAGGCTCAGAATGTTGGCGCCGAAATTCTTTATGACATCATCACGGAAGTTGATACGACGTCGCGTCCTTTCCGCCTGATCGGCGATTCCGGCATGGTTTATACCTGTGATGCACTGATTATCGCCACCGGCGCTCAGGCCAAGTGGCTTGGTCTTGAAAGCGAGCAGACTTTCATGGGCGGAGGCGTTTCAGCTTGCGCGACCTGTGATGGCTTCTTCTATCGCGGCAAGGATGTGGTTGTGGTCGGCGGCGGCAATACGGCTGTCGAAGAAGCACTCTATCTGTCGCATATCGCCAAGAGCGTGACGGTCGTGCATCGCCGTGAAGGTTTCCGCGCTGAGAAGATCATGCAGGATCGCCTGATGTCGCGCGATAACGTCAAGGTTATCTGGAATAGCGTCATTGATGAAATCGTAGGCACCGAAGCCAAGCCCCCGATGGGCGCGACGGTTACAGGTGTTCGTCTCAAAAATATCGTGACAGGTGAATTGAGCGAGCATGAAACTCACGGGGTTTTCGTCGCTATTGGGCACGCACCTGCTGTTTCTTTGTTCGAGGGCAAGCTCAAGCAGAAGCCAAACGGCTATCTTTGGACTGCACCCGATTCGACCGCTACCAACGTGCCGGGCATTTTTGCCGCCGGTGACGTTACCGACGATATTTACCGGCAGGCAGTGACTGCCGCTGGTATGGGCTGCATGGCGGCGCTCGAATCCGAGCGCTGGTTGGCTGCACAGGAACCGCTGCACGAAGCTGCGGAGTAACGAGAGGGGGAGAAGGTGGTCGCACCGCTCGACTGGGACAAACTGCGCATTTTCCATGCTGCTGCGGAAGCCGGGTCCTTCACCCATGCCGCACAGACATTGCATCTGTCGCAATCAGCTATTTCGCGACAGGTAAGTGCATTGGAGCAGGACGTTGGTGTCCCGCTATTCCATCGCCATGCCCGCGGGCTCATTTTGACCGAGCAGGGCGAAACGCTCTACCGGACGGCGCACGACGTGCTGATGAAGCTCGAAAATGTCCGCTCGAAACTGGCCGAGAGCAAGGAAAAGCCGACAGGACGTCTGCGCGTGACGACGACCGTTGGTCTGGGTTCAGGCTGGCTGATCGAACGTATTCAGGAGTTTGTCGAGCTATACCCTGATGTGCAGCTTCAGCTCATTCTTGATAATGAAGAGCTGGATCTCACCATGCGTCATGCTGACTGCGCGATCCGTCTGCGTCAGCCACAGCAGCCTGATCTGATCCAGCGCCGTCTGTTCACCGTGCATATGCATGTCTATGCTTCGGCGGGCTATGTTTCCAAGTATGGCAAGTTGAACTCGATCGATGAAATTGATCAGCATCGCGTGGTGACTTTTGGTGAACCTGCTCCGAGCTATCTGACCGGGTTGAACTGGCTGGAGATCGCTGGTCGTTCCGATGGAAGTGCGCGCATTCCTGTTTTGCAGGTGAATAACCTGCTGTCCATTCGTCGTGCTGTTCAGCGCGGTGTCGGTATCGCAGTTCTGCCTGACTATATGGCGGACAAGGAATCCGGTCTGGTGCAGCTTCTGCCCGAGCTAGAGGAAATTCCGTCGTTCGATACATTCTTCTGCTATCCGGAAGCGTTGAAAAACTCTGCCAAGCTTCATGCCTTCCGTGACTTCCTGTTCTCGAAGGCACGTAACTGGACGTTCTGATTGTAGTCCTACGATGTGAAAAGGCCGCGCTGGATCATCCAGCGCGGCCTTTTCATTTTCATCAATGTTACTTGCGTGGCAACAGGCGCTGCACTTCCTTGGATGCATCGGCGAGAGCGTCTTCCGGCGTTGCCGACTGTTCAACAACGCGCGAGAGATTATCGACGATGGTCTGCGTTACCTTGACGCCATTTGAGCCGGGGAAAGCATACCAAGGGATCATCAGCGACATCTGGCTGAGACCAGCTTTAAACAGCGGGTTTTCCTCGTAGAACTTGCCGAGATACTCATCTGATTTGGCGGCCAGTTCGTTGTTCGGTACATAGCCAGTGCCGGGGACGACGACGGAAGCGCCATAAGGGCCAGCAGCGAACTTGGCGAATTTCCATGCTGCATCCTGCTTGGCCTGATCTTCGGTCAGGATCACAACCGCATTGCCGCCTGTTGGCAGCCGACCTTTTTCGGCGTTGAGAAGCGGGATCTTGGCGGTGCGCATGTCGAACTTGTCGCCGACATTCTTGATCGTGTTGCGCAGAGCGCCCGTTGTCTGGAATGAAAATCCAACTTTGCCAGCAGCAAATGACTGCTCGCCTGCAGCCTTGGTGAGAACCGGCATGCCGCCTTCCTTGACCATGCGATCGACCAGCTTGAAAGCTTCAAGACCTTCCGCTCCGTCGAAGGCAACCTTCTTCTCGTCTTCAGACAGCATGGTGCCACCAGCGCCGAACAGAAGGGCTGAGAACATCCAGTCATCGCCCTGCCAGCGGAAATCGATGCCTTCATTGCCGTTGCCAAGCGCTTTGATCTTACCACCAAGCTCAATCACTTCGTCCCAGGTGGTTGGAGGCGTGTCAGGATTGCCACCTGCTGCCTTTAGAAGATCGGCATTGTAATACATGATCGGGTTGGAGGTCGCGAAAGCAAGACCAACCTGACGGTCGCCAACGCGGGCGAGGCTCAGCAGATGGTCGGTGAAGCCCTGGGCTTCCAGATCGGCTTCCTTATCGACAAGCGGCTTCATGTCGACACCGATGTTGCGCTCGGCCAATACGCGCAAGCGGTTCAAACCGGTGAAAGTGATGTCTGGCATTTCCGATGTGCCAGCCTGACGCATGATCGTCTGGATGCCTTCTTCGTAAGTCGCGGAAGGGCTGACGAAGTTGATTTTGATGTCCGGGTTTTCTTCCATGAACTTCTTGGAGATGTCCGCCATGACATCCTTGAAGAAGCCCGGCATCGGGTAGTGTACGTTCAACGTCGTGTCGGCAAAGGCGGGCGAGCCGAGACCTGTTGCCATTGCCAGAGCGGCGAGTGCACTGGAAAAGCGTTTCATGATTGAACTCCTGTGGAGGATGGGAGGGAAGAATTCAGCCTTTGAGGCCGGTGAGGGTGATGCCTTCGATGAAGCGGCGCTGGGCGGCAAGAAATGCGAGGAGAAGTGGCAACGTAATGATGAGTGTCGCTGCCATCAGCGCGCCGTAATCATCGCCTGCTTCCGCAGCGCGGAAATAGAGAAGGCCAAGCGGCGGCGTGGCACGCTCCATGCCGTTGATGACGATCAGCGGCCAGAACAGGTCGTTCCAGTGCGCGACAACCGAGAAGATCGAGAAAGCGGTGATTGCGGGCCATGCGTTGGGAACGATCACCCGCATAACGATACCTGCTTCCGACATGCCGTCGAGACGGGCTGCGCTGATGAGATCATCCGGCAGGGCGCGGAAGAACTGCAGAAACAGGAAAATGCCGAAGACCGAGATGAAGAACGGAGCGCTGAGAGCAAAATAGCTGTTGAGCACACCAAGCTTGTTGAAACCAACATAGAATGGCAGTGCAGTTGCATGGATCGGCACTAGCAGACCCAGCATAACCAGCATCATCATGGTGCGTTGGCCGCGAAACTGCAGCTTTGCCATGGCATAAGCGCAAGGAATGGCGATGACGACCTGAACGACGAGAACCAAGCCACAGACAACAACGCCGTTGAACAGCAAAAGCCCCATCGGGACGCGTGTCAAAGCCTTGGTCAGATTTTCCCAGAGCGCCCAATTGTGAGGGATCAGCGACAGGGAGGACGAGAAAATATCTTGCTGGGACTTTGCGGCCGTCGACAGCATGAAGATGTAGGGCGCGAGAAACAACAACGCACCCAGCGACAGAAGTCCAAGACGGAAAGAACGAGCCAATGTCATCCGGGTTTCCTCAATAGTGGGTGCGACGGTCCAGCATGCGGAACTGCAACATCATCAGGATCACCAGAACCGCGAGAAAGATCACTGTCATTGCTGAGGCATAGCCGACGCGCAGATAGACGAAGCCTTCCTGATAGATGGTCCAGAGTAGCACTTCAGAGGCTTTGTTCGGGCCGCCTTCTGTGAGTGTTTTGACTGTCTCGAAAACCTTCACGGCATTGATGATGCTGATTGTTGTCACAAAAAGCGTGGTTGGTCCGAGTAAGGGCCATGTGACCAGACGGAAGCGTTCCCAGCTGCTTTTCACGCCATCGACTTCGGCAGCTGAATAAAGCTCGCGTGGAATGGCGGTAAGGCCTGCCAGAAACAGCACCATGTTAAAGCCAACGCTTTGCCATACCCCAATCATCGCAAGACTGGTCAGAACGGTGTCACTGGAACCAAGCCAATTGGGGCCAGTGATGCCGATCATGCCAAGTATGGCGTTGACGGGACCGAGCGTTGGGTGCAGCAAATATTGCCAGACGGTAGCCATGGCGACGAGGAGCGAGGCGACCGGCAGGAAATAGACCGTGCGGAAGAAGGATTTGCCGCGCACTTCGCTCTCGATGAGCAGCGCTACGCCAAGGCCGAGAAAGACAGAGGCTGGAGCTACAATAGCGGTGTAAACGGCAGTGTTTTTGAGCGAGATCAGGAATGTTCGATCACGGAAGAGTTCGGCATAATTATCAAATCCGATAAACTCGAAACCATCATAGCCAAGTTCGAAATTGGTGAAACTCCAGAAGATCACAGCAGCGGTTGGCAGCAGGATGAGGAGTACAGTCAGAAAAATCGCCGGGGAGGCTAGTTTCCATGCAAGACGTTCTTCACGGCGGCGGGCATTTTCTGCGGCCGTTCTTGCGTGACTTGTGCCCGAATGGGGAACAGCGGCGTCAGACATGGGCTGACGTCCTTTCGCGGGCCATAAGCGTCACTTTGCTATCGGCAGGCTGACGCAGGCGCAGACCGTCTTCGCCAAACAGATAGGCGTTGGCGGCGTCAAAGTGCAGGCCGACTGGCAGGCCCGTTATAATGTGCTGTGCATTGGCGGGGTCGAGCTTTGCCGTCAACTCCTGTGAAGTTCCGGGCGCTTTCATATAGATCAGCACTTCCGAGCCAAGAAATTCGATCCGTGAGACGGTCGCGCTGATGCCGGTCTTATCATGCGGAACGATACGGAAATGTTCGGGTCTGATGCCGATGCGAACTTGGGTGCCGAAATGGGCGGCAACGCCTTGCAGAATGGCGTGGCCTGCAAAATGAACAATGCCGTTATCGCTGATCACGGCATCAAGAATATTGATGCGGGGCGTGCCGATGAACTGCGCGACCTCGATATGGCGCGGATCGTTATAGATCGCGGTTGGCGTGTCGATCTGAAGCAGTTTGCCGCCCATCATGACTGCAACGCGGTCGGCCATGCTGAGTGCTTCTGCCTGATCGTGTGTAACGTAGATGGTTGGCACGCCTGCACGACGATGCAGTTCGACGATTTCCGCACGGGTGTGAACACGTAGATTGGCATCAAGATTGGAGAGTGGCTCGTCCATCAGGAACGCACCCGGCTGGCGGACGAGCGCGCGGGCGAGAGCCACACGTTGGCGCTGACCTCCAGACATCTGACCCGGCTTGCGATCAAGCAAATGGTCTATTTTCAAGCTGGTCGCAGTGGCTCTGACCTGTTTCTGAATAGAAGCTCGCTTTTTCCTCTGGCTGGGAATAAGTGGGCCAATGATCGGCATGCGCTCCATCGTTGTGAGATCGCGCATGGCGAGCGGTACAGCAATGTTCTGTGCTGCTGTCAGATGCGGATAAAGGGCGTATGACTGGAAGACCATCGCCATATTGCGGTCGGCTGGATGCGCTGCGGTAATGTCACGCCCAGCAATGGCGATGCTGCCTTCGTCTGCGTGGTCCAGCCCGGCCAGAATGCGCAGCAATGTGCTTTTGCCGCAGCCGGAAGGGCCAACGAGAGCGATGAATTCACCCTCCGCCGCTTCCAGGGAAATACCATCGAGAATGCGGTTGGCACCATAGGATTTGCTGATGTCTCGAAGGGTGAGCGTGCTCACTGGCTGGCCTCCGCAATGAGTTCTTCTGCTTCACCATCGCCGGTATGATGCGGATAGACTTCATGCACCACGTCATCGATGACGTAAGGGGTGAGCTCTTCGATGCGGACGATTTCGCTTGTTACGGTTTCACCGAGCTCGTGAATGGCAGCGCCGAGGATACGTTCGCCGGGCAGGTCGCGTTCCATTGGCCCGACGATGAAGGCGGCTGCGGGTGCCCAGATGTAGCTGATGCCGTCAGTGGTGCCTTCCCAGGCGCGGTGCAGATGACCACTGGCGTGAAGCTTCACATTATGGGCTTTGAAAAGATCGTAAAGACGCTGGCGAGGCGCCGGGCTAATACCCCAGTAACCCGTATCACCTTCGTTCGGCGCATCGACGAAAACAGGCTTGTGTGCAAAGACTGCAACCGGCTTGCCGTCGCTATTATTCAGTTCAGCTTCCAGCCACTGAAACTGCCCTTCTTCCTCAACCGAATTTGCGCCGATGATCAGGCTGTTGAGACCAATAATGCGCCAGTTTCCGAAATCTTTTGCCCAATAATCTGGGCCGAAATGCGTGCGCCAGCGTGCAAGGCGCAGCGGGTTAACGGGCTGGTGACTGCCGGGAAGATGACCGATGTCATGATTACCGGGCAGGCTCAACACAGGCGCAGGGAGCTCTGCAATACGATCGCGGCAGAAAATCAGGTCAGTTTCGACATCGGCTCCGTCGACGGTCAGGTCCCCGGTATGAATGATGAGATCCGGCTTCTGCTGTTCGACCCACGCGACCAGTGGGGACCAGTTGCTGTTGAAGTGCGATTTGGCAGGGCTGAGGTGAGTGTCTGTAATCTGAACGATCCGCAAGATGGCGCTCCTTCCTGAATAAGGGTGCGCGCAGCACGTGCCGTTTGGGCATTCATCGGGGATAGCTGCGGCCTTGCGAGGGCTTCTATGCCTCTTCTGTGACAGGTTCGATGCAGTGTGGTGATAGTTTAGTGACAGGCCCTGTGAATGTTGCCAGCGAAAGTGATTTGCTGTTTTTACAAGCAAGGCGGACTTGCATCTGCCTGCAGTTTAGGCTGCTCTTATATCGCTGATATAGAGTTTCGGTTCGGTGATAAATCTATAAAATATTGAATTTATTTATGTTTTTCTGATTTTCAAGCTATGCATAAAACGCATAGCTGCATTGCCATAAAGTTGCATTGCCAAAACAATAAGCAAAGTGCATATAAAGATCATCTCAGCGCTGCGTTTCCTCCTCCCATTTTACGCAGGCTGAGTGTTCCCCTCTGGAGGTTTGCCTCAAAGGCACCTTCAAAACTCAAAGCCAGACATTTGTCTGGCTTTTTTTTTGGCTTTTCGCCAGATCTTGGTTTTTCTCTTGAGGTGAAGATACGAAAAAGGGGCCTTTCGGCCCCTTCGTCATTTGTATTTTTAGCTTTTAACGCAGGCTTGCGCAGAAGCGCTGAATGCGTGAGCAGGCTTCTTCAAGCAGTTCATCAGATGTCGCATAGGAAATGCGGAAGTTTGGTCCAAGACCGAAAGCCGAGCCGTGAACGACGGCAACGCCTTCTGCTTCTAGCAGTTCGGTCACGAAGTCTTCGTCAGTCTCAATCACCTTGCCCGCTTCAGTCTTCTTACCGATGAGGCCAGCGCATGACGGATAAACGTAGAACGCACCCTCAGGTGTCGGGCAGTGAATGCCTTTGGCCTGGTTGAGCATGGAAACAACCAGATCGCGACGAGCCTGGAAGATTTCCTTGTTCTTCGGAATGAAGTCCTGTGTGCCGTTCAGCGCTTCAACAGCCGCCCACTGAGCGATGGAGCAAGCGCCAGAGGTCTGCTGACCCTGCACCATATCCATGGCCTTGATGAGCTGCAGCGGGCCCGCTGCGTAGCCGATGCGCCAGCCGGTCATGGCATAGGCCTTCGACACGCCGTTCATGGTGAGCGTGCGGTCATAAAGCGAAGGTTCAACCTGTGCGGGCGTCGTGAAGACGAAATCGCCATAGACCAGATGTTCATACATGTCGTCGGTCAGGATCCAGACCTGCGGATGACGAACGAGAACTTCGGTCAGGGCCTTCAGTTCTGCTTCGGTGTATGCCGAGCCGGTTGGGTTCGATGGCGAGTTGAAAATGAGCCACTTGGTCTTCGGCGTGATGGCCTTTTCAAGATCAGCAGCGGTGAGCTTGAAATTGTCTTCGATCTTCGTGTTGACGAAAACCGGGGTGCCGCCGTTGATCGCAACCATTTCCGGGTAGCTCACCCAGTATGGCGCAGGGACGATCACTTCATCGCCTGGGTTCAGCGTCGCCATGAAGGCGTTGAACAGGATCTGCTTGCCGCCGGTGCCGACGATAACCTGTTCTGGCTTATAGTCGAGGCCGTTTTCGCGCTTGAACTTGGCAACGATAGCCTGACGCAGCTCAGGGATACCAGCAACAGGGGTGTACTTGGTTTCGCCGCGATTGATCGCGTCGATGGCAGCTTGCTTGATATTGTCTGGAGTGTCGAAATCGGGCTCGCCCGCTCCGAGACCGATCACGTCCTTGCCCTTAGCTTTCAGTTCACGTGCTTTCTGGCTGACCGCAATGGTCGCAGATGGCTTTACACGAGAAAGGGCGTCGGCGAGAAATGCCATGATAGATCTCCATAGATGGCAGGATCAGATAACCGGCACCGGGCGCGGTCCGGTTTTGCGGACTTTCTATGTCGCATTGGCGCACGAATCGCAACAAAAGCTTTGCAGTTTCGCAATAAATTCCGGTTTCTCGCGAGAATGTGTTGCTGAAAAGTTCTGATCCATCAATGCCACGAACATATTGTTTCAATGAAACTGATTGGACAGCTTTCAATCTGATGGACATGTTATACCGGCACAGGAGAAGCAGATGCTTACAATCTATTCACAACCCGATTCCGGAAACTGCTATAAGCCACGGCTTTTGCTCGCCAAACTGGGAAAGACGTTCAAGCACGTCACTGTTTCGTCGCTCGACGGTTCGACGCGAACACCCGAATATCTGGCGAAAAATCCGAACGGCAAAGTTCCGCTGCTGGAACTTGATGATGGCCGGTTCATTGCCGAATCGAATGCGATGCTGCTCTATCTGGCTGAGAACACCCGCTACCTGCCGAAGGATGCCTATGAACGGGCACTCGTTTATCAATGGCTGTTCTTCGAACAATATAGCCATGAGCCCTATGTTGCTGTTCGTCGCGCCTTGATGGTCTATCCGGAGCGTGCACGTGATGCGACGCCTGAACGTCTTGCATCGACGCTTGTGGGTGGAGACAAAGCGCTGGCCGTGATGGAAGAGCAGCTGAAAAAGACACCGTTTCTAGTTGGTAATAGCCTGACGGTCGCTGATATTGCTCTTTATGCTTATACGCATGAGGCCCATCGGGGTGGTTTCAACATGGAGCGCTATCCGGCGGTCAATGCGTGGCTTGCTCGTGTAGTTGCGGATGAGGGCCATGTCTCGCTGGACTGGTTGCCGTAGGGGTTTAGAGCGGTTCCAGTTAAGATTGAACCGCTCTAACTATTTGTTTTACGCATTATCCAACGCAAAACTGCTTCACACTTTTGCTGGAAATGCTCTAATCCGCCATAAGGTCGCGCAAGCTGCGCGTGGCCATTAGTTTATAGGCCTCTATCAGCGCATTGCTTTCGTTCTCCGAAACGTCGACGGCGATGCGCATGGCGGATTCGCCAAAATGCATCAGCAGGAAGGCCGTTTCGTCCAGTTGCGCTGATACCTTGCCGGGGGCAATCCTGCGGATCGTATCTGCGAGCAACTTGCCGTTCTGCCTGCTTTCGGCAATTTCCAGCTTTGACAGGGACTTGTCGGTCTGCGTGGCCGACCAGATGTCGCGCATTGCCGGTTCCAGCCGCATCAACGCCAGATATTCGTCAATCAATGCATTGAATGCGACGATCAGTTCATCGACCGAATTCGCCGCTGCAAGGCCGTCCTCGATGCACTGGCGCGATTGCGCATTGCAGCTTTCAAACAGATAGCGGATCAGGGCGCTTTTATCGGGGAAGTATTGATAGAGCGCACCGATCGAAATGCCTGCCTGCTGTGCAATCTCGCTCATCTTGAGACTGTCGCTGCCTTTGGCGGCGATCAGCGCCGTGGCGCATTCCGTTATGCGCCGGATTTTTTCCTGTGCGCGGCTTTGACTAGGGGTGCGGCGCAGGACGGTCGCACCGATTGTTTCTGTTTCCGTATCTGAATTCTGCTTCATGACCGACTCACATTTTCATCTTGACAGAATATGAGGATTGCTCACATATTGCAAATATGAGAGTTACTCATATTTTGGGAGATGAAGATGAATACACATCGCAATGATCGTTATCTGGTGATTGGCGCTACCGGCAAAACCGGTAGGAGGGTTGCAGAAAAGCTGCGAGGGAAGGGGCTTTCGGTTCGCGCGGTATCGCGCAGTACCGGGATAGTTTTTGACTGGAACAATCAATCAACGTGGGCTGCGGCGCTTGATGGCATCACGAGTGCCTATGTCACATATCAGCCGGATCTGGCCTTGCCGGGTGCCGTGGATGTTATCCGCGCGTTCCTGTCTACGGCTAAGAAGGCAGGCGTGAACCATGTCGTGCTTCTTTCTGGGCGAGGAGAGGAGGAGGCCGAGGCTGCGGAACAGGTTCTTCAAACATCCGGGCTGGATTGGACCGTGCTGCGTGCCAGCTGGTTCATGCAGAACTTCAGCGAAAATTACATGCGTGACGAATTGCTTTCAGGCTCGCTGACCTTGCCGGTTGGTCCCACAAAAGAGCCGTTTATTGATGCCGATGATATCGCCGATGTCGCCGTTGCTGCCCTTACCGAAACGGGACATCGCAACAAGCTCTATGAACTCACCGGCTCGGAACTGTTCAGTTTCAGCGAGGCAATAAGCGAGATAGCCAAGGCGACAGGTAAAGAGCTGTCATTCAATCCGGTCTCGTTCGCCGATTATGAGACGGCGCTGCGTGAACAGGCATTGCCGGAAGATGTCATCACGCTTTTGCGCTATCTTTTCACCGAGCTTTTTGATGGTCGCAATGCCAGTGTGGCGCATGGCGTACAGGAAGCTCTTGGACGAAAGCCGCGTCGGTTTGCAGATTTCGCCCGCAAGGCGGCCATTGAAGGCACATGGGAGGGACAATCATGACTACGAGTTTTCAACTGCTTGTTCTGCTGACGGCATGGGGAAGCGCGATTACAGGCGGTATCTTCTATGCGTTCTCTAGTTTCGTGATGGCTGCACTAGCACGCATTCCGGCGAATGCGGGAATAACGGCGATGCAGTCGATCAATATCACTGTTATCAACGGCACGTTCTTTGTGGCCTTTTTCGGCACGGCGTTGCTATGTCTGGCAATTATTGCGCTGGGCTTAATGGGCTTCGGGAGCCTGTCGAAATGGGCGATGATTGGCGCTGCCGTCTATCTTGTCGGCACTATTGGCGTCACGATGGTTTTGAATGTGCCGCTGAACAACCAGCTCGCGGCGATGGATGCCAGTGCCGCCACGTCGGCTGATATCTGGCTTACTTATGTGCGCGACTGGACCCTATGGAATCACGTCCGCACCATTGCTGCGCTGATTGCGGCCCTTATTCTGGGCGCGAGCGCGATGGCGAGGGTGTAAGCAGAAAAGCGGACAAATAAAAAAGCGGGCCCGAGGACCCGCCTTTTCTCTGCCTTACGACAAAAATTATGCTGCGACGAGGTTGTCGGCAGACGAACGGCCCGAACGACGGTCCTGTACGATTTCGTACGTAACCTTCTGGCCTTCATCGAGCGTGGCCAGACCAGCGCGCTGAACAGCGGAAATGTGGACGAATACGTCCGTGCCGCCCTGATCAGGCTGAATGAAGCCGAAGCCCTTGGTCGTGTTGAACCACTTAACTGTTCCCGTAGCCATGGGAAATTCCTTTGTAACATTAGTAGTAGTTAGTCCGTATGCTTCGCACACGTCCCTGTGAATCGAATTTATGGACAGGAGATCGTCAGGAAGCACGGCAGGCCGGGCGGGTCGCAAAGTCACTTGACCGAAAAATCGATGACAAGACTATATGCGACAAATTTGACCAACACAAGACAGCCCGTGCTATCTCTAAAGGCCTATTTTTGTAATGCTTTTCCCCATTCCCAAGCCAATGCGAGCACTTGCTTCTATCAAAGGCAGCCAGAACAATTTGAAAAGAATTGGTTTGTTTCCATCACTGGGAAACATTTCATAATGGTGCCATTGATCGGGAAAACTGCCATCCAACGGTAGATGAAAGCAGTGACGATGATGTGTTTCGGTGTGGGTAGGCTCGATATATTCGTAGGTCACACTTTCAAGACTACGCATGCCGGAGGTCTTCAGGATACCGGTTTCTTCATGAAACTCACGATAGGCTGCAGCTTGGATTGCTTCGCCGTCATCGACAGTTCCGCCCGGAACCTGAAGCGGCATGTCTGGATTTTCCGGCTCGCTGAAGACGAGTAGCTTTTTGTTCCATGTGGCGTAAATCAGAACTTTATCAATTGCTTTGGCAGATGCGGTCATCGGAAGCCTTCGCGCGATTTGTACTTTGTACTATCGTGTCAGGATTAGGGGTCACGCAAAAGTTCCAAAATATTGCTATAGAGCGCTATTGGAATTGGTTAAGAAAACGCGATGAAGTCTTGCTTTTAGAGCTGGATTTTGCCCGCAACGTTTCACATCTGCCCAAACAATTTTGATGAGGAAAGACTTGGTGTCGAAGTCAAAGCAGAAAAAGCCGCAGGGGCTCGATAGCGCTAATCAGAAAGCTGATCGCGGCATGCAGGACGGCAGTGATCTCTTTTCGCAAGCGCGCATGATGATGAGCGCCTTCTGGGTCTCACCTGTTCGCAACCAGTTGATTGCGCTGGGAACTGGCATTTTTGTTCTGATCGTTTTGATCGCCGTAGGGCAGGTTGCAATCAATCGCTGGAACGTACCGTTCTATAATGCTTTGTCAGATCGCAATCTGAGCGCCTTCTTTCATCAGCTTCTGATCTTTTTTGCTATCGCCGGATCGGTCCTTCTTCTGAATGTCTCTCAGACCTGGCTGAACCAGATGTTCAAACTGAAGCTGCGAGAAGGGCTGGCGCGTGACTTGGTCGGCGAATGGTTGCAGCCGGGGCGAGCGTTCCGTCTTGCGAAGGCTGGCGAAATTGGCGTTAATCCCGATCAGCGATTGCAGGAGGATGCGCGTCATCTTGCTGAGACTACGAGCGATCTGGGCATCAATCTGCTGCAATCCACCGTCATTCTCGTAAGCTTCGTTGGCGTCCTGTGGTCTCTGTCGAGCGGCTTTGTATTCCACCTTTGGGGCTATAGTTTTTCCATACCGGGCTATATGGTTTGGGCGGCGGTTTTTTATGCGGGTTCTGCATCGCTGCTGTCATGGTTTGTGGGCCGTAGTCTCGTCAATCACAACGCCAATCGCTACGCGCGGGAGGCTGACTTCCGGTTCTCATTGATGCGGGTGAATGAGCACATCGATGCTGTCACATTGGCACGTGGCGAGGCTGATGAACGCCGCAGACTGGACCTTGATCTTGATGCAGTGCTTTTGGCTATCAAGCGAATTGTCATTGCAACGACCAATCTGACATGGGTTACGGCCGGCTATGGCTGGTTTACCATTGTGGCCCCGATCCTTGTTGCAGCACCTGTCTATTTTTCGGGCGGGCTGACGTTTGGCGGTTTGATGATGGCCGTCGGCGCTTTCACGCAGGTGCATAATTCGCTGCGCTGGTTTGTCGATAATTTCGGAGCGATTGCCGATTGGCGCGCAACATTGCTGCGCGTGGCGAGCTTTCGACAAGCCATATTGCGGATGGATGAAATTGGTCACATCGATCGGCAGATAGTTCTGGAAACCAACGAGGACGAGCGACTGACGGTTGATGCCCTGTCTATTGCCGTGCCTGATGGGTGTCTCAATCTGGTTGAGACGAATGTCAGCATCAATCCCGGTGAACGCCTGTTTGTGACTGGCGCAACTGAAACTGAACGCAGCCGGTTTTTCCGCGCGCTTGGTGGCTTGTGGCCTTGGGGGAGCGGGCGGATCGGATTGCCTGCTGGAGATCGCGTGGTGTTCATTCCGCATGCGCCCTATATCCCGCCCGGCAATCTCCACGATGCTGTGGTCTATCCGTTGAGTGCCGCTGATTTCTCAAAAAATCAGGTGGCGGACGTGTTGAAGCTCGCCGGATTGGAGCGACTTGTACCACAAATCGACCGTGTCCTGCGATGGGATCGCACGCTGACCGATGATGAACAACAGAGCCTCGCTCTGGCCCGGCTTGTGCTGCAAAATCCAAGCTGGATTGTGATTGATGGTACGCTGGATGGGATGGATGAAGAGGCGCGAAAGCGCGCTTATGCCATTCTGACAGGTCCGTTAAAGGAGGCTGCTGTCATTCATATTGGCAAAGGTCTGGGCCATAACGGTCTGTTCACGCGGCAATTGCATCTGGCAATGGACTTGCAAGCGGATCCGCTTCGGTTGCCCCATCAAGCGGAAGCGGCTGCATAAGAGCCGCCTGTAATATTTATCAAAAGCAAAAGGCCGCAGATTGTTGTCCGCGGCCTTTTTCATTCTCGTGTAATTATTTGCTTTTGCGCATTACCCTACGCAAAACCGTTTCACACTTTTCGGGATGCGCTCTAATCGCGGAAGTAATCCTGAAGTGGACGAACTTCCAGCGATCCTGCCTTAAGCGCTGCAATTGCTTCAGCGGCAGCTTCGGCACCGGCCATTGTCGTGTAGTAAGGCAGTTTCTGCATCAGCGTTGCACGGCGGATCGACTTTGAGTCGGACACTGCGCTAGCGCTGTCGGTCGTGTTGAAGACCAAATGGATCTGGCGGTTGCGGATCGCGTCTTCCACATGCGGGCGACCTTCGATGACCTTGTTGATCTTGGTCGATTCCACGCCATTCGCTTCAAGGAACTGTTGTGTTCCACCTGTCGCCATGACCTTGAAGCCGATGCTGACCAGTTTGCGTACAGCACCAAGTACACGTTCCTTGTCCTCATCGCGCACCGATACGAAGACGGTGCCTTCGCGTGGCAGTTCAACACCTGCACCGAGCTGCGCCTTGGCAAATGCCAGTGCGTAGTCGTAATCGAGGCCCATGACCTCGCCGGTCGAGCGCATTTCCGGTCCGAGCAAAGTGTCAACGCCGGGGAAGCGGGCGAATGGGAACACGGCTTCCTTGACTGCGATGTGCGGGCGTGCGGTTGGCTGAGGCTTGCCGCCATAAGCATTGAGTGCTGCATCGAGGCTTTCACCGGCCATGACGCGGGCTGCAACCTTGGCAATCGGCGTGCCGATGGTCTTGGCAACGAATGGAACCGTACGCGATGCACGCGGATTGACTTCAAGGATGAAGATTTCGTCGTCCTTGATGGCAAACTGCACGTTCATCAGGCCGCCGACATTGAGTGCCTTAGCAAGCAATGCTGTCTGGCGTTCGAGTTCAGCGACGATTTCTGGCGAAAGCGTATGAACCGGCAGTGAGCAGGCACTGTCGCCGGAGTGAATGCCAGCTTCTTCGATGTGCTCCATGATGCCGGAAACATAGCTTTCCTTGCCATCGCAGAGGCAGTCGACATCCACTTCGATAGCCTGCGTCAGATAGGTGTCGAACAAAAGTGGGTTCTTGCCGAGAAGCGTATTGATCTGGCCGGTCTTGTCGTTCGGATATTTGGCCTTGATGTCTTCCGGCACCAGTTCAGGAACGGTATCGAGAAGATAGGTCTGCAAGCCGCGCTCGTCATGAATGATCTGCATGGCGCGGCCACCAAGAACATAAGACGGGCGGACGACCAGAGGGAAGCCAAGATCAGCAACGATCAGGCGAGCTTGCTCTACCGAATAGGCAATGCCGTTCTTTGGCTGGTTGAGGCCGAGCTTGATCAGCAGCTTCTGGAAGCGATCACGATCTTCTGCAAGGTCGATTGCGTCAGGCGAAGTTCCGAGGATCGGAATGCCAGCCTTTTCCAGCGCATTGGCGAGCTTGAGCGGGGTCTGGCCGCCGAACTGAACGATGACGCCGTGCAGCGTGCCCTTTTCCTGCTCAACGCGCAGGATTTCCAGTACGTCTTCTGCCGTCAGCGGCTCGAAATAGAGGCGGTCGGACGTGTCATAATCAGTTGAAACCGTTTCCGGGTTGCAGTTGATCATGATGGCTTCATAGTCTGCATCATTGAGTGCGAAGGCCGCATGGCAGCAGCAATAGTCGAACTCGATGCCCTGACCAATACGGTTTGGACCGCCACCGAGAATGACGACCTTCTTGCGATCCGATACTTCGGCTTCCGAACGCGGCTGACCGACAAAAGGCGTTTCATAGGTCGAGTACATGTATGCGGTCGGCGATGCGAATTCCGCAGCGCAGGTATCAATGCGCTTATAAACCGGATGAACGTCGAGCTTGCTACGCAGCTTTGCCACATCTTCGGCATCTTTGCCGATCAGGCTCGCGAGACGTGCATCTGAGAAGCCCATGGCTTTCAGCATGCGCAGGTTTTCGGCATCCTGCGGCAGACCATGTTCGCGGATACGTGCTTCTGTGTTGACGATGGCTTCGATCTGCTCAAGGAACCAAGGATCGATCTTGGAGGCGTCATGAACCTGTTCTGTGGTCAGGCCGAGGCGCATTGCCTGTGCGACCATGCGCAGACGGTCTGGCGTTGGTGTGCCGATTGCGGCGCGGATAGCGTTCTTTTCGTCGCCGTCTTCAATGCCCGGAATGGTGATTTCGTCAAGACCTGTCAGGCCGGTTTCAAGACCGCGCAGCGCCTTCTGCAAGCTTTCCTGGAAAGTACGACCAATGGCCATGACTTCACCAACCGACTTCATGGCGGTGGTCAGGATTGGCGAGGAGCCAGGGAACTTTTCAAACGCAAAGCGTGGGATCTTGGTGACGACATAGTCAATCGACGGTTCGAACGATGCAGGCGTTGCGCCGCCGGTGATGTCGTTGTCGAGCTCGTCGAGTGTGTAGCCAACGGCAAGCTTGGCTGCAACCTTGGCAATCGGGAAACCGGTTGCCTTGGAAGCCAGAGCCGAGGAGCGCGATACGCGCGGGTTCATTTCAATCACGATCATACGGCCATTGGCCGGGTTGATCGCGAACTGCACGTTCGAACCACCGGTTTCAACGCCGATCTCGCGCAGTACCGCAATCGAGGCGTTACGCATGATCTGGTATTCTTTGTCGGTCAGCGTCAGGGCAGGGGCAACGGTGATACTGTCGCCTGTATGCACGCCCATTGGATCGAGGTTTTCAATCGAGCAGATGATAATGCAGTTGTCCGCCTTGTCGCGGACAACTTCCATTTCATATTCCTTCCAGCCGAGAACTGATTCTTCGATCAGCACTTCGGTGGTTGGCGACGCGTCGAGGCCGCGTTCGATGATTTCGAAGAATTCCTGACGGTTATAGGCAATGCCGCCGCCGGTGCCGCCGAGCGTGAAGCTCGGGCGGATGATCGCCGGTAGGCCAACCACATCCATTGCTTGCGCAGCCTTGGCAAGCGCGTGGCTCATGTAGCGTTGCTTGCGCTCGACTTCGCCGAGCTGCCATTCGGTTTCAAGCTTGTCGAGTGCCTTGTCCAGATCCTCACCGGAATACTGCGACTTCACTTCGTTGCGCTTGGTTTCGTGGCGCTTGCGATCTTCTTCTTTGATCTCGGTCGCGTTGGCGAGCATCGAGGTGGGTGTGTCGAGGCCAATTTTTTCCATGGCTTCGCGGAAAAGCGCGCGGTCTTCTGCCTTGTCGATGGCTTCTGCATGGGCGCCGATCATCTCGACGTTATAGCGCTCAAGTACACCCATACGGCGCAGCGAAAGTGCGGTATTGAGTGCGGTCTGTCCGCCCATTGTCGGCAAGAGCGCATCGGGGCGTTCCTTGGCGATAATCTTGGCGACAACTTCCGGCGTGATCGGTTCGATATAAGTCGCATCTGCCAAATCCGGATCGGTCATGATCGTCGCCGGATTGGAGTTAACGAGGATGATGCGGTAGCCTTCTTCTTTGAGCGCCTTACAAGCCTGCGTACCCGAATAATCGAACTCGCAAGCCTGACCGATAACAATGGGGCCCGCGCCGATAATCAGGATCGATTTGATATCTGTACGTTTCGGCATGGGGGCGTTTTCCTTGTTCTTAGCCTGCCAGAAAAGCCCGCACGGTTTACCGGCGGGTTGGCAGAGAGAAATTCTGTGGGCTAAGCTGGCCTTATAGGCAATGATGACCCAAAGCGGAACCCCACAAATGCCCTTATTTAAAAGAAAATGCGGGCATTCACGAAAATTCGCAAACAAGGCTCCGATTTGCAACCTTTCATCGCTTCATATGTTGCGATCATGTCTTTGTTTGTGATTGGTTTTGCCATTTACTTTTTATGTTGCCCTGCCAACTGTTTGTGCGACAATTGTATGCAATAGATTGCTGCTGTCTTTTAATGAGACGGCACTGTGAAGGGGAGTTGGTCAATGCGTTGGCAAGGCCGTAGACAAAGCGACAATGTGGAAGATGTTCGGGGACAACAAAGCGGCGGCCTTGGCGGTGGTTTTGGTCGCGGTGGCGGCATGGGCGGCGGGCCGGGCTTCCGGATCGTTCGCGGTGGCGGCATTTCCGGTATTCTCATTCTCGTTGTGATGTTTTTCGTGTTGCGTGCATTTGGCATTGATCCACTGCCATTCCTGTTCGGTGATGGCAGTATCAACTCCACGCAGACTCAGCAGAGCAGCGGCCGCACGGCGGCTGAAGGCGGTAAGGTTGCCAATGATGAGGCGACGCAGTTTGCACGCACTGTTCTGGCCGAAACAGAAGATGTCTGGAGCGGCATTTTCCAGTCGCGCGGGCAAACTTATACACCGCCAACAATGGTCCTGTTTTCCGATGGTGTGCGTTCAGCCTGCGGTATGGCTTCTTCGGCATCTGGCCCGTTCTATTGTCCCGGCGACCGTAAGCTTTATCTCGATCTGACCTTTTTCAATGAACTCGCCAATCGCTTTGGTGCTTCGGGCGATTTCGCCAATGCCTATGTGATTTCGCATGAAGTGGGGCACCACGTTCAGAATTTACTCGGCATTCTGCCGCGTTTTAACCAGATGCGTCAGCAGATGAACGAAGCACAGGCTAATCAGATGTCGGTGCGTGTTGAATTGCAGGCAGACTGCTTTGCAGGTGTCTGGGGCTACTACACGGATCGGAAGGGCATTCTGGAAGCGGGTGACCTCGAAGAAGCGATCAATGCTGCCCACCAGATTGGTGACGATACGCTGCAAAAGAGAAGTCAGGGTTATGTTGTACCTGAAAGCTTCAACCACGGCACATCGGCGCAGCGTGCCAAATGGTTCCAGCGTGGTTTTGAGAGCGGAAAGATCGAATCTTGCGACACGTTCAGCGGTGATATCTAACCAGTTCTTATAGTACGAAAGAAAGAAAGGCGGCTCAGGTCGCCTTTTTATATGGGCGATAGGCGACGGCCCGCATTAATTTTACTGAGCATCGGGCTTGCTGCGGAATAATTTCCCTTGTAAAATTTAACGGCAGCGCGGCCCTTTTCATAGCCATTCGTGACGCTCAGTTTTGAGCGGCGATTGCGCGCGATCATTTCCAACAATCATATCATTATGCTTTCTTGCGGCTTGTCCGCATGTGCATTTCAGGTGTTTCATGCATAATCCCCAGTTCGTGCGGCGGGGCCTGTTACTCGTCTTTATGACCCTTTTTCTCGATATTATCGGCATTGCGATCATCATGCCGGTACTACCGACTTATCTTGAAGAACTTACCGGCGCGGATATCAGCACTGCGGCTGTTGATGGCGGCTGGTTGTTGCTGGTTTATGCGGCAATGCAGTTTTTGTTTGCGCCGATGATCGGCAATCTCAGCGACCGCTTTGGCCGACGCCCAGTGTTGCTGGCTTCGATCTTCACCTTTGCGATCGATAATCTGATTTGCGCACTCGCAACCACCTATTGGATGCTGTTTATCGGCCGTGTACTGGCAGGTATCAGCGGGGCCAGTTTCGCTACGGCGTCCGCCTATATTGCCGATGTTAGCGATGACAGTAATCGTGCACGCAATTTCGGTCTTATCGGCATTGCCTTCGGGGTAGGTTTTGCACTTGGCCCGGTTCTCGGCGGGTTGCTCGGCGAATTTGGCCCACGTGTACCGTTTTATGGGGCAGCATTTCTGTCGTTCATCAATTTCATTTTGGCCTATTTTCTGTTGCCTGAAACATTGTCACAGGAAAACAGACGCACGTTCCAGATCGCTCGCGCTAATCCTTTGGGTGCGCTCAAACAGATGCAGACCTATCCGGGTATCGGCTGGGTGATATTGGTGTTCTTTCTGTTCTGGCTTGCCCATGCGGTCTATCCATCGGTTTGGGCATTTGTGGGTGCCTATCGCTACGACTGGAGCGAAGCGCAGATCGGTTTGTCGCTTGGCCTTTTTGGCATTGGA
Organism: Brucella pituitosa; assembly: GCF_003049685.1. Classification (GTDB taxonomy): domain Bacteria; phylum Pseudomonadota; class Alphaproteobacteria; order Rhizobiales; family Rhizobiaceae; genus Brucella; species Brucella pituitosa. The sequence goes on along the minus strand of NZ_PYSY02000001.1, from coordinate 1,746,925 downwards.
GCGGCTGTTGTCATGGCGCTTGTGCTTCCGAGGGTCCTGCCGGTTCTCGGCGAAAGGCGCACGGCAATTATTGGCGTGCTGTTTTCATGCTTCGGCATGATTGGTTACGCAATCGCCTGGCAAGGTTGGATGGTTTACGCGGTTATCTTTCTGACTGCACTGGAAGGTCTGGCCGATCCGCCATTGCGCAGTATTGCTGCGGGTAAGGTGCCGCCTTCCGCTCAGGGTGAGTTGCAGGGGGCGCTGACAAGTGTTTCGAGCATAACGACCATTATTGGTCCGCTTATCTTCACGCAGCTCTTCGCTGTGTTCACCGGCATGAATGCGCCGCTTGTCTTTGCTGGAATGCCTTATGCTGTTGGCGCCGGGCTGATCTTCCTCGCCCTTGTTATTGTCGTGGCAAGGGTGCGCCCAGCTGAATCGGTTAAGATCACAGACGTGTAAATGCTTCTGCGAGCAAAAAAGGCCGGAGCATCAGCTCCGGCCTTTCCTTTTATTAACAGAAGGTTAATTCGCTTTATTCAGATTGCGATTCACGCCGCCTGTTCGCGTTCTGGCAGAAGAGCTTCGCCCTTTTTTTCGCGGATCAGATTGATGAACCGGCGGAAGAGGTAGTGGCTGTCCTGTGGCCCCGGAGAGGCTTCCGGGTGATGCTGTACCGAGAAGACCGGCTTGCCGATAACACGCAGACCGCAATTGGTGCCGTCAAACAGCGAAACATGTGTTTCTTCGACATGCTCTGGCAGGCTGTCGGAATCGACCGCAAAGCCATGGTTCATCGATACGATTTCTACCTTGCCGGTGGTGTAGTCCTTGACCGGATGGTTTGCGCCATGATGGCCCTGATGCATCTTTTCGGTCTTGGCACCGAGCGCCAATGCCAGCATCTGATGACCGAGGCAGATGCCGAAGACTGGCAATTCGCTGTCTACGAGCTTCTGAATCGTTGGCACGGCATATTCGCCGGTTGCTGCCGGGTCGCCGGGACCATTGGAAAGGAAGATGCCGTCTGGATTATAGGCGAGAACGTCTTCTGCTGTGGCTGTGGCTGGCAATACAGTGACCTTGGCACCAAGGCCTGACAGCAGACGCAGAATGTTGCGCTTCACACCGAAGTCGAGCGCGACAACATGATATTGCGTGGCTGATTGCTCGCCGTAGCCGTCTTCCAGCGTCCACGGTGTCTGGTCCCAAGTGAGGCTCTGGCCGATGGTGACATCCTTTGCCAGATCGAGATTTTCCAGACCGCTCCAGTTTGCAGCGCGGGCCTTGAGCGCGTCGATGTCGAACTTGCCGTCAGGATCATGGGCGATGACCGCATTCTGCGCACCGCGCTCACGGATAAGCGAGGTGAGGGCGCGCGTATCGATGTCAGCCAGTGCGATGACGCCGCGGTGCTTCAGCCATGCATCGAGATTTTCCGAAGCGCGGAAATTGGATGGGTTGGTGATGTCGGCTTTGAAAATTGCGCCCACAGCGCCGTGACGATTGGCAGGGGTGAGGTCTTCCACGTCTTCCGCATTGGTGCCTACATTGCCGATATGCGGGAAGGTGAAAGTAACGATCTGTCCTGCATAGGATGGATCGGTCAGAATTTCCTCATAGCCGGTGAGAGCAGTGTTGAAGACCACTTCGGCTTCAATTGCTCCCGTTGCGCCTAGGCCTTTGCCTTCAATCACTGTGCCATCAGCAAGCACAAGAACGGCGGTTCGCTTTGCAGTCGTCCAGGGTGCTGTCTTCGATGTGGCTTCGGTCATGGCGTGCACTCCTGTCAGGTTTCGCGCTTGCCGTCTGGCGCGCGTTCTACGTTATCAGTCATGCGGCATGTATCCGTGTTTCAGCCGCCCGATGTCAGACAGCTTGAAAAATGGAGTTTATGGGGCCATATATGCGCCAAAAAGCAGCGGGGATTAAACTTCCCGCCGCGAGCACATGCCGATGTCCTGCTAAGCCCTGAGCAATAGAGAAACTTGGGCGCGGGGTCAATCGTTTGAACGCAAGCTTTTCAGGAAATTATGAGAGTGATGTCTCATAATTTCTATGATGGTTGTTCTGACAGGTCGGATTAGGCGTGTGATTGCTTTATGGCCCCGGTTCTGGATACAAGGGCTCTGATTTTTCATTATTACGCATGACGTCATTGGAAAGGCGAGTTTTTGCTTTTTCGGCGATATGCGCTAACACCGTCAGGAGAGACGTATGCTTCGCCAGGAGATTTCTCAGGCACTCACTCAGGCTATGAAGGCTCAGGATAAGCTGCGCCTGTCGACTTTGCGTCTGATCATGGCCGCGGTGAAGGACCGTGATATTGCCAATCGCGGTGCTGGAAAGGATCCGGTCGGCGATGAAGAGCTGCTCGGCATTTTGGGTAAGATGGTCAAGCAGCGTGAAGAATCTGCGCGCATTTATGAAGAAGGCAACCGTATTGAGCTTGCTGAAGGCGAGCGTGCGGAAATTGTTATCATCAGTGGTTTTCTGCCTGTGCAGATGAGCGATGATGAAGTCAAGAAAGCCTGTGCAGATGTGATCACCGAGATCGGTGCACAGGGTCTGCGCGATATGGGCAAGGTGATGGCAGTGCTCAAAGAGCGCTACGCTGGACAGATGGACTTCTCCAAGGCCAGCGCGCTGGTGAAAACGCTTCTTCAGTAAAAGCGTCTTAGTCTTCAAAGAAAAGGCCCCGCAGATGCGGGGCTTTTTTAGTTTTGTTTCACTGACTTCAAGCGTGTAGAGCCGAGCAATCCTTGTTCTTCAAGGACTGGATAGGCCATGGATGCGAGCAGCGAATTGATCTGCTTCAAATCGCGAATGGTATCGAGATGGATGGTGCTTGTCTCGATGCTGCGGGTTGAACCTTCGCGAAGCCGCGAGAAGTGACGCATACTCGTCTGCTTTTCCAGATCACGCAGATTGTCTTTTTCCTGCACGAGCAGACGTGCGGTGCGACCATCACGCGAGACGATGACGTTGAACGCCATATGCGCGTTGGCAAGCACCATGGCGTGGAAATGGCTCAGTTCCTTCCAGCCTTCCTCGGTGAATTCGAGGTTGTGATCCATCTTCTTCTGAACATGCGCCAGCATGTTGCGCACGATGATATCGCCAACCTGTTCGAGCTTCACACATGCACCCATCAGTTCCTGCATCCGCAAAGCTTCAAACTCATCAAGGTCTTTGGCTGCGAGCTTGGTAAGATAAAGCTTGATGGCTGCATGTTTCTTGTCGACCCGGTCGTCGAGGCTTGCCAGTTCGTTGATGCGCGCCTGATCCGGCTTTTCGTAGAGATCGATAATCCGGCGCAACATGACTTCAATCGTATCGCACACGCCGACGACTTCGCGCGTTGCATTGGCGAGCGCCTGCGAAGGACGATCAAGGACAGCATTATCGAGCGCGCTATACTCTTCGACTTCAAGCGGCTGGGTGGGTGCGTTTTTGTCTGAATTGAGATGAACCAGCGCTTCAGTCGCACGGAGCACCAGTCCAGACAATGGAATGCCTGCGACCATGACAATGACGTTGAACAGAATGTGGGCGTTGACTACCTGTGAAACCGGATCGCCACCAAGGAAGCCAATCGATGGCTTAAACGTTTCAAACAGGATCAACATGAGCAGCGAACCAGCACCGCGCATCAACAGATTGCCGAGCGGTACGACACGGGTTTCGGGCGGTGCGTTGCGGGTCAGGATCGGCGCGATGATGGAGGAGCCAAGATTGACGCCAAGCACCATGACGACCGCAAGTTCAGGCGTAATCAGTCCGCGTGACGCGAAAGTGGTCAGCAGGATGACACCCGCAATGCTGGAATGAAACAGCCAGGTCATCAAGGCTGCCAGAAGATAGGCAGTGACGGGGTCGTTGGAGAGATAATCCACGATGACAGGCAGAAGCTCGCTTTGACGCAGTGGCTCTGTCGCCTGTCCTGTCATTTCCAGTGACATGATGAGCAAACCGATGCCAACGAGAATGCGCCCGATCTGACGCCAGTCACGTCGCTCCGTGGTCATGAAAATAGCCGTGCCGGAAACAAGGCAGAGCGGAACCAGCAGTGTCAGATCGTAGCTCAGGATTTTTACGACGAGCGCTGAACCAAGTTCACCACCGCGCACCGCCATCAGGCCTGCGACACCGCTGACAATACCCGATCCGACGAAAGAGCCGACCAGAAGCGTCACGGCCGTCGAGCTCTGTAAGGCAATAGCCAGAATAAGGCCAAAGGCTATCGAAAGCAGCGGATTCTGCATCTGATTGCGCAAGCGGCGACGCAAACGATCACCATAGGCACGCTCCACTCCCGTTCGCACCATGCGCGTCGCCCATAATAGGAGCGCGACTGCACCGGCAAGATGCAAAAGGACCAGAGAACCGTTCACGGAAAAATCCTTTCAGGGTGTGAAGAGAGTTGGATCTCGATTGGGTTAAGCTTACGCAACAAATAAAGAAAAAATATGTTCCGGCTAACCATATTCGTCGGAAATATGAGCCGGAAATGCGCTTAAATCAAGCGTCGCAATTGTAATGTGACAATTATATGACAGTTTTATGAAGGTCGCGACTGTGTGCAATGATCGTAATTAAGAGGCCTGCAGCATGTGATTAGCGGGGAGGGCCGCTTGTGTGTGATGGACTGTCTGTCTGCGCGCGCCTATATATCATTGACTGGATACCATGCTTATTTGACCCGAAAGTGACAATCTTAATGCGTTTTCCGCCATCCTTTCTTGATGAGATCAGAGATCGCGTGCCGATCTCGACGCTGATCGGAACGCGCGTTTCGTTTGACCGAAAGAAGAGCAATCCGCCAAAAGGCGATTTCTGGGGCTGTTGCCCGTTTCATGGCGAGAAAACCCCAAGCTTTCACTGCGAGGACCGCAAAGGCCGTTATCACTGCTTTGGTTGTGGGGTGACGGGTGATCACTTCAAGTTCCTGACCGATCTGGAAGGTGCGAGTTTTCCCGAAGCTGTTGAGCGTGTTGCCGATATGGCTGGTGTGCCGATGCCAGCACGCGACCCGGAAATGGAAAAGCGTGAAGCGCAGCGTGCAACGCTCTATGATGTGATGGAGCTTGCGGCGCAGTTTTTTGAAAATCAGTTGCAAAGTGCGTCGGGCGCGAAGGCGCGCGCTTATTTGCGCGATCGCGGCCTTTCGAGTGCAACGCAACAGACATTCCGCATCGGCTATGGGCCGGAATCGCGCAATGCGCTCAAGGAATTTCTGGCGAGCAAAGGCATCTCAAAAGATCAGATCGAAGCCTGTGGTCTTGTCGTTCATGGAGAGGGCATTGCTGTTTCCTATGATCGCTTCCGTGACCGTATCATGTTCCCTATCGAGGACTTGCGTGGACGCATCATTGCGTTTGGCGGTCGTGCGCTTTCTGCTGACGCGCCTGCGAAATATTTAAATTCGCCTGAAACCGAGCTCTTTCATAAGGGCCGCGTGCTTTATAATGGCCTTCGTGCACGTAAAGCCTGCCAGCCGCAAGGCGGCGAGCCAGCCAAGCCGATCATTGCGGTTGAGGGCTATATGGATGTTATCGCGCTGGCGCAGGCGGGCATTCATCAGGCGGTGGCTCCGCTTGGAACAGCGCTGACCGAAGAGCAGCTTGAATTGTTGTGGCGGATCAGCCCTGAGCCGATCCTGTGTTTTGATGGTGACGGAGCAGGTGTTCGTGCGGCGCATCGTGCTGCCGATCTTGGACTGCCTACTTTGCAGCCGGGGAAATCCTTGCGCTTTGCGATGCTTCCCGAAGGACAGGACCCGGACGATCTGGTTAAGGCTGAAGGGGCTTCGGCTTTTTATTCTGTTTTGCGCGATGCCAAACCGTTGGTCGATATGGTCTGGACGCGTGAAACGGCAGCGGGTGTGTTCGATACACCTGAGCGCCGTGCGGAACTCGAAGCGCGCTTGCGCGAAATTACCAGCCGCATTGCGAATGAAGATATTCGTCGTCACTACAGCCAGGAAATGCGCGAGCGTGCGCAGGCTTTCTTTGGTCAGGGGCGGCAGAATGCACAACGCGGCGGCGCATTCAATCGCGGAAAAGACAAAGGTCGCGGTACCCAAGGTGGTCGCGGAGTAGGGCTGGTTGCTGGAGGCCGGTTAGCATACTCCGATAGCTTGACCCGCTCCAACATGGTCAAAAAACGCAATGCGCCTCTGCGTGAAACTGCAATCGTACTGATGCTGCTTAATCATCCGCGCCTGATCGAAGAAGACTTTGAAACAATGGCGGCACTCGATCTCGAGCATGAGGCTTTGAAGGTCTTGCATCTGGCGATGCTCGACGTTCTGGCATCGGATCATGTCGAAGATGGCTTCGCCATGCGCAAGGCGCTGGTTGCAGCCGGTCATGGCGAACTGATCGAAACGCTGGAAGCCGTTGTCCGGCGGACGCGGGAATGGACCGCCACATCGCAAGCAGCGGAAGACGACGTTCGAGAAGCATTAAAGCAGGCGCTTCACTTGCATCAGCGCGCGCGCACCCTACATAGGGAACTGCGCGCTGTTGAAGCATCGCTTGATAGCGATGAAACGGGTGAAATTTTCGCTCGGCTTATTGATATTCAAAAACAGATTGCTCAGGCAGAAGCAACCGAAGCCCTCATTGACGGTTTTGGACTTTCCTCAGGACGCGCATCCGGCGGTTCGTGACCGTACTCAAGTGAGATACTTGTGGTGTCCGAATCACTTTGAATCGCTTGAAGACTCGAAACTGCCGGAAATGGTGGGTTTCGCGAATCTTCGGCGGCTTAAGGGTGTGAGAACGCGCCGCGACAATAAATGATTCGCTTTTTAGACCCGAATCAGGTGAGTCGCTCTTGACGTGCGGCACAAATGACGGAATCACGACAGTTCGAGCAAGGATTAGAGCATAATCCGACCGGAGTGAAACGAGGATCGATAAGATTATGCTTTGAAAAAATCTTCAGAGCGTCGATCTGATTCAATCAGATCAAAACATGCTCTGGAGAACTGATATTGATAAACGTTCCCTAAGTGGACTCCTGAAATTAGCCTCGATGGGCAACAATCAAAAACCGGGCAGGGCCTTAAAGGCGACCATTATCCCGGATCTGCCCACAGGAATTTGGAGACGGTAGGATCGGTTAATGACGGCAGGGTTAATTCGGCATTAACGTGAAATCAGCTATTCGCAGAATCAACAGTTAAACGGCGCTCTCGCAAAACCGTTTGACCACTCTATATATCTTAGACGCGACCGGTGTCGCCTGGAGACGAGCAATATGGCAACGAAGGCTAAGGAAAACGAAGAAGCCGAAGTCGAGCGCGAAGGTGCGACCGACGGGCCGCTTCTCGACCTTTCTGACGATGCTGTCAAGAAGATGATCAAGGTTGCGAAGAAGCGCGGCTACGTCACTATGGACGAGCTGAATGCTGTGCTTCCTTCCGAAGAAGTGACATCTGAGCAGATCGAAGACACGATGGCTATGCTGTCGGATATGGGCATCAACGTAGTTGAAGACGACGAGCAGGAAGCTGATCGCGACGACAACAATGATGATGATGCTGAAGAAGGTGGCGATCTGGTCGAGGCGACCGGTACTGCTGTCGCCGCCACGACAACAAAGAAAGAACCGACCGACCGTACGGATGATCCGGTGCGCATGTATTTGCGCGAAATGGGTTCCGTCGAGCTTCTGTCGCGCGAGGGCGAAATTGCCATCGCAAAGCGTATCGAAGCTGGTCGCGAAACGATGATCGCTGGGCTTTGTGAAAGCCCACTGACCTTTCAGGCCATTATTATCTGGCGTGAACAGCTGAATGAATCAAACATTCTGCTGCGCGAAATCATCGATCTCGAAACCACGTATGCTGGTCCAGAAGCCAAGCAAGCGCCAATTGTTGAACGTGTGGAAGAAGAGAAGCCACGCGACGACAAAGGGCCGCGTCGTTCGCGTGACGATGACGACATTACCAATGTCGGCGGAGACATGCCTGCGGAAGAGGAAGAAGAAGACGAGGACGAAGCCAACCTGTCGCTGGCGGCTATGGAAGCCGAATTGCGCCCACAGGTCATGGAAACGCTCGATCTGATTGCTGATACTTACCGCAAGCTGCGCAAGCTGCAGGACCAGCAGGTTGAAAGCCGCCTGGCTGCTGCTGCTGATCTGTCTTCCAGCCAGGAGCGCCGCTACAAGGAACTGAAAGATCAGCTGATCAAGGCTGTGAAGTCGCTGTCGCTTAATCAGAACCGTATCGAGCAGCTGGTTGAGCAGCTTTACGACATCAACAAGCGCCTCGTTCAGAACGAAGGCAAGCTGTTGCGTCTGGCCGAATCCTTTGGCGTCCGTCGTGAAGAGTTCCTGAAGGAATATCAGGGTCACGAACTGGACCCGAAATGGGTTGACCGCGTCAGCACTCTGTCGGCTCGTGGCTGGAAGGAATTCGCAGTCAAGGAAGAACGTGCGATTGATCGTCTGCGTTCGGAAATTCAGATGCTTGCTACTGAAACCGCGATTTCGATCGGTGAATTCCGCCGCATCGTCAATCAGGTTCAGAAGGGTGAACGCGAAGCGACCATCGCCAAGAAGGAAATGGTGGAAGCCAACCTTCGTCTCGTTATCTCGATTGCCAAGAAGTACACCAACCGTGGCCTTCAGTTCCTCGATCTTATTCAGGAAGGCAATATCGGTCTGATGAAGGCGGTCGATAAGTTCGAATATCGTCGTGGTTACAAGTTCTCGACCTATGCGACATGGTGGATTCGTCAGGCAATCACCCGTTCGATTGCCGATCAGGCGCGCACCATCCGTATTCCGGTGCACATGATCGAAACGATCAACAAGATCGTTCGTACATCGCGCCAGATGCTGCATGAAATTGGTCGCGAACCAACGCCGGAAGAACTGGCTGAAAAGCTGGCCATGCCGCTTGAAAAAGTTCGCAAGGTCCTGAAAATTGCCAAGGAGCCAATTTCGCTTGAAACGCCAGTGGGTGATGAAGAAGATTCACATCTTGGTGATTTCATCGAAGACAAGAATGCGCTGTTGCCAATCGATGCAGCCATTCAGGCTAACCTTCGCGATACGACGACCCGTGTTCTGGCATCGTTGACCCCGCGTGAAGAACGCGTTCTGCGCATGCGTTTCGGTATCGGCATGAACACTGACCACACACTTGAAGAAGTCGGCCAGCAGTTCTCGGTAACGCGCGAACGTATTCGTCAGATCGAAGCGAAGGCGCTACGCAAGCTCAAGCATCCGAGCCGTTCGCGTAAGCTGCGTTCGTTCCTCGACAGCTAAGAACTTTTCGCCCGAGGCCGGATACGGCTTCGGGCGATTTTTATAGAAGAGAGGGAGCGTTATGTCTTTTTTGAAGCGCCTTTTTGGCGGTGGCTCAACGGAAGAAACGCCAGCAGCACCAAAAGAAGCCGGACGCCTTGAGCACAAGGACTTTCTTATTATCGCAACGCCTTACAGCGAAGGCGGGCAGTATCAGGTTTGTGGTGTTATCTCGAAGACGATCAATGGCGAGCTGAAAGAACACCGCTTTGTTCGCGCAGATCGTTGCCCTGGCATTGAAGATGCTGCCAGCATTTCGCTGAACAAGGGTCGCCAGATTGTCGATGAGCAGGGCGAAGCAATTTTCCGCTAAGCTACCGGCAACGGAATTGAGAAAGCCGCGCATCTTTGATGCGCGGCTTTTTATTTGCGCTTGTCAGTGTGGATGGCAGACGAAGCTGACCATTTTCCGGACGACTGGTAGGATGGCAAGCAGGACTGGAAAAGCAACGAGCCACGAAAGAGCCCACGAGGTCATCCAGCTTGATGCAAGTTCGGGATGCGTGAGGCCTAGGTTTTTTGTGGTCGCGATCAGTGAGACAATAAAAGTCATCATGATCGAGAGAATGAAAGGCATCACAATAGATGCATAACGCGCTGGCAGTTTTCTGCGGCGTGAACCGTTAAACTGAGACATGTGTATTCCTGAATATTATGCAGGGAACGTGCAACGAAACATCAAAACTGATAGCCGTTCCCAGCTAAATTGATGCGTTGCCTAACGTAAGACGCTTACGGCCATAAGGATGACAAGCGTTATCTAACCTAACAATGTGCAGCATTCAATAGTGAAGGGCGACGATTTGCCCGTGTTATTGCGGACGCAACCGCTACGCACATTTGCCGGAAATGCTCTATATGAAGCATCATGAACAAGAAACCTTTCTGGCAAACCAAATCGCTTGAGCAAATGAACCGACAGGAATGGGAAAGCCTGTGCGACGGTTGCGGCCAGTGTTGTCTGCATAAATTGCTGGATGATGATACAGAGGAAGTCTACTGGACGACAGTTGCCTGTACGCTTCTGGACGCAGATAGCTGCAAATGCAGTGATTATCCGAACCGTCGCAAAACTGTGCCCGATTGCGTGTTTCTGACGCCGGAAATCGTCTACGAGGTCAACTGGCTGCCGGCCACCTGCGCTTATCGGCTTGTTGCAGAAGGTGCCGATCTTTATTGGTGGCACCCGCTCGTTTCGGGTTCGCCCGATACAATCTACGAAGCCGGTGTTTCTGTTCGTGGCAAGGTGACGGCGTTCGACCATGAACTCAAGGATGAAGAAGAGTACATCCAGCACATGGTTCCATTGGATTAATCGCCCTATGGGGCACATTAATTAAGTTTAATGTTCACTCTTCTGTAGTGTCTGTTTGGCAGGAACTTCCATTTAAATAATTGTTTTATAACAATTTATTCAGAACATTGAGCGTGATTTTGTGGTGGTATTTACCAAACTGAATGCCATATGAACGCGAACCTGGCTTTGCGTTCATATTCGATGGACTACTTATCGGATGTCTCAGGTGAGGATCACCTGACAAAAGTTCGAAAGGGTTTTAAGATGTCTGCAATTTCGCTCAAGTCATTCGTTGTCACTGCTGCAATCGGTTTTGCTGCTGTCTTCACTGCTGGTGCTTCAGCAAATGCTGCATCGCCCGCGTCAGCTCCTGCGATGAGCACGGCAGCACATTCGCCTGTGGTCAATATCGACTATCGTGGCAATCGTCATCATGCCCGCCCGTCGCGCCGCGGTCCTGCCTGCTCGGTTGAAGGTGCCAAAATGAAGGCGCACCGTATGGGTATCCGTAACGCACGCGTTGTCTATCGCGGAAAATCGGTTCAGGTTCGTGGCTTCCGCCATGGTCGTCCGACCGGCGTTGTCTTCGCCAATGTGCGTGGTTGCCCGATTATCCGTTAATTGCATTTCATGATTAAATAAAAAGCCAGCCTGAAATTCAGGCTGGCTTTTTCGTTTTATTAAACCGGTCAATAAAGGGGCGCATAAACGCCCCTTTATGCTGTCGTTATTCCTTGATCTCGAAAACGACGTTAACAGAGACATCATAGCTGTTCTCGCCAGCAGCGACAGGAACCGAGTCCTGAGGTGCGGAGGCTGCCATCATCTTGGCCTGACGCGCGATAGGCATCGGCATAGGTGCGCGGCTCTGTTCGTTGATTTCAACAACACGACCTAGGCCAACGCCTGCTGCATCGGCAAGTGTCTTGGCCTTGGCAATCGCATCCGCTACGGCGCGCTTGCGCGCTTCGTTGATGGTGGCTGCCGGGTTGTCATTGACGAAGGTGAGATCGCCACCCTGATTGACGCCAAGTGTCACGGACTCATCAAGCACATTGCCAACCTTGTCCAGATCGCGCACGCGTACGGTCAGGCTGTTGGATACGCTGTAACCGCTGATCTTTGGTTCCTTCAGGCCGTTCTTATCGTCCGGGTAGACATAGCGAGGCTGAATGTTGATGCCGCTCGTCTGGAGATCACGCTCTTCGACGCCAGCTTTTTTCATTGCTTCCAGCACCTTGGCCATTGCTTCATTATTGGCCGTCATTGCGTCGCGCGCAGTTTCAGCATCGCGCAATACAGTGAGGTTGAGAATAGCCATGTCCGGGGCAGAGGTCATCTTGCCTTCACCGGTCACCGCAATACGCGGGGTCTGCTTCGTCATCTGATTCTCCTGCGCTGCAGCTGGCAGTGAAAATGCACCTGCAAGCACGATTGCCGAAAATGAAGTGGCAAGAAGGGTAGTAGCGCGGTTCTTCATAAAATCTCCTGTAGAGAATGTTGAGGCAGCTTGTGCAAAGCAGTCTCCATGATAGGCCATTTCTGCTTTGTCATTGAGTGTATTTAAGTTCCCTCTAAAGCAAAACGCCACAATATCTGGCCTGAAACACAGTTGAATTGCAACCAAAGGGTTCAATCCAGATGAATCGTGTCTTGGGTTGCATGCATGACAATCGAATATGTGCGCATTAGGGCAACTCGTGCAATTGACAGCTTGTGTCCCGTCTTTCTTTAGGGTAGGTGCTGTGTTGCGTGGGGCCTGTAGCTCAATTGGTTAGAGCCGGCGGCTCATAACCGCTTGGTTGGGGGTTCGAGTCCCTCCGGGCCCACCATTTCTTCCAGAAGTTTGTTCTGTTATTGCTGTCGTATGGATGGCTATTAAGCCTTTGGCCTCGACGTGCCATAGTGAAGAAAAAACATGCAGAAGCAGCATTTGCGACCTCTGCATTCCCGGTTTCAGAACATTTGAATAGTATCGGTCACAGCTCGTCTGGTTTGTCGTTTTAAACGCCGAATGGAAGCGCTTTTTCATGCGCGAAGTTCATCGAGCCGCGACCATTTTCCCTGTTCAACAAGTTTTTAGGAGCCTGTTAAGGAAATAGTAACGCAATGAAACAATTTTTTATGTCACGTGATTGGTGGCATTATGGAGGTTTCAGGCAATGACTAAAAAGACAACCACTGTTGCGTTGGCGCTTGCAGGGTTGGTGGCGAGTTCTCTCGCGGCTTCGGCTAAAACAAGTCACATTGGTGAGTTCAGGGATTGGGGTGTTTATCAGAACACGCAACTGCCCGGGAACAAGTGTTATGCCCTGACTGTGCCGTCGAGTTTCCTTCCGGCAGGCGTTCGGCATGGCGATAATTTCATTATTCTTTCCAAGTCTGGTGCGAGCTACAGCCCACAGCTCGTGATGGGCTATGATCTGAAAGCGGACAGCACTGTAAAGGTCATGATTGACGGAGCACAGTTTCCGTTCTTCAGCGAAGGGAACCGGGCATGGGCGCAGAATGTCGGCGATGAGGCACGCATTGTCAGCGCCATGCGGTCTGGTCGCACGGTCAATGTGCAGGCGACATCGGCACGTGGCACGCAAACGCGCTACACATTTTCACTGTTGGGATTGTCTGCTTCGCTTCAGCGCGTTGATCGCTGCTAGAGCACATCCCGAAAAGTGTGAAGCCGTTTTCGGAAAAAGATGCGCGTAAAAATAAATGGATAGAGAATTTCCAATGATTCAATCAAAACAGGAAATTCTCTAAGTGTAATAGAGATATAAAAATGAAGCCCTGCCGAGGGCAGGGCTTCATTCTGTCCGTCTGATTACAGAGATTTTTAGGAAAGCCACTGCTGGCGCTGGTACCAGTCATCGATGTCCGATTTTACACGGTCCTTGGCGATGCCGTAATGCTCCTGAATCTTGCCTTCCAACTGCTCGCGGCGGCCATTAATCTGGTCGAGATCATCATCAGTGAGTTTGCCCCACTGTTCCTTGATCTTACCCTTAGCCTGCTTCCAATTGCCTTCTACGCGATTCCAGTCCATTGGATTCCCTCCGTTCTGGTTGTTGTGACTAGTTAACGCGCGGGACACCGATTGGTTTCGTTTTTTTTGGCCTGGTTGAACGCAGTTGTTGGCAGGTGGCAGTTTCAGATTGTGCGAAACAGCCGTTAAAGCCCGAGGAATTTGAAGGGTTCTGCGTCCTTGAAATCCTTGTTCACAACACCGGAAAAAATATTGCGCTGATCCGGGCCAAGGTCAAGTTTCTGCACTTTTCCCTTGTCGGCAGAGAAGTCTACCGTGTTCAGATCGACCCAGAAAATATTCGGCGTCAGGGCAGATTCAAAGAAATAGAGTTTACGCTTCTGATCTGAAACTGTGCGCCAGCGTGTCGAGGAGATATTCGGTTCATCAGGTGTCGTGATGCCAAACGGGACTGATGCGTTGCGAATGACGCCGAAAACGCTCGCGAGAGCTTCAACTGGTTCTTCGGATTTTGGTACGGCGTTTATATAGAAAGCAGCGCGCGTGAAACGATCTGATGCCCGGTTTGTGCCCGGTAGCATGACGGTTCCGCCGATCTGCGACCAATAAGAGTGCAGTGCAAGCTGTTCGTCAAATGTCGGCGAATTGGTCATCACCTGATACTCACGGCTGTGATGGATAACTTGCTTGCCGTCGATATATTCGACGATCGCACTGTCTCCGGATGCATCCGATATGGAGAGATGCAGGGTCGCGAGCCGGTCTTGACCCGGTACATTATCCGTGACGATTGTGAACGGATTGGTGCTGAGTTCTTTGACCGCTTCGTCAACCGTAGCAAAGTTATCGAGCACATATTGCGCCCAGGCTGCGATGGAAAGGCCGGGTCCGGTTCCATCATATTTAGGGTATTCGGATTCCACTAACCAGAGCACGTTGGCAACGAGGCCTGCTTCGTTCATTCCGTCGGTTGTCGAAATATCGTAGCCGGAGGAAATGACACTGCCAAATTTGGACGTCCATTTTATGGAGTTGGGTCCAGCTTCGCCATTGCGCTCCATACCACGTGGGAAAATCCATAGATTGGTGCCAACATCGACCTTCCAGTCCATGGAACGCGCCGTAATCACCTGATCATTGGCTCCAAGATAAACGACACGCGTGCAGGCTTCAGCGACAGGTGCGGCAAGCATACTGAAAGCAACAAGAGCACTTGTGCACGCGGCTGCAAAAGACTTCTTCAGAATAACCATTGATAACCCCCTAGAGCGCATCCCGAAAAATGCGAAGCGGTTTTCGGATTAAGATGCGCGTAAAAACAAAGAGATAGAGCATTTCCTATAATTCAAGATAAACTGGAGATGCTCTAGGTGAAACGGCCTACACATATATCATGCCTGAACGCCTGCTTTTGATAAATCCATTAGAAGGTCTCTGAAGCGCTCAATCTGTATTTATCTTTCGCCGCCATAGCCGCGCCGCTTCCATTCAGCCAGTGGCATGATGTCGGGCGGACCGCCGCCTGCTTCATACCAGGAATCAACCGCCCAGCGCTCACCATCTTTGGCTTGGATAACTGCAGTCCAATGAGGATAGCGACCATCGAAAAAGCTTCCGCGTGCGGTTTTGCGCACAGGAGTATGATGTTTGAGCCAGCCGCGAGAATTCAGGTAGCGGATGAAGTTATCCGTATTGGTCGATTCATCGATGCAGTCCATCTGCCCTTTGATGCGTGCTTTGCCAAACTGCATGCGTGGCTTGTCACGAACACCGATTATCGCAGTGCTGCGTTGTTCAAATAGTGCAATCGCGGTTCTCAAGGCTTTGCGTTCGGCAGCTGGCGATTTAACGCCTTGCTGCATGAGATTCTGTATGCGGCGCAAATCTGGAGCGGATAGCGTTAGCTTGGTCTGATAGTAGCATTCATAGCCATGACAGACACGGAAGGCCTGAGTCTCAGCTTCAGCCTCGGCCTTTGGCAATGCTACGAAGAGCGTCAGTGCTGTGGTGGCTATCGAAAGAAATTTCATTCGAAAGATCAACCCGATTTCTGGTTTGTAAATAGCAGCGACGGTTCGAGCCGCTCTATTCCCTGATATGGATTGGCATGGATCGCGAGGATCCAAAGACAAAATGCAGCCGTGATCGAATAGATTGCCATGGCCTTGATGCCGGCACTTACTCTGTCTGCATGTGTGGCTGCGATAGTGATTATGGTCAGGACTGTCAGCGAAAACAGCAGATACCATTTGTACATGTCGACTGATGTTGAGCCAACAGAGAGGCGCGTGTTGCGCGCATCCTGTAATTCGTCGAAGTCGTGTACAAGTTGCGATATTATCGGTGACGGAATGTCTGTCTTAGCAAGCTTCACGATCTCGCGCCGTATATTCTGTAATGCAACTTCAACGGAATGGGCAGGCGAAATGTTGCTGTTTTCAAGCCATTCGTCTTTGACGACCGCCGTGCGATACTCGGAAAGAGATGCCACAAGTACGGGTGCATTCAGAATGTCTGGACTCGCGGCTCCGATCAACCGCGAAATGGACGATCTTTCTTCACTGGTCGCCTGATCAGCTTTTGAGTTGGCTGTCCAGATGTCTGCGGCAACAAATCCCAATGACAGCGCCCATGCCGTCGCAATGGTGCCGATGAAGGCACCAATCGGGATCGATAGAATGTCATGATTGGCATGGCGGGACAGGATGTGGAGCGCGAAGCGACCAACGAAATAGACGCCCACGCCGAGAACGGTGAAAGTCACAAAAGAAAGATAAACGGATAGTTCGAAAATATAATTCATCCCGCGCCCAACGCCCCACTAGAACGCGTTTCAATCGGATTGAATCAGATCGGCGCTCTAAACGTTTGTTTTTACGCGCATCTTATCCGAAAACCGTTTCACACTTTCCGGGATACGCTCTAGTGCAGACGGATGATGAATGCAGGTCCACATTTGCAAATGGATTCGGTCAAAATCATCAAGCCTGTTCAGATAGTTGAGGCCATATCGCCCAATCTTGCAAGCATGAAATAGTGGCAGATTATTTCTTACTAAATAAAGAGCTTCCACTTGATCAATTTGGGCAATGTCTTTTGTTGCGGAGGCAAAACAAAAGCCGCCGGAAAAATCCAGCGGCTTTAGAAGGCAGGAGCAGGATCAGAACTGAACGGAGAGGCCGATTACTGGTCCGTGCTGTGTTACATCATACTTGAACTTTTCGACGCCATCATTGTCCCGGTAATCCTGATAGAGCGCGCGATAACCAACACGCCATGTGGTTGGGACGTCGAATACCAGGGTGCGATAGCCGAGATAGATCTGGCCGTTCGCGCTGAGTTTGGTTCCTGCACCGAAGCCGCCGATATCGGCTTCAGCAAAGATGTTCCAACGGTCATTGATGTCGTAGAAGACGCGGGTGCCGATAAACGGATCGGTCCAGTCTGCTTTCCGAGATGCGCTGAACGGTCCCACATTGACCTGCGCCTTGAGCTCTGTCCAGCGTACGCCTACGGTCGGTTCAATGGCAAAAATCCGCTGACCGCCGAAAAGCGTCGTACCGTCCAGTTGCTGCTCATAGAGGCGATAATAGACGCCACCCGAAAGCGTCGTGGACTTGATATCCATGTCGAGCTGTTCGTCACGAATGTCGGCGTCCTGACTGGTTTTGGTATACTGGCCGTCAAAATAAACGCCGAACTTGCCGTTCGTCACTTCGATATTGCCCATAAGGCTCATGTCGAGATTGTCCAGAATGTCCCTGAAAGGTACGTCGACATTCGTGCTCAACCCAAGCAGACCGGCTTTGCCATTCAATGAAGCGCCCCACACATAAGGGCTGAAGATCACGCGCCAGCGTTGCTGATCCTGAATTTCTGTCTGCACAGGAGGAGGCGCGATAACGTCTGCTGCGTGGGATGCGCTTGCTGCCGCCATCATAAAAGAGGTAGCTAATATAATATTGCTAAAAGTAGTGTTCAGTAAATTTTTACTATCGGAGCGAGAATTGTTTCTGATCACGGCATTGTCCCCTCGGAACCTAATTTAGAAACATATAAAAGACCAGACCTATAAAGGCATGATCAATGTTTATGTTAATCATGGCAAGAAATAAATGGAAAAATGAAGGTAATGCAGAGGTTTTGTTGGTTGACTTTGCTATATTGTAGCCGTTCTATTCGCCTGCGATTGGATTAATGAATGTTTCTGGTTCCCAAATGTAGCCGGGCTCCCCAAGTGGCTGCATTTATCATTCCAGACATCTAATTTTGTGATGAGGTTGTCATGCAAAAGAACTGGTCTATCTGGAAGTCATCGTGCGGGGTGCTGGCTCGCGGTGCAGCGATTGCGGCGCTTGTTTCGGCACTCGTCATTCCTCAGGCAGCCCAAGCCTGCACGAGTTTTGTATTGCCTACTACGGATGGCAGTATCGTCTACGGACGCACCATGGAGTTTGCGTTTCCAATCGATTCACAAATGATCGTTCTTCCTCGCAACTTTGATATTGCGGCTACACCTGCAGACGGCAAAGTGGCCAAGACTTGGAAAGCCAAGTATGCGGCTGTTGGTATGAACGCTTTTGGCGTTACCGCGCTTGCTGACGGTATGAACGAGAAGGGTCTGACTGGTGGCGTTCTCTATTTTCCGGACTTTGCAGGCTATGCGGATCCGGCAGAAGCAAAGGCTGAAAACAGTCTTGCTCCGTGGGATGTCCTTACCTGGGCACTGACGAATTTTGCTACGGTTGCCGAAGTGAAAGAAGCTCTGAACGACATTTCCGTCGTGACTGTTATTCAGAAGAACATGGGCATTGCACCGCCGCTGCATTACACACTTCATGATGCAAGCGGCGCTTCGATTGTTATCGAACCAGTTGATGGCAAGCTGAAGATCTATGACAATCCGCTTGGCGTGATGACCAATGCGCCTTCATTTGATTGGCATATGACCAATCTGCGAAATTACGTCAAACTTTCCCCGAACAATGCCAAGCCAGTGAAAATTCTTGGCGCTGAAATCAAGCCGCTGGGCGAAGGTTCGGGAATGTTGGGCATCCCGGGCGATACCACGCCTCCGTCGCGTTTCGTAAGAGCCAGTGCATTTGTTCTTTCGGCCAAGCCTGTTGCAAGCGGCCCGGAAAGCGTACGGCTTGCAGAGCATATCGTAAACAATTTCGATATCCCGAAGGGCTGGATCGAAGAGCCGAACACGCCTGCTGAATATACCCAGTGGAGCACAATCGGCGATCTGAAGAATCAGGTTTATTATGTAAAGACGTATGACGATCCGGTTCTGCGCGGCGTCTCTTTCAAAGACCTTGATCTTGATGCCAAGGACATGGTCACTATTCAGATGCACCCGAAGCTTGAGCCTGCCTCACTTATTGAGAAAAAATAGGTCAAGTTATTCTTGAGACAAAGGGCGGCCTGCAAGGTCGCCCTTTTGCTTTTGTCAGGGGACATCGTCGTAACCAACGACGCCGCCTTCATTTTCCATGTTTGCAATACGCTTTGATTCTGAGCGGTTGAATTTCAGCCTCACGCCAAGTCCGCCGCCATTCTCCCATATGAACTGGGCGCCGACTTTTTCCAGCACCTCTTGCAGGGTTTGTATTTGCTCATCAGACGGAGAGCCGATCTTTCGTTCAAAATGCTCGATTGTCCCGGCATCAATGCCCGAGAGCTGGGCCAGCCGCTCCCGCGTGAATTCCACCAGTGCACGTGCAGCGCGGCATTGCGGTCCTGTAATCATGGCAATCGTCCTCATTATCCCAGATGGGTGCTGGCGATAAGTCTATGACAAATCGTGATAATTGCCATGGGACTTTTTACTGAAAAGTTGCTCCCTCCTGATCGATCACGTTATCTTGAGCTATGCTTTTTTTCGTGAACAAAATTTGGCCACGATCTTCCTTGTCCCCGGTGTTTCTACTTCTTACATAAGCTGTTGCGCCGCAGGAGAAGCGCCGTCGGCCCAGCGCATTGTCGGACCGGTAGTTCAGCCTGCCTCATAAACATAAAAAGCAATGGTTCGCGATGACCACTTATAAATATTTCATTTGGCCGGTATTTTTCACGGTCATTGGACTTCTCTGCGCTCTCTGGCTTGGATATTCGACGACTGGCACTATTGGAGGCATGGTTTCTGTCTTCATCATTTGTGCGGTGTTGAGCGTTCTCGAAATCTCCCTCTCATTCGATAATGCGATCGTTAATGCGCGCATTTTGCGTGATATGACGCCGGAGTGGCAGCATCGGTTTTTGACCTGGGGTATCATCATTGCCGTCTTCGGCATGCGCATCATTTTTCCGCTTGCAATCGTTGCGGTCGCCATGTGGACAGATCCGATTTCGGCGCTGAAACTCGCTATATGGCAGCCAGATGAATATGCGCGGGTGATCGCGGAATCCCATACGGGCATTGCAGCATTTGGCGGCACATTCCTGCTCATGGTCGGCATGAAATACTTTTTCGATGTCGAAAAGGATGTGCATTGGGTCAGGATTATTGAAAGCCGCATGTCGAAGTTCGCATCGGTTCAAGGTGTTGAAATCGGCGTTGCCATCGCGCTTATCCTGTTCTTCTCTTACCAGCTTGATGCTGAGCATTCGCATACATTCCTGGTAGCAGCACTGTTCGGTCTACTGACCTTTCTGGCTGTCGAAGGCTTAGGCGAGGTGCTGGACGCATCGCAGGAACAGGTGGATATGGTCCATCGCGGCGGTCTTGGTGCCTTCATTTATCTTGAAGTGCTCGATGCCAGCTTCTCATTCGACGGTGTTATCGGCGCCTTTGCGCTGACGACCAATCTGTTTGTCATTGCGATCGGCCTTGGTATCGGCGCGTTCTACGTACGCTCGCTCACCATCATGCTGGTCGAGCGCAAGACACTTGGTCAGTATCGTTATCTGGAGCATGGCGCGTTTTACGCCATTCTGGTGCTGGCTGTGATCATGTATGTGCAGACGCTGTTCCATATTCCGGAAGTCATCACTGGCCTGATCGGTGCTGTGCTAATCGGTCTCTCCTTGATGTCATCGATCCGCTTCAACAAGAATAATCCGGAGTGGCAGAAAGAGGCCGATGAGGCTGCGTTGCACTAAGCATCTGGAACAACTGCTAGTAAAAGGCGGCTTTGGCCGCCTTTTTTGTTGCCTATTGACCGAATCGAAAGAGTTAGCGAGCCTTGATGCGCTTATGGCGCTATCGCCAGAGCATATCAGCATAGGCCGCAGGTCTCGAAGAGGCTGCGGCTGCGACTTTTTTGGAGAGGGGTTTTCCATGGTCGTTACTCGTTTGAGCAAAACCGCATTCGTTGCGGCAATTGCCTTCTTCGCAACACTCGTTTCCTTTGGCAACATTACCGACTACGGCAGTAATTTCGCGTTCGTGCAGCACGTTTTGCTCATGGATACGATTTTTCCTGATGCGACGATCAAATATCGCGCCATAGACAGCAATGTCCTGCACAATGCCGGTTACATTCTGATCATTGCCGCAGAAACGCTGACAGCCGTTCTGTGTTGGATTGGCGCTTTCGCAATGTTCGGTCGTCTGAGCGGGGATGCAGGAAGCTTCAACCGTTCCAAGAAATGGGCCATTGCGGGTCTTTCGGTTGGCTTCCTCGTCTGGCAGGTCGGCTTTATGTCTATCGGTGGCGAATGGTTCGGCATGTGGATGTCATCCACATGGAACGGCATTGAATCTGCTTTCCGCTTCTTCATAACCATTATTGCTGTGCTGATCTATGTCGTTCTGCCTGATGGTGAATTGCAGAAATAATCAGAGCAAATGCGATGCAAGGGCGGGTTCGTTGATGAGTTCAACGCCCGCCTTTTGCATTTTTTCGAGCATGGTATTCATGGAGCCGCCGATGTCTATGCCGCGGCAGGCGTCCAGCCGAACACGCACTTGAAAGCCGTGTGAAACTGCATCAAGTGCTGAGTAAGCCACGCAGAAATCAGTAGCCAAACCGGCCAGTGTCAATGAACCGATGTTGCGTTCGCGCAGGTATCCCGCAAGGCCCGTAGGGGTCTGGTGATCGTTCTCGAACAGGGCCGAATAGCTGTCCACTCCTATGCGGAACCCCTTGCGGATAAGCATCTGCGCACGCGTCCATTGCAAATCTGGATGAAAATCCGCACCGTGTGTGCCCTGAACGCAGTGATCCGGCCATAATGTTTGCGGGCCATAGGGCATATGAATGGTATCGAAGGGCTTTTTTCCGGGATGGCTGGTTGCAAAGCTGGAATGTCCTGCCGGATGCCAGTCTTGTGTCAGAATGACATGCTCGCTCTCGTCAATCAGCCGGTTGATAGCCGGTAGAATTTCATCACCCTTATCGACGGCTAGCGCGCCACCAGGGCAGAAATCATTTTGCACATCAACGACGAGAAGGGCATGACCAATCATAAGATGCTCCTGACTGTTTTCATGTAATTATAGTCAGCGGCGCAGGCGCATACCAGTCAATATCAGCGTTCTGGTATTACATTGTCTTTGGTGCTAACGACCGGCTTTATCTATCTGGACAGGAGATGATCATGACTGATGAAATCACGCGCGACAGCAACGGGACGCAGCTCAACGACGGTGATTCCGTTACGCTCATCAAGGATTTGAAGGTCAAAGGAACGTCAACGACGCTCAAGCGTGGCACGCTGGTCAAAGGCATTCGGCTGACTGGCAATCCGGATGAAGTTGATTGCAGCACCAAGCAGGTCAAAGGCCTCGTGCTGCGTACTGAATTTCTGAAGAAGGCTTAAAGCATTTCCAGCAAAAAGTGCGAAGCGGTTTTGCGTAGGATAATGCGAAAAAACAAATAGTTGCAGCGGCTCCAACGATTCAGTCTTAACTGGAACCGCTGTAACGACTTCATAATTTAAACTGGTAGAGCGCACTGCGCTCTACGCATCAATTTCGACACGGCCACGCGGACGGCTGCAACAGGCAAGAATATAGCCGTCTGCGATTTCGTCGTCACGGATGCCGCCATTGTGGTTCATTTCCGTCTCGCCACCGATGCATTTAACCTTGCAGGTGCCGCAGATGCCGAACTCGCAGGCGCTTGGGATTTTAAGCCCACCATTGCGGGCTGCGAGCAAGATGGTGTCGTTCTCGGTGCATTCGACTTCGACGCCTGACAGGCTGAAGACGACGCTTGCGGGTGCGACAGCAGGTTTTGTTGGAGCCGCAGGTGTATCGACTTGCAGTGTCGAAGGTACTGGCACTGCGGAAATTTCAGTCGCAGGCTGAAAACTCTCCTGATGATAATTGGCCATGTTGAAGCCGGATTGCTCCAGAAGGCCACGCACGCCATTCATGAACGGCTCTGGCCCACAGCAGAATACCTTGCGATGCAGGAAGTCAGGTGCCAGCAGTTCAAGCCGTGCGCGGTCGATGCGGCCATGCAGACCCGGCCAGACATGGCGCGCCGATGATTGTTCCACAATGAAAGCAAGATGCATGGCTTCCATGCGTCCGGAGAGAAGCTCCAGTTCTTTGCGGAAGATGATGTCATCAGGTGTGCGTGCACAATTGATGAAGGCTACATCGGTTGCCGGTGCGCAATCGAAAAGCCAGCGCGTCATCGACACCATAGGTGTGATGCCTGAGCCAGCCGAGATGAACAGGTATTTCTCGCTCGGATGATTGGCGAGCGAGAAGTCGCCATTCGGGCCATAGGCCTTGATGGTCATCGGCGGACGCAGATTATCGAGCATCCAGCGGGTGCCGATGCTGTCTTTCTGTGCCTTGACCGTAACTGAGATATGGTATGGCCGTGAAGGTGTGGACGAGAGCGTATAGGTGCGCAACACCGGTCCAAGCCCATCGGATCGCTCGATTGGAAGTTCGAGCGTGATGAACTGTCCTGGCGTATAGCGAAACCAGTTGTCATCCTGAGTTTTGAAGGAGAAGGTCATGACGTCTGGCGCTTCTTCGATGGCCGAGATGCATTGCAGCATCTGCAACCTGTCGTTCCACGGCAGCATCTCATCCAGATATTTCAGAGGCTGCATGGCCTTCTCACTTCTCTATTTCAGTTTACTTCAGGCTACGCGGCTAAGCTTTGCGGCTTCGCCTTTCAGGCGAGGTGTGATGGTGTTGGTGTACCATTCGAGAAACTGCATCACACCGCCTTCGTGCTCGACCGAATAAGGGCCGGGCTGGTAGGCGGGTGAGCGAATACCGATCGCATTTTCTTCCACAATCTGACGGTCCTGATCATTGGTCTGAATCCAGACATGAGTCAGCTCATCAAGATCGTAATCAACGCCTTCAACTGCATCCTTGTGAACCAGCCATTTGGTCGTAACCATGGTTTCCTCAGCGCTGATCGGCAAAACGCGGAAGGAAATCGCGTGATCGACCATCAGGTGATTCCATGTGGACGGGTAGTTAAAGAGCAGCATTGCGCCGATATTGGTATTGCCCGACACCTGATCGCTCAGTGGCTTCTTCACGGCAGGTTTGCCCGACATGGTATAGCTCACGGCATCACGCAGCAGCGGAATGCGTGTGATGCGATAGCGGCCGTCTTCCGACATGTTGAATTCAGCAGGCAGGCCGATGGAAGCGCAGTTTTTCCAGAGCTGGTTGATTTCCGGATCTTCCATCACACCCTGAACGCCGGTTGCGCTTGGTGCTTCAGGATAGGTACGGCAGAGCTCTGGATGGTTGGCAGCGCAGTGGTAGCACTCGCGGTTGTTTTCCCATACCAGCTTCCAGTTGCCTTTCTCGATAATCGAGCTTTCAAAGGCAACCTTGGCTTCCTTGATATTGTGTGGGGCGAGGTATGGCTCGACCAGTGTACGGAAGCTGTTGAAGTCCGGTGCTTCGTCAGCGAGGCAAACATAGATGTAGCCAGCAACGCTCTCGCAATGAACCTGCTTCAGACCATATTCCGCAGGCTTGAAGTCCGGGCCGACCTGACGCGCGAAGAGAAGGCGACCGTCAAGTTCATAGGTCCACTGGTGATAAGGGCAGACGAGCTTTGCTGCGGTGCCTTTTTCCGCCGAACAGATGCGCGAACCGCGATGGCGGCAGGAATTGTGGAACGCACGGATGCCGCCTTGTGCATCGCGCACGATCACGACGGGATAGGCGCCAACCTGCACTGTCATGTAGGAGCCGGTCTTCGGCAGTTCGCAATCATGGCCGACAAATAGCCAGTCGCGGTAAAAGATGTTTTCCAGATCCAGCTTGTGATAGTCAGGATCAGTATAAAACTTCTGTTCAAGGCTGAAATTTGGGTCACGCCCGGTCAAAAGCCCCAGCATTTCGTTGCGAACGTCCATAGAATCGACCCTTTGTGCCGTATCAAGGTCGCGCTTGTGCTGTTCTCTCAGCGACGTTTGCTCGACCTACTGTTCCCGTTGTCTTCCGAAAGCACGGCTTTTCCCGTTATCTCAATGGCTTGTCCGTTCATTCGGTTCTGTTCAGACTGGCTTTCGTTGTCATGATTCAATCATTGAAATGTTCTAAACGCGCATTGGGATGCGACATGATTTTCGCGTAAAGACGACACGTCAAAATGACGCGCAGCATTTCGCAAATATGTGTGACTTACGCGCATGGGATTGCCAAAATGGCAGAAAGCCAGTTACCAAGCTGTCAAATATATCCTGTTTCATTCCATGGGAGGCTTAGAGGCCATGAAACGTTCAGAAATTAATGAGATTATCCGTGAGAGCGATGCTTTCATCCGCTCCTTTGGCTATATCATGCCTCCCTTTGCTTACTGGTCGCCAGAAGAGCTGAAAACGCGCACTTCGAGCGATGCAAAGGCAATTCTCGACGGTCGCCTTGGATGGGATATTACAGACTACGGCCAGGGCAAGTTTGCCGACCTCGGCCTGTTTCTTTTCACCACGCGCAATGGCAATGCTGAAGATCTCAAGCGCGGTGGCGGTATGCTTTATGCCGAAAAGATCATGATTTCGCGCAAGAACCAGATTTCGCCAATGCATCGCCATGTGGTGAAGGCAGAAGACATCATCAATCGTGGTGGTGGTACGCTGGTGCTTGAGCTTTTCAATTCGCGTGCCGACGGCAGCGTCGATGAAGAAACCGATGTCACGGTTGCGACGGACGGTCGTCTGGTTACGCAGAAGGCAGGTGCACATCTCAAGCTCGCGCCGGGCGAAAGTGTGACGCTTCTGCCGGGCAACTGGCATGCATTCTGGGGTGAGGGCGGCGATGTGCTGATCGGTGAAGTATCGACCGTAAATGATGATCTGACGGACAATATTTTCCGCGAGCCGATCGGGCGCTTCTCCAATATTGAAGAAAACGAGAGGCCACTACACCTCTTGGTGTCGGACTATGATAAATGGCTTTAAGCTAAATTGAAGGACTGAACATATGAAGCTGGCGATGATCGGAACGGGCTATGTGGGTCTGGTTTCGGGTGTGTGTTTTGCCGAATTTGGCTTTCACGTTACCTGTGTCGACAAGAATCCGTCGATCATCGAGCGGCTGACTGCGGGCAAGGTCACGATTTTTGAACCGGGGCTTGATGAGCTCATGGCGCGAAATATTCGTGACGGACGGCTTGAGTTCAGTACTGATCTTGCAACCAGCGTTGCAGATGCCGATGTGATCCTGATCGCTGTCGGCACACCATCGCGGCGCGGTGATGGCGAAGCGGATCTGCAATATATTGAGGCGGCTGCCGACGAAATTGCAGCAGCCATGAAGCCGGGTGCGGTAGTCGTCATCAAGTCGACGGTCGTAGTTGGTACCAATGCGCGTATTCGTGATCGTATTGCCGCAGCACGTCCGGGTGTTGAATTCTCGATGGTATCAAACCCGGAATTTCTGCGCGAAGGCTCCGCGATTGAAGATTTCATGCGCCCTGACCGTGTGGTGGTTGGCGTTGATGATGAGCGCGGCAAGGCTGCCATGCAGCGGCTTTATCGCCCGCTTTACCTGCGTGAGACGCCGATGGTTGTCACATCGCTGGAAAATGCCGAAATCATCAAATATGCGGCCAATGCATTTCTTGCGATGAAAGTAACCTTCATCAATCAGGTTGCTGATCTTTGCGAAAAGACCGGTGGCAATGTGCAGGAAGTTGCGCGCGCCATTGGCATGGATAACCGCATCGGCTCGAAATTCCTGCATGCAGGTCCGGGTTTCGGGGGCTCGTGCTTTCCGAAAGATACACGTGCGTTTGCTGCTACAGGCAAAAAATACGATGCACCGCAGTCTCTGATCGAAGAAGTAATTGCAGTCAACGAAGCACGCAAACAGTCGATGGCGGAGCGCATTGTTGCCGCTGCTCACGAGAGCGGCGCGAAGACAGTTGCTGTGCTTGGTGTCGCGTTCAAACCGAATACGGATGATATTCGTGAATCACCATCGCTCGACATTATTGCGGCTATCCAGAACGCAGGCATTTCTGTTCGTGCCCATGATCCTGAGGCAATGGATGCTGCCAAAATGGTCCTGCCGGATGTGATCTGGTGTAGTTCAGCTTATGAAGCAGCAAAAGGCGCTGGTGTCGTAGCACTGCTAACCGAGTGGAATGCTTATCGTGCACTTGATCTCAAGCGTATCGCGAGCGTGATGGAAGGCAATGTGCTGATCGATCTGCGCAATGTCTACAAATCTGAAGACATTGCTGGCTTGGATATCGATTACCGCTCTGTCGGACGCGGTAGGCTGACGGCGAAAGTGTAACGCTCAGTTTGGTGCACCGTAATATATTTCGCTGGTCCAACCACGGTCTATGTTTGTTTCAACGCCACATTTGCGATCAGCGATCAAAGACTCGGCTTGG
The DNA here is from genome assembly GCF_003049685.1 of Brucella pituitosa. GTDB lineage: Bacteria > Pseudomonadota > Alphaproteobacteria > Rhizobiales > Rhizobiaceae > Brucella > Brucella pituitosa. Next base: position 1,719,555 of record NZ_PYSY02000001.1, on the reverse strand, counting down.
CCCACGCCGGGATAACCATTCCTCCAGAATAGTTCTTTGGTCGCGAATTTTGTGTGTAATGTCGACAAATTACTCAGGAGACTTATCTGATCGCATGTTTCAGCGTCATAAGTCTCGTAAACGGCCTCGTCGAAACTCCTGTAATTGCTGTCGGGCAGCTCGACATTGAGATTTTGCGATCCCGCCTCTACACCGTTTCTCAGAACGGAGATGGTTATGAGCCATTTCTTCACGGACTGTGGATCGATTCCAACGGGTATATCTCGTGTGAGAGTTCCTCTTACGATGTCGCCGGGCTGAACCGTCGTATTGCCAGTTTTGCAATATCCGTTCGTGCATAGATTGGGGCCTACGGCCCAGCTGGCAATAGACCATTGAGGTCCCAGGGCCCCGCTCTGATTAAAGCCCAGGACAGGTTGAATTATGATGGGGCCGTAAGTCTGTATTGAATTAAACAAAAACAGAACTTGATGTCCGAATGACCGTGGATTGTGTGGAACGGTCCACTCTCCGACAATTTTCCGGACGCCGTTGTCACGCGGTAATTGATGGCTTATCGATGCCTCCCATCCTCCGATGGTCCGGTTGTTGAGATCAATGTCCAAATTGGAGGAGCTGATCTCTTTTCCGTATTTTGAATATTGAGTGTAATCGCAGTCTTTGATGTTTCTTTCCGATCCGTCTGCTTTTGCGATCTTTCCGTCGCTTTTAACAGTTTCACCCTCTTCGATGGTTACGATGCAATCCGGGTGTGCATATCCACGCGGTGTGGCCATGTAATCTTCAGGTATATTGGATGGTCTTCCGTCAAGTTTCATCGACGAGGAGGTTGTCTTGCTATAGGATATGTCTGTTCCTGCGACGATCAGGGAAATCAATGTGTATGAAACTAATTTGCAAATAAAACTCATCATATTTACCTCCATTTTGGAGGTAAATAAATACGATGCGAATGAGTTGGTTTATACTGTAACTATTTTCAAGTCTTCAATATTTCGCGTTCTGGCAGTTGATCATTCTTCTGCTGTAAGTTTCTTCTCGTTGGCGATGAGCCAGAGATTGCGGACATAGACAATCAGACCCAAGGCCTGACCGGCGATGAAAACCGGGTCTTTGCGCTGGATCGCATAGATCAGAAGAAGCGCGCCGCCAAACAACGAAAAGAACCAGAATGCCACCGGCATGACACTTTTCTTGGCTTTTTCCGAAGCCAGCCACTGCACGACGAAACGCATGGTAAAGCAGGCCTGTGCAACAAACCCCAGAATGATCCAGCCGTCCCATTGCGCCACGAATACATCGTGAAGCCATTGAACGAGACTGTTAAGAATGTCAGTCATGGGTAATCTCCGTCACGCGCGGCACAACCTTGCGGCGCTTGCGCAGCCACCAAACGCCATAAAGGTCGAGAATACCGCGCAGGCCGCGGTCCAGAATGCCGTAATTGGATTTTCCGTGGCGGCGTTCGCGGTCGGTGACATCGATATGTACGACATCAAAACCTTCGCGAAGAGCCAGCGCAGGCAGATAACGGTGCCAGCCGTCGAAGAACGGCAGCTGACGGAAAAGATCGGTATGCAGCGCTTTCAGGCCGCAGCCGGAATCGCGGGTCTTATCTTTCAGGATTGAACCACGCAGATTATTGGCAAAGCGTGATGAAAGCTGCTTGAGCTTGGTATCTGTACGCTTGAGGCGCTGTCCGGCGGCAATACCAAAGGCGGGGCCTGCATTAATGAGAGCATCTGCGAGCGCGGGCAAATAGGCCGGATTGTTCTGTCCATCGCCATCCATCGTGACAACAATCTGGCCGTGCGCTGCGAAAACGCCTGAACGCAGAGCAGCACTCTGTCCTGCAGAACGATCATGGCGGATATGGCGCAAAGGCTTGCCTGCATGAATGCGGCCCGCCAGTACGTCGCTCGTGGAATCTGTCGAGCCATCATCCACGACGATCACTTCATATGCGCGACCAAGCATTGCACTGTCGACTTCATCGAGCAGAAAAGCGAGATTGTCGGCTTCATTGCGGCAGGGGATGACCACAGAAATCGTTGGTGTTGCCAAGCGGAGCTTCCTTCATTCCTTGCGCATTTGCCGTAAAACCGGTGTGCTTAATGTTTATGTACAGATGCCCTGTAGCGCGCAAGGCGGGCTCCATAACATTGATTGCGAGGCAAACCAAGATGTTTCAAGAAATCGTGAGTTTGATCCGGTATTTGAATATCTGCAGGTTTTAGCCGGAGATGCGGCTGGACGGAAGTACCTCGGTGAGCCAATCCAGAAAATTCTGCGTCACCTCATCCCGATTGATCTCATTCAGGCTTTCATGGCGCGTGCCGGGATAGATGGTGCAGGTAACATTGCTAAAGCCCATCGCCTGCATTCTGTCGGCCAGTTTACGCGTGGCTTTGGCTTTATCCGTTGCCGGATCTTCCGTACCGCCGACGAGATTGAACGGCAGGTCTTTGCGGATTTTCGCAAAGTTGCTGTCGGTCGCGCCATTCTTCATCATGCGAAAGACGTCAATCCAGAGTGCCACACTTGCATCAAAGCCACAGAGAGGATCATTCACATAGGCTTCCACTTCTGTAGCATCGCGCGAGAGCCAGTCAAAAGCCGTGCGATGACCAGGAATGGAGTTACCCCATGCCCGGAACGTAAGCTTCGGCAGAAGTGCGCTTGGCACGTCCGAGCCTTTGAGCATGCGTTCGGCATGAAGCAATGCCATCGCTGCACTGTTCTCAATGCCGCCGTTGAAATTGGCGTTCCACACGGCGACAGCATCAATCGTATCCGAATGCGCAAGCGTGTAGTTCAGCGCGATAAGCCCGCCCATTGAATGACCGAATAACACCACCGGTAAGCCCGGATGCGTTGCATGAATATGGCGGTTCAGGGCCAGAACATCCCCGATAGCCACTCTATCGCCGTCTTTTGGTGTGAACATCCCTCTCGGTGCATGTGGACCGATATTGGCGCCGTGCCCGCGATGATCATGTGCATAAACATGATACCCAGCCTGGTTTAGCGCTGTGGCAAAACGTGCATAGCGGGCCGAATGTTCGGCAAGTCCATGACAGATATGCACGACAGCTTTCGGTGCCGCAGTGAGCGACTGCCTATAGGGCAGTGCGATTTCGCTTGTCAGAGGCAGGTGATGGATGGTTTCAAACGTCATGAGATCATCAGAATTTATGCCGCGCAAATAGTCAAATTCTCTTTTAGTTACGTCTCAAAAAAAGGCATCCAGGAGTTGAATGAATTAATTTTAGGCATTTGCAATTTTTGAGCAAATTCCGCTTGAAAACCGCAAAATCCTAGGCAAATCTATCTTTATCAGGGGATATGGACGGAGTTTTGAAGAGAATTCAGGGGCGTTGAATTCCAGTCTTTTGGGCATAACTAGCAGGCCATTCGGTGAAAGGGAGGAAACTTTCCCGAGTGGTGGCCAGAGGGGAAACCGGGTGACGGAAATATCCGCGCCCGGTTTCATTTATTTTGGGCCATGAGAAAATCGGTGCTTCGCTCTCGCAATGAGAGTGATCGGTGCAATCCGTGCGATGATGTTTGCTTCCGCGCTCTATTTCGCCTACATAGCCAGCAGCAATTTCCCGCGCTTCGGCATCAGGTCGAACCGCGCTTTCCAACCTGTGGAGACGACGCGCTTTATGGCACGCCAATTCATCTATCATATGTCCGGGCTGAATAAGGCCTACGGCGCCAAGAAGGTTATCGAAAATCTTCATCTGTCATTCTATCCAGATGCGAAGATTGGTATTCTCGGACCAAACGGCGCTGGTAAATCGACAATTCTCAAGATCATGGCTGGTCTCGACAAGGACTTCACCGGCGAAGCCTGGCTCGCAGACGGTGCGACTTGTGGTTACCTTGCGCAGGAACCGCATCTCGACCCTGAAAAGACCGTGCTCGGCAACGTGATGGAAGGTGTGGCTGCGAAGACCGCCATTCTCGACCGTTATAATGAGCTGATGATGAACTATTCTGATGAAACAGCTGACGAAGGTGCAGCACTTCAGGATCTCATCGACAGCCAGAACCTCTGGGATCTCGACAGCCAGGTCGAAATGGCGATGGAAGCTCTGCGCTGCCCGCCAGCGGATGCCGATGTCACCAAGCTTTCGGGTGGTGAGCGTCGTCGTGTAGCACTTTGCAAGCTTCTCCTGTCGAAGCCTGATCTGCTGCTGCTTGACGAACCGACCAACCATCTTGACGCTGAAACCACTGCCTGGCTGGAAAAGCACCTGCGTGAATATGAGGGCGCTGTCCTGCTTATCACGCACGATCGCTACTTCCTTGACAATGTAACAGGCTGGATTCTCGAACTCGATCGCGGTCGTGGTATTCCATATGAAGGCAACTATTCTGCCTATCTGGAAGCCAAGTCCAAGCGCATGATTCAGGAAGGCCGTGAAGACGACTCCCGTCAGAAAGCACTTGAGCGTGAGCGCCAGTGGATTGCAGCGAGCCCTAAAGCGCGTCAGTCGAAGTCGAAGGCTCGTATCAAGGCTTATGATCAGCTGGTTGAAGCTGCCAACAATCAGCGTCCGGGCGATGCCCAGATTCTGATCCCGGCTGGCGAGCGCCTTGGTCAGGTGGTTATTGAAGCCGAAGGTCTGACCAAGTCGTTTGGCGATCGTATGCTGATCGAGAACCTGACATTCAAGCTGCCTCCGGGTGGTATCGTCGGTGTTATCGGTCCAAACGGTGCGGGTAAGTCGACACTGTTCAAGATGATTACCGGGCAGGAAAAGCCGGATTCGGGTTCGATCCGTATCGGTGATACGGTTCATCTTGGTTATGTCGATCAGAGCCGCGATCACCTCGACCCGAACAAGAATGTCTGGGAAGAAATTTCCGGCGGTAACGACATTATCAAGCTCGGCAAATTTGAAATGAACTCCCGCGCTTATTGCGGTGCGTTCAACTTCAAGGGCGGCGATCAGCAGGCGAAAGTCGGCAATCTGTCCGGTGGTCAGCGTAATCGTGTGCATCTTGCCAAGATGTTGCAGGCAGGCGGCAACGTTCTGCTTCTCGACGAACCGACCAACGATCTTGATACGGAAACGCTGGCAGCGCTTGAAGATGCGCTTGAAAAATACGCTGGTTGCGCCGTTATCATCTCCCACGATCGTATGTTCCTCGATCGTCTGGCAACGCATATTCTGGCATTCGAAGGCGATAGCCATGTCGAATGGTTCGAAGGCAACTTCGAGGATTATGAAGCGGATAAGGTCCGTCGTCTTGGACCTGAAAGCGTCAATCCGAAGCGGGTTACTTACAAGCCGCTGACGCGCTAAAGAAATTGAGGCCGGTGCAATGCACCGGCCTTTTTATTTGGAAGGAGTGGAGAATGAAAGACTGGTCCGCAAAACAGTATCTGAAGTTTGAGGATGAACGCAGCCGCCCGGCAGCCGACCTTCTCGCACAGATAGCGATCGATAGTCCGCGCAAGGTGGTTGATATTGGTTGCGGTCCCGGAAACTCCACCGAACTTTTGGCTGAACGCTGGCCGGATGCCCAGATTTCGGGCTTTGACACATCGCCGGATATGATTGAGAAAGCCAGACAGCGCCTGCCACAGGTGGATTTCGCTCTGGGTGATCTGACAAAGTTTGAACCAGATGCGGAAACGCATGTGCTGTTTTCCAATGCAGTATTTCAGTGGATTCCGGATCATAAGGAGCAGATGCGACGACTTCTGTCACAGCTTCAAAACGGTGCTTATCTCGCTGTGCAGATGCCGGATAATATGGGTGAACCGACCCATATATTGATGCGTGAAGTTGCCAAAACTGCCCCCTTTAAGGCGAAGATTGGCGATAAGGGCAGGGCACCGCTGCCGCCTGCTGCCGATTATTATAATGCTTTGATCGATCAAGCTTCCCGCGTCGATATCTGGCATGTGGTTTATAACCATCAGCTAGCCGATGTAGACGCTATTATTGAGTGGGTGAAATCCACGGGGCTGCGTCCGTTTCTCGATCCATTGGACGATGACGAACAGCGCGAATTTTTGAAAGCCTACAAATCACGCCTTGAGGAATTCTATCCAACACTGAATGACGGTCGTGTATTGTCGCGCTTCCCACGAATTTTCATTGTTGCCAGAAAATAAGATAATCGTTTTCGCGAGGCCCGACGAGCTTAGGGGCGAGGGCTCTCTCACAAAGATTTTACCGGGTTGGCTAAATGATGATCCGGTAAAGTGTTTGATATTCAGATACTTGCATGATCGCGAAAGGCTTCCTCAGCCAATAGTAGTCTGTGGTAATAGATTGCATACAAACGATATTGATCCTATGATTTTGCGATGTCGGAGGTAATTCCAAATAAGTTTTGATGCCTGCAGGGATCGCTTGATTGGGAGTGGTGACATCTGTTTTCAAAGATGTTGCGTCAAGGTCAGCTTCAGAGACTGTCTGGCTTTCGGGCAGGGTCATGCGGGCTTGCAGACCAAAGTCTGAGGTCTGACCACCTGCCGAGTATATTGATTATGGGATTAACGATCACTGGTTTTGTCTCTCCCAGGCAAGGCGGGTGATCATGTAGTCGCTTCCCTTTTGCGGCTGCTTTCGGGAGTTTCAGAATGAGTAATGCAGAAATGCAGATTGATGCCAATGGCGAGATCGAAGAGAAACACGACGCTCACGATACGCGCCGCCGCATCTATGCGATTATTGCCAGTGCATCTGGTAATCTGGTCGAATGGTACGACTTCTATGTCTATTCATTCGGTGCACTTTATTTCGCGTCACAGTTTTTCCCGGCCGAAGATCAGACCAGTCAGCTGCTGAATGCAGCAGCAATCTTTGCAGCTGGTTTTCTTATGCGCCCTATCGGTGGGTGGGTGTTTGGTCGTCTCGCTGACAAGCTTGGTCGCCGCACCTCTATGCTGATTTCGGTCAGCATGATGTGTCTTGGTTCTTTTGCAATCGCTATCCTTCCGACCTACGAGTCCATCGGTCTCTGGGCGCCACTCCTGCTGCTGTTGGTTCGCCTGCTGCAGGGCCTGTCAGTTGGTGGCGAATACGGTACGACCGCCACGTATATGAGTGAGGTCGCTCTCGCTGGCCGTCGTGGTTTCTTCTCGTCGTTCCAATATGTAACTCTGATCGGCGGACAGCTTCTGGCTGTTCTGGTCCTGGTTATTTTGCAATTCTTCCTCACTTCAGAGCAACTGCACGAGTGGGGCTGGCGCATTCCGTTTGCTATCGGTGGTCTCGCGGCAATCGTGGCGCTTTATCTGCGCCGAACGTTGCATGAAACCTCGACTGAGGAATCCCGCAACAGCAAGGCTGCAGGTAGCTTCGCGACGATCTGGAAGCATCATCGCAAGGCATTTCTGGTTGTTGTCGGCTTCACTGCTGGCGGTTCGCTGACCTTCTATACGTTCACGACCTATATGCAGAAATATCTGGTCAATACGGCCGGTATGAACAAGGAAACAGCCAGCGAGGTTATGACCGTCGCGCTGTTTGCTTTCATGCTCATGCAGCCATTGTTTGGCTATATCTCCGACAAGGTGGGCCGCAAGCCGATGATGATCGCCTTTGGCGGTGTGTCGGTATTGACGACCATTCCGCTGCTGACGGTGCTTGGGTCGGTGCAAAGCCCGACCATGGCGTTTGTTTACATCGCAATCGCCTCGGCCATTGTGAGTATGTACACGTCAATCGGCGGTATCGTAAAATCGGAGTTGTTTCCCGCAGAAGTGCGCGCTTTGGGCGTCGGGTTCTCTTATGCGATTGCCAATGCGATCTTTGGCGGCACAGCAGAATATGTCGCGCTATGGTTCAAGAAGATCGGCTTTGAAAGCGGGTTCTTCTGGTATGTCACCATCATGATGGTGATCGTGTTTATCGTGGGACTTGTGATGCCAGATCCTCGCAAACATGGCTATCTGCAAGGGCATGGCACCCATTAAATTCCGAATGCATAAGCGCCGCCTTCGGGCGGCGGTTACATTGCCGCCGCTTCATCCTCATCTGCAGTGACGAGGCGTGTCGCGCGCCATTCCGTCAGTTTGGAGTTGATGGCATCCATTACAAAGAAGCGTGCGGAATCTTTGTCATAGCCATCATCACGCAGCATGTCGTAATCGGTATGCATGTGACGAACATGGGCTACAGTCGCGAGCCATACGGCAATTGATGGCGGAAGCGTTTTCATATGTGGTGCGAGAGCTGCCGCGCGAATTGGCTCTGAATCGGAATAGGGGACCGCAGGAAGCAAAAGCGTCAGAGATTTTGCGATTGCCTTCTGGCGTACAGTGCCTGCTCTCATAGCCGTCTTCCTTTCACGCTCATACGCTTGAAGCAAGATTCGCAATAATCATAACTCGGTTGTCCTCCAGCTCAAATGACTTCCCAAAAGGCCGGTATAGTTTTGCTGTGCATTGTATTGCGAAAATTCCTTGCGCCTGGTTTGCGCTTCATATAAACATATCTTTATATCTTTAGAAGCGTATGGAGATTGCGAATTGCGCTTGCAGCTCGATCAGATGGTGGATGTGTTAAAAGCAGTGGCAGAACCTAGCCGCTTGCGCATCCTTGCGCTTCTTTCCAAGGGTGATCTCACCGTTTCAGACCTGACCACAATTCTGGGTCAATCGCAGCCGCGTGTTTCGCGTCATCTCAAGCTGCTGGGCGAAGCCGATCTTATCGATCGCTATCAGGAAGGGGCCTGGGCCTATTTTCGTTTGTCGGACAATGCGCTGTGCGGTGAAGTCGCACGCAATCTTCTGCAGAGGCTCGATGCTGCCGATCCATTGATCGAACGCGATATGGAACGGTTGTCGCAGGTTAAATCCAGCCGTCAGGAAAAGGCTGCAGCTTATTTCAGTGCCAATGCTGGCAGCTGGGATGAAATCCGCAAGTTGCATGTTTCCGAAAATGCCGTGGAAGCGGCTCTCAAAGGCATCATTGGCGACAAGCATTTTCAGGCCATGCTTGATGTCGGTACGGGTACGGGCCGACTGTTAGAGCTGTTTTCGCCGCTCTATGTGCGTGGATTGGGTATCGATATCAATCGCGACATGCTCTCGGTTGCACGTGCCAATCTCGATCTCGCATCGGTCGGCAATGCGCAGGTTCGGCAGGGAGACGTCTATGCGCTGCCCGTCGAACGCGAAAATTTCGATTTGGTGACAATCCACCAGGTTCTGCACTTCCTCGATGATCCGCTCGCCGCAATCCGTGAGGCGGCGCGTGCGCTTCGCCCCGGTGGACGCTTGCTGATTGTTGACTTTGCACCGCACAGACTCGAGTTCCTGCGTGAGGAACATGCGCATCTAAGGCTCGGCTTTAGCGATGAGCAGATGCTGGGATGGTTGAAAGATGCAGGGCTTGAACCTGCCAGGACGACTGAATTGGGGCCAAAGGCTGCAAATGGTGACGACGGATTGACGGTCAAGCTTTGGCTTGCCAATGATCCGCGCTTGCTGATTGCCGATCCAGCGCCGCAAAATGCAAGCATAACGGAGACAGTCTAATGGGCTTTTACGGTCTTTCCCGCCGATCGGATATCGGCCAGACCACCCGCGTATCGTTCGAGTTTTTTCCGCCCAAGACGGAAGAAATGGAACAGCGTCTGTGGGAAACCGTGACGCGCCTTGCGCCGCTCAAGCCTGAATTCGTCTCTGTGACTTACGGTGCCGGCGGCTCTACCCGCGAGCGCACCATCCGTACGGTCGCGCGTATTCTTAAAGAAACCGATATTGAGCCTGCGGCTCACCTGACCTGTGTTGATGCGACGCGCGAGGAAGTGGATCGCGTTGCACAGGAATTTGCGGCCCTTGGCGTCAATCGCTTTGTCGCGCTGCGTGGCGACCCTGCCAGCGGTATTGGCGAGAAATATGTGCCGACGCAGGGTGGCTATCAGAATGGTGCCGATCTGGTTGGCGGTCTGCGCAAGCTTTCCGATTTCGACATTTCGGTTTCGGCTTATCCGGAAAAGCATCCTGAAAGCCCGGATTTCGCCACCGACATCGATATGCTCAAGCGTAAGGTCGATAATGGCGCGACACGTGCCATCACGCAGTTCTTCTTCGATAATGATCTTTATGAGCGTTATGTCGAGCGCGTGCGCCGTGCTGGTATATATATCCCGATTGTTCCGGGTGTTTTGCCGGTGCATAATTTCAAGCAGGTCAGCAACTTCTGTGCCCGCTCCGCGACGCATATCCCGGCATGGCTGGCCGAGCGTTTTGACGGGCTGGATAAAGATCCGCAGACCCATCAGCTTGTTGCAGCCGCGATTGCGGCCGAGCAGGTGATGGATCTGATCGAACGTGGCGTGCAGGATTTCCACTTCTACACGATGAACAGAGCCGATCTGCCGTTTGCGATCTGCCATATGATTGGCATAAGGCCTAAAACAGAGGCCGAACTGGCAGTCGCTTGAAATCAAAAAAAGCCCGGTTTGTAAACCGGGCTTTCTTTTAAGTAAAACGGATCGGTCTATCCTCAAGAACCGATGCCGCCGCAATGGCTTGGCTATCCCAATTCAGGGAATAACGCCTGCTATCAACGCTGCAACAAATGCGAATGCTGCACAGATCATGAGGACATTCAGAGATCGCGTAAGTCCCATTGGTCTGTCTCCTTATAAGCACCCGACAAAGCCGGGTACGCGCTGGTAGAGAACCGGAATCTAAGCGCAAATTGGCTTAAACAAAAGAACATTTCGTACTGCAATAAGGGGTGATAGGGAAAAAAGCCTTTTGTTTACCAGCTAAGTTATTGAAATTTTTAACTGTAAAAATTTGTTCACATTTCATGAAAATGCCACGAAAGCGCCAATTTTGACCCGGCTTCCGCCGTCCAGTCAGCCTTTTTGTGTCACCGTTTAGCGGATTAAAGCGAGGAATCCTGACAAGGTGAACACCGACAGAACGGTTGAATACAGTATGACATTCGACGTAATGGCGGCTTCCCGGCGATAATGTTCCGCAAGCATGAAAGGGCCTGTGCCAGCGGGTAGTGCAGCGAGCAGTGTTGCACTCTGCGCCAGATGCGGTGGAAGCCCGAAGACATAGACCGCAAGTAGCCATGTTGCCAAAGGCATGACGATGAGCTTGACCGAAACGAGGAAAGCGATTGCATTGACGCTGTCGCGTTCGATCTTGCGGGGCTGTGCAAGGAAAAGGCCGAGCGCCACGAGTGCGCAAGGTGAAGCCGCACCACCGAGCATTTTCAGAAAGGTTTCGGCGGGAGCAGGGATGGTGAGGCCTGAGAACGATACGAGCGTTCCCAGCGCTGGTGCAAAGAGAAGCGGATTGCGGATCAGAGATCGTGCGACTTTCCAGACAAGGCGCAGCGGCTTCTTTTCCGTCTGCATGCCGATCTCGATCAGGATGATAGCAAAGGCAAAGGTTACACAGACGGTGATGATGATGGAGATCGTTGTCGCAGCCAGAACACCTGATCCGAAAGCGATCATCGAAAGCGGGATGCCCATATAGCCGGTATTTGGATAGGCGGCGTTCAACCCATCAAGCGCATTGTCGGCTAAAGATAACTTGCCACGAAGACGGATAACGAAGGGCAGGGCAAAGGCGATAGCGCTGCTCAACAGGAAAACACTGATAAAGCCGGGCTGCCACAAATCGCTGCCGTGGGTATTGGCCATGATGTCGAAAAGCAGGGCAGGCAAGGCCAGATAAACAACGAAACGGTTGAGCTCAGCGATCGCGTGCGGCCCCAGTATCTTCAGCTTGAATGCTCCCCAACCTGAAAAGATGAGGGCGAAGACGGGCAGAACGATGATGAGGGTGGAGATCATGGCGCTTGAATAACTTGCAAAAGTTGAAAGGCGCGGAGGGTGGTCCGCGCCTTTGATTTACTTTGGTTTAGAGCTTTTCGAGCAGTTCAGGCGTTGGCCATGAATCGGCAGGCATTCCAAGTCGCAACTGTTCGGTGCGAACGGCATCGCGGGTCAGGATACCGAAAACGCCATCGATTTTGCCCATGTCATAGCCACGAGCCTGAAGCTTGGTCTGCAATTCCTTCATTTGCTCCTGCGTCAAACCCTGATCGGGATTGCCAGGATTGAAGGCTGGAGCACCAGCGAGGCGGGTGGCGAAATAGGCAGCCGTTGTCGCGTAAACAATCGACTTGTTCCATTCTACGAAAATATCAAAATTCGCATAGGACAGGAATGCAGGGCCTTTGCGACCCAGTGGCAGAAGCAGCGATGCATCGCCGTCATCTGGACCGAGTGGACCTTTAAGCCCAACTACGCCCTGCTCAGCCCACCATGAGTGTGGCTTGCGATTGGTGCGAATGGATTCCTCCCAAGGCAGATCCTTGGTGATGCGTACTTCTTCGAGCCATGGCTCGCCACGCTTCCAGCCGAGTTCGGAAATCATGCGGCCAGCGGTCATCATCGCATCAGGGACGCTGTTTTTCAGATCGACTTTGCCGTCGCCGTCACCATCAACGCCGCGCTCGAGATAATCCTTTGGCAGAAGCTGCATCATACCTATTTCGCCAGCCCATGCGCCAGTTGTGGCAGCATCGACAACGCCGGTATCGAACAGCTTGAGCAGAGCGATCAGCTGCGGACGGAACAGATCCGGACGGCGGCAGTCATAGGAGAGCGTCACGAGTGCATTGAGCGTGTCGAAATCGCCCTGAATCGCGCCGTAGTCGGTTTCAAGACCCCAGAAGGCGGCAAGTACAGGTCCCGGTACGCCATAAGTGTCTTCGACTTTCTTGAAGACATCGGCGTGCTTGACCAGGTTGTTCTGGCCGTTCTTAAGGCGCGCCTCAGAGATGAGTCGCTTGGAAAATTCGGTGAAGGTCAGGTTGAAGACAGTCTGCTTGCGGTCGCGATCAAGAACTTTCTGTTCGAGCGACGCCTTATGCAGTTCAGCAATCCCCTTTTCGCCAACGCCTGCTTCGCGTGCTTCCTTGGTCAGATTGTCCATCCACTGACCATAATCAGTTTCGCATTCGGGCTTTGGCAGGTTGACGGTGCTGTCGGCGCTGGCAGCCGGTGCGGGAGAACCGGAAGCCTTTGCGCCAGATTGGGCAACAGATATTACAGTCGATGCCAGCAAGGCGGTAGCCATCACTGAAGCTATAATTTTCATCGAGAAAACTCACAATTCAGAGGGGGAGGTCTCCCCGTCGGGTTTTTCAAGCTATTGCCCCATCACGCATCGGAAATGAAGCAAAACTTGGTGTGAGCACCCAATTAACGAAGAGTTAACGGACCTTGTTGCTTTCCAGCCACTTTTTCCATGCGCCTGCACTGCCCGCAAACACATTGATATCTGCATCGCCCTTGATGCCGGGAATGGTGCCCGTTCCGGTATATTGCCAGAATGTCCAGGGGTGTGGCCCATACTTTTCCGTCGGATGCCCCGCCGTCGAGCGCAACCAGAATGGATATTCACGCAGCTGGTTCAGATCATTTTCATCGAAGAAATCAACTGTCGTGTAAATGATAGGGCGCTTGCCGTAGTGCTTTTCGATCGCATCAAGGAAAATCTTCATTTCCTTGCGGACGATGACAGCATTTGGTCTCAGCTTGCAGCTTGGCGACTGTGCGTTCCATTCCATATCGAGAACGGGCGGCAAAGCATTTGGATCGCGCGGCACATTCTGGATGTACCAGCGCGCCTGTTCGATAGCCGGACGGCAGAAATAATAGAAGTGATAGGCGCTGCGTGGAATGCCCGCCTGTTTCGCGCCGTTCCAGTGTTCGGTGAAGCGGTCATCGAAACGATCGCCGCCTTCGGTTGCCTTGATGAATACAAAGGAAATTCCGCTGCGCCTTACTGCGTTCCAGTCGACATCGACCTGATATTTGGAAACGTCGGTTCCGTGGATCGGATAATGCCACGGTGTCCTGCCGGTCCATTCAAACGGCTTGCGATCACCAAAACGTGGTGCATTGACCGCTCCCGTTGGCCGCGCCATCTGCTGCATTGAGTTGCCGGACTTTTTTACATCGGAGAAGTCGTAATCCACTGTCGTACAGGCAGACAGAAGGAAAACACCAAGGGCAAGAATGCTGCGGTTGGCCAGACGGTTCATACAGTGGTCCCGATGTCGCGAATCAATCTTAACAACGGTTACGCGATCCGGGTCCTAACGTCATCAGTTATGCTGGCAAAACTTTGCGGGAAACAGATTGTGTCGCACCGACTGAGGGATAATCAAAAGAGCCGTCGGAAATCTATCCGGCGCGAATGACAGCTATCCACGCAAAGCCGCGATAAAGATTCATGCGTCTGGAGGTGGCGCCCTGTTCAACAGCCATAGTATCTGCAACGCTGAAGAGATTGCCGCGCGGTGACACATGGAACCATTCAAGCCATGTGAAGAGTGCCTTCTTAAACCATCGCGGTAGGCGTTGCTGATCGCCGAAGTCAACGATATGCAGTTCGCCGCCTGGCTTTAAATGTCTGATGCTTTCCCGAATGACTGATTGCCATTGCGGTATCATCGAAACCGCATAGGAAATGAAGATGCGATCAAAGCTATCCTGACCAAAAAGGGCAGCAGGATCGAAATGCGTGGCATCGGCACGTTCAAGTCTGGTGCGATCTGCAATCCCGGCGCGCTGTGCTGCCTGATGTGCTGTGTCCAGCATTTCAGCCGAAATATCGATGCCGAAGAGTGTCGCATCGGGGTAGTTCTGCGCTGTTTTGACAAGATTGCGTCCTGTGCCGCAGCCGATTTCAAGCACACTGCCGCCTTGAGGCACGTTTAGTCCCGCAATCATAGGGTCGCGACCCAAAAGATAATATTTGCGCGTGGCATCGTAGAAATGACGCTGCCGCTTATAAACCCGGTCCATCAGAGTAGCGTGATCGATACCCTTGATTTGCCCCTGAGTTCGCTGCGGATTGGTGCCCATATCACGCATCCTTCAAGACATAGAGGTGGAAGCCGCCATAGATAGAAGAGCGGTCGCGATCATGCAGCAGGCGGGATTCTTCTTCACGATAGTGCCAGTGTTCAAGAATCGATGGATCAACCCGGCTCGGCAATAGGCTTGGCTCTGCCGCTGTGCGGAAGATAACGCGCGCGCCCGCAGCAGCAGTACGGGTGATTTCGCTCCAGAGTGCATTGAGCTGGGCGTCGTTCATCCAGTCCTGTGCATCGAGCAAGATGTAGCGGTCTACCGATCCGGCTGGCTTTTGGCTGAGAAACTCTGTGTAGTTGGCATTTCGCACCGTCATGCGATCAACACGAGCGCGAACGGTGTCGAAATTTGCCCTTGAGAGATAGGGAGGCAGAGGGCCTGTTTCTTCATCGCCGCTATAGCCACGGCCAAAGGCCTGCCACGCGAAATAGTTTTCGGTCAGGGGGAAGGCGCAGGCGAGCTTTTCAAGCCGGGCGCGCAGGACAAAAGCCATGTCGCCATTTCCGGCTGTTGCCAGTGCGTCATATTGCTGAGGTGGAATGCCGAGGCCAAACAGAGACGATTTGCGTGCTGTTGCCCAACGCACCATGCGTTTTTCAAACAAGGGGGCGAGGGCGGTGTCGAAGAAGGTGCGCTGTTCTTCCATCGTGCGGGCTTTAAGGATGTCACGTGGGTCTATGCTATAAAGACGAGCGACGCGGTGGCCCATGCCGATAAAGACGCCCAGCAATCCGTGGCGGTAAAGATCCCTCGAGAAGATAGAGATACGTTGACGGCCGCTCCATTTGCGCTTTTCCCAATAGGCACGACTTTCACTATCAAGATGCGGACGGATGAAGCGTTGATAAGCTGCGAGATTGGCCTTGTCGTCGGCCTTGCCATAGAAGCGATAGAAGCTGGCATAGTCCGGCAGATGCTTCAAAGCGCCAAGTTTCAGGCGGTTGAAGGCAACATGAGCGCTGTTGAGATCAACAGCCTCGACCGAGGCCGGGTCAGCCGTCAGATAAGAAAGAGCATTACAGCCGCCTGAAGCGATGGTGACGATGCGGTGGCCGGGCTGAATGGCAAGGGCTGCCATATCCACTTCGGGGTCTTCCCATATCTGGGGATAGACCAGTCCTTTGAAGAGCCAGGCGAATAGTCTTTCGGATACGCCATCGCGCGAAAGCGCATGGTTTTGTGTGACTGCGCGCTTGAGGATTGTGCCGTTGGCATTTGGGCCCGTCATTCCATGCTCCCCGTATTTTTTTGAGCGCACTCCGAAAGTTCTGAATGATCTCGGGCAAGATGCGCGAAGGTTCCAAGGCGAATCCAGCCTTGTTTGGGAGAGTTAAGCATTCGCCGGTGACAGGGGCGTGACGGCTGTTTCAGGGACAAACTATGGTTAAAACTTTGTTATTATGGCGGTTTGTTACCAGCCGTAAGACTATTTGAGAGAACCTTTCCGCATCCTCGCCGTTTTCTGGTGTGACGTTGGCATCGTCGAAAAGCATCACCGGGGACTAAAGAGTGGTGTGACGACTGTCTTCGTAAGGTGATTGACCGGCCAGAACGGTCATACACGGAAAACCAAAGCAGCGTTGGCTATATCCCCGCAACGCTGGATTTTAGGGAAGGAGAGCCATCATGAAGAAATTTTTGATTACTTCGGTTGCTGCCGTATCGTTTTTGGGGCTTGCAGCTTGCAGCGACAATTCAAACGACGCCAGCAAGGCACCGGCATCGCCCTCGCCTGAAGCGCCTGCTGCCCCAGCAGCCCCTTCAAACAACGATACAACGACGCCGACAACACCAGCACCTGCGCCTTCGACGCCAGGCACGACTGGTTCACCGCCTGCAAACTAAGGCATGTCTCCCAAAAGTGGGAACCGGTTTTCGGATAAAGACATGCTTAAAATTGCAGATAGCGTGTTTTTCGAGCACTGATCTGATTGGATCAGATCGGTGCTCTAGTCATTTGTTTTCACGCGCATCTTGTCCGAAAACCGTTTCACACTTTTCGGGATGCGCTTTAATGCCAGAGCTTCTTACTGGTAAAAGAATGGCGGTCCGGTCAGCGGGCCGCCATTTGCTCCGAAAGGAGCAAAGTTGATGGATAATTATGCAGTGGTCGTCAATAAAGACAATATAACTGCGTTTTCCATGTTCAAACGCAGGCTTTCTTCGGTTATGGCTTTTGTTATGAGCCGTCATTTTCTGTTTCTTATTTCCGCTGTTGTTCTTGTTGCCCTTGCCGCTTGCGGCAGAGGGGAGGATGAACAGGCTGCTGCTCCAACTCAGCCAGAACAAACAACAGCTGCTCCAGCGCCTGA
The DNA here is from genome assembly GCF_003049685.1 of Brucella pituitosa. Taxonomy (GTDB): domain Bacteria; phylum Pseudomonadota; class Alphaproteobacteria; order Rhizobiales; family Rhizobiaceae; genus Brucella; species Brucella pituitosa. Next base: position 1,702,345 of record NZ_PYSY02000001.1, on the reverse strand, counting down.
CGCTGACAAGCAGGCTGGGCCTGATCTGATCAAAGCTTTGCAGGATAATTCCGGTGTTATGACACCAGAAGAGCAGAAAGCAGCCATCGAACGTGCACGCAACAATGCGGAGGCTGCAGCCAGGTCTGTGGGCCAAAGCGCTGAGCAGGTTCAGGCCGCCGGTGAGGCGGCAGTCGCTGCCGCACAGCGTTCGTTCGAGGCTCGTCAGACTGCGCAATAATTCTCTCTACAGAGAGCAATATTCTTCTAAATTATTGTTTTTTCGTCGATTGCAACGGGTTGCTGTTTCCAGCCTTTCCAGAATTATATAGAAACGATTCATGTCGATCTGGGTCCGCATCGGTGAGTTTGTCACCTCCGTCACGCTGAACGCTATTTCAAGCGTTATCGAGGCTGTGCGTACGGTTTTTGAAGGCGATGCGGATACGCGCAGGCGCGTTGCGTTCTCCATTGCGATGATTGCGCTTTCAGCCAAAATGGCCAAAGCCGATGGCGTGGTGACACAGGATGAGTTTCGCGCATTCCAGAACATTTTCTCAGTGCCACCAGAAGAGCATACCCATGTGGTTCGCTTGTATAATCTCGCTCAGCAGGACGTGGCGGGCTATGAGAGCTATGCGCGCCAGCTTGCTGGCCTATGTCGGGAAGGCGATGAGAATTGTCATCTGCTTGAAGATATTCTCGATGGTCTCTTTCATATCGCAACCGCTGACGGCTACGTACACGATAAGGAAATGGCTTTCCTGTCGAGCGTTGCCGAGATTTTCGGTTTCGATGAGGAAAGTTTCGAACGTATCGCATTGCGACATGTCAATCGCGGTGAGGGCGATCCTTACGCCATTCTCGGGCTGGTGCGCGGCGTTTCTTTTGAGGACGCGCGCAAGCGCTACCGTTCATTGGTGAAAGAACACCATCCGGATCGGCTTTATGCGGAAGGCCTTCCGCTGGAATTCATAAATATCGCGAATGCACGTCTTGCGGCCATCAACGCGGCTTGGGCAAGTGTCGAAAAACAATTGGAGGCCGCATGAGCAGCGTGGATGCTTCGCAGGAAGAATTGGTAGCGGAACTTTCGTTGGAAGCGCCCGATTATCCGACCGCTTCGCTGGATGCGTCACCAAATTTTGGTCCGCGTCGCGATGGCAAGACGCCGACCTATCTCATTCTGCATTATACAGGGCTTGCAACGGCTGAAGAAGCTTTGGACGTGCTTAAGTCGCCCGAGCGGGAAGTTTCTGCTCATTATCTCGTTCACGAAGATGGACGTGTGGTACAGATGGTGTCTGAAAAGGCACGCGCATGGCACGCAGGCCAAAGCTTCTGGAAGGGCGAGACCGATATCAATTCGGCCTCCATCGGCATTGAGATCGTTAATCCTGGCAATCTGGAAAACTATCCGCCATTCGCAGACCGTCAGATTGAATCCGTTATCGATCTGTGTCGCAGCATATGCGGGCGCTACGAAATTCGACCGGAAAACGTTCTTGCGCATTCCGACATCGCGCCGGAGCGCAAGACTGATCCCGGGCACAACTTCCCATGGAAGAAACTGCACCAGGCAGGCATTGGACACTATATCGAACCAACGCCGATCCGCGGCGGACGCTTCCTCGCGCGTGGTGAACAGGGCCAGCCAGTGGAGGCTTTGCAGTCCATGCTTGCCCTTTATGGCTATAAAATCGAGATCAATGGCGTGTTCGATGAGGCCACACAAACCGTGATTAAGGCCTTTCAGCGACATTTTCGGACACAAAATGTGGACGGTGTAGCCGACGTATCTACTATAGATACCCTCTACAGGCTGATTTTTTCGTTGCAAAATGTTACCGCTTGACCGCGCGTGGCTCCGTATGGTCGAGCAGAGCCCTACATTCATATTTCCATAATAATTTCATCAAATTAGAACAATTACAGCTTTAGGTGGTGGCTCTCTTCCACTGTGGCGCGCATCACGAAATGTGACAGCGTTTATTACAACCTGTAAGACTATTTTACTTCCCCGACCAATCTTCGGCTGCATTTCCCCAGCAAATGATCTGCCATTCCCAGCGGTGACGGGCGGGCAAAAATGCTTGTCGAGCGGGATCATAAATAAACGGCATTGCTGCCCCCAAGACCAGCAATGCCCCATAAAAACGATCCAAGACGGTAGGTTATGAAAATAAAATTTGTTGTTGTATGCGCTCTCATTGGCGCCATGAGTTCTTTTGGCCTTAATTCTGCGATGAGTGCTCCTGTTAATGAGCCAACCAATCTCGCAGACCTGCTCAAGGCACGGGCACAGAATAAGACTGCTGAAGCCAACAAGTCTGAAAAGACATCCCGCGCAGCCGCACGGGCAGAACAGAAACAAACTGCCAAGAAGGTTTCGGTCATCACCAAGCGTGCTGCACCAACAGCTAAAAGTGCAAAGCGTTCCAAGGCGCGTGGTGAGACTTCAAAGTCTGTGCAGAGCGGCAAGGGCTACTCCCAGATCATCAATCGTTATGCAGCAACTTACGGCGTATCGTCTTCGCTGGCTCATGCCGTTGTTCGTCACGAAAGCAATTTCCAGCCAAACGTTCGGGGTGCTGCCGGTGAAATTGGCCTGATGCAGATCAAGCTCTCAACGGCTCGCGGTCTGGGTTACACGGGTTCGGCAAAGGGTCTCTATGAACCATCGACCAATATCCAGTTCGGTATGAAGTATCTTGCTCAGGCACAGAAGCTCGGTGGCGGCAGCACCTGCGGCACGATCCTCAAATACAATGCCGGTCATGGCGCAAAGCGCATGAACCCAACCTCTGCAAAATATTGCAGCTCGGTTAAGTCCTATATGGCCGGATTTTAATATTCAGATTCGCCTTGTCGGCCGCGTAGTGTTTCAGGTCGATGATGTGAACGAAAAGCCGGTAGCGGTTTCGCTGCCGGCTTTTCTGTTGTGTATAGTTTTTTTCGAAACCCGGTTCCCACTTTCCGCGATCATGCTATATACGCGCCGTCAGTCGGTCGGGCAGCCGCGCTTGTCATATGCCGAAAGGCGGCAGGTGAGGAAAGTCCGGGCTCCATGGAAATACGGTGCCGGGTAACGCCCGGCGGGGGTGACCCCAGGGATAGTGCCACAGAAAGTAGACCGCCCCGTCTTCCGTACCGCTTTCAAGAAGCGGCAGGGATGACGGGGTAAGGGTGAAAGGTTGGGGTAAGAGCCCACCGCGCCGGTGGCAACACAGGCGGCACGGTAAACCCCACTGGGAGCAAAACCGAATAGGGACGGCGCATCAGCCCGAAAGAGCTGATAATCAATTTCCGGATCAGCCGTCCGGGTGGGTTGCAAGAGGCGGGTGGCGACATCCGTCCCAGATGAATGGCTGCCACGTTGGACGCAAGTCCGGCCATACAGAACCCGGCTTACAGACCGACTGACATTTTTTACTCTCCGTAATGGCTAACCGATATTTCCCTTTGAACGCAGGAAACGGATAGTTGTGATCTGATTGCACATCTATTGCGAAACCTCCCAACCAAGGAGGTTTCCATGTCGAGCTTAAAAGATAAAGTCGCAATCATCACTGGCGCATCATCGGGAATAGGTCGTGCTACGGCACTGTTGTTTGCTTCGGAAGGTGCTGCAGTTGTGTTGAATGCCCGCAATGAGGCCGGGCTTGAGCAAGTAGCACAGAATATCAGAGAACTTGGCGGGCAGGCCCATTGTGTGGCTGGGGATGTCTCTCAGATGGAGACACATGAAAGACTGGTGGCCGCTGCTCAAAGCGAATTTGGTCGCCTTGATATTGCTTTCAACAATGCGGGCACTGTTGGTCCGCTCGTCCCATTAACTGAGGCAAATCTTGATGACTGGAACAATGCGATTGCCGGCAATCTGACATCGGCCTTTCTTGGCACGAAGTTGCAGATACCATCGATGCTCAGGTCTGGCGGCGGTTCGATCATTTTCACGTCAACCTTTGTCGGCACCAGTGTCGGTATTCCGGGAATGTCGCTCTATGGCGCATCGAAAGCTGGGTTGATGGGGTTGGTCAAAGGCATTACCGCGGACTACGGATCGCGAGGCATTCGGGCCAACGCGCTTCTGCCGGGCGGTGTCGATACGCCAATGGCAGGCGGTGACGCTCAGAAAGAGTGGGCGGCGGGCCTCCATGCAATGAAGCGGATTGCGCAGCCTGAAGAAATTGCCCAAGCCGCACTCTTTCTTGCAGGGCCAATGGCGAGTTTTGTTTCTGGTTCAGCGCTTTACGCTGATGGTGGCAATTCAGCGGTCAAATAAAAAACAGCGGCTTTCCGTGTTGGAAAGCCGCTGTGCCGTCTCAAATCGGTACGCCTGTGAAGAAGTCGTAGATGAGTTTCATGTTCAACACGACGATGATGGCGGCGGTGATTGCTGCAAGGATTGTTACCCAGCGCGGCGCCACCAGAGCACCCATCTTTTTCTTTTCTGCCGTAAACATCACGAGCGGGATGATGGCAAAGGGTAGCTGAAGACTAAGCACCACCTGCGACAGGATCAGAAGTTCGGTCGTTCCCTGCGAGCCATACATGATCGTAACTATGGCCGCTGGCACGATAGCGACGAAGCGGGTGATTGCGCGACGCAACCAGGGTTTCAGTTTGATATCGATAAAGCCTTCCATCACGATCTGACCAGCCATGGTCGCCGTTATGGTCGAATTGAGTCCACAGCACAGAAGCGCAATTGCAAAGAGTGTTGGGGCAAGAGCGGAACCGAGCAGGGGATTGAGCAAAGCATGCGCTTTGTCGAGATCCTCTACCCCGGTATTGCCAGTCGCATTGAAGCTCGCTGCGGCGAGGATTAGGATTGAAGCATTGACCAGCAATGCAAAGGTGAGGGCAATGGTGGAGTCGAGCGTTGCAAAGCGGATCGCTTCGCGTTTTTCCGGCAGAGTGTGACCATAGTCGCGGGTCTGTATGATGCCTGAGTGCAGGTAGAGATTATGCGGCATCACCGTCGCGCCGATAATACCCAACGCTATATAAAGCATATCCGGATTGCGGAGAATTTCTGTCGTTGGTGCAAAGCCACGGATTACTTCGCCCCATTTGGGTTCTGCCATCAAAATCTGGATCAGGAAGCAGAGGGCAATTACGCCTAACAGCGTGATGATGAGCGCTTCGACGCGGCGAAAACCCTTGTTCTGTAAATAGAGAACGAGGAGTACATCGGCTGCGGTAATGATGACGCCGATTTCAAGCGGAATGCCGAAAAGAAGATTAAGGCCGATTGCCGTACCGATAACTTCAGCCAGGTCTGTCGCGCAAATGGCAAGCTCTGCCAAGAGCCACAAAGGCCAGGCAAGGAAACGCGGATAGGCATCCCGGCAGGCTTGCGCGAGATCGCGACCCGTCGCAACGGCAAGACGAGTACAGAGCGCCTGTAAAAGGACGGCCATGAGATTTGAAATAAGTACGACCGACAGCAACATGTAGCCGAAGCGGGAACCGCCAGCGAGCGATGTTGCCCAGTTGCCGGGGTCCATATAGCCAACGGCGACCAGATAGCCGGGGCCGAAAAAAGCCGTCGCGCGGCGAAGTTTAGAACCGGATCGGCTGACCCGGATTGACCGGTGGACGTCTGACATGGACGCTTCGCCCCGATCCCGACGCCAGCCTTCAAATGTAACGTCATGCTTTGCGGGGGGCGTGCTCGCCCGAGGGGCCATCTTAAATGCCATGCGTTAAGCTTTCAAAATGCAATTGCGAATTATTTGCAATTAATAGACCTGCGAAGCTTTCCCGTCAACGGCAGAGAATGGGGGGCTTTTCTCATAAATATGTGATCGTGCTGTTCGGATATTCGACGAATTGACACCTGCTCAGAAGCGCTGTTTACGGGCTGTGGATCATGCAAAATCGTACCAGAAAAACTTTTGTATAAGCCTCGGTTTTCTGAATGGGCGCGGCAAAGGATAACGGTTCATTAAGCTTAATATCCGATAACTGTTTGAACGAATCCGCCAAATAGAAGCTTGTCTACAATTGGCCGGAATCCACAAAGAAAACACAGGATAGCGGGACTTGATCCCGGGAAAGGATCGGGATGATGGCTAGCCTCGGCGGAGACCAATCTCAAGCCGAAGGGGCTCAGGTCCGTCACGTTCCGGTGCTTATTTCCGAAGTGATCGATGCCCTGAAGCCCGAATCCGGCAAAATAATCGTCGATGGCACATTCGGTGCAGGCGGTTATACCCGACGCATTCTGGAAGAGGGTGCGAACGTCATCGCTATTGACCGCGACCCGACCGCAATCGCAGCCGGTCGTGCCATGGAAAAGCAGTTCGAAGGCAAGCTCAATCTGGTTGAAAGCCGTTTCTCGGCGCTGGATAAAGCCGTTGAAAAAGTCGAGGGAGAAGGCGCGAAAGTGGATGGCGTTGTGCTCGATATCGGTGTCTCGTCGATGCAGATCGACGAAGCCGAGCGTGGCTTTTCCTTCCAGAAGGACGGGCCTCTCGACATGCGCATGTCCCGCAACGGCCCAAGTGCGGCTGATGTCGTGAATCGCCTGAAGATGGGCGATCTCGCACGCATCTTCAATTTTCTGGGTGAAGAACGCAATGCAGGTCGCATAGCCCGCATGATCGAAAAGCGTCGTGAATCTCAGCCTTTCACGCGCACGCTGGATCTCGCCAATGCGATTGAATCGCTGGTTGGTCGCAATCCGAAAGTGCCCATTCATCCTGCAACGCGTGTGTTTCAGGCGCTACGCATCTATGTGAATGACGAGCTGGGTGAACTGGCGCGAGCACTGCTTGCAGCCGAACGCGTGCTCAAGCCGGGCGGACGTCTGGTTGTTGTAACCTTCCATTCGCTGGAAGATCGCATGGTCAAGCGTTACTTTGCAGACCGCGCTGGTGGTAGTGCAGGTTCACGGCATTTGCCTGAGACACATGTGCGCCATCCGAGTTTTACACCTGCAGTGAAAGGTGCCGTTGGCCCAACTGCAGAAGAAGAAGAGCGCAATCCACGTGCCCGCTCCGCGAAATTGCGCGCTGGTCTGAGGACTGAGAATCCGCCTCTTGAAGATGATCTTTCGCTTTTCGGGCTGCCTAAATTGCCTGAAACGCATGAACTGGCCCGGAGTTGAACGAGTGCTGCGTACTTTTGAACTCATCATGATAGCGGCGATGCTGGTAGCAGCAACGATCACCTACACCATCAAATATGATGCGGAGAGGCAGATCGCGGTTATTTCCAAGCTCAAGCGCCAGATCGATTCCGAGAAAGATACGATTACGCTTCTGCGCGCGGATTGGGCATTGATGACCCAGCCGGGTCGCTTGCAGAGCCTTGTTGGCGTTTATTCTGATGAGCTGAAACTTGCACCCATTGAAGCGGAGCAGCTTGCGATGGGCGTGCAGGACATTCCAGAACGCCAGCTGGACGATATTCAGAAACTTATTTCAGGCAGCGATGAACTGGTGGCAAGCGGCGTTCTTGGACCCGATGCAACGACCACCGGCAGTATCAAGAAGAATGGAGCGAGGCACTGACCATGCGGCTGAAGCTCGGATTTTCCAAAAAGAACAAGCAGAACGGCGATGACGGTTTTGAGCCGGCTGGCAATGAAAAGCTGGTCGGCAATATGGCGTTTGTCGGTTCCCGTAAGAAGCATGGCAATCGTGCACGCAATCGTCTTTGGATGGCAATTGCGTGCTTTGTCGGCATTTACGGCGTGATTGGCGGCAAGCTCGTCTATTTCGGTGTAATTGGTGGTGAGGACGACGATTCCAACGGTCCTGCCGTGCATCAGCTTGCATCCCGACCTGATATTCTGGACCGTAACGGCGAAATTCTTGCGACCGATATCAAAACCTCTTCGCTCTTTGCCGAGCCACGCAAGATTGTCGATCCGGATGAAACCATCGAGCTGCTTTCGACGGTCATTCCTGATCTCGATTGGGAAGCGACCTATCGTCGTCTCAAGAGTGGTGCTGGCTTCGTCTGGATCAAGCGCGGTCTGACGCCACGCCAGCAGAGCCAGATCATGGCGCTTGGTGTGCCGGGCATCGGTTTCCGTACTGAAAAGCGCCGTTTTTATCCCGGTGGCCCGACGGCTTCCCATGTTCTCGGTCTGGTGAATGTCGATAATCAGGGCATTGCTGGCATGGAGAAGTATATCGATAGTCAGGGTCTGAGTGACCTGCGTGCTGTCGGTATGGCGACCGGACAGTCGCTTGAACCAGTCCGTCTTTCGATCGACATTCGCGTTCAGCACATCATGCGTGACGTGTTGGTCAAGGCAGTCGAACGCTATCGTGCAATTGCTGCGGGCGCAGTGGTACTGAATGTGAAGACCGGCGAGGTTATCGCCATGGCTTCTGTTCCGGATTTTGATCCGAACAATCCTGTGCATGCGCTCGACAAGGATCGTCTGAACCGTATGTCAGCGGGCACCTATGAAATGGGCTCGACGATCAAGAGCTTCACCACCGCAATGGCGCTCGATTCAGGTAAGTTCACTCTCAATTCCAGGATTGATGCATCGCGTCCGCTGGTGATTGGTCGTCAGACCATCCGCGACTTCCATGGTAAAGGCCGTGTGCTGACGCTGCCGGAAGTATTCATCTTCTCGTCCAACATTGGCTCGGGTCATGAGGCGAATGTGGTTGGTATCGAAGGTCACCGCGCATTCCTCAAGAAGATCGGCCTGCTTGATCGCATGCAGACGGAATTGCCGGAAGTTGCCCGTCCTGTCGAACCACGCGTCTGGAAGAAAGTTCATTCCATGACCATTTCGTTTGGCCACGGCATGATGACGACCCCGCTGCAAACCGCGGTGGGTGCTGCGGCTTTGATGAATGGCGGCAAGCTGATCGAACCGACCTTCCTTACACGTACACAGGCTCAGGCCGATCAGGTGGCGCAGCAGGTTATTCATCCGCAGGTTTCTGCCGATATGCGTTATCTCTATCGCCTGAACTCGACCGCTCAGGGTGGTTCGGGTAAGCGTGCTACGGTTCAGGGTTATCGCGTTGGCGGCAAAACCGGTACAGCGGAAAAGGTTGTTCATGGCCGCTATTCGAAAGATGTACGCTTCAACGCCTTCCTTGCATCCTTCCCGATGGACGATCCAACCTATGTTGTTTTGACGATCATCGATGAGCCAAAACCCGAAGAAGGTAAGTACAGCGCAACGGCTGGTCTTAATGCCGCCCCGATGGTTGCAGACATTATTAGACGCTCTGCCACCTTTTTGGGGGTAAAGCCCGATTTTAAACAGGAATTTGCGCCAGCAGCTGCAGAGATCGCTTCCGCTGATTCGATAAACGACTGATTCGTGCACTTCCGCTATTGGGAGCGGAAACTGCGCCACTGAACCTGGATTTGGTAAGACCATGAAGCTGAAGGAAATTACACTCTTTAAAGAACTGGCCTCCGGCGCTGCGGGCGAAGTGGACATTACCGGCGTCACGTCAGACTCGCGTAAAGTCGAAAACGGCTTCCTTTTTGCGGCCCTCAAGGGTGTAAAGGCTGATGGCTCCGCCTATGCCGCCGACGCAGTCAAGCGTGGCGCAGTTGCGATCATCGCTGGCAAAAATACGGTCCTGGAAAATCCAGGTGTGCCGGTACTGCATGTCGATGATCCGCGCCACGCCCTCGCAGTTGCGGCCGCCCAATTCTATGGCAAACAGCCTGAAGTCATGGTTGCCGTGACTGGTACGAGCGGCAAGACGTCGGTCGCGTCCTTCACCCGCCAGATCTGGGCTTATGCGGGCTTTCCTGCGGCCAATATTGGAACCACGGGCGTCTTTTCGCCAACGCGCAGCGACTATAATTCACTGACAACGCCTGATCCTGTTGAACTGCATCGTCTTCTCGCAGAGCTTACCGACGAAGGCGTGACCCATGCTGCGATGGAAGCCTCTTCGCATGGTCTCGACCAGCGACGCCTTGATGGCGTGAAGCTTGCTGCCGGTGCTTTCACCAATCTCGGTCGCGATCACATGGACTATCATGCGACGATTGAAGAGTATCTGCATGCCAAGATGCGCTTGTTCGATACACTTTTGCCAAAAGGGTCGCCTGCGATCATTTTTGCGGATGATCAGTTTTCGCCCCAGGCGATTGAAGCGGCAAAAGCTGCCGGCTGCGATGTTAAAACTGTCGGCCGTAAGGGCGATTTCATCACGATCAAGCGTGTGGAGCATGAGCGTTTCCGTCAGCATGTCGAGGTTCGTATTGCCGATGAAATCTTCGAAATTGCCTTGCCGCTGGCAGGTGATTTTCAGGTAGCCAATGCGCTCGTATCAGCAGGGCTGGCCATTGTGACGGGGGTTCCTGCTGCTGCTGCGATGCGTGCACTTGAGCGTCTTAAGGGCGCTCCGGGTCGCCTTGATCTGGTTGGTGCCACGGAAGAAGGCGCTCCTGCTTACGTTGACTATGCGCATAAGCCGGAAGCACTTGAAAATGTCCTGACGTCTGTCCGTCCGTTTACGACGGGCCGTGTGATCGTGGTGTTTGGCTGCGGCGGTGATCGCGACAAGGGTAAACGCCCGATCATGGGCGAAATTGCTGCGCGTCTGGCCGATGTTGCCATCGTAACTGACGACAATCCACGTTCGGAAGTGCCTGCGCAGATCCGTTCGGAAATTATGGCGGCAGCTCCCGGCGCCACCGAAATCGGCGATCGTCGCGAGGCAATTTTCACTGCAGTTTCCATGATGATGCCGGGCGACACACTGGTGGTTGCGGGCAAGGGACATGAAGAAGGTCAGATCGTTGGCAATATTACTTTGCCGTTTTCTGATCATACGGAAGTGGCGGCAGCATTGGCTGCCCGCCTTGAAGAGCATAAGGCTTGAGGAGCATAAGGGATGAGTGACTGGCTTTGGACATCTGCCGATATGGTGGAGGCCATGGAAGGCCGGCCTTTCGGTACGTTGCCTGCGGGTATCACCGGGATTTCCATCGATAGCCGCACGCTGAAGGACGGCGAAGCTTTCTTCGCAATCAAAGGCGATCTGTTTGATGGTCATGATTTTGCAACCGCTGCTATGGCCGCGGGTGCAGGTCTTCTGGTCGTCAATGAATCGCGCCTTCCGGCACTCGGTAATCTTAAAGTTCCGATGATTGTGGTTGAGGATGTGCTTGAAGCACTGACCAAGCTCGGTATTGCTTCGCGCGAACGCTCCACCGCGCAGATCATTGCCGTCACAGGTTCCGTCGGTAAAACGACAACAAAAGAAGCGCTGCGTCATGTGCTTGCCGATTCAGGCAAGGTCCATGCGTCGGTTGCTTCGTTCAACAATCATTGGGGCGTGCCACTGACGCTTGCCCGTATGCCTGCGGATACTGATTACGGCGTATTCGAAATCGGCATGAACCATCACGGCGAAATTCGCCCACTGGTTAAGATGGTCCGCCCGCATGTAGCGCTGGTCACGTTGATCGCGCCTGCGCATCTTGGTCATTTTGCGAATCTCGAAGAAATCGCAGTCGCGAAAGCTGAGATTTTTGAAGGTGTTGTACCGGGCGGCTATGCGCTAATCAATCGGGACGACAAGCGTTTCAAACAGCTTGAAGAGCTGGCTGAAAAGGCAGGCGTTGAGCACGTCGTGACCTTTGGCGAGAACGCCCGTTCCGATTATCGCCTGCGCGAATTAAAGATGCATCCGACCTGCTCATGCATGACAGTCAAGATCGGCAACGAAGAGGCAGTCGTAAAGGTTGGTATGCCCGGACGCCATATCGTGCAGAACATGCTTGCCGTTCTCGGAGCTGCACATCTCGTTGGTGCGGACATGGCAAAAGTTGCTATCGCCATGGCGACGCTTTCAGCTGAAGGCGGTCGTGGTGCGCGTCACGTGCTGGAACATCCTGATGGCGGTTCCTTCACGCTGATCGACGAAAGCTACAACGCAAACCCGACTTCGATGCGCGCATCGCTTTCGCTTCTTCAGGCCACCCCGCCGGAAGGACCGCGCGGTCGCCGCATCGCCGTTCTGGGTGATATGCTGGAGCTTGGGCGCCAGTCCGGAAAGCTCCATGCCGACCTCGCGCGCCCCATCGTCGATGCAGAAGTGAATGTGCTTTATATCGGCGGACGTGAAATGTCGGTGCTCAAAAATGCCTTGCCGGTTGAAATTCACGTCGAATACAGGCAGAGCACCGATGAATTGTTGCCGCTGGTGACGAAGGCTGTGCGCCCCGGCGATGTTGTTATGGTGAAGTCATCCAAGGGGATTGGCTTCTCCAGGATCGTCAAGGCGCTTACCAATCAGTTTCCACCAGTAGTGCCTGCCGAGTAGCAGTTTTTGAGGGATTTTTCTCCGCATGTTGATGCTTCTTTCAATCTTCGCCGAGCATGTGACACCGTTTAACGTGTTCCGCTACATCACGTTCCGCACTGGCGGTGCGATGATCACCTCGGCGTTGATCGTGTTCCTGTTTGGTCCTGCGATCATCAATTCGTTGCGCGCGCGGCAAGGAAAAGGTCAGCCGATCCGTGCTGACGGCCCTCAGACCCATTTCAAGAAAGCCGGGACGCCGACAATGGGCGGCCTGATGATCATGACCGGCATTCTCGTGTCATGTTTCTTCTGGGCCAATCTCTCCAGCGTGTATGTCTGGGTTGTGTTAATGGTCACCGTCGGCTTCGGCGCTATTGGCTTCTATGACGATTATCTCAAGGTCACGAAGCAGTCGGACAAAGGCTTTTCCGGCAAGTCGCGTCTCGCTATCGAGTTTCTGATCGCAGCAGTTGCGGCCTTTATCATCATGCGCGCGGGTCAGGAGCCGTTTTCCTCATCGCTGACGTTCCCGTTTGTAAAGCAGTTCGTTCTCAATCTCGGCTGGTTCTTCATTCCACTTGCGGCCTTCGTCATGGTTGGCGCCGGCAATGCGGTTAACCTCACCGATGGTCTTGATGGTCTCGCTATCGTGCCGGTGATGGTTGCGGCTGCTTCCTTCGGTTTCATCGCTTATCTTTCGGGTAATGCGATTTTCGCTGACTACCTGCAGATCCATTTCGTGCCTGGAACGGGTGAACTCGCCGTGGTGCTTGGTGCAGTCATTGGTGCAGGTCTTGGCTTCCTCTGGTTCAATGCGCCTCCTGCGGCTATCTTCATGGGTGACACTGGCTCGCTCGCCTTGGGCGGCATGCTTGGCACAGTGGCTGTTGCGACCAAGCACGAGATCGTTCTTGCGATCATTGGCGGTCTGTTTGTCGTTGAGGCGCTTTCGGTCATCATTCAGGTTGGTTCGTTCAAGCTCACCGGCAAGCGCGTGTTCCTGATGGCACCAATTCACCATCATTTTGAAAAGAAGGGCTGGACGGAGAGTCAGGTCGTGATCCGTTTCTGGATCGTGGCAATTATTCTCGCCATGATCGGCCTTTCCACACTGAAGCTGAGATAAGGCAGACGAATGATCCCGATCACTGCCCTTAAAGATAAGACTGTAGCCCTCTTCGGACTGGGCGGGTCGGGTATCGCAACGGCCAAGGCCATCGTGGCCGGTGGTGCAAAGATCATTGCCTGGGATGATAATCCCGACAGTGTGGCCCGCGCGCAGAGCGCAGGCATTGCAACAGGTGATCTGAGGCAGGCGGACTGGTCGCAGTTCGCCGCCTTTGTGCTTTCGCCTGGTGTGCCGCTGACGCATCCCAAGCCACACTGGACTGTTGATCTCGCTCATGCTGCCGGTGTCGAGATTATCGGCGATGTCGAACTCTTCGTGCGTGAACGCAATCACATCGCACCGGATTGTCCGTTTATCGCGATCACCGGCACCAACGGCAAATCCACCACGACCGCGCTGATTGCGCATATCATCAAGGCTTCAGGCCGCGACATGCAGCTCGGCGGCAATATTGGTACAGCGATCCTGACACTGGAAGCGCCTGCGCCGAACCGCTTCTATGTGGTTGAGTGCTCGTCCTACCAGATTGATCTGGCGCCGTCGCTCAATCCCACTGCTGGTATTCTTCTCAATCTTACGCCTGATCATCTTGACCGCCATGGCTCCATGGAAAACTATGCTGCGATTAAGCAGCGGCTAGTTGAGAAAAGCGGCGTGGCAATTATTGGTGTGGATGACGACTATTGCGCCAGCATTGCAGACCGTCTTGAAAGCAGTGGCGTAAAAGTCGCCCGTATCTCCAAGGATAAGCGCCTTGGGAATGGTGCTTTTGCAGATGGGGCGAAGCTTTATTCGACAACGAACGACAAGATTGAAGAACTGGCCTCACTTAACGGCATCGGTTCGCTGCGTGGCGCGCATAATGCGCAGAACGCGTTGGCTGCAATCACCGCCTGTTTGTCAGTTGGTCTTGCAATCGAAGAAATTCGTGCGGGTCTGAAAAGCTTTCCGGGTCTTGCGCATCGCATGGAACAGGTGGGCAATCGCGGTAAGGTTCTGTTCGTCAATGATTCCAAGGCGACGAATGCTGAAGCAACAGCACCTGCGCTGTCATCCTTTGTGAACCACATCTACTGGATCGCCGGTGGCGTGCCCAAGGCTGGTGGTATCAGCGCTTTGTCGGAATTCTTCCCCCGCATCACCAAAGCCTATCTGATAGGTGAAGCTGCGGCGCAATTTGCTGCCACACTTGGCGATGCCGTGGCGTTCGAAATTTCCGACACTTTGGCTGCGGCTGTTGAGCATGCAGCACGGGATGCGGGCAATAATGCAGCAAGCGAGCCGGTTGTCCTGCTTTCGCCCGCTTGCGCGAGTTTCGACCAGTTTCAGAATTTTGAAAAACGCGGTGATGCATTCCGCAACGCCGTTCTTGCGCTCCCGGGTGTCGAGCCGATTAGAGGGGAAAGCTGATGGTAAGTCGTGTTGACCGCGGTCCTGTCGCCAATTGGTGGTGGACAATCGACCGTTACTTTCTGGCTGCATGTCTGGCCCTGATGGGCCTTGGTGTGCTGTTGTCCTTTGCGGCAAGCCCTGCTGTTGCGCAGCGCATCGGTCTTGATAGCTTCCATTTTGTAGAGCGTCAGACCTTCTTCATGATACCGGCTGTGGCGGTGATGATTGGGGTGTCGTTCTTGTCACCACGTCAGATCAGACGTTTTGCACTGATCCTGTTGGGAGCTTCGCTGTTTCTGATGCTAGCGGCTTTGTTTGTCGGCATCGAGATTAAAGGTGCACGTCGCTGGGTCAGTCTTGCGGGTGTTTCCATTCAGCCATCCGAGTTTATGAAGCCAGCCTTTGTGGTTATTTGCGCGTGGCTTTTCTCTGAGCGGGAACGTGGCGGCCACATGCCGGGCTATTTTCTGGCGATGATGTTGTTTTGTGTGACTGCGGGATTGTTGATGCTGCAACCTGACTTTGGTCAGACAATGCTCACCACAGGCACATGGGGCGCAATGTTCTTCCTCGCGGGACTGCCGATGTTCTGGATTTTGGTCCTCGGCGGCATCGCGGTTGTCGGTGCGTTTGGTGCTTACATGACGCTCGATCACGTTGCGGGCCGTGTGAATCGCTTCATGACCGGCGAGGGTGATACGTTCCAGGTGGATGCGGGCCGCGAAGCCATTTTGCGCGGCGGTTGGTTTGGTCAGGGACCGGGCGAAGGAACGGTCAAACGCATCATTCCAGACAGCCATACCGATTTTATCTTCTCGGTTGCTGCAGAAGAATATGGAATCATCCTGTGCATGATCATCATGGCGCTTTTTGCGTTCATCGTGATCCGCGGGCTTTCGATTGCGCTTCGTGAGCGTGACGCGTTCACGCGATTGGCTGTATCCGGCATTGTGATCCTCTTCGGCTTTCAGTCGATTATCAACATGGCGGTTAACCTGCATCTGATGCCTGCCAAGGGCATGACCCTGCCGTTTATCTCCTATGGCGGTTCTTCGCTCGTTGCGATTGCGATCACCATGGGCATCCTGCTGGCGCTGACACGTCGCCGTCCGGAAGCGCGCATGACGCATACGGTCAGTATGGGTGAGCGCATTCCGGCTTTGTGAGGGGAATATGGGAAAAGGCATAATCGTACTGGCCGCCGGGGGAACGGGCGGCCATCTCTTCCCAGCGGAAGCGCTGGCGCATGAATTGAAGACGCGCGGTTGGGGCGTGCATCTGGCAACAGACGCGCGCGCGCAGCGTTTTGCCGGTGCATTTTCCGAAGATCATGTGCATGTGATCCGTTCGGCCACGATTTCAGGCCGTAACCCGATTGCACTTATCAAGACCTTTTGGTCACTGTGGCAGGGTAACCTCGATAGCCGTAGGCTGTTCCGCCGCTTGAAGCCGAAGCTCGTCGTTGGCTTTGGTGGTTATCCGACACTGCCGCCGCTTTATGCTGCGAGCAATATGGGTATCCCGACGATGGTACATGAGCAGAACGCTGTCATGGGCCGGGCCAATAAGGGGCTGGCTGGGCGTGTGAAGGCGATTGCCGGTGGTTTCTTGCCTGAGACAAGCGGCGCCTATGCGGACAAGATTATTGCGACTGGTAATCCGGTTCGTCCGCCAGTGCTTGCTGCTGCCAACACATCTTATAAGTCAGCCAAAGAAGGTCAGCGTTTTCGCCTTCTGGTGTTTGGTGGCAGTCAGGGCGCGCAGTTTTTCTCAAATGCGATCCCCGAAGCGATTGGGCTTTTGCCTGACAATGAACGTGCAAGGCTGCTGATCACTCAGCAAGCCCGCAAAGAAGACGAAGCTGCTGTTCGCGCAGCCTATCAGAGTTTGCGTGTTCCGGCAGATGTTGCGCCGTTCTTCAACGATATGCCTGCGCGCATTGCAGACGCGCATTTCGTGATCTCCCGTTCAGGCGCGTCAACGGTTTCGGAAATCGCAGCAATTGGTCGTCCGGCGATGCTCGTGCCATTCCCGCACGCACTTGATCATGATCAGGCAGCGAATGCAGCAGCCCTCGCAGCAGCCGGTGGTGGGCAGGTTGTTCGCCAGTCCGAGCTGACTGCGCAGCGGCTGGCTGAGATCATAAGTTCTGCCATGAATGAGCCTGAAAGGCTTGAACAACAGGCAAAAGCTGCAAAAAGCGTTGGTAAGCCGGATGCCGCGCAGTTGCTTGCTGATCTCGCAGAGGCTATTGCAGCGGGTAAATCAGTTCAGGAATTGAAAAAAGGAAACCGGCCATGAAAATGCCGCTGAATATCGGGCTTGTCCATTTTATCGGGATAGGCGGCATCGGCATGAGCGGTATTGCGGAAGTGCTGCACAATCTGGGCTACAAGGTTCAGGGTTCGGATCAGTCGGACAGCGCCAATGTGCAGCGTCTGCGCGAGAAGGGCATTGAGGTGTTTGTCGGCCATAAGGCTGAGAACCTTGGCGATGCGGAAGTGATTGTTGTCTCGACCGCGATCAAGAAAACCAATCCGGAACTTGCAGCAGCCCGTGAAAAGCTTTTGCCGATCGTTCGCCGTGCTGAAATGCTGGCCGAACTGATGCGTTTCCGTCGTGCTGTCGCCATTGGCGGTACTCACGGCAAGACCACCACGACTTCGATGGTCGCTGCCTTGCTGGATGCCGGGCATCTTGATCCGACTGTCATCAATGGTGGTATCATCAATGCGTATGGCACCAATGCTCGCATGGGCGATGGCGACTGGATGGTCGTTGAAGCCGATGAAAGTGACGGCACGTTCCTGAAACTGCCGGCCGATATTGCGGTTGTGACCAATATCGATCCGGAACATCTGGATCATTATGGCAATTTTGACAATGTGCGTGCAGCTTTTGCGCAGTTCGTCGAGAATGTACCGTTCTATGGCTTTGGTGTGATGTGCCTCGATCATCCGGAAGTGCAGGCTCTGGTGAGCCGCATCGAGGATCGCCGTATTGTGACCTATGGTCAGAATCCGCAGGCCGATGTGCGTTTTGTCAATCATCGCATGGAAGGTGCAGTCAGCCTGTTTGACGTGCTGATCCGCTCGCGCAAGGGTGAGACGACTGAGATCAAAGACCTGCGTCTGCCGATGCCGGGTCTGCACAATGTTTCCAACGCAACGGCTGCTATTGCCGTGGCACATGAGCTGGGTATTTCAGCCGATGATATCCGTCGCGGTCTTGGTGCATTTGGCGGTGTGAAGCGCCGCTTTACGCATACGGGTTCGTGGAATGGCGTCGAGATATTCGATGATTATGGACACCACCCCGTCGAAATCCGCGCTGTACTGAAAGCTGCGCGCGAAGCAACCAAAGGGCGAGTTGTCGGTATCGTGCAGCCGCATCGCTATACGCGTCTGCACAGCCTGTTTGATGAGTTTGCAGCGTGCTTTAACGACGCCGATACCGTTATCGTGATGCCGGTTTATACCGCTGGCGAGGACCCGATTGAGGGCGTGAATTCGGAAACGCTGGTTTCACGTATCAAGACGGCTGGTCATCGCGATGCACGTTATGCAAACGGACCTGAAGCCTTGGCGCCGCTCGTCGCATCTGTGGCTGAGCCGGGCGATTTCGTAGTTTTCCTCGGTGCAGGCAACATTACGCAATGGGCTTATGCGCTTCCCAAAGAACTGGCTGAACAGGGTAAGAAGTAATGGAAAGCGGCGAGACGCTTCTCAAGAAGCTCGACGGCAAGCTGTCGGGCCTGCGTGGCAAGCTTATGCCAGATACTGGCATGGACAAGATCACCTGGTTCCGTGCCGGTGGTCCTGCACAGGTTTTGTTCCAGCCCGCGGATGAAGAAGACTTGTCGGAATTTCTGAAAGCTGTGCCAGAAGAGATTCCGCTTCTGGTTGTAGGTATCGGCTCCAATCTGCTGGTACGTGACGGCGGTATCCCGGGCTTTGTGGTGCGCTTGTCGGCGAGGGGCTTCGGCGAGGTTCAGCAAGTTTCTGAAACGCAGCTCAGGGCAGGTACGGCAACGCCAGACAAGCGTGTAGCCGCAGCTGCCCTTGAAGCGGGGCTTGGTGGCTTTCATTTCTACCACGGCATTCCCGGCGGCATTGGCGGCGCTTTGCGCATGAATGCGGGCGCTAATGGTGTTGAAACGCGTGAGCGTGTCGTGGAAGTCCGCGCGCTCGACCGTAAGGGCGAGCTGCATATCCTCTCCAATGCCGACATGGGTTATGCCTATCGGCATTCCTCAGCGTCTCCTGATTTGATTTTCACCTCAGCGCTGTTTGAGGGTATTCCGGGCGACCGGGAAGAAATCAAGAAGGCAATGGACGAGGTGCAAAACCACCGCGAGACGGTACAGCCTGTGCGGGAAAAGACGGGTGGTTCAACCTTCAAAAATCCTGAAGGCACATCCGCCTGGAAAGAAATTGACAAGGCGGGCTGTCGTGGTCTGCGTGTCGGCGGTGCGCAGATGTCTGAGATGCACTGCAATTTCATGATCAATACCGGTAACGCGACCGGATATGACCTTGAAACGCTTGGCGAGACAGTTCGCGCTAAAGTTTATGAGAATTCAGGTATTCGCCTTCATTGGGAGATCAAGCGGCTCGGCTTGTTCCGCGAAGGTGAGGAAGTGAAAGAATTCTTACAAAAAGTCTAATTTTAAGAAGCCCGGATTTCCCACTGAAATTCCGGGCTTTTTTGCGCTTGTTGAGGCATGCGTAAGTTGCTCCCCTTTTGATAGGGGCTTGCCACGGAATCAACTCTCTGATTCTTTATGGTTAACCGTACAGTGATTTGATTCGTCAGGGTTTTCCTGACTTGGGTGTCTGCGGCTTGTGTCGCCGGACTATCCTGATTCTATTTTTGATTCGAGCGCAGGGAATGCGCAGAGGGGATGACTAACGTGGCTGGACAGAAAGCTGGAAAGCATGTTGCCGTTTTGATGGGCGGTTTCTCTTCGGAGCGTCCCGTCAGTCTGTCCTCTGGCGCTGCCTGTGCGAAGACGCTTGAAGAATGTGGCTACCGCGTTACGCGTATCGATGTTGATCGCAATGTCGCCAGCGTTCTTGCAGAGCTGAAGCCTGATGTAGCGTTCAACGCGCTTCATGGTCCTTTTGGTGAAGATGGTACTATTCAGGGTATCCTCGAATATCTTCAGATCCCTTACACACATTCCGGTGTGCTGGCCTCTGCGCTCGCCATGGACAAGGATCGTGCCAAGACGGTTGCGTCTGCTGCGGGTGTGGCTGTTGCGCCTTCGCGTTTGATGAACCGTTTTGATATCAGTTCCGAGCATCCGATGCAGCCGCCTTATGTGGTCAAGCCTGTACGTGAAGGCTCGAGCTTCGGTGTTGTCATCGTTCAGGAAGATCAGTCGCATCCGCCACAAATCATCAGCTCTGCCGAATGGAATTATGGTGCCGATGTTCTGGTCGAAAAATACATCGCCGGACGTGAGTTGACCTGCGCTGTGATGGGTGATCGCGCCATGGACGTGTGCGAGATCATTCCAGTGGGGCATCAGTTCTACGATTTTGATTCAAAATATGTGCCTGGCGCATCAACTCACGCATGTCCGGCAAAAATTTTACCAAATATTTACCAAAAAATACAAACAATGGCCCTTACGGCGCATCGGGCAATCGGGTGTCGGGGCGTAAGCAGATCAGACTTCCGTTTCGATGATCGTTTTTCCGAAGAAGGCGAAGTTATTTGGCTGGAAATTAACACCCAGCCGGGAATGACTCCTACCTCGCTCGTACCTGATATCGCGAAGGCGGCAGGTATCTCTTTTGGTGAATTGTTGAGTTGGATGGTGGAGGACGCGTCTTGTTTGCGGTAAACGGCAGATCTCAGGAATACAGGCGTTCGGGCGCGATGCGGGATGCATCGGGTGCAGCCTTTGTTCTGCCGCGCCTCCTGCGGAAGCCTTTCCGCTTTGCTGTCCGTCTGTTTCAGGGCAATATCAACGTTCCCCGCTATGCTGGCACGATTGGCATGCTCGGCTTTCTCGGTGCAACCGGCATCTACGGTATGGTGCTCGGCGGTCATTCCGAGAATATGATCAAGGCGACCGCTTCGACATTTGGCTTTGCGATTGAAGACGTAAAGGTCGTTGGTAACAACGAGACCTCGGACATCGATATTCTCGGTCAGCTTGAGCTGGACGGTGAGACGTCACTGGTTGGCCTGAGTGCCGAACAGGCGCGTCAGGCTATCGCCAAGCTGCCTTGGGTTGAAAGCACTGAAGTGCGCAAGGTTTATCCGGGCACGCTGCTTGTTTCTCTCGAAGAGCGCAAGGCATTTGCCGTCTGGCAGAATGGCCAGGAGCTTTCGCTGATTGATTCTGCTGGCGATACAATCGTTCCATTTCGTGCGGGCCGTTACAACGCTCTCCCGCTTGTCGTGGGTGAGGGCGCTGAAAAGCGCGTTAAGGGCTTCGTAGACGAGGTTGCGGCCTATCCGGGGCTGGCTGGCAAGGTTCGCGCCTATATCCGCGTTGCCGACCGTCGCTGGGATATTCTGCTTGAAAATGGTGTCCGCATCATGCTGCCGGAAGATGAGCCGATGAAGGCTCTCGCCGAAGTCGAGCGTCTCGATAGCGAAAACCAACTTCTGTCGCGCGATATCGCATCTGTCGATCTTCGTCTGGATGATCGCGTTACGGTTCAATTGACTGCGAGCGGCATGGAGCAACGCCAGAAGTTCTTGGCGGAGCGTAAAAAAGAATTATCCCGCACGGGGAAGCGCGTATGAGTATTCTTGGCGGAAAAGGTTCATCACAGGTCGGAACTTCAGGGCGCAAGGTGCGCCTTCTAACGGTTCTGGATGTTGGTTCAAGCAAGGTTTCCTGTGTGATCGCACGCTTGCGTCCACATGAAAGTGGCGCACTGCTGCCAGGCCGCACACATCGCATGGAAGTGCTTGGCATCGGTCATCAGCGTTCGCGCGGTGTGAAGTCCGGCGTCATTATCGATCTGGATGCGGCTGAACAGTCCATTCGCCTCGCAGTTGATGCTGCCGAGCGCATGGCTGGTCTGACGGTTGATAGCCTTATCGTCAATATTTCAGCTGGCCGCCTCAAGAGCGAAACCTTCACCGCGAGCGTCAATCTTGGCGGTCATGAAGTCGAGCAAACTGATATTCGCCGCGTGCTGGCCGCTGGTGCGAAGCAGGCGCTTGCAGCGGAACGTCACCTCGTTCATTCACTGCCGGTTGGCTACACGCTTGATGGCGAACGCGGTATTCGTGATCCGCTCGGCATGCTGGGCGATAGCCTCGGCGTCGATATGCACGTGCTGACCGCAGATGCTGCGCCACTGCGCAATCTCGAGCTCTGCGTCAATCGTTGCCACCTTTCGGTTGAAGCAATCGTTGCTACCCCTTATGCGAGCGGCCTTGCAGCGCTCGTGGGTGATGAAGCTGAAATGGGTGCTGCCTGCATCGATATGGGCGGTGGTACGACCACGATTTCGGTTTTCTCCGAAGGCAAATTCATTCACGCTGATGCAGTTGCCATCGGCGGCAATCACGTCACGATGGACGTGGCACGCGGCTTCTCCACGCGTATGGAAGACGCCGAGCGCCTCAAGGTCATGTACGGCTCGGCGCTGCCAAGCGCTGCCGATGATCGCGACCTCATTTCGGTTCCGCCAATCGGTGACGATGAGCGTGATGTACCCAATCAATATCCGCGCTCAGTGCTGACGCGGATCATCCGTGCAAGAGTGGAAGAGACACTGGAACTGGTTCGCGACAGGCTGAACCAGTCAGGCCTCGGACATATTGTCGGCAAGCGTGTAGTCCTGACAGGTGGCGCAAGTCAGCTGCCGGGCATGCCTGAAGCTGCGCGGCGGATTCTTGCAAGAAATGTACGTATCGGGCGTCCGCTAGGGATAGCGGGATTGCCTGAGGCGGCTAAGGGTGCGGCTTTCTCCGCGACCGTTGGTCTTCTGATCTACCCTCAGGTGGCAGGCATTGAAGAACGGTCCGTGAAGGCAGCCTCCTCCGGTCTTATGACTGGTACGGGCGGGCGGATTCAACGTGTCAGCCAATGGCTGAGAGAGAGTTTTTGAGTACACATTGAGTGATTTGATTGCGTGATGTGGGCGTAACCATCAGCGTAATAACCAATTAGCACCGCGGCGGCGAAGCGGTGAGAGGCTTAAGAGGAACGAGAACCATGACCATTAATCTGCAAAAGCCGGACATCACCGAGCTGAAGCCTCGCATCACCGTATTCGGTGTCGGCGGTGGCGGCGGCAACGCGGTAAACAACATGATCAATGCCGGTCTGCGCGGCGTGGATTTTGTCGTTGCCAACACCGACGCACAGGCTCTGACGATGTCGAAGTCTGAACGCATGATCCAGCTCGGCGCTGCCGTCACAGAAGGCCTCGGCGCTGGCTCTCAGCCAGAAGTTGGCCGCGCAGCCGCAGAAGAATGCATCGACGAAATCGTCGATCATCTTAACGGCACGCATATGTGCTTCGTAACGGCCGGCATGGGCGGCGGTACCGGTACTGGTGCTGCTCCAGTTGTGGCACGCGCTGCACGCGAACGCGGTATCCTCACCGTTGGCGTCGTTACCAAGCCTTTCCATTTCGAAGGTGCTCGCCGCATGAAGACGGCTGAGTACGGCATCGAAGAACTGCAGAAGAACGTCGATACCCTGATCGTCATTCCAAACCAGAATCTCTTCCGCATTGCCAACGACAAGACCACCTTCGCTGATGCCTTCGCAATGGCCGATCAGGTGCTTTATTCCGGTGTTGCCTGCATCACCGATCTGATGGTCAAGGAAGGCCTCATCAATCTCGACTTTGCTGACGTTCGCTCGGTCATGCGCGAAATGGGCAAGGCCATGATGGGCACTGGCGAAGCTTCGGGCGAAGGCCGCGCGATGGCTGCTGCTGAAGCTGCGATTGCTAACCCGCTGCTCGACGAAACTTCGATGCGCGGTGCAAAGGGTCTCCTGATCTCGATCACTGGTGGTCGTGATATGACCCTCTTTGAAGTCGATGAAGCTGCAACCCGTATCCGCGAAGAAGTTGATCCGGAAGCCAACATCATTCTCGGCGCGACCTTCGACGAAGGCCTTGAAGGCGTCATCCGTGTATCCGTTGTTGCAACCGGCATCGACAAGCAGATCGGAGATGCGGCCCCGGCGCCGCTGGAATTTCGCCAGCCAGTAAAGCCAGCCGCTCAGCAGGCAAAGCCAATGGCTCCGCATGGCGCTCTGCGTCTTCCGGTTACTGAACAGCCACGTCAGGCTGAGCCAGCTGCTCCGGTCGCTCAGTCGATCGAAAGCGAAATGCCAGCCGCGACCGCCGCGCCTGCAGCTTCAGCTGCTCCGGATTTCCGTCCGCAGAGCCGCATTTTCCAGGCTCCTGCTGCTGAGAGCTTTGAACGTGCACCTGTTGCCCGCCCTGCAGCCCCACAGCCGCAGATGATCAACAATCAGGCGACGGCCCATGCAATGCAGCCGCAGGCATACCAGCAGCCACAGCAGATGCATGCAGAACCGGCTCCACAGCCACGTCCTGCTCCGCGCATGCCGGCGGTGTCCGACTTTCCCCCAGTCGCTCAGGCAGAAATCAATGCACGTCGTGCAGCGCCTCAGCAGCCTGTTCAGGAAGAACGCGGACCGATGAGCCTCCTCAAGCGCCTGACCCATGGTCTGTCGTCGCGCCGTGAAGAAGAACAGCCAGCAGCTCGTCTGGAGCCTGCTCAGCATCGTGAGCCTGCAATGCGCCAGCCAGAACAGCGCCGCCCAATGCAGCAGGATAGCTCGATCTATGCTCCACGCCGTGGCCAGCTTGACGATCAGGGCCGTCCGCAGCCACGCGCTGCCTCGGAAGAAGATCAGCTCGAAATCCCGGCCTTCCTGCGCCGCCAGTCGAACTAATCATCTGATCCGACTTTGAAATAGAGAAAGCCGTGGGATTCTTCCCACGGCTTTTTTCGTGAGAACCTGTCTTGTTCGTAATTGCTGTATCACGTGCTTCAGCTCGTGGTTTTGAAGCATGTTGTTGCGGGAAAGCCGTCCTCTGCATTTCCATGATGGGCTTTAGTAGTCGTCGTTACATTTTGTAAGAAAGCGTGATTTTGAGCGGCTGCCGAGCATCACTATTTTCTGCGGGATGGCATGATAAGGTTCGCATATGGATGCGAGCCGCTTTTCGTGCGTTCGTCGCTATTTTCGTCATATCTATCTTATTATAGAAACACATGACGGAAGCTGGTGATTGCTTAGTACGGGCACTGCACGTTCGGTGGGGGCACCTCGGTAGAGGTTTCGCTCTTACTTCATATGATAATTAGATTGGACTGGTTTTGAGCGCTTATCAAAAAACAATCGGTCGCGCGGTTACGCTATCAGGCGTTGGCGTCCATGGCGGAGCGCCTGCTTCGGTGACGTTTTTACCGGCTGATGCGGATGCGGGAATCATTTTCCAGCGCTCGGACCTGGGGACTGCTTCGCGCGACATCCACGCCCATGTTTCGGAGATTGGCGCAACGGACCTGTCTACCGCACTGGGGCCGCAGGAAGAACGCGTCAATACCGTTGAGCACCTGATGGCCGCAATCGCTGCAGTTGGAATCGACAATCTGATTATCGAAGTGAATGGGCCTGAAGTTCCAATTCTTGACGGCACGTCAGCACGTTTCATCGAGGCTTTTGACGAAGCCGGTATTGTGGTGCAGGACGCAAAGCGCCGCTTTATTCGTATTCTGAAGACCGTGCGCGTGGAAGCCGGTGGTTCATGGGGTGAATTTCAGCCTTATTCGGGCACACGATTTGAGGTCGAGATTGACTTTGAATGTCCGCTGATCGGTCGACAGAAGTTTGCTGCCGACATGTCGGAAGAAACCTTTCGCAAGGAAATATCGACGGCACGTACCTTTGGTTTCATGAAGGATGTTGAGCGTCTCTGGGCGGCAGGTCTGGCACTTGGTTCCTCGCTCGACAATTCTCTTGTCATTGGCGACGATAATTCGGTGATCAATCCCGGCGGATTGCGTTTCAAGGATGAGTTCGTGCGTCACAAGACGCTGGATGCCGTGGGCGACATTTCGCTTGCCGGTCTGCCGTTTATTGGCTGCTTCCGTTCCTATCGCGGTGGTCACAGATTGAACGCTGAAACCGTGAAGGCACTTCTTGCCGACAAGTCGAATTACGATGTCGTCGAAGCAAGCGGTGTGCGCCGGAATGCAGATAGCTTGGACTTTGTAGCTGCACGGCCAAATATATCGGCGCCCTGGGCGCTTTAAAGTTCGTGCAGAAGGCTCGGGCGTTTATGGCCATAATTGGGCCGTGATCGCCGGGTCTTCTGCGCTTTGAGTCGGCGTATTCGTTGTGACTGACAGCCAAACCTCTGTATCGGATGAGGAAAAGCCATTGGTTTGCATAGATATAGCTTCGATGTAGCTTTGGGCCGGGGTATTCACGCCTTATGCGCGCATTTTCGGACGATTGATCAGCTTGACGATTGCCGATTTCGCCAGCATGTGGTTTATGAACTGCCAAAACAGCCTCGGCTATGTTTACCTATGCGCTGATGCTGATGTATTGGGAAGAATGGGGAAAGCCGTGAACTGAAGGGTTCACGTTGCTCCAGACAGAAAAGACGTTGCCAGATGGCCGGAGACCGCATGACGAGTTCGAAATTCCCGGTGAAGACGAAAACCGCGCTGATAGCCAGCGCTCTTGCCGTTTTTGTTCCGCTTGCGGGATGTGCCAGCAAAAACGACGATATCGATCTTTCCAAGTATGTGGAGACGATCGATCCGGCGGACAAGCTTTACAACGAAGGTCTTGCTAACCTCGATGCAGGTCGCCTTGGCGAAGCCGCAAAGAAGTTTGCTGCTGTTGATCGTCAGCATCCTTACACTGAATGGGCACGTAAGTCGCTCGTCATGGCTGCCTTCACGAATTACCGTCAGGGTAATTATGAAGAAGCAATCAGCATGGCCAAGCGTTACAACACGCTCTATCCAACTTCGCCTGAATCTGCTTACGCATACTACATCATCGGCTTGAGCTATTTCCGTCAGATTCCTGACGTGACCCGTGATCAGGCCGCAAGCCGCCGCGCCATTGCCGCGATGCAGGAAGTGGTCGATCGCTTCCCGGATTCGGAATATACCGACGACGCCAAGACCAAAATCCGCGTCGCTCGCGACCAGCTCGCTGGTAAGGAAATGCAGGTCGGTCGTTATTATCTTGAGCGCAAGGAATATCTGGCTGCGATCAAGCGCTTCCGTGGTGTGGTCGAGGAATATTCGAACACCCGTCAGGTTGAAGAAGCACTCGCCCGTCTGGTGGAAGCCTATTATGCGCTTGGCCTGACGTCTGAAGCGCAGATGGCTGCATCGGTGCTGGGCAAGAACTTCCCAGACAGCCGCTGGTATAAGGATTCTTACAAGCTCTTACAGAGCGGTGGTCTTGAGCCACGTGAGAATGGCGGTTCGTGGCTCGCCAAGGCCTCGGCACTCATCACGGGTGGCGGCGCCTAAGCCGATACCCGCATGCTGTCGCACCTGTCGATCCGCGATATTGTCCTGATTGAAAGGCTCGACATCGAGTTCAAGACCGGCTTGTCCGTACTTACGGGCGAGACCGGTGCGGGCAAATCCATCTTGCTCGATTCGTTGTCGCTGGCGCTTGGCGCACGCGGCGACGCTTCTCTGGTCCGTCATGGTGCCGATCAGGGGCAGGTGACTGCCGTGTTCGATGTTCCGGGCGTCCACCCTGCCAGAAATTTTCTCCGCGAAAATGGTTTTGACGATGACGGTGACGTTATCCTGCGTCGTCTCCAGATGGGTGATGGACGCACGCGCGTTTTCATCAACGATCAGGCTGCAAGCGTTGCGCTGCTGCGTGAGCTGGGCAAGCGGCTTGTGGAAATCCACGGTCAGCATGATGACCGTGCGCTGATCGATACCGATCTTCACCGTACATTGCTGGATGCCTTTGGCGGGCTTGATACCGAGACTGGTGTCGTTCGCGAACGATACAAGGCATGGCGCGATGCTGAAAACGCCTTGTCGAAACATCGTGCGCGCGTTGAGCAGGCGGAACGTGAAGGCGATTACCTGCGCTCATCTGTTGCAGAACTGACCAAGCTTGATCCGCAGCCCGGCGAGGAAGAAGAACTCGCAGAACGCCGCGCTATCATGATGAAATCGGAAAAAATCGCCGGTGATGTGAATGAAGCGGGTGAGCTTCTGTCGGGCAATGGTTCGCCAGTGCCCACACTTGCAAGCCTTGTGCGTCGTCTGGAGCGCAAAATTCCAGAAGCACCGCATCTTTTGGAGCCGGTCTGCAAGGCGATAGACGAGGCACTTAACAGTCTGGCGCTGGCGCAGGACGGTATTGACCACGCCATGCGTGAAATCGACTTTGATCCACGTGTGCTGGAACAGGTCGAAGAGCGGCTTTTTGCTCTCAGAGCCGCTGCGCGCAAATATTCTGTTGCGGTTGAAGGCTTGCCAGCACTGCGTGACAAGATGGACGCGGACCTCGCTGATCTCGATGCGGGCGCAGAAAAGCTGATCCAGCTGGAGGCGCAGGCAACCGAAACGCGTGCTTCTTACGATACTGCGGCGAAGGCTCTGTCTGAACGCCGCAAGGACACGGCTGATCATCTCAAAGCCGCTGTCATGGCAGAGCTTCCGGCACTCAAGCTGGAACGCGCCGAGTTTATCGTGGAAATGACGACCGATACCAATGCGCGTGCCACCGAAGGTATCGATACGGTCGAATATTGGGTTCGTACCAATCCGGGCACACGGGCTGGCCCGATGATGAAGGTTGCTTCAGGTGGCGAGCTTTCGCGCTTCCTGCTGGCGCTGAAAGTGGCGCTTGCAGATCGCGGTTCGGCTCCGACGCTTGTGTTTGACGAAATCGATACCGGTGTGGGCGGTGCGGTTGCCGATGCCATTGGTCAGCGCTTAGCGCGGCTTTCATCGCGTGTGCAGGTGCTTTCCGTCACCCATGCACCGCAAGTGGCCGCGCGTGCCTCTACGCATTTTCTGATTGCGAAATCCGCGACCAATGAAGATCGCATGTCGACATCGATCCGTTCGATTGGTGTCGATGAACGACAGGAAGAAATCGCGCGTATGCTCGCCGGTGCCAGCATCACCGATGAAGCGCGTGCAGCAGCCGAGCGTTTGCTGGCCGAGAACAGCGCATTGGCTAACTAATACGCTGTCAGCAGTCTGTGTGCGATTTGCTGTTTTCATAGGCGCAGCCTCATTTCTTGGTTATGTTGGGCAAAATTGAATCAGCAGGTTTTGCCACGCATATGTCCGATATCTCCGTTGAAAAACTGACCGACCTTGAAGCCGTAGCAGAACTGGAGCGGCTGGCGCGTGCAATTGCGCATCATGATGAGCTTTATCATGCCAATGACAGGCCGGAGATTTCGGATGCGGACTATGATGCACTGAAACGGCGCAATGATGCCATTGAAGAGCGCTTTCCACATTTGGTGCGGGCAGACAGTCCTTCCTTGCGCGTTGGCAGTACGCCTGTTTCCAAGTTCGCACAGGTTGTCCATGCGCGTCCGATGCTTTCGCTTGGCAACGCGTTTTCGGATGAAGATGTGCAGGATTTTGTCGGCAGCGTTTATCGCTTTCTCGGACAGTTGCCAGACAATTCCATTGCCTTTACGGCTGAGCCGAAGATTGACGGGCTTTCCATGTCGATCCGCTATGAGAATGGTATTCTCGTTAGTGCTGCTACACGTGGTGATGGCACGACCGGCGAAAATGTAACCGCCAATATCCGGACCATCGGCGAGATTCCGAATAAGCTTCCGGCGGGTGTTCCAGCGGTCGTGGAAGTTCGCGGTGAGGTCTATATGGCCAAGAGCGACTTTCTCGCGCTCAACGAGCAAATGGTGGCAGAAGGCAAGCAAACCTATGTCAATCCGCGTAACACCGCAGCGGGCTCGTTGCGCCAGCTGGATGCGAAGGTCACGGCAAGCCGTAAGCTGAGGTTTTTCGCTTATGCTTGGGGTGAGATGTCGGAAATGCCTGCCGACACACAGCACGGCATGGTCGAAGTGTTCGCCAAGTGGGGCTTCCCGGTAAATCCACTGACAAAACGTTTGCAGAGTGCGGACGAGCTGATTGCACATTATCGCGCCATTGGTCTCGAACGTGCCAGTCTCGATTATGATATCGACGGTGTGGTTTACAAAGTGGATCGGCTTGATCTGCAAACACGGCTCGGCTTCCGTTCGCGCAGCCCGCGCTGGGCCATTGCACATAAATTCCCGGCAGAGCAGGCAACCACGATCCTGCGCGGCATCGACATTCAGGTTGGACGTACAGGCGCGCTGACGCCGGTTGCCCGCCTTGAGCCTATTACCGTCGGCGGTGTGGTCGTAACCAACGCGACGCTGCACAATGAGGACTATATCAAGGGTATCGGCCTCAAGGGTGAGCGCATCCGTGACGACGAGCACGACATTCGCGTCGGCGATACGGTGATCGTGCAGCGCGCAGGGGACGTCATTCCGCAGATTGTCGATGTTGTGCTCGAAAAGCGTCCCGCTGATGCTGTGCCGTTCAATTTCCCGCATGAATGTCCGGTCTGTGGCAGCCATGCGGTGCGTGAGGAAGGCGAGGCGGTTTATCGCTGCACGGGTGGCCTGACCTGTGCGGCGCAAGCGGTCGAACGCATTCGCCATTTCGTATCGCGTAATGCTTTCGATATTGAGGGACTTGGCGAAAAGCAGGTCGAGTTCTTCTTCCATGCGGAAGATGACAGTCTGAAAATCAAATCGCCTGCCGATATTTTTACGTTGCAGGATCGTCAATCTGGCTCGCTTAAAAAGCTTGAGAACATTGAGGGCTTTGGCGCGACCTCCGTGAAGAAGCTCTACGATGCGATCAATGCTCGACGTGAGATTGCTTTGCATCGCTTCCTGTTTGGCCTTGGTATCCGTCATGTTGGTGAAGTGAATGCCAAGCGTTTTGCCAAGGCTTATCTGACCTATGACAAGTTTGCCGAAGCAGCGACAATGGCTGTCCCGCCGAAAGAAGGTGACCGCACTGACAAGGGCAACGAAGCCTGGCAGGATCTG
Organism: Brucella pituitosa; assembly: GCF_003049685.1. Classification (GTDB taxonomy): domain Bacteria; phylum Pseudomonadota; class Alphaproteobacteria; order Rhizobiales; family Rhizobiaceae; genus Brucella; species Brucella pituitosa. Next base: position 1,671,473 of record NZ_PYSY02000001.1, on the reverse strand, counting down.
ATTGCCGTTGAAGGCATTGGCGGCATTGTAGCCGAAGCCGTGGTCGATTTTTATGCGGAGCCACACAATCGGGAAGTTCTGAAAGAATTACGCAAAAAAGTAACACCGCTCGATGAAGTGGCACGCATTGCAACCGGTTCGCCGGTTGAAGGCAAGACAGTTGTGTTCACTGGCAGTCTCGAGCGCATGTCGCGCGATGAGGCCAAGGCCATGGCTGAGCGCCATGGTGCTAAGACGGCGGGTTCTGTTTCCAAGAAGACCGATCTTGTGGTGGCTGGTCCTGGGGCAGGGTCGAAGCTTGCGAAAGCGTCGGAACTAGGCATCGACGTGATTGATGAAGATGCATGGCTCAAGCTGGTTGGAGAGGGTTGATGGCTCCGTTCAAAGGTTTCGGCGACAAGGCTATTCCGTTCCTCAAAGCGCTTGATTTTCATCAGAATCGCGAGTGGTTTGTTGAAAACAAGGACTTGTTTGAAGAGCACCTGAAAGAACCGCTTGGCGATCTGGTTGAGGAACTGACGGCGCGCTTTGAGAAAGCGGGGCTCCCCTTCAAGGGAGACCGTGTGAAAGCGCAGTTCCGTATCAAGCGGGATACGCGTTTTTCCAAGGATAAGGCTCCTTATAACCGGCATTTGTCAGCGCTTCTGTCGAACTCTGGCACCAAATGGGATGAGAGCGGTTGCTTTTATGTCTGCATCGGTTTGCCGGGCGTGCGTGATTGCTATGCTGGAGTGGCGTGGTGGGGACCGAAGAAAGAGCTGTTGCAGGCCATCCGCGAAGCAATTGTCGAAAAGCCGGATGAGTATCGCGCTGTTGTGGCAAAGCTCAGGAAAAGCGGCTTGCAGATCAGTGATAGTGATCGACTGAAGCGTACGCCGCGTGGCTTTGATACCGTGACCGATGAGGACCTTCTTGAAGCGATCCGCAACCGGCATTTTGCTGTTCGTCTGGAGATCGATCCAGAGAGCATCACCCATGCCGACCTTGCGGACAGGCTGGTGAAGTTTGCTGAACAGGCGCGTCCGCTGATCGACTGGATCAAGAAGATCGAAGGCACTGTTCCTCAAGCATCAGAATAATGCATTGATGCATCACGCATTTTAATAGGTGATGCTGAAATGCTGCTGATCACGGGCAATTTATTGCTTGAGATTCTTATAGTATGATTTTTCGCGAAAACTGATTTCAACTTGGTGCAAAATTTCCTAAGCCACTCTCATACCAAGGCACTGAGATGCTCACGCACCGCGCTTTGGTATGATTGAGGAGTGATTTTCGTGGATCAGGGTTTTCGGCCAGCACCGGCTTCAGCACGCAGCGACTTTTGGGTCGGTGTTAAACGCGGTCTGCCCATTGTTGCAGCTAGCGCGCCATTCGGCCTGCTGTTCGGTGCTGTGGCACTCGACAATGGCCTGTCGATCAGTGAAGCCGTGTTTATGAGCGCAATGCTCTATGCGGGCGCGAGCCAGATGGTCGGGCTTGATCTTTTCGGTCAGAATATTGCACCATGGATAATTGTTCTATCGATCTTTGCGGTCAATTTTCGCCATGTGCTTTATTCGGCGACCGTTGGTCGGCGTATCAGTCATTTCACATTCATGCAGAAGGCTGCTGCCTTCTTTCTGCTGGTCGATCCACAATATGCCGAAGTGGAAATTCGGGCTGAGGCGGGCCGGAAAATCAGTTTTGCCTGGTATATGGGCATGGGTCTAACGATCTATATCTGCTGGCTTCTTGAGACGCTCATCGGCGCGCTGTTCGGTAATCTGATTAGCAATCCCTATGCGCTTGGTATCGACTTCCTGTTGCCGATCTATTTTCTTGGCATGGTGATGAGCTTCCGCCACCGCGAGCATTGGTGGCCTGTGGTCATCGTCAGTGCGATTTGCGCGATCATTGCTTATAAGCTTGTCGGCTCGCCATGGCATGTGACGCTGGGTGCCATAGGTGGCGTTGTGCTTGCAGCCGTCCTCGCAAAGCCGCAAACAGGGGAGGCATAAGGCCATGTCTACAACGATCTGGATCATTCTTGCAGGCGCTGTTTGCACCTATCTCACCCGCGTCGGCGGACATCTTATTTTATCGCGATTTGAGCGTGTGCATTACCGTATCGAAGCAGCATTGAATGCAGTGCCTGCAGCAGTTTTGACGGCAATCGTTGCAGCACCTGCATCGGATCACGGCTGGCGCGAACTTCTTGTGCTTGTCTTCTGCGTGCTGCTCTCGCTGCGCGTGGGCATGATGACGATGTTTTTTGCAGGCGCAGCGCTGTTGATCGCGCTGCGCCACTTTTTTCCGGGTTAAAGAGCAGCCGTAGCTGCCTCCAGCCACTTGGCCTGTGTGCCATCGAGATGGCCGATAAGCTTCTCACGCACACTTGCATGATAGGCGTTCAGCCAATCGAGCTCTTCCTGCGTAAGCAGTGACTTGTCGATAAGGCGCCGGTCGATGGGGCAGAAGGTGAGCGTTTCAAAGCTCATCATCGGCAGTTCGCCGCCTGCCGGCACTTCCGCCTCCTTCACGATAATCAGGTTTTCGATGCGGATGCCGTAAGCGCCGGGCTTGTAATAGCCAGGTTCATTGGAAAGGATCATGCCGGGCAGAAGCTCGTGTGCGCCCTTCTTGGAAATGCTCTGTGGGCCTTCATGGACCGACAGGTAGCTACCGACGCCGTGACCGGTGCCGTGAGCATAGTCAAAGCCCTGTTTCCAGAGCGCGATACGCGCCAGCACGTCGATGTCCTGTCCGCGCGTGCCTTTCGGGAAGCGAGCGGTGGTGATCGCAATCATGCCTTTCAGAACGAGCGTGAAAGAGCGGATCGTTTCTGGAGTAATCGTACCAACGGCAACCGTGCGCGTGATGTCGGTCGTGCCGTCGCGATACTGTGCACCAGAATCAATAAGATAGAGCTCACCATCTTCGAGTTTGCGGTTTGTATCTGTGTTGACGCGGTAGTGGATGATTGCGCCGTCCGGACCTGCACCGGAAATCGAATCGAAGGAAAGCTCTTCGAGCGGCATCTGGAAATCGCGACCAGCCTTGTCGCGGCTTGCTTCAAGCTGCTGTGCGGCCGAGATTTCATCAACCGTGCCAGGTGTTTTGCCATCAAGCCAGGATAGGAAATTGACCATGGCCACGCCATCGCGCTCGTGGGCGGAGCGGGAGCCGTCGAGTTCAGCCTTGTTCTTAATTGCGCGGGGCAGGCGGGCAGGGTCCTTGCCATGGATCACGCTACCCCCTGCGGCTTCCACGGCAAGGCGCAGCTTTTCTGCAGCGAGCGCCGGATCGAGCAGGATGGTTTCGCCTTGTGCCGCACGCGCGCTCAGGTGGCCTTCAAGCTTGGCAGGTTCGCAGAGTTTGGCAAGCTGCGTGAGATAGGCGCGCGGTTCGATGGCAAGCTTACGCTCGTCGATGAACAGTTCTGGCTCGCCAGTCGCGGGGATAATCGCAAAGCTCAACGGTAGTGGAGTATTGGAGACGTCTTTGCCACGAATGTTGAACACCCATGCTACCGATGACGGATCGGTCAGTACAGTTGCGTTTGCGCCTGCACTTGCCACGGCCTTCTGCATGTCCTTGATTTTATCTTCGGCCTCATGACCAGCAAAGCGGGCAGGCTGAATAGTGACCGGTGCAAGAGGTGCCTCCGGCTGATCGTCCCATATGAGGTCCACCAGATTATGCGCAACCGGCACGAGCTTGCCGCCCTGATTTTCCAGAGCTTCTCGCAGTGCCGCCGCTTCGGAAATCGTGTGCAGCCATGGATCAAAACCAATCGTCAAGCCCTTGCCGTTTTCCGCGAGCCAGCTGGCAGGCGGATTGGTGACAAGGCTTTCATAAGAAAACACGTTGCCGTCGGTCTGATTGCGAACCTGCAGCTCGTAACGGCCGTCGATGAAAATATAGGCCTGCTTTTTCATGATCAGTGCAGCGCCAGCCGAGCCCGTAAAGCCTGTGAGCCAGCTCAGGCGCTGGGCGCGCGGCGGTACATATTCGCCCTGATGTTCATCGGCGCGCGGAACGAGAAAGCCATCAAGGCTCTGCTCGGCCAGCTTCGCGCGTAGCAAAGCTACACGCGGTGCACCGTTGGCCGGATTGGTGGTTACATCAAAAGTCTGAAAAGCCATGAGCGTAACTCGCAAAAAATAAGGAAAGCAGCGTGATTTCAGATGGCCACTATTTCAGATGGCCATTATTTTAGATGGATTGTGACCCAGCCTTCGCGATGAAAGGTTTTCTCGTGGGTAAGACCCTGCGCCTGATAGGCTGCAAGCACCATATCATGCTGGCTGTCGAGGATGCCCGAAAGGATGATCGAACCGCTTGGTGCGAGGTGCGATTTCAGCGAAGGCGCAAGTTCCATCAGAGGATTGGCAAGAATATTGGCGACGATCAGATCGAATGGTGTGTAGGAACGGAAGATCGGATGGTCGAAGCCTTCAGCCGTTGCTGTGACGACGTGTTCGCTCACACCATTGAGAACGGTGTTTTCGGCGGCAACGGTAACTGCAATCGGGTCGATATCGGTGGCAAGAACCGGGATCGGCGCAAGTTTCGCGATAGCGATTGCCAGCACCGCGCTTCCTGTTCCGAGATCAAGCGCATTGGTTGGATGCTCGCGCTCAACCACTTCCTCAATCATTTCAAGGCAGCCGGATGTGGTGCCATGGTGGCCAGTACCAAAAGCAAGTCCGGCATCGATCAAAATCGGAATTTCGTTTGGCTGCAGCTTGTCACGATCATGCGAGCCATGCACGAAGAAGCGGCCCGCACGAACAGGCTTCAGGCCTTCGAGCGAATGTGTCACCCAATCAATATCCGGCAGCTCTTCAGTTTCAAACTTGCCCGCGCCCACCAGTGCATCGATGCGTGCTGCAAGCTCTTCAGCACCATCTTCGGTATAGACGGAAACTTCGGAAATCTGGCGGTCTTCATCGATCTCGGTGATTGCGATCGGGAAGCCGTCATCCTCGAACGCGCGTTCGAGAATGTCATAGATTCGTTCGGCTTCCGTCTTGTCCACTGAGAAGAAGAGGCGTGATTGGGGCATGGATAAAAACTCTCTAAAAGATTCAGAGTAGTTCTTTAACCGTTTGCGCGGCCCTTTGCCAGATTCTTCAACTTTTGCAGGGCTGTATCTGCGTTCTCCTGATAAGCGATAGTGCCGCGGAAGCGTCCGCCCTTGTCGAGCAGAAACACGGAAGCCGTGTGATCCACGGTATATTCACCGTCTTCGGTTGGAACCTTCTTCGCATAAATGTGGTAGGACTTGACCACTTCGGCAACGTTTGCAGGCGTGCCGGTCACGCCAATGATGCGGTCAGACACGTTGCCGACATAGGTTTTCATGATTTCCTGCGTATCGCGTTCCGGATCTACAGAGATGAAATACGCTTTAATATCAGCGGCTTCTGGACCAAGCTGTTTCAGATAGCCATCAAGCTCATAAAGCGTGGTTGGGCATACATCCGGGCAATGGGTGAAGCCAAAGAAAACCAGAGATGGGGTGGCGCGCAGATCTTTTTCAGTAAAAGGCTGTCCATCCATCGCGACGAGATTAAACGACCCACCGAATGGCTCGTCGGCCGCATTGCGATCACGCAGCATGTTGAAGCCAGCCGCACCGACAATTACGATGATGAAGGCGAAGATGAAGATGGGCAGGAATTTTTTCATGTCCAGTCAGCCTTGAATTTTGTTTTGCGTTTATCGCACATAAGCGCGCTAATTAGAATTTACATCGATCTGCGACAGGAAGGCGCTTATATGCAAGCTCTAACTCGCTACTGCAAACGATGTTGGAACGATAAACTCAGTCTAGCAGAATACAAAGATTTCAGAAAGTTTTGAAATGACGCAGGGTGAAGACCTCCGTTTCCAGAATAGTGAACCGCGTATTCATTCAACAGCGCAGCTCAAAGCTTCCAAACTGGGCCGTTATGCCGACATTGGCGAGCGGGTGATCCTGCGTGAAGTGACCGTCGGCGATTTCACCTATTTTGAGCGAAATGGTGAGGGGATCTACGCCGATATTGGAAAATTCTGCTCGATTGCGGCCAATGTGCGTATCAACGCGCTTGAGCATCCGATGGAGCGGCTGACGACGCATAAGGTAAGTTACCGCCCGAACGAGTATTTCCGTTACCTGGGTGTTGATGGCGATTTTCGCGCAAGGCGGCAGGCGAAGCGTGTCACAATCGGCAATGATGTGTGGATCGGTCATGGTGCGGTGATCACACCCGGCGTGACAATTGGTCATGGCGCGGTGATCGGGGCGAATGCTGTGGTGACAAAAGATGTAGCGCCTTATCACGTCGTGGGTGGGGTTCCGGCACGCGTCATCCGCAAGCGCTTCGACGATAAGATCATCGAGAAACTGCTCAAACTTTGCTGGTGGGATTGGCCGGTGGAAAAGCTCTATGAGGCGGTGCCGGACATTCAGGCGCTTGAAATCGAAGCATTTCTGGAAAAATGGGGCGGTTAGGCACACTTCACTTGCGATGCCCGATTTGCTTCGCCATTTTACATATGGAAACTGCTGGAGATATCGAATGTCGAAAATGAACAAGCTCGCCGGACTGCTGGTTGCCCCAATGTTACTGCTCGGTGCCTCAGCTGCCGTGTCTGCCGAGGAGGTTGGTCAGGTTGGTGTGGACTGGCTTGGCAATGACATTGTGATCGATGCGGTGCCTGATCCGAAGGTGAAGGGTGTGACCTGTCATCTTGCGTCATTCTCTCGCGGAATGATTGACCGTTTGCAGAAGGGCAACTGGTTCGAAGATCCGTCCAATGCGTCGATTTCTTGCGAGCAAACGGGACCAATCAGTATTGGCGACATCAAGCTGGGCAAGGGCGGCGAGAGGGTCTTTTCTGAGCGAACAAGCCTGATTTGGAAGAAGCTGGTCATCACGCGTATCTATGATCAGAAAAACAATACGCTGCTCTATCTCGCGCATGCAACACAGGTGCAGGACGGCTCGGCTAAGACATCGCTGTCGACCGTTCCGCTGTTCAAAGGTGATGTGACCTGGGAAAATGGAAAGCCGGAGTAATCTCCGGCTATCACCGTTTTTATCGCTCAGGCGCGCTGAACAAAACTGTCGAGAACGCGCTTTTGTCCGGCCTTGTCGAAATCGATGGTCAGCTTGTTGCCATCGATTGTTGCGATTGTTCCATTGCCAAACTTGATGTGGAACACGCGGTCGCCGACGAAAAAGTCCGACGGCTTGTCGGCCACCGATTTCGCAACCAGTTCGCCATCAATCGTACGGCCTTTGACAGAACCACGACCGGCACCGAAACCGGAGTCCGTTTCGCCATAGCCGATGCGTTCTACATTGGCTCCGGAGCGTGAGCCCCAATTGTTGCGTGTCGCATCCGTGCGGTTCTGTTGTGCGCGTTGCCAGCCGGGCGTTGAATAGGTGTTCTGGAATGGATCGGCCTTGTCGAAGCGCGATTGTCCATAACCGCTATTGCCGTAGCCACCGTAATTGCCTTCCATCTCGGCCACTTCCACATGCGGCTCAGGAAGCTCTTCCAGAAAGCGTGATGGAATGGTCGACTGCCACATGCCGTGGATACGACGGTTGGAAACGAACCAGATATGCAGGTTCTTTTTGGCGCGCGTGACGCCGACATAGGCGAGGCGGCGCTCTTCTTCCAGGCCCGAACGCCCGCCTTCATCCAGCGCACGCTGGTGTGGGAACAGTCCTTCCTCCCAACCGGGCAGGAAGACGGTTTCAAATTCGAGACCTTTGGCGGAGTGGAGCGTCATGATGTTGACGGCATCCATATCTTCGTTCTTCTCAGCATCCATGACGAGCGCGACATGCTCAAGGAAACCACGCAGGCTCTCATATTCCTCCATGGAACGGATAAGTTCCTTAAGGTTTTCGAGGCGTCCCGGCGCTTCTGCCGATTTGTCGTTCTGCCACATGGCCGTATAGCCGGACTCATCCAGAATGTTTTCTGCCAGTTCCGTATGCGGCGTATTATCAATGAGCGATTGCCAGCGGCGGAAATTATCGACCACTTCACGCAGCGCCGAGCGCGGCATGGGCTTCAGCTCTTCGGTTTCAACCAGATCGCAGGCCGCTGCAAACATCGAAATGTCGCGCGCGCGGGCATAATCATGCACCTGACGAATTGCCGCTTCACCAAGGCCGCGTTTCGGCGTGTTGATGATGCGTTCAAGCGCCAGATCATCTGCGGGTTGGGCCACAACGCGCAAATAAGCCATGGCATCGCGGATTTCGAGGCGTTCATAGAAACGCGGACCACCGATAACCCGGTAATTGAGGCCGAGTGTCACAAAGCGATCTTCGAACTCGCGCATCTGGAACGATGCGCGCACAAGGATCGCCATGTTGTTGAGCAAATGGCCCTGACGTTGCGCCTGTTCGATCGCTTCGCCAACTGCGCGGGCTTCTTCTTCCGAATCCCATGCGGCATGGATTTTTACTTTAGGATCGTCGGGGTTCGGGGCTTCCGTGAACAGCGTCTTACCGAGGCGACCTTCGTTATGCGCGATCAGATGGGCGGCTGTACCCAGAATATGTGCGGTCGAGCGGTAGTTGCGCTCAAGCTTAATGACCACTGCGCCCGGAAAATCCTTGTCAAAGCGGAGAATATTATCCACTTCCGCACCGCGCCAGCCATAGATGGATTGATCGTCATCACCGACGCAGCACAGATTGACTTTGTTGTCGCCCGCGCCGAGTTCGCTATGCTCACCGGTTCCGCGTACTGAATTTCCTGCGGGCGCGGGTGCCGTCGTCCTTGATTTCGGACGCTGGGCAAGCAGACGCAGCCACATATATTGGGCGGTGTTGGTGTCCTGATACTCGTCCACCAGAATATAGCGGAACTTTGCATGATATTCGCGCAGGATATCCGGATGCGCACGGAAGATGCGGATCGGGTGCAGCAGCAGATCACCAAAATCGCAGGCGTTCAGCGTGCGCAAACGTTCCTGATAGGCATGATAAAGCTCGCGGCCTTTGCCATTGCCGAATGAACGTGCATCGCCTTCCGGAATATCTGCGGGACCAAAGCCCTTGTTCTTCCAGCCATCAATCATGTTGGCGAAAGTGCGGGCTGGCCAGCGCTTGTCGTCCAGACCTTCGGCCTGGATAAGCTGCTTGATCAACCGGATCACATCGTCGGTATCGAGAATGGTGAAATCGGAAGTGAGGTTCACCAGCTCCGCATGACGACGCAAAAGCTTCACGCCGATGGAGTGGAATGTTCCGAGCCACGGCATGCCTTCGACGGCGCCACCGACCAGATGGCCGATACGCTCTTTCATCTCGCGCGCAGCCTTGTTGGTGAAGGTCACGGCGAGGATCTGGCTCGGATAGGCCAGGCCGGTCGTCAGAATATGCGCGATGCGTGTGGTGAGCACGCGCGTCTTGCCGGTGCCTGCACCCGCAAGAACCAGAACCGGACCTTCGGTGGTTAGAACGGCCTGGCGCTGTTCAGGGTTCAGGCCCTGCAAATAATCAGGTTCACCACGTTGCTGGTTGCGTGCGGCCATGGCACGTGCTGCAATACTTCCGGCCGCTGGCGCTCGGTCAGCCGGTGCTTCATCGCCGAAGAACGGCATATCATCAGGGAAATCGGACATTGCTACCGAATGTAGTGATTCGCTGATGAAAAACCAGCGAAAGCGTTAAATTACTCAAGCTGCGTGACGCGGCGGTCGGTGAAATTGAGGCGGTGCGAAGCGAGAGCTTCGACCAGTCCACGCATTTCCGGCTCGCGGCTCAACAGGTCATCGAGTTCTGTCATCTGGTTCATGGCGATCAGACGAAGAATGTCATCGCGGATCGTGCCATCGGCTCGACGCGGCAAATGCGCGACCGGCTGGATGAGTTCGAGCTTGGTGCCCTTGAGCCGTACGCGCAGGCTCTTTTCATCTGCATCAAGCGTTTCAACGAAAGCATAGAGGCCAACGCCTTTCGCAGGCAGCGAATAAAGCGCCAGCGCCACATCTTTAACACGCGGATCGGATTTGAGGGCGGCCATGATGGTCGGGCCTTCATTGTCGATGCGGTCGCCTGTACCTTCACCGTCCGACCAATTGAATATGCCACGGGTGATGAAGTTGTAAACCTTCTTGCCAGTTGCCAGCCAGATACGTGACGGTAGTGAGCGGCGCGCCAGAATGCGCTTTTCAGTCGGCGTCATCAGATCGGCGGCAAAGGCGCGCTTCTGCTTAATGAGATGTCGAAAATCTTCGTAGGCCAACAGGCGATAGAGCGCACCACGACGACGATGCACGCTTGCAAGCTGAAAATCGATGACGGCTGCTTCGCCTTCCGGCGTCATTAGCCAGTTTTGCGGCTTGGCAAGGTCATTATGCGTGACACCAAGGCGACGCATGTCGCGTAGAATGCGATGTGCTGTACGATACCATTTTGGATCGGATGGACGCGCAAGATGCAACGGCGTGCCTTCTGTCCATGAACGATAGAGGCCGTCACGGTCGGTATAAAGAAGCTGTGGAACGCCTTCGATACCGCGCACGGTCTTCAGTCCACGGATTTCGCGCCGCGCCAGAATCCAGGCAAGCGGCTTCGACCACCATGGTGCAGCGCTGACCACGCGACGGATGATCCGCGTGTCCGGATCGCCTGCAAAATAGCCAGCGCGGGTTTCGGAAAACACGTCGCGTTTAAAGACGGCGGTTTCCACAAACTCCGGTATGCGGTCACCTTTTGCGGGTACATCAATATTTGGGTTCTGAGCCATAAAGTTCCACTAACCGCTTGTGTCCCATCAATCAAGTTTGATGGCATTGTTCAGCTGTTGCAATCATGTGAATGAGGGCGCAAAAGAACTCACATCGCGTTTAAAGCATGTCGTTATCGGGAAACCGGTTCCCACTTTTCCGCGACATGCACAGGGGAGAAGAAAAACATGGCGCAGAGTGACGATATCAAGCAGATCATCCGGCAGGAACAGGCGCTGATTTTCACGTCTTTCAATGAAAACGACGCGTTTTCACTGGGCCATCGGATACGTGATCTGGCTGTAAAGCAAAAGCTTGCAGTTGCCATTGATATATCGCTCTGGGATCGCCGCTTGTTCTTTGCTGCAACAGCAGGAACGACTGTGGACAATAGTGAATGGCTTCGCCGCAAGTTCAATGTCGTGCGCAGATTTCATGCTTCGAGCTATCGCCTCGTTTTGGAACAGAACCGCGACGACAAGATGTTCGCTGCACACAAGGCGCTGGATGTAGCAGATTATGCATTGGCGGGCGGTGGCTTCCCAATCCATGTGGCGGGAGCGGGTGTCATTGGAACGGCTATTGTTTCTGGTCTGCCGCAGCGTGAGGATCACAACCTTGTTGTGCGGGCTATTGCCGAGCATCTGGGGCAAGACCCGGTCGCGCTGGCTTTGGCTTCTGCTTGAACTTTGAAATACGGAGAATGAACGATGTCACTTCAGAATGTGGTTGCTCTTCAGCGAAATGAGGAGGGTATTGCTGCCGCAGTTGCAATCCTGAAACAGCGTTTCGGTGAACGCGCACAGACCGGACAGGCAATCCGCGAGCAGCATGGCCACACGACGACCTATGTGCCGACACAGGCACCTGACATCGTTATTTTTGCTCAGAATACACAAGACGTGCAGGATGTGGTTCGCACCTGCGCCGAGCATAAGGTGCCCGTGATCGCATTTGGTGCAGGCTCTTCGCTTGAGGGCCAGGTGAATGCGCCTGCGGGTGGTGTTTCGATTGATCTCACGCAGATGAACCGTGTTCTGTCGGTCCATGCGGAAGACCTCGATTGTGTGATCGAGCCGGGTATCACACGGCGTGAGCTCAACGAATATCTGCGCGATACGGGGCTGTTTTTTCCCATTGATCCGGGTGCGAATGCAACGCTTGGCGGTATGGCATCGACGCGCGCTTCCGGCACGAATGCTGTTCGCTATGGCACCATGCGTGAGAACGTACTGGCGCTGAAAGCCGTCATGCCAGATGGCAGGCTGATCGAGACATCGAAGCGCGTGAAAAAGACTGCTGCGGGCTACGATCTCACAAGGCTGCTGATCGGCTCGGAAGGTACACTCGGCATCATCACTGAACTCACATTGAAATTGCAGGGCATCCCGCAGGCAGTCTCGGGCGGTATCTGTCCATTCCCCGATGTTGAATCGGCCTGCCGCGCAGTGATCGAAACCATTCAGATGGGTATTCCGGTTGCGCGCATTGAGCTGGTCAATAAACTCCAGATGGAAGCGCTGATCTTGCATTCCAAACTGCCTTATGAAGCGCAGCCTTATTTGTTTGTCGAGTTTCACGGCACGGAAACCGGCGTTGCCGAGCAGGCGGAAATCTTTGGCGAAATCGCTGCGGAAAATGGCGGCGGAGAGTTCCGCTGGACCAATGATCCGGAGGAGCGCGATAGGCTCTGGCGTGCACGGCACGATGCCTATCTGGCGTCCTTCCTGTTGCGTCCGGGCGCCAAGGGTGTTTCAACGGATGTTTGCGTGCCGATCTCGCGCCTTGCCGATTGCATTGCAGAAACTGAAAAAGACCTGGCTGAAAGCGGATTGATCGCGCCAGTCGTTGGTCATGTCGGCGATGGCAATTTCCATCTTCTGCTTTTGCTCGATACGGATGACGCATCGGAGATGGAGCGTGCCGAAGATTTCATGGATCGACTGGTCAAACGTGCTCTGGCCATGGAAGGCACTTGCACGGGCGAGCACGGGATCGGACAGGGCAAGATGAAATATCTTCCCATGGAGCTTGGCGAAGCGACCGACTACATGCGGATGATCAAGAAAGCGATCGATCCGGACAACATCATGAACCCCGGAAAAATCCTTATTTCCTGATTCAAATCAGCCATTTGAATCGTCTTTTTGAGAAGGCGATTCAATATCGTTCATGAATCAGCCGTGAATCGCTTCGGCGAAAGGCAATTTGCCTTGTTATCGCCGGAACGATGCCGTTATGTTGCACCGATAAAGACCGCGTGATTCACCCTTTGTTTCATGCGGCGAGCATTTAGCATTTTATCGGAGCTTCGTTTGGGCCGCATATTCGTCATCGTGGGTGGATTGCTGGTGCTGCTTTTGACTGCAGCGCTCGTTGTGCCGCCATTTGTCGACTGGAGCGGCTATCGTGCCGATTTTGAACGTGAAGCAAGTCGGGTACTCGGTCGTCCGGTCCATGTGACAGGTGATGTGAGCGCGCGCTTGCTGCCTTTTCCTTCTGTGGCGTTTTCCGATGTTCGCGTGGGTGCCGATGCAGCTCATCCGGTGATGACTGTCGATACGTTTTCGATGGATGCCGAACTGATGCCGTTTCTGCGCGGGCAGCTCCTGATTTTTGATATGCGCGTCGAGCGTCCGCAGGCCATTATATCCCTTGATAAGGACGGTAAGGTGGATTGGGCAATTCGTCCTTCCACGCCAATTGACCCTTCCCATATCAAGGTCGAGCGGCTTTCAATCCTCGACGGCACAGCAACATTACACGATGAAGCAAGCGGACGTATTCTTACGGCCACCTCCATTAATGCGGTGATGTCTGCGAATAGCTTGTCGGGACCCTGGCAGGCAAACGGCACATTGGACATCGAAGGGCAGAAGCTCGCGCTTGATCTCAATAGCGGTGAAGCGAAACCTGATGGTTCGCTGCGGTTAAGAGCACGCATTTCCCCTGATGCAATTCCAGCATCCTTTGAAACGGATGGCGATATTACGCTCACGGATGGCCGCCTTAAGTACGCAGGAAACTTCTCGCTTCGTTCGGCGGATGCCGTTGCGCAGAACACCAGAAATCAGAAGACACCGACAGACAAGCCATTTTTTAGCGACTTGCGGGTATCGGGTAAGTTCGACGCGGACAGAAGCCGGTTTGATGCCAGCGAATTCCGTATGGAACAGGGGCCTGCGGATAACCCTTATGTAGTGAACGGCAAAGCATTCATTGATTACGGTGATACGCCCCGGTTTGATATCAGCGCCGATGGACAGCAGATTTTCTGGGGGCCCGTCGAAACAACAGAAGACCAGCAAGCGGCCACACCTGTGCCCCTCGGTGATCGTGTAGCGCTTGTCCGCCGTATGCTCGAACAATTGCCGATACCGGGAATGCCCGGCAATGTGGAACTGCGTTTGCCTGCGGTCATTGCTGGTGGCACCACAATTCGTTCGGTGACGATCAGCGCAGGGCCTGATGGTAATGGTTGGAATATTCGCCAGTTTGCAGCTGATCTGCCGGGACGCACGAAGGTTGAAGCGAAGGGCAGACTTTCGGTTGGTCGGGATTTTGGCTTTGCAGGTGATATGCTTGTGGCTTCGCGTCAGCCGTCCGGTCTCGCCTCGTGGCTCAATGAAACCGTCGATGAATCGATCCGCAAGCTTGATAGTGTCGGCTTCTCCGGCAAAGTTGATCTGCGCGATGGCATGCAGAGCATTGACGAACTTGAAGTCGGATTGGGTCAGACATCGCTGAAAGGCAGCTTCTTGCGGCAGGTTGCGGGTTCTGCCGAGCCCGCCATTACGCTGCGGCTGCACGGTGGCGCAGTAGAGAGCAATGCGTTGCTAGCATTTACCGGCTTTTTCTCGAGTGGTCATGGCATGGCTTCCCTTCAAGGACAGGCGCTTGATATCGGTTTCAAGGCTGGTCCGGTCCAGTATGAGGATATGGAAGCAGGTAGTGTCGATCTGGCCGTGCGCGTGCATGGTGGACGTTTTGATTTTGACCGCCTGATGGTCAACGATGTGGCCGGTACGACTTTAACGGCGACGGGTGCTTATGAGCCGTTCGCATCGGCACCATCAGGTTCGCTGGATGCTACGTTGCTGTCTGCCGATCTGTCGCATTTTCTGACGCTGGTCGCACATCGTCATCCACTGATCCCATTTTTCCGGTCGCTTTCAGCGCGCGCGGACAATTATCCGGGCCTGTTTGACGATACGGAGATTAATATTATCGCCAATGCGGTCGCAGCCCCTAATGGCAACGCTGCGCCAATGCCCGCTGCAGGGGAGAATGTTGGCAAGGACAAGAGTTCACGCACCAAAGAAGCGAACACAAAGACCCCCGCCGAGGGTGGTGAAGCATCTTTCAGCGTGACCGGCAAAGCGGGTGGAATGAAGCTCGATCTCTCAGGCACCACAAGTGGTGGGAGTTCCGAGAGTGATCCGATGCAAATGCAGTTGAACGGAACTGCCTCGTCGCAGAACGGAGAAACTGTTCTCGCTCTTCTGGGCGTGCCTTCATTGCCTCTCGGGCTTGCTGGTGAGTTGACTGCGGATTTGACGATGCAAGGCGCACCGAGCGCGGGTATGCGGACACAACTCAAGCTGACGGCCCCTGATGGGACAGCTGCCGCCGATGGCATCCTTTCGCTGGTGGGTGGCGATATTGCCGCAAGCGGTAAGGCGCAGGTGAAGTCTGCTGATTTGCAGCCGTTTATCGCAACTGCGGGTTATACGCTTCCGGGATTTGGCGAAGGACTGTCCGCCGATCTTTCCAGCGACTTCCAGTTTGCCAAAGGTCTTCTTCGCCTCCCAAATTTTCCGGGGAAGCTTGGTGGCGATGATGTTTCCGCGCGCATAGAGGCAAACTTTTCCGACAGCGGCCTGCCGCAGCTCAAAGGTGAAGCCAAGCTTACTTCTATTGAGCTGGGTAGTCTTGCAGCGATCA
Source organism: Brucella pituitosa (assembly GCF_003049685.1). Lineage (GTDB taxonomy): Bacteria > Pseudomonadota > Alphaproteobacteria > Rhizobiales > Rhizobiaceae > Brucella > Brucella pituitosa. The sequence goes on along the minus strand of NZ_PYSY02000001.1, from coordinate 1,655,797 downwards.
TGCTGGGGCTTGAGGCTGTTGAGCCTGTTAAACCGTCTAAAGCGACAATCTGGCCAAAGACACCATTTGCAGTGCGACCATCCTTGCCTTTGCTCATTGATATGAAGCTTACCGCTGCACAGGCTCACATGGACGGGTTTGGGGCATTGAGCGATTTTTCCACCCGACTCCAGAAGGGCATGGATGATCTCACTCTCGGGGAGCTGACAGGCAACTGGGCTGGTGGTTATCTGGTTGGTAATGTTTCATTACGCAACACTGACAAAACCGCGCTTTTGACCTCCGATCTCAAATGGAGTGGTGCGGCGCTTCAGGATTTTTATCGTCTGCCAGATGGTAGCAGCCCCTTCGCAGGCACGGTTAAGGCAGCCTTGTCTTTGAATGGCAGCGGTACGAGCGTTGCTGATCTTGTTTCATCACTTGCAGGATCAGGCAGTGCGGATGTTGAGAGTTTTGCGATCAATGGCCTTGATCAAAACGCTTTCCCGGGCATGCTGTCAGCCGCTGATGCCATGGGCGATCAACCTGCTGGCACTTCGCAGCCGGATGCAAAGCAGTTTGCCGCGATTGCAGACAAAGCAGTTGGTCAGGGACGTTTTGTTGCAGGTAATGCGCGATTTGATTTCACAGTGGCTGGGGGTGTTGCCCGATTGGCACCGATTAGTCTCAATTCGGGTGACACGGTGCTGGCAGGGGATTTGCAGTTGGATCTCTCCACACTGCGTCTGAACGGAGAAGGCAGTTTCTCTTTCAAACAGGCTGAAGCCACGCAGTCCGGTAGCGCCGCCAATCTGCGATATTCAATCGGTGGGACTTATGAAGAACCATCGGTTCAGTTTGATCGTCAGCCTTTGGTTCAGTTTCTGACGCAGCGTGCGCTCGAGCGCGAGCAGGAACGGGTCGAGGCCATGCAGGCAGGCATCATGGAAAAGCAGCGCCTACGTCGCCAGCTTGATCTGCTTTCATCGGACGCGCAGGAGCGTGAACGTCTCAGGCTTGAAGAGGAAGCGCGACGCAAGGCCGAGGCTGAAGCGCGCGAGCAGGCTGCACGAAATGCTTTGGAAGCGCAGCGCCCTGCAATGGGTGGCAATCCGCCAGCTCAGCTGGATGGGCAGAGCGGACAGTCGTTGAATGAATTTCTGAAGGATTTGGAGCAATCGCCGAGTACGGCGCCAAGCCCTCAGCCTTAGAGCGCGTTTCTATCGGATTGAAACAGATCGGCGCTCTAACCCATTTGTTCGAAGCATAATCTTATCGATCCTCGTTTCACTCCGGTCGGATTATGCTCTAAATCTGAAGCCTCGATTTCAGCCAGTCGAGCACGTAGAGGCGTAGGGCAGATGAAAGGTTGATCGTGCGCTCACGCTGTCCATCGATCTCGGCAATCAGCGATGCCAAGGAAACCTGTCGGCTCTGGGCTATTTCTTCAAGGATTTCGAAGAAAGGTTCTTCAAGCGTATAGCTTGTGGCGTGGCCGCGGATAGTGACAGAGCGCTTTCTCAAGCGGGCTGACTGGTTCACGTGTTGTCGTCCGATTTATCGCGTGACTCGAGCTTGTTGTGTGCAAGAAAATTTTCTGCCTTACGGATTTCTGCCTGCGCGAAATCCTTCTCGGCCCTGGTCCTGCCAAACAGAACCCTGTTCTGCTCAGCCTGCTTTTCCTTGGAGGCACGCGCTTTGTTCTTTTTGAACTGGCGCAGATTGACGATCTCACTCATGAATGCCTGCCATAACAATAAGCCGCCAGAGGGATAACAGCCTCGATGCTCTTATTTACCTGGCTTTTTCGGGTTGGTGAACCACCATATCAGCAGTGAAAGTATCACGAGCAGAAGCAGTCCGAAAGTCATCTGCCACAGCGGAAAATTCGGCGCGTCTTTGGCGACAAAGAAGCCTGCAACGATGCCACTAAACCATAAGACAATCTGAGCAATTAAACGCAGCATATTATAACCGATCCAGATGAGTTGCCGTCGATCCAGAGCATTTCCAGTTTAAATTGAAACATTAGAAATGCTCTGTCTTTTGTTTTTGCCACATCTTGTTCCGAAAACCGGTTCCCACTTTTCGGGATGTGCTCCAGTATTTACAGTCTAATAGTCTGCACGCTTTGATTAAAGTCAATTGCCAAGCAGCTGCCGATGATAAGCGCTGAAATTTTAAGCCAAAAAAGCAAAACGCCGGGAGAAGGTTTTCTTCTGCCGGCGCATAGAGTGTTTCAGAATGGGAAGACTTACTTTTTGCGGAAGGAATCGAGCGAGACAACATCTGCAGACGGCTTGGGTTCCGTCTCTTCGTTGTCTGTAGCTTCTTTATCCTTGGCAGCAGCATCTTCCTTTTCAGTCGCAGTTTTACGCGGCCTGGATTTTGATTTTGGCGACTTTGCCGGAGCCTCCTCGGAGGAAATCAGCTCAATCGAAGAAATATTGCTGCCTTCATCGTTGTCGCTCGTTGGCTGGACAACGGACACATCGAACTCAAGTTCGAAATTCACTGACGGGTCATAGAAGCCGCGGATAGCGGCGAAGGGGATCGTCAGCTTTTCAGGCACATCACCGAAGGAAAGGCCGATTTCAAACAGCTGGTCCGTAACCAGCATATCCCAGAACTGGTGCTGTAACACGACTGTCATCTGCTCAGGATATTTTTCCTTGAGGCGCGATGAAATGCGCACACCAGGCGCTCCTGTAAGGAACGTGATGAAAAAATGGTGATTTCCAGGTAAGCCAGTCGCCGCCACTTCCGCAAGAACCTTGCGAATGACGCCACGGAGGGCTTCCTGAGCTAGAATATCATAACGGATCAGGTCCTGTACCATATTTTGCTTATCCCACGGATTCGCGGGTTGATGTCAAGTTTGTTCTCAAGGGAATTGAAAATTATATCGTGAAAAAGCTCAACTCCCACGTTGGTGGGGTCGAGAGCGCAATCAATGCGTGAATTTGAAAGTTCTAAAAGACAAAGCGTACAGCTTATGCACGCTTGCCGAATGCCATCAGAAATGTTCGGACGCCATTGATCGAACTTTGCTCAATGATGGAATCGTCGATGCTTTGACCTGTCAGGAGATGGTAGTGGATATCGGCATTGATCAGCGCCAGATAATGACGGGCAGCAAGATCGGGGTCTTCAATCACCAAATCGCCGGCGAGGGCAAGTCGTGCCAGATGGGCGGCGATGGCGGGCACACCTTGCGCCGGGCCTTTGGTGCTGCAAAGCTTTGAGCCCAGCGGAAGGGCGTCCTCGTCGGATTGAAATACTTTGCGTAAAAATGCGGTCGACGGATCATAAACGCAATTGCGACTCATTCTGATGGAGAAGGTGATCAGATCGTTCTCAAGATTTTCGCTCGATTGCGGAAAGGTTGCGAGTACCGCAAAAAGGCTCGACATCATTCTGTCGAAGGCGTCGTCAACAACTGCAGCAAGCAGTGCTTCCTTATCACGATAGTGATTATAGATCGTCTGGCGGGATACGCCGGCCTCACTGGCAATCAAATCGATACTCGCACCCTGAAAACCATCGCGATAAAAAACGCGGGCGGCAGCGCAAAGAATGAAGTCGCGCTTCATGCATTGCCCCGGTTTGATGGCCGTTGAACCCACCCCTTTGGGAAGGGTGGCGGGTCTATCCGATAGAACGGCTATATCGAGCATGTCAGTAGGTTTCATATCCTTAACATAAGACGACTTGACGATTTGGACAATGGTGTCTAATTTTACACTTGTGTCAAATCGGTTTTGACAATCCGTCCATTATGGCGATTGCTACACTATTTTTAAAGGCTGGGATATCCGGTTGGGGGCCGGGGGCGTCGCAGAAGTTGTTAAAAATATGCAGCATTAACATGTGGATAGAACTTCTGTTGCGATATTTGGACTTAGGCTTTCCCATCCTCCCAAGCGGTGCCGCGGGCCTGAATGGGTCCAAATTCGTAACAGGCGACTCACGAAACATTGATGAAAGCGCTCCTCCCCATGACTTCTGGTCTCGTGCGCAATGCGATTATTCTCGGCCTTTTGTCCGCTATTGGTCCGTTTGCAATAGATATGTATCTGCCTGCACTACCGACAATCGCTTCAGATCTCCACGCGGAGACGAGCGCGGTGCAGATGAGTCTGCTTGCGTTCTTTCTGGCGCTGGCTCTGGCGCAACTTTTCCTTGGGCCTCTTTCCGACATGATCGGTCGCAAGCTGCCGCTTTATGGCGGTCTGGTTCTGTTTTCGATTGGCAGCATCGGATCGGCCTTTGCAGCGGATATCGATATTCTGGTGCTGTTCCGCTTCGTGCAAGGTATCGGTGCTGCGTCCGGTTCCGTCATTCCACGTGCGATCGTTCGCGATCTGCACACGGGTGTGGATGCCGCGCGCCTCATGTCCCTGCTGATGCTGGTTTTCTCCATCTCGCCAATTCTGGCGCCACTGACCGGCTCGGTGCTGATCAGCTTCTTTGGCTGGCGCAGCGTGTTCTGGGCGGTGTTTATTGCAGCCCTCATCGGTATCGCCCTTATCGGATCGCTGCTCAAAGAGACGCGCGGTGCGGAAGCGAGGCTTGAGAGCAATATCAGCAGTGCGCTCAGCGGTTATGCGCGTCTGCTTAAGGATCGCTATTTCCTTGGTCTGGTAAGTATTGGCGGCTTTGGTATCTCGGCATTCTTCGTCTATCTGGCGAATTCATCCTTCGTGCTGATCGACCATTATGGTCTGACGCCGAGCCAATATGCGATCGCGTTCTCCGTCAATGCGGTGTCATTCTTCGCGGCTTCGCAGCTCAATGGTGTGCTTGGTGCGCGCTTTGGACTACGCCGTGTGGTCAAGATGGCAGTCACCGGCTTTGCTGTGTCGATGGTTGCGCTACTCGCAGTCATTCTGCTGGGCTACCAGTCGCTCTATGTGATGGCTGCATTCCTGTTCGTCGGATATGGATTTTTGGGTCTTGTCATTCCGACCACAGCGGTGCTTGCCCTCGAGGATTATGGCGAGATTGCCGGAACTGCGTCTGCGCTGATGGGGACACTGCAATTTGTCATCGGCGGTTTGGCTATTGCCGTGACGAGTGCTGTCTTTGATGGATCGCCCTTGCCGATGGTCGCTGGCATTGCGGCCTGCGCCGTCCTTGCATTCATCATCGCAATGATCGCTCTTTCGTCGAAAACACAACCGGCGGAGACTGCGCTAACGGAAACAAAAGTGGCTGAAACTGAGCCAGCAATAGTCTGACTTTTCTAAAGCGTGCCGCGTTTTATCATAACCATGCGGCACGCTTTAAATCTTGTCTTACGCATGTCTTTCTCCCAAAAACGAGCACCACTTTTGGAAGGCCACCCAGCTTTCACAATGGAATGACACCTGCCGAAAATCGTTTCGATTGTCGGACACGATCTGGTGGTCTGAATGCTAAGAATTCAATTAGTGAAGGAAAGTGGAGGCTTCCACTTGAACCCACCTTACTTATTGAAATTAAAGAGAATAGGTTTTCCAGCGAACTACAGGAAAACCATGAACATTATTGGAACAAACCGGCTTACTGTAAAGCGGTTGAACGCGGGCAAATAATTGCTGCCGCTGATGTATGTGAGGTGTCGATATGATGCCTGCACGTTATCATCGCTTACGAGATCGGGCCATGGCCGTTGTCGATCGGGCATTTGCTGAGCCGGTTCGATTGTCGTTTTTCACGGCTCAAGGCACTACCGATCCCAGCCGCCCTATAATCGAGATAGAAGCCGTTCTGCGCGTTGGTGGTGGCAAGTCCACTACGATTGGCGGTTCGAGCAAATCATCTTGGCGCACGCGTATCGTTGCCCAAAAATCAGAACTTCATATCGACCGTACCAAATACCCGACTGTCACAGTCAGGGCAAAGGACAAGGTGCGAGCTTTGGCACGTCCGGGCCAGCCTTGGTTTGAAGTTGCTGCGGTTGATGATCGTGGTGAAACTCGTTTAGTCTTGCAGCTTGGTGAGGCTTGATGATGGCTGATCAGCTTAATCCAGAAATTCTTGTTGCTGCGAAATGGCTGTTTGAATGCGGACAGCAATGCGTAGGCGCCAAAATACCTGTCCTACGTGAGCGTTTTGCTCTTACAGCGCTAGACGCTATCGAAGCGATGAAACAAGCGCGTATGCTGGCAAATTCAAGCAATACGGGGGATCGTAGCAATGAGCGATGATTTCACCCGTAGCCGCATGGCGTGGCTGGATCAGATTTACGATGATCAGCAGCTTACGACAGTATCACGCGATGCTGCCTTTCGTATTAGCCGCTATTTCAATCGCAGGGGCTTCGCCAGTAGCGGAAACCTGAATGCATGGCCGTCATATGAGACGCTTGCAAAAGAGGCTGGTTGCTCTCCAAAGACGATCCAGCGCGCTGTCTCATTATTGCGTGAGCGCGGCCATGTTGCGACGAATGGCAATGGCGGACGTTCGAAGGCGCTGACGTATTTTGCAGTTATCAAGGTAGGCACGAAAGCGGACGAAACGGGCGCTGATATAGCGTTTATCGCGCCTGATAAAGGTGGACAGAATTGTCCACGTTTAGTTGAAAAGGTGGACACGGCTGTCCCTAAAGGTGGACATTTGAATGCCGAAAAGGTGGACAAATATGTCCTACAAACCTCTTTGAATAAATCCCTGATTAAATCCTTGAGCGCGGCGCGTGTGCATGACGCTGCCGATGAACCATTCAAGGCGGCATGGTCGATAGCTGTTTTCGACAAATTGGCAAAAGGGCCGGGGGCATTGCCAAGGCCGGGAACCGCTTTGCTTCGAAACCTGATTGAGATTGAGAAAAGACCAGCCCTTGTTCTGGATCATCAAGCTAAGCATGGATGGCCTGAGATCAACAGCATGTTCGAACAGCCAAAGGCGCTTGAGCATGAAACGCTTGCGCCTTCGATCCGCAAGATGGCTTTCGAGATGGAAGCTGTCACATCGGGCAGCGCTCAATGGAACGATTGGCAGTGCGAGTTTGAGGCAAGGGGCTGGCCGTTTCCACGGGATGCCAAGGCTATGAGCTTCCCACGCGGTGGAGTGAAGGCACTACCAGCATTCATGGCTGCACTGGTGGCAAGGCAGGCAGGCGGCGGGAATGTGGTGCCAATGGCTGCAAGGGCAGTCGGGGCATGAGCGTTTGGGTCCTTCCGGGTATCTGTCTGCTGCGGGTGAGCGCGACTGCGGGATTTCGGTCTGTGCAGTTAAATTTTATAGCTAAAAACAATTGGTTAGATGGTGATACTCATGAATATTTCTCATGAAGTTTCAGCCGATCCGGCGTTAAAACAAGAGCCGCGCACCATTTCGAAAAGCGGTTTTTCCAAGCTGATCAATGTCTCTCCCGGTCGGGTTTCGCAGATGATCACTGCGGGAATGCCTGTGGAGCGCGATGGAAAAATTGACGTTGCGCGGTGCAAACTCTGGATCTCCGAGAATATCAATCCGACACGTGCAGCAAGTCAGGCGCAAGGTGCCACGCTGTTCGGTGAGGAAAAGCAGGCGATCTCACTGACGGCGGAACGCGCAAGGCTGGCAAAGGCACAAGCGGATGCTGTCGAACTGAAAAATGCGACCATTCGGCGTGAGTTGGTGTCTGCGAGCGAAGTGGAACGGCTTTGGTCGGGTGAGTGGATGCAGTTGCGTTCAAGCGTTCTCGCCGTGCCTTCGCGGCTGAGACAGCTTCTGCCACACCTGACGGCTGAGGATATTGAAGCCATAGACGGCGAACTGCGCCGGATGCTTACGGAGTTTGGCAATGATCAGTGAAACACTTATCGAAGTTCGTGAGCGTTCGCGCCGGTCGATTATTCCGCCTGCACGGTTGCAACTGTCGCAATGGATCGAGCGTGAAGTGCGGTTGCCTGCCGATGTGTCGGCCATGCGCGGCCCTATTCGGCTATATCCTTTTCAGCGTGGCATGGCCGATGCAATGAGCGATTCGAAGATTGAACGCATTACGGTCGTGAAATCTGCCCGTATTGGTTATACCACATTGCTGGTTGGTCTGCTTGGTTCGCACGTGGTGAACGAACCGGCACCCGTTTTGTTCGTGCTGCCAACTGAGGATGATTGCCGAACATTTGTTGTGTCGAATGTCGAGCCGACTTTTGAGGCTTCGCCATGTCTTGCGAATGCGCTGGCAAGCGATAAAGGCAGCGAGAAACGCAATACGCTTTTGTCACGGCGTTTTCCCGGGGGCAGTCTCAAAGTTATCGCGGCCAAAGCACCGCGCAATCTTCGCGCTCACAATGCCCGTATCCTGATCATGGACGAGACTGACGGCATGGAAATGACCAAGGAAGGCAGTCCTATCCCGATTGCCGAACGGCGCACCATGTCTTTTCCTGATCGGAAAATCATAATCGGCTCAACCCCGATCTATGAAGATAGCAGCCATGTGTTGAGCGCCTATGAGCGTTCAGACAAGCGAATTTATGAGGTGCCTTGTCCTGAATGTGGAGACTTCCACGAAATCGAATGGAAGGACATTCACTGGCCGGAAGGTGAGCCGGAAAAGGCTCATTGGGCTTGCCCTGGCTGCGGTTCTGTCGTCGAGGAAAGATACAAGGGCAGCATGGTTGCAGCCGGTCGCTGGCGTATCACAGCGCCGGAAGTGAAAGGCCATGCGGGGTTTCGTATCAACTCGCTAGTGTCGCCGCTGGAAAATGCAGCGTGGGGCATTCTCGCCAAAGAGTTTCTTGCAGCCAAAGACGATCCTGCTTTGCTGCAAACATTCATCAATCTTGTGCTGGGGCAGGGGTGGCGTGAAAGCGGCGAGGAAATGGACGATAGCGAACTGGCAAGCCGTGTCGAAGCGATCTCGCTTGATATGCTGCCAGAAAGCGTTCTTGCCCTCACAGCAGGAGTAGACACGCAACGCGACCGCCTTGAGGTTACAATTATCGGTTGGACGCGGGATGGCGAGGCTATGATCCTTGATCACAAGGTGATTTGGGGCTTGCCAGATGATGACGCAACATGGACCGAAATTGATGCTGTTCTAAAAATGCGATTTGATCATCCGCTCGGTGGCAAGCTAGGGCTGGATGCTGTTGCAATCGATAGTTCTGACGGCGAGACGATGGAAAACGTCTATTCGTTCTGCTTTCCGCGTTCTTCGCGTAAGGTTCTGGCAATCAAGGGCGTAAACGGAAATCGTCCATGGATTGAGAAATCCAAGTCGAAAGTGAAAGGTGGGGCGCTTTGGATTGTCGGCGTGGACGGTTTGAAATCTCACCTGACAGCGCGGCTATCGAGAGGGCGAACAATCCGTTTCTCTGATCGGTTGCCGTTGTCGTGGTTTGAACAGCTTGCCAGTGAGCGGGTTGTTGTGCGCTATACACGCGGCCAGCCACAACGCCGATTTGAGCGCATTCCCGGTCGTAGAGCCGAAGCGCTGGATTGTGTTGTGTATGGTTTCGCAGCACGCCAGATACTGAATATCAACTGGGATCAGCGCATTGATGATTTGCGGCTTGGTGTAGAAACAATCGCGCCAAAAGTGCAGGCCGTTACGAAGTCGAAGTGGCTGCGATAAGTAATATGGGGCTGCAAATTTGCAGGCCCGGACGGGCGACACGGTGTCACCCGTATTTCATGTGGCCAAGTTGGCCAGTTGATCAAGTCGCCAAGTTGGCGACTTGATTTAGCTATTTAGGCTCGGCTTGGGCGAGCGCCTGTTCAACTTTGACTGCATTCGCAAAGTTGTAACTTCCAGAATTGGCAGGGGTGTTTTCAAGGGAGTCAAGTTCCTGAACGCTTATGCCGGCGGAAGCTGCTAATTCCTCTTGGGTTAAGCCAAGTGTTTCTCTCCGCGATTTGAAGCCAGCTGGATGCCGCTCTTGTACATCGATTTTGACTGAGGTCATGATTTTTTCTTTCTCAAACATTTGGTTTTTCGCCGTGTTCAAATCTGGCTGAACTCGCCCCTTCAAGAGCGGCATTTATCCAAGATGCATATTGACCTAGCAAATATTTATCTCCTGACCGATCATTCTTATCAGGATCTAAGCAGATCCCGCGCTCTTGATTTTCTTCAAGTATCCAAAGAACCTTATCGACCTTTCTATCTTGACCAAATAGGTATTTTTCTCCAGAAAATGGAAAATCACTATTGGGCGATATGTATATGCCGTAGCCCTCTGGCGTAGGTTGTCCGAAGATTAGTAACGTAGTAAAATTAGTTACTTCGGCTAGTTCGTCACAAAGCACTTTTTCTTGATCTGATGGATAATCAGCTTTGATTTCAACCCACATTTGATATTTTGGGAGCCAAAAATCGGGAAGGTATGGACCAGAGTTAAGCTTGAAGCCCTCTTTTTCATATTCATACTTTATTCCAAGACCGGCGAAAAATACGGCCCATCTTGCTTCTGTCCGCGACCTAAATTTGTATCCGTTGTATTCTGTTTGGATTGCATTCATCTAGAATCCCCCAGTATTCCTTCTTCGGGTTATAATTATTATTGGCCGGATTTTTTTAATCTTACACCCGGCCCCTCACCATTTTCAGCGACGAAAATAACGCCTGCCTTTTCAAATGCAGTGCGAACTGCAGATTCGTTTGCATCTGTCATTCCATGGTCGCCGTCTTTTGCTTCCGCTCGCCTGACTGTAGCAACGCCGATTTTTGCTTCATTCGCTAAATCTTCTGCACGCCAACGCAACAATGCTCTGGCTGCGCGAATTTGCGATCCCGTGATATGTGACATATCTTTTGATAGCCTATTGATCAATTAAAAATCTGATGATATTACGCATATCACTTGATTTAAAATATATCAATGGAGGTACATTATGCCGAAATCTGCTATTCCGGCTAATCCCGAAGGCTTGTCTGAAATTGACGCGGAAATTTTGCTGTTGTGGTCAGGCTTAGATTCGAACCAAAAGCGCGAAGCCCTTGCGTATGCACGTCGTATTTGTGCTGAAAAGGGAGTTATTTTGCCATGATCGATAAAGATGAACTCAATCTTGCAATTGATGATGCATATGACGTTTCGGCGTTATTGCGCACTGCTATCGAATGTTTGGGAAATATCAGTGAAGACTTATCCCGACCATATAATAACATTCTTGGTGGCGTGAGCCGTGTTCTTGAGGTTGCGGACAAGAAGGCGCTCAATGCACTCGCAGCGTTGGAGGGCGTTGAAATGCGGGAGCACATGTCGCAATCACGCTCGTAGCTAAACTTATCCACACCGCAACGCTTGGCAAGTATATAAGTGGTAGCTTGAATAAATCATTTTTTCGAGCATTGACATGGGATCATCACACGGTATTATGTGTGTGACAATCACACGGATATTTAAGATGACTCGTTTAATCTCACCCTCGGAAGTTGAAGCAAGAACCGGCCTTTCACCTGATGTCTTGCGGGATTGGCGGCGGCGCGGACTTCTCCAGCTTGGTACTCAGCAGGATAATGGCCGATGGGGGTATGTCGTCGGCGATGTAGCTCAATTAGCCATTGTCAACCATTTCACGAAATGGCGCATAATCTCGGATCTCAGTGATGCATTCCATGTGGCTGGCTTCGCGGTTCCCTTCGTTTATGCCGCTGTAGCCGACGATCCAGTGTTCGCAAAGCAAGTAGGAGAATTGCCATATCTAGCAGCGTTCAATGTCAGGCAGGGTGAACGACTACAAGTTGAAACAGTATATAGCCTCGAAGAAACACTTCGCTTGCGTTTACCGGGTTTCGTTGTTGTCGATACGAGGGTTTTAGGCGAGCATCTCAGCGATCAGCTGGCAGGCTTGTTCGATAAAGCTTAGAGATTGGAGATCGAATAATGGCCCTGCCTTTCCCTAAACTTTTCTCGCGTTCGAACAAAGGGAATCCAAACCATAAACGTGCCGTGAACGCTGCAAGCGTAAACTGGCCGGATGATCCGCGTGTGATCTCTGGTTCGGCTGATATTCGACAGGCAGGCCAGACCGTTTCCCAGCGTGTTGCTGGGCTTTATGTGAATGATCCTGTTGTGCGTTCGGCGGTTAATCTGGTTGTATCGCAGATCGTGGGCAGTGGTGTTCGGTTGAATACACCTGATCAGATTGTTGGTGCCCGGTTCAATGCCACGCGCATTGACCCATCTGCGCTTATGTCGGTTACTGCCATGCAGCGTGCTTCGATCCGTTCGTGGGTGATCAGCGGTGAAATTCTTGGTTTGCATCGTGTCATTGATGGCCGATACGCTTTTCAGCTTCTCGACCCCGAACAGCTTGATCGTTCCAAGAATGAAGACTTGGGCGCGTCCGGCTCTATCGTTGCCGGTGTCGAGCGTGATGGCCTTGGCGTGATTGCTGGTTATTGGATATTGCCGAACTCTCCCGGCGATCCATTCGCCCGTAACACGCAATCGGTTCGATTTGATGCACCGGATGTTGTGCATGTGTTTGAGCATGAGTTTCCCGGACAAGTGCGCGGTATCAGTGCGCTTGTCGCAACTTTGCCGGTTCTCAACAATGCAAGCATCGCAATAGAAGCGCGGCTCAAGCAGTTGCAGGTTAGTGCGATGCTGACGGCAATCTTGACCAGTCCTGACGGAACAGATGCTTTTGACGGTGAGCCTAATCCATCTTTGGAACCCGGTGCTATTATTCGTGCACGTCCCGGTGAACAGGTTGAAGTTGTCAACGGTCCACAGTCGCCCGACTTCAACGCTTTTATCAAGGTGCTTTATCGCCAGATAGCGGCATCGGTTGGTGTGACCTATGAAGATCTGATCGGCGATCTTGAGGGCGTGAATTATTCCAGTTTTCGTGGCGGTGCATTGACAGCACGCCGCAAGGCGGAAGCCACTCGCAAAGTTACTTTGATCGAGGGCGTTCTCGATCCCGTGTTCACCCGCTGGCAGGCTATCGAGCGACTGGCAGGCCGGATTAGAGCCGATCTTGACCATGGTTGGATCGAACCAAGCTGGCCGGAAATCGACCGTCTCAAGGAAGCCAACGCCGATATTTCCCTGCTGAATGCTGGTTTAAAGTCCCGCAAGGAAATCATCGAGGCGCGGGGCCGAGAATACGAGACTGTGCAGTCAGAATTTGAAGCCGACAAAACCGTCAAAATTCAAGGAAATCAACAATGACAAATCTTGTTCGTCGGTTTCAGGCACAGTCTAAGCCGAACAGCTACGATCCAGAAACGCGATCCTTTACGGTTGTTGTCGCAACATCTGCACCCGTAAATTGTGGAAGCCATTTTGAAGTGCTGGACCTTGCATCGTTCGGCGCTAACGGCTGGCCGGACAGTCTGCCACTGCAAACAGATCATTCCATCAGTGTTCGGGACACGGTGGGCATTCTTAAAAACTTCCGCCTCGAAACAATCGAAGGCGACATTCAAGCCCTCGTAGCCGAAGGGCGCTTATCTTCGCGTGCTGATAATGACGCGCTCGCCGCCAATCTTAAAGATGGCGTGCAATCGAGCTTTTCCATTTCTTTTTCAGTTTCGAAATGGCGCGACAGCAAAGACCCCGCAACAGGCCGCAAGATCAGAACAGCCCTTTCGGGGAAGCTGATCGAGGGCAGCTTTGTGGTCAATCCTGCTGATCCCCATTCAAAAATCAGGAGCAGTCCTATGGACCCCGAAGATGTGATCGAAAACAACCGCATGTCGGTTGAGCAGTGGGACACGGTTTGCCGTGCTGCTGGCGTTCCAGACGCTGTGCGTGAAGCGCTGCGCAATTCCGACGCGCCAGACAGTGAGCGTACTGCCTTGGCGCTTGCAGCGGTAGAGCGCAGCGCTCCGCCTGTTCGCACAATCCGGCAGCATAATGATGAGACACTCGACAATCCTGTCATTCTGCGCAATGCCGTTGTGAATTTCTATGATGCTGTCAATCGTGGTGAACAGCCTAGCGGGCAGGCTGCGGAAGTGTTTGCACAAGGTGAACGTGCATTGGCTGAACGTCTTTGCCGCAATGCTGGTATTGCAACCATTGGCCTATCTGATGCGGAAGTTGTTCGCCGTGCTGCCACCACATCCGATTTCCCGCTGATTGCAGGCGGTACTTTCAATCTCGCTATGCGCCGGGAATTGGATGCAGCAGCTTCCCCTATGGCTGCTTTGTTTGGTCGCGATAGTGTTTCAACATTCAATGCAGAAACACGCGGCCTTGCTGATTGGACCAGTCTTGCAATCGCCGACAAATTAGAGAGTGGCGAATACAAGCATTCGTTTATTCACGAAACCGGCGAGACAGTCAGTGTTGCCGTGATCGGCGGCATTACCAGCAAGTCATATGAATTGACGATCAATGCTGGTTCGCGCCTTGGCAATGACGGCACGCAGTTTGGCAAGCGCATGGCTGCGGAAATTGCAGATCGTCAGGTTGCTTATGTGCAGCAGGGCAGTTTGTCCGGTCCGAAAATGAAGGACGGTCAAACGGTTTTCCATGCAAGCCGTGGCAATATTGTTGACCTCACACTGGATGGTCTGACGGAAGTCAAGCAGATTATGGGCGCACGCTCTGCCATGGCAAAGCGTAAGGGTGTGGGCGATGTAATGATCGGTGTTTATCCGACACATTGGCTTGTGCATTCCGATTTTGAGGAAACCGCACTTCGCCTTCTCGCCAGCATTCAGGCTTCCGCAATCGCTGACGTGAACCCGCTGGCAGGCAAGCTGCAAGTGGTCGTTGAGCCGCGCCTAAGTGATCCTGATGCATCGTGGTTGGTTGCAGCACCGTCGAAGATGGACGGCGCTGTGCGGGTTTATCTGCAAGGGCAGGAAGCGCCTTTCACTGACAGCCGTATCGATTTTAATACGGATGCAGTGCAGTTCAAGATACGCCACCCGTTCGGCCTTGGCTGGCTCGAATGGCGTAGCTGGACGCGCCTTGACCATAAGGCGGCTTAGCCATGAACGTAACCGAGATGCAGCAGCAGCTTGCAAACCTTCGAGCCTTACGGGCCGAAGGTGTTCGCAAGACCCGCTTTGGGGATGATGAAACCGAATATCGCAGTGACGCTGAATTGGCCGCTGCCATTGCTGATCTCGAAACCCGGATTGCGACGGCTTTAAAACCGTCGCGCCGGTTGATTTATCCTAGAGTTTCTAAGGGCTACTGATATGCGAAACTATGTGCAGCATGGCAATATTGTTGATCTCACCGCGCCTTTAGCCGGTGTTGTGTCAGGTGAAGGTTTCTTGACTGGTGATCTATTCGGCGTTGCCGCAACAGACGCCAGTGCAGGCCAGAAAGTATCAACCTATCTGGAAGGCGTTTTCAATCTTCCAAAAGTTACAGGTGCAGGGCTGATCGAAGGGCAGAAAGTCTTTTGGGATGCGACTGCGAAGAAAGTCACTGCCAGCGATACCGGAAATACATTGATCGGCCATGCGGTTGAAACAGCGGCTGCGGCTGCGGTTTCTGTCGCTGTTCGATTGGCTCGATAAGGGGGCGGAAATGGATATTCAGCTTCTTGGGATGCGGCTTTATAACGGTGCGGCAAAGCCTGACTTTGATTTGCTGGCCTATGCCGACCTTAGCGTTGCCGGTGGCCTCACCATTCGGGGTGCGGCTCTGGTATCGAGAGACGGTGAATACCGCGTTTGGCCGCCACTGAGTAAAGATGACCGCAAGGCCGTCAAATGGCGACATGACAGCCCATTCCATGAGGCTGCAATAAAGCTCGTTCTTCCTGCTTATAGGGCTATTTCCGGCAAAATGGAGGGCTGAGCGATGGCTAAACGTTCTGTACTCATGAAAAACGCTGAGGAATTTCCACGAATATTGTTGGGGGATCGTCCCCCTTCATATCTGGGCAAAGCACGTCTAGCCACTGAACTCGATATTAGCGAAACTACTGTTGATGATTATGTGCGGCGGGGCTTGCTTCCAAAACCTGTTAGGCTCGGTGGATCAGTGCGTTGGAGCTGGACGCAAGTGCAAGCTTTACTAGATGCAAATTCCTCCGGTGGACATTCCGATGATCCGTTCATGGCGGGGTTAGATAATGTCTCGCAAGCATCGTAGGCCGGCAACCGTATCGCTGCCAAAAGGTGTTCACCGTGTCGTTTCACGCGGCAAAGAGTATTTTTACTATCAGACAGGCCGGGGCACAAATCATGTTGGGGAGCGGGTTAAGCTTCCCAACGATCCACATTCTCCTGAGTTTTGGCAAGCTGTCCGGCAGGCACAAGGTATCAGCGGACCAGTTGTCGACGGTACCATAGGCGCATTGATTGATGCATATGAGGCTGCATGGCCCGGATTGCCGCGCAAATTAGCCGTCAGCACTACAGAACAGTATCGACGGCAATTGCGAATCGTCCGTAAGGTTTGGGGTGATTTGCAAGCTGAGGCTCTCAGGCCGTCTCATGTTCAAGCCTTAATGGAAAAGATTGGCGCAACTACGCCGGGTGCCGCAAACAACCTTCTCGACGCTTTGCGTGCAATGTGCCGATGGGCCAGCGGTCCGCGTGAATTGCTAGGCCGTGATCCAACGCAAGGTGTGGCTCATTTTCAGCAAGGCGAGGGGCATAAGCCGTGGACGCCTGATCAGCTTGCATTCGCGGACAAGAATTTCACAGGCATGTTGCACCGCGCTTACGTTCTCGCACGATATACCGGACAGAGAATAAGTGATGTTGTGCGGCTTGGCTGGAACGATATCGATGAGGGCGGCTTTAGCCTTCCACAAAAGAAGACCGGCGTTCGCCCTTGGTGTCCAATCTTCCCAGAACTGGAATCAGAAATGGCGAAATGGGAAAAAAGGCCCGGCCCATTTCTTTATCAAGACAACGGCAAACCGTTCACAACCAATCTTATGTGGAAGTGGTTGAATGACGCTCGAACAGGCCAGCCGGTGATCGAAGATGTAGTCTGGCACGGTTTGCGTGCCAATGCGGTCATTCGTTTGCGCCAAGATGGATTTAGTGCACCGCAGATATGTGATGCGGTCGGAATGAGTCCACAGATGGTCGAAAGATATAGCCGTTACGCTGATCGCAAGATGGGCGGACAGGCTATTTTGATCGATCTAAAAAAACGGAAACAGAACGAAACTGTAAAACAGTTGAAAACTGGAAAACTAAAATGACCAAAAATCAATCGGTTATGAGTAAGGAAACGAAGTGGAGGCTTCTGTTGCCAGGTGCCTCCGAACCCCGCCTTAAGGTGCTAACCCTAAGGGCTTTAGAGTGGGTTTCCCGCACCGCCATTAGGCAGCGAGAGCGTAACCCTGAGCTTTGTTGTCATTTGCAACTACTCAATTGACCCGATAACGGTGGTATCATGCCGAGCAAAAGAGCGATCTTTACACCCTTGTCGATCCTATTTCGCCCCCGCCACAGCACAACTTGCTTCTGAAGCATCTTGTGTTCTGGTGGAGGCGCCGGGTACCGCCCCCGGGTCCAATAGGTTTATTACATCGTCCATTTATCACCATAGTCAGCTTGCGCTGACATGCCGTATATAGGCGTCCTTCCTCGCGATTGGAAGAGGGTAGTTGTGATTTTACAGGTTGTTGGCGGTCGAAGGCCTTCGCTTTTTGCGTTCATTTTTAATTGACAGCCAGCTTCCGCTGGTCAATCCTCAGCACACTATCAGTGCATGCCTGATAGGGATCGAAATTCTCCGGTTCTGGCGGAGGTTTAAACGGGGCAAAGCCCAATCGAAGGAGAGTGGATATATGAGTGAATATCTCGCGGATGTACGTCGTTATGATGCTGGCGCTGATGAAGCCGTTGTCGGGAAGATCGTAAAGCATCTCGGTATTGCGCTGCGCAATCGCGATTCCTCTCTCGTTTCAGCGACGGACCCGGAAGAATTGAAGCGCGTTCGCGACAGCTGGGTGGCGAAAAAGCTCGGTGTTGCGGATGCTGCGAAAGCTGAAGAAGTGGTCAATCACGTGGCAGAAGTCATGAAGGGCGATCGCAACAAGCACCGCGTCACCTTCTATTATCTCGTGGCCAAACAGCTCGATAAGCTCGGCGATCTCTAATAATATCACTCCCTTGTGGAGTTTGAGACCTCGGTGCCTCGTCGCGCCGAGGTTTTTCTTTATAGTGGTGTTAAAACGAATCGGCCCGGAAAGTAATCCCTATGCGTACCTATCTCGACCTTCTCCAGCATGTGCTCGATAATGGTTCTGACCGTGGTGATCGGACCGGTACAGGCACGCGTTCGGTGTTCGGTTATCAGATGCGGTTTAATCTCGCCGAAGGCTTTCCGGTTTTGACGACGAAAAAGCTACATCTGCGCTCGATCATCCATGAGCTGCTGTGGTTCCTCAAAGGTGATACCAACATCGCGTATCTCAAGGAAAACGGCGTTTCGATCTGGGATGAGTGGGCTGATGAAAATGGTGATCTCGGTCCGGTCTATGGCTATCAGTGGCGCTCATGGCCTGCACCGGATGGCCGTCACATCGACCAGATAGCGAATCTTTTGAAGATGTTGCGGGAAAATCCTAATTCACGACGTTTGATCGTGTCCGCGTGGAATCCGGCACTGGTCGATGAAATGGCTCTGCCACCGTGCCATTGCCTGTTTCAGTTTTACGTGTCGGATGGCAAGCTATCCTGCCAGCTTTATCAGCGTTCGGCAGATATCTTCCTGGGTGTTCCATTCAACATTGCGTCCTATGCATTGCTAACGATGATGATTGCACAGGTTGCAGGGCTCGAGCCGGGTGATTTCGTTCACACGCTGGGTGACGCGCATATCTATTCGAACCATTTCGAACAGGCGCGTTTGCAACTGACCCGCACACCGAAGCAATTGCCGACAATGCGCATCAATCCGGATGTGAAGGACCTGTTTGATTTCCGCTTCGAGGATTTTGAACTTGTCGGCTACGAAGCCGACCCAACGATCAAAGCTCCGATTGCGGTGTAAGACATGACAACTCGGAAGCCGATTGTATCGATCATCGTAGCTGCTGCTGAAAACGGTGTCATTGGTCGTGACAATGACATGCCATGGAAGCTGTCGACTGATCTTAAGCGTTTCAAGGCACTGACATTGGGCAAACCTGTCATCATGGGGCGCCGTACGTGGGATTCCATCGGTCGTCCTTTGCCGGGGCGCCCCAATATCGTTGTGACACGCGATGCCGCATTTACTGCGGAAAGCGCACAGGTGGTTGGTTCGCTTGAAGATGCAATTGATCTGGGACGCAGGCTTGCGGCTGGGCTTAATGTTGATGAAGTCTGCATTATTGGTGGTGGCAACATCTATGCGCAGGGGCTACCATTGGCGGATGTGGTGCATCTCACCCGCGTCCTGGCCATGATCGATGGAGACACATATTTCCCTGAAATCGATTCGGAAGTCTGGCAGGCCGTTTCGACCGAGGATGTGCCTGCAGGCGAGAAAGACAGCCATCCAACACGCTATATTCGATATGAACGGCGTGTTGCGTAAATTATAACGCAGGAAATTTGCCGCCTCACGTTGAAAGCGGCCCTCGCGATGCCTATAAAACGGTAACATTAGTTGATGACGGGAGGTGGCGCTTGCTTTCCCGTCTCCCGGACGAGAGGTGAGGATGCCCTGGAGTAATCAGAACGGCGGCGGTGGCCCATGGGGTGGCGGCGGCGATAATAATAACAATAACAATAATAACGGCGGCAATGGCGGCCCATGGGGGCAGGGACCGAAAGGACCGCGCGGTGGTGGACAGAACACACCGCCTGATCTCGAGGATATTCTTCGCAAGGGCCAGGACCGTCTGAAGAAGGTTTTCCCAGGTGGCGGCGGTGGCAAAGGCGGCAGCAATCGCGGCGTATTTTTCCTCATCGGCGCAGCGGTGCTGGGTTTCTGGCTATTCCAATCCATCTATACCGTCCAGCCTGATGAACTTGCTGTAGAACTCCGCTTTGGTAAGCCAAAGGCTGAAGTTTCCGAGCCAGGCCTGCATTTCCATTTCTGGCCGATCGAAACCTATGAAAAGGCACAGATCGTCGAAAAGCAGATCAATATCGGTGGGCAGGGCTCGCGTAGCGCCACGCAAGGGCTGATGCTGACAGGCGATCAGAATATCGTCAATGTTCAGTTCTCGGTGCTTTACCGCGTTTCCGATCCGCGCGCTTATCTCTTCAATGTCGATAATCCGGACTCGATGGTCCAGCAGGTTTCTGAAAGTGCGATCCGTGAGATCGTCGGCCGCAGACCGGCTCAGGATGTTTTCCGTGACAACCGTGCTGCGATTGCACAGAGCGTTCGTGACATCGTTCAGGCGACGCTTGACCGCTACAATACCGGTATTCAGGTTAATGCCGTTTCTATCGAAGATGCAGCACCGCCTCGTGAAGTGGCCGATGCATTTGATGAAGTACAGCGTGCTGAACAGGACGAAGATCGCTTCGTAGAAGAATCCAACCAGTATTCCAACCAGCGTCTTGGTCAGGCACGCGGTGAAGCAGCCCAGCTTCGTGAAGAAGCAGCAGCTTACAAAAACCGTGTCGTTCAGGAAGCTGAAGGTGAAGCCCAGCGTTTTAGCTCGGTACTTGGTGAATATCTGAAGTCGCCGGAAGTTACCCGTAACCGTCTTTTCCTTGAAACGATGGAACAGGTACTGAAGAGCACGAAAAAAGTCATCGTGGAGCCTGGAAAAGAAGTTGTGCCTTATCTGCCTCTGAACGAACTTATGCGTCAGCAGCCGCGTCCCGGCGCGAACGCAACCACAACCGGCGGAGGTGCACAGTAATGTCTCAGAACAGGCTTCCGATTATTGGCGGTATCATCGCCGTCATCCTTTTCCTGGCATATTCGGCCACCTTCATCGTCACCGAACGCCAGCAGGCAATCGTTCTGCGCTTCGGTCAGATCGTTGCTGTAAAGACCGAACCGGGTATATATTTCAAGCTGCCTTTCGGCTTTCTTGATGCCGATACTGTGCAGTTGATTGATGACCGTCTTCTGCGCTTTGATCTCGACGATATCCGCGTTCAGGTTTCGGGCGGTAAGTTCTACGACGTGGATGCTTTCCTCGTTTATCGCATTACCGATGCTCGCAAGTTCCGTGAAACTGTTTCGGGCAGCACCCTGCTCGCCGAACAGCGCCTGCGTACGCGTCTCGATGCAGCATTGCGTGGTGTTTACGGCCAGCGTGGCTTTGAAGCTGCACTCTCCGAAGAGCGTGGCGACATGATGCGCGAAGTCGCTAACCAGATGCGCGCCGATGCGACTTCACTTGGTCTGACCATCGAAGATGTTCGTATTCGTCGTACCGATCTGACGGCTGAAGTCTCGCAGCAGACCTATGACCGCATGAAGGCAGAACGTCTTGCAGAAGCAGAACGTCTGCGTGCCCGTGGTCGGGAAGCAGCACAGCGTATCCGCGCTATTGCTGATCGTCAGGTTGTCGAAACGGTTGCCGAGGCACGCAAGGAATCTGAAATCCTTCGCGGTGAAGGCGAAGCACAACGGAGTGATATCTTCGCTCAATCTGCCTCGAAAGATCCAGGTTTCTTTGCCTTCTATCGTTCGATGGCAGCCTATCGTGAAGCTCTCCAGACGCCAGACACGACGCTTGTTCTCTCACCGGATTCGGAGTTCTTCAAGTTCTTCCGTGATGCTGGCGGGAAACTGGCAACGCCGTCGCAGTAAGAGAGATTATCGCAAATGAGCGATTTTCTGGCCGCCGTAGGACTTCTCTTCGTCTTTGAAGGGCTGCTCTACGGCGGCTTTCCTTTTTTCGCCAGGAAGCTTGCCCGCGATGCATCCGAGACGCCGGAAAGCATGCTTCGGATTGCAGGGCTTTCAGCGCTGGCAATCGGCGTCTTCATTGTCTGGCTTGTCAGGGGATAAGCCACTTCATCCATCATATTTCTGCTCACCGCTCTATGCGGGGCCGTAAACAGGCCGTATTTTGCAGCGATCTAATCTTCTCGATTTATCACCGCAGACAGAAACGGAGCAGAGCTTCATGGCAATTGCACCCAAGGCGGGATTTACTCGCACCCTTTTAGCAACCGTGGCTCTTGGAGCGATGAGTTTTACGGGGACAGTGGCGATTGGCATGCCGCCTGCAATTGCTCAGCAAGCCGGGGCGCAACAGACTGCGCCGGTACGCCAAGGACCGGGCTCGGTGGCCGATCTTGCTGAGGGGCTTCTGGATGCAGTCGTAAATATTTCGACATCGCAGACAGTCAAGGAAGACGGCGAAGGCGATGGCGGCGTACCAATGCCGCAGGTTCCGGAAGGTTCTCCATTTCAGGAGTTCTTCAATGACTTCTTCAATGACAAGGACGGCGGTAAAAACAACGATTCGCGCAAAGTGCAGTCGCTTGGTTCCGGTTTTGTAATAGATGCCGAAAAGGGCTATATCGTAACGAACAACCACGTCATTGCCGATGCCGATGAAATCGAAGTGAATTTCGTTGATGGCTCGAAGCTCAAGGCCGATCTTGTCGGCAAGGATACCAAAACCGATCTAGCTGTGCTGAAAGTTGATCCGACCAAACATAAGCTCACCGCAGTGCAGTTTGGTAATTCCGAAAAGGCGCGCATTGGTGACTGGGTTCTGGCGATCGGCAACCCCTTCGGTCTTGGTGGCACTGTGACAGCCGGTATTATTTCGGCCCGCAAGCGCGATATTCAGTCTGGGCCTTATGACGACTTCATCCAGACCGATGCGGCGATCAACCGGGGTAATTCCGGCGGTCCAC
The DNA here is from genome assembly GCF_003049685.1 of Brucella pituitosa. Classification (GTDB taxonomy): domain Bacteria; phylum Pseudomonadota; class Alphaproteobacteria; order Rhizobiales; family Rhizobiaceae; genus Brucella; species Brucella pituitosa. Next base: position 1,633,182 of record NZ_PYSY02000001.1, on the reverse strand, counting down.
TTTTCGATATGGATGGCAAGGTAATCGGCATCAATACGGCAATCTATTCGCCGTCGGGTGGTTCGATTGGTATTGGCTTTGCAATTCCAGCTGAAATGGCCGTCGGTGTCATCGATCAGCTGAAAGAATTTGGTGAAGTGCGCCGCGGCTGGCTTGGTGTACGTCTGCAGCCAGTTACCGAAGATATTGCGCAGAGCCTTGGTCTGAAAGACGCGAAAGGCGCTTTGATCGCCGGATTGATTGAAAATTCAGGCGTCGACAATACGGCTATCAAGGCGGGTGACGTGGTGATCCGCTACGATGGCAAGCCGGTTGAACGTGCTCGGGATCTGCCACGTCTTGTCGCTGAAAGTGCAGTCGGTGACGAGGTCGATGTTGTCGTCGTTCGTGACGGTGAAGAGAAAACCATAAAGGTCAAGCTCGGACGTCTGGTTGAAGACGATAAGAGCACTGAAGCGGCGGCCGAAGATCAGGCTCCTCCACCAGACATGGAAGAGGGCGAAGACGGTGCAGAAGCACCCGATGCGTCAAAGCCTGATACTCAGAAAAAAGAACAGAAGGAGCAGGCCGGCACAACTGTGATGGGCATGAAGCTTGCGGAGATCAGTGATGATGTTCGCGGTGAATTTGGCATCGCCGAAGATGTGCAAGGCGTTGCCGTGCTCTACGTTGCTCCGGGTTCTGCTGCCGGTGAGAAGCGCGTTGAAACCGGTGATGTTATTGTCGATATCGGTCAGGTCACGGTGAAAACACCTGCCGATGTGAAGAAGCGGATCGATGCCTTGCGCCGCGAGGGCCGCAAGAATGCACTTCTGATGCTTGCTTCGCGTTCGGGCGAGCTGCGTTTCGTGACAATCCGTATCGACTGAGCATTTCCAGCAAAAGTGCGAAGCGGTTTGCGTTGGATAATGCGATGAAACAAACACTTAGAGCGGTTCCAGCGACTCCGTGTTGACTGAAACCGCTCTAGGTTTTTGCCTTGTTAAAAGTAAAAGGCGTCGCAAAGTGTTGCGACGCCTTTTTTGTTTGTGTTCTGAATCACTTGCAGGAATTGGCTCTGAATGTGATTCAGTTCTTCGCAGGCGTGATGGTCCGATAGACGACATGGCGTTTGAGATGTGGCATCTCATCTGGTACGCGCGGATGATCGAAGTCGCTTGCTGCATCGCGAACCATGCCAATGCGCTGCATGACAGATGTCGAGCGGTCGTTGTTGGAGACTGCGAAGGACACGACTTCAGGCAATTCCAATGTTTCGAAGGCATAGGCGAGAAGCGCTTTGCCTGCTTCCGTCACATAGCCTTTGCCCCAGAATGGCCGTGCGAGTCGCCAGCCAATTTCGACAGTGCCGTTTGGAAAATGTGGTTCCAGATCAGTGCGCGCCAGCCCCGCAAAACCGATGCATTGTCCGCTTTGCTTTTCTTCGAGAGCATAAAAGCCAAAGCCGGTTTCTGAGATCATGATTTGAAGAAGCTCAAACAGTGCATCCGATTCCGCACGATTGCGGCGGAACGGAAAGAAACGCATCACTTCATCATCGGAGTTGATCACGTGAAGCAGTTCACGATCACGATCTTCCCAGTTGCGGATGATGAGGCGAGGCGTTTCCAGAATGATCATTCAACGAAATCCGATTTACGATAGCCTTGAATATAGAGAAGGGCGGTCAGGTCGCCATGGTCAATACGGACCTTGGCCTGGGCTGCGACTGCAGGTTTTGCATGAAGGGCCACGCCTGTCCCTGCAAGCTGGATCATGCCAAGGTCGTTGGCACCATCACCCACTGCAATCGCATCCTGCGGCGTAAGGCCGAGACGATCAGCGATTTCAACGAGCTTTTCAACCTTCGCTTCGCGTCCAAGGATAGGGTCTGAAACGGTGCCGCTTAAATGTGCGCCATCGTGAAGGAGCGTGTTGGCGCGGTCTTCATTGAAGCCAATCATTTCTGCAACGCGACGTGTAAACGAGGTGAAGCCACCGGACACCAAAGCGGTATATGCGCCGTGTTTGCGCATGGTACGCACAAGTTCAACGCCGCCCGGCATCAGCGAGATGCGCGTGGAGATAACCTTATCGATGACTGACAACGGCAGACCTTTAAGAAGAGCGACACGCTCTCGAAGTGCTGGCTCGAATTCAATTTCGCCGTTCATGGCGCGGGCTGTAATGGCTGCAACATGTTCGCGAAGGCCAGCTTCTTCGGCCAGTTCGTCAATGCATTCCTGCTGGATCATGGTGGAATCCATGTCTGCAATCAGAATTTTCTTGCGTCGGCTATCCTGTTCCTGCACCACCACATCGACAGGTGCACCATCGAGAGAAGCGCGCAGAGTGTTTTCTGCTTCTTCGTGGGAGATGCCAGAGGCAAGCGGTATGTCGCAGGCGATGCCGTCAGCCAGCCAATAAAGTCCGGTTGCATTCACTGCCGCCGAGGCTTTAATCCCCAGCGATGGAGCAAGCAGCGCTTTGGCCGGATTGGCAATCAGTGTAGCAATGAGGGAAACGGATCGGGACATGAGGAGCATTTCCTACGATGAGTGAGCATGCGGTGAAGGATGCAATCCTGATAGCTGGCCCAACGGCCAGCGGCAAGTCAGCTCTTGCCCTTCATATGGCAAAGAAGACTGGCGGCTTCATCGTGAACACCGATTCTATGCAGGTTTATGATGTGCTCGACCTGTTGAGCGCACGCCCGCAGCCTGATGAGTTGCGCGAGGCTGAGCATTATCTTTATGGGCATGTTCCCCCCTCTGTTTCCTATTCGACCGGCAAATGGTTCGCCGATGTGGAGGTCTTGCTTTCGCGTTCCAACCTTGAGGGGCGGGTACCAATTTTTGTCGGCGGTACGGGGCTTTATTTTAAGGCGCTGCTGGGTGGGCTGTCGCAAATGCCGGAGGTGCCTGTCGAGATACGTGAATATTGGCGCAATCGGATGGGCGAAGAGGGGGCGGAAGCTCTTCATGCAATGCTTATGGCGCGTGATCCTGAGATTGCAGCAACGCTTCGTCCAACCGACAGCCAGCGTATCGTTCGCGCATTGGAAGTGTTTGAAGGGACAGGCAAGTCTCTGCTGCATTGGCAGAAGGCAACGGGCACGGCGCTGGTAGATGATGCTAGCGCAACCAAGATCGTGCTGTTACCTGATCGCAAGTGGTTGGGCGAGCGGATTGCCCAGCGCTTCAATCTCATGTGGGACCATGGTGCGCTTGATGAAGTACGCGCATTGATGGGGCTTGATCTTGATCCGGCACTGCCCGCGATGAAGGCAATCGGCGTGCGGGAAATTGCTGCATTCTTTGCCAGCGAGATGACGCGGGAAGAGGCTATCGAACGTTCTGTAATTGCAACCCGCCAATATGCCAAACGCCAATCGACATGGTTCCGCAATCAGCTGGATCAAAGCTGGAATGTCTATTCCTCAGGTCATGAGGCCTTGTCAGGGCAATAATCTTATCGAACGCGGGTGTTTGACAGAAGAAAATATCGCGCCTGATGATTTTATGCGTTGACGGAGCGATTTTCGGTGATTAGTCTCCCGACCATGAACAGAACAGCTCTTATTCTTGTGGTACGAACGCGCATGGGCAGGATGGTGTAACCATCCGGCGAAAGCTCCCATGCGCGAAAGACAAGCTCCCTCGGGGGCCTTTTTTGTTATCTAAACACCAACGAAATTGAATATGTAAAGCAGACGGGAAGTGACGACGATGACGGCAGCAAAAAGCGAGGCGGCGACGATCTCCGCAGGGCAACGCGAAATGACCGGCGCAGAAATGGTGGTTCAGGCTATGATCGATCATGGCGTGGAACATCTTTTTGGTTATCCGGGTGGCGCTGTGCTGCCGATCTATGACGAACTCTTCCAGCAGGACAAGGTTCAGCACATTCTGGTTCGCCACGAGCAGGGCGCAGGCCACGCGGCTGAAGGTTACGCCCGTTCAACCGGCAAGGTTGGCGTCATGCTGGTTACATCCGGTCCCGGTGCCACCAATGCTGTGACGCCGTTGCAGGATGCGTTGATGGATTCCATCCCGCTGGTCTGTATTTCCGGTCAGGTTCCAACATCGCTCATCGGTTCTGATGGTTTTCAGGAAGCTGATACCGTTGGCATCACCCGTCCTTGCACCAAGCATAACTGGCTGGTTCGTGACGTTAACGACCTCTCGCGCGTTCTTCATGAAGCTTTCCATATCGCTTCTACGGGTCGTCCGGGTCCGGTTCTGGTCGATATTCCTAAGGATATTCAGTTTGCAACCGGCATCTATACGCCACCGCAAACAACTCCGCGCACCAGCTATCGCCCGACAGTTGAAGGCGACAAGTCGGCGATCGCACAAGCGGTTGAAATGCTGCTGACTGCCAAGAAGCCCATTATCTATTCGGGTGGCGGCGTTATCAATTCCGGTCCTGCGGCAACGAAGCTGCTGCGTGAACTGGTTGAAATCAGCAATTTCCCGATCACCTCGACCTTGATGGGGTTGGGTGCCTATCCGGCATCGGGCAAGAACTGGCTCGGCATGCTGGGCATGCATGGCACATACGAAGCCAACATGACCATGCATGATTGCGATGTCATGCTGTGTGTTGGTGCACGCTTCGACGACCGTATTACCGGTCGTCTTAACGCCTTTGCTCCGCATTCGCGCAAAATCCACATCGATATTGACCCATCGTCGATCAACAAGAACGTTCGCGTTGATGTTCCGATCATTGGTGATGTCGCGAATGTTCTGGAAGACATAGTTCGTCAGTTCCGCGCTTCTGAAAAGAAGCCGGAAAAGAAGGCAATCGGTGCCTGGTGGGAACAGATCGACCGCTGGCGCGCGCGAAACTCGCTGGCTTATGCACCGAACAAAGATGTCATCATGCCGCAATATGCGTTGCAGCGCCTGAATGAACTGACCAAGGGCCGCAATACCTACATCACTACTGAAGTCGGTCAGCATCAGATGTGGGCTGCTCAGTTCATGGATTTCGATGAACCGAACCGTTGGATGACATCGGGTGGTCTGGGTACCATGGGTTATGGCCTGCCTGCCGCGCTTGGTGTGCAGATTGCACATCCCGATGCGTTGGTTATCGATATTGCCGGTGATGCATCGATCCAGATGTGCATTCAGGAAATGTCGGCTGCAATCCAGTATGAAGCGCCGATCAAGATCTTCATCCTGAACAACCAGTATATGGGCATGGTTCGTCAATGGCAGCAGTTGTTGCACGGCAATCGCCTGTCGCATTCCTATACCGAAGCAATGCCTGACTTCGTGAAGCTTGCAGAGGCTTATGGTGCACATGGTATTCGTTGCGATAAACCAGCTCAGCTTGATGATGCGATCATGGAAATGATCGAGATCAAAAAGCCGGTTATCTTCGATTGCCGCGTTGCCAATCTCGCCAACTGCTTCCCGATGATCCCATCCGGCAAGGCACATAATGAAATGCTGTTGCCTGATGAAGCGACTGATGAAGCCGTTGCCAACGCCATTGATGCCAAGGGCCGCGCCCTAGTCTGATCCGGAGAAAAGAAAATGAACGCACAAAATCTAGCATCCGGCTCGGCATATTTCATTGCAGCGGATACCCAGACACCAGAAACGCATACGCTTTCGGTTCTCGTCGATAATGAGCCGGGCGTCCTAGCCCGCGTCATCGGCCTGTTTTCAGGTCGTGGCTACAATATTGAAAGCCTTACGGTTTCTGAAACCGAGCACGAGCAGCACTTGTCGCGGATTACGATTGTTACGCGCGGCACGCCAAATGTGCTTGATCAGATACGTCATCAGCTTGAGCGTATCGTACCGGTGCACCGCGTGGTTGATATGACCCATCGCGCTGTGGAACTTGGCCACGAGCGTCCAATTGAACGTGAGCTTGCGCTGATCAAGGTGGCTGGCAAGGGTGAGGCGCGTGCGGAAACATTGCGTTTGACCGATGCTTTCAATGCAAAGATCGTCGATGCAACGACAGAGCATTTCATTGTCGAGATTACGGGCAAGACCGCCAAGATCGACCAGTTTATTTTGCTGATGAAGCCGCTCGGTCTGGTGGAAATTTGCCGGACCGGTGTGGCAGCGATGAACCGCGGTCCTCAGGGGCTATAAAAAGCAAGCAAGATCGAGACAATATCGGCTAAAACCGGCACAATGTTTCGATTGTGCCGGTTTTTTATTGAGCTAATTTGTCTCTATAAATCAGGTCAAACCAATGTCTCTTGAAATATTCCTTGCGCTTCTCGTCTTTGCATTTGTCTCTTCAGTCACGCCCGGTCCCAACAATCTGATGCTACTCACATCAGGGGTGAATTTCGGTTTTCGGCGGACAATTCCGCATATGCTGGGAATAGGCGTGGGCTTTTTCATTCTGCTGCTGGCGGTTGGGTTCGGTCTCGGTGCGCTGATCGAAACGGTGCCGTCATTCTATACGTCGCTTAAGTTCGCTGGCGGCGCCTACATGCTTTATCTCGCCTGGAAAATTGCCACGTCGCGCTCGATTGGCGAGTCTAAAGGCAGCGATAGCGGCAAGCCGATGACATTTCTTCAGGCGGCTGCATTCCAGTGGGTAAACCCGAAAGCCTGGGTCATGGGGGTCACGGGCATCGCGACCTATGCCAACCATGACAATTACTATGTGGCCGTACTCCTGGTGAGCATCGCCTTCGCGATTGTAAACCTGCCGAGTGTATCAGTCTGGGCAGGTTTCGGCACCCTTCTGCGCAACTGGCTTTCCGATCCTGTCCGGTTGAAATGGTTCAATCTTACCATGGCCTTGCTGCTCATTCTGAGCCTGTGGCCGATGTTGAAATAATGAGTTGAAGGAATGAAAGATGTCTGCGCTTCCTACCTATGATGATGTGGTGTCTGCGGCTCAACTGATTGAGGGACATGCGCATCACACGCCAGTATTCACCTCTTCAACGATTGACCGTGAAACTGGTGCGCAGTTCTTTTTCAAATGCGAGAACTTTCAACGCATAGGCGCTTTCAAATTTCGAGGTGCGTTCAACGCTTTGTCTCGCTTCAATGATGAGCAGAAGAAACGCGGTGTTCTAGCGTTTTCTTCCGGCAATCACGCACAGGCAATCGCGCTTGCTGCCAAACTGTTGGGCATTAGCGCGACAATTATCATGCCAGAGGATGCTCCGGCGGCAAAACTCGAGGCCACGAGGGGCTATGGCGCAAAGGTTGTCACTTATAACCGCTACACCGAGGATCGCGATGCGCTCTCAAAGAAGCTTGCGGACGAAGGTGGACTGACGCTTATTCCGCCATTCAATCATCCCGACATTATTGCCGGGCAGGGAACGGCGACAAAGGAACTGATCGAAGAAGTTGGGCAACTGGATGCGCTGTTTGTTTGTCTGGGCGGCGGAGGTTTGCTTGCAGGGTCTGCTTTGGCTGCCAAGGCGCTTTCACCATCATGCCATGTTTATGGCGTCGAACCGCAGGCAGGTAATGATGGTCAGCAATCGTTCCGTTCGGGAAAAATCGTGCATATCGATGTGCCAAAGACATTGGCGGATGGCGCTCAGACACAGGCACTTGGCGATATGACCTTTGCTGTCATCCGCGACACAGTCCGGGACATCCTCGCCGTCAGCGACGATGAACTGGTACAGGGAATGAAGTTCTTCGCGAGCCGGATGAAAATGGTTGTTGAGCCGACTGGCTGCCTTGCTTTTGCGGGTGCGCTGCAAATGGCACCAATGCTGAAGGGTAAGCGAATTGGCGTTATTGTCAGCGGCGGTAACGTCGATCTCGATAAATTTGCTGCGCTGGTGAGCAAATAGGCAGGATCAGCGGCTCGTATAATTCCGAGCCGCTGTCTTTTTTCTATTTGAGAAGTGCGTAACCAAAAGTGTGGCATTCATTCACACCACACTGAACCCCGACCGAGATGAAGTTGATCACTCCAATTGCGATCACATAGAGGCTCAGAACTGTCGCAAGCGTGCGAAGCAGTGGAAATGCTGCCAAAGGCTTCTGCTGCCATTGGACATTGCTGCCCCAGACAATCAGCTGAAAAGCAAAAGCAATCAGAAGCGCCACCGCAATAAGAACCGACCAAACCGGCATATGAAGGCCGAAGACCGCGCTGCCGATATATTCATGTCCGGGACGTGGATAGATGTCGAGCAATGTCTGCCGTACCGATACAATCAGCAGGAACAACGAGAAAATCATGCTCAGGCCAGTATTGCGATACGAGAAGCCGTGACGGAACTGCAGGATGATACCAAAGCAGACGCCAAACATGGCAACACGTTGCAGGAGGCATAGCGGGCACGGTATTTCGCCATTAGCATATTGAAGCACCATTGCCGCAGTAAGAATAGCTGCAACGACCGCCATCATCCCGAGAAGATAAATATAGAGAAGCGCTGCAGGCAGTTTAGCGACAGCAGCATCATGATCTGAATTGAAAGTGCTCATGCCGCTTCTCCATGCACTTGTATGTTGGGCGTGAAGTCATATGCGAACTGGTGCGGCTGAGGCAGATCAATGATTTGCGTCTGGAGCCACGGCATCCGAAAGCCGTATTCAGGGCTGTATATTTCCCAGAGAAATTGTTTAACGCCCAATGCAAGGCAAACGATAACAAGAAAGATTGCGATGGACTGACGTCCAAACCACGCGAAAATCAATGAAAGTGCCAAAGCTGCAAAAACAACAAGCATCATGGCTATACTCCTTTAGGTAAATATTATTTGCCTCGAATAATTAAATTATAGTGAAAATTGATTCAAACTTATTCTTTCACCCTACTATTACTTGGTGATTTAGAATAAAGTTATTATGTATTAGGGCATGTTTATATATTCCAGATTTACGTGAAGCCGGGCAATGTCAAAGTTTTGATGCTGGTTTGTTCTCCTTCCCGCTTGCTCTTGTGCGGCGAATCCTGTCTGAACAACGGATGCAGTTTTCACCGGAGCAGGATCAGGCCTTGAAGGCCGTCGGAAAATGGCTGAAGGAAGGGCGCTCCCCGATCTTCAGGCTGTTTGGCTATGCAGGCACGGGCAAGACGACGCTCGCGCGTTATTTTGCCGAGCATGTCGATGGCGATGTGCAGTTTGCGGCATTCACCGGCAAAGCCGCGCAGGTTCTCCGTTCAAAGGGCGCGAACAATGCGCGCACGCTGCATTCGCTGATTTATCGCCCGCGTGGTGAAGAAGCAGTGGAAGATGAAACCACTGGCAAGACGTCGATATCACCGACCTTTTCGCTGAACCGCCAAAGCCCGGTTGCCAAGGCTGCACTTATCGTTGTGGATGAGTGCTCGATGGTTGATGAACAACTCGGTCGCGATCTGATGACCTTTGGTACACCTATTCTGGTGCTGGGTGATCCGGGGCAGTTGCCTCCGATTTCCGGCGGCGGGTTCTTTACCGAGCACGACCCTGATTTCCTGCTGACCGAAATTCACCGTCAGGCACGCGACAATCCTATCATTCGCATGGCGCTTGATGTGCGCGAGGGCAGGGAACTCGATTATTGTGACGAGGGACGGGCAAAGGTCATTTCCAAGTCAGAAGTTAATCAGGATCTGGTTCTTTCAGCCGATCAGGTGCTTGTGGGAACCAATCGCACCCGCAAGCGCTATAATCAGCGACTGCGCGAACTGAAAGGCTTTACCGCCGAATACCCGCAGGCCGGCGACAAGCTGGTTTGTCTGCGCAATGATCCGGCCAAGGGATTGTTGAATGGTTCGCTCTGGAAGGTGATGACTTCGTCCAAGGAAACGGTGAAGCCCGGTATTAATCTTCTGGTTTCGCCAGAAGATGAGGATCGTGGCGTCGCCAAGATCAAGCTGCTCAAGGCCCAGTTTGAGGACCCGGATGCCGAAATTCCTTGGCAAACCAAGAAGCGCTTTGACGATTTCGATTACGGTTATGCGTTGACTGTGCATAAGGCGCAGGGTTCGCAATGGGACAATGTCGTGCTTTTCGATGAAAGCTACGCCTTCCGTGATACACGCGAGCGTTGGCTTTACACTGCCATCACCCGAGCAGCCGAGCAGCTGACTATCGTCAAGTAATCATTGCGCAGCGGGTTCCGCATCGAGCCACGTCCAGGCTTCTTGTTCTTCATCGGCTTCAAATGTCCGCATTTCGATTGAAAGAAATGGCTGCATGAGAGTGACGCTGGCTTGTATCCACAAAGGTCCGCCGACGATCGCGTAACGGCGCAGGTGTCTCAGCGATTTTGCGCGCATGGACAGCATACTTTCTGAGAATGCTGAACCCCAATCAACCCCTTCATAACCGGTTAGCCGAATGAGCAGGTCGATTTCTTCAAACCCTTCATAGGCCGCATCAAGCAGGCCATAGAGGTTTTCAAGGGCTGCATCGTTGAGATGCCCCTCGATTGCGAAAGCAAATGCATCTTCACGATTGGTGGGAATGCGTCGAATGACAGGAATGTCTTCATTGCGCATCGTTGACCTCCACTTCCTGAATGTTTTGTTTGACCTGACGCATGTTTTAGAGCGGTTGCGGTTACTATTGAAAAGTTGGACCTGCTCTAACTATTTGTTTTTACGCACTATCCGACACAAAACCGCTACGCACTTTTGTTGGAAATGCTTTGTTTCCGGTATTCAAACGCTTTAGGATACCCAAAAGTTGCGGCAGGCTTACGAAATTTACAGCGATGACGCTGTTGGGGATTGCGCGCAGGGTGCGACCGGAAAACACTCACATTTTTTATGAGCAGGCGATATAAAGCCATATCCTGATTTGAGGGGACGAAGCTCTATGCCTGCAAAACTGTCCGTCAATCTCAACGCCATCGCCATGTTGCGCAACCGGCGTGATCTCCCTTGGCCAAGTGTCATCGGGCTTGGGCGCGCAGCCCTCGCAGCCGGCGCTGCGGGATTGACCGTGCATCCGCGCCCTGATCAGCGACATATCCGGTTCTCTGACCTTGGCGATATTCGTGCCTTGATCGATGATGAATATCCGCAGGCCGAGTTTAATATCGAAGGTTTTCCAACGGAAGCCTTTCTTGAACTCGTGGAAAAGCATCAGCCGGAGCAAGTAACATTGGTTCCGGATGATCCGATGCAGGCGACGTCTGATCATGGTTGGGATTTTGAAACCAAGTCTGATTTCCTTGCCCCAATCATCCAGCGTTTGAAATCAAACGGAATGCGTGTTTCGCTGTTTGCTGATCCTGATCCGCTTGGCTATGAGAAGGCGAAGGCTATCGGTGCAGACCGGATTGAGCTTTATACCGGCCCCTATGGCGCGACTTATGACGACCCGGCTGCCGCAACACGAGAGTTGAACCGTCTTGGCAAGGCTGCTGCTGCTGCCTCGGCGCTTGGGCTTGCAATTAATGCAGGGCATGATCTGACAGTTGAAAATCTGCCAGCGCTGGTCAAACATGTACCGCAGCTCAGTGAAGTTTCTATCGGTCATGGCCTCACGGCAGATGCATTGATGTACGGTATGCCGGTGACGGTTAGCCGTTATATTGCAGCTCTGGCTGGATAGGTGCTGCGTAAACGCATGGCTAGAAGTCGAGCCCTGCGAAATCTGCATTTGTGTGCGGGCGCGACAAGATATAGACCGCCCGCCTGATATTCCCGCGCTGGGGGGGCGCTGGATCGTTTGAGGGAAGCATACATGAAGTTTTCCGCAGTGCGTGTTCCGTGCCAGCGTGCCGGAGCAGATTACTTTTCTATAAAGAGTTTAACTTTGACACGTCAGACATAGGGCTGATCCTCAATTGGTGTGGGAAGTTTTTGCAGCTATCATGTATTCTTGGCTGTCGGTGATCTGTTTAATTCTCACACGCTCTTATATTCCATTCCGATACTTACGACCTTGCGAGGTGTCTGCATATGAGCAGCGAGCAACCAGATAAGAACGTGTCAGCTGCAGGGGATGCACTGGCAGGTTCTCAGAACACGCTGCCGGTTGGTGTTTCTCCTGAAAACGCTGTGATTTTGGAAGAAAACGACCACTCCCACGACAGCATGAAGACACTGGTTCTTGGCGCGCTGGGTGTTGTCTATGGCGATATCGGCACAAGCCCGATCTACGCCTTTCGTGAGGCACTGCATGCGGCGACCTCCGATGGCTTTCTCTCCAGAAGTGATATTCTAGGCGTTGTTTCGCTCATCTTCTGGGCGCTTTTACTCGTAGTTACGGTCAAATATGTGATCTTCGTGCTGCGCGCCGATAACAACGGCGAAGGCGGCATTCTCTCTCTGATGGCATTGGTTCGGGCTGCCCTGAAAGGGCGGCCCGACATAATTCTGGCTGCCGGTATTTGCGGTGCGGCTCTGTTTTTTGGCGATGCTGTCATCACGCCAGCAATTTCGGTGCTGTCAGCGGTCGAAGGCGTGCAGATTGTTGCGCCCCATATGACGCCGTTTGTGGTGCCCATCACGGTGGTCATTCTCGTTGTGCTGTTCTCTATTCAAAAGTACGGAACAGGCAAGGTTGCCATTGTTTTCGGTCCGATCATGGCGGTCTGGTTTCTGGCGCTCGGTGCATCGGGGCTTTGGCATATTTTTGATGACCCGACAGTGATGGCGGCGCTCAATCCTTATTATGCGCTGAGGTTTCTTGTCGTTAGCCCTGGTGTGGCGTTCATCACCGTAGGCGCGGTCTTCCTTGCCATGACTGGTGCAGAAGCGCTCTATGCAGACCTTGGCCATTTCGGGCGTACGCCCATTGTGCGGGCATGGTTATGGATTGTATTCCCGTGCCTGCTGCTCAACTATTTTGGGCAGGCAGCCTTCGTGCTTTCGCATGGCGAAGCTGCGGCACTACCATTCTTTGAGATGATGCCGGAATTTGCGCTCTGGCCTATGGTTTTGCTGGCAACAGCAGCAACCGTGATTGCCAGTCAGGCGGTTATCAGCGGTGCATTTTCGGTGGCGCGTCAGGCCGTGCAGCTCAATATTCTGCCACGCCTTGAAATCCAGCACACTTCGGAAAAGCTGCACGGGCAGATTTATATTCCGCGCGTCAATCTTCTGTTGGGTCTGACCGTTATCATTCTGGTGCTTGGCTTTGAGAAGTCGAATAATCTGGCGTCCGCATACGGTATCGCTGTGACAGGCAATATGCTGGTTACGACAGGGCTTCTTTACTTTGTCATGACCCGTATCTGGAACTGGCGTGTCAGCCGTGCACTGCCTTTGATCCTTGGCTTTCTTGTCATCGACATCATGTTCTTCAGCGCGAATATCATCAAGGTGCATGAAGGCGGCTGGGCGTCGATTACTTTTGCAGCCATTCTGGTCATCATCATGTGGACCTGGGTGCGCGGAACCCGTCACCTTTCCCAGAAAACCCGCAAGGCAGAAGTGCCGCTCGATCTCATTGTTGAGCAGATGACCAAGCGTCCACCGACCATTGTTCCGGGGACGGCAGTGTTTCTAACGGGTGATCCAAAGAGTGCGCCAACAGCACTTATGCATAGCCTCAAGCACTATAAGGTTCTGCACGAGAACAACGTCATCCTGACCGTGGTTACGGCTTCGAAGCCTTGGGTTTCGAGTGCGGATCGTGCGCGTGTTTCGCAATATAACGAGCGTTTCATGCAGGTCACACTGACGTTTGGCTATATGCAGCAGCCTAACATCCCGCGCGCGCTCGGGCTTTGCCGCAAGCTCGGCTGGAAGTTTGACATCATGACAACGTCTTTCTTCTTGTCGCGCCGCTGGTTGAAGGCATCGGCGCATTCGGGACTGCCGCTCTGGCAGGATAAACTCTTTATCCTGCTTGCACGTACCGCATCGGATGCGACGGAATATTTCCAGATACCGACTGGTCGTGTGGTTGAGATCGGAACACAGGTCAATCTCTGAGGCCGCGAGCCGCACTCTTGTTAAATTCTAAAGGGCGTCTTCTGAGAATCTGATTCTGGAAGGCGCCCTTTCTTTTTGAATTTGTTGGTTTCTTTCCTGTCGCTGATGGTGCGCTTGCCGCAACAGCCGGATCACATTTCTAAAATCTTCCATGGCAGTGAAAAATCCTGCTTGACGGTCTCTCAAGCAAGGATTAATAACGGAACCGTACCGTACGGTACAAGTTGGAGGGATTGATCCGTGACTGATAAAAGCGACGAATTGCAGGCTCAGAAGCAGCCGTCTTTTTCGCCGCGTCAGAACGATGTTCTGGAGCAGGCGTTGCGCCTTCTTGTTGAAGGTGGGGACCGCGCTTTGACAACGGCGAGCATTGCACGTGCTGCCAATTGCTCCAAGGAAAGCCTCTATAAATGGTTTGGTGACCGCGACGGTCTGCTCACCGCGATGGTGCGCTGGCAGGCATCGAAAGTTCGTGTCGTGCCGGTGGCGCGTGAGAAGCTCGATGCGGAATCGCTGTTCTCCAGTCTTGAACATTTTGCGCGTGACTGGCTGCTTGTGCTGTCGGGTCCGACATCGATCGCATTGAACCGTCTGGCTGTTAGCCACACGGCATCGGGAAAGTCGGCCTTGGGGGACATCGTTCTCGCCAATGGTCCGGTTGCGATGGCGAAGCGTCTTAAGCCGATCCTCGAGATGGGACAGGAAGCAAAGCTTCTGGCTTTTGACGATATTGACGAAGCATTTCGTGCATTTTTCGGGCTCGTCGTCCGGGACATGCAGATCCGGTTGTTGCTTGGCGACCGGCTGGAACTGACTGACGAAGTGGTTATCCGGGACGCCCGGCGTGCCACAAAGCAGTTTTTCGCTCTTTACGGGGCATAACCAAAGGCCAACGCGAGAAGGCCGCAGAGCAATCTGAAAAAACAATCTGAATGAAGGGAATATGGAAATGCGCGTATATTACGATCGCGATGCAGACGTTAATCTGATCAAGGCAAAGAAGGTCGTTATCGTCGGCTACGGCAGCCAGGGTCGCGCCCATGCGCTGAACCTCAAGGATTCCGGCGCTGCCAACGTGCGCATCGCTCTTCGTGAAGGTTCGGCGACGGTCAAGAAGGCCGAAGCTGACGGCTTTGAAGTCATGAATGTTGCTGATGCCGCCAAGTGGGGCGATCTCCTTATGATGGCAACTCCTGATGAACTTCAGGCTGACATCTACAAGGATCACATCCAGGATAACATCCGTGACGGCGCAGCGATTGCATTCGCACACGGCCTCAATGTTCACTTCGGCCTCATCGAGCCAAAGAAGTCCGTTGACGTTGTCATGATCGCACCAAAGGGCCCAGGCCATACGGTTCGCGGCGAATACCAGAAGGGCGGCGGCGTTCCTTGCCTTATCGCGATCCATCAGGATGCTTCGGGCAACGCACATGATCTCGCTCTGTCTTACGCTTCGGGCGTTGGTGGCGGTCGTTCGGGCGTTATTGAAACCACCTTCAAGGAAGAGTGCGAAACCGATCTGTTCGGTGAGCAGGCTGTTCTTTGCGGCGGCGTTGTTGAACTCATTCGCACTGGTTTTGAAGTTCTGGTCGAAGCTGGTTACGCACCAGAAATGGCTTACTTCGAGTGCCTGCACGAAATGAAGCTCATCGTAGACCTGATCTACGAAGGCGGCATTGCGAACATGAACTACTCGATCTCCAACACTGCTGAGTGGGGCGAATACGTCACCGGTCCACGCATCATCACTGCAGAAACCAAGGAAGAAATGAAGCGCGTTCTGAAGGACATTCAGACCGGCAAGTTCACTTCCGATTGGATGCAGGAATATCGTGCAGGTGCTGCTCGCTTCAAGGGTATCCGTCGCAACAACGACAGCCACCAGATCGAAGAAGTTGGCGAAAAGCTCCGCGGCATGATGCCTTGGATCGCAGCCAACAAGCTCGTAGACAAGGCACGCAACTAAAAATCTGCGATATTCAGGTTCTGGTCGTCTGCAAATGGCATTTTGTTTCACTTACCCAGGCTCACGTACCTAATGTACGCCCCGCTCCGGTTCTCACAAAACACCATTTTCGTATAGAGCGCCGTGCGCCCGATTGGGCGCACAAAGGTCGCTCTAATTGAAGATAGACGCATCGATCTATCCAAAAATCGAAAGCGATTTTTGGGTCGATGCGTCGGCCAGAACCAGAATTTCACCAGATTTTGTAGTGCTCTACGATTAGACAAAGAGAGGGGCGTTTCTTGCGCCCCTTTAATACATGGCAGTGACGTAACTTGAGTTGAGCGCGTTCTTGCGCACGAAAAGATCGTCAAATGCCCATAGGATTTATGTTTTGTGCGCAGTTAAGCCAAAACAATTCTGAATATCTTTATTCCATGTAAGCATGGAAAGAGGTGTTCTCGTAGGCTGAAATTTGCGCTATCGCTTCACCTTTATCTGGTGAAGTTTGAGGAGGCTTCGCCTTCAAACGAATTGAGGAGATTTCCGGTGCTGGACTGGGAAACTGTATTTGCAACGCGCTCGAAGCGTATGCGCGCTTCGGAAATCCGAGAACTTCTGAAATTGCTGGAACGCCCGGATATTATTTCCTTTGCTGGCGGCATTCCCGATCCTGCGTTGTTTCCGCATGACGAATTCCAGACTGCCTATAAGGACATCTTTGGCGGACCTGAAGCCAATGCAGCTCTGCAATATTCTGTGTCGGAAGGCTATAAGCCACTGCGCACATGGCTGGTGAGCGAGCTTGCCAAGATTGACATTCCCTGCACCGAGGACAATGTCTTTATCACATCTGGCTCACAGCAGGCGCTCGATTATCTGGGCAAGCTGTTCATCTCGCCAAATGACACGGCATTGGTGACAGCCCCGACCTATCTTGGCGCTCTGCAGGCATTCAATGCCTATGAGCCGACCTATGACATTCTTTCGCTCAACGGAAACCGCACACCGGATTCTTATAAGCAGCATGCAAAAGATGCTGGCGGTCAGGTTAAGTTTGCGTATCTTTCGGCAGATTTCAGTAATCCAACCGGTGAGACCGTTGATCTTGCAGGCCGTAAGAAGCTTATGGCCGATGCTGATGAGCTTGATATTCCAATTATCGAAGATGCTGCCTATCAGTATCTGCGTTACAATGGCGAGGCTATTGCGCCTATCCTGTCGCTCGACATCGCACGCAATGGTGGCGATATCGAAAAGACCCGCACCGTCTATTGCGGTTCATTCTCCAAGACGCTGGCGCCGGGTCTGCGCGTTGGCTACGTGGTTGCCTCGCAGTCGGTGATCCGCAAGCTGGTCCTGATGAAGCAGGCAGCTGATCTGCATTCGTCGACGATTAACCAGATTGCCATCTACCACGTGGCATCGCGTGGCTTCGACAAGCAGGTTGCGAAGCTTCATGGCGTTTACAAACATCGCCGTGACAAAATGCTGGAAGCTTTGGCCAAGCATATGCCGGAAGGCACGGATTGGACCAAGCCAGAAGGCGGCATGTTTATCTGGGTCACATTGCCGAAGGGCATGGATGGCGCAGCATTGCTCGCAGCATCGATTGAAAGCGAGAAAGTGGCGTTTGTTCCAGGCAAGGCATTCTTTGCTGATGGTACGGGCGCGAACACGCTGCGTCTGAGCTATTCCTGTGCAAATGACGAGATGATCGAAGAAGGCATTATGCGCCTTGGTCGCCTGATCCGCACCCATTCCAAATCGGAAGCTGCATAGAGCGCATCCCGAAAAGCGTGAAGCGGTTTTCGGATAAGATGCGTGTTCTAAAAGACAAAAAAGCCGGGCAATGCCCGGCTTTTTATTTTATTGGAATGGTGAATTGCAGCCTGAACGCGGCCCTGCAAGCGGCTGGTATGTGTTGTCCGAAGTACGATAGCTGCGATAGCGGTTCGAGCACCACTGAATATGGTTGCTGCTTGGACCAAAGGTAGTGACCGGCTTGCGATTGGATGGCCGCACCTGAAGCGGATCGCCATTTTTGTAGATCGGGATACCTTCGCGCGAGATGTAGTTGCCGCTGTCACGGCAGCCTACACCATAACACTTACTCGATCCTGCTTGCGGCAGATAAGTCCGCGGCATCCCGCCAGCGATAGGGGGAGTGCCTGGGCGCAAAGATGGTACGTAAGGCGTGTTCAAGTCAACAGCCGCAGCGCTGCCAACGAAGCTTGCTGCAAACAGACCCGAACAGAGCGTCAAACGCCAAATCTTACCCATCATTATGTTCCATCCTTATTGCTTCTTTTCATATGGGGATTGTTCGGCAGAAAATCATCAAGATCGCCAGATTTGGAAAAGAAGTTCTTGCCAATCATAACGCAAGTCGCGAGATTGCGCAGGCATGTTTACGATAGCTACATTTAATGTCGAAAATCTGATGCGCCGGTTTGATTATTCCGGCTTTCGCAATGAATTGCATCAGGATCGTTCGCTCAAATTGTTCGAAATTGGCGATGAAACGCAATATCGTTTGCTGGAGCAGGCACGTGCCGTCGCTCATGCGGATGATACGCGCCAGATGACAGCACTGGCTATCGCTGAAACCCGGGCAGATATTCTCTGTCTGCAGGAAGTCGATAATCTCGCCGCACTGAATGCCTTTGAATATGGCTATCTGTTCAAGATGATTGGTCAGGGCTATCGCAACAAATATCTGATCGACGGCAATGATAGCCGGGGTATCGATGTGGCCGTTATGGCGCGCGACACCACGCGTGATGGTCAGCCCATCGAGATCAGAGAGGTCACGAGCCACGCGCACCTGACGTATAACGATCTTGGACTTTATCAGCCGGTGCTGGCTGAACTGGGGCTCGAACCGCATGATCGTATCTTCAAGCGCGATTGTCTCAATCTCGATATGCGGATTGGCGGCAAACCTTTGTCATTGTTTGTAGTCCATCTCAAATCGATGGGTGGTGCGCGCAACGGTTTTGATGGACGCACGGCATCATTGCCTGTGCGGCAGGCCGAGACGCGAGCGATTCGGCAGATTATCGAAGACAAGTTCGGGGCAGGGCATACTGCTGACAAGCGCTGGCTTATTTGTGGTGATTTCAACGATTACCGCGAGCGGATCATCATCGACGGCGATGAGTGGAATGGGTATCAGTTTTCACCATTCTCTGAGGAAGTAAGCGCGCTCGATACGCTGCTCGATGATGGCTTTGCTGTCAATCTGGTTGAACGCCGCCCGGTCATGGATCGTTGGACGCTCTACCACACACGCGGGCCGCAGGAGCGGCACCTTTGTCAGCTGGACTATATTCTGGCCTCGCCGTCATTCGCGAACAAGAACGAGAGTGCCATTCCGCAGATCATTCGGCGTGGACAGCCATGGCGCACCATTTTTCCACCGGAACAGGATGTCGAGCGTTACCCACGCACCGGATGGGACCGGCCCAAGGCCAGTGATCATTGTCCTGTGTCCGTGACGTTGAACATCGTTTGAAAACGAGGCCGCTGATGCAGCACGTGAAAGAAAACACGGTCTATGAAATCGATCGTGTCGATGTCAGGGTTCTGCCTGATCCTCTTTCTTATACCGAGGACAACAAGTCTTTTATCGCCGCAAACTGGGAAAAAGCAGTTACTGCCAATCCAACGCTTTTCGATGGTGAGATTTATCTGGCACCGGAAGCACATCTTGACGGTCATGTTTTTGAAGCGAGTTTCAGGCGTACCAGCTTTGCAACGCTGATGTATTGGCGCGATGATAGAGCAGCCGAAAAGCCCTGGCATATTTTTGGCGTCGGCATCATGGTCTCTGCCGAGGGGCATCTGATTGCCGCGCGCATGAGTGCGCATAATGCAGTGGCAGGTCGCGTTTACTTTCCCGCCGGTTCTATCGATGACCACGATATTGTCGGGGCGCGCGCCGATTATGAAGCGAACATGGCGCGCGAGGTCTTTGAAGAGACCGGGATTGAGCTTGGCATAGCAAGGGCCGAAGCGAAAACCCATCTCGTGACGGCGGATGGTAGCATTGC
The DNA here is from genome assembly GCF_003049685.1 of Brucella pituitosa. Taxonomy (GTDB): domain Bacteria; phylum Pseudomonadota; class Alphaproteobacteria; order Rhizobiales; family Rhizobiaceae; genus Brucella; species Brucella pituitosa. Next base: position 1,613,355 of record NZ_PYSY02000001.1, on the reverse strand, counting down.
GCTTTTCCGGCGTTACCATTTTGATATGTCGACGGCCGAATTGCTCAGGCGTATCGAAGATAATATTGCAAAGCAGGCCGAACCAGAGCTTTCTGAGATCATTCCGGTGAGGCGGGCAGGCGCCATGGGGGAGGCGACGCCGTCCTATGTTCGTGCATTTGCTGACTGGCATTTTGATAATCAACAATGAGGTTGGTTCTGACAGATGACAGCGCTGCGAAATTGACTATGCTCGCGAACTATCATCGACTGATGTGAGGGAGATTTGAAAGATGACCGAAGCTGCCAGTGCCGGCCGATATTACGAGATTTTCGACGTTTTCGCCGATAAGGCTCTGGCCGGAAATCCATTGGCTGTTGTTCACGACAGTGAGGGGCTGACGGACGCGCGCATGCAAGCCATTGCGCGTGAATTCAATTTGTCTGAAACGGTCTTCATCTTTCCACCCGAAAATCCGGTTCACGAAGCTGCTGTGCGCATTTTCACGCCGGATTATGAACTTCCCTTTGCTGGACATCCAACAGTGGGTGCTGCCGTATCATTGGCGCGACATCGCAGGACGGGCGATGAGTCTGATCGGCTGGTAACACTGGAAGAAAAGGTCGGTGTGGTTCGCTGCGGCGTTATTCTGGGCGAGAACAGCGCCTTTGCCGAGTTTGATCTGCCACGCCTGCCCGAAAAGCTCGACATCAAGATTGAGAAGGAGGAAGCAGCGGCTGCAATCGGACTGGGTACGCATGAAATAGGTTTCGAGAACCATGTGCCTGCCATTTGGAGCGCTGGCACGCCTTATCTTCTGGTTCCAGTGCATAATCTGATCGCTGCGGCAAAAGTTTCGATCGATCCTGTTTATGTCAGCGAGAGCCTGCCACATGTCGCGGAGCGCCCGCTGCCGATTTATGTTTATTGTCGCGAGACAATTTTGTTCGATAGCAATTATCATGCGCGCATGTTCGTGACGGGCGCGAATGTTTATGAAGATCCGGCGACAGGCTCTGCAGCTGCTGCTTTTGCCGGGATGATTTTGGCCAAGGACAAGCCCGTTGACGGCAGTTCGCAGTGGTGGATCGAGCAGGGCATGGAGATGGGGCGACCATCCAGCATCCGCCTTGAGCTTGATGTTTCCAAAGGGGTACTGACAGGTGCACGTATTGGCGGCACGGCAGTGAAGATCGCCGAAGGACGCTTATTCGTCTGAGTTTCTGGCTTTGATTGCAGTCAAAGCGTAATCGCTACCCTATAGTAATCTATCGACGGATTAGCCGAACGAGGGACGCTTGCCATGATAATCAAAGAAATGTCGGAACTTGATATCCGCGATATGATCCAGCACACCCAGATCGGGCGACTGGGTTATATTCTCGATAATCGGCCCTACGTAGTGCCACTTGGGTTTCGGTTCAGTGGCGGTTCGCTTTATTCATTTACGACTGACGGTCAGAAGACTGAGGCAATGCGGAAGAATGCAGCCGTCTGCATTCTCTTCGATCATATTGTTTCGCGCACCCAGTGGCGCAGTGTGGTGGTGAATGGGCATTACAGGGAAATCATCCGCGAAGAAGAGAAGGCGGCCATCGTCAATATGATGGCCAACGAGCCGACATGGTGGGAACCCGCCTATACCAAAACGATCACCAGCGGCGGCGAACAGCGCAAGCTGGAGCCCGTCTTTTTCCGCGTGGATATCGAAAGTGCCACTGGTCACCAGACAGGCTGAGTTTTAGCGAACTACCAGAACCGGAACCGTACTGTGCGTCACGACCTCATAAGTCTGGCTGCCAAGCAACATGCCCTTCAGTCCGCGACGGCCGTGTGAAGCCATGACGATCAGATCGTTACGCAGCTCTTTGGTCGTTTCAATGATGGATGTTGCGGGATGATGAGCAACGACGTGCAAAGTATGGATTTCAACCCCTGCTTCAACCGCCAGCTCGCGAGCACGTGCGAGCGCCTTATCTGCGTAATCATTCCATTCTTCTTCATATCGTTCGATAAATTCGGGGCTATCCGTAAAGCCACCGGGAAGGCCGGAAATTGAATAAGGGGCTGTTACCGTCAGCACGGTTACCTTGCTGCCCATGACTTTGGCTGTATCAAAACCGTGAATAAGCCCGCGTTCCGCAAATTCCGAACCATCAGTGGTGATCAGGATATTCTTATACATCGTGCCCTCGCTTTGACTTTATGCAAATTTAAAATAGGTAGTGAATTGATCATGTCAAACCGGATATGGCCTCACTATACGTATAGGACGGGAATTCAGTAATCCATGCCACTTGATTGCGATACGTTTCATGCAAGCTGGGTTGCGACTGTTCTTAATCTGGATTGGCCATCCAGAGCTTCAACACAGATTGAAGACGATTCCGAACGGGTAAAGCGTCAGAAAAAAGAGCTGGTGCGGATGTTCGATGAGGCGTCGGAGCATGGCATCAATGCCGTGATTTTTCAGGTCTCTCCTGCCGCCGATGCTTTTTACAAATCCGAATATCTTCCGTGGTCATCTTATCTCACGGGTACGCTCGGAAAAGATCCGGGCTTCGATCCACTTCGCTTTGCCATTGCTGAAGCGCATAAGCGTGGGATCGAGTTGCATGCATGGCTCAATCCTTATCGCGTTTCGATGGACGTGCGGCCAGGGACGCGAAAAGCACTGAAAAACTCGTCCAGCGATTCCCCGCCAAGCATCTATAAAACCAATCCAGGTTGGGTGGGCATATCAGCGGATCGCTATGTTCTTGATCCGGGTATTCCGGCCGTGCGTCAGTGGGTGACGAACATCACGGCTGAAGTTGTCCAGAAATACGATGTCGATGGTATCCAGTTCGACGACTATTTCTATTACGAAACGCAAGGGTCGCCTCTCAAGGATGAAAAGACGTTCAAGCGTTTTGGGACACGTTTCTCCAGCAAATATGACTGGCGGCGATACAACACCTATACGCTGGTGCAGGAAATTTCGCACAAGATCAAAGCGATCAAGCCGCATGTCCGTTTTGGCATCAGCCCCGGTGGTGTCTGGCGCAATCAGGTCGATAATCCGCTCGGTTCGCCAACACGGGCTGGGAAAACCAATTATGATGGTGACTTTGCCGATACACGTGCCTGGGTCAAAGATGGCCTGATCGATTATATAGCGCCGCAGGTCTATTGGTCGTCAGGCCGCAAAGATGTGCCTTATGGCCCAATCGTCAGATGGTGGGCTGATACAGTCAAAGGCACAAAAACCGATCTTTACATCGGCATGGCGCTTTATCGTGCCGGTACTTCGCCCAAGTCTGAGCCTGAATGGGGTGAGGGCAATGGCGTGGATGAAATCAAGCGTCAGCTCGATCTCAACCGCGCGATACCAGAGGTCAAGGGCAGTATTCTCTTCCGACAAGGCTTTCTGTCTGATCCGAAGCTCAAAAGCGTGTCGAACTATCTGAAAAAGAGCTGGGGCAAGTGTCGGCTTAAAAAATAGCGGCACATTCCAGTTATTTATTATCTGATTGATTTAAATCAAAGAAAGCCTCCGCTAGCGGGTGCTAGTGGTCGCGTGTTGTCGGGTTCCACCAGAACCGGCAATATCCGGGACGTCGAGGCCCAACCTAAAGCGACGTCCCGGCTAACTCAATCAATTCAAGGATCTGTCGAGCGCACCAGCGCGATCTTTTATGCAATGTTGTATGATCGACAGTCAGCGGGTGCTGTCAGCATTGCCCTCCATCTCACTAAATCGGCACCCGCGAATTTTCTTATATTTATTATTCTTTATCGCATGAAATTGCGGTGCATTTGAGTATAGTTGATTTTAATCAAGGCACGCACTCCCAAGTGAAAATACAGAATTCAGCCTGACTGAGTAATATCGTTTGCCGCGCAGCTATGTTGTGCAGGCCCGAAAGATGATGATGACGCAGAGGATGTTTCGGCATGGGGTTTAATCGCAAGCAGTGGATTGTAACCGGTGTGGTCGTAGTTTTGGCGGCCGGAGGCTATTATGCCTGGAAAGCACTGAGCGCGCCCGGATTACCGGAAGGCATTGCTGGCGGAAATGGCCGCATCGAAGCCGTCGAGATCGATGTTTCCACCAAGAGCCCCGGACGTATCCGCGAAATCCTGGCCGATGAAGGTCAATTCGTTGAAGCGAATGCCGTTCTGGCACGCATGGATACGGCTCAGCTCGAAAGCCAGCGCAAACAGGCAGAAGCACAATTGCGGCGGGCCGAAATAAGCATCGATACAGCGAAAAGCCTCGTCGCACAGCGTGAAGCCGAACAAACTGCTGCTGAAGCGACCGTTGCACAGCGCGAGGCACAGCTGGATGCCGCCAATCGTCGTCTGGCTCGTTCGCAGCAGCTGTCAGAGTCACGCACGGTTTCTCAGCAGGTCCTCGATGATGACCGGGCAACCGCGCAAGGCGCTGAAGCAGCCGTAGGGGCGGCGAAGGCGCAGCTGGCGGCGACCGCCGCTGCGATCAGTGCGGCCAAGGCACAGGTTGTCGATGCAGAAGCTGCCGTTGAAGCGGCAAAGGCCGCCATTGCCACCATCGACACGGATATCAACGATGCCACCTTGCGTTCGCCGAAGCCGGGCCGTGTGCAATATCGCGTTGCGCAACCGGGCGAGGTGCTGTCAGCCGGTGGTCGCGTGCTTAATCTGGTCGATGTCAGCGATGTCTATATGACCTTCTTCCTGCCGACTGCGCAGGCTGGTCGCGTAGCTATTGGGGCAGATGCGCGCATCGTGCTCGATGCGGCACCTCAGTATGTGATCCCGGCCACGATCAGCTTCGTGGCCGATGTGGCGCAGTTCACGCCGAAATCGGTTGAAACGGAAGAAGAGCGTCAGAAGCTCATGTTCCGCGTCAAAGCAAAGATCCCGCAGGATTTGCTTCAGAAATATATTCAGCAAGTCAAAACCGGACTTCCGGGAATGGCTTATGTGAAACTCGATCCCAATGCTGAATGGCCGAAGAACCTCGCGGAAACCGTAAAATGAGTGCGGCTTCGATAAAGGCTGGCGTGGGCGACGACAGCTTTGTCGTTCGCGCTGACAGCGTGAAGCTGTCTTATGGATCGACGGAAGCGTTGCGCGATATTTCGCTCAACGTGCCTGCCGGTTGCATGGTGGGGCTGATCGGTCCTGACGGTGTTGGTAAGTCGAGCCTTCTGTCGCTGATTGCTGGCGCACGCGTTATGCAGAAGGGCAGGATCGAAGTGCTGGGCGGCGATATTGCCGATAAGCGCCATCGCCAGTCGGCTTTTCCGCGTATTGCTTATATGCCGCAAGGGCTGGGAAAGAATCTCTATCCAACGCTCTCTGTCTTCGAGAACATCGAGTTCTTTGGACGGCTGTTTGGTCATGACAAGCACGAACGTGAGCGCCGCATCGCCGATCTTCTGGCTCGAACGGGGATGTCGCCCTTTGCGGATCGCCCGGCGGGTAAGCTTTCGGGCGGCATGAAGCAGAAGACGAGTCTCTGCTGTTCGCTGATCCATGATCCCGATTTGTTGATCCTCGATGAGCCGACAACGGGTGTTGATCCCTTGTCGCGTCGTCAGTTCTGGGAGCTGATCGACGATATCCGCAAGGATCGTCCGGGGATGAGCGTCATTGTTGCGACGGCCTATATGGAAGAAGCGGAGCGCTTCGACTGGCTGGTTGCAATGAATGATGGCCAGATTCTTGCGACCGGCACGCCACAGGAACTGCTTGAGAAAACCAAAACGCCCAATCTTGACGCGGCCTTCATTGCACTTTTGCCGGAAGAACTTCGTCGGGGGCATAGTGAAGTTGTCATGCCGCCGCGCAATGCGCAGGCAGATAGCGGCATCGCTATCGAGGCAGAGCATGTCACGGTGCGGTTTGGCAATTTTACTGCCGTCGATAATGTGAGTTTCCGTATTCCGCGCGGCGAGATTTTCGGTTTTCTCGGATCGAATGGCTGCGGCAAGTCCACGACCATGAAAGTGCTGACCGGGCTTTTGCCAGCGAGCGAAGGCACGGCGCGGCTGTTCGGACGTGAGGTCGATCCAAAGGATATCGATATACGTCGTCATGTCGGCTACATGTCACAGGCTTTCTCGCTCTATTCCGAGCTCACAGTTCATCAGAATCTTGAGCTTCATGCCAAGCTGTTTGGCATGGCAGAGGACGATACCAAACGCAGAATCAAGGAACTGGCCCAAAGGTTTGATTTGGCTGGTGTTATGGATGATTTGCCAGACTCGATGCCGCTTGGCATTCGCCAGCGTTTGTCGCTGGCTGTGGCACTGATCCATTCACCGGACATTCTCATTCTCGATGAGCCGACATCGGGCGTCGATCCGGTTGCGCGCGATGCATTCTGGCAGATACTTGCCGATCTTTCGCGCAAGGATAATGTGACGATCTTTGTCTCGACCCATTTCATGAATGAGGCCGAGCTTTGTGATCGCATTTCCCTTATGCATGCGGGTAAGGTGCTGATCAGCGACACGCCAAAAGCCATTACTGCAAGCCGCAATGCAGCAACGCTTGAAGATGCGTTTATTGCCTATCTCGAAGAAGCGATAGGTGAGACCACGCCACAGAAAAGCAATCAGGAAAAGGTCGATCCGATACCGGAAAAGAAGCCGGAGAAGAGAATAACGCCTTCATCGAGCTGGTTGCCAAACCCACGACGGATGCTGGCTTTTTCACGTCGCGAAGCGCTGGAGCTCAAGCGCGATCCGATCCGTGCGACACTCGCCATTCTTGGTACTGTCATTCTTATGTTCGTCATCGGCTATGGTATTAATCTTGACGTCGAAGACCTGACATTTGCGGTTCTTGATCGCGATGACACCACGATCAGCCGGGATTATACACAGCAGCTTGCCGGTTCGCGCTATTTCACCGAAAAGCCACCAATTACCGACTATGACGATCTCGACCGACGGATGCGAGAGGGTGAGATAAGTCTTGCGATTGAAATTCCGCCGAATTTTGGCAGCAATGTCGCGCATGGTCGTCCTGTTGAGGTGGCTGCCTGGATCGATGGTGCGATGCCAACGCGTGCCGAAACAGTACGTGGTTATGTGCAGGGGATGCATGCCAATTGGCTGACGCAGAAGGCGCGTGAGCTTTATGGAGATGCTGCCACCGTCGGCAATTTCAATCTCGAAATCCGCTATCGGTATAATCCGGACGTGCAGAGCCTTGTGGCTATGGTTCCAGCAGTCATCCCGCTTTTGCTTTTGATGATCCCGGCCATGCTCGCTGTGCTGAGCGTGGTACGCGAGAAGGAACTTGGCTCGATCATCAATTTCTACGTAACGCCGGTGACAAAATTCGAGTTTCTGCTTGGTAAGCAGTTGCCCTATATTGCGCTGGCCTTCCTCAATTTTTTGATGCTGACAGCCTTTGCGGTTTTCATATTCCGCGTGCCATTTACCGGAAGCTTCCTGACCTATGCCACAGCAGCGCTTCTCTATGTCATCATCACGACTGGCATGGGCTTAGTGATATCGACCTTTATCAACAGCCAGATTGCAGCGATTTTCGGCACAGCATTGCTGACGCTCATTCCTGCTGTGCAATATTCTGGCATTATTGATCCTGTCTCATCCTTGCAGGGAGCGGGTGCCTTTATCGGGAAAATTTATCCGACAACCTATTTCGTGACGATCTCGCGCGGGACTTTCTCTAAGGCGCTCGATTTTACCGATCTGGCGGGGTCGTTTCTGCCGCTGCTGATTGCAATCCCGGTGCTTACCGTTCTCGGCATTGTTCTCCTCAAGAAACAGGCGGGCTGAGATGCGGATTTCCAATATACTCCAGCTTGGTATCAAGGAACTGCGCGGACTGGCGCGCGATCCGATGCTTCTGCTGCTCATCGTCTATGCCTTCACGCTCGCAATCTACACGGCGGCGAAGGCTATGCCTGAAAACCTCAACAATGCGGCTATAGCCATTGTCGATGAGGATCAGTCGCCGGTTTCGGGTCGGATTACGACCGCGTTTTATCCGCCATATTTTGTGCCGCCCAAACTCATCTCGTCTCATGAGATGGATAAGCGCATGGATGCGGGGCTGGATACATTCGCACTCGATATTCCGCCGAATTTCCAGCGTGATCTTCTCGCCGGGCGTTCGCCAACAATCCAGCTGAATGTTGATGCAACACGCATGAGCCAGGCCTTTACGGGTGGTGGTTATGTGCAGTCGATTGTCTCGAGCGAAGTTTCCGAGTTTCTCAATCGCTATCGCGGGGACACGCAAACGCCGGTTGGCCTCAATTTGCGTGCAAGGTTCAATCAGGATCTGAACAAGGGGTGGTTCGGCGCGATCACCAATGTCATCTCGTCGGTGACGATGCTCTCAATTATTCTGACGGGTGCAGCCCTTATCCGTGAGCGCGAGCATGGCACCATCGAGCACCTTTTGGTGATGCCGGTAACGCCGCTTGAGATCATGATTTCCAAGGTCTGGTCTATGGGTATGGTGGTTCTGGTCGCTACGGCCTTTTCGCTGATCGTGGTGGTGCAGGGCGTTCTGGCGGTGCCGATCAACGGTTCACTGACACTGTTTCTGGCGGGAGCTGCATTGCAGCTTTTTGCAACCACCAGCCTTGGCATTTTTCTCGCAACGATTGCCGGTTCGATGCCGCAGTTTGGCCTTCTGCTAATGCTGGTTTTGCTGCCGCTTCAGGTTCTCTCAGGCGGTACAACGCCGCGTGAGAGTATGCCTGAAATTATCCAGAACATCATGCTGGCAGCACCCAACACACATTTCGTGATGCTCGCGCAATCGGTGTTGTTCCGGGGGGCAGGACTCAGCGTCGTGTGGCCGCAATTACTGGCCATGATTGTAATCGGAAGCGTTCTTTTCTTCTTTGCATTGCGTCGCTTCCGCGATTTCCTGAGATAGGAAAACCTTTGCAATTCAACCATCTGAATCACTTCGCTATGAATGTGATTCAGATGGGGCACATTGTTGCAGTTGATAATCTTCCTTCCCCTTGCTATCGCTCACTTCAGGAAACGGTTCTGCCCGAGAGGGTGGATGAAAAGGGAACACGGTGAAGCATTAAATTGCTGATGCCGAGACTGCCCCCGCAACTGTAACCGGAGAGTCATCCTCCCATGATCGTATCTCACGATCATAGCCACTGAGCATTCGTGTTCGGGAAGGCGGAGGACCGATGAAGACCCGGAAGTCAGGAGACCTGCCGTATCCAGTCACCCATGGCTGACACGAGGGGTGTTCAGTCGCGGCCGTCCGTAGCGGTGACATTGTGAAATGTTGCCGTGGGACAAAGACAGGGCGCTTGCGCCCTGATTTCTGACACCTGCGGTGAAGCAACGCTTGCGCGCAGGAAGTAGAAATAAATGCATATTCTCCGACTATCGGCATATCTTGCATCGACCGTTCTGGTGGCGGTGCCGTTGGATGCAATCGCACAGACAAACTTAAACGCGCAGGATGGCGTCGTGCTCGACACGATTGTTGTAACGCCGCTGCGCCGTGCAACATCGTTGCAGCGTTCGACGTCTTCGGTCACGGTGATTGATAAGGCCGAGATAGAGCGTTCTGCCTCACCGGATCTCCAGTCGCTGCTGCAATATTATCCGGGCATTTCGATCACCACGAATGGTGGGCAGGGATCATCTTCCAATCTCTATATTCGAGGAATGTCATCGAAACAGACAGTCGTTCTGGTGAATGGCGTGCGAACAGCTTCGGCGACGACCGGGGCGACTGCGCTTTCCAATATTCCGTTGAGCTCGATTGATCGTATTGAAATCGCCAAAGGCGCGCATTCCTCGCAATATGGTGCCGATGCCATGGGTGGCGTCATCAACATCATCACCAGGCAGGGCGGAGTTTGTGGCGAGCGCTCTTTCTGCGGGAGCGTGACAACAGGTGTAACGCATCCATGGGGCGGTTATGCATCCGGTTCGCTGCAGGGACGCAGCAAAGACGGTATCGATTATGCCTTCGGCGCGGCTGTCACAGGCACACGGGGTTATAATTTCACAACTCCTGAAGCTTTTGGTTATGAGCCTGATCGCGATGGTTTCCTGCAGGGATCGTTCAACTTCGCGCTGTCGAAGGATTTTGACTGGGGCAAGATTTATACCGATGGTCTTTTGAGCCGAGGGCGCAATCAATATGATGCAAAAGCGCCGTCAGCCAATGAAGCTTACACAACTGCATTCAGCGGCAAGCTTGGTGCGCGGATCGATCACACGTCAGACTGGTCTTCGACGATTGAACTCAGCTCTGGTCTCGACCACAGTAGAAATTTCCGCAAAGACGTCAGTGGCTCGGACCGCTTTGAAACCAAGCGCTATGGGGTATTTGCCTCCACAGAAAAGCAGTTCGATACCGGCAATGTCTCGCATGTCGTGACGGGCGGCCTTGAGGCTTATCGCGAAGAGGTGGATGCAACGACTGCTTATGCTGAGACGAGTCGCAATCTCGCTGCTGTGTTTGGCCAATATTCGCTTGAATATGATGCGCTGCGTTTTGATGGCGGTGTGCGCTATGACTACAATGAGCAATTCGGTGACGTCGTGACGTATAATCTCGGTACGAGTTACGAAATCCTGCCTGATCTCGTGCTGCGTTCGTCGTTTGGAACGGGCTTCCGTGCTCCTACTTTCAATGAGCTTTATTATCCCGGTTTTGCCAATGCCGACTTGCAACCGGAAAAATCACGCTCCTACGAGATTGGCTTCAACTGGCAGGCCAGCGCCAACACAAGCCTTGATATGGCTTTTTATCAAACATGGCTGCGCGATGCGATCTTGAGCACAGCACCTTCCTATCTGCCTTATAATATTGCGCGTGCGCAGGTTACGGGTTTTGAGGCGACACTTGCACATCGCTTTAACGACAGTTGGGGCGTCAAAGGCTCCATAGATCTGAAACGTCCGATAGACGAGGATACCGATAATGATCTGGCCTATCGTGAACGGGTGAAAGCGATGGCAGAGGTGAACTTCAAGCCGGTTGAAAAACTCGATTTAACGGCAAGGATGCGTTACGGCGGCTCGCGCTACACGAGCGCTGCGAACACGACCAAGCTCGATCCTTATGTGACGGCTGATTTCATCGCACTTTATGACATCGACACTCAGTCGCAGTTGAAGCTTTCGGTGGAGAATATTTTCGACAAGGATTACCAGACGACGTCTGGCTATAATGCGCCGGGGCGCAGCTTCAATATCGGGCTGACGCGGAATTTCTAACGAGATGCAGAACATGAAAACGCAGCCCGCATCACGGAAAATCAGGCTTAGTCTTTTGGCAGGCCTGTTTCTGGCTGCGTTTCATTCCGCTCACGCGGATGGATTGCCCAAGCGTGTGGTGTCGATCAATGTCTGCACAGATCAGCTGGCAATGTTGCTGGCAGATGCCACGCAACTACAGTCGGTGTCGTATCTTTCGCGTGATCCGCTTTTGTCGGTCATGACTGAGAAGGCCAGACAGCTTCCCGTCAATCATGGACAGGCAGAGGAAGTCTTTCTCATGAAGCCTGATCTGGTACTGGCAGGCACGTTCTCTGCGCGGGCTACCGTCGGACTGCTTCGTGATCTCGGTGTGCGTGTTGAGGAGTTTGCGCCTGCGCGTTCCTTTGAGGATATCAAGGTGCATATGAAGCGCATGGGTGAATTGTTGGGGCGCAACGAAGAAGCAGATCAACAAATTGCTGCGATGGACGCGGCACTATCAGTAATCAAACGGCCCGATCATAAGCGCACCGTCGCGCTTTATTACGCGAACAGCTACACGTCGGGGCGCGGTACGCTGATCGATGAAGCGATCCGTCTGGCCGGGCTTGATAATATTGCCGACAAAGCCGGTGCTCGCGGCTCGGCCATGCTGCCGCTGGAAATGCTGATAATGGAAAAACCGGATATTCTGGTGCGCGGATCGCGGGGGCGACCGCCCGCACTGGCCTTTGAGAATTTCGAGCATCCGGCATTGCGCGCGCTCGAAGGGCGCACGCGAAGCGTGGCGCTCAACGATAATCTGACAGTATGTGGCGGGCCGTTCAGCGTTGAAGCTGTTGCGAAGCTCGCGGAGGCTGCGCGTGACTGAATCAAGTCGCTTTTATCTTCTGCTTTTTGCACTTGGCCTGTTGGTGCTTGTGCTGTTTGCACTTTCGCTGCTGGTTGGCCCGGCATCGATTAGCATTGGTGACAGTATCCGGGCACTGCTGACCGGACAGGGCGACGCGATCGTGTTGGTCATGCGTGAAATCCGGCTGCCGCGCGCACTGCTCGCTCTTCTGATTGGCGCTTCGCTCGGCCTGTCAGGCGCTGCTCTTCAGGGTTATTTGCGCAATCCGCTGGCGGAACCGGGGCTGCTCGGTGTGAGCTCTTCTGCGTCGCTTGGTGCGGTGATTGCGATTTATACCGGGCTGTCGCAGGTTTTCCCGTTGGCCTTGCCATTGCTGGCGCTGGTCGGGGCGTTTGTATCTGTCTTTCTGGTGAAGGTGCTTGCGGGGCGCTATGCGGGAACACTGGCCGTCATTCTGGCGGGGGTTGCCGTAACCAGTCTTGCGGGTGCGATGACAGCTTTGGCACTCAATCTTTCACCCAATCCATTTGCTGCCATGGAAATCGTGTTCTGGATGCTCGGCTCACTGGCCGACCGTTCCATGACCCATGTTTGGCTTGCTGCCCCCTTCATCCTGATTGGCTGGGTGATGCTGTTTTCGCTGGGCCGTGCGCTGGACAGCCTTACATTGGGATCAGATGCTGCGGCCAGTATGGGCGTCGATCTTTCCCGCGTTCAGATTCTGGCGGTTCTTGGTACTGCGGCCAGTGTCGGGGCATCGACTGCCGTGGCGGGGGCAATCGGTTTCGTAGGACTGGTGGTGCCACATATTTTGCGTCCGCTGGTCGGCGCACGACCATCGCACCTGCTTGTCGCCAGCGCCTTTGGCGGTGCTGCATTGCTGCTCGCGGCTGATGTATTAGTCCGCGTCATCATGCCGGGGCGCGAATTAAAACTCGGCGTGCTGACGGCAATCATCGGCGCTCCGTTCTTCCTGTGGCTGGTCTTCAAATATCGGAGGCGGCTGGTATGAGCACTCTTTCAGTCCACAATCTTGATGTGTCGCTGGGGCGCAAAGCCGTGCTCGAAACTGTTGGTTTTGAGGCCGGTGAGGGCGAGTTTATCGGGCTGATCGGCCCCAATGGTGCAGGAAAGACCACGCTGTTGCGCGCGCTTCTGAACCTAATGGCTTCAACGGGCAATATTCTGCTTGATGGCTCGGACTTCAGAAGAATGCATGTAGCAGATCGTGCCAAAGTCATCGCTTATTTGCCGCAGGAGCGTGATGTTGCATGGCCGGTTACGGTCAGAATGCTGGTGTCACTTGGGCGTTCGGCGCTAAAACCTGTTTTTGCGGGGCTTGATGGTGACGATGAAACTATCGTTGAGACTGCAATGCAACGCATGGGCGTGGCTGAGCTTGCCTCGCGTCCCGCCAATGAACTTTCAGGTGGCGAAAGAGCGCGGGCCTTGATTGCGCGTGTGCTGGCACAGGATACGCCGGTCATTCTGGCCGACGAGCCAGTGGCGGGGTTGGACCCGGCACATCAGCTGGAACTGATGGAACTGTTTGCCGGGTTGGCAACCGAGAAGAAGACGGTGATCGCCTCGCTCCATGATCTTGGTTTAGCTGCGAAATATTGCACACGGCTGATTGTGCTGAATAAGGGCAGGCTGGTTGTGGATGGCGCGCCGGAGGATGTGTTAACCCCGGCACTCCTGAAAGATGTCTATGGCATCGACGCGCGGTTGTTGAAGATCGATGATGATTTCATCGTTCATACCCGCAAACGCCTCCGATAGTTCATACCTTCTTCCATTGCCGCTCGCGGCTCGAAGCGTAGATGGCTTCGATGGTTTTTTGTACCTCATAGCCTTCGCGGAAATCGGCATGGCCCGTATTTTGGCCTGCGATGCTCAACAGGAAGTCACGCACTTCTATGATTTTCAGATCATTGAAGCCAATCTGGTGCCCGCCAGCCACGCAGAAAGCACCATAAGGTTCGTGATCAGGACCAGCGAAAATCTTGCGGAAACCCTGATGCCCTTTCCTATCTGAGAAAAGAAACAGGTCGAGTTCGTTGAAGCGCTCCTGCGAAAAGAAGATCGAGCCCTTTGAGCCGGATATCTCGAAATCATGCTGCATCTTGCGACCGCTGGCGACCCAGTTCGCTTCCAGCGTTCCGGTAGCACCGTTCCCGAACGACACAAAAGCGTGGCAAATATCATCAACTTCCACCGCTTTCATCTGAGATGACTTGTTGTGGTCGGGACGTTCAGCGATTGCGGTTACGCTTTTGCCCATCACCTCGGCAATCGGGCCTACCAGATAGCGTGCTGCGGCAATGATATGACTGCCGATATCGGCAAGTGCTCCACCACCGCCTGCCGGATCAAGTCGCCAGGTCCATGGAATGCGGTGATCGGCCATGAAGTCTTCGGCGTGGATGCCACGGAAATTTCTGATTTCGCCGATTTCTCCGCTATCGATGATGTCTTTCGCAAGCTTGATCATCGGGTTCTTGAGATAGTTGAATCCGACGGCCGTTTTAACGCCCTTCCGTTCGGCAGCGAGTGTCATTTCAAGGCATTCGGCGGCAGTGGGAGCCAACGGTTTTTCACAATAGACGTGTTTGCCAGCATTAATTGCTGCGAGCGCCATTTCCTTATGAAAGCGGTTTGGCGTGGTGATGTCGACCAGATTGATGGCCGGATTAGCGATCAGGTCGTGCCAATTGCCTGTCGCATGCGCAAAGCCAAGCTGACGCGCTGCGCGTAAGGCAGTGTTTTCATCCACATCGGCCAGCGTATGTAGTTCGACCGTCATCGGCAGGTCGAAAATCCGGTTTACATTTGCAAGGGCGAGAGCATGAGTTTTACCCATGAAACCCGAGCCGATCAGGCCTGCTACAACTGCCATTCTCTCCTCCCAGAGTTAAATTGCATGTGCATTTCGACTGCTGCTTATGTGATTGACATGAGCTAACAGAAATGGAATTATAATTCCACGAGAAATTTCTAATGAATGTTTCATTCTATTAAGGATCGAAGGTCAGATCAAAATTGCCGGGATCAAATGCGTGGAGGCAGCCCCGGAATTAGTTCTGAACAAGGTGCAGACAAATTAACAAACCGGCGGGGAGTGCCGGATAGGAAGGAGTGAACATGAAATCGCTTTTGAAGTCGGCAGTTGCTGGAGTCGCGCTGATGGCGGCGTCGTTCGCAGCGCAGGCACAGGATGTCAGCATTGTGGTTGTGAGCCACGGTCAGGCATCTGATCCGTTCTGGTCGGTTGTGAAGAATGGCGTTGCAGAAGCCGCCAAGGATACGGGTGCAAAGGTCGATTATCGCGCGCCTGAAACATTCGACATGGTGCAGATGGCGCAGCTGATCGATGCTGCAATCAACCAGAATCCGCAGGGCATTGTTGTTTCGATCCCGGATGCGGATGCGCTGGGACCGTCGATTGAACGTGCTGTTGCTGCCGGTATTCCGGTTATTTCGATGAACGCAGGGTCTGATGCATCCAAGAAGCTTGGTGCGCTGCTGCATGTCGGTCAGGATGAGTTCGATGCTGGCAAGGTTGCCGGTGAAGCGCTTAAAAAGGCTGGTGGCAAGAAGGGGATCTGCGTTAATCAGGAAGTCGGCAATGTCTCGCTTGATCAGCGTTGCGCAGGGTTCAAGGAAGGCTTTGGGGACGTAACAGTTCTGCCAACCTCGGCTGATCCGACCGAAAACGAATCCAAGGTTCGTGCAGCGCTTGCGTCTGACACGACGGTCGATACGATCCTGACGCTGAATGCAACACTGGCTGGTGAGCCAGCAGTAAAGGCTGCTTCGGAAAGCGGTCGCGACGGCATTCATATTGCCACTTTCGATATGTCGGCTGGCTTCCTCGAAGCTGTCGAAAATGGGAAAGCAGATTTTGCGATTGACCAGCAGCAGTTCCTGCAGGGTTATCTGCCGGTCGCCTTCCTTGCGCTCAATGCAAAATATGGTCTGATGCCGGGCGGTAATGTGCCGTCGGGTCCGAACCTGATTACCAAGGATAAAGCCAAGCAGGTGGTTGAACTGTCTGCCAAGGGCATCCGCTAACTAGAAAAGCATAACTTTCGAATGCCTCACCCGCCCATGAAAATGGGCGGGAACGGGTATCCATACCCATAAAGCTCGTGACGCTTATGTCGCGTAGTCTGGAGCGCGTTTCTCTCAAGTTGAATCAAAACGGTGCTCTAATGGATTGTTTTAATGCGTATTTTCGCGGATACGTTTGAAGGAGTAAAGCATGAGTGAGCCAACTTCATCAGAGCCGCCCGCTCAGGCCGCCGCAAATGACCCGGCAATCGCTGCTGCGCATCGGGATGAACGGCTGAAGAATGCCAGCGCGCTCCAGCGGATGCTCAGTCGTCCTGAGCTGGGTGCGGTTTCAGGCCTCGTGCTCATCACGATCTTCTTCCTTTCTACAGCCAATCCGGCAATGTTTACGGCTGCCGGTATTATGAATTTCATGGCACCGGCATCGCAACTGGGCATTCTGGCTGTTGCTGCTGCTCTTCTCATGATTGGCGGCGAGTTCGATCTTTCTATCGGATCGATGATTGCGTTCGCCGGTCTCATATTTGCGGCAGCACTTGTTGTTTTGCAGGTGCCACTTGTCGTCGCAATCATTCTGACACTGGTTTTTGCGGCTCTTGTGGGCGCGGTGAATGCGCAAATTGTGCTTAAAACCGGACTGCCGTCCTTTATCGTAACACTTGCATTTCTCTTTATCCTGCGCGGACTTTCGCTCGTCGGCCTCAAATGGGCGACGGGCGGTGCAACGCAGCTGCGCGGTGTAAAGGAAGCAGTTGGCACGAGCTATCTTGCCGGATTGTTTTCGGGTGATGCTTTTCAGGGGCTGTTCGCATGGCTTGCCGAAAAAGACCTGATTGCGAAATTTCCCAATGGCCAGCCGACTGTCAAAGGCGTGCCTGTAGAAGTGCTTTGGTTTATCGGCATCGCATTACTGGCCACTTACGTTCTTGTGCGAACACGCTTTGGCAACTGGATTTTTGCTTCAGGCGGTGATGCGTTGGCGGCGCGCAATTCCGGTGTGCCGGTCCGTCGCGTGAAGACGATCCTGTTTATGTGCACAGCGATGGCTGCTGCACTGGTAGCAATTCTCACTGTGCTTGATGCCGGATCGACGGATGCGCGGCGCGGCTTTCAAAAGGAGTTCGAGGCGATCATCGCAGCGGTTATTGGCGGCTGTTTGCTGACGGGTGGTTATGGTTCAGCCATTGGCGCATTCTTCGGCTCGATCATTTTCGGCATGGTGCTGATCGGCCTGACTTACACGACGATTGATCAGGACTGGTATCTGGTGTTCCTTGGCGGGATGCTACTGATCGCCGTTCTCTTCAACAACTTCATCCGCAAGCGCGCCACTGGCGAGCGATAGGTTTCAGCATTCACGCAGTTTCGAACGGAAAACCGTTCCCACTTTTCCTGAAACTGTGTTGATAAAAGGGATTTGTCATGACAACCCCAATCATTGAAGTTCGTAATCTTGTCAAACACTTCGGCCCGGTTATTGCGCTGAACGGCGTTTCACTGAGCGTGGAACCAGGGCAGGTGCATTGTTTGCTTGGCGATAACGGTGCAGGAAAGTCGACACTGATCAAGACGCTTTCAGGCGTTCATAAACCGACCAGCGGTGAGTTCTTCGTTGATGGAAAGCAGGTTGTCTTCAACAGTCCACGCGATGCGCTGGATCACGGTATTGCGACGGTCTATCAGGATCTTGCTATGATCCCGCTGATGTCTGTGATGCGGAATTTCTTTCTCGGACGCGAACCGACCAAGGGGATTGGACCAGTTCGCTGGTTCGATGCACAGTTTGCCGAAGATGTGACGCGCGAAGAGATGAAGAAGATCGGCATTGATGTGCGCGATCCGCAGCAAGCGGTTGGAACGCTTTCGGGTGGTGAACGGCAATGTGTGGCGATTGCACGAGCGGTTTATTTTGGTGCTAAGGTGCTGATCCTCGATGAGCCGACGTCTGCTCTTGGTGTACGCCAGACCGCTATGGTGCTGAAATACATCAATCTCGTTCGCGAACGTGGGCTCGGCGTCATCTTCATCACCCATAATGTGCGCCATGCCCATGCCGTCGGTGACAAATTCACGGTTCTCAATCGCGGGGCCACGCTTGGAACACGCACCAGAAGCGATGTTGATATGGATGAGTTGCAAAGTTTGATGGCGGGCGGTCAGGAACTGGCTGATCTGTCGTCAGCACTTGGTGGACGTGTTTAAGCCAGTTATTGGAGTTAACAATGAGCGGACAATTGACCGGTAAGGTTGCTGTCATCACCGGCGGCACTCAGGGACTTGGTGCGGCCACCGCGCGGCTTTTCGCAGAACGGGGTGCAAAAGGCATCGTGATTTGCGGGCGTTCAGCGGAGAAGGGCAAGGCACAGGTAAGTGTCCTAGAAAAGCTGGGTGCGAAGGCCGTCTTTGTTCAGGCTGATCTCGAAAAGGTCGAAGATTGCCGCAAAGTAATTGCCGAGGCTGATCGGTCGTTTGGCAGGATTGATATCCTCGTTAATGCGGCAGGGCTGACAGATCGCGGTGATATACTCGACACCACGCCGGAATTGTTTGATCGGCTTTTTGCCGTCAACACGCGTGCGCCGTTCTTCCTCATTCAGGACGTAGTCAAGCTCTTCCGCCGGGACAAGGTAGAAGGCGCGATTGTCAATATATCCTCCATGTCTTCCATGGGAGGTCAGCCCTTCATTGCGGCTTACTGCGCTTCCAAGGGGGCGCTTGATACATTGACCCGCAATATCGCTTATTCGGTGTTGCGCAACCGTATCCGCGTCAACAGCCTCAATATCGGCTGGATGGCATCGGATGGCGAAGATCGTATCCAGCGCGAGTTCCATGGCGCGCCAGCCAACTGGCTTGATGAGGCCGTCAAGGCGCAGCCATTTGGTCGCTTGATCGATCCCGCCGAAGTTGCCCGTGCGATTGCGTTCCTGGCATCTGAAGAGTCCGGCCTGATGACCGGCGCTATCGTCAATTTTGATCAGTCGATCTGGGGCGCATACGATTCGTCACCACATCCTGAAAAGCCACTTTGATGTTCTTGCCAGATTATTCTGTGCAAAATCCTTCATAAATGTGCAGGATTTTTGCACCGGATGGTCAAAAAACTCAGATCTCTCGCGATCCTGCTTGCTCTTACAAATTCTTGTGATTAACCAATCAATCCTTAGATACCGTTGAAATTGCGCTAAAAGGATGAGAAATCGTGGAGCAGGCAACGAGCGGAAAACGCAAAGGCGGACGCAAAGCGCTTTGGGCAGCTGTAGCAGTCATCGCCATCGCCGCAGCAGGTGCTGTCGGATATAAGATCACTCTTGAGAAAACTATCAACGCTCAGCTTGAAAGACGTGGCGGTAAGGCTGCTTCGGTTTCTGCCGACTTTCTCGGTCGTATTCATCTGACCGATGTAGTTCTGCCACTGAAAGACGGAACGAATGTAACAATCGCTTCGATTGAAGGTCGCCCGAAAGTCCTGTTTCTGAATGGTATGTTGGATGCCAAGGGCATCAAGACCGAAATCGCTCAGTTCAAGATTGAGATGCCGAGCGTTCGTGTTGACGATGCGAATTTCGATATCCAGATGTTGCGCGACACCTTCGGTAATGGCGAGCTGAGCCTTGCTGAGCGCGTGGGACGCGTTTCGGCCAAGCGTATGTCAGTGCCGGAAATCAACATTGTTCAGATTCTGAACGATAAGGAACAGAAGACGTCTTATAAGGACGTCACTCTGGAAGACATCGTTCATGGCCATGTCGCGCGCTATTCTTCGAGCGGCGCAACCTTCGATCTTGACCTGTCATTGCCTGATGAAAACGGCACGATCAACGAAGAGCGTATGGCTGGCACGATCGGTGTTTCCGAGGGCAAGGATATCGACGGCGTGTTCATCGCGCGTCTTTATACGGAAAAGGCTGGCCCGAACGATACCGAAGCCAAGCCCGTTTACGGTCCTTTTTCGGCAAAAAATATTGTCGTGAAGAGCACGAAGACGAGCTTCAGCTACGATGAAGTTCGCAGCAATGGCTTTACCATGCGCCTGCCTGCAGAGCCGTTTACGGAAACACTGCAGAAGCTTGAAACTGTCAAGAATATCGAAGACCTTTCGCTAGAAGAGCGTAAAGAGTTCTTCACACGCCTGATCGGCCTCTTCGACACGATCGGCAAGGGCGATGTCGAACTCGTCGGCATGAAAATTCAGCCTGGCGAAGGCAAGGAAGGCGAAGGCAGCATCGACAAGATGGCGATGGCTTTCGACAACAAGAAGCTGGACATGTCGCTGAACGGCTTTTCGGCTGGCAATGGCACAGATTATGTAAAGCTGGAAGAGTTCTCGCTTAAAGGTTTCAACTGGGCGCCTTCGGCAGAAGCGGTGACGAAATTTGCCGGGTTGAGCGACGAGGAAATTGAGAACTTCCCGTTCACAACGATGCTGCCTGAATTTGGCACGTTGGTCGTCAAGGGTATTGATGCCGATTTGCCGGGCGACGAGCATGCCAATGATGACATCGATGTTGAACAGGATCAGGATAGTGCTGCGACACCACCAGCAACCGGTCTGCCTGAACGCATCAAGTTCAGCATGAAGAGCTATGAGCTTGCACTGAACAAGCCATATAACGGCATTCCGACCGATATACGCGTTGCATACGAAGACATGTCTTTGCCGGTGCCAGCGAACAGCAACGAAGAAATGTATCAGCAGCTGCGTAAGCTCGGTTATGATCGCGTGAGTATTTCTTCCAATCTGGAAGCCAATTGGAACGAAGCAGACCAGAGCCTCGTCATCAAGGACCTTTCGGTCAGTGGCAAGGATATGGGCAAGGTTTCCATGTCTGGTCTGATGGGCGGTTTCACCAAGGAGTTTTTCTCCGGTGATAAGGTGCTGGCACAGGTTGCGCTTCTGGGTCTGAAAGCCCGTGAAGTGAAGCTCAAGATCGAAGAGCAGGGCATTATTGCCAAGGGTCTTCAGTTCTATGCCGATGAAAACAACATGACGGTTGATGAAGCGCGCAGCACGCTAACGCTGATTGCGAGCGCAGTACTGCAGGAGCTTGCAGCTGATCAGCCGAAGCTTCAGGATGCGATTACGGCATTCTCCACTTTCATCGCAAAGCCGAACATTTTTGAGCTGACGATCAAGTCCAAGTCCGAAAAGGGTATTGGTGCATTGGAAATGGTTGCTGCATCGCAGGATCCACTCTTAATGCTCGACAAGGTCGATATCGAAGCGAAAGCTGAATAAGGGGCATTATTCCCTTTATCAAATGATCAACAGGAAACGCCGGCTTTGATCAGCCGGCGTTTGCTTTTTTTGAGCGCTTTCAGATAGGGTGGTAGAAGTAAAATCCTCCATCATTCGGATTCACCAAATGCTAAAAAACATAAACCCACTGCTCACCGGATCACTTCTCGAAGTGCTTGCAGATATGGGCCATGGCGACGATCTGGTTATTGTTGACGCCAATTATCCCGCACAGGCTTCTGGTGTGCAGGTTCTGGACTTTCCGGGCATCAGCGCGACTAATGTTGCAGAAGCTGTGCTCTCATTGCTGCCGCTCGACGACTTTGTCGATAAGCCAGCAGCCGTGATGGAAGCACCGAATGAAACGCCTGCGATTTTTGGTGAGTTCGAAGCCATCATCGAGAAGGCTGAAGGACGCAAGATCGCGGTCGATCCGATTGAACGCTTTGCATTCTACGATCGCGCGAGTGCTGCCTATGCAGTCATTCGCTCTGGCGAAAAGCGCCTTTACGGTAATATTATTTTCAAGAAGGGCGTTATTCGCTCGTAACTGAAATAAAATAAGCCCCGCAATGCGGGGCTTTTTCTTGGCGTGGATTTTTATTGCTGTGGCTTAGGCTCATGATGTCCCATCTTGCCCATGTCGCGGTGATGCTGACCTTTCGGACCATGGTGATTGAACTTCTTTGCGCCTCGCAATTCGTGGCGATCAAGTTTGCCGTCTTCGTTGCGGTCAAGGGCCGCAAATTCCTTCTGGCGCTGCTTTTCAATCGCTTCCAGCGTTATCTTGCCGTCGCCCTTCACGTCGAGGCGGCGCTCCATGCGGTCGGCTGCGCGGCTCACCATACGCTTAAGCGCAAGCGCTTCGATTTCATCGCGAGAGAGTACACCGTCGCCATTGGTGTCAGCGGCTTTCAATTCATCCATACGAGAGAATTTCTCAAGATCAATCGGGCCGCGTTTTCCCTTGGCTCCATCATTTTGCGTAATGGAAGTATCCGTCGCTGACTTGTCTGTATTTTCGCTCGATTTATCCTGCGCGAATGCAGGGGCGGATAGCAATGCCGATGCGATTACAGCGATATACAATGTCTTCGATTTCATAGTGCTTTGACTCCATCACTCTATACAAGGGCGCCGTTGATTGGCGTGTGAGTAATGTCGGCCATATTAGGTGAACCTGATATGAACAGGCCAATTAACAATTCGTAATGTTATGATGGATTCTTTGCGAGGCGTCTTTCCCTGAACATAGAGAAGAGGCCCGCAGCCACAACGATGCCCGCGCCGGTGATGACATTCCACGTCAGTTGTTCATGGAACACAAGCACAGCGATGAAAGCGCCGATGACGAGCTGCAAATATGTAAGTGGCTGTACTTCACCGGCTTCAAGAATGTCGTAGGCTCGAATGAGGCAGTAGTGGCTTGCAATTCCACAGGCGCAGAGCGCTGCCATCCACGGCCAATCGTGTGGGGCAATCGATTCCATATGAAACAAGCCGACGGCCGTGAGGACAACCGCGCCGCCGATGCCCGTATAGAAGAAGCTGGTCATTGCGCTGTCGTATTTGCTGACTGAACGCGTTGCGATGACATAAATGGCAAACATCGTTGTCGCAGTCAGCGGGAACAACAGGTTCCAGTCAAAATAAACATGCGTTGGGTCAATAATGAGCAAAACGCCGAACAAACCGACCACGATGGCGGTCCAGCGTCGCCAACCCACTTTTTCGCCAAGGAAGGGCACAGAGAGCATCGTGACGAGCAGAGGTCCAACCTGGAAGATTGATTGCGCCATCGCCATACCAACCCTGCTAAGGCCAAATACGAAGACAACAATTTCCGTTGCGAGCAGCACGCCACGAAAAATCTGCAATACGGGTTTCTTGGTTGCCGCTGCACGGGCAATTCCCCCGGACCGTATGGCAAGCAGAATCACGAAGACGGCAAAAGCCCAATACCGCACCATCGTGATGAAGATGGGCGAGTAATGCGATCCAAGATACTTCGAAATACCGTCCTGCGCAGCGAATATGGCGACGGCAACAAGTGTAAATGTGTAACCAAGGCTTTTGGGGGTCATGGGGCACTCATAATCCCACCGTGCCGGTTTCGCCATGTTTAATTATGCATGGCTGTCGCTAATTATGATCGAGATTATTAGGGAGTCAAAAGAACACTCATCGCCGAACGAACGAATTCTGCCGGATCATCCGGTCATCGTGTAATCAGCGGTAACTCTTTGAAAGAAGAGGAGAAAATGGTGGGTGATGTAGGGATCGAACCTACGACCCGCTGATTAAGAGTCAGCTGCTCTACCAACTGAGCTAATCACCCACTCGCTTCTCCGAGGCAGCGGCCCCGGTGAGGTGAGCGGTTCTATAAAGGCCGCTTTTCTGTCTGTCTAGCCTTCAATCGAAAAAAAACGAAAAAAAGTTTGAGTGATTTTGAAAAGCCCAGAAATGCGCAGTTTTCTGAAAGTGGCTTCTGCACGCATTTCGAGCATAAGCAGCGGCTAATCGTTTTAATTGCTGATGAATGACCATTTGAAAGGAATCAAATCATTCATGATTCTATTTTTGAATCATTTTTTCTGTTCGACGTTGTAACCAGCCTTGCGAATTTCCATATTTGCAAAGCTCGATCAGAATACGTCCAGGCCACGCAAGGCGGGGATTGGCATTGTTCGTTTGGGCTAAATCATCTGCGCTGCAAATGTCGCAGTCATGTCATCAATTTTTGATGCTTGTCTGAGATGCTTCGGCATATAAAAGACTTGATAAGCAAATATGAATTTTGCCATTGAGTAAAAATGCTGCAAGCGTTTGTAACGCGCAGGCAGGCGAGGGGTTCATGCACCGGATTGTCCTCGTTTCAGAAAACCCGAAGTCGCCTCAAATTTGGGGCTGCTTCATAATCCGGTTCGCGGCATTTTGAGGACGGAATGGAAAGCATAATTAGCGATCTCGGGCAGTTCATTTCCGATCATCGGACGTGGGCGGGCCCTATCGTGGGCGTTATCGCCTTCGGCGAGTCTCTCGCTATTATCGGAATGTTCATTCCAGCTACCCCGATCATGCTCGCGATTGGTGGTCTGGTGGGTGCCGGAATCGTGGAGCCCTGGCCAATCATCATCGGTGCGATCATCGGTGCAGTTATCGGCGATATCGTTTCTTATTTCCTTGGCTGGTGGCTTGGTCGCAGCATTATCCATAAGTGGCCGCTGAACAAACACCGTAGCGGTGTAGCGCGTGCGCGCCTGCTGTTCAGACGTTATGGTTTTTCCGCAGTCTTCCTTGGGCGTTTCTTCGGTCCAATACGTTGTACCGTGCCGATGGTCGCGGGTATGATGTCTATGGATCAGAAGCGTTTTCAGACAGCCAATATTCTCTCAGCCATGGTTTGGGCGCCTGTCATGTTCCTGCCAGGCTGGCTTGCTGGTCGCGGTTGGCTTGCTGGTCGCGATTCAGGCGTCTTCGCCAAAGTGAACGGTGACCACATGTTCTGGTTTGTCATCGGCATAACAGTTGTCACTATCGTGGTAACTGTTATCGGCATGCGCTTCTTCAAAGGCCGTCCGCGTCGCGAGCGCAAGCGTGGCGTGCATGTTTCTCCAGCTGAATAGCATATGGTCTTGCGCACGGGCTGCGCGTCTGCATAATGCAGCGATCATATGTTCATATGACAACATGGCATTCAGGAGCAGGCAGAGAGCCTGCTTCGTGTCTCTTTAAAAGGTTCATCGCGCTTTATGCCCGACGACAGTTCTGACGATTCGTCTTCACGAAGTCCCGCTCCCTGTATGGGAGCATCGGACTTAAAGGGCTTTGAGCTTTCTCACGCCGTTTGCAGTTTCTTTTGGCCGATCCGTGTTTCAACGGTTCGGGAGGGAAACGCATGCGGCGTTTTTTCTGTTTCCTTGTTCTTCTGATTCAGAACACCGACCTGCTGAAATCAGATCGGCGTTCTAATTGTTTGTTTTAATCCGCATCTTGTCCGAAAACCGTTCATACTTTCGGGATGCGCCCCTATAGGAGCCGACACATCATGGATTGGTCCATGGACTGGATTGCCGACCCCAATGCCTGGATAGGTCTCGTGACATTGGTGGTGCTGGAAATTGTTCTCGGCATCGACAATCTCGTCTTCATCGCAATTCTGGCCGATAAACTTCCGCCCCATCAGCGTAACCGTGCGCGTATAATTGGCCTTACCCTGGCCTTGCTGATGCGCCTTGTGCTGCTCGCATCCATCTCGTGGATTGTGACATTGCGCGAGCCGTTGATTACCGTGATGGAGCTTTCGTTCTCCGGCCGCGATATCATCATGCTGGTTGGTGGTCTGTTCCTGCTCGCCAAGGGTACGATGGAGCTGCACGAGCGTCTTGAAGGTGCACATGGGCCCAAGAACACCCGCGTTGCACATGCAATCTTCTGGCAGGTCATCGTTCAGATCGTGGTCCTTGATGCTGTCTTCTCGCTTGATAGCGTGATCACGGCTGTGGGCATGGTGCAGCATCTGCCGGTCATGATGATTGCTGTCATTATTGCTATCGCAGTGATGATGCTGGCTTCTCGTCCTCTGATGGATTTTGTCAACAAGCATCCGACGGTTGTTATCCTCTGTCTCGGCTTCCTGATGATGATCGGCTTCAGCCTTGTCGTTGAAGGTTTCGGCTTCCATATTCCGAAGGGCTATCTCTACGCAGCCATCGGCTTCTCGGTGTTGATCGAGGCTGCGAACCAGATGGCGCGCAAGAATCGCGAGAAACTGGTGACGACCAATGATCTGCGCGAAAGAACTGCGGGCGCGGTGCTTCGCCTGCTGGGCGGTTATCGCGACGATAATCCTTTGTCCGATACGGTCGATGTCATCGCACAGCAAACGGCTGCAAGTGACGTCTTCTTGCCAGAGGAGAAAGAAATGATCCGTGGCGTTCTCGATCTTGCAGATCGTCCCGTGCGCTCGATCATGTCGCCGCGAAACGAAATCGAATGGCTTGATCTGGATGAAGATGAAGCGGAGATTCATCAGGCGATCCGCAAGCTTTCCCATTCGCGCGTCATCATTGCCCGTCGTCAGGTTGATGAGTTTGTTGGCGTCGCTTCGGTCAAGGATCTGTTGCTTGATATGAGCGATAAGAAGCCGATTGATTGGGATAATGTCGTCAAGCAGCCGCTCGTCATCCACGAAAACGCGAACGTCCTTCGCGTCATGGAGCAGCTTCGTGTTTCGCCGGTACAGCTTGCTGTTGTGGTGGATGAGCATGGCTCGTTTGAAGGCGTGGTGACGCCGACCGACGTGCTTGAAGCGATTGCCGGTGAATTCCCGGATGAAGATGAAGAAGCTGCCGTCGCAGAATCAGATGGGCAGGGTGGTTATCTGGTTGATGGCTTCACCGATATTCGCCGTCTCAGCAGCATCCTGCAGCGCGATCTGGTCGACGATAGTGATCGTTACACGACACTTGCAGGCTATGCGCTCTGGCATCTCGGTCATCTGCCTTTGGGCGGTGAAAGCTTCATTGCAGATGGGTATCAGTTCACGATCGAAGCGATGAACGGTCGTCATGTCGAAAAGGTTCGCATCAGGCCTGTTGACGACTACGAAGTGTAAAATGGAATAATTTTGCGGGCAGCTATATGGTTGCTCGCAAAATATTTCCCTCTGTTAACTCCCATAAAATAAGTGGGATATTGACTTTATCGCAGAAGCCTTCAAAATTAACACATCGTTCATTGTTGCGGCGAAAGCGTGGCCCGAATGGCCCCCCTGAAATCGTAGCATTGACTGGTGATCGCGAAACGGGCGCGAACTGGAGGCATTTATGAACCGCAAACTTCTATTGCTGGCGCAAAGTGTAAAAGATGCTGTGCTTCGCATGACGGCTTATCTGGAGCAGCCTTGGCGTGGCATGAAGCTGAACGCCGAAGAAATCGCCGAGCGTCGTCGTAGCCGATTAGATCGCGGCGAGCAAAATTTTCTGTGGTGCTGGCAGCATCGTGGGTTTTGGTAACATCTATGTAATGAAAAAAGTTTTGAAAGCCGGGAGCGAAAGCTTCCGGCTTTCTCGTTTTTATTGCGCTTTTTTGCCTGTCTTTGGAAAAATATTCTCAGGCCAATTTTGCCGTTAGATGAGGTTTCCAAGAACGGCTATGAAAGTAGTTTATATATTTAAATCAATGATTTAGATTGATTCTTGCTTGTCTCTCTGTAGATTTGTTTCCCAACAGAAGTCGATTTACGGGCGCTTTGCGCAAGCAAAGTGAGAAGGGTGCGATCTATGAAGAAAATTATTCTATACGCGGCTGTTGCTCTCGGTTTGGGCGCAGCTCCGGTCAACGCGCAGGAGCCAAAGGAAATCCTCAACGTATCCTATGACATTGCGCGTGAGCTTTACGAGCAGGTCAACAAGGCGTTCGTGGCTGACTGGAAGGCCAAGACTGGCGAAGACCTCACCGTCAATCAGTCTCATGCCGGTTCATCCAAGCAGGCACGTTCCATTCTCGAAGGTCTGGAAGCCGACGTTGTTACCTTCAACCAGGTGACAGACGTTCAGGTCTTGCATGACAAGGGCGACCTGATCCCGGCCGATTGGCAGAAGCGTTTGCCGAATAATTCCTCGCCTTATTACTCGTTCCCGGCTTTCCTCGTGCGGGAAGGCAACCCGAAGGGCATCAAAAACTGGGATGATCTTGCTCGTGATGACGTAAAGGTCATTTTCCCTAACCCTAAGACATCGGGCAATGCGCGCTATACCTATCTGGCGGCTACCGCCTACGCCAATGAAGCTTTCAAAGGCGATCAGGAAAAGGTTCATGAGTTCATCGGCAAGATCTTCAAGAATGTGCCTGTGTTCGATACTGGCGGTCGTGGCGCGACGACAACCTTTGCAGAGCGCGGCATCGGTGATGTTCTCGTAACCTTTGAAGCCGAAACACGCGGCACCGAAAAGGTTCTGGGCGAAGACAAGTATGATGTCGTTGTGCCTGAAGTGAGCCTGCTTGCCGAGTTCCCCGTAACGGTGGTCGATAAGGTCGTCGATAAGCGCGGTTCACGCAAGATCGCAGAAGCTTATCTTAATTACCTCTATGCACCGGAAGGTCAGGAGATCCTTGCGCAGAACTTCAACCGCGTCCACGACAAGGATGTGATTGCCAAGCACAAGGATATTTATCCGGATGTACGCCTCGTAACCGTGGAAGATGCTTTCGGCGGCTGGGAGAAAGTGCAGAAAGATCACTTTGCCGAGGGCGGCGTACTTGATCAGCTCTTCACGGCTAAGTAAACAAGACTACCTGGCGAGAGCACCCAGCTCTCGCCTTTCTTTTGGAAAAATCCAGTGTCGCTTCTGAGCATGAAACGCAATTCGGTGCTGCCGGGGTTCGGCCTAACCCTTGGCTGCACTTTGCTTTATCTGGCTATCATCGTAGCCCTGCCTCTTCTGGCAATGATCCTTAAAACTGCAAGCCTTGGCTGGACGGATTTCTGGACCATCGTCACATCGGATCGCGCACTGGCAACCTATCGCATAACGTTAAGTGCCGCCGCCGTTGCCACGATTTTCAACGGACTGTTTGGCTTGCTGTTAGCTTGGGTGTTGTCGCGCTATCAGTTTCCGGGCAAGCGATTGATCGATGCAGCAGTTGATCTGCCATTTGCGCTTCCGACTGCAATTGCCGGTTTGGCGCTGGTGACATTGTTTGCGCCGAATGGCTGGTTCGGGCGCTATTTGGAGCCGTTGGGTATCAAGGTTGCTTATGCGCCGCTCGGCATCATGATCGCGATGTTCTTCACCAGCATTCCTTTTGTCATCCGTACAGTACAGCCGGTGCTGGAAGACATGAGTGCGGATGTAGAAGAGGCCGCCCGCAGTTTGGGCGCCAGTCCGTGGCAGATATTTTCACACATCATCTGGCCAACCATTTTCCCAGCTTTTCTGGCTGGCGCGTCGCTGTCATTTGCGCGCAGTCTGGGCGAGTTCGGATCAATTGTTTTCATCTCCGGCAATCTGCCCTTTGAAACAGAAGTGACGTCGCTGCTCGTCTTTATCCGACTTGACGAATATGACTATCCTGCCGCCGCAGCGTTGGCCTCCGTCATGTTGCTGATGGCGTTCTTCATGCTTCTCGTGACCAATCTCATTCAGGCAAGGCAGCTTCGTTATGCAGACCGTTAGTGCGAGCCTGCAGGCGCGCAATGCGCCCGGACCAGTGCGCAACCTGCTGATCTGGCTTGCGACCATTCTGTCGATCATTTGTATTGGTGCGCCGCTGGCACTTATTTTCTCCTATGCTTTCAGCAAAGGCGTTGGTGTCTTTTTCGGCGAAATCCTCAAACCCGATACGCTGCATGCCATTTGGCTTACTATTCTGACCGCAATTGTGGTCGTGCCGATCAATATGGCGTTCGGTGTCTGCGTTGCATGGCTCGTCACGAAGTTCCGCTTCCCGGGCCGCAGGTTGCTGATCACCTTCGTCGAAATCCCGTTCTCTGTTTCACCGATCGTTGCCGGCGTGACCTATCTCTTCCTCTATGGTTCGCAGGGGCTGCTTGGGCCGCTGCTCGAATCCTATGATGTGAAGATCATGTTCACGGTTCCGGCGATCTTTCTGGTGAGCCTGTTCGTGACATCGCCATTCGTGGCGCGCGAACTCATTCCGCTGATGGAAGTGCAGGGCAGCGATGAGGAAGAGGCGGCGCTTACGCTTGGCGCCAACGCGTGGCAGACATTTTTCTATGTCACGCTGCCCAATATCAAATGGGCGCTGCTCTATGGCGCTGTGCTTTGCAATGCGCGTGTCATGGGCGAATTTGGCGCCGTGTCGGTTGTATCGGGCGCTATTCGCGGGAAGACCAACACGCTACCGCTGCAGGTCGAGCTTCTGTTCAACGACTATAATGTTGCCGGCGCGTTTGCTGCCGCTTCAACACTGGCGGGCATTGCGCTTCTGACGCTCGTTCTTAAGATTTGGCTTGAACGCAAGCAGCATAGCTAAAAAGAAACCACCCGTTCTCTAGAGCGCCGGGCGTCCTATTGGACGCCCAAAGGTCGCTCTAACACTTTAAAACTAGAGCATTTTCTGTTTTTCTTGAATCATTAGAAATGCTCTATCTCTTTGTTTTTTAGCATTATCCGACGCAAAACCGCTTCGCACTTTTGCTGGAAATGCTCTAGTTGTCACGGGCGGTTCGCGGTCACGCTGCTTGGGAGAGCGTGTTTGTTATGGGCTCGCGGTGAAGCGAAGAGGCGAGGATTGAGCCTTCCGGCCAGCGGCTGAAACCGCTTTCCACATTGATGTGTCCGGCATGGCCAACATCAACGAAGCCTGAACCCCAGACATTTGCGAGCGCTTCTGCCTTGGCGAAGCTCATGTAATTGTCATTGCGGCTCGCAACGACGATCGACGGGAAAGCCAGCTCATGACGCGGCAGGGGAGCGAAACTCGCAAAGCGGCTGTCTCTGCGGGCCATGGTTTCAACGTCTGCTGGTGCGACCAGAAGAGCGCCTGCAACGTGAGCCGCAGCCGGACGGCTTGCGAGATGCGATACAAGAATACAACCAAGACTGTGGGCGACCAGAACTGCGCCGGGGTTTTCGGCGAGTTTGGCTTCGAGCGCGTGCATCCAGTCGGATAGCACCGGATAGTGCCAGTCGTCCTGTTCGACGAGCACTGCTGACGGATCGTCATGCAACCATTGGCGCTGCCAGTGGCCTGCTTCCGATCCCTTGTAACCGGGGATGATCAATGTCGCAGGCATGCGTTAGTTCCTCTTGGCAAAAGCCTTGGGAGGCTGGTTTCGCTCTGCATCGGGAGGGTATGCGAAGCAATTTCCAAGATAAGGGCTGTTTGATGCCATTTTAAGGAAGATTAATTCAATTTGAGGCGGGTAAGTGAAAATTATACCCGCCCCTCAGGCGCTATTTCTTTTGCTTGTCGTTCCAGCGGAGAACGAATTGTGACTTCTCGAAAACCAGAACTACGATCAGCGATATGGCGAATGGTATCAGAAGGTAGAGTAGGCGGAAGACGATAAGAGCTGCCAGAACGTCAGCCTGATCCATATCCGGCAAACCGGTCAGGAATACCAGTTCGAGAACGCCCAGCCCGCCAGGTGCGTGCGATATAAGGGCTGCTGAAAACGAGACGAGAAAGATGCCGAGAATGATCAGGAAGCCGGGATTGCCTGCTTCGGGAAGCGCGAAGTAAATAATGCCAGCAGCGCCGATAAGTTCGAGGGGAGCCACGATGAGTTGTTGGGTCACAACTGGCAGGCGCGGATATTCCAGACGAAACTTACCGATCTGCAATGGGCGCAGCTGTAACCAGCTACCGAATATATAGAGAAGAATGAAAGCCAGCATCAACAGCGCAATGACAATCGATACTGTCGGCGTGAGATCGGCATTGAACCGCATGAGAATATGCGGTTCCAGCAATAGGACGATGCTGGAGGTTATGATCACACCAAGAATAAATGTGAATGAGCAGAAGGCAATCAGTACCGCAATTTCACTGCCCGGCATACCTTGCGAGGAATAAGCGCGGTAGCGGACAACAGCGCCGGAGACGACTGATGCACCGATATTGTGCGACAATGCGTAGGTCGTAAACGAACAAAGTGCGATGAAGAGCCAGGATATTTTGCGGCGCAGGTGAAGAAGCGCGATGCGGTCGTAGCCTGCAAGCGAGCTATAAGCGAGAAGTGCTGCAGCGGTTGCAAGCAACCAATGATGAGCGCGGATCGCATAAAGACTGTCCAGAACGTCATCGAGAGAGATGCTGCGCAATTCCCGATAGAGAAGCCATGCCGAAATAACGACTGCGCAGATGCCTATTACCGGCCAGATATAATCCTTGAATTTCATTAAGTGGCCACCGCACATTCAATTCGCATGTTTTCCCCTTTTGCTCTTCTATCGTTCTGAACCTTCAGGTTGCTTTAGCTTCAACCGAGGGTTCGAATGGTGCGTGAGGTGCCTGAACGCTCTCGCTCCGCTTCTCATTTTTAATTGCTCTCTCCATGGCACCCGCGATTTCCGCTTCGCCAAGAATGACGGAATCTGCACCAAGATCGTGCAGATATTGTGCTTCAGCTGGCGAACAGGCACGCACAATGATGCGCAAGCTTGGGTTCGCCGCACGGGCGAGCGATGTAGCACGCCCCGCTTCAAATGCATTTGGTATAGCAATCACAAGATTGATTGCTTCCTCAGGATTCGCTGCTTTCCATATTTCAGCATCAGAGGCATTACCCGCAATAGCTTCAATGCCGATTTCTTTCAATCTGAAATAAATCTTGGGCGCGTCTTCGATGATGAGGAAAGGCATGTGCTTTTCCTGAAGGTTTGCGGCCACACGCTTGCCGATTTGGCCATAGCCGACAATGATCGTGTGTTGTTTGAGACCAGTCAGCGGCAACGGTGCAGGTTCAGATACGTCCACATTTGTTTCGTTCAATTCTGCCGAGGTTATGCCGCTGCCCATACGCTTCTCAATCCATGGTCGCATCCGTTCAGCGACGATGAACATGACTGGATTGAGGAAGATGGACAGGATTGCGCCGGCGAGAATCAAATCACGACCCTCGGGTGGTAGCAGATTGAGGCTGACACCGAGCCCGGCCAGAATGAACGAAAATTCGCCGATCTGTGCGAGGCTTGCCGAAATGGTCAGAGCAGTGCCGACCGGTCGGCGAAAAGCGCGGACGATGAAAAACGCAGCGACTGATTTTCCAACCAAAATGATGGCGAGGGTTGCAATCAGGGGCAGGGGATCGCGGATGAGGCTCATCGGATCA
This sequence comes from Brucella pituitosa, assembly GCF_003049685.1. GTDB lineage: Bacteria > Pseudomonadota > Alphaproteobacteria > Rhizobiales > Rhizobiaceae > Brucella > Brucella pituitosa. The sequence continues at coordinate 1,580,202 of NZ_PYSY02000001.1, read as the reverse complement.
AACAACATACCCACGGAAATGAAGAACAGAACCGCGAAAGCATCACGCAGCGGCAGGGATTCTTCTGCAGCCCGATGACTGAGCTCGGACTCGCTCATAACCATGCCCGCGAAAAACGCACCAAGTGCGAAAGATACGCCAAACAGATGGGCCGCACCGAACGCGACACCGAGCGCAATGGCAAGAACACCCAGTCGGAAAAGTTCGCGTGAGCCAGTCTGAACAATAACGTTCAAGACCCATGGAATTACCTTGCGTCCAACTACCAGCATAAGCGCCACAAAAACGGCCACCTTTGCGATAGTGAAAAGAATGATACCGCCAATACCGAGGCCGAGCCATTCGACGATTGGATCGCTTGCTGCGGCGTGGTCGGTCTGGCCGCCGATGCTTGCAAGCGCAGGCAAAAGAACCAGCGCCATGACCATGGCCAGATCTTCGACAATCAGCCAACCAACGGCGATGCGCCCCCGCTCAGTATCGATGAGACGAAGATCCTGCATCGCGCGCAAAAGTACCACTGTACTTGCGGTCGAGAGTGCAAGACCAAAAACCAGCCCGGCTTTCACATCCCAACCAAGCGCCAGGCCAAGGGCTGTGCCCAATGCTGCTGCTGTCGCAATTTGCGCCAGCGCGCCGGGAACCGCAATGGCTTTCACTGAGAGAAGATCTTTAAGGGAGAAGTGAAGACCAACGCCGAACATCAGCAGAATAACGCCGATTTCAGCCAGTTGGAGAATGAGTTCCTGATCGGCGACGAAACCGGGCGTATGCGGACCAGCAATGACACCAGCAAGCAGATAGCCGACGAGGGGAGAGATTTTAAGACGGGTGGCAATGGTGCCGAAAATGAAGGCCAGACATAACCCAATGACGATTGTCGCAATTAAAGGCGTGTCATGGGGCATAGGGGTGCCTTCCCATTCTTCAGTCTTATAAAATTTTTATGGAAAGCCGGGCATGGTCGAAACCATGCCCGGCAATGAGATTACTTCTGCGCTGCCGCAGTGTCTTCAAGCGCCTTGTGCGCTTCCTGGCGGTGCTGCCACCAGTTACCCAACAGAAGCAGGATAGGTGCCGCAATGAAGATCGACGACGAGGTCGCAATGAAGATACCGAACAGCATCGGCACGGCAAAATTGTGAACGGCGCTGCCGCCCCAGATGGCCATTGGAAGCATACACAGGAATGTCGTGACCGATGTGTAGATACAGCGGACGAGCACCTGATTGATACTCATATCGACAATCTCGCGCAGTGGCTTCGATTTATAAAGACGCATGTTTTCACGCATGCGGTCATAAACCACGACCTTATCGTTTACCGAGTAACCGATAGCGGTCAGAAGTGCTGCGATGGCCGTCAGGTTGAAGTCGAGCTGGAACAGCGCGAAGAACCCAACCATTTTTGTAGTGTCGAGGATAAGCGTGATGATCGCGCCCATCGCAAAGAACCACTCAAAGCGCCACCAAAGATAGATGAGCATACCGAGCGCCGAAAGCACGACGGCGATGAAGCCGGAGCGAGCAAGTTCGCCGGAAACCTTCGGTCCGACTACTTCTGTGCGTTCGATCTTTACGCCAGCATCAAGTTCAGTCACGGCTTCGCGCATTTTGTTGACGGCAACCGTCTGCGCTTCCTCACCACCATCCTGACGCTGGATACGGATCAGGACATCATTTGGGCTACCTGCTGATTGGAGGGCAACTTCACCTAATCCCAATGTAGCAAGTTTCTCACGCAATTGCCCCAGATCGGCAGGCTGTGATGTAACGATTTCAGCCTGAATGCCGCCCTTGAAGTCGATGCCATAATTGAGGCCCGGCTTGAAGAACAGACCTATCGACAGGATCGACAGAACGATCGAAACACCAATGCCGACAAAGCGCGCGTTCATGAAGCTGATATTCGTCTTTTCTGGAACGAATTTCAGGAATGGCTCAATGATGAGTACTTTCAGCTTACGCTTACGAACGTACCAGGCCATCGCCATGCGGACGAGTGTGACGTCGGTGAACATGGAGATTGCAATACCGAGCATCATGGTGATCGCGAAACCGCGTACCGGACCTGTACCAAATGTAAAGAGCAACAGGGTAGAGATCAGCGAGGTAACATTCGCGTCCACGATGGTCGAGAAAGCCGCGTGGAAGCCCTTGTCGAGGGCGGCCATGGCGCCCAAGCCTCTTCGCGTTTCTTCGCGAATACGTTCGTTAATGAGAATGTTCGCATCAACCGCGATGCCGATGCCGAGAATGATACCAGCGATACCCGGCAATGTAAGCGTCGCTCCGATAAGGCTCAACGCGGAGAAGGTCAACAAGGTGTGCAGCAGAAGTGCGACGTTGGCAATCGTACCCCAGACCCCGTAGAGGAGCTGGATGAAGACGGCTACAAGAACGAAACCGATGATACCCGTAACAAGACCCATCTTGATGGCGTCGCCGCCAAGATCCGGTCCAACTGTACGTTCTTCGATAACGGTTAGCGGAGCAGGCAGGGCACCTGCGCGCAAGAGTGCCGAAAGCACAACACTGTCCTGAACTGTGAAGCTGCCGCTGATTTGGCCGTTACCACCCGTGATTGGCTCACGAATGACCGGTGCGCTCAGCACCTTGCCGTCAAGAACGATAGCAAAAGGACGATTGACGTTCTTGGTCGTAATATCCGCGAACTGACGTGCGCCGAGGCTGTCGAAACGGAACGAGACGATTGGCTCATTGGTACGCTGATCAAAGCCAGCGCGGGCATCAGTCAGGCGCTCGCCGGAGAGGGCGATCTGATCCTCAATAGGGTATTTGATGTTCGGATCTTTGGAATCCGGCAGGATGCTGACACCCGGAGGCGGCGCATCGTTCGGATTGGCGTCCGCTACCATGTGGAAGCTCATCTTCGCGGTACTTCCGAGAAGCTGACGAAGCTGCGCCGGGTCCTGAAGGCCTGGAAGCTGAACAACGATACGATCGGAACCGACGCGCTGAATCGATGGTTCGGCAACGCCGACCTGATCTACACGCTGGCGGATGATTTCAAGGCTCTGCTGAAGAGCCGAGTCCAGACGATAGTTGAAGCCCGCTTCTGTCAGCGTCAGACGAATCTGATTGTCACTGGAAGTGACGTCGATATCGTTGATCGCTGTACCGAAGCCGCTGGTATTGACCTGCGAAATCAGAGTGCGCAGCGCAATGTCGGCCTTTGCACGCTGATCGGCATCCGGGATGCTCACAATAACAGCATCACCGACAGCGCGGATCGATTGCGGTTGAATGCGCTCGGTGCGCAGCTTGCTGCGTGCGTCATCGAGCAAGGAGCGCAGGCGATCTTTCTTGAGAGTAGCCGCGTCCACTTCGAGAACGAGATAAGAGCCGCCACGCAAGTCGAGACCGAGCGTAACCTGTCGTTTGGGGAACCATGACGGCAACGCGTCGAGGTGCTGCTGTGTGAAGAAGTTGGGCAAGGCGATAATGACACCGATCAGAACGATCAGGCCATAAAGCACAGCGACCCATTTAGAAGTACGCATGAGTTGAAATTCCGGATATTGAGTACTTCAAATTTCGTATCAAATACAAAAGCTTAAAGCACATTTCTTCGTAAGTGATTCAGGACTGGCAGTGCCAGTCTCAAAGATGGTCTTTCAGGCGCGCAATGGTGGCGCACGAACCGAAGCATAAGTGCTTCGCGAAAGCCTCAGAAACCTGGTGGCGCTTGCGGCTTCGACATGCTTTGTGTCGAAGAAGGCCAGTTCATTTGGCGATGCCGAAAGGCCAGCGCCATTTCCGTCAGGATAAGTCGCTTTGATTTTTGCAGCAACTGCCTCGGCAAGGACCGCGCGCATTGGCTGGGGTGCAGGCGTCGATTGCTGACGAGCCGGTATTGCAGGTGCATCCGCGACCTGTTGTGCGGCCATGTTTTTAGGTGTGTTGCGGCAGGCTTCGTCACCGAGTGCAGAAAGGTCCACAGCAAACATAAAGGCTGCAAACGACAGGACGCACGTCACAAACAGCATGAAACCATGCTGACGATGACGATCAGTGTGCTGATCCCTGTTGTTCATGCCCTTAATCAAAACGCTCGGACTTTCCTCTACAGTCGTTCCGCAGAAATTAGCCAGTGCCAGAGCGGTTCTCTCAATGGTCTAACCCGCTCTAGTTATTCGATTTTATGCAAAGCCCGATAGGAAAAGTTCGTCATCTTATCGGTACTTAGCGTTGACACCTACAGCATCGATTCACAAATTGGAATCTATTTCTGTCGTGTTTCGCTTGTTGGTGAGAATGAAGCGGGTCGACATGGTTTTGAATCTCCGGTGCGGAAAAACAGATCCATCCTCGTCTGGGCACGCTCGATTATAAAACCGATTTCGATTTTCAGACCAATGTTGTAGGGGTTGTTTCCGCTTTAACGCGCTTTATGTTGAAACAGTGATCGTGAAATTGGCAGAGTTCAAATTGGCATATTTACCGACGTTCCGCGCCATTGCATTTGCAATGACCAGTTTTGCTGTGTCGCTTGGAGCGCTGGATGGTTCGTTTGCTCAGGATAGCAAACCTGCTCAGCCTGCTGCCGCGCAAGTGGCGCCAGCCCCAGCTGCGCCAGCGGGAACGGCCGTTCCTACCGCTCCTGCACCTGCTACGAATAGCGCGCCCGTATCAAGCGTGGTGCAGCAGCAAAAGCCGATTATCAACGATCTCAAGCAACAAACCAAAACCATCAACGATCAGTTGCAGAAGTCTGCAACCAGCGATGAAACGCTGGCCAATCTCAAGCTGCAGCTTGATAGCCTTTCCAAGAAGCTGCTTGATGCCGGTGTAGCGTTTCGTCCGCGTCTGACCGAAATCAACACGCGCCTTGAACAATTGGGTGCAGCCCCTTCGGGCGATCAACCGGCAGAGCCAACTATTGTCGCAGAAGAGCGTGCGCGATTGGCTGCTGAAAAGGCAGAAATCAATGCGGTCATTGGCGAAACCGAAGACGCATCGCTTTCAGTCAATCAAATGTCGGCAAGAATCGGCAATATGCGCCGTGATTTGTTCACACAGACGCTGTCACAGCGCGTCAGCCTCGACCTGACGCTTGGATCGGAAGTGACATCGGCCGCAGGCGACCAGATGGTTTCGCTATGGAGTGTCGTGAAGTCGTGGTGGCGCTTCGTTTTCACTTTCAAGCTGAACTCGTTTCTTGCAGCGGCCTTTTTCGCATTCGTTGCAGCACTGATCATCCAGCTTGGCGCGCGCCGTATGCTCGGTTCTCTTTATGAGCGTGATCCGACAATTGAAGCACCGTCCTATCTGAGCCGCTTGTCCGTGGCTTTCTGGTCAACAGCTATCCCATCGGGCGCGGTTGGGGTTTTCCTTGCCACAACATATTTCTTTCTTAACTACTTCAATGTCTTAAGGCCCGATATTGCAGCGCTTTTACAGTCGCTCTTTATCGTTCTGGGCATTGTTTTCTTCATCAGCCGGCTCGCATTTGCCTGTATCAGCCCCTACACGCCCGCGTGGCGACTGGTGCCTGTTGCCCCCCGTCCGGGACGGGTTCTTGTCTGGCTGATTACGGGTATGGCGCTGATCAACGGGCTCGACTCGTTCTTCGGCAAAGTCAATCAGATCCTTTCTTCACCGCTTTCGCTGACAATGGCGAAAAGCCTGCTCTCAACCGTAGTAATCGGCGTTTTGATATTAATCATCGCGTTGTTGAAGCCTATTGAGAGAAACGGTGAAGAGGGCGTCCGTCCCTGGCCTAAAGCATTTCGGATTTTCCTGATTATTATCGGGCTTTTGCCGATCTTTGCGGCAGGTTTCGGCTTTATCGGTCTTGCGCGTTTTGCGGCGCAGCAGATTGTCGTAACCGGCGCGTTCCTTGTCACGATGTATCTCGGCTTTCTGACGGGACGGGCGATTTCGGAAGAACAGGCTTTCGCTTCCAGCCCGATTGGGCGCGTGATGCGTGACCGCTTTCATTTTGATGAAGCGACTCTCGACCAGATCGGGCTTGCGGTTGGCATTCTGATCAATTTTGTCGTGGCATTGGTCGGCATACCGCTTGTGCTTATGCAGTTCGGTTTCCAGTGGTCGGAGCTGAAAAGCACATTCTACAATCTGATGACGGGCTTTCAGATCGGAAATATTTCCATCTCGCTGATGGGGATACTGACGGGTATAGCACTTTTCGTTCTTGTTTATCTGATGACGCGCTGGTTCCAGAACTGGCTCGACAATAGCGTCATGGCGCGCGGGCGCGTCGACTCAGGCGTGCGCAATTCGATCCGTACAGTGATCGGCTATGTCGGTTTGGTTCTTGCAGCACTTGTCGCGGTGTCTGCGGCTGGCTTCAATCTTTCCAGCCTGGCACTGATTGCCGGCGGTCTGTCACTTGGTATCGGTTTTGGTCTTCAGAATATCGTCCAGAACTTTGTTTCCGGTCTGATTCTGCTCGCTGAGCGGCCATTCAAGGTTGGTGACTGGGTTGAGGCGGGAACCGTCAGCGGTATCGTCAAAAAGATCAGTGTTCGCGCGACGGAAGTTGAGACGTTTCAGAAGCAATCGATTGTGGTTCCCAATTCCACGCTTATCAATGGCAATGTCGGTAACTGGACGCTTCGCAACAAGCTTGGCCGCATCGATATCAATGTGCAGGCAGCCTATACGGATGAGCCGCGTCGCGTTCACTCTTTGCTGCTTGAAATCATCCGCAGCCATCCGTCGATCTTGAAGAATCCGGAGCCGTTCGTTGCGTTTCAGAGCATGACTGACTCGCTGATGATTTTCGATGTCTATGCGCATGTTGCTGATATTACATCGACTGGTGGTATCAAAAACGAGCTGCGATTCCAGATTGTAGAGCGATTCCACGCGGAAGGTATCCAGCTCGCTTCGTCCTCAACCGATCTCGTACTTGGTGTTTCTGAAATCGAGAAGCTTTCGGAGCTGGTTAATAAGGATGTCTCACGCGCAGCAAAAACGCGGAAGGAAAAGCCAGCAGAGCCTGAAAAGGCTGAAAAGCCGGAACATGATGACAAGGTCTGAATAAACGGGTGTAATTTATGAACATGTCGTTCAGTTGCAGTTCAGTTTTGAAGCTTTATAAATGATCATGAAAAGGGGGCAGGTACACTGTCTCGGAGCAATGGGGCCGAATATCAGGCTTGTAGCGGGAGCGGCGGAAACGCTGAAACGATATGAACAGAACTCAGGTCAATTATGCTGGCAAGGTTGCGATTGGTGCGATTCTCGCTATTTCGTTCTCCATACCGAGCCTTTATGCTGCAACCGTTGCCAATAACGACAGCGCAGCGCAGACTATTGTCGTTACCGAAGGTGCTTCCAAGCGTGAAATGCTGGTTGCACCGGGTGAGACGGTAGATTTTTGCAATGGTGGCTGCTTCGTAACGTTCCCGAACGGTGATCGTGAGGCGCTGAAGGGTGACGAAACGATCACGATTTCAGGTGGCAAGGCGACTATTCAGTAAGCAACTGTGTGACATTGAAAAGCCGGGGTGTTCGCCCCGGCTTTTTGTTGCCTGTCATCAACTGCGCGGCTTGAGGTTTTCCGGATCGTAAAGCGGCTTGTAGCCAATTGATACGACTTCGACCGGATAGGTTTCGCCGAAATATTCCACGTTGAGCTTACGGCCTTCCTGGCAATAGGACCAAGGCAGATAAGCAAGTGCGATGTTTTTGCCGATTGTCGGGCCGTAAGCGATGGACGAAGTGAACGAACGGCGGCCGAGGTCATCGACCAATGTTTCGCCGGTTTCTGGATCCATAACTGGCAGGATGCCAACCGGATAACGAGCGACGCCTTTGGAATCGACATTCTCGCTCATAACCAGCGTGCAGAGCATGGCTGGCTGGTGCTCGCGAGCCTTGTATTCAAGGTGTTTGGCCTTGCCGCGGAAATCCGCTTCCTTGACCTTTGGGCGCGCGAGGTCTGCTTCGAGCAGATTATACTCGGTGAGCAGGTCCGCATTTTGGAGACGCAGGCTCTTTTCCATGCGGCGCGTATTCGCATAGGTTTCGACGCCCACGGCAATAGCACCAGTCGAGCGCAGCGCATCCCAGATGGCCAGGCCATCCTCATAGCGCATATGCAATTCCCAGCCCTGTTCGCCAACATACGAAATGCGGAACGCTGTCACGTCCTTGCCAGCAATACGGATCGGCTTGATGGCTGCAAATGCAAAATTCTCGACATTGAGACCATCGGGATCTTCAACGACTTTCTTGAGATTGTCGCGCGCATTTGGTCCCCAGATGCCAATGGTTACGTATTTTTCCGTGACATCGGTGATGGTGACGTCAAAGCCCTTATCTTCGGCTACGCGGCGCATGTAGTGGAAGTCGCGCGGACCAGCATCAGCGCCGTTGATCATACGGATGCGGTCAGCCATGCGGATTGCGGTGAAGTCAGCACGAACCATGCCTTCATCGTCGAGGAAGTGGGTGTAGATGCCTTTTCCGATATTGGCATCGCCGCCGATCTTGGCAGCACATAGCCATTCCATCAGCTCGACATGATCTGGGCCTTCAATATCGTACATGGCGAAGTGCGAGAGATTGATGATGCCGCAATCATCGCTCAGAGCCAGATGCTCGGCGTTGGATACGCGCCAGAAATGGCGGTTGTCCCATTCGTTCTCACGCACCGGGACGCGGTCGCCATATTTTTCCAGCAGGTGCTCGTTGGCCGCATAACCGTGCGCGCGCTCCCAGCCGCCGAGCTCCATGAAATGGCCACCTAGCTCCTTCTCGCGTTCATAGAATGGCGAGCGGCGAATATTCCTGCCCTTGGAGAATGGCTCACGCGGATGGACTGCTGGGTTATAGACCTTCATCGCGGTTTCAGTGCAGCGATCCCAGATGAACTGCTCAGTCATCTGATGCGGATAGAAGCGCGAATAGTCGATGGCATGGTGGTCGATGGAAGTACGGCCATCGGTCATCCAATCGGCGATGAGCTTGCCCATGCCGGGGCCATCCTTGACCCATATGGCAACTGCATACCAAAGCCCGCGCACCTTCTGACTTTCGCCCATGGATGGGCCACCATCGGTCGTGACCTGAAGAAAGCCATTGAAGGAGTGGCTTTCATTGTAGCCCAGTTCACCAAGGATCGGCGTCAGTTCGATGGCGCGTTCGAGCGGCTCAAGTACCTGTTCCATGTCGAGATCGCGCTGGGATGGTGAAAGACGGGCTTCATGCTTCTCCAGTAGATCACGCGGATGGCAAAGGCGCGGATTGGTTTCCTCGTAGTAGCCCCATTCGATCTGGCCGCCTTCAGCAGTCTTCGGATCGCCGGTGTCGCGCATATAGGCCGAGTTGCCCTGATCACGCAGAAGCGGCCAGCCGATTTCCTTGCCGGTGCCGGCAAATTCATTGTAGGGGCCGAAGAATGTGAGCGGATGGTCAATTGGCATCACCGGCAGGTCTTCGCCAACCATTTCGGCAATCAGACGACCCCATAGCCCCGCACAAATGACCACATAATCGGCTTCAATCGTACCGCGATGGGTGACAACACCCTTGATGCGACCGTTCTCAACAACAAGCGACTGCGCCGGGGTATTGGCAAAGCTTTGCAGTTTGCCTGCAGCTTCGGCCTGATCGATCAGCTTGCCAGCAACCGTCTGCGAGCGAGGGATGACAAGACCCGCATCTGGGTCCCACAAGCCGCCCTGAACGAGGCTCTCTTCAATAAGCGGAAACTTTTCTTTGACCTCGGATGGTTCCATCAGGCGGGCGCGGGTGCCAAAGGCTTTCCCAGACGCCACTTTGCGCTTCAACTCATCCATACGGGAATCGTCACCGACGCGGGCAACTTCAATGCCGCCAACGCGGGCGTAATGGCCCATCTTTTCGTAGAAATCGATGGAGTAGAGCGTCGTCCAGCACGACAGGAAGTCATGGCTGGTGGCGTAGCAGAAGTCGGATGCGTGCGCTGTCGAGCCAATATCGGTGGGGATGCCGGATTTATCGATACCGACAATATCGTCCCAGCCACGTTCAATCAGGTGGTGGACGACCGACGCACCAACGATGCCGCCGAGCCCGACAATGACTACTTTCGCCTTCTTAGGAAACTCTGCCATTTTATGCGATCCCATTTTGTATTTGATGGAATCATAGTGATTGGCATGGACCGACAATTGTCATTCTACGACATAATCACGGCGTGGGGCGACCGAAGCTTATTGGTTGCTGCACGTCGGTGCGTATGCGCATGGTCTGACCATGTATCAAGCTGATGATTTGATTCAGGGGTTAGGCTTATCAATATGATTTTAAAAGAAAAGCCGCACCGTGAGAGATGCGGCTTGTGAGGCAGGAATAGCGGTTAAGCCGCGATGAGCATTTTACGATCAGCGCGCTCCTGCTGTGGCGAACGTCCGTAAAGTTCACGATAGCACTTGGAAAAATGCGACGCGGAAACGAAGCCACACGCGACGGCCACTTCGACCACTGGCATGGATGATTGCAGCAGCAGATGCCGCGCTCTGTCGAGGCGTATTTCGAGATAGTAGCGCGCGGGCGAGCGCCCCATCTCCTGGCGGAAGAGACGTTCGACCTGACGACGCGACAGGCCAATATTATGGGCTACGTCGATGAGTGCTTCTGGTTCAGAAAGATTAGCCTCCATCATTTCGATGATGGTGAGTATCTTCGAGTTCTGAATGCCGAGACGTGCGCGTAATGGCAGACGCTGACGATCATGTGGATTGCGAACCCTGTCGGTGAGGGCCTGTTCGCAAATTCGATTGACCAGATTATCGTCAAAATCGTCGCCGATGAGCTTTAGCATCATATCGAGCGATGCCGTTCCGCCTGCGCAGGTATAGATGTTGCTGTCTACCTCAAAGAGATCGGCATACACCTCCGCCTTTGGAAAGGCTTCCGAAAAACCTGGCAGGTTTTCCCAGTGAATGGCACAGCGTTTGCCAGATAGAAGGCCTGCTGCCGCCAGAATATGCGCGCCGGTACAAAGACCGCCAACCGCGACCCCGCGATTGTATTCCTCGCGGAGCCACGCAAAGACGGACTTGTTGCGGAAGTCTTCGACATAGACACCGGAGCAGACAAACACCATAGATGGGCGCTGTTCGCGCTGCAGAAAGCGGCGCTCGTCTTCCAGCGACGCATTGACCGCGCATTCCACGCCATTTGACGCTTTAACCGGCTTGCCATCAGTGGAGGTGAGCCGCCAGCGATAGGCCTCATAACCCAGCATTCGATTAGCAATGCGCAGCGGTTCGATCGCTGTCGCAAATGCGATCATCGAGAAGTCAGGGACCAGAAAAAAAACAATAGACCGCTTAATCGATGAAGCTTGATTCATAGCCTGATCGTTCCCATTCTCGAAAGCCTTTACTGCGGTTCCCGACGCAATTCAGGCTTTGTGCCTCCGTCATGACATGGGGACCTCATTCAGGCCCAGTCATCCGGTCGCATTTTGACCGGTTATCCTGTTGCAACAGCCCGGATTTATAGGGGGTAGGCTATGACGCAAACAGGACAGACATATTGAGACATAGAACTTTCAGATTGAATAGTGCGGCTAAATGCCTGCCGTATAATGGCATCTATATGTCGCTAAATTGAGGGCAAGGCTTATCCTGCCCTCAATTGTCTTTTTGCATTGTTACTATTTTGGGTTTCTGGTGATGCCCGGGAGGCGATCATCCACGCAAGGCCAGCCAATATCGTGCAAGATATGCTCCGGTAAAGCTTCCAGCATTCTGCGGCTTTTCCTGATGCGCCGCTGATACGCCCAGTAAGAATAATACGAGACTACTGATGCAATCTTATCTTGCAACCAGTACGGGATCATCGTTGGGCGCGAACCGCATTCGCTTTTCAGTGCTTCACATTGAATGCTCATTTTCGTTCTCCTGACAAAAAGTGAGACCAAGTGGTTGAGTTGAGATGCTCTGATCTCGATGTTGACAGCTTGCGACCATCTTGACGTTCAATCAAATGAAATATAGAAAGGTATAACATCAGAAAAATTGAACTAATAAAATGCGGAGTCCACTATGACAGCGCCGGTTCAGCATCCTCTGCCAATGCTCGATATTGATGTGCTGCGTACATTTGCAGCCATTGCAGATACGGGTAGCTTTTCGGCGGCGGCAAATGTGGTGTTTCGCACGCCTTCAGCCGTTTCGATGCAAATCAAGAAGCTTGAGGAGCAGCTCGGTGTCGCCGTCTTTGAACGCGACGCCCGGTCTGTGACACTGACCAGCGATGGTGAAGTGCTGCTTGGCTATGCACGGCGTTTGCTCGCTCTCAATCGCGAAGCAGTAGCAAAATTTGTGGCCCCGACCGTTACAGGCGTGGTTCGGCTCGGTTCGCCGGATGACATTGGTGAATGCGTTTTGCCTCTTGTCTTGAAGCGCTTTGCTGAAACCCATCCGGGTGTAACTGTTGATGTGGTGATCGATCAGAGCAGCAATTTACGTAAGCGATTGGATGAACGTCGTCTGGATGTGACGCTCATAAATCTCTCGCATACGGTCCCGAGCAAAGGCGATGTTGAGATATTGCTCGATGAAGAGCTGGTGTGGGCGGGAGCCAAATGCGGCACCGCCTATCGCCGTGATCCGCTGCCACTTTCAATATGGGAAGAGGGCTGCGCCTGGCGGGGAAATGCGCTTGAGGCCCTTGAGAAGTCAGGACGTCCTTACCGCATCGCCTATATGAGCTCTCATTCAACAGGCCAGCGCGCTGCGATCATGGCTGATCTCGCCATTGCACCTTTCGGTAAAACCTTGCTTGGTGAAGGGATCGTCGCTCTTGGTGCGGAACATGATCTCCCGCAGCTTGGGCGTTATCAGCTTGGGATGATTATCAAGCCTGATGCGCGGCAGCATATTCAGGTTGTCGCTGAACATTTGCGCAATGTTTTCGAAGCCTATCGGCGTAGCGGTCGTTTCGATACTTTTCGTAATGCGTGAGCGAGCAAGCAAAATCTTGGGAAGTTTTACTCATTCCCTCTCTTGCCAGCAAATAAAGCTGCTCTAGATTTCATATGTGACAGCCGACTAACGGCTTCACCGCCAGAATGCCCGGCAGCGCGCGTCAGGTAGTTTGGGAGGCATATTTGGTTGAATTGAACATCTCAATGGAGAGACTGTTATGAAGTTATCCCGTATTGTCCCCGTTGCCATCGTTCTGTGTGCTTTCACGCTAGCATCTTGCGCGAATACGGTGCGTGGCGTCGGACGTGATGTCAAAGGCACTGCGCACGCTGTGCAGGAAACTGTTGAATAAACTAAAATGGTCCGGGCTCGTTACCCGGGCCATTTTTTTGAGCAATTCCAATTTAGAGCGCCGATCTGATTGTATCAGATTGGCGCTCTAAATATTTGTTTTAATGCGCATCTTTGTCCGAAAACCGCTTCACGCTTTTGCTGGAAGTGCTTTAATTTTGCAGGAAATAACTTACTTTCATACTCATGTCTGGACGGGTTTTATACGCGATTGTGGTCGTGGTGATACCCGTCTCAGGAACCGTGATTTGCGCCTCATTGATAAGCGCAGTTATACGCTCGTTGGGCGTTGCTTCTCCAAACCACATGACCAGAGTGGGTCTGGCAGCATTTGCCGCACCAAAAGGCGTTTCGGGGTGAATGACCTGAAGCGACGGATCAAATAAGCGGAAATTCCCCGGGATCTGTGCATTGTCTGTGAGGATAGTCTTAAACTCACCGTGCTGCTTCACTTCATCATAAAGCCGCTGATATTCCAGTTGCCCATAAGGCGGTGTGCTTGAGCCATATGTCAGATAATAACCAAGAATAGGCGGTACGATCAGTGCCGCAAAAATGCTGACCCTCGCGAAATCGCGTAGAGCATTACTACCAGCGCGATAATGCGAAAACCAGGCAGCGGTCGCTGCAGGCAACAAGAATAGTACTGGCTGCAACCAACGATCCTTAATATTGTTCACGCCTGCAGCAACGACGCCAAAAAATACGATCAGCATACCGATCACCAGCAGGTGACGCATGAATGTTTCGCCGGGTGAGAACGGCTTTGGCGGCGATGTACGTTCTTTGAAATGAATGAGTGCGATAATTCCGGCAATCGCAAGTACAACGATCGAAAACAGAAATGCCGCTTCAACGAAGCTTCCCACGCCGTTCAAACGATCTGCAAAAAGATTACCGGAAGCGCCAATTTGCAGCTTGGCAGATCGGGCGATGACGCTTGATTTATGCGCCAACATCCACGAACCGGTTGGTGCGAATGAAGCGCCGAAGGCAAGAATGGTAACCAGCGAGAGCTTGGAAAGAAGGATTCTTCTATATTCTGGAACAGACAGGCCGGTGGCGATCAGCATGATAACGAAGATCGATGCGTTGAATTTACCCAGAATGGCCGCCGTCATGGTAATTCCAAGTACGGCTGCCGAACCCACATGACGGGAACGCATGTGCCAGGCGAAAGCCAGGAAGGCCCAACCACATCCTGCTGTACCTGCGATGGAATGCGTCAGCGCTCGTTGTGATTCCCAGCCGATTTGCGGCACGAGAAACAGCCCCAGCATCGATGTGGATGCAACAATGCGCGAGAAACCGAGCAAACGCATTGCGCCAAACACGCTCAGGAACAAGCTTGCAAGCATGCCGAATTTGACGATTTGCAGCGTCAGCATTGAGGTGCCAAGCACCGAGGCGGCGATATTTGTTATCCATGTATAGAGCGGGGGCTGCGAGCCGCCATATCCCCAATCGAGATAGCCGATATTGGCGAGCTGCTCGGCATCATCAAGGCCAGCACCATTTGATACAAGCGTGACAAAAACTGCCTGGAAGGCGAAATAGCAAAGGACAAAAAGCACTGCCGCCGGCAGACCGAAGGTATTTTTTTCGGCTGAAGGCGCCGTTATTGGTCTTGTTGTATTCAAAATCTATTGGCCCCAGAAAGAATTAGGTTTTGTTCGGCTAGCAAGCAGCGGCTAGCTTTCACAGGATTGTGGCCTTAATTCAATCGCAGCAGCTAATTCTTATGCAAAAATCACGGATAAGTTATAATTATAACAACGGCAAAAACCGCGCTGCCTCGTCAGGTGCACGGTCTTGCCAAAAACGCATGGCGTTCCCGCCAAACAATACACAGGCGGGAGAGACTGAAGCTCCGGTACGCAGTACCAGATCCGGAGCAACGAGAGGGTTTGACCCGTCTCTTGCTCCCTTTTAGCGCAACATCGTTACCGGACGGTTATCAGATACTTAAGCAAATCTAAACAAAGCAAGTTTTTTCACTTTTCTGGAGAAAAAATCCTTAGAGCGGTTCCAGTTACAGTTGAAACGTCAGAACAGCTCTAAATCTTCGTGCATTTACCTCAGGCATAACGACATCGTATTTTTTACCCAGAAGTTTTAGTCCCCCGCTTTGGTTGCGCGTAGAAAATTGATAATGCCCGAAAAATCTTCTCCGCCATGGCCGTCACTGTCGAAGCGGCTGTAAAGTTCTTCCGCATGTGCTCCCAACGGTGTTGCTGCGCCAGCACTTTTAGCGGCTTCCTGCGAAAGCTTCAGGTCTTTCAACATCAGGGCTGCTGCAAATCCGGGTTTGTAATCACGATTGGCGGGCGAAGTTGGCACTGGGCCTGGTACGGGGCAATAGGTGGTCAGTGACCAGCATTGGCCGGAGGATGTTGAGGCTACATCGAACAGCGCCTGATGAGAGAGGCCCAGTTTTTCGGCCAGTACAAACGCCTCACTGACGCCAATCATGGAAATGCCCAGAATCATGTTGTTACAGATTTTCGCGGCCTGTCCCGCACCATCGCCACCGCAATGGACGATTTTGCCAGCCATAGGCTTGAGAATTGAATCTGCTTTGCCAAATGCGTCATCGCTGCCGCCCGCCATGAAGGTGAGCGTGCCTGCGGCAGCGCCGCCTGTCCCGCCAGATACAGGCGCGTCGATCGAAAGGTGACCGTATCTGGCCGCGATCTCGTGTGCCTTGCGTGCCGAATCAACATCGATTGTCGAGCAATCGATGAAAACTGAATCTTTTCTGGCTTTAGGCGCAATGTCTTCATAAACCGAAAGAACATGTCTACCTGCGGGCAGCATGGTGATGACTGCATCCGTATCGCTGACAGCTTCCGCAGCACTTGCAGCAATCTGGAGGCCGTTGGCTTTCGCTTCCTCAAGATGAGCAGGCAACAAATCGAAACCTATGACCTTATGCCCGGCTTTTACCAGATTGGCGGCCATTGGGCCGCCCATATTGCCGAGGCCGATAAATGCGATAGTGGCCATGATTTTCTCCCATTCAATATGTGTATCAGCGTCCGATCAGCTGGCGTGCAATGATGACGCGCATAATCTCGTTTGTACCTTCAAGGATCTGGTGAACGCGCAGATCGCGGACAAGCTTTTCGATGCCGTAATCGTGCAGATAGCCGTAGCCGCCAAGAAGTTGTAAAGCGTCGTTGGCGACATCAAAACCTGTGTCTGTCACAAAACGCTTGGCCATAGCAGACCATTTGCCTGCGTCGTGGGTTTTGCGGTCGAGCTTGCTTGCGGCCGTGTAAAGGAGCTGGCGTGCCGCCGAAAGCTCGGTTTCCATGTCGGCGAGGCGGAACTGCAAAGCCTGAAAACGATCAATCGTCTGGCCGAAAGCTTTGCGCTGCCCGCAATACTCCAGCGCTTTGTTAAGTGCTGATTGCGCACCGCCCATTGAACATGCGGCGATGTTCAGCCTTCCGCCATCAAGTCCGGCCATTGCAATCTTGAAGCCAGTACCTTCGTCACCCAAACGATTGGCAACTGGAACGCGGCAATTGTCGAAAATGACTGTGCGAGTTGGCTGCATATTCCAGCCCATCTTGTGTTCATTGGCTCCAAAAGACAGTCCGGGTGCATCTTTCGGCACAACGAGAGTAGAAATTCCTTTTGAGCCGTCCTCGCCGGTACGCACCATGGTAACGTAAAGATCAGTCGCGCCAGCGCCGGAAATGAATTGCTTGGTTCCGTTGATGACATAGTGTTCGCCATCACGCTCAGCGCGCGTACGAAGGGCTGCCGCGTCGGAGCCGGAGCCAGGCTCGGTAAGACAGTAGCTTGCGAGGGTTTCCATAGATGTCAGTTTGGGCAGGAACATCTGGCGCTGGTTTTCATCGCCAAATGTGTCGATCATCCACGCAGCCATATTGTGAATGGAAATAAACGCCGAAAAAGCCGGACAGGCTTCGGCCAGTGCCTCAAAAATAAGGACTGCATCCGAGCGCTTGAGCGCTGAGCCGCCGACATCGTCGCGCACATAAATACCACCCATCCCCAGTGGGCCGGTTTCTTTAATGACATCTATCGGAAAGTGTTTGTCGCGATCCCACTGCAGCGCGTGAGGCGCTACAAAATCGGCAGCAAAACCACGCGCCATCTCCTGAATAGCGAGTTGGTCTTCGTTGAGTTCGAATTGATTCTGGTCCGCCGTATCCATGGTTTCCTCCCTATGAGCACCGCGCCTCCTAGCCCGACTAGATCACAATGGCGCGTTGCTGCCAACGCTCCATTGGAATAATGTTGCTCACTTTTGTAATAATCGGATGCGCATTTTTGCATATAAGCTTGCGGAAAGGTGCAGCGATTGCCAGTCGCAGAAACTTGGGATAGGCACGGGACATGACACGCGCGATCATGTTTCAGGGAACGGGTTCGGATGTCGGCAAAAGCGTGCTTGTTGCAGGTCTTTGCCGGGTTGCCCGCAATCGCGGACTGAAAGTCCGGCCATTTAAACCGCAAAATATGTCCAACAATGCAGCCGTCAGTGACGATGGCGGCGAAATTGGCCGCGCGCAGTGGCTGCAGGCATTGGCTTGCGGTGTGCCATCATCTTTTCATATGAATCCGGTTCTTTTGAAGCCGCAAACCGATATGGGCAGTCAGGTGATTGTTCAGGGGCAAGTGCGGGGAGAGGCCCGCGGGCGCTATTATCAGCAGTTGAAGCCGCAACTTATGGCGGCGGTGATGGAATCTTTTGGCATTGTCAGTGACGGCGCTGATCTTGTACTGATCGAAGGAGCCGGTTCGCCTGCAGAGATCAATCTGCGCGCTGGCGACATTGCCAATATGGGCTTTGCCACGCAAGCCAATGTGCCGGTGGTGCTGGTGGGAGATATTGACCGGGGCGGTGTTATTGCATCGCTGGTCGGTACGCACACAATTTTGTCGGAAGAAGATCGCGCGATGGTGCGTGGTTTTCTTATCAATAAGTTTCGCGGTGATATTTCGCTGTTTGATGATGGCTTGACTGCGATCACAGACTTCACGGGTTGGCGGTCTTTCGGCGTCGTTCCGTGGCTCAAAGCAGTTTCACGTTTGCCTGCAGAAGATTCGGTCGTGCTGGAGCGGGCAACGCGCGGTGATGCCAAAGCTTTAAAAGTGGCAGTACCAATGCTGCCGCGTATAGCAAATTTTGATGATCTCGATCCATTGAAAACAGAGCGCCAAGTCGAGGTCGTCATGGTTCCACCGGGGCAGCCATTGCCACATGATGCGGGCCTTGTCGTTCTGCCGGGAACCAAATCCACGATAGCTGATCTGATTGCCTTCCGTGAAAACGGTTGGGAGCGAGATTTACGGGCCCATGTGCGGCGCGGCGGGCATGTGCTTGGCATTTGTGGTGGGTTTCAGATGCTCGGAAGCCGCATCAGTGATCCTGAAGGCATCGAAGGGCAGGTTCACGAGATTGAAGGACTTGGATTGCTCGACGTTGAGACTGTGATGGAGCCGGAGAAAGTTGTGCGTAACGTCGCGGCCCGCTCGGTGCTCTTTGATACAGCTCTTGAAGGTTATGAAATTCACATCGGTCGCACTGGGGGGGCAGATGTTATTCGCCCGTTTGCCCGCATTGGCGATCATGATGATGGAGCCATGTCAGCGAATGGCCGGATCATAGGGACATATCTGCATGGTGTTTTTGGAGCAGATGATTTTCGGCAGCATTTTCTCGCAGCACTCGGCGTAAGCAGCTCAGGCGGGAATTATCGTGCTGGCATCGAAGCGGCACTTGATGAGTTGGCTGAAGGTTTGGAAAGCTGTCTGCATATCGACGATCTATTTAGTTTGTCCTGATTTTAAGTCAGACGTTATGAAACCCCAAAGAATTTATTGAAAAATTCATTCTGTAATAAATTATTTCTAGCAATTTTTGCGACAAAATTTATTGCGATTTATAGTTTAGTATTTATGTATTAAATATAGAATAATATTTACTTGAATTGATATTTTATTTGTATTGTTTTTAGAGGTAATTGTGAAGTCTGATTCAATTTTATTAGAAAATACTAATAATAATTATACGGATTTGAATAAGAGGTTTTTGTATTTTTTTATTGCCTTCACAGGTGTATTTATAATTTTTCCGCAAATTGATCTTGCTGTATCAAGATATTTTTTCAGGTCAGGTTCTTTCTTTATTTCTGAGAATTTTTTCTGGACTTTTCTAAGAGATATGCATCGGTCAAGTCAGTGGTTTTTTTTGATCGCTGTGTTGGTCTTGCCGGTATTGTATGCGGTGTGGCGATGCCCGCTTCCTTCAATTGCACCGCATAAAATTCTCTATGTCAGTTTGACCTTTATCCTTGGGTCGGGGGCCTTGGTTCAAGGCTTGAAGATACTCATAGGGAGAGCGCGGCCAAGGCATTTGATCGAGTTTGGCGGTTTGTCCGATTTTACGCCTGCATGGCAATTGGCGGGCATATGTCGCAACAACTGCTCATTTCCATCAGGAGAATCGTCTGCAGCAGCAGTGATGTTATCTCTGCTCGTTTTTGTTCCTGCCCGCAGACGTAAGGTTGCCGCGTTTATCCTTGTACCATTGTTGGTGCTCATTTCGTTGAATCGTGTGTTTATGGGTGCGCATTTTCTATCGGATGTGGTTATTGCCTGGACGCTGATCGTTGGTCTTATGCTTTGGCTGCGGCCTAGAGTTTCGCGTAATGCGGATGCAATTGACAACTGGGTAAGGCTTCGAGGAGAGACTGCCCGCAAGCGTCTATACCCGATAGGCTGATTGACGCCGCATTGGCGAAGGCCTAGTGTCAATTTATGCAACAGGTTTTGCCGGGACGAAGCCCCGGCGATACCAAAAGGGAATGCGACGGACGGACCCAATCCGGGCGTCTTTATCGCAGCCGACCCCGCGACTGTAGAGCGGAGAGGGATGAGGCAAGCCGGTTAACCGGCAGCCACTGGAAACCATCAGCGTTTCTGGGAAGGCAGCTTCAGACCCTGCGACCCGTGAGCCAGGAGACCTGCCTGTTGCGTGAAGGGCATTATGCCCGCACCTGATGGGAGGTTTTCCCTGCTGCCTGCACGGAGGTTGTCATGGCTGCGCATAAAGAAAATTCACTTTCAACTACACTCCCTCTGCCACTTGCTGCCCGTCTTGGTACTGCGGTGGTTTCGCTCATGCTCGGCGCTTTCCTGATCTACGGCGTCGGTCTCGCGCATTCGGATACGCTGCATGATTCGGCGCATGACACGCGTCACTCTTACGGTTTTCCTTGTCACTGAGCAGTTAAAGCATCTGTTTTAGGATTTGGTGCTTTGCAGCGCCCGATGGTGAATGGCCGTCGGCGCGAGTTTTTTGTTGAGGGACAAGAATGTTAATCCGTTATCTTCTGGCCACGCTTGCTGCTGGCCTTCTGGCAGGGCTTCTCGTGACGCCTGCCATGTATTTGAAAACTGTTCCGCTCATCATTCAGGCGGAAACTTATGAAGACGCTGGTGGTGGCCACAGCCATGGTGAAGCAGAAGCTGCCGCGCCACATGATCATGCCGCTGCTGCAACTGCTGCTAGTGAAGGTGAAGAAGCTGGAGCCGAACTGCCGTTTGGTCGTCTTGGCAATACATTGCTTGCCAATCTCGTGGCCGGTGCAGGTTTTGCGCTTCTGCTCGGCGGTGTAGCGTTGCTGCTCGGTCGTCGCATCACCCCGCAGAACGGTATTCTCTGGGGTATGGCTGGTTTTTTTACGGTCGCTTTCCTGCCAGCTTTAGGGCTTTCGCCGGAATTGCCTGCGATGCCCGCTGCGGATTTGGCTGAACGTCAGCTTTGGTGGCTTTCCACGGTGGTCTTGAGCGGTGTTGGTATTTATCTGCTGGTTCTGCGTGGAGAAGTGGTTTCCAAGATCCTTGGTCTGGTGCTGATCGTTGCACCACATCTTTATGGCGCGCCGCATCCGGAAGATATTTCCTCGCCAATTCCATCGCTGCTGGCCTCGCAATATGCTGTCGCATCTCTGGCAACCAACCTCTTTATGTGGGCTGTGATCGGTCTGGCACTAGGCTGGTTCATTCAGACTTACGCAAAGTCGGAAGTGGAAGGCTGATAGGAATGGCTTCGTCAGGAAAAATTACATTCGTTCTCGGCGGAGCCCGTTCCGGTAAGTCGTCTTATGCAGAG
Source organism: Brucella pituitosa (assembly GCF_003049685.1). Lineage (GTDB taxonomy): Bacteria > Pseudomonadota > Alphaproteobacteria > Rhizobiales > Rhizobiaceae > Brucella > Brucella pituitosa. Next base: position 1,558,780 of record NZ_PYSY02000001.1, on the reverse strand, counting down.
AAACTGGTTGAAGACTCAGGACTTCAGCCAGTCTATCTGGCAACTGGACGCGCATTCGACGAGGAAATGGAAAGCCGCATCTCCATTCATCGCCATCGTCGGGGAAGCGAATGGCAGACGGTGGAGGAACCGCTTGATCTTGTTGGAATGCTCGAAAAACATGCAAGGCATGACCGCTTTGTGCTGGTCGATTGCCTGACACTCTGGATCACCAATCTGATGATGGCAGAGCAGAATATCGCTGCTGAAACTAAGACACTGATAGCGGCGTTGCGCCAGCTTTCAGGTCCGGTTGTATTCGTTTCGAACGAAGTTGGACTTGGCATTGTGCCGGAAAATCGGATGGCGCGGGAGTTTCGCGATCATGCCGGTTTTTTGCATCAGGCCGTGGCATCAGTGGCGGATGAAGTTTATTTCATGGCGGCAGGTCTGTCGCTCAAAATGAAGGGATAATTCGATGCAGGGACAAAAGATTCCAGCAACCGTGATCACCGGCTTTTTAGGTTCGGGCAAGACCACGATGATCCGCAATTTGCTGGAAAACGCCAATGGCAAGCGTATTGCGCTCATCATCAACGAGTTCGGCGATCTGGGCGTCGATGGCGGAATTCTGAAAGGTTGTGGTATCGAAAGCTGCCGTGAGGAAGACGTGATCGAACTCAACAATGGTTGCATTTGCTGCACTGTTGCCGATGATTTCATTCCGACCATGACCAAGCTTCTCGACCGTGCGGATCGTCCTGATCATATCGTGATTGAAACGTCGGGTCTGGCGCTGCCACAGCCCCTGGTCGCAGCCTTCAACTGGCCTGAAATCAAGACGCAGGTTACGGTTGACGGTGTGGTGACTGTGATTGATGCAGCCGCCGTTGCTGAAGGCCGTTTTGCCGATGATCACGACAAGGTGGATGCACAGCGTGCAGCGGACGAATCTCTTGATCATGAAAGCCCTTTAGAGGAACTTTTTGAGGATCAGATTCATGCGGCCGACCTTATCGTTCTGAATAAGGCCGATCTCGTTGATCCATCGAAACTCGATAGCGTGAAGGCCGATGTGGCTGAGCGCTCAACGCGCCGCGTCAATATGGTGTCGGCAAGTTTTGGCAAGCTTGGTGCCGATGTACTGCTCGGTCTTGGCGTGGGTACGGAAGACGATATTGCCAACCGCAAGTCGCATCATGAAATCCATCATGCTGATGGCCATGAGCATGATCACGACGAGTTTGAAAGCTTTGTTGTTGAAGCAGGCTCTGTTGCCGATCCGAAGGCATTTACCGAGAAGCTTATGGCCGTGATTGCGGAACATGATGTTCTGCGTCTCAAGGGCTTTGTCGACGTACCGGGTAAGCCGATGCGTCTGGTTGTGCAGGCCGTTGGTCCGCGTATTGAGCATTATTTCGACCGCCCATGGGGCAAAGATGAAGTGCGCAATACGCGTCTTGTCGTCATTGGTCTGCATGAGATCGATGAGCAGGCAATCACCAAAGCCGTGAAAGACGCTGTTTCATAATGCACTTATTGCTTGCCCAGAAAGGAACGATCAGCGACGGCAACGAGGCCATCGATCTTGGCCAGACGCCGGGCGAAATATTGTTCCTTTCCGCTGCTGACACCGAATTGGCCAGCCTTGCCCAAGCTCATAAGCTTGTGCAGGGCGGGCCAAGTCTGAGGCCAAGTCTAAGACTCGCCAATTTTCTAAGCCTTACCCATCCGATGTCAGTGGATACCTATGTGGAGCGCACGGCGCGTCACGCGAAGCTGATCGTGGTGCGTATCATTGGTGGTGAAACCTACTGGCCTTATGGGCTGGAGGCACTGCATGCTTCTGCGCTTGCGCATGGGGCAAAGATAGCCGTGCTGCCGGGCGACGACAAACCGGATCATGGTCTGGACAGATTTTCCAATGTGCCTGTCAGCGAGCGCGAGGCGCTTTGGCAGTATCTGATCGAAGGCGGAGCGGCGAATACGAGCGCTTTCCTCAGCTATTGCGCTGCAATGATTTCTGGTTTGGAAAAGCCGGAAGAAGCAGCGCCCCTATTGAAGGCTGGTTTGTGGTGGCCGGGTGATGCGGTGTCATCGCTTGATAGTATTAAAAATCATTGGCCGAATGCAGACGCGCCAGTTGCTGCAATAATCTTCTATCGTGCTCTGGTGCAAAGCGGTCAGACGCAACCGGTAGAAGCGTTGATTGATGGCTTGAAGGCTCAGGGTCTCAACTCGCTGCCGATTTTCGTTTCAAGTCTCAAGGACCGGCTTTCTGCTGCCGTAGTCGACGGTGTGTTTGAAGATTGCACGCCGGATATCGTGCTGAATGCTACCGGTTTTGCTATTTCCTCACCAGGAGCAGAACGCAAACCGACTGTGCTTGATAAACGCGGCAACATGGTTCTGCAGGTGATTTTCTCAGGCACGCCAAAGGCTGTATGGGAAACATCACAGCAGGGTCTGCTCGCACGTGATCTCGCGATGAATGTGGCACTTCCGGAAGTCGACGGGCGTGTGCTGTCTCGCGCTGTGTCGTTCAAATCGGCAAAGCAGTTTGATGCTTCCGTTGAAGCCAATATCGTTACTCATGAGCCGGATGAGGGCCGCGTGGCTTTTGTGGCAAAGCTTGCCGCGCGTTGGGTGCGGCTGAGGCGCAAGAAATCGCCGGAGCGCCGTATTGGGCTGATCCTTGCCAATTATCCAAATCGCGACGGGCGGCTAGGTAATGGGGTTGGGCTCGATACGCCAGCCGGTACTGTCGAAGTGCTGCGTGCTATGAAAGTTGAGGGCTATGTAGTCGGTGATATTCCAGCCGATAGCGATGCCCTGATGCGCCAACTTATGGCTGGGCCAACCAATGCCGCACGCGATGGACGCGAAATCCGAGAAACCATTTCCCTGAATCAATACAAGCGCTTCTTTGAAATGCTTCCCAGTGTGATTCAAGGTGAAGTGAACGCACGCTGGGGTGCTCCGGAGAACGATCCTTATTTTGCGAACGAGCTTGATGCCTTCGCATTGCCGCTCATGCGCCTTGGTGAAACGCATGTTGGTATTCAGCCTGCGCGCGGGTACAATATCGATCCGAAAGAAACCTATCACTCGCCTGATCTGGTGCCGCCGCACGGCTATATCGCCTTCTACGCTTACTTGCGTGATGTGGCAGAGGTCGATGCAATTGTGCATATGGGCAAGCACGGTAATCTGGAATGGTTGCCTGGCAAGGCGCTGGCTTTGTCGGAAAACTGTTATCCAGAAGCGGTCTTCGGGCCCACACCGCATGTCTATCCTTTTATTGTCAATGATCCCGGTGAGGGTACGCAGGCCAAGCGCCGTGCGGGTGCTGTGATCATTGATCATCTGACGCCGCCGCTGACACGTGCGGAAAGCTACGGACCCCTCAAAGATCTCGAAGCGCTGGTCGATGAATATTACGAGGCGTCGGGTGTTGATCCGCGCCGCCTGTTGCGGCTCAAAGGTCAGATACTCGATCTGGTGCGCGATATCGGTCTTGATCGTGATGCGGGCATCCATGCCCATGACGATGAAGACATGGCGCTGCAAAAGCTCGATGCATATCTCTGCGATCTCAAGGAAATGCAGATCCGTGATGGCCTGCATATTTTTGGACTGGCGCCCGAGGGGCGATTGCTCACCGATCTGCTGGTCGCACTTGCACGCGTCCCGCGTGGCATCCCTGTTTCGCTGGGTGGTCTGCCCGGCGATCAGAGCCTGCAACGGGCTATCGCCAGAGATGCGGGGCTTGGTGATGAGTTCGATCCGCTCGATTGCGCAATGGCCGAACCGTGGACCGGGCTGAAACCTCGATTGCTTGAGGCTGTAAGTCCGGCAAGCTGGCGCATTGTTGGCGATACGGTTGAACGGATCGAATTGCTTGCGGCGCAATTTGTTGAAGGCTCGGCGAGTTGCCCTGATGATTGGGTACAGACGACTGCTGTGCTGCAATCCATCAACGACCATTTGCGGCTCATGGTGACATCATGCGGTCCGTCGGAGATTGAGGGCTTTCTGTCTGCTATTTCGGGGCGTTTTGTGCCTCCGGGACCATCCGGCGCGCCGACGCGTGGACGACCCGATGTTCTGCCGACTGGGCGCAATTTCTTCTCGACAGATAGCCGTGCTGTGCCGACACCGGCAGCGTGGGAGCTGGGTTGTAAATCAGCAGAACTGTTGATTACGCGTTACACGCAGGATCATGGCGAATGGCCAACCTCGTTTGGTTTGACTGCATGGGGTACATCCAACATGCGCACGGGCGGCGACGATATTGCGCAGGCCCTGGCGCTCATCGGCGTGAAGCCGGTCTGGGATATGGCCTCACGTCGGGTCACGGGCTACGAGATCGTGCCAATCGCTAAGCTTGGTCGCCCACGCGTTGATGTGACGCTGCGCATCTCCGGCTTTTTCCGCGATGCCTTCCCGGAGCAGATTGCTCTGTTTGACAAAGCTGTTCGCGCTATCGGTGCACTTGATGAAGAGGTGGAAGACAATCCGATTGCCGCACGCATCAAAGCCGAGCAGGCGCGACTCATCGCAACGGGTGCCGATGAAAAGACCGCCGAACGCCGTGCCGGTTATCGCGTATTCGGCTCAAAACCCGGCGCCTATGGCGCAGGTTTGCAAGCTCTTATCGATGAAAAAGGCTGGGCCGGTCGTAATGATCTTGCCGAAGCATGGCTTGTTTGGGGCGGCTATGCCTATGGCGCTGGCGAGGAAGGGCAGGCCGAGCGCGGACTTCTTGAAGAGCGGCTTCGTTCCGTGCAGGCCGTGGTGCAGAATCAGGACAATCGCGAGCACGATCTGCTCGACAGCGACGACTATTACCAGTTTGAGGGCGGCATGGCCGCAACCGTCGAGAAGCTGACTGGCTCAATGCCGGAGGTTTATCATAATGACCATTCGCGGCCTGAAAAGCCGGTGATCCGCACGCTGGAAGAAGAGCTTTCGCGTGTGGTGCGTGGACGCGCCGCGAATCCCAAATGGATCGCTGGCGTGATGCGTCATGGCTATAAGGGCGCAGCTGAAATTGCGGCTACTGTTGATTATCTCTTTGCCTTTGCGGCCACGACCGGCAAAGTCGGCAATCATCATTTCGAAATGGTCTATCAGGCTTATATCGCTGATAAGGCGGTGCATGATTTCATGCTTGATAAAAACCCCGCCGCACTGAGCGAAACCGCATCGAAGCTCTATGAGGCCATCGAGCGTGGCTTCTGGGTGCCGCGTTCCAATTCAGCACGTTTTGAGCTGGAAAATCTTATGAAACTGATTCCGGGCGCTTGATCCCGAAAAGTTGCAGACTTTTCGGATAAGATCACGCGTTAACAAGGAGGCATTAAATGGCTGAGAAATCTGCAAAACTTCTTTCGATGACGGAAGAGGAACTGAATGCCCGCCACGCGGATAAAATGCGCAAGAAGAAGGTCGCACGCGACAAGATACAGGCCACCAAGACCGAGGAAAAAGGGCTTGTGATTGTCAATACCGGCAAGGGCAAGGGCAAGTCGACCGCAGGTTTCGGCATGGTTTTCCGCGCGCTCGGTCATGGTATGAAGATTGGCATTGTTCAGTTTGTCAAAGGTTCATGGGATACTGGCGAACGCTGGGTGTTGGAGAAGTTTCCTGAACAGGTGACGATTTCTGCACTTGGCGAAGGCTTCACCTGGGAAACGCAGGACCGTGCCCGCGACATTGAAATGGCGCGCGGTGCCTGGGAGCAGGCCAAGGCGATGATCATGGACGAGAGCTATGACATGGTGCTGTGCGACGAGCTCAACATCGTGCTGCGTTATGATTATCTGCCCGTCGAGGAAGTGATAGAAGTACTAAACGCCAAGCCGGAAATGAAGCATGTCATCATTACCGGCCGCAATGCCAAGGATGAGCTTATCGAAGCCGCAGACCTTGTCACCGAGATGGAAATGATCAAACATCCTTTCCGTTCGGGCGTGAGAGCACAAAAGGGTATCGAGTTCTGATCATGGTGGCGAGCTGGCAATTCTGGGCATTGATGTCGGCGGTCTTCGCCGCCCTGACCGCGATTTTTGCGAAAATTGGTATTCAGGGCATCAATTCGGACTTTGCCACGCTGGTCCGCACACTGGTCATTATCGGTGCATTGTGCCTGTTCCTGACCATCACCGGGCAATGGCAAAGGCCGGGCGATATTTCCGCAAGATCATGGCTGTTTCTTGTGCTGTCGGGCCTTGCCACCGGGGCGTCGTGGCTGGCTTATTTTCGCGCGTTGCAGATTGGCGATGCGGCGCGCGTTGCCCCCGTCGACAAGCTTTCGGTGGTGCTGGTGGCCTTGTTTGGTGCAGCATTTCTCGGCGAGCGCATGTCTGCCATCAACTGGTTTGGCATTGTGCTGATTGGCTGTGGCGTGGTGCTGGTGGCGTTGCGTGTTTAAAAACCAATCCACTGGCGTAGCGGATTGGTTCCGTCCATCAGCAGACGAACCGCGAGTGCCAAACTAACAACAATCAGCAACGGCTTGATGATGCGGGAGCCGATCTTCATGGCAAGGCTTGCGCCGATCTGCGCGCCTATGAACTGCGCGATGCCCATGCAGATGCCGATTTTCCAGTTGATGACGCCAACAAGCGCAAAAGTGGCGAAACCCCCGACATTGGACGCGCAGTTGAGCAACTTGGTGTGGGCCGTAGCTTTCAGGACGCCGAAACCTGCCAGCGCGACAAAAGCTAGCATGAAGAATGAGCCGGTGCCGGGACCGAACAGGCCGTCATAAAAGCCGATTAGCGGAACGATTGTGACGCCAAACAGAAATGGACCGATGCGGCGGGTGCGGTCAACGTCGCCAAGGCTTGGCTTCACGGCAAAATAGACGGCAATTGCAATGAGAAGCATTGGCAGTGCTGCGCGCATAATATCGACCGGTAGCACAGTCGCCAGCAACGCGCCAAATACAGAACCGATGAGCGAAGCGAGCGCTTCCGGCCATTGTTCTTTGATATTCACATGGCCTTTGCGAGCATAGGCGATTGTTGCGGAGGAAGAACCGAAAAGCCCTTGCAGCTTGTTTGTACCGAGCGCCTCCACTGGGGGAATGCCCGCAAGAAGCAGAGCGGGGATTGTAATCATTCCGCCGCCACCCGCGATGGAATCAATGATCCCGGCAATGAAAGCGGCCATAGTCAGAAGGAGCGTTAAGGTGTCGAAGAATTCAAGCATGGAGGGGGATTCCGGGATGAGATGGCGCAACATAGAGCAGACAGTCCCGTTACGCCAGCCGGGGTGCGACTTAGAGTATTTCTGGATTAAGTTTACTCATTTTGTTTGACGCAGATCTTGGTCCGAAAACCGGTTCCTACTTTTCGGGATTTGCTCCAGCGCTTCCGAAAATCCTTAGCTGTTGCATTGTGGCGCTTGCGTTGTTTACTGGTTAGGGCATCATTGGAAAAAGTTGCTAACACAACACAGGAGAGGGTAGCCCATGAGTGAAAGCATTTTCGAACGCATCTCTGCGTTTCTCAGCAAAAAAAGCGCTGTGCAGCGTGTTGCCGAAGATCCGGCCCTCGCTTCGGAATTGCTTCTCCTGCTTCATGTGGTCTTCGCAGACGGCGACCGTCACCCGGCTGAAATTGCTGCTTTCAAAGCGATTGCTTCAGAGAGCTTTGGGATTTCGGCAGAGGAATTGCCAGAAGTGACTGAGTATCTGAAGGATTTCGGATATGAAACCACGACGAAGCAGGCAGCCAGCATGTTGGCTGAAATGGCACCTGAGCGCCGTGCTTCCTTGCTACGCGATTTGATGAGAGTTGCTTGCGCGGACAACCATATCGATCAGTCTGAAACCGCAATGATCAAGCGTATCGCTGATGTGCTCGGCGTAACGGCTGACGATTTGCGTCAGGCGCAGCAAGCATCGCCCTGTGGTCTCTGACGCAACGCGCATTGTTTTGGGAATGGGCAGCTCCTCAGGCGTATACCTTGAGGAGCTTGTTTCATTGGCGGATAAGGTGCTAGCGGGTGTGGGTGTTATAAAGCCCGATATGATCGCAACACTGGACACGAAACAAGGTGAGCCGGTCTGGCTGGCTCTTGCCGAGCATTATGGGTGCAGCTTGCGCTTCTTTGCTGCGGAACGGCTTGAGCAGGAAACATTTCGCATCAAGAACCCGTCGGAGGCGGTTTTCGCAACAATCGGTTGTCATGGTGTCGCGGAATCTGCCGCGCTGGCGGCAGCAGGACCGGCAGCTTTTCTAAGGGTAGAAAAGACTTTGGGCGGTCGTGTCACCGCAGCATTGGCGGTGACATGAGTTTGATTATTGGGCCGTTTCAGTTTTGCGGCGTTGCACAATGTAAGTTGCAATGGTCGCAAAGATTAGCAGTAGAGCCGTGGCTACGATCACTGCGACATAAGCATTCTCAAAAGAGGATGCGGCAAGTTTGGTCAATAGGCTGGCATCTTCCGGCGGCAATGATTGCGCTGCCAGCAATGCTTCATCAAGACTGTCACGAGCAATGATCGGGATATTCCGTCCCGCCGGTAGCACGAGGCTTGCCGTGTAGAAGGCCGACAGGATGGTGCCGAAAATCGTTACACCCAGCGCATTGCCAAGTTCGAATGATACTTCCTCGACAGACGCTGCCATGCCAGCCTTCTCTGCAGGCGCATTTCCCATGATCGAGGACGATGCGCCCGTCATCGCACAGCCAACACCAAAGCCGAGCACTGCCAGTCCCGCAAGATAGAACGGGGCAGAGAGCTTATAGGTCAGAATGTAGATCACGACGCCAAGCGCTGTAATTGCGAGCGATGCCCATAGCACCTTGCCTGCGCCAAGGCGCGGCAATTGCATGCCAGCGATTGGACCAGCAACGAATGCAGCCAGCGGGATAGGCAGGATTACAAGACCGGCCTGCAAAGGTGACATGCCTTCGATCAACTGCATGCGCTGGCTGAAAACAAGTTCCATACCGGTCATGGATCCTGATGCGACAAGGGCTGCAAACACGCCCATTGAGAACAGTCTCGTCTTGAACAGCGAGAAATCGATGAGCGGTTCAGTGCTTGCAAGCTGCCTGCGGACGAAGATCGTCGTGGCAATAAGGCCGATGACGAGCACCACTGCGAAAATGGTCATGGATGCATCGCGCTTGGCGAGTTCCTTGACGGCATAGGTGAGCGCGATCAGACCGATCATGATTTGGATCGAGCCGACGAGGTCCCATTTGCGTTTTGAGCCGAGTGGGCGGTTTTCAAGGTTGATGGCAGATAAAGCCAAAGCCACCAGAACAACTGGCACGTTGATCAGGAATACCGAACCCCACCAGAAATATTCAAGCAACACACCGCCCGCAACTGGACCGATTGCGGCACCGCCGGAAGCGATTGCGGCCCAAATACCAATAGCAAGTGAGCGTTCTTTCTCATCGGTGAAGGTGAGGCGGATGATCGACAATGTGGCAGGCATCATCATTGCGGCACCGCAGGCAAGGAATGCACGGGCTGCGATCAAGATTTCAGGATTGGGCGAATAGGCTGCGCAAAGCGACGCAAGGCCAAACACGGCCAGACCATTCATGAACATGCGCTTGTGGCCGAGCTTATCGCCCAGTGTGCCGAGGCCCGGCAGAAGACCTGCCACAACCAGCGGATAAATATTCATGATCCAGAGCTTTTCCGAAGCGCTGGCTGCCAGATCATGGGTGAGACGTGGCAATGCCGTGTAGAGGACCGTCATATCCACAACGATCAGGAACAACGCGCTGGAAACGATTGCGAGAACGAGCCAGCGATTTTGCGGCAACATCGAATTATACCTTTTCAATACGAGCGTATTCAAACTTGTCAGGGTGGCTGACATAATATAAATCCGTTCGTATGGAAAGTAAGAAATTGCAGAAAACTGGCCGTCCACGTTCGATTGATCGCGATCATGTGCTCGATATGGCCGAAAAAATCGTGACAGAAGGCGGGATCGTCGCGCTGACCATGGATGCCGTTGCGCAGGCCTCCGGTGTTACCAAGGGCGGCGTACAATATTGTTTCGGCAATAAGGACGGACTTCTGAAAGCGATGATCGAACGCTGGGGCGACCGGTTTGATGATCAGGTTACAGCGCGCAAGCAGAATAAAAGTGACGCGATTTCCCATATTGCTGCGCATATCGGCATAACCCGCCAAAGCAATGCTGAAGACGATTCCCGCTTCGCGGCGATGATGGCCAGCCTTATTCCAAATACTGAATATCTCAATGAAACCCGTATCTGGTATCGCAAGCAATGGGATGGTCTGGATGTGTCCACACCGGAAGGACGCAAAGCCCGCCTTGCTTTCATCGCCAATGAGGGCGCGTTTTTGCTCAGAAGCTTCAACTTCTTCGAACTAACGCAGGACGAATGGCAGTCGATCTTCAATGATATTGAAGGGCTTTTGCCCAAAAGCGCCTGAAAGCAATTGACTTGCCCGTTACCAAACAGGCATTCGGAATTCCTGAATTGAGGAAAAAAGCGTGACAGTTCATTTCATTGGAGCCGGTCCGGGTGCTGCCGATCTTATTACCGTGCGCGGTCTTCGATTGATCGAAAGCTGTCCGGTCTGCATCTATGCGGGGTCGCTGGTGCCGAAAGAAGTGGTTGCCTCAGCTCCAACAGATACGCTTCTGATCGATAGCTCCGCGCTTACGCTCAATGAAATTATCGCTGAAATCGAAGCGGCACATGCGAAAGGCTATGATGTTGCACGGGTGCATTCGGGCGATCCGTCGATATACGGCGCAATGGCTGAACAGATGCGCAGGCTCGATGCACTTGGGATTCCCTATGATGTGACGCCGGGTGTGCCAGCCTTTGTTGCGGCTGCGGCTGCCATGAAGCAGGAATTGACTATTCCAGAAATCAATCAGAGCATTATTCTCACTCGCACATCAGTGAAGTCGTCTGCCATGCCGGAAGGCGAAGACCTCGCAACGCTTGGCAAATCGGGTGCGACGCTGGTTATCCATCTTTCGATCCGCAATGTTGCGAAGATCAGAACCGAACTCACCCCACTTTATGGTGCGGATTGCCCTGTGGTGGTCGCTTACCGCGTGGGATGGTCGGATGAGCAGATTTTGCGTGGTACCTTGTCGGATATCGAGGCCAAGATTGAAGCGACTGATCTCAAACGCACCGCGATGATTTTCGTTGGCCGGGGACTTGATCCAAAGAATTTTCGGGATTCAGCGCTTTATCATGAAGCGCACAGCCATGTTGCGCGATCAAAGCTTGAGGGCTAAGCGGGTAAAAGCCATAGCTTCTTCTACTGTCGCAACAACGGTTTTTGCTGCGACTGGCGGACGGGCTATCATCATGACGGGAATGGCGAGATCGCGCGCAGCCTCGATTTTGGCATAAGATATGCTGCCACCCGAATTGCGGCTGATAATCAGACCGATTCTGCGTGCCGAGAGGAAATGCTTTTCAGATTCACAATTTCCCGGTTTTGCCAGAACAATTTCGCAATCTTGCGGCAGTTTTACGTGTGGCGGATCGATCATCCGGATGACAAAATGCACATCGTTCCGCTCTGCAAATGGTTCGATGTGTTGTCGTCCCAATGCGAGAAACACACACTCGCCTGCCGGGATTAAAGCGGCTGCCTGCGCTTCGCTTGAAATATCAATCCAGTTATCGTCACTCTGTTTTTGCCAGGTAGGGCGTTCCAGCCGCAGCAGCGGAATATCTGCTGCCTGAGAGGCTATAACTGCGTTTTGCGAAATACGCGTCGCATAGGGATGCGTTGCATCGATAATGAGGTCAATCTGTTCCGTGACGAGATAGTCCGCAAGACCTTCTGCGCCGCCGAAGCCACCAATTCGAACCGCGCCGTTGATTGCAGCGGGATTAGCCGTGCGGCCCGCCAATGATGTTATGGCATCGACGGGGAGGGGCTGTAATGCGAAAGCAAGCTTTGAAGCTTCCGCTGTGCCGCCAAGGATTAGTATCTTTGGCTTAGAGGCGGGCAAGAATCGTCCCCTTGCGGTCCGTTACGATAATTTCGACTTCAACGGGCGCGCCGCGCAAGGTTTCGAGTGCTGTTTCTTTGGCTTTCTGTGCAATTGGTGTCGCCATGTCGATGCCAATGCTTTGAGTCAATTCAAGCACTTCCATTGCCGTGTTGGCAAAAAGAATCCGGTCCTTCATGTCGTCTGGTGCGCCTGCTTTTTCGGCGATAGCCCAGAGAAAACCTTTGTCGACCTGCGAGCGCGAAGAATGAAGATCGAGTGCACCTTGCGCAAGCTTTGTAAGCTTGGCGAAGCCGCCTGCAATGGTGAGTTTATCGATTGGGTGTTCGCGCAGATATTTGAGTACGCCGCCTGCAAAGTCGCCCATGTCGAGAATGGCGAAGTCCGGTAAATCGTAAATGGCTTGCGCTGCATCTTCCGACGTTGAGCCTGTCGCACCCAGAACGTGTTTCTGCCCTGCCGCACGTGCGACATCAATGCCGCGATGGATCGAATGAATCCAGGCTGAGCAGGAGAATGGATGAACGACGCCGGTTGTGCCGAGGATGGAAATGCCGCCAACGATACCAAGACGAGGGTTCCACGTCTTTTGTGCGATCTCCTCACCACCCGGAACTGAAATCGTAATGACGAGATCGGCTGGCAGGCCATATTCGGCGCAAATCTGCTCACAGATTTCTGTCATCATGCGGCGCGGAACAGGATTGATTGCCGCTTCACCAGGAGGGATTTGCAGACCGGGCCGCGTAACGGTGCCAACACCTTCGCCCGCCTGAAATACAATGCCTGTGCCGGGAGGGGCGGGGAAAACAGTTGAAATGATCGTGGCACCATGAGTTACGTCCGGGTCGTCGCCCGCGTCCTTCACGATGCCTGCCATCGCATAGCCTTCGCCAAGACCTTCATAGGCAAGCTGAAAATAGGGCACATCGCCTTTGGGCAGGATAATACCAACCGGGTCGGGGAATTCGCCGGTGATGAGCGCAGTCAGTGCTGCCTTGGTTGCGGCTGTGGCGCAGGCACCTGTGGTCCAGCCGCGACGTAAGGGTTCTTGTCCGCTATTTTGCGCTTTTTCCTTGCGGGCTGTAGTTTCGTCGTTCATGGATGCCTGCGGATTTATCTGGTGACACATTTCAAAATGACTGAAAATATTCAACCGAACATTACCCCATCTGGCACCGGCAGAATAGCTTTGCCTGCAATGGAGCCCGGACATGTCTGGTTGGTGGGCGCTGGGCCCGGCGATCCGGGTTTGCTAACGCTTCATGCGGTCAATGCCTTAGGTCAGGCGGATGTGATTGTCTATGATGCTCTGGTCGATGAATCGTGTCTTTCGCTGAGAAATGCCACGGCGACACTCGAATATGCCGGAAAACGCGGCGGCAAACCTTCACCGAAACAGCGTGATATTTCGTTGCGACTGGTTGAACTTGCCAAAGAGGGCAAGAAGGTTTTGCGCCTCAAGGGTGGGGATCCATTTGTCTTCGGGCGCGGAGCCGAAGAAGCGCTGACGCTCGTTGAACATGGCGTTCCATTTCGCATTGTTCCGGGCATTACGGCGGGCATAGGTGGTCTTGCCTATGCAGGCATTGCTGCCACGCATCGCGATGTCAACCAATCCGTCACCTTTCTGACAGGGCATGACGCAACCGGATTGGTGCCTGACCGCATTAATTGGGAGGGCATTGCACAGTCTTCTCCGGTTATTGTGATGTATATGGCGATGAAGCATATCGATCTTATCACATCGCGGCTGATGGCTGCCGGGCGCTCACCCGATGAGCCGGTAGCCTTTGTTTGTAATGCCAGCTTGCCGGAACAGGTGGTTCTGGAGACAACATTGGCACGCGCCGTTTCAGATGTGGAGGCGGCTGGCCTCAATCCGCCTGCAATCGTCGTTGTGGGTGAGGTTGTACGGTTGCGCTCTGGCCTCGATTGGCTGGGTGCCGAGGGTGGACGGCAGCTCATAAGTGATCCGCTACATCTCAATCAGAAAGAGCGTGGAGTGCAAAGCGCATGAATGGCTTTATGATTGCAGCCCCGGCATCGGGATCTGGTAAAACAACTATCACGCTTGGTCTGCTGCGGGCGCTCAAGCGTCGTGGTGTAACACTTGCTCCAGTCAAGGCAGGGCCGGATTACATCGATCCCGCTTATCATAAGGCTGCGAGCGGGGCAGAATGCTTCAACCTCGATCCATGGGGCATGCGGCCTGAACTTATCAGCGCGCTTTCTTCGCGTATGACCGAAGGCGGTAAACTGCTTGTTGCCGAAGGCATGATGGGTCTGTTCGACGGGGCCATGAATGGCAAAGGCTCGTCGGCTGATCTTGCAAAGGTGCTTGATCTGCCGGTGGTGCTGGTCGTGGATTGTGCAAAGCAGTCGCAGTCTATTGCAGCGCTCGTTTCTGGATTTAGCCAGTTTCGCAAGGATGTGTTGATAGCCGGTATTGTACTGAACCGTGTGGGCAGTGCGCGTCATGAAATGATGCTGCGCGAAGCATTGAAGCCGCTCGGCATTACCGTTCTGGGTGCGATCCCACGCGACGAGGAACTCGTCTTGCCCGAGCGTCATCTGGGGCTTGTGCAGGCCGGTGAACATGCTGATCTGGAAAGGTTTCTCGATCACGCAGCCGATGTTTTAGAAGAGCGGTTCGATTTTGCAGCACTTGCGCATATCTGGTCGGGGCCGAAGCGTCATACGGCGATGGCCAATGTGCCGCGTCTCAAGCCATTGGGTGACCGCATTGCGGTGGCGCGTGATGACGCGTTTGCTTTTGCCTATACGCATCTTTTTGAAGGCTGGCGCAGGCGTGGGGCTGAGATTTCGTTCTTCTCGCCGCTGGCCGATGAAGCACCGGATGAAAATGCCGATGCGATTTATCTGCCCGGTGGGTATCCCGAACTTTTTGCGGGCAAACTGGCTTTTGCCAAAAAATTCCAGTTGGGCATGAAGGCTGCTGCATCAAAGGGTATTGTCATCTATGGCGAATGCGGTGGCTATATGGTGCTTGGTGAAGCGCTGGAAGATGCGGAGGGCATAAACCACCCGATGCTGGGGCTTCTGCCGCTTGAGACAAGCTTTGCCAAAAGAAAGCTTCATCTTGGCTATCGGTCGCTCACGCCACTTGCTGGTGTGCCATGGCAAATGCTGCTCAAGGCACATGAATTTCACTATGCGACGATTGTGCGTGAAGGGGATGCCGAACGACTTTTCAAAGTACGCGATGCAATGGGCGAAGAGTGCGGTGAAGCCGGCCTGCGTGTTGGCTCTGTTTCCGGCTCATTCATGCATGTGATTGATTTCAGCGGAGAAGATGCGTGAACACGCATATTGAACATGGTGGTGCGCTGGATCGTGCTATGGCCCGATTTGGCGGGAAGGCGGAAGAGTGGCTCGACCTTTCAACGGGCATCAATCCTGAACACTTTCCTCTGCCGGATTTCACGCCAGCACTTTGGAACCGATTACCCGATGAGGGGCTTCTGAAGCGGGTTCTTGTCTCAGCACGGCGATATTACAACGTTGCCGATGATGCCTCTATTGTGGCCGCACCCGGAACCCAGTCGCTTATTCAGCTTATCCCGACGCTGGCCAAACCTTCTACCGTCGCTATTTTAAGCCCAACCTATCAGGAACATGCTGCATCTTTTGCGAGCGCGGGCTGGAACGTGGTCGAATGTGCGACGCTTGAAGATATTCCGCAAGATGCGCGCGTTGTCACAATCGTTAATCCGAACAATCCGGATGGGCGAATTATCGCGCGTCCTGATCTGCTTGAGTTGGCGATGACACTTGGCGAGCGTGGCGGTTTTCTCGTTGTTGATGAAGCCTTTGCTGATCCGCATGTCGAGGTGAGTGTTGCGGCCCAGGCTGCCACAGCACCGATGATTGTGCTGAAGTCTTTTGGCAAGTTTTTTGGTCTTGCAGGCGTCCGTCTTGGTTTCCTGCTTGCAAGCACGGAAATCGTGGAGGAAGTAACTAAGCGTCTTGGCCCATGGGCCGTGTCTGGACCTGCCTTGGCGATAGCCGAACATGCCTTTGAAGATGATACGGAATTACAAAGGTTTCGTGAAAGCATCGATTGGCGGCGGGCGGAACTCGCAACGGTTCTGACGCGATGCGGCTTGCGGGAAGTGGGTGGCACGGCACTCTTCACTTTGGTCGCGCACCGCGATTCTCATGCGATATATGATGCGCTTTGTGAAAAACACATTCTGGTGCGAAAATTCGCCTATGCGCCGCAATGGCTGCGCATTGGACTTGCTGCCGATCAAGCGGCCTTTGCGCGTCTTGAGCAGGCGTTGCGTGATATTCTGCGCTTGAAAGATTGATTCAGGGAAATCTGGCAAGGCTATGGAAATAAAGCTGATTGTTCTTTCATTAGCGCTTGTTCTGGATCGCGTCGTTGGCGACCCACCATTGCTTTGGCAAAGATTTCCGCACCCGGTCGTACTGTTTGGAAAAGCAATCAGCTGGGGTGAAAAGCGTTTCAACAACAATGAGCTTTCGGTTCAAACGCTGCGCCGCAATGGCATGTGGCTCACCATCGGACTGGTCGCCCTTTGCGTATTTATCGGACTGGCTATCGAAAATCTTCTACCGTTCCTCGGCTCGGCTGGCGCGCTGATTGAGATCGTCATCGTCGCGGTCTTTCTGGCACAAAAGAGCCTCGCCGATCACGTGAAGGCGGTGGCGAATGGTCTGCGTGAAGAGGGGGTTGAAGGTGGCCGCAAAGCAGTTTCGATGATTGTTGGGCGCAACCCCGAACAGCTTGACGAAGGCGGAGTCAGTCGGGCGGCAGTTGAAAGCCTCGCTGAAAATGCGTCGGATGGCATTGTTGCGCCTGCGTTTTGGTTCCTCATCGGCGGATTGCCGGGCCTGTTTGCCTATAAGCTCATCAATACCGCCGATTCGATGATAGGTCACCTGAATGAACGCTATCGTCATTTTGGACGGTTCGCAGCGCGCCTTGATGACGTGGTGAACTATATTCCCGCGCGCCTGACCGGGTTGCTGGCTGCTCTGGCTGCTGCTTTCACTCATAATAAGGAGACGGGAAAGCGTGCATTTGCTGTGATGTGGCGCGATGCGCGTCTGCATCGTTCGCCCAATGCCGGCTGGCCGGAATCGGCGTTTGCTGGCGCACTTGGACTGGCACTTGCCGGTCCCCGCCAATATGGAACAGAGAAGGTCGAAGGACCTATGCTTAACAGCGACGGCAAGCGCGATGTGAATGCCGAAGATATTGACGCAGCAATTCAATTATTCTGGACATTGATGAGCCTGATGACAGGGATATTGATCGTCGCGAGCCTGATAGGGCTTATCAGTCAGCCGATATAAACTGCGTTCCATCAAAGCGTTGCAGACGATTTGGATTGTCTGTGCGCGTACCATTGCCATCGAATTTGAGCGTACCAAGCGATGTCTCGAAAGAATTGTCGCGCAGAATATCGATCAAAGGCTGTTTCTGATCCGTCGCCTGTCTGATAGCCGCTTCCGCCAGTTCAATCGTGGCAAATCCGATGACTGAGTAGGCCTCTGGCAATTTTCCGGCCTGATTGATTGCATCAACGGCAGGCTTTGCAGTTGAAAGATCCTGTGGCTTTAACGGCGCGATCATCAGCGTGTCTGCGCTTAATGGCTGTGTGCCCGGCGCTGCATTCAAAACGCTGCCACCTGCGATCACCAGCGGATATTTGAGTGTCGCAGCACTCGCGCCAATTGCCGCGATATCATCGCGCTCTCCACCGACATAGACATGTGTTGCGCCTGCACGGCGCAGGCGGGCAACAAGCGCATTCTGGTTTTCTAGGCCCGGTCGATAAGTATCGGTGAAGACCGGCCGAAGTTGCTGTTCTTTGAGGTTGGCCAAAACATGCGATGCGCGCTCACGGCCCTCAATCGTACCGTCGTCAATGACAGCGAAGGGCTGGGAACGCCAGAGACTGCCCAAAAAGCTACCCGTAGCGAGTGTTTCTTTATCAAGGCCGGTTGTAAGACGAAACACAGGGAGCGGGGTGGCAGAACGCTTTTCTGTCAGCGTCGGGTCACTGACGCCCGAAGTAATGACCGGAATATTGCGCTGGTTCAATAAAGGCAGAGCAGCTTCCAGTGCTTCGGAACATAGAAAGCCTGTAGCTATCTGTACATTGCCAGCGATGAAGCTTTCTGCAGCTGCTTTGCCCCCTTCGGCATTGCAGCGATCGTCCGCGACGATAAGTTCAGCGTTCTTCGCGGTTGCCGCCACGAGTGCACCATCGATAAGCTGATTGCCGAGTGGGACAAATCCACCGCTCAAAGGTGCTGCAATTCCTATACGTATTCCGGTTGGGTTTTCCTGCGCTATGGTCGGCAGGCAAAGCATCGTGAAAACCGACAGTGCGGCGACAAATATCTTCGTGATGTTGTGCACGCGTAATTCCGGGCAGAGAGCCGCTTTATGTCGTCCCGGCAATGGCACTGGTTTGATCACGCGATTTATCTTCATCAAACATTTCATGGCTAATTGAACGAAAAGTGGGTAGCGGTTTCCTCGCCTTTGTGCAATGCCCGTATATGTATACAGGTAAACAGATATTGGTCTGTGGAAGCCTGTCAGACAATACGGATGCTTGCTGACGTGCAAACAGATAAAAACATCACCTCAAATACTGTGCCGGTAGAACCGAAGACTTATCGTGATGCGATGAGCCATTATGCGGGTGCGGTACAGGTTGTAACCACAGCCGGTTCTGCTGGAAGACGTGGACTTACTCTCACAGCTTCTTGCTCGGTCTCGGATAATCCTCCGACTCTGCTGATCTGCTTGCAGAAAATGCATGAGGATAACCTGCTTTTCATCAAGAATGCGGTTTTTGCGGTCAATACGCTGGCAGGATCACACCAGCAGCTTGCGGATGCCTTTTCGGGCCGTATCGGCCTTACACAGGATGAGCGCTTTGAACTCGCCGCGTGGGACGTGCTTGCGACAGGTGCGCCGACGCTGAGAGGCGCGTTGGCGGTTTTCGATTGTCGGGTTGTCAGTGTGCAGGATCATTCCACACACCACGTTTTGTTTGGTGAAGTGGTGGGATTGCGCTCCAATGCAGATGAAGAGGCACTGATCTATCTCAATCGTCGTTATCATACGCTTGAGCTTTGAATGTGCTTTTGGGAGGGGTGATGCACAAACGGATTGGATTAATTGCAGGACTTTTGCTGACATTCGGCAGTTCAGCCCTCGCACAAGGGCCACTTCTACCTTTCAAAGACAGTTATTTTGCCTATCCGGGTGTTTTGAGCAGCGCTGACAATGGCGATTATAAAGTCATTGATTACAATGAAATGCGTGACATCAATGGCCGCGATGCTGTGCCCGAAAAGCGCGTTAAAGACGCCTATGTTTCGCTGAAAGCGCGTGCTTACCAGAAAGATGTCGTCTTTCAGACAGCAGCAGGACCAGTAAAGGCCATGGCTGCTGGAAAGCAGCAAGGGGCGGCTTTTATCGTCATCTATCTGCATGGGCGCGGTGGTAACCGCCTGCAGGGCATGAATGATTTTACTTTCGGCGGCAATTTTAATCGCGTGAAGAATTTAGCCGCGCTCAATGGCGGGCTTTATCTGACCCCGGACTTCAAGGATTTTGCGACGACAGGTGAAGCGCAGATTGCGGGACTTATTGAAGCTGCGAAGGCAACGTCGCCATCGGCCCCGCTCGTCCTTGCTTGTGGGTCGCAGGGTGGTGCTCTCTGCTGGCGTATTGCTTCGAATGAGAAGGCGGCCAATCAGCTTGCAGGTCTGATCTTGTTGGGATCATTATGGGATAGTGATTTTTTCAAATCACCTGCGTTCAAGAAACGCGTGCCGGTATTTTTCGGGCATGGCAGTCGTGATCCGGTTTTCGCAATTGACAAGCAGGAAGCCTTTTATCGCGACATACGCAAGAATGTTCCCGGATATCCTGTTCAGTTCCGACGCTTCGAAAGCGGTAATCATGGAACGCCGATACGGATGAGTGACTGGCGGGAGATGCTGAACTGGATATTCACGAAGCAATGATGATGCTTTTGTGGATGTGAATCGAAAAACTGGCAATGTGGCCTTCCTGCCACTCGACAATCCGTCAAAAGCGAATAGTTATCTCAGTTAAAATTTTACCTAATCAGCAGATCGTAAGAGGTTGATCATGTACGGACGCACCCGCATCGGAGCCCGTTTTTTTGTCATTGCCATGCTGGCTCCATTGGCTGCCGCTTGTACGACAACCACGCAAAATGCGACGGTTCCCGGCAAGTCCGAGGCACCGGTCACTGCGTCGACCATATCGCTGCCACGTTTCGTTCCGACCGCAACGGTTGATTCTTCGCTGGCCCAGCCTTGCATTACCGCTGCTGCCAACAAGTATTTCTTGCCTGAACGTGTCATCAGCGCGGTTAACTCCCGTCCGGGCGCTGGCGGCGGTACAGATGTTGATCTGAAGGTCGATCTGCGCACAGCAGTTTGTCAGGTTTCTGCAAACGGCTCGGTTCGCTCAGTTATCGATACTTCGCCAAAGAGCGCAGATCAGGTCGCTGCTGAAGCTGCTGCTGCTCAGGCCGCATCGGCTGCGCCAGCTGCACCGAAGAAGTCGAAGAAGAAGTGATTCAATAAAACTTCATAACATACGAAAAAGGCAGGGATTTTCCTGCCTTTTTCGTTTCTGTTCATTTGTCCGGTTTTTCGCCATACCATCGCGGCGTATAGACCCATTCTCCGCCCTCCGCTCGCGGAAAACGAACAGTATGGGACGAGCCAACAATTACTACAGTTCGCATGTCTACATCATCGGGCGTGAGTTGCGACAGTGAAAGAACGCGGGTTGTTTCCGCAGGCCTGCCAATATCGCGGCTAAGCACGACGGGTGTTTCAGCATCACGATATTGCCGGAGAATTTCCAGTGCACGGCCGAGCTGATGCGGGCGAGCTTTGGAAATAGGATTGTAGAAAGCCATGGCCAGATCGGCTTGTGCTGCCAGCGCCAGACGTTTCTCGATCACATTCCACGGCTTGAGATTGTCGGAAAGCGAGATGATGCAGAAATCGTGCCCAAGGGGGGCGCCGATGCGGGAAGCCGCAGCCATCGCCGCCGAAATGCCGGGCTGGATGACCAGCTCAACACCATGCCATGCTGGATTGGATGATTCATGCAGTGCTTCGACAACCGCTGCTGCCATGGCAAATACACCCGGATCGCCTGACGATACCATCACCACATCACGGCCTGAAGCCGCGAGTTCAAATGCATGGCGTGCGCGCTGCATTTCCTCGCGATTGTCGGTCATGTGGATGATCTGGTCGTCCCGGAACGGGCCAGCCATGCGCACATAGGTTTCATAACCAAGCACATCTTCGGCCTGTTCCAGATCGCGCTGGACAGCGGGTGTCATCAGGTCTCGCGCGCCGGGGCCAAGGCCAACCACAGTCAGCTTGCCACGCTTGCGCCCGATGAAGAGAACATCGGCCGGTGAAGGTGCGACAGCCAGTGTCAGTTTTTCGTCCCTGATGCACTGAACAGGGTTTTCGACAGAGGCCATCGCAAGATCGGCATTGCCTGTCACAAAGCGCATTGGTGTTTTGAGTGCCTGTGCTACCTGATGAATATGCAGTGACTCGCAATCTCTTTCGTGAGCGAGAAGCAAGGCGAGGGAATCTCTGGACAGGCCAGCATGATCAAGTGCTTGCCCGATCAGGCTTGTCAGGTCTTCTGTCGGCTTTTCGATTGCAATAGCAATTGTTCGGGGATGATAGACCAGCTCATTTGCCTGCGGCGCGCGCGTTTCAGGCGTGATGCTGATTGTGAGTTGCCCATTATCAGAGAACGGTAATTTTGATGTTGTGAGCCAGCGAGACTGCCCATTGAGGCATAGAGTTTTTCCAGCCAGCAGATCGGACATGAAGGTCTTGACGGATTCAGGATTGGCGAGAGTCAATTCTGCGGGCGGGTGTAACAGATTGATACCAAAGCGGAGCTCGCCCGTCGTGGTGATTGCAGGGGCTACTGCGAGCGCGTGAGCGATTGTTCGCGCCACATCATTGACGCCAGAAAGGCCACCAAGCAACGGCACGACAGCACTGCCGTCTTCTGCAACGGCCAGAACCGGCGGCTCTATCCGTTTGTTTTGCAGAAGGGATGCAAGCGCGCGGATAACGATGCCAGCGGCGCACAATGCGATGATTGGACGGCCTTCCTCGTAAAGCATACGTATCGTGTCGCCGAAATGCGTGAAACGCTTGTCCGCACAGGTAACGCGACTTTCCAGCCCGAGAACTTCCGCATTTCCAAGCGCAGACTGTATTTTGCGCGCGGTAGAAATTGCAGCTTCACCTAGAACGACAATGGCCGCTTTCATGCGCCGTTCCACTTGCTGCCCGGAACGAGAATGATCGAGAAATAAGGGCAATCGCTGCCGCTGACTTCCGCCAAGGGCGCAATGCGCTGGTTCTGCATAGTTGCGCGCTCGATATAGAGCGCGCGATCCATCAGCCCAAGCTCAGTCAGGACGTTGCGAACCTTGTCGAGATTTTTGCCGAGTTTCATGATGGCTGCGGCCTCGGTGCCAGCAAGACGTTTTTTGAGTTCTTCCGCGCTCATGACTCCGGAGAGGATCGAAAGCGTCTGATTGCGATAGACGAGCGGTGCACCAAGTACGGCGGCGGCACCCAAGACCGAGCAAACACCGGGCACGACTTCCGTTTCGTATTTTTCGGCCAGTCGGTCGTGAATATACATGAACGAGCCGTAGAAGAACGGATCGCCCTCGGCAATCACCGCCACGTCACGACCCGCATCGAGATGGCTTGCGATTGTGGTCGTGATCTCGCTGTAGAAATCGCTGACTATCTGCTCGTAATCCATATGAGCGGGCAGTTTCTCTGTCGTCACCGGATAGATAAGTGGAACCAAAGTCTGTTCTGAAGACAGATAGGTTTCGACAATCGTCAGTGCGTTGCCCTTTTTGCCCTTGGCTGCGTGGTAGGCGACCACAGGGGCAGATTTGAGCAGTCGAAGCGCTTTGAGCGTGATGAGTTCAGGATCGCCGGGACCGACGCCCAGACCATAAAGCTTACCTTTTTGCGCCATTATTCGCGCTCCGAAGCAAGTGCATTGACGGCAGCTGCGGTCATGGCGCTGCCACCACGACGTCCGCGCACGATGACGAAAGGGACACCACGGCTGTTTTCAGCCAGTTCGTCTTTGGATTCGGCAGCGCCCACAAAGCCGACCGGCATGCCGATGATAAGCGCAGGTTTCGGCGCGCCATTGTCGAGCATTTCAAACAGGCGGAAGAGGGAGGTCGGTGCATTGCCGATTGCAACTATGCTGCCTTCAAGATGTGGAAGCCAGAGATCAAGTGCGGCTGCAGAGCGCGTGTTGCCGATCCTCGCTGCCAGTTCCGGCACGGATGGATCGTTCAGTGTGCAGATGACTTCATTATTGGCTGGCAGACGCGACCGGGTGATGCCTTCTGCGACCATGCGTGCATCGCAGAGGATTGGCGCGCCTCTGAGAAGAGCATCTCGCCCGGCGTGCCCTGCGTCACTCGAAAAGACGAGGTCTTCAACAATGTCAACCATACCGGATGCGTGGGCAACGCGTACGGCAAGCTTTTCGAGATCGGCGGGAATGCGGCTCAGATCGGCCTCAGAACGGATGATGGCGAAGGAGCGGTCGTAAATGGCCTGTCCATCGCGGATATACTCTGTCATGGCGTCCGCTCTACCTGTTGTTTAATGCGCATCTTACCCGAAAACTGTTTCGCACTGTTCGGGATACACTCTTATAGATTCCGGGCGTTCAAAATAAACGCAGCCTCGTCAATAGTGACGTTTGAGGCCAATAGCTGCCCGAAACGCGATGGTCCAGCACTGTCTTGCGAAAAGAGATCATAATGACCATGCGAACGCGCCAAAAGCGTATGTGGCAGAGGAGAAAGCGCTGCGCAGGATTTGGCGCAACCCGTAACATGGACCTGTTTGTTGCCGGCAATCAGCAAATCTGCGAGATGTTGAGCGTCGGTCAAAGTGTCCGCAAGGGCGGAAGCACAGCCGGTTGAACCGGAACATGCCCGAAGGCGTGCTTGTGGGGCTTCTGGTGACGTTGCCAATCCCAGTTCGTTCAATCTGGCTGAGGCCCGGTTGCAGTCTGCTTGCCCGATGTTTGGCAGGAGAATGCCTTGCCATGGTGTGAGGCGAATTTCGCCGCCATTCACGCTCTCCGCAAGCCGGGCCAGCTTATGCAATTGTTCCGTCTGCAATCTTCCGAGAAGTGGCATTGCGCCTACATAAAATCGTCCGTCATTCTGCAAGTGTGTCCCGAGCCATGAGAAGGGTTTTGTCGGCTTTCGTTCCCAAATCGGTGCGGGAGAGAACTCAAAAGGCAGCTCTCGCAAGAATTGATCCTGCGGCAAGGTTTCTAAAAGGTGCTTCATCCGTGCCACGCCTGCTCCGGCGCGGCTTTGAAACAGATCAAGCAGGGCTTTGATCAACGAGAGCGCTTGCGTTTGTTTGATCATGCCGACAGGCTGGGTATCCGGCGACGACGCCAGGCCGAACACGTAATGTGTGCCATCATCCATTGCCGAGAGCCAGATATCGCCCGAATGTGAAATCATCGCGCAATTTTCGCCGCCATCAATCTGGAAAGAAAATTTTGGCGATAGCGCGTGATATTTTTCAGTGCCTTCAAGCATTGTCAGCAACGAAGTCGCAAGGCCGGAGGTATCGGCAAGCTGTGACTGATCGACTGATGCGGTGGGGCTTACCATCACATTGCGAATGTCATCGGCAGACGGATTGTCTGCACCAAAACCAGCATCATAGAGCGCTGTAATTGCTTTAGCCCAATTGGCGGGCGCGATGCCGCGTATTTGTACGTTTGAGCGAATCGAAAGTTCGATCGTGCAGTTTCCAAACTCTTGAGCAATTTCGGCCAAAACACGTGCTTTGGAAGCACTGATCCTTCCCAAGGGAAGCTTGATGCGGGCAATTGCCCCATCTTTTGCCATGACCATGCGTGACAAGCCGGGGCAGGCATTGCGCCGGTCGGGTCTGCTCGCGTCGGTTTGGCTGCTTTGCTGGCTCAACATATTGGCCTTATACGCCTTCGTGCTTGCACTTACTACTGTGCCGCCATACGAACGGGAAAAAGGAGCAACGCTTATGAGCTGCTGGCTGACAGTTATCGGTATTGGTGAAGATGGATTGGCGGGCCTTGGTAAAAATGCCCGCAACGCGCTCGTCAATGCGGACGTCATTTTCGGCGGCAAGCGTCATCTGGCTTTTCTCGATGATGAGGCCAAAGCCGAGCGAGTTTCATGGCCATCTCCGTTCGACAATTCGTTTCCGATGATCGAGGCGCAGCGCGGCAGGCAGGTTGTGGTTCTGGCAAGCGGCGATCCGATGTTTTTTGGCATGGGCGCATCTCTGAGCCGTCATTTCTCGTCACAAGATATGCAGATCATCCCGTTTCCATCCTCAATTTCGCTGGCGGCGAGCCGTATGGCATGGGCATTGCAAGAGGTGCGTACGGTCAGCGTGCATGGGCGTCCGTTAGAATTGCTGGCACCACATGTTCTGCCGGGAGAGAAAATTCTTGTGCTCAGCAATGATGGCACAACACCTGCAAAAGCCGCCAAGCTTCTGAAGGGCAAAGGGTTCGGTCAAAGCCGCCTGACCGTGCTTGAACATTTGGGCGGGCCAAAGGAAAAGTGCATCAGCGGTCGGGCGGAAGACTGGTCACAGGAGAACTGCGCCGATCTCAATGTTCTGGCAATTGAATGCATCGCTGCGTCAGATTCTGTTGTTTTCTCACCCGTCAGCGGATTGCGCGATGCAGCTTTTGAAAATGACGGTCAGCTGACCAAACGCGATATTCGTGCCGTGACGCTCTCGCGGTTGCAGCCCCTTCCGAGGCAACTTCTCTGGGATGTCGGCGCAGGTTGCGGTTCTATCGGCATAGAATGGATGCGTGTGCATCCATCGTGCCGCGCCATTTCTATTGAGGCCGATGAAAATCGGCAAGGCATGATTGAGCGCAATGCGCGCGCGCTGGGCGTGCCCGGCTTACAGCTGATAAAAGGCGAAGCGCCCGGAGCCCTAAATGGCCTTGAAGCGCCTGACACGATTTTCATCGGTGGCGGTGTTACGGATGAAGGTGTGATCGAGGCCTGCTGGGCGGCGCTGAAGCCCGGCGGCCGACTTATTGCCAATGCGGTGACATTGCAGAGCGAAATGCAGCTTTTCAACTGGCGACAACAGCATGAGGGGGAGCTTACGCGGCTGCAGGTCGCACAAGCAGGCGCTCTTGGTTCTTTTGATGCATGGCGCCAGGCTTTACCCGTCACAATTTATTGCGGCATCAAACCGCGCTGATCGAGAAAAGATGACTTGAATTGTCATCTTACATTCAGATAAAGCTTGTTCACCGTTTAAATATAGGAGAGCAGGCATGTCTGATCTGGGCCTGAACGCCAATACCCGTATTGCACTCAATAATCCTGATCGCATCGTTAATCAGTTGCTGGATCATTTTGTTGAACATGCTGATGTGCAACGGCAGGAGAGCAGCGCAAAGCTGATTTTGAGTTTTGGTCAGGCAGATGTGCAGTGGGACGATGAGATCGTCAGCGTTGACGTAAAGAGCGGTGATGAAACCGGTCTCGCCTATATGAAATATTCCATCGCCGAACATGTGCTCGAGTTTCTCGATAAGGGAAGCCCGAAGCCAAAGATCATCTGGGAAGGTGACGGTGCCGCTGGTTTGCCGCTGCCTTATTTCCGTGAAATGCAGGTCGTTGCCGTCAGCAATGTAACGCCGCATATGCGTCGCGTACGCTTAAAGGGTAACGAGCTTGTTCGCTTCGCCCATACAGGTCTGCATATTCGTCTGCTGTTTCCGCCAAAGGGCCTCGCTGAACCGCAATGGCCCGTATCGGGCGAAGATGGTCGCCCTGTCTGGCCAGATGGTGATGCCAAGCTTGCGACACGTGTTTATACGATCCGCCAGATCGATCCCAAGGCAGGTTGGGTAGATATCGACATGGTTGTTCATGGCGATGACTGCAATGCCCCGGGTTCCGGCTGGGCGATCAGCGCCAAGCCCGGCGATATTGTCGGTATGACAGGCCCCGGCGGCGGTGATGCTGCTGATGATGCGAATTGGTATCTGCTGGCTGGTGATGAGACCGCTCTTCCGGCGATTGGCCGTATTCTGGAGCGTCTTCCGGAAGGTGCCAAGGCGGTCGTCCGTGTCGAGATCGACAGTGAGGCGGAAGAACAGGCCATTCAGTCCCGCGCCGATGTGGACCTGCAATGGCTGCATCGCAAGGGAGCCGAAGCAGGCACAACGACGCTTCTGCAGGATGCGGTCCGCGCCGTGGAGCTACCAGAAGGCGAAGAGAGCATCTATGTTTGGGTGGGGTGCGAGTTCAACGCGTTCCGTTCGATCCGCACCTATATGCGCAAAGAACGAAATATCCCGAAGGACAAGCAATTGATTGTCGCTTATTGGCGGCGCGGTCAGGATGGCGACAATGCGCGCCGCGGCTCGGATGATTAGAGCGTGTCCCGAAAAGTGTGAAACGGTTTTCGGACAAGATGTGCGTTAAAATAAACAGTCAGAGCGCGTTTCACTCCGGTCGGATTCTGCTCCAATAAAAAGGGGACCTTTTGGCCCCCTTCATTTTAGCGTTTGAAGCCTTCGCTGGCTCGCATCAGGTTCTTTGTATAATCGGCGTTGATATTGCCGTTTACGAGGTCTGATGCCTCAAGCTGTTCCACAACTTCGCCATTGCGCATAACGGCGAGCCGATCACACATATGGGTGACGACTCCCAGATCGTGGCTCACCATTACAAAGGTCAGCTTGCGATCACGGCGTACTTGTTCAAGCAGGTTTAGCACTTCCGCCTGAACGGAAGCATCAAGCGCCGAGGTTGGTTCATCGAGAAGTAGGATGCTTGGTTCGACAATCAATGCGCGTGCAATAGCGATACGCTGTCGTTGGCCACCCGACAGCTGATGCGGATAGCGGAAGCGGAAGCCTGAACCCAGGCCCACTTCATCCAGTGCGCGGACAATACGCTTTTCGCTGTCTTCCACGCCATGAATGGCGAGTGGTTCGAGCAAAAGGCGGTCGACTGTCTGGCGCGGGTGAAGGGAGCCATAAGGGTCCTGAAACACCATTTGCACAGTGCGGTAAAACGCCTTGTCACGCGGTGTCTTGAGCATATTCCCATCGATGCGAACTTCGCCGTCATCAATGGGTGCAAGCCCCGCCACTGCGCGCAGTAGTGTGGATTTTCCGGAACCGGATTCGCCAACGAGCCCATAGGACTCGCCCCGCGCCACTTCGATGCTGACTGATTTCAATGCATGGAAATGATCGAAAAATACGTCAACCTTATCAACGCTGAGTGCTGATGCTGTACTCATAGCCGCCATGCCTCCTGACGCTGCAAGGTGGGCAGGGGATGTTGATCCGCTCCGATCTTGGGCATGCAATTCAGCAGTCCTTGCGTATAGGGGTGTTTCGCATTGGCGAGATCGCTTGCTGCAATCTCTTCAACGATCTTGCCTGCATACATGACGATAACGCGGTCGCAGAAGGATGACACGAGACGCAGATCATGGCTGATGAAAATCAGCCCCATACCGCGTTCCGCTACCAGCTTGTCGAGAATGCCAAGCACTTCGAGCTGAACCGTCACGTCAAGTGCCGATGTCGGTTCATCGGCAATCAGCAATTCAGGTTCTGCAACGAGCATCATGGCAATCATGACGCGTTGTCCCATGCCGCCTGAAACTTCGTGCGGATAGAGCTTCATCACGCGCTCAGCATCACGGATTTGTACAGCTTCAAGCATTGAAATCGAACGCTTGCGAATTTCACCGCTGCTATACTTACCGTGAGCCTTGAGCGTCTCGGCAACTTGCCTGCCGATAGTCATGACCGGATTGAGAGAGTATTTCGGGTCCTGAAGCACCATGGCGACGCGACCGCCGCGCAATGCGCGGCGTTCACGTGCAGAGATGTTCAGCAGATCGATACCGTCGAACTGCAACGTCTTCGCAGTGATCTGCGCGTGTGGAGGTGTGAGTCCCATGATCGCACGCCCGGTTTGCGATTTGCCCGAACCGGATTCACCCACGATGCCCAGACGTTCGCGGCCAAGCGTAAAGCTCACGCCGCGCACGGCTTCAATAGCACCGGTACGGGTGGGGAAGGTGACGCGGAGATCATCAACTGTCAGAAGTGGCTTCATTGGTTGTTACCCCGCGGATCGAGTGCATCGCGCAGGCCATCACCGAGGAAGTTGAAGCCAAGGCTGACGATGAGGATCGCGATACCTGGCATGGCCGCAACCCACCACTGGTCGAGAATGAAACGGCGACCTGATGCAATCATTGCACCCCATTCCGGTAGTGGCGGCTGAGCACCGAGACCAAGAAACCCGAGGCCTGCCGCAGTCAGGATGATACCTGCCATATCTAGCGTCACACGGACGATCAGCGAAGAGGTGCAGAGCGGCATGATGTGACGCAGAACGATACGGAAAGGTGAAGCACCCATCAGACGAACAGCGGAGATGTAATCGGAATTGCGCACGGTCAGCGTTTCTGCACGTGCAATACGTGCATAAGGCGGCCAAGAGGTAATCGCGATTGCAATGATGGCGTTTTCAATGCCCGGTCCCAATGCTGCAACGAAGGCGAGCGCCAGAATAAGCTTCGGGAAGGCAAGGAAAATATCGGTTATGCGCATCAGAACGGCATCGACCCAACCACCTGCATAGCCTGCAACCGTACCGACCAGAAGGCCGATAGGCGCTGCAATGACAGCAACCAGCAGCACCACATAAAGTGTGATGCGGGAGCCGAAAATCAGGCGGGAGAGAATGTCACGTCCCTGATCGTCAGTACCAAGCAGATAACCCGGTGTGCCGGGCGGGAGGAGACGCGCATTGGCGAGATCGCCTTGCGTCGGCGAATGCGGTGCGAGCACGTTTGCAAAAGCTGCAACCAGAACCAGTGCGATGATAATCATCAGGCCGATCACTGCGAGTTTATTCGCGGTGAAACGACGCCAGATCATGTAGGAGCGGCCCATGCGGGCTTGCATGCGGGACTGTGGACGCTCGGAAAGCAGCCATTCGCGCCATGAAAGATTTGAAGTGTCTGTCATTTGACTCATCTTACGCGCGTCCTCGGATCAAGGAGCCGATACAGGAGATCGGACACAAGGTTGAGCGCGATAAAGACCGAACCGATGATAATAGTACCACCCAGAACGGCATTCATATCGGCGTTTTGCAGCGAGTTGGTGATGTAAAGACCAAGGCCGGGCCACGCAAAGATCGTTTCGGTCAGGACCGAACCTTCAAGCAGGCCAGCATAGGAAAGCACAATCACAGTCACGAGCGGCACGGCTGCATTGCGCAGAGCGTGGCCCCAGATGATCCGCGTTTCAGAAATGCCCTTGGCACGTGCTGCAATAATATACTCCTGCTCAAGCTCATTGAGCATGAATGAGCGTGTCATGCGGCTGATATAGGCGAGGCTGAAATAGCCAAGCAGCGCCGATGGCAGAACAAGGTGCGAGATGATGTTGCGCAGGGCTTCCCAATCGCGCTGGATGATAGCGTCGATTACGTAAAATCCGGTAATCGGCGTAAACGTATATTCAAAGGTGATGTCGATACGGCCCGGCCCTGACGTCCAGCCAAGGCGGGCATAGAAAATCAGCAAGGCCAGCATGCCGAGCCAGAAAATCGGCACTGAATAGCCAACAAGGCCAATGATGCGCACGATCTGGTCGATGATACTGCCGCGCTTGACTGCCGCCAGAACACCCAGTGGAATGCCGAACAGCGCGCCGATAATCGTGCCGATGGTTGCAAGCTCCATGGTCGCCGGGAAAACGCGGCGAATATCGGTCATGACCGGATTTGTGGTCAGAACAGATGTTCCGAAGTCGCCTTGCAGCACACCTTTCACATAGAGGTAAAACTGCTGGTAATAGGGCAGGTTGAAGCCCATTTCCTGACGCACACGTTCAACCACATGCGCAGGTGCGCGATCGCCGACGATTGCCAGAACAGGATCAATCGGGACAACGCGCCCAATGAAGAATGTCACGGCCAGAAGGCCAAGATAAGTTGTTGCTACGATCACCAGAAAACTGGCGATCGCTAAAGCGATGGAAGAGGAGCGCCGTCGGGCGCCCCTCTTTTTAGTTGCGGTTGTTGTCGTGCTCAATTGTCTGACCGTTCTTCAGATCAGTCTTTGCTGATCGGTGCGAGGAAGTTCGAGTCGAATGTTGGGCCGAGCTTGTAGCCCTTCACGCTGCCACTAACGCCGGCAACTTCGGTCTGCTGAAAGAGCATCACGAATGGGCTCTGATCAAGGGCTTCCTGCTGAAGCTTCTGATAGATCGCGGCACGCTTATCGTTGTCGCGTTCCAGAAGCGCAGACTTGGTTTCTTCGGTCAGCGCTGGAATGTCCCAGGCATTGCGCCATGCAAGCGTTTTGTTGGAAGCATCGTCGCCATTGTCCGGGTTCGACGTGAAGGCTTCAGCATTGGAGTTTGGATCCCAATAGTCCATGCCCCACTGGCCGATATAGAGATCGTGGTTACGTGCACGATACTTGGTCAGCGTCTGCTTGCCATCGCCCGGAATGATGTCGATCTTTACGCCAGCTTTGGCAGCAGACTGCTGGAAGGATTCAGCAATACCGGTGACAGGCTGCGTGTTGCGAACGTCGAAGGTAATTGAGAGGCCGTCCTTAAGACCTGCCTTTTCGAGCAGTTCCTTCGCCTTTTCAACGTCGAGCTTGTATGGTGCAGCTTCGAGAGCGCCGAGAACACCCTTTGCCTGATAGGTCTGGCGAACTTCGCCAATACCCTTGATCAGGGTTGCGCCGATCGCATCGTAATCAACCAGATACTTGAAGGCTTCGCGAACTTCCGGCTTGGCCAGGTTCGGGTTTTTCTGGTTGAGCGAAATGTAATAGACGGTGCCCTTCGGAGCGCTGGCGACAGCCAGATCCTTGTTCTTCTGAACGGCTTCCAGATCACCCGGTTCGAGATTGCGTGCGACATCGACGTCACCCGATTCAAGCATCAGGCGCTGTGTGGCGCTTTCCTTGACGTGACGATAGAACACGCGGGCAAGCTTCGCTTTTTCGCCATAGTAATTGTCGTTGCGTTCCAGAACGACGACTTCGTTTGCACGCCAGTCACGAATCTTGAATGGCCCCGAACCTGCATAGCCAGTCTTGAGCCATGCTGCAGCATAGTCGGTTTCGTACTTATAATCGTCGGTTGGAGTGACCTTTACGGAATGCTCTTCGAGCAGCTTCTGGTCGACAACAGCGCCAATGGTGGCGGTGAGGCAGTTCAGCACAAAGCTAGGAGCATAAGCCTTGTCGACCTTCAGAACGAAAGTAGCATCGTCAACTGCCTTGGCATTTTCCGTGACATTTTCGCCATTGAGACCGAACTGGGTCAGAATGAACGCCGGGCTCTTGTCGAGGCGTACGGCGCGTTCGAACGAGTAAGCCACGTCTTTTGCGGTCAGCGGATTGCCAGAAGCGAACTTGATGCCCGGCTTCATCTTGAATGTGTAAGTGAGACCATCATCCGAAATGGTCCAGCTTTCTGCAACGCCCGGCACAACTTTGGATGTATCGTTGATGTCGAGGCGCACCAGCATGTCATAGGCGTTGCCGATGAATTCTGCTGGCGTCAGCTCAAAGGATTCAGCAGGGTCGAGCGTGATGGTGTCATCAATGGCCCAAGCCTGAACGAGCGTATCGGCAGGTGTTGCCGACAAAGCCGGATTTGCAGCCATAACTGCAGCAAGAGCTGCACCCGCTGCGAGAATACGAAAACGTCCGAAATGCATCATTTTAGTTCCCTTTCGTTGATTTTGTTTGGGATTTTGTTATCGAGCGATCAGGCTGCTTCGTGCCACGCCTGCTTCAAGACCCTTATCCAGTTTTCGCGACAGAGTTTCGCGAGTTCTTGTTCACTATAGCCTGCATCGCGCAGGGCAGTGACGAGATTCTGCGTGCCGGCGGCATCACCGATTTCATTCGGAATGGTCGCGCCGTCGTAGTCGGAGCCAAGTGCTACGCAGTCGATGCCCATGCGCTCGACCATGTAATCAACATGGCGAACCATATCGGAAAGCGGTGTGTTGGCGTTTTCTTTGCCATCGCTGCGCAGCATGGTGGTCGCATAGTTGAGGCCAGCAAGACCTTTGCTCTCACGGATTGCATCCAGCTGGCGGTCGGTCAGATTGCGCGCAACAGGGGTGAGGGCGTGCACGTTTGAATGGCTGGCAATCAATGGCTGATCGCTCAGTTTAGCCACGTCCCAGAAGCCTTTTTCCGTGATGTGCGCAAGATCGATCAGAATGCCTTTGCGATTGCATTCCGTAACGAGCCGCTTGCCTGCTTCAGTAAGGCCGGGGCCGGTATCAGGGCTCATTGGATAGGCAAATGGCACGCCATGCGCAAAAATGTTATTCCGGCTCCAGACGGGGCCGAGCGAGCGAAGGCCGGCAGCATAGAATACGTCGAGGGCTGCAAGATCTGCGTCGATGGCTTCGCAGCCTTCCATATGCAGTACGGCGGCAAATGTGTCGCTGTTGAGCGTTTCATCCAGCTCTTTACCGTTACGGCAAAGCTTCCAACCACCCGCCTCTTCGAGGCGCAACGCCAACGAGGCAAACTCAAGGGCAATGTCCAGCGATGGAGTGCGCTCCAGCGGCTGTGAAAGCGGCGTTTCATAGTGGCCATTTTCATCGGCCTTGCCGAGTTCGATATGGTGGCCTGCCGGAATATAGATCGCACAGATACCGCCAGCCAGGCCGCCCTTTAGCGACCGGGGCAGATCGATGTGACCAATCTTTGTGCCGTCGATGAATTCCTTGATCGGGTCACCGCCATTACGCTGGTTTTCCCAAAGACGCAGAAGGACATCATTGTGTCCGTCAAAAACGCGCTGCATTTTACATTCCTAGCTGAACGGCTGGGTAAGCTCGCCGCCCAATTCAAAGCCCGCCCGCAACAGGGTGTCAACACAAACGGAATTCATTCAGAATTGCGGATGATGAGCGCCCCACTCGAACTCGTGATATATAAGATGTTGCCCGCTAAAGGAGTCAAGCTCTCTGCTATCGAAGGTGGTATTTCTCGATTGGGAAACGGTGCAAAAACAAAAGGCTGCACGGGGAGTGCAGCCTTTTATGCAAAAATAGCATATACCGATGCTTAAACGGAATGAACTCCGCCTAAAAGCTATCAGAAGCGGTAGTTCACGCCTGCTTTGATCGAATGATTCTTCAGGTTATTGTACTGGGTAACGCCGTTTACCTTGGATTTCACGTCGTTGAAGCGCTGGAAATCGTATTCGGCCTTAATCGAGATCGGGCCGGAAATTGCCTGCTCGACACCTGCACCAATCAATGCGCCGCCTTCCCAGCCGGGAGCCGAAGTGGTTGCATCCTTGGCTTTGAATTTGGTTACGCCGTAACCTGCTGTGCCGTAAACGAGGGTCTTGTCGAACGCGTAGCCGACTTTGCCTTTTGCATTGCCGTTCCATGACTGCTGAAGGCTGCCACCGTTACCAATGCGGTGTTCGGCTTCTGCAAAATTGCCTTCCAGCTCGCCGCCGAAAACGACGTTGCCGCTCTGCATGTTCTTACCGACGACTGCGCCACCGAGGAAGCCAGTGCGGTTCGTGAATGGGCCTGGAACGCGGGACGAAGAAGCGCCAATCTGAGCACCAACATAATTGCCGGACCAGTCGTGTGGGCCTGACGCAACAGGTTCATTGTAGGTGTAGTCGGATCCGCCCATCATGTCGGCCGCAAAGGATGGGCCAGCAAAGGCGACAATTGCGGCACCGAACGCCGCGGCGATGTATGAACGCTTCAACATTTTTTACTCCAGTTTTCCCGTCAAAAACGCTGGCGGGAAATATGCTTGAACTCTTCTTTGAGGGGGCGATTTGGCTAGCCCTCATGCTGTTTGCTTCGTCGCTTGTGAATGTGTCCAAATTTAAGAAAATTCGAGCTAATTCGCAGGGGCAGGCCCGCGTTTTCGCTCATATGCTTAATGAAAGGTAACGATCCACAGAGCCTAGAGCATAATTCCTTAAACTTGGATCAGTTTAAGGTAAAATTATGCTCTAATTTTAAAGTGCTAGAGCGACCTTTGCGCGCCCAATAGGGCGCCCGGCGCTCTAGAGCATTTCCTGTTTTTTTGAATCATTGGAAATGCTCTATCTCTTTGTTTTTTCGCATTATCCAACGCAAAACCGCTTCGCACTTTTGCTGGAAATGCTCTAAATCAGTTTCAGCCCGCGCATGCTGATATGGCCGTGTTTGCCGACGATGATGTGGTCATGCACGGCAATGCTTAACGCTTTCGCAGCATCAATCAGCAGCTTGGTCATGTCGATGTCGGCGCGTGATGGTGTGGGGTCGCCCGATGGGTGATTGTGGACGACAATAATTGCTGTGGCTGAAAGCTCGAGCGCGCGGCGCACGACTTCGCGCGGATAGACCGGGGTATGATCGACTGTCCCTTGTTGTTGCACTTCGTCTGCGATGAGGCGGTTCTTTTTGTCGAGAAACAGCACCCGGAATTGTTCGCGCGTCTCATAGGCCATCGCTGTCGTGCAATATTGCACGACCTGGCTCCAGGAGCCGAGCACTTCACGTTCCATCACCATGCTTCGGGCAGACCGTTTGGCAATCGCTTCGACGATTTTAAGTTCCATAGCAATGGAAGGGCCGACACCAGGTGTTTCGGCAATCAGTTTTTCAGGCGCACCAAGAACTTCGGCGAGAGAGCCAAAGCGGGTGAGCAAGGACTTTGCAAGCGGCTTGGTATCAGCACGCGGTATGACCCGGAAAAGAAGAAGTTCAAGCAGTTCATAGTCTGCGAGTGCATCGGGAGCGTTCTTGAAGCGCTGACGCAACCGGTCACGATGACCCAAATGGTGCGGCTTCTCCAGCGAAGCCGCCATTTGTATGCCTTCATTGAAGCCGGGAATGTCGATGCTTCCCGGTTTTTTGTCGTTTGATGCCATTCTGTTTAAACCCCCGCAGAAACAGACAGACAGACAGTATGGAAAACTTTTTACCGCATGGATGGCGGGCCGAAAACATTCTTTGGTGACAGCGTGAAGATTTCACAGCCGTCTTTGGTGACGCCGACAGTATGCTCATATTGGGCAGTAAGCGAGCGGTCGCGGGTCACTGCGGTCCAGCCATCGGCCAAAACCTTCACGCCCGGTTTACCGAGGTTGATCATTGGCTCGATCGTGAAGATCATGCCTTCCTTGATCTCAACGCCTTCATTGACAGTGCCGTAATGCAGAATGTTCGGTGCATCGTGGAAAAGCTGGCCGACGCCATGGCCACAGAAATCGCGAACCACGGAACAACGCTCACCTTCCGCATAGGTCTGGATAGCCGCGCCAATCGCACCGGTTTTAGCACCTGGTTTGACTGCAGCAATGCCGCGCAGAAGG
Organism: Brucella pituitosa; assembly: GCF_003049685.1. GTDB lineage: Bacteria > Pseudomonadota > Alphaproteobacteria > Rhizobiales > Rhizobiaceae > Brucella > Brucella pituitosa. The sequence goes on along the minus strand of NZ_PYSY02000001.1, from coordinate 1,522,234 downwards.
CTTTCGTATGTTACCTCAAGCAGACGCTCAGCAGCGCGCTTGATATCGCCAACCGCATACATGCGGCTTGAGTCACCATGCCAGCCATCGAGCAGATAGGTGACGTCGATATTGACGATATCGCCTTCGCGTAATGGCTTGTCGTCAGGAATGCCGTGGCAGACCACGTGATTGATCGATGTGCAGGTTGATTTGGTATAGCCGCGATAGTTCAACGTTGCCGGGAAAGCGCCGTTATCCATGCCAAACTCAAACACGAAGCGATCAATCTCGTTGGTCGTGACACCGGGCTTTACAATATCATTGAGTGCATCGAGGCAACGGGCGGTGAGGTTGCAGACCTTGCGCATACCTTCAAAGGCGTCCGGGCCATAAAGCCTGATCTGCCCCGTGTATTTCATCGGTGCGCTTGTCGCTTCGATATAAGTCACCATCTCAATCCGTCTTTCCAGAGCGTGTTTTGATCTGATGGGATCAGATCAGCGCCCTATCGTTTATTTTGACACGCATCTTAGTCCGAAAAACATTCCGTACTTTTCGGTGCGCGCTCTAATACTCTATCGGCACTACAGTTTCAGCATCGATGCCGTTTTCCGTTATTTGGCATCGAATAGCACAAGCCTCAACCCCAGCGGCCCTTGCTCGATCAAATGCGCGTGCATAAGCAGGGTCGAGATCGCCTGAGATGCTGAATCTGTTGCAATCGCTTCGCTGGATAATAAACACCATCACGCCCCGATAGCCAGCGGATACCATATCAACGAGCTCATCGAGATGTTTCGCACCGCGCGCAGTGACGGTATCGGGAAACTCGGCAAGGGTAGGCGTGCGGATGAAGTGAACATTCTTCACCTCCACATAGGCACGAGGTCGATCACCTTCATCGAGAAGAATATCAATACGGGAATTTCGGCCATATTTCTGTTCGCGTTTGAGAAGTCCATAATTTTTCAAATCCGGAATCATTCCCGATAGAATGGCTTCTTCCGCGATTTTGTTGGGCAGACCCGTATTCACGCCAACAAGCGTGTTGTCAGCTTCAACAATCTGGAGCGTATGCGGGTATTTGCGATGAGGGGCATCCGACACACTCAACCAGACGCGGGAGCCGGGAGCAGTCAGGCCGAGCATGGAGCCGGTATTGGGAACCGAGGCGGTAATAAAGCTTCCATCGTCAAGCGTAACGTCGGCGAGGAATCTTTTATAGCGCCGTTCTAAGCGACCGGTAACAAGGGGAGTGGGGAAAAGCATGAGCCGATGTAGGCTCATGAATGCTCTGTTGCAAGTAGGTTGATCGGATGGATCAGAACAGAACCCTGGCCATGTCTGCCCAGCTCATATCTGCTCCAAGGACCAGCATTGCTGCGATGAGCCCCGCGCTGAGCAAGGTGAGCGTTGTTCTCGTTTCACTGGTCATCTTCATCACCACCAAATCAATCATGAGTTGGTGGGAATTTTGCGCGGGATTTAGCCTGTAATGTGATGTGAAGATGGCTATTCGGGGTATTTTGCGGGCAATTTATCGGAGGAATAAAGGGGCGCCAAAGCGCCTATTCCTTCACCCAGTTGAAAACCAGCTCTTCACGGAATGCAAAGCGCACGATGTGGCTTGCGACGACGTCTTCCATCTGTGAAAGGCTTTCTTCGGGTGCTTCAACCGTTGTAACGAGATTATCCGGTTTAGCATCCATCAACACGATGCGATTCTCGCCAAGGTCGATTCGACCATGTTCGGGCGTGAACTCAACAGTGAACTTATGCGCCCAATGTTTGCATAGTTGTTGCAAATAGCGGCTGGCGTGTGTGGTTGGTACGATTGCTGTCGTTTTAGCCATAATCTTGCTGTCCATTTTCAAGTTTTACGGACAGTGCGTAACATTGCAATCGAAGCGATGTCACTGAAGAAGATATCAATTTTTCGGGAGAAAAATAAAAACCAGCAAGTGGTACGCCCAAGGGGAATCGAACCCCTGTCTGCGCCGTGAAAGGGCGCTGTCCTAACCGCTAGACGATGGGCGCCTGTTGCTGGTGTGGGTCGGCTTATAGGCAGGAAAATTCTGACGCGCAAGCCCTTTTTTAGAAATTATCCAATAAAAATTCATCTGCACAGTTCAGGCGAGGTTTCCAGCGAAAACAAGGAGATAGTCAGGATCTTGAAAGGTGTGCATGTCGAAAATCTGACGGCAAGCCTGGCAGTGGAGCGGCTCGTCTTTACATACAGTCAGCGATGTTTCTGGAAAGGAAAAACCAGCAAGTGGTACGCCCAAGGGGAATCGAACCCCTGTCTGCGCCGTGAAAGGGCGCTGTCCTAACCGCTAGACGATGGGCGCCTGTTGCTGGTGTGAGTGGGCTTATATTCAGGAAGAACCTGACTCGCAAGTCCTTAATCTAACTTTTCTAAAAAAAACTCAGATTAGGTCGAATTTACGTACTGCTGCATTGTGGATGATGTGCTCAACCCTTTGTAAAACAACAAAAAAGCCGGGATTTTATATCCGGCTTTTCTTCCTTATGATTTACGGCAGCTCCAGTTCCAATCACGTTCCGGCCCCACATCCACGTGAACTGACGTGGTATGGCAATAGGTGCCAACGCCGCCACGTCCCGGCATATTGCGGGCGAAACGGGCGATTTCGTGCTTTGAAACGCCATCGATCTGAATATCGGCTGCGGCACAAATCATATGAAGTGATTTGCGAGCGCCATTGACCTTGCGATTGTAAGATGGACTACGGTAGCCCGATGTAACCATGACAGGCTTACGGAAGCGCCGTTCCATGGTTTTTAGCATGCTAACAAGTTGTGGCTTGAGACAGGCTACATCCACTGTTTCGCGCTGCACCTTAAGGCCGTTTGGCGTAAGGCGTGCGAGGCCGGGAGCCGATGCCAACTGGACGCCAGCGTAATCATCATACTCGTTGGCATCGATATCGCTGTCGTCATAGATGCTTTTGCGATGCTTGATTTCGAACCCACCATTGGGGCGCACGCCAGGCAGCGAATAATTATATTCATGCTTTGATTTGGCGCCCGGTCTTACGACAGCAAGTTTCTTATTTTGTGAGGTGCCTGAACCGCTTGCAGCTTCATCGTTAAAGAGGCGCGCAATGCTACCTTGACCTGCGGTAGTAGGACGTTGTGGCGAGGCAAAGGCGTTGGCATTTTTGGCTGAGCCAAAGAGCGAGGTGACCTGCGTCGGTTTTTCTGATTCGGCGGGCTTAGGCGATTCAGCCTGTTTGGTTTCTTCTGCCGCAGGCTTGGTCTCAGCGGCAGCAGCCTGCTCTTTTGTCTGTTCCGGCTTTGCAGCTTCTGTCGCTTCAGGGGTAGGTTCGGGCGTTGCAGCTGCTGGAGATTCGCTCGATTTCTTGCCAAACATGCCAAACAGGGAAGTCGACTTCGTCTGCGGGGCGAGGGCTGCGACCTGAATCGATCCGTCTTGAGCTGATTCTGCTTCAGTTGCTGCGACTGTTGTCGGCTTTTGTTCTTTATCGGCTGGCTTTGCTTCAGCGACAGTGGTTTTCGCTGTGTTGGCCGTTGCAACGGTCTTTTGTGCTTCGCTCTTACCGGCTTCGCCTGACGCTTCGGCTGCGACCGTCTGATCGGCTGCACTCTGAAGCGTGTCGGCAATCATGGAACCATCGGCGCTGTTCGTCATTTGTAAAGGTGACGTGCCGTTGCCAGTAGACGTGCAGGATGACAGAACGAGCGCAAGGAGGGCTACGCTACCTGAAAGTAGTCTTCTGGTTGTCCGATGCGATGGTTCTGCGAATTTCAATGTCTGCTCCAGATCGACGTTTCAGCTTTTCGGCCTGCACCAGCCTGATAATCCGAAAAAAAATCGGCGTCCTGCTGATTTCGGGAGAGTAGTTCTCCCGTGTGAAACCCGCGACAATCAATCGATGGCGAGCTTACTCACAGAAACCGGTCGTCTGGACCGGGGTAGATAAACCAAGAGTTTCAGCGCTTTATTACGAATACATCATATTTGTAATCGCGTTGACGCGTGAATGTATAAATCACTGACTGATCATTTGTAACCAATTTTTAGGATTTTTAACTGCCAAACGCAACTATTGAAAGCACTATGTGTTTCATGTGGGAATAAACTACACGCATATTACAGCGATATAACAGAATGTTACTAATTGTAATTTTTGTTTATACTTGACGATGGTCGCCGTTTCAGACGGTGAGGAATGTCCCAATTTCAACTCGCTTGTTGACATGACACATCGAGTTGGTGCTATCCCTTTCACATTATATTATCTGTGTTGAGCTAGGTAACCCTCCTGGCGCATTCAGAACATCAAGATCGGACCGGAAACATGACCAAGAGCACGCGGCAGATTGCCAATCTTATGCTGGCAGCAACGGCCGTGGCGTTTCTTGCGGGCTGTGCCGGTGGTCCTGAATTTCAGGGTACGCCGCAGGAAGGTGCCAAGCGTTCGGATACCTATCCAACCTTTGGCCGCATGCCAAAGGCCGCGACCACTCAGATCACCCCGGAAGAAAAAGCACAACTTACTTCCAAGCTTGATTCTGACCGCACACGTCTTGCGGCCACTCGTTCTTCCAATGCAGCGATGACGCCTGCTCAGGCTGCTGCCTTGCGCAAACAGGCGCAGGAAGAAACAGATGCCACCCTCAAGCAGATCGAATCCGGAGCAGAGTAGCCTTTTTCAACGGAAAAAAGCTTCATTTCAGGACTGTAACAAGTCTCGACCCGATTCGATAACAGGTGTATAGCTCCTAACCCGGTGCATACGCGCCGTTTCATTCAACCCCCCTTCTGGAACAGGATCATGTCGGAAGAATTTCATAAAGTCCGTCGTTTGCCACCTTATGTCTTTGAACAGGTTAATCGCCTGAAGGCATCGGCGCGAGCGGCCGGCGCCGACATCATAGATCTCGGAATGGGTAATCCTGATCTGCCGACGCCAAAAAATATCGTCGACAAGCTTTGCGAAGCTGTTCAGGATCCACGTGCGCATCGCTATTCATCGTCGAAGGGTATTCCCGGCCTTCGTCGTGCACAGGCACAATATTATGCGCGCCGTTTCGGAGTGAAGCTCAATCCGGATACACAGGTTGTTGCGACGCTAGGTTCCAAGGAAGGCTTCGCCAATATGGCGCAGGCCATCACGGCGCCGGGTGATGTCGTGCTTTGCCCGGACCCGACTTATCCGATTCACTCATTCGGCTTCATCATGTCGGGCGGCGTGATCCGTTCGATCCCTGCAAAGCCGGATGAAGAATTCATTCGTGCGCTGGATCGTGCGGTAAAGCACTCCATTCCAAAGCCGCTCGCGCTGATCCTGAACTTCCCTTCGAACCCGACAGCTTATACCGCGACGTTGGATTTCTATAAGGACGTGGTCGATTTCGCGCGAAAGAATGACCTGATCATTCTGTCGGATCTCGCTTATTCGGAAATCTATTTCGACGACAACAATCCACCACCATCGGTTCTTGAAGTGCCGGGTGCGATGGATGTTGCGGTCGAATTCACGTCGATGTCGAAAACATTCTCGATGCCGGGCTGGCGTATGGGCTTTGCAGTGGGCAATGAGCGCCTGATTGCGGCACTTACCCGTGTGAAGTCTTACCTCGATTATGGCGCGTTCACACCTATTCAGGTTGCGGCAACCGCTGCACTCAATGGTGACGGCTCTGACATTGCCTATGTGCGTAATGTCTATAAGCAGCGTCGTGATGTGTTGGTGGATAGCTTTGGCCGGGCAGGCTGGGATGTACCTCCGCCAGCTGCAACGATGTTCGCATGGGTTCCGATTCCAGAGCGCTTCCGCGCGCTGGGCTCGCTCGAATTCTCGAAGCTGCTGGTTGAGATGGCCGATGTGGCTGTTGCTCCGGGTGTCGGCTTTGGCGAACATGGCGACGAGTATGTTCGTATCGCACTGGTTGAGAACGAGCATCGCATCCGTCAGGCTGCACGCAACATCAAGCGTTTCCTGTCCGCCAAGGACGAGAATCTGCAGAATGTCATTCCGCTTGAAGGCCGCCGTTAAGCGGTTTTAACCAAGCAAAGCAGGGGCCGCATGTTATCGGCCCTTGTTTCCCACCACGTACAAATTCAACAGTTCAGAAAGACAGAACAATGAGTGATGCATTGCGGATCGGCGTTGCCGGACTGGGCACCGTTGGTGCTTCGGTGTTGCGTATTCTACGTGACAAGGCCGAAATGCTCACTCGTCAGTGCGGTAAGCAAGTTACGATTACAGCGGTGAGCGCACGCGACCGAACTCGGGATCGCGGCGTTGATCTCGATGGAATTGAATGGTTTGACGATCCGATTGAATTGGCGAAAAGCGCCGACATTGATGTGTTCGTTGAACTGATCGGCGGCGATGAAGGTCCGGCCAAAGCATCCGTAGAAGCTGCATTGCGTGCAAGCCGTCATGTTGTGACCGCCAACAAGGCGCTTCTCGCAAAACATGGCGTGGCATTGGCCAAGATCGCTGAAGAAAAGGGCGTGCTTCTCAATTTTGAAGCAGCCGTTGCTGGCGGTATTCCCGTCATCAAGGCGATGCGTGAATCGCTGACCGGCAATACGGTTTCGCGCGTTTACGGTATCATGAACGGTACCTGTAACTACATCCTTACCCGGATGTGGGAAGAGGGTATTTCGTTCGAGGATTGCCTCGCGGATGCACAGCGCCTTGGCTATGCTGAAGCTGATCCCACTTTTGATATTGAAGGTAATGACACGGCTCACAAGCTTGCGCTGCTCACAAGCCTAGCGTTCGGCACGCAGATTGCTGCCGACGATATTTATCTCGAAGGCATCAGCAATATTTCTCTGGCCGATATTCGTGCGGCCGATGAGCTTGGCTATCGTATCAAGCTGCTCGGTGTTGCGCAGAAGACCGATACCGGCATCGAACAGCGTGTGCATCCGACCATGGTTCCGACTTCGTCGGTGATTGCTCAGGTGCATGGCGTGACCAATGCGGTTGCCATTGAGACCGATCTTCTCGGCGAACTGCTGCTTTCTGGTCCGGGCGCTGGTGGCAACGCGACTGCATCGGCTGTCATCGGTGATCTGGCAGATATTGCCAAGAGCCGCCCCGGCTTCCAGCATGGTCCGGTTTTCGGCACGCCTGCGAAGGCCTTGCAGCCTTATAAGCGTGCAAAAATGCGCAAACATGCCGGTGGCTATTTCATTCGCCTGACAGTCTATGATCGCATCGGTGCATTTGCGGCAATTGCCAAGCGCATGGCCGAGAATGACATTTCGCTTGAATCAATCGTTCAGCGTCCTCTGATGGACAGTGACGTGAGTGACGGTATCAAGACGGTTATTCTCGTCACGCATGAGACGACTGAAGCTGCAGTGAAGAAGGCGCTTGAAGCGATCTTCAAGGACGATCATCTGGTGAGCAAGCCACAGATGATCCGCATCGAACGTGCAGGCTGATATAATCTGACAAGGTTGCCGCTCTTGAAGGGCGGCAACGATTTTGCTAGAAAGCACCCATCGGAATAGTCCGATTTAGAGACAAACACGGAAAAGGAGGGCTGTAGGATGGAAGTGACACGTCATGATCGTCATCGTCAGTATGGCCCTGATTTTGCCCTGCAGCATTAAATTGTGCAGGGCCGATTAAGACTGAAATCAAAGTCTTTTTCTGCCTTTTTCTGAAGGCGCAGCTTGAATTGCTGTAGCCGAAAATTTGCTAGCACTTCGATCGAAGCTATTTGGACGCTGTTCATCAGTGCTTGGGCCAAATTGGGCTTATTGCCATGTCTCTTATCTCTGTTCAGAATCTTTCACTCACGCTCCATGAAACCCTGTTCGCAAACCTTGATTTCGTCCTTGGTGAAGGTGAGCGGCTGGGAGTCGTTGCCGCCAATGGTCGCGGAAAGACCAGCCTTTTGCGCCTTATTGTGGGTGAGGGGGAGCCGACCAGCGGTGCTATAACCCGCTCGCGTGGACTGAAGGTTGGCTATGTAAGCCAGTATGTCTCCGATGATCTGATGGATCTGTCTTTCTATGACGTTGTACTCGGCGGACTGGACGAAGATGCGCGCGACTATGAAAGCTGGCGCGCTGATATTGTACTCGACGATCTCAACGTTCCTGCTGAATTGCGTGAGCTTACCATTCGTCAGCTCAGTGGCGGCTGGCAGCGGCTTGCGCTTCTGGCACGCACATGGGTTTCCGAGCCTGACGTGCTTTTGCTGGACGAGCCGACCAACCATCTCGACCTTGAGAAAGTGCATCTGCTGGAAAACTGGCTTGATGCGCTCCCGCGTTCAGTAGCCGTCATTGTTTGCAGTCACGACCGTGCCTTTCTCGATGTGGTGACGAAACGCACGCTTTTCCTGCGCGCGGAGAAGTCGGTTGTCTTTGCTTTGCCTTATAGTCAGGCGCGTGTGGCGCTTGACGAGATTGATGCGGCCGATGCCCGTCAGTTTGAAAAGGACATGAAGACTGTTCAGCAATTGCGCAGACAAGCAGCCAAGCTCAATAATATAGGCATCAATTCCGGCAGTGACTTGCTGGTGGTAAAGACCAAGCAACTGCGTGCGCGGGCTGAGAAGATAGAGGAAAGTGCGAAAGCCGCGCATGTCGAGCGCTCTGCGGGCAAGATTAAGCTCGACGGTCGCGGCAGTCATGCCAAGGCACTGATCGTGATCGATCAGGCCGAGATTGCAACGCCGGATAACCGGTCACTTTATAAAACCGGTCAATTCTGGATCAATCCCGGCGATAGAATAGTAGTGCTTGGTGCTAATGGTACAGGCAAGACTCGGCTCCTGACACTGGTTCGCGAAGCGATACTAAATCCGGAAGGGTCACTTGCAGGCATCAAGGCGACGCCGTCGCTGGTGCTGGGCTATAGTGATCAGGCTTTGTCCGAGCTGAATGGTTACTGGACGCCGTTTGAAACGATCATGAAGCGTTTCGATGTTGGCGATCAACGTGCTCGATCTTTGCTGGCCGGAGCGGGTATGACACTGGAAATGCAAGCCAAACCTTTGTCCCGGCTTTCGGGCGGGCAGAAGGCGCGTCTTGCCATGCTGGTTCTGCGTCTGACCAAGCCGAATTTCTACATTCTCGATGAGCCAACCAACCATTTGGACATTGATGGCCAGGAAGCGCTCGAAGCCGAATTGCTGAGCGATGAAACTGCGAGCCTCATCGTATCGCATGATCGCAGTTTTGTGCGCAATGTGGGCAATCGTTTCTGGGTGATCGACAGAAAAAAGCTGCTCGAAGTGGATAGCCCGGAGGTTTTCTTTGAAACAATTGCAGGTTGATCAATAGGTAATTCTTCTGGTTGCTTTCGCGCTTTCTGGTAACATTTATCGGGTGTGTTGGTTCACGCCCGATCAGGACATGAAACCAAGCGTGTAGAGCTAAATCGATTAAGAGCTTGAGAGCAAAATATTTTTACCGTTCTTTCTGTTGCAGGAACCGCTTTCTCTTGCAGAGAACCGGGGACTTTGACAAAAGATTTGCATAATGTCGCTATAAGCAGCGACACTGGCGTTAAACGAACGCATCAACGTAATTCGAATTCAGGACTTTGTTCACATGGCCAAGACTGCAGAACAGCAACCGCACGGACTGGATCGCATTCTCACACTGGAACTCGTTCGTGTGGCCGAACGCGCGGCAGTGGCTGCAGCACGCCTTCGTGGACGTGGCGATGAAATGGCTGCTGATCAGGCTGCCGTTGATGCCATGCGTCAGGAACTGAATCGCCTTCCGATTGCTGGCACGGTCGTGATCGGTGAAGGCGAACGCGATGAAGCGCCGATGCTTTATATCGGCGAAGAAGTCGGCACCAAACAGGGGCCGGACGTTGATATCGCTCTCGATCCGCTGGAAGGCACGACGATCTGCGCCAAGAACCTGCCAAATTCGCTGGCTGTTATTGCCATTGCCGAAAAAGGCAATCTGCTCTACGCGCCAGATGTTTACATGGAAAAGATTGCGGTTGGTCCGGGCTATCCTAGGGGCGTCGTCGATCTCGATGCAACGCCGACTGACAACATTCATGCTATTGCCAAGGCAAAGGGCGTGAAGCCGCATGAAATTACGGCCTGCATCATGGATCGCCCGCGCCACGCGCGTCTGATTGAAGAAGTGCGGGCAACCGGCGCTTCCATTCGGCTGATCGGCGATGGCGACGTTGCAGGTGTGATGCACACGACCAACCCGGATGAAACCGGCATCGACATTTACATCGGTATTGGCGGGGCGCCAGAGGGCGTGCTGGCCGCTGCAGCACTGCGTTGCATTGGCGGCCAGATGCAGGGCCGTCTTCAGCTCAATTCCGATGAGAAGATCGCGCGCGCGGCCAAGATGGGCATTTCGGACCCTAAAAAGATTTATACGATGGAAGAAATGGCAAAGGGCGACGTGTTGTTCGCAGCAACCGGCGTAACCGATGGCAATATGCTTTCCGGCGTCAAGTTCGCTCGTGACTATATCCAGACGCATACAATCGTCATGCGCTCAAGCTCACAGACTGTTCGTGAGATTAAGGCTAGGCATCAGGACTTGTCCAAATTTTAGAACCATCGATATTTCGGCTCTGGCTGCCTGCAAATGGCGTTGTTCTGCGCTTCCGGTGCTCATGTACCCATAAGTACATTCCGCTCCGGTTCTCGAACTCCACCATTTTCGGTACGCCATAACCATAATCTCTTCTGGTTCCCGGCTTATGATCGGGCGGCGGCATTGCAAAAATGCCGCCTTTTGTGTCTTTAAGAAACCATGACAACAGAACGCTTTTTTCTTGGTATCCGGAATTCTGTCACTGGCCAAAAGTGGATGGACCGTCTTGGTCCGCGTGAGGCTAACACGGCATTGGCGATAGCCCAGCATCACGGTATTTCTGATCTGGTATCGCGCGTGCTTGCCGGACGTGGTGTGACGGTAGAAGGTGCGCCGGAATTCATCGATCCAAGCTTGCGCAATCTGATGCCAGATCCGGCAACGCTGACTGATATGGATAAGGCGGCCAACCGGATTGCCGATGCTATCATGCGCCGCGAAACTGTAGCGATTTTTGGTGACTACGATGTGGATGGGGCATGCTCATCCGCTTTGATGGCGCGTTTTCTGAAACATTACGGCATCGCGCATTCGATCTATATCCCGGATCGCATTTTTGAAGGCTATGGGCCTAATCCAGATGCCATGCGCGAACTGGTCGCAAAGGGTGCTTCGCTGATTGTGACGGTCGATTGCGGTACTAATAGCGCACCGTCAATCACCGCTGCGAAAGACGCCGGTGCCGATGTTGTGGTCCTTGATCACCATCAGGTTGGCGGTGACCTGCCGGATGATGCGGTGGCAATCGTCAATCCCAACCGCGAAGACGACATTTCACAGCAGGAGCACCTTTGTGCGGCAGGCGTTGTTTTCCTGACGCTTGTTCAGGTCACCAAAATTCTGCGTGAACGTGGAAAAGGTGCAGGACCGGATCTGCTCGGTATGCTCGATCTGGTCGCACTTGCAACGGTTTGTGATGTGGTGCCGCTTAAAGGCGTCAACCGTGCCTTTGTGGTCAAGGGCCTGCTGGTAGCGCGCAGTCAAAGCAATGCAGGGCTTGCAGCGCTTGGTCGTGTTTCGCGCATTGGCGAACCGCTCAACGTTTTTCATCTCGGTTATCTGATCGGTCCGCGTATCAATGCGGGTGGCCGTATTGGTGATGCAGGACTGGGCGCCCGCCTGCTGACACTTGATGATTCTACTGCTGCTGACCCGATTGCTGTTGAGCTCGACCGGCTCAATCAGGAACGGCAGGCGATGGAAGCCGAAATGCTGATGGAGGCAGAAGCGGAGGCTTCGCTGGAGATTTCCGGCGGGGCGGGTGCTTCCGTAATCGTGACCGCGAGTGACCATTGGCATCCCGGTATTGTTGGACTCCTCGCCTCGCGCCTTAAGGAAAAGGCACGTCGTCCGGCTTTTGCCATCGCCTTCAACGCCAACGGAACTGGCTCTGGTTCGGGGCGCTCGATCACAGGATTCGATCTCGGCAGGCTTGTTCGCAATGCTGTCGATAAGGGATTGTTGATCAAGGGTGGCGGTCATGCCATGGCGGCGGGGATTACCATTGAGCGCGGCAAACTTGGTGCGCTTCGGGCGTTTCTGGAAGAAGAATCTGCGGATATCGTCTCACGGCTGCGTCAAAATCAGAGTCTTTCCATCGACGGTGCGGTTGCCGCTTCAGGGGCAACAGTCTCGCTTTATGAATCGTTGCAGAAGGCAGGGCCTTTCGGGTCGGCGCATCCGCAGCCGGTGTTGGCATTGCCACATCATGTGCTGGCAGATGTGCGTGGCGTAGGACGTGATCATGTTCGTGTTGCTTTGCGTGGTGCAGACGGCAAACGCGTCAATGCCATAGCATTCCGGGCGGCGGAGGGCGATTTAGGGCGCTTTTTGTTCAATAATATCGGCCAGAGCGTACACGTGGTTGGCAATCTGTCGCTCAATCACTGGAATGGTTCGGTGACGCCTCAGATTCAGATTCTGGATGCGGCTGTGCCTATTTGAATTTTCTCAACTTTTTTGTCTTCACGCTCTTGTGAAAGTGGGGGGTGAATTCCCATATGATCACGGAATAAAATAATCTGTGATTACTCTATTGGGAGATACTTATGCCGGGTTCCGGAAACCGCCTGACCAAACTGACCGCTGCAATGGTCCTTGGGCTTATAGCCTCTTTTGCCGCTGTTGATTTCGCCGAGGCTCGCCGTGCTGGCGGGGGCGGTTTTGGTAGCCGTGGTGCGCGTACTTATCAGGCGCCAGCGCCGACACGTACCGCGCCAAACAATGCGGCTCCGATGGAACGTTCAATGACGCCGAACACAGGCACCAACACGCAGGCTAATCGCCCAGCAGCTGGTGCTCAGAATGCGGCGGCTGCACAGCGTTCGGGCGGTATGTTCGGCAATTTCGGCCGCTCCATGCTTGGTGGCCTGCTTGTCGGTGGTTTGATTGGCATGATGCTCGGTAATGGCCTTGGTGGTCTTGCCGGTATGTTTGGTCTTCTTCTGCAGGTTGCTGTCATTGCGTTGATTGCGATGTTTGTCATGCGCATGTTTGCTAACCGTCGTCAGACGGCAGCGGCAGGTGCGGGCAACACTGGTGCGCAGCCTTTCGGCGCTGCGAAGAGTGCAACACCACAGGCAGGCTTCGGTAGCCGTACCCCTTCGGTTAATCCATTTGAGGCCAAACAAGCTGAAACTCCGGCAGCACCTGTCGTTGAAGAAGAGCCAATGGATGTCGGTCAGGAAGAGCTCGACCGTTTCGAACAAATGCTTTCGGAAATCCAGACCGCTTATGGCCGCGAGGATTATGCAGCCCTTCGCAAGCTCGCAACTCCAGAAGCCATGTCTTACCTTGCTGAAGAGCTGGGCGAGATTGCTTCCAGCGGTATGCGTAATGAAGTCAAGGACGTAAAGCTGCTTCAGGGCGATGTTTCCGAAGCATGGCGTGAAGGCAATGTCGAATATGCGACTGTCGCCATCCGCTACTCGGCTATCGACGTTATGCTCGACCGCAACACAGGTGCAGTCGTCGAAGGCAATCCTGATGAGCCGGTTGAAAGCGTCGAAGTCTGGACATTCACTCGCGTTGACGGTGGCGATTGGTTGCTCGCAGCCATTCAGGGCACCGAATAAACTTAACTATTGCAAAGAAAAGGCCCGGTCGAAAGACCGGGCCTTTTTCATAGTTACCAGCTGCCAATATTCTCGGCTGAAGCCCATGGCTCCTGTGGAGCAAGGCGCTCGCCCTTCTGGATCAGCTCGATGGAAATTCCGTCAGGCGACTTGATGAAAGCCATATGGCCATCGCGTGGTGGCCGGTTGATGGTGACGCCTGCATCTTTCAGTTTCTGACAAGCCTCATAGATATCATCGACCGCGTAGGCGAGATGGCCGAAATTACGACCACCACTATAGGTTTCAGGGTCCCAGTTATAAGTAAGTTCCAGCTCCGGCGCGCGTTCTGCTTGCGCTTTGTCCTTATCTGCTGGAGCGGCAAGGAAAATCAGCGTGAAACGGCCTTTTTCGTTTTCGGTACGACGAATTTCTTCAAGGCCGAACTTGTTCACGTAAAAGTCCAGCGATTCATCAATATCGCGAACTCTAACCATCGTGTGCAGATAGCGCATAGTCTTCTCCTGTTTTGCAGATAGGCCGGTTACAGAACTTAACACTTTCCCAAAAGAATGGTTCAGTGCGTTTTCCGTGACCGCTTTAAAGAGCTGTTATCGTGGATAAGTGGCCGTCGTAAAAACGCAAGTAAACAAGTTGTCGAATGATCATGCTGCCTTATGTTTTCGACAGACCAGTTTCTGATTGAGAAATTTAGGAATTAACGATGAACGCATAAAGCCTGTGGTCATCTTCAATTCAACAAAAGATAGGGCTTGCCGCCTACGGTTAAGGAAGTGTTATTCTTTGAGCAAGAATCAGGTCAGAATCGCAACGGAACACAAAGAGGAGGGACGAGCGCATGGCAGACAAATCTGTGTCAAATGACCAGTTTCGCAGTCAGGCCTCCTCAGAAGAGATTGGCGAACTCGTTGAGCTTTCGGGCCATATTAAATGGTTCGACGTTGCAAAAGGCTATGGTTTTATCGTTCCTGACCAGCCCGGTTTTTCTGATATTCTGCTACATGTGACCACACTTCGTCGCGATGGCTTCCAGACTGCCCTCGAAGGTGCGCGTATTGTTTGTGAAGTTCGCAATGGTGACCGAGGCATGCAATGCTTTCGTGTTCTCTCCATGGATACGTCGACTGCTGTGCATCCAGCGCAGATGCCGCCGCAGCGCACCCATGTTACCGTTACGCCGTCCAGCGGTCTGGAACGAGTTATCGTCAAGTGGTTCAACCGCACCAAGGGCTTTGGCTTTTTGACGCGCGGCGAGGGCACTGAGGATATTTTCATTCATATGGAAACGCTACGCCGTTTCGGAATGATGGAACTACGCCCCGGTCAGGTCGTCCTCATTCGCTTCGGCAACGGGGACAAAGGCCTTATGGCCGCTGAAATCCATCCGGATATCGGTACGGCGATTCCTGTTTCGCACTGATTTGGTTCTTTGCGAGGATCTCACAAGCCGGTGATGCCAGTGACAATGCAGTGACTGGGCCTTGCCGCATTAAGCTCCCGTTGATAGTCTCCGCCGCTCAAACGCACCATTCGTGATTGCCCGCCTTATAGCGGTCCCAATCAAGACTGAATCGTTGAAACCGCTAAAGCTATTTACCTTATGCAAAACGCTTCGCGCTTTTGCTGGAAATGCTATAGGGCATTCAACGCGAGTACGCAGGACAAGAGCAGGTAATGGGTCGCATTCTTCTCGCATTTGCATTTATTTTCTTTGCGTTTTCCGCCCAGGCGCAGGAAACCAAGCCCATGCTTTTACCAATGGACAAAGAACCGCTCACTTTCACAACATCGAATGGCAAAGTTTCATTTGGATTGGAAGTTGCTGCGACTGATGAAGCGCGTATGCGCGGGCTGATGTGGCGCACGGACTTCCCAAAGGATAGAGCCATGCTCTTTGTATTCGGTGAAATGCGCAGTGTTATGATGTGGATGCAGAACACGCCTTCGCCGCTGGATATGGTTTTCCTTGATGACACAGGTCACGTATCTGCAATTCATGAAAACGCGGTCCCGTTTTCGGAAGACATTATTTCTTCGCAAGGTCCGGCGGCTTACGTCGTTGAACTTCTTGCCGGTACTGTTAAGCGGACCGGAATCAAGCGTGGTGACAGAGCGATCCACAGAGCAATTTGTGGCGAGTGTCGCAACTGATCTGTCAAAAACCCACAGTCTGAAAAATCAAAAGGAATACAAAATTGAGTGCGCTCGATATCGAATATTTCGAACATGATGGTTTGCGCCTTGCGTATCGTCAGGACGGAGAAGGCGATCCGATCCTGCTCATTCACGGTTTCGCGTCCTCAAGCCTTGTCAATTGGGTGTCGCCCGGTTGGTTCCGGACACTGACCGAAGCTGGCTATCGTGTGATTGCGATCGATAATCGTGGACATGGTTTTTCTGCGAAAAGTCACAATGCCGATGATTATACGCCGAGCGCCATGGCTGGTGATGCCGCAGCGCTGCTTGATCATCTGGGTATCGAAAAAGCGCATGTGATGGGATATTCGATGGGAGCGCGCATCAGCGCGTTTCTTACAATCGAACATCCTGATCGTGTTCGTAGCGCTGTATTTGGCGGTCTTGGAATCGGAATAGTGACAGGTGCGGGTGACTGGGAGCCGATTGGAGAAGCATTGCTTGCTGAAGATCCGTCGACGATCACGCATCCACGTGGACTGATGTTCCGTAAATTTGCTGATCAGACCAAAAGTGATCGTATAGCGCTGGCCGCTTGTGTCATTACCTCCAAGGAACTGGTTTCTGCCGAGGCAATTGCGCGCATAATGCAGCCGGTCCTTGTCGCCGTCGGTACAACTGACGATATTGCAGGAAGTGCACAGGAACTGGCAGACATGCTGCCAAATGGCCAGGCACTCGATATTCCTGACCGCGATCATATGTTGGCAGTCGGTGATAAGGTTTACAAGAAAGGCGTTTTGGCCTTTCTGGAAGAAAACCCTCTCTGAGTTCGCGCGAGCTGGATTTCATTCAGTTACGCGAAACGCAGCTATAAGATTTATGCGGTGTAAAGGCACGGTATTTTGCGATATGTTGTTCGCTGAACTCACGTCGCGTTTAGAAAAATTGGAGCGTGCATAATGTCGGTTCGTACGAACGCGAAAGTATCCCCATCTTTGGGGCAGGTTGATCCGATCTGGCATTCCGTCCGCGCTGAAGCGGAAGAAGCAGCCAAGAACGATCCCGTGCTTGGAACGTTTCTTTATGCAACGATTATCAACCAGTCGACACTGGAAGATGCCGTGATGCATCGTATTGCGGAGCGTCTGGGACATGCTGACGTGAGCGCAGATATTCTGCGCCAGACCTTCGATGCAATGTTAGAGGCAAACCCCGAATGGTCGCATATCATGCGGGTCGATATTCAGGCGGTTTATGATCGTGATCCGGCCTATAACCGTTTCATGGACCCGGTTCTTTATCTCAAGGGTTTTCATGCGATTCAGACCCATCGTCTGGCGCATTGGCTCTATAAAGAAGGGCGTAAGGACTTTGCCTATTATCTGCAAAGTCGCTCCTCTTCGATTTTTCAGACCGACATCCACCCAGCAGCAAGGTTCGGCAGTGGATTGTTCCTCGATCATGCCACCGGGCTTGTGGTCGGCGAGACAGCAGTGATCGAAGACAACGTCTCCATCCTGCATGGTGTGACCCTTGGCGGCACCGGCAAAGCCAGTGGTGATCGCCATCCAAAAATCCGTCACGGTGTGCTGATCGGTGCAGGTGCCAAAATTCTTGGCAATATCGAAGTGGGGAACTGCTCAAAGATTGCGGCAGGCTCTGTTGTGCTGAAATCGGTTCCACATAATGCTACTGTAGCAGGTGTGCCTGCGAAGGTGGTCGGTGAAAGTGGTTGCTCTGAGCCTTCGCGTGTCATGGATCAGATGTTGAGCGAAGCTGCGTTCGGTGAACACATGTTCGGAGAAGGCATCTGATCGTCTTATCGCTCTAAAAAACGCGAATAGTGCTGCGTTCTGGTTTTTTATTTTGGACGGCCTATATGACGCTTAGAGCGGTCCCAGTTATGAGTGAATCGTTGAAACTGAGTCTCGCTATTTGGTTTAAGCATTTTCCAGCGCAAAGCCGGTTCCCACTTTTGCTGGAAATGCTTTAACGGTTCAGAACTATTCGCGCGTGCGTGCATCAACGCATGTGTTAATGCTTTACATCGCATAAGGGCGGGTGCATTAAACCGGCCTCAAATCAATATCAGGAGAAGCCGGTTGAAACCCGAAGAACTCAAGAAACTCGACGCCTATTTCAAGCGGACTTTCAACAATCCGGGCCTTCAGGTGAAGGCGCGTCCACGCAAGAACGATTCCGCTGAGGTGTATTTGGAAGACGAGTTCCTGGGTCTTGTCTACAAGGATGAGGACGAAGGCGAACTCTCCTATAATTTCTCGATGGCTATTCTCGACGTCGATCTCTGAGATCCGTTGCGATGAACAACAACGCCCTTCCTGCTTTACAGGGAGGGCGTTTTTTAATGGCTTGATGGTCCCTGACGCCTTCTCTAAAAAACAACTGATTGAATGCATGGCGGGAGAAATCATGACACGTTCATTTGCGAGCCATATTACAGTTGTGGCGCTATGTTTGAGCTGCGCTACATTCTCAGCTGTAGCGCAAACAATTGATGATGATGGAACGTGCCCGGAACTGGCCCAGAAAATGAGTAAAATCTATTTTGGCTTTCCAGAAATTGTTGATGGCTCCATTGAACGCTTCGCAAGCTGGAAAGCGTCCTGCGCGACAAAAGCACCAGCCGGACAGGGCAATGTTGTTGCTCTGTGTCAGGGCAAACTCAAGGGCGACGGAAATGTTTTTTACTGGATAAAGGCGGCAGTCGAAGCGGAAAGCAGCGGCTATGAAATCTGTGATTATCCTTGACCATGGCGCAAGGCGATGACGACAAGCGGCTTCCTTCCTGGCTCGACATACGCAAACGCGAAACGCGCGATGTAGAGCCCGACCCTGAGAACCGACCTCTTGGGGAAATGCGAGCTTTTTCAAGGGGTTCGCTGTGGGCAAGCACGATATTAGGCGCGTTGGTGGCGTATTTTCTGATCCGCAGCGCATTTCACAACATATCGACCGGCAAAATGACAGTCTCGTCCCAGATGGGGCGACTACGCAGCACCTATCGCTGGCCGGACGATTGGGGATTCTTTTCAACGCTCGTCGGTTTCAAATTATTAGCGGGCGCTATCTTCCTGATTGCGGCGATCTCTTGTCTGAAAGCCGCATTCCGTTCCCACGATAAATAACGCATCTTGTTTCGAGACTTTGTGATGGAGGAAAGCTCATGCCAATTTACGTGTACAATGGTCACCAGCCGGAATTTGCTGATCGTGCCAGCAATTGGATCGCTCCAGATGCAACGCTGATTGGCAAGCTTGTGATTGGAGCGAATGCGAGTTTCTGGTTTGGAGCTGTTCTGCGCGGCGATAATGAGCCGATCACAGTTGGTGCGAACACCAATGTGCAGGAACATACCATCATGCATACCGATATTGGCTTTCCGCTTACGATTGGCAAAGGCTGCACCATCGGCCACCGTGCTATCCTGCATGGCTGCACGATTGGCGAAAACACACTGATTGGCATGGGTGCAATTATTCTCAATGGGGCAAAGATCGGGAACAATTGCCTGATTGGTGCCGGCGCACTTGTGACAGAAGGTAAAGAGTTTCCGGATAATTCGCTGATCGTCGGATCGCCTGCGCGCGTCATTCGCGAACTTGATTCTTCGGCGATTGAGAAATTGAAACTGTCTGCGCAGCATTATGTTGAGAAGGGGCAGTCTTTTATGCGTGGTTTGGAGCCCGCATAAAAAGGGACGGGGAATGACGACCCGTCCTTTTCTTCATTAGAGCATTTCCTGTTTTTCTTGAATCATTGGAAATGCTCTATCTCTTTGTTTTTTCGCATTCTCCAACGCAAAACCGCTTCGCACTTTTGCTGGAAATGCTCCAGATTTATCGAAATCAGTTGCGAATGCTGCTGACGAACTGATCGCGACCATTCTTGATCGATACCCATGCACCGGTATTGGTCGTCGATTGGCGCTTCAGGAATGTGTAATCGGTTTCGTTCCAGATGCGCACACGCTTATCGAGATTGTCGAGAATGAAATCGCCGCGATCCGTACGCAGGGTCAGAACCGCATGCCCTTCACCATTTGGCTGACGAACAACGGTCATCAACAGCGTGTTGGCAGGAACGCCGAGGGCCATCAATTCGCGGCGCTTGAGCAGCATATAGTCATCGCAATCGCCAGCAGTGGTTGGGTATTCCCAATATTCCTCTTGTCCCCAAACTTCCATGTCGGTACGCGGCGCGATCCGTTCGTTTACGCTGGCGTTAACGGCGACAATTTCCTGCCAGATGTTCTGATTAAGTGTTAGAGGTGCACTGTTGGTGCTGCTGATTTTGCACTCGGCTGCATGACGTTCGCAGAACTCATAATGCCCGATTGGCTGCGAAGTGCGTTCGCCAGTTGGCATCCAATGCGAGTTTGATGCCGGGTTTGCGGCTTGTGCGAAAGCTGTTCCCAGAAGGATCAGCATTGCTGCGATGATCGTCTGCTTTGTCATTCTTTTTGTCTCCCTGTTGGAAACAAGAATGCGTGCAAGACTTTGAGAGCGGGGAAATTCAGACGCGAAAATGCGAATCAAATTTGAATAAAACTGCGCGAAATTCAGCAATGTTTTGTTCAGAAATAGCGCAATAAGAGCCATAATAGCACGATTTATGGCGTTTTGATGCCCAATATGGCTCTTAACTCAATTTGCCAATCCGTAACCTTAGTGCGCGTTTACCTTTTAAAATATGCCACTGAAAGCCGGTTCAGGCTTTGCCGCCGGGAATGACGCGAAGAGCGGGCATATCGCGAGTTGGCACAGGTGTGGCCCAGCGACGGGTGCTGTTTGCGGCGTTCGCCCCGTTCATGGTGACAATCGAAGGCTTGCGGATTTCCTGTGTCACGACAAGATCAGGGGCCAGCGGTTCAATTCTGTTGAGGTTACCGAGCACCAGCGGATCAGCACCGGCCCAGGCGACGTCATTGAGCACAGAGATACTGCCAAGCAGATTGAGCCTTCCGTCTTCGCCTGATTCAAGTGGAGCGAGCAGCATTTCAAAAGACAGGCTGCGCCCGGAAAGGCTTATTCCATCATTCTGGCTCAATGCAGGAACCAGATGAGAATTGATGTTTCGCGCCAGTTCATTCAGGGCAGGGCGGTTGCGCTCTGGCCAAAGGGACAGGAAACGGGTGGTCTTCAGTTCACGCCCGAACAGAGCACAGATGCGGGTGCCAGCAAGACGAAAGATCAGCTCGCCGTTCTGGTCTTCTTCAAGAAAGAACAGATCGGACAGGTGACGTCCGAGTTTACGCGGCTGGATCGATTCGCGCTGCGGTGCAAACAAGCTGCCGCTCTGACCCAAAGCCAGTCGCTGCCATTCGCTGAAGATTGCGATCGTGCTGCGGTTTTTCATTGTGCGCTGCTTGTTGCTCTCTGGCCGTTCATCTGAATTTGCGGGCAGTGCCCGTCGGTCCGCGCATTAAAATAGTATTAACAGACGGGATGCCAGCTTAACCCTTTATTCATCCACGACACGTGCTTGTTAAGGTTAATAAGAAGTAATAGTTGCAAATTTTCTTTTATAGCAGTTTGATGAGTTATCAGAAGAAGCCATTGTCTTGGTTGGCTTTTTCCTGATCTCCAGATTTTGTCTCGCAAATATCAGACATTTGCGACAAGGCCGTGCGGGACCCTCCGGCGGCCTTTATTTTTAACGAATTGTCACTTATCAAGAATCCTTATCTCTGGGGTGTGCAATCGGCACACCCGGTCTCTAGAGCATTTCCAGTTTAAGTTGAGTCATTGGAAATGCTCTATATCTTTGTGTTTCCGCGCATCTTGTTCCGAAAAGCGTTTCACACTTTTCGGGATGCGCTCTAGCAGATGGAAAGCGGCAATTTATGAATACGCCTCAGCCTGAAATGCGCAGAAATGCCAATGATTCGAGACGGCCGGGCGGTGGAGAGCCGATATTCAACATACCGAGCGTCGTTCTTGCGCTGATGGCAATTTGTGCGGGCGTTTATATTTATCAGAACTATATTATCAGCGAGCAGCAGAACTATGAGTTCATGCTGAACTTCGCTTTGATTCCAGCGCGGTTCTCATTGGCGGGTGGCTTTTCGGATCCGGCGGCACTGTTCACGCTCATCAGTTACTCTTTCATGCATGGTGGATTTGCCCATATAGCGGTCAACATGATCTGGTTCGCCGCTTTCGGTTCCCCACTGGCGGGACGTATTGGCACCGGACGAATGATCATTTTCTGGATTTTGACATCGGTGATTGCGGGACTGACGCATTATGCCATTTATCCCGAAAGCGTGACGCCCCTTGTCGGGGCTTCCGGAGCTATTTCCGGCATGATGGGCGCTGCTGCGCGTTACGGTTTCCGCCGCGTCGGTGCTGGACGCCGATCTGAATTTGCCGGACCGGTATTGCCGATTGGCCTTACGCTGACATTAAAGCCTGTACTGACCTTCGTGGGTATATGGTTTCTGATCAATATCTTTACGGGATTGTATTCCACTGGCGGGGCTGATTTGTCGGGTATCGCCTGGGAAGCCCATATTGGCGGATTTATTGCCGGGTTCTTTGGCATTTCACTGCTGGATAAGCCGCGCAGCTATGACGCAGTCATAAGGCGCTGACCTGATCCTTCCCTATTTAGTCCGCTTGCAAAGCGGGCATTGAAAGCGCACCATCTTGGGAACACAGCTTGAGGAAGCTGCGTTAGAGCGCCGTGCGCCCTCTTGGGCGCTACACACGGACGCTCTAAACTATTGAATCTACGCATCGTGCTTTCCAAAAATCGATTCCGATTTTTGGGCCGATGCTGTAGAATCATGCGGCAGAGCCGCAAGATTGATTGCTGAACCTTGGGAGGGATTTTGGCATGACCGTTAGATCGATTCTCGAAAACAAGGGCAGGGATGTCGTTGTCATCAAACCTGATGATACGCTTTCACACGCCATTGCCATTCTCGTCCAATATAAAATCGGTGCGATTGTGGCCTGCGATGAGGCAGGGCACATCAAAGGTATTCTTTCCGAGCGCGATGTTGTTCGGGCATTGGCAGCACTGGATACAGGAATCGGGGCACGTCCGGTTTCTGAATTTATGACGTCTAAAGTGCAAGTTTGCCGTGAGCATCATACGATTAACCAGGTAATGGAAATCATGACGCATAATCGCTTCCGTCATATGCCGGTGGAAGAAAACGGGAAGCTTGCAGGAATCATTTCGATTGGTGACGTTGTGAAACGGCGCATCGAGGATGTGGAGCGCGAGGCGGAAGATATTCGCACCTATATCGCGACTGCGTGACTAAACGCGCATCCCGGAATGCATTTGGCCGTTTTCGGAAAAGATGCGCGCTGGGAAACGTCAGAGCGACGAATCATTGTCTGGAGCGGATGAAACGCTCCAGATGTTGGAGTTGAGCTGATTCTTTACAAAGGACGACGCGCACGCAGATAACGCTCGGCAGCGTAAAGCGAAATCGCCGCTGCGTTTGAGACGTTGAGTGATTTGATCTCGCCCGGCATGTCGAGCCGTGCCAAAGCAGTCACTGTTTCGCGAGTCTTCTGACGCAATCCCTTGCCTTCAGCACCGAGAACAATGGCTACCCGATCACCGGTCAGTGTCGATTCCATTTCCTGCGGACCTTCCGAATCAAGACCAATGGTCATGAAGCCGAGGGAGTGAAGCTCTTCGATTGCTTCAGCCAGATTGCGCACTTCGATATGGGGAATCAGTTCAAGCGCACCGGATGCAGCTTTCGCCAGAACGCCACTTTCCTGTGGGCTATGGCGGCTCGTCGCAATCAATGCGCCTGCACCAAAAGCCACTGCCGAACGAATGATAGCGCCGACATTATGCGGATCGGTTACCTGATCGAGAACCAGCAATAGCGGGCTTTCTTTCAGTTCCGATAGCTTTTTGGGGCGAAGCGGCTGCGCTTCGATCATGACGCCCTGATGCACGGCATCCGAGCCTGTCTCTTTGTCGATATCTTTCGGTTCGACGATTTCAACAGGGAAGGGCAGAGCTTCCGCTTCACCAATTTCGAGGCGAGCGAAGCCGTTGCGTGTGGCGCGCATGCGCAGAATCTTGCGCGCGGGGTTCTCTACTGCAGCGCGTACGGTGTGCAGGCCGTAAAGACGGACTGTTCCTTCCGCTACACGACCTGCAGGAATCGGAGCACGCTGCGGCTTATGCGGAGCTTTGCCTTCCGACACGGCCTTTTGATCGCGATGTTCGCGACGCAGACGCGCATAGTGAGAATCTTTTGGGGTACGGGGAGAATTTTGATCGTTCATGGGGCGCTTATATCCTGTCCACAGCAGGGAAGATAGCTGGATAGCAGTTAAATGAACCCTGAAATTTTGATGCTCAACCGGCTATAAGCCCTGATTTCCGGCGGTTCCGCCGAAACCTCGATAGGTCACCACCTGCAACTATTGGAAGGATATGCATTCTTTTCACTTTTACCCTGTTGACAGGAGGAGCGCATATCGGCATAAGCCCCCTCGCAGAACGACGGCGGGTTCAACAGCCAACCAGACATTCTGCAGAAAATGCCTAGTTACTCGACTCTGCTGATAGTGATATTAGGAGGAATGCCCGAGCGGTTAAAGGGGACGGACTGTAAATCCGTTGGCTAAGCCTACGTTGGTTCAAATCCAACTTCCTCCACCACTGTCGGATCAGAGTTTAGAGTATGCGGGTATAGCTCAATGGTAGAGCAGCAGCCTTCCAAGCTGAATACACGGGTTCGATTCCCGTTACCCGCTCCAGTTTTCAAGAGCGGATAGGCGTGTAAGGAATCATCGACGGGCGGTTCGCCGTTCCGTTTTGGCATAAATGTCGGCCTGAAAGTCTGATGGATTTTCGTGCTGGCGCTCGAGCGGTTCTAGAACAAAGAGAACAACGGCGATGGCAAAAAGCAAGTTTGAACGTAATAAGCCCCACGTAAACATCGGCACGATTGGTCACGTTGACCATGGCAAGACGTCGCTGACAGCAGCAATCACGAAGTTCTTCGGTGAGTTCAAGGCATACGACCAGATCGATGCTGCACCGGAAGAACGCGCTCGCGGTATCACCATTTCGACGGCACACGTTGAATATGAAACTGCAGCTCGTCACTATGCACGTCGACTGCCCAGGCCACGCTGACTATGTTAAGAACATGATCACCGGTGCTGCACAGATGGACGGCGCGATCCTGGTTGTTTCGGCAGCTGACGGCCCGATGCCACAGACCCGTGAGCACATCCTGCTCGCTCGTCAGGTTGGCGTTCCTGCGATCGTCGTGTTCCTGAACAAGTGCGATCAGGTTGACGATGCTGAACTTCTCGAACTCGTAGAACTCGAAGTTCGCGAACTGCTTTCGAAGTACGACTTCCCAGGCGACGAAGTTCCAATCATCAAGGGTTCGGCTCTTGCTGCTCTGGAAGATTCTTCGAAGGAACTCGGCGAAGACGCAATCCGCAACCTGATGTCTGCTGTTGACGATTATATCCCAACGCCAGAACGTCCGATCGACCAGCCATTCCTGATGCCAATCGAAGACGTGTTCTCGATCTCGGGTCGTGGTACTGTTGTTACCGGTCGTGTTGAGCGCGGTATCGTCAAGGTTGGCGAAGAAGTCGAAATCGTTGGCATCAAGGCCACTGGCAAGACGACTGTTACCGGCGTTGAAATGTTCCGCAAGCTGCTCGATCAGGGCCAGGCTGGCGACAACATCGGCGCACTGGTTCGCGGTGTAGGCCGTGACGACGTTGAACGTGGTCAGGTTCTCTGCAAGCCAGGTTCGGTTAAGCCACACACCAAGTTCAAGGCAGAAGCATACATTCTGACCAAGGACGAAGGTGGCCGTCATACGCCATTCTTCACTAACTACCGTCCACAGTTCTACTTCCGTACGACTGACGTGACCGGTGTTGTTACCCTGCCAGAAGGCACGGAAATGGTTATGCCTGGCGACAACGTTACCGTTGACGTTACGCTGATCGTCCCGATCGCAATGGAAGAGAAGCTCCGCTTCGCTATCCGTGAAGGTGGCCGCACCGTCGGTGCAGGCATCGTCGCTTCGATCATCGAGTAATGAATTTGACTGGCGGTAACGCCGCCAGTCTGGCATCTTGGATGCCGCATAGGGGTATAGCTCAGTTGGTAGAGCGACGGTCTCCAAAACCGTAGGTCGCGGGTTCGAGCCCTGCTGCCCCTGCCATTTTAAACGAGTGCTCATAGCTTGACTATGGGCGCTCGTTTTCTGTATTCTATCTGGGTGGGCTTTTGCTCATTCATCCGATATGCGCCCGTAGTTCAGCGATGCGAGATCGGCGAAGATAACTTCCTGCCGGAATTTGTTGGCCGGGCAGGGATGGTCGCTACCGTCAAAATTGTGCTGCCGCCGGTGGGCTGGGCATGATTGAATGGTCGGTTAAGCGAATTTAGCAAGGATCGGTTATCTCCGATAAGCCTGTATGGTATTCTTTTAACCAATGGGCTTGTTTTTTTTGAGAATCGATTCTATGTAACGTCAACAGACACGCGGTGCGTGGGGCTGAATCTTCAGCTTTGCGTACCGTATACGCGTGGGTTCCCGTTTTTGATTCGCTTTTGGGTCAGGGACGGTGGTTCACCAAGCAAACAGAGTGGCAGATGGCATCCAAGACGAATCCGATCACCTTTTTCCAGCAGGTTCGCGCCGAAACGGCGAAAGTGACCTGGCCTACAAGGCGTGAAACGATCATCTCCACGATTATGGTGGTGGTCATGGCGTTTCTGGCTGCTGCATTCTTTTTTCTTGCCGATCAGCTTATGGCCTATGGCGTAGAATTTATACTTGGCCTTGGCCGCTAAGCAGGATTGGGGAGTTACGAGATGACAGCGCGCTGGTACATCGTTCACGCCTATTCCAACTTCGAAAAGAAGGTGGCCGAGGATATTGAAACTAAAGCTGCTCAGAAAGGCCTTTCCAGCCTGATCGAGCAGATTGTTGTGCCTACCGAGAAGGTTGTTGAAGTTCGCCGCGGCCGTAAGGTCGATGCTGAGCGCAAGTTCTTCCCGGGTTATGTACTCGTGCATGCCACGCTGACTGATGCTGTGTTTTCTTTGATTAAGAATACGCCGCGCGTGACCGGGTTCCTTGGTGATTCAAAGCCTGTTCCGGTCTCTCAGAAGGAAGTCGATCAGATTCTGAACCAGGTTCAGGATGGTGTTGATCGGCCAAAATCATCGATCACCTTTGAGATCGGTGAAAACGTTCGCGTTTCCGATGGTCCGTTTGCTTCGTTCAACGGTATCGTTCAGGAAGTCGATGATGAGCGTGCCCGTCTCAAGGTTGAGGTTTCCATCTTCGGGCGTGCTACGCCTGTGGATCTTGAATACAGTCAGGTCGATAAGCTCTGATTGTTTGCCCGCAAGGGTGTCCACTGTGAAAAGTGGAAAAGGTGGAAGGATAGGCGGCTTAGCCGGTCGCTGATTTCGCACCACCAAACTGCCAGTCAGTTCGTCTGACGTCAGTCGAGAGCCGGATCTCCGGCATTAATCGAGAACACCGGTTTCCGGTATTTTTATGAAGGCAGAATGCAATGGCTAAGAAAATTGCAGGCCAGCTGAAGCTCCAGGTAGCAGCAGGTGCGGCCAATCCATCGCCTCCGATCGGCCCAGCACTGGGTCAGCGCGGCATCAACATCATGGAATTCTGTAAGGCATTTAACGCTGCCACACAGGAACTGGAAAAAGGTTCGCCGATTCCAGTCGTGATCACATACTATCAGGACAAGTCTTTCACTTTTGTGATGAAGACTCCTCCGGTAACCTACTTCCTTAAGAAGGCTGCCAACCTCAAGTCGGGTTCCAAGGCACCTGGCAAGGAAAAGGCAGGCACAATTGCGCGTGATAAAGTTCGCGAAATTGCTCTTGTTAAGATGAAGGATCTGAACGCATCTGACGTGGAAGCGGCAATGCGCATGATCGAAGGTTCTGCCCGTTCGATGGGCCTGGAAGTGGTGAGCTAAGACCATGGCAAAGATTTCCAAGCGTGTAGCTAAGATCCGCGAAGGCGTTGACGTCAACAAGCTCTACCACCTGTCCGATGCAATCGGTCTGGTTAAGGAACGTGCAGTTGCCAAGTTCGACGAAACCATCGAAATCGCAATGAACCTCGGCGTTGATCCGCGTCACGCCGACCAGATGGTTCGTGGCGTTGTCAACCTTCCTAACGGCACAGGCCGTACCGTTCGCGTTGCTGTTTTTGCACGCGGCGACAAGGCTGAAGAAGCTAAGAAGGCTGGCGCCGACATCGTTGGTGCAGAAGAGCTTTTCGAAATCGTCAATGGCGGCAAGATCGAATTCGATCGCTGCATTGCCACTCCTGACATGATGCCACTCGTTGGTCGTCTCGGTAAGGTACTCGGCCCACGCGGCCTGATGCCAAATCCTAAGGTTGGCACCGTGACTGTTGACGTTGCAGCTGCAGTTACCGCTTCCAAGGGCGGCGCAGTTGAGTTCCGCGTCGAAAAGGCTGGTATCATCCATGCTGGTATCGGCAAGGTTTCCTTCGACAGCCAGAAGCTCGAAGAAAACATCAAGGCCTTTGCTGATGCGGTCATCAAGGCTAAGCCTTCGGCTGCAAAGGGTGAATACGTCAAGCGCGTATCGATTTCCTCGACCATGGGCGTAGGCGTCAAGGTCGATCCGGCAACCGTTAAGGTCGTCGCTTAAGTTATTTGGGCTCCGGTTCGCCGGAGTCTGAGCCTTCCTTTGAAGGGGAGGCATTGGTGGCACACCGGTACTGCGAGAGTGGTCGAAAGTGTAAGAATTCCGGATCGCAAGATCCGGATAGCCGGACGAAAGTCCGGTTATCCTGTCCGAGATTGCAGGCGGATCATCATCTCCGGGTGATAGTCCTTAAACATATGGCCTGCATGAGACGTGGAATAACCCTGTTTCGCACGAAAGTGCATGCGAGGTTTGAACCGTAGTTGCCTTTGAGTGAAGTCCGTTTTGCGGGTGAAGCTGAAGGGGACAGGATCCTCGAACGTCAGATGAGCCGTCAGGTTTATCTGGCAAAGGCAACCCGGCAGGACCAATTGGTCCTGTCTACTGGAGAGACACAGTGGATAGAGCGGAAAAGCGCGAATTTGTCGCGTGGCTGAACGGCGCTTTCAAAGAGTCCGGTTCGGTCGTCGTGGCCCACTATACCGGTCTCACCGTTGCGCAGATGAGCGATCTTCGTTCCAAGATGCGTGATGCTGGTGGCACCGTTAAAGTCGCGAAAAACCGCCTTGCCAAAATCGCTCTTCAGGGCACGGAATCGGAAGGTATCGCAGACCTGTTCACAGGTCAGACGGTCGTTGCATATGCAGACGACCCGATTACTGCTCCGAAAGTAGCCGTCGAGTTCGCTAAGGCTAACGAAAAGCTCGTTATTCTTGGCGGTTCCATGGGTGCAACAACGCTTAACGCCGATGGCGTAAAGTCGCTTGCTTCGCTCCCATCGCTCGACGAACTGCGCGCAAAGCTGGTTGGAATGATCCAGACCCCGGCTCAGCGTCTTGCAGTACTTACCAGCGCTCCAGCGGGCCAGATCGCCCGCGTTATTGGTGCGCACGCCCGGAAGAACGAGGCGGCTTAAGGCCGTTTCTCATTACAAACAGTTCAAACCTTAAACTAAGGAAATACCAAAATGGCTGATCTCGCAAAGATCGTTGACGACCTTTCGGCTCTGACAGTTCTGGAAGCTGCTGAACTTTCGAAGCTTCTCGAAGAAAAGTGGGGCGTTTCGGCTGCTGCTCCTGTAGCAGTTGCTGCTGCTGGCGCTGCTCCTGCTGCTGCTGCTGAAGAAAAGACCGAATTTGATGTCGTTCTCGCTGACGGCGGCGCAAACAAGATCAACGTGATCAAGGAAGTTCGCGCAATCACCGGTCTCGGCCTCAAGGAAGCTAAGGACCTCGTTGAAGCAGCTCCTAAGGCTGTCAAGGAAGGCGCTTCCAAGGACGAAGCTGAGAAGATCAAGGCACAGCTCGAAGCAGCTGGCGCTAAGGTCGAACTCAAGTAAGTTCGAGTATTCCGGCGGACGGTTTCCGTCCGCCGGTTTCATTCTGGGTCTTGCATCCGGAGTAAATGCATGAAAAGAAACGAAAAGCGCGGAATTAGGTTCTCTTCATGCAGATTATAATCAGAACGATTGTTAAGAGAATGTTCTGATCACTTTAAACCCTTTTCCTGATGGCCCTGACCGGGCCTTCAGGAAACGGGTTTTAGCCCGTTAGAAGGACCGCCGAAAGGCGGCGCACGATAAAGGCCGCAAGGCGTGAGCAAGCCGTAAGGCTATAGAACGAGGAGCGACGATGGCTCAGACCCATTCTTTCAATGGTCGCAAGCGCGTACGCAAATTTTTCGGCAAGATCCCCGAGGTCGCGGAAATGCCAAACCTCATTGAGGTTCAAAAGGCATCATACGACCAGTTCCTCATGGTTGAGGAACCAGCTGGCGGGCGTTCTGAAGAGGGTTTGCAGGCGGTTTTCAAGTCTGTTTTCCCAATTCAGGATTTCTCCGGCGCTTCAATGCTGGAATTCGTTCGCTACGAATTCGATGCACCGAAGTTCGACGTTGACGAATGCCGTCAGCGCGATTTGACATATTCGGCACCTCTCAAGGTGACGCTGCGTCTGATCGTATTCGATATTGATGAAGATACCGGCGCGAAGTCCATCAAGGACATCAAGGAGCAGGACGTTTACATGGGCGATATGCCGCTCATGACGGACAACGGCACCTTCATCGTCAATGGTACCGAACGTGTTATCGTTTCGCAGATGCACCGCTCGCCGGGCGTATTCTTCGATCACGACAAGGGCAAGACGCATTCCTCGGGCAAGCTTCTGTTTGCTGCTCGCGTCATTCCTTACCGCGGTTCATGGCTTGACATCGAATTCGATGCCAAGGACGTGGTCTATGCGCGTATCGATCGTCGCCGCAAGCTTCCAGCAACGACGCTTCTCATGGCGCTCGGCATGGACGGCGAAGAAATTCTGTCGACGTTCTACAACACCGTTACGTATTCGCGTGATGGCGATAACTGGCGCATTCCGTACTCGGTAGAACGCTTCAAGGGCATGAAGATCATTTCTGATCTTATTGATGCCGACACAGGTGAGGTTGTTCTCGAAGCAGGCAAGAAGCTGACTGCTCGCTCCGCGAAGCAGCTTGCTGAAAAGGGCCTCAAGTTCATCAAGGCAACCGAAGACGATCTCTTTGGCTCCTACCTTGCTGAAGACACTGTCAATTACGCAACGGGTGAGATTTATCTCGAAGCCGGTGATGAAATTGATGAGAAGGTTCTCAAGACGCTTCTCGACACAGGTGTTGATGAGATCAACGTCCTTGATATTGATCATATCAATATCGGTGCGTATATCCGCAACACGCTGGCTGTCGACAAGAACGAAAGCCGTCAGGAAGCGCTGTTCGACATCTACCGCGTGATGCGTCCGGGTGAGCCGCCGACAATGGATTCGGCTGAAGCCATGTTCCATTCGCTGTTCTTCGATTCGGAACGCTATGACCTGTCCGCTGTTGGTCGCGTGAAGATGAATATGCGTCTCGACCTCGATGCAGAAGACACTGTCCGTGTTCTGCGCAAGGAAGACATCCTTGCTGTGGTCAAGATGCTGGTTGAGCTGCGCGATGGCCGTGGTGAAATCGACGATATCGACAATCTCGGTAACCGTCGTGTCCGTTCGGTCGGCGAGCTGATGGAAAATCAGTATCGCGTCGGTCTTCTGCGCATGGAACGTGCGATCAAGGAACGTATGTCCTCGATCGAAATCGACACGGTCATGCCGCAGGATCTGATCAACGCGAAGCCTGCTGCAGCGGCTGTTCGTGAGTTCTTCGGCTCCTCGCAGCTGTCGCAGTTCATGGATCAGACCAACCCGCTTTCGGAAATCACTCACAAGCGCCGTCTTTCGGCTCTTGGACCTGGTGGTTTGACCCGTGAGCGCGCTGGCTTCGAAGTCCGCGACGTGCATCCAACGCATTATGGCCGTATCTGCCCGATTGAAACGCCGGAAGGCCCGAATATCGGTCTGATCAACTCGCTTGCAACCTTTGCCCGCGTCAACAAGTACGGCTTCATTGAAAGCCCGTATCGTAAAGTTGTCGATGGCAAGGTCACGAACGACGTTGTTTATCTGTCGGCTATGGAAGAAGCGAAGCACTCGGTTGCTCAGGCAAACGTAGAGCTGGACGAGCAGGGTGGTTTTGTAGACGAATTCGTCATCTGCCGTCACGCTGGCGAAGTTATGATGGCTCCGCGTGAAAACGTGGACCTGATGGACGTTTCGCCGAAGCAGCTCGTTTCGGTTGCTGCAGCGCTTATTCCGTTCCTTGAAAACGACGATGCGAACCGCGCTCTCATGGGCTCGAACATGCAGCGTCAGGCTGTTCCGCTCGTTCGTGCAGAAGCACCGTTCGTCGGAACCGGTATGGAAGCAGTTGTTGCGCGTGACTCTGGTGCTGCTATCGCCGCTCGTCGCGGTGGTATCGTCGATCAGGTTGACGCAACGCGTATCGTTATCCGCGCTACCGAAGACCTCGATCCGTCGAAGTCTGGCGTTGATATCTATCGTCTGCAGAAGTTCCAGCGCTCGAACCAGTCGACCTGTATCAACCAGCGTCCGCTTGTACGCGTTGGCGATCCTATCGGTAAGGGCGACATCATTGCTGATGGTCCGTCGACCGATCTGGGCGATCTGGCTCTTGGCCGTAACGTGCTCGTCGCGTTCATGCCTTGGAACGGCTACAACTACGAAGATTCGATCCTTCTTTCCGAGAAGATCGTTTCGGAAGACGTCTTCACCTCGATCCATATCGAGGAATTCGAAGTTGCTGCTCGCGACACGAAGCTTGGACCTGAGGAAATCACCCGCGACATTCCGAACGTTTCGGAAGAAGCACTGAAGAACCTCGACGAAGCTGGTATCGTTTACATCGGTGCTGAAGTGCATCCTGGCGACATTCTTGTCGGCAAGATCACACCGAAGGGAGAAAGCCCGATGACGCCGGAAGAAAAGCTTCTGCGCGCCATCTTCGGTGAAAAGGCATCTGACGTTCGTGACACCTCCATGCGTATGCCTCCGGGAACATACGGTACCGTTGTTGAAGTTCGCGTTTTCAATCGCCACGGCGTTGAAAAAGACGAACGCGCAATGGCGATCGAACGCGAAGAGATCGAACGTCTTGCGAAGGATCGTGACGACGAACAGGCTATCCTGGATCGTAACGTTTACGGACGTCTCGCCGACATGATCGACGGTAAGGTTGCTGCTGCAGGGCCTAAGGGCTTCAAGAAGGGCACGACCATTACGCGCGAAATCATGACCGAGTATCCGCGTTCGCAATGGTGGCAGTTCGCTGTTGAAGACGAAAAGCACCAGGGTGAACTGGAAGCTCTGCGCGGCCAGTACGATGAATCCAAGAAGCTGCTCGAAGCTCGCTTCATGGATAAGGTCGAGAAGGTACAGCGCGGCGACGAGATGCCTCCAGGCGTCATGAAGATGGTCAAGGTCTTTGTCGCTGTGAAGCGCAAGATCCAGCCGGGCGATAAGATGGCTGGCCGTCACGGCAATAAGGGTGTGGTTTCCCGCATTCTGCCTGTCGAAGACATGCCGTTCCTCGAAGACGGTACGCATGCCGATATCGTTCTTAACCCGCTTGGCGTGCCGAGCCGTATGAATGTGGGCCAGATTCTGGAAACACATCTTGGCTGGGCTTGCGCAGGTATGGGCAAGAAGATCGGTGAGCTGATCGACGTTTATCGCAAGACGGCAGACATTCAGCCGCTGCGCGATACGCTTGAGCACATCTATCCAGACAACGACCGCAACGAGCCGGTTCGCTCTTATGACGATGATTCGGTCATGATGCTGGCGAACCAGGTTAAGCGCGGCGTGTCGATCGCAACGCCGGTATTCGACGGTGCGGTGGAAGCTGACATCAATGCGATGTTGACGGATGCAGGTCTTGCGACCTCGGGTCAGTCGACGCTGTATGATGGACGTACGGGTGAGCCGTTCGACCGTCAGGTGACCATGGGCTACATCTATATGTTGAAGCTCCACCACCTGGTCGACGACAAGATCCATGCTCGTTCGATCGGACCTTACTCGCTCGTCACCCAGCAGCCGCTCGGTGGTAAGGCGCAGTTCGGTGGTCAGCGCTTCGGCGAAATGGAGGTCTGGGCTCTGGAAGCATATGGTGCGGCTTACACGCTGCAGGAAATGCTTACAGTCAAGTCGGACGACGTTGCAGGCCGTACCAAGGTCTACGAAGCGATTGTTCGTGGCGACGATACGTTCGAAGCTGGCATTCCAGAAAGCTTCAACGTTCTCGTCAAGGAAATGCGTTCGCTCGGTCTCAATGTTGAGCTGGATGATACACGCGACGAGCAGCAGCCGGCACTTCCGGACGCGGCGGAATAAAAAACATCAAGGCGCGCCATGGTATTGCCGTGGCGCGCCCGTAAGGTATTTCCAGTAAAAGGCTAAAGATGCTTTGCGCACGGGAATGCTGAACGGAATGTGCAGTTCCAGACTGCTTAATACCGCGAATTCTTTTCAAGATGGCAGGGACTTTCAGCTTGTCATCGACGACACACAGGGCGGCGGATCGCCCTCAAGGAGAACGGCATGAACCAAGAGGTCATGAATCTTTTCAATCCTCAGGCTCCGGCACAGACGTTCGATTCCATCAGAATCTCGATTGCCAGCCCTGAGAAGATTCTGTCCTGGTCATACGGCGAGATCAAGAAGCCGGAGACGATCAACTATCGTACGTTCAAGCCTGAACGCGATGGTCTCTTCTGCGCGCGTATCTTTGGCCCGATCAAGGATTATGAATGCTTGTGCGGCAAGTACAAGCGTATGAAATACAAAGGCATCATCTGCGAAAAGTGCGGCGTTGAAGTCACGCTGTCGCGCGTTCGTCGTGAGCGCATGGGCCATATTGAGCTCGCAGCACCTGTTGCACATATCTGGTTCCTGAAGTCGCTTCCTTCGCGTATCGGCACATTGCTTGATATGACGCTGAAGGATATCGAACGCGTTCTGTATTTTGAAAACTACATCGTTACCGAACCGGGTCTGACTTCGCTGAAAGAACACCAGCTTCTTTCGGAAGAAGAATATATGATTGCCGTCGATGAATTCGGCGAAGATCAGTTCACAGCCCTTATCGGTGCAGAAGCTATCTTTGAACTTCTGGCTTCGATGGATCTTCCGAACATCGCCGCAGACCTGCGCGTCGATCTGGCAGAAACCACGTCGGAACTGAAGACCAAGAAGCTGATGAAGCGTCTCAAGATCGTTGAGAACTTCATGGAATCCGGCAACCG
Organism: Brucella pituitosa; assembly: GCF_003049685.1. Classification (GTDB taxonomy): domain Bacteria; phylum Pseudomonadota; class Alphaproteobacteria; order Rhizobiales; family Rhizobiaceae; genus Brucella; species Brucella pituitosa. The sequence goes on along the minus strand of NZ_PYSY02000001.1, from coordinate 1,487,058 downwards.
TCCTGAGTGGATGATTATGAAGATCGTTCCGGTTATTCCACCGGATCTGCGTCCTCTGGTTCCACTGGATGGCGGTCGTTTTGCTACATCCGATCTCAACGACCTTTACCGTCGTGTGATCAACCGTAACAACCGTCTGAAGCGTCTCATTGAACTGCGCGCTCCTGGCATCATTATCCGTAACGAAAAGCGTATGTTGCAGGAAGCTGTTGACGCGCTGTTCGATAACGGCCGTCGTGGCCGCGTCATCACCGGTGCTAACAAGCGTCCGCTGAAGTCGCTCTCCGACATGCTCAAGGGTAAGCAGGGTCGTTTCCGTCAGAACCTTCTCGGTAAGCGCGTCGACTATTCGGGTCGTTCGGTTATCGTGACTGGTCCTGAACTGAAGCTTCACCAGTGCGGTCTGCCAAAGAAGATGGCGCTCGAACTGTTCAAGCCATTCATCTACGCTCGTCTTGACGCCAAGGGTTATTCCTCGACCGTTAAGCAGGCGAAGAAGCTGGTTGAAAAAGAACGTCCGGAAGTCTGGGATATTCTTGACGAAGTGATCCGTGAGCATCCGGTTCTTCTGAACCGTGCGCCTACGCTGCACCGTCTTGGTATTCAGGCATTCGAACCCACGCTGATCGAAGGCAAGGCCATTCAGCTGCATCCGCTCGTTTGTACAGCGTTCAACGCTGACTTCGACGGTGACCAGATGGCTGTTCACGTCCCTCTGTCGCTTGAAGCTCAGCTTGAAGCACGCGTGCTGATGATGTCGACCAACAACATCCTGCACCCGGCAAACGGCGCACCGATCATCGTTCCTTCGCAGGACATGGTTCTCGGCCTCTATTATCTGTCGATCGTGGCAGACAAGGAGCCAGGCGAAGGCATGATGTTTGCCGATATGGGCGAACTTCAGCATGCGCTTGAGAACAAGGTTGTCACGCTGCACACCAAGATCAAAGGCCGTTTCAAGACGGTTGATGCGGAAGGCAATGTCGTTTCCAAGGTGTACGACACAACGCCTGGCCGTTTGATCACTGGCGAGCTTCTACCGAAGCATGTCAATGTGCCGTTCGACATCTGTAATCAGGAGATGACGAAGAAGAACATCTCCAAGATGATCGACCACGTCTACCGCCATTGCGGTCAGAAAGAGACGGTTATCTTCTGCGATCGCATCATGCAGCTCGGCTTTGCCCATGCATGTCGTGCCGGTATTTCGTTCGGTAAGGATGACATGGTCATTCCGGACTCGAAGGCGAAGATCGTTGCAGAAACCGAAGCTCTGACGACCGAATACGAACAGCAGTACAATGACGGCCTGATCACTCAGGGCGAAAAGTACAACAAGGTCGTTGATGCCTGGGGTAAGGCGACTGACAAGATCACCGAAGAAATGATGGCCCGCATTAAGGCTGTTGAATTCGATCCGGTGACCGGACGTCAGAAGCAGATGAACTCGGTTTACATGATGTCGCATTCGGGTGCCCGTGGTTCGGTCAACCAGATGCGTCAGCTTGGCGGTATGCGTGGTCTTATGGCCAAGCCGTCGGGTGAAATCATCGAAACCCCGATCATCTCGAACTTCAAGGAAGGCCTGACCGTTAACGAGTACTTCAACTCGACACACGGTGCCCGTAAGGGTCTTGCTGATACCGCCTTGAAGACCGCTAACTCGGGTTACCTGACGCGTCGTCTCGTTGACGTTGCACAGGATGCGATCATTTCGGAAGTCGATTGCGGCGCCGAAATCGGTCTCACCATGCAGCCGATCGTTGATGCCGGTCAGATCGTTGCTCCAATCGGACAGCGCGTTCTGGGCCGTACAGCACTTGATCCGATCATCAATCCGGCAACTGGCGATGTTATCGTTGAAGCTGGCCGCATGATCGAGGAAAAGGACGTCGAAGTCATCGAGAAGGCTGGTATCCAGTCGATCCGTATTCGCTCGGCCCTTACCTGTGAAACCCGTAACGGCGTTTGCGCCAAGTGCTATGGTCGTGACCTTGCACGTGGTACTCCTGTCAACCAGGGTGAAGCTGTCGGTGTTATCGCTGCACAGTCGATCGGTGAGCCAGGCACTCAGCTGACCATGCGTACCTTCCACTTGGGCGGTACTGCACAGGTTGTTGACTCGTCCTACCTCGAAGCTTCGTATGAAGGCACCGTCAAGCTGCGCAATCGCAACGTGGTTCGCAACTCCGATGGTAACCTCGTGGTCATGGGCCGTAACATGGCGGTTCTGATCGTCGATGCTACGGGCAAGGAACGTGCGGTTCACCGTGTAACCTACGGTTCGCGTCTGTTCGTTGACGAAGGTGATGCAGTCAAGCGCGGTCAGCGTATTGCCGAGTGGGATCCGTACACCCGTCCAATCCTTACGGAAGTGGAAGGCTACGTCGAGTTCGAAGATCTCGTCGACGGCCTCTCGGTTTCGGAAACTGCGGACGAGTCGACTGGTATCACGAAGCGCGTTATCATCGATTGGCGTTCGACCCCACGTGGTGCAGACCTCAAGCCTGCAATGGTCATCAAGGACAAGAGCGGCAAGATCGCAAAGCTGTCGAAGGGTGGCGAAGCTCGCTTCCTGCTTTCGGTGGAAACGATCCTTTCGTTCGAGCCGGGTGCTCACGTTAATGCTGGTGACGTTATTGCGCGTCTGCCGATGGAAAGCGCGAAGACCAAGGATATTACCGGTGGTCTGCCACGCGTTGCGGAACTGTTCGAAGCTCGTCGTCCGAAGGACCATGCCGTCATCGCAGAGATCGATGGTACTGTCCGCTTCGGTCGCGATTACAAGAACAAGCGCCGTATCATCATCGAGCCAAACGACGATACGATCGAGCCTGTTGAGTATCTGATTCCTAAGGGAAAGCCGTTCCATCTTCAGGACGGTGACGTTATCGAAAAGGGTGAATACATCCTCGACGGTAATCCAGCGCCGCATGACATTCTGGCCATTAAGGGCGTGGAAGCTCTCGCTTCCTACCTCGTCAATGAAATCCAGGAAGTCTACCGTCTTCAGGGCGTTCTGATCAACGACAAGCACATCGAAGTGATTGTTCGTCAGATGCTCCAGAAGATCGAGATCACGGAATCGGGCGATACCGGTTACATCACCGGTGATCATGTCGATCGCATCGAACTCGATGAGGTCAATGATCGTCTGATCGAGGAAGGCAAGAAGCCAGGTTCGGGTAATCCGGTTCTGCTTGGTATTACCAAGGCTTCGTTGCAGACTCCTTCGTTCATCTCGGCGGCGTCGTTCCAGGAAACCACTCGCGTGCTTACCGAAGCGGCTGTTGCCGGCAAGATGGACATGCTGCAGGGTCTCAAGGAAAACGTTATCGTCGGTCGTCTCATCCCGGCCGGTACTGGTGGCATGACCAACCAGATCCGTCGTATTGCGACGGCTCGCGACGAACTGATCATCGACGAGCGTCGCAAGTCGACCGGTTCCGCAGCAGCCAATGCGATGCTGACAGACATGACCAACAGCGCAGCCGAATAAGGCAGCGTTCAGGAAAAGGAAAAGGCCGCCTTTCGAGGCGGCCTTTTTGTTTGTGGCTTTTTGATTGTGAAAAAAAGGGCGGTCAGAAACCGCCCTTTATCTTAGCGCAAAACCTTGAACCCAATCCTGGGTCAGGCTGCGTGATTTCAGCCAAACTTATTCTTCTTCCTCGTCATCGCCTTCGAATTCGATCAGCGCTACTTCACCGGTGAGGGCGGTGTGCCATGCACTCTTGTGAGGTTCTTCTTCTGGTTCTTCGGTGATTGTGCCCATCTCGATCAACTCAGCTTCGTGATAACCTTCTTCCGCCAGGATCGCGAGGACGGTCTGAACGAGATCTTCGTCTTCATCGGATTTCAGCAGAATGTGTACTTCTACAGATTCCTCTTCGCCTTCGTTCCAGACGTCGGCAATGACCAGGTGAACGATTGGCGAATCGTTATCTGCAATCGGGGTAGTGGATGACATTGAGAATCCCTTAATATTCTGTTGTGTTTCGACTCGGATGTGCTTCAATAGCGGCTGTTCGGGTCCGGCGCTATGCTGGCACACAAAAATGACAGTTTTGTCTGCGAAATAATCGCGAATTGACGTCGAATACGGCGCAATAACCTGTCCGGCTGGCACCAAAACGCGGCTCTACGGCCTTTTGGTGAAGAAACTTAATGTCCTGCCCTTGACGAAACGCCTCCAAACACGTATCAGCAGCCCATCTGAGCCGATGTGAGGCTGGCTGTTTCGGGGCGACGCGCTCTGAAGTTCGCCTCAAACAGGGTTCGTTTTACGATCGAAATGCAACTTGCCGTTCGCATGAAGCTTTTGCTTCCTCTGCTTTTGTTCGGGGTGGCCACATACAGTGTGGCTGGTCCCGAATTTGTGCATGAGCACTCCGGTGAAACGGCCCTCATGGGGCGCTGATACGAGATTTTTTATAGAGGAAGGTTCAATGCCTACCGTAAACCAGTTGATCCGCAAGCCGCGCACTGCGCCGGTAAAGCGTAATAAGGTTCCTGCTCTGCAGGCAAACCCACAGAAGCGCGGCGTTTGCACCCGCGTTTATACGACAACCCCTAAGAAGCCGAACTCGGCTCTCCGTAAGGTTGCCAAGATTCGTCTGACCAATGGCTTTGAAGTCATCGGTTACATCCCAGGTGAAGGTCACAACCTTCAGGAGCACTCCGTGGTTATGATCCGCGGCGGCCGCGTCAAGGATTTGCCGGGTGTGCGTTACCACATCATCCGCGGCGTTCTCGATACCCAGGGTGTTAAGAACCGCAAGCAGCGTCGTTCGAAGTACGGTGCGAAGCGTCCTAAGTAAGAATTTTCCGGGGATACCGGCCGCCAGAATGGCGAGTTGAGCCCGATGTAATTGAAAGTTGAGACGAAATGTCCAGACGCCATAAAGCAGAGAAGCGCGAGATTAATCCGGATCCAAAGTTCGGCGATCTCGTGATCACAAAGTTCATGAATGCAGTTATGCTTCATGGCAAGAAGTCGGTTGCAGAAAGCATCGTTTACGGTGCGCTTTCGGCGATCGAAGCCAAGGCGAAGTCAGAGCCGGTCGCGCTGTTCCATCAGGCGCTCGACAATGTTGCTCCGCACGTTGAAGTCCGTTCGCGCCGCGTTGGTGGTGCAACCTACCAGGTTCCGGTCGATGTGCGTTCAGAACGCCGCCAGGCGCTTGCCATTCGTTGGCTGATCAATGCAGCTCGTGGTCGTAATGAAACCACGATGATTGATCGTCTTTCCGGTGAATTGCTTGATGCTGCAAACAACCGTGGTTCTGCTGTGAAGAAGCGTGAAGACACGCACCGCATGGCTGAAGCCAACCGCGCATTCTCGCATTACCGCTGGTAATCGTCGAACCCTATTCAAAGAGCAAAAACATGGCCCGCGAATATAAAATCGAAGACTACCGCAATTTCGGTATTATGGCTCACATCGACGCCGGTAAGACGACGATGACCGAGCGTATCCTGTTCTATACCGGTAAGAACCACAAGATCGGTGAAACCCATGATGGCGCGTCCACCATGGACTGGATGGAGCAGGAACAGGAACGCGGTATCACCATCACGTCCGCTGCTACGACCACGTTCTGGCAGGGTCAGGATGGCAAGAAGCGTCGCTTCAACATCATCGACACCCCGGGCCACGTTGACTTCACCATCGAAGTCGAGCGTTCGCTCCGCGTTCTCGACGGTGCAATCGCTCTTCTCGATGCGAATGCTGGCGTAGAGCCACAGACCGAAACTGTTTGGCGTCAGGCTGAGAAGTACCACGTTCCACGTATGGTCTTCGTCAACAAGATGGACAAGATCGGTGCAGACTTCTACCGTTGCGTAGAAATGGTCGGCTCGCGTCTTGGCGCAATCGCTCTTCCAGTTCAGCTGCCAATCGGCGCTGAAAATGAGTTCGAAGGCGTTATCGATCTGATCGAAATGAATGCCCTGACCTGGGATGGCACCATCGGCGCATCTGCGATCGTTGGCGAAATCCCTGCAGACCTTAAGGACAAGGCTGAAGAGTACCGCGAAAAGCTCATTGAGCTGGCCGTGGAAATCGATGAAGCTGCAATGGAAGCTTATCTCGAAGGCACCATGCCTACGAACGAACAGCTTCGTGCACTGATCCGTAAGGGCACCATCGACGTTAAGTTCCATCCGGTTCTTTGCGGTACGGCGTTCAAGAACCGCGGCATTCAGCCACTTCTCGACGCTGTTGTGGAATTCCTTCCGGCTCCAACCGATGTTCCTGCGATTAAGGGCATCGACGTTAAGACGGAAACCGAAACCACCCGTGAATCTTCGGATGAAGCACCGCTTTCGATGCTTGCATTCAAGATCATGAACGATCCGTTCGTTGGTTCGCTTACTTTTGCTCGTATTTACTCGGGCAAGATGACCAAGGGCATTTCGCTCGAAAACACCGTTAAGGGCAAGCGTGAGCGCATCGGTCGTATGCTGCAGATGCACTCCAACAGCCGTGAAGACATCGAAGAAGCTTATGCAGGCGACATCGTTGCTTTGGCTGGCCTCAAGGAAACCACAACTGGTGATACGCTCTGCGATCCGCTGAAGCCGGTTATCCTTGAACGCATGGAATTCCCTGATCCGGTTATCGAAATCGCGATTGAACCAAAGACCAAGGCTGACCAGGAAAAGATGGGCATCGCGCTCAACCGTCTGGCTGCTGAAGATCCTTCGTTCCGCGTTAAGTCCGATGAAGAATCCGGTCAGACGATCATTGCTGGCATGGGCGAACTTCATCTCGACATTCTCGTTGACCGCATGAAGCGTGAATTCAAGGTAGAAGCAAACGTCGGCGCGCCGCAGGTTGCTTACCGTGAATCGATCACCCGTCAGGCTGAAATCGATTACACCCACAAGAAGCAGTCGGGTGGTTCGGGTCAGTTCGCTCGCGTCAAGATCATTTTCGAACCGCATGACGGCGATGACTTCATCTTCGAATCCAAGATCGTTGGTGGTGCTGTTCCTAAGGAATACATCCCAGGCGTTCAGAAGGGTATCGAAAGCGTCATGGGTGCGGGTCCGCTTGCTGGCTTCCCGATGCTCGGCGTGAAGGCAACCCTGATCGACGGCGCATACCACGACGTTGACTCCTCGGTTCTCGCGTTCGAAATTGCTGCTCGCGCAGCGTTCCGTGAAGGCGCACAGAAGGCTGGTGCACAGCTTCTCGAACCGATCATGAAGGTTGAAGTCGTAACTCCTGAAGATTACGTCGGTGACGTAATTGGCGATCTGAACTCACGTCGTGGTCAGATTTCAGGTACGGAAGCTCGTGGCATTGCTACGGTCGTCAACGCAAACGTTCCACTGGCCAACATGTTTGGTTACGTGAACAACCTGCGTTCGATGTCTCAGGGTCGTGCACAGTACACCATGCAGTTCGACCATTATGAGCCGGTTCCGACCGCGGTCGCACAGGAAATTCAAAAGAAGTTCGCGTAATTTCTGATTACGCCAAACAGTAAAAAGCCTGAGCAGGCTAGATTTTAGGAGAGCTCAGATGGCAAAGAGCAAGTTTGAACGCAATAAGCCCCACGTAAACATCGGCACGATTGGTCACGTTGACCATGGCAAGACGTCGCTGACAGCAGCAATCACGAAGTTCTTCGGTGAGTTCAAGGCATACGACCAGATCGATGCTGCACCGGAAGAACGCGCTCGCGGTATCACCATTTCGACGGCACACGTTGAATATGAAACTGCAGCTCGTCACTATGCACACGTCGACTGCCCAGGCCACGCTGACTATGTTAAGAACATGATCACCGGTGCTGCACAGATGGACGGCGCGATCCTGGTTGTTTCGGCAGCTGACGGCCCGATGCCACAGACCCGTGAGCACATCCTGCTCGCTCGTCAGGTTGGCGTTCCTGCGATCGTCGTGTTCCTGAACAAGTGCGATCAGGTTGACGATGCTGAACTTCTCGAACTCGTAGAACTCGAAGTTCGCGAACTGCTTTCGAAGTACGACTTCCCAGGCGACGAAGTTCCAATCATCAAGGGTTCGGCTCTTGCTGCTCTGGAAGATTCTTCGAAGGAACTCGGCGAAGACGCAATCCGCAACCTGATGTCTGCTGTTGACGATTATATCCCAACGCCAGAACGTCCGATCGACCAGCCATTCCTGATGCCAATCGAAGACGTGTTCTCGATCTCGGGTCGTGGTACTGTTGTTACCGGTCGTGTTGAGCGCGGTATCGTCAAGGTTGGCGAAGAAGTCGAAATCGTTGGCATCAAGGCCACTGGCAAGACGACTGTTACCGGCGTTGAAATGTTCCGCAAGCTGCTCGATCAGGGCCAGGCTGGCGACAACATCGGCGCACTGGTTCGCGGTGTAGGCCGTGACGACGTTGAACGTGGTCAGGTTCTCTGCAAGCCAGGTTCGGTTAAGCCACACACCAAGTTCAAGGCAGAAGCATACATTCTGACCAAGGACGAAGGTGGCCGTCATACGCCATTCTTCACTAACTACCGTCCACAGTTCTACTTCCGTACGACTGACGTGACCGGTGTTGTTACCCTGCCAGAAGGCACGGAAATGGTTATGCCTGGCGACAACGTTACCGTTGACGTTACGCTGATCGTCCCGATCGCAATGGAAGAGAAGCTCCGCTTCGCTATCCGTGAAGGTGGCCGCACCGTCGGTGCAGGCATCGTCGCTTCGATCATCGAGTAATTAGATTTGTGCAGGGGCGTCTCCTCGGAGGCGTCCCGCGTAACAAGGAACAGATCAAATGAACGGTCAAAACATCCGCATTCGCCTTAAGGCGTTTGATCATCGGATCCTTGACGCTTCGACGCGGGAAATCGTGTCGACTGCCAAGCGTACCGGTGCCAACGTGCGCGGACCGATCCCACTTCCAACGCGGATCGAAAAGTTCACAGTAAACCGGTCGCCGCACATCGATAAGAAGAGCCGCGAACAGTTCGAGATGCGCACGCACAAGCGTCTTCTCGATATCGTTGACCCAACCCCGCAGACAGTTGATGCGCTGATGAAGCTTGATCTGTCCGCCGGTGTTGATGTCGAGATCAAGCTTTAATCGGCTTGAGGACGGAAGGAACGAACCCGATGCGTTCAGGTGTTATTGCACAAAAGCTGGGCATGACCCGCGTCTATAACGACGCCGGCGAACATGTACCAGTGACAGTTCTCCGCATGGAAGACTGCCACGTGGTAGCTCAGCGTACAGTTGAAAAGAATGGTTACACGGCTGTTCAGCTTGGCGTTGGACTTGCCAAGGTAAAGAACACAACCAAGGCTCTGCGCGGTCACTTCGCGAAGGCTGAGGTTGAGCCTAAGGCAAAAGTTGCGGAATTCCGCGTTTCGCCTGAAAATCTGCTCGAAGTCGGCGTGGAAATCACTGCCGAACATTTCGTCGCCGGCCAGAAGGTTGATGTGACGGGTACTTCGATCGGTAAAGGCTTTGCCGGTGTAATGAAGCGTCATAACTTTGCTGGTCATCGTGCTTCGCACGGTAACTCAGTTACCCACCGCGCTCACGGCTCGACCGGTCAGCGTCAGGATCCAGGTAAAGTATTCAAGGGCAAGAAGATGGCCGGTCACATGGGGCAGACCCGTGTAACCACGCAGAATATCGAAGTCGTTTCTACCGACCTCGATCGCGGCCTTATTCTTGTTCGCGGTGCGGTTCCTGGTTCGAAGGGTGCATGGATCTATGTTCGCGACGCCGTTAAGGTTTCGCTTCCAGAAAATGCTCCCAAGCCAGCTGGTCTGCGCCAAGCAGCACAGGCCAAGGTAGAAGCTGCTGTAGTTTCTGAAACTGCAGCGACTGAGGGAGCCGAATAATGGATCTCACAATTACAACTCTTGAAGGCAAGGATGCCGGCAAGGTCAAGCTGAACGAAGATATCTTCGGCCTTGACCCACGCGACGACATTCTTCAGCGCGTCGTGCGCTGGCAGCTGGCTCGCCGCCAGCAGGGCTCTCATGATGCCAAGGGCCGCAGCGACATCAGCCGCACCGGTTCGAAGATGTACAAGCAGAAGGGTACGGGTCGCGCTCGTCACCATTCGGCTCGTGCACCTCAGTTCCGCGGCGGTGGTCAGGCTCACGGACCAGTTGTCCGTACGCATGATCATGATCTGCCAAAGAAGGTTCGCGCTCTCGGCTTGCGTCACGCTCTGTCGGCTAAAGCAAAGGCATCTGACCTGATCATCATCGATGATCTGGCTGCCTCTGAAGCCAAGACAAAGCAGCTTGTTTCGCAGTTCGCAAAGCTCGGTCTCGAAAATGCACTCCTCATCGGTGGTGCAGAGCTCGACGTGAACTTCCAGCGCGCTGCTTCGAATATTCCAAACATCGACGTTCTGCCAGTGCAGGGCATCAATGTTTACGACATTCTGCGTCGTGGCAAGCTCGTGCTTTCCAAGGCAGCTGTCGAAGCACTCGAGGAGCGTTTTAAATGACCGATCTTCGCCACTACGACGTGATCGTCAGCCCAGTCATTACCGAGAAGTCGACCCTTGTTTCCGAACATAACCAGGTTGTCTTCAACGTAGCTCGCAAGGCGACGAAGCCGGAAATCAAGGCTGCAATCGAGGCGCTCTTCGGCGTCAAGGTAAAGGCCGTTAACACCACTGTGCGCAAAGGCAAGGTGAAGCGGTTCCGCGGCATTGTCGGGCGCCAGAGCGATGTCAAGAAAGCGATCGTTACTTTGGCTGAAGGTCAGAGCATCGACGTTTCGACAGGTCTCTGAGAGGCCATGGAGTAAAGACAATGGCACTCAAGCACTTTAATCCGACCACGCCAGGCCAGCGTCAGCTGGTCATCGTGGACCGTTCGGAACTCTACAAGGGCAAGCCGGTCAAGTCATTGACCGAAGGTCTGTCCAAGAAGGGTGGCCGTAACAACACCGGTCGTATCACTGTTCGCTTTCAGGGCGGCGGTCATAAGCGTTCTTACCGTTTCATCGACTTCAAGCGTCGCAAGCATGACGTTGTCGCAACGGTTGAACGTCTGGAATACGATCCAAACCGCACCGCGTTTATCGCGCTGATCCGCTACGAAGACGGCGAGCTGAGCTACATTCTGGCTCCGCAGCGTCTGGCAGCCGGCGACAAGGTCATTTCTGGCCAGTCCGTCGACGTTAAGCCAGGTAACGCAATGCCGCTTTCGTCCATGCCAGTTGGCACCATCATCCACAACGTGGAGATGAAGCCAGGCAAGGGCGGTCAGATTGCTCGTTCGGCTGGTGCATACGCACAGCTCGTTGGTCGTGACCAGGGTATGGCTATCCTGCGTCTGAACTCCGGCGAACAGCGTCTGGTTTCCGGTGCATGCATGGCTACGGTTGGCGCAGTGTCCAACCCAGAGCACAGCAACATCAATGACGGTAAGGCCGGTCGTTCGGTCTGGCGCGGCAAGCGTCCTCACGTTCGCGGTGTTGCTATGAACCCAGTTGACCACCCGCATGGTGGTGGTGAAGGCCGCACTTCTGGTGGTCGTCATCCGGTCACGCCTTGGGGCAAGCCTACGAAGGGTAAAAAGACCCGTTCGAACAAGGCGACCGATAAGTTCATCATGCGTTCGCGTCATCAGCGCAAGAAGTAAGAGAGGTAGTCTGAAGTGGCTCGTTCAGTTTGGAAAGGTCCGTTCGTCGATGGCTATCTTCTCAAGAAAGCTGAGAAGGTACGCGAGGGCGGTCGTAGTGAAGTCATCAAGATGTGGAGCCGTCGCTCCACTATCTTGCCGCAGTTCGTTGGCCTGACCTTCGGTGTGTATAACGGCAACAAGCATGTTCCGGTATCGATCTCCGAAGAAATGGTTGGACATAAGTTCGGTGAATTCGCGCCGACACGTACCTATTACGGTCACGGCGCGGACAAGAAGTCAAAGAGGAAGTAACAGATGGGCAAGGCCAAGGCTCCCCGCCAGCTTAAGGATAACGAGGCGAAAGCCGTCGCCCGTACGCTTCGCGTCAGCCCGCAGAAGCTTAATCTTGTCGCGGCACTTATCCGCGGCAAGAAAGTAAATGCGGCACTTGCTGATCTCACTTTCTCGCGCAAGCGGATCGCTGAAACAGTGAAAAAGACGCTCGAATCGGCTATCGCCAACGCAGAGAACAATCATGATCTCGATGTTGACGCGCTGATCGTTGCTGAAGCTTATGTCGGCAAGTCAATTGTCATGAAGCGTTTCCACGTTCGTGGACGTGGTAAGGCAAGCCGCATCGAAAAGCCGTTTTCGCATCTCACCATTGTTGTCCGCGAAGTTGCGGAAAAAGGGGAGGCCGCATAATGGGCCAGAAGATTAATCCGATCGGTTTTCGTCTCGGCATCAACCGCACATGGGATTCGCGTTGGTACGCGAATACCGGTGAGTACGGCAAGCTGCTGCATGAAGACGTTAAGATCCGCGAGTATCTTAAGAGCGAACTCAAGCAGGCTGCGATCTCCAAGATCGTAATCGAGCGTCCGCACAAGAAGTGCCGCGTGACGATCCACTCGGCTCGTCCGGGTATCATCATCGGCAAGAAGGGTGCAGACATCGAAAAGCTCCGCAAGAAGCTTTCCGAGATGACGAATTCCGATACGTCCCTCAACATCGTTGAAGTTCGTAAGCCGGAAGTCGATGCTACGCTGATCGCTCAGTCGATCGCTCAGCAGCTCGAACGCCGTGTGGCATTCCGTCGCGCCATGAAGCGTGCCGTTCAGTCGGCAATGCGTCTTGGTGCCGAAGGTATCCGTATCAACTGCTCCGGTCGTCTTGGCGGCGCTGAAATCGCACGTATGGAATGGTATCGCGAAGGTCGCGTTCCGCTTCACACGCTGCGTGCCGATATCGACTACGGTACGGCAGAAGCGCAGACAGCTTACGGCATCTGCGGCGTGAAGGTTTGGGTATTCAAGGGCGAGATCCTTGAGCACGACCCAATGGCTTCTGAACGTCGTGCTGTTGAGGGTGACAATCAGGGTTCCCAGCAGAACCGCCGCCGCGAAAACGCTTAAAAAGCGGGCCGCGGGCGAGAAAATTGGAGTAGAGAACAATGATGCAGCCAAAGCGCACCAAGTTCCGTAAGCAGTTCAAGGGCCGTATCCACGGCAACTCGAAGGGCGGTACGGATCTTAATTTCGGTGCATTCGGTTTGAAGGCAGTAGAGCCTGACCGCGTCACAGCACGACAGATCGAAGCGGCTCGCCGCGCGATCACCCGTCACATGAAACGTGCGGGTCGTGTATGGATCCGGATCTTCCCGGATCTGCCAGTAACATCGAAGCCTACCGAAGTCCGTATGGGTAAAGGTAAGGGTTCAGTTGACTACTGGGCAGCCCGAGTTGCACCAGGTCGTATAATGTTTGAGCTTGACGGCGTACCCGAAGATGTGGCACGCGAAGCCTTAAGACTCGGCGCTGCAAAGTTGTCGGTCAAGACGCGCTTCATTCAGCGCATCGCAGAGTAAGAGAGGCAGTCATGAAAGCCGCAGACGTTCGGGCGAAAAGCCTCGATCAGATCAACGATGAGTTGGGCGCACTGAAGAAAGAGCAGTTTAATCTGCGTTTCCAGAAGGCAACCGGCCAGCTCGAAAAAACCGCGCGCGTGAAGCAAGTTCGTCGCGACATTGCGCGTATCAAGACCATCGCCCGCCAGAAGGCGGCCGAAAGCAAGGCATAAGGAACAAGTATAATGCCTAAACGCGTTCTGCAGGGCGTTGTCGTCAGCGACAAGAATGATAAGACTGTTGTGGTTAAGGTTGAGCGTCGCTATTCGCACCCGCTCCTCCAGAAGACCATTCGTCAGTCTAAGAAATACAAGGCGCATGACGAAAACAACCAGTTCAAGATTGGCGATCAGGTTTCTATTGAAGAATCCAAGCCAATTTCGAAGGACAAACGCTGGGTCGTTCTCTCGAACGTAACAGCGGGCTAAATTACAAACACGCAGCTTAGGTAGGGCAGGAGCCCTTAACCAGCTGAAGGAAAAGAAGGCGGCCAGTCATGATTCAGATGCAAACAAACCTCGACGTGGCGGATAACTCCGGCGCACGTCGTGTCATGTGCATCAAGGTGCTGGGCGGTTCCAAGCGGCGTTACGCTTCCGTGGGCGACATCATTGTGGTGTCGATCAAGGAAGCTATTCCGCGCGGCCGCGTCAAAAAAGGTGACGTGATGAAGGCGGTAGTCGTACGGACTGCCAAGGACATCCGTCGCGCAGACGGCAGTGTTATTCGTTTTGATAACAACGCAGCTGTTCTCATCGATAACAAGAAAGAGCCTATCGGCACGCGTATCTTCGGACCGGTTCCGCGCGAACTCCGCGCTAAGAGCCACATGAAGATCATCTCGCTGGCTCCGGAAGTTCTGTAAGGAAGCAAGACGATGCAAAAGATTCGCAAAGGCGACAGCGTTGTCGTGCTGTCCGGTAAGGACAAGGGCCGTAAGGGCGAAGTTCTTCAGGTTATGCCAAAGGACGACAAAGCGCTCGTTCGTGGCATTAATGTTGTAAAGCGTCACCAGCGCCAGACACAGACTCAGGAAGCCGGCATCATCTCGAAAGAGGCGCCGATCCATTTGTCTAACCTGGCTGTTGCTGATCCTAAAGATGGCAAGCCAACTCGCGTTGGTTTCCGTATCGAGGACGGCAAGAAGGTTCGCGTTGCAAAGCGTTCGGGAGCGGTGATCTGATGGCTGAAGCTAAGGCACTTCCACGCTTCAAGAAGATTTATCAGGACACGATCCGTAAAGCTCTTCTTGAAGAATTCAAGTACGACAACGAGATGCAGATTCCACGCATCACCAAAGTTGTCCTGAATATGGGTGTAGGCGAAGCAACTGGCGACTCTAAGAAGCCAACCGTTGCTGCAGCAGATCTGGCCTTGATTGCCGGTCAGAAGCCTGTCATTACTCGCGCCCGTAATTCGATCGCAACTTTTAAGTTGCGCGAAGACATGCCAATCGGTACGAAGGTCACTCTTCGTTCAGATCGTATGTACGAATTTCTTGATCGTCTGATCACGATCGCGCTTCCGCGCGTTCGAGATTTCCGCGGTCTGAATCCGAAGAGCTTTGACGGTCGTGGCAACTTTGCCATGGGTGTTAAGGAACACATCGTGTTTCCAGAAATCAACTACGATAAAGTTGATCAGATCTGGGGCATGGACATCATCGTTTGCACGACCGCTAAGACGGATGATGAAGCCCGCGCTCTTCTGCGCGCCTTCAACTTCCCATTCCGGCAGTAACGGCAAGCGTAGCGAGGTATAATAATATGGCCAAGACTAGCGCAGTCGAAAACAATAAGCGCCGCGAAAAGTTGGTTAAGCGTCATGCTGACAAGCGTGCACGTCTGAAGGCGATCGTAATGGATCAGAGCCTTCCGCTGGATGAGCGTTTCCGCGCTACTATCCAGCTCGCCGAACTACCGCGCAATTCCGCTAAGGTCCGTATTCGCAATCGTTGCGAAGTTTCGGGTCGTCCGCGTGGTTATTACCGTAAACTGAAGATGTCGCGTATTGCGCTTCGCCAGTTGGGTTCGCTTGGACAGATTCCAGGCATAGTTAAGTCGAGCTGGTAAGGAGTAGCATATGTCTGTGTCAGATCCTATCGGCGATATGCTGACCCGTATTCGCAATGCAGTAGGCCGCAAGAAGACCAAGGTTTCGACCCCGGCTTCGAAGCTCCGCGCTCGCGTTCTGGATGTTCTTCAGTCTGAAGGTTACATTCGCGGATACACGCAGAGTGAATTCGTGAACGGCAAAGCCGAGATCGAAATCGAACTGAAGTATTATGAAGGCGTTCCAGTCATTCGTGAACTGACCCGCGTTTCGAAGCCTGGCCGTCGCGTTTACGTGTCGGTCAAGTCGATCCCGCAGGTTGCGAATGGTCTTGGCATCTCGATCCTGTCCACCCCTAAGGGTGTGATGGCTGATCATGAAGCTCGTGAACAAAACGTTGGTGGTGAGCTGCTCTGCCGCATCTTCTGATGCGGCTGACAGCGAACAGATAAAAGACAGGTATAAAAATGTCTCGTATCGGTAAAAAACCCGTGCCGGTCCCGGCGGGCGTGACCGCCAGTGTTGATGGGCAGATCGTCAAGGCTAAGGGCGCGAAGGGCGAATTGTCTTTCGTCGTGCACGATGAAGTACTGGTTAAGCTCGAAGACGGCGCTGTAAGCGTCGATCCTCGTGATCAGTCCAAAGAAGCTCGCTCCAAGTGGGGCATGTCGCGTTCGATGATCGTTAACATCTTCGAAGGCGTTGAAAAGGGCTTTGAAAAGAAGCTTGAGATTAGCGGCGTTGGTTATCGTGCTGCTATGCAGGGCAAGAATGTCCAGCTTTCTCTCGGCTTCTCTCACGAAGTAATCTATGACGTACCTGCTGGCATCACTGTTGCCGTGCCAAAGCCGACGGAAATCGTCGTCACTGGTATCGACAAGCAGCAGGTCGGTCAGGTCGCGGCTGAGATCCGTGAATATCGCGGCCCCGAGCCTTACAAGGGCAAGGGCGTCAAGTATGCTGGCGAGAAGATCGTCCGCAAAGAAGGCAAGAAGAAGTAAGGGAAGCGCGTCATGGCATCGCCAAAAGAAACTTTGCAGCGTCGCGCTGCTCGTGTACGCCGTCAGGTCAAGGCCGTCGCAAACGGCCGTCCACGTCTCAGCGTACACCGCTCTTCCAAGAACATCTACGTTCAGGTTATCGACGACGTTCGCGGTGTTACCATCGCAGCAGCATCGACCCTCGATGGCGATCTGAAGGGTAAGCTCAAGACCGGTGCGGACCAGGCAGCTGCGGCTGCTGTTGGTAAGCTGGTTGCAGAGCGTGCCGTTAAAGCAGGCGTCAACGAAGTAGTGTTCGATCGTGGTGCATTTATTTACCACGGCCGTGTGAAGGCTCTCGCCGAAGCTGCCCGCGAAGGCGGACTGAGCTTCTAATAGCATTTTGTGCTTCCGGAAAAAAATAAAGGAATAGGATATGGCACAGAGAGAACGTAACCGCGAGGATCGCGGTCGTGAGGAGCGCGACAGCGAATTCGTTGACAAGCTCGTTCACATCAACCGCGTTGCCAAGGTCGTTAAAGGTGGCCGTCGCTTCGGTTTCGCCGCGCTCGTCGTGGTTGGAGATCAGAAGGGTCGCGTAGGTTTCGGTCATGGCAAGGCACGTGAAGTGCCTGAAGCTATCCGTAAGGCTACAGAAGCTGCCAAGCGCGATATGATTTTCGTACCACTGCGTTCGGGTCGTACACTGCACCACGATGTGCAGGGTCGTCACGGCGCTGGCAAGGTTCTGCTTCGTGCAGCTCCTGCTGGTAAGGGTATCATTGCTGGTGGTCCTATGCGTGCGGTGTTCGAAACGCTTGGCGTTCAGGACGTTGTTGCTAAGTCGCTCGGCTCGTCGAACCCTTACAACATGGTTCGCGCAACCTTTGACGCTCTGAAGCATCAGATGCATCCAAAGGATATCGCTGCACAGCGCGGCATCAAGTACTCGACCCTTCAGGCTCGTCGCCATGATGTGGTCGGTTCGGAAGAATAGCCGATAGTTTGTGCCAGTCCGGTGCGCGAGCACCGGATACGCCATAGACAAGGGATTTGAGTGATGGCTGAGAAGAAGGGTAAGACGGTTACGGTCGAACAGATCGGAAGCCCTATCCGTCGTCCAGCCGAGCAGCGTGCAACGCTGATCGGTCTCGGACTTAACAAAATGCACCGCCGCCGCACACTGGAGGATACTCCTTCAATTCGCGGCATGATCGCCAAGGTTCAGCATCTCGTCCGCGTTGTGGACGAGGCTTGATAACGCAGGGGATAGAGACATGAAACTCAATGATCTGCGTGATAAGCCAGGTTCTGTAAAGGCGCGCAAGCGCGTAGGCCGTGGTATCGGCTCCGGCACCGGCAAGACCGCTGGCCGCGGCGTCAAGGGACAGAAGTCCCGTTCTGGCGTAGCGATCAACGGCTTTGAAGGCGGCCAGATGCCAATCTACCGCCGTCTTCCGAAGCGTGGCTTCACCAACATCTTTGCAAAGAGCTTTAACGTTGTATCGCTCGGCCGTGTTCAGGCTGCGATCGATGCAGGCAAGCTGGATGCAAAGGCGGTGGTGAACCTCGAGTCGCTGAAGGCTGCAGGCGTGATTCGTCGCGCTCTGGACGGCGTTCGTATCCTTTCGGATGGCGAACTGAAGGCTAAGGTAGCGTTCGACGTTGCTGGAGCTTCCAAGGCTGCGATCGAAAAGATCGAAAAGGTCGGTGGTAGCGTCAAGCTTCCCGAAGCAGCTGCTGAATAAGACTTCGATATACAAAATAAAAAGCGGCGGCCCTAGTGCCGCCGCTTGCACCTTTATGCCAATGCGCATATCTGGGTAGGGTCTTCTTTGTCTGAGGGTGCGGGTCTCAGGGATTCGTATCGGCAGAGGGGGAGGGCCGGAGACTTTTCACCGGAGAAATTTAATGGCATCGGCTGCTGAACAGCTAGTTTCCAATCTCAATTTTTCGGCTTTCTCGAAGGCGGAAGAACTTAAGAAGCGTATCTGGTTCACATTGGGCGCTCTGCTCGTGTACCGGTTTGGAACGTATATTCCGCTTCCCGGGATCAATCCTGAAGCGCTTGCGCAGGCATTCCAGCAGCATAGCCAGGGTGTTCTTGGGCTTTTCAACATGTTCGCCGGTGGTGCTGTTGGTCGTATGGCCATTTTCGCACTTGGCATCATGCCCTACATTTCCGCTTCCATCATCGTGCAGCTCATGACGTCGGTTGTTCCGTCTCTTGAAGCGCTGAAGAAGGAAGGCGAATCCGGCCGTAAGATCATCAATCAGTACACG
The DNA here is from genome assembly GCF_003049685.1 of Brucella pituitosa. Classification (GTDB taxonomy): domain Bacteria; phylum Pseudomonadota; class Alphaproteobacteria; order Rhizobiales; family Rhizobiaceae; genus Brucella; species Brucella pituitosa. The sequence continues at coordinate 1,468,253 of NZ_PYSY02000001.1, read as the reverse complement.
CGCTACGGTACAGTGCTTCTCGCACTCGTGCAGGCTTACGCGATTTCTGTTGGTCTTCAGTCGGGTAACGGCATTGTTACAAATCCTGGACCAATGTTCCTGGTTTCATCGGTCATCACGCTCGTTGGCGGTACGATGTTCCTGATGTGGCTCGGCGAGCAGATCACTGCGCGCGGTATCGGTAACGGTATTTCGCTCATTATCTTCGCCGGTATTGTCGCAAACCTTCCTCATGCTATTTCCGGTACGCTGGAACTGGGCCGCACGGGCGCTTTGTCCACTGGTCTTATCCTTGGCGTTATCGTTTTGGCTGTCGCGCTTATTGCGATCATCGTCTTTGTTGAACGTGCACAGCGTCGCCTTCTGATCCAGTATCCGAAGCGCCAGGTTGGCAACCGCATGTTCCAGGGCGATACATCGCACTTGCCGCTCAAGCTGAATACTGCTGGTGTTATCCCTCCGATCTTTGCTTCGTCGCTTCTGCTTTTGCCTGCGACTGTTGCAGGTTTCGCAAATACGGCTGAAATGCCGGCCTGGGGTACGACCATTCTGAATGCTCTCGGCCATGGTCAGCCGCTTTACATGCTGTTCTATGCTGCACTGATGGCATTCTTCTGCTTCTTCTATACGGCCATCGTGTTCAATCCCAAGGACACGGCAGACCAGCTCAAGAAGCATTCCGGCTTTATTCCGGGTATCCGCCCGGGTGAACGTACAGCAGAGTACATAGACTATGTGTTGACACGCATTACGGTTGTCGGCGCCATCTATATCGTGCTTGTCTGTCTTCTGCCGGAATTCCTGATTTCTGCGACCGGCGTACCATTCTATCTTGGCGGTACTTCGCTGCTGATCGTGGTCAGCGTAACGCTCGATACGGTTGCGCAAATTCAGGGACATCTTGTTGCCCATCAGTATGAAGGGTTGATCAAGAAGTCCAAACTCAGAGGTGGGAAACGTAGTAAATGAGACTGATACTTCTTGGGCCGCCCGGAGCAGGTAAGGGGACGCAGGCTGGACTTCTTACCAAGAAGCATGGAATACCACAGCTTTCGACGGGCGACATGCTGCGTGCAGCAGTCGCTCAGCAAAGCGAGATCGGGAAGCGCGCCAAGGCTGTGATGGATGCGGGTCAGCTGGTTTCCGATGAGATCGTAAATCAGATCGTATCCGAGCGCATTGATGCGCCAGATTGCGCAGCCGGTTTCATTCTCGACGGTTACCCTCGTACTGTGCCTCAGGCGCAGGCACTTGGCGAAATGCTCATTGGTAAAGGTCTTAAGCTTGATGCAGTCATCGAGCTGAAGGTCGATGAGAATGCATTGGTCAACCGGATGGAGAACCGGGTGGCTGAAACGATTGCTAAGGGTGGTCAGGTTCGCTCCGACGACAATCCAGAAGCTTTCCGTAAGCGTCTTATTGAGTATCGCGAAAAGACTTCACCGCTTTCCAACTACTACGCTGGAACCGGTGAACTCCGGGTCATTAATGGTATGGCCCCGGTTGAGGAAGTTACCGCAGAGATCGAGAGAATTCTTGTTCCTGCATGAAATGGGCCGGTTTAAGGCTCATTTGAATCATTGAGAATTGCGGACAGAGGGACATTTGATGTTTTTCTGTCCGTTTATTGCTTCCAAAAGTTGCTTTTAATGTCTGCAAGGTCGCTATGGTGACTTTACGGACAGTTAAGAGTTGACTTTTTCGGGCGATTCCGTCAAAGACTGCGCCACTTCAATTGGTTTTGAATGGTCGGTTCTGGCGGAAATAGTAAGAGGCCGGGACCGGTCAAACAATGCTGTCTGGTTGATCGCATCTGCCAGGTGGATTTTTATGTAACTCAAGGAGAACAGACGTGGCACGTATCGCTGGCGTCAACATCCCGACGAACAAGCGCGTAATCATTGCGCTTCAGTACATTCACGGGATTGGACCAAAATTTGCTCGTCAGATCGTAACGAAGGTCGGCATTGCTGACGATCGTCGCGTGAACCAGCTTTCGGATGCTGAAGTACTTCAGATCCGTGAAGCAATCGATGCTGACTACCGGGTCGAAGGCGACCTGCGTCGTGAAGTTTCGATGAACATTAAGCGCCTGATGGACCTTGGCTGCTATCGCGGTCTGCGTCATCGTCGTTCGCTGCCGGTTCGCGGTCAGCGTACGCATACCAATGCACGCACCCGTAAGGGTCCTGCAAAGGCTATCGCAGGTAAGAAGAAGTAATTTTCGGCAGAACCAATCGTTCTGCCGGGCTTGCCCGATAAACGGGTGGGTTCGGTGCTGGTCCTTATCAAAGGGCCGGTGGAGCCGCTGGAACTACGGCGGTGTCGAGATCGAGTTTTGAGAGGACTATCATGGCTAAGGAAGCCCAGCGTATTCGCCGTCGCGAGCGCAAAAACATCTCGTCGGGCGTTGCCCACGTGAATTCGACGTTCAACAACACCATGATCACCATCACGGATGCACAGGGCAATGCGATTGCCTGGTCTTCCGCAGGTGCTCAGGGTTTCAAGGGTTCGCGTAAGTCGACCCCGTTTGCCGCACAGATCGCTGCTGAAGATTGCGCCAAGAAGGCTCAGGAACATGGCATGCGCTCCCTCGAAGTCGAGGTTTGCGGACCGGGCTCTGGCCGTGAATCTGCGCTGCGCGCCCTTCAGGCTGCCGGCTTTGTGATTACGTCGATCCGCGATGTTACGCCGATCCCGCACAACGGTTGCCGTCCGCGCAAGAAGCGCCGGGTCTGATTTTCACTTATATGCCGCATGAGCCCCGGATTCAGGTCCGGGGCTCCTCTGCGGTTCTTCACAAGATCGCTACGATAGGATGGTAGCGACGGTTGATAGAGGAAAACCACATGATCCAGAAGAACTGGCAGGAACTGATCAAGCCGAACAAGGTGGAATTCAACACCAACGGCTCTCGCACGCTTGCAACCGTCGTTGCTGAGCCGCTGGAACGCGGTTTTGGTCTGACGCTCGGTAACGCACTGCGTCGCGTGCTTCTGTCGTCGCTGCGCGGCGCTGCCGTGACCGCCATTCAGATCGATGGCGTTCTGCATGAATTCTCTTCCATTCCGGGCGTCCGCGAAGACACCACGGATATCGTTCTGAACGTCAAGGAAATCGCCATCCGTATGGAAGGCGAAGGCCCGAAGCGCATGGTTGTCCGCAAGGAAGGCCCGGGCGTTGTTACGGCTGGTGACATTCAGACTGTTGGCGATGTCGAGATCCTTAATCCGGATCACGTCATCTGCACGCTGGATGAAGGCGCTGAAATCCGTATGGAATTCACCGTCAACACCGGTAAGGGCTATGTGCCTGCCGACCGTAATCGTGCGGAAGATGCTCCAATCGGTCTCATTCCGGTTGACAGCCTTTACTCGCCGATCCGCAAGGTATCGTACAAGATTGAGAACACCCGTGAAGGTCAGGTTCTCGATTACGACAAGCTGACGCTCAACATCGAAACCAATGGTTCCGTGAGCGGTGAAGATGCAGTTGCTTATGCAGCGCGCATTCTTCAGGACCAGCTCGCGGTCTTCGTCAACTTCGAAGAGCCACAGAAGGAAGCTCCGCAGGAACAAGTTGCGGAACTGGCTTTCAACCCGGCTCTGCTCAAGAAGGTAGACGAGCTCGAATTGTCTGTACGTTCGGCAAACTGCCTGAAGAACGACAACATCGTCTACATCGGCGATCTGATCCAGAAGACGGAAGCCGAGATGCTGCGGACTCCGAATTTCGGCCGCAAGTCGCTCAACGAGATCAAGGAAGTTCTGGCGTCGATGGGTCTCCATCTTGGTATGGAAATCCCAGCCTGGCCGCCAGAAAACATCGAAGATCTCGCCAAGCGCTACGAAGACCAATATTAAGACCGGCATATCCCGGTACGTTACGAATTAAAGGAGAAGGCCATGCGCCACGGTAATGGACAGCGTAAGCTGAACCGCACTGCCTCGCATCGCAAGGCAATGTTCGCCAACATGGCGGCTTCGCTCATCGAGCATGAACAGATTGTGACCACGCTTCCTAAAGCTAAGGAAATCCGTCCAATCGTAGAAAAGCTTGTCACCCTCGGCAAGCGCGGTGACCTGCATGCACGTCGTCAGGCGATTTCCGCCATCCGCGACGTACAGCTCGTTGCTAAGCTGTTCGACACACTTGCTACTCGTTACGCAACCCGTAACGGCGGCTACATCCGCATCATGAAGGCAGGCTTCCGCACTGGTGACAATGCACCAATGGCAGTTGTCGAATTCGTTGAGCGCGATGTAGATGCCAAGGGCAAAGCTGATCGCGCGCGCGTTGAAGCTGAAGCCGCTGCAGAAGCAGACGCAGCGTAATCTTACGCTTCGCATTGAATAAAAAAGGGCCGCCTCGTGTGGCCCTTTTTTTGCGTTTAGAGCGCATTTTGATCTGACTATTATGGAGCGCTTATTGGCGTGCCATAATTCATTGCGAAGCTGTAATGCGCTTTGCCATATTCCAGCCCTTTATACTTGGCTTTGTTACCTCCATATTGCCGATAATGGCTCCGAGGAATCGGAGCTGGATTAAGGAAACTGGAGTTTGCGAATGAATTGGCGACGTTATGGGATTACGGGTCTGGTTCTTGCTTCGATCAGCATGGTCACGTTGCCTGTGATCGCTCAGGAAACTGCTGTTCCTGCTCAGGGCAAACAGATACCTCTTAGTCGCGCGGATATGCAGCTTTCCTTCGCACCTCTTGTTAAGGAAACGGCACCAGCGGTTGTCAATGTCTATGCAGCACGACAGGTGCAGCAGCAATCACCGTTTGCCGGCGATCCGTTTTTCGAACAATTCTTTGGCAAACAGTTTGGCGGTGGCGGCAAATCACGAACCGAACAATCGCTCGGCTCGGGCGTCATCGTCGATGCATCTGGTATTGTGGTCACGAATAATCACGTCATCAAGGATGCTGATGAGATCAAGGTGGCTCTCTCTGATGGCCGACAGTTTGAGAGCAAGGTTCTGCTTCGCGATGAAACCACTGATCTTGCTGTATTGAAAATTGATGCCAAGGAGAAATTCCCGGTATTGGCTCTGGGGAACTCTGATGAGGTTGAGGTTGGCGATCTGGTTCTGGCGATAGGCAATCCGTTCGGGGTGGGACAGACGGTGACGAGTGGTATCGTTTCGGCCCAGTCACGAACCCAGGTTGGCGTTTCAGATTTTGACTTCTTCATTCAGACCGATGCCGCGATCAATCCTGGTAATTCCGGTGGTGGTCTCCTCGATATGCGCGGTCGTCTGATTGGTATCAATACGGCAATCTTCTCGCGTTCGGGTGGTTCGGTAGGCATTGGCTTTGCCATTCCGTCGAACATGGTGCGCGCAGTTGTTGATGCTGCATTGAGCGGAAGCTCAAGCTTCGAACGCCCGTTTATTGGTGCGACTTTCCAGAACATTACGCCCGATGTTGCTGAGAGTCTCGGCATGGATAAGTCGTTCGGCGTTCTTGTGACAGCTGTTATCAAGGGTGGTCCTGCAGAAGAAGCCGGACTGAAAGTCGGCGACGTAGTTATGTCGGTTCAGGGAGTGCGGGCCGACAATGTCGATGTGCTTGGTTATCGCCTATCGACAGCAGGTATCGGAAATACCGTCACGCTGGATATCGTTAGGAACGGCGAGGAAAGCAAGCTGCCGGTGAAACTGGCGAAAGAGCCGGAAGCCAAGCCACAGCAGAAGCAGACCATCAAAGGGGACAACCCGTTTGAGGGTGCAGTGGTTGAGGAGCTTACCCCGTCAATGGCTTCCAAGATGCGGCTGCGTGATGGCGCACGCGGCGTCATCGTCACGGATGTTATTATCAATTCGCAAGCAGCCCGGCTTGGTTTGCGTCAACGTGACATTATTCGCGGCATCAACGGCAATCCGATCCGCACAATTGACGATCTGACGACTGCATTGAGCAATGGGCGCGGTCTGGCATGGCGACTTGAGGTGGAACGCAATGGTGCATTGATCCGCCAGTTTGTGCGCTAGAGCGCGTTTCGATCTGATTGGATCAGATCGGCGCTCTAAATATTTGTTTTAGCGCGCATCTTTTCCGAAAAACGTTTCACCCTTTTCGGGATGCGCTCTAATACACCGTCCCAAACAGTTGCATGTCGTTTCAGGCGGGACTATGCCTGAAACGACATTTGCTTTTCTGACATTGAGCGACGCAAAATGAGTGATCTATTCTCCACTGCATCTGATCCGAATGCGGACCGTAACAGGCCACTCGCTGATCGCTTGCGTCCGCGTCATCTGTCGGAAGTAACCGGTCAGGAACACCTGAGCGGGCCGGAAGGTATTCTCACGCGTATGATTGCATCCGGTTCGCTTGGGTCCATGATTTTCTGGGGGCCACCGGGAACTGGCAAGACAACCGTTGCACGGCTGCTTGCTGGCGAAACCGAACTTGCCTTTGAACAGATTTCCGCAATTTTTTCGGGTGTGGCTGATCTGAAAAAGGTGTTTGAATCTGCACGTGCGCGGCGCATGTCGGGCCGTCAGACCCTGCTGTTTGTGGACGAAATTCATCGCTTCAACCGCGCTCAGCAGGACAGCTTTCTGCCGGTAATGGAAGATGGCACGGTTATCCTGATTGGTGCCACGACAGAAAACCCTTCGTTTGAACTGAATGCCGCTTTGCTGTCGCGGGCGAGGGTGCTGACATTTCATCCGCATGATGGCACAAGCATTGCAACGCTTCTGACGCGTGCGGAAGAACAGGAAGAACGTCAGTTACCTCTGGATGAAGAGGCTCGAGCAAGCCTCATTCGCATGGCCGACGGAGACGGTCGCGCGGCCCTGACGCTCGCTGAGGAAGTGTGGCGTGCAGCCCGACCTGAAGAAGTGTTTGATGCTGCAAAACTGCAGGATGTGGTTCAGCGCCGCGCCCCGGTTTACGACAAGGGGCAGGACGGGCATTACAACCTGATTTCGGCTCTGCATAAGTCCGTGCGCGGTTCTGATCCTGATGCCGCTCTTTATTATCTCAGCCGCATGTTCGATGCAGGCGAGGACCCGCTTTATCTGGGGCGCCGGCTGGTTCGGATGGCTGTGGAAGATATTGGTCTTGCCGATCCACAAGCGCTTGCGATCTGCAATGCTGCGAAGGATGCCTATGACTATCTTGGTTCGCCCGAAGGTGAACTCGCTTTGGCACAGGCCTGCGTTTATCTCGCGACGGCACCCAAATCCAACGCGGTTTATATGGCTTACAAAGCCTCTATGCGTGCGGCGAAGGAAAATGGCTCACTGCTTCCGCCCAAGCATATTCTAAACGCGCCGACGAAGCTGATGAAGAATGAAGGCTATGGCGATGGTTATGCCTATGACCACGATCAGCCGGATGCGTTCTCAGGTCAGGATTATTTCCCAGAGGCGATGGGACGGCAGGTTTTCTATGATCCGCCGGAACGTGGTTTTGAACGGGAAATTCGCAAAAGGCTCGATTACTGGTCACGTCTTCGAGCGGAACGCCAAGGTCGGCGCTGAAACTACAACGACAACTGTGCTTCGATGGCTGATTTATCGATGATGGACCAAACTTTGTCGATTTTGTAATCGACGAATTCGTAGAAAACATTCTCCGAAAACTGGATTTTTTTGCCGTTGACCGGCAGACTGAGAAAACTTCCGGCTGGCGTGCAGTCAAAATCAAGACGGCTGGCCAGGGTTGGCGGTTCGACTACCAGCAATCCGATGTTGAAGTGGAGATCAGGTATCTGCTGATAATCGCGGATAAGCATTTCCAGATATCCGGCTACACCCAAATGTCGGCCGTTATGCTGGGCTGTTTCTGCAACGAAATGATGTAGCGACTGCCAATCCTGGGCATTGAGGCAGGAAATATATCTCGTGTAAGCGTCGCGAAGCATTTGAACGTTCATTTAGGTTCCTCCAGCCCGCTTAGAGCGCGTTTCGATCTGATTGGATCAGATCGGCGCTCTAATCATTTGTTTTTATGCGCATCTTTTCCGAAAACCGTTTCACACTTTTCGGGATGCGCTCTAATCGTGCCTTTTATAGCGAAATGCCGCCTGCATCGCACCTTATTCAACGGCTCAAGTCGTTACCGAGATAACTGAAGTCACAATTCGGCCTTCATCGCGTACGGTGAACTGCAGTAAGACACAATCGCCAGTCGTATTCCACAGGCTAGGCCAGGGGATGATTTATCAATGATTTCAACAACCCGACAACCTTGAGAAGTGGCGATAAATGTTACAGTAACCATAATAAAATCAACGCTTTAATTTAATTCCTCTTTAATATTTACGTTTTATCAATTTTTAAAAGCAACGAGGTTTCCCCATGACGCGCGTTTTGTTTCTCGTCGCGCTCGTTATTCTTGGTGGCTGCGCGACCGCCCCACGGCAGGTCAGCAATGTTTGCGCAGTCTTTGATCAACGCGACGGCTGGATAAATAATTGGCAGAAGGACGCGACCCGCACTTCGCGTGAGTTCGGCGTGCCTGTCCATGTTCTTATGGCGACGATATACACTGAATCTGGTTTCCGCCCTTATGCGCGTCCGCCGCGCACCAAACTGCTTGGTTTCATTCCATGGAAGCGCGCTTCCACTGCCTATGGCTATTCGCAGGCGCTCAATGGAACGTGGGATCGTTATAAACGGGAGACTGGACGCTGGACTGCATCACGAAGCAATTTCGGCGATGCTATTCATTTCATCGGCTGGTATCACTATCAGAGCTATCAGAAGAACGGCATTAACCGGGCCGATGCTTACAGCCTGTATCTCGCTTATTATTCCGGTCACGGCGGCTATTCGCGTGGTGTCTGGCGCGGCAACGCAACCGCGTTGAACGGTGCGAAACGCGCGCAGTCGATGGCCAATCGCTACGCCACACAGTTGCGTTCCTGTGGGCGTATTGGGTAAGGCGTGGCGATCAAATGGTCGGTGATCTGTTGCAATCAGAACAAAACGCGTTTTAAAAGTCGCGGATGGGGATTTAAAAACACCATCCGGCCTTAATCGAAGTTATCATTCGCGACGAATCGACAATTGAGGATAACCTATACATGCTGAAAAAAATCGGGATTGCCCTTATCGGTGCCACATTTCTGGCAGGCTGCACCACCGATCCATATACCGGCGATCAGAAGGTGTCTAACACCGCTGGCGGTGCTGCAATTGGTGCGGCTGTCGGCGCTCTCGGCGGACTGATGGTTGGCGGTTCCAGCCGTGCACAGCGTAACGCTGTTCTGATCGGCGCAGGTATTGGTGCGCTCGGTGGCGGCGCTATCGGAAATTACATGGATCGTCAGGAATCCGAGTTGCGAAATCAGCTGCAGGGAACCGGCGTTTCAGTTACCCGTAATGGCGATCAGATCATCCTGAACATGCCATCGGCCATCACTTTCGACACGGATCAGGATCAGGTTAAGAGCCAGTTCTACCCAACGCTTAATTCCGTTGCGATCGTGCTGCGCAAGTTCAATCAGACTCTTGTCGACGTTATCGGTCACACGGACTCGACTGGTAGCGCAAGCTACAATCAGGGTCTGTCGCAGCGCCGTGCTTCTTCTGTTGCAAGCTATCTTGGTTCGCAGGGTATCGATCCACGTCGCTTTGCGGTCATCGGTTTGGGCGCAAGCCAGCCGGTTGCAACCAACGCAACGTCGGACGGACGCGCGCAGAATCGTCGCGTAGAAATACAGATTTCACCGCTACGTGGTGCTAGCTCCTAAATTAGAGAATCGGATTTGATCCGTATTGTGACGCAGCTCTTCGTAAGAAGGGCTGCGTTTTCTATGCGTAGATTGCGAATCGAATGGTTCGGCTACACTTTTTTAGAACTAAAGCGTGGACAGTCTTACAAATTACAAGTTCCTAATGCATAGGAACAATAATAGAACAAAAATATTAAATCTATCGAAATCAATGTCTTGACCATATTGCAAAATGAGAACAAAACGGATACAAATAGATATCGGCAATGAGCCCACCGGGCTTCTAGCGAGACAAGAGGATGGTGTAAGATGTCTCAGAATTCATTGCGACTTGTTGAGGAAAATTCAGTGGACAAGACAAAGGCTCTCGATGCGGCTCTGTCGCAGATCGAACGGGCGTTCGGCAAAGGCTCGATCATGCGCCTTGGTCAGAATGATCAGGTAGTAGAGATTGAAACGGTGTCGACCGGTTCGCTTTCTCTCGATATTGCATTGGGCGTCGGCGGTCTGCCCAAGGGACGTATCGTAGAAATTTATGGTCCGGAAAGCTCGGGTAAGACGACGCTTGCACTCCACACGATTGCAGAAGCTCAGAAAAAGGGCGGTATCTGCGCATTTGTGGATGCGGAACATGCTCTTGATCCGGTCTATGCCCGCAAGCTTGGGGTCGATCTTGAGAACCTGCTGATCTCGCAGCCTGATACTGGTGAGCAGGCGCTTGAAATCACGGATACGCTTGTGCGGTCTGGCGCAATTGATGTTCTGGTTATCGACTCGGTCGCAGCTCTGACGCCACGCGCCGAAATCGAAGGTGAAATGGGCGATTCCTTGCCTGGTCTTCAGGCGCGATTGATGAGCCAGGCATTGCGCAAGCTCACGGCTTCGATCTCGCGTTCGAACTGCATGGTGATCTTCATCAATCAGATTCGTATGAAGATCGGTGTCATGTTCGGTTCGCCTGAAACGACGACTGGCGGTAATGCGCTCAAGTTCTACGCATCGGTGCGTCTCGATATTCGCCGTATTGGTTCGATCAAGGAGCGTGACGAGGTTGTGGGCAATCAGACCCGCGTGAAGGTGGTCAAGAACAAGCTTGCACCTCCATTCAAGCAGGTTGAATTCGATATCATGTATGGCGCGGGCGTTTCCAAGATGGGCGAATTGGTCGATCTTGGCGTTAAAGCCGGTGTTGTTGAGAAATCGGGCGCTTGGTTCTCCTATAATTCCCAGCGTCTGGGGCAGGGCCGTGAAAATGCCAAGCAATATCTCAAGGATAATCCGGAAGTCGCGAAAGAGATCGAGACGACGCTCCGTCAGAATGCAGGCTTGATTGCCGAGCAGTTCCTTGAAGATGGTGGACCGGAAGCGGATGATGGTCCGGAAGCCGCAGAAATGTAAAATTCGTCTGATGACGAAACAGAAGAAAGCCCTGCGCTATGCGCAGGGCTTTTGGTTTTTTAGCTTACAGCGGCTTCAGTTAAGACTGAATCGCTGAAACTGCTGTAACTATTTGTTTTTGAGCATTATCCTTCGAAAAACCGCTTCGCACTTTTGCTGGGAATGCTATGAACACTGTTGCATAGTCGTCATTTTCATATTTTCCGGGAGAAATTGCTTTTATAGCGCACACTGCTTATCTGGACAGAAAAGCGGTGCCCCGTTAAAAGCGGTCAACCGAAACTCCACCTCACGGACTTTCCATGATCGGGCAGTCGAAGCGTGGCGGCATGAAAATGCCGGACATCGTTGCAACCTTGCGGGTGGTGAAAAGATAATCGATGCGCCTTGTTGAAAGGTGTGTCTCATGTAGGGCAGAAAATGTCCAAGGGTGAATTATGGCTGGCGTCAACGAGATAAGGTCCACATTCCTCGACTATTTCCGTAAGAACGGACACGAGGTTGTTTCATCAAGCCCGTTGGTGCCGCGCAACGATCCAACGCTGATGTTCACCAATGCGGGCATGGTGCAGTTCAAGAACGTTTTTACTGGTCTTGAACAGCGTCCATACAGCCGTGCGACCACTTCGCAGAAATGCGTGCGCGCTGGCGGTAAGCACAACGATCTGGACAATGTCGGCTACACAGCTCGTCACCACACTTTCTTTGAGATGCTCGGCAATTTCTCCTTTGGCGATTACTTCAAGGAAGAAGCGATCAGTCATGCCTGGAACCTGATCACAAAGGAGTTTGGCCTGAACAAGGACAAGCTGCTGGTCACCGTTTATCACACCGATGATGCTGCCGCGAATTTCTGGAAGAAGATTGCCGGTCTTTCGGATGATCGCATTATCCGCATTGCGACGAGCGACAATTTCTGGGCGATGGGTGATACCGGACCTTGCGGTCCTTGCTCGGAAATCTTCTACGATCACGGCGATCATATCTGGGGCGGCCCTCCTGGATCAGCAGATGAAGACGGCGATCGGTTCATCGAGATATGGAACCTCGTTTTCATGCAGTTCGAGCAGCTCTCTCCGGAGCAGCGCATCGATCTGCCACGCCCGTCGATTGATACGGGAATGGGCCTGGAGCGCGTTGCAGCTGTTCTGCAGGGCGTACATGACAATTACGATATCGATCTTTTCAAGGCATTGATCCGCGCATCGGAGGACGCAACTGGCGTTAAGGCTGAAGGCGATTTCCGTGCGAGCCATCGCGTTATCGCTGATCACCTGCGTGCATCGAGCTTCCTGATTGCCGATGGCGTTCTGCCATCGAATGAAGGCCGTGGCTACGTGCTGCGCCGCATCATGCGCCGCGCTATGCGTCATGCGCAGCTGCTCGGCGCAAAAGAGCCATTGATGTGGCGTCTGCTGCCAGCGCTCATCCGCGAAATGGGACAGGCCTATCCGGAACTGATCCGCGCTGAAGCATTGATCTCTGAAACCCTCAAGCTTGAAGAAACTCGTTTCCGCAAGACGCTGGAACGCGGTCTTGGTTTGCTTTCCGATGCTTCGGAAAGCCTGGTTGAAGGTGATCGCCTTGATGGCGAGACGGCTTTCAAGCTTTACGACACCTACGGCTTTCCGCTTGATCTTACACAGGATGCACTGCGCCAGCGCGGTGTGACAGTCGATACCGACGGTTTCAATGTCGCCATGGAACGCCAGAAGGCAGAAGCACGCGCCAACTGGACTGGTTCGGGCGAAGCTGCCACTGAAACCATCTGGTTCGGTATCAAGGATAAGGTCGGCGCGACCGAATTCCTTGGTTATGAAACCGAAAGCGCTGAAGGTGTGATCACTGCGCTTGTCCGTGACGGTGCAGAGGTTGCATCGGCTGCGGAAGGCGAAACCGTTTCTGTCATCGTTAATCAGACACCCTTCTACGGCGAGTCCGGTGGTCAGCAGGGCGATACCGGAACGATTTCCGGCGAAGGCTTTGCAATCACGATCAAAGACACGCAGAAGAAGGGCGAGGGCGTTTTCGTTCATACCGGCCAAGTCACCAAAGGTTCGGCCAAGGTCGGCGATGCAGTCGAATTGAAGGTAGACGCCGTGCGTCGTACACGCATTCGCTCCAATCACTCGGCAACCCATCTTCTGCATGAAGCGCTGCGCGAAACGCTCGGCTCACATGTCGCTCAGAAGGGTTCGCTCGTTGCTCCCGATCGTCTGCGTTTCGACTTCTCGCATCCAAAGCCAATTTCGGCTGAAGAACTGACTGCTGTTGAAAATCTCGCCAATGAGATCATCCTGCAAAACGCACCGGTTTCGACGCGTTTGATGGCGGTTGATGATGCGATTGCTGAAGGTGCAATGGCGCTGTTCGGCGAAAAGTATGGCGACGAAGTTCGTGTTGTTTCAATGGGGACGGCTACGCACGGCGAAAAGGCTGGCAAGGCTTACTCTGTTGAGCTTTGCGGCGGCACGCATGTTCGTCAGACGGGTGATATTGGCCTCGTGCGTATTCTGTCCGACAGCGGTGTCGCTGCCGGTGTTCGCCGTATGGAAGCGCTGACGGGTGAGGCAGCTCGCCTGTACCTCGAAGAGCAGGACGAGCGCGTCAAGGCAATCGCCGGTGTTCTTAAGACGACGCCATCAGAAGCACTTGAGCGTGTCAACGCTCTGGTTGATGAGCGTAAGAAGCTGGAACGCGAGCTTACCGAAGCCCGCAGACAACTGGCGCTGAGCGGTGGTGCGTCTGATGGCGGCAGTGCTGTGGAAACCGTCAATGGCGTCAATTTCCTCGGCAAGGTTGTGACTGGCGTTTCGCCGCGCGATCTCAAGCCACTTGCTGACGAAGGCAAAAAGCAGGTTGGCTCAGGCGTTGTTCTCTTCATCGGTGTCGGTGAAGATGGCAAGGCAAGCGCGGTTGCTGCTGTGACTGACGATCTGGTTGGCCGTTTCAGTGCGGTTGATCTGGTGCGTGCTGCATCTGGTGCTCTTGGCGGTGCCGGCGGTGGCGGTCGTCCGGACATGGCGCAGGCCGGTGGGCCTGATGGCACGAAGGCAAGCGAAGCAATCGCTGCTGTTAAAGCGCTGATCGTCTGATTGTACTTAGATTAGAACTGCAGAAGGCCGGGTTTTCCCGGCCTTTTTCTTTATGCAGCATGCGCATTCCGACTATCGTCGGGAGCTTCTTCACGTTCATCGAGACCATAATCGCGTGAGACCTCTGCAATGCGCAAGCGGTAGTTTTCAAAGACACCACCTCGTCCCTTTGCCTGTGCGATCCGATGAGTGGGCAAGTTGCGCCACTGTTTGACAGCTTCTTCGTCACGCCAGAAGGAGAGCGACAGCAATTTTTCTGGTTCAACCAGACTTTGAAAGCGCTCGATGGATATGAAACCATCGATTTTGACCAGATCAGCGCGCAGGCTTGCCGCGATATCAAGATATTGCTCGCGCCGCTCATCATCCGCAGGCCAGACTTCAAAAATAACAGCGATCATGGCTTGATAAACTCCGCATGTGGGGCCGATTGCAGCTTGAGAAAGATACGCTCTTCCGAGCGGATAAACTGTTCGCGTTTTGCAAAATCATAATTTGCCTGACCGATTGGATCAGATGCAAGTCGCGCACGAAATGCTTCATAGGCGGCAAGATCTTCGACGGAATAGACGCCATAGGCCGTAGTAGTTGAACCCTCATGCGGACCGAAATAACCAATCAGGTTCGCGCCGCAACGTGGGCTTGCTTGTCCCCAATTGCGCGCATATTCCGCGAAAGCTTCTGCTTTGTACGGGTCGATCTGATAGCGGATAAAGCAGGTAATCATCGTCGTCTCCTGAGTTGGTGGATTTGGTGGAGACTGTTTAGCCTATTGAAATGCATCCATGCTTCGGTTAGCATCGAAGTATGAAAGACGGACCGATCATAGCTTCAGTTGCATCCCTGCTGGGTGATCCGGCGCGCGCAAACATGCTGACCGCGCTGATGGACGGGCGTGCTTTGACGGTAAGCGAACTTGCAGCAGCAGCAGGCGTGACGATTCAGACAGCCAGCGGGCATCTCTCAAAGCTCGATGCAGCCAATTTGCTCGTAGCCGAAAAGCAGGGCAGGCACCGTTATTTCAGGCTTTCAGGCACGGATGTGGCGCAGGTTCTGGAAGGACTTATGGGCCTTGCACAACGCACTGGCGCAGTGCGTGTTCGTACTGGTCCTAAAGACAATGCACTGCGTAAGGCGCGAATTTGTTACGATCATCTGGCAGGCGAGCGCGGCGTTGAAATGCTCGACGCATCCCACAGACTTGGTCTGATCGATGATGCCGGTGAACCTCTGCTCACCGATGAAGGGAAGTCATTCTTCTCTTGCCTCGGCATTGATGTGGATATGCTGCAAAAGGGCAAACGACCGCTTTGCCGTCACTGCCTCGACTGGAGCGAAAGGCGCAACCATCTTGGCGGGGCACTTGGCGCGGCACTCCTGAAAAACTTCATCGATAAAGGCTGGGCGCGTCGGGAAGAAGGCCGCGTTATTGCTTTCTCACCCATCGGGGCTCAGGCTTTTGCCAAGGCTTTTCAGCTTTAGATATTGTTTCGAGCCGCTGCTGCGGCGTCATCCAACTCATTGGCGCGTTTCAGGGCGGGGCGATCTTTCAAACGATCCCAATAGGCCGTAAAGGCAGGTTTTGCTGGTAATGTGCCAAAGCGCAAACCCCAGCCAACATGTGAGCCGACATAGACGTCGGCTGCGGTGAAGCGTGAGCCGGTAATATAAGGGTGACGGGAAATGGCTTTGTCGAGCGTATTCACGACGGTATCGTAATTGCCATAACCCACCATGCCCTGTTTGTCGGCTGGCACTTCATAACCCAGCGCGTGATTGGATAGAGCGGCTTCGACCGGGCCCGATGTGAAGAAAAGCCAACGATAGAAATCGGCACGCTCGTCAGGATGCGGGGCGAGACCAGCTTCTGGGAATGTGGTTGCAAGATAGGCACAGATGGCTGCAACTTCTGTCACGATATCCTTGCCGTGGCGAATTGCAGGCACTTTGCCCATTGGGTTGATGGAGCAGTAATCTGGCCCTTTCATGGGGGGGCCAAAGTCGAGGATTTCTACATCGTAGGGTTTACCTATTTCCTCTAACATCCAGCGCGCAATGCGTCCGCGTGACATGGGGTTGGTGTAAAGCTTCAAATCGCTCATTTTTCATCCTCCCTGCAAGCTGAGCAACAGGATGCTCTTTCTCGTGCTAAAAAGAAACGAAAAACCAGTCGGGTATATCAGGCGGCTTATAAGGCCTTTCGATATTGGATGAAGCCGGACTGTTGGGCGATGGCGTCATAAAGACGGCGTGCGGTGGCATTGCTTTCGTGTGTGAGCCAATAGAGCCTGCCTGCGCCTTCTTCACGCGCGAGATCAGCCACTGCATCAATCAGTGCTGCGCCGGTGCCTTTTCCACGCTGGCTGTTTTCGACATAGAGATCCTGAAGATAGCAGGTCCATTTTGGCAGCCAGCAAGAGCGGTGAAATATTGCATGGACAAAGCCGACGAGGCATCCGTCGTCATCAAACGCGCCTAATGCGTGCATTGGTTCCGACGCGTCGTGAAAACGTTCCCATGTGAGGCTCGTGGTTTCAGCTGGAATATCGACTTCGTAAAAGACCTGATAGGCTTTCCATAATGGCTCCCATGCTGCCCGGTCTTGCGGCGCTAATGCCCGAATTGTCGACATATCAGTCCTCCCTATCTCGTTAGGGACAGACTAGCCAGCGGGCCTGTTGCTTGCGAGAGGAAATAGTTAAACGCAAACAAAAAACGGCGGGAAAAACCCGCCGTCTTGATCTGAATTGGCATTGGCTTCAGTTTAAGCAGCCATTGCCTTCTGAAGGTTTTCATCGATCTTGTCGAGGAAGCCGGTGGTCGAGAGCCAAGGCTGATCCGGACCGATGAGCAGCGCCAGATCCTTGGTCATGTAGCCGCTTTCAACGGTATCTACACAGACCTTTTCAAGCGTGTCGGCAAAGCGCTTCAGCTCTGCATTGTTATCAAGCTTTGCCCGGTGAGCGAGGCCGCGGGTCCATGCGAAGATCGAAGCGATCGAGTTGGTCGAGGTTTCCTCGCCCTTCTGATGCTGGCGGTAGTGACGGGTTACGGTGCCGTGTGCAGCTTCAGCTTCAACGGTCTTGCCATCTGGCGTCATCAGAACCGAGGTCATCAGGCCAAGCGAGCCGAAGCCCTGTGCCACGATGTCGGACTGCACGTCGCCGTCATAGTTCTTACAAGCCCAAACGTAGCCGCCGGACCACTTGAGGGCCGAAGCAACCATGTCGTCGATCAGACGATGTTCGTACCAGATCTTTGCTTCCTTGAACTTTTCAGCGAATTCAGCCTGATAGACTTCTTCGAAAATGTCCTTGAAGCGACCGTCATAGGCCTTGAGGATGGTGTTCTTGGTCGACAGATAAACCGGGTAATTGCGCTGCAGGCCGTAGTTCAGCGAGGCGCGCGCAAATTCACGGATCGATTCGTCGAGATTGTACATGGCCATAGCCACGCCAGCCGCTGGAGCCTGATAGACTTCGTGCTCGATGGTTTCGCCATCTTCACCGACGAACTTGATCGACAGCGTGCCCTTGCCTGGGAATTTGAAATCGGTCGCGCGGTACTGATCACCGAAAGCATGACGGCCAACGATGATTGGCTGGGTCCAGCCCGGAACCAGACGAGGGACATTCTTGCAGATGATTGGTTCGCGGAAGATAACGCCGCCGAGGATGTTACGGATGGTGCCGTTAGGCGACTTCCACATCTTCTTGAGCTTGAATTCTTCAACGCGGGCTTCGTCCGGCGTAATGGTTGCGCATTTTACGCCAACGCCATGTTCCTTGATGGCATTAGCCGCATCAATGGTAACCTGGTCATTGGTTTCATCACGATGTTCTACTGACAGATCGTAATATTTCAGATCGATGTCGAGGTAGGGATGGATCAGCTTGTCCTTGATGAACTGCCAGATGATGCGGGTCATTTCATCGCCGTCGAGTTCAACGACCGGGTTCGCAACCTTGATTTTTGCCATTGATAAAGCCTCTCATTTAATGCGTCGCGACCGTATAGCATCGGTGAACGCGAAGGCAAAGTGTCAGAGGCTTATTCTTTGGCCTATAGGCACATTTTCAGGCGGCGTGATGTGCTGGTTTTTGCCATTTTGAGCGTTGATCACGATAAGTTTCCTGCTCGCGTAGCAATATGGCATCTGCGTCGAGCGTCGAAATTGCCGTTGTCTTATCCATCGGGACAAGACCGCTAACCTGCAGGGCGAGATAGCGACCACAGCAGACACGCAGGAACGATGCGAAATTATCGAGATCGTGGCCTTCGGCACGCGATTCATCATAAAGGCGACCCAGCAGGCGATTGACGGTCAGGTCGTCGCGCGAAGCGATATCTTCCAGCGCGAACCAGAAGAAGTTCTCGAGCCGTACGCTGGTCACGACGCCATCAATACGCAACGAGCGTGTGACGCTTTGCCAAAGTTCCGGATCAGCCCCGATGAACAATCTGCACATGCATTCCTCCCGAAATGTCTCCCATGTTAGTGTTGCGCAGTTTGATGCTGCCTGCAACCGGATTAGAGTTGCAGGCAAAGCGTCACTTAAGCGTGGGTAATTTTGGTGCCAAGAACAGCGAGGAACTGCGACAACCATGCAGGATGAGCAGGCCATGCGGGCGCTGAAACCAGATTGCCGTCTGTGACGGCCTGATCGACGGGGATATCGGCATATGTGCCACCTGCAAGCTCCACTTCTGGGCGGCATGCTGGGTATGCGGAGCAGGTGCGGCCTTCGAGAACGCGCGCCGCGGCAAGAAGCTGCGCGCCGTGACAAACGGCTGCCACAGGTTTGTTGGCGTCAAAGAAATGTTTGACGATGGCGATGACTTTATCATCAAGGCGCAGATATTCCGGTCCGCGACCGCCGGGAATGACAAGCGCGTCATAGTTTTCGGCCTTCACATCGGCAAAGGTGGCGTTGAGTGTGAAATTATGGCCTGGCTTTTCGGTATAGGTCTGATGCCCCTCGAAGTCATGAATGGCCGTTGCGATTGAATCGCCCGCCTTCTTGCCGGGGCAAGCGGCATGGACCTTGTGTCCGACGGCGAGGAGCGTCTGGAACGGAACCATTGTTTCGTAATCTTCGCAGAAGTCGCCGCAGATCATGAGAATTTTTTTGCCGGACATGATTTTCCTCCCTGTAAACTTCGATGTCGGTGCCGACAGTGTGACATGGATGGGAGGCAGACTGGTGTTATTCCGCTACTACACGCGATTTTCGATATCGAATGTAAGGGGAATCTTTGCGATTTTTTGCCAATTATGTCAGGGAAGCGCCACGATCCTAAAGCATCAGAGCGTATCGCACTTAATTTTACCGGATTTGCTCGCTCTGATTTCTTACAATTGTCGCATGGTCGCGGACGCTGAATGAAACATTTGGCTGCACTATGCTTTAGCGGAAAATATCATGGCAGGAACAGACAAACAGCGCCCAATGATCACCGAAGGGCCGGCGATCATTCTGGTTAACCCGCAATTGCCGGAGAATATCGGCATGGTGGCGCGCGCCATGGCAAATTTTGGTCTTGCCGAGTTACGACTTGTCCAGCCACGTGAAGAGTTTCCGAGCGAAAAGGCGCGGGCCGCAGCCAGTAAGGCGGATCATATCATCGACAATGCGGTCGTTTATGATGATCTGCCTTCAGCGCTTGCTGATCTCAACTTCGTTTATGCCACCACAGCGCGCGAGCGCGACGGCTTTAAACAGGTGCGCAGCCCTGTGGAAGCCAACGGTGAATTGCGCCGCCGTTTCGGAGCTGGTGAGAAAACCGGCATTATGTTCGGCCGGGAACGTTTCGGCTTGAGCAACGAAGAGGTTGGTCTCGCAGATGAGCTGGTGACTTTCCCGGTCAATCCAGCCTTTGCCTCACTAAATATCGCACAAGCCGTACTGCTTATGTCATATGAGTGGATGAAATCGGGTCTCGAAAGCCAGACAGATACGGTTTTCCGTGGACCGGAAATGGAAGCGGCGCCCAAGCTGGAATTGCAGAGTCTTTTCAATCATCTGGAAGAGGCGCTTGATGTTCGCGGTTATTTCCGCCCTGAGGCGAAAAAAGAAATCATGGTCAATAATCTGCGCTCGGTGCTGACGCGTGCAGGTTTTGCATCGGCAGAACTCAAACTTCTGCGTGGCGTCATTACATCGCTTGATGTGTTTACGCCGAAAAAGCCGCGTGGCTCGGGGGCACCTGAGGGGCGCGCTCGCAAACCTGCAATTGAGGACAAGGCTGAATGAAACACGCATCCGCAGTTCGCCTTTCCGACACGTCGTCTGCCACCTATGAAAAGCCCATATTGGTCTTTGATAGCGGTATTGGCGGTTTGACGGTTCTGCGTGAGGCGCGAGTGCTGATGCCTGACCGGCGATTTGTCTATATCGCGGATGATGCCGGTTTTCCCTATGGTGGATGGGAAGAAGAAGCGTTGCGCGCCCGCATTGTCGAGCTTTTTGGCAGGTTCATTGCGGAGCACGATCCCGAAATCGCAGTTATTGCCTGTAACACGGCTTCGACACTGGTGCTGGATGATCTGCGGCGCGCTTATCCGGCCGTACCTTTTGTCGGCACTGTGCCTGCGATCAAGCCTGCTGCTGAACGTACATCATCGGGACTGGTTTCTGTTCTTGCGACACCGGGGACTGTCAAGCGCGCCTATACCCGGGATCTTATCCAATCATTTGCCACGCAATGTCACGTGCGATTGGTCGGAGCAGACAGGCTTGCCGCAGTCGCCGAGGCCCATATTCGTGGCGAAGAAATCGATGAGGCGCTGGTTATTGAGCAGATCACGCCTTGCTTTGTCGAAAAAGACGGAGAACGCACGGATATCGTTGTGCTCGCCTGCACCCACTATCCGTTTCTCGCGAATGTGTTCCGCCGATTGGCTCCCTGGCCAGTTGATTGGCTTGACCCAGCGGAAGCTATCGCACGGCGCACCGTATCGCTGTTGCAACCGCGGCAGATTGATGAGGAATTGCATCATCACGATGATCTGGCGGTGTTTACATCACAGAAGCCGGATTATGCCATTCGTCGCCTGATGCAAGGCTTTGGCTTGCAGTTTGCCTGATGTAGCCTATGTTTTTTCGATGTCGCGATTTTATGCGCATCCTGAAAGCATCAAGAGGCGAGCCATGACCGGAACAATCCCGCAAGTGAAACTGGCATCGGGTACCCATGTGCCTGCACTTGGGCAGGGCACTTGGTATATGGGCGAAGATACGCGCCAACGGCGACTGGAAGTCGAGGCGCTGCAATGCGGCATCGAACTTGGCATGACACTGATCGACACTGCTGAAATGTATGCGGATGGCGGTGCAGAAGAAGTCGTGGGCGAGGCGATCAAAGGTCGCCGTGATAGTGTCTTTCTCGTCAGTAAGGTGCTGCCATACAATGCCTCCTTAGAGGGCACGATTGAAGCGTGTGAGCGTAGTCTCAAGCGGCTTGGCACTGAAAAGATCGATCTTTATCTTCTGCACTGGCGTGGGCGATATCCGCTGGAGGAGACCCTGGCTGCTTTTGAGAAACTGCAGCAGGCAGGCAAGATTGGCGCATGGGGTGTCAGCAATTTCGATACCGGCGATATGAAAGAACTGACGATCGTTACAGGCGGCACAGCCGTGGCGGCCAATCAGATACTCTATAATTTGATCCGGCGTGGGCCAGAATTTGATTTGATGCCATGGTGTGCAGGGCAGAAAACTCCCCTGATGGCCTATTCGCCGATCGAACAGGGCAGGCTTTTGGGCAATAGTGTATTACATGAAGTTGCCGATGAAATCGGGGTTTCGCCGGCGGCTGTTGCGCTTGCCTGGACCATGCGCAATGGCGATGTGATTGCAATTCCGAAGACATCAAAGCTCGGTCATGTGCGTGAAAATCGCAATGCTGCGGACATAAGGCTGACAGAGGAACAGCTGACTTTGCTGGACAGAACCTTTGCTCCGCCAACGCGCAAAACAGCATTGGAAATGCTGTAAGTTGTTCTATAAGAAATTTCTTTAGAAGATTGTTTTCATTGTCTCTTCTGGAAGAATTAAAATCTTCCAGAAGATGTTTTATGCTGGTTTAGCTCGCAGCGTCCTGTCGAGAGTCGCGCTTGGCCTGGGCGACACTGGCGGCTTTTTTCAGACGACCGCGCTCCATAGGACGGATGAGACTATCGGCCTTCTCGCTGGGTATGTTGCGCATGCCATGCCGTGCATGACGTGTATTGAAAGTATTATCCTTCTTTTCATTGGCTTTCTTCGTGGCTAACGCCTTCTGCGCATTCGCAATCAGATCATTGCTTGCAGACATGCTGCGACGACGATCCACTTCAGCATTGATGCGACGCATCGCCATTGCCAGGACTGAAACCTTTAGATGCGAACCTTCATCAGCCTTGGATGCCGAAGCACCTCTGGCGGCAGCTTTCCCGCGCATCTCGCGGCGGCGCTGGTGGGCCTGATCGCGCGCTTTGCTGCGACGATCACGTAAGAGCTTGGCCAGTTGCGAAAGCTCTGAGTCAGGAACATCCTGAAGAATCGGATGGTGCGATTTTTCTACCAGCTCTTTTTCCTCAGCGTTCAACGCACGAGCTTCTTCTTTTCGAGTTATGGCCATAAAAATCTCCTTCCGGTTGTCACTCCTCATTGGCATATAGGCCTGACGTTCGAGCGGGAAAGGGTGATGGCATAAAGCTCATTCATTTTGATTCTGAGAGCTGCTTGAAACGCTGGGATGTCGACCTTCTGCTTCAAGATGCTTGATCATGGCTTTCAACTTATCCAACGGCAGATGCTCGGCGCCGATTGTCTCACTTTTAAGAATACAGAGGTGGTTCAATATTTCATCGAGTTTGGCTTGGGTGGCACTCGCTTCGCGGTCCTGCGAGTTCTGGATCAGAAACACCATCAGGAACGTGATAATGGTAGTCGAGGTGTTCACAACCAGCTGCCAGGTATCAGAAAAATCAAAAAAGGGACCACTCACACCCCAGAACAGGATGAAGAGCGTCGCGAGAATAAACGCAGCATAGTGCCCCGCAAGTTCGGAGGCCTTTTCACTTAGTTGCGTAAAAAACTGAGACATGGCGTCCTCCCATAATATGCCGGAAACGTTTCAGCATCGGACAGGTTCCTTTTCGGGAACTATCGGTGCGGATGACCGTTGTGTCTGAAGGTGAAATGCGGAGGTGAAGCTATGGACATTGTTGAAACACGCGTCAGTTCGCTTGGTGGTTTTGCAACCTATATCGTTGAATTCGTCACCGAGAGCGAAGAGCGGATTACGGTCAAGGTTGAGAATGATACTGAGGCCGAGCTTTCACGGGATGCTGTGATACGCAAAGCGGTACTCAAGCTTGGAGAGGCCTTAAGCGTTGCCTGTATCGAGTGCGGTATTGAACCTGCTAGCTTGTTGACTGTTCCAAGTGCGCGTCGCGCAGGCGACAAATCGGAACTTGAACGTCAGCTGGATGAAGGGCTGGAAGATACATTTCCGGCAAGCGATCCGGTGTCGGTCACAAGCTCAACCATTGCCGGGTTTGCTGGCCCCAAGAATTGATAGAATTCATTGATGGGACTTTAGGACAATGAAGCCGGGCTTTTCGCCCGGCTTCTCAAGAGGTTCAGAAAATGAGTCTCTTTTCTTGTTTATCTATCTGTTTATGCTCAAAGATTGCGGCGCTTTCCTTCCATGAGATCAAGCACTGCACGTGCACAATCGAGCACATTGGAGCCGGGGCCGAACACAGCCGATACGCCGTGGTCGAACAGATATTGATAATCCTGACGCGGGACGACACCGCCACAGACAACGATGATATTTTCGGCACCCTTCTTGCGAAGTGTATCTACGAGTTGGGGCAGCAGCGTTTTGTGACCGGCCGCCAATGATGAAACGCCCAACACATGAACCTTGGCCTTGATGGCCATATCAGCTGCTTCCTCAGGTGTTTGAAACAGTGGACCGGCGAGCACTTCAAAGCCAATGTCACCGAAAGCTGAGGCGATAACTTTCGCGCCGCGATCGTGGCCATCCTGACCGAGCTTGGCCACCATGATGCGGGGCTTGTCGTCTGTATGTTTGGAGAACTCTTCCAGACGTTCCACGAGGGTCAGATATTCCGGCTCATTTTCGTAGGCTGCGCCATAGACTTTTCTGACGACCTTCGGCACGGCCGCATGATCACCAAAAGCGCTACGCATGGCATCTGAAATTTCGCCGACAGTTGCACGAGCACGCGATGCTTCGACTGCGGCTGCGAGAATGTTGCCTTCGCCGGTTTTTGCAACTTTTTCCAGTTCAGCCAGCGCTGCTTCAACTTTCGCTTTGTTGCGTGTTTCCTTAATCCGGTTAAGGTTGGCAATCTGCGAACTGCGGACGGCGGTGTTATCGATCTCAAGAATGTCGATTTCGTCTTCCTGTTCGAGGCGGAACTTGTTGACGCCAACGATGACTTCTTCACCCTTATCAACCGCTGCCTGCCGTTTAGTGGCTGCTTCTTCAATCAGTCGCTTGGGCAAACCACTTTCGACGGCTTTGGTCATGCCGCCGAGGCTTTCGACTTCTTCAATCAGCGCCCATGCTTTTTCCGCCAGTTCATTGGTCAGGCTTTCAATGTAATAGGAGCCTGCAAGCGGATCCACGACCTTGGTGACCCCGGTTTCATTTTGCAAAATAAGCTGCGTGTTGCGGGCTATGCGCGCAGAGAATTCCGTTGGCAGAGCAATGGCTTCGTCGAAAGAATTGGTATGCAGCGATTGTGTGCCACCAAGCGCTGCCGACATAGCCTCAAACGCTGTGCGAACGATATTGTTGTAAGGATCCTGCTCTTGCAACGATACACCGGATGTCTGGCAATGAGTGCGCAGCATCAGCGATCCTGGCTTCTTCGGATCGAACTCCTTCATGATACGCGACCAGAGCAGGCGGGCTGCGCGCAACTTGGCGATTTCCATGAAGAAGTTCATGCCGATGGCGAAGAAGAACGACAGACGCCCTGCAAACTCATCGACATTGAGGCCTTTATTGAGCGCGGCACGCACATATTCACGACCATCGGCCAGTGTGAAGGCCAGTTCCTGCACCAGCGTGGCACCTGCTTCCTGCATGTGATAGCCGGAAATGGAAATCGAATTGAATTTCGGCATTTCGGCTGCTGTATAGGCGATGATGTCCGCAATGATCCGCATGGATGGTTCCGGCGGATAGATATAAGTGTTTCGGACCATGAATTCTTTCAGAATATCATTCTGAATGGTGCCTGAAAGCAGATCACGCGACACGCCTTGTTCTTCACCAGCGACGATGAAATTGGCGAGGATCGGGATCACTGCGCCGTTCATGGTCATGGAGACGGAGATTTTTTCAAGCGGGATACCGTCAAAAAGAATTTTCATGTCCTCGACGGAATCAATGGCAACGCCAGCTTTGCCGACATCACCTTCAACGCGGGGATGATCGCTGTCATAGCCGCGATGAGTGGCAAGGTCGAAGGCCACCGACACGCCCTGCTGACCCGCGGCAAGTGCCTTGCGGTAAAAAGCGTTGGAGGCTTCCGCCGTGGAGAAGCCCGCATATTGACGAATAGTCCACGGGCGGCCCGCATACATGGTCGCACGTGGGCCACGTAGAAACGGCTCGAAGCCGGGCAGGGTGCCAAGATGCCCGACATGATTGAGATCATCCTCAGTATAGAGCGGCTTAACGTCAATGCCTTCCGGTGTGTGCCAGACAAGGCTGTCTGCGGGGCGTTTCAGTTCCTTTTCGGCCAACGCCTCCCAGTCCGCACGGGTCTTCTGCGTCATTGGCTTATTCTCCATCCCACGAAGCCCCTCACTCGAATTCCATAATGAGTTCATCAACCGCCAGGCTTACGCCTTCCTCCGCAGCGATGCGTTTTACGGTAGCACGGCGTTCCGCACGCAGCACGTTTTCCATCTTCATGGCTTCTACCGTAGCAAGTGGTTGGCCAGCCTCGACCGTGTCACCGTCTTTCACAAGTACGGAGGTGATGACGCCCGGCATTGGGCAAAGCAGCATTTTCGATGTATCGGGCGGCAGCTTAATGGGCATGAGTGTTGCCAGTTCGGCCACGCGCGGCGAACGCACATGCGCAACGACATCGATGCCACGCCAGCGCAAGCGCCAACCGGTTCCTGAACGCAAAACCTTTACGGCGACTGGTTTGCCACCAATCGTGAATGATCCAAGCTGATTGCCTGGATGCCAATCGCTGGCGACTGGCAGACTGAGGCCATCGACAAAGTTGATTGTCGTTCCGCCTTCACCTTCTGCAATCCGGATCGGCAGGCTGAAGCCACTGAATGTAACAACCCAGTCGGTTGGAAGAGACTGTTTTTGTGTGGAAAGTTTGCCGGAAATTTGGCTGTTGCGCTGTTCAACGACCATGTTGATCTGAGCTGCTACCGCAGCCAGAACATGGGCGTCTTGCTCTGACACTGTTACGCCTGCAAACCCATCGGGATACTCTTCTGCGATGAAGGCTGTGGTCAATGCGCCAGCCCGAAAACGCGGATGATCCATAACGGCCGAAAGGAATGGCAGGTTGTGGCCAATGCCTTCCACTTCAAACGCATCAAGCGCTTCGCCCATGGCGTCGATTGCGCTCAATCGATCTGGTGCCCATGTGCAGAGCTTTGCGATCATGGGGTCATAATACATCGAGATTTCACCACCCTCGAAGACACCCGTATCGTTGCGGATGATTGAGCCATTTTTGTCTTGGCCTTCGACCGGAGGGCGATAGCGCGTCAGCCTGCCAATGGAGGGCAGGAAGTTGCGATATGGATCTTCTGCATAGAGGCGGCTTTCAATGGCCCAACCGTTGAGCTTCACATCAGCCTGCGTAATGCGCAGCTTCTCGCCCGAAGCCACACGGATCATTTCTTCAACCAGATCAATGCCGGTGATGAGTTCTGTCACCGGATGTTCGACCTGCAATCGCGTGTTCATTTCGAGGAAATAGAAATTGCGCTCGCCATCAACGATGAACTCGACAGTGCCTGCCGAATAGTAGCCGACGGCTTTGGAAAGCGCGACGGCCTGTTCGCCCATGGCTTTGCGGGTTGCTTCATCAAGGAAGGGCGAGGGTGCTTCTTCGATGACCTTCTGATTGCGGCGCTGGATGGAGCATTCACGCTCGCCAAGATAGACGACGTTGCCGTGCTGATCGCCGAGGACCTGAATTTCGATATGGCGCGGTTGCGTGACGAATTTTTCAATGAAGATGCGGTCATCACCGAAAGAGGATTTCGCCTCATTACGGGATAGCTGGAACCCTTCACGGGCTTCGTCGTCGTTCCATGCAATGCGCATACCCTTGCCGCCGCCGCCGGCAGACGCTTTGATCATTACCGGATAGCCGACAGAAGTTGCGATTTTCACCGCCTCGTCGGCGTCTTCGATCAGCCCCATATGACCGGGAACGGTAGACACGCCTGCCTCAGCGGCCAGTTTTTTCGAGGTGATCTTGTCACCCATGGCCTCAATGGCATTCACCGGCGGGCCAATGAAGGTGACGTTGGCGGCTTTCAATGCTTCGGCAAAGCGCGGGTTCTCGGACAGAAAACCATAGCCTGGGTGCACTGCATCGGCCCCGGTTTCCTTGATTGCCGCCAGAATTTTATCGACAACGATATAAGACTGGTTCGAGGGCGCTGGTCCGATATGTATGGCCTCGTCAGCCATTTTGACATGCAGCGCGTTACGGTCGGCATCGGAATAGACTGCAACTGTCGCGATGCCCATTTTCTTTGCCGTTTTGATAACCCGGCATGCGATTTCGCCACGATTGGCAATGAGGATTTTCTTGATCATTTTGTTCCCACCCATCGCTATCACAGCGGAATTGTGTCGTGTTTCTTCCATGGCGCGTTCTGGCTCTTGTTACGCAGAGCAGAGAACGCGCGGGCGATGCGGCGGCGGGATGAATGCGGCATGATCACCTCATCAATGAAGCCGCGTTCGGCAGCAACGAACGGATTGGCGAAGCGTTCTTCATATTCTTTTGTACGAGCAGCGATTTTTTCGGTGTCGCCAAGTTCTGAGCGGTACAGAATTTCGGTGGCGCCCTTGGCACCCATGACGGCGATTTCTGCGGTGGGCCATGCATAATTCATATCGGCACCGATATGTTTGGATGCCATCACATCATAAGCGCCGCCATAGGCTTTGCGGGTGATAAGCGTAACCATCGGAACGGTAGCCTGGCTATAGGCAAAGAGCAGTTTTGCACCATGCTTGATGACGCCGCCATATTCCTGTGCCGTGCCGGGTAAGAAGCCCGGAACGTCGACAAGAGTGAGGATCGGGATATTGAAGGCATCGCAGAAGCGCACGAAACGTGCAGCTTTGCGCGACGAATCGATATCAAGGCAGCCAGCCAGCACCATCGGTTGATTGGCGACGACACCAATTGTTTGCCCCTCCATGCGGATGAAGCCGGTGATGATATTCTTGGCAAAAGCTTCCTGAATTTCGAAGAAATCGCCTTCATCCGCCAGCGCGAGGATCAGCTCCTTCATATCGTAGGGCTTATTGGCGCTATCGGGGATCAGCGTATCGAGCCGCATTTCAAGACGTGCGGGGTCGTCGTGGAAGGGACGGGTCGGTGATTTTTCGCGATTATTAAGCGGCAGGAAGTCGAACAGAAGACGCACTTGTTCCAGCGTCTCGATATCGTTTTCATATGCGCCATCGGCAACAGATGATTTCTTCGTGTGGGTTGAAGCGCCGCCCAGTTCTTCTGCAGTGACAATCTCATTGGTGACGGTTTTGACCACATCCGGGCCTGTCACGAACATGTAGGATGAGTCGCGCACCATGAAAATGAAATCAGTCATGGCTGGAGAATAAACCGCGCCACCGGCACATGGGCCCATGATGACTGAAATCTGCGGAATAACGCCGGAGGCATCGGCATTACGCTTGAAGACATCGGCATAGCCCGCGAGTGAGGCCACACCTTCCTGAATGCGTGCGCCACCCGAATCATTGAGCCCGATCACTGGCGCACCGTTCTGCATGGCCATGTCCATGATCTTGCAGATTTTCTGGGCATGGGTTTCTGACAGTGAGCCGCCAAGAACTGTGAAATCCTGACTGAACACATAGACTTGCCGGCCATTGATCGTGCCCCAGCCGGTGACGACGCCATCACCCGCAATCTTCTGCTTTTCCATGCCGAAATCGGTGCAGCGGTGTGTGACATACATGTCAAACTCCTCGAACGATCCCTCGTCGAGCAGCACTTCCAGTCTTTCGCGGGCCGTGAGCTTGCCCTTGCCGTGCTGGGCATCAATACGTTTTTGCCCGCCGCCGATGCGCGCCTCAGCGCGACGCGCTTCAAGTTGTTCGAGAAGTTCCTGCATTCGCTATGCCTTTGGAAAGCTATGAAATTGCGGATTGTTGTTCCAATGATTAGAGCCAGTATGCCGCATTCTGAAAGCTTGAAAAGGTGTGGCTGTGTAATTTATAAATTTGCAAATAGCGAAATGCGAATTTGCAAATATGGCACCGAGAAAACTTTACGTTGGCAGAAAAATCCGTGAAATACGCGAGCAGCATCGGACAACCCAGTCTGGTTTTGCTGAACGCTTAGGTATTTCAACGAGTTACCTCAACCAAATCGAGAACAATCAGCGGCCGGTTTCAGCTGCTGTTCTTTTGGCACTTGCCGAGAATTACCAGATCGACATTGGTGCGATTTCGCTGGGCGATGATGATCGTTTGTTATCCGCTGTTTCAGAAGCCCTGGCTGATCCAGTCTTTGATAACTACAAGCCGAATTTGCAGGAACTGAAGCTGATCACGCAGAATGCGCCGGGATTGGCGCATGCGCTGATCGCCTGTCATCAGGCCTATCGGCGCAATAGCGAGCAGCTTGCGAGCCTCGATAATCAACTTGGGCGCGCGCCATCGGTTGCCGAGCCTGCACCCTATGAAGAAGTACGCGACTTTTTCCATTTTATCGATAACTACGTACATGAGATTGATATTGCAGCAGAAAATCTTGCTGCAAAACTTGATATTCCAGGGCGCGACATTGGTGTGGCACTGCCGCAATATATGGAGAATCATCATCGGGTGCGTGTTGCGCGTGCTGACCCGGATGAGGCGATTCTGCGCCGTTTCAATCCTGAAACCCGTATTCTCCATCTCAATCCTTATTCGCCTGCTTCGACACGAAACTTTCAGATTGCATTTCAGATTGCAGAACTGGAAATGGAAGAAATCGTCACGGCAATTGCGAAACGTGCAGACTTTCGCTCAACCGAAGCTGTTGAAATTTGCAAAATCGGACTGCGTAATTATTTTGCCGGCGCGTTGATGCTGCCCTATCAGACATTTTTGTCGGCTGCGAAAGAACTCCGGCATGATCTGGAATTGCTCGCCTCGCGTTTTGGCGCAAGTCTTGAACAGGTCGCGCATCGGTTAAGCACCTTGCAGCGCTCGGGCCAGCGCGGTGTGCCGGTGTTTTTTGCGCGTATCGACAGAGCCGGAAACATCACCAAGCGTCACAGTGCGGCCAAACTGCAATTTGCGCGTTATGGTGCAGCCTGTCCGCTCTGGAATGTGCATCAGGCGTTTGAAATGCCGGGGCGCATTATTCGTCAGCTTGCGGAGACGCCGGACGGTGCTCGTTATCTCTGTGTCGCGACGGAGCTTACGAAGAGTGAAGGCGGTTTCAATGCCCCGCAGCGCCGCTATGCCATAGCACTCGGCTGCGAGGTCACACATGCGCAGGATTTTGTCTATGCGGATGGGCTTGATATCGCCACCCGCTCTGCTTTTGATCCGATCGGTGTTTCTTGCCGAATCTGTGAGCGCGCTGAATGTGTTCAGCGCGCCGTACCACCACCCAAAAGCCGCATATCGGTCGATCACGACCGCCGTGGAATTCTGCCTTACAAGCTTTTATGAAATCAGAAGCCTGCATGTTCCTTGAGGAATTCTGCTTCTTCGCTGGTCGTTTCGCGATCCAGCACCTTATTGCGGTGCGGGAAGCGGCCAAAGCGCTCGATAATGTCGTGATGCTGTTGTGCAAAGCCCAATGAGAACTGATCACCCAGTTTTTCGTAAAGATCGACACAGCGCTTCTGATCGCTAAGATGTTCGCTATGCATGAAAGGCAAATAGAAGAACTGACGTTGTTCAGCCGACAGTTTGCGGTCGAAATCATGGTCGAGCGCCTGAGCCGCCACATCGCGAGCAAGACCGTCGCTTTCAAATGAGCGTGGAGAGCCGCGGAACATGTTGCGTGGAAACTGATCGAACAGAATAGTCAGCGCGAGAGCGCTTTCCGGCTGTTGTTTCCAGTCTTCGAGCTTGTCGGCGCGAGCGTCTTCGTAGGCAGCCAGAAACTTCTCGCGGATTTCAGCATCGATTTCGTCGCTCTTGGTAAACCAGTTCTCCCGCATTTTGGCGGAGAACCAGAAATCGAGGATGTCGTTGGGTTGAATGGCCATGGCTGCCTCTTTCCGGGTTATGGCGTCTGGTTTGGCTGGTTTGGACTATCAGGCTGGGGGCAGGGCGGTTCGCCTTTGAAATTGCGCGACGCGCAAGCGAATCGGTCGAACCCTTTACCCGCATCCATTGCCGCTTTTCCGGCACCGCAGCCGGAAAGAACAGCAAGCGAAATCAGTAGAACAACTTTAGTCATCTGAAGTGTTTCCGGTTTTAATGTTGATGCCAATCATAGGCATCGCGGTGCATAGCGGCAATAGATACCCATATTTGTGATCAGCCGCGACCACGATAATTGGGTACAGACTGTTCAGGAATCCAAACATTCTGAGGTGCTGCACCTGTTTGATAAAACACATCAATCGGGATGCCACCGCGCGGATACCAGTAGCCACCAATACGTAACCACTCAGGCTGAAGCAGTTCGACCAGACGCTTGCCGATTGTCACGGTGCAGTCTTCATGAAACGCGCCATGATTGCGGAATGAGAACAGGAAAAGCTTGAGCGATTTGCTCTCAACCAGCCATTCTCCCGGAACATAATCGATCATCAGATGTGCGAAGTCTGGCTGTCCCGTCATGGGGCAGAGAGAGGTGAACTCAGGCGCTGTGAAACGGACGCAGTATGGTGTTCCGGCCTGCGGGTTTGCGACCCGCTCAAGTACGACCTCTTCAGGTGATTGCGGTACCGTGCTGTTCGATCCGAGTTGTTTCAGATCGGAATATATTGTCTTTTCAGACATTTGCGTGCCTTTTTAAAAGCCACGGTGCAGTCTTTGCGCTTGCATATCAAGCGCTTGTCCTTGTTTTAACCGGGTAGGCTGCGACCGGTGGCAGATTGCCAATGGCTCCGAGTAGCAGTCATGGTCGCGCAGGTAAAGCCCATAAGAAAACCCGCGCTGTGGAGGCGCGGGTTAGTCAGGAGGAGTCTTTATGTCAGTTAGCGGCGATCAGAGAGCGCGCAGCCAATCGCCACGCCGATCAGGATGCCCAGGATACCAGCAGTACCGAAGAGTGTCGTGGCTGTGCCAGGATTTTCCTTAACAGTCTCTGCCACCGCCTGACCGCGTTCGCGAACAGCCTGAGCTGCATGGCGGAAACGACCGGAAGCATCGTCCAATGCGTCTTCGGCGGTATCTCTGAAGTCGCTTGTGCGGGATGCCAAAGACTTAGACAGGCGTTTCAGCTCACCGCGCAAATCAGAAATCTGTTGTTCCAGAGCCTGCTGAACGTCGTTAGCTGTTTTATTATCGGCCATTTCAAACCTCCGTTGGAATTGATGCTGATAGAACGCTCATGCATCAGTTTGGTTCCAACGAGGAAAACAGAAGTCTAAGTGCTAACTTCCGGTCTTCTTTGAAAAGAACGGCAGAAGGCTAAGGCCACGCCCGATAAAAACGCCACCGATTGCACCCACTGCTTTGAAGACAAAGTCTGCGAATTCGCCGTGACGGCCCGGAGCTAAGCGTTGAAGCAACTCAAACATGCCTGCGCATCCAACGGTCAATAACAGCACAGCGATCCAGTGGCGTGGATAGGCGAGCGCAAACAGGAAGCCGACAAGAAAAAAGGCTGCGAAGCGTTCCACATCGGCAGGTTCACCGGTGATGGGACGGAACTGGATCGGGCTTATCGTCACGATAAGAATTATTGCCAGAACCAGCCACGCGGCAAAGCGCAAAAAACGCGTCATTAATTAAAAGGCCTTCTATTCTGCCGTGTAATTTCCGATAGGTTCGTCCTGATTAGGATCGCCGCAACGCTGATACATTCGATCAGTTATCGACTTTTTCAGTCCATTGCCAAACGGCAATTCATAATGCGCGATGACATCGACGCCCATACACCATTTAACGTTCTCGGGAGAGAGGCCATAATTGGTTTCGAGGAAGCCAATGGCATAGTTTATGCCTTCTTCGCAATCATCCGTTGTACAGAAATTGCCGTCTCTCGCCAGTTGCCGGATCGAACCTTCGCCGATCTTTTGGACAACAGGTTCAACTGCAAAAGGTGCTGCGCCGACAAGCGCAACAATAACCAGTCCAATCAAGGTATATTTTATAGAACGCCGCATGAATC
Organism: Brucella pituitosa; assembly: GCF_003049685.1. Taxonomy (GTDB): domain Bacteria; phylum Pseudomonadota; class Alphaproteobacteria; order Rhizobiales; family Rhizobiaceae; genus Brucella; species Brucella pituitosa. The sequence continues at coordinate 1,434,489 of NZ_PYSY02000001.1, read as the reverse complement.
GCTGTCTGTTACCAATCCTGTCGTCACTTCATAACGCATGAGCGGCACTATGATGGCAAGGCTGTGCGATAAATGTGGTGGCTACTTATAGGTAATATTAGCAATTGTGACGGTTTAATATTGACTTTTACGTAAATGCGGTTGCACAACAATTGCCTGCATATTGCAAGGCTGGGATGTTGTAGTGCGCGAATATTATACGATCACGGAGCTGACGCGGGAATTCGGGATATCGACCCGTACGTTGCGTTTTTATGAGGACGAGGGGTTGATCGCACCTGTGCGGCGTGGTCGCACACGCTTGTTCAGGCCGTCTGATCGGCACCTTCTCAAGCAAATCATGCGGGGAAAGCGCCTCGGATTCTCGATCGCCGAGATCCACGAGATTGTGCAGATGTATCGCGAACCGCCGGGTGAAACCGGCCAGCTCAAGCTTTTGATGAAGCGCGTTGAAGAAAAACGCGGCGACCTTAGGCAAAAGCGTCGCGATATTGACGAGACGCTTGCTGAACTCGATCAGGTTGAAGAAGCCTGCATTGAGCGTTTGGCAGAGCTTGGTGTTTCAACATAACAATCAGGGCTGATTATCTGGCACTGGTGAGCAGATTTCCGCGATTTGCTGGACTGTACTGTTGTTGTTCTGGTCAGCTTTTCCGCTGAAGACGTCGTCAAAGAGCTTTGCCTTGTCGAGCTCACTGACCACGCAACCACAGAATTGGGCACAGAGCGCTTCACCGCCATTCTGCATACAGGATGATACGCAGGATTGCGTGAACGCTTCACGCGGCGCTGGTTGTGCTGGTGGCATGATCTGTGAAAAGATATAGACCAGCCCGATCAACACCGGCTGATGGATCAGATAGAATGCGAGGCTATGGCGACCGATGAAGGTCAACGGCTTTTGCAGAAATTGCGGTTGAATGCCGCCTGAAAGCATAGGCAGCCAGTTGAAGCGCTCGAAGATGCGGGCAGCCGCAATGCCGAGCAAAACAGCGCCAAACCATGGAAACAGTGGTACATAATCGTTGGAACGGGGCGGAACCGTCGAAAGTCCGATCCAGGCAAGCCACATCCGGTTGAAAATATCAGATTGTGCGTAAAGCGGCGCTGTAATGACAAAAGCTGCCACTATGAGCGTTACCACGGCGGGCAGGCGTAGGAACAACAGGCCGAGCACGCTTGCCAACGCGATTTGGTGCAAAATGCCAAAGAAGATGAAATTATCCGGCGACATATAATAGGTCACCGCTGAGATCGCCGCGGCGGCTGCCACGATCTGCAGGAGACGCTTTCCTACGGCATTCCAGCGAATGGCGCGGCCATGTGCGAGAACGAGGCTGAATCCGACCAGAAACAGAAAGCTTGATGCGATGCAGCGGGCAAACAGTTTCCATCCACCATGCGCAGTGGTGGCTGGCGCCATATAGCCGAAGAATTCGAGATCCCAGCCGAAATGGTAGATCGCCATTGCAATGAGCGCTACGCCGCGCGCAATATCGATGCGCTCCAGGCGCGGGCGGGTTGACGGCGTTACGGTCGCTTCAGCATTGCTCTGCATATTTCTTCCCGAGCTATGACATTGGAGCGCGTTTCGATCTGATTGAATCAGATCGGCGCTCTATACCTTTGATTTAACACGCATCTTGTCCGAAAACCGTTTCACCCTTTTCGGGATGCGCTCTAAGAGTCGAGCAGATTCCTATCACATGCAACTGCATGGCTATAGTATGTCAGAGAACCGGATTCGTTCGGATCGGATTGAATGTGCACTTTATCGGCGGAGCTCGCGTTGTTTTTCAGTATTTCCAAGCTTTTCTGGCTGTTTTTTCAGCCACTGACAATCATCTTCGTGTTTCTGCTGCTTGCACTTGTGCTGATCTGGACCGGGTTTAAAAAACTTGGGCTGACAACACTTGTTGTCGGTGCAATCGTTTTGTTTGTCAGTGGATATACAACGCTTGGTTCCGTGCTCCTCGTTCCGCTGGAGGATCGTTTTCCGAAACAGACTGAGCTGTCGAAGCGTGTGGATGGTATTGTGGTTCTGGGCGGCTATATGAACGGCGATATCAATGCTGGCCGACCGGGATTTGAGCTGAATAGCGCAGCTGATCGTATCTTTGAAACGATGCGACTTGCGCGGCTTTATCCTGATGCAAAGATCGTCGTATCGGGCGGAGATGGTGCCTTTTTTGAAGAATCCGCGCCTGACGCCGATAGCACACGCACGATGCTGGCTGATCTCGGCTTTTCCGGCGAACGCTTCATTTTCGAGAACAAATCACGGAATACGGTGGAGAATGCCGAGTTTTCGAAGGCATTGGCACAGCCAAAGCCCGGTGAAACATGGCTTCTTGTCACGTCGGCATATCATATGCCGCGTTCGATCGGATGCTTTCGGAAAGCAGGTTTCGAGGTGGTTGCATGGCCGGTTGACTACAAAACACCTGCAAAAGAGAGTTTTTCTCTTTATCTCGAATCACCCAATGAGGCCCTGTCGCGCTTCAGTGTGGCAATGCGTGAGTGGGTAGGGCTGACCGCGTATTGGCTAACCGGTAAGACAGATATGCTGCTGCCTCAACCCTGATGCCGCATTTCTGCCGTGACTTTAAAGCTTTTGTTAAGCATACCTGTTGTTAAGGTTCTGATACTAAACTAGTTTTTGAAAGGCCATGTGATGAGGTGGTTAAGTGTGCCGCATTTCCGCCATTTTTCACGGTTGCGTTTCATTGGCTTCAGGATTATATCTCCGGTAACAGCGTTGTGAAGGACGCTGATTATAAGAGTTGCACAACAAGGTTTTAAAAATCTCCATGGACGAAACCGTTCAAAAATCCTGCTGGGGCGTCACGCTCTGGGCAGTCGTTGGCCTCGCCACTATCATCCTCATGGCCTACCTTTTCTCCGCTTGATGCGGGTGCGATAGTTTCCGAAAAGCTGAAGAACTTTTCGGATAGAGCTTTCCATTTGATATGAATAGAACGGACGTTTGCATTCGGACTGGAATGCGAAGGTTGCTGCTTTGCGTAAACCGGAAATTTAATGCCGCATTTCGGCATTCTGTTGGCGTTGCTCCTCTCCTACACTATCTGATAATGGTGTAATATTATTGCGCGTGTCTGATAGACCGATGCTGTAGATTGCACTCCCCATTTGTGGGTCGGAATAGGTGTAGAATGTTTCTGTCGGTATTCGATCTTTATAAGATTGGCATTGGGCCTTCGAGTTCACACACGATGGGTCCGATGACGGCTGCCCACATGTTTCTCGATGAGCTGATCAGTGGCAATTGGCCGAAACCAGCCAATGCCAAGGTTTATCGACTGAAGGCCAGCCTTCATGGCTCGCTCGCCTATACCGGCGTTGGACATGCCACAGATCGCGCGGTGGTTCTGGGTCTCTGCGGCTACACACCTGATTCGATTGATCCCGATATTATGGACAGTGAAGTCGAAAAGGTTTCGCGCGCAAAGACTGTGCAACCTGCCGGCCATCCAGCCTATCAGTTTGATCCAAAAGCCGATCTGGTTCTTGATCGCAAAACACCTTTGCCCGGCCATGCCAATGGCATGGCTTTCGAGGCCTACGACAAGAGTGATCGACTGTTGCTTCGTCGCGTCTATTTCTCGATTGGTGGCGGTTTCGTTGTCACCGCGGAAGAACTGAGCCGTGTACAGACCAGCGGAGGCAAGCGCGAGGAAAAGGCTGATGTGCCTTATCCATTCAACAATGCTGCTGAAATGCTGGAGATGGCGCGTAAAAGCGGCCTTTCTATCGCTGATATGAAGCGCGCCAATGAAGAATGCCATATGTCCTGCCTTGATCTCGACGAAGGTCTGGATCGCATCTGGGGTGCAATGCGTGGCTGCATTGAGCGTGGGCTGAGCCGTGATGGTATCATGCCTGGCGGCTTGAAAGTGCGTCGCCGTGCACGTCAGCTTTTTGAACGGCTGGAAGACGATTGGCGCAATAACAAAGTCAATCCGTTGCTCGCCAATGACTGGTTGTCCGTCTATGCGATGGCAGTCAATGAAGAGAATGCTTCGGGCGGTCGAGTTGTGACCGCTCCGACCAATGGCGCGGCGGGCGTTGTGCCTGCGGTTCTGCGTTATTACTTGCATTTCCACGACGATGCAGATGAGAAGGGCATTCGCGATTTTCTGCTGACCTCTGCCGCTATCGGTGGCGTGATCAAACATAATGCTTCCATTTCAGGCGCAGAAGTGGGTTGTCAGGGTGAAGTCGGTTCGGCCTCCGCCATGGCTGCGGCTGGTCTTGCTGCCGTTCTTGGTGGTACACCGGAGCAAATCGAGAATGCTGCTGAAATCGCTCTGGAGCATCATCTTGGCATGACCTGTGATCCTGTGGGCGGGCTTGTTCAGGTGCCTTGCATCGAACGCAATGCGCTTGGTGCCGTGAAGGCTGTGACTGCTGCATCACTGGCAGTTAAAGGCGACGGTCAGCATTTCGTGCCGCTTGATGCCTGTATCGAAACCATGCGTCAGACAGGCCACGATATGAGCGAACGTTATAAGGAAACCAGCCAGGGTGGTTTGGCTGTCAATGTGGTTGCCTGCTGAGATAATGTTCTTATCACTTGAAGCCTTCATCGAGCTTGGCTAAATCAGCTCCATGGCACTTAATCTCGTCAAACTTTGCGTCGGTTGCGACAGCATCGAAGATCTCGCAGCCTGGATCGATTTCAGGCTTGCTGAGCAGCGTGCTGCCGGGCTCGTTCCTGAACAGTTTCACACCACGCGAATGGTTCCCAAGCGTGTTGACGAATTGCTGGAAGGCGGTTCGCTCTACTGGGTGATCAAGGGCAATGTGCAGTGCAGGCAGCGCCTGCTGGATATCCGTCCATTTACAGATGAACAGGGCATCAATCGCTGTCATCTGATACTCGAACCAAAGATCCACCCGACCCAATGGCAACCGCGGCGCGCCTTTCAGGGGTGGCGTTATCTCAATGAGAATGAGGTTCCGCTGGATGAAGCTGCCGGAAAGTCTGGTAGGGCTGCTTTGCCATCCGAGTTACGGCAGGAGCTTGCTGCGCTGGGACTGCTCTGACGGTTTGCTTTTGCGTATTTTTCCAACAACAGTTCAGAAATGAAAAAGGCCTGCCAAAACCGGCAGGCCTTTTGTTTTAGCTTGTGACGGCCTCAGCTTTCGATAGTGAGACGTACTGCAACTTTGTCTGATGTTACCGGCAAGGTCATACGCATCATTGTGCGTGGCTGCACCATACGACGGTTGCGAGCGGCGTGGCTTACCAGCAATCCAACCAGATCGCGTGTATGGAAACCTTTTCCATGACGCACGTCAGCAATGCGAATCGCAGCCTGCTTCAAAGCCTGAACAGAAAACAGGGAACCCAGTCCTGAGGGGCGGTGTGCCTGTTCGGTCCATGTGTGGGCCTTCAAAGCATATTGTCCGATCGGTTCATTCATATTCGACATCTCGAAACCCTCTACACAATACAAATTTCGGGTTTAAAGCGGTGCAAGAGGGGTATCCCTCCTGCGTTCGGATCGTTCTCTAGTCGCATTGTCCCAGCAGAACTGCTTCGCCCTTTTGGGAGACATGCTTAGTTCGCGACTGCGTAGCAGCCAAAATTCTTCTTTTTCAGCGATGCGCATGCATCCCATGCAGCCTGCTTCGAGGAGAAGCCGACGAAGCGTGCACGGTAGAAAGTGGAACTGCCCTTGGTGAAGGTTTCTGTGTAAGGCGAAGCGGAGCGCAGCGAGCCACCGACCGAAGCCGAAGCTTTTGCGAGCATGTCGCGTGCCTGACCTTCACTTGGAAGCGAGCCGACCTGGATTGCCCAGCCACCGCTTGCAGGTGCTGATGCGGTCGTAACTGGATCAATGTCGTGAGCAGGCGCGGCGGGAACCGCTGCCTTTGGTGTCGGGCGAACGGCTGCCTGTGCAGCCATCGCTGCCGGACGCTGCGTTGGAGCTGCCAGAGCCAGAACCTGTGGCTGGTCGACGTCGCCTTCGCCGCTTTCGTTGTTGATGACGTCTGCGACTTCATTGATCTGGCGAGCAACGGGAACCGGAGCATTACGTGCCTTTGGAAGATCGACAGATGCAACGACCTGTGGAACTTCGCCGCGCATTGCGACCAGCGGTTCGGAAACGCGGCCACGCGTGGCTGCAGGCAGATATTTGCGGATCAGCTGGGTCATGTGAGCGTCACGGCTTGCGCCGGTGTTGCCACCCATGACAACCGCAACCAGACGACGGCCATCAAGATTGACCGAAGAGGCGAGGTTGTAGCCGGATGCATTGGTGTAGCCGGTTTTGATGCCGTCAACGCCTTCAACGCGACCGAGCAGACGGTTGTGACCATTGATCGTCTGGCCACGGAATACGAAATTGCGGCGCGAGAAATAGGAGAATTCTTGCGGAAAGTGCTGACGAAGCGCGATACTGAGGATCGCCATGTCGCGTGCAGTCGTAACCTGCGACATGTTTGGAAGGCCCGAAGCATTGCGGAATGTGGTGTTGCTCATGCCAAGGCGACGGGCTTTGGATGTCATCATCTGCGCAAAACGTTCTTCAGACCCACCGAGGAATTCACCCGATGCTGTTGCAACGTCATTGGCAGATTTTGTCACCATGGCAAGGATAGCGTCTTCAACACGAATGCTCTGACCCGGCTTGAAACCGATCTTTGTCGGAGGACGTGCGGCAGCATAGGCAGAGATTGGAATGCGGGTATCTTTATTGATGCGACCGGATTTCATTGCTTCGAAAAGCATATACATGGTCATCATTTTGGTCAGCGACGCAGGATAACGTCTGGCGTCTGCATTGGATGCAAACAGCGTTTTACCTGTGTTCGCATCGATTACGATCGCGGCATACCGATCGCTAGCTGCAACGGCTGGCACTGTTGTGGAGGCTGTGGAGCAACCTGTTACGACAGCGAGAAGAAGAGTGGCTTGCGCTGCTCTTTTCAAGGCGTATGCGACTTTACTGAATGCGGTACGCACGATGATGACCTGCCTGTATCCCGGTTTTTTTGAACTGCGGCGCAAAGGGCACACAGCAATCTAATTCCGTGACCTTACTGTCATCAGCGTTACCAATCCGTTTATGGTAACCGACTTATTCATAAAACTTGAAAAAAATTGCCTGTCAGTTTTTTCAGTCGAACCGTGAATTCCGCTGAAGCGACAAGGTTTGCCTTTCGGGGAACTGGAATTTCCCGATAAACTTATTGAGATAATTGTGCCAATGCTGCGGCTTGTCATAAGTCTCGGTTGCAAGTGTCGCCGAAGGGCTTAAAATCATCGCATGACGCCCTACATATATGGGCAAGCAGGCAGATAGTTGGGGCCAGACATCTGGGCCCCAGCATTGGGCATTGGGTGATAGTTTTCATGCGGCATTCTAATCCAGTCATGCAGAGCAAGACCAACGGCGGGAACGGACCGGACAACGGTACCGTGGTGGTCACGCGTACGCAGCCGAAAACAAAGAAGCCAAGCCTCTATCGCGTCCTGCTTCTCAATGATGACTATACTCCCATGGAGTTTGTCATTCATGTCCTGCAACGTTTTTTCCAAAAGAACATGGACGATGCGACGCGTATAATGTTGCATGTTCATAACCACGGTGTCGGAGAGTGTGGCGTATTTACATACGAAGTTGCCGAGACCAAGGTTAGTCAGGTCATGGATTTTGCCCGCCAAAACCAGCATCCATTACAATGTGTAATGGAGAAAAAGTGAGGTCATATGCCATCGTTTTCTCCCAGCCTTGAAAGGGCGCTGCATCAAGCGCTTACCATCGCGAACGAGCGGCATCACGAGTATGCGACGCTCGAACACCTTTTGCTTGCCCTGATCGACGATCAGGATGCAGGTGCAGTGATGCGCGCCTGTAACGTCGATCTGGAGCATCTCAAACGGATCGTTACAGATTACATCGACCGTGAACTGGATAATCTCGTCACAGGCTATGATGAGGATTCCAAACCCACGGCCGCTTTCCAGCGCGTGATTCAACGCGCAGTCATCCACGTTCAGTCTTCAAACCGCGAGGAAGTGACGGGCGCCAATGTGCTCGTTGCCATTTTCGCGGAGCGTGAAAGCCATGCTGCTTACTTCCTGCAGGAACAGCAGATGACGCGTTATGATGCCGTCAATTATATCTCGCACGGCATTTCGAAGCGTACACAGAGCAGCGAACCACGCACGCCGCGTGGTGCGGAAAGTGCCAGCGAAGAACGCACAAGCGTAGAACCGGAAGAAGGCGCAAAGAAAAAGCAGGATGCTCTTTCTGCCTATTGCGTCAATCTGAACGAAAAAGCCAAATCCGGTCGCATCGATCCGCTCATCGGACGTGACAGCGAAATCAGCCGCACCATTCAGGTTCTTTGCCGTCGGTCCAAGAATAATCCGCTCTATGTGGGTGATCCTGGCGTCGGTAAGACTGCGATTGCCGAAGGTCTGGCCAAGCGTATCGTTGAAGGCGAAGTGCCGGAAGCGCTCGCCGATGCCACGATCTTTTCGCTCGATATGGGTACGCTGCTTGCCGGCACCCGCTATCGCGGTGATTTCGAAGAGCGCTTGAAACAGGTTGTGAAAGAGCTCGAAGATTATCCGGGCGCGGTTCTCTTCATTGACGAAATTCATACGGTGATCGGCGCGGGTGCTACGTCGGGCGGTGCAATGGATGCATCGAACCTGCTCAAGCCTGCTCTGTCTTCCGGTGCAATCCGTTGTATCGGTTCGACCACCTATAAGGAATATCGTCAGTTCTTCGAGAAAGACCGTGCACTGGTTCGTCGCTTCCAGAAGATTGACGTCAATGAGCCTTCCATCCCGGATGCCATTGAAATCATGAAGGGTCTGAAGCCGTATTTTGAAGACTTCCATAAGGTCAAATATACGGGGGATGCCATCAAGTCGGCTGTGGAGCTTTCCGCGCGCTACATCTCGGACCGCAAGTTGCCGGACAAAGCCATCGACGTGATCGATGAAACTGGTGCAAGCCAGATGCTTCTGCCGGAAAACAAGCGGAAGAAGACGATTGGCGTGAAGGAAATCGAAGCAACGATTGCTACCATGGCCCGGATCCCGCCCAAGTCGGTTTCCAAGGACGATGAGGTTGTGCTTTCGCATCTCGATGCGGAACTCAAGCGAGTCGTCTATGGTCAGGATCTGGCAATTGAAGCACTTTCGGCTGCAATCAAGCTCGCTCGTGCGGGCTTGCGTGAGCCGGATAAGCCAATCGGTTCTTATCTGTTCTCCGGTCCGACCGGTGTTGGTAAGACAGAAGTGGCCAAACAGCTGGCAAGCTCGCTTGGCGTGGAACTCCTGCGTTTCGATATGTCGGAATATATGGAGCGCCACACCGTATCGCGTTTGATCGGTGCACCTCCCGGCTATGTCGGCTTCGATCAGGGCGGCCTTCTGACTGATGGCGTTGATCAGCATCCGCATTGCGTGCTGCTGCTCGATGAAATCGAGAAGGCACATCCAGACCTTTACAACATCTTGTTGCAGGTCATGGATCACGGTTCGCTGACCGATCACAACGGCAAGAAGATCGACTTCCGCAACGTGATTCTGATCATGACCACCAATGCCGGTGCTGCCGATATGGCAAAGGCTGCGATTGGTTTTGGTTCGACACGCCGCGAAGGCGACGATATGGAAGCGATCAACCGGCTGTTTACGCCGGAATTCCGCAACCGTCTCGATGCAATCGTGCCGTTCGGTCCGCTTCCGGTGCCTGTCATTCATCAGGTTGTGCAGAAGTTTGTGCTTCAGCTTGAAGCCCAGCTTGCAGAACGTGGTGTGACTTTTGAACTGACAGAAGCCGCTATCGCGTGGCTTGCGGACAAGGGGTATGACGAGCGCATGGGCGCGCGTCCGCTGGCTCGTGTTATTCAGGAGCACATCAAGAAGCCGTTGGCCAATGAAGTGCTGTTTGGCAAGCTCAAGCATGGTGGTACAGTCCGGGTCGATGTAACGACGAAGGACGATGGTAAGACCGATCTCGTACTTGAAAGTGTCGCTGACAAGCCTGTGAAGCCTAAGAAGGATATTCCTCCGGAAAAGAAGCTTCCGCAGCGCAAGAAAGCGGCACCTAAAAAGGCCGAGAAGGAGAAGGTATTGGCTGGTAAGGACGATGAAGTCTCGGCCAAGCCTGCAACCAAATCCACCACGGCAAAGTCGTCGGTGCCCAAAGTGCCACGCAAGAAATAAGCTCTACGAAACGGCCCTTCTTCGGAAGGGCCTTTTCATTTTAAGTGCTTCTAAGCGGACAGGTCGCGTTAGAGCGCGTCCCGAAAAGTGTGAAACGGTTTTCGGACAAAGATGCGCTCTAAATGCAGGTGCTCTTTTCTGTTTCATGATCTATTTTTAAGATATGTTTTCGAGTCGCTCCCCCAGTTCTGAATCTCATCCGGCAGAACAAGCCAACGCCTTGCGTTGGTTTTTTCGCGGTACGCGACGCATTATCAGCGTGCCCGCAATCTTGCTGATGAGTTCCTTCATTGGTTTTTCAGGATTGGCGATTGAAAGCGGGATAACGGTCGGGCAGGCGGTTTTCATGACGCTGACCATCTGGGCACTGCCCGCCAAGGTGGTTCTTATCGGCGCAATCAGCGCTGGCGCCTCAATCCCTGCGGCAGCATTGGCCGTTGGATTATCGTCTGTCCGTTTGATGCCGATGGTCGTCGCACTTCTGCCGGAGCTGAAAGGACCAAAGACCCGAAAACTGACGCTCGCAGCTCTCTGCCATTTCGTGGCAGTTACCGCCTGGGTCATGGCAATGGAAGAGCTGCGCAATATACCGCGCGACATGCGTACAAGTTACTTCGCTGGAATTGGTACGGTTCTCGTCGGCACAAATGCGCTGGTCGTCGCGGTGGTCTATTTGCTCTCCGCATCATTTCCACCGGTGGTGTTCGCAGCGCTTTTCATGCTTACGCCGATGTATTTTCTCACATCGCTCTGGCGTTCGGCACGCGAACGGGCAGGGCAGATTGCCATGGTATCGGGGATCGTGTTGTTCCCGATTTTTCATCAGTTCGCACCAGGCTATGATTTGTTGATGACGGGTATCATGGGCGGATTGATTGCGTTTGCTTTTCACCGGTCGCGTAATCCCGGCAAGGATGTGGCCAAATGAACTGGGATAGTTTTTCCGACTGGTGGTGGCCGTTTGTCTTCATCCTGCTTGCAGGTGCACTTCCGACTTATCTCTTCCGTGTCATGGGGGTGATCGTTGGCGGTCGTGTACGTGAAGATTCGGAAGTGCTGGTGTTTGTTCGCTGTGTCGCGACGGCACTTGTTGCAGGTGTGATTGCGCAACTTATTCTGTACCCGAACGGGGAGCTTGCCAACTCCCCGATGTGGCTGCGCGTTGGATCAGCTGCAGCTGGCTTTGCCGCCTATCTCATTGCTGGAAAGCGCTTGCTTGTCGGTATTCTGGTAGCAGAAGCGCTGCTGATAGCCGGTTTGCTAAGCTTATAAAGTCATTTCTTATCAAAGTGCTGCGCGGATTTTCTCAGCATTTGATTCAAGCACGGCAGCGTCTTCCATCTTCCCCGTATGTGGTTTGAGTTCTACGCCTTCAAAACGCGGGATAACGTGGAAGTGCAGATGGTAAACTGTCTGGCCTGCGGCAGGTTCATTGAATTGAATGACAGTGACGCCATCGGCGTTGAACGCCTTCTTGACCGCATTGGCGATCTTCTGCACGACCTGAATGGTTTCAGCCAGAGTTTCGGGCTTGGCGTCCAGCAGATTGCGGGATGGCGCTTTGGGAACCACGAGCGTGTGACCCGTTCCCTGCGGCATGACATCCATGAAAGCGACAACATTATCCGTTTCGTAAACACGCGTTGACGGAATTTCGCCGCGCAGGATTTTTGCGAAGATGTTGTTGTCATCATAGGTGGCGGACATGCTGTTTTCTCCAGTTCAGTCTTTTATTCGTGTGGTGGCGGTCATTCGTGCCTGAAAGGCGTATGCTCTTCCAGTGCCGCATGTATCTGTTCGACTTCGCGGCGCTCATGTTCCAGATAATCACTAACCGCTCTACGGAAACCCTCATGCGCAATATAATGCGCGGAATGCGTTGTAACCGGAATATAGCCGCGGGCGAGTTTATGTTCACCCTGCGCTCCTGCTTCGACAATCCGTAATTTGCGGTCGATCGCGAAGTCGATTGCCTGATGGTAGCAGACCTCGAAATGAAGATAAGGATGATCCTCGATACAGCCCCAGTGTCGCCCATAGAGCGTGTCGCTGCCAATGAAGTTGATCGCGCCTGCGATATAGCGTCCGCCGCGACGCGCCATGACGAGCAATATGTCGTCGGCCATCGTCTCACCAATCAGCGAGAAAAACTCGCGGTTGAGGTAAGGACGCCCCCATTTGCGGCTGCCGGTATCGATATAGAACTCAAAAAAGTCATCCCAGACGGCTTCAGTCAGATCGCTGCCGGTCAGCCAGTCGATTTCAATGCCTTCTGAAAGAGCGTCGCGCCGTTCTTTTTTGAGTGCTTTGCGCTTTCTTGAGACGAGCTCATTTAGAAAGTCATCATACCTAGAAAAGCTATTGTTTATAAAATGAAACTGCTGATCCGTTCGGCGCAGAAAATTAGCCGATTCAAGCGCAAAAATCTCGTTTTTCGGTGCAAAGGTCACATGGGCAGAAGATGCACCAGTCTGATCGGTTAGCTGTCTTAACCCGTTTGCGAGGGCGAGTTGAACAGCGTCGGGTTCAAACTCTGCATGGCGGAGTAAGCGTGGGCCTGTTGCAGGCGTGAACGGAATTGAAGCCTGAAACTTGGGGTAGTAGCGCCCGCCAGCGCGCTCGAAGGCATCGGCCCAACCATGGTCGAAGACATATTCGCCCTGACTATGCCCCTTGAGGTAGTTCGGCACAGCGCCGATAAGATAACCCTTGTCGTCTTCAAGGCGCAGATGTCGCGGCAGCCAGCCCGCATGCTGCGACACGGATCCGGATTGTTCGAGTGCATTCAGAAAGGCGCGAGAAATAAAGGGATTGTAGTTTCCGCCTTGCCGGGACGTGCCGGCAAGGCGGTTCCATTCGTCTTCCGAGAAATCGCCGATGCCTTCGACGACGCGGAGAACGAAGCTTTGCTCTGTCTGCCTTTCGTCGTCGCTCATCGCCGAATTTTCCTGTTAAGCCAACATCGACCGAGGGTCGAAACCTTCAAAGGTAATCTGATCCACGTTGAGATCGCTATGCTTCTTGGTCTCGGCATCGCGGACTGTCCAGCTGATGACCGGAAGGTTGAGCTTTTCGCGCGCAAAGCTGACAAACGGATTTGGCAGATGATGCACATTGTAAGACACGAAGGAAATCTGATGCGCGAGCATCGCGAAGTGGGCTTCAAAATCCTTGGTGCGCGTGCCTTCCGCAGTCAGTCCGCCGGGAATTCCTGGCGCGTCGCTTGCAAACAGTCGGATCAGATGGTGGTCGAATGACATGATTGCTGCTTCGCCTTTATAAGAGGCCAGCTCTTTGGCTACAGCGGCAACCAGACCATCGTCACGGCCTTCAATGCCCTTAAGCTCAATGACGACCGGCACACGACCGGCAACGAGCTCAAGCATCTGGCGCAGTGTCGGCGCATGATCTTCAGTGCCGCCAATGCGCAGCTCAGAGGCTTCTGTTAGTGTCAGGTCACTGATTCGGCCTTCGCGTCCGGTGAGGCGCTTGAGATCGTCATCATGAAAAACGATGACACCGCCATCCTTGGTAAGATGTACGTCGCATTCGATTGCAAAGCCTGCTTTTGCAGCAGCATCAAAGGCTGCGAGCGTGTTTTCCCAGCGCTTATTGTTCAGATCGTGCAGGCCACGATGCGCAATTGGCTGTTTTTTGAGCCATTCAGGAGATGACATTATGCAACCTCGATGATTGCTTCGATTTCAACGGGTGCATTGAGTGGCAGGCTTGCAACGCCGACCGCTGAGCGTGCATGCTTGCCCGCGTCGCCAAGGACTGCGACGAGAAGATCAGATGCGCCATTGGCAACCAGGTGCTGTTCGACAAAATCTGTGGTTGAGGAAACGAATACGGTGATTTTTACGATCCGCTTTATGCGGTTCAGATCACCAAGGGCGGCCTTTGCCTGCGCCAGTATGTTGACAGCACATGCGCGGGCTGCAGCCTGACCGTGTGCGACTGTAAGTGCATCGCCAACCTGGCCTGTGTGTACGAGCTTGCCATTTTCCAGCGGAAGCTGACCCGATGTGAGCAGCAGAGAGCCCGTTTGTGCGAAAGGTACATAGTTTGCAGCTGGTGCTGCGGCTTCGGGCAAAGATATACCCAGATTTTTAAGACGGCTGTCGATTGTGTCGGTCATTCCATTAATCCTTACTAACTTAATGCCTTTCGCACCCGATATATGAGATAGAATCGGTGAAGCTTTTGGGGAGGGTGCGTTTTTTGCCTCGCTTCCGCCATGAGTTTTTTTATCATGCTCCTCAACAGATCGGGAGATTCATGTATGCGTTTTTTGAGTATGGCATTTGCGGCAAGCGGAGCAGCGGTTTGCGTTTGGGGTAGTTCGGTTGGCGTTGCCGCCGCTGCTTCGACGGTAACGTTGGTCCCGCATCGCGCAGTGTATGATCTCACATTGGATCGAGCGGATGAGAAATCCGGGATCAGTGGGCTTACCGGCCGTATGGTCTATGAGTTCAACGGTTCAGCCTGCGAAGGTTATACGACGAATTTTCGTTTCGTAACGCGCATTGACATGGATGAACAGCCGCAGCGCGTGACCGATCAGCAGACGACAACTTTTGAAAGCGGCAACGGTAAGGATTTCCGTTTCGTCAACAAGACCTTTGTTGATAAGGAACTGGTGAAAGAAGTGCGTGGTGATGCCAAGGTCGAAGGTGGCAAGACGATTGTTGCCCTGTCCAAGCCCAAAGAAGACAATATCGATCTGAAGGCGACACAATTCCCGACGACTCATATGGAAGAGCTGATCGGAAAGGCACAAGCGGGCGAGAAGTTCTACCAGACGTCTCTTTATGATGCCTCGGAAGATGCGGATCGCGTTGTTGCAACGACGGTTGTTGTCGGCAAGGAGCAGGAAGCCAAAAGCGACGAAACCAAAGCCATGGGCAAGTTCACGAAGGACAATGTCTGGCCGGTGACGATCTCCTATTTTGATGACAAGGAAAAGCAGGATGGTCTGCCGATCTATCGTATCAACTTTAAGCTATACCGAAACGGCATCACCCGCGACCTGACCATGGATTATGGTGATTTTTCCATGCGTGGGAAACTGGTGAAGCTTGATGTGTATGATGACAAAGCGCCCAAAGCGGATTGCAAATAGGTCGTTTGCCACAGCCTTTGGCGTTATAATGGTCACAAGGCTTGCATTTATTGGCGCGATAAGTTAACAGCGCGCCTATTCCACACACGGGATTGGGCTTTTGCAGGGAGAAATCCTGCTTCAGCCTCCGGTGGCGAGCAATCGCCTCAGCCCGTGGAGGTTCAACCGGAAAAGGAAAATACAGATGGCATTGCCTGAATTCAGCATGCGCCAGCTTCTGGAAGCTGGTGTTCACTTCGGTCACCAGACCCACCGCTGGAACCCAAAGATGGCTCCTTACATCTATGGCGACCGCAACAACATCCACATTCTCGATCTGTCCCAGACCGTTCCTCTGCTGCACAATGCGCTGAAGGTCGTTTCGGACACTGTTGCTCGTGGTGGCCGCGTTCTCTTCGTTGGTACCAAGCGTCAGGCTTCGGACATCATTGCTGATGCCGCTGGCCGTTCGGCTCAGTACTACGTCAATGCACGCTGGCTCGGCGGCATGATGACCAACTGGAAGACGATCTCGAACTCGATCCAGCGTCTGCGCAAGCTCGACGAAATTCTCTCGGGCGATGCTCAGGGTTACTCGAAGAAGGAACGCCTGAACCTCGAACGCGAGCGTGAAAAACTCGACCGCGCACTCGGCGGCATCAAGGACATGGGTTCGGTTCCTGACCTGATGTTCATCGTCGACACCAACAAGGAAGCAATCGCTATCCAGGAAGCCAAGCGTCTTGGTATTCCAGTTGTGGCTGTTATCGATTCGAACTGCGATCCAGATCAGATCGACTACCCAATCCCAGGTAACGACGACGCCGCACGCGCTATTTCGCTTTATTGCGATCTGGTTGCACGCGCTGCTCTTGACGGCATCGCACGTCAGCAGGGCGCTATGGGCATCGACGTTGGCGCACAGGCTGAAGCTCCTGTTGAGCCAGCTCTCGAAGCTCCGGCTGCAGGCGCATAATCAGCGCTTATGAATTTCATCCATCCGTCACATGACGGGTGGATAACTTCATTCGTTCCGATGCAATCAGCGTCGGTTAAAAGTTGGCACACCCATTCGGTGTGCCTTCGCTTTCGTGAAAGGCGACACAATGAGCATTTCCGCATCACAGGTTAAAGAACTCCGCGAACTGACCGGCGCAGGCATGATGGACTGCAAGGCAGCGCTTGCTGAAACCAACGGTGACATCGAAGCCGCTGTTGACTGGCTGCGCGCCAAGGGTATGGCAAAGGCTGACAAGAAGGCTGGCCGTACGGCTGCTGAAGGTCTGGTTGGTGTTGCAGCTTCCGGCAACAAGGCTGTTGTTGTTGAAGTCAACTCCGAGACCGATTTCGTTGCTCGTAACGATGCATTCCAGGATCTCGTTCGCAAGATCGCTCAGGCTGCTCTGTCGACCGATGGTTCGTCGGAAGCTGTTGCTGAAGCAAACATCGACGGCAAGTCGGTAACGCAGGCTGCAAAGGACGCAGTTGCAACCATTGGTGAAAACATCAGCTTCCGTCGTTCGGCAGCTCTTGAAGTTTCCCAGGGTGCAGTTGCTACCTACATCCATAACGGCGTTGCAGACGGCCTCGGCAAGCTCGGCGTTCTCGTTGCAATCGAAACTGCTGGCGACGCAGAAGCTGCAAACGCATTTGGCCGTCAGGTTGCAATGCATGTTGCTGCTATCAATCCGCTTGCACTGACTGCTGCTGACGTTGATCCGGCTGCTGCTGAGCGTGAAAAGGCTATTTTCATCGAGCAGGCTCGTGAATCCGGCAAGCCAGACAACATCATCGAAAAGATGATCGAAGGTCGTATGCGCAAGTTCTACGAAGAAGTTGTTCTTCTTTCGCAGGCTTTCGTCATCAATCCCGACCTGACTGTTGAAGCAGCGCTCAAGGAAGCTGAAAAGTCGATCGGCGCTCCTGCGAAGATCATTGGCTTTGCACGCATCGCTCTCGGTGAAGGCATCGAGAAGGAAGAAAGCGACTTCGCTGCTGAAGTTGCTGCTGCTGCCAAGGGCTAAACAATCTTTCGAAGTGCATTCTGTTTCGGCATGCGCTCGCTCTAAAGATTTGTCTTGCCGCATTATCCTGCGCAAAAGGCTCAGGCACTTTGCTGGAAATGCTTAAAAGGCTTTTGATTATGAAGGGCATCGCGTGACAACGCGGTGCCCTTCGTGTATCGGAACCCCAATAGTAACAGTTGATCATGATCTGCGGAGAACACTCCATGCCCGTTAAGTCCGCCTATAAGCGTATTGTCCTCAAAGCATCCGGTGAAGCATTGATGGGCAGTCAGGGCTTCGGCATTGATGTGTCGGTTGCTGATCGCATTGCCAGTGACATCGCTCAGGCGCGGGATCTCGGCGTTGAAGTGGGTGTCGTGATTGGCGGCGGAAATATTTTCCGCGGCGTAGCGGTTGCCTCCAAGGGTGGCGACCGTGTCACTGGCGACCACATGGGTATGCTGGCAACGGTGATCAATTCTCTGGCTCTGCGTACATCGCTTCACAAGATTGGTGTGGATGCCGTCGTTCTTTCCGCCATAGCAATGCCTGAAATCTGCGAGAGCTTCTCGCAGAGAAAGGCAACTGCCTATATGGATGAGGGAAAGGTTGTGATTTTCGCAGGTGGTACAGGTAATCCATTCTTCACAACAGACTCGGCCGCAGCATTGCGCGCAGCCGAAATCGGTGCGGACGCGCTTCTGAAGGGCACGCAGGTCGATGGGATTTATTCGGCTGACCCGAAGAAGGAGCCGAATGCAACACGTTTTGACAAACTCACACACAAGGAAGTTCTTGATCGCGGGCTTGCGGTGATGGATACGGCTGCTGTCGCCCTTGCGCGTGAGAACAACATTCCGATAATAGTCTATTCCATCCATGAAAACGGCGGCTTGGCCGAAATTCTGCAAGGCAAGGGACGCAGCACGATCGTTTCCGATAATTGATCGGCAATATTGATCGTTTGTCTTGTCGCGCACTGAAGGAGAACATGTATGAGCGATGTTTTTGACATCAACGACCTGAAGCGACGCATGGAAGGCGCAGTTAATGCCCTGAAGCATGACCTCGGTGGTCTGCGCACGGGCCGCGCTTCTGCAAGCTTGCTCGAGCCAATTACGATTACAGCTTATGGCGCTGAAATGCCGATCAACCAGGTCGCCAATATTACTGTGCCGGAATCGCGCATGCTTTCGGTTTCCGTATGGGACAAGACCATGGTTGGCGCAGTTGAGCGCGCGATTCGTGATTCCGGTCTTGGCCTCAATCCAATCACCGATGGCATGACGCTTCGCATTCCTTTGCCGGAACTCAACGAACAGCGCCGTAAAGAGCTGGTCAAGATCGCGCATCAATATGCCGAACAGGGCCGTATCGCTGCGCGTCACGTTCGCCGCGATGGTATGGACACGCTGAAGAAGCTCGAGAAAGACGGCGATATCAGCCAGGATGACAGCCGTGGCCTTTCCGAAAAAGTTCAGAAGCTCACCGATGATACGATCGCCGAAATGGACAAGATCGTTTCGGTCAAGGAAGGCGAGATCATGCAGGTCTAGTTTCCTGATTTCAAAGTCTGCACGATTTCATACGGTGATCGAATACGGGCTTTGAAACCGAGGGGTACTAGAAACAATTTGTTGCCAGTGTCTGGTAAGTTGTGAAATTCTGATTGCGTTTTTCAAAGCGCTACAGATTTATGACGTTAGGCACTGGCTGTGCATGATTTATCAATGAGGAGAGCTTCGCCATGTCCGATCCGCGCCACATAGCCATTATTATGGATGGCAATGGCCGTTGGGCGAAGGCACGCGGTTTACCGCGCAGCGCCGGACACAGAGCCGGAGTGGAAGCTTTGCGCGAGACAGTGAGGGGCGCGGGTGATCGCGGCCTTGGCTATCTTACCCTTTTTGCATTTTCTTCTGAGAACTGGTCACGCCCGAGCGGTGAAGTTGGCGATCTTATGGGATTGCTGAAGCTTTTCATCCGTCGTGATCTTGCCGAGCTGCATCGCAATAATGTCCGGGTGCGGATTATCGGCGAGCGGGAAGGGTTGGCATCCGATATTTGCGGATTGCTCGGTGAAGCCGAGACACTGACACGGCACAATACTGGCCTTAATCTGATTATTGCCTTCAATTACGGTTCGCGTGATGAAATCGCGCGCGCAGTTAAAAGTCTGGCGCGCGATGTCGCTGCAGGACGCCTTGACCCGTCATCGATTTCCGCTGAGTTGATCTCCGCAAATCTGGACACTGCAGGTATTCCCGATCCGGATTTGATCATTCGCACGAGCGGTGAAATGCGGCTTTCCAATTTTCTGCTTTGGCAGGCTGCTTATGCAGAGTTTCTGTTTGTTCCTGGCCACTGGCCAGACTTCAGACCTGCCGATCTCGATACTGCCTATGAAGTCTTCCGCCAGCGCGAGCGCCGTTTCGGTGGCGTAGAAGTGCGCGACAAGCTCGAAGAGTGTTCACCCGCAATCGAATGCACGTCAGCAAAAGGTGCAGCGGTTTGATGCGGCTTGTCCGCTCCATCGAAGGGTATAAATGTCAAATCTGCAAACTCGTATTCTGACCGCCATAGTTCTCGGCGCCGCGGCCCTCTGGCTGACCTGGATAGGCGGGTTGGGGTTCACTCTGTTTTCTATCGCCATTGGGTTGGCGATGTTTTACGAGTGGACTGAACTCAGTGCGACAAAGCAGACGTCATTCTCACGTATTTTCGGCTGGGTCTGGTTGCTCGCGACCTTCATTCTTCTGATTCTTGACCGAAGTGCGTTGCTGACAATTGGCGTTTTGCTTACCGGTTGTATCATTCTTCTGGCAACGCAGTGGAAGATCGGGCGCGGATGGCCTGCCGCCGGCCTTTTCTATGCTGGTTTTTCAGCTATCTCCCTTTCGCTGCTGCGTGGCGATGAGCCGTTCGGCTTTACAGCTATTTGTTTCCTTTTTGCGGTCGTATGGTCGACTGATATAGCAGCCTACTTCAATGGACGTGCTTTGGGTGGCCCCAAGCTTGCACCACGCTTTTCGCCAAACAAGACCTGGTCAGGCGCTTTGGGTGGTGCGGCGGCAGCTGTTGCCGGTGGCATTCTGGTTGCCTCGCTTGTGGCTGCTCCTGGTAGCTGGATCGTACCATTGCTTGCCCTTTTGCTGTCCATCGTTTCGCAGATTGGCGATCTCGCAGAATCATGGGTGAAACGTCAGTTCGGCGCAAAAGATTCCGGACGTCTTTTGCCGGGACATGGCGGTGTTCTAGATCGGGTGGACGGACTTGTGGCGGCGGCAGCACTTCTATACCTCTTTGGTGCTATTATCGCCGAACCAGATGTACCATCTGCAATCTTTTTTAGTTTCTGAGCGCGTATGAATTCGTAGGAGTGGTGATTTGCAGGAGGCTCTGGCCTTTTTTATCGGCAGTGAAAGTCTGCTCGTCGGAACCATAATTCCATTTCTGTTTGTGCTGACGGTCGTCGTTTTCGTGCACGAAATGGGGCACTATCTCGTTGGCCGCTGGTGCGGCATTGGAGCAAGCGCCTTTTCTGTCGGGTTCGGACCTGAACTGATTGGCTTTACCGATAAGCACGGTACGCGCTGGAAGCTTTCTGCGATTCCCCTTGGTGGCTACGTAAAGTTTCTGGGCGATGAAAGTGCTACGAGCTCACCTGTAGGTGTGGATAACTCCAGTCTCAGCGCAGAAGAACAGAGCAGGGCTTTCCATACGCAGCCAGTGTGGAAACGCGCTGCGACGGTTTTTGCTGGCCCTGCTTTCAACATCATTCTTACGGTTGTCATCTTCAGCGTGTTCTTTGCGCTCTATGGTCGGCAGATTGCCGATCCGCTTGTCGCGGGTGTTCAGCCGGGTAGTCCGGCTGCTGAAGCCGGGTTCGAGCCGGGTGATCGTTTTGTTAGTGTCGAAGGTGAAAAAATCACGACGTTCTCTGATGTTCAGCGGATTGTTTCTGGTCGTTCGGGCGATGTGCTGGACTTCACTGTCGAGCGCAATGGCAAGATGGTGGATCTGAAGGCTACACCGGCGCTCGTTGAACGTACTGACCCTCTGGGCAACAAGGTCAAGATGGGAGCCATCGGCGTGGAAACCACGCAGGCGGTCGGAAATTTCCGCCGCATTGAATATGGTCCGCTCGAATCAGTCGGGCAGGCGATTGTTGAAACCGGGCATATCATCAGCCGGACTGGTGAGTTTTTTCAACGCTTTGCTGTTGGTCGTGAAGATAAATGTCAGCTCGGTGGACCGGTGAAAATCGCCAATATGGCGGGCAAGGCTGCAAGTCAGGGATTTGACTGGCTTATCCAGCTGACTGCGATGCTCTCCATCGGCATAGGGCTTTTGAACCTGTTTCCATTGCCGCCGCTGGATGGTGGGCATCTGGTTTTCTACGCCGTGGAGGCGATCAAGGGCAGCCCTGTGTCTGTTTGGGCGCAGGAAATTTTTTATCGTGTTGGATTCCTTGTTGTGATGGGATTCATGGGGTTCGTACTTTTCAACGACCTGTTTGCCTGCTAGATCACTGTCCGGCTGGTTGACGGGGAACTGGGTCGCGCTGCTCATCTGGCGAGACTCTCTACCGCAAGAAGCGCCGCGCACGGTGGAAGCTGTGTAGAGGTGTTAATCAGAAATGAACGTTGGGAGTGAGGACTGGAAAAGCGTAGTGATTTGTTTACCATAACCGTTAAATCGCGTGGCACGGATGTCACGCTGGTTGCTTAAGTAAACAGATTTTAACCGCGACGCTTGCTTGTATAGAAAAACCGGCTATTACGGTTGTATCTATACGTGCATTTCTGGGAAATTCGCCCCGGGGACAGAAAGAAACGAAGGTTCGGAAAGCCTATGACGGCAAGTTCTAAATTCTTTGGCGCCGCTTCAGCGCTCGCCATGTCGGTGGCTCTTGTAGCTTCGGGTACAGCTGCGCTCTCTCTGGCATCGGTAAATGCTGCTGAGGCCGCGGTCGTCAATCGTATTGAAGTGCGCGGTAATACGCGTGTCGATGCGCAGACAATCCGTGACAATATTGACATTCGCCCGGGCAAGGCTTTCAACAGCAATGATATTGATGCTGCTGTTAAGCGCCTTTTCGCAATGGGTTTGTTCTCTGACGTTCGCATCAACCAGTCTGGTGGATCGCTGATCGTTCAGGTGAGTGAACGTCAGGTTGTGAACAACGTTCTCTTCCAGGGCAACAAGAAGGTCAAAGATCCTGATCTGGCCCGCGCTGTTCAGCTTAAAGCCCGTTCGCCGTTTGATGCGGCAACGATGGAAGCTGACAAGGAAGCCATCAAGGGTGCTTACGCGCATGTCGGCCGCAGCGATGCGACGGTTAATGCTCGTACCGTTGATCTCGGCCAGGGCCGCGTGAACGTGGTTTATGAAATCAACGAAGGTTCGCGCACCAAGATCGCCAACATCAACTTCGTTGGTAATAGTGCATACAGCGCGCGTCGTCTGCGCGACGTGATCTCCACCAAGCGCTCGAACCCGCTTTCGTGGCTGACACGTAATGACGTTTATGATGAAGGTCGCCTGCAGGCTGATGAAGAAACGCTGCGTCGTTTCTACTACAACCGCGGCTATGCGGATTTCCGCGTACTTTCGTCGAATGCTACGCTGGATCCATCGACCAACGAATACACGATCACGGTTACCGTTGATGAAGGTCAGCGCTACACCTTCGGTAATGTAGGCGTTGAAAGCACCGTTGAAGGTGTGGATACGCAGGCTCTTGGTGGTCTTCTCAAGACACGTGAAGGTAAGCCTTACAGCGCCAAGCAGATCGAAGATTCCGTTACAGCTATTACTGAAAATGTTGCTGGCAGCGGTTATGCATTTGCCAAGGTCGAGCCACGTGGCGACCGCGACTTTGACAATCACACGATTTCACTCGTCTACAGTGTTGATCAGGGTCCGCGCGCTTACGTTGAGCGCATCGAAATCCGTGGCAACGACAAGACCCGCGATTTCGTTATTCGTCGTGAGTTCGACATGAATGAAGGCGATGCCTTCAATCAGGTCATGGTTCAGCGCGCGAAGCGTCGTCTTGAAGCCCTCGACTTCTTCCAGACTGTCAACATCTCGACTGCTCCGGGTGCTGAGCCTGATCAGGTTATCCTGATTGTTGACGTTGTCGAAAAGTCGACCGGTGAATTCTCGATTGGTGGTGGTTACACGACCGGCGGTGAATCGCCAGGTGCGCAGGTTGAAGCTGCTATTACCGAGCGCAACTTCCTCGGTCGTGGTCAGTTCATCCGAATCAGTGCCGGTGCCGGTCAGGACGAAATGCGTAACTACGCGCTGTCGTTCACCGAACCGTACTTCCTCGGCTATCGTATGTCGGCCGGCTTCGATGTATTCCGTCGCTCGTACCGCGTAGATAGCGGTGGCCGTTATGATGTTCAGCAGACGGGCGGCACGATCCGTTTCGGCTTGCCGATTACCGATAACTTCTCTGCTGGTCTGGCCTACAACCTCGTTCAGGAAAAGTACGACCTGTACGTTTCTGGTCCTGATGGTCGGCCTGATCCAGATTACTACGCACCTGCTCTTATCGATGCAGCAGAATTCAGCCCATGGTTGCGTTCGTCGGTTAGCTACTCGCTCACCTACAACTCCATCGACGATATGAAGAACCCGCATGAAGGTATTTATGCGAAGTTCACGCAGGAATTTGCGGGTCTCGGTGGCGACGCCAAGTATGTGAAGACGACTTTCAAGGGTAATTACTATACCACGCTTATGCAGGAAGCCGACATTGTCGGTATGCTGGGTGTAGGTGGTGGTTACATCCACGAATTTGGTAATGACGGCGTTCGTATCTTCGATCTGTTCAAGAACAATTCGGATATGATCCGTGGCTTCAAGTTCAACGGTATCGGTCCTTATCAGGATGCGAACAACGGGAACCGTTACTGGATGGGTGGAACGACCTATTTCAACGGTACGGCTGAAGTTCAGTTCCCGATGCCGATTGTTCCAGAAAGCCTTGGTATCCGTGGTGCTCTCTTTGCAGACGCTGCAACCCTGTATGGAAATGATACCACGGGCGTTAACGGCGACGACAAGAAGCTTCGCGCTTCGGCTGGTGTGAGCTTGATGTGGGCTTCGCCATTCGGTCCGTTGCGTTTTGACTACGCGTTCCCGATTGCAAAGGCTGATACCGATAAGGTTCAGAATTTCAACTTTGGTGTTTCGACCAAGTTCTAATAGATTTGCCTTTTCCCGGGGCAGACATGCCCCGGGCAAGAAAGTGCTTTGATGGCAGATCCCATTTTCTTCAAGCCTTCTCGTGAACTCACGATCGGCGATATAGTAGATTTTACCGGTGCAAAACTTCGCAACCCGAAGTTTGCACCGCGTTCTGTTGCGCGTTTAGCTTCATTGAACGATGCGAGTGAAGATGCACTCGTTTTTGTCGATGGAAAAAAGAATGCTGCCGCACTTGCTGGTATGAAAGCCGCAGGCGTTCTTTGCTCGGAAGATGTGGCCGATAGTGTTCCTTCCGATATTGCCGTGCTTATTACCAGAAGTCCCCAGCGTGATTTTTCGTCGGTCGGACGGATGTTGTTCCCTGTATCAGTGCGGCCATCCAGTTGGCTGGGCGAAACAGGGATTTCCCCGGCTGCATTCATTCATCCTTCTGCAAAGATCGAAGATGGTGCGACGATTGAAGCGGGTGCGATGATTGGCAGGAATGTCAGCATTGGTACAGGCACGCTCATTGCTGCAACGGCTGTTATTGGCGAGGGCTGCCAGATTGGTCGCGATAGCTATATTGCGCCGGGTGTAGCTGTTCAGTTTGCCATGATCGGTAATCGCGTGTCTCTGCATCCGGGTGTTCGTATCGGGCAGGATGGCTTTGGCTATGTGCCTGGCCCTAGAGGTCTTGAAAAAGTGCCTCAGCTTGGACGCGTTATTCTTCAGGATGATGTTGAAATCGGTGCCAATACCACGATTGATCGTGGCGCTTTGAACGACACGGTGATCGGTGAGGGCACTAAGATCGATAATCTGGTGCAGATCGGGCATAATGTGCGATTTGGCCGATTTTGCGTTGTAGCCGCACTTTGCGGTGTTTCGGGAAGTTGCGTTATCGGCGATCAGACCATGATCGGCGGTAGCGTAGGCCTTGCCGATCATGTGGTTATCGGTTCGCGCGTACAGATTGCTGCGGGAAGCGGCGTAATGAATGACATACCCGATGGCGAGCGTTGGGGGGGCGTCCCTGCTCGACCAATAAAACAATGGTTCAGAGATATCGCAAATATCCGGAGCATCGGGAAACCAAGAAAGGAGCAGTCCTCTGATGAGTGATGCTAATCAGAAGAAGCTGGAAACCGCAGATATTCAGGCAGTTTTGCGTGCGCTCCCGCATCGCTATCCATTTTTGCTGATCGACCGTATCATCAATATCGATGGCGATCAGTCAGCGACAGGCATCAAGAATGTCACGATCAATGAGCCGCATTTTACCGGCCATTTTCCTGACAAACCGATCATGCCGGGCGTTCTTATCATTGAAGCCATGGCACAGACAGCCGGTGCAATTACTGTGCTCAAGCAGGGAACAGATGCGCCCAGCCTTGTTTATTTCATGACGATCGACAAAGCCAAGTTCCGCCGTCCGGTGGTTCCGGGCGACCAGCTTCACCTTCACGTGAAGAAGGTGAAACAGCGCGGAAACATCTCTAAATTTGAGTGCGTGGCGGAAGTTGATGGCGTAAAGGTTGCCGAAGCTGAAGTCGCCGCGATGGTTGGCGTAGCCGAAGAAAAGGCGTGAGTACCTCGATGAAGGAAACTTTTATCCACCCTACGGCTCTTGTCGAGCAGGGTGTGGAGCTGGGACAGGGCGTATCCGTCGGTCCATTTTGCCATATTCAGTCTGGCGCCGTCATTGGTGACGGTTCCGAATTGATGAGCCATGTTGTCGTCACGGAGGCGGTAACGCTTGGTGCTGGCGCAAAGGTTTATCCACATGCCGTTCTTGGCTGCGATCCGCAGAACGGAAAGCATAAAGGCGGCCCGACGAAGCTTATCGTTGGCACAAACTGCCTTATCCGCGAAGGTGCCACCATGCATCGTGGTTCAGACAGCAGTCGCGGATATACGAGTGTTGGCGACAACTGTCAGTTTCTGGCTTACGCTCACGTCGCTCATGATTGCGATGTCGGCGACCACGTCACATTTGCCAACAATGTGATGATTGGCGGTCACGTGGAAATTGGTCATCACGCCATTCTCGGCGGTGGCTCTGCTGTTCACCAGTTCACGCGCGTCGGTCATCATGCTTTTGTTGGTGGCATGGCAGCACTTGCGCATGATCTCATTCCTTATGGCAGTGCGATTGGCAACCACGCCTATCTCGGCGGCTTGAACATTATCGGCATGAAGCGTTCGGGCATGCAGCGCAAAGATATTCATAATCTGCGCCATGCGGTGCATATGCTGTTTGATCGCTCCAAGCCGGTGCGTGAACGTGCTCAGGACGTTTTGAAGGCAATTCCCGATTCGGACGGTGTGACCGATCTTATCTCCTTTATTCTGGTGGATAATAAGCGCGCCTACTGCACCCCGCCGCTCGGTTCATCCGTAGGCGGAGCGATGGATGACGGTGACGACGCTTGATAGCGGGCAGAGCGTGACTAAGCGCCCCCGCACGGCTATCATTGCTGGCAATGGTCTTTTGCCTATTAAGGTGGCCGAGGCTTTAAAGGCGGATGGAAATCCGCCTTTCGTGCTTCCGCTGCGTGGTGAAGCCGATGCTTCGCTTTACGATTATGATCATCAGGAAATTTCGGCGGTCGATTTTGGCATGTTGATGCGTGCCATGCGTTCCGCTGGCGTTTCGCAAGTGGTTCTGGCCGGTGGGCTCCGTAATCGTCCGCATTTAAGCGATTTGAAGCTTAATTTGCCCACAATCAGGGCGATGCGTTATGTTCTCGTTGCTCTCAGTCAGGGCGATGATGCACTGCTGCGCGCATTTATGCGCCTGCTGGAACGTTATGGTTTCAAAATGGTCGGAGCACACGAAGTTGTGCCAGATCTGTTGTCGCCAGAACCAGCCCGCTGTCTCACACGATTGACCCCAGATTCGCGTGAGCGCGGTAATATCGCGCTGGCGATGGAAGCAGCTCTGCGTTTGGGTGAACTCGATGTCGGGCAGGGTGCCATTGCAACTGGCGGCCGGGTTGTGGCTCTAGAAGGTGCAGAAGGCACCGACTTGATGATTGAGCGGGTTTTTGCCTTACGTCAGGAAGGCAGAATTTCGCGTCGTGGCGGCGTACTTGTAAAAATGGCGAAGCCAAGACAGGATGAACGTGCCGATCTGCCTGCGATTGGTGTGTCGACGGTCGAAAATGCCGCGCGTGCAGGCCTTTCCGGCATTGCTATTGAAGCAGGACGCACCTTCATTCTTGGCCTGGGTGAAACTTTGGCCGCAGCAAATGAAAAAGGCCTTTTTATCGAGACGATTAGTCGAAGCACAAAGGACACGACAGGGTGAGCAAAACCAGCCGGCCATTGAAAATCGCAATCGTGGCCGGAGAGGAATCCGGCGATCTGCTTGGAGCCGACCTGATTGATGCTCTTCGTGGCCAGACTGACAGGCTTGTCGATATCGTCGGAGTTGGCGGCGAGCATTTGACTGAGCGCGGATTGAAGAGTTTTTTCGATCCGCATGAAATTGCTCTGATGGGTCTAGGTGCCATCCTCAAGAACCTTCCGGGTCTTATTCTGCGTATCAGTCAGACGGCGAAGCGGATTGTATCTGAAAAGCCAGATTGTGTGTTGTTGATCGACAGTCCGGAGTTCACGCATCGTGTTGCAAAGAAAATACGTGCAGCGGATCCGTCGATACCAATCGTAAAATACATTGCACCGAGCGTTTGGGCCTGGCGTCCGCAACGCGCAAAAGCCATGCGCGCCTATGTCGATCATGTGCTTACGGTATTGCCGTTCGAGGTTGAGGTGATGAGGCGCCTCAATGGTCCGCAGTCGACTTATGTTGGTCATCGTCTCAGCAGTTATGCACCTATCCTGAAGGTACAGGTAGCGCAGCAGGCCGCCGAGCAGAAACGCTGGCCTGACGACACGCGATGCCTGTTGCTGCTTCCCGGCTCTCGTCGTGGGGAGATTCAGATGCTTATGGAGCCGTTCGGCAAGGCGGTTGCGGAACTGGCAACACGTGTCGAAAAGCTTGAAGTCATTCTGCCTACATTGCCTCGTGTTGAGGAAATGGTGCGCACACTATCCAAAGACTGGGCAGTGAAGCCGCTTATCGTGACTGGCGACGAGGCAAAATGGCAGGCTTTTGCACGCGCAGATGCCGCATTGGCTGCGTCGGGCACCGTCTCATTGGAATTGGCCCTGTCACATATTCCGACTGTTCTTTCCTATAAGGCAGATTGGTTTGCACGTCAGTTTCTGATTTCCAGAATTACGATCTGGAGTGCAGCACTGCCCAATATTATCGCGGACGCGCCTGTTGTACCGGAATTCTTCAATGAATCCGTGAGGCCCGGCAACCTCGCGCGCTATATTGAGCAATTGATGCAGAAAGGCGCTTTTCGGCAGGCTCAGCTCGATGGCTTCGACAAGGTGACGTCCATCATGGCCACCGAGCGGCCATCAGGAGAGATCGGTGCCCGCGTTTTGCTTGATCTTGCTGAAAACGGCAGAAAGCACTAGAGCATTTCCTGTTCGTCTTGAATCATTGGAAATGCTCTATCTCTTTGTTTTTTTGCATTATCCGACGCAAAACCTCTTCGCACTTTTGCTGGAAATGCTCCAATTTTGAAGTGTTAGAGCGATCTTTGCGCGCCCAATAAGGCGCCCGACGCTCTAATTTTTCAAAATCTGTACAAACAAAAACCCCGGCAAATTGCCGGGGTTTTTTATTCTGATTTAGATTACTTGCGCTTTGCGACCGGTACGTAATCGCGTTCTGCAGCGCCAGTGTAGAGCTGACGCGGACGACCGATTTTCTGCTGTGGATCTTCGATCATTTCTTTCCACTGTGCAACCCAGCCGACGGTACGGGCAAGGGCGAACAGAACCGTGAACATTTCGGTCGGGAAGCCAAGTGCCTTCAGCGTGATACCGGAATAGAAGTCGATGTTTGGATAGAGCTTCTTCTCGATGAAATATTCATCAGTCAGAGCAATCTTTTCCAGTTCCAGAGCGACGTCGAGGAGCGGATCGTCCTTGATGCCCAGTTCGCCGAGAACCTCATGGCAGGTCTTCTGCATGATCTTGGCGCGCGGATCGTAGTTCTTGTAAACGCGGTGACCAAAGCCCATCAGACGGAATGGATCGTTCTTATCCTTGGCGCGTGCGATGAATTCTGGAATGCGGTCAACCGAGCCGATTTCTGCAAGCATGTTGAGCGCGGCTTCGTTTGCGCCGCCGTGGGCAGGGCCCCAGAGGCAGGCAACGCCAGCTGCAATACAAGCAAACGGATTGGCACCCGACGAACCGGCCAGACGCACGGTCGAAGTAGAGGCGTTCTGTTCGTGGTCTGCGTGCAGGATGAAGATACGATCCATGGCACGTGCCAGAACCGGATTGACCTTGTACTCTTCACACGGAACAGCGAAGCACATGTGCAGGAAGTTCGACGCGAAATCGAGATCGTTCTTCGGATACATGAACGGCTGGCCGATATGATACTTATAGGCCATTGCTGCGAGTGTCGGCACCTTGGCGATCAGGCGGATCGAGGCGACCATGCGCTGATGCGGATCGGTGATATCGGTCGAGTCGTGGTAGAAGGCGGACATTGCGCCTACGCAGCCTACGATCACGGCCATCGGATGCGCATCGCGACGGAATCCGGTGAAGAACTTCGTCATCTGCTCATGGATCATCGTGTGACGGGTCACGCGATAATCGAAATCAGCCTTCTGAGTTGCGGTTGGCAGTTCGCCGTAAAGCAGCAGGTAGCAAGTTTCAAGGAAGTCGCCGTGTTCAGCAAGCTGATCAATTGGATAGCCACGATAGAGCAGAACGCCTTCGTCGCCATCAATGTAGGTGATCTTGGATTCGCACGAAGCAGTCGACGTGAAGCCAGGGTCGTAAGTGAAGGCGTTCGCATTCTTGTAAAGTGGACCGATGTCGACAACGTCCGGCCCGACAGTGCCTTGTCGTACAGGCAGGTCGAACGTTTTGCCGTCGAGGGTAAAGCTTGCTGTCTTATCTGACATCGTGTTTCCTTTCGTGTCCACTTTGCCGCCCGTGTGGCGGCTGAATTTTAATCGTCGTTATAACTTGTCTCTTGTAACATCTATGTGTTCCCCGCCTACGCGGGAAACCGCATTATTTTTATGTGTTGCCCGTCCCCGTAGAAGAACGGATTTTCAACGCATTATCCAAACGATTTCGCCCGCCAAACTATCCCAATGATTTTGCGATGCAATGCGTAATTTGGTCTAATTAAGTCCGTTTTGTCACGTCAGCGTGAATGCTAACAGTTCAAACGATTTGATCTTTTATGCGTGCAAGTGACTCTTCACGGCCGAGCACAAACAGTACGTCGAATACACCCGGAGATGTAGCTCGACCTGTAAGGGCAGCGCGCAGTGGTTGTGCTACCTTGCCAAGCTTCAGGCCTACTGTTTCTGCATGGGCGCGAACTGCCGCATCAAGCGCGTCTACGGTCCATTCGCTGACTGATTCCAAATGCGGAAGGACAGCTTTCAGAACTTCGCGACCTTCGTCGTTAAGCAGAGATGCGGCCTTCTCATCAAATACAAGCGGGCGCTTTGCGAAGATAAACTTCGCACCATCAGCAAGCTCCACCAGTGTCTTCGCACGATCTTTAAGGCCCGGCATTGCTGTAAGCAGCTGCGCGCGACCCTTGTCGTCGAGAGAGGCTTCCAGTTCTTTGCCGCCTTCGATTTCCGGCAATACGGCGATCAGAGCATCGAACAGTGCCTTGTCGTCGCTGGCGCGCATATAGAGGCCGTTGATGGCTTCCAGCTTCTGGAAGTCAAAACGTGCCGCACCTTTGTTGATATCCTTGACGTCAAACCACTCGATCATCTGTTCGGTCGACATGATTTCGTCGTCGCCATGGCTCCAGCCAAGACGAACCAGATAGTTGCGCAGAGCTTCCGGCAGATAACCCATCGCGCGATAGGCATCAACGCCAAGTGCGCCGTGGCGCTTGGAGAGCTTTGCACCATCCGCGCCGTGAATGAGCGGAATATGCGACATCTGGGGGACGTCCCAGCCCATTGCATCGTAAATCACGGTCTGACGCGCGGCGTTGGTCAGGTGATCATCGCCGCGGATAATGTGGGTGACGCCCATATCATGATCATCGACGACGACGGCGTGCATATAGGTTGGCGTACCATCGGAGCGAAGGATGATGAAATCATCCAGATCCTTGTTCGGGAAGCGAACATCACCCTGAACGGCATCGCGAACAAGGGTTTCGCCTTCCTGCGGTGCTTTGATTCGGATGACCGGCTTCACACCTTCCGGTGCTTCGGAGGGGTCACGGTCGCGCCAGCGACCATCGTAACGCGGTGGGCGGCCTTCGGCACGTGCCTTTTCGCGCATATCTTCGAGTTCGGCTGGTGTTGCATAGCAATAATAAGCCTTGCCCTTGGCGACCAGTTCTTCTGCTACTTCGCGATGGCGTGGCGCGCGTTCGAACTGGGAGATGGCATCGCCGTCCCAATCAAGACCAAGCCATGTCAGGCCATCAAGGATAGCCGCCGTTGCAGCATCCGTGGAGCGCTCGCGGTCTGTATCTTCGATGCGCAGCAGCATCTTGCCGCCACTATGCTTGGCATAAAGCCAATTGAACAGGGCGGTCCGGGCTCCGCCAATATGTAGGAAACCCGTGGGCGAAGGGGCAAAACGGGTTACGACCGGTTTCGACATGACAGCTCCACTATAACAGGCCTCGTTGGGCTGCAGCGGACGCGCAGTGCGAGGCGGAATTTTGAATATGTAGCGCCCGATTGTACTCAGTCTACGGGCGGCAAGGATTCTCGATGCGGGAACCCTCTCGATTTTGGCTGGCGTTCATGTACCATAGGCAGCACAGCGCGCAAGGGCTTGAAGGTTCTTTCGCGCTAATCCGGTATTCTTCTTTAGATTAGCGGGGGACACTTTTGCAGTCAGGCGGGGGCATGACGGGCACAAGCGAAACGCGGGAGATCAATGAACGGGCGTTCGTCAAAGACATGCCCGGCGGTCTTGCACGTTCCTTACTACCCGAACCATGGCTGCCTTATAAACCAACAGAAGATCCGCCGCCAGTACTGCCACTAAAACAACGAACAGCATCCGAGCGGCTGAAGGAACTGGCGTCTGTTGTCCGGCAGAGTTTTGCTGCAGCCATGACGCGGGAAATTGGCAGAGGAATGTTTTTCCTGCTGTTTCCTATCTTTATGGGTATCGGGGCAATTATCTATTTCACAGTGTCGTTCGAACCTGCATGGCTGCAACTTACTTCGGTTCTTGGGGTATCCGTCTTTATTCGTCTTCTGTCTCGTGGGCATTTCCTGCCGTCACAGCTATTGACGCTTGTGATAGCACTCCAGCTGGGAATGATTGCGGGAAAGATCGAAACGGAGCGACGTGGAACCCAGATGCTTGGCTCTGAAGTGGCAACCCGCGTTACGGGTCGGGTTGTCGCTCTCGAATATCGGGATAATGGTAGCTGGCGCGTCACGCTCGATCTTATTGAAACGCAGAGGCCAAAGCTTCGTTTTGCCCCACAGCGTATCCGGATTACTGCGCGTGATATTCCGGCGCAAACGACGATCGGGAGTGGCCTGAACGGTTTTGCACGTCTGCGTGTGGCATCAGGCCCGGTCCGACCGGGAAACTACGATTTTGGCTTTCACGCTTATTTTGGCGGTATCGGTGCAAATGGCTTTTTTCTGGGGACGCCGAAGAGTGTGGATGTGCCCGGGCCGAGCGACATAGTTGCCAAAATTTCCGGCTCTATCGCCCAGTTACGCGTACATGTTTCCGAGCGGATTGCAGAGGTGTTGTCCGGTGAAGACGGCAGCGTTGCGGCAGCACTGATCGCAGGTGAGCGGGCAGGGATCAGTGAAGAGACCAATGAACATCTGCGCAAGGCTGGGCTCGCGCATATCTTGTCGATTTCAGGCCTGCATATGGTGTTGGCAGCCGGGGTGGTCATGATGTCGTTGCGGTCGTTGTTTGCCCTGTTTCCGGCATTCAGCGCACGATATTCGGTTAAGAAATATGCAGCTTTTCTTTCGTTGCTCAGTTGTACGTTCTATCTTGCTATGTCTGGGGCCGATGTGGCGGCACAGCGCAGCTACGTGATGATTGCCGTAATGCTTTGCGCGCTTCTGGCTGACAGAGCGGCGATCAGCATGCGTAATCTGGCGATTTCAGCAATTGCGATGATCGCAATCTCCCCGCACGAGATATTGGGCCCAAGCTTCCAAATGTCGTTCTCGGCGACAGCAGGGCTGATCGCGGCTTTCGCCTGGTGGAGTGAAAGAAAAGCCATAAGACAGTCAGGCGCGGAGTATCGCCAAGCCTCATCGCGTGGGCCTTTGTCAAAAATATTTATACCAGCAATAGCCACGGCTGCGACGTCCATTGTAGCAGGGGTGGCCAGCGGGATTTTTGCGGCCTATCATTTTAACAACACCGCCCCTTTGGGCCTTGTCGGCAATGTGCTGGCCTTGCCGGTCATTTCGATACTGGTAATGCCTTTCGCAGTTTTGAGCTTGTTGTTGATGCCGCTGCAACTTGATTGGTTGCCATTGCAAGTCATGGGATTTGGCGTTTTGCTCGTGCGACACATTGCTGAGTTTGTTGCCAGCCTTTCGCCCGACGGTAATCCCGGTGTCATGCCGGTCGCAACGCTCATCCTCTGGACGGCAGCACTTGTCATTGCGGTTACGTTCACAACGCGACTGCGGTTAATGGCGCTTCCATTTATTGTGATGGGTCTGATCGCTTTCATACGGATGCCGATGCCGGATATCCTTATCAGCGAAGATGCCAAGTTTGTGGCCGTGCGACTATCTGATGGCAATTTCGCGGTTAACCGCAACAGGCCACCGCAGTTCACAGCGCAGAACTGGCAGACGGCCTATCTGGTTGAAGCCTTTGTTCCTCCGCACATACTGAAGAAACAATCGGTTGCCGCTGATGAGCGTGCTTTTCTCTGCGAAGATGGGCTCTGTACCATTCCTCTCAGGGATGGTCGAATGCTGGCCTATACTGCGCAGGAAGATATGCGCGAGATTGCCTGTAATGTAGGCGATATTGTTGTTCTTGCTATTGCCGGAAAAAAACTACGCTGTGAGCGGTCAGGCTCGCTCGTCGTTGACAGGCAGGAACTGGCCCTAAAAGGAACTCTAGAAATAAGGTTAGGGCAAAAACTAAGCACAGACAAAATGGTTCAGGCAAAGTCTCCGGAGCGAGAGCCGGTCAGCGAGCGCGAGACTTATCGTTTCGCGCCTGCAATGCCTCGCAATATCGGAGACTATGCGGACAAACTGGACTTTTCCGTCGATGCGCCCACACGCCCCTGGCATCTCTATCGCCTCTACTCACGAGCAGCGCGCGGTCTGCCTGACCGTGAGTATCGGAAGAAAGCCGGAGCAGAAAATGCAACTGGCTCTGATCTTCCTCAATGATTTAGAGCGCGTTTCGATCTGATTGGATCAGATCGGCGCTCTAAATATTTTTTTAACGCGCATCTTTGTCCGAAAACCGTTTCACACTTTTCGGGATGCGCTCTAATAGCGCCGGATCAAACCGATCAGCTTGCCCTGAACACGAACTCGGTCAGGACCGAATATCCGCGTCTCATAGGCTGGATTTGCAGCTTCGAGCGCAATGGAAGCGCCTTTGCGGCGGAAACGTTTCAGTGTCGCTTCTTCGTCATCCACCAGAGCAACGATGATTTCACCTGGATTGGCTGTGTCGCCGCGCTTGATGATGACAGTATCACCATCGAAAATTCCGGCTTCAATCATCGAGTCGCCCTTGACCTCAAGCGCGTAGTGTTCGCCTGCGCCAATCATTTCTGGCGGAAGGCTGAGCGAATGGGTCTGATTCTGGATCGCCGAGATTGGTACACCAGCAGCGATACGTCCCATCACAGGGATGGACACCATGGTCGATACATCGTCATTCGCAGTCGCCGGAGCTGGGCGAATAGGCGTAGGGGCAGGTGGCGCCTTGCCGAGACTGCCTTCGATAACGCTTGGCGCAAATTTCTTTTGCGAATTCAGTCCGGGAGCAATGGAATCCGGCAAACGAAGCACTTCCAGTGCGCGGGCGCGATTTGGAAGCCTGCGGATGAAACCGCGTTCTTCCAGCGCTGTGATGAGCCGATGAATGCCCGATTTCGAGGCTAAATCAAGAGCCTCTTTCATCTCGTCGAAAGACGGAGGAATGCCCGTCTCTTTCAGACGTTCATGAATGAACAGCAGAAGCTCGTGCTGTTTACGGGTCAACATGCGCTACACCCTCCAGACCAGAATCAAATAAAAACAAAACCAGAACGAACACTATATGTTCCAGTCTTGTTCTGCAATGGTTTTAAAATGATTAACGGACTGGCGGAATTGGATGCGTTCGTTACAGCATCAATATTATGCAGGCGTCACCGGTCAATGAAGCGGGTGCGTTTTCATCTCTGACCAGCAGCGCATCGGATCGAACCAAGGCGGAAAGCATTGATGAATCCTGGATAGGAAAAGGCGTTGCGATCAATGTTCCGTCAGCATCCTGTTCGACTGTTGCCCGAACAAAATCGCGCCGGTGATCATTCGCATTCATTGCCTGACCAAGCTTTGCGGGACGAATATCTGCAGTCAGATCCGTGCCGGATAGTTTGGCTACCAATGGGCGTAGAAATACGAGGCTGCAAACAAGGCTGGAAACGGGGTTGCCTGGCAGGCCGATGACGTGGACCGTTTTGCCTGAAATGCTCTTGCGACCATACATCAACGGTTTACCGGGACGCATGGCGATTTTCCAGAAATCGAGATCGACACCGCAGTTCTTCAACGCGCCGGGCACGTAATCACGATCACCAACGGACGCGCCGCCGATAGTGACGAGAATATCGATGCCATCGTCGAGCACCTGGCTGATCGCTGATTCGATCTTTGTCGGATCGTCAACGATAATGCCCATGTCTTCGGGCTTGCCACCTGCGCGGCGCACAATTTCAGCTATTCCCAAACTATTGGAGGCTATAATCTGATCAGGACCGGGGAGCGCTCCGGGCGGGACGAGTTCATCGCCAGTGGCGAGAATGGCAATTCGGGGCTGCCTGAAAACGGAAATCGTTGCATTGCCGCTGGCAGCGGCAAGAGACAGTGCCGGGGCGTCAAGTTCCCGCCCAACTGGAAGAACGGTGTCACCGGGTGCAAAGTCGAGACCCGCGCGGCGGATGTGACGGCCTTTATCAAGCCCATGTTGGACTGTCAGCTTGTCACCGGAACGTTCGGTGTCTTCCTGAATGACGATGCAGTCAGCGCCGACCGGTATGGGTGCGCCCGTGAAGATGCGCACGGCTTCGCCTTCGTTGAGCTGGCCATCAAATCGCTTACCCGCTGCCGATTCACCGATCACTGTAAGCTCAATCGGATATTCGAGGTTCTGAGGCGCGATGAGCGCATAGCCGTCCATGGCGGAACAATCGAATGGTGGCTGGCGCAGTTTTGCCATGACCTGCTCGGCAACAACGCGGCCGCCTGCTGAAGCAAGTGCAACCTGCTCAAAATCATGCGGCTCGGCGGTGCTCAGGATGCGGGCAAGTGCTTCATCGACCGGGAGAAGGGACATATGGTTTCCTCTCGTCTGGATATCAGGCTTTCCAGTCACCTGACTTGCCGCCGCTTTTTGCCGAAACGCGGATGTCGGTGATCTCCATATGGCGATCGACAGCCTTCGCCATGTCATAAATGGTCAGGCAGGTGACGGAAACGGCAGTCAGTGCTTCCATTTCTACGCCGGTACGGCCTTTAAGCTTTGCCGTGGCACGAACACGCAAACCGGGAAGCGTCTGATCAGGCTCAATATCAACCGATACTTTGGTCAGCATCAGCGGGTGGCAAAGCGGGATAAGATCAGCAGTTTTCTTCGCAGCCATGATGCCAGCGAGACGCGCGGCACCGATAACGTCACCCTTGGCTGCATTGCCTTCCAGAATGAGCGCCAGCGTTTCGGGCTGCATCCTGACAGCACCTTCAGCTGTGGCCTGACGTTCGGTTTCAGCCTTGTCGCCGACATCGACCATGTGGGCAGCGCCGGTCTGGTCGATATGGGTGAGCTTGGCCGCCATATCTCAGGCCTTGCCGGTCAGAAGTTCGCGGGTTGCGGACGCAACGTCTTCTTTGCGCATCAGGCTTTCGCCGATGAGGAATGTGCCGATATTCGACTTTTCGAGACGTAGGCAATCATCATGAGTGAAGATGCCGCTTTCGCCGACCAGCAGACGATCCGAAGGCACCATCTTTGCGAGCCGCTCGGAAACCGCAAGGTCGACTTCAAATGTACGCAGGTTGCGATTGTTGACGCCGACGAGACGCGACGAAAGCTTGAGTGCGCGTTCCGTTTCCTCTTCATCATGGACTTCAATCAATGCATCCATGCCGAGCTCGAAAGCGGTTTCTTCAAGCGCCTTGGCGAGATCGTCATCAACACTTGCCAGAATGATAAGAATGCAGTCTGCACCCCAACTGCGCGCTTCATAGACCTGATAGGTATCGAACAGGAAATCCTTACGTAGCGCGGGCAATGAACATGCATCGCGTGCAGCCGTCAGAAATTCCGGTGCACCCTGAAAGGATGGCGTATCGGTCAGCACGGAAAGGCAGGCAGCACCGCCATCTTCATAGGCCTTGGCCAATGCGGGTGGATCGAAATCCGGGCGAATGAGGCCCTTCGATGGACTTGCCTTTTTAATCTCGGCGATAAGCGCAAACTTGTTTGCAGCGCGCTTGGCTTCCAGTGCTTTGAGGAAACCGCGCGTCGCAGGCTGATCCTTGGCCCGTGCCTTTACTTCTTCCAGTGGAAGGCGAGCCTTGGCAGCAGCGATCTCTTCAAGCTTATAGGCTTCGATTTTCCGCAGAATGTCGGTGGACATGGTTCGATCCTCTCCGTCAGAGCGGTTTATCGTTGGACACGGCAATAACTTTTTGCAGAACTGCAAGTGCTGAACCGCTGTCGATGGATTGCGCAGCGAGAGCGATACCGTCCTTCAGGTCTTTTGCCTTACCTGAAATGACAAGTGCTGCGGCAGAATTCAACAAAACGATATCACGATAGGCGTTTTGATCGCCTTCGAGAACGCCACGCAGAGCTCTGGCGTTTACTTCGGCT
This sequence comes from Brucella pituitosa, assembly GCF_003049685.1. Taxonomy (GTDB): domain Bacteria; phylum Pseudomonadota; class Alphaproteobacteria; order Rhizobiales; family Rhizobiaceae; genus Brucella; species Brucella pituitosa. The sequence goes on along the minus strand of NZ_PYSY02000001.1, from coordinate 1,395,800 downwards.
TCGCCACCTTTAAGTTCCGACATATCGACACGGCGCAAGCCCACATCTTCAGGCTCAATCTCGAATGTGCGAATCGTACCGTTTTCAAGCGCTGCGATTTTCGTGGTGCCTGCTGTGGTCATCTCATCGAGACCATCGCCATAGACAACCCATGCGGTTTCAGAACCAAGTTCTTTGAGAACCTGCGCCAAAGGCTCGACCCATTCAGCCGAGAACACGCCGACCAGCTGACGTTTGACACTCGCTGGGTTCGACAATGGCCCAAGCAGATTGAAAATAGTGCGGGTTCCAAGTTCGACGCGCGATGGGCCGACATGACGCATCGCCGAATGGTGAGTCGGTGCGAACATGAAGCCAAGACCGGCTTCGCTGATGCTGCGGCCAATTGTGTCTGCGTCGGCTTCGATGTTGACACCAAGGGCTGCTAGCGCATCGGCAGCACCCGAACGCGAGGAAAGGGCGCGATTGCCGTGCTTGGCAACAGGCACGCCTGCACCTGCGACGACAAAAGCCGAACAGCTCGATACATTGTAGGAACCGGACTGGTCGCCACCAGTACCAACGATATCAACAGCGTTGGTCGGCGCGGAAACCGGCAGCATACGCGACCGCATGGAGGCAACTGCGCCGGCAATTTCCGGCACTGTTTCACCGCGTACCCGCAGAGCCATCAGGAAGCCGCCCACCTGTGAAGGCGTTGCCTGTCCAGACATCATGATGTCGAAGGCTGCTTTGGAATCCTCGAACGACAATGGATTGCCGGAGGCAGCCTTGGCGATATAGGGTTTTAAGTCAGCCATTATCTTACACCTGTCTGGGACCTGCCGCGGGTCAGAATGCCAACGCGTTGTTGATGACCGTCTGATTGATCCGCACGGGATACTGCTTCTGCAACTCGCCAACCAGCTGTTCGAGAACGTCATCGGTAAGCGTCGTCGACAGATAGGTCTGCTGCTGTTCAGGAATTGCTTCCGGACCTGCGGCAGTTGGTTCGGTGACTTCGATAACCTTGAACAGGATCTGAGCGTCATCAGATGCAGCAGCAGCCGTACCTGTGTGTTCGTTCGGCCCGCGGAAAACCTGTGCGGTCGCAGCAGAGTTGAAATCAGCATCGTTTGTATTGCGGGTGATGCCGCGTTTGGTCTGCTTTTCAACACCCGCAGCTGTAGCAATCGCGTCAAGCGTTTCGCCACCGTCGAGGCGCTTCTTCAGATCTTCCATACGCTGATTCAGACGCTTCACAGCTTCTTCACCCTTCCACGCAGCAACGACCTTATCCTTGACTTCATCAAGCGTGCGGTCGCGGGCAGGGGTGGTGCCATCGATCTGGTACCAGAGGTAACCAGTATTGCCCAAGGTCAGAGCGTCGTTGTCAAAGCCTTGTTCAGCCTGAAATGCAGCTGAGAGAAGTGCTTCTGAATTTGGAAGCTCGACTGCATTGCCGGCCGGATCGTTGCCTTCAGCGTCAATGGCGTCGACCGTAACGGCCTTGAGGCTCAGGCCTTTGGCGACGTCAGCCATGCTGCCACCGTCCGAACGCTGCTGTTCATATGCGTCGTGCAGGCCATTGATGCTGGTGATTGCAATATTGGTTGCAACTGTGTCGCGAATTTCGGCTTCAACTTCCGACTGCGCTTTGACGTTCGCTGCGTTCACCTTGGTGACACGGAGAATGACTGGGCCGAATGCACCCTTGACCACATCACTTACGCCGCCTTCGTTGAGCGCAAATGCTGCGTCGGCAATAGTCGCATCAGGAAGAGCAGACTTTTCAAAGGTTCCAAGAACCAGATCAGCTTCGCTCTTGCCCTGTTCCGTGCCGATATCAACAAAGCTCGTACCGGCCGCGATTTTCTGATGTGCGGCCTGAGCGGCAGCTTCGTCAGCAAAGCTCAGCTGTTCGATGGTGCGCGTTTCAGTGGTGCTGAAGCGGCTTTTGTTCTTTTCATAATATTCGTTGATTTCATCCTGCGTGACGGCGGCTGGATCGGCAATATCCGATGGCTCAAGCTTCACATAGGTGATCTTGCGGTATTCCGGTGCCTTATACTCGTCCTTGTGCTCATCAAAATAAGCCTTGAGAGCATCATCAGAAGGGGTAGGAACCGCATCGGCTTTTTCAGCCGGAATAGTGATGTAATCCGCGCTGCGGCTTTCACCCTGATAAAGAGCGAGTGCTTTCAGCATCGTATTTGGCATTTTCATGCCGTCGGTTGCTGCTTCGACGATCTGCTGACGACGGGCGACTTTCGCGCGGTTGTCGAGATAGTCTTGTGCACGAATGTTTGATTGGCGCAGAACAGCATCAAATTGAGCGCGGCTGAAATTGCCGCTTGCATCCTGAAAAGAAGGATCTTCAGCAGTGAGACGCGCGATACCATCCTTGGAGAGGCCAAGCTGCATGTTGCGAGCCTGTTCATCCAGGACGACGCCTGCTGCAAGCTGTGCGAGAACCTGATTTTCAACGCCGAGCTGTTGAGCCTGTTCACGGGTTAGCCGCTGACGGAATTGCTGGGACAGACGCATCAGCTGTTGCTCGTAGGCAAAGCGATAATCTGTTGCGCTCACTTCCGACTTGCCAGCGCTGAGCGCTGCATTGCCAGACATGTCACCCCGGAATGCATCTGCGATACCCCAGACTGCAAAACTCAGAACAAGGAGGCCGAGAAGAAGCTTAGCAACCCAGGATCTGGCGGCATCACGCATACTGTCGAGCATTGGAAACCCTTTAAGAACAAAACAAAGCCCGGCTATCGATAAAGATAAGCCGTGTGAGGGGATAACCTTAAGCTAGGCCCCGATGCAAGTTCTCATTGAGTATAGACCACCAAGAACGTTGCATTGCGTGACGAATACGCTTAGTCAGTGGCAAAATTTGGCGCTCCATACACGTTATCAGGCGGTTGGCGTCGTTCAAGGCGAGGAGAATGATATGACTCCGGGAATCCGTCCGCTGGTTGCTGGCAACTGGAAAATGAATGGTACGGGAGAATCCCTAACGGAACTGCGCGCAATTACTGCGGGCCTGAGTTCCGATTTGGGTCGCAAGCTTGATGCTGTCATCTGCGTTCCGGCAACTTTGCTATCGCGTGCGGCTGAAACGCTCGAAGGTGGAACCGTTGCATTGGGTGGTCAGGATTGCCATCCGAAAGTTTCAGGTGCGCATACAGGCGATGTTTCGGCCGAGATGCTTAAAGAAGCAGGTGCAAGCCACGTCATTCTTGGTCACTCCGAGCGCCGCACGGATCACCGTGAAGGCAATGATCTGGTTCGCAGCAAAACCGAATCTGCATGGACCGCTGGCCTTATCGCGATTGTCTGCGTTGGTGAAACGGCTGACGAGCGCAAGGCAGATCGCACACTTGATGTGATCGGCGATCAGCTCGCCGCTTCACTTCCTGAAGGTGTGAAAGCAGAAAATACCATTGTTGCCTATGAACCCGTTTGGGCTATTGGCACAGGCTTGACGCCAACTGTGCAAGACGTTCGTGCGGCTCATGCTTTCATGCGTGAGAAGCTGACCGAGCGCTTCGGTGCCAGTGGCGCGCACTTGCGTCTTCTCTATGGTGGTTCGGTCAAACCGGCAAATGCCATTGAATTGCTGAGCGTGCCTGATGTTGATGGCGCATTGGTGGGTGGAGCCAGCTTGAAAGCAACGGACTTCCTCGCCATATGCGAAACCTATCGCAATCTGTGATGAGTGTCTGCGTCCTTTAAATCTAGAGCGTTTCCTGCTTTTCTTGAATCATTGGAAATGCTCTATCTCTTGGTTTTTTCGCATTATCCGACGCAAAACCGCTTCGCACTTTTGCTGGAAATGCTCTATATCGGACGCAGGGCTTGGATTATCGCACAATAGCGTGTAAAGAGCCGCTCTATCTATTTGTATCATCGCTGTCCGGGGCGGAAATCTTGTTGTTTCTCCCGGTTACGCATTAGTCCAGAGATATAAAGACCGTAACCTATGCAGACCATAGTCATTGTCATTCATTTGTTGATCGTTCTGGCGCTTGTTGGCGTTGTGCTCATCCAGCGTTCCGAAGGCGGCGGCCTTGGTATCGGCGGTGGTTCGGGCTTTATGACGGCACGCGGCGCAGCTAACGCGCTGACCCGTACAACAGCTATTCTCGCGATTGGCTTTTTCGCCACGTCGCTCGTTCTGGGTATCATGGCCCGCTATGGCGAAAAGCCAACGGACATTCTGAACCGTATCCCGGCAGCAGGTAGCACGCAGAATCCTCCTGCTGGTGGAACCGGAACCGGTGGCGGCATTCTTAATCAGCTGGGCGGTGAGTCTTCGCGCACCAATGAAGCAGAAACGCCTGCTTCTGGTTCGGCTCCGGCGACTGCACCAACGCAGCCACAGGCTCCGCAGGTTCCAAGCTCACAGTAAGAGCTTTGTAATTGCAGGAAATTTCAAAGCCGGCTCGAAAGGGCCGGTTTTCTTTTTGTTAAACATGAGTTCGCAAAGTGTTGCATGCTGGCAATAGGCTCTCCCGAATCGTGAGGGATAGCCATTGTGGATAATTGAGTAGTGCGACTGTTTACAGTATGGAGGGCGAAAGCCTGAACGCGATGTTGCGACAGGTGTTTTCCGCACTGCTTGGGTTTTCGGGAATAGATCATGTCTTCACGTTTTATTTTGATGGCTGGCATTGCAAGCCTTTGCATTGGACTTACGGGCCCAAGTTTTGCTGCTGGTGCTGAAGCCGAGCTTACTGCTGCGGCAACGGGTGTTCAGCAGGTCGCTATGGCAAATGATGCCAAGGAAAAGCCTGCCAAGAAGAAAAAGAAGAGTGCTTCAAACGCGGGCGCTGCGAAGAAGGTCGGTCTTAACCGCTATAACATCGACCCGCGCTATCAGGCGCAGTCTGTTACCTTCACTGGCTACGAAGCAGGGACGATCGTCATCGATCCTTCGAAGTATTTCCTTTATCTCGTTGAAAGCTCGACGACAGCCCGCCGTTACGGCATTGCGGTTGGTAAAGTTGGTCTTGAGTTCAAGGGAACTGCAACTGTCAGCGCAAAGCGCGAATGGCCACGCTGGATTCCGACCAAGGAAATGATCGAACGCAATCCTGCTCAGTATGGCCGCTACAAAAACGGCATGGATGGCGGTCCGGGCAATCCGCTTGGTTCGCGCGCCATGTATCTGTTCCAGGGCAACAAGGATACGTATATCCGTATTCACGGCACCACTCAGCCATGGACAATCGGTAGCCCGGCTTCCAATGGTTGTTTTCGTATGACCAATGACGACATTCTGGATCTGTATGATCGCGTTGGCATGGGCGCAAAAGTCGTCGTTCTCTGATTTTTTGTAGAAATACCCGAAAGGCCGGGATTTCCCCGGCCTTTTTTCGTGCGCATGTAACAAATGACGCTACATGGTGCGAGCAGGGCTGAACTTGGTGGAAGCATCCGGTTTTCCCATATGGGAAGCTGATCGGGTGTGATTTTGATGGAAAAAACGCTGGTCACACTTTTTTTAGTGGCGGAATCAGCAAGAAGGGTCTAACGACGTAAGCCCATGGCGCGATATGTATTCATCACAGGCGGCGTGGTTTCTTCCCTTGGAAAAGGCATTGCCGCAGCAGCTCTGGCTGCACTCCTTCAGGCACGTGGTTACCGCGTGCGTATCCGTAAACTCGACCCTTATCTGAACGTCGACCCCGGCACGATGTCGCCTTACCAGCACGGTGAGGTGTTCGTCACTGACGATGGTGCTGAAACAGACCTTGATCTGGGCCATTACGAGCGGTTCACCGGTCGTCCTGCAAATCAGCGGGACAACATTACCACCGGTCGCATTTACCGCAACATCATCGAAAAGGAACGCCGCGGCGATTATCTCGGTGCGACGGTTCAGGTTATTCCCCACGTCACGGATGAAATCAAAAACTTCGTCCTTGAAGGCAATGACGATTATGATTTCGTTCTGTGCGAAATCGGCGGTACGGTCGGCGATATCGAAGCCATGCCGTTCCTTGAAGCCATTCGTCAGCTCGGCAATGAGCTGCCACGCAACAGCGCGGTTTATATCCATCTGACATTGATGCCGTATATTCCTGCGGCAGGTGAACTCAAGACCAAGCCTACGCAGCATTCGGTCAAGGAACTGCGTTCGATCGGTATTGCACCGGATATTCTTCTGGTGCGTGCGGATCGCGAGATTCCGGCTTCTGAACGTCGCAAGCTGTCGCTTTTCTGTAATGTGCGTGAAAGCGCAGTCATTCAGGCGCTCGACGTTTCGACAATTTATGATGTGCCGATTGCTTATCATAAGGAAGGTCTCGACAACGAAGTGCTTGCAGCATTCGGTATCGAACCTGCACCTAAGCCACGTATGGAACGCTGGGAAGGCATTTCCCATCTTCTGCACAATCCGGAAGGCGAAGTTACCATTGCCGTCGTCGGCAAATATACTGAGCTGAAGGATGCTTATAAGTCGCTGATCGAAGCGCTGCAGCACGGTGGCATTGCCAACAAGGTCAAGGTCAATCTCGACTGGATCGAAGCCGAAGTCTTCGAAAGTGAAGACCCATCACCGTATCTCGAAAAAGTTCACGGCATTCTGGTGCCGGGCGGCTTTGGTGAACGTGGTGCAGAAGGCAAGATCCTTGCTGCCAAGTTCGCTCGCGAGCACAAGGTGCCTTATTTCGGTATCTGTTTCGGTATGCAGATGGCATGTCTCGAAGCCGCGCGTAACCTTGCCGGTATCGAAAATGCTTCATCGACCGAGTTCGGTCCGACCAAGGAACCTGTTGTCGGTCTGATGACTGAGTGGCTCAAGGGCAATATGCTCGAAAAGCGTACGAAATCGGGTGATCTTGGCGGCACGATGCGCCTTGGCGCATATGATTCCACGCTTAAGGCTGGAACGCGTATTGCCGAGATTTACGGTACGACCGAGATTTCCGAACGTCATCGTCACCGCTATGAAGTGAACGTTGACTATAAGGACCGCCTTGAAGCGAGCGGCCTCGTATTCTCTGGTATGTCGCCTGACGGCGTTCTGCCGGAAACAGTTGAATATGCTGATCATCCCTGGTTCATCGGCGTGCAGTACCATCCGGAACTGAAGTCGCGTCCGTTTGAGCCACACCCACTATTCTCTTCCTTCATCGCGGCTGCGATGGAGCAGGGCAGACTGGTTTGATGCATGACAAATGATCTTGCGCGCAAAGCTCGTTCAGTTGACCATCTGGTGCTTCCAGTTTCTCAACTGAGTGAGGCGCGCAAGAGACTTTCCCACTTGGGATTTACAGTGGCGCTGGACGCACAACATCCGTTCGGCACCGCTAACGTCTGCAGTTTCTTTGCAGACGATACTTATCTCGAAATGTTGGCTGTGGACCGCTCGCCGCTTTATGAAGCCGCCGCGCAGCGCAACAACAGCTTTATCCAGCGTGATTTATCCTACCGTTTTCGCAACGGCGACGACGGTTTTTCCGGAATAGCTTTCAAGACAGATGATTCGCGTGGTGATCATGCGGAATTCAAGCGTCGCGGTATTTCCGGCGGTCGCATGGTCGAGTTTTCGCGGACTTTCACCTCGTCTGAAGGTAAACGCGAAACAGGCAGCTTCCGTCTGGCTTTTGCTGCCGATCTGCGCGCGCCGGATGCATTTTTCTTCACCTGTCAGCGTCTGGCTTATCCCAAGACAGACCGCTCGCATCTGATCACCCATGAAAATGGCGTGACGGGTTTGCGTCAGATATTATTGTGCGAGGAGAAACCAGAAGATTTCTCAGACCTGCTTCAGGGTGTCTTTCATGCACCTGCTCGCAAAGAGGAAGATGGTTCACTGGCAATTTCCGCCAACAATTCCGATATAGCGGTCATGACGCCGACACAGTTTGATTGCTGTTTTGGATGGTCGCCGGTCCTTCATGGTCGTGGTTTGCGGCTTGCCGGTCTGGTCTTCTCGGTTGCTTCGCTTTATGCGGTTGAGCAGCTTCTCGTTCGCAACGGAATCGTTTTCACAAAGAGCGAAAGCCGTATTTGCGTCACTCCGGCTCCGGGCCAGGGGACGTTGTTTGTATTTGAAGGTTCCAAGTCATGACGACCGCAAATTCTGCCGTTAAAATCGGCAATGTTACGTTCTCCAACAGTGCGCCTTTGGCTTTGATCGCCGGGCCTTGCCAGATGGAAAGCCGTGAACACGCGTTCGACATGGCTGGCCGTCTGGTGGAGATCACCAATAAGCTTGGCATGGGGCTTGTTTATAAGTCGAGCTTTGACAAGGCGAACCGCACCTCGCTTAGCGCGCAGCGCGGCATTGGTCTGGAAAAGGCGCTCGAAGTTTTTGCCGATCTCAAGAAAGAATTCGGTTTTCCTGTTCTGACTGATATTCACACCGAAGCGCAGTGTGCGGAAGTCGCTGATGTCGTTGATGTCTTGCAGATTCCTGCATTTCTTTGCCGCCAGACCGACCTTCTGGTCGCTGCTGCAAAGACAGGTCGTGCGGTCAATGTCAAAAAAGGCCAGTTTTTGGCGCCGTGGGACATGAAGAACGTGCTTGCCAAGATTACTGAGAATGGCAATCCAAATGTCATGGCGACCGAGCGCGGCGCATCCTTTGGTTACAATACGCTTGTTTCGGACATGCGCTCGCTGCCAATCATGGCTGGCTTTGGTTCGCCTGTGATTTTCGACGCAACCCATTCCGTTCAACAGCCCGGCGGGCAGGGTGGTTCTTCCGGCGGTCAGCGTGAGTTCGTTGAAACGCTTGCAAGTGCCGCTGTTGCTGTTGGTGTTGCTGGTGTTTTCATTGAAACGCACGAAGACCCGGACAATGCACCGTCTGACGGACCAAACATGGTGCAGATCGATAAAATGCCTGCACTTCTCGAAAAATTGATGGCATTCGACAGGATTGCTAAATCGATTTAAAATTTCATCAGGAATTCACAGGCGGGGGATTTTCCTCCGCCTTTTATTTCTATAATGAAGTCTCACATCGGATTTCTTCAATGTGCCTCGTAACAAAGCGGGGCTATCTACAGGGAAGGACTTGCCCCTATGACTGCAATCATCGACATCGTTGGTCGCGAAATTCTCGACAGCCGCGGTAACCCGACCGTCGAAGTAGACGTCGTACTGGAAGACGGCTCTTTTGGCCGCGCTGCGGTGCCATCAGGCGCTTCGACTGGTGCGCATGAAGCCGTTGAGCTTCGTGACGGCGGCAGCCGCTATCTCGGCAAGGGCGTTGAAAAGGCCGTTGAAGCAGTTAATGGCAAGATTTTTGACGCAATCGCCGGTATCGATGCTGAAAGCCAGTTGCTGATCGACCAGACACTGATCGATCTCGATGGTTCGCCAAACAAGGGTAATCTCGGCGCGAATGCAATTCTCGGCGTTTCGCTTGCTGTTGCCAAGGCTGCCGCACAGGCAACCGGCCTTCCACTCTACCGCTATGTTGGCGGCGTCAACGCCCACGTTCTGCCAGTTCCAATGATGAACATCATCAATGGCGGCGCGCATGCTGACAATCCAATCGATTTTCAGGAATTCATGATTCTGCCAGTGGGCGCTTCGTCGATCCGCGAAGCTGTCCGTTATGGTTCAGAAGTATTCCACACGCTCAAGAAGCGTTTGAAAGATGCTGGCCACAACACCAATGTCGGTGATGAAGGCGGCTTCGCTCCAAACCTCAAGAGCGCACAGGCCGCTCTCGATTTCGTACTGGAATCGATTGAACAGGCCGGGTTCAAGCCGGGCGAAGACATCGCAATCGGTCTTGATTGCGCCGCCACCGAATTCTTCAAGGACGGTAACTACGTCTATGAAGGTGAGCGCAAGACCCGCGATCCAAAAGCTCAGGCCAAGTATCTTGCAAAGCTTGCTGCTGATTACCCTATCGTTTCGATTGAAGACGGTATGGCTGAAGACGATTGGGAAGGCTGGAAGTATCTGACCGATCTGATCGGCGACAAGTGCCAGCTGGTTGGTGACGATCTGTTCGTAACGAACTCGGCTCGCCTGCGCGACGGTATCAAGATGGGCGTTGCCAACTCGATCCTCGTCAAGGTCAACCAGATTGGCTCGCTTAGCGAGACGCTGGATGCCGTCGAAACTGCCCATAAGGCCGGCTACACCGCTGTCATGTCGCATCGTTCGGGCGAAACGGAAGATTCGACCATTGCCGATCTCGCAGTTGCAACCAACTGCGGTCAGATCAAGACCGGTTCGCTGGCTCGTTCCGACCGTACGGCGAAGTACAACCAGCTCATCCGTATTGAAGAAGAACTTGGCAAGCAGGCTCGTTATGCAGGCCGCAGCGCGCTGAAGTTCATCTAAGCTTTAGTAACTTTATCAGTTGAAAAGGCGGGCTTTGGCCCGCCTTTTTCGTTGCGTCTTCGTGCGGACATATTTGCTTGTTCTCTAAGATTGCAAACGGGGAGCAAGGTCATGTCGAACGATACGCTGGGTTTTTATGCGAATAACGCCACTACTTATGCAGCCCGCTCCAGCGTGAATCCAAAACTGGAGAGTTTTCTTGCGCATGTTCGTCCAGCTGGGCTTATTCTAGAGCTTGGCACAGGGAGTGGCCAGGACGCCAAGGCGATGCTAGCGCGTGGCTTTGACGTCGATCCGACCGATGGTTCAGGAGAACTGGCTGCGGAAGCCTCGGCGCTATTGCAGCGTCCTGTCAGGCAGATGTTATTCCATGAGCTTGAAGCAGTTGAGCGTTATGATGGTATTTATGCATCCGCGTCGCTCCTTCATGCAAGTCGTGCGGACCTGCCCGATATTGTGCGGCGTATGCACCGGGCACTCAAACCGGGTGGCTGGCTCTGGGCGAGTTTTAAGGATGGTCCGGGTGAAGGTCACGACGCGCTTGGACGATACTATAATTATATGAGCGCCGATGAGATCGCCCGCATCTGGAACGATAATACAGCATGGAATGCTGTGTCACTGGAGAGCTGGCAGGGCAGCGGCTACGATCAGAAGCCGACCTTGTGGCATTCGGTAATGTCGCAGCGGTGACTGTCTGGCGGTTTTTAGAGCGCATCCCGAAAAGTGTGAAACGGTTTTCGGACAAAGATGCGCGTTAAAACATATATTTAGAGCGCCGATCTGATCCAATCAGATCGAAACGCGCTCTAAACCGATTCCTTTTTGCTTGAGCCAATCATCCAACCTAAACGCTGAGGCTCGAAGCCCTTCTTTCTATCTTGCGCAGTCAGTCACGCCTTATTTGACAAATCAAATTACATTGATATCAATATAAATGTAATTGCCCGTTTCATTTGGTGTCCTATTTCAGGGGAATGCCAAGCGAGGGTAGACGCATCTAATCAGAAATGGGCGGGCCAAAATGGGAGAGAGAAATGGCTTATATTGAAGGGTTTGTTGTCGCGGTGCCTAAGGCGAACAAGGACACCTACCAGAAACATGCTGCCAAGGCCTCGGCCTTGTTCAAGGAATTTGGCGTGACGCGTATGGTTGAGGCCTGGGGCGATGATGTGCCTGACGGCAAAGTCACTGATTTTCGCCGCGCAGTGCAGGCAAAAGACGATGAAGAGGTTGTCTTCTCGTGGTTTGAATACCCGGACAAAGCCACGCGAGACGCTGCTAATGAAAAAATGATGAGCGATCCGCGCATGAAAGAAATGGGCGACACCATGCCATTTGACGGCAAGCGCATGATCATGGGTGGCTTCTCAACCATTGTTGATGTGTAATTTGCACAGGAATTGTTGTTCAGATGGCGGCTTCGGCCGCCATTTTTTATTCAGGCAACGGGAGCATGATTGCAAAAAAATCTGCTTCTGAATGCTCTGTCATCACTCTGCGGTAAAGCTCTGTTAAGCAAAATAATGCTTCATGGTGGAAATCGGATTGACGCTGTCAGAGCGCGTTCGGTCTGATTCGAACAGATCGGCATTCTGACTGTCTTTATTATCGCACACCCTGTTCCGAAAACCGGTTCCCACTTTTCGGGGTGCGCTTTAATTCAGAATCAAAGCCGCTCTGACTATCCGGGAAGGAAGCCGAAATGTGGACCAAGCAGAAACGTAAATCGATCCGCGGCCGTTTTGTGCTGCCTATTCTGACGGCTGCGTTTCTTAGCTATTTCGGTTTTCACGCCTATCATGGCGAGTTTGGTCTTTATTCCCGTATTCAGCTTGAAGAACAGAAAAGCCTGCTTACCCAGCAGCTTGAGAAAGTGACTGCCGACAGGGCTGCACTTGAGAAGCGCGTCACGCTTTTGCGCGACGGGTCGATCGAAAAGGATATGCTTGACGAGCAGGCGCGCAGGGCGCTTAATCTCTCTCATCCCGATGAAATGACGATAATCATTTCAAGGGAAGACCGGTCAAATTAACTCAAATCCAGTTAATTGTCTTTTTGTGATATGTTTTTAAGGGCTTGGCGGCATAGCAGCTATGCTCTGGGTGCATATTGTATCTTGTAAATTGCCCGTATAACGTCACAATAGAACAACAATCCTAGAGCGCTGTTTACCCTTCGGGTGTTTAATGTCGCTCTGGTAATTTGAATCGATGCATCATGTCTTCCAAAAATCGATCCCGATTTTTGGGGTGGATGCTTAAGGGAGCGAGATATGGCACCGAGGGCTAAAAGGGCGCCTGCCGGCAAAATGCAGGCGTCTTCTGTTACAACCCCCAAGGCACCTGCGCCTGCAAACTTCGACAAGAAGCAGGAACTGGCCGCTTATCGTGAGATGTTGTTGATCCGCCGTTTCGAAGAAAAGGCCGGTCAGCTTTACGGTATGGGTTTCATCGGCGGCTTCTGCCATCTCTACATCGGTCAGGAAGCCGTTGTTGTTGGCATGCAGACAGCGTTGAAGGAAGGCGATCAGATCATCACTTCCTACCGTGACCATGGTCACATGCTTGCTACCGGCATGGAAGCGCGCGGCGTCATGGCCGAGTTGACCGGGCGCCGTGGAGGCTACTCCAAGGGCAAGGGCGGCTCCATGCACATGTTCTCGAAAGAGAAGGGCTTTTACGGCGGCCACGGTATCGTTGGCGCTCAGGTTCCGCTTGGAACCGGTCTTGCCTTCGCTAACAAGTATCGCGGCAATGACAATGTTTCCGTGACTTATTTCGGTGATGGCGCTGCCAATCAGGGTCAGGTCTACGAAGCCTTCAACATGGCATCGCTGTGGAAGCTTCCTGTGATCTACGTGATTGAAAACAACCGTTATGCAATGGGTACTTCGGTTTCGCGTTCTTCCGCTGAAACAGATTTCTCCAAGCGCGGTGTTTCGTTCAATGTTCCCGGAATCAAGGTTGACGGCATGGACGTTCGCGCCGTTGCCGCTGCTGCCGAGTTCGCTGTCGATTGGGCACGTTCCGGCAAGGGTCCATTGATTCTTGAAATGGAAACCTATCGCTATCGCGGTCACTCGATGTCCGATCCTGCGAAATATCGCTCGAAGGACGAAGTGCAGAAAATGCGTTCCGAACATGATCCTATCGAACAGGTAAAACAGCGCCTGATCGAAAAGGGCTGGGCCACTGAAGAAGAGCTGAAGGAAATCGACAAGGAAGTTCGTGACATCGTCGCTGATTCCGCCGATTTCGCTCAAAACGATCCAGAGCCGGATGCTTCCGAGCTCTACACGGATATTCTGCTCTAATTCGAGAAAGGTGTTGTCATGCCCGTAGAAATTCTCATGCCTGCTCTTTCTCCGACGATGGAAGAGGGCAAACTGTCCAAGTGGCTTAAAAAAGAAGGCGACAAGGTTACGTCTGGCGACGTGATCGCGGAAATCGAAACCGATAAGGCGACGATGGAAGTTGAAGCTGTCGATGAAGGCACAATCGGTAAAATTCTCATCGAAGAAGGCACGGAAGGCGTGAAAGTTAATACGCCAATTGCTGTGCTGCTTGGCGATGGCGAAAGCGCCTCCGACATTGGTTCTGCTCCGGCAGTCAAGGCTGAAGCACCGAAGGAAGAAGCAAAAGAAGCGCCAAAGGCTGAAGAAAAGAAAGCTGATAGCGTGCCTGCTGCTCCTAAGGTCGAAGTTGCTGCTGATCCGGATATTCCAGCTGGTACGGAAATGGTTTCGACAACTGTGCGTGAAGCGCTGCGCGATGCCATGGCCGAAGAAATGCGCCGTGACGAGAATGTCTTCGTCATGGGCGAAGAAGTTGCCGAATATCAGGGCGCTTACAAGATCACGCAGGGGCTTCTTGATGAATTCGGCCCACGCCGCGTTGTCGATACCCCGATCACCGAACACGGTTTTGCCGGTGTTGGCGTTGGTGCCGCAATGGCTGGCCTGAAGCCAGTTGTTGAATTCATGACGTTCAACTTCGCCATGCAGGCGATTGACCAGATCATCAATTCGGCGGCCAAGACGCTCTATATGTCCGGTGGCCAGATGGGCGCACCAATGGTGTTCCGCGGCCCTTCGGGTGCGGCTGCCCGCGTTGCTGCTCAGCACTCCCAGTGCTATGCCGCATGGTACAGCCAGATTCCGGGCCTCAAGGTCGTCATGCCTTATACGGCTGCTGACGCGAAGGGCCTGCTCAAGGCTGCTATCCGCGATCCAAATCCGGTCGTCTTCCTCGAAAACGAAATTCTTTACGGTCATCATTTTGATGTGCCGAAGCTTGATGATTTCGTTCTGCCAATCGGCAAAGCCCGCATTCATAAGCAGGGCAAGGACGCGACCATCGTTTCGTTCGGTATTGGCATGACCTATGCGGTCAAGGCTGCAGAAGAACTGGCCGGTCTTGGTATCGATGTGGAAATCATCGATCTGCGCACCATCCGTCCAATGGACATTCCGACGGTTGTGGAATCGGTCAAGAAGACCGGTCGCCTCGTCACCGTTGAAGAAGGCTACCCACAGTCTTCTGTTGGTACTGAAATTGCCACACGCGTCATGCAGCAGGCGTTCGATTATCTCGATGCGCCGATCCTGACGATTGCAGGCAAGGACGTACCGATGCCATATGCGGCAAATCTTGAAAAGTTGGCTCTGCCAACTGTTGCAGAAGTGGTAGAAGCGGTGAAAGCCGTGACCTACACCGCCTGAGGAGGTACTGGACATGCCGATTAAGATCACCATGCCAGCGCTTTCGCCAACCATGGAAGAAGGCAATCTTTCCAAGTGGCTGGTTAAAGAAGGCGACAAGGTTACGTCCGGCGATGTGATTGCCGAGATTGAAACCGATAAGGCGACGATGGAAGTCGAAGCTGTCGACGAAGGCACCGTTGCCAAGCTGGTCGTTCCTGCCGGGACCGAAGGCGTCAAGGTCAACGCGCTGATCGCAATTCTCGCCGAAGACGGCGAGGATGTTGCGGAAGCAGCGAAAGGTGGCGATTCCGCTCCTGCACCAAAGGCAGAAACGCCTAAGGAAGAGCCCAAAAAGGAAGCGGCACCTGCGGCAGCTCCGGCTCCTGTAAAGGCTGAAGCCCCAGCGGCTGCTCCGGCTGCAAGTAAAGGCGCTGAGAACAAGGGTGAACGCGTCTTTGCATCGCCGCTTGCTCGCCGCATCGCAAAGGACGCTGGCGTCGATGTTTCTGCTGTAAAAGGCACTGGCCCATATGGCCGCGTCGTTCAGCGTGACGTTGAATCTGCGATCAAGTCGGGCGGCACAAAAGCTGCTGCGGCTGCACCGCAGGCAACAGCATCTGCTCCAAAGCCTCAGTCGGATGATGCTATCCTCAAGCTCTTTGAAGAAGGCACATACGAAATCGTTCCTCACGACGGTATGCGCAAGACCATTGCCCGCCGTCTGGTGGAATCGAAGCAGACTGTTCCGCATTTCTATCTGACGATCGATTGCGAACTTGATGCGCTGCTGGCTCTGCGTTCGCAGATCAACGCCGCCGCACCGCTGATCAAGACAGAGAAGGGCGAGGTTCCGGCCTACAAGCTTTCTGTCAACGATCTGGTGATCAAGGCTGTTGCTCTTGCGCTGCGCGATATTCCTGAAGCCAACGTCTCATGGACTGAAGGCGGCATGATCAAGCACAAGCGTGCGGATGTCGGCGTTGCTGTCTCCATCCCGGGTGGTCTGATTACGCCAATCGTGCGTCAGTCGGAATCCAAAACGCTGTCCGCTATCTCCAATGAGATGAAGGACCTGGCCAAGCGTGCGCGTGATCGCAAGCTCAAGCCTGATGAATATCAGGGTGGTTCGACCTCTGTGTCCAACCTCGGCATGTTCGGCGTGAAGGACTTTGCAGCGATCATCAACCCACCACATGCGACGATCTTCGCAATCGGTGCGGGCGAACAGCGTGCAGTGGTCAAGAACGGTGAAATCAAGGTCGCGACGGTTATGTCCGTCACCCTTTCCACCGACCACCGTGCCGTTGATGGCGCTTTGGCTGCTGAACTTGCACAGGCCTTCAAGCGTCACATCGAAAACCCGATGGGTATGCTGGTGTAATATGACATTAACGCCAAGGCTTTTCGTCGCCTCTACTATCGGGAAAAGCCTTGGCGGTTTCTCTGCTGTCAAGAACGATATACTGATGCCCAAGTTGCTCGCGTGGCTTGGGTTTGCTTTTTTTAGTTTTATTTTTCAGTTTATTGATCAGGTTTATTTGCCGCGGAGTCGTAACGTATGAAGTCTATTTCATGCTTTGGTGATTCATTGACGTGGGGCTATCAGGCTCCCAATGGTGCGCGCCTTCCACTGGAAGATCGCTGGCCATCGGTTCTGCAGAATTTACTTGGTTCACAGGCAAATGTGATTGCCGAAGGGCTGAGCGGTAGAACGACTGCCTTTGATGATTATACAGCTGCGGAAGACCGCAATGGCGCTCGTATTCTGCCAACATTGCTCGGCACGCATTCCCCGCTTGATCTGGTTATTATCTTGCTCGGTAGCAATGATATGAAACCGCAGGTCGTGGGTGGAGCATTTTCAAGCTGTTCCGGTATGCGCAGACTGATCCAGATCATTCGTTCGCATCCTTATGGTCAAGGCTCGAGCGTCCCTGAAATTCTTATCGTAGCGCCACCACATATCAGCGAGAGCGCTGATCCGGCTTTTGCTTCGATGTTTGCGGGCGGCATTGTTGAAACTGCCAAGTTGGGTCCGTTGCTTTCCGGACTTGCCGATGAGATGAAATGCGCGTTTTTTGATGCTTCGACTGTCGCGAAAACCACACCGCTCGATGGCGTGCATCTGGATAGAGAAAATACCCGGGCAATCGGACAAGGGCTGGAGCCTGTTGTTCGTGCAGTGCTCGGTCTGTAAATTATTGGGCCGATGATATCGGCTTTTTGAACAGTGAAAGATATGCCGGTGATCTGGCATAAAGACCACTCGAGGAGAATGAGCGTGTCCAACAGTTACGACGTTATTGTTATCGGATCGGGTCCTGGAGGCTATGTCGCGGCTATTCGTGCGGCACAGCTTGGGCTCAAGACGGCTGTTGTAGAACGCGAACATCTCGCTGGTATCTGCTCCAACTGGGGTTGTATTCCAACCAAGGCGTTGCTGCGTTCAGCAGAAGTGAAGCACCTTGCCGATCATGCTAAAAATTATGGCCTGAAGCTTGAAGGCTCTATCACTGCCGACATCAAGGCTGTTGTTTCCCGTTCGCGTGGCATTGCAGAGCGCATGAATGGTGGCGTTGGCTTCCTCATGAAGAAGAACAAGATCGACGTGATCTGGGGTGAAGCAAAGCTTTCCAAGCCGGGCGAAATCGTTGTTTCCAAGACCTCCAAAGCGCCGATGCTGCCACAGGCGCCACAGCCTAAGAACACGCTTGGTGAAGGCACTTACAAGGCCAAGCACATTATCGTCGCGACGGGTGCACGTCCGCGTGCGCTTCCGGGTATTGAGCCAGATGGCAAGCTGATCTGGACTTATTTTGAAGCCATGGTTCCACAAGAACTGCCTAAGACCATGCTGGTCATGGGTTCTGGTGCAATCGGTATCGAATTCGCTTCGTTCTATAACGACATGGGCGTTGACGTTACTGTCGTTGAACTGATGTCGAATATTATGCCTGTTGAAGACGCGGAAATCTCGACTTTCGCGCGCAAGCAGCTTGAAAAGCGCGGCCTCAAGATCATCACAGACGCCAAGGTTTCCAAGGTTGAGAAGGGTGCAAACAATGTGACCGCCCATATCGAAACCAAAGACGGCAAGGTTCAGACGCTGACCGTTGATCGCATGATCTCGGCTGTTGGCGTTCAGGGCAACATCGAGAATATTGGCCTTGAAGCGCTTGGCATCAAAACAGATCGCGGTTGCATTGCCATCGATGCTTATTGCAAGACCAATGTTGACGGCATTTACGCGATTGGCGACGTTGCGGGTCCACCAATGCTGGCTCACAAGGCTGAGCATGAGGCCGTAATCTGCGTCGAAAAGATTGCCGGTTTGCCGAATGTCCATCCGCTCGACCGCAACATGATCCCGGGCTGCACCTATTGTAATCCACAGGTTGCCTCTGTTGGCCTAACTGAAGCCAAGGCAAAAGAGCTGGGACGTGATATTCGCGTTGGACGGTTCCCATTTGTCGCCAACGGCAAGGCAATCGCACTTGGTGAAGATCAGGGTCTGGTTAAGACCATTTTCGACAAAAAGACCGGACAACTGCTGGGCGCACATCTGGTCGGTGCGGAAGTAACGGAACTTATTCAGGGCTTCGTTGTCGCGATGAACCTTGAAACCACAGAAGAAGAGCTGATGCATTCGGTCTTCCCGCATCCGACAATTTCCGAGACAATGAAGGAAAGCGTGCTGGATGCCTATGGCCGTGCGCTGAACATGTAAACCAGAAACGCTCTTAAACAGGAGTAAGCACATTCCGCTGATCGATAATGGAGGGCCTTGGCGGCGTGCCGCCTGGCCCATGGTCAAATGGTGTACCGCAGGCGGTCTTGCACTGGGTTTTCTTGCAGGAAGCTTCAGCTTGATCGGCGGAAACACCATATCGATCAACGGAATGGCGATTGCTGGCTGGTACGGTGTCTGGACACTGACCTTGGCACTTGGCTTTGGCGGCCTTATATTCGGCCTGATATGGGCTCTGGTTTTCAGAGCGATTGGAATTGCAGCGAGACGGTAAGCCGCAGTTATAGGCATTGCGCAGCAGTGCTTCAAATTGTTAGGGCAAGCCACATTCAGAGGTCTACCCATTGTTGGAGCACAAAGCCTGCAGGCATTTTGTTCCAGATAGGCAGGAAACAGCATGGTTACAGTTCTCGATACAGTGAACGAGAGACGTCAGCGGCATCCTGAAAAGGCTCACCGTCCAGACAATGAAGTTCTGAAGAAGCCGGATTGGATCCGCGTCAAGGCACCCGTTTCGCGCGGGTACAATGAAACGCGTGAGATCGTCCGCTCCAACAAGCTTGTCACTGTTTGCGAAGAAGCCGGTTGCCCGAACATTGGCGAGTGCTGGGAAAAGAAGCACGCGACCTTCATGATCATGGGTGAAATCTGCACCCGTGCTTGCGCGTTCTGTAATGTTTCCACCGGTATTCCAAAAGCTCTCGATCCGAATGAGCCGGAAAATGTGGGCCGTGCCGTCAAGCAGATGGGGCTGACCCACGTGGTTATCACGTCAGTTGATCGTGACGATCTGGCCGATGGTGGTGCGCAGCATTTCGCAGATGTCATTCTCGCAATCCGTGAAGCTGCGCCAAAGACGACGATTGAAATTCTGACGCCAGACTTCCTGCGTAAGGAAGGCGCGCTTGAGATCGTGGTTAAGGCACGCCCGGATGTGTTCAATCACAATCTGGAAACAGTGCCTTCGAAGTATCTCAAGGTTCGTCCTGGCGCGCGCTATTTCCACTCCATTCGTCTGTTGCAGCGTGTGAAGGAACTCGATCCGACAATCTTCACCAAATCCGGCATCATGGTCGGCCTTGGCGAAGAGCGGAACGAAATTCTGCAGCTGATGGACGATCTTCGCTCTGCGGACGTGGATTTCATGACGATTGGCCAGTATCTCCAGCCGACCCGTAAGCACCATCCGGTTATCCGTTTTGTGACTCCGGATGAATTCAAGTCTTTCGAGACGATTGGTCGTACCAAGGGCTTCCTGCTGGTTGCGTCCAGCCCGCTGACACGTTCATCGCACCATGCTGGCGATGATTTTGCGAAGCTGAAGGCTGCACGTGAAGCGCAGGTCGCAGCACAGGCTTAATATCGCATGCCGCAGTTTACGAATGTCAGACGAGTTCACCACAAGGCAGAGCATATGTTTGCTTTGGTTGCGGATGTTGAAAAATATCCGCAATTCCTGCCTATGTGCGAGGCCCTTTCGATCCGGTCACGCAAGGAAAAAGATGGCAAAACACTTTTAGTTGCCGATATGACCGTGGGTTACAAAGTGATCCGTGAGACTTTTACCAGTCAGGTTTTTTTGAAGCCGGAAGAGAACGTCATCGATGTGAAATATGTCGATGGTCCATTTCGTTATCTCGATAATCGCTGGACGTTCAAACCGGTTGGCGATGGTTCGGAATGCGACGTCGAGTTTTTCATCGATTATGAGTTCAAGAGCAGAACACTTGGGCTTCTGATGGGGTCGATGTTTGATCTGGCCTTCCGCAAATTCTCGGAAGCCTTCGAGAAGCGTGCCGATCATATTTACGGTCTCGTCTGACCTAAGAATTTAGTGCGGCAAGAACCAGTGCTAGCGCAGATAGCACTGTCTCGTGACGAATATCTTCACGTGATTTTTCACCAAAACGGCATTCTTTGTGCAGTGTTGCAAAGCCTTGACGGGCGCTTGCAATATGCACAAGGCCAACGGGCTTTTCAGCCGATCCGCCGCCGGGACCGGCAATGCCTGTCACGGCGATGCTGATGCCCGCGCGCGAATGAGCGAGCGCGCCTTCAGCCATGGCAATGGCCACTTCCTTTGAAACTGCACCATTGCTGTTGATCAACGCAAGCGGAACACCGATCATTTCGTTCTTGGCTTCATTGGAATAGGTGACGAAACCCCGATCCACTACATCAGATGAACCGGTAATATCGGTCAATGCGCCAGCAATAAGCCCGCCTGTGCAGGATTCTGCTGTCGCAATCATGATGCCGCGTTTGCGGCAAGCGTTGAGTACGTCGATGGCTTGGGCTTCCGCAACAAGTGTCATTCAGGAACCTCACCGGGATAGATCACTGTTGCCGTCACAATAGCAGCAATACCTTCACCACGCCCAACAAAGCCCATTTTCTCGTTGGTGGTCGCTTTTACGGAAATGCGGTCGAGGGAAATTCCCAGCATATTTGCCATGGCTTCCGTCATTGCGGGGCGGTGTGGTCCGATCTTGGGTTCTTCGGCGATAATCGTCACATCGGCATTGGCAATGCGCCCACCGGCTTCGCGGACGATTTTCACCGCATGTTCAACGAAAATATGCGACGCTGCACCCTTCCACTGCGGATCGGAAGGCGGGAAATGCGTGCCGATATCACCTGCACCGCGCGTTGCAAGCAATGCGTCGGTTAAGGCATGCAGCGCGACATCTGCATCAGAGTGGCCGTTAAGCTTCTTGTCGTGTGGAATTGCAACGCCACAGAGCGTGACATGATCGCCGGGTTCAAAGCTGTGAACGTCATAGCCATTGCCTGTGCGGATATCTGGAAATGAAGTCATGCCATGCCTCAATCGTTTGTCGGCCATCTCGATATCTTTGGCCCATGTTAGTTTCGTATTGTCCGCGGAACCCTCAATGATGCGTACTGAAAGCCCATAGAATTCCGCAATGGATGCATCGTCCGTAAAGTCGGAGCGACCGCTGGTGAATGCTTTTTCATGCGCGTCGAGGATCGGTGCAAAGGGAAAGGCTTGCGGTGTCTGTGCCGAGAAAAGACCAGCGCGCGGAACGGTTGTCTTAACGGTTCCATCACTGGCCGATTGCTTCAGCGTATCGGACACGGCGAGCGCGGGCAGTACACCTTCTTCTGGCGTCAGATTGTCGAATATCCGCGCGAGAAGGTCCTGCTCTATAAAGGGACGCACGCCATCATGAATGAGCACGTATTGCGGGGCGTTTTCGCTAAGCGCCAGTAGCCCAAGCCGGGTCGATTCCTGTCGCGTGGGGCCGCCGGTTACAACGCGTATATTCGAGGAGCGATCAGTAATGGCGTTTTCATAAAGTGTGGCGTCATCTGCATGAATGACCACGACGATCTGGTCAATCTCAGTGCAATGCGCGAAAGCACGCAACGTGCGCGCAAGCACAGCTTCGCCGCCGATCCGCCGATATTGTTTCGGCCCCTCAGTGCTCTGTCCCGCCCGTTCGCCACGCCCCGCGGCTACGATGACTGCTGCTGCCCGTGAAATGTCGGTCGCCTTTGCCAAAAGATTCATCTATTCAAACAATCGTCTGCAAGCCGAATAATGCCTTGCGCAAATAATTGCCATACCGCAATGGATTTATCAGCGCAGGCACGCGCTTTTCCTTGCGTTCAATGCATTGAGTGATTAAAGTGTGTGCTAATTGCATCATGCACATCAAATGGGCATTTCTTGGTGACTCTCCTCGAACAACCTCTGAACATACGTGGCGTGGTACTTCAAAACCGCGTTTTTCTCGCGCCCATGTCGGGTGTTTCTGACCTTCCATTCCGGAAACGCGCTGCCGAGGCTGGCGCAGGTATGGTCGTTTCGGAGATGGTTGCGAGCGCAGAACTCTGCAATCGGCATAAAGAAAGCATGCTGCGCCTTTCTGGTGAGGGGCTGGGCACGCATGTCGTGCAGCTCGCAGGGCGTGAAGCGCACTGGATGGGCGAAGCGGCCAGGATTGCCGAGGGAGAGGGTGCGGATATCATCGATATCAATATGGGCTGCCCCGCCAAGAAGGTGACGGGCGGCTATTCCGGTTCAGCGCTGATGCGCGATCTCGACCATGCGATGACATTGGTTGAAGCTACGGTAAATGCTGTCAAAGTTCCGGTTACGCTCAAAATGCGTCTCGGTTGGGATGAAAATAGCATCAATGCGCCGGAATTGGCAAAGCGTGCCGAAGATGCGGGCATTGCGATGGTCACGGTCCATGGCCGCACCCGTTGTCAGTTCTATGAGGGCACCGCCGATTGGGACGCTATTCGTGCCGTGCGTGATGTGGTGAAGATTCCATTGGTTGCCAACGGTGATGTGTTATCGCGTGCCGATGCCGAGGAGTTGTTGCGTCGTTCGGGCGCGGACGCTGTTATGGTTGGGCGCGCATCCTACGGACAGCCGTGGTTGGCCGGTGCGATTGCGGGTAGTGATTTTGCGCCGCATTCTCCAGAAGAAGTTCTTTCTTATATTATAAGACATTACGAAGATATGCTCGACCATTATGGCAGCAAGACTGGTATCCGCCATGCAAGAAAGCATCTCGGCTGGTATCTGGATCGCCATGTGGACGAGGCATTCTCGTCGCCAGAACAATCTAAAAAAACTAAGGCTGAAATCATGACGCTCACCGACCCTGAAGCGGTTATCGTGGCGCTCGCCCGTGTATTTCTGCGTGATGCAAATCCTGCAGACGTAATCAGAAAGGTCGCATGATGGTCGGAAGAACCGAAGCGGGTGGCATTCCGGGCATAATTCTGGATGCGATCAATCAACCTGTCATCATGGTCAGCACTGACAATCATATCGTTTATGCCAATATGGATGCGGAGCAGTTTTTCCGCTCTGGTTCCTCCATACTGGCGCGCAACCGGCTGGAATCCTTTCTTCCTTTCGGAAGCCCGTTATTGGCTTTGGTTGATCAGGTTCGCACCAGTCAGGTGCCGGTTAACGAATATCGCGTCGATATATCGTCTCCCAAGCTTGGTGCTGAGCGCATCGTTGATCTTTATGTGGCTCCGGTGATCGAGACTCCGGGCGCTGTGGTGATCCTGTTTAAGGAGAAGACCATGGCGGAGAAGATCGATCGCCAGATGACGCATCGTGGCGCCGCGCGTTCTGTGACAGGGCTTGCTTCCATGCTGGCGCATGAAATCAAAAACCCGCTTTCCGGTATTCGCGGTGCAGCACAATTGCTTGAACAGGTGGTAACGGACGAAGATCGTGCACTTGCGCGGCTCATCACCGATGAAACTGATCGTATTGTTAAGCTCGTCGATCGTATGGAAGTGTTTTCCGACGAGCGTCCAATCGAGCGGACTGCAGTCAATATTTATTCGGTGCTCGACCATGTGAAGGCCATAGCACGCAATGGATTTGCGCGGCATATTCGCTTCGTTGAGGAATATGATCCCTCATTGCCGCCTGTCTTTGCCAATCGGGATCAACTGGTTCAGGTGTTTCTTAATCTGGTGAAGAACGCAGCTGAGGCTCTCGGTGACCGCGAAGGGGCTGAGATCACACTTTCAACAGCCTATCGTCCGGGCATTCGCTTGCAGGTTCCTGGCGCGAGTGACCGCGTGGCTTTGCCACTCGAATTCTGCGTGCACGATAATGGTCCGGGCGTTCCCGAAGATATGCTGCCACATCTGTTTGATCCATTTGTGACCACAAAGACCAATGGTTCAGGTTTGGGACTGGCGCTTGTTGCCAAGATTATCGGTGATCATGGCGGTGTGATTGAGTGCGACAGCCATCCGTCCCGTACAACATTCCGCATACTCATGCCTGCATGGAAGAGTTCTGCCGATAACACGAGTTCAAAGAGCTCAAAGATGTCTGCAAAGACAGGAGATAACGCATGATTGCCGGACGTCCGACAGGTACGATTCTCGTCGCAGATGACGATGCTGCAATCCGTACGGTGCTTAATCAGGCACTGTCTCGTGCAGGCTATGATGTTCGGGTGACGTCCAATGCAACATCGCTCTGGCGCTGGGTAGCCGCTGGTGACGGTGATCTGGTCATCACAGACGTCAATATGCCGGACGAGAATGCCTTTGATCTGCTTCCGCGCATCAAGAAGATGCGCCCTGATCTGCCGATCGTGGTGATGAGCGCGCAGAATACCTTCATGACCGCAATCCGCGCTTCGGAAGCCGGTGCCTATGAATATCTGCCAAAACCTTTCGATTTGACTGAGCTTATCAACATTGTGGGTCGTGCGCTCTCTGAGCCCAAGCATAAGCCAGCAGCCGCGATGCCTGATGAGCAGGCCGAGAACATGCCGCTGGTCGGTCGTTCGCCTGCGATGCAGGAAATCTATCGCGTGCTTGCCCGTATGATGCAGACCGATTTGACCATGATGGTCACAGGTGAGTCGGGTACGGGTAAGGAACTCGTTGCACGAGCGCTTCATGAATATGGTCGCCGCCGCAAAGGGCCGTTTGTCGCAATCAATATGGCTGCGATCCCGCGTGATCTGATCGAGTCCGAATTGTTCGGCCATGAAAAGGGTGCCTTTACTGGCGCACAGAACCGTTCAAGCGGACGTTTTGAACAAGCCAATGGCGGCACGCTGTTTCTTGATGAAATCGGCGATATGCCAATGGAGGCGCAGACGCGCTTGCTGCGTGTGTTGCAGCAGGGCGAATATATGACAGTTGGCGGTCGCACGCCGATCAAAACCGATGTGCGCATCGTGGCTGCAACCAACAAGGATCTGCGTCAGCTCATCGCGCAGGGGCTTTTCCGCGAAGATCTTTATTACCGTCTCAATGTTGTGCCGCTGCGCCTGCCGCCATTGCGCGAGCGTAGTGAGGACGTGCCCGATCTGGTACGTCATTTCTTCAAGCGAGCTGCTGAGGAGGGGTTGCCGGAGAAGCGTATTACTGCTGCCGGGTTCGACATGATGCGTCGCTATCCATGGCCGGGCAACGTGCGCGAGCTGGAAAACCTTGTGCGCCGGTTGGCCGCTCTTTACCCGCAGGACGAAATCTCACCGGAGATCATCGAAGCCGAACTGAAGTCCGAGCTATCAAAGCCTGACGTTCCGGTTTCCACATCTGCCGATATCGAGAATATCACCATTTCGCAGGTGGTAGAGCACAATATGCAGCGTTATTTCGCGTCCTTTGGCTCTGATCTGCCACCGCCGGGTCTCTATCACCGTGTTCTCGCAGAACTGGAATATCCGCTGATCCTTGCTTGTCTCACTGCTACGCGTGGCAATCAGATCAAGGCAGCAGAGATTCTTGGACTGAACCGCAATACGTTGCGCAAGAAGATCAGAGAGCTTGGCGTCAACATTTATCGTGGTGCTAAACAGAGTTAAGCCATCATTACGCGCCGAAATCCGCTGACTCTTTTGAGAAGTCGTAGTTAGATCGTCGATCTAACTATTTGTCTGGCGCATTATCCAACGCAAAACTGCTTCGCACTTTTGCTGGAAATGCTTAAAAGCTGTAAACAATCGTTGCATTTTCGCCACAATGCGTTGCATAGATGCAACGCTATTGGGTAACATGGTTAACATGAACACAGCGAATCTGACGACGGATATGGACGGGGAAGAGCGATCATCACGTGCGGGTGAGGGGCGCAGGCTTCTCGCATTGCCCGGTATTATCACCGTTGTTTCGGCGCTGATCACGGCATCGATTTCTTTTGCCATTCTTATTGGTATTACGCCAATCACACCTGATCGCAACGTGACGCTGGCGCTCGTTATCGTCAATGTTGCGCTGATTGTTTTTCTGATCCTGCTGATTTGTCGTGAAGTCTATCGCATTGTGTCGGCGCGCCGGTCAGGAAAGGCTGCTTCCCGGCTGCACGTCCGTATTGTTGCGCTGTTCTCACTGATTGCGGCTATTCCGGCCATCTTGGTGGCAATCGTTGCGTCGGTGACGCTCAATCTTGGGCTTGATCGCTGGTTTGATACCAATACGCGCGACATTGTGAGTTCATCGCAAAGTCTGACGACTGCTTACATTCGTGAAACGGCACTCAATCTGCAAAGCACATCGTTCTCGATGTTGCAGGAACTCGATGCTCAGCGCACGCTTTACAGCCTCGATCGGGGCGGCTTCATCCGCTATATGACGCTCCAGGCCGGTGGTCGTGGGTTGCTTGGCGCATTCCTTGTGCGTGAAGGCGGCGATGTCATTGTCAAAAGTGAAACCGGTGTTGAGACGCGCCTTCCACCTCCTACCGAAGATGCATTGAAAACTGCCGTTGATGGCAAGCCTGTGATCATTCCTCCAGGCAACAGTAATTTCGTCGGTGCGGTTATAAAGATGCGCGAGATACCGGATCTTTATCTTTACACGGTTCGTGCCGTTGATCAGCAGATTCTGGAAGCCATGCGCCTGATGGAAGCGAACACGCAGCGCTATCAGGAGATGGATGCCAATCGTATTCCGACCCAAATCGCTTTTGCGTTGCTCTATTTCGGTTTGACGCTGATTCTTCTGTTATCGGCTATATGGACTGGTATTGCGGTTGCTGACCGTCTCGTACGTCCAATTCGCCTGTTGATTGGGGCAGCTGATAATGTGGCGGCGGGTAATCTCGATATTTCCGTGCCTGTTCGTTCATCGGATGGTGACGTGGGGGCGCTTTCGGGAACGTTCAACAACATGGTTGCGGAGCTGAAGAGCCAGCGTAACGAACTTATTTCTGCAAAAGATCAGATAGATGAGCGTCGCCGGTTCTCCGAAGCAGTGCTTTCGGGTGTGACCGCCGGTGTTATTGGGATTGAATCCGATGGCTCCATTTCGATCCTCAATCGCTCTGCCGAACACATGTTCGGGGTGAGCTCACAGGATGCAATTGGCAAAAGCCTTACCAGTATTGCGCCGGAAATTGGACAGGCCTTTGAGGTCGCACGCACGACAGGACGCACTGTGCATCGCGAACAAGTCAGCATGACTCGTGGAGGTGCTGCACGCAACTTCAACGTGCAGGTTACGGTAGAGGACGCGGAATCTGACGATTATTCCTATGTGGTGACGGTCGATGATATTACCGATCTTGTTCAGGCACAGCGTTCTTCCGCATGGGCCGATGTTGCGCGTCGCATTGCACATGAAATCAAGAACCCACTGACCCCGATCCAGCTTTCAGCAGAACGCATTCGCCGTCGTTACGGCAAGGTGATTACGGAAGACCGGGAAGTCTTCGATCAATGCACGGAAACGATCATCCGGCAGGTCGGTGATATTGGTCGCATGGTTGATGAGTTTTCCGCTTTTGCGCGTATGCCGAAGCCGGAAATGCGTGCGATGGACCTGCGCGAAGCGCTTCGTGAAGCATCCTTTCTTATCGAAGTCAGCCGGAATGATATTCATTTCAACCATGAATATGGTTCTGAAAAGCTCATCGGCTCTTTCGATAGCCGATTGCTGGGACAGGCCTTTGGTAATGTCATCAAGAACGCCAGTGAGGCTATTGATGCGGTTTCCAAGGAAGAGCGTGGGGATGGATATATTCTCGTTCGGTCGCAAAAAATCGACGGACAACTCGTGGTCGATGTTATCGACAACGGTAAAGGTTTGCCGGGCGATGACCGTCAGAAACTGCTCGAGCCCTATATGACCACGCGTGAAAAGGGCACGGGACTTGGTCTCGCTATCGTTCGCAAGATTGTTGAAGAACATGGCGGACATCTGGAATTGCATGATGCGCCAGCAGATTTCCACGGAGGACGTGGCGCAATGATACGTATGATCTTTCCTGAGATTTCCACCGGTGTGACCGGTACGGAAGAGGGGAATCACGGAAACAAGATAATTGGACAGGTGAATTGATATGGCAGCCGATATTCTTGTAGTTGACGATGAAGCGGACATTCGGGAACTCGTTGCAGGTATTCTGAGCGACGAAGGCTATGAAACCCGTACTGCTTTTGACGCTGACAGTGCGCTCGCAGCCATCGATGATCGTGTGCCGCGTCTGGTGTTCCTCGATATCTGGTTGCAAGGCAGCCGTCTTGATGGGCTAGCGCTGCTTGACGAGATCAAGAAGCAACATCCTGAGCTGCCTGTTGTTATGATTTCCGGTCACGGCAATATCGAGACAGCAGTGTCCGCGATCCGTCGCGGCGCTTATGATTTCATTGAAAAGCCATTCAAGGCTGACCGCCTCATTCTGGTTGCGGAGCGCGCTCTGGAGACATCCAAGCTCAAGCGTGAAGTTTCTAACCTGCGTAAGCGCAGTGGCGATAATCTGGATTTGATCGGTGCGTCGCTGGCTATCAATCAGCTTCGCCAGACAATCGAGCGCGTAGCGCCGACCAATAGCCGTATTATGATCACTGGTCCTTCCGGTGCCGGCAAGGAGTTGGCCGCGCGTGCCATTCATGCGCAATCAACGCGCGCCAATGGGCCGTTTGTAACGGTCAATGCTGCAACCATTACGCCGGAACGCATGGAAATCGAGCTGTTCGGTACGGAAATGGATGGTGGGGAGCGCAAGGTTGGTGCGCTTGAAGAAGCGCATGGGGGTATTCTCTATCTCGATGAAGTTGCCGATATGCCGCGTGAGACGCAGAACAAGATTTTGCGTGTGCTGGTCGATCAGCAGTTTGAGCGGGTGGGTGGAACCAAGCGTGTGAAGGTTGACGTCCGCATCATTTCTTCGACCGCACAGAACCTTGAAGGCATGATTGCAGAAGGCACATTCCGCGAAGACCTTTTCCATCGTCTTTCGGTGGTGCCGGTGCATGTGCCAGCCCTTGCGGCGCGGCGCGAAGATATTCCAGCGCTGGTCGAATATTTCATGACGCAGATTGCCGAACAGGCCGGTATCAAGCCGCGCAAGATCGGTTCCGATGCGATGGCGGTTTTGCAGTCCCATAGTTGGCCGGGCAATATTCGTCAGTTGCGCAATAATGTGGAACGCGTGATGATTCTGGCGCGTGGCGATGATCCGGAAGCGCCAGTAACCGCCGACCTTCTGCCAGCAGAAATTGGTGACACGCTGCCGCGTGCACCCACTGAGTCCGATCAGCATATCATGGCCCTACCTTTGCGCGAGGCACGTGAGCGTTTCGAGAAGGAATATCTGATTGCACAGATCAACCGCTTCGGTGGCAATATCTCGCGTACTGCTGAATTCGTCGGCATGGAACGCTCGGCTTTGCATCGCAAACTGAAATCTCTCGGCGTATAAGAGAATTACAAGTTTAATGCAGGCGGGATGATATGCGGGTAATCGTATGCGGAGCAGGGCAGGTTGGCTATGGCATCGCCGAGCGGCTTGCTGCTGAAGAAAATGACGTCTCCGTCATCGATACGTCTGCACGACATATCGAGATCGTCCGCGATACGCTGGATGTACGCGGCTTTGTTGGTCATGGGTCTCAACCCGATGTGCTGGCTGCTGCTGGTGCCAACGAAGCTGATATGATTATCGCAGTCACCCTATCTGACGAAGTCAATATGGTGGCGTGTCAGGTGGCGCATTCAGTTTTCAACGTGCCGACCAAGATCGCACGCATTCGCGCGCAGTCTTACCTCAAGGCCGAGTATCAGGACCTGTTCCTGCGCGAAAACTTGCCCATCGACGTTATTATTTCACCGGAGCTTGAAGTCGGTGAAGTCGTCTTGCGGCGTATCGCCTTGCAGGGGGCTACTGATGTTCTGCGATTTGCCGATGATAAAATCATCGGTCTTGCAATCGAATGCCTTGATGAATGTCCGGTTATTAATACGCCGCTGAAACAATTGTCAGACCTGTTTCCCGATCTCGCGGCAACGGTCGTTGGCGTTGTTCGCAATGGCAGCCTTTTTATTCCGCGTTCGACGGATCAGCTTCATGCCGGCGATCTCGCCTATGTGGTGACAACCCGCGAACAGGTTCGCAGAACGCTTTCATTGTTCGGGCATGAAAAGCCGGAAGCACATCGTATTGTCATTGCTGGCGGCGGAAATATCGGACTTTATGTTGCCAAAGCGATTGAAGAACGCAAATGGCAAACACGGATCAAGATGATCGAAAGCGAGCACGACCGCGCTTTTGCGATTGCTGATCAGCTTAACAGAACAATGGTTCTGCATGGCAGCGCGCTTGATCAGGCGCTTTTGCAAGAAGCAGATATCGAAGATGCTGATCTTTTTGTGGCACTGACCAATCAGGATCAGGTCAACATTCTATCGAGCATCATGGCGAAGCGTCTTGGCTGCAAGGCTAACATGGCGCTGATCAATACCGTCGCTTATCAGGATTTCACCCACATGGTGGGTATCGATGCATACATTAATCCGAAGGCAGTGACTGTATCGAAGATATTACAGCATGTTCGGCGTGGCCGTATCCGGGCGGTTTATAGTGTCTATCGCGATATGGCTGAAATTATTGAGGCTGAAGCGCTTGAGACCTCCTCATTGGTTGGAGCACCTTTGCGCGACCTCGACCTGCCGGAAGGTTTGCGAATCGGTGCGATTTATCGCGACGGGCAAGTTATCCAGCCAAACGGTAATGTAAGGATCAAACCGCGGGATCGTGTTGTGATTTTTGCAACTGCGGATGCGATCAAACATGTGGAACAGATGTTCCGCGTCAGCCTTGAGTTTTTCTGATCACCCGGCTTTGATTAAAATAGGGCAGTACTTTCATCGGGGCTTATATGGATATCTGCACTTTTTGGTACGGACCGCGTCTGCGTGAAGTTGATCAAATCTGTCTGGCCTCGATGGTCATGACGGGTCAACGCGTGAAATTGTTTTCTTACGCGCTAATAGAAAACGTGCCACAGGGAGTAGAACTGTGTGACGCCAGCGAGATATTGCCCGAACTGGTTTTTAAACGGCTGGATCCGGGATATCCAAACTTTCGCAGCAGGACGACCATCGTTCAGTTCAGCGATATTTTCCGTATAATGCTGATGAAGCACAAGCAGGGCGTCTGGCTTGATACAGATGTCTATCTGCTCAAACAATTTCATCCTGATCCGTTAAAGCCGTATCTCGCACGTGAGAATCGTTTCCGAGTGGGAGTTTCAGCGCTTTATCTGCCGCACGACCATCCTATCATCCGCGAATTTGAAGCTTATGTTGCTGCGAGCTATCCATTGCCTCGCTGGCTTGGCCTGAGACGCGGTAAGCTGCGTCCGCTTTATTATCGAATGACTGGCAAAGACATTACACCAGCCGCCATCGGGATCACGATCTTCGGCAATGATGGTATTTCGCGTTTGGCCCGCAAGTACGGCATATTCAAAAATGCGGCACCGCAGGAGAATTTCTACTACTGGGTCGGGAAGGAAGCTACACGCATTTATGACCCTGCTTATGGCCTGGAACCAACGAAGCATCCGGACTTTATCGGATTTCATATCCATAAGAAGCACAAGGAAGTGGTTTTTCTTAAGCCCGGTAGCTTTTATATGTGGGCGATTGAGCGTGTTAAACCACTACTCGATGCGCCATTCCAAGATGTCGTTGAGACAATGTAACAAATTGGCCTAAGGCTTTTTCCTCTCAGCTCCTTGAAAAGAATGCCAGATTTGTGGGGCCAGAAAGATTTGCCTGCATGCATTTGAAATTGCCGGTTGCGCAAAGATTCCCATCCTGTTAACCGAAGCTAAAGAGCGAAGCAGTTGTCTTTCCACAGCAATTGCGATCAGTGACCGGTTTTGCGCAATCCGGGAGCTTGATTTATGTGTGTGCGCGTGCTCGTCTGGCATTTGGCGAGCTGACTGCTGATCGATTAAAGGAATAAAAACAATGGCTGAACGATCGCAAAATCTTCAAGACCTTTTTCTCAATTCTGTACGCAAGCAGAAAATTTCACTGACCATCTTCCTTATTAATGGCGTGAAACTCACGGGTATCGTGACGTCCTTTGACAATTTCTGCGTATTGCTGCGTCGCGATGGCCATTCGCAGCTTGTATATAAGCATGCAATTTCGACCATCATGCCAAGTCAGCCTGTGCAGATGTTCGAGGGCGAGGAAGTCTGACGCTTACCAGTTATTGGCCAGCTTAACTGGCCAGTTTTTGCTGGAGCGTGGTGATTTCGCAAAGCTGTCACTCCGCTCCAGTTTTTTCGATTCCAATCTCGCCAGATCTGGTGTTCGGATTGTAATTTGATTAGCCGGGGCGTCGTCTGCATAATTTCTTAAATCGGGATCGATTTAAGATTGAATTATTCAGTAAACTTAAACTGTTAGAGCGACCTTTGTGCGCCCGTTGGGACGCACGGTGCTCTAATGTTTGAAACCGCTTGTGCGGAGACCTATCTGCATGGGTAGTTCGTTTCCGTATCCCGGAGTAAATCTATTTGTCGAAATTCAAGGATAAGAACATATCGCCTGCCGATGAAAACAAGGGATTTGGCCTGTCTGAGCCAGAACCCACCAGAGCAGCGGTTATCGTTCCTATATTGCCAGAACGGCACAATACAAGCACTGCAAGTGAAGAAGGTGAAAGACCCCAGTTCCAGCGCTCTAACGAAGCGCGGCTGGAGGAAGCTGTCGGTCTTGCGCGTGCGATCAATCTCGAAATTGCTCATGCCGAAAATGTAGTGGTGAACACGCCACGCCCCGCAACCCTGCTGGGGACAGGTAAGGTAGAGACGATTGCTGAAATTCTTGAAGACAAGTCAATCGGGCTTGTCATCGTAGATCATTCACTGACACCGGTGCAGCAACGCAATCTGGAGAAGGAATGGAACGTCAAGGTTATCGACCGCACGGGCCTCATTCTGGAGATTTTCGGCGAGAGAGCGCGCACTAAGGAAGGTGCGCTGCAGGTTGAACTTGCACATCTGAACTATCAGAAGGGGCGTCTTGTCAGAAGCTGGACCCACCTTGAGCGTCAGCGCGGTGGTGGCGGGTTCCTTGGCGGTCCGGGTGAAACACAGATTGAAGCCGACAGACGTATGCTTCAAGACAAGATTTTGAAGATCAAGCGTGAGCTGGAAACAGTTGTTCGCACGCGTACGCTGCATCGCCAGAAGCGCCGTAAGGTGCCGCATCCCGTTGTTGCGCTCGTTGGTTATACAAATGCGGGCAAATCGACACTGTTCAACCGCATGACCGGCGCTGATGTTCTGGCTGAGGACATGCTGTTTGCTACGCTGGACCCGACGCTTCGCCGTATCCGTCTTCCGCATGGCGAAACGGTTATCCTGTCCGATACCGTGGGCTTTATTTCGAACCTTCCTCACCATCTGGTAGCGGCGTTTCGCGCGACGCTTGAAGAGGTCGTCGAGGCTGACCTGATTTTGCATGTGCGCGATATTTCCGATCCGGATAATGCTGCACAGGCAGAGGATGTAGAGAGCATTCTTGCAGGTCTTGGCGTCGAACCTCATGACCACAAACGCGTGATCCAGATATGGAACAAGATCGACAATCTGGATGAAGCGGGGCGCGAGGCAGCATCTCGTCTTGCTGCTGCAGGCAGTGACGAAGGCCGTCCGATTCCGCTTTCAGCCTGGACAGGTGAAGGCGTTGACAGGTTGCTTTCGCTTATCGAGACCCGCATTGCAGGGGCGCTCGGTTCGGTAGACGTCGTATTGTCTCCGTTTGAGATGCAAATCCTTGACTGGATTTACCAGCACGGCAGTGATGTAAAGCGAGAAGATCTGGAGGACGGGTCGGTTCGTATCCGCGCCCGCCTGACTGAAACATCGCGTAAAATGCTGGATGAGAAACGTGGCATTAAGCCTATCATTGATGATTCCGACTGGGATTGATCGGCATCTTGCGGAACAGGGTTGCAAAGCCCTATGTATGGAACATCCAAACGATTCATATTCGTCATAAATATGCAGAGGCCCATTATGAGAGATCCCATTGAAACCGTCATGAACCTCGTGCCGATGGTGGTCGAGCAGACCAACCGTGGTGAGCGGGCCTATGATATCTTCTCGCGCTTGCTGAAAGAACGCATCATCTTCGTCAACGGTCCTGTCGAAGACGGCATGTCCATGCTGATTTGCGCGCAGCTTCTCTTTCTTGAATCGGAAAACCCGAAGAAAGAGATCAACATGTACATCAATTCGCCCGGTGGCGTTGTGACCTCCGGTATGGCGATCTATGACACGATGCAGTTCATTAAGCCGCCCGTTTCCACTCTTTGCATGGGGCAGGCTGCGTCGATGGGCTCTCTGCTGCTGACCGCCGGTGCAACCGGCCAGCGTTTTGCGCTGCCAAATGCACGTATCATGGTGCATCAGCCATCAGGTGGTTTCCAGGGACAGGCGTCGGATATCGAACGTCATGCGCAGGACATCATCAAGATGAAGCGCCGCCTCAACGAGATTTACGTTAAGCACACTGGCCGTGATTACGAGACCATTGAGCGCACACTTGATCGTGATCATTTCATGACGGCGCAGGAAGCTCTTGAATTCGGTTTGATCGATAAGGTGATCGAATCACGCGAAACTGGTGCTGAAGAATCGAAGTAAACAGAGGCCGGTTTACCCGGTTTGCTGGATTTTTAGCGTCCGTTGCCACAAAAGCGGCTTATTTCTTGGTCGTACGTGAAGGTTAACGCATCGCGTTAAGCATCTGTTGGGGTTCCGGGCGCTAAAATTGTTCAGATTATGCGGAATCTCGTCGGGGAACCTGATTTTTCAATTGTTCCCCGCTTTAGGTTCTGCAAAAGTCACCACTTAGGGCTTCTTCGGTCGGGAAGCCTGCGGTGACTGGAATCCCGAGACTAGAAGCAGCGCGTTGAAGCTGCTGATGGACCGTCAAGGAAGTGTGTTTTGCTTCCCCAAATGGATCCGAACCGGAAAAAACGATCGGAATGAACACGCGATGAGGTTGTTGTTCATTTCGGTTTATTGAAAGGAAACTGCAATGAGCAAAGTCAGCAACAGCGGCGGCGATTCAAAGAATACGCTTTATTGCTCGTTCTGTGGCAAAAGCCAGCATGAAGTGCGTAAGCTGATTGCAGGCCCGACCGTATTTATCTGCGACGAGTGCGTCGAACTTTGCATGGATATCATCCGCGAGGAAAACAAAACCTCGATGGTGAAGTCGCGCGAAGGTGTGCCTACGCCGCAGGAAATTATGGACGTTCTTGACGATTATGTTATTGGCCAGAAGGGCGCTAAGCGCGTTCTCGCTGTTGCCGTGCACAATCACTACAAGCGTCTCGCGCATCAGACGAAGAGCAGCGACATCGAACTCGCAAAGTCCAACATTCTGTTGGTCGGCCCGACGGGCTGCGGCAAGACCTATCTTGCTCAGACGCTCGCTCGTATCATCGATGTTCCGTTCACCATGGCTGATGCTACGACGCTGACAGAAGCCGGCTATGTCGGTGAAGACGTCGAAAATATTATTCTGAAGCTGCTTCAGTCGGCCGATTACAACGTTGAACGTGCGCAGCGCGGCATCGTCTATATTGACGAAGTCGACAAGATCAGCCGCAAGTCGGATAATCCTTCGATCACCCGCGACGTGTCGGGTGAAGGCGTCCAGCAAGCGCTTCTGAAGATCATGGAAGGCACTGTCGCTTCGGTGCCGCCGCAGGGTGGTCGCAAGCATCCGCAGCAGGAGTTCCTGCAGGTGGATACGACAAACATTCTGTTCATCTGTGGTGGTGCTTTTGCCGGTCTCGACAAGATCATCTCTGCTCGCGGTGAAAAGACGTCGATTGGCTTCAGTGCAACCGTCAAGTCGGTAGATGATCGTCGTATCGGCGATGTCTTCAAGGAACTCGAGCCTGAAGATCTTCTGAAGTTCGGTCTTATTCCGGAATTCGTGGGTCGTCTGCCAGTGATTGCAACACTCGAAGATCTCGATGTTGACGCATTGGTGCAGATCCTGACTGAGCCCAAGAATGCGCTCGTGAAGCAGTATCAGCGTCTGTTCGACATGGAAAATGTCGAACTGAGCTTCCACGACGACGCTTTGCGGGCGATTGCCAACAAGGCCGTGGAACGCAAGACGGGTGCACGTGGTTTGCGCTCGATCATGGAAAAGATCCTGCTCGATACGATGTTCGAGCTTCCGACGCTGGAAGGCGTGCAGGAAGTGGTCATTTCCGGCGATGTTGTGGATGGTAGTGCACGTCCGCTCTATATCTACGCCGAGCGTCAGGACGAAAAAGGCAACGCGTCGGCCTGACGATTGCCGGATTTTCTGAGATAAGGCCGCGAAAGCGGCCTTTTTCTTGTCTATGTGTTGGCGCAGGCTGGATACATCGCGCAGTTGTTATTGTACAAATTCCTGTGACGGCGCAGGATAGATGACGATTCTATGAATGCTGCTCTGAAAGCAGCTTGAATTTAGGAGTTCGACACTCCAATTATGGACCGACGCACTGGTTGTGGACTGCCTCATAATGAAAGGGGACACAACCTGTGGCAATCGGGTCGAATGACCTGAGAAAGGACTGAATAATGACGGGTATTGAACAGAAGACGCCTTTGGGTGGTTCTGCTGCGGGCGGCGAAGACGGGCTGTATGCCGTTCTGCCGTTGCGTGACATTGTAGTCTTCCCCCATATGATCGTCCCGCTGTTTGTCGGACGCGAAAAGTCGATCAAAGCACTTGAAGAAGTGATGGGTGTCGACAAGCAGATTCTGCTCGCAACGCAGAAGAATGCGGCTGACGACGATCCGGCACCGGATGCAATCTATGAAATCGGCACGATTGCCAATGTGCTGCAGCTTCTCAAGCTGCCAGATGGGACCGTCAAGGTTCTCGTCGAAGGCACTGCACGCGCCAAGGTTTCCAAGTTTACTGATCGTGAAGATTATCACGAAGCCTATGCCGCAGCTCTTCCGGAGCCCGAAGAAGATGCCGTTGAAGTTGAGGCATTGTCTCGTTCGGTGGTCTCGGACTTTGAAAATTACGTCAAGCTGAACAAGAAGATTTCGCCGGAAGTGGTTGGCGCTGCCAGCCAGATTGACGACTATTCCAAGCTTGCGGATACGGTGGCTTCGCATCTCGCGATCAAAATTCCTGAAAAGCAGGAAATGCTGTCGATTCTCTCGGTGCGTGAGCGTCTTGAGAAGGCGCTTTCGTTCATGGAAGCCGAGATTTCGGTTCTTCAGGTTGAGAAGCGCATCCGTGGCCGCGTCAAGCGTCAGATGGAAAAGACACAGCGCGAATATTACCTTAACGAGCAGATGAAGGCGATCCAGAAGGAGCTTGGTGATGGCGAGGATGGTCGCGATGAAGCGGCTGAGCTCGAAGAACGCATCAACAAGACCAAGCTTTCCAAGGAAGCTCGCGAAAAGGCACAGGCTGAGCTGAAGAAGCTGCGCAGCATGAGCCCGATGTCGGCAGAAGCGACGGTCGTCCGCAACTATCTCGACTGGCTGCTGTCTATTCCTTGGGGCAAGAAGTCGAAGATCAAGCAGGACCTGAACTTTGCCGAAGGCGTACTCGGTGATGATCACTTTGGTCTTGAAAAGGTTAAGGAGCGCATTGTCGAGTATCTCGCAGTGCAGGCTCGTTCGACCAAGATCAAGGGTCCGATTCTTTGCCTCGTTGGACCTCCCGGTGTTGGTAAGACTTCGCTTGCTCGCTCGATTGCCAAGGCTACCGGTCGTGAATATGTCCGTATGTCGCTCGGCGGCGTGCGTGACGAGGCTGAAATTCGTGGTCACCGCCGCACATATATCGGTTCGATGCCTGGTAAGGTCATTCAGTCGATGAAGAAGGCGAAGAAGTCCAATCCGCTCTTCCTGCTCGATGAAATCGACAAGATGGGCCAGGACTTCCGCGGCGATCCGTCATCGGCAATGCTCGAGGTGCTGGACCCGGAACAGAACTCGACCTTCATGGATCATTACCTTGAAGTTGAGTACGATCTATCGAACGTCATGTTCGTGACAACCGCCAATACGCTGAATATCCCTGGTCCGCTTCTGGACCGTATGGAAGTCATCCGTATTGCTGGCTACACCGAAGATGAAAAGCTCGAGATCGCCAAGCGGCACTTGCTACCGAAGGCAATCAAGGATCACGCCCTGCAGCCGAAAGAGTTTTCGGTCACGGACGATGCGCTGCGCAATGTTATCCGCCTTTACACACGTGAAGCCGGTGTGCGTAGCCTTGAACGTGAAATGATGACTCTGGCCCGTAAGGCCGTGACCGAGATTCTGAAGTCGAAGAAGAAGTCGGTGAAAATCACTGATAAGAATCTCTCCGATTATCTCGGCGTCGAGCGCTTCCGTTACGGTCAGATCGATGGTGAAGATCAGGTCGGCGTTGTCACAGGTCTCGCCTGGACTGAAGTTGGCGGCGAGCTGTTGACCATTGAAGGTGTCATGATGCCGGGCAAGGGGCGCATGACCGTCACGGGTAACCTCCGCGACGTGATGAAGGAATCGATCTCTGCGGCGGCATCTTATGTTCGTTCGCGTGCGGTTGATTTCGGAATTGAGCCTCCGCTGTTCGACAAACGCGATATCCACGTGCACGTACCGGAAGGTGCGACGCCAAAGGATGGTCCGTCGGCTGGTATCGCTATGGTTACTGCAATTGTCTCTGTTTTGACCGGCATTCCGGTTCGCAAGGACATTGCAATGACGGGTGAAGTTACCCTTCGTGGCCGTGTGCTGCCAATCGGTGGTCTCAAGGAAAAGCTGCTTGCTGCATTGCGTGGCGGCATCAAGAAAGTTCTGATCCCGGAAGAAAACGCCAAAGATCTGGCGGAGATTCCGGATAATGTGAAGAATAATCTTGAGATCGTTCCTGTGTCGCGTGTCGGTGAGGTTCTTGAGCATGCGCTGCTTCGCAAGCCAGAACCAATCGAATGGACAGAGCCTGCGACTCCTGTTGCAGCCGCTCCAGCGGACGATGAAGCAGGCGTTTCGACAGCTCATTGATCGTTGCTAGTGGCTAATAAGATAACAATGCCGGGCAAAATGCCCGGCATTTCTGTGTTTAACCCCGGTTTTCCGGGGTTTTTTCATGTTGACAGGCTTGGTTTGTCAACCGATTTGAATAAACTGCACGCAATCCGGTCGCGTTATTCGTTCCGGTAGATAAAGAAAGGAAATGCCTATGAACAAGAACGAATTGGTCGCCGCTGTAGCGGAAAAGGGCGGTTTGACAAAGGCCGACGCAGGAACTGCTGTTGACGCTGTACTCGCAGCTGTCACCGGTGCACTCAAGGCTGGTGAAGAAGTTCGCCTGCCAGGTTTCGGCGTTTTCTCCGTTTCGCATCGCGCAGCATCGACTGGCCGTAACCCGTCGACTGGCATGGAAGTTGCCATTCCGGCCCGTAACGTGCCGAAGTTCTCGGCTGGCAAGGGCCTGAAGGACGCCGTTAACGGCTAATCCTATAAACTGACGCGATATGATCGCGAGCAGTTTTGCGA
This sequence comes from Brucella pituitosa, assembly GCF_003049685.1. Classification (GTDB taxonomy): domain Bacteria; phylum Pseudomonadota; class Alphaproteobacteria; order Rhizobiales; family Rhizobiaceae; genus Brucella; species Brucella pituitosa. The sequence goes on along the minus strand of NZ_PYSY02000001.1, from coordinate 1,355,743 downwards.
GAAGGCCCGGTTTGACCGGGCTTTTTTCATTTCAACGGTCTATGGTTTTGATTGGGGGAGGTTTCGCGATGCGCTTTCGTAAAATGAGTATGGCACTCCCGGCTATTGGCTTTGCAGGCTTGCTTTTCTGTATGCAACCGGCGCTGGCGGAAACCTGCGACGATCAGGTCTTTCAGGACACAAAATTCATAATCTGCACAGTGAAGGCCAAAGAAAATCTACGTCTCTTCTGGAAGGGCTCTGATGGCGAGCCATATCGCAATTTCTCGAAGGTGGCAGACGCTGTAACGCAAGACGGCAAGTCGTTATCATTTGCCTTGAATGCAGGAATGTATCAGGTCGATTTTACGCCTATAGGACTATATGTCGAGAACGGGCAGGAGTTGGTTGCGGCCGACACCAAAGCGCCCACGCGTTCCTCCGGCCCGGTTCCAAACTTTTACAAAAAACCCAATGGCATTTTCTATTTCGGGGATGACAGCGCCGGTATTGTTTCGACCGACAGGTTTTTGAAGCGCAAACCGCAGGCGCATTTTGCCACGCAGTCCGGGCCTATGCTCGTTATTCAGAACAAACTCAATCCGATTCTGATCAAGGGATCGACTGACCGGACCCGCAGAAGCGGGGTTGGTGTCTGCGCGGATCAATCCATCCGCTTTGCCATCAGCGAAGATGCGGTGAATTTCTACGATTTCGCCATGTTATTTCGAGACGGGCTGAAATGCCCGAATGCGTTGTTTCTTGATGGCGGTGGCGGTGCCGGGATCTACAGCCCTGCCATGGGAAGAAACGATATCTCATGGCATGGTGGATATGGCCCGGTTGTCGGCTTTATCGAGTAATAAGAAAGCCGGGTGTGAAACCCGGCTTTCTTATACTCATTCAGCAGCTTCAGCTTTGCGCCTAGGACGGCGTTCAAGCAGATCCTTGAGGAACTGGCCTGTGTAAGAGCGTTTCTCCTTCACGATGTCCTCCGGGCGGCCCACAGCGACGATCTCACCACCACCGTCGCCACCCTCTGGACCGAGATCGATCACCCAGTCAGCAGTCTTGATGACTTCAAGATTGTGCTCGATGACGACGACCGTGTTGCCCTGTTCGACCAATTCATGCAGCACTTCGAGAAGCTTTGCCACGTCGTGGAAGTGCAGGCCGGTGGTTGGTTCGTCGAGAATGTAGAGTGTGCGTCCGGTTGCGCGGCGCGACAGTTCCTTGGCAAGTTTCACACGCTGTGCTTCACCGCCGGAAAGTGTCGTTGCCTGTTGACCAACCTTGATATAGCCGAGGCCAACCTTGACGAGTGTTTCAAGCTTGTCCCGAACCGCAGGAACTGCGGAAAAGAACTCAGCACCTTCTTCAACGGTCATGTCGAGCACGTCGGCAATTGACTTGCCTTTGAAGTGCACTTCAAGCGTTTCACGATTGTAGCGCTTGCCATGGCAGACATCGCATGTGACGTAGACGTCGGGTAGGAAGTGCATTTCGATCTTGATGACACCGTCGCCCTGACAGGCTTCGCAGCGTCCGCCCTTCACGTTGAATGAGAAGCGGCCTGGCTGATAGCCGCGTGCCTTTGCTTCTGGCAAGCCAGCGAACCAGTCGCGGATCGGCGTGAATGCGCCCGTATAGGTGGCAGGATTGGATCGTGGCGTGCGACCAATCGGCGACTGGTCGATATCGATGACCTTGTCGAGGAACTCCAGCCCTTCAATGCGATCATGTTCTGCCGGATGTTCGCGTGAACCCATGATGCGGCGTGATGCAGCCTTGAACAGGGTTTCGATCAGGAAGGTGGACTTGCCGCCGCCTGAAACACCTGTGACCGCCGTAAATGTTCCCAGTGGAATATCTGCGGAGACATTTTTCAGGTTATTGCCGCGCGCACCGACGACCTTGATACGCTTCGCCTTGGAGATTTCACGACGTTCAGCTGGAACGGCGACCTCTAGTGCACCCGACAAATATTTGCCAGTAAGCGAGTCGGCATTGGACATGACATCATCGGGCGAACCCTGCGCGATGATCTTGCCACCATGAACACCGGCAGCCGGGCCGATATCGACCACATAGTCAGCTGTCAGGATGGCATCTTCGTCATGCTCAACGACGATAACCGTATTGCCGAGATCGCGCAGATGGCGCAGCGTGTCGAGAAGACGGGCATTGTCGCGTTGATGCAGGCCGATAGACGGCTCATCAAGAACATAAAGCACACCCGTAAGGCCAGAACCGATTTGCGAAGCCAAGCGGATGCGCTGGCTTTCACCGCCCGATAGCGTACCGGAGTTACGCGCCAACGTCAGATAATCAAGGCCGACGTCGTTGAGGAATTCCAGACGTTCGCGGATTTCCTTGAGGATGCGCGCCGCAATTTCACGCTGCTTATCGTTGAAGCTGCCGTCTACATCGCGGAACCATGCGTCAGCATTGCGGATCGACATGCTGGTGATTTCACCAATATGCTTCATGCCGATCTTTACGGCTAAGGATTCTGGCTTCAAACGATATCCGCTACAGGCCGGGCAGGGCGTCGAGGACATGAAACGTTCGATTTCCTCACGCGACCAGGCAGAATCGGTTTCTTTCCAGCGGCGTTCCAGATTAGGAATGACACCTTCAAAAGCCTTCGTAGTCTGATAGGAGCGCAAACCATCATCATAGTTGAAGGTGATTTCGCGTCCCTTCGTGCCATGAAGTATCGCGTCCTGCGCTTCATCTGGCAGGTCCGCCCAACGAGCGCTGACCTTGAACCCATAGGCTTTGCCAAGTGCTTCAAGTGTCTGATTGTAATAAGGCGATGAAGAGCGCGCCCATGGTGCGACGGCACCATCTTTCAGAGGTACGGACTCATCGGGAATGATCAGGTTCGGATCAATCGCCTGTTGTGTGCCAAGGCCATCACAGGTGGGGCAGGCACCAAAGGGATTGTTGAACGAGAAAAGACGCGGTTCGATTTCAGGAATCGTGAAGCCTGAGACCGGGCAGGCAAATTTTTCTGAAAACATAACGCGTTCATGCGTTTCATTTGCAGATTTGTTCGCACCACCACCTGCTGATGTATCTTCAGCCAGTAGCGGCTTGTCTGCAAATTCCGCTATGGCGAGACCTTCTGCCAGTTTGAGACAGGTTTCAAGGCTGTCAGCAAGGCGGGTCGAAAGATCAGACCGCACCACGACACGGTCCACGACCACATCGATGTCGTGCTTGTACTTCTTGTCGAGCGCTGGAACGTCAGCGATTTCGTAAAAAGTGCCATCGACCTTGACGCGCTGGAAGCCCTTCTTCTGAAGTTCTGCCAGTTCCTTTTTATATTCGCCCTTACGGCCACGCACGATGGGGGCCATAATATAAAGACGGGTGCCTTCCTCCAGCATCAGGATGCGGTCAACCATCTGGCTGACTGTCTGGCTTTCAATAGGCAAGCCAGTCGCCGGCGAATAAGGAATGCCCACGCGCGCAAACAGAAGGCGCATATAGTCGTAGATTTCGGTGACGGTTCCGACGGTTGAACGCGGATTGCGGCTCGTGGTCTTCTGTTCGATGGAAATGGCAGGAGACAGACCATCGATCTGATCCACGTCCGGCTTCTGCATCATTTCCAGGAACTGACGCGCATAGGCCGAAAGGCTTTCGACATAACGTCGCTGACCTTCCGCATAGATCGTATCGAAAGCGAGTGAGGATTTTCCTGAACCCGAAAGGCCTGTCATCACGATCAGCTTGTCGCGCGGCAGATCAAGATCGACATTTTTCAGATTGTGTTCACGCGCGCCACGTATGGAAATGAATTTCTGATCGCTCATTCCGCGTCCTGCCTGTTTCGTCATGTCATGGAGTCTTCAGGCGCCGATGAAACTTACGTCGCGCCGCTCCACAATATGGGGATGAACCCCTCCAAGAAGAAGGGGGCTGCTCAATCGCTATTGGCACATTTAGCATCAGAACAAAGATCGAACAACCAGCCTTCTGATAGGCGATACGAAATGTGAACGCAAGAGCGTTGACTGTCACTCCTGACAGGAGCACACTACCCCTACTCACCTGGTTGCGGAGAGATATCGGAAAGGGATGAAACGATATCGGCAAGAGGTCCCGCCAGTTGAGCCAACGAACCGGGAGGTAAAGGAGCATGAGTCCACCTGACGACGTTGCATAGCTTTCACATTGATGGAAGCACAATTGCTTGCAGTCATAATTGCTTCATTTGCAAGGAATGACGCTTTTTTGATTGAAACGAGTGATTGCAGAAAATTTAAAAAATGCGCGGCGATCTGGTCTCATATTTCAGATTTCCGATTAGATTTATCGGCGAAGTACTGTCGATATAAGAGCTACGCTCAACCCCAAGCCCTGCGCACCAAAGAAACAGTGAGCGGCAGGGCTTTTCCTTGGATGATCATTTGATGGCTTGTCATTTAAGGCCTCCAACATGTGAAAAATGCATGGAAAGTGATGTATGTACTTGTAATTTGAACAAAACAAGAACATAACTTCTGTGGACATTGGTTGAATTCGCGGCGCTTGGATGAGCGCAGCGGTGGCTGCTGCTGTAAGGTGGGTAGCTGAATTTCAGGTCAGTACATTCAGGTGATTGGCCATTCTTTAGGAGCAGGCACCGTTTGGCAGGGCAAAAGTCCGCTCAACAAGTGTATGCGAGAGATCCGGAGTAAGTTTTCGATGGCTGGTAGCGTCAATAAAGTCATTCTGGTCGGCAATCTTGGTGCTGATCCAGAAATCCGTCGCCTCAATTCTGGTGATCAGATTGCTAATCTGCGCATCGCAACCTCGGAAAGCTGGCGCGACCGTCAGAGCGGCGAGCGCAAGGATCGCACCGAGTGGCACAGCGTTGTCATCTTCAATGAGAACCTCGCCAAAGTGGCTGAGCAGTATCTGAAGAAGGGTTCCAAGGTTTATATCGAAGGTGCACTCCAGACACGTAAGTGGCAGGATCAGAACGGCAATGATCGTTACAGCACCGAAATCGTACTGCAGAAGTTCCGTGGTGAGTTGCAGATGCTCGACAGCCGTGGTGAAGGCGGCAGTGAGGGGCGTTCGTTCGGCGGCGGCGGTGGTAATCGCAACCAGATGTCTGATTATTCCGGTGGCGGCGGTGATTTCGGCTCGTCCGGTCCATCCAATCAGGGTGGCAACAGCGGCGGTTTCTCGCGCGATCTGGACGACGAAATCCCGTTCTGAGAACGGACATAATCCAGTTTATAAGTGAAATATGATAAGGCGCTGTTTTACAGCGCCTTTTCTATTGGATCATACTTCCGATTCTCTAGGAAACATGATGTCCGATTCCGAGTTCGTCAGTGTGATTTTTCCTCAGATTTAACCTGCTCGCCGTCTTCTTTGGTGAATGAGGTAACGGGGTTTTCCAGAAGCGGCAGAACCAGTTCGGAAGGACGGCAAAGCCTGGTGCCGAGCGGTGTTTCAACGATAGGCCTGTTGATCAGGATCGGATGGGCCATCATGAAGTCGATCAGCTCGGCATCGGTCCATTTCGGATCGGACAGGCCGAGTTCGGCATAGGGTGTGCCTTTTTCGCGCAGCAGTTCGCGCGGTGTCAGGTTCATTGCTGCAAGCAGGCCAACCAGACGTTCCGGCGTGGGCGGATTCTGCACATATTCGACGATGACGGGCTCTTCGCCACTCGCGCGGATCATCGCCAGCGTATTGCGCGAGGTGCCGCATTTCGGGTTGTGAAAAATGGTCACGGTCATCGGTGATTTCCTGTCTGTGTGGCGGGCTTTTGATCAGTGCCGCGTTCTTAGCAGCTTTGAGAGCGGTTTAGCGCTAACAAGATTCAGTTCATGTCATTCATCTGCGGGGCGCCAGGATAAGTGTCGATAGAAAATTCCATGCTGTCAGCAGAAAACCGTGTCAGCGAATACTGGATAGGCACCCCGTCGGTATTCACATTGATTGCCTTGGCCGTCAGCACAATTGCGCCGGGCGAAAGCTTCAAATGTTTCAGATCATCCGAATCCGCATGACGAGCAGATATAATTGTCGATTTACGGAAGTAATCGGCAATGCCTGCTTTTCGAAAAGCCACGGTGATTGAACCACTTTCCTCATAATCTTTGGCGATTTCCGGGAATTGTTCGGCACTGATCCAGAGCGTTGCGCGTGATACGGGGCGTCCGTCGGCGCTGTGTAAGGTCTCCAGCCGCATGACAGGTGAGCCGGGTTCGATCTCAAGAGCCTCGGCTATATCAGGAGAGGCGGGTGCTGTGCCGGAAGCGAGCAGCGTGCCCTTCATGTCGCGTACCTGCGAAGCCAGCGATTGCGAAATGCGGGTGCGGCGTCCGATCTGGTAGGTGAGGCGCTTCGCATTGGCAACGAAGGTGCCGCGCCCTTGCTCGGCACGCAGCACACCTTCCTGTGTCAGCGCGGCAATGGCGCTGCGGACTGTGTGGCGATTGACACCAAATCGATCAGCCAATTCCATCTCGGCGGGCATGCGGGCGCCGGACTGAAGTTTCCCGGCCATGATATCGCCGCGTATCTCATCGGCAATCTGCCGCCAGATGGCTACGCCGCTGTTCCGTTCAATTCGTTTTGTCTTTGCCATGCTTTGTCATCGTCCTGTCATTGGCAGGGTATAAGAATGGTGTTATTGTATAGTTGTCTAGATAAATAGACAATTGGAGCGATAAAGTCAACAAGATTAGGGTAGGGCGGATAAGCTCATGCAGACGACGCGGCATAGCACGGGTGAAAGTGGAGCGAGCTCCACGACTGGAAACAGAACGGCGCCGGATGCGACGCAGATTGCACGTCAGGCCAGCTTGGCAGTTCTAGCGCACGCCAGTGGCGAAGAACTGAAATTATTCTGGCAGAACTGGCCGAATAAGCCGGAATTTGAGGTCTTGCGTGGTCCCGAAACCGGACTGGTTATGCTGCGCGGTCGCATTGGCGGCGGCGGCGCGCCATTCAATGTCGGTGAAGCGACAGTAACGAGAGCGACGGTTCGTCTGTCCGATGGCTCAGTTGGTCATTCTTATGCACTCGGACGCGATCAGGAAAAGGCGAAGCTCGCTGCCCTGTTCGATGCGCTGTGGCTCGATGAAGATCGGCGTGACGCTGTCGAGAGCCAGGTGCTGAACGTGCTGCGCAGCCGCATTGATGATGCGGATACCAAGCTGCGCGCCGAGGCCGCTGCCACCAAGGTCGATTTCTTCACTATGGTTCGGGGGGATAACTGATGCTCCACTCTTCTTCTGCTTTCGAAGGCGGTCTGGCTGATCCGGTTAATGAGGCGCAATCGGCGTTTCATGCTGTGATGCACGCTATTGCTAATCCCGGCCGCATTTATTCGTTGGTTCAAGCTGCGACGCCACCACAGCCGCTTACGCCTGAGCTTGGTGTGATTGCTGCAACATTGCTTGATCACGACGCCAGCGTCTGGGTTGATGCTGAAATCGTTGCCAACAAGGACGCGACGGCCTGGCTTACATTCCATACCGGCACACCAATCGTCGATGACCAGTCCAAAGCGCAGTTTGCGCTTGTCACAAGCGCGCAATCCTTGCCTGTTCTCTCTTCTTTTGCGCAGGGCAATGCGGAATTTCCGGACCGTTCGACGACTGTTGTTCTAGCAGTTTCGTCTCTGACGAGCGGGCAGAGTTTCAGCCTCAAAGGCCCGGGCATCAAGGATGAAACTGTGCTGATCGTTGATGGTTTGCCGCAGGATTTTGCCGCGCAATGGCGTGAGAATGGCGCGTTGTTTCCGCTGGGTATCGATCTGGTGCTCGTCGCTGACGGCAAAGTCGCAGCTCTTCCGCGTACCACCCGTATTATTAATTTGGAGGGCTGATCCATGTATGTTGCTGTAAAGGGCGGTGAAACCGCCATCCGCAATGCCCACCGTCTGCTCGATGATCGCCGTCGCGGTGACCGCTCGGTTCCAGCGTTGCGTCTTGACCAGATTGCTGAACAGCTGGGTCTCGCCGTTGATCGTGTCATGGCCGAAGGTTCTCTTTATGATCGAGAACTCGCAGCACTTGCCGTGCGCCAGTCGCGTGGCGATCTGATTGAGGCAATCTTTCTGGTCCGTGCCTACCGCACAACCTTGCCGCGTTTTGGCTATTCGCTGCCACTTGAAACCGCGAACATGCTGATCGAACGCCGCATTTCGGCCACCTATAAGGATCTGCCCGGTGGGCAGCTCTTGGGGCCGACATTTGACTACACACATCGACTGCTTGATCCGGAATTGGCAGGCGACGTGAGCGTCCCTGAACCGGAAGTGCGTGCGACGGAAGCTGAGGCGACGCCACGCGTTACCGATATTCTCGGCGTCAACGGCATGATCGAGGAAGATGGTGCAATGCCGGAAGGGCATGAGCCGGGCGATCTTACCCGCGAACCGTGGACGTTCCCGATGCCGCGCGATCTGCGCTTGCAGGCCTTGGCGCGCGGTGATGAAGGTTTCCTGCTGGCGCTCGGTTATTCCACGCAGCGCGGCTATGGCAACACGCATCCCTTTGTCGGTGAAATCCGCATTGGCGAGGTGGAAGTCGAGTTCGACGTACCGGAGTTGGGCTTTTCCATATCGCTTGGTCGCGTGCAGCTGACCGAATGCCAGATGGTGAGCCAGTTTAAAGGCTCGTCCAAGCAGGCACCACAATTCACCCGTGGTTATGGTCTGGTGTTCGGGCAGAGCGAACGCAAAGCCATGTCGATGTCGCTTTGCGACCGTGCGCTTCGCGTTCGTGAATTCGATGCTGATGTGACAGCACCGGCGCAGGATGAAGAATTCGTCATCTCCCATTCCGACAATGTGCAGTCGACTGGCTTTGTCGAGCATCTGAAATTGCCGCATTACGTGGATTTTCAGGCGGAGCTCGACCTCATCCGCCGGATGCGTGCCGAATATGAGGAAACGCAAATTCAGGGCAAGGAAGCAGCAGAATGAGCGATTTAGCCAATTACAATTTCGCCTATCTGGATGAGCAGACAAAGCGGATGATCCGTCGTGCGATCCTGAAAGCCATCGCTATTCCCGGTTATCAGGTGCCGTTTGCAAGCCGTGAAATGCCGATGCCTTATGGCTGGGGCACAGGCGGTGTGCAGGTGACGGCGGCAATTCTCGGTCAAGATGATGTGCTGAAGGTCATAGATCAGGGTGCCGACGATACGACCAATGCCGTTTCCATCCGTGCTTTCTTCCAGAAGACAGCTGATGTCGCCGTCACCACCCATACGGGCGAGGCGACCATCATACAGACCCGCCACCGTATCCCGGAATATCCGCTGACTGAGGGGCAGGTGATTGTCTATCAGGTGCCAATTCCTGAGCCGCTGCGTTTTCTGGAGCCGCGCGAAACCGAAACTCGCAAGATGCACGCGCTCGCCGAATATGGCCTCATGCATGTTAAGCTTTATGAAGACATTGTGCGTCACGGTCATATCGCCAAGACATATGATTATCCGGTGATGATCGAAGGACGCTATGTAATGGCGCCGTCGCCGACGCCGAAGTTCGACAATCCAAAGATGCACATGTCGCCAGCCTTGCAGCTCTTTGGTGCCGGTCGTGAAAAGCGCATCTATGCCGTCCCGCCATATACAGATGTTGTGAGCCTCGACTTCGAGGATCATCCGTTCGAAGTGCAGAAATTCAAGGAGCCTTGCGCATTGTGTGGCGCACGCGGCGTCTATCTCGACGAAGTCGTGCTGGATGATCGTGGCGGCTCGATGTTTGTCTGCTCCGACACCGATTATTGTGAAGATCGTCAGGCTAACGGCCATTTCGGTCATCTGGCAGCGAATAAGGAGGCAGCAGAATGAACAACGAACCTCTGCTGAGAGTAAACGGCCTGTCGAAGTTTTACGGCAATCGCCGTGGCTGTGCAGACATTTCCTTCAATCTGTGGCCAGGCGAAGTGCTGGCCATCGTCGGCGAATCCGGTTCCGGCAAGACAACGCTGCTGAATAGTCTGGCAACCCGTCTGGAGCCGACTTCCGGCACGGTCGAATACCGGATGCGTGATGGTGAATTCCGCGATCTCTACAAAATTGGCGAGGCGGAACGCCGTTTCCTGATGCGGACCGACTGGGGTTTTGTGCATCAGAACCCGGCAGATGGATTGCGTATGACCGTTTCGGCTGGCGCCAATGTCGGCGAACGTCTGATGGCAGTCGGAGAACGCCATTACGGCAATATTCGCAACACGGCCACCGAATGGCTGGGACGTGTTGAAATCGCTTCTGACCGTATCGACGATCAGCCGCGCGCCTTCTCCGGCGGTATGCGCCAGCGCTTGCAGATTGCCCGCAATCTGGTGACCGCACCGCGTCTTGTCTTCATGGACGAACCGACCGGCGGTCTCGACGTGTCCGTGCAGGCGCGCCTTCTCGACCTTCTGCGCGGCCTCGTCAGCGATCTCGGCCTTTCGGTTGTCATCGTTACCCACGATCTCGCAGTAGCGCGTCTTCTCTCCCATCGCATCATGGTCATGAAAGACGGCCATATTGTCGAGCAGGGTCTGACCGACCGCGTTCTGGATGACCCGCAAGCGCCTTATACGCAGCTTCTCGTGTCGTCTATTTTGCAGGTTTAGTAAATTAAAACAGATGTTTGCAGCGTGTTGTTCGTAAATTAGCGAAACTTCATGCGCGAGGTGAGAAATGACACAAGTTAAAACATCCTCTCCGCTGGCCGTGTCGGGCCTCGCGAAGACATTCACGATGCACTTGCAGGGCGGTATTCAGCTGCCGGTCGTAAGCGGTGTGGATTTCGCTCTTGAATCTGGCGAATGCGCTGTGCTTGGTGGACCTTCGGGTGCCGGTAAAAGCTCCATTCTCAAGATGGTCTACGGAAACTATGCGGTGAATGCAGGCTCGATCCTCATTCGTCACGAAGACCGTATGGTGGATCTGGCAACGGCCGATCCGCGTGAAGTGCTGGCAGTGCGTCGCGATACGATTGGCTATGTCAGTCAGTTCCTGCGCACGCTGCCTCGCGTTGCGGCAATCGATGTCGTTGCAGAGCCGCTAGTGGCTCGTGGTGTGGATCGCGATATTGCCCGCAACCGTGCGAGCGAACTTCTGGCGCAGCTCAATCTGCCCGAACGGCTGTGGGCCTTGCCGCCTGCAACCTTCTCCGGCGGTGAACAGCAGCGTGTAAACATCGCGCGCGGTTTCATCACGGATCATCCGGTGTTGCTGCTTGATGAGCCGACCGCTTCGCTCGATGCGAAGAACCGGGCTGTCGTGGTTGATCTCATCAAGACCAAGAAGGAGCAGGGCGTCGCCATGCTAGGCATCTTTCACGATGAAGATGTGCGCACGGAAGTTGCCGACCGGATTATTGACGTGACGGCTTTCTCTCCGAGGGCCGCTGCATGACCAAGCTCTCGCTGGAGCCACTGGTGCATGAAACCGCTATCGTCAGTGGTTGCACACTCGGTCGCTATACAGAGATCGGCGAGCGCAGCCGTGTTTCGGAAACCGTGCTCAATGACTATTCCTATCTCGGCGTCGATTGCGAAATATGGTGCGCGGAGATTGGCAAGTTTTCCAATATCGCCAGCCATGTGCGTATCAACGCCACCAACCATCCGACATGGCGTCCGACGCTGCATCATTTCACCTACCGCGCCGGTGATTACTGGCCGGAAGAAAAGGATGAGACGGAGTTTTTCGAGTGGCGTCGTGGCAATGCGGTGAAGATCGGTCACGACACATGGCTTGGCCATGGCTCCACAATTTTGCCGGGTGTGAGCGTTGGCAATGGTGCGGTTGTCGGTGCCGGTGCGGTCGTGAGCAAGGACGTTGCACCCTATACGATTGTTGGCGGTGTGCCTGCGCGTCTCATTCGCGAACGTTTTGACGCTGCGACCGGCAGTCGTCTGGACCGGCTGTCCTGGTGGGACTGGAGCCATGAGCGTCTGCACGAAGCGCTCGATGATTTCCGTGCGCTCGATATCGAAGCTTTCCTCTCGAAATATGAAACGGCCGCAAATACGAATGCGGTCATGAAAGAGCTATCCAATGGCCAATGAAATCGTTCTGAAAAATGCACAGATCGTGCTCGCGGATGAGATTGTTTCCGGTTCTATCCTGATCCGCGATGGCAAAATTGCAGCCATCGATCAAGGCTATGCCAATGGCGGCGATGACATGGATGGTGATTATGTCATTCCGGGCCTTATCGAACTGCACACCGACCAGCTCGAAAGCCATTATGCGCCGCGTCCGAAAGTGCGCTGGAATGTCGATGCAGCGGTTCAGGCGCATGATGCGCAGGTTGCAGCATCGGGCATCACGACGGTTTTTGATGCGATGCGCGTCGGTTCCGACTATGACCGCGACTTCGTCGGCAAGGATATGCGGATGCTTGCGGATGCCATCGAAAGCGGTGTCCGCGAAAACCGGCTGCGTGCAGACCATTTTTTGCATCTGCGTTGTGAAGTGTCCTCTGCTGATTGCCTTGAGACATTCGAGCTTTTCGCGGGCGATGACCGTGTAAAACTCGCTTCGCTGATGGATCATGCACCGGGACAGCGTCAATTCGTTGATCTTGAGACCTATCGCACTTATTACATGCGCAAGATGAAGCTCACGGATGAGGAGTTCCGGGTGCATTGTGAGAAACGTATGGCGGATTCGGACGCCTATTCGGCCAAACATCGTCGCGCGATAGCCGATTTGTCGGCTCATCGCGGTATCGTTTTGGCGAGTCATGACGATGCGACGAGTAATCACGTCGATGAATCGCTTGATCATGGTGTGCGGATTGCCGAGTTTCCGACGACGATGGAAGCTGCCAATGCCTCGAAGGGAGCAGGCCTCTCGATCCTGATGGGCGCGCCCAATATCGTGCGCGGTGGCTCGCATTCCGGTAATATCGCTGCACGCGATCTTGTCGATAATGGCAGTCTCGACATCCTGTCTTCGGATTACATTCCGTTCAGCCTTATTCAGTCGGCTTTCGGTCTTGCTTCGGGCGAGCGTCCGATTGCGCTGCCACAGGCTGTCCGCCTTGTGACCAAGAACCCTGCCGACGCGATGGCTATGGATGATCGCGGCGAAATCGCCATCGGCAAGCGCGCCGATCTGGTTCGGGTGCGCCCGAAAGGTGCAATTCCGGTTGTGCGCACTGTCTGGCGCGAAGGTGAGCGTGTTTTGTGATGCAGGCTGCAAATGAGTTCAAGGGTTGTTTCGTTGCCGTTGTCGGTCCCAGTGGGGCCGGCAAGGACACGATTTTGGATGCAGCGCGTGTAGCTCTTGCGGGCGACACGCGGTTTCATTTTGTACGCCGGATCATCACTCGCCCGCAAATGCCGGGCACGGAAGATCATGACAGTCTGGATGAAACCGCGTTTACGAAAGCCGCAGACGAGGGTGCTTTCGCCCTGCACTGGCGGGCGCATGGTCTGAACTATGGATTGCCGAAATCGCTCGATGACGAGATCACTGAGGGTACTGTGGTGATTGCCAATGTCTCACGGCGCGTGCTTGGCGATATCCGCAGGCTTTATGCCGAACGTTCGGTGGTTGTCATTTCAGCGACGCCGGAAGTTCTGGCAGAACGACTTGCATCGCGTGGTCGTGAAAGCCGGGAAGAAATCACCGCGCGGCTTGCGCGTGAAGTGAGCTTTGATGACGGGGCTGACGATGTTGTCATAATAGACAATTCGGGTGAAGTCGCTGCTTCCACAGATGCTTTCCTACGCCATTTGCAAGAAATTAGTATTAAAACAATCGCCTAAATTAAGAACTTAAAGCGAAATGTAAGTTTACACAAACGTCATGGTCCGTTCATTGCAGTGTCATTGAACGGATCAATAGTGAGCATGAATGGAGATGAATTCATGCTTCAACTAAAAAACGTAACGCGCCGCTATAATGATAAGGTGGCGGTTTCGGGTGTTGATCTCGAAATCGAGCCGGGCTCGTTTGTTGGAATTATCGGGCGCTCGGGCGCTGGCAAGTCGACGCTTCTGCGTATGATCAACCGCCTTGTTGAGCCTTCAGAGGGAACAATTCACTGGGATGGTCGCGACGTAACCGGGCTCAAGGGGTCGGGACTGCGCGATTGGCGCGCACAATGCGCTATGATTTTCCAGCATTTCAATCTGGTCGATCGTCTTGATGTTCTGACCAATGTTCTGATGGGGCGTCTCAACTATGTTTCGACGCCCAAGTCGCTCCTGCGTATCTGGAGCGACGAAGAACGCCTGATCGCGCTTTCCGCTCTGCAGCAGTTCGATATTGCGCATCTCGCCGCGCATCGCGCCGATGAACTTTCGGGCGGCCAGCAGCAGCGCGTGGCGATTGCCCGTGCTCTTGTGCAGCAGCCGCGCATCATTCTCGCAGACGAGCCGATTGCATCGCTCGATCCGCGCAATACCCGCAGCGTCATGGACGCTCTGCGTCGCATCAATCGCGAATATGGCATCACGGTTCTCTGCAATCTGCACTCGCTCGATATCGCACGCAGCTATTGCGACCGCCTCGTCGGCATGTCTGCAGGCAAGATCGTATTCCGCGGCACACCGTCGATGCTGACAGATATGGCATCACGCGACCTTTACGGCATGGAAGCCGATGACGTCATCGATGCCGATGGACAGGCTGAAACAATGCCAACGCCAGTTCCGCAGTCGGCAGAAGCCGTTCTGCGCCAGCTTTCCGCCTGAGCACGCAACGCTCCGGAAAAATTACGCTCCAAAATCAGGGATTAACAGGAGATAACTATGCTTAACCATAGAAACTTTCTGGCGGCTGCTGCGCTCACCGCTACGCTGACCATGCCAATGATGGCTTCCACTGCGCAGGCTGCAGACTGGAGCAAGGATTATCCGGAAATCGTTCTGGGTGTGATCCCGGCGGAAAATGCTTCGACCACTTCCGACCGTTATGCGCCTCTGGCTGCCTATCTCGGCAAGGAACTCGGCACGAAGGTCACGCTGCGCGTTGCTAATGACTATGCCGCTGTTATCGAAGGCCAGCGCGCTGGCAACATCCAGATCGCATTCTATGGCCCGGCTTCTTATGCCCGCGCGGTCATGACCGGCGTTGAAACCACGCCGCTTGTCAATCAGCGCCACAACACCGGCGTCAACGGTTACTATTCGGTTGTTTATGTGCTCAATGACAGCCCATACAAGACGATGGATGACCTGAAGGGCAAAGCGATTGCTCTGGTTGATCCAAACTCAACCTCGGGCAACAATGCACCGCGCTTCTTCCTCAACCGCGAAGGCTATAGCGTCGATACGTTCTTCGGTAAAAACTTCTTCGCTGGCAGCCATGAAAATGCAGTTCTCGCTCTCGCACAGGGCACAGCAGATGCAGCAGCAAATTCGTGGAATTCGGAAGACGATTCCAACCTGACCCGCATGGTCAGCCGTGGCGTTTTGAAAGATGCAAACGGCAAGGCAATGACGAAGGATGATTTCCGCGTCATCTTCAAGTCGGACTTCCTTCCTGAAGGTCCGTTCGCTGTTCTCAGCACTTTGCCAGACCAGCTGAAGGCCGACATCAAGCAGGCTTTCCTCGACATGCCGAAGAAGGACAAGGCTGGGTTTGATGCCCTTTCCGACGGCAAGGATCAGGAATTCGTGGCGACCGAAGCCAAGGAATATGAGCCAATCATCGAGATGCTCAAGTTCAACGACAAGGCTCGCAAGTCCTAATCCGTAGAACAATTGAAGTGCCCGAAGCCGCAAAAGCTTCGGGCATTTTTGTTAGGGAATCTCGCATGACGGTATCCTCACTCGACGGCAACGGAGCAAAAAGCCTGCTTGCCGATTATCGGAGAGAAGTCGGCAAACGGCGTCTCTACGGTATCGCGCTCCTCCTTGCGCTCGTCGTCGTCGCCATTGCTGCCTCCGTCGTTGCCGATGTTCGGCCGGGCACTCTGGTCGAAAATCTCTTTCGCTTTACAAGCTATCTCGGTCGCATTCTGCCGGATCTGACGATTGCCAATTTCTGGGGCGATCTCGCTGCCTGGTACTGGAACCTTGGCGGCTGGCTCAAGATGCTGTTTGAGACGCTGCTCATTGCCTATCTGGCAACATTGATCGGCGGCATCATCGCTTTTGCCGCGTCATTTGCGGCGTCATCCAATATGGCCCCCAATTCGACGGTGCGTTTCGTTGTTCGTCGTGGACTGGAGCTGCTGCGTACGGTTCCCGAAATCGTATTCGCGCTTTTGTTTGTCATCGCTTTCGGTCTTGGACCGATGGCCGGTGTGCTGGCGCTGATGCTTCACACAACGGGTGCACTGGGCAAGCTGTTCTCCGAAGTTGTTGAGAACATCGATATGCGTCCGGTGGAAGGCATTCGTGCATCGGGTGGTTCCGGTTTTCAGGTCATCCGCTTTGCCGTGCTTCCACAGGTGGCCGCAAATTTTGCTTCCTATGGCCTGCTACGCTTTGAAATCAACGTGCGCGGTGCTTCGGTCATGGGTTTTGTCGGGGCAGGTGGTATCGGGCAGGAATTGCTCACATCGATCCGCCAGTTTTACTACAGCGATGTCAGCGCCATCCTGCTTCTGATTATCGTGACCATTGTTGCCATCGATCTCATTACGCAGCGTATTCGCCACGCGCTTCTGGGCCGTATTGGTTGAGGAGCGTGATCCCGAAAAGTGGGAACCGGTTTTCGGAAAAGATCATGCTCAAACAAAAGAGAGAATTATGACCGATATTGCACAAAGTCTCTCCCGTGAGGCGCATGCGCATGAAAAGGAACTTCGGGCAGAACATGCCGAATTGTTTGGAAACGCGCGCGCGTGGCGTAATCTGGCGATTTTAACCGTAGCATTGGTTGCTTCGGTCTGGTTCGCTTTTTATTGGCTCGATTTCTCGTTGCTGCGTATCCTTAACGGCCTTGGTCGTCTCGGTGATTTCGCCTTGATGATGATGCCGCCATCGTCCGGTGGTCGTTTCAGCCTCTATCTCTGGTCGATGATGGAAACGCTGGCAATCGCCTATCTTGGCACATTGCTAGCGGCGATCCTTGCCTTTCCATTCGGT
Source organism: Brucella pituitosa (assembly GCF_003049685.1). Taxonomy (GTDB): domain Bacteria; phylum Pseudomonadota; class Alphaproteobacteria; order Rhizobiales; family Rhizobiaceae; genus Brucella; species Brucella pituitosa. The sequence continues at coordinate 1,338,743 of NZ_PYSY02000001.1, read as the reverse complement.
TTTCTGGCGGCGAAGAACATCATTCCCAACGTCTTCATGCATTTCGGCATCCGTCGTTTCCTCGATACCATTCGTGGCGTCGATACGCTGATCTGGGCGCTGATCTGGGTATCGGTGGTGGGACTCGGACCATTCGCCGGTATTCTCGCAATTGCCTGCTCGGATTTCGGCGCATTCGGCAAACTGTTCTCGGAAGCCATTGAAGGCGCCGATAAGAAGCCGGTCGAGGGGGTGGTCTCGTCGGGTGGCGGTAGGCTGCACGGCTATCGCTTTGGCGTGCTGCCGCAGGTTCTGCCGCTCATGGGCAGTCAGGTGCTTTACTTCTTCGAGTCAAACACCCGTTCTGCGACGATCATCGGTATTGTCGGCGCAGGCGGCATCGGTGCGCATCTGGCGGAACAGATCAAGGTTCTGAACCTTCAGGACGTTTCTTTCCTGATCCTCATGATCCTCGTGGCGGTCGCCGTTATCGACTGGTTCTCGTCCAAGCTTCGTCATGCGATGATTGGCAAGAAGGCGCAGAAATCAGCTTAGCCGCTGATGAGTGTCTTGACGCCATCTGCAACGAACTGAACCGCAAGTGCAGCCAGAATGACGCCGAGAAGGCGGGTCAGAATAGAACGGCCGGTTTCGCCAAGAAACCGGTCGACGCGTTCTGCGAGCAGCAACACGAAATAGGTAATCAGCAAACAGACGGCTATGACGCCGAGAAGGGCGGCACGGGGACCGATGCCGTCAAACGAATCTGATGTCAGCACGATAGCCGAAATAGCACCCGGACCTGCGATCAGCGGAATGGCGAGCGGGAAGGCGGCGATATTACGGATATGATCCTTGGTGATGGCAACCTCGGCGCTCTTTTCCTTACGCTCGGTTCGTTTTTCGAAAATCATTTCGAAAGCGATCCAGAACAGCAACAAGCCACCCGCAACGCGGAAAGCACCAATGCTGATGCCGAACATGCCCAGTATCTGTGCGCCCGCAATAGCAAACAGCGCCATGACAATGAAACCGATGATGGACGCGCGCAGGGCAACCTGACTGCGATGGCTGCGGTCCATGCCGGGTGTGAGGGCCAAGAATAGCGGCGCAAGACCGGGCGGATCAATGGTGACGAGGAGGGTGACGAAGGCGCTGAAAACCGTATCGTAGAACCCCATGCTAAACTCGCCCCTTTTGTTGGTATTCTTTGCTTCAATTGTGAAACGGATTGTAGCCGATGAGAGGTGCATGGTCGACGGAAAGCACGCTTTGCGGCAACATCATTGCGCGATCTTTATGTGAATATCTTTTAAGCTGTTGATTTAATAAAGGAAATAAGCTGGTTGAAATGGTCGTGAAATTGGCGTTTTGTACCGTTTTACTTTATAAAGTGACTTTATCGATTCTGTTGAGAAAGATATCTGAATAGTGTCAGATCAAACGCCTCCACCTGGTTCCGACGATATGAATGGTGGCCCGAGCGGCCCTACAGGTATCGAACCAATTTCCATTATTGAGGAGATGCAGCGCTCCTATCTCGATTACGCAATGAGCGTTATCGTGAGTCGCGCTCTGCCTGACGTGCGTGACGGCCTCAAGCCTGTGCACCGGCGTATTCTCCATGCCATGAACGAGATGAACCTCGCTTACAATCGTCCCTACCGTAAATCGGCAGGTGTGATCGGTGAAGTGATGGGTAAGTACCATCCGCATGGCGACGCATCTATTTACGACGCCCTCGTGCGTATGGCGCAGGACTTCTCGCTGCGTGATCCACTTGTGGACGGGCAGGGCAATTTCGGTTCCATCGATGGCGATCCGCCAGCGGCGATGCGTTATACCGAATGCCGTCTGGAAAAGGTCACGGAATCCCTTCTGTCGGATATCGACAAGGATACGGTTGATTTTCAGGACAACTATGATGGCCGCGAGCGTGAACCTATGGTTCTGCCTGCGCGCTTTCCGAATCTGCTCGTCAATGGTTCGGGTGGTATTGCGGTCGGTATGGCGACCAACATTCCACCGCATAATCTCGGCGAAGTCATTGATGGTTGCGTAGCACTCATCGAAAATCCGGCTATTGAGCTGGAAGAAATGATGGAGATCATCCCCGGTCCGGATTTCCCGACCGGCGGTATCATCCTCGGACGCGCTGGCATCAATTCTGCCTACACTACGGGTCGTGGCTCGGTGATCATGCGTGGTCGCGTAGCGATTGAACCGATGCGTGGCGATCGTGAAGCTATTATCATCACCGAGATTCCTTATCAGGTGAACAAGGCTTCGATGATCGAGAAAATGGCCGAACTGGTACGCGACAAGCGTATTGAAGGCATTTCCGATCTGCGCGATGAATCCGACCGCGAAGGCTACCGCGTTGTGGTCGAGCTCAAGCGCGATGCTGTTGCCGATGTCGTACTGAACCAGCTTTACCGCTACACGCCGTTGCAGACCTCGTTTGGCTGCAACATGGTGGCGCTGAATGGTGGCAAGCCGGAACAGCTCAACCTTCTCGATATGCTGCGTGCTTTCGTCGCCTTCCGCGAGGAAGTTGTTACGCGTCGCACGAAATTCCTGCTCAACAAGGCACGTGATCGTGCACATGTCTTGGTTGGTCTGGCTATTGCAGTCGCCAATATTGACGAGATTATCGCTCTCATTCGTCGTGCGCCGGATCCGGCGACCGCTCGTGAGCAGTTGATGGAACGTCGCTGGCCTGCAGCCGATGTTGCGCCGTTGATCCGTCTTATTGACGACCCGCGTCACGCGATCAATGCAGACAACACGTATAACCTCTCGGAAGAGCAGGCACGTGCCATTCTTGATCTGCGCCTGCAGCGCCTGACAGCACTTGGCCGCGACGAAGTTGCGGACGAGTTGAACAAGATCGGCGAAGAAATCCGTGACTATCTGGATATTCTTGGCTCGCGCATTCGCGTCATGACAATCGTCAAAGAAGAGATGATTGCCGTACGTGACGAGTTCGCCACGCCGCGTCGCACCGAGTTTGGTCTTGGCGGCGCTGAAATGGATGATGAAGACCTCATCGCTCGCGAAGATATGGTCGTCACCGTCAGCCATGCCGGTTACATCAAGCGTGTGCCGCTGGCGACCTATCGTGCGCAGCGTCGCGGCGGCAAGGGTCGCTCCGGCATGGCAACGAAGGACGAGGATTTCGTAACCCGTCTGTTCGTCGCCAATACACATACGCCGGTGCTGTTCTTCTCCTCGCGCGGTATCGTCTATAAGGAAAAAGTCTGGCGTCTGCCGGTGGGTAATCCGCAGTCGCGCGGCAAGGCACTCATCAACATGCTGCCATTACAGCAGGGCGAGCGCATCACTACGATCATGCCATTGCCGGAGGATGAAGAATCCTGGGCAAACCTCGACGTCATGTTCTCGACCACGCGCGGTACGGTTCGCCGTAACAAGCTTTCCGACTTCGTTCAGGTCAACCGTAATGGTAAGATCGCGATGAAGCTGGAAGAAGAAGGCGATGAAATCCTTTCGGTCGATACATGTACCGAATTCGATGACGTCCTTCTGACCTGTGCCGGTGGCCAGTGTATTCGCTTCCCTGTTACCGATGTTCGCGTCTTTGCAGGCCGTAATTCGATCGGTGTTCGCGGTATCAATCTGGCGGATGGCGACAAGGTCATTTCGATGGCGATCCTGCATCATGTGGATGCGGATGCATCGACCCGTTCTGCCTATCTCAAGCGTTCGATTGCCGAACGCCGTGCGCAGGGTGCTGACGACGCGGATGATATCGTTGTTGTCGGTGAAGAAGTTGCCGTGGAAGCCGATCTTTCCGAAGAGCTTTATCAGGAACTGAAGGCACGCGAAGAAACCGTTCTCACGGTCAGTGAATATGGTTACGGCAAGCGTTCCTCGTCTTATGAGTTCCGCGTTTCCGGCCGTGGCGGTAAGGGTATTCGTGCAACTGATACCTCGAAAACCGACGAAATCGGCAAGCTGGTTGCTCTGTTCCCGGTTGAAGCAAGTGACCAGATCCTGCTGGTTTCCGATGGTGGTCAGCTGATCCGCGTGCCGGTTGGCGGCATACGTATTGCTGGACGCTCGACCAAGGGTGTCACAATCTTCAACACGGCTGACGGCGAGAAGGTCGTCTCGGTCGAGCGCATTTCAGAAACAGAAAGCGACGAAGAAAATGGTGCTGCGGAGGCTGGTGATTCTGCCTCTGAAGGTGAAGCGCCTGTAGCCCCAAGTGAGGAATAAGCGAGAGCCCGGTGCTTACAGTATCGGGTGATCCTTGAATTAATTAAAAAGGCCGATGGTTCAACATCGGCCTTTTTTCAGATGCCAGGACTGGAGGGAACTGGCGATCTCAGCAAACTCAAAACAGAACTTAATGCGATCTGAGCTTACGCATGGTGCTCAGATTAAAAGCGGCGGGACGTACGCGTTGGCGCTTCGCTTCGTTCTCTTCCAGAAGCAATACAATCGCCGATGCAGCCATCGCTACCATCATGGATAATGCCAGAAGAAATATCATCATCGCGGTATCCTTTCGTTATAGATACGCTTGAGAAGCGAAAAGGTTGCACCAAACTTGCGCCTATCCTGGTAAATCGGTTGTGAACTTGTCGTGAAATCGTTGTTCATATCGCATTCATCTGTTTTCTTGGTTTCTGATTTCTTTCCAATTGTGGTTGTTGTTGAAAATCTGACGAGAAAAGGCTAGCTGGAAGAAATGACGATCGCGATTTATGCTGGCTCCTTCGACCCGGTGACCAATGGCCATATGGATGTGCTGAAAGGTGCGCTGCGCCTTGCGGACAGGGTTATTGTCGCCATTGGTGTGCATCCGGGCAAAAAACCACTGTTTAGTTTTGAGGAACGCGTCGAGCTTATCGGTGCGAGCGCCAAACCTATTCTGGGTAAGGATGCCAATCGACTATCTGTGATCTCCTTCGACAATCTGGTGATCGATGCCGCACGTAAACATGGCGCGCAGCTCATGGTTCGTGGATTACGTGACGGCACCGATCTCGATTATGAGATGCAGATGGCTGGCATGAATGGCACAATGGCACCGGAACTCCAGACTGTTTTTCTGCCTGCCGATCCAGCCGTGCGCACGATTACTGCCACATTGGTTCGTCAGATTGCCTCTATGGGAGGCGACATCAAGCCCTTCGTTCCAGTCGCGGTAGCCACAGCACTGGAAGCAAAATTCAAATCCTGATTCAGGGAGTTTCTCGATTATGTCATTCATCCGTTCGGCTTTCGCCGCAACTGCTATTGTTGCGCTTTCTCAAGGTGCGGCCTTTGCTGCTGACACCCTCAATCTGCAGCTCAAAGATGGCAATGTCGCTATTGAGCTGAGCCCAAATCTTGCGCCAAAGCATGTCGCACAGATTGAAAAGCTGGTGAAGGAAGGCGCTTACGATGGCGTTGCATTCCACCGTGTTATTCCTGGTTTCATGGCTCAGACCGGTGATGTGAAGTTCGGTAACATCGACAAGGGCTTCAATGCATCGCGCGTTGGCACCGGTGGTTCTGAACTGCCGAACATTCCGGCTGAATTCTCAAAGGAACCATTTGTGCGTGGCACGGTTGGTATGGCGCGCAGCCAGGACCCGAATTCCGCCAACTCGCAGTTCTTCATCATGTTCAACGAAGGTTCATTCCTGAACGGCCAGTACACTGTTGTTGGCAAAGTTGTCAGTGGCATGGACGTGGTTGATAAGATCAAAAAGGGTAGTGAATCCGACAATGGTTCGGTAGAAAACCCTGACAAGATCATCAAGGCCACGATCGACAAGAAATAAGTTTTAGAGCGCTTTTCGATCTGATTGAAAGTGATCGGCGCTCTAAATATCTGTTTTAACGCGCATCTTATCCGAAAGCCGTTTCATACTTTTCGGGATGCGCTCTAAATTCAACACGTATCCCTGTCCCAAAAAATGATTCAAGCATTTGGGCAAACTTTTGGGGATACGCTCAATAGGAGAGGCCCGATGGCTTACAAAGACCCGGAAAACACACTCGTTCTTGAAACCACCAAGGGCAATGTTGTTCTCGAACTTTACCCTGATCTAGCTCCTGGCCATGTCGAGCGCATCAAGGAACTGGCACGCGAAGGCGCTTATGACGGCGTTGTGTTCCATCGCGTTATCGACGGTTTCATGGCTCAGACCGGCGACGTTAAGTTCGGCAAGACCGGCGGCGCACATTTCAATGGCTCGCGCGCTGGCATGGGCGGTTCGGACAAGCCTGATCTGAAGGCTGAATTCTCGAACACCCAGCATAAGCGCGGTACTGCGTCGATGGCTCGTTCGCAAAACCCGAATTCGGCTAACTCGCAGTTCTTCATTTGCTTCACCGATGCTCCATGGCTTGACCGTCAGTACACCGTCTGGGGTCAGGTCATTGAAGGCATGGACAATGTCGACAAGATCAAGCGCGGCGAACCTGTTACTGATCCGGACACGATTGTAACTGCACGTATCGCTGCCGACATCTAATTCTGTCGTTACTATAGAAATACAGCGGCTCCGGTTTTGCCGGGGCCGCTCTTGCTTTGATGCATTTCCGGTCGTGACATTCCGACGGAAGTGCTCTGATGAGGTTTATGATGCGTGTTGATCTTTTCGATTTCGATTTGCCGGAAGAGAGCATTGCTCTGCGTCCAGCCGAGCCGCGCGACCACGCCAAGCTTTTGCGTGTGCGTCCCGGTCAGCCATTCGAAGATCGACAGGTATTCGAGCTGCCTGATCTGTTGCAGCCGGGTGATGCGCTCGTTTTCAATGATACAAAAGTCATTCCAGCGCAGCTGGAAGGTATGCGCGAGCGCGAAGGCAATATTTCGCAGGTGAGTGCTACGCTTCACATGCGCACCGGCCCTGATCGCTGGAAAGCATTCCTGCGTCCTGCCAAGCGCGTGAAGGAAGGCGACCGCATCCGTTTTGGCCATTCAGGTTCAAGCTGCTTCATGGGGGCGCTCGATGCAACCGTTGCCGAGAAAGGCGATGCGGGCGAGGTGCTGCTGGTTTTCGACCTTTCCGGCGCTATGCTTGACGAAGCGATTGCCGCCGTCGGCCATATTCCTTTGCCGCCTTATATTGCATCCAAGCGCGCTGAAGATGAGCGCGACCGCAGCGACTATCAAACTGTTTATGCGCGGGAAGAAGGTGCTGTTGCTGCACCAACCGCCGGGTTGCATTTTACACCTGATCTGCTCAAAAAAATCCGCGATCGTGGCATCGAAGAACATTTCGTGACGCTGCATGTGGGGGCGGGCACGTTTCTGCCGGTAAAAGCCGACGACACGGTGGACCATAAGATGCATTCCGAGATCGGCTATGTTTCGCAAGAGACGGCGGATGCGCTCAATGCTGTTCATGCGCGTGGCGGTCGAGTGATCTGTGTTGGTACGACATCACTGCGCCTGATCGAGAGTGCTGCCGGTGAAGATAGCATCATTCGCCCGTGGGCAGGCCCTACCGATATTTTCATCACGCCGGGCTACAAATTCCGTGCAGTCGATCTGCTGATGACCAATTTCCATCTGCCGCGCTCGACACTTTTCATGCTGGTTTCGGCCTTCAGCGGTTTCGACACAATGCAGGAAGCATATAAGCGCGCAATTGAGACGGGCTACCGCTTCTATTCCTACGGCGATGCAAGCTTGCTTGAACGAGCTTGAGATATTAGAGACACGGCATGACCAGCGAAAATTTTGAATTCAAAGTGCTTGCGCGTGATGGCGCAGCGCGTCAGGGCGAAATCTCCATGCCGCGCGGCGTGGTGCGGACGCCTGCCTTCATGCCGGTTGGCACAGCCGGAACCGTCAAGGCCATGTATATGGATCAGGTGAAGGATTTGGGCGCCGATATTATCCTCGGCAACACCTACCATCTGATGCTACGTCCAGGTGCTGAACGTGTGGCGCGTCTCGGCGGTCTGCACGAGTTTGGTGGCTGGAAAGGCCCGATTCTGACGGATTCCGGTGGCTTTCAGGTCATGTCGCTCGCGCAGTTGCGCAAGCTTAATGAAAACGGCGTGACGTTCCGTTCACATATCGACGGCAAGCCTTATGAAATGACGCCTGAGCGCTCCATCGAAATTCAGGGGCTGCTCGATAGCGATATTCAGATGCAGCTCGATGAGTGCGTGGCGCTGCCATCGCCTGAAAAGAACACCGAACGCGCAATGGAATTGTCGTTGCGCTGGGCAGAACGCTGCAAGGTGGCGTTCGGCACACAGGCTGGGAAGGCGATGTTCGGCATCGTGCAGGGTGGTGACAATGCGCGCCTGCGTGAGCGCTCGGCTGAAGCGCTCAAAGCCATGGACCTCAAAGGCTATTCCGTTGGTGGTCTGGCCGTTGGTGAGCCGCAAAATGTCATGCTCGAGATGCTCGAAGTGGTTTGCCCAATCCTGCCTACAGAAAAGCCACGCTATCTGATGGGCGTTGGTACACCTGATGACATCCTGAAATCGGTTGCCCGCGGCATCGATATGTTCGATTGCGTGATGCCTACGCGTGCCGGTCGTCATGGTCTGGCATTTACACGCTTTGGTAAAGTGAACCTGCGCAATGCGCGTCATGCCGATGATCATCGTCCGCTTGATCCAGAATCAAACTGCCCGGCGACGCGTGATTACAGCCGCGCCTATCTGCATCATCTGGTCAAATCGGGTGAAGCACTGGGCGGAATGCTGCTGACATGGAACAATCTGGCCTATTACCAATATCTGATGCAGGGCATTCGCGCGGCAATCGCCGAAGGGCGCTTTGAAGATTTTGCCGCTGAAACGACAGCCGGATGGGAGAGGGGCGACATTCCAGCCCTGTAACTTCATCTTCGTTACAAACAAAACGCGCCATTTATGGCGCGTTTTTTGTATCAATTATCGGTCGCAGATGGGGTTAACCAGCTTCCAATAGCTTCTCGAGCCGACAGATAACCGAGTGACGCTCTTCATCACTGACGATATCACAATCGAGCAAACGTCCACATTCCAGACCTGTAAGCGCCAGATAGGTAATCAAAACAAGATTATCGTCGGTCGCATCTTTCAGCATCCTGTCCAGCAAGGCTCTGTGATAATGCCTGACCGGGATCATAAAATCAGGGTTTTCGACCAGTGCAGCCAGAATTCCGCTGGCTGGCGGTTCATCGTCTGCCTGAACGCGATAAACATCAAAAAAAGCACGCGCAACACGGTTTTTATCACCGCTTTGAAGGTTCTCCTGAACATTCATCGCCCGGTCATGCTCTTTCATATACTCTTCGACAACACCTTCAAGCAGCTTTGCTTTCGTTGGAAACGAATAAAGCAATCCTCCTTTTGAGAGGCCTGCGCGGGCCGCCACTGCATCAAGCGATATATGTGCGGGTCCAACTTCTTGAGCGAGTTCAACGGCTGCGCGCAATATGCGCTCTCGCGAAGAGACCTTATTCTTTGTGTGCAATTCCTTGGGTCTCCTGACAGTTCCATAGTTGACAATACCGTCCAGACGGTACAGTTATTTTCATCTGATATTCAAGTAAAATACGTGCGACCAAATTGTGAGGAACATAAAGGAAGCACGCCAACGACGCCCTGGAGTGCATCCGCAATGATCAAACGCCTTATTCTGGCAATAATTTTCCTCGTGATCGTCGTGGGGGGGCTTGTTGGATTTAACCTGTTCAGAACGCAGGCGATTAAAGATTTCTTCGCCAATATGCAGCAGCCTGCCAAGACGGTTTCAACTGTTACATTGGAGCCGGGCGTATGGACGCCCGGTATTGAAGCTATCGGTTCTGCGAACGCGACCAATGGTGTTGATCTCACCGTTCAGGTCAATGGCATCGTTGATAAAATCAACTTCAAGGCCAATCAGGAAGTGAAGCAGGGCGACATTCTGCTTGAACTGGAAAACAGCATTGAGACTGCCGATCTGGTGGCCGCCAAGGCCGAAGCAGTTCTGGCAGATCAGAACCTGAAGCGTGCTGAAACACTGCGCGCGCGCGGTGTTGGTGCAGTTTCTGATGTCGATACAACCGCTGCTGCGGCAAGTGCCAAACAGGCGACTGTTGCGAGAATGCAGGCCGTACTTGACCAGAAGACCGTTACTGCTCCCTTTGATGGCATTATCGGTATTTCGAAAGTCGATCTTGGCCAGTATCTGACGCCCGGTACCGTAATCGGCACCTTGCAGGAAATTGACAAGATGCGGATTGATTTCACCGTACCGGAGCAATCCCTGACGTCGCTCAAACTCGGCCAGGTTGTGAAGGTCGGTCCAAGCGCAGATAAACTCAATTACAATGGAACGATTGTTGGTATTGATCCGAAGATCGACCCATCAAGCCGCCTGGTTTCGGTCCGTGCAGAGGTTCAGAACGATGAGCCGCGCCTGGTACCTGGCCAGTTCGTTCAGGTCCGCATTGAGCTTCCGCAGGAAGACAATGTTCTTGCGCTGCCTCAGACTGCAATCGTGACCAGCCTTTATGGCGATTATGCCTATGCTGTTCGTCCGCAACAGCCGAAGGAAGGCGAGAAGGCTCCCGAAGGGCAAGCTGAAAAGCTTGTCGCTCAGCAGGTCTTCGTCAAACTCGGTCGTCGTTATGGCGGCGTTGTAGAAATTACCGATGGTCTGAAGGCGGGCGATATCGTGATCAGTGCAGGTCAGAACCGGCTTTCGCCAGGAGCTGCTGTTACGATCGACAACACAGTCAATCCGCTCCCTGCGGCTGACAAGTAATAGGCGAGCAAGATGAGCTTTTCCGATATCTTCATCCGGCGACCCGTACTTGCTACCGTGGTCGCTCTCATGATTATTCTTCTCGGGCTTCAGGGTATCGCGCAGCTTAGTGTGCGTGAATATCCAAAGGTCGATGAAACCGTTATTACCGTTACTACGGCTTATGCGGGCGCGAGCGCTGAGCTCATTCAGGGCTTTATCACATCGCCAATCGCTGAATCTGTAGCGACCACTGAAAACATTGACTACGTCACGTCGTCCAGCCGTCCATCATCAAGCACGGTGACGGTTCAGATGAAACTTGGTGCAAATCCGGATGCGGCACTCACCGAAGTGATCGCCAAGGTCAATCAGGTTCGTGGCAATCTGCCAACTGAATCGGATGATCCGGTTATCGTCAAGGGAACGGGCCAGAGTTTCGCTACCATGTATCTGGCAGCGCAAAACCCGAATATGACCAGCGAACAGATCACGGAATACCTGGAGCGGGTTATTCAGCCTCGTATGTCCACTATCCAGGGCGTCGCAAAGGCTGAAATTCTCGGTGGCCAGGTCTATTCGATGCGTGTTTGGATTGATCCGATCCAGTTGGCTGCACGCGAAATTACGGCGCCTGAAGTTCTGGCCGCTATCAATGCTTCGAACTTCCTGTCTGCGCCCGGCACAACCAAGAACCAGTATGTATCGTCTTCGATCACGCTGGAATCGACCCTGCAGACACCTGAAGCCTTCGGCGCGATGCCGATCAAGACTTCCGGCGATGAAGTCGTACGTCTGCGCGACGTTGCAAAAATCGAACTGGCTGCAAAGAGCACGGATACGATTGTTGCGTTCAATGGGTCAGCCGGTACGTTTCTTGGCGTTTATCCGACGCCTGCTGCAAACCCGATCGATATGGCGAATGCCGTTCGCAAGGAGTTACCGTCGATCCAGGCATCGCTGCCTGAAGGCATGACGCTTGATCTCGTTTATGACGCGACCGAGCAGATCAGCTCTTCGATCAAGGAAGTGTTCTCGACCATCGGCGAAGCTGTGGCCATTGTTATTCTGGTCATCATCGTCTTCCTGGGTTCGTTCCGCTCGGTTCTTATTCCAATCGTAACGATCCCGATTTCGCTGATCGGTGTCTGCTTCTTCCTTTATATCTTCGGCTTCTCGATCAATCTTCTATCGCTGCTTGCGATGGTTCTGGCGATTGGTCTGGTGGTCGACGACGCTATCGTGGTGCTGGAGAATATTCACCGTCATATCGAAGAAGGATTGCGTCCGATGGATGCCGCCTTCAAAGGTATGAAGGAAATCACCGGCTCGATTATCGCTATGACGATCACGCTGGCAGCGGTGTTTGCGCCTCTCGGATTTACCGGCGGCTTGACCGGTTCGCTGTTCCGCGAGTTTGCTTTCACACTGGCAGGCGCGGTTATCATCTCCGGTGTAGCGGCATTGACGATTTCGCCGATGATGTGCGCGCGTATGCTCAAACATGGCGAAGCATCGCGGTTCCAGAAGTTCATCGACAGCACCTTCTCGAGATTCGAGAGGTGGTATCATCGCATGGTGTCGGGGTCGCTTAATTATCGCCCGATCACACTGATGATTGTTATTGCTCTGGTCGGTCTTACAGGCTTCTTGTTTGTGAACACATCGACCGAACTGGCACCTGAAGAAGATTCCGGTGCACTGTTCTCGATGTTCCAGGCTCCGCAATATGCGACTTCTGCATACACCAATCTCTATGCCGAGCAGATCGATGGTCTGACCAAGGATCTTCCAGAACTGGACACACGCTTCCAAATCGTTGGTATGGATGGCGGTACGAATTCAGGTATTGCGCTCTGGGTGTTGAAGGACTGGTCGGAACGTTCACGCTCACAGAAGGAAATCCAGCAGGATTTGACCGGTCGTCTGAGCAAGGTTGCCGGTGTTGAAGCCTTTATCTTCGCACCACCTTCCCTGCCGGGGACGGGCGGCGGTCTGCCGATCTCGATTGCACTTCAGTCGACAGGTCCTTCGGATCAGGTTTTCGAACTTGCTGAGGAAATCAAGAACGAAGCACAGGCAACTGGCCAGTTCATCATCGTTCAGAACTCTATGTCCTATAATGCGCCGCAGACTACGATCACAATCGACCGCGATCGTGCTGCAACGCTTGGCGTGCAGGTCAGTGATATTGGCTCGACACTTGGTCTTCTGACCGGTGGTGCAAAGATTGCCCAGTTTGACCGCGATTCAAACAGCTACGACATCATCAGTCAGGTGCCGGACATCTATCGTTCCAATCCCGAAAAGCTTGGCGATTTCTATGTTCGCAGTGTTTCGGGTTCGATGGTTCCTCTGTCGTCGGTGATCCAGATCAAGACGAATGCTTCGCCTGCGGCGATTGAGCAGTTCAATCAGCTCAACTCGGCTACGATTTCCGCTCTGCCTATGCCAAGTGTCACAACAGGTCAGGGCCTGCAGACACTCGTCAATCTGGCGCAGCAGAAGATGCCGGAAGGCTTCTTCCTCGACTATTCCGGTCAGTCGCGTCTGGAAGTCGAACAGGGTAACACGATTATGATCGCCTTCGGCCTCGCCGTCATTGTGATCTATCTCGTGCTGGCGGCGCAGTTTGAAAGCTTCCGTGATCCATTCATCATCATGATGTCGGTTCCGCTTTCGATCTTCGGTGCTATCGTTCCGCTTAATCTGGGTTTGGGTACACTGAATATCTACACGCAGGTGGGCATGATCACACTTGTGGGACTGATAACCAAGCACGGCATTCTGATGGTGGAGTTCGCCAATCAGCAACGCCGTCTGCATGGTCATTCGCGTCGTGAAGCCATCATCATCGCCGCAGAAACCCGTCTGCGACCGATTCTGATGACGACGGCTGCTATGGCGCTTGGTGTTGTTCCGCTGATCATCGCAAGTGGCGCGGGTGCGGCGGCTCGTTACTCGATGGGTCTGGTGATCTTCACCGGTATCACCGTCGGTACAGTCTTCACGCTTTTCGTGGTGCCGATGTTCTACACATTCATTGCAAAGAAAGACGTGGAAGGCGAGTTCGTGCCAGAGCAGGAAGAGGGCGGTCAGCCAGCTCCGGCTCAACATCACTGAAACTTGTCCATCACTGAAACTTGTATTGAATAATCAGATTAAGGGCGGCCACATGTGGGCCGCCCTTTTTGTTGGCATGAAGTTGCATCCCAACCGTTCCACACCATATGAGCAAGCATGATACCTTTATCCGTACTCGATCTTTCACCCGTCCCTGAAGGCAGCGATGCAGGACAGTCTCTGCGCAATACGCTCGAACTGGCCCAGCAGGCCGAAAAACTGGGCTTTACGCGCTATTGGCTGGCCGAGCATCACAACATGCCGGGTATTGCCAGTGCTGCAACTTCGGTAGTTATCGGCCATGTGGCGGCGGGCACGTCCACAATTCGCGTTGGGGCAGGTGGAATCATGCTGCCCAACCATTCACCGCTGGTGATCGCCGAACAGTTTGGCACGCTGGCATCGTTGTTTCCGGGTCGTATCGATCTGGGCCTTGGTCGTGCGCCGGGTACCGATCAGCTGACAGCGCACGCGCTTCGCCGCAATCTGGAAAGCAGCGCCAATGATTTTCCGCGCGATGTTGTGGAACTTCTCAATTATTTCAAGCCGGCCGATCCGGCGCAGCGTGTGCAAGCCGTACCTGGCGCAGGGCTGAATGTTCCGGTCTGGATTCTCGGCTCAAGCCTGTTTGGCGCGCAACTGGCTGCGATGCTGGGTCTGCCTTATGGCTTCGCTTCACATTTTGCGCCAGCTGACATGGAACGCGCCGTAGACCTTTATCGCGAACGTTTTGAGCCGTCCGAATATCTGCAAAAGCCTTATGTGATGCTGGGACTCAACGTCATTGCAGCCGATACGGATGAAGAAGCACATCATCTGTTTACGTCACAATTGCAGGCATTTGTGAACTTGCGCAGTGGTCGTCCGGGCAAGTTGCCTGCGCCTGTTGTGGGTTATCAGGAGCAGCTTGATCCGTCCGCGCAGGCACTGGTTCGCCAGATGCTGTCATGCCGTGTCGTGGGTGGCCCCGAAACCGTCGACAAGGGCATTCGCGAGTTTGCCGAACGCACCGGCGCTGATGAATTGATGGTGACGGGCATGATTTATGACCATCAGAAGCGTCTTCGTTCCTATGAGATCGTCAGCAACTCGATGGCGTGAGGATCAAATTCGCGATTGACTTCCGTCAGAAGCCAGTCGCGAAAGGCTTTGACCGCAGGCGTGTTTGCACACGCCTGCGGTGTTACAAAGTAATAGCTGCTCGGGCTTTTGACGGTGTGCTGATAGGCCACGACAAGCTGCCCGCTTTCAATTTCGGCGCTGATCAGAAACAGCGGCATCAGTGCAATCCCAAGACCTGCGATACAAGCCTGCGAAACATTTGAGAACTGCTCGAAGCGCATTCCGGCTGCTACCGGCGCCGCAATATCGAGGCTTTTGAACCAGTGGTTCCATGCACCGGGTCGTGACGCCATGTTGAAAAGTGGCAGGCGCAACAGGTCCGCCGGCTCGGTGATCGCGTGCTGTTTCAGAAAAGCCGGGCTGCACACAGGCGCAACCGTTTCCTCCATCAGAAATGTGCAGTCTGCATTGGACCAGTCCGGTTGGCCAATATGGATTGCCGCATCAAGGCTCTCGCGTTCAAAGTCGAACTGGCCAATGCGCGTGGCAAAATTCAGAATAATATCAGGATATTGTGCGACAAAACGCGGGATTCTCGGGATCAGCCAGCGGGTGCCAAAGGTCGGAAGAAATGCGAGATTGAGCGTTGTGCCTCTCATGTGTGACATGACCTGCAACGATGCCGCGCGTATGGAGGCAAGGGCAGGGGCGATAGCATTCAGATAGGCACGCCCGGCATCGGTCAGCAAAACGTGGCGGCTGGTACGATCAAACAGAGCGGCACCAAGCTGTTCTTCCAGTGTTGCGATTTGACGGCTGATCGCACCTTGCGTCAGAGAGAGTTCTTCTGCTGCGCTCGAAAAACTCTCATGCCGCGCCACTGCATCAAAGGCAGCAAGCGCGCTTGTCGAAGGAAGCAAGCGTCTCGATAGCGATGTCATGATCTATTACTAAATGGAATAGATCGATGAGTAAACGTAAATTGCATAACTAGGCGTGTCACGTCATATTCGGGCACCTGAATTTGAGGAGATTGTTCATGTCGCGTGCCGTATTTAACTGGGAAGATCCGTTTCTGCTTGATGAGCAATTGACCGAAGACGAACGGATGATCCGCGACTCGGCGCAGGCTTTCGCGAGCGATGTTTTGCTGCCACGCATTGAAAAAGCCTATCTTGACGAAACGACTGATCCTGATCTGTTTCGCCTGATGGGGCAGGCTGGTCTTCTCGGCGTAACGCTGCCTGAAGAATATGGCGCGGCGAATGCCGGTTATGTTTCTTATGGTCTGGTGGCGCGCGAAGTCGAGCGTATCGATTCTGGCTACCGCTCTATGATGAGCGTTCAGTCTTCGCTCGTGATGTATCCGATTTATGCTTACGGCTCAGACGAGCAGCGCAAGAAATATCTGCCCGGTCTGGTTTCCGGCGAGTTGATTGGTTGCTTCGGTCTCACCGAACCGGATGCCGGTTCCGATCCCGCAGGTATGAAAACCCGTGCTGACAAGATCGACGGCGGCTATCGCATCAGCGGTTCCAAAATGTGGATTTCCAATTCACCGATTGCTGACGTTTTCGTAGTCTGGGCCAAGTCGACAGCGCATGACAATGCGATCCGTGGCTTTGTGCTCGAAAAGGGCATGAAGGGGCTTTCTGCACCCAAGATTGGCGGAAAGCTTTCGTTGCGTGCTTCGATCACCGGCGAAATCGTTATGGATGGCGTGGAAGTATCGGAAGACGCATTGTTGCCAAATGTATCGGGCCTCAAGGGGCCGTTCGGTTGTCTCAACCGTGCGCGCTATGGCATTTCATGGGGTGTGCTGGGTGCGGCAGAGGATTGCTGGTTCCGCGCACGTCAGTATGGTCTGGATCGCAAGCAGTTCGATAAGCCTCTGGCTGGCACGCAGCTTTATCAGAAGAAGCTTGCTGATATGCAGACCGAAATTACGCTTGGCTTGCAAGCTTCTCTGCGCGTTGGTCGTCTGTTTGACGAAGGCAAGATGGCGCCCGAAATGATTTCTATCGTCAAGCGTAACAATTGCGGTAAGGCACTCGATATTGCACGTCAGGCTCGTGACATGCACGGCGGCAACGGTATTCAGATCGAATATCATGTCATGCGCCACTCGCAGAACCTCGAGACAGTCAATACCTATGAGGGTACGCATGATGTTCATGCGCTGATCCTCGGACGTGCGCAGACCGGCATTCAGGCCTTTTTCTGATCGCAATTCGATCGTTCGGAGAGGTTTTGAGAAATGCAAAATACACCGCTTGCGGGTCTGAAAGTCATTGAACTGGCCCGCATTCTGGCGGGCCCATGGGTCGGGCAGACGCTGTCCGACCTTGGCGCTGATGTTATCAAGGTCGAAAGCCCTGAAGGTGACGATACCCGCACATGGGGTCCGCCATTTATCGAGGTTGAAGGCGAAAAGTCGGCAGCTTATTTCCACGCCTGCAATCGTGGCAAGCAATCGATCATTGCCGATTTTCGCACTGATGAGGGGCGGGCACTTGTGCGCAAGCTCGTTGCCGATGCGGATGTGGTGATTGAGAATTTCAAGCTCGGCGGTCTTGATAAATATGGTCTCGACTATGAAAGCCTGAAAGCGATCAATCCACGGCTGATCTATTGCTCTATCACGGGGTTCGGCCACACCGGGCCTTATGCAGAACGTGCGGGTTATGATTTCATGATCCAGGGTATGGGTGGCATCATGGACCTGACCGGCGAGCCGGACGGGCAACCGCAGAAGATTGGTGTGGCTTTCGCTGACATTTTCACCGGGCTTTACAGCGTCATCGCTATTCAGTCGGCTCTCATCATGCGGGAGCGCACGGGCAAGGGGCAGCATATCGATATGGCGTTGTTTGATTGCATGTCGGCGGTTCTTGCCAATCAGGCGATGAATTATCTGGCGTCGGGTGTTTCTCCTAAGCGGATGGGCAATGCGCATCCCAATATCGCGCCTTATCAGACGCTGCCTGTATCGGACGGTTATTTCATTATCGCCTGCGGCAATGACGGGCAGTTTGCAAAGCTGACGGCTTTGCTGGGAATCGGTGAAATCGCAGGTGATTCTCGCTTCCTTACCAATTCGTCGCGCGTCGCCAATCGAGACGCACTCACGGCAATGCTTGAAGAGCGCACGAAGCAATGGTTGCGAGATGATCTTCTGGCAGCGCTTGCCAAAACAGGCGTACCCGCCGGACCGATCAACACAGTTGAAGATGTGTTTGCCGATCCTCAATTTATCGCGCGCAATATGAGAATCGACCCCAATGGCGTGCCGGGTCTGCGCACGCCAATCCGATTCTCGGATGCCGAACTGAAACTCGACAGACGTTCGCCGAAGCTGGGCGAGCATAGCAACGACGTATAGCTTATCTTCCAAAATGCAAAAACCCCGCTTTTGGCGGGGTTTTTCTTCGGGCTTATCAAGATAATCCGCTGCTGCCGAAAAGGCGCGACCAAATTGTCTCTGAAAGAGAATGGTGCGGTCGAGAAGACTCGAACTTCCACGGGTTGCCCCACAGCGACCTCAACGCTGCGCGTCTACCAATTCCGCCACGACCGCACTGTGTGGTAGAAGCTGAACACTGTCAGCGAGAGGGCATTTAGCAAATCGGTTTCGACTACACAAGGCCATTCTTGCAGTTCAACACAATTGAGTGGAATTATTTTATGCCAGGCTTAAATATCTGATTTTAAAAAGCAAAAAATCTCCGCTTCATCTGGTGTTAAGCCAGATCGCAGAACTGTATCTTAATAGGAATCATAACTCTTGGGAGAGAATGGTGCGGTCGAGAAGACTCGAACTTCCACGGGTTGCCCCACAGCGACCTCAACGCTGCGCGTCTACCAATTCCGCCACGACCGCACGTGGTAGAGCTGAACAATGTCAGCGAGGAGGCATCTAGCAAATCGATCCGACAGGCACAAGCCTGTTCTTGTGCTTCTGCCAATCTTTTCCAAAAAAGAGTGGGTAAAAGTCGTAATACTGCAATTTAAAGCACTTAAAGCTTCAATTTTCCTAGCTTTTTCGTGTCAGGATGGAAGCCATTTTTGGGGTGTCAGCGCTGATCTATGCGAATTTGCCATAGATCATGACGAATCTGCCGCGTCTATCAACCGCTTATGCCCTGAAGTCTTTTGATGTCTTCCAGCCGCTTTACCGTTTCCGCATAGCCAATGTCGATAGCCTCGGAGGCGCGGTGGAAGTCGGCCAGGCCGATTTGTCCGACAGTTGGCATCAGGGAAACATCCGGCGGATCGCCAGCCATACGGGCACGCGAAATGCGGTCCTGAATGATGTTGAAGGCCTCCATCATGACACCGGTGATGCCGAGGCGGCTTTCCTTCTCACCATGAATCGTTTCAGCAAAACCTTCCTGACGCGACTGTGCGTGTTTGATGACTGCCGCACGACCGAACTGGTCGTAATGCAGGTTTACCGCCAGAACGAGGCGTTGTTCATAGGCACGGCATACCGAGACAGGAACCGGATTGACCAGCGCACCATCGACCAGAACGCGCTCCTGCCATCGCACCGGCTCGAAGACACCCGGCAGAGCATAGGATGCCCGCATGGCTTCAACCAGCGGACCAGTGGAGAGCCAGATTTCATGGCCCGTGCGCAATTCGGTGCAAACCGCGACGAATGGGCGATCCAGATCCTCAAGGCGCAAGCCGTCGAGATGCTCACGCATACGCCCGTCGAGCTTCATGCCGCCGAACAGGCCGCTGCCGCGAAATGTGATGTCGAGAAGATTGAACATACGCCGCCGTGTCAGGCTGCGTGCAAATTCTTCGAGCTGGTCGAGCTTACCCGCCAGATAGCAGCCGCCGACAAGAGCGCCGATTGAGGTGCCGGCAATCATTTCAATTTCGATGCCCGCTTCATCGAGTGCGCGTAGAACGCCGATATGGGCCCAGCCGCGTGCAGCTCCGCCGCCCAAGGCGAGCGCAATGCGACGTGGTTCATGCCGCACCTGCGGCAGATCGATGATTTCTTCTTCCGGCTTCAAGGGTTGCGTATTGGCTGCCTTGCGCCTTTGACCCCATGCGAGCATATCGACCAAGCACCTCTTGTTTCGAGGGAGTGTATCAAAACACTGTATCGAAACAATAAATGCTGCAAATTGAAGGCGCGAGAGAAAATCGCGCCATCACATCGATTTGAGGGAGTTCACAGATCGTGAGAAAAATTAGTGATTGTGGTCGCAGGAGCCATTCAGCGACAGGCTGATCTGACCATCAACAGATTGAACCTGTCGGTAAAAACACGAGCGGCGACCTGTGTGGCAAGTGGGACCATCACCAGCAACGCTGACTTTCAGCCAAAGCGCATCCTGATCGCAATCGGTACGCAATTCGATCACGCTTTGCAGATTGCCAGAGGTTTCGCCCTTTTTCCAAAGCCTATTGCGGGAGCGCGACCAATAATGCGCGATCCCGGTTTCAAGCGTCAGGCGCAACGCTTCCTCGTTCATATGGGCGACCATCAGCAACTCACCATCACGCGCGTCTGTTACGACAGCAGTGATAAGACCAGATGAATCGAAGCGCGGCATGAAAACCGCGCCTTCTTCAATCGCCTTCTTATCGGAGGACTGGGCAGGAAAAATGCTCATTGTTGCGCCTGATTATATGTCTTACTTGCGAATAAGGCTCATGAAACGAACCTGTTCGTTCACTTCTTCCTTAAAAGTGCCGGTAAAGGTCGTCGTGATTGTACTTGAGCCCTGTTTGCGAATGCCGCGCATCGCCATGCACATATGTTCTGCATCAATCATGACCGCGACACCGCGAGGCTTCAGAATACGCTGAATGCTTTCAGCGATCTGAGCGGTGATGCTTTCCTGTGTTTGCAGGCGACGGGCAAAAATATCGACGACGCGAGCAATCTTCGACAGACCGAGCACTTTGCCATCCGGCAAATAGGCAACATGTGCCTTGCCGATGATCGGCACCATATGATGCTCACAATGCGAGAAGAAGGAGATGTCCTTCACAAGCACCATATCATCATAGCCGGAGACTTCCTCAAAAGTGGTGCCAAGAACATCCTCAGGACTTTCGGCATAACCGCCGAAAAGCTCACTATAGGATTTGGCAACGCGCTGTGGCGTGTCCAGCAGACCTTCACGGTCGGGATTGTCCCCCGCCCAGCGAAGAAGTGTGCGCACAGCAGCTTCTGCTTCGGCCTGCGTTGGCTTCGGCAAATCTGCGGTCAAATTGGATTCGTCATCGATTTTAAGGATGCGAGCGTCCATCAGTATTCTCCAGTAGTCTCCTTCAAGGAGGAGACGAGTTAAACGGACAATACAACGATGCGCTTTACGAGCGTGCGATGTATTGATCCGGCAACACCTAGCTGCCGGACGGATAATCGTGCGGCTGCTCATAACCATGTGATAATCTGTCCATGGCGCAGTCACGACTTGCCTATTATATAGACAGGAAAATGCAACTTCAAACCGTACCCGGGCGATAAATTTACGTTTTTATCCGGTAAGACGGAAGGTTTGTCCAAATGATCGACGATGTTTACAACAAACGTATCCTTGAATTTGCAGGGAATATCGAACGGATAGGGCGGATTGCTAACCCTGATGCGGTCGCAACTGTTCACTCAAAATTGTGCGGGTCGACTGTCACTGTTTATCTGAAGATGGCTGATGGAGTAGTTACGGATTTCGCACATGAGGTAAAGGCTTGCGCATTGGGGCAGGCGTCGTCATCGGTTATGGCGCGAAATGTGATCGGTTGCTCTTCAGAAGAGCTGAGGGCTGCACGTGATGCGATGTATAAGATGCTCAAAGAAAATGGCCCTGCACCAGAAGGTCGCTTTGAGGATCTGAAATATTTCGAACCGGTGCGTGAATACAGAGCACGCCATGCATCGACGCTTTTGACTTTTGACGCAGTCGTCGACTGTATTCGCCAGATCGAAGAAAAGGTGCAGGCCGCCTGATATGTGCAGTTGCGGGAAAGATCATCCGGGTGAAGCAACAACAGTCAAGAAGCGCCATACCCGCAATTTCACTGATCCGTGGCGGAAAACGCCGGGCAGGGTACTCGGCACGAGCTTGATAAGGCTTTATCAGCTCACCCTTTCCTCATTTATCGGCAATTCCTGCCGCCATATGCCAACCTGTTCAGAATATACCTACGAATCTGTAGCCCGTTACGGATTGTGGAACGGTAGCTGGATGGGGCTTTTCCGGATCATGCGCTGTGGCCCCATGGGGACTCACGGTTTCGATCCCGTGCCCAGGGAATTATCAGGCTATTATCGCTGGTATTTGCCTTGGCGGTACTGGCGGGTGTCGTCACCCACAGGCTAACTATTTGTTTTTTAAAGATTGATACAAATCTGTTAATTTATTGTCCGCTGATTAGAATTCGTTAATGATAAAACTGTTTTATCGGGAAAAGGAAATCAGGTCGGCCCGGCGTCTTTATCGCGCCGCAATTCGGCTTCATTTGCATCGTGTTTTCTTTTCTTGTGAGCCAATATGCATAAATCGTTGTCCCGCACCTCCCAGCTGATTGCCGGTGTTGCGCTTGGTGCCAGTATCTTCTGCGCAACCAGCGCCATGGCGAATGTTTCGTGGGTGGTTTTTGATGCCGATACTGGCGTTGTTCTGGGACAGGACGATGCAACTGAACAACACGCTCCTGCGTCATTGGCCAAGATGATGACGCTTTATCTAACGTTTGAAGCTCTCAAGACCGGTAAGCTGCATTGGGATGAAGAAATGCCCATCTCCAGGAATGCAGCTGCAAAAGTTAGAATGAAGCTGTATCTGAAGGCGGGCGAAACGATTTCCGTCCGCGATGCAGTCAACGGCATGGTCATTGTTTCTGCGAATGATGCTGCCACCGTTGTTGGCGAATATCTGGGTGGTTCAGAAGCAAGCTTTGGTCGTCTCATGACGCAGAGAGCTCGAAACCTTGGCATGAAAAGCACTTATTTTGCCAATCCATCGGGCTTGACTGCGAAGATGACCCAGCTGACGACCGCACGCGACATGGCCGTGCTCGGTATGTCGCTGCGTCGTGATTTCCCGCAGGAATATGCGCTGTTTTCCCAGCGTTCGTTTACCTATAAAGGCCGTCCGTTCAATGGCCATAACAACCTGATGTATCGCTATCAGGGTGTTGATGGGATCAAGACCGGCTATACCGATGTTTCGGGCTATAATCTTGTCTCGTCCGCCATCATCAATGACAAGCATCTCGTGGGCGTTGTGCTTGGTGCCGGCTCATCGCGTGAGCGTGACGATCGCATGGCGAAGCTGCTGACCCGCTTTGGCACTGAAGGCACTGGAACGGCAACGGAAGAAGTTGTCGCTGCAGTTCAGACGCCATTGCCGGTTATCTCGCCGCTTAAGCCTCAGAAGCCGAAGGTTGATGCTGTTGCCGATATGATCGATGATTCCAAGATCGAGCAGGGCGACGGTGGCTTTCTGGTAAAATCTGCAATGTCTGCCTGGCGCGTTCAGGTTGGTGTATCTCCTTCACGCAAAGGTGCGGATGAATTGCAGGCCAAGTATTTGCCTGTCGTGAGCCGTCTGGTTCCGGGTACGAAGGCTGAGATTTCGACCGCTCCGCGTGGCCGCAAGGTTTATCGTGTTCGTTTCACAGGCTTCAAAGATTCGGAAGCTGCTGAAAAGACATGCACGAAGCTCAAGCAGCAGGGCGTTCCCTGTCTCGCAATCCGCAACTGAGTTCATTTAGAGCGTCGTGCGTCCAAGGGGGCGCACAAAGGCCGCTCTAACAGTTTAAACATGCTGCATAATTTTACCGTAAATCGATTCTGATTTAAGGAATTATGCAGTGGTTTCCAGAACTCTGACAGGCGCCGTGATGCAGTTTGCCACGGCGCTTTTGCTTTACGGACTGGCCAAAAAAGACTAATAGCCAGTCTTCATTCAAAGTTGCAAAAGCAACATATAGGCGGTTCTGCGAACTTAAGCAGGATCGTTTCATGCAAAACCACCCGCAATCGTTGGCGGGACTGGATAAGGAAAATATGATGTCGAATGTTTCCATGCAATTTCCCGATGGCTCGGTGCGCGAATATGATGCCGCCACAACCGGTGCCGAACTTGCAGAATCAATCTCCAAATCACTTGCAAAGAAAGCCGTGGCTTATGCCGTGGATGGCACCGTGCGTGATCTTTCCGATCCGCTGGGTGCTTCCGGTGCCATCGAAATTCTGACCCGCGAAGATCCGCGCTCGCTGGAACTGATCCGTCACGACACGGCGCACGTTTTGGCTGAAGCCGTGCAGGAGCTTTTCCCGGGAACGCAGGTAACGATCGGCCCAGTCATCGAGAATGGCTTCTATTACGACTTCGCGCGTAATGAACCGTTCACGCCAGATGACCTGCCGGTGATCGAAAAGAAGATGCGCGAAATCATTCAGCGCAACAAGCCGTTCACCAAGCAGGTTTGGTCGCGCGAGAAGGCCAAGCAGGTTTTTGCCGATAAGGGCGAAAGCTACAAGGTGGAGCTCGTCGATGCGATCCCTGAAGGTCAGGATCTGAAAATCTACAATCAGGGTGAATGGTTCGATCTCTGCCGTGGGCCGCATATGGCGTCCACCGGCCAGATCGGCAATTCCTTCAAGCTGATGAAGGTTGCAGGTGCTTACTGGCGCGGTGATGCCAACAATCCGATGCTGACACGTATCTATGGCACTGCCTTCGCCAATGATAACGATCTTCAGGCCTACCTCCATATGCTTGAAGAAGCTGAAAAGCGTGATCACCGCCGCCTTGGTCGCGAAATGGATCTGTTCCATTTCCAGGAAGAAGGTCCGGGCGTTGTGTTCTGGCACGCCAAAGGCTGGCGTATGTTCCAGACGCTGGTAGCTTATATGCGTCGTCGTCTCGACAGCCATGGCTATCAGGAGGTCAATGCGCCACAGGTGCTGGACAAGTCTCTTTGGGAGACTTCCGGTCACTGGGGTTGGTATCGCGACAACATGTTCAAGGTCACTGTTGCCGGTGATGATACCGACGATGACCGCGTGTTTGCTTTGAAGCCGATGAACTGCCCGGGTCACGTTCAGATATTTAAGCATGGTCTTAAGTCTTACCGCGATCTGCCTATAAAGCTTGCGGAATTTGGCAATGTGCATCGCTATGAGCCATCGGGTGCGCTGCATGGTCTGATGCGTGTTCGCGGCTTCACACAAGATGACGCGCACGTGTTCTGCACTGAAGAACAGATGGCTTCGGAGTGCCTTCGTATCAATGATCTCATTCTGTCAGTCTATAAGGACTTCGGCTTCAAAGAGATCACGATCAAGCTTTCGACCCGCCCTGAAAAACGCGTGGGTTCGGATGAATTGTGGGATCGCGCTGAAAGCGTGATGATGACGGTTCTTGAGCAGATCAAGGAACAGTCGGAAGACATCAAGACCGGCATTCTGCCGGGCGAAGGTGCGTTCTACGGTCCGAAGTTCGAATATACGCTGAAGGATGCGATCGGTCGTGAATGGCAGTGTGGAACGACACAGGTCGACTTCAACTTGCCGGAACGTTTCGGTGCATTCTACATCGACAGCAATTCGGAAAAGACCCAGCCGGTCATGATCCATCGCGCGATCTGCGGATCGATGGAACGTTTCCTCGGCATTCTGATCGAAAACTTCGCCGGTCATATGCCTCTCTGGTTCGCGCCTATTCAGGTTGTTGTTGCAACAATCACGTCGGAAGCTGATGGTTATGCAGCCGAAGTTGCAGCCAAGCTCAAGGCTGCAGGCCTGCAGGTCGTGACCGACGTTCGTAATGAGAAGATCAATTACAAGGTCCGTGAACATTCTGTTCAGAAGGTTCCGGTCATTCTCGTTTGCGGCATGCGTGAAGCGGAAGAAAAGACGGTCAATATGCGTCGTCTTGGTTCACGCGATCAGGAATCGATGACGCTGGATGAGGCGATTGCCCGTCTGACGGAAGAAGCAACACCACCGGACCTGCTGCGTCTGCGCAATGCATAATAGAAAAAGGCCCGCGAAAGCGGGCCTTTTTTATTTGGAAATTAAGCTCAATCAATCTTGCGCAGCCAGGCCGTCATCAGGCGCTTCGGATTCGCGGTTTGCGACCACTTCCACTTCGCCATTTGCACCAGAGGTCACTTTGAAATCGCGCTGATAGATGCGGTCTTTGTTCTTGGCGACGGCAACATAATCGCCTTCAATCAGAACCATCGACGAGTACGCTCCAGCGCTTTCTCGTACGACGTCGCCAGAAGCATTCAGAATTGACCAGGACGTGTCGGCGAGGGCCTCACCACCTTTTTCACGCACCAGCTTCAACACAACCTCGGCAGCGCGATGCTGAACGGTTGCTTCAGTCAGCTTGCCTGCCTCCACACGGATATCTGCACGGATGACTGCATTCGCAGTGCCGTAGTTGGAAACCACGTGATAAGTGCCGCTATTCAATCGGATGATTGCATCTGGCTTAACATCCGGGACGATGAGCGAACGGTCGTTGTTATCTTCGTCGGCATAAATGGAGAAGCGAACGAGATCGCTTTTGATCTTACCTTCATCGGGCAGGACAGCGCTAAGCTTCATGCCGCCTGCATCGAGAGTCATCACCTCATGACGACTGGCATTCGTAAGCGTAATGCGTTTGGTTGCGCCTGCGCGGCCATATGCAGCGTGCACCAAATAACTGCCTTCTGGCAGATTGAACACTGTACTGCCGCCTTTTGACGAGGCGATGAGTGCCAACTGTCCATCCGGTCCAACCTCTGGTGCAAAGACGCGCCATACAAGGCCGGTCGAAATATCCGGGCCATCCTCATTGAGACGTGCTTTCAGGTCCAGCTCACTCGTTTTGACCAGAGGATTATTCTCGGGGCTTGTCGGGTTTGCATAAGGGCTGAGTGTTGGCAAATTGAGCTTTGGTTCCGGAAAGTTCGGAAGACCAATCGTGCTGTTTGTCTGTACTGCTCCGTTGCTACCCGAGGGAGCCGGTATAGCAGGGGCCGGTGCAGGTGGTTCTAGTTGGAAACCCGGTAGTTTGAATCCGCCATCAGAACCGCCTTGCCGACCACCGCCAAAGCCATCACCCATTCCGCCACCCATGCCACCGCCGGGACCACCCGGTCCGCCTGGTCCACCGGGGCCCTGTGCGAACGCAGAGGAAGCCATCAGGACAAACGAAAGCGTCGCCACAAATGACTTGCTGCGCGATGATTTTGCACTGCTTGCTCGAAACAGACCCAGTATATCTGACATAAGATGTTTTGAACCCAAGCGGGTGGCGAATTCAAGGCCAAATCGACCGTTGTCATGGCAAATTTATCCATGCGAGTTATACAGCGTCAGAGATTATAGGCTTTACACCCAGATAGTGTCGCGCGAGAAGATGCTGCCTCCATTTGGCGCTTGGCCGATCCGATTTTATCAGATTGGCGTCTAAAGCTTTTTATTTGAAGCATAATCTTATCGATCTTCGTTTCACTCTGGTCGGATTATGCTCTAAGTGGAGTCATATATGCAGATTATAGCGATGAGGGATTTCCGTGAAGCATCCGGTATTTGATTTTCTGGCCCAGCGCAGCTCTACGCCTATTTCCGCCATTTCAGAACCGGCACCGCAGGGGGCCGAACTGGACGAATTGCTGAAAGTGGCGGCGCGTGTACCAGATCATGGACGCCTCACTCCGTGGCGCTTCATTCTTTATCGCGGTGATGTTCGTCACAAGGTTGGTGAGTATCTCGCCAAGCGGGCCGAGGAGCGGGAAGGGCCTTTGAACGATAGCCGTAAAGATCAGGAGAAGGCGCGTTTTGCACGTGCTCCATTGGTCATTGGCATTGTTTCGTCACCGGTTGGCCACGAACGCATTCCGGAATGGGAGCAGTTTCTGTCGGCGGGTGCAGTAGCTATGAACCTTTGTATTGCAGCGAACGCGCTCGGTTACGCGACCAACTGGATCACCAACTGGTATTCAGACGATGCGCCAGCGCGTGCGTTCCTTGGTCTGGCACCTGAAGAGCGTGTTGCTGGTTTCGTACATATCGGGACAGCAGAAAACAAAATGCCCGAGCGTCCGAGAGCCGAAATGGACAAGATCGTTTCCGATTATAACGGGCCATGGACTGAATAAACTAGATTAGTTTTCTCTGATAAACTACGGAAAACAAGATGTTTTATAAGCCAGAAGATGGTCACGGACTGCCTCACAATCCATTCAAAGCGATTGTCGCACCTCGTCCGATTGGCTGGATTGGGGCTCGGTCAAAAAATGGTGCGGTCAACCTCGCTCCATATTCATTCTTCAACGCAATATGCGACACGCCACCGATGGTGATGTTTTCATCAAGCGGCTTCAAAGACAGCGTTTCGTTTATTGACGAGACGGGCGAATTCACGGCCAGTCTGGTCAGTGATCACCTGAAAGAGAAGATGAATGCTTCATCGATTAACGCTCCGCGCGGCACCAGCGAATTTGAGTATGCTGGCCTGACAGTTGCCCACAGTAAGCTCATCGCTGCGCCATACGTGAAGGAAGCCTATGCTGCGCTGGAATGTGTGGCGGTGGAGATCCGGCGCTTACAGGACAAAGAGGGCAGGCCGACCGACAATTATATGGTCATCGGCGAGGTTGTCGGCGTTCATATAGACGAAAGCGTTCTGACAGATGGGCTGTTTGACATAAGAAAAGCCAAGCCGGTGACCCGACTTGGCTATATGGATTATGCGACCACCGAGGACGTTTATCAGATGTTCCGACCAAAGTGGGAAGACAAAGTTTGAATTTTGGGGCTGGTTACAGCCCCTTTTTCTTCGCCTCAACCCAGATTGCTTCCATGTCATCAAGCCGTGCTGCCTCAAGGCTGCTGCCCGATTCCTTCAGCGACTTTTCTATGAAATCAAAGCGGCGCTTGAACTTGTCATTGGCTGCAATGAGCGCTGTTTCTGCGTCAATTTCCAGATGCCGGCCAAGGTTGACCATAGCAAAGAGCAGATCGCCATATTCTTCCGCAATATTGGCTTTGTCCTGTGCCGCCATTGCTTCTTTCAATTCGGCTGTTTCTTCCGCGATCTTGTCTAATATTGGTGCCGCTTCCGACCAGTCGAACCCAACTTTCGCTGCCTTCTGCTGGAGCTTCAAGGCGCGCAAGAGGGCAGGGAAGGCGTGTGGTATATCGTCAAGATAACGTGTTTTATCAATAGCTTCCAAGCCAAGTTTGGCGCGACGTTCCGCGCGCTCGGCCTTTTCTTCTGCCTTGATACGGTTCCACGATCCCTTGGCCATGCCAGCGCTTCTTGCTTCGGCGTCGCCAAAGACATGCGGATGGCGGCGGATCATCTTGTGCGTGATGGCTTCGACAACATCGCCGAAGCCAAACTTGCCTTGTTCTTCAGCCATGCGGGAATGAAACACCACCTGGAGCAACAAATCGCCAAGCTCTTCACGGAAATCATCGGCATCGTCGCGCTCAATGGCATCTAGGACCTCATAGACTTCCTCAAGCGTATAAGGAGCGATTGACTTGGAAGTCTGTTCTACGTCCCAGGGGCAGCCCGTTTCAGGGTCGCGAAGGGCAACCATGATTTCGAGAAGACGGTCGATATTGCGGGAGGGTTCCATCTTCGCTCCAGTAAAATTGATGTCGCATTCTTGGGGCAATTTGCAAGAATCGGAAGGGTTGGGTTGCAGTCTGCTACGGTTTTTGCATAGTCAGCCAACAAACGCTCTCGGGATCGCACATTGGGGCAGTATGTTCAACAAGCAGGTATTTAAAGCATGACGATTCTTGTAACTGGTGGCGCTGGATATATCGGTTCGCATACATGCGTACAGCTGATTGAGGCCGGTCATGAAGTGGTGGTGGTCGATAATTTCGATAATAGCAATCCGGAAGCTCTCCATCGCGTGGAAAAGATCACTGGTCGCGCACCCATTCGCGAGCCGGGTGACATTCGCGATCGCACCCTGCTGGAACAGATTATCACGCGCCATAAATGCACGGCTGTCATTCATTTTGCCGGTTTGAAGGCGGTCGGTGAGTCGAGTGAAAAGCCATTGCATTATTATGATTGCAACGTGCTCGGTACGTTGCGTTTGTTACAGGCAATGGAAGCTACAGGCGTGAAGACGCTTGTTTTCAGCTCGTCCGCGACTGTTTATGGCGACCCGGAAAAATTACCGATTACCGAAGATCAGCCGCTTTCTGCGACCAATCCATACGGACGCACGAAGCTTGTTATCGAGGATATGCTGCGCGATCTTTATAACAGCGACAATAGCTGGAAGATCGCGATCCTGCGCTATTTCAACCCGGTTGGTGCGCATGAAAGCGGTCTTATCGGTGAAGATCCCAAGGGGATTCCAAACAACCTGATGCCAATCATTGCGCAGGTGGCAACCGGTCGCCGTGAGAAGCTCAACATCTGGGGCAATGATTACAACACGCCGGATGGTACAGGCGTGCGCGATTACATTCACGTTGTTGATCTCGCAGCGGGACACCTTAAAGCACTCAAAAAACTTGATGAACCGAAGTGCTTTTCTGTCAATCTGGGGACAGGGCAGGGTTACAGCGTTCTCGACGTGGTAAAAGCCTTCGAACACGTTTCAAATCGTGAAATCAAATATGAGCTTGCTCCACGCCGTCCGGGCGATGTGGCCGAATGCTACGCTGATCCAGCTTTTGCGCGTGATTTTCTTGGCTGGACCGCTGAGAAGGATCTTCGCGAGATGTGTAAGGACATGTGGAACTGGCAGTCGAAAAATCCAAATGGATATGAAGTGGATTGAGGGCTGAAAAGCCCTTTATCGACGACTTTTGCCGGAAAAGTGATCCAATTAGCGACTGGCTCTATCCTTTAGTATTGTGTCGATTTCTGATCGGCCTATTACAAATTAGGGATCAAACATGCTCAGAATGCTCTCCGAGAAGCCTTGGAGTTTCAGGAGAGCATTCAGGAATGCCATGCTGAAGGACTGACGAGAAATGCGTTTTCTGCCCGATAAATTCACCTGCATGTTGATTGCGACCATTCTGCTCGCGTCATTTCTTCCCGTGCAGGGTGATTTTGCTGAATGGTTCGGGATTGCGACCAAAATAGCGGTTGGGCTTCTGTTCTTCTTGCACGGTGCGCGTCTGTCACGTGAGGCAGTTGTTGCAGGTGTAACCCACTGGCGACTGCATCTGGCAGTCATCAGCGCAACATTTGTTCTGTTTCCGATTTTAGGACTGGCCGCGGGCTGGACTATTCCCGGTCTTGCGCAATCGCCGTTCTATCTCGGCATTCTTTATCTCTGCGTTTTGCCTTCCACCGTACAATCCTCAATCGCCTTCACCTCAATGGCTGGCGGCAATGTCTCTGCGGCTATCGTTTCTGCATCGGCATCGAACATCTTTGGCATGTTCCTGACACCACTGCTTGTCGGGTTGCTGTTTGCGGTTAAGGGCGGCGGCGGGATTTCTGTCGATGCTCTCGAATCCATTCTGCTGCAATTGCTTGCACCATTTGTCCTGGGGCAGATATTGCAGCCATGGATTGGCAATTTCATGCGTCGTCATAACAAATCGCTCGGGTTTGTCGATCGTGGCTCGATCTTGATGGTTGTCTATCTGGCGTTCAGTGAAGCGATTGTCGAAGGTCTGTGGCATACGGTTTCCTGGAATGATCTCGGCGTAATGATCGGCGTGAATATTCTGCTTCTGGTGATTGTCATGCTGGCGACCTGGTATGGCAGCAAGGCGCTGGGCTTCAATCACGCCGACCGCATTACCATCATGTTCTGTGGTTCCAAGAAGAGCCTTGCCAGCGGTGCGCCGATGGCCAGCGCGATCTTCGCAGGCGCGAATGTGGGCAGTGTGGTGCTGCCGCTCATGCTGTTTCACCAGATCCAGCTGATGGCTTGTGCAGTCATTGCGCGAAAGCTTGCTGACCATAAGCCTGCTTCAAACACAGCTCCCGCAGCGGCCGAATAGAACTGGTTCTTGCTGTCATCTTCATATGAGGGTAGGAGGGCAGGCGAGTGGTTTCGCCTCGCCTTTTCTTTCTATGGAAAAGACAGCCCTAACCCATATATTAGCTCTCTATAGGCCTTTTCAGTTCGCTGATGGCTCAACAAAAGGCAACGCAGATGTCCAAGCACAACGGTAAATCCAATAACACGGATTCTCTTGATCAAGAGGCGCTGGCTGAGGCTTATAATCATGCGCTTGCTCTGGAAAAGGCCGGCGATCTGGATGCTGCTGCCGAGGCCTATAAAGCAGTTCTCGAAATTGATCCCGAAGACCACGGTGGCGCCGCTGTGCGTCTGGCAAGCATGGGACGTGGCATCGTACCGCCAAAAGCACCTGACGCTTATGTTGCTACGCTTTTTGATCAGCATGCCGAGATGTTCGACACGATTCTTGTCGATCAGCTTGGTTACGATGTGCCGCTGCAATTGCGTGAAATGCTACTGGAACTCAATGAAGAGTTTCAGGCCAAGCGCATGCTGGATCTCGGTTGTGGTACGGGACTTTCTGCCGATGCGCTGGACGATATGGCCGACCACAAGACAGGCGTCGACATATCTGAAAACATGATTGAAGTGGCCTATGAAAAAGGCGATTACGACGCGCTTTTTGTTGGCGAGGCAGTCCGTTTTCTGGAGACTACTGAGGAAGACAATTGGGACCTGATCGTCGCAACTGACGTGCTGCCTTATATGGGTGAGCTGGATCGCTTTTTCTCGGGCGTTGCCGAACATCTGCAGGCTGGGGGCCACTTTGGCTTTTCCAGTGAAACACAGCCCGACGATCGCTTCGCTGGCCGCGATTTCATGGTTGGCGATTTCCAGCGTTTCGCGCACGCGCAGTCCTATGTGCGCTCGCTGCTATCAGCACACGGAATGGATTGCATACGCTGCACCGACATCACAGTTCGAAGCGAGCAAGGATCGCCGGTCCCAGGGCATTTATATATCGCTCAGCGACGCTAACATTCATCGTGAGTTCGCATACGGATCCTGATCTTATTGTTCCATAATCTATCTTATGTGATCATCGTTGATGGATGGGTGCGCTCTATTTTAAAGTGCGATTTGCATATGATAACAATGAGTTACCCAATGCAAGGAGCCTGTAACTAAAGAAAAAACTCTGGAAATGTATCCGAGCGAAATTTGAACCTGGATCTATGCGGAGTATAGAAGTCCTCCAAGAAAGTATTCGCATTTTGACACGAAATCGATTTATATCGCATGTGTGAAAGCGCACAAAATTCAAAGCTTTAGCTTATAGTTAGGCGTTTAATCGTTTCGAGGAGAGGAAAGGTTCAATGGGTAAAATTTCAGCGGTACTGGTCGCCATGCTCATCATTACCGGATGCACGACGACCGAAAAGGATGTCAGCATTGGAACCGTTGCCGGTGCCGCTATTGGAGGAATAGCCGGTGGTGGACGCGGGGCACTGATTGGTGCTGGTGCTGGTGCTATTGGTGGTTTGCTTGTTCGCAACTTACGCAATGGTAAATGTGAATATAGAGACCGTCGCGGCAGAATTTATACGGCGCGTTGTCGGTAAACAGACTGCAGGCAGGGCTATCTGAAAGCCCTGCCCTGTCTCTCATTTGTTGTAACTATTACAAGAGATTACGCGTTTTCATCCGTGCGACTTGAACTAGTTTTTTGTCCTACATCGATACGATTTCCATCAGGGTCTTCAAAAACGAATGCCCGCAAGCCATAGTCCTTGTCTTGCAGACCTTTTATGATCCTCATGCCATACCGTTTACAAATGGCATGCATAGCATCGACGTCTTTCACCAGCATGTGAGCAATGTTGAAATTAGCGGCTTTGTGGTTCCTTTGCAGGGAGAGGTGCAGTTCACCTTCTTCGCGTTTCAGGATCATGAAACCCACCGGATTTCCATTTTCGAAGACTTTTTTAAAGCCTAATGCGCCGCAATAAAATTGACAGGCCACATCCATGTCTTTGACAGGAATCATAGCTGCAATTCGTCCGAAACCGACACTCTGATTAGCGATATCGTCCATCGCGTAACCTCTGCTTGCGAAGATACAATCTCCAGTCAGACGGTGCTGCTGAAAGAAATGCACTTCAGTGTTTTTATGAGAAGGACGGTGCCAACGGCGTTAGATTTATCTTGAAATCATTGCGTTGTGAATAGTTTGGACCATGTTTCTGCCAAAGCATAGAAAGCATTTTTTCACTCACCTCGTTTGATCCAAATCATTCCTTCAAACCGCTTCCCAATGTAATTCCAGAATGCTGATCTAGAGCATTTCCAGCAAAAGTGCGAAGCAGTTTTGCGTAGGGTAAGCGATGAAATAAACACTTAGAGCGGTTTCAGCGGCTCCGCTTTAACTGGAACCGATCTAAGACCAAAGCATGCGTGTAATCGCAGTCAGCATGCGCTATTACCTGCATGCGCTGACTCCGGCTCCATGCCCACAATAGTTGCGCGTACTGGAGAGCGTTGTTTCCGGCTCTAAAGCCGGTCTGCAAGGAAGGTTAGAGTACATGTTGGAAGCACGTATCAGGAACGCGTCTCTGCGGGACAAGATTATCACTGCGGAGCAAGCCGCAAGCCTGATTAAAGATGGCATGATTGTTGGCATGAGCGGATTTACACGCGCAGGCGATGCCAAGGCTGTTCCACTGGCAATGGCGGCACGTGCCGCAAGCGATCCCTTTCAGATTACGCTGATTACCGGCGCCTCCCTCGGCCACGATGTCGACAAGCTGTTGACGGAAGCACACGTGTTGGCTCGCCGGATGCCATTTCAGGTGGATCGTACATTGCGGGCCGCGATCAATCGCGGCGAAGTCATGTTTATCGATCAGCACCTATCAGAGACAGTGGAACAGCTGCGGTCCAACCAGATTGGCCCTATCGATTACGCTGTCGTCGAGGCGCTTGCTATCACCGAAAATGGCGGGATTATTCCCACAACATCCATCGGTAATTCGGCCAGTTTTGCGATTCTTGCCGAGAAAGTGATTGTTGAGGTCAATCTGAACCAGCCATTGGCTCTTGAGGGATTACATGACGTCTATATACCGACGAAGCGCCCTTCCCGCGATCCAATTCCGGTCACAGCCTGTGACAGCCGTGTCGGCCTTCCATATATACCTATTCCGCCGGAGAAGATTGCCGGCATCGTCATCACGCAGGAAAATGATAGCGCTTCAACCGTAGAGCCTGCAGATGGTGAGACAATTGCGATTGCTTCGCACCTCATCCAGTTTCTTTTGAACGAAGTGGAGGCGGGCCGTCTCGATCTGACGCTTAATCCCTTGCAGGCCGGTATCGGCACAATCGCGAACGCGGTTCTCAATGGCTTTGCCGAAAGTCCGTTCCATAATCTGCGTATGTATAGTGAAGTGCTGCAGGACAGCACCTTCGATCTGTTCGATGCTGGTAAACTCGATTACGCGTCAGGTTCTTCGATTACATTGAGCCCTGCTTGTGGTGAGCGGGTCTTCAACAACATCGATCGCTATCGCGATAAACTGATCCTGCGCCCGCAAGAGATCAGCAATCACCCCGAGGTCATCCGTCGTCTTGGCATTATCGGTATCAACACCGCTCTTGAGTTCGATATTTACGGGAATGTCAATTCGACCCATGTGGGCGGTACGCACATGATGAATGGTATTGGTGGTTCAGGCGATTTTGCGCGCAACGCTTATATTTCTATCTTCGTCAGTAAATCCGAAGCCAAAAATGGTGCGATATCGTCGATTGTTCCGATGGTGACACATGTCGATCATACCGAACACGATGTGGATATTCTCGTGACCGAACAAGGTCTGGCAGATCTTCGTGGCCTTGCGCCACGTGAACGGGCAAAGCTGATTATCAACAATTGCGCTCATCCGGATTATCGCGATCAGCTTAACGATTATTTTGAGCGTGCCTGCAGCCGGGGTGGGCACACCCCTCACCTTCTGGAAGAGGTATTCAGCTGGCATAGCCGGCGTCAACAAACGGGCTCGATGTTGAAATAACGGATAATTCGAGACAGAAAACACTATAAACGGCGGCGAAAGCCGCCGTTTTGCTTTGCTAAGTGTTGGAACCTTATTCTCGTTGGAACGTTAACCGGCACATCATTTTCAAACGGAAAATGGTTGAGATCGTGGATTTTCGAGGCCTATAAATATCCCTCGTTTCCCATGATTTCCCGAGTTCAATTCGGTGTTGTGAAGGAACCACCACCGAATGATTATAGAAAAGCCGTTCCGGGAAGGGTCCGACAGCCTATGTCCATCCTCATCAGTCTTCTGATAACAATTCTGGTTATCTTTCTCGTTCTATATCTCATCAACATGCTGCCACTCGATGGGAAAGTGAAACAGATCGCTCAGGTGATCGTCATCATCATCGGTATTATATCGCTCCTGAAATATCTGGCAGTCTTCTAGGGTCTGTGGGGAATTCGTTTTGAAGCGTGGTATGGATGAAAATAGCCAGGTTTAGGAGCAAAGCCGAAGATGGATTGGTTCTTCATCGAGGTTTTGCGACGCGAAGCTGGGCGATTTTCACCATATCCCTTTAGGACGTGGCGGATTTTCTCTCTGAATACGTCGAACAGCCCTTGGGGAGATACACGCCACGGCGTCCTTTTCTCCTGTTCAGAAACAAAATCCGTCTCACGCCACGCCCAAAACCTAATTCCCTACAGACCCCTAGGGCGGTTCCGGTTAAGATTGAATCGTTGGAACCGCTCTAACTATTGTTTTTACGCATTTACCTCACGCAAAATCGCTTCGCACTTTTGGCTCAAATGCTCTGGTTGTCCGACGATATGGGTTTTTGAACATTGAGGGGCCTTCCAAAGGCGTCCTTCTGTTGTTTAAGCATTGCTACGATCCAATATTGTAAATTAGTAAAATGTTAAAAATTACAATTAGTGTTATTTCTTTTAAAGATAGTTGTCGTTCAGCTAATCTATAGGTAATATATTCGCGGCATTCTACTTTAGATTGTGTCAATAATAGCACGCATATATAAAAAATTGCATTCGTGCGGGGGCGCGTCTTTCTTCGCCAAAGCACTCCTCTTATAAGGCCCACAAAGATCAGGTCTGTTCATAGAGGGTTCAGAGACAGGCATCTAAAACATCTTTGTCGGGGTTGGGGAGTTCGGTATGAAGACGGCTTTATGGAAGGCAACGTTGATAACGTTGTCTGTGGTCCTGTTTTCAGTTGGGATCAGCCTGACCATTGGATTCATCTCTGGCGGCATGCCCGGGATTATAGCTCTTAGTCTGAGCGTCGTAATCCCGACCATAACGGCCTTCCCTTCCCTTCTTTATATCTTTTTGCAGCATAGCAAGCTCAGCGATGCCTATGTGCAATTAGAAAAAGCCCATATCGAGTTGCAAGCTCGCTCTCGTGTCGACCACATGACCGGATTACTCAACCGTGAAGCGCTGTTCGATGCTATGAAAATCAGCCGCTCGCGTATCGAAAGCGGGACACTTCTCGTTATCGATGCCGATCATTTTAAAGCGATAAATGATACGTTCGGCCATAGTGTTGGCGACCGTGCGCTTAAGCTGATTGCCTTTGCACTTCAGAATGTTACCCGTAAAGGTGATCTTGTTGGCCGTATCGGCGGTGAGGAGTTTTGCGTTTTTCTTCCGGGCGCGACAGGCGAAACGGGTATGCGGGTTGCGCAAAGAATACGCGCGGAAGTAGAAAATACGCCATTCCATGCGACTGAATATCAGATTTATCCACTGACCATCAGTATCGGTGTGGCGTCTGCACCAAAGAACGAAACCAACTCGCAGGTGTTAAGCCGCGCTGATCGTTGCCTTTATATGGCCAAGCAGCGCGGTCGAAATTGCGTGGTGTTCGATGAGGAAAGCGGACGCATCACAAGTGCTTCCGTGGTTTCAATCACCAATGGCCGTGAAGTCGCGCGCGGATAATAGCGCTTGCTCTATTCCCAGGGCGTGACTTCTTCCTCGGACCAGCCGACCGGCACAAATCCCATCTTTTGATAAAGCTGTAGCGCGCGCGGGCTGTCGAGTGTGTTGGTATGAATGGTCACTCTTTGCGGGCTGTGCGACCAGGCAGTTGAAATGGCTTCGCTGAAGAAGAATTTTCCCAGTCCCCGCCCCTGATAATCAGGAACGAGTCCGAAATAGAGAACTTCGGCTGTTTCTGGCAAGGCTGACAAATTGAGCTCCAAAAAACCGGCCGGATTTCCCTCCGCATAAAGGACGTGAATCTCGGTAGTCTCTGCATGAATGGCCTTAGCCACTTCCGCATCGCTCTGCACGCGACGCATCATCCAGTGATGCTGGCGTCCAACCTGTTCGTAGAGATAGCGATAGAAATGCACCGGCATTTCGGTCGAGCGCATGATTGCAAGACGCAGACCGGAAGGAACCGGAAATGACAGCGCCGGACGCGCTGTCATTTCCAGATGGGTCACTCTGGCCATCAGTTTTTCAGTCATGCTTATTCTGCTTCGCCGGTCACGACAGGTGTATCCTGCCTGCTGCCCCATTCGCTCCACGAACCATCATAAAGCCGATTGTCTTCGTGGCCAAGCGACGTCAATGCAAGGGTGATGACCGCTGCGGTCACACCGGAACCGCAGCTGGTGACGACGGGTTTATTAAGGTCTACCCCAGCACTGGCGAAGATTTCGCGAAGGCTGTCGAGGCTTTTCAGTTGACCGTTTTCAGACAGCGAACCGACCGGAACGTTGCGAGCGCCCGGCATGTGACCCGAGCGCATACCTGCGCGCGGTTCTGCATCGCGGCCTGTGAAACGGCCAGCGGCACGTGCATCGGCGATCTGAGAGCTGCGTCCATCCACGATTTTGCTCATTTCTGCGAAATCAACGACCTTGGCCGCATTGAATGAAGGCGTGAAAAGCGTTGCAGCGATTTTTGTAACTTCATCGTTGACGGGGAAGTTTGCTGCCTTCCAGCCATCAAAACCACCATCGAGAACCAGAACGTTCTTCACGCCCATCACGCGGAACATCCACCAGACGCGTGGCGCAGAAAACATGCCAGGACCGTCATAGACAACGATGGTTTCATCTGCCGTGATGCCCATTGCGCCGACATGGCGTGCAAAAAGCTCCGGTGATGGCAAGGTATGCGGGAGGCCCGAACCCTTGTCTGCAATCAGATCCTGATCGAAGAAGACTGCACCCGGAATGTGTGCTGCGTCATATTCATCGCGCCCGTTGCGACCGGCTGCGGGCAAATACCAGGATGCATCCACGATTGCGAGACCCGGTTCGCCCAGACGAGCTTTTAGATCGTCGCGGGAGATAACAAATGCGCTTTTATCGGACATGATTGCTCCTGAACTTACACTAGTGGTGCATTGCCAAATCGAATGCGGAAGCGGCGGTTTTCCTTGCCCTTCTTTTCGATCTTGCCGATGTGGATTTCACCCACTTCCTGCGTCTCAGAAACGTGTGTTCCGCCACAAGGTTGCGAATCCACTGAACCATTTTCGCCGATAACCACCAAACGAAGACGGCCTGCACCCACAGGAGGGCGGACGTTCTTCGACTTCACAATATCCGGATTGGCCAGAAACTCTTCGTCGCTGATCCAGCGAAGCGTAACTGGATCATTGGCTTCCACCATTTCCATGAGTTTTTCGGTGACGGATTCCTTGGTGTAGCTCGCATCTGGAAGATCGAAATCGACGCGGCTTTCCTCTTCACCAACCGCAGCACCAGTGATTGGAAACGGGCACGCGACAGAAAGAAGATGACAGGCTGTATGCATACGCATCAGCTTGTAGCGGCGCTCCCAATTGATATGCAGAACCAGTTTCTCGCCAATCGCGGGGAGCGCCTGCCCTTCGACTGGCACATGGACGATTTCGTTTTTGCTTTCGCCGGTAACGGTTGCCGCAATTTCAATGCGCGAGCCGTCGGCACGCTCAAAAAAGCCCGTATCTCCCGGCTGACCGCCGGAAGTGGCATAAAAATTTGTCTGATCGAGAATAATGCCGCCGGTATCTGTCAGGGCCAGGACTGAACCCTCCGCGCTTTTAAGATATGCATCTTCGCGGAACAGAGCTTCAGTCTCGTATGCCATGATTATCCCTCGTATGGTATGTCGATTTCGGTTTTCATTTCTAGCCAGGCTGGCACAGGCAGATCTTTGCCGCGCAGGAAAGCCGGATTGAACAGCTTGGACTGGTAACGATTACCATAGTCGCAAAGCACGGTCACGATGGTGTGGCCCGGTCCGAGATCTTTTGCAAGGCGGATTGCACCGGCAATATTGATGCCGGAGGAACCGCCCAAGCAGAGTCCTTCCTCCTGCACCAGATCAAACAGAATATCGAGCGCGTCGGCATCGGGAACGCGATAGGAAAAGTCAGGTGTAAAGCCTTCGAGATTGGCCGTGATGCGCCCCTGCCCGATACCTTCGGTGATGGAATCACCTTCGGATTTCAGCTCGCCCGTCGTGTAGAAGGAATGAAGGGCTGCGCCATGGGGATCAGCAAGCGCGATTTTGATGTCCGCATTTTTGTCTTTGAGGCCGAAAGCAGTGCCTGCGAGCGTGCCGCCCGAACCGACAGCCGAGACGAAACCATCGACCTTGCCATTGGTATCACGCCAGATTTCCTGTGCGGTGGTTTCAATATGCGCGATGCGATTGACGATATTATCGAACTGATTGGCCCAGATTGCACCATTGGGTTCGGTTTTGGCGAGTTGCTCGGCCAGAC
Organism: Brucella pituitosa; assembly: GCF_003049685.1. GTDB lineage: Bacteria > Pseudomonadota > Alphaproteobacteria > Rhizobiales > Rhizobiaceae > Brucella > Brucella pituitosa. The sequence continues at coordinate 1,298,144 of NZ_PYSY02000001.1, read as the reverse complement.
GCCCGGACAGACGCACATAATTGTTCGGATTGCGATAGGGTGCTGCAGGAACTTCAATCAGTTCTGCGCCAAGGAGGCGCAGCGCGTCCTTTTTTTCCTGACTTTGCGTTTCAGGGATGACGATGACAGTGCGATAACCAAGCGCCTTGGCAACAAAGGTAAGGCCGATGCCGGTGTTTCCTGCCGTGCCTTCAACGATAACGCCGCCGGGCTTCAAAAGTCCGCGCTTTTCGGCATCACGGATGATGTAAAGGGCTGCGCGGTCCTTAACCGACTGACCGGGATTGAGAAATTCGGCCTTACCGTAGATTTCGCAACCAGTGATTTCAGAAGCCTTTTTCAAGCGGATCAGTGGGGTATTGCCGATAGCGTCGAGTGCCGAATTGAGCATGGCTTCCGTTCCTTCTGGTTGTGAGGAAACTATGTGGAAGCATGACGTTCTTCAAGCAAGTGGGGAATAATTTTCTGCATGATTTCGCAACGAAAAACTCATCATTCATCCCGATGCGAAAAAACCGCATATAAAAAGCCAACCTGATTAGATCAGATTGGCTTTTTATCATTTTTTTATCGCGCATCTTATCCAAAAACCGCTTTGCACTTTTTGGGATGCGCTATCGGGCGGCTTTTAGAAAAAGTAGTGCTGCGATTAAGCAGCGCGCTGGCCGCCACCACCGCCGCCACCTGGACGACGCTTGCGATGGAATGGACGCTTCGGCTTCGCAGCGCCTTCCCCAGCCGCAGGCTTTGAACCCTGACCCGAACGATGTTCGCCGGACTTTGCCATCTTGTTAGCTGGACGGCGATGCTTCTGTGGTACGCTGTGGGAACGTGGCTTGTCGTCCGCATCATCGAATTTTGCGACCGGTGCTGGTGCAAGCTTAACCGGAGCTTCCTTGATCGACAGCTTCGTGCGTGTGACGCGTTCAACGGCACGCAGCTTCGTATCTTCCGTTGCTGCATCATAAAGCGTGATCGAAGCGCCGCTTGCGCCGTTACGTCCAGTACGGCCAATACGGTGCACGTAGGTTTCAGGCTCATCCGGCAGATCATAATTGACGACATGGCTGATGCCCGGAACATCAATGCCGCGTGCAGCGATGTCTGTTGCAACCAGAATGCGCAATGTGCCATCGCGGAAGCCGTTGAGCGCGCGCTGACGGGCATTCTGCGACTTGTTACCGTGGATCGCAGCAGCATCAAAACCATCGCGCTCAAGATGGCGAACGACTGCATCTGCGCCATGCTTGGTGCGAGTGAAGACGATGACCGACTTCATGCCCTTGTCGCCCAGAAGACCAGAGAGCAGACGGCGCTTTTCCTTGGTTGGAACAGGATGCACGACCTGCGTGATTTCAGCAGCGGTTGTGCCCTGCGGAGCAACTTCAACACGAACCGGATCGCGCAGCAGGCTCTGTGCAAGTGCTGCTATTTCCTTTGGCATGGTTGCCGAGAAAAGCGCTGTCTGACGGTTCTTGTGTGTACCTTTGGCAATGCGCTTCACATCATTGATGAAGCCCATATCGAGCATGCGGTCAGCTTCATCGAGAACCAGCCAGCGGGTTTCCGACAGGTCAACGCAGTTTTCGCGCACGAGATCGGTCAGACGACCCGGTGTTGCGATGAGAACGTCCACGCCGCCCTGCATGCGCTTGATCTGGCTAAGGCGCGATACGCCGCCAAGAACGAGTGCTGTCGAGATATGAGCCTGCTTGGCAACGGTGCGGATCGTTTCTTCGATCTGCACAGCCAGTTCGCGGGTTGGTGCGAGGATCAACGCGCGTGCGGTCTTGCCCTTGCGCTTGTCACCAAGGGCGATGATTTTCTGCAGGATTGGCAAGCTGAATGCAGCGGTTTTGCCAGAGCCAGTCTGTGCGATACCCAGAATGTCGCGGCCTTCCAGCTGATGCGGAATGGCCTGTGTCTGAATGGGCTTTGGCTCGGTCATGCCAGCAGCTTCAACGCCTTTAAGGAGCACGCCGGTAACGCCAAGAGCGGCAAAGCCGCCAATGTTTTCACCAATATTTTCAGTGGTCAATTTAAACTCTTTCGGCGGCACCGCAAAGCTGTGGTCCGCTTAAAAACTTCGGACAAGCGCAACTTGCCGAACGGGAATTTCTTGGATGTACGACGGGACGCCGGAATACTCCGGTCGACTTGCGCTGCCGTGCCCGAAACCAGCCGGGTCTCCCCTGCTCTCAGACCATTCTGATTGCAAGAGGCGAGACGCAACAAGTCCGATTCCGGGAAGGCTGAAACAGTTCAGCCCATGCGCCTGAGCCGCCATATGGGGTGTTTTGCCCCAAAAAGCAAATGATTTATGTTTGAGCGGCAAATCAGATTATGAAATCAGCGAGCACCTGATTGTCTGTAATATCCTGATAAGCCCAGCCTGCTTCCGCAAACTTCTTTTCCAGAATCTTGAAATTGCCTGCATCCTTGGTTTCGATGCCGATCAATACTGAACCGAAATTGCGCGCGGATTTCTTCAGATATTCAAAGCGGGCGACGTCATCTTCGGGACCAAGCAGATCAAGGAAGGAGCGCAGTGCACCCGGACGCTGCGGGAAGCGGAAGATGAAGTATTTCTTCAGGCCTTCATAGCGAAGAGCGCGCTCTTTCACGTCTGGCAAACGCTCAAAGTCGAAATTGCCGCCGGATACCACGATGACAATACGCTTGCCTTTGAGTTCGCTCTTCTTGAAATCCTTGAGAGCATCAATGCCGAGCGCACCAGCAGGCTCAAGGACAACGCCCTCAATATTCAACATTTCGACAATAGTCGAGCAAAGGCGGTTTTCCGGAACCGTGATGACAATATTTTTGTCGAAGCCTTTGAGAAGCTTGAAGTTTTCTTTGCCAATCTCCGCGACAGCTGCACCATCAACGAAATTATCGACCTGAGAAAGCTTGATCCGCTTGCCTGCTTCAAGACTGCCTTTCAGGCTGGCTGCGCCCTGTGGTTCAATAAAGCGATAGGCAGTCTTCCAGCCAAGCGCCGAAAAGTACTGTGTTACGCCTGCAGATAGACCACCACCACCAACGGGCAGGAATACAAAATCCGGTTTCTTATTGTCAGGCAACTGTCGCTCGATTTCGAGCGCAACAGTCGCCTGCCCTTCGATGATGCCCTGATGGTCAAATGGTGGCACCATTACACCCTTATTGGCTTCTGCATATTCCTGCGAAGCGGCATAGCAGACATCGAAAATGTCGCCAATAAGCTTGATCTCGATAAATTCTGCACCGAAAGCGCGGGTTTTGTCGATTTTCTGCTGAGGCGTCGTGACAGGCATGAAAACCACGCCTTTGCGTCCGAAATGACGACAAGCAAAGGCAAAGCCCTGTGCGTGATTGCCAGCCGAGGCACATACGAACACAGCTTTTTCATCGGCGGTCTTAACTGCACGCGAAATGAAGTTGAAGGCTCCGCGTATCTTATAAGAACGAACTGGGGTCAGATCTTCGCGCTTGAGCCAAATTTCTGCGCCGTACTTTCGTGAAAGATAGTCATTGAGCTGCAAAGGTGTCTCTGGGAAGAGTGCACGCATGGCAGTTTCAGCTTGAGCTACGGCTTTAACGAAGGCGTTCATCGGTCAGCTTTCTGCATACTCTAATTAATTTCGAGCATGGCTACATGGCTTTGAGAGCGCAAACAAGCTTGAAACGATAAACATGAGTAAATTTGTAATGTTTTATCAAGGAGAATGGGTGGTGCGGTCGGCGGGAAACCGGGAATTTCGTTGCCAACCATTGATTTTAAAGGGTTTTTCGTTGCGGTAATTTCCTGTGTTTGTAGTGTTTATTGTAGCGCCGGTCAAGTTTTCCGATTAGTAATCCAAAGATTGGCTAGGCTTAACGTTCAGTTTGAGAGATTAGATGATCACAATCGCCCAAAAAAGCGGGACACGGTCTATCGTTATTGCTGGGCATGGGATTCGGCTGGAGCAACCCTACGAGCTCGCTTCCGGTATCGTCATTACACCAGAAGTGCCGGTTTTATCACCTGACGTTGTGGCGAAGAGTTGCAGAAACTTTGCTGATTATATTGCAGTGATTTCGGGCCAAGAGACTCAGAGTTTTGCTATCGAAATCCATCCAAGCTCAGATAGGCCACATGAACTCACTGCGAAAGCTTGGAACGCGCTTTGGGATTTTCACCTTTTGTCAGTCGCTACCCACACACCTTGTTTTTCGTTGTACAGTTATGCTGTTGGTGCTGAGCCTGTTCTGACTGCGGCAAACCGCACGATGATGTTTCGACCGATTGAGTCTCTCAAATTGGTGTCGGAAAGCTCCTTGACATGGGCCTGCAAACATCGTGAGAAATTCGATAAGCTAATCGGAAACTCTTTGTTTAGTCGAGCGATGAGATGTTATGGCAACGCCCAGCAACTTATCGACTTTGATACAAGAATTATGCTGCTGTGGTCGGGAATTGAAGGTTTGCTTTCCGTCGATGGCGAGTTGAACCGCCGATTGGCGCTTTACACCGCGCTTCTAATGGATGGTAGTCACGCTGAGAAGATGCAGTGGTTCAACGATGTGAAGAAGGCATACGGTATTCGTTCTAAGGCAGTTCATGGCTCCTCATTAGACGCAAAATTGTTGCGAGAAGGGTATTTGCAAGCTGCTAGAATTCTTTCCAATCTGTTGGCTCGATGCGTTGAACTCGGCCGGATACCCAGTCCGACCGAGCTAGATGAACAAGCAGTTGCAGGAAATCTGGAATAATTGACCCGCTTCTCAAAGTGCGGACCTGACCGCACAAGACGAGCACGGAGCCGGGAAGAAGATTTATGTTTTTTACTTTTGAGATCGTCGCTCGACACATACGAAAGAAGCACCCCTGCTGCCCTGACTTTGCCGTGGAGCATATATCGAGGATAATTTCAGAGCGCCAATGGGAAGGCGTGAAGCTAGGTCGTGCCGTAGGCATCACCATGGACGGCATCTTGCGACACCAGATGACCGAATATGAAACCCTTCTGTTGCATGGGTTAGATCGGGAGGAAGCTAGAAGGCGCATTCAGCCGAAGGTGAATGCAATGCTAAAGGTATGGGCAAAGAGATCAGCAGTATGATTTTGTGTATATTTCCTGATGCTTATATATTTACAATTACTAAAGTATCAATTGACTTAGAAAAAATGAATGCTATCCGAAAAAACTAAAGACTAAAATAAGCTTGCGAGGAGAGAATTGTGAAGCCAAAAGTTTTTATCGGGTCATCATCTGAGGGTCTGTCAATTGCAAATGCAATTCATAGCAACCTCACGAGGCAAGCCGAGTGTACAGTTTGGGATAAAGGTGTCTTTATACCGTCAACAAGTACATTATCATCACTCATTAATACATTGAGAACATCTGACTTTGGCATTTTCGTTTTCTCACCAGATGATATCACCATCATGCGCGAGATGACAAATCCAACGGTTAGAGATAACGTTATATTTGAATTAGGTTTATTTATAGGTCGCTTAGGTGCTGAGAGATGCTATTTCCTCGTTCCGGAGAACGCAGGAACCATGCACCTTCCAAGTGATCTAGCTGGTATCACACCATTGGTTTATGAAAACAACCGGTCCGATGGAAATCTTACTGCTGCACTAAACCCTGCATGTATGCAAATTGGCAACCAGCTCGAAAAAACTCAAGTCTTTTCAAGATGTGAATATAACATCAGATGCTGCTCCTATACAAAAACCTAAAGATACAGTTCGTCGCACACCGAAAAAAGTTTCCTCCAAAGAAGTAACAGAAGGTGTTACAATTGAGTCCTATGGTAAAGGATATTTAGTAAAAGGTAATACCAAACCACACAAAGAAAAAAATCAAAGAGAATGGTGGAAAATGGAATGGTAGTCTACAAGGCTGGATTATATCTCCATCAATGCTGAGCAGTCTTAAGGCCGCTATTCCTTCCGCATCCATGATCTCTTAAGCATATTGTAAATCAAAAATTACCCACAGAGCTTCAAATACACCGATAGATTCCGGCTTTATTGGCGGGTGGCAAACTGTCTCGGTAAGTCAATTCCTAGCCGAGACAGTTTCGTCGTTGCTCATAGTAAAAACCCTATCACGAACATGGCAAAGGAGAACATCTCAACCTTCTAAATGGACTCTAACGGGAATCGAGAAAAAAACAGATACGCCTACACAGGCGAAAGCGCCCTATAAACCGCTGCACGGCTTACACCAGATGCCTTCACAATCTCAGGCACAGTCTTACCGTTTGCCTTCATGCTTCTTATGGCGTCCTCATCAACGGTCTTAGGACGCCCTCCTGTTTCGCCTCTGGCTTTCGCCTTAGCTATTCCTTCAAGCTGGCGCTCTTTACGCAAGGCAGTCTCAAACTCAGCCATTGATGCGAGAATGCCGAACATGAGCTTGCCCGTGCGTGTGGTCGTGTCCAATGCTGCATCGTCCAATACCTTGAAGCCTACGCCCTTCTTATCCAGCATTTCAAGGATTTGATGAAGGTGCGAAGCAGAGCGTGCCAGTCTGTCCAGCTTCGTGATAATAAGCGTGTCGCCTTCACGGACGAAGTTAAGTGCTTCTGCGAGTTGCGGCCTGTCTTTGTCCAAGCCTGATTGCTTCTCGCTGAAAATCTTATCAGCACCAGCAGCCTTTAGGCGCTCAATCTGATTGCTATGGTCCTGTCCGATAGAACTCACACGGGCATATGCAACGATCATCAATCTGTCTCCAAATCTCTTAGGATGAATTGAGACTTACGTTTAGAGACTGTTTTGAGACACGTCAATAGCTTTATCCCAAAAGTTTACTTTTGAGACGCCTTGATAGTTAGGCCCGCGACAGAACCATCGCGATTTACAAGAACTATCTGAATCCCTGCCCGCTTCAAGCGCGGCCTCTCCCTCCACACCTCAGCAAGTTTTCTAAATGCTGGACTGTCTGGAACAGCAGCCACAACAATATCAGTATCGGATGCATTAATAAGCAGTGCTTGGCCTAATGCGTTGTTCAGCAAGGGCCTTTCAGGGCTTCCGGGCTTGGTAACAAGGGGCCCCTTCTTGCATTCTGCGATAATCATTCTGCCATCGATTGATGCCACAACATCACCAATCCCTGAACGAGAATGGACGCGAAGAGTGGCGCTCGCTCGTTTGTAGATGCCTGTCCAATCGTTCTTGCTTTTGGGGAGCCCTTCGATTTTCATCCAGCCTTGGCTTTGCAGATATGCTGAAATCTCGAATACAATCGCTCCGCCAACTGAAACAGATGCACCGTCAATAGCAACATCAACATGGCCTGCAAAACCATCCAGTTCGCTTAAGTATTCCGCAAGACGAAGTGAAACCTCAGCTTCGGCCATTCTTTCTCGCGAACCTTGCCAACTATCCACTGCCAACCCCTTTTCGTTATCTACGCGATTAAGATGTTAGGCAGCGCTGCTGACTGACACAACGCTTAACAGCCGGTCAGCCAATTGTTTCCCCGCTGTCGTCAAATGAATCACTGGCGACCTTCCACCCTCAGGGTCGAGACTACGCCTGATAAGGTTCAAACCTTCTGCTCCATGGCGCGTCCGTGAAGTGAGCGCTGTAATGTTGCGGGAGATTGATGACTGACTGACGCCGATAATGTCTGGCAGGTCGCATTGCTGCACTCCCGGCCTCATGGCAACCACGAGGAACACCGAGGCCATTTGCATGGGCATCTCAGGGCGCAGCTCTCGAAAGGTTTCCAGCAGCCGGTAAATCTCAGTCAGTCTCAAGAGTTTATTAATACCAGCCTTTTTCCGCACCGAAGCCCCGCATGTTTATGGCAATTCCCTAAGAATCTCAGAGGGTTGAATGCAAGTCAAGAGAGCGACTAGCCAGCGCAAAGGGGGCAGAGGGGGGGTACGCGCATTTCCTATCTATCGATTGCCGCCTCGAATTTTTCTGTTATTTTTAGCCCAACAATGGAGGCTGAGATAAATTGTTTAAACGCCTGCTAAGAGAACAAGACGAGAGTGAAGAGTTTTATCACGAGTGGGCTGCAAATGCTACGAAACTACACAGCGCGACATTTAACTACATTCAAAGTGTAGTGTTACTCGGTGCACTTCAATTCGCTGTAACGCAAAAAGATACTTCGTTCGCAATATGGGCGCTTTATATCGTCGCCTATTTGGTGATGCTACTCGTTACAGGTGTCTATTTCCGAACTGGCGTATTGCTGACACTTAGGAAATTGTCACTCAAAGGCCGTTGGCGCGAAACTTCACTGTGGGCAGCAGGGATATTGGGAGTAGCGTTTAACGTCTGGCTGGTGAGCGCCTTGGAGCAGCTAATCCAGCAAATTATTGCTGCTGGACTGTCAGGAAGCACCTGAACTTTTCCGTAGCCCAAGCGATAGCGGCCTCGGCTGGGTCGGTGAAGTTTGGCAGAGCTGGAACCGCTGGCTGCAATTGCCCACGGCGGACGGCCATGAACGTGTCGATGACTTGCTTTCGGACGTTCGAAGCGTTGTCCGTATCGGAGAACATGCAAACCAAAAGAGCCTGCTCTTCGTTGAGATAATAGGCAACCGAAGGTCGCCCCCCCTTAGCGCCTGAGGTTTGCCGTACGCTGCGGCAAACACCATAACGAGACAGCTCTACCTCCTTTCGGCCAATCAGTTCACGAATAACGCTTGGGCGCTCATAGCCAAGCCGTTCCGCTAAGTCCGTATCAAGGATGCGCTGTTCATTTTCGATTGAGTGCAGCACGAGAACGTACTGCGGGGGCCACCCTGCTCGGCTTGTGTTCGGAGGGCAGCTTCCATCTCATTAAAGCGGGTGATGTAGGCAATTTTGAACTGGAAAGCCTGTTTCCCAGTGAAGCCCATCGCGAGGAGAGTGGAGCCGTCCTTGGTCATGTTGAAGGCACGGCCAGTTTGCGTACCACCACGTCCGTTCTGAAACTCAAATGTTACCGCCTCAAAATTGAGGTCGTAAAATTCGCGGCTACATTCCAGCATGGTCAAGGCTCTGAGAATGTTATCGTGGCGTTTACCGAAATACTCAGCAACATCACGGCTATTGGCGAACGCTTTGCCATTCTGGAGGGTAACCATAGGCGTAGCGATGGTGAGGTTGGAGGAAACTACGTTCATGAGACCGGAACGGCTTGCGCCTCCTCAGGCGCTTGCCTAATATCGAAAATCAAGGAAGGCTCCGTTTGGAAGACCCCTTGCGCTTAGAACAAGAATGATGAGGGCTGTGGAGATTATCTACGGCCCTTGTCACTTTTCGGTCTAAGGAGTACCTTCTATCGACGCTAAGTATAGGACCACAGCGAATATTGAACAAAGACCACAATCAATCTTCACACATCTTCTACTTAGGTATTACCTAAGGTCTTACCTATTATGTTTAATCTAATTATACATTATAGGTAATGGCTTAGGTTTCTGATTAGGTTTAATTAAGGACTTCTCCTATGGTGAGGGGTAATATCTCCTATGGTGGGGTGTAATTGGTTACAGCACTCCAGTTTGGTCTTCAAACCAATGTGGATACATGGCCTTAACGCTGTCTGGTCCGTTCGGATATTTTCCCTCAGCGGCATTCCGTGCCAGCGTATCAGCCATTTCGTTAAGCTGATAACCCGCATGGCCCTTCACCCATACCCAATGAACATTCTTCCCTTCACAGGCCGCATCCAAAGATTTCCATAAGCCACTGTTTTCTAAAGCACCTGTTGTCCTCCTCCAACCTTTCGCCTTCCATCCCGGAAGCCATTCAGTCATTCCCTTACAAAGCATCAAATTATCACTAACGATGATAACGGGTGTCTCAGTCTCGGCAATACCTTTCACAGCTTTGAGTGCTGCGGTCATTTCCATCTTGATATTCGTCGTGACTCTCTCAGATGATTGGCGAGCATTCACCCCTTGCCGGAGAAGCTTATCGCCTTCTTTGAGCTGCTTGACGTAAGACCAGCCGCCGCGACCGGGGTTACGGATGCATGACCCATCAGTCGCAATAAGATAATGCCGCCCGGAAACAACGCTCATTAGGCGTTCACGAATGGATGCAGGCATAGGTAAGTTTTCAATCATGTCAGAAATCCTCATAGGGAATCATAGGCGAGCGTTTAGACGCTGCCTGCTAGGTTGCTGCGGTTTTGATGAAATGACTCTCAGTGACTCCCTGTGGGGGAGTGAAGCCACATAAGAAAAACAAAGCCCCAGCATAAAAATGCCAGGGCTTCTGAAAGTTCAGGACATGCGAGACAGAGCATCACCGTCCGCTGTTGTTGCGCTTATTGATAGCAGCTTCTGCTTCTTTGCCGAATTTGATGAAACTTTCTTCGGGCGTCTTAGGTCCGCCTATAAGCTCACCGCCTATTCGTCCAATTGCAACTGCGGAAGATTCGTTGGTTTTCATACCGCCACCCGTTACGCCCCGAACGAACCGCTCAGTTGCGTCACGCACCTCTGGTTTTATACCACGCAGCTCTACACCTTTGAGTAAGGTCTCCCCATTCGGGCCAGTGGCTATCGGCTTTGAATACCGCTTACCAGTATTCTCCCATCGTGGTTGGCGGCCATCCTTAGCTGTATTCTCAAATATCTCCCGTTTATCATTGATGAAAACCTGCGAGCCATCTTTCTCGATAGCGATATAAAGACCAGCAGGATTTGTTCTTTGCTTTTCATTTTGTTTCTCAATGATTTCTGCTTTCTTTTCCTGCTGTCGCTTCTGATCAAGCTCATAAAGCGAACGGATGGTCAGATTGGACCGCTCTGAGTTTTCCACCGGAAGCTGAGTGTATTTATCAACGATCAACCAACCATTGCCGTTTGTAGCCTGTCGAATAGTCAAATCTGATGATTCAAACCCTTCATCGCCTCCGAACTCAGCTGCATATTGTTCAATGGCGTGGCTCGCCATTTCCCCGAAGTTCTTTGGAATGTCCCGACCAGCAGTGTAGATCATGCTGCCATTAACGTCTGTATGGGTGGCGTTGAAGCGCTTCGATGCTTCTTCGAGAGCCTGATCAGAATCCAAACCGTTGCGGGCATAGAACTTTCCAAGCCGCGCGATTTCACCTGAAACATAGCCGGAATTATCCGGGTGCTTACCGCCGATTGTTCCGAACCAAGTATCCCAGCCACCCGCTGATACGCGCCTCGCCTTTTCGTCAATCTGTTCATAGCTTTGCTTGACGGAAGCCGAAGGTGCCTTTTCTATTTCCGAGGTTGCCATCATCGCAGTTTGGACGGCTTGCTCATGATCTAAGCCCGCATACTGCGTTGCTATGCGATAGCTTTCATAGAACTCTCGTGTCTTGTCGTTTTTGATATGTTGTTCCAGAAGGCCGGGATTAGCCGAATGCAAACGCATATAAAGGTCCGTACCATCTTTGAGCTGAGCGGGAGCTTTGCCGCCAGAAGTGGTTACCTGTGTGGCGGCAATCGGGCCGCTTCGAAGGACATTTTCCCACTTCGGGTTAGTCAGGTTGTTTGATGAGAAAGATTCAACCTGCATATCGAATGCTTGATCTGGATTGGCTTTCCCATTTTTTACAAGCCACTCAGTCCGATCAACTGTTTCCTTTGCAATGGCTTTCTTCTGATCATCGACCGAAACAGTCTTCGTCTCTCCAGTTTTGGTGAAGACAGTTGCTTCCTCAAGATACGGCACCATGCCTCTTGAAGCGGTTTCCATATTCTTAGTGAGGAGGTCTGTTTCGGATTTCTTTGCCCGTTCGGCCAATGCAAGCTTCTGGTTAGCTTCACTGGCTTCCTTGGCAATCTGCGCATTATAGTTGTCGCTTTGATTAATGAGCGACTGCACCTGAGCTTCCGAGAACGCTCCGGGGTTAGCCTTATGCCAGCCTGTCAGTTCCTCACGGTCGAGCTTGCCCTGTCTCGCTGAGTCCCAAAAGTTAAAGCGCCGGTCGCGTGTGGCCTCCTCGTTATTGTTCTCCATGCGGTTCTTAGCAGAGAGAAGAATACGATTGGCGTCATTCTGGAACTCTCGGTTTGACGCAAGGGAACCCAGCTTCGTGCCATCATCACCCGTACGCTCGCTGTTCAGGATAGCTTCGGCCATCTTGACGTTACCTTCGTTCGCGAAGGATTCAGCGAGGCGGACCATCTCCCGGTCTTGGTCCTTGTAGTCAATCTTGAGGAGTTCGCGGTTTCCGGAGTATTCAGCTCGCAATGCTGCAACAACTTCGGCTTCCGACTTGCCTTCACCCAGCATCGTTCGGGCTTTCCCGGAGAACACATCATAGACACCTGAAATTGTGTCCTGTTTGATTTGCTCGGTCTGATGCTGTGCTTGGATTGTATTCGCCTTCACCGAAAAGTTGTTCATGATCGTGTTGTATGCCCTGACGAAATGCGGGCTATCCCCGTACTTTTCCAAATCACCGGCCATGCGTTCACGGATGAAGCTCTCAAGGTCACCCTTATCCTTGTCGAAGTTGGTCTCGTATTCCTTCGTGAGTTCGTTCACGCGGGTATATGCAAGGCGCTCGCCAATTTGGTTCATTGCTGCTGCCTTGAACCATGGGTTATCCATTTCCGACATTTTGCCACTATCTATAGCGGATCGCGCTTCCTCAAAGCTCATGCCGCTAAGTCGTCGGTTTGCTTTGTCTTCGGCATCTTTTTTAGCCTTATCGGTTCGGTCAGCGAGAAAGCTTTGTAAATTCGGACTGATTTGGGCAAGCGCCTCGGATAGCTGCATAAGACCGCTACCGCCCGTTTCGGGTGCCTGAGGACGGCTGTAGGTATCCACGGGTCTGGCTTGAGGCTGGAGCTGGACCGAGGGAAGCTTGAACGGGTTTTGCTTCATGCCCCCATTGGCGGAACCAATGGAAGGCCGATCATCGTGGCGGGTTAGGCCCGGAAGCTTGGTCATGTGATTGTCCTTGAAATGAAAAAGGCCACCCTGAGGTGACCTTGTTATTGTCGCTGTGAAGCTCGACGCGTTGCGAGCTGTCTATGGTGAGGGGTAATTAATTTGCAGACATTGCATCCATTGCAATATCCTTATGGCGGGGGGTAATTGTTTTGAGCCTTTCACCACGCCGCAATAAACGCCCGATATGCAGCATACCAAGCTACCGCCAAAATCGACCACTTAAACAAAGTGCTGTAAGGCGGCACTCGCAAAACCGCTAACGCCTGCACATGCTCCCGAAGTGGAATGAAGATCAGCAGCAGAATGAGAAGCGTTGCAAAATAAGCGACTACGCCTGCTACGATTGCAAAAAACATCGCCGCCCCTCATTTCCGTTCTAAAGAGAATACGCCCTGTAAGCGGCCCGCAAAAAAACTCAAGGTCTGCCGTGTCATTCTTCTGCCAGCCATAGCCGACCGAGCATTCCCGCCACTCAACCCAAAGGCTGAGCTTGGTGAACGGCAGGCGAAACCAGAAGCCGCGATGCTGGAGGCTAAAGATTCCGCTGAGGCTGTCACGGGCATCCGAAACAAGATTATAGGCAGACTGGGAAGCCGAAGAGATAAGAGCGTTCATTATATACATATCCTGCATGTGAGTGAGTGACATGGTGAGGAGCCACCAAGCAGACGCACGGGAATCCAAAGACATGCCGGAGGTAAACCAGCATGAAGGACATGAGCCTGCCATGAGGCTCCCGTTAGCGTTCTTCGGATTTCACTAGAGAATATGCAGGAAAGGCTTTGATAGCATTAGCTAAATCTTCAACCGTTGGAAGCTCATATATCGCCCCAACATGGTCAGCAGTGTGACCGCACATGCCATCACGGATGCGTTGCTCTATGCCAGCTCTTGCCGCTCTGCGCTTAAAGGTATGTCGCCAACTGTGATTAGGACTGACACGTTTATCATCGATACCAAGCTTACGAACCCAATCACCTAGCTTCTGACGGGCGATGACATACTGGGGACGTGGTGGGTTAAGCGTATCTTCCTTGGTGGTCTTCCGCTCGCCGCTGGGGTCATAGAATAAGGGACCAGCTTTCGCAGCCTTCACAAAGTCGATAAAACCTTGGGTTACCAAGTCATCATGCAAGGGCACATGGCGAGGTTCACCGCCCTTCACTGTCCCGGCTTCGGGAAGAATGCTTAGCGTCCAGAAGCCTTCTCGGTGCTGTTCAATATCCTGTTTACGAAGCTGTGTGATTTCTCCGGGTCGAGCGCCTGTGTAAGCGCAAATCCAAGGAACCCAACGAATTGCCGAACGACGATGAGCCTTCATGTGCTTTGGCTGTGGTGCAAGGCTTGCTTTCAGGATTGCGACTACGTCCTCTTCCTGAAATTCTGTCTTCGTGTTCTTGGCTTTTTTGGCGGAAACCTTGACGCCTTCGAACGGGTTTGACGAGATTTTCTTCTGAGATTTAACCCATCCAAAAACACGGCTAGCTGCGGTTAGATAAACCTCATTAGCGGTACGTCCGCTGAGGTTACCGGTCGACATAAGCTTATTCTTCCATTTAACCGCATCGTCGTCAGTGAACAACGCTATGTCTTTGCTGCTGTGGAATGCATCAAGATCAAGAAAGACACCGCGCCAACGATTTACGGTTGAAGATGCGGGCATTCTCTCCTGCACCCACGCCTCGAAAGCTTGCCAGACGTTCCAGCCCGAAAGCTTTACTCTTGGTTGCGGCTGGCTTTCATTGTTAGTTGCAGCCTGAGGGAAACGGTTTCTGTGAAGATCAGCACTATAATCTCCGAATGCGCGTCTACGGAGAACACTCAGGGCCGCTACAAAATCAGGTTCGATTGTATCCACGAATGAATTGAAAGCATCCGTGGTCAACACAACCTGTTCCATGGCGATGAATGAAAGCAGGCGGGAAGCTTCAATTACGGCCGCACGAACCTTTGCCGCATGGTGTGCCCCTCGCCCTTGCTCATTAAAACCTAAAAATGCCTGAGGGGCTTCACCAGCAGCCTCAAGTGCATCTTGGTATCGTTCATAGACCAAATCCAAATCTGCGACTGGTGACTCCTTTTCGGAGTTCTGAGCGATAAACCAATCATACCAGCGACCAGCCAACTCATGCATTTGGCGATTGCTCAGTGTTACGGCCTCACCCGATTGATTAGCACGTATCGCAGTAATGCGAGCCTCAATCGTTGCAAGCCATTCTATATGCGCGAGTTTTGCTTGGCTTATTGGAGCATTAGAAGGAACTCGGAAGCGCTCCTCCTGCCGAATCCCGTGTGCTCTTTGGTAAGCTTCACGAATATCAGAGGGGATTGTCTTTCGAGAAAACCAATCCCCATTTTTAGCTCGTGTCAGTCCAGCCATATGAAGTGTCATTTGTAGCGCCCTTTGTAGCGATAGGGCAACGACAAGTCCTTGTAATCAATCAACTATCTGAAATCAAAAGGCTTCCAGAGGGCTGTGGTGCGGTCGGCGGGACTTGAACCCGCAAGCCTAAAAGGCGACGGATTTTAAGTCCGTTGCGTATACCAATTTCGCCACGACCGCAGCATGGGATTTCTATGTCATGATTTGTGAAGCAAATTCAAGCTGTTTCCCACTGTTGTAACAACTGGTTTTGCTGACAGTGGAAATCGCCTGAAGGGTGATGCAGAAAATATTCAACAAATCGCCCGCAACGATTTCGAGGAATAAAAGTTATAGTGAAAACAAACAGTCACATGCGGGGTCTTCATTTTGAAAAACACAGAAAACCAGTTGCAGCATTCTTCTGCCGGGGATTAACTGTGAAGACACAGAATGGAGTTTGGGCATGACGAATACCCCGCAGCAAGCCGTCACGGCTGCAATGCTTGCAATTGGCGATGAACTTCTCTCAGGACGAACGAAAGACAAGAATATCGGACATCTGGCCGATGTGCTGACCGCTGCTGGCATCGATCTCAAAGAAGTTCGCATCGTTCCCGACGATGAAGACGCCATAGTCTCAGCGCTCAACGCTCTGCGACCGGGTTTCGATTATATTTTCACATCAGGCGGCATTGGCCCTACCCACGACGATATTACTGCAGACGCGGTGTCACGTGCTTTTGAAGTGCCTTGTATCTATGATGAGAAGGCAATGGAAATGCTTGCCGCGAATTACGCCAAGCGTGATCTGGAGTTCACGGAATCCCGCAAGCGTATGGCTCGCATGCCACAAGGCTCCGAGCATATTGATAATCCAGTATCGACTGCGCCCGGATTTCATATTGGCAATGTCTATGTCATGGCAGGCGTGCCTTCGGTATTTCAGGCGATGCTCGATAATGTTCTGCCAACATTGAAAACTGGACGGAAACTATTCTCAAAAGCTGTGCGTTGTCCGTTTGGCGAAGGCGTGATTGGTGCGCCGTTGACAGAAATTCAGAAAGAAAATCCTGAAACGATCATCGGTTCTTATCCAAAATTCGAGAATGGCCGTTTCAGCACCGAACTGGTCGTGCGCGGCAGTGATGTGGCTAAAATTGACATTGCGGTGTCTGCGATCGAAACAATGATTGCCACCTTGCAATCTCAGGGCGCGGCTTAATTTAAAATGGAGCCCTCGGAGCGGCTCTAACTATTTGTTTCTGCGCATTATATGATAAAATGGAAATATAGCTGGAAGGAGAACTAATATGTCCTACAAGACGGTGGTCGCCTATTCCCGCAGTGAAGCCGAGTTGAAGCGGGTTTTGTCTGCAGTTGAGCTTTTGATGCGCAGAATGCCTGACATTCACGTCATAGGACTTTACTCTGTTCCCTCTCCTGTTGTGTATGCCGATCCCAACGGGTTTATAGATCCAGGCATGTTTGAGCTGCACGACAAGCAGCACAAAGAGATCTCAGAGCGTCTGAAGCACCTTTTCGAAGAAGAGATGCGTCGTCAGGGCGCTAACCACGAGTTTCGCGTCACCCGCTCTGAAACGGGCACTGCTGCTGACGGTGTTTTGACTTCATGTCTTGGCGCTGAATTGCTCGTTGCCGGTCAACCGGACCCGGATGATCCGGCAACCAATGATGAAACTGCTGATACGCTGGTGTTTCACTCCAGCTGCCCCGTACTGTTGGTGCCCTATGCACCGGTTCATGCAATGGAGGCGCTGGATCGTATCGTTGTCGCGTTCAATGGCAAGCGTGAGGCCGCGCGCGCAACTTTTGATGCTCTGCCTCTGATGAAACATGCAAGCCGTACGGAAATTATCTGGGTCGACCCGCCTGAACGCGAAGGCGAAGATGAAGCGCTTGCTGGAAGTGATCTTGCCGAAGCATTGTCTCGTCATGGGCTGGATGTCAGCGTAACTCCGCTTCCATCGCATAATCGTTATGCACAGGATGTGGTGCGTGAGCACATCATTGCGCAGCGCGCTGACCTCTTGGTCATGGGAGCATATAGCCACTCCAGGCTTCGTGAGCTTGTTTTTGGTGGCGTGACCCGCGCGATGCTTAACGATTTGCCGATCCTGACGCTTTTCGCCCGTTAGACGCCGTGCGCTCCATTGAGCACACAAAGGTCGCTCTAACAGCTTAAATTATGCAGTAGACCATTTTCACAAAACGCTGACCTGTTTGTCAGGTCGGCGTTTCATTTCCGGCAATTATTTAGCTCAATTTCAATAAAGGGATGGGCTGCGATCTCACGCCGCTCTTGCAAGATAGGCCTATTTGCGGTTATCAGCATTTCCCGGCGCTGAAATTGCCGGGCGGAAAGCCTTTTCGTACCTGTGCTGCATGCATTTAAAGTGTTGTGCGCGCATGAAGGAAAGCTGCAGATCCAGACAGTTCAGCGCGACTGGCAACTGCCATCGCGCATTTTTGGTTTGACAGGTCCGGAGTGAAACTCCCGGATTTTCCATGGAGCGTTTCGATGTCGTTGCCCGATAAAGCCTTTCCCGTTTCCTGGGATCAGTTCCACCGCGATGCCCGTGCGCTTGCCTGGCGTATTGCCGATATGGACCGCGAATGGCGTGCCATTGTCGCAATCACGCGTGGTGGGTTGGTCCCGGCTGCTATTGTTTGCCGTGAGCTCGGCATTCGTTTGATCGAAACGGTCTGCGTTGCGTCCTATCACGATTATACATCGCAGGGCGAAATGGAAATTCTCAAGGGAATCAGCGCTCCGCTGCTCGAAAATGGTGGCGAAGGTGTCATCGTCGTTGATGACCTGACCGACACGGGTAAAACCGCCGCTATCGTCCGCGAAATGATGCCAAAGGCGCATTTTGCTACCGTTTATGCGAAGCCAAAGGGACGCCCGCTCGTCGATACCTTTGTGACGGAAGTTTCGCAGGATACCTGGATCTACTTCCCATGGGATATGGGCTTCACCTATCAGGAACCGATTGCTGGCGGTAAGCGCGGCTAGAGCGCATCCCGAAAAGTGTGAAACGGTTTTCGGACAAAGATGCGCGTTAAAATAAATATTTAGAGCGCCGATCTGATCCAATGAGATCAAAACGCGCTCTAAACGAAAATAAATGAAGGTAGGTTGCGGTGGTAAAACCGCCGCAATCACACTATATTGAAAGTCTGCCGAAATAAGATGGAGGCGGACTGCACAGTACTGATTTGAAGCTGTGCGCCCGCAAATTTCAGCAAGCCCTTTAAAATAAAAGCATTTTCGACTTTTATTGTGAGGCAGTGGCGAACAAATCCATTGTCATTTTGGCGAATCAATCCATTCTGTTTGGAAAATGGTGGGACTTTCGCAGTGAAAACACAGGCTAAAAAATTTGTTGCAACGGAAAAGCGTATTCTGACGCCTTCCGGTCGTTTGCAACAAGTTGCGGCACTTGTGTACCGCTACGAAGCGCATGAATTGCAGGTTCTTGTCATCACCAGTCGTGGAACCGGCCGTTGGGTGATTCCCAAGGGATGGCCACAAGTTGGCCGCACGCTTGCGGAGACGGCTGCTCGCGAAGCTTATGAAGAAGCTGGCGTACGTGGTGAGATATTATCTCAGCCAATCGGGAGCTTTGATTATTGCAAGAGCGACCTGCCACCAGAATGCATCAACCAGTTTACGGTTGCGGTCTACGCTCTGCACTTTATCGAGCGTGCTAAGGATTGGCCGGAACGTGATCAACGTGTTTGCGAGTGGGTTTCCCCGCGTGAAGCAGCCGAGCGGGTCGATGAAATCGATCTTAAGCGCATTCTGTTGGATTTTGACGGTTCACGTATGGCAATTGCCGCTGAATAATCTGTTTAGTGCATTTTAAAGAATATTTTTTGGGCATGCCTCAATTGAAATGATTGAGGCATGCCCAGGAATGTCGTGACATCTGCAATAAATAGATCACGATTCCACTTTTGTTCCCGGTTATCGGAGCTTTATTGGGATTTTACCCACAAAATACGCGTATCACAGTAGATTTCGGATTAATTACGGATTCGGTCGCGGTCCCGCTGTGAACGAAATTTAGACGCGAAGGCTTATCGGTTGCGACACGCTCTTCACGGCCATAATGACGTGAATCTCCCGGGATTGTTAATCCTGTTGTCGCAGAGGATGGGCCGCCAACCAATTTTTGATATTGCGAAGCTCCGCAGGCATCAGAGGTAATTACTGAGGCTGAATTGGAAGCGGGCGTGGTTGTACAGGCGGTGAGAGAGAGTGCTGTAAAAAGCACAGATGTCATTAACAAAGGTTTCAAGTTTCCCCCTGGAAAAATATAAACGAATAAGAACTCAGGCTTAGCCGGAGTTGGAGATAAATGGCACTTATCTATCCTAGTGGAATGAATTTGACGTTTTAACCCCGACCGACTGCAACGCAGTTTCAAACGTCAAATTCGAAAAATCCACTAGATTCGTAAACTTGCCAGTGGTCTTTTTGATTTCGACATTTGTCCGAGCTTGTAATCGAGGGATGTAAATGTCGAATTCAGACCACCAGCCGCAACGCTGGCTTGACCGTCAAACTAGATTAGATGGGATGAAGGTCATTGCTCTTGTTGAGCGAGTTTCAAACCAACGGTGGCCTCGGGCCTGTGGGGAGGATTTCTTTTCCCCTTCATATAACTGTCATTCTCCCCGTTATCCACATTTGCCCCCAGCACTTTCTCACAATATCTAGCGTTGGAAGCCATATGGTAAACCAAAGCTTGACGCTCATCTCCGAGTCGTTTTTTATGGAATGATCGTTGCGTGAGTAGCGTGGCCGGGCGTCAGGTTGTGTTGGCCTTTTCTTCAATTTAGTCGAGTCAGTAACGGGCGGTGCGTCGAAAAGATGTTTATCGCGCGGGATTTTTTGCGTCTGAAATTCAGAGGCTTAGCTTGGCAGGAAAGATGAGTTTTGTTGGTGTTGATGTCGGATTAATACTAGATTTAGTATTTTCAATCATGATAACATACCAGATAAGGAAAAACCTTATCCGCAAACTCGCATGACTTCGAATAAGACCGGCCTTACGGCTGGAACACCAATCATGCCTTCGTGAGCAAGGTTGGCCGAGAAATTATCGAGGAGCACGCTCCTTAACACGACTGCCCTCCCACACAGGGAGGACGTTCGAAACGAATATGCAGGACACCTGTTGTGGCTGGCACGCCAAGGCTGAATTAGGGCTGAAATTGATCAGTCTGGCTACTATATATAGAACGTTTGGATGGGACAGATGAAGATCGAACGCCGTTTTACGAAAGAAAACCAGTCGGCCTATGCGGAGATCGAATTCCGCACGGCGACCAGTGAGATCAAGAATCCCGATGGCTCGGTGGTGTTTCGCCTTGAGGACATCAATGTCCCGGCGCAGTTCAGCCAGGTTGCCGCAGACATTCTTGCGCAGAAATATTTCCGCAAAGCCGGAGTCCCTGCCCGTCTGAAAAAAATTGAAGAGAACGATGTTCCATCGTGGCTCTGGCGCTCGGTTCCGGATGAAGACGCTCTGTCCAAGCTTCCGGAAGATGAGCGTTTTGGTTCTGAAATGGATGCATGTCAGGTTTTTGATCGTCTGGCGGGCACCTGGACCTATTGGGGCTGGAAGGGCGGCTACTTCAACTCAGAAGAAGATGCGAGCGCTTTCCGCGATGAACTCGCTTATATGCTTGCAACGCAGCGTGTCGCACCAAACAGCCCACAATGGTTCAACACTGGCCTGCATTGGGCCTATGGTATTGATGGCCCGGGTCAGGGGCACTTCTATGTTGACTGGCAGACCGGCAAGCTGACGAAATCCAAGTCCGCTTACGAACATCCACAGCCACATGCCTGCTTCATTCAGTCGGTTGGTGATGATCTCGTCAATGAAGGCGGCATCATGGATCTCTGGGTTCGTGAAGCACGTCTGTTCAAATATGGTTCCGGCACCGGCTCCAACTTCTCGCATCTGCGCGGTGCTGGTGAAAAGCTTTCGGGTGGCGGCAAGTCTTCCGGCCTGATGAGCTTTCTTAAGATCGGTGACCGTGCAGCGGGTGCGATCAAGTCTGGTGGCACGACACGTCGCGCAGCCAAGATGGTGGTTGTCGATGTCGACCATCCGGATATCGAAGAATATATCGACTGGAAGGTGAAGGAAGAGCAGAAGGTTGCGGCTCTCGTCACTGGCTCCAAGATCGTCAAGCAGCATCTGACAGCGATCATGAAGGCTTGCGTTAATTGCGAAGCTGACAATGACGATTGCTTTGATGCGTCCAAGAACCCTGCCCTCAAGCGCGAAATCAAGGCTGCAAAGAAGAATCAGGTTCCGGAAAACTACGTCAAGCGTGTCATTCAGTTTGCGCGTCAGGGTTATACGGACATTGAGTTCAAGACCTATGACACCGATTGGGATTCGGAAGCCTATCTCACCGTGTCGGGTCAGAATTCGAACAATTCCGTCTCGCTCAAAGACGAATTCCTGCGCGCTGTCGAAACTGACGGTGACTGGAACCTGACTGCGCGCCGCGATGGCCGCGTGATGAAAACGCTCAAGGCGCGCGATCTTTGGGAGAAGATCGGTTACGCTGCCTGGGCATCCGCTGATCCGGGTCTGCATTTCAACACCACGATGAACGATTGGCACACCTGCCCTGCGGCTGGCCCAATCCGCGCATCCAATCCGTGCTCGGAATATATGTTCCTCGATGATACGGCTTGTAATCTGGCGTCGATCAACCTGTTGACCTACCGCAACAAGGACGGCTCGTTCGACATTAGCGCTTATGAGCATACCGCTCGTCTTTGGACCATGGTTCTCGAAATTTCTGTGATGATGGCGCAGTTCCCTTCGAAGGAAATCGCCCGTCTCTCGTATGAGTATCGTACCCTCGGCCTCGGCTACGCCAATATTGGTGGCCTGCTGATGACTTCCGGCATTCCTTACGACTCAGATGAAGGCCGTGCGATCTGTGGCGCCCTCACCGCGATCATGACCGGTGTTGCCTATGCCACTTCTGCTGAAATGGCCAAGGAACTCGGTGCTTTCCCAAGCTATGAGCCAAATGCCGAAAGCATGCTCCGCGTCATTCGCAATCATCGCCGTGCGGCTTATGGCGAAAATGATGGTTATGAAGGCCTTGCCGTTAATCCGGTCGGCCTGATTGCTGAAGATTGCCCTGATCAGGACATGATCACCCACGCGCGCGCTGCATGGGACAAGGCACTGGAACTCGGTGAAAAGCACGGCTACCGCAATGCGCAGGCAACAGTTATCGCGCCAACCGGCACGATCGGCCTCGTCATGGATTGTGATACGACCGGTATTGAGCCTGACTTTGCTCTGGTGAAGTTCAAGAAGCTCGCTGGCGGCGGTTACTTCAAGATCATCAATCGCGCTGTGCCGGAAGCACTGCGCACGCTCGGCTATTCGGAAAGCCAGATTGCTGAAATCGAAGCTTATGCTGTCGGTCACGGCAATCTCAATCAGGCACCCGGCGTCAATCCTTCGACACTCAAAGCTAAGGGCTTTACTGACGAGAAGATTGAAGTGCTGAATGCCGCTCTGAAAAGCGCATTCGACATCAAGTTCGCTTTCAACAAGTGGACGCTTGGCGAAGATTTCTGCAAGGACGTGCTCAAGCTCACCGATGAGCAGCTCAACGATTTCTCGTTTGAATTGCTGCCAGCGATTGGTTTTGCCAAGAAGGAAATCGAAGCAGCTAACGTTCATGTTTGCGGAGCGATGACGCTTGAAGGCGCTCCTTTCCTGAAAGAAGAGCATTATGCAGTGTTTGATTGCGCCAATCCTTGCGGCAAAATCGGCAAGCGCTATCTTTCGGTCGAAAGCCATATCTGGATGATGGCAGCGGCACAGCCGTTCATTTCGGGTGCAATCTCCAAGACCATCAACATGCCGAATGAAGCGACCGTTGAAGATTGCAAGAGTGCTTACATGCTTTCATGGAAGCTGGCACTCAAGGCCAATGCGCTTTATCGCGATGGTTCGAAGCTTTCACAGCCACTGAATGCTTCACTTATCTCGGACGATGAAGACGAAGATGATGCGGTTGAAGCGCTGATCGAAGCGCCGGCAGCAGCGCGTGCTGTTCAGATCACAGAGCGCGTCGTTGAAAAAGTCATCGAAAAGATTGTTCATGAGCGTGAGAAGCTGCCGAACCGTCGTCAGGGTTACACGCAGAAGGCAGTCGTAGGTGGTCATAAGGTTTACCTTCGCACAGGTGAGTTTGGTAATGGTCGCCTCGGTGAAATCTTCATTGATATGCACAAAGAAGGTGCTGCCTTCCGCGCAATGATGAACAACTTCGCTATTGCTGTGTCGCTCGGCCTTCAATATGGCGTGCCGCTCGAAGAATATGTCGAGGCATTTACGTTCACGAAGTTCGAGCCTGCGGGCATGGTCATCGGCAATGATGCGATCAAGACGGCAACGTCGATCATCGATTATGTCTTCCGTGAACTGGCTGTGTCTTACCTTGGCCGCAACGATCTCGCTCATGTCGATACGAGCGATTTCTCGAACACGGCGCTCGGTAAGGGCATTCAGGAAGGCAAAACCAATCTCGTTTCCACCGGCTGGACACGCGGCTACAAGCCGACATTGGTGTCAAACACCCCATCCGGCACCCTGCCCGGCAATGAATCAAAGGGATCGGCTACATCGGCACCACAAGGTTCAAATGTTACGACATTGAAATCCTCCTCCCCGCGCGCGGGCACAGTTGGTCTGGTTACTGAAGGGGCGACTGCACTCAAGCGCGAGTTTGAGGAGCAGGCAACACCAGCACCTCAGCAGGAAAATCAGGCAGCAACCGAGCTGTTCTCTGACAAGGCAGCAGCTGATGCGGCATCTGCTCGTGCAGAAACGACGAATGCGGCCAAGAAGCTCGAAGCTGATCGCCGTATCAAATCGATGATGCAGGGCTACACGGGTGACAGCTGCACGGAGTGCCAGAACTTCACCATGGTTCGCAACGGCACTTGCCTCAAGTGTGATACGTGCGGCGCTACAAGTGGTTGCAGTTAATCTGCATTTCGATTGAATATAAAATTCAGGCCGGTTTCAACCGGCCTGTTTTATTTTTAAAATACATTCTAAGCTGATTTATATCTCTTATTCAGATCCTTATTGTTCATAAAAAAATATAAAAAATTCGGAACACAATTCATCTCTCTACGTTCAACTAATGCAACCGAGCGTATAAAGGAGATGGTTATGCTTAGAACAACACTTCTGACAACGACGTGTGCACTGTTTATCGGTGGATCAGCTTTCGCGCAGACGGCAACTCCGGCACCGACCGAAGCAGCGCCTGCAGCAGCAGAGCTTCCAGTCTCATCCCAGAACATGTTTGGCAGCCCGCCTTCTGAAGATGCCGATAAGATCGGCTTTGTTGAACCGAAGGACGGACAGCTCCTTGTATCAAGCTTCATCGGTCAGACCGTTTATGAGAGCGACGCCGCCGATGCTGCCTCTGTTGGTAAGCTCAACGATTTGATCACCAGCCCTGAAGGCGAAATTCAGGCAGCCGTGATTGGTGTCGGTGGCTTCCTTGGTGTCGGCGAGAAGGACGTGGCTGTCAGCCCTGATCAGTTACAGCTTGCAACACGAAGCGACGGCAAAAAGTGGTTGGTCATCAAGGCCACGAAGGAGCAGCTGACCGAGGCACCTAGTTTTGATCGTTCTGCACTCTTTGCCGACGGTGTAGCCGATAAAGCCGCTACAGGTGAGACAGAGACTCCAGCGACAGACGCGCCCGCGGCTGATCCGTCTACAGCGCCAGCAACACCTGCTCCTGCGCAGTAAAACTATATCCTTGTGTACTGTATGGATAAAAGTCCTGGCCTCTGGCCGGGGCTTTTATTTGAAATGATGCGAACGGTTGATTTCAGCAGTTCATACACGTACCACTGTTGAACAATCACCAAATCATTCGAACATTTCATTTGGGAAAGTCTATTGTCGGAATTCTTTATTGCCCACCCTTGGGCGCAAACGGTTGCATCCCTTGGCGGTCTTTTTCTTGCGGCATTTGTCGCAAATTTCCTCATTAAAGCGATATTGCTCAAAGTCTTGGACAGGGTTGTTCAGAGAACGGCCTTTGGTCAGGATGAGGAACTGAAAAGAAACGGTGTTGTCAGTCATCTGGCCAACATCGTTCCGGCTTTGATTATTTCGTCCGGCATTGCTGCTGTGCCCGGGTTGCCGCAGACCGCACTGACGATCATCAGTAATGTTGCAACGGCATTCATTATTCTGACCCTGGCATTTACAGTGAGCGCTTTTCTAAGCGTTGTGGATACGCTTTATAGCCGCCGTGAAGAAGCGAAAGACCGCCCAATCAAGGGCTACATTCAGGTCAGCAAGCTCGCGATATATATCGTGGCAATTGTACTTATAATTGCCACGCTGCTGGACCGATCCCCGATCATCCTTCTGTCCGGTGTCGGTGCTATGGCCGCAGTACTTATTCTGGTTTTTCAGGATACGCTGCTTTCGCTCGTAGCCAGTATGCAAATCGCCTCTTCAAACATGGTGCGTGTCGGTGACTGGATTGAGATGAAAAACCTCGATGCCAATGGCGATGTGGTTGAGATCGCGCTTTATACGGTGAAGGTGCAGAATTTCGACAAGACCATCACCACCGTTCCAATCCGCAAGCTCATCACCGAACCGATGAAAAACTATCGCGGGATGCAGCAATCGGGTGGCCGACGCATCAAGCGTGCCCTGTTTATCGATCAGGCGACGATCCGTTTTCTGAGCGAAGAAGAGCTCCAAAGCCTTGCATCCATTGATCAGCTGACGGCTTATCTATCGAAGAAAGAGAAAGAAATCGCCGATTGGAATGCAAAGCTCGGCGACAAGGCAAAGAACCCGGTCAACACGCGCCGTTTTACCAATATAGGAACATTCCGAGCCTATGTTGAAACTTATCTGCGCAGTCATCCCGGCATTCATAAAGGGATGACTTTGATTGTGCGCCAGATGGACCCAACACCGGACGGCTTACCGCTCGAGATCTACTGCTTCACGAACACAACAATCTGGGCTTCTTACGAGCAGATCCAGTCCGATATTTTCGATCATCTCTATGCAGTCATGCCGGAGTTTGGCCTTTATCCATTCCAGAATCCAAGCGGCGGAGACTTTCGCAAACTCAACCTCGTTGATCTGAAACCGGATCAGTGAAGTGCTTTGACCACTGCCGCCTGAAGCTCTGGGACTTTATATCCAGTTCGTGACGGAGTGAGACCAAGGCGGACAATTGCCAGCTGCATCGACGGAACGATGAGAATGCTCTGTCCATCATGCCCTGATATCCAGAAGGCATCTGCCGGGATGCCTTCTGTACCAACATGCACTCCTGCACTTTGCAGCCATACTTGCGCCGATCCGTAACGCCCCTCTGAGGCTTTGGACGGTTGGCGCATGAAGTTTACGAAGTCAGCTGGCAACAGTTGTTTGTCGCCAATCCTACCATTGTCGAGAAGAAATCGCGCGAGATAAAGCCAGTCGCGCGCATTTGCATAGAGGTAAGAAGAACCAACAAAAATGCCGCTGGCATCGGCCTCCAATGTGGCGCTCGCGATGCCTAACGGCTCAAAGAGCGCCTTTTGCGCATAGACAATTGCTTCATCGCGACTGTTAAAGCTTTCCATATAGAGTTTGGATAAGATGTTTGCCGTGCCGCTCGAATAATTGAATTTGGTACCTGGTTCCGCTTCAAGCGGCAGAGAGGCGGCAAATCCAGTCATATTGTTCTCGAGGAACAGCATGCGCGTCACGTCCGTGACGTTACCATAATCTTCGTCAAATTTGAGGCCGCTTTCCATGGCCATCAGATCAGCGAGTGTAATTTTGGAACGATCGTCACTGTTCCATTCCGGCAGCAAGTGGTCGCGTTTCAGATCCATGTGGCCTTCCGCAATGCGCATACCGATCAAGGTCGCCATAATCGATTTTGTCATGGACCAGCCAAGCAATGGAGTGCTGGCATCAAAGCCCTTGCCATAGGTTTCGGCAATAATTTCACCATTCTTGAGAACAGCGATTGCACGCATGCCCGGCCCTGCTAGCGCCGGGTTTTCTATAATGTTCTGGACTGTCGGGTTGATGCTGATGTCGGATATAAGCGCTGCCGTATCCGCTGGCATTTGCAGATCGGGACGTAAATCCTCGTCATGAATATTGGCGCAGCCTAGCCCCGGACGATAAATTGCTTTGCTTGGCGCAAAGAAGCCGAAGATGTGCACGGTAACGCTTTGATGCGCCTCGTTTACGGAAACGTTGAGATATTTCAGCAGCGGATGCCCCGGTGCCTGCACATCGTCGGCAAGTACGGCCTCAGCATCGCGATGCGCCAGAAAGACATTGGAGCAGACAATCTTGGCGGCATAGCCTGTGCCGACTTTAAGAAGCTCCGGGGGCTTGAAGCTCAGCCATAATACGACGCCAAGAATGGCTATCAGGACAATGGAACCGGTAACTTTCAAAAAGCGTTTCATATTGCCCCCCGATATCGCGGATGATTGAGAAATCTAACCCTTGTTTCGTAACCAGTTATCGATGCCGTTTGCTGCCGCCAGCCCCATCGCAAAACATGCGGTCAGGAGATAGCCGCCGGTTGGGGCTTCCCAGTCAACCATCTCGCCAGCCACGAACATACCGGGCAGTTTTTTAAGCATATAGTGCTCATTGAGCTCGTTCCATTCTATGCCTCCTGCCGAAGAAATTGCTTCTTCAATCGGTCGAGGACGAACAAGTGGAATTGCGAGAGATTTGATGGTCTGTGCGAGTATAGTCGGGTTTTTCTCCCGCTGAAATTCGAGCACAAGAGCTGCTTTTACGCCTGTCAGCCCTGCCCCTTTTCGCAATATATTACTGATACTTAACTTCTTATCTTGTCGTGATAGGTCATGCGTCAATCGTTCGATTGTGCGTCCCGGCGCCAGATCAAGAACCAGATTGGCTTGCCCTTTTTGTTCCAGTTCGTCGCGCAGAGCGGCGGAGTGCGCATAGACAAGACTACCTTCGACACCACCGCGCGTAATCACAAACTCGCCTTGTGTTGTGCCTGCCTTGCTGGTGATCGTCACCGACTTGACTGGCTCGCCTGCGAAGCGTTCGGCAAAGATGTCACTCCAATTGACATCGAAACCGCAATTGGCCGGACGCATCGGTGCAATCTGGATATCTTGTTCTGCGAATATTTCGCTCCATACGCCATTGGAGCCGAGCTTGGGCCAGCTTGCTCCACCGAAGGCAAAAAGGGCTGCGTCGCACGATACAGGTTCAATTCCGTTTGGCGTTTGAACCAGTGGCTTGCCAGAGCTGAAGCCGATCCATTTATGACGGGTCAGTACTTTGACGCCCTGCGCTTCCAATCGACGTACCCACGCGCGCAACAAAGGCGAAGCCTTCATCGCTTTCGGGAAAACGCGACCGGATGAACCGACAAAGGTTTCAGCTCCGAGCGCATCTGCCCAGTCGCGTAAATTCTGTGGTGTGAATTGTTGTAACGCTGGCAACAGATGATCGTTGCTCGCGCCATAGCGCTGCGCAAATTGTGTAAATTCTTCGGAATGCGTGATGTTGAGACCGGATTTGCCTGCCAGCAAAAACTTGCGCCCAACGGTTGGCATCTGTTCATAAACCGTGACGGAATGCCCAAGCGCCGACAAGCGTTCGGCGGCGAATAACCCTGCAGGTCCGCCGCCGAAAATCGAAATTATGCGCTCACGCATCGCTTTCCGAACCGATAACTTTCATCAATCCTCTTTCTCCAGCATTTCTTTAACAGCAGTCGCTAACTGTTTGAGAGAGAACGGTTTAGGCAAGAAACCAAACTTGGCATCGGCTGGCAGATTACGTGCAAATGCGTCTTCTGCATAACCGGATACAAAGATGAACTTGATGTCCGGATGTGTCTTACGCAGTTCGCGGAGAAGTGTCGGGCCGTCCATTTCAGGCATAACAACATCGGAGACAACGATATCGACCTGGCCGTTCAGTTCTTCGAGAACTTCAAGAGCTTCGACGCCTGACGCCGCTTCGTGCACAGTATAGCCGCGCGACTGCAGTGCGCGTACACCGCCCATACGAACCGCGTCTTCGTCCTCAACAAGCAGAACTGTTGCAGAGCCCGAGAGGTCAGTTGCTTTCTCGACCTTCTTCTCTTTGACTGCTACCGGCGCGTTATCCGCACCCTTTTCTTCAATGTGGCGCGGGAGGAAAATTTTGAAGGTTGTGCCCTTACCGACTTCGGAATCGCAATAGATGAAGCCGCCGGTCTGTTTGATGATGCCATAGACCATCGAAAGACCGAGACCCGTCCCCTTGCCTACTTCCTTCGTGGTGAAGAACGGTTCGAAGATTTTCTCAAGCACGTCCGCAGGAATGCCGGTGCCATTGTCTGCAACTTCAAAGACGACATAGTCGGCTTCAGGGAGGTCTCGATAGTTAAGCTTTGCCGCTTCGGACGCTTTGACATTGCGCGTGCGCAAAGTGATCTCGCCGCCCTCCGGCATGGCGTCACGGGCATTCACGGCCAGGTTGACGGCAACCTGCTCGAACTGGCCAAGATCAGCCTTAACCGGCCAGACATCACGTCCATGCTCGATCTTAAGACCGATATCCTTGCCAACGAGGCGTGCCAGAAGCATGCGCAGATCGGCCAGCACATCGGTAAGGTCAAGAACTTCTGGACGCAGCGTCTGACGGCGTGAGAAGGCCAGTAGCTGTCGAACGAGAGAAGCCGCGCGATTTGCGTTCTGCTTGATGTTCATGATGTCCGGGAAGGACGGGTCGGACGCGCGATAATTGCTCAGCAGCAGATCCGACGACATGATAATCGCAGTCAACACGTTGTTGAAGTCGTGGGCAATACCACCGGCAAGCTGACCAACGGCCTGCATCTTCTGGCTTTGCGCCATCTGATTTTCGAGCGCTTTCTGCTCGGTAGTTTCCACTGCAGAAATGATGGCAGCTTCTTCGCTGGTTTCGCGCAGATCGGTGACAGCACTCAAATAGAAACGAATGTGGCGCTCTTCATTGCCCGGAAGAACAGTATCGACCGGCGAAATGCTGGCCTGCCCCGCAAATGCTGCGGCCAGTGCCTTATTGAAGGTTTCGCGGTCACGTTCATGAACGACCTTTTCAAGCTTCACACGATTATCGACCGCATCACGATCAACAACGGGTGCAAAAATGTCGAGGAAGCGCGCATTGGTGCGCAATGTGTGCCCTTCGGCATCCACAGCGGCAATTGCCATCGGTGCTGAATTGAAGAAGCGCGTGAATCGCACTTCAGCAGAACGCAATGCTGCCGATGAATCATCCCCCTCTGCGCGATCCAGCACGATTGTGCGACTTGTGCCGCGTGTTCCGTCGCGTGCGGCCTGAACCCGGTGATAGAAACGAACAGCGAGGCTCTGGCCGTTGCGCTTGATCAGATCAAGGTCGATGACTGTATTACGGCTGGTGCCCGGTTCTGCCTTGACGGCCTTAATGAGCGCCATTCCGCTGCCTGCAACAATATCGTTGAGTGTAAGCGAACCCGGTGTGAATTGGGTGAGATCGACGCCAAGCCATTCCGCGAGCGTTGCGTTTAAATAGATGATGCGCCCGGCCGGAT
This sequence comes from Brucella pituitosa, assembly GCF_003049685.1. GTDB lineage: Bacteria > Pseudomonadota > Alphaproteobacteria > Rhizobiales > Rhizobiaceae > Brucella > Brucella pituitosa. The sequence goes on along the minus strand of NZ_PYSY02000001.1, from coordinate 1,267,222 downwards.
CAGCAGAGAAAAAACCGGCTGGTGCGTGATCGAGATGATTGATCGCTTCCTGCAGTTCCTGAAAGAAGCGCTCCTGTTCGGCACGCTCATCGGAAATGTCGGCAATCTGCCAGGCGACCAGTTGCCCCTTGAAGTCCTGTCCGCCATCGACTGGACGCGCTTTGATGCGATACCAGACTGGTGCGGCAGAGCCATGGCCATCACGTGAAAGACCGCCGGAAATGCGCACTTCTTCCTGCCCTGAGAGGCCATCGCGGACAGCATTTGTCAGGCGATAGATCGCATCCGAGGCAGCGGGTTCATTCGTGAGGATATTGTCGAGCGAGCGTACGCCGTCGGCAGTGGCTACTCCGGTCATCCCGGCATAGGAATTATTGGCGTAAACGATCTGGCCACGGGAATCCGAAATTACGGTTCCTTCTGGCAGCGTATCCATGAAGGTATGAGCCAGATCCTGCCCGCCATGACGCTGGCTGAACTGGATTAGACCTGTGGCAGCGCCAAATAGATAGAACACGCCAATCATGGACAATATGCCCATCAGGACGATAGCAAAACCGTCACCGAGCTTGTCGCGAAACAGGAAATAGACAAGGGCTGCTACTGTCAGCACAATGCCGATAATCAGGAGCCTTAGAGCTGAGCTTGAGCCACGCTTCGGCATGACGAGCGGTTTCGGATAATTATCGTCCGTCTGTCGCGACATCAGGCCCACTGCCCTTTCATGCTGTTTGGCTGAACTGCATGGACGACAAATCGTCCGTTCGCTGTTACTTCCAGCTCAAGCGCTATCTTATTCATCAAGCAAAACCAATCACGTTCCCTGCATCGTTTTCCAGCTTCATGTCTTGTGCCAGATTTTGACGCATATTGCAGGGTATATACGATTCGCAGAATGCGTTAATTGCCCGACAGCACAAGCTTGCCGACCTCAAAACAGCATCTACTAAGGTGTTTTGCACTGTTTTGGCTGGGGATCATATGTTTCTAGCAAATTGATGGAACATTCCCAAGCAGGGTAAATTGAACTAGTGTTCTATAGACATGAGTTGTCACGTTGATTTGAAGCGCGGGGAATTTGTGGTTTCCGTCAACCGGACATTATTCGTTTTAGTATGAGAGGGTTACCCGCATGAAGGAATGGCTCAGCGGTCTTGTTGGAGAAAGCGCGGCAAATATTGTCGGCTTCATCCTTATTTTTGCGATCATTTTAGGCGGAATTTTCGTTGTTCTGAGTATTATTCGTCGCTTCAGCGGTGGAACTTTTGCCACGAACGGTCGAACAGGACGTCAGCCAAGACTTTCGGTTATGGATGCAGCAGCGGTGGATAGCCGCCGCAAGCTGGTTCTGATCCGCCGTGATGATGTTGAACATCTTCTGCTTATCGGTGGTCCTACTGACGTGGTCGTCGAACAGAATATCGTCATGGAATCGCGGGCCAATTCTCGTGCGCAAAGCGTGCGTATCGAAGCGGAACATATCGAACGTTTTCGTCAGCATGAGGCAAGCATCACTTCCGAGGTGACAGAGCGACCGGCTCTCACCCAGCAAGCGGTGGAAAAAGGCGAAGCCATTCAACTGAATTCCCCGATCGAAACGCCGGTGCAGCGCAAATCAGAACCAGTTCGGGAAACACCATCTCAGCAGGTGAATCCTGAAACGCCACAGTTTCGCGCTCCTCCACGCCCGCCCGTCACGCCAGTTGCTCCTCAGGCACCCAAAACTGTTGAGGCACCCGCCATTCAGGCGCGTCCACAGCCGCCACGCCCAGCTCCCAACTATCCGCCACAACCACGCACGGTACTGCCAGCTGAGCGTCCGGCGGAACAGCCACAGTCACCACGCTTGCATCCTGCCTACCCTCTCAGCCAGGTTTCGCGTGGGGTTCTCAGCTCAACGTCCGGCCTGGGTGCCAGTGCCGCTGCAGCTGCAGCGGCAACTGTTGCAGCCTCTGATCTTGGTGGTGTTACGCCAGAGCGTGAAGTGACGGCGAGTGCAAAGGCAACAGCTCCTGAAATCGGTGACATTTTACAAAGCCCGGCGGTGACGACCTCATCAGCACCAGATTTCACGCCGCCTGCCCTCAAGACAGAGCAAGTTTCTGCTCCTTCAAATCCGGTGCCGGAAGCCCCGGAAGCGGTTGATGATGATCTTGGCGATCTTGGCGGCGCTTTTCACGATGCCATCATGGCTGATCTTGAAACAGAAAGCCCTACTGGTTCTGCCGACAATGAACCTGAAATGCTGGAAGTGGATATTTTCGAAGAAGAGCTTCTGGGGTCGCTCGATATCTCTCCGAATGGTGGCAAGCCGGATGACAGCATCGAGGATGAAATGGAAAAACTTCTCGGTGAACTTACCAAGAATGAGACCCGCAACTTTTAAGTAATCCTCATTGCTTGAAAGTGATGAGCTTGAAAGCAATGGCTAAAATCAAGGGTATCAGTCGAACAGGCTGATACCCTTACTTTTTGACTGATTAGAGCACAAAGAAAAAAGGCTGCGTGAGACGCAGCCTTTAAAGAATTTTCTACTCAACCTGATGAAGATCAATCGTCGCGATAGACCTTTTCGCGGCGCTCATGGCGCTCTTGTGCTTCAATAGAAAGCGTTGCGATTGGTCGTGCATCAAGTCGTTTCAAACTGATTGGATCGCCGGTTTCTTCACAGAAACCATAGGTCCCTTCGTCAATACGGCTTAAAGCTGCATCGATTTTGGAAATCAGTTTGCGCTGCCTGTCACGAGCGCGAAGTTCAATTGCCCGGTCCGTTTCGGAGGATGCCCTATCCGCCAGGTCCGGGTGATTTGCATTTTCCTGCTGCAGCGCTTCGAGAGTTTCGCGCGCTTCGCGCAGAATATCATTCCTCCATGCAACAAGTTTTGCACGAAAGTAAGACTTCTGCCGTTCATTCATGAACGGCTCGTCTTCAGTGGGCCTATAGTCAAGGTCGATCAATTCACTCATTCTGAATCACCCCACATCTAGGAGACGCGAGCGGTTATATAAGTCCATAGCAACAAGGACACAACATCAAACACACACGTCTCACTACTTTTTAATTCATCAAAATTGTGTGATTTTGATGAAAAAATATGCATCTGAATTTTAAAAAGTAATTTATTCGATTTTGTTTTTATAAAAGACTTCAAACTATTAGGTAGTCGCCTGCTTAAGAAACATAATTACAAATGAAGAACAATCGATCCTTCAGATTATGCCCAATTATGTAGCAAAACTATCTGTGAATATTCACACGTCATACCAGAAAGTTGCCCGAAACTGCATGTAGACGGAGCAATCTTGCAGAAAATGTGGCATGAATTGAGCCGCAAGCGCGTCAAAATGCACTCTGGAGCCCTCAATGAGTCGTCTTTTTCTCCTCCGCCATGCCAAAGCAATATGGGCAAAGCCTGCAATGAAAGACTTTGACAGGCCGCTGGACGAAGAAGGTATCTCCTCATTGAACCTGTTGGCTGAAGCTATGAAGACGTCGAAGCTTTTTCCGGACAAGGTTTTGCTTTCTGCTTCATGCCGCACGCGCGAAACTGCGTCCGGTTTGATTGAACGGCTCGGAATAGATGCAGAAATGATCATCGATGAGACGATCTATAGTGGCGGTGCCGGCGAATATATGCAGGCGATAAAGAAAAATGCAGATTCAGACCAATTGATGCTGGTCGGGCACAACCCAAGTATGGAAGACCTTGCATTGGCTCTTTGCGGCGATGGTGAACCCTCAAGCCTTTCAAGGCTCGAAGCTGGCTTCCCGACGGCAGCACTCGCTACAATCAACTTTGATGGGCCGCTATCGGAGATTGCTCGTGGGCAAGGTTTCCTGGATAGTTTTCCTCTGCCTAATTAAGGACTTATCGATTGAATCCAACGCTTCCTTGTTGATACGCCTCACGAGTTCCTATGTATGGCTGTGACAAGATGTAATTCTCACGAGGGAACAATTGGCAAAACTGACCAGTTTCGGCGATGAAGCAAGGATTGCGCTCGATACGCTGACAGATCGAGCAACGGGTTTGATGTCTCCATCGTTGAGACTTGGTGTCACTGGTCTTTCTCGCGCTGGTAAGACGGTTTTCATAACCGCACTGGTGCACAATATGGTGCATGGCGGGCGCCTGCCCCTGTTTGAAGCCTACAAGTCGGGTCGCATTTCACGTTCCATGCTCGAACCGCAGCCAGATGATGCCGTTCCGCGTTTTCAGTATGAAGAACATCTTTCGGCTTTGCTCGACGAACGTATCTGGCCGGATTCGACGCGTGCTATCTCGCAACTTCGTCTCACGATTGAATATGAGACCGCATCCGCGTGGGGTCGCTGGCTTTCGCCGGGGCGACTGTCGGTCGATATTGTCGATTATCCCGGTGAGTGGTTGCTCGACCTCCCCCTGCTCGGAAAGACCTATAGCGAATTCAGTGCGGATTCCTTTGCTCTGGCCAGTGAGCCAACGCATATTGATCTTGCACAGATGTGGCTGCACGACGCGCAAACCGTTTCGCCGTCCGACAATGCAGACGAATTGACCGCTCAACGACTGGCCAGAAGCTTCACGGCTTATCTGCGTGCTGGCAAAGCAGACGAACGTGCTCTGTCAACACTGCCGCCGGGGCGTTTTCTGATGCCAGGTGATCTTGAAGGTTCACCCGCGCTTACTTTTGCTCCCTTACCCGGACTGAAGCCGGAAGATTTCAAAACCGGCAGTCTGGCCGCAATGATGGAGCGTCGCTATGAGGCCTACAAAACGCATGTGATAAAACCGTTCTTCCGTGAACACATCGCCCGGCTTGATCGCCAGATTATCCTGATTGATGCCATGCAAGCCATGAATGCAGGTGGTGCCGTGGTGGCCGACCTTGAACGCGCACTGACCGACATTCTTTCTTGCTTTCGTCCCGGTCGCGCCAATCTACTGACTGGCCTTATCCAGCGTCGCATTGGCCGTATTCTGGTTGCAGCTACCAAAGCTGATCATCTTCACCACGAGAGCCATGACAGGTTGCAGGCGATTGTTCGCCGTCTTGTTGAACGCGCAATAGAACGCGCTGATTTTTCAGGTGCTGATATTGACGTGCTGGCTATGGCGGCTGTTCGAGCCACGCGTGAAGCAACTGTGAAAGAAGGCAAGGACACACTGCCAGTCATCATCGGGACACCGCTTAGAGGCGAACGAATTGATGCAGAAGTGTTCGATGGCGAAACAGAAACTGCTATATTTCCCGGTGATTTACCAAAAAATCCTAATGTAATATTCGAGCCTTCACTTTCGAGCCACGAATCAGCCATTCGCTTCGTGCGTTTCAGACCTCCACGTCTGGAGAAAACAGCCGAAGGTTTAACTCTTTCATTGCCCCATATCAGGCTTGATCGTGCACTCCAGTTTCTAATCGGGGATCGTCTGGCATGAGTGAGCAGCCTCCACGCAAACCCGCAGCGTTTACCGTTAAGAAGCCAACAGAAACAGTTTCGGCATCTGAGGCGAAGCAAGAAGCACCGCGTCGTCCGCGTGCTGTCACAGACCTGGATAAGGTCGTTCCAGAAACTGACGTCTTTGCCTTGAGCGACGAGGAAGCGGCTGAACTGGAAGTTTTGGACCCGTCATTTGAAGCGCCGCCCCGGCGGCGCTGGTCTTTGAGCAAGGTCTTGTTGGGGGCTCTCGGCATATTGGTTTCATTTGCCATTGGCATTTGGACCGAAGACCTCATTCGGGCGCTTTTCACGCGTGCTGACTGGCTTGGCTGGACGGCGCTTGGCGTGGCCTTGATTGCGCTTGCTTCATTCGTTGCAATTATCGTGCGAGAATTATGGGCTTTACGGCGGCTGGCATCGGTGCAGCACTTGCGCAAAGATGCCGCCGATGCGGCGGAGCGTGATGATATGGCAGCGGCACGCAAGGCTGTTGACGCGCTTCGCACAATAGCGGCAGGCCTGCCTGAAACCGCACGTGGACGACAAATGCTCGACGGGCTGGCTGATGATATTATCGATGGCCGCAATCTGATCCGCCTTGCTGAGACTGAAATATTGCGCCCGCTTGATCGTGAAGCGCGTGCATTAATCCTGAATGCTTCAAAGCGAGTTTCCATCGTAACCGCGATCAGCCCGCGCGCGCTTGTCGATATCGGCTATGTGATTTTTGAATCCGCCCGCCTGATCCGGCGGCTATCACAGCTTTACGGTGGACGTCCGGGGACATTGGGTTTTCTCAAACTTGCACGTCGGGTCGTGGCGCATCTTGCCGTGACTGGAACTATTGCCATGGGTGACAGTGTCATTCAGCAGCTCATCGGCCATGGACTGGCATCGCGCCTTTCTGCGAAACTCGGTGAAGGTGTAGTCAATGGATTGATGACTGCCCGCATCGGAATCGCAGCTATGGATGTTGTGCGCCCCTTTCCGTTTAATTCGGAAAAACGTCCCGGCGTTGGTGACTTTATTGGCGATATCGCGCGCATAAGCGGCGAGAAAGGCACGAAACCGACATCTCGCAGCTAGAGCGCATCCCGAAAAGTGTGAAACGGTTTTCGGACAAAGATGCGCGTTAAAATAAATATTTAGAGCGCCGATCTGATCCAATCAGATCGAAACGCGCTCTAGAGTACATTCATATTCTGGTAATAACGTTGACTTTAATGGCTATGACAACGAAGCATTAACCATTCGCAACGAATATGAGATAGACGTATCGGGTGCTCGAATCTGTGATCCTTGCGCCAAAGAAACGCACTGACGCCCGATGGTTGGGCATTCGGTTGCGAAGTCTTTACAGATAAATTATTGGAATGGTGCCTTAGGGTCGAGATTCCGGGACAGAGCTGAATATGAAAAACTACATCGCTGCATGCCTCACGCTACTGCCCGCATCGCTTTTTGCTGCGCCAGCTCTGGCCGCAGATAAGGATGAACAGTTTTTCCAGACAATTGAGGGCCAATGGTCCGGTCCGGGTGAAATTGTCGCCGGGAAATATAAGGGCACCAAGTTTGTTTGCTCGCTGGCAGGCACAACGCCCAACGACGCAGTCGGCATGACACTGGATGGCTCTTGCCGGGTCGGTGTTTTCTCTCAACCAATGAAGGCAACTGTCACGCGCGTTGGTTCCAGCTATGCCGGCAAGTTCAATGACGGTGCAGAGGGCAAGGGGCTGAATGTAACGTCAGGTTCGGTGACTGGAAACAAAGTGGTTCTCGGCCTGAACCGCAAGGAACTTAATGGCGCGATGCTTGCGCGCGTTGCCGATAAAAACACCATGAATGTCACAGTGTCTGTCCGCGTTGACAAGGAACTCGTTCCAGTCATCGGGATGAGCTTGAAGCGCATCGACAACATGGCGGTGGGTAGCATCGCCAAAAATTAAACGCTGAAAGTCAGCGCGTTTATTCAAGCCACCAGCCCGCATCAGTGCGGGCTTTTTCTATTTCAGAGCTGGCGCACGCCATTTCCCACTCAGAAACGCTTTTGCCTGCAATCTTAAGTGTCGGAGCAATGTCATTGAGTGGGACGAGCACGAATGCGCGTTCCTGAATGCGTGGATGTGGAAGCTCAAGCGCCGGTTCATTCATGACGATCGCCTCGCCTGATTTTTCCATCGCAAGAATATCGATGTCGATAATGCGTGGTCCCCAACGCTCTAACCGCACCCGTTTAAGCGAACGTTCCACGTCGAGACATGTCTCAATAAGCTTAAGTGGTTCAAGTGCAGTTTCGATTTCCGCACAGGCATTGTGAAACCAGGCCTGATCCGTTTTACCCCAGGGCGGTGTGCGATAGACATTTGAAACAGCGACGATCTTTGTGTCGCCACGTGCATCAAGCAGCTTTAACGCTTTGGCCATGGATGCGACGGGATCGTCGATATTACCGCCGAGCCCCAGCCATGCACGATAGATAGCAGTGTTGCTCATCAGCGCGGATAAACCACTGTTACTTCGACATGATCCAGAACGCCCGGAACTGGCGCATTCGGCTTACGAATGGTGATTTCAGCGCGTTTGATCTGCGGGAAGCGAGCAACCAGTGCTTTACCGACATCAAGTGCAAGTGTCTCGATGAGATAACGCTGACGGCCGGTGATGATGTCCTGAATGACAGTAAAAGCGATTCCGTAATGAACTGTGCCTTCAATGTCGTCATTGTCCAGCGAGTCGCCGGGATCGACGTCCAGTATCGCATCGACATAGAAACGCTGACCGAGTTTGTGTTCCTCGTCAAAGACGCCGTGGTGCGCGAAGAATGCGCAATTCATGATACGGATTGTGTACACGGCCATGGTTCCTATTTTGAATTTGCTTTGCTTTGCAGGATAGCATCGGCAACTGCAAGTGCGTCCCTATTAAAAGCGACATTGTGAACACGGAAGATGTCGGCTCCCGCCAAACGCATTGCAACTGATGTTGCAGCAGTTCCCACATCGCGCTTCAAAGGATCCACCTGTTCAGTAATCGCACCGATGAAGCGCTTGCGCGAGGTTCCGACGAGTAAAGGATAACCGAACCGCTGCAATTCCTCCATGCGCGCCATCAGCGCAAGGTCTTCGTCCTTGTCTTTGCCAAAACCAAAACCCGGATCAAGAACGATGCGGGAGGTTTCAATACCTGCCCTGCCCGCGATCTCCAGCGATACATCTACAAATGCAAATTGATCGGCAATTACGTCAGGATCGGTGCTTCTATCGCGGCTGGTGTGCATGATGACCAGTCCTGCGCCTGTATCTTTTGCAACTTGCGCGATCTCAGGTTCCCGTTGCAGCCCCCATACGTCGTTGACGATATGCGCACCGGCTTCCACCGCAAGCCGCGCGGTTGAGGCGCGATAGGTATCGATTGAAACGATGCAGCCTAAACGCTGTGTAATCGCTTGAATAACTGGCACAACGCGTGCTGCTTCAGTTTCGGCATCAACGGCAGCACTGCCTGGGCGTGTGGACTCTCCCCCAACATCGATAATTGTTGCCCCATCCGCGAGCATTGTTTCGGCAACGTCGAGGGCTTTATCGAGATCGTTGTGGCGACCGCCATCGGAAAAGGAATCCGGTGTGACGTTGAGAATGCCCATAATGACAGATTTTGCACCCAATTGGAGGTTACGACCGTGGGCAAGTTGCCATTGTTTCATCATTGACGAATATTCCAATTGTCTTTTTTCGAACCGAATGCAGCCAAACAGGCACTATGTCGTTTTATGAAGGTCGTTATAGTTCTCTTGACGATTGCATGCCATGTTGCTCATCAATGAATTTACGAGTTTCTTTCTGGTTTTATGAAGAGGTGCCGGAACATGTCTTTGAAAAAACGGGTTCTGGCTCTGGGGTTGGCGCTTGCTGTTGTTGCACCGCACGCTGAAGCCGCATCCATTTTCCGGACGTTCAGCTATTACAATGTCAACGGAAAGACTGCTGAAGATCTCGACAAGGCATTGTCGCGCAGCGGTCCTTTTCTCAAGAAAACCGGTCAGCATCATCCGGGTGCAGCTGAAATCCGCTTCGACGCTAAAGTCCGTTATGGCCGCGCTGCCGGTGATCGCGCCTGCAAAGTTCAGGACGTTTATGTGAATGTCCATGCAAAGGTCATGTTGCCACGCTGGAAGCAGCGCCGCAAAGCCTCTCCCGAGCTCGCGCTGATCTGGGATACTTTGTATCAGGATATTCGACGCCACGAAGAAAGCCATATTGTGATTGCCCGCAGCCATGCCAGCGAAATGGAGCGAGAGATACGCTCCTTGCGGAGCCGTACCGATTGCGTGACCCTGCGCACTGACATTGATAAAGTGACGGAACGCCTGATGGCTGCGCATGATAAGGCGCAGGAACGGTTCGACCGGGTCGAGACGATCAATTTTGAACGCCGCTTTGAACGCCTGCTGACTTATAAACTCGAAAAAATGGTTCAGTAGAATCTGAATCTTATCTGGCTTGCTGTAGTTCGCGCCTGATGGCCTGGGTCATCAGGGCAGCCTCGTGGAAACCGGAAACTATGAGTTTCAGCTTTCCCGGATAATGGCAAACGTCACCAATAGCGTATATTTTCGGCTGCGATGTGCGAAACGTCTCGGAGCTGACTACAATTGCGTTTCCGAACCGCTCAACAGCAGCCATAGCGCCAGTCGTAGCCAATGGATCGGGACGCACGATTTGACCAGCAGAGATCAAAGCACCAAGCCCTGAAGCAATCACCAGAGCTTTGGCATTGAAGGTGACGGCAGCGGCAGTTGTAAGCTGGACGCCCTGCTCATCAACGGTGATACCTGAGATCAGCTGATTAAATTCAAAGTCAGGACGATAAGGCTCAATCTGCTTAAGCAGACGATCGACCAACTCGTCACTCATAATTTCCGGAAAAGCCGGAATATCGAAGATGGGTTTGTCAGTATAAAGTGCTGTGCACTGTCCGCCTGCGCGGTCCATCGAGTCAAACAACCGGCATTTGAAACCGAACAATCCGAGCTGGAAGACAGAGAAAAGGGCGACAGGCCCGGCACCAATGATTGCGATGTCAGAATGACGTTCGGCTACCATCGACGCTCCTTATATGTCGCCACTCTGCTTTGAAATATTAGTTCTGACGTTCCGGAACCTGGACCACGAGGCCGTCAATCTCATCCGTCACGCGGATCTGGCACGAAAGGCGCGAGTTGGGCTGCGGTTCGTAAGCGAAATCCAGCATGTCCTCTTCCATCGCATCTGGACCGCCGACGATCTCAGTCCAGTCTTCATCGACATAGACATGGCAGGTCGCGCAGGCGCACGCGCCGCCGCATTCAGCATCAATGCCAGGAATGCCGTTGCGGATTGCAGCTTCCATTACGCTCGATCCGTTGTCAGCTTCAACTTCGGTGCGCGAAGCGCCATCAGCGGATACGAATACAATTTTTGTCATTTTAAGTTCCTGCACACGCCTTCCCGGCGCGATTGATATCTCGCAGAGGCAAATACGGCCTTATGCGTGGAGTTTCAACCACCGGAGCATATTCGGCAGATAACTGCGCCAATATGCCATTGCTTCAAAGCCGTTTTGAGCCGTAAATATAAGAATTTGCTGATGTACCCTTGTGGTGCAGGCGCAATAAGCATTATTGTGATGGTGAAACAGCTAGTTTGAACGCAGTGCAGATTTCTGGCCTTATGAATCAAACCATCGGTAGAATAATAATAACAGCTCTCCTTTAACGCGTATTTTTGTTAACGATTTAGCGGAGATGAGCTAAGGTGTTCTATCGCATCGGTTTGATTTCCACAGAATGATCGTTAATGTCAAAACGCCAGAAATCCGGCATTTTTTGCAAGTCCCCTCATTTTTGTTAACCTTGTATTTAAAGTTTTAGACATCAGGCGCGGGTGCCTATTTCCTTAACAAGCCCGAGCCGATACGATAAAAAATGGCGGAATAAGTTTTGTAACGGCTCTATAATGATCCGGCCGTCGCAGTAATGAGTACGAGGTAGGCAAGACTATGGCTTCTAAATCCAAGGCGCAAAAGCTCGACCACGAGGTCGAACAGGCACTTGAACAGGCACTCGATATCGATTTCGGCGACGATTTCGACATTGATATGGACCTGAGTGCGATTGGCGAAGAATTTTCAGTCGATGACCTGGAAGAGCAGATTTCGCGTGCGGCCGAAGAGTTGGTTGCAGAGCAGAACACGAAAGTGGTCGATGCTGCGAAAGTCTCTCCCGTAGACATTACGACGGAAGGAACGGCAAAGGCCGAAACGATTGCTACCGTTTCCGTCATTGCAAGCCCAGCTGCGCCGCCTGTGCCTCCAGTCGTCAATGCTGTGTTCCCATCCGCCTCGCCTGAAGCTGCTAATGTTGCGCCGAAGCCCGCCAACAAAACCAAGCCCGCAGTTCAGGAAGCTGCACCAAAGCCTGCAAACTCATCTCCAGCACAATCGTCAGTATCGGCGCCAGTATCGGCGGTTGTTGCTGCCACGTCTGCTGCCGCCCTCACGCCTGCCAACGATGATTCTCGCAATGGCAGAGCCATTGCTGCTGCGCCTCGCCGTGTAACCGAACGTTCTTCCAAGCTCTATTGGACAACGACAGCTATGAGCGTGCTCTGGGCTGCCGGTGGCATTGCGATCAGCAAGGCAATCAGCCCTGATGTCTTTTCGAACCTTCAGGCGACCAAAGGTTTCTTTACGTCCCCCGCCGGCATTGGCGTAATCGCTGGTACAGTATTGCCGGTGGTCATGTTCTGGGGCTTCGCACATCTCGTCCGTCGTGCCCAGGAAATGCATGTCGCAGCGCGCAGCATGTCGGAAGCTGCTCTCAAGCTCTTGCAGCCTGAAGCCGCCGCTGGTGATCGTGTATCCACACTGAGCCAGGCTGTTCGTCGCGAAGTTGCTGCGATGAACGAAGGCATTGAGCGTACGCTCGCACGCGCTGTTGAGCTTGAGACGCTTGTTCAGTCTGAGGTCAATCAGCTTGAACGCGCTTATAGCGACAACGAAGTCCGTATCCGTTCGCTCGTCAGCGATCTTGGCAATGAGCGCGAAGCCGTGGTCAGCCATGCTGAGCGCGTCCGCTCCTCAATTACCGGCGCTCATGAGCAGCTGAAAGAAGAATTGTCGAGCGCTGCCAATATCATACGCGACAATGTTGTCTCCGCATCTGAACAGCTTAGCTCGCTTCTTGGTGATTCTGGTGAACGCCTCATCGGCAGCATCAATGAAAGCGGTGGCGCAATTGCTGAGGCGATTGAAAAGCGTACCGGCGATATCGCAACGCGCATCACCACTTCTGGTGAAGCATTTGCAAATGAACTCGACACCCGCATTGCCACGCTTGATCAGCAATCGCGTGACATTTCGGAACGCGTGAGCTCTGCGCTTGATGAACGCACCGCTGGGATCGCCACCTTGCTGGGCGGAGCCACGCAGTCAATGGTCAGCGAATTCGATGCGCGTCTGACGCAGCTTGACACAACGCTCAACGAACGTGGTCGTTCGCTCCTCACCGAGTTCGAAACACGCGCCCATGCACTCGACAGCAGCACAGAAAAGCTCAATGCGGCTCTCGAAACCCGTTCGCGCCAGATCAATGAAAATCTCATTGCTCGCACCCGTGAGATTGCAGAAACCTTCTCCGGTGGCCGTACTGCATTCAGCACCATGATCGATGAAACGAAGACGAAGATCAGCGATGATCTGACTTCGATCAGCGAAACCGTGGGTGGCATTCTCAACGAGAAGGCGTCGTCCTTCGCGGGTAAGCTTGCTGAAAGCCGCGATATCCTGGCATCGTCACTTGAAGGTGAAACCGAGCGCGTTTCTGCGGTCATTCGCGGTCATGCCGATACACTTGCTGCACGCACGAGCGATATCGAGAGCGCCATCAACAACAGCGCTTCGGCTCTTAATTCAGCTGCAGAGCAGCATACAGCCATTCTTGCCGACAGAACCAGTGTTCTGCAGGAAGAGATGGCTAACAACGCCTCGCGCCTTGATGCCACCTTTGCTGATCACGCCCGCTCGCTGGACGAACGCGCTGCAGCCTTGCACAGCGTCATTGCCGGAAATCAGACGATTCTTGCTCAGCTGATGGATGAACGTACGACTGCACTGCGCGATAATTTCAATGAAAATCGTGAAGTTCTGGCACGGACCTTCGATGAACGTGTAAGCTCGTTGACAGCGCTTATCGCTGACAATCAGCAGGAACTGGCACGCGTCTTCGATGAACGTTCACAGGCGATCAGCGAAACGATTGGCGCAAGCCGCAATGCATTCGAAGCGACATTCACGGATCACGTTCAGCGTGTAGAGGAACGCACAAGCGGCCTCCGTTCAGTTCTGAACGATCATAACAGCGCCCTTGCCCACATTCTTGATGGACATGAGCAGACCATTGAAGGTCGTACAGCTGCGATCCGTGAGACGCTGACTGACAGCACCGCTTCGCTTAGCCAGACCCTTCAGGATCACGGCGATATTCTTTCGCAGCGTACTGCAAACCTGCACAATGCGATTGAAAACAGCAGCGATGTCATTACCCGCGCATTCGAAGGCCAGACTGGCATTATCGAAGAACGCACACAAACCATGGAAAAGGCGCTCACCATCGGCGTCGACAACGTTCGCCGCGCGCTTGAACAGAGTGCAGGTGTCGTTGCTGGCTCGTTGCGTGAGAAAATCACAGAAGCTGCAAGCGTTCTGTCCGCAGAAGCTGCCAAGGCTGGTGAATCGCTCGACGGTTTCGGCCAGAGCTTCAGTGCTGATCTCACCACCAACCTCGCTGCTACTGAAGAACGCCTCGGTGAACGCGCAAATGCAATCGCATCGCGTCTTGCACAGATCGAAAGCAGCATTGCAGACACTGCAAGCAAGACAAGCGAAACACTCGCCGGTCAGAGCGAAGCATTTGCAGCAAGCGTTGCTGACAACCTGGCTGGCACAGAGGCCCGCCTGAATGAGCGTGCAAGCGCAATTGCTGGTGGACTTGAAGCCATTGAAAGCCGCCTCACCGGCGAACTGTCGGCAATCGAAGCCCGTATCGCTGATACTGCGACGAAAACCAGCGAGACGCTGGCTGGTCATAGCGAAGCATTCTCTGCCAGCGTTGTTGATAATCTCGCTGGTACTGAAGCGCGTCTTGCAGAACGTGCGAGCGCGATTGCTGGTGGTCTTGAAGTTATCGAAAACCGCCTCACCGGTGAACTGTCGGCAATCGAAGCCCGTATCGCTGATACTGCGACGAAAACCAGCGAGACGCTGGCTGGTCACAGTGAAGCCTTCTCGTCGAGCGTTACAGAGAACCTGTCCGGCACGGAAGCCCGTCTTGCTGAACGTGCAGATGCCATCGCAACGCGCCTTGGTGACATTGGTTCACGCATCACGATGGAACTTGGTTCCGTTGAAGCACGCATCGCTCAGGTGACAGACACGACTGCTGTTACGCTTGAAGAGCGTACGCGTGAACTCAATGCAGTTCTCGCGGCCCGCTCACAGGAAATCACGCAGATTCTCAATGATACTGCCGAACCTCTCGTGCAGCGTCTGGCGGATAGCGGTCGCGGACTTGCAGAACAGCTGGAAGAAGCAACCCACGCAGCCACTGATCGCCTGCGCGCTGAAAATGCAGCGCTCGTCAACGCACTGGCCAACCGTACGGCAGAAACCATTGCAGCGGTTCAGCAGGCAAAGACCGGCCTTTCGGAAAATGTCAGCGAATTGATCGATCGCCTCGCCGCTTCAAACGGCGAACTTGGCAAGCTGATCGATGCTGCTGCGCGCAATCTGACGAATATCGATGGTCGTCTTGTCGAAACAACAAGCAGCTTCGTCGAAAATGCCAACCGTGCAGCGCAGATGTTCCAGGCTTCGACTGGCCTGATCGACACCAATATCGGTACGCTGCGCGCATTGTCCGACGGCACGCTGTCGCAGATCGCAGATATTGCCGAGCGCTTTGAAGAGCACGGCAAAGTTCTCTCGACCGCTTCGGACATGATCAGCTCGGCACAGAATGGCCTCGCAGGCACTCTTGAAGATCGTCATCTGGCGCTCGACAAGCTGGCTTCCGGTCTGGTTGAAAAGTCTGAAGGCATCGAAAAACTGATGCAGTCGTTTGAAACCGTGGTTGCTTCGGCATTCCAGCGCGCTGAAGGCCAGACACGTTCTTCGGCAGAGAAGATGCGTGAGAGCGTTGCCGAGATCGTTGAGCAGGCATCGCAGAGGTTCTCCGCCGCGACTGACGATATTCGTCGCACTGCAACGGAAATCCGTAGCGAGCTCGACACCACACGTGGCGAACTCAAGCGCGGCGTTCTTGATATGCCAGCTGAAGCCAAGGAAACGACGAGCGCAATGCGCAAGGCTGTTGGCGAACAGATCAACGCTCTCAAGGAGCTTGCTGAAATCGTTAACAAGTCGGGTCGTCTGGTCGATGTCGGTGAAAGCCGCGCAGATCGTCCGGTTTCGCGCCCGGTCCAGACTCAGCGTGCAGCACCAGTAGTTGCTCCTGCTCCGGTTCAGGCACCTGTGGCAGCACCGCATCCACAGCAGGCCGAAGTTGCCGTTCGTGCTCGTCCGGCAGAAGCTCCGAAGGCTGTGCAGCCTGCTCAGTCAGCTGAAAAGCCACGTGGATGGGTTTCCGATCTTCTGGCTCGCGCATCACGCGAAGATGAAGTTGCTGCACCTTCGCAGGCACAGCCTACCCAGGCTCCACGTTCGCCAAGCCATGTGGTTGAATCGCTCAACTCGCTCTCGGTCGATATCGCTCGCGCAATCGACCATGAAGCATCGGTTGAACTTTGGGATCGCTATCGCCGCGGTGAACGCAATGTCTTCACACGCCGCCTCTACACGCTGAAGGGTCAGCAGACCTTTGACGACATCAAGCGTAAGTACCAGACTGATGGTGAATTCCGCCGTGCGGTAGACCGTTACATGGATGACTTCCAGCGTCTGCTTGAAGATGTCGCCCGCAATGATCGCGACAACATGGTGACCCAGACTTACCTGACATCGGACACCGGCAAGGTTTACACCATGCTTGCTCACGCAAGTGGACGCCTGCGTTAAGCGTAGTCAGATGAACGAACAAACAAGAACGCGGCTTTCGGGCCGCGTTTTTTATTGTCGCTGCTTTAAGCAGTGCATTATTTTGATGAGATCTATGTTGGTTATCCAGTTGCAAGCCAAATGGCATTGCGTTTGTCCTGGACCGTCGAATCGAGCTCTGTCTAATTGGATTAGATCGGTGCTCTAAACCCTTTTATTTGAACCATAATCTTACCGACCCTCATTTCACTCCGGCCGGATTACGCTCTAAGATCGGAGTAATAACCGCGTGGCGGGAGCGCGGCGCTGATACGTGATAAAAAAAAGCAGTCCGGTTCATCCCGAACTGCCTTCAATGATCTGAAATTTCGACACTTACAGCGAAGATATAGTCCAGCTGACAATGTCGCTTGCAGTGCGTTCGAATGCAGCATCGAGAGCTTTTACGTAACCGCTATTGGTCGTGCCTGAAACGGGAACTGTTGAACGGAAGATGCGTGTTGCGCGTACCTCGCCGTTCTTGTCGTTCATAAGCCTGACGGCTATTTCGATGACGGCTGCCCTCTGTGCGCCATAGGTTTGGATACTGAACACCCGAAGATCAGTCAGTATCTGGTAATTGATAGCGAGGCCATCGCCAGGTCGCCCTACACCGCCAAAGACGCCGGTGTTTTCAAAAGCCTGCACGAGACGCGACTGAACGAGGTTCGGCAGTCTGTCGCCCCATTGCGCGCCCTTGAGATACTCAATCGCACCGGGTGCCGTGTTGACGACAATGTTCTCGCTATCCAGCGCTTTCAACGCGCTTGGTGCAGGAACCAGAATCTGAAGGTTCTTGCGGCTCGCGGATGCAGATTTCGACAATTGCGGCGCTGACAGGCTGAAGGTATCGAGCGGCGTTGTCGTTCCGCATCCTGCCAACAAGGTTGCAAGCAGAAGGGGCGCAGTAACATTCCGGATCAAATTGCGAGGGGATTTTGTCACGACAGAACCTGTAATGGACATTAATGACGCGTCCTTCCGTTATACTGCGGAACACTACCGGGGCCACCAAACAGCAAACGCTGAGGGTTGCGTTCGAGGTCAGTCACAGCCTGTTCTACACGCTGCACAGCGCGGCGGCTATCACCAATCAGTGCCTGAACATCGCTCAGGCCCTGTCCCGAAAAACGCTCAAGGTTGCTGGCGATTGGTGTGATACGCTTATCCAGATTGCTCGACAGCTGGCGAATGGATTCAAGTGTCGCCTTGGCCTGTGCTACCACACCGTCTTTATCATCGCTGGAGAGCAGCTGGTCTGCTTTTGCAATAACGCTTTCAACACGTGAGGAGGCAGCATTGAGGCGCGCCATCATTTGTTGTGCATCAGAAACAATCTTGTTGATGTTTGCGGCGTTCGAACCAAGTTCGTCAATCACGTCAGCATTTTTGGCAAGTGCATCTGTGAAGGTCTTGGTGTTGTTGATCGTATCAGTCAAAGGACCACGTGCGTCCTTGGCAAAGCCTTCCAGCTCACCAAGCACGGAGTTTGCCCGGGCAAAGATATCCTGTGCCGTTGCCAGCAGGTTGTTCACGGCAGAAGGGTCAGCATCTATTCGGGCGACCGTATCTTCTTTCGCTGCTTCGGTAAGAAGATTGGGCTCGTCAAGGCGACCACCTTTCAGCTCAACATAGGCCTGACCTGTCAAACCCTGAAAGCCCAGCGTAGCCTCGGTTGAGCGCGTAATCGGGGTGGTTGCGTTTACGCGCGTTTTAACGATCACCATTCCTGGATTGGTTTCGTCGAGATGCAGATAGCGGACATCGCCGACCTTGATACCATTAAACAAGACCTGACTACCAATACCCAGACCTGTAACTGATCCAGGTATGCGCACGTCGAGCTCAACTGAATCCCGCGCTTCACCGAAACGAGCTATCCAGTACACGAAACCGAAAGCCAGCAGGCTGACGATTAGCGTGAAAACTCCTACCAGTACGTAATTGGCCTTCGTTTCCATATCTTATCCAGTCTGCAAGCGGCTGCCGGGCCGCCGTCTGCTCGGCGCTGATGTGTCAATCTGACGTGCGCGCTTTCCTCGAAAATAGGATTTTACCCATGGATCGTCTACAGTCAGCATGTCTTCAATGGAACCACTAACCAAAACTTTTTTGTTCCCCAGAACAGCGATGCGATCACAAATCGCAAAGAGACTGTCGAGGTCGTGCGTCACCATGTAAACAGTGAGCCCCATCGTATCGCGGAGATTGGCAATCAGTTCATCGAAGTCCGCAGCACCGATTGGATCAAGACCCGATGTCGGCTCATCGAGAAAAACAATATCTGGATCGAGTGCCAGCGCACGCGCCAATGCGGCACGCTTGATCATACCGCCTGAAAGCTCAGACGGGAATTTTTCGGCCGTATCCGGCTTTAATCCGACCAGATCAATTTTCAGACGCGCCAGTTCGTCCATGAGCTTTGGCGACAGGTCGAGATATTCGCGCATTGGAACCTGAATATTCTCAAGCACATTGAGGGCAGAAAACAGCGCACCATGCTGAAACAGCACGCCCATGCGCATATCGATTGCCATCTTCTCGATTTCAGTCAGCTTATCGATATTACGCCCTAATATCTCGATCTCGCCCGACTGCTTTTTATTCAGCCCCAGGATGGTCCGCATCAGCACAGACTTACCTGCGCCTGACGGGCCGATGAAGCCAAGAACTTCACCCTTGTAGATATCGAGCGACAGATTATCGAGCACAGGAGCACGCCCGCCGAAACCAACGGTAACATCCCGCACCGAAATGATCGGCACAGGCGCATCGCTGTTCTCTGCGTCCTGCAATTCCTGCTGAATATCGATGTTATTCTCCATATGTATTCTTTAACCGAGCTTGCGATTCGACTGAACCGCTCGGGACCGCGCTAATTCGGATTTGTTCGCGACTGTGTCCGAAAGACCCCATAAAACTTTGGATCCAAGGGGTTAGAAGTCAATGGCTGCATAGAACATGGCAAACATGCCGTCGACGACGATCACAACGAAGATCGCCTTCACCACCGAAGCAGTCACTCGGCGGCCAAGTGATTCTGCACTACCACCGACTTTCATGCCTTCAACCGAAGCAAGAATGCCGATGATCATTGCCATGAAAGGCGCTTTGATGAGGCCAGCAAAATAGGTGTTGAGCGCCACAGCGTCATGCAGACGGCTGATGAAAGCCTCTGGCGAAATATTCGAATAAAACCAAGCGACGGCTGCAGCGCCAATCAAAGCGGACAAGTCTGCGATGATGGTCAGAAGCGGTAGAATCACGACCAGGGCGACAAGCCGCGGAAAAACAAGAACGCCAACCGGATTAAGCCCGATAACGGTAAGCGCATCAGTTTCCTCGCGCATTTTCATCGAGCCAATTTCAGCCGTGATCGCACTGCCCGATCGACCCGCAATCATAATGGCTGTCAAAAGAACACCGAGTTCGCGCAGAACCAGAATGCCGACCAGATCGACAACAAAAATTTCAGCCCCGAAGTAGCGAAGCTGGAACGCGCCTTGCTGCGCAATAATGGCACCTACGATCGTTGACATGAGGATGATGATCGGGATTGCGCCCACACCCATCCGGTCCATCTGCTTGACGATTGCTGGAATTGGGATCCCGGTTCCGCGCCCCGCTTTCAACTGAGCGCCGCGAATAGTAGCGCCCAGAATGTGCATCGCCATCAGGAAGTCTTCGTAGATCGAGGTCACGCCCCGCCCGATAGCATCCAGCATGGATATGATAAAAAATGGCTTCTTTGTCTGCGGTACATCCAAAGTGCGCACGACAGAATTGCCAACCTCTTCCATAAGAGGAAGCCAGGCCGGTTTAACGCCTTCAAGACGAACATCTATCTCTTGAGACAACAGCTTTTGGCGCAGCCGTTCAATCAGCCATGCACCGGCAGTATCAAGTCCTGCCACGTCCGTCGCATCGATTATGACGGCTTGCGAACCACCGACCTTTTCAAGCTCACGCATCTTCTTATCGACAATGCTGACGCTTTGCGAAATCCAACGTCCACTCAAGCTGATGAGACGTGCGCCATCATGCTCGGCCAAATCAATCTTTGGCGCGACATTGGCGGCAGCACTTGCTTTGTCGGCAGCGTCGGTCAACATGGCCTAACCTCTTATACGAGTCGTTACACGACCGAAATACTGCGTCCTAAAAGGCATAGCCATGCACAATAGCTTGAAAATCATTCATGAACGCTATCCCATCGCTGGGAAATTCACAATCTCTCGTGGTTCCAAGACAGAAGCCGTGGTGGTTGTTTGCGAGATTGGCCGGGACGGCCGGTTGGGGCGTGGTGAATGTGTTCCTTATGCCCGTTACGGCGAATCGATAGAAAGCGTGAGTGAACAGGTTGAATCCGTTCGCAACGCTATTGAAAACGGTGCCACACGTCAGGATATCCAGACAATCATGCCAGCAGGTGCCGCACGCAACGCCGTGGATTGTGCGCTATGGGATCTGGAAGCAAAGCTGTCCGGCAAAAGCGTTGCTGATATGCTAGGGACGCCCACGCGAGCAGTTGAGACAGCAATTACGGTGTCGCTCGGCACGCCTGAGGAAATGGCAGTTTCCACAGCAAAAGTCGCACATTACCCGCTGATCAAGGTAAAGATGGGTGGTGAAAACGATATAGAGCGTATCCATGCCGTTGCGAATGCCGCCCCGAACAGCCGTATTATCATCGATGCAAACGAAGGCTGGACGGATGATAACATCGAAGAAAACATGGCAGCGGCGGCCAAAGCTGGCGTGGTTCTGATCGAGCAGCCCCTGCCCGCTGGAAAAGACGACATTCTAAGCCGCATCACCCGTCCGGTGATTATCTGTGCTGATGAGAGCGTACACACATCGGAGGGTCTCGAAGACCTCGCAAAGCGCTACGATGCCGTGAATATCAAGCTGGATAAGGCTGGAGGGCTGACTGAAGGATTGGTCATGCGAGAGAAAGCGATTTCGCTTGGCTTGCAGGTCATGGTCGGTTGCATGGTTGGCACATCGCTGGGGATGGCGCCTGCCGTGCTGCTCGCACAAAAAGCCAATGTGGTTGACCTTGATGGTCCACTGCTTCTGGCACAGGATCGCGTCCCCGGCCTTCATTATGATGGTGCTCTGGTTTATCCGCCTGAAGCGACCGTCTGGGGCTGATTGTCTGCCCTGTTTATTGACTGTGCGACACTCTTTGTTGACGAGAGTACGTTTTCGAGAATGTCTGCACAGGCTTTCCACGTAAAAGGTTTAAGCACTTCGGCTGGGTCAAAGCTTGGCATCTCGAGTGCTTTCAGACATGCCTGGTGCAGATCATCAGAAAGAATGCCAGCCCCGGTGGCACCTATAACGTCGGCAGAACCTGGTACGGGAAATGCCGCAACCGGCAGGCCTGATGAAATGGCCTCGAGCAGAACCAGACCAAATGTATCCGTTCTGCTTGGAAATACGAAAACATCTGCCGACGCATAGACGCGCGCCAGATCTTTTCCCTCTTTCTTGCCAACAAACACAGTCTTCGGAAAACGCGATTTGAGGTCATCCAAAGCTGGACCGTCCCCGACGATCAGCTTCGTTCCGGGCAGGTCAAGTTCCAGAAACGCTGGCAGGTTCTTTTCGGTTGCCACACGGCCCACACATATAAAGACTGGCTGAGGCAATTCTCTCGCCACATCATCACGCGGATGAAACAGTGTGCGGTCAACGCCTCTCGTCCAGAGTTCCAGCCCGGTAAAGCCGCGACCCTGCAAATCGTCCAAAATCGATTGGGTCGGGACCAGTGTGTGCGACGCTGCATTATGGAAACGACGCAGAAACGCATAGGTCCACTTTGGCGGAATGGGAAAACGATCCTGAAGATATTCAGGAAACCGGGTATGGAAGCTTGTCGTAAAGCTCCACCCCATCTTGATGCAGGCACGTCGCGCCATAAAGCCGAGCGGGCCTTCTGTTGCGATGTGCACATAATCAGGGTTTAACCGCGCCAGCTTTCGCCGAAAGGCGGACGGTGCTGTCAACGCCAGACGAATTTCCGGATAGGTTGGGCATGGAACCGAACGGTAATCCTGTGGCGAGATGACAATAACCTCATAACCGCGTTCGGTCATCAGTTCACAGCATTTCGCCAGCGTTCTTACAACGCCATTCACTTGGGGATGCCAGGCGTCGGTGACGATGACCAGTTTCTTCATCGGCTTCCGTTCACTGCTTTGCGTGCTGCTCGCGGAAGTCTGATTATTCTGCCACTGGAATTGCCTTCCTGCACGACAGGAAGCGATGGCCGCTGACTAAGGCGCTCTGTCCACTCCAGCAACTCCATACGACCATCGAAATGCTCAACAACTGCTGTGCAGCTTTCGACCCAATCGCCCGTATTGATATATTCAACACCATTCATCTTCTCGATGGTTGCGTGATGAATATGACCGCAGATCACACCATCAACACCGATGCGCTGTGCTTCTTCCGAAACAACGTCTTCGAAATTGCCAATGAAATTGACTGCTTTTTTAACGCGAAACTTGGCCCAGGCCGAGAATGACCAATATCGCAATCCGAACATGGCACGGACACGGCTCATCACTGTGTTGATCCAGATTGCCGTATCGTAAGCCCAATCACCGAGATAAGCGATGAAGCGTGCATTGCGCACCACCACGTCAAACTGATCACCGTGGATAACAAGAAACTTACGACCGTCTGCAGTTTCATGGATGGCGCGGTTCATGACTTCAATGCCACCAAAATGCGTGCCTTGAAAGTTTCGCAGGAACTCGTCGTGATTGCCGGCAATATAGATGATAGTTGCGCCTTTGCGGCTTTTGCGCAGAAGCTTCTGAACGACGTCGTTGTGTTCTTGCGGCCAATGCCAGTTGCGTCGCAGACGCCAGCCATCAACGATGTCGCCAACCAGATAAATAGTCTCAGCCTCATGGCAGCGCAGAAAATCCAGCAAAAGTTCGGCTTGAGCTGCTTTAGAGCCGAGGTGCACATCCGAGATAAACAAAGTGCGGAATTGCTTTGGCTCGATCTGTTCTTCGCTCATTTGGTTGTCCTTCTGTTGGCAACCTTGGGAAAACCCGGATTTGAGCGCAGAAAACCCGATTCATGTCACAAACATATGACGACGAAAAAAGAGGCGCGAAACCGGAGGTTCCGCGCCTTTTGGGAAGGTAGAAAGAAACTACGAGCCATCCATATCAATCAGTGACGTTAGCTATTTCCCACCTTTATTTTAACTTACCAGTTCCAGCTTTGGACCGATGTAATTCGACTTCGGTCGAATGAGTTTGTTTTCCTTTATCTGCTCACGGCAATGCGCGGCCCAGCCCATTGCCCGTCCCATAGCAAATACGCAGGTAAAGGCCCCACGCGGGAAATCCAACTGTTCGAGAAGAAGGGCCGTGTAGAATTCGACATTGGTTGTAAGCGAACGATCTGGCTTATGGCTTGCCAATGCAGAAATTGCAGCGGCCTCAACAGCTTCGGCCAACAACAACCGGCTTTCGTCTTTACTCTTATTCTCCAGAACGCGCAAAAGAGCGGCTTTAATAGCGTCGGCACGCGGATCACGGACCTGATAAACGCGATGGCCAAACCCCATCAGCCGTTCGCCTCTGGCTATCGCATCTTCCAGCCATTGCTTAGCGTTTTCCGCATTGCCAATAGCGTCCAGCATATCGAGGACAGGAGCCGGAGCGCCGCCATGCAGTGGCCCTTTCAATGCGCCAATGGCGGCCAGAATTGAAGATGTCATTCCGGCTTGGGTCGACGCTACGACGCGTGCAGCAAAGGTGGACGCATTCAAGCCATGGTCCGAAACTGAGACGAGATAACTATCCAAAGCTTGAACATCGTATTCTTCAGGCATCCGAACATTCGCCATACGCAGAATATCAACGCTATGCGGAAGCGATGGATCAGGCGAAACCATCTGCCTGCCGCGCTTTGCACGCATGATAGCTGGCGTAAAAACCGCAGGCGCAGCCACCATATATAAAGCCGCCGTGAGATCATCACCATCCGGGATTCTCGCTATAAGCGCCCGAACCGCTTCTATTGGCTGTAAATCCAGAAGCTCGTCATCAATTGCGTCCGTATGATGAAAGATTTGAACGCGTGCTTCGCCTAATGCACGCTGAAGTTCAGCCCCCTTGGGAAAATCATCAAAAAAGCCATCCCACAATAATTCGATGCAATCCTCAACACGAGTGTGAGGAACAAGACTATCGAGAGACCGTCCACGAATTATAAGTTTTCCCAAAAGACCATCGACATCTGACAAAATAGTGTCAGCTGCGACCACATCTTCAAGACCGGCGCTCATGGCATATATCCTTAGCCTGTTTACTGAATTTCACTAAGTATAATCCTCAAAAAATTGAGCGAAATAGTTCAATTTAGTTAGCTATTAAAGTATAGCCTTATATAAGAATTCTGATATTAACACTGGCAACCGTGCCTCTTTGGATGTTTAGACACCAGGAATGTTTATCGCAAATAATGCCCGCTACCGTATGGAGGGCGCAAAAACACTCGGAACAGGTGGACATTTCCGCGCGTCAACCAAAATCCGGTTGATTGGTAGGAGCGCTTGGTGGCATGTCTACCGCCATAAAAGAAGCAGTTTCATTTGTAATACCCTGCGACTGCGGAATAACTGCTTCTCGAAATCGAGCCTATAGTGATTTGATAGTTTGAGATAAGAACGATAATGGCTCAAAAGACGCAAATTTGCGTCACTGCGCGGTTCCCTCTCCCGGCTGCGCGTATGAACCGGAAAGCGATGCGATAATGACCAACAAAAAGACCCCCTCCACTTCCACGCGTTCAGATTTTGACGAAGCGGCACTGTTTTTCCACCGCTATCCAAAGCCCGGTAAGCTGGAAATTCAGGCCACCAAGCCGCTCGGCAATCAGCGCGATCTAGCGCTTGCCTACTCGCCTGGCGTCGCGGCCCCTTGCCTGGCAATCCATGAAGATCCTGCCGCTGCTGCCGAATATACGGCGCGCGGCAATCTGGTAGCAGTCGTTTCCAACGGTACGGCCGTTCTCGGTCTCGGCAATATCGGCGCGCTCGCATCCAAGCCCGTAATGGAGGGCAAGGCCGTCCTCTTCAAGAAATTTGCTGATATCGATGTTTTCGATATCGAAATCGACGCTCACGAAATCGGGCGAATTGTGGACGTGGTTTCTGCTCTGGAGCCGACCTTTGGCGGCATCAATCTCGAAGACATCAAGGCACCTGAGTGCTTCGAAGTTGAAGAGCAGCTCCGCGCCAAAATGAATATCCCGGTTTTCCATGACGATCAGCACGGAACGGCGATCATCGTCGCTGCGGCAGTGCTTAATGGTCTGGAACTTGCCGGCAAAAAGATCGAAGACGCGAAGATAGTAACGTCAGGTGCCGGTGCAGCAGCACTCGCCTGTCTTAATCTCCTCGTCAATCTCGGTGCCAAGCGCGAAAATATCTGGGTCTGTGATCTCGAAGGTGTGGTCTATGAAGGCCGTAACACCCTTATGGATCGCTGGAAGGAAATTTACGCGCAGAAGACTGACGCGCGCGTACTCGCCGATGTCATTGGCGGCGCCGACGTCTTCCTTGGACTGTCAGCAGCAGGCGTCCTCAAGCCTGAACTGCTCAAGCAGATGGCAGACAAGCCGCTTATCATGGCGCTTGCAAACCCAAATCCGGAAATCATGCCGGAAGCCGCTCGTGAAGCACGTGCTGATGCCATGATTTGTACCGGACGGTCGGATTATCCGAACCAGGTCAACAATGTTCTCTGCTTCCCATATATTTTCCGTGGCGCGCTTGATGTCGGTGCGACGGCGATCAACGAAGAAATGAAGCTTGCAGCGGTTCGTGCCATTGCAGCACTTGCACGCGAAGAACCTTCAGACGTAGCCGCCCGCGCCTATTCAGGCGACACTCCGACATTCGGACCGGACCACATTATCCCGTCGCCTTTTGATCAGCGTTTGATCCTGCGCA
Source organism: Brucella pituitosa (assembly GCF_003049685.1). Classification (GTDB taxonomy): domain Bacteria; phylum Pseudomonadota; class Alphaproteobacteria; order Rhizobiales; family Rhizobiaceae; genus Brucella; species Brucella pituitosa. The sequence continues at coordinate 1,240,685 of NZ_PYSY02000001.1, read as the reverse complement.
TTGCTCCTGCGGTCGCTAAGGCTGCGATGGAAAGCGGTGTTGCGACGCGTCCAATCGACGATTGGGAAGCCTATATGGACAGGCTGAACCGCTTTGTTTTCCGCTCCGGCCTCATTATGAAACCGGTCTTCGCTGCAGCGCGCGCGCAGAGCAAACCAATGCGCGTAATTTATGCTGATGGTGAAGACGAGCGCGTATTGCGTGCCGCACAGGTGGTGATCGAAGAACGCATCGCGCTGCCAATCCTGGTTGGTCGTCCGCATGTTATCGAAACACGTCTTCAGCGCTACGGTTTGAAGATTCGTCCGGGCAAGGATTTTGATCTCATCAATCCGGAGGATGATCCACGCTACCGCGACTATGTTGATCTGTATTTGTCCTACACCGGTCGTCAGGGCGTGACGCCTGAGGCAGCACGCACAATCGTTCGTACCAATTCAACCGCTATTGCAGCGCTTGCTGTCATGCGTGATGAAGCTGAAGCTATGATCTGCGGTCTGGAAGGACGTTTTGAACGCCATATGCGCGTTGTGAAACAAATCATCGGCAAGCTGCCCGGCATCAGTGATTATTCAGCACTTAGCCTGCTTATTTCGCAGCGCGGCGCTCTATTTCTCACTGACACTTATGTCAGCGTTGAACCAGAAGCTGAAGAAATTGCGGAAATGGCAATTTTGGCGGCAAAAGAAATCAGCCGCTTTGGCATCGAGCCTAAAGCAGCCCTCGTTTCGCATTCGAACTTTGGTTCGAAAGAGTCGGCAAGCGCCGAGAAAATGCGCCGGGCGGCAGCAATCCTTGCTGAGAAGGCACCAGAACTGGAATCGGACGGCGAAATGCATGGTGATTCAGCGCTGTCACAAGCTCTGCGTGATCGTGTGTTCCCGAATTCCCGTCTCAAGGGCGAAGCCAATCTTCTGGTTTTCCCTAATCTCGATGCGGCGAATATTACGCTGAACGTCGTCAAGACTGTTACCGATGCACTGCATGTCGGGCCCATCTTGCTTGGTGCGGCGCGCCCTGCCCATATCCTTACACCATCGGTTACATCGCGCGGTGTGGTTAACATGACTGCACTTGCGGTTGTTGAAGCACTTCAGCGCTCCGGCGAAGTAAAAAGACAGAGCTAAATAAGCTATTGCTTTAATATAAATAATACGCTTTAATAAAAAACGCCAAGTATGATTAATCATACTTGGCGTTTATCCTTTTTTAATCGCAATACACGACAATCGACACATACGAACAACAGAACGGGCTTGTTCTATGATGATTGCTTATAAGAATTTTTTTCGTGTATCTTCTTGGGCGGCGCTGATGGCGACCGCAGTGTTGGTTGCTGGCTGCACGACAACACAACCAATACAGCAATGTACTCCAAAAGAAAAAGCACGTTTAACGAGTAATCTCGCTTCTGCAAAATTAAAGCTTGATCGCAATAAAGCAGAACTTTCGCGAACTCGCACCGAGATGGCTAAACTGAGCTGTATTGGAATTTCTGCAAGTAAATCTTCTGGTTGCTCGCGTCTTAAGGCAAGAGCGGACAAGCTTCAATCAGAGATCAGGACACTAGAGAGCCAGCTTTCTGAGCTAAATGCTACAATTGCAGGTAGGTCTCATGCTGGCAGATTTGTGCAGGCATGTTCCGCAAACTGGATGCCAGCTCGGAAGATGCAAAAGGCTGCACCAAAGAAATCATCTGCGAGCAAGGCATCGAAACAAGGTCAAGCCAAAGTCGCGAACGCAGTGAGCGAGCCGGTTGAAGATTTCGTTGTGCCGGCATATGAGGCGCCCGAAACGGGTTATGCGCCCACGGCTCTACCAAAGGTGCAACCAACCGCTTATGTCGCTCCGGCAGCAACTACGCCGCCGACGGAGCGAACTTATACGGAAAGTTCGAAAGTCAGAGTAGTCGGCTCTTCGTTCTATCCGGACCAATCAAAACCAGTAGGTCCGCAAGCTCCGGACCATGCGCCTGCCCCGTAAGCGCTAAGCGCAAGGGCATGAACAGTGTCTTACCCTTGCGTCCCGTTGCTGCTTTGACAGCATCGGTCCAGATCTTCCAAGTCTGTTTGTCCCAAGGCTCAGTCGGCAGCATCGTGGATGATTCACGTACGAAGGCACGATCCTCTTCGGATAGCTCAGGATTTTCAGGTAAATCAGCATTGATGATCTGCCACCAATGAGCAGCATCATTAAATCGTTCAAGATTGCCGCGTACAGTCAACCAGAACTGCTCTGCACTCGCACCATGAATGCCCAGCGCTTCGAGACGACTTGCTGCCTTCTCATAAGGCATCTCGTGCAATAGCGCCCGATTGAGCGTATCAAGCTCAGCCGGATCGAATTTTGCCGATGACTTAGAAATGGAAGCAAGGTCAAAGCGGTCTGCAAGCGCATCCATATCTGTAGCAGCAGAAACCGACTCGGAAGTACCGATAAGCACGGCGAGAGACGCAACAGACATTGGCTCATATCCACTGTCGCGCAGCGAGCCGATCGATAGTGCACCGGAGCGCTTGGAAAGGCCCTCGCCCGAAACCGTTGTCAGAAGATTATGATGCCCAAACACAGGCGATTTAGCGCCGAGTGCGTTGAAGATCGCAATCTGGACACCTGTATTGGTGACGTGATCATCACCACGAATGATATGCGTGACGCCCAGATCAATATCGTCAACAACCGATGGCAGCGTATAGAGATAAGTACCGTCTTCACGAACAAGAACAGGGTCTGACATCGATGCAAGATCGACCGTCTGTGGACCGCGAACCAGATCGTCCCAATGGACTTCTGTGCGCGTTGTTACGAACGGGTCGCTCTCGAAATTAGGCAGAAGAAAACGCCAGTGCGGTTTATGTCCTTCTGCTTCAAAAGATGCCTTTTCTTCATCAGCGAGCTTCAGCGCTTCCCGACCATAAACAGGTGGAAGACGGCGAGCCAATCGCAGCCGGCGACGGCGTTCCAATTCATCTGCTGTTTCATAGCAGGCATAAAGCAATCCCGCCTGCTTCAGCTTCTCGACAGCCTTCGCATAAACGTCAAAACGCTTTGACTGGTATTCAATGCGGTCAGGCTTCACGCCGAGCCATTCGAGGTCAACCGCAATAGCGTCAGCATATTCCTGCTTGGAACGTTCGACGTCGGTATCGTCGTAACGCAGAATAAAACTGCCGTTATTCTTTTTGGCATAAAGCCAGTTCGAGAGTGCGGTACGCGTGTTACCAATATGAATATAGCCCGTCGGAGACGGTGCAAAACGAACGGTTACGGTCATTATAAAATCTTTCAGCGGTCGCGGAAGCGGTTCGTTATTGGATAACGACGATCACGTCCGAAATTCTTCTTGGTAATTTTTACACCTGGCGCAGATTGCCGACGCTTGTATTCGGCCAGATTGAGCAGATGTTCGATGCGTTGCACCGTTTCAAGCGCATGACCGCGTGCGACAATCTCTGCGTTACTCATTTCATTTTCAACGAGGCATTCGAGAATGTCGTCCAGCACCGGATAAGGCGGCAGACTGTCCTGATCGGTCTGATTTTCGCGCAATTCTGCGGATGGTGCCTTCGAAATGATGTTCTGCGGGATCACTTCGCCAGCAGGACCAAAGCTTCCAACCGGAACATGGCTGTTCCGCCACTCAGACAGCGCATAGACCTGCATCTTATAGACGTCCTTGATGGGGTTGAAGCCGCCATTCATGTCGCCATAAAGCGTTGCATAGCCGACAGACATTTCCGACTTGTTGCCCGTGGTCACAACCATTGAGCCAAACTTGTTGGAGATAGCCATAAGAATAGTGCCGCGCGCGCGGCTTTGCAGGTTTTCTTCGGTTACGCCGCTTTCCGTACCTTCAAACAAAGGCTTGAGTGCAGACAAAAAGCCTTCGACAGGTTCCGCAATCGGCACAATGTCGTAACGCACGCCGAGCGCCTTGGCGCAATCAGCCGCATCTTTCAGCGACTCATCCGACGTATAGCGATATGGCAGCATCACGCAGCGCACGCGATCCTTGCCCAATGCATCGACGCCCAGCGCAGCGCAAATTGCCGAGTCAATACCGCCCGACAGGCCTAGAACGACGTCTTTAAAGCCATTTTTGTTCACATAATCGCGCAGGCCCAACATACAGGCTGCGTAATCAGCTTCGAGACCTTCGGGCAGTTTTGCTTTTTCAGTATCTTCACATCGCCATCCGTCGCCATCCCGCTTCCAGACGGTCAGTGCGATTTGCTCTGCAAATTGCGGCATCTGCAGGCAAAGGCTCTTGTCTGCATTGAACGCAAACGAACCACCATCGAAGACCAGCTCGTCCTGTCCACCCATCTGGTTGGCATAGAGGACAGGCAATTCAGTTTCGATAACCTGCTTCAGCACAACCTGATAACGGCGCTCGATCTTGGCGCGATGATAAGGCGAGCCATTAGGCACCAGCAGGAATTCTGCGCCACTTTCGGCCAGCGTTTCCGCCACACCCAGATCACCCCAGATATCCTCGCAGATCGGAATACCGATGCGTACACCGCGGAAGTTCACAGGTCCGGGCATTGGACCGGGCTGGAAAACGCGCTTTTCATCAAACTCGCCGTAGTTCGGCAAGTCGACCTTGAACCGTTCGGCAATGATTTCGCCACCGTCGAGAACGGCGATTGAATTGTGCAAACCGCTATCGCGCTGCAATGGCGTACCGATAATAACGCCGGGGCCGCCATCGACTGTGTCTCTGGCAAGTTCTTTCACTGCCTTTTCACAGGCTGCGACAAAGGCTGTCTTCAGAACCAGATCCTCAGGCGGATAGCCTGCAATGAACAGTTCGGTAAACATTAGAAGGTCGGCATTTAATTCGGCAGCTTCTGCGCGTGCTGCACGTGCCTTGGCAAGATTTCCGGCAATGTCGCCCATAACAGGGTTGAGCTGTGCAACGGCAATACGAAGCATATCGAGATTCTCGCTAGCGCTGATCATGCCCAAGCTTTAACGCGCTTGTGCAATTAATTGCAACGGATGGTGTTGAAGAACAGTCGTTCTTTGTCAGATCATATAGGTCGTGAAGAGGATATAAATCCATATTGCAGCGACAAAAATGATAGAGATCAGCACAGCAAGCGAACCGCAATCCTTGGCGATCTGAATTTCTTTATGAAAATCGCGAGAAACCGCGTCGCAGGTCGCTTCAATGCCGGTGTTGAGCACTTCAACCAGAATGAGAAACAGGATCGCCCCTGTCATCATCAGGAATGTAAGCCAGCTCGGCGCAATGAAAAAAGCAACAGGAAGTGACAACAGAAACAGCACCAGCTCCTGCTGAACTGCCTTTTCGTGTTTGGCCAGATGCCTGAGAGCACGCATGGAGTTGAGAAACGCCAGCAAAATTCGCTTCATCGATGCCCCCTAAGAGTTTTCGTGAAAATCAATAAGCGAGTTCAGCTTAAATGCAACAGGGCGGAGAATGAATTCTCCGCCCTGTTCAATTGAAGTGGCTTTACCCAATCAGGCGTTAACGGCCTGCTTTTCCGAACCCAAATCACGTTCCTTCTTGAGAAGCTCTGCCAGAAGGAAGGCCAGCTCAAGCGCCTGATCTGCATTCAGGCGTGGGTCGCAATGCGTGTGGTAACGGTCGTGCAGGTCTTCCGCCGAAATTGCGCGAGCGCCACCTGTGCATTCGGTGACGTTCTTGCCAGTCATTTCGACATGGATACCGCCCGGATGTGAGCCTTCGGCGCGATGGATTGCGAAGAAGGATTCTACTTCCTTGAGGATACGGTCGAACGGACGCGTCTTGTAACCGCCTGCGGTAATCGTGTTGCCGTGCATCGGATCGCAAGACCAAACAACCTTGCGGCCTTCACGTTCAACAGCGCGGATGAGCTGAGGCAGATGATCGCCAACCTTGTCGTAGCCGAAACGGGCAATAAGCGTCAGGCGCCCTGCTTCGTTTTCAGGGTTGAGAAGGTCGATCAGACGGATGAGATCATCCGGCTGCAAAGATGGACCACATTTCAGACCGAGCGGATTCTTGATGCCACGGCAATATTCGATATGCGCGTGATCAGCCTGGCGTGTGCGATCGCCAATCCAGATCATGTGACCTGAAGTGCCGTACCAGTCGCCCGACGTCGAATCGACGCGTGTGAGCGCTTCTTCATAGCCAAGCAGCAATGCTTCATGGCTGGTGTAGAAATCGGTTTCACGGAGCGAATGATTGCTATCGGACGTGATGCCGATAGCACGCATGAAATTCATCGTCTCGGAGATGCGCTGAGCGAGAGCTGCATAACGCTCTGCCTGCGGGCTCTTGCCAACAAAGCCGAGCATCCACTGATGCACATTCTCCAGGTTAGCGTAGCCACCCTGCGCGAATGCACGCAGCAGGTTCAGCGTCGCAGCAGACTGGCGGTAAGCCATGTCCTGACGCTGCGGATCAGGGATACGCGAAGCTTCATCGAAATCGATGCCGTTGATGATGTCGCCACGGTATGATGGCAGCTCTACACCATTGAGCGTTTCCATGTCGGAAGAACGCGGCTTGGCGAACTGACCAGCAATACGGCCAACCTTAACAACAGGCTTGGAGGCACCAAACGTCAGAACAACGGCCATCTGCAAAAAGACGCGGAAAAAGTCGCGGATATTATCCGCGCCATGTTCTGCGAAACTCTCCGCACAATCGCCGCCCTGAAGCAGAAATGCCTTGCCTTCGGCAACATCCGCGAGCTGGTTCTTCAGCTTGCGGGCTTCACCTGCAAATACGAGCGGTGGATAGGTACGAAGGCGAGCTTCAACATCGGTCAGAGCCTGTGCGTCTGGATAAAACGGCACTTGCTTGATCGGTTTGTCTCTCCAGGAATTCGGGGTCCAGTTCTTCGTCATTTCACACCTGTTTAATTATCCGCGCGATTTCTCTCGGATTGCTTCCTCCTTAACACGAAAGCCGGAATCCACTTCATCAGACAAATCAATGCCTGAACACGGATACCGGCATACGTGACCGCGTTGATATAATGCAGACGCTCGCTTTATACCAGTGAGAATCGTTAACAGGATAAAAGCCCCGAAAGATTAGCTTTCGATCTTTTCTCCGTTCACGACGCGGTAGGTCGGCTTGTACATTGTCACCAGCTCTTCTGCCGCTGTTGGATGGACCGCCATGGTGCGATCAAAGTCACCCTTGGTTGCACCCGCCTTCAGCGAAATGCCGAGCAACTGTGCCATTTCACCTGCATCCGGACCCATTATATGCGCGCCAATAACCCTGCGGCTCTTGGCGTCAACAATGAGTTTCATCAGCATTTTCTCGTTTCGGCCCGAAAGCGTGTTCTTCATTGGGCGGAACAAGGCGCGATAGACTTCCAACTCAGGATATTTCTTCGCAGCTTCATCTTCCGGCAAACCGACTGTGCCGATTTCAGGCTGCGAGAAGACCGCTGTCGCAATCAGTTCGTGATCGGGTTTTGTCGGATTGTTCTTGAAGGCGGTTTCAAGGAAACACATAGCCTCATGGATGGCTACAGGCGTCAATTGAACACGGTTGATGACATCACCAACAGCCCAGATGTTGGAGACGCTGGTGCGTGAATAATCATCAACTTCAATTGCGCCGAGCACATCGGTTTTGACCCCGGCCTTCTCCAACCCAAGGCCTTGCGTATTCGGCTTGCGACCAATGGCCAGCATAGCCTGGCCGGCATGCAGCGTTTCGCCATTGGTCAGCGAAACTTTCAGCTCGCCATCAGCCTGCTTTTCGACTTTCTCGAAAACCGCACCGCAAATAATTCTGATACCCTTTGCTTCCATCGTTTCATGAAGCAGGCGTCGAATATCTGGATCAAAGCGGGAGAGGATTTCTTTACCTCGATATACAATCGTGGTTTCAACTCCGAGGCCATGGAAAATATTGGCAAATTCGACAGCGATATAGCCACCACCTGCAATCACGATTGCTTTCGGCAGTTCTTCGAGATGAAAGGCTTCGTTGGAGCTGATGCAATATTCGTTGCCTGGCAAGGCTTCATGTGCGCTTGGATGTCCGCCTGTCGCGATCAAAATCTGATCAGCAGTTACGCGGCGTCCGTCCGCCTTGAGTTCAATTGTGTGCTCATCGATCAGTTCAGCGCGGCTTGCGAATATCTCAACTTTCGAATTTTCGAGACCTTTGCGATACAGGCCTTCAAGGCGGGTGATCTCTTTGTCCTTGGCTTCGATCAGCTTCTTCCAGTCAAAGCTGCTTTTGCCAACTTCCCAGCCATAACCGGCAGCATCTTCAAAATGCTCGGGAAACTGTGAAGCATAGACAAAAAGCTTCTTGGGAACGCAGCCGCGAATGACGCAGGTGCCGCCCATACGATATTCTTCGGCCAATCCGACCTTTTTGCCCATGGCGCCAGCAAGACGCCCAGCTCGCACGCCACCGGAGCCACCGCCGATAACAAAAAGGTCATAATCGTAGCCGACCATGGTGTTCTCCGTTCAAAATCTGGAGCGCGTTTCAATCAGATTGCATCAGATTGGCGCTCTAATCCTTTGTTTAAACGCGCATCCTTCCCGAAAACCGCTTAACATTTTTCCGGATGCGCTCTCATGTTGAAACCTATGTAAGCAAAGGAAAAAGCCCGGCCAAGTAGCCGGGCTTTTAAAATCTGCGTTACAATAGCAAATTACTGCTGAGCTGGCTGTTCAGGAGCTGGGGCAGCGGTTGCGCCAGCCTGGGCTGCGAGAACTTCTGCAACAGATGTTGCGAGATCGCGTGCAATGCCATTCTGCCAGATATTAGCGGCCTTAACGACTTCACGCGTCACGATTGGGCCTTCTGCAAGAAGCTTCTTGCCAGCGTCCGACGTGTAAAAAGCAGCGATTGCCTTGAGTTCGTCTTCGCTGAAAGCATTTGCGTAAGCGCGGGCAGATTCGGTTTCGAGGTCTGCACGGCGGGCTGCAAGAGCCAGAGCCTTGTCATCAACCGTCTTGGTGATGAGTGCTTCAAGGTTTGGATCTTTCTGGATGAGCTCACCCTTGAGGGCGCGCGCAGCACTCGGCAAGATCTCGTCGAACTGCTCAGTGGCATTGATCGAGGAGATTGCTGCACGTGCAGCTTCCAGATGAGATGCTGAAATCTCCTGAGCAGAGGCCGCATGAACGCCTGACATCAGGACGAGTGCGGAAAACGGTGCAATCAGACGGCGGAAGCCAGTTGCCGGGATCATATGGTCAGTACTCCGTTCAAACAATTCTTGTCGGCGTTTCAAAGCCGGTTCATGGTTCGGATGCCGTCAGCGCCTGCGATAACCGCGGCATTTGCCAGTCCGATGAAAAGTCCATGCTCAACAACACCCGGTATGGCGAAGAGAGCGTCAGATAGAATCTTTGGATCGGGAATGCGGCCAAAAGATGCATCCACGATATAATGTCCACCATCCGTTACAAACGGCGAGCCATCTTTTAACCGCAGGACCAGTGGACCTGCAAGGCCGCATTGCGATGCAGCCATTTCAATAGCGCGTAAAGTTGCGCCAAGGCCAAAGCGATTGACTTCAATTGGCAAAGGAAAACGGCCAAGTGTTTCAACCACTTTCGATCCGTCCGCGATAACAATCACTGAGTCGGAAGCAGCTGCAACGATCTTTTCGCGCAACAAGGCACCACCGCCCCCCTTGATGAGGGTCAGGTTCACATCCAACTCGTCCGCACCGTCAACGGTGAGATCGAGATGTGGAGTTTCTTCGAGGGTTGTCAGAGGAACGCCGAGTTCAGCGCAAAGAGCAGCGGTACGTTCGGAAGTCGGCACGCCGATGATGTTGAAACCGCCACTTACTTTTTCAGCGAGCAACCGTACGAATTCTTCGGCGGTAGAACCGGTCCCAATTCCCAGACGCATTCCGTCCTTGACGTGCGTCAATGCCTCTGCTGCAGCGGCGATCTTCAGCTTGCGTGCTTCATCCATGCCTGAATTCCTGATTTCCTAGTGGATTGAATTTGACGTTTGAATCCCGACCGAGTGAGATGCTGTTTCAAACGTCAAATTCGAAAAATCCACTAGTTTAATACGGTTCCTAGTGGTCCTTTTGATTCCGATATTTGCTCGACGCTTGTTACAAAGGGATACAAATATCGGAATCAGACCACTAGCGGATTCTCATCCGGCTCCGAGAACGCCTCTAGCATGTGCGTGCAGCGCAACAAAGCTCTCAATACAAAATATCGCGATTTTTGCGATAGGCCCTCGTTTCGGCACGAAGTTTAGCCTATTTGAAATAGCGATTAGAAATGCGCTCGCAAGTCTCATTCCTGAAGGAAGTCATATGTCCGCTGCAAATTCCAAGCCTATCATCGTTTTCGACCTCGACGGTACACTGGTCGAAACGGCACCGGACCTTCTGGATAGCTTAAATCATTGTCTCGCAATTTCAGGTCTGCAAACTGCTGACAAGGATTCCCTGCGCCGTTTTGTCGGACAAGGTGGTCGCGTCATGATCGAACGTGCCTTTGCTGCACAACAGAAGCAGATTGACGATGTGAAACTCGATCATCTAGTTGAAGAATTTCGCGAGCATTATGCAGCCCACATGCCGGGGCATTCGACGTTCTATCCCGGCGTTCTGGAAGCAATGGACCGCTTCTCCGCGAACGGATATACGCTCGCCGTATGCACAAACAAGTTTGAAGCCCTTTCCGTCAAGCTGCTCACTTCAATGGGCGAAGCGCATCGCTTTGCCGCTATCTGCGGCGCGGACACATTTGCTTTCCGTAAGCCCGATCCGCGTCATCTGACGGAAACAATTGCCAAAGCCGGTGGAAATCGTGACCGCGCAGTGATGGTTGGAGACAGCCGCACCGATATCGACACGGCCAAGGCCGCAGGTATTCCTGTCGTTGCGGTCGATTTCGGTTATACTGATTTGCCAGTGCAGCACTATGAGCCAAGCCGTGTCATCTCTCACTATGATGAATTTACGCTGGAAATGGCGGAACAGCTTTTGGAAGCAGTCGCAGACAAAGTCTGAGATAAGGCGATATGATTATGAAGCGATTTCTTATGTTTACTGCCGTTTTCTCAATGGCATTGTCAGCAAGCGCTTTTGCAAATGATCCGTCACCTACTGGTCTTCCCGGCGTAGAACCACAGAAGCCGATCGTTTCGGCTCCTCCACCTGCGCCGGAGCCTAACTCTCAGCCTGCTGGAACATGGAAAAACTTCCGTGTGGGCAATACCGACGTTTCGATCTCCGGCAGCATCACGGTCGATGTCGGCACTGGAGGCAGCCGCAGTTCAGGGCGTTAACCCAGACCACACCGCAGGCAACTGGTTTGGCAAGTCTTCCGCGATAAGTCCATGGCCAAAACGTCGAGCGGCATCAGCATGAACCCACACGGCAGCGCTTGCCGCTTCAAAGGCGGACATTCCCTGTGAAAGCAATCCGCAAACAATACCCGATAGTACGTCGCCCGATCCGGCAGTTGCCAGAAAAGGCGTTCCATTTGCGTTGATAACGGCTTGCCCATCAGGTGCTGCAATCACCGTATCTGGACCTTTGTAGATCACCACTGCATTCGCGCGTTTCGCTGCTTTACGTGCCTTATCGGTCTTGGACAGATTGTTCTCAGCCGAAATGTCAGGGAAAAGACGGCGAAATTCGCCTTCATGTGGTGTGAGAACGAGAGCATTGTGCGAGTTACGCTTCGCGTTAAAGAGTTGCTCAGGCTTGCTTTCAAATGCCGTGATGCCATCGGCATCCAGCACCAGTCCTTTTAGGCTTTCTGCGCGCCCATCAGCGGCTGTCAACAGCATCAAGGCATGATCGCGCGCAAATGATGGGCTGCCATAGCCCGGCCCCAGCACACAAGCAGCGACTTTTCGGTCGATCAAAAATGCTTCTATATCTTTGATGCTGCGTGTTTCTCGCACCATAATGCTCGTCAAATGCGCCGCATTGATTGACAGCGCATCCGGTGGAGAAAGCAGCGTTACCGCCCCTGCACCACTTCGCGCCGCTGCCATTGCTGACAGGCGGGCAGCGCCAGTCGAATGTGCAGGTCCAGAGAATACAGCGGCATGGCCACGGCTATATTTATGTGCGTTGGTTGAAAGCGAAGGTAAGCTATCTCGCCAAAGCTCGGGCGCATTTTCAAAAGTACTGGGTTTTATCTTATTGAGCACATTGTCAGAAATACCGATGTCTGCGACATGCAGCACGCCGCAATGAGTTCGGCCAGGCTGCAACAGGTGTCCGGGTTTCTTCCGGAAAAACGTTACGGTCGCCCGTGCATGCATTCCCGTTCCAAGAATCTGTCCACTTTCACCAGAAACCCCGCTCGGCAAATCTACCGCGAGCACAGGAATATCCGACGCATTAACCGCTTCTATCACACGAGCCTCTGCCCCTCCCACGGGACGCGCCAACCCGGCACCATAGATTGCATCAATAACACCGATAAAGTCTGAAGGTATCAAAGCGCTTATGCGCCGCACTTCGCCTTTATAAAAGAGAAGCGCCCGCATGGCGTCGCTTCCCTGACGCGGTTGCGCTGTTCCGAAACAGACGACATCACGTCCAGCTTCGTGGAGGAATTGCGCGGCAACATAGCCATCACCGCCATTGTTTCCCGGCCCGCATAGAATTGCCACCGGCCCTTCGCCGACAAACATGCGCTGAGCGACATCCGCCACAGCGTGACCTGCAGCAAGCATAAGAGAAAAGCCGTCGCGTTGTCCGGCATCAATTGTCAGGCTATCAGCTCGTGCCATTTCTTCCGGTGTCAGCAGTTCGAACATGGCACACTCTTTCCCTCTGATAATGCGGATGATTAATTACGCGGCAGTCGTCCCGACACGAGATTGACTAACTTCTTTGCATTTTGTCTAATTTTTAATCACAGCTAACGAGATCGAAACCCTATTAAAAATCTTTCACACAGACCGTCTTGTCGAGATAACAATAATAATGCCACTCTAGGGCAAAGAAAGTTGCACTTCTGAGATTATTGAAATTACGCTAACCTCGACAATAGCGCTCTTTTCAACAGGAGCCATACGGTAATTGCGGGAAATTTTGCTTGAAAGAGCAACGAACTTAAAAAATCTGGTCAGCACTTACCGAGTTGGCACAGTTCGTGCTTCTATATCAGCGAAACGGGCACGATGCCCATTTCCGAACAAGAGCGGAGACCATTCTCTGATGAAAAAGATCGAAGCCATCATTAAGCCTTTCAAGCTCGATGAAGTGAAGGAAGCCCTTCAGGAAGTTGGTTTGCAGGGAATTACTGTAATTGAAGCCAAGGGCTTCGGCCGACAGAAAGGCCACACTGAGCTTTACCGCGGTGCGGAATATGTTGTCGATTTTCTTCCCAAGGTGAAAGTCGAAGTCATCGTCGCCGACGAAACCGTCGATGGCGCCATTGAAGCTATTCGCAAGGCAGCCCAGACGGGTCGTATTGGCGACGGTAAGATTTTCGTCTCCAATATCGAAGAAGTTATCCGTATTCGTACCGGTGAATCCGGCGTGGATGCTATCTGATAAAACCAGCCTACCCGACCCCAGTCTACCGACCATCGTCGTGCAAACAGGATACTAAAATGACGACTGCCAATGACATTCTGAAACAGATCAAAGACAACGACATCAAGTTTGTTGACCTCCGCTTCACTGACCCAAAGGGTAAGCTGCAGCACGTCACGATGGATATCGGCCTCGTGGACGAAGAAATGTTCGTTGACGGCGTTATGTTCGACGGCTCTTCGATTGCTGGCTGGAAGGCCATCAATGAATCCGACATGGTCCTCATGCCAGATCCGGAAACGGCTCATATTGACCCATTCTTCGCTCAGTCCACGCTGGTTATTCTCTGCGACATTCTTGATCCGATTTCGGGTGAAGCTTATGGCCGCGACCCACGCACGACTGCGAAGAAGGCTGAAGCCTACATGAAGTCGCTCGGCATCGGCGACACTGTTTACGTCGGCCCGGAAGCCGAATTCTTCGTCTTTGATGACGTGAAGTACAAGGTTGATCCGTTCAACACTGGCTTCAAGCTCGACTCGACTGAACTGCCATCGAACGACGACACCGATTACGAAACCGGCAACCTCGGCCACCGTCCGCGCGTCAAGGGTGGTTACTTCCCAGTTCCGCCAATCGACAGTGCACAGGATATGCGTTCGGAAATGCTCACCGTTCTGACGGAAATGGGCGTGACCGTTGAAAAGCATCACCACGAAGTGGCTTCGGCTCAGCACGAACTTGGCGTCAAGTTCGACACGCTCGTTCGCAACGCCGACAAGATGCAGATCTACAAGTATGTTGTGCATCAGGTTGCCAATGCCTACGGCAAGACCGCAACCTTCATGCCGAAGCCAGTTTTTGGCGACAATGGCTCGGGTATGCACGTTCACTTCTCGATCTGGAAAGAAGGCAAGCCAACCTTCGCTGGTAACGAATATGCCGGCCTGTCGGAAAACTGCCTGTTCTTCATCGGCGGCGTCATCAAGCACGCCAAGGCTGTGAACGCATTCACCAACCCGTCGACCAATTCCTATAAGCGTCTGGTCCCAGGTTATGAAGCTCCGGTTCTGCTGGCCTATTCGGCTCGTAACCGTTCCGCTTCCTGCCGTATTCCATTCGGCTCGTCGCCGAAGTCAAAGCGTCTTGAAGTCCGCTTCCCGGATCCAGCAGCGAACCCATATCTCTGCTTCGCAGCCCTGCTGATGGCTGGTCTTGACGGTATCAAGAACAAGATCCACCCAGGTCAGGCTATGGACAAGGATCTGTACGATCTGCCTGCCAAGGAACTCAAGAAGATCCCAACTGTTTGCGGTTCGCTTCGTGAAGCTCTGCAGTCGCTCGACAAGGATCGCGAGTTCCTCAAGGCTGGTGGCGTATTCGAAGACGATCAGATCGATAGCTTCATCGAACTCAAGATGGCTGAAGTGATGCGTTATGAAACAACGCCTCACCCAATCGAGTTCGACATGTACTACTCGGTTTAACCAATATTGCGGGTCGACAATCAATAGATTGGAGACCCGCCCTGGTTATCTCAGTTACCGAGGGGAACGACGTGCTGAAGCACGCGAAAGAAAATCCGGCGAAAGCCGGGTTTTCTATTATTATCAATATATTATGTTTATTAATTGAATAAAGACCAGAGCACATCCCGAAAAGTGGGAACCGGTTTTCGGAACAAGATGTGCGCAAAACAAATATTTAGAGCGCTTGCAGAACCTGTGCGGCAACCATCATTTCGCCTTTACGCGTCTTTCGGCGGGCTTGCGCTTCGGCGTCTTCCCCCCAATGCTCAATGGTCCAGTCTTCATCGAGATGCGCGCGCGACCAACCGTCTTCGACGGATATCTCGCCCTTGGCAATTGCCAGCGCGATAAGTGCCGAACCAGTCAGCGTCGTCATGGTGTGGAGTGATGCCAGCGCTATCGGATTTTTGAATTCTGTAAGATGAATGCCAAAGGCAGCAATCGCTTCACGGGATTGTTCGACATGCATCACACCTTCAGCCAGTGCGAAGCGCGCGCCAAGACCTTCGGCCCAATCAATCAGCGGGTCCCATTGTTCAGTCTGCCGGGCAACCAGTTCCTTGGGACTTGCCGCACGATAGCAGATCATGTCTGTACCAGCGAAACGCAGGATGTCTTCGAAAACCGCCTGTGGGTCTTGCGCGATGCCATCGATGGCTGTGTTTACCAGACGTGTGGCCGGCATCTTGGAAGGATCAATGACCTTTTCCTGCGCACGGAACTCTTCTGCAATGATTTCGGCAGCTGATGCAGTTGGCAAAAGCAGAACAGCACGTGCCGGCGTTTTGACCGGGCGACCATCCAGATGCACGGTGAAACCGCCTTCGACTTCCGCCACTTCTGCTTTTTCGTAAAAGCGTTTCGGCAATGGCGTCCGCATGAGTTCCTGCGAGCGCGCCACCGGGTCTTTTTGCGAAATTGGCATTTCAGATTGAGGATCGCTCAGAGTATCGCGCATAATATTGTCCAGTTGTTTAGAGCATTTCCTGTTTTTCTTGAAACATTGGAAATGCTCTATCTCTTTTTTCGCATTATCCGACGCAAAACCGCTTCGCACTTTTGCTGGAAATGCTCTAGTGTCAGGAAGCCAAAGCATCCATTTCATGCAGGATCGCATGGAGTTCTTCAGGCCGATTCAAGACATGATGCGCGCCTGCTTCCACAAGTAAGCTCGGTCCATGATACCCCCAGGAAACCCCTGCGGCACGCGCACCTGCTGAACGAGCCATTTGCATATCGTAAATCGCATCGCCGATCACGATTGTTCGATCCGGTTTTATCCCCATTTCGACACAGGATTCAAGCACCATGGCCGGATGCGGTTTGGACGGACAATCATCAGCAGTACGAACGACCATGAAATGGTGTCCGATACCGTGTCGTTCAAAGATAGACCGAACGCCGCGCTGCGACTTGCCGGTGACAATCCCCAGCAGAAGATCGTCGCGACTGCCAAGCTCGGTAAGAAGCGGCAGAATACCATCATAAAGCGGCTCAGAGAAATCCGGCGTCTGACGCAGGCGCACGAAGTTTTCCTTATAGCGCTGTGTAAGCCAGTTAACCTGCTCATCAACTTCACGACCCAGTAATTGCGCAATGGCCAAAGGAAGCGAAAGACCAATGATCGAATGCGTCTGAGCAAGTTCTGGTGGCTCCAGCCCTGCGTCGGCAAAGCTTGCAGCCATACAATGGTGAATCGTGTCACCGCTATCAACAAGCGTGCCGTCACAATCAAAGAGAACGAGTTTCATCGGGCGGCTCCCGTTTTTGCTGGTCGGTTGATGATAATGAGGCCCAGCCCGATGAGAGCAAGCGCCACAAAGATTTTCCAACCCAGATGTTCATTGAGCAGAACGCCGCTCAACAGCACGCCGAAAGCGGGGGTGAGGAATGCGAAATTAGACAGTTTGGACGCGGGATAGCGACGTACCATCCAGAACCACAGTGGGTAAGTCACAGCTACCACGAACATCGACTGAAACAGAAATGACAGAACCGAGAGCATATCGGGATCACGGATCAATGGACCGCTCAATGGTATGAATGGCAATGGCACGAGTGCTGCCACGGCAAGCTGATAAAGCAACGTCTTCTCAGGCGCCGCACTTGCAAGCTTCGACCGCTTAATGACGAGCGTGGTCATTCCCCAAAGCATACCGGAAATCAGCGCGAGCAGATCGCCGTAGACCGCATTGGGACCGGGACGGCTGATATGGTCTGAAAAGACCACGAAAACTCCCAGAAACGCCACGCACATGCCGATGAAGGCGCGCACGGACATGCGCTCCCCCAAAAGAAAATGACTGCCGATCGCTACCCAGAACGGCATAACGTTCATCATCAGTGTGACGCGACCGACGCTAGTCAGCTCCATCGCGAGAAAGATCAGGACGAATTCGACACCGAATAGAAGACCAGCCAGAATGCCAGGCTTTAACGTGCCGTCGCGCCCGAAAAGCGGAATACGCTTCCAGTAACACCAGATAAAAACGCAGAAGCCACCCAATGCCGCACGGCCTGCTGCCATGAGCATGGGGTTAAAACCGCGATTGCCGATCTTGATGGCAACCTGATTAAGCCCCCACGTGAACATGATGAACATGACGAGGGCGATTGCCAGCCCGTCGAATGACACCCGGCCCGGAACTGTTCCTCCCGCCGATCCTCCCCCAGCACCCGACATTTTTATTCTTCCGCGTTTGCCTCATCGAAGCCTAGCAAATTCCACGACTGCACCATGTGCGGTGGCAATGGGGCCGTGACGTCAATGATACCGCCTGAGGGATTAGGAATACGAATGCGGCGCGCATGCAGATGCAGCTTTTTCTGAATACCGCCCGGAAATTCCCAGTTTTGATCTGCCTCAAAATATTTAGGATCGCCGATGATCGGATGGCCAATATGCGCCGCATGCACACGAAGCTGATGGGTGCGGCCTGTATAGGGCTCCATCTCCAGCCAGGTCAGATTGTTACCAATCTTTTCGATGATCCGATAATAGGAAACTGCGTGATCGGAATCCGGTTCGCCATGCTGGCAAACGCGCATCTTGTCGCCATCCGGCGTCTGCTCTTTGACCAGCCATGTCGAAATCTTGTCTTCACGCTTGCGCGGAACGCCCTTCACCAAAGCCCAGTAGGTCTTTTTGGTTTCTCGTTCGCGGAACGCAGCGGTCAGCGCCTGTGCGGCGCCGCGCGTGCGTGCCACAACCAGAACGCCCGATGTATCACGGTCAATACGATGCACAAGGCGAGGCTTTTCACCTCTTTTATTGCGCCATGCTTCGAGCATGCCGTCAACATGGCGAACCAGACCTGAACCACCCTGCACTGCCAGACCAGCAGGCTTATTGAAAACAAAGACCTTGGGGTCTTCGTAGATCAGCATCTGTTTGAGAACATCGCCATCATCCTGACTGCGGATGGTGCGAGCCGTTACCGGGCCAGCTGCCTTCTCATCAACACCAAGCGGCGGAATGCGTACCGACTGACCTGCCTGCAAACGCGTGTCTGATTTGGCGCGACCGCCGTCGACGCGGACCTGACCGGAACGCAGCAATTTCTGCAGGTGTCCGAACCCCAGTCCGGGGAAATGGACCTTGAACCAGCGATCAAGACGCATACCCGTCTCGTCTGCAGCCACACTCTTCTGTTCAACGCCTGCCATGGAAAACCCGATCAATACTTTTTGGGCACGAGCCTGCGTGCCTGTCTTTTTTGTGCGTCTTATATCCGAGAGCCCGTTTCGTCTTTCGAGATGCGCTTTAAATCAGTCAATAGACGCGCCAAGGGCGGATTGCTAGGCTAAATTGGGGAAAACAACAATCTGCCGCTGTTTTGCTAAAGCGTGAACCATCCACAAAGAATAGGAATGCGGCTATGAATCTTCACGCTCGGTTACATGCATTTTTAATTTATGGTCAATCTTAACACGCATTCGCCACTTCTTGCCTTCATTTCATATTGATAGAACAACAGGACTGCACCATTTAGTTCTGTGAAATAGAACGAGCGGGAGTGCGAAGGTGTCATTGCTCAAAATCTACTGGCGTGCCATGGAATATCTTGCGGCTGAAAAGGCTGCAACGATAACTATGTGTATTGCAAGCGTATTGGTTGCCCTTGTCATGCTGGCCGAACCGATCCTTTTCGGTCGGGTTATCCAGGCTATCTCGGACAAGGGAGATATCGTTACGCAGCTCGCCATGTGGGCTGCACTTGGTGCGTTTAATATCATTGCCGCAGTCTTCGTTGCGCGTGGGGCTGACCGCCTCGCCCATCGTCGCCGTCTTGGTGTAATGATCGACTCTTATGAGCGCATCATTACCATGCCGCTTTCCTGGCATCAGAAGCGCGGTACTTCGAACGCGCTGCACACACTGATCCGTGCCACCGACTCCCTTTTCACGCTCTGGCTTGAATTCATGCGACAACACCTGACCACAGTCGTGGCACTGGTTGCGCTTATTCCGGTCGCTATGAGCATGGATATGCGTATGTCCATGGTGCTAATCGTGCTCGGCATCATCTATGTGATGATTGGCCAGCTCGTCATGCGCAAGACCAAAGACGGTCAGACCGCTGTTGAAAAGCATCACCACAAGCTGTTCGAGCATGTGAGCGATACGATCAGCAACGTGTCTGTTGTGCAGAGCTATAATCGCATTGCTTCTGAAACGCAGGCGCTGCGTGATTATGCCAAGAACCTTGAAAACGTTCAGTTCCCTGTTCTTAACTGGTGGGCGCTTGCCAGCGGCCTTAATCGCATGGCTTCGACCTTCTCGATGGTTATCGTGCTGCTGCTCGGTGCGTATTTCGTGACCAAGGGCCAGATGCGCGTCGGTGACGTGATTGCCTTTATCGGCTTCGCACAGCTTATGATCGGTCGTCTTGACCAGATCAGCGCGTTCATCAACCAGACTGTAACAGCACGCGCCAAGCTTGAAGAATTCTTCGAGATGGAAGATGCGACTGCTGACCGTCAGGAACCACAGGGCGCAACCGATCTTGAAAACGTCAAGGGCGACATTGTTTTTGACAACGTAACCTTTGAGTTCCCGAATTCGGGTCAGGGCGTCTATGACGTGTCATTCGAAGTGAAGCCTGGCCAGACTGTGGCTATTGTCGGCCCAACAGGCGCTGGCAAGACAACGCTGATCAACATTCTTCAACGCGTGTTCGACCCTGCTGCCGGTCGTATTCTGATCGATGGCACCGATACACGGACTATCAGCCGTCGATCGTTGCGCCACGCGATCGCAACCGTCTTCCAGGATGCGGGTTTGTTTAACCGTTCGGTCGAAGAGAATATCCGCGTCGGCAATGAAAACGCGACCAACGAAATGGTCCATGCCGCCGCAAAAGCCGCCGCTGCACACGACTTCATTCTCGCCAAGGGCAATGGTTACGACACGGTCGTCGGTGAGCGTGGTTCGCAGCTTTCGGGTGGTGAACGTCAGCGTCTGGCAATTGCACGCGCTATCCTCAAGGATTCACCGATCCTCGTGCTCGATGAGGCGACCAGTGCGCTCGACGTAGAGACCGAAGAAAAGGTCAAGCAGGCTGTCGATGATCTGAGCCAGAACCGAACGACCTTCATCATTGCGCACCGTCTGTCGACTGTACGCTCTGCCGATATTGTTCTGTTCATGGACAAGGGCCATCTGGTCGAGCGTGGCAGCTTCGATGAACTGGCTGCTCGTGGTGGCCGCTTCTCCGACCTGCTTCGCGCAGGTGGATTGCAGCTTGAAGACAAGTCTGAGAAGGCTAAGGACGAAAGCAGCAATGTCATGCCGTTCCCCGTCAAGGGTTCAGCTGCCTGATCAACAACTACAGCTCAAAAAGAAAAGCCCGCTGCGAATACCGCAGCGGGCTTTTTTCAGATGGAAACTTCAAAGCGCAACCCGTCATAGCCGGGCTCTACGTGATCAGGTGTTTCACGCATGACTGTTTCGTAATCGAGCGGTATGTGCATGTGGGTTAGTATCGCGCGCTTCGGTCCGAAAAACTCGATCCACTCCAGCGCCTGTTCCAGTGAAAAGTGACTTGGATGCGGCCGATATTGCAGAGCATCGATAATCAGCACATCTGCCCGGCGGATATATTTCAGGCTTTCATCGGGGAAAGCGCTGACATCTGTGCAGTAAGCGACATTGCCGATAAGGAAACCAAGCGATTCAATATCACCATGAACCTGATTAAATGGCTCAAAGTGGATGGGCCCGCCAGCACCGGTGATCGAGAATGCCGTTTCAGCCATGATATCATGCATCGACAGGATCGGCGGATAGCTCGATCCCGCTGGTGTCTCGAAACAATAACCGAAAGCTTCAAACAGGCGGTTGCGTGTCAGCCGGTTGGCATAAACATCCATTAGCCGTCGGTTTTCAACGACATAGGTTCTCAGATCATCGATACCGTGAATATGATCGGCATGAGGATGCGTGTAAACGGCAGCATCAAGCGAGCGCACATCGGCATCGATCATTTGAGCGCGGAAATCCGGGCCTGTGTCGATCACAACAACTGTGCTCTTTCCCTCTGCGTCGAAACGTTCGACAAGCAGCGAAGCACGACCGCGTTTGTTCTTCGGGTTTTTCGGATCGCAATTGCCCCAATCGCCATTGATGCGCGGCGTTCCCGGGGATGAACCGCATCCCAAAATCGTAAAACGCAGGCAATTGCGAGGAGAACCCACGATGACTATCCCTCAACCGGCTTTGGCATTTTGGAGAAAAGTCGGAAGACATTTTCGCTGGTAATGTCAGCGATTTCATCTTTACTCACACCAATTGTCTCTGCAAGCACAGCTGCCGTATGCTGCACGAAGGACGGCTCATTGCGCTGACCACGGTGCGGCATGGGCGCGAGATAGGGTGCATCAGTCTCAACCAGCAAACGGTCACGCGGAACAATCTGAGCTACTTCGCGAATATCAGCCGAGTTCTTGAAGGTCAGAATGCCTGAGAACGACACATAACCACCAAGCTCAACGCCTTTTTCAGCCAATGCTTTGCCTGATGAGAAGCAATGCAGGATGAAAGGGAATGCACCTTTCGCCGTCTCAGTTTCCAGAATATCGGCCATATCCTGATCCGCACTGCGTGCATGGATCACAAGCGGCAACTGCGTGCGACGTGCAGCCTCGATATGCACGAGAAAGCCCTGACGCTGGGCTTCCTGTGGCGCATAATCATAATGATAATCAAGCCCCGCCTCGCCTATGGCGATAACTTTCGGATGCTCTGCCAGCCGCACCAGATCGTCGGCGGTCACATCGAGTTCTTCATGCGCATTGTTCGGATGGGTGCCAACCGAACAATAGACGCTTTCGTATTTCTCGGTGAGTGCGAGGATCGTATCGAACTTGCGCACACGCGTTGAAATCGTGACCATGCGATTGATGCCGGCATCAAGCGCGCGTTGTACAACAGCGTCGCGCTCTGGCTCGAAATCCGCAAAGTCGAGATGGCAGTGACTATCGACAAGCATAATAGGCTCAGTTCTGTTCTTCTGGTTCCACATAGCGCGGGAAAACCGGCTGCGGCGCTGGCAGTTCTGCACCACCGACAAGCGGATGCGCGCTCACATCAGAGAACTGACGCTGATCTGCCGGAATTGCCAGAGTATCGAGCAACTTTTCTGCCGACTGCGGAATAAAAGGCTGCACCATGATACCGACGCGACGGATCACTTCTGCCGTCACATAAAGCACAGTACCCATGCGTTCCAGATCGGTCTTGCGCAGTGCCCAAGGTTCTTGCCCTGCAAAGTAGCGGTTTGCTTCCGCAACAACCGCAAAAATGCCGCCGAGCGCGATGTGCAATGCCTGATCGCCGACCGCCTTACGCGCGGTTTCCAATGCTGCATCAGCCTGATCGAGAATGGCCTTGTCGGCATCAGAGAATGCACCCGGAACCGGAACTTTGCCTTCGCAGTTCTTTGCAATCATCGACAGCGAACGCTGTGCGAGGTTGCCAAGATCGTTAGCAAGATCGGCATTGGTGCGGTTGACGATTGCATCGTGGCTGTAGCTGCCATCCTGACCAAACGGCACTTCACGCATAAGGAAGTAACGCAGCTGGTCAAGACCGTAGCGCTCGACCAGTTCAAACGGATCGATGACATTGCCGAGCGACTTCGACATTTTTTCACCGCGATTGAACAGGAAGCCATGTGCAAATACGCGCTTTGGCAGCGGAACGCCCGCCGACATCAGGAATGCTGGCCAGTAGACCGCGTGGAAACGCGAAATATCCTTGCCGATGATATGCGCATCCGCCGGCCAGTAAGCCCACTTGTCGCTCGTCGTGTCCGGATAGCCGAGTGCAGTGATATAGTTGGTCAGCGCATCGACCCAGACATACATGACGTGCTTTTCATCGCCGGGAACAGGAATGCCCCAGTCGAATGTCGTGCGCGAAATCGACAGATCCTTCAGGCCAGACTTTACGAAGCTCACAATCTCATTGCGACGCTCGGCAGGCATGATGAAGCCGGGATTGTTTTCATAGAGTTCAAGTAGCTTGTCCTGATAATTGGACAGACGGAAGAAATAGCTTTCTTCTTCAACCCATTCAACAGGTGTGCCCTGTGGACCGTAGCGAACATTGTCGCCACGCACTTCAGTTTCTTCCTCGCCGTAATAGGCTTCATCGCGCACCGAATACCAGCCCGCATAACCGCCCTTATAAATATCGCCATTGGCCGACATTGCCTGCCAGATTGCCTGACTGGCCTTATAATGGCGCTCTTCCGAGGTGCGGATATAATCATCGTGCGAGCTGTTCAGAAACTCGCCCATGCGCTGGAAAGCAGCTGTGTTGCGATCTGCGAGTTCACGCGGCGTGATGCCTTCCTTGCGTGCGCTCTGCAACATCTTGATGCCGTGTTCGTCCGAGCCGGTCAGGAAGTGAACATCCTTGCCATCCAGACGCTGGAAACGCGCCATGGCATCAGTCGCAATTAATTCATAAGCATGACCGATATGCGGCTTGCCATTTGGGTAAGCGATTGCGGTGGTGATATAGAATTTTTCGCGGCTCATCAGAAATCCGGCTTCTTCAAGTGTGATGTTTAAAAAACGTTAGCGGTGACATAACGCAAGTGAAGCACCATGTCACGTAAGCGGAGGCATGCCAGATCGAAAAGCGCGATGCGTTTTTTCTAAAAGGATCATAACAGCCTGTTTCCGGTCGAGATTATAGGTCTCGGCGTTCGAAATTTCGCGCGTCAATTCACTCCAGTAGCGCGACCATTGATCGGCTTCCCGCAACCGGCCCGAATCTGCATAGCGTCGAGCCTCGTCCGCGATCCGGCTCATAAGATAATCGCGGAACAGTTCATATTGGACTTCGGCCTCCCGGCCGTTCAGGACGCCTGAGAGTGCTTGAGCCTTTGGAAGATCAAAAGTCTGTCCTTGCAAGATTGCATCGACAGTATCCGATATCTCCAGACCGCCATGGGCTACCAGAAGCAACGCCTTGCGAACACTGCCTTCGGAGCGTGCCAGAAGTGATTGAGTGATGTTATCCGCATCAAGCCCGACACTCGATCCAATATGTGCAAGCGCATCGGTCAGCGCATCATCTTCGAGCGGCTTAAACTGGATGCTCTGGCAGCGCGAACGGATGGTTGGCAGAAGCCGTCCCGACGAATGCGAAATAAGAATAAACATCGCGCGTGCCGGTGGCTCTTCCAGAGTTTTGAGAAGCGCATTGGCTGCGTTGCGGTTCATGTCGTCGGCTGGATCGACAATGACAATACGCCATGCGCCATCCGATGCGGTGCGGGTCAAGAAATGGGTGACGCGGCGAATTTCCTCGACAGGAATGCCGGTTTTGAACTTGCCGGTTTTCTGATCGAAAGGCCGGTTAATATGCAGCACGGCGGGATGCATACCACCCGCGATCTGTCGCCAGAGCGGCTTGCTGAAATCAGGCACGCCGATAGTTTCAGGGGCAAGCGCCTGATCTGCATGGCCCAGCATATGGCCTGCCAGATGAAAGGCCAATGTTGCCTTGCCGATACCCTGCTCTCCCTCAAAAAGCAGTGCATGATGCATACGGCCTTCACGATAGGCTTGCGCAAGGAAGGCTGCTATTTCGCCATGGCCAGCGAGATAATCGCTGGCAGAAGGCTCAGCCACACCTTCAATAGAATCATGCGCTTTTGGGACATCAAGCTCTTCGATCACAGAAGTCCCTTTTTCTTCAAAATCTCGTCTGCAATGCCAATAATATCTGCTGATATCACATCCTGAGATCGATCAGCATCGACCACCTTGCAGCGATCGGGCTCGTCTTTCGCGATTGCAAGAAACGCCTGACGACGCGCTTCATGCACGGCAATCGCTTCTTTCTCGAAACGATCGGCCACATCAGCGCCGCGACGCTTGACTGCGCGTGAAAGACCTTTTTCCGCAGGAATATCAAGAATGATTGTCAGGTCGGGCATTGCGCCGTCGATAGCAATACGCTCGATGGCTGCCATATAAGTAGCATCCAGATTTCCGGTCACGCCCTGATAGGCACGGCTTGAATCGATAAAACGGTCGCAAAGCACAACGCGACCCTCGGATAATGCGGGTCGGATTAGCTGATCCACGTGATCGGCACGAGCCGCAGCGAAGAGCAGTGCCTCCATGGCAGGACCGTAGCTTTCAGCATTGCCGCTTAGAATCACATGTCGCACAGCTTCAGCACCTGCGGAACCACCGGGTTCGCGCGTGATCAGCGGATCAAAGCCAAGAGTGCGCAGATGCTCTGCCAGCAAGGCGATCTGGGTCGATTTACCCGCGCCTTCCCCACCCTCGAATGTAATGAACAATCCGGTCACACTGACTTCCGCAAAATTGAGTTCATGCCTGTTTAGGCTTTCAAACTGTTTAACGGCGTTTGCGAGCTAGGTCGAGAGTTTACAAATATTTCCTCAGCCAGCCCGTGGAGAGTTCAAGTGCTGCCCCCATTGCTCGCTGTGAGAGACTGCCAACAGGCACCGCTTGCGCCGTGTAAAGCGGTATTTGCTGAACCACATTGCCGTTCAGTTCAAATTGCAGCATCCCGACTTGTGTATCGGCCTCGATAGGCGCGTTTAACGGCCCCACGTAGAAAATACGTGCTTTGAGCTTGTCGCGCCCTTCCTTGGGAAGCAGCAACTCGACACCATCTTTGACTTTCAGCGGGACGCCGGATGCTGATCCACCAAAGACCTGCGCAGCGCTGACCTTTTCATTAGCCGCATAAATACTGACAGTATCGAATGAAGTCATACCCCATTGAATGAGATTTTTCGCTTCTTCCTCACGCTCCCTGATACTGGTCAAACCGCTCATTGCAAGAAACAGTCTGCGACCATTCTGCTCAGCCGAGCCTACCAGAGCATAGCCAGACGCTTCGGTGTAGCCTGTTCCCAAACCATCAGCGCCAATGCCGAGCCGCAAAAGCGGGTTGCGATTGCGCTGCATGATATTGTTCCAGGTAAATGCCGGTTGGGCGTAATAGGTGTAACGTTCGGGATGAGCGCTGTGAATATGACGTGCGAGCTTTATGAGGTCGGATAGCGTTACCGTTTGTCCTGCCGCGGGCAATCCGGTTGAGTTCACAAAGTTTGAGCCGGTGAGTCCCAGCTCTTTTGCACGCTCGTTCATCTTTTGCGCAAAGGCCGCTTCACTGCCTGACAGCCCCTCTGCGAGAATGATTGCACCATCGTTGGCAGCCTGTACAATCATACCTTGCAACAAATCAGCTACTGTCAGAGTCGATTTTATCCGGGCAAACATCGTTGAAGTGCCTGAAGGCGCACCGCCGGTGCGCCACGCATATTCAGAAACGGGATAGCTGGTTTCGAGCGTTATCTGGCCTTTTGCGAGCTCTTCAAAGACAACTTCGGCTGCCATCAGTTTGGCAAGCGATGCGGGCGGCACCTTCATGTCCGGATTTTTTGACAGAAGAATGGTGCCACTCTTATCGTCCAGCAACAGTACTTGGGGTGCCTTGGTAGCGAATGCAGCCTGCACAGTCTCTGCATAGCCCGGCGCAGTCATTGAAAGCGCGACGGAAACTGCTGCTACAAGCTTTACGCTGTTTGAAAAACGCCCCATGCCTCACCCGTCCGCTTAGAGCGATTCCAGTTAAGACTGAATCGTTGGAACCGCTCTATCTATTTGTTTTTAAGCATTTTCCTATGCAAAACCGCTTCACGCTTTTGGCTCAAATGCTTTAAACTTCCGACGAGCCTACGCAGCTTTTCCGGCCAAAATTAGTCAGGGCGAACGACAAAAGCGTCGGTCGCACCAGCATTCCATGCGGCACGAAGCAAATCGTCATTGTTGCCTTTTTCAGCAAAAGCCGTCAGCTCGTAAATATCGCCCTGCTCTGTCGGTATTTTTGTGCGAGTCACACGCGCAGAGCGCGGCAGAGATTTTTCAAGCTTCGCCACATCTTCCAGCGAATTGAACACACCGATCTCGACATATTCACGCTGTTCTTCCGCATTTCTGCGCTTCCATGCGTTCGAAACCGCGCTTGCAGTCAGGATGCTGCCATAAGTGCGTTCTTCTGCAAAGGCGGACACTGCCAAGCGGTCGGACGCATAACCAAGCCCGCCAATATGAGCCGCAGTGGCGACACCGAAGCTGCCCGCTGGTCGCTGTGAAGGAACCGGAACATTTGCAGGCAGCAAAGGTATCTCGCCATCAACATAAGCCGGATTGACCTCAAACGGCGATGACTGTGGAACCGGCATTGCCGCAATCCCGGCTGGTGTCGGCGTTGGCGCGTTCATAGCCATCATCACACCCGTGGCTGGCTGCCCAATTGGATCACCATTGCCCGGACGGTAGGATGCCATAAGATACTCGTCGTCCTGGCCATCAAGTGGCGCGCGTCCGACATATTCGACCTTCACATCAGCAGTGCCATGATGCTGATAATCCAGCAACTCAGCAGCCTTTTGCGATAGATCGATAACGCGATCACGCTCGAATGGCCCGCGATCATTCACACGAACGATAATGGAACTGCCATTGTACGTGTTGGTGACACGCGCGTAACTCGGCAGCGGCATCGTTGGATGCGCCGCCGTCAGATGCGTCATGTCATAGATTTCGCCATTGGCGGTCAGACGCCCATGGAAAGCGCTGCCATACCAGGAGGCGCGCCCCGTTGAGGCGTAATTCTTGTTTTCCTTCGGGTAATACCAGCGGCCTTTGACCTGATAAGGCTTTCCGACCTGATTACGTCCACCACCACGCGGCAGAGGTTTGCCTTGAAGGTTGGTTACGCGCGGGCTGGCTTTGACGCCATATTTGGATTCCGCGAAATATTCTTTGGGGTGCTTTTTCTTCGATTTCGGCTGCGGAGCGCTTGCACAACCCGCCAAAGCCACGGCCAGCGCCATAAATGTCAACATCGCAGTCGATCCGCGCTTTTCACGCATCATCGATAGCTCTGCACTTTTAGCACGGTTTCGCCACCCGTTTGAACTCATACGCCACACGCCCGCAATACACTAACTATGACCGTAAGGCCGATCGTATCTTTTAGAAATAAGTGATGTCACTGAATTATTGACGGATCATTAAAGTTTTTGCGAATCCCCTGAAATGAGTCGAGCCGAAGCCGTTGCAAACATAATCACTATGGGAACCAATTTTCTGCCAGATCGTTGAAATTACAACATGAAGGAGAGACAATATGTTCCGTGCACTAATTCTTTGGCTTCTCGGCGTACCATTCATCGTTGTTCTGTTTATCTGGTACTTTTTCTTCTGATGATGGAACGATTAGACGTCTCAGCCGTTTCATCTACGGCTCTTATGACCTCCGAGCCAGTCACCTAACGTCATGAATTAGGCCCGCTCTTTATCGAGCGGGCCATTTTTTATGTTTTAATCAGAATGAGGATGGCCTGTAAGCATTGACCACTTCGCGATGCAGGCGAAAGTGGGCTGGCGTCCAGGTTGATAGCTCACCGTCAGTGTTCACCGGCCTCGGTTTTTTGGTGCGAATGATAACTTCTGTTGTCGGAAATGCGCGCACATCATCCCATTTCGACTGCGTCCCTTGACGCAGGCTGGGCAGCAGGCGCAACAATTTCCACCAATGATCGACTTCGAGGCTGTAAAAGTCGAGCTTGCCATCATCTATGGCTGCATCTTTTTCGACAGCCATGCCTCCGCCGTAAAACTTGCCATTTCCGACCGAAACTTGAAGCGTCTTTATCTGTTCCGTAATCCCGTCATGTTCGAGATAGGCTGTGAACAACTCCGAACGCATCAGAATACGGCCCGCCGCAATGGCGTAACCTAGTTTACCCCACTTCTTCTTGGCTTCTGCGCTGAGTTTCTGTGCGAGTTCCGCACTAAAACCGATACTGGCCACATTGAAATAGAGGTGGCCGTTCACTTCACCTAGATCGATGGGATGCTGTTTATATGTGAGCAGCTGCCGCGTCGCTTCTGTAGGATCGGCGGGAATGCCAATTGTACGAGCAAAGTCATTCGCGGTGCCAAGCGGCAGGATAGCCAGCGGCACCTTCGTTTCAACGAGGCCCGGTGCGGCTGCATTCAATGTACCGTCGCCGCCCCCGACAATAGCTAAATCCACTTCTCTATTGGCGCGAATAACATCAGAAATGGTTTCATCGCCCTTCGCCGTCTTCTCAATAAGAGAGATGCCACCGCGCTCGAGTATGCCGCGCATGTCGGCATTAAACCCTTTGCCGTTGCGGGCTTTTGGATTGACGATCAGCAATGCTCGGCGCTTGGAAGATGTGGCCATAGGTACCTGTTGGACATTCCGATTTGAAATATTGAGTACCGCAAATGGCGACAGATTTACGGATATCAATGGGAACGGCAATGAAATCTTCTTACGTCCATTAATGATTGGACCGGATGACAATAAAATTGCGGTGAGCATGCTGATACTTTTAACAACACTGGCGCGCTACCGTGTCTCTTGCTAGGATGGATCAATACCGGGCGGGTATGATGTAATGGTAGCCTGCTAGCTTCCCAAGCTGAATGCGCGGGTTCGATTCCCGCTACCCGCTCCATTTATATTCAGGCTGTTACGGACGGAAAACACTATGGCGCGACTGAAATTGGCTCTCAGCACCCTCTCCCTGCTTCTCGTCACGACCAGTTCACAAGCAGCACTTGCCCCAAACTATCAACGCGCGAAAGAACTTACCGCTGTCATTGAAGCGGCTGCAACCGCGCTTCCGCAACATCCGATAAGCAAAGTGATCTATCAAAAAGAGGACCAGTATCAGATCATTGCCGGGCCGTGTTCTCTCAGAGCTACTATTGTCTCCAAGCCCATGAAAAATGGAGTGGTCGGGCCGCGTCAGTTTGAGGTGAAACTCGGGCAATCGCGCTGTCGCTAGTGGATTGAATTTGACGCTTGAATCCCGACTGACATAAATGCTGTTTCAAACGTCAAATTTGAAAAATCGACTAGATAGGTTTGCGTAGAATATAAATTAGCAACTGCTTGCATTTTTCCGCATTTCTGGCTTCATGAGTTTGTTGAATTTAAAACTCATATTTGGAGAAACTGATGGCAGAACCAAGCTCGCTCAATAAATATCAACCCTATGCCATTGGCATCCTGCGTATTGTGACCGCACTGCTCTATTTTGAGCACGGTACGCAAAAGGCGTTCGGCTTTCCAATCGCTGGCCCCGACAGCCTGTCTGCGATTCAGCTCGCATCGGCCTTGCTTGAAATCGTCGGTGGCGCGTTGATTTTCCTGGGCTGGTTCACTCGTCCCGTCGCCTTCATTCTTTCTGGCCATATGGCCTTTGCCTATTTCATGGCACACTTCCCGAAGAGCTTCTTCCCTGTCGCCAATGGTGGCGATGCCGCCATTCTCTTCTGCTTCGTATTCCTGACACTCGTAGCGACCGGCGCAGGCGCATTTTCGGTCGATAATCGTAACCGTTGATCGAAATCATTCACTCAAACCGGTCAATCTGACAGGTTCAGATCACATACAGTTTTCTTGTATGTGATCTGAACAATGCGGATGATCAGAAAATGAAAATACTCTTGATCGCCCTGGCCATATTGGCCTTCCTCGTGTTTGGCTGCTTTTTGCAGACACACTTTGGCTCGTGGCAATAAGAGAGCCAGCGTAGCGCGACCTTGATTAGCAGTTTTGTAGCCTTACCTAGAGGGTTGTAACAATCAAAGGGAGTTCTTCATGCGCACTATGCTCGCAGCCATTATTCTTACGGCAACCTCCGCTGGCGCTTTCGCCGCCGCTCCTGAGGGTGCAAAGCTCTCTGAAATTATTGCCAAGATCGAACAGACTGCCGATGTGCAATATATCGATGAAGTCGATTGGAATGATCGCGGCTACTATGAAATCGAATATTTCATGAAAAATGGTGCGAAGGTCGAAATCAAAATCGATCCCAAGACCGGCGAATCCATCAAGTAACAGCGAATCTCATTTGAGCGGCACACACTTTAGGGTGCCGCTTTCGTCTAAAATCCCGCCCGGATGGACATTTACCCCCCTTCAGAGGGAGCGGATTTCAGACGTTTTCCACAAATGCGGGTCTAAATTAGAATTATCCGAATTTTTTTATGGTCTTACGCATAGAAACGATTGACGCTGCTCCACTTCCCGAATACATGAGCAGCGTTCCTGATTGAAAAACATCAGAACAATGCGCGGGTGTAGCTCAGTTGGTTAGAGTGCCGGCCTGTCACGCCGGAGGTCGCGGGTTCGAGCCCCGTCACTCGCGCCATTCTTCTCTAGAGGGAAGAGTGTTTGGAAACGAAGTTTCGTTTATTATCAATCATATATTTTAGTTAGATAATGTAAACGCGGAGCTTTCGCTTCGCGCGTTCCTCTTGGCTTATGTCCAAAAAAATGGCGGACCATTCGACCCGCCAATGTATTAAATACTGAATTATTCCTGCGTAATGTTCAGCATAGGGATGGAGCCGTTTGGCAGCATGGTCGTTGGCAACTGACCATTCCACCGCTCAGCCTGTGTGAGAGAGACCAGACCTGGATTGTCCCGCAATGCATCACCGCGCGCCTTAATGGCCTGCGCCTCTGCATCACCCTTCAAGCGAATGGCTTCTGCGTCAGCCTGTGCTTGCAAACGCACGGAATCCGCCTGCGCCTGAGCATCAGCACGCCGCGCATCTGCCTGCGCATTGGCCTGTGTAACGGTAATTTCTGCCTGTACTTTTTCGCGTTCAGCATTCTGGCGAAGTCGCTGAACCTCCACTTCGGCCAGCATACGCTGCTCGATGCTTGCTTCATATGAGTCAGAAAAATCAATATTTTCGATCTGCACGCTGTCGATAATGACTGGACCACTCACGCTTTTCTGGATTGCGTCGGCGATCTCTTGATTGAGCCGACTGCGCTCCTGAATAGCTGTCACGGCAGCAAAGCGCCCAAAAACTGTTTTACTTTCTTCAAACACGCGACGCTCGACCAGACGAGACAGGAGCCCGTCTTCACCGCCATAAGTGGCATAGACTTCTTCCACACGATCTGGCGGAATGCGGTAGTTTACCGAAAGGTTCATCGTCGCGGGCTGCTGATCCCGGCTATAGGCTTCCATGCCGTTATAAATTGCGGCCTTGGACTGCACCGAAACCCGAATTACAGAGTCGATCAAAGGAATCTTGAAGCCAAGTCCTGGCTGGGCGACACCAGCAACCGCTCCATAACGGAGAATAACACCGCGCTCACCTTCGTCGATAGTATACCAGGATCCCAGAATGACGCTCAAAATAGCTAAGCCAATAAAACCGGCAATAGCTGTTGGAATATGACGCATATCATCTCCTCATACGCTCAATTAATAGATGCTCAATAAGCGTAAAAGTCAGATATTAAAAACGAAACAAAGCTGAATAGACGAGTATCGACAATTATTTTGAAATTTTTAGATTTACTCTAATTCTCATGGACAATGACATAGCTGAATAACCACCACCTACCCTCAGAAGGCACCCCGATAGATTATCGCGAGAATATTATTAAAACTGCACATACTATGTGAATTACGGCGTATTTCCCTTTTATATTCAGACCACTATACGGGATTGTCTAATATAACTTTGAATAGTCACGAGGAACGAACAATGAAAGCATACCTTCTTGCAATCGCTGTTGTAATGGCCGCTGCTTCACCTTCGCTCGCTTGCACCGCTGAAGAAGTAAGTGCAAAGGCAACAGAGTTTTCTACGAAGATGCAGGAACTTGCAGCCAAGGACCCACAGAAGGCATCCGAAGTTGCACAGAAGCTTTCTGGTGCGCAGTCGCAGCTCACGACTGATCCTGAGAGCGCCTGCAAGGTCTATGACGATATTCTTGCTGACCTGAAGTAATTCTCTGAATGGCGGCGTTCGCATTTGAGCGCCGCCACCAAATATGCATTCTATCAATGAATTAGAAGGTCAGCTGCACATCGAGCGCCTTCTCGCACTCGGTAAGATCAGCACCCAATTTGGTCAGAGCGGTGTCGTATTCCGGCTCCTGAGTGCTGTCGCTTTTGATATAGCCAGCGATGATTTTCACGATATTCTGAAGCGAACTGGCAGCCGTATCGCACATCTTATACGTCTCATATGCCGCTGCATCGGAGCTATTTTTAGCGATTTCCTGCCATTCGGACTGCGCTTTGGCGACAGGTACCTGCACCTTCTCTTCCATCGCAATGCCGAGCGCTTTCGAGCGCCCATCGGAATTCTCACCCAGTTCAATATAGGTGAACAGCCCTTCAACTACAGATTTCCTGAGTTGAAGCGAATCCGTCTTTGCATCCGCAAGTGCCGGAGAAACCATCAAAATAGCAATTGCACTGGCTATGACTGCTTTGCCGAAAGAACGCACTTTTAGCTCCAGTAAAAAATTTGCGCCTTCTTTAAGCACATTGGGACCAAGGCGGAAACCCGTTTTGCGGATACCGCCATTGCCTGACTGTCAGCGATTGAATGCCAGCTTCAAGTGCAGCTGGCATTCGTTGTCAGCTATTAGCTAAGCTTCCTCGCGCGAGACAGGCCAAAGAGCCCGGAAACCAGAAGGGCTATGCCCACGCCCATAAGCCCATAACCCAAAGCGCCTGAACCAACTTCAGACTGATTGGCTGAAGCTATTGCTGCTGCCGCATCGAATGCACCTGATCCGTTTGCCTGTGCATCCATCATGGCAACAACTCCCGGCTCAGCGCATGTCGGAATGAGTGTTTTTTGGGCCTCGGCACTGTCCTTATATATATTTTTGACGTTCTGCTCACAGCGCAACTGATCAGCCGAAGAAACACCCGATGCACTAAACTGAAGATAAAAGCCACCGATTAAGAATACTACTCCTGCGGCAACCATAATAGTTGGAGCTTTAATTGCACTTTTCTGAGCCATATCGCCTTTTCCTATATAATCTTGGCGTAATAGATCGTGAGTCTTGTTACGAGACAAGGCGACAGTTCTCGTATTTAACGACTAACGACGCTGGAATCTGAAATTACAGTGATGAACTGCTGAAACCGGCGCGATTCTTCACGCCTCGCACGCTTAATGCGGCATCTGCCTTAAACTTCCAGGTTCATTCAAACCCCAGGCCTATGCTATTTTCAATATTAAGTTATTGATTTTATGGCGCACCCGACAGGATTCGAACCTGTGACCTCTGCCTTCGGAGGGCAGCACTCTATCCAGCTGAGCTACGGGTGCATTGCCGGGAGGCTTAAGCCTCGATCCAGCCGTTTCTAGCTGAACCACGTCATTGCTTCAATGGTCTATTTGGCAAAATAACCATGAAAATCCGCGTGTTCTGTTTGTGTGCCTCCATCGCGGGATTATTGGTCCTCCCCAAACCTAACGCGGGAAGGAAACCATATCGCCATAAAGCTCATGGAGCTTGGCCTTCACCGCAGGTGAGTTTTGATAAATCTCAATAAACTGTCTCAGACGAGGATCATCACGCAGTTCAGGTCGTGTCACGAATTGAAACGCATAGATCGGCTCATTTTCGAAAATCAGCCCTGATGATGCTTCCAATCCAGCGAGTTTGGCAAATGTTGGATAAGTTGCAGCAGCATCCACATCATCCAACGATCGCGCAATCTGCGGACCGTCAAGCAGCACGATCTTAAGCGGTTTCTTCCAGGTCAATACATCCTCAAGGCTGGCGCGTTGATCTGTACCGGGCTTGAGTTCCAGAAAGCCCGCCTGTTGCAAAAGAAGCAAAGAGCGCGCCGTGTTAATCACATCTCCTGAGAAGACGATCTGGGCATTATCGGGGAGATCCTCGAGCTTTGAGTATTTTTTGGAATATAGCCCGAAAGGTGTGCTGAACGCCGGTGCAACTGGGACAAGCCCATTGCCTGTGTTCGAGTTTGTGTAGTTCAAATAGGGAATATGCTGAAAGAGATTGGCATCGACCGTCTTGTCCGCTACGGCGGTATTGGGTGTGTTCCAGTCGCTGAACTCCACCAGCTCCACGTTTAATCCCTGCTCTTTTGCTTCAGCGGCAGCTATTTCAGCAGCCTGATTGGATATGCTCGTGGCAAGCGCAATCCGCAACGTGCCCTTCTCTTCAGCATGAAGACCAGCAGGCAACGATAGTCCGAAGAGTATTGCTGCGGAAAGAAGCAAAAAACGGCGACGGTGCAGCTTGCCGGAAATGTTTGGAATAGTAGATTTTGGAAGGACGGTCATGTCAGGCCTAAAGTTGATATTCTTCGTCCAGTATATAGATTAACGTGAACATTAAGAAGCAAAATCGATAGCTTGATCGCAATTCAGAGGACACTTGATCACGATCAATGAGGACAGCGTTAGTTGTCTCTAATTGTCTTATTAACGTCATTGGGCGGTGACAGTTTCACGATTTACAGCCGTTTATGACTGCATAAATACCTCCCCCGCTTAACAGCAGAAAAGGATACATCATGTCAAACACAGCTAAGGTTGCATTGGTAACAGGTGCAGCACAGGGTATTGGACGCGGCATCGCTCTCCGTCTCGCCAAGGATGGCTTTGATATTGCACTGGTCGACCTGAAAGCAGACAAGCTCGAAGCCGTTAAAAAAGAAGTTGAAGCGCTTGGGCGCAAGGCATCCACCTTCTCCGCCGATGTCAGCAAACGCGATGATGTTTATGCTGCAATCGACCATACCGAGAAGGAACTGGGTGGATTTGATGTCATCGTCAACAATGCCGGTATCGCACAGGTTCAGCCGATTTCCGATGTTAAGCCGGAAGAAGTTGACCGTATCCTGAAAATCAATATCGAAGGCGTTCTGTGGGGCATTCAGGCAGCGGCAGCCAAATTCAAAGCGCGCGGACATAAGGGCAAGATCATTAATGCCTCATCGATTGCGGGCCATGATGGATTTGCGATGCTGGGTGTTTATTCGGCTACCAAGTTTGCCGTTCGCGCGCTCACACAGGCCGCTGCGAAGGAATATGCAAGCTCTGGCATCACGGTGAATGCTTATTGCCCTGGCATCGTCGGGACAGACATGTGGGTCGAAATCGATGAACGTTTCTCGGAGTTGACCGGCGCGCCAAAGGGCGAAACCTATAAGAAATATGTCGAAGGCATCGCGCTTGGCCGTGCTCAGACGCCAGAAGATGTTGCCTCGCTGGTATCATTCCTCTCGAGCCCAGATTCAGACTACATCACCGGACAGGCGATCCTTACCGATGGTGGTATTGTTTACCGCTAAACATGGGGCAAAAAAGGCGGGAATTTCCCGCCTTTTCCTTATCCCACATGCAGACCCGGTGCTTCCTGGCCGGTGCTCTCAACATATTCGGTGTAGCCGCCGCCATATTGCTGAATGCCATCTGGCGTAAGTTCCAGTACACGATTGGACAGTGCCGCAAGAAAACGACGATCATGCGATACGAAAAGCATCGTACCTTCATAGGATGAAAGTGCCTTGATAAGCATTTCCTTAGTATCTAGATCCAGATGGTTCGTCGGCTCATCAAGCACGAGGAAGTTCGGTGGATCAAACAGCATTGCCGCCATAACCAGCCGGGCTTTCTCGCCGCCGGAAAGCACGCGACACTTCTTTTCGATATCATCGCCTGAGAAACCAAAACAGCCAGCCAATGCACGAAGCGGTGCCTGCCCTGCTTTTGGAAAACGCTGTTCCAGCCATTCAAGAATGGTGCTGTCGCCATCCAGAATATCCATCGCGTGCTGCGCGAAATAGCCAAGCTTCACGCTGGCACCGAGGTTTACGATGCCCTGATCTGGCTCGGTCGCTCCTGTGACGAGCTTAAGCAGCGTCGATTTTCCTGCGCCATTTACACCCATGATGCACCAGCGTTCACGACGGCGGACCATAAAGTCCAGACCATCATAGATCGAGCGGCTTCCATAGGCCTTGTTGACGCCCTTGAGGCTGACCACATCTTCTCCTGAACGCGGCGCCGGAGCAAAATCAAAGGCAACGGTCTGACGGCGACGTGGCGGCTCAACCCGGTCGATTTTCTCAAGCTTCTTTACACGGCTCTGCACCTGTGAGGCATGGGACGCGCGTGCCTTGAACCGTTCAATGAATTTTATTTCCTTGGCCAGCATTGCCTGTTGGCGCTCAAATTGGGCCTGCTGCTGCTTTTCATTAAGCGCCCGCTGACCTTCATAGAAACCATAATCGCCGTTGTAGGAATTGAGCGAGCCACCATCAATTTCGATGATCTTGGTGACAATACGGTTCATGAACTCGCGGTCATGCGAGGTCATGAGCAGAGCACCGTCATAATTCTTGAGAAATGCTTCAAGCCAGATAAGGCTTTCGAGATCGAGATGGTTGCTCGGTTCATCGAGAAGCATAACATCGGGACGCATCAGAAGAATACGGGCGAGAGCCACACGCATCTTCCAGCCGCCGGACAATTTACCGACGTCGCCGTCCATCATTTCCTGACTAAAACTCAGACCTGCAAGCACTTCGCGGGCACGACCATCCAGTCCGTAGCCATCGAGCTCTTCATAGCGCGCCTGAACTTCGCCATAGCGCTCAATAATTGCATCCATCTCGTCGAGACGATCAGGATCGCACATCGCGGCTTCCAGTTCACGCAACTCTGCGGCCACAACACTGACAGGGCCTGCCCCATCCATCACTTCCGCAACAGCCGAGCGCCCACCCATTTCACCAACATTCTGGTTGAAATAGCCGATCGTTACGCCTTTCTCGACTGTGACCTGACCTTCATCAGGCAACTCTTCGCCGGTAATCATACGGAAAAGCGTTGTCTTGCCAGCGCCATTCGGTCCGACAAGGCCAATTTTCTCACCACGGTTCAATGCGGCGGAAGTTTCGATAAAGAGAATACGGTGGCTGTTGGACTTGCTGATATTGTCGATGCGGATCATGTGCGTGGGAGGCCTTGTGATAACTTGGCCTCCCTATCGCATGGCTTGCCCGCGCTGTCACGTGGCGCAATGACAGTTGCGGCCATTCTTCGCTTAAGGAATGTGATGCAACCACTTCTCAGTAGCGAATTTTTCCTCAGCGAGTTGCTCGGCTGCAGCAAACTCCTCTGGTGTGATTGATCCGCTCACGCCACCGTTCAATGATACGAACATTTCCGTCATGCGATCAATGACTTCGCGGCGCGGCAAGCCGGTCTGGCTGCGCACAGGGTCAACGCGCTTGACAGCACTGGCCGTACCCTTATCTGAAAGTTTTTCTCGCCCAATGCGCAGAACTTTCACCATTTTCTCGGCGTCCATATCATAAGCCATGGTGACATGATGCAGAACGGTGCCGCCGGAATACCGCTTCTGGGCTGCTCCGCCGATCTTGCCCTTTGAGCTCGAAATATCGTTAAGCGGTTTATAGAATGCGTCAATTCCAAGCGAATTCAGCGATTTCAGAACCCATTCATCGAGGAATGCATAGGAATCGGCAAAGCTCATATCGCGGACCAGATCGCCTGGCGCATAGAGCGAATAGGTAATCGAGTTGCCCGGCTCTACAAACATGGCACCGCCACCCGTTACGCGACGCACGGTTTCCACACCCAATTCCCTGGTTGCGTCCATATCCACTTCATTGCGCAGCGACTGAAACGCGCCAATGATGATCGACGGACGTTCCCACTCCCAGAAACGCAAAGTCGGTGCACGGCGTCCTGCGGCCACTTCACGTGCCAGAACTTCGTCCAGAGCCAGATGCATTGTCGGCGTAAGAGGCGGAATATCGATAATCTGCCATTCATAGTCGCGCCACGT
Source organism: Brucella pituitosa (assembly GCF_003049685.1). Lineage (GTDB taxonomy): Bacteria > Pseudomonadota > Alphaproteobacteria > Rhizobiales > Rhizobiaceae > Brucella > Brucella pituitosa. The sequence continues at coordinate 1,201,434 of NZ_PYSY02000001.1, read as the reverse complement.
ACGAGCAACGCCGAGCGCGCGACGAACAGCAATTGCCACAGCTTCCGGGCTAAAACCGATCATGAATGCATCAGGACGAAGTCCCTTACGGACAGCATCCGCAATCTCCTCGGCCGAGGCGGTTGCTGGCAAGCCGTTCAGTGCATCGCGAATGTCGTCGAGGGCTTCAGCCGGTTCGAGAAAAAAGTCGCCTGCAACCTGAACCTGGCTCAGCTTGTTATCCTGAACTTCCAGATCAATAACGACCAGCTTACCACCGTGGACCTTGTATTCACCATGCATTTTCTTACGACCTTGCTGACGGGAAACATCAGACCGCACTCTTGCGGATTCAACACAAAAAGGGAACTATCTAACTGGAATTTTTACACGATTTGCATTCAATTAGCCGTACGCGCATGAAATTCGACCAGTTGAAATGCGGGTCGCCGTTCATTCTATATTCAAGAACTAAATTCTATAAGAACGCATCAGACATTCAAACAATGGTGTTAGCCATGACAGCTCTTCTGTCTAATAAAATCAGCCTCATCGCAGGCATGTCAGCCTTCGTTGCATCTTTATACGCATTTTCTCCCGCGCCAGCGGAAGCAGCACAATTGCAGCGCTGTGCTGGTGAAAACGAAACCTGCAGGCTTCCGTATCCGACCGAAGTCATCTACGGCGCAAACGGTCGCGGAACGTCTCAGTTCATCGACGGGCCGAATGTGCGTTGCTCCAACCAGGTTTTTGGTGACCCAGCGCCTGGCGCACGAAAAAGCTGCTCTTTTGTTGTCCGTGATCGTTATGAAGACCGGCGTGATGATCGCCGCAACGATTGGCGCGATGACCGCCGCAACGACTGGCGTGACAACAGGCGCGATGATCGAGGTCGCGGTGACTGGAAGCAATGCGCGAAAGAAAAAGGATTCTGCGATTTTTATGGCCGTAAGGTCGTACGTTACGGAGCCAAGGGACGTTTCGTAGAACGCGTATTCCGTGATGGCGTTCGCTGTGACAACCGTAGTTTCGGTGATCCTGCGCGTGGTCAGGGAAAAGCTTGTTACATTCAGAACTAAAATATCTATAGCGAACAAATAAAGCGCCGATCTGATTCAATCAGATCGGCGCTTTATCTAATTTCTTTAGCTCTCATCTTATTTGGCAGAAGCGGGAAAGCACTCGCTTCACAAGCGAGGGGGCACAGGTTCAATCCCTGTCGCGCCCACCATCCTTGCAACGATTTACCTATAGATAGCCGGATAAGAATTGACCGCTCAAAGAGCGGCCAATCGAGATTCCGCCGTTTTATCGAACGCTTTCTGCAAGCCTGAATCACGGTCGTAAATGTCGTTGAAGAAACGAACATTGCCGTTCGCATCCGGCCAGGCTGTGAAATAGGCAATGTAAACCGGAACAGGATTGGCGACTTTGAGGCCGCGTTCGTCCTTGCCGAAATATTTGCCCAGCTCTTCGACCGGCTTACCCAAAACGGCTGCTGCCATATCGCGTGGACGCTCCAGACGAATACAGCCATGGCTCAGCGCACGCATGTCACGACTGAAATAGGATTTCGCCGGGGTATCGTGCATGTAGATATCATGGGCATTGGGGAACAGAATCTTCAATTCACCCAAGGCGTTATCAAGGCTCGGCTTCTGGCGGATGCCAACATGGGCTTTACCGGCAGCAACTGCGCTCCAGTTTACAGCGCTTGCCGAAACCTTCTTGCCGCCAACATAGACTTCATAGCCATTACGATCGAGATAGCTCGTATCGCGCATGACCTTGGGGAGCATTTCGTTCAGGATAATCGAGCGAGGCACGCCCCAGGACGGATTGAAAACAACCGTCTGGACCTTGTTATAGAAGAAATAGGTCTGATGCGTTGGCGAACCAATGACCACATTCATCGCCAGCTTTTCTTTGCCGTGTTCGAAATATTCAGCCCGATAGGATGGCTGGTTGACCATCACATAGCGCGAACCAAAATCGTGTGGCAGCCAGCGCAGACGCTCCATCGAATAGAGAATACGATCACGTTTGACCGAATCCTGTTCGCCCTGAAGTGCTGCAATCGTGTTCTTGCCGATGATGCCATCCGGCGTGCTGCCGGAAAGCTTCTGATAATCTTTGATGGCTACCGCCAACTCTGGATCATAGATGCTGGCATCCGCATGGGCCTGCAGCACATTGCGATGCTGTTCGAGATAGCTGGCAGGCGCATGTCGCGTAATCAACGCCACGACTTTGCCCAGCTGATCGTTGGTGTCGCCGGGGCGGATCGCCTTATCGAGCGAAATTCGGATAGGTTCACCTGCTGGCGCTTCGGTCTGTGCCAGTTCGCGTTTCAATGAAGCGTAAGCCTCATTGTTGGGCTGGAAACTCTTAAGATAAGCGACCGGATCGCTTTCGGATGCGAGCCGCGCCAGCACAGCCTTTGGATCAACGCGACCACGTGGCAGATCATGGAACCCACTCAACCTGTCGGCAACAACACGGCCCTCGCCAGCATCAATTGCATAACGCAGAGCGCGCGCAGACATGCGGATTTCAAAGTCAGCAAGCTTCTGCTGGCGTTCCGTCAGCTCTGCTTCATCAAAATGATCACCCGGTATAGCGACAGCATATTCTTCAGGGTTCAGACCGTCATCGTCAGCCTGCGCGAAGAAAGCTGCAACGTTCCGTGCTTTATCGAGCGCCTTGTTATCTGATGACCAAAGGAATGTGCGCTTTTCTGAATAGAAACTGACGATCGCTTCGGCGACCTGCTTTTCAGCTTTGACATCGACGGTTTTGAGATAATCCGTTGCCGCATCAAAAGCGCGTTCGCCCTGGGTTTCGTCAACCTTTTTCGAACGGCCAATCGGCGACATGCCTGACGTCAAAGGATCGACGTGAGCCGGATCAACTGCAGCCGTCACCTGCATATCAACAGCCGAAAAATCGACCTTTATCAGAGCGTCCGGCTTGTAATTGTAGATTTGTGGACCTTTGACCGTGACACGCTGCGCTGGCGGCACGGCTGCCCTCGGCACTGAAACAGGCTTCGCGGCACGCCGTTCGGGAGCCACTGGTGCAGCCTGCACAGGAGGTTGGGCTTGCTGCTGGCGGCGCTGCTGAAACAGCTCCAGCAACGAATTTGCTGCCTGCGCCTGCGCTGTCGAGAACAGTGTCGATGCTGCGAGAGCGAAAGCAAGCGCATTACGGACATAAGGACCGCTCTTGCGGTTATCGTTGATGTCCCGATTCAAATGTCTGGAGAACTGCATTCTAACCGCCAATTCAATGCAATCGCTAAAAAGCGAATCCGCTTCAATCTTTGCCCATAGAATTGATGAATGTCGTATAGAATCTTTTAACGTTAACGCATCCTCCAATAATTTTGGCCCCAACTCCATCAATTTTTCTTGAAAAGTGCCTTGGCGGACACACCGCTTGCCGTTTTAGTACCCGGCTGAACAATGTGCCGCAGTGGATTTCGCCCTCCATCACGATAAAAGCCCCGCAGAATATGCCCCGACTTTGGTATTGGGCAAAATAACGGAGTGCATCTCACGAGATGCCGCAGGCAAGCAAGCGAGGTACCACAATGGCAGAAGCAAGCGCCGCCGATCTTTTCCCAATTGGCGAAGATAAAACCCCTTATCGCAAACTGACGTCGGATCATGTTTCGGTCGATACGTTCAAGGGACAGGAAATCCTGAGCGTAGATGCTGAAGGCCTGCGCATTCTTTCGGAAGCGGCATTTGCTGATATCAATCACCTGTTGCGCCCGGGCCATTTGCAGCAGCTTGCCAACATTATGGAAGATCCGGAAGCCACCGATAATGACCGCTTCGTCGCTTATGATCTTTGGAAAAACGCCAATATCGCGGCCGGTGGTATTTTGCCGATGTGTCAGGACACTGGCACTGCGATCATCATGGGTAAGAAAGGCCGTCGCGTCTGGACTGAAGGCGGCGACGCTGATGCGTTGGGTGCTGGCGTTCTTGATGCTTACAACAAGAAGAACCTGCGTTATTCGCAGCTTGCCCCCCTTTCGATGTTCGAGGAAAAGAACACCAAGAACAATCTGCCTGCTCAGATCGACATCTATGAAGAAGGCGAGGATGCCTACAAATTCCTGTTTGTAGCCAAGGGTGGCGGTTCGGCCAACAAGACTTTCCTGTTTCAGGGCACGCCATCGCTGCTGACGCATGATCGCATGATCGACTTCCTCAAGGACAAGATCCTCAGCCTCGGCACGGCCGCCTGCCCGCCTTATCATCTGGCAATCGTTATCGGCGGCACGTCTGCTGAAATGAACTTGAAGACAGTGAAACTGGCATCGACACGCTATCTCGACAGTCTACCCACAGAAGGCTCCGAAACCGGTCATGCTTTCCGTGATCTGGAAATGGAAGCCGAGATTCACAAACTGACCCAGTCGCTTGGCGTCGGCGCGCAGTTCGGCGGCAAGTATTTCTGCCACGACGTTCGCGTTATCCGCTTGCCACGCCACGGCGCATCGCTGCCTATTGGGCTTGGCGTATCCTGCTCTGCTGACCGTCAAGCCAAAGGAAAAATCACCAAGGATGGTATCTTCCTTGAGCAGCTGGAAACCAATCCGGCACAATATATGCCCGAGATTGATGAGGAAAAGCTGTCATCGCACGTGGTCAAGATCGACCTCAATCAGCCGATGGAAGACATCCTCAAAGAGCTGTCAAAACATCCCGTGAAGACGCAGCTCTCGCTGACCGGATCGATTATTGTCGCACGCGATCTCGCACATGCGAAAATTCGTGAACGCCTGGAAAATGGCGAACCGATGCCCGATTATTTCAAAAACCATCCGATCTATTATGCAGGTCCCGCAAAAACTCCGACAGGCTATGCGTCTGGTTCATTCGGCCCGACAACGGCAGGTCGCATGGATTCCTATGTCGATCAGTTCCAGTCGTTTGGCGGCTCGATGGTGATGCTCGCCAAGGGCAATCGCTCACGTCAGGTTCGCGAAGCCTGTGGCACGCATGGCGGCTTCTATCTGGGCTCTATTGGTGGCCCCGCCGCCCGTCTTGCGCAGGACTGCATCAAGAAGGTTGAAGTGGTCGAGTATCCAGAACTCGGCATGGAAGCCATCTGGCGCATCGAAGTGGTCGATTTCCCGGCCTTTATCGTTATCGATGACAAGGGCAACGACTTCTTCAAAGAACTCAATTTAGGTTAAAGAACAAAGGGGCGGTCTTTATTTCAACGCGCATCTTATCCGAAAACCGTTTCACACTTTTCGGGATGCGCTGATACCGCCCTTTTCTTTATCTCAGATCGCGTTTCAGCCCTTTTTCAGAGAGCTCATCGAGATAAGTCTGCCAAAGCGTGTCTTTCTCTGTGCCGAGCTTATGGAGATAGGTCCATGAGAACAGGCCTGTATCGTGCATATCGTCAAAGGTAATGCGGACGGCATAATTACCAATCGGGTCCATGCGCATAATTTCGACATTGCGCTTGCCGCCAACAGTCACGCGTTGCTCTGGCGAGTGCCCCTGCACTTCCGCCGATGGAGACAACACACGCAGAAGCTCCGCAGTCAGCTCGAACCGTTCGCCGCTTTCGAACGCCACCGTCAGAAGCTTGCGATCTTTCGAGACACGCAATTCGGTTGGCCAGACATCACTCATAATTGTTCTCCGTCATTCCAGCGGCTGTTCATTTCTGAATTTCGCCAAATCAAAGAGATATTGATGTTCAGCCTCGAAGAGAAGAGACAAAAGGCCTGACGCGTCAGATTAATGCCTTATCACTTGAAGGTGCTTAGCAAACGCGTAAACTGGACAAAGCGTTCGAGGCCACTTATCTAGAACCAAGATGCAGAATTGGTTCTGCAGCGTGTGGAAACGATGGCTTACTCTATGCAAGGTTCTCAAGTTCTGCCTGTTGTTTCTCCCACCGGACAAATGATTGATCCGTTTGGGCGCGCGGTAACCTATTTGCGCGTTTCAGTCACTGATCGTTGTGACTTCCGCTGCACATATTGCATGGCGGAGCACATGACTTTTCTGCCGAAGAAAGACCTGCTGACGCTCGAGGAACTCGACCGGATTTGCAGCGCATTCATCGAAAAAGGCGTTCGCAAACTGCGCCTGACAGGCGGCGAACCGCTTGTCCGCAAGAATATCATGCATCTCATTCGCGGGCTGTCGCGTCACCTTAAAACAGGCGCACTCGACGAATTGACGCTCACCACCAATGGTTCCCAGCTGGCCCGATATGCGGATGAGCTGGCAGATTGCGGTGTGCGTCGCATCAATGTTTCGATGGATACACTCGATCCTGATAAGTTCCGCACCATCACGCGCTGGGGCGATCTTGATCGTGTCATAGAGGGTATCAATGCGGCTCAGAAGGCTGGCATTCGCGTTAAAATCAACGCGGTTGCGCTGAAAAGCTTCAATGAGTTCGAAATCCCGGAACTGATCCGCTGGGCGCATGGCCGCGACATGGACATGACCTTGATCGAAACCATGCCCATGGGCGAAATCGAGTTTGATCGTACCGATCAGTATTTGCCACTTTCGCAGCTGCGCACCGATCTGAGCCAGCAGTTCACGCTGTCAGACATTCCGTACCGCACAGGCGGCCCTGCCCGTTATGTTAACATTGCTGAAACCGGCGGGCGTCTTGGTTTCATCACGCCCCTCACGCACAATTTCTGCGAAAGCTGCAATCGCGTGCGCCTCACCTGCACCGGCATGCTCTATATGTGCCTCGGACAGAACGACGATGCGGATTTGCGCGTTGCAGTGCGAGCGAGTGAAAGCGACAGCATACTAAACGATGCTATTGATGAAGCCATCTCTCGCAAGCCCAAAGGTCATGATTTCATCATAGATCGTGACCACAACCGCCCGGCTGTTGCGCGCCACATGAGCCTTACCGGCGGATAAATAATTTAAATACATATGCAACAAGTGGTCTGATTCCGATATTTGCATCCCTCGATACAGGCGTTAAACAAATGTCGGAATCAAAAAGACCACTAGCAAGAATTTGAATCTAGTGGATTTTTCGAATTTGACGTTTGAAACAGCATTTGTGTCAGTCGGAATTCAAACGTCAAATTCAATCCACTAGTATAAATTGGACCGAATCCAATTGTTGCGATAGCGATATACATTCCTAAACCGGATTCCATATCGTGCCGCAGTCAGCTAATTTTCGCGCAAGTATATTTATGCTCCTCGCCATGGGTACATTCACCATCGGCGATACTATGACGAAATATCTGCTGACGCAGATGAACAGTGGTCAGTATATGTTTATCCGCGGGATATTCGCGACAATTGCGATAGGCCTGCTCGCCTGGCGCAACGGCGCATTGCGCCATTTGTCGATGGACTTGATGACGGTTTTGCGCGTCTTGGGCGAAGTGCTGGCGACCGTCACTTATATCTTCTCTCTCGGTCATCTTTCACAGGCATTTTGTTCAGCAGTATTTCAGGCAACGCCTCTGGTCGTCACCCTGGGTGCCGTGCTTTTCCTCAATGAGAAAGTTGGCTGGCGGCGTTGGATGTGTATCTCCTTCGGGCTTGTCGGCGTTATCATCATTATTCGTCCCGGCGCCGATAGCTCGGCAAGCCTTGCTGCTGTTGGCATTCTGCTATCCAGCGTCTGTTTTGCAGCCATGCGTGATATCGCAACCCGTCGTGTGCCAGCACATGTCCCGACACTATATCTGTCCACGCTGACCGCCGGTGCCATAGCTCTCACTGGCGGTGGCCTCATCCTGCCTATGGGTGGCTGGCAGCCCGTTGGCCTCGTGCCAGTTCTTATCATGGCCCTGGCTGCCGGACTTCTGCTGGTTGGATATCACTTTATCATCATGGCCATGCGTGAAGGTGAAATCTCTTTTGTCTCACCATTTCGCTATTCGAGCCTACTTTGGGCGATTCTGTTGAGCACTGTTGTCTTCAATGAAGCTCCAGATTCCTATACAATTGCCGGGTCAATTCTCGTCGTCGGCAGCGGCATCTATATGGTTTATCGTGAAAATGTTCGCAAAAAGCGCGAACAGAACAAAAGCACATTGGCCGCAACACCAACCGGAGTGGAACCTTCGTAATGGGAGGCGCGATCCGCATTGCAGGCGCAATTATTGCGGGTGGAAAATCCAGTCGTATGCAAGCGGGCGGTGTGGCTGGTGACAAATTCCTGCAAAAACTCGGCTCACAAACGATCATCGAACGTGTTGAAGAGCGGCTTTCGCCACAAGTCGATCATGTTTTTCTCAATGCAAATGGCGATCCCAGCCGTCTACCAAAGCTGAATATTCCAGTAATCGGAGATAAGCCTTCTTCGCATGGTGGACCACTCCTCGGGCTAAAGACCGCACTGGAATACAGTCGCGAGTTCTCTGTCTTACTAAGCGTTGCAGCCGACAGCCCGTTCTTTCCCTGCGATCTAGCGTCCCGACTATATGAGCAGCAAAAGAAAACTGCCGCTCGCATTGTGCTGGCGAGCTCGAATGGTCGTGTGCATCCGATTTTCGGGCTTTGGAGAACTGACCTATTGCAGCCACTCGACGAATGGCTCGCACATACTGACAAAGCCAGCGTCCTCGCCTTCGCACACCATATAGGCTTTGAAGAGGTCGAATTTCCTCTTATACAGCTTGCTAAGAACGAGAGATATGATCCTTTCTTCAACATCAACAGACCTGATGATCTGATTGAATCGACCCGTCTCAATGAGGCCCTGAAATGACCCATAAGCTATTCGGCATCACTGGCTGGAAAAATTCGGGCAAGACCACGCTGACCGAAAAGCTCGTTCAGGAACTGACCAAACGCGGCTACCGAATCTCCACTGTGAAACACGCACACCACAATTTTGATATCGATCACGTCGGCACGGATTCGTGGCGACACCGAAATGCAGGAGCCGCAGAAGTCGCCATCGTATCCTCAGCGCGCTATGCAATCATGCATGAAAATCTGGGCGAAGAAGAACCATCATTAGAAGCGATTGTGGGTAAACTCGCCCCGTGTGACCTGGTTCTGATTGAAGGTTACAAGCGCGAATCTCATAAGAAAATCGAACTTCGACGCTCCGGTGGACATGAAGGCCCACCGCTATCCGACGTTGATCCCAGCATCGTTGCAATTGCAAGCGATCACGTGGTGCAACATGAAAAATTGCCCGTGTTTAGTCTGAATGCAGTCGAAGAAATTGCCGACTTCGTTGTGCAATTGATGGAGCTTTGAGGATTTCTCCGTTAATTTAATCAAAGCCCGTAAAAACCACGGCCATATTACTTTATTCTATAGAAAACCCTTTTAATTCCCCTTTCTGCATGCACAATTAAATTACGCAAACCGTCTTGCAATGACATAGAAAATGGTGGGATTATCAAGTTCTGGGCGGATGATTGGGCATAAGTGCGAAAAAATATTGCGCATCGTCAACTCTAGCATCTATTTGTAATGAACGGGGGATCCACTGTCAGACTTACTACTTAAAGTTTTATGTCGACAGCGTCTCTTGAAGCGGCTGAACCAGAAAAAGAATCAGGGAACCAGCCACAACTAAACGAGAGGACTAAGAATGCGCGTTATGAAGCGTATCGCTGCGGCGACATCAGTTGCAGTACTGGCAATCACACTCGGCAGCATGAGCGCCGGTATTGCCAATGCTCAGGAACCCCTGAAACTCAAGATTGGGACGGAAGGTGCCTACCCTCCATTCAATTTCATCAAGCCAGACGGCACACTTTCCGGCTTTGACGTTGATATTGCCCGGGCGCTCTGCGACGAAATGAAAGCCGAATGTGAGTTCGTGACGCAGGAATGGGACGGTGCTATCCCCGCCCTTCAGTCCGGCAAATTCGATGCCTTCATCGCGTCCATGTCCATCACAGACGAACGCAAGAAGCAGGTCGACTTCTCAAACAAATATTACAACACGCCTCCCGGTGTTGCAGCGCCTAAGGATACCGACATCAAGGGCGTGACCAAGGAAGACCTCGCAGGCAAGACAATTGGCGTACAGGTTTCGACCACGCACTCCAACTATTCGGAAAAAACCTTCACCGACAGCACGATCAAGGCTTACCCGACTGCGGAAGAATATCGTCTCGATCTCGCAAATGGTCGCCTAGATGCCGTTAACGACGACAGCGTGACACTGGCCGAATGGCTGAAATCGCCAGATGGCGCTTGCTGTAAGATGGTTGGTACTTTCCCACCAGTTATCGAAATTCACGGTCCTGGTGCTGGCGTTGCCTTCAAAAAGGGGCGTCCTGAGCTGATTGAAAAGTTCAATGAAGCGATCAAGGCAATCCGCGCTAACGGTAAGTACAAAGAAGTCAATGACAAGTACTTTGATTTCGATGCGTATGGTGCAGAAAACTAAGATATTTTAACATTCAAACGCCGGTTTACTTCTATGTAAACCGGCGTAACTATTTGGGCTATAATGAGAAAATCAAAATTTATCAGGTTCTGTTTCACTGCAGACCTGAAGCCCTCGGGAAGAGATTAGGCGCATGGAACATTACGCCACCTTATTGAGTTTCGGCCCTGACGGTTGGGGCGTCAGTATCGCCAACGGGCTTATGGTGACAATCGCATTGGCCGTCGCGACCCTACCCGTTGGCCTCGCTCTTGGCTTTATCGTTGCCTTGGGCAAGCAATCGGAAGAACCATCAATCCGGCTTGCGAGCAATATCTACACGACTATTTTTCGCGGACTACCGGAGCTACTGACGCTCTTCCTTGTATACTTCGGCGCGTCGCTTGGTTTGCAACGCCTACTCACCTTGTTCGATATCAATGCAAATATCGAGATCAATGCCTTTGTCGCAGGTATGATCGCACTTGGCTTCGTTTTTTCATCTTATTCGAGCGAAGTCTTCCTGTCGGCATTTCGGGCTATACCGCGTGGACAGTATGAAGGCGGTTATGCAGTTGGTCTTTCGCACTGGCAGACGATGCGCAAAATCATTCTGCCGCAATTGATCAAGATTGCACTTCCGGGCCTCGCCAATCTCTGGCTTGTGCTGCTGAAAGACACATCGCTCGTTTCGGTCATTACACTATCTGACATTCTGCGCCAGACGTCGATTGCCGCACGCGTGACCAAGGAGCCATTCCTGTTCTTCGGCGTCGCCTGTTTGCTCTATCTCGCACTTGCAATCATCTCCTCATATTTCATCAACCGCATCGCTCGTTGGGCAGATGCGGGTAGTAACGCGTCGCGGGGAGCCTGATTATGAGTGAAATCACCTCTCGCAGCGCAGCAGATGTCCTGGCCCCGCCTCCGGTTATCAGAGGCTGGACACGCGCACGCATTGCAGGCCATATCATCGTTGCATTCTGGGCACTGCTTTTCGTCGGACTGGTGCTGTATCTCTATAATGCGTGGCGTATTGATCTGTTTGAAACCTATGCCCCGCGTTATTGGTCCGGACTGCTGGTCACGTTGCGGCTTGTTGCAGTTTCGATTGTTATTGGCGCACTCTTGTCGCTACCAATCACAGCGGCTCGCATGTCGAAGAATCGATGGCTACGCGGCATCGCTTTTGCCTATGTCTATTTCTTCCGTGGCACACCGCTGCTCGCCCAAACCTTCCTGATCTATTACGGTTTCGGGACCTTCCGTCCTTTCCTTGAAAGTGTTGGCCTTTGGGTATTCTTCCGCGACGCATGGAACTGTGCGATTCTGGCCTTCTCACTCAACACCGCAGCCTATCAGGCGGAAATCCTGCGTGGCGCTATTCAGAGCGTTGCCGTCGGACAGTGGGAAGGCGCAGCGGCTCTCGGTATCTCCAAGCGTGTGACGTTCTGGAAAGTGATCCTGCCTCAGGCTTTGATCGTGGCTCTGCGTCCGTATGGTAATGAAATCATCCTGATGATCAAGGGATCGGCTATCGTCGCAATCATCACCGTGCTCGACCTCATGGGGGAAACACGCCGTGCCTATTCAAGGACATTTGATTTCCAGACTTATATTTGGGCGGCCGTTATCTACCTGTTGATTGTCGAATGTCTGCGACACGTCTGGGACTTCCTTGAACGGCGACTGACAAGACATTTGATACGCTGAACTGACGAATAAAAGAAAATTTATCGCCCCCGTTAGCCTTGCAGCTACCGGGGGCGATCTGCTTTAAATACACGCTTGTTGTGAGGCGCAGCTCGCGTCTTTTAATCGCAAATCGATAGGCTCAATCATGCTGAAAATCTGGGGTCGAACCAATTCCACCAATGTAAAAAAGGTGCTTTGGATAGCTGAAGAACTTGGTCTCGAATATGAACAGATCGATGTCGGTGGACAGTTTGGCGGTCTGCAGGATGCGAATTTTCTGGCCCGCAACCCCAATGGTCTCATCCCGCTTCTTGAAGACGGCAACACCACACTTTGGGAATCCAATGTAATCGTTCGCTATCTTGCTGCAACGCATGCAAAGAGCGGCCTGTGGATTGAAGCGCCTGCAGAACGTGCTCAAGCAGAAAAATGGATGGATTGGGCACCCTCCACGCTCTATGCCGACTTTCGTGATGTGATCACGAACTTGATCCGCCTCCCGGAAGATAAGCGCGACAAGGCGGTCATGCAGCGGGGGATTGATGGCATGACGCGATCGCTCAAAATTGCTGATCAGGCACTTGCCAACCAGCCGTGGTTATCGGGTGAAAATTTTGGCGTCGGCGATATTCCGCTGGGTTGCTATGCTTATGCATGGTTCGAGTTTCCAATCGAACGCGCATCAACGCCTCATCTCGAAGACTGGTATAACCGTCTTACGCAGCGCCCCGCCTATCGCAAAGCGGTTATGACACCCCTTACCTAATCTATGTTTCGACGCGTTTCCTCTGGAGGTTTTAGACAATGACAGCAATTAAAGTGGCCTTCCTCGGCCTCGGCGTGATGGGCTATCCGATGGCTGGCCATCTGAAGACCAAAGGTGGCTACAACGTTACAGTTTATAATCGCACGAGTGCAAAGGCCCTCAAATGGGCCGAACAATTCGATGGCAACCATGCGGCCACACCTGCTGAAGCAGCACGCGATGCTGATTTCGTTTTCTGCTGCGTTGGCAATGACAATGATCTGCGTGAAGTGACAACCGGTTCAAATGGCGCTTTTTCGACAATGAAAAAGGACGCTATTTTTATCGACAACACCACGGCTTCCGCGGAAGTCGCACGTGAACTCGACGCTGAAGCGCAGAAACGTGGATTTCATTTCATTGACGCGCCTGTGTCTGGCGGCCAGGCTGGTGCAGAAAACGGCGTTCTGACCGTGATGGCCGGCGCGTCAAATGCCGTTTTTGACAAAGCCAAACCAATCATCGAAGCCTATGCGCGCTCGGTCGGGCTGATGGGGCCTGTTGGATCAGGCCAACTCGCCAAGATGGTCAATCAGATCTGCATTGCGGGTCTTGTTCAGGGCCTCGCGGAGGGTATCCACTTCGGTAAAAAGGCTGGCCTCGATATTGAGAAGCTGATCAGTGTCATCTCCAAGGGCGCTGCAGGCTCATGGCAGATGGAAAACCGGCATAGCACCATGAACGAAAGCAAATATGAGTTTGGCTTTGCTGTCGACTGGATGCGCAAGGACCTCGGTATCTGCCTTGAGGAAGCCAACCGCAATGGTGCGGCTCTGCCTGTAACCGCCCTGGTTGATCAATTCTACAAGGAAGTGCAGAAAATCGGCGGTGGCCGCTGGGATACGTCTTCCCTGCTTGCCCGCCTTGAACAGTAAAATCTTCGCTCTCAAACGAAAAAGCCCGGCTTGAAGCCGGGCTTTTATTGTCCTGATTAAACAATCAGAACTTGACCTTAGCCGTCAGCGACAAAGCACCGACGAAGTCATTGCCGAAATCACCCTTAGAGCCCGTGGCACTATATACGCCGTTTACGTAGGTATCGTCGATTTCACCCGACGACAGCCAACCAGCAGCGCCCGCAAGGCGAACTTCAAAGTTTTCGGTTGCTTTATAATTGGTACCCAAACCAAACAACCAGATATCAGTCTGTGATGTCAGGCCCGTCGATGTACCACGATCCCAAGTTACAGTCGCTGCGGCCGACCACTGATCATTGAACTTATGCCCAACGCCACCGCTAACGGTCCATCCATCCTGATAATACAGGTTGAGACCCGTGACCCTCTGCCCCTGCGGCACAACCTGGTTCGCTTTGGCAAGGAAATTAACATCCGTAACTGTCGACCAGTCCGTCCACTTAACCGAACCAAATGCAAGCCAATCCGGTGCGATACCTGTCTGGAACTTGAACTCAACCGACTGAGGGGTTGCAACATCGCCGTCAACAGCAATCGGAATGCTGGCTCCAGTCCGTGGATTCAAAGCCAGATTATCAATTGTTCCGTCGAGAGTGTACTTCACTTCAGACTGGTATACGACGCTCGCACGAATTGCATATTCAGGGATTTCATAGGCAGCACCAAGGCGCCAGCCCACAGAGCTGTCCTCAACGTCCAATGATGCAACACGCCACGAGCCACCGAATGGATGACCGAATGGAGGTATCGCTTTGGTCTGTTCACCCTTCAGTTCCTGATAGCTGACGCCGCCGAGAAGACGGAAATAACCCTTTTCACCAGCAGCAAATCGATAGGAACAGTTCAGGCCGTAATCATGAGAAGAAATCTTCTGCTCAATCGCAACGAAGCTTCGAACAGTATCTAGTCCAACATCGGTCTCGATACCCCAAGGCTGACGATACTGAGCAGAGCAAGCCAGATCTTCCGTAAGATCAAATTTGGCCGAAAACTTCGGAACCCAATAGCTCTTTGCTTCATCAACATCAGTTCCATAAGCCTGTCCAGTGAACGGGTTTCTCCCGCCGGTTAAAGCCCCGATACCGGACCCCCGGATATTCTTCAGCTTACGCTGTGGGGCTACGAACGTGCCTGTTGTGTCAATTACGGTACCTTGCTCAAACAGGGTATCAAAGTCCTGCGAACTGCGCTCGAGCCCGCCTGCATGTGCACTAACGGCACTCCCCAACAGACCGACTGCGATCCCGACAGCTTTCATGCGCTGCAGCTTCATAAAATGTCCTCCCAAACAGAATGCGATGAACTTCAGCAATTTACTTTGACGCAAACGTAAATCAGGAAGGATTCAGCCTGCAAGATGCATAAATTGGGAGGACAACGAGTAGCGAAGATGTGTTTTGACGAAAAGCGCAAAATCGGGGTGCCAATTACGAAATCTTCTAAGTTTCAACGCGGAACTAACGCCAAAAACTGCCAAATTTCGCCATTTTTTGACCCAATTCGAGCCTTGTTGCTAAAGCGCAACAGCCCTAAAAAACAATCGAAACGGCGGTTCGATGAACTTCGGAATGCCTTGAAACACTAAATTCCAATCCCATTGAACGCAAAAGCCCGGCAACTTGAAGCTGCCGGGCCAATGATTCGAAATGAGGTTGGATCTGAAGGACGAATCAGCCTGCTTCGCGGATCCGCGCTTCTGCGGTTGCAACACGTGCAGCCGCGTCTTTCAGTTCTGCCAAACGCTCACGCTCCGCCTGAACGACCTCTTCTTTTGCGTTCGCTACGAACTTTTCGTTCGAGAGCTTCTTCTCGATCTTTTCCATCTCAGCAGCAATCTTACCCGCTTCTTTGGCCATGCGAGCGGCTTCTGCCTTCAGATCGATCAGACTGCCCAAAGGAAGACAGATTGTGGCTTCGCCATGCACCAGCTGCGCTGAACCCTTTGGCGCTTCCTCTTCAAAGGAAACGGATTCTACACGTGCCAGACGCTTGATTGCAGCATCGTGACGCGCAAAGCGGTCAATGGTTGCAGCATTTGCCTCAAGCACGACGATTGGAGCCACAGCGCCCGCTGGCACATTCATCTCCGCACGGACGGAACGAATGCCCATAACAAGATCAACCAGCCAGTTGACGTCAGCCGCCGATTCTTCATCTTCAAACGACAATTCCGGCCATTCTGCCAAAGCGAGAACCGTTTCGCGCTTTGCACCCTCGCCTGCAGTCAGGGTCCAGAGCTCTTCGGTCATGAATGGCATGAACGGATGCAGCATCTTGTAGATTTCATCCAGACAGTAAGCTGCCGTTGCCTGTGCTTCAGCCTTTGCTGCTTCATCATCACCCATGAAGATCGGCTTGAGCAATTCCAGATACCAATCGCAGAACTGGTTCCAGACAAAGCGATAGGCAGCACCTGCCGCTTCATTGAAGCGATAGTTCGCAATGCCATCGGTTACAGCGCGCGTAGCCTTTGTCAGTTCCGTCAGAATCCAGCGATTGACAGCGAGCTTTGCGTCATCCGGTTTGAAATTCGGATCAAGCTTCACACCATTCATCTGGGCAAAACGCGTCGCATTCCAAAGCTTGGTGCCGAAGTTGCGATAGCCAGCAATACGCGCCGGATCGAGCTTAACATCGCGGCCCTGAGCAGCCATGATGGCAAGTGTGAATCGCAGCGCATCCGCACCGTATTCATCCATCAGCTCAAGCGGATCAATAACGTTGCCCTTAGACTTTGACATCTTGGCGCCATGCTTATCGCGCACGAGTGCATGGAGATAAACCGTATGGAACGGTATCTCTTCCATGAAATGCATGCCCATCATCATCATGCGGGCAACCCAGAAGAACAGAATGTCGAAACCGGTAACCAAAACACTGGTTGGATAATAGGTTGCAAGTTCCGGCGTCTTGTCTGGCCAACCGAGTGTCGAGAACGGCCACAGGCCCGACGAGAACCACGTGTCCAGAACGTCGGTGTCACGTTCCAGAGCAACGTCTTCACCGTAGTGAGCACGTGCGGCAGCTTTCGCTTCCTCTTCGCTCTTCTCCACGAAGCACTTACCATCCGGTCCGTACCATGCAGGGATCTGATGCCCCCACCACAGCTGGCGGGAAACACACCACGGCTGAATGTTTTCCATCCAATCGAAATAGGTTTTTTCCCAGTTTTTCGGTACGATCTGTGTGCGGCCATCGCGGATCGCTGCCATAGCTGGCTTTGCGAGTTCGGCTGCGTTTACATACCACTGATCAGTCAGATACGGCTCGATAGGCACGCCACCACGATCGCCGTGCGGGACGGCGTGCGTGTGATCTTCAATCTTTTCCAGATAGCCCTGTTCATCAAGCATTTCGACGAGGCGCTTGCGTGCAGCAAAGCGATCAAGCCCCTCAAACTCTTTGATAAGCGCGATGAGATCGGGTGTCAGTTCCAGACCTTCAAGGAAATCAACATTGTCCTTGAGCGTAATCGCTGCCGACGGCGTCAGAATGTTGATTGCGCGAAGATCGTTGCGCTTGCCAACTTCAAAGTCGTTGAAGTCGTGCGCAGGTGTAATCTTCACAGCACCAGAACCGGCTTCCGGATCAGCATAATCGTCAGCAACAATCGGGATGCGACGTCCAACAAGCGGCAGAACGATGTTGTTGCCGACAGACGCGTGATAACGCTCATCCTTCGGGTTAACAGCGACACCCGTGTCACCAAGCATGGTTTCAGGGCGCGTTGTTGCGACAACGATGAAGGTGTGCGGATTATCTGGATCGAACGGAATGTTCTCCAGCGGATAACGCAGATGCCAGAGATGGCCTTTGATTTCGCGGGATTCAACTTCGATATCGGAAATCGCGGTCAGAAGCTTCGGGTCCCAGTTCACGAGACGCTTGTCGCGATACATCAGTCCCTGCTTGTAAAGCGAGACAAAGACTTCGAGAACAGCCCGCGACAGCCCCTCATCCATCGTGAAGCGTTCACGCGACCAATCGCATGATGCACCAAGACGGCGGAGCTGATTGGAGATCATTCCACCTGATTCAGACTTCCACTGCCAGATGCGCTCAATAAACTTCTCGCGGCCCATGGCATGACGGTTTGGTTCCTGGCGTTCAGCAAGCTGGCGCTCGACAACCATCTGCGTGGCAATACCCGCATGATCCATGCCAGGCTGCCAGAGAACATTCTTACCGCGCATGCGCTCGAAACGGACCATGATGTCCTGAATCGTGTTGTTAAGCGCGTGCCCCATGTGTAGCGATCCCGTCACATTCGGCGGAGGAATGACCACAGCAAAGGGATCGGCGCCAGGCTTTGAGCCTGCACCCGCCTTGAATGCGCCAGCTTCTTCCCAGCGTTCAGCGATTTTCGGCTCTACAGCCGCGGCGTCATAAGTCTTCTCAAGCATGGAAACGTCCGGTCTTTATGCGGAATGAATTGATTGACGGCTCAATAGCAATTAACAGCCGACAAATCACCCTAAAAGTTAAAACCCGCCTGCGAGACAGACGGGTCATGAGGTCCAATCTGGTGCGAACCTGATCTAAAGCGCACCTCGCTTTAGATCAGCGTTTTTCGCATATCTTTATCGCAAAACTGGTTCCCACTATTGCGAGATATGCTTAACGTTCGCCTCGCACCACGCGTTCGATTTCTTCGCGAACGAGCCGCTCAACAAGAGGCGGCAGATTGTTATCAAGCCAGCTCTGCAACATCGGGCGCAAAAGGTCAGAAGCGATTTCATCGAAAGAACGGCGCGGTTCCGAGTGAACCGCATGGTTCAGATCCTGAAACGCAGCGGCAACTTTCCGTTCGGTGCCCTCTGACAAAATATGTGCTGCACCCTGCGCTTTCAAGTCGACAGGTTGAGTTGCAGCAACAGGTGGTGCTTCAGCTTCCGGCTCAGAAGGTTGTGAAGCATCAAGCTCAACGGCAATCTGCTCTTCCAAAGATTGAGTGACTTCAACTTCGGCATTGGTCTCTGCGACTTCACTACGATGATCATCATTCTGTGCGTCGAGAATAAAATTGTCGTCGTCCTCATCCGCTTCAGGAATTTCATCTGCAACAGTCACAGCAGTAACTGCTTCTGAAATCGGGCCACGCAATACGGGCTCATCTAAGAAGACGTCGCTCTTGGGGGCAGATTTATTTTCTGCTTCAGGCTGAGTTTCCTGCACTGTAACGGGCTTACGAAACTTGGCGACTTCACCACGTGCTGGAAATGCGGACGCAGCAGGCATCGGATGACGCGAAACATCGCTATCTTCGATAATCCGGCGAATGGAAGCGAGTATCTCTTCCATTGACGGTTCGCGTGCTGCGCTGGATGTTTGTGCCATAGCTGTCCGTCTTTCCCTTATTGCCAATTACTCACACAGGCAGAGAATCAATGGATTAAGGGTACCGGACCTGCGGCGATTTGAGAATCCCTCCACAGGCACATGAAATCCGAACCCACAGCTTTATCATTTTATTAAGAATTTCCGGGCGCAGCGAGAATCAAACAAAAACGGCGCCGATGGCGCCGTTTCTTTATCTCATATGCTTAGGGCTTAACGGCCATCTGGCGTACGCAGGCCGAACCACTTGTCCTTCACAGCATTGTAATGCTCTTCAGGCTTATACTGAGCCACCTGCAACTGCATATCCTGCGCTGTCATACGACCACTTGCATTCAGAAGCGCATAGCTTGCAACAATCGAGTCATGCTCTGCCTGAACAAGTGCGATCTGCACCGTGACAAGCGCGTTCTGCGCGTTCAACACATCAAGCGTGGTTCGCTGTCCAACTTTACGTTCTTCGATAACACCATCAAGAGCCAGCTGAGCTGCTGCGATACCGTCGCGGTTTGCCTTGACGGACGCACGCGCTGCTTCAAGCTGTGACCAAGCCGAGCTGATTGCCTGACGCACCCTGTCCTGAATAATATCGACTTCGATACGTGCCTGACCGAGCTGTTCTTTGGCCTGACGTATCTGTGCCGATGTACGGCCGCCGGTATAAATCGGGATACTTACACCAACACCGACCGAAGCCGAGTTGCCATCGCCAGCATTCGTGCCAGCATAAGTGTCGAGGTGGCTCGCGCTGGCGGTCAAACCAACGGTCGGTAGCAACGCACCTTCCTTGGCCTTGACGTTGAAGCCTTGCGCGTTAACTGCATACTGGGTAGCCAGAATGCCCGGATGCACGGTAACAGCGTTTGCATAAGCAACATCTGGAGAGCGTGGCAAGTTCTTGGCGGCAGGTGCCGTGGCAAGACGATCTGGTTGCGATCCGATGACCTGAACATAAGTCGCTTCGGCAGACTTCACATTGGCGCGGGCCGAATTGAGCTCCGCTACCGCTGTCGAACGCTGCGATTCTGACTGAGCAACATCAGTACGTGTGCCTTCACCAACGTCAAGACGTGCACGCGAAGCACGGACCTGCTCGTTCATCGCAGCAAGGTTCTTTTCGCGAAGCACTGCGACCTGGCGAAGCTGGTACACATTCATATAAGCCTGAACGGCTTCCAGAAGTGTATTCTGCTCATCGTTGCGGAGGTTTTCGCGCTGCGCAAACACGGTCGTTTCAGCTGCGGCGACATTGTTCTTGGTCTGAAAACCATCGAACAGCATCTGATTCAGCTCGATACCGTAAGTCCCGGTCGTGCGATAACCATTTAAGGGGGTCTTCCCGCGAACAGCCTGATAAGAACCAGTCACCTGCGGACGGTAGTTAGATTTTGCAATCGCAACGTTTTCGTCCTGAATGCGCACACCTGCCCGCGATGAGTTCAGGGTTGCGTTGTTCTTATAGGCCTTCATGAGAGCGCCGTTCAGCGTCTCTGACAAAGCGGCCTGTCCCGATAAAACGGTGCCAGACAGGAGTATTGCCGCCGCCATAAGTCCTTTGCACGCTTTGAACACCGTATACCTCATATCAGAACAAACGAATCTATAATCGAACCGATCGGTTCGGGAAGACTTAATAACGTGTAAATTCCGCTATTTCCATCTTTCCCGCCAGTGCTTTCACAAACAATTTCTGCATCGTTGCAGAATTGCCCCACGCGCTGGATTAAAACTCGAACTGCTCAATACGCTCAAAACCGGGAAGCGGACGAACTGCTGTATTGAAAACGCTGCGTCCCGAAGCAACACCGTTTTCTTTCACATAAAGTCGCGCAATTCCGGCATTTCCACGCCCTTCGACGACAACCAGACGGCCACCCTCTTTAAGCTGATTGAAAAGTACTTCCGGCACAAAATCAACTGCACCCTCGATGAAAATCACATCGTAAGGCGCTTCCGAAGGGTAGCCTGCATTCAAATTGCCTGAAACGATCACAACATTGTCATGGCCAAGTTCCTGCAAACGAGCCGTCGCAACGGCCGATAAAGCGGAATCACTTTCGAGGCCAATGACCGATCCAGCTAACTCAGAAAAGATTGCAGACGAGTAGCCAGTACCGCAACCGACATCCAGAACGACATCGTCCTTGTTAACCTTTGCGAGCTGCACGAGCTTTGCAAAAGGTGACGGTTCCATGAGGAAGCGCGGCGCAGTGCCCTCGCTTTCAAGAAGCTGATCTTCATCGATATAAGCAAGCACCTGACGGTTTGCCGGAACAAAAGCTTCGCGTGGTACAGTCAGAAAAGCATCGATGACCCTGAGGTCCGTTACATCCGTGGTACGGATCTGGTTATCGACCATCTTCGTGCGAAGATCCTGGAAATCGGCTGCCATAGCCATGCCCTACATCCTTCTATATCGCGATCACGCGATGATTATGCCTT
The DNA here is from genome assembly GCF_003049685.1 of Brucella pituitosa. Taxonomy (GTDB): domain Bacteria; phylum Pseudomonadota; class Alphaproteobacteria; order Rhizobiales; family Rhizobiaceae; genus Brucella; species Brucella pituitosa. Next base: position 1,179,888 of record NZ_PYSY02000001.1, on the reverse strand, counting down.
CTGGCACCCATTTCGAACAGAGCCCGGATCGTTCGGCAAATCCGTAACAATCGCGGTTCACTATCTTTATGGGACACCATAAACGAGATTTGCCGTTGATGTGGCAAAAATCGGCCTCCCAGTCAATCAAACACAAGATTTGCCAAACACAAGATTTTCCAAACACAAGATTTGCAGACCTGACTGCAACACTTAGTCGTCGCGATCTGCGCCCTTGTGAAACTGATCAAAAAATGCCGGGCATTTCAGCCCGGCAATTATGCTTTGGATAAATATCTTACAAGCGGTGCATCATCACAACGCGGGCAATGTCGATCACATTATTGCGCAATCGTCGCGGGATAACCGGCAGCAGACAGAGCATTGAGCGCTTCATCCTGCGACGCGCGGCCATCAAACTTGACCTCTTTCTTATCGAGATCAATATTAACAGTCGCCCTTTCATCGAGCTTCCGCAGAGCGCCCGTGACACTATCAGCGCAACCACCGCATTTCATCTTCGGTACAGAAAAAATTACCATTCAACTCACTCCTTGCTCGTGAACAGTTCCCGTTGGGATTGAATACAGAACCGCTCTACTTCGTTGTCTCAAGCATTTAGCTCAGACGAAAATGCTTCGGTCTTTTGGCTTAAATGCTTTAACTGACACCACTGTGCAGCTTCCCATCGTGACAAGGTCAAGCGTGAATTTTCGTTACGGTGCCTCACAGCTTTCCGGCACACTCTCTTCGATGGCCAGCGGTGACTTGGTCAATGAGCCCGTCATGATCTGCATTGGCTTATAAGGCGGCTCTTCCTGCATACCAGGATTGGTAAGACGGATCGTGTAACAGCCCGTGAACACTTGCTTTTTGCCGTCATCGCCTTCAGATTCGATTGCAATCGGAAGGCTCCAATAGATTTGTCCTGCGCCCGGATCTGGATCGATCTTCCTGACCGCAACCTTTACGCTCTTGGTGCCCTCATACCCCTTGGCAAATGTCTTGAAATCAGGCTCCCGCCCCTCCTCCGAATAATAGCTGTAAGCGCGAGCATATTCCTTGCGATTGATCGCATTGTAATAAGATTCCATCAGCGCCTGCGGAGTCGAGCGGTCATCGCGGTAATCAGGAACAGTTACGCCATCACCAGCATCCTGAGTTTGTTCGGACGGCTTGGTTTGTTCGACAGGCTTTTCCTGCTTCTGAGTTTGCGCTTGAGTTTGGGCCGGAGCAGCTTTCTTGGGCGCTTCCTGGGCTTGCACACCGGACATCAGAACCAGGGTGCTGAAAACGCCCGCGACCCCAGCAAGTATCAAAGGCTTCATGCGCTCAATCGACATTCGCTTCTCCTCTTCCAGCAATTCTTTGTTTGCAGAGCACTAAGGTATGCACGCTCGTTGTGGCTATGCTCCCGATTTGGTGTCTTGCAGTAATGATGTTACAACACTACCTATAGTGAAAACGTGGCAATCCCGCAGAAAAGCGCATTGCTTCGAACAGACTGGATGATTCTCCAGTTGCAGACCAGCATAACACCGGAAGAGATGAAAAATGGGCCGTTTCTCAGTCTTGACGCTTACCGATGCAGCAGCAGCTCGCGTTAGTGAAATCATGGCGTCGCGCGACGGTGCGCTCGGCATTCGCGTCGGCGTGAAAAAAGGTGGCTGCGCTGGCATGGAATATACGATTGATCTCGTGACTGAGCCGAAAGCCGGCGATGACTCCGTCGAAAAAGATGGCGCAAAGGTTTATATCGCACCTGAAGCTGTTCTATTCCTGCTTGGCACACAAATGGACTTCGAAGTAACTACGCTACGCACCGGATTTGTCTTCAACAATCCCAACCAGACATCCGCTTGTGGTTGCGGTGAATCTGTTGAGCTGACCGCAGCGTCCCCGGAAAGCCTTCGTCAGATGCAGGGCGCAGCTTAAATACCCGGGTTCCAAAAATGGACGATCAAACCTTACGTGACCTGTTTGAAGGATTGGGGGCGATCAGCATTCGTCGCATGTTTGGCGGCAAGGGTATCTATCATCAGGGATTGATAATAGCGCTCGTTGTTCAGGACGAGCTGTTGTTGAAAGCTGATTCCCAGACGGCACCTGCCTTCATCGAAGCCGGTTCCAGACAATGGGCTTACGATAGTCGGAAGAGTGGCAAGCCTGTCGCCATGCCTTACTGGAGTGTGCCGGACGAGGCTTATGACGACCCTGAAATCATGACTGATTGGGCGCGGCTGGCATTCGTCGCGAGTCTTAGGGCTACTCCTGTTAAAGCGAAGTCATAAGAACGGCTCTGACAGAGCGCTCTCACCCAATTATTCACATCGAAAATATAAAACGCCGGCCTGATTGAACCAGACCGGCGTTTTCAATTTGCAACAACCTAATTTCAGACCCCAGTCGGGATCAACATAAAGGCTGGAATGTCATTACCAAAACCAACTGGAACCGGACCATCGTCGTCGTCGCGATCACGGCGACGCTTGTGGTTATCGTGCTGTGGCTTATTACGGCGCTCGTCGTTTGACGAGCGGATCGCATCACGACGCTCTTTGATTTCACTGATTACTGGCTGCGGCTCATCTGCCTGAACAATCACAGGTGTCTCGACCTTCTGCTTATCTTTCGATCTGCCCTTGGCATCTTTACCTTTGCCACGAGCATTCTTGCCCTTACGTGACGTATCTTCAGATTCGTCGGATGCTGGCAAGGTTGAAAGATCGCCGTCAAGCCATTCAATCTTTTCGCCAATCATGGATTCGATTGCCGTCAGATATTTCGTGTCTGAAGGCGTAACAAGCGTAAACGCCTTACCGGAACGTCCGGCACGACCTGTACGACCGATACGGTGCACATAGTCTTCCGAATGGATCGGAATGTCGTAGTTGAACACATGACTTACGTCCGGAATGTCGAGGCCGCGCGCCGCAACATCGGAAGCAACCAGAAGCCTCAACTTGCCTTCTTTGAAGTTGGCCAGCATCGTCATGCGCGCGCGCTGGTCCATATCGCCATGCAACGCACCAGCATCAAATTCATGACGCACCAACGAGCGGAAAAGCTCGGATACATCCTTCTTGCGGTTGCAGAAAATGATAGCATTCTTGAGCGTATCACCTTCAGCACGGATCAGATCACGCAGCGCTGCGCGCTTATCCCAATCCTTCTTGCCCGACTTTACCAGACGCTGTGTAACTGTCTTGGCAGTCGAGGACGCCTTGGCGACTTCAATACGTGTCGGCGAATGCAAAAACTGTTCGGTCAGCTTGGTAATTTCCGGCGGCATTGTCGCCGAGAAAAACAGGGTCTGACGCGTGAATGGGATCAGCTTGCAAATACGCTCGATGTCGGGGATGAACCCCATGTCGAGCATGCGATCAGCCTCATCGATTACGAGAATTTCAACGCCGGTCAAAAGCAGCTTACCGCGTTCGAAATGATCAAGAAGACGACCAGGCGTTGCAATGAGCACATCTGCGCCACGCTCAAGCTTGCGCTCCTGCTCTTCAAACGAAACACCGCCAATCAGCAATGCCACGTTAAGACGCTGATTGACGCCGTACTTTACGAAATTTTCTTCTACCTGAGCTGCCAGCTCGCGCGTCGGCTCAAGAATGAGCGTGCGCGGCATACGAGCACGTGCCCGGCCTTTTTCAAGAAGATGGAGCATCGGCAAAACGAAAGACGCAGTCTTACCCGTGCCTGTCTGAGCGATGCCAAGAACATCTCGACGCTCCAGTGCAGGTGGAATAGCACCAGCCTGAATGGGTGTAGGCGCGGTGTATCCCGCAGCTTCAACAGCAGCGAGCACTTTCGGGGAAAGACCGAGTTCGGCAAATGTCGTCAATGGAGGCGCAGCTCTCTTTTTGGAAATGAATTCCACCCATCCTGTCATTGCAGCCGCGTCAACCGGCGCAGGAACCAAGGCAGAAAAGGCGTCTGCAACGCAATAAGCGTCTTCTTGCAGCATCGCCTACGTCCACAGCGTGCAAAAGTCAACTAAAATACCGCAACAGAATATAAAAACGCTTATTTATTTGTGTTTTATTGTGTTTCACTCCACACTAATGCGTGATTTTACTAAAATTATAGCCAACTAATGTCTAAATTGTTCTGTTAGAATTCGCTCATCCCAAGAATGATTTTGATCAAACAAGATGGCAACCTGGCTGTCCGGATCTTCGCGGACGGTGACTGACCTTACTGACTTGACTTCGTTATTGTCAGCAACAGCATTAACCGGTCGCTTTTCTGTCTCCAGCAAATCCATTCGCACGGTCACATGTTTTGGCAACAATGCCCCACCCCAGCGCCTTGGCCGGAATGGGCTTACGGGTGTCAACGCCAGTAGCGGAGCCTCAAGCGGCAGAATTGGTCCCTGTGCCGACAGATTATAAGCGGTTGATCCTGCGGGCGTTGCAACCATGACCCCATCACAAACCAACTCCTCAAGCCGCACCTTGCCGTCAATGGTGATACGAACCTTCGCTGCCTGATAGGATTGCCTGAAAAGCGATACTTCGTTGATTGCGAGCGCCTTGAACGGCGGCGCATGTTCAGTTTCAGCAATCATCTCCAGAGGACGGATTGTCTCTTTCTGCGCCGCATAAATGCGTGCAGGCAAATCTTCCACGCTGAATTCATTCATAAGGAACCCGACCGAGCCACGGTTCATGCCGTATACCGGTATGCCGCTGTTCATAAAATCGCGCAAAGCCTGCAGCATGGTGCCATCACCGCCGAGAGCCACGACGGTATCTGCATCTTCAGCCGCAACATGTCCGTAACGTTTCACCAGCTCTTTCTGAGCCGCAAGTGATTCTTCTGTTCCCGATGAGAGAAAGTGAAGCGCCAGGGATTTATCGTCCATATCATTCATTCCAATGCGCCAGCTTGTGGTCTGATTCCGATATTTGCATCCCTTGAATATAGGCTTTGAGCAAATGTCGGAATCAAAAGACCACGAGTAAATTTACGAATCGAGTGAATTTATCGAACTTGACGATTGAAACAGCATTTATGTCCGCCGGGATTCAAACGTCAAATTCAATCCACTCGTGCAATTTCCACAGGCTTGATGGCTATCATATGCAAAACTTGCTTACCATCACCCACCTAATGTGAATTTTCGCTTTACACGGCTGAAAATTATGCTAATTCCACGCCTGTGCTGCCCTTATAGCTCAGTTGGTAGAGCACCTGATTTGTAATCAGGGGGGTCGGGAGTTCGAGTCTCTCTGGGGGCACCACTAGCGCATAACACCAAGCGCTTTACTTTATTTCCTTCTAAATTTGATCTGCCTACAAGAATAAGGGATTATAATCCCTTGCTCTGGGTTGTAATGTTGCCTCTCGCAACCATTGCATTCATAATAAATACATATTAAGCATGCATAATATCTCAAATAAACTTTTTTTGGTTTAGTACATCATGCAACAGCGGCGTATATGTGTTTCCGTCGTCACTCGCAGCAGACCGAAGATGCTCTGCAATCTTTTTTCATCGCTTGCTTCAATAAAGAAGCCAGACAACGCATCCATTACATTTCTTATTGTTGAAAATAACGCCTCTCCAACGCTTGATGAAACCATTGAAGGTTTCCGTGCACAGATGCGTGAAGATCAGATCGATTACATTATCGAAGGCGTCTTAGGCATTTCGTCAGCGCGTAATCGTGCGCTTAACCACGCAATCGAACATGGTTTCGATTTTCTTGTCTATGTGGACGATGACGAATTTGTCGAACCTGATTGGCTTATAACTCTGCTCGCTGAGCGGGATCGTCTTGATCTTGACATCATCGGCTCGCCTGTCAGGCCAAAGCCCTTTGATGAAAAGCTCACCTTTCTGCAGAAGCTGGTTTGGTCGGGTATTGAGCGTAGCGGCTACAAGTCCGAAAGAAAATGTCGCCGTAAATGTCAACTAGGCCGTGCAGATTCCATAAAGGTTGCCACAGGCAGCTGGATGGGGAAGCTGGAGTTTTTCCGCAATACAGGATTGCGGTTTGATTCCCACTTTGGCCTGACGGGCGGCGAAGACTGGAACCTTTGGGCTAAGGCAAAATCGCTGGGTGCAAGAACTGGCTGGGCTTGTGATGCCATTGTCTATGAAACGGTGCCCTCGTCCCGCCTGACGCTGAGTTATCATTATCGCCGTAATCGCGATCACAACATCACGGAGTTCGGCGCCCGCTATCGCGAAAATCCAAACAAAACGCTAAAAAAGTTGCCGCTCAAGATTGCTGGCCGTGCGCTTAAATTTCTGGGTACAGTCCTGTCCATACCCTTCAGAGGCGGTCAGGGGCTTGTCTCATCCGCAACGGCGTTAGGCGGGCTGGTTGGCCTCGTACAGGGATGTATCGGAAAGAACTCTCTGCACTACGCCAACACGACAGGCTTCTGACCAAAGAAAAAACCCGCAAAATGCGGGGCTTTTTCGTTCTTAGTACCAACCGACAGCGACCTGCGCTTCTTCCGACATACGGTCGGCGGACCACGGAGGATCGAATGTCATCGTCACTTCAACCATCGAGACACCTTCGACTGCGCCCACCGCGTTTTCCACCCAACCCGGCATTTCGCCAGCGACAGGGCAGCCAGGGGCTGTCAGCGTCATTTCAATTTTGACAGTGCGATCATCTTCAATATCGATCTTGTAGATCAGACCAAGCTCGTAAATATCCGCTGGAATTTCAGGATCATAAACCGTCTTCAACGCGCCGATGATATCATCGGTCAGCCGGAGCAGCTCGTCCTGCGGAATAGCAGAAGCTGAAAAGACAGACTTTCCATCTGCCGATGCGCTCGCATCGTCCGTCGTGATTTCAGTCTGTTCCTGAACTTTTTGTTCGATCTCGGTCATCCGAAAAACTTCCTTGCCTTTTCCAAGGCTTCTGCCAGCGCGTCGACTTCAGCACGGGTGTTATACATCCCGAAGGATGCACGGCATGTAGAGGTGACACCAAAGCGTTTCAAGAGCGGTTGTGCGCAATGTGTGCCTGCACGCACTGCAACCCCTGCCCGGTCAATGACCATCGAGACGTCATGCGCGTGAATACCTTCAAGCGCAAACGAAATAATAGCGCCCTTGTCCGGAGCATTGCCATAAATGCGAAGCGAGTTGATCTTACCCAGCTGCTCATGCGCATAGTCACGCAAGTCTTCCTCGTGAGCGAGGATCGCATGACGGCCGACCTTTTCCATATATTCGAGAGCTGCACCAAGGCCAATCGCCTGAACGATTGGCGGTGTACCAGCCTCAAAACGGTGTGGCGGGTGATTGTAAGTGACGTTTTCTTCCGTCACTTCCTCAATCATTTCGCCACCGCCCTGGAACGGACGCATCTTTTCAAGCATTTCGGCGCGACCATAAAGAACGCCAATACCCGACGGACCGTAGACCTTATGGCCGGTAAAGACATACCAGTCACAGCCGAGATCCTGCACATCAACCGGCAGATGGACTGCACCCTGACTGCCATCGACCAGCACCGGAATACCGCGCGCATGGGCCAGTTCAACGATCTTCTTGATCGGCGTCACAGTACCAAGCGCGTTGGACATATGAGTGATTGCGACAAGCTTCGTGCGCTCGGTCAGACGTTTTTCGAATTCCTCAATATGGAACACGCCTTCGTCGTCAACCGGCGTGAAGACAAGCTTTGCACCCTGCCGTTCGCGGATAAAATGCCATGGCACGATATTGGAGTGATGCTCCATGATCGACAGGAGGATTTCATCGCCCTCGCCGATATTCGGCATGCCGTAACCGTAAGCGACCGTGTTGATCGCTTCAGTCGCATTCTTGGTGAAGACGATTTCGTCGATAGAGCCAGCATTCAAAAAACGGCGGACTGTTTCACGCGATTTTTCGTAAGCGTCTGTCGCAGCATTGGAAAGAAAATGCAGGCCGCGATGCACATTGGCATATTCATTCGCATATGCATGGGTAACAGCGTCGATGACACTTTGCGGCTTTTGCGCAGACGCACCATTGTCCAGATAAACGAGCGGCTTGCCATGAACCTGTCGTGACAGGATGGGGAAGTCTCTGCGGATCGCTTCGACATCATAGGCCGCTACAAGCGGATTCTTCTGATCCATGATCGTTCCTTCTACCATTCAGGCAGAAAAGGCGGAGTGAACAATCCACTCCGCCTTATTTATTCAAGCGTGGGCTGAAAGCCAGTTCGAAAGCACATCTTCCAGTGCCTCGACGAGAGCTTCGTTTTCCAGCTCTTCAATGATCTCGGCGATGAATGCTTTGATCAGCAGGCCGCGGGCTTCGTTTTCAGGAACACCGCGTGCCATCAGATAGAAGAGATAGTCTTTGGAAAGCTCTGTAACCGTCGCACCATGGCCACAAGCCACGTCATCAGCAAAGATTTCCAGCTCTGGCTTCGCATCAAACTCGCCATCATCCGACAGTAGCAGCGTGTTGCAGGCCATGCGGGCGTCGGTCTTCTGGGCGATCTGTGCAACACGGATCATGCCCTGGAACACACCACGCGCGCGATCTTTGACCACGTTGCGGATAATCTGGGTCGAACGCGTATTCTCGACGAGATGCGCCACCGTCATTGTGATGTCGGTGTGAGAATCGTCCGCCAGAAGGTTGAGGCCACGAAGTTCGAAATCCGAATCTTCACCTGCCACAGTCAGATGCACTTCCTGACGAACCAGTTTGCCACCCGCATTGACGATGTAAAGCGTAAGCTTCGATCCTGCGCCGATGGTTGCGTTGAACTGGGCAAGTTGCGTTGCCTGACCGAAATCACGCAGGATAACCCAGATAACATCAGCGCCGTCACCAACGCTCACATGGCTTACAGAGGTCGAGAAAGCATCGCCTTCACCACCCGATTGACGCTCAATGATCGTCGCCTTGACGTTTGAACCAATTTCGACTGGGAAGCGCGTATGGCCCTGCCCGGCCTTCTGAAGGTTCTGCAGTTCCAGCGGTGCTTCAAGTTCCGTGTCATCGGCAATCGAAACAGCCCAGCCATCGCTGACATAGGCAGCATTGATCTGGCCGATTGTATCATCGGTGCCGCGAACGTTAAGCTGTGGAACAAGCGATCCGTCAGCGAGCGCATCACGCACAGCAGTCAGGGTCACGCCTTCGGGAGCCTTTGCGTCGAGTGCTACACCATTGCTTGCGGCAATGATTGATGAGCCCGCGAGCAGCGCAGGAAGTGCATTGGTGCCTGCAGCCGAATTGAAGTCAGCAACGCCTTTGAGAAGCGTGCGGAAATCCGTGTAGTGCCAGCTTTCGATGCGACGCGACGGAAGACCGTGAATTTTTAGCGTTTCCAGTGCATTGTCACGTGCGATGACAACGTCGCCATTGCCGGGCAGTTCGCCCATGCGAGTGGCGAAATTGTCGATCAGCACACTTTCAGCCGATGTTCGCGGCTTTGTAGTTGGAGCGGTCTGGATATTCATGATCCATCCCTCCTCAGGCGACTTCGCCGATTACGTCGGCATAACCATTTTCTTCAAGATGAAGAGCAAGATTCTTGTCGCCCGACTTGATGACCTGTCCCTTGTAAAGAACATGAACGCTGTCCGGCACGATATATTCGAGCAAGCGCTGATAGTGTGTAATCACGATCACGGCACGGTCAGGCGAACGGAGTGCATTCACACCATCCGAGACGATCTTCAGCGCATCGATATCGAGGCCGGAATCGGTTTCGTCGAGTACGCAAAGGCTTGGTTCGAGAAGCTGCATCTGCAGGATTTCTGCGCGCTTCTTTTCACCGCCCGAGAAACCAACATTCAATGGACGCTTGAGCATATTCATGTCGATGTTGAGGCCACCAGCAACGTCTTTGACGCGCTTGATGAATTCAGGGATCTTGAGCTCAGCTTCGCCACGTGCCTTGCGCTGGCTGTTCATCGCAACCTTGAGGAACTCCATCGTGGCAACGCCTGGAATCTCCATCGGATACTGGAACGCAAGGAAGATGCCCTTGGCAGCACGTTCAGCAGGATCCAGTTCAAGGATCGACTCGCCGTTATAAAGAATGTCGCCTTCCGTGACTTCGTAATCATCGCGACCTGCGAGGATATAGGACAACGTCGACTTGCCCGAGCCGTTCGGGCCCATAATGGCGGCGACTTCGCCCTTGTTTACGGTCAGGTTCAGACCACGGATGATTTCGGTATCCGTGTCAGCGATCTTTGCATGAAGGTTCTTGATCTCAAGCATGGGTATAAACCTTGTCTCTCAACGCAGCCTCACGAAGAGCTGCTTATGCCAGTTAAAGGGCTGGCCAGAAAAATCGGATGCGGGAAGGCAATAAGGATGCGTCGGATCAACCGACGCTACCCTCAAGCGAAATGCCAATCAGCTTCTGTGCCTCAACGGCGAATTCCATTGGCAGTTCCTGAATAACTTCCTTCACAAAACCATTGACGATGAGCGCGATTGCCTCCTCTTCCGGAATACCGCGCTGCATGACGTAGAACAGCTGGTCTTCGGAAATCTTGGAGGTGGTTGCCTCGTGCTCAAACTGTGCCGTGGCGTTTTTCGCCTCAATATATGGCACGGTATGCGCACCGCAATCGTTGCCGATCAGGAGCGAGTCGCACTGGGTGAAGTTACGGGCATTTTCAGCTTTGCGATGGGCTGAAACCTGTCCGCGATAGGTATTGTTGGAATTGCCTGCCGAAATACCCTTGGAGATGATGCGGCTCGACGTATTCTTGCCGAGATGGATCATCTTGGTGCCGCTATCGATCTGCTGATAACCGTTCGATACGGCAATCGAGTAGAACTCGCCACGCGAATTATCGCCACGCAGAATGCAGGACGGGTATTTCCAGGTGATAGCGGAGCCGGTTTCTACCTGCGTCCACGAAATCTTGGAATTGTCGCCACGGCAATCACCACGCTTGGTAACGAAGTTATAGATGCCGCCCTTGCCGCTGCTATCGCCCGGATACCAGTTCTGAACGGTCGAGTATTTGATCTCAGCATCATCGAGCGCGATCAATTCAACGACTGCTGCGTGAAGCTGGTTTTCGTCGCGCTGCGGTGCAGTGCAACCTTCGAGATAGGAGACATAAGCTCCTTCTTCAGCGATGATCAGCGTGCGTTCGAACTGACCCGTATTCTTTTCGTTGATACGGAAATAGGTCGAAAGCTCCATCGGGCAGCGAACGCCCTTTGGCACGTAAACAAACGAACCATCCGTGAAGACAGCCGAATTCAGCGTCGCATAATAGTTGTCTGAAACAGGAACTACCGAAGCTAGATACTTCTGAACCAGTTCAGGATGTTCGCGAATTGCTTCCGAAATCGAACAGAAGATTACGCCAGCCTTGGCAAGCTCTGCCTTGAAAGTCGTGACAACCGAAACACTGTCGAACACCGCATCAACAGCCACGCGGCCAGATGCATAGACATTGTCCGATGGATTGCCGTCGATTTCGCTTGGATCGCCCTGTTTGCGAACGCCCGCAAGAATCTCCTGCTCACGCAAAGGAATTCCGAGCTTTTCGTATGTGCGAAGCAATTCCGGGTCGACTTCATCAAGCGACTTAGGGCCAGACTGATTCTTCGGCGCCGCATAATAATAGACGTCCTGAAAATCGATCTTGGGGTAATCGACGCGTGCCCATGTTGGCTCTTCCATTGTGAGCCAGCGTTCATAGGCCTTCAGACGCCACTCAAGCATCCATTCCGGCTCATCTTTCTTGGCGGAAATGAAGCGAATGATATCTTCATTAAGACCCTTAGGGGCCTTCTCAGATTCGATTGTCGTTTCGAAGCCGTACTTATACTGGTCCACGTCCAAGCCGCGAACCTGATCAATGGTCTCCTGCACTGCAGGCATTGGCGTTCTCCATCCTCGTCAGATTCAAGGTCCGACAGTTGCAAACGTCAGGGCGATGATAGTCGCTATCCTCGCCGCAATATAGTGTGCGTGACGCTTCTTTAAAACCCTTCTAAACTTAATTTCAAGCCCGGCTTTAAATTTGCGGGTAAAATTCAAGAATAATTTACGGGGTGAAGCCCGATTAGGCGTTTAACCGGCCTTTGAGCGCTCATGACGGGCAACAATTTTGCGCAGAACATCAAGAAACTGGTCGACAGATTCTATTGAAACATTCGGTTCGAGCGAAACGCGGATCGCGCCCGGACCATCTTCATGCCCCATCGCAGCAAGAACATGGCTCGGGCCAACCTTGCCAGAAGAACATGCTGAGCCAGCTGAAAGTGCTATTCCGCCAAGATCGAAAGCGATCTGAACGGTTTCAGCCTTTTGCCCGTCGAGCGAAAAGAAAGTCGTGTTCGGCAGACGATCAACGGAATTGCCATGGATTGTGGCGCTCGGTGCAATTTCCATAAGTCCGGCTTCGAGCCTGTCTCGTGCTTCGAAAGACCAGCCATCGCCGTTTAGTCGCGTGGCTGCAACATCCGCAGCAGCACCAAAACCAGCAATGAGAGGCAACGCTTCTGTTCCCGCACGATGTCCCTTTTCCTGACCGCCACCACGGACCAGCGCCTTCGGCATCATGAGATCAGAGATTGCGATCACAGCACCGACGCCCTTCGGACCACCGATCTTGTGAGAGGAAATTATCAGATAATCTCCGCAATTATCTGTAATATCTAATTTAATACGCCCGGCAGCCTGCACCGCATCAACGACGAAAATTCCGCCTGCGGCTTTGACCAGCGCCGCTATTTCGCGAATGGGCTGAATAACGCCGGTCTCGTTATTTGCGACTTGAACCGCAACGAGCGGCAAGCCCGTACTCTTGTCATGCGCTTCCAATACCTGTTGCAGTGCGTCCAGCTTCAGGATGCCGTTTTCATCAACGGCGAGTATGGTGATATTTTCAGCTGGAAATTGCCCACCAGTCAGCATGCATGGGTGCTCAGTTGCACTCACATAAAGATGCGACAGCCGCACCGGCGACCGTCCCATCATATAGATTGGCGTCAGCAAGGTGGATGCAGCTTCTGTGGCACCTGATGTAAAGAAAACATGATCAGACTTGGCATTGACCAGCGCTGCAACGCTGCGACGCGCAGCTTCAACAAGTCCACGTGCAGCCCGGCCTTCACGATGCACCGATGACGGATTGCCAGGAATGCCCAATGCCTCGATGACCGCATTGCGCGCTTCATCGAGCAAAGGCGCACTGGCATTATAGTCCAGATAGAGCCTCTTGCCGGTTCCGATCACCGATACTATCTCCTAAGCAACATCTTAAAGTGGCTCAGCACGCTATTCGCACGCAGTTCGCGCGCAATTTTCTTGAATTTTCAATCAGGAAAAGCCTATTAAGCCACATTAGGTACTGAACATTGGTTCAGACTAACGAAATTTCAAATCGGTTCTAGAAGCGGCGCACCCCCACGTCAAGTTCGCCACCCTGAAGCCGATCTTCCGATCACAAGCGGAGTACACATGCCTGAAGTCATTTTCAACGGCCCTGCCGGACGCCTCGAAGGCCGCTATCAGCCTTCCCGGGAAAAGAATGCACCTATCGCCCTGATCCTGCATCCGCATCCGCAGTTCGGCGGAACCATGAACAACAAGATCGTCTATGATCTGTTCTACATGTTCCAGCAGCGCGGTTTTACGACACTCCGCTTCAACTTCCGCGGTATCGGTCGTAGCCAGGGCGAGTTCGATCATGGCGCAGGCGAACTGTCGGATGCAGCAAGCGCACTCGACTGGGTGCAGGCGCTGCACCCCGATTCCAAGAATTGCTGGGTCGCCGGTTATTCTTTCGGTTCGTGGATTGGCATGCAGCTTCTGATGCGCCGTCCGGAAATCGAAGGATTTATCTCAGTCGCGCCGCAACCAAACACCTATGACTTCTCGTTCCTGGCGCCTTGCCCATCCTCTGGTCTGATCATCCACGGCGATCAGGACAAGGTTGCACCGCCAAAGGATGTTCAGGGGCTGGTGGACAAGCTCAAGACGCAGAAGGGTATTACGATTACCCAGAACACGCTTGCTGGCGCGAACCACTTCTTCTCAGGCCAAAGTGATCTGCTCATCGAAGAGTGCTCTGAATATCTGGATCGTCGTCTTGCTGGCGAACTGGTGGAAGTTCGTCCCAAGCGTCTGCGCTAATACGCAAAAAAACAAAATCCGGCGAGACTACGCATCGGCCCAAGAATCGGAAGCGATTTTTGGGCCGATGCTTAGATCCAATAGTTTAGAGCGTCCTTTACGCGCCCAAGAGGGCACGCGGCGCTCTAATCGCCGGATTTTTTATCTGTCTACGGACACCAAAACACCACCTGAAACGGGTTTATCGCAACCAGTTGTCGTTGGATAGGTTAGTGGAAAACCGCGTAGCGAACGTACGGCGAGATAGCCCCAGGCTTCTGCTTCCATTGCATCACCATCAAAACCTGCATTATCGGCATCAAGCACGCGTGCGCCTTCGCGCTCGGCAAGTGCGCTCAGTTCTGTCATGATCGCTCCGTTCTTACGTCCGCCGCCACTCACAACGTAAGTACGTGGCTGTGACGGCAAATGTGATGCCGAACGCAAGATTGCAGCAGCACTGACATAAGCAAGTGTACGGGCTCCTGTCTCGACTGAGGCCTCGTCTTTTGCAGGCACAATAAAATCGCCGCGATCCAGCGACCGGCGATGATTTCCTTTGAAAAATTCATGATCGAGATATCGTGCAGCCAGAACGTCGTCGACGCTGCCACTCATCGCCGTAATGCCCCCCGGATCAAAGCTGCCCTGCCCGTGCAACTCCATCCATTGATCAATCAGCATATTGCCCGGTCCACTATCGTAAGCGATCAGCACACCGCCTTTGTCCACATAGGTCAGATTGGAAATTCCACCTATATTGACGAAGACAACAGGTCCTTCGAGACCAAACGGAAGGTTGGCTGCAAGCGCTGCATGATAAGCGGGAATCAGTGGCGCACCTTCGCCGCCATGGCGCATATCTTCAGCACGCATATCATAGACAACAGGAATACCTGTCTCGGCAGCCAATAGTGGTCCATCGCCAATCTGAACAGTCAGAGCTTCCTGCGGTCGGTGCAATACGGTTTGCCCATGGAAACCGATTACATCGATTTCCTCGGGCTGCAATGCATACTCATGCAGAAAATCCTGAATGGCGATGGCGTGCAGTAATGTCTGGTCACGCTCGAGTTGTTTGAGAATGCCGGGACGCTCATTGCGATCGGTTATACCGCGCGCATCAATAAGTGCCGCCTTCAACCGCGCACGAAACCCATCCGAATAAGACACAGCACTTGAAGGGCCGCGCTCGATCCAGTTTTCGCCATCGGTCGTTATGAGAGCGATATCGATGCCATCCATCGAAGTACCACTCATCAATCCAATAGCGCGTTTCAAATCGGCCATGCCGGAGTTTCCTTGTTATTCCCGATTGAATGATGTTAAAGGCAAAATATAACAAGGCAAAATACCATAATGCGGTAAGCACTTATTATTACTGCTCACATCAATCACGCCTTATCAGTCAGGAAAAGGACATGTCCGGTTTCAAATCCGATTTTCTTCGCACGCTTTCCGAGCGCGGCTTCATTCATCAGATGTCTGATGAAAGCGGCCTCGATGAATTGTTGGTCAAGGAAACCGTGACAGCTTATATTGGCTTTGATCCAACAGCACCAAGCTTGCACGCTGGTGGCCTGATCCAGATCATGATGCTGCATTGGCTGCAACAGACCGGACACAGGGCTGTAGCCCTTATGGGCGGCGGCACAGGCATGGTCGGCGATCCATCCTTCAAGGATGAAGCGCGCAAGCTGATGACCGAAGACACGATTGCCGAGAACATTGCCGGTATCAAACGCGTTTTCGCGAATTACCTGACCTTTGGTGATGGCCCGACCGACGCGATGATGGTCAACAATGCCGACTGGCTGCGTAACATCAATTATCTCGAATTCCTGCGTGATGTTGGCCGTCATTTCTCGGTCAACCGCATGCTGTCGTTCGATTCGGTAAAGACGCGTCTTGATCGCGAACAGTCGCTGTCATTCCTCGAATTCAACTACATGATCCTTCAGGCCTACGATTTTGTGGAGCTGAACAAGCGTCATGGCGTGCGCCTGCAGATGGGTGGTTCGGATCAGTGGGGCAATATCATCAACGGTATCGATCTCGGTCACCGTATGGGCACGCCGCAGCTTTATGCTCTCACCTCGCCATTGCTCACCACAGCTTCCGGTCAGAAGATGGGCAAGTCACTGGGCGGTGCAATCTGGCTGAATGCCGATATGCTGAGCGCTTATGATTTCTGGCAGTACTGGCGTAACACTGAAGATGCTGATGTAGAACGCTTCCTGAAGCTCTACACAACGCTGCCAATGGATGAGATTGCGAAGCTGGCCGAGCTTGGTGGTTCTGAAATCAACGAAGCGAAGAAAATCCTCGCAACCGAGATTACTGCTATCCTCCACGGCCGTGATGCAGCCGAAGAAGCTGCGGAAACTGCGCGTAAAACCTTTGAAGAAGGTGAACTGTCGCAGAACCTGCCAACAGTTGGTGTCCATAAGGCAACGCTTAATGATGGCATCGGCGTTCTGGCGCTGATGGTGCTCGCAGAGCTCTGCGCCACTAATGGTGAAGCACGTCGCCATATTGAAGGCGGTGCAGTTCGCATCAATGATGAACCGGCCACCGATCCGCGCATGATTATCAACGCGTCGTCTCTCAACGAGCAGGGCGTCATCAAAGTATCACTTGGCAAGAAACGCCACGTGCTTATTCGTCCTGCGTGAGCCGTGTCCCATAACGATAAAAGCCGGGCTATGCCCGGCTTTTTTATTGGACTGATTTCCTCAGCCTCAGAATTCAAAGATGGAGCGGAAGATACCCGGTGCGATTATGGAAATCGGGTTCACGATAACCTGCGGCTGCTTTGCACTGCCTTCAAGCTTGAAGGTAATGCCCAGCAAACCGCGATCACGTCCGTTGCCCAGCAGTGCGCCAAAGATCGGCACTTCGCCAAAAATGCGGTTCACGCCATAGGCGGGCATGAAGGTGCCTGTGATCGACATATTGCCACGCGAATCATAAAGCGTGCCCTGGAAGGTCGTGCCAACAGACGGTCCGCGCACCACCCCCTTGGAGAGTTTCAGATAGCCTTCGCCCTTTTCGATAAGCGAAAATCCACGTTCGATATCAACACGCGACACGTCTATATCCCGTTTGACTGCCTGATTAAGACTGGTGCCGCCACTGCTCGGCGGGCTCGAAACAATCTTTGCCAGTCGTGGTTCATTGATGATTGCGAAATTTCGCGCATCGATCTGGCCACTCAATGGACCATTGCCCTGCCCGGCAAGACCCACGGTAATTTTGCCGCCACGCATCTTATCGTAGAAATCAAAGAAGCGCAGAACCGCACCCGCATCATTGGATTGTAGCGAAATTGACCGTGCATCGCCCTGATCGTTGTTGGTGGCAACGAAAGCCTGACCGGAAGTTGTAACAGCGTTCACAGACACGCCTGAAATCTTGTTTCCCGCATTCTCATACGAAACAGCCACATTGCGCAGCATCTCGTCATTAAAGCCGCTCACTGCATCTATCTGTGCGCTGACAACCACGCGCGGGCTCTTGCCACCAGAGCCTCCACTCTTCTTCTGAATGTCCGATATCTGTTTGATGATGGAACGGGCGTCAAATTGAGATCCGCGTATCGTAACGCGATAACCACCCGCACTTTTCGTCGCCTTAACGCTCAACCGATCTGAACGGGTGAGCCGTATGTCACTGAAATCGGCCGACTGAAAATCACCACCAGCAATCGAAAGATTGCCTTTTGCACCAAACGCATCGCCGGTCAGTACCAGATTACGGATATCCAGTTTACCATCATTGCCGTTGCTTTTGATCAGGTCGAACGTCACCTTTGCAGGAACACCGCTCCCCTTGCGCCAGCCAAGCCATGGCAAGTCTACCTGTGTCTTGTTCAAGTCAGCCGATACGTGTCGCTTGCCATTTTCTTCCATGCCGAGATCGACCGACATCGGGCCAGAAAACAAATCTTTTAAGCCGGGCAACAATTTATTGCGCGAGCCGTCATCGAGATCGAGCTTGATCTTCTGTTCCCGTTTCGCCGGACCCGAACGATCAACGGGTTCAGTCATGGATATCTTTGCAGGAACGCCGTCGAGTTTTGCATCCGCAGTAATGAGAGCCGCCGTCTGATCCACTTTAATACTGCCATTCGCCTCGCTCACCATGGAGCCGCCCACAGGCTGTGAAATAGCCAGATTGGAGAACCCGATATCGGCATCCCATGTCAGTGTTCCGGGAGGGGCACCTTTGGAAACAGCGAAACCGACTTTCACCCGTGCCTTGACATCACCTGTCGCGTCTTCAGGCTTAAAAGGCACGTTCTTCAATACATCGATTGGCTTCTTGCCCGCAATTTCCGCGATCGCGGCGGCATCACCCGAAACGAGCAAATCAAGGTCAGCGATAACCGGTCGCTGTGGCCCCCAGGGAATAATCAACGTTCCGTCAGAAACAGATGCTTTGCGATTATCCGGCGTGTAAGCAACGCCATTTGCCAGTTTGATTGTTGTGTGCGCACCACGAACTGAAATACTTCCTGTAACATCGCGAACGGGAGGCAGTTCACCAATCACATCAAACCGCGTGTCGGTCACATTGAAATCGGCCTTGATTTCCTCCCCCGTCAATGGTGGCGGCAGACCAGGACCATTGAACCGTCCGCCTGCCAGAGAAATATCGATGCGGCTATCCTTCAATGTGCCGCCAAAGAGGTTCTTCAGAACCCATTCTCGCGCACCATCTGCCACGTCGATTGGCCAAAGATGCTTTGCGTCAGCGACCGCCATTTTCGGAATACGGAGCATGAAAATCATTTCGGGCGAGCCATTGCCAAAGCCCATGCTTCCCTGACCGTATAATTCTCCCGTATTGGTCTGGACATCAAGATTGGAGAACTGAAGGCGTTGTTGATTGGCCAGGAAGCGACCTGCGATCTTCACGCCGAAGGGCAATTCCGGGTCGGTTGATTCCGCAGGCATACTCGTGGCCGAACTCGTCAGCACTTCAAAGCGATAGCTTGGGCCGCCGGTATTGTTGTCGGCATCTGGTTCCGGTCCGAAAGCACCGTTAAATTCCGCATTCATTCCGCCTAACTGAATGCGTGATGGTTTAACTTCGATTTTGCCGCTGCCACTCGCATGTTCAATACGAAGCAACGCACTACCGCGAACATCAGTGACCCGCCCAATCTCCATATTGATACCATCGACGGACAATTCGGCCATAACCCGCTCAGGATTGTCGCCATTGGCAGCTTTGCCCGACAAAGCAAGGTTCGCTTTACCGCTCAGGTCGAAATGCGCAGGATTCACGCGATTGCCATCGATAACCGGCGCAACCTCTTCCGGTGATCCCAGATCGATCGGCAGATTATTGACCTTGATCTGGAACGCATCCAGATCGTTTTCTTGTCCCTTACGATCAATGCTGCCATCAACCGTGATGGTCTTGTTCTGCCAAACGACGCTACCCTCAACGGCGATTTTTCCGGAACTCTCGACCAGACGAAGCTTCTGCACCTCTATGCTTTGCTGTGTGTCGCCAGTCTTGAACCGAATTGTAGTGTTCAGCAGCCCGATGGCCTGCGTGTTCTGATCGCGCAATAACTCAAGATTGCGCCGCATAGTCGAGAACAGCTCTTCGGAAACTGCATCAAAATTGATGTAGCCGCGCTTGTCATACGGAAGAGATTTCCAGAAACCAGCACCTTCCTGTTCAGGCAGATCGAAAGAAGCGCCATCAATCTCAAGCTCAGCGACGCGGACTTTGCCTGTCAGCAACGGCAAAGGCGCCAAACCAAGGCGTACCGACTTGATATTCTTGATTTCAATGCCCTGTTTCGGATCAAGGATCGAAACATCCCTCGCCTCCATCGCAACCAGACTGTTCTGATCAAGCGATAATCCGGCACTACCGATCGTGGCTGAAGCATCCTTGCCGAGAACTCCGCTCAGGCTCTTCTGGGCTTCATCGCGCAAGAGATCGCTGTTCACGCCGCCGCGCAAAATCACGAATCCCACACCACCAATCAGAACAAGAACGATGCATAAGGAAAGAAAAGCGTGGGAGCACCACGACATAAACGAGCGACGGGAGCGCATTGAGGGAAGCACAACCCCTTCCGCGCCTTCGGCTGCGAGGCGTTCGATTCTCTTCATCTCACGCTTGCTAAAGCGGATTTTGCGCGGGTTATCTGTCAATATTCCAGCCGAACATCTAATTTCCGCAAATGAGCACCCTTACAAGGCGAATTACAAAAACTCGTTATCACTCTGCTTTTATTACGCTTCTGCATTTCAGCAAGGCCGCTGATCAGCTTGATTGATATGTCATCGATGCACGTCATCATGCCCAACCGGATGCGCTTGAGCAGTTGCACAAGCCCAGCCCGAATGCGATAGCTCGGAGTGTAACAGGCAGTTTCCCCGTTTATCCATAAAAGAAAGGCGCAGATATGGCTCGTCCCCAGGTTGGAGATCTGGCACCAGACTTCACTTTGCCATCAGATAGCGACACAATTACCTTGTCGTCGCTCAAAGGCAAACCAGTCGTTCTTTATTTTTATCCCAAGGACGACACGTCGGGTTGCACTAAGGAAGCCATTGCCTTCTCTCAGCTGAAGCCGGAGTTCGATAAAATTGGTGCTCGCGTCATCGGACTTTCACCCGACAGCGCAGAAAAGCATGCGAAGTTTCGCAAGAAACATGAACTGACCGTCGATCTGGCTGCAGACGAAAACAGAACGGTTCTCGAAGCATATGGCGTGTGGGTCGAAAAGAGCATGTATGGCCGCAAATATATGGGCGTTGAACGTGCAACCTTCCTGATTGATGCCGAAGGACGTATTGCGCACGTGTGGGAAAAAGTAAAAGTGGCAGGCCATGCTGAAGCCGTTCTTGACGCAGCTCGCGCGCTCTGACAGCCGAAACTACCGAAAGTTTTTTCCCGTCCATTCCGTGGGAAATGCATACGACTAAAGCTTCGGAAAAGCTTTGTTAACCATGATAACATGCAATCGAATCAATAATCTGGAATGAGAAGACTGCAGGCATGGTGCAGAAGTCGACGGGGCTAAAGAAGACAAACCGCGATAAGCGTCCCACTGATGCTGTCGCGGACACTACGTCTATCAAACGCTCCAGTTTCTTCACGATCCGTACAAAATTGGCCACATTAGGTGCAACGGTCTTCGTCGTGGGTCTCAGCGCTGACATCTATAAAAACGTGCATGACACTACAGAAAACCAACACGGTTTGAATGAGCGTGTCAGCAAGCTTGCATCCGTGCTGAAAAAGCCAGCCGTCATGCAGCCATTGCCTGAAATGCCATCGGAATCAGTACCGAACATTTCAGCTCAACAGGAACTGTTGGTTCCCGGTGATGCGATCAGCATTCAGGCTATAGACCCCATCATCACCGGTCCGCGCGCGTACAAGCCGCGCGTCAATGCAGGAAGCGTTGCTTCAAAGGATTCCTGAACGGCGACCGTTCACAATATGGTTTTTTGATTTAGGCACAAAAAACCCGGCTCAAGGCCGGGTTTTTTCAGAACATGTTCTCAAGAATATCAATCGATATCTTCGATGAGCTCAGCCCCACCATGGATGCGGTGAGCAAGCGCTGCTTCCATGAACGGCGTTACGGCGCCATCAAGCACTTCCTGCGGATTGGTGCTTTCAACGCCGGTACGCAAATCTTTGACCAGCTGATAGGGCTGCAATACGTAAGAGCGGATCTGGTGACCCCAGCCGATCTCAGTTTTGTTGGCATTGGCCGCATCAGTCGCTTCTTCACGCTTTTTCAGCTCATTTTCGTAAAGACGAGCGCGCAGCATTGACCAGGCTTTTTCGCGGTTCTTGTGCTGGGAACGTTCTGCCTGACACTGCACCACAATGCCGGTTGCGATATGCGTAATACGCACAGCCGAATCCGTTGTGTTGACATGCTGACCGCCCGCACCCGAAGCGCGGTAGGTATCGATGCGAACATCGGCTTCAGTCACCTGCACATCGATGTTGTCATCGATAACAGGATAAACCCAGATACTCGCAAACGAGGTATGACGACGCGCGTTCGAATCGTAAGGCGAAATACGCACCAGACGATGAACGCCGGATTCCGTCTTTGCCATACCGTAGGAGTTGTGGCCCTTGATAAGGATCGATGCTGATTTGATGCCGGCTTCTTCGCCGTAATGCACTTCCATCACCTCAACCTTGCGCCCACTGCGTTCGGCCCAACGGGTGTACATACGCAGAAGCATGGATGCCCAATCCTGACTTTCCGTACCGCCTGCACCGGCATGCACTTCAAGATAGGTATCGTTCGAATCCGCTTCACCGGAAAGCAGCATGTCGATCTGTCGGCTGTCAACTTCCTGCTTCAACTCGCGGATTGTGTTTTCCGCGTCAGCAATAATCGACTTGTCGCCTTCCTCTTCGCCCATGGCGATGAGTTCAATGCTGTCACTCAGCGTCTGTTTCAGCGTGTTAATGCCGTTGATGCTGTCTTCCAGTTGCTGGCGCTCACGCATCAGTTTCTGGGCTTCCTGGGCATCATTCCAAAGGGTCGGATCTTCAGCCCTCTGATTCAGATAGCCCAGACGTTTGATTGCCTGATCCCAGTCAAAGATGCCTCCTCAGCAGGCTTATGGCCTGCTGGATTTCGTCAACCAGCGTCTCGATTTCCGCGCGCATGGGCAAATCGTTCCTTCAATAATTCAGTCGTGGGTGGAGAGAACAGAGGCTCAAAAATGAACCGTTTTGTTCTAAAGCGCTTCACACCAAAGCGAAGCGCTCTGCCTCAACGCAAGAAGGCATAAAAGCCATTCAAGCGCCGCGGACCATAATTAGCACGTGGCGCAGTGTAAAGAGGGATAGGTTAGTAAAGTCCGCCAGAACCTGAATTGATAGCACGGGTTGCCTGCGGCGATTGTGGCTGAACTGGCGACCCTTCACGGAACTGATCCATACCGATAACCGAGTAGGTATCAGATGGTCCGGTGCCGGGCTTGAACGCTTCCATGATAAGGTTCGGATCGCCCTTGTTGGTACGCATGCCTGTCTTGCGATTGATCGCAATCAGTGTCATGCCTTCTGGAACACGGAAATCCACCTTAGGCGTTCCAGCCAGAGCCTGCCCCATGAACTCTTTAAAGACAGGCGCTGCCAAACCACCACCCGTGCCACCGCGACCAAGCGGAGTTGGCGTGTCGTAGCCCATGAAAACACCGACGACCAGATCAGGTGTGAAACCAACAAACCATGCGTCTTTTTCGTCATTGGTCGTGCCGGTCTTACCAGCAAGCGGACGATCAAGGCTCTTAAGCAGCTGCGCTGTACCACGCTGCACAACGCCTTCCATCATCGATGTGATCTGGTAGGCAGTCATCGGATCGAGCACCTGATCGCGATTGTCGATCAGAGTGGGCTCTTCCTGATTTGACCATTGCTGAGCGTTGCAGCCTTCACACTGGCGCGCGTCATGCTTGAAGACAGTCTTGCCGTAGCGGTCCTGAATACGGTCAATCATCGAAGGTGTAATGCTCTGTCCGCCATTTGCGATAACGGAATAAGCCGTAACCATACGCAGGACAGTCGTTTCACCAGCGCCAAGCGCCATCGACAGAACCGGCAGCATCTTGTCGTAGATACCGAAACGCTCTGCATATTCCGCAACAGTCTTCATACCCATGTCTTGTGCAAGACGCACGGTCATGACGTTACGCGACTGTTCAATGCCGTAACGAAGGGTTGAAGGACCAGAGAATTTGCCCGAATAGTTTTTAGGAGCCCAGACACCAAGCGCGCCGCCCTGATTAACTTCAAGCGGACCATCCAGAACAACGGACGCCGGTGTATAGCCATTATCAAGAGCAGCCGCGTACACGAACGGCTTGAATGACGATCCAGGCTGGCGATAGGCCTGCGTTGCCCGGTTAAACTCGGATTCTCCAAAGGAGAAACCGCCAACCATCGACAGCACACGGCCGGTATGCGGGTCCATGGCAACCAGTGCACCCTGCAGCTTTGGCGGCTGCTGGAGACGGAAGCGGGAATCGCCATCACCGACTTTCGAAACATAAACAATGTCGCCTGTGTTCAGAACACCTTCTGGCGATTTTGCGCTGCCGCGCTTGCCACCAATATTGGTGACGCGCATTGCCCATTTCATGTCATCAGCAGCGATGAATGCGCGCGTACGCTCTTTGCTGCGCGAACCCGAACCTTCTACTTCTGGCTGAAGACCAATATCGGCACCAGCAGCCGAGACGTTCAGGACAACAGCGAGCTGCCACTCAGGCACATCAGGATAGGCCTGCAAATCACCAAAAGCGGTTGCCCAGTCACCGCCAAGTTCGGCGTGCTTCAAAGGTCCACGCCAGCCGCGTGCCTCGTCATAACGGAGCAATGCAGCCTGCAGTGACTTGCGTGCTTCGACCTGCATGGTTGGATTGAGCGTCGTACGAACTGACAGACCACCTTCATAAAGTGCGTCAACGCCATATTTCTGGATGATCTGACGGCGTACTTCTTCGCTGAAATATTCGGAAGCGAACAGGTAATGCGTTGCGGTGCGGGTCTTTACGCCAAGTGGTTCTTTTTTGGCTTCTTCCGATTCCTGTGTCGTGATGTAGCCGTTTTCAGCCATACGATCGATAACCCAGTTGCGGCGTTCAATCGCGCGATCCGGGAAACGGAAGGGATGGTAATTGTTTGGACCTTTTGGCAGAGCAGCCAAATAAGCAGTTTCGGCAATGCTCAATTCGCCAACGGATTTGTCAAAATAGGTAAGCGCGGCACTGGCAATACCGTAAGCGCCCAAACCAAAGAAAATCTCGTTGAGATAAAGCTCCAGAATGCGGTCCTTGGAATAGGCTTGCTCAATGCGCATCGCAAGAATCGCTTCTTTGATCTTGCGGTCATAGGTCTGGTTCGAACTCAGAAGGAAGTTCTTTGCGACCTGCTGTGTGATCGTGGACGCGCCGACCGGACGACGGCCAGAGCCCATATTCTTCACATTGGTCAGAACTGCGCGAGCGAGGCCACCGAAATCAAGACCATGATGCTCGTAAAATGTCTTGTCTTCAGCAGAAATGAAAGCAGCCTTAACGCGGTTCGGCACAGCCTGAATCGGTAGATACATGCGACGCTCGCGCGCAAATTCCGACATCAGACTACCGTCCGAAGCATGGACACGCGTCATGACAGGAGGCTCGTATTTTGCGAGCACTTCGTAATCGGGCAGTTCTTTTGTAAGGCTTCCAATATAAACGGCGACTCCGCCGGCCACCAAAAGCGCCAGAACCGTACCAATTCCGAAGAAATATCCGATAAGCCTTACCATAAATCCAGGATCCTGCCTTCAGATCATTCGCATAATTTAGGGGCAATCGAAACGAGCACCCGTCGACAAATGCCGCATTGGCAATAAAGTGGTTTAGTGACCATCAAATGCGTCAAAGGCAAGATCGTTTCTCTGTTTTTACCAATTTAACGCATGCAAACGCAGGGCAACGACAAAAATACAAGAAACTGTTGCAACCATGCATCTTATAAGCAGGGATGAATATGAGCCCCTACTAAACATTACATAATTCTAACCTTTTGACAAAGTGTCCGGATGTTTCTGAATCTCAAACGATTTTATGGCTCTTGCAATACGATCAGCCAGTTTGCGACGCCACTCAGGATTGCTGATCAGTTTCTCGTCCTCCGCATTCGAAAGATAGCCAATCTCAATCAGTACAGACGGAACATCGGGAGCTCGCAGAACTTGAAACCCGGCAAAGCGATGCGGGTTGTTGATCAGATTCACTTCCCCCTGAAGGGAGCTGATAACCTTCTCAGCAAAACTCAATGAAAATGTGTGAGTCTCACGCCGCGTGAGGTCCAGCAGAATGTCTGCGACTTCCGGCAGTTCTTCGGGAACAGCACCAGCGACGCTATCCGACTTGTTTTCGCGTTCCGCCATAGCGCGGGCAACCGAGTCGGATGCTTTATCGGAGATCGTATAGACCGTTGCACCGCGAATATCGGTCTGATTGATCGTGTCGGCATGAATGGAAATGAAAAGATCGGCTTCCTGCTGGCGCGCCAGACGCACACGCTCCGAGAGACGCAGAAATGTGTCATCGTCGCGGGTCATCAAAACCTTGATGTTTTTTTCTTTTGCCAGACGATCACGCAGCTCCTGCCCGAAAGCAAGGGTCAGATCCTTTTCCTTGATACCACTCAGGCTTTCCGCACCACTGTCGATACCGCCATGACCGGGGTCAACCATCACAATAAACGGACGCACACCGTCGGATTGCGATGAAAGCTCCGTGTTCCCATTCTTCTGTTTTTGTTCGGTCGATCCGGTGACATCATGCTGAGACGCGAGCTTTGCAGCAAACTCACGATCCGAAGACGCGACGATATCGGCAACCAGGCGATAACCGGGAGCGGTTTCGTTCTTGATTACCTGAATGTTCTCCACATTGAATGGGCCACGCAGCGTGAGAATGAGGCGAGAACGGTGATTTCCGACGAGCCCATAACGCACACGGGAGACAAGCCCCCTCGCCGCCAAACTTTTCTCATCGAAACCGAAACGCGTTTCAGGAAGATCAAAAACGAGACGATGCGGATTGTCGAACATGAGTGTCGAATATTCAGGCTCGCGGTCGAACATAACGACGACGCGCATCCGCAAATCATCGCCTGCCATACGGTATGTCAGCGCCGAGAGTGGATCTTTACCACTATTGGCAGCCATGGCAGAACTGGCATGAAAGAAAACGGTACACATTATCACCAGCAGCGCGAACACATCTCGCACCACTGACATTTTTTGAGTTCCATTTTTATTGCTCAGAGAATGCATCCGTAATCGCGATCTAAACATTATGGAATAATTTTGGACCAGACATTTAAGCCATGGCCTGTGATTGCGTGCATTTCATAAATCTATCCGTACAAAATTATGGTTAACGAAGGCTTTTCGCCCCACGTTCCACGGCCTCGGCGGGTGGTTTTGACCTCTATAATCACCTTTCGGCAAAATTACGATGAAGGTGTCAACTGATATTCATACTTGTCATAGTTCAAACGACACCATAAAAGCTAAGGTAGGTTATGGAGTAGCTGTCAGAATCGTTTGCCGGTTTTCAAAACGGAGCGCGAGGAAAGATAGCAAAAACAGTGGTGTATTGAGTTCGCCACCCAATAACCCGCACAGAATTCAACGGAATACGGCTCCCCTGCCGCCTCCGTTTTTTAATCGGCCGACTGCGCATTGATACGCGCTGTCGCCAGCGCTCTGAAAAGAGCAAAGAGGTCGGCCCGGCTTTTTCGGGTCATATATGAGGTCGTTTCGTTCGGAACAGCTATGGGTCAAGCAAGACTGACCACTGCAAGCCTGAAGACCGTGATCGCCACGAGGCCATCGCGCGTAAGGACAGCAGCTTTTATTCCGACGAACCCAATATCATTCGGCAGATGCATCCCAGCCAGGACGACAGCCTTCAGGGTTTCGTCCGGCGCACGCGGCTTGCGTCCTAGCGCCGGCAGGAAAGACACTAATGTCCAACAAAATGCTTATAGATGCCTCCCACCCGGAGGAGACCCGCGTCATCGTAACGCGTGGCAACAAGATTGAAGAATTCGACTTTGAGTCGGAGCACAAGAAGCAGCTAAAGGGTAATATTTATCTCGCACGCGTTACCCGCGTCGAACCGTCTCTTCAGGCTGCGTTCGTGGAATATGGCGGCAATCGCCATGGCTTCCTCGCTTTCTCTGAAATCCATCCGGATTATTATCAGATCCCGGTTGCCGATCGTTTGGCACTGCTCGAAGCAGAAGCCAAAGCGGCCCGCAACGAAGACGACGAAGACGAACCGAAGGCAAAGAACAATGATCGTTCGCGCCGTCATCGCCGTCGTGGACGTCGTGATGGTCAGAATGGTGATTCGCAATCAAACGTCGCCCGCAATGGCCTGCCTGCAGCAGAGCCAGTCGGTCCTGCTTTTGAAAATTATGTGCCTGGCACGCCAGCCATCGCGCTGATGAAGCAGGCTGGCCATGTCATTTCTGAAGCTATCGACACCGACAATGTTGATGAGGATGACGATTCGGAAGTCGAGAACGAAGAAGACATGGTTGAATCGGTTGGTTCCGAGGATGCGATGGAAGAGCTTCCTTCGCATAGCCGCACCAATCGTCGTCAGTACAACATTCAGGAAGTTATCAAGCGCCGCCAGATCATTCTGGTGCAGGTGGTCAAGGAAGAGCGCGGCAATAAGGGCGCGGCTCTGACGACCTATCTGTCGCTCGCTGGTCGCTATTCTGTGTTGATGCCAAACACCGCGCGCGGTGGTGGTATTTCGCGCAAGATCATCAATCCGCAGGACCGCAAGCGTCTCAAGGAAATCGTCAAGGAACTCGAAGTGCCGCAGGGCATGGGTGTGATCCTGCGCACGGCGGGTGCTAACCGCACCAAAGCCGAAGTAAAGCGCGATTACGAATATCTGATGCGCATGTGGGAGAATGTGCGTTCGCTGACGCTGCAATCGACTGCGCCTGCCCTCGTCTATGAAGAAGGCAGCTTGATCAAGCGCTCGATTCGTGATCTTTACAATAAGGACATCACCGAGATCCTGGTTGCGGGTGAAAATGGCTACCGTGAAGCGAAAGACTTCATGCGCATGCTCATGCCAAGCCATGCCAAGGTCGTTCAGCCTTATCGCGAACCAGTTCCTGTCTTCACGCGTTATGGCCTTGAAGCACAGCTTGATCGTATGCTTCTGCCACAGGTAACGCTGAAATCCGGTGGCTATCTCATTATCAACCAGACCGAAGCGCTGGTTGCGATTGACGTCAACTCGGGTCGCTCAACCCGCGAGCACTCGATTGAAGACACGGCCCTCCAGACCAATCTGGAAGCGGCCGAAGAAGTCGCGCGCCAGCTGCGTCTGCGCGATCTTGCCGGTCTGATCGTTGTCGACTTCATCGACATGGAAGAAAAGCGCAACAACCGCGCTGTCGAAAAGAAGATGAAGGACTGCCTCAAGGACGACCGGGCACGCATTCAGGTTGGCCGCATTTCGCATTTCGGCCTCCTCGAAATGTCGCGCCAGCGTATCCGCGCGTCAGTTCTTGAAAGCACGATGCAGGTTTGCCAGCATTGCGGCGGTACAGGACATATTCGTTCTGACTCCTCGATGGCTCTGCATATCATCCGCGGCATTGAAGATTATCTTCTCCGTCATTCGGGCTACGACATCGTCGTTCGTACCCCAGCCGCATCGGCGCTTTATGTATTGAACCATAAGCGTCAGCTACTGGCTGATCTTGAAGGCCGTTTCGGCGCTAATATCAGCATCGATGCGGACGAAAGCGTTGGTCATCAGCATTTCGTCATCGACAAGGGCGCGCCTTCGACACGTCCTATAACCATCCAGCCTGTTCAGCCGATGGTTTATGAAGACGACATCGAAGATCCTGAAATTCCGCTTGAGGACGACGAAGCCGAAGAAGAAATCAAGGCTGAACCACAAGCTCGCGAAGAAAGCAGCGAAGAAGGTGATCGCAAGCGTCGCCGTCGCCGTCGCCGTCGTGGTGGCCGTGATCGCGAACAGACGGAACAGACTGAATCCGGCGCAGAAGCTTCGGACGAAGATGGCGATGAGGACGAAGATACCAGCCCTCAGAGCAGTGCTTCGCTGAGCGAAGAAGATCGTCGCAAGAAGCGTCGCCGTGGTCGCCGTGGCGGACGCAAGAACCGTCGCGAAGACGAAATTCAGGTCAAGAAGGTGCCTGATGCCGAGCCAGTAGGCTACACGCCGGTCTTCCCACCAAAGGCAGAAGAAAAAGCTGCTGAAGTGGTCGTCAGTGAAGCGGTTGCTGTTGAAACGGTCACGGTTGAGGTGGTTGCGGCTGTTGAAGCATCGACTACTGAAGCTGATGAAAAGCCCGCAAAGCCAGCTCGCAAGCCACGTGGTCGCAAGGCTGCGAAAAGCGAAGAGGTTGCTTCGGACGATGTTGTTGCAGTCGAAGCAGCAGAAGAGCCTGCAAAGCCCGCGCGCAAGACACGTTCGCGTAAGAAGCTCACTGAGGAAGAAGCTCCTGTAGAAGCAGCCGCACCGGCTGAGGAAGCAGAAGAGATCAAGCCAAAGCGCCGCACCCGCAAGGCAGCCGCCAAGCCGGAAGTGGAAGAAGCTGTTGTCGTAGAGGCCGAAGTTGCTCCTGCTGCTGAACCACAAAAGGTTTCCGAGCCGGTCGTGACCTCGAGTGAAACAGAAGAGCAGAAGCCAAAGCGTGGCGGCTGGTGGCAGAAAAAGGGCTTTTTCTAAGCCCTGCCCGCTTAATACGTAGTATAAGAAAACCGGCGGAAACGCCGGTTTTCTTTTTGCTTTATCGATTGTCTGTTCAGGCTTTTTGTTGTGGAAGCCACTCTTCGAGGCGACGGACCACTTCCTGCATTTCCTCTACCTTGCCAGCATAGGAAAAACGCATGGTGCGGTGCCCATCAATCGGATCGAAATCGCGTCCGGGTGTAGCCGCGATATTGGTTTCCGCAATCATACGGCGTGCAAATTCCATGCTGTCATTGGTGAAACGTGAAACATCACAATAGGCGTAGAACGCACCATCCATGGGTGCTGCAAGGCTCAACCCCATTCGCGGAAGATGATCGAGCAAAATCTGGCGGTTCTGCCGATAGCGGTCTTTCACACGTTCAAGTTCTGCTGTCGCATGAAATGCCTCAATTGCTGCGCGCTGGGATAGTTCAGGTGCCGAAATATAAAGGCTCTGTCCGAGGCGTTCGATAGCCCGAACGTCTGCGCTTGGCAGAACCATCCAGCCGATGCGCCAGCCGGTCATGCAATAGTACTTCGAAAACGAATTGATGATTGTCACATCATCCGAAATCTCAAGTGCTGTAACGTCTTCTGTTTCATAAGAAAGACGGTGGTAGATTTCATCCGAAATCACGCGAATGCCGAGATCGCGGGCGGTCTCGATGATCGCCTTTAATTCAGGCTTGTCGATCACCGCACCCGTGGGGTTTGCGGGACTTGCAAATAGCACGCCTTTAAGCGGTTTTTCGGCATGGGCCGCAGCAAGCGCTTTGGCAGTCAACGCGCCGGATGATCCGCCTTCATTGGCGATCTCTACGACTTCGAGGCCAAGCGCTGTCAGAATGTTGCGGTAGGCAGGGTAGCCCGGACGCGTGATTGCAACACGATCGCCCGGATCGAAATAGACAAGAAATGCAAGATTGAAGGCCGCCGAGGAGCCTGTGGTAATGGCAATGCGCTCAGGCGAGACGGTTACGCCATAGTTGTCAGCATAATGCGCAGCAATCGCCTCGCGCAGTTCGATCAGGCCAAGCGCATCAGTGTAGCCGATACGACCATCTTTCAAGGCGCGTTCCGCAGCCAGCCGCACAATTTGTGGCGCAGGATCCGCCGGTTGTCCGACTGCCATCGAAATAATCGGATGCCCCGCAGCGCGACGACGATTGGCTTCCGCCAGAACATCCATGGCGTGAAACGGTTCGACTGCGCTACGCTTGGAAAGAGTATTCAACTTGACCTCCAGAAAAGCGGGGAATGCAATGCAACTCCCCCGCCCTATAATCGCCGGATTGGTAAAGCAACAGCGCTATAGTAAAAACAGCGATGAAGATTGATATAAAGCCCTTAAAGTAAGCCAGATTTGTAAGATTCGCTTTTATTTCGTTTGAGCAGGATGAGGAGCACTATGGGGAGCATGACTGCAACTTTCACGACCAAAGCGTTTTCTTTTCAGAATGTGATGCGCCGTTCAGTTGCTGCCTTTGCAGCCCTTGCTGTTGCCGTTACGGGCGTTTTGCCTGCACAGGCGCAATCGCGCGGCGGCGGTGTTCCCATCGTCCGCGATGCTGAAATCGAAGCGCTTGTCGCCGATTATGCAGCCCCTATCCTCAAAGTCGCCGGATTAGGCGGACGCGGTGTCCGCGTTATTCTCGTCAATTCGCAGAGTTTCAACGCTTTCGTCGATGGCCGCCGTATTTTCATCAATACAGGCGCGATCATGCAGGCCGAAACACCCAACGAAATCATCGGCGTAATCGCACATGAAGCGGGTCATATTGCTGGCGGGCATCAGGATCGCCTGCGTGAACAGCTGAGCCGTGCTCGCACAATGGCTGTGATCGGCATGCTTCTAGGCGTTGGTGCGGGCGTTGCTGGTGCTGCATCTGGCAGCGGTGCCGCAGCAGGCGCTGGTGGCGGTATAGCCATGGGCAGCACGGAAATGGCGATGCGCAGCCTGCTCAGCTATCAGCGAACCGAAGAAATGACCGCTGATCGACTGGCTGTGAACTATCTCAATGCCACCGGTCAATCCACGAAGGGCATGCTTGATACGTTCCAGCGCTTTGCTTCCGCTCTTTCGTTGTCGGGCACACAGATTGATCAGTATCGCATCAGCCATCCGCTGCCGCGCGAGCGCATTTCCAATCTTGAGGAGCTTGCCAAAAAGAGCCCCAACTACAACAAGACGGATTCGGCAACTCTTCAGCTCAGACATGATATGGCGCGTGCAAAAATTGCGGCATATTCCAACAATATGGGCGCATTACAGCGCATGTTCCGGGGCAATCCTGGCGGACTGCCCGCGCGTTACGGCAGCGCCATCACAACATATCTGAATGGCTCGGCGCGTTCTGCGCTTCCTAAATTTGATGCACTCATCAAAGAACAGCCTAAGAACCCATATTTTCAGGAAATGATGGGCGAAGTTCTGATCAAAGCCAACAATCCTCAGGGCGCAGCCAAGGCTTTCCAGCGCGCTGTTTCACTCGACACACGCAAGTCCCCGCTTCTTCGGATGAGCTATGGCCGCGCTTTGATGTTGACAGGAACAAAAGCGAATATGCCGACCGCAATCAAGGAGATTAAAGCCGGCATTGCATCCGACCCGGAATTTCCGGGAGGATATGGCTATCTCGCCCAAGCCTACGGCCAGTCGGGCGATATGGCGCGTGCAGACCTTGCCACAGCCGACATGAACTATTATTCCGGCAAACTACAACAAGCTCAGATTTTTGCGATCCGTGCGCAGAAACAGATGAAATCCGGATCGCCGGACTGGATGCGTGCGCAGGATATCATCAACGCCAAAGCTAAAAAGTAATACACACGGATGTCGCTTTAACGATATCCCGAGCAGGTTTTCAGAACGTAAGAAAGTGATCGGTATGAAGAATGTAATTTTGGGCTCGATTGCAGGTGCCGTGGTTGGCGCTGCAGCGCTTGCTGCTGGCTATTATGCTGGCACCGCCCATCAACCGGCACCAGTTGCCGCAGCACCTGTTGCAGCCCCAGCTTCATCTGAGATGTCACAGCAAGCTGTTGAAAACATCGTTCGCAACTATCTGTTGCAGAACCCTGAGATCATGGTTGAGGTGCAGACTGCACTTGAAACCAAGCAGGCCGAAGCTGCGCAAGCGCAGGTCAAGCAGATTCTTGCTTCCAGTCAGGATCAGCTATTTAATCCGTCGCACGATGCGGTCTTCGGTAATCCGAATGGCGATGTAACCGTTTATGAGTTCTTCGATTACAATTGTGGCTACTGCAAGCGTGCGCTCCCAGACATGGAAGCCATCCTCAAGAACGATCCGAATGTCCGCTTCGTCATGAAGGAATTCCCAATCCTCGGACCGGACTCGATGCGTGCACATATTGTGGCACAGGCCTTCAAAGCGCTGATGCCTGCGAAATATGCCGAGTATCATGAAGTTCTTCTCGGTGCGCAGGAGCGCGCGACGGAAGCCTCAGCAATTGCTGATGCGGTAAAGCTCGGCGCTGATGAAACGCAGCTTCGCGAGAAGATGAAGGATCCGGCAATTACCAACGCCTTCCAGGAAACCTATCAGCTCGCCCAAAAGCTCAACATTACCGGCACGCCATCCTATATCATTGGAAATGAGCTTGTTCCGGGCGCTATCGGTGCGGAAGGCTTGATTGAAAGAATCGCTGCGGCACGCGCTGCGAGCAAAAGCTGATTTGACTAAGGCCGTGTCTCGTGGGCGTTTACATATATCGCACGGGACGCGGCCACTAAATCAGATCTCGGAAATGACTATTTTTGCCACATATTGCGTCCATTCCACAAAGAATAGCGGGAAAAACGCTGTGGTGAAACATTAGCATCGAATTAGAGGGTTTCGACTTGCGTCCAAGCCCTCTATATGGAATGCGAAGTGTAATCGAAATTTCGTAATAGGCCCGTTATCGATCACGGACGAATATGGTGAAAACAGTTTTTGTTCTGAACGGCCCCAATCTCAATCTTCTTGGGAAGCGTGAGCCTGGCATATACGGTGTGGCAACGCTCGATGATATCGAAGCGAGCTGCAAGCGTGAGGCTGAACAACTCGATCTTGATGTCGATTTTCGCCAGACCAATTACGAAGGCGATCTGGTCAGCTGGATTCAGGAAGCAGGCGATAAAAACGCCTATGTTCTGATTAATCCAGCTGCTTACAGCCACACTTCGGTTGCTATTCACGATGCAATCCGCTCGGCCAAGGTTACGGTCGTGGAAGTGCATCTGTCGAACATTCATGCGCGTGAAGCTTTCCGGCATCACTCCTATGTCTCCGCAGTCGCCAAAGGCGTCATCTGCGGCTTTGGCGCGGAAGGATACCTGCTCGGCCTGCGCGCACTCGCGGCAATTGCCAAAGAAGAAGAAAACAACGGGCAAGCGTAAAGGGGCCTGATATGTCCAGCAAAACTTCCGTCATCGACAAGGAAACCATCCGTGATCTCGCGGATATCCTCAATGAAACCGACCTGACCGACATCGAAGTCGAGCATGGCGATCTGCGCATCCGCGTTTCGCGCAAGGTAACGGTTCAGGCTGCAGCTACCGTAATGCAGGCCGCACCCGTAGCATCTGCTGCGCCTGTCGCTGCTGCTGTTGCCGCAGAGCCAACCAAGGCAGAACTCAGCAAGAACGCTGTTCCTTCGCCAATGGTCGGCACCGCCTATCTCGCCCCTGCTCCCGGCGCACGCAACTTCATTGAAGTTGGTACGCAGGTTAAGGAAGGCCAGACGCTGCTCATCATCGAAGCTATGAAGACCATGAACCAGATCGCCGCTCCACGCGCCGGTACGGTCAAGGCTATTTTGATTGAAGATGCAGCGCCTGTAGAATTCGGCGAACCGCTTGTCGTCATCGAGTAAGATGACCATCTGGTCAGAAGAATTTCGGCTTATTCAATGAACGGGCAGCAAAGCGCAATGTTTCAAAAGATACTCATAGCCAATCGTGGCGAAATCGCTCTTCGCGTGCTCAGGGCTTGTAAAGAGCTGGGCATCAAGACGGTCGCAGTTCACTCCACGGCAGACGCCGATGCGATGCATGTTCGCCTTGCGGACGAAAGCGTGTGCATTGGACCGCCTCCATCACGCGACAGCTATCTGAATATTCATCAAATCGTTGCCGCTTGCGAAATCACTGGCGCGGATGCAATCCATCCGGGCTACGGCTTCCTTTCGGAAAATGCCAAGTTTGCTGAAATTCTCGAAGCACATGGCATTACCTTCATTGGACCAACCTCTTCGCATATCCGCGTCATGGGTGACAAAATTGAAGCCAAGCGCACTGCAAAGCGCCTTGGCATTCCTGTCGTTCCGGGTTCGGATGGTGGTGTGACCGACGAAAACGAAGCCAAGCGCATCGCAAAGGAAATCGGTTATCCGGTCATCATCAAGGCATCCGCCGGTGGTGGTGGTCGCGGTATGAAAGTCGCAAAGACCGAAGATGATCTGGCGGTAGCCCTTGCAACGGCACGTACCGAAGCAGGTGCTGCGTTTGGTGATGATGCAGTCTATATCGAGAAATATCTCGAAAAGCCGCGTCACATCGAAGTGCAGGTCATGGGCGATGGTGCAGGCAATGCAATCCATCTGGGCGAACGCGACTGCTCGTTACAGCGTCGTCACCAGAAGGTTTGGGAAGAAGCCAATTCGCCAGCGCTCAATGCGGAAGCACGCCATAAGATCGGTATGATCTGCGCCAATGCTATTGCCGATATGGGCTATCGCGGTGCAGGTACGATCGAATTCCTTTATGAAAACGGCGAGTTTTATTTCATTGAAATGAACACTCGTTTGCAGGTGGAGCATCCGGTTACCGAAGCCATCACCGGCATCGATCTTGTTCACGAACAGATCCGTGTAGCAGCTGGTCTCGGCCTTTCGGTCAAGCAGGACGATGTACGCTTCTCGGGTCACGCTATCGAGTGCCGCATCAATGCTGAAGATCCGCGTAACTTTACGCCATCACCGGGTCTTATCACGCATTACCACACGCCAGGCGGTCTCGGCATTCGCGTGGATTCGGGCGTTTATTCCGGCTACCGCATCCCGCCGTACTATGACAGCCTTATCGGCAAGCTCATCGTGCACGGTCGTAACCGCGTCGAATGCATGATGCGTCTGCGTCGTGCGCTCGATGAATTCGTCGTCGATGGCGTCAAGACGACCCTGCCCCTGTTCCAGGACCTGATTTCCAATCAGGACATTGCCAATGGCGACTATGACATTCATTGGCTGGAAAAATATCTGGCCAAGCAGTCAGAGACACCAAATGCATAAGAACATGGGTGCATAAGTAAAGTGACCGCAGGAGCTTCCCCGGACGACTATTCGATCGAGCCGGAGCTGCTCCTGCGGGCCTATGCCACCGGGGTTTTCCCGATGGCCGAAGAAGCGGATGATCCTGAGATTTTCTGGGTTCGTCCTGAGAAGCGCGGTATTATCCCGCTTGATGGCTTTCACATCCCCAAAAGCCTGCAAAAAACAATCCGACAAGCTATTTTTGAGATCAGGCTCGATAGTGATTTTGAGGGCGTTATCGACGGCTGCGCAAGCGGTTCCGGCGAACGTGCGCGTACGTGGATCAATGGGCCAATCCGTGAAGCATATGGCAAGCTGTTTGAAGCCCGGCATTGCCACACCGTTGAAGCATGGCACGACGGACAACTCGTCGGCGGGCTTTATGGTGTCACGCTTGGTCGCGCATTCTTTGGCGAGAGCATGTTTACACGCAAGCGCGATGCATCAAAGGTGTGCCTCGCCTATCTTGTTGAACATCTGAACCGGCAAGGGTTTGTCCTGCTCGATACGCAGTTCACAACCGCTCATCTGGAGCGCTTCGGTGCCATTGAGGTAAAGCGTAAAAAATACGAAGTGCTGCTTGAGCAGGCGCTGCAGGGCAACGCAACATTCTGAAGACGTATTGAGCAGTACAGTCAAAACTGCACCATCAGGACTATCCTGCCATTCTCGCTAATTATTTACGCTGATCCGGCGGCGGAACGTCAGACTTCTGTTTGCAGTCCTTCAGCCACACGTCATAAATCGGGTGCTCGACAGCATTGAGACCCGGGCTATCAGCAAACATCCAGCCTGTGAAAATACGACGGATCTTTCGGTCCAGCGTAATTTCATCAACTTCGACAAAACCATCTGTCCGCGGCGCTTCATTTTCGGTGCGGGAATAGCAGACTTTCGGCGTCACTTGCAGCGCACCAAACTGTACGGTCTCGTTGATGTAAACGTCAAAACTTGTGATGCGACCTGTAATCTTGTCCAGCCCCGAAAACTCGGCCACTGGGTTCGATATCCGTTCGGCCTGAGCAAGGTGAATGCTGCCTGTGCTTGAAAGAAGCACGATCAGCGCGACTTGTGTCGCCTTGCTGACCCAGTTCTTTCCATTACCAGCCATACTGGAAGAATGCTTCGTCAAAACGGATATCCGCATCAAATGGTGAATTAAAAAGCCGGAATAATTCCTAAGCATGAAATGTGACGATTCGTTGCCCTGCTGCAAGCAGCAATGAACCGACAGCGCCTGCGCAGCGCCTCTATCCTCAAAACCTTTTGCAAACTGGCAACCGAAGATGAAAAATCCGGCGTGACATGCCACGCCGGACCACAATTTCAATATTTAGTTGCCAGGGGTCCAGGCATCGTATTCGCCAGTCACGCGCGGACGCTCCGCAGGCTGTGTACCCGGAATAGCGATCGAGCCTTTCGGACGGTAAGCCAATGGCGAGCCTGTGAGGTTCTGCAGATGTGGCTTCTGCCAATCGCGCGGCTTGTAGTCTTCCTTGCTTGGCGGCGTATCGACGCGGTGATGCATCCAGCCATGCCAGCCCGGAGGAATTGCACTTGCTTCTGCATAGCCATTGAAAATGACCCAACGGCGTGTACGACCTTCAGAGTCCTTGCCACCCTGATAGTAGACATTACCGAACTCGTCTTCGCCTACGCGCTCGCCCTTGCGCCACGTATGAAGGCGGGTGCCGAGCGTCTGGCCATTCCACCAGGTGAAGACTTGTGTAAGAAATTTCTTCATGACCTATCCAGATCCATTATTGCCACAGGCAAAGTAACTGCCGGGTTTTCAACGCTTATGGCCCTATCGAAAGACCAAGGCAAGGGGCAAGTTGCCGCTGTCACAAGAGTATGATGCAGCAGCAGGCCCAATTTACTAGTCGCATTTGCCTCCGCAAAACCGCTTCGCACTTTTGCTGGAAATGCTTTGTTTCTACGCATTATCCTACGCAAAACCGCTTCGCACTTTTGCTGGAAATGCTTTTTACATAGACCAGCCTTCAAGAGACTTTTCCATAATAAGCACCGGCTCCTTGCAATTGGGGTCGCCCCAATCTTCGCTACGGCCGACCTGTGCATAGCCCTTGCGTTCATAGAAGCGGACTGACTTTGCATTCCGCTCGATCACTTCAAGCCGCATCGTATTTACACCGGGAAAGGCCATTTCAACTTCTGCCAGAAGCATGGTTCCGATGCCCTGTACCTGCGCGTCAGGGCGTACATAGAGCTGATGAAGCGAAGCCTTGCCCTCTCCGGTCTGGCTTGCAAAAGCCATTCCATCGATGCCGCCTGCGCCATTATCGGCAACGATGAATTCCGAGTATGGCTTTTTCAGATTGGCTTTCAAAGCTGCAACGGAATGCCATTGACCGGTGACGGTATTCACCATCTCCCGGCCAAGAATATCGTCAAAGGTCGCATGCCAGGTTGAAACCAGCAGTTCATGCACAGCCTTCAGATCGGCTTCACTGGCGCTGCGAACCCACATTATTCTTCGATCCCAAGCTTTGACTTGACCAGGTCATTCACGGCCTGCGGGTTGGCCTTGCCGCCCGTTGCCTTCATCACCTGACCAACGAACCAGCCAGCCATGGTTGGCTTGGCTTTGGCCTGCTCGACCTTGTCCGGATTGGCGGCGATGATATCGTCAACGGCCTTTTCAATCGCTCCGGTGTCGGTAACCTGTTTCATGCCGCGTTCTTCGACGAGGCTCTTCGGGTCACCGCCTTCATTCCAGACGATTTCAAACAATTCCTTGGCGATCTTGCCGGAAATTGTACCGTCCTTGATGAGATCGATGATCGCGCCGAGCTGAGCTGGCGAAACAGGCGATTCTTCAATGTCCTTGCCCGCCTTGTTCAGCGCACCAAGAAGATCGTTGATAACCCAGTTTGCGGCGGCCTTACCGTCACGTCCGTCACAAACCGCTTCATAATAATCCGCGATGGCCTTTTCTGTTACCAGAATCGAGGCGTCATAGATCGAAATGCCGAGCTTTTCGACCAGGCGGTCTTTCTTGACATCCGGCAGTTCCGGCAATTCAGCGGCAAGCGCATCAACGAAAGCCTGATCGAATTCAAGCGGCAGAAGGTCAGGATCTGGGAAATAGCGATAGTCATGCGCTTCTTCCTTGGAGCGCATCGAACGGGTTTCGCCCTTTACCGGATCAAACAGCCGGGTTTCCTGATCGATAGAGCCACCATCTTCCAGAATAGCGATCTGGCGGCGTGCTTCATACTCAATCGCCTGACCGACAAAGCGGATAGAGTTGACGTTCTTGATTTCGCAACGTGTTCCAAACTCACCACCCGGACGACGAACGGAAACGTTCACGTCGGCGCGCATGGAGCCTTCGTCCATGTTGCCATCGCAAGTGCCAAGGTAACGGACAATCGTGCGCAGCTTGGTCAGATAGGCACGGGCTTCGTCGGATGAACGCAGATCAGGCTTGGAGACGATTTCCATCAGCGCCACGCCAGAGCGGTTCAGATCAACATAGGACATTGTTGGATGCTGATCGTGAATCGACTTGCCTGCATCCTGTTCCAGATGCAGGCGTTCAATGCCGATTTCGACATCTTCGAACTGGCCCTTGTTGTCGGGGCCGACCGAAATCATGATCTTGCCTTCGCCAACAATAGGCTGCTTGAACTGCGAAATCTGATAGCCCTGCGGCAGATCAGGATAGAAGTAGTTCTTGCGGTCAAAAACCGACTTCAGATTGATCTGCGCATTGAGCCCAATGCCGGTGCGTACGGCCTGCTTGACGCATTCCAGATTGATGACAGGCAACATGCCCGGCATCGCAGCATCAACCAGAGACACATTGGCATTCGGATCAGCACCGAACGATGTGGAAGCGCCGGAGAACAGCTTGGACTCGGACGTGACCTGAGCATGGACTTCCATGCCAATGACGATTTCCCAGTCGCCGGTGGCGCCAGAGATGAAGCGTTTTGGTTCAGGTATACGCGTATCGATAAGAGACATGCTGGCTCGCAAATATTCTGATTGAGCTAAAAACTGATTGGTTACTGGCTAGAGCAAAGCCCCATTGGATGCAAGCTTTTCGGCCACTCAATTCAATGGATGAAACGGAAAAGGCCGCGCAATGCGCGGCCTTTTCATCGATTCTCAGCTAAGAAGAATTAAGCCTCGTCGGACTTTTCTTCTGCCTTCTTCTTAGGAGCAGCCTTCTTCTTCGCAGCAGCCTTCTTGGCTGGCTTTGCTTCTGAAGTTGCATCTTCGTCGTCTGCGGTCAGCTCTTCCTTCGAGACCTTCTTGTCGGTCACGTTGATGTTTGCGAGCAGATGGTCAACGACCTTTTCTTCGAAGATCGGTGCACGGAGGTTAGCTACTGCATCCGGCGTCTTGCGCAGGAATTCGTAGATTTCCTTTTCCTGACCTGGGTAACGACGTACCTGGTCGTAAACAGCGCGCTGCAGTTCTTCTTCAGAAACTTCTACGCCTGCCTTTTCACCGATTTCGGAGAGAACCAGACCAAGACGCACGCGGCGTTCAGCAAGCTTGCGATATTCTTCGCGAGCAGCTTCTTCAGTGGTTTCTTCGTCTTCGAAGGTGCGGCCAGCTTCCTGCAGATCGAAGTTGATCTGCTGCCAGATGTTGTTGAATTCTGCATCAACAAGCTTCTCTGGGGTTTCGAACTGGTAATCACCATCGAGAGCATCGAGAATCTGACGCTTTACCTTCTGACGGGTGATCTGGCCGTACTGGCTTTCGATCTGTTCGCGAACAACCTGACGCAGACGCTCAAGCGATTCGATACCGAGCTTCTTTGCGGTTTCGTCGTCGAGAACGAGTTCGTTTGGCTTGGCAACTTCCTTGACGGTGATGTCGAAGGTTGCTTCCTTGCCTGCGAGATGGGCTGCGCCATACTCAGCTGGGAAGGTTACGTTGATAACCTTTTCATCGCCAGCCTTGAGGCCAACGAGCTGCTCTTCAAAACCAGGAATGAACTGGCCCGAACCGAGGATGAGCTGCGCATCAGTGTCTGCGCCGCCTTCAAATGGTTCGCCATCAAGCTTGCCGAGATAGTCGATCGTTACGCGATCTTCGTTTTCGGCTTTGCCCTTTTTGGTTTCAAAAGTGCGGGTCGAAGAAGCGATGCGCTTAACCTGTTCGTCGACTTCTTCATCAGCAATGTCGACAACTTCACGCGTTACAGCAATCTTGGAGAAGTCCTTGACTTCGATTGCTGGCAGAACTTCGTAAGTCAGCGAGAAAACGAAATCAGCCTTGCCGTCGAGAATCTGTTCAGCTTCTTTTTCGTCTTCCGGCATGGAAACGACAGGCTGGGTTGCCGACTTTTCGTTGCGGTCAGCGAGAATCGAACGCGACGAATCGTTGAGGATTTCGTTCACGATCTCAGCCATGAAGGACTTGCCGTAGGTCTTGCGCAGGTGCGCAGTTGGCACCTTACCTGGACGGAAGCCGTTGATCTTGGCGCGGCCACGCGCAGTTTCGAGCCGCTCAGAGAGCTTGGCTTCGAGATCTCCGGCCGGAACCACGACTTTAATCTCGCGCTTCAGCCCTTCATTGAGCGTTTCGGTAACCTGCATGTTCAAACCTTCACTTCTTGTCATTGTCCCGCCGTTACCGGCGCTTATGCCTCGTCGCGGGAGAGAAATTCTCTTTTGCCTCAAGGCAGTTGGTGCGGATAGAGGGACTCGAACCCCCACGGTCTCCCGCCAGAACCTAAATCTGGTGCGTCTACCAATTTCGCCATATCCGCCTCTGAACCGAAGTGCACTCCACCGAATGCACTAAATTCGCCTCAGATATTGAACCGCCTCTCGAAAGCGCGCGTCTCTATATCACTCAATTTTCCCGGTTCAAAGGAAAAAAAGCCGTTTTACCGGCATTGATTTGCCAGCTCTTTCAAGCCGAAGCGCTTTCGTTCTATCCGCCCCTATATAGCGATCTTGGCGCCTTAGCCAAGCCCCTTTTCTTCAAGGGCGATATTAATAGAGCGGCTCTTGGTAAAGTTGCTTGCCGTTATCGCGCAAAGCTTTCATGACAGCGGTGCCCGCATCATCGACAGAAACCACCGCAGTAATTTCCAGATCACGCTGGCCATCCTCGATTGCACGCCCCTCGCCTTCGGGTACGTAATAGCGCTCTATGCCGTAGCGCATACTGATCGTCGCATCCGGGTAGTCGGAGATAGCGTAGGTTGATTGCCCACGAATCTGCACTTCATCAGAAGCCAAGTCCGTGAACGGCGTGAACGACGCACGAGAAATATTCCACACACCTTTATCGGACGGCTTCACCGCCACATAGACAGTACGCGACCCGTCGGCAGGTGTTCCCAGAATAATCTTGCGATCAATCGATGTAATATCATAACCAAGGATCACATAGTCGCCACGCATCAGATCGCGAGGATCGACCGGTCGCGTCTGCAGCACGATCTCATGGCCAGAACGCAGCACCGAAGCCCGCTTCTCGATGCTCGCATAAAGAATGCCGGTCTGCAGCACTGCAGCGACAACTGCGCCCGCGTAGAGCCACTTGCTTTTCAATAGGCTCATGGCTGCACCTCCACTGAACGCTTTCGCCCGAACCTGCTCTCCATACGACGCACAAAAGCCGCAAGCAGTAGCACCAACACGCCTGCAGTCAGGAAGAAGCCAGACGTACCGATCATCGACCCGACGGTTGTGAAGGCGAGGTAAAGCACTTCAAAAGAGAAAGCTGCATAGGCGATGGAACGCAAACTGCCATTGTCGCGTCCGCATATGGCAAGCGAACCAATCGAAAGGGCCAGAATGAGAATGCCATAAACGACATCCTGCGTGATGTTCTTGTCAAAGATCGTTGAAAGCATCTTATCGACCTGAAGAATGCCAAGCGCCAAAAGCGCAAGCAGCAAACCATAGGAAGCCAAAGGATGCGCGAAGCGTGTCAGTCTCTGAAGGGCTTTATGTGCAAAGGCATCCGCCAGCATCAAGCCGATACCGATAATCAGCATCATAGCAAGAATCGCCCGGCTCTCGTTTTCCGAATAAAGAAGAACGGCCCACCCCAGCACAAACAGGCACCACAGATGTGCAGCATGACGGGATCGCGTGAAACGGGCAGCGCCAGCGCCAACAAGAACCAGCAACGGCCCCATCCAGCGATAACTGAGATCGCCATAGTCATTACTGAAAGCATATGTAGACAGATAGAAGCACGCGACGCCCGCACCAAAGGCTGTCAGCACCGGCGAACGCAACAGGAAGGCCGATGCCAGAACACCGCCTGCCCAGACGAGCGCTGCTGAGTGCACATCACCCGACAGATGGTACATCTGACCAACGAGCGCTATACCAGCCCCAAAGGATGATGCCGCAACGATATAAAGCGCTTGCGGCAATAGCCTGTCGCCACGCGACTGTCGCCATGCCCCGCCAAGATAGCACGCCCAGATCAGGACAAAGATCAGGCCGATACGCATAATACGCGGCATATCCTGCCAGTTGGCAGCAACCAGCATGATGACCGCCGCTCCCAGCAACAGCCCACCAAGTGTCGCGAGCACCGAGCCAAGACTGAACCGGGGACCACGTTTTTCGAGATCAACATTCAGGCGCGATGCCGTTTCGGCATCAATAAGTCCTTCATGCTGCCAGCGCTCAATCAGGCGCTCTACAGAAACTGAAAACGACAAAACAACTCCCGAACAATCTATCCATTGAGGCCACTATCTTACCAAGTAGCTGAGAACATATAGGAAACTCGCCAGCCGGCAAATAGTTAGGTCCTGTTCCTTTACGGCAATTTTGTGCTCGACCAGTCTAAT
The DNA here is from genome assembly GCF_003049685.1 of Brucella pituitosa. Taxonomy (GTDB): domain Bacteria; phylum Pseudomonadota; class Alphaproteobacteria; order Rhizobiales; family Rhizobiaceae; genus Brucella; species Brucella pituitosa. The sequence continues at coordinate 1,135,378 of NZ_PYSY02000001.1, read as the reverse complement.
CGATTTAGCGCGTCGTGCAGAACCCGCAAGGCAGCTATGCAAACTCGGGTCTGCAAGTAGCGAAAACAATGAGTTATATACTGGGCAACAAACAAGATGAATTGAACACCAGTTCCTCAACGATGAAGGAATAATACCATGAACCTCTTCCGCTCTTACAACAACTGGCGCCGTTACCGCGATACCGTCAACGAGCTGAACCAGCTCTCGACTCGCGAACTTAACGACCTTGGCATTTCCCGCGCAGACATCCCATATGTAGCGCGTCAGTCCAAGGGACGCTAATAACTCATTCAAATTTGCTGGGCCTGAATCCTCCTCCCATCAGGCCCGGTTTATCGCAAAGTCCTCCTCCCAAGCTTTGCGATACCAGGACCGGTCTCTCCTCCTCCCAATTCCGGTCTGACAATAATGGCATCCGTCGCACCTCCTCCCGCGACGGATGCCATTTGTTTTTGTGGCACCTGTTTACCCTCGTCTGATGCGCTTCTCCCATTGAAGGCGGCATGCAAAGGCGGTATGGGATTTGCCATGTCAAAAGATACCGATCTCTCCCCCGTACATGTAGTCGGCGGCGGCCTCGCCGGCTCTGAAGCCGCGTGGCAAATTGCGCAAGCTGGCGTTCCTGTGGTTTTGCATGAAATGCGCCCTGTTCGCGGCACTGATGCGCATAAGACAGAGCAGCTTGCAGAGCTGGTTTGCTCAAATTCTTTCCGTTCGGATGATGCAGAGACCAATGCTGTAGGTGTGCTTCATGCCGAGATGCGCCTTGCAGGCTCGCTGATCATGGCATGCGCCGATGCAAATCAGGTTCCGGCTGGTGGCGCACTCGCGGTTGACCGTGAAGGTTTTTCGCAGGCAGTGACTGCAAAACTCGAAGCTCATCCACTCATCACCATAGAGCGCGAAGAAATCGCGGGCTTGCCACCGGAAGAATGGGGCACGACGATTGTCGCAACGGGTCCACTGACTGCACCTTCGCTGGCCGAGGCCATTCAGGCGCAAACCGGTGCCGATGCGCTCGCTTTCTTCGATGCTATCGCACCGATTGTGCATTTTGATTCGATCGATATGGATGTTTGCTGGTTCCAGTCGCGCTACGATAAGGTTGGCCCCGGCGGCACCGGCAAGGATTACATCAACTGCCCCATGGATAAGGAGCAGTATGAAGCCTTTGTTGCGGCATTGATCGAAGGCGACACGACCGAGTTCAAGGAATGGGAAGGTACGCCCTATTTCGACGGCTGTTTGCCTATCGAAGTCATGGCTGAACGCGGTCCTGAAACCTTGCGCCATGGCCCAATGAAGCCAATGGGCCTCACCAACGAGCATAATCCAACGGTCAAGGCCTATGCGGTCGTGCAGCTGCGTCAGGATAATGCGCTTGGCACGCTCTACAATATGGTCGGTTTTCAGACGAAACTGAAATACGGCTCCCAGACCGGTATCTTCAAGATGATCCCTGGCCTTGAGAATGCTGAATTTGCGCGTCTTGGCGGATTGCACCGCAACACCTATCTCAATTCGCCGGTGCTGCTCGATAATGTGCTGCGGTTGAAGTCACGCGAAAGCCTCCGCTTCGCTGGCCAGATTACGGGCTGTGAAGGTTACGTCGAATCATCGGCAATCGGCTTGCTGGCCGGACGTTTCACCGCTGCTGAAAAGCTTGGAAAGACACCGGTTACGCCACCGCAGACCACTGCTTTTGGTGCGCTTCTCGGCCACATCACGGGCGGTCACATCGTTGCTGATGATGAGGAACCGGGCAAACGCTCGTTCCAGCCGATGAATGTGAATTTCGGCCTGTTCCCGCCGATTGAAGTTCCAAAGACTGAAGGCAAGCGCCTTCGCGGCAAAGAAAAGACCATTGCGAAAAAGCGTGCATTGTCCGCGCGGGCGCTGGCTGATTTTCAGGAGTGGCTGAGCAATAACGCGTATTTTTGAAAGAAGTTACATATCAAATAGATAGGGCGGTTTTCTGAATAAGAAAACCGCCCTATTATTTAAAAACCTGCTTTAAACATCAGCCATTGTTTGCGTATGGCTGAAAGGTCAGCCACCTGATCGGCAGCTTTGCCGCCAAGCCGCTCAATAGCATTGAGATAGGCCGGAACAAGCGCCATTGGCAGGAATGCCGGTCCGAGGCTTTTGGGCAGATCCTTTTGGGCCTTGTCGAAGATTGCCAAGTGTTCGCGCGCAAGCGCCATCATCACACTGATGACGCGCACATGAGCAGATTTCTCGTCGTTGCCAAGAAACTCTTCGCGCGTCACGCCAACTGCCTGCAACATATCAGCGGGAACATAAAGCTGCCCACGACGACGATGGATCGGCATGAGGCGCAACAGACCTGTTACTGCCTGCGCAACACCTGCATGTCCCGCCGTCTCGGTATGCGACTGCGCTGCATCACGGTCGAGAATGAAACCTGCCAGCTGAATGAGAGTGGAAGCGGTCTCACCACAGTAGCCTTCAAGATCGTTCCGGCTTGGCATCGGATCGTCATAGAGATCGAAAATACGTGCTTCGCAATAATTGTCGAAAGCCACGCGCGGCAGATCGTATTTGGTAATCGTATCGATCAGTGCTGCAGCAACAGGATGCGCATCCGCGCTGCCCCGCTCCTCGCCGTTGATGAGATCACGCCACCACTGCAGACGGACTTCACCGGGTAGTGGCTCGTGTACCAGATCGCGAATACGGGCAATTTCTGCATTGAACGCATAAAGGGCTGCAAGCGCGCCGCGTTTGTTTTCCGGCGCATAAAGCACCGAAAGATAACGATCCCGGTCGGCTTCGCGCAGAAGCGCCAGACAATGTGCCTCATTCTGGTTCATGAAAATCAGTCTACAGCAATCAGTGCAGCGGCAACCGCGCGATCTTCGGCGAGCAGCACATTATAAGTACGCACCGCAGCGCCTGTGCTCATTGGATCGGACGAGATACGGTGCTCGCGGAGGATAGCACGAACATCTTCTGGAATGCGTCGCAAGTCCATACCCGTACCGACCAGAAGAATTTCAATATCACTCGCCTGCTCGAGAATGGCACCCAGATCATGGCGCGATATAATTGGCGGTGTCTGTGGGTCCCAGCCATGAATACCCGACGGCAAACAGAGAATAGACCCCTTATGTGACATATCGGCAAAGCGAAAACCGCCATTGCCGTATGCATCAATAGGTGCCCGGCCCGGAAAGTGGGCTTCGCGAATTTCTATGCCTTTTGCCATTTCTAACTGTCCAGATTGAGCGACTGTGCGAGATCATCGCCCATTGCATCGTCACCATCGGCTGCACGTGGCTTGAGGCCAAACTGTACAAGCAGAGGTGCTGCAATAAAGATCGAGGAGTAAGTCGCCACGATAATGCCGACGCTAAGCGCCAATGCGAACATGCGGATATCCGCTCCACCGAACATATAGAGCGGAATATGCGCAATGAAAGTCACAAAAGCGGTTGGCAAAGTACGCGACAATGTCTGATTGATGGAGGCGTCGATAATCGCGGGCAATGGCGCGCTACTATAACGCTTCAAGTTTTCACGCACACGGTCGTAAATCACGATGGTATCGTTGAGCGAGTAGCCAATAATCGTCAGGACTGCCGCAACACTCCACAGATTGAATTCCATTCGGAAAACAATAAACACGCCAGCCAGAATGATAACATCATGCAGGGTCGAAAGAACCGCACCGAGAGCCAGCTGCCAGCGGAATCTTATCCAGACATAGATGAAGATACCAGCCAGCGAGAGGAACAGCGCCAGAAGTCCGGCCTGTGACAGCTGTTCCGAAACCGTTGGACCAACAACCTCGACGCGTTGGAACGAATAATCCTGTTCGAACTCGCCACGCAGTTTGACGGCAACAGTCTGCTCCGCGTCGTCGCCCACTTCCTGACTGCCGATAATTACGAGCGCCGAACGCGGTGACTTGGCAGGCAGAACGCGCGCGCTGTCGATATTGAGCTCGCTCATGCGTTCTTCGATATCCGGCAGATTTGCATCGCCGCTACGTGCCTGCAATTCCACCATCGAACCGCCACGGAAATCGATGCCGTAATTGAGGCCGATATTAACGAAAAGTGCCACAACGATCGCACTCGCCAGAACCGAAATGCCAAGCGTTACGAACTGAAGGCGCATGAACGGAATATGTGTAACAGTGGGCACCAGCTTCAGACGGCGCTTGGGGATTTCTTTCGGCTTCGCCGTGCGCACCCATTGGGCAATCAACAAGCGCGTGAAGGTCAGCGTCGTGAACAGCGTCGTCAGAATACCGATTGTAACGGTGAGCGCAAAGCCATGAACCGGGCCGGAGCCCATCAGAAACAGCACAAGCGCTGCAATCATCGTCGTTAAATTTGCGTCCACGATGGTCGAAAGAGCGCGATAGAAGCCCGATTCCATCGCCTGAACAACGGAATAGCCCTTGCGGCGATCTTCGCGCACGCGCTCATAAATCAGAATATTGGCGTCAACCGCCATGCCGATAATCAGCACGATACCCGCAACACTTGCCAGAGTAATAGATGCGCCAATCAGCGATATGATCGCCACCAAAATGATCATGTTGACGGCAAGCGCCACCATGGCGATGACGCCAAGGATGCCGTAGGACAGCACCATGAAAAGACCGACAAGAAGAGCAGCCAGCAGAGCTGCAGAAACTGCAGCGCTCGCGTAGTCATCACCGAGTGCCGAAGCAATTGTGCGTTCTTCCAGAACAGAAACTGCCTTTGGCAGAGCGCCGGAACGCAGAACAACCGACATATTGTTGGCGGACTGCAGATCGAACGCGCCTGAAATCTGCAATTCATTCGTATCGAGCGGTTCGTCCACAACGGGTGCGGAAACAACCTGATTATCGACGACGATTGCAAAGCTTTTGCCGATAGCCTGAGCGGTCGCTGCAGCGAGATTGCTGCGCCCCTTCTCATCCAGCGTCAGCGTAATGATCGGCTCATTGTCGTCTTCGGAAAGTGTCGCTTTGGCATCCGTAACGTCTGCGCCTGTAAACACTGGCTCATTTTTCACAAGATAACCGATAGGCGGGTCATCATAGGAATAAACAACGGTGCTGTCGGCAGGCGGCGTTCCGCGAATAGCATCGTCGGGCGACACACTGTCATCGACCGCGCGGAAGGAAAGATTGCCGCGAATGCTGAGAATATCTTTTAGAAGCTGAGCATCATAAAGGCCGGGAACTTCAACCCGAATGCGATTACGCCCCTCTTCCTCGACAATGGGATTACCATAACCGAGTTCTTCGAGGCGTTGGCGCATGATTTCTTTGGTGCGATCGAGATCGCCCCTGCCAGCATTCTGCACCTGAAGGACAAGACGGGAACCACCGGAAAGATCAAGTCCAAGCGCGACCTGCTTTGTGGGCAAAAATCCGGGCAGATTTGCCAGTGTTTCACGCGAGAAAAAATTAGGCGATGCAATGAGGAAGCTGGCAAGTATTGCCAACCAAATCAGAGCCGATTTCCAACGTGAAAAATAAAGCATAGAGCAGCAATTCCGTTTCGGCTTGGATAGAGCGTGCCGGAGCGCACTTGTTGCAAACGGCTCTCCAGCTTGGGCGAATGAACCACAATCAGGTGTGGCCCATGCACGATAGAGCGGTTCCAGTTAAAATTGAATTGTTGGAACCGCTCTAGCTTTTTCGTTCTTGAGCATTATCCCACGCAAAACCGCTTCGCACTTTTGCTGGAAATACTTTACTGATCAGACCCCGGTTATGGAAACCTTACCGAGGCCCGTGCAGTCTGATAAAATTTACTTGTTCTTGTTGTCGGCGACTGGTTCGCCCTTAACGCGCACTTCGGAAAGAGCGCTGCGCAGAACGCGAATCTTAACGCCTTCAGCGATTTCAACGTCGAGTTCGCCGTCGTCGTGGACCTTCTGGACCTTACCGACAATGCCGCCACCGGTCACAACCGTATCGCCGCGACGAACTGCTGCCAGCATTTCCTGACGCTTCTTCATCTGGGTCCGCTGTGGGCGAATGATGAGAAAGTACATGATTACAAAGATCAGAACGAAAGGCAGAATGCTCATGAGCATGTCTGGCCCGGCGCCGCCGCCGGAGGCTTGTGCAAAAGCCGGTGTTACGAACATTGGGAACTCCTCTGAAGTCTCGAAGACAAATTCTTTACGGCATTACAATGGTTAGCGCGTCAATTGCAACCGGCGAAGGCCCTACTGCGCCAAGGTCGCACACTTTTCCCGCCCGCTGTGGCATGTTAAGCCCTGATCCTCACTATTTGAGGGCTTGGAATGACGACCGAAAATATACTCAGCCAGAAACTGGACCGACTGATCGCTGCACTGGAGCGTATTGCTCCACCACAACCGACTGTACCCGACCTTGAAGCAGCCGATTGCTTCGTCTGGGCGCCCGAGCGTCTAACACTCGGCCCCGTCAGCCGCGTTAATCGCGTCGATATCTCGCTCATTCGTGGCGTTGATTTGGTGCGGGACCAGCTTGTTGACAATACCCGACGCTTTGCAAAAGGCTACCCGGCCAACAATGTCCTGCTCTGGGGCGCACGCGGCATGGGCAAATCATCGCTCGTCAAAGCAGCTCAAGCCAGCGTCAATGCAGAACAGACCGACAAGCTGCCGCTCAAACTCGTAGAAATTCATCGCGAAGATATCGACAGCCTCCCTGCCCTGATGAACATCATCAAGGAAACGCCGTATCGGTTTATCCTGTTCTGCGACGACCTTTCTTTCGATCACGATGACACGTCCTACAAATCGCTGAAGGCAGCACTCGAAGGTGGAGTCGAAGGGCGTCCGGACAATGTGATCTTCTATGCAACGTCCAATCGCCGCCATCTGATGCCGCGCGATATGATTGACAATGAGCGTTCAACGGCCGTCAATCCGTCTGAAGCCATTGAGGAAAAAGTGTCACTGTCGGATCGTTTCGGCCTGTGGCTCGGTTTCCACAAATGCAGCCAGGACGACTATCTCGCCATGGTTGATGGTTATGCAGCGCACTACAAGCTGGATTATGATCCGCAGACGATGCACGCAGAAGCACTGACCTGGTCGACAACGCGCGGTAATCGTTCGGGTCGTGTAGCGTGGCAGTATATTCAGGATCTTGCCGGCCGTCTCGGCAAAGCAATGTAAACCGCTCTATAGCATCGTGCTTTATGCGCCGAAGAAGGCGCGCGGCGCTCTAAAGAAAAAGGCGGGTCAGAGACCCGCCTGTCTTATTTCAGTGACCATTTCCTATCAGGATTCCAGATACTTGGACGGATTGACCGGAGAAGAGTTCTTGCGCACTTCGAAGTGCAGCTTAGGTGATTTCGCATTACCGCTCATACCGGACTTCGCAATATCTTCACCGCGACGAACCTTCTGACCACGCTGTACGAGAATCTGGCTGTTATGGCCATAGACTGTAACCAGCCCATTGTCGTGGCGGATCAGAACCGTCTGACCGAATTCCTTCAAGCCGTCGCCTGCATAGATGACGACGCCATTTTCAGCAGCTTTAACGGCGGTGCCTTCCGGAACCATAATGTCGATACCGTCATTAACGGAAGTACCTTCACGCTGGCCGAAGCTCGTGAGAACGCGACCACGAACAGGCCAACGCATCTGCGAAATACCGGTTGAGGACGGAGCAGCCGACTGATCCTTCTCTGCGTCTTCGATCACCTTGTTGCTCGCCTGCGGCGGCGTATAAGGCTTCACATTCGATGCCGCATCAGGCGCAATCGATGCAGTTTGCACTGGCGCTGCGGCTGCTGGCTTTGCTGGCTGCGGAGAAACAGCTGCAACCTGCGTTGCGCCACCTGCTGCGGATGGAATTGCCAGAGACTGACCGACACGGATTGCACCGTTGGTAAGGCCATTTGCCTGCTTCAGCTTGTCAACCGGCACATTGTGCTTCTGTGCGATAGAGAAAAGCGAATCGCCCGACTTAACTGTGTAGGCACCGCCTGCTGCGACAGTTTGCGCAGCTACAACAGGAGTTTGCGCCTGCGGTGCAGCGGCATGGTTGGCGGCTGGCAACGGAACGCCATTTGCCGTTGCAGGCAACTGTCCGAGAACATTGGATTTCGCATTCGCGGCTGCGTTGTTCGCAGCACCAGCAGCGCTTGCCACCTGAGTTCCAGCATTATTCACGGCGCCATTCACACGATTGGCAGCAGTATTTTGCGCCTGATACACCTGATTCTGTGCCTGCGTTGCCGCAGCTGCAACCGGCGCAGAAGACACTGGCGGCAGACTGTTACGCTGAACCGAGCCGCTCGAAACCGGCTGGGCGGCTGCCACCGGCGCAGATGCATAAACATCGCCGGCAGGCTGTTGTTGCACAACACGCTGATTAGACGTGGAGCCAGTATAAAGACCATCCGTGAAGCGCATCGTATCGGCGCTGCACCCTGCACCAAAACCGGCAATCAGAACGATCGCTGCATTCCGCAGGAGGCGTTCGGACGTATGCTGCAATATTGGAAAACGCATGTTCAACTCGCCCATACTCTAATACTCACTTGGACTCATTAAAACGCGTTAATGTTACTCGCTGGTTAAGAATCGAGATTTCTTCGAAAAAATATTCACCAATTAAATACCATAAGCGCACAAAAGCGCTTTCTGTCGACATGAAAACAGCTGAACTGGACTGTTATTGGCCAACCCAAAACGCCGCTGCATCGGGTTGATGCATGACGGCGCTGGATAAGAAATTAACGGAAGCTTCTAGAGCATGTCTCCCGAAAGTGGGAACCGGTTTCGGGATAAAGACATGCTTAAAAACAAACAGATAGAGCATTTCCAATGATTCAATCAAAACAGGAAATGCTCTAAGTCCTCACAAAACGGAGGACATACCTTCGATAAATGGCTGATAGCGAACGGGCATGATGTTTTCCTGCTCGAAACGGCTACCGACCTTTGCGATGCGTGTCATCATTTGTTGACCGTCGCCCGAACCTACTGGTGCCACCAACACACCATGGGTCGCCAGAAGCTCCACGAAATGACGAGGAATCTCTTCGCAAGCCAGCCAGATCACAATGCGATCAAACGGTCCACCCGGCATGCCATGGCGACCATCGGCATGCTTAACCATGATGTTTTCGCGCTTCAGCGTCACAAACTGCTGCAAAGCGCGGTCACATAATTTGCGATAGCGCTCGACTGTCGTGACGCGGCCTGAAAGCATGGACATGACCGCAGCGGTAAAGCCAGAGCCGGTGCCGATTTCCAATACACGATGGCCTGATTCTAATTGAAGTGCCGCAATGACACGCGCCTGATCGTCGATGCCTTCGATATACTCGCCGCAATCGAGCGGTGCAGTACGCTGGCTAAATGAAAGATGCGCCCATGACGAACCCATGAAGCTTTGACGCGGCGTCGATTCAATTGCAGCAAAGAGCCGGGCATCATTGATGCCCCGCGCTCGCATGCGCATGACGAAGGATGCAAATCCTTCCCTGTCCGAAAGCTGCTGGCGTTCAGACACAGCCTGATTCATGCTTCAACCTCAAGTGCCTTGCTGAGTTCAGCCCGCGCTTTCTGTGCGGTCAGATCAAGTTGCAGCGGCGTTACAGAGATATAATCAGCACGGATGGCTGCGATATCGCTATCACTTGCAACTTCTGCTTTCGTGCGACCAAACTGCAGCCAGAAATATGGGAAGCCACGACCGTCACGACGCTCATCAAGACGCGCATCGTGGCTGAGCTTACCCTGTGCCGTTACGCGCGTGCCCTTGACTTCATCCGGGTCACAGTTCGGGAAATTCAGGTTCAGCAGAACGCCTTCAGGCCAACCCGCTTCGATAAGCTTCTTGATCAGCGCAGGTGCATGCGTTTCTGCCGTTTCCCAGGGAACGATGCGGCGGTCGCCTTCATATTCATATTCCTGCGACAGCGCGATTGCCTTAACACCAAGAAGCGTGCCTTCCATGGCGCCAGCAACAGTGCCGGAATAGGTCACATCATCAGCCATGTTCGCACCGGAGTTGACACCAGACAGGATGAGGTCCGGCGCTTCCGGCAGAACATGCCGAACGCCCATGATCACACAATCAGTCGGCGTGCCGCGTAGCGCGAAATGACGATCATCGATCTGCCGCAGACGAAGCGGCTCGGACAAAGTCAATGAATGCGCGAGGCCGCTCTGGTCTGTTTCAGGGGCTACGACCCAAACATCATCCGAGATTTGGCGTGCGATACGCTCCAGAACTGCGAGGCCTTCAGCATGGATACCGTCATCGTTCGTTAGCAGAATTCGCACGTCGTCACTCCTTCATTCAGATCGTCAAATGTTATATGTCACGCAGCTTTCTCGATGCGCGTGAGGCCGCCCATGTATGGCTGCAATGCTTCAGGAATATGAATGCTGCCGTCTTCCTGCTGATAATTTTCCATCACAGCAATCAGAGCGCGACCGACAGCAACGCCCGAACCATTCAGCGTATGAACAAAACGCGTGGCCTTTTCGCCTTCCGGACGATAGCGCGCATTCATACGACGTCCCTGGAAGTCACCACAAACCGAGCAGCTTGAAATTTCGCGATAGGCGTTCTGGCCCGGCATCCATACTTCGATGTCGTAAGTCTTCTGCGCGCCGAAGCCCATGTCACCCGTACAAAGAACGACAGTGCGGAATGGCAGACCAAGACGCTTCAGCACTTCTTCTGCACAGGCCGTCATGCGCTCATGTTCAGCTGCGGAGCTGTCCGCATCAGTAATCGACACCATCTCAACCTTGAGAAACTGATGCTGACGCAGCATACCGCGCGTATCGCGACCAGCCGAACCCGCTTCCGAACGGAAGCAAGGTGTGAGCGCCGTATAACGCTGCGGCAAAGTCTTCAGATCGACAATTTCGTCTGCAACCAGATTGGTCAACGGGACTTCAGCAGTTGGGATCAGCCAACGACCATCCGTCGTGCGGAACAAGTCTTCCGAAAACTTCGGCAGCTGACCTGTGCCATAAACGGCTTCGTCGCGCACCATCAGCGGCGGCATGGTTTCCATATAGCCGTTCTCGGTGGTGTGCAGATCAAGCATGAACTGACCAAGTGCGCGCTCAAGACGGGCCAACGGGCCTTTGAGAACAGTGAAACGTGCACCTGCGATCTTCGCGGCACGTTCAAAGTCCATGTAACCAAGCGCCTCACCCAGCTCATAATGTTCTTTCGGCTGGAACGAGAAATTACGCTGATTGCCGACGCGACGGATTTCGACATTATCTGCCTCGTCTTTACCGAGCGGCACGTCATCAGCCGGAACATTTGGAAGGCTCGAAAGCGCGTCGTTCAGTTCCTTGACCAGACGACGTTCTTCTTCTTCAGCATCGGCAAGGAAAGTCTTCAACTCGCCGACTTCAGCCTTGAGTTTGTCAGCAGTCGCCGCATCCTTTTCGGCCATTGCTTTGCCGATTTCCTTGGATGCCGCATTGCGACGCTCCTGCGCAGCCTGAACTTTGCCGACATGTTCGCGGCGCTTTTCGTCAAGCGCGATCAGTTCGGACGAGAGTGGCCCTGCTCCGCGCTTGGCAAGCGCCTTGTCGAGAGCTTCGGGGTTTTCGCGAATCCATTTGATATCGAGCATGGGAAAAGCCGTTTCATGAAATTTAACAGAAAGAGAGGCTGCGATCATGCAGCCTCTGTTTAACATATGTCCGGATCAGGAAGTGGGGGCGTTGTCTTCAGCTTCAGCCTCAGCTTCATCCTTCGCCTCATCCCTCTTCTTCTCGATCATGCGGGCCAATATGATGGAAATCTCGTAGAGAAGGATCGTCGGCAAGGCAAGACCGATCTGGCTTGCCGGATCAGGTGGTGTCAAAACCGCAGCCACCACGAAGGCAATAACAATCGCATATTTGCGCTTATCCTTCAGGCCCGCAGACGTAACCAACCCGACGCGGGCCATAAGGCTCGTGACAACTGGTAACTGGAAGACCAGACCGAAAGCAAAAATGAGCGTCATGATGAGGCTCAGATATTCGGAAACTTTTGGCAGAAGTGAAATCTGCACTTCACCATTGCCACCCGTCTGCTGCATGGCCAGGAAGAACCACATAACCATCGGCGTGAAGAAGAAATAGACGAGAGCGCCGCCGGTCAGAAACAATATCGGCGAAGCAATAAGGAATGGCAGAAACGCCATGCGCTCATGCTTGTAGAGGCCGGGAGCCACAAACTTGTAAATCTGCGCAGCGATAATCGGGAACGCCAGAACAACACCGCCGAACATCGCGACCTTGACCTGCGTGAAGAAGAATTCCTGCGGTGCGGTATAGATCAGTTCGGCTTTCGAGCGGTCCATTCCAGCCCAGTCGAGCGCCCATTGATAGGGAACGACAAGCAGATTGAAGAGATGTTTTGCAAAGGCAAAACAAAGAATAAAAGCAATGAAAAACGCCAAAATCGCCCAGATCAGGCGGCGGCGCAGTTCGATAAGGTGTTCGAGCAGAGGAGCAGCGCTCTGTTCAATTTCGTCCTCGTCCCGTTTCACGCTTTGCTTCCTGTCTTTTCAGTCGTCTTTTTCGTGGTCTTCTTGGCGGGAGTGTCTGTTTTCACCGTTGCTGCCTTTGCTGGAGACGCCTTTTTTGGCGCAGCAGGCTTTGCAGCGGGTTCAGCTTTGACGCTTGCTTTTGGCTTGGCAGTCGCAGCTTTCCGACTAACAGGCTTGGACGCCGCTGGCGCTTCTGCAGCAGCAGGAGCCGCCTTCTTCCGCGCCGTCTTTGGCTTGGCTGCAGGCTTTTCTGCTGGAGCTTCAACGGGAACAGTCGCACCACTGGCTTCAACAGGCGTTGTCACCTCAGCCACCTTTGCAGGCTCAGCAGGCGACATGGATGTCGTAGACTGAAGACCGGAGCGAATATCCTCACCGGCGCTGCGAATCGGATCAAAGACCTGCGTGAGTTTCGAGCGCGGATCAAGCTTGCGAGCCTCGTCGACGATATTCTTCACGTCTTCGAGTTCGGCTTCTTTCAAGGCCTCGTTGAACTGATGCCGGAACTCGTTAGCAGTGCTGCGCATACGCGCCGTCGCTTTGCCGAAAGCTCTGAGCATCTTCGGCAAATCCTTGGGGCCAACCACCACGATCATCACAATCGCGATTATCAGCAGTTCAGACCAACCGATATCGAACATAATTTGATACTCCGCGCTTCTGACGCGCGCGTCCCGTCTTTCGGCGGAAAACCGCAATCCAGATTGCAAACACATCTTCAATCAAGATGCGGTCGCAATCAACCTGTTGTTATTACACACGATCTTCGGGAAGTGACTTCCAATTCGCTGGATCATGCCTTCATGGCAAAACATGCTGCGCACCATATTGCACGCAGCATCCTTTACATCAGATCAGGATTTTGTCGTCTTCTTGACGTCATTGACGGTTTCATCCGCCTTGGCATCAATTGTCCGTGCATCCGCCTTGGCATCTTCCTTAGCAGCGTCTTCTTCAGACATGCCCTGCTTGAAGTTCTTGATACCCTTTGCAACATCACCCATCAGTTCAGGGATTTTGCCACGGCCAAACAGAAGCAGCACAACTGCGAGAACGATCAGCCAGTGCCAGATAGAAAAGCTACCCATTTCATTCCTCTCATCGCCGTTGCGACACGGCTTATTCCTATAATGCTGAATACGATTTAAGCGCTTTCACCAAATCTTTCAAACAGAAGTGTGACAGTGAACGAAGTTACAACGATTTTATTTGTTGCAGCTCAAATTTCCCATCAATCTCCTCGGGGCGCCAGCAGCCCCAAACCTTCAAGATCTATATCTTCAAGCGGCTCTTCATCGTCTGTGAGTTCATCCGGGTCGACATTCGGAACCGGCACAGAGAAACTGGACGGTATGCGCGCAGACAACAACCCTGCCCCTCGCAGCTCTTCCAGACCCGGCAGATCACGTATCTCCGGCAAGCCAAAATGATCCAGAAATGTATCTGTCGTGCCATAAGTCACAGGACGCCCGGGCGTACGACGGCGACCACGCAGTTTGATCCAACCCGTTTCCATAAGCACATCCAGCGTGCCCTTGGAGGTTTCCACACCACGAATATCTTCGAGCTCGGCGCGTGTGACAGGTTGATGATATGCAATGATCGCAAGGACTTCCATTGCAGCGCGCGAAAGCTTGCGCTGCTGAACCGTCTCACGGCTCATGAGAAAGCCAAGATCGGATGCCGTGCGAAAAGCCCAGGCCGTGCCGACCTGAACCAGATGGACGCCACGCCCCTCATAAACCTTTTGCAGATGCTCTAATATTGCCGACAAATCGGTATTAACCGGCAACCGCTCTGCCAGTGCGCGTTCAGAAACCGGTTCAGACGAAGCGAAGATTATCGCTTCTGCCATCCGTGCGAGTTCCGCCAAGGCCATGGGCGAAGCTGGATGTTGAACATCATCGTCATAATCATCCATTGCCACTTCCGCTTCAGACATTTTCGTCCTCATCAAGTTCACTTAATCCGCCTGCAACGCGCATATAAATCGGCTCAAAAGGTGCATTCTGTCGCACTTCCAGCTTACCTTCTCTTACCAGCTCAAGGCTTGCGGCAAAGGAACTGGCCAAGGCGGAAGCTCTTTCCTGCGGTGTCAGCGCATAATTGATGAGAAAGTGGTCCAGTGCGACCCAGTCTCCGCTCGATCCCATAAGTCTCACAAGTGCGACACGTGCCTCTTTCAGCGACCAGACGGCGCGCTTTTCGATCTGCACATGCGATACGGCCTGTCGCTGACGTTGCGAAGCATAGGCAGTCAGTAGTTCATAAAGCGTGGCCGAAAACTGGCTGGATCGATCAACCACCACCAGTTCCGGCATACCACGTGCAAAAACGTCACGGCCCAGCCGGTTGCGGTTTACAAGCTTGGCTGCGGCATCGCGCATGGCTTCAAGCCGCTTCAAACGGAATTGCAGCGAAGCGATCAGTTCTTCGCCTGTCGCACCATCGTCATCCTGCTGCTTGGGGATCAGCAATTTTGACTTGAGGTAGGCCAGCCATGCGGCCATGACCAGATAGTCAGCAGCCAGTTCAAGACTAAGGGCCTGCGCCTGTTCCACAAAACCCAGATACTGTTCGGCGAGTGCCAGCACCGAAATCCGAGACAGATCGACACGCTGGTTGCGCGCCAGATGCAGCAAAAGATCGAGCGGCCCTTCAAAACCCTGAACGTCGATCAGCAGTGAAGGTTCGCTTTCAGCGCGATCGGTCTCGCCCTGCCACAAGGCATCCATCGGCACATTGGTGCCGTCTTTGCCATTTGTGTTCGTTTCCGATCCAGCCAACCGCTTGTCCTGCTTATTATTTGATCGGTGAGAAAATCTCACCGAACCTTTTTAGTGTACCAAGTTTTGTCGGTTACGCCATCAGTTCGAACATTTGTCCAAACTCTTCGCGCAGCTCTATTTCATCAGAAAGATCCGGATCACCTGCATAGACTTCCGCCAGATCTGCACGTTTGCGAGCTTTACCATCGAGAACCGGAACACGTGCGGCAACCTTGACCAGCTCTTCCATCACGCCCGCACAATAAAGAACGATATCGCAGCCTGCAGCGGTGATACCTTCGGCAATATCGCCAAGATCGCCCGAGAGTGCCTTCATCGAAATGTCGTCGCTGATGACCAGACCGTCGAACTGGATAACATCGCGAATGATCGTATTGATGACTGTCGGCGATAAAGTCGATGGACGCTTGGGATCGATGCAATCAAAGATAACATGCGCCGTCATTGCCATTGGAAGATCGTTCAACGCCTTGAACGGCACAAAGTCATGCGCGACCAGTTCACTGAGCGGTACACCAACGCGGGCCAGTTCCTTGTGTGTGTCGCTGAATGCGCGGCCATGCCCAGGCATGTGCTTCACCACAGGCAGCACACCACCGGCAAGAAGCCCTTCGGCAGCAGAGCGCCCCATTGCAGCAACGCTATGCGGGTTCTTTGAATAGGCCCGCGCGCCGATTACATCGTGTGCGCCTTCAATAGGAACATCGAGAACGGGCAGACAATCAGCATTGACGCCTACTTTCAGAAGATCAAAAGCGTGAAGGCGCGCATGAAGCCAGGCGGCACGAAGACCTGCTTCATTGTCACGATCATAGATCGCACCAATTTGTGCAGCCGCAGGGTAGTTCGGAACGAGTGGCGGGCGAAGCCGCTGAACGCGACCACCTTCCTGATCAATGAAAACAGGCGTTTGAGGGCGGTCGGTCACATCGCGCAGTTGCGCGGTTAGCTCTGCAACCTGTTCAAGGCTCTCCACATTGCGTGCAAAGAGAATGAAACCCCAAGGCTTTTCGTCACGGAAAAAAGCCACCTCATCAGGCGTCAGCTTTGTTCCTGCTACGCCAGCAATCCACGCCTTGCACTCTTTCATGCAGCATTCCTTTGATCTGTTTGTGCTCAAACCAGTGATAGCGGTTTAGCCGAAAAATCACCGTCATGGTAGCCATACGAAAAAAGAGCGGCTACAGCATCGGCGCAAAAATCGGAATCGATTTTTGTAAAGCACGATGCGTAGATAAAATAGTTGAGAGCGCCGTGCGTCCGAAAGGACGCACGGCGCTCTTATGCCGCCCTTCTCGTTTTTTCGTCTGGCAAATCTTACTGCGTCACGAAGCAGCTGCCGCCAGCAGTCTTGAAGCGACCGCAGAGTGCATTGGCATCGTCCTTCGAACCTGCCTGAACGCGAACACGGTAATAAGTGCCCTTGTTCGGAATATCTGCACGCTTGATGTCCACTGCACGGCCGCCGATCACGCTGCCATAACGCTGCGCCATATTGGCATAGGACTTCTGTGCCAGTTCAGCAGATGGCTGCGAAGCGATCTGGATGAAATAGCCACCACCGGCTGCAGAAGCGACCTGAGGAGCAGCAGGAGCGGTTGCAGGCGCCTGAGCCTGCGCGCGTTGCGGCACGTTCCCAACAATATTGGTTGGCTGTTCAGCTGGACGCGATGGCACGACTGGCGCACGAACTGGTGCTGCTGGTGCCTGAGCTGCAGGTGCTGGCTGCGTCGCTGGTGTATTTGCAACCGGCTCTTGCGGTGCGTTACCAGCCGCAAGCGCTGCAATTTCATCGGTTTCCGCAGGTGGCGCAATTGGTGCGTCATTGCCTGCCAAGTTTGTTGGGCCTGCCGAATTTGTTGGATTTACTGCGTTGGTTGGCGCTGGTGCCTGAGCCACAGGTGCAGGCTGCTGGGCCTGAACGATTGTGCCATCGGGACGAACGATCATCGTTTCGACTTCACGCGGCTGGATCAGCGGTGCATCCTGACCGGAATTCGATGGTGCTTCAGCCGTCTGATTTGGCTCAGGGAAATCATTCGCACCCGCATCATTATCCTGCGCGCCCAGATCAACAGGCTCTTCACCGGCAGAGATCAAAGCTTTTTGCTCTGGATTGTTCGGCAATGTACCGGCGACGCGATCATAGACCGCCTTGTCCTGATTAGGGACAGTCGCTCCACCCGGATTTTCAGGCTGTATTTTGATCGGCTGATTATCAGCGCGAATCACAACCGGTTCACCCGATCCGCTTCCACCGAGGAAGTGGTAGCCGATGCCGCCAATGAGAACCGCAATGCCTGCAACACTTGCGAGGATCAGACCACGACGACCACGAACCGGACGATTGCGGTAAGCCTCAGCAGCGCTGCCAAGATCGTCTTCTGGCTGCATGGCAGCACGTGTGCCGAATTCGCCGCTCTCTATCGTCTGAGCACCTTGTGCAGCCCAATGATTATAGAAATCATCGCTGCTACCACCAGCATCTGCCACAGTGGCCTGTGATGCCTGAGGCTGCGCTGTTGGATTTGCGCGTCCATAAGCGGTCGCAGCTGCAGCCGTTGCCGCACCCAGACCAAGAGCAGCACCTGCTGCCACGCCAGCATTTGGCATATAGGACGAAGCGCTTTCACGGAAAATATCCTCAAAAGCTTTGTCGGCTTCGCTCTGCGCATCCGTCTTTGTGGCTGTTTCATCAACACCGATAGTGTTGAACACTTCAGCAAATTCAGTTTCCAGATCGGTCAGACCGGCATTTACTTCTTCTTCGCCGTAATTGACTTCCGGCAAATCCAGCGAATGCGTCTGTTCAACCTTGCTATCAGCGACACTCAGCGTTTCAATTTCTGGTGCAGGCGCAACGAAAGCCGAACGTGGGTCCGCGTAATTGGTGAAGGTTGGAGTTGCAGGATGCGCCTCTTCTTCATTGTAGGTCGCATGGGCATAAACAGGTTCACCGACCTGCTCGTCTTCAACTTCTGACGCCAAATCGAGATCATCTGCATTGAAGAAGTCTTCTTCGCTAAAGAAGTTCGAATCATTGGCAGCGACAGACGACGGAGCGTCACCTGACGGTTCAAACCCGAAATCATCTTCACTCAAAGAGATTTCATCAAGGCCCGAAAGATCGTCTTCTGTTGCCTCAGCGGCAACAGGTACGAAGTTCTGCTCATTCTCAAACGAGAAATCGTCGTCGAACGAAAAATCGTCGTCCAGCTCAGCCTGCTCCGGTTCATAGCCAGCGACTTCGGCCCGAACAGGTTCAGATGCAAGTACGCCTGTCGTAGCAGCACCGGCCGCAAAGTTGCTCAGCGTGTAATGCGGATAGATCGGAGCCTGCGTTTGCGAAGTAACTTCGCGCGTATCATGTGGTTCAGGCGCAAAATTTGCCGCCGCTTCTACCGGCTCATAGGTCTGTGGGTCATCAAGCTGAAAGGCATCGAAATCGAGCTCGACGTCGCCGTGATGAGCAGGCTCAGCATAAGACGGCGCTTCTGCGGCTGGCTCCTCGTAACGAGGCGTATATGCTGCGAACTGCTGTGGTTCATCTTCATAGATGGCTTCAGGAACAGTTGTCGCCTGTGGCTCGTCACTGAACAGAAGGCTTTCAAGCTCATCTTCAAGCGAAAGCGCCTGATGGGTAGGTGCTGCGGCATAGCTGGTATCAAACGGCTCAGCAGACTGAACTTCCCAATCATCGCCTGCAGTTGTACCTACTGCTGATTCGTTCGCATATGGATCGACATACGGAGCTTCTGACGGCTGGTAAGCAGTGGCTGGACTATAATCCACATAGCCCTGCTCTAAAGGCTCAGATGGTACACTGGCAGCAAGCGGCTCAGCATAACCAGGTTCGGCATAGCCGGGTTCGGCATGGCTCTCTTCGTAAGCCGTACGCGCTTCTGAATAATCATTGTAGTCAAACTGCGGCACAGGTTCGGAGCGATCCGTTTCCACGAAATCAAACGATTCGGTTGGAGCAACCGGAGCATTCCCATCCAGATGAAGATCGAACTCTTCTTCAAGTGCCGACGCAAGATCATCTTCCTGAAGCTGAGGCTCTGCATTTTGATAGGAATGTGTGTCCTGATATGGCGTTTGCGCCAATGGAGCCGACTGCTGTTCCGGCTCTGCGAAATCACCAAAATCGCCAAGAAGTTCGCGTTCTAAATCAAAAGAGAGCGCGTCATCACCAGAATCAAAACTCGGCTCAGGACGATACTCACTTCGCGCAACGTTGTTATCAGCAGACGCGCCGAAGTCCATGATCCGCGAAAGTTCCATTAGCGGATCGTCTTCATGCAGCGGACGCTCGCCGTAATTACGGGGATTAGCACTGCTGTCCGTCATGGTGTGTTCCTAACTCAAACCCTGGACGCCGCAAGACGTCTCGATACATTACGTTGTAGCGAGGCAATGTGGGCAAAAGTTGACGGAAGTTTCATGCGCCTGAAGGAAGATCGACGACTTGCACCCTCGTTGATCTTCCATCTTTTTGACTTACCGACATCCGCACAACACCTTGGTTGAACTTGCGGATGACGAAACCGTCCTAGCGCATTTCCGTTGGAGCATCCGCACCGATTATTGTCAAACCGGACGTCAGCACATCGGAAACGACCTGTACTAGCCCTAGCCTTGCTAGAGACAATTCTGGATCGTTAACCTTAATAAAACGTAAGTCCGTGTTCTCGGTGCCCTTATTCCACTGAGAATGGAACGCGCTGGCGAGGTCATAGAGGTAAAAAGCGAGGCGATGTGGCTCCTGATGCGTCGCCGCAGCTTCGATCAGACGCGGGTATTCTGCGAGCTTGCGAACGAGTGCAATTTCACTCTCATCGGTCAGCTTGTCAAAGTGTCCGGCCATCGATACGCGATCAAGATCGCTCAGCCCAAGCTGGTCGACCGCCTGACGGAATACCGAATGACAACGTGCCGAAGCATATTGCACGTAGAAGATCGGATTGTCCTTGGACTGCTCAGTCACTTTCGCAAAATCGAAGTCGAGCGGCGCATCGTTCTTCCGATAAAGCATCATGAAACGAACCGGATCGCGGCCAACTTCATCCACCACTTCACGCAACGTGATGAATTCGCCCGAACGCTTGGACATGCGCACGGGTTCGCCATCGCGGAACAGCTTTACGAGCTGGCAAAGCAGAACGGTGAGCTTGGCCTTACCGTCAGAAACAGCGCGTGCAACAGCTTCGAGACGCTTGACGTAGCCGCCGTGATCAGCGCCCAGCACATAGATCATCTCATTGAAGCCGCGATCATACTTGTCTTTGAAGTAAGCGACGTCAGCAGCAAAATAGGTGAATGTGCCGTCAGACTTCATCAGCGGACGGTCAATATCGTCGCCCACTTCGGTCGAACGGAACAGGGTCTGCTCACGATCTTCCCATTCTTCCGGCAGCTGCCCCTTCGGCGGCGGCAGCTTGCCCTTGTAGACATGGCCCTTGAGCGTCAGATCATTGATCGCAGCGCGAATAACGCGCGCATGATCAGCATGAAGCTTACGCTCGGAATAGAAGACGTCGTGATGCACATTCAGTGCGTCAAGATCGGCGCGGATCATCGCCATCATGGCGTCGATCGTGCGTTCCTTGACGATTGCAAAAGCTTCATCTTCCGGCATTTCGAGAAGCTTGTTACCAAATTCTTTGGCGAGCGCCTCGCCGACAGGAACGAGATAATCGCCCGGATAAAGACCAGCCGGAATCTCGCCGATCTCTTCACCAAGCGCTTCGCGGTAACGCAGAATAACCGAACGTGCCAGCACATCGATCTGCGCGCCAGCGTCGTTGATATAATATTCTTTAACGACGTCGAAGCCTGCAAACTTCAACAGATTTGCCAGCACGTCGCCAACGACAGCGCCACGGCAATGGCCAACATGCATCGGGCCTGTCGGGTTGGCCGAAACATATTCGACATTGACTTTGGTGCCGGTGCCAAGCTTCGAGCGTCCGAAATCGGTGCCTTCATTGAGCATAGCGGCCAGCTCGCGCTGCCAATAGGTGTCTTTCAGGCGCAGATTGATAAAGCCTGGACCTGCAACGTCGACCGTGGCGACATCTTTATCGGACTTCAGTGCATCGGCAATGGCGGTGGCAAGTTCACGTGGATTCTGGCCCACAGCTTTGGAAAGCACCATGGCAGCATTGGTGGCAATATCACCGTGCGAGGCGTCACGCGGTGGCTCCACGCTGATACGCGACAAATCCAGATCGCCGCCATCTTTCGCTTTCAGATCAATATCTTGCAACGTTTTTTTAATACGCGCGTCGAAATCTGCAAAGATATTCATGGTTCGTCCTGTCAGGCTTCCGTCCGGTTATGGTTGCGATTTCCGGCGTCGGCTCATCATAAAAATAGCAAACATCCCGACGCATTTAAGCTCCAGGACCCGCTTCGTCCCGACCC
Organism: Brucella pituitosa; assembly: GCF_003049685.1. Classification (GTDB taxonomy): domain Bacteria; phylum Pseudomonadota; class Alphaproteobacteria; order Rhizobiales; family Rhizobiaceae; genus Brucella; species Brucella pituitosa. Next base: position 1,113,660 of record NZ_PYSY02000001.1, on the reverse strand, counting down.
GATTAAGCTAAATCGGGTGTATGGTCAAACAATCGTCGGTGTTCCCGCATTGCATAATTGTCAGTCATACCGGCCAGATAGTCTGCAACACGGCGAGCACGACCCGCCTCATCAAGTGTTTCACAGCCCGTTTGCCACTCTGCAGGCATGATAGCGGGATCATCAAAACAAATATCGAACAGGTCCTGCACGATTTTGTCGGCCCCATGTCTGCGAACAACGACACTCTCGTGGAAATAGAGGTTTTTGAACAAAAAGCGCTTCAGAGCTTTCTCTTCGTCCCTCATTGCATCAGAGAAACCCACAAGTGCGCGTGGTTGCGCGTGCACATCCTCCAAATTTTGAGGATTGGCAGCAGTGATACGGCGTTGCGATTCAGCAATCACATCTTCGACCATGATGGTGATTTGCCGACGGACCAGTTCATGGCCCGTACGCACAGGATCAAGCGCCGGATAGCGCATTCTAACGATATCCAGCAGGCGCTTTGTGAGCGGCACCTCATCGAGTCCCTCTAGTTTAAGCAGACCAGAGCGGAGGCCGTCGTCGATATCATGAGCATTGTAAGCAATATCATCTGCAATGGCTGCGCATTGCGCTTCAAGACTCGCAAAGCGCGACAATTCGAGATCATAACGCTCATTAAAATCCAGGATAGGCTGTGGAACCGGCTCATCTGAATGCGTAGCAAAGGGGCCGACCAGTGGACCATTGTGCTTTACCAGCCCCTCAAGGGTTTCCCACGAGAGGTTTAGTCCGTCGAAATCCGCATAGCGGTGCTCAAGCTTCGTCACAATGCGAAGGGACTGGGCGTTGTGATCAAAGCCGCCATAGGGCTTCATGCGTTCATTGAGCGCGTCTTCGCCGGTATGACCGAACGGCGTATGCCCGAAATCATGCACAAGTGCTACAGCTTCCGCCAGGTCTTCATCCAGTCGTAAAGCGCGCGCCAAGGCGCGGGCAATCTGCGCCACCTCGATGGTATGCGTCAGACGGGTTCGATAGTGATCGCCCTCATGGGCAATGAAAACCTGCGTCTTATGTTTGAGGCGACGAAACGCAGTCGAGTGAATGATTCGGTCTCGATCGCGCTGGAAAGGCGTTCGCGTTGCACTTTCAGGCTCAGGAACCAGCCGCCCACGGGTCAAGGCAGGATTGCAGGCATAGGGCGCGCGTTCGCGATAACCGAAGCCAATTCCTTCCAGCGATCCAATTCCTTCCGGGGACATTGCGATGCATTCCTCACTGTAATATGATTACGTCAAACTCAGGTGGACATTGACTTCCACACGTTGCGTTCATAGCTATCAGTTAAACATGAAGGCAAGTACGCGTTTTCTGGAAATTCTGGACAATTCCCAATTGGTTCAATCCGGCACACGCAATTGCAAGCGGAACAAGGCAGATGACAGACATTACCGTTTCTGAATCCGCAGCCAAGCGGATTGCAAAAATTATCAGTTCCGAACCGGGCAAAACAGCACTTCGCGTTTCTGTCGAGGGCGGCGGCTGCTCTGGCTTTTCTTACAAATATGATCTGGTTGATGACCAATCCGATGATGACATCGTCATCGAAAAGCATGGCGCCAAGGTGCTGATCGACTCAATCTCCGTTCCTTACATGGATGGTTCCCAGATTGATTTTGTCGATGACCTGATGGGACAATCGTTTCAGATCCGCAATCCGAACGCCACGGCATCCTGTGGCTGCGGTACAAGTTTCGCGATCTGATTAATTCCAGCATTCGAAAAAGAAACCGGCTGCATTACGCAGCCGGTTTTGTTTTATCAGGCTTTAACCGATGAAACCGTCGCATCGATATGGTCGACCAGCGCATCCGGTAAACCAAGACGACCAGCCAGCATATCGAGATATCCACGCTCTGCACGGCTGTCAGGATCGATGGTCAGACGCGAAGCGGTGTAAAGCTCAACCTTCTGTTCTTCAGTCTGAGCAGCGGCTACCAACGCATCGATATCAATCGGATCAGCGAGTTCCTTCGCAAAGAAGGCTTCCGCTTCATCATCAAGGCCTGAAATCTGCACCTTTTCCATGATGCGTGCGCGTTCCGCATCATCAATGTGGCCATCAGCCTTTGCGGCAGCAATCATTGCCTGCACAAGCGTCAATGCAAAACTGTTGCTCATGGCTGGTGACTGCGGATGGAATGGAGAATCTGCCGGAGGCGGCGGAAGCAATTCCGGCTCTTTTGCGACTGGCTGTTCGGCTGTTTGCGGTGACTGGCCGGATTTGTAGTTCTTATAAGCCAGATATCCGAGACCTGCGATTGCCGCGATACCGCCTGCTGTGGCTACATTACCAGCGAGCTTACGTCCGGTCTTTGTGCCAAGAATTGCTGCGGCAATTGCGCCAGTAGCCAATGGGTTTTTCTTGGCCAGATCAGTGGCCTGCCCCGCCTTGTCGCGAACGCTTCCGGACATGCCCGGAATTTGTGATCCCAGAAACTGGTCGAGAAGCTTTTTGGCGTCGAACATTCAAATCTCCTGTTTGGCTACTGTAGTTGGGAGATAGGAATGCAAAAGCGGCAATACAAATGGCATTTGAATAATAATCAGACCGAGTCGAAATTCTGTGATGGAGAGAGGGCAGCGCTTGCCCTCGCCTCGTCTTCCGCCTAATCATTTCATCATGAAAATCGCGACATGGAACATTAATGGCGTCAAGGCGCGTATCGAAAACCTCCAGCATTGGCTGAAGGAATCGTCGCCTGACATCGCCTGCCTTCAGGAAATCAAGTCCGTGGACGATCTGTTCCCGCGACTGGAAATTGAAGCGCTCGGCTATCATGTCGAGACGCATGGCCAGAAGGGCTTCAACGGCGTCGCTATTCTTTCCAAAAAGTCGCCTGATGAGGTCAATCGCGGGCTTCCCGGCGATGACAGCGATGAACAAGCACGCTTCATTGAGGCCGTTTTCTCGACGGATAAGGGTGTTCTCCGTGTCGTGTCGCTGTATTTGCCCAACGGCAACCCGGTCGATACAGAGAAATTCCCCTACAAGCTGTCCTGGATGCAGAGGCTGGAGACCTGGGCGAAAAGCCGACTTGAACTGGAAGAGCCGCTCGTTCTTGCTGGCGACTATAACGTCATCCCGGAGCCTAACGACGCGAAAAACCCGCAGCAATGGCTCGGTGATGCACTGTTTCAGCCGCAATCACGTCAGGCATTCCGCCGACTTGAAAATCTGGGCTTCACCGAAGCCGTTCGTGCAGCGACCGATGAAGACGGCGTCTATACATTCTGGGATTATCAGGCCGGAGCCTGGCAGAAGAACAATGGCATTCGCATCGATCATCTGATGTTGTCGCCGGAAGCGGCAAATCATTTCGTTTCGACAGATATCGAAAAACACGTCAGAGCGTGGGAAAAGCCGTCAGATCATGTGCCTGTGACGGTAACATTGTCCGTATGATCTCACGATTGAGGGCCGTACAGAAGGCAAAGCTTATCGATCAGCTTTAGAAGTCGCCTTTGGCAACGTAGTTGCTTGAGAGCGCTATGGCATTGCGGCGGTCAGCTTCACCGGCGATTGAGAAAGCCTGTTCCTGCATATCGCGGATCCAGGTGCAATCCTCCGTCGGGCAACGTTCGAATGCTGCTGTGAGCATGGCAAGGCCCCGAACAGTCTTTCCAGCCTGAAACAGCATATTGCCAAGCATGGCCTGAGCGCTTGCATTCCCCTTCTTGGCTGCAAGCTGGAACCAACGGGCGGCTTGCATTGAATTGCGTTCACCACCCTCGCCGTCCAGCAGCATCTTGCCAAGCTCATACTGAGCAGCCGGATCGCCAAAGTTGGATGCAGCCTGCACATAAAGGTTACGTGCGAATTTTGGATCAGAATTAACCGGAGAACCGGGAATACCGCGCTTTACGTAACCCGCGAGCGCGACCAGCGCATCAGCGACATAAGGCTCGTTTTCAGAACCCGGCTCCGCACCGTCACGGACAATCTTTTCGAAAATCTGGTAAGCTTCGTAATCGTCCTCTGCCACACCGTCGCCATCGGCATACATGCGAGCGAGCTTCCACTTGGCACCCTGATGACCACGTTCCGCCGCATAACGCAGCGCCTTGATGGCTTCATCCTTGTGGCCGCTCTTATAGGCAGAGAAACCAAACTTGAAGAGCTCGAACGGGCTCCGTGATTTCTCGGAGTCATCGTTCAGATCAAAAGCCGAAGCGCTGTTGCAGACAATGGCCAAGCCAAGTGCCGCAGCGATAAGGGGATATGAAAAACTGCGAATACGCATCACAACGCCGGTCTTTCACATTGGGTAGAAGTTGATGACATAAGTGACAGAGTACATTGTCTTTTCGTCAAGACTGCGACCCGATTTTGACGGAATAAAGCTCGGCCATTGCCAGAAATGCAAAATGAAAACAGAGCAGTCTTTTCGCTGCCCGAAAACGGATCGTTGTGAAACAATGCGTCTTTCTTCATTTCGTCCTGTCCTGAGGGAAATAACGTTTCCCGGAGTTGTTAATGGCCTTTGCCTTTCCTATCCGGTGACGCTTCTTTGTGGCGGGAAATGGGCAAAATGTGTCTCCCGTCTTTCTAGCCTAAAGCAATGGTAAAGACTGTTGCTGAATCAACACAAAATCAAATGTTGTTGGCCCCAATTAGTTGTGTCGACGCATCACTTCCAGAGCGATGGAATTTCGCAAAACTGCCGGATGCGTTATGATCTGACGAAGGTCAGGGGCATCGGACAATGAGCAACAGACGGCGCTATTACCGGCGACCATATCAGACAAGACAAAGAAGAAGAGGTGGAGCTTTCCGCAGCATCTTCTTAACTTTGCTCATCTTTTCTGCTCTCTTTGCAATTATCGTGTCTCTGCCAGTCAACCGTCAGCCCAAAGAATCATTGGCGGGCACCGTCTATGTCATTGATGGCGATACTGTCATTCTCAATAAGGTCCATATCCGCCTTCTCGGCATCGATGCACCGGAGATGGAGCAAAGCTGTCAGACCGGTTATCGCACCTATCTCTGCGGTCGGGAAGCGCGCAATGCGCTACGCGGCAGAATCAGCGGAGCCTCGATTCGCTGCGAAAAAGAAGGCCTCGATAAGTACGGACGCGACCTCGGTCGATGCTATCTTGGTGAAACTGATCTCAACCGTTGGATGGTGGAACAAGGCTGGGCTGTCTCCTATGGCGACTACCGCAGCGAAGAGGCCGTCGCCCGCCAAGAAAAACGTGGCATCTGGGCCGGCAGCTTTGAAGTGCCGTATCAATGGCGCAAAGAGCAGCAGAAGCCAAATGTGGAGGCTGAAACAGGCCACGAAGCGCCGTCATCCGATGTAATCAGCGATGTGATCAGCTATATCAGAGGCTATGTCTCTACCCTGTTAAACTCTCTCTGGTCTGGAGCCCAATAGGAATAATGGAAAATCTGGACGGGCTAAGGCACTCCATCCAGGCCTGTCGCATTTGCCGTGACACGCCTCAATTTCTGCCGCCTCTACCGCACGAACCCAATCCGGTATGCATAATCTCGGATACCGCACGCATTGCGATCTGTGGGCAGGCTCCGGGCATTCGTGTGCATAACAGCTCCCTGCCCTTTAATGACCCTTCTGGTGATCGCTTGAGACAATGGCTCGGCACAACACGCGAAGAGTTTTACGATCCGGCGCGTTTCGCAATTGTGCCAATGGGTTTTTGCTTTCCTGGTTATGACAAACATGGCGGCGACCTCCCCCCGCGCCGCGAATGTCGTTCAACGTGGCATGACCGCGTCTTTGCTGCGATGCCGCAGCTCGAGTTCATTCTGGTCGTCGGACAATATGCGCTTGCCTATCATTTGCCCGAATGGCGCAAAACGAGCCTCACAGAAACGGTCCAGAACTGGCGCAGCTTTATGGAAACACCGAATGCTGCGGGACGAACAGTTTTGCCTCTGCCGCATCCATCCTGGCGTAACAGCGGTTGGCTCAAACGAAATCCCTGGTTTGATCAGGAAGTCGTTCCCCTTCTTCGCGAAAAAGTCCGCCACCTGCTGATGGATAGAAAATAAATTTTAGTTCCTTTATTTTCATTGGAATAAATTTCCTGTAATTTCGAGCGAATGCGAACCATAAGGTATGAAGTTTCATTGATCCGGAAAGTTCGGGAAACGATTTCTAATACCGGGATAAAAAACGTATGGACAGGCTCGACAGAAAAATACTGCGCTTACTGCAGGAAGACGCAACACTGGCGGTAGCAGATGTCGCCAAGAAGGTTGGCCTCTCCACAACCCCTTGCTGGCGCCGCATCCAGAAACTCGAGGAAGACGGCGTCATTAAACGCCGCGTCGCAATCCTCGATCCGGTGCGCGTCAACACACGCGTCACCGTATTCGTATCTGTACGGACCAGCTCGCACAGCAATGAATGGCTGAAGCGCTTCTCGGAAGTGGTTCAGGAGTTCCCTGAGGTTATCGAGTTCTACCGCATGAGTGGTGATGTCGATTACCTGCTGCGTGTAGCAGTGCCAGATATTGCGGCTTATGACGCATTCTATAAGCGCCTCATCAGCAAGATCGAAATTCGTGATGTGTCCTCATCCTTTGCGATGGAGCAGATCAAGTACACCACCGAATTGCCGCTCGACTACATGGTGCTGGACAAAGAAAACAACTAAGTTTTTTAGAGCGCGTTTCGATCTGATTGGATCAGATCGGCGCTCTAAATATTTGTTTTAACGCGCATCTTTGTCCGAAAACCGTTTCACACTTTTCGGGATGCGCTCTAAAGAATACATATGAAAAAGCCCGGAGATTTCTCCGGGCTTTTCGTTTTATTGTCCGGCCGTTACGCCAGCCTGTTCGAACGTCGCCATGCCGCTATGGCAAAGGGCGGCTGACTTAACGATACCCGCCGCCAGAGCAGCACCTGTACCCTCACCCAGTCGCATACCGAGATCGAGAAGCGGTTTTTTACCCATCTTTTCAAGCATCAGTCTATGGCCCGGCTCTGCCGACACATGGCCAAAGAGACAATGATCGAGCGCTGCCGGATTTGCAGCGTAAAGTACGGCAGCGGCTGCACTGGCTACAAAGCCATCAATGATAACCGGAATTTTCTCCATGCGTGCAGCAAGAATTGCACCTGCCATGGCAGCGACCTCACGTCCGCCCAGACGACGCAAAACTTCCAGCGGATCTTTAAGATGTGCCTGATGAAGTGCTAAAGCGGCACGAACCGCAGCAAGCTTGCGTTCCAAAAGGTCACCGGTCGAACCAGTACCGGGTCCGACCCAATCTTCAGCTGTCCCACCAAAGAGTGCCAGCGCAATAGCTGCAGCAATCGTGGTGTTACCGATACCCATTTCACCTATGCAGAGAAGATCTGTGCCACCAGCAATGCCTTCCATGCCGAATGCCATGGTTGCCGCACAGGTGCGTTCGTCCATTGCCGCTTCTTCGGTGATGTCAGCGGTCGGATGCTCCAGTGCAAGGTCAAAGACCTTAAGACCGAGATCGTGAGCAATGCATATCTGGTTGATCGCTGCACCACCTGCAGCAAAATTCTCAACCATCTGTGCAGTCACGCTTGATGGGAAGGGCGTGATATTCTTGGCAGTCACTCCATGATTGCCTGCAAAGACCGCGACCAGAGGGCGATTGATCTGCGGAACCGGCTTTCCAGTCCATGCAGCGAGCCACGCAACAATCTCTTCAAGCTGCCCAAGCGAGCCAGCAGGCTTGGTCAGTGTCGCTTCCCGCGCACGTACAGCCGCTTCCGCACCAAGATCAGGTCCCGGCAGATTACGGATGAGTTCACGGAAATCGTCAAAAGGAAGGCCACTGGCGCTCATATCGTCTAGTCCAATCAATTAAGGGAGGATACAAAACTCTTGTGCTCGTCCTATAAGCACTTAGTCAATTTTTCAAATCACCTCTTTGCGCCAAACCTTATTGGCGGCCAATATTCTGGTCAGCAGCATTATAGTTCTTAAAGCGGAGCAAGCAGTTGCAGCGAAACAGCTTCATAAGAGACACAATTCGTTCTCTGGGCTTTCTGAGCCGTCTGCCTTTGCCGCATAGCTGGCTTACAGACGCAGATGAAGGTTTGGGCGATTCGCTGAAAACGGGCATGCGCGCGTTCCCAATGGCGGGCGCTGTCCTTGGGCTTCTGGCCGGCCTCTCACTTCTGGTATCCGATTATCTCAACCTTCCCGCGGTTGTTTCGAGCTTGATCGCGGTCGGAATGCTGGCCGCGATGACCGGTGCGCTGCATGAAGACGGTCTTGGAGACACTGCGGACGGCTTCTTTGGTGCCTCAACGCCAGATCGCCGTCTTGAGATCATGAAAGATTCGCGGATTGGCACCTTTGCGGCGCTCACACTCATCATCTGGACCGGTATCAAGGTTTCGCTGCTCGCCGCCATCATTGATCGTGCTGGCGCATGTTACGCGGTTCTCGCGCTGATCGGAGCAGAAGCTGCAAGTCGCGCTGCAATTCTCGCCCTGTGGCATGGATTGCCCTCCGCTCGTCCCGGTGGGCTTGCAGACAATCTCGGCGCCCCCAAATGGGAGACGCTCGTTTGCGCATGTGCAATCGGTCTGGCAATAATGGTTGTAACCATCATCCCGGCTGGCGGGTTTACAGCTCTTATCAATGCGCTCATTTTCAGCATCGTGCTTTTATTTGGCTTTGCGAAACTCTGTCTGTCCAAAATTGGCGGACAAACCGGTGATACCCTCGGCGCTGCGCAACAAATCTGTTCCTTGGCAGTGCTGCTCGGTCTTGTCACAGCGCTTTGATGTGACCACATTGGCCCCATGAACGCGGCAACAATAGAATCGCCATGCATTCTGGTATGCGTGATGGACATTCAGACCGGATTTTGTCTTGGCTGCGCCCGCACACTCGATGAAATTGCCGAATGGTCTTCCATGGGCGACGATCAACGGCGAGCGATCATGGCGCTTTTACCTGCGCGCCATGAAATACTGGAAAAGAAAGAAAGCTGATGGGGCGTTTGTTCTGGATCGTGATTGCAGCAATTGCAGTTGTCATATTGCTGCTGATGGCGAACGATGACAGCGGAACCACGCTTGGTATTGCCAATGATGCCTTTGGTCAGGCTGCCTATATGGGCATTTGGGGCGTCGTGCTCGCAGCAGGCTTGCTTGGTTCAGGGATTAAGCTCAGCGACTTTGCCCGTAACATGGCCGTGTGGGCGGTCATTATCCTCGGCCTCGTCGCAGCCTATCAATATCGCTATGAGCTTCAGGATGTGGGCAGCCGCATCACGGCCGGGCTCATTCCCGGCAGCCCTATTTCAGGCCGTGCCGCCGATGGGTCCCTCACAGTAACATTGGCAAAGTCTGCCAACGGGCATTTCGAGGTCAATGGCCGCGTCAATGATGCGCGCGTGCATTTCCTTGTCGATACAGGTGCGTCTTCTGTCGTGCTTTCAAAGGAAGACGCCGAGCGCGCAGGCATCGACACGTCATCGCTCAATTATTCCGTGCCGATCAACACAGCGAACGGCAGAGCAACTGCCGCCAGCATAACCATTGCGAAATTACAGATCGGTGACATTGAACGGCAAAATATCCGTGCAATGGTGACGCAGGAAGGGCTGATGACCGGGAGCCTGCTCGGCATGAACTTCCTGCAAACGCTGGGTGGTTTCAGCGTTCGTGGCGATCAGCTCATTATGATGGATTAAAGCATTCCCAGCAAAAGTGCGAAGTGGTTTTGCGTCGGACAATGCGTAAAACAAAAAGATAGAGCGGTCCCAACCACTAAATCTCAATGGGAACAGCTCTAGGCAGCTTCACTGCTAGCTTCCATAATAGTCGCATAGGCCTGACGCAGCACATCGCTGTTCGCGCCGGGCTTGGAAGCATCAGTTGACAAGATTTGACGCCAGCGGCGCGCACCGGGTTGCCCCGTGAACAGCCCGACCATGTGACGACTTATGTGAGAAAGCCTGCCGCCATCGGCAATGTGCCGATCAACATATTCGCACATTGCCTCAATGATTTCTGCCATATCCGTTGGCTTTTCATCATCCCCATAGATGAGATGATCGACATCAGCGAGCAATGCCGGATTATGATAGGCAGCACGCCCCAGCATGACGCCATCCAAATGCTTGAGATGTGCAACAGTATCTTCGAGAGTGCTTATACCGCCATTAATGCCAACAAATGCCGTATCAAGACGTTGTTTGAGACGATAAACACGATCATAGTCCAGCGGGGGAATATCGCGATTTTCCTTCGGAGACAGACCTTTCAGCCATGCTTTGCGGGCATGCACCCAAAGCGCATCTGCACCTGCTTCAAGCACCTGATCGCTAACTGCATCCAGCGCCACTTCCGGGTCCTGATCATCAACACCTATCCGGCATTTGACTGTGACGGGGACTGATACAACCTCCTTCATGGCCGCGACGCAACGCGCAACAACTTCCGGTGTCTGCATCAGACAAGCGCCGAATGTGCCGGACTGAACACGGTCGGACGGGCAGCCGACATTAAGATTGATTTCGTCGTAGCCGAAGCCAGCGCCTATTCGCGCAGCTTCCTGTAATTTGAGCGGATCGGAACCGCCAAGCTGAAGAGCTATGGGATGTTCCGTTGCATCAAACCCCATGAGCCGTTCACGCGGGCCGTGGATCGCAGCATCTGCAACAACCATCTCTGTGTAGAGCAACGCGCGCTTGGAAAACAGGCGGTGAAAATATCGACAATGCCGATCCGACCAGTCGAGCATAGGCGCAACGGAGAACCGGTGATCTGGATAGTTGTGATTTTAATTTTTTATTTCAGTCATTTAAACAACAATCCTGAGAATGCGATTCATCCATGTTTCTGGCTCTGAGGTGAAACGCCCTGCATCAAGTGGCGCAAAAAGCCACAAACGAAGCAAATGATCAAGTTTTGTCGGTTGGGCCAAGCTTCTTCAATATAAGAAGCATCTCCGATTTTTCATGCTTTGGCGGAGGTAAAAGCGAGCAATAGTGATCAATATGCTGAATACTGTGACTTTAGCCAAATTTCCGCATTAAGATCAAAATCGAACAAGCCCACCTGATTCTGGCTCCCGATCTGGCCACGAAAATTCGAGGACCTTCATTTTGACCGACCTGTCTCCCTTCAACAAATCATTCGACGCTTTTCTGTTCGATATGGACGGTACAGTGCTGAGTTCCATTGCAGCAACCGAGCGTGTCTGGGGTGAATGGGCGACCCGTCATGGTATTGATCCGGTCACATTCGTTCCAACCATTCACGGTGTGCGTGCAGTCGATACCGTCCGCAGACTGGGCCTGCCGCATCTTGATCCAGACACCGAAGCCAAAATCCTGCTGGATGCGGAAATGGCTGATCTGGATGGCATCGTAGCCATTGAAGGCGCATTGGATTTCCTGAATTCGCTGCCAGAAAACCGCTGGGCAATCGTCACCTCCGCACCGATCGAACTGGCGCGGCGTCGTTTGCAGGCCGCAGGCTTGCCAATGCCTAATACAATTGTTTCAGCTGAAGATGTTGAGCGCGGCAAGCCAAGCCCTGAATGCTTCCAGCTCGGTGCAAAGAGGCTCGGGTTCGATCCGCACAATTGTCTTGTGTTTGAAGATGCCCCGGCCGGCATTGTCGCGGGTGAAACCGCAGGTGCGAGCGTCGTTGTCGTAACCGCAACGCACCCGCATTCGCCTGAAACATCACACAAAAGCATCAACAGCTACCGCGAGTTAAAACTGTCCGTTGACGGTGAAACCGGCATGTTGTCGCTTGCAGATGCTTCGGTCTGAAACAAAGAGTACGGCGCGTGTTAGATCACGCGCCGTCCTTCGCGCCATACGGTGCGAATGATCGGCACATGTTCGGCGATTTGCACGCGCACCAGATCGCCACGCTTTCCAATCGCTATTTCACCGCGATCTTCAAGGCCCACGGCCTTTGCCGGATTGCTTGATACCAGCCTGATTGCCTGCGGCAGCGTAATTTGTTCCATCACATCGGCCATAAAAAATGCCGATTGCATCATGCTTGCCGGGATATAATCAGACGAGATGATGTCGAGATGACCGGCTTCCGCCAATTCGCGCGCCGAAACATTGCCAGAATGCGAGCCCCCGCGCACCACATTGGGCGCACCCATCAGAACCGACATGCCCGCTTCCTTGGATGCCTTGGCGGCCAGATGTGTTGTCGGAAATTCAGCAACACGGATTCCCTGCGTACTTGCTTCTACAACGTGATCAGCCGTGGCGTCATCGTGGCTGGCCAGAACGATACCCCGTTCAAGGCAAGCACTGGCAATCGCCTTGCGGGTCGGTGCCGAATGTTGCTGTGACTGGCCCATACGCTTTTCGCAATAGCGTATGAATTCCTCTTCAGTCACTCTGAGCTTGCTCATGTAGTAGGATTTGTAGGTTTCGATATCCGTAAACTGGCGCTGTCCCGGTGCGTGATCCATCAACGAAACCAGTTTGACCAGCGGATGCACGCCAAACCGCTCGAATGCGCTCAGGCAATCTGGGGCTGAAACTTCACACCGCAAATGCAGAAAATGGTCTGCGCGCAAACGTCCTGCCTCGCGACCCTCGGCGATTGCAGATGACAGCTTGCGCATATCATCAATACCCGTCTGCGCTTCATCGTCGAAGCCAATCCGCAAAGCATCAAAGACTGTCGTAATGCCGGAAGCCGCAATCTGCGCGTCATGTGCCTGAACCGCAGCAATCGGGTTCCAGCGCACTTTCGGGCGGGGCGCATAATGGCCTTCGAGATGGTCAGTGTGCAACTCAACCAGTCCCGGCGTCAGATAATCCCCTTCCATGTCCTCACCAGACACGGACGAGCCGGATGAAATATCAACGATGACACCATCAGCTATTTTAACAGTACCGCTGATTACTTCGTCAGGCAGAACAATATTCGCATTCTTAAGAACAGTTTCCGTCGTCATCCCTCAAGGCCTTCCCACAGCCCGTGAGGACCGTTTTGACACCTTAGTACCACCGGTCATCGGATGCAGCGAATGAATCTCGAACGGCGCACCTTTTTCCGGCTCAACAAAAAGTGCCAGATTGGCGATTTCAACCGGATCATCCAGAACAGGCGCAAAAAAATCATCGAGCACGCGCTCGACGTGTGGCCGCTGCTTTTCATCGACTGGGCCGGTCAGCGTCATATGAAACCGAAACTCATCGAAAACATAAGGATAACCCCAGCGATCCAGATTCTGCCGCTGAGCTTCACTCAGCCGTTCTGGCCGACGCTTGGCAATTTCCGCGTCCCGTAATGGTGCCCGAAAACGATCAAATGAAACAACCACGTCATTGGCAAGCTGGTTGAGTTCAGCCACCGGGTCTTCCGGTACGAGCGCAAAAAACGGGCCAATGTTCTGCAATTTCAAGCGTGGAATAACGAATGGCACGCTCGACGATGCAAAATACATCAACGCGGAAAGCAGATCGCTTTCCTGATAAGTCTCATCCAGTCGGAAAGGTGCCTTTAGCGTCCCATGAAAACCATAGCGGCGCGGCTCTTCGGTCAGCGCGACAATATCTTCGGCTGCAAGTGTGCGAATCGCAGGAACCTTGACCGGCTCCCCACTAAATGCACTTCGCCCAAGCCAATTGCCGGCAACTTTCAAAAGTGCATCGCCTGAAGGCGGCGTGAAATAAATCGCGTAACGCATAGTGATTCCTCTCTTGGCGGGATCGTTACACGCAGATTGTGGCAAGTCGATAAAGGGGAGGTAACATCGGGATTTTACATCACTGCAAATTCGTATAGGCCTACGTCCGGTTAGAAATGAGGAGATGGCTATGGGTGGCTTCGCGTCGATCGGTGAGTGCATGATCGAGCTTTCAGGTAACGGCGATGATCAATGGCGCATGGGATATGCCGGCGACACGCTGAATACCGCCTGGTATATGCGCGCGCTGACAGACCAATCATATCCTGTGGAATATGTCAGCGCATTCGGTGAGGATGATTTCTCGCAGAAGCAGCGCGCTTTCCTCACATCGAATAGCATAGGCATTGCCCAAAGCCCCATCATCAAGGGCGTCCATCCGGGATTATATGCGATCACACTCAACGGTGCAGAGCGCTCGTTCACCTACTGGCGTAGCGATGCAGCAGCAAGGCGCCTTGCAAGCGACCGAAATGCCTTGAAAGCCAGCCTGACCGGCCGCGACATGATTTATTTCTCCGGCATTTCGATTGCCATTGTCTTCCCGGAGCACCGCGAAACTTTGTTCGAAATTTTACGTGAATGCCGTGAAGAAGGTGCACGCATTGCGTTTGACCCTAATTTCCGGCATCAGCTCTGGCCTGATCGTGAAGTGGCGAAGAAGATCATCAGCGAAGCAATGCAGGTCGCCGATATAGCACTGCCGACCTTTCCCGATGAACAGGCACTCTTTGGTGATGAAACGGCTCAAGCCTGTGCGGAAAGACTTATCGGTCTTGGCGTAAAGGAAATCGTCGTCAAGGACGGCACGGAGCCTGCACTCATCATCGCAGACGGCGAGCAAACCCTCGTTCCATCCGTCAAAGCCAATGCGATTGATACGACCGGCGCTGGTGACAGCTTTAACGGTGGTTATCTTGCCGCGCGTATTGAAGGCTTATCGCCGGTCGAAGCTGCACGCAAAGCACATGCCGTTGCAGCTCGTGTGGTTGAAATTCGCGGCGCGCTTGCTCCTATGGAACACGCACGCGCCGCTTATGAGGCGGTAATTTAGGGCGCATCCCGAAAAGTGTGAAACGTTTTTCGGATAAGATGCGCGCCAACACAAACAATTAGAGCGCAGCGCGCTCTAATCCCGCGAGAAGGTAAAGTGGCTCGTCTGGGCGTAGACTTCGCCCGGACGCAAGATCGCCTGAGGAACATAGGCATATTCCAGCGATCCCGGCCAGACCTGCGGCTCCAGGCAGAAACCTGCATGTTTGCCGTAAGGCTTGCCCGTCAAGCCAATGCAATCATTGGCCATTGTGTTGCCAGCATAAAACTGAACGCCAGGCTCCGTCGTCTCGATATCAAGACGAATGCCGGATCGTGCACTTTTAACAGACGCACAGGGGCGCAAGGGACCACGCGCTGCAGTCATGCAGAAATTGCTGTCATATTCGACCTGCTTGCCGTCTTCCTCAAAACGGATCGGACGGAAATCGCGGAAATCATAAGGCGTGTCTCTGACCGGCAAAATGCGTCCATCCGGAATCAGCGCTTCATCGACGGGCATGTAGGCACCAGCTTCGATCTTTAACTGATGATCGAGAATGTCGCCCTCGCCACCATCATCAAGATTGAAATAGCTGTGATGGAGAAGATTGCAGACTGTAGGTTTGTCAGTCACGGCTTCAAGACGCACAATCAGCGTACCCTTTGCATTGAGCATATAGGTACAGCTTACATTGAGATTACCGGGAAAACCCATCTCCCCATCGGCTGCGAGTGTCGCAAGTGTTACGAAATCAGATCCTGAACCGGTGACTTTCCAGACCCGGTTACCAAGACCTTTGCTGCCGCCATGCAGATTATGAATACCCTGAAAATTCGCCTCGACTTCGTAAGTCTGCCCATCAAGTTCAAAGCGCGCATTGCGGATGCGATTGGAAAAGCGACCGGCAATTGCGCCTAAATGAGGCGAGTGCGCCGGATAATCGGCAAAATCACGATAGCCAATAACCAATGGCGCATCATGCCCGTCCATGCGCAAATCCTGAACGGCTGCGCCCCACGTGATGATCTTCGCTTCCAGCGAACCGTTTGCGATTGTGAGCCGATGAACCGCCTGCCCGTCCGGTGCATATCCAAAAATTTCCGCTGTCACTTTGTTCGCCCATTCTGATGCGTTTTTGAGAGCCGCATCAAGCCGCATCGGCGCGCACTGCGCAAGAGGCTAACTGCTCGATATGCTAAGGATGAAACATTGCTTTCGCCCCAATTCATGATACGAACTTCAAAACATTTCAAAAATTTGTAATTCGCTTTATGTTGCGCTTCACGTAGCAGGCACCTTATATGCGCCAACAAAGCTCTGGCTATTGTGAAAGCAATATGACTTTCCCTATCGCCGGAAACACGCTAGACACGCGCAGATACTCAGACGTATGCCTGTTGTGGCATCGCCAAGAATAAAGGAATCGAAACTTGTCCTCTACTTTTGACAAAGTCGCCGACATCATCGCCGAAACCAGTGAAATCGACCGTGACACCATCACGCCGGATAGCCACACTATCGATGATCTCGGCATCGACAGCCTCGACTTCCTCGACATCGTATTTGCGATCGACAAAGAATTCGGCATCAAGATTCCGCTTGAACAATGGACGCAGGAAGTGAACGAAGGCAAAGCGCCGACGGAAGAATACTTCGTTCTGAAGAATCTCTGCGCCAAGATCGACGAGCTGGTCGCAGCCAAAAAGGGCTGACCAGCCGCGAAAGCTGACGGTATTGAAGGGTGAACATCCGTGTTCGCCCTGATTCCGTTTCTGGATCACGCATAGAATCCATAAGCACAGCATTTACGGGCAGACCGAACCATGCAGAGCAATAAAGTCGTCATCACCGGCATTGGCATCATCTCTTCGCTAGGCGAAGGACTGGATGCGCATTGGAATGCTTTCTCCAAAGCAGGTTCAGAACCGCGCCTCGAAAAGGAAGCCTTTGCGCCATACACAGTTCATCCACTGGGCGAAGTCGATTGGGGTTTGCAAATCCCCAAGCGTGGCGACCAGCGCCAGATGGAAACATGGCAGCGGCTTGGCACCTATGCGGCAGGCCTTGCGCTTGACGATGCCGGTATCAAGGACGACGAAGCGCTTTGCGCAAGCATGGACATGGTCGTGGGCGCCGGTGGCGGCGAACGCGACATCACCGTCGACATGCAGATTCTCGAAGAAGGCCGGACCAGTAACGATCGCGGTGTGATGCTCAACGAGAAACTCTCGACCGAGCTGCGCCCTACCCTGTTTCTGGCACAGCTTTCCAATCTGCTGGCTGGCAATATTTCCATCGTCCATAAAGTGACCGGCTCATCGCGCACATTCATGGGCGAAGAAGGTTCGGGCATTTCAGCGATTGAAACAGCGGCAGCACGCATTCGCTCTGGCCAGAGCACGCATGCGCTGGTTGGTGGATCGTATAACTCAGAACATTTCGACATGATTCTCGGCCATGAGCTTGGCGGATTGCTCAAGCATGATGGCTGGGCGTCCCTATGGGACCGTGAAGGCAGCGCCGGTGGCGGCATGATTTCCGGCTCTGGCGGCGTGTTCCTTGTGCTTGAAAGCGCAGACCATGCGCAAAAGCGCGGTGCCCGCGCCTATGCGGAGATCGCAAACATCGAAAGTGCACAGGTTCGTCGCGATGCTGCCGATCTCACGAAGACGGTTCGTGAACTGGTGCTTGCTGCCAATGGCGGCAAGGAGCCTGCATATGTGGTTTCTGGTGCCTCCGGCGCGCATGACGCAACGGCTGCCGAAAAAGCTGCACTTGAGGGCATTTCCGCCGCTTATCGCGGCATTGCCAACCTGACCGGACATTTGCGCGAAGCTCAGTTCCCGTTGGCGCTGGCTCTCGCGGCTATTTCTGTTTGGAAAGGTGAGGCTTTCGCACCATTAAGCCCGTCTGAAAAGGCGATTGATGGAACGATCGGCGAAGCCATTGTCACCACCGTCGGCGCAACCCGCGCTGAGGGTGCCGCAAAGCTGGTGAGAGCATAAGATGACCAAATACACAGACCATCTCGGCCGTCCCATCGTTGCTATCACGGGTGCAGGCGTTGTTTCTTCACTCGGACAGGGCAAGCAGGACAACTGGGCGGCCCTTACCGGCGGACGCTCCGGCATTCATGAAATTACCCGTTTTCCAACGGAAAGCCTGAAGACACGCTTCTCCGGTACGGTCGACTTTCTGCCTGAAAGCAATGTCGGCTCCTCTGCTCTCTCCGAGGCGCTCGCACGTCTTGCAGGCGAAGAAGCCCTTGCACAGTCCGGCCTTTCCGTAACCAATTTCGGCGGTCCGCTTTTCCTCGCAGCACCTCCCGTTGAACTCGACTGGAAGAGTCGTTTTGCTCTTGATGCGAGCATCAAGGATGAAGGTCCGGCCAGCTACCAGCTTCTGCTTGAAGCTTGCCGTCGTGCCCGTCAGGGAGAACTCTTCAATACAACGCAGTTTGGCTATATTGCCGAGCGCCTGTCGGAAGCCTTTGGCACACGCGGCCTGCCGGTAACGCTGTCGACCGCATGTGCATCGGGCGCAACTGCGATCCAGCTTGGTGTTGAAGCTATTCGCCGTGGTGAAAGCGACCGCGTTCTCTCGATTGGTACAGACGGTTCGGTATCGGCTGAATCGCTCATTCGTTTCTCGCTGCTTTCAGCCCTTTCCACCCAGAACGACAAGCCGGAAAAGGCTTCCAAGCCTTTCTCCAAGGATCGCGACGGCTTTGCGATGGCTGAGGGTTCGGGCGCGCTGGTCATGGAATCGCTTGAAAGTGCGATTGCACGCGGTGCAAAAGTTCTGGGCATTCTCGCCGGTTGCGGTGAAAAGGCTGACGACTTCCACCGCACCCGCTCAAAGCCGGATGCCTCGCCTGCAATCGGAACCGTGCGCGCAGCACTTGCAGATGCCGGCCTGACCGAAGATCAGCTTTCCTATGTCAATGCACATGGCACCTCGACGCCTGAAAACGACAAGATGGAATATCTCGCTCTTTCAACCGTGTTTGGCGAGCAGCTCTCTTCGATCCCGGTATCGTCCAACAAGTCGATGATCGGTCACACCCTGACCGCAGCCGGTGCGATTGAAGCGGTGTTCTCACTGCTGACGATTGAAACAGGCACATTGCCTCCGACCATCAATTACGACAATCCGGACCCGGCAATTCCGCTGGATGTTGTGCCGAATGTGAAGCGTGATGCACGGGTTTCCGCCGTGCTTTCAAACTCATTTGGCTTTGGTGGACAGAATACCAGCCTTGTATTGACCGCTAATCCGAATTAATCGGACTAAAAATTATATATTCTCGGTAATCCCGGAAAGCCGAGTGCTATCCGGGATTATGTCTTGAAAAGGATAAATTCATGCGCGCCTTGCAGCTTCTCGATGATCGTCGTCTCGAAATGACCGACATTGCACCGCCACCTGCACCCGGCAATGGCGAAGTGACAGTGAAGATCAAGGCTGTAGCACTCAACCATATCGACGTATGGGGTTGGCGCGGCATGGCATTTGCCAAGCGCAAAATGCCTCTGGTAATCGGCGCGGAAGCCTCCGGCGTGGTCGATGCAATCGGCCCGGGCGTATCCAATGTTTTGCCGGGTCAGCTTGTTTCGATTTATGGCGCACGCACCTGTGGTCTCTGCAAAGCCTGCCGCGAAGGTCGTGACAATCTTTGCGAACATGTCGGCGGGGTTCATGGCTTCCATCTCGATGGCTTTGCATGTGAAGCAGTCAATCTGCCAGCACGTTTGCTCGTTCCGGCACCTCCCGGCGTTGACGCCATTGGCGCAGCGGTTGCTCCTGTTACCTTCGGTACGGTCGAGCATATGCTGTTTGACAATGCCAAGCTACAGCCGGGTGAAACTGTTCTGGTTCAGGCCGGTGGTTCAGGCATTGGCTCGGCTGCAATCCAGCTTGCAAAGAAAATGGGCTGCACGGTCATCACCACTGTTGGCTCCGACGACAAAATCGAAAAGGCCAAGGCGCTCGGTGCTGATCACGTCATCAATTATCGCGTCGACCGCTTTGAAGGTGTTGTGCGCAAGCTCACCAAGAAAAAGGGCGTCGATGTCGTGTTCGAACATGTCGGTGCGGACACCTGGGCAGGTTCGATGCTCTGCATGAAGCGTGGCGCACGTCTCGTCACCTGTGGTTCGACCTCCGGCGTTTCAACCAACATGAACCTGATGCAGCTTTTCCAGCAGCAGCTTAAAATCCTCGGCTCTTTCGGTTGCCGCATGGAAAACATGGCTGATGCTATGCAGAAAATGGCGCAGGGCGTTGTTCATCCGGTTATCGACACCATTGTCGGCTTTGATGACATTGGCACCGCTTTGAAGCGCATGGAAGGCCGCGACGTCTTCGGCAAGATCGTATTGCAGATCGACTAAGCCTTTATGTTCAAGATTAAGCTTCTTCTCTTCAAATGGTCACGTAAGCTCAAGCAGTTTAACTACTGGCTTTGGGCGCAGGCCGTGTTTGTGACGCTGGCACTGCTGCGTCTGCTGCCTGCTAAAAGCGCAATCCGTTTTTCGGCATGGTTTGCGCGTAAAGTGGGACCACTTACGCCACGGCATAAGGTTGCGACCAGCAATCTTCGTCATGCCTACCCGGAGAAGAGCGACGCTGAAATTGAGAAGATCGCCATTGAGATGTGGGACTCGATGGCGCGTCTTTTCGCGGAATATATCTTCCTCGATGCAATCTTCGATTTTGATCCGAATGCGCCCGAGCCGGGTCTTATCGAAGTCGACGGCATTCCGATTTTTGAACGTCTGCGTGACGAGAAGAAGCCGCATATCTTCTTCACCGCCCATACCGGTAATTTCGAGCTTCTGCCTATTTGCGCAGGTACATTTGGCCTTGATGTTACGGCCCTCTTCCGCCCGCCGAACAATCCCTATATTGCCAAAACAGTTCTGAAGGCGCGCCGCACCAATATGGGGCATCTTGTGCCATCCAAGGCCGGTGCCGCCTGGTCTCTTGCCCGCGTTCTGGACACTGATGGTAATGTCGGGATGCTGGTGGACCAGAAGTTCCAGCGTGGCGTTCCTTCAACCTTCTTCAACCGTCCGGTGAAGACCAATCCGCTGCTGGCAAAGCTCGCGCGCCAGTATGATTGCGATGTCTATCCGGCGCGCTGCATTCGCCTGCCCGGCGGTCGCTATCGCCTGGAGCTGAAAGAGCGTATGGAGCTCCCGCGCGACGAAAAGGGCGAGATCGACATCGCCGCAACCGCGCAGCTTCTCAACGACACCGTTGAAGACTGGGTGCGCGAATATCCCGGCCAGTGGATGTGGTTCCACAAGCGTTGGGGCTAAAACTCAATATCTGCGTTCGGTCAAAAATGGCCGGGCGCTTTTTTTATTTTATGATGTGACAAACATCCTGCCAGGGAGACAACTATGCGTCCTATCGCAATCGCCCCATCCATCCTTTCCGCAGACTTTGCGCGCTTGGGCGAAGAAGTCGATGCCGTGCTTGAAGCCGGTGCCGACTGGATTCATATCGATGTTATGGACGGCCATTTCGTTCCGAACATTACATTTGGTCCTCAGGTGGTGAAAGCAATTCGTCCGCGCACCAAGGCTTTCTTCGATACGCATCTGATGATTGCGCCTTGCGATCCATATCTTGAGCCATTTGCAGATGCAGGCTGCGATCTGATCACAATCCATGCCGAAGCAGGCGCGCACACACACCGCTCGCTCCAGAGCATTCGCGCTTTGGGCAAGAAGTCTGGTCTGGCGCTCAACCCGGCAACCCCTGTCGAAGCATTGACCAACGTCATTGATGACGTTGATCTCGTGCTCGTCATGACGGTCAATCCGGGCTTTGGTGGCCAGAAGTTCATCGCCCCGATGCTTGATAAGATTAAGCGCGTGCGTGAGATGATTGGCGACCGCCCGATCGATATCGAAGTGGATGGTGGCATCACGCCTGAGACTGCCGGATCGGTTGTTGCAGCCGGTGCAAATATTCTCGTCGCCGGTTCCGCCGTTTACAAAGGCAACTCGGTCGAGAGCTACAGCGCCAATATCAAAGCCATTCGTGAAGCCGCAGAAGCGGCACGATAATCTAAAGCCACTTTTCCGGGGGATTGCGTTGAGCTGAGCATCAGGCTCTGCTAAACACCGCGCATTCCCTTTACCCAAGACCTGCAGCCCGGCAGACGGGCCGCCAAAACAGGATATGCCCATGATCCCGCGCTATTCCCGACCAGAAATGGTCGCCATCTGGTCTCCCGAAACCAAATTCCGCATCTGGTTCGAAATTGAGGCCTATGCATGTGAGGCGCTTGCCGAACTCGGCGTAATCCCGAAGGAAGCCGCAAAGACCATCTGGGAAAAGGGTGATGCCGCCAAGTTCGACGTTGCGCGCATCGACGAAATCGAAGCCGTCACCAAGCATGACGTCATCGCGTTCCTGACGCATCTGGCTGAATTCATCGGCCCGGACAGCCGTTTTGTGCATCAGGGCATGACCTCGTCAGACGTACTCGACACCACGCTCAATGTGCAGCTCGTTCGCGCAGCTGATCTGCTTCTGGCAGACATGGACCGCGTGCTTGCAGCGCTCAAGAAGCGTGCATTCGAGCATAAGGACAGTGTTCGTATCGGACGCAGCCACGGCATCCATGCCGAGCCGACCACGATGGGTCTGACTTTCGCCCGTTTCTACGCCGAAATGGTACGCAACCGCGCACGTCTCGTTGCTGCACGAGCAGAAATTGCGACCGGTGCCGTATCGGGCGCTGTTGGCACTTTCGCCAATATCGACCCACGCGTTGAAGAATATGTCTGCGAAAAGCTCGGTCTCGAAGCAGAGCCGGTTTCAACGCAGGTTATCCCGCGCGACCGTCACGCTATGTTCTTTGCAACACTCGGTGTTATCGCTTCGTCAATTGAAAATGTTGCAATCGAAATCCGCCACATGCAGCGCACGGAAGTTCTGGAAGCAGAAGAATTCTTCTCGCCCGGCCAGAAAGGCTCGTCGGCAATGCCACACAAGCGCAATCCGGTTCTGACCGAAAACCTGACCGGCCTCGCCCGTCTGGTTCGCATGTCGGTTGTGCCTGCAATGGAAAATGTCGCTCTCTGGCATGAACGTGATATTTCGCATTCGAGCGTTGAACGCGCAATTGGCCCGGACACCACCATCACACTTGACTTTGCGCTCAACCGTCTGGCTGGCGTCGTCGAAAAGCTGGTGATCTACCCGGAAAACATGCTGAAAAACATGAACAAGTTCCGTGGTCTCGTGCATTCGCAGCGCGTTCTGCTCGCACTCACACAAGCTGGCGTTTCGCGTGAAGATTCCTACCGTCTCGTGCAGCGCAATGCCATGAAGGTCTGGGAACAGGGTGCAGACTTCCTCGAGGAGTTGCTGGCTGATCAGGAAGTGCGCGCAGCGCTTTCCGAAGAGCAGATCCGCGAAAAGTTTGATCTTGGCTATCACACCAAGCACGTGGATACCATTTTCAAGCGGGTATTTGGTGAAGCATAAAGCTTCATAAATTGAGTCCGAAAAAAGCCCCATGTTTCTGAAAACATGGGGCTTTTATTATTCCAGATTAGGCATTTGTTTTGATCGTATTGATCACATTGCCCCATGGGTCTTCGAAGACGTGGTTATTACCGCCACGCGTATCTTCCATCTCCACCCATCCAAGTCCAGTGCGGTCCTGATCGCGTTTGCCAGCACCTGAACTCTGCCAGGCATTCGCGCCGATGTGGTGATGGTAGCCACCAGTGGACAGGAAAACCGCCTTGTCGCCATAGGTCTGCACGGTGTCAAAGCCCAACTGCTGATGCCAGAAGGCTTCAGCATCCTTCGCATTGCCCACGCGCAGGTGAACGTGACCGATGACAGTATTCTGCGGTGCACCGTTCCATTCGCCACCTTCACAGTCAATAACGTCGAGAAGGTTTTTAACGTCGAGCGCTTCGGTACCCATCTTTACACGATCGCCATTCCACTCCCACGTGTTATGCGGGCGGTCGGAATAGATCTCAATGCCATTGCCTTCCGGGTCAGTCAGATAAATAGCTTCACTGACATTGTGATCCGACGCCCCGGCAACAGGTAGCTGCTTGTCGATGGCGCGGCGCGACCAGCGAGCCAGATCGCCACGGGTCGGCAACAGAAATGCCGTATGGTAGAGGCCAGCGCTGCGTGGATCGTCGGCTTTAGCTGCGGAAAACTGTTCGATTTCCATCAACTCGCGATCACCTGCGCCCAGAACAATGGAAGCGCCGCGACGTGCCATCTCGCGCAAACCCACAACATCGCGATAATATTCTGCAAGTCCCTCAGCATCGCGCGCCTTAAGGCCTACACGCGCTACACGCACTGGTGTCGTCATTGCGAAAGGCAAAGGAGCGTTTTTTGCAATGTTGGTGGAAGCGACCTTTTCGGCAGCGACCGTCTTCAGTGTCTCAGTCATTTCATTCTCCTTCGATGGCATTTCTGCCCGCGCGGAAAGAATATTGCTCATAACGGCGGCGCCTGCAGAACCAAGCACAGTTCTTCTGCTGATGGCCATAGTCGTTAATCCTCTCCGTAGTTATCTTCCCGCTAAAGATCACAATTTGGAGAGCGTTACACAAGATAGCGATCAGCGAACAAGCTGTTCATCATTTGCGTTAGCCGTCTCTGAGTGCCCTTCTTATCCCAAGCCGTTTAATACTTTTCTGGGTTGGCAACGACCAAGCTTGAAGACCTGCGAAATCGCCTCTAAATAGGGGGCATGAAAGTCAAAGACACAGATATCCTCATAATCCCCGGTTACACCAATTCCGGCCCCGATCATTGGCAGACCCGTTGGGAGAGCAAACTCTCGACGGCGCGACGTGTCGAGCAGGCCGAATGGTCGAAACCTGTAAAGGACGATTGGGTGGCGCAGCTTGTTAAAGCCGCCAATGAGGCCACAAAGCCTATCGTTCTGGTTGCGCATTCGCTTGGCGTTGCAACAGCGCTCCACGCCATACCGCATATACAGCATAAGGTTGCTGGCGCATTTTTCGTGGCGCCGCCGGACGTTTCAAATGAAAAGATCCGGCCCAAGCATCTTATGACGTTTGGTCCTTATCCACGTGAGCGTCTGCCTTTTCCGACGATCAC
Source organism: Brucella pituitosa (assembly GCF_003049685.1). Classification (GTDB taxonomy): domain Bacteria; phylum Pseudomonadota; class Alphaproteobacteria; order Rhizobiales; family Rhizobiaceae; genus Brucella; species Brucella pituitosa. The sequence continues at coordinate 1,088,822 of NZ_PYSY02000001.1, read as the reverse complement.
AGTCGTCAGCCGCAACGATCCGTTTTCCAGCTTTGAGGCCGCAGAAGAGGTCGTGAAGGATTGGGGTGCGATGTTGATCGATGCCGGTGAATCCGGGCACATCAATTCGGAGTCTGGCCACGGTCCATGGCCGGAAGGCTCCATGGTTTTTGCTGAGTTCATGACTCAGCTCCAGCCGATAAAACATCACTAAATCAATGAATTACAGATATTTCTGATCAAATAGATTCAGAACATGTTTTAAGGCGGCAGATGACAAACCATCTGCCGCTTTTTTCTTATGCGCGAACAGCATCCACAAGCGTTTTCGCACCTAGGCGAATATAGCCGCCGTCATTTCCCAGGGTCAAAAACTGGAAACCAAGTGGAATATAGCGACGCGCAAACTCCGCAGAAGGCGAATAAATGCCTGCAAACTTTCCTGCAGCAGCTGCCTTCCGTGCAATTATGCTAATCGGCTCAATGATAGCTTCCGAATTCGGATTGGCCTCACGACCATTACTCCAGGCAATCGAGAAGTCGGCTGGGCCAACGAAAACACCGTCAATGCCACGTACATCGAGAATCGCATCAAGTGCATCGTATGCGTCGCGTGTTTCGATCATCGCGAAAGCCAGTGTGTCCTGGTTCGCCGTCACGAGATAGTCATTCGAACCCGGCGCGCCGTAATCGGCATTGGCGCGGAACACACCCCACGAACGCTCGCCAATCGGCGGATATTTCATAGCAGCGGCAAATTTACGCGCATCTTCAACCGAGTTGATCATCGGTGCGATAACAGCCTGTGCGCCAAAATCGAGCGCACGGCTTGCCATATCGAAGCGTCCGACAGGAATGCGAACGACCGGTGGCTTTCCTGCGTTCAGGATCAATCCAAGGCTGCGCAACACACTTTGCTCATCATGGCCGCCGTGCTGCATATCGAGCGTTACAGCTTCAAGAGCACTATGCGCCAAAACCTCTACTGTCAGCACTTCCGGCAAGGACGACCATGCAGAAAGAACTGTTTCTCCGGCACGAAGACGCGAAGACAAAGACATGCTTATTCCCCTACTCAAGAGCACTTCCCGTTCAGATTGAATCAATGGAAATGCTCTAGCTATTTGTTTTTACGCGCATCTTGTTCCGAAAACCGGTTCCCACTTTTCGGGATGCGTTCCAAATGATAAGGGCAGAAATGCGTTTTGCATTTCCGCCCCTAAACATCATTTAGTCCTTTTGGACCTGCTTGACGGCTTCCTCAAGGAAAGCGAACATCTTCTCGCGAATGGCTTCGTCCGTCACCTTCACGTCAGCTGCATCAAAATCGGCACGCAGCTTGCGGAAGACGTCCTCGTCGCCTGCTTCTTCGAAATCAGCGGCAACAACTTCACGAGCATAGGCTTCTGCGTCTGCATCGTGCTTGCCAAGAAGTTCTGCGGCCCAAAGACCAAGAATCTTGTTGCGGCGAGCTTCCGCCTTGAAGCGCAATTCAGCATCGAGTGCGAATTTGCTTTCGAAAGCGTTGCGGCGATCATCCATGCCAGTGGCCATTCATACAACTCCCAGGACTTTAGAGCGCGTTTCGATCTGATTAAATCAGATCGCGCTCTAAATGTTTATTTTAACGCGCATCTTTTCCGAAAACCGTTTCGCACTTTTCGGGATGCGCTCTAAGTTATGTGAGATCGTCATCCGTTCTCTTGCCTAAAGCTGGCAAGGGGCGCAAGATTATACAAGAGCCAAAAATCACTTTATTGATTTATCTGGCTCTGAAACGCTTAAAACGGGGGAACGGGTACAAAGCAGGATTGTTAAAAGCCCACAATTGCTATACGTAGCCCGCGAGAATAGCGGCAAAAGCCGATCATCACATTTTTGGAAATCCGAGAAAAGCCATGAACCGTCGCCGCCGTATTTACGAGGGCAAGGCCAAGATTCTTTATGAAGGCCCTGAACCCGGTACTCTTGTCCAGTTCTTCAAAGATGACGCAACCGCGTTCAACGCGAAGAAGCATGAAGTTGTTGACGGAAAAGGCGTGTTGAATAACCGCATCTCCGAGCACATTTTCACCCAGCTTAACCGCATTGGCATTCCGACCCACTTTATCCGCCGCCTCAACATGCGTGAGCAGCTGATCAAGGAAGTCGAGATCATCCCGCTTGAAGTCGTTGTTCGCAACGTCGCCGCAGGCTCGATGTCCAAGCGTCTGGGCCTCGAAGAAGGCACTGTTCTGCCACGCTCGATCATCGAGTTCTATTACAAGGCAGACGCCCTTGATGACCCAATGGTCACCGAAGAACACATCACCGCTTTCGGCTGGGCCAGCCCGCAGGAAATCGACGACATCATGGCTCTCGCCATCCGCGTCAACGACTTCCTCACCGGTCTGTTCCTGGGCATCGGCATCCAGCTTGTTGATTTCAAGATGGAATGCGGACGTCTGTTTGAAGGCGACATGATGCGTATCGTTGTTGCCGACGAAATTTCACCAGACTCGGCTCGCCTTTGGGATGTCAACACAAATGACAAGCTCGATAAGGACCGCTTCCGCCGCGATATGGGCGGACTGGTTGAGGCCTATCAGGAAGTGGCACGCCGTCTCGGCATCATGAACGAGAACGACACGCCTCGTCCTTCCGGCCCTACGCTTGTGAAGTAAAAATCCGCACAGCCCGGCAACTCACGTTCCGGGCTGTTTTCATTGTTGTTAAGTTAAATCAGCAGGAACTACAGAGTGATCAAGGCACGCGTCACCGTTACACTGAAGAACGGCGTTCTCGACCCGCAGGGCAAAGCTATTGTCGGCGCGCTCGGCAGCCTGGGCTTCGAAGGCATCAATTCCGCCCGTCAGGGCAAGGTCTTCGATCTCGAACTCGAAGGCTCGGACAAGGCGAAAGCTGAAGCCGAAATCAAGACCATGTGCGAGAAGCTGCTCGCCAACACGGTTATTGAAGATTACGCAATCGTCATCGCCTGACGCGCTGCGGCTTAAATATAGTTTTTTGCGCGCCTTCACACCGCTTCACAGCGGATTTGAAGGGCACTCAAATTCAAAGAGACGTAAAACGCCATGAAAGCAGCAGTCGTTCTTCTTCCGGGCCTCAACCGTGACCGCGACATGATTGCGGCCATCACCAAGATTTCCGGTCAAGCACCAATCACCGTATGGCAGACAGACACGAGCATCCCCGATGATGTTGATCTGATCCTGATTCCCGGCGGTTTCTCTTATGGCGATTACCTGCGTTGCGGTGCAATTGCAGCGCGTATGCCGGTAATGCAGGCCATTCGCGAGAAGGCCGACAAGGGCGTTATGGTTATTGGCGTCTGCAACGGCTTCCAGATTCTCGTCGAAGCACGAATGCTGCCGGGTGCGCTGATGCGCAACACGTCGCTGAAGTTCGTCTGCCGCGAAGTGAAGCTTGAAGTCAGCAATGCGAATACCTCGTTCACACGCGGTTATCAGCCAGGCCAGATCATCCGTTGCCCGGTTGCCCATCACGACGGCAACTATTTTGCTGATGCAGAAACACTGAAGCGCGTCGAAGGTGAAGGTCAGGTTGTGTTCCGCTATGCAGACGGCACAAATCCGAACGGTTCCGTCAACGATATCGCTGGTATCGTCAATGCACGCGGCAACGTTCTCGGCATGATGCCGCATCCTGAAAATCTGATTGAAGGTGCACATGGCGGCGATGATGGCCGTGCACTTTTTGCAGGTGCACTCGGTATCGCAGCTTAAGCAAGACAGCACTGATAAACAGATCAAATGGCCTTCGTTGCAAAACGGCGGCCATTTTTTGTTGCCTGAAACTCAGCATTTCAATTGAGCCCGCAAATGAGAACCACTTTCTCAAGGCCTAGCATCCTGCGCAAAATCGTGGCAGCTTGATCGTCAGATACTTCCTGAATAAACCGAATCGGGGAACGATATCGATGCAGCTATATTCACGCCCACTCTCCCCCTATTCCGCTTTTGTGCGCGGTGTTCTTTATCTCAAGGAACTGCCGTTCAAACCAATTAGTCTCCCCTATCCGTTTCCCGAAGACTTCGTTCATGTGACACCTTTGAAGCGTGTCCCTGTGCTGATAACCGGCTCTGGCGAGACATTATTTGAAGCAGCCGTTATAGCGGAATATCTGGAAGATCATTTCCCGGACACTCCCGTTCTACCCGGCAGCCCGCGCGAGCGTGCGTTGATCCGCCTTCTGGCGCGTGTAGCGGAACTTGAAGTTCTCGGCCCTGCGATGAAACTCTTCATTCTTCAGAGCAAGCCTGAAAGGGATGAGGCCACTATTGAGCGGCTTTTCACCAAGCTTCACAGAGGCCTTAGCGTGGTTGAATCGCGCCTTACCGATCACGATTTTGCACTCAACGACGCGCCAACACTTGCCGATGCATGGCTGGTCCCTGTACGCTTTCTCATGGAGCCGCTCAAAAAGCTTTCGGGGAAAGATGATTTGCTGGCGGCTTACCCAAAATTCGACACATATGCGGTGAAAGCAAAGCAAGACCCTGCGTTCGAACTCATATGGAATGAGATGAGTGACGGGTTGAAGGCTTTCATGCCGCAGCTTGCCTGAGTTATCCCACCCAGTAGAAGGCGTACTCTTTAGGGAGGCGCTTTAACACTTTGTTTCTACGCGTTTATCGGCAAGCCAATCGCCTGATGGCCTTGCCGATAAACGTATTGATGGAGCCTTCCTTGAAGAATAAGACCATTGCGCTTGTAGCACTTCCAGCGCTTGCACTGTTGGCGGCTTGTACACCAAAGCCTGCACCCGGCCCCGTTTCCATCGATTCCAATAAGGCAGCACTCCCGACCATGGAACGCATTGCTCTGGGAGCAAACAGCTGCTGGTTCAAATCCAAGGACAAGGACTTCCGCGGCTATACACTTGCGCCGGAACTCAACTCGTTTACCGGGCGCCCACGTTTTCTGGTGGTTCCATCGCGCAATCTGGCAGGGCGGCCACTGCTTGTTGTCCAGGCACAAGGCAACCCTGCCCGTATCGAGGCTTTTGGTCCAATGATGCAACAGGCGCATGGCGATCGTATCGCCAGAGACATTAATCGCTGGGCTTCCGGCCAAAAAGATTGCTGATGCTCAAATTCAGCGAATATGGAAGCGCACTTTCCGCGCTTCCTTGTCTGCGTCGGTGCGCGTGATACCAATATCACGCAACTGATCGTCCGTAAGATCCATCAATTGAATTCGGCTACGACGCAACATCAGACGCAGAGAACACCAATCAACAAAATTCTGCCAGAACGAGCGCTGTGTACAAGCAACAACGCTTTCTCGTTTCTGCATTGTATCAATTGTATCTATATCATCACGCTTGATTGACACATATGTCATCGCAAAGAGCCTTCATTGCTGGGCTTAACCACTATTTTGCACCGGTTTAGTGCTCGGCAGCTTAAATACAATTGACTCAAATACCGATACAATGCTTATATTGTTACCATGACAAATTGGCTCCCAGACCTCACCGCTAAATCCGGCCCCCTCTATCTTCAATTGGCTGATGCCATTGAGGAAGCGATTGCAGATGGCGCACTGCCTGCCGGGCAGAAGTTGCCGCCGCAGCGCAATCTCGCTTTTGATCTCAAGGTGACAATCGGTACAATAGGACGAGCCTATGCTCTCGCGCATGAGCGCGGACTTGTAACCGGCGAAGTCGGACGCGGCACTTATGTGCTGGGCAGGACCGATGACAAGAATGCGCCGCCTGCCTATTCGAGCGATGGCATTGCAGGTACGCGCGTTCAGGATGCTCCGCTCGATAAGGGGCGTTTCGATACGACTGCTGCACCAGATGTTGGACAGAACGCAGTGCTTGAGCCGCTGATTGCGTCTGTCATTCGCAATTTCCCTCACGAGGTCGTCAATTATACGCGGCATTTCCCGCAACATTGGCTTGAAGCCGGAAGGCAGTGGCTTAATCAGGAGAACGCGCCTGCCGATGCGAGCAATATTGTTATCACCAACGGCGCACATGCTGGTGCAATTGCGGCGATTACGGCTTTCACCTCGCCCGGCGACAGGATTGTTTTTGAAGATCTCACTTACACACAAGTGAGCCGGTCCGTGAAAATTGCCGGACGCCGCGTCGCGATTGCGGCAAGCGATGAATACGGCATGATCCCGGAAGAGTTCGAACGGGTCTGCAATCAACAGCACCCGACAATGGCTTTTCTGATGCCAAGCATCCACAACCCAACGCTCGCGACCATGCCCTATGAGCGCCGGGTTGCAATTGCCAATATCGCGGCACGGCACAATGTCTGGCTCATCGAGGACGACACCTACGGGGTCATGACGCGATCAAACATACCGAAAATCGCTGATATCGCGCCGGAACGCACATTCCTGTTGGGCAGTCTTTCAAAGGCTGTGACTGCCGGCTTGCGTTGCGGATGGGTCGCCTGCCCTCCGCATTGTGCGCAGCGGTTGCGTGTCACTCACAAGCTGATGACAGGGGGCGTTTCGTTTCTGCTTGCTGAAACGACCGCTCAAATGGTGCTTTCCGGACAGGCTACAGCATTGCTGGACAAATGTTCCGCTGAAATCGAGTGGCGGGAGCAACTGGCCCGCAAAATCTTTGTCGGCTATGACTTCGTTTCTTCTCCTCACGTGCCAATCCTGTGGTTGAAACTACCGGAACCCTGGCTCACAAGCACATTCAAAGCGGCCGCCTATGAAAACGGACTACTGATCGATGACGAAGACGAGTTCAAAGCCGGGCGTATTGATCGGACGTACCACCGGGTTCGCATTGCGTTTTCTTCGCCAACAGACCGCGCTCTGGTCGAAAATGGCTTCACAACTTTGCGCCAGCTGCTGGAAAATGAACAAGTGGGCTATGAAGGCAGCATTTGAGCCGGGAAATCGGCATTTTCCTGTCGCGCTTCTGACAGAGTTAGGTTAAAGAGGCCCCTTGAAACCTTAGGTGTCCGCCCTTCGGCAGAAGTTTTCGGGTACCGCAGCCTGCCACGGGGTCCCTCAGCTCAATGACTATTTCCAATAAGCGCGACATCACGCCGGAACTTATCTCTGCCCACGGCCTCAAGCCGGACGAATATCAGCGTATTCTCGACCTGATCGGACGCGAACCGAGCTTCACGGAACTCGGAATTTTCTCGGCCATGTGGAATGAACATTGTTCCTACAAGTCGTCGAAGAAGTGGCTTCGCACACTCCCGACAACCGGCCCACGCGTTATCCAGGGCCCCGGCGAAAATGCCGGTGTTGTCGACATTGGCGATGGCGACTGCGTCGTCTTCAAGATGGAAAGCCATAACCACCCGTCATACATCGAACCTTATCAGGGCGCAGCAACTGGCGTTGGCGGCATTCTGCGTGACGTGTTCACCATGGGTGCGCGCCCGGTCGCAGCAATGAATGCACTACGCTTCGGCGAGCCAAATCATCCAAAGACCCGCCACCTTGTTTCCGGCGTTGTTTCGGGCGTTGGCGGCTACGGTAATGCCTTCGGCGTTCCAACCGTTGGCGGCGAAGTGAATTTCGACAAGCGCTACAACGGCAATATTCTCGTCAATGCATTCGCTGCGGGCCTTGCCAAGCACGACGGCATCTTCCTGTCAGAAGCCAAGGGCGTTGGCCTGCCGGTTGTCTATCTCGGCGCCAAGACGGGCCGCGACGGCGTTGGTGGTGCGACCATGGCGTCCGCTGAGTTCGACGAATCTATCGAAGAAAAGCGTCCTACTGTTCAGGTTGGCGATCCGTTTACTGAAAAGTGCCTTCTGGAAGCCTGCCTTGAGCTGATGGCTTCGGGCGCAGTTATCGCCATTCAGGATATGGGCGCAGCAGGCCTCACCTGCTCTGCTGTTGAAATGGGTGCTAAGGGCGACCTCGGCATCGAACTCATTCTCGACCACGTTCCGGTCCGCGAAGTGAACATGACGGCTTATGAAATGATGCTGTCTGAAAGCCAGGAGCGTATGCTCATGGTGCTCAAGCCGGAAATGGAAGAAGAAGCTCAGGCAATCTTCCGCAAATGGGGCCTCGATTTCGCGATTGTCGGCAAGACAACGGACGATCTGCGCTTCCGTGTCATCCATCAGGGCGAAGAAGTCGCCAACCTGCCGATCAAGGAACTCGGTGACGAGGCTCCTGAATATGATCGTCCGTGGATGGAACCGGGCAAGCACGCACCGCTGCCTGCCAGCAACGTGCCACAGGTTGAAGACTATTCGGATGCGCTGCTCAAGCTCATCGGTTCGCCGGATGGTTCGTCGCGCCGCTGGGTTTACGAACAGTATGACACGCTCATTCAGGGCAACTCGCTGCAAATCCCTGGTGGCGATGCCGGTGTGATCCGCGTTGAAGGTCACGACACAAAGGCTCTGGCTTTTTCGTCTGACGTCACTCCGCGCTATTGCGAAGCTGATCCTTTTGAAGGCGGTAAGCAGGCGGTGGCCGAATGCTGGCGCAACATCACTGCGACCGGCGCTGAGCCACTTGCTTCGACCGACAATCTGAACTTCGGCAATCCTGAAAAGCCGGAAATCATGGGTCAGCTCGTCAAGGCTATCGAAGGCATTGGCGAAGCCTGCCGTGCACTCGACTTCCCGATCGTATCCGGCAATGTCTCGCTCTATAACGAAACCAATGGTCAGGCAATCCTGCCAACGCCGACCATTGCTGGCGTTGGCCTCATCCCTGATTGGTCGCAGATGGCTAAGATTGGCGGCATGCAGGACGGCGACACGCTGGTTCTTCTTGGCGCAGACGGCACACATCTCGGCCAGTCCGTCTATCTGCGCGATTTGTTCGACCGCGCTGATGGTCCTGCGCCGACAGTCGATCTGGCATTTGAAAAACGCAACGGTGAGTTTGTTCGCTCAGCCATCCGCAATGGTCAGGTAACTGCTTGTCACGATCTGTCCGATGGCGGCCTTGCTATTGCAGTTGCCGAAATGGCGATCAAATCCGGCAAGGGTGCTGTGCTTGATGCGGGTGACGGCCTGCCTCATGCAGCTCTTTTCGGTGAAGATCAGGCGCGCTATGTTATTGCCGCAACGCCTGAGATGGCAAAGCTCATTGCATTGAACGCCGAAGGCGTCGGAATTCCATTCCGCGTACTCGGAACAGTTGGCGGTGATCGCCTGCAATTCGCGGGCACTGTTGACGTTGCTGTTGCTGATCTCAGCAAGGCTTTTGAAGGCTGGTTCCCGGACTTCATGAGCGGTGAAGCTGCGGTCGACAACTAATCGTTATCGGTTGGAACTGTTACCAATTGACGCCCGGCCGGGAACACTGTGCCGGGCGTTTGCTTGTCTATGATTTAAAAGTTAGACAGATTGGGGTTAACGTATAACGATAATGCGTTACGATTCGAGACAAACAAGAAGAAGCCCGAAAAGGCAGGAGAATTTGCATGGCTATGGACGCTCATGAGATCGAAAAACTGATACGCGAAGGTATTCCCGGCGCAAAGGTTACGATCCGCGACCTTGCCGGAGACGGAGATCATTATGCTGCTGAAGTTGTTGCGGAAAGTTTCCGCGGCAAGTCACGCGTGCAGCAGCACCAGATGGTTTATGATGCCCTCAAGGGCAATATGGGCGGCGTTCTTCATGCGCTCGCTCTTCAGACCAGCGTACCGGAATAAGTGAAATACGCCGCCTCTGATTGTTGTGCTTGCGAAAGAAACTATCTGAGTATGAAATATACCAGAGCAGCATCGTAAGTGACGATTGGAGGCGGTGATTTTCTTCCTGCGGCAAGATGCTGCCCCCAACACGACCTGTTTTCGCGCTAATTTGACTTGCTTTCACCTCCAGAGGGTGATTACCAAAGCCCAGCTTACTATATTGAGGTAGAACCTCTCCCTACGCGGGCCGGGATTTGAACCGGCATCCTGAAAGGAATTGAAATGACCGGAATCAACGATTTTATCGACAATGAAGTGAAGACCAACGATATCGTGCTGTTCATGAAGGGCACGCCAGGCTTCCCACAGTGCGGTTTCTCCGGTCAGGTCGTACAGATTCTCGACTACCTCGGAGTCGACTATAAGGGCGTGAACGTGCTCGCTTCCGACGAAATCCGTCAGGGCATCAAGGACTATTCCAACTGGCCAACCGTCCCTCAGCTTTATGTAAAGGGCGAGTTCATTGGCGGTTGCGATATCGTACGCGAAATGTTCCAGTCAAGCGAGTTGCAGACACTTTTTGCTGACAAGGGTATTGCCACCAAGGCTGCTTGAGGATTAATTACCCCTCATACGGCTTTTGCCTCCCTTTTATTCTAAAAGGCGCCGATTGTTGGCGCCTTTTATATTGGCCTGATATTCGGGCTAAGCGGCTCTCGCCCGCCAGACTTGCTTTTGAAATCTCTGATCTTGCGCCGCATGCTCCGCACGTGGCACCTAATTTTGCCAAGGAATACCAGTCATGCCGCTAGACATCAGGAACGGTTCGCCGGACCAGAAAGCATCCATGCGCGGACGCACCGAATTTATTGCTCTTATCGCCGCAATCATGGCAATCAATGCGCTCGCAGTTGATATCATGTTGCCCGGTCTGCCGCAGATCGGAGCAAGCCTTGGGGTTCTCACCGAAAACCACGCGCAGTTTGTCATCACAGCCTATTTGCTGGGCTTTGGCGTCTCGCAGTTGTTTTATGGTCCACTGAGCGATCGCTTCGGTCGGCGACTGCCGCTTTTCGGCGGTCTGGCGATCTATATTCTCGCAGCGCTGGGTGCTGCTGTTGCCACCGATTTTACGACGCTTATTGTCTTGCGCGTATTACAGGGACTTGGCGCTGCGGCAACCCGTGTTATTGCCGTTTCCGTTGTACGTGATCGTTTTGCCGGACGCCAGATGGCGGAAGTCATGTCGCTTGTCATGATGGTTTTCATGATCCTGCCAGTCATTGCACCCGCCACAGGACAGCTGATCATGCTGTTCGGCGAGTGGCACCTGATCTTCCTCTCAATGGCGATCATGGCGGCTATTGTCGCCGTCTGGGCCTATATCCGCCTGCCAGAAACGCTACCCGTTGATCACCGCCGCCCGCTTACAGTCAAGAGCATCATCGGAGGTTTCGGCATCGTCCTCTCCAACCGTGTCGCTCTTTTCTATATGCTCGGTACGTCCTTCATCCTCGGTGCGCTGTTTGGCTACATCAACTCCGCACAGCAGATTTTCGTGGGCATATACCAGCTCGGCACCATGTTCCCACTGGCTTTCGCGGCTGTGGCAATGACGCTTGCACTCGCGTCATTCCTCAATTCGCGCCTTGTCGGGCGTTACGGAATGCGCCGAATCTCGCAAACCATGCTGCTGGTATTCGTTGGCTTTAGCCTGCTTTGGGTTGTCCTTTCAGTGGCCATGAAAGGCCCTGTGCCGTTCTGGATGCTGATGACGATCTACATGACCATCATGTTCTCATTCAGCCTCGTGACAGCCAACTTCAATGCGCTTGCTATGGAACCGCTCGGTGAAGTTGCCGGTACAGCCTCTTCCGTTCTGGGCTTCGCGCAGACGGTTATCGGTGCCGCACTTGGTGCCGTTATCGGGCAGTCTTTTGATGGAACAACGACACCCGTTGCCGCTGGCTATTGCGTCTTAGGCTTCATCGCATTCATTTGTGTTTTGATTGCCGAGCGTGGCAAAATGTTCAAGCCGCACAACAAGCCGATCTGATCATCAATTAAAAAGCCCGCCATTTGGCGGGCTTTTGTTTACTCTGCCCAAAGGGCAGTCTGAATTGCTTTCCAGCTTTCCTTGTCAGGCGCAACCAGTATTCCACCACCAGTATGTGATGGCAGATACGGGCTTTCATCCCAGCGCGCGAGATATCCACCTGCTTCCTGATGAATAAGTGCGCCCGGAAGATGATCCCATGGCATCAGCTTGTTATAGACCGCAAAATGCGCACCACCGGTTGCGATAATGCGATATTCATGTGCGGCACAGCGATAGCCGATCTGTGACAGAAACTTCGTGTGATTGCGCGCAAGACGTGACCGCACCGGCTCTGCTGTATATTGCCAGGAAACCGATCCCGTCATCTGCGATATATCTGCGGCTTCTGCCACCCTCACAGGGCTCGTGGAACCATTCGCGTAGCGGATATGACTACCTCCGCCTTTTGCAGCCAGTATCCAGTCCTTGCCAACCGGATCGTAGATAATGCCGGCAACCGTTTCACCTTTCGATACAACTGCCAGCATCACACCAAAGAGCGGAACGCCTGATGCAAAGTTAAAAGTGCCGTCGACCGGATCGATAGTGAACGCAAGATCCGCCTCGCCAAGACCATTCAACAATGTTTCATCGTCGGAGCAAGCTTCCTCGCCAACAATCAACGCGTTGGGAAAGCGTTCGTTGAGGCGCGCAGTGATATAGCGCTCTGCGTTTACGTCGGCTTCAGTAACGAGATCCGCAGGAGAAGTTTTCTGGCGAATATCGCCCTGCCCCAGTTGCCGAAAACGCGGCATGATTTCTTCGTTCGCGGCTTCTGCCAGAAGATCAGCCAACCAATCGATCTGCTTTTCATCAAACTGCACTATCATTCTCCGTATCATCATTTGCCATTAAACTGGCGAAATCAAACAGCTTGCGATCGAGTAGATGGCTTGGGCGCACATTGGTCATGGCGCGGATCATCGTATCCTTGCGGCCGGGCATGCGCTTTTCGATATCAGTCAGCATCGCCTTCATTGCATTGCGCTGAAGACCTTCCTGACTGCCGCACAGATCGCACGGAATGATCGGAAATTGCATCGCCGTCGCAAATTTTTCGAGATCTTCCTCAGCTGCGTAAGCAAGCGGACGGAACACCATCAGATCGCCTTCGTCATTGAGAAGCTTCGGCGGCATCGCGGCAAGGCGACCACCATGAAACAAGTTCATGAAGAAGGTTTCGAGAATATCTTCGCGATGATGCCCGAGAACGATTGCGGAGCAGCCTTCTTCCCGCGCGATGCGATAAAGATTGCCGCGACGCAGGCGCGAGCAAAGCGAGCAATAGGTGCTCGTTTCAGGCAGCTTCTCCGTCACAATCGAATAGGTATCCTGATATTCGATACGATGCTCGATCCCATACTTGTTCAGAAAATCGGGCAGAATGTGCTTTGGAAAATTTGGCTGTCCCTGATCGAGATTGACTGCCAGCAGTTCGACCGGCAGCAGGCCACGCCATTTAAGGTCGAGCAACAAAGCAAGCAAACCATAAGAATCCTTGCCGCCTGAAAGACACACCATCCAGCGCTCGCCGGGCTTTACCATGGCGAAGTCATCAACAGCCTGACGTGTCAGCCGCAACAGACGTTTACGCAGTTTGTTGAATTCAACCGAAGTCGGAACATCGCGAAAAAGTGGATGACAACCGTCAGTTCCGGCATCTTCGGCGATATTTGGATCGAAAGCGTTCATGGTGCTTCCTGCGAATAAGAGAAATTTAGACCTACATACAAAAAAGCCGCCCTTGGGGGAACCAAGGGCGACCATTTATTTCTGCAGACTGAGCTAGAGGCTCAGAATTAACGCGAATAGAATTCGACGACGAGGTTTGGTTCCATCTGAACGGCGTATGGAACGTCGCCCAGAACCGGAACGCGTGCGAAGGTCGCAACCATCTTGTTGTGATCGACTTCAACGTAGTCAGGAACATCGCGTTCTGCGAGCGAAACTGCTTCGAGAACGATGACGAGCTGCTTCGACTTTTCGCGAACTTCAACAACGTCACCAGCCTTGAGGCGGAACGACTGAATGTTGACGCGGCGACCGTTCACGTTCACGTGGCCGTGGTTGATGAACTGGCGCGCAGCGAAGATCGTTGGAACGAACTTTGCGCGGTACACAACAGCATCCAGACGCGATTCGAGCAGGCCGATGAGGTTTTCACCGGTATCACCCTTGCGGCGAGCTGCTTCGTCATAGGTCTTGCGGAACTGCTTTTCCGAGATATCGCCGTAGAAGCCCTTGAGCTTCTGCTTTGCGCGGAGCTGTACACCGAAGTCAGACAGCTTGCCCTTACGGCGCTGACCGTGCTGGCCTGGGCCATATTCACGACGGTTTACAGGGGACTTCGGACGGCCCCAGATGTTTTCGCCAAGACGGCGATCAATTTTGTACTTAGCGGATTCGCGCTTGCTCATCGCATTTCCTTTAAAAAGTTGGTGCGCCTTGCGGCACAGATAGGAAACGCGCCCTCCTCTGCCCTTGGTTTTCAAGGACTGACAGGATGAAGTACGCGAGCGCAACTTCATCCACGGGACACGTCAAATGAAACGCCGGAGCGTTTGGGCTCCAGCGATGGCGGCTTTTAGTCATTGCAGTGTCATCTTGTCAAGGCTGAAGCCCTGATTTTCGGCCATTTCAGCCGTTTATCGCGCATCCAGAGAAGTGCAAAGCCGTTTTCGGGTGAGATGCGCGTTGATATCCCTTACAGACTAAATGCAACGACCTGCCATCAAGTGTGAAGGAACGACAAGTACCCCTTCGACATTAGGCCATAGCGCTCGCTATCAAAAGAGGTGAACATGGCCGTTTCTTTCTCTTTCTTTCAAAAGAGTATTACCACCTGTCTCCTGGCTGTCGCAGTCACGGTGCTCCCGATTGAAAATATGACCGGACCTGCAACAGCAAATGCACAGACCTTCATTGAAAGAGTGCTGAGCGGCAACACAAAGCAGCCGTCTCCCCAAAAACGCTCAAAGAAAAAGCGTAACATCAAGCGCCAGCAATCAAAAGCTCCCCCTTCCACCCAGAGCAAGGCTTTGCCGTCATTAAGTGTTGTTCCGGTGCCAACGCCTGCACCAGCACGCGAAGAGACAAAAGAGCCTGCTGTGGCGGCTCCCGCGCCTGCGCCCGCCAATAATGCAACGCCACTGCCGGAAAAGAAGCCCGAAAAACCTATGGAACAAGCCAAGCCCGTCGATGAACAGCCTGAACCCAAAAAGGCCGAGCGTATTTATCAGGTATCGTGTCCGGCATTGATGGCAGGCGACGTGGAGGGGAAACTTTTGCCACCGATCGAAGATGGTTCGCAATGCAGTGCGCGTTCGCCGCTCTCACTCACTGCTATTGGCAAAGTCGAACCGTTAGAATTTGCGAATGCAGTCACGACAAACTGCGCCATGGCTGTCACGCTCGCCGAATGGTCTACAGACGTTAAGGATGCAGCCAGGAAAGTATATGGCGATAGCATCAAGATCACCGAAATTGGCACCGGATCAGATTATCAATGTCGTAATGTGAATGGTGCATCGACAGGCCGCGTTTCTGAACATGCATTC
The DNA here is from genome assembly GCF_003049685.1 of Brucella pituitosa. Taxonomy (GTDB): domain Bacteria; phylum Pseudomonadota; class Alphaproteobacteria; order Rhizobiales; family Rhizobiaceae; genus Brucella; species Brucella pituitosa. The sequence continues at coordinate 1,073,560 of NZ_PYSY02000001.1, read as the reverse complement.
GCTAATGCGCTCGATATCATGTCATTCAAGTTCTCGGATGGGTCCAAAACCGAACTTGAAAGCGGCTGGAATGGATCAGAAAAGGAAAAGGCTTTCTGGCGTGCCGTGCATGGCGCAAGTTGTAAGCTTTTCATGACCGTGATCGGCCCCGACGGCGATGCTGCCCACCGCACAAATATGCATCTGGATCAGGGATGTCATGGCAAATCCTGCCTTGCTCGAATCTGCCAATAAGATAATCTGGAGCTAGTATGGCGAACCCGGAATTCGTCACACCATAAAGCAACCGTTTGAACGAATTTCGGGCTCCAAGCCATACTAGTATGATATTGAATCTAGTGTGGTTTACGGATTTGAAGTTCCTAAACGTGGATGCAACACAACTGATAGGAACTTCAAATCCACCACACTAGGTGGGGGCACCATTAAAAAACCAAAACTACCTTTCTAATAGCATCGTCATTATCGATTTTGCTTACCGCAATTTGCGCGGTGGCTTTTCAAAGGAAGCGATCCATGAAATCGACCCAGATTATACTTTCTGCAATTTTCACTCTCGGAATCGCAGGTGCTGCCCATGCAGACGCCGTACCCAAGCGTTCAAAGGATTTCACAGGGAATTATCAGACCCTCGTAAAAGACCAGCAAGCATCACCGCAAGTGGCTGATTGCATCGCGAGCGCCTATGACTATGTGAAGAAGAGCAAGAAATATGATCGTCTCGGCTTTACCAAGGACGATATCGCTGCTGCTACAACCAACGACAAATCATCGAAGTTCAGCGCCAAAGACGCGAATAAGGTTTCTGCCGTTATTTCAGTACCCGGTGAAGCCCGTACAAAAAGCGGCGGCACACAATGGGATACGATCACCCTGCGCTGCGGCATAACTGGTGGCAAGCTTAAGGCAATCGAACTGGCACCCGGAAAAGGCGCAAAGTAAGCGTTGTTTGCCGCCTATCGGAGCAACTGACTTTTAATCAGTTGCTCTTTTTATCCGAGACATACTCTGGCAAGCCTTTGTGCTTGGTCTCTGCAAATTCTTCGAGTTCTTTCTCAGTCATCGATTCATACATTTCTTTTGAAGCACCGATCAGCTCGCTTTTCCTGATCTCGCCGCGCTTGGCGGCAAGTGCGGCACCGGCAGCTTTTTGCTGAGCCTGTGATTTTGCTGGCATTGTTATTACTCCCTTGGCTAAAGCATGTCGCAGCTAAATGGATTCATTTAGCGTTCGTGAACATGCGACAGTTAAAAGAATCTAGAGCGAGCGCCATGGGTGCGATTAAGCGCGACACGCTCTAGGAGAGTAACGAGTCCACCCGTATCAGGTTCCTTATTCTTCTGCCTCGCCATCAAAGCGTGAACGGGCTTCCCGCATTTCCTTACGATTCTTGACTGCCCATTGCCCGAGAACATCAATCGGCACCGCCAGTGAATGGCCGAGCTCCGTCAAGGAATACTCGACCTCAGGCGGTGAGGTCGGACGCACATGGCGTGCCACTAACCCATCACGCTCGAGCGAACGCAAGGTAACAGTCAGCATCCGTTGGGAAATACCCTCAATCGCTCGCCGCAGCGCGTTGAAACGCATGGAGCCTGTTTGCAAGTTGAAGACAACGAGAATGCTCCACGTATCTCCCACCCGGTCAAGCACTTCGCGGATTGGACATAGGCCTTCACCTTCTGGGTCGGATTGAAACGCAGCCGTCGACGACAATAACGGCGTTTTGGCATCCGGGCGTGTGGTGATCGTCATTCTGTCTCCTTGGGCATGCTTCTGCCGCTTCATTCTCGACTGACCGCTCTTGTCAGCGACACAGTTACTTCCATGTACCCTAACCATGAAAAAGTGCGTTCTTCACAAGGCTCTGCGTATCGACTACCTAGTTACCATAAAGAACCTGATTATTAAATATCACTTCTATGATTGGAACTGAAAGGAAAATGTCATGGCTAAAATCGCACTGATCGGCGCTACAGGTTTTGTTGGCGCTGCCGTCCTCAAGGAAGCTGCATCACGCGGCCACAGTGTCGCCGCCCTGGTCCGCAATACGGATAAGGTTGCGAAACTCGATAATGTGACTGCTGTAAAGACCGACGTATTCGACACCGATGCGCTCGCAAAGCAGATTGCTGGCAGCGACATCGTCATTTCAGCATTCAATCCCGGCTGGGCAGACGCCAATATTCGCGAAAACCACATCAACGGCAGCCGTTCCATCAATGAAGCTGCCAAAAAAGCAGGCGTGAAGCGTCTGATCGCAGTTGGCGGTGCAGGTAGCCTTGAGATCAATGGCCATCAGCTCGTGGACTCCCCTGAGTTTCCTGCCGAATGGAAGGAAGGTGCGCTGGGCGCACGTCAGGCACTCAACGAACTGCGCGAAGAGAAGGACCTGGATTGGACATTCGTTTCACCTGCCATCATTCTCCAGCCCGGCGAACGTACAGGCAAATATCGCCTTGGTGCAGACCAGCCTGTTTTTGACGACAAGGGCGAAAGCAAAATTTCAGTTGAAGATCTGGCCGTTGCGATCGTCGATGAAGCGGAACAGGGTAAGCATATTCGCCAGCGTTTCACTGCTGCTTACTAAGATCAATTACGACCGGGCGGACAACCGCCCGGTTTCCGTGAAGTAAATCGATAGATTTAGAGCGCATCCCGAAAAGTGTGAAACGGTTTTCGGGATGGGCTCTAAACCAGTTCGACTTCCACGACACCGGGAATTGCCTTCATGGCGCTGGCGATCTGTGGGCTGACACGATAGCGATGCGGAAGTTCGATCTCAACTTCACGCTGGCCTTCTTCCTTGATCACGATAAGGCTCACCTGACCATCGCCACGCGTGTTGAAATGCGGCACGATGTGCTTCAAAGCTTCAGCGGAGCGAAGATAAAGCCGGAGCGCCTTCTGCATCCGGCATGCCTCATCTTCCAGCGATTGTACCGTCTGGATACGCAAGCCTATGCCTTCCGGACGGTTTTCGGCGGCAACCGTGATGACCACCGATTTACCACTTTCGAGAAGATCGCGATACTGCGCAAGACCTTCGGAGAAAAGCACAGCTTCAAACTGACCGCTGGCATCGGAAAGCTGCACGATACCCATCTTGTTGCCAGTGCGCGTTTTGCGTTCCTGACGCGTGGTGACAGTGCCCGCCAGACGTCCTGCATTTGCACCGCGCTTCACAGCGGCCGAGAAATCTGCCCAACTCTGAACGCGCATACGATCGAGAACCTGACGATATTCGTCCAGCGGATGAGCAGATAGATAAAAGCCTACCGCCTGGAATTCGCGGTGCAGCTTTTCTGACGGCAACCAGGGAGCGGCCTGTGGCAGGATCAATTGTTCCTTTGGCGCTCCCGAAAGACCGAAAATGTCGGACTGACCACTGGCCGCATTTTCCTGAGTGCGCTGCGCAAAGCCCATGATGCGATCCATGCCCGCGCTCATTGCAGCGCGATCACGCCCAAAACAATCGAGCGCGCCCGCATTGATCAAGCTTTCCATCACACGTCGATTGACGATTTTCGGATCAATACGCTCGCAGAAATCCTCAAGGCTTTCAAACGGCTTCTCAGCCCGCACATTGACGATATGGTCCACAGCCGCTTCGCCAACGCCCTTAATCGCTGCCAACGAGTAGAAAATCTTCTTTTCGCCAACTTCAAACGGGCGGAAGGAAGTCATGACAGATGGTGTCACCACATCGATACCCAGACGATTGGCCTCGCGGCGGAAATCGTTGAGCTTGTCGGCGTTGGACATATCGTAGGTCATCGAAGCCGCGAGGAACTCGACTGGATAATGCGCCTTCATATAGGCGGTCTGGTAAGACACGATTGCATAGGCTGCGGCATGAGACTTGTTGAAGCCATAGTCAGCGAACTTGGCCAACAGGTCGAAAATCATATTCGCCTGCGCCTTGTCGACACCGCCTTCAATCGCACCATCGACGAAACGAACGCGCTGCTTGTCCATCTCCTCGCGGATCTTCTTACCCATCGCGCGACGCAGAAGGTCAGCTTCACCGAGCGAATAGCCCGAAAGCACCTGCGCGATCTGCATAACCTGTTCCTGATAGACGATAACGCCCTGCGTTTCCTTGATAAGGCCGTCGATTTTCGGGTGAATGGAGGCGATTTCCTCCTCACCGTTCTTACGCGCATTATAGGTCGGGATATTCTCCATCGGACCCGGACGATAAAGCGCCACAAGCGCAATAATGTCCTCAATCCGGTCAGGACGCATGCCGAGCAGCGCCTTGCGCATGCCCGCACTTTCAACCTGGAACACGCCGACGGTTTCGCCGCGCGAAAGCATTTCATAAGTCAGTGCGTCATCGAACGGCAGGCGCGTAAGGTCAATTTCAATGCCTTTACGCGCAACAAGCTTGACGGCTGTTTCCAGCACGGTGAGCGTTTTCAGACCGAGAAAGTCGAACTTGACCAGTCCCGCCTGCTCGACCCACTTCATGTTAAACTGAGTAACCGGCATATCCGAACGAGGATCGCGATACATTGGCACGAGTTCAGAAAGAGGCCGATCACCAATCACAATACCGGCAGCGTGCGTTGAGGCGTGGCGATAAAGCCCTTCAAGCTTCAGCGCCATATCGAGAAGACGACCGACGACCGGTTCTTTCTCGCGCTCTTCATTGATTTTCGGCTCTGTCTCAATAGCCTGCGCCAGTGACACCGGATTGGCCGGGTTCTGCGGCACCAGCTTACAAAGACGGTCAACCTGCCCGTAAGGCATTTCGAGAACGCGTCCCACGTCGCGCAGCACAGCGCGCGCCTGAAGCGTTCCGAAAGTTATGATCTGTGCGACCTGATCGCGCCCATATTTCTCCTGTACGTAGCGAATGACTTCTTCGCGGCGTTCCTGACAGAAGTCGATATCAAAATCGGGCATCGATACGCGGTCTGGATTAAGAAAGCGCTCAAACAGCAGCGAAAACCTTAGTGGGTCGACGTCGGTAATAGTCAATGCGTAAGCGACGAGAGAGCCAGCACCTGAACCACGTCCCGGCCCGACTGGAATGCCGTGCAACTTCGCCCATTTGATAAAGTCCGCAACGATCAGGAAGTAACCCGGGAACTTCATGCGGGTGATAATGCCAATCTCGTAATCGAGACGTTCGGCATATTGTTCTTCCGTATATCCTTCGGCAAGACCGGCAGTTTCCAGCCGCATCTTCAGGCCTTCACGCGCCTGTCGGGCCAGCTCTTCGGCTTCGGCCTGAATACCTGCCTCTGGATCATCAGACTCACCAGTAAAGCGCGGCAGAATGGGCTGACGCGTCTGCGTGAACCAGCTGCAACGTTCGGCAATTTCAATCGTGTTTTCGAGTGCTTCCGGCAGGTCTGCAAATAGAGCCGCCATTTCTGCGCGGCTTTTGAGATGATGATCCGGTGTCAGACGGCGGCGATCATCATTGGAAAGGATTTGCCCTTCGGCAATAGCAAGCAGCGCGTCATGTGCCTCGAAGTCTTCCGCCTTGAGGAAGAAGGCTTCATTGGTTGCAACAAGCGGTAAGTCCATCGCATAGGCGAGCTCAACAGTCTTCGCCTCAAGCGCACGGTCATAGCCGGATTGTCGCTGCAATTCGACATATAGCCGATTTCCAAAAGCTTCTTTCAAAAACGCCAGACGTGCTTCTGCACGGTCCGGGCGGTCTGCAGCAAAAGCCCGTCCGATTGGACCGAGCTGTCCACCCGAAAGCACAATGACGTCATCGGACAAGCCGGATAGCCAGTTTGCTTCGATGTGAACCGGATCGCCCGACGGAGTATCAAGGAAGGCACGGCTGACGAGCCTAACGATATTCGCATAGCCCTCTTCGGTCGAAGCGAGCAAAACAACAGGCGCCAAATCGAGAACCAGTCGGCGATTGGCACTGCGGCTGTTATCATTGTGATCGCCAAACCCCAAGTCCAGCTGACAACCGATAATTGGCTGCAAACCGTCTTTCGACGCCTTCTGCGCAAATTCCAGTGCACCAAAAAGATTATTGCTATCAGTTATCGCGATGGCCGGTGCTTCATCGGCAATCGCCTGTTTGATGATCTTGCCGACAGGCAATGCGCCTTCAAGCAAGGAATAGGCAGAATGTACCCGCAAATGGACGAAACGAGGTGACGACTTGCCCTCGCCCGCTGCAATGCTTGCTGTATCACTCATTCTATTTCCCCGATCTATACAGAGCTGAAAGCACTGCCATACCATGATAGCGAAATCATGTCCCAGCGCCGTCCGGGCACGTCTCATTCAATGAGAGCTGCACCCGGTAACGGGCGACTCTTATCGCCCACTACGCCAGTTTCGGGGAATACGGCAACGAAGTCCAGAGCGACGGTCGTTACAATCAACGGGGTTCACAGAAGAACCCTTATCACGTTTTCAGATTACACTTACCCAGATGGCGAAAGTGGCAACGAACAGGCTGACGGAGACGAAAGACAAAACGTCGTAGACGAGATCGGTCATTGGAATAACTCCTCTTTGTTCACGTATGTTTATTTTTTGTTCCATTTTTGTTCTAATGTCAACACCCGTTCTTATAGATGCATGTATTTAAGGTTTACGAAAAATAAACGTGCAATCGCCGGCAGCATGGCCACCGGCGTTGAACAAACAAGATATGAGGGGGAAGTTTTGTCTACATATCAAGGCGCGAGCGCTTTGCGCATCGCCCCTTGATAGGCGACTGATTAGACGTCGACGACCTTGCCTTCGCGAAGCGTCACACGACGATCCATACGGCGGGCCAGTTCGTGGTTATGCGTTGCAATCAAAGCTGCAAGGCCCGACTGACGCACAAGTGCTTCCAGCGCACCGAAGACATAAGACGAGGTCGTCGGATCGAGATTGCCTGTCGGCTCATCGGCCAACAATACCAGAGGCGCATTGGCAACCGCACGCGCAATCGCGACGCGCTGCTGCTCACCACCGGAAAGCTCCGAGGGACGATGAGACGCACGCTTGCCGATCTTCATATAATCGAGCAGCTGCTGTGCACGTACTGATGCTGCCTTCTGCGGCAAACCACGGATCATTTGCGGCATCATCACATTTTCAAGGGCTGAAAATTCCGGCAACAGATGATGGAACTGATAGACAAAGCCGACATCGTTGCGACGAACCGCTGTACGCTCGTCTTCCGACAGACCACCACATGAACGGCCATCAATAATGACATCGCCGCTGTCCGGGCGTTCAAGCAGACCGGCTGTATGCAGCAAAGTCGACTTGCCCGCACCAGATGGTGCAACGAGCGCGACCATCTCGCCGCGACGCAGTGTAAAGTTCGCGTCCTTGAGAATAACGAGTTCGCGATCAGCTTCCTTATAGGCGCGGCTGACATTTTCCAGACGCAGAATGATTTCAGCCGCCATTATTCATACCTCAGGGCTTCGACCGGATCGAGCTTAGCAGCGCGCCATGCCGGCAAAATGGTGGCAATAAAAGAAAGGATCAAAGCCATTGCTATGACGGACAATGTTTCACCAACATCCATCTTCGCGGGTAGCGTGCTCAGGAAATAAAGTTCCGGATTGAACAATGTTGTACCCGAAAGCCAAGAGAAGAACTCACGCAGACGCTCAACATTAAGGCATACGACAACGCCTAAGACGACGCCTGCAAGCGTCCCCGTCACACCAATGGCAGCGCCAGTCATCAGGAATATGCGCATCACCGCGCCGCGCGTTGCACCCATGGTGCGCAGGATAGCGATATCGTGCCCCTTGTCCTTCACAAGCATGATGAGACCGGAGATGATATTGAGCGCAGCGACAAGCACGATCAGCGTCAGGATCATGAACATGACATTACGTTCGACCTGTAGCGCCGAAAAGAAAGTCTGGTTACGCTGGCGCCAATCCACCAGAGAAATCTGGCGGGCTGCTACTTCTTCGACAGGCGCACGCATTGCATCCACCTTGTCGGGGTTATCGACAAATATCTCCAGCGACTGCACCTTGCCTTCCTGATTGAAGAAAAGCTGCGCCTCTGAGAGCGGCATCATGACGATTGACGCATCATATTCCGACATGCCGATCTCGAAGATTGCAACAATCGGATAGGCCTTCACGCGTGGATTGACGCCAAAAGGCGTGACGTCACCATCGGGTGAGATAACGCGCAGTGAATCGCCAATAGAAAGGCCGAGATTTTCAGCCATACGGGTGCCAATTGCCACGCCGCCGCTCTGATCGAAGCCCTTCAATGTGCCCTGTTTTACATTCGTGGAAACAAGCTTGAGCTTGTCAAGATCCTCTTCGCGAAGACCACGTACCAATGCACCGGTGCCAGCACCGATGTTACCCTGAACGAGGGCTTGCCCCTCGACCACAGGAATAGCGAACTGGACACCCTTGATCCCATCTATGCGCTGGATGAGGCTCGCATAATCATCAAGAGGCCGATCCATCGGCTGCATGATGAGGTGGCCATTGATACCCAAAATGCGGTTCAAAAGCTCGGCACGAAACCCGTTCATCACCGCCATAACAATGATGAGCGTGGCAACACCAAGCATGATGCCAGTGAAAGAAAAACCGGCAATGACCGAGATAAACGTCTCGCGGCGGCGCGCTCGCAAATAGCGCCATGCGATCATCCGCTCATAGCCTGAGAACGGACCAGAAGAAGGCGCCTTGCTGGATACCTTCTGCTTGCCGTCAGATTTTGCTGCCGCCGCATTGCTCATGTTTAAGCCGTCAAAAGGTTGATTGCCGCTTCAACAGTGAGGTTCTGACGCTCACCCGTCTTGCGATCCTTGACTTCGACTTCGCCCGCAGCAACGCCGCGTGGACCGACGATCACCTGATAAGGCAGACCGATCAGATCCATTGTCGCAAACTTGGAACCCGGACGATTGTCCGTATCATCCAGCAGTGGATCAATCCCAGCATTGGTAAACGCTTCATAGAGCTTTTCGCTCACGCCGTCACAACCCTCATCGCCGGGCTTCATGTTGACAATGCCAACGCCGAACGGTGCGATTGCCTTTGGCCAGATGATGCCTGCTTCATCGTGCGAAGCTTCAATCGCAGCTGCAACCAGACGCGACGGGCCAATACCATAAGAACCCATCGATACGAGGTGTTCCTTGCCATCAGGTCCCTGCACCTTTGCACCCATTGGTTCGGAATACTTGGTGCCAAAATGGAAGATGTGACCAACTTCAATACCACGAGCCGAAACCTGATCGTCAGCTTTCACCGCCGACCATTCTGCTTCGTCGTGCATTTCATCTGTTGCCGCGTAAGGCGTCGTCCAGCGCGTAACGATATCCGTCAGCTGTGCGTCATTACGGAAATCCGTATCAGCACCCGGAACCGCCAGATCGAGATAAGCCTTATCGCAATAAACCTGGCTTTCGCCCGTTTCTGCAAGAATGATGAACTCGTGCGAAAGATCGCCACCGATCGGGCCGGTATCCGCACGCATTGGGATCGCCTGCAGGCCGACGCGGGCAAAAGTGCGCAGGTAAGAGACGAACATACGGTAGTAAGCCATTTTCGCGCCCTCATAATCGAGGTCGAACGAATAGGCGTCCTTCATAAGGAACTCGCGCGAACGCATCACGCCGAAACGCGGACGCACTTCGTCGCGGAACTTCCACTGAATATGATAAAGATTGAGCGGCAGATCCTTATAGGAGCGCACATAGGAACGGAAAATGTCCGTAACCATTTCCTCATTGGTCGGCCCGAAGAGCATTTCGCGCTCCTGACGATCCTGAATGCGCAGCATTTCCTTGCCATAGGCATCATAACGACCGCTTTCACGCCAAAGATCGGCGGACTGGATCGTCGGCATCAGAATTTCGTTGGCACCAGCGCGATTCTGCTCTTCACGAATGATGTTGCAGACCTTGTTGAGGACCTTCAGACCAAGCGGGAGCCATGAATAGATGCCTGCCGACTGCTGCCGGATCATACCGGCGCGCAGCATCAACCTGTGGGAGACAATTTCTGCCTCCTTTGGATTTTCTTTCAGAATGGGCAAAAAATACTGCGACAGACGCATCGTGACCACCGATCAAGAGAGAGATTGCCTGAGTAACAACTGAGTGTGTGTAGAATCAGGCAAAAATTAAGCAAACTTGCCGGTTTCATAACGGGTTATGCCGCTGTTGAAAACCCGCTCCGCTTCGCTTTACTGAGCAGCCTTTTTACCGTCCACAACCATCATTGATGTACGTATTAAAAGAGATGCCCAAAGACCATCTGAGGATTCACTTTAATTTTCAATGTATTATGTATCTGAGATACTAGAACAGAAAAAAATGCGAAGGAAATATGACGTCTCGAAAGATTTTTGGTGACAAAAGCTGTGCAGTCCGCTATTTTTTTCGGCAACAAGCCTAACAACGGAATGAAACCGTTGTCTCACGCGGTCAAAGTCTTGGGAGGATGGATCCAGGCGCGAAATTCCGCCGCCGCCAGTAAAATGGAAACGGGTCGAACGCGTATTCGACTAGCAAGGCGTAAGCCTTGCTTTTTTTTTGGCTTTAACGCGACCACCGACTGCAGAGATCTCATTCGCAACACAAGTCGTTGATTTTCTAATTATTTTTCAGTTGCAATGATGGTCAGCGCTATGCTCCAAGCGTAAATTTGGCGCGCTTCCATTTCGTAAAATCTCCATAAAAATGGAGTATCTCGCATCGCTAATTGTCTATCTATTCAAACAGTTATGCTGAAATAGTAAGTTTTAGATTCACGGCATGCTCCAATAAAATGCGCCCCTTGCTCAACGCAAAACGGCGCCTAATTTTTAGGCACCGCTCCGTCAAATCAGAAAAATAAGTATGATCGAACGACCGCTTTTACTTCAGATCAGGGAAGAAGTGCGGGATATCGTCAAGGCCGAAACCTTTGACCTGCGTCATGTAATAGTAAAGGCCGAAGATAACCGTAGCCACCAGAGTTGTACGCAGAAATGCGAGTCCGATGCGTGGCTTCGCAGGAGCACTGGCAACCGTACCTAACGTGACGTCATTTTCTTCTGCTTGTGTTCTCAAGCCGACCGGTAAAAGCGCAAAAAGCGTCGTCCACCAGATGACAAAATAAATCGCGATGCCTGAAACCCAGGACATGATTATACCTCCTCCAGTTCGATCAGTGTCCCATTGAAGTCCTTGGGATGCAAAAACAGAACAGGTTTGCCGTGCGCACCAATCTTTGGCTCACCATTGCCGAGGACGCGCGCGCCTTCGGCTTTGAGGTGATCTCGGGCCGCGATGATATCCGCAACCTCATAGCAGAGGTGATGCATGCCGCCAGATGGATTTTTTTCGAGGAAGGAGGTAATGGGTGATCCCTCACCCAATGGCTCTAGCAATTCGATCTTGGTATTGCCAACATCGATGAAGACCACCGTAACACCATGCTCAGGCAAGGCTTGTGGCGCGGTTACTTTCGCGCCTAATTGGCTGCTGTAAAGCGCGGAAGCAGCCTTTATATCTGGCACCGCGATTGCGACATGGTTCAGGCGTTCAAGCATCAGTGTCCTTCTCCCGAAAACAGAGCTACTTTATCCGGTTGATAAACACCGTCACTACCGGCTTTTTGCCCCATGCCTCATTTGTCGCAGAGCGAACAGCGCGGCGGACCGATTCACGAACCACTTCGAGATCCTTACGGCGTGCGCGCGGAATGCTGTCGATGGCCTCGATAGCAGCGTCAAGCAGGATATCTTCCATCAGATCGCCCTGCCCATCTTCTTCCGGGAGGCCGAATGCGACGAGATCCGGCTCGTCCATAATCTTGAAATCGCGATCAAGCAGAACAGAAACAGCGACATGGCCGACAAAAGCGAGCTTGCGACGCTCAACCATGCCAATTTCGTCTTCGTCACCGATCAGCTTGCCGTCCTTGTAGATACGGCCAACCGGCGCTTCATCGATGATTTCTGCCTTGCCTGGTGCAAGGCGCAGCATATCGCCGTCGCGAACCTGTGCAATCTCTTCAATGCCTTCCATGGCACCCAATGAACCCTGCGCAACCAGATGTGCGGCTTCGCCGTGCACCGGCACGAGAATTCTCGGGCGTACCCAGGAATACATGCGCTTGAGTTCACTGCGACGCGGATGGCCGGAAACATGCACAAGCGCATCATCATCACTAATCAGCTTGATACCCTGATCGATGAGTTTGTTCTTGATGTCGAGAATGGCTTTCTCGTTACCCGGAATCGGGCGCGACGAGAAAATGACCGTGTCACCGGCAGACAATGCGATGCTGCGCATTTCATCGCGCGCCAGCTTCGCGAGTGCTGCACGTGGTTCACCCTGACTGCCCGTCAGGATCATCACGACATTTTCACGCGGAATATAGCCGTAATCATCTTCGCTTAGGAACTCCGGCAGGCCTTCCATATAACCAAGCTCTGTTGCGACAGCGATCGTGCGCTTCATCGAACGGCCGACCACCAGCACCTGACGTCCGGCATCGCGTGCTGCTTCCGTAATGGAACGGATACGACCGACGTTGGACGAGAAGGTTGTAACAGCCACGCGACCGCGTGCATTCTCAATCAGCTCACGCAGGCTATCACCGACTTCACGCTCAGAAGGAGATTCACCCTCACGCATTGCATTGGTGGAATCGCAGATCAGCGCCAGAACCCCACGATCACCGATTGCGCGGAACCGCGCTTCGTCGATCAGCGGCCCCATGGAAGGATCGGGGTCCATCTTCCAGTCGCCCGTATGAACAACCGTGCCAAGTGGTGTGGTGATCGCAAGCGAAACAGGCTCAGGAATCGAGTGCGTAACGGCAATGGCTTCGAGCTTGAAGGGACCGACTTCGAAACTTTCGCCAGCTTTGAATATCGTAATTGGAATTTCTGGCGCGCCAAATTCAGACTGGCGCTTCGCTTCAAGCAGACCCGCCGTGAATGGCGTCGCATAGACCGGTGCTTTCAAGCGAGGCCAAAGATCGAGCAGTGCACCGTAATGGTCTTCGTGCGCATGCGTAATGATGATACCGCGCAGATTGTTCTTCTCGGCCTCGAGAAACCGAATGTCAGGCAGGATCAGATCCGCGCCTGGATGTTCAGGTCCGGCAAAGCTTACGCCCATGTCGACCACGATCCATTCACGATTGTCTTCAGGACCAAAGCCATACATGGCGAGGTTCATGCCGATTTCGCCGACACCGCCGAGAGGCAGGAAGACAAATTGCGTCGATGGTGAGCGGGGCATAATGCCTCCCTGTTCTAACTTCGTTTTAGAGTGCCTTCTTATCAAATTGATTCAGCTTAACACTCTAACTTTTTGATATAGCATGCATCCTGTTCCGGAGAAGAAACCAACTCTTCGCCGAAGATGCTCTGATTATGCCTCTGTTGAACCGACTACCGATAGTTTGCAAGCCCGGAATGGCATCAACTTAAGCGTATTTTGCACACATAACCTGTCAGGAAACGGCTTTAACTGATGCCGCTGTTCCAAAATAGACATCGCCTGCAGTCACCGGGACGCGTGTTCCGTCGTCCTCACGGATGACCAGCCGACATTCCGAATCGATTGTTTCAAAAACGCCTTCAATAATCCGGCCATTCAACTGCATCACAACGGGCTGACCAAGACCATGCGCGCGCTTGAGCCAAAGCTCGCGGATATTGTTCAATCCCCGCCCCTCATCCCAGATGCGGTAATAGTGACACCATGCATCGGAAAGTGCCAGAAACAGCGTTGCGGCATCCGTATTGCCGCCCAATCCGTTGATAGAGGTCGCGGTATAGGGCAAGCCTTCAGGAGCTGCGACAACGTTTGTGCCCATGCCAATCGCTATTCCGAAGCATCCACTAGGGAGCATCGTTGATTCAAGCAGAATCCCGGAAAGCTTTGCACCATCAACCAGAACATCGTTCGGCCATTTGAGCGCGACATTCACTTTGGCAACCACCGCTTCCGGCAAAACGGCATCAACAGCATCCGCCAAGGCGAGACCTGCAACAAAACCGAGCGTGGCAGCAGTTTTCGGATCGAAGCGATCAACGAGAAGCAGAGTAGCGGCGAGATTGCCTTCGGGCGCGGTCCATGTACGGCCACGGCGCCCTCGTCCGCTCTCCTGTTTGGGAGAAACGAACCAGAGGCGCCCTGCATCACCGGCATTAGCCTGTGCAAGCGCCTCTGCATTGGTAGAACCAACGACTGGAAAGAACTCCAGTCGGTATTCGTCTGCTAAAGCCGCAGGTGCCAGCGTGAAACCCATGCCATCACCTGCGGCCTTATTCATTGTCATGCTCAGAAGAACGTCTTGGCTGCAGTTTCAGCCAAACCGCCGAGCCAGCCACCGATCAATCCGTAGAACAGAACGAACGCACCCGAAGCGAGCAGTACCAGACGCAGCTCGATTGCTGCAGGAACGAAAGTCGTTACCGGTTCATCGAACCACATGATCTTGATCATGCGCAGGTAATAGAACGCACCAACAACGGAAGCGACGATACCGATGATTGCGAGCGGATAGAGACCCACTTCAACCGCAGCCATGAAGGTGTACCACTTACCGAAGAAGCCAGCGAGCGGCGGGATACCAGCAAGCGAGAACAGCATCATGGTCATGATGGTTGCCATAACCGGGTTGGTACGCGAGAGGCCTGCCAGATCTTCGATCTGTTCGACATTGCCTTCTTTCGTCCGCATGGACAGGATGAAAGCAAAGCTACCAAGCGTCATGACGAGGTAAATCGCCATGTAAAGGGCGACGCCGCGAACACCGACAACCGTACCGGCTGCCAAACCGACGAGCGCATAGCCCATGTGACTGATCGACGAGTAAGCCATCAGGCGCTTGATGTTGCGCTGACCAATAGCGGCAAAGGCACCCAGCACCATCGAAGCAATTGCAACGAAAGTGATGACCTGCTGCCAGTCATGGGTGACAGGAGCAAAAGCGCCTTCAACCACACGAACGATCAGAGCCATTGCAGCCATCTTGGGAGCGGCGGCAAAGAAAGCGGTTACTGGTGTTGGCGAGCCTTCATAAACGTCCGGCGTCCACATATGGAATGGAACAGCGGAAATCTTGAAGCACAGGCCTGCCAGAATGAACACCAGACCGAACACCAGACCAAGCTGACGTTCGCCACCCGAAATGGAGCTGGCGATTTCTGCAAAGCCGATATGGCCGGTGTAGCCGTAAACAAGGCTGATACCGTAAAGCAGCATGCCCGAAGAAAGCGCGCCCAGAACAAAGTACTTGAGGCCAGCTTCTGTCGAACGAACGCTGTCACGATTGAATGCTGCAAGCACATAGAGTGCAAGCGACTGCAGTTCGAGGCCCATATAGAGCGTCAGCATGTTGGATGCCGACACCATGATGAGCATGCCAAGTGTTGCAAGCACGATCAGCACAGGGAACTCGAACTTGTCGAACTTTTCTTCACGCGCAAAGCCGACAGACATAACGAGCGTCACGATGGAGCCGATCAATGTCAGCGCCTTCATGAAACGCGCAAAACCATCGTTCACAAAGCCACCGCCAAAAGCGGTGCCGTTGTGCGGGAAGATAACGACAAGAGCCAGTGCAGCAATCAGAACGGCAACAGCAAGCCCATTGACGAGTGTGGAGGCGCGCTCTCCGGAGAACACGCCGATCATAAGCAATGCCAGCCCGCTCAGCGCGAGGAGAACCTCGGGAGCTGCGAGAGACAGGGAAGCAATCAGGTCGGTTTGCATCGGGCCTTTGCCTTTACTACTGCGCCAGCGAAGCGCTAGCGGCATTCGCCAGCGCTGCGTCGTAATGATTAACCAGTGCATGCACAGCGCTTGCGGTCGCATCGAAGACCGGCACTGGATACACACCGAAGAAAATGGTGAGGGCCACAAGCGGATAAAGGATCAGCTTTTCACGCGGGCTGAGATCGAGAAGGCCCTTGAGGCTTTCCTTGGTCAGCGCACCAAACACCACGTTGCGATAGAGCCACAGCGCATAGGCTGCCGACAGGATCACACCCGAAGTTGCGAACAGAGCCACCCACGTATTGACGCGGAAGACACCGAACAGCGTGAGGAATTCACCGATAAAGCCCGACGTACCCGGAAGACCGACATTCGCCATCGTCAGGATGAGGAAGGCAACGGCATATTTCGGCATGTTGTTGACGAGACCGCCAAAGGCCGAAATCTCACGGGTATGCATACGATCATAGATCACGCCGACGCAAAGGAAGAGCGCGCCCGAAACGATACCGTGCGAGAGCATCTGGAAGATTGCACCCTGCACGCCCTGCTCATTGGCTGCGAAGATACCCATGGTGACATAGCCCATGTGCGCAACCGACGAATATGCGATCAGCTTTTTGATATCTTCCTGCACCAGAGCCACAAGCGAGGTGTAGACGATAGCAATTGCCGAGAGTGCAAAGACGAACGGAGCGAAATCGGCAGATGCCAGCGGGAACATCGGCAGCGAGAAACGCAGGAAACCATAGCCGCCGAGCTTCAGAAGGATACCGGCCAGAATGACCGAGCCTGCTGTTGGTGCTTCAACGTGCGCATCCGGCAACCATGTATGAACCGGCCACATTGGCATCTTGACTGCGAAGGACGCGAAGAATGCCAGCCATAGCCACGTCTGCATACCTGCCGGGAAGTCGTATTTCAGCAGTTCAACGATATTGAGCGTACCGGCCTGCCAGTACATTGCCATGATCGCGATCAGCATCAGCACCGAGCCGAGCAGCGTATATAGGAAGAACTTGAAGCTCGCATAAACGCGGCGCTTGCCACCCCAGACACCGATGATGATGAACATCGGGATAAGGCTCGCTTCAAAGAAGACATAGAACAGGAACAGATCCAGCGCGCAGAACACGCCGATCATGAGCGTTTCCAGAATAAGGAACGCGATCATGTATTCCTTGACGCGCTTATCGATGGCGACCCAACTTGCCAGCACGCAGAAAGGCATGAGGAAAGCAGTCAACACGACGAAAAGCATCGAAATGCCGTCAACGCCCATGTGGTAGGAAATGCCACCACCGAGCCAGTCAACCTGTTCGACCATCTGGAAGCCCGGATTTGAATTATCAAACCCAGCCCAGACAACCAGAGAGAGAATGAAAACGAAAACCGTAGTCAGCAACGCAACATTCTTGATGTTGCGACGCGAGGCTTCGCTGTCATCCTTGATGAGAAGGATCAACAAGGCGCCGACGAGCGGCAGAAATGTGACCGTAGATAGAATTGGCCAATCGGTCATCAGAGAGAGCTCCCGAGCATCATCCAGGTGACGAGCGCGGCGACGCCGATAAGCATCGCGAATGCGTAGTGATAAAGGTAACCAGACTGCAGCTTCACAACGCGACCTGTAACATCAAGAACGCGTGCAGCGACACCGTTAGGACCGTATCCGTCAATAATCTTGCCGTCGCCGACCTTCCAGAAGAAGCGGCCGAGCCAACGTGCAGGACGGACGAAAATCAGGTCATACAGTTCGTCGAAGTACCACTTGTTGAGAAGGAACTGATACAGACCGCGATGACGCTCTGCGAGTGTCTTCGGAATGTGTGGTGCGCGGATGTAGAACACCCAGGCCGTAACCAGACCGATCAGCATTGCGATGAACGGCGACAACTTAACCCACAGCGGAACATGATGATAATGTTCCAGGATTTCATTGCCCGGAGCCGTGTAAAGCGCGCCCTTCCAGAACTCTGCATATTCGTGGCCGAAGAAGTATTCCTTGAACACAAAACCTGCAAACAAAGCGCCAACAGCAAGAAGCATCAACGGAACGAGCATCACTGGCGGCGATTCATGAGCATGATGCATGACTTCAGCAGAAGCGCGGGGCTTGCCATAGAAAGTCATGAAAATCAGACGCCATGAATAGAAGCTTGTGAACATCGCTGCGATAACCAGAAGCGTGAAGGCGTAACCCGAAGCGAGGCTGTGCGATGCAAAGACCGACTCGATGATGGCGTCCTTCGAGAAGAAGCCAGCCGTACCGATAATCGTGCCCGGTACACCCAGACCTGTGATCGCGACAGTACCGATCATCATCATCCAGTAGGTAATCGGGATCAGCTTACGCAGACCACCCATGCGACGCATGTCCTGCTCGTCCGATACGGCATGGATAACCGAACCGGCGCATAGGAACAGAAGTGCCTTGAAGAAGGCGTGCGTGAAGAGGTGGAATACCGCTGCACCGTAAGCGCCGACGCCAAGAGCCGCAAACATGTAACCAAGCTGCGAACAGGTCGAGTAAGCGATAACGCGCTTGATGTCGTTCTGCACGAGCGCAACGGTTGCAGCAAAGAATGCTGTCGTTGCGCCAATGATCGTCACGATAAGCAATGCTGTATGCGAATGTTCAAAGATCGGCGACAGGCGCGCAACCATGAACACACCCGCGGTCACCATTGTTGCCGCGTGAATAAGTGCGGAAACAGGTGTTGGGCCTTCCATCGCGTCAGGAAGCCATGTGTGCAGCAGGAACTGCGCGGACTTACCCATCGCACCCATGAAGAGCAGCAGGCAAACAACGGTCAGCGCAGTTTCCTTGTGCAGTTCATAGCCAAGGAAGTTGAGAACAACCGCACCGGTATCGGCAGCACCTTCTGCAGGCAGATAATTCGCAGCAGCAGCAAAGATCGTGTTGTAATCAACCGACTGGAACAGCGCGAACAGGCCGAAGATACCGAGCAGGAAGCCGAAGTCGCCAACACGGTTGACCACGAAAGCCTTCATTGCGGCGGCATTTGCCGAAGGCTTCTGGAACCAGAAACCGATCAGAAGATAAGATGCCAGACCCACACCTTCCCAGCCGAAGAACATCTGGATCAGATTGTCCGACGTAACCAGCATGAGCATGGCGAAGGTGAACAGCGACAGATAGGCAAAGAAGCGCGGGCGATGTGGGTCGTGGTGCATGTATCCGATCGAATAGATATGCACGAGAGCCGACACCGAGTTCACCACGACCAGCATGACGCCAGTCAGCGTATCAACACGCAGAGCCCAGTCGAACGACAGCGAACCAGACGTCACCCAATGAAGCACAGGGATACGGACCGTTTCGGCATCGTGGCCAAGCGGGATCTGAAAGAAGACAACCCATGACAGGATCGCGACGATCACCATCAGGCCGGAAGTTATGTATTCACTCGCCTTGGCGCCAATCTTATTGCCGAAAAGACCGGCAATAAGAAAGCCAATAAGCGGAAGGAAGACGATCGCGTTATAGAGCATTTGCCCGTCAACCTTTCATAACATTGACGTCTTCCACCGCGATGGAACCGCGATTACGGAAGAAAACAACGAGAATTGCCAGACCGATAGCCGCTTCTGCAGCTGCAACAGTCAGAACGAAGAGTGCGAAAACCTGCCCGACCATATCGCCGAGCACTGAAGAAAACGCCACAAAATTGAGATTGACCGAGAGGAGGATCAACTCGACAGACATCAGGATAACGATGACGTTCTTGCGGTTTAAGAAGATACCGAAAACGCCAAGTGTAAACAGGATGGCTGAAACGGTCAGATAATGAGAAATACCGATTTCCATATTCTTATCCTCAGATGCCCTTGCCCGTTTCGACCTTCTTGATCTCGATCGCCGTTTCAGGCGTACGAGCAACCTGATCAGGGATCGACTGGCGCTTTACATTTGGCTTGTGCCGCAGCGTCAGAACGATCGCACCGATCATGGCAACGAGAAGGACCAATCCGGCAATCTGGAAGTTGAAAACGTAGTCGGTGTAAAGAATGTCACCGAGGGCTGCAGTGTTGGTGCGTTCTGCGAGATCCGGGATCGGAACTGAGCCCTGCCCCAGCTTAGGCGTGAACATCGAGCCTGCAAACACAACGATCAGCTCGCCCAGCAGAATGAGACCGACCAGAGCTCCAACCGGCGCATATTGCAGCGCACCACGCTTCAATTCGGAGAAATCGACATCCAACATCATGACGACGAAGAGGAAGAGAACCGCCACAGCACCGACATAAACGACGAGCAGGATCATGGCGAGGAACTCGGCCCCCGTCAGCAAAAACAGCGCCGCTGCATTGAAGAAAGCAAGGATGAGAAACAGCACCGAATGCACGGGGTTGCGCGCCGCAATCACCATGAACGCGCTGGCGATCATGATAAAGGCGAACAGATAGAAGAACGCTGCCGCAATACCTGTCAGCATGGGGATCCCCCAACACCTTTCCGTGGACAAAGCCTGATTGCTTTATCCGCTTTAGTCTTTGTTTGCCGCGAATAATCGCGAAACCTAAATTCCAGCAACAAGATGGGCCGCCCCTTCTTGTTGCTGCTTTTCAAACCGGATGCCGAAACCGCGTTTCAGCAAAACCAATCAGCGATATGGCGCATCCATCGCAATGTTGCGCGCAATTTCGCGTTCCCAGCGATCGCCATTGGCAAGGAGCTTGTCCTTGTCATAGTAAAGCTCTTCGCGGGTTTCGGTCGCAAACTCAAAGTTCGGACCTTCAACGATTGCATCCACCGGACAGGCTTCCTGACAGAAGCCGCAATAGATGCACTTCACCATATCGATGTCGTAGCGCACCGTACGGCGCGTACCGTCATTGCGGCGTGGACCCGCCTCAATGGTAATAGCCTGCGCCGGGCAGATCGCTTCGCAAAGCTTACAAGCAATGCAGCGTTCTTCGCCGTTTGGATAACGGCGCAGCGCGTGCTCACCACGAAAACGTGGAGAAACCGGACCCTTTTCATGCGGATAGTTCAGTGTCGCCTTTGGCGCGAAGAACTGACGCATGGAGAGGAAGAAAGCACCGACGAATTCCTTGAGAAGGAGGGATTTCGCGGCTTGTGCGAAAGAAGCCATTTTTCTTTCTCCTTACACCAGATCGAAGACTTTGATGACGGTCGCGGTCAGAACAACCATTCCGAGCGAAATCGGCAGGAACACTTTCCAACCCAGACGCATCAGCTGGTCATAGCGGTAACGCGGTACGAAAGCCTTCACCATGGCGAACATGAAGAAGCAGAAGCAGAGCTTGAGCATGAACCAGATGATGCCTGGAACCCAGTTGAGGAACCATACATCAACCGGAGGCAGCCAGCCGCCAAGGAAGAGCGTGGTCATCAGGGCGCACATCAGCGTGATCGCCACATACTCGCCCAAGAAGAACAGAAGGAACGGTGTGGACGAATATTCGATCATATGACCGGCCACGAGTTCCGATTCAGCTTCGACAAGGTCGAATGGCGGACGGTTCGTTTCAGCGAGTGCCGAGATGAAGAAGATCACGAACATCGGGAACAGAACCAGCCAGTTCCAGTCGAGGAACGAAGCAGGCAGTCCGAGCGATGTACCGATACCCGTATTCTGCGACAGTACGATATCTGTCAGGTTAAGCGAGCCAACCGTCAG
Organism: Brucella pituitosa; assembly: GCF_003049685.1. Lineage (GTDB taxonomy): Bacteria > Pseudomonadota > Alphaproteobacteria > Rhizobiales > Rhizobiaceae > Brucella > Brucella pituitosa. The sequence goes on along the minus strand of NZ_PYSY02000001.1, from coordinate 1,052,187 downwards.
AAGAACCGTAACGATCACAAAACCGATCGACACTTCATAAGAGACCATCTGTGCTGCCGAACGAAGTGCACCAAGAAATGGATACTTCGAGTTCGAGGCCCAGCCGCCCATGATAACGCCATAAACTTCAAGTGAAGAAATAGCGAAGATATAAAGCAAACCGACATTGATGTTGGCGATTGCCCAACCTTCGTTGACCGGAATGACTGCCCAGGTTGCCATTGCCAGCACTGCGGAAATGAAAGGTGCGAGAAGAAACACACCCTTATTCGCGCCCGATGGAATGATCGGTTCTTTGAAGACGAACTTCAAAAGATCGGCAAAAGCCTGAAACAGACCCCATGGGCCAACGACGTTCGGTCCACGGCGAAGCTGCACGGCTGCCCAGATCTTACGATCCGCATAAAGCAGGTAAGCCACGACGATCAGCAATACGACAAGCAGAACGACCGACTTCAGCGCTATGATCAGCGCGGGCAAGACGTAAGCTGCAAAAATTCCGTCCATTATTCCGTCTCTCTCTCGCTTACTCAGCTGCCTGTTGGAAGCTGCCGGCCGCAAGCGCCGAGCACTCGGCCATGACAGCGGAAGCACGCGCGATTGGGTTCGTCAGGTAGAAATCCTTGACCGGGGAGACGAACGCAGCGCCGCCGCCCAGGTTGGTTGCCTTTGCGGCCAGCGCGACGATGTCGTCGGCAGAAATAGGCATAATAGTATCGATCGCCATCATATGCGGGAAGTCTGCATAGAGCTTGGCACGAAGCTGTGCGAGCGAGTCGAATGGCAGGCGCTTGCCGAGCGTGTCGGAAAGAGCGCGCAGGATTGCCCAGTCTTCCTTCGCTTCGCCCGGAGCGAAGCCAGCACGATTGCCGAGCTGTACGCGACCTTCGGTGTTGAGCCATGTACCCGACTTTTCGGTATAGGCTGCACCCGGCAGGATCACGTCAGCTGCATGTGCACCGGCATCGCCATGCGTACCGATATAGACGACAAAGCTCGAACCCTTGCTGGTCATGTCGAGTTCGTCTGCGCCGAGCAGGAACACGACATCAAGATTGCCGAGCATATCGCCTGCAGCCTTGCCACCCTCACCCGGAACAACGCCGAGATCAAGAGCGCCGACGCGGGAAGCAGCAGTGTGAAGAACTGAGAAACCGTTCCACTCACCGTTGATCGCACCAACGTCCTGAGCAAGCTTTGCAGCGGATGCGAGAACTGCTGCACCATTTTCACCGGTCAATGCACCCTGACCAACGATGATCAGCGGACGTTCAGCCTTTGCCAGCACGTCGCGGAATGCATTTTTGCCGGAAGCAACGGCTGCGAGCGTGCCTGCACCTGCACCAAGATACTCGTAATTGTAACGCAGTTCAGCCTGTTCACCGATCAGAGCAATCGGGAAATGCCCCATGCGCTGACGCTTGCGAATACGAGCGTTCAGAACAGCTGCTTCAACACGTGGGTTGGAGCCGATGATCAGAAGAGCGTCAGCATTTTCAATGCCTTCGATCGTTGTGTTAAAGAGATAGCTTGCACGACCCAGAGCCGGATCAAGCGCTGCGCCATCCTGACGGCTATCGATATTGGCTGAACCAAGCGATGCGATCAGGCTCTTCAGAGCATAGAGTTCTTCGACCGAAGCCAAATCGCCAGCAACAGCACCGATCTTGTCAGCGGAGGTAGCGGAAACCTTGGCAGCGATCGCTGCAAAAGCTTCAGGCCATGATGCTGCAACCAGACGGCCATCCTTGCGAACATATGGGCGATCAAGGCGCTGGGTGCGCAGACCATCCCAGATGAAGCGGGTCTTGTCGGAAATCCACTCTTCATTCACCGCTTCATTGACGCGCGGCATAATACGCATCACTTCACGGCCACGGGTGTCAACACGGATGTTCGAACCCACTGCATCCATCACGTCGATGGTTTCAGTCTTGTTCAATTCCCACGGACGAGCCTGGAACTCATAAGGACGCGAGGTCAGAGCACCAACCGGGCAAAGGTCGATGACATTGCCCTGCAGTTCCGAAGTCATAGCGCGTTCAAGATAGGTAGTAATTTCAGCATCTTCACCGCGACCGATCAGGCCGAGCTCGGAAATGCCAGCCACTTCGGTCGTGAAACGGACGCAGCGCGTGCAGTGAATGCAGCGCGTCATCACGGTTTTGACCAGTGGGCCGATATACTTGTTCTCAACAGCACGCTTGTTTTCGCGATAGCGTGAGCCATCGGTACCAAACGCCATTGCCTGATCCTGCAGATCGCACTCACCGGCCTGATCGCAAATCGGACAATCAAGCGGGTGGTTGATGAGCAGGAATTCCATCACGCCTTCGCGGGCCTTTTTGACCATCGGCGTGTTGGTGAAAATTTCAGGTGCTTCGCCATTCGGACCGGGACGCAGATCGCGCACGCCCATAGCGCAGGATGCTGCCGGCTTTGGCGGCCCACCCTTCACTTCAACAAGGCACATGCGGCAATTTCCGGCGATGGAAAGCCGTTCGTGGAAACAAAAACGCGGGACTTCAGCCCCCGCGGCTTCGGCAGCCTGAAGGAGCGTATAGTGATCGGGTACTTCGATCTCTGTGCCGTCAACCTTAATATTTGCCATCGCTTATCCAAACCTGCGGCTCTTGCCGCATCTTCCAGATGTCAAACTCTATTGCAGCCCATGGGAAGTGGGCCGCCCTACACAATGCGTCAGCCTTATTCAGCCGCTTCGAGGCGGATGTTGCGGCTCTGAACGGCGTTGCGCGTATAATCGTCAATGCGCTTTTCAATTTCCGGACGGAAATTGCGGATCAGGCCCTGAATAGGCCATGCAGCAGCATCACCAAGCGCACAGATCGTGTGCCCTTCAATCTGCTTGGTCACGTCGAACAGCATGTCGATTTCGCGCTTCTGTGCGTTACCCTTGACCATGCGTTCCATCACGCGCCACATCCAGCCTGTGCCTTCGCGGCAAGGCGTGCACTGGCCGCAGCTCTCATGCTTAAAGAACGCTGCCAGACGGGCTATTGCCTTGATGATGTCGGTGGACTTGTCCATGACGATCAGGCCGCCGGTGCCGAACGACGATTTCTTGTCGCGCATTCCGTCAAAGTCCATGATGGCATCCATCATGTCTTCGCCCTTGATGACCGGGCACGATGCACCGCCGGGAATAACCGCAAGCAGATTGTCCCAGCCGCCGCGAATGCCGCCGCCATGCTTTTCGATCAGATCGCGGAACGGAATGCCGAGGCCTTCTTCGATGACGCAAGGCGTATTCACGTGGCCCGAAATCTGGAACAGCTTGGTGCCGACATTGTTCGGGCGTCCGATGGACGAGAACCATGCCGCACCGCGACGAAGGATCGTCGGCGCAACAGCAATCGATTCCACGTTGTTCACGGTCGTCGGGCAGCCATAAAGGCCCATATTCGCGGGGAACGGAGGCTTGAGACGCGGCTGGCCCTTCTTGCCTTCAAGGCTTTCGAGCAGAGCCGTTTCTTCACCGCAGATATAAGCACCGGCGCCATGGGAGACAAAAATGTCCATATCCCAGCCGCACTTGTTGTTCTTGCCGAGAAGACCGGCATCATAGCACTCGTCGATAGCGGCCTGCAGCGCTTCACGCTCACGCATGAACTCGCCGCGAATATAAATATAAGCAGTATGCGCGCCCATCGCACAACCGGCGATCAGGCAGCCTTCAATCAGCGTGTGCGGATCGTGGCGCAGGATTTCGCGGTCCTTGCAGGTGCCCGGCTCGGATTCGTCAGCGTTGACGACCAGATAATGCGGACGACCGTCATTCTGCTTAGGCATGAACGACCACTTAAGACCTGTCGGGAAGCCAGCACCGCCACGGCCACGCAGGCCCGATGCCTTCATCTCGTCGATGATCCAGTCACGGCCCTTCTCGATCAGACCCTTGGTGTTGTCCCAATGGCCGCGCGCCATGGCACCCTTCAGAGACTGATCCTTGAAGCCGTAAATATTGGTGAAGATGCGATCTTTATCAGCCAGCATGTCTCACCTGTTTCCGTTCGTGTTTGCCAATATCGAAGTCATCATACCGGCTTCTTTCCGAATACCTTGATGTATTCCTCGACGCCGCCCTTGGCCAAAGCCTTGGCCTGCTTCACCCACTCTTCACGCTCAATGCGACCGTGGAAGCTCAGATAACCATCAACCCATTCGCGCTCGGCCTTCTTCCAGGAAGAGACCTGCTTGAAGGTGAAAACGCCCAGCTCGTGCAGGGTTTCCTCAATCTTCGGGCCGACGCCGGAAATAAGCTTCAGATCGTCAACAGCTTCCGGACGCGCAATCGCTTCCGGGCGGTTCTTGTCGTCAAGCTTGAAATCCTGCTTGCTGTCAACTGAAGCGGCCTTTTCGGCAGCCTTCGACACCTTGACGTCCGAAGGCGTCTTGAGCGCTGGATCGGTTTCAGGCGCATTGGTCACTGGCTTCGCAGCATTCGACGGAGCGACGTTCTTCGCTTCCTCGGCAGCTTTTGCAGCAGCTTCCGCCTTTGCCTTCTCTTCGGCTTCGGCCTTCGCCTTGGCAGTAGCCGCATCAGATGCCTTGCGGGTCTCAAGACCGACTTTCTTGTAGTCGAGATCTTCGGTCAGAGCGGTCAGGCCATTGATAGGTTCCGACGTCACACGCCCATCCTGTGGGCCCGGCTTGACGGTGTCGCCCTTGCCAGCTTCAAAAGCGTCAATGATTTCGGCAAGACGTTCCGGCGTCAAATCTTCATAGGCGTCCTTGAAGATCATGACCATCGGTGCATTGGCGCAGGCGCCCTGGCATTCCACTTCTTCCCACGACAACGTTCCCTCAGCATTGAGCGCGAACGGGTCATGGTTAATCTTGTGACGGCATACATCCATCAGCGCTTCCGAACCACGAAGCATGCATGGCGTGGTGCCGCAAACCTGAATGTGAGCGCGCGTGCCAACCGGCTTCAGCTGGAACTGCGTATAGAAAGTGGCCACTTCCAGAACGCGGATCAGCGGCATGTCGAGCATGTTTGCTACATGTTCAATGGCTGCTTTCGTAACCCACCCATCCTGCTCCTGCGCACGCATGAGCAACGGAATGACAGCCGACTGCTGGCGGCCATCGGGGAATTTTGCGATCGTCTTGTGCGCCCAGTTCTGATTTTCCGCATTAAAAGCGAAACCAGCCGGCTGGACGGCATCATCTGCGAGACGGCGAACGGACATCAGCGGTCAACCTCACCAAACACGATATCGAGCGAGCCAAGAATTGCCGACACGTCAGCCAACATGTGACCGCGACACAGGAAATCCATGGCCTGAAGATGGGCAAAGCCCGGAGCGCGCAGCTTGCAGCGGTAAGGCTTATTGGTGCCATCCGATACGAGGAAGACGCCAAATTCACCCTTTGGTGCTTCGACAGCTGCGTAAACTTCACCGGCAGGCACATGATAGCCTTCCGTATAAAGTTTAAAGTGATGGATGAGCGCTTCCATCGAGCGCTTCATCTCGCCGCGCTTTGGCGGCACGATCTTGTTATCGGTATTGGAAACAGGACCGACGCGTTCCTTGCCGAGCAGAAGATCAACGCACTGGCGCATGATGCGAGCCGACTGGCGCATTTCTTCCATACGGATCAGGTAACGGTCATAGCAGTCGCCGTTCTTGCCGATTGGAATATCGAATTCCATTTCGTTGTAGCATTCATAAGGCTGCGACTTGCGCAGATCCCATGCCGCACCTGAACCACGAACCATGACGCCCGAAAAGCCCCATGCCCACGCATCATCGAGCGAGACAACGCCAATATCGACGTTACGTTGCTTGAAAATACGGTTCGGCGTGATGAGATCATCCAGATTGCTGAGCGTCGTCGAGAGAAATGGATCAATCCATTTGCCAATATCTTCGATAAGCTGATCTGGCAGATCCTGATGAACACCACCCGGACGGAAATAGGCTGCATGCATACGTGCGCCGCAAGCGCGCTCGTAGAACACCATCAGCTTTTCACGTTCCTCAAAGCCCCAGAGCGGCGGCGTCAGCGCACCAACGTCCATGGCCTGCGTGGTCACGTTCAGAATATGGTTCAGAATACGACCAATTTCCGAGAAAAGAACACGGATCAGCTGACCACGTTTCGGCACTGTAATGCCAAGCAGACGCTCGACAGCGATCGCATAGGCGTGTTCCTGATTCATCGGCGCCACGTAGTCGAGGCGGTCGAGATAAGGCAAGGCCTGAAGATAGGTCTTCGTTTCCATCAGCTTCTCGGTGCCGCGATGCAGCAGACCGATATGCGGATCGACGCGTTCCACGACCTCGCCGTCAAGTTCAAGAACAAGACGCAAAACGCCGTGCGCAGCAGGATGCTGCGGGCCGAAGTTAATATTAAAGTTGCGGACCTGAGTCTCAGCCATGTTCAGCTTCCTGTTTGGCTGCTATCGCCGCCAAGAATTCCGCGCCGGTCATCCGGTGGGTCTTGTTGGCGAAATCATAATTTGCAGGCTTGTTATCGATGAAGATTTCTTCAGCAAAATGAAACTGCTCCGGCTCGGCAAATGCCTGCATGGAAACGACGGTCATTCCATCATGCACGCCACGCCAGAACAGCGATGAGCCGCACTTCGAGCAGAAACGACGCTCACCCCACTCTGAAGAACTGTAGGATGCGAGTGCCGCCTCGTTTTCAATTTCGACTGAAATGCCACAATTGACAGCCATGAACGCGCCACCCGACCAGCGACGGCACATGCTGCAATGGCAAACGTCCATTTCCATCTTTACGGGAACAGCGGTGAACTTCACCTCCCCACAAAGACATTGGCCGTTCAATCTTTCGACAGAGCCCATCATCTCACCTTAATTCGTCTTTGCCTTCTCGTCGCCGGGCAGGACGTAGTCAGTCCCTTCCCACGGCGAGAGGAAGTCGAAATTGCGGAATTCCTGTCGCAGAACGACAGGCTCATAAATGACGCGCTTTGCTTCATCGCTATAGCGAACTTCAACGAAACCAGTCGTTGGGAAGTCCTTACGCAGCGGATGACCTTCAAAACCATAATCGGTCAGAATGCGACGCAGATCAGGGTGGCCGGAGAACAGGATGCCATACATGTCATAGGCTTCACGCTCGAACCATTCAGCACCGACGAAAACCGACACTGCAGAAGGAACCAGTGTATCCTCATCAGCCTGAACCTTCACGCGAATTCGCAGGTTCTGGCGAGGTGAAAGGAACTGATAAACAACGTCAAAACGCTTGGCGCGCTGTGGATAATCAACGCCGGAAATATCCGTCAGATTCACGAACTGGCACTGCACGTCATCGCGCAGGAACGTGATAACGCTGATCAAGCTCGCAACTGGGACGCCAAGCGTCAGCTCACCATAAGCCAGCTTCGCCTCTTCGATCGCATCACCGAGACGTTCCTTGATATAGCCGGAAAGTTCACCAAGAGCTTCTTCGCTCATATCTCTAACTTCCTTTTTTAGAACCCTATCCATCCTTGGGAAAACAGAACGAATTCTAACAAACCCTCTTGCACAATTCAGACCTTAAAGGCCCGATTAGCGCTCGATCGTACCGGTACGGCGGATCTTCTTCTGAAGCATCAGAATGCCATAAAGCAGGGCTTCCGCAGTTGGCGGGCAGCCTGGAACATAAATATCGACTGGAACCACACGATCGCAGCCACGCACTACAGAATAAGAGTAGTGGTAATAGCCGCCGCCATTGGCGCAAGAACCCATCGAAATGACGTAACGAGGCTCAGGCATCTGGTCATAGACCTTACGCAAAGCCGGAGCCATCTTGTTGGTCAGCGTACCCGCAACGATCATCACGTCGGACTGGCGCGGAGATGCGCGCGGCGCGATACCGAAGCGCTCGGCATCATAACGCGGCATGGAAATATGCATCATTTCCACAGCGCAACATGCAAGACCAAAGGTCATCCACATCAGCGAGCCGGTACGCGCCCAGGTGATCAGAGCGTCAGCAGAGGTGACGATGAAGCCCTTGTCGGACAGTTCGCTGTTCAGGTCATTGAAGAATGCGTCATCAGACCCAATTGGCTTGCCCGTGCGCGGGTCAAGAATACCCTTTGGCTGCGGAGCAATGAGCGTCGAGCCCGACGCCTGATTTGTGCCGGTCAATCCCATTCCAGCGCTCCCTTCTTCCATTCATAGATGAATCCGATGGTCAAAACACCAAGGAAAAGCATCATCGACAGGAAACCAAACCAACCGATCGCACCAAAGGACACAGCCCACGGGAACAGGAAGGCGACTTCGAGATCGAAGATAATGAAGAGAATCGACACCAGATAAAAACGGATGTCGAATTTCATGCGAGCGTCATCAAAGGCATTGAAGCCGCACTCGTAAGCTGAAAGCTTTTCCGGGTCGGGCTGTCGGAACGCGACTAGAAACGGCGCAACCAGAAGGGCTACACCGATTACCATTGCGATGCCGAGAAAGATGACAATCGGCAAATAGGAACTTAAAAGCTCGTTCATGATCCTTATCCGGCTTGAATACGAGGCTGCGCCGCCTGTCATAAGCTTTTTGGAGCCTACCACCATGCGACACATTGCATCTCTTGCGACCTCGTCGCCTCAAGCAGCTTCAAAAGGCATGCCGTGCGAACTTAAGTATTTGGCGGGACGGTTAGCGCAGCATGCACGCGAGCGCAAGCCCTCCAACGCGAACAGGCGGGTATAGTCCGGTCAAGATGCTGAATAAGAGGCAACATCAAGCCCATATATGCCACCCAAACCCCATATAGCACGAAAACATCATAATTTCGTGAGGAAAAGGCAAACAGCGATCTTTCGCCTTTATCCACCCGATAGAATCAATCGGTTTAAATTGCCGGGCTTTTTCTTGTGACCTATTCAGATGGATCTCAACGCGTTCTAAAAATGCACGACGCGCAGAGATGGCAGATATAATGCAACCCTTAGCGGACAAACTTTACGAGCCGGATTCCATATGAGGCACATGCCTCAACGGTATTTCGGACTCACTTTATATATATGGTCGAAATCGAGCCCAAACGTGAGAGACGCGACTGCACGCCGCCTCGCCGAACAGAACATTCTCTGTGTTCAGAAAATTATCACTGCCCTGATTGCGATTTGCGGAAAGATTTGGCGCATGTAAGCCAATGAGCAAGATTGCTTGCCTTCAATTAACTGAGTGCACCTCTAAAATTCCCAAGGATCACACACTGCGACATCGGTTCGGCTTACAGAATCGATGACTTCAAAAATTTACGCGCCTGAAAGGGCTGAAATTTCAGCCTTGGGCAAAAGACAGGATTCGCAAGGAGAGAGCGTTGGGCACATATCTGCTTGCCAGCGGTGACGTTCTGGTCATTTTGGCCGGAATTCTCTCAGTGGCTTACCTCTCGTGGAAGAAAAAGGCAAAATAGCCTCAGCTTTCAACGCGGAATCACATCGCTCTCTACCTAGCGAATCCCAATTTTCGAAGCAAACTTGCCAAACGCAAAAACCACTGAATCAAAACAATGATTGCAGCGATCAATTTCGAATATTTAATAAAAAGAGAAAAAGAGAAAAAGAGAAAAAGAACGCGAGGTGCGCCATTTTCATCAGGATTTCTGTTTGATTTCCTGAATGAAAATGGCGCGAGTGACGGGGCTCGAACCCGCGACCTCCGGCGTGACAGGCCGGCACTCTAACCAACTGAGCTACACCCGCGCATTTCATTTTCAGCCGTTTGGCTGGGTAGTCACCGGCGTTTCCGTTCGGTGTGAGCGGTCGTTTAAGGGGTTCTCTCACCAGTGTCAAGCGAGTGGTTTGAAGAAAAAAGAAGAATTTTGTTTTTATTCAAAAAGCCACGCTTTTATAGGCTTCCGAATTTGACCTGTATTATCCACAACGAAGCGCCCCTCACCCGAAGGCATTCAAAAATCACATGAATCGGAATCACGATTCAGGTCAGTGACCATGAATCATACAATTCCCAGTGCTCTATTTGGAATGACTCTGCTCGTTATAATTGATGAGGCCTGTGGATTTTAGCCGGGAAAATAAAAAGAATGCATTTTTGTAATTTTGCGCTTGCACTCTTCGAACGAATTGCCTAAACGGCTTTCACAGCGGCTGACAAGTCAGTCGGGCGATTAGCTCAGTTGGTAGAGCGCTTCGTTTACACCGAAGATGTCGGGAGTTCGAGTCTCTCATCGCCCACCATATTTTCCAATTACTTAGATCGAAAATATGAAGTTCCCTTGAGGTTCAAAGAACCTTGGGACTGCCTGGACAATCCCTCGCTCAGTCCTACCTCCATTCAAAACGGAGGACACCATGAACGGCCCAAAGCACGAGGGCAAGTAATCATGCGAACGACCTTGCTATCGAAGCCGGCCCGTTCAGTTCAGCATGTCCTCAGAATATCAACGAGACTCAGAAATTCGCAATATATTGACTATGGGCGCAAAACAACGAACGACCCAATATGTGGGCATCGGCGGAATTCCCCCTACAGAAGCTGGAACTGCTGTGTAAATTCTACTGCTGAACTCCGTTAAAATTGGGGGGATTATAGCCTATCTCGCTCAATATCTTTTTCCAGAGGTCTACAAGTTTTCGACCGGTTGCAATGTCCGGATCAAAACTCTGATGTACCGCTATGCCGCGCAGCACCGACAATATGAGATGAAGTTTTAAGGTGTCCGCTTCGTTGTCGGGTTCAAAACCCACCAACTTCGATACGCGCAAATCACGTATATCAACCCATCGCTTCATTTCATCGCGTAACCTCTGCCCCAATTCGTTATCCAACCGCGCTGCAAGCATCAATTCAATGGCTGCAATGTATCGCGGGTCGGCGAAGATATTGAGCCACAGCGTTTCAGTTAGTTCAGCGAGTGAATAACGTGTCTCATCCGGGTTTGCTGCAACAGGATGAACTATCTCCCAATCCTCATGAAGCTGGTGAAGCGCCGCAACGAGCAAATCATTGCGCGAAGGAAACTGGTGTGTCAGCGCGCCACGCGAAACTTTTGCCTTTTGCGCGATCATAGCTGTCGAAATAAGCCCGTGGCCAACTTCAGCGAGCGCTTCAAGTGTTGCCTGGCAAACTCTCGACCGGGTGGATGACGAGCGTTCCGCTTGCGTTTTTCTACGCAAGTGCGCCGAATTTTGAGCCCTGATCGGTTTAGCGGAGCTGTTCATTAGGTGAGGTCTCTACAGATGACAACGGATTAAATAACTGCCTCAATATTAAGCGAACTGCATCGAGAATCAACACATGCGGCCACCCACCCCTTTCTAAATATAAATTAAAACAGTGGCATACACTGGCTTTCAACAAAAAAACAAGCTAACCTGTTTTTATGTAGACAAACCCCAAACCTCGTGCAAGGATGCGACTAATATACTTGTTGTATACAAGCGTCGAAACTGGCGCATTATGGGGAATGAACAATGACGAGTTTTGTGTTTTTCGGTGGCCAGGTTCTTGATGTTGACCACGGCGTACTCAAGTCGGGACTTGAGGTGCTGGTCGAGGGAGACCGCATTGTTGCTGTCAGTGACCAGCCGATCGATGCTCCAGATGCGCAGAGAATTGATCTTGCCGGCCGCACATTGATGCCAGGCCTCGTCGATGCACATGTTCACGTGGCAGCCACGCTCGTCGATCTCGCTGAGAATGCAGCTCTGCCAACTTCCCTGATCGCTCTGCGCAGCGCCAAGATTATGCGCGACATGCTTATGCGTGGTTTTACAACTCTGCGCGATTTGGCAGGCGCTGATCTTGGCTTGAAACTTGCTGTCGATGAAGGAGCAGTTGAAGCCCCTCGTCTGGTTATCTGCGGTAAGGCCTTGAGTCAGACGGTCGGCCATGGCGATTACCGGAAGCGCTACGACAATCGTCCCTTGCACGAATCGCGACTTGGAAGTCTGGGACGCATTGCCGATGGCGTTGATGAAGTTCGCCGCGCTTCTCGCGAAGAAATCAAGAATGGTGCGCAGTTCATCAAAATCATGGCCAATGGCGGTGTCGCCTCTCCCAATGATCCCATTCACGTGCTGCAATATTCGCGCGAAGAAATTTGCGCCATCGTGGAAGAAGCCGAGAATTATGGGCTTTACGTTGCAGCTCACACATATTCAGACGCCTCCATTCGCCGTGCAGTTGAATGCGGTGTCAAATCTCTTGAACATTGCAATCTCATAACACCTGAAACAGCAAAGCTCGCCGCTGAGGCTGGAGCAATTGCCTGTCCAACACTGGTTGCTTATGAGGGCTTGGCCCTGGAAGGTGCAAACTTCGGGTTAGGTGCGGATTCCCAAGCCAAGATTGATACGGTGCGTCGTGGCGGGTTGGAGTCGCTGGCAATTATGCGTGATGCCGGTCTTCCAATGGCATTCGGATCAGATCTTCTCGGGCAACTTCACAAGTATCAATCGATGGAATTTTCATTGCGCGCAAGCGTTTTGACCAATCGCGAAGTGTTGCATTCAGCAACAAGGGTTTCGGCAAAGCTCTGCGGCATGGAAGACGAAATTGGGGTGATTATGCCCGGTGCCTTTGCCGACCTTCTGATTGTGGATGGCAACCCGCTGGAAGATATCACCACATTGGAACGTCACGACGAGTGTTTGACTGCCATCATGAAGGGCGGCGTCTTTCATAAAAACACCCTGGCGGAGTAAGTCGATGGTCCGAGGCAAATCTCTTACAGAGCGCCTGGGACGATTGGGAGCAGCGACAATGATTGCATTCAGCCTTGTGCTGATGCTTCTGCCCCTGGTGCTGGTTTTCTGGCTGTCTGTGATCTCGAATGAGATACTGTCTTTGCCAGTCGAAGGCTACTCACTTCACTGGTTCTCGGAAGCCTTTCGCCAACCTCAGTTTCTGAGTGGTTTCCTGCTTTCTATAGCTGTCGCAAGCTTTGCGATGCTGGCCGGTCTTCTGGTTTCCGTTCCTGCGGCTATGGTGATTGTGCGGCAGAGTTTTCGTGGTCGCAGTGCTTTGATCCAGCTTTTGATGTCACCTCTTACGGTGCCAGCAATCGTTATTGGTGCCGCGCTGTACGTGACGGCTGTTGAAATTGAAATTGCGTCTGGCGCACCGATTGTCGGTTCAACCGGTGTCTTTGTGGCAGGGCATGTTTTGCTGACAATTCCTTGGTGTATCCGCTTACTTCTTGCTTCGCTTGAAGGCGTGAACATGTCTGTCGAAGAGGCTGCAGCATCACTTGGAGCCAAGCCAGCGACAGTTGTTTGGTTGGTAACGCTACCGCTTATCAAGCCGGGGATTTTCGCAGCCGCTGTATTCTCCTTCGTCGTCAGTTTCGGCAATCTGGAGGTCTCTATATTCCTTTCTGGTCCCGGTCAGGTGACGCTTCCAGTTGCAATGATGCAGTATCTGGAATGGAAAATTGATCCGACAATCGCCGCCGTTTCTGTCCTGCAGGTGCTCTTTGTGGCGCTTATGCTGATGATTTCCAATCGCTTTGTAAATATTTCGAGGATGGTCTGATGGCTGACGTTCAAATTCAGGGACTGACCAAAACCTACGGGGCTTTCAAGGCCGTGTCCGATATGACGCTTGAGGTTCATGAGGGCGAATTCCTTATCTTTTTGGGGCCATCAGGCTGTGGGAAGACGACAACTTTGCGCATGCTGGCTGGTTTTATTGAACCAGATGCCGGAACCATGCGTCTGGGAAGCCGGGAAATCACCTACGAGCCGCCGCATCGACGCAATATTGGTCTGGTGTTTCAGAATTATGCGCTTTTCCCGCATCTGAGCATTTTCGAGAATGTTGCCTTTGGTCTGCGCCGCCGAAAGGTGGCGGAACCCGAACTGAAAAGTCGTGTGCAGCATGCTCTGGAACTTGTGGATCTTGCGCATTTGATGGACCGCTTACCAAAGCAGCTATCCGGCGGTCAGCAACAGCGTGTCGCGATTGCTCGCGCTATCGCAATCCGGCCCGACATGCTGCTCCTTGATGAACCATTGTCCAATCTGGATGCACGCTTGCGTCTGCAAGTGCGTGACGAGCTTCGTAGCCTGCAAAAGTCACTTGGTATCACGACAATTATGGTCACCCACGATCAGGAAGAGGCCATGTCGGTCGGCGACCGGTTGGTGCTGATGCGTTCCGGAGTGATTGAACAGATCGGCAATGCGGAACAATTGTACAAGCAGCCCGCAAACCGCTTTGTTGCTGATTTTATTGGTCGTGCAAATTTTCTAACCGGAAAAGCAACTGGAAATGGGAGTTTTACGACCGATGGAGGTGTGCAGTTTCATGCCGCTCAGAGTTCCAACGTGGCAACCGAGGTACTTATCCGACCAGAAGCACTACGTTTGAGCAAAGCGCCCTTACCTTCCGCTCAGAACAATCAGACAGCAATTATCAAAAAGCATGTGTTCCTGGGTGGCATGGTCGAAATTGATCTCGTGCTTGCCGACGGCCAGCATCTGACAGCCGTTGCTTCGCCACGCGAACTCAATGAGGCCGGCATCAACCTTAATCCTGATACCTCGATAACAATTAGCATCGCGCCGGAGGACGTCGTGTTGCTTTAGCCACTCATTCCCGAACGAGGCGGCAGACCTCCGGGAACAGTCAATCAACGATTAAAAGGGGAATTAACATGACCAAAATAAGCAGACGGACTTTTGGAATTCTTTCCGGTAGCCTTCTGGCGTCTACGATGCTGCCTTCTTTTGCCAAAGCCGCTGGACGGCTTGTGGTTGGTACCTGGGGTGGTGACTATCAGAATCTGCAACAAATCAATATCGCGGATGGCACCCTGAAGGGCAGTGGAACACAGGTCATCTATGATCCCGCGACAGATACAGTGCGCAGGGCAAAACTGTTGGCGGAACGGCGTTTGCCGCGCGGATCGATGGATATTGCCTGCCTTACCCGACAGGGTAGCTTTGAGATGTTCCAGAACGGACTGACTGAAGAGCTGGATGAGACCAAGGTTCCCAACCTGAGTAAGGTTCTGCCCTTCATTCGTACAAATTATTCGATCCCGCATATCTATACTGGTCGCGTTATTCTTTATAATCCGAAGCAGGTTAGTCCCGCACCGACGTCCTACGCTGACTTGTGGGACCCGAAATATGCCGGTCGTGTAGGTGTAATCGATCTCCAGTATCAGACGACGATTGAATCTGCCGCGATGATTGCTGGCGGTGGTCCTTCGGACTACGAGCCAGGCAAGGCCAAGCTGCTGGAATTGAAGAAGCAGGGCGTTAAAATCTACCCGACAAATGAAGCTCTCGCACAAGCACTTAAGTCCGGTGAAATCGTAATGTGCATCATGTGGAATGCACGCGGTTACATGTGGAAAAAGGCAGGCATCGATATTGAAATTGCTATTCCGAAGGAAGGCATTGGCCTCTACCTCTCGGATATGAGTGTGCCTAAAAACGCACCAAACAAGGCAGCCGCATATCAGTATCTAAATGCCATGCTTGAACAGACGCCTCAGTCTGCATTTGCAGAGCAGATGGGATATGCGCCGACAAATGCCGAGGTCAAGTTGCCCGATGAACTCGCATCAGCCGTTGATTACACATCAGAGCAACGCGAAAAATTTGTACTCCCCGATCTCGAATACGTCGCGAAAGCGGATGCTGATCTGCAAAACTGGTGGAACAAAGAGTTCAAGGCCTGATTGTTGCCACGGCCTGTCTGGCTTGGCCAGACAGGTACAGCTCTAACTTTCTCGGTATAGCCATGCAAAAAACTTCTTTCTCCGCCGCCGCACTTCTCATGCCTGCGACCGGGCTGGTCATCGTGTTCATGGCCCTGCCGCTGCTCTACCTGTTGCGCTATAGTTTCAATGATTTTGTGCCCGGCGAATTCTTGATGCAGGGCTTCACTTTAGCAAACTTTGCAACATTCTTTACCGACACATATTACCTAAAAGGCATGGGTACGACCCTGCTCATGGCTGGGTCAGTTACCGCAGTCTGCATAATACTCAGCTTACCACTGGCAAACTGGATTTCGCGCCAAAGCGGTAGCCTTAAAACGTTGCTTCTAATGGCAGTTATCTTACCGCTGTTTATCTCGAATGCTGTTCGTGCTGCAGGCTGGATGGTGGCTTTCGGTCAAACCGGTGTGCTGAATTTTCTTCTCATGAAGATCGGTATCATCGACACGCCACTGACGATCATGCAGACACCGACGGCGGTGTTCATCGGCATAACTGCAGTCAATCTTCCCTATGTCGTTCTGACTCTGCAAAGTGTTTTTGAGGGATTGGACGAGAATATTGATTACGCCTCAGCAAGCCTCGGGGCGTCGCCATTGCAGAGCTTTATGCTTGTCCGCTTGCCACAGATCATGCCTGGCCTTCTTGCAGCTTCGGTTCTGTCTTTCATTCTGACTATGAATGCATACGCCACGCCGGTACTTCTTGGCGGTCCATCTTTCCGAATGATGGCACCGATGATTGTGACGGAAATACTGAACAAGGCAAACTGGCCGCTCGGTGCAGCCCTCGCCTTTATTCTGCTCACCGTAACGGTCACGATATCTGTGCTTGCCGGGCTCTTTATTCGCCGCCGATACTAATCGGTAATTATATTTGGTTGAGCTTTAAGACGTAGCGACTACGCACTTCAATAAAAGCTAAGGATATGTCGCGGTCGAGTTAGCTCTCCGCGCCAATCCGCCACTACGTCTTAAATACCTCTCTCTTAGAGCATGATTCCGAAAAGTGGGAACCGGCTTTCGGATAAAGTCATGCTCAAGCAAAAGTTTAGAGCGGGATAACGATTCAACTTAAAAACATCACGCTCTAATCTGATAAATTGCGCTCGGAGGAAATCAGCACAACAAAAAAGGCCGGGGCAAAAATGCACCGACCTTCCTGATCATCAATGTCTACCAGTGCCAGTACATCCGTGGTCAAAAGCGTCAATTGATGGAGGCTATTGCGAGCGACAGACGCGTTCCAGCGCTCATAAGCAATGCCTATGTCGCGTCGTATAAACCGACATTGTGTTCAAAGAAAGTTTGTTCGCAAAAACTCAGGCGCGGCGAGCAAGCTTCAAGCCTCTGTTAAGCGCCAGAAATGCAATAATAAGCACGGCACCCAGTCCATAAGCCAAAACGTCAAGCCAGTCAGGTGTTGCGCCAAGAATAATCCGCAGGGCTCGATTGCCAATTTCAACGCCCGTTATTTTTGCGAGATACTGGCCCAGCTCGATAGCAGCTCCAACCAAGAACGCTGCAAAAGCCAACAAAACCCTGTTCCCGTCAATCATGATGCGGAATGCTGAATAGACAAAGATCACTGCGATCACATCGCCAAGAAAGCTTCTTATCCAGCCCAGACCAGCGCCTGCCGTGGCTAAGAGAGCCAACGCGACGAGCAGAGCAATGGTTACGATGAGAGCAGGTAGAGAAAACTTGAACTGCACCAAAGGTCTCCTGAAAGTCAGCCGCAGAAAGCTTTGGAACGCAAATTGTTAACCTGAAACAATTGAATTAAAATCCACCACCCCTGCAAAGCGTGCGGCGCGGACCTTGCCGAATTTGCTTTCATCAACGACGAGATGCTTCTGCAATGCTCGCTGCATCGCCATTTGTTTGACCGGCACTTCATGGAAATGAGAGCAGGTTACACCGTGCTGTTCATCGACCCCGCCTGCTGACAAGAACGCCTTGTTGATATTGATCCGCTTGAGCACTTCAATACCCTCGTCGCTCGAAAAAGATGCCGCTTCGGGATGATAAACACCACCAAGCACGATCAGCCGGACATCATCCCGACGAGATAGAATCTCGGCAATATTCAGGGAATAACAAACCACGGTGATATGCTGGTTGTGCGGGATCAACTGCGCCAGATGCGGCGTTGTCGTGCCACAATCGATGAAGACCGTATCATGCGGCTCGATAAGCGCGACGGCGGCGGCACATGCCTGCATCTTGGCATTGGCGTGACAGTCTTTTTCAAAATCAAAGACATAATCGCTGCCGTTTCCATTATCCTGGACAGGAATAATGTACCCCCCCAAACAATTGAGCGGCCCGGTATCATTGCCAATATCACGCCGGATTGTCATCTCCGAAACGCCGAGCCTCAAGGCCGCATCGCGAATACGCACGACCCCTGTTTCATCCACAAGGGCTGCGAGTTCGGCAATCCGTTCGTCTTTACGGCTGATTCTGCTCACTGATTCCCCATTTCGGTTGCTGCTCACCTTCGTTTAGCTTGCCGCATCAATTGGTGCAATTGCGACGACACATACTTGACAGGTCGAACAGAAATATGAAACGATCCAAACATAATGATCGAATTGTAACATTATAATTCGCATTATCGGGAGATTCTGACAACAAGAATTTATGGCAACGGCAGCGCGTCATGCGGCCGGTGCCAAAGAGAGGAATTTGCGGCCTTTAGCGCTGCAAAGAAGGAGACACTGGTGTCAGTAACAAACTGCAAAGCACCAGCGTAGAGATCAGTAGTCACCAATCTCGTCTGACGATGATGCGTTTGGGCGGGGGCTATTCGTTTCCAGGGAGGAAATACCGGTGAAGAAATTTATAGCGTCCATGGCTATTGCCATGTCTGTTGCCGTACCACATGCTTTTGCTGAAGGCGTCGTCGATACATCCAAGATCAACAAAGATCTGATCACCACTGCCAACGACAAGAAATACACGATTGCGACAGTCGTTAAGGTCGACGGGATTGCCTGGTTCGACCGTATGCGTGATGGTGTCGAACAGTTCAAGACAGATACCGGCAACGACGTATGGATGGTCGGCCCGAGCCAGGCAGATGCTGCGGCTCAGGTGCAGATCGTCGAAAATCTGATTGCACAGGGCGTTGACGCCATTGCCATCGTGCCCTTCTCCGTCGAAGCTGTTGAACCAGTTCTGAAGAAGGCTCGTGAACGCGGCATCGTGGTCATCAGCCACGAAGCATCCAACATTCAGAACGTCGACTATGACATCGAAGCCTTCGACAACAAGGCTTACGGCGCCAATCTCATGAAGGAACTCGGCAAGTCGATGGGTGGCAAGGGCAAGTATGTTGCTACTGTCGGCAGCCTGACGTCCAAGTCGCAGATGGAATGGATCGACGGTGCCGTCGAATACCAGAAGGCCAACTTCCCGGAAATGGCAGAAGCAACCGGCCGTCTCGAAACCTATGACGATGCGAACACCGACTATAACAAGCTTAAAGAAGCGATGACCGCTTATCCGGACATCACCGGCATTCTCGGCGCTCCAATGCCAACTTCTGCTGGTGCTGGCCGTCTGATTGCCGAAGGTGGCCTTAAGGGCAAAGTCTCCTTCGCAGGCACGGGTCTTGTGTCGGTGGCCGGTGAATACATCAAGAATGACGACGTTCAGTACATTCAGTTCTGGGACCCGGCAGTTGCTGGCTATGCCATGAACATGCTGGCGGTCGCAGCGCTTGAAAAGAAAAACGACCAGATCAAAGCCGGTCTCAATCTGGGCCTGCCGGGCTATGAAAGCCTGCTTGCGCCGGACGCCGCAAAGCCGAACCTGCTCTATGGTGCTGGCTGGGTCGGTGTAACCAAGGAAAACATGGATCAGTACGATTTCTAATCGTTGCTGAACCGGAGAAAGAGGCCCTCGCCTCTTTCTCCTTCTCCATCTGCATTTGCATTTGTAGCCTTGTACGAGGCCTTCATGACTGAGAATCTCATCGAATTGCGCCATATCGGCAAGCGCTTCGGCGGCGTTAAGGCGCTGGACGACGTATCTCTTGCCATCAAGCCGGGCGAAATTCACTGCCTTGCAGGCGAAAATGGCTCTGGCAAATCCACTGTAATCAAAATCATGTCTGGTGTTTACACGCCTGAAGACGGTGAAATCCTTATCGACGGCAGGACCGTCGGCAAGCTTGATCCCGTCAAATCCGTGCATCACGGCATTCAGGTTATTTATCAGGACTTTTCGCTATTCGGGAATCTGACGGTCGCAGAGAACCTTGCGATCAATACATTTCTCATGGAAGGCCGCAAGGCTGTGGACTGGAAGCGCGTGCGCGAACTTGCGCAGCAGGCGCTCGACCGTCTTGGCGTTCAGATGGATCTGGATGCCGATGTGGACAGCCTGCCGACCTCCGGCAAGCAGATCGTGGCAATTGCGCGCGCCGTTATGGCTGATGCGCGGCTTCTGATCATGGATGAACCTACAACCGCCCTCACCCGGCATGAAGTCGATGCGCTGTTCAAGATCGTGCGTGATATTCAGGCGCAGGGTATCGCCGTACTCTTCGTCAGCCACAAGATGCGCGAAATGCTGGAAATCAGCGAGCGGCTCACGGTTTTCCGCAATGGCAAGAAAGTCGCGGAAGGCCCTATCAACGAATTTGACGAACCGGCAATCACCCGTGCCATGACCGGCCAGGAGTTGACGGCGCACAGCTATCATTGGGCTCCGCGCGATGGAGCGACCAGCCCACCAAGCCTTGAAATTGAAAATCTGATTGTTCCGGGTGCAGTTGAAAAAGCCAGCCTTACGCTCCATGCCGGTGAAATTGTAGGTATTTCTGGTCTTATCGGCTCTGGTCGCACCGAGCTTGCCTTGGCTCTCTTCGGCATGAAGCCGGATTTCACCGGCACTGTTCGTATCGAAGGCAAGCCTGTTCATCCGAAAACCGTACAGGAAGGGATCGCCTGTGGCGTCGCCTATGTACCGGAAGACCGTCTCACGGAGGGGCTTTTCCTGACCCAATCGATTGAGCGCAACATCATCGTCACTTCCATCGAGAAATTCGTGCGCGGCCTCTTCATCGACCGCAAGAAGGCTGACACCACGACGCGCGACATGTTTTCGGCGATGCATATCGTTGCCCCCGGCCCGCATACGCCGGTCAATCACCTGTCAGGCGGCAATGCGCAGCGCGTGGTGCTGGCACGCTGGCTTTTGACAGGCGCGAAAGTGCTGATCCTCAACGGGCCGACTGTCGGTGTCGATGTCGGCTCCAAGGCTCAGATCCACAATATCATCCGCAAGCTTGCCCGTGATGAAGGTCTCGCCGTCCTGATGATTTCCGACGATGTGCCCGAGTTGGTGCAGAACTGCAATCGTGTGCTGGTGATGCATCGCGGACGTTTCGTCGACGAACTTTCCGGTGAAACCATGACCGAAGATGCCGTCAATGACCGGCTCAAGACGCTGAATTGAGGAACCGGCACATGAAATTCTTTCGCAGCACCGAATTCATCATTGCCTGCGTGCTTTTCGCGGCGATGGTCATTATCGGCCTCATCAATCCGGCTTTCTGGTCGCTGGACAATATCTTCGGCCTTCTGCGCTCCAATGTCGTGATCGGCATCATGGCGCTCGGCGTTCTGCTGGTGATGATTTCCGGCGGCATCGACGTCTCCTTCACCGCCTTTGCCATCGCGGCCATGTATCTGACCGTCCGCGCCATGGTCTATCTCGGCTATGACGGCGTGTTCATTCCGTTCGTGGCGGCGACACTGATCGGCCTGCTGCTCGGTGCATTCAACGGTTTCATCATCCATCGCTTCAAGATGATCCCGCTGATCGTGACGCTCGGCACCGGCTCCATCGTACGCGGGCTGGTGCTGGGCCTTGTCGGCACCAGCATCGTCAACATCAACAAGATGCCGAAGGAATTGATCGAATTCGGCAAGACAGATGTGATCTCACTGACATCAGCCTCCGGCACGGCGTTCGGCCTGACCGCAATGTTCCTTGTCTATCTGGCGCTGGCGCTGCTGATCCACATGGTCCTCAATTATACGATGATCGGGCGCAGCGTTTATGCCTATGGCGGCTCGCCGGAAGCGGCAAAGCGCGTCGGCTTCAATACGCGCCGCACCATCTTCTTCGTCTATTGCGTGGCCGGAGCGCTCGCAGGTTTCGCGGGCCTTCTGCATTCCTCGATGATCTGGCTTGCCAATCCGCGCGATTTCGTCGGGCTGGAGCTGGACGTGATCGCAGCCGTGGTTCTGGGCGGCGCATCAATCTTCGGCGGACGCGGCACGGTTCTCGGTACGCTTATGGGCGTCTTCATGCTCGTGATGGTCAAAAACTCTCTCATCATCATGAAGGTAGACACCACGTGGCAGCGCGTCGTGGTCGGCCTCATCATCATCATCGCTACAGCCATCACCGCATGGCGCGATCGCAAAAGCATCGCCTGAAGGGAGAACGCGACATGAAACAGTCTTTCGACATGCGCCGCATCCTTGGCGGAGACAACAACATCATCCAGCTCATCGTCATCACCATACTGGTCTTTGCGCTGATGACCTGGATGAACCCGGACAAGTTCCTGCGCTATTACAATTTTGAATCCATCAGCTACATCATGCCGGAGCTGGGCATCCTCTCGGTCGCCATGATGATTGCCATGCTGACAGGCGGCATCGATCTTTCGGTGGTGGGCATCGCCAATCTGGCGGGCATCGTGGCCGGGGTTTATTTCCACTCAAGCATGGTACAGGCGGCACAGACGTCGGGTTCCGGCATGCTGTTCTACACCATCATCGGCATATTGCTTGCCGTGCTGATCGGCCTGCTATCGGGACTGGTCAACGGCCTGCTCATAGCCAAGCTCCGCATCACGCCAATCCTTGCCACACTCGGCACCGGACAAGTGTTGATGGGACTTGCTCTGGTTCTGACCGGCGGCCCGGCCATCGTCGGTTTTCCCGATGCATGGAACTGGGTCGGCAACGGCAAGCTGTTCGGCGTCGCCACACCTTTCCTGTTGTTCATTGCGGTTTGCATCGTCGTGGCAATTCTGCTGACACGCACGACGCTCGGCATCAATCTCATGCTGATCGGCACCAATCCGCGTGCTGCCGTCTTTGCTGGTATCCGCAAGGATCGCATGGTCCTCTATTCCTACATGCTCACCGGCGTGCTTGCCTCCATAGCCGGGATCATTCTTTCGGGCCGCACCAATGCCGCCAAGTCGGACTATGGCGCATCCTATCTGCTGCAGGCCGTGCTGATTGCCGTCCTCGGCGGCACCAATCCGGCAGGCGGAAAGGGACGTGTTCTGGGCGTCGCCATCGCGCTGATTGCACTGATGCTGCTTTCCTCCGGCTTCCAGATGATGCGGTTCTCCAACCACCTCATCGATTTCATCTGGGGCGCTTTCCTTATTCTCGTCATCGCGATCAACGCATCGCGCAATCAGGGCAGGTGATCCCTTATGCAGGACATCGAATTTCATCTTCGCCGTCAGGATTTTGTCGAACAGCCGCATGTCGTTGCCAATACTTACGGTCTCAGCGTCACTGCCTTTCGCTATCCAAGCGGTATCGAGGCGCTGCTGGTCGAGAACGAACGCGGCAATATCATTGTGCTGCCTTTCATGGGGCAGATGATCTGGGGCGCAGAGTTTGACGGCATCGAGCTGACCATGGGCAACAGCTTCTCCATGCCACGCCCGGCAACCACCATCGTCGAGACCTATGGCTGCTTTGCGTTCCATAGCGGCATCCTGCGCAATGGCTGCCCTTCGCCTCAGGACAATCATCTTCTACACGGCGAAATGGCCTGCGCAAAGATGGACAAGGCCGGTCTTCTCTTCGGCCATGACGAGCGCGGCGCCTTTGTCGAAATCACCGGCGAATATGAATATGTGATGGGCTTCGGCGCGCATTATCTGGCACGGCCAAGTGTGCGGCTTTATGCCGATGAAACTCTGTTCGACATCACCATGGATGTCGAGAACCTTTCATCCGCTCCGATGGAGCTGATGTATATGTGCCATGTCAATTTCGCCTATGCGGAAGGTGCGCGGATCGTCCAGCCGGTGCCCTATACGCCGGATCACGTGCAGGTTCGTACAGCCGTTCCGGGCCATGTGACACCCAATAATGACTACCTGTCGCTGATCGACGAATTGGCCTCCGACCCAGCCGCGATGGAAGTGCTGGACGAACCGGAGCGCTACGATCCCGAGCAGGTCTTCTATATTCGCGGACTGCCGAAAGATGCCAAAGGCAACACCCATCTGATGATGCAGCTTCCCGAGGGCGACGGATTTGGCATTTCCTACCCGACCGAAATCTTCCCAAAAACCGTGCGCTGGATTCTCGTGAACGGGGACGCTCAGGTTGCAGCCTTTGCTCTCCCCTCGACCTGCGAGCCGGAAGGCTATCTGGCGGAAAAGGCCAAGAACAATGTGCAGGTGCTGGCATCGGGTGAGCGCGCCGTTTTCCCCGTACGCGTCGGCTATCTCGATACAGCCGCCGCCGAACAGTTTGAAGCCACGATCAAGGCACTCTGAAATTTCAAAGGAACGTCTCATGACCAGAAAGATCGGAGTGGTCGGCTCCAACATGGTGGACCTCATCACCTATGTGAACCGTATGCCCGGCCCCGGTGAAACGCTGGAAGCCCCGACATTTGAAATCGGCTGTGGTGGAAAAGGCGCCAATCAGGCCGTGGCTGCTGCACGCCTTGGCGCAGATGTGATGATGGTGACGCGGGTGGGCGACGATATTTTCGCCGACAACACCATCCGCAACCTGAACGAGTTCGGCGTCGATACGCGCCATGTGCGCAAGGTTCCAGGCAAATCGAGCGGCGTAGCCCCCATCTTCGTCGAGCCATCGGGTGAAAACTCGATCCTGATCGTCAAGGGCGCCAATGCCGATCTTCTGCCTGCCGAAGTCGACAAGGCTGCCGACGATCTGAAAGCGTGCGGCCTCATCCTGATGCAGATGGAAGTTCCGGTCGAGACAGTCTACCACACCATCGCTTTCGCTGCTGAAAACGGCATCGAAACCATTTTGAATCCTGCGCCTGCCGCCGCTGATCTTGATCCAGAACTTATCCGGCAGGTGACCTTTCTCGTGCCGAACGAGAGCGAATTGGCAATCCTCTCCGGCCTGCCGACCGGCACGGACGATGAGATCGTCACCGCTGCGCGTTCGCTCATTGCGCGTGGCATTCGCACCGTCATCGTCACGCTCGGCGGACGCGGCGCGCGCATGATTACCGCAAGCGAAATCGTTAATATTCCACCGGTCAAGGTCACGCCCAAAGACACCACCGGCGCGGGCGATGCCTTTATCGGCTCCTTTGCCCGCTTCTACGCCGGGACCGGCGATGTGGAAGCCTCGCTTCGCAAAGCAGCGCTCTACGCGGCCCATTCCATCACCCGGCCCGGCACGCAGAAAGCCTATGCCAGCCAGGAAGAATTCGAAACGTTCTGCCGCGATCACGCCCCCTTGATCGAACGCGCCTGATCGTAATTGAACCTATGAACGGATAATGAAATGACCGAAGCCCTTCCCCGCAATAACGGGACACCGCTCAAGCCGGAATGGTTTGAGGATGTATCCGTCAATCGCAGCGCTTCCGAGCGCCGTGCTGCTACGATTAGCGCCCGCCGTTCGGTGAAAAAGGAATATCAGGCGGCGTGGCTCATCCGCGCCATCCAGTGCATAGACCTCACCACGCTTGCAGGCGACGACACGGCGGGCCGCGTGCGCAGGCTCTGCGCCAAGGCGCGCCGCCCGGTACGCGAGGATATTCTGGAAGCGCTCGGCCTTGCAGATGCAGGCATCACCACAGGCGCGGTCTGCGTTTATCCCACCATGGTGCCCCATGCCGTGAAGGCGCTTGAAGGTTCCGGCATTCCGGTTGCCTCGGTGGCGACGGGCTTTCCCGCCGGGCTGACGCCGCTGCCGCTCCGCCTTGCTGAAATCACCTATGCCGTCGAACAGGGCGCGCATGAAATCGACATCGTGATTACGCGCGAGCATGTGCTGACACAGAACTGGTCAGCGCTTTACGATGAAATTGCCGCCATGCGCGAAGTCTGCGGGGATGCGCATATGAAGGCGATCCTCGCCACCGGCGATCTCAATACACTCACCAATGTCTATCGCGCCTCGATGGTGGCGATGCAGGCAGGCTCCGATTTCATCAAGACCTCGACGGGCAAGGAAGACGTCAACGCCACCTTGCCAGTGAGCCTGACCATGGTGCGGGCGCTGCGCGATTATGGCGAGCTTTCCGGTCAGAGCGTCGGCTTCAAACCCGCGGGCGGCCTCAAGACCGCAAAGGACGCGCTCGCCTGGCTCACACTGATGAAGGAAGAACTCGGCAATCGTTGGCTGGAGCCCGACCTGTTCCGCATCGGCGCATCGTCGATGCTTGGCGATATCGAACGGCAATTGGAGCACTTCGTGACAGGGCGCTACTCCGCCGCCAACCGTCACGCTGCTGCTTAAACTTGGAATTTCGCATTCTCCTACGCAAAACCGCTTCGCACTTTTGCTGGAAATGCTCGTAAGGAATGAATTCAATGCGACCCATCAAGGACATCCTGAAGACCATGGAATATGGACCTTCCCCCGAAGCAAACGGCGATGTGAACCTGTGGCTGGAACAGCATGGCCGTTCTTTCGGCCACTATATCAACGGGGCCTTTGTCAAACCGGAAGGCCGCAAGGCAATTTCGGTTGCCAATCCGGCCAATGGTGACAAGCTCGCCGACATCATCTGCGGCAATGCGGATGATGTCGATCAGGCAGTGAAAGCCGCCCGCACAGCCTTCGGCAAATGGTCCAAACTTTCGGGCTATGAGCGGGCCAAGTATCTCTATGCCATCGCGCGCCATATTCAGAAGCGCGAGCGTTTTCTGGCCGTGCTGGAAACCATGGATAACGGCAAGCCGATCCGCGAAACCCGCGACATCGACATTCCGCTCGCCGCCCGTCATTTCTATCATCATGCCGGTTGGGCCGAGATGGTGGAAGATGAGTTCAAGGGCTTTTCGCCCGTTGGCGTCTGCGGTCAGGTCATTCCGTGGAATTTCCCGCTTCTCATGCTTGCCTGGAAGATCGCACCAGCTTTGGCCGCCGGTAACACTGTCGTGCTGAAACCCGCCGATCTGACGCCGCTCTCGGCCATTGCCTTTGTCGAGATCTGCCATGAAGTCGGCCTGCCCGCCGGTGTCGTCAACATCGTGCAGGGCGATGGCACCACCGGCGCGGAAATCTGTGGCCATGATGGCGTGGAAAAGGTGGCCTTCACCGGCTCGACACAGGTCGGTCGTGTCATTCGCGAGCAGATTGCCGGATCGGGCAAGAAGTTGTCGCTGGAACTGGGCGGAAAATCGCCCTTCATCGTCTTTGAAGATGCCGATCTTGATGCCGCAGTTGAAGGCGTGGTCGATGCCATCTGGTTCAATCAAGGCGAAGTGTGCTGCGCAGGATCGCGCTTGCTCGTGCAGGAAGGCATTGCCGACCGCTTCTATGCCAAGCTCAGAAAGCGTCTCGAAAGTTTACGCGTCGGCGATCCGCTCGACAAATCCACCGATGTCGGCGCCATCGTTTCACCCGGTCAGGTGAAGCGCATTTCCGATCTTATCCAAAAGGGTATCGACGAAGGCGGTGAGCTCTGGCAGACGCCGAGCCCGCTTCCGGCCAAAGGCAATTATATCGCCCCCGGCTTCTTCACCGATGTGGATCAGGCATCAACCGTTTGTCAGGTGGAAATTTTTGGGCCGATTGCGGCAGCAACAACCTTCCGCACGCCGGACGAAGCCGTCTCGCTTGCCAACAATACGCGCTACGGGCTTGCCGCGTCGATCTGGTCTGAAAACATCAATGTCGCGCTTGATCTTGCAGCCCGCGTCAAAGCCGGTGTCGTCTGGATCAACTGCACCAACATGCTGGATGCGGGCGCAGGCTTCGGCGGCTACCGCGAAAGCGGATTCGGTCGCGAGGGCGCACGCGAAGGCATGTACGAATATCTTGTTTCCGATTGGGAGAAAGCGCTCCCCTCGGCCAAGGTTACGGACGCCTTCGTGCCATCAGCTTCACCCTCCGGCGATGACAAGATCACCATCGACGGTATCGACCGCACGATGAAAAACTATATTGGCGGCAAGCAGGCACGTCCGGATGGCGGCTACAGCTATTCGGTCACCGGCAAGGGCGACTCGGTCATCGGGCAGGCAGGCATCGGCAACCGCAAGGACATCCGCAATGCGGTGGAAGCTGCAAGCAAGGCTGGAAGCTGGGGCGCGGCGACGGCGCACAACCGAGCGCAGGTACTCTATTATCTTGGTGAAAACCTCGATGCACGCCGCACGGATTTCGTGGCACGGCTGATCGAAAACACCGGCATCAGCGAGAAAAAAGCGGAAGAGGAATTTGAAACCGCGCTGCGCCGGATTTTCTATTATGCCGCGCAGGCCGACAAGTTCGACGGAGCGGTTCATTCCACCAAGTCGCGTCATGTGACACTGGCGATGAACGAGCCATGGGGCGTGATGGGCATCGTCTGCCCCGACGAAGCGCCGCTTCTATCGCTCGTTTCGCTGATACTTCCCGCCATTGCCATGGGCAACCGCACGGTGGTCGTACCTTCGAGCCGTCATCCGCTGATCGCAGGTGATTTCTATCAGGTGCTCGACACATCCGATGTGCCAGGCGGCGTGGTCAACATCGTCACCGGCGAACGCGATCTTCTGACGAAGACACTTGCCGAACATGATGAGGTTGCAGCGCTCTGGTATTTTGGTTCACGCGAGGGCAGCGCCATGGTCGAAAAGGCATCAGCTGGCAATCTCAAGGCCACATGGGTCAGCAATGGCCGCCAGCCCAACTGGCTCAACAAGACGGAAGGGCAAGGCCGGGATTATCTGCGCCGTGCCATTCAGGTGAAGAATATCTGGGTGCCTTACGGAGCATAAGAAGAAAGGCCCGGTCACAATGACCGGGCCTTTCTTCTCTCAATACCCTCGCCAGCTTTAAAGCCGGATCACATATTCCTTGCGCGTGGTTTCGATCACTTCCCAAGTGCCCTTGAAGCCAGGGCGGATGACAAAGCTATCGCCCGCTTTAAGCGTGCGCGCCTCGCCACCCTCTTCCGTCAAAACCGAATGACCAGCGAGAATATGACAAAACTCCCATTCGTCATATTCAACACG
The DNA here is from genome assembly GCF_003049685.1 of Brucella pituitosa. GTDB lineage: Bacteria > Pseudomonadota > Alphaproteobacteria > Rhizobiales > Rhizobiaceae > Brucella > Brucella pituitosa. Next base: position 1,023,264 of record NZ_PYSY02000001.1, on the reverse strand, counting down.
CCACTTGCCCGGCGAACTTTCCCATATGCCTGCGAAGAGCGTGCCATCGGCAGTTTCTTCGAGGTTCCATGTGCGGGAACGCGGATTACCGGACAGCACACGCTCCGGCAAAGGCGCCCCCTCCTCCGGTTCAACGTCAGTCAGCTCGAAATCAACAAGCAGGCTCATAACATCAGACCTTGGCAAGTGCCTGTTCGATATCAGCGATGATGTCATCCGCATCTTCGATACCGATAGAGAGGCGAACCACTTCTGGACCGGCACCGGCGGCAGTCTTCTGTTCGTCGGTCAACTGACGATGGGTCGTTGATGCCGGGTGAATAACTAACGAACGCGTGTCGCCAATGTTCGCGAGCAGGGAGAAGAGATCAAGGCTGTCAACGAACTTGACGCCCGCATCATAGCCGCCCTTCAGACCGAAGGTGAAAACAGAGCCCGCACCCTTTGGTGAGTATTTCTTCTGAAGTGCATTGAACTTGTCGCTCGGAAGGCCCGCATAGCTTACCCACGACACCTTATCGTGGCCGCTCAGCCAGGTCGCAACCTTGAGCGCATTGTCACTATGGCGCTGCATACGCAGCGGAAGTGTTTCAACACCCGTCAGGATCTGGAATGCATTGAACGGCGAGATTGCGGGACCAAAATCACGCAGACCCAGCACCCGAGCCGCTATTGCGAAAGAGATATTGCCGAATGTCTTGTGGATTTCGAGGCCAGCATAATCAGGACGCGGCTCTGTCAAAAGCGGATAATTGCCCGACTTTGCCCAATCGAATGTTCCTGCATCGACAAGAATGCCGCCCATCGAATTGCCATGTCCGCCGATGAACTTAGTCAACGAATGCACGACAATGTCCGCGCCGTGTTCAATCGGGCGGATCAGATAAGGTGACGCCAGCGTGTTGTCGACAATCAGCGGTAATCCGTGCTTGCGTGCAACTTCAGCAATAGCTGCGATATCTGTGACAATGCCGCCCGGATTTGCAAAGCTTTCAATGAAGATTGCACGGGTGCGTTCATCAATATGCTTTTCGAAGTCGGATGGATCCGTTGCTTCGGCCCAGCGCACCTGCCAGCCAAAAGATTTGAAAGCCTGACCAAACTGGTTCATCGAACCGCCGTAGAGCTTGTTAGCGGCGATGAAATTATCACCTGGCTGTAGCAGGCAATGGAAGATCAGCAATTGTGCCGCATGGCCAGATGCCGTGGCAACAGCAGCTGTCCCACCTTCAAGTGCGGCAATGCGCTCTTCCAGAACAGCGGTGGTCGGATTGGTAATACGCGTATAGATATTGCCGAAAGCCTGCAGGCCAAACAGAGAGGCTGCATGGTCAGCATCCTCAAACACGAAGGACGTTGTCTGATAGATCGGCGTCGCACGTGCACCCGTCGTTGGATCGGGTTTTGCGCCTGCATGGATTGCCAGTGTTTCGATGCCGGGTGAGCGTTTGGACATAAGTTCCTCCTGACAGTCTATGCCAAATAATTCGAGTGGACGTTAGGCTGTGCCACAAAGAAAGCAAAGGAGGAATTTGCGCCAAAACACGCAATCGCGGAAATTAATTTCCGAACTTCAAGTCATCGCATAAGGCGTGGATACTCAATGGCCGGGCAGCGGTCCATTACCACTTTCAGGCCTGCTTCTTCCGCCCGCCTTGCGGCCTCTTCATGCACAACGTCAAGCTGGGTCCAAAGAACCGTTGGCCGTTGTTTCATGGCAAGAATTTCATCCACAATGCCCGGAAGCGAATGTGACGCGCGGAAAACATCCACCATATCGACTGGTTCATCAATATCAGCGAGATTGGCTACCACTTGCTGCCCATGGATGCTTTTCCCAACCTGCCCCGGATTAACGGGAATGACATGGTATCCCCAATCGAGCAGGAATTTCATGACGCCATTGCTCGGGCGCTCGGGCTTGGGCGATGCACCAAGAAGCGCAATCGTTTTTACAGACTGAAGAATTTCGCGAATCTGATTGTCTGAAGACGCTTGCATTTGGTTCCTCCGCTGCAAATTCGGGTTTTATTTTCTGCATATCGCAACGCGTGCTTGCAAGATTGGCCAAACTCCCCCTATTCCTTATTATAAGGGAGAGAACATGAATATCAGCACTGCACACCATGCGGCCTTGAGCCCGGTTATGAATATCGACGATTTACGCCTCTTCATGAAGCGCGAATTTCCGCAGCTCGATGACAGTTTTGAGATCGTCTCGATCGATGACGGTGCAGCGACCATGCACCTCCGCGCCAACGATCAGCACTTGCGCCCCGGTGGCACCGTTTCAGGCCCTTCCCTTTTCGCACTTGCCGATGTGGTAGCTTATGCAGCAATCCTCGGTCATATCGGGCCGGTTGCTCTCGCAGTGACCACAAATCTCAATATCAACTTCCTGCGCAAGGCCACTCCGGGAACGGTCAAGGCAGTGGCTAGGATTCTCAAACTTGGAAAGCGTTTGGCCGTACTGGAAATAAGCCTGACCAGTGATGAGACAAATGAGCTAATAGCCCATGCGACGGCGACTTATTCCATTCCACCGCGATAAAAAGATAGGGTATTATAATACCAATATCGTAAGTCATTGTTTTTATTAGTCTATTAAAAGAATGCTGTAAAAACAGCGCTTGACGATCTTCCAGAGTTTGTGTATCGACCCGCCCAGTGCGTATGGAAGCTCGCTTTCTAACGCCCTTAGGGTTGGCCGTCCTTATGATTGGCGTGACCAACACAAGCAACAAGAAAAGCCCGGGTCGCAAGATCTGGGATTAAGTCAAGGAAGACTTCAATGGCAACTTTTTCTCAGAAGCCAGCCGAAGTGGTGAAGAAGTGGATTCTGATCGACGCAGAAGGTCTCGTCGTCGGTCGTCTCGCATCCCTCGTCGCCAATCGCCTGCGCGGTAAGCACAAAGCAACCTTCACCCCGCACGTTGACGATGGCGACAATGTCATCATCATCAATGCAGACAAGGTTGTTCTGACCGGCAAGAAGTACACCGACAAGGTTTACTACTGGCACACTGGCCATCCAGGTGGCATCAAGGAACGTACTGCTCGCCAAATTCTCGAAGGCCGTTTCCCGGAACGCGTTCTTGAAAAGGCTATCGAGCGTATGATCCCACGTGGTCCACTCGGTCGTCGCCAGATGAAGAACCTGCGCGTTTATGCAGGTGCAGATCATCAGCATGAAGCTCAGCAGCCAGAAGTTCTGGACGTTGCAGCGCTGAACCGCAAGAACAAAGGGAATGCATAATCATGGCTGAGCAGCTCAACTCGCTCGAAGAACTCGGCAGCGTAGTCGCCGAACAGGCCGCTCCGGTTCATGTTCAGAAGATCGACGCTCAGGGCCGCGCTTATGCGACCGGCAAGCGTAAAGACGCGATTGCTCGCGTTTGGGTCAAGCCAGGTTCCGGCAAGATCACCGTAAACGGCAAAGAATTTGCTGCGTATTTCGCACGTCCGGTTCTGCAGATGATCCTGCAGCAGCCAATCGTTGCGTCGAACCGCGCTGGTCAGTTCGATGTTGTCGCAACTGTTGTTGGCGGCGGCCTTTCCGGTCAGGCCGGTGCAGTTCGTCACGGCATCTCCAAGGCACTCACCTATTACGAACCAGGCCTTCGCACGGTTCTTAAGAAGGGTGGCTTCCTTACTCGCGATAGCCGTGTTGTTGAACGTAAGAAGTACGGTAAGGCCAAGGCTCGCCGTTCTTTCCAGTTCTCCAAGCGCTAATACGCTTAGGGCCAGTTCTCAAGGCGCTAATATTTATCGCTTCAAAATTACAGAAAAGCGGGCCTTCGGGTCCGCTTTTTTGCTTTGAATTATCCGGATTGCTTTAGCCCGCCCAAGCGCGAATGGTTTTGCGGTTAATCTCCAGCTGTTTCTCAACAGGCTGTTTGTAATAGTCCGGCGCCATGCCCGAAATCCAATCTCCATAGTTTGGATTTGGCAGCATGAAAAACTTCGTACCGAACGCTTCGCTATTGGCTGCGACGAAAGTGCGGCGTTGCTGGTTATTCTTATGATAAGTGGCGCTTCCGAAATCATTCAGATTGTCACCAACATAGACCACCACATCGAAGCCAGCTGCTTTGACGGCGTCAAAACGCGCCTGTTTGTTGGATTGACCACTATTGAGAAGCAGGGTCTTCGCTGAGACCCCGGGAAAGCCGAGCTTCCTGATGTTGGCAGCTGTATGGTCAAATGATTTGGCATCACGGTTCGTGACATAGAACATTGTGCCTCCATGCGAATTCACATAGCGCGCAAACTCGACAGAGCCCGGGATAGGTCGTGCCTGTTCGGCAGCCACCCAACGACCCCAGGTCTTCTCCGTGTACGGCACATTATGCTGGATGCGCCATCCGGCATAAGCCGAATTGTCGATCATCGTCTCATCAAGATCAACGATCACCGCTTTCCTGCGTCCCTTCCTCACCTTTGCCGTATCGAATGCTTTACGTGCACCGTTAAAGGCCTGATAGGCAAGCGCATCATATTCGCCCGATTGTTGCATCCAGTTGAGCGCACTCACATTCTGCTGCTCCAATTGATGGCGGGCCGCATGCTGATCGGTCATACAACCGGACAAGGCTGCGGAACAGGCAAGCGCGATTGAAATTGGAAATACTGCTTTCTTCATAAAGTCCCTCTCTGAAAGAGAAGTATTTGCCAACACGCTCCGTGTTCTCACAATCGCGGTTTATCGCTCGCGCAATCTTGCACCCTTCGTATGACGGGCAGCGCTCTAACTATTGAATTTGCGCATCGTGCTTTCGAAAAATCGATTCGGATTTTTGGGCTCATGCCGTAGACGCAGTTGCAAGCCCCGGCGACAACATTCATGAAGAGTGAAGCCCAAGATTCTTCGATAATGGAACACGCCCATGTCTACGACTGAACGTTTCGCCAACACGCCGCAACCGCCCTACTTCGTTGTGTCATTCTCGTCGCAACGCTTCGGCGATGATGGAGGTTATGGTGAAATGGCCGAGCGCATGGCAGAACTTGCTGCACGGCAGCCTGGCTATATCGGTGTTGAAAGCGCACGCGATGCCGAAGGATTTGGCATCACCAATTCATTCTGGACGGATGAAGAAAGCATTCGGGCATGGAAACGCGATGTCGATCATCTTGTCGCGCAAAAACTTGGTCGTCTGCAATGGTATGAAACTTATCGCGTTCGCATTGCCCGTGTAGAACGTGCATACGGATTTGAAGCAAAAACCGCATAAAGCAATCTCCCAATTTGCTTCATGAAGCGCTATGAGAGTTGAGACGCCATCCGGGAGCCGGCCATGCCCTCTAAGACGATTGACCATGCTTTCACTGCCCGCAGCCTGAACAGTGCTGCCACTGACCCCACCCACGCGGGTGTGTTGTCATTCATGCGGCGCCTTTATAGTAAGTCGCTGAAAGGGGCCGAAGCCGTCGTCTGGGGCATTCCGTTTGATGCAGCGGTTTCCAACCGACCCGGCGCGCGGTTTGGTCCGCAGGCGATCCGTCGTGCGTCAGCCATTTTCGATAACGATCCGCAATATCCGTTTGAGCGCGATCTGTTCGAAAATCTCGCTGTCATCGACTATGGCGACTGCCTGCTTGATTACGGCAATCATTATAAGACGCCTACAACGATAGAACGGGAAGCCGCGAAGATTCTCAAATCTGATGCGTTTTTGCTGACGCTTGGCGGCGATCATTTCGTAACTTGGCCCCTACTCAAAGCCCATGCTGCGAAATATGGTCCGCTGGCACTGGTTCAATTTGATGCACATCAGGATACATGGTTTGACGATGGCAAGCGGATCGATCACGGTTCTTTCGTAGCCCGTGCCGTGCGGGATGGAATTGTCGATCCCGAGCATTCTATCCAGATTGGCATTCGCACGCATGCGCCGGAAGACTGCGGTATCAAGATCATCTATGGCCATGAAGTTGAGGATATGTCAGCGCAGGCAATCGCCGACGAGATTCTCAAACGCACAGCTGGCAAAAAAACCTATCTGACGTTCGACATCGATTGTCTTGATCCGGCCTTTGCACCAGGAACCGGAACACCCGTTGCTGGCGGTCCCTCTTCGGCAAAGATGCTTTCCGTGCTTCGCAAGCTGACGGCTCTTGATTTTGTGGGCGCCGATGTGGTCGAGGTTGCACCGGCTTACGATCATGCCGATATAACGGCAATCGCCGGAGCGACCATCGCAATGTATTATCTTGGGCTTCTGGCTGAGCAAAAAGCACGACGACGATAAATGCTGCTCAGAAACTGATTCAAGCAGCTCAAAAATTGATTCCGAATATTGGCGTAACTTTCTGAAATCCAAAGGCAAAGCGCATGAAACCGAAAATCTTCATCGACGGCGAACACGGCACCACAGGTCTGCAAATCCGCAGCCGCCTTGCCGAGCGCGACGATCTTGAAGTTATTTCCATCCCGGAAGCCGAGCGTCGCAACAAGGACTTGCGCGCTGACTATCTGCGCTCTGCCGATATTGCGATCTTGTGCCTGCCGGATGACGCGTCCAAGGAGGCTGTTTCACTGCTCGAAGGTCACAACTCGACCCGGATCATCGATACTTCGACTGCTCATCGTGTGCATACTGATTGGGCCTACGGCTTTGCAGAACTTGCCAAGGGTCAGCGTGAGCGCATCGCAGAAGCACGCCTCGTCGCCAATCCGGGCTGCTATCCGACCGGCGCAATCGCGCTTGTGCGTCCATTGCGCGATGCGGGATTGTTGGCAGCTGATTATCCGATCAGCGTCAATGCAGTTTCCGGCTATACCGGCGGCGGCAAGCAGATGATTGCGCAGATAGAGGACAAGAACCATCCGGAGCATCTTGCGGCCAACAATTTCCTCTACGGTCTGCCGCTGCGTCACAAGCACGTTGCGGAACTGCAATTGCATGGCCGCCTGGATCGCCGCCCACTCTTCAGCCCAAGCGTCGGCCGTTTCCCGCAAGGCATGATCGTTCAGGTACCACTGTTCGTGACTGAACTTGAAGGCTCACCGTCGCTTAAGGATGTCCATAACGTTTTGACCGCACATTATGCCGGGCAGAATATCGTCGAAGTTGTTTCGCTGGAGGAAAGCAGCCAACTGCCGCGTGTCGATGCGGAAGAGCTTGCTGGCAAGGATGGCATGAAGCTTTTCGTGTTTGGTACGGAAGGTGACAATCAGGTCAATCTCGTGGCGCTCCTCGACAATCTCGGCAAGGGCGCATCGGGTGCCGCTGTTCAAAATATGAACCTGATGCTCGGCAAAGCCTGATGACGGAAAGGCCGATATTCCCCGCCGAATGGAATATCGGCTCTTATGTGCCGCTCGCAGACACGCATTCCAGCCTCGTCTGGAAAGTCGAACGTAGCGATTATCCAGGCGAGTTTTTTGTTATCAAGCAGCTGAAACCTGCAGGAATGGAAGAACTGCGCGGCGCGCATTATCTCGACTGGCAGGACGGCCATGGTGCCGCACGATTATACGGCCTCAATGGCACATCGATGCTGCTTGAATATGCGGGCGACTATCATCTTGACGAGCATCTGAAACGCGGCAAGGATGCCGAATGTTTGCAGATATTCGGCGAGGTTCTGAACGCGCTGCACACGCCCTCTCCTGCCCCGATACCGGCTGATTTGCAACCACTGGACAAGCATTTTTCCGGTCTCTTCGCAGTAGCAAACGAAAGCTCTATCTATGCGGATGGCACGGCGGTCGCGAAGTGCCTGCTGGCGACGCCGCATAATGCTATTCCGCTGCATGGTGACATTCACCATGAGAACATAATCAAGGGACCGCGTGGCTGGCTTGTGATTGATCCCCATGGGCTGGTGGGGGATGCAGCCTTCGATGCGGCTAACATCTTCTACAATCCGCTCGATCGTGATGATTTGTGCCTTGATCTCGAACGCGCTCAGCGCATGGCAGAGCATTTCGCACCGATCCTCAAATGCGACCCCGCTTATGTCCTCGATTACGCATTTGCCTACGGCTGCCTCTCCGCCGCCTGGCATCGCGAAGATGGCAATGATGCCGATGAAGCACGGGAGCTGAAAATTGCTTCCGCGCTAAGGCATCTGCGTCAGACGGCTTACTCTTTGTAAGCGCCCTTTGTTGCGCGCCAATGTGCAACGGCGAAAGCCAGAACCATCAGGGCCACAAACTGGTGCGTGAGGCCGAGATCCAGCGGTACGCTCATCAGGAGCGTCGCGATTCCAATCGCTGCCTGCACCAATATCAGGCCGAGCAAAACGATTGTGCGACGGGCATGGGTGGTTGCTGCCGCATTTTTCCAAACCTGCACAGCATGAACAACCGCCAGAACCAGAACTGTGTAGGCAAACATGCGATGTACGAACTGTACGGTCTTGGGATTTTCAAACAGATTGCGCCACCATGGCGACTGGATGAACAGGTCTGACGGGATGATCGCCCCGTCCATCAGCGGCCAGGTATTATAGGTAAGACCGGCATGAAGCCCGGCGACAAGACCGCCAAGGTAGATCTGCACCAACACGGCAAAGACTAACCAGCCCGCAAAACGCTGGATAGACCGTTCCGCCGGGCGCTCGGTATAAGTGACGAGCCCCCGCGCGATATAAAACACCGCCGTTATGATGACGCAGGCTGTCGTCAGATGAATGGCAAGGCGATACTGGCTGACACTGGTAAGCTCGCTCAGTCCCGATGCAACCATCCACCAACCGATAGCACCCTGAAAGCCGCCCAGCGCCAGAAGGCCAAGCATCCGGTATTTAAGACTGCTGTTCAGGCGTCCGGTAAGCCAGAAGAAGGCAAGTGGAATTGCAACCAGAAAACCCACGAAGCGCGCGAGCATGCGATGCGCCCATTCCCACCAGAAGATGGACTGGAATGCTTCGAGCGACATGCCCTTATTGATCTGCTGATATTGCGGAATCTGGCGGTATTTATCGAACTCTTCCAGCCATTCGGCATGGTTGAGTGGTGGAATGACGCCGTGGATCGGTTTCCATTCAGTGATCGACAGGCCAGAGCCTGTCATGCGCGTCGCGCCACCGACCATGACAATAGCGATCAGAACGACAAAAACCGCATAGAGCCAATAACGGATCAGTCGACGGTTTTTATCCTCGCCGGATCTCACTGTGCCCTGCCCTTCATGTCGAACGGAAATTGCCGCCATGCCATCTCATCCTTCAATATTAAGTCTGGATTAAGTCAGGGATACATGCCGCATAGGAGAAGCGGTTACAAGTCAGGTTCACGCGACATGCCGACGCGTTTTCTCTTCCTTTGCGCGTTCTCACAAGCTAGTGAAGAAGTGGATAGAGGAGAATGACATGCCCGTTCGGCTGAAAAAACTCATAGGCACATTTCTGCTGGTTGCTCTTGTGATCGTCTATGCAGTTTTTGCAACAATCATAGCCGTGGCTCAGCTTGGTAATTCGCCTGCATGGGTGCACCTCCTTTATTTCTTCTTCACCGGTATTCTCTGGGTATTGCCTGCAATGGGAATCATCTGGTGGATGGCTCAGCCTCCGCGCCCAAAACGTCGTTGATTAATTTGCGGGGGCAAACGAAACGTGACTGATGAAGCCGGAGCCAGTCTGACGCCACGTCTCGTTACCGACTACGCGCAACTGCGTGACTTCTGGACAAAGCCGGGCGCACTACATGGCAATGCGCAAACTTTCGACTGGATCGACTGCTGGCGCAGGCATGTCAATCCGGACAGTCTGGTTGCCGGTCTGTTTACCAACGATACGCCGATCATGATGCTGCCGCTTGAAGCTGCCAGCGAGAATGGTGCACGTGTGTTGCGCTATCCGGGCGGAAGTCACGCAAACTGCAACTTCCCCTGGCTTGACGGTTCGGTCGACCACGCATCCGTGAGCCAGCTTGTGTCGGCCATTCGAACCGCTCGACCAGATATCGATATGCTTTCGCTAACAAGGCAACTGCCCTCTCTATCGGGCGAAGATAACCCTTTATTGCAGTTGAAGAATATCGAGAACCCCAATCCTGTGCTTGCTGCGTCTCTCGGACATGGTTTTGATGCCGTGCTTGGGCGGAGCAATACAAAGCGGAAACTCAAAAAACATCGTCAGCATGGACGTCGTTATGAAGAATCCGGCGGTTGGCGCATTTACGCTCCGCAGTCTCGTAAAGAAGCCTATGAGATACTCGATATTTTCTTTACTCTCAAGGCGCATCGATTCAAGCAAATGGGGATCCGTGATCCTTTTGCCGGTGCACATATTCAGGCATTCTTCAAAGAGCTTTACGGCGATGCGGCTGAAAGCCAGAACGCGGTATACCAACTGCAAATTCTTGAAGTCGGTGGCAAGATCCGCTCACTTATAGGTAAAGCCTTCTCAAAAGATGGTCCGACCGTTGAATTCAACGCGATAGCGGATGACGAGTTAATAACTGCCAGCCCCGGCGAGTTTCTGTTTTTTGAAGATATCAAGAAAAGCTGTGGCGCTGAACTGCCAGTTTATAGTTTCGGTATTGGCGATGAGCCGTATAAGCGAGAATGGTGCGATATCGAATCGCGCATCTACGACGCCTTTGTCCCGTTGACGACCAAAGGCAGAGCATTCACCGCTCTGCAATCAATACGCAGCCAAGCCGTCGCAACGGTCAAAAGCAATCCCCGCCTATGGCGGTTCGCGAAAGCACTCCGCAGCAAACTGGCAAAGCGCTAAGATTTAACAATAAGCAGCTCTCAATTTGATTCAGACGAGAGTGCTATCTTGTTGATCGTGAATCGAAATCAGGCTGTTGGTTGCGATGCATCAGGGTTAGCACCCGTTGTGCGCTCAGGATTTGTCCATCAGAATGATGACGTCTTCATAGCCACCCTGATCCATATCGAGCGCTGCCGTGACAACGCTGTTATCGTCGGGGTCGACAATATTCATGATGACGACCGCTGGACCATCTGCAATACGGCGTATCTGTCGCGATGTGGACGGACCGCATTCAACCACCACGAAATCATAAACCGTTTCCAGCGCGTCCAGGATGTATGGCAGGCGATCAGCCGAACGCATCGCGCTCTCCGGCGGCACGTTTCCGAGCGGCATTACATGCGCCTGAGAATAGTGATCTGTATGAATGACATCGTTGAAACGCCGCTCACCAGCCAGAAGCTCAGTAATACCGGCTCGGCTGTTGCCGTCGAGCATAACCAGACCCAGCGTGCCGAAGGCCGTCATATCGATCAGAATAGCGCGTTTGCCCCGATCCGCCAGCTCCCGCAGCAGACGCACAGTTGCAGCTGATGCGTTATCTCCTTCCGGAGATACCGCAATGACCCGCTTCAAACTGCCATCAATCAGGCGGTTGGCCACTGTCTTCACACCATTTGGATTTTCTGGCGCCTCTTCCTCAGAGACAATTTTTGATCCCGACATGAAAGGCGAAGTCCAGCGTCGTACAGGCTTACCGGAAGCTTCCAGTTCTCTTTCAGAAAGTGGGGTAAAAGCCATGTCAGTTGCCGCTTCAATCACCGGCATTTCGATTTCTTCCACTGCTGTAATACGGCGTCCATCCACGCTGACAAAGGCGCGTCCACTGAACAATTCACGGAGCAATACGAAAATCGAAAGGAGCAACAGTCCAGCAACAAAGGTCGCGCTGACAACCGGCCAGGTTTTTGGATAATAGGGCAATCCCGGCGCATCGGCGCGCGAGAAAATCCGTGCGTCAGCAGGGACATAGTTACGATCCGTACGCGAAGCAGCTTCGCGATAGCGTGTCAGATAGGTTTCAAGAAGTTGGCGTTGTGCAGCTGCTTCACGTTCAAGCGCCCGCAGTTCGACTTCCTGCTCACCAGCCTGCGCCGCCTGCGCCTTGACGCGGTTTAACTCACGGTTGAGTTCATCTTCGCGCAGTCTTGCAGCACTCACCTCGTTGTTGAGGCTCGCCAAAAGCTTGCGCCCTTCCACATTGATTTGCTGGTCAAGATCGGCGAGTTGCGAGCGCAACGATTTAATACGCGGATGGCCTTCAAGCAGCGTCACCGAAAGATCAGCAATTTGCGAATTGAGCTGAATGCGACGTTCAGAAAGCCGCTGCATCATACCGGACGCTACAACATCCGGCAGGGTATCAACAGGGACACCGGCTGCAAGCGCTCTGCGAATGCTTTCCGCTTTTGCTTCAGACGTCGCACGGTTTGAACGCAGCCGCGTCAATTCCGTCGAGACTTCGGATAGCTGCTGGGTGGCAATGGTGCTGTTTGTCTGCCCTGTCAAAAGGCCATTCGCTGCACGATAGTCTGCGACCTTCTTTTCCGAATCCCGTACTCTGCCGCGCAAATCCTCGATTTCTGGCGCAAGCCAACCGGTTGCATCATCATTAGACTGGAGTTTTGCAGCGCTTTGCAGCGCGATATAGGCGTCAGCCACAGCATTTGCGATGCTGGCTGCTTCCTGCGGATTTGCAGACGTATATTGGACAACAATCACACGCGAACCGGTGATGTTGAAGACCTCTAAATTCTGGCGCAACTTTTGCAGTACACGCTCTTCAGGTGTCAGACTGGCCGGATTATTGCGCATGCCAAGAAGAATCAAAGCGCGCGTCCAAGGCTTTATATTCGTTGAGGTAAATGCATCATTGTCTGTGAGCTTCAGCTTGTCGGAAACCTGTTTCAACAGATCTCCGGAAGTCAGCACTTCAACCTGACTTTTAACCCCTTCCGGGTCCATCAACGGTCGCTCAGTCGTAGCGTCACCATTTGGGCGTGTGAAAACGGATTCACGGGATTCGATCAGAATACGGGTCTCAGCGCGATAATCAGGCGTCAGAAGGAGGCATATGATCCAGGCAAGCACTGCCATAATGACCGCGCCGCTGACAATCAAAAGCCAATTGCGGCGCAAGCTCGAAAAGAGCGCGCCAATATCAATATCTGCGTCTTTCGACTGCCTATCGACTTCAGACATTCTCATACTCCGCCCGATACTCCGCCCAACACTCCGGATGCGCGGTGCTCGAACAACCGCCTCGCTATTTGTTCTTACGCATTATCCAACGCAAAACCGCTTCGCACTTTTACTGGAAATGCTTCAAAGGTATCGCAGGCCAATTTTGTAAGAAAATGTAAACGAACAAGGTAACCAGAGGGTTAAACTGTCTATTTGTTCGACCTTGCGGGAAAGAGAGAAAGTTTTTCCGGAACCGCACCACTTCTTTACCAGCCATTAACCTTAATCAAACGATAACGTCATGTATCAGCATTCGGATATTTCCCGTCCGAATCTACAAATGCGGCAATGCTTTTCGGAAGAGACCGAGGCGACAATGACGATGCAGAAAACTCATAAAAAGCGCACAGGCCGGCTGGTTCTTGTTGCGCTTGGCCTTGCGGCGATGACGCTTTCCGCATGCTCGAGCTATCGCCCTGCCCCACCGGCATTTCATGCCGCATTAAACGAACCCTATTTGCTCAATGCTGGCGACCGTGTGCGCGTTACCGTGTTTGAGCAGGCAAGCCTCACCAATAATTATAGCGTCGACCAGTCGGGTTACATCGCGTTCCCACTTATCGGCAGCGTTCCGGCAAGCGGAAAAACCGTAAAGCAGCTTGAAGGTGTTATTGCCTCAAAATTGCGTGGTGGCTATCTGCGCGATCCAGACGTAAGCGTCGAGGTCGACCGTTATCGCCCGATCTTCATCATGGGTGAAGTGGGTGGTGCGGGCCAATATTCATACGTGCCAGGCATGACAGTGCAAAAAGCAATCGCTGCGGCTGGCGGATTTACTCCACGCGCCAATCAGGAAAGTGTCGATATTACACGTACTATCAATGGAGACGTGATGACAGGGCGCGTACTGATCTCTGATCCGGTCCTGCCGGGCGACACCCTCTATGTGCGCGAACGTCTGTTCTGATGGCGATAAATGTCTGATGAAAAGCACAATGCGCCCCTACGAATCGTCCATTGTTTTCGAGAACCTGCGGGTGGCCTGTTCCGCCATGTCCGCGATCTCATCAGCATTCAGGCTTCAAACGGGCATCAGGTTGGCATTCTCTGCGATGCGACGACCGGCGGTCCGCGCGAAGATGAACTACTGGAAGAATTACGACCCAAGCTTGCGCTGGGCATCCATCGTATCGCCATGCAAAGACATATCGGTATTGGCGATATCAAAGCAGCATACAAAGCCTATCGCATTGTCAAGAAATTGCAGCCGGACATCTTGCACGGCCATGGCGCCAAAGGTGGCGTTTATGCGCGTCTGTTCGGCTCAGTTCTACGGGTTTTTAAGTCTCGCGTAGCCCGTATCTACTCACCGCATGGCGGCAGCCTGCATTTTGACAGAAAGACGCGTCGTGGCGGCGCGGTCTTTCTGGTCGAAAGGCTGCTGGCTCCGCTCACTGACGCTGTTCTGTTCGTTTCAAACTTCGAGAAGCGGACATATGAAGAGAAGGTTGGCAGGCCATACGACCTCCATGCGGTTATCTATAACGGCTTGTCGGATGAAGAGTTTGTTCATACGGCGACCGCACCTGACGCTACTGACTTCCTGTTTATAGGAACGATGCGTGCGTTAAAGGGGCCGGATCTGTTGATCCGCGCCCTTGCTTCTCTTCGTGACAAACATGGTGAGCGCTTTACCGCCACTATGGTCGGCGACGGCACGGAGAAGCCTGATTTTCTGGCACTTGCAGATGAGCTCGGTGTGGCTGATCAAATCCGCTTCCTTCCCGGCATCGCCGCACGAGAAGCATTTCCGCTCGGCAAAATCATGATCATTCCATCCCGCGCGGAAGCATTTCCTTATATCGTGTTGGAGGCGCTGGCCGCTGGCAAAGCCGTCATTGCGAGCAATGTTGGCGGCATTCCGGAAATCTTCGGCCCCAACTCCCCGGCTCTTGTTGAACCAGACATCGAGTTGCTTGCAGCCAAGCTGCTTGCAGTTGTGAATGATGAGAGTGGTTTTCTCTCATCAATGCCCAACAGCATGCGCCTGGGCGAACGGTTCAGCCTTCAGGCAATGGCACATTCTATAGAATTGGTTTACCGTGAAGCACGTTCCTGAAAATCTCGCAGCCGCCAGGACCGTTTGATCAGCAAATCCTTAGGATTTGGCATTAGATATAGTCCGGCACTTTGATTAGCAGGGGTAAAATTGTGCGGGATATTGATGCGCCTTCTCCAATCGATCCTGAGGCAAGCAATGCCAAAGATACGAGTGGTTCCAGACCGAGCGAACAGATCGGATTGAACGCCATGGCGCGCCAGATGGCTGCGCAATACGAACGGAATACCCTGTCGCCGACCATGCTGAGTGGTGTGATACGGCTCGTTGAATTTGGCATTGTTTTACTGTCCGGCATTCTGAGCTTTGCTTACTACGTCAGTTTCAACACCTCGCTCCTTATCTACTATCTCCTCATCATGCTCGCGGGCGGCGGCCTCTACGTGCTTTTGATGGAAATAAACAATGGCTATCAGATCAACATTCTTCGCAGCCCCAGCCGCCATCTGAAACGCGTGATCATCAGCTGGGCAACCGTGCTGGGAGCTGTTGCCGTAGCAGGCTTTCTCTTCAAGGTTTCGTCGGATTTTTCGCGCGCCTGGTTTCTGATCTGGGCCTTGAGCGGCATGATCGTGCTCATCATCTGCCGACTCTTTGTCTCGTGGAGAATCCGTCGTTGGGCACGAAATGGTATTATGGAGCGTCGCGCTGTCATTGTGGGCGGTGGCCCCAATGCCGAAGCACTGATCCGTACACTTGAACAGCAACCAGACAATGACATTCGCATCTGCGGTATCTTCGATGATCGCGACGACAAGCGTTCGCCGCCCATCGTAGCAGGCTACCCCAAACTCGGAAATATCAAGGAGCTGATCGAGTTTGCGCGTATTGCGCATATCGACATGCTGATTGTTTCACTACCAATCAGCGCCGAAGAACGCATTCTGATGATCCTCAACAAGTTGTGGGTCTTGCCCGTCGATATCCGCCTGTCAGCGCTTAACAACCATCTGCGTTTCCGCCCACGCGCCTATTCCTATATCGGCAGCGTGCCGATGCTCGACATTTTCGACAAGCCAATTAACGACTGGGACTCGGTTGCCAAACGTATTTTCGACATCACCTTCAGTCTGCTTGGCATCGTCTTTCTTTCGCCCATCATGCTGGCAACCGCAATTGCCATTAAGCTCGACAGTAAAGGCCCGGTGATCTTCAAGCAGAAGCGTCATGGCTTTAACAACGAAGTCATCAATGTCTGGAAGTTCCGCTCGATGTATGCAGAGCAGAGCGACCCGACTGCACGCAACGCTGTCACGAAAAACGATCCCCGCGTGACCCGCGTCGGGCGCTTCATCCGCAAGACATCCATCGACGAACTGCCGCAGTTCTTCAATTCGTTGACGGGTTCACTGTCGCTTGTCGGCCCGCGCCCACATGCGGTGGCCGCACACTCGCACAACGTGCTCTACAATGAGGTCGTAGACGGTTACTTTGCGCGCCACCGCGTCAAACCGGGTGTAACTGGCTGGGCGCAGATTAATGGCTGGCGCGGTGAAATTGACAATAATGACAAGATACGTATGCGCACAGAATATGACCTGTTTTATATTGAAAACTGGTCGCTCTGGTTCGATCTAAAAATCCTGTTCCTGACACCCATCAGACTTCTCAACACGGAAAATGCCTATTGAGGACGGTCGCAAACAGAGCCAGCGATATATCGACACCTTACCGCGTTTTACCTGCAACAGAGGTTGCAGGTAAGCGCGCTTTAAACAGGATTATCGCCAATTTTGCCATCGGACTTGGTATTTTTCTGCTTGGTTTCGTGATGAGCGAACCCGCTCCCTATGAGCTTTATATGGTCGCGCTCATAGCTGTGGCCCTGCTTTTTGGGATGCGGCTGACACGAACGAACCTGGTGTTGCTAGCCCTGCTGACTCTATTCAACTTCGGCGGCATGGTTTCAGTCATGCAAATGGCGGATACGAAAGATGCACCGCTATATATCGCCGTTTCGCTATTCCTTGCCTTCACGGCTGTCTTTTATGCTGCAATTATTGAAGCAGACTATCGTCGTCTGAAAACAATATTCAACGCCTATCTTCTGGTCGGCATCCTGTCGTCGTTGCTCGGCATTGCGGGCTATTTCAACCTGTTTCCCGGTGCCGATGTCTTTACCCGCTTCGGTCGTGCGATGGGTGGATTTAAAGATCCGAATGTTTACGGGCCGTTTTTGGTGCTCCCCTTCACATGGAGCCTTTACCGCATCATGAAAGGCAACGGCCGAGATCTGCTCGTCTATTTGCCTTTATGCTGCATACTGACACTTGGCATACTGGTTTCTTTCTCGCGTGCTGCCTGGGCCATGGCACCGTTCTCATTTCTCTGTCTTTTTGCAGTTTTGTTTCTTCAGAGCGAGAGCAACAGATTTCGCTTGCGATTAATCGCAATCGGTCTGCTTGCCGTTCTTGTCATTGTTCTGGCTATTGTGCTGCTCCTGCAAATTCCCGATGTACGAGCATTCTTTTTCGAGCGCGCGCGCCTGGAGCAAAGCTATGACAGTGCGCGTCTGGGCCGGTTTGCCCGACACTGGCTTGGCATGGTGCTGGCGACAGAACACCCTTTGGGAATTGGACCGCTGGAATTTGGCCCCATGTTTGGCGAGGACACCCATAATGTCTGGCTGAAAGCAGTGCTTGACTACGGCTGGATCGGTTTCATCGCCTTCATAACGCTGACATTCCTGACGCTGGCCATCGGTTTCAAACTGATGTTCAGAAACCGGCCATGGCAACCATTCCTGCTTTGTGCCTATGCGACTTATCTTGGCCACGTACTCATCGGCAACGTGATCGACACCGATCACTGGCGGCATTTTTATCTGCTCTTTGGCCTTATATGGGGGTGTGCCGGGTTGGAATATAAACACCAACGCGAAGTTGCTTCACACAATCAATACCAAGGAAATCTGCTTTGCAATTCTTGATCTATGCCGCCGCAGCTATATTCGAGATTGCGGGATGCTTCTCGTTTTGGGCATGGCTTAAACTGGACAAATCCCCGCTCTGGCTCATTCCTGGCTTGGTTTGTCTCGCCCTTTTTGCCTATCTGCTGACGCTGATCGAGAGCGACGCTGCGGGACGCGCTTACGCCGCTTATGGCGGGATTTACATTATCGCATCGATTGTGTGGATCTGGGCCGCCGAAGGCATGCGTCCAGATCGCTGGGACATTATCGGCGCGACCGTAGCTTTTGCCGGAGCGTGCATTATTCTCTTCGTTCCACGCACTTAGAACACCTACCGAAAAGTGTAAAACGCTTCAGCTGATCTTGCTGAATTCGATATAAAAATCGCGGATACCCGACGCAAGAAACTGTACGGCCACACAGGTCAGCAGAAAGCCCATGATTTTTGTCACTGCCTGCATACCGTGTTCACCGAGCACCTTCTCGATGAGCGGTGCGGAGGACAGTGCGAGATAGGCTACGCAGATCGTTATAGCGACACCCAAAATAACGACCACATGGCCGACAATGGAGTGTTCAGATGGTATCTGCGACGCGAAGCTCATGACAACCGCTATAGAGCCCGGGCCTGCGAGGCTGGGCATTGCCAGCGGTGAGAACGAATAATCCAGATCAGCCTTTTTAATATCGGCAGGCTCTGCATCTACTTCCGACGACGAATCCTCACCGGAGAAAATCATTCGCAGCGCCAGAATCATGATGATCAACCCGCCGGCTACACGAATACCCGGCATGGATATGCTGAAAAGCGAAATGATCCCGTTCCCAAGTAGCAGGAAAGCAGTCAGAATCGAAAATGCATATATGCAGGCTTTTCGTGCCTGAACGCGTTTGTTTTCAGCACTCATGCGTTTAGTCAGCGACATATATAATGGAATTGTGGTCAGGGGATTCATGATAGGCAAAAGACCGATCACAACGATCGACACGTATTTTACAAACTCAATAATCAAACTCATTCCATTCAGCCTCAAACACCAAGCATATCTGATAACAATATCGCAGAAAAACTTGGATAAACAGTGCTTTAATACGACCAGCTACCGCATTCGGCTGCCGGTTAACACTTGGAAAGTCGATCAAGTACCTATGCAATTTCGGCCATCTTAAGGCGCATTAAATTATATCAAAAGGTCAAATTATTACTGTGGAGAATATTCCTATATGGAAATAAATATCGCGGTCTCTCTGCATCATCTACATTATTGCGAGCGCACAAGTGCGATTGTTAAAACAGAAAATTATTATTAAATTGCCTCATACTACAATGATAAAATTTTGTATTTATAATTCATGGATAGTGCCGATTAGTTATTTCTCTAAACTCCATTGAAACGAAAGGGTCACGTTGCCCCCGTACGTGATCTTTTGAATATGTATAAGGTTAAGATTGCCCCGCTGACAGCAGGGGCTTTTTTTTGACCTGTTTTTTGAAGAAATCCTACAGAAAAACGACTGCAAAACTCGACACTTCAATCATATCTATCGTCAGTACCTGCCCACTCCACTCGCGACTAGAGCATAATTCCTTAAACTTGGATCAGTTTAAGGTAAAATTATGCTCTAATTTTAAAGTGTTAGAGCGACCTTTGCGCGCCCAATAAAGCGTCTGGGGCTCTAGCCGCTATCAACCTGTTTTGACAAAGTAATCGAGCCTAGACGGGAATTAACAAAGGCATCAAAAGTACGATCTCCTATGGAAAAATAATTTCACAACATCGGAGATTTATCAGCCGTTTTTAGATTCTGACTGCGAAGTTAAAGACTACGACCATCAGGGCATGATGATATTACCATGCATTCAATAGATTGCTGGATTGCAAACAAATTCACCGCATCCATATCGGTATTTCCCTTACCTGTGCGGCGACAAACGAACTGCCATTATAGTCAATCCGTTAATCAGAAATCAGATTTATAGTTTCTGACATTAGAATTACATAAACATCTATTCAAAATATCTACTTTCTTGGCAATAAATTCACCTATAAATTAAATTATATCATTTTAAAACTTGATTTTTTTAATTTTAGAATAGATGCTGCCCATAAAATCCTGGGGAGGAAAATGTGAATCTGAGAGAAATTATTCTTGGCGCGCCGAAAAAGAGGGAGCTCATGGCCTGCGACATGGAAACTGTGGTCAAACATGATGGCCGCGGCATCGACTTCACGCCTGACATCCACAAAGGAGTCAAGGTTTGCCGCGATATTTTGACCTCGGATGAAGGACTAGTTTACAATAGACGATGGTTATTAGAAAGAATCCAGGAATTCGGACTTGCGTATCAGGACTGGAGCTTGCTGGAGCACTTCAATCACTGGCGAAACACCAGTCATTTTGGGTTACAACAATTCCCAACAGAGTTTGCAGACTTTCTAATCCTTCTTGCGAGGATCGCTCCTAAGAATGGAGTTGAAATTGGTGTCTGGCGCGGTGCTTCTTCATATGTGATGTGTGCGGTCCTGCAACGAATTACCCCTGAGTACCAGCACACAATGATTGATATAGCTGACGGTGTCTTTGCCTTTGAAGAGTTCAGCGACATTTTGAATCTTAAGAAGGCAATTCCGTCCACATCGACGGATTTTCGTGGTCAAGAGTTCGACTTTGTTTTCATTGATGCTGATCATTCATATGATGGTGCAACTACTGATTATTTAAACTTGGGAAGATACGCCAAGAAAATTGTGGCCTTCCACGATATCCATGCGCACGAGTATGATCATCTAAATGGAGGAACGGTGCGTACCTGGCGAGAGTTCAAAGCGGCCAATGCAACAACAATGTCTATTTTGGAATTTGCGCATTCGCCAGTCCCATGGATGGGTATTGGGGTAGGAATTAAGCAATAGATAGCAAACAAGCCAAATCTCTCGGAAAAAATATTCCGAGAGATTTATTTCTGAAACCTTTTTGGCAAGTTTATCATCATTACTGTTGATCTTCTGGGAGTTGACTAATCCGAACCGGTAAAATTTCTTTTGCGTTACCGACTACACGAATGTTGGCATATTTGCCATTAGTTCACAGCTGCGTACAATGAATACGCGGATAGAATCCGAACTGACGTTCTATTCTGAGTCAAGGACTTGCGGCGATTGAACTCGTCAGAAAAAGATGTGCCCATCTCCTTTTCCCACCCTAAGTTCAAACAAAAAACACAAAATCTTGGCGCGTTAAGCGGGATGTCTTCTTTCGCTATGATTGCCTTCAGCGAACCCAATCAAATAGTGGAGGAAACTATTGTTCTTTTGGGACTTATTTGGAAGAGGAGCAATTATCTGACGTTCTCAATGGGAATTTCACGTGCACGCCCGTCCACTTTGACAAAGCTGGCGACGCCTTCTTCAGCAAGCACGCGCATGTTTCTGGGTTCGCCTAACTATCAAACGATGAAGTTTTGCTTCATGGTGTGCAAGATACCAACAAAATATATCCCAATCCTATTCGAATAAGCCAATGCTATCGGCACCGATACCCCAGCAAAACGTCTCTTACATAAGCAGATACATCCGAACACTCTGAATTAGAAACGCAATGTATCATACAACATCAAAAACTGTCGCGGATAAGACGAAAAATATTCTGTCCATCTCTTTGGACTTGTATCAGTAATGGTCGGAGCGGCGGGATTCGAACCCACGACCCCTTGACCCCCAGTCAAGTGCGCTACCGGGCTGCGCTACGCTCCGAGCCGGAGAAAGCCCTAGAATATAAAGGCTTTTCCCGCAAGCCCCTAAAATAAGAAAAAAGAACAAACTGAACACAGATGTAAGTTCCGTGGCGCGTCAGAACAAAAAACGCCACGAGAAACGCCACGTGTGTTCTTAATCCGTTCTACACCTTTTTTGGGGCGATATAGACGAACATGTCAACCGCCCTACCTCCATTCAAAACGGAGGAGCGCATGTGCGGACGTTTCACACAGACATATACATGGGCAGAGATACACGCGATGTATTCGCTCATTCCGGCTACGCCCCGGAATATCCAACCTCGTTACAATATCGCACCAACAACGCAAGTTGGCGTCATCACGCAGGATGGTGATGATCTGACCTACTCCGAAATGCGTTGGTGGCTTGTGCCGTCTTGGTGGTCGAAGGATTTGAAAAGCGTCCCGGCGACGTTCAATGCTAGATCGGAAGACATTGCGAGCAAGCCTATGTTCCGGGCGGCGTTCAAAAGCACACGCTGCCTTATTCCTGCAACGGGCTTCTTTGAATGGTCAGGACCGAAAGAGGCGAGATTGCCTTGGTTCATTTCGGCTAAAGACAGCAAGCCACTCACCTTCGCGGGCCTATACGAGACGTGGCGCGACCGGGCCACAGGCGAGGAAGTGAAAAGCTGCACCATAATCACATGTGCAGCTAACGGCTTCATGGCGACCATCCATAACCGCATGCCGGTCATCCTGCAGGAAAGCGACTGGCGCGCTTGGCTGGCCGAACCACGAACAGACCTCTTGAAACCCGCCAATGATGACGTGTTGCAAGCATGGCGGGTATCCACGAACGTCAATTCCAGCCGATACCAAGGCGAAGACACCATGGAAAGGATAGAACGATGAACGGACCAAAACAATCAGGTGACTACCCAGACCGTGACATTGATTGTCAGGAACAGATAGCGCCAAGACTTATTGATATCTTGGACCAAGCCGAAGCGTCGGGATGGGACAGGCTCGAAGCGGCCAACGCTCTCGCACAGGTCGCTAACGGCATTCATATGGGAGAACGGGGAACGGACCCGAACGAGTGATCACATCAATGGCTCCAGACCTGCCACTCTAACCACCGGATTGTAACAATTGCCGCTTGCAACCATTAATGTATTATTAATATGATAAGAAAGGCAATTTCGACTGGGGCATGCGGGGAGACGGTATTTGTTTTCAACTATATCAATAACTTGTGCAAACTACACACTTATGTTGACTTCCACAGAAGTGTGGAGTGGACTATATCCATGAATGCGAGCGAACTTAAGCGTTTTCTCGCGAAAAAGGGGTGCACCTTTGAAAATCACAGAGGTGGAAGTGGGCATCTAACGATCTATTACAAGGGCAAAAAATCGCAACTGCCCATGCATGGAGGATCGAAAGAACTCGGTACTGGTTTGGTTCAGACCATAAAGAAGCAGCTCGGTATCGATTAACTGGAGAATAATATGGCTTGGTATGAACTCACATTCCGTCCTGACGGAGAAACTTGGCTTGTGACCTCGCCGGATTTTGAAGAAGTTGTTACTTTCGGAAGCAATAAGGAAGAAGCCTGCAGAAATGCTCGTGATGCGATTGAAGAAGCAATCGCGGCTCGTATTGCTGAAGGATTGTCAATTCCGGCGCCTATGCGCGATGCCGCTGAGAAGGGCTACTCTGTGCAAATGCACATGATGGTCATTCTCAAAGCTGGCCTCTATATGGTCATGAAAGCAAAAGGAATGACCCGCGCAGATCTCATGAGGAAGTTAGAATGGCACCGAGAACAAGTGGATCGGCTGTTCCGCTTGGATCACCAGACCAAACTAGGTTCGCTGGAGGAGGCTTTCGAAGCCGTTGGAGAGCCTCTACGAATTGATATACCTTTCCCGCAACTGAAAGCGGCCTGAGTTATGCAACCCCGCTTCGGCGGGGTTTTTTATTGCAATGGCAGATATTAACAACGATCTTTCAGAGTGATTTCAAGCCGCCACTCACCACAAATGCAATGAATGCTGCGACCAACCCGCCAATAATCATCCAGTTGATGCGCGAGAGGGTCGAGTGAATGCTTTTGTTCGAGCTTTCCAGCCCTGTGAACCGCGTATCAATTCGGGCTTCCATGGCTACCCACTTCTCATCGTTCCGCGCACTGTCGATTTCTCGCTGGCGCTGCCATGCTTCGAGCGTGGTCAATCGCTGATTGTTAGACTGCGTTGCATGTTCCAGCCCGACTACGCGAGCACGAAGATCGTTTTCTTCCGGCATGTTCGTTGCATCCATCCGCCTGGTTGCCCCTATTACTTCTTGTCGTGAATAGCGCATTCATCTTTCGACCAGATACCACCGGCACAGCCGCGAACAATTGTCCGGTCGATCTTCCGCTGATCCGCTTCTGTTGCCCCTCGTGCGCCCATCAGGTCAGAGCCAAGGACATTACGGACGCCGCTCACATTTGCCGGTCCTAAATGTCCACACCCCGCCAGCGTCAATACACTCATCATAAGAGCGAGCAGCATCCAGAGCTTTGCCTGTGGCTTCATTGTTCTGTCTTTCGATCTTGGTTTCGATGCTGGCTTTGCCTGATAGCCTTCCGGCGAGATAGCTACCGCCAGCGATAAGGGCGGCAGCAGCAAGGGCAGCCAACAAGTATTTCAGCCAGTTCGGGATTAAGGCCCAGATCATGACCGGGTTTTCCTATAAATGCCCCAGAGAGCTAAACCGACGATGACTGCTGCTATCGCAACACGAACCCACTGACCGCTTGATAGCTCGTCTTGCTGGTTGGAAATGGTGCTGACAATCTCAGGGATGACAGGGCCAACGGTTGCAGCCGCACCGGCAGCGCCAGCGCCGCCGATAGTTGCTACGTCTGTCTTGTTGGCTTTCGTGGTGGCCGTGACCGTGTTTGACGATACGAATGCGCCCTTTGCCCATAATCCTGCTTCGGCGGCTCGCCGGTTCACAAGTCCTTGCACCTTCTTGCCGCCAGCATTCACCCATTTCATGAGTTCCACCGGAACGGCAGCATAATCTCCTTTGTTCAACTTCTTCAGCAGCGTGGATTTGTCCAGGGCTCCTGTGTTGAAATCGAACGAAACAAGAGCGGCGAACTGGTTGTCAGTCAGCGGCACCTTAACCAACTTCTCAACACGCGCTTCAAACTTTGCCAAGTCCTTAAGCAAGATACGTGATGCTTCTGCCTTCGTGATTGTCATTCCCGGCGTGACAGTTGGCGATCCAGCTGCGGACGTATGCCCGTAGCCAATCGTCCAGATACCAGCCACGTCTTTATATGCAGTCAGCTTAAGCCCTTCCCATTGCTGGATGAGCGAAAGCCCCGCCGCGTTGATGCGTCGTGCCATTGTGTTTTCCTATTATTGTGAGATGATGACCTTGCAAGCTGTCCTGACCCACATCAGAGCAAGGCGCATTACCCCGGTGGGCTTTGCGGTCGCCGGGGTTTTCTTTTGCCGTAAGCTACAGTAACCATTCAACGCTCGCAGAAGGGCTTGAAAACCCTGTGCCCTTCCGTGAGTAGCCCCGGTTCGTGCTTCCTTCATTCAACACGCCGGGGTTTTCCTTTCGGCATGAAAAAACCGCCTCAAGGACGGCTTGAGAATGAGTGTGTAAGCACGAAAGACTGAGGGACTTGCCGTTAAAGCTTAAACGCTTCACGCCAGAAGTCGTCTTTTTGTTCGACAGACCAGCCTAAAGAGATGCGCACCGTCTCACTTAACGGATGCAGGCGATTAAAGTTCTGCGCACCGATAATGAACATTTGCGCTTCAAACTGATCGTTTTCAGTCGGTAGCTGATCAATGATCGCCTGCAAAGGTGCAGGAATTACCCCGCCTTGCAGCGCCGCAAGTGCTTCCTGCCGCGTGATGATTTCAAGAACCGCGAGATACTGGAAGAACTGGCGGCGGCTGATTTCGTCCGGCGTTGCCTCCGGTTCAGGAGAAGGCGGTATGTATTCCCCGATGGGGGAAAAATCACCACTTAGAGCGGCGTCCCATATGCTTTGCCCCAACTTGGTTGCATACCCATCATGGACGGCAAAATGCCATTCGCCGTCGACGCCTTCAACTTCCGCTGTACCGATGAGTGCAACATGGTCAATATCGGCCCACTTCGCTGTAAGTATTTTCACGAGCTTCATTAGCCGACCCTCTTCCATTGCGTTGTTTTATTAGCGATAGACGAACTACCTCCGTTAGTATTGGAAACTCCGAGAGGTGCCCACGTACCGTAGTTCACTCGCCCACCGTCTGTAGCCTCAACGTTGCTCCAAGATAGATCGCCGCCACCTACGCTTTGCGGATTTGTATATGTCGTGTTGAGCATGAGGCGAAGAAATGCAGTTCCGCCGATGGGAACTTGTTCTGAAAGCAGGTAATCACGTGTGCGATTGTAACTGCGCGCCTCAATCCAATCCGAAAGATATCCACCGCCCCACTTGGAGCCTTGCAAGTTACCATCAGCAAAGAGGATGCCTGTGTTTCCTGCGACAACAGTTGTTGGTCGGAGTGATGACCTTACAGTTGATGAGGAATTTTCAAACCCGGAATACACCCAATTTCCGACGCCAGCCGCTATATCCCCGGCAGCGAACAACCCCCCACCTTTGGTAAAGCGCCACTGAACACCGGCACCATTCCAAAGGAACAGATCGCCATCGGCTCGTTGACCTATTTCAATGTGCTGGCCCGTAAAATCTCGCCCGCCACCAGCCATGCGCATGGCAACATCGCCAGCGCCAGAATTTCGGAGATCGAGAAGACCAAGAAAACCCGCAGAAGAACGGATAATCTGGAGGCCGTTGCTTAGAACGCCTCCAGTAAGCTGGAGATATCTATTATCAAAGAATGCCTGCAGAACCGCCTTCACCCTCGACCAGAGAACACGTTTGGATTTTCCACTATCCGCACTATCGGTGATAACAACTGCGTCAGCGTCTACAGGGGTATCTTTTGTGGCTGCATTGTTGATTGCTGATAGTACCAAGCCTTGCATTGCGGCGTTGTTCGTCGGGTTTATCAGTATCCAAGCACCCGCATTACTGTTCGCCGATGCATCAAAATGGGCCAAGTAAATGCCCTTAGCAGTGACGTCTGCCGCGTCAAGGTCGGTTGCGTCAGTATTGCCAGCAAAAATTTTGCGGAGTTTTAACCCTGTCCCGCCGTTCAAGCCGAGAGTGACGGCACCCGTATTTGTGACAAGAGCTTTAAACGCAACTGTCATGCCGTTTGGCGGCGTAGTTATTGCGGAATTTGTAGTGACAGTAATAGCGTTTGCGGTTCCGGCACCCGTTCGAATACCATTGTCGCCAATATACTCAGCAAGTCGCGCCATCATCTGCCGCGCGCTATCGTTGACAACGGAAGGGAACATGCCCTCCGACCAATTAATGTCTGCATCCGCCGTGGCATTATCGCCCGGCGTCGTGCTCCAATCGTAAACTGAGGCCATTGCTCATTCCATCTTTGGGAAAGCGCGCTTCACAGCGGGCTTGAGGTTTAAGCCATCCGGCCAGAAATAAACTGTGAGATGTAATCGGTCAGGCTTGGCACATTTGCTTGCCGCTGCATCGGTTGGAGTTGCATAGGCTGTTGCTGTGGCTGGTCCATATTTCCCAGCATTGCGAGCAATCCGCTCATCTTATCAGCTGTGGGAGCAGCATTCTGCGACATGGCTGCAAACAGCCCCGCTGGCGGCTGTGTATCGCTTTGCATTGGTGTTGCAGGCTGTTGAGCAATGTTGATTGGCTCTGGCAAGGCTGGTGCCGGAGTGCCGGGTGCTTGAGGTGGTGATGCAGGCTGTGCCGCGATCTGCGAGCCTAGGGACGATGCGATCTGGTTAGACCTTTCGATCCGACTATTCATGTGCGGAATACCAGGACGCAGAAACTTGTTCGAAACGATCTGAGCCGCTTGCGAAGGATCGTTGATGCCTTGCAGTGATTTTAAGACGCCGCCTTCCGGCGTATTGGCCAGTTCATGTTTCAGAAATCCGTAGTTGGCATCACGTGAAGTTGGGTCTAGCCCATTCTGTTTCGACCAAGCTTCAAACTGTCTGCGTCGTGGTCCGGTCCATTGAGCCCATCCAAAACCACCTCGCGATCCTTTGACCAAAGGTGATATTTCTTGGAGCTGGCGAAAGTTTCCGCTTTCATGAGAAAGATTCCCAGCGAAACCAGCTGCCGCAGCGGGCGTTAAACCAAAATCCTGCATTAGCTGTTGAGCCAGCCATGTACCAGTGTTTGGGGACATCTGTTACTCCATAGAAAAAGCCGCATCTCAGCAGCTTGCAGTAAGTCCTTAGAAGAATTATCTTCAAGACGGCGGTACAACGAAGGGGCTTTTATGAAGAAGTATTTATTGATTTCAGCGTTGTTTGCACTATCCGGATGTGTGTCGTCCAATGAAAGCGTGCCCGGTCCTTCGGGAAAAGCAATTCAAGAAGTGAAATGCTCCAGTTCGCCAAACGCATGCTTCAAAAAAGCTAATGCTATATGCAAGGGCCCTTATCAAGTGATGGACAGTTCCAGCAATGCGGGCGGTTTAGTTGCAGACATCATACCGGGACCAGTGACGTGGTATAGAATGAGCGTCCAATGCGGAAAATCCGACGGAAAAATGCCTTCATTTCCATTTCGAGGGCAGCAGTACACACCGACTCCAATTGTGGTAGCGCCACCATCTCAACCGCGCACGACGACCTGTAACCGCTTCGGCAACAGTGTTACATGCAACAGTTTTTGAAATGAAAAAAATCGACCATCAAGTAAGAGATAAGAAGCCATTCTTAGGGTTGAATGCTAAGCCGTTCTTCATTCAGTTGGCATTCATGCTGATATTGGTGATTTTCATAGTGCCTCACGCAAGAACATGGCTGGAAACCAAGATTTGTGAGAAACTTAATTGGTGCCTTTCGGAGCAAGAAGCCCACCAGTCCGCGACGACGCGTCCATAAGGGCTTTTAGCACAGGGGAGAGGTTCTTAATCTGAGCCGCCCCACCACTGCGAATGATATTGTCCAACGCTCCGACATTACCTCGAGTAAGCGCATCGGCGGCAGATTTCGACGCCATCCCACCAAGTGAGGCTACACCGACAAGTGGATTGACCATTGTGCCGCCGATTCCGAGTGCTGCCATGAGGCCATTCCCTTGAGGGGATAGCTTACCAGCGAGACGCAGGGCGTTCTGCCCCTTTGTACCGGTCACGACTTTGCGTAGTGCATCCTGCTCCGCTTGTGTGAAGCCACGAGGATTTTCCAGAATTCTCCGAAGATTTTGGCGGATAGCATTATCAACATTCCCGCCCGAACCCGTCGAAGCAGCCCGCAGCTCTGCGCTCGAAATAGCATTTGAAACACGCTCGGCCTTGCTTAGACGTGACCACATTTCGCGGGCTTGCTTCAGCGCCGAGGATGCAGCCTGAGCATTTCCAGTTAGAATATCATTTGTAGCTGGATTTGTAACGATATCGTCAATCGCCTCGATAATCTGGCTTACAGCTTTGTTGTTCGATTTGTTGCCAGGAATAAAGCCATTGCTGGCAACTTTGCGCAGAGTATCAAGGCCGGATAGCGTAACATTTTGGCCTTGAAGGTCGCCAAGCCGCCGAACGACAGCAGCAGCTCCGGGTTGCAATGCTGGATCATAGCCAATATTGGTCAGTTTATCTGTTATTTGGGTGTTTAGGCGGTTCACAGCGTTTGGGGTGAAAATTACCCCTACTTGGTCCGCTTGCTGATACGCCGCGTTACCGGCTGCTCGGAGGTCGTCCACTGTAGGTGCAGCAACTTGAGATTTGCCAGCCATTGCTCGGGATAGAGCTCCTGTAGCTCCGCCTATAGCCGCGCCAGTTCCCGCCCCTATCACTGACTTCAGAGCCCGGTCGTTTATATTTTCACCTTCACCCAAACCATAGAGTGCCCCATAAGCTGCGCCCTCTCCTGCACCGCGAGCCATGAGTGAGCCAAGTGTGGGCTTTGCACCTTGCATGAGGGTAAGTCCGCCTTTCGCGGCTGCGTTGCCTAGTACGGTCCCACCAGCTACAGCACCGACTGTTGAAGCAATTGGAGAGCGTTCATCACGACGGCGCTGCAACTCGCGTTCCAACTCGACCGATCGATCATAAGAACGGCCCAAATCAAGGCCTTCACCACCCCACCAATCGGCGGCAGCTCTGAAAGGTGCCTGCATTCCTGCCGATATTTCATCACCAAACGGTATGCCACGACCAATTACACTATCTGTCGCATCCGAGAATGCGCCGGGCTGGCGAGCGCCTTCGACCACGTCAGATCTTTGTCGCGCCCACTCCTGAACAGTGTTGGCAGGCTGCGATTGGGCCGCAACATCAGGGAATTTGGACGCGATCATGCTCCGGATCTGTTCAGCTGGCATTTCGTCAGGGAAACGAACCTGAGTTCCATCCGGCATCTTCACAACTGGCATGGCTAAACCTCAGTTCTTGAAATAGTCGGAATAATCAACCACACCACTAGCAGGGGCGGCTTCGGTTGAGGCTCTTGAGCCCTCGAATATCCTGTCTCCTGCCTCTTTGCCGTGAATAGTGCGGAGCAAAGAGCGTTCGTAATCATCGAGATCACGCGCAAAGTTCGGGCTATCCGGATCAAGCGCGCCTGCCTTCGCAGCAAGCATTGCATTTTCACTATCGGATACAGCTCCTAAAGCGCCGCCTGTCGGGCTGGCTGCTCGCATCGCCTGCAGGTTTTCAATCTTCGCATTTGACTTGAGCGTTTCGACTTGACGTCTGACCTCTGCCGCACCTGTTTCGGGTATTGACCCAGCGAGGCGCCCAAGCGTACCCGTCACAGGGAGAACGGCAGAGTTCATTGCCTGACGGGCTTTGTTTGCAGCTCCTGTGATGACATCAGTGGAAGCTGACAGGTTGTCAGCCTTGGCCGCATCGGCTCGGCTTGTATCCTCTGGGCCTCCCGGTATTGGGGACATACTGACAGGATTACCCTTATCATCATAATTCACCCGATAGCCTTGCGGAATCGAGCCCATGTTTCGAGCATCGACATTTACACCACTGCGAGTGCCATCAAGAATTGCCTTTTGGTATTCAGGTGTACCGGGCTGCAAGCCAGCGGCCTGAATGTTTTGCATAAGCGTAGTCTGTTCGTTTTCAGCGCCGCCAATCTGATTGTACTGACCCGTTCGCTTATCGACCATGGCTTTGATCTTGCGACCCTGATCGTCGTACATCTCAGTAATCTGCCAATCAGGCTTTTGGCCTGCGCTGAAAGCGGAATACCAGGATTTGAGAGCTTCAGGCGTCTTGGCAAGAAATTCAGCTTCCTGCTGCCCCACACCATTTTGTGTGAGCCAACCAACCGTCTGATTTGTTTGTGCAGATTGCTGTCGTTGTTCCGCCTCGCTCTGCTGCCGCATTGCCATCATTTGACCGACACCCTTATAATTCGGGTCGGTCATCATCAGACCAATGCCAATATCTCGAAGTGCGTTCTGCCAGCGGCCATCGCCCTTCGCTGCAAAATCTGACTTTGATGCGGCTCTGGTTGGCCCATTAGCTATCAGGTTCTTCGCTCCCTGCTCATCCCCTTGTGAAAGCATGCTATTTGCCTCATTGAGCAACTGGGCGTCAGGTGTAGCAATACGCGGTGAAACCTCTCGCAATCCTTGCCACTGATCCTTACTACCACCCTGCAATAAGCCAGATAGCATTTCCAAGATTCCAGCCATTTTAAGCCACCTTCGTCAATTCAATGCCGATAATCGCGTAATTGACGCGCATCTTGCCGTCTGGATCAGTTATGACCGCGTCAGGTCGCGTCTTAGCAACCTCCTGCGCCATCACGCCTCGCCAGCGTGCTTTCTGCCCACGATACGAATATTCGTAGACCTTAAAGCCGTTTTCTTCACCCACCGGGACAATTCTTTCTTTCAAACGACTGTCACTGAACAGGGAGACAAGAGATAGAATCCCGCCTAGTGCGCCCATTCCTCCGTTGTTCTGTGTCGATGTTCCCGTTTGTGTTCCATAACTTCCCGCTGCACCTGAACCAGCCGTGATAAGACCGCCAAGACGCGACCATGCTTCCATGTCGCCTTGCTGCCACTGGTTGATTGCGTTCTGCAATGCCTGCTGCGTGCGGCTGTCGATCTGAGAGCCCACGCCTTGCTGTTGCTGAGCGTCGAAAACCTTGTTGTTCTGAATTGTCGGCAGCTGGGAGATCATGCCAAGGACATTGTTGATCCCTTGATTTTCAATCCCTGACGCAGCTTGATTTGCACCTGATGCGCCAGACAAAGCCGAATTTTGCAGACCGAAACGGCCCTGCTGTGCGCTTTCAAGAGCATTTGCAGCTGACAACTGGTTCTGTCGCTCGGCCTGATAGTTTTGATTGCGCAGATCGTTGGAATATTTCGCAATGCTATCTGACAATACGCCCTGATTTGCACCGGACCCATAACGGCCACCTGACGCAAACATATTGTTCGTCTGATTGGCTATATCGCCCGCACCTTTAGAAATGATGCTGTCAAGATATGGTGACCCGTTCAGGTAGTCGCCACGTGCGGTTCCAGTCAGATATTCATTGGCCGCACCACCCTGACCCGCCTGATTGGCGAGGTTCTGAAACTGTGTTCCGATGCCCTGCAAGTTGCCGATAGCGCCTTGGCTTGTCTGACCCAAACCACCGCTGCCGATGGTCTGCAAGGCTGCGTTCATTGGCGCTGTCTGCAAAGCAGAATTCATCTTGTTATAGTCTGTCGTTCCAGTTTGAGCCCAAGCGGGAAGGTTGCCGGAAACTGGATTCGACGTGCTTTTGTTGCTAGATGTGCTGCTGTTTCCCATATCCGATTCCTTACCGTGGCCCGCGCTGGACGATATTCACTTTGTCTGCTGGAACTTCTGTTATTTTCCCTGTTCGGGAATTGAACATTTGAACCATCTTCTGCGCTGGGCTCTGCCACAGTGCCTGCGACTGCTGAGGCTTTGGTTTGTTGGCCATGGCCTGCTGCATAATGGCGTTCACATCGGGGACTTGGCTCATGATGCTTTCGTTGCTCACTGGGCCGCCTTGGTAGCCCGTCGCTGCAAGCATGTTATTCATGCCTCCAAGCGTCACATCGGAAAGCGGGGCCATGGTGGGGCCGGTATAGGTGTTGTACCCAGAACCGCTGTCATAAAGAGCCAACGCATTTTTGCCAGCGCGCTCCAGAGCAGGTTTTGCCCATGCTGGAGGGGTATTGGTTTGCGTGGTTTCCTGCTTGCTGGACTTACCCATGGTTTGGCCTCAATGTTTTTCGAAAGATTGATGCTGCGAACTCGTAATCGAATGGCTCAAGCAGCCGTTGCCATCCTTTGCGCCCGATAAGTTCGAACTCTGTGCAGCCTTTTTCTTCTGCCGCCCAACGCTCCATTTCAGAGAGAAGTGGCATAGCTTCCTGTAGGCGCTCTCCGCCAATCTCAGCGCAGACAAAACGCAACGCTCCTGTTGCATCGATTTTCACTATTTCTGTGATAGGGGCGAGGATTACACGGCCTGTTTCGTCCTGAATTACCCATAGCTGGCGGCGTCCGTTGCAGCACTGAGAGAGCATATTCTCCACAGTTTCGTCATCTTTGAACCGGCTGCAGTACGTCTCAAAGCACCGCATAATGTCGGGCCAAAGCGGCGTCATTTCTTCGGTCGTCATGTCTGAGGTGAGTTTGATTGAAAGCGTCATCCGCTGCGCCCCGGTATTTCGAGAACGGTAATGATTGCATCGATAGTGTTGGCCGCACCGGGCGTGACCCGAATTTCGTCTTGCGGTTCCAGAGCAAAAGCATCGAGGGAATAGTGCCGGGCTTCATTGACCGGGATCGGGCCCTGATGGATCAAACGATAGGTCTGATTGTTCTTGCTGCTGAACCATTCGACCGTGACTGTCGCAGCCCCTGAGCCAACATTCGCGCATCGCAAGTCAACCATCTGCGCATAAGTGTTCGCGGTATAGATTACCGTTGTACCGGCTGCGAGACGTGCGCCTCGCGCACGCGCCGGGGTATTACTAAAGTTGTTGGTCATTGCTGCCCCTCAACGGTGCCAACGGGCTCCACACCGTGGATGTGTGCCCATTCTTGGCCACCCGGAATTTTCACTTCAAAACGGTGAAAGCGGCCTGATGCTCGCGACGGGATAAGGCCAGTGCGGTTACAGGAGGATTCGTTCTTCCACGTATCTGCAGCACCTGCACGATCACGGATTGCAATGCGCCCTGAGGTCATTGACGCGTCTGCCATCACACGGAAGCCGTTGATAAACGTGCGCTTGCCTTCTGTAAGTGAAACGCTTCCTGTCTGGATCACTGCTTCAAGTGGTGTCCCAGAAAAGAAACCCAGCCTATTGTTTACGTCGAAAGCGGCCAGTGTAGGGAAGCCTCCAGCCCAAGCGCGACTGTCCAGAGAATAAGGCAGTTCATCAAGAGGGATGCCTAACTGATCAAGGCTATCAAGCGTGTAGCCCGGAGTTGCCGCTTCAATCAGGCCGGTGAGATACGTTCCAGGTCGAAGAAGCGACCACTTGTCCGTGCCGTAGCTATATGCCAACACCTTGTCGTACGAATGAGGCATCGTATTTGCGCGGCTACGATAGGCCCAATAGACAACTTTGCGCGTAGGGTCTTCTGAGCCATAAACGCCGTAGAGCCCATCTACAGCCACGTCGTTGATGAAGAAATTGTCCACCCGTTCATTGCCTATTGGCCGCGGCGGGTTTCCGTACTGATAAAAACCATCCTGACTGAGATAGAAAATACCATTCCCTGTTGGGATGATGGATTTTGGTGCGGCAACGCCATGGTTTTCAACTGTCTTGTTGAACGTCATTATCAGTGATGTATCGAGAGCCAACGATCCTTCACGAATGCAATTCTCATGAAAAATAACGCAGCCTTTTTCATAGCCGCTATATCCCATAATCTCGCCGCCATCGGGGAACTGCTGGAAATCAGACGACTGCTCACGCGGCGTCCAAAATGTCGGGTTATTCAAGCCAGACCACTGGATGCGCGTATTGCTTGCCTGCAGATTGAGCAGCATCACGAAATCACCAATCACACCGGTGAACAAAGCCTTTGGCGCGTCTGTCTCATTTAGGGGCTGGAATGCCGTCGATGTTCGCACATCAAAATACTGCACTGCATCGATGCCGTTTGAAGCGATCACCCAATCGCCAAACTGACAAAGTGACCAACTAGAGGCATCTGGCGTATTAAACGGAGCTGACACGCCAGACACGTCATCCCAAGACAGATCGTTGGCGTTGAACCGCCACAACCTCGTTTGAGTGCCAACAAACACATAGTATTGGCCATTTTCGAAGTTCGCCAGAATTGCGCCCTGAGGGCGCTCTTCCATTGGCTGTGTAAATGCCTGATAACTCGGAAAAGGCCCCCAGCTCTTCGCATGTGGCAATACGTTCTGAATGGTATTGCAGGCGGTCGGGTCAAACACCGATCTATCAGGAGCATATTCACCAAATTCAATCATGGTGTCGGTCCAGACGCACGCATTGAAACGCGGCTGTACATTGCGAGTTCTTCTGAAGCGAGAAAGGCGCCCAAGACAGATGCGAACATATTTCCCATCGCCTGAGTGCGCGCCTCGTCGCCCATAAAAATGCTGGCGTGCTTGCAAGCGCCATAAAGATAAAGATTGGCCGCCTTCTCCAGCAGCCAGTTTGTCTGATTGGATTGGCTGAGTGGTGGTATCTTCGCGTAATAGCTGAATTGTACGCCATCAGACGAAGCAGGCATGACAGACATAGTGCCGCCGTCGATACTGAAATATCTCGGAAATCCGCTGATGTGGCCTAAGCTGAAAGGCGGGACAACGAGCTCGAGATTCCGATTTGGATCATTGCTCATCGTCACCTGTCGAAAGGATAGATAGTCCGAAGGCAAAGAAGCCTCGCCTGCACCATCAACTGTGAGTGCGGCTGTCTTGAGCTGGTTGCGAGTACGTAATTTTTGGTTCATGTCGGCTTCGGCAAGGGCGATAAAATCACCACACATCGAAGCCAAATCAGGCCGGTCAAACATCCAGTTCTGAATTGACGATACAAGATCATCATAAGAAGAAAGAGCCATCAAACTATCCCTTCCTTTGTACGCCATGCCCGATTGTCACTGTCGTTCAGGAAGCGCGAAATAAACTTGTCGTCGTGCTGGTTCGCCGCTTCCACCAAGCCGCCTTCATGGGCCAGATTGAGAGGAACAGATGCGATGCGGTGCCAGTCACCCTTCCAATCGGAAGGCGCAGCGTTGCGAAACAGGGTGTTCTGTTCGATCGCTTGCGCTACAGGGTAGTCAGTTCGAATAATGGTCTTCTCACCATCGAAAATTGACCATACGCTCCGGCCAGAAGCGAAATCATAATCGATCAGCGTCCAATCACCGTCGCGTATGGTCATGTTATTAGCGCTCCTCGCCAAAGAAAGCGTCGGCGCGTTCGGCCTTGCGTTCACCAACAAGGCGTTTAGCCTCATTGTAAGGAACTTCGATCAGTTCGCCGCGCTTGTGGCGCAGGCCCTGACCGTCCCACCAATCATTGAGAAGGCGGATTTTATAAAGGTCTTCACCCTTTTCGCCCTTTTCAATGTCAGAGGTGCGGAACTCCGGTGCAGGTCCACGGCTCTGAGAGAGTGCAGCGGCGCGCGCATGGGCTTCGCGAGGATCAGCCGGATAAGGAGCAGCTCCAGTCTGGTCTGCGGCCTTTTCTTCCCGAATTTCCTGAGAAGAAGCGACACGCGGTCCACCGAGAGTGGGCAGCGAATCCTTGTTTGCAGCCTGGATATCTGCATTGGAAACAGCTGTGTTTGCTGCTTTCTCCGCATCTTCCTGCGCCTTCTGATCGGCTGCTTTCTTTGCTTCATCAGCGGCCTGCTGATCAGCCTGCGACTGCTTCGAAGCCGCAGCGGCTGCCTTGTCGATTTCCTGCTGAATGCGGTCTTCGCTCCAGCGACCGTCGACATCAATGCCGAGAGCTTCGGCTTTTTTCTTCAGATCAGACATATCTGTCTCCATTAAAAAAGGGCCGGCTCTCGGCCGACCCTGTTGACGTGGAATTGGTTGCTGAAGCTTAGGCGGTTGCACTAAGCCCGAAGATATCGGCGATGACGCCGAGACCAGCTTCATTCTTCACCCGAAGCGTGCCTTCGCCGATCAGAACGAACTTGGTGTTATCGCCAGTCTTGGCGAGATCCTTGTCTTCCTGAATCTTGCGCAGCCAATCGAAGGACAACATGTCCGTGTCGAGAAGGAATGCATTGCGCGCCACACCGGCGTTAGTCGCCATGACACGGTTTGGATGAACCAGAACCTTGCCATATGGGCCTTCATAAACGTCAGCGTTGCTGATGATGGTCTTTCGGCCATCTTCCGAAGCCGAGTAACGGAACTCAGCCACGTTTGCGTCAGACATGAAGGAAACAAACACGCTCTTGACGTATGGAGCAACGACGAGGTGACGAACATTACCGCCAGAGGTGTAAGCCTGGCTCATGACGTTATCGAGCGTAGCCTTGGTGAAAGCGCGCTGCGTGCCATTGGTTGCCGGATCGACAAGACCATCAGTCTCATCAAAGCCACCATTTGCGCCTGTCGCCCCGCGAGAAACGTTGGTTTCGATCCAAGCTGGCAGGCCAGCAGAAACGCGCGTCGCGCCACCGACAGAACCGACATTGGAAACGATGGAATATTCAACGTCCTTACGCAGTTCGATGCCCTTCTTGAGCTTCTGATACTTCTTCTTTTCCACATCGCCAGCGTTGTCGACAACTTCCTGAGTGTTCGAGAAAATGCCGTCTTTGCGGAAAATCTGCGTGTAGTTGCCTACGCGCTTCGGCGGTGTGGTTGCGGCGAAGGTGTATTCGTCGCCTTCTGGGTGCACGTTTGATCCGGGAGGCGCCAGATCATCGATTTCCCATTCCGGGTGAACCGATTTGACGGTGCCTTTTGGAACGAGCGAATAGACCGGCGTATCTTCCGGCGTGATGCGGTTCACAACGTCCGAAAGTTCTTCACGATTGCCAACGGCAGCCGTGGTCTGAAAGGTATTTGCGGGAGCAGCCATTACGGCCTCCTATGAATGAAGGGGTTACTCGAAGTCGATCTTCATTGCGTCGTGGATCGACCCTGTTTGGGAGAGTTTTTCCATTCGCGCACGGTTCTGGCGGGTTGCCGCTTCGTTTGCGCTCTGGCGCTGTCCCGGCATCTGCACAGGTGGCGCGCCCTTGGCCTTATCGATTGCCTGTGGCTTCTGGCTCATGAGCTTTCGATACGCTGTCGCATCGCGGGCCATAAGGAAAAGCCGGTGATCCATCACCTGCCCTACTTCCTCGGCTTTGATGCCATAGTGCTGAAGGCCATTAACCAGATCGGCATGAAAGGCTTGAAGTTTCGCGGGGTCTTTCAGCTCTGGCATTGCAGATGCAAGCGCTTCCGCCTCATTGCGTGCCATGTCGAACTGTGACTGACGCTGCTCGTTGCTGATCTGCTCCTGGTACTGCTGCTTGGCTTGGATAAGCTGCTGCAATTCACCGGCCTTTTCCTCGTAAGCCGCCTTCTGCTGCACGTATGCAAACGGGTCGGTGTGGGCCAACGTGGGATCTGGCATTTGTGGCAGATGAGCTTTTGCAACGTCGATTGCGAACTCAATGTTCTGCTGGAAAAACTGCGATTGCTGCGAAATCTCCGCCTGACGGGTTTCGAGTTCCTTGCGGGTGACTGCGATTTCCTGCGTCTTGCGAGTGTAATCGGACTGTCGAAGGTTGCCCTTCCGCCATTCCTCGATCTCGGCAAGGGTGGCCTCAGTACCGTCAGCGAGACGATAACGTGGCTCCTCAACCTGTTCGGGTTCAGGTGTTTCAGTTTCCGATTGTACCGTCCCTTCGCTGGAGACGGTTGTTTCCTCTATCGGCTGATCATCTTCATCAGCGAGAGAGGAGATAGCCTCGTCAATCGATCCAAACCCGCTATCCGTGGCTTCGGTGAAGCTGGCAGCATTATTGGCTTCATTCTGGGAGGTAGTTGACACGGTTTCGGCAACTGTCGAATTATCGGTCATTTGCATGGTATAGGCTCCATCGGGCGGATATACCGCTCTGGGAAATGGCGCATCACTGCGCGGTTTTCAGCGGTCAAACGACCTGCTGAACCTTGGTTGTCACGTCCGTTGCGTTATGCGAGAGCGTGGTCCAAAGGTTTCGTATGATCTGCAGTTTATGGATGAGAGCGTCCTTTTCTTTTTCGGTCGCTTCACCCAATTTGAGAGAAGCGATTTCCTCAAAGGTATCGCGCTCCATCTCGTCAAACACTTCCTTTAGGTAAGGGCTTTCAAGAAGCTGGCGGAACTCAGCGGCGCGCTGTTGAGCGTTCATTACTGCGTTGCTCCATTGATGTTCGTGTCAGCAACAGGCTTGCGAACTTCCATCTCCGCTTTCATGCGGTTGGCTTCTGCTGTGAGCTGTGCCTCAAGGATCATTTCATCGCGGCGAAGCTGGCCGTCCTGTGCTGCCTTCTGGCGTTCAAGCTCCAACTGTGCTGCAGCCTTGTCACGCATCAACTGCATTTCAAGCTCGGCCTTCTCGCGGGAGGCCTGAAGATCAAGGGCATTCTTCTGGCGCTGTGTCTCAATGCCTGCCGCAGCTTTCTGCTGTTCCAGCTGAGCCTGTGCCATTGCCTTCTGCTGCTCGATCTGGATTTGAGCTTTGGCTTTTTCCACTTCCGGATTCGGCTGCTGCTGTTGGGCCTGCTGCATCTCCTGCAGCTTGTCCTGCGTCACTTCACTGAAATAACCATCCGGATTGCGAATGCCGGCTGTTTCCACGATCTTGCGCAAAGTGTTTGAATATTGCTCGAGTGATACGATCCCATTGTTTGGGCCGCCCTGAGCGATAATCATTTCCTGTTTTGCCGCGATCTGCTGCAGAATGCCCATATCCCTATCGCGTGAGCCGGAGCCCAAACCTACGCTGACTGTCACGTCCATGTTTGAATTCCACGAACGTGGGTCCATCTCCACCCACTGATCACGGAGGCGGATCATGCGCGGGCGGTCCTGATGACGAACAATAAGTTTCAGAAGGCACTGAAATAGTCGCTTCAAGCCGGTTTCTGCGATGTTACGAGCATAGAGCTCAATCTTCGCATAGGCCGCGCTCTGCGCCATCATCTGGCCCGATGCAGTCTGGTTCTGCAGCGCATCTGGATCGAGCGCCATGGACTGGCGAGATACACCAGTGCGCTTTTCGCTCAACTCATCCATATATCCGAGCATGTTGTATGACTTGTCGGCCACAAATGGCACAGCCATGTCACGCACAGCACCGGGCTGCTTTGTCAACACCACACCGCCAAATGTCGGATTGACGATTTCGTCCAGGTTGTCGACTTGGTTTTTTACGACTTCGCGCTGCGGACGGTTGGCAAGATAGAGATTGTCCAACGTCTGGCGGAGCAGAACTGTTTTGACCTTCTGGATATCTTCCAGCTCATCGAAAAGAGAACGACCATTCCAGCGGTGCGGCTCAGGCATTGGCACGG
This sequence comes from Brucella pituitosa, assembly GCF_003049685.1. Lineage (GTDB taxonomy): Bacteria > Pseudomonadota > Alphaproteobacteria > Rhizobiales > Rhizobiaceae > Brucella > Brucella pituitosa. Next base: position 982,958 of record NZ_PYSY02000001.1, on the reverse strand, counting down.
CGTCAGAGAATGGCACATCGTCCGACCATTCATCGTTTGACAGCACTTGATTGCCATCGCCTGAACTGGCCATGACCACCTTGCGCCATTCCGCATAACCGTCGCCGTCATAATCGCAACGGAGATAAACCTCGTAAACCTCGACCTCGACCATAAGTGGGTCTGCTTCGGTTGAACGGGTAGGATTAACGCTATCCCAACGTGCCGATTGTTCTTCTGTGCTTTCCAGATCGGTAGCACTTGAAATATCCATCACTCGCTTGCGAGGAAACCCGTCATCAATCAGGCTTTGGCGTGTCCGCATCGATCGGTGGCAGACAAAGCGCGCATCTTCAATGGACTTTGCGCCGCGCTCAATCAAAAACTCCTCGGGCGGAATAGAGCAGACGATCAGCCGGCCATTACGAACAACACGCTTGATCTTGCAGTCGTGTGTTGCGCTTTCCTGCTCAATTTCCTGACCACTCGCTGGATCAATGACGATCTCAACGTTTACAATAGCGGTATGCTGAAGCACTTCAACATCGTCATCCATGACGAGCTGCGTGAAAGCAACATCATCAAGGCCGGTGTAATCGAGCGTCTCATATTCGACGCTCTTATCCCACCAATGTTTCCAGATGCCGTTACCGAACAGCAATCCTTCATGGAATGCCTGACTTAATGTGCGGTAACCTTCACACTCGCGCATGAAGACGTAGTTCACATAGTCCGTTGCCTGCTTTGCGAAGGCTTCGTCCTGTTGCGTCTGCGGCTCATAGCAACCGATCGTATCGGAAGCGGTGAACACGCGCATAAGGCCCGGAAGAATCCAGCCAATGGCATCTGACAAATCATGAGACGTGACTTTCGAGCGACCTACCTGTGACGGAACATCCTTCATTTCACCACGGAAATACTCAATCGCCTTCCCGCGCTGATGCGAAAGCTCGCTCGTGTCATAGTCTACAGCATTATCAATGCCGGAGCGTACGAGCGTGGCCAGTTGGTCATCGCTCATCGCTTTTTTAGCTTTTGCCATAAATCAATGATCCATCTAAGGGACTGTACGCAATCACTGCGTTCAAAGGGATCAGTTCGGCAGCGTCAGTAGCGATTGCCAAACTGCGAAAAACATGGCTCCAGCACCTAAAAGGATGCCTAGGAACGCGAAAAATACTATCGCTGCGATACTTGTGCCGGGTCTCTCAATCGGGCTTGTTTTTGGCACAGCATCACCAGCAAGTCGGTGAGTACGGTAACGTGGTTCGGATGGCTCCGACTGTCGCATCGCGTTAACCGCCCAATTTGGAGGGGTGTTCGTTTCCGGATGCGATACTGACTTACCACCCATTCAAACCACCCATGCCGTTTGCGGCTTTGGAGTTCTGCTATTCGTCTTAGGTTGCTCGTAATGAACAGCCATAAGGCCGAATGCATCGGAACTGTGAGATGCCCAATCGTGGTTAGGTCCAAGCCCTATGCCGCGTTGCTCATCTTTCTTTTCGTGATACCAGCCCAGAGCTTCAACTCCGGCCCCTGTGGTGTCTTCGTTGAACCAGATCGATGGGAACAACCTGCGGACCGCTTCAATTCTCATTCGTGCAGCGCCCGCGCCTTGGTTAGGAACAACCTCTGTTTCAAAGTCCGCGTCGTTTAAAGCGCTTTCGAATGAAACGTCATGCACCTTGTCTTTTGTCGATCCGTCATGAGGAAGTACACAAAGCGCTTTGCTGTAACCGTTGTCACGCAGCCACTGTACATGAACCGCAAGAGGCTGGCCTTGCGCCTCGTAGTGGTCGAGCACTCGAACTTCTCTACCGACAAACTGAACAATCCAGATTGCGGTTGCATCTGCTTTGGCGCCAGTGCCGCCAATATCCCAATAGGCGCGGAATGTCATAAGCGGGTCTTTGGCCACCCGGCCAATACGCTTTTCTTCGCGCGCCTGGTGAATGTGGCTGGCGAAATACGCACCTGCTATTGCTGTTTTAAATTCGCCTTCCCAGACATGCCCGTATTGATCAGGGCGTTCGCGCTTGTCAGCCTCACGTACACGGTCAAGAATATCTGGAAACCATGGGTTATCCTGCCAGTTGACCTCGGCAATTTTGTGCCGTGGATTGTCTGATTTGAAAAACCGTTGGTTGGTTGCGCTGTCCTTGCGTTCAGGATTCCATGTAACCCAAAGCTCGCTGTCTTCTTCGCGCAGGGTTGGTATCAGTGTGGCCCATGCGGTTTCTGTAACTGGCTCGGCTTCTTCGACCCAACAAACGAGAATGCGAGATTTCGATTTAACACTGTTGATGTTGCGATCTAGGCCAGCAAACTTGTATGCAACGCGCCCTGATTTGGTGCGCACATACTTCTCGCCAATATCAAAATGTGGCTCCAGCCAATCACACCCGCGAATAGCGGCTTTGACTTCTTCCAGCGAGCTTTCATCAAGCGAGTTCATAAACTGACGACAGCAAAGGATTATGCCGCTGCGCCCTGCTCGATCCCACATATAAGCGCGAATGGCAGACATCAGCGCAAATGAACGTGTCTTGCCTGAACCGCGACCACCGTGAGCGCCGCGCACATCAGCTTCACCGGAAAATACCGGGATCAGCTTGGGCGGTAGTTCAATCCTCGCTGTCGTCATCTGGCGCTACCAATTCAATGCGCGTGACAGTCTGCAATGGATTGTCCTCATCACCCTTGTGCTCAACACTGGAAAGCTTTGGATGCACAAAGGGGGCTGCTTTTTCTGCCGCCCACATCCTGTCTTTAGGATCAGCGCTCTTATCGCGCAGGACATTCAGCATATACTCGAGAGGTGTCAGGCCATCTGTTGAAGCCTTATTTGCTATCTCTCTAGTTTTAGAAGTGACAGCGCCAGCAGGACGGCCAGCACCATCGCGCTTACCTCCGCGAGCCATTTTTGATTTCCTTTGATTAAATTCAATTAGCAAGGCTCATCGTCAGCCCAATATGGCTTAGGCTTTGGTGCGCCATGAGGATGAGCGCCCGACTTGCTAATTAGAATAAAGAACACGGCCACAGCTGCGCAAAGCAATAAAGCCCCGATCACTACGCCTGTTATCATCACTTACACCACGTCTTTGTCAGGTAATCGTTGAATGAGCAGTGACGCTCGTAAGGAAGCGCGCATGAGGCTAGAAGGATAAACGCAGAGAGAGCGAGAAGCTTGGCGGTCATCACAACACCAGATGAGCTTTGATTGCACGCAGTTCGTCTTCAACGACTTGCATACGGGCATTCACGGATTCATCGACGTACTCAGCGCAAGCATTACAAAGGCGCTCGAAAATGTGCTGATATTCCTCACCCTGTTGACCGGGGAATTTCCCATGCTTGCTTTCATACCAGTCGCGAAACTTCATTGATTACACCACAACGCCATTGCTGGCAGTCAGGCGACCTTCTGCAATCTGGCGCTGACGGCGCGCAACTTCACGCGCACCATTTGGCGCATAAGTGCGACCACCATACCGAACTCGCTTGCTGCTGCCGCGTTTACGATGAGGCTTACCTTCATCAACGATGTGAAGCGAAGGCGCACCCGAAAAGAACCCACGAACAGACGACAGCAATGCTGCCGCCATGACACCGAAGCCAAAGCGCATATCGTTCTCCGATTGTTGAAATGAAAAGCCCCGCGTGAGCGAGGCTGAGAAAAGACAATAAAAAACTAAATGGCCGATGCGCATGTGGCATGGCTGGGTTTGACCGGCGAGTATTCCCACTATGTGGTCCGCATCAGAACATCAAATCATCCGATTGCATGTATATCTGATTTGGTGTTAAAGCGCAAAGCGCTTTTTCACGCAGCTGGGGATAGATCGTCTAGCCCTACCTCTATCGGAACAAAGCTATTCAGAGCATTGAGAAGCACCTTGATCTTGCCTGAGCTTGTCACTTCTTCCACTACGCCGGTAATGTCGATGAATGGCCCACGCACCATTGAGACAGGCTGACCCCTGCTGAATTTCAGCTTTGCTGTTGCCTTCTTTGTGCGGGCTTCTTCCTCACGATAAATGCGGGCTTCGCGGGTATCATCGAATTGCATGTCACGTTCGGCCAGAAACAGTGCCTCAACAGCGTTTGCAGATACGCGGACATATGAGCCACCGCATTCAAGAACGCGCTCCACGCCCTCACAGCGGCGAAGTTTGAACCAGTCTGCATTCTGTCGTGGCTGGGCAACGAACAAATACCGAGACATGAGAGCGCTTTCCCTCACGACACGAGTCTTTGTCCGCTTATGCAGGAATTCAACTCGCTGGCGCGGCAGATATGCCTCATATCCTGCAAGCCTGAGATTGTTCGATGCCTTTTCCTCGCACTTGATGTTTGTGCGGATCACATACCAATCTTTGTCGTTACTGATCGTTGTCGCCGCCATGCCTGTTTCCTCATCGCCTGGGGTTATGCTGGATCGCCAAGAACTTCGATGAATGATGCGGGCCCGCCAGCCCGTTCATCATCGAATACACCGACCACTAAGCGGCCAGTCTTCCAAGCGAATGTGTCTATGTCTGTCCGGCCCTCGTAAAGCATTGGGCCGTCTGCAAATTGGTGATGGCCATGCACGACATGATATTTGCCGTGACCGCCCTGATACCCATTCGGGTAAAGCATCCATTGCATTGTCTGAGCTGTTTGCTCATCGAGCGGGATTGTTTCATCAACGGCGGCATGCACGAAAACGCGGTGCTTATCTTTGTGCATGAGAGGCAGCGATCTGAGCCAAGCTATATGATCTGCCGGTATCAAGCCCAAAGCTGCAACGATGCTGTCACCCTCTTTCGCGCCATAAGAAATTAGTGTTGCGCCGCCGCCATTCGGTGCCCACCACTGAACTGCAAGCAAAGGCTGCTTGATGGATTGCAGAAGCATGTCTTCATGATTGCCTTGGAGGCATACCCATTTCCAGCGGTGAGTGTCGTCTGGACCTTTCATCAGCCGATCGATGATTTGCGCACTATGCGGCCCGCGATCAACGTAATCGCCGGTAAACACGACCGTTCCGCCTGAATGACTGGATAGCTCAATCTGCTCGATAGCCTTCACCAGCAGATCATAGCGCCCATGCAGATCAGCGATTGCAAATGTCTTTCCCATCGCCCTCTCCTATGCTTGTACCTTGCGTTGGTAATAAGCAGATCGCCTCTGCCTGCTGTACCCGATGTATTCGTAGATCTCGCCGCACCGGAATGTGATTTCCTTCGGGACCATCCAAGCGGCCTCTGGATTGCACTTGATCCACATGCGCGGCCCGTTTTTGCATGTGGCGGGCGAATACCGATTATTCTTAGAACTGAACATTAGCGCAGGATGCCCCATCGCCCTCTCCTATGCCGCTTTACGAATTGCGGCTTGCTTCCTGCGCTTAATGCCTGCTTCTACATGGGTTGATCGTGCGTAAAACATCACACTTCTCCACGTGCTTTGGCTAGGGCCGCGTTGACAGAATCGCAAGGCAACTCCGCACCAACTTCATCCTCACACCATTGCTTCATACGAAGTAACGCCTCATAAAGCTCCGGCGCTGCGGCGATTAGGTGGGCGTTCGGATGATCTATTAGAGCAAACCAATCGGCATGATGCTCGCGCCCGACCTTCTCAACTGCCAATTCTTGCACCCGCTTAGGTGGCCCGCCCCATCCATCAGCGTTCCAATTATGAAAAACTGGAGCAGCCCCATTCATACCGTAACGCTCAAAGCCAAGGACAGTTTTGTCGAAAGTATTTGCAGGCAATCCGCCACACAGATTTATCGATTTGTGCTTCCTGTTAATTTCCCAGCGCCACGGTCCCGGCGTAAACTTTGTATCGGCCATTATGCTGCCCTCCCTGCTTGTTTGAATGTACCGGTTGACGCGCTTGTGAAACTGTCTGCGCTGAACTCTTTGCCGTTGGCTTCTGCCAAGGCCTGTAGGCGCATCATTGCCGCGTCGTAGGTGTTTTCTTGCGCCTTCTCGTCTTCGGTCTTCATTGCGCTATGAAATGCTTCCATGCGTTTTCGCTGGCGTTCGTGAAATGCTTCATCGCGTTCGAACTTAGGCGCAGCCAGACGACGATTTTCTTCGATAGTTTCCCGGCGAATACGCTCACGGGCTGCATCAGCTGCCACAGCATTCTGATTTTCATTGCAGAGAATGCGAAGCTCTGGGGCTGATGGATGGAAGCCATGACCAAGACCACCCCGGAGAACATCTTTGATCGCTTTTGCTAGAGCGCCCTTGGAAACACCTTCCAGCGCCATCATGAAGACTTTACGATCAAAATCCGCCGTATCGCTTGCTTTCGAGGGTAATGATTTCAGCAGTGTCAGGCTCGCGTCGATCTCTGCCGGTGTCGCTGCCGAATAAAAGCTGTTTGAATTCTGGGCTGATGTCGTCGGTACCATTTCGCTGTAACTCCAAATATGCTGCTTCGCCTGCATTCCTCGGTGTTGAAGGCTTCGGAGGAGGTTCTTTGCGATGAGGCTTGCGCTCAACTGCCGACCGGCACCAATTGCGCCAAGTGGCAAGCCAATCCAGCTTAACGCCGCGCTGCCCCGGCTGGCTGTTCCAGTAATCGCGAAATTTATCAGCCTCATGGTGAGCATCTTGCTCCGAAAGGCCAAGACGAACGGCTTCCGAAATATCCGCCATGAAATCATCAGGCAGTCTCGAACCGCGTTTTGCTTTTGCGGGCGCTTGCGCCTTAACATCTGAACGAAGTGAAGATGTATTATCTGTATCTGGTTCTGGTTGGCTAAGCCGCGGCTTTTGTAAGTCTTTGTTTTTCCTAGGAGTGGAGGCTCTTTCGGACTGTTTTTCTTGAAGTTTCGCGAGAGTTTCAAGCTCGATAACTGCGCGTTTGTTCGTCAAAAACTCGCCGGTAATCTCTATCTTACCGATAGAAACAAGCTCATCGCGAAGCACATTCCACTTGCGCATTGTGCAGCCGAGTAGACCGGAAATGTATCTGGCATCATCAGGAAGATTGCCGCCCTGCATGTAAATCAGATCGAGGACAAGCCGATATGCGGCCTTAAGCTCGAACGACATGCCGATGGTGCCTTCAATGAAATCTCGTGGATAAGCTTTGTAATATGGAAGACCGTTCATGCTGCGTGAGCCTCCTCGGCACGCTGCAAGATGACGACACATTCCTCTTTCAAACCGGCATCCCACGTCATTGTGAGGCGTTCACAGAGGCTGTCGTTCTTGATGACCTTGTAATGCTGGAGAACGTCGAGAAGCGCTTTCATGCGGTTGTCGATGTCCATGCGCTTGTGCGGACGCTTCAAAGCAACAGAGATGCTGAAAGGACCGTCGATGAATTCATTCTTTCCATTGAGGAAATAGCCGCAGTCATTGCGCCATTTGTTATAGGCGCTCGTGCGATGCTTGGTTTTCCCATGGCCTTCGTAGATATCCCAAACAGACGGAGGGAACGGGAGCGCGAGCTTGATCATGCTTCGCCTCCAAATAGTTCGCCCTGTCGAGCGTCTTTACGGTCGAGCATGCGCAGAACTGTTTCGCCGTAGTGCTCTTTGTCCCAGACAAACCAGGCGTTGAGCATTGGAGGTGCGCCCTGCCCGGTGAAGTCGATCTTCCAGCGCATGAGGTAGACGCGCGCAGGAGGGAATCGGCCCCAGAACGATGCAAGGCCACCGGCACCCGGCCACGACCAGTTCAGCAAGAGCGCCATGTAATCAACGTCAAGCGTATCAAGCGCGTGGTAAAGCCAGCGAGCTTTGCCGTTTCCCCATCCGCACTGATCGAAAGGGGGATTTGTTACGATGGCAGGCGCAGGCGATACCTGGAAATCGTAGAAAGACCGGATATCTGCATCACAACCGCGATCAATCAGATCAGACGCACGCACGACAAGGCCTAGCGATTCCATTTCGCGAACCATCGCGCCGTCACCAGCTGCAGGCTCCCAAATGCAAGGGAAGTCGCGCAGGCGCTCAATCTCAGCATGGAGAAAGGCACGTGTAGGTTCTGGCGGTGTAGGGTAAAACTCGTTTGGTTCACGCTCAAGGGAATCGGTTTTCACAATCTCGCCATCGAGCATGATGTGAACCGGCTTAGGCTTATTCCCTGTAGCTCTGAATAGACCGCGCGCGCTTGCTGTCATCACGCCACCCACTTCGCATAAACAACAGCGACGGCAAGTGGCGGAAAGATGATGATCAGGGCCACGATTGCCCACTCAACGAGCGTCTGGATGATGCCAGTCTTTGCCATTGGGTTTGCCAGTTCTGGCGCTATCCAAAGCGCTAAGGAGCGCCCGCATCGCAGCAGCGACAGGGCGAGCGAGATCCGGATCATTGTGCCCCAAGATTTCCGATGCTCGGCTGATGAGTTTGTCGACTTCTGCGAGTTCTTGTCCGTATTTGACACCGGACACCTCCTCTACTTTTCGTAGCTCTTTGGGCTTGATCGATACGCGTTCATCGGCGTACCAAACGTCCTTGGTTCGATTGAATGACCACTTGAGTGCTCGTGATGCGGTAAGGATTCGCGCGCCGATACCGCTTGCTGCCGATGGAGGCGCAATGCGTTCTTTCAAAACCTTGGACGCGAAAACCAATTCAGACATTTCTGATTTCTCCGACAACTTTTCGGACATTTCCGAAAATCTCCACGCTACGTTTCAGGACATGGAGAGCCTGAGACGTAACGAACGCAGGAGAGAGAATTTGCAGCACATCGGCTTCGCAGCGTGGCGCGTTTTGCAGAACGCACGAAAGGCAGCGATAGCCCGAAGAAATGACGCGGATGCACAGGCACACAACGGAATGTTCAAGGTTCAGGTGAGGTCTAAGACCAACCATGCTGAGCCACAGCCGGAGGCATCCGCTAGCACCATCGAAGACCCGGCCATGATTGGTAGATCGCGAGATAAACGCTCGACGGGTTCTGAGATTTGAAATTGAACAGGGCTTAATCATCGCCGCCACCCTGTTCTGTAGGCCGGTCCGCAAATTCCTCGGCGGACCGGCTTTTATCGTCTGCCGTGTGGGCGGGGGCTTGGGGGTCGACAGACGAATTTGGATCTTCATTAATGACGCCAGCGCCGAATTTTTGCGCTATACCATCGGAAAGGCGGATATTCTCTTGATGAGATTCTTCGGAGATCAGGCCTGCCGCTGCCAATTCGGCGGAAAAAGCCTTGTTATCGTCCATAGCTTCGGAGGTGCGCTGCTTTGCGCGCTCCTCACGAGATTTTTGCTCATGCGTGTGCGTAGCAAGCGCCGTGCCATTTTCGTATTCGTTCAGATACAAATCGAAAATAGTGTTGGCGGCTTCAATTTCTTCGCGACCCTTTTTCTCGACCTTACGCAGATAGGCAACGAGCTGACCGGCAGCGGTCTTGTCGTACCCCTCGCCTTTCATTTCCGCGTAGACTTCGCGAATGTCGGCCTTGATTGTGTCTTCTTCCTCTTTGAGGCGAAGAACACGGTCGATGAAGGATTTGAGCCGCGAGTTGGTCATGCGCTTGCCCTCGCACGGGAGCGCTTGGCTGGTTGTCCGTAAATGTCAGGGCGCAACGCGTATCGCGGCACAGCGCCCTTTGTCGCTTTGTCGATAGCCAGAGCCATTTCGGCGGAGATCGAGGTCGCATACTTGAGCAGGTACGAGACTTGCTGTTGAGAACAGCCCATCTCTTCCGCAAGCTTTGCCTGCGAACCCTTTAACTCAACTGCTTTTGAAACGAGGTCTTTGAACGTGCTCATACTAGTAAACTAGTAATATTCAAAACCAAAGTCAACTAGGAAACTTGTGTATCCTTCTACAAGCGGGCTGGTATTTTAACAGCATGACGATTGCAGATAATTTGAAGCGCCTCAGATCCGAGAAAAAGCTATCGCAAGCCAAACTTGCGAAGGAGGCTGGCGTTAGTCAGCAGCTAATTTCTCAGCTTGAGAACAATGTGAACTCATCGACAACCGAGCTGCCGAAGCTTGCACGCGCGCTTGGTGTGGCTGTCTCGGAGATTGATCCTAGTTATGGCGATGTTTCGTCTGATGTGATTTCGGTGGCGGGGCGAATGTCACCCGTCCGAACTGTCGGCGTTGTCGAGGCAGGCACATTCCGCGAGGTTGATGAGTTTGACCAGGGCGAACCTGACGAAATCTATTTGCCCCCAGATACCAAGTACCCTAACGCTCGACAGATGGCTTTTATCGTTGCTGGCGATTCAATGAATAACCTTTTGCCTCGCCCCATTCTTCCCGGCGATAAGGCGATATGCGTGGCTTATGCTGATATTGCATCAGAGGTGAAGTTGCGTGACGGAATGGTCGTAGTCGTCCAGCGCCAGCGTGACGGCGGGCATTTCCGCGAATGGTCAATCAAGCAGATCGAGATTTATGAAGATCGCACGGTATTTGCACCAAGATCACATAATGCAAAGCATAAGCCGATCGTCGTTCCGCGGGACTTTGAAGCCGACAACGGCGAAGAAGTGGAGGTCATTGCACTTCTTCGCCGTGTAGTGAACGACTATGATTTTTAAGCCGCGCACCTATTGCCGGTGTAATCAAAATCTCTACACGCCTGAGCGATATCTGCCATAAACCACCGATTAGGTTGCTCGCACATTAGCGAGCGACCATCTGGGCTCAGGTAATTCATAATCGGCAGAACGCAAAACTCTTCCTCGTCGCCGACCGGCACAAATCCAGATATCTTGAAGCTATATCCGGGGAACTTACGGCTCAAATGATCCTTAAGTCGTTCTGCAGAATCCGCCACCTGCGCCGCGCGCTCATAAGGTGGCACAATGATGTATTCCAAGACTTCACGCGTCATTACTCTTCTCCTACAGTGATATCAAAAAGCTGACCGATCACGCTGTGACAGTGAATGCAGCAAAAGCGCATATCGCTTAACAAGGCGCTTTGGATCAGATCATCAGCATCCCTTGGCATATCGGCACAGACGGGAACGGTAAGCCCCCTCTCCGCCTCTCTCATGCAGTTTTCACACCGAATATGGAGCGTGAAAGACTGATACTCCTGTTTCCGCAATGCCCACCCCATACCCTTTCACCTCTCCGTTTGTTCTCTTTATGTTCTCATACAGCCAGAACCGGAGCAAAGAGTCGAGTCGTTTTTCGTTATCCACTAGCGATTCTAATTTATTTTTAACGGCACGCATTTTTCACTAGTTTACTAGTTGACAAGCTCACTAGTATGCTAGTAATGTGATCTCAACAAACGAGTTGGGAGCAACGAAATGAACGGCATCGAGATTTCACCCCACGGATACACGGAAGCATTCGGCCCGAACGTTTCCCGCATTCTTTGCCAAGGTACGCTTGTTGTTAATGGCCGCATCCCTTCACAGGTCCGTAAGGAGTTGTCGGCGGCGGTTAAGGCAAACGTTCTGGGTCGCCTTCGTAAGGATGGCTTGAAACCAGAAATCTACTTTCATCCGAGCCACAAGAACGGTGCGATTGATCGCCAGAAGCGGGAAGCAGCATACGCGATTTCCTGCATCTCAAAGGTCGTAGCAACGCCAGCGCATGTTCGCGAAGGTATCGAGCAGAACGGTGGCGATGTTCTGGATTACGCACTCAACGAAATGAAGCGTGTCTAAGCCTTCCGGTTTCCGCCTTACGGGGCGGTTTCCCGAATGCTTATTCAGGAGACAGAAAATGCACTCCACATACCAGATCACCGGACCAGCCCTTATCAATACCCTCGTGGGCATTGCGCATACGGTAAACAAGCCGCGCTTTTTGCGTGACGTTCTCGCCATCAAGAAAGAACGTGGCGACGAGGATTGCGCCTATTTCGAGCTAAACGCTCGCTACTACGCCAATCGTTTGAACTCGACCGTTGAAGGCGCTCATTACACAGCAAGCCGCGCTCCAAGCATGAAGCGTTTCGCAGGAATGCTTGAGGAGTTTCTGTGATGGCCGAGATTAAAACAGGCGGCGCAGCATTCCCATGCGAAGGCGGTTCAGAGGGTGGGCTATATGCCGATCCCGGTATGACGCTTCGCGATTACTTCGCAGCGAAGGCGCTTCAAGGGTTTCTCTCCAGCCGATATGTCTCCGATTTTATCAAAGAAGTCGGGAATTTCAGCACGGATGCTGATGTAAGGCGCAATCTGGCAACTAACGCGTATCTGTATGCCGACGCCATGCTCACAGCCCGCGAAGGCGGTGCGAAATGATCTACGCCGCCCTCGCCCTCACCCTTTTCATCATCGCCATTGCAGCAACGTTTCTCATGCTCTGCCATGCAGAAACAATGGCGGAAATCGCTCGGAGTGAAGTTGATGTGTGAACTCACCCACCTCGAAGCAATCACCGCAATCTTAATCGCTTTTGCAGCGCCGTATGTCGCGCTCGGATGGGGGATTTAATGAAAACCTATACCGCATCACAGAGCCTTTATATTGGCGCTCGCTGTCCTGCTTCTGAAATCGAATTAACGCTGACTGTCACCGCTGAATATGAAGTTCGGCAGATACAAGCCGATCTGGAAGGACGCGTTTTAACACCATTGCCAACAGCGACAATTACGGACGTGACGGTCTGGGACAACAAAGCAAAAGTCGATCTTCCAGAGATCATCATCAACGCAATTGTCGAGACGGACGAGTTTGACCGCTGGCTGTTGGCTGAGATTGCTGAGCAGCTCGAGGCTGAGGCCGAAGAAAAGGCCGATCACCAACTTCGTCTTCGTCAGGAGGCATCGTGATTACCGACAAGCTCAGTCGCGACGAAATCATAAAAGCCCGCCGCGAGATCGAACAGTACCTCAAAGACAATCCGCACGTACCCACCCGCCGTTACCTCGATGAGAAAGATGCTGAACTTTACGAGGAATTAGAGCGGCTTGAAAAACAAGGAATTGCAGCATGAATGCGCAGGCACAGACTGAAACAGGCACAGATATCGTTGGCTATGTATCGGCCAACCCGGTTTCTGTTCTCATTGATGAGAAGGTCTATTCCCAGTTCTACGAGCAGATCAAGGCAGAGACTGACGCATTCAAGCCGGACCTTTCGACTGTTTCGAGCCGCAAGGAAATATCTTCCCTCGCCTACAAGGTGACGCGCACCAAGACCGCTATCGATGCGGCTGGCAAAAAGCTGAATGAAGATGCTCGCGCCAAGATCAATGCGGTTGATGCACAGCGCCGTAAGATCCGTGAAGAACTCGACACGCTGGCTGAAACTGTTCGCAAGCCCCTGACCGAATGGGAAGCTGCCGAAGAAGCGCGCATTGAGAATATCAAGTCCACTCTCGCGCATATTGATGCGTGCGGCAAAGGCATGATCGGCGGCGAGCCACAGGCGTTCGGCATTCTTTTCCATGAACTCGAAGAAAAGATCATCATTGATGACAGCTTTGGTGAGTTCAAGGAACAGGCAGAAGCCGCAAAATCGGATGCTCTCGCAAAGCTGAAAATCGCCTTCGATGCCCACCAGAAGGCCGAGGCCGACCGTATCGAACTTGAAAAGCTGCGTGCTGAAAAGGAAGAACGCGACCGGCTTGAAGCGGAACGCGCAGAAAATGAACGCATCGCTCAGGAAGCTATTGCTCGCGAAAAGGCCGAGAAAGAGCATCAGGAACGTTTGGCAGCAGAACAGAAGGCCCGCGAAGAACGTGCGGCTCAGCAAGCGCGTGAACAGGCAGAGCGTGAAGCGCGCGAAGCGATTGAACGTGCCGAACGTGAAAAGGCAGACGCTGTTGCCAAGGCCGAGGCAGAAGCCCTCGCAGTAAAGCAGAAAGCCGAACAGGCAGAAGCAGAGCGCGCAGCCGAAGCAAAGCGCATTGCCGACGAACAGGCCGCACGAGACGCTGACATAGCGCATCGTTCCAAAATCATGAAGTCCGCAAAAGAAGCATTGATGGCTCAAGGCGCGGACGAAGAAACAGCCAAGAAGATCGTTCTCGCGGTTATCGCTGGCGAAATCCCCAACGTAACATTGAGGTTTTAATCATGGCCGCTCAAGCAGTAGAAGTTCAGCAGCCGCAGGCGATGTCTCCAGTTCATCGCAGTGTTGCCGCCGCAAATGACATGCTTAGCCAGGCTCTTTCGTCTGGCGCGGGTATGGACGTGATCGAAAAGCTTATGGAGCTTCGCGATCGTCAAGAAGCAACGATGGCCCGCCGTGCCTTTGACGAAGCTCTGGCAGCAGCGAAGGCTGAAATGCCGGTCATCACCAAAAACAGAACTGTTGATTTTACCTCGACGCGAGGCCGCACAAATTACGCGCACGAAGATCTTGGAGAGATTGCCCGTACAGTTGACCCGATCCTTGGCAAATTTGGTTTGTCGTATCGATTCCGCGTCAAAACGGAACAAGGCCAAGTGAGTGTGACCTGCATTGTCGCGCATCGCGAGGGGCATTTTGAAGAAACAACACTTTCAGCAGGCCACGACCAGTCGGGCAACAAGAACAGCATTCAGGCTGTAGGCTCAACGATCACATACTTGCAGCGCTACACGCTCAAGGCCGCTCTTGGTCTGGCCGCATCATCAGATGATGACGGACGCACCCATGGTCGTACGGCAGAGGATGACGCTCTGATTACCGCAGAACAGCGCAACACCCTGCTTAAGATGATCGAGGCTACCGAAACCGACATCGCCCGCTTCTGCGCGTACATGAAAGTAGAATCCGTTCCTGACATCAAACTCAGCGAATATGGCCGCGCCGTTGCAATGCTTGAGAAGAAAAAGGAGCAGAAGAATGTCTGATATCGTTCAAGGCACTCCCGAATGGCATGCATTGCGCGCCGGTAAAGTTACCGCTTCTCGCGTTGCTGATTTGATAGCCAAGACAAAAAGCGGTTTTGCTGCTTCGCGCGCCAACTATATGGCTGAACTATTGGTGGAGCGCCTGACTGGCGCTTCTGCACCCGGATTTTCTTCACCTGCTATGCAGTGGGGAAATGACAACGAACCAGATGCGCGCATAGCATATGAATTCTATGCGGACGTTGATGTGGAGCAGGTCGCTTTTATCGATCACGCTGCTATCGCTATGACCGGCGCTTCTCCTGACGGTCTTGTAGGTGCGGATGGACTTTTAGAAATCAAATGTCCAAACACTGCCACGCATCTCGACACACTTCTTTCAGGCAATATTCCGTCGAAATACATCACTCAGATGAATTGGCAGATGGCTTGCACTGGACGCCAATGGTGCGACTTCGCTTCTTTTGATCCTCGTCTTCCGGAACGCATGCGCTTGTTCGTTAAGCGTCATCACCGCGTCGATGCCGATATTCGGAGCCTTGAAGTTGAAGTGACGCTTTTCATCAAGGAGCTGGACGAGAAAATTGCGGCCCTTGCTGAAGCTTACCCCGAATTTAAGGATGCAGCGTAATGGCCGGCTCAGTGAACAAAGTCATTCTGGTTGGCAATCTTGGTGCTGATCCAGAAATCCGCCGCCTTAACTCTGGTGACCCGATTGCTAATCTGCGCATCGCAACCTCGGAAAGCTGGCGCGACCGTCAGAGTGGCGAGCGCAAGGATCGCACCGAGTGGCACAGTGTTGTCATCTTCAATGAGAACCTCGCCAAAGTGGCTGAGCAGTATCTGAAAAAGGGTGCCAAGGTTTATATCGAAGGCGCGCTGCAAACTCGCAAGTGGCAGGATCAGAACGGCAACGACCGCTACAGCACTGAAATCGTGCTGCAGAAGTTCCGTGGTGAACTTCAGATGCTCGACGCACAGCGCGACGGCTCCAGCCAATCAAATCAGCGTCAGGAGGAACGACAATCGTCTTACGGCGAACAGTCGAGCGGCTTTAGCCGTGACCTTGACGATGAAATCCCCTTTTGAGGTGAGCCATGAGCAGAGCAACCCTCGTAATAAGCAATGACCTTGTGCGCCAGAAGGCAATCAACTGGCTCCGCAGCAAGCACCTACGTTGGGGAACCCGCGTAGAGTTCAAAGCCCCAAAGCGTTCGCTGCCACAGAACGATAAAATGTGGGCGATGCTCACAGAGGTAGCAGATCAGGCCCGATACCATGGCGTAAAGCTGGCTTGCGACGATTGGAAGCTGATCTTCCTCGACGGTCTTAAGCGAGCCAAGCAGCAGGAACTGCGCTTTGTGCCAAACCTCGACGGCACCGGCTTTGTAAATCTCAGCACATCATCATCCGATCTTTCGAAGGATGAAATGGGTGAACTCATTGAGCTTATCCACGCATGGGGTGCGCAAAACGATGTGATTTTCGCTGACGATGAAAGGAAATTCGGATGACCGCTATTTCCCTACATGCTCCTTGGGAAGCTCGCAGCACCAAGGCCAAGGCTGAAAAGTACGTCTCCACCCACAGCCAGCTTGAGCGCGAAGTCCGCGGTAAGTTCGACCGCGAGTGCGAACAGTATCTAGCTATCGTCCTGTCGCTCACCGACTTCTCGGAGGTGAACCATGCGCTCAGTTAAAGAATGGGTCGGTAAAAACGACGACAGCAAAATTCCTGACAGTGCAAAGGATCGTATTGTCGAACGTCAAGGAGGTTTGTGCGCTATCTCTGGCGTGAAATTTGGCCCAGGCGTTAAGCCTCAGTTCGACCATAAGACACCGCTTTGGCTCGGAGGAAAGCACTGTGAAAGCAACCTTCAAGCCATCACCGAAGATGAGCATAAGAATAAAACTGCTGCCGAAGCGGCAATTCGCTCAAAGGTAAACAGTCAGCGCAAAAAGCACATCGGCATTGTGGAACCGAAAGGAACGATAAAAAGCGCCGGGTTCAGCAAGCCTGACAAGCAGCCAAAACAGTTCACCAAATCAGGACAGCCGCCACGTCAATTGTACGTGAGCGCAGCGGAGTCGCGCCCATGACCATCCCAGATGAAGCAGTACAGGCGGCAATCAATGCGTGGTTTGAAGAAACACGCGAATATGTGAAGTCGGTTGAGCCATTGCCGGAACAAGCGCGACGTATGAGACTGGCATTAACAGCGGCTTATCCGTTGATGTCCGGCATCCCTTCGTCGCACCGCCTCATTCCTCAATGCCCGACAGACACAATGCTTGAAACAATGGCATTTAATCTGTCTTCAGAGTTTGGCTTTGATTTCACGCTTGAGAACAAAGAGTTCGCCTTAGCTGTTTATAAGCAGGCGTGGGAGCTTGGTATTAAGTTACCAGCCGCCCCATTCCTGCAAGGGGTGAAGGTAGACGCTCAAGGCATCTATGATTACGTGCAGGGTTACGAATGGCGAGGCGACAATGGAGATTACACTCCAAACGATGCCGACCGTGAAATGCTTGAAGATGCCATCGTAGGGTATCTGTCCGCAATCGAACCCTCCCCATCCCCGCGTGCGCAGGCGTTGGAGGCGCTAGATTACGTTGATAGAATGTTCCGCCTTGACCTAAGCAAATATATCGATTGGGACGGCGATGATTTCAATCAGGCTATTTTTGACACATATCAGCGCGTGAAATTCGCCCTCTCTCAAGACACAAGCTCAGAGCGTGCGCAGGCTTTGGAGGAAGCGGCGCAATGGCACGAAAGCGAAGCGGAAGCTTACGATGCAGAAGAAGGTGGCCCGGACGTTACTGGTCGCATGCTCGCACAAGAGCATCGTGTTAGCGCTATAGCAATCCGCTCATTGGTCGCGAAGGGGGGCTCAGATGCTTAACCCTTCAAAGCAAGTGAGTATCTGTGAATGTGGCAATCATTGCTTCAGTGAAATCACAAAAGGCTACACAGTTATCGTTAGCCCAGAAGATGCGAAGTTTCTGGACCGTAATCGATGGTCCAGCAAGATCGACAAGCATTCTGTTTATGCGCAGAGATCCGCACTTGGTAAAACTGTCAGGCTACATCGTGAAATAATGCGCCCTACGGCGGGTCACTTGGTGGACCACATTAACGGTAACGGTCTCGATAACAGACGAACAAATCTGCGTATCGCCACTCATGCTCAGAACAGCGTGAACAGAATTAATTTTCGGAAATCAAAGAGTGGTTTTGTCGGCGTGTACCGAGAGAAAAATCGCTGGCGGGCGACGATCAACACTGAACGAGGTCACATTAACCTCGGTTCTTATGTCACCCCAGAGGAGGCAGCTAAAGTTCGTGATGCTGCGGCTTACGCCAAATATGGAGAATTTGCGCAGCTCAACTTTCCCCTCCCAGCCTCACCGGGAGCGTCGGAATGAGAAAGCTATTAACTAAAATCCGCCAGCGCTTTTGCCGTCATGAATGGAAGATGACCCGCTTCCAAGCGCTTGTTCCAGGCAACGGATATCGTTGCACTAAGTGCGGCAAACAAGAGCAGTTTTATTCTCATCCGACAGGAAGCAGCGATGCAGACGCTTGAGCTGTTCGGCCTTCTCGTATTCGGTCATGTGCTGGCAGATTATCCGTTGCAGGGTGACTTCCTCGCCAAGGCGAAGAACCGTTTCGCGCCTCTTGCTGGAACGCCATGGTATCAGGCGCTTGGCGCTCACTCGGCCATTCACGCCGGTTTCGTCGGTATCATCACTGGCAGTCTGTTTCTCGCAATCTGCGAATTCATTCTGCACTGCCGGATTGATGACTACAAATGCTCCGGGAAAATTTCATTCAATCAGGATCAAGCCCTGCACATCGCCTGTAAGGCGTGGTGGACCGTGCTTGCAGTGTGGGTGCTGAAATGACATTGAAACCGTTTCTTGAAGATATGCTTTCCATGTCCACCGGGACAGACGGGCACACCTTGCAAATACATTTCAGCCGTCCTGTGACGGTGGATGACCGTCTTGCGCTCATGGATGCTCATAACTATGCCGTCACCCGCCCCACCGCGCCGGTCGAAGGGTTGGAGCGATACGGACAAAACTGGCACGACGAAATGGAGCCAAAGAATGAAGGGGATTACGTCCTTTTCTCGCAGGCCGAGGCCATCATTGCGGTGGAACGGGCTATGCGCAAAACCGCAGAGCAACGTCTCGCACAATCTCAAGATGACTTGAAGCAAGTGAGAGCCGACAACGCGGCGCTGACTGTGGAGATAGAACGTCTGCAAAAGATCAACGCCATGATTATGGGCGATGATGAAGCTGCACCACGATACACGACTAAGCGGATGAAGCAGGAAGTCGAGCGCGCCACCCAAGTTATGCGCGGAGAAGCATCAGATCGAGAAGCGTACGTCAGATCCCTCGAAACCCAACTCGCGGCAGCAAGGAAAGCGCTCGAGGAAATCGCCAGTTTCACCCAGACAACCGATCTTTTGTGGTGGCAAGAACGCGCCCGCGCCGCCTTGGAGACCGCCACATGACCCTCATTGACAGACTATCCAATCTGGACGGGCCTGATAGGGAAATAACCGAACGCGAAGGATATATTCGCGAACTCTCGAAAGGCACTCAATACGGATTTGAGAACGATGCGAAAGCTATTTCCCACCACATGGGTCGCATCGCCATCTTGCGCGCAAAGGAGGCCAGCAATGCCGAGTAAGGAACTGATCGAGAAGGTGGCGTACGGCGACAGAACGCAAGCAGAAGCTCTGCGTATCGCCTATGACCGTCTGAAGTTTCTGGGATGGAAGTTCACCCATCACGATGTTGGCAGGGTTGCGAAGGAGATAATCGAAGCTCTCAACGCCAGCCCACTAGGGGAGCAGAGCGAATGAAGGAGCTTGCAGTTATATTCTTTGCAGCGGGGCTAGGCTTCATATCAGGAGAGAAATGGGCCGTAGTCAACGAACCTCTCCTTATCAAGCGCAATGAACTGCTCGCCCGTTCCATCGAACTCAGCCAGAGCAATCGCGGCATAATCGAGGATTTCTCGAAACTCATCAAAGAAACGGACTGGTGCGACGGTCGCCAAGCCCTGAAAGGCGGTGAGTGATGTCACCTCCCGCCCCATGGGTTTTTGGAAAGCCCGGTTTGCCTCGTGCAGATGTTGGAATACAGCAGTTGCAGGCGTTTGCCGTTACAGACCGAGCATTTCAGCTTGGGGGCAAGGTCATTCAACATCGCACCGTGTTCCGAGCCGAGCTTATCCGCCAGCGCCTGAATATCCAGTTCAGTGTATCGCCCGCACGTATGACAGTGCGCCGTGATGGTCTCACCGCATCGCAGGCAATCGCCCAATGTCGCGTTCGTGCTGAATGTTCCCATGACAGCCTCCAAAGCTGGCTGTCTTACACCGCGAACGAAACGGAAACAAATCACAATTTTGGAGGGGAAAATTGAAACTATTAACCCCAGAGCAGGCTGCGGAAGCGCTGAGCATTTCCCATCGCCATCTAATCCATTTGACAGATGACGGTGAGTTGCCGTTCATTAATATAGGCAGAGGCATGAGGAAGATCCGCCGATATGAACCGGCTGACATTGAAGCCTTCAAAAACCAACGGAAGACCACAGAATGCCAGTTTTCATCCGAAAAGACAGCAAGGACGGCACCTACTCGTATGAGTTCCGGCTACGCGGTCATAGATTTTCGGGCAACACGCGAAAAACTTCGGAGCGAGAAGCGCTCAAAGTAGAGCGTCAGAAAAGAGAAGAAGCTGCGCTTGAAATGGCGAACGCAGCTTCCTTTCAATCAGACGATCTGACGTTTGAAGTCGCCGTAACGAAATACTGGGATGAAGTCGCCCAGCACCATAAGAACAATCTAACCACTCTTTGGGCGCTTGACTGGCTGGCTGCGTCCATCGGTCGAAAAACCAAGCTCAGCAAAATCAATGATCGTAAAGTGGCTGAACTCGTGGCTAAGCGCAGAAACGATTTGATCCCTAACCGAAAAGTCGCGCAGAAGATATCACCGGCAACTGTCAACCGAACCATGACACAGCCATTACGTGAGATGCTTATACGAGCGGCTAAGGTCTGGAGGGTTAAGACGAACGACATCAACTGGTCGCAGCATTTACTTGCTGAAAAAGGTGAGAGAGTTCGAGAAGCATCCATTGGCGAAGAAAACCAGATTATGAGCGAGCTCGAGCGCGGTTACGATGTAGCCGTGCGCTTCGCTTTTTTGTCAGGTTGTCGTCGTATGGAGATATTGGGCCTCACATGGGCGAATGTAGATTTCTTTGGAAAGACGTTTACCGTTACCGGAAAAGGTAACAAGGTGCGGATCATCCCCATGTCTCAGGCAATATTCGACCTGCTATGGGATGAGAGAAATCATCATAAAGAAAAGGTCTTCACGTTCGTAGCGAAACGAACTCTAAGGAAGCCGGAATATGTTCGCGGGGAAAGATATCCACTGACAGAGAGCGGCGTGAAAAGCGCAATGCGCCGAGCTGTGTCAGATGCTGGCGTTGAGAACTTCCGCTTTCATGATACCAGGCACACCGCTGCTACCCGGATTTTGAGAGCCAGCAACCTACGAGTTGCTCAGAAGTTGCTCGGCCACACTGACATCAAAACCACCACGAAATATGCTCATGCAATGATTGAAGATGTGCGCTCCGCTATGGATGCAATGAGCGCCACGGAAAAAGCCACGGACTACACTGCAGAAGATATCAAGGCATTGAAAACTAAGGGGGAATAGGTCACTGGAGCTTTTTCCCCCAGTCAAGTGCGCTACCGGGCTGCGCTACGCTCCGAGCCGGAGAAAGCCCTAGAATATAAAGGCTTTTCCCGCAAGCCTAAAAATCGAGTCCCAGAACAAATTGAAAGCTGATGAATAGATTCAGAGGATTGAGACCGAAACCCCTACCACGATCTTTCAATCCAGTGGCTCATTCCGCCGCTTCGAAAGTAAACGGTTCTGCAGGAACGAACTGATCTGATACTTCTCCGACAAGCACGCGGCTCATATCAATACCCAGATCAAGCTTGCGAACTTGTGCGCCCTCGGAGAAGTCGAGTTTCTTCATGTCCACCGAGAAAATATTGGGTGATGTCGCCGATTCGCCGTGGAAAAACATAGCCTTCTGATCAGCCACCACTCGCCAGCGAGTTGTGGACAGGTTCGGCGCATCAGGAAGGCTCACGCCATAAGGCACTGAAGCGTTCCGGATCACACTGAACACCGCAGCAGCAGCAATTCGCGGGTCATCGCTTTGGGTCACCGCATTGACGTAAAAACCGGCGCGCACGAAACGGTCTTCAGAGCGGCCACTCCCGGGAAGAAAGTTGAGCGCGTTGACCCCACTCCAGTATTTCTGATTGGCAAGTTGAATATCAAATGGCGGATCGTTGGTGACAACCTGATATGAACGATCGTGATGAATACTCAGCGCCCCGTCGATCCACTCAAGAACGGCACTATCGCCAGTTGCATCTGAGAGCGTCAAATGGAGTGGGGCAAGACTGCCGGGACGCCCCGGCACTTCCCCGCTCACGACCTGAACAGGATTGTTGCGCGTATATTCGACTGCCTCTGAGACTGTTGCGAACTGATCAAGATAGAATTGGGCCCAAATCGCAAGCGACATGCGGGGCGTGCTCTTGTCATCTTCGGGAAACGCGGTGGCATTGAGCCACAAAAGGCTGGCATTGAGGCCAGCTTCGTTCATGCCGTCGACCGTTGAAATGTCATAACCGGATACGGCAAGACTGCCGAACTTTGAAGTCCATTCCATTGAACGTGCGCCGGCCCGTCCGTTGCGCTTCATTCCACGGGGAAACACCCAGAAATTGCTGACCATAGGATCTTTGAAATCCATATTTCGGCCTGTGAGCGTCCGACCGGCTTCTCCGTGATAGACGACCCGCGTACAGGCTTGAACTTCTGCGGTCATCAATCCCGTGGTGGCTGCTAGTATGGCAAGCATATGGGCGAAACGAGACATGTCAGATACCTATTCATCAAAGAATGCTCTTGCCCTGTCAGTCATAACGGGATTTTCTTCGGGAAAGTAGAAATATTTTATGTAAACCAATAGTTTGTCGGCACGGGTTGCACTCGACTTAAATAAGTCAGGATAAGTGATTGAGGCTAAAACTATAAAGTTCATTCAATGCTTTGGTGGAACATCGCGTTCTGAACCGGAAAAAAACACAATAGAGCAACCCACGGTGCAAGGTTTATTTTCCAGCTTCGTGAAATTGAAGCCCCTTGCACCGTAAGTCTGTCGATTTAAGTGTTACGAATTTGGTAGGTTTCAGGGACGTAACGATAGCCCTCACCTTCACGCTGCAGATATGCAAGCGACGGAAATGGCATGTGATATCCAATGAAAGGCAGCCGGTCGGTAGCAATCATATCGAAGATGCGCTTTCTGGTCTCAACCGCCATGTCCTTGTCTATATCGAATGAAACGTGCCAGTCGGGACGCTGCAAGGTAATAACCGAATGGTTAGCCGTATCTGAAATCAGCATGAGCGATTTGCCATCCGATTCCACCCGGAATGCCAAATGCCCCGGCGTGTGGCCGTAAGCGCCGATAGCATGAATACCGGGGACCACTTCTTTGCCATCATCGATGAAGGTGGTCTTTTCTGCTAACGGCTTCACATTCTTTTCGACCATTTGTGCGACAGTCTTTGCCGGGCTTTCGAGCCGGGCTGGATCAGTCCAGAAATCAAACTCTCTCTGTCCGGCAGCATAGCGTGCATTTGCAAAGGCTGGTTTGCCGTCCTCCATCAAACCGCCGATATGATCGGGATGGAAATGGCTGAGAACAACAAGGGAAACATCACCCGCCTTGTAGCCTGAAGCCTCCAGTGCACTGATCAATTTGCCTTGCCCTGCTTCACGGGCTCCTGCCCCCATTCCTGTATCGAACAGAACCAGCTCCTTGCCAGTATTGATCAAAACGGGCGTAAAACTATTCACAAAACGATCGGTAGGAAGCAGATTTTCTTCCAGCAGGGCCGCGACATCTTTCGGATCCTGATTGATCGCATAGGTCTTCTCTGGCGCTTCGCCTGCCCGGCGCCCATCAGAAAGCGTCGTGATTTCGAAGTCGCCAAATTGAAACCTATGAAAACCAGAGTTTTCAACCTTCGACACAGGCGTTTGCGCCGCAGCTTGCGAAGCTTCAAATGGCGATAAAGCTACTCCACCACCTGCAGCGGAAGCTGCAACGATAAAATTTCGCCGTGAAATAGCCATCGATCTGTCTCCAGAGTTGTTGAGGTAATTAAGGATAGCGTAAAAAGCTTATCGATCCAGAGCGAAACAATTAACTTTTCGTAAGCTTCGGCTCGTTCACGGACTTGCAGCTCGCAAAAAAATTCTCTATCTGAGGGCTGCGCGGGACGACCCGCGCCTGTGTTCGCATAGGGGACGGCCCCATTTGGAGGGGTGCTCCATGGCCGGGCCTATAGAACAATTTGCAATCCGACCTATCGTCGAGCTTGGCACCGTGGGTGGCCAGCAGATTGTTTTCACGAATTCCGCACTTTACATGCTGCTGACTGTAACAGTTGCTGCAGGCTTTCTCTTCATGGCCTCGCGACGCAGTAGAGTCGTGCCAGGTCGTTGGCAGTCGTCGGCGGAAATGCTTTACGAGTTTGTATCAAAAACTATACGTGAAAATGCAGGTGAACACGGGATGAAATTCTTCCCCCTGGTGTTCTCGCTTTTCATGTTCATTCTTGTGGCTAACCTCATCGGCATGTTTCCTTATGCCTTCACGGTAACAAGCCACATCATCGTCACGTTCGCGCTGGCAATGCTCGTGTTTCTGACGGTTACAATTTACGGATTGCTGCGCCACGGTTTCAAGTTCTTCCGGTTATTCATGCCAGCCGGCGTCCCGGTGATGCTCGCTCCGATTATCGTTCCTATCGAACTCATGTCTTACATTTCGCGCCCGATCAGTCATTCAGTACGTCTGTTTGCAGTCATGCTCGCTGGTCACATCACGCTGAAGGTATTTGCCGGATTTGTCGTTGGACTGGGCAGTCTGGGTTCGCTGGGGCTCATGTCAGCCATCATGCCTCTCGCCATGACAGTCGCACTGACAGCACTTGAATTGCTGATGGCTATCATTCAGGCATATGTCTTTACCATGCTGAGTTGCATGTACCTCAATGACGCTCTGCACCCTTCTCATTAGATTTACAATATTGACGAAAGGACGGCCTTTCGTTCTCTTAAAAATTGGGACGGCCCATACCTAGGAGCACTAAAATGGCATGGATCTATCTGGCACTGGCTGGTGGCCTCGAAATTGTTTGGGCCTACTTCATGAAAAAATCGGAAGGCTTTTCGCTTTTAACGCCCAGCGTCATCACGATTGTAACGATGATCGGCAGTTTCGCCCTGCTTTCGATTGCAATGCGCACCCTGCCTTTGGGCACAGCCTATGCAATCTGGACCGGCATTGGCGCGGTTGGCGCATTCGTCGTCGGAATTTTCATTCTGGGTGAAGCAGCAACATTCTTCCGCGTTGCCAGCGTCACACTTATTCTGGCCGGTATTATCGGCCTGAAACTATCGTCGACATAAGTGATAAAAAGAAAGGGAGGCACTGCCTCCCTTTTTCATTTTATTGCCCGGCAAGCGTGAGCTGACCTGTTAGCGAACCTGGTCCAGCAGGCGCTTGCATTCCAGCAGGTCGAAAAGCGCTTCCTGCAGAAGCGAACGGTTATCCTTCGATGGACGCTTCCCGTCAGCGCCAATCGGGCCGTCTTCCTCACCCTTCAACAAGCCAAACAGCTTGCGCGCAGGTTGCGGTGCTTTGATGCCGCTTGGCAGCGCCATTTCATTATCGGCGGCGCCTTCCATCGCTTGCTTTTCAGCAGCAGCCTGCTTTTGGCGCGTGATGGCTTCAATGGCCTGAACATCACCATTGCCAAGCGCGATAATGAATTGTGCATTGTTTTCGCGGAGGAGTCGCTGGACACCCTTGATAGTGTATCCCTGATCATAAAGCAGGTGGCGAATGCCTTTGAGCAATTCAACATCAAGCGGACGATAGTAGCGACGACCTCCGCCTCGCTTCATCGGTTTGATCTGGGTAAAGCGCGTCTCCCAGAAGCGCAGCACATGCTGCGGAAGATCGAGATCTTCTGCTACTTCGCTTATAGTCCTGAATGCATCAGGGCTTTTGTCCATCTGCTTGCCCTTTCCAGTGGTTTGGCCTCGCCGTGCAGCGAGTCCTGCCAGCCCAGATCGTTCAAATGGCAATCGACACATAATTTCGTGTCGGCCAAAGTATCATAATAATCGAACGGCGTTTAACATATAAATATCGAACGAAAAGCCCCTACTTTTCGGATTGTTATATTAGGGAACCGACTCGCTCTGTCCGTAGATTATATAATATCAGAACTTTATAAGCACCCCTTCATATATAACAGGAAGAAGCACAGATTTCAGGCTGCTGATGTCACTGGATATATAAGCAAGCGAAATACTTCGCCCCAAAAGGGGCGACGCAATAAAGAATAAAGAGATTAAAAACCTCTATCCATCTAAAAACTACGATTTGGCGCTTTTCGACCCGCGCTTCTGATGTTCTTGGAGGATGCGTTGCTTGAGAACGTTAGACGCTTTGAACGTCATGACGCGACGTGGAAGAATTGGTACTTCCTCACCGGTCTTCGGGTTGCGGCCGATGCGCTCATTCTTGTCACGGACCTGAAATGTCGCGAATGACGACAATTTCACAGTTTCACCGTTTACGATAGCGTCACAGACTTCGTCGAGGATCATCTCGACCAGAGCCGCCGATTCAGTTCTGGATAGGCCTACCTTGCGGTAAACAGCCTCTGCCAGATCAGCGCGTGTGACCGTCTTACCTCCCATAACAGAACCTACCTGGTTAGCGTTTGAACAGATAATATCCTTAAGTGACAGGAGGTTACACAAATAAACGCGGTCCGGTCAAGCCGCGAGTTTCCTCGCGGCCCATCAAATTTCTAATTACCAGCGCAACAACACCGCGCCCCAGGTAAATCCGCCGCCCATGGCCTCCAGAAGAACAAGGTCGCCCTTCTTGATGCGACCGTCTGCAGCGGCTGTCGCAAGCGCCAGAGGAACCGAAGCTGCCGATGTGTTGCCGTGCTTGTCAACGGTGATAACCACCTTTTCCTCGGCGATATTCAGCTTCTTGGCCGAAGCGTCGATAATGCGCTTATTGGCCTGATGTGGTACGAACCAGTCGATATCGTCTGCAGTCAGACCTGTTTCGGCAAAGGACGCTTCAATCACATCGGTGATCATACCCACAGCATGCTTGAAGACTTCACGGCCTTCCATGCGCAGATGACCGACCGTTTGTGTGGTCGATGGGCCACCGTCCACAAAAAGCTTTTCCTTGTGATTGCCGTCAGAACGAAGGTTCGCAGCGAGGATACCGCGATCCGACGTCAGGCCCTTGCCCTCGCCCGCTTCAAGGACCAATGCGCCCGCACCGTCGCCAAACAGCACACAGGTCGTGCGATCGTTCCAATCGAGAATGCGCGAGAAGGTTTCCGCACCTATGACCAGCACACGCTGAGCCATGCCACCACGAATATAAAGGTCCGCTGTTGTCACGGCATAGATGAAGCCGCTGCAAACGGCCTGAAGATCGAACGCAAATCCTGAAGTGATGCCCAACTCGCGCTGAATTTCGACGGCACTTGCCGGAAATGTATGATTTGGCGTCGAGGTTGCCACTAGGACCAGATCGATATCGGAAGCTTGCAGACCAGCATTTTCAAGGGCCGCACGCGCAGCCGCGGCACCAAGCGATACTGTGGTCTCGGTTTCATCTGCGATGTGGCGCTGGCGAATGCCCGTGCGCTGGACGATCCATTCGTCAGAGGTTTCAATCACGCCTTCAAAATCGGCATTTTTCATGATCCGCTTAGGCAGCGCTGAACCAATACCTCTTACGACAGATCTTATCATCTTTTTCCTGTCCTTGAACGGCTTCTATTTTCCCTGAACCGGAAGAGCCGCTCTATCGTTTTGTTTTATCGCAGTTTCGTTTTGCTTTATCGAAGTTTCGGGCGAAAAATCGGTCCTCACTTTTTCTGAAACTGCTCTAGCCTGACCACATCAGTCGCACGCTTACCGGTCTACATTCACACCCAATTTAAAGGGCTAACAATCACTTGGCTGCTTCACTGCCGTCATTGGACACAGAATGCGGATGACTGTGGTGGAAATGAGCCAGATCGGCTTCAATCTTTTCAAGAAGCTTGTTGCGTACCATGTCATACCCAACTTCGACTGCTGAGCAGAAACCTTCGGCGGTGGCACCGCCATGACTTTTGATCACAACACCGGTCATGCCAAGCAACACGCCACCATTCACCTTGTTCGGGTCCATTTTTTCGCGAATGCGGTCAAATGCGCCCTTTGCAAAAATATACCCAATCTTCGCAAGCCATGTGCGGGTCATCGCCTGACGGAGCAGTTGCGCCATTTGTTGCGCCGTACCTTCAGCCGTTTTCAGTGCAACATTACCCGTGAAGCCCTCTGTCACGACCACATCAACAGCCCCTTTGCCGATACCGTTGCCTTCAACAAAGCCGGTATATTGCAACCCCTCCAGCGGTGTATCGCGCAGAATCT
Source organism: Brucella pituitosa (assembly GCF_003049685.1). Taxonomy (GTDB): domain Bacteria; phylum Pseudomonadota; class Alphaproteobacteria; order Rhizobiales; family Rhizobiaceae; genus Brucella; species Brucella pituitosa. Next base: position 954,568 of record NZ_PYSY02000001.1, on the reverse strand, counting down.
GGGCAGCTTCCTTGATCTCGTCGAGGCCTTTAACTTCTTCTGTACCGACGTTAAGCAGGCCAACCGTTGGCTTTTTTATCTCGAAAAGCGCGCGCGCCATACCCGCGCCCATCACCGCATAATCCACGAGTTGGCGCGCATCGGCACCGATAGTCGCACCGACATCCAGCACAATACATTCACCGCGCAAAGTCGGCCAGATAGCCGCAATAGCCGGGCGCTCTACATCGGACAACATGCGCAGACAGAACTTTGACATGGCCATAAGCGCACCAGTGTTTCCGGCTGAAACACAGACATCGGCATCACCGGTCTTTACGGCTTCGATCGCCTGCCACATGGAAGACTTGCCGCGACCGGAACGAAGCGCCTGACTCGGCTTATCATCCATTCTGACCGCAACCTGACTGGCGCGGAATTCAGATGCTGCCTGCAGTTTCGGGTAACGTGCCAATACAGGCTCAACCTGACCGGCCAGCCCGAAGAAAATGAACCGGATGTCAGGATGGCGTTCAAGTGCCTTCGCCGCGCCGGGGATGACCACTTCTGGGCCAAAATCACCGCCCATGGCGTCAATCGAAATTTTTATCACTATTGATTATTCCTGTGCGATCCCTTTCCCCAATCCTGCTTGTCTGAAAGCAGAGGGGTTTTCCGCGAAAATAGTGTTTTTCCGGTCGCGCACAACCAGATTCTCTCAAGCATCGGTTAAATCACGGCTTATTCTGCCATTCCGAAAGCTTGGCAAAAGGCGAATCAGGCTTCTCTTCCTCTTCCACGTCACCGAAAACGGCCGGTTCAGCGTCATCGGGCAAACCCGGCTTGCGCGGATATGGATCAAGGGCGAGTTCAAAAAACTCTTCAGCAACAGCGCCAATATCAATCTTATCGCCGACAAACGTCTCGGGAATATCTGCGCCGTCAGCATCCAACAGCAACTCGCCGCTTTCATCGAGCTGAATTTTAGCCAGGCGTGAATTTTCTGGTACGAAAATCGTGTCCACTTCTTCAGAAACCGTAGCATTGATTGGTTCCAGCGTCACAACGCAAGACTGCACGATTTCTGCATTGATGGTGCCACGCAGGCGGATGCCGTTCTTTTTCCACTGCGTCAGCAAAAACTCAGCGGCAAAAGAATTCACAGCCTGGAGGCCATGTTCGGCTGCCAATGCTGCTCTTTCCCTGTCGTTTGTCCCGATCTTCACCGTTAAGCCCTTCTGGGGCAGATGAAGAACCGGAACGGGATAGGTCAGCGCCGGTTTGTCAGTCATTCTCGTTTGCCTCTTTTGTACTATCAATTGGCGTAAGCATCATTTCGTCAGCATCCATAAAGGATATGTCGCCTGCTGCCAAAGCACTGTTTTCAATCTCTGCCAACCGATCACGGCAGGCAAATACATATTCACTCAGATAGTGAGCATGTGGCCAGAATTCGAGATCAGGCTGAATGTTTCGCGTCAAAGCGATAGCCAACGCGTTTTTGTCATCGGTATCCAGTGCCGTACCATACGAACTGACGCGCCCGTAAAACATGCGCGCGAGCTTCTTCATACGCTTGGGAACGCCTTGATCACCGATTCCCAATTCTCGCAAAGAATGATCCACATCCTTGAAAAATTCGTCTGCGATGTCTTGCGCAAGCGGCATCAGCACAGAATTTTCGCCCTTCATGCGATGAAGAGACAAGAAAATATGAACCGAAAGCATCTCGTAACGACCTAATGGCGTATCAGGCACCTGAAATTGTGCATAAAAACGCTTTTGCCGCGCCGCCGCCACGATCGTCTCGTAAACGCGAAGCACAACTGTCTCATTTGCTTTGTTTTTGCGGCGAAAAAGTCGAAGAATCATTCGTATACGACCGTACTTGTTGCATCCAGAAGCAAGGTGGTTTACCGAAGTTCTCCTGACGGCGAAAGTGCCGCGCTGATATAGAATGTATGGAGAGGTCTTTGTTGCAGCGAATTTTCCCAAGCGCACGCAAACAGCGTGCCCTTCTCGCAGGCACAGCAATTCTCTTTTCGGCGGCTCTTGCCGGATGTAACACTGCATCCACGCTAAATCCGTCGGAAACGCTTACAGAGGGTTATGTGCTCGATCAGGAGGCGCTTGATTCGGTTCCGGTTGGCTCCAGCCGTGAACAGGTGCTTCTCGCACTCGGCACACCGTCCACCACGGCAACCTTCGACAATGAAGTGTTTTATTACATTTCGCAGAAGCGCTACCGTGCGGCACAGTTCATGAAGCCGAAGATCATCGACCGCCATATCCTTGCTGTTTACTTCGACAAGGACGGTAAGGTCAGCAATATTGCCAATTACGGCCTCCAGGATGGCAAGCTGTTCGATTTCATGTCGCGCACGACACCAACGGGCGGCAAGGATCAGACCTTTATCGGTCAGATCATTCAGGGTGTTGGCAAGGCTCCAACATCCTTGCCGGGTGCGGTAGGCGGCGCAAACAACTGATTTGCTACAAAATTCACAAAAAAGCCCGGCAAACTTGCCGGGCTTTTTATTTTTGTGGTTCACATCAGAGCGGTTCCAGTTGATGTTGAATCGTTAGAACCGCTCAAACTATTTATTTTTACGCATTTCCGAACGCAAAACCCGTTCCCACTTTTGCTGGAAATGCTCTAAGCCGTATGTGCCAGCACCGCCAGCAGCAAGAGCGCCACGATATTGGTGATCTTGATTGCAGGGTTGACCGCTGGACCGGCCGTATCCTTGTAAGGATCACCCACCGTATCACCGGTTACGGAAGCCTTGTGCGCTTCCGAACCCTTCATGTGCTTCACGCCATCGGCATCGGTAAAGCCATCCTCAAAGCTCTTCTTGGCATTGTCCCATGCTCCACCACCCGATGTCATGGATATAGCCACGAACAATCCGTTGATGATGACGCCCAGGAGCGACGCACCAAGCGCTGCAAAGGCTGCTGCTTTTGAGCCTGAAATGAGCAGCACACCGAAATAGACGACGAGTGGCGCCAAAACCGGCAGCAGTGATGGGATAATCATTTCGCGAATTGCTGCTTTGGTCAGAAGATCGACTGCGCGCGCGTAATCCGGACGTTCCTGCCCCGTCATGATGCCGGGCTTCTCACGGAACTGACGTCGTACTTCCTGCACTACCGCACTTCCTGCCGGCCCCACGGCCGTCATAGCCATGCCGCCGAAGAGGTATGGAATCAAGCCACCAAAGATCAGACCCGCAACCACATATGGGTTGGACAGTTCAAAGGAAACCGGCCCCATATCGGCAAAATATGGATAGGTTTGGCCGTTCGCGGCAAAATAAGCCAGATCGTTGGAGTAAGCTGCGAACAGCACCAGAGCACCCAAACCTGCCGAACCAATTGCATAACCCTTGGTGACGGCCTTGGTCGTGTTACCAACAGCATCCAGCGCATCGGTTGATTTGCGGACTTCCGGGTCGAGCCCAGCCATTTCCGCAATACCACCCGCATTATCGGTCACGGGGCCAAACGCATCGAGTGCTACAATCATACCGGCAATGCCCAGCATGGCCGTCACAGCGATTGCAGTGCCAAACAAGCCCGCCAGCTGGTAGGTGCCGATAATGCCGCCAACGATGACAATCGCAGGCAAAGCGGTCGATTCCAGCGAAACGGCCAGCCCCTGAATAACGTTTGTGCCATGGCCGGTAACGGAAGCCTGCGCGATGGAATTGACCGGGCGTTTGTTGGTGCCGGTATAATATTCCGTAATCACCACGATCAGGCCCGTGACAAGGAGACCAATCAGGCCACAGATAAAGAGATTGGTGCCTGTAATCGTCATTCCTGCAACAGTGCCGATTTCACCCCAGCCAATTGTCAGCGTGTTGGCAACTGCGAGGCCCACAATGGACAGAAGTCCGGTTGCAATGAGACCTTTGTAAAGCGCACCCATAATTGAGCCATTGACGCCAAGCTTCACGAAGAAAGTGCCTGCAATCGAGGTCAGCACACACGCGCCGCAAATGGCTAGCGGATAGAGCATGACGCTTGAAAGCACATCGGAGCCGTTGAAGAAGATCGCACCCAGAACCATTGTCGCAACAACAGTGACTGCATAGGTCTCGAACAAGTCCGCCGCCATGCCCGCACAGTCGCCGACATTGTCTCCCACATTATCGGCAATAGTTGCAGGATTACGTGGATCGTCTTCGGGGATGCCCGCCTCGACCTTACCAACCAGATCGCCGCCGACATCAGCACCCTTGGTGAAGATGCCGCCGCCCAGACGGGCGAAGATCGAAATCAGCGAGGCACCAAAACCGAGCGCCACAAGTGCATCGATCACTGTACGGTCAGATGGCGAGTAGCCCATCCAGGCTGTTAGAATCAAATAATAGACGGATACACCGAGCAGCGCGAGGCCAGCGACAAGCATGCCGGTAATAGCGCCAGATTTGAACGCGAGTTCCAATCCGCCAGCAAGGCTTAGGGAAGCGGCTTGTGCAGTTCGTACATTTGCACGGACTGAAACATGCATGCCGATAAATCCGGTCAAACCGGAGAGAACAGCCCCGATGAAAAAACCGATAGCTGCAGTAATCGACAGCAAATACCAGACTGCCAGAAAGACGACGACGCCAACAAGGGCGATCGTGGAATATTGTCGTGTGAGGTAGGCGGACGCGCCTTCACGGATAGCGCCGGCGATTTCCTGCATACGCGGCGTGCCCTGATCGGCCGCAAGCACCGAGCGAATCGCCCATACGGCAAAAAGAACGGAAACGACACCGCAGGCAATGACGAGAAGAAGAACTCCAATTCCCATTTAGGCCAACTCCCATTGAGCTCGCGCCAGCCACAAGCAGATCGCTCACAAATGAGTTGCGATTACCTGCACACATCGGCGCATAAAAGACCCGAAAACCCCTCCCCGGGCCAGGACTGGCGGCATGGAAGTGCCTGAAACCGACTCTTCACCGGGCTTCATCGGCTAATTCTTATTTGTTTTTAGTTCTCGAAACATCTGCCTGAAATCAAATATTTGGCAGAAGTTTCTGCATTTCAGCATTCTCAATGCCGCAGGCTCAACATGCGGAAGCTGCCTTAAAAGGTCAAGCCGTAGTTTGTCGGTGAACAAACCAAAAAGGCTGCGATTTCTCGCAGCCTTTTTCAGTTCTGATGATCCGCTGATTATTACTTGCTGCGGGGCTTTGTACCACGGCTTTCGCCGCGCAGCTCAAAGGCAAGACGATCAAGTACGGCGTTGACCAGCTTTGGCTCGTCTTCCGTGTAGAACGCCTTGGCAATATCCACATATTCGGAAACGATCACAGCTGTTGGCACGTCTTTGCGGGTCTTCAATTCCCACGCACCTGCACGCAAAATTGCGCGCAAGGTGGAATCGAGGCGTGAAAGCGGCCAGTCCTCAGTCAGTGCATGGTGGATCAGTGGATCCAGCGTAAGCTGATTATCGACGACACCTGCAACAATACCGCGGAACCATTGTGGATCAGCATCGAGATACTGCATACCGTCCACTTCCTTGCCAAGACGATGTGCCTCATATTCGGCCACAACTTCCATGACGCCCGTACCGGCGACATCCATCTGGTAAAGCGCCTGCACGGCGGCCAGACGGGCAACGCCGCGCTTGTTTGCAGATCGTGGGGCGTTCGGTGCGGAACGGCCTTCAGAAGAAGAAGTCATCGTCTCAGGCTCCGAATTTCTTACGCAGGTCAATCATGGTCAGCGCTGCACGAGCAGCAAAGCCGCCCTTGTCCTTGTCTTCACGACGCGCACGCACCCACGCCTGTTCGTCGTTTTCAACCGTCAGGATACCATTGCCGATTGCAATGCCTTCCTCAACAGAAAGATCGGTCAGAGCGCGGCAGGATTCGTTGGCAACGATATCGAAATGATAGGTTTCGCCACGGATGACTGTGCCAAGTGCGACAAAGCCATCATACTCAGTGCCACCATTTTCGGCACCATCAAGGGCAAAAGAAATAGTCGCAGGCACTTCGAGCGCACCGGGAACTGTCACAACATCATAAGTTGCGCCAGCCGCATCGAGAGCCGCCTTTGCGCCATCGAGAAGCGCATCGGACAAATCCTCATAGAAACGCGCTTCGACAATGAGCAGGTGCGGCGCATGCGCCTCGTGCTTGGACATGAGAAACTCCATGACAGAAATCGCGGACCGCAAATCCTGCGGTCAACGCTAAATTCAGAAAATAGCTTAGGGTTCTTAGGCTCTAAGCTTATTTCTGATATTGCGCAAGCCTTGCTGCATAACGTGCAAGCTGATCGATCTCGATATTGATCTTATCTCCCGTCTGACGATCACCCCAAGTGGTGACTTCCAATGAGTGGCGAATGAGCAGAACATCGAACTCGTTTCCATTCACGCCATTGACCGTCAGCGACGTGCCATCAAGCGCAACAGAACCTTTTTGAGCAATAAAAGGCGCAAGCTCTTCCGGCACGCGCAGAGTGAAACGGACTGCATCGCCCTCGTCCTTGCGCGCAACGATTTCCGCCTGCCCATCGACATGTCCGGACACCAGATGACCGCCCATTTCATCGCCAAGCTTAAGCGAACGCTCAAGATTAATGCGTGTGCCATTTTCCCATTTTGAGATGGTGGTCAGGCGAAGAGCTTCTTCCCATGCTTCAACTTCAAACCAACGCGCATTGGTGCCTTTTTCCGGCAAAGCCACTACGGTAAGGCACACGCCGGAACATGAAATAGAAGCACCGAGTTCGATTGTTTCAGGATCGTATATCGTTTCAATGCGCAGCAGTACGCCTTCATTCAGCGGTTTGATACGATCCACTTTACCGATGTCGGTGACAATCCCAGTAAACATTACGCGTTCCTTACATACTCGATACAGGCATCGTCGCCGTACTGCGCTCTGCGCAAAATAGTAAATTCATTATCAATATGGGATTGCAGATCCGTGACAGCAACCCCAATTGTTGCGCCGATTTCCACAGGCGAATGGAAAAGGATGAGCCGGTCAACCAGCTTTTCCTTCAGGAAATTCTTGGCAACGCTGGCGCCACCTTCAACCAGAACGGAAGAAATGCCCTGTGCTGCAAGATCGTCCATCAGTTCCGGGAGGGCGATATGCCCACCATCGCTTTCCGCAGCAACGATCCGGCATCCTGCTGCCTGCATTTCATAACGCCGTTCAGACGCTACATGTTCGCAGCACGCCAGCCATAGTGGAATGGCCTCAGAACTGCGTACAAGCTTTGAATCGAGTGGCAGCTTCAAGCCGCTATCGAGCACAAGGCGGATCGGGGAACGTTGCTCCAGGCCCGGGAGGCGGCAGTTGAGGATGGGATCATCGGCGATTGCCGTATCGACGCCAACAAGGATCACATCGGTCTGCGACCGCAGAATATGTGATTGCGCGCGTGAAATCGGGCCGGTAATTGCGACCTGTCCTTCACCTTTTTTCCCGATGAAGCCATCGGCAGAAAGTGCAAGTTTCAGAATCACTTCCGGGCGTTTTTTAGAAGATCGATTCAGATAGCCCGCGAGATCGTCCGCAGCCTTATCGGACAGGATGCCAGGCAAGACCTCGATGCCCGCTTCACGCAGAATGGCAAAACCTTTTCCACTTACTCTTTCATCGGGATCAGTAGCCGCAACGAATACCCGCGCAACGCCAGCGCGTACCAGTGCCTCTGCACAAGGCGGTGTGCGACCGTGATGAGCGCATGGTTCGAGAGAAACATAAGCGGTTGCTCCGCGTGCCGCTTCGCCAGCATCTGCCAGCGCCTGTGGCTCTGCATGCGGTCGCCCGCCAACCGCCGTTACACCTCGCCCGACGATAACGCCATCCTTGACGATTATCGTGCCAACGGAGGGGTTGGTGCCTGTCAGACCTTTATTACGGCGTGCATAACGGATGGTTGCTTCCATGAAACGGAGATCATCCGAGGTCACATTGGCATGCGGGAATTCCAAGCGGCTCATATTATGCGTCCGGATCGCGTTCATTCTCGGTCGTCGTCAGCTCGTCAATCACATTGTGGAAATCAACGGCCTTGCTGAAATTGCGATAAACCGATGCGAAACGGATATAGGCAATATCGTCGACACCCTTGAGCGCGTCCATCGCCAACCGACCAATTTCATCAGACGTCACTTCCGCCTCGCCAGAACTTTCCAGCTGTCGCACAATGCCGGAGATGGCACGCTCGATTCTGTCGATATCCACATCACGTTTGCGCAAGGCCACGTCGATGGAGCGGGTAAGCTTGTCGCGATCAAAAGGCACACGGCGACCGCTCTTCTTCACGACCATAAGATCACGCAGTTGCACGCGTTCAAACGTCGTAAACCGCCCGCCACACACTGAACAGACGCGACGCCTGCGAATAACTGCACCATCTTCCGCAGGGCGGGAATCTTTCACTTGAGTGTCTTCAGATTGGCAATAGGGACAACGCATGGCACTCTTTCAACTGAACGAGTGTTTCCTATTTTGATTGAATAGCAGGAAACGCTCCAATTACTTCTCTTTCGCATTGTCTTACGCAAAAAGCTCACGCCTTTTGCTGGAAATGCTCTGTTGATTCCTTCAAATGATACCCCATCAGGCGAATGCCGCCTAATTGAGACAGATATGAAAAAGCCCCGCTCAACAAGGTTGAACGGGGCTTCATCAAAATTTGAAGGGTTTTAGCCCTGATACCCGTACATAGGGAAACGGTCGGTCAGTGTAATGACCTTCGCCTTAACAGCTGCTTCAACGGCTGCATTGCCTTCATCGGAATTTGCAACCTTGAGACCATCAAGCACTTCCGCGATCAGCGAACCGATTTCCTTGAATTCAGCTTTGCCGAAGCCGCGGGTCGTGCCAGCAGGCGTACCAAGACGCACACCCGACGTTACGAATGGCTTTTCCGGGTCGAATGGAATGCCGTTCTTGTTACAGGTGACATTTGCGCGGCCGAGAGCTGCTTCAGCGCGCTTGCCCGTCGCATTCTTCGGACGCAGATCAACCAGCATCAGGTGGTTGTCAGTACCGCCTGAAACGATGTCGAGGCCCTGCGACTTCAGTTCGTCCGAAAGCGCACGCGCATTGTCGACAACGTTCTGAGCATAGACCTTGAATTCCGGCTTCAGAGCTTCCGCGAAAGCAACTGCCTTACCAGCAATTACATGCATCAGCGGGCCGCCCTGCAGACCAGGGAAGACAGCCGAATTGAACTTCTTCGCCAGATCAGGATCGTTGGTCAGGATCATACCGCCGCGTGGGCCGCGAAGCGACTTGTGAGTCGTCGTGGTGCAAACATGAGCATGTGGAATTGGTGATGGATGCACACCACCGGCAACCAGACCGGCGATGTGAGCCATGTCGACCATCAGATATGCACCAACTTCGTCGGCGATCTCACGGAAGCGTTTCCAGTCCCATATACGGGAATAGGCAGTACCGCCAGCAAGAATCAACTTTGGCTTGTGTTCACGTGCAAGGCGCGCAATTTCTTCCATGTCCAGAAGATGATCGTCTTCACGAACGCCATAGGAAACAACATTGAACCACTTGCCCGACATGTTGACTGGCGAACCGTGCGTCAGGTGGCCACCCGAATTGAGGTCGAGGCCCATGAAAGTGTCGCCCGGCTGCAGAAGCGCCAGGAACACGGCCTGATTCATCTGGCTGCCGGAGTTTGGCTGCACGTTGGCGAATTCTGCACCAAACAGCTTCTTCGCGCGTTCGATTGCCAGTTCTTCAACAACGTCAACATACTGGCAGCCGCCGTAATAGCGCTTACCCGGATAGCCTTCGGCATATTTGTTGGTGAGGATGGAACCCTGAGCTTCAAGAACCGCACGCGAAACAATATTTTCCGAGGCGATCAGCTCGATTTCATGACGCTGACGACCGAGTTCGTTACGGATCGCACCGAAAATATCGGCATCGATTTCTTCAAGAGTTGCGTTGAAAAAAGCGGTATTGGCTTGCGACATGTTTCACACCCTCCGGGTTAGCCGGTGATAGCTATATGATATGAGGCGCAGTATCACACTTCGATTGGCAAGGCCAATGGCGCTTAAGCGAAAAGCATCTTCCAAAATGCGGCATGACGTAGCTTGGAGTATTCCCCCCAATAAAAAAGCCGTCCGAAACGGGTCCGGACGGCTTTTTTTGTAAGTGAATTCAGATCAGGTATCAGTGCCGAGAGCCAGTTCGGTTGCGCCATCCATCTTGTAGATATCGTCGCGGAACTGCACCACACCATCGCCGGTCGACCATGCGGTGATGTAAACGAAATGCAGCGGCACAGGATCAGACACCTGAATAGGCGTGTTAACGCCTGATTTAATGGTGTTCTCGATGTTCTGACGATCCCAGCCCGCAGTGTTCTTCAACAGCCAGACATCGAGGTCACGAACATTCTGCACACGGACACAGCCAGACGAATCAAAACGCATGAGCTTGTTGAAATAGCTCTTCTGCGGGGTGTCATGCATGTAAACGGCATGCTGATTGTGGAAGTTGATCTTCGTCGAGGACATCGCGTTGATCTTGCCCGGGTCCTGACGGAACATCAGCTTGACGGCATCATCCGTGTTCCAGTCAACGCTTTCCGGCGGAACTTCCTGTCCCTGCGCGTTGTAGAGACGGATCTTGTTGTTTGCCAGATATTGCGGGTTTTTCCGCATCAGCGGAATAATATCCTTCTGGATGATCGACTTTGGTGCCGTCCAGTAAGGATTGAGAATAACTTCATGGATCTTCGAGTTGAGGATCGGTGTCTGACGGTCGATTTTACCGACGACAGCGGTATGACGCTGAGAAACGTTGCCGCCCTCGACTGCCTCAATACGAGCAGCCGGAATGTTGACCATCACAAAGCGCTGCTCTGACTGGCTTGTAGCAGCCATGCCCGAAAGGCGCTGAAGGTTGGTTTGCAGCTGTCCAAGACGCGTATTGGCGTCCACATTCATGGCAGCATAGGTAAACTGGCCCATAACGCCATCAGCTGGCAGACCATGACGCGACTGGAAGCGCTTGACGGCTGCATCAACATAAGTATCGAACGCGCCGGAAACACCTGCTTCGCGCGGAAGATCACCAGAAACAATAAGACGCTGACGCAGAGCCTGCACCGACTGCGCATTCGCACCCAGTTGCAGCTTCGCATTGCCGGGAACCTGTGGCCAGCCACCGCGGCCTGCTATATCGGTATATTGGGCAATCGCTGACTGAAGATTACCAACAGTCTGCTGGCTGAGAACCGGCTGATTGGTTGCAACTTTCTGACCACCTGTCGCACGGGCATCAAACTGGTCATCCCAGTTGCCACGGCGGGGTGCGGCAAGAATATCATTTAAACCCTGCTGCTGGGCAAAAGCTGCTGGAACCATTGCCGAAGCAGCGACGGTAAGACCGGCAGTTGCTGCGCCACGCAGGAAGCTGCGACGACCTACATTGAAAGCTTGCGTCTTCTTGTCGGTTTTGGTCATAGATTTGGTCCCAAAGGCTAACAGGTTGCGCCCAGATGCGCTGCATCTGCAGATAGCTCTAAATTATGCGCTGTATATTCGCTTATGTCGATTTTTATGGCTTATTCATGTCGCGGAGAACCAATTTCAAGTCAGGCCATGCTGAAATAGCTCGCAATCATGAAGTTCCATGAACAAATCATACTAATTGTGACCGTTCTGCAACAACCTGTTAGAGCCGGTAAGCAATGCTGTCATTCCAGAAGCGATCAAGACGCTGGAGCGAACGGTTCATTGCGGTGAACTCTTCCACCTGAATTCCGCCCACCTGCTCAATGGACGCAATGTGGCGCTGATAAAGAGCCTGCACCTGATCGGCAATCTCATTGCCCTTATCGGTCAGGCTCACGCGAACCGAACGACGGTCAGTGCTGGAACGCTCATGATGGATAAAGCCCATCTCGACCAGCTTTTTGAGATTATAAGAGACATTCGAGCCCAGATAATAGCCGCGCGAACGCAGTTCGCCAGCTGTCAGTTCTGAATTGCCGATATTGAACAGGAGCAACGCCTGCGTTGCATTGATATCGCTGCGTCCATTGCGGTCGAATTCGTCCTTGATAACGTCGAGCAGACGACGATGCAGACGCTCAACCAGCTGAAGAGCTTCGAGATAAAGCGTGCGGAGAGCTGCTTCGGGATTCAAAAGCGGAGCAGATGCATCCATTCTGTGCTGTGCATTGATCATTTCTTTTGCCTCTCTGTCGGAGCAACCTTTCATGAGGTCGCTCTCTTTGTCCTGTTTTATGCGGTGTATTTTCTCACCGTTCATGAGAGGACTTTAGGAGAGATGCATAAAATTCGAATTAAAAGTCAGCCTTAACAGTAGCTTACCAAAGGAAATGCAGTTTCAGGCTTAATGTTCTGTTACTGGTGGATTGAATTTGACGTTTGAATCCCGCCTGACATAAATGCTGTTTCAAACGTCAAATTCGTAAAATCCACTAGATTCAATATTATACTAGTATGGCTTGGAACCCGAAATTCGTTCCAACTGTCGCTTTATGGTGTGACGAATTTCGGGTTCGGCATACTAGGCAATAATTTCAGCTGGCAATTCCCATACGTGGCCCCATACGTGATTGCCGCTTTTTCTCCAGGAAAAGCACCACACGGAAAATGATATAGACAACGATGCAAACCGCATTAAACCCGACGGTAATTGGCTTATATTCAAAGTGGCGCGCAAAGACGGAATAGATGGCGATTTCGCCAATTGCCGCAACAAACCACAATACAGCACCCCATGGGGCACGCATCCAGAGGCCTGTCGCTGCAACGGGCATGAGAAGAGCAAGTGCTACAGATGCAGTCTGCCACTGCCATGGCATGAGATCGAAGCGCCACAGCAATCCCGGCTGAATACCGATCAGTTTTATCCAGTAAAAAACACCACTGGCCAGAGCAGCCAATGCGATCAGCCGCATGAACCAGACAAAAGACCACTCAGCACCACTGGGCTGTAAATGCTGGTGCAACTCATCCTGACGCATCAAAAGCTCAGTTCCCTCTCGCCAAGATTTGCAAAATACGCGCTCACCATTTCCGGCTTCACATCTTCGATTGAATCTGGCTTCCAGGCAGGCGCACCATCCTTGTCTATCAGGACAGCCCGCACACCTTCGTAAAAATCATGTGCCTCAAGCATACGCGATGCGATGCGATATTCCATCCGCATACAATCATCCAGATCGAGAGCTCGCCCATCGGCAATCTGGCGAAACGTGACTGCGACACTTGTCGGCGAACGTGTTGCTAAAACAGTGAGAATATCGTTGGCATGCTTGCTGCCAGCTGCGGCCGACTTTTCCAGAGCCGCAACACATTCAGTAAGTGTAGCGTGAGCAAAACTTGCTTCAATCAACTGCCGCATTTCCACAGGAGTTTCAAAATCCGGATACTGGCAGCGTGCCAATGCCGTATCGACATCAGCCGTTGCGATGAGGTCGTCGCGCAGATCATCAAGATCATTCACAGCGACTGCATGGGTAGCAATACCGCTTTGCAGGCAATCGCCCCAGCGAACGCGATTTCCGGTCAGCGCCAGATAATATCCGAAATTGTCATGCAAATGTGGAAGGAAAGCACTTCCGCCTACATCCGGGAAAAAGCCAATTCCAGTTTCAGGCATCGCGAAAAGTGTGTTTTCGGTCACGATACGATGGGAACCATGCACAGAAATACCTGCACCTCCGCCCATCACAATACCGTTCAACAACGAAATATATGGCTTTGGAAAACGTCCGATGCGCGCATTGAGACGATATTCGTCACGGAAAAAATCGAATGCAGGCGTGCCATTCTGTCCCGCCTTGTAGGCCGCAATCACATCGCCGCCAGCGCAGAAGGCACGGCCCTCACCCTCAAGAATCACACAGGCGACGTCTGGATCGGCTTCCCAGGCTTGAAGCGCGCGGTCGAGAGTAAGAATCATATTATGCGTGAGCGCGTTGAGCGCAGATGTGCGCGTTAGCTTGACAAGCCCTGCCTTGCCCTTGCGTTCAAAGCCGATTTCGCTACCGCCACCGAAGTCAATCTGCATGTCGTTTCTCCCGTTTGATTAAATGGGTAGAAACTGAGAAGCCCCGCGTCAATCCTGCACAGGCCATTGTGCTTGGTTTAGCCACTTTTCCCGTGATAAACCGTGGCCATCTGATAACAAGCTTCCGAACCGTTAGATTCCCAAGCTTTATTCTCTCGGGAACGTTTCCATGACTGATCGTTTGTCCAACATTTCTTCTGCCAACATTTCAGGTCACGTTGATGATGTGACGGGAGGCCGTCGCCTGCGCCGCATGCGCAAGGCCGATTGGTCGCGAAGACTGGTGCAGGAAACTCATCTAACGGTGAACGATCTTATCCTGCCATTCTTCCTTACCTATGGAACAGGCGTCAGCGAACCCGTGGATGCGATGCCAGGCGTCGAGCGCTATTCGGTCGATATGGCTGTGCGCATGGCCGAGAAGGCTGCGAAGCTTGGCATTCCGGCCATTGCGCCCTTCCCGCGTGAAAAGGCTGAAGTAAAGACAGAAGACGGTGCTTTCGTTGCAAGCCCCGACAATCTGATCAACCGCGCTGTCCGTGCCATCAAGAAAGAAGTGCCGGAAATCGGTATTATCACTGACGCCGCACTTGATCCGTTCACGACGCATGGCCACGACGGCATTTTGCGCAATGGCGAGATCATCAATGATGAATCGGTTGCGATGGTCGTGCGCGGTGCGCTCGCGCAGGCTGAAGCAGGTGCAGATGTTATCGCACCGTCCGATATGATGGATGGCCGTATCGGCGCAATTCGTCAGGCCTTGGATGCCCATGGCTTCAATCATGTGCCGATCATGTCCTATGCGACCAAATTCGCATCTGCCTTCTATGGTCCTTATCGCGATGCAATCGGAACGGCAGGTCTGCTGAAGGGCGACAAGAAGACCTATTACATCGACCCAGCAAACCCTGAAGAAGCGGTGCGCGAGGCCGAACAGGACGTGGCTGAAGGCGCCGACATGCTGATGGTCAAGCCTGGGATGCCTTATCTCGACATCATCCATCGTCTGAAAAGCACGTTCCGTCTGCCGACCTATGCCTATCAGGTGTCAGGCGAATATTCGATGATCAAGGCCGCAGGCATGAACGGCTGGATCGACGAAGAGAAGGTCATGATGGAAAGCCTGCTGGCTTTCAAGCGCGCTGGCTGTGATGGCATTCTGACTTATTTTGCGATGGAAGTGGCAGAAAAGCTGAAAAGCCAGAACTAAATTCCGAAACACTGCTTCCTTGAAATAGCCAGTTTCATACACCACCTTGAGACTGTTCCGCGTAGTGCGGAACAGCGGACGGGTTTATTTTTCCGGACGCTTCTCGTTTTAACGACTGGAAGGGACAATGTCCGACCATATTCTGCACGGCGAAATAATGGGGCCGCGTTACGAAAGCCGCGCATTTTTTGAAGGCGTACGTACGCGCCGTATCATGGCTTTCCTCATCGACTATCTGATCGTCTTTTTGCTCTGCATTCCAGTAGCAATCGTGATCTTCATTCTGGGCATTGTCACCCTCTCGTTGGGATGGGCGCTCTATGCCATCATGTTCCCGGTTGTCGCTTTGTTTTACATATCGCGTACACTCGGCGGGCCTCAGCAGGCCACCAAGGGTATGCAGATGATGAATATCAAGCTGGTTCGCCTTGAAGGCGGTACAGTCGACCCTATGCTGGCGGTGGTTCACACGGTCCTGTTCTGGGGCCTGAATGTCGTGCTTACGCCGTTCATTCTGTTGGCTACACTGGTGATTGACCGTAAGCGTACTGTGCACGACCTCTTGCTTGGAACAGCAGTCATCCGTTCGGACCGCTAAATCAAGCATCAAAAAAATTCAGGGCCGGCTGCACAAAATGTCTATTGACGTTTTGTGCAGCCGGCTCAATCTTTAGAGCATGTCTCCCGAAAGTGGGAACCGGTTTTGGGAGACATGCGTAAAATAACTCATCGTGATGGTTCGGTATTGCCGTTTCGTGGATATTGAATGACCCATCAACCGCAACAGTCTCCGCAGTTTTTTCTAACGGCTCCATCGCCTTGCCCTTATCTTGAGGGTCAGCTGGAGCGGAAAGTTTTCACACATCTCGTCGGCGACAAAGCCAGCGAGATCAATGATCTGCTGACTCAAGGCGGCTTTCGCCGCTCCCAGAACATTGCCTATCGACCAGCCTGCGAGCTTTGCCGCGCCTGCGTTTCGGTACGAATTCTGACTGGCGAATTTGAGATGAACCGGAGTATGCGCCGGGTCTGGAACCATAATCGCGACCTGATCGGTCGCCAGCACAAAGCGCAGCCAAGCACCGAACAATATGCACTCTTCCGCGACTATCTGGATGCACGTCACCACTCCGGCGGCATGTCCGATATGACGGTACTCGATTACGCAATGATGGTGGAAGATACGCACGTCAACACGCAGATTATTGAATATCGCAGACGCGGGCCGGACAGCTTTATCAGTGCCAAGGGCGACGGAGAGCTGATCGCAGTAGCCCTCACTGACGTGATGGCAGATGGCCTATCTATGGTCTATTCGTTCTTCTCTCCGCATATGCATGAGCGTTCGCTCGGAACTTTCATGATCCTCGATCATATCCAACGTGCACGAGCCGCTGGCTTGCCGCATGTCTATCTCGGCTATTGGGTCGAAGGGTCACGCAAGATGCAATATAAGACGCGCTTCAGGCCGCAGGAGCATCTCGGCCCACGCGGCTGGCAGAGGTTTGAGAGATAAACAGAGAAAAGGCGGCTTAAAAGCCGCCCTTTTTATTTGCATCTAAACCTTAGAACTTACCCGAACGCGGGAACCCCTTGGGCACCAAACGCCCTGCGGACGCGCGGGCAGCAATCCACTCGACAAGCTCTTCCTTGCTGCGATTGAAGGTGCGATCTGCTGAATCCTGCCATGACAGGCCCTCAGCAATCGCAAAGGTACGGACATCGGACACGCCGCCGTCCTTGTACTTCTGCAGGCGCACGCCCTTGCCGCGTGTCATTTCCGGGATTTCTGAAAGCGGGAAGACAACCATCTTCCGGTTTTCACCCACCACCGCAATGTGATCGCCCGAAATGCGTTGGCACAGCTTTGTCTCGTCCGGGACTTTCACGTTCATCACCTGCTTACCCTTGCGGGTATTGGCGACGGCCTCATTTTCCGGAACGATGAAACCATTACCCTCATGAGAAACCAGAAGAAGCCTGGCTTGAGGGTCATGCACGAAGGCTGTCAGGATATCCTGATCGTTCTCCATATCGACCAGAATACGGATCGGCTCGCCATGGCCACGACCGCCGGGAAGCGTGTTCGCACCAATAGTGAAGAATTTTCCGCCTGTCGTGACCAACAGAATTTTGTCTGTCGTCTCCGCATGGAAAGCGAGCTTGAGCTTGTCACCTTCTTTGAAAGCCAGCGTGGAGAAGTCAGCCAGATGCCCCTTCATTGCACGCAGCCAGCCTTTTTCAGACACGACAATGGTCACTGGCTCGCGTTCAATCATCGCCTGATGAATGTCTTCGAGATCATGGCTTGGCGCATCGGCAAAGGTACTGCGGCGCTTGCCAAGTTTGGTTTCAGGCCCAAACTTCTCACGGACGGCTTTGATTTCCGTGCTGATCTTCTTCCACTGGCGCGTGCCTGAAGCAAGCAAGCCTTCCAGATCAGTCTTTTCAGCAGTCAGACCATCGAATTCTTTGCGAATTTCAAATTCTTCAAGCTTGCGCAAGGAACGCAGGCGCATGTTGAGGATTGCTTCGGCCTGATTATCCGTCAGATCAAAGAACCGCATCAGCTCCTGCTTCGGTTCATCCTCTTCACGAATGATGCGAATGACTTCATCGAGATTGAGGTAAGCCTTCAGGAAACCGCCCAGGATTTCCAGACGTTTCTCAATTTCCGCCAAACGATATTCGGAACGGCGAACCAGCACTTCCTTGCGGTGTTCCAGCCATTCACGCAGCACACCGCCCAGTGACAGAACATTCGGCACTTTGCCGTGCGAGAGCACGTTCATGTTGAGCGAAACACGGTTCTCAAGCTCAGTCAGCTTGAACAGCGATTCCATCAGCAGTTCTGGATCGACCGTGCGGTTCTTGGGTTCCAGAACGATGCGGATATCTTCGGCAGACTCATCGCGAATATCATCGAGCAACGGCAGCTTCTTTGCGAGAAGCAGCTCCGCAATCTTCTCGATCAGGCGCGATTTCTGCACCTGATATGGGATCTCGGTTACAACGATAACCCAGGTTCCGCGATTCCCCTCTTCCTTCTCCCAACGCGCACGTGCGCGGAAAGAACCACGCCCTGTGCGATAGGCTTCGACAATGTTGGCATGGTCTTCAACCAGAATGCCGCCGGTCGGGAAATCCGGGCCGCGCACTTTGCACTTGAGAAGTGCAGCCGGGTCGCTCTCCGCTTCCTTCTTCAACTCTTCCCACTGTTCTGGGGAAGTGATGAGTTCTTCGACCGACGCATCAGGATGATTGATTAGATAAAGAGCCGACGAGCAAAGTTCAGCTACGTTATGCGGTGGAATATTGGTGGCCATGCCAACCGCGATACCGGCCGATCCGTTGGCAAGAAGATTCGGGAAAGCACCCGGAAGAACGATAGGTTCCTCGTCTTCTTCGTTATAGGTCGGACGGAAGTCGATAGCGTTTTCGGTAATGCCCTCAAGCAACAGCGTTGCCACTTCAGTCATACGCGCTTCGGTATAACGCATCGCGGCGGCATTATCGCCATCGATATTGCCGAAATTGCCCTGTCCGTCCACGAGCGGATAGCGCACTGCAAAATCCTGAGCAAGACGCACCAGCGCATCATAGATCGAAGCATCGCCGTGCGGGTGGAACTTGCCCATCACGTCGCCGACAATACGTGCACATTTTGCGTAAGCCTGATCGGGATTGAGCCGTAACAGACGCATGGCATGCATTATGCGGCGATGAACCGGCTTCAAACCGTCGCGCACATCCGGCAGTGCACGATGCATGATCGTGGACAGCGCATAAGCGAGGTAGCGCTCCTCGAGGGCCGACTTAAGATCGACCCGTTCGATATGTTCTTCGCCGTCGCCCGGCGGAATCAGACTTTTACCCATACTTCTCAGTACCAATTGCGCGATTCGTCAGCAAGTAGCGATGAGAACCAATCCAGTACATTCGTCGCAATGTTGCCGTCATTAAGCATCTATAGAGGAATTGTGGATGTTTTCTCCACAGCAATCATGGCGCGAACGAAACGGGCTGTTTTTCCTTGCGTAAAGGCTTATGAAGGCTATCTAAAATTTACCAAATGATCAGGAGCCAATAAATGAAGGTTTTCGTTGTTAGCAAGCAGGCCGTGCGTGTCTTCGCCGCAAGCACCGCGCTCTCGCTTGTTCTTGGCAGTGCGGCAATGGCTGCAGATGCAAATGCAGTCGCAGAGCGCGTCAAGGCCCTCTATACAAAGCAGGGCGGAGAGCTGAACTTCGCCGAAGTTCAGGCTGACGGCGACAACATTTTGCTCAAAGGCACAACAATCAAGCTGCCCACCGTTTCTGACCGCGCGACGCCTGTCGGCGATATAACGCTCGAAAACGTGCAGGACACGCCAGAAGGCGGCTATAGCATCGAAAAAGTTTCGGTTGCAGATATGGCCTTCGCTCCGGAAGGCGCGGACAAGAACGATAAGGCCACGATCAAAGGCATTTCGATGGAGAACGTTGTTCTTCCATCCGAGAAAGCCGAAGGCCCGCTCGCCAAGATGGTCTTCTACGACAAGATGAAGATCGACGAATTTTCGGTTGGCACTCCAGGCAAAGATGGCGCCCTGATCAAGGGCATGGAAGTGACGCTGAACTCGGCCAACAAGACCGAAAAGATCGACTACGCGCTGACAATCGCCGATATCGATGCAGTTTTCGAGAAGAACGGCAAGAATCCACTTGCTCCGCTCGATATGAACGCACTCAAAGGTTCGATCAATTCGAAGGGCACATGGCAGCCAACTTCCGGCAATGCGACGTTGGATCAGTTTGAAATCGACGCCAAGGACCTTGGCAAGATCAACCTGACAGGCGCTATCGACGGCTACGATCTTTCCTTTGTCGAAGCTCTGCAGAAGACACAGGAAAACATGACCAAAGCCGATGCAGAAAAAGATGCCGCTGGTTTGGCACTTCTCGGTCTGGCTGAACAGCTGAGCCTCAAGAACCTGACAATCCGCTTCGATAACGAAACACTGACGCAAAAACTGCTCGAATATTACGGCAAGCAGCAGGGTGCGGATGGCAAGCAGCTGGGCGAACAGCTCAAGATGATGGTTCCGCTGATGGCAACACAGCTCAAGAACCCTGAGTTTGCTCAGCAGCTCAAGGCCGCAGCTGAAAAGTACTTCGATGATCCAAAGTCGCTGACGATTTCCGCTTCGCCTGACCAGTCGGTTAGCTTCGCATCCATCGTTGCGACCGCTTCGCTCGATCCAACGAAAATCATTCAGCTTCTGAAAGTTGGCGTTGAAGCCAACAACTAATCAGATTGATGCTAATGAAGAGAAGCCCGGTGAGTTCCGCTCACCGGGTTTTCTTTTTGCCTTTTCATTAGAGCGCGTTTCGATCTGATTGGATCAGATCGGCGCTCTAAATATTTGTTTTAACGCGCATCTTTGTCCGAAAACCGTTTCACACTTTTCGGGATGCGCTCTAAGCCAAACAAAAAGCCCGGTCTTGCGACCGGGCTTTTCTGTTTTAAATCTTAGATGGATCAGCTCTTCTGAGTCGGCGCCAGACGAATGTGCAGATCGCGCAACTGTGCTGGCGTTACATCCGAAGGTGCATTCATCAGAAGATCGAGCGCCTGCTGGTTCATCGGGAAAAGGGAGATTTCGCGCAGGTTCTTTGCACCTACCAACAGCATGATAACACGGTCAACACCGGCAGCCATGCCGCCATGTGGAGGCGCGCCATACTGGAAGGCACGGTAGAGACCGCCGAAGCGCTCTTCCACGTCCTGCTGGCTGAGGCCTACCTTTTCGAATGCCTTTACCATCACGTCCGGCAGCTGGTTACGGATCGAACCCGAAGCGATTTCAAAGCCGTTACAGACCAGATCATACTGGTAAGCCTTGAGTGTGAGCGGATCCTGCGTTTCCAGCGCTTCCATGCCACCCTGCGGCATCGAGAACGGGTTGTGTGCGAAGTCGAGCTTCTTGTTGTCTTCGTCCCATTCGTAGAACGGGAAGTCGATGATCCACGCCAGTTCAAAACGCTCGCGATCAACGAGGTTCAGTTCTTCACCAGCACGGGTGCGTGCGTCGCCTGCAAACTTGTAGAACTTCGATGGCTGGCCGGCCACGAAGAAACAGGCATCGCCATCACCGAGACCAAGCTGGTTGCGGAGGGCTTCAGTGCGTTCTTCACCAATGTTCTTGGCAATCGGACCAGCGCCTTCGAGCTTGTCGCCTTCTTTGCGCCAGAAGATGTAGCCGAGGCCAGGCTGACCTTCACCCTGTGCCCATGAATTCATGCGGTCACAGAATGCGCGGCTGCCGCCGGTCTTCGCCGGAATGGCCCATACTTCGACCTTAGGGTCGTTTGCGATCATGTTCGCGAAGACCTTGAAGCCCGAACCTGCGAAATGCTCGGTCACAGCCTGCATTTCAATCGGGTTACGCAGATCCGGCTTGTCCGAACCATAGGTACGGATCGCATCGTCATAGGCGATACGGCGGAAGTTCTGCGTGACAGGCTTGCCTTCGGCAAACTCTTCAAAGATGCCGCGCATGACTGGCTCCATCGTTTCCCAGATTTCTTCCTGGGTCACGAAGCTCATTTCGAGGTCGAGCTGGTAGAATTCGCCCGGCAGACGGTCGGCACGCGGGTCTTCATCGCGGAAGCAAGGTGCAATCTGGAAGTAACGATCGAAACCGGCAACCATCAGAAGCTGCTTGTACTGCTGCGGAGCCTGCGGCAGTGCGTAGAACTTGCCTTCGTGAATACGGCTCGGCACGAGGAAGTCGCGCGCGCCTTCCGGCGACGAAGCCGTCAGGATCGGCGTCGAAAACTCGTTGAAGCCGATTTCGGTCATGCGGCGACGCATCGCTGCAATGATTTTCGTGCGGCTCATAATGTTTTTGTGCAGCGTTTCACGACGCAGGTCGAGGAAACGGTACTTGAGGCGGATATCTTCGGGATAATCCGGCTCACCAAAGACCGGCAATGGCAATTCCTTGGCAGCAGCGAGAACTTCAATCTCAGTTGCAAAGATTTCAACTTCACCGGTCGGAAGGTTCGCGTTTACCGCTTCGTCTGCACGCGCCTTCACTTCACCGTCGACGCGAATAACCCACTCGCCACGAACAGTTTCAGCAATCTTGAACGCGGGCGAATCAGGATCAGCAACAACCTGCGTCAGGCCATAATGATCGCGAATGTCGATGAAGAGAATGCCGCCATGGTCACGGACGCGATGAACCCAGCCAGACAGACGGACTTTGGAACCAACATCCGATTTGCGAAGGGCTGCGCAGGTGTGGCTGCGATAACGGTGCATGATTTCTGCCTTTTGGAACTCAATAATCTTGTGCAGGCAAAGCGCTGCAAATTCGGGCGGAAAAGCGCATTTTGCTCACGCTTTGTCAAGCCGACACTGTCTGTGTTAAACCAGCTTGACAGAATATGTCGACAAAAATCACTATTTCCGTGTTATTCCCTCGCAATATCATTCTTGCGGCGCGACAAGCGGCCCGCCTTTGTCTAAAAAGAAGAACATGCAGCTCATTACGACAACAGAGGCCCTTGAAGAGGCCGTTTCCGCCCTCGCCAAATCCGACTTTGTGACTGTCGATACCGAATTTATTCGGGAAACGACCTTCTGGCCGGAGCTCTGCCTCATTCAGATGGCTTCTCCCGACCACACTGCATTGGTGGATGCACTGGCTCCCGGCCTCGATCTTGCACCATTCTTCCGGTTGATGGCCGATGAAAAAGTGGTCAAGGTTTTCCACGCCGCACGTCAGGATATCGAAATTGTCTTCCATCTTGGAAACCTGATCCCTGCTCCCATCTTCGACAGCCAGGTGGCTGCGATGGTTTGCGGCTTTGGCGACGCGATTTCCTATGATGCACTGGTTCAGAAAGTAACTGGCAAGCAGCTCGACAAGTCGTCCCGCTTTACCGATTGGCGCCGTCGCCCGCTTTCTGACAAGCAGCTCGATTATGCGCTGGCTGACGTTACCTATCTGCGCGACATCTATCTCTACTTGAAAGCAGAACTGGAGAAAGAAGGTCGCAGCGAGTGGGTCAATGAGGAAATGGCCGTACTCAGCGCGCGAGAAACCTATGACCTACATCCGGACGATGCGTGGAAGCGCGTTAAAACCCGGATGCGCAAGCCGATTGAACTTGCAATTGTGCAGTCCGTTGCAGCGTGGCGCGAACGCGAAGCGCGCGAGCGCAATGTTCCGCGCGGCCGCGTCATCAAGGACGATACGATTGCGGAAATCGCTCAGCAGCAACCAAAAGATGCGGAAGCGCTGGGCCGTCTTCGCTCGATTCCAAAAGGTTGGGAACGCTCAGCTCAGGCAGCAGGTCTTGTGACTGCCGTTCAGGCCGCACTGGCTATTCCAAAAGAAGACCTACCGCGTCTGCCAAAGCAGTCGCATTCGCCTGAAGGCAGTGCAGCAGCGGGAGATATTCTTAAAGTGTTGCTGAAGCTTGTGACCGAAGAACACGGTGTTGCTGCAAAGATCGTCGCAAATTCCGATGATATCGACAAGATCGCAGCAGAAGGCGAAAACGCCAATGTGCCTGCATTGCACGGCTGGCGACGGGAAGTCTTCGGGCAAAAGGCACTCGACCTTATCGCTGGCAAGATCGGTATCAAATTTGAAAACCGTCGCATTCAGGCGGTCGAACTGGACTAGAGCGCATCCCGAAAAGTGTGAAACGATTTTCGGGATGCGCGTTAAAACAAATATTTAGAGCGCGTTTCTATCTGATCCAATCAGATCGAAACGCGCTCTAAGCAAAAAGGCCGGCGGAGGAAGCTCCAGCCGGCCTTTTAATTTCCAGATCATCTTTTTCAATGATGCTCGTTTGCTTCAATGGCGCTATCGCCGACGGCAAAATACAGGTTTTTTCCTGTGAGCTTTGCAAGCTGTTGCAAACGTCCTTCAGGCCGATCCGAAATCAAATCTGCCAGATCTCCAGGCACAACCAGCGCAATGCCGTTATCCTCTTCACGCCAGTAAAGGCGCGGAATCACGCCCGGCATGGACGCTGAAAGCAGATAGATAACGCGTAGCAGCGCACCCAGCAGTCTGGCTCGCTCGCGCAGACGCGGCGTTGCAAGCTGCAAAATCTCCGGCGCAATCTCGTCTTCGACCAGTCCCTCATGACGATAGTAATTTGCCAGTGCCATGAAAGAACGGCCCGGATGATCAATACCACCGAAAGAACCATGCGCAATGATGTTCAGTGCCTGCGAGCCACGATAATCAGGATGTGCACGCCAGCTTATATCGGCCACAAGGCATGCGGCCTGCCGATAACGGCTTTCGTCTTCGGTCTCGTCAAATCCGAGAACCGGCAAAGAAAGCGTCGTCCATGTTGCAAGTTCGCGTGCGTGACGCGGTGAACGCGAACGCAGGATTGCCAGCTCTTCCGCCGATGCCAGCAGAGGATCCAGCCTCTGCTCATTCTTCGGCAGCAACGAATAAAGATATCCTTCACGCACACCGAGAGCCGAAAACACGATCTTGGATGGTTTCATGCGACGGATGGTTTCAAGCAGAACGGTCGCGCCATAAGCAAGAAGCTGACGGCGGTTTTTCGACACGGCTTCGATGCCGCGCATCGTGTCGAGATTGCCTTTCGCAACACGCTTGAGGAAACTCTGCGCTTCCACCGGGTCCATCTCATAGCCATGCATGACATGAAGCGTATAGTGCTTTGCAGTCATATGCAGCTTGGCAAGATTTCGCCATGTACCGCCAACTGCGTAGAACACCTCTCCCTGATGCTGTTCAAGCAGCGTTGCACGCGCAAGCTCCGTACGGGTGATTTTGGCCGCCTCAGGAAGCTGTTCGTTGGACATGTCCTGCAGCCGAAGCCCACCAAGCGGAAGCGTAATCCCCTCGCCGACTTCGTGATCGTTGACGCTGACCAATTCAAGGCTGCCGCCACCAAGATCGCCCGTTACCCCCTGTGGCTTGTAGAACCCCGAAATAATGCCGAGCGCGGAATAATAGGCTTCCTCCTTGCCGGACAAGACTTCGATATGCCGTCCGAGAATGGCTTCAGCCTGCGCGATAAAATCGGGACCGTTCTTCGCTTCGCGCGCAGCTGCAGTTGCCAGCGCATGAATGGAAATCGCGCCAGCCTGTTCGGCCAGAACGCGAAACCGTTTCAATGCGCGCAATGCTATATCGACAGATTTTTCATTAAGCTTACCGGTCTTGGCCAATCCTTTGCCAAGACCGCAGAGTAGCTTTTCGTTAAAAAGCACCGTTGGCGAACGAACGATGCCTTCATAAACCACGACACGAATCGAGTTGGACCCAATGTCGATGACTGCGACGGGCTTGAGGCCTTTCAAGCGGCCTTGTGCGATTGCTGGACTCATGAAGTCGTGTTTCTTTCCGCCTGCGCGCGTTTACGATGCGCAATAAGGCGGGGGGCAGATGACTTCAGCGACTTTCCGCGACCCGACAAGCTTGGATTTGTCATGAAATATTCCTGCGCGTTGAAAGCTTCCTCTCCATCTTCTTTTTCTATCCGGCGAGAGGTGCCATCCGCAAGTAGCTGATAGCTCTGCTGGTTATCAATTATGTTGGCAAACATAATCTGAGACAGGATCTGCTGATGCACGGTGGCGTTGGTAATGGGCACCAATGTCTCAACGCGACGGTCGAGATTGCGTGGCATCATATCGGCTGAACCGAAATAGACAATTGCCTTGCCAGAAGGCAGATCATGCCCGTTTCCAAAGCAGAATATGCGACTATGCTCAAGAAAACGGCCAACGATGGACTTCGCGCGGATGTTATCCGACAGGCCAGGAACGCCCGGTCGCAGGCAGCATATGCCACGCACCACCAGATCGATGTGAACGCCTGCCTGACTTGCCTTATAGAGCGCATCAATAATCTGTGGATCGACGAGCGAATTCATCTTCATCCAGATCGCAGCAGGCTGTCCGGCCTTCGCATTGGTGATTTCGTCCTCGATATGCTTGAGGATTCGCGTGCGAAGCGTCAGCGGTGAAATAGCGATTTTCATCTCTTCAGCCGGTTGCGCATAGCCGGTGATGAAATTGAAGATATGTGCCACATCGCGCGCAATATCCGGATCGGATGTAAAGAACGACAGATCGGTATAAATGCGTGCGGTGATCGGGTGATAATTGCCGGTGCCAAGATGCACATAGGTGCGCAGTCTCTGGTCTTCACGGCGCACCACGAGTGACATCTTCGCATGCGTTTTCAGTTCAATGAAGCCGAACACAACCTGCACGCCAGCGCGTTCAAGATCGCGTGCCCAGCGAATATTGGCCTCTTCGTCGAAGCGCGCCTTCAGCTCGACGAGTGCTGTGACTGACTTACCAGCTTCTGCGGCATCCACCAGCGCGCGCACGATCGGGCTGTCGTTGGAGGTTCGATAAAGCGTCTGCTTGATGGCCAGCACATCCGGGTCTGCGGCCGCCTGACGCAGAAACTGTACCACAACGTCGAATGATTCATATGGGTGGTGGACAACAATGTCCTTTTCGCGAATCGCCGCAAAGCAATCGCCGCCATGTTCACGAATACGCTCAGGGAAGCGTGGATTGTAGGATATGAACTTGAGATCATCGCGGGGAATCGACACAATTTCCGAAATCATGTTGAGCGCGAGGAGGCCTTCCAGAACGCTGATCCGGTTTTCCGATACGCCAAGCTCGGTCGCAACGAACACGCGCAGCGCTTCAGGAATTTCGGAGTCAAACTCGATACGGATAACCTGACCGCGCCGACGACGCTTCAATGCGGTCTCAAAAAGGCGCACCAGATCTTCCGCCTCTTCTTCCACTTCGATATCGCTGTCACGAATGATGCGGAACGTTCCTGCGCCACGCACTTCATAACCTGGGAAAAGGCGCCCGATGAACAGGCTGACTGCGTCTTCAATCGTGATGAAGCGGTAAGCATTCTGCTGCTCGGTCGGAAGCTGGATGAAACGCTTCAGCGCAACAGGAATGCGCAGGAGTGCGGTCATCGGATGGCTGTCGAGACGACGCGCCAATTGCAATGCAATGGAAAAGCCGAGATTTGGAATAAACGGAAACGGATGGGCAGGGTCGATGGAAAGCGGGGTCAGAACCGGGAAAATCGTCTCAAGGAAATGGTTCTCAAGCCAATCCTTCTCCGGCTTCGACAAAGCCGAAGCCCGCACGATCTCGATGCTCTCTTTCTCAAGCTCTTCGCGCAGCGTGCGCAAACGCTCCTGCTGGCCTTCCTGAAGGCGCCCTACCTCCTCCAGAACGAAATCAAGCTGCTCTTGGGGTGTGCGGCCATCCGCGCTGCGCATGGCAACGCCAGCACGCACCTGTGCAGCAAGTCCGGCAATGCGGACCATGAAAAACTCATCCAGATTGGCAGCCGAAATGGACAGAAATCGCAGGCGCTCCAGCAGTGGCTGGCTGATATTCGCAGCTTCTTCCAGAACGCGACGATTGAACTGAAGCCAGGAAAACTCGCGATTGACGAAGCGCTCGGGGCTTTGCATCAGCGCAGATGTCTTTTCATCGTTCAAAGCTTCGTGAGCGTTTTGAACTTTGCTGCCATTCTTACCCGCAGAAACATCATTTGCTGCCTTGCTGCTCGCATTGGAGGCCAAATCGGTGGTTTGGGGTGCCATAACGCTGTTTTCGTTCATTTTTCCTGTCCCGGCTTTTACCGGAAAATCCCGGCGCGACCATAAGCCTATGGCTGTCATATGACAGTTTGATAGCAAACCGCTTGAAATGTCTTCAGAATTGATGAAAACGCTTCCAGAAACAAGCCGTTCGCGGTAAACCCACCCCAAATAGCCATCCTATTCAGATGTCGCGATCCACAAGCACCGGAGCGTATCATGTCCGATCACATCATCCCACACTTCCAGAATGACGCTGGCCATAATGCCATTGAAATCGGCGTGAAGGAATTCATGTGCGTCGGCGCGAATCCTCCTTTCGATCATCCACATGTCTTCCTCGACATGGGCGATGAGAGCGAGGTCGTTTGCCCTTATTGCTCGACGCTCTATCGCTACAATGCGCAGCTTCATGCTGATGAAACTGTTCCAGCGGGCTGCGTCTACGAAGCTCCTGCCGACAAAGCTGCCTGAAAGTAGCTTGGGCAAAGGGCGCATATTGATTGCAGGAGCGGGCGTTGCAGGATTAAGTGCAGCGCTTGAGCTTGCAGCCAGAGGCTGGTCAGTAGAGCTTTTCGAAAAAGCCACTGCACTCTCTGAGGTTGGCGCGGGCCTGCAACTGGCCCCGAATGCCATGCGCCATCTGCAACGTCTTGGTATTGCAGACAGGCTTTCCACACAAGCTGTCGCGCCCGAAGCACTTTTCCTCGTTGATAGTCGAAGCGCACGTCCCCTTCTCGCGATGGAGCTTGGCGATAAAGCGCTCAAACGCTGGCACCATCCTTACCTCGTCTGCCACCGCGCCGATCTGCAATCCGCTCTTCTTACTGCTTGCCAGGAAAACCATGCCATAAACATTAATCTTGGCTCGGAAATCACTCGACACGAAGTTATTGGCCAAGAGATAGAGGCTGAGGTTCGCCGCGGAAATTTAACCGAGACTATCAAGGCGCACCATCTCCTTGGATGCGACGGCGTGTGGTCGGCAGAGCGAGCCAATACTGCACATAGCAAAGCCCGCTACAGCGGACACATCGCGTGGCGCAGCACTATCGCTACCACTGATTTGCCCGCAACTTTTATCAATGCGCTGCCGCTCAAAAAGGCTGTATCGGCATGGTTGGGCAAACAGGTTCATTTTATCGCCTATCCGGTCAAAGGTGGGGCGTATTTCAACTTCGTCGCAATAACGGGTGGTGAAAACCCGGGCGAAGGCTGGTCAAAGGCCGGAGATCGCGAGCGGCTCAAATCAATTTACCAGAACTGGCATCCGGCGGTCCGTGATGTGATCGCTACAGCGCCAGAATGGACTTACTGGCCATTGTTCGAGATGCCAGACGCGCAATTTGTCTGCGAAGGACGCACGATTCTGCTCGGCGATGCTTCTCATGCTGTTACGCCTTTTGGGGCGCAAGGTGCAGCCATGGCCATTGAAGATGCCGCAGCACTTGCGGAAGCATTGGATGCGACCGATCAAACGGCAGCGCTTCAGCATTTCGACAAAGTACGCAAGGAACGGATTGCTGCTGTCGCCAAACGAGGGCAGCTGAATAAGTTTGCCTATCACTCAACCGGCGTCTTTGCACTCGGACGCAACATGCTCTTTGCCATGCGCAGCCCGGATAGTTTCCTGAAAGATCTGGACTGGCTTTATGGCTATGATGCTGTTGCGGCCGTGCGAAATTAACGCGCGTCGCGCGCTGCTTCCAACGTCGCAATATCGATCTTGACCATTGTCATCATGGCATTTGCGACACGCTGTCTGACGTCCGGCGCACCGTCCTGCAGGATATCCAGCAGAAATTCCGGCACAATTTGCCAGGCGAAGCCATATTTATCCGTAAGCCAGCTGCACTCCATAGGCGAGCCACCTTCCAGAAACCTGTCCCAAAATGCATCAAGCTCTGCCTGATCCTTACATTTCAGAATAAGCGATGTGGCCAGATTGAACTTGAACTCCGGTCCACCATTCAGAGCGGTCATCGCCTGTCCGTCAAGCGTAAAGTTTGCGGTCACGACATCCGTACCGCCAGTTTGATGACCATGTTCAAAGCGGATGAAACCATCAATTGATGCGGGCCTTCCCAGATCACGGAAGAGCGACACGTAATAATTAGCTGCCTCTTCGGCCTTGTTATCAAACCAGAGGCAGACAGTTAAACCAGACATGGATTTCTCCTCCCATATGTCTCAGCCCCCTGTCTTTTAGAACGGTTCCCGCTGATATTAATCGTGGAACCGCTCTATTTCGTTTCCGCATTATCCCGCGCAAAAAGCTCACGCACTTTTGCCGGAAATGCTCTGTTTATTTTTCGCATTATCCCACGCAAAACCGCCTCGCACTTTTGCTGAAAATGCTCCAGATTTAGCCCATAGCTTTGGCAGCGGCTTCCATGTCCATCCACATCAGTTCCCAGATATGGCCATCAAGGTCTTCAAAGCTGCGACCATACATGAAACCATAATCCTGCTTGGCAGCAGGGTCGGCCCGACCGCCAGCCTTCACGGCTTTCTCAATTGTTTCATCCACTTCCGCCTTGCTGTCCGCTGATAAGCAGATCAACACTTCGCTTGTAGCATTCGCATCAGAAATCTTCTTTGGCGTGAACTGGCTGAACTTGTCATGGCTGAGGACCATCGCGTGGATGGTGTCAGAGAACACCATGCAGGATCCTGTTTCATCCGAAAACATCGGATTTTTGGTCGCACCAATCGCTTCATAAAAGCTGGTGGAACGAGCAACGTCTTTGACGGGCAGGTTCACGAAAATCAATTTAGGCATGTTATTCCTCCATTGGTGGGCTTGAAACACCCATTTTTAATTTTGGTTTTCTATCGCCCGCCCGATCCCCTTGGCGATATAGTTGGGTTCAATGCAGTGGCTAGCCCCAACCAGCGTAAGTTTGCTTGCACACAATGACAGATAAGTTATAATTAGCAACTATGAAGTTAGAAAAAGTAACTAAAAATGAACAGCCCACTGCAAGACGCAGCTATGATGATGCATGCGCTGCAGCCCATGCCCTTGATTTGATTGGTGAACGTTGGGCCTTGCTCGTCATTCGCGAATTGATGTTTGGCCCTAAACGCTTCAGCGATTTACGCGCCGACCTACCGGGCATAAGCGCCAATGTCCTCACCCAGCGGCTTGAGGGGCTGGAAGAAGCCGGTATCTTACGCAAATCGAAGCTCCCACCTCCTGCTTCAGTGCAAGTCTACGAACTGACCGCATGGGGCTATGAGGCTGAACCCATCCTACAGACGCTTGGCCGGTGGGCAGCGCGTTCACCCAGCCATGATCCGAACTTGCCAATCTCGACCACTTCGTTCCTGCTTTCTCTCAGAACCATGATCGATCCCAGTCTTTCAAAAGGCCTGAAAGCCACTATTGGGCTTCGACTGGATGGAGAAGATTTCATCGCGCATTTGCAAGGCAGCAAACTGGAGATTGTGCGCGGCAAAGCTGAGCAATATGACATCGCCTTTGAAAGCTCGCCTCGCATGATGGCTGCAGCCATTTACGGCGGGCAACCTCTCCCGGCCCTTGAAGCTGCAAACTTGCTCACGCTCAAAGGCGACCGTGCTTTGGCAGAAAAATTCGTCATGCTTTTCCCACTTCCAACCAAGGCATCTCCACACGATTAATTAAATGCAACCTTTTAGTTGCCTTTTGACCCAAACCGTGTAAATTGGCAACCATTCAGTTGCTAGCTTGAAAGGATGCAGACCATGACAACGGCATTAGTAACAGACCGGATAGAGAAGACTGTGGACCTTCGCGCGGGCATTGATCGCGTGTGGCGCGCACTCACTGATCACGAGGAGTTCGGTGAATGGTTCAAAGTCAAAATTGATGGGCCATTTATCGTAGACACCCCTTCGACTGGTCACTTTACGTTTGACGGATGCGGCGATACCAAATGGACGTCCTTCATCAAGGACATGAAAGCTCCGCATTATTTTGCCTTCACGTGGCATCCTTATGCGGTTGAAACCGATGCTGATTACTCTAAAGAGTCGCAGACACTGGTGGAGTTCAAGCTTAAGGAAATTGAATCCGGTACAAGGCTTACCGTCATCGAAACAGGCTTCGACGCGCTACCGGCTGACCGTCGCCCAATAGCTCTTCGAATGAACACCGGCGGGTGGGAAGAGCAAATGCAGAATATAAAGGAATACCTCGAAAACAAATGACCGAAGCCTCGTTCACGCAATCAGGAAACATGTCTGCCATTTTTGCAGCGCTGGCCGATCCTACCCGGCTGGCGCTGATCGAGACCTTGAGTGATGGCGAAAGCCGCTCAATCGTCTCACTTTCGCAAAACGGCAGCATCAGCAGGCAGGGAATGACCAAGCATCTTTCCGTGCTTGAACAAGCAGGATTGGTTGAGCGCGACAAAGTGGGCAGAGAGAGCCGCTTCCGGCTTTGCCCTACCCCGCTCGTCGATGCCAGAGCTTATCTCACCACTGTTTCCTCGCAGTGGGATGATGCACTACAGCGTTTGCGCAGCTTTATCGAAGACTAGGGTCTGCGGGGAATTCGTTTTGAAGCGTGGTATGGATGAAAATAGCACAGGTTTAGGAGCAAAGCCGAAGGTGGAGTGATTCTCCATCGAGGTTTTGCGACGCGAAGCTGGACTATTTTCACCATATCCCTTTAGGGCGTGGCGGATTTGCTCTCTGAATGCGTCGAACAGTCCTTGTGGAGATACAATTCATCGTTGATAGAACAGCAGGGTCGAAGTGCCCTTCACAAAGCCGAGCTTTTCGTAAAAAGGGGTGAGCCTTTCGGGACAATAAAGCTCGAAACTTTTCACCCCCTGCAGTTTTTCGTGGTTGATAATGCGCTGGACGAGAGCCTGTCCAAGCCCTTGGCCGCGGCACTGTTCAGCCACGATCACATCAAAAATCATAGCCTTGAAGGTGAAGTCGCTCAGCACACGTGCAAAGCCGACAACCGCTCCATTTGCATCGCGGCTGAACAGCGTAAGATCGCAATGCGTGAGCATATGCGAAACATCCTCAAAGCTGCGTGCGGCGGTCCACCATTCTTTGCTGTAAAAAGCGTGGAACTCGCGATATTGCTCTGGCTCCAGATGTTCCGTCCAACCATACTCTGTCACGATTACCTCATTTATCGAAGATGAAATACCAGTTGCAAAGGCCAGCCGGAATGACAATCCATTTTGAACAGACCTGCCCTATCTTCCGCATTTTCGATATCGAGAAAGCCAAGGATTTCTATGTTGGCTTTCTGGGCTTCACGCTCGATTGGGAACATCGCTTTGCAGAGGGAATGCCGCTTTATATGCAGGTTTCGCGTGGCGATCTGGTGCTTCATCTAAGCGAACATCACGGCGATGGCAGTCCAGGCGCAAACATTTTCGTCCGTATGCAAGGCGTCGAGGAATTCCAGAAGGAAGTCAATTCGCGTGGGTATCGCTATATGCGGCCCGGCATCGAGAATGCTCCGTGGGGCCGTGTAATGGCTGTCATCGATCCGTTCGGCAATCGCATTCAATTTTGCCAGGGTCCGCACGACGAATAAGCCATCACCTCCAACCTAAAAGAAAACACCCGCCAGATCATCTCTGGCGGGTGTTTTTAATGCAAGGTACTCAACCGGATTAGTGCAGAATCTGGCTCAGGAACAGCTTGGTGCGCTCATGTTGTGGATTGTCGAAGAATTCGGCTGGCGAATTCTGTTCAACGATCTGGCCCTGATCCATGAAGATCACACGATTGGCAACCTGACGCGCAAAGCCCATTTCGTGCGTCACACAGATCATGGTCATGCCTTCATCGGCAAGACTCACCATCGTATCCAGCACTTCCTTGACCATTTCCGGATCGAGCGCCGAGGTCGGCTCGTCGAACAGCATGACCTTCGGGTTCATGCAAAGCGCACGGGCAATCGCCACACGCTGCTGCTGGCCGCCTGAAAGCTGGCCCGGATATTTGTTGGCCTGTTCCGGGATTTTCACGCGTGCCAGATAATGCATGGCGATTTCTTCCGCCTTCTTCTTTGGCATCTTGCGTACCCAAATCGGTGCCAGGGTGCAGTTTTCCAAAATGGTCAGATGCGGGAAGAGATTGAAATGCTGGAACACCATGCCGACTTCGCGGCGTACTTCATCGATCTTCTTCAAATCGTTGGTGAGTTCAATGCCATCAACAATGATCTGGCCCTTCTGGTGTTCTTCCAGACGGTTGATGCAACGGATCATCGTCGACTTGCCCGAGCCCGACGGACCCGCAACAACGATACGTTCGCCGCGCATGACCTTCAGGTTGATGTCACGCAGAACGTGAAACTCCCCATACCATTTGTGCATATTCTTCAGTTCGATGGCCACTTCGGTCTTCGATACTTCATGTTTTTTACGGTCGATTTCGACACCGAACTCGGATTGTGGGAGGGCGCTTTGTGCACTCATTTCCATTATTCCCTTGATTCTTATCGTTTATGACCCGTGTCGAGCCTTCGTTCCATGAATATAGAGTATCGCGACATAGCGAAACAGAAAATCCAGAAAACAAAGCCCGCAAAGATCAGTCCTGTTGCAGGTGTCTGTGGAGAAGCCCAGTTGGCATCGGAGAAATTCTGACGGACGATACCAAGGAGATCAAACATACCAATGATGTAAACAAGGCTTGTATCCTTGAAAAGGCCGATGAAGGTGTTCACAATACCTGGTATCACCAGCTTCAAAGCCTGTGGCAATACGATCAGGTTAGTCTTCTGCCAATAACTGAGACCTAAAGCATCTGCGCCTTCATATTGCCCGCGTGGGATCGCCTGAAGGCCACCACGCACCACTTCAGCCATATAGGCCGACGCGAAGAGTGCCACACCAATAAGTGCACGCATCAACTTATCGAAGGTCACGCCCGGTGGCAGAAACAGTGGAAGCATTACACTGGCCATGAAGAGCACAGTGACCAGCGGCACGCCGCGCACCATTTCAATAAAGATGATGCAGAAGGTTTTGATGACCGGCAGCTTTGAACGTCGCCCGAGAGCAAGCACCACACCGAGTGGTAACGAAACCGCAATACCGACGAAGGACAGAACAAGCGTTACCAGAAGACCGCCCCAAAGCGAGGTTTCGACATAACGCAAGCCAAACCAGCCGCCGACGAGAAGGAAGAATGCGACCACCGGAAACACAAGGAAAAACAAGATGGCATTGATCGTCTTGCGCGGGACCTTCGGAATCATCAGCGGCACCAGCAGAATGACAAACAGTGCTGCCGTCAGATTAACGCGCCACCGTTCTTCAAACGGATAACGACCATAGATGAATTGCTGGTACTTCGCGTTCACAAATGCCCAGCAGGCACCCGACCAGCCTTCCGGCTGCACACCACCCTGCGCGACAGTCAGACATGCCGTGCGATCACTACCAGTCCATGCTGCATTGACGAATAGCCATTGGATCATTGACGGGAGAAACCACGCCACAATCGCGAGACCGAAGAGTGTCAGTGCGGCATCGACCGGCGTTGCAAAAAGATTGACACGCAGCCAGTGCGAGAAGCCCTGAACCGACCGCGGCGGCGTCTCGCCCTCGACCATTTGCGTGCGCACATATTGGAGATCAGCGTTTTCCATTGTCATCTCTCCACCAGCGCCATCTTGGCATTGAACCAGTTCATAAGACCGGATGTAACAAGGCTAATGCTGAGATAGATAACCATCCAGATTGCCACGACTTCCACAGCCTGGCCGGTCTGGTTGAGAATCGTTCCGCCGACGGCCACAAGATCCGGATAGCCGATGGCAATGGCGAGCGAGGAGTTCTTGATAAGATTGAGATACTGGCTCGACAGTGGCGGAATGATAATCCGCAGTGCCTGTGGCACGATGATAAGGCGCATCGTCTGCCCTGATCTGAGGCCAACAGCATAGGCTGCTTCCGTCTGCCCCTTGTTCACCCCAAGAACGCCTGCACGCACAGTTTCGGCAATGAACGAGGCTGTGTAGAACGACAAGGCCAGCAGAAGAGCGAGAAATTCTGGCTTAACCTGCGCGCCGCCTGTCAGATTGAATGTTCCAAGCTTCGGCAAATCGAAAGTAATCGGAAAACCTGTCACGATCAGCGCGAGGATCGGCAGACCGATGATCAGCGCTGCACACACACGAAGCGTATGAAAAGGCTGACCGGTTGTCATCTGACGGCGCTTTGCCCAGCGAGCGACGAAAAACGAAGTCACGATGCCCAGCAGCAGCGCTACCGGTAATAGCCATGCCCCCTCACCCCATACAGGTGATGGCATGAAAAAGCCGCGATTGTTCAGATATGTTCCGAGCGGTAATGAGAGACTTTCACGCGCTTGTGGGAGAACGGAAAGAACGCCGAAGTACCAGAAGAAAATAACCAGAAGTGGCGGAATATTGCGGAATACCTCCACATAGACCATGCAGATTTTGCGGATCAGCCAGTTGCGTGAAAGTCGGCCAATACCGACGAGAAACCCAATAACTGAGGCCAGAACTACACCAAGAGCTGCGACGTAAAGCGTGTTCAGCAGACCAACGAGAACTGCCCGGCCATAAGTGGAATCGCTCGAATAGGAGATCAGCGTCTGGCTGATATCGAAGCCCGCGCGTCCGTTCAGGAAGCCAAAGCCCGAGGCAATGTTGGCGCGTTGAAGATTAGTGATCGTGTTACCCACGATCCAATAAATAGAGGCCACAACAGCGGCGAACACCAGAACCTGATAAAAGATGCCGCGAACTCGCGGATCATACAGGAGAGACGTTCCACCGCCGCTGCGGCGTTGTTCGGTTGCGGAATAGGAAGCCATATGTTTCCTGTCTTCTTTCGGCCTTCGCATCAGCTTTGAAAAAATAGCTGTCGCTCCCGACCCCCACCGGGATAATCAGTTCAAAGCAGTTACGTTTAAATGCCGAGCCGTGCAGCCTGCACATTGGGTGCGAAGCGCGGGTTAAATTGCTTGGTACGATGCGCCAGATCTTGAGTTGTGATCTGGTTGCACGAAGGATGTCTGAACTTGCTACTTCTGCGCAGTATCGCAGAGCCGAAAAATCCGGCGGGCGCATAACTGCCCCCGCCTGACATCATCCAACAAGAGCACAATCCTTAGCGGATAGGCATACCGTACTGAACACCACCCTTGGTCCACTGGGCATTCAGACCACGAGCGATCTTGAGCGGGCTACCGGCGCCGAGATTGCGCTCGAACAATTCGCCGTAGTTGCCAACACCCTTGATGATGTTCACGACCCAATCATTGGTGAGACCGAGATCCGTTCCAATCTTGGTGTCAGCTTCAGAGCCAAGCAAGCGCTTGATTTCCGGGTTGTCGGAATTTTTCATCTCTTCGACATTTGCCTTGGTGATGCCGAACTCTTCAGCATTCAACAACGCATAGTGGGTCCAACGGATAACATCGGCCCACTTGGAATCACCCTGGCGAACAGCTGGTCCAAGCGGTTCCTTGGAAATAATTTCCGGCAGAACGACGTGATCGTCTGGATTGGCCAGAGTCAGGCGGGTCGAGTACAGACCGGACTGATCAGTCGTGTAAGCGTCGCAACGACCGGAATCGTAAGCCGCGTTGGCTTCTTCGAGCTTTTCAAAGACGACCGGATTGTAGTCCATCTTGTTGGCACGGAAATAGTCGGCCATGTTCAACTCGGTGGTCGTGCCAGCCTGAACGCAGATGGATGCGCCGGAAAGCTGAAGCGCGGAATTGATGCCCGAAAGCTTCTTGGAATTGATCATGAAGCCCTGGCCGTCATAATAATTGACGCCCGGAAAATCGAGGCCAAGCGACGTATCACGGCTGATCGTCCAAGTGGTGTTGCGGATCAGTACGTCCACTTCGCCCGATTGCAGCGCAGTAAATCGTTCTTTCGCGTTCAGTGGTGTAAACTTAACTTTGGTTGGATCGCCAAAAATGGCAGCGGCAACCGCACGGCAATAATCCACGTCAAAGCCCGACCATTCGCCCTTGTCATCTGGCGATGCGAAACCAAGCAAACCTGTATTGACGCCACACTGCAGGAACCCCTTCGCCTTCACATCAGAAAGCGTGTCTGCCGATGCTCCCGAAGCCGCGCCAAACAACGCCGCTGCACCCAATACCCCTGTCAAAACAGTTTTTTTCATCTGGCCTGCAACCTTTTATGTTCCCTGGAGATCGACGAGCCAAACAGCCCAATCGTCTCTGTTGCTTTATTTTTAGCATTAAGCTGAAGAACCAGTCGTGCGACCTCCCCCAACCCCTGCTTTACGCAAGCTATCCTCCGCCCGGAGCCGTTATCGACCCTTGTTGGTTTTTATGAGCGTAAGATGCCTGTCGCCTTCACAACTCTATCGAAGGCGATATTTTGGTTTTGGTCAAGCTATTAACGTCTGGAGAAAAGCCTGTTCATCCAAAAAAACGTTGCGACGTATGCAGAAATTTACATGATTTCCCAATTTTCGGGTAAAATGGCTCTGCCTATGAAATAGGCTATGCTTAAAAAGAAGGTCACCGAAATAATGAAATAAAAACAATAGTTTATAATTATTTCGTAGTGATGTGCCAGTTGACAAACACCTCACTTTTGCCTCGCTCATACGCGTGGCATCATCTGATCTTCATCAACAGAAAAAATAATATTTCGCGTCGCCATAAAGCGAGCTGTCCACCATGTCGCGATAAAGCCAATTGCCAGTCCAGCCACGACATCGGTTGGGTAATGAGCGCCGGCAGCAAGTCTGCTTATCACGAAAAGTATGCAAACCGGCACAGTCAGAAATCGCCAGCGCGGTAAGAAAATCCACAGTGATACCAACATGATACCAGCCATCATGGAATGTCCAGACGGAAAGCTTTCATAGGAGTGCTCACCGCGAAACGGCGCGAAATAGGCCGAACCCAGTTCATCAAGCAGAAGTGGGCGTGCACGCCCTATAACAAGCTTACCAATCTCGGTTGGGAAACTGCCGACAACAATCGAAGCAAGCACAAGTGTCGCCCAGCTGTGAAAACGAACGAGCATCTGCTGCGCGGTAAGACGGACGGAAGGCGAAAGCAGTAGCGCTGTAACGAGCCAAACGATCATACCTATGCCCAGCCAGACAATCGTACGAATCAGATCGGTAATCGTGCGAAGCACTTCCATGACGATGAAACCACTGTTCATCGCGGCGCGAACAATCTGTGCGTCCCAAATATGCAATACCAGCAGCACGAAAGGGAGAAGCACGACGAGTGCTGTCATCTCCATCGTCCAACTGGAAGGGGCACCCGGATAAGCAGGCTTCACAAGCGCCCTTACCAGCTCCGATGCTGCACGAACCGGATAAAGGATAGTGCTTGTAGCCTTACGCTCATTCAGATCGGGCATATCGGGATTACTCTTTCTCTGATTAACATTATCACTGTTACAAAG
Source organism: Brucella pituitosa (assembly GCF_003049685.1). Taxonomy (GTDB): domain Bacteria; phylum Pseudomonadota; class Alphaproteobacteria; order Rhizobiales; family Rhizobiaceae; genus Brucella; species Brucella pituitosa. The sequence goes on along the minus strand of NZ_PYSY02000001.1, from coordinate 915,259 downwards.
CTCCATGTTGCATCCGCCCCATGCGCGCTTTATCCAATAATTGGAGCGTCCACTGTCAGCGGACACAAACCCATTCCGTTGCAAACTTGTTTCGACTGAAAAACAAGTTTGCAAAACTCTCCAACGGAGAGTCGGTGGATCAGCATGCAACACGGCCTGGAGGCAATTTCGTGACTAACAAGCAGGACAAGACAGAAAAGCTGGGCATAAACACACGCTTGACCCATGATGGGTATGAGCCTCGCGACTATCACGGCTTCGTTAATCCACCGGTCGTGCGCGCTGCTACGGTCCTGTTTCCTGATGCGCAAACAATGGCGACAGGCAATCAGAAATACACTTATGGCACCCGCGGAACCCCGACCAGCGAAGCCTTATGCAAGGCAATCGACGCCCTTGAGGGCTCTGCTGGAACTGTCTGCGTCCCGTCGGGTCTGGCTGCTGTCACAATTCCTCTGCTGGCATTTCTATCGCCTGGCGACCATGTTCTGTTTGTCGACTCGATCTACAATCCGACCCGTCACTTTGCTGATACGATCCTGAAGCGTATGAGCATTGAGGTTGAATACTACGATCCGGAAATCGGCGCAGGCATTGCAAAGCTTTTGCGTTCCAACACCAAAGTGGTATTTACGGAATCGCCAGCCTCTAACACATTCGAAATACAAGACATTCCGGCAATCGTTGACGCAGCCCACAAGGCTGGCGCCATCGTCATGATGGACAACACGTGGGCAACACCGTTGTATTTCAAGCCGCTGGATTTTGGCGTCGATATCAGCATCCACGCATCCACAAAATATCCCTCCGGCCATGCCGACATTCTGTTCGGAACCATTTCGGCCAATGAGAAATGCTGGCCACAGTTGCTGGAAACCCATGGCACGCTTGGACTGTGTGCAGCACCTGATGACGCCTATCAGATCCTGCGTGGCCTACGCACGATGGGTGTTCGTCTGGAACATCATCGCAAGAGCGCGCTAGAGGTTGCACATTGGCTGGAAAGCCATCCAGCCGTGGATCGCGTATTGCACCCGGCACTTGAAAGCCATCCGGGCCACGAATTGTGGAAGCGCGACTTCAAGGGCTCGTCCGGCGTGTTTGCCTTTGTGCTTAAGAGTGGCTGTCGACAAGAAGCACATGCTTTTCTCAATGCACTGACGATTTTTGGCTTGGGCTATTCATGGGGCGGCTATGAAAGTCTGGCAAACGAGGTCGGGCTGAAAGATCGAACCGTTGCCAAGGGTGATTACCCAGGCCCGGTCATTCGCCTGCAAATCGGCCTTGAAGATGTGCCTGACCTGATCGCAGATCTTGAAAAAGGCTTTGCCGCGATCTGAATTATAAAGGCGCGTCGCATTTAGAGCACTTACAAATGCTGCTAAAAAACGTCGATCTGAATGCATCAGATCGACGTTTTACATTTTGAGCTGACAACCGCCTCACCACAAAGCCCAGTCCTGCTTTTTTTGAAATGAGGGCCCATTAAGAAATACTATATATGCAATATGCGTTATATATAAATATCAAATAATAAATTTAACGACACTATTCTTTTGTTTCCATCATCAGCTGAAATATCTATACTACCCCACCATCGACAATAAAAATTCGGCTTGTGACAGTGTTATCCCAGAATTTGACTAAAAATGCGGCTATTCTTTTGGTCCAGAGTCTTCTCGCACTCTTTTTGTTAACACTCTCAGTGTTTCCTACTGCGGCTCAGGATGCACCTTTACGTCAGGTGAAGGTGGGCGTTTATGTCAGCGAGCCTTTTGTCAGCAAACAGGGCGACACATACACTGGAATGGCGGTCGACCTCTGGAACAGCGTGAGCACGCGTCTGGGATTAGCATCTCAGTTCATTGAGTATCCGAACTACAATGCATTGGTGAAAGCTGTTTCCGCGAACGAGGTCGATGCGGCCGTTACCAACCTCACCATCACCGAAAAACGTGCCGAAGTCGTAGATTTCACCCATCCATGGTTCGATGCAGGCCTGCGGATCATGGTGCACACGCAAGCCGGTAGTGGATGGAATGATCTGATCGGCGATCTGGAAGACGCCGGCCACCTCGCCACTTATGCATGGATCGGCATAGTCATTCTGATTGCTACCATTCTGCTAACACTATTTGATCGCCGGTTCGATCAGAACTTCCCGCGCCGCTGGCTGGAAGGCTTGGCCGAAAGCTTCTATCACGTCGTTTCCCTTGCCACTTCAGGCAAAAGCTCACGCAAGAATCTCTTCGGATGGGCGGGTCGCATTTGGCAGGCGTTTTGGCTGGTCTTCGGCATAGCCGTGGTGGCTTATGTAACTTCTTCAGTTACCAGCGTTATGACAGTTGCGCATATTTCAAACAATATCAACAACTTGGCTGAGCTGCAAAACAAGACTGTGGGTGTACGTACGGGCAGCATTGCAGAACAGATGATGGCTGCGCGCTCAATCTCGACAGTTACTTTTGATCATCTACCCGAAGCGGTGTCCGCACTGACAAACGATGAAATTTCAGCAATTGTCGGCGACAGCCCGGTACTGGAATATTATGCGCACAAGAATGCAGCCGAACCCGTTGAGTTGGTTGGAAACATCTTTAGTCCAGACAAATATGGCTTTGCCTTCCCGCGCCACAGCGACCTTGTAAAACCCGCCTCTGTTGCAATTATCAGCCTTCAAGAAAGTGAAGAACTTGCGGCTATCAAAGCAAAATATTTCGGAAGAGACGAATAGCAAGCTCCAGACAAAGCAAAGGCGGCCAAATGACCGCTTTTGTGACGCTGTTGCGGGATTTTAAAGTTCAATATTTTCAAAGACCTGGACACACCGCATCACTTATCCATTTCACAGCCCTCTGAAATACGATAGGGAACCAATCGGATTAGTTTATTCTGACCTCGGGTGCCGGAAACACCAGAGCGCGTTTCGATCCGGTTGAATCAGATTGGTGCGTCTCAACATTTGTTTTCACGCACATCTTTCCCGAAAGCCGTTTCACACTTTTCGGGATATGTTCTTAAGGAAAATGCCATGATGAACTGGGTTTTCGTGCTGCAGGGTGTTATCGCCATAGGCTTGGCTGGCTTAGCTATCGCCGTCATTCTGCGTCACCGTCGCTGAAAGACGCGCAACAGACGAACCAACGGGAACTTCTTACCGTCCTTCATCGTTTACTACCCAATGGAGTTGTTCAGGGAGAACCCCGATGAGACTTTCTTTCAAAGCAGCAATAGTTGCACTAGGTGTCTTTTCTGCGGGTGCGGCACAAGCGGCGAATGCAATCGTAACCACCAATCTTAATGTCCGCACAGGCCCAGGTATGGGCTATGCTGCGCTTGGTAGTATCCCAAGCCATGCGCCCGTCAATGTGCGGGGCTGCACGTCGGGTTATGGCTGGTGCCAGATCAGCTACGGCGGCCTATCCGGTTGGGCTTCCTCCCGCTATCTCGCGATGCGTGAGGGATCGAGTGGCGGTTATTCCGACGACTTTGGCCGCAACGCAGCACTGATCGGTATTCCACTGATCGCAGGTGTAGCCATAGGAGCAGCACTCAATGATCGTAATGATCGTTGGGATCGTGACTATTATCGCGGTCGCGGCTGGGATCGCGGTCATTGGCGTCGTGATCGCCATTGGGATCGCGGTCGCGGATGGGATCGCGGCGGCAGACATTGGGATGGTCCGCGTGATCGTGGCCCGAGATTTGTCCCACGTTCCCGCAGCGGTGACGGCCCACACGGCCAATAAATCGCCTGCTCGCAGAATAAAAGCGCCGCAAATTTAGCGGCGTTTTGTTTATCATCGCTCGGAGCAGGTTGCTTGTGCCGCAATCGGCTGCAGCCCCCAACGACTATTCCCCTACTAGGCATCTGAATTGGCCAAATTGGGAACCTGAAAGACGCTGCATAGAAATGCACAAGGTAAAATTAATCATAAGCATAGAACTTGGGATTTGGTTCTACACATTAATCGCAAAATATCCCTTCCAGTTTTAAAACAGCCCCCAAGATACTATACTTTCGGGGCCAAATATGAAATCGAGTGACAATTATCAGTCATACATTATACGCGGACTGATCACGCTCGCATGTTTAGTTGGGGGCATAGCTTTTCCCTGGCTTTTTATTGTCGCAGTATTTTTTGCCTGGACCATATTTGATGACGTATCTAAACCCGCCCAAGCTGAGCGGGGCGAAAGTTCAAATCCGGCGAACAGATGGACCGTCAGCATTGATCACGCTGATTGGCAGAAATATTTCTACGGCTCCTGTGAATCACCAGCTGAAACCGCGTTTCTGGACGCAATTTTTGCGGAATTCGAACTCTTACCGCGTGGTGGGATTTTGCACGCCGATAACTTTGAACTTGATTTGCAAGTGGAGCACGGCGCTTATCGAGCGGACTTTATTGCCAACAAGTGGCTGGTTATAGAGATAGATGGAATAACTTATCACGGTTCTGACAAAGCGAAGCAAAGAGATGCAATCCGTGACAAATATTTTATCAACAAAGGTTTCAAGGTCCTGAGAATTCCCGCGTCTACGGTTTTCAAGACTCCTGATGAAGCCCTCGCTATGGTGCGTTCAGCACTGGCAGAGGGCAAACCAGCCAATAAGGAAACGAACAGCACGCAAACTCAAATTACGTTTGGCGGGCTTCTGAACGCCACGAAATCCGTTGCTAATTTTTTGGATCAGCTTGATCAGAAGGTTTCCCAGGTCGTTGCGGTGCAAGAGGCTTTAGCTGCGCAAGACCTAGCTTTTTCGCACGAAAAAATTGTGATCAACTCAGCACTTAAGCATGCTAAACAGAGGCTGGAGCTTAACGCTAAGCTTGATGCCAACCCCAAACTCCGTGCGGCATACGAAGAAGCAGGCATTTCCCTCGCGGAGACCTATAACAGAATCCACGAAAAATACGTCGGGCAACGTCCAAGCCATGTGACGATCTCCCCGATAATAGCGCCTGCACTGCATTCTGACACAGCAACGAACACTGCAATATTGGAAGCTTATGGTCGTCTCATCGCTGAAAGAATGGTCTTTCTTTATGAAGTGAAATGTGACCTGCAAAAAGACGCAAAGCTTGCGGACGAGGTAAAACAATATCTGATTTTTAGCGGCAATATAGAGCAGTGGAATTTGATTGGTTTAGCTTAATAACATTGATGGCACCTTCAATAGCGCTCGCACTAGAACGCACCCTGAAAAGGGTGAAGTGACTTTCGGATGAGATGCGCATAAAATAAACGTTTATAGCGCCGATCTGATTCAATCAGATGGAAACATACTCTGGAAGCATTTTTTCGGTCCTTTAAGAACCGGACGATGCTACGCCAGCAGAGGTCTCTGCGAAGATGGAAAACTCAATATCAAGCGCCTTTGTCAACGCATGCGCGATCAGAACAAATAAGAATAAAGTTGGACTTTTTTGAAAATCAACGAACCTAAGTCATTGATATGATGGCGATCCCGGCAGGATTCGAACCTGCGACCTACGGCTTAGAAGGCCGGTGCTCTATCCAGCTGAGCTACGGGACCTCACCATCAGAACCCGGCCTTAACACAATGCGTTGGGCCGGGAAAAGCTGTTACTTCATTATCCTCAAAATCGCACTGGATTTAAGGCAAAACATGTAACGAATTTAAACTGTTAATGCGTCCAAGGCTGAACGCGGTAGAAGCTGAAGTTATCCGAATAGGAAACCTTACGGCGCTTTGCTTCGTGCGGCTCGATCACGCGATAAGCAATACCATTGCGGGTCGCGTATTCGATCGCATCTTCGCGGCTGTCAAATGACAGTCGAATCTGGCTCTTCATATCGCCAGAAGAAGTGTAGCCCATCAAAGGCTCAACCTTGCGAGCGCTTTCCGGCTCATATTCCAGAAGCCAGTTTTCTGTTTTGGCTTTACCAGACTGCATTGCGGTCTTAGCTGGACGGTAAATACGTGCAACCATTTGAAGAACCTTGATCTATGCTCTTGTGCCCGGAGGGCGATAATCTCAACAAGGCAATAGTTTACACGCCACATCATGTCAACGCGATAAAGGCGCACGCCACAGCAACTAATTGCGACATACTCATCATGGCAAATTGTCAGGAAGAAAATGGTCGGAGCGAGAGGATTCGAACCTCCGACCCCCTGATCCCAAATCAGGTGCGCTACCAGGCTGCGCTACGCTCCGTGCTTTGTAAGCGGCCCTTCCCTAGATAATAGCCGGATATAAAGCAAGTGATAAAAATAGCTTTTTCGAATTTTATTCACACCCTTACGCTTATTTGCGTTTTTCAGGGCTTTCGGAAAGGTCAGGAACCATTGGCCGGCTCGCGCGTTCCTTTTGCATCCTCAAATTTTGGAGTTTCAGAGTGAATCGCAACGGGCTTTATCTGATCATCGGTGCTCTTGTCGTCGTAGTGGCAGGCTTTGCAATTTATACCTATCAGCAAGAAAGCAAACCTTCCGGCATTGAAATGAAAATCGGCGAAGGCGGCATTTCCATTCAAGAGAACTAATCCTTTAGGGTGTTCGAAACACCCAAACGCACCAATAGGTAGGCGACCCCAAGCAGTTATAAACATATAAACCGATTAAGATTTCAAGCGCTTACCGTTTGTGATGCAACGATTCCGCTCTGTCCATGTTATTTGCGTTGCCACTACAACGGAGGATAGAAATGGATATCCAGACTTCAGATGCGCTGTACCGTCGCCATGAAAATGAATGGGCGGCATTCCGTGATGCAGTACAGCAAAAAGAGTCGAGCCAGAAAAGCAATGAACCTGTTTCCGGTGAAACCTTTTCGGGCAACAAGTCATCCGGGCAGGAATAGTCCATTCCATCTATTTTAATTAAACGCCGCGCAAGCGGCGTTTTTTATTGTCTGAACAACGCCATAAAATCTTAAAATCAAGAAAATTCACTTGGGATTTCAAACCTGTTCGCTACTTTCAGCGCATTGGAACAGTTTTATTACGTCAGGATCAGGAAATGTCGGCACAGAAAGTTGCAATCATTACAGCAGGCGGCAGCGGAATGGGGGCTGCATCCGCTCGCAAGCTCGCACAGGATGGCTTTGCCGTCGCTATTCTCTCATCATCAGGCAAAGGCGAAGCGCTGGCCAACGAACTGGGCGGTATTGGCGTGACTGGCTCAAACCAGTCAGCCGATGACCTGAAGAAGCTTGTCGATCTCACTGTCGAGAAATGGGGACGTATCGATACACTGGTTAACAGTGCCGGCCATGGCCCTCGCGCTCCGATTCTCGATATTACCGATGAAGATTGGCACAAGGGGCTCGACACTTACTTCCTGAATGTCGTTCGTCCGAGCCGTCTTGTCGTCCCTGTCATGCAAAAGCAAAAATCCGGCACGATCATCAACATCTCAACGGCATGGGCTTTCGAACCAAGCGCAATGTTCCCGACATCGGCGGTGTTCCGCGCAGGCCTCGCCTCGTTCACGAAGGTATTTGCCGACACTTATGCACCCGACAACATTCGCATGAACAATGTTTTGCCGGGCTGGATCGACAGCCTGCCAGCCACTGAAGAGCGCCGTGACAGCGTGCCTATGCAGCGTTATGGCAAAAGCGAAGAAATTGCCGCAACAGTTGCCTTCCTGGCATCAGACGGTGCGGCCTACATCACAGGTCAGAACCTGCGCGTAGATGGCGGCCTCACCCGTTCTGTCTGATAATTGTTCCCGGTAACGAAATGCGAAGGAAGACCCGCTAATGTCTTCCTGTCGCGATTCGGACAGGGGACATGAAAAATGGCGCCACGGAAACGGAGCTCCCGCCCGACAAAACGCTCAACTGGGCGTTCCACTGGGCGTAAGAGTGGTTCAGGTTCATCCGCACCAATATTAGCGCTTGGCGCGATTTTGGGTCTGGGTGCGTTCAGTCTGTGGACCACAGCCCAACATAAGAGCCCGCAAGCAGCGTTGACTGCCTTGTTCCAGCGTGCCGCACCGCAGTTCAGTTCTTCGGCCCCAGCAAAGGTGGAAGACAAGCAGCGCGTCGAAAAAGCTGCAGTTGAAAAGAAAACGCCTTCAAAAGATTATGCAGGCGCGGTGGGTCCTGTCCCTCGCCCGGTTGCGTTGGTCGCGCCTGCGCAGAATAAGCCTGTGCAACAAGCTGCCATTCAGGCGCCAAAGTCGCCAATGCCAACGCAGAGAGTAGCTCCGCCACCGCCACCCCCTGCATCTGCACGCGCATTGCCGATGCCGCCGCGCGGCACCAATACGGCCGCTCATTCTCCGTCGGTGATTTACGCCAAGGCAAAACTCACCATTCACAAGAATGCATGGGATAAATCGCCTGCTATCGGCACGGTCGAAAAGGGCCGCGAAATGCGCTCTTATGGCAAGACAGGCAAATGGCATCGTGTTGTCGTGCCTTCAACCAACATGATTGGCTGGGTGCATGAAGACCAGCTGCGGGGTGGTCGTAACAAGCCTGACAGTGCACAGATGATCACGACCGGATCGATTGCCAAGAAGCCGCAAGCGGCAGCACCTGCCACACCATTGCCGCAGAAGGCGCGCATCCAGCCGCCAATGGCCGTCGGACAGAAGAACTAAATTTTCTGCGCCGCTGTTGCCATGGCTGCGATTTGCGGGTCGCCCGGGAGATAACCACTTCAACATCTGAAAAATCAGGAGCTGGCAAATCGTTGCGCGAAAGGGCAACGGTCTCATGTCCGTCATTCACCAGTTGGCGAAGAACAGCGCTTCCGATAAATCCGTGGGCTCCGGTGACGGCTATCCTCATCCCTCACCGTGGCCCGCTTCTGACAAGACCTGCGCGGCAAGCGTGCGCGTTATACGAGTTTTCTGTTCTAGAGCTGCGCGATCAAGACGATCCACAATCTGGATTGCAGACAAAAGTGACCGTTCGATACGGCTCACCAAATAGCTCACCACATGTGGCTCAACACTGATCTGCCGGTCGGCGAAAAGCTTGTGAATGACACCACCAAGCAGCATATCGTCAGGCTCTGCAATCTCGACGACTGTTGCAGCCTTAAGGCGCGATGCAAGATCAGGAAGCTTTACCTTCCAGTTTGCAGGCAGGAGGCGCGAGGTCATCAGGAGTGAAGGCCCGGGCCCGAGAGCGGCATTCTGCCTGACACTGTTGATGAGATGAAACAGGCCCGTCTCATCGAAAGGTGCGCCGCCAATATTGTCGATCAGCACCGGATATTCTGCAGCACCCGTCACCACCTCATCACTGATGGCTTTGGGATTGGCCAACAGCGCACCTGTTGCCGCGCGCCAGACTTCCGCCAAGTGCGTCTTGCCAGCACCGGTCGGCCCGGCAAGGATTACCACCGGAGCAACCCAGTTTGGCCAGCGATCAATAAGATCCACCGCTGCACGGTTCGACCCCGTGACCATGATGTCTTCGCGGTGATAGCCGGGCTGATGCTCAAGAGCGAGCGGAATCTGACGCGGTGCGTCACTCATCGCTGCCTCCAGAATGTCTGGCTCCCGAAAATCTCGCCCGGTTACGTGTCAGTTTCATTTCTCTTTGCCTGTATTCTCGCCAGCCTCGATCAGCGGCCCGGCATCGGAATGAGGGCGCTTATAGACCGGGTCGTACATCGGAGAATGGAGATAGCGATTCAGGGCAAAACGCACAAGCACCCCGACCGCTGCCGCAGCTGGCACTGCCACTAGCATGCCCGTGAAGCCAAACAGAGAACCGAAGGCGAACAGAGCAAACATCAGCCAAACCGGATGCAGACCCACAGACGATCCGACGAGCTTTGGCTGGAGGATGTTTCCTTCAACAAACTGGCCCAGGAAAAACACTGCTGCAACGGCAACGATCATGATCCAATCCGGCCAGAACTGGACCAGTGCAACACCGATCGCGAGCGTCAGACCGACGAAGGAACCGATATAGGGAATGAAGCTGATAAGCCCTGCGAAAAAGCCGATGAGCAGGCCAAAATTAAGCCCCGTCAGGGTCAGGCCGATCGCATAATAGGTGCCGAGAATGAGGCACAAAGTGCCCTGTCCACGGACGAAACCCGCCACTGCCGCATCCATGTCACGCGCAATGCCGCGGACGGTGTAAAGCTGCCTGCGCGGCACCCATGAATCAATGCGATCAACCATGCGATCCCAGTCAAGCAGCATGTAGAATGCAACCACCGGCGTAACGATGAAAAGGCCCGCAATATCAATGAGAGATTTCCCCGAATTCCACAGGGACTGGAGCAGTGTCGAAAGGAAACCAGCACCTTGTTGCAGCAATGTACTGAGATTTTCCTGAATGACGGAGCTATCGATGCCGATATAACGCTTTAACCATTGCGAGTTCTCGTTGGTCATCAGTGCCTGTAGCTGCGAGATATAATCCGGTAGCTTGGAAATGAAATCCGCGAGCTGTGTTGCCAGAATCGGGATGATGATCATCAGCCCTATGACCAGGATCATAAGGAAAACGAGCAAAATGACGATTGTTGAGGCCAGTCTCGACAGACCCAGCCGCTCCAGACGGTCTGCAACAGGATCAAGAAAGTATGCCAGCGCCATGCCGGCCACGAAAGGCAGAAGGACCGGGCTGAAAATCACCAGAAACAGGATGAACACAGCAACGGCGCATGTCCAGAACATGGCCTGGCGACGAATGACTGAGCCCGTAAAGCCGCCGACTTCCACATTGACGTGAATATCGCCATCGCGTGCCACGGCCTCTGACTGCTGTATCGTCTTGCTTGTCGTGTCACGCACCGGCGCTGGTTTCTTGACCATCTTGATCCATTCTCTGCAAAGCTGGGTCCTGAGCCCCAGCTATAATAAAACGATGTTACTTTTCTCGTAAGCGCCGACAGATAAGGATAGTTAGACCGTAGCAAAAAGATTGCAATGTTTATGAGCGAGGAGTTCTCCCTGCATCGACAGGTTACTGCAAATCCACAGTATCGGAAATTTCGGCAGATTCGTGCAGTGTTTTGCGCTTTTCCAGCGTCCCGGCCTTGCAGGACAAGCAATCTCATGTCATTGCGCCGGTAAATAATCCCCACAAGGGGCACAGCCCCGTTTCAGGCCAGTTTCAGGAGCAGGTGATGACCACAGAAAATAACCCCGCCAAGAAAAATGGACTGACTTACGCAGAAGCTGGCGTCGACATCGATGCGGGCAACCTGATGGTCGACAAGATCAAGCCTCTTGTCCGCTCCACGCGCCGTCCCGGTGCCGATGGTGAAATTGGCGGTTTCGGCGGCCTGTTCGATCTCAAGGCTGCAGGCTTTACCGACCCTGTACTCGTCGCAGCCAATGATGGCGTTGGTACCAAGCTCAAAATTGCAATCGATGCAGACAAGCATGACACGGTCGGCATCGACCTCGTGGCGATGTGCGTGAACGATCTCGTCGTCCAGGGTGCGGAGCCACTTTTCTTCCTCGACTATTTCGCAACTGGCAAGCTCTCGCCTGATCAGGGCGTAGCTATCGTCTCCGGTATTGCGGAAGGCTGCCTTCAGGCTGGCTGCGCACTGATCGGTGGTGAAACCGCCGAAATGCCGGGCATGTATCGCGATGGCGATTACGATCTGGCCGGCTTTGCCGTAGGTGCCGCTGAGCGCAATCGTCTGCTGCCGCGTGGCGATATCTCCGAAGGCGACATTATTCTCGGCCTTTCGTCTTCGGGCGTTCATTCCAACGGCTTCTCGCTGGTGCGTCGCATCGTTGAAATGTCCGGCCTTGGCTGGAAGTCTGATGCGCCGTTCAAGGAAGGTGCAACACTGGGCGAAGCTCTGCTGACGCCTACCCGCATCTATGTGAAGCCTCTGCTCGCTGCGATCCGCGCATCGGATGGCATCAAGGCACTGGCGCACATCACTGGCGGCGGCTTCCCGGACAATATTCCGCGCGTCCTGCCGGAAGGCCTTGCCGCTGAAATCAATCTCGATGCAATCGATGTTCCAGCCGTATTCTCCTGGCTTGCCAAGACCGGCGGCGTCGAGCCACTCGAAATGCTGCGCACTTTCAACTGCGGCATCGGCATGATCGCTGTTGTCACGCCTGACAAGGTTGATGAAGTGGTTGCAGCCCTCGCCGCCGAAGGCGAAAATGTCGTTACGCTCGGTCGCATGATCAAGCGCGAAGGCGAAGGCGTCGTCTATCAGGGTACTCTGGCACTATGAGCCGCAAGCGGGTCGTTATTTTCATCTCGGGCGGCGGCTCCAATATGGAGGCGCTGATCCGCGCTGCTCAAACACCCGATTTTCCGGCTGAGATTGTTTCAGTCTTTTCCGACAAGCCAGACGCTGGCGGCCTTGCGAAAGCACAGGCCGCTGGTATCGCAACGCAAGCGTTCACCCGCAAGGATTATGCCTCGAAGGATGCACATGAAGACGCAATCTTTGAAGCACTTGCAGCGCTAAATCCCGATATCATTTGCCTAGCTGGCTATATGCGGCTTCTGTCAGGCAAATTCATTGCACCTTATGAGGGGCGTATCCTCAATATCCACCCTTCCCTGCTACCGCTTTTTCCTGGCCTGCATACGCATCAGCGTGCGCTAGATGCTGGCATGAAGCTTGCTGGCTGCACCGTGCATCTGGTGACGGAAGGTATGGATGAAGGGCCTATTCTGGCACAGGCTGCAGTTCCAATTGTTGACGGCGATACAGAAGACAGTCTCGCTGCTCGCGTGTTGAAAGCCGAACACAAGATCTACGCTCTGGCGCTTAGCAAATTTGCCACCGGCAATACGGAAGCAGGAGTGCCGCAAGATACAATGGTGATCAGCGCCTGATCCTAAACAGGAGATTAGGCGCGACAAATTCATCACACGTGAATTTTTTCGTTAACAAAACTTTAATTCTCGTGAAAATGCCCTAATTCCAGTGCGTAAGGGGACTTGCTTCGGCAACCCTTGAGAGTCGCATGAGCGTCTCTTTCTGTATTGTGTTTTATTAGAGGACAACATCATGTCTCTCCGTTTTTCGACTTCCTTCCTGTCGGCTATGGCCGTCATTTCGGGCATAGCAATTACCGCACCTGCCCTTGCTGCTGACTTCGTGGCGCCTCCTGGCTCAGGCCGCACCCAGCCGCGTTCGGAAGTTGGCACCCTCTCCTGCAATATTTCCCCTGCTATCGGTGTTATCATCGGTAGCCAGCAGGATGTGGATTGTGTGTTCAGCCCTGTTCACGGTCGTGGTCCGGTTGAACATTATACCGGTAACATCACCAAGATTGGCGTTGATGTGGGCTTCATCAATGGCGGTACGATTGCTTGGGCCGTCTGGGCACCAACCGTTCGCCCTGAGGGTGCATTGAAGGGCCGTTATGTCGGCGCATCGGCAAATGCCGCGATTGGCATCGGCGCAGGCACCAACATTCTGACCGGTGGTTCGTGGAAGACGATTTCCCTGCAGCCTATCTCGCTTCAGGGTCAGAAAGGTCTCAACGCAGCCGTTGGCCTTTCCAAGCTCAAGCTGAACTACGCAGGCTAATCAACTTCATAAATACAAAAGCCCGCGCTGAGCATCTGCTCGGCGCGGGCTTTTGATTCATTTCCTTGGCGCGCATCTTATCCGAAAACCGCTTCACACTTTTCGGGATGCGCTTTAAGTGATTTTCTTGATCCAGATCTTCGTGTCGTGAACCGCCAAACCGCCATAAGGGGCGGCAGGTTCGGCCCCGATCAGTGTATTGATCCCCTCGCCACGCTCAAAAGTGGAATTGGGGAAAATACCCTCCGACACCACCACACCGCGTTTTTGACCAGCGCGCAATACGGCATGAAGTACGACTTCACCGCGATGATTGCCGATTTCAATCCGCTCGCCATCAGCAATATCAAGATCTGCCGCGTCATCCGGGTGGATGAGAAGTTCCGGCCTGATTTCCTTGGCAAGCGATGTCGGCGTTTCAGCAAATGTCGAATTCAGGAAATTATGCGCTGGCGACGTTGCAAGGCGGAATGGATGGTCTGCATCCACAGCCTCAATCACGTTCCAGTAGTCTGGAAAGACCGGCATAGATTGATGCGGGCCTTGCAGACCCATAACTTCCGGCGGCTTGTTCGGCGATGGGCTTCCGGTCCAGTCGGGGCGGAAGCGGAATTTGCCGTCCGGCCAATTAAAGCCGTTGATGTAATGCGCTTCCTCGAATGGCGGCTGCAAATCGACAAAGCGCTTTTCCTTCAGCTCGTCGAAATGCGGGAGATCACTATTGGCATTCATATTGTCGATCAGCGTGCGCTCATCGAGGTCAAAGCCGGGCAAATGCGCAACGCCCAATCGCTTTGCGAGTTCGTTAATCACAAAGATGTTCGGCTGCGCCTCCGCAAGCGGTTCAATCAGTTTGGGCCCAAGCACCACATGCTGCTGACCGCCGCCACGATAAATATCGTCATGCTCGAGGAAGGTCGTCGCAGGCAGAACGACATCAGCCATCTTTGCCGTATCCGTCATGAACTGCTCATGCACAGCGACAAACAGGTCTTCACGAGCAAAACCTTCGCGCACCAGACGCTGTTCCGGCGTTACATTCATCGGATTGGTATTCTGGATCAGCATCGCAGTCACAGGCGGACCGCCATAAAGTGCTTCGCTATCGCCCGTCAGGATGCGCCCGATCTTGGACTGATCGAGGAAGCGGATATTCATATCCTGCATCGCGCGACCTTCAATCTCGCGCTTGTCCATCTTGAAGATGCCGGAATTGGAATGAAATGCACCGCCGCCCTCATATAAAAATGCGCCGGTCACACAGGCAATCGATGCGGCTGCATGCATGTTCACCGCACCATTTCGCTGGCGTGTGAAACCATAGCCAAGGCGAAAATAAGTGCGCTTGGTCTTGCCCACCAGATGCGCGAACGCCTCAATCTCTTCGACGCTGAGACCGGTAATTTCAGCAGCCCATTCAGGCGTGCGCGCAGCAAGGTGCGCTTCCAACCCCTTTGGATCGTCAGTATAGCGATCGAGATATTCCCAGTCAGCAAGGCCGTCACGGAACAAAACATGCATGACAGCACAGGCAAAGGCACCATCGGTGCCGGGCTTGAGCACAATACCCATATCCGCCTGCCGCACAGTGGCATTGGCATAAATATCAATGACAACGATCTTGGCGCCGCGATCTTTTCGGGCCCGCACCGCATGGGTCATAACATTGACCTGAGTGGCGGCGGCATTGGTGCCCCATATGACAACCACATCAGCTTTTGCCATCTCGCGCGGGTCTGGACCTGTCAGACTTCCCGTTCCAGCAAAATAGCCGGTCCAAGCCATGTTTGTGCAGAAACTGTCGAACTGGTTTGAATAACGCTTGGCAAAACGCAGTCGATTGATGGAATCACGCTGCACCAGCCCCATCGTGCCCGCATAGTAATAAGGCCAGACGCTCTCACTGCCATATGTCTCTTCGGCTTTGACAAAGCGTTCTGCAATCAGATCGAGCGCTGCGTCCCATGATGCCTGTTTCCACTCGCCGTCACCTTTGCGACCTGCGCGAATAAGCGGATGCTTCAAGCGATCCGGGTGATGCACGCGTTCGGCGTAGCGTGCAACCTTGGCGCAAATCACGCCTGCGGTGTAGCTATTATCCTTTGCACCGCGCACACGGCCAATGGTGTGCTCATCCAGCAGCTCAACGTCGAGCGCGCAAGTGGACGGGCAATCATGCGGACAAGCAGAATGTCCAATTTTGATGTTCGCTTTTGGGGACAGCTGGTTCATGGTGCTTTTTTAGCGCAACCCATCTTCCGCAGAAACGAATTTCTCACGAATTAAGAAGCCTGCGACGAAATATATCTTCAAGCCAGTCGCAGCGTGATCGCGCCCAAAACAATGAGGCCTGCTGCCAGAAAACGCGGCAAACCGACTTTCTCTTTGAGAATGAACACAGATATCAGCACACCAAACAGGATTGCTGTCTCTCGCAGAGCTGCAACCACTGCAATCGGTGCCATCGTCATCGCCCACAGAGCAAGGCCGTAAGAACCCAATGTCCCCAAACCGCCCACGAGCGACGGACGCCAATGGTTGCGAACATAGTTCAGAAAGCGATCCGGCTCGCGATAGAGCGCCCAACCGGCAAGCGGAAAGGCATTTATCAAAAACAGCCACAACGTATAAGATAAAGTATGGCCCGATGCGCGGACACCCACACCGTCGATGATGGTATAGGCTGCGATGAAGCCAGCATTGGCCAAGGCAAGCAGAGCGGTTTTACTGGAAGTGCCACCATTGCGACGCCGCGCTTCAAGCGCCATCGCCAAAACGCCCGAGCAGATCAGCATAACGCCAACCCAGCTACGCCAGCCCATCACTTCGCCAATCAGCGGCGCACTGACCAGCGCCACCAATAAAGGTGGGGTGCCGCGCATGATCGGATAGGCCTCGCTCATGTCGCCCGATTTATAAGCGGCGGCCACCAGCGACATGTAAAAGACCTGAGTGATCGTCGAGAGCCCAATGAATATCCAGCTCGACGGATGCGGCAGCGGCAAAAATGGCAGGAAAAATACAGCGATCAATCCGGCCGCACCAGTTACACTGGCTGCAGCGAAAAACTTGTCACCACTCCCCTTTACGATAGCATTCCAGCTTGCGTGAAGAAACGCGCCACAAAGGACTATCAGCAGAACGCTACCAGACATGCAAAACTCGACTCAGATGAGAGCGGATGATGACGGTTTTATGTCACATTTAACTGAGCACGGATATTGCCGAAAGCGACGAGGCATGAAACAAGCGCGAACATGAATTACCGTCACGCCTATCACGCCGGGAACTTTGCTGATGTCGTCAAGCACGTCATCCTTTCCCGCATTGTTGAATATCTCAAACGCAAGGATCAGGCCTTCCGTGTGATCGATACCCATGCGGGCATCGGTCTTTACGATCTGCGCGGCACTGAAGCCGAGAAAACAGGCGAGTGGACTGGCGGCATCAGTCGTGTGGTGGATGCAATCGAAAAAGGTGACGTTCCACAAGCGGCTATCGAACTGCTTCAGCCCTATCTCGACGCAGTTCGCACGGTGAACAAAGGAAATAAGCTCAAACATTATCCCGGTTCTCCGCTTCTGACGCGGCATCTTCTACGCAAGCAGGATCGTCTTTCAGCGATTGAGCTGCATCCGCAAGATGCCAAAAAGCTGGCAAAGCTGTTTGACGGCGACTATCAGGCGCGCGTCATCGAGCTTGATGGCTGGCTGTCGCTTGGTGCACATATGCCGCCCAAGGAAAAGCGTGGGCTGGTGCTTGTTGATCCGCCTTTTGAAATAGAAGGTGAATTCGATCGCCTCGTGGATGGGCTCGTAAAGGCTTACAAGCGCTTTCCCGGTGGAACCTATGCGTTCTGGTATCCGGTGAAGGACCGCAAAGAGACGGAGCGGTTTTCGAAGCGTCTGCGCGAAACCGAGATTCCCAAGATCATGCGGATCGAACTTGCGATTCGGGCACCGTCACTGGAGCCGCGTCTTGACGGCACCGGAATGATTGTCGTGAACCCGCCATTTACACTGGAAAGTGAGATGCAAATCCTGCTTCCCTGCCTTACCAAGTTGCTTAGCGAGGAAAAGGGAGGCAATTTCAGCATTCAATGGATACGCGGTGAGACGGATCGTACTTGACCGTTTCCAATTGCTGAATGAAACTGCGCCCAGATAAGTTTGGAAAACGAGCTTCATGCTCGAATTGTGAGACAGGAAAAAGACATGCAACGCAAGTTGGATCGCATCGGACAGTTTTCTCGAGCAGCCCTTCTGGCTGCTTCGGTTCTTCCCCTGACGTTCGCTTCCCTGCCCGCAAGCGCTGCCGATTACCTGACTTCGGCACCGACATCTGTCGGCGATGCCGGTCTTTGCAGCCAGCAGGGGGTTTTGCGCAGTGTCGTTGCTGATTTCGGCTATCAGGTGCGCAATGTTCCAAACCTGCCGCAAGTTGGCATTTCCGCGATGAGTGATGTTCGCCTCACCCGCTATGAGCCAAAAAACAATCCGGCGCAGATCGAACGGACCTATTGTAAGGCCACCGCTGTTCTCAGCGACGGTCAGCATCGTTCGGTTTGGTACATGGTAGAAGAAGGCCAGGGCTTTGCTGGCGTTGGCCAGAATGTTGAATTCTGCGTTGACGGCTTCGACCGCTGGTTCGTCTACGACGCAAGCTGCCGCGTCCTGCGCTGATTGTGACCACGATGATGCGCAAACTGGCGGTGCTTTCAACCGCCCTTCTTGCCACCTCTTTTGCAGCGCTACCCGCAATGGCGCAGGACCAGGGCAATAGTCGCCCCGGTGATTTTGATTTCTATGTGCTGTCTCTTTCCTGGTCACCGAGCTATTGTACTCTGGAAGGTCCAAGAGCAAATAAACAGCAATGCGGCACCAGTCGGCCATTCGGTTTTGTGGTCCACGGTCTCTGGCCACAGAACGAGTGGGGCTATCCCGCCAATTGTCAGTTTGACAATACCCGCAGCCGTGGAAGCTTTGTGCCTCGCCAGATTGTTTCAAGCGTTTCCGATATCATGCCCTCAACAGGGCTTGTTGCGCATCAATGGCGCAAACATGGAAGCTGCTCCGGTCTCTCGCAGAACGACTATTTCGCCACAGTTCGCCAAGCCTATCAGCACGTGAACATTCCGCCGAGCCTTCGCAACCTTACTTCGGGTCGGCGCGTCGACCCGATGCTGGTTGAGAAAGCATTTATTGCGGCAAATCCCGACATGAAACCTGACGGCGTGTCTGTATCATGCAAGAGCAACTATCTTCAGGAAGTTCGCATCTGTATGACCAGGGACCTCAAGTTCCGTGCCTGTGAACAGATCAATACCAATGCTTGTCGCAGCCGTTCCGTTATGATGCCAGCGGCTCGTTGAAACCGTCTAACTGCTTGTTTTTTCGCATTATCTTACGCAAAATCGCTTTGCACTTTTGCCGGAAATGTTCGCCGTAGTTTTCACAATCAGGAATGAAGATGACTCAGATCCTCTATTCACCGGCCTCGCCTTACAGTGCGAAGGTGCGTATGGCCGCACAACATGCGGGTATTCCATTTGAGAGCGTGGTGGTTACGACATCTGCCGAGCCGGACGATCTCATCAATGCCAATCCACTCGGCAAGATTCCGACCTTGGTGACGGATGATGGCAAGTCGGTTTTCGACAGCCGCGCGATCATGCAGTATCTCAACCGCATATCGGGCAACAAGCTTTTCCCACGCAATGCTGAAAAGCGCACCGACGCGGAACGTTACGAAGCAATTGCAGACGGCTTGTCGGATGTTCTGCTCGCGCATGTTTACGAGCGCCGTATGCGTCCGGAAGAAAAGGTGCACCAGCCGTGGCTTGATCTGCAATGGCGCAAGGCGGAGCGCGCGCTCGACCTTCTGAACGAAGCCCCGCCTCGCCTTGCTGGCAAGCTTCATGGCGGCCATCTGGCCGTGGCAGCCACACTTGGCTATCTGGGTTTGCGCTTTGAAGGCAAATGGGAACGTGGTCGCCCAAAACTCAAGCGCTGGATAAAGCGCTTTGAAGAACTGCACCCCGAACTTTCAAAGCTCCTGCCCCACGCCTGAAATTTGAATAATAAAAAAAAACCGGGCAGTTTCCTGCCCGGTTTTTTTCTGTTCAATTACGACGTAATTAGAACTTGTAGCCAACGCCAACGCGAATGTCGTGGGTGTCGAGCTTGTTACGGACCGATTCGGTTCCGAGGTCGTAGGTCTTGTTACCGAACTGGGTGTAGCGGTATTCAACGCGACCAAGGATGTTTTCGGTCAGCTTAGCTTCCAGACCGGCACCAGCAGTCCAACCAACGCGGAACTTGCTTTCGTCTTCAATGCCGTTGTCCAGCTTAACCTGTGAGCCAGCAACACCAGCGGTGATGTAAGGCATAACTGGGTTCAGGTCGTAACCAAGACGGCCACGGAGCGAGCCTTCAAAGCCCTGCTTGGCTTCCAGACCATTCTTGGACTTCTTGGCCCAGGAGTAACCTGCATCACCTTCAACACCATATACGAACTGGTCCTGCTGGAAGTTCCAGCCAGCATATGCGCCAGCCTTCATGTCGTCAGGCTTGATCGAGCCGTCGGTGTTGGTCTTTACCTTGTTCCAGCCGTAGCCGAGGTACAGACCGGTGTAACCACCAGCCCAGCTGGACTGTGGAGCCATTTCAACAGGTGCTGGAACAGGAGGCTGTTCCATGATGGCGTCAGCTGCGAAAGCAGTTGCAGAGAACGGCAGCAGCGCAGCCGAGGCGATTACAAGAGACTTAAGAGTGCGCATAGCATTCTCCTTGACTAAAAATTACCTTTAGCGCGGTCCCTTATCGGGTGGGCAACATCTTGGGGAGTAAACCGCCCATGCCGCGCTGACAGGACAGACATATCGAGGGTAAATGCGGCACGATCTGCCCCCTTCTGTGGAGAGAACCTGACGAGAACGTGGCAAAATTACGATGTTGCATTCTCGCAACGCTCCCACCACACACCTATAT
This sequence comes from Brucella pituitosa, assembly GCF_003049685.1. Lineage (GTDB taxonomy): Bacteria > Pseudomonadota > Alphaproteobacteria > Rhizobiales > Rhizobiaceae > Brucella > Brucella pituitosa. Next base: position 894,797 of record NZ_PYSY02000001.1, on the reverse strand, counting down.
AGGAATAAGCAGCATCTCTATTCTGTGAACTGAAAGAGCCTCATCCGATTGAAACCACTGAATTTGTTATGTTTTTGTCAGCAGTGAACCGTAAGCCCTTTAATTTTAGCTGCATTTTTTCCGGCAAAATGGCATGAAATGAAGCGATGATTCACGATAAGAAAGTGTTTACCCTGTTGGAAAATCCGGAAACCAACCCGCTTGCAAATTGCCCTGTTCTGGTGACGGGCGGCGCGCGGCGCATAGGAAAGGCCATTGTCGAAGATCTGGCGACACACGGCTTTCCGGTAGCTATTCACTGCAACCGCTCCGTTAATGACGGCGAGGCGCTTGCAGCGCAAATCACTGAGAATGGCGGCAAGGCCTGTGTTGTACAGGCTGATCTCTCAGATGAGAGCGATGTGCGCGGATTGTTGCAACAGGCGGCAGAGCAGCTCGGTCCGATTCGTATGCTCATTAATAATGCATCGCTGTTTGAAGATGATCGCGTTGGCAATCTGGATATGCAGCTTTGGGATCGTCATTTTGCGATTCATTTGAAAACGCCGGTAATTCTTGCCGAAGAAATGGCGAAAGCTCTGCCTGACGATACAGATGGTCTTATTATCAACGTCATCGACCAGCGGGTCTGGAAGCTGAACCCACAGTTCTTTTCCTACACACTTTCCAAGACTGCCCTCTGGAATGCCACAAAAACGCTGGCACAGGCACTGGCACCGCGCATTCGCGTCAATGCCATAGCCCCCGGCCCTACTTTGCCGAGCGAGCGCCAGAATGCAGATGACTTTGAATTGCAGGTTAGCCGTTTGCCTTTGCACCGCGCGCCCGACCTGTCAGAGTTTGGACGCACTGTTCGCTATTTCTGGGAAAGCCGCTCTGTGACCGGCCAGATGATTGCGCTTGATGGTGGGCAGCATCTGGCATGGGAGACCCCGGATATTGCAGGAATTAAGGAATGACCGGACCACGCAAGACCATTGATGATGCCATTTCACACCTGCCGTCGGATGATGAGCAGGATGTGGCTGGTATAATCATGGGCGATGCAGAATCTGATGACGACGATGACGCACTCGAAGAGGCACCAGCCGTTGCCTCTGCGGCCGATTCTATACAGTGGGATTCGTCGGATGGATTGCCGGATACGAAAGGTCTGAGCGGCGCAGACATTATCAATGCCTTCGTCAAACGCTTGCCGAATAATCCGGGCGTCTATCGCATGTTCAACAGCGATGGCGACGTGCTCTATGTCGGCAAGGCACGCAGCCTGAAAAAGCGTGTCTCCAATTATGCGCGTGGAGTCGGCCATTCGAACCGCATCACCCGCATGATTGGTGAGACGGCGACAATGGAATTCGTCGTCACACGCACGGAAACCGAAGCTTTGCTGCTTGAAGCGAATCTTATCAAGCGCTTGCGCCCGCGTTTTAACGTGCTGCTGCGCGACGATAAGTCATTTCCATACATTTTGTTGAGCGGCAATCATCGTGCACCCGGCATTTTCAAGCATCGCGGCGCACGCACGCGCAAGGGGGAGTATTTTGGCCCGTTTGCTTCTGCAGGGGCCGTTGGTCGCACGATCAACGCGCTTCAGCGCGCTTTTCTACTGCGTACATGCACGGATTCTGTGTTTGAAACGCGCACCCGTCCCTGCCTGCTTTATCAAATCAAACGCTGTTCCGGTCCATGCACCCATGAAGTCAGTGACGAGGATTATGCTGAGCTAGTGGGCGAAGCCAAAGCCTTCCTGTCGGGCAAAAGCCAGACTGTGAAGGATCATCTTGCGGCAGCGATGCAGGCAGCTTCTGCAGAGCTCGATTTCGAACATGCTGCGGTTTATCGTGATCGCCTCTCGGCCCTTTCCCATGTGCAATCGCATCAGGGCATCAATCCGCAGACCGTTGAAGAAGCCGATGTCTTTGCCATCCATCAGGAAGGCGGCATGACCTGTATTCAGGTCTTCTTCTTCCGTACCGGGCAAAACTGGGGTAACCGCGCCTATTTCCCAAAAGCGGACAGTTCACTCGGACCTGCGGAAGTGCTCGGCGCGTTCCTGTCGCAGTTTTACGATGACAAACCCTGCCCCAAGCTGGTTCTGCTCTCCGAAAGCGTTGAAGAACAATCGCTTATTGCTGAAGCGCTATCTTCGCGTGCGAACCATCGCGTTCAGGTCAATGTTCCGCAACGCGGAGAAAAGAAAGAGCTGGTCGATCATGCTCTGACCAATGCGCGAGAAGCACTCGGACGCCGACTTGCGGAGACCTCTTCGCAAGCGCGTCTTTTGAAAGGTCTGGCCGAGACCTTTGGCCTTCCACATACGCCGCGCCGCATCGAAGTCTATGATAACTCGCATATCATGGGCACGAATGCGGTTGGTGGTATGATCGTTGCCGGGCCGGAAGGCTTCGTCAAGAATCAGTATCGCAAGTTCAATATCAAATCGACGGACATCACACCGGGCGATGACTTTGGCATGATGCGCGAAGTGATCGAGCGGCGGTTTTCACGTCTCGTCAAGGAACACGGTGAACCGGAGCCTGTGACGGGAACGGAGAGCCCGGAAGCCGTCAACGATGCCTTCCCGGCATGGCCTGACGTTATACTGATTGACGGTGGTCAGGGTCAGGTGGGAGCGGTTCGCCAGATACTCGGGGAATTGGGCATAAGTCATCTGGTGACCGCCATCGGTATCGCCAAGGGTGTGGACCGCGAAGCAGGACGCGAGCGCTTTTTTGTCGAAGGCAAGCAAGCCTTTACGCTGCCGCCGCGCGATCCGGTTCTCTATTTCATCCAGCGCATGCGCGATGAAGCACACCGTTTCGCCATTGGCACACATCGGGCAAGGCGCAAGAAGGAAATGGTCGCGAATCCGCTGGATGAAATTTCGGGAATCGGTCCAACGCGCAAGCGTGCACTTCTCCATCATTTCGGCACGGCAAAAGCGGTATCCAGAGCGGCAATCGAGGATTTAATGCAGATCGATGGCATATCGGAGGCCATGGCAAAGACCATTCACGACCATTTTCATGATCGATGACGTAATTTTGTCCGGGTTTGGGCAACTAATCCTGTAAGGGCGTCATTACGTCCCGACAGAACACATGAGCAGGTGTTGATTTTCTTGGTCATCCCTGATGTTGTGCACCAATAACGAATGCGGCGGTACAATGCGGAAAAATCACTCTCTCTCTTTACCCAATATTCTGACATACGTGAGAATTCTTGCGGTGCCTTTAGTCGCTTTGTGCTTCTTTGTTGAAGGCCGCCTTCATTCCAGTGACTTTGCTCGTTGGAGCGCCTTGGGAATTTTGGTTTTTGCAAGCATCACAGACTTTTTCGACGGATATCTGGCGCGCGCCTGGAAACAAACCTCCACGATTGGACGTATGCTCGACCCAATTGCTGATAAGCTCTTAGTTTCCACCTGTCTTCTTCTGCTTGCAGCCGATCCGGCAAAGACAATCGCTGGCTGGAGCCTGTGGGCTGCGATCATTATCCTTTGCCGCGAAATTCTTGTATCGGGCCTGCGTGAATATCTCGCCGAGTTGAAGGTCAGTGTTCCGGTTTCACAACTTGCCAAGTGGAAAACCACCGCACAGATGGTTGCATTGGCGTTTCTGCTCGCTGGCCCTGCCGGGGAAAAAATCCTGCCTTACACAACCGAAATTGGCATCGTTCTGCTCTGGATTTCCGCGATCCTGACGCTTTACACGGGTTGGGATTATTTCCGCGCAGGCCTCAAACATGTGATGGATTGATCGTCTTGCGCGTAAATCTGATCTACTTCGCCTGGGTGCGTGAAAAAATCGGCAAGGGAGAGGAAGTCATAGAACTTCCTTCCGAAACGATCAGCGTTGGCGCGCTTATCACCCACCTCAAAAGCCTTGGCGATGAATATGAAGCGGCGTTCGAGCATGAAAATGTCATTCGTGCCGCGATCAATCAGGAACATGCCGAGCATGACGAACTGGTCAGAGACGGTAATGAAGTGGCGCTTTTTCCACCCATGACGGGTGGCTGATATAGTCAGAACATGACCAGCCAATCGACCTGCCCCCTTTTCATCAGCATTCGCGATACAGACTTCGATATCGCCGAAGAAATCCGTCAGCTTAGTGAAGGTCGCAATGATATTGGCGCTATAGTCAGCTTCACCGGCCTTTGTCGTGATGAAGGCGGCAAGCTTTCAGCACTTGAGCTGGAACATTACCCCGGAATGGCAGAAGCTGAAATTCGCCGTATCGCTCATGATGCCATTGAGCGCTGGCCTCTGTCTGGCGTTTCCATTATTCACCGTTTTGGATTGATTAAACCCGGCGAAAACATTGTTCTCGTTGTCACAGCATCAGCCCATCGTCAGGCCGCTTTCGAGGCTGCATCGTTCCTGATGGACTTCATGAAAACGGGGGCTCCATTCTGGAAACGTGAGCATCTGATTGAAGGCGGAACCGGCGACTGGGTAGAATCAAAAGCCGAAGACGAACAAAGCCGAGGACGGTGGCAGAGGACCTGAAACCCTCATCTTTTGCGGGCAAGTTGTCGCAGGTAAAACTGTTTTTTACATGGAAAGAATTTCACGCGTTCTATTTAATCGCGAATTAACTATTTAAGCCCCTAAAATATAGGGTATTTTGGATGGTGCGTTACTGCACTGCCACAATTTTCACATGAAGCAGCGTTTATTGTCTGCCTCATGAATCAAGATGTGTACGGGTATGGGATCACTGACACAATCGACCGATTGTGAGTACCACCGAAGACACAAGACAAAAATGCGAGGAACGGAAGTTTCGGATTTGGCAATGCTAAAAGGACTTACGAAAACTCTTTCAATCGTGGCAGCGCTCACTGCAGGCATTGGCGTGCTCGGCGGAGCGGCCATGTTTTTCACGACGTCCATGCCAACTGCCAGCATTGCGGCTGACAAGACAATCAGCGGTAAGGTTGTTTACCGTGAGCGCATCGCTCTGCCGCCGGAAGCGCACCTCATCGTGCAGCTCAATGATGTTTCCCTCGCTGATGCGCCTTCCAAGACCATTGGAGAGACACGAATCGAGGCTCCTCAGGGCTCACCGATTCCATTTGCCATCAATTTCGATACAGACGGGATTGAACCACAGCACACCTATGCTTTGCAGGCCCGCATCGTTGCTGGCGACACGCTCTGGTTTGTGAGTGACGAACGTTACACGATCGACCCAAAGAATCCTGAAGAGCCTGTTGAGCTTAAAGTGGTGATGGTTCGCAAAAGTGCCGATGAGGCCGTAACGATTGGCATCGAGGGCAAGGACTGGCTTGCAGAAGACATTCAGGGCGGCGGCGTCATTGACACTGCACAGACGACGCTGTTGGTAGGCGCTGACGGCACTGTCAGTGGTTCGGGTGGCTGCAATCGCTTTATGAGCAAAGCGGCAATCTCAGGAAGCAGTATTTCGTTTGCCGAAATCGGCTCGACCTATATGCAATGTCCACCTGCGCTGATGAATCAGGAGCGCAAGTTCCTCGATGTTCTTGGAAAAACACGCTCATACAGGATGGACGCGGGAAAACTCGTTCTGATCGATGAGGGCGGCGACGAGCTGGCAAGGCTTGCTCAGAGCCTTTGATTTTCTAAATGCCTACATAAAAAAAGCCCGGTCTCGCGACCGGGCTTTTTCTTGATACCGATATGGTATTAGCCGACGATTTCGGTGCCGGAGAACCAGTAAGCGATTTCTTCAGCTGCAGTTTCAGGAGCGTCCGAACCGTGAACCGAGTTTTCGCCGATCGACAGAGCAAATTCCTTACGGATCGTGCCTGCGTCTGCGTTTGCCGGGTTGGTTGCGCCCATGACTTCACGGTTCTTGGCAATGGCGTTTTCGCCTTCGAGAACCTGAACGATTGTGGGGCCGGAAGACATGAATTCAGTCAGTTCGCCGAAGAAAGGACGTTCTTTGTGAACAGCGTAGAAGCCTTCTGCTTCACGCAGGCTCATCCAGACGCGCTTGGAAGCGACAACGCGCAGACCAGCTTCTTCGAGCTTAGCGGTGATAGCACCGGTCAGGTTGCGGCGGGTCGCATCAGGCTTGATCATGGAGAAGGTACGTTCGATTGCCATTATGACACCTTGTATGATGGAAAATTAGAAAAGTGAGGCTCTATAGCGTTGATAGCCCCGATTGCCAAGGGGGAGCCCCTCCAGCAAACCTCTTATCAGCTTGAGACGGCAGAAAATTGACTGCATAGATGGTGAAATCGATTCACGAGAGTGGTTTGGATTCAAAAGGAATGATTGAAGCCGCTCTGTCTTTTTATTTTTCGCATTTACCTCACGCAAAACCGCTTCGCACTTTTGCTGGAAATGCTTTCGGGGGCAGTCATGGAACAGCACTTTCAAATGTTCGCCTACTATAATCGTTGGGCCAACGAATTGCTCTATTCCGCGGCTGCCGATTTGAGCGATGCTGACTACAGGCTGGACCTGGGATTATTTTTCGGATCAGTGCACCGCACCTTCAACCATTTGCTGGTTACTGATCGTATCTGGATGAAGCGCTTTACTGGCGAAGGTGATCATCCAAATCAGCTTGATGCTATTATCACTGACGATTTCATCAAGCTCCGCGACATGCGAAGGGCCGAAGATGAGCGCATCTGTAAGTATGTTGAAGGCATGAATGCGGAACAGCTCGCTGGTCGCTTCACTTATATGACGGCAACCAATGTTCGCACGATCAGTCAACGAGTCGCACCGGCGCTTGCCCACCTCTTCAACCACCAGACACACCATCGCGGACAAATCCATGCAGCACTAACGCGGCTCAGTGCTGATGCGCCATCGTTGGATCTCATTCAGTTTCAGCGCACCGAAGCGGGCCGCCGCTTCGCCTGATAGTTGATAGTCGATACTTGCGGAAATTTCCGAAGCCGTGCAAAAGCCTTTTCACCATGCTTATTCTTGACGACATCTCCGTACGTATTGCCGGACGCCTTCTGATCGACCACGCCAGTGTAACACTGCCTGCGGGGTCGAAGACGGGTTTTGTCGGGCGTAACGGCACCGGAAAATCCACCTTGTTTCGCGTCATAACCGGTGACCTTGCGTCTGAAACGGGCAGTATTTCTTTACCGAGAAATACGCGCATCGGTCAGGTGGCTCAGGAAGCACCCGGCACAGAAGACGCACTGATCGAAATCGTCATGAAAGCGGACAAGGAGCGAGCAGCGCTTCTTGAAGAAGCTGAGACGGCGGCTGACCCGCATCGCATTGCCGAAATTCATACACGTCTTGCCGATATTAACGCGCATTCCGCAGAAGCGCGTGCCGGCGCAATCCTGTCAGGTCTCGGTTTCAATGCTGAGGCACAGCGCAGACCTGCCTCAGCATTTTCGGGTGGGTGGCGTATGCGCGTGGCTCTGGCTGCCGTGTTGTTTGCGGAACCTGATCTGCTGTTGCTCGATGAGCCGACCAACTATCTCGATCTCGAAGGCGTGCTGTGGCTTGTCGATTATGTGAAGCGTTATCCGCACACAGTCATCATCATCAGCCATGATCGCGATCTGCTGAACTCAGCCACATCTTCGATCATGCATCTTGATCAGAAGAAGATCAGCTTCTGGCGCGGCAACTATGACCAGTTCGAGCGACAGCGGCATGAAATGCTGGAGCTTCAGCAAAAGGCACATGCCAAGCAGGAAGCGCATCGCAAGCATATGGAATCCTTCGTCGAACGATTCCGGGCCAAGGCTACCAAAGCTCGTCAGGCGCAGTCGCGTATGAAGGCTTTGGAAAAGCTCAAACCCATTGAACTTTATGTTGAAAGCAATGTGCAGCCATTCCGCTTCCCGGATGCGGAAAAAAAGACCGCCTCGCCGATTATTGCGCTCGATAACGCCGATGTTGGTTATGTGCCAGGCAAGCCAGTGTTGCGCAATGTCACGCTGCGCATCGACAATGATGATCGCATTGCGCTGCTCGGTTCAAACGGTAACGGCAAGTCGACCCTCGCCAAACTCATAGCCGGACGGTTGCAGCCCGAAAAAGGCAATTTAACCCTTTCACCCAATCTGAAGGTTGCGTTCTTCGCACAACATCAGATGGATGATCTGATCCCCGAGGACAATGCGATTGAGCATGTGCGCAAGCTCATGCCGGGAGAGCTGGAAGCTAAGGTGCGCGCGCGCGTGGCTCAGATGGGGCTTTCAACCGAGAAGATGCTCACACCTGCCAGAGATCTATCCGGTGGCGAGAAGGCACGTCTTCTGATGGGACTTGCGACCTTCCATGGTCCAAACCTGCTGATCCTCGACGAACCGACCAACCACCTCGATATCGACAGTCGCGAAGAGCTCGTACACGCACTCAACGCATTTAACGGTGCAGTGATCCTGATCGCCCACGATCGTCACCTGATCGAAGCGACCATGGACCGTCTGTGGCTTGTGCGCGAAGGTGGCGTGAAAGCATTCGACGGCGATCTGGACGAATATCGTCAGATCGTTCTGGCCGACGCCAAGGGCGAACAGCTTTCTGAGCGTGACGAAGGCCCAAAGGTCAACAAGGCAGAACAGCGTAAACTCGCTGCTCAGAAGCGCGAAACATTGGCGCCATTGCTCAAAAAGATCAAGGAAACCGAGAGCTTGATGCAGAAACTGCAGAAACAGATTCAGGGTTTCACTTCGCAGCTGGAAGATCCCGTTCTCTATGAAAAGGAACCGCAGAAAGCGATCCGGATCAACAAAGAGATGAGCGATGCAAAATCAGCGCTCGCAGAGGCAGAAGACAAATGGCTGGAAATGTCTTCTGAATATGAAGAAGCAATGGCTGATTAGAGCGCGTTTCGATCTGATTGAATCAGATCGGCGCTCTAAATATTTGTTTTAACGCGCATCTTTGTCCGAAAACCGTTTCACACTTTTCGGGATGCGCTCTAAACTTGCGGGCGGCGAATGCGCGTCCGCATCAGCGCATAGACGCCGAGCACACCCAGAATGAGACCAATCGTTGTATAGGTCTCGTCTGCTTCTTCGGCACCGCGCCTCAAAACAAGATCGATTTTCGACAGTTGTAGGCCGTCCGTATTGCCCTGAACCGCGCGGAATGCGTAGGTTCCGGATAAAACCGGATCGATATCGCCCGCACTCTGACGCAGCACGCTGCCATCCTGCGGACGATCCGTATTGATTGAACTGCTTGTCGATGCAAAGTCGAGACCTTGCGACAAGACAGGCATGCCATTGCGGCTAACGGCAAGCGTTACAGCCGAACGACGCTCAGCTGGCACATAGCCCGGCAACGGCACCGCATCGAGAAAAATACGCACAGGCGCATCGCTTGCCGTAAGCGGGATTTCCTGCGTGATAAAGCCACTCTGGCGGCTTTCAAGGATCGGCCAGCGACCAATCTCATCGCCAGTGAAATGGCGCACATACCAGGGATAACCGAGTGCGAGACCGAAGCCCGCAACAATCATTGCGACGAAAATAGCTCGCATCAGGCTTTGCGCTCCCAGCGACGATCTGTTGTCTGTTGCCAGTAAGTCAAATCGTGGTTCTCCGTCTTGAAGGCTTTCCACTGTGCCCGTGCATGGTCGAGTTGATCCTGATCATGCCCGTCAAACATGACGACCAGTCGCTCATATTCCCCTGCCTGCTCAAGTGCCGCACCTTCCACCAGAAAGCGAACCGTCGCTCCATTGGGATTGGCTTCCGATGTGGTCAGCAATACAGGCTGCTGCTCAGGGTACGGCTCCTTATCCGTGCCGTGTGCAACGAAAGATGTGTCGGAAAAAGTCCATAGCAGGTTATCGAGCGCATCACGCCGTTCATCGCTCACCGCCTGTATAGTCACACGCCAGCCGCGTCCAAGTGAACGCTCGACAAGCCCCGGCAGAGCTTCATCCAGTGTCGATTCTGTCAGGTGGTAAAAGAGAATTTCAGCCATGCGCTCTCTTTAAAGCATTTGAGCCAAAAGTGCGAAGCAGTTTTGCGTGAGGCAAATGCGTCAAAACAAATGGATAGAGCATTCGTTATACCAAGGCGGCTCAAGATACTAACGCATCACGCCTTGATAAAGTTCAAGCACCACTCGGGCTTAACCAAGGTCCAATGAGTTTCACTCAATGAACTTTGGTATTAAAGCATGTCGCGGAAAAGTGGGGACCGGTTTTCCGTTAACGACATGCGTAAAAACAAAGACCTAAAGCGCATCGTCTGGGCATGATAAAATGCGACGCGCTTTAGGCCAAGAAAGTGATTCACTTTCCTGGCCCAACTTGTTGTTCCTGAATCAGATTCAGCTTTCGAAATTATCGCGAACGAGACGGTCGAGAAGTCGAACACCATAGCCCGAAGCCCATGACTGGCTATATTCGTTCGTTGGCGAACCCATGGCTGTTCCGGCGACATCGAGATGCGCCCAAGGTGTGTCGCCAACAAAACGCTTGAGGAACTGCGCCGCCGTGATCGAACCTGCATAACGGCCCGAGCTGTTTTTCATGTCGGCAAATTTGGAATCGATCATCTTGTCGTATTCCTTGCCCAGCGGCATGCGCCACAACTTTTCACCCGTTGCCTGACCTGCTTCATAAAGCTGATCTGCGAGTTCATCATCGTTCGAGAACAAACCTGCGTGATGTGTGCCGAGCGCCACCATGATAGCGCCAGTCAGGGTTGCAAGGTTGATCATGAACTTCGGTTTGAAGCGATCATTGGTGTAGTAGAGCGCATCGGCCAACACGAGGCGGCCTTCGGCATCGGTATTGATCACTTCGATAGTCTGTCCAGACATCGATGTCACGATATCACCCGGACGCTGTGCATTGCCGTCAGGCATATTTTCAACAAGACCGATCACGCCGATTGCGTTGACCTTGGCTTTACGGCCTGCAAGAGCGCGCATCAAACCTGTAACGGCTGCAGCGCCGCCCATGTCGCCTTTCATTTCTTCCATGCCAGCAGCAGGCTTGATAGAGATACCGCCGGTATCGAACACCACGCCCTTACCGACAAAAGCGACAGGCTTTTCCTTGGCCTTGGCACCCTGCCACTCCATGATGACGAGACGCGGCGGACGCACAGACCCTTGCGAAACGCCCAGAAGCGAGCCCATGCCGAGCTTCTTCATTTCTTTTTCGCCGAGAACTTCGACTTTCACACCAAGCTTCTCAAGCTTTTCAGCTTCTTCAGCGAACTCGACAGGACCGAGAATGTTGGCTGGCTCATTGACGAGATCGCGTGCTTTTAACACACCATCGGCCACGGCTTCAGCGGCTTCAAGAGCTCTTTTGGCACTGTGTACGTCTGCGGTATGAATATTGATCTTGGCTGCGTGCTTCGGCTCGCCGTTTTCTTCACTCTTGCGTGTCTTATAGCGATTGAACTCGTATGAACGAAGAATCATGCCCAGAGCCACATCGCCCGCTTCGTCGCCAGCAATCGTGGTTTCAGGCAGAGCCAGCGTCAGCGTTGCGCGTTCGGATTTGCCGATTCGCGAGAAAGCTGCGCCACCGATCTTGATCCAGTCGTCATTGCCAAGTTCGCCGGGCTCACCCACACCCACCAACACGATCTTATCTATACCGCCTTGAGAAGTTTCAATTGCTTCCGCAGTTTTGCCCAAAGCACCCGTAAAACCTGAGATTTCGGCGATGCGAGCAATCTTTTCGGCTCCGCCAACCGCCTGCCCCGCTTCTTCTGCGAAGCCTCCACCCTTGGCAACGAGAACAATGCTTACGCCTTTTTGCGGTGCTGAAAATTCACTGAACGAAATGGAAGGACGTTTCGACATAACAACTCCAAACAGAGGTCGGACCATGAGATGACACGATTGTGTCGCGACTTTTTCTTACTCATGTGAGACGAATATGGCGAAACGGCAAGTCCGCCGCATCATGAAAATCAGTTTTACGTTAACTTCGGTGACAACTTGCCAAGCTCCGTTTCGGTCCCCACCTATGTTCGGCAAAAACAGGTTGCAACAGCCCGCTCTCTCCATTTAGAGAAGCTTGCGCTAGCTTCGGCTGGAAATCTTTAGTAATCTGTTAACCTAATTTCTTTGGCTAATTTTAGCCAAGTGCAATTAGACTGAATTTTCATTTACGAGCATTGTTTCTTCAGGGACAGGCTCCTTCAACGGAACCGGGATGTAAACTCCGCCTATGAAATTGATCGAGTTGTACATCCTGCGCCGCGTGGCGATCATGTTCTTTGCGGTGCTGGGCGCTGCAGTGGGCATCACGTGGACTGTGCAGGTGCTGCAACGCGTCGACTTCCTCACCACAAGCGGTCAGTCCATTCAGACTATTATCCAGTTCAGCTCCCTCCTGATCCCTTCCGCAATTCCACTGGTCATGCCATTCGCGCTGATCATTGCAATTACGCAGACGCTCTCGACGATGAACCAGGATTCCGAGCTCGTGGTTATCAACGCATCCGGTGCGCCACGCAGCGCAGTAATGCGTCCGATACTTATGCTCGCAGCCATTATCTCGGTGGTTTCCTTTCTCGTAGCGAACTATGTCGATCCATATGCCCGCATGAATATGCGCGCGATGATCGCAAATGCGAGTGCGGATTTGCTCAATGTCGTTGTGCAGGAAGGCAGCTTTCGCAAACTTGCAGATAATCTCTATATCCAGATCGCCGAGCGCCGCGCCGATGGCAGCATCGGTGGCCTATTCATTGCCGATTCCCGCGACCCTTCGCTTGACCTGATTTATTATGCCGCCGATGGCAACATCGCCAGCACGCCAGCGGGTGACATGCTGCTGATGAAAGACGGCGAAGTTCAGCGTCGCGATGTTTCGGACGGCACCGTTTCGATCATCAAGTTCAATTCCTATGCCTTCGATCTCAGCCAGTTTACCTCTGCTGGAGACGATTTCGTCATCTATGCTAAAGATCGCCCACTTAACTATCTGCTCAACCCAGACCCGAACGATCCAATTCTGCAAACGCGACCATTGCGCTATAAGGCTGAATTGCATCGTCGTTTGACGGAATGGCTCTATCCGGTTGTTTTTGCGATGATTGCGCTGGCCTTTGCCGGTGACTCCCGATCCCATCGTGAAGCGCGCGTATCCGCATCATTTTCAGCAATCAGCACAGCGCTGCTTGTCTATTGGGCCGGATATTTTTCTGCCGACCGCGCTGATAAGGACGAAACTTATATCGTCATCATGTATCTCGTCCCGCTCAGTGTAATCCTGCTGGCTGGATATGCCCTTGTCACGAGCCGACGTATCGGAATTCCAGACAAATGGAATGACCGTATTCTTGACGGTCTCGACCGTCTGAGAAGACGTGTGTCTGGCACTTATAACCGCTTGCTTGGACGATTCCGCGGAGATGCGGGAGGTCGCGCATGATCGGCTGGACGCTTGGGCGCTATTTCTTTGCACGTTATGTGCAGATAACATTCTATTTCCTTTTTGGCATCTTTGCGCTGGCGCTTCTTCTCGATTTTACCGAGAATGCAAGCAAGCTCGCTAACCTGCCCGGCTATACCGTATGGGCAGCACTTGGCCTTTCTGCCATGCGTGTTCCCTTCATCATGCAGCAGATGATTCCCTTTGTTGCGCTATTCTCGGCAATGGCGACACTCATTTCGCTTAATCGCAAATATGAGCTGGTCGTTGCGCGCTCAGTCGGCGTTTCTGCCTGGCAATTCCTGCTGCCTGCTTGCTTTGGCGCATTGCTGTTTGGTCTGGCAACGATCTTTATTCTCAATCCTTTTGCCGCTTATGGTTTTTCGAAAGCTGACGAGATCGCTTCCAACTGGAAGAATGGCAAAGTGACGGATGTTTCTGCGCTGCGTGATCCGTGGTTGCGCCAGAAAACCGATGAAGGCGAGACCATCATTGGTGCCAAAAACATTCTTGACCGTGGCGCAACACTTGCTGATGCCACGTTCATCCAGTTCGATGACAAGAAGAAAATCAAGGACCGTTATGACGCTCGCACTGCGAAACTCATGGATGGTCATTGGAAACTAACTGACGTCACACGATTCTCGCGTGGTGAGGAACCGCGCAAACTGGAGAGCATCAATATTCCAACGCAGTTGCGTCCGGAATATGTGGAAGAAAAGCTCGCCTCCCCTGATACAATTCCGTTCACGCAGCTCCGTCACAAGATCGAAGTTGCGCGTTCGTTTGGCTATTCGGCAAACGCATTTGATATGCAATACCAGTCACTTCTGGCATTGCCTGCATTGCTGATGGCCATGACTCTCATTGCTGCAACAGTGTCCCTGAAATTTGTGCGCTTTGGTCAGTCCGGCGCGATGATTCTGGGTGGCGTTGTTGCTGGCTTCATGCTTTATGTCGTTTCGGTGCTGGTGAAGGCATTCGGGAATGCGGGATTCGTTCCGCCATTCGTCGCTGCTTGGGTTCCGGTTGTTATTGCAACATTTTTTGGTATCTCCTTTTTGTTGCATAAGGAGGATGGTTAGTGGGTTTGAGTAACGCCCGCATGGTGCTGCCCCATTTGTTCTCGCGTCTTGCGCGCGGGTCTGCCTTGGCGTGCGCCCTTGCTATACCTTTCATTTCAGTTGCAATTATCCCTTCGCAGGTTCAGGCGCAGGATGCTCTGGGGGCAAATTACCAGAGCGATCCGAATGCTCGTATGCTTCTGCAGGCGGATGAGCTTGTCTATGATCGTGATGTGAACGTTGTTACCGCTCAGGGTAAGGTTCGCATTGAGTATGACGGCAATCGTCTCGTTGCGGACAAGGTTACCTACAACCAGCAGACCCGCCGCATGACCGCGACCGGGAATGTCGAGATTGTCGAACGCGACGGCAACAAGATTTACTCCGATCATCTTGATGTGACGGATAGTTTCCGCGACGGCTTTGTGAATGGCCTGCGCGTTGAGACGACAGATAACACGCGCTTTGCTGCGGAAAGTGCCGAGCGTAGCAATGGTGAGATCACCACCTTTAACAATGGTGTCTACACTGCTTGCCAGGCTTGCGAAAAAGATCCTGATAAGCCGGTTCTCTGGCAGATCAAAGCACGCAAGATCATTTGGAACAGCGCGACCAAAACTGTTCGTTTCGAGCGCGGCAGGTTCGAGCTGTTCGGTATGCCGTTGGCATATTTCCCAGCTTTCGAAATGGCCGACCCGACCGTCAAACGTAAGAGCGGCTTCCTGTTCCCAGGCTTTGCTTATAAGGACGACCTCGGCTTCGGTATCAAGAACTCGTATTTCTGGGCTTTGGCACCAAACTACGATCTGACGCTTTCAACAACTGCTTACACGAAGCAAGGCTTCCTGACGCAGGCCGAATGGCGTCATCGCCTCGAAAACGGCAGCTATAATTTCCAGATTGCTGGCATTCATCAGATGAAGCCGGGCGAATTTGACAGTGACACGATTGATCGCAACGAAGATAATCGTGGAATGGTAGCGTCGAAGGGCGATTTCGATATCAATTCACGCTGGAAGTTCGGCTGGGATGTTATGGCCCAGACCGACCGTAATTTCAGCCGCACTTATAATCTCGAAGGCTATAGCGCACAGACGCAGACCTCGAAAATTTATCTGACCGGCATCAATAACCGGAACTATTTCGATCTCAATTTCTATCGTTTCAACGTGCAGGAATCTTATCTGCCGGGCAATGAAAATGAGATGCATTCCAAACAGCCTTGGGTTTTCCCAAGTCTCGACTATTCATATACTCTGCCCGATCCAGTCTATGGCGGCGAGTTGAATATCACCACCAATGCGCAGGTTCTGTATCGTAAGAATGCGAACTACGCGTATAATTATATAGGTGGCGAAAGGGTTCTTTCTACCTATCCGCGTATTCCTGGCTTTAGCGGCACGAATGCCCGGTTCACAACTGAGGCTGAGTGGAAGCGTACATTTATCACGCCAGCAGGCTTGGTAATCACGCCGCTTCTGGCTCTGCGTGGCGATGCTATCAGCGCCAATACAAACTTTGATCCTGCGGTGGCTGGTTACACGGATGCCGTGGTTCGGTCTGAAGCATTGCGGGCAATGGCAACGGCAGGTCTTGAACTGCGTTGGCCTATCCTGTTTTCGACCACCAGTTCGACACATATTCTTGAGCCAATTGCACAGATCTATATGCGCAATAACGAACGCTACGCTGGCCAGCTTCCAAATGAGGATGCGCAGAGCTTCGTGTTCGATGCGACCAACTTGTTTTCGCGCGATAAGTTCTCAGGATACGACCGCGTTGAAGGCGGCACCCGTGCCAATCTCGGCCTGCGTTATTCTGGCAATTTCAGCAATAGTGACTGGGGGCTTTACGCCCTTGCCGGACAATCGTTCCAGTTGGGCGGCGTAAACTCCTTCGGCACGAGTGATTTCGTCAATGTCGGTGCTGATTCAGGCCTGCAGGATGCTCGTTCTGACTATGTTGCCATGATTGGCACGTCGAATTCGACTGGCCTTGCACTTGCTGCCCGTGGGCGGTTCGACAAAGATAATCTCAATGTCCGCCGTGGTGAACTTGAAGTGCAGCAGAACTGGCAGAAACTGTCTGTTTCGGCGCAATATGCTTATATCGCAGCACAGCCAGCCTACGGTTATGCCGATCTCAGACAGGAAGTCACGGGTGCGGCAACTGCACGCCTTGATGCAAACTGGCGCGTTTTCGGTTCCGGAACTTATGATCTTGTGTCGGATACGCTTGTTCGCGCATCTTCCGGCCTCGCCTATGACGATGAATGCTTCACCTACTCGATGGCTTACGTTCAAACCCGCAATCCGGGAGAGGACAAAGCATCGCATAGTGTAGGTTTCAATATCTCGTTCCGAACGCTTGGCGACATCGGCAGTGGCGCCCAAACCTTCTAAACTTAGAAAGAGCGGAAACAATTGATCTTGTTTCCGCTCTTTCCTTTTAGGCATCAGCATTGCTGCTGATATTCAAATAACGTTACGATTTTTATCGATTTTATTCAGTTAAGTGCCTCCCATAACCTCGCAAAATGCTAAAGGGTCATTGTTTCGCCGCTTTGGCTCCTCTATACAGGCATCATAATATGATTGGCTTCTGATACGTCAGTTCACTTTGAAGGCGTTATTTGGACACCGACCTGAAAGAAATCGGGAAAGAAAGATGATGTTTGCAAGACCTCTATTCGCCTCCCTGCTAGGCGCTGCCGTATGTATGACAGCGCTTGGAACGGCTGCGACCCTGAACCCGGCTTTTGCTGCCGGCGGAACGGAGGTCAAGGTCATTGTCTCCGGCAATGCGATCACCAATGGCGATATTCAGCGTCGTGCGGCTTTTTTGAAGCTACAGCGCAAGGGCGGCAACCTCAATCAAGTTGCACGTGAAGAACTGACCGAAGAAATGCTGAAGCGCGTGGAGATGAAAACACGCGGCGTCAACATCTCCGACAAGGAAGTCGACGAGGCCTATGCAGGGTTTGCAACGCGCAACAAGATGAGTGTCGCGCAGCTTAATCAGGTCATGAATCAGGCGGGGATTACCCCTGATCACTTCAAGAAATACATCATGGTCCAGATGGGCTGGGGTCGCCTTGTAAGCGCACGTTTCCGTGCAACCGGCATGGTCAGCGAACAGGATGCTGTGCAGCGCATGCTGAAAGATGGCGGCAAGAAGCCGGTCGCAACAGAATATCAGCTTCAGCAGGTGATTTTCGTTGTCCCTAGTTCGAAGCGTTCGCCTGCCCTGCTTGCAAAGCGTCGTCAGGAAGCAAACGCATTGCGCTCGCGCTTCCAAAGCTGTGATTCCACCCGTCAGCTGACAAAAGGCATGATCGACGTTACAGTTCGTGACCTTGGCCGTATCATCGAACAGCAGCTTCCGGGCGACTGGGCGAAGGACGTCAAGGCAACTGGTGCCAACCGTGCAACACCGCCGCATGACACCGAAAAGGGCGTCGAATTTTTGGCGGTATGCTCGACCCGTCAGGTCTCAGACGATCGCGTTGCCCAGCTCGTTTTCTCTATGGAAGGCACAGATTCTGAAGCCGGACAGGAAAAGAAGGCGGATGAAATGAGCAAGAAGTATCTTCAGGAACTGCGCGAAAAAGCAACGATCGTCAATCGCTGAGCTTACGTCAGGAGCGTATCCCGAAAAGTGCGAAGCGGTTTTGCTGAAAATGCTCTAATGCCTTGGCAGTAACAATCTGACCGTATAATTTGAGGGGGGCTTTTGCCCCCTTATTTCATCAGCCGAGAAAATAGCTATGCCAAATCAACCGGTTCCTCCGCTCGCCGTCAGTATTGGCGATCCCTCTGGCGTTGGAGCTGATGTTGCTCTTAGCACCTGGCTAAGACGCGCAGAGCTTTCTCTGCCCCCCTTCCTGTTGATTGCCGATCCAAAGCAGCTGGCTGCCCGCGCGCAGCATCTTGGTTTGGACCTGCCGATTGCGGCAATAGAGTCACCGGCAGAGGCTGTTGATATTTTCAGCGAGAAACTTCCTGTTTTGCCGCTCGTCAATGCGCATAAGGAAAGCCCCGGCACGCCTCTTCCAGAAAATGCAGCCGGGGTCATTGAAGCTATTGAACGGGCGGTGGCCCTGACATTACGTGGTGAGACATCGGCTGTCGTCACCTGCCCAATTGCAAAGAAACCGCTCTATGATGCTGGCTTCAAGCATCCCGGCCATACCGAGTTTCTCGCAGAACTCGCAAGCCAGCATATCGGGCGCACAGTCATTCCGGTCATGATGCTTGCTGGCCCGGAATTGCGTGCGGTTCCGGTCACGATCCACATCCCGCTCGCTGAAGTACCGCGTGTATTGACCAAGGATGACGTTCTGGAAGTGGCGCATATCACTGCGCAGGAACTTACAGACCGTTTCGGTATCGCCGCACCACGCCTAGCAATTTCCGGTCTCAACCCGCATGCGGGTGAAGGCGGTGCGCTTGGCAAGGAGGATGACGCGATTATTCGGCCTGCAGTCGAAGAATTGCAGCGCGAAGGTATCAATGCCTGGGGCCCACTGCCTGCGGACACGATGTTTCATGCACCCGCACGTGCAACTTATGACGTCGCTATCTGCATGTATCACGATCAGGCACTTATCCCGGCCAAGGCCCTCGCCTTTGACGAGACAGTCAACGTCACGCTGGGCCTCCCCTTTATCCGAACATCACCGGATCATGGCACGGCCTTCGACATCGCCGGAAAAGGCATTGCCCGGCCAGATAGCCTCATCGCCTCCATAAGACTGGCGCAGGAACTCGCAGAAAACGAAGCAAGGCGGAAATCATGAGCATCGACAATCTTCCGCCGCTACGTGAGGTGATTGAACGGCACGATCTGATGCCGAAAAAATCGCTTGGGCAAAACTTCCTCTTTGACCTCAATCTGACATCGAAGATTGCACGACAGGCAGGCAATCTGCAGGATCAACCGGTTATTGAAGTCGGCCCCGGCCCTGGCGGGCTTACGCGCGCCCTTCTCGCCCAAGGCGCTTATGTGACTGCGATCGAACGCGATGAACGCTGCCTTGATGCGCTGGCAGAAATCGAAGCCCATTATCCGGGTCGATTGCGCATCATTTCCGGCGATGCGTTGGAACAAGATTTCAAAGCGCTGTTTCCCGATGGCCCGAAGCCCCGCATCGTTGCCAACTTGCCTTACAATGTCGGCACGCAATTGCTGCTAAACTGGCTCCTGACCGAGCCATGGCCACCCTTTTATTCATCGATGACGCTGATGTTCCAGAGGGAAGTCGCCGAGCGTATTGTAGCCGCTCCCGATAGCGACCATTATGGCCGCCTTGGCGTTCTGGCAGGCTGGCGAGCACATTCGAAAATTGCTTTTGACGTGCCTCCCCAGGCGTTTACACCACCACCCAAGGTGATGTCGTCGGTGGTGCATATTACACCGCGCGAAGAGCCGCTTCCGTGTTGTGCCGATGCATTGGGGCAGATCACGCAGGCGGCCTTTGGACAGCGCCGCAAAATGCTGCGTCAGAGCCTGAAGCCCGTTGGTGGTGCCGCGTTGCTGGAAAAGACAGGTATCGACGGCACGCGTCGTGCCGAGACCCTGAGCGTCGAAGAATTCGTCGCGCTCGCGAATGCTTATCGCCCAGTGTGATCAAAACTGGTGTTGGGCGCAGCTGTCATCGGCGTCAGGTTCATCTGTTTGAAAACCTTGTCCACGTGATCGATTTCCGAACGGAAACTGGACATGGATGAACCGGTCAGCTTTTCGCCCGCATTGAGCTGCGCTTTGAGCGGATCGACATAGTGATCGCCGACTTTCAGTTCGTAGTAGAGGTGTGGGCCGGTCGAATAACCAGTTGATCCGACATAGGCGATCACCTCCCCCTGCTTCACATGCTGTCCGACTTTCAGGCCTTTAGCCTCAGCGGACAGGTGAGCATAGGTGGTGCTATAGCCGCCTTGGTGGCGGATGCGAACATACTTGCCATAGCCCTTTTGCGATGAAATCAGTTCCACAGTTCCGTCGCCCGCTGCGACGATCGGAGAACCGATCGGAGCGTCGTAATCAACACCGTTATGATGCTTGCGCACATGCAGAACCGGGTGAACACGCCAACCGAAGCCATCATTCAGGCGACCATTCGGCAATGGCTTGTGCATGAGATACTTGGTCATCGAGGAGCCGTCCTCGTTGAAGTAATCCGCGTTTCCTTCAACCTCATGTCTGTACAGACGCTTACTCTCACCGTTCGACGTGAATTCGACGAAAACCAGTTCCGGATCAGTATCCACGCTTTCACGGAACAAAAGATCGATTTTATCAACCCCGTTGGCGCCCCTCTGGAGAGATACATTGTTCTCAGAAGCAAGCTTCTTCACATCGTCTGCAACAGTGCGTGGAGCCCCTGCTGCAATCAATCGGGACTGAACAGAACCATCCGTCCGAATTTTGGAAGGCTGACGCGATGCCGAGAGCATGGCATCATGAGAAAGCCGTGCGAAAAGCCGCTGATTATCATTGGCGCGAAAAACACCATCGTCTGTTCGTCCATAAACAGAATCGGATGCACTACCATGCCGGAAGCGCGCCATAGTTATATGAGCGGGTTTGTTGGGTGACTGATCCAGAAGCAGAATAAGATTATCACCAGGAACCAAGTTCTTGCGTCCGAGCGCCTGTTCGAGATTTGCGGCGTCTTCGGCCGCAACGTCCGCTGCCTGCATAAGTACGCCCACCTTCTCACGCGACTGTGGGGCGAGGACAATTTCATGCACTGTCTGGTGAGCCGTGCTGGCAGGCCTTGCGAAGCTCACATTCAGCGGTACGCCTTTCTGATTGGCGAGTGCAGATATTTCCGTATCATGATTAAAGCCGTTGCCCCCTCGATGCTGATCTGGCGAGGAATCATGACCGATCAGGGCTTGTGACCCTCTTTCGTTTGCCAAATCAAGAATCACATGCTGATAGGTAAAGAGCGTCGCTTCGCCGTCGTCGGTGCCTTCTGCAATATCGATGCGTTTAGCAATCCGGCGGCTCTTGTCGACATCATTCTGCGGAAGCAAGCGGGCTTCCTTCATTGCAGCGTGATTATGGACAAGTGTAGCGGGATCAACCAGCACAGGTTGTGAAGCATGTCCATGACGCACCAAACCGCCAGTCACGAGCGCCATCGCCCCACCTGCCAACAGCGTCGCAGAGGCAAGCGCTATACAGGCGCGTTTATGCGTGTGAAATGAAAAGCGAATGCGTTCCAAGGGTTTAAGGGCACGCTGCGAAAGTGGCGCAAGCCTCGCATGCATAGCCGACAGAGCATCATGGGAAGCATCTGACCGGATCGCAAGATCTGGGGATACAACCACATGAATCTGCTTATCTCTGCGGGCGGTGCGAAACAGCATGCAGCGAATGGCTCCAAATTCCATCTGAAATAACAAACGGACCAGAAGGCCAGAGCGCGGCCAAATTAAGGCTCCGGTGACCTTAATCCACCGGAGATAAAGCACAAACGCTCAAGTTAAATTTATCAAGCGCTGGCGCGTGCCTTGCGATGCGCCGACAAAGACGACCAAGTGTAAATGATCAGGCCGGTCCAGATCAGCACAAAAGCCACCAGCTGCGCATTGGAGAAAGGCTCATGAAAAATGAAAATCGCGAAGATGAACAGCAGTGTCGGCGTGAGATACTGCATCAGACCAAGCGTCGTGTAACGCAGAAGCTTGGCACCGCCTGCATAGAGGATCAGCGGAATTGCAGTGAACGGCCCTGCCAGCAGAAGCAGCGAAACGTTCGAGATCGTGCCCGAGAAGAAATGGTCCTGACCATTGGACATCAGCCACAGAACATAGCCCAGCGCCGGTACTGACAGAATGACCACTTCCAGCGTGAAGCCCTGCAAAGGCTGCATTGGCAATGATTTGCGGAAGAAACCGTAGAGGCCAAATGTTACCGGCAGGACCAGCGAAACCCATGGAAGGCCACCAGCATTGAAGGTAAGAACCAAAACTGCAGTGAAAGCAAAGCCGACGGCAACGTACTGCACCTTCGTCAGGCGTTCGCCGAGAAACAGACCACCAAGCACCACATTAAACAGCGGGTTGATGTAATATCCGAGTGCTGCGCCAATAATCTGATCATGAGCAACCGCCCAGACGTAAACCGACCAGTTGATAGTAATCAGTGCCGCGGTGAGCGCCGCCATTGCCAGCATACGCGGATTGCGCAGAGCATCAAGAATGGTCCTGAACTGCCCGATAAAGATAAGTAAGATTATAGCAACCGGCACAGACCAAATCACACGATGTGCGACGATTTCAAGAGCGGGAAGATGCGACAAAGCCTTGAGATAGAACGGCAAAATAGCCCAAAGACCATAAGCCCCCATAGCCATCATGAAGCCACGGCTTCCATCTGAAAGCTGGCCTCCGGATAAGGTTTGCTCGGTCATTTCCATCTCCGCATTGAATATAGACTCGAAAAAGCAACGGGCTATTTCAAGCTGGTCAGATTGCTATGCGCCGATCAATCCATAAAATCTATTCAATTAAACTGATCAAAGCATCAATCTTCGTGAAAGGAGCGGCTTATTCAGCCGCCACCAGACCGGCGAGGGAACGGTTCTTCATCAGCTTATAATTGACCGAATCCATCAATGCCTGAAATGAAGCATCAATGATGTTGTCGGAAACGCCAACAGTGCGCCAGCGAGCACCTGTTGCGTCACCGGACTCGATCAGAACGCGGGTGATAGCCGCCGTACCGCCATTGAGGATACGCACCTTGAAATCGACCAGTTCAAGGTCTTCGATCTCATCCTGATAGCGACCTAAGTCTTTGCGCAGTGCAATATCGAGTGCATTGACGGGACCATGGCCTTCGGCAACCGACATATGCATTTCACCGTCGACTTCGACCTTCACCACGGCTTCCGACACGGTTTTCAACATGCCATTGGCATCAAAACGTCGCTCCACGAGACAACGGAAAGAATCGACCTTGAAGAATTGCGGTTGCGGGTTGAGCATGCTGCGCGCCAGAAGCTCGAAGCTCGCATCGGCGCCTTCATAGGCATAGCCTTCCGCTTCACGCTCCTTGACCAGCGCGATCAACGTATCAAGCCGCACATCATCCTTGGCGACGCGGATGCCACGACGCTCCAGTTCCGCAATGAAATTCGACTTGCCGCCCTGATCAGACACCATGACGCGGCGGCGGTTCCCAACGGTTTCAGGCGGAACATGTTCATAGGTCTGCGGGTCTTTAAGCAACGCAGAAGCGTGAATGCCAGCTTTGGTGGCAAAGGCAGATGTTCCCGTATAAGGAGCCTGTTCAGTCGGCGCGCGGTTCAAAATATCATCAAAGGCACGCGAAATGCGCGTAATGGCCTTCAAGGCATCCGGCTTGACGCCCAGCTCAAACCGTTCCGACCAATAGGGCTTCAGCGCCAGCGTCGGAATCAGCGAGACAAGATTGGCATTGCCGCAGCGCTCGCCGATACCGTTGAGTGTTCCCTGCACATGTCGCACACCGGCATCGATTGCGGCGAGAGAGACAGCAACTGCCTGTTCGGTGTCATTGTGGGCATGAATGCCAAGGCTTTCGCCTGGAACGACAGCTTTAACCGCAGCGACAATCTCTGCTACTTCCGATGGCTGCGTGCCACCATTGGTGTCGCAAAGAACCACCCAGCGCGCACCGGCTTCATAGGCTGCTTTGGCACAGGCCAACGCATATTCAGGATTGGCCTTGTAGCCGTCGAAGAAATGCTCGCAATCGACGAGAGCTTCACGCCCCGCCATGCGAACAGCCGTGACCGAGGCTGTAATCGATTCCAGATTTTCCTCGTTGGTACAACCGAGCGCGATCCGCACATGATAGTCCCAGCTTTTGGCAACGAAACAGACCGCATCACTTGAAGCCTGCAAAAGCGCCGTCAGTCCCGGGTCGTTTGAGGCAGAAACGCCAGCACGCTTGGTCATACCAAAAGCCGCAAACTTGGCGCGGGAAGTCTGACGCTTCTTGAAGAAAGCAGTATCGGTCGGGTTTGCCCCGGGATACCCACCCTCGACATAATCGACGCCCAGTTCTTCGAGCAGAATGACAATCGCTTTTTTGTCTTCGACAGAGAAATCAACGCCGGGAGTTTGTTGTCCGTCCCGCAAAGTTGTGTCGTAGATATAGATGCGTTCACGTGTCATCACTCATCCCCCGCCATCGAGACCGGACAACCAACTCCCGTTTTCAGCTTTGCCCGTCCTCGCACGCTACGCGGCTGCGGGCGGGCGGTATGCGTCTGCTGCCCATCCCGCAAAGTTGTGTCGTAGATATAGATGCGTTCGCGTGCCATTTTGCCTGCCTGTCGGTGGGTATAAGTCGTATGGTCTGTTGAATTAATCAGTTTTCAGTGTCGTGGTCGGGGTGCTGGTAAGACACCATCGTTCTCACAAACTCGATACTTTCCGGATCGCGCTCCGTTTCGTAACCGGGTAGTTCTGCGAGGCTATCGACATAAGGCAGCTTGACCTCGACGCCCCATTGAACGGTCGGCTCGATCTCCTCCGGTGCATCGAAAGCACCGATAGAAAGGGCAATACCATCCGGCGCTTCATAGGTGAGCGGGGTTCCGCACTGGGGACAGAACCCACGCTTGACGTGATTGGATGACTGGAAGCGCTTTGGCTCATCGCGGGTCCATGTGAGGTTCGCTTCCCCCACCGAGACCAGCGGTGCATAGAAATTGCCAAATGCCTTCTGGCACATGCGGCAATGACAGATCGAAGCGGAACCGAGCGCACCTTCCACACGAAAGCGCACCGCGCCACACTGGCATCCCCCGCTATAAAGCGGCTTGTTATCAAGCGTCATGGCATCCTCCCTCCAATTAGAGCGCGTTTCGATCTGATTGGATCAGATCGGCGCTCTAAATAGTTGTTTTAACGCGCATCTTTGTCCGAAAACCGTTTCACACTTTTCGGGATGCGCTCTAAAAGGCACTAGCTTACCACATCCCACGTCGTGACACGTTCGCCGGTCGCAGGGTCCTTGCCATCCTTCAACTGCACGCCCTGTGCCAGCAGGTCATCACGGATGCGATCAGCTTCGGCCCAGTTCTTGTCGGCGATCACACGCAGACGCTCGGCAATCAATGTTTCAATTGCAGCCGTATCGACATCGGCCTTTGCAAAGACCGGAACGTCCTGCGCCGTCACAAAATAAGGATCGAGCAAGCCCAACAGCACCATGCCTTCGCCTAATGCTGCAACATCCTTGGCTTTGAATGCTTTGCGCAGCGCCGTGATTGCCGTCCAAGTGTTCAGATCGTCTGACAGAGCTTCCGCCACCTCTCCAACGACCGAAAGCGCAGACGGAGCAGCAAAACCGGCATCACGCAGTAAACCATACCAGCGATGCAGCTCTTCGGCGGATTCTGCCAAGCGCTGTGCCGTCCAGTTGATCGGTTCACGATAATGCGTTTGCAGCATCGAAAGACGCGCAGCCAGACCAACCCAGCGATCGTGCGCACCCTTGTCATCCCATGCGCCAAGCTGCGGCAGACCATCATTCAGCACGTCGCGAATGGTGATGAAATTGCCGAGCGATTTCGACATCTTCTGCCCTTCGACCTGCAGGAAGCCATTATGCATCCAGATGCTGGCCATCCGCTCGGTGCCAAACGCGCAGCATGATTGTGCAAGCTCATTTTCATGATGCGGAAATACAAGATCGATGCCGCCGCCATGAATGTCGAACTGGTTCTTATAAGGATCGTCGCACTTCAGACCGCCACCAAAAGGTGATAGCAACTTGGCCATGGACATGGCAGAGCATTCAATATGCCAGCCGGGACGGCCAAGCGTTTGAATGCCCGCAGGCGATGGCCAGCCGGGTTCACCATTGCGCGATGGCTTCCAGAGTACGAAATCCATCTCGTCGCGCTTGTAGGATGCGACATCAACGCGAGCGCCAGCCAACATTTCATCAAAAGGACGGTGCGAGAGCGCACCATACCGTGCGCCACCCAGCGTATTCATCGAAGACGGCGAGAACAACACATGCTCATCGGCAACATAGGCGACACCGCGCTCAACCAGCTTTTCAATGATATCGCGCATGTCATCGAGATGCTCAGTCGCACGCGGCTGACTGGACGGTTCGAGATTTGCCAGCGCCTTGATATCTGCCTGAAACTGGTTGTTTGTACCCTCCGTCACCCGGCGGATTGCTTCATTGAGTGGAAGATCAGGATATTCGCTGGCGGCACGTGCATTGATCTTATCGTCAACGTCCGTGATGTTGCGCGCATAGGTGACCTTCTCCGCGCCATAGACATGACGCAGCAAACGAAACAGCACATCGAAGACGATGACTGGGCGTGCATTGCCGATATGGGCGAAATCATAAACGGTTGGTCCGCAGACATACATGCGCACATTGTTCGCATCGATGGGGACAAAGTCCTCTTTCGTGCGGGTGGCAGTATTGTACAGACGTAGTTGCGGCGCATCAGCCATTTTATTTCCCCAAAAAGACCTGAAAATACGGGCACGAAGGACCGCAGCCGACTGGCCGGGGCGTTATCATCCTGTTTTATGGTAGGGGAGACGAAAACGGCCGGGCCAGCAAGCTGCTAGCCAATAATAATCGAACCAGTACAAATGATCGTGGTCGGCGTTTTCATGACGTTACTTATCTCTCTCGACCTGATCCCCGTCAAGAGCTTTTGGAAAAGTTCGAGTGAAATAAAGCATTTCCGGTAAAAGTTTGACGCCCGGTTTACTGAAACGAATACATGCAAATAGAGAGTTTGGTTTACGGATGGTTAAAACGCTGTGGCATTTCAGCAACCGTATCAAACCTTCACAACGGTCAACCGGAATTCCTCAAAACCGGCCCCAAACAGCCTTCATTCCGTCTCAATCAATCACAAAATAGTGAGTGTAATTGGAAGAGGAATGAACCAATGCCTAAAAGTGAACCGCAACCACGACAAGACAAGCTGATTGACCAATATCGCGAAATCGGCCCCGCCGTGCTTCTTGCAGCACTGATGAGCAAGAAGAACCGCAAGGACGAAGCCCGTAACGACAATAAGCGCCGCTCGATTCTAGTGGATTGAATTTGACGTTTGAATCCCGACCGACATGAA
Organism: Brucella pituitosa; assembly: GCF_003049685.1. Classification (GTDB taxonomy): domain Bacteria; phylum Pseudomonadota; class Alphaproteobacteria; order Rhizobiales; family Rhizobiaceae; genus Brucella; species Brucella pituitosa. Next base: position 867,267 of record NZ_PYSY02000001.1, on the reverse strand, counting down.
TGCCGTTTCAAACGTCAAATTCGAAAAATCCACTAGATTCATAAAGTTGCTAGTGGTCTTCGCGATTCCGACATTTGTTCGGTGCTTGTAACTGCGGAATCCAAATGTCGGAATCGGACCACTAGCTGTTAAAGAATCTGACTAAAAGGCTGATGCCGATCAGCGCCATCACAACACCGATGATGCAATCGAGCACACGCCAGGCCGCAGGCTTCGCAAAGATGGGCTGCAACAGACGCGCCCCATAGCCGAGCGAGAAAAACCAGACAAATGATGCGATCACCGCGCCTGCACCATAAGCGGCGCGGGCAGAACCTTCATAGCGGGCAGAAAGGCTGCCCAATAAGACCACTGTGTCGAGATAGACATGCGGATTGAGGAAAGTCAGCGCCAGACAGGTTGCAACTGCTGCTTTCAGACTGACACTGCCGTTTGATCTCACCTGCATTGCTTCCGGATGAAATGCGCGGCGAAACGCGACGGATGCATACCAGAACAGGAATGCAGCGCCTGCGAGCGTGACAAACGAGATCAGCTTTGGTGATTGCGCAATCAGCGTGCCGAGACCTGCAACACCGGCCGCGATCAGAACCGCGTCAGAAAGCGCGCAAATCAGGCTCAGAATAAAGACATGCTGCCGCAACAAGCCTTGTCGCAGGATGAACGCGTTTTGCGCGCCAATTGCGATAATAAGCGACGCACCAAGAAAAAAGCCTGAAAAAGCTGCTGAGAACACGGGGGATTTTCCTGAAATTATAGCATTTCCAGCAAAAGTGCGAAGCGGTTTTGCGTGGGATAATGCGTAAGAACAAGTAGCTACAGCGGCTTCAACTGTTCAGTTGTAACTGGAGCCGCTGTAAGTGATCAGAACATCGAAAGCTGGTCGCCTGAGTCCTCTTCCGGATCAGGCTTCTTCTTCCTTTTTGGCAGAGATTGTTCCGTCGTCAAGCTTTCTTCCACCCTTGTCTGCAAATCGGGTGAAGTATTGGCGACCTTGTTGACCTTATCCGACACCGGAATGGCTTCAAAGAAATCATCCTGAACCGAGCGCATGATGTCCGCCACGTCTTTCGGAAGCAAGGTCTTGCAATTAAGCCAGCGCGCGAAATCCTCTGGCTTCACCACCACCGGCATACGTTCGTGAATAGGACGCAGTAGCCCGTTGGCGCTTGTCGTCAAAATACCCGCGGTATCGATTTGAGAACCGTCTGAGCTGCTCCAGGTTTCGACCAGCGCACCAAAAGCGACAATTCCACCGTTGCGCGGCCTGATCCAATAGGCCTGCGCCTTGTTCTTTCCCTCGCGCCGCCATTCATAAAAACCAGAAGCAGGAATCAAAGCACGCCGATGATTTAACGCCGCCCGGAAGGAGTTCTTCTCTGCCGCAGTTTCCGAGCGAATATTGAAAACCAGATTCCAGTCATTCGGATCTTTGACCCATGACGGCACAAAGCCCCAGCGAACCAGCATGCCGATCCGGTCAGGCCGATTGCTCCCCGGCGGCGGGGTTTCGCCGGCCAGAATGGAGAGTATCGGCTGGGTCGGCGCGATATTGTAACGGGGAGGAAAATCCTCCTCGATCATTGCACCAAGCAATGCTTCAACTTCTTCGCGGCTGGCAGTCAGAGAAAAACGTCCACACATGGTAGTCATGTTCAGGCTTTTGTTGGAATGGTCAAGTGGGGTTTGCTGTTGCCAAAGCAGGTCGACCGGATCATAGCTTGCATATGGTTACAGTTCCCGTCATCCCCGCCCCTCTTCAAATCCACGGCGTCTCCCTCATCTGTCGCCGTGATGCTCGCTTTTTGCTGGTCGAGCGCGGCAAGGAGCCATGGAAGGGTTGGCTCGCCTTTCCCGGAGGCAGCATTGAAGCCGGTGAAACACCTGAGGAAGCAGCGATTCGTGAGCTGAAAGAAGAAACTGCACTCGATGCGGGCTCACTCAGCCACGTCATCACGGTTGATCTGGCGCTCGAAGGCAAAGCCTATGCGAAGAGCTACTTTCTTTCCGTTTATCGTGCCCTTGATGTTTCAGGCATTGAACAGGCGGGCGACGACGCTGCAGCCATACATTGGTTGACCATTGAGGAAATGACGAGCGCCAATGTCACGGACAGCACACTGGATGTGGCACGCTCTGTCGCTGAAATCGAGGATGCTTCGGGCGCGCATTCCGTATCGCCTTGAAGTGGCCCCGTTTCTCATTCAGGAATTTGTTTCATTCAGAGGGGCGAATATTGCAGGGAAAGCAGCTTTCCATATTGGTGATAGCATTCTGGCTAGGCATTCTGCCCCCGGCCCTTTCTGCGCAGGATGCTCCCTATGAAGGCAAAATGCTCAGAATTGCTGAAGTGCTCGGTTCACTTCACTATCTGCGTAACCTTTGCGGGGAAACCAGCAACGAATGGCGCGAGCGGATGGATGCCATCATTGCGGCTGAAAAGCCCGATGAAGCCGAGCGGTTGCGGCTCGTTTCCAGTTTCAATCATGGATATCGTGCTTTCAGTGACAATTATGTCCGCTGCACGCCCTCAGCCCTTGCGGCGATTGATCGCTACATGAAAGAGGGAGAAAGCTTGTCGAACGAGCTTATCTCGCGCTATGGGAATTAACCAATTATTCAGTCTTGTGCGGATGGGCAGAAATTGCCTCATTCAAATCCGCTTTAATCTGTTAACACTGTCTTAAACGTGACAGTCAGGCTGCAGGTGATTGTGCTCCCGATGGTGAGAAATCAGCTGATGCAGCAAGAAGGGCGCAAGCCGGGATGAAATTGATGGAACATATGCCAGCCGATCTGGACGAGATGATCGCCCGCGAAAAGAAGCTTGTGGCGATTGAGTACCAGAACGAGGCCTGGGCCGATGGCATTTCCGAAGGGATTGAGCCTGAAATTCTTGCTGAAGCTGCATTCACCACAGCTTTGACTGAACTTATGCGCTCTACAGGCGAAGACAGCGCTCTCGACCTCATCGAGAAAATGCGCGAGCAGATCATCGCAGGAACATTCCTGCCCGAACGCATTCTTCAATAAGTATCGATACCAGCTCCAAGCATTCGTATTCGACTTGGTGGGGCATCGTAAATCCGCTCCCAGACCCTGCGAAACTGCCGCGCAGAAGCAAAACCAGCCCGCTCGGCGATATTTTCCATATCCAGCGTCGAATTCAGAAGCATCTCACGCGCCAGACTAACCTTTAGCCGATTGGCGTAGTCCGTCACGCTCATATGTGCGTGCTCATTGAACAATCTTGAGAGGTTGCGCGGGCTTGCACCACTGACGTCCGCCAGCTTTTCCACCGACCAGCTGGCTGCCGGATTTTCCGCAATGGCATCCTGCGCACGATGCACCACCGGATGCATATGATTGCGCCCTTCCAGCCACGGCGAAAGCTGCGGGTCTCCCCCGCTGCGACGCAAGTAGACGACCAGATAACGCGCAATCGATAGTGCCAAAGCGTGCCCGGCAATTTCGGCTACGATATGCAGCATGAGATCGATGCCCGCGGTGATACCCGCACTTGTCAATCGATCCCGATCTTCCACAAACAATCGATTTTGCAGCACACGTGATGTCGGCGCCAATCGGTTCAACTCTTCAATGGCCATATGATGGGTTGTACAATCATAACCATCAAGCAGGCCTGCGCGTGCCGCCAGAAGCGCTCCCGAGCAGATTGAAACCAACCTGATGCCTGGACGGATAGCGCGTCGCATCCAGCTCACAATCTGTGCTTCGAGAACATCATCTTTTTCGCCGCTATTGCCGACACCACCCAAGGGAATATCAGCAGAACCGGAGATAACGACCATCGCATCGTCCGGCAGGTTTTCTGGCAGAGGCTCAATATTGGAAATCGTGAGGCCAATTGAGCTGAGTGCTGTCTCGGAAGGCCCGATAAACGTCACTTCAAACTGCACTTCGCTCTGCTCAAGATTGGCCTTGCGCAAAACCTCTATCGGCCCCGCCACATCAAGCAAAAGCGTGCGTGGCGGGACGACGACAAAGACCCGGACAGTTTGATGGCTGCCAGCAGTTTGGTTCATGCAGCTTTCCGTTCCGTCCGACCTGCAAGAGCTTCTTCCACCGTCGCAATCCGTGCGAAGCGATCTGCAAGCACCAGCTCGGTACGTGCACGAATTTCGGCAGCACTCCATGTGCGACCATTCACATCGGTCATCGGAAAGGTGAGCGTCGCCTCGCCGACATAATCGACATCGAAGCCAAGATCTGAAGCATGACGCGTCGTCGTCTCGCAACATTGCTCAGTACGGATACCTGAAACGATAACCCGTCTGATGCCATTGGAAACAAGCCACACATCGAGCCCCGACCCCACGAGTGCGCTATGGCGACGCTTACGGAAAACGGCATCCGGCTCGATCCTGACCGGCGCGAGCGCCTTCACGAAACCTGAAGCTTCAGAGAATGGCCCTTCGTTCTCGACGTGAAAGATTTGCACAACCGGGATGCCCTTGCGCTTCGCACCGTCGATCAGAGCCTGCTGACGCTCGATGTAAGCGGCAACCTCCTCGTCACGATAATAAGGCCGATGGCGGAAAGATTCCTGAACATCGATAACCAGAAGTGCCGTATCATTAGCGGACATTTTGTGCTCCTTGTGAATTTATACAAGAAGACAATAATCCCTATAATCAAGCCCGAAAGATCGACATCGGACAAAGAAGGGACATTTCACGCCAACCGACCAGCTATCAACGACGCGGCAATGCTTCCAGAAACTCGACCGGCTCACCCTTGTTCGGGTTGGCGATTTCCGCTTCCCACATGACCTTGATGCCGCGCACGAAAGTACCAACTGGCCAGCCAGTAACGGTCTTGCCGTGATAAGGCGTCCAGCCAGCCTTCGAGCCTGCCTGTTCATGCGTGATGGTTTCGCGGCGCTTCATATCGACGATGGTAAGATCGGCATCGTAACCCACGGCAATACGACCCTTGCGGGCCATACCGAAAATGCGGTTCGGGCCATGGCTCGAAAGATCGACAAAACGTTCCAGCGAAAGTTTACCGGCATTCACATGGTCAAGCATGATAGGCACCAGCGTCTGCACACCGGTCATGCCGGAAGGCGATGCCGGATATGGCTTCTGCTTTTCTTCCAGCGTATGCGGCGCATGGTCGGAACCGAGCACATCAATGATACCCTGATCAACGCCCTTCCAGACACCATCGCGATGGCGCTTGTCACGTACCGGCGGGTTCATCTGAATGAGATTACCGAGTGTCGCATACTCATCGGCTGACAGTGTGAGGTGATGCGGCGTGGCTTCACAGGTCGCCACATCCTTGTGGCCCTGCAGGAAATCGATTTCTTCCGCCGTTGAAATATGCAGTACGTGAATGCGCGCGCCGGTTTCGCGTGCGATACGGACGAGGCGTTCGGTGCATTGCAGTGCGGTGGCTTCGTCGCGCCAGACAGGATGGCTCGATGGGTCGCCGGCAACTCGCAGCCCTTCGCGTTCTTTCAGACGGAATTCGTCCTCCGAATGGAACGCTGCGCGGCGGCGCGTATTTTTCAGAATGGAGCGAACACCATCGTCATCCTCGACCAGCAGATTGCCCGTCGATGAGCCCATGAAAACCTTGATGCCAGCAGCGCCCGGCAGACGCTCGAGCTCTGCAACATCATTTGCGTTTTCACGCGTTCCGCCCACCCAGAAAGCAAAATCGCAGTGCATACGATGACGACCGCGACGAATCTTATCTTCCAGCGTTTCGGCAGATGTTGTCAGCGGCTTGGTGTTCGGCATTTCGAATACTGACGTCACACCGCCCAGAACGGCTGCACGCGATCCCGTTTCCAGATCTTCCTTATGTTCCAGTCCCGGCTCACGGAAATGGACCTGACTATCGACCACGCCCGGCAAGATATGCAGACCGGTGCAATCGATCACTTCGCCAGCGGAATTTGCGGAGAGCGACCCGATCGCCTCAATGCGTCCATTACGAATGCCGATATCGCGCTGACCTATACCGTCATGGTTGACGATGGTTGCACCTTTCAGGATCGTATCAAACGTTTGGGCCATTGTTGTCTCCTGCTGGCTGAATGGGACTTGCGAGCCTTTTCAATGCGGCTTACGTAACGATGACTATAAAGGCAAGGAAGAAGCGATGGCGACGGTAGCGGAAACGATCAATCTTTCCAACAGAGCACTGGTTCAGATCACAGGCGAAGACGCGGAAAAATTCGTGCAAGCCGTGATTACCACCAATCTCGACAAGCTCGGTGCCGATGAACTGAAGCCCGGCGCACTGCTTGCCCCGCAAGGCAAGATCATGTTCGACTTCCTTGTATCGCGCATCGAGAATGGCTTGCTGTTCGATATGCCAGCGGGCATCGCCGCCGATTTTGCCAAGCGAATGACGCTCTATCGTCTGCGCGCCAAAGCAGAAATTACCCAATCGCCAGAATCACTTGTCAGCGTTTGCTGGCAGACTGATTCCGCTTCTTCAGAAGATGATTCAATCAAAGAATACGGCAAGCGCGATACCCGCTTTCCGGAAGAGCTGAATGTTCTTCGGATTTATGGAAAAGCTGGAGACATCAGCGACGAGAGCGCATGGATCGCACTTCGGGCAGAGTATGGTATTGCCGAAGGCGAAGCTGATTTCGCCTATAATGACGTCTTCCCGCATGACATCAATTTCGACCAGACGGGCGGTGTGACCTTCCCCAAAGGTTGTTTCATTGGGCAGGAAGTTGTCTCGCGCATGCATCACCGCAGCACGCCCCGCCGCCGTGTACTTGTCGCCAAATCCGACACGCCACTTCCCGCGATGGGTACGCCGGTGACGGTCAATGGACGTGAAATCGGAACACTTGGCAGCTCCTCCGGCAAGATCGGTCTCGCTCTTGTGCGAATTGACAAGGTAAAAGATGCCCTTGATTCCGGCACGGCCATTATGGCCGGTGAGGTCGTCATCACGCTCCTCTTGCCGCCGCATGTCGCCTTCACATTCCCAACGGCTGAAGCGGATAAAACTTAATGGCAGCTGCGGACCGCACCTCGGGTAAAGATCGTGCCTGGCAGCGCATGTTGTCCGGGCGCAGGCTTGATCTGCTCGACCCATCACCACTTGATATCGAGATTGAAGATATCGCTCACGGGCTTGCACGCGTTGCCCGCTGGAACGGGCAAACTATCGGCGAGCACGCTTATTCGGTGGCGCAGCATTCGCTGTTGGTAGAGCAAATTTTCAATCGGCTGGTTCCTGATGCCAGCATTGAATGGCAGATACTCGCACTTCTGCACGACGCACCCGAATATGTAATTGGCGATATGATTTCGCCATTCAAGGCCGTGATGGGCGGCAATTACAAGCTGATTGAAGATCGGCTTGAAAGTGCCATTCATTTGCGGTTTTCGCTGCCAGCTTCCATATCCGCATCCCTCAAGAAATTGATCAAGCGAGCCGATCAGGTGGCCGCCTATTTTGAGGCAACGCGGCTGGCAGGGTTTACGGAAGCTGAGGCCATCAAGTATTTTGGACGTCCACGTGGCTTTGATCCCGCGGGTCTCGATATCACACCGCGTCCGACGCAGAGCGTTCAGAATGATTTCCTCGCCCGGTTTGCTACTCTGGATCAGGCCCGAAAGAAGTAGACCATGACGTATATCGTGGTCAGTCCGCTCTCGAAGCTTGAAGCTCAAATTGAACGGCATCAGCCCAGCCATATCGTGACGCTCAGCAGTGGCGATCTGCCTTTGCTCTCTGGCACCATGAAACGTCTCAGTTTGATCTTTAACGACATCATTGAGCCGCATGACGGACTGGTGATGCCCCAAAGCTTCCATGTCGAACAATTGCTGGAATTTACATCTGATTGGGATAAGGAAAAACCGCTGCTGATCCATTGCTATGCGGGGATATCGCGTTCAACGGCAGCAGCCTATATCGCAGCGCTTTCTCTTGAGCCGCAGCTTGATGAAGCTGAGATCGCAAGAACATTGCGTAAGCTTTCACCACCCGCCACTCCCAATATGCGCCTGATAGAATTGGCAGACGAGATACTCGCTCGCAAGGGACGTATGGTCGAGGCTATCCGCACCATCGGACGCGGCAAAGATGCCTTTGAGGGCAATGTGTTCAGCCTGCCTGTTGCAAACTAGAGCGCATTCCGAAAAGTGGGAACCGGTTTTCGGGACAAAATGCGCAGAAAACAAATAGATCGAGCATTTCCAACGAGTCATCTTAAACTGGAAATGCTCTAATTGTGCGCGCTATCGCATTCAAAAACCCGCCGCGCGCATCGGGTGGAGTTTGTGCACGAGGTTCCCACACATGGCGCAGGAAGAAAAACCCTGTCATTCGGAAAGCATCGTTGAGATCATCATAACAGGACGGGCGCACCGATGTGCTGTTAACGAAGGCGGGCAATGGCAACATCTTGTCAGCCCATGGAGCACCTGCATCACCACAGACCGCGCGCCCTGATTTGGGCGACACATAAATCAGATTTTCGCGAGCGCCCGTGGCTGCACATTCCTTGAGATCAAGACCAAAGCCCAGCTCTTCAAGCATCATCACTTCAAATCGCAGGAGCAACTCACCAGAGGCCAGCGGATCATCAAAATGCTCGATGATGAGGCGGAGCGTTTCATAAAGCGCACCTTGCGGATCGCGTTCCGGCAGCAGCCGCAAATGCGCAGCCGCAAGCTGAATACCATAAAGCGCAACAGGCGTTTCGATAAGGCGAGCCGCCGCAAAGCCAAGCGGTTCGATGGTGAAACTGCCGAGATGTTCGTCCAAGCGCGCCCACCATGCCAGGTCGACATGGTTGCCGGGCTGGAGCAGCGGCTGCATGCGGCGGGACCGTCCGCCCCGCACCATACCCATATGACGGCCATGTTCACGCGTCATCACTTCGACAATGGCGCTTGTTTCGCCATGTCGTCGTGTGCCGAGAACTATGCCTTCATCGCGCCATTCCATGGAGGTGTGTACCACATTCCCTTTTGCGCATAATTCTATACAAAAATCGAACGACTTTCTGAATTATGCGCGGCTATCGCGCCATTCCATGAAAACCTGACTTTAACTTACTTCGGGAAATCAAGACCCATTTCGCGATAGCGTTCAGGATCATTACCCCAGTTCTCACGCACTTTCACAAACAGGAAGAGGTGCGCATTCTGCTCCAGAATCTCGCTGATCTCTTTACGTGCCGACTGCCCGATCGCCTTGATCGTTTCGCCTTTGTGGCCAAGAACGATCTTCTTCTGGCTTTCACGCTCGACATAGATGACCTGCTCGATACGCACCGAACCGTCCTTGCGCTCTTCCCAGCGCTCGGTTTCCACCGTCGAGGAATAAGGCAGTTCTTCATGCAAACGCAGATAGAGCTTTTCGCGGGTGATTTCTGCCGCAAGCTGACGCATCGGCATATCGGAAATCTGATCTTCCGGGTAATACCACGGGCCGTTTGGAACGGTCTCTGCCAGGAACTTTGCGAGATCCTTACAGCCGGAGCCGTTGAGCGCTGAGATCATGAAGGTCCGGTCAAAAGCGACCTTTTCATTTGCCTTCTGCGCGAGTTCAAGCAGTTTTGGCGGATCAACACGGTCAACCTTGTTCAAAACCAGCACTTTCTTCTGGCGAACATTGACCATGCTTTCGAGAAGCGCTTCGGCGTTCTCATTCAGACCGCCCTGCGCGTCGAGGATAACGAGAATGATGTCGGCATCCTTCGCACCACCCCAGGCCGTTGTGACCATCGCGCGGTCCAGCCTGCGTTTGGGCCGGAAAATACCGGGCGTATCGACGAGCACGATCTGCGCGTTGTTTTCGATGAAAATGCCGCGTACCAGCGCACGCGTCGTCTGCACCTTATGCGTGACGATGGAAACCTTCGTACCCACGAGCTGGTTGACCAGCGTGGATTTTCCGGCATTTGGCGCACCAATCAGCGCCACAAAGCCAGAACGGGTCTGCCCGGTTTCAGTTTCGCCGGCTGACGGCGTCGTCGGATTATTCATTGCTTATCCTTTTGAGAGCGCTCTCGTTCTTGAAAGAACAGGAGCCGCCCTATCTTTTGTTCTGCGCAATTCCCGACGTAAACCGGTCCCCACTTTCGCTGGAATTGCTCTATGTAATCTCGACAGCAGGAAACGGTTCTCGCCCAAACCACTCTGCCAATGCGACGGCCCACCACTGTCGCTGTTAATCTGATTATAGCCGAATTTTACTTACTGCAAAATTCCTTAAACTTGGATCAATATAAGGTAAAATTATGCAGCAAATTTAAACTGTTAGAGCGATTTCCATGCATCCGGCAGGACGCATGGAGTTCTAAAAGAATGTTGATCACGCCTCACGCAGAACTGTCTCTCTTCCAGACAGTTTCCCTGTACAACATTGCTTCGGCAGCAGCTTGCTCAGCAATACGCTTGGAACGACCCTCGCCGGTTTCAGGAGCAAATCCTTTCACAGTCACTTCAACTGTAAAAAGCGGATCATGATCCGGGCCACTGCGGCTCACAATTGCGTAGACAGGATGCACATTGCCCTGCTGGTGTGCCCATTCCTGCAACTCTGTTTTTGCATCGCGGCGCGCAGCACCTGTTTCCAGCGACCGCTTCTGCCAATAGCGCTTGATGAAACCACGTGCTGCTTCCAGTCCGCTATCCATATAAATGGTCGCAATCAACGCTTCGACGACATCGGCACGAACATTGAGCAGACGCGTGTCATTGAGAGACTTGATGTCGGAGCCGGTATGGATCAGATCGGCAAGACCAATCTCATCGGCAATTGCGGCACAGGTTTCGGCATTGACCAGCGCGTTGAGGCGAACTGACAATTCCCCTTCCGGCGCATCTGGAAAGGCTTCGAAAAGCATTTCAGCAACCACGAGACCAAGCACGCGGTCGCCCAGAAATTCCAGTCGCTCATAATTGGCACGCGAGGGTGCCTGGACGCTCGAATGGGTGAGCGCACGTTCCAACCGTTTCAGATTGAGAAAACGGTGTCCTGTGCGCTCCTCCAGAATTGCTGCTGCTTTGTTCTCGGAGACCATTTCAGTTTCCGGTTACGGCAGTATGCGGCTCACCACTCACCCAGGAGATGAGGCGGCTGAAGCGAACATCAGATGGCCATTTCCAGATTTCGAGCGGGCTTGTCTTATCGGCAATCGAGAAGAAAATAATGTTCGCACGACCGACCAGATTTTCGAACGGCACATAACCAACGCCAAAACGGCTATCGAGCGAGTTGTCGCGATTATCACCCATCATGAAATAATGACCGGCAGGCACTTCGAACACACGTGTATCGTCACCGATGGAATTTGGTGCAAGATCGAGCGTATCGTAAGAAACGCCATTGGGCAGTGTCTCGCGATAGACTTCAACCGGACGATTGACTTCGGTCACGTCAGGATTGTCGATTGTGCCAACACGCTCGCGCTTAACAGCGACATCATTGATGTAGAGAACGCCGCCACGCATCTGCACGCGATCACCTGGAAGACCGATCACGCGTTTGATGTAATCGACGTTGGTGTCACTTGGCAGCTTGAAGACCACGACATCACCGCGCTTGGGCTCAGCCCCCCAAATACGACCGGAGAAGAGGTCCAGACCGAACGGCAGCGAATAGCGCGAATAGCCATAGGCGTATTTCGAAACGAACAAATAATCGCCTTCCAGCAGCGTTGGGCGCATGGAGCCGGACGGAATGCTGAAAGGTTGGAAAAGCAGGCTGCGAATGATCAGTGCCAGCAGGAGAGCTTGCACGATAACGCTGACGGTTTCGCCAAGGCCGCCTGATTTTTTAGTTTCACTTTTGCTGGACACGCTCATTGTATCTCCGCTTGCCGATGTGCGATCTAATAACGGCTAAGGTTGCTCGAAGCAATCCAAACACCGCTATCTCGCATGATTATGAGCAGGAGTTTACCTGCCACAATCGCAATTGTTTTGGTGCACGCCACTATCGGAAAAGCGTTTTCGCCTTTCCGCAGCATGCATTACTCGGTTTCTGGCAGCGCTTCGATAATGACAAAAGCCTGCGCGAGAGGAAAATCATCGGTAATTGTCAGATGTATGGCAGCGCGTTTGCCTTTTGGCAGCATGCGCTTCAGTTGCTCAGCCGCGCCGCCAGTCAGCTGCATGGTCGGCTTGCCGGAAGGTGTATTCACCACTCCCATATCGCGCCAGAAAACGCCATTCGAAAGCCCCGTGCCAAGCGCTTTGGAACAAGCTTCTTTTGCAGCGAAACGCTTTGCATAAGATGCGGCGCGCTGTCTGCGCCCATCTGATTTTGCTTGTTCAACCTCAGTAAAAACACGTTGGGTGAAACGGTCACCGTGCTTTTCGAGCGTCTTTTCGATGCGGCGGATATCAATCAGATCGCTGCCAATGCCGATGATCATATTTTCTGCGGCCCCCGGACATGGTGCTTGTTGTGCTTTTCAGCAAGTCGTTCGAGCCTGCGACGACGGAAGGCAGTGACCGCAAAACGCGTCACAAAATAGGCAATCACCGCAAAAACTGCTCCAAGTATGGTCGAACCGAACAACATCGGCTTGAGCAGAGGTGTCCAGACCTCTCCGAACTTCATCGTTTGAAGTGCGTGTCCCAGATGCAAAGGCGGCGCGCTTTCGATATCCCCGCTGATGACAAAGCGGCCAAGCTCATAAGTGCTGCCCCAGATAAACGGGAGCGTCAGAGGATTGGCAAGCGTGGTGCCCAGCGCTGCTGCAGCAATGTTACCAGCCAGAAAATACGCCAGAACAATTGCAATAATCAGGTGAAAACCAAAGAACGGTGTGAAAGCCGAAAAGACACCAACGGCCAGCCCTGCGGCTACCGCATGTGGAGACGCAGTAATGCGTAGCACGCGCTTGCCGCCATATTTAAACGAGCGAGCGAAGGAACGGCGCGGCCAGACGAGCAGCCTTAAGCGCTCTTTGCGGGTCGGCGGATTTCGACGTTGGAATAACATAAACTTCTCATACTGTTCTCTACGCACCGAGACAATTGTTATTATTGTTCAATCGATGCGGCAGAGATTCTATCGCTACGCTCGAAGCGTACTCCATCAAGACGCGGCAAATAGAACTTCGGTGATACACCCAGCATACGGCGAAACATTGTCGTAAAGGCGGAAACACTATCATAGCCCAGATCAAGCGCCACGCTTGTGACTGCTTCGCCTTCCGTAAGGCGTGGAACGGCAGCAAACAGGCATGCTTGCTGGCGCCACACAGACAAGCTTACGCCTGTTTCGCGCTGAAAGTGGCGGGTGAATGAGCGACGGCTCATCGCCATGCGATCCGCCCAATCATCGATTGTCGCGCGCGCGGAAGGCTTCTTCACAAATTGACGGCAGAGATTTTGCAGACGCGGATCTGACGGGAAAGGCAAGCCGAGTGGCCGTTGTGGCAAAGTGTGCAGATCTCTGAGGATCAACTCAATCACCAGAGCGTCGCGACTGCCCGGTTCAGGAATGCTGTCGACCGACGTCGCATCGATGATGAGACAACGCATCAGATCGGTCATGCCAACCACGTGTAAATAGTCAGGCACGCCCGAAATGGCATCAAGCGCGATATAAATTGAGCGCATGAAAACATCTCCGACAATCTCGACGGAATGTTTTACACCAGCCGGAATCCACATCGCGTGATCCCCGGGAATCAACCAGCGACCGGCATCGGTCGTCACCAGAACCACGCCTTGTGAAGCGCACAAGAGCTGCGCCCGACTGTGGCTGTGGCGCGGTACAAAATAGCCATCCGGATATTTTGTCGGCAGCGCGATCACCGGCCCGCTCAGGCGTTCCAGCATCTCGATGCGCTGTTCATGGAACTTTTGCAGGTCCTCACTGCCTGGCAACAGGAGCCCCGGAGGCGATTTTGGCTTCATCTGCTTTGGCCCACTCTCGAAAGTAATGGACCAAATCACGAAAGCAGGCGCGAAACAATATAATTATGAAAGGGTCAGGTTAGAAATATTCGAAAACATTCGAATTAGGCTTCCCGCCCAACCAGCGCAAATTATGGGGAAATTTCCCTCACGGATTATCTTCGGAGTAGGACTATGAGCATGAGTGCTGCCGAGCAGCCTTCAAACACTGGCGCAAACAATACGGTTCTCGCCATTATTCTGGCTACGAGTATGGGCCATTTCCTGAACGACATGATGCAGTCGCTCCTTCCGGCCATCTATCCGATGCTCAAGGACAATTACAGCCTGTCTTTCTGGCAGATCGGCTTGCTCACCTTCACCTTTCAGGTAACGGCTTCGATCTTGCAGCCAATTGTGGGCATTTATACCGACCGCCGTCCTATGCCCTACTCACTGCCATTCGGCATGGGCTGTACGCTGATCGGTCTGATCCTGCTTGCGTCCGCGCATCACTATTCGGTTCTGCTTCTCGGTGCAGCCTTCATCGGCTTCGGTTCATCGGTATTCCATCCGGAAGCTGCACGCGTTGCGCGTCTCGCATCTGGCGGTCGGCATGGTTTCGCACAGTCGATGTTTCAGGTGGGTGGCAACTTCGGCTCGTCCATCGGACCGTTGCTTGCAGCTTTTATCGTGCTGCCTTTCGGACAGGCCAGCGTGTCGTGGTTTTCGATCGCAGCACTGATCGGCATGGCGCTGCTCTGGTATGTTGGTAACTGGTACAACCAGCATAATCTTGCCAACAAGAGCAAGCCGAAGCCTGACAAGACATTGCCGCTGCCACGCAACAAGGTTATTGCCTCGATCTCCGTGCTCGCCATGCTGATCTTCACGAAGTATGTCTACATGGCCAGCCTCACGAGCTACTACACCTTCTATACGATCAGCCATTTCGGCGTGACCGTTCAGGCATCGCAGTTGCTGCTGTTCCTGTTCCTCGGTGCCGTTGCAGCGGGCACAATTGTCGGCGGCCCTATCGGCGACAAGATCGGTACACGTACTGTAATCTGGGTCTCGATCCTCGGTATCGTACCCTTCACTCTGGCATTGCCTTACGCAAACCTCGAGGTCACAGCCGTTTTGACCGTTATCATTGGTTTCGTGCTGGCCTCTGCTTTCCCTGCAATCATTGTTTTTGCACAAGAGTTGCTACCGGGACGCGTGGGCATGGTGTCAGGACTGTTCTTCGGCCTTGCATTTGGTATCGCCGGCATTGCAGCAGCGGCACTGGGTGTCGTGGCAGACCGGACAAGTATCGAGTTTGTCTATCAGATATGCTCTTATCTTCCGCTTCTCGGATTGCTGACCATCTTCCTGCCGAAGATTGAGAAAGCTCGATAAGAAAGCATAGATAGCTCAAAAAAGTGGAGCACCGCTCATCCCCCAACGAACGGTGCTCCTGATGCCACTGACCTTTTGACGGCCCGGTGCAGCGGCAGCTCTGAATAGAGTGAAATGCACTCTACTTCTTTGTTCTGGCGCACATTGCGATGTCTTTGCTGCAATGTGCCTGCAATCTCTCACACGGCGGAACTGAAGCCGTGCATACTGTCCCTGCGAAACTCATCAAATGTCGCTGCAACCAAACGGATGAGCGGCTTGCCGTCTTCCGTTGCGCTGATGACGCCGTTGTGCACCTCCACCAGACCATCAGCCACCAATGGGCGCAGCAAGGCCAATTCATCAGAGAACTCAACGCCCGGTGCGGTTGCATTCAGATCAACGCGGAAATTGCACATAAGTGCTGTGATAATGCCTGCGCGGAGCCTGTCACTGTCGCGCATCGTGTAGCCGCGCACGGTTGCAAGATCTCCCGCTACAACGCGTTTGCTGTATTGTCCCACATCGGAAATATTCTGCGTGTATCCCGCTGGATATTGCGAAATCGACGATGGGCCTAACCCAATCAATGTTTGGCAGCGATCTGTCGTGTATCCCTGAAAATTGCGATGCAACGTGCCATTTTCAGCCGCAACAGCCAGCGTATCGTCGGGCAATGCAAAGTGGTCAATACCGACTGATTGATAACCGAAACCAAGAAAGCTTTCTGCTACAGCACTTGCCTGTGCGAAACGCTCGTCGGCATCGGGCAGAATACTTTCATCAATCAGTCGCTGATTGGCGCGACGCTGTGGCAGATGCGCATAGCCAAAGCAGGCAACTCGATCAGGCTTGAGCTCAGCTACCCGCTTGCACGTTTCGCGCAATGTCTCAATCGTTTGCAGCGGCAGACCGTAGATCAGATCGAAGTTGAGTTTATCGATGCCGACTTCCCGCAGCAAAGTTGCAGCACGGATAACCGTCTCAATTGGTTGAACGCGGCCAATAGCTTTCTGCACATCAGGGTCGACATCCTGTACACCAAGGCTGGCACGATTCACCCCCATCAGGGACAGGGTCTTTGCCAGAATGGGATTGACCGTGCGTGGGTCAAGCTCAATGGCATGTTCCATATCCGGGTGGAAATCGAATGCCAGACGAAGAGCCGCCATGATCCGCTTGAACTGCGTGGCATGAAGAATAGAAGGAGTGCCCCCACCCCAATGTAGATGCACGACCTGCGGACGCGCCGTCAGACTTGTACTTACGGTTTCAATCTCGCTTAAAAGTGCGATGACGAAATTCTCGATGACATCATCGCGGACCGCCATCTTGGAATGGCAACCGCAATAGTGGCAGATCTCTTTGCAATACGGCACATGGATATAAAGCGAGACGCTTTCTTCCGGGCCTATCTGACGTAGCCAGCGCTTTGTGCTGTCAGGCGTGATCGATGTGAAATCCACAGCCGTTGGGAACGAAGTGTAGCGAGGCACGGCAAGCGCCGCATAACGTCTTATCGTGGCTTCATGCATGATGCTTCCACCCCGCCCGCTTTGCGTTCTGGTGATAACCTGTCGCTACCACGCGCACTGGATGAAGACGGACATTCTGCCGGGCAAGTCGGCATGATGCGGCAAGGAAGCCCGCATGCATGACAGCCGATATTGTAATTGCCAGCCACAATGACACCTGTTCACCTCGTTAAGACCGAGCAGCACTTGACTGTGCTGCGTCAATTCCATGGTCAGGTGTAGTGGCCGTTTAAGAAACCTTCATTGATTTAAATCAACGAAATGAAAACAAATAAATAGGGATCAGAGCAGTTCGTTTCAGGACTTAAGTGTTGGAACCGCTCTATCTATTTTTTGAAACATATCCCAACGCAAAACTGCTTTGCATTTCTGTTAGAAATGCTCAAATAGCTTCAATATCCATTCCGGCGACCGCCGCAAGCGAACGACGCGACAATATCTCCACGGTGTTCGCATCAAGCAGCTGGATAAGGCCTTGCGTCTTTAGCTTGGTGAAGCTGCGGCTGACCGTTTCAATCGTCAGGCCGAGATAATCGGCAATGTCTGTGCGGTTCATTGCCAAGTGAACGAGATTGGCCTTTTCGCCTCGCTTTTCAGCACGCGCAGCTAAGACCAGAAGGAAACTTGCAAGCTTTTCCACTGGTGCAAGACGCCCCAGCACAAGCTGGTTGTCGCGCGCGGTGCGCAGCGCTTCACGCGTCATCTGGTGAAGACGTTCCCTGAGCCTCGGAAAGC
This sequence comes from Brucella pituitosa, assembly GCF_003049685.1. GTDB lineage: Bacteria > Pseudomonadota > Alphaproteobacteria > Rhizobiales > Rhizobiaceae > Brucella > Brucella pituitosa. The sequence goes on along the minus strand of NZ_PYSY02000001.1, from coordinate 849,746 downwards.
TAACCATCAATGCTTCCATTTCCTTGGAGGAAAAGGCGCAGAGGACCGAAGGAACAACAGCCTCCGCCGATTGCGAATAAACATCATCGTCGGCCAGCCCCAAATAGTCGCCGGGAACCAGAAAACCTGCAATCTGGCGGCGCCCATCAGGCAGTGACGTATAGATGCGCAGCATGCCCGAAGTCAGGCTGAAAACCCGGCGCTTCGGATCGCCCTCTTCCACCAGCATCTCGTTCGCATCGAGCTTCTTGGAGGTCATGATAGCTTCAAGCGCGCCAAGATCGCCGTCATCGAGTGCGGAGCAAACCGCCATGCGGCGTACATCGCAATCGACGCAAACACCGCATGGAGCCCGATATGGAGATTTTGGATCGAAAACCAGAGGCACAACAGCCACGACATATTCCTAAACAGGGGGATGGGCATGGGCTTGCCCTTCCCCCTAAATTAAGGGTGCGAAACAAATACCGCAAAGCGCAATTTCGACGCAGGGTGGTAATCACGTGCAACGAAATCAATGTTATGGTACGAACCGCTTAAATATTGCGGCTACCTGGCTTAATCGCAGGAATTGCAGCCAATTCCGGCGGCAAATTGTCTGGCGAATAGGCTGGTACTTCGTATTCGGCAAGCGAAATAAGCTTCGTGCCCACATCCGCCTTGCCCGCTGAACGATCCACGATACAAGCGGCGGCTACGACTTCGATGCCAATCTCCTTCATGCAATCAATGGTTTCGCGAATCGAAAGCCCCGTGGTGACGATGTCTTCCACGATCACGACGCGCGATCCTTTCGGCACATCGAAACGACGTAAACGGAACACACCATTCTCGCGTTCCACCCATACCGACGGCACACCCAGATGGCGCGAGGTTTCGTAGGACGGAATAAGGCCACCGATTGCAGGTCCGACAACATAGTCGATCTGTCCGAGATCAGCTGCTTTGATCTTCTCGGCCAATGCCTTGCAGAGCTTTTCGGTCTTGTCGGCATGCATGAAAACGCGTGCCTTCTGCAAGAAAATCGGGCTACGCAGACCTGAGGTTAGAATGAAATGGCCTTCAAGGATCGCTCCCGCTTCGCGGAAGACAGCAAGGACGTCTTCGGTTTTCATAGTGCCTTATCCGTTCACGCGCCTTGCGCCACTGACGCTCGCGCTTTCTTTCAATTGAGAAATGATACGATTGAGGTGTTTAAGGTCCCACACTTCAACGTCAATGATCATTTCAGTAAAATCGGGCGCAGTCCGCACCATTGAGAGATTATGAATATTGGCGTCATTCGATGCAACGATCTGCGCAATTTCAGCCAGAGACCCTGGTGAATTAATCGCCGACACACTGATCCGGGCCGGGAAGCGTTCATGCATCCCCTCATCAATATCCCAGCGCACATCAATCCAGCGCTCAGGCTGATCGTCATAAGCGGTCAATGCCGGTGACTGGATCGGATAAATCGTGATCCCTGCTCCCGGCTGCATGATACCGACGATACGGTCGCCCGGCACCGCCCCTTCCGGGGCAAAACGTACGGGCAGGTCGGAATTGGTACCGCGGATCGGCAGGGCCTTACGCTTTGGCTTTTCGCCAGTTGCAGCAGGCTCTTCTGCGCCTTCAGAACCTTCCGGTACCTTGAAGATCATGCCGGCTGCGTTCTGAATATTGAACCAACCCTTTTCGCCAGTTTTCGCCGGGCTATTCTGCGAAGTAACGCGTGTGTCCTGATAATCCGGATAGACTGCTTTCACCACATCAGTCGACGGCAATTCACCGCGACCTACAGCCGCCAGAACGTCCTCAACCTCTTTGCGTGCAAGACGTGGCAGACCAGGCTTGAGGATATCCTTACTGAAAGGCTTCCCAGCACGTTCGAAAGCCCGCTCAAGAATACGCATACCGAGACCGGAATACTGCTTGCGAACGGCAGAACGCGTTGCACGGCGGATCGCAGCACGCGCCTTACCTGTTGCGACAAGCGACTCCCATGCGGCAGGCGGAACCTGCGCTTTGGAACGAATAATGTCGACTTCATCACCGTTTTTAAGCTCAGTCATCAACGGCATAATGCGACCGTTGACCTTGGCGCCAACACAGCTATCGCCAATATCGGTGTGAACCGCATAGGCGAAATCGATTGGCGTTGCACCGCGTGGCAGCGCGATAAGACGGCCCTTCGGCGTGAAGCAGAAAACCTGATCCTGAAACAATTCCAGCTTGGTGTGTTCAAGGAACTCTTCAGGATTATCGCCTTCGGAAAGCTGCTCAATAGTCTGACGCAACCAAGCATAGGCATTGGTTTCGGTCGAAATCTGATGCGGATTACTGGCGCTGCCGCGATCCTTGTAGATCGAGTGGGCAGCCACACCGAATTCGGCAATTTCATCCATGACGCGCGTGCGGATCTGCAACTCGATACGCTGGCGCGACGGACCGATGATTGTCGTATGGATCGAACGATAGTCGTTTTGCTTGGGCGTCGAAATATAGTCTTTGAACCGACCCGGAACCATCGACCACGTCGTATGGATCAAACCAAGCGCGCGATAGCAGTCCTGTGTGGATTCAACCATAACGCGGAAGCCGAAAATATCGGAAAGCTGTTCGAACGACAGGCCCTTGGTTTCCATTTTACGGAAAACCGACCACGGCTTCTTCTGACGGCTTTTGACGCTCGCCTTGATGCCGTTCTTCTGGAAAATCTCAGACAGGTCTTCTTCAATCTTCTGCAGAAGGCCGCGGTTCTTTTCAAGAAGTTCAGCAAGCCGATCTGTTACCGCACGCCAAGCGTCTGGATTGATATAGCGGAAGGCCAGCTCTTCGAGTTCTTCGCGTGTGTCCTGCATGCCCATGCGGCCAGCAAGCGGCGCATAGATATCCATGGTTTCTTCGGCAATGCGCAGGCGCTTGTCTTCGCGCATCACGCCAAGGGTACGCATATTGTGCAGTCGATCTGCAAGCTTCACCAGAAGCACGCGCACATCTTCGGAAATCGCAAGCAACAGTTTGCGAAGGTTTTCCGCCTGCACTGCCTTTTTGGAAACCAGATCAAGCTTCTTGAGCTTGGTCAGACCTTCAACAAGCTTACCAATCTCCGGGCCGAATAGCTGGTCGATTTCCTGTCGCGTCGCCGTGGTATCTTCAATCGTGTCATGCAGGAGAGCAATAGCAATGGTTGCCTCATCCAGATGCATATCCGTGAGAATTGCTGCGACTTCGAGTGGATGTGAAAAATATGGATCCCCAGATGCACGCTTCTGGCTGCCATGCTTCTGCATGGCATAAACATACGCCTTGTTGAGAAGCGCCTCATTGACGTCAGGCTTGTATCGCTGAACACGCTCTACAAGCTCATATTGGCGCATCATCTACAGAAACTCCCTACCAGTCACATACGCAGCGGTCATTTTGACCGGAAATCGCTAAAAAATATAATAATTTGCGAGTTTCCGAACCTGTTTTCTGCCAACAGGCTTAATTTCTGTCCCAAACGCCTCAGCGGCAAGCCAAATACCCGACAGCCAATCACGATATCTCTGGCCACCATGTACATAAAAACGTGCGCCACAGCCTGGGAGCTGAAGCGCACGCAAAAACAAGGGCCTGTTTATCTTCAAGTCGTTATCGGTGCAAAACTCGTTCCGATTTTTGCCTGAAACACTCGAACAACAGAGCGACGATTAGAAGTCGTCGTTCTTTTCCGGAGCAACGAGGCCTTCAATACCGGCAAGCAGTTCTTCTTCCGACATGCGGTCGAAGGAAACAACATCGTCTTCGCCAGCTTCAGCAATACCTTCAGCCAACGCATCCGAAGCGTCGGTGATCTGGGCTGGAGCAGCGGCTTCCGGTTCGTCAACTTCAACGTGCTTCTGCAGCGAATGAATCAGGTCTTCCTTCAGATCGTCAGGCGAAAGTGTTTCGTCAGCGATTTCGCGCAGGGCAACAACCGGATTCTTGTCGTTGTCGCGGTCGATCGTGATCTGGGCGCCCTGAGAAATCTGGCGGGCACGGTGACCGGCCAGCAGAACCAGTTCAAAACGGTTCTCGACCTTATCTACGCAGTCCTCAACGGTGACGCGGGCCATAGGCGGTCCCTTTCATTTCTTAAACTTTAACGGAATTTTTCTTGCACATAACGCTTGTGAGCCAAAATTACAAGCAAAAGCGCAAAACACCAACGACAAGGTTCAGAAATCTAGGCTAAGATATAACTGTTCATCAATCTGTCTGACAAATACACGATCCGGATCAAATTGGAACAATAGATTTCAAGCGATTATCGGTTGCTATATCGAAATATAGCGTAAAAGTAATTAAGGATAGCCAAATAACAACCATGAGTTGCTTGTTTTTCTATAATATCTCCGTAGAACGCAATAAACGTCATTGGTAAAAATGAATACCCCCGCCGTTTAAGAAACAAATCTGAATACGCGGTCGCAGGCCCACTCACTTACCGGCCGCAGAGTGGATATATTGCACGATGTTCGATTCTCGTGAAAAAATTGCGCTATTTATTGACGGCGCGAATTTATACGCAGCTTCAAAGACACTCGGTTTCGATATTGATTACCGGAAACTTTTGAAGGCCTTCCAGAAACGCGGTTATTTGCTGCGCGCCTATTATTACACGGCTCTGGTTGAGGATCAGGAATACTCGTCGATCCGTCCGCTTATCGATTGGCTCGATTACAACGGCTACAAGGTTGTCACCAAGGCAGCCAAGGAATTTACCGACTCGACCGGTCGCCGCAAGGTGAAGGGCAATATGGATATCGAACTTACCGTCGACGCCATGCAGCTCACCGACACTGTCGACCATTTTGTGATTTTCTCGGGCGATGGCGATTTCCGTTCGCTTGCCGAAGCGCTGCAGCGTAAGGGTCGTAAGGTCTCTGTCGTTTCCACTCTGACGACACAGCCTGCAATGATTTCTGATGAATTGCGCCGTCAGGCCGATCATTTCATCGATCTGGTCTCGCTTAAGGCCGAAATCGGCCGCGACCCTTCCGAGCGTCCGCAGCAACAGCAGCGTCGTCAGGAAGACGATCTGGATGACGACTATTGATATCGGCAATTGCCTGGTTCATGTGGAGTTATAATTTCCAACCTCATGAGCCAGTTCGCACCATCTAAAAAAGAGCGCCTTCCGGCGCTCTTTTTTTGTTGTGGCAATATATGTCTGTCTTAGAGCGACCTTTGCGCGCCCAATAAGGCGCCCAGCGCTCTAGCCGCGATCACGCAGCAGGCGCGATTTCTCGCGATTCCAGTCGCGCTGCTTCTCAGTCTCACGTTTGTCGTGATTCTTCTTACCGCGCGCCACGCCGATTTCAAGCTTTGCCCGACCACGATCGTTGAAGTATAGCTTCAACGGAACCACGGTCATGCCTTCGCGTGAAACCGAGTTGAAAATCCGTGACATTTCGCGACGGCTGATCAGCAGCTTACGCAGACGGCGCGGCTCATGATTAAAACGATTGCCCTGCGTGTATTCCGGAATATAGGAATTGATCAGCCAAAACTCACCGTTCTCAAAGCTCGCATAGCTTTCAGCAATATTGGCCTGATTGGCGCGCAAGGATTTAACCTCCGTGCCGGTCAGAACCAGACCAGCTTCGAGCGTATCGGTAATCTCGAAATTGTAGCGCGCTTTACGGTTTTCGGCGACCATTTTGCGGGCGGGAGAGTTTTTCGGCTTATTCATAATGGCACCATATAATGCTCATTGCCGGAAATGAAAACGCTCTCGCATGCGCGAGAGCGTAAAAATCACTCGACCGGACAAAATTAGCAGCCTTAGTTGACAAGGCCAGCGTGTTTCATAGCCTGATCAATCTTCTCAGCCGTCGCAGCTTCAACCGTAACCATTGGCGAACGCAGAACATTTTCAACGCGACCAAGGCGGGACAGAGCATATTTCGGTCCGGAAGGATTTGGCTCAATGAAGAGTGCCTTATGCAATGGCATCAGACGATCCTGAAGCTCCAACGCCTTAGCATAGTCACCGGCCTGACAGGCATCCTGGAATTCTGCGCAGAGACGCGGGGCGATATTGGACGTCACCGAAATACAACCAACACCGCCATGTGCATTGAAACCCAGAGCGGTTGCGTCTTCGCCGGAGAGCTGGATAAAATCCTTACCGCAAGTCAAACGTTGCTCGGAAACGCGTTCGATCTTGCCTGTCGCGTCCTTCACACCAACAATGTTCTTATGATCGCGTACAAGTGAACCCATGGTTTCCGGGGTCATATCGATGACGGAACGGCCCGGAATGTTATAGATAATCAGCGGGATCGAGATCGAACGTGCAACGCGCGAGAAATGCTCATAGAGGCCGCGCTGGTTCGGCTTATTATAATAAGGCGTGACGACAAGAACCGCATCAGCACCGGCCTTTTCGGCGTGCTGTGCAAGTTCGATCGCCTCAACCGTATTGTTGGAACCAGCACCCGCAATCACCGGCACGCGACCTGCGGCTACTTCGATGCAGACCTCGATAACACGCTTGTGCTCATCATGAGACAAGGTCGGTGTTTCGCCTGTTGTGCCAACCGGTACGAGCCCTTTGGTGCCCTCTTCGATCTGCCAGTTCACAAAAGCACGAAAGGCTTTCTCGTCGAACGCTCCTTCACTATCGAATGGCGTGACAAGTGCAGTAATCGAGCCTTTCAGCATCAGTGAACTCCTGAGAAATAGAGACGGTACCTGGCAATACCACGCTGGCTTTTGACTGTGCCAGAATAGCTGCGAGGCGATGCACCATAGTCTCGCAGTGCAAATCCGGCAAGCGGGGGGCTAGCCCAAATCAGCTTCCGGATGACAGTTTTGCAAAAATTCCTTCGCTTTTTTAGTCCGATCTGCTCAGATCGAGCGTGCAACAGTTGTCCGGCGCGTATGGAGCCTTTAGACAAATGTTCGAAAAGAAAAACATAACCATTTATTAACCAATGCTTCATGCATCGGCATCATAGTCTTATGCAGGACAATCACCCTATCTTTCAGGCTTAGAAAAGCCCGATTTGAACAATATTTTACCCGCAATCAGGCACTCTATTCTCGTTAGATCATGTGTAAGAAAAATATAGATATGCCATTAAAGCAAAGAGCGCTCTTTTCGAGTGGATTGATTATTGCTGCTTCGCTTCTTGCGGGACAGACGGGGGCTGCCTATGCCCAGTCAACTTTGCCATCGGATGTTCCTACACCGCTGGCGCGTCCGTTCGCGCCTACTGCCACACATGAATCGCCAATCAATCTGGTTACGCCCAAAGCACGTCCGGTCACCCCCGACCCGGTTATCACGTCTTCCTTCAGTCGTGTCGAGAACCCTGCCGTAATCAGCGGCACATTAAAGAGCGGACTTGATGCGCTCTATTCCCGCGATATCATCGGCGCAATTGCCTATCGCAACGGAATGACGAAAGGCTCACTTGACCGCCAGATATTGACCTGGTCGATAGCGACATCGGGAATGGATGGCGTGCCGAGCGCTGAAATTGCAATGGCTGCCTCTGAACTGCCGGGCTGGCCCGGCATGGCGACGCTGCGCCGCAATTCGGAACGGGCGCTTTTCAGGGAAAATGCACCGGCAACAACCGTTATTGCCACATTCGGCACAACACGCCCGCAGACAACTGAGGGCATGATCGCCCTCGCCCGCGCATATGTGGCCACTGGAAACAACACAAAAGCGCATCAGCTTCTCGCGCCCTGGTGGGCGACAGAGCGCCTTTCGGCAGATGATGAAGCGAAAGTTCTGAAAGAATTCGCAAGCGTTCTTACACGTGACGATCATCAACGTCGCCTTCTGCGCTCGCTTTACAATGACCGCATGCAATCGGCTAAACTTCTGGCTGGCCCAGCACAGGCCCAGTCGCTTTATAATGCTTATGCAGCATTGGCACAGAAGTCGCCAAACACGGCCAAAGCCATCGCCGATGTGGACCGCTCGTGGCACTCGAACCCTGCTTACATGTTCTTACAGATTCGCTTTCTGCGCCGTGCAGACCGTATGAGCGAAGCGACAGACTTGATGCTGAAAGCTCCAAAAGACGCCGCGTCGCTGGTGGATCCGGACGCATGGTGGGTGGAACGTCGCATCCTGTCGCGCGAACTCCTCGATATTAACAAGCCACAACTCGCCTATAGACTAGTCGCAGCACATGCCGCAGAATCACCGACAATGGCCGCAGAAGCAGAATTCCATGCCGGTTGGTATGCTTTGCGCTCATTGAAACAACCAAAGCTTGCTGCACCGCATTTTGCGAAGATCGCCGAGATTTCATCTCGTCCGATTTCCGCTTCGCGCGCTTATTATTGGCTCGGGCGTGCCGCAGAAGCTGGTGCTGGCGGCGATGCTAACGGCTATTATCGCCGCTCCGCGCATTTCGGCACAACATTCTATGGGCAGCTGTCCGCCGCTAAACTTAGTGAAAAAGCGCCCGAGCTCGCCTATCCAAGACCATCCGATGCAGAACGTGTGCGTTTCTCTGGCCGTCCCGCAGTCCAAGCCATCAAGCGCCTTGAACAGATCGGCTATGGCAGCCGCGCGACTGCTCTGTACAGCCAGCTGTCACAAGAGCTCGGTAGCGTTGGAGAACTGGCGCTTCTCGCTGTAATGGCGGAGAAGAACGAGAATCATTATCTCGCTCTCCGCGTTGGCAAGACGGCAGCATTCCGTGGACTGGACGTCGGAGCGCTATCGCACCCGATTGGCGCCATTCCGGCTCATGCGAATATCAGTGGCTCCGGCAAAGCGCTTGCCTATGCGATCGCTCGTCAGGAAAGCGAGTTCAACGTTGGTGCAGTGTCAAAAGCTGGTGCGCGCGGGCTGTTACAATTAATGCCAGCCACCGCAAAGAGTGTCGCAACACGCAATGGAATGGCGTTTTCTGCTCCGAAACTCACAACCGATGCAGCCTATAATGCGACGCTTGGCGCGCATTTTCTTGGCGAACAGCTCGACCGATTCAACGGATCTTACGTGCTGACCTTTGCCGGATATAATGCCGGTCCGCGTCGTGCATCCGATTGGGTGGAAAAATACGGCGACCCGCGTGGCAAGCCAATCGAAGAGGTTGTCGACTGGATTGAGCGCATTCCATTTTCCGAAACGCGGAACTATGTTCAGCGCGTGATGGAGAATTATGAGGTTTATAAGGCGCGCCTCACCGGCAGTGCGGATATACGCACCGACCTGATCTACGGCCGACGTTAAAGCGTGCTCCGTTTTACCATATTCATACGATACGCTTAAGCCTGTGTTTTCTTGGCACGTGCTGAAGTCTTCGACTTCGGAGCAGCCTTCTTTGGTTTTGGGCTCTTCTTGGACGCCGCGCGCTGTGTGGCCTCTGCCAATTTACTGGCCTGAGCGGTCCAGTTTTCGCGGGTAACACGTCCAGCAAATCCGATATGTCGTTCAATCCATGCAGATTCGTCCGTATTCCATTGCGCAATCTGCGCGTAATGGAATACGCCGAGCTTTTGCAGCATTCCTTCTACTGCCTCGCCAATACCGCTGATTGCAGTCAGATCGTCCGGCTTCCCCCGTAAAGGTGCATCAAGCAATTCTGGACGATCAGGATCCTGAGCTTCCGCGGCCGACTCTTCGACTGAAATCTCTTCTACAGATTCTGGATTGGATTCGAGCTCTTCTGTTTCTGCCTGTGGCAAAGGCTCTTCGACCTTTTCCGCCACTTCACTGACCTTATGTTTCAGAGGCTCTTCCACCGCGACCGCTTTGGTCGGCGTCACTGGCTCAGGCTTTTCCACTATCGCAGGCTTTGAGAGCGCCGCCGCGATAATCGTGTTTTCCTTATCCGTGTCGGCAGCTTTTTTGCCTCTGATGAGGCGTCCCAAAACGCAGCCAATTACAAAAGCAACGGCAATAAGAATCGCCAGTTGAATGATCAACATCGGCATGTAGGTTCCCTCATACTCTACGCACTTGCGCGCAGCCACGATGGCCACAGCGGCAAATCAAAAAACCCCGCACATATTGGCAGGCCTGCCTAAGGACTGCCAGAAAACTATCCAGGCATATTCACTTCGCAGTGGTCAGCCAACCCACAGCCAGACCAATCACCGCCGAAAGCAGAAGAACTGGCCAAAACATCTCCGCAAGATAAAGCATATGGAATCCGCCTGCCGTTCAATCCGAAGCACCTGTCAATATATACAGGAAAGGCAGCGAAGCGCCCGGTGTCAATTGGGTAAAGAGAAGAAACAGGGGATGAGGCCAGTTAGCGGCCAAATGATATCAGGGCTTTGTAATATCAGAACTCAATAATCGCAGCCCATGGGGTAGAGGCGCATTGAGAACAGAAGACAACTCATTGTAAGTCGCACCGTCGAGTGCTGCGCCTTTAACTGAGACTGTCGCTTCCGAGACTTCAATCTCCGCTTCAGAAAATTTCCCGGCGAGATCAATCGCAAAATAAACGCGTCTCTCAAATTCCGGCTGTGCACCACGTGCAAGCGCCATCTCGTCGTCAACCAATCCGCCTTGTCCGGCGGTCTCAGCTGCACTCATGATCGAATCGCGCATCGCATTGTCGGGAATGAACCCCGAAAGGGTGATACCCTGCCCGCCTTTGGTCAGTTTGAAAACATATGGGCTTGCTTCCTGAAGAACAGTCGTCAGATCGGAAAGATCGCCAACGCCGCTGACCTGCTGCACAGCCTTAACTGCGGCCTTCTGCGATTCAGGATCTGGAGCCATACCTTTTAAGGTCACATCACGGCCATCGACGTCGAAACCGGTCCAGGCATAAGGCGCGAGCGCCTGCCCTGCTCGTTCAGCTATGTCGGTTTCAACCCGGTCCGCACCAAACCACAGCGCCAATGATGTCAGCGCCGCAGTCCACGTCACGCCCGGCCAGAACCACTTCAACATATGCACGCTTCTCCAACTACACCGGCCCGTCTTTATTGACGTCACCAGAGAAACCGCCACGCCTCAAAATGCAAGGTTTATGCTGAATTTAAGAATCACAAACAACAAAAAACCCGGCAGCGATGCTGCCGGGTTTCCTGTAACCAATCCGTAAGGATTAGAACGAACGCTGGAAGCGAACCATACCCTGCCAAGCGTCCTGGCCGTCGAGGACGGAGAGCTTGTCGTCCCACTTGGTGTAGGAAACTTCTGGAGTAATGGTGAAGCCTGGAACCAGTTCGTAAGCTACGTTTGCAGTAGCTGCGAAGGTCTTTGCGTCTTCGTAAGCGAGCTGAAGGTTGAAGGTAGCCTTGTCGGTTGCCTTGAACTTCGCGCCACCCCAAACAGCCCAATCGCCACCCCAGGTGCCGTAGAAGCTGTCGATTGCACGGATGCCACGGAAGCGACCGTCTGCATCGGTGTAACCGTAGTAGGTGTCGTCGTTCGACTTGTAGCCGCCCTGTACCCAAACGGAGAACTGGTCAGTTACGTTTACGTCCAAACGAACCTTACCGGCCCATTCTTCGTTAACTGCGTCGTATGCACCAACAGCTGCGATCGAACCCCAGCCCTGAGCATACTTCAGACCACCAACAACATGTGGTGTGTAGTCATCGATAACGCCGTTGTAGTCAACGTCTTTGTCGTTACCCTGTTCAAGAGCGATTACAGCCGAGAAGCCGTTGCCGCCAGTGAAAGTGTAGCTGATTGCGTTGGTGCGGTAACCGCCAGCAAGGATCACGTCATCGTTGATGACGTCGCCAAGGTAACCAGTGAAGGTTACGAAGTTCGACTCATCAAGACCGAGGCGCAGGCCGCCGAGCTGGATGTATGCGTAACGCAGGTCGCCCGAAGAACCGTTGGTGCCGTCGTTCCAGTCGTAACGGGTTTCAGCATAGGTCTTGAGGGTGCCGAGTTCGGTTTCCGAAGCAGTCGAGAAACGAAGCGTGAAACGTGCCTTCTGAGCGTAGGTATCACGATCCTTGCCACCGAGGGTGATCGAGTTACCGTCAGCTGCACGGCTGATGCTGCCGCCACGAGCGTAAACGTCATCGCCACCAGCAACGTCGTAACGAACATAGCCCGATACGCGCAGGCAGGTTTCGGTGCCTGGGATGTAGAAGTAGCCAGCGCCGTATGCATCGCAAACGCGGACATATTCAACTGCTTCTGGCTCTGGTGCGACGATTGCGTCGGCAGCCTGAGCGCCGGAAGCTGCAACCAGAGCTGCAGCGGAGCCGAGGAGAAGGCTCTTGATGTTCATTTCTGACCTCCAGTCAAAGTTAAAAATGGGTCTGGGCATTCTGATTTGGCTGAAGGACAACCTGTCCCCATCCCCTGATGAAAAAGTCGCCCCGAAGCGCTCCTTCTTCTGGATGTGAAGATACTCGCCAACTTTTTCGTTTCAACATCGAATATCGCTCTCAACCGTTGTGGAGCCTCTATGAGGGACAGTTGTTGCAGAAATGACACGAAATCGCCCCCTTTGGGGTGAGGATTTTAGACATTATTAATGTTCGTAAACGCCGGTTAACGGGTCTTAACGATTGAAAACACGTATTTTTTGACTCTTTCGCACAGATCGACGTCCGAATCCGTCTGACGCCGGTTCAAATGTGGCGGTCGGCTGACTTATTAAGAGCGATAAGCTGGGTGCTGTGCAAAATTATCCGAATCTCTGTTCGGCCAGGGAGCATTCGGCCTTGTTTTATTTGAAGGCAAAGGCCCGCAATTCCGGCTTATTCACACGCGCCTATATATAAAAGATGAAATTATGCTGGGAATTTTACCGTAAGCTGCGCAAATCGCTTGAAATGATGAAGCGTACCGGCTATCTCGCCTTTACCGGAGAGGTGGCCGAGTGGTCGAAGGCGCTCCCCTGCTAAGGGAGTAGACCTCATAAGGGTCTCGTGGGTTCGAATCCCATCCTCTCCGCCATCATCGAAACGATGACCTTTGCCCCTCCAAGCAGTGTTTCTTCTCTAGAATAGATATGTTTTGACCGCCCAACATCGCCCTAAAGCCTTGTTTTACGGCCCGGACGATTCTTGTCATTTTCTGATTTCAAACCGTGATTACAGACAAGTAATTGTATTTACTATGTTTTTTCGATCGCAGTCGATTCTTGACTGGAGGTCAGAAATGAACATCAAGAGCCTTCTTCTCGGCTCCGCTGCAGCTCTCGTTGCAGCTTCCGGCGCTCAGGCCGCAGACGCAATCGTCGCGCCAGAGCCAGAAGCCGTTGAATATGTCCGCGTTTGCGATGCTTACGGCGCTGGCTACTTCTACATTCCAGGCACCGAAACCTGCCTGCGCATCCATGGTTATGTTCGTTACGACGCAGCCGCTGGCCGCGATCCGTACAACAGCCACGACGCTAAGACCTGGAGCAAGAACACACGCTTCACGCTCCGCACGTCGACCGCTTCGGAAACCGAACTCGGCACCCTTAAGACCTATACTGAAAACCGCTTCAACTTCACGAACGGCGATCAGGGCGATCACACACTGAACTTCGCATACATTCAGCTCGGTGGCCTGCGCCTCGGTCTCGATGAATCGGCATTCCACACCTTCACCGGTTACCTCGGCGACATCATCAACGATGACGTGGTTGCTGCTGGCGTCTACCGCACCAACCTGATCAGCTACACCTTCACTGGCGGCAATGGCTTCTCGGCAATCGTATCGCTTGAACAGGGTGGCGGCAGCTACACCGATCATGGTGACTTCGACAACGATGGCGATTTCGGCAAAACATCCAACGTAATCGACGACTACATGCCACACGTAGTTGGCGGCCTGAAGTTCGCTCAGGGCTGGGGTTCGATCGCCGGCGCAGTAGCATACGATTCGCTGCTCGAAGAATGGGCCGGTAAGGTTCGTTTGGACGTAAATGTCACCGAACAGTTCTCCGTCTGGGTACAGGGCGGCTACTCTTCTTATGAAGACGACATCGGCATGTACGGCAACTGGGGCGGCGATTGGGCTGTCTGGGGCGGCGCAAAGTTCAAGGCTACCGACAAGGCAACCTTCAACCTTCAGGGCGCTTACGAAGATTGGGGCAAGACCGCAATCGCAGCAAACGTTGCGTATCAGCTGGTTCCTGGTTTCACCATCACGCCAGAAATCAACTACACCCGTTGGGATAGCGATCACCCACTCCGTCAGGCTGGCATTATCGAAAACAAAGATGCGTTCGGCGGCATCATCCGCTTCCAGCGTTCGTTCTAATCAGAACTACGCTTAAGCATCGGACGCCAACGGGAAGCCGTTGGCGTCAGTCATTTGGGGAAGCGTTCACGAAAGCGTGAACATTGGTTCTTTCGAGATGGGGATCTCGGCAGAACTTGAATTGAGGGAGTTGCGGGGACGAACAAATGGGGGGGCAGCGGGTTCTAAAAAGGATCGAAACATGTCTCCACATAAAGTTAGCTCACTTATCTTGTACTCGATGAATTATTTCTTTATGCATGCATCCCATAAAAATATGGGGGACTTGCTATGATCGTCGTTGGGGGCACGAGGATCGATGGAGGCGAAGGATATTCGCCGGTTATCGACTACAACCTTGAATATACGTCCGTTAAAAGCCTGAAGCACCGGCTCGTAGAGCAGTTTTCTTTGGCCGAACTAGCGGGTAAGTATATCAACATCCTTTGGGATGATGGCTCACACAAGTATAATGTGAAATCGTTCCTTGGTGAGATCGACGAAATTTTGAAAGGTATCCGCTTTTCAGGTTTCGATCAGGAAATGCTCGACTCCGTCATTGGTTCGCTTCGTGAACGCGGCAACAGCAATGCAACCATCAATAGAAAGATGGCTGCGCTGAGCAAGCTGCTGCGAAAGGCGCACAAAATGGGGGACGTTTACAGCCTGCCGGAGTTTGTCCGACAGAAAGAGCGTGCGGGGCGCATCCGTTTTCTCGAATATGAGGAAGAAAAACGCCTATTTGCCGCCGTTAGATCGCGTTGCGAAGATAGTTATCGTCTATCCGTTTTTCTCGTCGACAGTGGCTGCCGTCTTGGTGAAGCAATCGGACTCACCTGGAATGATATCCAGGAACATCGTGTTACGTTCTGGCTGACCAAATCGAACCGCAGTCGAACCGTTCCACTGACTAAACGCGCACGAAAATCTACCGAAATTGCGCATGAGCGGCTGAAAGGCCCCTTCTCCATGCTCAATCAGGTACGATTCCGGCAGATATGGAATGACGCGAAAATTGAAGTCGGTCTCGGTACAGATGATCAGGTCGTTCCGCATATTCTGCGCCATACATGTGCGTCGCGTCTCGTGCGTGGCGGCATAGATATACGGCGTGTGCAGATGTGGCTCGGTCACCAGACCTTGCAGATGACAATGCGTTACGCACACCTTGCCACACATGATCTCGATTCCTGCGTCAAGGTTCTGGAGATTCGTTAGGGCACGTTTTCCAAAGAGTTGGTTTCGCGAGACATGCGCGAAATCAAATAGCAAAGCTATATCCGCTTTTTGTTCATGTATCATCGACACAGGAACGGTGAATCGCCCCGAACTTGCAGGAGGCTCCAACTCCTGAGCAGGATGGAATACCATGGGCAGAACGAGGAACTCGAGCAGTTCTAGTGATTCAACTTAGTCCAGAAATGATCTGATCTTTGAGGCTGACATCGGTGGCCAGCTTTCGCATTTGATACTGGTTAATCCCACGATGCACACAATCACGTTTTTCGAATAAGCGATGTGGCAAGGCTTGTCACAAGTTGCTATGCCTGTCTGATCTTTTATCGGGTGCCGGGGCATTGACCCATTCGGCGAGATCGCCTCGCCGTCACCATTCTGCTACTCCGTACCATCAGACCTAATTGACCGGAAATACTATGGCATCGCCTCGTCTTACGCCGCTTGTTGAAAGCCTCCCCTCCACCGTCCCTTTTGTCGGCCCCGAAACGCTCGAACTTCAGCGTGGCAAGCCTTTTTCGGCTCGTATCGGTGCCAATGAAAGTAGTTTCGGCCCTGCTCCATCCGTCATAGAAGCCATGCGACAGGAGGCTTCCGAAGTCTGGAAGTATGGTGATCCGGAAAACTATGCGCTGCGTCATGCAATTGCGGCTCATCACAATGTAAAAGCTGAGAATGTCATGCCAGGTGCTGGTGTCGACGCATTGCTGGGTCTTGTGGTGAGGCAATTTGTTCAGCAGGGCGACAAGGTCATCAACTCGCTTGGCGGTTATCCGACCTTCAACTATCACGTCGCTGGTTTCGGCGGTACACTGCTGACTGTCCCATATAATCAGGACAAACCCGATCTGGACGCGTTGATCAAAAAGGCGCGTCAGGAAAATCCGGCGCTGCTTTACATCGCCAACCCAGATAATCCCATGGGGACATGGCATGAAGGGTCGGATATTCAGGCGTTTATCGAGCGCATTCCAGAAACAACAATGTTGATTCTTGACGAAGCCTATTGCGAGACTGGCCCCGCTTCTGCCTTTCCGGCCTTTGAACTGGATCGCCCGAACATTCTGCGCATGCGCACTTTCTCAAAAGCGTATGGACTTGCAGGGATTCGGGTTGGTTATGTTCTGGGCTGCGCCGACGCGATCAAGTCTTTTGACAAGGTTCGCGATCATTTTGCCGTCAACCGTATTGCGCAAGCTGCAGCAATCGCGGCGCTGAAAGATCAGAATTATTTGCGTGATGTGGTCAGTAAAATCCATGCCGGACGAGATCGAATCGCAGCAGTTGCGACGCGCCATGGGTTGAAACCTATTCCTTCAGCGACGAACTTCGTCACCATTGATTGTGGGTATGATGGAGCTTTCGCGACTGCCATTCTCAATAGTCTGATCGAGCGCGATATTTTTGTCCGTAAACCGGGCGCCCCGGTGCTGGATCGCTGCATTCGCGTGAGCGTTGGCGTCGATGAGCAGATGGATATGTTTGAAGCAGCGCTGCCCGAAGCACTTGCAGATGCCCGAAAAGCCTTGAACATCGCCTAACTGCGGAGAAAACAATGTCCGATCAACACAATACCCAACCTCGCAATGTTCTGTTTGGTACACTTGCCGGCCTTTGCGGTGCTCTCGCAATTGCTGCGTACGCGGGCGCCGCCCATGGTGGCGAGAATCATTTGGGTGCGATAGCGCCGCTTCTTCTCGGCCACGCCCCCGCCCTTCTGGTGTTGTCACTCATCGTTCCCAACAGCCGCATTGCGAATATTGGTGGTGCGCTATTAGTGGCTGGACTGGTGCTGTTCTGCGGCGATCTGTTCTTGCGAGATGTGACCGGCAACCGGCTTTTCCCAATGGCAGCCCCTACAGGCGGAAGTTTGATGATTTTGGGCTGGCTCACGGTTGGTGTCAGCAGCTGGTTCAAGAGAACCTGAAACCGCCTCACGTCGTAGGAATGCCACGGCATAATTCCCTTAGAGGGCTTCATACTTTGTTTGAAGCAGACGAAACGCCCTAAGCATTTGTTTTAACGCATTTACCTCACGCAAAACCGCTGCACACTTTTGCTGGCTATGCTCTAAAAAGAAAAAGGGGCCCTGCATATCTGCAAGGCCCCTTCTCTCTAAAACGGTGTAAGTTCAAGCCGACTTATAAGCCGTCCCAGATTTAAATTCTTTGAGCAGAACGCGGTTTCCGTCAATTGATCCTGCGGAAACCTCGCTGAAATTACGAGTTACCCTTTAGGCGTGCGTTGCAGAGGCTGTAATAACCGCCACCCTTCTGAACCCACTTCAGGCCGCCCAGTGCATTTGCATCCTTGGCTGCATGATACTGCTCAAGGCAAGTGTGCATCCGCGCCTTACCTGGAGATTCGTTCGAGAACTTCGACGAAACTGCGGTCGGGAACTTCACACCGCGTGGCGCGGCTGCGGTTGGCGCTGCAGGTTCTGAATTGCCATCAGTGGTCAACGCAACGGGATCAGCGCCCGGGCCGCATTCCGATTTACGGAAATCATTCCACTTGGTGCCACCATCGGTACCGGCATCTTTAGCCGCCTGATACTTGGCGCTGCACTGCTTCATGGTGAGGCTCTTGGCCCCATCATCCGCTGCGGGTGCCGCTGCATTTTTAGCTGGTGCTGCAGCTTTCTTTGCTGGCGCGGCTGGTGCAGCCGGAGCGGCTGCGGCATCGTCACCGCATTGTGTCTTACGGAAATCATTCCACTTAGCATCGCCCAGCGTGCCAGCATCTTTGGCAGCCTGATACTTCGCACTACATTCTTTCATTGTCAGCGCACTTGCCGGCGATGAAAAAACAAAGGCAGATGCGCCCATAATGATTGCGGTGCCAGCCAAGGCTGTGATGGTACGAATAGACATCTCGTCGCTCCCTGTCGGATACGGACTATTGAATTCGTTGTTCTGGAGCGCGTTTCGATCTGGTTGAACCAGATCCGCGCCCCAAACGTTTGTTTTTACGCGCATCTTATCCGAAAACCGTTTCACACTTTTCGGGATGCGCTCCAGAACGGCTCCACAAAGACTGAAACGTCACAACCGTTCTGTCTCTACGCATTATCCTTAGGCAAAACCGCTTCGCAGTTTGGTAGGAAATGCATTTGGCTCATTTGCGGATCGCTTGTCGCGATAATTTAAAACACCCAGTCTGCTTTGCCGGTCTCTATACCTTTTAAAGTTTCACATCCGCCGTGTAACTTGATGCCAGGCAAGTTGACTGTCAATCAGTTGCTTAATATTACCACCGCCTACAATACAAAATTTCTAACTGTCATTCTTTAGAAGTTACGTAAATTTGAATGACACAAAGTAAATATATAGTAGTTCTAAACTCTTGTCCTGTCTTTATTGGAATAGAGTTAAAATCCGGGGCATCCAAGTGACACAAAAAATCATGATCATTGGCGGTGCTGGCTCGGGAAAGTCTACCCTTGCACGCAGGCTTGGGAAAATCAGTGGCTTACCTGTAATTCACATCGACACTATTTACTGGAAAGCCAACTGGGTCATGCGTCCGCGTGCCGAGATCAGCCGTCTTACGAACAAGGTTGCTGATCGCGATAAATGGATATTCGAGGGCAATCATAGCGAAACGATGGCGCACCGCGCATCACGCGCCGACATGCTCATATTCCTCGATATATCGACGCCGCGGCGCCTCTGGCGAATCATCCGAAGAACGGTTCGCCATTACGGCCAATCGCGCCCGGACATGGCTGAAGGATGCAAAGAACGTTTTGACTGGGAATTTCTCAAGTTTGTCGCCAATTATCGAAAAAATGGCCGTATTCAGGCGCTTTCCTTCTTAGAAAAGGCTCCTCCTCACCTGCAAAAACACCATTTGCGCAATCCGGCCGATGTGAAGCGTTTTCTCTCTAAAGCAGAGCACGAAATATTCCTAAAAAATTGATGCTTAGAAATTACATTAAATCAACAAAGCCCCACCTAAAATAACAATATTGCTAGCAGTGCGGGCAAGTTCTCTGAATGCTATATTTGCAATGTCTCCCAAGACTTGACGCTGGCGCGTGGCGCGATAGCCCATCAGTACAGCGCGAATTTACATGCACTCGGATAGCGGAACGTTAGTTCGGGCCGTTTGGGTAATCTTGTCCGGATTTCCGGTTTTCGCAGCTCTGGAGTTAAACGTGGCTGATATCGCAGATAGCGCCTCCCCGCTTGCCGATGTGACCAGCGCAATGGGTTTCGATCGTCATCGTCTTTATGAAGACGCGATCGCCATGCTGATAGGCACCTCATTCATTGCCTTGGGCATTACGCTTTACAGTCAAGCAACGCTGATGACAGGCAGCACCGCAGGCATCGCCCTTTTGATCCAGTATGCTACCGGCATCGGATTTGGCCTGCTCTATTTTCTGATCAATCTGCCATTCTATTATTTCGCAGCAAAGCGTATGGGCTGGCCGTTTACGATCAGGACATTCATCGCGGTCGCGCTCATGTCGTTCTTCGCAAAAGTCATACCTCTGTGCGTTGATTTCAGTTCAATTAACCCACTCTTTGCAGCACTCATGGGCGGCACCTTGATGGGAATGGGGGTATTAGCGCTATTTCGTCACCGCTCTGGTGTTGGCGGCGTCAACATTCTCGCCCTTTATTTACAGGACGCCTACGGGATTCGCGCTGGCTGGTTTCAGCTTGGACTCGATGTCCTCATCATGTTTGGATCGCTGTTTTTCATTCCTCTGGAAAATATGCTGCTCTCGCTGGTAGGGGCGATAGCGATGAACGTCATCATTGCGATCAACCACAAGCCGGGGCGTTATCTTGGCATAAGCTAACAAAAAGCCGCCTGATGAGGCGGCTTTTTTGTCAGTGCGTCGAGCAATTTTAGTGCGCTGTCATCCACTCACGCGCACCACGAAGAGCTGCAGCGAGTTCAGTTTTGCTCATGGTCGCAGCGACCTGATTGCGCATGCGCTCGGCTTTCTGATTGCCGCGAATGGCAGCGATATTGAGCCACTTATGTGCTTCGACGACATCGATTTCACAGTCACGACCAATAGCGTATTTCAAACCCATCTCAAGCAGAATGCGATCCTGGGAACCTGCTTTGTCGTGCTGCGTAACGCTCTGAAACTGTGTCATTTTTCTTTGTCCCTGTTAAATCCCGAGAACCGTCCGCTCTTTGTTTCCAAGACTGGCTTTCACCGTCCCGGAACTGTCGGATCTGTCGTTCCGTTCATGGTCTTTAAGATAAGCGACAGGACTAAAATGCACGTTAAACCAGATGCTTAACAAGCGAACAACGAAATCCCAACAAGGAGTAAATTTGGGAATTCGTTAAACATCCAAGCCGTCCGAATTACAGCGTTTTTCCGAAAGGGCTATGTTTTCTGCATCCTCGCCTGGAAACCAGATGATAACCATAGTGCAGATTGGCTTCGTTCAGAATGTTGCCGTCAGCGAATTCGAACACGCAAATTATCCCTCTTCCGCTGAGGCAAAAACTGGATTACGTTTACGTTTGCGTAAGTATTCTGCAAGGCTGTGAGCCTTGTGGCATTTTGGGAGGAATGCATGATCCGCAATTTTATTATGGGAATGACAGCAGCTGTTGCATTGACTGCAGGCCTGTCCGCACCGGCGTTCGCTGAAGAAGCCATTGTCGGCACATGGAAGCGCCCGAACGGCACGATCATCAGCTATGCAGCATGTGGCGGCGGCAAATATTGCGGCACGGTGCAGACAGGTGAATATAAGGGCAAGTCAATCGGCTCGATGTCCGGCAAAGACGGCACCTACAAGGGCGAAGTCAACAAGCTCGATGAAGGCAAGACCTATACCGGCAAGGCCAGCGTCAAGGGCAATACGCTATCGCTCTCTGGCTGCGTTATGGGCGGACTGATCTGCAAGAGCGAAAGTCTCACGCGCCAATAAGCAAACAAAAAAGGCGGCTTCTCAGCCGCCTTTTTAAATTAGCGGGCCTTCTGGCCGAACAGGATTTTCTGCGCTTCCTTGTCATTGGCCAGATTAGATTTTTCTCGCTCTTCCTTGCCAACCACGAGACCACGCTGCACAGCAGGACGTGCGTTCATCGTTTCATGCCAGCGCTTGAGGTTCGGAAAGTCTTCCAGCTTCTGATCGTAATTCTTGTAAGCATTGATCCAGCCAATGCTTGCCATGTCAGCGATAGAATATTCGCCTGCGATATAGTCTTTGCCTTCAAGCTGCCGATTGAGCACGCCGTAGAGGCGATTGACCTCGTTTGTATAGCGGTCGATGCCATATTGCACCTTTTCCGGCGCATAAACACGGAAGTGGCCAGCCTGTCCCGACATGGGTCCAAGTCCACCCATCTGCCACATCAGCCATTCATCGACGGCCACGCGCTTGCGTTCATCGGTCGGATAGAACTTGTCGAACTTGCGGCCGAGATATTGCAGAATGGCACCCGATTCAAACACCGAGATCGGCTCGCCGCCCGGACCTTCGGGATCCACGATGGCTGGCATACGATTATTCGGCGCTATTTTGAGAAAGTCCGGCTGGAACTGATCGCCTTTGCCGATATTCACATATTTGACTTCGTAGGGAACACCTAGCTCCTCCAGCATAATGCTGATTTTGAAGCCGTTCGGGGTCGGCCAATAGTAAAGCTCAATGGGTTTTGTCTGCTCAGCCATGGGTATCTGTCTCCCGCTTTCTTGGCTTTGTCCGTATTTCCAATGCGGGTTAACATAAGCGCCGTGCGGCCCGGCACAAGTGCGAAGCGATCAAGTTAGTGAAACATCAATATTTTTGAACGCCGGATGAATGCAGCTCTCAGGAGCAGTTCAGGTCGCATCCTTAAACTCAAGCCCGTAAAGCAAACGATTTTGAAGCTGGGGGAATTATGCTGCTGTGGCGCGTTACAATTGTCTGTTTAATGATTGCCGGCTTTGCGATCATTGCTGGCCTTTTCGTTGATCGCAAATATGACATTTATCGTGATCAGCCAGTCGTTGGCCCCATTACAGCGATGCATCTCAAGCATGTGAGCGGAGACCAACAATTATGATGTCTCGCTTCCGTATCTCCGCAGGCATTGCACTTCGCGTTCTGCTGTTCACGGCTGTATTCACCGGGCCTGCTGCAACATTCGCTTATACGCAAATTGGTCAGAAAGCACATATGAGCGGAGTGGGTCTTGTGCTTTATGTGAGCCTGCAAAGAAGTGCGTAAACAGGGACATGCGACTGTCATGGAGTTTGCTATACTAAGCCATGACACAGCGAATCGAACAACCTTTTCTCACAGAGATAAAAACGCCTCCTTTCGTGGAACCGGCGGTTTTCACCGATGCCAGCGCGGCAGTTGTCGCGCTGCGCAAGCTTTATGATCGCAATACAGAATTCCTGCGCAAAGCTTTTGAGCAGCTTGCACGCGGCGAAGTTCGCCCGCAACGCTACCGCGCGTTTTATCCCGAAATTTGCCTGTCCACCTCCAGCTTTGCTCATGTGGATACACGTCTCGCTTTCGGTCATGTAACCATGCCCGGCGACTATTCGGCAACGATCACCCGGCCTGATCTGTTCGAGCATTATCTCAACGAACAGATTCGCCTTCTGATGCGCAATCATGGCGTGACAGTCACGGTTCGGGAATCGGCCACGCCAATTCCTATTCATTTTGCTTTCATTGAAGGCACCTATGTCGAGGCATCGGTTGCCAACGCCTTCACGCATCCGCTGCGCGATCTTTTCGATGTGCCGGATCTTGCCGCAACCGACGACAAGATCGTTAATGCTGACTTCGATCCAATTCCCGGCGAGCCGATGCCTCTTGCGCCATTTACGGCACAGCGCGTCGATTATTCGCTGCACCGCCTTGCGCACTACACGGCAACAAGCCCCAAGCATTTCCAGAATTTCGTGCTGTTCACGAACTATCAGTTTTACATGGATGAATTCTGTGATTATGCCCGCAGGCTCATGGCGGAAGGCGGCGGCGGATATGACAGCTTCGTCGAGCCGGGAAATGCGATAACGCGTGCAGGTGAATCTGCGCCGAGCAGCGGAGTTCCATTACAACGATTGCCGCAGATGCCCGCCTATCATCTGCAACGCGGTGATCATTCGGGCATCACCATGGTCAATATTGGCGTTGGCCCGTCCAATGCCAAAACCATTACCGACCACATTGCAGTGCTGCGGCCGCATGCGTGGCTGATGCTGGGCCATTGTGCAGGTCTGCGTAACAGCCAGCAGCTCGGCGATTATGTGCTGGCGCATGCCTATATGCGTGAAGATCACGTCCTCGATGACGACCTTCCGGCATGGGTGCCTCTGCCAGCCCTTGCAGAAATTCAGGTGGCACTTGAAGAAGCCGTCGAGGAAATCACCGGTCTTGAAGGTTATGATCTCAAGCGCATCATGCGCACCGGCACGGTCGCGACAATCGACAATCGTAACTGGGAGCTTCGCGACCAGCGCGGCCCGGTCCAACGTCTTTCACAGGCGCGTGCAGTTGCACTCGATATGGAATCGGCCACGATTGCGGCCAATGGTTTTCGCTTCCGCGTTCCCTATGGCACGCTTCTCTGCGTTTCCGACAAACCGCTTCATGGTGAGCTGAAGCTGCCGGGCATGGCGACTGAGTTCTATAAGCGTCAAGTCGCCCAGCATTTGCAGATCGGTATTCGTGCGATGGAAAAAATCGCAGCAATGCCGGATGAGAGGCTGCATTCACGCAAACTCAGAAGCTTCTACGAGACTGCGTTCCAGTAAAAATATGTCCGTAGGGCAATAGATGATTAGGGCAGTATGTTTTTCGCCAATACATACTGCCCTCTCTCCATCATCGCGCCGTAATCAATCGCTAATCGAGCATGATGTCAAAACGCCGCGAAAACCTTTCATTTTTCCTGCTGATCATCGCTGTTCTGGTGTCAGTTCCACTCGTGCTTGGTTTTCTCGGATCAGCACACCCGGCGCTTGATTCATTCGCGCATTTCCGCCCATATCTCGCAATTCTGATGGGGCTGCTCGCGCTCCCGCTTCTGTTCTCAACGATGCGGCGCGAAGGTGCGATGATCCTGTTGTTTGCGATCCTTGCTTTCAGCACGACATTGGGAGCGACACGCAACCTGCTGGATGGATCATCCTCGGCACAAGCCAATGTGCCAACGACTGGCGCACGCTACAGTCTGGTACAGATCAATCTGCGCTACAATAATCCTGAGCCAAAACGCGTCTTACAAATGGTTGCGCGGGAAAAGCCAGATGTCATTGCCTATCAGGAAGCTGGTTCAGACTGGACCATGTGGATCGACATTCTGAAGGGCACGTATCCTTATCACTTTGAGTGTCGCAAGGATGGAAGCAACATGGGTGTCGGTATTCTTTCCCGCCGACCATTCAGTGAAGGTAGCGAACAGACCTGCCTTGGTGATGATCGCCTTGCCATAACTTCCATCGACTTCAGTGGCACAAGGGTCAATGTTGCAGCTTACCACTCGATCCTGCCATGGCCTTTTGGCCAGGCGACTATTATCGATGCGCTGGTGCCGGAACTGCAGAAGATTAGCGGCCCTTCGATCATTGCCGGTGATTTCAACGCCACGCCATGGAGCAATGCAGTCCATCGTATCGAAAAAGCTTCGGGGACGAAGGCTGTCACTGGCATTGGCGGCACATGGATGCCGCAAAGTCTGTCCGTAAAGCTCGCGCCTTTTATCGGCCTGCCGATCGACCAGGTTTTGGTGAGCCACGAGATTGAGAAACCTGTCGCCGCTTCGCGTGAAGAAGCTGGTTCCGATCACCTGCCTGTAAGGCTCGAGTTTTCGGTTCCAATGTCAGTGCATCCAGATGCTGACGAGCCGGAAACTCAATCCGTTATGCTCCAATAAAAAAAGGCGGTTTTAAACCGCCTTTTTCAATTCTGCTTTCCCGTAAACATTACATGTTCACGTAAACCGGTCCTTCGCCGACATTCCTCATACGCATTATCCGGACGCAAAACCGCTACGCACTTTTGCTGGAAATACTCTGACGGCGGTCGAGACGGACACAGTTCCCGCAAACATTACATGTTCACGTAAACCGGTCCTTCGCCGCCTTGTGGCGGAACCCAGTTGATGTTCTGGTTCGGGTCCTTGATATCGCAAGTTTTGCAATGCACGCAGTTCTGCGC
Organism: Brucella pituitosa; assembly: GCF_003049685.1. Taxonomy (GTDB): domain Bacteria; phylum Pseudomonadota; class Alphaproteobacteria; order Rhizobiales; family Rhizobiaceae; genus Brucella; species Brucella pituitosa. The sequence goes on along the minus strand of NZ_PYSY02000001.1, from coordinate 824,219 downwards.
GTTGATCACAAAGCGAACATCCTTTGCCTGCGGATCAGCCGCGGAATTGCCGTCGGCATCCACCCATTCATAAACGCCCGCCGGGCAGTAACGCGTCGATGGACCTGCAAAGACATCATGTTCTGATGTCTGCTGCAGCTTCATATCAGCGACCTGCAGATGCACAGGCTCGTTTTCGTCATGGTTGGTGTTCGAAAGAAACACTGACGAAAGACGATCAAAGGTCAGCACACCATCCGGCTTCGGATAATCGATCTTCTTGTGCTTTGCTGCTGGCTCAAGGCTTTGCGCATCGTTCTTGCCATGCTTCAGCGTGCCGAAAAATGAGAAACCAAACAGCTGATTGGTCCACATATCAAGGCCACCGAGAGCAACACCAACAACCGTGCCGAACTTCGACCAAAGCGGCTTCACATTGCGGACCTTCTTGAGATCCTTGCCGATGGCGCTGTTACGCCAGCTGTTTTCGATTTCAATCGGCTCATCATTGGCACGACCAGCGGCCAAAGCTTCCGCAATCTTGTCGGCAGCGAGAATGCCCGACAGAACTGCGTTATGACTGCCCTTGATGCGGGGAACGTTGACGAAGCCAGCCGAACAGCCGATCAGCGCACCACCCGGGAAGGACAGTTTTGGCACTGACTGGAAGCCACCTTCGGTAATCGCGCGCGCGCCATAAGAAAGGCGTTTGCCACCCTCGAATGTATCGCGGATCGCCGGATGCGTCTTGAAGCGCTGGAATTCTTCAAACGGCGACAGATACGGGTTCTTGTAGTTGAGATGCAGCACGAAGCCGACCGCTACCATATTGTCTTCAAGATGATAGAGGAACGAGCCGCCACCCGTCTTCATATCGAGCGGCCAGCCAAACGAATGCTGCACCAGACCCGGCTTATGCTTGGATGGATCTACCTGCCAGAGTTCCTTGAGGCCGATACCGAACTTGGCTGGTTCACGACCTTCATCAAGCTTGAACTTCGCGATCAGTTCCTTTGCCAGCGAGCCGCGTGCACCTTCACCGATCAGAACATATTTGCCGAGCAGCGCCATACCACGTGTGTAGTTTGGACCGTGCGAGCCATCACGCTCGACGCCCATGTCGCCAGTTGCAACACCGATTACAGCGCCTTCATCATTATAAAGCACTTCCGTGGCAGCAAAGCCCGGATAGATTTCAACACCAAGCTCTTCAGCCTTAGTGCCAAGCCAGCGGCAGACATTGCCGAGCGACACGATGTAATTGCCATGATTGTTCATCAGCGGTGGCATGGCGAAATTCGGCAACCGCACCGAGCCTGCAGGACCAAGCAGCAGGAAATGGTCGGCGGTCACAGGGGTCTTGAACGGATGCCCCTCTTCCTCACGCCAGCCTGGCAGAAGCTGATCGATACCACTTGGATCAACGACGGCGCCCGACAGGATATGCGCGCCAACTTCCCCGCCCTTTTCAAGAACGACGACTGAAAGCTCAGGATTGATTTGTTTGAAACGGATGGCCGCAGCAAGACCGGCAGGGCCTGCGCCAACAATCACAATATCAAATTCCATGCTCTCGCGCTCGGGAAGCTCCTGGCTCACGATTGCTGGGGCTTCGGACATTTGTGCCTCCGTCGGGTTTACATTTTCCCTCACTATTTCAGCGCGAGTAATGCATCCAATTGTTTTTGCTCATGAACCTATCGCGAATGGGGATAAACCATATCCGGACAGGCCTTGTTTCCCCTTTAGAACGCTATGCGTCCTGGTGGCTTTACCCTCTCGCAGAGTTAAAGACTGTCGCATATGCGTCCAATTGTCCAAAACCGTTGCGAAATGCATCGCTATAATATTTACCTTAACGTAAACGTCAATTTCTAAACGGTCATGTGGTCAGTTATAGGCTATTGTGACGCAACGCGGGATCTTTTCATCAGATAAATCGGCTCCCGCATTTGGAAAGCGCATAGATTAAATTCCACGCATACCTACATCTCATCTTGGTGGGTTTCGAACTCAACCCAGTGGACTAATCTCCCAGAGGAGGCCGCCCCCACTTTTGGGAGACATGCTTTAATCACTCTATGAACCGGAATTATGCGCTGCGCTCTTGCAATCGACGTCAAAATTCGCCACCTCAATCTGTGAGGTAAAAACATGATTGATGACCGGGAAACACTGGATATGGAAGGTCTGCTCCGCTTTTATGCGGAAGCGGGCGTTGATATGCCGCTTTCCGATACACCCATCGATCGCTTTGCGGAACCGCAACGCCAGTCGGCGCGACCGGCACCAGCGCAAGAAAACAGACTTGCCACGCCAGCAGACCACACGCGTCCACAACAGCCGCGTCAAGCAGCAGTCCCCTCGCCCACAAGCCGCCCTGTGCAGGCTGCAACCGATGTTCCGGACGGCGCGCAAATTGCTCTCGCCCGTGAAGCAGCGGCACAGGCTTCCACGCTGGAAGAACTGCGCGAAAAGCTTGCGGCCTTCGACGGCTGCAATCTGAAATTTACAGCGAAGAACCTTTGCTTCGCTGACGGAGACCCATCATCCGACATCATGTTCATCGGCGAAGCTCCGGGGCGTGATGAGGACATAGAAGGGCTGCCATTCGTCGGCAAATCCGGGCAGCTTCTCAATCGGATGATCGAGGCCATCGGCCTCAAGCGCGAGAACGTCTATATCGCCAACACAATTCCATGGCGTCCGCCGGGTAATCGGACTCCTACACCGGTCGAGACCGAACTGTGCCGTCCATTTATTGAACGCCAGATTGAACTTGTAGCACCCAAAATACTCGTCGCGCTGGGCGGTCCGGCCGGTAAAGCGCTGACGGGGGCAACTGAAGGTATCCTGCGCCTGCGCGGCAACTGGAAAGTGCATCGCACGCCTTCGGGCATTGAAATTCCTGTTATGCCGACATTGCATCCGGCTTATCTGCTGCGCACGCCCGCACAAAAGCGCTTTGCCTGGCGTGATTTTCTCGCAGTTAAAATGAAGCTCTCCGAATTAGGCGATTGATATTCCACCATTTCAGTGGCATCGCCAGCGGGACTGTCACCAACATGCCGCAAACATGCAGTAGTTCGCATTTTGAACGACGCCTGACGGTAACAGGTATTCTTTAAATATAGTCCTCGTGGACAATAAAGCCCTTCGTGGAGTTTCTCATGGCTGGACAGCTCCTGCCCATAGCTGCCTTGCTGGCAAGCACGTTTCTCATGCTGCTTGCAGGTGGGCTTGCAGGTATTCTTCTGCCTATCCGCGGCGGGATCGAAGGCTGGTCAACCACGACCATAGGCTGGATGGGAACGTCCTATTCACTCGCCTTCACATTGGGCTGCATCCTGATCCCGCATCTGGTGCGGCGCGTCGGGCATGTGCGCGTGTTTTCAGCCTTGCTGACACTGCTCTCCATTGCACTGCTCCTGCATTCACTGATCATAAGCCCATATGCCTGGATGATCTTTCGCGGTATTGCAGGCTTCTCGCTTGCCGGCTCCTATATGATTATCGAAAGCTGGCTGAATGAGCGCGTCACAAATGAAACGCGCGGCAAGATTTTCTCGATCTATATGATCATCACGATGCTTGGCCTGATGTGCGGGCAATATATCCTGCCGTTTGGCGATGCGACAACCGTCACGCTCTTCATCGTCTGCGCCATAATCTATGCCAGCGCCCTGCTTCCGACCACACTTTCAAGCGCACAATCGCCCAACCCGCTGACACAGGCTTCGCTGGATCTGAAAGGTCTCTATAGACGCTCTCCGGCTGCAGCCGTCGGTTCGTTCATTGCGGGCATCGTCGCCGGTACATGGAGCTTCCTTGCCGCAATCTATGGCGAAATGAATGGGCTATCGACCTTTGGCATTGCGACCATGCTTGCCTGCGCCATGATCGGCGGCGCTATCTTTCAATATCCGCTCGGCCGTGCATCGGACCTGGTGGACCGTCGCATTGTGATGGTCATTGCAGGTATAATTGGCTTTCTGCTTTCCGCCGTTATGCTGATTGCTCACCCGACGTCACCTTATGCACTTTACATGATGATGTTTCTGTTCGGCTCGGTGCTCTACCCGATCTATAGTCTCAATGTGGCGCACGCCAATGACTATGCCGATGCCAGCGAATTCGTGAAAATCTCAGGCGGGTTATTGATTATTTATGGCTGCGGCAGCGTAGTTGGACCAGCGATTTCCGGCCCGATGATGGATCTGATTGGTGCATCCGGCTTCTTCGTGACCATGGCTGTTGCTTACGCCGTCTATGGATTACACGCTTTCTGGCGCATACGCCGGTTCGAGCGGCCCGCAATCAGCGACCAGAAGACGGAGTTCAAGTTCCATACACCCGATGGTCAGTCAACACCGGAAACGATGCAGCTCGACCCGCGCGCCGAAGGAACGCCGGGTCAAGCATAGGTTTTACTGCGCCTGTTGAGGTGTATTCGCCTTGTGCGGTTCGATCGCCAGCTGATGCTCGCGATAGATGATATAGCCGCCAGCTGCCATCACGATTGCACTGCCTAAAAGCATTTCAAAGGTCGGAATATCACCAAAAAACAGGAAACCGATCCCCAGACCCAGCAGCATTGACGTGTATTCAAATGGCGCAATCGTGCTCATCGGCGCGTGCCGATAGCATTCAGTAAGCAGGATTTGAGCGATACCGCCAGCGATACCTGCACCGATCAGCATTGCGAGCTGTGGCAAGGTTGGCATGACCCAGCCAAACGGGATGCTGAACAGCGCAATGATACTGGCGGAAATCGAGAAATAAATAACGATTGTCGATGTGCGCTCCGTCTGCACGAGACGACGAACCAGCATCATCGCAAAGGCAGCCATGACCGCCCCGCCGAGGGCTGCGAGCGCTCCCATGGCTTCATTGCGCCCGACATTGCCTTCGGCAAATAATGTCATGCGTGGCCAGATAATAATCATGACCCCAAAAAGGCCGATAATCACCGCGCTCCAGCGATAAAGCCTGACGACTTCATGCAGGATAAGAGCGCCCAGCACCACAGCAATAAGAGGCGACGCGTAATTGATCGCGATTGCTTCAGGCAAAGGCAGCTTGGTCAACGCATAAAAACTCAACGACATAGCGCCTACACCAACCATTCCGCGCCAGAAATGGCTGAATCCGTGGTGCGTTTGAAGAATGCCAGAGAGTTGCCCGCGCAACGCAAAGTAAACAAGGATCGCAAGCACTGCGAAGAATGAGCGGAAGAAGATCAACTGACCAAGCGGAATGCCCTCGGCAGCCTTGAGCAAGGTCGACATTCCCACAAAAACAGCAACCGAAGCGACTTTAAGGCTGATCCCCAACATTGGGTTATTCTGAAGCAGATCAGGCTCGATGGTTTCGCTGACCTGAGCATTTGCGGAGACCGCGTCCGGAAGGGACTTCACAACGCAATTCCTTAAACGGGAGATATGGGGCAAGGCGGGAAATTACAGTTATTGCGCTATCCATAGGCCTGTTCGCAATAAAGTGCCAGCCAAGCAAAGATCAGCACGCAAAAAATATTGAACAACTTCGCTTTTCTTGTCGTTTGCTAAAAAGCCGGATACGACTCTAGTGGTTTGATTCCGAAATTTGCATCCCTCGATACAGACGTTAAACAAATTTCGGAATTCAAAAACAACTAGTAAGCATATGAATCTAGTGGATTTTTCGAATTTGACGTTTGAAAGAGCGTGGATGTTGATCGTGATCCAAACGTCAAATTCAATCCACTTGCATCGAAGCGCTTGGAGCGCCTTTCGATTTGATTAAATCAAATCGACGCTCTCATCGTTTATTTTAACGCGTGTCTTATCCGAAAGCGGTTTCACACTTTCGGGCTGCGCTCCACAGAAGAGTTTCGCAATGCGTACTGAAACTGGCCAGACATTCCGCCTCGAAGATTATCGCCCGACCCCTTACGCCATACCAGAAACGAAACTCGACTTCATACTTGAGCCGGAAAAGACAATCGTTCGTGCCCAACTGACAATCGAGCGGCGCGCGGATACTGTCAGGGGGACGCCGCTTATTCTGGACGGTGATGAGCTAAAATTGATCGGCTTGCGCCTGAATGGAGCGCCACTTGGCGACAACGGCTATTCAGCAACGCCCGATCGGCTCGAAATCACCGACCTGCCTGATGCAGATCGTTTTACATTGGAAATCGTCACCGAAGTGAATCCGACGACAAATCGTCAGCTCTCGGGGCTTTATCGATCGAGCGATGTCTATTGCACGCAGTGTGAAGCAGAAGGTTTCCGCCGCATCACCTATTATTATGACCGGCCGGACGTGCTTTCCGTTTATACCGTACACATCGATGCCGAAAAGGCAGCCGCCCCGATTTTGCTCGCGAATGGCAATCCCGTTAAACACGGTATTGTGGCAAACAATGCTAGTCGGCATTTTGCTGTCTGGCATGACCCGCATCCAAAGCCATCCTATCTGTTTGCCCTTGTCGCGGGCTCACTTGATGTCGTGAAGGACCATTTCACCACACTATCAGGACGCCCGGTCGATCTCGCCATTTATGTCGAACACGGTAAGCAGGACCGCGCGCTTTACGCTATGGATGCGCTCAAACGCTCTATGCGTTGGGACGAGGAAAAATTCGGCCGCGAGTATGATCTCGACGTCTTCAATATCGTTGCGGTTTCCGACTTCAACATGGGAGCGATGGAAAACAAGGGCCTCAATGTCTTCAATGACAAATACGTGCTGGCCGACTCCGATACGGCAACGGATGTGGATTATGCAGGCATCGAAGCTGTTATTGCACACGAGTATTTTCACAACTGGACCGGCAATCGCATTACCTGTCGCGACTGGTTCCAGCTTTGCCTGAAAGAAGGTCTGACGGTCTATCGCGATCATGAATTTTCTGCGGATGAGCGTTCGCGCCCAGTGAAACGCATCGCCGAAGTAAAGATCCTGAAAGCACAGCAGTTCCCGGAAGATAGCGGTCCCCTTTCGCATCCGGTACGCCCTCGCGAATATAGCGAGATCAACAATTTCTACACGGCGACCGTTTATGAAAAAGGCTCGGAAGTAGTGCGCATGATCCGCACCATCATCGGGCCTGAACTGTTCCGCAAAGGCATGGACCTTTATTTCGAACGCCATGACGGTGAAGCGGCAACTATCGAAGACTTCATCAAGGTCTTCGCCGATGTTTCGGGACAGGACTTTTCACAATTCTCATTGTGGTACGATCAGTCCGGGACGCCGAAAGTCGAAGCGAGCTTCGACTTTAATGCGGCAAAAGAGACGTTCACTGTTGAATTTGTACAGTCGCTTGCACCAACTCCCGGACAGCCAACAAAAAAGCCAATGCATATTCCTATCGCTTTTGGCCTTTTGGGAGCAGATGGCAAAGATATTCAGCCTTCATCAGTCGAGGGTGGCGATGTTCATGATGGCGTTATCCATCTTCATAAGGCCTCGGAAACCATTGTCTTTCATGGCATCAGGGAACGCCCGGTCCCGTCACTGCTGCGCGGCTTCTCCGCGCCAATCAATCTGGTCTCCCCACTTGATGCAGAAGACCGTATATTCCTGGCATTGAACGACAGTGATCCCGTCGCCCGGTGGCAAGCGCTGACCGGCATTTTCACGCAAGCCCTGCTGGACGGTGCCAAGCGTGTACGGGGTGGGTATGAACCGGAGACGGACGACAGGATCATTGAGCTTGCAGGACGCGTTGCCTCCGATGAAACGCTTGACGCGGCCTTCCGCGCTCTCTGCCTGACCTTACCGACAGAGAGCGATATCGCACGCGAGATGGGTCACAATGTTGACCCTGATGCAATTTGCGCAAGCCGCGATCACCTCATCGCGGCAATCGTATCCGCCTATTCGGATGACTTCGCATCGCTTTATGCAAGCTTGCAGCAAGAAGGTACGTTCTCCCCTGATGCTGTATCGGCTGGCAAACGCGCATTGCGCAACGTGCTGCTCGACTATCTCAGCCGATATGAAAACAGCCCTGCCCGTGCTGCCCAACAGTTTGCCGACGGCGATAACATGACTGATCGTGCGGCAGCTCTCAGCGTATTGGTGCATCGCTTCGGTGACAGCCATGAAGCTCAGGGAGCGCTTGCATCATTTGAAAAGCGGTTTGGTGACGACGGATTGGTGATGGACAAGTGGTTCATCGTGCAAGCAACACGTCCCGGCGAAAAAGCACTCGATGCTGTCCGCGCGCTCACCAGGCACAAGCTGCTTTCGTTCGACAATCCGAACCGCGTGCGCGCGCTGATCGGGGCGTTCTCAGCCAGCAACCCGACGGGGTTCAATCGCAAGGATGGCGCGGCTTACACTTTCTTCGCCGATATCATTCTGGCAATCGATCCGGAAAATCCACAGCTTGCAGCGCGTCTTCTCACCGCTTTGCGTTCCTGGCGTTCGCTGGAAGACACACGTCGTGAACATGCTCGCGCTGCATTGGCTCGTATTGCCGGTACACCGAAGCTTTCGACCGATCTTCGCGACATCGTGGACAGAACCCTCGCTTGATTCGCGAATCATATATCGCGACATACTGATTCGTTATACCCGGCCCCGAAATGGGCCGGGCACGACCGTTCCGCCATTGTTCAAGCAGAGCCGTATAAAACCTGCCAAGGCTTACGGCTTTCATGAGTCTTTTCATGATGTTAGATGCGCACCTTCTCAAACTGATTCCGCTTAACAGATTGAGATTCAACGGAAAAACCAAACGCGCAGATGGTGTTTTTTACATCTCGTTAACGAATTCGCTGGACAGCGCGAATCACTTTTGATTCATTGAAGTTGTTCGGAGACGGCGTATTCCGAAAGATTTTGAGTAGAGATTTCAGTTCACGCAGTTTCGGGCGGACAGCGCTTCTGGCGCATCTTGGGAACTGTTACGGCAAATCAAGAGGGGCCAACAGATGGCGAGCACCGACGCGTACGACGCGACGGCGGGGAAGCATCGCGACTCCGGACGGAAGCGGAAGAAGGGCAGACTCTCAGGACATGCCAAGCTTCTTGCAGGCCCTGCCTACGGCAAGTTCGTGGCGGTTGAGCCCGTATTGCGTCGTCTTGTTCCGGCCCTCATCATCATCTTTCTCATCATACTCGGCGTGGCGCGCGTGTTCTCGATGTTGTCGTGGCGCGAAGACATCGAACTGCAGCACAAGGCGGCTTTGTCTGCAACGACGGCCAATCTGGCGCAGATGATCGAGCGTGCTGCCAACGGTACGCAGGCTGGCGCGCAACTGGCACCCAAGGATCTTGATAATACGATTGCGGAGTTTCGCTCCCGTGGTCTGTCTTCCAGCGGCATGACGATTGCTCTGGTTAATGACGATTCAGTCATCGTCACGGCTTCCGGCCCGGCAACAGACATCGTCGGCAAACAGGCCGATGATGTATTCAGCGACATCCAGCCTCTGTTCATGTTTGCGGAACGTGCTGGCGTTCTGACAGTCGTCATGAACGGAGAAGCAGCCTACGGCACGGTGTCAAAACCAATGACCGTGCCTTATGCGATCATTGCTGCAGAACCGGAAAGCACAATATTTGCTGAATGGAAACGCGCCGTATCGCTTAACGTGACGCTCTTTGCAGGCACGACCGGCGTGATGTTCGCAATTCTCTATGCCTATTTCAGTCAGGCAGCGCGTGCCCGCGAAGCCGACGATCTATCTGGCCAGATCCAGCGTCGTATTGATATGGCGCTTGCGCGTGGTCGTGGTGGTCTGTGGGATTGGGATATGGCGCGCGGACGCATCTACTGGTCGCGCTCCATGTATGAGATGCTCGGCTACGAGGCGCAGGATGCCGTGCTCGCTTTTGGCGACGTGTCGGCGATCATCAATCCTGAAGATGGCGATTTATATTCGATTGCAGAACAGGCAGCGGCTGGCGATATTTCGCATGTGGACCGTGTCTTCCGTATGCGCCATGCAGATGGTTCGTGGGTATGGATGCGGGTTCGTGCGGAGATCGCATCTGAGAATGATCTGCACCTCGTCGGCATTGCATTCGACGTCAGTGAGCAGCATCGCTTTGCGCAGCAGACGGCAGAAGCCGATATGCGTATCCGCGAAGCCATCGAGAATATTTCCGAAGCATTCGTTCTCTGGGATTCCAATAACCGTCTGGTGATGGCCAATTCCAAATTCAGCGAATATGCTGGCCTTCCGGTCTGGACACTGAAGCCCGGCGTGCCGCGCAACGAAGTTGATGCCCACACGCGTCCGTTCAGCTTTGAGCGTCGCATGGCGAATGAACATAATCGTGCAGGCGGCCAGACTTTCGAACGCCAGCTGAGCGATGGTCGTTGGCTACAGGTCAATGAACGCCGCACTCAGGACGGTGGTCTTGTTTCCATCGGCACCGACATTACCCAGATCAAGCAGCATCAGGAACGCCTGGTTGACAGTGAACGTCGACTGATGGCCACCATTCACGATCTGTCCATTGCCCGTAAGGGTGAGCGCGACCGCGTACGTGAATTGTCGGAACTGGCGCGCAAATACGGTCAGGAAAAGGAGCGCGCGGAAGCTGCAAACCGCGCCAAGTCTGAATTCCTTGCCAATATGTCTCACGAATTGCGTACGCCGCTCAATGCGATCATCGGTTTCTCCGAAATGATTCAGGCTGGCACTTTCGGGCCACTAGGCTCGGATCGCTACGAGGAATATATCAACGATATTCACACCAGCGGTAACTTCCTGCTCAACGTGATCAATGACATTCTCGATATGTCAAAGATCGAAGCGGGCCATTTCTCGCTCGACCGTGAAGAAATCGACCTCTGCCCGCTGATCAATGAAACCGTGCGCATGATTTCTCTGCAGGCAGACGAAAAGAACATCACAGTTGAGACGCGCATCGAAGAAGCCATGCAGCTCAATGCAGACCGACGGGCGGTCAAACAAGTGCTGATCAACCTTCTGTCCAACGCGGTGAAGTTCACTTCCCATAATGGTCGCATCACGGTGCGCGCACGAAAGACTGGATCAGCTCTGTTCATGACCATTCAGGATACCGGCGTCGGCATCCCGAAATCCGCTCTGCGGAAAATCGGACAGCCGTTTGAGCAGGTCGAGAACCAGTTCACAAAATCGCATACTGGCTCAGGTCTCGGACTTGCGATCACCCGCTCTCTTGCTGAACTCCATGGTGGCTGGCTGCGCATCCGTTCGACTGAAGGCATTGGAACCGTAGTTTCGGTTTGCATACCGGACCGGAGGCAGGCCATTGCCTCCAGCCAACATACTGAGATCCACGCAGCATAGTCAGTTTATCAGCTTGTCAAAACTGGCTCGAACATTTGCAGCCAGTTCCGTCAGATGATGTTCAACGCGTTTGATGTCCGGCAGTTCGGCCGCACGACAGAGAATATCAATCATTCCAGGAATGAACTCTTCACGCGTTGCATCGCTGCCAAGGCATAGACGAATTGTCTGGCTGAGATTGGTGTAGAAGCGATGCGCTTCAACCAGTGTATCAATCGTAGCCGGATCGGCGAATGAGGGGTCAAGGCCAGCGAGCACTTCCTCAGTTGCAAGAGGACGTGGCGTCTTTGCGACCTTTCCAACGAGAACCGCGAACTGCGCTATGAATTCAAGATCGACAATACCGCCGGGTTTCAGCTTGAAATCCCAATCGTCGCGCGGTGGCTTTTCCTGATAAATGAGGTCGCGCATCTCACGCACGTCCTTGGCTATTTTCCGCGTATCCCGCTTGGTGGACAGCACTTCGTCAATTTCACCCTTGATGAAATCAATGAAGGCCGCATCGCCGTGAATAGCGCGCGCGCGCGTCAGGGCCATGTGCTCCCATGTCCAAGCCTCTGTGCGCTGATACTTTCCGAATGATTCAATATGCGTAGCTACAGGACCTTTATTGCCCGATGGGCGCAATCGCATATCGACTTCGTAAAGCACACCTTCCCCGGTTGGCGCGGAAAGTGCCGCGATAAGGCGCTGTGTCAGCCGGATATAATATTGCGACGCAGCCAATGGTTTGTCGCCATCCGATTCATCCGTATCCTTATCATGGTCATAGAGTAGGATAAGATCGACATCCGAACCTGCGGTCAGTTCGCGGCTGCCAAGTTTGCCCATAGAAAGAAGCGCTACCCTGGCACCCTTTACCTTGCCATGACGCCGTTGCAGTTCAGCTTCGACGACCTCAAAGGCTTTACCGATCATCAGTTCAGCCAGATCGGAAAAGGCGCGCCCGGCACGGACGCCATCAATTGCACTTGTCAGCAGACGGATGCCAATCAGAAAGCGATGTTCGGCCGCGAATATACGCAGGCGATCCAGAACTTCCTCGAAATCAGTTGCAGCCCCCAGAAAAGCGCGCAGTCTCTCTTCAAGATAGGTGCGGGTCGGAACTTCAGAAAAAATCGCCGGATCAAGCAAACCGTCGAAAACATGCGGCTTCCGTGTAATGATTTCGGCAAGTCGTGGTGCCGCACTCATGATCATCACGAGCAGATTGAGAAGGCGCGGATTAGATTGCAGCAGGCTGAAAAGCTGGATGCCCGCAGGCAGGCCTTGCAGGAATCCATCGAAACGCAAGAGTGATTCATCTGCGCGTTTGGTGGCAGCAAAAGCCTGCAACAATGCCGGTGTCAGCTCTGTAAGGCGCTCGCGCGCTTCTGCTGATTGCGTGGCGCGATAGCGGCCGAAGTGCCATGTACGGATAACACGGCAGATATCGCTGGGACGCTCATAGCCCATAGAGGCCAGCGTTTCCAACGTACCCGGATCATCTACATCGCCGGTGAAAACGAGATTGCCGCTGGAAGAACCAAGCTCCGGCGCTTGTTCAAACAACGCCGCATAATGCTTTTCGACAACCTTGAGGGCCGACAGAAACACTTCAGAAAACTCTGCCGTATCGTCATAACCCATCATATGAGAGACGCGGGCAAAGCCTTCGTCGTCTTCCGGCAGAATATGGGTCTGCTCGTCAGCAATCATCTGGATGCGGTGTTCGACATCACGCAGGAAATAATATTCCTTGGCAAGACAATCGCGTGCTTTCTCACTGATCCAGCCACGCTCTGCAAGCTTTCCGAGCATCGGGACAGTCTGATTACCGCGCAATTCGGGGAAACGACCGCCTGCGATCAATTGTTGCGTCTGCACGAAAAATTCGATCTCGCGGATACCGCCACGACCAAGCTTCACATTATGGCCACGAATGGCGATGTCGCCATGCCCCTTATGGGCATGAATCTGTCGCTTGATGGAATGAACGTCGGCGATTGCTGCATAGTCAAGATATTTACGCCAAACATATGGAGCGAGCTCAACTAACACCTGTTTGCCAGCCTCCCGATCTCCGGCTACAGGACGCGCCTTGATCATGGCCGCGCGTTCCCAGTTCTGCCCACGCCCTTCATAGTAATGCAGGGCCGCACCAACTGGGATCGCCAAAGGCGTTGAACCCGGATCAGGACGCAAGCGCAGATCAACGCGGAAGACATAGCCGTCCGCTGTGCGATCCTGAAGAATACGCACCAGACGCCGCGTCATGCGAGAGAATGTATCAACGCATTCATATGGATCGCCAATAGCCGGACGTGTTTCATCAATAAAGACGATCAGATCAATATCAGAAGAATAATTGAGCTCGCGGGCACCGAGTTTGCCCATGCCAAGTACGATCCAGCCACATTCCTTATCTGGATTATCACGGTCGGGCAGTTTGATCTTTCCCGCACTATCCGCATCGCACAGCAGGAAGCGAATAGCAGCACCCGTACAAGCTTCGGCCAGATCGGTGAGCCAGCCGGTTGTCGCTTCCGTATTGAAGATTTGCGCCAGATCGCAAAGCGCTATCAGCACATGTGCCTCTCGCTTTCGCTGGCGCAGACCGCTCATCAGAGAAGCTTCTGTGACGCCCTCTTCCGTGCCGGATGCAGAGATCTCGGAAAGAATATTGGCGAGAGCCTCTTCCGGCGCTGCGGCTACAATTCGATCAAGAATGCGTGGCTGACGGATCAGCGATTCACGAATAAATGGCGACAGATCAAGAACCGCTGCAAGAAAACTCCCGGCCTTCTTATTGCCTAAAAGGCTGGTAACACGGTCAAGCCCCTCTTCCTTTGCCCGCCCTTCAAGGTCGACAAGAAAGGATTGTGCCCGTTCAGGATCAAGCGGTGTCAGCCCACAAAGGTTACGGTCGAAAAGCAGTTCCTTTGAATTTTCAGCCGCCATGATCCCCTCATGCATGTAATTTTAAGATTGTGCGTCCTTCGGCAGAGGGAACTCAAGAACTGCACGCAGGCCGGGTCCATTGTCTTCCAGACGCAGAGCGCCACCGTGCAATTTCATAACCGCCTTGGCAAGACTTAAACCAAGTCCCGATCCCGGCTGTGTACGGCTTTCCTCAAGCCGTACGAAACGCTCGGTTGCCTGCTCGCGCTTATCTTCTGGAATGCCTGAGCCGTTGTCTGCCACCACGATGCGCACCCATTGTGAATCACGCTCCATGGAAAGCGTAACTACTGCAGGGTTCTCGCCTACAAGCGCATACTTAATAGCATTGTCGACAAGGTTGGAGACGGTTTGGCCAACGAGTTCACGGTTGATATGCAGCGGCGTGTCGTCAAGCGCACCAAGCGTCAAAGTAGCACCCGCATCTTCGGCGACCGGCTCATACATTTCGGCCACATCGCTGACGATTGATGCCACCGGCATGTTCTCCAGATTCTCACTTGAATAGCCTGCTTCAAGGCGGGAGATCATCAAAATAGCATTAAAGGTGCGGATCAGCTGATCGGATTCGCCGATAATGTCCTCCAGCGCCTCCCGATATTCAGGACCGGCCTTCTTGCCTGACAGTGCCTCTTCGGCACGGTTGCGCAGACGGGTGAGTGGTGTCTTGAGGTCATGCGCAATATTATCGGAAACCTGCTTCAAGCCTTCATTGAGTTCAAGAATTCGTCCAAGCATGACATTGAGATTGCCTGAGAGACGGTCAAACTCGTCACCGGAACCATTGACCGGCAATCTCCCCGTCAAGTCACCATCCATAATGCGCTGCGAAGCGCGCGAAACTTCATCGATACGTTTAAGTGCGCGTCGCCCAACGAAGAACCAGATCAGAAGCGCACCGACACCCATGATACCGAGAGCCAGCATGAGCGAGCTGCGCACAAGATCCCGGAAACGCTCCGGCTCACCCAGATCGCGACCAACCAGCAGACGCATACCATTAGGCAAAGCAATCACAACTGCAATTGCGCGATGCTCAGTCTCGGTTCCCTGCTCACCATAGCGGCGATATTTGAAGGCGCGCTCCACGATACCATCCGTATCCAGCACGCCCGGCTCAACACCTTCGACGTTGCCGGACAGAATGCGGCCAGACGGATCTGCAACAAGATAGAGATAGGCACCGGGTTGGCGGGAACGATAATCAATCGTGCGCACAAGTTGCGGAATGCCGCCCCGTGCATAGGCCTTGCCGATACTCGCGACTTCTTCGCCCAGCGCTTCCTGAGTCTGGCTATTAATAATGGATGCAGAAAGATTGGTCATATAGAAGACCAATGCCACCGCTCCAACGGCAAATAAGAGTAGGTAAAGCGTGGACAGGCGAGCAGCTGTCGTGCGCATAAGCGCAGAGAAACGCCCCATCATTCCACCTTGGCGCTCGCAGTAGCGGCTTTGGTACGCCCGGCTTTGAGCATGTAGCCCGCACCACGCACGGTGTGCAGCAATGGAACGTCAAAGCCTTTTTCGATTTTGCTGCGAAGTCGGGAGATATGCACATCGATCACATTGGTTTGAGGATCGAAATGATAATCCCAGACATTTTCAAGCAGCATCGTGCGCGTAACCACCTGTCCGGCATGACGCATCAGATATTCAAGCAGACGAAACTCGCGCGGCTGAAGCGTGATATCCACATCCTGCCTTCGTGCCGTGTGAGCGAGCCTGTCAAGTTCGAGATCGCCGACGCGATAGATTGTGTCTGCTTCGCGCGGACTTGAACGGCGCTGCAGCACTTCAACACGTGCAAGCAGTTCAGAAAATGCATATGGCTTGGTTAGATAATCATCTCCGCCTGCGCGCAAACCAGTTACGCGATCATCCACTTCGCCAAGAGCGGAAAGGATAAGAACCGGCGTTTCCATGCCTTTGGCACGCAGTCCTGCGACCACAGAAAGACCGTCGCGCTTGGGCAACATACGGTCCACGACCAACACATCATAATTTCCATTTTCAGCCAGCGCATAACCGATCTCACCATCGCCAGCGATGTCGGCAGAATGTCCAGCCTCAGTAAAGGCCTTCTCAAGATAGCGGGCCGCTTCGCGGTCGTCTTCGATAACGAGAATCTTCATGGCGATACTATAAACCGGATCGTTGGAGAAAATGAAGGAATGCCAGGCGGGTTGTCCGCCTGGCATTTTGTTTTCAGATACTCAGCGTCATGCAACCATTATCCCTGATCGATTGGAAGGGCTACGAAGCGACTCTGGTCGTTGCTCTGAAGTTGCAACAGCACTGCCTTACGACCAGCCTTTGAAGCTTCTTCAATCGCCTTGTCGATATCCTTGGCACTTTTGACGACCTGATTGTTTACTGAGACTATGATGTCACCGGAACGGATACCACGGTCGGACGCATCGCTATCAGGATCAACATTGGTGACAACTACGCCGTCACCATCTTCCGACGGCGTAACCGTCAGACCATAGGTGTCGAGTGATCCACCCTGTTCGGTGTCACCGCCGCCGGACTGGCTGTCCGCCTTGCCGAGATCCTGTGGCATGGCCGCAATCGTAATATCGACTTCTTCAGCCTTATTCTTACGCCAAACAGTCAGAGCAGCCTTTTCACCGGGAATGATATTGGCAACCTTACGAGCAAGATCACGTGGGTCCTGAACAGTTTCACCATTAACGGCTGTGATTACATCACCGGCCTTGATGCCTGCCTTTGCAGCCGGACCGTCAGCCTGAGGGGATGCGACCAGAGCGCCCTTTTCTTCAGCGAGACCAAGCGAAGCGGCAATGTCCTTGCTTACCGGCTGGATTTGCACGCCAATCCAACCACGCTCAACCGACCCCTTCTTGATCAGCTGATCGACGACCTGCTTGGCAGTCGATGCTGGAATTGCAAAGGCGATACCTACGCTGCCACCCGAAGGTGAGAAGATTGCGGTGTTGATGCCAATGACTTCGCCGGAAAGATCGAAAGCCGGGCCACCAGAGTTGCCTTTGTTAACCGCTGCATCAATCTGGATAAAATCGTCGTAAGGACCTGCGCCGATGTCACGACCACGAGCTGAAACGATACCGGATGTGACCGTGCCGCCAAGACCAAACGGATTGCCAACAGCAACGACCCAATCGCCCACCCGGATCTTGTTGTCATCACCGAGCTTCACATATGTGAACTTGCGCTTGGCATCATCGATCTTAAGGACAGCAAGATCTGTACGCGCGTCGGTGCCTATCAGCTTCGCATCGAGTTCGGTGCCGTCATCGAGAACGACGCTGTAGGCGTCACCATCAGAAACAACGTGGTTGTTGGTGACGAGATAACCGTCTTCAGAAATGAAGAAGCCGGACCCCTGTGCCACTGGACGTTCATGACCCGGACGCGGCTTGCCGCGATTGCCCGGACGGCGACTATCGGGACGTGCGTCGCCACGAGGCTCCATGCCGAAATCACGGAAGAAGCGCTTTAGCGGATGGCCATCTGGCAGCTGATCGAAACCGGGGGGCGTTCCGAACTGCTGACCACGGCTATCGGCTTCCTGCACATCTTTCTTGACGCGAACGCTAACGACTGCCGGGCGCACTTTTTCAACCAGATCGGCAAAGCCTGCCTGCTGAGGCGGAGTGACACTGACTGCTTCGGCGCGGGCATTGTTCATCACGCCCATTGGGCCGGTTGCGACGAACGCACCGGCCAGCGCGGCTGACAGCGCTACGGCTGCAACACCCTTGCGATACTTTGAAGTTATGATCTTCGACATCTGTCTCTCCTTACGAGCAGCAATCCCGGACCAAGAATTCCCACCAAGGCAAATCTGGTCCTGTAATCCTTTATAGAGCTCAAGATAGTTCGGGCTACCTTACCGCTCAATTTCCGGAAGATGAAAGTTTTGTAAGGTTTGAGAAGAAAATCAGAACCGAATACTGGCTTACTTATCGTCGAGAAGCCTGGAAAGCTCGGCTTTTTCTCGTTCCGACAACGGCTTTTGGACTTCAGCTGCCGTGTTGCGCCGACGGAACGCAATGGCCAAAGCAACCCCACCAATCAAAAGAATCAGCACCGGAAAACCCCAAAGGAGTGCTGTCTGTGCATTGAACCGGGGTTTAAGCAGGACGAATTCGCCATAACGATCTACGACAAAGTCCATAACCTGCTTATCAGAATCGCCAGAAGTCAGGCGTTCACGCACGAGAACACGCAGGTCGCGCGCCAGTTCCGCATTGGAATCGTCAATAGATTCGTTCTGACATACCATGCAGCGAAGTTCCGCAGATATCTCGCGCGCACGTTTTTCAAGCTGAGGATCGGCGAGCACCTCGTCCGGATTGACAGCCAAAGCGGCTGATCCGCTAAAGACCAGCGACAATCCGAGAAGAAGCAGGGAAAGACGTTTGCCTATCCTCATGCTGTTGCCTCCGCTTCCTTCGACGCGGACTTGCGCGTCTTTGATGGAGCGCCAACACGCAGGCGGCGATCTGCGAGCGAGAAGATAGCTCCCACCATCATGATCAGCGCACCGTACCAGATCAGTGTGACATCCGGCTTCCACCAAACGCGCACGACAATGGAACCATTGCCAGGTTCGTCACCCAGAGCCACATAAACCTGACTGAACCACAGAGTCCGGATGCCTGATTCAGTGGTCGGCATCTGACGGGCCGGGAAAAACCTCTTGGATGGCTCGATCAGGCCCAGATCGCGATTTGACGAATCCAGCAGCGTAAACGTACCGCGGTTTTCAGTGAAATTCGAACCGGTCAAAGGACGCAGACCTTCAAAGCGCAGCGAATAATTCGCGACCTTTGTCGTATCGCCCGGACGCATCAGCAATACACTTTCGGTACCATAGGTGGTGACGCTTATAATACCGAGCAGAGTTACGCCCAGGCCAATATGCGCAAGAGCTGTTCCGAACACTGAACGTGGCAATCCTTTAAAGCGCGAAAATGCTTTGCTCGCGGAAACCTTGCCAATACCGGCCTTCAACCAGAGGTCAGTCAGGCTACCGAGAATCAGCCATACAGCAAGACCAATGCCGAGAGCTGCAAGGACTGAGTGAGCCTCGCTGCGCCAAATCACGATACCGACCGTAATGAGCGACAATGCGAATGCTGTCATCAGCCGTTGCGCAACGCCGTACAGGTCCCCGCGCTTCCAGGCGAGCAGCGGACCGAAAGGCACAGCGAACAGCAGCGGGATCATCAATGGCCCGAAGGTCATGTTGAAGAAGGGAGCTCCGACCGAAATCTTGTCGCCAGTCAACACTTCCAGCAACAGCGGATAGAGTGTGCCAATAAGAACGGTCGCAGCAGCAGTTGTGAGGAAGAGATTGTTGAAGACCAGCGCACCTTCGCGCGAGATCGGCTGAAACAGTCCGCCCGAAGACAAGCTCTGAACACGCAGAGCAAAAAGCGACAGCGAACCACCGATAAAGATGGCAAGAATAGCGAGAATGAAAAGGCCCCGCCCCGGATCAGTCGCGAAACTATGCACTGACGTCAGCACACCGGAACGCACAAGGAAGGTTCCCAAAAGCGATAGTGAGAAGGTCAGGATCGCGAGCAGCACTGTCCAGATTTTGAGGGCGGATCGCTTTTCCATGACAATGGCCGAATGCAGCAGCGCCGTTCCGACAAGCCATGGCATGAAGGACGCATTTTCGACCGGATCCCAAAACCACCAACCGCCCCAGCCGAGCTCGTAATAGGCCCAGTAAGAGCCCATTGCGATGCCGCCGGTCAGGAACATCCAGGCGACCAGCGCCCAGGGGCGAACCCAACGCGCCCACGCCGCATCAATACGGCCTTCAATCAGAGCAGCTACGGCAAAGGAAAAGCATACAGAAAAGCCGACATAGCCGAGATAGAGCAACGGTGGATGGATCGCGAGGCCGATATCCTGAAGGATAGGGTTCAGATCGCCGCCTTCAATCGGTGCCGGAATGATGCGTGTGAATGGATTGGATGTGAAAATGATGAAGGCCAGAAAGGCGGTTCCAATCCAGCCCTGAACGCCAAGGACATTCGCACGCAGGGTTTCCGGCAGATTGCCGGAAAAAGCTGCAACCAGCGCACTGAAGAAACTGAGGATCAGTACCCACAGCAACATGGAGCCTTCATGATTGCCCCAAACGCCGGTAATTTTATAAAGCATCGGCTTTTGTGAATGAGAGTTTTCAACCACATTGAGGACGGAAAAATCAGAGACGACATAGGCGAAGGTCAGAACCACGAAAGAGAAGGCAATCAGCGCAAAGACGGCCAGTGCAGTTGGTACTGCCACGCCCATCAGCTGCATGTCTCTACGCTGCGCGCCTACAACGGGTGCAACAGACTGAACCACTGAGAGGGCCAGTGCCAGAACAAGCGCGAAATGACCAATCTCGACATTCATAAGCTTTTTCCAGTTCCAATTCCGATTATTGGCCCGATACTCATCATTGACCTTCCCAAACGCCCTTTTTCTTCAGACTGTCGGCGAGGTCTTTCGGAACATAATTTTCATCGTGTTTGGCGAGCACATTATCAGCTCGAAACACGCCGTCAGAACCAAAGCGACCTTCCGCAACGACACCTTGTCCCTCACGGAAAAGATCTGGAGCAATACCCTCGAAGACAACTTTGACCGTCTTGATTGTGTCGGTGACAGTAAAGCGCAGTTCACTGCCTTCACGCATCACAGAGCCTTCTTCAACAAGGCCACCCAAACGGAACCGGGCACCGGAGGTGATTTCCTGTTCAGTCAAATCGGCAGGTGTTCGGAAAAATCGAATATCCTGATTAAAAGCCATAAGCATGAGGCCAACCGCGACAGCGAGAACGGTCAACGCACCGCCGATCAACATCAGACGCTTGCGCTTTCTCTGACTGACTGTGCGGGCTAAACTGTCCTTTGGCTTCGTATTGCGCCCGTTGCTTTCTGCAGTCGCACTCATTGTGTTGCGCTCCCTGCTTCCAAACCCAACCCTGCGGCAAAGCCTGTCAGCTCAGCCCGTTTTTCACCATCCAGCGCCGCAACTCCACGTTTCAGCGCATCAAGTGCATCATCTCGACGATTAAGGATCATATAGGAGCGCACCAGGCGCTTCCAGCTATCAATATCCCCGCCATTTTCGCGAAGACTTTCGTCCAAACGTTGAACCATACCTTCAACCATGGCCTGACGATCTTCAGGGCTCATGGAAGCTGCAGCGTCTACATCCTCGGTTGTAGGACCGTTCGCAGGGGCCTGCGGAGCAGTTCCGCGAATGCGCGCAATTGTCTGTTCAACCTGTGCGCGCCAAGGCGCATCTTTCGGTGCTTTATCGAGGACGGTCTGCAATCTCTTTACTGCACCGTCAGCATTGCCATCCTGCATCTCACCTTGCGCAAGATAATATTGCGGCCGGATGTCATCAGGCTCGAGCGTAGCCGCTTTTTCAAACAAGCCTTCCGCCTCGGCTGTGACCGGCCCACCGGATACTCCGATCAATGCTTCACCAAGACCTAGAATTCGTTGGAAATTTTCACCTTCAAGTCGAATCGCTGAACGGTAGGCGTTGACTGCATCAGCACCGCGACCAATCCGCAGATAAATTGGCGCCAATACATCCCATCCGCGCGCATCATTGGGGTTTTGTGCAAGATGCGCTTCGGCGCGAGCAATGAGTTCATCAACAGAGCTGTTCTGCGGGCTATTCGCCAAGCGCGCCGCCAATGGCATCGCCGGTGTGTCAGGAGCTCCGAAAAGCGGGTAGACACCCCAGGCGATCAAAGGGACAGCCAGTACAGCTGCGAGAGCCAGTACCCGACCAGATCGAGCTTTCCGTATAGTGGCAGCCGATTCCGCGCTGGCCTTTTCGGCATTCAGAATGCGACGGGAGATTTCGATACGAGCCTGTTCGGCGCTGGGAGTATCGATCATGCCGCGCGCAGCGTCGGCCTCAACCTCGCGCAACTGGTCGCGATACACTTCCAGATCGTTCTTTTCAGGGGCCAAAAATTCCTGCTTGTTCCGTGTCAGCGGTAACAAAACAGTCAATGTAGCTGCAAGAGTCAGCAATGCGGCAGTCAACCAGAATTCCATGGCTGAGACTTAATCTCAGCCGAAGGAAAAACCAACACTAACCTGCCGGAAGTTGCAGCCTAGGGCAATTCGCCGCAAAGGCCTGCAGCGATCAGTTCAGTGGCGTCCAGCTTCCATCCGCATTACGGCATGCAGTACCGCGCGCAGTTTGCATTGAATCTGCAATTGTAAAAGTGTGGGTATATTGGCGGCAGTTCTGGGAACCCACCTGATAAGGCTGTGCAGCTGTTACATCCCCAGATGTCGATCCACTGCCACTCCATGAAACTACCTTACCAGCAGGCGAATATTCAAGCGCACGATATTCTGCTTCGAGCGCCTTCTTGCGATCACCTGCGGTCAACTGCCCTGCCGAACTGCCCAAAAGCCCGTTCCCGAGTGGTGCCAGCAAATTTGGACGTGTTTCTGCTGATGACGACGACCCGCCAAGCGAAGTCAGTCCCAAACCTTTTCCACCACCGGATGTTCCACAGGCAGCAAGCATGAACGCCATCGAAGCGACCAGAAAAGGAGCGGAAAACCTTGATACCATCATCATAACAAACCGGCCTTCATAAAAAATGAGCATGCATACTATCGTAGGATGCAGCTAATAAGTCTAACCTTCTACTTCGCCCCGTGGCAAAAACAACTATCAATCTTCAGTCAGCGGCAACACAACGCGCACCTGCAGTCCGCCCCAGTTGCTTTTGCCCAAATGCAAGGTGCCACCATATTCCCGGACGGTGTCCTGAACGATTGCCAATCCAAGCCCCGTACCCGGCTTGGTCTCATCGACACGGTTGCCACGTTTCAGTGCTTGTTCGATCTTATCCGGAGCAAGGCCCGGACCGTCATCCTCTATCAAAATCTCAAACTGCCGTTGCGCATCAGCGGCCGGTCGCAAAACGATCTCAATCTGTCTGCGCCCCCATTTGCCCGCATTCTCCAGCAGATTACCGGCAATTTCTTCCAAGTCTTCCTTTTCGCCAGCAAAAACCGCCTCCGGCAACACATTTCTGAATGTGATTTTGAAAGCAGGATTAAGCTTTGCGGTCACTCGCTCCATCCGCTCAAGCACTGGAGTGACCGGCGTTCTGAATACGACACTGTCACGTTGAGCAGCGATGCGAGCACGTTGCAGATAATGCTGTATCTGCACCTGCATGGCTTCACTCTGCTCTAGAACAACTCGCCCCTGTTCGCCCCCCATGGTCCGCGCTTCATTTGTCAGCACAGACAACGGCGTTTTCAAAGAATGAGCAAGATTGCCAACCTGCGTTCGCGAACGCTCAACGATACGACGGTTATTTTCAATAAGAGCATTCATCTCGTTTGCCAGTGGCGCGATTTCCAGTGGCAGTGACGTACCGAGTTTTGCTGACCGCCCTTCGCGAATATCAGCCAGAGCCTGTCGCACTTTATCAAGTGGACGCAAACCAAAGAGAATAATGCCAGCATTGATGAAGACACTGCCAAGCCCGAAAATCGCCAGATAAAGAGCAAGCTTACTGCGGAAGTCCGAGATTTCACTCATGACTTCACTCAGGTTTCCCATCACGCGGAAACGCGCAACGCGGTTGTCATTATCAAGAACGACTTCGGTTTCTACAATGTAGAGTTCCTCACCATTCAAGCCCGGGAGCGTATAGCTGCGCATAAAGGAACTATCGAACGGCGCTTGATTTATCGGTATCTCAGGCACAATACGCCCTACCAGAGATAGCGATTGCAACTTGCCATTGATGTTTGAAGAAACGGGATCAACAGACCAATACCAACCGGAAAGCGGACTGGAATAGCGCAGCTCGCCAAGCTCGGGACGGCCTTGAAGAGTGCCGTCCGGCGATATGCTGACAGCACCTACAAGACTGAACAAATGCGCAGTCAGAAGCCGCTCGAAATTGTTGCGTGCAGCATCGCCATAAAGTGTGCTGATAAGCGTTGCCACAACGACGAGCGCTAAAATGACCCAGAGCGTCGAAAGGGTGACAACGCGTATCGCTAGTGAACGCAACGGGGGGAAAACGCTAAAAAGCTTCAGTTCCCGTTCCCTCTCGTATCATCTTGCCCGTCCGAACGGATGCGATAGCCCATGCCGCGCACAGTTTCGATCAGATCGACGCCCATCTTTTTGCGCAGACGACCAACGAAAACTTCGATCGTGTTGGAATCACGGTCAAAGTCCTGATCATAGAGATGCTCAACCAGCTCCGTCCGCGAAACAACCTCGTCCATATGATGCATGAGATATGAAAGCAGGCGATATTCGTGGGATGTCAGTTTCAACGCAACGCCATCCACACTGGCTTTCGACGTCTTTGTATCAAGATGCAGAGAACCGCAGACCAGTTCCGACGACGCATGGCCGGCAGCTCGACGGATCAATGCGCGCAATCGAGCCAAAACCTCTTCGATATGAAAAGGCTTGGCGACATAATCGTCGGCACCAGCATCAATACCCGCAACCTTATCACTCCAGCGATCACGCGCTGTCAGCATCAGAACCGGCATGGTGCGGCCACTGCGGCGCCAGCGTTCAACAACACTGATGCCATCCATCTGCGGAAGGCCAATATCGAGGATCACAGCATCGTAAGGTTCGGTATCGCCCAGATGATGGCCCTCTTCGCCATCGAAAGCACTATCAACAACATAGCCTGTGGCAACCATCGCATCCGAGAGCTGCCTGTTCAGGTCCTTGTCGTCTTCAACGATCAGGATACGCAAGTTTGAGGCTCCTCGCGGGGGTGTATTACTGTGCGGGGACGGCTACTTCTACACGGCGCGGGCGTTCGCCATCGCGGCCGGGGACAAGTACCACGATCACACACATGGCGCGGCCATTCTGCGTGGTCGGAGTTGCCTTGGCCAACTGGCCACCCTGTGAGGCAGCCACTTGTTCGCCCACCGCCGCACAATCGCCAGCAGCGACAACCAGAAGATTAGACTTCTGGGGCGTCGCTATTGGCAAGGCACCGGCATCAACCGGCAACAGACCAATGCTAACGGCCAGAAGCGCGAAAATTTTGAGAGCAGGGTTCTGTTTCATCATGTCCCTTTTATAGCGCCTTTCAGCTGAACGATGCATGAACAATCGTCCCCGCTTATAGGCACAAAGGAATTTGGGCCTGTAAAACAGCTCCAATCAGAAAACCCTGAGTGGCGCCATTCTAAACTATTGTTTTTATGCATAATATTATCCGGGACATCCGTCAACATTCCGGAACTATGCCACTTTTCAAAACTTTGCTATCACGCTTTATAAAATTATGAAATGCGCGAAGTTGCCCCTATGCGACCAAAAACAGCAATAAGGCCAGCGATGCCGGTCGCAAGTTGCAGCAATACATCAGTTAAAGCGCCCTGATCGACCGTATCGCTGATAAGGCCAAAAGCGCCAGCCAACGATAAAAACAGAGCGACCAATCCAGCCCAAACAGTACGAGACAGATACCAAGGCTTATCTTCAGCCATTAGATTTCCTTTCTGATTTTCACAAAATATTTGAAATATCGAGCGTAGCGAAATCACCAGCTCTAGTTTTTGCACTCACCATCGCAACGCGAATCTGGAATTCTTTTGTGTCTAGTTCAGCAAGACGTTCCGAAACCGGATAAATCCAGGACGCGGTTTGCACCTTTGCACTGCGCACAAGTGCATCGGACTGCCAGATTTCCACCTGATAGGCTTCACGCTCTTCCCCAAGCGGAATATCCTCACCCATCCAGCTATCAGCATCGATCCGCCCACGCCTGATCCAGTGAACCGACAAATCACCATTGGCGAGTTGTTCGGTCCTAAGATGTACCGGGCTTAAAGGCTTCAGGGCTTGCAAGCCGCCGACTGCCTTCACGGTATCGAAGAACTCATCCGAGAACGATTTGCCTGCCGCCCCTATGCGCCAGTTCAGCTCAAACCCGATTTCGGAAGCTAGCAGACCAATGTCCTGCACCCCACCGTCAAGCAATACAAACGGGGTCCCGACTGGCTTCTCAATGAGGCTTGCTGTTTCCGTACCAAGCTGTCCGCGTAAAAGCCTGCTCAATCGCCAGCGGTTTTGTCCAATCTCTTCTGCTTCGAGAAACTGAAAAACTTCCCATTCTCCATTGGGGGATTTTAGAAATGCCGTATTGGCCCCGTTCAATATCTGAGTAAGTGGCTTTGATCCCAGTTCGCCTGAGTAAAGTACAAGCTCTATCGCATTCCCGTCGATCAAACGTCCGCTCGGAGCTCCTATAAGCGGCCTTGTCAGTTCACCCATTACAGCGCGTTCACCGATCAAGCTGCGTTCAGCAAAACCATCGTCGGATGGTGACGCGTAAGCCGCGACACCGCGCCATGGCTTCGCATGACACGCAACGCGGAACTGACCAGCGGGGGCTTCCGCACTCGGCCAAAGCGGCAGATCTATGAGGTGAAAAATCGGCTTCATATCTGAGGCCGGTTTTCCCGGTGGAAACTTTGGAGTTTCACCTTTGTCTGCAAACACGACATTCGGTGCAAGGGCGACGGCTTTGACAGCCCGTACTTCGCCATCTTCCAGCGCCGATACGATATAGTCGCGCCCGCCTCCCAGCAATTCAAGCCGGACACGGTCGCCCACGTGAAGTGCAGCCTCAGACCACGGCAAAGAGAAACTTGCCGTTCGTCGTTCAGCATAGCGGCGCGCCATCCAGCTTTCGGCAAGGGCAGTTGCCTGCCCTGTTTCCATCGAGCCAGATAGGCTGAGGCTTTCAGTGCCCTGACCTGTATCGCGACGCACGGATGCGCCGACAACCTGAAAGTCGCGCAGCGGATCATTACAGTATAGCTCGGCCACGGAAGGCAGATCGCCCTGATCTTCGAGAACAGAGTTCAGCGCTTCGCCATCCTGTGGCTCGACCAGCATATGCGCCACATCGAGCGCAGGAGCTGCACGGGTGATACTCCGAAACACAAACCGGCCTGCCTGCTCAAACCCATGCACGCCAAACACATTCATCAGCGGTTCCAGAACACCGCGTGCTGTTGACGGTTCCGAAATAACAAACCCGGTGAGATGCCCATCCGCAGCAGTACAATCCGCTTCAGGCAATTCAAAATCGGCCAGTATGGCAGCAATCAGTTCATCAAGCGAAACTCCACTGACGCGACCGTTAAGCCAGTGACCGAGGCGCCAGTTTGGCGTATCGCCCCACACGTCGCCTTTCAGTGGAAACTCCGGAAACGGTCGCGTATCCCAGGACCACAAATAAATGCGATCCATGTCCAACATCGACCCGCCATAGACAGTTGAAACCGGATTGTTTCCCGGCCAGTGCTTGAAATGTGCGCGCAGGAACCGGTCCATACCGATATCGGCGCGTGAGCCGTTCGAGAAATATGGCGTCGCATTTTCCGACGATTTGGGATCAGGAAAAACATTGGGCTGGTTCGGACCTTTGTCTACTGCCGGGCATCCAAGTTCTGTAAACCAAATTGGCTTGGATTGCGGCACCCAAACTGTCGGTGCAGCAACCTCTGTCCCATCAATGCGGTTATAATGCGGATTGCTCCACCAGGCGCGAATATCCTTGTAGCGATAGACCCACGGTTTGCCAGCAAGCCCATCGCTAATCGGTGTACGAACACGCGCGACACGGTCTTCGCTGCTCGCGTAATACCAGTCAAAGCCCTCCCCCGTTTCTACGCTCGCTGTCAAACCATCGAGGTCATAAGGGCTTTCGAACCGATCAGGGTTCCCGCCATCGAAATCACTATCCCGCCAATCGGCAAGCGGCATATAATTGTCGATGCCTACTGCATCCACTGCAGAGTGTGACCATAGCGGATCGAGATTGAAAAACAGATCGCCGCTGCCATCCTGTGCCTGATATCCAAAATATTCAGTCCAGTCGGCACCGTAGGTTATGCTGCAGGCACTGCCCAGCTTCACCCGCATCTCCGTGGCCAGCGCGCAAAGATACGTGACGAAAGGAAAATTTTCGCGGCTGTCACGGATGCTGGTAAGGCCGCGTAATTCTGAACCAAGCAAAAAGGCATCGACACCGCCAGCCTGCACCACCAGATTTGCACAGTGATTCAAGAAACGCCTGTAACCCCATGTTCCGTTGACGAAAGCTGAGACCTGATTTCCTGCTTCGGCTGTCTTGTCTGGAGAACCAGCAACACCGATTGCGGGATGGCAGGTGATACGTCCGCGCCATGGATAGACGGATTGTCCAACACCACCATAAGGCGACGGCAACCGATTGTCGGCAGGCACGTCCATCATGATGAACGGATAAAGCGTAACCTTAAGACCGCGCGCTTTCGCGTCACGAATAGCGTCGATTACGCTCTGATCGGAAGGGGTTCCGCCATAAGCCGCACCGTCACCACTGGTCGAAATAAGATGTGCATCAGCACGAGTGACATTTTCAACCTTCCAGGTCTGGCTTGAGGACAATGTGCTCTGATGCGTGACACCTGGGCGAATACTGCACGCACCAGCCCTCAGATCATTACCAAACCATGGTAGAACAATTGCCACATGGCGTAGGTTCGGGCACAGCATCTGCAACTCGTCCATGGCGACCGTCCAATCGCTGCGCCCGCGCCTTGCATTGCGGTTGATCGTGCGGCTTTCACCCGGAAAAGGCCTATCTTTGACCGGACTTGGCGACAGGCCGAACTCGGTGGAGCCCGGAATGAGCGCCACAGCACGGACATCGCGCGCCACCTTGCCTACCGGCCGCATGACCTCGAACTGGAATTGTGGCAGACGGTTTCCATACACATCGAGCGGAATACGTTCAAACACCACATAAGCAGTGCCGCGATAGGCAGGCGCGTTGCCTGTTCCCTGCTTGGCCTCAATCAAGGGATCAGGCTGTTGTTCCTGCGTACCGCGATAGATGCGCATGTCAATGTCAGTGAGATCAAGTTCCTGACCATCAGCCCAGACACGACGGATGCCAGCGATTTCACCTTCAGCAACGGCATAGGCTGCATTGCCGAAATAGCTGTAACTAGTCACTTTCGGACCACCTTTGCCGCCTTGGCGTTCGGTGGTTTTCTTTTCTTCAAACCGCGTCGCCCAGATCAACGTGCCTGAAAGCCGCGCTGTGCCGTAGACAAAGGGAAGTGCGGCACCTTCTTCTGCTGTTGCCAGGCGACCACCATTGAGGCGCGCACCTTCCATATGGCGGGTGGAATTGATGATCGCCGTATCGATGGCATAGCCGCCCATAGCGCCCAGACCAGCACCGATCGCTGCCCCTACAGGGCCAAAAATGCCGCCAACAGCAGCACCAACCGCTTGCAGAACGATAGTCGCCATTGCTTACACTTTCGCGTCAGGGAAGATAAAAATACCGGCAATCCGCTTGCGCCATTGCGGCACCAAGGCAGAAGCCATCACGTGATGACCTTCATAGGCATGGATAAAGCGGTTCTCTCTCGTCATGATGCCAAGATGCTTCGCCGCAACATCGGCGCGCCAGCGGAAGATGAGCAAGTCACCCGGCTGAGGATTACCGCTGATGCGTGATCTCATATGCCTTTGCGCCGCTTCCATAAGCGGATCGCCGGAAGCGGCCTCCGCCCAGTCAGGTGCATAAGCCCCCGGATGTTCTGGCTCATTGCCATAAAGCGCCCGCCAAATACCGCGTACCAGCCCGAGACAATCACAGCTTACACCACGCATTGATGCGCCGTGGCGATAGGGCGTACCTATCCAGCTTTCGGCCTCAGCCAAAACTCTCTCGGCAACCATCATGGCACCAATGCACTTCCGTCATATTCATTACCGCCGCTGACATAGGCGAAGGCTGCGTCATTGCCGGGAAGATGCGGAAAGCCTTGAAAATTGGTGCCATTTGCGAATTTTGTTTTGCAGGTTGCAAAGCTCTTGTCGCAACCGGCAAGGACACGAAACGTGTCGCCGGTTTCCACCGGCAGAATAGGCGCTTCAATCAAACGCAGACTGTTACCATTCTGTCCCAGAACTCGAATTGCTTTTCCCGAGCTTTTCCCACTTGTCCAAACAAGCAACCCTTCGGCAAACCAACCACTTGCAAAACCCTCAAGTCCAGCCACCGCCAGCATCGAGCCATCAGCAACTGTTACCGATCCAGAAGCAGCGAACCGAGGATCGCTTTGGTTCACACCACAGCGTTTATCGCCCAAAACAGCATTGCACTGACGCAGAACCCGGCGGCCGCAAACGGCATCGAAAGCAGCCGCAGCGCCTTTCAACTCCATGACAAATCGGCCACCGGATCGGCTGATCGTGCCAACGGTCCAGCGGCGCAGAAGCATGTACTGTTCAGGGCTTGTCCAATTGACCAGATAGCTTTCGATGACCGCTCCGTCGTAACGGCCCTGCTCAATATCGACGTCGCTGATACGTGTTGAAGACAACGCACCTTCGACCTCGCCGCCCGCAACAGACAGCCCGAGTGTTGTCGTGGCTTCGCTGCTGTTCAGACCCGTCAGCGGCTCGCAGGCAATTCCATCCAGAAACAAGTCACGATCATGGTCTGTGAAACCAAGCACAACCCCATCCGAACGTCTTATAAGCCAGGCAAAGCAATGGGTTGTGACTTCACCCTTCAAATGTGATTCAAGCGCTGCCGGAACAGGGATCATATCTTGACCTCGACAATCGGAATGGAAGGGATTTCGCCTGCCTGAAACGACGCAATGCTGGCCATCAGCCTGTCTGTATCGAAGCGTACTGGCACATCGAAGAGAAAGCCCGCCGTCACGACGGCGCCTACGGCAGGCCGATAATCAGGCATGAAAGTAACGTTACCGTTGGCACTGTCGAGCGTGAACGCCTCGCCTTCTGCAAGTCGCACACCGTTGACGCCAATCAGTACCGATTCATCAACCGGCCGTGTAATCGGACGATCATAAGCTTCGTAGCGTTTGATGAGCTGGAACTTAACGCTTGCTCCGTCGCCTATTCCAATCTGTTGATCGAATGGCGACGGCGCTGCGCTGCCCGCAGCGGATGAAAAATCAAATGAGTCGCGGAAACGAAAACTATGGAGTGAACCATGCCGGGCCTCGAAGAAGGCAAGCACGGCTTTCAAATCGTCAAGCGAACGCAATCCCGTGCCTGCATCAAAATGGCGTCGGGAATGTGCCCAGCGGGCGTTACGCTTTTCCATGCCGGATGTGAGCGTAACGATTTCATTGCGCCATTCCGGCCCTCCGGTTGCGCCGAAGGAAACCCCGAGTGGAAAACGGACATCGTGAAAAGCTTCCATCTCAAAGTCTCCGCGCGCCGCGGCGCACGGCACCTGCCAGCATGGTCGAAAGCTGCGCTTCGGATTTGCGGAAAGAGGATGCATCGGGTGAAGACATATTGAAGACGACCTGCACAGGTTTGCCAGCATTGCCACCTGTTGCAACTCCAAGCCTGCCGTCTGCACCACGCGCGAGCGGTAGGATGGCTTCTGCACCTGCTTCCCCGGTTAGGCCCAGCGAACCATTGCCCATGCCAAAGTAAGTCGGACTGGAAACCACACCGCCTTTGGCAAATGGCATGATGCCACGGATACCCGTCATCATGCCCGACATCAGCGACGAGCCCAAACTTTGTAATGGCTGGAGACCAGCCGATAGTGCTGAGCCTGCCAGATTGCTTGCGAGGCCGCGCAGCACATCTTCCAGTCCTTTACCGGATACAATAGCGCTTTTTAGTGCCGTCGTGAGGTTGGAGCCGAAGCTCGACGAGCGCTTTTCAAGATCGGTCAATGCGCGATCGAACGCGCTCGTGTCCGCTTCAACAGAAACGGTTACGGTTTCATCTGTCATTTAAATTACCTGTCGGGAAAAGCGTGCATGAGCGCATCAAGCGTCGCACGCGAAGGAGCATAGCTGTCGCGCGACACGGGTCCGAGGGCCGCTGCAAATTCGCGTGGGGTCATTGCCCAGAAATCTCTTGAGGAAAGCCGCAGCAAACCAAATCCTGCCCGCATAACCTCATCCCATGGAAAAGGCTTCTGTGAAGGATCTGATTCAACTGCGGCACTCAAGGGTTTGACGTGGAATCGCTTTCCGGCTTTTCAGCGCTTCCGAATGTGGCAGTCAGAAGTGATGAAACGATATATGCGAACCCGGCTGCACCGCCTTCAGCCCGCATTTCTGCAACATCGTCATAGCTCACATTATGACCGCCACCATGCAGGCCTGCGCAAATGATGCGCTGCATATCATGGGCGGCAAGTCGTCCTGTCGAAAAGCGTGCAATAAGGTCTGACAGATTATCTGCTTCAAATGCCACTTCCAGCTCGGCAAGCGCGCCAAGAGTAAGGCAGAGTGTCCAATCGCGGCCGTCCAGTTTTGCCGCAACCTCACCACGACGGCGGTTGACCATCATAGAGCCTCTCCAAATGCAATCAGCCCCGCCGATTCCAGTGCGATCTCGAAAGTCACTTCAGCATCATGATTGCCGCCATACTCAAGTGCCACAATCTGAAACGGTCCCGTAACGGTGCCGAAATCCGGCAACACGACCTGCCAGTTGCGGATCTCTCCATTAAAGAAGAGGCTACGGATCAATGCATCCGATGCCGCATCCTTGAAAATACCTGATCCACTAACCGAAGCGCGCTGCACACCGCTTCCAGCCAGTAACTGCCGCCAGCGGCCAGCTGCATCGGCGTCCGTTACGTCCACTGTTTCGGCATTGAAAGCGATGCGTTTGGTGCGCAAACCCGCACAAGTTTCAAACGCATTTTCACCGGCTGCGATTTTCAGCAAGATATCCTTGCCGCGTTGAGCTGCCATTTATTGATCCTTGAATTGTGCGTTTCCAGCGAAAATGAAAAACGGGTTTGCGTCTGGAAACGCGTAATAACTAACGATTAGAACGGGTCCGCTCCAAGTATTTGTTTTTGAGCGCACATTGTCCGAAAGCCGCTTCACACTTTTCTGGATGCGAATTAATCAGCGGGTTCAGTCACTGCGCGATAGCGCATGGTGCCGAGATAACTGCCGAACCCATCGGTGTTACGTGCCAAAACTTCCGTCAGCATGAGATTGATGACCTTATGCCCATCCACTTCAAGCGGCTCCTCATCGAGCCGCGTGGCAATGCGCCCGGCAATATCAAGCACACGCTTGCGTCCTGCCTCGCGCGCCCATATCTGGATATTGAGAAAATGTTCGCCCCCCGGCTCACTTGCCGTACTCCAGTCCTTGCTAAGTGTTTCACCCAACGTGACATAGGGGAAAGGCGTTTTAGGTGGCACGTGATCATAAACGTGCTCGCCACCAAGAGTTTCAATAAGCTCGTCGTCGTTCTTCAAGGCCTCATAAAGTGCTTTCTGCAATGCGCTCGCGCCATTCTTCATTTTGATCCCCGCTCGTTTTCTGATTGTCACCTCGGGTGTCCAAACGCCCGACGGCAATATCCTCCCGCACAGCTGCCTGCCTGAAACGCAGCGCCCGGATGAGACCTTCGAAGGTCAGCTTCATGGTGAGGTTCAACGCCCCTCCTCCACTGCAAGACAAATGAGGTAGCGTCCGCTTTCATCCGGATCATGTACTGAACGCAGCACAAATATGCGTCCGCCCTTACGCAAACGCTGATCGGATGAAATGTCCGCGCGATAACGCACCAGAATGCGATGCGTTATTTCTGGGCGTGGGCGGATGCCAAAATCTCTCTGGTTGCTCGATACGGGTTCGATGCGCCCCCATACCGATGCAATTTCCGACCAGGTTTCACGATAACCGCCCATACCATCTGCAATCGGATGCATGGCTTCCAAGGCCAGCTCGGCTGTGAGCTGGCCTGGATCAATAAACAGCACATTGTTCATAGGGATATGCGTCGCCAACTATCCACCATCTGACCGACCATCGGCGGAAGTTCCGCCTGCTTGCTGTCGAGGCCAGCGCGGTTTTCATATAGGTGTGCAGTCAGAGTGAGTATCGCCTGTTTGATCGCGTCCGGCACTTCAACGCCGGTCTCGCCAAACCCGGCAATGAAATCCACCTCTAGACCGCAGAAAGACTGCGCGTCTGGATATTGTGCCATATAAACGCGTTGAGGTCGTCGGCCATGCTGGAGCATAAACTCTTCCGGTTCCATGCTGATGGCACTTCCATCCGGTTGATAGGCAACCACAGCGGTCACCGCCTTAGCCGGATACTTAAATAGAGCCAGACGCCCTGAACGCGGCCAGCGATCCACGCGCAAACGCCATGTCTGGTTGATAAGTGCCAACCCCGTTTCGGCTTCAACAAGCTCACGGGCCGTCTTGATGAGACGCCGCAGAATGTCGTCTTCGCTTTCAGTAGAAATTCGCAAAAATGCGCGCGCGTCGGCAACCGTCACCGGCTCGAGCGCCGGTGGCGTGACAAGAAACATTGTCATTTATTTTCCCCTTAAAATAACTCTCAAATCAGACAGTTACGCATGACACCCCAGAAAAAGATTCAACGTGTTCGCGAACTGAATCTAGCTGCCAAAATCGGCAGGGTTTCCCCGAAAAGGACTGTAAAAAATGACAGCAAAACCGCTGTCGTATGCGTTTTTAAGCTGCAAATTTCAGAAGCTTGATCGCATCGAAGTCCTGCACACCACCACCCACACGCTTGGTGGTGTAGAACAGCACATATGGCTTGGCGGAATATGGATCGCGCAAAACACGCAAACCAATACGATCCACAACCAGATAACCACGCTCGAAATCGCCAAAAGCAATCGGAGTACTGTCGGCTCCAATGTCCGGCATATGCTCAGCTTCAACAAGACCAAATCCCATGAGTGATGCCTTCTCGCCGACAGCTGCAGGTGGCTGCCAGAGATAATTACCGTCAGCATCTTTGAGCTTGCGCAGCACGCTCTGGGTCTTGCGGTTCATGACAAAATTTGCGTTCTGTCGATAACCGGCTTTCAGCGCATAGATGAGTTCGATGAGCTTATCGGATGGATTAGAAGCAGGTAGCGCACCATCAACACCAGTTGCGATGTGACCAATCTTGCCCCATGCCCAGCTTGCATCCTCGACAGTATCGTAGCTCAGGAAGCCCATCGGCTTGTTCACACCGTTACCGGTGATAAACGCAGCGCCTTCCTGTTCAGCAAAAGCTGCTTCCACTTCCTCAGCAATCCACTGTTCCACATTGACTGCAGCATCATCGAGCAACGATGAGGTTGCCGCTGGCATTGCGTAGATTTCCATAGTGGGGAACTGGAGTTCCGCAAGCTTTGCCGATGCAGTCTGTGGACGTGCATCGGTTTCACCGACCCAGCCCGTGGCAGGACCGCTCACCGAGAATGGCTTTTTCAGGACGGCGCCTGAAACCTGACGTACGCTGGAGATGCCGCGGATCGGAGAAAGTACTGCCAGCCTGCGACCGATTTCCGTTTCGAGTTCTGCAGGAACAAGATAGCCACCATCCGGACCGGAAGCATAGGAATGTGCTTTCAGTTCAATGCCGCGCAGCGCCTGTTCATCGCCGCGACGAACATACCCATCGAATGCCTGTTTATGTTCAACATTGGCCACAGGCATATTCTTGCCCATTGGCGGGCGTGCAGTTTTCAGCACATATTGATCGAGGGCCTGCTTCTGTTCATCAAGAGCGCGGTTGATGCGATCAACCTTATCGCGCAAAAGCACATCGACATCAGCACTTTTTTCGACCTTCTTCAGGCGTTCATCGTTGGCTTCGCGAAAAGCCGAGAATGCTGTCATAAATTCATCGAAAGCTTCCGACACATCGCCGTCATTGCCGAGATTCGAGCCAAGCGCCTTCGTTTCCACGCTCTTGGTTTCGAGCGGGATTGCATTGATATTTTTCATATTGATCCTGTTTTCGTTAAATCACATCATCTTGCAGGCGGCGCGCATACGCCGTGCGAGGCCTGCATTGTCTGACTGGATGGCTTCCCGCCCGTCCCTGCCGTGAAAAGCTGCAAGTGCTGCATAGCCTTTTGCTATCACCGTACGTGCAGCGGAACGGCTCAGCCCCGCATCCCGCGTGAGCCAGCGTTCAAACTGTCTGACTGTTGGCAATTCAGCCATCAGATTATTAATTCGCGCCTGTGGCAGCATCGGAAACGTGACCACCGAGATTTCCCAGAGATCCGCTTCAACAATGTGGCGTAAGCCGGTATGCACATCCTTGCGTGCCTTGACAGTGCGGAACCCAATGGACAGCCCATCAAGTCCGCCCGCGCGCATCAGCTCCAGAGCTTCGCGTGCCCGCGCAACGCCTTTAGCAAGCCTGCCCTCGACATACAGCCCACGTGCATCTTCACGAATATCCGTCCATACGCCTATCGGTTCGGCAGCATCGTGCTGCCAAAGCATACGCACACCCGATGACTTTCGGGATGAAAGCGACTTCGCAAAAGCGCCCTTTTCGATAACGTCATTGCCCAGGTCGGCCAAACCAAAGACACTGGCATAACCCGAGAAGCTGCCGTCAATTTCAACCTCTTCCAGTGCAAGATGGGCGCGCTTGGTTTCAAGCCTGAATTCAGAGTTTGCCATTCCTGCTCCTCTCAGAAAATGGAATTCCGGGAAGCGTTGCCTGCTTGGCTCGTTCAGCAAAGCGCTTGAGAACGCCGAGTGCGGACCAAGCGGCAAGGCTTGCAGCAGTCGATCCCATCAGCATCAGTTCCGCGCGGCCAAGAAGAGTCTGTAACGACAGTGTTTCAGCGATTTTCACCCCTGCCGCGCCGCCAAAAACCATCCCGCATATGATGCCGACTGCGAAACGGATTGCCGCCTCACGCTTGCCGTTTGGCAGCATATAGGCCAGCGAGACCGCAGAACCTGCCACGGCTCCAGCAATTTTTGCGAACCACACCAATGTCGCATCGGAAGTCAGAACGGTTTCGCTCAGATTGCTCATGGCGTTCTCCTTTCTGCACGCGGCTGATAACCAACCGCATCGCGTTTTTCATCGTCACTCAGGAACGAAGCCTCCGAGACACGCCGCCACAAGGACTCGCGCTCAAGTGACAGCCCCTCAATCCGGTCTGAATCATGCTCAAGTCTGAGGTCATCACCAAACAGCGGCCCAAGCCAACAGCCCAGCGCTTTGGCGGTGCGGTTGATCAGCGGCAACACGGTCAGGCGATAGAAGGCACGATTGGCTTCTGCATAATTGGCGTAAGTATTGTCGCCCGGAATGCCGAGCAGCATCGGCGGCACGCCAAAAGCCAGTGTGATGTCACGTGCGGCTCCATTTTTCGCCTCTATGAAATCCATGTCCTGTGGACTGTAGCCCATGGCCTTCCAATCAAGCCCACCTTCAAGAAGCAACGGACGTCCCGCGCCTGATGCGCCCGTATAACCTTCCTCCAGTTCCACCTTCAGCCGCTCGAACTGCTCTTCCGTCAGATTGCCGCCGTCTTTTGGCGCATACACAAGAGCACCAGAAGGACGTGCGGAATTATCCAGCAATGCCTTGTTCCAGGCGCCGGCCGCATTGTGAATATCGAGCGCCATAAGAGCTGCTTCCAGCGGCGGAAATCCATAATGATCGTCCAGCGGATGGAACAATTTGAGGTGCAGCCCGGAAGGGGCTGATCCAGAAAGCGATACGGCTCTGCTTGCGTTGCCCGAACGATAGACCAGCGATTGCGGCCAGCCATCGCTCGATGTTTCAAGTGTTACCCGTTCTGGCCGCAAAAGATGCAACTCCATGCGACCACTCGGCAAATCAACACGCTCCACATAGGCATTGCCGGAAATCAGCAGATGCCCGTAAAGCCTCTCGAAGAAACTGCTTCCATCCAGACCGCCCTGCGGCCTCACAATGAGATCCAGCAACGGATGTGTCTCATGTTCGGCGGTTCCTTCATAAAGCAGCAAAGGCACATTGCTCGCCGCTTCCGCGATCAGTCGCACACAGCGGTGCGCCACCGGATTGCGCATAAACCCCTCGCGGGCGAGCGATGTATAATCCCGCGCAATCCACGAAGGCCCACGTTCCATATGCAAGGCCACAAAGCCGTTCGCCATCTTGGTCTGCCGCCCGTCATAAGAATGTGACGGTGCATTCGCGGCACTTCTGCGCCACGGCCAGTTCCACGCCATATATTGGCTCTCCAATTTATCTGAATGTTTAGAGCGCGTTTCGATTTGATTAAATCAGACCGGCGCTCTAAACCCTTTTATTTTAAGCATAATCTTATTGATCCTCGTTTCACTCCGGTCGGATTATGCTCTAACCAAAGCGGCGGATACGCGGCTTTCGGTCTGCACCAAGCATCAACTCGCCCAAAGCCCAGACCAGCGCGTCAAGACGATCCGGCGAGCGCCCGCTCGATAGACCTTCGGGCGCAAAATCACACATCTCATCTTCAAGCGCCGGAAATCGTCCGGCATGCCAAACGCGGTCTTGCTCATAAAGCGCCGCGACCGGCTCGGCACGCAGCCACTTGCCACGCGATGCCCTCCGCATCAGGACGGGCACAGAGGCGTCTTCTGCCGAAAGAACAGCCGCAACCATCTCGCCCCCCTGATTGACTTCGGCCAAAATCGCATCAGCCTCAAAGCTGTGATAGAGCGCAATCGCGCGGCGCGCCCACTGATGCGGCTTGGCCATCGACATGCTTTCATCAGCAAGCACATGGCCAATGCCATTTTCATCGATACCGGCAACCACTATTCCACAGGCATCCGACGATTTGCCCGATGAAGCGGGCGGATCAACGGCTACCAGAATACGCACAAGCTGCGGTGCCTCCGGTTCGAAACATTGTTCGATCCGCTCCCTCGACCACAAAGCACCGGCGCGTTCTTCAATCAACTCGCCATCGAGCTCTTGTCGCCCAAGCCGCGTGCCGGCATAACGCTGATTGATGGCCTGCATGAAACCATCGGCCAGATTGCTGGCATTTTCCGATGTCCGCATATGTGTCATTGCAACTGAATCGTCAGTCATCAGCGTTTTCAGCAACGGCACCGCACGTGGCGTCGTCGTCACAACCTGACGAGGAAAATCGCCCAGTCGCAAGCCAAACTGCAACATGTCCCATGTGGCTTGCGGGTTCTTCCATTTCGCCAGTTCATCGCACCATGCGGCATCAAATTGCGGACCACGCAAACCATCCGGGTCTTCAGAGGAATAGAGTGACGCCACAGCGCCATTATCCCAGAGGAGCCGTCGCCGCGTCGTTTCATAGCGTGGCCGATTGGCACGTGAGACAGACAGAATACCCGATGGACCGTCCACCATCACCTCACGTGCATCGGCAAAGGTCTCACCGATAAGTGCGATATGTCCACACGCTCGCGTCGCGAAAGGCGCAAGTCCAAGCGCCATGCCAGACACCCACTCAGCGCCTGCCCTTGTCTTGCCAGAACCGCGGCCGCCGAGAATTAACCAGACCCGCCAGTCGCCCGATGGCGGCAATTGCGCGTCACGCGCCTCAATCAGCCACTCGCATTCCGCCGCCATTATCTGTTGTTGCGTCAAGCCCGCGCCCCAAGATTTCCCGCGCGCGCCTTTGTGCAAGTTCGTCAATTCTCCTGTCTATGCGTGCTAAAGCCCGCCTAATTTCACTCAGGCTCACCACCGCGCCAGTTTCGCGACATTGCTCGGATGGAGCTGTTTCGGAAGCGAGTTCGCCGACAGTCTTAACAGCCTTGGCCAGCGCCATCAGCGCTTCAGCCTTGCTCTTGTCCGGCAGTTCATCACCGTCGATCAGCTTATTCAGTTCCGACTGCAAACGCTGAAGAGCGCTTTCTGAACTTGAGGGCTTGTTGTTATCTTGATCATCCAAACCGAGACGCCGGATACGAATGCGATAGGTTTTCTCGGAGAGCCCCATCATCTGCGCGACGTCCGCGCTTGCTATATCGTGTTTTGTTTGCAGGCGAAAAGCCAGCCTGACCCGCGCCTCGCGACGCTCGTCAATTTTTCGCGTTTTCAAAAAGCTTTGCCCAATATGCTTTGCAGTAAACTTGGACCCCTTTTACGCAAAACCCCGAAAGCAATTTGCTTCCGGGGTTTTGCGTTGCCGATAAAGCCGGGGGTATCGAGGCTGTTATCAGCATCAGCCACACTTTCTTGACTGTATCTAATTGATAGCAAACCACCGTTACACCGTCAAGGACTATTTTCCTAATTCTGATTTTTTTCCCAAAAGTTTTATGAATTTCGTTTACTAATTAACGTGAGTTCTCGCTTATTAATCTGTTATGATTAAAGGGCAGGTTTTGCTCGTCTCCCAATTCTCACGGTGCCGAAGTAGAGTTTATGCGTAAAACGGCGAAAAAAGATCCTGAAGAGCAAAAGCGCAAACCATTCCGGGTTTCGCGTTTGATTGGCTTTGATGCCTGGATCGATTCCGGCCTCTATAATCTTCGTTTTTATGCCGGGGAGTGGTGGGAGAATATCACCATCTTCTCTCGCCGCTTTCGTGTAAGGGGCTTCAGGCGCCTCGTCGTAGAAGTTCTGGATGAAGGCTTCACGCTCGGCGTCATAGGTTCCGTCATCATGCTGGCACTTGCCATGCCCGCATTTGAGGAAACCAAGAAAGATTGGCGCGCACAGGACGATTATGCGGTTACATTTCTCGACCGCTACGGCAACGAACTTGGCCAACGTGGTATTCTGCACCGACAGGCAGTACCTATTGATGAACTTCCAGATCATGTCATCAAGGCCGTGCTTGGCACAGAAGACCGCCGTTTCTTTGATCATTACGGCATTGACGTCTGGGGTCTAAGCCGTGCACTGAGCCAGAACCTCCGTGCCAATGGTGTGGTTCAGGGCGGCTCGACACTCACGCAACAGTTGGCCAAAAACCTGTTTCTTTCGAACGAGCGAACCCTCGAACGGAAGATCAAGGAAGCGTTTCTCGCTCTATGGCTTGAAAGCAATCTTACCAAGAAAGAGATACTCCAGCTTTATCTGGACCGCGCCTATATGGGTGGCGGCACCTTTGGGATAGCGGCGGCATCCGAGTTTTATTTCGGCAAGAACATCAAAGATGTGAACCTTGCCGAAGCTGCAATGCTGGCAGGCCTGTTCAAAGCGCCCGCCAAATTCGCACCGCATGTTAATCTCCCCGCCGCGCGTGCCCGCGCAAATGTTGTGCTTTCCAATATGGTGGAGAGTGGCTTCATGAGTGATGGCCAGGTCGCGGTTGCGCGCCGCAATCCTGCAAGTGTGATCGACCGCGCCAAGAACGAAAGTCCCGATTACTTCCTCGACTGGGCTTTTGAAGAAGTGAAAAAGGTTGCAGGAAAACTGCCGCAACACACACTCACCGTGCGCACGACACTCGACCGCAACCTTCAGAAGGCTGCAGAAGAATCGCTTGAGTATCATCTCCGCCAGCACGGCAAGGAATATAACGTGTCCGAAGCTGCAACGGTTGTGATCGCAAATGACGGATCGGTACGCGCGCTTGTCGGCGGACGCGACTACGGCGAAAGCCAGTTCAATCGTGCGACCAAGGCGCTGCGTCAGGCGGGATCGTCCTTCAAGCCCTATGTTTATGCAGCAGCAATGGAAAAGGGCCTGACGCCCAATACAATTGTTTCCGACGCACCTATCAGTTGGGGCAATTGGTCTCCCCGCAACTACGGTCGCAGTTTCGCCGGTCGCGTTGATTTGACAACCGCACTGGTGCGTTCACTGAATTCAGTGCCTGTCAGGCTTGCGCGCGATCATCTGACCACGGCCCCTATCGTTGCACTGACCAAAGCCATGGGCGTGGAATCGCCGATTTCGTCGCACAAAACGATGGTACTTGGCACATCGGAAATGACCGTGATGGATCAGGCAACGGGCTTCAATGTGTTCCCGAACGGCGGCATGGCTGGCAATCGCCACGCATTCACGCAAATCATTTCGTCGGAGGGTAAGGTTCTGTGGGATTTCACGCGCGACGCACTCAAGCCTCATCGCGCTCTGTCTGAAAAAGCTGCTTTCGAGATGAACTCTATGCTGGTGCAGGTTCCTGAACGCGGCACTGCTCGCCGTGCGGCGCTGCCAATGACACGCGTGGGCGGCAAGACCGGTACAACGCAGAATTACCGCGATGCATGGTTTGTCGGTTTTACAGGCAATTTCACTGCTGCTGTCTGGTTTGGCAATGACAATTTTACCCCGATGAAAGAACTGACCGGCGGTGTCCTGCCTGCCATGGCCTGGCAACGAATGATGAGCTATGCGCATCAGAATATTGAACTGAAGCCGATACCGGGCATTACGCCCGCCTTCCCGGCCCCTGCAAAAACGACAGAGCCTAAAATTGCGTCCAAGGACAAGCCCGACGAAATGATGGTAGCGCCACCGCGAGTTCTCTCACCGGTGGCCACGAAAGCGCTCAAGGAGCTTAACGACAAACTCCGTAACGCACCGCCTGTTCCGGCCCTTGCCGGACGCACCAAAGTATCGGTACTTTGAGCATAGAGCACATCCCGAAAAGTTGGCACCGGTTTTCGGAACAAGTTGTGCGCAAAAACAAAGAGATAGAGCATTTCTAATGACCAAATTTAAACCAGAAACGCTTAGGGTCTGTGGGGAATTAGGTTTTGAGCGCGGCGTGAGACGGATTTTGTTTCTGAACAGGAGAACAGGACGCCGTGGAGTGTATCTCCACAAGGGCTGTTCGACGTATTCAGAAACAAAATCCGCCACGTCCTGAAAGGATATGGTGAAAATGGCCCAGCTTCGCGTCGCAAAACCTCGATGGAGAACCACTCCACCTTCGGCTTTGCTCCTAAACCTGTGCTATTTTCATCCATACCACGCTTCAAAACTAATTCTCCACAGACCCTAGAATGCTGAAAATAATTCTCACAGTCGTGGCGGTACTGGCTATTGCGCTTGGCGGCGGCATATGGGCAACCGATTACACACTCGACCATTTTGACGGCTTCGGCGAATTACAGCTCGGAGCGTGGAATGCCTATCCGGCCTCTGGCACAATCGACGCTGACCCTTATTCCAAGGCGCGAGCTGCACGCAAAGCCTATCTCGCGCTGGGGGCTGCAGAAGGGCTTCCCTTTTACGCACGCCGCGATAGCAACGGACGCGAACTTAAACGCGGATGCAGCTACCGTCTGAGCGGTTTCACACCGTCGGCGCGTTTCTGGACCCTTTATCCGGCCAATTCCAATCTGGAACCGATTACACCGCGCATGGGCCTCCAGCCAGCACTTCATTCACGTGAAGTGCTTTATGAAAACGACGGCAGCGTGCAAGTCACCGTGGGACCGAGTGCCAGCCCTGACAACTGGCTTCCTGTCGAAGGAAGCGGCAATTTTGTGCTGGTCATGACCCTCTACGACACACCAGCTGCGAGCTCTTCCGGACTGATTGATCTCGTCATGCCGCGTATTGTGCCTGTCACAACTGTGGAGGCGTGCCGTGGCTAAAATCGTCCGCCTGTTGCTTCTTGGTCTGGTTGGTGCCGCAATCGTGCATATCGCCGTTCTGCTGCTCGTCCCGTTTTATTCAAGCAAAAATGCCTGGTCGCATCTGGAAGCCTTGGGTGATGGCTATCGCTTTCATTATCTTTCCGAGAAATCGGGACTTGTAAGCGATCAGGATCCGCTGATGGAACAGGCAGCATGCCGCTTTGATCTC
The DNA here is from genome assembly GCF_003049685.1 of Brucella pituitosa. Taxonomy (GTDB): domain Bacteria; phylum Pseudomonadota; class Alphaproteobacteria; order Rhizobiales; family Rhizobiaceae; genus Brucella; species Brucella pituitosa. The sequence continues at coordinate 780,405 of NZ_PYSY02000001.1, read as the reverse complement.
ACGGATGGGCCCGTACATATCACTGCGAAAGGCAATCTGCCTTTCTGGTCGCTGTCTGTTTATGCACCCAATGGCGATAATCTTTATAGTCTCAACGACAATGTATCGAACGATCGAGAGCTCGATCTGATTATCGCTGATCCGATCGGCATTGCGGCTCTTCGCGCCGAGGGCATGCAAAACGACGGTCGCTCCATCATCATCGAGCAGGACATCAGCGAGGCCGCAGTTGTCCTGAGAAGTTTCGTTCCAGACGCAAGCTGGCAGCAGCAGGTGAAAAACTTCCTCACCCAAGCCAACTGTCTGCCGTATGAAGCGAGTTAACCACCTGCAAAACAGACACTTTCTTACTCACGGTTAATAAGTTGCTAAGGCTTCATACCTATTATCCAATCTGCCGACATGCGGCAGGCCGCGTTAATAGTTTTAGCCTACCGGAGTACCTTGCGTGACAAACGATCAGTTCCGCATCCTGGAAGAGATTTCAGGTAATCGGAACCAATCAAAATCAAGAGCTGATGGTAGCAAAGCAGACGACCTTCTGGTCGCTGCAATAGCTGCGTTTGCCTCGATCACGCGTCCCGGACGTCAGGAAGCTCATCAGCTTGAAGACCTGACATTTCCGCTGCTTGAGCGTGCAACCATGCGCGGCAAACGGCAAGCTGCCCATGCAATTGCGCAGATCGAAGAAGCACCGCGCCGTCTTGTCCTGTCGCTCGCAAACGAACCCGTTGAGATTTCGGCCCCTATTCTTCTGCGTTCTCCGGTTCTCAGGTCAGAAGATCTCGTCGAGACTATCGGTAAGAACGGCCTTGCCCATGCCCGCGCCATCGCGCGCAGGCAGTCTGACGACCCAATATTAAAAGGCGTGCTGCAAAGCTTCGCTGATCCAGCAATTGATCGCTTGTTGGCATTACAGGAAAATCTTGCTGGTCTTGAAACCGATATGCCCAGCACATCGGCGGATCTGAGCAACAACGAAAATCCGAATAATGACTTACCCCAGCAGCCGTCTTTTTTCGGCACAAGTGCGCTGTCGGGCCCCGAACACCTTATCGACACAGCACTTTTGATTGATGATCAGATTTTCCGCACAGCATTGGCCGATTCACTGGACGTATCGTTTGAACGTGCAGACCGCATTATCGGCCAATGGCCAGAATCGCATCTGCCGATAGCCTTACGTGCACTCGGCCTATCAGCCGCCGAATGCTTCATGACCATGTCCGCAATTCTGGGCCCCGTTGCAGCGGACCGCCATAGCCTGCGAGAATTCATTCAGATCTATCGTTCTATCGACCGCGAGAAAGCGATGATGCTTGTGCGGCGCTGGAAAGCTGATGACATGTCGAAACTACTGCGCAGCAAACTGCGCGAGATGATAACTGCTGCGGATGAAAACCCGGCAACGCTGCGTTCGAGCCTATAAACTATCCGGTGTAACTAAAAACAGGCTCGCCGGGTCGGCAACATCTTCCAACTCAATTAACCACAGATCAGGATCAAAGCGGACTTCGCGCTCCATACGCTCACTTGCTTTGATATCCTCGACATCATGGAGGATACGCAAAAACATGCGCTCTCCATCGGTATTTTCTTCATAGGACGTTTGCGGAGCTGGTGAGTATAGGTCGCAGGTGCCGAAGCGCGAGCTGAGCTTGATGAAGATCGCACCTGCTTCTTTAGCACCACGACGGGCGAGATAAGCAAAGCCGCCCTCTCCCTGTACTTTACGGATCAATGCCGAAACCCAGAAATCCGATGTCAGGCGCATGGTTCACCTTGGATCAACTTATGAGCCCGATTTCACGCATTTTGGAGATCAATGCAGCGTCAACTTCGCCGGTTACCCGCAAGTTGAACAGTTTCTGGAACTCGCGAATAGCATCCTGTGTGGATTTACCCGGAACACCGTCAACACTCACCATTTCATTGCCAAAAGCCTTCAGGCCAGCCTGCACACGCACGATGTCCTGTGAGGAGATATTCGCCTGCTGCTGCACTGCTGGTGCTGCCGCTGTTTGCTTCTTTTCCTGTGCTGGCTTGCGTTCCAGCGAAGCAAGATCGGGCGCACGCTTTGCCATTTTGTCGGCTTTCAAGACAGCAGGCTCAGGGCGGGGCGACGGTACGGCCAAGTCGATCACCTTAGCCACGTCGTCTTCAGTTGTCGCCTGCGTTGCACCATTTTGTGCCGGAACGCTAACCTTCTTCTGAAGAGCCTGCCAACGGTCGATAGCCTCACGGGTTTGAGGACCTGTGAAGCCATCAACTGCGCCTTGGTAGATGCCGAGCGTCAACAGCCTTTGTTGCAGCCGTGCGATCTCAATATCGGCATTGGGCGCAAGCGCTGGCAGCATCTCATCGATAGAACCTGTAACTTGCAACCGATCCGGAGACAATTCTGCGACTTCCGTCTGCGATTGCGGTAGTGTGGTCTCAGGCGTTTCTGTGCTTGCAGTTTTCGTTAGCGATTCTTGAGGTTTATCTACTTCAGCCGTGCCGGGCAGAACTGCGCGCGGCGTTGCCTTGAAGACGAAGTCTGCACGTGTTTTGAAGAAGACTGCATTATGTGCTTCGGGTTGATACCAGAGTGCGTTGGCCGAAACAAAGCCCAACACCACGGCAAACGCTGTTGCACCGCCCGTTAGGACGGGATTGCGTACAATGAAATCGCCAGCGAAAATCGCCAGCGCGGAAGCCGAGCTGAAAAAGAATTTGAGCAGGCGGCGGCCGAAACTATGCTGTTTTGCGGGTTTGCGCATCGATCCGCTCTGGGCCTTGTTCCCGGTCTTCGTCTTTCTGCCACTCATTATTCCGTTCTCCCTGGTGACGGTGCATGTCAATCACCGTGCCAAGCTGCTGTTGATCTTCTGCTCCCAAAAAATCCTGTTCGAACAGTTTTTGCGGACCCGCCACTGGCAAGTGAACGGTTACGACCGTTCCTTCGCCCACACAGCTTTTAATTTGCATTGTGCCCTGGTGCAGTTCCACCAAGCCCTTGACCACTGACAGGCCAAGACCAGTCCCCTCTTGCGCGCGTGTATAGTTATTGTCGGCCCGCACGAAAGGCGATCCAATGCGCTGCATGTCTTCTGGCTCGATACCAATACCAGTATCGGAAACGATAATTTCGAGCTGAGGCCGGCCATCGACCATCACGCGCGCCGCATCGATAGTGACGCAACCGCCCGATTCCGTGAACTTTACCGCATTGGCTGTGAGGTTGAGCAAAATCTGCTGCACTGCGCGACGGTCGGCCACCACTTCTCCCGTAGTCGCATTCACACGATGGCAAAGCGCAAGGCCCTTCTTTTCAGCTTGCGGGAGCATGACTGCGGCACACATTTCAGCCGCGTCGCGGAAAATGAAACTCTGTGGTTCAATGCGATAAGTGCCAATTTCAAGCCGCGAATTATCAAGCACTGAGTTCACCAGCTCCAGCAGATAATGGCCCGACTTATGAATAAGACCTGCATATTCGCGCTGCTTTTCATTCTGCAGCTGGCAGCCCATTTCATGCGACAGCATATCTGAAAAGCCGATGATCGAGTTTAATGGCGTGCGCAGTTCATGGCTCACAGTTGCGAGCAGACGACCTTTGCCGATACGCTCGGCTTCAAGCTGCGCCTTCAGCGCATTGATTTCTTCAATAAGCTTCTGTTCACCCTCAAGCGAGCGCCCAACAAGTGTAATGATGCCATTGACGGCAAGACCTTCCATGCGGAAAGCGAGGAAAACCGGATTGCCATTCTCAAGCGTGCGCAGGCGGATATTCGCCGGACGCGCAGAATGACCCGAACGCAAGTCTGCAAGAAGCGATAGATATTCTACCCGATCAGCGACGTGAACGCGGTCAATCAATGCAATGCCTTCACACATCTTAGGCTCTACGCCGAGAAGTGCTGCCGACTGTGTATCAATCTCGGTGATGACACCCTCAAAATCCATTGAGAGCTGAACATCGCCCTTTGCAACCACGGGCTTTTGCTGTGCGAGCGGTTTCGATGCAACAGCACTTTTAATTGTGAAGCTGCGAGCAACGAGGCTTGCCACGTAAAGCATCAAGACGATCAGCGACGCCAATGATCCACCAGCAACTGAAGTACCGCTTGTCAGTGCAAAAGTGCTCAAAACCAACCCTGCAAGCGGCACACCTGCAAACGTTGCCAAGGGCTTGCGGCTTACAAACCAGACCTCAAGCGGCAAGGCTGCGGCCATCACCCAAAGAGCGATAGTGCTGGTGCTCGCAAATATACCAATTGCGGCAAGACCCGCGCCATAGATCGCGAAATTCAATGTTCCAAGAGCAGTGACACTCAAGCCCATCAGGCTCAAAGCACAGAAAATCATCGCAGCGCCGGCGAAACTGGCACCGAGCACAGCAAGTGCTGCAAAATCTGTCGTAACACCAGAAGCGAGCACGGCGGCAAACAGGAGAACCGGAACGAGCATGAACGAGCCAACAACCCGAATCGCAGATGCATCCGACTGCTCGGTCCAGCGCTGGCAAAAACGTTCGTGAAAACGCGCAAACGCCTGCACCTTCGTGCCTACGGTCTGTGCTACGTTTAAAAGAATGGCGTTCAACTTGCCTTACCCACTCAATACTCGCGCGGCTTATCCATCAGGGATCTGCCTGTTGACGCTAGAATTGCAGGTGAGGCTTTAAAGAAACGATAAAGCGAGAGCATCTTGAACGTCTCTATGCAGAATCTGACAGATCAGAGCCCGAGTTTTTCCGCTATGGTAAACAGATGGTGGATATCGACACGCTGGAGGCTCTCTCGCGCCTATGACAACCGCTCCTGACAGTCTCTAACCACTTGGTTACGGAATCTTTTCAAATTGAGAGGACAATGATCCCACCAATCCCGGCCAACAAACCCCGAGCGTAATGATCCGTTTTCTCATCAAATCCGCAATCTGGCTGTCGCTGGCATTCATGGTAATGCCGCACTTCTTTCCTGCGGACGAAAAAACAACGCCTCAAAAGGCTTCGGTTCAGGCCAAAGGCGAGCCCGACTCCGTTGATCAGCTATTGGCCAATGGCAAAACAGCGTTGGAAATCGGCAAGCTCTGTGTAAACAACCCTTCGTTCTGTGAGAACGGAACATCATTTCTTTCCAGCGCCGCAAGTGGAATGCTCGAACGTAGCGGCGGCATACTCGAATATCTGAGCGACCGTTTCGGCACAAAACAGCAATCATCTGATCCAGTTGTGCCCATTGTCGCGAAACAAGAGCTGCCAGCCGAGCCGACATCAAGCTCGTCACACATTGTTCCGATTCCCACACCGCGCTCAGTGGCACTGCGTACGCTTAAAGCGGTTCCAGCTAAGATTGAATCGTCGGAACCGCTCTAACTATTATTCCTAAGCATTATCGAACCAGCGCAATTCCTACAAAGAACTAACGGTTTTCCGTGACGTTTGCGGCTTTTGTCACTATATAGGCCGCATATACCAAATGGATTTCGGGCAAGTATCATGACTACCACCATCGACAGCATCATCTCCGACTTCGAATTTCTCGACGATTGGGAAGACCGCTATCGTTATGTGATTGATCTCGGCAAGGAATTACCAGCCTATCCAGACGATGCCCGCGATGCTGCTCACAAAGTGCAGGGCTGTGTCAGCCAAGTGTGGCTCAAGACCATTCCGCATGAAGGTGATGATCCGGTTATTGAATTTCTGGGCGATTCTGATGCGCATATTGTGCGCGGTCTGGTTGCAATCGTGCTCGCCTTCTATTCAGGTCGTAAGGCTTCAGAAATCGTATCGTCTGATCCGGAGGAAGTGCTCAAAAAGCTTGGACTTGATGAGCATCTCACACCGCAGCGCTCCAACGGTTTGCGTTCCATGGTCGCGCGTATTCGCCGTGATGCCGAAGCGCTCAAAGTTTCAGCCTAACAAGCGTTCAACCGACAGTGCTGCGGACAGCAATTGCCTGTCGGTTCCATGGCGTGCCGTCATCATCAGACCGACCGGTAACCCCGTAACAGGCAGCGGCAGCGTTATGCTGCAAAGATCAAATTGATTGGCAATTTGCGTATTTCGCAACAATAGGCTCTCAACGCGGTCATATTCGGCAGAATTGTCGCTGACCGATGCAATTGTTGGCGCAACAATCGGCGTTGTCGGCGTCACAAAAAAATCAATGCCAGCTAGCCGTTGTTCCATTTCATATGCGAGCCGTGTTCTCGTCTGCATCAATGCTGCGAAGTCCTCATCCGAGACGCCCAACCGCTTTGCAAGCGTATGCTTTACCCTGTCATCGACATTCGCGTCTGGATCTTTGAGCCATGTTTCGGCATGAATACGACTGGCTGCGATACCTACAATCGAACCAATGCGCGTCGCATCGCGCAGTTGAAGAATGAGATCATCCAGTTCCAGCTCAACGACCCGCAGGCCTGCTGCGGTCAGAACCGAAATTGCCGAGTTGAATGCAGCAGTTACCTCTGGTTCCGACTCCGACAAAAGCAGGCCTTTTGGCAATCCTACGGTCAGTCCATCTAACGATGCTGCCTCTGGCAGAATCGGCGCTTCACCCGCCATCACAGCATCCGCGAGAATGCAGTCGGCGACCGTTTTGGCCAAAGGTCCGATTGAATCAAGAGCGGGCGTCAGCGGAAAAGCGCCATCCAGCGGAATGCGACGGGCGGTTGGTTTAAAGCCTACCAAGCCATTCAGAGCCGCAGGGATGCGAATGGAGCCGCCCGTATCGGAGCCGATTGCTATCTCGCTGGTACCTTCAGCCGCAGAAACCGCAGCGCCTGAGGAGGAACCACCGGGAACCCGGCTTGAATCAATCGCATTACCCGGCACGCCGTAATGCGGGTTTAATCCGACCGCAGTAAAAGCAAACTCTGTCATATGGGTTTTGCCAACAATGACTGCACCGGCGTCTTTCAGCCTCTGAACGACGACTGCGTCGTTATTCGCATGCAAAGCCGATTTGCGAATGACGGAACCCGCTAATGTCGGCTCCCCTCTCACATCGAACAAATCCTTGATCGAAACAATTCGTCCGTCGAGCGGGCCGAGTGAGCGCCCTTCTTTCAGGCGTCTGTCTGATGCATCAGCCTCAGCACGTGCTCCATCTGCATAGACCGTGCCGAACACCTGTTCGTCACCTGCACGCGCCTCCAGCTTTGACAGAACTCGTTCCAGATTTTGCTGACTGCTTTGCATTTTAACCCCCGGTATTTGACGTCTTCTTATTCAAACTTCTGGATAGGTCAATGCAGTCAATCCGCGCAGCTTATCCAAAAACCGTTGCACACTTTTCGGGATACGCTCTAATTCAGCTCTGATTTGGGTGAGCAGTTGGTCGATAGTCGGTCGCACCCCAATGCAAAACCTCAGGAGATCGCCGTTCTTGTGCCTGTGGACTGTAATGCCTGTGCAGCATGGCGAGACCTGTCTTAAGCAGCATTTTTCCTGACCGCACCGGCCACTGACGTTCCCGCTCTACGGTCTCAAGCCCTTTCAGAAAACAACACACATCGATCAGGACACCGCTCAACTCCGGTCCGACTGCTTCCAGCGCTCGCTCAACCCGCATCCGACTTGCAAGCGCAATATCCGTGAGTTCGGCCATTCCGCCTGGGCCCGACCGCGATGAGTTACGGATGCCGACATCCCATCGCGCGGAAATTGACGGCATCATGGAGCCGCGTGTAAAATCAGCGCGCAATCGCTCGCCTGCACGAAATTCATCGTCAGAAATAAAACTCTCGCCATCGCCATTGCGCAGACGATAAAGCTTGGCCAGAGGAGATTCAGACGGATTGATTTCGATCCTTTCCCCATGCTCAAATTCGACCGTTTCCGTCTTCCGTGCAGTTTTTATGTTTTTACTCGCAGTCTTACGTGCAGCCCCAGAGATCACTATCCGCTGCCCGTCGCAGAGCAAAATGCCGCGTTTCTGCATCGCCTCGAGTTCTACACGCGTTGCAGCGATTGTTCCCTGCTCTCCCACAAGCAAGACGTGCGTTTCACGTACAGAATCCTGAACATCACATCCACCGTGCTTAAGAAAGCGCAGGATTCTGGCTTCCGAAGTCGAAAACACATCGCTCATGCTGCCATCCTCCAAGCAGAGAATCCCAGACCGACCATCTTTTCCAGCTTGGAAACTATGGCATCGTAATCTTCGTCATCACGCCTGTCCTCCACCAGATGGCAGGCATACATGACCGTAGTGCGATCCCGGGCAAACCCGACCGCGACTTCGCTCATCACCATTCCGAACGACGTGTGTGCAAGGTACATCCCCAACTGCCTGACTTGCGCCACCTCCCTTCTGCATCGCAAGGGCGAGCGCAGTTCTGCACCGCTAACAGCAAAATATGCGGACAACAGATCAATCAGAGCGTCACAAAGTTCCACGCTTTTTTCCTGACGCCTTCGCCCCAACGCACGACCAGAATTATCGATCTTGAGTGCTCGTCCGTGTCGCGTTGCGATCACTTTTAAAACCTCAAGAGCCTCAGCCCGGGTATGGATGATATCTGTTAGTTCCAAAGACATTCATCTTTCCTCACCGTAATAGGAATATCTTCTTATAGTGAGAAAATTGCAAGCGTGGATAAGTTTTTTACAACGTGAAGCGGGGCATATATCCACTGCAATCATATTAAATAGGAATCTTATCCAACAACATCGAACATGAGCGATCCTCTCATCAGAACCCGCAACAAACTGATGAGGATAAAAATGAAGGCAGTTGCACTGAAACAAGCGAGCATAAATTTTCTGGCTGCGAGAAAAGAAGAGCGAATATGCGCGATGCAGCGCGTGGCACTGCAAATGATCGCCGGGATTGATATGGATAAGTTATTAAACGCACCGGAAGCAGAGCGGATACAGGCGCAGACAAAGCTCGGTCGTCTGATCGAACGTGAACGTCTGAAAGGCGTCAACAGTCACTGGAGTTATGACCTCAATCGCCATATCGCCTTAAAACAGGCGTTCGACCGCCTCGGCGGGAGGAATATACGCCGAATGCCCACAAAAAATGAACAAACATAAAATAATGGCCCGGAACGCATGTAGAAAATCCATGCTTTCCGGGCCAAAATCAGAGCGCCGATCTGATTGAATCAGATTCGATTACGCGTCCTTAGGCTTGCGGCCCAGGCCCATCTTCTTTGCAAGACGCGAACGTGCTGCTGCATAGTTAGGAGCAACCATTGGATAGTTAGGATCAAGATCCCACTTTTCACGGTACTGTTCAGGGGTCATGCTGTAGTGGGTCATCAGGTGACGCTTAAGCGACTTGAACTTCTTACCGTCTTCCAGACAGATGATATAATCGTCAGTAACTGACTTCTTAGGATTGACTGCTGGCTTCGGCTTTTCAACAACGACCGGAGCTTCTTCACGCTCAACGTGACGCTTGAAAGCAGAATGCACTTCCGAAATCAGGAGAGGTAGTTCGCTCGCACGAATGGAGTTGTTTCCGACATAGGCAGCAACAACATCAGCAGTAAGGCTGAGAAGCAATTCTGCGCTCTCGTCGAAGATTTCAGGGTTTTCCATTGTTTTTCCTTTTTTTGTCTTTGCTTTAGCTCAAGCAGACTGCAGCTCTCAGAACCGATTGCCGTCTACGCGAAATTCTTATGCCCTGCCCAACTCATTCGGCGATGCAAGTATCAATGAATAGTGCCATTTGCAATAGAATTGTCAAACCACATTACATTAACAGAATTGAATTCTTCTTGGATGTGCAAATACAGTGTACTTAAACACAAAACGTGAAGCGCTATTCAAACTAGCCAAACGCATTCGGCGCTGTTGTCAGCTCTGTCATTTATTCTCGAGTATAGGGGGATGAGCATCTCTTTTCCGCCGCTTCCTTAATTTGTAGCTCACACATAAGCAATAGTTTTTTTCTGCCAAGTCTATTTACCACCGCCACTGCAAACACAATTTATTGATTGCGACATTGAATAGGGAGTCGGGCAGCAAAAAGGCATAATTAAAATATATTTCATTCAGATCAGCTCGCATTTGGCTTATCCACCAACTATATAATCGCTACGAACCATAGAGCACATGCCGGCATTCAGATGCACAAGCAATTTAGTAGTGTATTGAAGAGTTTATGCCTAATTTGCACTGTGCGTCTGTCCAATCCACATGGCTTCGCACAAGAGAGGAGATATAAATGTCTAACTCTGCCGATAAATCCCGCACATTGAAGGTTATAAAGACTGATGCGGAATGGCGCGAGCAACTTACGCCGATCCAGTACCAGATCACCCGTCAGCATGGCACTGAACGTGCATTCTCCAGCCCCAACTTCGACAGTTCCCTGCACGGTATTTATCGCTGCGTTTGCTGTGATCGCCCGTTGTATAAATCGGAAGCAAAATACGAATCCGGGACCGGATGGCCAAGCTTCTATCAACCAATCGAACCGGATGCCGTGGCTGCCTTTGAAGATCATTCCTATGGCATGACCCGCACCGAAATTCGCTGTTCCGACTGCGATGCACATCTGGGGCATGTTTTCCCTGACGGCCCAGCACCAACAGGTCTCCGCTATTGCATGAACGGAAACGCACTGATCTTCGATCAGGACTGATAACTTAGCTCTTACAGTCCGGACCTCTTCAACGGTTCGGACTGATTTCATTTGCTTTTTACTGGATTTTACATGCCACACGACACCAATTTTCCTCAGCCCCCCAAAGCACCGAAGCATCCAGCGAAGGATACCCGTCACGGTATTACCCGCATCGATGATTATGCATGGTTACGCGCAGATAACTGGCAGGAAGTATTCAAAGATCCATCGGTTCTCGCGCCTGAAATTCGCACGCATCTGGAGGCTGAAAATGCCTATCAATCGGCTTTGATGCAGGACACGGATGCGCTCCAGAAGCAGCTTTTTGCTGAGATGCGCGGTCGCATCAAGGAAGACGATTCATCCATTCCGTCAAAAGACGGCCCGTTTGCTTATGGCGTTTCTTATCGAACCGGTGGTGAGCAGCCTTATTTCATTCGCACGCCACGCGATGGCGGTGCGGAAACCATTCTCCTCGACGGCGACAAGGAAGCAGAAGGCAAGGCTTACTTCCGCCTCGCTTCAGCTGACCACTCGCCCGATCACAATCGTTTGATCTGGGGTTACGACGACAAGGGATCAGAGTTTTATAAACTCAGAGTTCGCGAGTTGAACTCCATGTCAGACCTTGGAGATATACTCACCGACACCAATGGAGGTGGCACCTGGGACGCGAACAGCAAAGGTTTCTTTTATACTTTGCTGGATGAAAACCATCGACCTTCAAAGGTTTTCTATCACGAGATCGGCACAGATCAAGCGCAGGATAAGCTGATCTATGAAGAACAGGATCCTGGCTTTTTCCTGGGCGTTGGCGGTTCTTCACTCGACGATTATGTTTTCATAGATATTCACGACCACGAAACCTCTGAATGCTGGCTGTTGCCTGCAAATGATCCGGCTGCAAAGCCTCAGCTCGTCATGGAGCGCAAGACTGGTGTTGAATACGACCTCGCGCCCGGTGGCGATGAATTTTTCATTCTGACCAATGTCGATGGCGCCAAAGACTTTAAGATCATGCGCGCTCCAGCATCTGCACCGCAGCCGGAAAACTGGGAGGAAGTCGTCGCTGAAGTTCCAGGGCGTCTTATCCTTTCGCATGGCGCTTTCAAACATCATCTGATCTGGATGGAGCGGGATAATGGCTTGCCGCGCATTGTTATTCACGATCGTAAAACCGGCGAACAACATGCTATCGCATTTGATGAAGAAGCTTATTCTCTCGGCCTGCATGGCAGTGCTGAATACGATACCGAAGTAATCCGGTTCTCATATTCCTCGATGACGACGCCGGAGCAACTCTTCGACTATAACATGCGCACGCGCGAACGCGTTCTGCTTAAAACGCAGGAAGTGCCTTCCGGCCACAATATCGAAGACTATGTAACACGTCGTATCCTTGCGCCGGCCGCGGATGGCGAACTGGTTCCTGTCTCGCTGATTTATCATAAGGACACGAAGCTCGATGGCTCTGCACCGTGTCTGCTCTACGGCTACGGCTCTTATGGTATCACCATTCCGGCAAGTTTCAGCACATCGCGGCTTTCGCTTGTTGATCGTGGCTTCATCTATGCCATCGCACATATTCGCGGCGGCAAAGACAAAGGCTTCGCCTGGTACGAAAACGGCAAACGTGAAACAAAAATCAATACGTTCACGGATTTCATCGCCGCAGCAAAGCATCTCGTCAAAGAAGGCTTCACAAGCCATGACCGTATCGTCGCACATGGTGGCTCGGCTGGAGGCATGCTGATGGGCGCGATTGCCAATATGGCACCAGATGCTTTTGGCGGTATCATCGCGGAAGTTCCATTTGTCGATGTGCTCAACACCATGCTTGATGACACATTGCCACTCACACCGCCGGAATGGCCTGAATGGGGAAATCCGATCAACTCTGAGGCTGATTATCGCAATATTGCAGCCTATTCGCCTTACGATAATGTCAGTTCGCAAGCCTATCCGCGCATACTCGCTGTGGCAGGCCTGACCGACCCACGCGTTACCTATTGGGAACCGGCAAAATGGGTAGCCAAGCTGCGTGAGCTCAAGACCGATGATCATCCAGTTCTCTTCCGCATCAACATGGATGCAGGCCATGCTGGCGCGTCAGGTCGTTTCTCGCGGCTTGAAGAAGTTGCTTACACCTATGTTTTTGCACTGAAAGTGGTTGGCAAAGCTTAATTTTTAAGGTTTGAACAGTAAAACGCCGAGAATTCCCGTCTGATTTTATTAGGCGGGAATTCTCATTTTCAGGTTTCTATATTCTGTTCGGGATTAGCCGAGATACCCAACCCACCAAACAAAACCGCTTCTCGTTTTTGCTAGAAATACTCCAGACAAATACAATATTCTTCTAAAAAATTTCAGTGAAAGGAAAAGTCAATATACTAATTTAGTGAGTATTCATCTGAACTTGCACGAAAACTTGAGCTTAGAAAACTTCCCAGAGTGTCGTATAATCACTTTAGTTGAATAGCTTCGGATCAAGGGAGAAGCCCATGTTACGTTCCGGCATCACCGTTTCAATAGCTTCAATGAGTTTGATCGTTTCCGCCCTTGTTGCTTTGCCGTCCGTCACAACCGCCAGCGCACAAGTCCGCAAGAACGTCAGCGAATATGCGGGCCAGCGTTGCAATACACCGCCGCGCGGCAGCGGCGTTATCGTCGGCCAGTTCAGCGGCGTGGACGATTCCCCATTTGTCAGTGATGGAGACGGGCTAGTGCCCATCGACCGCTTCCGCTGCTTCAAAACCATGTCCGAGTGCAAAGGCTGGCTCTATACCATGCAGAGCAAATACACCAATGCCGGACTGCCGACGGTGGTGCGCTGCACAAAGCGTTAGAGCACATCTATTTAAGACCGGATCGCACTTTTGGCTCGAATACTCTAACCACAAAACTGTGATTTTCCGTCCTCCATCTTAATGTCATGCTGTCCGAGAAGTGCAGACATATCGATTGGGAGTATTGGATATATGCAGCAGGCGAGCTACGTTCACGGTGCAAACGAAACGCCACTCATTGGCGACACCATCGGCAACCATCTTGATCTGATAGCAGAGAAATATCCCAACCGCCCGGCAGTTGTGGTACGTCACCAGAATATCCGACTAACCTATAACGAATTAAAGAACCGTACCGATGCGCTGGCCGAAGGACTGCTTGCAATCGGTCTCCAACCCGGCGAGCGCATAGGCATCTGGTCGCCCAACAATGTGGAATGGCTGCTCACACAGTTCGCGAGTGCGAAGGCGGGGCTTATTCTCGTCAATATCAATCCAGCCTATCGCGCGCATGAACTCAAGCACGTTCTGGCAAAGGTCGAATGCGCAGCGCTTATCCTTACCCCTTCCCTCAAAACCAGCAATTACATTGAAATTCTTCGCTCGATCGTTCCAGAGCTTGGTGATGCGCGGCCCGGTTATCTCAGCTCAGAGCACTTACCGGGGCTGCGTTGCGTCATTCGCCTGGGGGAAGAGCGGACGACTGGCATGTTTAATTTCGATGAAGTCGCAATTTCCGGCAACGCAACCACGATTAAACAACGGCTACAGCTTGCAGACGAGCTGCAATTTGACGATCCGATTAATATCCAGTTCACCAGTGGCACCACAGGTAGCCCCAAAGGGGCGACGCTCACTCATCACAATATTCTCAATAATGGTTTCTTCATTGGCGAGGCGATGCGGCTCAGTGAGCAGGACCGGCTTTGTATTCCTGTTCCTTTCTATCACTGCTTCGGCATGGTTCTGGGCAATCTGGCCTGTGTGACACACGGCGCCTGCATGGTCATTCCCAATGACAGCTTCGATCCTCTGCTCACACTGCAAACGGTCGAAGACGAGAAATGTACCGGCCTGCATGGCGTGCCGACCATGTTCATTTCGATGCTCGACCATCCGGAATTTTCGCGTTTCGATCTCACCAGTCTGCGCACCGGCATCATGGCTGGTTCGCCGTGCCCGATTGAGATCATGCGGCGGGTGGTCAGTGAAATGCATCAGAGTGAAATCACCATTGCCTATGGCATGACCGAAACAAGTCCGGTCAGTTTTCAAAGTGCAACGACCGACCCGCTGGAAAGGCGCGTCTCGACGGTCGGTCGCATTCATCCGCATCTCGAAGTGAAAATTATCAATGCAGATGGCAAGATCGCACCACGCGGCGAGAAAGGCGAATTACTGACCCGCGGATACAGCGTCATGCGTGGATACTGGGCAGATGCCGTCGCCTCTGCAGAAGCAATTGACGATGCTGGATGGATGCATACAGGGGATCTCGCGACCATTGATGCGGAAGGCTATTGCAACATCGTCGGACGCATTAAGGATCTGATTATTCGCGGTGGTGAAAATATCTATCCGCGAGAGATCGAAGAATTTCTATTCACCCACCCGGCTATCAGCGATGCTCAGGTTTTCGGTGTTCCAGACAATAAATTCGGTGAGATAATCTGCGTATGGATCAAGCTGCATCGAGACCGAGAGCTTAGTGAAGAAGAATTTATTGCATTCTGCAAGCAGCACATCGCTCATTACAAAATCCCGGCGCATGTCCGTTTTGTGGATGAGTTTCCCATGACCATAACTGGCAAGATACAGAAATTCGTCATGCGGCAAGCGATGATCAAGGAGCTTGGGCTGGAAGAGATCAGAACGGCCTGAGCTCACGATAAAAGCGGACCACTTTTTGGCTTGATTGCTTTACCGTGCTGGATAGCCATTTTTATGCGCTGGAATGGCTTTGAGATATGCAGCAATTGCCGCACGATCAGCATCCGTCAAATGCGCCATATTGGCAACGACATCCGCCATTGACCCACCAAGTGAATCGAAATCTGGCGTGAAACCGCTTTGCAATGCATAGGCGATATCGTTCTCGCCCCATTCACCGATGCCACCCTCGCCTGTGGTAATATTGGGAACGATGCCTTTACGGCCATCGCTACCGGTTTCCGGTGATAGCGCTCCAGCCATCCATTGCTTGGTATCAAGTCCACCAATGACGTTGCGTGGAGTATGACACTCGCCGCAATGGCCGAGCGCTTCTGTCAGATACTGGCCACGCTTCACCTGGTCGGATGCGCTTGCAAGGTCCACAACTAGTTTGTCCGAAAGATAGAGCTGCTTCCAAAGCCCCAATCCACGACGAATCGTGAAGGGAAAGCCCAACTTGTGCGGCGCTGCCACATTGTCAGAAGTTGGCAAGGTCTTCATGTAAGCAAAGAGGTCGGCAACGTCCTGCGGCTGCATTTTGGCGTAAGACGTATAAGGGAAAGACGGATAAAGATGCTCTCCACCTCGTCCCACGCCTTTCAGCATTGCGTTGGCAAAATCATGCAAGGTCCAGTTACCGATACCTTGCTCTGACGGAGAAATGTTCGGTGCGATGAATGTGCCAAAATCCGAAACCAGTTCATGCCCACCCGCAAGCACCTTGCGGTCGTCACCCGACGCACCGGGAGCAGCATGACAGGAAGCACAGCCCCCTGCCCAGAACACCTGCTCGCCCTTGGTAGCGTCACCCGGCTGCAAAGATGCAATCACCGACTGATCCACCGTCTGAGGCGTCGTCAGCACCCAGAAGGCAGCAGCACCAATGATGAATACAGCACCTGCGGCATATGCGAGTTTACGGACCATTGTTCTGCCAGAGCGGTTTCTGTTTAAACAGAAACCGCTCTATCCCTTTAGTTTACGCATTATTCGACGCAAAACTGCTTCGCACTTTTGGCTCAAATGCTCTTATCAGTTCTTTTTCACACGATAGACTTGATGGCATGAACCGCAATTGGCAGCGACTTGCTGGAATGCTGGCTTCAACGCATCAAGATCCTGCGGCTTTGCGGCAAGCGCTGCGGCAGCGTCGGAGCGGAACTTTTCAACGTGCTTGACGAAATCTTCCTTGTTTTCCCAAATCTTGGGCGAAGCTTCTGTATCGCCTTGATCGGACCCTGCCGGGAACAGAGTATCGACGTCTAATTTCTTGGCGTCAGCATCCAGCTTCTCAAGTGCAGCCAGAGCGGTAGCAGCATCGAAAGGCTTCTCGCCTTTGACCATCGGCGCGAGCTGTCCAACAGAACGCCCCATATCCTTCATGATCGCCTGACGGTCAGCAATCACATCGGCATGAGCCACGCTGGCAGTCAAAATCGCAACTGAACTGACAGCAAGGAAAAATGAACGCATATGGTCCTCCGCATCTAAAAATTGAACAAAATTCGTTCCTTGGTACAAATATCCGATACAATCACCACCATTGCAACAAAGGCATCGAACAAACCCCAACTATCAAAAGTAACACACAGAGGTTATATCGATTATTACAGGCACTTCACGAGAATGTGAAAAACATGATTGAAATACTATTGTTTATTATTTCTGATATTCTGCCTTATCATAGCTACAACGAATATAATTCGTGATTATATTAATCATGTTTGTGTGAAATCATAAATTTAAACAAAGAAAAACCCCGCTTTCGCGGGGTTCTCATACCTACGACTGACGCGGCAGATTATGCCTTTTCGTAAAGCTCAAGCACGTAGTCCCAGTTGACGAGGCTATCGACAAAAGCTTCAAGATACTTCGGACGCGCATTACGGTAATCGATGTAATAGGAATGCTCCCATACGTCGACGCCGAGGATTGGCGTTGCGCCATGAACCAGCGGGCTTTCACCGTTTGCAGTCTTCGAGATTTCGAGCTTGCCGTTCTTAACCGAAAGCCATGCCCAGCCCGAACCGAACTGACCAGCACCGGCAGCAATGAAGTCTTCGCGGAATTTGTCATAGCCGCCGAGATCGGATTCAACTGCCTTTTCAAGCTTGCCTGGCAGCTTCTTGCCGCCACCGTCTTTCTTCATCCAGTTCCAGAAATGGAGATGGTTGTAGTGCTGGCCTGCATTGTTGAAGAGCGCCTGATTCTTGCCAAAGCTTTCCTTGACGATTTCTTCGAGGCTCTTGCCTTCAAGGCCGGAACCTTCAAGCAACTTATTACCATTGGTAACATATGCCTGATGGTGCTTGTCGTGGTGGAATTCGAGCGTTTCGCGCGACATGAACGGAGCAAGTGCGTCATAATCGTACGGAAGGGCGGGCAGTTCAAAAGCCATTGGAACTCTCCTCTTTGTCTTTCAGCTTGCAATAGGCAGCTACTGGGGGCAGAGCGAATACATACCCTGAAACTTGCGTGCGCAACTTACATAGGCCGCAACGCCTCGGGCGGCAATGGCGCATATTCTAAATTCGCGGCTCATCGCAATGAATTTTTATTGAAATTGCATAAGGATAAGGTCCACTTTACTTTTTTTGAGATTGATGCACGAACGGAGAAAATCGGTGTCCTATAATTCTTATGTTTTCGACGCTTATGGCACATTGTTCGATGTGCACTCAGCCGTGCGTAAACATGCGGATAAAGCCGGACCTGATGGTCGTTTATTCTCGGAACTTTGGCGCGCCAAGCAGCTGGAATATTCGTGGGTTCTAAGCCTTATGGGGGCCTACAAAGACTTCTGGGCGCTGACAGAAGAAGCTCTGGATTTTGCTTTTGCGCGATATCCTTCCGTAGCCCCTTCCCTTCGCAGCGATCTTCTCGACGCCTACTGGAAACTCGACTGTTATCCTGAAGTGCCGGTTGCACTCAAAAACCTTAAAAGCCGTGGCGCGCGTTTGGCTATTCTCTCCAATGGCTCACCGGCCATGTTGGAGGCAGCAGTTAAATCATCGGCGCTTGATGTTCTGCTCGACGACGTAATCTCTGTAGACACTGTACAGCGCTATAAAACCGCACCCGCCGTCTATGAACTTGTCACCACACAATGGCGGCTCTACCCATCTGCAATCTCGTTTCAGTCATCCAATCGATGGGATGTTGCAGGTGCTGCGCGATTCGGAATGCGCTCCGTCTGGATCAATCGGTCCAACCAGCCCGACGAGTATAAGCAACATCCGCCTGCTCTTATTCTGCCGAGCCTTCAGCTCCTTGATTGAATCTCACTAAAACTTGAACGGGCAACTTCATGCAATAACGGTCTGTTGCGATCAAAATTGTGTCGCAGCGGCAACACGGGGCATATCCCATCGTATTAGCCACGTTTAGGCCTTATTCCGACCGGCGGGAGGCCACATTTATGGGGCGTTTTGCCCCCACAAATCGCCGAACAAAAAGTGTTCAGCATTACTGAAACACCGCAACTTGCGATCAAAGCAACGGGTTGGTCGCACTTCATTAACCCTAACCGTTGTATCTGTAGCTCCTCCCGTCACTAATCTGGTTTTCATATGCACACCACCCTTACCCGCCGTTCTTTTCTTACGGCCATGACAGCAACAGCGGCGGCCGGCCTCGCCGGTTGCGCTCAGTTGGGGCAGAATGTTCCAATTGTCGATGTGGATGCTTCGGGCAATCCTATTAACAGGACACCGCAGGCGAACGTCGATGCCTCATACGGAAGCTGGGCATCAATGTATGCTGCAGTGGAAGACAATGGCTTTCAGCTTCCTGCCATTCCGATCCAGAAAATGGACAAGCGCTTCTTGCGCCAGGTCGTTCAGGATCCGACAGGCGAAATGCCGGGCACGATCGTTGTCGATACCACCAACCGGTTCCTCTATCTGGTACTCGGCAATGGTCAGGCAATGCGTTACGGCGTCGGCATTGGCCGCGACGGGTTTGCATGGTCGGGCCGCGCAGTCATACAGTACAAGCGCGAATGGCCACGCTGGACGCCACCGGATGAGATGGTCGCCCGTCAGCCAGAGCTCGAGCCATATAGCTCACGCAATGGCGGCATGGCTCCAGGTCTCAAGAACCCACTCGGTGCGCGCGCGCTCTACATCTTCAAAGACGGTAAAGACACGATCTACCGCCTGCACGGCAATCCTGAATGGTGGTCGATCGGTAAAGCCGTTTCGTCGGGCTGCGTACGCCTGATGAACCAGGACATTATCGACCTCTATAATCGCGTACCTGCGAAGTCGCCTATTCTGGTTATGTAGTCTGAATTGATTTCTAATGAACAAATGAAAAAGCCCCCTTTATGGGGGCTTTCTCTTTTATAACACGTCGCGTTCTTAAAGCACTTCGCGTTTGATTATACCCAGACGACGCGCTTTAAGTCTTTGTTTTTACGCATGTCGTTAACGGAAAACCGGTCCCCACTTTTCCGCGACATGCTTTAGCGTTTGAAACTACCCAAAATACCGCGAACCAGCGCGCGTCCGAGTGAGTTGCTGACAGACCGAACCACCGACTTCATCGCAGTCTCAGCAACAGTCTGACGTCCTGAACGGCGCCCCGTTCCCAATGCAGTTCCAACCAGATCACCGAGAATACTGCCACCTTCTCCGGATTCTTCTTCCTTGGTCTTCTGCTGTGCTGCAGCGGCTGCTTGTGCCTTTCTGGCAAGCATTTCAAATGCAGAATCACGATCGACAGTCTGATCGTACTGTCCGGAAACAGGGCTCGCCGCGATAACCTTTGCACGCTCATCTGGCGTCAATGGTCCAATTCGCGACGATGGCGGACGGATCAATGTGCGCTGCACCATCGACGGCACACCTTTGGCCTGCAATGTCGAAATCAGTGCTTCACCGGTTGCAAGACTGGTAATCGCCTCAAACGTCTTGAAATCCGGATTTGGCCGGAACGTATCGGCTGCCGTCTTCACCGCATTCGTTTCACGTGGCGTGTAAGCGCGCAGTGCGTGCTGAACACGATTGCCGAGCTGTGCGAGAACCGTTTCCGGCACATCGAGCGGGTTCTGCGTCACGAAATAAACGCCGACACCCTTGGAGCGGATCAGGCGCACCACCTGCTCTACACGATCGACCAATGCCTTAGGCGCTTCATCAAACAGCAAATGCGCTTCATCGAAAAAGAAGACGAGCTTCGGCTTATCGGGATCGCCCACTTCCGGCAATTCCTCGAACAATTCAGACATAAGCCACAGCAGGAATGTCGAATAAAGGCGCGGGCTCATCATCAGTTTATCAGCCGCAAGCACGCTTATCACGCCGCGTCCGTCGGTCGTGGTGCGCATCAGGTCAGCAATGCGCAGCGCCGGTTCGCCAAAAAACTTGGAACCACCCTGCTGATCGAGCACGAGCAATGAACGCTGGATTGCACCGACAGACGCCTTGTTGACGTTGCCGTATTTTGCAGAGAGTTCGGCTGAGCGCTCCGCCATTTCTGTGAGCATTGCCTGCAGATCTTTCAAATCCAGCAGAAGCAGGCCTTCTTCGTCGGCAAGACGGAAGGCAACATTAAGCACACCTTCCTGCGCATCCGTGAGGCTCATCAGGCGTGAAAGCAGCAGCGGTCCCATTTCGGAAATGGTCGCACGAACCGGATGGCCCTGCTCGCCGAAAATATCCCAGAAAATGACTGGAGAAGCCCGCATTTCATATGGTTCAAGCTTAATTTCCGCTGCACGCTTGGTCAGGTTGTCATTGACAATACCTGTTGCTGCAATGCCTGAAAGATCGCCTTTGATGTCGGCGCAAAAAACAGGAACACCTGCAGCCGAAAAACTCTCGGCCAAGACCTGCAATGTCACCGTCTTACCCGTACCTGTTGCACCGGTTACAAGCCCATGCCTGTTCCCATATTTCAGCGCCAGATATTCAGGCTGCTGATAGGAATCATCTGGTTTGCGGCTTGCACCAAGGAAAATTGCATCATCGGCCGTCATTAAACAGGTCGCTCCGTATAAGGTTTGCTTCCTTTACGATATACTAGGACCACCGTCACGCAACAACGATAAAGCCGAATTTTGGCTTGGATACTTAATTTGTGGTCATAGGAATGCAGGAATTTCCCAATATTTTGAATTAGGAAAGCTTGCAAAGCGCCAACGAGAATGCATATTACGTAAACGTAAGAAATTTGGGAGACTCTCATGGATGAACTGATCGCGCGCATCACCTCGAATGTCGGCATCGATGCAGCAACGGCACAAAAGGCTGTTGGCATGATTCTGGCGTTTCTGCAGAAGGAAGGCCCAGCTGACAAAGTACAGCAGTTGCTTGCAGCATTCCCGGGTGCCGAAGAAGCCATTTCGCAGGTCAAGGGTGGCGGTCTGCTTTCCGGCCTTATGGGTGGCGTGATGGGCCTTGGTACTCAGCTGATGGGTGCAGGTCTCGGCATGGGTGAAATCTCCGGCGTTGCCAAGGAAACCATCCGCTTTGCCAAGGAAAAGGCTGGCGACGAACCTGTCGATGCAGTGGTCGGATCAATCCCCGGCCTCGGACAGTTCGTCTAAGACTGCTTTATAGAGACAAAAGCCCCGGTTTTCCGGGGCTTTTTCTTATGCTTCTTTTACTACTTTCACACCGACATGTCGCGCCCGTCCAGCGCCCCAGCCATTGATGGCAGCGCCCACGCCAAGCAGGGCAAAGAAAACACCGCAGGCAGCAAAACTGCCCGTTGCACCATGGATCATTCCCACGACCAGCGGTCCGATGGAGGCCAGCGTATAGCCTACACACTGCGCCATGCCCGAGAGGTGTGCAGCCGTATGGGAATCCGGCGAGCGCAGTACGATAACCATCATCGCAGCTGCAATCAGACCGCCCTGCCCAATTCCTTGAATGGCTGCCAGTATCCAGAAGCTCCATTGTGGCAGATAGAGAAAGCCGATCAACGGTAAGGCAGCGCAAAGGCAAAGCACAGCGTTGAGTAAGCTCTGGCTTTTCTGTCGAATGGCAATCGACGGGATAGCAAGACAGGTCACGACCTGCACCATGATTGAGAACGAAACCAAGCCCCCAGCCGCGGTTGCACTCAAGCCCTGCTCGCGTAAGATCGGAGCAAGCCAGCCGAAAACCACGTATGCCATGGAGGATTGCAGCCCCATAAAGAGCGTAACCTGCCAGGCAAGCTTATCTTTCCAGAGCCCGATGACCTTAAATCCGGAATGCGCAACATTGTGCTTTGCACGTAGCGCCTGCGGTAACCAGAGTGCGAGTACAAGAGCTGCCGGGATAGCCCAGAACGCAAGTGCCAGGTTCCACGAACCACCCAACATGTGTTCAATCGGAATCGTGAAACCTGCTGCGGCGGCAGCGCCTCCGCACAGCGCCATCGTATAAAAGCCGGTCATGATCGCAGCTGTTTTAGGAAAATCACGCTTCACAACACCGGGCAGCAAAACATTGCCGGTCGCAATAGCAGCGCCAGCCAATATTGCGCCAATATAGAGGGAGGCCGAATTGCCGATGCCGCGGATTGCCGTGCCGATGGTCAAAACCACGAGCACAAAAAGCAATACGCGCTCAGCACCGAACCGCTGCGCGAGACGCGGTGCAAAAGGTGCAAATACACCCAGACACACAACTGGCAATGTCGTCAAAATACCTGCAGCAGTTGCCGACATACCCGTTGCTTCGATAATTTCTGGCAGAAGGACCGAAACACTTGAAAAGACGGGGCGCAGATTAGCTGCAATCAGCACGAGGCTTAAGCCCAGCAGCACACGCAAAGCCGGACTTGGCATACGCTGTGCGGCAGGCTGCGGCACACTATCGGCTTCCGCATCGACAAATGGCTCTGCATGTTGCGCCAGTTCTTCTTCCGTCACAGAACGCGACGAAATCTCATTTGTGTGGCTCATGATGCCAACAGCCTTTCAAGTTCTTCAATCAATGGCGCCATAAATCGCCGCACCGCAGCGCCCGCAAGATCGGGATTGCCGCTCGCTATGGCTTCAACAATGGCACGATGTTCTTCGTGATCTGGTTCCGGCAACTCTCCGTCGAGTGTTGCTTCTATCGATTCCCGAATGGACTGGGAAAAGAACGCATAGACTGCAATCAGCGCGATATTGCCCGATGCTGCAACAACGGCTTCGTGAAACGCAAAATCCCGCGATACAAAATCGGTTCTGCTGTCGTGTGCACGTTTGCTGCGCTGCTCAAGCTTCAATTCAAGATGACGGATCGTTTCCGGCGTTGACCGCTGCGCCGCAAGCCGCGCCGCTTCAACTTCAAGGGCAGCCCGCGTTTCAAAACGATCACGCAGGCTGGTATGGCGAATCCGGTCAAGGCTGCGGGTCGTATCGGCCGCTGATAAGACATAGGTTCCCGAACCCTGCCTCGTTTCCAGCATGCCTTGAGCGACAAGCGCGCGCACAGCTTCACGCACGGTTCCGCGGCTGACCCCCAATCTGGCAGAGAGACTTGCTTCATTAGGCAGTTGTTCGCCCACGCGCCAATTGCCCGCTGTAATTTCAGCCCGAATGGACTGCTCGGCTGCATCCGCCAAGCTTTTTCTCGATAGCGTTTCCATAGATCACCAAAGTCATCGGATGACTTGATGAATTATCTGTCATAATCTCGCATGTCAATGTGGATTACACGCGGCGCTTAATCTGCTTTAACCGTGTCTGCCGCATTCCGTTAACAATTTTCGCGCAATGTGGCAGGCTAAAATTGAGACTATTGGACCGGGTGCCGCATGATTACGCTTTACTGCCTTAACGGAGATCATCTCGAAAGCGTCGAGATAGAACCGGGCAACCCATTGCCCGACAATGTAATATGGATCGACCTGCTCGCACCGGGCGTCAATGAAGATCACATCGTTGAGGCATGGACCGGCATTTCCATCCCTACACGCGAAGATATGACAGAGATTGAAGAATCAAGCCGCTTCTACATGGAAAGCGGTGCGCAGTATCTGACCGTTCCGATCCTGCATGCAGTTGATCTCGATCACCGCGAACTGGCACCGGTCACCTTCATCCTGCATGGGTCGCGGCTCGTCACTGTGCGTTACGCCAATCCCAAGTCCGTCAGCATCTATATTGCGCGCGCCATAAAGCCCGGCAACGGATTGATCCCTGCCAAATGCTCTGGCCTTTCCATCATGCTGGGAATTATCGAGGCCACCACCAACAGGCTTGCGGATATTCTGGAAGGCGTAGCGGGTAAGATCGACGCGGCCTCGCATTCCATCTATCGCCGTCAACCAAAGGCCCGACCGATGACGACCGAGGATTTCCGGCATATCCTCACGCAGATCGGTGGACAGGGAACCTTCCTATCCCGAATGCGTGAAAGCCTTGCTGGCGTCAGCCGCATGCTGGTTTATCTTTCTGCGATCAACAGTCCCGTCGCCACCAAAAAAGACACCCGATCATGGATCAAGTCGCTGGAACGCGATGCGCAATCGCTTGTTGCTTACGTGGACTTTCTGTCCAATAAAGTCACATTCCTGCTCGATACAATCGTAGGCCTCATCTCAGTCGAGCAAAACGCTATCATCAAGATTTTCTCGGTTGCGGCAGTGGGCTTCATGCCACCGACACTGGTTGCGTCCATCTACGGCATGAACTTCTCTTTCATGCCGGAATTGAACTCACCCTGGGGATATCCGATGGCGCTTGGTCTGATGGTCGCCTCAGCCCTGCTTCCGCTTTTCTACTTCCGCAGAAAGGGCTGGCTGTAGACATCGTAGACAGTGCAACTCCAATGTTATATCATAAGTTATAACACTGGAGAGAAGCCATGAATGTTACCCTGCGCAAGATCGGCAATTCAGAAGGCGTCATCCTGCCCAAGGAAGTGCTGGAGCGGCTTAATCTGCACACCGGAGATACACTTGTTCTCACAACTGACGCAAATGGTCTGAGACTAACCCGTAGCGAAGACGCTCCCGAAGTTTTCGAAAAGAAAATGCAGATCGCACGCGAGCGGATGAAAAAATACGAAACGGCTTATCGCGTTCTTGCGAAATGATTGATTTCCATTCTCGCGCATTTGTTGAAGCTCTACACGATGAGCAACTGCGTCTGCATGGAGGCGCACCGGGAATCCGGGATTCAGGCTTACTGGATTCCGCTCTCGCTCGCCCCTTGCAAAAGCAGGCCTATGGTGAACCTGATCTCTTCGATCTCGCGGCGGCCTATTTGTTCGGTATCTTGAAAAACCATCCTTTCATAGATGGTAATAAGCGCACAGGACTAGCCACAGCGGACTTGTTCTTGTATTTCAATGGCTACAGTCTCGAAACAGAGCAAGAAGACATTATTCAACTCGTTCTGATGGTATCAACGAGTGAAGTCGATGAGCATGGCGCTTCCGCATTTTTCCGCGATCATACTGTAGTTCTTGATGAAAGTTAGATCACCTTCACAGCCACTATCTCCCATTCTTTACCGTTGATCATGACAACGTCGCCTACCGGCTTACCGAAAAGCATAATGGCGACCGGGGCCATGTGGGATATCTTACCCTTGGCCGGGTCAGCTTCGTCTTCGCCAACAATAGTCCATGTGCGGGCTGTTCCATCGAGATCTTCAAGATCGACCGTCATACCAAAACGCACAACATCGCTATCGGGCTCCGGCACAGACAGCTCCGCTGTCTCGCGTCGCGCGGTCCAATAGCGCAAATCGCGCGAAAGGCGCGCAATTGCCGAGCGCTCGCCCGCGACATTCGCTTCAGCCAATTCGCGTTGCAACCGCACGAGTTCATCCTCAATCAGCTTCATGCCATCTGGCGTGACGAGATTTCGATGCGGGCTTATGGGGCGCTCACCGAGATCTGTCGGAGCGTCATCCTGTTCCTTGGTAAAAGCTCTGCTCATCCTTCGAATGTATGCAGAGCAGCCGATACGTGCAAGCCCACGGCCTTATCTCACTAATATTTCCATCGTCCCAAAATACACGACCTCATTCCTTCGAGTTTTTATTGATTGATCAGTCAATCAAAGATAAAATATGCCGGAATAGCCTTAAACCAGGACAACCATTATGCCCAAGATCGGGATGGAACCTTTACGGCGGCGCGAACTGATCGACGCCGCCATCCGCACAATCGGCCAACGCGGTTCGCTGGATGTAACTGTTGCACAGATTGCCCATGAAGCAGGCGTCTCACCCGCGCTCGCGCATCATTATTTTGGCGGCAAGGACAAGCTCATTCTCGCTACCATGCGCCATCTGCTTCGCGAACTTGGGAGCGACCTGAATGCAGCAATGAAGTTCACTGAAACGCCGCGAGAACGTATCGCAGCGATTATTGCGGTGAATTTTTCTGCTTCACAGTTTGCACAGGAAACGATTGCCGCCTGGCTCACCTTCTACGTCCATGCGCAGCAATCAGAAGACACCAAACGGCTTTTACGCATTTATGCACGCCGCCTGCATTCAAATTTCGTCTTTGCACTTCAACAACTGACCAGCCGCGACCATGCAAATCGCATTGCCGAAGGTGCGGGTGCGCTGATTGACGGGCTTTACATCCGCCATGCGCTGGGTGCCGACGCGCCAAATGCAACATCGGCGATCGCTCTTGTAGAAGATTACATTGCCGTTCAGCTTTCGGTGGAGAAATGAGCATGGAAGCGGACTTCGTTATTATCGGCTCCGGTTCTGCGGGTTCAGCTATGGCCTATCGCCTCTCCGAAGACGGCAGACATTCGGTTATCGTGATCGAATTTGGCGGACCGGACATCGGACCGCTGATCCAGATGCCTGCCGCTCTCTCCTTCCCCATGAATATGGAAACTTATGATTGGGGATTTTCGACCGAGCCCGAGCCGCATATTGGTGGACGCAGCCTGGTCACGCCGCGTGGCAAAGTGGTTGGCGGCTCTTCTTCGATCAACGGCATGGTCTATGTGCGTGGCCATGCCCGCGATTACGATCACTGGTCGGAGAGTGGCGCGCGCGGCTGGTCCTATGCCGATGTGCTGCCCTATTTCAAGCGAATGGAAAACTCGCATGGCGGACAGGACGGCTGGCGCGGAACGGATGGTCCGTTGCATATTCAGCGTGGCCGACGCGACAATCCGCTGTTCAAAGCCTTCGTAGATGCAGGTCATCAGGCGGGCTTTGAAGTGACAGAAGACTATAATGGTCAAAAGCAGGAAGGCTTCGGCCCGATGGAGCAGACGATCCATAATGGACGTCGCTGGTCCGCTGCCAATGCCTATCTGAAACCGGCTTTAAAACGTCCGAATGTCAAGCTTGTCAAAGGCCTTGCACGGAAGATCGTGCTTGAGGGCAAACGCGCCGTAGGCGTCGAAATTGAAGCAGGCCGCACCTTCTCAACCATTCGTGCACGACGCGAAGTCATCATCGCAGCCTCGTCGATTAACTCTCCAAAGCTTCTGATGTTGTCGGGCATTGGCCCTGCGGCACAGCTGAAAGAACATGGTATCGATGTGGTTGCAGACCGTCCCGGCGTCGGCCAGAATCTGCAAGATCATCTGGAAGTCTATATCCAGCAGGAATGCACGCAACCTATCACGCTCTACTCTAAGCTGAACCTGTTCTCAAAGGCGATGATCGGCGCGCAATGGCTGTTTTTCAAATCTGGAGATGGCGCCACCAACCATTTTGAATCTGCCGCCTTTGTCCGCTCAAAGGCAGGGATAGAATATCCCGACATTCAGTATCACTTCCTGCCCGTCGCCATTCGTTACGATGGTAAGGCGGCAGCGCAATCACACGGATTTCAGGCACATGTCGGGCCGATGCGGTCCAAATCTCGCGGCAGTGTTACGCTGCGCTCAGCCAATCCACGCGAAAAGCCACGGATTCAGTTCAACTATATGTCGCACGAGGATGACTGGGCGGATTTCCGCCATTGCGTGCGGCTAACACGAGAAATATTCGGCCAGGATGCCTTCGCGCCCTTTAGTGGCGCAGAAATTCAGCCCGGCGCGAATGTGCAATCGGATGATGAAATCGACAACTTCCTTCGCGAACATGTGGAAAGTGCATTCCATCCTTGCGGAACCTGTAAGATGGGTTCAGTTGACGATCCGATGGCAGTGGTTGATCCTGAGTGCCGTGTTATCGGAATTGAGGGTCTGCGTGTTGCAGATTCGTCTATTTTCCCGCGCATAACAAACGGCAATCTCAATGGGCCGTCTATTATGACCGGCGAAAAGGCTTCCGACCACATTCTGGGACGCACGCCCCTGGCGCGCTCCAATCAGGAACCGTGGATTAACCCACGCTGGCAAGTTTCCGATCGTTGATGAAACCCGAGGAGAATAAAATGAAAGTACAACCTAAAGCCTCGCATTTCATCGGCGGCGCATTCGTAGAAGACAAAACAGGAAAACCACTACCCGTTTTCTATCCGGCAACAGGCGAAGAAATCGCCAAGCTTTATTCGGCAACGCCTGATGTGATTGAAACTGCCTATGCAGCAGCACTCAAGGCGCAGGGCGAATGGGCAGCACTCAAGCCTGTCGAACGCGGCCGCATTCTGCGCCGCACCGCTGAAATCTTACGCGAGAAAAACAAGAAACTATCGAAGCTCGAGACACTCGATACCGGGAAAGCACTTCAGGAAACACTGGTTGCGGATGCAGCCTCGGCTGCGGATGCACTTGAATTTTTCGGCAGCATCATCTCCGGTTTCAATGGTGAGTTCGTAGAACTTGGCGGATCGTTTGCCTATACGCGCCGCGAAGCGCTCGGCATCTGCGTCGGCATTGGCGCATGGAATTATCCTATTCAGATCGCTGCATGGAAATCCGCCCCAGCGCTTGCCATGGGCAATGCCTTTATCTTCAAACCATCAGAAAACACGCCCCTCTCCGCGCTCGCTCTGGCTGAAGCCTATAAGGAAGCAGGTCTTCCCGATGGCCTGTTCAACGTTGTTCAGGGTTTTGGTGATGTGGGGGCAGCACTCGTCAATCATCGACTGACCGCAAAAGTTTCGCTGACGGGATCCGTCCCGACTGGCAAGCGGATCATGTCGCAGGCTGGCGAACATCTGAAGCACGTCACGATGGAGCTTGGTGGCAAGTCTCCAATTATCGTTTTTGACGACGCAGATATTGAAAGCGCTATTGGCGGAGCGATGCTCGGCAATTTCTATTCAACCGGTCAGGTCTGCTCCAACGGCACCCGTGTGTTCGTCCATACGAATGTGCATGAACGATTTGTCGAACGTCTTGTCGAGCGTACACGCAAAATCCGCATTGGTGATCCGCTGGATGAAGCGACCCAGATGGGGCCGCTTATCAATGGCGCACAGCGCGACAAGGTTCTGTCCTATATCGAAAAAGGCAAAGCCGAAGGCGCAACCCTTGCCTATGGCGGTGGCATTCCAAAACTGCAGGGATTCGACAAAGGCTGTTTCATTGAGCCGACCATCTTCACAGACGTGACCGACAATATGACGATCGCCCGGGAAGAAATCTTTGGACCTGTCATGAGCGTTCTGGAGTTTTCTGATGAAGCAGAGGTCGTTGCACGTGCCAACGATACGGAGTTTGGCCTGGCGGCTGGCGTCTTTACAGCTGACATTGCACGTGGACATCGCGTGATCGGACAGATCAAGGCAGGAACCTGCTGGATCAACGCCTATAATCTGACACCTGTGGAAGTGCCATTTGGCGGCTATAAACAGTCTGGCATAGGGCGTGAAAACGGCATCGCAGCTCTGACGCATTATAGCCAGATCAAGACCGTCTATGTAGAAATGGGCAAGGTCGACAGCCCTTACTAAATCTTTGCTTAGCTAAAACTTCAAAGACCCGATAATATTAGTTACAACTAATATTATCGGGTCTTCTGTATTTATCATGCCGCATTATATTTACGCCACAATATCGGTAGATAAACTCCGAATTGTCAAAAAATTGATCACTATATATCTTATTATATTGAATCTTAACGACTAATTGATTGCTATTATCGAATAAGCTGCGCCGGGAACATAACAATAGCCTCCCGCGACGGGGTACGAATGACAAAAGAGCTGTTTTTATCGACAGATATGGTCGATCCTGAAATTCGAGACGATTTCTGGCGTGACGCTGTAAAGCTGTTTTACGAAGTTTCATCGCTCGACGATGAAAATGAAAAAGGCTTTATCGGCACATTACGTTCTTACCCCTTCGGCAACATGCTGGTTGGCTCTACAACATTCAACAGTCAGCATTATGAACGTACAACGAATATCATCGCTCAAAACGGTCTTGATCATTATGTTCTTCAGGCCATGCTCGCTGGCACTCTGAGCGGTGACTTCAATGGCGTTGCTGTCTCCGCGAAGCCCGGTGACATGTTCATTCTCGACATGGCGCAAGTCATAACCAGTCAAGCCGAAGCAGGCGCGCGCTTGACCATCATCATGCCGCGTCAGGAGCTTGAGAAACTTGTTGGCTGGCGCAATCTGCATGGCATGGTTCTCAGGGCCGAAGCTCCAACGACCCAACTCCTGTTCGAATATCTGCGTGGCTTGAATGATGTTGTTCAGGAACTTTCAGCGACGGAACTGATTGCAGCCAAGGATGCCATGTTGGTGCTACTTGCTTCATGCATCAAAAGCGCAGACAAAGGTTCGGTCGAAAGTGTCCCGATCAACCTGCCGATACGCAACCGTATCCTCGCCTATATCGACAAGAACATCACCAATCCGCTTCTGGGGCCCCATTCGATACAACAGCATTTCCGCATGTCACGTTCGCATCTTTATCGCGCCTTTGAGCCAGATGAAGGCGTCGCTAAGGTTATTCGCGACAAACGATCGGATCTCGCCTACCGGATTATCATCGACAAAAACGGTAAGACGATTTCCTTGAAGGAAGTTGCCTATCGCTGCGGATTTCACGATAGTACACAGCTGACCAAAGCCTTTAAGGCCCGTTTCGGACTTACGCCCAAGGAGGCGCGTGAAGCTCAAGATACAACACCGCTGCAGAGAGCCGGTGAAACTCTGACTATTCATGAGCGTCTGTCCATGCAGGCCAAGAAGGCCGGCATTCTCTAAAACCACATCGAACAAATTGTGCTTAGAGGGCGCAGCAAAACCGATGCGTCCAATCGATAGCTATCAGGCAATTGCCGCGCCGGTTCGCATGCTGAGCCAGCCAGAGCCGTTTGAATAGGCCATTTGTGGGCCGGTGCTTGCATCACTGACGAAAACCATCGCCCCTGCACCATGGGCTGCTGCCGATGGCAAATTTGCTATCGCAAAAGATGCAGGGCGTATCGGCCCGTCGACATGCAGACGAGTTTCCGGCCATATTGAGCCTACGGCAACATTTCCAGTAGCACGGTCGACTTTGACAGCTTCGCGCCAACTGCCGACATCATCGCCAACCTTGATGCTGAAATTATTGTCGCCATTGAGTCCCATCTCTGCATGCCCGGTCCAGCCTGACTGGAATAAAAGACTTGCCGTATTTGTGGCCGCCTGTTTGTTGACTTTGATCTGATGACCGGCGCCCGCATTGTTAAAGAGGCTTGCTTCTGACGAAATTGCAAAACGGTTGATTGCATCCGCTGTGGCCTGCACACCAAGCATGGACAGCGACAGGTTATCAGGCACAGAACCTGTGACTTCCCACGCGGAGCCATTGAACACCAGCAATCTGCCTTCATCCTCGACATAGGCAAGCCAGCCTTTTGCGACTGCGACAAAGGACCAGCCGTCATCAATGAAGAAGGCTATCATTCCTTCTCGTCCCGCCCACTGTCCGGTAGCTTGGCTCGCAACAATATGCCGCTCCCCGGATAGAGGCGTGATCGGCGCGCCAGTCTGCACCCGCGACTTCACACTGAGATGTACGACCGCATCAAGCAATCGCAGTGCCTCATTATGCGTGACGTGCTTCTGCGCCTGACTGGGCATGATATAGGGAAGTTTGAGATTTGGTGTTTGATCCATAAAAAGCTCCTCGCGTTGGTAATGCGGGGAGCTTAATGGCTTTCAGGCAGAGGGGGATAAGTCAGCTTCCGCGATAGGTCGAATAAGACCAGGGACTGACCAGAAGTGGCACATGGTAATTACCGTCTTCATCCGCTATCGCGAAACGGATTGGTATCAGATCGAGGAAGGGAGGATTGGCAACGTCGGCGCCGCGCGCTTCAAAATATTCGGCAACATGAAAATGCAGCTCATAAATACCTTCCTGCATTTCATTACCGCTCAGCAACGGCTCATCTGTGCGACCATCGAGATTGGTCACAATACGTTTGATCAATTCCGTCTTTCCCAAAGCTCCAAGCCGATAAAGCTCAATCCGCATTGCTGCCGCCGGGCTACCGTGCGCAGTGTCGAGAACATGTGTGGATAGCTTGCCCATTTTGATCCTCAGATTTGCGTTTCGAAAGCCGGGATTGCCTCGATGCGATAGGCGACATCCGGAAGGAAATATTCCTCCAGATTACCCTCGTTGCCTGCACGGTCAACAATAAGAAAATCTGACGTCTGCTCAAGGGATACAAGCGGATGATGCCAGACATTACGCCAGTAGTTGACGCCCTGATCACCCCGCGCCAGAAACGCTTTCGGTCGCGCAGGCTTGCCTTCGACATCTTCTGCAACTACGACCAGAAACGGCCTGCCATTCAAGGGCACGAAAGCCTGCGATCCGAAAGGGTGTCGCTCCATCATCACGATGTCGACTGGAGCTGCGAAAGATTGTCCGCGAAAGATATTGATCAGAACACGCGCATCAGTACCGGTAGCCTCGACGCGGGCAAGATCGTGAAAGCGTTCCGTCGTGCCATTATTGATGAGACGCCGCTCAGCGCCGTCCACCTCTATAACATCCCCAAAAGGCGCAAAAGCCGCCTTTGTCAGCGGCTCAACTTCCAGCACTTCAAACTTCACGCTTTTCTCCCCACAAACCCATTTCACACGTTTCGAGACGCACTCTTACAAAGCTTTGCAGCCGACAGATTGTCAATCGCAAAGCAGTTTCAACAAAGTTATGAAAAAGGCCTAAGCCGTTCAAAGCATCAGAGCGGCCCAATTTAGAATGGACCGTTGTAGCCACTCTAATTGTTTGCTTTTTGCTCATCACCCCACACAAAACCGCTTCGCACTTTTGCTAAAAATGCTTTAAACCGAAGATGAACCGGCAAACCAAAACGAGTTGGATTATTCAATGGCGCTTGATTTCGACGGCAGCTTCTCCCCTGAATACGGGGAACCGGTTGCCTTGCGTGAAGACCTGCTCCGCCTGACTGCGAATAATCCGAGCGCTTTTACATTTCATGGCACAAACAGCTATATCTTAGGGACCGATACGCTCGCCGTTATCGATCCGGGTCCAGAGGACGAAACGCATTTTCAGGCTCTTCTCGCCGCAGTTGCCAAGCGTCCGGTAAGCCACATTTTTGTAAGCCATACCCATCGCGACCACTCCCCCCTTGCAAAGCGGCTGAAGGAACAAACCGGTGCTCTTGTCGTTGCCGAGGGTCCGCATCGCCCCGCCCGTCCTTATTATAGCGGCGAAGTGAACTTGCTTGAGGCGAGCGCTGATACCGACTTCGTACCCGATCTGGCATTATCAGATGGGGAGACGATAGACGGTGACGGTTGGGTGCTGCGGGGCATCCACACGCCCGGCCATGCAGCCAACCACATGGCTTTCGGCCTCGAAGGCACAGGCATCCTGTTTTCTGCCGATCACGTGATGGCATGGGCGACGTCCATCGTCGCGCCGCCAGACGGTTCGATGAGCGATTACATGGCTTCGCTTGAGAAGCTGCTTGAACGCGATGATCATATCTATCTGCCGGGCCACGGAGGTGCAGTCACCAAGCCAGCAGCGTTTGTGCGAGGATTGCGCGCACATCGTAAAATGCGCGAACGCGCAATATTGGAGCGGATTATTCAAGGCGATCGCACAATCCCGGACATGGTCAAAGCGATCTATCGCGATACCGATCCGCGTCTGCATGGCGCTGCGGCGCTTTCGGTACTGGCACATCTGGAAGATCTGGTCGGGCGCGGTGAAATTATCACTGATGGCAACCCATCCCTAAATGGTATCTATCAGCCGCGATGATCATTCAACATCGGCTGGTGCTTTATTGACCTCACCTTCGAGCGCGGACAAGAACTCGGTAATGAAAGCCGCATTCAGCCCCATGTCCCGCTTTCCATAACGTGACAAGGACCGCATATCGACGTAAGTGGTTTCGCCTTCATCAAGCAGACGGATAACCACATCGCTCTTCAAGCCAAGAAAAGGGCTGTGGGCCGTCGCAGCAAAACGCGTTGCATTCTGTTCCGGCAAAGGAATATCGCGACTAATTTGCGTCCAGCCAAAGGCTTTGAGGGTATTCTCAACCCCTTGCGCAACCCGATCTGGAGCTGCCGGATAGCGGCGTCCCATCACATCCGGATAAGCCGACATTTGCCCCAGCATATCGCCGTCGACGTCAACCAACAGCGGGTTCATACGTGGCAAGCGCGGCGGCATTGTCGATGGAAACTGCGGCGGCGTCTCAAAATCAGTTGTCAGATCATAAAGCCGTGGTGAGCCATACCAAAGAGAGCCTGCAAAACAGAGCGGCAGCAGCACCGCAAATGCCAGAAAACTGCCACAGAAAGAGCGCGCACCGCCCTTATCGCCATTGACCCACAAATTACGCAGCCCTTTTGCTGCACATAGCAGCGCGAGTATCGCAAGAGCACCACTGAGTGCAGCAACCAGAACAAAGTCAGGCGTTTCCAGCCTGCCGAACCTGTGCAGGATAAGCCCCAGTGCCAAAAGCACGGCCGCAAATACGCCAAATCGCAAAGCCCAAATGGCTGAGCGCGACTGTCGGCGTTGATAGCGAAGTTTTCTCATGCAGGGTCCCAACTGCGTTTCAGAGTGCTTCCATGCATAACAGAGACAGCTCAGCCGCAAAGGAAAAAGGCAGGGCGCGCACTGTCAATTCATCCAGTTACAAAGAGTGAGCGGGAAAAATAGAGTGAAATCAATATAAAAGCTATTGCAGCAACTTCTAACGAAGGGCATGATCGCGTATATGGGGGCTTTTTTCGGATTCGTCGGAGAGGACGACATGGATCGCACCCTTCATAATGGCCATGCGCCAGCTACATCCAGTGCTGTTGAAGCGGAACAGGATGTCATGACGCTGGAAGCAGTCGAGCTTGAATTCGCGCTCGGAGCCATCGACGTTCTGATCGAAGGATTTGACACTGCCCTTGCCAAGGCAGCAGAACGTGTAGGCGGAGAAGTTCTGTTCAACATGCCTGCACTCGACACCAGTGAAGCACAGCGCATTGGCGCAATTGCCATTGCAGGCCAGCCGCAGGATCAGGTTGTCTTTGTCACATTAGGCAATGACGGCACGACGCTTTCCGTTGCTCCACTGACTGGCGAGAATGCTTTGTTTGAAAGCCTTGGCCGCAACTATGCAGCAGTCATGAAAAGCCTGTCCCCAAAAGACAAGACTAACGGCGGTTGAGATCTCAAACCATCACTTGCTTGCGGGTGGCTTTGCAAGCGCCGCAGGCGCACCCGCATGCAGATTATGTGCAGGCACCGGGTTAAGCGTCATGGACGTCTCAACATCTCTTAGCTTCACAAACTTCATGCCCTTGGCCTGGAGTGCCAGAATGCCTTTGGCCACGCCCTCACCTGCCGAGCGCGTTGGCTGGTTGATATGCGAAATGATGACATCACCATCGCGTGCAGCCGAAATGCGCCGTGCAACGACAGGCGCGAGCAGTGATGCACCCTGATCGCCATTCAATGAATAACCGCCGATTTTGTAACCCATGCTTTCCGCGAGTTTAACCGCATCGGTCGAATAGCGGGCCGTTGCATCACGATACCATTGCGGTTTTGATCCACCTGACTTCGAAATTGCATCAGCACCACCATCAATCTCTGAACGAACGGCATCAAGTGAACCTGCCGTTTTGATATTATACATGGTCTGCACATTGGTTATGGCTGGCACATGCATATTGCCGTGGTTCTCGATGTCGAAGAGGTCAGGATGGGCCTTCATCACCGCAAAGGCTTCCGCATTCTGCTTCAGCCAGCGTCCAGTGACAAAGATCGTCGCTGGAATGCGGTTCTGCACCAGCATATCGAGAATACGGTGATCCGTTTTCCCCATACAGGCATCAAGTGTGAGCGCCACTTGCGGCGCAGCCGCCCCACCCTTTGCGATACGTAATTGTGGTTCCACAATACGGACTTTTTCGCTGTTTTCCGGCTGCGGCAGCGCGTCATATGCGCGGGCTGCAGTGCTGAAACAAATAAGCGCGACCCCCGCCGCAAATAACTGACGCAACATACCTGCCCCGATAAATAAAAGTTCTGGCGATAAGACTTACAGTCTACAGCGCCAGAACCAAAGCCGAATTATGGCAACTAATTTTAAGGCCCATCTGATTCAATCAGATGGGCCTTCTAAAGTCTTCACTTGACGCACATCTTATTCGAAAACTGTTTCACACTTTTCAGGATGCGCTATTGCGTGCTGCGGCTTGGGCTGCCGCCAGACGTGCAATCGGCACACGAAAAGGCGAGCAGGACACATAATCAAGGCCGGTCTTCTCGCAGAAAGCTATCGACGTCGGATCACCGCCATGTTCGCCACAGATACCGAGCTTGAGCTTGTCGCGTGTTTTACGTCCACGCTCTGCTGCGATCTGGATCAGTTCGCCCACACCGTCTAAATCAAGCGAGACGAACGGATCCTGCTCGATCACACCGCGGCTCTGATAAGTCGAAAGAAACGGAGCAGCATCATCGCGCGAAATTCCGAATGTCGTCTGCGTGAGATCGTTGGTGCCAAATGAGAAGAATTCTGCTGTCTCTGCAATCTCGGCAGCACGCAGAGCCGCACGTGGTAGTTCAATCATCGTGCCGACCATATAGTCGATCTGAACGCCAGCTTCGCTGATAACCTCTTTTGCCACAGCATCAATGCGTGCTTTGACAAAATCAAGCTCTGCCTTGAGGCCAACCAACGGCACCATGACTTCCGGCACGACTGGTTCACCCGTCTTTTTACCAGCTTCGACTGCCGCCTCAAAGATCGCCCGCGCCTGCATTTCCGCAATCTCTGGATAGGACACTGCCAAACGACAGCCGCGATGGCCCAGCATCGGATTGAATTCGTGCAGACTCTCGGAACGCTCGCGCAGCTTGTCGGCATCGACACCCATAGCACTTGCCACTTCCGCGACTTCTTCGTCCGTGCGTGGCAGGAACTCATGGAGCGGCGGATCGAGCAAGCGGATTGTAACCGGCAGCCCCTTCATGATCTCGAACAGTTCGACAAAGTCCGAGCGCTGCATCGGCAGAAGCTTGGCCAAAGCCACGCGTCGCCCCTCCTCTTTATCGGCAAGGATCATTTCGCGCATTGCGATAATGCGCTCGCCTTCGAAAAACATATGCTCGGTACGGCACAGTCCGATACCTTCCGCACCGAACGAACGTGCTGTGCGGGCATCTGCAGGTGTTTCCGCATTGGCCCGCACTTTCATGCGACGTGTCTTATCTGCCCATTGCATCAGCTGACCAAAGTCGCCGGAAAGCTCTGGCTGCAACATGGCGACCGCCCCCTTCAGCACCTGACCGCTGCCGCCATCAACAGTGATAATATCGCCTTTTTTGAACGTCTGACCTGCAGCCAGCATCGTGCCGTTGCGGTAATCGACACGCAGCGATCCTGCGCCAGAGACACATGGCTTGCCCATACCGCGCGCGACAACCGCCGCATGGCTGGTCATGCCCCCGCGTGTCGTCAGAATGCCTTCGGCCGCGTGCATGCCGTGAATGTCTTCCGGGCTCGTTTCAACGCGCACGAGAATAACATTGCGACCTTCAGACTTGGCCTGCTCCGCGTCTTCTGACGAGAACACGATCTCACCCGTCGCAGCCCCTGGCGATGCTGGCAGGCCTTGCCCGATGACAATACGCTCTGCGCGAGGATCGATGGTCGGATGCAAAAGCTGGTCAAGTGCTGCCGGATCAATGCGCAGCACGGCCTCTTCTTCTGTAATCAGCCCTTCGGCGGCCATTTCGACAGCCATTTTAAGGGCTGCTTTGGCCGTTCGCTTGCCTGAACGGGTTTGCAGCATCCAGAGCTTGCCCCGTTCAATCGTGAATTCGAGGTCCTGCATGTCACGATAGTGACGCTCAAGTCGATCAGCGACTTTCAGAAACTCGGCAAATGCTTCCGGCATTACCTTCTCAAGCGACGGCTTGTCGGAACCAGCGGCAATGCGCGCCTCTTCTGTGATATTCTGCGGCGTGCGAATGCCTGCAACAACGTCTTCGCCCTGCGCATTGACCAGAAACTCGCCATAGAGCTTCTTTTCGCCGGTGGAAGGATTACGGGTAAAGGCGACGCCGGTTGCAGAGGTCTCGCCCATATTGCCGAAAACCATCGCCTGAACATTGACCGCTGTCCCCCACTGAGCGGGGATATTGTGCAAACGGCGATAGGTGATGGCGCGCGCATTCATCCAGCTTGAAAAGACTGCACTGATCGCACCCCAAAGCTGTTCGCGCGGATCTTGCGGAAATGGCGCACCCAGTTCTTCTTCGACCTTAGCCTTATAAAGCCCGATGACTTCCTTCCAGTCATCCGCGCTCAACGCTGTATCGACTTCGACACCAAGGTCGGCCTTCTTGTCTTCCAGAATTTCTTCAAAGAAGCCATGATCGACGCCCAAAACCACATCTGAATACATCTGGATGAAGCGGCGATAGCTGTCATAAGCAAAACGCTCGTCGCCCGCCTCGCGCGCGATAGCCTGAACGGTCTCATCATTGAGGCCAAGGTTCAGAACCGTATCCATCATGCCCGGCATGGAGGCACGCGCACCGGAACGCACAGAAACCAGCAACGGCTTTTCCGTGCCGCCGAATGCGCGACCGGTCAGCTCTGCAACATGGTCCAGTGCTTTTTGAACTTGTTCGTCGAGTTCATCCGGATAGGAGCGTTCATGGTCGTAATAGGAGGTGCATACTTCAGTCGTGATTGTAAAACCGGGCGGCACTGGCAGACCAAGGCTGCTCATTTCAGCCAGGTTCGCTCCTTTGCCACCCAGAAGGTTGCGATCGCTCGCAGCACCCTCTGCCTTACCATCACCGAATGCGTACACCCACTTCGCCATGCTGGCCTCCCTTGCGCAGGTAATGGTCCGCAATGTCTGTGCTTTTTCCACAGGCCTGCAGAAACTATCTTCGTGCTTATGCGATCAAGTCGTTACCTGCCAATCAAAAAAGACAAAGCACCGTAATAGAATCGATTAGACCTCACAGGTTAGCCATGATGCGCAAATTTAATTGCAGAGCCAGACAAATAGGGATTGTTTTTTTGCAATGGCTGACTGCGTGTTGAGCGGTTAGGCTCCGGAACCGTATTCGTCGGAGGCCCCATGATTTCAGCACCAGTTTCACTCACGTTTCGCGCACCTCGCATAGAGGATGCAGAAGAAATATGCGCAATAACCAATATGCCCAAGTTTCGGGCGAGTACATCCCGTTTGCCGTTCACACGCGTTGAAAACACGCGCCAATGGCTTTCAAACCTCAAAGATCGACACACCGTCATATTGGCCATTCTCGACGGAAAAATTGTTGGATGCTGCGATATTTGTCGCGCGGACGGACGGCGAATACACGCAGGAACAGTTGGTATCGGCGTGCATGATGACTATCAGGGCCAAGGCATCGGTACTGGTCTTATG
The DNA here is from genome assembly GCF_003049685.1 of Brucella pituitosa. Lineage (GTDB taxonomy): Bacteria > Pseudomonadota > Alphaproteobacteria > Rhizobiales > Rhizobiaceae > Brucella > Brucella pituitosa. The sequence goes on along the minus strand of NZ_PYSY02000001.1, from coordinate 740,385 downwards.
CACCAGATCATTGATGTGGCAGACAATTGGCTTAACCTCCACCGGCTGGATCTGACGGTCTTTGCTGACAATCATCATGCCATTCGGCTTTATGAAAACTTCGGCTTCGAACGTGAAGGCGTTTTACGGTCCGATGCCTTCCGAGACGGGGAGTTTGTCGATTGCATCATGATGGGGCGGCTGCGCTTTTAATAACCAAAACAGCCTGTTAATCGAAATCGGATATCACTTGACAAAGTGGCGCGTCTTCTCTCAATATAAGAACAAATATAGAACATTTGGAGTTAGACATGCGTATCACTGGCAAGCTTGATTATCTTGAAATGCCTGCGGCCAATGGGTCGCTCGACACCGCAAAAAGTTTCTATGCACGTGCCTTCGGCTGGTCGTTCGTAGACTATGGCCCAACCTATTCTGCATTTGCCGAAGGTTTGGATGGTGGCTTTGACGCTGACCCGCAAGCCACCTCAAAACCTTTGCCAGTGCTTTATTCGGCAAAGATTGAAGAAACGCTGGCTTCCGTGACCGAGGCTGGGGGAACGATTGTGAAACCCATTTTTGCCTTTCCCGGTGGGCGTCGCTTTCATTTCACCGATCCTGCGGGCAATGAGCTTGCTGTCTGGAGCGACAAGTAGCAACTTTCATTGTCACTGGTTGACAGCAGCGACCATATGGAAATGATGCCGCGTATCTTATTTAGTTCAACATAGAATTCGGTGACATGCGCTTCATCCTTCCAACTGTCCTGCTCTCCTTCGCCGCCACGTCAGCATTTGCTCAAACGACCGCGCCTGCACCCGACAGCGCACCGCTTAGCCGGTGCGAAGAATTTCTCAAGGGTATGAGTATTCTCAAGCCCGGCAAGGATTATACGGTCAGAGATATTCCTGATGGCTGCGTTGTTTCGAACGGCATTTATCAAGCCATGAGCATTATGGGGTGGACAGTCGAAAGAGCCGTTCTGGAAGTTGATCGCCTGCAGGACTATCTTTCTGAAGCCCCTGATTTGAGCAAAACTGCACCGCAGTGGGGGCGCTTAGCGGTGGATGGCGTGCGCATGACGCTGCAAAGCGGTAGCAAAGTATCGGATTACATCACTTCAATTCAGCAATGGCCGATGGATTTCGCAGCTTCTTATCGCTTCAATCCGGAAAGCGGATATCTGCACATTCAGAACGCAGAAATCAGCAGCATAAAGATGGGTAAGGCTTCAGTTTCTGCGGAAATCAACCTGCCCGTCGATTCATCCGTTGCGAGCCTTACGGTTAATCCAACTGCAACGCTTTCGCATCTGCGCTTGCGCCTTGATAATCAGGGACTGTGGGAGAGTATTGCCCTCCCCGTCCTTGCCAATTACGCCGCACTGCCATCTGAAACCGGTGAAAGCGACCCGGAAGTCGACATTGCGCGTCTGCGCGATATAGCAAGCAAAGGCATTGACGCCCTGCCCGACAGCCAGATCGATGCAGATTCCAGAAAAGCGCTGGCTCGTTTTGTTCAGGACATGCCAAATCCTACCGGCTTTTTCACAATGGATATACATTTCGACAAGCCGTTGCCAATCGGTCTCAAGGACCTGGAGCCGGGCAAACTTGCAGAACACGCGCTGACAGGCGCAAAGATCAGCGTAACCTATAAGGCTCGCTAATCAGACAAAACGCGAAGCGAGAGCATTTCCAGTTTTGATTTAAGTGTTGGAAATGCTCTATCTATCTGTTTTAGAGCGCGTTTCGATCTGATTGGATCAGATCGGCGCTCTAAATATTTGTTTTAACGCGCATCTTTGTCCGAAAACCGTTTCACACTTTTCGGGATGCGCTCTAAGCGCATCTTGCCAAACAAAGCAGTATCAACCGCCATGTCCACATCTCTATCATCACTTGAAGCCGCCGCTAAATATCTATCGCAATCAGACAAAGATCAATTCTTCAAAATTAAGCGCGAAATGGAAGCGTCAGGTGCATCCAGAGCAAGCATTGAAGAACGTCTTCATGCATTCATCTGGCAAGTCATTGAAGCCGATGATGATGACGAAAGCGAAAATGAAGAGTGATATTGTCACTCAGCAATTAGAGCACCAATCTGATTGGATCAGATCGGCGCTCTGACCATTTGTTTTAACGCGCATCATGTTCCGAAAACCGTTTCACACTTTTCGGGCTGCTCTCTAGCTTGCTTCGCGCAACTGCTCTGCGGTTTGAAGATCAACCGAGACAAGCTGGCTCACACCCTGCTCGCCCATGGTCACGCCGAACAGGCGGTTCATACGGGCCATGGTGATCGGATTATGCGTGATAACAACGAAACGTGTTTCGGTTGAAGCCGCCATTTCATCCATCAGATTGCAGTAGCGCTCGACATTATGATCGTCGAGCGGTGCATCCACTTCGTCCAGCACACAGATTGGCGCTGGGTTGGTCAGGAACACGGCAAAGATCAGCGCCATGGCGGTTAGGGCCTGCTCACCACCTGATAGAAGGGTCATGGTCTGCGGCTTCTTGCCGGGAGGCCGAGCAAGGATTTCCAGCCCGGCATCAAGCGGGTCATCGCTTTCGATCAGCTGCAACTCTGCCGTTCCGCCACCAAAAAGATGCGTAAACAGGCGCTGGAACTGCACATTCACCACATCGAAAGCAGCCAACAGGCGCTCGCGACCTTCGCGGTTGAGGCTCTGGATCGCCTGACGCAGCTTCTTGATCGCTTCAATGACGTCTTCGCGCTCGGAGATGATCGCCTCAAGGCGAGCAGAAAGTTCCTGACTTTCCTCTTCCGCGCGCAGGTTGACTGCACCCAACCGTTCGCGCTCAATCCTGAGCCGCTCAAGCTGGCGTTCGAGCTGATCGGGATCGGGCATGCGATCTTCAGGCTTGAGACCCGTATGACGGATGGCATCATGCGGCGCGCAGTTAAGTGCTTCTGTGATGCGCGCTTCCGTATCTTTGCGGCGCTCCTCGGCAGCAGTCAGACGCTCTTCAGCACGTGCGCGTTGCTCACGGCTGGTTGCAAGTTGCTGGATCGCCAGTGTCGCAGCCTTGTCGAGTTCAGCCTGCACCGCCTCCGCCTCGGCCAAAACGTCGGCGGCCTGTTTGCGGCGCTCATCAGCTTCAGAAAGCTCATTAAGCAATGCGCGGCGACGGCTTTCAATCTCTTCCGGAGCTTCGGCCAGAACTTCCGCTTCATCGGCGGTTTCTGCCCGGCGATCATTCAAAGCCGCGATTTGTTGCTCTGCATTTTGCGCGCGTGATGCCCAGCTGCGCCGTTCCATGCCGATCATCGCCAACCGTCTTGCACGATTGTCTGCTTCGCGTCGCTGACCTTCATAGGCCGCCCGCGCTTCTGCCAACGTCACACGATCCGATTGTACTTCTGAAGTCAGAGCCGAATGACGCTCGCCGATTGCGTCCATATCCGGCATTTCGTTGAGTCGATCTTCGGCCTCAACCACACGAATTTGTGCTTCTTCAAGGCTTTCCTCAAGGCGTGATTTGGCTTCTTCGAGGCCTGCACGTTTGGTTGCCAGTTGCCCGGCAGCACGTTCAACAGCAGCCAGTGCTTCACGCGCTTCATCGAGCTTGCGCTGATGGGCACGCCAGGCGTCGCGCGCGACACGCTCATGTTCAACGGCTTCGCGTACGGCCATTTCAAGACGCTGCACGGCTTGCTCAACATCCTGCACACGGCGGGCAGCAGTAATTGCCTCCTGCTCGAGTTCGGCTAGCCGGTTCTTCTGCGCAAGCCGCTGTGCAGCCGGCGTTGGCGCATCGGCACTCGCCGTATAACCATCCCAGCGCCACAGAGCACCGGCTTTGCTCACCAGTCGCTGGCCGGGACGCAGAGATGCCTGCAGACGCGGGCCATCAATGTCCGAAACGACGCCCACCTGTGCCAATCTGCGGCGTAATTGCTGCGGACCTTCCACCAGACGATCAAGCGGCGTTGCTCCTGCTGGCAATGCCGGGTCTGTTTCCGAGGCCGGATTATAAGCCCAATAGACAGGTGCGTGATCATCGCTGGCCGCATCAAGGTCTTCACCAAGTGCTGCGCCAAGGGCTATTTCATACCCCTTCTCAACCCGTAATTCCTCAACAACAGGTGGAAACTGGCCCGTCTCACCGGCATTGAGAATGCGCGCCAGCGTTTGTGCTTCGGTCTCGATACGATTGAGTTCCGTGCGAGCTGCGTTCAACGGCTGGCGGCTCGCCGCTTCCTGTTCACGTGCAGCAATCACGAGTTCTTCGGCGGCGACCACAGCCTCTTCGGCAGCAGCCAGCGCTTCAGTCGCTCCTTCAACGAGAAGTCGCTTTTCAGAAGGATCAAACAGCCCGCCGATCTGCTCGGCAACCGCTGCGATATCACGCTCGATCATTTCCATCTGGTTTGCCAAACGGTCACGACGGCTTTGCGTTTCCTGCAATCCCCGCTCGATCTGTGTGCGTTCTGCAGCCGCTTCCGCCCGTTCCGCAGTTACACGAGCCAGCGCGTTTTCGCTGTCCTGCAGTCGGACTTCTGCTTCCTCAAAGATCGCGCGCAATTCTTCATCGCGCTCGCCAGATGCTTCATTCGAAGCAATCAGTTCCTGCTCTTCCTCATCAAGACGCGCCAGAATATCGGCGTTCTCACGCACCATCTGCTCTTCGCGGGCAATGTCAGCGGTCAACTGTTCGAGACGCTTCATAAGCTCGGTGCGGCGGGCGCGAATACGACCGTCTTCTTCATCAAGCTGCGTGCGAGCGATGGACAGGCGCTGCAAAGCGGCGGCGGCTTTGGCTTCCGCCTCGCGCATTTCGGGCAGTTTATGCGCACCAACGGCTTGGTCGCGCGCAGCATTCATTTGCGCCTGCGCCATGTCGCCAACAACTGACGTTGCCTGTGCAAGTGCGCTTTGCGCTTCGCCTTCCTGCGCTTTCGCCTGCGACCAGCGCAGATGAAGCAACGACGCCTCGGCGCGGCGGATATCAGCAGAAAGCGCTTTAAAGCGATTGGCCTGACGCGCCTGACGTTTCAGGCTTTCTATCTGGCTTCCAAGTTCACCCACCACGTCTTCGAGGCGCTCAAGATTGCCTTCGGCAGCACGAAGGCGCAATTCCGCTTCGTGACGGCGGGTATGCAGGCCAGAAATACCTGCTGCTTCTTCGAGCAACGCACGCCGCGCCTGTGGCTTGGCCTGAATAAGTTCACCGATACGGCCCTGTCCAACCATGGATGGCGAACGAGCACCGGTTGATTGATCGGCGAAGAGCAGCTGCACATCCTTGGCGCGCGCTTCCTTACCATTGATCCGATAGACGGAACCGGCTTCACGTTCAATGCGGCGAGAAACCTGCAACTCGTCCTGATCATTATAGGCAGCGGGCGCTGTGCGGTCGGAATTATCCAGAAAAAGGGTGACTTCCGCCGTATTGCGCGCAGGCCGCGTGGCGGAACCAGAGAAGATCACATCATCCATGCCGGAAGCGCGCATGTTCTTGTATGAGTTTTCACCCATCACCCAGCGCAGCGCTTCAACAAGGTTGGACTTACCGCAGCCATTCGGCCCGACAACGCCCGTCAGCCCACCTTCAATGACGAACTCCATCGGTTCGACGAAGGACTTGAAACCGACAAGGCGCAGCTTGGAGAAGCGCATCAGCAGGCTCCTCTCTCAGAAACGCAAAAAGCGGACGCAATGAAGCGTCCGCTTTTCTTGCCGAAAGGCGGCTTAGAGCAGCTTGTCAATGATTGCCGACATCTCGTCAACCGAAAGGGCTCCAGCGTATTTCTGTCCGTTGATGAAGAATGTTGGCGTGGCGTTCACGCCAAATTCCGTCGATCCACGTTCCATGGTCGCATTCACATCACCGAGAACTTGCTGGTTCGTCAAGCAAGCCTTGAACGACTCCTGTGTAAAACCTGCAAGTTTCGCAATTTGAAGCAGTGCAGCTTCGCCATCTGCAGCGCCAGCCCATTGCTGTTGCTGTTTGAAGAACACTTCGATCATTGGGAAGTAGCGGTCTTCCGGGGCGCAACGAGCCAGCATGAAAGCCGCAGTTGCGCGTGGATCAAATGGGAACTCGCGGAAGATCAGCTTCGCCTTGCCGGTATCAATGTACTTTTCCTTGATGGTCGGAAAAGTATTGACCGCAAAATCAGCACAATGCGAACAGGTCAGCGATGCATACTCAACGATCGTAACAGGCGCATCGGCCTTGCCATAAACCATGTCCTTGAGCTTGCCAGGTTCTGCAACCTTGGCAGCATCGACAGTGGCTTCAGCGCTGCGTGACTGTGCGCTCGCATTGCCGGCAAAAGCAAGTCCTGCGGCAGCTGCGCCAGCAAGAGAAATAACATGTCTGCGGTTAAGCGGTGCAGGCATACGAATCATCCAGTCCTGTTTAAATGTTGACGTTTAAGCACAATTTAGGGTCGCGGATCACTAATCACCAGCCCTGTTGTGATCAAATGCAGTTCAGCACCAATCTTGAATCAAATTTAAGGCAGATCGCTCACTTCTTCGTGGACCGTTTCTCTGCAAGAATATTTTTGCCGAGCCGTGCGAGGGCAGCGCGCAACGCATCGTCTTCGATCCCGTCTGTTGCTTTGTCTATCCGGCGTTCCTCGGATGGAGCCAAAGCCGCCAAACGTTTGGGACGACGTTTGAAATCAAGTGCGGGAGGTTTCTGCTCGATCTTGATGCGACCGATAGCGGAAAAGCCAAGAAATCCGTTTACACGGCTGATGATTTCACCCGTCTCATGCTGTATCTGCAAGGCTGCGAAACCTTCGCATGCAATAATTAAGGTAGCAGGACTAAAAGGATCGTCTTCGTGCAGCCTTCTTGGCCATAATATGCGCAAGGGACGAGACGACGCTCCGATTGCTGGGCCGACAATATCCTCCCAGGATTGCAGCAGAGAAAGATTGATACCAGCACGCTTCTGCAACATCGGGTCCATCAGACGCGACGTCATGTCAGCCAGCGGGCGAAAGCCCCGTTTTGATTTTGGTTCGCTCATCGCGTCCCATTATAACCCCGAAACCACTCAACAAACAAAGGGATACCTTCATCGAGCGTGGTTTGAGGGCTAAAACCGAGATCGCGGGTCGCGAGCGCTATGTCAGCATAAGTGCGCGGGACATCGGCTGCGGGCATTGGCTCCAGCTTGCGGACTGCCTCTTTACCGCAAGCTTTTTCAATGGCCGCGATGAAATCATTAAGCATGACCGGGCGGTTATTGCCTAGGTTGTAGACTGGCGCAGTTTGTTCAGGGTGTTCAAGAATGCGCTTTACCGCACCCAGTACGCCGCTCACGATATCATTGATGAAGGTGAAGTCGCGCTGCATTTCGCCATTATTGAAAACGCGGATCGGCTCCCCCTTGAGGATCGCCGAGGTGAAGAGCCATGGCGCCATATCCGGACGCCCAAATGGCCCATAGACGGTGAAAAAACGCAGTCCAGTCGAGTGCAGGCCATGAACATGCTTATAGGAGGAGGCCAGAAGCTCGCCTGAGCGTTTGGTCGCCGCATAAACCGAAACTGGATGATCCACTGGATCACTTTCGGAAAACGGGATTTTCTCATTCGCGCCATAGACCGACGACGAGCTGGCATAAACGACCGGCGGGCGTTTTTCGAGCTTTAGCGCCGTCTCGAAAACAGTAACCTGCCCCATGACATTTGCCGAGACATAGGCTGCAGGATTTTCGATGGAATAACGCACTCCAGCCTGCGCCGCGAGATGCACAATTACATCGGCATCACGATCAGCACCTACAGCTGCATTGAATACATCGGAATCAGAAATATCGGCCTGTGCAAAACGGAAACCATTACGCGCATTCAGCTTGGCGAGACGGGTTTCCTTGAGATCCACCTGATAATAATCGTTGAGATTATCGATGCCAATGACTTGCCAGCCTTCATCCAAAAGGCGCGCCGCAGTGTGAAAGCCGATGAAACCAGCGGCACCCGTCACGATTGCTTTCATAAAACCTAATTCCCGCGAATATAGTTTGAGAGGCCTGCTCGACGCAAAGCCATGATGCGACGTGATGAAGCTGCGTTTAGTGCCGCAATGAAGAACATTACCGAAGAAATAGTCACTTCATGCAAGAGCGGATTATGCAGCATGCCATAGCTTCCGGACACCACAGCGAAGTAAATCAAGGCGCGCCGCATTCCCCAGCTATCCGAATTCCGCCAGAGGTGCACAAAAATCGAAAGAAAGGCCGCAAACATGAAAAACAATCCGATAATGCCGTCATTCAGCAGTTCATCAAGGATCGTATTGTGAACATGTCGGAAACCATCGAGCATGGATGCCTGTTCGCCAGCCTGCGCACGAACGACATCCATTTTTGAATAGGAGCCAACGCCCGCTATGGGATTATGTTCAATGACTTTTACAGCATTCTTCCACATAACCTCACGGATATCTGCTGAGATTTTGTCTTCCCACTTGGAACTATCACCGCTGTCATAATATTCGACCATACCTGCAAAACGTTTGGAGATGATATCTCCTACCGGCCCTACGATCACGAGGGCAGCAAGCGCAGCCACAACTGCAGCGTATGCTGCTCCCTGCTGTCGTATGCTGAAGCGTTTGAGAAAAAGAATAATCTCAATGGCTGCGAAAATGGGCAAAACGACGATCACAGCGCGTGTCTCTGATGCAAGAACAGCAACGAGACCCAGTATCAGCCAGTGTGGCCCATTTGGAAGATAACGCGGCGGTTTACTAATGGGAATGGCTGCTGAGATTGCTGAGACGCCAGCAACAAATGCGAACACTGCCTCGTTTCCACCAACACCTATGCGACCACCTTGCGTCAATACAAGGTAAAGCACAGCGAACACAGCCATCACAACACCGACGCGTGCACCCAATACGTAGGCTCGCAAAGGATTGCGCACCAAAAGCATGCCCGGACCTGCAAATGCAAATATCGCGATGAGTAACGTATAACCAATCTGGCGGTTATTGCTGAAAGGCTCTCCCCTAAACAGAATAAGTCCTAATGACCAAGCTGCATACAGTAGAATGAATATATAGAATTTCTTTGCAAAAAGGCGGGTCGCCGCATGGCGAGCCAAACTAAGATAGATTCCAATACATGAAAACACGAAAAGAATGATTGGGCCCAATCCTAATCGGATAGGCATAGCGGCAGAAGCGGCACCAAGAACCCAATGGTCTATTCGCCGCCGTACAAGAAATGATTTTTTGAGAAAAGCCACTTACACCTCTTTTAGGCCACTTCGCCTGAGAGCGTATGCGATTCGCCTGACATAGTCAGTTGATCGAAAGAAAAGAGTAGTTAGTCTTTTGTATGCTGGCAGGCGTGCTTTGGCGTACCCTTTTCTACCTTGTGCAATCGTAGAGATCGCCACGTCAGAAAGAGCTATCACCGGTTTGTCGGTCGTGAAAATTTCATAGCTGCCTGCCCAACCGCGCTCTAAAGCAACATCATAGGGAAGGCACATCGGCTTGATCCCTGCAAGAAGGCGCCTGGCACCGTCTAATGTGACAATATAGGCAGCAGAACTACCTGATGGCCCATGTAGGCAACGCCCAATGGAAAAGCGCTTATCGACAGGACTAAACCCTCGGAAAGCCGCCGTACGATGGTTGACGAGTTTAATGACGTCCCATCCTTTCAATCTGCTCGCTTCGGTAATAAATGGCGTGAACTCAGGTGTGAATTCGACATCGTCTTCCACAATAACCGCAAAAGGCTCATCCGCAGCGATAATTGCCTCCAGTGCCCTGATGTGACTGAAATAGCAGCCGATTTCGGCAGGCAGTGCAATTTTTCCATGTCTACGACGAAAGCCAGCCTCGTCAAAATCCGCCAACTCGTCATCGGTCAGTAATTTACCTTCGACTGCCTCAACACGACGGACATCAACTGAAAACTTATTGGCGCTCGCTCGCAAAGCATCCCATCTGTCCTGGGAGCGTGCGAGATTGATGACATATACCGGGACAGAACTAGCCACGGATTCTCCTTATTTCACATCTGCTTCCCGCCTCACTGCCGTGAGATTTATCGCATGCGCATAAAAGCACAAGAAAGCGATGCTATGCATTAATTTCTATCAATTCTAAACAAAGGTCTTTAATCAGATTAGAGACAGTTTCCCAACGTTTAAATCATACCGATCAAATGCTCCACACTCCCGATACTACCAGAACTGCACAAATTCTTGACTGGTATGACCGGCATCACCGAATTCTACCGTGGCGTGTATCACCAGTTGAGCAATCGCGCGGCATGAATTCAGATCCTTACCGGGTGTGGCTCTCAGAAATAATGCTTCAACAAACCACTGTTGAAGCGGTCAAATCCTATTTCAGCAAATTTGTCGAACGCTGGCCGAACGTAGCGTCTATGGCTAAGGCAAGCGAAGACGATATTCTACGTGCGTGGGCCGGGCTCGGTTACTATTCACGTGCGCGCAATCTCAAAAAATGCGCCGACCTTATTGTCGCAAATTATGGTGGAAAGTTTCCCTCTACTGCGGTCGGCCTGAAAGAGCTTCCGGGTATCGGTGATTACACTTCAGCAGCCATCGCAGCTATCGCTTTCGGCGAACCTGCAGCAGTGGTCGATGGCAATGTTGAACGCGTAATTTCAAGATTATTTGCGATCGACACACCTCTACCCGCTGCCAAGACTGAGATTCGTGCCCGCATGGGCGAAATGACACCCGCCGACAGGCCAGGCGATTTTGCGCAAGCCATGATGGATCTCGGCGCAACTATTTGTACGCCGCGTCGTCCCGCCTGCGCAATTTGCCCAGTGAATGACAATTGTGAAGCGCTCGCTACCCGCGACCCGGAAGAGTTTCCCGTCAAGGCACCGAAGGCTCAAAAGCCAATAAGAACGGGTGCCGCTTTTATCGCAGTCGCAGACGACGGTTCAGTTTTGTTGCGTAAACGGCAACGCGAAGGCCTGCTTGCCGGAATGACGGAAGTACCGGGAAGCAGCTGGACCGCGCGCATCGACGGCGATTCCAGCATAGACGCCGCCCCATTTATCGCCCCTTGGGTGCCATCAGGCAGCATCACGCATGTGTTCACACATTTCGAATTGCGCCTCTCTGTCTATTCAGTCAGCAATATTGCCAAACACACGACCAATGATAGCTGGTGGTCCTCTCCTTCAGAATTAGAGGATGAAGCACTGCCAACCGTCATGAAAAAGGCCATCTCGGCCGCCATTCCAGATGCTTTCAAACGGGGGAGGAAAAGCCGTTGACCAGACCAGTCCAACACGTCGTCTTCGATATCGGCAAAGTGCTGCTGCATTATGATCCGGAGCTCGCTTACCTTGATGTGATCCCTGATGCCACCGAGCGCCGCTGGTTCCTGGAGAATATCTGCACCGGTGCCTGGAATATTGAGCAGGATCGCGGTCGCAGTTGGGAAGATGCCGAAGCACTGTTGATCTATGCCCATCCTGACCGCAGCGACCACATCCGTGCATTCCGCCAAAACTGGAACTTGATGGTACCGCATTCCTACGATGACAGCGTTGCGATCCTGCGAGGGCTTATTGCACAAGGCAATGACGTGACCATGCTCACAAATTTTGCTTCCGATACGCTGCGCGAAGCGCAAAGCCGCTTTCCGTTCCTCACTGAAAGCCGCGGCGTGACCGTTTCCGGCGATATTCACATGTTGAAACCGGACCGCGAAATCTACGACCATCATGTCGCGAGCTTTGATCTAGACCCAGCTGTAACGCTTTTCATCGACGATAGTCCCGCCAATGTCGAAGGTGCGAAGGCTGCGGGTTGGCAAGCCGTGCATTTCACTGGCGCACCCAAACTTGCAAACGATCTCAGAGGCCTGGGCCTCTCTTTCTGATCAAAACATCTCCGACAACGAAAAAGACCCCCGAAGCAATCCACTTCGGGGGTCTTTTCATCAGACTTTGTTGGAGGTCGTCCGATAGTAGTAGGCTATTTCCATTTCAGATTTACGCGCCTGCAGCTGCCATCTGATCACGAATAATCGTGCGCAGCTCATCAATTGGCTTCAAAACACCATTTTCTTCAAAGTGCCAGAACGTCCAGCCATTGCAGGCATCAAAGCCCTGCACCTTGGCACCAATACGGTGGATGGAACCGGCTTCGCCGTTGGCAGCCAAAGTACCGTCAGCCCGAACAATCGCAGCATGGCGGCGGCGCGCATCGGAAAGAACTGTGCCCGGACGCAGAAGGCCTGCTTCCATGATCGAGGTGAAAGCCACGCGTGGTTCCGCGCGCTTGCCTGTCATCACTGTAAGTTCGGCCTTGCCCAGTGGTTCAACCGCATCAATGCGTGCAGTTGCCGCATCGATATAGGTCTGCTCGCGTTCAATGCCGACAAAGTGACGGCCAAGACGCTTTGCAACGGCACCGGTCGTGCCTGAGCCAAAGAATGGATCAAGAATGACATCGCCCGGCTTGCTCGAAGCCATCATGATGCGAGCGAGCAATGCTTCCGGCTTTTGTGTTGGATGCACCTTGTCGCCGTTTTCATCTTTCAGACGTTCAGAACCCGTGCAGATAGGGAACAGCCAGTCAGAGCGCATCTGAACATCGTCATTGGCAGCTTTCATGGCATCGTAATTGAACGTGTAGCCTTTGCCCTTTGCATCACGCGAAGCCCAGATCAGTGTTTCATGCGCGTTCTGGAAACGGCGACCACGGAAGTTCGGCATCGGGTTGGTCTTGCGCCATACGATGTCGTTCAAGAGCCAGAAGCCGATGTCCTGCAGCTGCGTGCCGACGCGGAAAATATTGTGGTAGGAACCAATGACCCAGATAGTGCCATTTGGCTTCAGCACGCGGCGGCAAGCAAGCAGCCATGCGCGAGTGAAAGCATCATAGGCCTGGAAGCTTTCAAACTGATCCCAATGATCGTCAACAGCGCTAACCATTGTCTGATCAGGGCGGTGAAGATCGCCGCCAAGCTGGAGATTGTAAGGAGGGTCGGCAAAAATGACGTCCACCGAGTGATCCGGAAGGCGTTCCAGTGCAGAAACGCAATCACCCTTGATGATAGAGTCGAGCCAAGCGGTACGCGGGGCCTCAATAGGCAACTCATGTGCAAGACGTACTAGGGACATGGGATACTCGATTACCTGTGAACGCTAAAAACTTGTCCTTATGGTTACTGAGTAGGGTAAATATGCGGTTAACGCCAAGTGATTGAAATTGTAAATCTTTTCTTAATTCCCCTCTAAAAGCCCGTATTTCCGGCACTTTGTGCAACCAACTGGCTTTGACAGTTTTGTTCCAGCCATATTAAAGCCGTCAACAAATTGCAGTTCGAGGCTCTCAAATGGCGCAATCAATAAGGCTTGGTTATTCGTTTACCTCTATGATTGCGCTAACACCCTCAACTGATTTGCGTGTCCTTTTATGTGTCTGACATGAATATCAACGAACTGCGTCACAACCGGTATTTGCGGGTTCTTTTCGTACCCTTCCGCATGCGCGCACTGGTGCGTGGAAGTGAAATCGGCCTCGCCATTGCCGGCGTAGTCATCGGTATCATTTCAGCCCTTGCTGTCGCCGCCATTGGCGGCATTTCGCAATGGATGCATCAGGCGCTCTTCGGGCTCGCAGAGGGTGAGAGGCTTAGTTCTGCATCGCAACTTAATCCAAGCGCCTATATCGCGCCCCTGGCTGGCGGTATTCTTATGGGCGTTGTCATATGGATACTGGCACGCTGGCGCAAAAAGCCCATCGTCGACCCCATTGAAGCCAATGCGCTTCACGGCGGACACCTGTCGCTGACAGACAGTTTTATTCTTGTGGGACAGAACCTCATTTCTAATGGTTTTGGTGCCTCGGTCGGACTTGAGGCAGCTTATACGCAGCTGGCCAGTGGCTTTGCATCACGCATTGGTCGCGCGCTGAAACTACGGCGTGCCGATTTGCGCACTTTGGTCGGTTGCGGTGCTGCCGCAGCTATTGCAAGCGCGTTCAATGCGCCGCTTACGGGTGCGTTCTATGCATTTGAGCTGATCATCGGCGTTTACTCTATCGCAACGCTGGCACCGGTCGTGGTCGCAGCCATTGTCGGCATGCTGGTTACACAGGCGATTGGTGGAGCTCCATTCGTTATTCAAATCGGACCACTGGATGGTATTGCGGCGCGCGATTATGTACCTGCGCTGGTGCTTGGCTTTCTGGCGGCAGGTATCGCCATTCTCATCATGCGTGGTGTTACCACGGTTGAACGCATTGCACGAAAAAGCATCATACCGACTGTGATGGCTCCGGCTATCGGCGGTGCGATTGTCGGGATGATTGCTTTCGTTTCACCGCAGGTTCTGGCTTCCGGTCATGGCGCTTTGCATCTCGATCTGAATGCCAACCTAACCATTCCAGTGCTGCTGCTGCTGATTTTCAGCAAATCACTTGCCTCAGCGATTTCGATTGGTTCAGGCTTTCGTGGTGGCCTGTTCTTTGCCTCGCTGTTTCTCGGTGCGCTGACGGGCAAGCTTTTCGCAGCCGTGACAGGCATGGTTTTGCCACTTTCGCTGGAGCCGGAAGTCTACGCCGTGATCGGCATGAGTTCGATGGCGGTGGCCATTGTTGGTGGCCCTCTCACCATGGCTTTTCTCGCGCTTGAACTGACCGGCGATTTCCCGATTGCAATGCTGGTTCTGGGGGCCGTCGTTTCATCATCACTTATGGTCAGAAAGACTTTCGGCTACTCATTTGCAACATGGCGCTTCCACCTGCGTGGCGAAGCCATTCGCTCTGCGCACGATATCGGCTGGGTTCGCAATCTCACTGTCAACCGCATGATGCGCCACGACGTACGCACCGTCCTCATCGACACCGACATTGAAACGTTCCGTCACGACTTCCCGCTCGGTTCAACCCAGCGCGTTATCGCAGTGGATAACGAGGGGCACTATGTTGGTATGATCCCTGTCCCGGAAGCCTATTCGGAAAGTTTCGATACGACCGATGGAACTCGTGGCATCAGCGATCTGCTGCGCTATCAGGACCAGTTCCTGCTGCCACAGATGAATGCCAAGGAAGCCGTTGCGCGTTTTGACCGGGCAGAGGCCGAAGCACTCGCGGTCATCAACAACGCGCAGGAGCGTAAGGTGCTTGGGCTTTTAAGTGAAGCACACACGTTGCGTCGCTATAGCGAAGAGCTGGATCGCCGCAGACGTGAGGTTTCA
The DNA here is from genome assembly GCF_003049685.1 of Brucella pituitosa. GTDB lineage: Bacteria > Pseudomonadota > Alphaproteobacteria > Rhizobiales > Rhizobiaceae > Brucella > Brucella pituitosa. The sequence goes on along the minus strand of NZ_PYSY02000001.1, from coordinate 725,206 downwards.
GGGGAAGTGTAATACCAAAGTTCATTGAGTGAACTCATTGGACTTTGGTTAAGCCTGAGTGGCGCTTGAACTTTTGTCAAGGCGCGATGCGTTAGCATCTTAGCGCCTTTGTATGTGATTGAAAGATCGGGTGCTTACTGAGACGTGTCCGTTACGGGCTCGGTTCCACGGTTCTCAGGCGATACGCTGTAATAATAGGGTGTCGCAAGAATGAATGCCAGAACGACGACAATTGCGAGAATGAACAGCACAACAGACTTTCGCATAAACTTCTCCTTCACCAGAGGAAGGAAACGGTCGGCCCAGCATATCGTTCCGACACATACGGCAAGTTGAACGGCCATAATTTGACGCGCAAGTCATAAAAGTGTAGCTCATCGGCGGTATTTCGGCGGATAATCTCCCCCTCGTCTCCCAATAGTGCGTGGTTTGATCCGAGTGGACAAAATCAGCGTTCTAACATTCTGATGTAACGCGCATCTTACCCGAAAATCGTTTCACACTTCGGTATGCGCTCTAAAAGGCTTGTAAAATGGCGGCTCCTTCCCTGATTATTTTTGACTGCGATGGCGTATTGGTGGATTCGGAAGTCATCGCAGCGCAAGTCGATGCTGTTCTTCTGACAGAAGCCGGATATCCGATTGAAGCGGAAGAAGTAGGCGAGCGCTTCGCCGGCCTCACCTGGCAGGACATTCTTCTGACAGTGGAACGCGAAGCAGGCATTCCGATTTCCGCGTCTCTTCTCGACAAGTCGGAAAAACTGCTTGATGAGCGCTTGAAAAATGAGGTGCAGGCGATTGAAGATATCGTCGAGGTTGTTTCTGCACTTGGGCTACCAAAGTGCATTTGCTCGAACTCGACCAATGCACGCCTTGAACTCATGTTGAAACGCGTCGGTCTCTATGATCTTTTCGCGCCAAATATCTTCTCATCGCGCGAAGTAGGCACAAAAAAGCCGAAGCCTGCACCCGACGTTTTCCTCTATGCTGCAAAGCAATTTGGTGTCGATCCAGCGGATGTCATCGTGATTGAAGATTCAGCGCATGGCATTCATGGCGCGCGTGCAGCCGGAATGCGTGTTATCGGTTTTACCGGTGGCGCGCACACCTATCCCGGTCATGCCGACAAACTGACGGATGCAGGTGCTGAAACCGTGATCCATCGCCATAAGGATCTGCCGGGCGTAATCGAGGCCTTATCAATCTGGACCGACGCCTGAAGCTTGTGATTTCTCCCGAAACACACGCTTTCGGGAGAACTATCAATTAAAAAGCGCTGGTTCAGCGCTTTTTACTTCGCAATGCCAAAGCATCGAACAGTCAGGGCTCACCCTGCTGGCTTGCAATACAGCGCTACGCAGCGCTGCGCTTATTCTTGCTCTTCGCGGCAGCATTGAGTGTGGCGAGCAATTCTTCCGATTCGCTTTCGCTCAGACCAATCATCAACCTGTCGCCGATCGATGCGGGCTCGTCCGTCGTGACGTCGAAGATCGCCCAGGTGTCTGTCGGCTCAAGAACGCGTTCATATTTTGGTTTCATGGGCATAGACCAGAGCGGTTTCTATAAGCCGCCCTATCCTCTTGGTTCGTTGCAGTTTCAATCGGAGACGACCAGCCCTTCACCAGACACAATCATCCCTGCTGAAATTGTTGTAATGCAAACCTCTTGCTTTTCACTTCACAGAAGCAGTCTAATTTAATTAGAATCTTATAGATTTGTTCTATAGTTAAATATCTATTTCGCCGCCGACGCTCTGCTGCGCCCGCGTTTTTTGGATGGAGTAATGTTTCCGACAAGCGCCTGTACCGATGTTGCGTCAACAGGCCTGCCGAAAAACCAGCCCTGCCCGGATAGCTTATCGCTAATGCCGCGGAAATAGTTGACCTGAGCTTCCGTCTCAAGGCCCTCAACGACAATATCCAGACCGTGTTCATGTGCCATCGAAATAATCTGGGGCACGATTGATACCGTTCCACGTTCATCACCGACTGTACGCGTGAAAGCCTTGTCAATCTTGATGGCATCGACCTGCAGCTCGCCCAAATAAGCGAGATTGGAATAGCCTGTACCAAAGTCATCGATATAAATCCGATGCCCGCGCTCACGCAGTTGCCTGATACCTTCGGTGGCCCTGGCAAAATCGACAGCTGTGCGTTCCGTCAATTCCAATCCGATTTGCTGAGGCTTAATATCAAATTCCCCAAGGCGCTGTTCGAGTGCAGCCATAAATGCCGGGTTCTGCACGTCACCTGCCGTCATATTGATATTGATGCGCAAAGAAAGTTGCTGCCGTAAAAGCTCGCCCATCTCCAAAATCACCTGATCAATGACATATAAGGTGATGCGATCCGCTATACCGGCCGCTTCCGCGCGGGCAATAAATAAATCAGGCGGCACGAAATCGCCCTTCGTTATCTCCCAACGGATCAACGCCTCGAAGCCTGTAATCTTACCATTTCCGATATTAACGACCGGCTGATAAACCAGTGTGAGACTCTTCGCCGCCAGCGCCTTTTCCAAAAGAGAAATCAAAGATTGGTCGCGATTTCGATAATAAATCCAGGCTGCACCAAGACCACCACCAACAAACATTCCGAGAGCAGTAAAAACGAAAGGCAGAAGCTGGTCCGCCTCGGCATACCAACTCTGCGATGTCACAACCGAAATACAGATTCCAGTAACAGGATCACAGGTTTTCTCGCGCAGAATATCGTCTGAAATGCCAAACGACCGACTGCTGCCAGTCGGAACAAAACTGTTTTCAATATTGCCGGGAAACGCCTCTGGGAAACTGTAGAGACGGGCAAATTGCGTTTTGTCCGTGTTTGTCAGGAAAACAACGAAATTATACTGAGAAACGTGCAACGCATCAAAAGCGACCGAGCTCAACACAACATTCGCCTCGCCACGTCCAATGACGGGGCCGTGACTACCGGGTGTAATCAGCTTATGATCACCATAGATATAAGTGCCGTCCATTAACTGCACCTCTTCGGTGGAACGCACTTCGTCAGTGTCAACGTCGTTCAGGAGAGTGGAACACTCAAGTCGATCATTCACGAGACGACCAATATCCTTGACATGATAGCCACCAAACAGCAGCTCGCGTAAATAACGTTTATCCTCGTCAGAGCAGATTGCATAAGGAGAACGGTTGGCCTGTTCCAATGTTTTCTGTGCGGATGTAATGATGCGATTGGCCTGCGACATAAGCACAGACATATAGGCATCCATATCCCGCTCTTCTTCGTGCAGCTGAAACCGATTACCAGCCCATTTTCCAGCAATCGCACCTAGCAGCAGCATAACGGCGATCAGGACATAAACAGGCGATAAAAAAGACCTGCGCTGAAGCACCATCAGAAAACCTGCCGTTCCAATATCGACGATCGGGAAACCAGTTTAAAACATTTTTCTCATGCTACTATGACGCATAAAAATAAAGGAAATGGCTACTATTTCCAATAGTCTCTATAATAATACCAAATTTATATTCTCAGAAGCTATATAAAAATAATGTATAATATAAAGCTGTGACAATTATCAGCACTATAAATAACAAGCGCGATCAAACTGCAAGATAAAAAAAAGGCGCACGCGATAGCAGCGTGCACCCCTTATCATCTCAGCTTCATGCACAGCATCAGCGCCGAAACATGCTCTCAAGCTCAACACTTATTTCGTGTTATACGGACCTTCATCAAAGCCCACAAAAATCTGGACACTACGAGCGCTATCCGACGGGATCGAGATTCCCTTGTCATTAAATACGAATTGCGTCGCACCACCGCCGGTCACATTCACGGTCTGCTTATGCAGCTTGGAATAAATCACCTTGTCACCCTGAAGGACCGCAACGCGGACTGGCATGGTGATGTTACCGCTCTTGTATTTTGGACCGGGCACGACCTTGCCTGCCGCAGCAACGTCAAGAGTGATTGTTCCATCAGTGTACTGGCAAGAACGGGTAGTATCGGTCAACGCCGCCTGATAAATGACGCGGCTCGCATCCTTATCGCCACCCTTTTCATAGGTGTTGAAATAGGCTGTGCCGTCACGCAACGAAACGGTTGGGCAGAAAGCGCGCAACTCCGATTCTTTGATACGTGTCTGGCCGGCGTCTGCCTGTGCGCCATCCGCAGATTTCTGCGTGCCACTTGTCGTGCAGCCTGCGAGTGCTGCGAGCAAAACCGTTGCAAAGACTGGAAACAACGATGAACGATTCTGTAATGCTTTCTGCATAAACCGGGCTTCCCTGCACTGATCGACCTGTTCTATACCACTATGCGATGCGTAGCGTGAGGGTGTTTTCCTGTTTTTTGTCGCCAAGAGCAACCCCCATCCCTACAAGGATGCTTTAATTCTTGCGGCTTTTTTAGGGACGCTCTATTGCATTATGCGGCTAAAATCCGCCTCGACCCGAAATGAAGGCCTTTGAGATGAAATATATCAGCACGCGCGGCGAAGCACCTGTTCTGGGGTTCAGCGACGCTTTGCTCGCCGGACTTGCCCGCGATGGCGGCCTCTATCTTCCTCAGGAATACCCACAATTCACCCCGGAACAAATTCGCGATTTGCGCGGAAAATCCTATGTGGATATCGCGCTGGCTGTACTGACACCTTTCATCGACGGTGAGATTCCACAGGCTGATTTCGAGCGCATGGTGCGTGAAGCCTATGGTTCGTTCCGTCACGATGCAGTCTGCCCTCTGGTTCAGACGGGTTCGAATGAGTTCATTCTTGAACTGTTCCATGGCCCGACGCTTGCCTTCAAAGATGTCGCCATGCAGCTTCTTGCTCGCATGATGGATTATGTGCTGGCCCAACGCGGTGAGCGCGCCACAATTGTCGGCGCCACTTCCGGCGACACAGGCGGCGCGGCTATCGAGGCTTTTGGCGGCCGCAACAATACAGATATCTTTATTCTCTTCCCGAATGGCCGCGTGTCACCGGTGCAGCAGCGCCAGATGACCAGCTCCGGCTTTTCCAACGTTCATGCCCTTTCCATCGAAGGTAACTTCGATGACTGCCAGAATCTGGTCAAAGGCATGTTCAACGATCTCGAATTCCGTGATGCGATTTCGCTTTCCGGTGTGAACTCGATCAACTGGGCGCGTATCATGCCACAGGTGGTCTACTATTTCACAGCAGCGCTGAGCCTTGGTGCGCCTGACCGTGCCGTGTCCTTCACGGTGCCAACCGGTAATTTCGGCGATATTTTTGCAGGCTTCGTTGCCAAGAAAATGGGCCTTCCAATCGATCAGCTCATCATCGCCACCAACGACAACGACATTCTCTCACGCACGCTGGACGGTGGCGCTTACGAAATGCGTGGTGTCGAACAAACAACCTCGCCTTCGATGGACATCCAGATTTCGTCCAATTTCGAGCGTTTATTGTTTGAAGCACACGACCGCGATGCGGCGGCTGTGCGTGGTCTGATGCAGAGCCTGAAGCAGTCGGGCGGCTTCACTATCTCCGAAAAGCCGCTTTCCGCCATTCGCAACGAGTTTTCAGCGGGCCGTTCTACGGTCGAGGAAACTGCGCAAACCATTAAGTCTGTGCTTGAAGCAGATGGTTATCTGCTTGATCCGCACTCGGCGATTGCTGTTAAGGTCGCTCGCGAAAAAGTATCCGGGAACGCACCAATGGTGGTTCTGGCAACAGCCCACCCGGCGAAATTCCCCGATGCCGTAAAGGCTGCGAGCGGTATCAACCCGGAACTTCCGGCATGGCTTTCGGACTTGATGCAACGAAAAGAAAGTTTCACAGTTCTTCACAACGACCTGAAAATCGTGGAAGAATACGTTCGCCGTCATTCTCGGGCATAAAATGCGCGTGCTCTTCTACCGCATCGGCCCAAAAATCGGAATCGAGTTTTGGAAAGCAAGATGCGTAGTTTAAAAGAGTTAGAGCGTCCTTTAGCGTCCAGAAGGACGCCCGGCGCTCTAAGGGAATTAAGAACGGGAACCCGAATGGGACTATGGGAGCATTGTGCTTATGGGTGTTGAAGTAACGCGTCTTTCCAATGGCTTGACCATTGCTACAGATAACATGCCGCATGTGGAAAGCGTCGCGTTGGGTATCTGGGTCAAGGCAGGCGCACGAAACGAAGCTCCGGATCGGCATGGCATCGCCCATCTGCTTGAGCATATGGCTTTCAAGGGCACGGAAAAGCGGACGGCCTGGCAGATCGCCTCGGACATCGAAAATGTTGGCGGCGAGATCAATGCTGCGACGAGCGTCGAGACCACGTCTTATTATGCGCGTGTTCTACGCAACGACATGCCTTTGGCGATCGATATCCTCTCAGATATTCTGACCGCTTCGAAGTTCGATGAAGCGGAGCTTGAGCGCGAAAAGCAGGTCATCATGCAGGAAATCGGTGCTGCGCACGATACGCCTGATGATATCGTCTTCGACCGCTTTACCGAAACCGCTTATCGCCATCAGCCAATCGGACGCGCCATTCTTGGCGAGCCCGATACGGTCATGTCCTTCACTTCGGACGACCTGCGCCAGTATATCGATGAACAGTACAGCGCTGACCGCATGGTGGTGACGGCAGCAGGCGGCATTGATCACGATCAGTTCGTGAAGGAAGTGGAAAAGCGTCTCGGCGGCTTCCGTGCGCACAATACCGCGCCAACGCTTGATCTCGCCACCTATGTTGGCGGTGATTTCCGCGAAAATCGCGAATTGATGGATGCGCAGGTACTGATCGGCTTTGAAGGCCGCGCCTATCATGTGCGCGATTTCTATGCCTCACAGCTTCTTTCCATGATCCTCGGCGGCGGCATGTCTTCGCGGCTGTTTCAGGAAGTGCGTGAAAAGCGCGGCCTTTGTTATTCGGTCTACGCTTTCCATTGGGGCTTTTCCGATACGGGTCTGTTCGGCATCCATGCTGCGACTGGTCGCGATGAACTCGTAGAGCTACTGCCGGTCATTATCGACGAGCTGCACAAAGCAGCGGATTCCATCAGCATTGAGGAAGTCAATCGCGCTCGTGCGCAGTACAGCGCAAGCCTGCTCATGTCGCAGGAAAGCGCTGCAAGCCGCGCGGGACAGATCGCACGCCAGTTCCTGCTCTATGGCCGTCCAGTTGCAAACAGCGAACTGATGGATCGCCTCTCGCTGATCACTCCGGAACGACTGAGCGATCTTGCCGGACGCCTGTTCCTTGACAGCAAGCCGACGATTGCAGGTGTTGGCCCCGTTGGACGTCTGATGGGCTTTGAGGGGCTCACCGATGCTCTCTCGACCAGCGCACATACAAGGAAGATTGCTGTGTAAGGCAGCAAGGATAAGAACGCAGGTGACACGGAATAGTACAACAGGTTTCAGGCGATAAACATATTGCCCCAATGCCTCGCTGTCCTATTTCCCTCACCGCCCTCCTTAAAACAGGAACCCGCATGATCGGCCTGCCATTCCGGCGCAGCAATCCGACAATCCTTCGTGGGAAGCGCATTTATTTGCGCGAGCCATTGATGACCGACTTTGCAAGTTGGGCCAATGTGCGCGAGCAGAGCCGCGCCTTTCTTACCCCATGGGAACCGACCTGGGCCGATGACGACCTGACCAAAAGCGCTTTCCGCCATCGGCTGCGACGCGTACAGGAGGAAATGTCCGATGGCACCGGCTATCCGTTTTTTATTTTCCGTAACGGTGACAACCGGCTTTTAGGCGGAATTACCCTTGGCAACATCAGACGCGGTGTCGGCCAAAGCGGCATGATCGGCTATTGGAGCGGTGTATCCGTCGCCGGCCAAGGCTATATGACCGAAGCCTTATCAATGGTTATCCCCTTTGCTTTCGGGGAACTGAGGTTGCACCGGATTGAAGCTGCCTGTATTCCCCATAATGTACGTTCGATACGGCTTCTCGAAAAAGCCGGATTTCAGAGAGAAGGACTGTTGCGTTCCTATCTCAAAATAAACGGCTTCTGGCAGGATCACCTGTTATTTGCCCTTTTAGAAAGCGACATACGCATGACCAATGGCAAGGTTGAACGCTCGTGAACGGTCTTACAGACAGGTTTTTTTCAGCCTTCGCGCGGATTATCTCCGCGTTCATTGCCATTGTGTTCTTTTCAACGGTTCATGCTTTTGCTGTCGAGCCGATAAAAATCTCAAAAGAAGACACAGCCCTTGACCTTTCGCGCGCTGTTGAGCTGCTGCGCAATCAAGGTGAGAGTGTACAGGTTTCCACCGCCCCCGGTGCAGATGGCATTGTACGCCGTATCGAGGTGCAAGCCGATCCTAATTCCAACGCATCTGGTGACTGGGCCGCTTTTTCCATCGCCAATCCCACGGACGAGCAGATTGACCGCCTGATCGTGGCTCCCCACTTCCGTCTCGTCGGTTCAGGCGTGATCTGGCCTGATCTGGGCTCACAACGTATTTCATCGATTACACCGAGCGAGGGCTTTGCGCTCGACCGCCAGCCAAGTGCGGATGCCGACGTTTTTCGCATTACGCTTAATCCGGGTACGGTCGTCACATTTGTTGCGGAACTCTCGTCACATAATCTTCCCCAGCTCTATCTGTGGGAGCCTGAAGCGTACAAGGATGCGGTCAACTCCTACACGCTTTATCGTGGCATTCTGCTTGGTATTTCCGGCCTTCTCGCACTGTTCTTGACGATCCTCTTCGTTGTTAAGGGAACCTCGCTATTCCCGGCAACTGCCGCGCTTGCATGGGCTGTACTGGCCTATATCTGTGTCGACTTTGGCTTCTGGAACAAGCTGATGGAGATCACGCCCGGCAACGAGCAGGTCTGGCGAGCGGGCACGGAAGTGGCACTCGCCGCCTCTCTGGTGATTTTTCTGTTCACATATCTCAATCTCAACCGATGGCATGATCATTTCAGTTATGGCGCGGTGACATGGGTGTTGGGGCTCATTGCGCTCGCAGGCGTAGCAGTATTCGATCCACCGGTCGCATCGGGCATCGCACGCATGTCGCTGGCGCTCACCGTCGTATCCGGTGTCTTCATCATCGGTTATCTGGCAGTCAAAGGTTATGACCGAGCGGTGATGCTTATTCCCGCCTGGCTGCTTACGCTCATATGGCTGCTCGGTGCCTGGATGGCAGTCTCTGGCCAGCTCGACAATGATATTGTCCAACCCGCTCTCGGCGGTGGTCTGGTCCTCATTGTGCTTCTGATCGGCTTCACTGTCATGCAGCACGCTTTTTCCGGTGGTGCGCTTCAACAGGGCTTGCTCTCAGATATGGAACGGCAGGCGCTGGCTGTCATTGGCGCCGGAGACATTGTCTGGGACTGGGACGTGCCACGTGACCGCGTTGTGACGACGCCAGACATTGCTAATTATCTTGGAAACACCGCAAGTTCGCTGCAGGGGCCTGTGCGAAACTGGCTACCCGCCATGCATGCCGATGATCGTGACCGGTTCCGTTCAACGCTCGATGCCATTCTCGAAAACCGTCGCGGACGCATCGGGCAAATTTTCCGCCTGCGCGCCAATGATGGCCACTATCATTGGTATGCTCTGCGCGCCCGTCCTGTCATCGGTTCGGATGGCGAGATCGTCCGTTGTGTCGGTACGCTGGTCAATGTGACAGAGCAGAAAAAAGCCGAAGAGCGCCTGTTGCACGATGCTGTGCACGACAATCTGACCGGTCTGCCCAATCGTGAGCTATTTCTGGATCGTCTCAGCAACGTGATGAATATGGCGCGCGGCGAGAGCAGACTGCACCCGACCGTTTTCATCATCGACATCGACCGCTTCAAGCAGGTCAACGACAGCCTTGGCATGTCAGCTGGTGATACGATCCTGCTTACCATCTCGCGGCGCCTGTCACGCCTTATGAAGCCACAGGACACGCTTTCACGTTTGTCGTCTGATCAATTCGGCCTTCTGCTCGCGTCTGAAAGCGATCCGGGTCGTATTGCATCTTTTGCTGAAGCTCTGCGTCAGGCAGTTCGTTCGCCGATTGCCTATGCCAAGCGTGAGATTGTGCTAACGGCATCGGTCGGCCTGATCACCTGGACGAAAACCGCTGCCTCAGCGGAGGATTTTGTCAAAGACGCCGAACTGGCCATGCATCAGGCCAAACGCTTCGGCGGCGACCGCATTGAGCCGTTCCGTCCGGCATTCCGTGCAATCGGCAGTGACAAGTTACAGCTGGAATCCGATTTGCGCCGTGCCCTTGAGCGCGATGAAATCAGCCTGGTCTATCAGCCGATTGTCCGGCTTGATGATGGCACCATTGCGGGCTTTGAAGCATTGATGCGCTGGGAGCATCCGCGCCGTGGCGGAATTTCTCCGTCCGAATTTATTCCGATTGCCGAAAGCTCTGGCCTGATCGTGCAGCTTGGACTGTTCGCCATTCAGCGTGCGGCAGAAGATCTGTATGCATGGCAGGAACAGTTCCCCAAGCTTGATCTGTTTGTGTCCGTTAATCTGTCGAGCACACAGTTGATCCGGCAGGATCTGATCAATGATGTGCGCTCGGTTCTCTCGCGCATTCATCTCACGCCCGGCAGCCTCAAGCTGGAATTGACTGAATCCGTGCTGATGGAAAATCCTGAACAGTCGGCCCATGTCCTCGCACGGCTCAAGACCATGGGTGTAGGCCTGTCACTTGACGATTTCGGCACCGGCTATTCTTCACTTGCCTATCTGACGCGCTTTCCGTTCGATATCATCAAGATCGACCGCTCGTTCGTTAAAGGCGATCAGCCGCAAAAGACGACGCTCCTGCGCTCCATCGTCAGCATGGCGCATGATCTCGGTCTTGCCGTTGTGACTGAAGGTGTTGACAGTGAAAGTGATGCTCTTCAATTGCGCCAGATGGGCTGCGAATATGTACAGAGCTTCATGTTTGGCGAACCATCAAGTCGGGAAGATGCAACGCGCATGATCCGGGAACAGCTGGACGCAGCTGCGGCTTAAAGCATTTCCAGCATAAAGTGCGAAGCACTTTTGCGTAGGATAATGCGTACAAACAAATAGTTAGCGGCTCCAACGATTCAGTCTTAACTGGAGCCGCTCTAAGTCTTATTTTTACACGATAATCATTCAGGCATGACCGGCTTCGGAAACGAGCCGCGTCATGTCGATCCCCATCCGGGTCATCAGCCTGTCGTATTTTCCGACAATATCGCTATCAAACAGCATGTCCATCGGCGCCGGGCATGTCAGCCAGCCGTTCTCTGCAAATTCCAGATCGAGCTGTCCGGGTGCCCAGCCCGAGTAGCCCAGGGTCATCAATGCTTGCGTTGGCCCATTGCCTCCATAGATCGCACGCAGAATATCGACCGTTGCTGTGAGACAAATGTCTTCTGTGACCGGCATAGTGGAATCGACCATGTAGTCGTCGGTATGCAACACGAAACCGCGGGTTCGATCGACCGGTCCGCCATCGCGGATGACCATATGCTGCGCGCGCGCCGGTAGCATAATCAGATCCTCATCACCAATGACGCCGATCTGACGAAGGAGATCGGGAAACCCAACCGGCTGGACCTGATTAATGATGAAACCCATCGCGCCCTCTTCAGAATGGGCACAAATATAGACCACTGCGCGGGCAAAACGCTCGTCGCTCATTCCGGGCATTGCGAGCAGGAATTGCCCGTTCAAGAAACCCTGCTCCTGGTTTGGCTTCCTGAGAATTGTCATAGATATGAAGGTAGCAAGACTGCGGCAAATGACAATGAAATTCGTGCAAAGTTTCTTATTGCTTCGAACGGGCTTGATTTTGGATTGCATATTGAAGCAACCTCCCCGCGAATAAATGCAATTAAAGATTGAGAAGAATCATCAGCATGTTGATGTATATAGTTGTAATTTCGGCAGCAGCCTTCTTGGCTTATTCTATATACGCGCAGGTCAGACTTTCTCCGCTTATCGATTTCATCAGGCAAAGCCCGTCAATGACAAAGGCGATCGGAGATGTGTCTGATCTTTATTACATTTTCACCATGCAACGCGGTAATTATCGCTTTGCGTTATATCTTTGGCGCAACCCCACACCGCCAGATGAGATCGCCACAAATTTTGCTGATTATGACGCGCTGCGCATCATATCCAATATTGCTTTTCTGTTTCATCTCGGCCTGGGTTTTGTCATCGTTTCGAGCGTGACACTACAATTGTTGCTGAAACTCTGAACTACAATTTACAGACTTAAACTCAGCCTTGATAGAAACATGATTTTCCATCAATCTCGCCGCATGAGATCAATTCAGTTTCTTGTCCTCCCTCTGCTCTTGAGTGCGGCAGTTGCCGCGCAGGCTGCCACGTCTGACTGGTCGGAAACGCCGGGCGGCAAAGTCCGTGTTATTCTTGAAGACGCAAAGCCGCACGGCGAACTGCGCGGAGCATTGCAAATCGATCTCAATCCCGGATGGAAAACCTATTGGCGCAATCCGGGTGATGCAGGTGTGCCACCGCAGCTCAATATAGAAGGCGGCACTTCTGCGCGGATCGACTATCCGGCCCCCGTATATTTTGATGCCGGTGACGAAGGCGGTATCGGCTACAAACATTCAGTATCGTTGCCACTAACCTTCCACGTAAAACCTGGCGAACAGCGGCTGAAAGGGCATGTCTTTCTCGGCGTCTGTGAAAAAATCTGCATTCCCGTTCAGGCTCAGTTTGATTTTCCATTGAAGGTAACACCAGAACAATCGCCACAGGCCATCGCCGCGCATACGATTGTCGAAACCGCCTTTGGTCGCCTGCCAGCCCCCGCATCCGCCGAGTTTGGCGTAAAAAGCGCAAAGCGAGAGGAAAGCAAAGCGGTTTTTGAGATTGCGCTTCCCGACGCCCACGCACCTGCCGAACTTTTTATCGGAAGCGACCAGCTAAGCCTTTCCGAGGCAAAGCCCGAGAAAGATACTGGTCAATTGCGCTTCGCAGCCACGCTTCATGGCAAAGCTGAGGGCGGCACGCTGATAGACTATACGCTGGTTCAGAATGGCAAAGCAGTTTCCGGACAGGTCAGGCTGGATTAACTTGTAAGATCCGTAATTTGAAATTGTCGAACGGATCATTATCGGCTTAAGTGTCGTCGCCATGTTTCATGCACTGGCAGTCGAAATTCAGCGATTCATACAGGTGGGCAATGACGGCACACGCTCATCTTCAGGAGAAAAACGATGACGATCAAAGTTGGTGACAAGCTGCCCGCAGCAACCTTCAAGATAAAGACCGCAGACGGCGTCAAGGAAGTGACGACTGACGAAGTCTTTGCTGGCAAAAAGGTCGTTCTGTTCGCGGTTCCCGGTGCTTTCACACCGACCTGCAGCCTCAACCACCTGCCGGGCTATCTTGAAAATCGCGATACCATCCTCGCGAAGGGCGTCGATCAGATCGCAGTCGTTGCAGTGAATGACGCTTTCGTTATGGGCGCATGGGCGCAGAGCACTGGCGGCGAAGGCAAGATCCTGTACCTCGCTGATGGTTCCGCCCTTTTTACCAAAGCTCTTGGTCTTGAACTGGATGCAACCGCAGGCGGTCTTGGCATCCGCTCGAAGCGTTATTCGGCTATCGTTGAAGATGGCGTCCTCAAAACCCTCAACATCGAGGAACAGGCTGGTCAGGCCGCTACTTCAAGTGCTGCGACACTAATCGAACAGCTTTAATTTATTCAAAGTTAGCGCCACCGATCTCAACAAATTGCAGCAAGGCAAATAACTTGCCTGAAAATCAAAAAGCCGCGCTGTGCTCCAGCGCAGCCTTTCCTTATTCACAAACCCGATAATCGCTACTTCACTTGAAGCGACTTGTATCCGTTGTATTTAAACGGCTCCATACCTTCACGAGCAAGCTCGTCAGCGCGTTCATTCTCCGGATGACCTGCATGCCCTTTGACCCAGTGCCACGTCACCTTATGCGGCTTGCGCGCCTCATCCAGCGCCTGCCAGAGTTCGGCATTCTTCACCGGCTTCTTGGCTGCGGTTTTCCAGCCATTGCGCTTCCAGCCCTCAATCCAACCAGAAATGCCGTCACGCACATAGACACTGTCAGTGTAAAGATCGACTTCACATGGCTCTTTCAATGCAGATAGCGCCGAAATTGCTGCCATCAGCTCCATGCGATTGTTGGTGGTGTCGGCCTCGCCGCCCTTCAACTCTTTCACATGGCCATTCCAGCGCACAATAGCGCCCCACCCACCGGGACCGGGGTTGCCCGAGCACGCACCGTCGGTGAAAGCCTCTATATGCTTCACGCGGCAGCTCCCGCCAATTCAAGCCCGTATTCTGTTGCAGATGTAACCTGTCGGTGAAAGCGCATACGACGCACATATTCCATAGGGTCTTTTTTCATCACGAAACTGCCGTCGGGAACGGTCAGCCAATCATAGAGACGGGTCAACATGAAACGCACCGCGGCACCTCGGGCCAGAACCGGCAAAGCGTCGATTTCAGCAAGTGAGAGCGGACGCACGGAATTATAGCCGCGCAGGAATGCAGCACCCTTTGTGATATTGAAGGAGAAATCCTTCTCAAAACACCAGGCGTTCAGGCAGACAGCCACGTCATAAGCGAGAATATCCGTGCAGGCGAAGTAGAAGTCGATGAACCCCGACAGCCGATCACCAAGGAAAAACACATTGTCCGGAAAAAGATCGGCATGAATGACGCCTTCCGGCAGTCCAACCGGCCAGCTCTTTTCCAGATAATCGAGATCGCCCTCTGCCTCGGCAACCAGCCCCTGCTCGACACTATCGGCACGTTCTTTCGAAAGATCCCACAGCGGGCGCCAGTCAGGCAATGTCAGACCATTGCGGCGGCGCATAGTGAAGTCTTCACCAGCCAAATGCATTTCAGCCAGCCCACGGCCAACTTCTTCACAATGTGCGACGGTGGGTTTGCGCATCCACATGCCTTCAAGGAAGGTCACGATAGCCGCCGGACGGCCTGCAAGCTCACCGATCATCGCACCATCGCGGCGCACCACCGGCTGTGGGCATTCCAGACCGCGTTTGGAGAGATGCTGCATCAAATTCAGGAAAAATGGCAATTCGTCGCGATTAACACGCTTCTCATAAAGGGTAAGAATGAAAGAGCCTATCGTCGTGTGCAGAAGGTAATTGGTGTTCTCGACCCCTTCTGCAATGCCCTTATATGAGGTCAGAGCACCGATGTCATACTGTTCAAGAAAAGAACCAAGCTCGATTTCATTGATATCTGTATAGACGGCCATGCCGCTTATTTCCCCATATTCACACCGCGAATCTTATCCGAAAACCGTTATGCAGTTTTCGGGATGCGCTCTAATTTCGGTATGCCGACCACCCGGTTTTCACCGTTGACGAATGCCATATCCTGCACCGTCAGCTCCACATCGCGTATTTCACGATTTACAAGGAAGTTTTCGGTTTCGATTATCGTTTCTGCCAGTTCGATTTTGACAGTGAAGCGCGCCTTGAAGGCATCCATGATCTCATCGACGATGATTTCAGGCGCAGATGCGCCAGCCGAAAGACCAACCACTGAAATATCGCCGACTTTGTCCCATTCGATGTCGCTTGCGCGCTGCACGAGCATCGACATGCCCGCGCCAGCCTTTTCGGCTACTTCGACAAGGCGCTTGGAATTGGATGAGTTCGGAGCACCCACAATGAGGAAGAGATCGCAACCGGGAGCGGCTGCGCGCACCGCATCCTGACGATTTGTCGTGGCATAACAGATGGATTCTGCAGCCGGTGCAGTCAGGTTTGGGAAACGCTGCTGCAACTCCTGGATAATTCCCGCAGTATCATCAACCGAAAGCGTCGTCTGTGTAACGAAACCAAGATTATCCGGATCGGTAAACTCGATCTTGCGCGCGTCTTCAACTGTCTCAATGAGCGTCACGGTTCCGTCAGGCAATTGCCCCATCGTGCCGATCACTTCGGGATGGCCGGAATGGCCAATCAGGATCACATGACGGCCAAGGCGCTGATGGCGCATCGCCTGTTTGTGAACCTTGGAAACCAGAGGACAGGTCGCATCAAGATAAAAAAGGTTCTTGGCTTCCGCATCAGCAGGCACCGACTTTGGTACACCATGGGCAGAAAAGACCACAGGCTGATCGCGATGTTCTGCCGGAATTTCATCGAGTTCTTCGACAAAAATTGCGCCGCGTGACTGCAGGCCTTCAACAACATAGCGATTATGCACGATCTCGTGGCGCACATAGACCGGAGCACCATATTTCTTCAATGCCAGCACGACGATCTGGATCGCCCGGTCAACGCCCGCGCAAAAACCACGCGGGCCGCAAAGACGGATTTCCAAAGGGGGACGTGTATCAGTCATAAATCGTGCTCGCTGGGTTCGGCATGGGGCGCGAATAGTTATATAGGGCCGGAGTTGGGCTGCAACGAGACCTTTGTCAACCCTTGTCCATCTTTCGATAACGCCAGAACCAGGTTCCGACAACCCCTAACAGTGCCAAAGCAAGGCCATACCACGTGACTGCATATTGCAGATGGTTGTTGGGAAAATCGATGATCGTGACGCCGCCAATCGGTAAGCCACCAAAATTCGGTTTGTTATCCGCATCGATAAAGAACGGGACCGCATCGTCAAGCGACGGAATATCCGCGCTTTCAGCCATGGCCGACCAATCCTTCCAATAGAATATATTCTTTGCAATATCGTTGTCCGGAACGAAATAGCCGGGCTTAGCACTTAACGGATCGCGGGCCAGTCCGGTAACCGTCACCGGGCCATCCAATTGCCCATCGAGGCGAGTTTCGGCATCCTTTTTCTCATAAGGCACAAACCCACGATTAACGAGGACAAATCGGCCATCTTCAAGCATTAGCGGCGTATAGACATTAAAGCCCGGCTTGCCGTCATAGGTTGAAAGAAAATGTCGCTCGCCCTGATGCATGAAAGTGCCTGAAACCGTCACAGGCCGGTATTCAACCGTTCCTTCTTCACGATAGATTTTTTCCATTTCGGCCAAAGGAAGCGGGGGTTCATGAACCCGCTCTTGTGTGGAAGCAAGCAGGGCTTCTTTCCATTGCAGCCGCTCAACCTGCCATGTTCCCAGCCCGAGCAGGATCACCAACGCGATAAGGGATGCAATCAGTATCCCCCATGGAAACCGCTGCGACTTTTGTACTTCGGTCATTTTCCATCATCCAGACGCCCCTGAGACGCCTTGTTGCGATATTGCATATTGATCAGAATACCCTTGATGCTGCGCATGGCAACAAGGCTTAAGATGATGGCCAGAGGCACCCACAGAATGAAATGGACCCAGAGCGGCGGTCCGTAATTGACCTCCATCCACAAGGCTGCACCAACCACTATAAAACCGATAATGAGAATAACGAAAGCGGCAGGACCATCGCCAGAATCTGCAAAGGAATAATCCAGCCCGCAAGCTCGGCATTTGGGGGCGACTGTCAGAAAGCCATTAAACAGCTTCCCTTCGCCGCAGCGAGGACAATGTCCAGTGATCCCGCTTTTGATCGGATCGACCGGCGGATAAAGATTGTGATCGGACATTGCATGCTCCCATCTAAGCCATCTTCTTTTCGTAGTCGCAAAAGCAGCTTCGTTCTGTTTACCAGACAAGCAAAAGGCGGCCATGTTTCCAAGGCCGCCCTGCAATCTTGACAACCGATAAATCAGCCGCCGTGCATTGGTGCGCCCCAACCGCCCCACACGTAAATCGTGAAGAACAGGAACAGCCAGACAACGTCCACGAAGTGCCAGTACCATGCAGCCGCTTCGAACCCGAAATGGCGTTCAGGTGTGAAATCACCACCCATCGCGCGGAACAGGATAACCAAAAGGAAGATCGTTCCGATGATGACGTGGAAGCCGTGGAAACCGGTTGCCATGAAGAAAGTCGCGCCATAGATCGAGTCTTTGAACTCGAATGGTGCGTGGATGTATTCATAGGCCTGAACGAACGAGAACAGCACGCCCAAAACAACCGTCAGCGCAAGACCTGTGATCATGCCCTTGCGATCCTTGTGGAGCAAAGCATGGTGCGCCCAGGTCAGTGTCGTACCTGAGAGCAGCAGGATAACGGTGTTGTAGAGCGGCAGATGCAGCGGATCGAGC
The DNA here is from genome assembly GCF_003049685.1 of Brucella pituitosa. Taxonomy (GTDB): domain Bacteria; phylum Pseudomonadota; class Alphaproteobacteria; order Rhizobiales; family Rhizobiaceae; genus Brucella; species Brucella pituitosa. The sequence goes on along the minus strand of NZ_PYSY02000001.1, from coordinate 707,165 downwards.
ACCTCGATGCCCTTTGGAGGCCACTGGCCACCGGTAAATTCAGCGCGCGCAACCTGATGCACTTCGTTCGGGAAAAGGCTCGCATCAAAGAACGCCCAGAACCATGCTGCGAAGAACATGACTTCCGAGGCAATGAACATGATCATGCCATAGCGCAGATGCAGCGACACGACGCGCGTGTGATGGCCTTCGTGGCCCTCCTTGATGGTGTCCGCCCACCAAGCGTACATGCAGTAAAGAACGATCGCGAGGCCGATGAAGAAAATCCATGGCGTAACAATGTTCAGACCGAAGAACTTGAGCTCGCCGGAATTGATATAGCGCATCCAGGCGATACCGCCGATGGCGAGCACGAAAGCGCCAACCGAACTTAGAAACGGCCATGGGCTTGGCGCTATAATGTGATAATCGTGATTTTTCTCGTGAACGTCAGCCATGTCTCTCCCCAAGGCTCCTCTCTGTGCCTTCCTGTCTAAGTTCCCCAAAAGAATCTCAGACAAATCCCTTAGTATCGCAACATAGAGCCGCTTGGCTCTTTTGTCTTTGCGGCATTGTGTGCCGCGTTATTCTCTACATTCAGCTTCCGTTATTACCCGTCGGTGCCACTTTGGCATTTGCAACAGGCTTTGGCTTATCAATCGGGAAGAACGTGTAGGACAGCGTGATCGTCTTCACATCCTTCAGGTCCGGGTCGTTGACGATCTCAGGATCAACGAAGAAAACAACTGGCATTTCCATGTCTTCACCCGGCTGCAAAGTCGTATCGGTGAAGCAGAAACACTCGACCTTGTTGAAATAGGCACCTGCACGACCTGGAGCGACATTGAAACTCGCGCGGCCATAAGTCGGTTCGTCAAAGAGGTTGCGTGCCTCATATTTTATCATGGTGGTTTCGCCGATGCGCACAGTCACTTCGCGCTCAACCGGCTTGAAATCCCAAGGCAGGCCATTGGCCGTATTGGCGTCGAAACGCACCTTCATCGTCTTGTCGAGAATGGTATCGGAATATTGCTCGACGCGTTGCGTCGTGCCGCCATAGCCTGTCACCTGACAGAAAATACGATAGAGCGGCACAGAGGCATAAGCTGCGCCAATCATGCAGACAAAGAAAGACAGGCACGCGATCGCAACGGTACGATTGGAGCGATTAAGGCGTTTCTGCTTTTCGTCAACCTTCTGCTGATCTGCCATTCCATCCTCCCAGATCGAACCCTTTATCAGTCCACTTAAAAATTAGAACGGACGCACCAGTGCATTCGCTCCCAGCTTGGCCATTGTGCCCACGTAGACGAGAACGACGAACAGAGCCAAAGCAATAGCAAGCCCCCAGGAACGGTTACGCTGAGCTTTTCGCTGCTGCGCAGTTGGTGTAACCAGTTCCAGTTCCTCGTGATGCGGCTTCTGTACGGAATTATCCATTAAATCACTCCAAAGGCTGTCAGCAGCCTGATTGCCAGCGCTTCCACGAGCAGAACCGCGAATACCGCCGACAAGTAAATCAGTGAGAAGCGGAACAGTTTGCGTGCAGCAAGCAGCATCTGCGTATGGCTTTCCGCGACCCACATACGCCATGCATAGTAGACAAATGCCAGACCGAGCAGCGTGGAAATCACCCCGTAAGTGATGCCAGCAAAGCCCATTATGTACGGTAGAACGCCAACCGGTGCCATGATCACGGCGTAGAACATTGCCTGTCGACGGGTTGAGAGTTCGCCCTTCACATTCGGCATCATCGGAATGCGTGCAGCTTCGTAATCATTGCTTGAAAACAACGAGAGTGCCCAGAAATGCGGCGGCGTCCACAGGAAGATAATCATGAACAGAACGACGCTGTCCCACGTGATCTCGCCTGTTGCCGCAGCCCAACCGATCATCGGTGGGAAAGCACCAGCCGCACCACCAATAACGATGTTCTGCGGTGTCGAGCGCTTGAGCCACATCGTATAGATGACGGCGTAGAAGAAAATGGTGAAGGCAAGAAGAGCCGCAGAGAGCCAGTTGACCATCAAACCAAGTGTGATGACCGAAAAGACCGACAAAGTCAGGCCGAAAGCCAAAACCTGATTGGGCGCGATCACGCCGGCAGGAATCGGTCGATTGCGCGTGCGCTTCATCACCGCATCAATATCGGCATCGTACCACATATTGAGTGCGCCAGATGCGCCAGCACCAACCGCAATGCAGAGAATGCTGATCGCAGCCAAAACCGGATTCATATGACCGGGCGCAAGCACCAGACCGACAAGCCCTGTGAACACCACCAGCGACATGACACGCGGCTTCAGCAGGACAAGGTAATCCCGTGCAGTCGCCTCTGAAAGAGCGAATGCGTCGTCGGAAACCGTGTTTTTTTCCACCAGAGACATTAACTTCAACAACCTCGAATTCACCGGACTGGCGCTGTGCTCGGCCCAGAGCACACACCAGCAATCCACTACGACTTTTACCTCCCGGAGATGCATTCACTCCGATCGGAAGCGTCGTTCCTGAACGTCAACCGGCTACGGACGGATCTGAATGCCGCCCGCACATATCACAGTTTTGCGCGAGGGCGAACCCCTTTCAGGGATCGCCCTTTGCACAATTACTTTATACGCGGCAGTTGTTCCCACTGGTGGAACGGCGGAGGCGAAGAAAGCTGCCATTCCAGCGTCGTTGCACCTTCACCCCAAGGGTTTGCACCCGCTTCACGCTTCTTCGCGAATGCCTCGAAGACATTGTAGAGGAAGATCAGCACGGCAAAGCCCGAAATGTAGGAGCCGTAAGACGACACCATGTTCCAGCCTGCATAGGCATCCGGATAGTCGATATAACGACGCGGCATACCGGCAAGACCCAGGAAGTGCTGCGGGAAGAAGACGAGATTAACGCCGATGAAGGTGACCCAGAAGTGCAGCTTCGCGGTGAATTCGTCATACATATAGCCGCTCATCTTCGGGAACCAGTAATACCAGCCCGCGAAGATCGCGAACACTGCACCCAGCGACAGCACGTAATGGAAGTGTGCCACAACGTAATAGGTGTCATGCAGCGCGCGGTCGAGACCGGCATTGGCGAGCTGGACGCCCGTAACACCACCAACAGTGAACAGGAAGATGAAGCCAATCGCCCAAAGCATCGGCGCACGGAAGGTCAACGATCCGCCCCACATCGTCGCGATCCAGGAGAAGATCTTGATACCCGTCGGAACCGCAATAACCATCGTCGCGAAGACAAAGTAGCGCTGCGTGTCGAGCGACAGACCGACCGTATACATGTGGTGCGCCCAGACGACGAAGCCGACAACGCCAATGGCAACCATCGCATATGCCATGCCGAGATAACCGAATACCGGCTTACGCGAGAAGGTCGAAATGATGTGGCTGACAATACCGAAGCCCGGCAGGATCAGAATATACACTTCAGGGTGACCGAAGAACCAGAACAGATGCTGGTAGAGGATCGGATCACCGCCACCGTCTGGCGTGAAGAAAGTCGTGCCGAAGTTGCGATCGGTAAGCAGCATGGTGATGCCACCAGCCAGAACCGGAAGCGACAACAGCAGCAGGAACGCCGTTACAAGCACAGCCCAGGCGAAGAGCGGCATCTTGTGCAGCGTCATGCCCGGAGCGCGCATGTTGAGGATTGTCGTGATGAAGTTGATTGCGCCGAGAATCGATGACGCGCCTGAAATATGCAGAGCCAGAATGGCGAAATCCACTGCAGGTCCAGGCTGACCGGATGTCGAAAGCGGCGGATAGAGCGTCCAGCCACCACCCGGCCCCCAACCGCCAGCCGGACCTGGCATGAACAGCGAGATCAGGAGAAGCGTAAGTGCAGGCGGCAGAAGCCAGAACGAAATATTGTTCATACGTGGAAACGCCATATCAGGCGCACCGATCATCAGCGGAATCATCCAGTTGGCGAAACCACCGATCAGCGCGGGCATCACCATGAAGAAGATCATGACCAGAGCGTGCGCCGAAGTGAACACGTTGAACATATGCTTGCCAGCATCGAGAGCCGCATCGCCCTCAACACCATAAACCATTTGTGCCAGACCATGGAAAATCTGGATGCCAGGCTCCTGAAGCTCAGCGCGCATCGCGATAGACAGCGCGCCGCCAATAATGCCGGCAATGATTGCGAAGATCAGGTACAGAGTACCGATGTCTTTATGATTAGTCGAGTAAACCCAGCGTACCCAGCCTTTTGGCTTGTGGTCGTCATGGGCTCCATGCTCGTGAGCTGCTGTGCCAGCCATGGAATTCGCTCCCGTTTTTCAACAGTCTTGCGTATCGAAGTCTTTAAAGACCCGCCGCAGCCACTTTATCGTTTGCATCGCCTTCAAGATCGGCTTGAAGCGCCTTGTTCGCACCCGGAACATCCGAGGCCGCAGCCGTCAACCAGGTGTCATAACGCTCTTTCGATACGACACGAACGGCGATAGGCATAAAGGCATGATCCTTGCCGCAGAGCTCGGAGCACTGGCCGTAATACAGGCCTTCCTTGTCAGCTTTGAACCAGGCCTCATTGATACGACCCGGTACGGCATCCATTTTCACGCCGAAAGCCGGAATAGTCCAGGAATGGATCACGTCGGCAGCTGTTACCAGAAGACGCACTGTCTCACCAATCGGCACGACGACTTCATTATCGACAGTCAAAAGACGCGGATAACGAGCGCGGTCTTCCTTGCCGGCAGCTGCACGGTCCGCATCCTTGAGAATGAGCGAATCAAAGCTGACCGGCGTTTCGGTCTGATATTCGTAACCCCAGTACCACTGATAGCCCGTAGCCTTGACCGTCAACGTCGGATCTTCGGGCGAATATTGCGCTGTCAGAAGCTGAAATGACGGCACTGCTAAGAAAAGCAGAATGATCACCGGACCCACGGTCCAGACCACTTCGACCGCCGTGTTGTGGCTGGTCTTGGACGGGTTTGGATTTGCGCTCGCGCGGAACTTAATCACGCACCAGATAAGCAAAGCCAGAACCAGCAATGTGATTGGAATGATAAACCAGAGCGTATAGCGCTCAAACCAATGAATCTGCTCGGCAATACCCGTCGCAGCTTCTTGAAATCTTATCTCCCATGGACGCGGCTGATCCGCAAAAGCGGCACCGCTCGTCCACAGCAATGCGAAAGCACCAACGACGGCACCCCTCGTTGTGGCAACAATTTTATCCACCAGAACTCTCTCCCTTTTCGCCCTTTCAGGCTGGACGCCGGACGTTTAGACGGCCGTATCCCCCGTCAGCGTTCAAACCACACCTTAACGCACACCGCAAGGAAGGCGAATATGTTCCTGTGCGGCATTTTTGCGCGCAACCCTGCGTCAGAGCCACGCATCCCGATCATTCAAGAAAGCTTCACAGGCACTAGTGTGGGGGATTTGAAGTTCCTATCATTTGGATGGCATCTGCGTTCAGGAACTTCAAATCCGTAAACCACACTAGCTAAACTTGGGAAAACTTGGGAAAATCACAGAAACACATAATGAAGCCATGATTTAGCAAGAGGTTTCCTCTAACGTGCCGCGTGATAATGGATGCAACTGCCGGGGACGCATCTGGGATGCAATGCCGGTATCACACTCCGATGATGGCTCGGAAGCGACAATAGCTTTTCACCGCCTGTTTTGGAGGGTAACGTCCCGGTGATTCGATCTGGAGATTTCATGATTTTCCGTACATCCGCCCGCCGCTCGATTTTCCAGCGCCTTGCCATCCTCGCAACGGGTGCCGCTGTGGTATTCGCAGCCGCCACAATGCCGTCTGCGGCGCAGGAAACACCAACGCAGCTTCCAGCACCAACACAGACCCCCTCGCAATCGCAATCTGCGACACCGCAGCAAAGCGGCACACTCAAGTCGCAGCATGGCGCGTGGGCGATCCTTTGCGACACGCCTGCCGGTGCGAAGACCGAGCAATGCGCGCTCATTCAGAATGTGGTTGCTGCCAAGCGCCCTGAACTCGGCCTTTCGGTCGTTGTCCTCAAGACCGCCGACAACAAGGCTCGCATTTTGCGTGTTCTGGCGCCGCTCGGTGTGCTGTTGCCGAATGGTCTTGGCCTGAATGTCGACGGCAAGGATATCGGCCGCGCCTATTTCGTGCGTTGTTTTGAAGACGGCTGCTACGCAGAGGTCATCCTTGAAGACGAACTGCTGAACACTTTCCGCAACGGCAAGTCTGCGACCTTCATCGTCTTCCAGACACCGGAAGAAGGCGTCGGCATTCCCGTAGATCTGAAAGGGTTTGGTGAAGGCTTCGACGCTTTGCCATAATCTCAAGGTTGTTCTCAACCGATTTAGCGCTTACATCCTGTGGCAAACACATGCCGCAGGATTATTTTTATGAAGAGCCTGATTGATAGCTTTGATGCCAACCGTGACGATATCGAACGCCTTGTTTCGCAGAGCCTGAAAGGCAGCGATGATGGCGAACTCTTCATAGAGTATCGCGAGGCGGAAGCGCTTGTCTTCGACAATGGGCGCCTCAAGACCGGCTCGTTCAATCAGGATCAAGGTTTCGGCCTGCGTGCCGTGGCTGGCGAAGCCATCGGCTATGCTCATGCAGGCGATCTGTCGCTTGCTGCACTAAAGCGCGCTTCCGATGCTGTTTCAGCCACACTAAGCGGTCACAGCGGTAGCTATGCGGCAGCACCCGCTGGCACCAATCGTCATCTTTATACAGATGAGAACCCAATCGGCTCGCCGACATTTGATGCAAAAGTCCAACTCCTGCAAAAGATCGACGCCTATCTGCGCGCGAAAGACCCAAAAGTTCGGCAGGTGTCTGTTTCCATCGCCGGATCATGGCAGCAGGTTGAGATTCTGCGCGCCGACGGACATTTCGTGCGCGACATTCGCCCGATGGTGCGACTGAGTGTTTCGGTTGTTGCAGGCAACGGCGACCGCCAGGAATCCGGCTCGCATACGCTTGGCGGTCGTAAAGGCTTTGGCGATTTCATCACCACTGAAAGCTGGCAGAGCGTAGCAGACGAAGCCCTGCGTCAGGCCCTCGTCAATCTCGAAGCAATCCCCGCCCCTGCTGGCACCTATGACATCGTTCTCGGCAATGGCTGGCCGGGTGTAATGCTGCACGAAGCTGTGGGCCATGGCCTTGAAGGTGATTTCAATCGCAAGAAGACTTCGGCCTTTGCTGGCCTGCTCGGACAACAGGTGGCATCGAAAGGTGTCACCGTTGTTGATGACGGCACCATCTCGGAGCGTCGTGGTTCGCTCACAATCGATGATGAAGGCACACCGACCAATCGCACGGTGCTGATTGAGGATGGCAAGCTCGTCAATTACATGCAGGACCGGCAGAATGCACGTCTGATGGGCATGGAAGCAACTGGCAACGGACGCCGTGAATCCTATGCGCATGCACCCATGCCGCGCATGACCAACACCTATATGCTGTCAGGCGACAAGTCGCCGGAAGAGATCATCTCATCCATGAAGAAGGGCATTTATGCCGTTTCCTTTGGCGGTGGTCAGGTGGATATCACCTCTGGCAAGTTCGTCTTTGGCTGCACGGAAGCCTATATGATTGAAGACGGCAAAATCGGTGCACCGATCAAGGGCGCGATGCTGATCGGCAATGGTCCGGATGCCATGCAACGCATTTCGATGATTGGTAACGATATGAAGCTCGATACCGGCAGCGGCAATTGCGGCAAGGGCGGACAGTGGGTGCCAGTAGGTGTGGGCCAGCCACATCTGCGCATGGATCAGGTTACGGTCGGCGGTACGGCGGTTTAAAATTCCGCCATGCAACTGATCGATAAATATCTGCCTGAATATGGCTTCAGCGAAATCCATGGCTGCGATGTGAACGCCTCGCCCGAGGTAGTCCTGCAGGCAGCCATTGCTTATCGGCCTGAGACAGATGTATTTTTCCGCAGCATGATAGGCTTGCGCGAATTGCCAATGCGCGCCATCGCACGCCTGCGCGGGCGTGAAAGCTCGGTTTCACAACCCTTCGGCCTGCATGAGTTTACATTGCTCGAACATCAACCCGGTCAGGCACTGGTTTATGGGCTTGTAGGGCAATTCTGGAAGGCTGATTTCGGCCTCTTTAAAATCGAAAACGCAGAGGCCTATCTGACTTTCCGCACGCCGGGCGTTGCAAAGCTGGCGCTCACCTTCACCGTAACCGAACAAGGCGGGAAAACGCGTCTTGTCACCGAAACGCGGGTATTTTGCCCTGACCGCACCAGCCATCTTCGTTTTCTGCCATATTGGTATCTGATCCGCCCCGTCAGCGGCCTGATCCGGAACAGAATTCTCGGTTCCATCAAGAGGGCAAGCGAGACGTCGCACTGAGTTGGGAGAGCCTATATGAACATCATCGCCCATGTCGAAATTCCGGTTACAGATATAGACCGTGCCATTGCGTTTTATTCCGATGTTTTTCGTGTTGGTTTTGGCAAAATTGTCGAAATCCATGGCAACCGTATGGCTTATTTCCCTTTTGAGGAAGGCAAGGAGGGCGCAAGCTGCGCGCTGGCCGAAGGCGAAGTCTATGTGCCGACCGTCAACGGATCGATCATCTATTTCAGCGTGACCGACATTGATGCGGTCATTGCCCGCGCAACCGCAATTGGCAGTGATTTGCTGTTTCCAAAGACCGCCCTTCCGGACGGCGGATTTGTCGCCGAAATTCTCGATAGCGAAGGCAACCGCATCGCCATTCAGCAGCTAAAGGCTTAAAGGAACCGGCGTGTCACTGAAACATGTCACGGAAAACTCGAACGGGCGGCGTGTATAAAGATGCGCGCGGATATGACGTGCTGATCGTCATGGAATACCCCGACTGCAAATTTATGGCGCTCAGAACACGGTTTCTCTTGCAGACGGACGTAGTCATGTGCACGCTTATAAAGATCAGGACCCATGGAGACTGGTTGAAGAGATAAATCACGCCGGAGGAGAGAATGCCTGAAACGCCGTATGACTGGAGCGGAAAGCAGCCTGAAAAGCGTTCCCGGCAAAAGCGTATGATGGTGATTGCAGCCGCAGCCATGATCGCCCTGCTCTTCACGCTGGCCGTCGTGGATGCGATCCTCATTCTGGTCGACTGATGCAGCCAGTCTATGAAATCGACTGTACCGACATAAAATCCCCCAACGAACTCTGGCAGCGTTATCTCGACATCGTGCCCGTTCTGGATCCAGAATCTTTCGGTTACACACTCGATTCATTCTGGGACGGCGTGCAATGGGGTGGCCCCGGCTGGCCCGGCGAATGTGAACTCGTGTTCAAGAATATAGAAGCGCTAAGCGAACTAAAAACGCTCGGTGGCAAGCCATTTCTGGAGGCGTTTCGGCACTTAGTGGCTGATACGGATCGGATAAAGATCAGACTGGCGTGACGAGGAAACTCTATTTTCCAGTTGCATCATATTGGGCTGAAGCCGCAACAAGCGCATCAATGTCATCGGCACAGAGAATCGCTCTCAATGTTTCAAATTTTTGTTGATCCCAAGCATATATTTCGAGGCTCAGAAGGGTATCAACAATCGGTGCCGGAAACCGAGACCGAATAGGAACTGCTGGATTGCCCGCCACGATGGCATAAGGTGCAACATCTTTGGTGACGATTGCACCGGACGCGATGATGGCACCTTCTCCGATCGTGACGCCTGGCATGATCATCGCGCGCATTCCGATCCATGCGCCATTGCCGATATGGGTGTCACCCTTACCTTTGTATGCATCCAGAATAAGCTCGGGAAATGGATACAGGCTGAACCAATCTGTACGATGTGTGTGATTTCCACCCATCAGGATGACTGCTTCTGCACCAATACAAACGTAGTCACCAATATAAAGCTGATCGACTGGCCATTGGGATTCCCAAGCCTTCAGGCTATATTCATCACCGTACAGGTAACGAACAACACTCTCCTCAAATGAACCAGTCCAAGCATTGCTGTAATAGCTGTGTGTTCCTCGCACATGGATATTCGGGTTTTTGACCGTTTCATGCAGAAGTTCGACAACAGACCAGTGCTTGGTGGGAGGACTTACGAAAGACACAGTTTCTCAACTTTCCAGAAACTTATGGAGCAGTTCTTCTCGAAATGCCCCAAAACCATTCCAGTCGCGACCGAAAACTCCGGCGACAACATCAACGGATATTATCAGCTAAATTAAGCACTCAGCCCACCCGCAACTGTAATCACAGTTCCCGTAACGAATCCTGATTTATCAGAAGCCAGCCAGAGCGCGGTTTGCGCAATATCTTCCGGCTCGGCAATTCGCCCCATGGGTGTCATTGCAGCGATCCTTGCTGGCCTATCCGGGTTTCCGCTCAATGCATGAATGGACGTATTGGTCGTGCCAACCCGGATAGCATTCACTCTGATGCCTTCCGGTGCCAGTTCTTTTCCTGCGCCGATTGAAATGGTTTCAACCGCACCTTTCGACGCGGCGTAATGCACATACTCACCGGGGCTTCCCAGAACCGCAGCCACAGACGAAATATTGATAATCGTGCCGCCTGCACCACCATTAGCGGTCGACATGCGACGCGTTGCTTCCTGCGTGCAATACAACAATCCAAAAACATTGGTTCTGAATGTTTGCTCGAGTGCCTCGTCCTGAAGTCCCTGAATACGGGTATTCTGTCCGATGACGCCCGCATTATTCACAAGACAGGAAACTGGCCCAAGTTCCCTGTCGCAAGCAAGAAACAGGGCTTCAACGTTTTGGCGGTTTGCCACATCACTCTGCACAGCAATTGCTTTTGCACCAAAACCCTCGCAGGTTTTGACTATACCAAGCGCTGCGTCTGCATCGCTTAGATAACTGATGCAGACATCATAACCTTCACGGGCAAAGAGACTTGCGGTGGCAGCGCCAATACCCCGGCTACCGCCTGTCACGATAACAACTGGCCTCAAATCCCCGTCCTCCCCGCTTCCAAAGCCGCTACTTAAGCCGAAGGGTCTTCTTCCAGAAGTCCCGTGACAAAATCAAACAGGCCCGGACGACGATCGCGGCGCAAGCGTTCTGCAACGATGATCCCTTTGATACCCGAATAAGAGCGCTCAAGGTCTTCATTGATGACGATATAGTCGTATTTCACCCATTTCTGGATTTCAAAACGAGCATTCTGCAGCCGTGTCTCGATCACGTCCGCCGTATCTTCCGCGCGGCGGTTGAGGCGATTCTGCAATTCGCGCATGGTCGGCGGCAGAATGAAAATAGACACCACATCTGCAGGCATCTTTGCCTGCAACTGCTCAGCGCCCTGCCAGTCGATGTCGAACAGCATGTCCTGACCGTCAGCCAGTGCTTCCTCAGCCGTCTGGCGCAGCGTGCCATAGAAATTGCCGTGCACTTCCGCCCATTCAATCAGCTGGTCATTGTCGCGCAGTCGCTCGAATTCCCGCTTGGTGATGAAGTGATAATGCACGCCATTGATTTCGCTCTGACGGCGTTCGCGCGTCGTAACGGAAATTGACAGCGAAAGCTTCATGTCCGGATCGTTGAGCAACTGCCGCGCAATTGTGGATTTTCCAGCACCTGAGGGCGAGGAAATCACCACCATAAGGCCTCTGCGTGCAATGCCATGTTCAACCGAAGAGATGGCCATTTTCCGTTACTCCAGATTCTGTACCTGTTCGCGAAACTGATCGACGACTGCTTTCAGCTCAAGGCCGATTGCCGTAATCGATGCTGCGTTCGATTTTGAACACAATGTATTCGCTTCGCGATTAAATTCCTGTGAAAGAAAATCAAGCTTGCGCCCGATGGGACCGCCATCTGCAAGCAACTTGCGTGCGGATGCGACATGCGTTTCAAGCCGATCCAGCTCTTCCTGAATGTCCGCCTTGGTCGCCAGAAATGCAGCTTCCTGATAAAGCCGCGTCTCATCGAGATCGCGACCCGTATCCATCAACAGTGATACCTGTCCTGCCAGACGAGCCCGGATGGCTTCGACGCTACGCGACGGATCATTACGGGCCGCCGATGTCAGACGCTCGATCGCATCGACATGCCCGGACAGGATGGTGAAAAGTGACAGACCTTCATGGGTGCGAGCCTCGGCAATTGCCTTGAGTGCACCTTCAAAAGCCGCAATCACCGCAGCTTCAAGACCGGCGCGCGCATTGTCATCTTCCGACACCTGTGCCTGATCGATAACACCGCGCAGCGAGAGAATGCCATCCACACTTGCCGGAGCAAGCCCGTGTCTGGCTTGTAGTTCCGCGCCAAGCTTCAGCACTTCATCAAGCATCGCCTGATTGATGACAAAGCCAGCCTGGGCTTCTGCGCGCTCTACATTAAGGCTCGCCTGAAAATTGCCGCGCGAAAAGTAGCGTGCCAGCAGCGAACGCACGGCATGCTCGGCACCTTCCAGCCCTTGCGGCAAACGCAGGCGCAAATCCAGCCCCTTGCCGTTCACAGAGCGCACTTCCCATACGATGCGCGCTTCATTGTCGGCTGCGCCATACTGCATCGCGTGGCGCGCAAACCCTGTCATGCTCTGGAGCGCCATGCTTACATTCCTTTTTTCGGCATTCACAAAGTGAGAAACCGCCCAACTACTGGGCGGTGTTTTGCTGCTGTAGCTGGTTCTTTTCCTGCTCAACCGCACGCCACTTGCGCACATTGGCATTGTGTTCAGCCAGGGTCTTGGCGAAGACGTGACCGCCTGTACCATCTGCTACGAAGTAGAGATCTTCAGTATCGAGCGGATTGGCCACAGCCTCAAGTGCTGCGCGGCCCGGATTGGCAATCGGTGTCGGTGGCAGACCGTTGATGACATAGGTATTGTATGGCGTTGGCTTTTCGATGTCCGACTTGAAGATCGGGCGATCGGAAGGCTTGCCTGCACCGCCGAACAAACCATAAATGATGGTCGGGTCGGACTGGATACGCATGCCCTTGTTGAGACGGTTGACGAAGACAGACGCCACATGCGGACGTTCCGATGCGATGCCCGTTTCCTTCTCAACGATGGATGCCAGCGTCACAAACTCGTTCTTGTCCTTGACCGGCAGATCAGCACGGCGTTTTGCCCACGTGTCATCAATCAGCTTCTGCTGCGAAGCAATCATGCGATTGATGATTTCTTCGCGCGTTGTGCCACGTGTGAAATTGAGCGTATCCGTAAACAGCCCACCTTCGGACGGCATATCTTTTGGCATGTCGCCAGCCAGAATTGGGTCGGTAGAAATACGATCGAATACCTGCTTGACGGTAAGGCCTTCAGGAATGGTCAGCGGATACATGATCGACTTGCCGCTGATGAGAAGCTCCATCACATCGCGCATGGTCGCACCGGCCGGGATCGAATATTCGCCAGCCTTCAGATCGTTCTCATGACCGTAAGCACGCATGCCATAGCGGAAAATACGCGCATCACTGACGATTTCGCGACCTTCAAGACTGTTGGAGACTTCTGAAACACCAGCACCGCGCTTGACGAGGAACGTTGTCTCGGCGGTCAGCGGCCCCTTGGAATCAAACTGGAGCTTGCCGAAGTAAAACAGAGCCGAAGCGCCCAGCAATACCAGCACGATCAGCGACAACATGAAGTTCATGAAGACGACGATCTGGCTGCGCGCATGGCGCGAACGCTTGCGCGGCGGCGGCGTACCTGGTTCCGGGCGCAGGGCTTCAGAGGCGGATTTCGGCACGAAGGGCTTGCTCGCAGCGGCTTGCTCGGGCGTGGCTGCAGCTTGCGGCTGCTGCTCGGCAGGATTGGTTCCGGGTTTTTCTTCTGAACTCACACCATCACCTCGTCCTGAAACCCGTGCGAAAGGGCATACAAATCAAACAAATTCTGTCAGATCACACTAAACGCAATTATCAAGTTTAAACATTGCATCGGGTTATATTTTGGCAAAAACGCGGAGAAATCCCCGCGTTTTTGCATAGATCTATTTTTTAAGCTCATTCGCTCAAGAATAACGGCGCAGAACCAGCGAAGCGTTAGTGCCACCGAAGCCGAAAGAATTCGACAGGGCAACGTCGATCTTACGTTCACGCGCTTTGTGCGGCACGAGATCAATCTTCGTTTCAACCGCGGGATTATCGAGGTTCAACGTTGGCGGTGCGATATTGTCACGGATCGCGAGTGTCGAGAAAATAGCTTCGGCCGCACCGGCTGCACCCAACAGATGGCCAATCGACGACTTGGTTGAGGACATCGAAATCTTCGACGCCGCATCGCCAACAACGCGCTCAACCGCACCCAGTTCAATCGTATCAGCCATGGTCGAAGTGCCATGTGCATTGATATAATCGATCTGGTCAGGCGTGATGTCTGCGCGCTTCAAAGCTGCAACCATGCAACGTTCTGCGCCCTCACCGCTCTCGGTCGGAGCTGTGATGTGATAGGCATCGCCCGACAGGCCATAACCGACCACTTCAGCATAAATCTTTGCACCACGTGCCAGCGCATGTTCCAGTTCTTCCAGAACCACAACGCCCGCGCCCTCGCCCATAACGAAACCGTCGCGGTCACTGTCATATGGACGCGATGCAGCGGTTGGATCGTCATTGCGCTTGGTGGACAGAGCCTTACAGGCGGCAAAGCCTGCCAGTGAAATGCGGCTGACCGGCGATTCCGTGCCACCGGCAACCATAACGTCTGCGTCGCCGAAAGCGATCAGACGGGCAGCGTCGCCAATGGCGTGCGTACCGGTTGCGCAAGCAGTTACAACCGAATGGTTTGGACCACGAAGTCCATGCTTGATCGAGACATGGCCAGAAGCCAGGTTGATCAGACGCCCAGGAATGAAGAAAGGTGAAATGCGGCGTGGGCCTTTGTCGCGCAGCGTGTAGCCAGCTTCGACGATCCCTTCGATACCACCGATACCCGAACCGATCAAAACGCCGGTGCGAACCTGATCTTCATCGCTTTCAGGATGCCAGTTGGCATCATCCAGTGCCTGATCGGCTGCACCAACGGCATAAACGATAAATGGATCAACCTTGCGCTGTTCCTTCGGCTCCATGTGGAGGTCTGGATTGAAGGTGCCATTAGAGCCATCACCAAGGGGGATGCGGCAGGCGATCTGGCAAGCCAGATCATCGACTTCAAATTCCGTGACGCGGCGAGCACCGCTTTCACCGGCAATAAGACGCTTCCAGGTCTCTTCGACACCGCTAGCAAGCGGCGACACCAGACCAAGACCGGTGATGACGACACGCCTCATATCCACCCCTTAAATTTGATAAACTTCGTTGGAGACATCCCGCAGGCAAAAAATGCCTCATACGGAC
The DNA here is from genome assembly GCF_003049685.1 of Brucella pituitosa. Classification (GTDB taxonomy): domain Bacteria; phylum Pseudomonadota; class Alphaproteobacteria; order Rhizobiales; family Rhizobiaceae; genus Brucella; species Brucella pituitosa. The sequence continues at coordinate 691,936 of NZ_PYSY02000001.1, read as the reverse complement.
AATGCTCAATCTTGATCACCGGTACATTACCGGGCTGCAACTCGCAGCAGCCACAACCGGCTATGGCAGTTCATGTCTTCCAGACGACTGTGTACAACCGCTGACCAGAAGACAAGCAGGGCCGGGATTCGAAAGAATCCCAGCCCCGAAAGCTCAGATTAGGCAGAAGCCTTATCGATGAACTTCACAGCGTCGCCGACCGTGAGGATCGTTTCTGCAGCGTCGTCAGGAATTTCAACGCCAAATTCTTCTTCGAAAGCCATGACGAGCTCGACGGTGTCGAGGCTGTCTGCACCAAGATCATCAATGAAGCTCGCGCCTTCGGTGACCTTGTCTGCATCTACACCCAGATGCTCAACAACGATTTTCTTGACGCGCTCTGCGGTATCGCTCATGTCGGAACCTCGACCTGTTGTTAACTTGCTCTGCCTTGGTTAGCGGCATGCATGATTGTAATCAAGTTATAAGATGTCTGCCAAGTTTTGAGTTTACTCACCCTGACAATCACCCTGTGGATATTCCTTGCGGAACAGGAAAACGGCATCTCGCAATTGAAATGCCGAAACTCTCGTCGGGCGCATTACCATGCTTCTTGAGCAAGGCAAAGCGCATTTTGCTTTTCAGAGCCCGACTTTAAGACTTTATATACCGTAAAATGCCGATTCAAGAGCCCTTAAAAGGCTTTTAAATCATAGCCATACCACCATTGATGTGCAGGGTCTGACCTGTGACGTATGCGGCTTCATCGCTTGCAAGATAAACCACTGCAGCAGCAATATCACCACCCACACCCATGCGCTTCATCGGGATGCTGCCCATGATGGCTTCCTTCTGCTTTTCGTTCAGCTTGTCCGTCATCGCCGATTCGATAAAGCCGGGCGCTACACAGTTGACCGTGACATTGCGGCTTGCGATTTCCTGTGCAAGAGACTTCGAGAAACCAATGAGACCTGCTTTGGAAGCGCAATAATTGGCCTGACCCGGATTGCCTGTCACGCCAACAATCGACGTGATGTTGATGATACGGCCCTTGCGGCGGCGCATCATCGGGTGGGTCAGTTCACGCGTCAGGTTGAACACAGAAGTCAGATTGACGTTGAGAACCGCATCCCAGTCTTCGTCGCTCATGCGTACGAAAAGACCGTCGCGGGTGATGCCGGCATTGTTGACGAGAATATCAACGCCGCCCATTTCTTCCTCTGCCTTCTGACCGAGCGCCTTGACGGCTTCGCGGTCGGACAGGTTGGCCGGGAAGATAAAAGTACGGTCGCCGAGCTCTGCGGCCAGTTCTTTCAGCTTTTCTTCGCGCGTGCCATGCAGGCCAACAATTGCGCCCTGTGCATGAAGAGCACGCGCAATTGCTTCACCCAGACCGCCGGTCGCACCAGTAATAAGAGCCTTACGGCCCGTCAGATCAAACATCTCGGATCCTTTAAGCATTAAGCGCAGCAAGCGCTGCCGCAATTTCTTCGGCTGAACCAACAGTTACGCCGGTCACATCTTTGGAGATGCGACGCGCAAGACCCGTCAGAACCTTGCCTGAACCTACTTCATAAAGCGCAGTGACGCCATTGGCTGCAAACCATTCAACGGTTTCGCGCCAGCGCACCTGGCCCGTGACCTGCTCGACCAGCAGATCGGCAATTTCATTGGCATCCGTCACAGGTGCTGCACGCACATTAGCGATGAGCGGCACAACCGGATTGTGCTTTTCAACTTGAGCAAGCGCTTCACGCATCGCGTCGGCAGCAGGTGCCATCAGTGTCGAATGGAAAGGTGCAGAAACAGGGAGCATGATTGCGCGCTTGGCACCTTTTTCAGATGCAAGCGAAGCAGCAAGCTCCACAGCCGCCTTCGAGCCGGAGATCACAAGCTGACCGCCGCCGTTATCATTTGCAATCTGTACCGAGCCGGAAGCTTTTGCTTCCGCGCAGATGGCTTCAACATCACTATGCTCAAGACCGATGATGGCAGCCATTGCGCCTTCACCGACCGGTACAGCTTTCTGCATTGCATTGCCACGAATGCGCAAGAGACGGGCGGTATCTGCCAGCGAGAATGTACCAGCAGCGCAAAGTGCCGAATATTCGCCGAGCGAATGACCGGCAACATAGGCCACCTTGTCTTTGAGCGAAAAGCCCTGAGCTTCCAGGACGCGCAGCGTGGCAATTGAAACCGCCATAAGAGCTGGCTGTGCATTGGCCGTCAGCGTAAGAACATCTTCCGGACCTTCGAACATCGTGGCAGAGAGTTTCTCGCCCAGTGCCGCGTCCACTTCCTCGAAAACAGCGCGTGCTTCAGCGAACTGCTCGGCAAGGGCCTTGCCCATACCAACTGCCTGGCTGCCCTGTCCGGGAAAGGTAAATGCTACCGCCATGAATGCCTCTTTTTAAACAACAATTTCTCGCGATGTGCCCCATCACGGGTTGAAAAGTCAAGTATTTGTGGATTTTTGCCGGTCTCAACGCTTGCAAATCCGGGGAAAAGCACGTAATGAGCGCCCGTTCGTTGCTGGCATTAGCTGGGGGCTGAACGGAGGAGCATGTCTTCCTCACCGTTAAAAGTGAGAATGCATGTGGAAGTCTTAAGTGCTTCTGCCTCCCGTGTCTCCGCTCTCGATTGTCTTTACCCAGCGTCCTTTCTTCTCCGGTTTTCCGGTAAAAGAGAAGTCGCAGAGGCTTAGCCGTTAGTGCCAGCATGATGTAACAGAAGAAAGGCAAAGCCAATGGCTCTTTATGAACATGTGCTTCTTGCCCGCCAGGACATTTCCCAGCAGCAGGTCGACGCTCTCGTCGAACAGTACAAGGGTGTCCTCGAAGCTAATGGCGGCAAGGTCGGTAAGGTAGAAAACTGGGGTCTTCGTCCCCTCACCTACCGTATCAAGAAGAATCGCAAGGCGTATTACACGCTCGTAAACATTGACGCTCCGGCAGCTGCCGTTGCTGAAATGGAACGTCAGATGCGCATCAACGAAGACGTTCTGCGCTTCCTCACCGTTCGCGTTGAAGAACACGAAGAAGGCCAGTCGGCTATGCTTTCGCGCCGCGACGACCGTCGTGAACGCGATGGTGACGACCGCGGCCCACGCCGTCCACGCGAAGGCGGTTTCGACCGTGGTGATCGCGGCGACCGCGGTGATCGTGGCCCACGCCGTCCACGTGACAACGAAGCTGGTGAAGGAGCATAATCATGGTTGATATCAATCAGATCCCGACCCGTCGTCCTTTCCATCGTCGTCGTAAGACGTGCCCGTTCTCCGGCGCAAACGCTCCGAAGATCGACTACAAGGACATCAAGCTCCTGCAGCGTTACATTTCTGAACGCGGCAAGATCGTTCCTTCCCGTATTACGGCTGTCAGCCAGAAGAAGCAGCGCGAACTCGCCAAGGCGATCAAGCGCGCTCGTTTCCTCGGCCTGCTTCCATACGTTGTGAAGTAAGATCTGAGTTAAGACTTTTCGTGAGGCGGCAGCTTATGCCGCCTCACGATATTCCCCGGATGCGATGGGCGCGACCGGTGTACTAAAATCCCAAGTTGGGGTGAACGCGACTTTGTCCGCACCTCTAACTGCAAAACCGGAATAGCCGGAGCAGGACAGCGAGTTTATGAAATTCAATGGAACCATCATTGGTGTCGGCATATTGGCGGGGCTTGCCTCGGCATTGATGTCGTCCGGCGTCATTGCCCAATCGGGAATGGCGGTGGTTCTTTATTTCCTGACACCGCTGCCTATTTTTGTTGCCGCTCTTGGCTGGGGTTCGAGCGCAGGGCTTGTTGCCGCTGCTGCCGCCACTATTGCTGTCGGCATTTTTGCGGCTCCTATGGCCGCATTGCTCATGGCGCTCACAAGTTACGCGCCCGCTGCGATCGGTGCTTATCTTTCCGGTCTTGCTCGTCCCGCCTCCGAACTCGGTGGCCCTGAGGACGTTATGGTCTGGTATCCGCTTTCGGATATCGTCTTCCGTCTGGCGTTGATGGTTGCAGCAAGTTTTATCATCATCGGTTTCATTCTTGGTTTCGGGCCGGATATGGCGCGAGAACTCGCAAACACGCTGATCGACCGCCTTGCCGAAGCCGACCCGCAGTTCACTGCAAGCGATGACATGCGCCAGAGCGTCAGCGCGCTTCTGATGGTAGCACTGCCAGCAATCCAGCCAGCGACTTGCCTCGCCATTCTGGTCGGCAATCTCTATCTGGCCCTGCGCCTGACCGCTCTTTCAGGTCGCCTGCGCCGCCCACGCGATGACTGGCCCGCAACAATGCGTATGCCACGTCCAGCGCTGCTGGTTTTCGCCGTGGCTCTCGCAGTAGCATTTCTGCCCGGTGCCGCTGGACTCATCGCCACGGTAGTTGTTGGCGCACTGAGCTTCGGCTTCATGATTGCAGGCCTTGCGACATTCCATCAGCGCACCCGTGGCAAGCCATGGCGACCAGTCGTGCTGTGGTTCGTTTATGTGGCGATCATCCTGTTCGCATTCCTGCTTTTTGTCTTCATGGTTTTCGGCCTTTTCGATACGTCGCGTGGCGCACCAATTTCGAAAATACCGAATACCGATAACCAATAAATCCAAATTTAAATCTCGAAAGGAAACTCAAATGGACGTTATTCTTCTGGAACGCATCGCCCGCCTCGGTCAGATGGGCGACACTGTAAAGGTCAAGGACGGCTTTGCCCGTAACTTCCTTCTGCCACAGGGCAAGGCTCTTCGTGCCAACGAAGCCAACCGCAAGAAGTTCGAAGGCCAGCGCGCACAGCTCGAAGCTCAGAACCTTGAGCGCAAGAACGAAGCTGAAGCAGTTGCAACCAAGCTCAACGGCGAATCGTTCATCGTTGTTCGTTCCGCTGGTGAAACCGGTCAGCTGTACGGTTCGGTTTCGACCCGCGACATCGCTGAAATCATCACTGCAAATGGCTTCAACCTGCACCGCAACCAGGTTGAACTGAAGCAGCCGATCAAGGCAATTGGCGTACATGACATCGTCATCACGCTGCATCCTGAAGTGACTGTTACGGTTTCCGTAAACATCGCTCGTTCGACTGAAGAAGCCGAACGTCAGGCAAAGGGTGAAGACCTGACCTCGATCGAAGCTATCTATGGCATCGAAGAAGCACCACTTGCTGAAGAAGTCTTCGACGAAGACGAAGAAGGCGAAGACCAGGCTTAATCTGCCCTGCTCTTTCCTCCAGGGAAGCACTGCTCTTCGGCGATGTTTCCAATGGTGGTAAACTTTATATGATCATGCCCGGCGGTCTCCGTCGGGCATTTTCTCTTTTCAGATCAGAAATTTTGCCTATTCTCTTCATTAGTATTGGATTGGAGAGGGTGCTGACGGAAACGTCCGCGTTTGCTCAGGCGAATAGCCAGAGGCCGGCCAAAAACAGACTGACCAAAGGGAAATTGCCTGAAAATCTGATGACAGAGCGGCTATAGAGCGCTGTTCGCAATGACTGAAAACGACGCTCTACTTTTGTTTTAACGCATCATAACCGAAAACCGTTTCGTACTTTTCGGGAAGCGTTTTAATTCAGGCAACAAGCCGCCTGCCGTGCAACCGCATGGATGTTTGCACTAGCTCCGATCTCAGCAAGGAGATGGGGCCAATGTATGGAATGCTGCGTACAGTTCTTTCGCATATGATCAAAATCGGCGACCTGACGGTTACCGATTCTGATGGGACTGCCAATCAGTATGGAGACAAGACCGGTGAACCGGTTCATATCCGTTTTAATACCCGCCATGCCGAGCGTGCCGTTGCACTCGACCCGGAATTGAAGCTTGCAGAATGCTTCATGGATGGCGAAATCGACTTTCTCAATGGTGATATTTATACGCTGCTCAAAATTGTCTTTGAGAACACCGGGCCTACAGCGGCCACCGAACCCTGGATGAAAGCTGCGGGAAAGTTCCGTGTGTTGTTCCGTCGCTTCCAGCAGATGAATAATTTAGCTCGGTCATCGAGCAACGTCAAAAGCCATTACGATCTTTCAGGTGCGCTATACGACCTGTTTCTTGATCCCGACAAACAATATTCCTGCGCTTATTTTGAAACACCAAATGCGACACTCGCTGAAGCACAGCTCGCCAAGAAACGCCATATCGCAGCGAAACTTCTCGTCAACGAAGGCGACAAGATATTGGATATCGGTTGCGGATGGGGTGGTATGGGGCTTTATCTCGCCCGCTATCTCAAGGCCAATGTAACCGGCGTCACTTTATCGGAAGAGCAGCACGCCATCGCCAATAAGCGCGCTGTCGACGAAGGCCTTGCAGACCGTGCAAAGTTTCAGCTTACCGACTATCGCAATATCGACGACCAGTTCGACCGGCTCGTTTCAGTTGGCATGTTTGAGCATGTGGGCGTTGGACACTTCGCTGAATATTTCCAGCACGCGGCACGCTTGCTGAAAAAAGACGGCGTTTTCCTGCTTCATGCAATCGGCCGCGCGGATGGCCCCGGCGCTACCAATCCGTTTATCCGCAAACATATTTTCCCCGGCGGCTATATTCCGGCTCTTTCCGAGGTGTTGCCACATATCGAAAAAGCCGGGCTTTATGTCACGGACATTGAAATCCTGCGGCTTCATTATGCGGAAACGCTGAAAGAATGGCGGCTTGCCTTCATGGCGCGCCGAGATGAAGCAAAAGCACTTTACGACGAACGCTTCTGCCGCATGTGGGAGTTTTATCTGGCAGCCTCGGAAAGTGCTTTCCGCTGGCAGAATATGATGGTCTTCCACATCCAGATTTCCCACAAGCAGGAAGCTGTGCCGCTGACACGCAATTACATCGAGGCGGAAGAAAAGCGTCTGAAGCGGCTCGACAGTGCACCCAAAGGGGCCAACAGTGAAACGCAGGCACCAAGCAAGCGTGTAAAGGCGTGAGGAAAATCTACACAGAGACAAAGGGCTGCCTGGATAATTCCGGCAACCCTTTTCAGTTTATTCAGCCTTGGGTGCGCCCGCTTCCCACTTGTCCCAATGGGTCGCAATTTCATCGACCACTGGAGAACCAACCAGATAGATGTTCTTCACCGTTTCAGCAAAACCACCAGCGGTTTCGCCCGGTGCCGGATCAAGATGCTGCAACGTTGTTTCATTCGGGTTGCCCTGATCGAAATTCACTGCACCGCGCAGACTGAGAATACGATCCGTGCCGAACTGACGCTTGATGACGAGCGTGATCGAAGCCGCTTCCATTTCCGTGATCAGATAGTCGTCAGCACCATAGAGCTTTGCGATGTACTGTGCTTCCTTCGACAGGCCGGGACCATGGAAGAAAGTGTCGCCCGTCATATGGGTGCCCTCTTTCAAGGAAGGTGCGGCCTGTGCAGCCTTATCCGGGTAACGCATCCGGTAGGCTTGCGCTTCTTTCGAATCCTCAAGCTTCACATCTTTGCCAAGGCGCATCGCGGCGGCAATCAGATCAGGATTAAGTTTGAAGACGCGATAGTCCTCATAACCTTTACGTGGCATAAATACCGGCTCACCGGCCTTGCCTTCTTCTGGCATCCAGCGATGCCCAAGGTCATAATCGACAAGCCAGGTCGCCCAGCTCACATCGCCGATGGTTCCGCGAGAAGGTGGCGTTCCCGCTACGCCCGACAGAACATAATAGCTCTTCGAGAAGTCAAAAGCCGGGTCGAGCAGAATGGCCTGCATACTGGCCGATGAGTTGACTTTACCCATACCAAGAACCGAACCGCAAACACCATCGTCATTGCAATAGACCGGTTTCAAAGCACCCTTCACTTCAATAGGCTTGGCATCTTTCCAGTAGCGCTCAAACCAGTTCTGAAACTCGCCAGCGCGATCTCCACTATTCTGGCCGATCTCGAACATTGCGGCGATGAAAACCTTGACCTTGATCGGCTCAGATGCTGCCGCCGGAAAAGACAAAAATGACAAAGAGGCGATGGCCGCCAGCCACGCCGATATGAAACGAGAACGCATGAAAGAATCCCTCTGAAGCTTGTTTCGGGTTTCGTAGCAGCAGCCATTCTGCATCACAACGTTCGTCAAGTCCCGGTGCAAAAGTTTAAACCGCAAACTGTGGATGCCTGTGAATCATGGTATAGCTTATCTCTCCCGGCAGGAATCACCTTGAGGCTGCGTTGCGTTTGGCTTCACTTCAGGTCTAGCTGGGAAGATCAGAGACAGGACCAGAGAATCATGGCGGAAGCGGCGGTACGCAAACTTGATGATGCGCGCGAGCAAAAAGATGCGCTTTATCGTGAAGCACCCCACAATATTGAAGCGGAACAGGCACTTCTCGGTGCTATTCTGATCAACAACGACGCTTTTTACCGGGTTTCAGACTTCCTGAAGCCAACCCATTTCTTCGAGCCGTTGCATCGCCGAATCTACGAAATTTCCACAGATCTTATCCGTGTTGGCAAGATGGCCAATCCGGTTACGATGAAGACCTTCCTGCCTAATGAAGGCAAGATCGGTGATCTGACCGTGTTCCAATATGTTGCGCGTCTTGCGACAGAAGCAGTCACCATCATCAATGCCGAAGATTATGGCCGCGCGATCTATGATCTTGCGACGCGCCGTGCGCTCATTGGCATTGGCGAAGACATGGTCAATGTCGCCTATGATGCGCCAGTCGACAACGCACCGCAGGAACAGATCGAAGACGCAGAACGCCGCCTGTTCGAGCTTGCCGAAACAGGGCGTTATGACGGTGGCTTTCAGGCATTCAAAGATGCGGTCACAACCGCCGTCGATATGGCAAACGCCGCTTTCATGCGCGATGGTCATCTGTCGGGTGTTTCCACCGGGATTCATACGCTCGATGGCAAGATGGGCGGCTTGCAGCCTTCCGACTTGATCATCCTCGCCGGTCGTCCGGGCATGGGTAAGACCTCGCTTGCCACCAACATCGCTTTCAACATCGCCAATGCTTATGAAGCCGAACAGCAGGCTGATGGCACGATGAAAGCCAAGAATGGTGGAGTCGTTGGCTTCTTCTCGCTCGAAATGTCGGCGGAACAGCTCGCGACCCGTATCATTTCCGAGCAGACGGAAGTCTCCTCCTCAAAAATCCGTCGCGGTGACATCACCGAGACCGACTTCGAAAAGCTCGTTGCCTGTTCGCAGGTCATGCAGAAGATACCGCTTTATATCGACCAGACGGGTGGTATCTCGATTGCACAGCTTGCGGCGCGCGCGCGCCGCTTGAAGCGCCAGCGCGGCCTTGATGTTCTGGTTATCGATTACGTCCAGCTGATGACCGGTTCGTCCAAGGCTTCCGCGCAGAACCGCGTGCAGGAAATCACGGAAATCACCACCGGCTTGAAGGCACTCGGCAAGGAGCTCAATGTTCCAATCATTGCGCTATCACAGCTCTCCCGTCAGGTGGAAAGCCGTGAAGACAAACGCCCACAGCTCTCCGATCTTCGTGAATCAGGTTCGATCGAGCAGGACGCCGACGTGGTGCTGTTCGTTTTCCGCGAAGAATATTACGTCAAGAACCTCGAACCGCGTGACGAATTCGATCCCAAATACGAAGAATGGAAGCAGCACTTCGAAAAAGTGCGCGGCACTGCCGACGTGATCGTTGCCAAGCAGCGTCACGGACCAACCGGTACCGTCAAGCTTGCTTTCCAGGCCGAGTTTACGCGATTTGCAGATCTGGCCGAGGGGTCTTATATCCCGGAGCAGTATGAATAAAATCACGATCACGACGGAGCGTGCCTGATGGCCAAGGCACGCGTTCAGTTCATTTGCCAGAATTGCGGCGCGGTTCACACGCGCTGGGCGGGTAAGTGCGACTCCTGCGGCGAGTGGAACACGCTTGTCGAAGAAGGCACCAATAGCGGTATCGGCTCCGGCCCCGGCTCCATGCTTTCCAAACGCAAGGGTCGGGCTGTTGCTCTGACGTCGCTTTCAGGCGAAATCGAAGACGCGCCACGCATCATCTCAGGTATCAGCGAGCTGGACCGTGTAACGGGCGGCGGGTTCGTGCGTGGTTCCGCAGTCTTGATCGGTGGCGATCCGGGTATCGGCAAATCGACACTGCTGACGCAAGCAGCTGCAGCTCTTTCAAACCACGGCCACCGCATCGTCTATGTATCGGGCGAAGAAGCAGTCGCACAGATTCGTCTGCGTGCACAAAGACTTGGCGTGGCATCCAGCACAGTCGAACTGGCGGCTGAAACCAATGTCGAAGACATTCTCGCCACCGTTTCCGACGGCAAGCGGCCCGATCTGGTCATCATCGATTCCATCCAGACATTGTGGACCGATATGGCAGACTCAGCCCCCGGAACCGTCACTCAGGTGCGATCTTCCGCGCAGGCGATGATCCGCTATGCCAAGCAGACCGGTGCAGCGGTCGTTCTCGTTGGTCACGTGACCAAGGAGGGCCAGATTGCCGGGCCACGCGTTGTCGAACACATGGTTGATGGTGTTCTCTATTTTGAGGGCGAAGGCGGACACCAGTACCGAATCTTGCGCACCGTCAAAAACCGCTTCGGCCCAACCGATGAAATCGGTGTGTTTGAAATGTCGGATGGTGGGTTGCGCGAAGTCTCGAACCCTTCCGAATTGTTCCTCGGCGAGCGCAATGCAAAATCGCCGGGTGCAGCCGTCTTTGCTGGAATGGAGGGCACACGCCCGGTTCTCGTTGAGATACAGGCACTTGTCTCCCCCTCCTCGCTTGGCACACCGCGCCGCGCCGTTGTGGGCTGGGACGGAAGCCGCCTCGCCATGATTTTGGCCGTGCTCGAATCACATTGCGGCGTTCGTTTTGGCCAACACGATGTCTATCTCAATGTCGCTGGCGGCTATCGCATCAGCGAGCCTGCCGCCGATATTGCAGTGGCTGCAGCGCTTGTTTCGTCCATTGCCGGTATTGCCCTTCCGGCAGATAGTGTTTATTTCGGCGAAATCAGCCTTTCTGGCGCTGTTCGTGCGGTGTCACATGCAGTACAGAGGCTGAAGGAAGCAGAAAAACTCGGCTTCCGACAAGCAGTTGTGCCCGGCGGAAGTAGCGAGCTTTGGAAAGATCGCAACTTCGGACTTATGGAAACAACCGCCCTGTCGGACCTTGTTGTGCGCATTGCCGCATCAGGTCCAGGCAAGAAATAACCCTCGCCTGCAAACATCAGGTTGCAGATCATTGAATTTAATGGGATTTAACGGCGGAAGATTTCGTCAACTTTCCAGTGTTATGCTTAGCCAAGTTTGACTGCCCCGCAGGTGCTCGAATGCAAAAAGCCACGCTGCGTATAAATTAAGGACAGGCCAGAATGCCGATTACGTTACTTGATGGAATTCTACTCGGAATAACGCTGGTTTCGGCCGTTCTTGCGATGGTCCGCGGTTTTTCTCGCGAAGTGCTCTCCCTGGTTTCCTGGGCAGCAGCGGCCGCAGCGGCGTATTTGTTCTATATGCCCGTGCTGCCGTTCCTTCAGCCCTATATCAACAACGAGACCATCGCAAAGATCGCAGCCGCTGGCGCAGTTTTCCTTGTGGTTCTGATCGTTGTTTCGCTTATCACCATGAAGATTGCCGATTTCATCATCGACAGCCGCATCGGTGCCCTTGACCGCACACTCGGCTTTTTGTTCGGTGCAGCACGCGGCGTTCTTCTTGTTGTTGTTGCTATGCTGTTCTTCAACTGGCTTGTTCCAACCAACCAGCCAGCATGGGTCAACAATGCGAAATCCAAGCCGATGCTTGATTCCTTCGGCCAGCAGTTGATCGACCTCCTGCCGGCTGATCCGGAATCGGCAATTAAAAAGTTCAAACCCGGACAGGAAACTCCGGCCCCAGCTGGCGGCCAGACAGGTGATCAGACCGAGACGCCTGTACCGGACGATACACCGGCTGCAAACTGATCCTGAATGAACCTTTTTGAAACCGGCAGCATAAAGCTGTCGGTTTCATCTGTTTTTAGTCAAAGTGTTACACTAGAGCATTTCTGTTTTTCTTGAATCATTGGAAATGCTCTATCTCTTTGTCTTTTCGCATTATCCGACGCAAAACCGCTTCGCACTTTTGCTGGAAATGCTCTATATCAGCGGCTGAAACGCACAGCATGCAAGGGATCGCTTTTAAAACGCGGCCTTTTCCTGTAAATGTTGCTTTTAGTAACCGCAATCGAAAGGCCTTGCGGACAATGTTCCAACAATCGCATGATGAAACCTCCTTTATGCTGGACGATGATACGTTGCATGAAGAGTGCGGTGTATTTGGCATTCTTGGCCATGAGGACGCCGCAGCACTGACCGCTCTGGGCTTGCATGCTCTTCAGCATCGCGGACAGGAAGCTGCCGGTATTGTGTCTTATCACAACCGCCGCTTTCATTCTGAACGGCACATGGGACTGGTGGGGGATCACTTCACCGACGCCTCTACGCTGAACCGCTTGCCCGGCGATCGCGCCATCGGTCATGTACGCTATTCCACGACGGGTGAAACAATCCTGCGCAATGTGCAGCCATTGTTCGCGGAGCTGGAAGTCGGTGGCATCGCGATTGCGCATAACGGCAACTTCACCAACGGCATTACCCTGCGCAAGCAGTTGATCGCCTCTGGCGCAATCTTTCAGGCGACATCCGACACTGAAGTCGTGTTGCACATGATTGCGCGTTCGCGTCAGGCCTCGTCGAGCGCTCGCTTTGTCGATGCGATCCGTCAGGTCGAAGGCGGTTACGCAATGCTGGCGCTGACCCGCACCAAGCTGATTGCGGCTCGTGATGCAATCGGCATTCGTCCTCTCGTCATGGGCGAACTCGACGGCAAGCCAATCTTCTGTTCTGAAACCTGTGCACTCGATATCATCGGCGCGAAATATATTCGCGACGTCGAAAACGGCGAAGTCATCATCTGCGAAATCCAGAAAGATGGCTCGATCACCACCGAATGCATCAAGGCAGACAATCCGCAGCCGGAACGCCTTTGCTTGTTCGAATATGTCTATTTTGCACGCCCGGATTCGGTCGTTGGCGGACGCAGTGTCTACGTCGCGCGCAAGAATATGGGCATGAATCTCGCAGCCGAAGCTGGCGTCGAGGCCGATGTGGTTGTGCCCGTACCCGATGGCGGCACGCCTGCCGCACTGGGCTTTGCACAGGCCAGCGGCATTCCATTCGAATACGGCATTATCCGCAATCACTATGTTGGCCGTACTTTTATCGAGCCGACACAACAGATCCGCGCCCTTGGTGTGAAGCTCAAGCATTCAGCCAACCGTGCAATGATCGAAGGCAAGCGCGTCGTTCTGGTGGATGATTCCATTGTGCGCGGCACCACTTCGGTCAAGATCGTGCAGATGATCCGTGATGCGGGTGCGAAGGAAGTGCATATCCGCGTTGCAAGCCCGATGATCTTCCATCCGGACTTCTACGGTATCGATACGCCGGACCGTGAAAAACTGCTGGCAAACCAGCATGACAGCCTTGAATCCATGTGCCGTTATATCGGTGCGGATTCGCTGGCATTCCTTTCGATTGACGGTCTTTACAAGGCCGTCGGCGGACAGCCTCGTGATCCGAAGGCACCCGCCTTCACCGATCACTATTTCACGGGCGAATATCCAACTCGTCTTTTGGATCAGGAAGGCGAAAGCAACGTTCATACGTTGTCCCTGCTCGCCAGCAACGGCTGATCACTCATCTTTCACGCAGGCGGCCCCAAAGGCCGCCTCGCTTTTATTGCAAATCTCATGACTGAAATTGGGGACTGGAATGAGCATCGACCTTACAGGCCGTCTGGCTTTGGTAACGGGCGCATCGCGCGGCATTGGCTATTTTCTTTCACTTGAACTGGCAAAACGCGGCGCACATGTGATTGCTGTTGCGCGCACCGTTGGGGGACTGGAAGAACTCGACGACGAAATTCGCAAGCTTGGCGGCAGCTCTACGCTCGTGCCGCTCGACATTACTGACATGGAAGCAATCGACCGTCTTGGCGGCTCTATTCATGAGCGCTGGGGCAAACTCGATATCATGGTTGCGAATGCGGGTGTTCTTGGTACGATTTCCCCCATCGGCCATGTCGAAGCCAAGACTTTCGAAAAGGTCATGAACGTCAATGTTACCAGCGCATGGCGACTGATCCGCACCACTGACCCGCTGCTGCGCGCATCCGATGCGGGACGTGCAATCCTGCTTTCATCAGGTGTCGCCCATTCCTGCCGCGCATTCTGGGGCCCTTATGCGGCTTCCAAGGCTGCTGTCGAAGTGATGGCGCGCAGCTGGGCAGAAGAAACCAAGCAGATGAAACTCAACGTCAACTCGGTCAATCCGGGCGCAACCCGCACCGCCATGCGTGCACAGGCAATGCCGGGCGAAGACCCCGAAACCCTGCCAACGCCGCAGTCTGTTGCTGAGAAAATCGTCAAGCTTGCCGATCCGGCGCTCGACGTTACAGGTAAGCTGTTTGACGTCCGTCAGGACCGCTTCCTCGATTATCACATGCCATCCTGATTTTTACTTTTCCGGCCTTGTGCAATACCGAGGCCGGGACTATTCTTTTTTAAGTTTCCGCTCGCCGTATCTTTCGGCCTTTTTAAAAGCGGCCTCCCCCACCCGACCAAACTACTCCGTTGCGTGCTACCGCGCGCGCTTTTGTGTATTTTTACAAGGAGGATAGATGTCTCACGACCATCAACATTTCATTATTATCAGCGGCGGGCCTGGATCGGGCAAAAGCACGCTGATTGATGCCCTCGAAAAACACGGCTACTTCCGCATGGTGGAAGCTGGTCGCGCGATCATTCAGGATCAGGTCGCAATTGGCGGCACAGCGCTGCCATGGGCTGACCGCTCCCTCTTTGCCGAACTTATGCTGTCGTGGGAAATGCGCTCGCACAAAGTCGCGCAAACACTTGAAGGTCCGGTCTTTTTTGACCGTGGCGTGCCGGATGTCATCGGTTATTTGCGGCTTTGCGAACTGCCTGTACCGCCGCATATGTATGAAGCCGCTAAAGTGATTCAGTATAACAGAACGGTGTTTCTGGCTCCGCCATGGGCGGAAATTTTCGGGCAGGATGCCGAGCGCAAACAGGACTTCGATGAAGCTCTGCGTACCTTCGAGGCCATGGAGCAGACCTATAGAGAGCTTGGATATGAAATCGCGCTCCTGCCGAAATCATCGGTTCAGGAGCGCGTGCATTTCATCGGCAACTACTTGCAGTCAGACTTCCTCTGACGGCTCACTTTCAAGAGCAGCCTTGCGATCAGCTGCTTCACGACGGTTCCACGCAACCAGACTAAGCGGCAGGAACGCGACATAGGCCAAAGCAGTCAGCGCCAGTGTGTGCCAGGTAAAACTCATCAGGAAAGCCACGTAAATGACGACCATTAGAATGAGCGGCATGACGATATCACGGCGCACCAGACTGCCCGCAGACTTACCATTATAAACCGGAAGACGGCTCACCAGCAGGAAAGCAATCGCAACCGTATAAATTGCGACACCAAAAGCCAGCGCCTTGCCCGGAGTTAGCCCGAGAAAGCCCAGATAGACCGGCAGCAGAACCAACATGGCGCCTGCGGGTGCCGGAACGCCAATGAAGTAATTACTCTGCCAAGGGGGACGATTAGGATCCTCCAGCATCACATTGAAGCGCGCTAAGCGCAGGCAACAGGCAATCGCATAGAGAAGTGCTGCGATCCAGCCGAAAGACCGGGCCTGATCAAGCACATAGACATAGAGAACCAATGCCGGTGCAACGCCAAAATTGACGATATCGGCCAGCGAATCCATCTGCTCGCCGAACTTGGACGAGCCCTTCATCATGCGGGCAACGCGGCCGTCGATACCGTCAAGAAAGGCCGCTATCAGCACCATCGCCACGGCAAGTTCGAAACGATGCTCAAAGGCCAGCCGGATTCCAGTCAGGCCTGCACAAATGGCAAGGACCGTGATGACATTCGGAATTACGATACGCAGAGGTATCTGCGAAAGTCTTGGGCCGCGGGATGAATCCACACGGCCATTAGGCTCGAAGGGTGGGAACGGTGTTTCCATCGGCTTAGGCGATCCGCACCACAGGTTCAACGCGTTCGCTACCGAACTCAGCAAGAACGGTCTCGCCAGCTACAGCAGTCTGGCCGACAGCGACACGAACCGATGCACCGGCTGGAAGATAAACATCAACGCGTGAGCCAAAACGGATCAGGCCGAAGCGCTCACCGACCGAAAGATTATCGCTTTCGCGCGACCAGCAGACGATACGGCGTGCAACCAGACCCGCGATCTGCACAACACCGACTTTACCATTGGCACTATCGATCAAAACGGAATTGCGTTCATTTTCGGTGCTGGCCTTATCGAGTTCAGCATTCAGGAACTTGCCCGGACGATGGAAAATCTTCTCGATGCGGCCACGGACCGGCGCGCGATTGATGTGCACCGAAAACACATTCATGAAAACCGAAACACGCATCAGAGGCTCGGCACCAAGATCCAGTTCCGCAGGCGGGATTGCCGGACCGACAAAAGAAACCTTGCCGTCAGCAGGGCTGATGACGAGATCGTCAGCAATCGGCGTAACCCGCTCCGGGTCACGGTAGAAATAGATGCACCAGATGGTGAGAACGAGACCGATCCAGAACAGCGGGTTCCACAGCCAGCCCAGAATAAGCGAGACCACGAAAAAGCCCGCGATAAACGGATAACCTTCACGATGGATCGGCACGAAAGTGTTACGAATAGTATCAGACAGGCTCATCGCTTTTCCTTCTGGAGCGCAGCATGTCTAACGACGCGTCTTGCGCTCTAGTGATTTTATATGCGCATCGCCTTGCCGAAAATCTCCCCTGATCAACGGCACGATGCGACAGCTTGGCCCGGTTTTAACTCATCCCGTTTAAAATCGAAACGTATTTCGCAATTTATTCACGACTGTCAGGGTTCGTGAAGACACCCTGACAGTCGTCTGGTTACTCAGCCGCAGGAGTACCGCGAATGACCACACCCATATCGTCACTTTCGCGGACCTGACGCAGGCGTTCTTCTGCCTCATCAGCTTCACGCTGACGGTTCCACATCGAAGCGTAGAGGCCATCTTGCTTGAGCAACGCCCGGTGGGTGCCACGCTCGGCAATCAGGCCGTCTTTGAGCACAATGATTTCATCCGCGCCGATTACAGTCGAGAGGCGGTGAGCGATAACAAGTGTTGTGCGGCCACGGCTGACGATATCGAGCGCCGACTGGATTTCCTGTTCTGTCGCCGTATCAAGTGCTGATGTTGCCTCATCGAGAATGAGGATTGGCGGCGCCTTCAGGATCGTGCGGGCGATCGCCACACGCTGCTTTTCGCCACCCGAGAGTTTCAGGCCACGCTCGCCGACCATCGCCTGATAGCCTTCCGGCAGGTGCTTGATGAACCCGGAAATCTGTGCCATTTCGGCAGCCTTTTCCACTTCCTCGTCTATCGCATCCGTGCGTCCGTAGCGAATATTATATGCAATCGTATCGTTAAACAGCACTGTGTCCTGCGGCACCATGCCGATCACTTTACGCAAGCTTTCCTGCGTCACGTCACGCACATCCTGCCCGTCGATTGTGACGGAACCGGACTGAACATCATAAAAGCGGAACAGCAGTCGCGAGATTGTAGACTTGCCTGCACCCGATGGGCCGACAATCGCCACCGTCTTACCCGCTGGCACCTCAAAGCTGATGCCTTTGAGGATTGGGCGGTTGGAGTCATAGGCAAAATGCACATCGTCAAAACGGATTGCAGCCTTGTCGACCTTGAGCGGCTCGGCGCCCGGCTTGTCCTGCACTTCCTGCTGCACATCAAGAAGGTCGAACATCTGCTCGATGTCCGTGAGCCCCTGACGGATTTCGCGATAGATAAAACCGATGAAGTTGAGTGGAATGGAGAGCTGCATCAACATGGCATTGATGAAGACGAAATCGCCGAGCGACTGTGTGCCCGCCTGCACTTCACGTGCCGACATCACCATGACAATCGCCATACCAACGCCGAAAATGACGGCCTGACCGAAGTTCAGCCAGCCAAGTGATGTCCATGTCTTGGTTGCCGCATCTTCATAGCGCGCCATGGACGCATCGAAGCGCTTGGCTTCCATCGTCTCATTGCCGAAATATTTGACGGTTTCAAAATTGAGCAGCGAGTCGATGGCCTTGGTGTTGGCGTCCGTATCAGAATCATTCATCTCGCGACGAATATTAATACGCCAGTCACTCGCCTTGATCGTGAACCACGTATAAGCCCAGACCGTTGCAGCCACGACCAGAAGATAGGAAAAGCCGTAGGCAAAGGCGAAAATCACCGCCGTCAGCGCAAATTCGAGAATAGTTGGCAGCGTGTTGAGGATGGTGAACCGGACAATCGTTTCAATGCCCTTGGTGCCGCGCTCAATTACGCGCGAGAGCCCGCCCGTGCGCCGCTCCAGATGGAAACGCAGCGAGAGCTGATGCATGTGCACGAAGGTCTTGTAGGCAAGCTGGCGCACAGCATATTGGCCGACGCTGGCAAACAGCGCGTCGCGAAGCTGATTCAAACCGGCCTGAATAATCTTGGCCGCATTATAGGCCAGTACCAGCATAACTGCGCCGGTCAGGATAAGCGGAATGTAACCCGGCGCATCAAGCTGACCGTTCAGTGCATTCGTTACCCATTTGAAGAAATAGGGAACGAGGATCAGAACGATCTTCGAGATCACCAAATAGAACGTTGCCCAGACCACACGCATCCGAAGGTCCGGTCGTTCCGTTGGCCACATATAGGGCCAGAGATTTCGCAATGTTTTGAACGTCTCGCCGGAATCGGCAGAAACAGTTTTGGGGGAGCTCATGGTGTTTCTTTCAAATCAGACAGTTGTTTCGCAACAGCCGTTACGAAAGGCTGCGAGATGCGAACGAATGATAGTCAGTTGCTGCCAGTTGACGCTGTAGCGCGAGGTCTGGCGGTCGGGCCGGTAGTCAATGAGGCCCGCTTGTACGAGAACTTTGAGATGCTGCGAGACGGTAGACTGAGCAAGATCGAGACGCCCGACAATGTCCTTGCAGCAGCAGGCATCTTCAAAAATCAGCTGTCGGAGAATGTGAATACGAACGGGATGACCGAGCGCTGCATAAATGCGCGCCGCAAGATCATCATCTACGCCCGGGAAAATATCGGACATCGCTTCTGGAGAAATCTTCATCGTAAATCGACGATATACGATTATACTCAAAAAAGCAATATAACGCAGCGTCCTTTCTAAGGGACACTGCGTTCACAAAACAGATATTGCTGTTTTGCGTCAGTTCGAGGAATCTTGCAGGCGACGCTGCACTTCGTCATCACCCAGCGGCTGCTGTGGCATGACAAAGACCTGCCCAGGCAAAATCAAATCCGGATTACGGATCTGGTCGCGATTGGCGAGATAGATGGTCGTATAGCGTGTGCCCTTACCGTAAGTGCGCTTGGAAATTGTCCAGAGATTATCACCCTTGCGAATAATCACCGAGCCTTCCACCTTCTGCAATGGCACACTCGTGGAGGCATCCTCTGCGCTACCATTCTGGCCGCTTGTTTCGGAAGCTATCGCCGAAACATTCTCACCAGCTTCGCGACGGAAAGGTACGCGCGCGGTCGCAATCACCCGTCCACTGCTATCCATCAGATCGGCACGGATGATATAATCACCGACAGCAAGAGGCTTCTGGCTTTGCACCAGAAAACGACCTTCTGGAGAAATCGCGCTGGCACCAAGCATAATATCATTAGCGTTCACAACAACGCTGCTACCCGCTTTGGAGCCCTTGGCGTTGCCAGCAACGAAAACCTTATCGCCTTCGATTTCCACGGCCTCAATAGCAATCGGCGCATCCGGATCGGGTTTCACCTGAGGCACTTGCTCCGTTGTCGTTGCGCCAGCTTCCGGCGAAGATGTCGCCTGTTGTGCAGGAGCTTCCGGCTTGGTGATCAGGCGACTTGCCTGACCCGGCTCTTCGACAAGAGCCAAAACCTGACCAGTGCTGCTATCTGGCACGGACACAATGGCCGTTTGCGCCGATGTGGCAACGTCGCCACCTGCACCGCCTGCACGCAGCACCAATTGGTGATCGCCCGGCTCAAGCGGCTCATCAAGAACAATAGCGAAATCACCGTTCTCGCCGGCCTTGGTCGTTCCTAATACCTTTGAGCCAGAAATGACTTCGACAGCGGCATTGGCCGCAGCCTGACCTGCAATTACGACGGAGCCATCAGGTTCGACACGCAAAATATCGAACGCTGGCACCTTGGCCTCTTTAGGCGCTTCTGGGGTGGCCGGTTCCGGCATCACTTCGGCAGGTTTCTGCTGCTCCTGCACAGCCGCAGGCGCTTGCGCTTCGGCTGGCTTTTGCGCGTTGCCCGCTTCGGGAGCCGTTGCTACCACGTCTGAACCCGACGATGCGCCCTGCTCCTTTACAGAATTCCAATAATATGCGCCCCCGCCTAGAACGAGGACGAGAAGAACACCGATAACCCCATATCTGTAGTTTTGCATTTCGGCCCGGAACCCACATGAGATAAATTAATCAATGGGTTTACCGCCTTTTGCTTTGGCCTACAAGAAATCAGAGCAGAATTACGCAAGTTATGAGGCGTTTATTGCAGAAAAATTACTGTTCAACACAGCTGATTGGCTTTTCCTGCTCAGGATCGTCCATCAGATTATACAAATCTGCAGTTTCACCCTTGGTCCACCAAATGTAAATGCCACCTGCATATTTGGCACCGGAGCCGGAAATTACGTTGGCAGCCACCACTGTCTGGTCTTCCATTTCCAGCTCAGCGAGAGAAATATCGCCAGCATTATAGTAAGTGGCAGAGACATTCTTATCGCCGCAAGTGTAGAGGACGGAGTTGGTCGTCACCTCGATATCGTCGGGCAACGTGATGTTGATTTCACCTGCCGACGCGCTGGAAGCCGCCAGCGAAAGACCAAGCAATAGAATCCATTTGCTCATGAACAACTCAACTCCCTGTCAAAATTCCACCTCTCAAGAGATATAGTTATGCTCGAAAATGTCCAGCTAGAGCATTTCCGGTTTAAATGGAATCATTCGAAATGCTCTAGCTTTTTGTTTTTACACATGTCTCCCAAAACCGGTTTCCACTTTTGGGAGACATACTCTAAACCGACCAATTCACCACGCCAAAGCTTGACGCTGAAACGGCAAAAGCGCACAAGAAAATCATGTCTGAGATTCGATCCATTTGTGTTTATTGCGGCTCTTCAACGGGCCTGAACCCCATCTATCGCGAAGCGGGTGTTACGCTCGGCCGGTCCATTGCTGAACATGGCCTGCGCCTTGTTTATGGTGGCGGCACGCGCGGCATCATGGGCGCGGTTGCGCAAGGCGTTATGGAAGCTGGCGGCGAAGTCACCGGCATCATCCCGACCTTCCTGCTCAACAAGGAAGCAAGCCTTGAAAAAGCGCAGGAGCTGACCGAGCTTATCGTGGTAGGCGACATGCACGAGCGCAAGCATCTGATGTTCCAGAAGTCGGACGCGTTTGTCACCCTTCCCGGCGGCATCGGCACGGTTGAAGAAATCGTGGAAATGATGACCTGGGCGCAGCTCGGCAAGCATCGCAAGCCGATGGTTTTCGCAAACATCAACAATTTCTGGCAGCCTATGCTCTCGCTTCTTGAGCACATGACGGCGGAAGGTTTCCTGCACACCGCGTATCAGGTGAAGCCTCTGGTTATCGACAAGGCGGAAGACATCGTTCCCGCCATCATCGCCGCCAATGGCAAGGCACATGAAGGCGACCAGAAGATCATCGAAAAGATGTGATTGCGGCTTTCGCCCAAAACATATGACCGAATTACAGGGGCGGAGCGATCCGCCCTTAATTTTATCCGGGAGGGGTTGATGAAGACGATCGGGCTGATAGGCGGGATGAGCTGGGAAAGCTCGCAGGAATATTATCGCATCATCAATCAGGAAATCCGCGCACGGCTCGGCGGCACACATTCAGCCAAGAGTCTGATGTGGTCGATGGATTTTGGTGAAATCGAGCAGCTTCAGCATGAAGGCAAATGGGACGCGCTGACCAAGCTTATGATCGAGGCGGCGCAGAACCTTGAAAAGGGCGGCGCAGATTTCATCCTGATCTGCACCAACACCATGCATAAAATGGCTGCTGACGTCGAAAACGCCACATCGATCCCGCTTGTGCATATCGCCGACCCGACGGCGGAGAAGATCAAGGCCGCAGGCTTGTCCAAAGTCGGATTGCTTGGCACTGCTTTCACAATGGAGCAGGATTTCTACAAAGGTCGCCTCGTTTCAAAACACGGACTTGAAGTCCTTGTGCCTGACGATGCCGACCGCAAAACCGTGCATGACATCATCTATCAGGAACTGGTGGTGGGCGATGTGCGCGATGCATCACGCGAAAAATACCGCGCTGTCATCAATCGTCTGGTTGAGCGCGGGGCTAGAGCCATCATTCTCGGCTGCACCGAAATCATGCTGCTTGTCAGTCAGCAGGATAGCCCCGTGCCGGTGTTTGACACTACAAGGTTGCATGCAGAGGCGGCGGTAAATGCCGCTCTTTCCCCAAAATCCTGAGAAAGCCTCTCCATTTCCTCTATAGAAACGGCTTATTCTTCCTAAACTTCAACGCCATTCGCTTGCGTCGCGCGGGTGGTCATGCGTATATTCAACCATATGGTTGACTATTTTTAACAATGCAGTATATTCAACCTCACGGGTGAATAATGAACGATGATGCTCTGTCACATATTCTCAAAGCTGTGGGGGATGTTACCCGACGGCATATCTTGACGCTTCTCGTTCAGGAGGGTGCGTCAAGAGTGACTGCACTCGCCGCTCATTTCGACATGTCGCTCAACTCGGTCTCCAAACACATCAAGGTGCTGGAGGAGGCAGGGTTGGTCACCCGCAAGACTTTAGGACGCGAACATTTCATTGCCGCCGAACTTGAGCCCGTGCGGGAAGTGGAAGCATGGTTCGCGGAACTCAAGTCTGTCTGGGAACTGCGCCTAATGGCGCTGGAAGATGTACTCGTTTCGAAGGAACAGGAAAATGAGTGAGCTTGAACTGACAGTCAATCACAGGATCGCCGCTCCCCGGGAGAAAGTTTTCGACGCATGGCTCTCGCCCATGACGCTCGCGAAATTCATGCGTGCATCAAGCGACAGCACCGGACCGTCCGATGTCAGCACGGATGCTGTGAAAGGCGGACGCTTTTCCATCATCATGCACATGGTCGACCGCGACGTGCCGCATTCGGGCACTTATCTGGAAATCGATCCACATTCACGCTTGGCATTTACATGGAATTCGCCCCATTCGCTGGACGACAGCGTGGTGACGATAGACCTCAAGGAGGTCGACGCGAATACCACCGACATTACGCTGAAACAGGTCAAATTCCGCAGCCCTGAAGCGCGAGACGGCCACATCAAGGGCTGGACCACCATTCTGACGAACTTTGACGGACTGGCCAACTGACACCGCCGATAGAAATAGAAAAGCCGGGCTCAATCGCCCGGCTTTTATCCAACTTTACTTTTTCACCAGCATCACTACCGCTTCTACATGCGATGACCAGAGGAACTGGTCAATCGGCGTGACGCGGGTGATGCGGTAGCCGCCTTTCACCAGAATGGCGAGGTCACGGGCGAGTGTTACGGGGTTGCACGAGATCGCGACAATCTTCTCCACCTTGGATTTTGCCAGCTCAAGCGCCTGTTCTTCGGCACCCGCACGTGGCGGATCAAAGACAACCGCATTGTAAGGCAGCAATTCCTTTGGCATCAGCGGACGACGGAACAGATCACGCCGTTCGACCGAAACGGGCTTAAGCCCCTGCACGTGGCGCACGCCGCGATCAAGGGCAGCAAGTGCCGGTGCGTCGTTTTCAATCGCGTGGACCGCACTCTTTTCAGCAATGCGCAGTGCAAATGTACCAACACCGCAGAAGAGGTCTGCAACGCGTTTTGCTTTGCCAAGATGTGAAAGGACGAGCGACACCATCACTTCTTCTGCGTCGGCGGTTGCCTGCAGGAAGCAACCCGGTGGAACCGGAACCGGCACTTTGCCGAAATGAATGATCGGCTTTTTCGGCTCCACGATGATTTCGCCTTCATGCGAAAGGCGCGCAAAGCCCTTTTTCATAATGAGCGCAGTCAGTGCGCGGCGCTGCTCGTCGCTCAGCTTGCCGCAGCCGCTTGCTGCCAGATCAAGTCCTGATGCCGTAACCGTTGCAGCCAGTTTAAACGGCTTGGAACCAGGAGCAATCAGTGCCCCCACTTCGCGCAGATCATCAAGCCGTGCAATAATTTCAGGCACGGTGACAGCGCATTCAACGATATCGATAATCTCATGGCTCTGGTGGCGGTTGAAGCCTAACAGCACGCCTTTTTCCGTTTTGCGGGCAGCAAAGGTCGCACGGCGTCGCGAGCGCGGCTGACAGGCGACCAGCGGATCCACGTCAACATCGAGCCCTTTGCTTTTAAGCGCTGAAACGACCAGCTCACGCTTCCACAATCGATAGGGCTCATCCTGCCAATGCTGCAACGCACAGCCGCCGCAATCTTCAAAATGCTGGCAAGCCGGATCCTGCCGTTCAGGCGACGTTTCGAGAAGCGCCATAACCGTCGCACGGTTCTTGTCGCGCGCAACATTGGCCACCTCACCCGGCAGTGTGAAAGGCACATAAATCTGGCCATCGGGAAGATTGGCGACGCCATCGCCGCCCGCACCTATCGAGCGGATTGTAATTTGCGTCGTCATTAGTCCTTCTTTCCTGCCAATAAATATTCACGATTGCCGTCACTGCCCTCAATGGGTGACGGGCAGAGGCCGAGCGCGCGCCAACCGGGTTGCGTCTCAAGCCATGATCTTAGTTCTTCTGCTATGCGTTCGCCATCTGCCGGGTCGCGCAAAATGCCACCCTTGCCAATGGCCTCGCGGCCAGCTTCAAATTGCGGCTTTACGAGAAGCGCGCAGATAGCACCTTTTTGCGCAAAGGCCAATGCCGGGGGCAAAGCGAGTTTCAGCGAAATGAAACTGACATCTGACACCACGCAATCGATTTCACGTCCATCAAGGTGGCTGAAATCCAGCGCACGCGCATTGACACCTTCCTTGTTGATGACGCGAGCATCCTTGCGCAGGGTCTCATGCAACTGGTCGTGCCCCACATCAATAGCGATGACGTGGTTGGCACCGCGTTCCAGAAGCACCTGCGTAAAGCCGCCGGTCGATGCGCCAATATCAAGGGCAGTCTGCCCCTTCACATCAAGACCAAAGTGATCGAGCGCTGCTATGAGCTTTAGTGCCCCGCGAGAAACATAGGCGCTTGCCGGATCATCCACGGCGATCTTTGCCGTACGCAGAACCGTTTGGCCCGCCTTGGTGACGGGCTTGCCATCCACCGTGACCGTGCCGCGCTGGATCGCATCGCGCGCACGTGAGCGCGTCGCAGACAGCCCAAGTTCGACCAGCAACTGATCAAGCCGCAAGCTCTTATCGGACGAAATATCAGGCACGGAAGGACGCGGTTATTGCTTCACGCCCCAAGGCGGCAAAGACGGTGTGTACGATGCCTGCCCGGTCGAGACCGGCATTGGCATACATGACTTCCGGCTTGGCATGATCCTGATAGATGTCGGGCAATGTCAGCACGCGAACCTTGAGGCCACGATCCAGCAGACCATCGGTTGCAAGAAATTGCAGGACATGGGCGGCAAAGCCACCGACAGCGCCTTCCTCAACAGTCACCAGCACTTCATGTTCGCGCGCGAGACGACGGATGAGGTCATGGTCCAGCGGCTTGGCAAAACGCGCATCAGCAACGGTTGTAGAAAGCCCTGCGGCACCCAGCTCATCAGCAGCGCTCAGGCATTCCTGCAGGCGCGTTCCGAAGGAAAGCAGTGCAACCTTGGTGCCTTCACGCACAATGCGGCCCTTGCCGATTTCAAGTGCCGTGCCGCGTTCCGGCAATTCGACGCCGACACCATCGCCACGCGGATAGCGGAAAGAGATCGGACCTTCATCGTAGTCTGCAGCCGTGCGCACCATATGACGCAGTTCGGCTTCGTCCGATGCAGCCATCACCACGAAACCCGGTAACGCTGCGAGAAAGCCTGTGTCGAATGAACCCGCATGGGTCGGGCCATCTGCGCCCACCAGTCCGGCACGGTCGATAGGAAAACGTACCGGCAGATTCTGGATCGATACGTCATGCACGACCTGATCATAGCCGCGCTGAAGGAAGGTCGAGTAAATGGCGCAGAACGGCTTATAGCCTTCCGAGGCCAGACCGGCAGCAAAAGTGACGGCGTGCTGCTCGGCAATGCCGACATCAAACGTGCGGTTGGGGAAGACTTCGCCAAATAGGTCAAGGCCCGTCCCTGTTGGCATTGCAGCCGTGATCGCCACGATCTTGTCGTCGTGACGCGCTTCTTCGATCAGGCTCGTGCCGAAAATCTTGGTGTAGCTCGGCGCATTTGCAGGTGGCTTCGACTGCTTGCCGGTAATCACATCGAACTTGTTGACGCCGTGATATTTGTCGGCGGCAGCTTCGGCGGGCGCATAGCCCTTGCCCTTTTGCGTGACCACATGGATCAGCACAGGGCCTTCCTGTGCGTCGCGAACATTTTTCAGGATCGGCAGCAGATGGTCGAGATTGTGCCCGTCGATAGGGCCGACATAATAAAAGCCCAACTCTTCAAACATCGTCCCGCCAGTGAAGAAGGCACGTGTGAACTCTTCCGATTTACGGGCTTTATCCTGCAAAAATTTCGGCAGTTTCTTGGCAACCTGCTTGGCAGCTTCACGCACGCTGCGATAGGTCTTGCCGGAAACAAGGCGTGCCAGATAAGCGCTCATCGCACCGGTCGGTGGCGCAATCGACATGTCGTTGTCGTTGAGGATGACGATGAGGCGCGCATCGAGCGCACCGGCATTGTTCATCGCTTCGTAAGCCATGCCCGCCGACATGGAGCCGTCGCCAATGACGGCGATCACATTGCGCTTTTCTCCAGAGAGATCGGAGGCGACCGCCATGCCGAGGCCAGCGGAAATCGATGTCGATGAATGCGCAGCACCAAATGGATCATATTCGCTTTCAGCGCGTTTGGTGAAGCCGGAAAGCCCGCCTTCCTGACGCAATGTGCGAATACGATCACGGCGACCAGTCAGAATCTTGTGCGGATATGTCTGATGTCCGACGTCCCAGATGATGCGGTCATGCGGCGTGTCGAAGACGTGATGCAACGCGACCGTAAGTTCAACCACACCCAAACCTGCGCCCAGATGCCCACCTGTTGTGGAGACGGCATCGATCATCTCGGCGCGCAATTCCTGCGCAAGCTGCGGCAGATCTGCCTCCGGCAATGCACGCAAAGCGTCCGGCGTCGGCGCTTTATCGAGCAATGGGGTTATGGGTCGGGACATTGAAACAACCTGCTTCTGGTTCGATTTTGATTTGTCGGTATAGCAGCATCCTGCTCAGATCAAGCAGGCCAAAGCTTACATTACGCATAACGAGACATCGTGTCCTATGCGATGCTCATGCAAAATCATTCAGGCAAAGGTACGAATTCGTCCTCGTCACCAGGCACAATATCGAAGCGGCCCGTGCGCCATTCTTCTTTTGCCTGCTCAATGCGTTCTTTGGAAGACGACACGAAATTCCACCAGATATAACGCTTGGAACCAAGCGCCGCACCACCAAAAAGCATGAAATGCGCGCCTTCCGGCCCTGCTTGCACCACAATATCATCGCCCGGTCGAAATGCCAGCAGACGGTCAGGCGGGAACACCTCGCCTGCAATACCGACATTGCCGCGCAGCGTGTAAATTGCGCGTTCTTCTGTGGTTGGTGGAATATGAAAACGCCCACCCGGCAGCACTTCAATATCCGCATAGAGCGTTTCGGCGTGCTGGATGACTGGCGAATTAACACCATGCATCGAGCCGATGATAAGACGTCCCTTGAACTCACGATCCTCCATCAGCGGCAAATCTGGCGCGTTGGTGTGGAAGAATTCCGGGTTGATTTCTTCAAACTGCTCCGGCAGAGCAAGCCATGTCTGCACGCCCGAAATCGACAGCGGGCCGCTACGCTCTTCTTCAGGCGAGCGCTCGGAATGGACAATCCCCTTCCCCGCCGTCATCAGGTTTACATCGCCGGGCTGGATCACCATTTCGGTGCCAAGGCTATCACGATGCCGGATATGGCCGTCAAAAAGATAAGTCACGGTAGAAAGTCCGATATGTGGATGCGGACGCACATCAAGCGCATCGCCATCACGCAGAACCGCTGGCCCCATTCGGTCAAAAAAGATAAACGGCCCGACAAGGCGACGGCGAACCGTGGGAAGCGCACGCCGCACCTCCAGCCCTCCAATATCACTCGTCCGCGGAATCACCAGCGTTTCGATGGCATCCACAGTGGTCCTGTCGCCAAGAACCGGATCAGGGCATGGAAAGAAACTCATCGGGCTACCACCAAATTAAAGCGCACCGGCAAGCTGTATGCCGGTGCGTGATGCACACAGCGGTTCGAACCAACTTCAGATGTCAGAACCGCTGTCGCCATTTGCTTTACGCATTATCCGACGCAAAACCGCTTCGCGCTTTTGCTGGAAATGCTCTTAAAAAATAGAGCTGTGTCAGCGATTGTGCAACAGTCGCGACAATTCGTTCGTATCAGGCACCTGACCGTTGGTCGTCAGCTTATCCACCAGTCCCGGCAGAACCTGCGATAGCTGATTGAGCAGTTCCTGCTGGTCAATGCCGGCATGTGCTGCGATTTCGCTCAAGGTCTTCTGACCAAGTGCATCGCCAAGCTGGCCTGGTTCAATCTGATGATTGCTACCCTGCCCTACCCAGGAATCCACCTTGTCGCCAAGACCTGCCTGTTTGAGCTGGTCGAGCAAGCCACCAAGACCACCACCGAGTGAGCCGGGTGCTGCCGGAGCAGAAGATGCACTGCCGCTTGCAAGCGCTCCACCAAGCAAGCCCCCAAGGCCACCCAGAATGCCGCCGAGCAGACCGCCGCCGCTATCGGCCTGCTGAGGAGCAGACTGGTCCGGGATGGACGCAGGTTGTTCGGGCTCCTCGCTGTGCCCTTTCAGCATCTTGCCGACCAGAAGCGCCCCAAGTGCAATCAGAACCGGCTTGGCAAGACTGCCGCCGGGGATCGGCGAATTGTTGGAATTGTCGTCATAGCTTCCCATCACGCGATACTCCCTGTTGGACGCTGTGATTTTCTCACATGCGATAAGTTAAGGTGAAATAAGTTTCTTCTTTTGACAAGCATTATACCTTGCCAAATCGAAGCTATTGTGAAAATTTTCTAACTGCCTGATGCAAAAACTTATTTGCGCAATAGGAGATATTAGATGTCTGTTATAAGCTGGATTATTCTGGGTCTGATTGCCGGCTTCATCGGCAGCAAGATCGTCAATAAAAGCGGTCAAGGACTGTTCTTCGACATTGCGCTGGGCATTGTCGGGGCAATTGTTGGCGGCGTTCTTTCTTCATCTCTTTTCGGTCGTGGTGTCACTGGCGCCTTCGATCCAATCAGTCTGATCATTGCCATTATCGGTTCAATTATAGTTTTGTGGGCTTACCACAAGATCACCGGCAAACGTTCCATCGGCTGAAAAAACCAATTATATATGCTGGCTCCGGTTCGCGCCGGAGCCTTTTCATATCTTGTCTTCTGAAAGTGCCACTTTTTAATGATGAGCTTCATTGAGCCCTACATCACCGCCTACGGCGCGCTGGCACTTTTCATTATTGTCTATTTTGAATCTTTCGGCGCACCGCTTCCCGGTGAAAGTGCCCTCATCGCAAGTTCGCTTCTGGCACTGCATGGCACGCTGAATATCGAAATGGTTATTCTGGCTGTATTTGTCGGCGCGGTCTTGGGCGACTGCACCGGCTATGCCATTGGGCGCTTCGGCGGAAGAGCGCTCATCCTTCGCTATGGAAATTATGTAAAACTTACGCCTGAACGGCTCGATAAATTCGAGAGGATGTTTGAGAGCAAAGGCATTTACGTGGTCGCAACTGCGCGCTTCGTCGTGCTTCTGAGACAATTGAACGGCATTGTCGCCGGGTCCATGAAAATGAACCCGCTGCATTTTTTATGCGCCAATGTGGTGGGCGCTGCCGGATGGACGCTTGTATGGGGACTTGGCCCCTATCTTCTGAGCGGCGCGCTTGCGCCCTACGCCGCCCAGCTCAAGGCAATGTTTTAATTATTCAGCGTCGAGCGGCTCAGTGCCAGCAGGCTGACCATCGCGGCCAATGCGGATTTTCTCGACCTTGTCTTCAGCCGATTTCAGCAGCGTGTCGCAATGCTTCTTTAGCGCTTCGCCGCGCTCATAGATGCGAATGGATTCCTCCAGCGGCACATCACCCCGCTCCAGATCATCGACGATCTTCTCAAGCTGCTTCAAGGCATCCTCGAAGCTCATAACTGCAATGTCGGTGTTGGACGGTTCGGTTACCATGGTTTATCCTTTCAACAGCCGCGTAATATGAGAAGACGCGGACTGCGACAAGCCCTCAAGATCATATCCACCTTCAAGCACACTTACCAGTCGGTGATTGCAGAACCGTTCAGCACGTTCCATGAGCTTGCCCGTCGCCCAATCGAAATCCGCCTCATCGAGATTGATCTCGGCCAGAGGATCGCGGAAATGCGCGTCGAAGCCTGCTGAAATAAGGATCAAATCGGGCCGGAAGTTGTCCAAAGCGGGCAATACACGACTATTAAATGCCTCGCGAAATGCGCGGCTGCCGGTATTGGGTGAAAGCGGTGCATTGACAATATTGCCGACACCCACCTCATCTTTCCCACCCGTACCCGGAAAGAGCGGAAACTGATGTGTCGAGCAGTAGAGAACACTCGGATCGTCTTTGAAAATATCCTGTGTACCGTTGCCGTGATGCACGTCCCAATCGACGATTGCGACACGCTCGGCACCGTGATTGCGCTGTGCATGACGGGCGGCGATGGCAACATTGTTGAAAAGGCAGAAGCCCATCGCTGTAGAAAGTTCGGCATGATGGCCGGGTGGACGTGAAGCGACAAACACATTATCCGCCTGCCCGGAAAACACATCATCGACTGCAGCGTTGGCCGCACCAATTGCCAGCAGGGCCGCTTCCCAGCTTTTCGGGCTCACATAGGTATCGACACCGAGCTTGTTGATCGGTTGCGGTGCGTCTTCGTCATCAATGAGGTCGGGAATCTCATTGCGGATCGTTTCGACATAGCTTTCTGGATGCACAAGCAGAATGGCATCTTCCGAAGCAGCCCGTGCTTCCACACGATCAAGACGGTAAAAATCCGGTCCTTCCAGCTCACTCATCAGCGCACGAATGCGGTCGGGCCGCTCGGGATGTCCGGGCGGTACGCGATGTTCAAGATAGATCGGATGCCAATAAAGCCGTGTGGTCATGGCGCTCCTGTAGCATCTTTAACAGACAGCACTATGTCAGATGATTTCCGTGCGCGATATGTTGATGCCGAAACCTTCGAGCCCGACATAGTGACGCTCCCGCGATGCCAAAAGCACGATCGAAGTGATACCAAGATCTTTCAAAATCTGTGCACCCAGACCGATCTGACGCCATTCTTCCTCGCGGGCAACAGCTTCCGCATGAGCTTCATGTTCCGCCAGCAAAGCTTCACGCGCACGGGCATCGCGGTGATCAGAACGCACACCGACCGAGCCTTCACGCAGATAAACCAGAACGCCGCGGCCTTCCTTGCCCATACGCTTCATGATCTCGTCGAGATTGTTGCCACCTTTGCCGAAAACATCGCTCAGCACATCTTCGCGGTGCAGGCGGACAGGCACATTCTCACCATCACGAATATCGCCGAAGACCACCGCCACATGCTGCATCGGCTCCCATGGGAGTTCGTAAGTATAGGCATGCGCCGCGCCAGCACAGGTGCCGATTGTAGCGTCACCGACCCGCTTGACCAGCGTTTCCTTACGCTGGCGATAGGCGATGAGGTCCGCGACCGTTACGCGATGCAGCGCATGCTTTTCAGCAAATGCTGTCACGTCAGGACCACGCATAACCGTGCCGTCATCATTGATCAGTTCGCAGATGACGCCGATGGGCGGCAGGTTTGCAAGCTTGCAGAGATCGACTGCCGCTTCGGTATGGCCAGAGCGCATCAGCACACCGCCTTCACGCGCAATAAGCGGGAAAATATGGCCGGGACGTACGAAATCGCCAGCGCCAGCATTGGGGTTCGCCAGATTGCGCACCGTAAGCGTGCGGTCGTCAGCTGAAATGCCGGTCGTCGTACCGTGACGGTAATCAACGGTAACGGTGAAAGCCGTCGTATGAGCGGATTCGTTTTCAGCAACCATTGGCGCAAGATTGAGTCGCTTGGCCTCTTCACGTGGCATCGGCGTGCACACGATGCCAGACGTATAGCGCACAATAAAGGCCATCTTTTCGGGCGTGCAGTGAACGGCGGCAACGATCAGATCGCCTTCGTTTTCGCGTCCGTCATCATCCATGACCACAACGATTTCGCCACGTTCGAAAGCGCGCAGCGCATCAACGACCTGTTTCTGATTATAGCTCATTTCAGCCTCAATGGTTGTACCACAGCTTCAGTCGAAAACCGGCCCTCAGTTCCTGAAACTATTCTCTTCATACCAAGGCGCTAAGATGCTGACGCATCACGCCTGGAAAATGTTCAGTCGCCATACAGGCTTAATCAATACCCAACGAGTTGCACCGATGGGGTATTGGTCTTACCCGTCACACGCGCCCCGTCTGACCGCGATGACGCAGATAATGATCAGCAATTGCGCAGGCGACCATCGCTTCGCCAATCGGCACTGCGCGGATACCCACGCAAGGATCATGACGCCCCTTGGTCATCACGTCCACTTCCTTGCCGTCCTTATCAATGGATTTGCGTGGCGTGAGGATCGATGAGGTTGGCTTCACTGCAAAACGCGCAACAACTGGTGCGCCCGTTGCAATACCGCCCAGAACCCCACCCGCATGATTGGACAAGAACAATGGCTTGCCGTCATTGCCCATACGCATTTCATCAGCGTTCTCTTCACCTGTCAGGCGTGCAGCTTCAAAACCATTGCCAATTTCCACACCCTTGACGGCATTAATCGACATGAGCAGGCTTGCGATATCCTGATCGAGCTTGCCATAAATCGGCGCTCCGATGCCAGCAGGCACGCCTTCAGCGACAATCTCAATGACCGCGCCAACCGACGATCCGCTCTTGCGAATGCCATCGAGATAATCCGCGAACAGCTCGACCGAACCGGCATCGGGCGAGAAGAAAGGATTGTTGTCCACTTCCGACCAGTTCCAGCGGCGACGGTCGATGCCGTGCACACCCATGGCAACCAGCGCACCCTTGACCTCGAGGCCCGGCACAATCTTGCGAGCGATGGCGCCGGCTGCAACGCGTGCAGCCGTTTCGCGCGCAGAAGAGCGACCACCGCCGCGATAATCCCGAATGCCATATTTGACGTCATAGGCATAATCGGCATGGCCCGGACGATATTGGCGCGCGATATCGCCGTAATCTTTAGAGCGCTGATCGGTGTTTTCGATCATCATCGAAATTGGCGTGCCGGTGGTGGTCATGGTCACACCATCATCGCCCAGCAGTACGCCGGACAACACGCGCACCTGATCCGGCTCGCGGCGCTGTGTTGTGTATTTCGATTGGCCGGGCTTGCGCTTGTCGAGATAGGCTTGGATTTCGGCTTCCGTGAAGGTGATGCCGGGAGGACAGCCATCCACCACACAACCAAGCGCCGGACCGTGGCTTTCGCCCCAGGTTGTTACGCGGAAGAGATGACCAAAACTGTTATGAGACATTGCTAAGCCCGATTAAGGAATGCGCCTTTTCAGGCAGGATACGGGCTGGTTTTATTGGCCTTTTCAGCCATGGTCAAATTATAGCTCGTAATAGGAGCATTGAGATCGCAAAAAATCCTTCGGATCATCCACATACCGCATTCTTTTTGACACATTCCACCGACTAAAATGGGGGAAATAATCACATTGCGCTGCCCCTTTTCTACTCGTACAGTCAAGCAATACAACCAGAGGGAAAGTGATTGCGCAAAATGCAATTCGTGTCGAATCGGTCAGTTGACGGTCGGGCACTCAAACGGAGGATGACACCCATGCAGTATATTGTGGGACTGATCTTCATCATTGCCTCTCTCTTTTCGACCGTCGCCATGGCGGATGATGTCGAGGGTAAGATCACTGGCATTAATCAAGACAAAGAGACAATCACGCTGGATGATGGCAAGACCTATAAATTGCCCGGCGAGTTTGACTATTCCGCCATTTCCAAAGGCATGAAGGTTATCATTCTCTATGATGAGGCTGACAATACCCGCTTCATTACCGACATTCAGGAAGCGCCTTAAATATCACTTAGAGCGGTTCCCGCTCTAAGTATTTGTTTTTAAGCATTGACCTTACGCAAGACCGGTCTCCACTGTTACTGGGGATGCTTTAACCTCAAGCACCGTACCCGTGTCGTATTGACGAACAAAATCGACGCGGGCTCCGTTCCAGTGATAGCTGTAATGTCGTCCCTGAACGGGAATCGTTATAACATTCGGCCAAAAAATCCCGATACAGAACCCGCCGCGCATCCGCACACTTGGCCATAGCAGCCCATGGCTCCCCTGAGCGCGCAGTTCTCGCCCCTCGACATGTGAAGCCGTATAATCAACCGGATCAAGCACGTCCGGCACCTTGCTCACATCATCGAGTTCCCGGTCGACACTCCCAATCAGCGCCCGAAAGTCTGAGGTCCAGCCAGGTTCTTCATTGGTCGCGCGCATGAATTTTTCATGATGGTGGATGGTTTCAGCAACTGCCACATTTTCCCGGTCCGCAGCATAATAAATACCGTAGCTTCCGTCGCTAAAGCGACCGGGTCGCTGCGTGGAGCAATGCACGAACGGTGCCATCACGTATGATGCACCATGGCCCGCTACTCGCCGGTCGGCAGGCACTTTACCGAGATCACCGATCTCGAAACGAATACGCGGATTGGTTTTCTCTTCAACAGAAGCCAAGGCCTCCCAATCACGGGGGTCGGCAATATCTTCAAAAAGATCAATGGGGGGATGGATAGAGCGGATGATGCGATAAGTCTGCGGCCATTGAACTTGGCGCTTTACGGCCAACCCACTTACCATGCACCGCGCTCCGCATTCAGCCAGTCACGAAGGGCAGCGAGATCGGAGATTTCACCACGCAGCATGAGATCAAGCGCCGAAAGCCCGCCAAAGGCAGCATTCGGCTTCCTGATCCAGGCATAACCGCGCGCTACATCTCGAAACAGATAACGCAGGCCTTTGTGAATGCCCATGAGATGCGCCATCCGCATCCGCAGATCGCGATCAATGCGGCCTATAGTGCCTTCTTTCCAGCGCGCCCAGGTGCGCGGGGACATATCGCCCAAAAGTGTGCAGGCCTCAGCATCCGACAGCTTCCATGCCTTGAGCAAATTAACCGTGGTCCTTGCAAGTGCACCCGCTTCCTCGTCGGTGATCACGCTTGTCAGGCCGCCTGCGGGCGTTATGCTGATTGGTTGAAGTTCCATCGCTCACCTTCCTTATGGCGGAAAGATAGCATATTTTTGCCAAATGGCAATAAAGGCGTTTTACGACCTACAACCCTATGCCTTCCGAAGCCATCCGCTGCGGATGACACGAGCCCATTCCGGCCTGCCCGCTTGTTCGGCCAGCGAAGCCATACGTGCCGTATCATAGGGAATGCTACGGAACATGACCTGCCAGCCCAACGCGCTGCTTTCGATTATGGCATAAGAGGCATTCGGCGTTCCGGTCTCGACAATATGCGGCACCGGCTGGTCATCATCATAGCCCGGGCAGCCTACGCTTCCGGGATTGACGATCTGACGACCGTCACTCAAACGCACCACGCGCGGCATATGCGTATGACCGCAAAGAATAAGCGAGGCAGCAATATCTTCTGCTTCCGCTTCAATTTCATCACGGCCACGCAGAACGACATCGCCGGTTGCTGTAACGGTTTCCAGCCAGTAAGTCGTGTCGCTCGTCGGCGTACCATGGCAGATGAAAATCTGCCCATCCGCCAGTGTCAGCGTCGCGGGCAAATTGCGGAGCCATGCAAAGTGCTGCTCTTCGATTTGCTCAAAAGCAACGCGATCCGAAGGCCCCATCTCGGCAACAGGTTCTTCCACCAACCAGCGGTCATGATTGCCACGAATGGAGATTATCTCGCGCGCCATCAGCATGTCCGCCGTCTCACGGGCCGCGAGTGGCCCGCTCAGATGGTCACCAAGATTGATAATGGTTTCAATACGCAAGGCATCGATATCAGCCAACACAGCCGCCAATGCATCGCTGTTGCCATGAATATCTGCAATAACTGCAAAGCGCTTGAAGGGCATATTTTTCTCGCAAGATGAAGCTTTTCAGCGCGGATATAACGACACCGCTTCATAGACCTGAAAAGCTATCCGGCTTTTTAAACCCACTCAAGCTTGCCGTTTTCAAACTTCAGAATTTTATCCTGCGGAATGGAGAGGTTTGCGGCGGCGTGGCCGTCCATATCGCCATAGAGATAAAACAGGGTGCGTATGCAGCCGCCATGCGTCACGCAAACAGTTGGCCATTCCACGGCTTCGACCCAGCGACCAATACGCTGCGAGAGCCGCATATAGCTTTCGGCAGTTTCGCCCGGCGGGATGAAATTCCATTTATCGCGGGCGCGGGCTTCGACGAGATCGATGCTCTCCTTGGCAATATCTTCCATCATGAAGCCTTGCCAGTCGCCGAAATTCACTTCCATCAACTGCGGATCGGTGCGAAAGTCGTAAGGGTCGAGCCCCATGCGTAAACGAATACGTTCCATGGTTTCGCGCGTGCGGCGCAGCGGGCTTGCCACGAAATCGTAACCTGCCCCATTGCCGATCAGCGATTTCAGCATATCACCATTGCGATCGGCCTGCGTGCGACCATGGGCGTTGATATCGATATCGAGTTGCCCCTGAATGCGCTGCGAAACATTCCAGTCGGTCTCGCCGTGACGCGAAAAGTAGATGATCTCCCGAGCCAAAAGCCTACCTCTATCTGCCGCTTGATTTCATCGTGTGACGCGCAGTTTTGCGCATGTGCTCTTTACTCGATAGCCTTCCTTAACCGGAAAGACATAAGAAAAATCCCGAAAAGTCGGTCAACTTTTCGGGATTTGGTATTGTCCGGCTCAGTCCTTGACGACCGAGATATCCGGTGCATCGACCGCCTTCATGCCGATGACGTGATAACCACTATCGGCATGATGCACTTCGCCGGTAACCGAGCGAGACAGGTCGGAGAGGAAGTAGAGACCGACGTCACCTACTTCATCGATGGTCACGGTACGGCGCAGCGGCGCGTTATATTCGTTCCACTTGAGAATATAACGGAAATCGCCAATGCCGGATGCGGCAAGC
Organism: Brucella pituitosa; assembly: GCF_003049685.1. Taxonomy (GTDB): domain Bacteria; phylum Pseudomonadota; class Alphaproteobacteria; order Rhizobiales; family Rhizobiaceae; genus Brucella; species Brucella pituitosa. Next base: position 654,457 of record NZ_PYSY02000001.1, on the reverse strand, counting down.
GTCTTGATCGGGCCAGCTGAAATCGCGTTAACGCGAATATTCTGTGGTCCAAGATCAACTGCGAGATATTTTACGCTTGCTTCAAGTGCTGCCTTTGCAACGCCCATGACGTTGTAGTTCGGCATAACTTTTTCAGCACCATAATAGGTTAGCGTCAGAATAGAACCACCGTCAGCCATCAGCTTTTCTGCACGGCGCGAAATTGCCGTCAGCGAATAAACTGAAATCAGCATCGTGTTCTGGAAATTGGCTTCGCTTGTGTCGACATAACGGCCAGTCAGTTCATCCTTGTCGGAGAAACCAATCGCGTGCACGACGAAGTCGAGCTTGCCCCACTTCTTTTCAAGTGCTTCAAAAACAGCATCAATGCTTGCACCGTCAGCGACATCGCAATGTCCAGCGACGAAAGCGTCCAATTCTTCAGCCAGTGGCTCGACGCGCTTCTTCAACGCATCACCCTGATAAGTGAATGCGAGTTCCGCACCAGCTTCACGAGCAGCCTTGGCAATACCCCAGGCGATGGAACGGTTGTTGGCTACGCCCAGAATCAATCCGCGCTTGCCCTGCAACAAACCTGACTTTGCGGTCATTAAGGGTCCTCATCGAAATATAATCAACTAGATGCCCTATCGCACAGGCTTGCAACAGCTTCAAGCAATTGCGCGTAAAAAGCCGGGTATTGTGATTTTATCGCACAGCAGAGTTGTGCTCGTGCATCGGCTAAAGGTGGGGAATGTGCCAGCACGGGTAGTTTCCGGGGCTGAATGCAGCAACTGCTTCCAGCCCCGGTACAGTTTAGTCAGCCTTACGCTTGCGCAAAAACTCTTCCAGCTCTGCGTCGCCGCCTTCCGGCAGCATGATACGGACATGGACATAGAGATCGCCATGACCACCAGCTTTGAGTGGCAGGCCTTTGCCTTTCAGGCGCAGCACCTTGTCGGAACTGGACCATGCCGGCACCTTGACGGCGATGCGTCCGTTGAGTGTATCGACTTCCGCTTTGCCTCCAAGAACCGCATCGGCAAGCTCGACCGGAAGATCAACATGAACATCGCGGCCTTCAAGCTTGAAGCGCGTGCTTGGCTTGAAGTGGATTGTCACCAGAGCATCGCCGGGCGTACCGCCCACGATGTGTTCACCCTGCCCTTTAAGCCGGATAGTCTGACCATCTTCAACAAACTGCGGGAGCTTGATCTTCAGATGCTTGCCATTCGGAAATACGGCTTCGACCTTGTCGGCCCCGGCTGCCTGCTCAAGCGTAATGTTGATCGACGCAGAAAGATCACTGCCTTTCACAGGGCCGCGCTGCTGACGTGCGCCACCACGAGCGCCGCCAAAAGCACCACCGAACAGATCGTTCAATATGTCTTCCGCACCGCCAAAGCCGCCCTGCGGACCACCCCCACGCTGGCGAAAGCCTGCAAATGGATCACCGCCGCCGCCGAAGCCAGCATGCCCGTCAAAGCCGCCCTGCCCGGCAAAACCCTGAAAGACAGGCTTGCCTTCGGCATCAATCTCACCACGGTCAAACTGCCCGCGCTTGTCTTTGTCGCCAACGATCTCGTAGGCTTGGTTGATCTCCGAAAAACGCTCCTGTGCCTTTGGGTCATCCTGGTTCTGATCCGGATGGTGCTTTTTGGCCAGCTTGCGAAAAGCCGATTTTATTTCTTCGGGCTTCGCCGTTTTAGCGACGCCCAGCACGCTATAGGGATCGCGCATAAAAGTCCTCATTCAGGAAAAATGACTGTAATCTCAGTCGTTAGACTCAGTTTGCCATAATATGCGCACTAAGCTCAGAAACTTCCAGAGTTACAGAGGCCAGTTTCCCAAAAAGCTTAGAGCGGTTCTCGTTAAGATTGAAACGTTGGAACCCCTCTATCTATTTGTTTTGCGCATGTCCGAACGCAAAACCGGTTCCCACTTTTGCTGGAAATGCTTTAAATTGGTGCAAATGAAGTCACCGTCCACTGACCGCCGCGCTGCATGCAGGCTTCACCGCGATAGATGGAAACGCCGTCGAAGGCTTCACGCGACGTCTCAAACTGGCGGCACAGACCATCGCCAGACTTTGTCTCAGCAACCGTCGTGATTGTTCCCTGACTACCAGTATCCGGATTTGCCCACGGAACTGGCGTCTTGCCCCATTGGGTGAAATCGAGCGCCGATACGATACTCTTGATGGTCGACTGATCGGAGAGCTTGCCTGTATCCGTCTCAGTTTTCTGCGCAGGTTTCACTGACCCCGTGATCGTTGAAGAATCAGGCGCCGCCTTCTCGATACTGACTCCACCCATGGCACAACCAGCCAACGACAGAACAACCATAGCAAGAGCCGCATGACGCAGAAGTGCCATACCAGAAACTGTAGAGTCGTCATATTTTTCGCGGCGAGCGGATAGAGCAGCCAACGGTCTTCCCTTAAATACATCCTAAAGATGTAGGAATTATGGGGGATATGGAGTTAACAAGCGGTTCGCGGGCAAGGTAAACAAATCAATACCAAAGGACAACGGTATAAAATTGGTGAGCACAGCTTCTATCACTCAAACTCTATCCTTGTTTGGGAGCAGCTAAAGCCGTTTCACACTTCTAGGGATGTGCTCTAAATCTGCCATCATTGATTTTCAGATTGCAAAAATACCGATCCAAGGAGGAAAATGTGATTTCCCGCCGTGGCTTACTTTTTGGTGGCGCAGTCATTGCCACAACAATCAACATGCCTGCTTTGGTCGCAAAGGCACAAAGCACCAAGATTTCGCTCTGGCCCAACTCCCCACCCGGTGGTGGTGGCCCGAGCGGCTCTTCACAGGTCAGTGCAAAAGGTGCCGTCACGAACATTGCCGTGCCAGGTCTCGAGATTTTCGTTCCTGACCGTCCAAACGGTGCTGCTATGATCATTGCCGGCGGTGGCGGATATAAGCGCATCGAGGAAGGCAAAGAGTCCAACCCTGCAGCGCGCTGGCTTGCTGAAAGAGGCATTTATGCCTTTGTGCTGACCTATCGCTTGCCCATCGAGGGCTGGACAAATGGGCCACTGGCACCGCTGCAAGATGCGCAACGTGCTTTTCGTGTTGTACGTGCGCAAGCTTCAAACTGGAATATCGACCCGCACAGGATCGGTGCGCTTGGCTTTTCAGCGGGTGGCCATCTGATGGGCCTCACCGCCACGCGCTCAGCTTACGCATCCTACGAGCCCGTCGATGGTGTCGACATGCAATCTGCGCGGCCAGATGTTGCGGCACTCATTTATCCTGTTATCACACTCGAAGCGCCGTATGACCACACTTCAACACGGCGCTCCCTCGTAGGGAAGCATCCCAGCAACGAAGCGGTTCGGCAATGGTCGGTTGAGAGCCATGTGGGCAAAAACTGCCCGTCAATTTTTCTGACACAAGCCGACGACGATAAGATTTCAAACCCTGCAAACAGTCGCATCATGCAGCGGGCTTGCGAGCAGGCGAACATTGCAGTGGATTTTCACCCCATCATATCGGGAGGTCACGGCTTTGGCATGGGTCGCCCCGGAACGCCGACTGAAGTGTGGCCAAGCTTGTTTGAAAACTGGCTCCGCGCGCAAAACATGCTTGTGTAATCTGCCGCAACAACCAGGCATGGACAAAGCTTACGAATTGGACGAGGTTCCTAACCGCAAATAAGCGAACATGCTTTCCAATCGAACTGCGAAACAGAAGATATGACCAGCGCCACCGAAGATTTCACCCAAAGCTCAGAACCATTCAACCTCTTCGCTGAATGGCTCAATGATGCAACCAGGAGCGAACCGAACGATCCGAATGCACTGGCTCTGGCCACTGTCGATCCGGACGGCCTGCCCAATGTGCGCATGGTGCTGCTCAAGGATTTCGATGAGCACGGCTTCGTCTTCTACACCAATTATGAAAGCACGAAGGGACAGGAAATTCTGTCTGCCGAGAAAGCCGCGATGTGTTTCCATTGGAAATCATTGCGCCGTCAGGTGCGAGTGCGTGGCCCTGTCGAGAAGGTCAGTGACGCAGAAGCCGACGCTTATTATGCCTCACGCCCGCGCGGCAGCCGCATCGGTGCCTGGGCATCCAAACAGTCGCGACCGCTTGAAAGCCGCTTTGCACTCGAAAAGGCCGTTGCCGAATATACGGCCCGATATGTCATTGGTGATATTCCTCGCCCTGCTCACTGGTCTGGTTTCCGCATTCGCCCAACTTCCATTGAGTTCTGGCATGACCGTCCCTTCCGCCTGCATGACCGCGTGTTGTTTACGCGACCCACGCCGGATGGCGACTGGAACAAGGACAGGCTCTATCCATAAAGGAACAATAAAAAGGCCACCGTTTTGGTGGCCTTTTTATATATTCTAGACCAGCGGTTTGACCGCCACCCAAAGACTTCCCAGCACGAGGCCTAAAAAGATAATCAACCCGACAATGTTGTTCGATTTAAACAACCTCAGACACTGATCCGGGTTATCAATATCGAGCACAATGATCTGGCGATAAAGATGTGCACCTGCGGCAAGCAGACCTGCCAGCGCAGGCATTGGCACCTGAGCCACAGCGAAAGCCGCCGCGAAAAACCCGATCGCACCACCATAAAGCACCATCAGCGCTGTCTTCGTATGTTTTCCGAAGAGGCGCGCAGTCGAGCCGACGCCGACCAACGCATCATCTTCCTTGTCCTGATGAGCATAGATCGTGTCATAGCCGATCACCCACAGGATCGAACCAATATAAAGCAGCACAGGCGGAAGCGCGAGTGAACCTTCCACAGCTGCCCAGCCCATCAGCGCACCCCAGGAGAAGGCAAGCCCAAGCACCACTTGCGGCAGATTAGTAAATCGCTTCATGAAAGGATAGGCCGCGACGATCAGCAGTGAGCCAACCCCAAGCCCGATCGAGAACCAGTTGAACTGCAACACAACAGCCAGCCCGACCAGGGCCTGTAAGACCAGGAACAGCTTGGCCTGTTTGCGCGTCACTTGCCCTGACGGCAGCGGCCGCGACCGGGTACGATCAACTTTGTCGTCAATATCCTGATCGGCAAGGTCGTTATAGGTGCAGCCGGCACCGCGCATAGCGACGGATCCAATAAAGAATAATACGAGATGCCAGAGTGATGGCATGACCGCCCATGCACCGTCGCCCGGCTGTGCACCGGCGCCTGCAACCAGTGCCGCCGACCACCAACATGGCCACAGCAGAAGCTGCCAGCCTATTGGCCGATCCCAACGCGCAAGCTGAGCATAAGGCCAGAGCCATGGCGGCAGAATACGGTAGACCCAATGGCCAGATGGCGCGTCCTTGACCCTTCCGCGAGTTTCCCGCGACTGGACATCCGAATTTGCCCCTAAGTGCTGCATGATTGCCTGCTTTCCTGAAACTGCGACGGCCTCTCCCGCTTTTTATCGAAAAATTGCGATACTGCCCTTGCTCGCACGCGCGATGGGCAATAGAGACCCGAAGTAACTACAGCATCGGCCCAAAAATCGGAATCGATTTTTGGAAAGCACGATGCGTAGATTAAATAAGGTAGAGCGTCCTTGTGTAGCTCCCAAGAGGGCGCACGGCGCTCTAACTGGTTATTTACTTATCTCACGCGCAGGGAGCAAGGCATGAAAGTTCTGTTGATCGGTTCTGGTGGCCGCGAACATGCACTGGCATGGAAACTTGCCGCATCTGCAAAGCTCGAAAAGCTCTATTGCGCGCCCGGCAATCCCGGCATTGCTGAATATGCAGAACTCGTAGCGCTCGATGTGACCGACCACGCAGCCGTCATCGCCTTTGCCAAAGAAAAAGCCATTGATCTTGTTGTCGTAGGCCCGGAAGCGCCGCTTGTAGCAGGCCTTGCCGACGATCTCGCTGCGGCCGACATTCGCGTTTTCGGACCATCAAAGCTCGCAGCCCAGCTTGAAGGCTCCAAAGGCTTCACCAAAGACCTTTGTGCCCGCTTTGATATTCCGACTGGTGCTTACGGTCGCTTCAACAATGCGCCAAAAGCCAAAGCCTATGTCCGTGAAATGGGCGCCCCCATCGTTGTCAAAGCCGACGGTCTTGCCGCAGGCAAAGGCGTGGTGGTTGCCATGACACTTGATGAAGCGCTCGACGCCGTCGATGCATGCTTTGAAGGCGCATTCGGTTCCGCTGGTGCCGAAGTGGTCGTGGAAGAGTTTCTTGACGGCGAGGAAGCCAGCTTCTTCTGCATTTGCGATGGCAAGACCGCGCTGCCACTCGGCTCAGCACAAGACCACAAGCGCGTCGGCGATGGCGATACGGGTGTAAACACCGGCGGCATGGGAGCCTATGCCCCTGCCCCTGTGATGACACCGGAAATCGTCGAGCGCACCATGCGCGAGCTGATCGAGCCAACCATGCGTGGCATGGCAGAAATCGGTGCACCTTTCTCCGGCGTACTTTTCTTAGGGCTGATGATCGGCAAAGACGGACCCAAGCTCATTGAGTACAACACCCGCTTCGGTGACCCTGAATGTCAGGTGCTGATGATGCGCCTTGAAACAGACCTGCTCGACCTCATCAATGCAGCCGTTGATGGCAAACTCGATGAAGTTTCGCTTGAATGGAAAGACCAACCAGCGCTTACGGTCGTCATGGCTGCGGAAGGCTATCCAACCAACGTGAAAAAAGGCAGTGTCATTCGCGGCCTCGACAAACTCGAAGGCATTGACGGCCTGAAAGTCTTCCACGCTGGCACAGCAGAGAAAGACGGCAAGCTCATTGCCAGCGGCGGGCGCGTGCTTAACGTTACAGCTATTGCCGAAACGGTCGCTGAAGCACAGGCCAATGCCTATGATGCAGTCAAAAAGATCGACTGGCCGGAAGGTTTCTATCGCTCGGACATTGGCTGGAGAGCCGTTGAGCGAGAACGCTCAGGCAAGTAATTCAAGCGATATGGACGCGGTTTCGTCCTGCCTTTTTGGCCTGGTAGAGTGCTGCATCTGCGCGACGCATCGTCTCATAAAAGCCCTCGTCGTCCACTTGCTCAGCCACACCAAAGCTTGCAGTAGGCCCCCAATCCGGCGCCTTTCCTGCAAAACGCATTTCAGACAATGCCTGGCGCAGGCTTTGCGCCAGAGATTCGGCAGCAGCCATATCGCTATCTGGAATGAAGACAACAAATTCTTCTCCACCCATACGCGCAGCCACGGCTGATCGGGGCAATCGTGTTTTGAGCAATTTGCCAAAGGCCGCAATCACTCGGTCGCCGCCATCATGTCCGTAGGTGTCATTGACGCGTTTAAAGAAATCCAAATCGCTCATAATCACCGAGTAATGAATACGCGCGCCCTTACGCACCAGCACGCGGGAAACATGGCGATCAAAACCACGTCGATTATAAATCTGAGAAAGCTCATCGACTTCTGATTGCTCACTGGCCTCCCCCACCATGTGTGAAACCGTGCTCAACAGCAGCAATAGTCCGCGGGCGACTTGCACGAAAACGCCAATAGAAAGCGAGACAAGCACATGTAGTGTATTGGCTTCATCCTCAGGCCGCATATCAGATCCAGGCCAAGTGATGAGAAAGGCTTTCGACAGATAATGAAGGCAACTGAAGGTCGCGAGGGCCATCATCAGCTTATCAACCAGACGCGGCATTCCAGAGCGATAGATCACCCTGATCATCAGAAGCTGAACAAGACAGAGTGGCAACTGATAGAGAAAACGATGCAGGAACGATGTGCGGGGCAGATCGTAAATCAGAACATTACAAACAATGGCGGCAAGAAAGAACCCGCCAATAAGCTTCCAGTCCGTCTTTTGCCTGTAGATGCTTTGCAGGCCAAGAATTATTGCGAGAAAGGTTGCTATCAGAAGCGCGAATGAAACAGGCACAAGCAGCCGTGGATTGGTTGCAAGCGGAATCCAGTATCCGAAGATTGCGACAAGTGCGGAGGATATAGACGCGAGCGTGAACCAGCGTGGGGCAGAGTAATTGCGTTCCTGAATAGCAACAAAAGCAAAAGTCAGGATAAAGACGCATGAAACCGTCAGATTAACAGTCAGGAAGTACGGTACGAACGTCATATAACGGTCCCTTTGAACATGCTGATATTCTAATTTAAGACCAAGAAAATTTCGTAAACGCCGGAATTTCCATATGCCGTTATTCTGGTTGCGATTTACAACCCCCCATGCGTTAAGCTCGAAAAGCTATATAGTTGCAACGTTCCTTCCCAATATTCGGATTACAATATTTTATATTCATAATAGTATTTTTATGATTTTTGGAAAAGCGCCTTGTAAAAGCCGGGAATGCCGCATATATATCGGGCATCGATTTTGTTTTCGAATGTTGCGGCGTGCTTTCGCCACCCGGTATTTCTTTCAAACTCGTGAAATTCGGCGATGGATTTCGATCCATTATATTTTAACCGTGCGATTTGAAAGGAATTCAACATGGCAAACGGAACAGTAAAATTCTTTAATTCAACCAAGGGCTTCGGCTTCATTCAGCCTGATGACGGCGGCGTAGACGTGTTCGTACACATCTCGGCTGTTGAGCGTTCGGGCATGCATTCGCTGAACGAAGGCCAGAAGGTTAGCTTCGACGTGGTCGCAGACCGTCGTTCGGGCAAGAACGCTGCAGAAAACCTGCAGGCTCTCTAATTATTTTTTGGGCGAGGTTCTAAACAGCTTCGCCCAGATAATAGAGCAAAGAGATTTGTCTCCGACCTTTGACCACGGATGTACTGGCACTGATCGTTGAGACAATATGAAGGTCGGGTATTGCCCGGCCTTTTAATTTTTACCGCTGTTCTTTGCTGAGTCCCCAAAATTCCTCTGGAGCGCTTACAAAAAGGGTCAAGCGGTTTGCATGGGCAATGCGTGAAGACCAACAGTTTGAGCGCCAATCTGATTCAGCCAGACCCAGATGCCCTCCAGCACATTAGAGCGCAATGCATTTTATCATATCCGTGCGCTACACTTTAAGCCTTTGCTTTTACGCATGTCTTTGTTCCAGAACCCATTCCCACTTTTGAGAGACATGCTTCAAATGTGCCGCGTAACATCGCCTTCGATCTAACATGGTGTAAGGCATTGGGCTGAGGAAAATGGCGCAATCAAATATAGCGAAGCTGTAATAGGGTCTTTGGAGAACCACTCATGTCAGATAACGAAAAAGAAAACCTGACCAAAGATACGCTCTTCAAGTCCAATCCTTCGAGAATGGAAGCGAAGAACGCGACGACAGATAAGGCCGCCAAAGCCATTCTGCAGAGCGAACGTGATGCCGTAGATGCGAAGACCGCTCGGCTGCGTGCTGCACGTCTCAGTCGCGACCAAGCTGAATAATGCCACAACCATTCTTCAAACTATCGATAACTTCATCGTGTGAATATTGACGTTTACGTAATAAGCCGATAGCTCTTACTTATGACCAGCCATTGGGCTGAACGGATTGTCAGAGGTTTGCAGGCAATTCGGAGCCTTTTGAGGAAGAGGTTTTTAGGAGGAAAGATGTATCGCGCGCCGGTTTCTGAAATTTCGCATACGCTGATGAAGGTCGCAGGCCTTGAGAAGGCGATTGAAGACAACCGTTTTCCCGAATTTTCCGCCGATCTGGCGGAAGCTATTCTGGAAGAAGCCGGCAAGTTTGCCGCCGAGCGCGTCGAGCCGCTTCGCATTACCGGCGACAGGCATGGTGCGACCGTCAAGGACGGCGTTGTCACCACGGCGCCCGGCTGGAAAGAGCTTTATCGCGACTGGATTGATGGTGGCTGGAACTCGCTAACCGGAACCCCCGAATATGGTGGACAGGGCCTCCCGACGATGATGTCGGTCGCCGTCAGCGAAATGTGGAACTCCGGTACACTTGCTTTTGCTATCGCTCCCACGCTCACGATGGGCGCGGTCGAAGCCTTGGAAAAGCACGCTTCGAAAGAACTGAAAGACACCTATCTTGAAAAGCTCATCACCGGCGAGTGGATGGGCACTATGAATCTGACCGAACCGCAAGCCGGTTCTGATCTGGGTGCTTTGCGAGCACGTGCAGAGCGCAGCGACGATGGCAGCTACCGCATCTTTGGCCAAAAGATTTTCATCACCTATGGCGAGCATGACCTGACCGACAATATCGTGCATCTGGTTCTGGCCCGCCTGCCCGATGCGCCTGCTGGGACCAAGGGCATATCACTGTTCCTCGTACCGAAGTTCCTCGTCAATGCGGATGGTTCGCTTGGACGACGTAATGATCTGTTCTGCTCCGGCCTTGAGCACAAGATGGGCATTCACGCCTCCCCTACCTGCACCATGATCTATGGCGATGGGTTTGTGAAAGGCGAGGAAACAGGCGCTGTCGGCTATCTGATCGGCGAAGAAAATCGCGGTCTCGCCTGCATGTTCACCATGATGAACAATGCTCGCCTTCTGGTCGGTATTCAGGGGGTTGGTGTCGCGGAAGCAGCCTATCAGCAAGCTTTGAATTACGCCAAGGAACGCAAACAGGGCCGCGCCGTCGGCGCTGATCCAAAAGCTGGCATGAGCCCGATTATCGAACATCCGGATGTGCAACGCATGTTGCTCACCATGAAGGCGCTGACACAGGTTGCCCGCTCCGTTACCTATTCCTGCGCTCATGCTATCGATATGAGCCATGCAACCGAGGGTGCTGACGCGCAATTCTGGTCGGATCGTGCAGGTCTTCTCACGCCTTTGGCCAAAAGTTTTGCAACCGATGTCGGTGTGGATGTTGCTTCGCTTGGCGTGCAAATCCATGGCGGCATGGGCTTTATTGAAGAAACCGGCGCTGCACAATTGCTCCGCGATGCGCGTATTACCCCGATCTATGAAGGCACCAACGGCATTCAGGCTATAGACCTCGTGTTGCGCAAATTGCCGCTTGGTAATGGGGAGCATATTGCGGGCTTCTTCGCAGAATTGCAGAAAGAAGCAGACAAGGCCAAGGCCTCAAACCGTCCTGAGCTTGGTGAAACAGGATTGCGTCTGTCCACTGCCATCAATGAAGCCCGTGAAGCCACTGAATGGTTGCAGAAAGCAGCAAGCGAAGGCCGGACAGAGGAAGCGTTGGCTGGTGCCACGCCTTACCAGCGTCTGCTGTCGCTGGCCGCTGGCGGTGCTTATCTGGCGCGTGCAGCCCTTAACAGTGACGATGCAGGCCGTGCTGCCCTTTGCCGCTTCTTTGCCGAAAACATGCTAGCCGAAGTCAGCTCGTTGAAGGATACGGTCATCACCGGCGCATCCAGCCTCGCTGCGGCCAAATCTGCATTGGAGGCCTGATCATGAGCGAGCATGTTCTGATCGAACGCAAAGGTGCTGTGCAAATCATCCGGCTTAACCGCGCTGACAAGAAGAATGCCATTACACGTGCCATGTATGCCACCATGGCCAAGGCGCTTATTGATGGCGATGCGGATGAAGACGTGCGCGTACATGTGTTTCTCGGTGTTCCGGGTGCTTTTTCGTCCGGCAACGATATGCAGGATTTCATGGCTGCGGCTTCTGGCGGCAGCATGGGCAATGATATTCTGGATTTTCTTGGCGCCCTTTCGGGTGCGAAAAAGCCAATTGTCTCGGGCGTCGATGGCTTGGCCATTGGGATCGGCACAACAATTCATCTTCATTGCGATCTGACATTTGCCACCAGCCACGCGCTGTTCCGCACGCCATTTGTTGATCTTGGACTTGTACCGGAAGCGGCATCCAGCCTGCTTGCGCCGCCATTGATGGGCCACCAGAAAGCATTCGCACTTCTGGCGCTGGGCCATGGCTTCGACGCACAGGCAGCCCTCGAGGCAGGCATTGTCTATAAGGTCGTCGAAAGCGGCGAGCTGGAAACAGAAGTGCTAAGAGCGGCTGAAGAAATTGCCGCCAAACCTCCTCAGGCCATGCAGATTGCTCGCAGCCTGATGCGGATGCCTGCCGAGCCTGTCGCTGACCGCATTGCACGGGAAGCAAAGCATTTTTCCGAACGGCTTACCTCGAACGAAGCGCGCGAAGCCGTGATGGCGTTTCTTAGCCGGAAGAAATAAAACATCACCAAATCAAGTAAATAGAGCGGGGATTTGCCCGCTCTATTTGATCTTCCATCGACTATTTTTTCGTCGCCAGATGACCCCGAATTTCCGTCAAACGATCATATATCCTGAAAACCAGGATAATGCCTTCGCATATAACCCGCCATATGATCGCAGAGAAAACAAGCACAAACAAGCCACCAAGTATTCTTATGACCATACCTTCATTAGAAAGAAACCCTGCAGCGAAGATAACTGACAGAGACACATTCACCAAAAGCCCTAACCAGTAAATAATCGTCACAAGTGAAGTCGTTATAAATTTATCAAATAACAAACAATCTTTTAATTTCATGTATGCACATCCTAAAATATCAAGAATATTAATGTTTTATAAATTAATAAAAAAATAGCGAAATAACAATTTATCAATATAAATATTAGACTTGTCTAATAATACACGACCACTCAAATATGATTGTCACTTCAGAAAAAATTACCCGGATGGGGTTACCATCCGGGTGGCTTGCTGGAGGTCAGCCAAGTTGGTTGCTCCGGCATCGGGGCCTTTAATGTCTGGAAAGGTCCTTCATCTTTCCAGACGACCACCGAGCGGTGCGTTATTCTTTAGATAGTGTAGAAATCCGACGAGAACGTGTTCACACGTGAATGTGATGATTGCCTTAGAGCATTTCCTGTTTTTCTTGAATCATTGGAAATGCTCTATCTCTTTGTTTTTTCGCATTATCCGACGCAAAACCGCTTCGCACTTTTGCTGGAAATGCTCTAGTTTCATTTCAATTTCTAGCGATAATCTCACGGCCTTCAATGACCATGCGCACACCCAGCGAACCGGTCTTGCGACGAGCAAGGAAGCGTGGGCGACGGCGGCGCGGTTCCTGTCCCTGACGGCGTGCCTGTGGCTCTCCCGTGCGGACCGGACCAGTGCTTTCATAAAGCGGACGGGCAACGCCATCTTCTTCTACCAGCATCATTGGCAGGCTGAAGGCTGCTGCCCATGCACGCCAGTCAGCAGCAACATCGGTCAGATCATGAGCAACCAGCAGTGGCACGGAAAGCTGCGGATCTTCGTGCATCAGCTCGAGCGTTACGGTGATTTCACCAAACTCATCTTCCACAGCACGGGCAGCTACACCAACAAACGCATTAATCGGCAGTGCGATCGACATGGGCAGGCCGCTCGAAGGCAGTATCTGCCGAATGACTGCACCACGTTCACTGATGGTGAAGGTTACGTCTGCATCGCAATCCTCTGCCGCATAGGTCACGACCTGCGGAAGATGAAACGGATCGAGCCGAAGTTCCTGGCCTGCCCATTCTGGCTTCTTAAGTCCGCTGCTCATCATTTTGACGCCTCTGTCTATCTCTGCCTGTTTTAATTTTTTGAGAGCCAGTTATTCCGGCTTCTCTTTTTGAGCGATGGTTCGCTCTTGTTGATTTGGAGAATAGACCGCGATTATTACCGATGCGCTTAACGCGTTAGGTTAACTTTTCCCTGCTTTTTCATTTGGTTACCGGTTTGCAACCAGGTGTAAGAAGTCGGTAATTCTTGCTAATTTACGTTTACATAAATGAAAAGGCGGACAGTTTCCTGCCCGCCTCGATATTGCCTTATTTGCTGAAATTACAGCACTTTACCCGGGTTCATGATGCCCAACGGGTCGAATGATTTCTTAATACGACGCATCAATTCGAGCGCGACATCCTGCTTGAAGAAGGCAAGTTCCTCACGCTTCAAGACGCCAATGCCGTGCTCGGCGGAGATCGACCCGGTATAAGATGCAACAATTGTGTGAATGCGGTGATTAAGGTCATGCCAGCGATCAAGGAAAGCCTGCTTGTCGGCACCGACTGGCTGCGACACATTATAATGCAGATTGCCGTCGCCAATATGGCCAAAGCAGACAATACGCGAACCGGGAATCATTTCGAGCGTCGCTGCATTGGCTTCGTGGATGAAGGCCGGGATTGAAGAGACTGGCACAGAAATGTCGTGCTTGATCGAGCCGCCTTCCGGCTTCTGCGCCCAGGACATTTCCTCACGCATTTTCCAGAACATCTGCGCCTGCGCCACACTTTCGGCAATCGCCGCATCCTGAATGATGTCGTTCTCAAACGCTTCCGTCAGGATGGTTTCAAGTGTCGTGCGGGCATCGTCTTCCGAGCGCGAAGATGAAATATCAACCAGCACATACCAGTCATGCGGGCTTTCAAGCGGATCGCGAACGCCGTCCACATGGGCAACAGTGAACTCAACGCCCACGCGCGGCATCAGTTCAAAGCCGGTCAGCGACGGGCCTGCATGTTCGGTCGCAAGCTGGAACAAGCGCAGCACGTCTTCCGGGCTACGCAGGCCGGCATAGGCCACGCCCTTTCCCTTTGGCTGCGGGAAAATCTTGAGCACTGCAGCCGTGATAACGCCAAGCGTGCCTTCAGAACCGACGAACAGATCCTTCAGGTCATAGCCGGTATTGTCTTTCTTCACATAGCGCAGATCGTTGAGGATTTCGCCGCTTGGCAGAACCACTTCAAGACCGAGGCAAAGCTCACGCATATTGCCATAGGCAAGAACGGCAGTGCCACCTGCATTGGAACCGAGATTGCCGCCAACCTGACAGGAACCTTCGGCACCAAGCGACAGCGGGAACAGACGGCCCACTTTCTGCGCTTCATCCTGAAGGTTTTTCAGGATCACACCGGCTTCCACTGTCACCAGATTGCCAACCGGATCAACCGAGCGCACCTTGTTCATGCGGCCAAGCGACAACACAACAGTGGTGTTGCTTTCATCAGGCGTCTGACCACCAACAAGACCGGTATTGCCGCCCTGCGGAACGACCGGCGTTTTGGTTTCCGAAGCAAGCGTCATAATTGCGGAAACTTCTTCCACCGAAGCCGGGCGCAGAACCAGCGGCGAGCGGCCCTGATAGAGATCGCGCTGTTCGATCATAAACGGTGCGATGTCTTCCGGCGCGGTCAGCGCATTCTTTTCGCCAACGATGGCTGCGAAACGTTCGATCAGGGCGGTGTCGAGCATGTGCTTCTCTTAAGTCTTGGGGGAATTAGCGCGGCGCGGCCGCGCGTTTAAGACGATCATTGATGGCCTCACCGAGACCGTCAAAGGGAATGGGTTCAACGGCGATGGTGCGGGCGCCACTTGCATCGAGCCTGCGCATGAAATCAAACAGATTGCTGGCCGCTTCGCGCAAATCACCCGATGCGCTGAGGTTCAGCACTGCGACCGCCTTGTCGGCATCGGCTACGCGCAAAGGTCCAAAAGCCAGAAGCGCCTCGCCCTGCTCAACATTTTCAGCATTCAACCGCACGGCAGCATTGGGCGCATAATGCGATTCCATCATACCCGGTGCCTGAATTGCGGCCTTATGCTCAGCGCGTTCGAGCTTCAAACCTAACAGCGCTTCAATCTCTTCTGCAGCTAGACCGCCGGGACGCAGCAAACGCACACGCTCGCCTTCGACCTTGATGATGGTGGACTCAACACCCACGCCACAAGGACCGGCATCGAGGATCATATCGATCTTGCTGCCCAGATCATCGGCCACAGCCTTGGCCGAAGTCGGGCTGATCCGGCCTGATGTATTAGCGCTTGGTGCGGCAACAGGACTGTCGAGCTGGTTGATAACATCGCGAACCCGCCCGGTGGGCATACGAATGGCAAGCGTATCAAGCCCAGCCGTCACCAGCGGATGGATGGGACGCGACGTATCCTGCCTGGCCTTAAGCGGCAGAACAATCGTCAGCGGCCCCGGCCAGAAGGCTTCAGCGACTTTGCGTGATATCGGATCGAAAATCACATAGCGCTCAGCCATGGCGATGCTGTCGACATGGGCGATGAGCGGATTGAATTGCGGACGACCTTTGGCGGCGAAAATACCGGCCACGCCTTCGCCATGCGATGCATCGGCAGCAAGGCCATAGACCGTTTCTGTCGGAATCGCGACAAGTCCGCCACGGGTGAGCACAGCCACCGCACGCAAAACAGCTTTATCGTTGAATTCCAGAATATCGGCCAAGGTCATTCTCCTGCCGCCTTAGCTACACAAAGCGTCGCTTTTGAGCAAGGGACTCCGATGCTGAGTTGATGCAAGATCGGAATGAGTTACAAAAAGAAAGGGCGCTTGAAAGCGCCCTTTTGTTGTTTATCCGGCGATTTTCGAGAAATCGGCCACCTTGCTGGTGGCAGTGCGGATTTGTTCAAGCAATGCCAGACGATTGGCGCGGACGTTTTCGTCCTCGTCATTGACCAATACGCTCTCAAAGAATGTATCGACCGGACCGCGCAGCTTGGCGAGTGCCAGCATTGCACCGCCGAAATCTTCGCCGGCAATCGCTTCTTCTGCTTCGGTAGACGCGAGGTTCACAGCCGCATAGAGCGCCTTTTCCTCGTCGAGCTTCAACAGAGCCGCATCGACGCTGCTTGCTACCTTCGTGCCCTTCTTTTCTTCCGCAGCCAGAATATTGGCGGCACGCTTGGTGCCAGCCAGCAGGTTCTTGCCGTCTTCCTCATTGATGAAGACGATCAGCGCTTCCAGACGACGGGCAACCAGCAGAAGATTATCGGCATCCGATGTCAGAACCGCATCAATCGCATCGTAGCGTGCACCTTCGTCTTTCAGGTAGACCTTGAAACGGTCGTGGAAGAAAGAAAGAAGGTCTTTTGTTACCTCATCGCGAGCAACTGCCTCTTCGCGAAACTGGCTTACTGGCACTCCAGCCAATTCAGGAATAACCTTCGACAATGCCTCAAAGAGTGCATCTCCAGAAAGACCAGCGTTTGAGAGACCCTTCAAACCATCTATTAGCGGATTAAGTTTTTTCTCGTGATAGCGCTGTGCGTGATAAATGGTGGCAGTCAGAACAAAGAGCGGCTGCAAAGGAAGACGTAAATCGTTTTCAAGTAGCAACCTAATGACACCAAGCACTGCACGACGCAAAGCATAAGGGTCTTTCGAGCCGGTTGGCTTTTCATCAATCAACCAAAAATCAACCAACGTGTCGAGCTTGTCCGCCAGTGCTACCGCTACCGAAATAGGATTCTTAGGAACAAAATCAGACGGACCCTGCGGCTTGTAATGCTCTTCGAGAGCGCTCGCCACGGCTTCGTCTTCGCCTTGAAGAAGCGCATATTTGCGACCTATTGCGCCCTGAAGTTCGGGGAACTCACCGACAACTTCCGTTGTCAGATCGGCCTTTGCCAGAACTGCCGCGCGCGAAGCAAGCTTCGGATCAGCAGCAATCAAAGCAGCCAACATCCGAGCAAGATCGCGAATGCGCTCAACGCGTGCGCCTTGCGTGCCGAGCTTGGCATGGAAAGTTACATTGAGGTTGTCGAGGCGCGCCATGCGCTGATCGAGCGGCTTTTTCAGATCAAGGCCGAACTTCTCACCCGATGCCGCAAGCTTGTCGAGGTCAGGCAGGTCATGCTGATCGGTATTCCAGAAATAGAGCGCATCGGATAGGCGTGCGCGCACAACCTTGCCGTTGCCATAAGCGATTTCCGTGCCGCCATCGCGCGCCGCGATGTTCGACACCAGAATGAACTTGTTCGACAGCGCTTCTGTCTCGCCCTGCTTGCGGGTGACGAAGCACTTCTGATTCACACGGATAGTGAGCTGAATAACTTCCGGCGGGATCGCGAGGAATTCTTCCTCAAACTCGCCCATCAGCACAACCGGCCATTCGACCAGACCGGAGACCTCTTCAAGAAGCCCGGCATCTTCGACCAGTTCAAGACCGGAGGCGAAAGCGAGATTATGTGCGTCCTGCGAAATGATTTCCTTGCGGCGCTCGGCGTCCAGCACAACGAAAGCCTTTTCAAGCTTATCGACGTAATCCTCAAAACGGCGCACTTTGATCGCCTGACCATCGCTCAGGAAACGGTGGCCATAGGTGACATTGCCCGACTTGATGCCGTCAACCTCAAACTCGACCACAACCGTTTCTTCGGTTTCAGGGCCGAAAGTGCAGAGGATCGACTGCAGCGGACGCACCCAACGCAACGCACCCGGCTTGGATGACGCAGCACCCCAGCGCATGGACTTTGGCCATGGGAAGTTGCGGATCGTTTGCGGTACGAGTTCAGCGATAATTTCTTCGGCAGCGCGGCCCGGCTTGGTCAGATGAGCGACGTAGAAATCACCCTTCTTTGGATCGGAATGCACATGCGCCTGAGAAACATCGGTCAGTCCGACTTTCTTCAAAAAGCCGACAATCGCCTGTTCGGGTGCAGTAACTGACGGACCCTTCACGTCTTCATGCACGTCTTTTGAGCGCACAGTCAGGCCACGAATATCAAGCGTCAGACGGCGTGGAGTCCAATAGGCCGTCGTCGCCTCATAGGTCAGCCCCGCTTCCACCAGACCGTCGGTGATCATCTTCTTGAAATCACCCGCAGCCTTACGCTGCATACGGGCCGGGATTTCCTCGGAGAAAAGTTCGAGCAACAAATCAGGCATAATAATTACTCGCCCTCACGCTTGAGATTAAAACCACCGGCATCCGTCAACAGAAATGCTTCGCCGCACTGACGCGCGAGATTGCGCACGCGCAGAATATAGCTCTGGCGCTCTGTGACCGAGATCACGCCGCGCGCATCCATCAGGTTGAAGACATGGGATGCCTTGATGCACTGGTCATAAGCCGGGAAAACGCATTTATGCAGCGAACCTTCGCCCGTGCTGCCTGCCTTCAGAATGGCTTCGCATTCGCGCTCTGCATCGATGAAGTGCTGATGCAGAATTTCGGTGTTCGCCATTTCGAAATTGTAGCGGGAATATTCCTGCTCGGCCTGCAGGAAAACATCACCATAAGTGAGTTTTTCTTCGCCTTCCAGACCATTGAAGTTGAGGTCATAAACATTGTCCACGCCCTGCACATACATGGCGAGGCGCTCCAGACCGTAGGTCAGCTCACCTGCAACCGGCGAGCATTCAATGCCGCATACCTGTTGGAAATAGGTGAACTGCGACACTTCCATGCCATCACACCAACATTCCCAGCCAAGGCCCCATGCGCCGAGCGTTGGGCTTTCCCAGTCGTCTTCCACAAAGCGCACATCATGCAGGGTCGGATCAAGACCGATAGCGCGCAGCGAACCGAGATAAAGATCCTGGAGGTTCGGCGGCGATGGCTTGATGATCACCTGATACTGGTAATAGTGCTGCAAGCGGTTTGGATTTTCGCCATAGCGCCCATCCTTTGGGCGGCGCGATGGCTGCACATAGGCAGCTTTCCAAGGCTTTGGCCCGAGCGAACGCAGCGTCGTCGCCGGATGGAATGTACCCGCCCCCACTTCCATGTCGTAAGGCTGCAAAATAGCGCAACCATGTTCCGCCCAATAGTTATGGAGCGTCAGGATCAGGCCCTGAAAGGAACGGGTGGGATGCATATGTGCTGGCAACGTACTGGACACGGGGTCAGGCCTTGTTATTGAAATGATGGCCCGGTCTAATTTGTCCGTCACGCAGGGTCAAGCATGCGAGCCATTGCGCGCGGTAAAATCAACGCGCAATGGATGGTTTGTGCCTGATCTGCGTTAGTTTGCAGCAGGTTTTTCTGTTTCAGGCTTTGCAGCGTCTGGCTTGGCAGCATCAGCTTGCGCAGGATTGGCTGGATCAGCAAGGCCCGACTTCAGCTTTTCCTCGATCTTGGCGAGTTCTTCCGGCTCCGGCTTACCTGCAATGGCATGGTTCCACTGGAACGTTGCCTCAAGCTGACGATCCGCACGCCAGTAAGCGTCACCAAGATGGTCATTGATCGTCGGATCTTCCGGGCGCAGCTTGACGGCTTTTTCAAGCTCCACGACGGCTTCCGGATAACGACCAAGCTGATAATAAGCCCAGCCGAGTGAATCGACGATATAGCCATCCTGTGGGCGCAACTCGACAGCCTTCTTGATCATCAGCAGCGCCTCATCGAGGTTCTCGCCGCGATCAACCCATGAATAGCCGAGATAGTTCAACACCTGTGGCTGGTCAGGATAAAGCTCCAGCGCCTTCTTGAAATTCGGCTCTGCCTGATCCCATTCCTTCAAACGCTCATGTGCGATGCCACGCTGATAGAAGACCGGCCAGTCCTTGCGTTCAGGTGACTTGATCTGCTCAACGGCCGCATCGTAGATTTTTGCGGCATCAGCAAAATTCTTGTCCTGTGCATAGACACCGCCCAGTGCCAGATAGGTGCGCAGATCGGTCTTGTCGCGGTTGAGCAAGGTTTTCAACTGCTCAATCGCTTCGCCTGTCTTTTCATTTTCAGCGAGATTAAGCGCCCGCTGCATTTCTGCATCGCGCCTATAGGGCGATTTTTCAGGAACGCGACCATAATATTCGACCGCCCTTTCAGGCTGGCGCAGCTTCGCCGAAATATCGCCAAGTTGATAAAGCGTAGCATCATTATCGGGACGCAATGGCAGTGACATTTGCAGATAAAGCTTGGCAAAAGCTTCCGCACCACCACGGTTGATCGCAGTACCGAGCGTATAAAGCACTTCGCCCACACCCTGCTGCGGCGTCTCGATCAGGCGAGGATATTTCTGTCCAGCCTCGATCTTTTCGCGCATCTCGGTAATGGTCATGCGACCGTTCAGAAGCTCTTCAGCATCTTTCAGAATCTTGATCGCGCCATCCTTGTCACCCTGACGCAGCTTGAAGGAGGCATAGGCCATCACAATGCGTTCATAGGTATCAGGTGCAGCACTTCCGCCCGGACGGTCGTCAATCGCCTGCTGGTAATAGTTACGTGCATCCTGCTTGTCACCAGCGATGTCGGCAATCAGCGCCGCATTATAAATGCGGAACAGGCCATACCATTCAGGGCCGTTGATCTTCACGACGTCTGCAAGCGCGCGCTTCGGATTACCCTGCCCGACCTTAACCCATGCG
Organism: Brucella pituitosa; assembly: GCF_003049685.1. Classification (GTDB taxonomy): domain Bacteria; phylum Pseudomonadota; class Alphaproteobacteria; order Rhizobiales; family Rhizobiaceae; genus Brucella; species Brucella pituitosa. The sequence goes on along the minus strand of NZ_PYSY02000001.1, from coordinate 633,550 downwards.
CCCATGAGGCTGGTCGCAAGCTGATCCATATCGGACTGGATCGACAGCATCAGGAGTGGGCCAGTCTTGCGATACTGCTTCCTGGAAATGGCGTCGATTGCCAGAGCAACACGCGAAAAGCGTTCAATCTCAGGCTGATTCTTCAGCTCTTCCGCAAGCGGCAAAGCATCCTTGAAACGGCCTTCTGTCAGAAGTGCAAGAAGCAGGTTCTGTTTGATAATATCGTTGCCGGGGTCAAAGGCCATGGCCTGACGGTAGAAATCTACCGCAGCACCAATGTTGTTGTCGGCTTCTGCCGTACGGGCTGCAAGATAGGCACCTGCAAACGAACCGGCGCGCACTTGCGACACAGGATCAGGATTGGTTTTAGCCATTGCCGCATTTGCTGGCAGCGCTACTCCCGCTAGAGCCAAGAGAAGCAATCCGTAAAGCGGACGACGTTTCAATCCCTGCCGCATAAAGCCCAGTCCTCTTTCCAATTCCGCATAAGTTCCCCTATTCAGAGGCACCTCAAGCATGGCCTTTTTGGGGTACACGCGCAAGAAAAGCATCCGTGATGGATGCTTTTCTTTTCATTATGACTCCGCATGTCGTTATCCCGAAACCGCTTCCCACTTTCGGGCGACATGCTCAACGATGCATCCCTAATGAATGCTTCGTCGTTGTTTAATCCCGGTTTTAATTAACGCGGCTGATGCAGAAATCGATCACTTCGATCAGTGCATCTTTCTCAGGTGTTGCCTTGAGCGGCGCCAAGGCATCGCGGGCGATTTCACCGAAATGTCGCGCGCGCTGTACCGTATCGGCAATCGCACCGTGCTTCGTCATCAGACCAATGGCCTTTTCAAGTGACGCGTCGTCGCTGGCACCCTCTTCAATCGCGTGCTTCCAGAATGCGCGCTCTTCATCGCTACCCCGACGATAGCTCAGGATAACCGGCAAGGTGATCTTGCCTTCACGGAAATCGTCGCCTGTGTTCTTACCAAGATCGGCAGCCGAACCACCATAATCCAGCGCATCGTCAACGAGCTGGAAGGCGAGGCCGAGATTGAGACCATAGTCGCGCAGCGCTGCACGATCCGAGCGCTGTGCCTGAGCAATGATCGGACCGACTTCAGCAGCCGCTGAGAAAAGAGCGGCAGTCTTTGCCTTGATCACGGCGAGATATTCGTCTTCGGTGGTTTCCATGTTCTTGGCTGCAGCAAGCTGCATCACTTCACCTTCGGCGATAACCGAAGCGGAGGTTGCGAGAACATCGAGTGCATCAAGCGAACCAACGTCTACCATCATCTTGAAGGCCTGACCGAGCAGGAAGTCGCCAACCAGAACACTGGCCTGATTGCCCCAGATCATACGCGCCGTGCTTTTGCCGCGGCGCAAATCGCTTTCGTCAACCACATCATCATGCAGAAGCGTTGCCGTATGCATGAATTCAACTGAGGTTGCGAGACGGACATGGCCGTCACCTTCATAACCAAACATGCGGGCTGCCGCGAGCGTCATCATAGGGCGCAGGCGCTTGCCACCAGATGAAATGAGATGGTTAGCCACTTCCGGGATCATCTCGACATCGGAACCTGCACGGGACAGGATCATTTCGTTCACGCGGCCCATATCGGCCTTCGTGAGATCGACCAGAGGCTGGACCGACCCTTCCTGTTTCTTTTTCCCGTCGAGATTCAAAACCACACCCAATGTCGTTACTCCTAGCTGCTGACCACACTATGTGTGCGGATCAGAATGCTCAAGACGCTTAAAGGCCCCCTGCACGCCCAAGCTTTTCATTCAGAGCCTGTTCACCATTGAAGGAAGCAGTTGTCAATGCGGTCTATTGATTACACATTGTCGAAATGATCGAACTTATGCGCACAAATGATTCCGTATTGCTGTCCGTCGCCGAAGCGCTGATGAAAGAGGCAGGTATCATCTATTTCATTGCCGACACCAATATGAGCATCCTCGAAGGTTCGCTTGGCATTATACCGCGGCGGTTTCTAGTCGAAGAAGACAAGCTGGACGAAGCCCGACGCTATCTCATCGACGCTGGCTTGGAACACGAATTAAAAGACCATGGCAAATAACATTTCCGAGCACCAGCCTTACACGGTCGATGAAACACTCGATGTGTTCCATCGTGGTGCATTTCACCTCGTACAGCCTGCCATGAAGGGGCATCGCTCCGGTGTGGACGCGATGATTCTCGCAAGCAGCGTCCCGCAGGGTTTTTCAGGTCAGCTCGCTGATCTTGGTAGTGGTGCAGGCGCTGCCGGACTGGCTGTGGCCGCCCGTTGCAAGCATGCGCACGTCACACTTATTGAACGTTCTGGCTTCATGCTGAACTTCGCGCATAAAAGCGTCAGCCATCCACTGAATGCAGCCTTGCTTGATCGCGTCGATATTCTCGAAGCAGATGTCTCGCTGACTGGAAAGGCACGCGCTGCCGCTGGCCTCGTTGATGATAGTTTCGACTTTGTCATCATGAACCCACCTTTCAACGAAGCCAGTGACCGCTCCACGCCCGACCCCGTAAAGGCCGAAGCGCATGTCATGCCTGCAGGCATGTTTGATCAGTGGTTACGCACCGCATCGGCAATCCTTCGGCCAGGCGGTAGCGTGTCTATTATTGCGCGTCCGGGTTCACTCGCCTCGATATTAGAAGCACTGACGGGTCGTTTTGGTGGAGTGAAAATCATTCCGGTACTGCCGCGTCCCGACAGTGCGGCCATCCGCATTGTGATTATGGGCATTCGTGGCAGCCGTGCTGGACTTTCGCTGATGCCTGCACTCATCCTTCATGGCGATGAAGGCAATGATTTCACGGAGCGCGCAACCGCCATCAATAACGGGCAGACTTCGCTGCTTTAAAATTTGCCGCACAGCGCCGAGGTATTCATGGAAATCAGACCAGTCAAAATCGATGATGCAGACGACATGAGCAAGGTGCTTAAAGAAATCATTGATGCAACCGGACGTAAGCGGCAATATGACCGCGATCATGTCATCGAACTCTATATTGCCGACCCCAACCGTATAGAATGTTACGTGGCGGTTATTGAGGGCGAAGTATTGGGGTTTCAGTCGCTGAAACATGCAACCGAGGGCAATTCTTACGGCGTTGCTGTCGGATGGGGCATTATCGGAACCCATGTCAGCCCACGTGCTGCCCGTAAAGGCGTGGGTTCCGCATTGTTTGCCGCGACACACCAAGCTGCAAAAGGTGCCAGGATCACCGATATTGACGCGAGTATCGGCGACGACAACGATATGGGGCTCGCTTATTACGAAGCGATGGGATTTCGCACCTACCGAACCTCACCGGGCCGGATCTGCAAACAATATAAAGTGGAAAATTGAGGACATGCTGCTGATCGTCGGAACCGTGCGACTGCCCGCTGAAAAATTAGAAGACGCACGCCTTGTAATGCAGCGCATGATCCAAGCAAGTCGCGCGGAAACTGGCTGCATTGAATATTCATATGCTCAGGACATTCTTGATTCCGGCCTCATCCATGTAAAAGAGCTCTGGCAGGACCGGGTTTCACTGGACAAACATTTCACTTCTGGCCACATAGCAGACTGGCGTTCCGAGTGGCCACGACTGGGCATAACGGATCGTAATCTCATGCTCTACGATGTAGACGCTCCGGAAATAACCTGAAAAGAAATCAATGACGCCCAATCCGAAGCCCGTTCGCCCCGTTTCCATCATGCGCCGCTTTCTTGATAGTGAATCTGCCGGTGGCATCGTCCTTATGTTCTCTGCGGCCCTTGCACTCATCGTTGCGAATTCACCTTTCTCAAAGGCTTATTTCGACGCTTTGCATTTCTACATCGGACCGCTCAGTCTTGCGCATTGGATCAATGATGCGCTGATGGCTATCTTCTTCCTGCTGGTCGGGCTTGAGATCAAGCGTGAGTTTCTCGATGGTCAGCTTGCAAGCTGGCCCAATCGCATGTTGCCGGGGATTGCTGCTGCGGGTGGCGTTATTCTGCCTGCGCTGATCTTTGTCGCATTCAACTATGGCGATCCTGAAAAAGTGCACGGCTGGGCTGTACCATCTGCCACCGACATCGCATTTGCACTCGGCGTTTTATCGCTGCTGGGTTCGCGCGTGCCTTCGAGCCTCAAAGTCTTTCTGGCAACGCTTGCGATTCTCGATGATCTGGCGGCTGTTGTCATCATTGCTATTTTCTACACTGCCGAAATTTCCATGCCTTATCTTGGTGCGGCATTCGCAACAGCTGCGGTGATGTTTGCAATGAACCGACTTGGTGTAGCCAAGTTGCTGCCTTACCTCATCGGTGCGGCGGTGTTGTGGTTCTTCGTGCTCAATTCCGGTGTCCATGCAACGGTTGCGGGGGTTGTGGCAGCACTTATGATCCCGCTCAAGCCCGCCAAGGCGAAGCCAGACGATATGAGCTCGCCGCTCCATATCCTCGAACATGCATTGGCAAAGCCGGTTGCCTTCTTCATCGTGCCCGTATTTGGCTTTGCCAATGCGGGTATTTCCTTTGCCGGGATGAGCCCTTCCATCATCTTTGATACGCTGCCGCTCGGCATCATGCTTGGACTGTTTGTCGGCAAGCAGATAGGCGTGTTTGGCGCAGCCTGGCTTGCGATCAAATCGGGGCTGGCACAAAAACCAATGGGCGCAAGCTGGGCTCAGCTCTATGGCGTTGCAGTTCTGTGCGGTATCGGCTTCACGATGAGTATTTTCATCGGCCTCTTGTCGTTCCCGTCGGAACTGTTGCAAGCGGAAACGAAAATCGGGGTTCTCACAGGCTCCGCCTTGTCAGCAATATGTGGCTACATACTGCTTAGAATGCTGGCAAAGCCGAAAAAGTGATACGCGATGAATGCCCGGAACACTTTTCCGGGCATTTCTCTTTGTATTTCCAAGATTGATTTCTACATTTGAATGAAGAAGCTTTTTCAACTGGAGTTTGATTTGCCCGGAATATTGACCCGTTTCATTCCGCGTCGTTTTCGCAAAAAAGAAATTGAGATCCCCGTTGTGCGCCTGCATGGCGCCATCATGACTGGCGGCTCGTCTTTCCGGCCGGCACTCTCGCTTGCCACCGCAGCAGGCGTTCTGGAAAAGGCGTTCACCGACAAGGAAACACCGGCGGTTGCGATTTCTGTCAACTCACCCGGAGGCTCTCCGGTTCAGTCGCGTCTGATTTATCGACGCATCCGCGATTTAGCCGATGAACATCAGAAACGTGTCTTCATTTTCGTCGAGGATGCCGCCGCATCAGGCGGTTATATGATCGCGCTTGCAGGCGACGAAATCATTGCAGACCCCTCTTCGATTGTCGGCTCCATCGGCGTTGTTTCGGCATCCTTCGGCTTCCCGGAACTGCTCAAAAAGATCGGTGTTGAGCGTCGCGTTTATACCGCCGGACAGAATAAAGCCGTGCTCGACCCATTTCAGCCGGAGAAAAAGGCAGATATTGATCGCTTGAAAAAGCTTCAGCTTGAAATCCATGAGACTTTTATTGACATGGTCAAGGAACGTCGCGGGAGCAAGCTCGCAGATGACCCCGATCTTTTCACCGGTATGTTCTGGACCGGCATAAAGGCCAGGGAAATTGGTCTTATTGACGGGATTGGTGATATGCGCAGCTTTTTGCGCAAAACCTATGGGGACAAGGTGAAGCTCAAACTCATAGAGCCAAAGCGCGGGTTGCTTGGACGCAAGGCACCGGGCGTCGAGATGAGCCTCGGTCTGGGACTTGACCCGACCAGCATTGCCGCCAGTCTTGGTGAGGGTTTACTGTCGGTTGCCGAAGAAAAAGCGCTCTGGGCACGATATGGGCTTTGAATTCCATCGTTTCACCATGATATGATGCATAATTGGGTGGATCAGTGTTATGCTATTCGCCAAGACTTTTCCCTGCGTGGTCCCGAGATGGCAATTTCGGGATCTTGTGCAAGCCTGAGGACTAGAGGCCATGCCCCAGCTTATTTTTCTGCTGTTGATCATCGCTGCCGCCTGGTACGGCTACCGTTCCTTCAAACGCGAAGCGGTACGCGTTACCCAGCGCGTGCGCCGGGCAGAAAAAGAAGCGCAGAACCGCGCTCATGGCACGCTCGTTCAGGATCCTAAGACCGGCGAATATTACGTCAAAAAAGATTAGAGCCGTTCCAGTTAAGACTGAATCATTGGAACCGCTCTATCTATTTGTTTTGGCGCATTATCCATCGCAAAACCGCTACGCACTTTTGCTGGAAATGCTTTAATCCTGCTTTTTCTGAATGCATCGTTTTACTGAGGCCGCCGCTCTGGTTCGTCATCCTGTTCATCGTGTGGCACCGGCCAAGATTAATCTCGCGCTGCATGTAACAGGGCGCCGAGATGACGGTTATCATCTGCTCGACATGCTGGTGGTGTTCGCCGATTATGGCGACCGCATAAGCGTTGAAGAAGCGCATCATGACAGTTTCAGCATCGATGGGCGCTTTGCTCAGGGCATACCGCTTGATAGCGGCAATCTGGCCATCAGGGCCCGCGATGTTTTAAAGCAATATGCAGGTCGCGATCTCACGCCCGTTGCAATTCATCTTGAAAAGAACCTGCCAGTAGCTTCTGGCATCGGCGGCGGCTCAAGCGACGCAGCAGCAACACTTCTTGCGCTCAATGAAATCTGGCAGCTTGGTCTCGACTTAGACACACTGACGGAACTTGGCCTCAAGCTCGGTGCTGACCTTCCTATGTGTTTGCATGGCGCGGCTGTTGGCACTCCACTCGTTGCGCGCGGCATTGGTGAACACCTGACTACGGTCGCGCAAATACCCCCTCTTCCCTTGCTGCTTGTTAATGATGGCACGGCCGTTGCCACGCCCGATGTCTTCAGGGCATTGACAAAGCGCGACAACCCTTCCCTCCCGTCGCCTTCAGAAAGCGGCATAGAAACAATCTGCGCCTATCTCGGCTCAACCCGCAACGATCTCCTGCCAGCAGCCCTGACGCTTGCTCCACAAATCGAGAATAAGCTCGATCTATTGCGTATGCAGGGCGCACTTTTTGCGCAGATGTCGGGCTCGGGTGCGACGTGCTTTGCCATCTTCAAAGACCGGCAAAGTGCAGACGATGCGGCTTCCAAAATTCAGGCGCAAAAGCCTGACTGGTTTGTGGTTTCCACCCAAACAACGGCATCGTAATTCCAGCGTCAGATAGCCATTTTTCGGCCTCATACTGTTCACATATACTTGAATAAATCGTGTCATATTGGGCATTAAGCCCGCTTCAAGGCTTTATTGTTCACACTTTGCGATACATTCTGTGAACCATATGCTGTCTAGGCGCTGCCGATGGAAAGGCCTATCTCTTGCTCATCGAAACGACGAACACACCGTCGCTTCACACAAACCAAGGAGATAGAAAATGAAAAAGTTTGCTCTTGCTGCCGTAGCCGTTGCCCTTAGCGCCGGTGCAGCACTCGCTGAAAATCCACATGTTGGTGAACCTGCCGATCTTTATGCAAATGATCGCACGCCAGTTGCAACCCAGCAGGTTGATAACACTGCAACCGCTTCCATCGGCCAGTCGTCGTTCCAGGATGGTTCGGCTCATCGCTTCGGTGATGCATCGCCTTCGAGCTTCCAGAACTAATATCGGCGGAAGCAGGTCCAATACAAAAAGGCGAAGTCTCTTCAGGCTCCGCCTTTTGTTGTTTGTGGGGGTATAATGATTTGCGGCAACCGAACAGGCTTCAACTGGCGCGGTAAGCCTTCCAGCTCAAGCCCATTCGATGGCAACGAGCCAAGCGCTTCAAGCCTCACGAGCAAACCAGAGTCCAAAGATGGCTTGCGTGCAAAGAGTTTGCCCAGCAATCCCAAACGCGCCTCTTGCTGCAAAGTAAACCTGGCCGGACCCCAACTTTCTCCCATGTGGCGACGCACAGCTTCTTCCCAGCCGTCTGCCAATATTGCCCCGGGTTGCAAAATCAACAGCCACTCCGTTCGTAACGCATCAAGCGCCTCGGTCAGCTCATCCTCGTTATAAAGAGCACAGCCTGCTCCTTCTGCCACCAGCCTTGTCTCATCGGTCGAGCCTTGATCGACCACAACAACGCGACGCAAAAGCCCTTCGACCACTGCTGGCACCAATGCCGACAACGTGTTCGCCAAAAGCTTTTCAGAATTTAGAGTGACGATAAGAACGGAAAGCATGATCCATTCTATATCAAGACCTCGTGATCGAAAAGCTGTCTTCCTGTATGTTCTTGCTTTGTTCCTTTCTTTGCGATAGGAATAGATTCATCAACAAGAGAGTCGGTTATGGAAATCATCCAGCAGGCAGATAAAGCAGCATTCGGAACAGGGCGCGCGGAACACGCCAATGCGCTCGTGAGCGAGGCAGGCCTGCGCATTGACCATTCACGTCGTCGCGGGCGCGGCGCTGGCATCAATCCCACAGGGCGATTTGAACCCACCACACGACATGAATTTGACGATGGATGGGAGACGCTTGAAGACCTTCCACCCTTCAAGACAGATGTTCAGGTTGAAAAGCCGCGTACCATCATCACACGCAATGATTCACCTGACATCAGCTTTGATCGGTCCATCAATCCCTATCGCGGTTGTGAGCATGGCTGCATCTATTGCTTTGCGCGGCCAACGCATAGCTATATGGGGCTCTCGGCGGGCCTTGATTTCGAAGCCCGGCTATTCGCCAAGCCCGATGCGCCACGCTTGCTTGAACGGGAACTGGCAAAGCCCGGTTATCAGCCAAAGACCATAGCCATTGGCACCAATACCGACCCTTATCAGCCTATAGAGAGAAAATGGCGCGTCATGCGCGAGGTTCTCGAAGTACTGGAAGCTGCCAACCATCCGGTAGGCATCGTGACCAAGTCGGCACTGGTGGTGCGCGATATAGATATATTGAGCCGCATGGCAGAAAAGGGCCTTGCAAAGGTCGCGCTTTCAGTCACCACGCTTGACGCCAATCTTGCCCGCACGATGGAGCCACGCGCATCGACGCCGACCCTGCGCTTGCAGGCTATTCGTAAGCTCACTGATGCTGGCATTCCGACCAATGTGATGATGGGGCCGATCATTCCCGGCATCAACGATCATGAAATTGAGCGCATTCTGGATGCCGCCTATGCGCAAGGCGCACGCGAAGCAGGCTACGTCCTCTTGCGTCTGCCGTTGGAAGTAGCGCCTTTGTTCAAAGACTGGCTCTTGCGCAACTACCCCGATCGTTATCGCCATGTCATGTCGCTTGTGCGTTCCATGCGTGATGGCAAGGATTATGATGCCGAATGGGGCAAGCGCATGCGTGGAACTGGGCCTTATGCCTGGCAGATCGGTCGCCGCTTTGAGATTGCCGCACGCAAGCTCGGCTTCAATTCCAGACGGCTTCATCTTCGGACAGATCTGTTTGAGCCGGTCGAAAAGGGTGGCAAGCAGCTTTCGCTTTTTTAAGTTTGCGCGCTCACCGTCTCGAACGCGAGCAGTTTGCATGAGTTACGCGTTGCGTATTCAATCCCCGTCTGATGTCCATTTCAGACGGAAGGTCCCTGCTTTTACGCCACCTTCCTCGGCAGGGACCTTGCGGAGAACCAGAAGCAATGCGAGCATTGCCGCCAAATGAAACGCTTGTCTTCTGATTCTCCGCTCCTTTTTGACATCCCGCTCGCACCGGACTTCTCGGAAGAGAAGAAACATCTGGCGCGCGGACTTCTTCATATTGCAGGCATCGACGAAGCAGGTCGTGGGCCTTTGGCCGGTCCTGTGGTGGCGGCGGCTGTGGTGCTTGATCCCAATGATTTGCCTGAAGGACTGGATGACTCCAAGCGGCTTAAGGCTGCCAAACGCGACGCCCTCTACGAAATCATTCTTGCCAAGGCATTGACCGTCTCAGTCGCGAGCTTAAGTGCGCGCAGCATTGACGCCAGCGACATTCGCAAGGCCGCGCTTGAGGCCATGCGTCGCTCATTTATGGGGCTTACCCTCAAACCTTGCCATGCGTTAATCGATGGACGCGATGTACCGCCCGGCTTGACCTGCCCCGGCTCTGCTTTGGTGAAAGGCGATCAGCGCTCAATTTCCATCGCTGCCGCCTCCATCGTGGCTAAGGTCACGCGTGATCGCATGATGGTCCGGGCAGGCAATGCCCATCCTCCCTACGGACTGGAAGTTCATGCGGGTTATGGAACCGTCAAGCATCGTACTGCCATTGAGACAGACGGCCCTGTACCCGGCATTCATCGCTACACATTCGCACCGATCAAAGGGCGCTTTTCCTGCTAACACTTCGGTCTGAACCGAAGCATGTGCGTGCAGCGGACTGCTAGAGAGCAGTACAACCGCTTAAACATGCAGGAAAAGATGAGCCACAAAACCAATATCGTCGTCGAACTAGGATTGCTGTTGTTACTGGCCGCTCTTTGGGGCGCATCCTACAGCTTGATTAAAGTCGGCGTGGCTACGATCCCACCTATTACCCTCATCGCAGCCAGAACCTTGATCGCAGGATTGATATTAATTGTCATAATCAGGCTGCGCGGTCTGAGGCTGCCAACCGACGCGCTGACCTGGAAACGCTTTCTGTTTCAGGCCTGCCTGAACAGCGTCGTACCATTCACCGCGATTGCATGGGCGGAACAGACGACGGAAGCAGGCCTTGCTGCAATCCTCAACTCAACAACACCGATCTTTACATTTCTCATCACGCTTCTGATCACACGCCACGAAGCTGTAACCAGCCGCAGACTATTCGGCGTTGCAGCAGGCCTTGCGGGCACCTGCCTCATTATCGGTGTGCAGGCGCTTACCGGGTTGGGCAATGAATTATGGGCGCAGCTGGCAATTATCGCTGCCACCATCTGCTACGCAGGCGCCGCAATCTTTGGCCGGAATTTCAAAAGCCTTGATCCGATGCTGCCAGCCGCAGGCTCTCTCATCAGTGGCGCGATTATTCTGATCCCATTGAGCCTCATCATCGACCAACCATGGACTCTGACACCCAGCGCTAACTCAGTATTCGCATTGCTCGGCCTTGCGGTGTTTTCAACGGCGGCTGCTTTCACAATCTATTTTCGGCTCATCCACACATTGGGGTCTGTTGGCACCACAGCGCAAGCCTACCTCCGCGTTCCCATTGGTGTCGGTATCGGTGCGATCTTTCTCGGAGAGAGGCCGACATCAACTGCGTGGCTGGGTCTGGCTTTCGTCATCATAGGTGTCATCGCGATGACGCTGCCACCGAAACAGGAACCCTGAAATTTGGTAGGCTCCCCAAATACCATAAACAAAAAACGCCGCCCTTTTGAGGCGGCGTTTTCAAAATTCAATGACTACTGCAGTTAGTTCAGATTGGTCTTAACCTGACCGAGCGCATCCTTGAACAGGGTGCCTGCAACCTTGGCGTCAACCTTGTCAGCAACGATCTTGCCAGCAGCGGCGACAGCCAGATCAACAGCCGAAGCACGGACTGCATTGATTGCATCGGTTTCAGCGGTTGCAATCTTCTGCTCAGCAAGCTTGTTGCGACGAACAACATATTCTTCGGTCGCACGCTTGGCATCTTCAAGAAGAGCCTTTGCTTCGCGCTCTGCCGCAGCGACAATGTCGCCAGCTTCTTTTTCCGCTTCCTTGCGCTTGCGATGATATTCAGCAAGAAGCTGCTGGGCTTCTTCGCGCAGGGTGCGGGCTTCTTCGAGTTCCTTCTTGATGTTTTCGGCGCGCTCATCGAGCGAGCGACCGATCATGCCCGGAACCTTCAGGTAAACAATCAGTGCAATGAAGAGAAGAAGAGCAATAAATGCCCAAAATGTTGAATCCATTTTCGTCTCCTCAGGCGTTTGCGGTTTTGACTGCTGCGGTCACGTCAGCCTTATCGGCCTTGGTTCCCAGAAGCTGTTCAACAATCGCAGACGTGGTTTCTTCGGCGATAGTGCCGACATCGCTCATGGCCTTGGCCTTGATTGCGGCGATACGTTCTTCCGCTTCAGCAAGCTTGCTCTCGAGAGCAGCTTCCGCAGTGGCACGTTCGGCCTCCGCTTCGCCCTTGCCTTTTTCGTGAGCAGCTTCAGCAATCGAAGCAGCCTTGGTGCGCGCAGCAGTCAGTTCCTGCTCGTAAGCAGCAATGGCGTTGTCCGCATCTTGCTTAAGGCGGGCAGCCTGCTCGAGATCCTGTGCGATACGGTCACGACGGTTTTCGATCACGCCGCCGATACGCGGAAGAACCACGCGCGACAGGAACAGATAGAAAAGACCGAAAGTGATCGCCAGCCACAGAAGCTGCGATGCGTAATGGGTGGAATCAAACGGCGGGAATACGCCGCTGCCGTGTCCGGCATCGTGCGCGACCCCGGTTTCGGTGTGCACAGCATCGGCTGCGCCGTGCTCACCAGCAGCTGGTGCCGGTTGCGATTCGGTGGCGGTTTGGGCAAACGCCGTGGACACGAACATCCAGATTTCCCCTTCAATCCAGCATGCTCTTTTCCGGAAAGAAGTCCCGGATTTATAGAAACATGCTCACTTAGACGTCATATGCAAAGGCCAGCCGCGCTGCATTTCAAGATACAGATCGCGGCAGGCCAGTTTCTTGCGACTGTTTATTAAACAGCGAAGAGGAGCAGAAGCGCGATGAGCAGCGAGAAGATGCCCAGAGCTTCCGTCACAGCGAAACCGAATACCAGACGGCCGAACTGGCTGTCAGCAGCGGATGGGTTACGCAGAGCGCCCGAGAGATAGCTACCGAAAATGTTGCCGAGGCCGAGAGCCGTACCGGCCATACCGAAACAGGCGAGACCGGCGCCGATGTACTTTGCTGCTTCCGCTTCCATGTTAAAGCTCCTTCTGGATTGCAAATTAGTGCGGATTTCTGTTCTGGCGGAAACCCGCCGGCTAGAACCTCAAAGCGCATCACTTTAATTGTATCGATGCGAAGCGCTTTAAATGTTTTCATAACGCATGTTGTTGTCGGAAAACCGGTAAACCACTTTTCCGCAACATGCTTTAGTGACCCGGATGTACTGCGTCGTTGATGTACATGCAGGTAAGGACGGTGAAGACGTAGGCCTGGAGGAATGCAACCAGGAACTCAAGCGCGGTGATCGCGACCGTCATGATAAGAGGCAGGATCGCTCCACCAACACCAAGTGCACCAAGTGAGCTCAGCGAGACAACGAAGCCTGCGAAAACCTTGAGCGTGATGTGGCCTGCCAGCATGTTCGCGAAAAGACGAACAGAAAGGCTGATAGGTCGCGAGAGGAACGAAATGATTTCAATGGCAACAACCAGTGGGATGATGATGCCCGGAACACCGCTTGGCACGAACAGCTTGAGGAAGCCAATGCCATGTTTGTAGAAACCGTAGATAATTACAGTGCCGATGACGAGCAGCGACAGTGCAAATGTAACGATGATCTGGCTGGTAATCGTATAGAAATACGGGAACAAACCGATAAAGTTTGCGACCAGAATGAACATGAACAGCGAGAAAACGAAGGGGAAGAACTTCATGCCCTTCGACCCGGCCGAATCTCTCAGGCTCGACGCTACAAATTCATAGGCCATTTCCGAAACCGACTGAAGGCGGCTCGGGATCAGTCCACGGCTCGACGACGTGAAGTAAAGAAAGCCTGACGCAAGCACCACCGTTGCGACCATAAAGGCCGAAACATTGGTGAACGACAGGTCCAAACCACCGACGTCGATCGGAATCAACCGGGAAACCTGGAACTGATGGATCGGATCGTTGGCCAACTTAACCTCGTCTGTCGTTCCTGCCCTAAGGCGTTTCAGTCTCGGGCAAACCGCCCGCTTGTCTTAAGTGTCTATACGCGAACATTTTCGTGATGTCCGCGAAGACTTATTCCTTATCGCTCTTTTCCACGCTAGACTTATTATTGCCTTGATCGGCAACATAACCTGCGGAACGGAGCACGTTGAGGGTGCCAGCGCCAAAGCCCAGAAGGAGAAATACTATCAACCCCCATGGCGACGTGCCTGCGTAGCGATCAAGAGCCCAACCAATTACTGCGCCAACCACGATACCAGCAATAAACTCGCTGGAGAGTTTCATGGCCTGCGCGACGGAACTGGATGTTTCCGAACGCTCATTCTCAGAAGCCGGTGGTTTAAGCACCCCCTTTTTGGCCAGTTCGGCCTCAAGGCGGTTCAAACGCTGATCCAGCCCCCCGGAAACAGTTTTGCGGTCCACATCCCTGCCTACACCGGATGACTTTCCGGGCTCAGTGCCGCTCGTCATTGGCAGCTCCTTTTGCAAGAAATGCGGGCCTTAAAAGCCCATTTCCAAGTTGCGCGCAACATATTGACACACCGCGCGCTAGTCAAGGCGGTCAAGCAGTTGCTTCAAAAGGTTTTTTCTCTAGTAAATGCAATGATTTAGCCGATGGTGCGACTCATTTTCCGCCCAAAGTCGGAGTTCATGCAGCAATTCGGCTTCAAAATTGGAATCGAATTAGGCGAAGCTCCGCACATGGATTCATCAATGTGCACCCGTTTCAAGCGACGTTCGAGACAAATAAATGTGTCCGAAAGTGATTTCGTAGCAAGCCACTTGAACAGACGCCTGTTATTAGCTCCAGCCGCCGCCATAAGTGCGATAGAACACATGAAGGCCGATCTTGGTCATCTTCTTCATGGTGGGTGCCCAGAACGGGCTGACATAGGTCGCGTGATAATGGGTGGAGGAACCAACCTCCGGCAGCCAGATCTGACCGGCGGTGACTGTTTTGGCGACCTGCTGCGCCATGCGCCATTGCGGCATCTCGGTTACGCGATGCTTTTGCCCATCGCAGGCAAATGAAAACTGGCATGCATTGAGCCAGTTGCGATTCTGATAGACCACATCGCAAATGGTTCCCGGATAAGACGGGTTGCGAACGCGATTGAGTACGACCTGCGCTACGGCTACCTGTCCTTTGACGGTTTCGCCACGCGCTTCATAGTAGACTGCCTCTGCGAGACACTTCTGCTCTTTCGATCCAAAGGATTCTGCAGGCAAAGGCGTAGCCGCCCATGCGTGGTCCTGTTCACTGATCGGCGGCACAAAACGACCGCTATCTGCTTCCGGCGTCAGAATACTTTCAAAGGGCGAAGTTTTGCCGTAGTCGGGCTTAGAAGGCGCATAGCCCAACGCGAGAACGTCGGGCTCATTATTGTTGATCAGCTTTGCCAGCTGCACGGGCATATCCTGCTTGGGTTTGGGTGGTTTGACCGCGTGGAACGCCATCGCGATCTCAACCTCCTTCCCTTCAATGCTGGACTTTGAGAAGGCCATGCGCGCATCGATTTTTTCGCGCGGCGCTGTGATCATGCTTATTTTCTCAAACATGCTGCCCGCGTTGAAAGCCCGCGCCGGAGCCTTAGGCTTAACAGAAACGATGCGACCGGTCTTGTCCGAACGATTGATGCGGTTTTCATCCGGGTTGGGATCATCGATACCAAGCTTAGCAGTCTTCTGCCCACCGGAAAGTGCAACGCGGCCAATGCCCGGCACCTGAATACCTGTTGCAGCAATACTGCCTGTGACCGTCGTTGCATCGACAAAAGGCATTTCTGCCTGATGCAGCGAACCAACCGGAGCCTTGGCGACAAAAGCTGTCCAGCGATGCCCTGCCACGTCTGCAGTCGGTACAAGGCTTGCCATATCCTGAAAGGCAATTGCATTGGAGTTGAACAGGTAGGCGATCGCAGCCAGCAAAAGCGGCACCAGACGATGCGGCTTGCGCACGACATGACGTGGCTTGGCGCGAACAGCGTAATAGCGACCATCCTCGGGACAATAGCCCGTTACCGGATAATGCCATACCGGCTCGGCAGCGGCCTTTGACCGGCCAAACAGCGCTCGCATGGAACCAAAACGCACCGCAAACTCCACTCGCAACGATTACTTAACTATAGCGAATAATGGAGTATTAACCTTGATGGATGGTTAACGGTATTTTGTTTACCCTTTGAAAAGATTGATTAATTTTGAATTAACACCGTTCCCGGAGGTTTGTTTTTATTTGCTTTTTTAGCTATCCCAATAGCAAATGCGTTCAGGCAAGAGCGTGCTGGATTTATCTGGAATGCAAAAGGAATTTAAAATGGTCGGCAAAAAGACATTGAGTACACTGGTGGCGGCACTGATTGCCCTCCCCTTTCTGGCTTCAAATCTTAATGCTGAAACCTTTGATCGTGTGGTGATCCTTGCCAATACACCCAAAATCACCCGTTGGGCCGTCATTCATCAGGAACCCGATCCGGCTCACAACGATCCCTATTATCATTTGGAGGCGTTCGAGCATAAGAAAGGTGCGCAGCCTTGGGTGTTCAAGCGACTTGCACATCATATGGTGATCACCAGCGAAGCGCTCGAGAAGAGCCGCAACAAGAAACGCGCTGGCACATATGCCTATAAGGATGTCGAGTTCTGGATCACATACAAAATGTGGCGTGACAATCCGGAAATCCGTGCGCAAACGCCCATTTGTGAAACGAGCATCAAAGACTGCCTTGAACGCGCCACAGACCAAAAATAAGCGACCAATATGATCAGGAAAATTCTTTTCGTCGTCGTTCTCATCGCTGTCGGCTTGTTCGGCTACACCAAGGTCATGGCGCGCATCGGTTCAGGCGAGCCGCCACAATCTCTCCCTGCGGAACAACAGGCAGACGCCATAAAGGTTTATAAAGGCGAGCGTCGGATGACGTTGCTGCGCGATGGCGCCGTGATCGGCACATATCGGATTGCACTCGGCGGCAATGGCGATGGGGGACATAAGAGCCGCGAGGGCGCCCAGAAAACACCTGAGGGCGCTTACATCATTGATTGGCGCAATCCGCGCTCAATGGCGCATCTGAGCCTGCATGTTTCCTATCCAAATACTGCAGACCAGAGTGCAGCCGATGCGGCAGGCTATGCACCCGGCGGCAATATCATGATCCACGGCCTGCCTAATGGCTGGGGATGGCTTGCTTCTGTGCACCATCTCTGGGACTGGACGGACGGCTGCATCGGCGTGACCAACACGGAGATGCGCGAAATCTGGTCGAAGGTGCCAAATGGCACCCCCATCGTCATCGAGCCCTAATTCAGCTTCACTGCCCAGCGCTCGATATCGGCACTTTGACCGATCAGGGCCAGACCATTGGCAATCGAATCAAACTGGTTCGAGCTTGTGACCATTGCATCCGGGAAACGCTTTTCAAAAGCCTCGCGGATGGCAGGCACGAAGGATGTGCCGCCCGTCAGGAAGACACGATCGATACCCGCAAAAGTAAGCCCCGCATTCTCCACAGCCTGCTCAACTGATTGTTCGATATTCGCCACGTCATCGGCAATCCAGTTGTCAAAATCGTTGCGGGTGATATCGGACCTGATCTCGAAATCATCAGCTTTGAAATGAAGCTCAGATATTCTTTCCGATGACAAGCGTACTTTGAGGTTTGAGACGGCGCGATAAATCTCATAACCGTAGTCGTTCTCGATCAGGTTGATGAAATGCTCGAGCGGTTCGGGATCGACGGCATTCTTCGCAAGATCGGTCAGTGCGCGAATGGTGGCTGGCGAGTTCATCAGGAACAGCGTATTCCACCGTGCGAAGTTCGCATAATAATGACGCGGTATCGGCAGGCGTTTGCCGAAAGATTTATATTCGCCATTTTTACCCAGAAGCGGGGAAACCGCATTGTCGATAATGCGATAATCGAATGTGTCGCCTGCAATGCCGAGACCGGTCTGGCTCAATGGCGTGAAACTTAGGCCCTGCGCACCCACTTCAAATCGCACGATAGAAAAGTCGCTCGTACCGCCGCCAAAGTCGGCCACAAGAACAGTCGATTCGGCCTTCAGCTCCTGTGCGTAGAAATATGCAGCCGCCACAGGCTCATACACATAATGAATATCGGTAAATCCAAAAGCGCGAAATGCTTTTTCATAGCGCTGCATGGCCAGCTCTTCATCAGGCGACGCTCCGGCAAAAATGACCGGACGACCGATGACAACACGATTGCCCTTAGGAGGCAAACGATCCCCAAGGCGCGCTGCAACTGACTCCAGAAAAGTCTCGAGAATGTCCTCAAACTTGAAGCGCTTGCCGTAAACCGGCGTGTCGGTAAAAGATTTTTGGGCCGCAAACGTCTTGAAGGATTGCAACATACGGGTTGAGTGCGGCGCGTTGACGAACGCGTCCATGGCCCATGGACCACTTTCCGACGTGCGCTCGCCGGTTTCGCGATCCTGCCAGAAACAGAGAATCGAGCGATAGCCGGTCACATCAACGCCATCTTTCGGCACGCTCAGCACTGCCGTCGAACCATCGGGTGAAGCCAACGACAGGACAGTGTTGGTTGTGCCGAAGTCGATGCCCAAGGTCACGCCATTAAATTGGCCCTTGCTCTGGCCTTGCTCAGCCTTCGTCATGATCTGCCTCTGAAGTTGCGGAAATTGCCGGGGGAATTTTGAGAGGCGGGCCATTTACCAGCCGAAGTGGCTTAGCTCAACCCGCAAAAGGGAAAATAAGCACGATATATTGCCCGATAATATATCAGAGAACGCTTATTTTCTTATTTCCGCGAAGCCCTAGTTTCTGGTTATTGAAACCACGAGTCGACCAGCAAAAGGGAACAATCTCATGAGCACAAAGCCAATTATCGTACTCGCACATGGTTTTTGGGGAGGAGCGGCCCATTGGAGCAAAGTCATCCTCGCGCTTTCTAGAATGGGATACGACAAGATAAGAGCTGTCGAAATGCCACTAACCTCGCTCGCGGACGACGCTGAACGTTTGCGCAAGATGACAGCGCAGCAGGAAGGTCCAGTGCTTCTGGTCGGCCATTCCTATGGCGGTGCAGTCATCACGCAGGCAGGCGATCTGCCGAATGTGGTGGGGTTGGTTTACATTGCTGCCTTTGCACCGGATGCGGGCGAAAGCCCCGGCGGCATCAGTCAGGAACATCCACCTGCAGCATTCCCTAATCTCGCACCCGACAGCGATGGATATCTCTGGATCAAATACGATAAGTTTCACGAGAGCTTCTGCCAGGATCTGAGTGCCGACGAAGCTCTGGTGATGGCAATCACGCAGAAAGCTCCAATCGCCAATACATTCGGCGACACGATCACCGCACCTGCGTGGAAGAAAAAGCCGACCTGGTATCAGATATCGAGCCAGGACCACATGATCGCGCCCGAAAACCAGAAGCGAATGGCCGAACGCATGAATCCGCGCAAGACCATCACATTGGATGCAAGTCATGCCTCGCTTGCCTCAAGACCCGACGAGGTTGCCGGACTGATCGCCGAAGCCGCAAACAGCGTCTCGTGAGAATCGAAAAGCAGAAAGCCCGGATTGCTCCGGGCTTTTCTCTATCTCTTTTTCTTCGCACGACCTGCGAACGGATTGTCCGAGGTGCGCAATGAAAGCCTTATCGGCACGCCCGGCATTTCGAATGTCTCACGCAGGCCGTTGATAAGATAACGCACATAGGATTGCGGCATCGCATCAGGACGCGAGCAGGAGACAACAAAGCCCGGCGGGCGGGTTTTGATCTGCGTCATGTACTTGACCTTGAGACGACGTCCGGAAACAGCCGGTGGCGGCTGATGCGCAATAACGCCTTCAAGCCAGCGGTTCAGGCGGCCTGTCGAGATACGACGGTTCCAGATTTCATGCGTCTTAACGACGTTTTCCATGAGCTTATCCAACCCCTGGCCACGCTCGCCTGAAATCGGCACAGCGCGAAGGCCCCGCACCTGTGGCAGAAGCCGTGCGGTCTTCTCGTAGAGATCTTCAAGAACCAACTGGCGATCTTCGATCAGATCCCATTTGTTAAACGCGATAACCGGCGCACGGCCTTCGCGAATGATCAGATCGGCAATCTGCAAATCCTGTTTTTCAAACGGGATCGTTGCATCAAGCACGATGATAACAACCTCAGCAAAGCGAATCGCACGCAGGCCATCGGCAACGGAAAGCTTTTCGAGCTTTTCCTGCACCCGCGATTTGCGGCGCAGACCGGCCGTATCAAAAAGCTTGATGTTACGTCCGCGCCATTCCCAGTCAACGGAAATCGAGTCGCGCGTGATACCGGCTTCAGGGCCCGTCAGCAAACGGTCTTCACCGAGCATCGTGTTGATCATTGTGGACTTGCCTGCATTCGGACGTCCAACAATGGCTATGCGCAGTGGCTTGGTTGTATCGTATTCCGGAATGATTTCTTCATCCGGGTCTTCGATATCATCGCCGATCAGCTCACCGACTGCCTTCGGTGTGAAGACTTCATCGGCTGCTTCTTCTTCACGCTCATCTGCAAAGACACGTTCTTCGCCCAAAAGCTCGACAATCGCATCACGCAGGTCAGGCATGCCCTGACCATGCTCAGCAGAGATCGGGCAAGGCTCACCCAAACCAAGCTGGAAAGCATCATAAAGGCCCGATTGCGCACCGCGTGCTTCTGATTTGTTTGCGACCAGAACAACCGGACGGTTTGAACGGCGAACAAGTTCGGCAAAGGTTGCATCGGTCGGCGTAATGCCAGCCTTGGCATCGATCACAAACAGGATCGCATCCGCTTCCTGAATGGCAGCCTCAGTCTGCGCGCGCATGCGCGCTTCCAGACTGTCATTGGCAGCTTCTTCAAGACCAGCCGTGTCGATAACCTGAAACTTCAGATCGTAGAGCTTGGCATCATGGATGCGCCGGTCGCGCGTAACGCCCGGCAAGTCATCGACCAGCGCCAGCTTGCGGCCGACGAGGCGATTAAACAGTGTGGACTTGCCGACATTGGGACGCCCGACGATGGCGAGAGTGAAACCCATAGGTTCGTATTACTCCGAAGATAAGCGCGGCTTAAAGCGTTTCGCGCTTATATTAGTGTTGCTAAACGCTTTAAGCATTTACTTCTTTGCTTGTCGTTATCGGAAAACCGGTACCCACTTTTCCGCGACAAGCTTTAGCCTTGTTGAGCTTCCGGCATCTTGATGCCAGCGCCGCGCATGAGATCTAGCATTGTGTTGGCGCGTTGGCGGATATTCGCCGGCGCCAGATTGTCATTAGCAATCTGCTGATAGAGCTTGGCAGCATCGTCGAAACGCTCTGCCTTCCAAGCAGCAAGGCCCAGCGCTTCGCGAGCGCTGGAACGCATTGGATTGCCATCTGCCGAAAGGGTTTCAACGCGCTTTGCGACATCATCATAAGAACCAGAATCAACAAGCAGATAAGCCGCACGCAGGCGAGCGACATCACGCATTGGAGCAGGTACAGCATTGTCGGCAGAAACAGCATCAAAGGCTGCAACGGCTGCTGCCACATCGCCCTTTTCTGCCTGAACGGAGGCCACACGCAGACGTGCCAAAACCGGATAAGAGCCGTAACCGGTCTTTTCCAGATCATCGAGCGCAGCAATAGCTTCATCGTTCTTGCCGGAAGAAGCCAGATCGAGTGCTGCCAGGAACCTGTCACCGGAAGCGGAGGCTTTGCTGTCAGTCCAATGCTGATAGCCAACCCAGGCGGCCGTACCGATAACGACCGCAACCGCACCGCCGATCAAGATGGGGCCGAAGTTTTTCCAAACCTGCTTTGCCCGTTCCGAACGGAGTTCCTCGTTTACCTCGCGAATGAAACTGTCGTCTGCCATGGACCTGCCATCTTTAGTAGAGTGCAACGGATTTGAAGCCGCGCTCTAAAACCCGTTGATCTTAATTTATCTATTCTGGCGCTTTTAGTCGGAATTCACGCCATATGTAAGACCTGTCGGCGAAATAAGCTGTAAGTGCAAGAAACAATGTACATCTATGTCGGAGCTTCGCCATATTTTGTGACTAACAAGCAACTTTTCCAGTCAGATTGCGTTCATTCCCCCATGCGCCTCATCACTCCCGCCGTCATCATCGCCTCCTCACTCGCTGCAAGCCCCGTCCTCGCCCAGACGACGAAGCCACAATATGTGCTGATTTCGTTTGACGGCGCGCATGACAACAAGCTTTGGACGCGTTCACGGGAGCTGGCGAAAAACAACAATGCACATTTTACCTATTTTCTGTCCTGCGTCTTTCTGATGGAAAAGAAAGACCGCCGCGATTATCAGCCCCCGCGTAAGCCTGCTGGCGCATCCAATGTCGGCTTTGCACTGAGCCATGATGAAGTTGTGACCCGCCTCGACAATATCTGGAAGGCACATCTGGAAGGCAACGAGATCGCAAGCCATGGTTGCGGCCATTTTGATGGCACCAGCTGGTCAACCGCAGACTGGGACAAGGAAATCAAGGAATTCCGTCGCATCACGGCAGACGCCTATAAGAACAACAGCATCGAAGGCGAACCGGAAGGCTGGCAGGAGCTGGCCCGCAAGGGCATCAACGGTTTTCGCGCGCCTTATCTCGCGGCATCCAAGCCGGTGCAGGATGCGTTGAAAGCCAATGGCTTCCGCTATCAGGCTTCGTCCATCACACGTGGACCGGAACTGCCACAGATAAATGGCCAGTTCGCATCCTTTGGCCTGCCGCTTATTCCTGAAGGGCCATCCCAGCGCGCTATCGTCGGCATGGACTACAATCTCTATGTTCGTCACTCAAAGGGCAAGGAGCTACCTACCCAATCAGCAGAGTTTGAGGACCGCGCCTACAAGGCGTTTCGTACCGCTTTCGACAAGCAATATGACGGTGAGCGCATTCCGCTACAGCTCGGTTTTCATTTTGTGCTGATGAATGACGGTGCCTATTGGCGGGCCATGGAACGGTTGGTGTCGGAAGTCTGCAACAAACCAGATGTCAAATGCACGACCTATAATGATTATCTCAACAGCAGCACCGACGCACACTCCGATGGTCTGGGCGACAGTGCCGCTCAGAGCAGAGCACAGGCTTTATGACATGAGGCCCAGATTTTCCTGATCCAGTACAGGCGCTGGCGGTCCTTCAATAGCTGCCTCAAAGCCACGTAAACGCTTGTAGATTGAAAGCAGCTCAATAATCGTCGTCCATGAGTTGACGAGATATTGGAACGAGGTCCGCACCTGCTCGAAAACATTGGAAATCTGGCTCATCAAACCAAGCGTCAGCTTACCTGCTACGATAGAGGGAATGAGGATCAGGAGCGGAAAGATATTATCCGCCTGCAGATAGAAAATACGTGCGACGTTGAAATAGACATAGTGGAAATAGAGCCTGAAATAATTGTGGCGAACATTGGTGAAAAGCTCGCGCATGGTGACAGGCTCTGCGCGATTAGCATGGTCCTCGCCATAAACCAGTTCCTTACGGTAGGCCGCTTCCACGCGCTGATTGTTGAATTCCAGACCCGGTAGCTTGATACCAACGAGCGCCAGAAAGCCCGTCCCGAATATAGCCCAAACTATCGCAGCCCAGACCAGCGCATGTGGAATTACGCCAATTATTGGAAGTTCGCTGACCTTTTTGGAGAAGGTGAACAACACTGGCAAAAAGGCAATCAACGTCATAACCGATTTTACAAGGCTTACACCCAGCTGTTCCAGCGTGGTGGAAAAGCGCATTGTGTCTTCTTGCACGCGCTGGGCGGCACCTTCGATATGACGCAATTTCTGCCAATGCAGCATGTAATAATCGTTCATGGCCGTACGCCAGCGAAAAATATAATGACTGACGAAGAACATGCTCAAGACGCCGATGGTGATGGCCAAAAAGGCAATTCCAGCAAAGTCCAGTGCGCCCCAGTAAAAATCAACAGCGGATACAGCACCCGGCGTACTCAACCCCTTCTGCACCATGTCATAGAACGGCCCATACCAGGCGTTGATCGCGACACTGACCTGAACGCTGAAATAGGTTGTAAACAGGATGAGAGCCGAACCAAGGATCGACCAACGCTGCCATGGGTGCGACGAGAACGCACTCCAGAAAGCATAGAACGCAAACACCGCAACGGCAAAATAAATGTAGAACCACAAAAATGGTGCGGACCAGAAGACGCTAGCGCCGATGATCGGCGCAGACTCTGCCGCTGCACGTGGCAGGCCGACAAACCGTCCAAGAGTGCTCCCCCCATCATACCAGCCAATGACAGCAAGTAGTGTCCAAAGAAGAGCTGAAGAAAAGAGCAGTTTGGGACGAGGAAAGAATGATACGAACATCAGGAAAATCCAAAAATGCAATTCTGCATTTATGAAATGCCTGTCCAACGTCCTTTACCAGTTAAATTTTTGTAAGGTTTCCCGTTACTTGGCAGCCTTGCCAGCGGCAAGGCCTATGAAAGCTGTGACCAGCAACGCAAAAGCGGCGATCAGACTTGGCAGGGTAAACGAGCCGGAATATTGCGCCATGAAGCCGGCAACCAACGGCCCTGCAATCTGGCCAATACTGAAACAGACTGTCATGCGCCCAAGTGCGCGCTTTGGCGAATGGGGTGCGAGAACACGCGCAGCCTGAAGGCCAAAGGCAGTCAAAGCCATGAACGTCAAACCCAACAATGCACCGCCAATCAGTGGGCCAAAAGGTGCGGGCAGAACCACACTTGCGGCAACGCCAATCGCTTCCAATACGGCAGTCAGAGCAAAGGCAGAAAACAATCCGAATTTTCTGATAGCAGGCGACCATAGCCAGATTGAGGGTGCAGCGCACAATCCGGTTATGACCCAGACCGCCGCTTCCATCAGCGGCCCGCCCTCATTGGAACGCACGATGGCAATGATGAATGTCGCCGTAATCACATAACCAAAACCAAAAATGCCATAAGCCAGCGCAATTGCATTGAACGCGAAACTGTTTGGCAAAGCCGGTTCACGCTTGCCATTCGTGCCACCGACCGGGCCTTCCTTCACGAGATAGGCCACGAGAGCGGCCAAGATTACGCTCAGAACAGCCGCGCCCATCCAGTCTGCTTTCCAGCCAAGGCCGGACAGCCGAATGGCAGCCACCATTACTGCGGAAATTGCAATACCCGCACCCACGCCACCGAAATGCAGTGCACCGAGCCCTGCCCGCTCCGCTGCCGTGATATGGCTCAACACGATTGCGGTTGCGAGAATCATGGTGACGGCACTGATGAAACCTGCTGCAAACCGGATGATTGAGAACAGCCACACGCCATCGACCAGTGCCATGAGCGCACAAAGCACGGCACTGATGATCAGCCCCACAAGCACGCTGGCGCGTTCAATACCGGCAGACCAGCCATAGCCGCCAACAACCGCCCCAAGCAGATAACCGACATAATTGGCTGATGCGATGAAACCGGCATCTGCTGCATCAAAACCCACATCCGCCATCATACCCGGCAGAATTGGCGTATAGATGAAGCGACCAATACCCATTACCGCGATCATGGCAAGGAAGCCGCCAAAGGCATAACGGAGTGCAATCTGGTGCGGGTATGTCTGGGAGAGTGTCTTGTTCATGGCGGGGAAAATACGCTTCGCGCGAAGGCATACAATTGAATTTTTCTGATCAAACCTATCAACTCAGCTTTCAGGTAAACTCTAGTGCGCGCAAGCGGACTTTATCATTCTCGAAGGTCCGTGGTTTGGCGTTCTAACGGTCTAGAGAGGTCGCTAAATGCTGCCGAGGCCAATTGGAAAGTAGAACAAATCTCAAGAATTTCACTAGGCAAAAACTCTAGAAAATTGCCTAAAGGTATGCGCTTCTCCCGATCTTTCACTGTGAAACTCGCTGGCGGACCTCCATGAGGTTGGCCTTTAATCAAAGAACCCATGGGACTAGACATATCCATCTTGTTAGAATCCAAGCCATCATGCACGGCTATTTCAGCATCTAACCATCGGACAACCAATTCGTTACTCTCTACCAGATCCGGAGCGCCTACTACTCCAGCGCGATGCGCAAGACAGTTCCTTGCCCGATTAAAACCAATAAGCCGCGAAACCCAAGCTGCGTCGACTGAAAAATCTTTCATCAAAATATCTAGTTGATCTTCGATACCTCGCCGCTCAAATTTCTTTGCTGTGGTAGAAAAATCAGCATCGGGATTCTGTTCTAGTGCAACTGCGTATATTTCCATTAGGAAAATAGAGAAGCTTTCTATTAAATCTCGCAGCACAGAAACAGCCGCCCAGGACTGAAACTCTACATGTAACTCTAAGCTTTCAGCCTTTCTAATACCTTCAAATACGTACTCCTTCTTATCAATGTTCAATTTATGATCAGCATTTGTTGGGATTGCTTTGAGGCAAACAATATAATGAAAAGCTGCTAGCTGAATTGCTCGCTGCATTTTATTAAGTGGTGTCACCAATCTTTGATCCATCTTTACCTCTTTATCTCGGACTAAATGGCATCCCACTAATCTTAGTTCGACGGTTGTCGTCGCACCGGCACACTGTCAGGCTGGGCTGAATGCAGGAAATGCAGCAGTGTTTCATTCACCGATTGCAAACGGAAAGCCGTATCGCGCCAACTGAAATCAATGTCCTGCGGCACAGCTGTCAGGCGCACCGGCACCTCACCTTCATCCAGATTGCAATTGTGGATCACCGATTGCAACGCCTGTGCAATCCATTCTGGCGGCGACGCTTCCTTCTTGCGCAGCGCATTGCCGAGAGCTTCGCCGAACAACAGTGCCGATGCATAAAGACGAATGCCACGACGATCATAGCGGCCCGCCATTTCGCTGACCTCACGCGCGACAAGGCGCCCGCGGAGCGACCATCGCGCATTGGATCGCGCCAATGCAATGCCATCACCCAGCGCATTGACTGCTCGTTGTGCCTGCGTGAACTGGTTTATGGCGCTTTGCGCGTGAACAACGTCTTGCTTTTCAAGGGCAATTGCTGACTGTTTCAGGCCTTTCAGAATGTTATCGACCAGTCCCCGCACGGCTCTGTCAATGAGCCTCACCGGATCGGGCGTCACCAATATCTGACTGAACAAAAGCCCGACACCGGCGCCGACCAGCACATCAATGAGGCGCGTCATACCAGCAACCTGTGGCCCCATAGCCAGAACCAGAATGGCGGAAACGCCCGATTGGATGGCGATTGCGGGTGCCAAGCCGAATGTCGTTGCAAGCACCATGGCTATGCAGGTGACAACACTCATATGCAGAACCGGAATTGTTTCCGGTAAAAGTAGGGACAACTCCCCTACCACAACACCTGTTGTGACGCCGGTAATGACACCGATCGCCTGCTTGCCGTGATTGGGAAGATTGGGTGCCAAGCAGATAACCGCTGTCACCATTGCAAAGACAGGCCGTGGCTGGCCAAGCATCCACTGGCAAACCAGCCACGCGACCGCACCGGCAACAGAGGCAATCAACGCATCCCGCCAACTGACCGACCATTGCTGGAAAATTTTGTCTATCCGCTTATGCATGGTTTGGCCTGCCCACTATCGTCATGTGAAGACATATTATCTAAGGCAAACCTTGAGATGCTCAAGCTTCGAAAAACGCTTCGTATTGATCTGGCTTGAAACCGACGGTTAGCTTTCCGTCCTTATCGATTACCGGGCGTTTGACCATGGAAGGCTGTGCCAGCATCAGCTCGCGTGCCTTTGCAGCATCAACATTCTGACGTTCGTCTTCAGGCAGCTTGCGGAAAGTGGTGCCCGCACGATTGATCAGCTTTTCCCACTCAACATCTTTCAGAAACCGGTCAAGTGTCGCGGCATCGAGGCCTTCCTTCTTGTAGTCGTGGAAAGCGTATTCGATGCCATGATCTTCAAGCCAGGTGCGCGCCTTCTTCATGGTGTCACAGTTTTTGATACCGTAGATGGTCACGCTCATTTCCGACTCCTTTGATCTTGTGTCGCGATCAAAAGCTATCAACCGAAACGTTGCAACCCCTTATCGTGCGTCATGAAATATAATGCCCAGCGTATGGCGCCTGCCCGAGCGCAAGCGGCTGACTCCATGGCGCATCTTGACGCGATAATCGCCTCGTGTGCCACGCATTGGTCGATCATTGACCGCAAAAACAACCGCATCTCCCTGTTGCAGGGACACGACCTCGGCCCTGCTCTGCATACGCGGACGCTGTTCCGTCAGTACAAACTCACCGCCGGTGAAATCCTCGCCCGGCTGTGACAGCAGGACTGCCACCTGAAGCGGGAAAGCGAGATCGCCGTAAAGATCCTGATGCAGGCAATTGTAGTCACCTTCGACATATTGCAGGATCAGTGGAGTCGGGCGTGTCTGCCCTGCTGCATGGCAGATTGCGAGATATTCATCGTGGCTTGCCGGATATTCCACTCCACTTCCCAGACGTTCGCTCCAGCGATTGGCCAGGGGGCTTAGCCGCGCATATAGCGCCTTGCGGGATGTGCTGATGATCTCAGGCAGCGGATTGGCAAAATACTTGTACTCACCGCGTCCAAAACCATGCCTTGCCATTGATATTGTCGAGCGAAACGCATCAGAAGCATCATAGAGGCCGACGAGCTCGTTACATTGCTCTTCGGAAAAGAGTTGCCCTAGCGTCGCCGTTCCAAACTGGTCCAGCTCATCGGCAATTTTTTCCCACTCATAAGAGGCCAGTTTATCCTTCATGACTGGCGCTCTCTTTCGAGCAAATCACGCTTGCGTTCAACACCCCAGCGATAACCGGACAGGCCGCCATCATTGCGCACCACGCGATGGCATGGAACTGCAACAGCAATCTTGTTGGCACCACAGGCTTGTGCCACCGCACGCGTTGATTTGGGCAGACCGATCGTTTGCGCAAGATCGCTATAACTTACTGTTTTTCCAAGCGGAATATCTCGCAATGCCTGCCACACGCGCTGCTGAAAAGCTGTGCCTCTTAAATCAAGCGGCAGATCGAATCCTATGCCGGGATTTTCGACAAAGCCGATGACCTGCGCGATGTGATCCTCGAAATCGCGGTCTGCTCCCACAAGCTGCGCTTTGGGAAAACGCTTTTCCAGATCGGCAATCAGCTCCTGTGGATCGTCGCCCATCAGAATGGCACAGACCCCCTTCCCGCTTTCGGCTACCAAAACAGCACCCAGGGCGGATTGTCCAATGGCAAAGCGGATGGTTTCGTTTTCACCGCCGGACTTGTAGGCCTTCGGCTTCATGCCGAGGATCTTGTCCGAAGCCTCATAGAAACGGCTGGAAGAATTATAGCCTGCCTCGTAGATCGCGTCCGTTACGCGAATGTCATTGGCTTTGAGGGCTGCGCGCATTTTTCCTGCGCGATGTGCATCGGCATAGGCCTTCGGCGTCAGACCAGTAAAGCTTTTAAAGATGCGATGGAAATGTGCTGGGCTGGCACCGGCAACGCGTGCAATCTCCTCGAGTGCCGGAACTTCATCGGCATTTTCGATGAAGCGGCAGGCGGCGGAAACCATATCCGCGTAACGCGCAGTATTTTGTGTCTCCAGCGTTGCATCGACATGCGGCTTGCACCGCATGCAAGGGCGAAAGCCAGCGTGCTCCGCATCGTCGCAAGTAATAAAAAACTGAACATTTTCGCGTTTACCACGGCGCGATGGGCACGACGGACGGCAAAAAACGCCCGTCGTGCGTACAGCGTAAACGAATTCGCCATCTGATGCCTTGTCGCGCGCCAGCACTTTTAGCCAACGGCTTTCATCAGTGTCATTGTTGCTTGTCAGCGTGCGTGTCATCAGGTTCATGTCCGTTATCCTTCTTACTATGAAGGAAAGCTAACGCTTAACAAGACCGACAACACTCCGCTGCTTGCTTTCAAATTTTTGAAACGCTTTTTATACCAAGGCGGCTCAAGATGCTAACGCATCACGCCTTGATAAAGTTCAAGCGCCACTCGGGCTTAACCAAAGTCCAATGAGTTTCACTCAATGAACTTTGGTATTAGGCCTTGCGCGCTTCCTTGATAGCGTCGATCAGGCTCTGCTCATTCATCACGCCACCATAAAGTCTAGTGCCTATGACAAACGATGGCGTGCCGCCAAAATTAAAGGCTTCACCCTGTTCCATGTTGCGCTCAAGAATACCGTTGATCCGAGCAGCGTCGGCTTTGTAAGCAGCTTCAAGCTTTTTCGGATCAAGACCAGCTTTCTTAAGTGCTGCATCCGTCTGGTCCTTGGTCAGACGACCCGGTGTTAGCATCATGGCTTCCATCGCCTTGACATAATCACCCGACTTTTCGGCTGCCAGCACCAGTCGCGCCGGATAGGCAGAGTTGTCACCAAAGATAATCCAGTCTTTCAACACCAGCCGCACCTTGCCGTCATTTTCGACAACGCGCATCAGTTCAGCGTGGCCCTTTTTGCAGTAGGGACACTGATAGTCGAAATATTCAACGATAGTGACGTCGCCATTGGGATTACCGAGAACCGGGATTTCCTTGTCATAAAGAACATCGGCGACGGTCGGCACACGCTGAGCGAAGCTCTCGCCGCCAGAAATGGCTATTGTTGCGGCACCGGCTGCGGTTGCTGCCAGCATCTGACGACGATTGATCATTAGCTTTCTCCTTGCCCAGACTGGGACCTAGATTGAGACTTGTCCAGAACGACGACACGGCTTCCGCTGGAAACACGCTTGTGAAGGTCGAGAATGTCCTGGTTGAAAAGACGAATGCAGCCTGAAGATGCGGCTTTACCGACGGACCATGGCTCATTCGTACCGTGGATGCGATAGAGCGTATCTTTGCCGTCGCGATAGAGATAAAGGGCTCGCGCGCCGAGTGGATTGCGGATGCCGCCTTCCAGACCCTTGGCATATTTCGCATAGTGATCAGGATTGCGCTTGATCATATTCTGCGTCGGTGTCCAACGCGGCCACTGCGCTTTATAGGCAACCTTTGCTTCGCCGCTAAAAGTCAGGCCAGCGCGACCAACGCCCACGGAGTAGCGCATGGCCTTGCCGCCGGGCTGCACGAGATAAAGATAGCGTGCATAGGGATCGACAATGATGGTTCCAACCGGATGGCTGGTCTGGTAGTTCACCTGCTTGCGCAGATTACGCTCGGCGATTTTGCTCAGATCAAGTGCCGCAATCTGATTACCGCCATCATTGACCGCGCCATACATGACTTCATATTCGCTCTTTGCCGTCTGCACTTCAGGCTCTGGCAAAGGCTCAACAACAGGTGCTGCAGCCACGGGCTGGGGAGCGACAGCAACCGTCTCTGGCATCGTCACTGCGATCGGCCTATCTGACGATGTCGTCGTGCAAGCCGCAACTGCAAACGGCAGAAGGCTGATCAATATCAGTCGCGCTAAGGACGCAGTTGAGCGCCCCTTTTGATTGTGAGTGGTCAATGCCCCATACCCCAAATGTCCCCGAGCCATGTTCAATTTAGAGCGCATTTCGATCTGATTGAATCAGATCGGCGCTCTAACCTTTCGTTTTGACGCGCGTCTTGTTCCGAAAACCGGTTTCCACTTTTCGGGACGCGCTCTCATAAGCCTTGTTTCTCACCGGCCTTTAGAAGTCCGACAGAACGTTCAATGGTTGCCGACGATACATCGCCGACCAATCTTGTTCCTTCAGGCTCTTTGCTGGCATTGTTGAAGAAAACCATGGTTGGCGGACCTGCTACTTTAAGCTTTGCCATGAGATCGGCATTGCCCGCATTGAGGTCCGAGACATCCGCCTTGATAAGCTGATATCCGCCAAGCGCTTTCTTCACGCCTGCATCCGGCAGGACGCGCCGCTCCACAGTAGAGCAGCTGACGCACCAATCTGCCGTGAAATAGACCAGCGTCGGCTTGTCGCCGTGCGCCGCATCCAGCTTTTCCTGAAGGGCAGAAACCGTTTCGACCGGCGCGAATCGCAGCTCGGCCAAGTTATGGTTAACGTCACGATTAACCAATGCCGCCAGCGGTTGCAATGGATCGCGACCACCAGAAGCCACCCCGAGCATCAAAATGACGCCATAGACGAAGGCCGTCGTGCCAATGGTGCGGGCGACGACACTGCGCCCCGGTATCTTGAGAAAGGCAAAGCTTGCAACGCCAAACAGCAGCAAGGCCCAAAGCACCATATCCACGCCCGATGGCAGCAAGGGCGCGGCCATGAAAATAGCGGTTGCGAGAAAACCAAAGCCAAAGACCTGCTTGAACATTTCCATCCACGCCCCGGCACGTGGCAAGGTGCCTGCGCCAAGCGTAGCGAATGCGATCAAAGGCAAGCCTTTACCAATACCAAGCGCGAACAAGGCGCTGGCTCCAAGGGCAACATTGGCGGTTTGTGCGATATAAAGCAGCGCACCTGCCAAGGGCGCCGTAACACAAGGGCCGACGATCAACACCGACGAAAAGCCGAGAACTGCGGCGGAGCGCTTTGAACCGGTGCGCTGCCCGGTTTTAGCTGAAACTGCGCTCACCCAAGAGGATGGCAGCTGTATTTGGAACAGGCCAAACATCGACAGGGCAAGCAAGGTGAATATTCCGGCAAGTGCCAGCGCCATCCATTTGGACTGCAGTACCATTTGCAGGTTTTGGCCGGACCAGCCCGCAATAGCGCCGATGACTGCAAAACCAAGTGCGAGGCTGACGACATAGGTACTGGACAGAACGAAGCCACGTCGTGCAGTAAGTTTTTCGCCTTCTCGCGCCAGAGTTCCCGCAACAATCGGATAGATTGGGAACACGCAAGGCGTAAAAGCCAGCAGCACGCCGAAAGCAAGAAACGCAGCAATCACCAGCGCTGAACCGCCCTGATCGAGAAGACTTTCGATCATGCCTTTTTCAGGAGCGAGTGCGAAAGCTTTGCCTTGGTCATTCGGAGTTGAGGCGGCCGTAAATGGAGAGCCTTGCGAAAAAGCCTTACCCATCTGGCTGCTGACTGCGAGCGTCACCGGATCAATGGTACGGGTTTCAGGGCGATAGCAGATTCCATCTTCCTGACACCCTTGATAGGTCAGCTGAATGGGCTCGCTACCCACCGGAACACTGGCACTTGCTCGCGTGTAATAGACTTCGAGCCGTCCGAAATTCGGATCATCCTTGGTGATGCCCGGTTGCGTATCGACGGTAAGTGCTGCGCCTTTTGCATCTTTTGCTTCGATATGATCGCGATAGAGATAGTAGCCGTCGGAAATCTGCCAGTTCAGCAGGAGCCGGTTGTCGCCATCCTTCGCTACACTTAAACCAAAAGCATCATCGACCGGCAGCGGGCTTGCAGCCAGCACAGGTGAAAAAGCAAACATAAGAAAAGCGGCGAGTATCGCGAAAAAGCGCATTCGGGTTATTCCGGGTAATTTGATTCGTGCAAAATAGTTTAGGTTGTAAAAAGCAAATGCTGTCGTCACCTTAAGGCAGCCTTAAGCTGGCAAAGCGAGAAGCCGCTTACAGATGAAACAAGGCGGAAACAGGAAGACACATGCGCATTCTGGTGGTTGAAGACGATGCAATCCTGCTCGACGGGCTTTCCGTGGGTCTGGGATTAGCCGGATTCACCGTGGATGCTGTTGCAAGTTGTGGCGATGCGGAAGCAGCGCTTGCCGCCCAGAATTACAACGCGGTTGTGCTCGACCTGATGCTGCCGGATGGCTCAGGTCTCGACATCCTGAAATCCATGCGGCAGGCGCGAGATGAAACACCGGTCCTCTTGCTGACCGCACGTGACCAGGTGCCCGAACGCATTGCAGGGCTTGATGCAGGTGCAGATGATTACGTCGGCAAACCCTTCGATCTGCACGAGCTTGCTGCACGCGTTCGAGCCATTGCACGGCGCGGCTCAGGTCGCGCCAGTGCTACACTTGAATGGCAAGGCGTAGAACTTGATCCGGCCGAAATGTCGGTACAATTCAAGGGCGAGCCGCTTCGCCTGACACGACGTGAATTTTCGATATTGCGTACTTTGATGGAACGCCCGACAGCGACGGTTTCCAAGTCATCGCTCGAAGAAGCGCTTTATGGCTGGCAGGAAGAAGTCGAAAGCAACGCAGTCGAAGTGCATATCCATCACCTGCGCTCCAAGCTTGGTTCAGGCTTTATCGAGACTGTGCGCGGTGTCGGTTACAGGCTCGCGGGAGCTCAGGCATGAACTCCATTCGCAGTCGCCTCACCGGCATATTGATCGGCATCACCTGTCTCGTCTGGTTGTTTGCCGTGATCTGGATTCATGTGAGCACGCAGTCGCGCCTCGAAAAAGTGCTCGATGCGCGCTTGATGGAAGCCGCCCGCATGGTCAATTCGCTTTTGATCGAGCGGCGCGTTGAGGTTAATCCCGATGGCGACGGCGGACAGCTTTCACTCAAGCCGATGGATGATTTTCCCCATTATGATCGCCAGCTTTTCTGCCAGATCTGGGCAATCGACGGCAGACTTGTTGGACGGTCCGAAAGCGCACCAGGTGAACGCCTGACCGATGTGGCCAACGGCTTCTCGGACACGATTGTCGCGGGCGACCGCTGGCGAGTATTTGCGGTTGAAAATACAAAGCTCGGACTGCGCGTGATGGTGGGCGATAGCCTTTCAGTGCGTGAGCGGCTTGTGCAAAACGTGGTGACAGGCGTCGTACTACCGGCACTGCTTCTGCTGCCGATCCTTGCTGGTATGATCTGGCTGTGCGTGCGGCGTGGACTCAACCCATTGAGCAACCTTGCAGCAATCTTGTCCAAACGGGATGCGAGAGACTTACGGCCACTCCGAGAAGAGAAACTTCCGTCAGAAATTGCCCCGGCTGTTTCGGCGCTGAACGGGCTTTTCCATCGTGTGGAAGAAGCGCGGGAACGCGAACGTAATTTCGCAATCTTTGCCGCACACGAATTGAAAACCCCGCTTGCGGGCCTCAAAACGCAGGCTCAGATTGCCGAGAGTGCAAAAGACGATACCATGCGTATCAATGCCGTTCGTCAGATTGCAGCTGGCGTGGATCGCACCAGCCGTCTGGTCAACCAGTTGCTTGATCTGGCAGCACTCGAAACAGGCGACGAAATGGAACCACCGGCACCCGAACCCGCTTGCCAGCTTCTGGTTTCTATCTCAACGGATATGCGGATGCTCGCGGCGCATCGTGGCGTGAAGGTCGAGCTACCCGACAACCTGCCGCTTGTAACCATGCAATATCCGCACCTCTTTACGCTCGCTATGCGCAATCTGATCGAGAACGCCGTCAACCATTCGCCGGAAGGCGGTTCGGTACGATGCAGCCTTTATCAGGATGGCGAACATCTCGTCTTCACTGTTGAGGATGACGGGCCTGGCATACCGCCGGAGGAAATGATCCATGTGACCGAACGCTTCTATCGCGGTGCGAACAGAAGCGAGAACGGCAGCGGTCTTGGCCTTCCAATTGTCCAAATGGCAGCAACACGTATGGGCGGTGAGGTGCAGTTGCATAACCGTGCTGAAGGTGGCCTGCGTGCCCTCCTCATTATTCCGACACAAGCTGCGGCATAATACCAAGGCGCTGAGATGCCGACGCATCACACTTGGCAACTGACTTCCCCCGAAACTCCCAATTCATCGCAGGCGCTCCGATCTTTTGTTTTGGCGCGCATCTTGTCCGAAAACCGTTTCACACTTTTCGGGATGCGCTCTAACGCTCGTTGATTTAGATCAATGACACCCTTTCGCAGAGAGCCGATAGAGAACTATCGCTATAGCTGTCTTCACTTCGACAGCTTCTGACTTGCGCTGCGAGGGGATTAGATGAACTACGCCGCTGGAACAGTCCTTTCTGGTCTGGGAGCACTTTTTGCCGTGCTTCTGGCCGGATTTTCTCATGATGAGTTGTTCAGAACCCATATGTGGATTCTGTTCGCTACACTTGCCATCTTCACCATTTTGCTGATGCGGAACGCCGATTATGGCCTTGCGCCAAAAAAGGTCGATCAGTCCACCTATATGGACGGACCGATCCGCTACGGCGTGATCGCAACGGTCTTCTGGGGTGTCGTTGGCTTTCTGGTCGGTGTACTTATCGCGGCCCAGCTCGCTTTTCCCGATCTCAATCTGGAACCCTATCTGAACTTTGGCCGCTTGCGTCCGCTGCACACCTCAGCAGTTGTTTTTGCGTTTGGCGGTAACATCCTGATCGCCTCATCCTTCTATGTCGTGCAGCGCACCTGTCGCGCCCGCCTCATTGGCGGCGATCTGGCCTGGTTCGTGTTCTGGGGCTACCAACTCTTCATCGTGATGGCTGCAACC
Organism: Brucella pituitosa; assembly: GCF_003049685.1. Classification (GTDB taxonomy): domain Bacteria; phylum Pseudomonadota; class Alphaproteobacteria; order Rhizobiales; family Rhizobiaceae; genus Brucella; species Brucella pituitosa. Next base: position 597,554 of record NZ_PYSY02000001.1, on the reverse strand, counting down.
GGCTATCTGCTCGGCATCACGCAGAGCCGCGAATATGCTGAACCGGAATGGTATGTCGATATCTGGCTTACCATCGTCTGGGTCGCCTATCTCGTTGTCTTCCTCGGCACCGTGTTGAAGCGCAAAGAACCACATATCTACGTGGCAAACTGGTTCTACCTGTCGTTCATCATCACCATCGCCATGTTGCACATCATCAACAATCTGGCGATCCCGGTATCGTTCCTCGGCGTGAAGAGCTATTCGGCCTTCGCAGGCGTGCAGGATGCCGTGACACAGTGGTGGTATGGTCATAACGCAGTTGCGTTCTTCCTGACCGTGCCATTTCTCGCGATGATGTACTATTTCGTACCCAAGCAGGCGAACCGTCCGGTCTATTCCTATCGCCTGTCGATCGTTCACTTCTGGTCGATCATCTTCCTCTATATCTGGGCTGGCCCTCACCACCTCCATTACACGGCTGTTCCCGATTGGGCGCAGACGCTCGGCATGGTGTTCTCGATCATGCTCTGGATGCCTTCATGGGGTGGCATGATCAACGGTCTGATGACGCTTTCCGGCGCATGGGACAAGGTTCGTACCGATCCGATCATCCGTCTGATGGTTGCAGCAATTGCCTTCTACGGCATGGCAACCTTTGAAGGTCCGATGCTGTCGATCAAGGCGGTCAATTCGCTGTCCCACTATACGGACTGGACCATCGGTCACGTCCATGCTGGTGCGCTCGGCTGGAATGGCATGATCACATTTGCTGCCGTTTACTACCTCACACCAAAACTATGGGACCGTGAACGCCTCTATTCGATCCGCATGGTCAACTGGCACTTCTGGCTCGCAACACTCGGCATCGTGCTCTATGCCGCCGCCATGTGGGTTGCCGGCATTCAGCAGGGCCTGATGTGGCGCGAATACGACGATCAGGGTTTCCTCGTCTATTCCTTCGCCGAAACCGTGCTCGCAATGTTCCCTTACTACGTGATCCGTACGGCAGGCGGTCTGCTTTACCTCGCCGGTGGACTGGTGATGGCATGGAACGTCTACCAGACCATTCGCGGCAATCTGCGCAAAGAAGCCCCAATGGGCGGTGCCCGGCCTGTAGCCGGCACCACGATGCAGCCAGCCGAATAAGGAGTGTGATTTATGTCTATTCTGAAAAAACACTCCAAGCTGGAGAGAAACGCAACACTGCTGCTGATCGCCTCGCTCGCTGTGGTTACGGTCGGTGGTATCGTTGAAATCGCGCCGCTGTTCTATCTCGAAAACACCATCGAGAAGGTGGAAGGGATGCGTCCTTATTCACCGTTGGAACTCGCGGGCCGCGACATCTATGTGCGTGAAGGCTGCTACCTCTGCCACAGCCAGATGATCCGTCCGTTCCGCGACGAAGTGGAACGCTACGGTCATTACAGTCTGGCGGCGGAATCCATGTACGATCATTCGTTCCAGTGGGGCTCAAAACGCACGGGGCCGGACCTTGCGCGCGTCGGCGGACGTTACTCCAATGAATGGCACGTACAGCACCTGATCCGCCCGCGTGACGTGGTGCCGGAATCGGTCATGCCAAGCTACGCTTTCCTCAAGGATCGTCCGCTTGATGCCAACAACATCGCTGCGAACCTGAAGGCCAATGTGGCAGTCGGTGTGCCTTACACGCAGGAGATGGTCGACAACGCGCTTGCTGATCTGAAGGCGCAGGCCGATCCAAACGCCGATACGTCCAGCGTCGAGGCCCGTTACCCTAAGGCACGCGTTGGCGATTTTGACGGCAACCCGCAGGTCATTTCGGAGATGGACGCGCTGATCGCCTATCTTCAGATGCTCGGCACCCTTGTTGACTTCTCGACCTACGATCAGTCCCCCAAAGCGAGATAAAGCGGAGATTTAGCGATGGATTACAATACCCTACGCACTTTCGCCGATAGCTGGGGCCTGCTCGCCATGGCGCTCTTCTTCGTCTTTGTCATTCTTTTTGCCTTCCGCCCCGGAAGCAAAAAGAAAGCCGATGAAGCGAAGGAAATTCCATTCAAGGACGACAAAAATGACTGACAAACAGATAGATGAAGTCAGTGGTGTAGAGACCACCGGCCACGAATGGGATGGCATTAGGGAACTCGACAATCCTATGCCACGCTGGTGGCTCTGGACTTTCTACGCAACCATCGTTTGGGCACTTGCCTATGTCATTGCCTATCCGGCATGGCCGCTGATTTCCAACTCAACAGCAGGCCTGATCGGTTGGTCGAGCCGCGGCGATTTCTGGAAAGAAAACGCCGCGATCACTGCCGATCGTCAGGGTATTATCGACCAGATCAAAGCCAAGGATGTGCATGAGATTCTGGCCGATGAAAACCTGCGCCAATATGCGATTGCAGGTGGGGCGGCCGCTTTCCGTGTCAACTGCGTGCAGTGCCACGGCTCAGGCGCACAGGGTGCGCCCGGCTATCCAAACCTCAATGATGATGATTGGCTTTGGGGTGGTTCGGTTGACGACATTCTCACAACCATTCGCCATGGGGTGCGCTCCCCTGACGATAGTGAAACGCGCGTTTCGGAAATGCCCGGCTTTGCCGATGTTCTCGAACCCGCGCAGATACGCGATGTCGCAGCTTACGTGGTCAGCCTTTCCGGCACGCCACATGATCCAGCCATGGTTCCAGAAGGCCAGAAAGTTTTTGCTGAAAACTGTGCCGTCTGTCACGGCGCGGATGCAAAGGGCTTGCGTGAATTTGGTGCACCAAATCTCACCGATGCCATCTGGTTCTATGGCTCTGGTGAAGACGCTATTGCGCGTCAGGTCGCGCGTCCGAAGCATGGTGTGATGCCTGCTTGGGAAACACGCCTTGGTGATGCGACCGTTAAACAGCTCGCAATCTTCGTCCACTCGCTCGGCGGTGGTGAATAACGACTACTGGCCCCTTTCCGGGGCCAGTTAAAATAAAGGGCAGCTCCAGTTGAACGGCAAATCGGGGCTGCACTCATGTTACTGCATCGGAACGGACGGCGAATAACCACCCCGCTCTCAATTGTTGCAAGTGCGATCTACCGGCAAGCCAGCTTCTGTCTGTCCGGCATCGTGCTTCAGGAGCAAGGCAAATGTCAGATGATGTCGAACGCATAGACGTTCAGGCAGTCAATTCCCCCAAGACCCGCCCCCCAATGAGTGGGAAGTCGCTCTATGCGGCGCGGGTAAAGATATTTCCGAAGCGCGTGCAAGGCAATTTCCGCCGCTTCAAATGGATCATCATGTTTATCACATTGGGGATCTATTACCTGACGCCGTTTCTTCGCTGGGATCGTGGGCCATATGCGCCCGATCAGGCAGTGCTGATCGATCTGGCCAATCGCCGCTTCTATTTCTTCTTCATCGAAATCTGGCCGCAGGAATTCTATTATGTTGCAGGTCTGCTCATCATGGCGGGCCTTGGTCTGTTTCTGGTGACATCGGCGGCTGGGCGCGCCTGGTGCGGCTATACCTGCCCGCAGACCGTCTGGGTCGATCTTTATCTGGTTGTCGAGCGCGCCATTGAAGGCGACCGCAATGCCCGCATGAAGCTCGACAAGGCACCATGGAGCTTCGACAAGGTCTGGAAGCGCGTAACCAAGCACGCAATCTGGATTATCATCGGCGTTCTGACAGGCGGCGCATGGATTTTCTATTTTGCCGACGCGCCCACCCTTCTCATGGATTTTGTGACCGGTCAGGCAGCACCCGTCGCCTATTTCACCGTCGCGATCCTGACGGCTACGACCTATGTTTTCGGTGGTCTGATGCGCGAGCAGGTCTGCACCTATATGTGCCCATGGCCGCGCATTCAGGCAGCGATGCTTGACGAAAACTCGCTGACCGTGACCTATAATGACTGGCGCGGCGAACCGCGCTCACGCCATTCCAAGAAGGCATTGGCTTCAGGCGAAACCGTTGGCGATTGCGTCGATTGCAATGCCTGCGTTGCCGCCTGCCCGATGGGTATCGACATTCGTGACGGTCAGCAGCTTGAGTGCATCACCTGCGCGCTCTGCATTGATGCCTGCGACAGCGTGATGGACAAGGTTGGCAAGGAACGTGGTCTGATTTCCTATGCAACGCTTGCCGATTACGATTGGAATATGGCGCTCGCCACCAACAATGGCACCGCCCCTATTGATCCGGCACGCGTTTATGAAGCGCCGAACAAGCTCTCCGGTGCCGTTGAGCATCTGTCGTGGAAAAAAGTCTTACGTCCGCGCATCCTGTTCTACTTCATCGTCTGGGCGCTGATCGGCCTGACGCTGGTTATCTCGCTTTCCATGCGCCAACGCATCGGCATCAACGTGCTGCATGATCGCACACCGCAATATGTGTTGCTGTCCGATGGCTCGATCCGCAACGGTTATACGGTCAAGTTGCTGAACATGATCCCCGTTCCGCGCACCTTCCGTCTTTCAATCGAAGGTCTGCCGGGTGCAACGCTGACTGTTCAGGATGAAAACATCGATGCGGACGGCAATTATGATGTGCCAGTTGAACCAGACAGACTGAAGACGCTGCGCGTTTTCGTAACCCTGCCGCATGATGCTATCATGGAGCCCCGCTCTGACTATGAAATCGAAGTGCGCGACGCAGACGGCTCTGAAAGCGCACGCTACAAGGCAACCTTCATGGCCCCGGAGAAGAAATGATGTCAGTAAAATCGAAAACGTCAGGTACTTTTACCGGCTGGCACATGCTGGGCATCATGATTGCTTTTTTTGGCGTCATCATCGCTGTCAATATGACCATGGCTTACAAGGCTATCAGCAGCTGGAGCGGACTTGTGGTGAAAAACACCTATGTCGCAAGCCAGGAGTTCAACGACAAAGCCGAGACCGGCAAGGAACAAGCTGCACTCGGTTGGCAGTCACAGCCATCTTATGCAGAAGGTGTGTTCAGCTGGAAACTTGCGGATCGCGACGGCAAAGCCATAAACGTGACCGGCGGCACGGTTGAATTCAAGCGCCCGGTCGGTGATGTCCATGACACCAAAGTCACTCTCAGCGCGGGTGACGAGGGTGTGCTGACCGCGCCGCTTGAACTTGGCGAAGGCGCGTGGATCATGGAAGTCAATGCCGATACCAATGAAGATTATGGTCTTGAAGATCCCTATCGCCACATCATCCGCGTTCTTGTAAAGGACGGGAGGATCTTATGAGTTGCTGCGTTGAAAATGCTCAGATAGCCACTGCCATTCAAGCTGTCTCGCCAGATGAAATGCTGGTTGCGAGCCGTGCGTTGGGCGATGGCCTGCGCCAGCTTGACCTCTCGGTTCCGGGCGTTCATTGCGGCCTCTGCATCAAGACCATTGAAGGGGCGCTCGGCAAGCTCAAGGGCGTCGCTTATGTTCGCGTTAATCTCACAGCGCGCCGCGTCACCATTCGCTGGAAGGACGGTGAAACACCGCCCGATGTGGTCGATCCGCTGCGCCGCCTTGGCTATGAGGCGCATATTTTCGATATGGTTCAGGATAAGGACCCGACCTTCACGCGGCTGTTGATTGCACTCGGCGTTGCAGCCTTCGCATCCAGCAATGTGATGCTACTGTCGGTTGCAGTTTGGTCGGGTGCGGATGCCGCCACCCGCGATATGTTTCACTGGATTTCCGGTCTTATAGCGCTGCCAACACTGATTTATTCGGGTCGAATTTTCTATGTTTCTGCATGGAATGCCTTGCGCACCCGACGCGTGAACATGGATGTGCCAATCGCGCTTGCCATTTCGCTTGCCTTCGGCATGAGTGTTTACGAGACCATGAACCATGGGCAGCACGCCTATTTTGATGCCTCGGTTTCACTGCTGTTCTTCCTGCTGATTGGCCGCACGCTCGACTATCTGATGCGTGCACGTGCGCGTTCTGCTGTTCGCGGTCTGGCGCAATTGAGTCCGCGCGGTGCGGTGGTGATTGGTGACAATGACGAGCGCAACTATCTGCCGGTCAATGAAATCCGCCCCGGAATGCGGATTATCCTTGCCGCTGGCGAACGTGTGCCGGTCGATGCCAAAGTCGAAGACGGTCGTTCGGAACTCGATTGCGCCATTGCATCGGGCGAAAGCGATGCGGTTCCAGTTGGCCCCGGCTCGGATATTCGTGCGGGAACCATGAACCTCTCAGCCCCGCTCGTCATTCGTGCGACCGCTGAAGCAAAAGATTCGTTCCTTGCCGAAATGGTGCGTCTGATGGATGTGGCCGAAGGAGGCCGCGCCTATTATCGTCGTCTCGCTGATCGCGCCTCGGAGCTTTATGTGCCGATGGTGCATACGATAGCCTTTGCGGCATTTGTCGGCTGGATGATCTATACCGGCGGCGATTGGTATCGCTCGATCTATATCGCGATCTGCACACTCATCATCACCTGCCCCTGTGCGCTGGCGCTTGCGGTGCCGATTGTGCAGGTGGTTGCAGCTCGCCGCCTGTTTGAAAATGGCATCATGATCAAGGACGGCTCCGCCATGGAGCGGATGGCTGAGATCGACACTGCTGTGTTCGACAAGACCGGTACGCTGACACTTGGTCAGCCACGCCTGACTAACCGCGATGCGATCAACCCGAACCACCTCGAAATTGCTGCTGAACTGTCGCTTTATTCGCGTCATCCATTGTCGCGGGCGCTTGCGCTGTTTTCAGGCGCAAAGCCAATGACGGCCTTCACCCGCATTGAGGAAATTCCTGGTGCTGGCATTGAAGCCGAACTGAGCGGCACGATCTATCGGCATGGCAAGCGCGAATGGGCGGACAACCATGCAAATGCCGCTCTTTCTGATGGCCCAGAGACTGGCCTTTCCATCGACGGCAAGCTGGTTGAAACCTTCCGCTTTGAAGACCAACCGCGCGAAGATGCGGCGGCCGCCATCGGTGCGTTGAAACGCAATGGCTTGAAGCTTGAAATCATTTCCGGCGACAAACAGCCTGCCGTGCAAAAGCTGGCCGGTTATCTGGGTGTTGATACTTATCGTGGCGAAGTTCTGCCTGCTGACAAGTCACAACTTGTGCAGGAACTCACCGCCGATGGTCGCAAAGTTCTGATGGTCGGTGACGGGCTGAACGATGCGCCAGCGCTCGTCGCGGCCCATGTTTCCATGGCCCCGGCAACGGCTGCCGACATTGGCCGCAACGCTGCCGATTTCGTGTTCCTGCGCGAAAGTCTCTCCGCCGTACCGCTGGCTTTTGCTGTATCAAAAGAAGCAGGCCGATTGATAAGCCAGAACTTTGCGCTTTCCATCGGCTATAATATCATTGCTGTGCCGATTGCGATTTTCGGCTATGTCACGCCGCTGGTGGCAGCACTTTCGATGTCGCTGTCATCAATTGTGGTAGTGAGCAACGCCATGCGGCTTAGGGCCGGAAAACAAAAGCAGCCGGTGCAGACCAGCGTTGCACCTGCTGTCCTTCTCAAGGAAGCGCACAAATGAGCGGACTGCTTTTCCTTATTCCTATCGCGCTGGGCCTGGGGGTTCTGGGCCTTGCGGGATTTCTATGGTCTTTAAAAAACGGCCAGTATGAAGATCTGGATGGCGCGGCTACGCGCATTCTGATCGACGACGAAACTAAGCCAATATCAAAATAGCTCTGAGATCATTGACGTTTGTTCCGGTAGGACCGGGCATGAACAGATCATCGATTGTGTCAAATGCCGTCCATGCATCATTGGCATTAAGCCGGGTCGCACCATCTTCGCCAGCCTTTTGTAGCCGTGAAACCGTTGTACCGTCGGCAAAAGCTCCGGCGTTATCTTCCGAACCGTCAATGCCATCGGTATCTGCTGCCAGCGCATGAATATTCGCATAGCCATCAATATCGAGCGCAAAAGCCAGCAGAAACTCGCTGTTGCGGCCACCCTTGCCGCCTTTGGCGCGGATGGTCACGGTGGTCTCACCACCGGAAAGCAACACAATCGGTTTTTTGAACGGGCGATCACGATCCGCCACTTCACGCGCGATTGCTGCATGAACATGCGCTACTTCGCGCGCCTCGCCTTCCATTGAATCGGACAGGATCACCGCTTCAACACCATGGCGCTCGGCTTCCTTGACTGCGGCCTCCAGTGAGACGGCTGCTGACGCAATTACCCGCACTTCATTGTCGGCAAAGATCGTGTCGTCAGGCTTCGGCGCATGAGCCTTCTCGCTTTTGATATGCGCAAGCACCGCATCCGGCAGTTCAAGCTTGTAACGTTCAATGATTTTGAGCGCGTCATCGCGAGATGTTGCATCAGGCACGGTCGGACCAGAAGCGACAAAGGCAGGGTTATCACCGGGAATATCCGAAACCACCAGCGAGAAGACCTTTGCCGGATGTGCGTGCGCTGCCAGTCTTCCGCCCTTGATGGTTGAGAGATGTTTTCGCACGGCATTCATGGCCGAAATCGGCGCACCAGATGCCAGCAGCGCTTTGTTGACCGCAATCTCGTCGTCCAGTGTCAGACCTTCGGGCGGCGATGGCAACAAGGCAGACCCTCCACCAGAAACAAGCGCCACCACAAGGTCATCTTCTGTGAGGTTCGACACTGCATCGAACAGTCGCTTTGAGGCCGCAAGCCCGGCATCATCAGGCACCGGGTGCGATGCTTCGATGATCTCGATGGTTTTGCAAGGCGCACCATAGCCATAGCGCGTGACGACAATACCTTCGAGTGGCGCGTCCTCACCCTCATGCCGCTCGGCCCATGCCCGCTCGAATGCAGCCGCCATCTGTGCCGAGCCTTTGCCTGCACCAATCACAATCGTCCGGCCCTTGGGCTTGGCAGGCAGATTGGCGCGGATCACCAGTTCAGGATCAGCAGCAGCAACCGCTGCATCAAACAGGCTGGTCAGAAACTTCTTCGGATCGGTGATAGCGGTCATGAGATTCCCGATTTTGTTTATTGTTTCACAGCACTATTTCGTGCCGCGCATATAAAAGCAATGGAGCCGGCCATCTCCCTCCAGATAACCAGCTCCATGTTCTCCCCTCCAGAGAAATCAAACTTGGGGATTATGCAACGTCATGGTTTGCCATGCGTTCCAGCGCACGCACCAGCCCGGAATGATCCAGACCGTCGTCACCATGAGCCGCACAAGAGTTGAACAATTCCTGTGCTGTCGCGGTATTCGGCAGCGAAACGCCCAAAGCCTTCGCGCCCTGCAAAGCCAAATTCAAATCCTTCTGGTGCAGCGCAATGCGGAAACCCGGATCGAATGTGCGCTTGATCATGCGTTCGCCGTGTACCTCCAGAATACGCGAGGAAGCAAAGCCACCCATCAGCGCTTCACGCACCTTGGCCGGATCGGCACCCGCTTTGGAGGCAAAGACCAGCGCTTCGGCGACAGCTTCAATATTGAGCGCGACGATAATCTGGTTTGCGACCTTGGTGGTCTGGCCATCACCGCAATCGCCCACAAGCGTGATGTTCTTGCCCATCAGTTTCAGCAGAGGCAGTGCGGCATCAAAACTTGCCTGTGCACCGCCTGCCATGATGGAAAGGCTCGCGTTCTTCGCACCGACCTCGCCGCCTGACACTGGTGCATCGATATATTCCGCACCGGTTGCCCGGACTTTTTTCGCAAACTCCTTGGTTTCGATAGGCGAAATCGAGCTCATATCGATGAGCGTCTTGCCCTTGCCCAAGCCTTCCGCAACACCATTCTCACTAAACAGAACGTCGGCTACCTGCGGCGTATCCGGTAGCATGAGGATGATTGTCTCACATTCCGCAGCCACTGCCCTGGGCGTATCGAGAACGGTCAGTCCTGCATCCAGCAAGTCTTTATGCGGGGGCTGCGTATGCTTTGAGGTAAAAAGCTGGTGGCCTGCATTTTGCAAATGCTGCGCCATTGGCTTGCCCATAATCCCCAATCCGATGAAGCCGATCTTGGCCATTTCGCTTACTCCCTATTCTAACTTATGCACTCAACCGTTCAGCTTCATATTGTTTGAACCAGCCAAGACCTTCCTCGGTTGTGGTCTTGGGCTTATATTCGCAACCGATCCAGCCCTTGTAACCGGCGGCTTTCAGAGCTTCGAACACATATGGATAGTTGATTTCGCCCGTGCCCGGCTCGTTACGACCCGGATTATCGGCAAGCTGAACATGCGCAATCAGCGGCTTGTAGCGTTCATAGGTGGCGATCAATTCACCACGTGTGCGCTGCTGATGATAGAGATCATACTGGATGAACAGGTTGTTGCTGCCGACCTCGTCAATGATCGAAACTGCCTGCTCCACCGTATTGAGATAAAAGCCCGGAATATCATAGTGATTGATCGGCTCGATCAGCAGGCGGATGCCATGCTTGCCCAATTCCTTTGCGGCAAGCCGCAAATTGCTGACGAAAGTTGCGCGCAACACATCTGGATCAGCGCCCTGTGGGGCAATACCCGCGAGGCAATTGACCTGCGAACAGTTAAGCGTTGTCGCATAGTCAATCGCGTCGGCAACACCGCGACGGAACTCATCGATACGATCAGGCAGAACAGCAATACCGCGTTCGCCACCACCCCAGTTGCCTGCAGGCAAATTGTGCAGCACCTGCGCCAAATTGTGCTTGGTGAGTGCGGCTTTCAGCTCATGGCGGTTGAAGTCATAGGGGAAGAGATATTCCACCCCTGTGAAACCGGCTTTGGCGGCGAGAGCGAAGCGATCCATGAACGGCACTTCGTTAAAAAGCATGGTGAGATTGGCTGCAAATCTTGGCATTTCCGCCTCCTCTATTTTTCTAGGCAATTGTGAACGGAAAACCGCTTCACACTTTTCCTGCAATTGCTCATTTTTAATCCAGCAGCATGGCAATCGCCGTTGGCGCATCCTCGCCACGTTCGGCGAGCTCTTCAAACTCGACGACCTGATCAATATCCGCCCCCATGGAAATATTGGTGACGCGCTCAAGGATGAACTCGAGAACAACCGGCACCTGATGCTCTTCCATCAGCGCCTTAGCCTGTTCAAAACCTTCCGCGAACTGGTTCGGACTGCGAACCCGGATCGCCTTACAGCCGAGGCCTTCCGCAACCGCCACGTGATCGACGCCGTAACCCTTTTCCGCGTCACCTGATGCGTTGATATTGTCGAAGGCGAGACTGACCTCGAAATCCATATTAAAGCCGCGCTGCGCCTGACGAATGAGGCCGAGATAGGAATTGTTCACGACCACATGAATGTAAGGCAGCTTGTGCTGTGCACCGACCGCCAGTTCCTCGATCATGAACTGGAAATCATAGTCGCCTGAAAGCGCAACGATTGGGCGATGAGGATCGGCAGCGCGGACGCCGAGAGCGGCTGGCAATGTCCAGCCCAACGGGCCAGCCTGACCACAATTGATCCAGTTGCGCGGACGATACACATGCAGGAACTGCGCACCGGCAATCTGGCTCAGACCAATGGTCGTGACATAACAAGTGTCGCGGCCAAAGGCCTTGTTCATCTCTTCATAGACGCGCTGCGGCTTGAGCGGCGTCTGATCGAAATGGGTCTTACGCAGCATGGTTTTCTTGCGGGTCGCACATTCCTCGGCCCAGCCCGACCAGTCGCGCAGCTTGCCAGCGGATTTCCATTCGGTCGCAACGTCGAGTAGCAATTTCAGAGCTTTAGCAGCATCCGAAACAATACCGAAGTCCGGTGCGAACACACGGCCAATCTGGGTGGGTTCAATATCGACATGGATGAACTTGCGGTCTTTTTTATAGGTTTCGACATTGCCGGTATGGCGGTTTGCCCAGCGGTTTCCGATGCCTATAACGGTATCTGACGCAAGCAGGCTGGCATTGCCATAACGGTGCGACGTCTGAAGACCGCACATGCCTGCCATCAGGCGGTGATCATCGGGGATGACACCCCAGCCCATCAGGGTTGGAATAACCGGAATGCCGGTGATTTCGGCGAACTCAACCAGAAGATCGGAAGCATCGGCATTGATGATACCGCCGCCTGCAACAATCAGCGGACGTTCCGCTGCGTTGAGCATGGCAATGGCCTTTTCGGCCTGTGCACGGGTTGCTGAAGGCTTATATGCTTCCATCGGCTGATAGGTATCGATGTCAAACTCGATTTCGGCGAGCTGGACATCGATCGGCAGATCGATCAGCACCGGGCCGGGACGACCCGACTTCATGATATGAAATGCCTTCTGGAAAACAAAAGGCACCAGTGGTGGCTCCATAACCGTAACCGCCCATTTGGTGACGGGGGCTGCGATCTTGGCAATATCGACTGCCTGGAAGTCCTCTTTGTCGAGGCGCGCGCGGGGGGCCTGGCCTGTAACGCAGAGGATTGGAATTGAATCGGCGGATGCCGAGTAGAGGCCGGTGATCATATCCGTACCAGCTGGGCCGGATGTGCCGATGCACAGACCAATATTGCCGTACTTTGCGCGGGTATAGCCTTCAGCCATGTGTGAAGCGCCTTCAACATGGCGTGCAAGAATATGGCGGATAGAACCACGCGCTTTCATGGCGGAGTAAAATGGGTTGATCGCAGCACCCGGCACACCGAAAGCGCAATTGATCCCTTCTTTTTCCAGCACAAGTACGGCTGCATCGACTGCACGCATTCTGGCCATGACGGCTTCCTCCTATGGAATAATTCTCCATTTACAAAATCTATAGCCAAAAAATGGAAATGCATACCATCATACGGAAATAAAGATTTTCAACGGAATGGAGATAATCGCCACGCCCTTTTCGAGGTCATGGGGATAAGGTAGTGATAGAAAAACAAGGAATCGGAGGCGGCTGATGGAACAGATAAAAGCGAAGCGGGGCCGCAAGGCAGCGGAAAACGCGGCACCTTCATCCGTTCAGGTTCTGGATCGCAGCCTCAAGCTTTTGGCACTTATTGCCGAGAATGACGGTTCGACATTGACCGATCTGTCTGATGCAAGCCACATGGCACCTTCAACCGTGCATCGACTTCTTTCATCACTCGCAAATCACGGCATGGTTTCGCATGATGCGGAGAGCGGCGACTGGACCATCGGCGTCAAGGCATTTGAAATCGGTAATGCCTTTCGCCGCTTCCGCAAGCTCGGCACTCTGGCGCGACCTTATCTCAAGCAATTGATGGAAGCGAGTGGCGAGACCGCCAATATCGGCGTCGAGGACGGCGGCGATGTCGTGTTCATCTCGCAGATCGAAAGCCATGCGCCGATGCGCGCTTTTTTCCGCCCGGGGCGCCGTGGACCGATCCATGCATCCGGCATCGGTAAGGCTGTGCTTTCGACATGGTCGGATACAGAGATTGCGCGAACGCTTTCGGGAAGAACACTTGAGCACTTCACACAACGCACACTCGACACGTTACCTGCCCTGTTGAAAGACATTCAGGAAACCCGCACCCGTGGCTGGTCGATTGACGATGAAGAACATACGCTCGGCATGTGCTGCATCGCAGCACCTATTTTCAACGAGTATGGGGAAGCAATTGCGGGCATTTCCGTTTCTGGACCTGCCGTGCGTTTGCCTAAGAAAAAGCTGGAAGAACTTGGGCCGATGATCCGCAAGACAGCCGATGAGCTGACCCGAACCATGGGTGGCAAGCGCCCGGAAGAGCTTTAGAACGCGCATCTATTCCGAAAACCATTTCACACTTTTCGGGATACGCTTCAAAAACAGAAGAACCCGCAGCAGATTGCTCCGCCACGGGTCCTCCCTCTCCCTCCTCCAGAGATTTCTTTAGGCGAGTTCGGCCTTCAGCGGCTTTCCCGCGATATAGGTCTCGACAATCGCACGGTCATCACCGACCGTTTGCAGCAGGAACAACTCCTGTTCAAGCGTTGCCCCTGCAGCCATGCGAAGACGCATCGGCGATGTCGCTGCCGAATCCAGCACCACGATATCGGCTTCGGTGCCCTCATCAAGCGTGCCGATCTTGTCTTCCATTGAGAGCGCGCGGGCATTGCCGAGCGTCATCATGTAGAATGACTGGAACGGATTGAGACGGCTTCCGCGTAGCTGCAAAACCTTGTAGCCCTCATCCATCGTGCGCAGCATCGAAAAGCTAGTGCCGCCGCCGACATCGGTTGCGACTGCCATGCGCACGCCCGATGCTTTCAGGCGGTCGCGATCGAAAAGGCCGGAGCCGAGAAACAGGTTCGAAGTCGGGCAGAAAACCGCAACCGAGCCGGTCTCCGCCATCACCTGCACTTCACGCTCTTCAAGATGGATGGAATGGCCAAGCAACGTCTTACTGCCGAGCAAACCATAATGCTCGTATATGCCGAGATAATCAGGTGCATCCGGGTAAAGCGATTTTGTGAACTCAATCTCTTCGTGATTTTCCGAGAGATGCGTCTGGATAAAGCATTCAGGATGCTCACGTGCAAGCGCCTGACTTGCTTCCAGCTGTTCTGGCGTCGAGGTAATCGCAAAACGCGGCGTGATCACATAATCGAGGCGATCCTTGCCATGCCAGCGGGCTATTAGCTGCTTGCTGTCATCATAACCCGATTGAGCGGTATCACAGAGTGCGGGCGGCGCATTGCGGTCCATCATCACCTTGCCGCCAAGCATACGCATATTGCGATGCTGCGATGCACGGAAATAGGCATCGACGCTCTGCGGGTGTACCGAGCAATAAGCGACAGCCGTGGTGGTGCCATGGCGGATCAATTCGTCCAGAAAGCGCTCAGCGATAAATTCCGCGTGCTGCTCATCGGCGAATTTTTGCTCTGCCACAAATGTATAGGTGTTGAGCCATTCGAGAAGATTGGCCGCGTAGGACGCAACAACCTGCGTCTGCGGATAATGGATGTGCGTATCAATGAAGCCGGGCAAGATGAGATGTGGGCGATGATCGGCAACCTTTACGCCGCTGCCTGCTTCAGCACTTATCTCGGCGTAGTCTCCGAGACGCGTGATGCGGCCATTTTCGACAAGCACGGCACCATCTTCGATATAGCGATAGGATTGACTGTCATCCAGACTCTGCGGTTCGTCACGAAAGGTCAGCACGCGGCCACGGATGAGAAGTTTGGTCATTATTGCTTTGCTCCAGAAGTCGCAGATTCATACCAGGAAGCGAGCAGCTTGCGCTCCTCATTGCTTACGCCGGTAACATTGGCGGGCGGCATGGCATGGGATCGACCAGCCTGCAAATAGATTTCGCGCGCATGCGCGGCAATTTCCCTATCAGTTTCAAGGACTACACCTTTAGGTGGCACAATGATGCCTTCCCAACCCGGCTCCTTTGCATGGCACATCGCACAACGTCCCAGAACGGTATCCCGCACTTTTTCAAAGTGCGGGTCCGAGATGAAAGTCTGCTGCAGCGATGACACCTTCTGTTCTTCCGGTTCACCCGTCAGAATCTTCGGTACAGTCGACAGCCACATGATGATGATGAACAGGATAACCGTCACCAGCCATGTCCATGTCGGGCTACCCTTGCGGGCGTGCTGCGTGTTGAACCAATGGCGGATCGTGACGCCCATCAGGAACACCAGCGAGGCGATGATCCAGTTGAACTCAGTCCCGAATGCCAGCGGATAGTGGTTCGACAGCATCAGGAACAGAACCGGCAGCGTCAGATAGTTGTTATGCGTTGAGCGTTGCTTGGCGATCTTGCCGTATTTCGGATCGGGCTTGCGGCCTGCAATCAGATCCGCCACCACGATTTTCTGGTTCGGAATGATGACCATGAACACGTTGGCAGACATGATAGTCGCGGTGAAAGCACCCAGATGCAGGAAAGCTGCACGACCCGTAAACAGATGCGTATAGCCCCAGGCCATCACCACCAAAATGCAGTAGAGGATGATCATCAGGAGCGTATCGCTCTTGCCGAGCATCAGCTTGCAGATAGTGTTATAGGCGATCCAGCCGAATGCCAGCGAGGCAATCGAAATAGCGATTGCAACCGGTGCTGAGACATCGAGCACATTCGGATCGACCAGATATAGATCGGCGCCCGCATAATAGACGATGCAGAGCAAAGTGAAGCCTGACAGCCAGGTGGCGTAGGATTCCCATTTGAACCATGTCAGATGCTCGGGCATCTCGGCAGGTGCAACCAGATATTTCTGGATGTGATAGAAACCGCCGCCATGGACCTGCCATTCTTCGCCATAGGCGCCGACCGGCAAGCCTGGACGCTGGCGCAAGCCAAGGTCCAGCGCGATGAAATAGAAAGACGAGCCGATCCACGCAATCGCGGTGATGACGTGTAGCCACCGCACTGCGAAGCCCAGCCAGTCCCAGGCCACGGCAAGATCATACATCCGGCACTCCCATTCTCAGAGCGCCATGCGCCCAAAAGGACGCATAAAGGACGCTCTGTCTCGTTTTCGTTGACGCATCGCGCTTTCCAAAAATCCATTTCGATTTTTGGGCCGATGCGGTGGCCCCATTGTTCGTTACTTTATTATGTGCCAAAGCTTGGCCCTTATGGGAACGTCACATCACGACCATCACTTTCAAAAAAATATATACAATGGTGGAACGGACGCATGTCTTATCTTGATAATCTGCGCGTTTTTGTGCGCGTTGTCGAATTGGGAAATTTGTCGGCGGCAGGTCGCGACCAGCGCGCTTCGCCAGCTGTTGCAAGTAATCGAATCAAGGAGTTGGAGAAGCATCTTGGTGTGCGGCTTTTCAACAGAACGACACGCAAGCTGACGCCAACCGAGCACGGTCGCATATTTTATGATGGTGCTTTAAAAATTCTCGAAGCCGTGGATGAAGCCGAAGCAGCCGTCGCTGAACTGGCAAAAAACCCAAAGGGTTCGATTCGCATTACAGCACCTCTGGGGCTGGGTCGAAGGCTCATCGCATCAGGGATTCCGGAGTTTCACGACAAATATCCGGACATAGAAGTGCGCCTGCGACTATCTGACCATGAGATCGACATCATGAGTGAAAGCGTTGATGTTGCTTTCAAATTGGGTGTTCTGGAAAATTCGAACCTCCGGATGCGCGGCATTCTGAACTGCGAACGTGTGATCTGTGCTGCACCCGAATATCTGGAAAAGCATGGCACTCCGCAATCGCCCGAGGAACTTCTGGGCGACAAACACGATTGCCTGCTCCTGCGCTTTCCCGGTTCGAAAGAATATTTCTGGTCTCTGCAAACACCGGAAGGTCTGCGCAAATTCGAAGTCACCGGGCCTTACGATTCCGATGATGGCGACGTATTGACGCAATGGGCGCTCGGCGGGCGCGGAATTATCAACAAGCCGCTGTTTGAAGTGAAGGAATATATCCGTGACGGGCGGCTGGTTCCTATTCTTGCAAGCACGCCACCAGCGTCGATCCAGCTCGCTGCGATCTATCCGCATAAGCGGTTTCAGGACCCGAAAGTCCGTCTGATCATCGATTTCATGACAGAGCGTTGCCAGCGTCTGATCCGCGAGGCACTGGCTTAAAAAGACGCCCGCCTAGTCAATTGAGTTAGGCGGGCTGTAAAACTTTACTGGAAACCAGAACGGCGGTTAAAACCTCGGGCGCAGCCAATGCGGCAATAACTTCCGGTCGCTTGTCTTTAACGACCGAGCCGCCAACCGGACAGACGAGATTTTCAAATAATTCTGCGCGACCGATTTCGCGTTTCAACCAATTTTTGAAAGTGGCCTTCTTGGTCTT
The DNA here is from genome assembly GCF_003049685.1 of Brucella pituitosa. Lineage (GTDB taxonomy): Bacteria > Pseudomonadota > Alphaproteobacteria > Rhizobiales > Rhizobiaceae > Brucella > Brucella pituitosa. The sequence continues at coordinate 579,996 of NZ_PYSY02000001.1, read as the reverse complement.
CGAGCCGATCATACCGACATAGACGGCATCGTCACGCTGCAAAGCTTCCGCCACGATCAGGAAATCAAGCGCATGGTCATGGGTCAACACGATGAATGCGCTGCCGGGTGGGGCCGAACGCACCACCTGTTCGGGCATGGCTGCAAGACAGGTTTCAACGCCGGGCGCATCAACGGCCATCAGTTCCGCTTCACGCGTATCAACCAGGATAACCCGCACGGGTGTCAGTGAGAGCGTATAGGCGAGAGCATCACCGACATGGCCTGCGCCAAAGATATAAACATGCGGACGGGTGGCGATTTCGGCATCGACCTTTGCGATTAGTTCTTCAGCCAGTCCGCGATTGACGCGCCGGAAGCTCAACCCAACACGACCGCCGCAGCACTGGCCGATTTCAGGGCCAAGTGGTACATCCATAGGGGAATCTTTACCGCCAGCCAAAATCTTGCGGGCATGGTCGATTGCCATATATTCGAGCTGCCCGCCGCCAATGGTGCGAAAAATCATATCGCGGGCGACAAGCATCCACGCGCCGGCATCGCGCGGGGCCGAACCTCGGACATCGGTGACTTCAATCAGAACACTATCGGGCCGCTTGTTGAGAAACGCCCTGATGTCGTCTCGTCTGCCCAGCATCGCATCAGCCTTTCTGACTTCGCAGCCGCTCGATTGCCATCAACACGCGCTCCGGCGTTGCTGGCGCATCAAGGCGCGGACTAATTTTGTGATCGGCAACGCTCGCCACCGCATCCGACAGCGCATAAAGCACCGACATGCCATGCGGCAGCGGCGGCTCGCCAACCGCCTTTGAACGATGGATTGTTGGCTCATAAGCCTCCGACCAATCGGTCAGCGCGACATTGAAAATCTTTGGACGGTCTGATGCCAGCGGGATCTTATAGGTCGATGGTGCATGGGTGCGCAGCCTTCCTTTGTCATCCCAGACAAGCTCTTCCGTGGTCAGCCAGCCCATGCCCTGCACGAAGCCGCCTTCCACCTGACCAATATCAATCACACGGTTCAGCGAACGGCCCGTATCGTGAAGAATATCGGTGCGCTCCATCACATATTCGCCGGTCAGCGTATCGACCGATACTTCCGAGCAGGCCGCGCCATAGGCATAATAATAGAAGGCGTGGCCTTTACCCTTGGCACGATCCCAATGGATTTTCGGTGTCTTGTAATGCCCCGACGCAGAGAGCTGCACACGGCCAATATAGGCTTGCTTCACCAGATCATTGAAGCTGATTTCCTGATTACCAACGCGGATACGGTTAGGGAGGAAGACGACCTGATCTTCCGGCACCTGATGTTGCTGCGCGGCAAAGCGAATGAGGCGTTTCTTGATCTGACGCGCCGCATCCTGTGCGGCCATACCGTTCAAATCGGCCCCGGACGATGCTGCCGTTGGTGCAGTGTTCGGCACTTTCGCGGTTGTTGTTGCGGTAATCTTCACACGATCAAGATCGATCTGGAATTCTTCGGCCACCACCTGCGCCACTTTGAGATGAAGCCCCTGCCCCATCTCCGTGCCGCCATGGTTCATATGCACCGAGCCGTCATTATAGACATGCACCAGCGCGCCAGCCTGATTGGATTCCGTCTTGGTGAAGGAAATCCCGAATTTCACTGGCGTCAGTGACATGCCGCGTTTGACATAGCGGCTTTTCGCGTTGAATTCGCGGATTGCCTCGCGACGCTTCGCGTAATCCGCACTGTCTTCCAACTCAGCAACAATGCGCTGGATGATGCAGTCTTCCACCTTCTGGTGATAGGGCGTCACATTGCGCGTGCCACCTTCGGTGCCCATGGCATCGTAGAAATTGAGCTTGCGGATTTCGAGCGGGTCTTTGCCGACAGCAAAAGCCACTTCCTCAATCACGCGCTCGGCACCCACCATGCCCTGCGGACCACCGAAGCCACGGAATGCCGTGTTGGACACGGTATTGGTATAAAGCGGGGCGGACTGCGCATGAACAGCCGGAAAGAAATAGGCATTGTCGCAATGAAATAGTGCGCGGTCGCCAACCGGACCGGACAGATCGGCAGAGAAACCAGCATTTAGTGCAAACAGATAATCGACACCAGAATATTGCCCTCATCGTCAAAACCGACTTCGTAATCGATCATGAAATCATGACGCTTGCCGGTCGAGGTCATATCCTCATCACGGTCGAGCCGGATTTTCACAGCGCGCTTATGCTTCTTGGCCGCAATGGCTGCAATGGCTGCCCATTGATTGGCCTGCGTTTCCTTGCCGCCAAAACCGCCACCCATACGCCGCACTTCAACCGTCACCGAATGGCTCGGCACGCCAAGCGCATGGGCCACCAGATGTTGCGTTTCGCTTGGCCCCTGCGTCGAGCAATAGATGGTCACATCTTCATCTTCGCCGGGGATGGCAAGTGAAGCCTGTCCTTCGAGATAAAAGTGATCCTGTCCACCGACAAGCATCTGCGCTTTGACCTTGCGCGGGGCGTCGTCAATGGCCTTGCGGGCATCGCCGCGAATAAGCGTGAGTGGCGTGAAGACCAGCCGATCCTTGTAACCATCAAGACCCGCAATCGAAAACAGGCCGGGCATTTCTTCATATTCGACTTTGGCAAGACGTGCAGCGCGGCGTGCCTGATCACGCGTGCGGGCAACAACCGCAAAAATCGGCTGACCATGAAACTGCACGTTATCGACCGCGAAGATCGGATCGTCATGCATGCCCGATGGCGAGACATCGTTTTCGCCCGGCACGTCCTTATAAGTCAGCACATCGACAACGCCGGAGGCCGCGCGCACAGCCGATAAATCAACCGCAATGATTTTGGCATGGGCAACAGTCGAACAACCTATACCGATATGCAGCGTGCCTTCGGGTTCTGGAATATCGTCGATATAGACCGCTTCGCCCGTCACATGCTTATGCGCGGAATCATGGCGCTGATCGGTTGCGACACCGCCTTTAATACGGGCGGCTTTTATTTCATTTGCAGGATGCTTGTTCATGTCATCCTCCCTATGCAGCAACAACGTTTGGCTTACGCAAAGGTTCGGCTTGCCCTTGCGTTTCAGCATAAAAGCGACGGAGCAAATTCTTGGCGACCAGCAAGCGATAATCAGCCGTCGCGCGCATATCGCTCAAAGGCTGATAATCAATTGAATAGGCATCAAGTGCAGCCTCAACCGTTGCATCATTCCATAGCTGGCCCATCAGTGCCGCTTCAACGGCCGACGCCCGCTTTGGCGTTGCTGCCATTCCACCATAGGCGATACGGATGGATGCAACCTTGCCCTCATTATCGAGTGTCAGATGGAAGGCACCAAGCGTTGCCGTGATGTCTTCCTCAAAACGCTTGGAGATCTTGTGAATGGCAAACTGGCTGCGCTCATCTGGCACCGGCACATGCACGGCTTCCACAAATTCGCCGGGCTGGCGATCCTGTTTGCCATAGGCAATGAAATAGTCTTCGAGGGGAATTGTCCGGCGTTCGGCACCTTTGCGCAGCGTCAGCTTTGCATCAAGCGCGATCAATGGCGGTGGCGTATCGCCAATCGGCGAACCATTGGCAATGTTACCGCCGATGGTGCCCATATTGCGCACCTGTTCACCACCAATGCGATTGATGAGATTTCCCAGTGCCGGAATGCGTTTTGCGAGGAAGGAGAAAGCTTCCGTATAAGTCACACCCGCACCAATGGTGATGACCCCGTCTTTTTCGCTGACGGTGCGCAGTTCTGCGAGATGGCCGATAAAGACGACCGGCGAAATATCGCGCATCATCTTGGTGACCCAGAGGCCAACATCGGTTGAACCAGCAACGATTGTTGCCTTGGCTTCGGCTGCATAGATAGTGGCAAAATCATCGAGGTCGGCAGGCACGACCAGACGATCCTTACCACTACCCACTTCAACCCGCGCGCCATCACGCAAGGCGTTAAGCTGGCTGATGACATGCGCACGTTCAGCCGCAAGCGGATCTTCCATCAGCGTACCATAATCAGAGATTGCGCGGGCCGCGCGCATGATGGCTTCATAGCCAGTGCACCGGCAGAGATTGCCTTGCAACGCCTTTTCAATCTCAACGTCTGCAGGCTTTGGATTGCGCATCCAGAGACCATAAAGCGACATGACAAAGCCCGGCGTGCAGAAACCGCATTGCGAGCCGTGAAAGTCGACCATCGCCTTTTGCACCGGATGCAGGCCACCGTCGGACCCGCGCAGATGCTCGATGGTCACGACATGGCAACTATCCAGCGAGCCGACAAAACGGATGCAGGCATTCACGCTTTCATAGATCAGCTCGTCGCCCACAATCTTGCCGACAAGCACCGTGCATGCACCGCAATCGCCTTCGCCGCAACCTTCCTTGCTGCCACGAAGTTTGCAGGCAAGACGCAGATAATCGAGCAAAGTTTCGTCAGGCGAAACGCGGTCGAGCTCTACCGTCTCGCCGTTCAGCAGAAAGCGGATATTGTGTCGGACTGCTTGACCCATATCGCTTAGCTCCCGCGATAGGTTGAATAGGAAAATGGCGAAACCAGAAGCGGCACATGATAATGCGCCTTTTCGTCAGAAATGCCAAAGCGCAGCGGCACAACATCCAGAAATGGCACGATGTCATCGCTCTTTCCGAAATATTCGCCAACATGGAAAAGCAGCTCATACGAACCAGTATGCAGCGCATCACCTGCGAGCAGCGGCTCGTTGCAGCGACCATCCGCATTTGTGCGTATCTCACGAAGCGTTTCTGACTGCTGATTCCCGATGCGGCGTAATTCAATGCGTAAGTTTGCTGCTGGCTTGCCGCTCACCGTATCGAGGACATGCGTCGTCAATCGGCCCTGACCGCTCATTTCCTGACCCATTTATACTCCTGCTGCCTGCACGATTCTTCCGACCCTACCGTTAGGACCATTGCAAGCAATTGTTTTTGTGTGATTTATTTCACGCAAATCTGAACGATCTGCGAACCACACTTGTTCCCGATTTTGATTATTTACCGAAGTTCTGTCCTGGGAAAGATGATAATCGTTGGATGTCTTTCAAAATTTTGAGGGGGAATGGTCCGCGTAATTCTTTATTATCATAAGAAAAACCATGAATAATTGAGGGAAGACCATATGAGTTATCCGCGCAATCTGGTTGGCTATGGCCGCAACACACCAGACCCACGCTGGCCGGGCGGGGCCAATATCGCCGTGCAATTCGTCGTAAACTACGAAGAAGGTGGCGAAAGCTGCATTCTCGATGGTGACCCTGCATCCGAAAACCTGCTTTCCGAGATCGTGGGCGCACAAGCGTGGAATGGTCAGCGCAACCTCAATATGGAATCCATCTACGAATATGGTGCCCGCTCCGGCTTCTGGCGTTTGTGGCGCGCTTTCACGCGACGCAACATGCCGGTGACGGTCTATGGCGTGACCCTTGCCATGGACCGCAACCCCGAAGCCATCAGTGCCATGAAAGAAGCGGACTGGGAAATCGCCAGTCACGGCCTGCGCTGGTGGGAATATAAGGACGTTCCCGAAGACGTGGAACGCGAACATATTCGCGAAGCGGTGCGCCTGCATACGGAAATCACCGGCTCGCGCCCTCTGGGTATTTATCAGGGCAAGCCTTCGGATAACACGCTGAAGCTGGTGATGGAGGAAGGTGGCTTCCTCTATTCGGCCGATTCCTATGCGGATGAGTTGCCTTATTGGGTGAAGGGGCCGAAGGGTCCACATCTGATCGTGCCTTATACGCTCGACACCAATGATATGCGCTTTGCGACCCCACAGGGTTTTAACTCCGGCGATCAATTCTACACCTATCTTAAAGACACGTTCGATGTGCTTTATCGCGAGGGTGCGGAAGGTGCGCCAAAGATGATGTCGATTGGTCTTCATTGCCGTCTCGTCGGGCGTCCGGGTCGTGTGGCAGCGCTTGAGCGCTTCCTCGATTATGTGCAGAGCCATGACAAGGTGTGGGTTGCGAAGCGCATCGATATTGCCCGCCACTGGCACGAGCACCACAAGCCGAAACAAGTCGATGTGGTGCCATCCAAGTCCAGCAAGACGGATTTTGTTGCGCGATATGGCGGCATTTTCGAACACTCGCCATGGATTGCCGAACGCGCCTATGACACCGGCCTGACGGAACTCGCCGATTCTGCATCCGGTCTTCACACGGTTCTGGTCCGCGCTTTCCGTGCGGCATCAGACGATGAAAAACTCGGCGTGCTGTGCGCGCATCCTGATCTTGCCGGTAAACTCGCAGCGGCCAAACGCCTGACGCCTGAATCCACCTCCGAGCAGGCATCCGCCGGTCTTGATGCGTTGACGGACGATGAGCGCAAAACGTTCACCGAACTCAACGACGCTTACACGCAGAAATTCGGCTTTCCTTTCATCATCGCGGTCAAGGGCCGCAACAAAAGAGAAATTCTCGACGCTTTCAAGCGGCGCATCGAGAACACGAAAGCTGCCGAGCTGGAAACGGCGTCCGAACAGGTTGAGCGCATCGCGCTGCTGCGGCTCAAAGATATTCTCCCTGAGACACTTTACTAGGATAAGACAATGAGCCGTAATTATTATGCACCGACCGGCGGCCTGCCGCCCCAGACGCAACTCCTGACCGATCGCGCCATGTTCACCGAAGCCTATGCGGTTATTCCGAAAGGCACATTCAGCGATATCGTCACGAGCTTTCTTCCCTTCTGGGACAAGACGCGGCTGTGGATCATCGCCCGCCCGCTATCAGGTTTTGCCGAGACTTTCTCGCAATATATTATGGAAGTGCAGCCCGGCGGCGGCAGCGATCGCGCGGAACTCGATGACGGTGCGCAGGGTGTGCTGTTTGTCGTTGAAGGCGAAATCACCGTCACGCTTGCAGGTAAGAATCATGTGCTGACCGAAGGCGGTTATGCCTATCTGCCGCCCAAAAGCGGTTGGACGCTTCGCAACAATTCGGGCGCTGTCGCGCGCTTCCATTGGGTGCGCAAGGCTTATGAATATGTCGATGGCCTTGATGTGCCGGAGCCGCTTTTCCTCAATGAAAAGAACATCGCACCGACGCCAATGCCAGACACCAATGGCGCATGGGCGACGACGCGCTTTGTCGATCCAAACGATCTGCGCCACGACATGCATGTAACGGTCGTTACGTTCGAGCCGGGCGGCGTCATTCCATTTGCTGAAACCCATGTGATGGAACACGGGCTTTATGTGCTCGAAGGCAAGGCCGTCTACCGGCTCAATCAGGATTGGGTGGAAGTGGAAGCCGGGGACTTCATGTGGCTGCGCGCTTTCTGCCCGCAGGCTTGCTATGCCGGTGGTCCGGGCAAATTCCGCTATCTGCTTTACAAGGACGTAAACCGACACATGAAATTGTCGCGATAGACGCCACGCATCACTCTCCTGACAACGGCCGGATTTGCTCCGGCCTTTTCTTTAGAGCATAGCTCTGATTGCTTTCCCAAATAAAAACGGCGGGCCGAAGCCCGCCGCCACCATTCTTCTGACTGGAGATCAGATTAAAATAACAAAGCAGTCCTTCTACTTTGTCGAATGGTATCTCTGTATATCTAGTTTTCTAATTGCATATAATACCAATATATATTGAGAATATTTGCATTAATATTAGTAAATGGGGAAATTAGGATTATCAAACTTCGTGTACTGGCCGCCACGTAATGTAACGGTCAGCGCACTTATTAGCCAGCGCACTTATTAGAACGAACGCTGGAAGCGAACCATGCCCTGCCATGCGTCCTTGCCCTTGAGGTAGGACTTGTCGTCCTGCCACTTGGTGTAGGAAACTTCTGGAGTAACAGTAAAGCCAGGCACCATTTCATAGGCAACGTTAGCGGTTGCAGCAAAGGTGCTGCTGCCGTCATATGCAGCCTGCACATTGAAAGTCGCCTGTTCGGTTGCCTTGAATGCAGCGCCACCCCAGACAGCCCAATCGCCACCCCATGTGCCGTAGAAGCTGCTGATCGCCCGGACCTGACCGACAACGTTGCCGGAGTCATCCTTCACGTCGAAATACTTGTCCTTATTCGACTTGTAACCGCCCATAACCCAGAGCGAGAAGCGATCCGTGAGGTTTACGTCGCCACGCAGCTTGCCTGCCCATTCTTCGTTACGAGCGTCATAAGCTGCAACGGCTACAATCTTGCCCCAGCCCTGTTCATATTTCACACCACCAACGACATGCGGGGCGTAATCCTTGATGACGCCGTCGTAGCCGTACTTGCTATCAGTATCGGCGTTGTTGCCCTGTTCAAGCGACAGAATTGCCGACAGGCCATTGTCACCATTGAAGGTATAGCTGATAAGGCCGGTGCGATAACCACCTGCAAGGATCACGTCATCGTTGATGACGTCGCCAAGGTAACCAGGGAAGGTAACGAAAGCCGACTCGTCAAGACCAACGCGAAGACCACCGAGCTGGATATAGCCGTAACGCAGTGAGCCGGATGCGCCTTCTACGCCGTTGCCCCAGTCATAACGGGTTTCAGCAAAGGTCTTGAGGGTGCCAAGTTCAGTTTCCGAAGCCGTGCTGAAGCGGAGTGTGAAGCGAGCCTTGTTGTCCCAGGTCTTACGCTTGTATCCGTCACTCGCAAGGGCAGCGCCGTCGCGATCAGTAAATCCACGGCCATATACATCGTTGCCACCAGTCAGATCGTAACGAACATAGCCGGAGACGCGCAGGCATGTCTCGGTGCCGGGAATGTAGAAATAGCCTGCACCATATGCATCGCAAACGCGTACGTATTCAGCGGCCTCTGGTTCTGGTGCAACGATTGCGTCGGCAGCTTGAGCCGCACCATTTCCCGCAGCGATGACTGCTGCCGAACCCAGAAGAAAACCCTTAATAGTCATTTTGATATGCCTCCAGCAAATATGAATAATTAACACTATCGACTGATAGAATGAATCCAATACAGATCTCAATTACAACTTATCAATCATGGAAATAATAAATAACCATGTGGCAAATCCAGCACTATTTAACAGTATATTATATTTACCCAACTAATATTTACTTAAAGTATAGGCTATTTATATTAAACTATATTCCTTTACCAATTAATTGGTTATTATCTTACGAATACCAATTTTCTAATTCATGCCTGACCGCTTTAAAGGCCTGAACCTTGCGAAGGCAGTTCTCTTATCCGAGAAGACCAACCTTTACGATAAGCCCCGGCCTGCCCTTGATTGCAGAACTACGACAAACTTACAAAGTAGAATATTCAATATTTTATAATCTATATTTTAGAAATCAATTACATTGCCGACTTCACGCAATATATTATCTATTGCATTTAATTTGACTTTGTGATTATTAATATATCATGGTCGGTAAGTTGTTTAACGACCTTCTCTCATTGCCACTCAGAAGAGAATGTATTAATGAAAACTTATAGCCTGATCGGCCTTGCAATTGGCTTTGCTGTGGTTTCGAGTATTCCGGCGTTTGCCGCCCCTCTCCCAGGCGGCGCAAGCACCCTCCAGGAAACATATCAGGACTGGACTGTTTCCTGTCAGTCCGAAAAAGAAACAACTGTCTGCGCTATACGGCAGGATCAAAGCAGCACTCAGACGGGTCAGCGCGTTCTGACTGCCGAGTTGCGCAATATACCTGGTGGTAAGGTTGAAGGCGTCATTCTAATGCCATTTGGCCTTGATCTTGTAAAAGGCGTTGCACTGAAGATCGATGAAGCTGACGGGCCGCAGCTGACATTTTCAACCTGTCTGCCGCAGGGCTGTCTGGCACCAGTGAGTTTTGATGCCAAGCAAGTGGCCGCTTTGAAGGCCGGCACTAATTTGAACGTGAATGCGACTGCGCTTAGTCCAAGTCAGGCTGTGGCTTTCAAAATTTCGTTGAAAGGTTACGGCGCAGCGCTCGACCGTATTATTGCACTCACGAAATAATTTGGGGGCATTTGATTTTAGCGGATACATAAGGATATCCGCAGCATTGCAGATCATGCCGTATGGTTTCTACCGTACGGCATTTTTTTGTGATCCGCGCTGATTGAAAGTTTCACACTTGTCCAGCCTGAAAAGACCTTTCAAATTTAGAGCGGCTCCAGTGGATAAAGAACCCTTGGACCCGCTCTAAATATTTGCCTTTGCGCAATATACCATGCAAAATTGTTTCGCGTTTGTGGCTCAAATGCTCGTAATTATTTTGATACGACACTGATGCGCATGAGAGAGCGTCGCCAGCGCATGGTCATCAGCACAGAAACTATCGCAAGCCCTGCCGCCAGACCAAGCCAGACACCTGCACCACCAAAGCCAAACTGGAATGCAAGCAGCGCACCGAACGGCAACCCTACACCCCAATAGCCGACTAATGCCAGATACATGGGTACGCGCGTATCTCTGAGGCCACGCAGCATACCTGCAGCCACCGCCTGCGCTCCATCGACAATCTGGAAAAGTGCAGCGAGTGCTAAGAAGGTGACCGCGAGTTCGATAACGGCAAAGTTTTCCGGATCTTTGAGATTAAGAAACACACCGATAAACAGACGCGGAATCAGAATCATCAACAAGCCCATGATCGCCATGAAACCCACGCCGAGCGCATAGGCGCTCCAGCCTGCATAGGCGACAGCCTGAGGGTCGCCGCGGCCATAGGCACGGCCCACGCGCACGGTTGCAACCTGACCGAAACCGAGTGGCACCATGAAGCTCAGAGAAGCGACTTGTATAGCAACTGCATGGGCAGCCATGGCAGTGGGGCCGATATAGCCCATCATGACAACGGCTGCATAAAAGATCGACGTTTCAAACACAAAGGTCAGCGCCATAGGAAAACCTATGCGCCAGAGCTCAACGAAACGCGGCCAGTCCGGACGCCAGAACCGCCCAAACAGCCGATACCGACGGAACCGGCGGTGACGCATGGTAATGAAAGCCATGCCCAGAAACATCATCGTACTCGACAGGGTAGTGGCGATACCCGCGCCATGGAGTTCCATTCTTGGAAAACCGAAATGGCCGAAAATCAGTGTCCAGCCAGCCAGCGCGTTAAACCCGATAGCGACGGCTGCAACAATCAGCGTCCACATCGGCTTTTCCATCGCCGCAAAGAATGAGCGCAGCACGATATAAAACAGATACGGCAACAGTGCCCATTGCAACGTATGCATGAAATCGGTCGAGCGCGCGGCGATATCCGGTTGCTGACCAAGGAAGAGGAATATTTCCTCGCAATGCCAGAGCACGATCCAGATCGGAATCGAGATGATAATGGCCGACCACATACCCTGACGCACGGTACGGCGCACATCGCGCACCGAATGACGGTTCCTGCCAAGTGCAATGGCGATCATCGGCATCACAGCCGAAACCAGCCCCATCGAGAAGATCATCAGGGTGTGATAGAAACTCGTCGTCAGGAGCGCCGAAGCCAGCGTATCCTTGCCAAGACGGCCAATGAAGATCACATCGGTCGCAGTCAATGCTGCCTGTGAAAGATTGGTCAGAATCAGCGGCCAGCCCAATTTGAGAGCCATCCCCATTTCCCGGGTCCAGCGCTGAACGCTGCTCATGTGAGGCTCATGAAAGCCCGCATCAAATGTATTGGTCACAAACTTACTCCCGGGGCACACCCCGTACCATCCGTGGCCGTCAACCCATCGGACAATCCATAACGAAAGCACGCGCCGAGACATCAAAGGCTCAGAGACCAGGTCGATCTGAGGAGAATGGCGTGTGATACGAGTATCGATCGCCCCATGCCGGCTAAGAGCGTTCATCGCTTCAAAAGCGACTTCGCCCCAACTTTTCGGGTTATTCAATTTCTATTGGGAACGTTGTGGATGTTCCAGAAATTGATCCGGAGCCAGGCGGGCTGCGCATCGATTTGCACAAAATTAGAGCACAATGGATATCAGACTTGCTTAAAGAAGCAACACACCTTGGGAAGTAAATTCTGATCTCCTGACATGCATGGAAATCAATTTCCAGACATGTCGCAAAAATGCACTTTCTGGTCTGCAGAACAGTTGACCGTTACATCTGATTATCTAGGAATGTCGTGGATGCAATTTTGCGAGGGAAATCATGCGCAGCACCAAAGTCATCCATATTGTCGGCTGTCACGCAGAAGGCGAAGTCGGTGATGTCATCGTAGGTGGCGTGGCCCCTCCTCCTGGCAATACGGTGTGGGAGCAGTCACGCTTCATCGCCAGTGACGAGGCCTTGCGTAATTTCGTGCTGAACGAGCCGCGCGGCGGCGTGTTCCGCCACATCAATCTGCTGGTGCCTCCGAAAGATCCGCGCGCGCAGATGGGTTTCATCATCATGGAACCCGCCGACACCCCGCCCATGTCCGGCTCCAATTCGATCTGTGTCTCCACGGTTCTTCTGGATAGCGGCATTATCCCCATGCAAGAACCAGTCACGCGCATGGTGCTGGAAGCGCCGGGCGGGCTCATCGAGGTGGAGGCTGAATGCCGTAACTGCAAGGCTGAGCGCATCAGTGTGCGCAACGTACCGTCTTTCGCGGACCGTCTGGATGCATCGCTGGAAGTTGAAGGCCTCGGCACGATCACCGTTGACACAGCCTATGGCGGCGACAGCTTCGTTATTGTTGATGCAGCTTCTATTGGAATGAAAATCGAGCCGGGTCAGGCACGGGAACTGGCTGAGATTGGCGTTAAGATCACGAAAGCTGCCAATGAACAGCTTGGCTTCCGCCATCCTGAAAAAGACTGGAACCACATTTCCTTCTGCCAGATCACCGAGCCGGTGACGCGCGATGGCGATGTACTGACCGGTATAAATACAGTTGCCATTCGACCGGCGAAACTGGATCGTTCGCCAACCGGTACCGGCTGCTCGGCGCGCATGGCCGTGCTTCATGCAAAAGGCCAGATGAAAGTCGGCGAGAAATTTATCGGAAAGTCCGTGCTGGGCACGGAATTTCACTGCCGATTGGACAAGGCTCTGGAGCTTGGTGGTAAACCGGCCATCAGCCCGATCATTTCCGGCCGCGCATGGGTGACAGGAACCTCACAGCTCATGCTTGATCCGAGCGATCCGTTTCCGAGTGGGTATCGTCTGTCGGACACTTGGCCAAATATGCCTGAGTAAGCCAGAGCAAAGCGCCAATAAAAAACCCCGCCAAAGCATAGCATTGGGCGGGGTTTTCTTTACTCATTCAAATGACGCTTACGCGAAATCCAATGCACGGTCGCCGTCTTCGTCCTTGATGCGCGATGGCAGGCCTATCTGGTTCAGGATGTGGAGGAAAGGCTTCGGGTTCAGCTCTTCCACGTTGACCATCTTCTTCACATCCCATTCGCCCGAAGCGATCAGGATTGCAGCTGCGACCGGCGGAACGCCAGCGGTGTAGGAAATGCCCTGCGAACCCACTTCATTATAAGCGTCCTTGTGGTCGGCAACGTTGTAGATGAAGACTTCCTTTTCTTTGCCGTCCTTGGTGCCCTTAACGAAATCACCAATGCAGGTCTTGCCGGTGTAATCCGGTGCCAGCGACGAAGGATCAGGCAGAACAGCCTTAACCACCTTGAGCGGGATAACTTCCAGACCTTCAGCAGTTTTCACCGGCTGTTCGGAGAGAAGGCCGAGATTGTTCAGCACGGTAAAGACATTGATATAGTGATCGCCAAAGCCCATCCAGAAACGCACATCTGCGTTCGGATAGTTCTTTGAGAGCGAATGCACTTCATCATGGCCGGTCATATAAGCCTTGCTTGGGCCAACGACAGGCAGATCAAAGGTGTGTCCAACTTCGAACATCTTGTTCGACTGCCATTCACCACCCTGCCAGGAATAGACCGTGCCGGTGAATTCGCGGAAATTGATTTCCGGATCGAAATTGGTCGAGAACCAACGGCCATGCGAACCGGCATTGATGTCAACGATGTCGATGGATTTAACTTCATCGAGATAGTCGTCGGCAGCCAGACGCGCATAAGCATTGACCACGCCCGGATCAAAGCCGATGCCGAGAATGGCGGTGATGCCCTTCTCTTCGCATTCCTGCAAGTTCTTCCATTCGTAGTTGCCATACCACGGTGGGGTTTCGCAAATCTTCTTCGGATCTTCATGGATCGCGGTGTCCATGTAAGCCACGCCCGTATCGATACAGGCGCGAAGAACCGACATATTGAGGAAGGAAGATCCGACATTGATGACGATCTGAACGCCGATTTTCTGGATCAGAGCCTTGGTGGCTTCAATATCCAGAGCATCCAGCGCATGCGCTTCCAGTTTCACCTCGGTCTTGAGGCTCTTCTTTTCATGCACGCTATCGATAATCTTGCGGCATTTCTCAACCGTGCGGGACGCAATATGGATATCGCCCAATATGTCAGAGTTTTGCGCACATTTATGTGCAACAACCTGTGCCACGCCCCCGGCGCCGATAATGAGAACGTTCTTCTTCATTTTCTGTCGATGCTTCCTCTTCCAGCGGTTTCCCGCCATCTGTTTCGCGTCCCCGGCGCTCTCAGCCGCGGAACCTGTTTAAGTTTTACGCCGCTGAGTAATACCGCGACGCAGGGTTCAGGAGAGCGAACCCTCGAAATCCGCGTAATCAAATTCGCGGACAATTTTGACCGTGCCGTCGAGTTCACGCACGGCAATGGCTGGCATTTTCACGCCATTAAACCAGTTCTTTTTGACCATCGTATAACCGGCCGCATCTTCAAATGAGAGGCGGTCGCCAATGGAGAGCTCCTTGTCGAAATTGAACTCACCGAAAATATCGCCAGCAAGGCAGGACTTGCCGCAGATCATGTAGCTATGATCGCCATTGTTGGGTGCCATCTTCGCCTTTTCGCGATAGATGAGCAGATCGAGCATATGTGCTTCGATCGAGCTATCGACGATGGCGAGGTTCTTGCCGTTATAAAGCGTGTCAAGAACCGTCACTTCCAGCGTCGTGGTTTTGGTGATCGAAGCCTCACCCGGCTCCAGATAGACCTGCACGCCGAACTTTTCCGAAAACGCCTTCAGGCGTGTGCAGAAATCATCGACCGGATAATCGTCTCCAGTGAAATGAATACCGCCGCCAAGGCTGACCCATTCAACGCGATGCAGAAGTGAGCCAAACTTTTCTTCAATATCGGTCAGCATCTTGTCGAAAAGACCGAAATCGGAATTCTCGCAATTGTTATGGATCATGAAGCCGGTCACGCGGTCCATGACCTTTTCAACCTTCGCAACATCCCATTCGCCAAGACGGCTGAACGGACGCGCCGGGTCAGCCAGATCAAAGGTCGAAGACGAAATGCCCGGGTTCAGACGCAGGCCACGCTTGATATGCGCTGCCTTGTCGGCAAAGCGCTCCAGCTGGCCAATCGAATTGAAGATGATCTTGTCGGCATGCGAAATGACTTCATCGATCTCGTTATCGGCATAAGCCACGCTATAGGCATGGGTTTCACCGCCAAATCTTTCATGACCGAGACGCACTTCATTAAGCGAGGACGACGTGGTGCCATCCATATATTCGCTCATCAGATCAAACACCGACCATGTGGCAAAGCATTTCAGCGCCAATAGCGCCTTTGCGCCGGATTTCTCGCGCACATAGGCAACCTTTTCCATGTTGCGCTTCAGCTTGGTCTTGTCGATCAGATAGTAGGGCGTCTGGATCATGAGCGTTCCGGGTCGTCAATTGGGGAAATATGGCCTGTCCAGCTAGGCTGGCGAGCACGTTGTTTGAGTCTGGCGCGCATCTTATCCGAAAACCGCTTTGCACTTTTCGGGACACGCTTTAAAGCCGCTATTGGTACAGGCTTATAGGAAGCTTGTGACAGAAACACAAATCCGCCACAGACGTTTAGAGAAAAAATTCTCCGACGCGGCAGCGGATTCTGTAATTCTTAGCTTCATATAGAGTTTTTCTGCCAAATTTGAACCCCTTTGAATTTTTATTGAAGCCGTTTTACTTCATTCCCCATTCCGAAGATCAAAAAAGCATTTTATAAGGCCAGCCAACGCGTGCGGACAGCGGGCATCAACCCGCCTCTGAAATGCGGGATAGGACCAGGGAAAGAAATGCAGACCGAAAATCCAGCCGCCACTGCCACAGCAGGGGCTACTGCAGGCTGGGGAGAATTGTTCGCGGGCAGGAATGCGATCCGTTCGCTAACACTTGTGGGCGGCGTTGCGCTCCACGCTATCAATGTTTTCATTGCTACAACCATATTACCAACCGTTGTCGCCGATATTGGCGGCATGGACTATTACGCCTGGAACACGGCGCTGTTTGTAACAGCCTCGATTCTTGGCTCGGCCCTTGTGCCAAAACTTCTTTCGCAGGCCGGGCCGCGTAACGCCTATCTTGTAGCCGCCATCATCTTTGCAGCCGGAACACTGGCCTGTGGCTTGGCACCTTCCATGCCAGCCATGCTCGCGGGCCGTGTTGTGCAGGGACTTGGCGGTGGCATGATGCTGGCGCTGTCCTATGCCATGATCCGTATCGTCTTTGATGAATCGCTCTGGCCTCGCGCCATTGCGCTCGTTTCCGGCATGTGGGGCGTGGCAACGCTTGTTGGCCCGGCTATTGGCGGCATTTTTGCTGAACTTGGCGTGTGGCGCGCAGCTTTCTGGTCGCTTGTGCCGGTGATCGGTATTTTTGCCATCATGGCGACGCTCATCCTGCCAAAACGCGCGGGCGATGATGAAGCCAAAGACAAGCTTGCCTGGCCACAGCTTATTCTGCTGACGGCAGCCGTGCTGATCGTCTCGGCGGCGAGTATTTCAGCAAGCACGTTCTGGAATGTCGCTGGCGTTGTAATTGCTTTTGCTGTGCTGCTGTTGCTTGTCATTGTTGAACGGAAGGCCACGAAACGCATTCTGCCGAAAGGCACTTTCAGCATCAAGCGACTTGGTGCGCTCTATATGACGATGGGCTTTCTCGGTGCATCAGTCACAAGTTCGGAAGTCTTTGTGCCACTGTTTTTCCAGGTATTGCATAACCAGTCACCATTGGTGGCAGGCTATCTTGCAGCACTCATGGGCGGCAGCTGGACGCTTGGTTCCATCGGCTCATCGGGTGTATCCGGTGCCCGTGTGAACCGTGTCATCCTTGCAGCCCCTGTTATGGGAATAGCCGGCATGGTGACACTTGCGATTCTCGTCCCTCCGGGCAGCGAAGGACATTGGTATGATCTTCTACCGATCTGTCTTGCCATGGCAATTATAGGCTTTGGTGTCGGCATGACATGGCCGCATCTGCTCACCCGCGTCTTCAAACGTGCTGAAGCTGCGGACCAGAATCTGGCTTCTGCGTCACTAACCACGGTGCAGCTGTTCACGACGGCCATGGGGGCAGCGCTCGCTGGCATGGTTGCCAATCTGGCAGGGTTAAGCAATCCCGGTGGCGTAGCAGGCACTGCCAATGCAGCGCTCTGGTTGTTCATCGGATTTTCCGCCCTTTCAGGCATCGCACTGCTTTCTGCCATAGCGCTTGTTCGCAGCTCGCGCTGACACACAAAAAGTGGCTTCCGGAGGTACAACATACTCCGGAAGCCACAGCGATTAGAAAGCAATTCCTTGAGGCTGCGTTTGAATTCGATTTAATTGCGCGGAGAATACAAACCGATGACTCTTGATGTCGGGACGCAGAAGCATTATTCCAACTTCCGTAATCTTCGTCCGGCTATGGTGCAGCATACCGGCAAATCACGACCTCGCGGAAGCCACCCTGAAGGCAGCCAGACGCGATCCCCTATGATTGCGATAAGAACGCTCGCTTCTTGAGAAGCGGGCACCGTGAAAAGCGAAACAGAGACAGTTCCGACAATGAGCAGCAATTTTAATCAGGAAACCGTTCTTGACGTTCACCACTGGACCGACAGGCTGTTTTCCTTCCGCACCACGCGTGACCAGGGCTTTCGCTTCCAGAGCGGCCAGTTCATCATGATCGGCCTTGAAGTGAACGGCAAACCGCTGTTGCGCGCTTATTCGATTGCTTCCAGCGTCTACGACGAACAGCTCGAATTTTTCTCGATCAAGGTGCAGGACGGCCCACTGACGTCGCGCTTGCAGCATCTGAAAGAGGGCGACAAGATTCTCGTCGGTAAGAAGCCGGTCGGCACATTGCTTTATGATAATCTCATTCCGGGTGACAATCTGTGGCTGCTTTCGACGGGCACCGGCCTAGCACCGTTCCTCTCAATCATCCGCGATCTTGAAGCCTATGAGCGCTACAAGAAAATCATCCTGGTTCATGGCGTGCGTGAAGTGAACGAGCTTGCCTATGCAGACCTCATCACCAAAGAACTGCCGGAAGATGAATTCCTCGGCGAGATGGTGCGCGAGAAGCTCATTTATTATCCGACTGTGACCCGTGAAGAGTTCCGCAATCAGGGTCGTCTTACGGATCTGATCAGCTCGGGCAAGATTTTCGAGGATTTGGGCCTGCCAAAGTTCTCCGAACAGGACGACCGCATGATGCTCTGCGGAAGCCCGGAAATGCTTGCCGACATGCGCCAGATTCTCGAAGGCCTTGGCCTCGAAGAAGGTAGCCAAAGCGAAGCCGGTCACTTCGTCATCGAAAAGGCTTTCGTCGAAAAGTAAGACTTTGCGCTCAGGCGATGTTTAAAAGGGTGGCCAAAGTGCCGCCCTTATTTTTCGTATCTTGCTTTATCCGGCACCAGCACTATGCTCACAGCCATGATAAAGTGTTCGAGTACCCCCTGCATCGCGCTCCTGTGATCTCATCACAAGTTTCATCACTGGGAGCATGAACGTAAGCAACCACACGGTTTCTTGCGGGGTTTTCGTTTGCATATACGCAAGCGAACAAATGCCGATCTGATCGGCGATTACGCATTATCCCAAACAAAGCTGCTTCGTCACTTTTACCGGATATGCCTGATGCAGTGAGCATTCTCATGAAAAATTACTTTGAAAGCCCGTTTAAGGGAACCACCCTCGATAAGCAGGTCGCAAATCCAAACATCATCGTTGGGCGTTACAGCTATTATTCTGGCTATTATCATGGCCACAGCTTCGATGATTGCGCCCGCTTTCTGCTGCCCGATGAAGGTGCCGACAAACTCATCGTCGGCAGCTTCTGCTCAATCGGATCGGGTGCCGCCTTTATCATGGCGGGCAATCAGGGGCATCGACATGACTGGATCAGCACCTTCCCGTTCTTCTTCATGCCAGAAGTGGAAATATTTACGGGTACTGAGAACGGCTACGCCCCCTCAGGCGATACGATCATCGGCAATGATGTGTGGATTGGCTCTGAAGCCATCATCATGCCCGGTGTGAAGATCGGCCACGGTGCAATCATTGGCACGCGAGCGTTGGTCACGCGCGACGTAGAACCCTATGCGATTGTCGGTGGCAACCCTGCCCGCACAATCCGTTCGCGTTTCAACGAAGCAAGCGTCAGCATGCTTCTGGAAATGCAGTGGTGGGACTGGTCCGACGATCAGTTGAAGGGCGCCATGCCTATTTTGACCGGCGGTGATATTGCAGCGCTTTATCACTATTGGCAGAGCGTTGTTCACTGCAGGTGACATGGGGCCTGCTCGCAATTTGCGAGCAGGCTTTCTCCACGCGATACAGCTGTGAAGTCTAGAGCACATCCCGAAAAGTGCGAAGCGGTTTTCGGAAAAAGATGCGCTTAAAAACAAATGGATAGAGAATTTCCAATGATTCAATCAAAACAGGAAATTCTCTAGAGCATAATTCCTTAAACTTGGATCAGTTTAAGGAATTATGCCCTGATTTTAAAGGGTTAGAGCGACCTTTGGGCGTCCAATAGGACGCCCGGCGCTTTAATCTTCGGATCATGTAAAGCCAGCTCATATCTCACATATGAAAAACATGATTGCAATATTCATATTTACATGGCAGCTATAACTGACTGACTATCAGTCAGTCAAAGCGGCAACCTGAAAGGTCGGCTAAAGTGTGCGTGCAGGTCTTTCAGGTTGTCGTCCTCAAAAATCAACCAAAGATAAGCGCTGCGGCTGGTTTAGAGCGCAGTTCGATCTGACTGTTTGTTTTTTAGCGTGTTATCCCGAAATCATCTCACACTTTTCGGGATGCGCACGGTCCAATGTTAACGCGCATCTTCTCCGAAAACCGTTTCACACTTTTCGGGATGCGCTCCAAGACTGCTGCGGCAGAAGCGAGATCCTATGTTTCACGATACAGAACAATGGCCTTACATCGTTACCATTGCCAAAGGCCCCTCTACGATTGAAGACGTGCGTGCATTTTTCGACAGCTGGAACGCATGGCTGGATGAAGGAAAGCCGTTCATTGCCATTCGTCGCTTTGTTGACGAGGCAGCACTCGTTCATCCAGATGGCGCTCCACGCGAAATCAAACAATGGTTTCAGCAAAATGCCGAACGTATCCGCAATCAGGTTATGGCGATGATTAGCATCGTACCAGAATCCGTGTATGAGGAATTAAGTCGTATGGATGCGGAAAAGCTGTTTCGCGTGCCAGCAGGAACATTTTCTAATGTGGATGCAGCACTGCACTGGCTCGAAGACAGAGTTGTGCGTCCCAATCAGCTTGCCTTTGACAGAGTAGCGATCCGCGCAAAACTGGAGACATAGATTTGCCAGCAGCCAAGCCCAAGCCCCGCACGAAACCGGCCGAGATACGCCGTAGCGAGCTGATGGCGGCTGCTGAAACGATCTTTCTGGAAAAAGGCTTTGCGGCAACAAGCGTCGATGAGATCGTACGCAAAGCCGATGTTGCCAAGGGCACATTCTATCTGCATTTTCGCAGCAAGGATGATATTCTGACCGCTCTGCGTGAGCGGTTTGTTACATCCTATTGCGAAGACCTCGACAGGGAATTGGACGCAGTACCGATGGGTGACTGGAACGGGCGTCTTTCGGCCTGGGCCGCGACCGGGGTCGCAGGCTATCTCGATAATTACCGCGTGCATGATCTGGTTTTTTATGATTTTCACCCACCCATGCGGCATGTGAAGCAGGAAAACCCGGCC
Source organism: Brucella pituitosa (assembly GCF_003049685.1). Classification (GTDB taxonomy): domain Bacteria; phylum Pseudomonadota; class Alphaproteobacteria; order Rhizobiales; family Rhizobiaceae; genus Brucella; species Brucella pituitosa. Next base: position 559,040 of record NZ_PYSY02000001.1, on the reverse strand, counting down.
GTCCTTCGACTTGAAAAACTTCTGAGAGATGGTCAAGCTGCGGGAATCTGGAAAATCGATAACACACGCTTGCTGGCAACGCTTCTCTTCCATGCATTGCATGGCGCGGTCGACGACTTCATCATCCGCTCAAACATCGCAGAACGCGATGAAATGGTTCGCGGCGTGCAGGATCTGTTTTTGAAAGCAGTCAGATCTTAGGCTCAGCTATTTCTTAACGCCAAACACATGTTCAGGCCCCGGAAAAGACCGCGCGCGCACTTCTTCCGCATAGGATTTTGCGGCTTCAGAAACCTGCGGAGCAAGCTCGGCAAAGCGCTTGACGAAACGCGGTGTAAAATCCTGAAACAGTCCCAGCATATCATCTGATACAAGGATTTGGCCATCGCAGGCGGATGACGCACCAATACCAATTGTTGGAATTGTCAGCGTCTTAGTGAGCTCACGAGCCAATGGCTCGAAAGTGCCTTCTATTACCAGCGCAAAAGCACCTGCATCGGCAATTGCCTGTGCATCGCGGCGAATTTGATTGGCTTCCTCATCATCGCGGCCCAGCGAGCGAAAGCCGCCGACCGTATTGACCTGTTGTGGCATCAGCCCGACATGGCCGAAGACCGGAATGCCACGTTTGACGAGGAATTCAACCGTCTCGGCCATTTCCTCGCCACCCTCAAGCTTCACGCCGTCGCAGCCTGTTTCCTGCATGATGCGCGCTGCGTTGTGGAACGCTTGTTCTTTCGATTCCTGATAAGAACCAAATGGCATATCGACAATTACACAAGCATGCTCGACGCCACGCATAACCGCCTGCCCATGCGCAATCATCATGTCGAGCGTAACGCCAAGGGTCGAATCCATTCCGTAAAGCACCATGCCAAGCGAGTCGCCCACCAGAAGCAAATCGCAATGTGGATCGAGCAGGCGCGCAATTGGCGTCGTGTAGGCCGTGAGGCTGACAATCGGGCGCTCACCCTTCATCGCTTCAATCGCCTTTGGCGAAAGGCGCTTCTTTTTAACAGTCGCGCTCATTTCAGGCCGCCTTTTCCTGCGCTTTAAGCGCTATCACCCGATTATCAAGAAGGCGCGTTGAACCGAGCCGCACAAAAAGCGCCACCAGGACCGGCCTGCCCTGTACCGAGGTCAGACGCTCCAGCGTTTCAGGATCGCGTAATGCGATGACTTCCGGTGTCGCCAGCGATTCCGTTTCAATGAACACACGGATTGCAGCCTCAAATGCTTCCGGATCGTCGATGCCGGAACGATAAAGTCGCTCAGCTTCGTCCAGTGCCTTTGGCACGATGATCGCAGCCGCGCGTTGCTCGGATGTCAGATAGACGTTGCGTGACGAACAGGCGAGCCCATCATCTTCACGCACGGTTTCAACACCAACCACACGCACAGGGATCGCCATATCCTCGACCATGTGGCGAATGATGACGAGTTGCTGAAAATCCTTCTCGCCAAAATAAGCAGCGTCAGAGCCGACAATGTTGAAAAGCTTGCTGACAACTGTTGCGACGCCTGCAAAATGGCCGGGGCGCGCCTCACCTTCCATCTGGTTGCCAAGTGTCGGCACGTCCACCACGGTCTGCATCGGGCGCGGATACATATCCGACACCGCAGGTGCAAAAAGGAAATCCACATTTGCATGGCGCAGCAGATTTGCGTCACGTTCGAGATCACGCGGATACTTGTCGAGATCTTCATTGGCGCCGAATTGCAGCGGATTGACGAAAATCGAAACGACCGTGACGTCATTTTCCGCACGTGAACGGCGAACAAGTTCGAGATGCCCTTTGTGAAGATAGCCCATCGTCGGCACGAGACCGATGGTTTTACCGCTCTTGCGTGCGGCGCCAAGCGCCTGCCGCAAATCTTCAATCGTATGGATGATCTGCATGAGGATCTCCCTGCCAGCAACCGGATTTTAGTCGCCAGTCCTATAGCGCGCCCTCAAATATGACAACAGCACTTTTGTTAGTGAATATCCGAGAAGAGCGAAAAACCTCAGTTTCCGACTGTACCGCTCACCGTATTGCTAACCGTTCTACCAAACCTATCAATCTGCTCATCATAGGTTCGGCGCGTATTCGGATCAAAGACTGCAATCGGCGCACTCACGACGAGCGAGGCGGCACTGCCCACGCCTTGCGCAGTACCAAGTGCAACAGCACCCAGCCGTTCGCCCAACCCGATATCAGAATCGGTGATAGTCTGGCCTGTTACGAGACGTTGACCGATCAGCTGAACAACCTCAGGACTTGATGCAAACTTGCCGTGATTGAGCCTGTCACCGGCTTTAAGCTGGGTCAGATCGATAACAGTTATGCCAGCCTTTTCAAGCTGTGACCTGTACGGCTCAACCGAAGGATCAATCTGCCCAAGTCGGTCAACATTGCCGGAGATGAAGCGTGAAGCGCGCAGTGCACGGTCATCGCGTGACGTGAAAAGCGTGAACCGTGGGTGGTCCTTACCCATGGCGCTGAACTGCTTATTGAATACATCCACATCAAGATCAGGCGACGCAAGAATGACGTCGGAAATCTTCGGATTGACACGCTTATCGCGGATCGCCATCTGACGCAGCGCCTCAACCGTCAGCCAGCTGCCCATGGAGTGGGCCATGACGGTGATGTCTTTCACACGCGGATCTTCGGCGATTTTGCGCAGGGTCGTTTCCAGCGCATCGCGCGAATAATTCGTGCTTTCCTTGTCGTAATTATAATCGAACACGCTACCGCGCGACGGCCATGTGAAAATGACGGGCGCTACTTCAGCGCCAGAATCGTGCACGATCTGCGCAAAGCGATAGACCGAGTCCTCATAAGTATTATTGAAGCCGTGAACAAAAACCATGACCCGACGGGATTTCGGCAGGCTATGATCAAGCCATTGTCGCGCGCCGGTTTCCGTGTTGATCGCTTTTACTTCAACGGTCGTGAAATCCTTCAGCGGATTGGCTGGCAGCTTTTTAGGCCACTGAACCTCACCAACCTTGCGGTTCTTTTCTGGCGGGATGGAAACCATAATCTCCGTCAGGCTAATTTCCTGATCACGTTCACCGGAAAACAGCGTTCCGGGATTACCGGACGGTGCACGGGTCGTCGCCACCATAAGATCGACCTTCGATGCGCCCGGCACACTTTCCGCAACTGGAATAAGGACGCCGTCAGGACGGCTGGCACAGCCCGCGATCAGGGTCAGACAGACAAGCAATGCCGGGGCAGTACGACGAATGATGCTCCGCAAAACCCAACTCTCCTGACAAAATCCAAACCCAGATAACGCCAATCCAAGGCGAGGCGTGCAGTTAATATATTCTTTACCTGAGAGGATAAGCCAAGTCCTAATTGTCAGGGCCTGTGGAAAGATGCTGTTGCTGCGGCTTCTCGGTTACACACTGTTTCCGTAACCAACACTTTCCCGCACGCCTCTTGCGCCCAATATTGGAACCAACAGTGCAAACAATTTCATTTATGCGCAGGAGGACACAAAATGACTTCAGACCTTACCCCACAACTCACAGGGCTGCATCATCTGACAGCCATCACCGCAGATGCACCTGGCAACAGGCGCTTCTATACAGACACGCTTGGTCTTCGCCTCGTCAAGAAGACGGTCAATCAGGACGATACCAGCGCCTACCATCTGTTTTACGCCGATGGACTGGCATCTCCAGGAACCGACATCACGTTCTTCGACTGGCCCGTACAGCGTGAACGGCGTGGCACGCATAGCGTTTCCCGTACCGGATTGCGCGTAAACGGCGTTGAAAGCCTCGACTGGTGGCGCAACCACCTCAATGAAAAGGGCATCGAAACCGGCGATATATTCGAAGTTGCTGGTCGCGCAGTGCTCGATTTTGAGGATCCGGAAGGTCAGCGCCTGCGTTTGACCGATGATGGAGGCACCGGTGCAGCACATAGCTGGGAGAAAAGTCCGGTTCCTGCTGAGCGGCAGATACGCGGCCTTGGTCCCATTACGCTAAGCGTTCCCGATCTGGCACCGACAAAAATCGTGCTGGAAAAGGTAATGAACATGCGTGAAGCCGGTGACTATGCTTCGCCCGATGGCGAAGGCCATGTCCACGTGTTTGAAATGGGCTCAGGTGGTGCCGGCGCAGAACTGCATATCGCCGTGCAGCCCAATCTATCACCAGCCGGTCAGGGCGCAGGTGCCGTGCACCATGTTGCATTCCGCACACCGGATCAGGAAACCATGCAGGAATGGGTGGATCGCCTCCGGGCTTTCCGCATCCCATCCAGCGGTGAAGTCGAGCGCTATTACTTCCGCTCGCTCTACTTCCGTGAACCCAATGGTGTGCTGTTTGAAATTGCAACTGATGGTCCCGGCTTTGCAGTTGATGAACCGCTGGAAAGTCTCGGAGAGAACCTGTCGCTACCACCCTTCCTTGAAGGAAAGCGCCAGGCAATTGAAAAGGGCTTGAAGCCACTTGATTAATACAAAAGGCCGCCGGATTTCTCCGGCGGCCTTTTTTGGGGTTTAACATACAGAGGTCAGAGCTTGCGCTGCAGCCATTCACCAGCCAGACGAACATCTTCATCTGTCAGTCCATGACCACCTTCGGTGGAGAGAACATCAAGTTCTGCACCATCAGCCCGCAAGGCTTGCTCCAGTTTGCCGGATGCATCGCCAAACGGATCGCCAATCCCGTTGAGCAACAGAATCTTAGCATCCGAAAGGTCCGCAACCGGTTGCTCTTCCAGAACGTCCGTTGCACGCAACAACACGGCTTTGCGTACGACATGTGGATGGAGCCGCATAAAGGCCGCAAGCAGATTGGCGCCGTTGGAGTTTCCAATGAACGCAGTCCGTTCCGGATCAATACCGTAGGCAACAATCGCACCTTCGACAAAAGCCTCGAAAGCCTCGGCCTCAGACCGAATGTCCTCCTGGTCGAACCGTTTCAGATCGAAACGGCGAAACCAGCGCTGAATGCCTTCTTCCGTGCTGCGTCCCCGAACACCCAGAAGCGTTGCGCGCGGTGCAGCCAGACGAGCAAGCGGCATGAGGTCGTTTTCATTGCCGCCGGTGCCATGCAGCAGAACAAGCGTACTGCCATCCGGGTTTTCCGGCTGATGGATACGATGCACAAAAGGCAAATCGCGATAGATCACCCTTTCCTCACCCGGCAAGCCAAATTGCGGCATACGGGATCGGATCGCATCCGCCTGCTGCTCGTTGCCCGGTGGCACGAACAGAACCCGACCCAGCGATTCCACTGGTTCATCCAGGGTAAAGCCGGGAGCATCGGTGGCAAATTCAAACAGGGTTCCGCCCGGCTCACGGACATAGAGCGACGTGAAGTATTTACGGTCATGTACGTTGACTTCACTGGAGTTAAGCTTTGAAAGCTCCTTCTCAAGCTTTGTCACATCATCCGTTATAGCCGCACGAAACGCCACGTGGTCAGCAATGCCTGTTCCGGGAATACCCGGCCAGAAGCCACTTGCATCGCGAACGTCAATCACATCGCCTGAATCAGAGACCAGACGATCAATCGTGCCTTCCCTGGCCTGAGCGCGGAAACCGAAATAGCGTTCGATGAAGCCAACTGTCTGTTCTGGTGCCTCAGACAAAATGGTTGCCGAGCGTATCCGGCGCACAACATGTTCCGCAGGAATATCGCCTGAAACCCATGCGTCATTGGCTGCAAGATCGCTGCCGACCAGCTTGACGATAACGCCATCCGGATCGCGCAAGCGAAGCACCGGCTCGCCAAATTCCTGTACCGGACCTTCAGACTGCACGTGATAGCGCAATGCCCGCTCCAGCCAAAAGCCGACCGAGGTGCGGTCGATCGCAAGGGCAATTTCGCTAACCTGACCATGACCGACACGGCCCCTTGCACCATCTTCCCAGACGAGGAAAGTGATCAAAGACCCCGGCGTTCCAGAACGGTCGCCATAGAACAGGTGCAGCTGTTCCGCATCTTCAAATCCACCTGTCCGCTTGACTATACGCAGACCGAGAAAGCCAGCATAGAAGTCGACATTGGCCTGAACCTTGCGCGTAATCAGCGTGAGGTGATGGATCCCACTGGTCATGATTGCAATCTCCCGCGTTTCGTGGCGGCAAGTCTCTCAGACGGAGACAATCACCGCAAATGTGAAGTTACCCGAGAGATAGTTCACATTGGCTCGAATGCCCATGGGGCTGTGCGGCGACGCACTGTTAACAGTTCAGCATTTGGGGAGGTTCAGAAAAGAAAAAGGCCGCGCGGGAGGAGGATGCGCGGCCTGATCTTGAATACGGCTGGGAGGAGGAGTGCCGTATCCCGCATCGGGTTCTGGGAGGAGGAGTGAACCCGATGACTAATAATTACCCGCAGCCTCTTTATTCAACAACGGTCAATAACGCATATCAGTTATGCAAATACGCCGATGCTTAAGATTGTTGCAGAAACACAAACGCACACAATATGCTTATATTATAAGCATATTGAACAAAATATGCTGAAAAATCAGCACTTCAGAGAAGCTGGGCGATGAACGGCGCAGCCAAAACATTGACCAAACCGACCAGAACCATGACGAGACCTGCAATCGAGCCTTCCTCGCTGCCGATCTGATGGGCCTTGGCAACACCAGCCCCATGCGCGCCCATACCGAACAGTGCGCCGCGCGCGAGAGCCGAGCGAAGCGGCAACCAGTTGAGCATCACCTCACCCAGCGCTGCACCGAATACACCGGTCAGCACCACGAAGATGGCTGTCAAATCAGGCGTCCCGCCAATATCGCCGGAAACCGTCATGGCGAAAGGTGTACTCATGGAGCGCGGCATCAGGCTGAGGCTTATAGCGTCATTCAATCCAAGAAGATGCGCAAGCCCCCAGGCCGAAAGCATCGCAGAAGAGCTGCCAACCACGACACCAACCAGCAGAACCGGCCAGTAACGACGAATAGTTGCGCGTTGCTGATAGATGGGAATGGCAAAGGCCACCGTTGCCGGGCCAAGGAGCGCGACCAGCCAATGCGTCGCACTGAAATAGCCGCGGTAGTTTTCATTAAGGCCGATAAGCAAGGCCATCAGCAGCAGTGGAGTGATCGCAAGCGGCGTCAGCCACCACATGGGAAAACGGCGATAAACGCGCTTTGCAGCAAGATAGAGAAGGATCGTAGCCGCCGACCAGAATAGTGTCGCCACATAGGGGTTACTTAGTGGCATAGCGAGCGCTCAGACGATAGCAGAAGTCTACAGTCAGTGCCGTCACAGTCATAACGGTCAGAGTTCCAACCAGAATGACCGCCATAATCTTCACACCCAGCATACCGAGCAGTTCCTGATGTTCCAGAACTGCCAGAACTGCAGGCACAAAGAACAGCAGCATTTCAGCAAGAAACCATTCAGCACCGCGCTTCATGCTGAATAGGCTTACACGTCCACTCAGAAGCAACGCCAAAACCAGCGCCATACCAACAATGCCGCCAGGCAGTGGCAGACCGCTTAAACGAACAAACGCCTCACCGGCCAACCAGAAACCGACCAGCGTCGCAATCTGCATCAAGCGGCTGTTGTGCAGCGCATAGCGAAAACGGATCATCAGGTTATGGGCATTCATGGTCATGTTCCAATGCTGGTATTTGTGAAACCAATATAGGCCCGAAATCGATATTCCAGAAATGAATTGATTTCATTGCAGCTATTCCATTATAGAATAGCTTATGAACTTACGTGGCTTTCAGGCATTCGTGGAAGTGGTGCGGCAGGGCGGCTTTTCCGCCGCGGCCCGTACCATCAATGCTACACAATCGACCGTCAGCAAGACGGTGCGGCAGCTCGAAGACGAACTCGAAATCATTCTGCTGGACCGCGAAACCACCCCTCCCCGTCTGACAAGCGCAGGTGAAATCGTCTATCGGCGCGCACTGGCTATGCTGACGGAAAAGGACGACATGCTGACTGAGCTTGGCGAGTTGCGCGGGCTGAAGCGCGGTCTTTTGCGCCTCGGATTGCCACCCATCGGTTCGAGTGTATTGTTCGCCCCGGTCTTTGCGACCTTTACCAAACTTTACCCGGATATCGACATTCAGCTCGTCGAGCATGGTAGCAGGCGGCTGGAGGAATTGCTTCTTGCAGGCGATATCGAACTTGCCGCTTCGCTTCTGTCGCTCGAAAGCAATTTTGAATGGCAGGCGGTGCGTCGGGAGCCGGTGGTGGCACTGCTTCCTGCCAGCCACACCTTCGCCGATAATGGCGGCATCCCTTTGCAAGACATTGCCAGTCTGCCCTTCATTCTGTTTGAAAGCGGCTTCGCCCTCAATCATATCATTCTCGATGCATGCCATCAGCACGGATTGTCCCCGAACATTGCCATGCGTTCCAGCCAGATCGATTTTATCGTGGAACTGGTAGCCGCTGGTATGGGTATTGGCTTTCTGCCACAAATGATTGCTGAACAGCGCAAGCACCCCGATGTCCGCATCCATAAGATCAAAGGCGCGGAACTGAACTGGGACATGGCCCTGATATGGCGAAAGGGTGCGTTTTTATCCCATGCCGCACGGGCCTGGCTCACGCTATGCAAGCATGAAAACACCCATCACGAGGCTTGAAACCCGCACCCGCGCGCCTATCTCAATTGAATACACCGACGCCAAGGGGAGCTATAATGCGCCCATCACCCATACGGCTTTAAGAGGAGGCCATCATGGAAGGTCAGGTTATATTCTATAAGGGCGACAGGATCATTTACCGGCACCACGTTGAGGTGCAGGAAGACGACTATTCAAAAGGCGTCAACGACGCACTCATCGCCTTCCAGCGCAACTATGCCGGCTTCGATCTTGCCGACGACAGCATCCACATCCGCTTTAAGCGACCAGGTGACGTTTGAAACCTGCAGACATCCTGGAGAAAGTTTCGTCTGAGAAATCAGGCGAAGGCTGCCTCGCGTGCAACGCGGTGAATATCGGTACGTGACAGACCGAGATCATAAAGCTCGCGGTCGCTGCAGCCACTGAGTTCGCGCAGATTTTCGCGATACTGCATCCAACGGGAAAACTGGGTACGAAGGTTGTTCATGATGGTATCCCCTTATGTGCAGCACACCTCTTTTCAGGATGTGCTGTGCTTTTTTACCTTCCTCCCAATATGAAGTTTCCGCCTTTTCAATCGTTTTGAGAAGTGCATAAACTGCATGGCTGCAATGCCAAACCCGCCACCTTAAAAGAGCAGATAGGTAACGCAGTTCGTTATCTTGCGCGAAAAAGTGATCATTAAAACAGGCCTCATATCAGTTGGGAGAGGCTTAGAAACTTGTAATCTTCCAATTTTAATTAAATCTACCTATCTGACTTAACAGGATAAGATTCCCTAACATATGAACAAAACGATATTTATTGTCGGCAATGGCCCCCTTGACCATGATTTGTCCGCTGAAATTGACGCTGCCGATCTTGTCCTTCGTTTCAATGAACCGCGCGTCTCTCTCGGAATGAGCGGTACAAAGACCGACATGCTTATGCTCGCCACCTCGAGCAAGCAGATGGAACAGTGGATCAAGGATCCAGCCTTCATCAATTCGGAAATTGTTCGCAATACCCCGGAAATGCTGTTTGCCTTCCACCCAAGCATCATCAAACGGTTTCATCATCACCCAAACATTCTGTCACGGCTCAAAGGTCGCCGCGCCGACTGGACCAATGAGGCGATTGACTATTTCGGCCGGGCTGGCAAGAAAATCCGCATCATGCCATCGCAGGACTATTTTGCTGTTTGCGACGAGCTTGGTATCAGCGCCGATCGGATGAAAGAGGTTTTCCCAAGCACTGGGTTCTTTGGCATCTGGCTGGCTTTACGCAAATACTCGCAGCCCGAGTGGGATATCAAGATTTGCGGATTCAGCTGGGAAGGCTGGAAGCGCCATGACTGGAATGCCGAACGAAAATGGATTGAAGAAAAGATCGCCGCGGGGCTTCTTCATAAAGTAGGTTAGAGCGCATCCCGAAAAGTGTGAAACGGTTTTCGGACAAGATGCGCGTGAAAACAAATGATTGGAGCGCCGACCTGATTCAATCAGATCGAAACGCGCTCTAATAAGTGCGACTTGCGAAAATCATGCGCATGGCAGATATAGAAATCCGCTTCGGCTGAAATTACTTTTTGCGCGCTCAGGTTTTACATGAACATCAAGGCTTTCATCATTCATTTGACGCGCGCGACTGACCGCAAGCCGCAAGTGGATAAACTCATTCACGAGCTGCCAGTAAAAACGGAAGTAATCGATGCTGTTGATAGCCGCACCCTCACAGACGCTGAGATAGGCCGCGTTTACAAACACAAGCTTCATGCACCGCGCTATCCGTTTGAGCTTAGCAAGAACGAAATTGCCTGCTTCCTGTCCCATCGCAAAGCATGGCAGGCCATCGTCGACCAACAACTGGACGCAGGCTTCGTCATTGAAGACGATATTGAACTCACTGATGTTTTCAATGCTGCCTTCCATGCGGTCAGCAATCATTTTGAGCCCGGCAGTTTCGTACGCTTTACATTCCGCGATGACCGCGAGGATGGACGCGAAGTTTTCCGTAACAATGAAGTGCGTATCATCATTCCAAACCCGATTGGGCTTGGCATGGTCGCACAGCTTGTAAGTTTCGATGCTGCTAAAAAGCTGCTTGCAATCACAGAACGATTTGATCGTCCTGTCGACACGTCAATTCAGATGCGTTGGGTTACTGATTTACAGCCGCTCGCAGTCATTCCTGGTGGCGTGAAAGAAATTTCTGCGCAGCTTGGCGGCACGACCATTCAGCACAAGAAATCCCTTTCCGATAAGCTTAAAAGGGAAATCATGCGCCCTATCTACCGGATGCGTGTGCGCGGCTTCTCCTCAAGATCGAAGTGAGACAAATGGCGGTCCCCGTTCTTCTTTATCACCAGATTGCACCTCTGCCGCACAAGAAGATCCCGTTTCGCGGCCTTTGGGTTCATCCGGACAAGTTCCGCAGCCAGATGGCGTGGCTGAAACGGCTCGGCTATCAGGGCCTCTCGCTGCGAAACGCTATGCCCTATATCAAAGGCGAGAAGATCGGGAAGGTTGCAGTCATCACCTTCGATGACGGGTTTCTCAATAATTATGAGAATGCCCTGCCGGTTCTTGCGGAGTTCAACTTTACCGCAACCAATTACTTCGTCGCAAATCAGGTTGGCGGCAGCAATATTTGGGATCAGGCCATGGGTGTTCCCTCGACACCCTGCATGTCGGTGACACAGATGCGCGAATGGGCGGCCTTGGGTCATGAAGTCGGTGCACATACAGTCGACCATGTTAATCTGGAAAAGACGCCCGAAGAAGAAGCTCGTCGACAGATCGTGCAGTCCAAAACCATGCTTGAAGACATGCTCGGATCAGAAGTGACAAACTTCGCTTATCCCTATGGTGGGAATCACCAGACCCACCGCGACATGTGCCGCGACGCTGGTTTTGAAACTGCGACAACGACCGTTCATGCACGGGCGCGTGCAAGCGACGATCGCTTCGGCATGCCGCGCGTTTATGTTCGCCGCAGAGATATGGCACCCAAATTCATTTTCCGCCTCATGACGAAATGACCAACTTTTTCATCCAAGCGCTGAAAACCGGCTATTTGTTTGATTTTGATCAATGCAGCTTCACGAAAGCGTGGCAAATTGCCCGCCATTGCGCCATGGACGCAAACACGCAAAAGCGGTACTAGAGCAATAACAAGGAGCGTATAATGGACTATCGCCGGTTTTTTGAAGAAGCGATCGACCAGCTGCACGCCGAGAAGCGTTACCGCGTTTTTGCCGATCTTGAACGCATTGTTGGACGTTTCCCCCGAGCTACCTGGCGCAACAATGGCATTGCACGTGAGATCACCGTCTGGTGCTCGAACGACTATCTTGGCATGGGGCACCATCCTGATGTGATTAAGGCGATGTGCGAGACCGCCAACAGCACTGGTTCCGGCGCAGGCGGCACCCGCAATATTTCGGGCAACAATCACCCACTTGTAGAACTTGAAGCCGAACTTGCTGACCTGCATGGCAAGGAAGCTGGCCTCGTTTTCACGTCCGGTTTTGTGTCCAACGAAGCCTCGATTTCGACCATTGCACGTTTGCTTCCAAACTGCCTGATCCTTTCTGACGAACTGAACCACGCTTCGATGATCGAAGGTGTGCGTCGTTCGGGTGCAGAAAAGAAGATTTTCCGTCACAATGACGTCGAGCATCTGGAACAGTTGCTCAAGGCCGCAGACCATTCCCGCGCCAAGCTGATCGTGTTTGAATCTGTCTATTCGATGGATGGCGACATTGCGCCGATCGAGAAGATTGCCGATCTGGCCGACAAGTATAACGCCATGACCTATATCGATGAAGTTCATGCAGTTGGCATGTATGGCGTGCGCGGCGGCGGCATTACCGAACGCGACGGTCTTGCACATCGCATGGATATTATCGAAGGCACGCTTGCCAAGGCATTCGGAGCACTGGGCGGTTATATTACCGGTTCACGCGCTATCATCGATGCCGTTCGCTCCTATGCGCCGGGCTTCATCTTCACAACATCACTTCCGCCGGCAGTTGCCGCTTCCGCTACCGCTGCGATCCGTCACCTGAAGGTTTCGCAGGTCGAGCGCGATGGTCAGCAGCGCCAGTCGCAGCGCGCCAAGGATGTTCTTTCGGCTGCCGGTTTCCCGGTCATGCCGTCGGAAACCCACATCGTGCCAATTCTGGTTGGCGATCCTGAACTGTGCAAGAAAGCCAGCGACCGTCTTCTCGACGTACACGGCATCTATATCCAGCCGATCAACTATCCGACTGTGCCACGCGGCACAGAACGCCTTCGCATCACACCGTCGCCATTGCATGACGACCTGCTGATAGACGGCCTCAAGGATGCGTTGCTGGAAGTATGGAATACGCTCGGCATTCCATTTGCTGAACCGGATGCACCAAAAGCTGCAAATTCCGACCGCGTTATTCCGCTGATGGTTTCAAAAGCAGGCGGCTGATAAACACAGTATATAGAATTGAAAAAGGCCGGTAAAAACCGGCCTTTTTGGTTTTTAGAGATCATTAATCCAGCGAACCAATCTTGCAGCGGCCTCATCCACCTGCTGCTGATCGCGACAGAAGCAGAGGCGGAAAAAGCCTTCGCCGCCAAGCCCGAATGCACTGCCCGGTGCAAGGCCTACATTGGCATTATCAACCATGTCGATTGCAGCCTTGACCGAATCCGTCACACCATCCACACCGAAGAACAGATAGAAAGCCCCCTGCGGCGGCGTGAGACGGACCTTTCCAGTGCTTTGCAAAGTTGCGCAGAGATGATCTCGTGTTGAGCGCGCGCGTTCAACCTGCATGGCAATAAAATCATCGCCGTGGTCGAGCGCCGCAACCGCACCGCGCTGCATGAACTGCGCAACACCGGAATTAGAATACTGGATCATATTTTCAACAACGGGGCCAATCGAAGGATGAACGGTCATCCAACCCACGCGCCAGCCAGTCATCGCCCAGTTTTTGGAAAACGAATTGACGAAGATGATGCGGTCGTCGGGTTCCATGATGTCCATGAAAGAAGGTGCGCGTCCGCCACCGTAATAGAAATGGGTGTAAATCTCGTCGGCAATGATCCAGATGCCCTTCTCGCGCGCCATCTCGAGAATAAAGCGCAGTGTTTCGCGATCCGCAGTCCATCCGGTCGGATTGGATGGCGTATTGATAAATATCGCGCGCGTGCGTGGGGTGACGGCTGCGGCGATCTTCTCAGGATCAAGCACCCAGCCATTGGCACCGAATTCAAGTTCCACGGGCACTGGAACCGCACCGGCAAGTCCCGCTGCGCCAACAAAATTGGGCCAGGCCGGTGAGAGATAAATCGCTTCTTCACCTGCACCCGTTGTTGCCTTCAGCGCCATCTCGATGGCGTGCATGCCCGAACCAGTGACATAGAAGTTATCGGGCGTGAAGGATTGAGAAAAATGGCGCGCATGATAGCGAGCAAGAGCCTCGCGCAGATCAGGAATACCAGCCTGCCATGTGTAGAAGGTTTCGCCGTCGGCAATTCCCTTCTGAGCTGCCTCGCGGATGAAATCCGGCGTGGAAAGATCGCCCTCACCGACCCACAACGGAATCAGGCCCTCTTTGCCACGACCGTGATTGGCAACGGCAACAATGCCGCTTTCAGGTGATTGAGCTGCTTCACGGCGAAGATTGGCGATAAGCGTCATTTGTTCCCACATAAAATTCGATTTTGATTACACCTGCTTAGCAAGGAGCAATCATGAAATCACGTGGCATTTTGTGATGATCCGATCAACCACATTGATGGGTCGAACCGGTTCTCACCTTGGGAAGGCGCGCACAAAAAACGGAGCCATGAAGGCTCCGTCGTTTGTCAAAAATTTTGGGTCGCCTATTCTGGGAAAAATCAGGCTTTGCTCTGCTTTGCGAGGAGATCGCGGATTTCGGCGAGCAGCACTTCGTCGCGCGGCAGCTCTGCAGCAGCTTCCGGCTTGGCTTCTTCCTTCTTCTTGAGCCTGTTCATGCCCTTGACGACGAGGAACAGAACCCATGCAATGATCAGGAAGTTGATAAGCAGCGTAACGAAATTGCCGTAAGCGATGGTCGCACCGGCTTCACGAGCTGCAGCCAGCGTGGTCTTCGGATCCCCAGCAAGCTGAATAAACATATTGGAGAAATCGATACCACCCGTCAACAAACCGATGATCGGCATGATAATGTCATTGACGATGGAATTGACGAGGCCACCGAACGCCCCGCCGATGATAACACCGATGGCCAGATCGACCATATTGCCCTTGAGAGCAAATTCTCTGAATTCTTTCAACATTAGCCTGTATCCCTCTCGAACACGAACTCAAACCGGGCCGTCTTTGCTGCGGATAAGGTTCGCCAGATAAACTTCTCGCTGTGAACCGATGAGATCAGGGATGATCACAAATGTTCACTCGCTAGTTTGTAGGCTAAAATAACCGAAGAAAAGATGAACTGTGCAAAATGCACCGTTTAGAAGTGTCTTTTTTTGAATTTGCTAATGTTTGGGAGCTGGAGACGCAAAAGATGCGTCTCCTAAAACAAATTTAAGCAGCAAACCGCTTGGTTGCTTCAATCAACTCATGCGTAATTCCGGGCTCGGTCACCGCGTGACCGCTGTCTTCAACAATTTTGAGATCAGCTTCTGGCCACATCTTCTTAAGCTGCCATGCATTGATGAATGGCGTGCAGATATCATAGCGGCCATGGACGATCACGCCCGGAATCTGCCGGACACGTTCAACATTCCGCAGAAGCTGGTCATCGCTTTCAAGGAAACCACCGTTCTGGAAATAGTGGCATTCGATACGCGCAAAGGCGATGGCGTGATGATCTTCTCCAAAAGCTTCAACACGAGCAGGATCAGGCTGCACCGAGAGCACTGAACCTTCCCATCGCGCCCATAGACGGGCAGCTGCAAGCTGCACCTGCGGATCGCGATCGGTCAGACGCTTGTAATAAGCTGCGATCATATCGCCGCGTTCTTCCTCAGGGATATGCTCCTGATAGGCCTCGAAGTGATCGGGGAAAATGATGCTAGCACCGTTGGAATACATCCAGTCGACTTCAAACCGGCGCACCATGAAAATGCCGCGTAAGATGATTTCCGACACGCGTTCCGGATGGGTTTCCGCATAGGCAAGGCCCAGCGTCGAGCCCCATGAGCCACCGAAAACCTGCCACTTGTCGATGCCCAGATGTGCACGAATATGCTCCATATCGGCCACCAGATCCCAGGTGGTATTCTCGCGCAATTCTGCATGCGGTGTAGAGCGACCGCAGCCGCGCTGATCAAAAAGGATGATGCGGTATTTCTCTGGATCATGCAGGCGACGCATGGCGGGCGTGATGCCGCCGCCCGGCCCACCATGGATCATGATCACAGGTTTGCCATCAGGATTGCCGCACTGCTCGACATGGATGCGGTGTAATGACGAAACCTGCAGCATCTCTTCCTTGAAGGGCTGGATTTCCGGATAAAGCGTATTGCGCGTCATTTAATGCCTTTTCGTTCCCGCTGGAGCATTTCCAGTTTAAACTGAATTGTTAGAAATGTTCTGTCTCTTTGTTTAAGCGCATCTTGTTCCGAAAACCGCTTCACACTTTTCGGGATGCGCTCTGGAGCATTCCCTGTTTTGCCGGGAAGGCTCTTGTTCATCACTGAAATTAGCACACAATACGGCCAGAAGGCGGCAATGCGACATATGAATCCAGCTAAGCAATGCTATTTTTGGTTGCCCGGAACAAAAATCGGCATAAAACGGAAAGGCTGCATGTAAAGTGCAGCGCATGGGGAGGACTTTCAGAATGGCGTGCGAGGCTTATGCAATTCATTATCGCTGACGACCATCCGCTTTTCAGAGGTGCGTTGCGACAGGCTCTGTCAAGCCTTCCTGAAGAAGCAGAAATCCTTGAAGTCGGCGATTTCGATGCAGCGAAAAAGCTCGTCGTAGAACGCGACGATATCGACTTGCTTTTGCTTGATCTGACCATGCCTGGCGGGACTGGCCTTTCTGGCCTGGTCACGTTGAAAGCACTTCAGCCTGCTTTGCCGGTCATTATTGTATCAGGCACCGATGACGCAGCAACAATCAGGCACGCGGTCGAATTAGGTGCATCAGGCTTCATCTCGAAATCCGCAAGTATGGAAACCATCGGCGAGGCTGTGCACGCCGTGATCGCAGGCGATATCTGGACACCGTCCGACATTGATCTCGATCAGGCACATGATCCTGAAATCGAAGCGCTCATCAACAAGATAAGAACACTCACACCCCAGCAGACACGCGTATTGACCATGCTTGCCGAAGGCCTGCTCAACAAGCAGATCGCCTACGAACTGAATGTATCAGAAGCGACGGTCAAAGCGCATGTCTCCGCCGTTCTGCAAAAGCTCGGCGTTGATAGTCGCACACAGGCGGTCATCCTTTTGTCGCGCATAGGCAGCGACGCACTGACCTCAGAAGCCAGCTGAAACTATTTGTTTTTACGCATTTACCTCACGCATCGAAGCGGGATAAGAAATCAGTCCAGTGGACTGATTTCCCCGCGTAGGCGCTTCGCACTTTTGCTGGAAATGCTAATAAGTCACTCTGCGGCTGTTGGACGGCTGGAAGCGACTTCACGCTGATGCAACGCGCTCGATAGAAGCGAGCGCAATGCTGCCGGGCGCAATGGCTTGTGCAGGACGATGACATTTTCATCGTCAGCCCGCTTGCGAACTTCCTTGGAGCGATCAGCTGTCAGCAGAATAGCCGAAATTTCATGTTTGAAGCTTTCCCGCGCAAAGCCGATCATGTCCAGCCCGTTTTCATTATCGAGATGATAGTCGGCGACGATAATATCCGGTGGCACTTCCCGCTCGACACAGAATACCTTCAGCTCGGAACCGCCACGCAACGTGGTTACATTGCAGCCCCAGCCAGTCAGAAGCGTTTCCATCCCGGCCAGAATATTGGCGTCGTTGTCGATACAAAGCACATCAAGGCCGGTGAGGCTCGACGCACGCTTCACGCCCGTGCGGCTTGCAACCTCTTCCATAGGAGCAGGTGCTGCGCTGATTGGAATGCGCAGCGTGAAAACGCTGCCTTTCCCTGGCGTTGAGGATAGTGTCAGGGGCAGCGACAATACACGTGCAATACGATCGACAATGGAAAGGCCCAAACCAAGGCCTTCCGCCTCACGCATGCCTTCATCAAGACGCGTAAACTCACGGAAAACCAGTTTCAGTTTCTGCTGCGGGATGCCAATCCCGGTATCAAGCACTTGCAATTCAATAAAATCGCCACGTCGGCGAACACCAAACAGAATGCCACCCTTACGGCTATACTTGATTGCATTTGAAACCAGATTCTGGATGAGGCGTCGCAGCATGTTGCGGTCTGTCTTCACCACGATACTCGACGGCACCACCCGCAGTTTAAGCCCCTTTTTACGAGCCATCGGTGTGAAATCTGTCGCAATCTGACTTAGAAGCTTATCGAGACGGAAGACCGAAACTTCCGGCTTGAGTGCGCCCGTATCGAGCCGCGATATATCGAGCACCATGCCCAGGATAGCCTCGACCGATTCAAGTGAAGAATCGATGTTGCGGGCGAGCTGGCTGGTTTCTGCACGTCCAAGCTTTTCTGTCAGCGCTGTACTGTAAAGCCGTGCAGCATTGAGAGGCTGCAAAATGTCATGGCCAGCTGCAGCCAGAAACCGTGTCTTGCCAAGGTTTGCTTCTTCGGCTGCGGATTGTGCCTTTGCAAGCTTCTGGTTCACGTGCGTCAGCTCGGCAGTACGATCCGCGACGCGCTGTTCAAGAACTTCGGCCGCCTTCTGGCGCATCAGATCGGCCTCAACTTCGGCAGTAATGTCTGTATAGGTTGCGACAAGCCCCCCATCCGGCATGGGATTAGAATTGATCTCCAGCACCTTTCCGGTCGATTTCAGCGTCATGCGCCATGGCTGTCTGAGGGTTGCAAGAGACCGTATAACCGAATGCTGCGCGTTGACGGCAAGATCGCCGCTGCTGGCCAGATGCTCGACAATTTCGGACACCGGAATACCGACCTGCATCACTTCATCCGGCAGATCAAAATGAGCACGGAACTGACGGTTCCAGCATGTCAGCCGCAGATCCTTGTCGAGCACCGTTATGCCCTGATCCATCTGATCGAGCGCAATTTGCAGAAGATCCCGATTTTGTTGCAGGGCGACAGACGCATCATCAAGCAATTGCCGTGCGTCACGCGCAGAGGCATCGTTGCGTTGGAGAAGCAACGACAGGACGAGACGCGCCGACGAGGAACCGACAGCAGTGCCCAGCAATTGCTCCGCATAGCGGATCAACGGTGTGTCCACCGTCATGCCGGGATCGAGCCTGCGCTGCTCTCGCCCTTCAAAACGAAGGAAAGCCCGCTCAACACGTTCGGCTCCGAGATAGCGGGCCATGGTTGCTTTGAGTTCTGCGACCGTAACCGTTGTCCGAAAGCGCTTGAGGGTCGGCGTACCAATAAAATAGCGCGGCAGAAAAATACTTGCCTGAATACGTTCAAGCGGTGTGGAGGCACGTGAAAGCGAGCCAAGAATGTAAAACAAGGTGTTGGCCGCAAGGCTCCACATGACGCCATTGGTCAAAGGCAAAGCATCGGTGCCAAACAAGGCCTCAGGCCGTAAGGCGGTAAAACCAAGAAAGCCTTCGCGCAGGATCTCCGCGTCTTCCGGAGCCATGGTTGGCAGAAGCAACGTATAGGACCAGATCAGAAAGCCAGCAGACAGGCCGAGCATTGCGCCACGTCCATTGGCATTGCGCCAGAACAACCCGCCGATAAACGAGGGCATAAACTGCGCAATGGCTGCAAAAGATATCAGACCGATGGATGCGAGGTGAATATTATTGGACGCCATGCGGTAATAGACGAATGCCAGCGCCAGAATGCCGATGATCGTCAGTCGCCGCGTATTGAGAATGATCATCGTCAGATCGCGCTGTTCAGTCGGATGGCGAACAGCGAGCCTGCGAATGATAAGCGGCAGCACAAGGTGATTGGAGATCATGATCGCCAGCGCCACGCAAGCAACGATAACCATAGCCGTGGCTGCTGAAAGCCCGCCGAGAAAGGCTATCAGCGCAAGCCAGTGGGCACCGGCTGATAGTGGCAGTGCCAGCACATAAAGATCGCCACTGACTGTATTGCCAAGCGTCATGACGCCGATGAGCGCAATCGGGAAAACGAAAATATTGATCAGGATCAGATAAAGCGGAAACAGCCATGAGGCGGTACGCAGTTCTTTCTCACTGCGGCTTTCAACAACCGTCACATGAAACTGGCGCGGCAGCATGATGATGGCGGCAGCACTCAACGTCGTATGCACGATCCACGTACCGATTGAGGTTTCATAGTGAAAGGCATCAAGGGCCGCTGGCGATTGCGAAATCTTCTCGATCAATTCTCCCGGCGAGCCAAAAACAAAGAAGGTGCAGGCAAAACCAACTGCAAGAAATGCGGAAAGTTTGATCACTGATTCAAGTGCAACCGCCAGTATAAGGCCGTTCTGATGTTCGGTCGCATCTGTGTGACGCGTGCCGAACAGAATGGCGAAGACTGCCAGAACGGCAGCCACCGGCAGGGAAATATCGCCAAAGACAAACGAGGACGGATCAAAGGCCGAGCCATAATGCTCCATCACCAGCCCGACGCTGCCGGAAACGGCTTTAAGTTGCAGCGCGATATAGGGAATGGAGCCGACTGCTGCGATACAGGTTGCAAGTGAAGCCACGCCAAAGCTCTTGCCATAACGGGCAGCCAGAAAGTCAGCGATGGAGGTGATGTGTTCTGACTTCGCCAATCGTACGATGTGGCGCAACAGGCGATTGCCGAGCGTGAAGACCAGAATTGGACCGATATAGATGCCCAGAAACTCGAGTCCACGCTGCGCCGAGAGGCCAACCGAACCGAAGAATGTCCATGACGTGCAGTAAACCGCGAGACTGAGTGCGTAAATATAGGGGCGTGGAGCGCTGCTCCAGCGTGCGGCGCGCCTGTCGCCGATGCTTGCAACCGCAAACAACATCAACAGATATAAAAATGCCGCGCCTATAATTCCCCAGCCCTGCATTGCCGGACCATCCTCCCCTGCTGCTCCCCACTAATTGGAGGAAGCAGACATGGGAAGGCAAGCATTTTCATAGGTAGCGCGCAAGGCCCACCATATTATCAACTCGTTACTGAGCGGGCGCCGTACGCTCAGTAGGCTTATCGGCTTCGCTGTCGAAACTCTTCGTAACGTCCATGAAGCGACGCATGAAACGTTCCATATAGCCAAGAGACTGCTCAAACTCTGCATCTGTTGGCAGCTTGGACGCTGTTGCTGATGCACCACCTGCTTCAAGGGCTGTAACCTTGTCCTCGAGCTTCTTCACCCGATCCTGCAAATCAGAAAGATCGTTTTCGTAAGCTTCCCGATCCTCGGTCGCCATCTTGCAGATAAGCTGTCCCTGTTGCTCATTGCAAACCGACAGTGCACCGGTGCGCGTATCGAGCCGAACATAACCAGTTTCGGTGCCTTCAAGGCGATAACGCCCATTTTCCTCAGCATAGGCCCCGCTTGCAACAAAGCTTGTACCCAGCAATGAAACGGCTGCGAGTGTGCGAAATAGCGGCATGGTGTTGCCAGACATGGTTCGATCTCCTTCAGAGCATATTTTAAGCACATCTTGCCCGAAAACCGTTTCACACTTTTCGGGATGCACTTTAAGCTTCCACCCAACATATGGGAGCTATGCAAGAAAAACGAACATGTCATGCTTTGATTTTCTGGTTAATTCGGTCTAGAGAGCAGCCATGACCAAAACGACCATCTACAAGATCGCCCCGCGCGATCTCTGGGCGCAGGCAGAAGAGGCTGGCATTTTTACCGGGACACCGGTTGATATTGCCGATGGCTATATCCATTTCTCCACCTATACACAGGTGCGCGAAACAGCCGCCAAACATTTTGCCGGGCAAACGGATCTGCTGCTGGTAAGCGTGGATGTGACTGCCTTAGGCGATGCACTGAAATATGAAGCCTCGCGCGGCGGGGCACTGTTTCCGCATCTTTATGCGACACTGCCAATGTCTGCAGTCACGAAAGTTGAGCCATTGCCGCTCGACAAAGATGGACTCCATATCTTTCCGGAGCTTGAGGATAAATGAGCGGGCTTTTTGAACTTATCGGGCGACGGGCATTGTTCTCGTTCGATGCCGAGCAGGCGCATGGTTTGTCCATTGCTGGTCTTAAAACCGGTATCGTCACATGCAACTGCCCCAATGACCCTGCACTTTCGGTCAAGATTGCGGGACTGCAATTCCCGAATCCGCTGGGCATGGCTGCGGGCTATGACAAGAATGCCGAAGTGCCGGACGCGCTTCTGAAAATCGGTTTTGGCTTCACAGAAGTCGGCACAATCACCCCGCGTCCACAAAGCGGCAATCCGCGTCCACGCATCTTCCGCCTGGTAGACGATCGCGGCGTCATCAACCGCCTTGGCTTCAACAATGAAGGTCATGATGCGGCTTTCAAGCGACTGTCCCAGCGTGCAGGCAAAAGTGGTATCGTCGGCGTCAATATCGGTGCCAATAAGGATACCGAAGATCGTATCGGTGATTATGTGGCCGGCATCCGTAAGTTCTATCAGCTTGCGCGCTATTTCACCGTCAACATTTCGTCGCCCAACACGCCGGGCCTGCGCAATCTTCAGTCGCGCGAGGCATTGCGAGAACTGCTTTCGCGCGTACTTGAAGCGCGTGACGAAGAAGGCAAGATGTGCACGCTGAAACGACCTGTCTTCCTCAAGATCGCGCCTGATCTTTCTGACGAAGAACTGGATGATATCGCGGCGGAAGCTAAAGCGCAGAAGCTCGACGGCATCATCGTTTCCAACACCACGCTTTCACGTACTGGCCTGAAAAGCACTGAGAACCGCGAAGAAACCGGTGGGCTTTCCGGCGCACCGCTTTTCGAGCGTTCGACCATCATTCTGGCCCGTATGCGCGAACGTGTCGGCCCTGACATGCCTCTGATCGGCGTGGGCGGCATCGACAGCACCGAAACAGCACTCACCAAGATCAAGGCTGGTGCCGATCTCGTGCAGCTTTATACTGGCATGATCTATCGCGGGCCGGGCCTCGCATCAGAAATCCTGCGCGGGCTTTCCAAAGCCGTACAAGCCGAGGGTGTGGCAAACATTGCCGCGCTGCGTGACCGCGACACGAAGGAATGGGCCGAACGCCGCCTGCCTGATTAAACTTTGCTTGAGCATGCTCCAAAAAACTCAGACCTGTATCTGCGCGGCAGCAATGTCAGAAGTGTTATACCTCGGATCGACAGAAACAGATTGATTGCCAGCCAAAGCCCGTGATTGCCCATCACGGGCTTTGCTGCATAAAGTACCGCCAGAAAAAATATCAGCGAGAAGAACATCATATTGCGCATGTCGCGCGACCATGTTGCACCGATATAGACGCCGTCCATATGAAAGGCGAGCAGGCCCGTGAGGCCCGTGAGTGCCGCCCACGGCAGATATTTGATCGCCTCATCACGCACGTCCGCAGCCTTTGACAGCAGGCCGATAATGGCATCACCAAACACCATCAGGATCAGTGCAATCGCACTGGCCATGACCAGCCCCCAGACAAAGGTCAGCTTGGCACCACGCACGAAAGCGGGGCTGTGACGTGCACCGACCGAACGCCCAACAATCTGCTCAACAGCTGCGGCCATTCCATCAAGGAAGAAACCGCAGATGAGGAAGAAATTCATCAGCACCGCATTTGCTGCAAGCGTCACAGGTCCAAGCTCCGAGCCAGCGCGTGTGAAGAAAGCAAACGCCGTCAAAAGCAGGATCGAGCGGATCATGATGTCGCGATTGAGCGCGATCATCCGCACAATGCCAGCCTTGTGCAGAATGTGCCTGATATCCGGATGGCGTCCCGTTTGCCTGTGGAAATGCCGCATAACAAGAAACAGCCCGACAATAGCGGCCACCGTTTCGCCGGTCACAGTTGCCCAGGCAACGCCTTCGACACCCCAACCCAGTTCCAGGCCGAGCACGATACAGAGTACAATATTGATGCCATTGATAAGCACCTGAAGGCTCAACCCGAGCACACCCTGCCCCCGGCCAAGCAGCAAACCAAGCACTGAATAATTGATCAGCGCGACAGGTGCCGACAACATGCGAATGGAAACATAGCTCACCATCGCTGCCTGTGTTGCGGGCGTTGGATGAATAAAATCAGATGCGATAGTGAGGACAAGCGGCAGGCTCAGGATCATCAGACAACCGGCAACGATTGCTATGATGATTGCGCGCCAGAAAATCGCCTGTTCTTCCGCCTTATCCTCCGCACCCATGGCTTGTGCCACAAGGCCGGTCGTACCGGAACGCAGGAAGCTGAACATCGTCAGCAGAAAATCGAAAACCAGCGCACCGATTGCCAGTCCGCCAATCAGTTCGGCCTGCCCCATCTGCCCGACCACGCCCATATCCACCAGCCCCAGCAGAGGCGTAGTGATAGCGGCCAGCGTCATCGGCACGGCGATCATCATCACCATGCGATTGGTCACTTCAAATGGTCTGGAAACGATGCCTTTTTCGTGCAGCATCTGATCCATGGCTGACCCCGACAACTGATTAGCAATAAGAGGAAGCTCTACTCTGGAATTTCCGGAAACGACAGAAAATTCGGCCACCGCATTGTCGCAGGTCTGACAGCATTATGTCAGTAGGTTAAAGCGTGTCGCTTTAACTGTTATTTTTAGCATGTCTCCCAAAACCGGTTCCCACTTTTGGGAGACGTGCTCTAAAGTCCAAGCATTATCGCCCAGTAAATGCGACGCGGATTATTTTCAGGCGTTGCCCAGGCAAGGCCGTAATGCTGAAAAGTCGGATCGAGCATGTTTTTGCGATGACCGGGCGATTTCATCCAGGCATCGAAGACGGTTTGTGTATTGGGCTGACCAGCGGCGACATTTTCCGCAGCGGGACCGCGAATGCCTGCCTGTTTCAGCCGTGACACGAACCCATTGCCCCAGCCAACCGAGTGGCCGATCTTGCCGTGGCTCGCCATACGCCTTGCCTGATAAAGCGCGGCCTGTTCGAGCTTGCTGTCAGTCGCCATCAACGACAGGCCGTTGGCCTTGCGGATTTGATTGAACAGTTCTGTCGGATCGACGTCTGCTGCGGCATCCGCAAAACCTGCAGGCAAGGCGGCGAAAGCCAGTGCACCACCGGCGAAGACCAAAAATCCACGCCGGGAAAGAATAAATGTGTCGTTCTGCTGCATTTGTCCGATTTCTGAGCGGTTCAAATTGAAGCATTGGTCGGCACAAAAATGCAGCGCAGTTTTGGCTCAAATGCTCTGATTATTTCCGGTAACTCAGGATACGGAGCAAAATAAAGGCAGGAATGACGACTGCCGCACCAAGAATGAGATAATCAGCAAAACCGGCAATTGCTGAGAAGCCCATATTCCACAGACGCAGCACGAAATCGCGGATGCCGTAAAGAATATCATACGGTGTCCAATGGAATGCGCTCATTACCACGCCAACCACAAGCGAGATCAGCACAAGCTTGATCAGTACACGCGCTGGCGTATCGCCAAGAAAACGGTTTACACCATCAGACATGCAAATCTCCTGCGTCAAAGCATGTCTCGGAAAAGTGGGAACCGGTTTTCCGCTAAGACATGTGTAAAAAGAACGAAAGCTTCATCTTCTGCCAGAGCGGCAGTTTCGTCGCGGAAAATAGGAGGTCGGTGCGGGATTCGCAAGTTATCTCGGGAATTCAGTGCTGTTTACGATATTCGCGCGGGGCTTTTTGCTTCTGCCTGATAAACGAACGGTTCATGCTGCGTGTATCGGTAAAGCCGCTGGCAACGGCCACTTCCAGAAGCGACAGCCCGGTTTCCGATAACAGTTCCCGCGCCTTCTTGACCCGCAACTCCTCGCGCACCTCAAATGCTGTTCGCCCTACTGCCATGCGGAAACCACGCTCCATCTGGCGTACAGAAATGCCGAGCTTGCGCGCCACATCGATCATCGGCACCGGCTCTTCCAGCGTTTCTTCGAAAATACGGATTGCCTTGCGGATCATCGGCGAGCGAACGCCATTGAAGCTGAGCGCTGGCTGCTCTGATCGCACCAGCTCATAGGGGATCATCAGGATGGACGCGCTTTTGCGCGCCAGTTCCTCCGAGATTTCATTCTGGATGATCGATAGAGACAAGGAGGCTGCGCCCAGCCCACCTGCGCAGGTATAGTGCCGACCGCTACGGTGAAAAAGGCTGGTCGTGTCAGCCGTATGGCCATCGAAAAGATCGACGAAATCGTCGCGGTGAAACCAACTGACACAGCAATTGCGATCATCCAGCAAGCCGCCCTCGGCCAGAAGGAACGCCGCCGTGCAAAGGCCTACTACCGTTTTGCCCCGTTTGTCGGCTCGTTTGATCAGATCAATCAGCGCCTGCTGACGCGGGCGATATTGTGCAAGCAAACCGCCAACCACAGCCACATAGTCACATTCATCAAGTTCGCCGATGGGAGCGGTCGGCTCAATGACCATGCCGGAACTGGACGTGACCGGATCGCCTGACAATGTGCAGATTTTCCACCCACACCGGATCTGACGGCTCTTGTCACGGTCATCGGCTGCCAGTCGAAACGGATCAAGAAACAGACTGAGTGCCGTCAGTGTAAAGCCCGGTAGCGCAACGATGCCCACCAATAGACGCTGCTTTGGCAGATCTACTGTGTTTTCCCGTACCTCGTCCTTCCCATGCTTCACTCTTCCGGTCTCCTCCACTTCATCCCTCGTTTATAAAAGCGGGATCAGGAAGAGTGCAATCACCGGAAATGCTTAGAGAGCTTGAGTTGCTGCGCCTGATAGTTCGATCCGAGATCAACGCCGTAGAGCGCCTTCGGGCGATTCAACATATGCTCATAAACAAGACGGCCGACAATCTGGCCATGTTCGAGAATGAACGGGACTTCATGACTGCGCACTTCCAGAACCGCACGGCTTCCGGTGCCACCAGCGGAGCTGTGACCGAAACCGGGATCAAAGAAGCCCGCATAATGCACACGGAATTCGCCGACCAGCGGGTCGAAAGGCGTCATTTCAGCTGCGAAAAGCGGCGGCACATGCACGGCTTCACGCGAAACCAGAATATAGAACTCATCAGGATCGAGCACGAGCTCTCGTGACCCGCGATCATAGATAGGCTCCCAGAAATCCAGCACGTCATGCGCGGCGCGCTTATCGACATCGACAACAGCCGTATGGTGCTTACCGCGATAGCCGATGAGCTTGTCTTCACCACCTGACAGATCGACCGAAAGTGCGATACCACCACCCGAAATATTCGGCATTTCAGAAGCGACCAGCGTTTCATTCTGATGAAGGGTCGCGAGTTCTGCTTCGCTCAGTTGCGCACGACCCTTGCGGAAACGGATTTGCGACAGGCGTGAACCGGTGCGGGCCACAATCGGGAAGGTACGCGGGCTGACTTCGAGATAAAGTGGACCTTTGTAACCAGCCGGAACCTTGTCGAACTCCTGCGCCCCGTCTGTGATGACGCGCGTGAAGATATCAAGACGACCGGTTGAACTCTTGGGATTGGCTGACGCTGACAGCTCTGGCGAAAGTGACAGGCTTTCGAGCAATGGCACAATGTAGACACAGCCGGTTTCAAGCACGGCACCAGCGGTCAGATCAATCTCGTGCAGCTTGAGGCGTTCGAGCTTGTCGATAACTGGTGTACCAGGGCCAGGCATGAAGGATGCACGCACACGATAGGCTTTCGCACCCAACCGCAGATCAAGGCTGGCAGGCTGAATCTGATCCACATCCAATGGACGCGCAGATTTGAGCAAACCGCTTTCAAACAGCGCAGCGATATCCGCATCTGCCAGAATTCCTGCATCCCTCTGCGTCATAACACTGAACTCCGTGACTTACTTAATTTTTGGTCTATGACCATTGACCGCTCCCGACACCAATGCCAACCCTGAAACCCCGCAGTTTGCGGGTTTTCCGCAGGAATCACAGCTATCAGAGCTTTGGCAGGCAGCGGTTTTCCTGAAAACTGATGTTCCAAGCATTGACGACCCCGGCCAAGAGGCATAAGGAAAAAGTGTTCCGTGGTGATTTGGCCGGCCGGCTTGCAGCCACGTTAAAGAATTCGCTAAATGAGGCCGCGGTTCGTTACCGGCCTTTTGCGTTTTCGCAAGGCCGGTTTTTTATTGGCCGCCGAGGCGCCTCCGTGCCCCGGCCGACCAGCTTTCGACAGGTTGGAAAAATGACGAATGAGACTACCCGCAAGTTCCGCCCGGCAACTCAACTCGTTCATGCAGGATCGCTGCGTTCGGGCTTTGCAGAGTTGTCTGAAGCCCTCTATCTGACGCAGGGCTTCCTCTACCCGACGGCAGAAGCCGCCGAAGCTCGCTTCACAGGCGAAGACCCGGGGTTCATCTATTCGCGTTATGCCAACCCAACCACCGACATGTTTGAAAAGCGCATGTGCGCACTTGAAGGTGCAGAAGATGCACGCGCCTTCACATCCGGCATGGCAGCGGTTGCTGCGTCCATTCTCTGTCAGGTACAGGCAGGCGAGCACGTCATCTGTGCACGCGCCGTCTTCGGATCGTCGCGCTATATTATTGAAACCCTGCTGCCACGCTATGGCGTGGAGTTTTCGATCATCGACGGTTCGAAGATTGAAAACTGGAAAGCTGCGGTTCGCCCGAATACCAAGGTGATGCTGCTCGAAAGCCCGTCGAACCCGACACTTGAGGTTATCGACATTGCGGCTGTAGCAGAAATTGCCAATGAGATCGGCGCAAAGCTCATCGTCGACAACGTGTTTGCAACGCCACTTTACCAGAAGCCGCTGGAACTCGGTGCGCATATCATCGTCTATTCCACAACCAAACACATCGACGGTCAGGGTCGCTGTCTTGGCGGCATCATCCTTTCCGATCAGGAATGGACCGAGGAAGTTCTGCAACCTTACTTCCGTCATACCGGTCCGGGCATGAGCCCATTCAACGCCTGGATCATGCTGAAAGGCCTTGAAACGCTTGGCGTTCGCGTGCGTCAGCAGACGCAGTCGGCTGCAGCCGTTGCCGATGCGCTTGCCGGTCAGGCAGGTGTGAAGCAGGTCATTTATCCCGGCCGCGCCGACCACCCGCAGGCCGACATCATCGCCAAGCAGATGACTGGCGGCTCGACGCTGATCGCGCTGGAACTCGAAGGCGGCAAGGAAGCGGCCTTCAAGTTTGAAAATGCGCTTCAGGTCTTCAGCATTTCCAACAATCTGGGTGATGCAAAGAGCATCATCACGCACCCCGCCACAACCACGCACCAGAGCCTCACCGATGAAGCCCGCGCAGAGCTTGGCATTTCTGACGGTATGCTGCGTATCTCGGTGGGCCTTGAGGATACGGACGATCTGGTTGAGGATGTCCTGGAAGCGCTAGAGCGCGTTTCGATCTGATTTAATCAGATCGGCGCTCTCTCTTCTTTTTTACCGCGCATCTTATCCGAAAACCGTTTCACACTTTTCGGGATGCGCTTAAAAGCGCCGCTCGTTAATACGATTGTACTAATCCAGCGTCTTTTGATCGCAAAATGATGCATAAACAACGCAATTGCCGGAACATTTCGGCAATTGCGGCATAATTGTCCGCTTCAAATCGTTGACCTCTCGCGCAACTTTGGCGATAGCTTTGTGAAGTGTGTTTGATGCGATTCAAAGGCGGGTGCGTATGTACAGAGCGGTAACGCGGGGTATCGAAGTAACGGCCGAGCCCTTTTATCTTGAAGATCAGTCTGAGCCTGAAGAAAACCGCTACGTCTGGGGTTACCGGATCACGATCGCCAATAATTCTTCCGATACCGTACAGTTGCGCTCGCGTTACTGGCAGATCACGGATGGGAATGGTCAGATAGAAGAAGTGCAGGGAGATGGCGTTATCGGCGATCAGCCAACGCTGAACCCCGGCGACTCCTATCAGTATTCTTCAGGCTGCCCACTCACCACCACATCCGGTGTGATGGTGGGGCGCTATCAGATGCAGGCTTCTGATGGAAAAGCTTTTGAAGTCGATATTCCGGCCTTCTCGCTCGATATTCCCGAAACACGCCGCACACTGAACTGAAAAAAGGCGCTTCAAAAGAAGCGCCTTTTTTCATCACTTCGCAAACTGCTCGGGATCGAACTCATAGGTCGTGGAGCAGAATTCGCATGTCACCGAAATCTTGCCGTCCTTAACGCTGTCCTGAATTTCTTCAGCCGAGAAATTATTGAACACGCCTTCGATCTTATCTCGCGAGCATGAGCAATCATCCTCAACGCGGATCGCTTCATAGATGCGCACGCCACGCTCGTGGAACAGACGATAGAGCAAGCGCTCTGAACCGACCTGCGGATCGGTCAGTTCGGAGCTTTCGATCGTTCCGACCAGCGAACGCGCTTCATCCCAGCCGTCGTCTTCAGGACCGAGAATAGCGGTGTTCTCGTCACCATCACCACCCGGAAGGTCCGGCATGCGCGAGCGTATTTCGGATTCTGGCAGAAACTGAATCATCAGACCACCAGCGCGCCAACGCTCGACCAGTTTGCCATCGCTACCCCGTTCGACAAGCTTCGCAACGCTCAGCTTCATGTCGGTTGCAATCTGTTCGGACTGACGGAAATAGGTACGTGCAATTTCTTCCAGCGTCGATCCATCAAGCGCAACAATGCCCTGATAGCGTTGTGTATGCGCGCCCTGATCGACCGTGAAGGCAAGCGTGCCACGACCGAGCAGCTCTTCAGGACGAGTTTTGCCTGTGCTCACGGCTTCCCTGACGCGTTCGGCATCAAAGCGTGCATAGGCGCGCACGGAACGCGGCGTGCGGAAATCGACGACCAGCATATCGACAGGACCATCGGACTGGGTCTGGAAGATAAACTTGCCGTCGAATTTCAAAGACGTGCCAAGAAGAACAGTCAGAACCGTTGCTTCGGCCAGAAGGCGGGCGACATGTTCCGGATAGTCGTGGCGTTTCAGAATAGCGTCAATGCTGCCGCCCAATTGTACGGCGCGACCACGCACGTCGAGCCCCTCCACCTGGAAGGGCACAACGGCATCGTCGCCGGCGAAGTCGAGGTCTTCCAGAGCGATCTGGATGTCTTCGACTTCGATTTGCTCATTGCTGATCTTGTCAGACAAATTATGCTCCCAATCAGCTGTTTTGCAGGCACCATGCCAGAATGGCCTTCTGGGCGTGGAGCCTGTTTTCAGCTTCATCGAATACGACCGATTGTGGGCCGTCGATCACTTCGTCGGTCACTTCCTCACCGCGATGCGCGGGCAGGCAGTGCATGAAAAGCGCCTTAGGGTCAGCATTAGCCATCAGACGTGCATTGACCTGATAGGGCATGAAAACATTATGGCCACGGGCATGATCTTCCTGCCCCATCGAAACCCATGTGTCGGTGACGATGCAATCCGCACCGCTTACCGCCTTGTCCGGGTCCGCTGTGGACATGATGTTCGCGCCGTTTGCCTTTGCCCAATCGATATATTGCTGCTTCGGCTCGCTGCCTTCCGGCGTTGCGATATTGACGTTGAAATCAAAACGCGCCGCAGCTTCCACAAGCGAATGAAGAACGTTGTTACCGTCCCCCATCCAGGCAAAGGTCTTGCCTTTGATCGAGCCGCGATGTTCCTCATATGTAAGAACGTCAGCCATGATCTGACAAGGGTGTGTGTCATCGGTCAGTGCATTAATTACAGGAACGGTCGCATATTCGGCCAATTCCAGCATACGATCATGCGATGTTGTGCGGATCATGATCGCATCCACATAGCGCGAAAGCACCTTTGCGGTGTCTGCAATGGTCTCGCTGCGGCCGAGCTGCATTTCCGAACCCGTGAGCATGATCGTCTCACCACCAAGCTGGCGCATGCCTACATCAAACGAGACGCGGGTACGTGTGGACGGCTTCTCGAAAATCATTGCCAGCACCTTGCCGGCAAAAGGCTTTTCGATTTCGCCAGCCTTCAGCCGAGCCTTGCGCGCCTTGGCATCTTCCATAATGGCGCGGAGTTCACCGGCTGGTACGGTTGAAAGGTCGATGAAGTGCTTGATACCGTTATTGTTCGCCATAATCTCACGCCGTCTTGCTGGTCGGATTTGCGATTGCAAGCCGCTCTACGGCCATCTCAATACGCTTCAATGCTTCACGAGCCTCTTCAGGCGTCGTGACCAGTGGCGGAAGAAGTCGGATGACGTTGTCACCAGCGCCGACGCTCAGGAAATGCTCGTCGCGCAGAGCCTGAATAAGCGTCACGTTTGGCACAACGCATTTGATGCCCATCAGAAGGCCGCGGCCACGGACTTCAGACACGACACTGGGATAGCGATCAATAATCGATGCAAGACCCTGCTTCATGGTCAATGCTGTTTCCTGCACGTTTTCGAGGAAGCCGTCAGCCAACACCACATCAAGCACGGCATTGCCCACAGCCATGGCCAGCGGGTTGCCGCCATAGGTGGTGCCATGCACGCCAGCGGTCATGCCCTTGGCTGCTTCAGCCGTTGCAAGACAGGCGCCCATAGGGAAGCCGCCGCCGATACCCTTGGCGACTGCCATAATGTCCGGCGTGATGCCCGACCATTCATGGGCAAACAGTTTGCCGGTACGGCCAACGCCAGTCTGCACTTCGTCAAGGATCAGAAGAAGGCCCTTGTCGTCGCAGATCTTGCGAATAAGACGCATGAATTCTTCCGGGAAGCCGCGCAGACCGCCTTCGCCCTGCACAGGCTCAAGCAGAATAGCAGCCGTTTCATCGGTGATTGCAGCACGCAGCGCTGCTTCATCGCCAAATGGCACCTGATCGAAGCCGTCGACCTTCGGGCCGAACCCTTCGAGATACTTGGCCTGACCACCAGCAGCAATCGTTGCCAATGTGCGACCGTGGAATGCCCCTTCAAAGGTGATGATGCGGAAGCGCTCAGGATTGCTGTTGACATAATGATAACGGCGCGCGGTCTTGATCGCGCATTCCAGAGCCTCGGCACCGGAATTGGTAAAGAACACTTTATCAGCGAAAGTCGCCTCAACCAGACGACGACCGAGCTTCTCCTGTCCCGGAACCTCGTAGAGATTGGACAGATGCCACAGCTTGTCAGCCTGATCTTTGAGTGTATTGACCAGATGCGGATGGGAATGGCCCAGCGAATTGACTGCAATGCCTGCAGCAAAATCAAGATAACGGTCGCCGCCTTCGGTAATCAGCCAGATGCCCTCACCTCGCTCGAAGCGCAGAACCGCACGATTATAGGTGTCGTAGAGCGGTTGCACAGTCGTAACGTCGGTCATTGCAGTCAGGCCTCCATAAGCCTTGTAAATGCAGCGCCTCCGGCCAAGCCGGTCAGGCAGCGTTTCCCATTGTGTTGATGTCCCGCACATGAACGCAATCGTTCGCAGGCGGGTCGGGGATCACATGTCTTTGCATGATCCTCCCGGCGGAAATAAAAAACCGCCCTCAGGGCGGCAATATTTAATCCCGCGCGTATATTGGCGTTCACAAAAAAAATGTCAATCAAAGCCCACCCGGATAATCATGCATCTTTATGCATGAGTTCATGCGGGAAGCTCACATTATAAAGAGCGGGATTAAGATGGCACCTATGCAGTCGGAGGGGTGGCATTTTGCAGATCGGGTCGATATATAGACACCAGATGTTCTCCCTGACGGGATGTCACCCTGAAAAGCTGCTGCAAAATACGCGCAACTGACTCAGAAAAACCGTCTTTTGCACCCAAGTTGGGGAAAACCATAAAAATGGAATCCGCCTGACAGGGCTATCCCTTGTCATGGAGTCGTTGATTAATGTAGTTTCTATTCAAAGCAAAAAACTACATTTCGTGCGACGGACCTAGTCACCCGGATAGATATAGTGTTTGTGCCTGGAGCAATCCGGGAGCACTGGCGGATTCCGGATAACGAAAACTGATTGGAGCCCAGGGCGATGAACTGGACAGATGAGCGCGTCGAACTGCTGAAGAAATTATGGAACGAGGGCTTGAGCGCAAGCCAGATCGCAGCACAGCTTGGCGGCGTGAGCCGCAATGCAGTGATCGGCAAAGTGCATCGTTTGAAGCTTTCGGGCCGTGGCAAAACCACCACGGCTGCTCCGCGCAGTAAAAAAGTCAATACTGTTGCGGCCACTCCACGTCCTACTGCAACCCAGACGAATGGCGGCATCAGCCGCCCTCAGGCGACAACGACCATCCGCACTGCAACCGTTACACAAACCGTCGGTGCAACCGCACTTCAGATGGAATATGTGGCCGACGCAGTGACTGAACGGGTCGTAAGACCAGCCTCGGACGTTGTTGTACCTATTTCCCGCAAGCTGACCTTGCTGCAGCTTAGCGAACGCACCTGCAAGTGGCCAATCGGCGATCCGCTCAATGAAGATTTCCACTTCTGCGGCAGTGAATCCGGTGAATCCAGCCCCTATTGCGGATATCATTCGAAACTGGCTTTCCAGCCAACGGCAGAACGTCGCCGGGCACGCTGAACGACGATAAGCCAAATCGCAAAAATCTAAGCCCCGGAGCGGAAACGCTGCCGGGGCTTTCGTTTGCAGCAGTCTTGTTCTTCGAGCACATCCCAAAGAGTGTAAAAACAAATAACGAGCGCGCCGATCTGACCCACCCCGAAATCGTTCCGGGATGATCTCTTAGAGCACCGATCCGATGGAAACAGATCGGTGCTCTAAGTATTTGTTTCGTCGCATTATCCTGCGCAAAACCGCTTCGCACTTTTGCTGGAAATGCTCTAACTCAAGCCCGCTTGGGCAGGCGCACCAGAAAGGTTGAACCTTCGCCCAGCTGCGAACGCACAACCAGTCGCCCGCGATGGCGCGCCAGAATGTGCTTGACGATCGCAAGCCCCAACCCTGTTCCCTTTTGCGCACGGCTGGTTTCAACATCGATACGATAGAAGCGCTCTGTGAGACGTGGCAGATGTTCAGCGGCAATACCCGGACCAAAATCCTGTATGGAAGCCACAGCCTCGGATGCACCGCCATTGTTCTCTTCGTCCAATTTCAGAATAACGCGCTTACCGCCCTGCCCATATTTACAGGCATTCTCAACCAGATTCTGGAACACCTGAATCAGTTCATCGCGCGTCCCCGTCACGTTGACCGGATGATCCGGCAAATGGCGTTCAATCGTGACATCCAACCCCGCGGCCAGCGGGCTTAGCGTATCTGCCACATGATTGAGCACAGCCGTCATATCCACGCATTCATTCACAGCCAGATGGGCACGCATTTCAAGGCGTGACAACGACAGGAGATCATCTATCAGGCGCGACATGCGCTCAGCCTGTTTCTGCATGATGACGAGAAACCTGTCACGCGCTGCTGCATCGTTGCGCGCAGGTCCCTGCAGCGTTTCGATAAAGCCCAGCAGTGAGGCAAGCGGGGTGCGCAGTTCGTGACTGGCATTGGCAATGAAGTCCGAACGCATACGGTCAATGCGCCGTGTTTCGCTCTGATCGCGGAAAAGAAGAACAAACAGCTCTGGCTTGCCGTCAGCATCACGCAGCGCCTTGACCATCGCCTTATACCAGCGATCAATCGGCACGCGCTCAAAATAGTCGATGCTGCGCGGTTCGCCGTCTGCAATCACCCCCTGGATGAGCGCATGCATTTCCGGCGCACGAAAACGCAGATAAAGGCCCGTGTCCTTTTCAAGAGATTGAAATGCATCAAGAGCGGCGGCATTGGTAAAAAGCACAGTTCCACGCTGATCGAAAACGATCATCGGATCGGTTAACAGCTCTGCCAGCCGTTCGCCCGAAACATCAGCCATTTCATTGGTTGAATGCACGCCCTGCGGCTTATCCTCGATGGCATCTTCGCGCGTCGCACTGGCAACCCAGATAGCCCCTATGATGATCAGAACCATCAAAGCGATACGGAACCATAACGGCAATTCCAGCACCATGATGCAGACTACCAGTACTATGCTGGCAATGAGCACGCCTTTGACCCTGAGAAGCGGAGCGAAGAGGGGTTCCTCTGGCTCGGAACCGGGCGAAGGCTGGTTGCTGTTTTCACTCATTCTGACATCTCTCACTTATTGCACCGCGCAAGCAATTTACCCTGGAACGCGTTTCGATCTGATTGAATCAGATCGGCGCTCTAACTATTTGTTTTCACGCACGTCGTTAACGAAGAACCGGCCCCCCATTTTTCCGTGACATGCTTTAGCCAAGTCATTGTCCCAAAAGCGAGTAAGCGATCCTTTACGCGGCTTATAAACAGCCCATATCATGCATAATGCGATATGGGCACTTTTCGTAGCGTGCCTCTCTATAAACCAAAGGAGCTTGCCGTGGGTGACAGTTCAAAGACAGCTAACAAAAAGAAAACAGAAAAGGACAATTCGAAATCCACTGACAAGCCCTTGAAGATCAAAATCGATGGCGATACCCACAAGTTCGATATCAATGATCCGAAGCTTCCAGATTGGATAGATGACCGGGCTCTGCAGTCCGGCGGCTATCCCTATGCTGAAAAGATGAAAACGAAGGAATATGAGGAAACGCTGGAGCGTCTTCAGATCGAACTCGTCAAGATGCAGTACTGGTTGCAAAGCACAGGTGGGCGCGTAATTTCAGTGTTTGAAGGACGCGATGCCGCCGGCAAAGGCGGTACGATCTTCACAATCCGTCAATTCATGAACCCACGTACTGCACGCAACGTCGCGCTGCCCAAGCCAACTGAAACCGAACGTGGCCAATGGTATTTCCAGCGCTATGTGCAGCTTTTCCCAACGACCGGCGAATTCGTCACCTTCGACCGCTCCTGGTATAACCGTGCCGGTGTTGAGCGCGTCATGCAATTCTGCACGCCAGAGCAAATTGAGACATTCCTGACGGAAACCCCGGATTTCGAGCGAATGATTGTCACTGATGGCATTCACCTGTTTAAGTTCTGGCTCGATATTGGTCAGGAAATGCAGCTCAAACGCTTCCATGAACGCCGCCACAGCCCGCTCAAGAACTGGAAGTTCTCGCCCATGGATGTGGCAGGCATTTCACGCTGGGACGATTATTCCACTGCTTTGCATACAATGCTGGAACGCACTGATACAGGCTATGCGCCATGGACAATCATCCGCTCCAATGACAAGCGACGCGCCAGACTTGCTGCAATCCGGCGCGTTTTGCTGAGCTTGCCCTATGAAGGACGTGATCTGGAAGCCATTGGCCCCGAAGATCAATCCATTATCGGGCGTGGGGCCGAGTTCCTCGCATCTAAAACACCCACCCCTTCATCCTCCAACAAATAGAACACACTTGGCTGGTGCGGAGTTTTCTCCCAGAGATGCGGCTTTCGCACCAGCTGCCAAAGCGCACGCCAGGCTGAAATGGAGATCAGGACCCAATAGGCAGGAATAGCCAGAATATAAGCGTAACCACCCAGTTCCGTCGGTTCCATCGTTTTGGAACCAAGCACGTAAAAGCTCAGATAAGCCAGCATGATATTGACGAGATCAATGCGCAACAGCCACAGATTTTCCGAGCCAAGCGGTCCGACGAGCATCATAGCGACAAGTACAGCCACCGTCATAAGCATGAATGGATGCAAAAGCGCTGAACCGATAATACCGAGCGTATAAATCTGGTTGACCACGAACCGCCACCAGCCGAGCTCACGCCAGGTCATGTAGGGGTTTCGGCCATGCACAAGCCACGTCTGCATCCACCCCTTGATCCAGCGCGTCCGCTGTTTGTGCCAGACGGAATAATCCACCGGCGCATCCTCAACCGTGCCGCGGGTGATAACATCAATGCCATAGCCAAAGCGGGCGAGCCGCATACCAAGATCGGCATCCTCCGTCACATTATACGCGTCCCATCCGCCAACCTGATCGAGACAGGAGCGGCGAAAATGATTGGAGGTGCCGCCTAACGGAATGACAAGCCCCTGCGAGGCGAGCCATGGCAGCAGGCCCCGGAACAGGGTCGCATATTCGAATGCGAACATACGCGTGAGCAAATTCTGCCGAAAATTTCCAATAATGAGCGGTGCCTGAACGCAAGCGAGTTGCTTGCCTCCCCGCTGAAATGCCTGCCATGCCTCAAGCAACTGGTCAGGATGCGGGCGGTCCTCTGCGTCAAAAACCGCAACTATTTCTCCGCGCGCAAACTGAAGCGCGTAGTTCAATGCCTTAGGCTTGGTGCGCGGCCCGCCCGAGGGCACGAGAACCAGTTCATAATTGGAAGGCAGCGTCCTTCCTCTGATCTCAGCAATCGTATCGAAATCGTCTTTCTCACACACAAGCTTGATATCCAGCTTGCTGCGCGGCCAGTTGAGCCGCTCAAGCGAGGCCAGCAACTGCCCGACCACGGCCTGCTCGCGATAGAGAGGCACCAGAACTGAGTAGACTGGCAAGTCACGTCGCTTGAAAGACATAATCTCGGGAAAACGCAAACGTCGGCTGCCAATGGCTGCAAAAAGACGAATAAGCACACAACCGAAAAAGAACAATGTCAGACACACATGTAAGGCCAGAATGGTTTCTGTCGGCCAGTTCACGATACTGGCGATAAATGCATAGAGCCCCATCGCTATGATGAATGCCTGAGGTGTCTCAAGAACACGGGACGCAGAAAAAAGCTGCGGCGTCATCGCATGCGCTCGCGCAATGAGATCTTTCTGATGACGCTGCCGCAAAATTCTCTTTATGAATGAGGGCGTGCAAATCCTGATCCGATCCCGCAGGTCCGGCGACTGACAAATATGATCCCGCAATTTCGCGATGCGATTTTCAGTTGGTGCCAGATAAAGATAGGAAGTGCCGTCTCGGCCGAGCACCATCAACTGGCCAGGCTCAGTGAAAATGGCCGATGTCTCTTCGCCCGTGACAAAGACCCGGGACGATAGAACCTCTTCTGTAAATGTCAGTTCAAGATAATCGGCTATCGCTTCGAAAAGCAGTGCTTCTGAAACACCCTGCTGATGTGCAACTTCATCGCAGAAACTTGTCCCGTTTATGATAGCCGCTTCATATGCCTGCTTCAGGCAATCACGCGGCACGCCACGGCGCTCCAATCTGGCGGATATGGCAGTGCATATCCCCAGATCGAACGCAATCGATCCATTACTCATAGTACCCCCGCACTACTACTGGATTATTTTCAATTATTACTAATATTAAATTCAATTCATGATGTGGTTTATTTACAATGCTAATTTATGTATTTATTAAATAATCCCACATATAGATATTTATTTCATTCTATTTAAAATAGAAACAGAATTATTCACTTCAAATAGAAGTTATTTTATTTTTACGTCCTGTTGGGCCAACCCATTCAAAATCATTGCATATTTTCCCACACAGGCTCTATTAACGTGAAATTATAAGATATTGCTTAGACAAAGCACCGATGAAACGGCACCTTTTGAGCATAGCGGTTGCAGCTTGTTGGCTTTTGAACAGCCTTCCCGCCGACGCACAATCCGCACCCAAGGCACCTGACTTCTTCAATCAGAAGGAAAGGCTGGCGTTGCCGTCTCTCCAGGGCCTCAGCAGGCTTCGCTTTGTAACGACGCTCGACTTTCCACCCTTTAATGCACTGAACGAGGCTGGGCAGCTTTCCGGTTATAATGTTGATCTCGCCAAAGCGCTTTGCAATCAGATGGGATTGAGTGACATCTGCCAGATTGAAGCTGTGCCTTGGAACGAGCTTGAAGCCAGGCTTGAAAGCGGAGATGCCGACGCCATCATTGCAGGCTTCAGTGCCAATCCACAAAACCGCGAGAAATTTGTCTTCACCCGCGCTTATATGCGTCTTCCTGCCCGCTTCGCTACAATGAAAGCAAACCGTTTCTCTGAGCCCGCTTCTATCGCTGTACGCGGCAAGAATGTCGGCGTCATTGCAGGAACGGCACACGAGCAGCTTCTAAAAGCTTATTTCCCGCAAGCCCTCGCCAAACCTTATCCCGATCGCGCAGCACTACTGACCGCATTGCAAAAAAGCGAAGTGGATGCAGCATTCGATGACGGAATGGCTCTATCGTTCTGGCTGGAGAGTGATCAGGCCAATGATTGCTGCAGCTTTGTCGATGGGCCTTATCTTGCGCCGCAATACCTTGGCCCCGGTTTAAGTATAGCTGTAGCACCTAAAAATGCAGCGCTAGCGAGCGCTTTCAACAGCGCACTTCAATCACTGCAACAGCAGGGAAAACTCACAGAGCTTTATCTGCGCTATTTTCCGAACAGCTTTTATTAGAGCAGTCTCAACAGCTCGGGCTTAATTGGAACCGCTCTCCCCGACACGCGCCGAATGCGCCGTTCAGCAGCTAACTTAAATTAAGCTGATTGATCCGGAAATGCGCCATTGCCAAAGCCAAGCCTGTTCGAACACGAGCCAATTTCGTGCCATTTTGTCGCACCAAAGCGTGCGCCACAAACTGAGTTTTCAGTGATTTTTGAAACTTCCGATTATTCGATACTTACAGTACGTAAGTAAAATTATTTGAAATCAGAATATTGTGTGGGATTTGTTGAAAATATTCGGTGCACTTACGCTCGCACCCTCGTAACTTTCGTGTCGCTTTTATCATATTTCGTCAATAAATCCAGCCGTTTATTTGAGCTTGAAGATTTCTTCTTTTAATCGATAATCAAAATCGAGGAGAAGGAGGAATTATACATGTACCAAGGCATTAGCACTCATTGGCACAAGACTCCTGCACAGACCCAAAGGTCACCGAATGAAGCAACCTACGTGTTCTTCGGTATCTTTCTGGCGTGCCTGACAGTTCCTGCGGCAATCATTCTTTGGGCAATCGCTCAAAGCATAATGACGCATTTCTAGAAAAGTCAGGCGATCTCGCTGTATATTGCCGAGACGTCAAGCAACGGTCGTTGATGTGAGTGTATGGAGAGCGTGACGAGAAGGCGCGAGCGGCGCCTGGGGAGGCTTGCTCATAAATATGACCCAACATGTGCAGGTGTCATTAAATCCATCGCATGTTGTCTGCAGTTTAACAAAAAGCCCGCCAATTGGCGGGTTTTCCTTTTTCGGTCCTGAGCGCCACACACAGCCTACTGCATAATTCCTTAAGCGTGACCAGCTTAGAGCGCATCCCGAAAAGTGTGAAACGGTTTTCGGAAAAGATACGCGTTAGAACAAACGGTTAGAGCGGCCTTTGTGCGCCCGATAGGGCGCACATTACTCTTATAGGCTGCGCGAGGACACCGGATCAGTGAGCAGGGCCATTTCCCTCGTCCGGAGCAGTCTGCGCCGGAGCTGGGGTGGCAGCCACATCGTCGGGACGCTTCTTAGGCGGCTTGCGAGCGATCAGGCTGTAGAACATCGGGATGAAGAAGGTTGCGATAAAGGTCGCAGCCAACATACCACCGATAACGCCTGTACCGATCGAGTGACGGCTTGCCGAGCCTGCGCCCGAGCTGATTGCCAGCGGAACCACACCAAGGATGAACGCCAGCGACGTCATCACAATCGGGCGGAAACGCAGACGCGCAGCTTCAGCAGCAGCCTCAATAGCCGACTTGCCCTCTTCACGTTGCAATACCGCGAACTCCACGATCAGGATCGCGTTTTTCGCCGCAAGACCTATCAGCGTCACCATACCAATCTGGAAGTAAACGTCATTGGTAAGACCACGCAGATCGGTCGCAAGAAGCGCACCGAAGATAGCGAAGGGCACAGCTGTAATAACCGCCAGCGGAAGGCTCCAGCGCTCATACTGGGCGGCGAGGATCAGAAACACCATGATCAAACCGAAGATCATAGCCTGATTGCCACTGCCGCTCGTCGAGACTTCCTGATAGGCAGAGCCCGTCCAGGCAATCTGGTAACCCTGCGGAAGCACTTCAGCCGCAACTTCCTGCATCGCCTTGATAGAGTCACCTGACGTGTAACCCGGCGCTGGATTACCGGTGACCTTTGCAGCATTGAACGCATTGAATCGTTCGAGCTGATCAGGACCGACGACGCGCTTTACCGTCACCAATGCGCTGAGCGGGATCATGCTGCCAGAGTCGGCGCGCACAAACACATGCTTCAAATCGCTCGGATCACGGCGGAACTCAGCCTCCGACTGCAAGTTGACCTGATAGTTTCGGCCATAAAGCGTAAAGTCGTTGACATAAACGCTACCGAAGGTCGCCTGCATCGCGGTGAATACCGAGTTGATCGGCACACCCATCGCCTTGGCTTTTTCGCGGTCGAGCTGAATGTCATATTGCGGCACATTCGGATCGAATGTTGTACGTACGCCTGTCAGTTCCGGGCGCTTGGCTGCGGCGTCTGTCAAAAGCTTGGTCGCATTGGTCAGCGATTCAACACCACCACCCGTACGATCCTGTACGTAGAGTTCAAAACCGCCCGTCGTGCTCAGTCCCATGATCGGAGGTGGATTGAATGCCAGAACCAGACCGTCCTGAATGCCCGCATTCATACCCATGATAGCACCGGGCAGATTACGCGCATCGACATCAGGTGTCGTGCGTTCTTTCCAGTCCTTGAGCATGATGAACATCGTACCGGCACTGGTCTTCAGACCACCCGAGAGCAGATCGAAGCCGGAGACTTCAAACACGCTTTCGACAGCAGGATGCTTGCGAATATTGCTGCTGGCCTCATGAAGAACTGCCGTCGTGCGTTCCAGCGATGCCGCTGGCGGCAGGATGGCCACACTGAACAGGAAGCCCTGATCTTCATCCGGCAGAAGCGAGCTCGGCACTTTCTCAAAGAGATAATATGTAGCGCCCAACAGACCTGCGAAAATAAGCAAACCGATGGAAGCACGTTTCAGGAAGAAGCGCACACCACTGGTATAGCCGCGCGTCAAACGATCAAAGAAGCGATTGAAGATGCGGAACGGCAGCATAGGCTCATGATGGCCTGGCTTAAGGATCAGCGCGCACAATGCAGGTGTGAGCGTCAAAGCCACAATACCGGAAATCGTCACCGAAATCGCGATCGTAACAGCGAACTGCTTATACATTTCGCCGACCAGACCGCCCATGAAGGCGACCGGAATAAACACGGCGCAAAGCACGAGAACAATCGCGATAACAGGCCCCGTCACCTCGCTCATTGCCTTGATGGCAGCTTCACGCGGCGGCAGTTTTTCCGTCGTCATGATACGTTCGACGTTTTCCAGCACCACGATGGCGTCGTCCACGACGATACCGATGGCGAGAACCAGACCGAACAATGTCAGCAGGTTAATGGAGAAGCCAAGCACATACATGCCCGCAAATGTACCGATGATCGAGATTGGAACCGCGATAACCGGGATCAGTGTCGCACGCCAGTTCTGAAGGAAGATAAAGACCACCAGAACCACGAGGATAATCGCCTCGATGAAAGTATGGACCACTTCCTCGACGGAGACCTTAATGAACTTGGTCGTATCGAATGGAACCGAATAGTCGATGCCTTCAGGGAAGCTCGTCTTCAACTCCGCCATGCGGTTCTGAATGAGTTCCATCGTATTGAGCGCGTTGGCACCCGGCTGCAGATAGATCGCAATCGGAACCGCGGGTGTGCCATTGAGAGCACTGTCGACGAGATAGCTCTCTGTCCCCAGTTCTACGCGCGCGACATCCTTGAGCCGAAGCGTTGCAGCATTCTTGTCAGAACGCAGAATGATATTCTCGAATGCCGATGCATCTGGCAGACGGCCCTGCGTTGTCGCAGTATAGGTGAATGGTCCCGCCTGCGGGTCAGGCTGATCGCCAAAACGACCCGCTGCAAACTGTGCGTTCTGCTCCTGAATAGCCGTCTGAACGTCCGAAGGCGTCAGATTATATTGTGCAAGCTTATCAGGAC
Source organism: Brucella pituitosa (assembly GCF_003049685.1). GTDB lineage: Bacteria > Pseudomonadota > Alphaproteobacteria > Rhizobiales > Rhizobiaceae > Brucella > Brucella pituitosa. The sequence continues at coordinate 515,567 of NZ_PYSY02000001.1, read as the reverse complement.
GCAGCCAGACACGCATCGAATAATCGATATTGCCGAGAAGCTGAACGTCACCCACGCCCGTAAGACGCTTGAGATCGTCAATGACGTTCAGAAGCGCATAGTTACCGACATAAGTACGGTCGTAACGGTCGGTGGTCGAGAACATCGCCACCATGCCGAGAATCGTGCTCGAACGTTTGTCGACGGTAACGCCGAGACGCTGCACTTCCTGCGGCAGGGATGAAGTCGCACGCTGCACACGGTTGTTAACGTTGATGGTCGCCTGATCCGGATCGGTACCCAGAGCAAAGGTCACGGTCAGCTGCATGGTGCCGCTGCCAAGGCTCGAGGACTGCATATAGAGCATGTTCTCGACGCCATTGATCTGCTGCTCAAGCGGCGCCGCAACGGTCTGCGTCACCGTTTCCGCGCTTGCGCCCGGATAGGTCGCACTGACGACCACCTGTGGCGGCGTCAGCTCAGGATATTGTGCGATAGGCAGGATCCGCATCGAGATGAGGCCTGCCAGCACAATGACGATAGAGATAACCGCCGCGAAAACCGGGCGGTCGACGAAGAATCTATTCATTTCTTGTCTGCCGCCTGTTCTTTACCAGCCTCTGCTCCTGCATCGCCTGCAGCCTTCTCAGCCGAAGCGTCAACCGGCTTAACCGTCTTGCCTGGAGCAGCTTTAATCACGCCTTCGGTGATGATGCGGTCGCCAGCCTGCAAGCCGTCGCTTACGAGCCATGCGTCCGTCAGTTCACGCGAAATCGTAACGGGGCGAACTTCCGCAACGTTGTCCTTGTTCACAACATAGACGAACTGCCCCTGCGGGCTCTGCATCAATGCTGCTTTTGGAACCAGAATTGCATTGTCGATGGTAACGCCAAGAATAGCTGCACGCACAAACTGGCCAGGGATCAGACGCTGATCAGGATTTTCCACGACAGCGCGCGCGCCCAGTGTACCAGTTTCGGTATCGAGCGATGAAGACGTGAAGTCGATAGTGCCTTCATGATCATAAGCCTGTCCGTCACCAAACAGAATCTTGATGCGCAGACGATCGGCGTCCTGACCCGTCGCGCCCCTAGCCTCGCGCAGCTTGCGGATTTCCGCAGCTTCCGTGTCGGTGAAGGAGAAATTGATGTAGACCGGATTGATCTGGGTGATCGAGGTCAACAGACTCGATGTCGAATCTGTACCGATAAGGCTGCCTTCAGAAACCTGTTCAAGGCTGGTGATGCCGCTGATCGGCGCAGTGACTTTGGTATAGCTCAGATTGAGTTCTGCCGTCCGCAACTGTGCTTTGGTGGCTGCAACAGCGGCCTTGTTAAGATCGCGGGTTGCAAAAGCAGTATCGCGGGCAGCCGCACTTTGCACCTTTTGCTGAACGAGCTGTTCGGCACGTTCTGCATCGCGGATCGACTGCTGATACTGAGCTTCAGCCTGAGCGACCTGTGCCTGCGCACGAGCCAGTTCCGCCTCATACGGCGCCGGATCGATCTCAAAAAGCACGTCGCCAGCTTTGACTACAGTGCCTTCTACGAAATTGCGGTGCAGAAGAATGCCGCCGACACGAGCGCGCACCTGAACATCACGATATGCACTCACCCGAGCTGCATATTCGTAAGGGACGGAAACGTTCTGCGCCTTGATTTCTGTAACAGTGACTGGAGGGGGCGGTGGCGTAGCGCCTCCCGGAGCCTGCGCGAATGCAGACTGTCCTGCAATGATGAAAAATGCGGCTCCCGCCGCAAAAAGCCGAATAGAACGGTTCATGGTCATAATGGGAGTTGCCCTTGATGTCGCACGGTGCGGCCGAATAAACATACACGAATGTTTGTAAATACGAATTACCGTGTTATAGTCAATCACCTAATGTTACATATCACGAATGAGTTATCCCAATTTTAAAGTAAAAACCTGAAGAGGTTTTGGAAACTTTTCACTTTGGAATATCGAAAGAACCCGAATGCGCAGGACCAAAGCCGAGGCCGCGGAAACACGCGACGCCATTCTCACGGCCGCCGAGCATGTCTTTCTGGAACGCGGCGTAACTCAGTCTACATTAATGGAAATCGCAAGCCATGCCGGTGTGACACGGGGTGCGATCTATTTTCATTTTCACGACAAACTCGACGTTTTTCAAGCGCTCATCAGCCGTACTCGTTTTCCACACGAAGAGATTATGCTACAGGCGGCGGCCTGTGACCACCCCAATCCTCTCTATGTCCTTGAACAATCGATCCTAACGGCGATGGAACTCTTCATTACCAATGAACGTCAGCAGAATGTTTTCACGATCATTCACCAGCGCTGCGAGTATGTTGGTGAGAACGCCCCGGTCGTTGAACATCTGAATGAAGCACGCACCAATGTGCTGTCTCTTTTCATAGGGCTGCTTGAAGTCGCAGAACGTCGCGGAGAACTTTCCAGAGAATGGACATCTTATACAGCAGCACAAATTCTGCTTGCTGTTCTGGGCGGGCTGCTCAATGAGTGGCTCAGAAGCGAGCGTAGCTTCGATCTTGTCGGTTCAGGCAGCAAGGCTATCAAAACAATGATACAGTCTATGCGCAGCGAACAATTCGCCGTTAGCTAGTGTCCGCCTGATATCGTAACGGGACCGCCTTATCACCGATACAGAGCGTTTGCCGCGTGCGGATGCGCCCAACCCACAAAGTTAGGAAAGACGATCAACAGCATTTTAATTTACGCTTACGTCAATGTAACTCTTGCGATTACGACGAAAGTCGCCCACATTAATTTCTGAGGAGCACGCCTGTCAGTCTTTCTGAATCAGGCAGCATTGGGAGAAGGGTGGCGGCTTGCTACTCAAACAAAGGACGGAGCAATCCGGGGAGAAAGCATGGCGAAAAAGGCAACCGAAACTGAGAATACGTCGAGCAAGGCAACAGCCACTGTGCCTGCACCAAATAAGATTTGGCTGAAATCCTATCCGAAAGCCGTGCCGCATGAGATCGATCTGAGCAAAGCCACATCTATTGGCGACATGATCTCCGCCGCATGCCGCCAGTTCGCTGACAGGCCAGCCTTTACCTGTATGGGCAAGGACTTGTCCTACAAGGATTTGGACGAAAACTCCCGCGCACTCGCCGCATGGCTTCAATCACGTGGACTGGTCAAGGGTGATCGCGTTGCAGTGATGATGCCCAATATCCTGCAGTACCCGATTGCGATTACAGCAATCCTGCGGGCGGGCCTCGTCGTCGTGAACGTCAATCCGCTTTACACACCCCGCGAGCTTCAGCATCAATTAAATGACTCAGGCGCCAAAGCGCTGATAGTTCTCGAAAACTTTGCCTCGACCGTCCAGAAGTCACTCGCTTCCATTCACGTGCCGAACATTATCGTTGCCTCTATGGGTGACATGCATGGATTGAAAGGCCACATCATTAATCTTGTGGTGCGCAAGGTGAAAAAACTGGTGCCAGCCTGGAGCATTCCCGATCATGTGCGTTTTAAGGATGCGCTGGCACAGGGGCGCGGCAAGTCCTTTAATCCGGTCCCAGTCAATAATTCCGATCTCGCCTTCCTGCAATACACCGGCGGTACAACCGGTGTGTCCAAGGGCGCAATGCTGAGCCACAACAATATTCTCGCCAATGTCGAACAGATGCATACCTGGATGGACGTCGCATTCCAGAATAAAGGCAAGCCGAAGGAGCTCAACTTCGTCTGCGCCCTGCCGCTCTATCACATCTTCGCTCTCACCGTGAATGCGATGATCGGCATCAAGCTGGGCGCGCGCAATATTCTCATTCCGAACCCGCGCGATATTCCGGCCTTCGTAAAAGAACTGCAGAAGTATCCGTTCCATATCTTTCCTGGCCTCAACACCCTGTTCAACGCTTTGATGAACAATGACGACTTCAAGGCGCTCAACTTCAAGCCACTTATTCTCACGCTCGGCGGCGGCATGGCCGTGCAACGTCCCGTCGCTGAACGCTGGCAGCAAATGACAGGCTGTCACATCACTGAAGGCTATGGGCTTTCCGAGACATCGCCCGTTGCCTCTGCCAATGCGCTCGATGCGACAGAATTCAGCGGCACTATTGGCCTGCCAATGCCATCAACGGATATCGTCATTCGCGATGATGACGGCAAGGATCTGCCGCTCGGCGAGGTCGGCGAAATCTGTGTGCGTGGTCCACAGGTTATGCTCGGCTACTGGAACCGGCCTGATGAAACCGAACGTGCCATCATGGCCGACGGCTTCTTCCGCACCGGCGACATGGGCTTCATGGATGAAAACGGCTTCACCAAGATTGTGGACCGCAAGAAGGACATGATCCTTGTTTCCGGCTTCAACGTCTATCCAAATGAGATCGAAGAAGTGGCTGCAGAGCATCCCGGTATCGTGGAATCGGCTGCTGTGGGCATTCCCAACGAGCATTCAGGCGAAGTGGTGAAGCTCTACGTGGTGCGTCGCGATCCGAACCTCACAGAAGAAGATGTGAAGTCCTTCTGCGCTCAGCGTCTCACCAACTACAAGCGTCCGCGCGAAGTGGAGTTCCGCGATGCATTGCCGAAAACCAATGTCGGCAAGATTTTGCGTCGTGAACTGAGGGACTAAACAGTCTCAGGATTATAGATGATCGCAAGCTGCGGCTCTGTTGAGCCGCAGCTGGTGGAGCTTTGTGTCGAAGGAAATGGAACGATGATTGAAGAAATCACCTTCGAGGCCAGTGATGGCTTTCCGCTTTCGGGCAAGCTGTTTCATGGCAGTGGCAACAAGCCATTGGTGCTGATTTCATCAGCAACAGCCGTACCGCAGGGCTTTTATGCAGCCTTCGCCAAGCACCTGATTGCCGAAGGTGCACGCGCGGTTCTTACCTATGATTATCGTGGTGTCGCAGCTTCGCGGCGTGCCCGCAAAGCAGTGCCCGAGATCCGTTTCAGGGATTGGGCCGTGCAGGATTTCCCCGCAGCACTCCATCGCCTGCAAGCTGTTGCGCCGGGACATGAAATGGTCGGCATAGGCCAATCCTTCGGCGGACAGGCGCTCGGCGTGTCTGGAAGCTCCGACGCCTTTTCGCGCTATGGCATGGTGGCTACCATGTCGGGTGCAATGCATCTTCTGGATGATAAATGGGCCTGGCCGCGCATGAACATTGTCGGCGTGCCGGTCTCCTATCTCACGCCCAGTATGCCTCGCTGGATGAATGGCGAGCCAATTCCCGGCTCGGTATTCCGGGATTGGGCGCGGTGGTGCCGGATGAAGAACTACTTTTTTGATGATCCGCAGCTTGGTGCTGCTGACCTTATTGCCAAGGTCAAAACACCCATTTTGTCTGTGGGACTTGAAGATGATCCGTGGGGAACGCGGCGCGCAGTCAGCCACTTTCTGAGCTACCACACGAGCGCACCGATTGAGCAGCTCTGGTATTCGCCAGCAGACGCCGAAGGCCAGCCAATCGGCCATCTTGGCTTTTTCCGCTCGCGCTTTGCACAAAGTCTGTGGCCGGAAATGACAGAATGGCTGCTGGATGGCGTTTCACCATCCAGTCAGGATCATTTGAGCAAGTCAGGCAAGCCCGCGATGGAGTCGAGCACCACATCGGCGTGAGGCTCAAGCGCCTCGCGTGGACTGTTGCCCGACAAAACACCAACGCCAAGACCGGCCTTCGCAGCCTGTGCCGTTTCAAGATCGTGCAGATTGTCGCCTACCATCGCGATGGCGCTTGGTTCAAGGCCGACTTTTTCTGCGAAATAGAGCAGTGGGTCCGGATACGGCTTGGGACGTGCGGCTGTATCATACCCAATCACCACATCAAAGTAGTGGTCAATGCCTAAGGCCTTTGCGGTCGCATGAGCACCCGCTTCGGAATCATTGGTGGCAATGCCAAGGATAAAACCCATCGCGCGAAGGGTTTCCAATGTTTCCCGCAAGCCTTCGATCGCCACAGCAGAACGCGCACCTTCGGCAACCGTATAGGCGTCGAACTCACTGATCTTGGCTTTGAAACCGGCCTCGTCAATATCCGGGTGCCAGAGCTGCACAATGTCTTCGACTGTTCCGGCAGCGATTACGGAATTGGCGCGAAAGCGCTTTTCCTGCCAGTCATAGCCGCCCGCATCCAGCAAGGAACGCGCGCGATGCTCATCACCATTGGCGGTGCGCTGTGCAAGATTCCATGACACGGCAAACCACGTGCGGTCGAAATCGATCAATGTACCATCCTTGTCGAAAAGGATGGCACGGATCGCTTTCAGCTTTTCGGAAGCGGGCAGCGCACTCATGCTTCTAAGGCGCCGGAACGCTTCTTGACTGCCGATGGTTTTGCAGCAAGCAGTTTTAAAAGATCATCGCCACGGCGGACATAGCGCAACGTGCGGCGAGTCAGAATTCGGCCTGCCTGTGGCGCGGTCAGCGTAATGTCGTCTTCCGGCTCACCCGGTTTCGTGACGACCGTTACGAGCTTTGCACCCGCTTCCACCACATCGCCGGGAGCAACATGATAAAGCACCATGCCACCTTCCGGTGCGCGCAGCATTTCCACATTTTCAAGCGGCGTTATCAGACCCTTGTAATCGAGATCGAGCTTCACGCTTTTGTCGACAATCACGCCACGATGGACGAGAAACTTGTAGAGACCTTCAGCATCACCTTTGCCCATATCGGCATAGACATCGCTGAGGCCACGGAATTCGACCGTGGTAACGGCGCGGCGTTTCATATTGCGCTGGTCAGCAGGCAATTGCAGAACCGGATGCGCACAGGCTTCCTCGAAGGCAGCGTCTGCTGTCGTGTCCCATGCGAGGATCGCGGTCGAGCCAAGCGCCACGGCCAGATCCTTCATGTCTTCCACAAATTCCTTGGCGATATAGACGTAGTTTTCGCTTTCATCATCGCAGTGAAGATCAAGCACAATGTCATTGGCAAGAGCCATCTTCAAAAGCGTAGCCTTGAGACGCTGTGCAAGCGCGACAGGCGCATCCGGGTCGGGCAGTTCACTGGTATCGAAATCAGGCAGCAATGGGAAAGCGCGATTGAAATTGACCGCCGAGAAAAACTCGAAGCGACCCAGATGCTGATGTGCCTGCCACTGGTTCGAACCAATCGGATTTGCCTGTGGGATAACCGTGATATTGCCAAGAATGCGGCCTTCTTCAGATGCCTTTTTCAGCATCGGAACGAGAAAATGCAGAGCAGCCTGCCCCGGCAATTCACCGCCATGCAACGAGGATTGCAGATAAGCGGTCGGCGCATCACTGTCTTTGCCTGCAAAACGCAACACACGCAGTTCAATGGCGTTACCCGGTACATCGCCGGCAAACTCGATAATCTCGGTCTTCATTTCAGTTCCCATTTTTATTCAGCACTTCATACCTAGACGGAAAAAAAGCCGGGTGTGAAACCCGGCTTTATCCTTATCCACCTGTTTGTAGTATCAGGCTTTGCGGCGTGCGTGCAAATGCGCAACGAGGCCGATTGTTGAGGCGTCTTTGCCTTCGGCCGATTCAGCACCGGAAACCACCGGCAGAAGCTCGGTTGCCAGTTCCTTGCCAAGCTCTACGCCCCACTGGTCGAACGCATTGATGCCGAAAATCTGCGCTTCGACGAATACGCGATGCTCGTAAAGGGCGATCAGACGACCAAATGCAAACGGGTCGAGCTTGTCGTGAACAAGTGTGAGCGACGGACGGTTGCCCGAGAACACGCGATGCGGTGCAATGCGCTCGACTTCGCTTTCAGGAAGGTTCTTGCTCTTTAACTGCGCGCGGGCTTCATCCAGCGTGCGGCCTTTCATCAGCGCTTCCGACTGCGCAAGGCAATTGGCAAGCAGCATTTCATGCTGATGATCGAGGTGCTTTTCATGGCCCTTTGCCGCAACGATGAATTCGAGTGGAATAGTGTCGGTGCCCTGGTGCAGAAGCTGGAAGAAGGCGTGCTGGCCATTGGTGCCGGGCTCGCCCCAGACAACTGGACCAGTTGGGCCGGAAACGGGCTTGCCGTCGACCGTCACGCTCTTGCCGTTCGATTCCATATCGAGCTGCTGGAGATAGGCCGGAACACGCGCCAGACGCTGATCATAAGGAATGACAGCGCGGCTACCATAGCCACAAATTGCACGGTGCCAGTAGCCGATAAGACCGAGCCAGATTGGCAGATTCTTTTCCAGCGGTGCATCGCGGAAATGCACGTCCATCGAATGCGCGCCCGCAAGGAATTTGCGGAAATTGTCTGCACCAATCGCGATCATCACCGGCAGGCCAATCGCCGACCACACCGAATAGCGGCCGCCAACCCAATCCCAGAAGCCAAAGACGCGTTCTTCGCCAATGCCGAATGCTGCAACCTTATCAAGGGCTGTGGAAACGGCAGCAAAATGCGCGCCAACTGCGTCTTCACCCAGTGCATCGGCGATCCATTTGCGCGCGGTCTGCGCGTTGGTCATGGTTTCGATGGTGGTGAAGGTCTTGGAGGCGACGATGATGAGCGTCGTTGCCGGATCAAGCGCATTGAGCGTGTCGGCAATATGTGCGCCATCGATGTTCGAGACATAATGCGCACGTGGGCCATCGTGGTAAGGCGAAAGTGCGATCGTTGCCATGACTGGGCCGAGATCAGAGCCGCCGATACCGATATTGACGATGTCGGTGATCTTCTTGCCGGTCGCACCCTTGATCGAGCCTGAACGGATGCCATCAGAGAAGGCAGCCATACGGTCGAGAACTTCCTTCACGTCAGGCAGAACGTTATGGCCATCGACCAGCACTTCCTTGGACGTGGTGTCACGAAGGGCCACATGCAGCACAGCGCGGTCTTCAGTATTGTTGATGTGCTCGCCTGCAAACATTGCAGCGCGACGACCTTCCACGTCAGCAGCCTTGGCCACTTCAGTCAGAAGCGCAACCGTCTCGTCATTGACACGTGCTTTCGACCAGTCAAACAGAAGATCGTCCAGAGATAGCGAATAGCGCTCAAAACGGCCTGGATCGGCTTTAAAGGCTGCGCGCATGTCCTTTGGTGCAGCGTCCGTCCAGTGCTTTTTCAGCTGTGCGACCGTTGCTTCAAGCTTCGCCGCGTCTCTTGCCATGATGGTACTCCCGGTCAATCAAATCGATTTAATTGTCTTAATAGAGCATTTTAGTGGAGAAGTGCATCCGTTAAATTACAGAAATTTTCCATTTTGATGTCGTTCCGTATAGGGATATGCATCAATTTAGGTTGATCAGGAGCAGTGTAAAGCATGGACCTCGTCGGAGAAGAAAGAATCGCTGCACCCCGGCAGGCCGTATGGGACGCGCTCAACGACATTGAAACGCTGAAAAACTGCATTCCGGGCTGCGAAGATCTCGAACGTCTGTCGGACACGGAAATACGGGCAGCGCTGAAAGTCAGTCTCGGCGTGCTTAAAGTTCGCTTTCACGGCATGCTCGAACTTTCCAACATGAACCCGCCCGCCTCCTATACGATCTCTGGACGCGGTGAAGGTTCCATTGCGGGCTTCGCCCATGGTGATACGGACGTGACGCTAATCACAGACGGCGACGGCACGATCCTCACATACTCAATCAGGGGTGATGCGGGTGGCAAGATCGCCCAGCTCGGCTCGAAACTGCTCGGCTCGGTGGCACGCAAGGTCGCGGATCGCTTCTTTGCCAATATCGGTGCTGCGGCCGCGCAAAAAGCGGCAGAAAATGCCGCTGCAAAAACGGCATAATTTCATTCCAAGATGGTATGAGAATAGATGGGAAAGCGTTTTTGCTTTTCGCCCTTATGAGATAGTCGATAACGCATAAACCGTGACAAGGCCTATCGGCATGAAACCCAGAGATACCGCCACCTATATTTTTCTTGCTGTAGCATGGGGGCTGTCGTTCCTCGTCGTGTTGCGCGTGGTCGAAGCCTTTGGCTGGGTCGGCGCGGTTGCCTTCCGCTCCTTCATTGCGGCTGGAACGCTTTTTGTAATCGCGAAACTCTCCGGACGCAGGCTTGATTTTCACGCGGGCTGGAAACCCTTCGCCGTGGTTGGCGCAACCACCGTTGCAGGCCAGCTGATCGGCCTTTCCTATGGCACACCGCTGATTGGCACGGCAATGGCTGCGATCTGCGTTGCATCCATTCCGTTTTTCTCGATGGTTATCAGCCAGCTTTGGGGCCTTGAGCGCATCACTTCACGCGGCTTGATCGGCCTGTTGCTCGGCGTGACCGGCATCGTGCTACTGGTTGGCTTCCCGGCCGTTGCCGTTACGCCTGAATTTATCATGGGCTGTATTGCCGTGCTTTTCTCCTGCTTCTCGGCAGCTTTCGGCAGCAATTATGCAAGCCGTCGTCTTTCTACAACCGGCTCATGGGAAACCACCATCGGCGCATTCGTGTTTGGCGGTATTCTGACTTTGCCACTGATTTTCGCCATTCCTGTACCAACAACACCGGGGCTCGTTGACTTCATCTATCTGCTGGTTTCAGCCTGCGTGATGAGTGCGCTTACCTATGTGCTTTATTTCAAACTGGTCGGGAATGTGGGACCGACCAAAGCCATCAGCGTCGAATTCGTGGTAACGGTCATCGCGGTTCTGGTGGGTGCGGTGTTCCTCAAAGAACAGCTTTCGTTGATCCAGTTTGTCGGTGCTGCCGTCATCATTGCGGGTTGTGCTCTGGTGCTGAGCTCGCGCCCTGCCCTGCCAAAAGAAGCGGAAGCTTTTCAGGAATCAGAAGCAGAGAAAACCTCTGACAATGACATTCTCAAATCAGAGACAATCTGATTTCACACTCTGATCATCTGTCAAAGGCCCGCGCTTCCAAAGCCGGGCCTTTCTCTATTTCTAGTGCCTAACTCTCATAAATTGACCAGATGATAAAAAATTTGACCTTCCGTGAAAATCTGTCATCCTATCAGTAACGGGCACCACGCGACGGCAAAGATCGCAGCCCGGAACAGAGTTCAAGGTGCGCAAAGGGAACCCGCGCCTTAACAAGCAAAAATGGGAGATGCGATCGATGAGATCAGCAGAGAATTCGCCTATTGATGCAATTGATAATCCGGGACATGCGAACGGGCCTGATATTCACGGCTCGCGGCTTGAGAAGGCCGACTATGCGCATGTTTTCGATGATCTGCATCCGCCGCTGAACAAGCATGAAGCCCTCGTTGAATCCGACCGCTGCTATTATTGCTATGATGCGCCCTGCATGAATGCATGTCCGACCAGCATCGATATTCCGCGTTTCATTCGCCAGATTAACACTGGCAACGCCATCGGTGCGGCAAAGACCATCCTATCGGAAAACATTCTGGGTGGCATGTGCGCCCGCGTCTGCCCGACAGAAACGCTCTGCGAAGAAGTGTGCGTTCGCGAAACTTCGGAAGGCAAACCGGTCAAGATCGGTCATTTGCAGCGCTATGCCACAGATGTTCTGATGGAAACCGGCAATCATCCTTTCAAGCGCGCACCCGAAACCGGCAAGCACATCGCAATCGTTGGCGCGGGCCCGGCAGGTATCTCCGCAGCACATCGCCTTGCGATGTATGGGCATCAGGTGACGATTTTTGAAGCGCGGCCCAAGGGCGGCGGTCTGAATGAATATGGTATTGCCGCCTATAAGACGGTCAATAATTTCGCCCAGCGCGAACTGGAATTCGTGCTGAAAATCGGCGCGATCAATATCGAATATAACCAGACGCTCGGTCAGGACATCACCATTGAAGCGCTGAAGGCTGGCTATGATGCAGTTTTCCTCGGCATGGGCATGCCGGGTGTTAATGATCTGGCACTAGTCGGCGAAGATGCGCCCAACGTGATCGATGCTGTGGATTACATCGCCAATCTGCGTCAGGCAAAAGACCTCTCATCCCTCCCCGTTGGCCGCAATGTGGTCGTGATCGGCGGCGGCATGACCGCTGTAGACGTTGCCATTCAGACCAAGAAGCTTGGCGCTGAAAACGTGACAATCGTTTATCGTCGCGGTCAGGAAAGCATGAATGCCAGCGCCTATGAGCAGGAACTGGCACAGATTCATGGCGTGGTGATCCGTCACTGGTTGCAACCGCATGCCCTTGAGCGGAACGAAGACGGCACGGTCAATGCCGTGGTCTTTGAATATACCAATGCCGATAGCGGCAAGCTTTCCGGCACCGGCGAATATCTCATTCTTGAAGCCGATCAGGTGTTCAAGGCTATCGGCCAGAAGTTTGAACCAGAGCCAATTGCCGGGTCTGGCATCGGGCTTTCCAAAGGACGCATCAGCGTTGATGAAGATCGTCGCACATCCGTTGAGGGCATATGGGCGGGGGGCGACTGCGTTGCGGGCGGTCAGGATCTGACCGTTGCATCGGTGGAAGACGGCAAGGTTGCCGCAGAATCCATCCATGCGACGCTGACAAAACGTCCCGAAGCCATTGAAGGCTTTGCCGATGCGGTGTTGTCGGGCGGCGCACTTCATGCACCCTCCCCGTCTGCTTCGCGTGACCGCAGTGTGCCATTGGGCCAGGAACAGGGCTGAGGAGAGTAAAAATGGCTGATCTTTCAACGAACTTCCTCGGCATTAAATCTCCAAACCCGTTCTGGCTGGCTTCGGCCCCACCGACAGACAAAGCGTACAATGTCGAGCGAGCTTTCAAGGCTGGCTGGGGTGGCGTGGTCTGGAAAACACTGGGCTCTGAAGGCCCGCCGGTGGTCAATGTCAATGGCCCCCGCTATGGCGCGATCCATGGTGCTGATCGGCGGTTGCTCGGTCTTAACAATATCGAGCTGATCACCGACCGTCCGCTGGAAGTGAACCTGCGCGAAATGAAAGAAGTGAAAATGCGCTGGCCCGACCGCGCACTGATCGCTTCGATCATGGTGCCATGCGAAGAAGAAGCGTGGAAAGCCATCCTGCCTCTGGTAGAAGAAACCGGCGCTGATGGCATTGAGCTGAACTTCGGCTGTCCGCACGGCATGAGCGAGCGCGGCATGGGTGCAGCTGTCGGTCAGGTGCCGGAATATGTCGGCATGGTCGTGAAATGGTGCAAGCAATATAGCCGCATGCCGGTGATCACCAAGCTGACGCCGAACATCACCGATATTCGCAAGCCAGCACGCGGCGCAAAGGCCAATGGCACCGATGCTGTATCGCTGATCAACACGATCAATTCCATCGTGTCGGTCGATCTCGACAGCATGTCGCCGGTTCCGTCCATTGATGGTCGCGGCAGTCACGGCGGATATTGTGGACCAGCGGTCAAGCCGATTGCGCTCAACATGGTGGCGGAAATTGCGCGTGATCCGGAAACCTATGGCCTGCCGATTTCAGGCATTGGTGGCATAACCACATGGCGCGATGCAGCTGAGTTTATTGCACTTGGTTGTGGCACGGTTCAGGTTTGTACGGCTGCAATGACCTACGGCTTCAAGGTCGTTGAAGAAATGATCGATGGCCTTTCCGACTGGATGGACAGCAAGGGCTATCAGACGCTGGATGATTTCCGCGGCATGGCCGTGGGACATGTCAGCGACTGGCAGTATCTCAACCTCAATTACGTCACCAAGGCGCGGATTGATCAGGATTCCTGCATCAAATGTGGTCGTTGCCATATTGCCTGCGAAGATACCTCGCATCAGGCAATCACCAATCTGGTGAATGGTGCGCGGCACTTTGAGGTGATCGATGAGGAATGCGTTGGCTGCAATCTTTGCGTCAATGTCTGCCCGGTTGAGGATTGCATCACCATGGAGCAGATCGGCGATTTCGATCCGCGCACCAAGGCACCGATCCCGGCACAATATGCCAACTGGACCACGCATCCGAACAATCCGATGGCGGTCAAGGAAGCAGCCGAGTAAAACAGAAACGCCGGGGAAAACCCCGGCGTTTTTCATTGCTGACAGATGATTTAACGGCTGACGCGTTTGCCTTTTTCCGGCTCGAACACATGGCTTGTTGCCGGATCAATCGCAATGGTCAGCACATCACCCGGGCGTACTGTCAAGCGTTCGCGGAACAAGCAGGTGACTGGCTGATCGCCGAGCTTGCCCATGACCATGATTTCCGAACCGGTCGGTTCAACGATTTCGACTGTGACCGGCACGCCCTGCTCGGCAATCTTCATATGTTCAGGGCGCATACCATAAACGGCCTTGCCCGAAAGACTTGCATAATCGCCTTCCGGAAGCGGCATACGGAAGCCGCCGTCGGCCACGAACGAACCTTCTTCGATCTTGCCATTCACAAAATTCATTGATGGCGAACCGATAAAGCCTGCGACAAACATGTTGGCCGGGCGATCATAAAGATCGAGCGGCGCACCGATCTGTTCAACTAGACCATCACGCATGACGACGATCTTATCAGCCATGGTCATGGCTTCGATCTGATCGTGGGTCACGTAAATCGTGGTGGTCTTCAGACGCTGATGCAGACCCTTGATTTCGCCGCGCATCTGCACACGCAATTTAGCGTCGAGATTGGAAAGCGGCTCATCGAACAAAAACACCTGCGGATCGCGAACAATCGCACGACCCATGGCCACACGCTGGCGCTGGCCACCAGAAAGCTGGCGCGGAAAACGATCAAGCAACTTGTTGAGGCCGAGAATCTCGGCTGCACGATTAACGCGGCTGTCGCGTTCTTCCTTCGGCGCGTTTTTCAGCATGAGCGCGAAGCCCATATTGTCGGCCACCGTCATATGCGGATAGAGCGCATAATTCTGGAACACCATGGCAATATCGCGCTCTTTAGCGCGCAGGTCATTGACCACACGCGGACCGATGGCGATTTCGCCGTCGCTGATTTCCTCAAGCCCTGCGATCATGCGCAAAAGCGTTGACTTGCCACAACCCGATGGGCCGACCAGCACGACAAATTCGCCGTCCTGAATATCCACGGACACGCCGTGCAACACGCCGACATTGCCATATTTCTTGATTGCATTTCGGATGGATACAGATGCCATCTTGAACCTCAACTCTTATTTGACGGCGCCTGCTGTCAGACCTGCAACGATCTGGCGCTGTGCGAAAACGGTTAGCAACAGGACCGGCAATGTGACCACAAGGGCTGCGGCGGCAAGCGGACCCCAGCTGACCTGTTCAAAGGACAGCATGTTGTAAACTGCGACCGGCAGGGTGCGTGTCTCGCGACTTGCAAGCACGATGCCGAAAACGAAATTGTTCCACGAGAAGATCACCGCAAGGATGAGCGACACCACAACGCCAGGCTTGGCGATGGGAAGTGCCACTTTCCTGAACACCTGCCACGAGGATGCACCATCGATAATGGCGGCTTCTTCAAGCTCCATAGGGGTCGTCTCAAAATAGCCGATCATGATCCAGATCACGATTGGAACAGTCACAACGAGATGGATGATGATCTGCGGCCAGAGCGTGCCGAGCAGTCCCAGCGTCTGGAACAGCAGGAACAGCGGGATCAAATAAGACAGGCCCGGTGTCATACGCGCAATCATGATGACGATTGCCGACTTGTTGGCGCGCAGTCGTGCGATACCGTAACCCGCCGGAACACCGACCAGCAATGCCAGCAAGGTGGCTGTTCCGGTGACCAAGATACTGTTCCAGAAATAGAGCAGAAAGTCGTTGGTCTCGAAAATTCCGGTATAGTTCGACCACGCGATGCGGTCAGGGATGAGGATTGGCGGATAAGCGCCGTTGTCGATTTCATATTTCAACGAAAGCGACAGCATCCAGACGAAGAAGAAGATTGCGGGCGACACGATCACGAAAACCATGAGTGCCGTGCCAAGCTTGGAAAGAATTGACTTGCGTGCCATGGTCAGTCCTCACGAGTTCCACTTGGTCCGCTGGCGCAGGGCCAGAAGAACCATCGACATGGCGATAATGACAATGAAGAACACCACGGCAATCGCCGATCCATAGCCAATGTCGTAATAGGAAAACGCCACGTTATAGAGATAAATATTGATGGTTTCCGATGCCGTTCCGGGACCGCCCTGCGTCATCGCATAGATGATGTCGAAGCTTTTCAGCGCATCAATCGAGCGAATGATAACGGCCACCATGATAAACGGCAGGATCATCGGAAGCGTGATATAGCGGAACTTCTGCCAACCATTGGCACCATCGATTTCCGCACTTTCAAACGGATCACGCGGCATGGAAGCAAGGCCGCCCAGCACAATCAGCATCACCAGCGGCGTCCACTGCCAGGTTTCAACCAGCACCAGCGACGGGATAACCGTGCTCTGATTAAAGATCCACTCTTGCGGCGCAATGCCGATCAGCGAGAGAAGATAGTTCAGCACACCCAGCTGCGGGTGATACATCATGGTCCAGACAAGGGCGACCGCAACTGGCGTTGCCATCATCGGCATCACGAAAATACCGCGCAACAGTCCGCGCATTGGCAATTTGCTGTCAAAGACCAGCGCCGCAATCGTGCCCAAGATCATCGGAGCCACGACCGAGAGAACCGTATAGACAACCGTGTGCCACATGGATTCCCAGAAGCGCATATCGGCGGCGAGACGCAGATAATTGTCGAAACCGACAAAGCTCTGTTCACCGCCGAGCTGCCACTGGTTGGCACTCATCCAGAGTGTAAACACCCATGGGAAAACGATCACCGCCCCGACGGTAATCAAGGCTGGAAGAACGAACGGCCAGTAGCTTGGCCGCAAGCGACCTGTGACCGGCTTGGTGGCAGGAACAGCTTGCGCTGTTCCTGTTTTTGCACCTATCGGGGCGGCAGATGTCATTTTCCTTCGCTCCGTGCGAGGACCGGACGGAATTCTTCCGTCGCGCGTTTCATTTCAGTTTCTGCGTCAGCACCGTTCAAGAGATTGGTGAGGCCAACACCGATAATGTCGCGGAATTCCGTGACCGGCACGATGACTGGCAGGCAGAGCTGGCTGATCGGGGCAGACTTCGAGAGCGCTTCTACCCAGCCTTCCGGCATGGTGACGCCCTTGCGGACTTCTGCATCGTCGATGATCGACTTGCGGAACGGAACGCCCGATCCCGATTGCAGAAGACGCGCGCCCATTTCCTTGGAAATAGCCCACTGGCAATAAAGATATGCGGCTTCTTTGTTTTTCGAAGCTTCGGTCACGCCGATACCGTCGCCGGTGGTCGGGGCTGCCTGTGCATTCGGGCCTGCTGGCATGACGCCATAGCCAACCTTGCCAACAACGCGCGACTTGTTCGGATCTTCGAGCGGTGGAGCAAAGCCGATACCATCAAGCCACATACCAACGCGGCCCTGAAGGAAGTTCGACTGGCATTCGGCCCAGTTGAAGCCCGCAACACCGGGAGGTGCTGATTTGGTCATCAGACGCTGGTAAAGTTTGGCGGCTTCAATGCCTTCAGGAGAATCCGTCTGGACATTGCCGTCCGCATCCACCGACTGCTTGCCATAACCGAGCAGAAGGCTGGTATAGACCGGCGCATTGGCATTCTTCATGCCGCGTGCAACGAAACCATAGGTTCTGGTTGATGGGTCCGTCAGGGCTTCAGCGGTTGTGACCAGCTCTTCAAACGTCTTAGGGAATTCAAGGCCCTTCTCCGCAAAGAGATCCTTGTTCCAGTAGATGATCCAGTAATCAACCGAGAACGGCAGCGCGCCGAAGCGGCCATTGGCATCCTTGGCGAAGGTCAGACCAGCACTGGCGAAATCATCTTCTGTGAGTGACGCATCGGTCAGCGTCGGGTCTTTCAGGAACGGGTTGAGGTCGGCAAGCCAACCGCCCTTTTCAAACTGGCGCTTCTGAACGTGATAGCTGATGTGAATGACGTCGAAACTCGGACGGCCTGAAGTCAGCTCGATCACCGCCTTCTGGCGCTGCTGCTGTTCCGGCGTCTGCTCGGAGTTCACCTTGATGCCAGTGAGTTCTTCGAATTCCTTCTGATATTTCTGAAGGATTTCGCCGCGCGGGCTCTTGATGAGGTTTACTTCAAGTGTGGTCCCGGCATACTTCTTCCAGTCGACACCCGACTGAGCGAATGATGGGCTGATGCCCGTGACACCTGAAGCGGCAATGGCCGCTGTTCCCGCCAGAAACTGACGACGTGTTGGACGTAATAGATTCATTACATGCTCCTCCCCTGTTGTGTTCCTGATCAGGCGACTCCTCTCGCATGACCATGGCCTTTAGATGTGCAAAGCCAGCTTCCGTGCATTGTTGATATGAACGGCGATGGCATCCATGGCTGTCTGCGGATCGCGTGTTTCGATTGCAGCAAGGACAGCGAGATGCTCCTGCATGACCGGGATAACGCGCCCGGTGATGCGGAAGCGTTCCTGATTGATCAGGCGCATCTTGATCGTATTGGTCTGATAGGCGCGCCAGATGATTTCATTGTCGAGCGAGCCGACAATTGTATCATGCAAGCTCCAGTCGATATTCTGCGCCTGCTCTTCGAGCTCTGGTGTTTCGCCCTCACTCATTGCGCGATTGAGCGTGTCTTCATGCTCAGCGCGCAACGAACGCAACAGCTCATCGGAAGCCGCCTGACAGAAGATGGCAATCGCCTCTTTCTCGATGAAAAGGCGGAACTGAAACGCTTCGCGGATCAGATTGAGATCGATATGGGCGATCTGCAGTCCGCGCTGCGGCACGGTCTTGATAAGACCTTCCGCTTCAAGGCGCGGGATCAGTTCGCGGATAGCACCCAGCGGCAAGCCCGTCATGGTGACAAGCTGGCGCTGCGAAACGAACTGGCCCGGATGAAAATCACGCGCCAGCAAATGCTGGGTGAAGCTCTGATAAGCCTTGTCCCGCAATTTTACCGGTTCGTTGTGATCGTCCGCCAAAGCCTGTCCCCTCTCAGTCCCGCTTGCTTATGCCGCCCTTAAGCTGCTTTTGCCATATGCAAACGGTCAAATACACTGCCAATTGCATCGAAATCCGCATCATTCAGTGAAATCAGCGGCGCGCGTACGCGACGCCACTCCTTGTCACCCGTATGACGCGCCACCATGGCCTTGACCGCAGGCGTGACCGGATAGTTCAGCAATTGCTGTACTGCGCCGACCAGTTCAGCATCGTCCTGACCGTTATTGATCATGCGCAGAAGGCGATCCGGGAACAGGTTTGCCATGCCGGAAATCGCACCCTGCCCACCGAGACGTACACCGGCGGCAAGATCACGCTCATCGCCGATCAGGATCGCAATGTCCTTGTGGGCTGCAAGCAGCTTTTCCGTATAGGCCCAGGTGCCGGAAGAATCCTTCACGCCAGTAATGATGCCACCAAAGGCTGCGCGCAGACGGGTGATCAGATCGACCGAAAGCTCAACCGCTGTCACCGATGGGATGTTGTAGAGAATGATGCTGCGGGCATCGTCACCCAAACCTTTGAAGACTGCCGAGAACCAGTTGAACAGGCCTTCATCCGAGAGGTTTTTGAAGTAGGAAGGCGGCGCCAGAAGAATGGCCTTGCAGCCGCGACGCAGTGCATCGGCAGACTGTGCGACCGCATCGGCAATCGAGTTTTCCATCACACCAACAACGATGTTGGAAGCAGCAAAGCCCTGCGTAATGAAGGCATCGAGAAGCGCTGCGCGCTCGGCGTCACCAATGGAAGAGCCTTCGCCGGTGGTGCCGAACAGGGTTACGCTTGAGCAGCCGTTATCAAGGCGTGCGCGGGCATGCTTCAGGGCACGGCTGACATCGATTTTGCCATCTGCGTCGAATGGTGTCGTAAGCGCTGCAGAGAGCCCGAAGCGCTCCTGCCGAGAATGATTGTGTGCCAAAACTGGCTCCTCCCAAATTTGAACTTCAGGTTTGCACATACTAACATGTTAGTAAAGAGTCAATTCGGGTTCAGTGCGTAATCGCGCTTTTTGGAGGAGTGTTTTGATGCTTATTGAGCGGGGACGATGCCGCTTTCGATGAAGGAAAGAACTTCCGTTTTGCTTGGTGAACCGGCACGTCCGCCGAAGCGCGCGCATTTGATGGCGGCGGCTGCATTGGCAAAGCGGATGATGTCGGTCATCGGTTTACCTTCCACCAGACCACGTGCAAATGCGCCATGGAAGACATCGCCCGCGGCCAGCGTATCCACCGCATTAACCTTGAAGCCCGCCACATGGGAAACAGGCTTGCCAGCACCTTCAGTCCAATAGCAGCCATCTGCGCCAGCCGTGACAGATGTGAAAACATCATAGCGGTTGCTGAGAATACGGACACATTCACGCAAGTCCGCCGTGCCCGCGACGCTGATTGCAGCGGGTTCCGACGCAACAATATGAGTTGCAAGCGGTAGCAGCGTTTCCAGCAATTCGACAGGCGCGGTATCGGCATCCAGAATCGCCGGAATACCGGCATCGCGAGCCGTACGCAGCGCCGTTTCCGCAGCCCATGGCCAACGCACATCGGTCATGACAGCCGCATAGGCTCCCGCCACAATCGGCGGCACCGGATCAGCCGGGCTTGCAAGCCTGCGATCATAAAAAGGCACGATGATGCGTTCACCATTCGCATCGACGAGGATCGAGGAAAATGCTGTGCGCGCGCCTTCCAGCCGCCTTATATGCGAACAATCAATGCCTTCGGCTTTAAGCTCTGCTATGGCACGATCACCCACCGGATCAATCCCCGCAGAAGCCCAGAGCGCCACGTCGCCACCAAGCCGGGCAATCGCAGCAGCGGCGCTCGAGGCCATCCCAGCCGCAATCTCGACCGCCTCGCGCGGCAGATATTTGCCTGCCTGTTCGGGAAGCGTGTCGAGGCGGAAAATGGTGTCCATTGTGAGGGCACCGACACAGAGAATTTTGGAGGACATGATTACGAAATGAGACCTTCCGAGCGAAGCGTCGTCCAGAATTCATCCGGGATCGACTGTTCGAACCAGACCACATTTTGCCTGATCTGTTCAGGTGAACGTACACCGATCAGAATGGAGCTGACGGCCTCATGCCTCAACGGAAACTGCATGGCGGCAGCGGCAAGCGCCACATGATACTCATCGCAAATATCATGTAGGCGATTGGTGCGAGCAACGATGTCGGCAGGTGCATCGGCATAGTCGAACTTCTGTTCGCCGCCGCGCGGTGCCGCGAGAATGCCTGAATTGAATACACCAGCGATTACCAGTGCCATGCCGCGCTTTTGTGCCAGCGGCAGGAATTCTTTTTCGGAAACCTGATCGAGCAGCGAGTAGCGGCCAGCCAGAAGCGAGCAATCGAGATCAGCCTCTTCCAGCGCATCGCGAATGATCTGCCATTCGTTCACACCAAGACCAAAACCCTTGATATTACCTGCCGCGCGCAGTTCGGTCAGCGCACGGAAACCACCGCCCCTGGTCAGCGCGTTCCAGTGAAACTCGTGCCTGTCGGCATGGGTCACGCGGCCAATGTCGTGAACATAGAGAAGATCGATTTCTGGAAAGCCGAGACGCTGCTGGCTGTCATCGAAGCTGCGCATGACGCCATCATAGCTGTAATCAAAAACCTCACGGAAATTGAGGCCGTTATGCCAGCCCGAATCAAGCGGATTCTTTGGCGGCGCTGGTGGCAGGGTGCGACCAGCGCGCTCATTGGTCATCAAGCGGCCAACCTTGGTGGA
Source organism: Brucella pituitosa (assembly GCF_003049685.1). Taxonomy (GTDB): domain Bacteria; phylum Pseudomonadota; class Alphaproteobacteria; order Rhizobiales; family Rhizobiaceae; genus Brucella; species Brucella pituitosa. The sequence goes on along the minus strand of NZ_PYSY02000001.1, from coordinate 494,092 downwards.
TACAACCGCGCGCTCACTCTTTTCGCGCAACATATCGCCAAGCAAATGTTCGCAACGGCCATAGCCATACATCGGCGCGCTGTCGAAATAACGGATACCGCTGTCCCAACCAGCTTCCAGCAAAGCGTCCGCATCAGCACGCGAAACCGGCGCATACAGTCCGCCCAAAGGCGCGGTTCCCAGACCAAGCGCTGTTACAGTCAGACCAGTTCGGCCAAGCGCCCGTTTCTCGGATGCCTTCAATTGCATGGGTATTTCCTCCATCGCGGCATGCAGCATGCCGCACTCCGTTTTCAGCGCGTCTTATCCAAAAACCGCTTCGCACTTTTTGGGACGCGCTGCCTCTTCCGGCGATTGATAGGAGCAAGCATGCCAAAGCGCAATCGGAAAAGCATGCGCATGCGAAGAGTCTATTCACGTGCAAATAAACCATGCTTGACAGCCCCGAATTCCTGTCGATATTACTATGATGTCAGACCAATTTAAGAACCAACAAGGGAACCGGCTCTGACCTGATTGCGCGTTGAGACTCTGGGCTGATCTCTGGGCCAATCTGTGAAATGGAGGCAGAATGAAAGATCGCAGGCTGCTGCAGATAGCTCCATTGCCGCCGATGGATCGCGCCCGGCAGGTAACAGATGCGCTCGCCAATTACATCGCGACAGCGCAGCTTCAGGCCGGAGATCGCCTTCCCGCCGAACGTGAATTGATGACCGCGCTGGCCGTGGGGCGCTCCACCATTCGCGAAGCAATCCGACACTTTCAGGCCCTAGGTGTTATCGAAGCCCGCAAAGGCAGTGGCACCTATCTGCTCAAGCCGATTTCGGCGGCAACCATTCATATGCCGCTTTCGTTCGACCCCGCGCAATTGCGCGATGCATTGCTGCAATCGCTTGAAGTGCGCCGTGGCATCGAAGCCGAGGCCAGCATGGTCGCCGCCCGCAAACGCACCACTGAAGACCTAATCATCATCGAACGCAATCTCAATGAGATGGAACGCGTTCATATCGCGGAAGGCACGTCAGGCCCGGAAGATCTGGCGTTTCACCTCGCCATTTACGACGCGACCCATAACCCGCTTTTCAGACAATTGCTCGAACAGATGCGCGAAGCCTTCCTGCACTTCTGGGATCATCCGTTTGAGCGGATCGACTTCGCGCGGCGGACCTTTCCGTTCCACCGCACGCTCTTTAACGCCATCGTGGCTCAGGACCCTGAAGCCGCACGGCAGGAAACACTCAAAATCCTCGACATTGTCGAGGAAGACATCAAGGAAATGTCCAAATGACCGACGGGATGGATCCGCTGGATTTTGCAGCACTTACGGTTGCCCATGATGAAGGCAATGCATACGACGCCGTGGTTCCACCCATCGTGCAGACCTCGCTTTTCACCTTCCCAAGCTATGACGACATGGTCGCCTCCTATCGCGGCGAAAAGGTTCGCCCGATCTACACACGCGGCCTCAACCCGACCGTGCGGGCATTTGAAGAAATGCTGGCAAAACTTGAAGGCGGCGAAGACGCGCTGGGCTTTGCAAGCGGCATGGCTGCGATCTCTTCAAGTGTGCTGGCCTTCGTCAATCCGGGTGATCGCATTGTTGCCGTGCGCCATGTCTACCCGGATGCATTCCGCCTGTTTGGCACCATTCTGAAGCGCATGCAGGTGCAGGTCGATTATGTCGACGGACGTGACGAGGAAGCGGTTGCAAAAGCCCTGCCCGGTGCAAAGCTCTTCTACATGGAAAGCCCGACGAGCTGGGTCATGGAAGCCCATGATGTCGGCACCTTGGCAACTATTGCCAAGCAGCATGGCGTGTTGAGCATCATCGACAACAGCTGGGCCAGCCCGATCTTCCAGCGCCCACTGTCGCTTGGCGTTGATCTCGTCGTGCATTCGGCATCGAAATATCTCGGTGGTCATAGCGATGTCGTGGCCGGTGTCGTGACCGGCTCGAAAGAGCTGATCAATGCAATTCGCGCGGAAACCTATCCATATCTCGGCGGCAAGCTTTCACCGTTTGATGCGTGGCTTCTGGTGCGCGGTATGCGCACCTTGCCGACGCGCATGAAGGCGCATGAGGCTTCGGCACTGGAAATTGCAAAGCGTCTTCAGGCGCTGGATGTGGTTGAAACCGTCTGCCACCCGGCACTCGCCAATCGTCTGCCTGCGGGGCTCAAGGGCACGTCCGGCCTGTTCTCGGTCATCTTCCGGGAAGGCGTGAACATTCGCGAATTCTGCAATCATCTCGATCTGTTCAAGCTCGGCGTGAGCTGGGGCGGACATGAAAGCCTGATCGTGCCGGGCGAAGTCGTGCTGCAGCAGAAGGCGCAGCCAAATTCAGCACATACGTTCGGCATCGACCTGCTCTCCGTGCGCCTGCATGTCGGACTGGAAGGAACGGAAGCGCTGTGGCGGGATATTGAAGGAGCGCTCGCAGCATCGACCGAATAACGAAAATCTAGTGAGGAGCAATAAGGGGAACTGCAATGAAAAAACTAATAGCAGCCGCATTCGCAACCATGCTTTTGAGCGGTACGGCACTTGCTGATACCACTCTGAAGCTTGTTGAAGTCATCACCAGCCCGGAGCGCACCAAGACGCTTGAATCCATCGTTGCCAAGTTTGAGGAAGCCAATCCGGGCACCAAAGTCGAAATCATTTCGCTGCCATGGGGCGAATCCTTCCAGAAATTCGCAACCATGGTTTCGGCTGGTGAAATTCCCGACGTCATGGAAATGCCGGACACCTGGGTTTCGCTCTATGCCAATAATGGCATGCTGGAAAACCTCGAACCATATCTCGAAAAGTGGGAAACCACGCCAGACCTGACCGAGCGTGCGCTTGAGCTTGGCCGCAGCGTCAAGAACACAGCCTATACGCTGCCTTACGGCTTCTATCTGAACGCCATGTTCTACAACAAGAAGCTGCTGTCTGAGGCTGGTGTGTCCGAGCCACCGAAGACGATGGACGAATTTGTCGAAGCCTCCAAGAAGATTGCCGCTCTTCCCGGCAAGTCCGGGTTCTGTATGCGTGGTGGCCCCGGCGGCCTCAATGGCTGGGTGATTTTTGCTGCATCCATGGCCGGTGACAATAAGTTCTTCAACGAAGACGGCACCTCGACCATGAACAGCGAAGGCTGGAAAAAGGGCATCACCTGGATGGTCGATCTCTACAAGAACGGCCTTGCACCGAAGGACAGCGTCAACTGGGGCTTCAACGAAACCGTTGCCGGTTTCTATAGCGGCACCTGCGCCTTCCTCAACCAAGACCCGGATGCGCTGATCGCCATTGCCGAACGCATGAAGCCGGAAGATTTCGGCGTTGCCATCATGCCAAAGGGCCCGGCTGGCAAGACCTTCCCAACCATCGGCTTTGCCGGCTGGTCGATGATGAGTGGCAGCCAGAACAAGGACCTCTCCTGGAAGCTGATCTCGATGCTTGAAGGCCCGGAAGGCAACATCGAATGGAACAAGCGCACCGGTGCCTTGCCGGTTCTCAAATCCGCTCAGAACGATCCGTTCTATAGCGGCGAGCAGTTCAAGGGCTGGTTCGATGAACTGGCTGACAAGAACGTCGTTCCAACCGTCATGCCGACCTATCTGGAAGAGTTTGCCTTCTTCAAGGATTCGCTCGTCATCAAGACCTCGCAGGAAGCGCTTCTCGGCGACATCACGCCGGATCAGCTGGCCGACCAGTGGGCAGAATATCTGACCAAGGCACAGCAGAAGCACCTTTCAAAGCAATAGCAACATGAACAGCTTGCAGGCGTGGAACAGCCACGCCTGCAAAACGAATGATGCAGCCCCGCGAAGGGAAAAATGATGAACGACACCGCTTCCATAAAGGCCCCGGTGCGCAACGACGTGCCAAAGCAGGATCGCCGCAGTTTTCTGCAGCGACTTGCGCACGCCTCCGAACCTTATCTCTACAGTGCCCCCGCACTGATCCTCATCGGCGCCGTCATGCTGGTTCCGCTGATCCTCGGCGTCTCCTATGCCTTTCGCGACATTCAGTTGCTCAACCCGTTTTCGGGTGGCTATGTGGGGCTTGATCATTTCCGCGAACTTGCGACCGATCAAGCTTTCTATCGTTCCTTGAAAAACACACTCTGGTGGACCGGTTGCTCGGTGCTGCTGCAATTCGTGTTCGGGCTTATTCTTGCCCTGCTGCTCGACAAGCCATTCGCCGGACGTGGGCTGGCACAGGCGCTGATCTTCCTGCCATGGGCTGTGCCGACTTTCCTCACAGGTCTTAACTTTGCGTGGCTTTTTAATCCGGTGATCGGCCCGCTGCCGCACTGGCTACATGCAATCGGCATTCTGAGCGCACCAGACAACATCCTGTCCGACCCCAATCTGGCCATGTGGGGTATCATTACCGCCGGTGTGTGGTGGGGTATTCCGTTCTTTGCCATCACTATGCTGGCCGCCTTGCAGGCTATCCCGCGCGATCTTTATGAAGCGGCAGCCATTGATGGCGCTGGCCCCGTCCAGCGTTTTCTCTCAATCACGCTTCCTTACCTTGCGCCAACCATGGCTATCACCATTTTGCTGCGCACCGTCTGGATTGCCAACAGTGCCGATCTGATTGTCGTGATGACCGGCGGTGGCCCTGCCGACCGGACGCAGATCGTCGCGAGCTACATCTTCACGCAGGCCTTCAAACGGCTTGATTTCGGCTATGCCTCGGCGATTGCGATGGTCCTGCTTGTGCTGCTGATGGTCTATTCGATGCTCATCGTGCTGTTGCGCCAGACGCTGCTGAACAAGGATTGAGGCCATGACCAACCGTAAACTCCTCCTTGTTGGCGCGCATCGCATTGCCATTTTGCTATTCGTCCTGTTTGCGCTGTTTCCGATCTTCTGGCTGGTGAAGGTTTCCGTTACCCCCAATGATCTGCTTTACAGCGAAGGCGTGCGGCTATGGCCATCGCGTATGACGTTCGATCACTTCAGCCATGTGTTGAATAACAGCTCATTTCCGCTGTTCTTCCGCAACAGCCTGATCGTGTCCGGCTCAACCGCCATCATTGTTACGCTGTTGGCATCGCTCTCCGGCTATGCGCTGTCACGTTTCAATTTCCGTGCAAAATACTGGATTGTGGCGCTGATGCTGCTGACGCAGATGTTCCCGCTCGTGATGCTGATCGCGCCGATCTACAAGATCATGGCGCCGCTCGGTCTCACCAACAGCCTGATCGGCCTCATCATCGTCTATTCGGCATTCAATGTGCCTTTTGCAACCTTCCTGATGCAATCGTTCTTCGACGGCATTCCGAAGGACCTCGAAGAAGCCGCCAAGATCGACGGCGCAACGCAGTTCATGGCTTTCCGCCAGATCATTCTGCCGCTGACCCTGCCCGGTATTGCTGCAACGCTCGGCTTTGTTTTCACCGCAGCGTGGAGCGAGCTTCTGTTCGCGCTGATGCTGATTTCCGGCAATGATTCAGCCACGTTCCCGGTCGGGCTTTTGAGCTTCGTCTCAAAGTTTTCGGTCGATTTCGGACAGATGATGGCAGCGGGCGTGCTCGCGCTGATCCCGGCCTGTCTCTTCTTCTTCCTCATTCAACGATATCTCGTGCAGGGCCTCACGGCTGGCGCGGTCAAAGGCTAGAGCATGTCTCCCAAAAGTGGGAACCGGTTTTGGGATAAAGACATGCGTTAAAACAAATAGATAGAGCATTTCTTACGTTCCATCTTAAACAAGAAATGCTCTGAAAGGATTTTCCCCTATGGCTTCCATCGATATTCAGTCAGTCCGCAAAAGCTATGGCGAACATGCTGTTCTGCACGGCGTTGATCTTGAGATCAAAGATGGCGAATTCATTGTGCTGGTCGGCCCGTCAGGCTGTGGCAAATCCACATTGCTGCGCATGATAGCGGGCCTCGAAGACATTACTTCGGGACAGGTGCAGATCAGCGGCAAGCGCGTCAATGAACTCGCACCCAAAGACCGCGATATTGCGATGGTGTTTCAGTCCTATGCGCTCTATCCGCATATGAGTGTCGCCGACAATATGAGCTACAGTATGCGGCTGCGCAAAACGCCGAAAGAAAAGATCGCAAGTGCCATCAAATCAACTGCCACAAAGCTTGGCCTCGAACCTTTGCTGGAACGTCGCCCGAAGGCGCTTTCCGGTGGTCAGCGTCAGCGTGTAGCTATGGGCCGCGCCATTGTGCGTCAGCCCAAGGCCTTCCTCTTTGACGAGCCGCTTTCCAACCTCGATGCGCGCCTGCGCGAGCAGATGCGGGCTGAAATCAAGAAGCTGCATGGTGAGCTGAAAGCCACATCCATCTATGTGACACATGACCAGATCGAAGCCATGACTCTGGCCGACCGTATCGTCGCCATGCATGGTGGTGTGGTGCAACAGGTCGGCTCTCCACTGGAGCTTTATGACCGCCCGGCCAATCTCTTCGTGGCAGGTTTCATCGGTTCACCCGCCATGAATTTTCTCGACGTAACCTATCTTGAACAGGATGGTGGTCCGCGTCTGAAACTCAAGGACGGCACGCTCATCGCGCTGCCGCAGCCGGTAAAACTCAAGGATGGCGCGAACGCCACGCTAGGCATTCGTCCCGAGCATGTACATATCGAGAATTCAGCAGACCTGACGGCTGATGTCGATCTGGTCGAGCCGACCGGCTTCGGCATTATTCTGCATCTCAGCCTGCACGGATTGCCGTTCAAGATTTTCACGCTGGATCGCGATGCGCTTCATGCGCAGGGTTCTGTTCAAGTGAGCTTCCCGGCACAGCATCTCCATCTGTTCGATGGCGAAGGAAATCGCGTCGAGAGTGCTTAAACTGCATCCGAAAACCGCGCCTGAATGCTCTGCGAAAGCAGGGCAACAGGGCGGCTTTGATCCCCAGCCTTGAGCCAGATCAGTTCTTCAATCTCACTGGAAGCGGCAGGAACTTGCCCTTCTTTCAGGGTGAGATGAAACAGCTCTGCTTCAACTGTGGAATCAAGTTCGTTGGCGGCAGGCGCTGACATTTTTGCAGCAAAGCGCAACTGGCTCTCGTCAATGCAAATGCCAAGCTCTTCCTCTATCTCGCGGATGAGTGCTATTTGAGGCTGCTCGCCCGCATCAATCTTGCCACCGGGTTGGAAGAAAATCTCGCTGCCGCGCTTGCGCACGAGGAGGAAACGGCCCGCTTCATCGCGGACAATGGCTGCTGCAATAAGAATCGTTTTCATGATGACGAAACATCGTCGCGAACACGCACACCGTCAAGAATGACTGCAGCAATGGAGCGCGCCGTCTGCTCATAAAAATCTGGTTCTTCCGTGCGCTTGCCAAGTATGGCTGCGACCTGAACCGAGAAGTCGGAATAATGCTGCGTCACCGCCCATATCGTGAAAATCAGGTGATAGGGATCAATCGGCGCAATGCGCTTTTCCTCGATCCAGCGATGAATGACACGCGCCTTTTCATCAACCAGATCTTTCAGATGGCCTTTCAGAAAATCAGTAATTGCCGGTGCGCCATGCAGGATTTCATTGGCGAACAGGCGGGATGCTTCCGGACGTTTTGCTGAAAGCTCAAGCTTCTGCGCGATATAATTGCGAAGCTCCTCAAGCGGATCGCCTTGCGGGTCGATGCTCTCAAATGGGCCAAGCCATTCGGTGAGCGTTTCTTCAAGAACCGTCACATAGATATTCTGCTTGCGCGGAAAATAATAAAGCAGGTTTGGCTTCGACATACCTGCCTTTTCGGCGATCTGATCAACTGTTGAGCCGCGAAAGCCATAGGCGGAAAAAACATCCAAGGCGGCGTCCAGAATAAGCCTGCGGTTGATCGCCTGAATGCGCGTCGCACCTTCCGTCTTCTCGTTCGCACCTGCTTCGGCGGGAGCTGTCGCATCTGTGACCATTTAACACCTTCTGACGAAGCAAAATTTCTTAAAACCGCTTGACCGCTGTCGAACGCTCTTCTAGCCTGCATTTTGACCAACTAGTCAAGTTTTTGCAAATACTGCAAGAAGATTGAGGCCAAAGAGCCGGGTCGCGGGAACAACATAACATGCGAAGCGCTGGCAGCAATGCCACCGTTGATGCATGCTTGAAATGTGGAGGCAGAGCGTATGGTGCTCAGCAACAATCCCAGTTTCAGCAATCTCAAGGTCGATGGCGATCGCCTGTGGGACAGCTTGATGGATATGGCCAAAATTGGCCCTGGTATTCGTGGTGGCAACAACCGTCAGACGCTGACCGATGAAGACAGCGAAGGCCGCCAGCTTTTCCAGTCGTGGTGTGAAAAAGCCGGATTGTCGATGACCGTCGACACGATGGGCAATATGTTCTTCCTTCGCCCCGGCGAAGATGCGGATGCTGATCCGGTCTATATGGGCAGCCATCTCGACACGCAGCCGACAGGCGGCAAATATGACGGCGTGCTGGGTGTGCTTGGCGGACTTGAAGTCATGCGCACATTGAATGACACCAATATCAAGACAAAGCGCCCTATCGTCGTGGTCAACTGGACCAATGAAGAAGGCACGCGTTTTGCGCCTGCAATGCTTGCTTCCGGCGTTTTCGCCGGTGTGCATGAGCAGGATTGGGCCTATGAACGCACGGACGCCAAAGGCAAGAAATTCATCGATGAGCTGGAGCGTATTGGCTGGAAGGGCGACGAACCGGTCGGCAAGCGCAAAATCCATTCCATGTTCGAGTTGCATATCGAACAAGGCCCGATCCTTGAGATTGAGAACAAGGACATTGGCGTCGTCACCCATGGTCAGGGACTGTGGTGGTTGCAGGTAACCCTGACCGGCAAAGAAGCACATACCGGCTCGACGCCGATGAAGATGCGCAAAAATGCAAGCCTGGGCTTGGGCAAAATGCTGCAGCTTGTCAACGAGATCGCCATGTCGCATCAGCCTGATGCCGTTGGCGGCGTGGGCCATATCGAAGTCTCGCCAAATTCACGCAATGTCCTGCCGGGTCAGATCGTTTTCACCGTCGATTTCCGCTCACCGGATCAGAAAACACTCGATGCCATGAAAGAGCGTTTTGAGGCCGAAGCACTGACGATCGCTGAGGAAATTGGCATCGGCATCGAGATTGAAGTGGCAGGCCATTTCGATCCCGTCACCTTTGATGAGGGCTGCGTCACTGCTATTCGCAATGCGGCCGAGCGGCTCGGTTACAGCCACCGCAATATCGTTTCGGGTGCTGGACACGATGCCTGCTGGATCAATCGTGTAGCGCCAACTGCCATGGTTATGTGTCCATGTGTGGATGGCCTGAGCCATAATGAAGACGAGGAAATTTCAAAGGAGTGGGCATCGGCTGGTGCTGATGTGCTGCTTCATGCCGTATTGGAGACTGCTGAAATCGTGAGTTAGCATTCCCACCATCCAATACTGCTGAATGTTCGCAACAAAACCAAAAAGGGGAACGACGAACATGGTTAGTTCTGGGGCAAGTAAGGTCATCAAAGGCGGCACCGTGATTACGGCAGACCGCACCTTTAAAGCCGACGTTCTCATCGAAGGCGAGAAGATTGTTGCCGTGGGCGATAATCTGACCGGCGATGAAACCATTGATGCATCGGGCTGTTACATCATGCCCGGCGGCATCGACCCGCATACGCATTTGCAGATGCCCTTCATGGGCACCTATTCATCCGATGATTTCGACACTGGCACCGCCGCAGCCCTTGCTGGCGGCACGACAATGGTTGTGGATTTCGTTCTGCCCGGACCGGAAGGCAACCTGCTCGACGCCCTGCAGGAATGGTTCCAGAAAGCAGGCAAGGCCCGCACCGACTATTCGTTCCACATGGCGATCACCGGCTGGAGCGAACGCGCGTTTAATGAAATGCCGGAAGTGGTGAAGCGCGGCATCAATACGTTTAAGCACTTCATGGCCTATAAGGGCGCGTTGATGGTCAATGATGACGAGATGTTCGCATCGTTCCAGCGCTGCGCCGAGCTTGGCGCCATGCCACTCGTTCACGCGGAAAATGGCGATATCGTTGCGCAATTGCAGGCCAAGCTTTTGGCTGCTGGCAATGACGGACCAGAGGCGCACGCCTATTCACGTCCGCCGGAAGTGGAAGGCGAAGCCACCAACCGCGCCATCATGATTGCCGATCAGGCCGGTGTTCCGCTTTATGTGGTGCACACATCCTGCGAACAAGCGCATGAAGCAATCCGCCGCGCGCGCCAGAAAGGCATGCGGGTTTATGGCGAGCCGCTGATCCAGCATCTCACACTTGATGAAAGCGAATATCACAACCGCGACTGGGACTATGCCGCACGCCGCGTGATGTCACCGCCATTCCGCGATAAGGTCAATCAGGATAGTCTCTGGGCCGGGTTAGCTGCCGGAAGCCTGCAAGTTGTGGCGACCGATCATTGTGCCTTTACCACTGAGCAAAAGCGCCATGGCATTGGCAATTTCACCAAGATTCCGAACGGCACAGGCGGGCTTGAAGAACGGTTGCCGGTGCTCTGGACACGCGGCGTTCGCACCGGTCGTCTGACGCCCAATGAGTTCGTGGCGGTCACCTCCACCAATATTGCGAAGATACTCAACATCTATCCACAAAAGGGTGCGATCCTGCCGGGTGCTGATGCCGATATCATCATCTGGGACCCTGAAGCGACCAAGAAGATCTCTGCCAAGACGCAGCATTCTGCCATTGATTACAATGTGTTCGAAGGTTTCGAACTGAAAGGCCTGCCGGTCAAGACGTTCTCGCGCGGTCGCCTCGCCTTCGACAAGGGGCATGTGACAGCGCAGCCGGGCGATGGTCGTTTCGTTGAACGCGAGCCTAACGGCGCAGCCAACCGGGCCCTGTCGCAATGGAAAGAAATCGTTGCTCCGCGCAAGGTGGAACGCAGCGCCGAACATATGCCGATAGGGGTCTGATACATGGCTCTAGCTCAGCTTCGGGAAATGCGCATGAATTTGGAAAACAGCGTTGCCCCGGAGAGGGGCTTGGAAAATGCACAAACCGTGATCGACATCAAGGATCTCTCCCTGGTGTTCGAGACCAATGATGGTCCGGTCCATGCGCTTTCCAATATCAATCTCGCTATAAAGCGCGGCGAGTTTGTTTCCTTCATTGGTCCGTCAGGTTGTGGCAAGACCACACTGATGCGTGTGGTGGCCGACCTTGAACAGCCAACCTCGGGCTCTGTAACCGTCAACGGCAAGACGCCCGCACAGGCGCGGCTTGATCGCTCTTACGGCTATGTATTTCAGGCGGCAGCACTGTTTCCATGGCGCACCATCGAAGACAATATCAGCCTGCCGCTCGAGGTGATGGGCTATGCTGCTGCCGAGCGCAAACTGCTTATTGAAAAGAACCTCGCACTGGTGAACCTTGCGGGTTTCGGCAAGAAGTTTCCATGGCAGCTTTCCGGTGGCATGCAGCAGCGCGCATCGATTGCCCGTGCACTGTCATTCGATCCAGACATGCTGCTGATGGATGAGCCTTTCGGCGCGCTTGACGAGATCGTTCGCGATCACCTCAACGAACAGCTTCTGAAACTTTGGGCCGCAACGCAGAAGACCGTGATCTTCGTCACGCACTCCATTCCTGAAGCCGTATTTCTGTCGACCAAGATCGTCGTGATGAGCCCGCGTCCGGGCCGCATTCATGAAATCATCGACTGTGATCTGGGACCGGATCGGACACTGGATATCCGGGAATCGGAAGCTTTCCTGAAGATAGCTCATCGTGTGCGCGAAGGTCTGCGGCTGGGGCATATCCATGAATAACTTGCGGGGGCAAAAGTCAGGTAAAGGGGGGCAAGAATGACAGCCTTTCTTCGTGACAAATTTATTCCGGTAACGACGGTTTTGCTGGCGATCATCGGGCTTTGGTATCTGCTTGCGGTCTTTCTCAACGCACCGTTTGAGCGTGATCAGGCAGAGCGCGCCGGAACCGAGATTTCATTCTCGACAATCGTTGCCAATACGATGCATCAGGACCGCCCAGTCCTGCCTGCACCGCATCAGGTGGCGGAAGAAATCTGGAAAACCGTCTTTGACGTAAAACCGAGCTCCAAGCGCAGCCTCGTCTATCACGGCTGGGTGACGCTCTCATCGACCTTGCTCGGTTTCGTGCTGGGATCGGCGCTTGGCGTGCTGCTCGCGGTCGGCATTGTGCATTCGCGCACCCTCGATAAAAGCCTGATGCCGTGGATCATCACATCACAGACAATCCCCATTCTCGCCATCGCACCGATGATTATCGTGGTACTGAATGCGATCGGCATTTCGGGGCTTTTGCCAAAGGCGATCATATCAACTTACCTTTCCTTTTTTCCCGTGGCCGTGGGCATGGTCAAAGGCCTGCGATCCCCCGATGTGATGCATCTTGATCTGATGCGGACTTACAATGCATCCCGCAATCAGGTGTTCTGGAAACTGCGCTGGCCTGCTGCCATGCCCTTCCTGTTCACATCGATGCAGATTGCAGTCGCTATCAGCCTGGTGGGGGCTATCGTCGGCGAGCTGCCGACAGGTGCCGTCGCCGGACTTGGCGCACGTTTGCTGGCCGGTTCCTACTACGGCCAGACGGTTCAGATATGGGCCGCACTCATCGCAGCAGCCATCATGGCTGGTGTTCTGGTGGCCCTCGTCGGGTTTGTCGCAAGCGTCGTCAACCGACGCATGGGTGCAAAGCCAGAAAGGGCGGCAACATGACGAATGTCATAATCATTGTCGCGCTGATTGCCGTCTCATGGGCAATTGTCGGTTGGGTGGCAAGCCTGAAGTCTCGCAATCCGCACAGCCAGAAGCTGCTGGACATTGCCGTCCCTGCCCTCTTCGGCATCGCGATGCTCCTTCTGTGGGAAGTCGCCGTGCGGTTGTTTGCCGTACCGCAGGTGCTTCTGCCTGCCCCATCGGTCATATGGGCGCGGATCACGAGTTCGGTTCCAATCCTGTGGGCCGATTTCCAGCAGACCTTCATGAAAGCCGTCATCATCGGCTATGTCGCAGGTTGCGGTCTGGGCTTTGTCACGGCCATCATCGCTGACCGAGTGCCATTCCTGCGCAAAGGTCTGCTGCCGCTTGGCAATCTTGCTGCCGCCCTTCCAATTGTCGGCGTGGCACCCATCATGGTGATGTGGTTTGGCTTCGACTGGCAGTCGAAGGCAGCCGTCGTCATCATCATGACCTTCTTCCCGATGCTGGTGAACACAGTGGCGGGACTTGCGGCAAGTGGCTCGATGGAACGCGATCTGATGCAGACCTATGGCTCGAACTATTGGCAGACGCTGATCAAGCTGCGCCTGCCGGCAGCCATGCCATTCATTTTCAACGCGCTCAAAATCAACTCCACGCTGGCGCTGATTGGCGCGATTGTCGCCGAGTTTTTCGGCACGCCGATTGTCGGCATGGGCTTCCGCATATCGGCTGAAATCGGGCGCATGAATGTGGACATGGTCTGGGCTGAAATCTTTGTAGCCGCTCTTGCGGGATCGCTCTCTTACGGGCTGATCGCGCTGATCGAGCGCAGAATGACATTCTGGCACCCTTCATACAGGAGGGCATAAGCCTGAATATTTGGCATCTGCAAAAATAAGGTAGAGCCTTAACCAGAGGAGAACTGAAATGAAAAAGGCAATTTCTCTATGCCTTGGAACAGCCGGACTGGCGCTCGCGCTCATGAGCAGCTCGGCAATGGCAGCTGACAAGCTGACCTTGCAGCTCAAATGGGTGACGCAGGGACAGTTTGCAGGCTATTACGTCGCCAAGGACAAAGGTTTCTATGAAGCCGAAAATCTCGACGTGGAAATCAAGCCGGGCGGCCCGGACGTGGCTCCTCCGCAGGTAATCGCCGGTGGTGGCGCTGACGTGGTGGTGGACTGGATGCCGTCCGCGCTTGCGACACGCGAAAAAGGTGTGGCGCTCGTCAATATCGCACAGCCGTTCAAGAAATCCGGTATGATGCTGACCTGCCGCAAGGACACCAACATCACCAAGCCGGAAGACTTCAAGGGCCGCACGCTTGGCGTCTGGTTTGGCGGCAATGAATATCCGTTCCTGTCATGGATGAGCCATCTGAAAATTCCGACCGAAGGCGGCAAGGATGGCGTGACCGTACTCAAGCAGGGCTTCAACGTCGATCCGCTGATCCAGAAGCAGGCCGATTGCATTTCCACCATGACCTATAACGAATATTGGCAGGTGATCGACGCCGGTATTCCTGCCGATCAGCTCGTCGTGTTCCCTTATGAAGAACAGGGCGTCGCCACGTTGGAAGATGGCCTATACGTTCTTGATAAGAGTCTTGACGATCCTGCAATGGTCGACAAGCTCGCCCGTTTTGTCCGTGCTTCGATGAAGGGCTGGCAATATGCATCTGAAAACCCTGCTGAGGCTGCCGAAATCATTCTCGACAATGATGCTTCGGGTGCTCAGACCCAGGAAGTTCAGGAGCTCATGATCAAGGAAATCGGCAAGCTGATCGACGGTTCGGATGGCACGCTTGATGTGGCGGCAGCAGACCGCACAGTTGATACGCTGCTTGGCGGCGGTTCCGATCCGGTCATTACCAAGAAGCCGGAAGGCGCTTGGACGTCCAAGATCACGGATGCGATGAAGAAATAACAAACCTCGCAGCAAAAAAGCCCGGTCCTATGACCGGGCTTTTTTCATTTCAACTTTTCTTCCAGTGCTACGGCCCTGACCAGCTCGCGCTCAAGCCGTGCTTCTTCTTCAACTCTTGGCTTGGTGAAGCGACCAAGAAGAAGATAGGCGACCGGCGTCACAAACAAGGTTGCGATCGTGGCAAGACCCAGGCCACCAACTATTACCCAGCCAAGCGCCACACGGGCTTCCGCGCCTGCACCACTTGCGAGAACCAACGGTACACCGCCGAGAACCGAACAGATCATGGTCATGCAGACCGGGCGCAGGCGGATATTTGCCGCCTCTTCAATGGCCTCACGAACATTCATACCCTTGTCACGCAACTGATCGGCAAATTCGACAATCAGAATACCGTTCTTGGCCATGATGCCGACAAGCAGCACAAGTCCGATCTGGCTATAGACGTTGAGGCTCGTGCCGGTCAGGATCATCGCGAAGACAGCACAGCCAAGACCCAGCGGCACGGTTGCCATAACGATCAGCGCACTTACAAAGCTTTCAAACTGTGCTGCCAGAACCAGCAGGATGATGATGATGGCAAAGCCAAATACCAGTGCAATACCGGTCGAGGTTTCACTCAGTGTCGAGGCTTCGGCCAGTGGAATAATATGTGCGCCGGGTGGTAGTAGCGGTGCTGCTATTTCCAATGCGGCGGCATAGGCGTCGCCCAAAGCAAAATCGCTGCGCAGATCACTCGTGATAGCGATAGACCGCTGCCGCTCTTCGCGGTTGAGCTGTGGTGGAACCGCTTTTTCGACTACCGATGCGATGGACGACATCGGTACATAACGACCATCTGTTGTCTTCAGGAAGACGTTTTCCAGATCGGTCGGGTCGTTAATCGGGTTGGTGGTCGATACAAGCTTCACATCGAAACTTCTGTCGCCAACATAGACCGAACCGATTTTGCGACCATCAAGGACAGCCTGAACCGCATTGGCAAGACCGGTGATATCAATACCAAGATCGGATGCACGCTCACGGTTGATCTCGACAGAAAGCTGCGGCTGCGTCGGTTCGACCGACAGACGCGGCTGCACGAAACGGGGGTCTTTTTCGAGCGCCGAAACAATAGCGTCAGTCGCAGGACGCAGTTTTGCATAATCCTGACCAAGCACCGCAAACTGCAAACCATTGCCTGCACCGCGAATACCCAGACTGTTCGGCTGCGCCGTGAAAATACGCACCGCTGTAATACCGCGTGTACGCGCAGTGATATCGGCCATGATTTCCTGCTGCGAGCGGCTGCGCTCTTTCCACGGTGCCAGTGTCAGAACCATAAAGCCGTTATTCGACGACCCGCCCGACCCGGCAATGCCATAAGTGGTCAGGATTTCGCCGCTATCGCGCAAAGGCTGGATCGCTGTTTCGATCTTCTCGAGCTGCGATTGAAGAAATTCAACGCTGATGCCCTGTGGCCCATTGATGCGTAGAATGGCAACCGCGCGATCTTCCGTCGGTGTCAGCTCCTGTCTCAGCATACCGAAACCGACATAGGACGCACCGGCAAAAAGTATTGCGACCAGAACGACAATGAACGGGGCAGAAAGACAGGCATGGAGGCTCTTACGATAAAAGCTTGCCAAACCACTGCCGATCCGACGCAGAAATTTTGGACCATGGCCGCCGCCTTCAGAGGTTTCAACACCCTCTTTAAGGAACCGCGATGCCAGCATCGGACAGAGCGTCAATGCCACAATCGATGACAGCAAAATTGCAATCGCCAGCACGAAACCAAACTCGCGGAAAAGACCGCCAGCTTGTCCCGGCAGGAAGGAAATCGGCACAAACACAGCCACAAGTGTAAGTGTCGTTGCGATGACAGCGAAGAAGACTTCCTGTGTGCCAAGGACTGCCGCCGCACGTGGTCCCATGCCCTGATTGCGTCGCCGCACGATATTTTCGAGCACCACAATCGCGTCATCCACCACAAGGCCAGTCGCAAGCACCAGCGCCAGCAATGTGAGAATATTGACCGAGAACCCGCTGAGATAGATCGCCGCAATCGTGCCGATCAATGCCACAGGCATAGCCAGAGCCGGGATAAGTGTCGCGCGGATATCCCAGAGAAACATGAAGATGATCACGACAACGATGATAACGGAAGCAATCAGCGCAATCTCAACTTCGTGGATAGCGCCATTAATGAAGCTTGCATCGTCGCTGGTAACTGTCACATCGACGCCGGGCGGCAACGTATTTTTCAGGTTGGCGACGGCTGCCCGGATGCCTTCCGAGATATCGAGCGTGTTCGACTGCGCCTGACGCACGATGCCAAGACCAATGGCCGTCTTGCCGTTCGAACGCACAGCCGAACTTTCAATGTCCGGTCCCAGTGTCACCGTTGCGACATCGCGGAGTTGCGTGCGCCCTTTGATATAGACGTTCTCGAAATCTTCCGGTCGTTCAAGATTGGCCGTGGCGCGAACAACAATCGACTGATCAGAACTGCGCAACGACCCCGCTGGCGCATCAAGGCCCATGGAAGAAAGCGCACTCGAAATATCCGCAATGGTTAGCCCGTAACTTGCCAGACGTGCCTGATTGATATCGATGCGGAAAATCTTGTCGCGATCACCATTGATCTGCACATCGGCGACACCGGGAACAGCCGAGAGCACATCCTGGATCTGATCTTCCACCAGCACCGTCATGTCATCGACCGCCATGGTGTCGGACGTGACAGCAAGGCGCATGACCGGATCGGCATTGGAATCGGCCTTGATGATGCGCGAAGGATCAGCTTCTTCGGGCACATCGTTTGCCACGCGTGAAATAGCGTCACGCATATCTGCGGCGGCGACATTGAGATCAACGCCGTCGTTGAACTCGACCGTGACACGGCTGCGCTCAAAAGAAGATGACGAGGAAATGGATTTCACGCCCGACACGCGGGCAACCGCATTCTCCAGAACCTGTGTCAGCTGACGATCAATGGTTTCAGCCGAAGCGCCGCTGAAATCGGTGCTGATGGTGACAACGGGCCGGTCCACATCCGGCAGCTCGCGGATGTCGACGCCGGTAAAGGCCGCAAGGCCTGCAACGATAATCAGAACATTGATGACGAAGGCAAAGACCGGGCGCCGAATGAACAGCGCTGTCGACCCACCGGTATTGCCCGAATGCGAATTAGGATTGCTCACGCTTTATCCTCACCCTGCAACGCGGCTTTTGGCGACTGGATCAATGCGGGCGGTGCCCTGCTCATCCTGCAAACGGACCGGCGCATCGTCGCGCACGGTCTGCACGCCTTGCGTAACGATCATGTCGCCTTCCTTAACTGCACCGTCGATCAATATGTTGGTCGAATTGCGCTGTACGATGCGCGCAGCGACTTTCTTCGCGACGCCTTCTTCCACGCGCCAGACGTAAGAGCCGTCGGCACCCCACTGGATAGCCAGTGGATCAACGGAAGGATAATTATCTCCCGGGAACAAGACAGTCACCGAGAACGACATGCCGGCGCGCAGGCGATCCTGATCGTTGTTGATCTCAGCACGAACATGCAATGTGCGGCTCGCTTCATCGAGCATATTATCAACAGCGTTGATTTCACCCTTATGCATCACACCGGGAAATGCTGTCGATTCGGCCGTCAGCGGCTGACCGACTTTGATCTGCGGTGCAAAACGTTCCGGCACCCAAATATCGATCAGCACCTTGGAGCGATCATCAATGCGGGCAATTGAAGTTTGTGCGGTGACATAATTCCCGGCATTAACCGGCAGAATACCAACAACACCGGAAATCGGCGCGCGTACCGTGCGGCGGCTCAGTGCGAGCTGCGCATCTTCCAGTACAAGCTTGGCGTTGGACAAAGCAAGATCAGCTTCAACTTCCTGAACAACGGTTGCCGTATTCGTGGCCCGCAAACGCGCGATGCGCTGCCGGGTGGTTTCAGCATCTTTCAACGCAATCTGTGCTTTGCTGACTGCAATGGTTTCGGTCTCATTGTCGAGGACCGCAATCGGATCACCCGCCTTGATGAAATCGCCCGCTTTCACAAGCAGTTCATTCATATAACCGCTCGAATAAGGCGTGACCGAAACTGTACTGAGGGCGCGTGCTGATCCGATGGCTGTCAGGCGATTGTTGATCGTCTCCTCGCCAGCCGGTTCAACAACAACGAGCGGAGCGCCGCGTCCCGAAGATGATCCATGCGCCTGCGGTCCGGGAGCTGCGCCTGATGCCGTTTGCGCCGAAGAGTCTTTATTTTTATAGATGTACCAACCGCCACCAGCGGCAATAACAATAAGCAGGCACAGAACAATCTGCTTCCAGGACTTCATTCAACTCTCCGGCAGGGCCTTGTCGAAGGCATCGACGGGCCTCTGATTCAAACCATCCATATTCACGTTGGGCGCAGGATAAGCTGCAAACAGTATCAAAATAATGATCGCCCCAATAGTTGCACCGAAAGTGCCACCATTGAAGCATCACAGATTTCCCTTTTTGCGAGTTTGCACGTCGCGATTCCGCACGTCGAGTTAAATTTCGGTAATGCTGGTAAAGGAACCCAACGGACCTGTTTCAATCAAAAGAGACAAAGCCCGTTGGAATTATCTCGCGCCACCATATATAGAAGGCGATATTTGTATGTTCGCATTGTGATGAGCTTTCTGAATAAGGCGCGGCCGCATCGCAGCCACACAGCCTGTCGATTTGGATTTAACGTATGGCGGCTGTTGAAAAAACCATGGATACGGGTGGGGTCGTTGCCGATACAGCCGCGCGTTCTCCCGCTACGGCATCCCCACAGGACGATAAGACTTCGCCCATCCATTTCACGCGCCTTCGCTGGCGCAACCGGCTTTCAAGCAAGCTCCTCATTCTGACGGCTCTTGCCGTTCTTATCGCTGAGGTTCTGATCTTCGTGCCATCTATCGCCAATATGCGGGTGCGCTGGATGAGTTCGCGCCTCGACACCGTGTATGCCGTCAGCGAAGTGCTTATTGCGAGCGGCAATATCAATATTCCACGCGAAGTTCAGGACAAGGTGCTGCTTGCAACCGGGACCAAGGCAATTGCTTTGCGCGAAGCGGGTGCATCTCATCTTCTCGCAATGAGCGAAATGCCGGGCACTATCGATCAGGTGGTCGATCTCAATAATATCAGTGAAGCCGCTGCGATCTGGGATGCGTTTGGAACGCTGTTTAACGGCGGCAATCGCACTTTGCGTATTTATGGATCGAACCCGCCATCCGCCAATCCCGGACGTATTATCGAAATCGTCACTTCAGATGCACCGCTGCGCCATGCCATGCTGAGTTATGCGACCAATGTTGCGATCATCTCTCTGCTTATTTCGGTGATTGCCGCGAGCCTCGTTTATCTCATCATTCACGAAATGCTGCTGCGCCCTGTGCGCCTCATGCATCGCAATATGATCGACTTTGCCTCAGCACCCGACAATCCAACCCGGATTCTTGTGCCAGAAAACCGCAAGGACGAGTTCGGCATTGCACAACGACAGATCGCACATATCCAAAGCGATTTGCAGCGCACGCTGAAAGAACAGAAGCATCTGGCCGATCTCGGCCTCGCGGTTTCCAAAATCAATCATGATATGCGCAACATTCTGGCATCAGCGCAGCTCATGTCAGACCGACTGGCCGACACTCAGGACCCGATGGTGCAGCGTTTCGCGCCAAAGCTCATCCACACGTTAAGCCGTGCCATCAATTACTCCGAAAGCGTTATGGCCTATGGCCGCTCGCAAGAGGCCCCGCCTGCCCCGCGCCGCGTACAATTAAGCACCGTCATTCTTGATGTGCAGGAAACGCTTAATCTGAAAGCGGAAAGCGGTATCGAGTTCGAAAATCTCATCCCCGTTGATTTTGAATTGAATGTCGATTCCGAACAGCTGTTCCGCGTGTTGCATAATCTGTGCCGTAACTCTGTGCAGGCGATGGAGCGTGATCGGCGCAGCGATGTATCTACCGTCAAGCGTCTCACACTTTCTGCAGGGAGAATCGGAACGACAACAATTATCGGCGTGGAAGACACTGGCCCTGGCCTGCCGCAGAAAGCGCGCGACAATCTCTTTACAGCGTTTAAGGGCTCCACACGAAGCGACGGGACAGGGCTTGGTCTTGCAATCGCGCAGGAACTGGTGCGCGCGCATGGCGGCACAATCGAACTGCGTGAAGATCGGCCCATTGGTGCGCATTTCGAGATTCGCCTTCCTGACTTGCCCAATTGGGGCGAAAGACGCAGCAATAAGCACGGCAGCGACGCGGCTTAAGCATCTTGTATCAATACAATGAAACGACACGCATCAGAGGATTGCGTTCGATATTAGAATTTCGCCCGACATAAATGCTGGTTCAAACCTGAAATTCAAAAAATCCACTCGATTCATCAAGTTGCTAGTGGGCTGATTCACTGCATGATTCCCGCTTTGCGAATGCTGTCTCGTCCTGAATTCACGCCATTGCCTGGCTTTCATGCGTTTTCCCCATTTCGAAACAGGCTCTAAAAGCCCGCAAAGCCGGGCATTGATAAGAAAACTTCACATAAGCGCATTTTTTTCCAAGAAGGTGCTTGCTTTTAGTAATCCGTCCGATTATCAACCGCCCATCGCCGCAGCAATCGCGGCACACAGGCAAGCACCCGTAGCTCAGCTGGATAGAGCACCAGACTACGAATCTGGGGGTCAGAGGTTCGAATCCTTTCGGGTGCGCCATTCTTTCTCAATAAAATTCAATGTTTTTTAGATCAGCGGTAACGCTGATTTACTAAATTTATTCAGCCGCTTAGCCGAGAAGACCCCCTGCAGGATTTTTACCTGTGCGGGAGCTACGCCAAGTGAGATGAATTTACTTTTTCATTCGCAAAATCAAATCGCAGATCATGGCGAACAGCAATGATATCTATCATTGTGTAGCTCGAAATTTTATCTCAGGGGGGATAGGACCTTCGTTTCCAACCTAAGGGAAACTGGTGCTGCGAGAGAGGATTGAACTCTCGGCCTCTCCATTACCAATGGAGTGCTCTACCACTGAGCTACCGCAGCATTCTCTTGAACGCGGCGGACTTCTGACACATCATTACGCAAATCGCAAGCAACCAATCACAATTATTTTCACATAATGTGGAAATCCCCCGCCCGCCTCCACAGAAGGCGCTTTTCCCGCGCTTTCTGCCGTAGTAAACAACCTTCATGAACGAAGATGACACCCACGACGAGAAACAAAATCAGGCGGACAGGCGCAAAAAGCGGCTTGCAGAGCAGCTTCGGGCGAATCTGGCACGTCGTAAAGCACAAACCCGTTCGCGCCGCGCCGGCGATGCCGACGAACGCAATACTGGTATTACTGCGGGAAAAGACGACACCGATTAACATGCGGTTCAATTTTCAAGGTTAGTATATCAGGCGGAACAAAACCGCAGCCGGCAAAGCCTTTCTTGAAGATAGCGAGTGGCTGCGATAAAAGCACAATTCAATTCTTGGTGGCGTCGCGGTTCGGCTATGATTCGTGATCGACGTAATTCCGCCGCAAGAACAGTCATTTCATAATGCAACGCCCGCAGGCATGAACGCTGCGGAATTTGCAAAAATCGATTACCGGGCAATGGCTTCGGCCCAGAAGGTGAAACAGCATGGATCGCATCAAAATCGTCGGCGGCAACAAGCTCAACGGCGTCATTCCCATCTCTGGCGCGAAAAATGCCGCGCTTCCTTTGATGATCGCCTCCCTTCTCACCGACGATACGCTGACGCTCGAAAACGTGCCGCATCTCGCCGATGTCGAGCAGCTGATCCGCATTCTTTCCAATCACGGCGTTGATTATTCGGTCAATGGACGCCGTGAGCACCAGAATGGTGCCTATTCGCGCACCATCCATTTCACAGCCCGCAATATCGTCGACACCGTTGCTCCTTATGAGCTGGTCTCCAAGATGCGTGCGAGCTTCTGGGTTATCGGACCGCTTCTGGCTCGTATGGGAGAAGCCACCGTTTCACTGCCCGGCGGCTGCGCAATCGGTACGCGCCCGGTTGACCTGCTGCTCGAATGCCTTCAGGCTCTCGGCGCGCAGATCGATATTGAAAACGGCTATGCCAAGGCGCGCGCGCCAAAGGGTGGCCTTGTTGGCGCACACTATCGCTTCCCGAAGGTTTCAGTTGGCGCAACCCACGTGATGCTGATGGCAGCAGTGCTGGCCAATGGCGAAACCATTATTGAGAACCCTGCACGCGAACCGGAAGTCGTCAATCTGGCGGATTGCCTCAACGCCATGGGCGCAAAAATCACCGGTGCTGGCACCGAGACGATCCATGTTCAGGGCGTGACCAGCCTGTCAGGTGCACGCGTTCGCGTTATTCCTGATCGCATTGAAACCGGCACGTATGCCATGGTTGTTGCGATGACCGGTGGCGACGTCCTGCTTGAAGGTGCTGAGGCAAGTCAGCTGACCGCAGCACTCGATACGCTGCGCAAAGCTGGTGCTGAAATCACCGAAACCAACAGTGGTCTGCGTGTTGTGCGCAATGGCCATGGCATTCATCCGGTAGACGTGACGACCGATCCATTCCCCGGCTTCCCTACCGATCTTCAGGCGCAGTTCATGGGCCTGATGACCATGGCAAAGGGAACGTCGCGCATTACCGAAACGATTTTCGAGAATCGCTTCATGCACGTGCAGGAACTGGCGCGCCTTGGCGCAAAGATTTCGCTGTCCGGTCAGACTGCAACCGTTGAAGGCGTCGAACGTCTCAAGGGTGCACAGGTTATGGCGACCGATCTGCGTGCTTCGGTTTCTCTCGTCATTGCAGGCCTTGCAGCTGAAGGTGAAACCATCGTCAACCGCGTCTATCACCTTGATCGCGGCTTTGAGCGTCTGGAAGAAAAGCTCTCGCGTTGCGGCGCGAATGTCGAACGCATCAGCGGTTAATTGCTTAAAAGCCGGAAATAAATTTCCGGCTTTTCTTTTATCGCAGGCAGATTAATCAACAGGCTGAAAAGCCTGTCGATTTTTTTGTGCTGGCATGTAAAGTTGCTTCCACATCATTTTGAAAATAGCAGGGAACGATGCCAGATATGGAAATGTTGAAGCTTGTGGCGCTGGATGAGGAGGATTTGCAGGTCCTGTCCGCCCATCTTCAGGATGCAGTCCTAAAAGTCTCCGATCTTCAATATCTTGCGAAGGACAAGCGTTTTGTCCTGACTGCCAACCGTTTTGCTTGGGAAGAGGCAAAGCCTAAACTGTTCCGCAAGCCGCAATATCAGCGTCGTCGCACGGCCCTGCATTTCAATCGTGTCACAGCTGCAAAAGCTACCGGCATCGACCGGCAAAAATCGGATGAAGTACTCTCGCTGCTGGCCATTCGTTTCGTTCCCGGTGAAGCGCCTGCCGGAACATTGGAACTGACTTTCTCGGCAAATGCGGCTATCCGTCTGGATGTAGAATGCATTGAAGCACAGTTGACGGATCTCGGTCCTGCCTGGGAAACAAATACCCTGCCGCGACACGACGCCTGATTGCCGCTGACAACCGCTTCACATACCTGACGGGCACCGCCCAGACTGACAATTAAAGGAATACCAGCGTGGTCACGACGCTCAGACAAAACGATCCCGATTTTGAACAGAAGTTTGCAGCTTTCCTCACCGGCAAGCGCGAAGTCTCGGAAGATGTGGATCGGGCTGCCCGCGAAATCGTTGATCGTGTGCGCCGCGAAGGCGATTCAGCGCTTATTGAATATTCGCAGCGGTTTGATCGTATCGATCTGAATAAGACCGGCATCCGCGTGACGGAAGCGGAAATCGATGCGGCCTTTGATGATGCACCGGCTTCAACCATTGAAGCTCTCAAACTCGCCCATGAGCGCATCGAAAAGCATCATGCGCGTCAGCTGCCCATGGACGACCGTTATACCGACGCGCTTGGCGTAGAACTCGGTTCGCGCTGGACGGCCATCGAAGCGGTTGGCCTATATGTGCCCGGCGGCACAGCGAGTTATCCAAGCTCAGTGCTGATGAATGCCGTGCCTGCGAAGGTCGCGGGCGTTGATCGGATTGTCATGGTCGTCCCCTCGCCCGATGGCAAGCTCAATCCGCTAGTTCTGGTTGCTGCACGGCTCGCAGGTGTGTCGGAGATTTACCGTGTCGGCGGGGCTCAAGCCATTGCAGCACTCGCCTATGGCACTGAAACCATTGAGCCGGTCGCCAAGATCGTCGGCCCTGGCAATGCCTATGTTGCTGCCGCCAAGCGCATTGTGTTCGGCACTGTTGGCATCGACATGATTGCAGGCCCTTCCGAAGTGCTGGTGATTGCCGATAAGGACAACAATCCCGATTGGCTGGCCGCTGATATTCTGGCGCAGGCAGAACATGACACTGCAGCACAGTCGATTCTGATGACCAATGATGAGCCTTTTGCAAAGGCTGTTGAAGAGGCTGTGGAGCGTCAGCTTAAAACCTTGCCGCGCGCTGAAACAGCCGCCGCAAGCTGGCGCGATTTCGGTGCCGTCATTCTGGTTGACGATTTTGAAGCAGCCATTCCGCTGGCAAACCGCATTGCTGCGGAGCATCTGGAAATCGCCACGGCAGATCCGGAAGCGCTTTTGCCAAAAATCCGCAATGCCGGTTCGGTCTTTATCGGCGCCTATACGCCGGAAGTGATCGGCGATTATGTCGGTGGATGCAATCACGTTCTGCCAACCGCGCGCTCTGCGCGTTTCTCGTCTGGCCTTTCGGTTCTTGATTATATGAAGCGCACCTCGCTTCTCAAACTCGGCCCGGATCAGTTACGCGCCCTCGGTCCCGCAGCTATCGAAATCGCTCGTGCCGAAGGCCTCGACGCCCACGCGCAGTCCGTTGCCATCCGGCTTAATCTATGAGGTATCATGACCGCCGGCGTTCCTAATGCCCGTCTTGTTGACGTCGAGCTCGATGAATCCATCGGCCGTTCGACGCCTGACGTCGAGCACGAACGCGCGGTCGCGATTTTTGACCTGATTGAAGAAAATGCCTTTCACCCGGTGGGTGATCATACCGGCGGGCCGTACAAGCTGAAGCTTTCGCTGATGGAATCACGCCTGATTTTTTCCATCATGCGTGAAAGCGGCGACGATGTTGCGACTCACATCCTCTCATTGACTCCATTGCGGCGTGTTGTGCGCGACTATTTTCTCGTTTGCGAAAGCTATTATGAGGCCATTCGCTCAGCGAGCCCCAGCAAGATTGAGGCAATCGACATGGGGCGGCGCGGCTTGCACAATGAAGGCTCGCAAACCCTGCAAACGCGACTGAACGGCAAGATCGAAGTCGATTTTGCGACCGCACGGCGTCTTTTCACGCTCGTCTGCGTGCTGCACTGGCGGGGCTGATCCTTGATGAGCAATCAGGAAGCGATTGTCCCAGCAGAAGAAAGCGAAGTCGTTAAACGGCCCACTTCTGTACTTTTCGTCTGCGGCAAGAATTCCATTCGTTCGCCAATTGCCGAACTTCTTGCAAGAAAGCTGCTTCCACCCAATATGTATATTGCTTCTGCCGGTGTTCAACGCGGCGAGCGCGACCCGTTTGTCGATGCCGTGCTCATTGAAGAAGGCCTGTCGCTCGATGCCCGGCAACCGCGCGGACTGGAAGAACTGGCGGACGGCTATTTTGATCTTATCATCACGCTTACCCCGCTCGCGCATCATACGGTGCTTGAACGGATGCGCGGCTTTTCAGTGGATGTGGAATATTGGCCCACGCCTGATCCAACACTTATGACGGGAAGCCGTGAGCAGATCCTGAATGCATATCGTGATGTGCGCGATCGCCTGAAGCGGCAAATCACAGAGCGATTAGCCCCAAAATAACATCGCCCAATTCGGTTGTTCACAAATGCCGTCTAATCATATAGGTTCCGGCCAAATTTAAAGCTGCGGCCCGATTTCGGGCCAATCTATCAAAGAAAGTAACAGGTATCGCATGGCGAAAGAAGAAGTCCTCGAATTTCCGGGCGTTGTTACGGAACTGCTGCCGAATGCAATGTTCCGCGTGAAGCTCGAAAACGAACATGAAATTATTGCCCACACTGCAGGCCGCATGCGCAAGAACCGCATCCGCGTTCTCGCCGGCGACAAGGTTCTGGTCGAAATGACCCCTTACGACCTGACCAAAGGCCGTATCACCTACCGCTTCAAGTAAGCAGCCCCTATCTTTCGGGAAACTTAGTTCCAGGAAAAACCTTGTCTATGAGTGCGCAACATAAGCTGGTTCTTGCCTCCGGCTCTCCCCGCAGGATCGAGCTTCTGGGGCAGGTCGGCATTGAGCCAGATCATATTCAGCCAGCAGATATTGACGAAACGCCTGAGCGCGCGGAACATCCGCGTTCACTGGCGCGTCGTCTTGCGCGTGAAAAGGCAAAAGCCGCACAGGAACAATTGAAGGGCGATGAAAACTTCGCCAATGCTTTTGTTCTGGCGGCTGACACGGTTGTTGCCGTGGGACGTCGTGTCCTGCCCAAGGCAGAAATCAACGACGAAGCACGGGAATGTTTGCGCCTTTTGTCAGGACGCACGCATAAGGTTTTCACCGGCGTGTGCCTTATTCTGCCCAACGGCAACCTGCGTCAGACGCTTGTAGAAACGCGCCTGCGTTTCGAGCGTCTGACACGCAAGCAGATTGACGCCTATCTCGCGTCAGGCGAGTGGCGCGGCAAGGCTGGTGGTTATGCCGTTCAGGGGCTTGCAGGCAGCTTTGTAGTCAAGCTGGTTGGATCATATACCAATGTGGTTGGCCTCCCCTTGCAGGAAACTGTAAGCTTGCTGGCCGATGGTGACTATCCGGTTTATGCCAATTGGATAAACGGCAAGGTCTGAGAATTCCCATGAGCGACAAGAAAGATATATCTGCAGCTGCCGGTTCGCGCGTTACACCGTTGCGCCCGACTCGCCCCTGTCCTGAATGTGGTAAGCCATCGGTTCGTGATACGTATCCGTTCTGCTCGCCACGTTGCAAAAGCATCGATCTCAATCGCTGGCTTTCGGGAAGCTATGTCATTCCTGGAAAAACGATTGAAGAAGAGGAAGAAAACGACAACTGAGGCTGGCAAACATCGATTTCCACAGCGAAATCGGCACTTTAGCGTGTTTATAAGAAATCTTATAAAAATTGCGATGGGGTGCTGGACAGCGCGAAATTTAATGCTATAACCCACCCACTTCCGGCGGACACCAACACCGCCACACGGTGAGAAATCACTGCAAGGATGCCCGGATAGCTCAGTTGGTAGAGCAGCGGATTGAAAATCCGCGTGTCGGCGGTTCAAATCCGTCTCCGGGCACCACTCTAAGCCCTTCATATAATTATCATATTTGACTTGTTTCATTTCTCAATCCAGTCAAGTTTGACGCTTTTTTCAGGCGGGTTTGACAGTTTTTGTTCTACGCCTGTTCATTTCAGCGTCTAAATCCGTCACGGTTGCCGACATTAATTTGCTCACATCTGCACGGCGCGAATAGTGCTTCGCCATGGCTTCGGTTTTGTGACCGAGCATCGCCGCAATCGTCTCATGATCCTTGCCCATTTCACGCAGAATCGTTGCCACGGTATGCCGCAATCCTTTGAGCGTTAGGCCGGGGTTAATCGTGCCAGTTTCTTCCAGCTTCTTTTTCAATTTCGCCCAGTTGGTGCTGAAGCCGTTATAGGTCCACGGCCTGCCATAGCTATTGGCGCAAACGGTAATTGCTGTATGTTTTGGTGCGCGCTCAAGAGCTTCAACAACAGGCGATGGAAGTGGCAACCAAACCGCAACGCCTGTTTTTCCGCGTTGAGTATCAATCTTGCCGTCGGATATTGATGAACGCGACAATTGCAGTGCGTCCTGTGGATCCAAGCCACAATACATCATAAGGATCATTGGCAACGCCATATGGCTGGGAAGCGCTTCAAGAACCGCATGGCGTTCCGCATCCGTCCAAGGACGGTTCGCGTCAGCAGTACCTTTTGGACGACGAATGCCCTTAATATTCAGCGCGGGATTGATCTTCACATAGCCGCGCTCAAGCCCCCAGGCGAACGTCAAAGCCATAACTGTCTTGACGTAGTTTCCAAAGCGGCGACCGTGCTTTTCAGCAGCCTTGTCGCGTATCTTCACAACAAGAGGCGGCGTGAAGCGATCAATTGGAGTATCAGCAATGGGCTGCAAATAATCGAAAATGCGCTGATAGTCTGCTTTGGTGCGCAAGGCGAGGTCTTGAAATGAAACACCCGCACGGTAACGAGAGATAAGCATTCCCAACGTTCCCGGCTTGGAATTTTCCCCCTTATCGAGCAAGGCTTGAATGCGCGAGCACTCAGCAAGAAACGATAAACTGCCAAGCGGAAACTTGACAGTATCAATCATTGTGCCGGTCTTGCGGTGACGACAACGCCATTTATATGGCAGCTTTTTATCCTGCCAGATTTGAAAACCTTTGACGCGAACGATTGCCATCAGCCCAACCTTTCAAGCAATCGATCATCGTCGCTGTTTCCACCCGTCTTTAATGCATCGATCCACGCATCGAGATCATGCATATCGTAAAGGCGGTCGCCATTCGGCATATCGATTTGAACGACTGTGCACATGCCCATGAAGTGCTTAACCGGAAGGCCGCAGTATTCTGCGGCATCCCTTGGCTTTAATAAGCGGCGTGGAGGTACTTTAATGTTAAGCGTGGCGCTCACCATAGCTCAGCCCTCCAATTTGCCCGAAATAGCCCGATAAGCAGGCAGAACAAGATTGATTGCAGCCTCATGAAATGGGCTGTCATGCCGCCATCTGACGGCCTTACGGTCATCTTTACTGAATGGCGGCCAAACACGGTATTCGCCGTCTCTCGACACCAGAGCCGCACCGCGAATGGTGAGGCCACCGGCAACGCTAAGGTCGGCATAGGCCAGCAAATCAAAGTCAGGCTTAGCCGCACCGTTATAAAGCCGCATTCCAAGAAGCTGCATATCCATTACCGCCCCCTTATCGAGCCAATCGCACAGCGACAGAAACCGCAGCCGCAGCCGCTGTTTCAACCGCATGGCCGATCAATGTATTTCCGGTGTTGCTGGCAGTGACTTTCTTGGCAGTCGCGTCCCAAAAGGCTTTCTGCCCCTCGATCAGCCCTGCACCTGTAGCCTTCGGAAGATCGAAAACGCCTTCCAGATAGGTTGATACTTTCTGCCCTACGCTGGCATCAGTTGCGGCAACGCCGAATAGATCACCAGTCAGAAAACCTTCACCCGACAAAACACCGTCAACAGGCGCGGTAAGATCAACAATATTTCCATGCTGCACATAGTTTCGCATATCAGTAGCCCTTAGAAACTCTAGGATAAATCAACCGGCGCGACGGCTTTAAAGCCGCCACAATCCGGGTTTCGAGATCAGCAATGGCAGCGGCCAATTCAGCGTCACTGCGATATTCGGTTTCATCATCCCCAAAGCGGGTCTTGCGAACACCTTCGGCCCGTAAGGCTCGAAGGTTTGCAAGCTGCTGCTGCATCTCGGTTACATTCATGGCTAAGCCGCCTTATGGTCAAGGCGTGTCCAGCTACGCCATTCAAGCCAGCCAAGGCCGAACGGGTGGCGTATCTTGAACTGCACTGCATCCGTATTGAAATCGATACGGCTGTCAGTGAAAGGCGCTTCCTGCCCTTGCAGATAGACGCGCACAGCGCCGTCCATTTTCGACGGTGCGGCAACCAACCATGATGCATCAGGATCAGTTAGGCGCGGCTCGACAACCACTTGCAGCTTTCCAGCGAGCGGGTTCACATCAGCGATTGCGGAAGCCTGAATGCTGGCAAGAAGGCGAAGCGCGGTTTCCTCAAAATCAGAATGCACAAGCCAGTGTGTCGGATAGACACCGATCATCACATTTCCAACGCCTTTACGCTTTGCCATCGCAGAGCGAGCGCCCATGATCTGCTTGACTTCCGTCTGACTATCCAGCGTGAAATCAACAATGTTGCCACGGCTGGCATGAAAAACTGTCTGGCCGTCTTTCATTTTCGGGCCGGACAAACTGCCTTGCTGCACATATGCAACCTGACGATCTGCAATTTCCGCAGCCATGCGCTTGCCAAACTGCGTACCGTCATTGCCAAGTCGAGAACCGGCATTGATCGTCAATTCGTATGACTTGCTTGTAATGCCGCCGATCACGGCAACACTAACAGTTTCGCCTGTTTCGTGAATGAACGAATGCTTGTATTCGCCGCTCTCCAATTTGTCGGCAATTGCAAGGCTGGTCCAATCAGCAAGGCCACGTGTTTCTGCATTGAATGTCGAAACACTATCGCGACCAAACAAAGCTGCCATAGGCGAAGCCGCTGCATCCAATTCACGGCGCATAGCAAGATTGAAAGTACCGCCTGCAATCAGCGGAAAATCGGACGTGGTGGCAGCGCGGCGCACAACCTCCGCATCAGATAGGCCAATTGTTGTGATACCAGCATTACGGCAAAGGCGTTCAGCCAATGCGCGTTCACCCTGTGCAAACACTTCCGCAGCCTGTCCATTCGGCTGTTCGCCACGATTAACAGCATCGTAGAAATTCACAACGGCATTGCGCAGAACAACAGGATTGTCGAGCGTGTCATCATTATGCTGGCGGATTGTGCGGACAGGCGGAGCGCTACGCTCTACCGCTGCAAGCGCCAAGGCAGTGCGCTCACTGTCTGGCGCATCAGAGTTGCGCAGCGCTTCACGCACCGCATCTGGAACGCCAGCGGCACGGCAAACCGTGTCCCACTGTTCAACCGACATGCGGTTGATTTCGATCACATCTTCGGGGTCCATAGGACGGCTCCTGATTTTTGAATGGGGATCAGCAGGATTAACCACAAAGCTGCCCTCGATCAGCTTCCCAGAAAGGGCTGTTCTGATCTTGCGGCCTGTTGCTGGGTCTTTGCTGTCACGCCATTTCGAAACTGAAAAGGAAATGGAAAAACTCGATTGCACGCCATCCTTAAGATTGGCTGCGAGCGCGTCATTATCAGCGCGCGAAGATAAGCGCCCTTCGGCTATGAGGGCTTGAATGTCGCCTTCGATTGTTTCGAGGCGGAAGTTTTTAAGAATGCCCACCGTGTCACGAACACTGATGGAATGATCTGTTTGCAGTGGCAGGCTTTCCGGCCAGCCGGTGGCACCGAACGAAGCAAGGTCCAGAACTTCAAAATGGTTTCCACAATTCACGGGTGCAGATGTTGCAACAACAACCGTGAATGAGCGGGTTTCTGGATCATAACTATTCGGCTTGGACTGTGCCTGAAACCGACGAACAAGATTTGTCATTGCTTATTTCCTTGAGTTTTGACGGTTTTGTCGGCTTCAAATTCTGACTGCACAGTCTCATATTCGCGGCCCCGCGCTTCGATGATCTCCTTGCGAGACTTCAAACCAGCATTCAGCAGGGAAATATCGGCATTGGCTTCCTTGAGACGGTCGATTTCAGGCCAGCTTGGTTCGATCCAACCATGGTCAAGATCAGCTCTAATCCGACCTGCCAGTCGCTCGATTGCCTGCCAGCGCGTGAACACCGGGTCGAGAACGCCCTCAATCAAAATAACTTTGCGAGTGGCTTCCGCCTTGCGGCGTGCCGTCAATGCGCCACCGCGAAAGCTGGAATAATTTACGCCCTCAAGATCGCCGATCAGGTCTTCATATGTCACGCCAAGGGACGCCGCTATCTGACGATAAAGCACCTTGATAAAAGCATTAAAGTCCGGCGACTGTGGACCGTTGACGACTTCAACCTGTTCGCCCGGACGTGCGCGAATAATTGCGCCCGGTTCCAATGAAGGATTAGGCTCACCATCAAAAGCATCTGTGCCGTCAGGACTGGTCAAGATTGCTGTCAGCATAGCACTGACTTGCAACTGCTTGAGCCGCGCTTCTATGGCAATGCTTGCATTGTTGAGAACCGGCAACGTTGCGACAAGCGCACTGATACCACGCACCTGTCCGGGAAACTCATGCTCAAATACATGCACAACGTCCGATGCATCAAAACGAACTGATTGCGTGTTACGGGCAAATGGATCGCCGGGAGAGTTCGGCAATATCCAATAACCAGCAATCACGCCAAGGCCATCCCGCTCGACACCGGCAACGATAGAGCCGGATGCATCCAAATCTTCATTCTTGGAGCGATCAAGCTGTTCCGGGTCGAGAAGCTGGAAAGCGTACCGGCCATCAATCACACGATGCAAACCAAGGATTTCACCGCTGATCACCCATGAGCGAACCGAGGCACGTTGCATGGCCGTAATCGACATAAGCGCAGATGGATCAATGCGCGAAGTGTTGAACCGTGCATCAACAATCTGATCAGGTGTATTCAACCGAACACCACTGCCCACGATCTGCGACACAACCAGATTGACCGCCGAACGTACCACGGGATCATTTACATAAAGCCCAGCAACACGCTGCGAAACTGTCTGGCCTACCTGACGAATATCAGCCGAACCAGAGATAACACGTGGATCATCCGGCCAGTTTATGCTTGCAGCGTTCACAGCGCGTTTAACTGGCTTGGATGAAGGGTTGAATAGCTTTCCAAACAAACTAGCCATCATTTATCCATTGAACTTAGACGGTTGATCACGTTTGCTAAGATCGCCGAAAGGCTAACCAAGGAAAAAGAAGCGGCCCCATCAGATAACAAAGACGAAACTTTATTGGTGAGGCTCGAAATGTCGTGGAAAATTATCCCACCAATATGATTTCCTCCGCCATCAACTTCACGGCCACACAATACAAACACTTCACCGCCACTAATTGTTTTGTCGTATGAAGGCTGAATGCCGGAAAAGAAATCATATGATCCCTCGGCAATAAATTGCGCCAGCGTATGATTACCTTGTGAAGCTAATACTTCTGAAAATGCAGCAACTTGGCACAGGTTTGCGAATGATAGACGAGTCCACTTTCCGCTTTCCAAAGGAATTTCAAACTTGCCACGCTTTATCCAAGAGCGAAGCGTTTCAATATCCACATCTGCCGCCCAAGCTGCATCTGATACCGTAAAGGTACGATTTAGAAACTTTGAAAGCACTGCACATCTCCTATAAAACTAGGGCAACTGTACCTCTTTTTTCAAAGTAGTGCAATTGCCCCGCTTTTAAAAGATCAATTTTGAGTACCCCACCAATAACCAAATACTAATATGCGGCGTTACGGTGTGGATAAGTTTCCGCTATGAGCGCGGTGGGCCGCGTGTTCTCTCATTTCAACGCCCTCCAACGCTGCCAGTGCATTGAGCGCCTTCTTATCCGCAACCTCAAGAACGCGGCTTACGCCACCGAGAATGTTGTTATATGGACGTGACAAATCTTCACTGATGTTTCCCAAACATTCGATAGCAGTGCGCAATAACGCCGAAACGTCATATGCATCATCAATTGCCAGATTGAGTTCATCTTTATCGATCATGGCAAAATAACTCCCTTTTCAGCACAAATACGACGTGCATAAGCAAGGGCTTCGCGTTTTTGGTTCGAATCTAAGCCCGACCACAACAGCAAAATTTCCGCGTCAATTTCAGACAAGCCTTCGGCGTTCGCCGGAATGGATGGTTTCGGCATCAGTTGCTCCATAAGTGAACTTCATGTATTATGTTAATCATCATGCTCAACATCGGGCATATTGTCAACACTATGCACAATGTTGGGCTTCATGCACATAACACCAGCACAATGCCGCGCCGCTCGTGCGCTGCTAGAAATGGAGCAAGCCAAACTTGCAGACGCTGCGAACGTCTCGCGGAATACGATTGTGGATTTTGAGAAGGGTCGTCGCACACCCAATATCAACAACCTGATCGCTATTCAGAATGCGCTAGAAGCATCTGGAGTAATTTTCGTCGCCGAGAATGGCGAAGGACCGGGTGTAAGATTAAAAAAGACGATTTAGTTTTGTGCAGGTTATGATGGAAGTATTTCTAGAAATTATTAATTCACAGATAGTGCAGGCACTCCTAATCGCATCTATCATAGGAATTACTGCGAGATTATTCTCCCCAAAAGGAAAACTTATTTGGGGGGTGTCTCATCAGCATTATTACAACATGCCTAAAATCGAAGGTGATGGAACTTTTCCAGTCGTCACGCAACAAATATGGTTTCAGAATCTCGGACGGCTCCCAATCGAAGAAATTGAAGTTGTAATTAACTGGAAACCACAACACTATGAAATTTGGTTCCCGCGCGAATGGCAACCAAGCGAAACACCTGACAAACGGTTTCTACTTAAAGTTCCGTCATTAAGTGCGAGAGAGTTATTCACGCTTTCAATGATCGACACTCGACCAGAGTTACCCGAGATTTTAAATGTGAGATGGAAAGGCGGCATCGGTAGAAGGGTACTAATGAGTCCGCAACGAATCTATCCGATGTGGATAAATTACCTAATTCTTATGACGTTATTTTTCGGACTGTTTTCCATTTTTTCCTTTTTGCTTAGAGCAATAATACATTTAAATTCGTAAGATAATAATAAATTGAAATTCTCATCAAGTCGCCAAGTTGGCGACTTGACCAACTGGCCACCGTGCCCACATGAAATACGGGTGACACCGTGTCACCCGTGCGGGTCTGCAAATTTGCAGCCCCTGATTAATCATCGCAGCCACTTCGATTTCATGACGGCCTGCACCTTAGGCGCTGCCGTTTCTACACCAAGCCGCAAATCATCAATGCGCTGATCCCAGTTGATATTCAGTATCTGCCGTGCCGCGAAGCCATAAACAACGCAATCCAGCGCCTCAGCTCGACGACCGGGAATACGCTCAAACCGGCGCTGTGGCTGGCCGCGTGTATAGCGCACCACAACACGCTCACTAGCAAGCTGTTCAAACCACGATAGCGGCAGCCGATCAGAAAAACGAATTGTGCGCCCACGCGATAGCCGTGCTGTCAGGTGCGACTTCAGCCCATCAACACCTACGATCCAAAGCGCCCCGCCCTTCACTTTCTGCTTGGATTTCTCAATCCATGGCCGATTTCCGTTCACGCCCTTAATTGCCAGCACTTTGCGCGAGGAACGCGGAAAGCAGAACGAATAGACATTTTCCATCGTCTCGCCGTCAGAGCTATCGATAGCAACAGCGTCAAGCCCCAGCTTACCACCAAGCGGATGATCAAAACGCATTTTCAGAACGGCGTCTAGTTCCGTCCATGTAGCATCGTCATCCGGCAAACCCCAAATCACCTTGTGATCGAGAATCATGGCTTCGCCGTCCCGCGTCCAGCCGATGATTGTAACCTCAAGGCGGTCGCGTTGCGTGTCCACACCCGCTGTAAGGGCAAGAACACTTTCTGGTAGCATATCAAGCGAGATTGCTTCGACGCGGCTTGCAAGCTCGCTATCGTCCATTTCCTCGCCGCTTTCGCGCCAACCCTGCCCCAGCACAAGATTGATGAAAGTTTGCAGCAAGGCCGGGTCATCTTTGGCAGCGAGAAACTCTTTGGCGAGAATGCCCCACGCTGCATTTTCCAGCGGTGACACAAGAGAGTTGATACGAAAACCCGCATGGCCCTTCACTTCCGGCACTGTGATACGCCAGCGACCGGCTGCAACCATGCTGCCCTTGTATCTTTCCTCGACGACAGAACCGCAGCCAGGACAAGCCCAATGAGCCTTTTCCGGCTCACCTTCCGGCCAGTGAATGTCCTTCCATTCGATTTCGTGGAAATCGCCACATTCAGGACAAGGCACTTCATAGATTCGCTTGTCTGACCGCTCATAGGCGCTCAACACATGGCTGCTATCTTCATAGATCGGGGTCGAGCCGATTATGATTTTTCGATCAGGAAAAGACATGGTGCGCCGTTCGGCAATCGGGATCGGACTGCCTTCCTTGGTCATTTCCATGCCGTCAGTCTCGTCCATGATCAGGATACGGGCATTGTGAGCGCGAAGATTGCGCGGTGCTTTGGCTGCGATAACCTTTAGACTGCCACCCGGAAAGCGCCGTGACAAAAGCGTATTGCGTTTCTCGCTGCCCTTATCGCTTGCCAGCGCATTCGAAAGGCATGGCGAAGCTTCGAAAGTAGGCTCGACGTTCGACACAACGAATGTTCGGCAGTCATCCTCAGTCGGCAGAACGAACAATACGGGTGCTGGTTCATTCACCACATGCGAACCAAGCAAGCCAACCAGCAATGTGGTGTAACCAATACGGGCCGATTTCACGACCGTAATGCGTTCGATCTTCGAATCGCTCATTGCATCGGCCATGCCACGCTGAAACGGATATAGCCGAATAGGGCCGCGCATGGCCGACACATCAGCAGGCAACCGCACTTCACGCTCGATCCACTGCGACAGTTGCAACCGTGCAGGCGGAATAATCGACCGGCGCGAACGCTCACGAACTTCGAGAAGTGTTTCACTGATCATTGCCAAACTCCGTAAGCATTCGGCGCAGCTCGCCGTCTATGGCTTCAATATCCTCAACCGTCAGGTGCGGAAGAAGCTGCCGTAACCGCGAAGGCACCGCGAGAACACTGGATCGCAACTGCATCCACTCACCCGACCAGAGCCGTTCCACTTCACTTGCAGGCACCAATTCACGCCGCATGGTCGCATTTTTCAATTCGACAGCATCCGCTTGCGCCTTTGCCAGCCTTGCGCGTTCCGCAGTCAGCGATATCGCCTGCTTTTCCTCGCCGAACAGCGTGGCACCTTGCGCCTGACTTGCTGCCCGTGTCGGATTGATATTCTCCGAAATCCAGAGTTTGCACCGCGCAACATCAAGCTTTCCATCACGATCAACCGGCATTCCCGCCGTGATCATCTGCGAAACCCGACCTGGAGAAACATTGATCAGCTTGGAAAAGCCGCTTTTCGAAATGGTGCGCGGTTCCTGTTTTAGCGCTGGATCGGCTGAAACTTCATGAACAATATTCATGACTATCACCATTTAACCCATTGTTTTTAGCTATAAAATTTAATTGCACAGACCGAAATCCCGCAGTCGCGCTCACCCGCAGCAGACAGATGCCCGGAAGGACCCAAACCTTCATGCCCCGACTGCCCTCGCAGCCATCAGCACCACATTCCCACCCCCTGCCTGCCTTGCCAGTAGTGCATTCATGAACGCTGGCAGTGCTTTCACTCCACCGCGTGGGAAGCTCATAGTCTTGGCATCTCGTGGAAACGGCCAGCCCCTTGCCTCAAACTCGCACTGCCAATCCTTCCATCGAGCGCTGCCCGATGTGACAGCTTCCATCTCGAAAGCCATCTTGCGGATCGAAGGCGCAAGCGTTTCATGCTCAAGTGCCTTTGGCTGTTCGAACATGCTGTTGATCTCAGGCCAACCGTGCTTGGCCTGATGATCCAGAACAAGGGCTGGCCTTTTCTCGATCTCGATCAGGTTTCGAAGCAAAGCTGTTCCCGGCCTTGGCAATGCCCCCGGCCCTTTTGCTAATTTGTCGAAAATAGCAATAGACCATGCAGCCTTGAACGGTTCATCGGCAGCGTCATGCGCACGCGCCGCGCTCAAGGATTTAATCAGGGATTTATTCAAAGAGGTTTGTAGGACATTTTTGTCCACCTTTTCGGCATTCAAATGTCCACCTTTAGGGACAGCCGTGTCCACCTTTTCAACTAAACGTGGACAATTCTGTCCACCTTTATCAGGTGCAATTGACTGTATATCAGCACCCATTTCGTCTGTTGTCGTGCCTACTTTGATGACTGCAAAATACGTCAGCGCCTTCGAACGTCCGCCATTGCCGTTCGTTACAATATGGCCGCGCTCACGCAACAACGTGACAGCACGCTGGATCGTCTTAGGAGAGCAACCAGCCTCTTTTGCAAGCGTCTCATAGGACGGCCATGCATTCAGGTTTCCGCTACTGGCGAAGCCCCTACGATTGAAATAACGGCTAATGCGAAAGGCAGCATCACGTGATACCGTCGTAAGCGCCTGATCATCGTAAATCTGGTCAAGCCATACCATACGGCTACGGGTGAAATCATCGCTCATGGCTACGATCCCCCACGTTGCCCGAATTTGCCATCATACGCGCCTGTTTCATCGCTTCGATAGCGTCGAGCGCTGTAAGAGTGAAACGCTCACGTACGACAGGTATTTTTGCGCCTACGCATTGGTGACCGCATTCAAACAGCCATTTCGCAGCGACTAAGATTTCTGGATTAAGGTGATCAGCCATCATCAAGCCTCACCAAGCTGCAAAACTAAACGATTTTCGCCACGATCATCGACCGCAGCAACTTCAAACCAAGGCTGGCCCGGACGTGCCAATGCTCGCACCTTGTCCTTGGCCCTGACTGTGACAGTCGGGTACTTGGTACGGTCGATATGAAGTTCTGATTTTTGGGCAACGATGCGCGTGCGCCAAGATGATTTGCTCGAACCGCCAATCGTAGTGGACTTGCCACCGCCAACGCGCAGAACGGCTTCTATCTCGATTATAGGGCGGCTAGGATCGGCAGTGCCTTGAGCCGTGAAAAACGACAATCGAACCGGCTCAGCAAATGCCCGATCAACAGCGGCCACGGCCCGATCTCTCAATCGGTGATAACGTGCGGGCATCATTTCGACACCTCACAAACCGCACCTAGCAAGTTTGACAGTCTGTTGCTAAGTGCTTGATTTACTAACTCAAGTTTGACGGAAGTTTTTATATAAGCAATTGTATTCGCAAAAATGGACTTTGATTGAAAATCCGCGTGTCGGCGGTTCAAATCCGTCTCCGGGCACCATCTTCCTCCTGACAATGATTTCCAAATATTGCGCAGCACTTTAGCGGTTACCTGATATTCGGTGGGTTTGATCCGGAACACTCATGAAATTTTCCCCTGCCGATCAAGACGTCCTCTTCCGCATTCTGCGGTGGCGGCGAGATGTGCGCCATTTTCTATCTGATCCTGTTTCCGATGAAATTCTCGAAATGCTGCAACAGGCAATGGCCTATGCGCCATCCGTCGGAAATTCGCGTCCGTGGAGAATCTTTGCCGTCCAGAGCATCAAAATGCGCGAGGCGGTGTATGATGTATTTGAAAAATCAAACTGTGATGCAGCAAATATCTACGACCCCGCTCGTGCCCGGAAATATGAGAAACTGAAGCTGGAGGCTATCCGCACAGCTCCGGTTCAACTCGCCATTTTCACCGAAACAGACCCCGTTGAAGGCCACGGACTTGGACGACAGACAATGGCTACCACACTGGAGCAAAGCACAGCGATGGCAGTCCAGAATCTCAATCTGGTAGCCCGTTCACTCGGACTTGGTGTCGGCATGGTTTCTATTCTCGATCCACACGCAATGAAGCACCTGTTCAGCACGCCAGAACATTGGAATTTCAGTTTTTATCTGTGTATCGGCTGGCCATGCTTCGCCAGCGATACGCCCCTCCTGCACGAGAACGGATGGCAAGAAAATACGACCCTCCATTGGAGCACGTTATAGGTCACAATCATCTTTTAGCCTGATCGCTCAGCAAGTGGCTGAGGCGCATTTGATAGTTGATCGCAACAGCCCAATTTGTTTAATGAGAGACATGCTTCTACACGACAAACATCGGCTCGCTGTTCTCACATCCTATAACACGATCGAGATGGGGCAAGATCGCACGCTGGATGCGCTCTGCAACCTGGTTCTGTCGACATTTGGTGTACCCATGGCAGCTGTGTCGCTTGTCGATGAAAGTGTGACGCACCATATCGGTATGGCAGGCTGCGTGTTCGGCGATGTGCCCAACGAAAACACGTTCTGTTCCCGCGCAATCGAAAGCACAGACCCTTTTCTGATAGAAGATGCCACTTCCGATGATCGTTTTGCCACCAATCCTTTCGTGAAAGACGCTCCGGGTATCAGATTCTATCTCGGTGCTCCGCTGATTGCGCCCGATGGCTCAACACTTGGTGCGATTTGTGCACTGGATACCAAAGTCAGACACTGCACTCCTGATGAGAAGATTAAGCTCGTCAGTCTCGCCAGTACTGCCGTCGAGATTCTGAGCATGCGTCGCTACATGCGCGAAGCCCGTAAATTGGCGCTTGTCGACGGATTGACCGGCATCACCAATCGCACTGGCATTGAGTTGGAAATCGAAAAGGCAATCATTGCATTGCGCAATCACGGCCTCCCCTTCTCGCTGCTTTATTTCGATGTCGACCGGTTCAAACAGGTCAATGACGAGCGTGGCCACACCGCAGGCGACGCGTTGCTGCGACTGATCGGCGAAACGCTGGCTGGCCGCAATCGTCCGGATGAGGTCAGCGCACGTCCCGGCGGCGATGAATTCATCGTACTGCGCCTGGGCGGCACAAAGGCAAGCGACCTTGCAGAAACTCAGCAGATCAAGGCTTTGCTTGATGATGCCGTTGCGCGTGAAGGCTTCAATGTCAGTTTTTCGATGGGCCTTGTGAGCTTTACTGTCGCGCCTGTCGATGTGACCGCAGCGCTTTATGCGGCAGATGCACTGCTTTATGACGCCAAGCGGCGTGGTAAAAACCTGATCTCTGCCAGCGAGCAGAAGTAAGGCTTCACTTTTCAGTGAGACTGAGGCCTGTTGCCTTGCTGCAATTGATCTGCAGCACATCTTCTGCGACCACTGCACCTACAGATAATTGGGAATGTTATCTGGCGGGTTTCAGCGCATATCGCTTATCATCACGCGACTTCATTCAACACTTAGCGAGGGCTTTCCATGATCTGGACCTTGTTCGGCATTCTTTCGGGTGCCTGTATCGCCATTCAGGCACCCATCAATGCTGCACTGGCGCGTGGACTTGGATCGCCAGTCACAGCTGCGGCAATATCCTTTCTGTCGGGAGCGGTCATTCTTGGCATGATTGCAGCCATAACCGCACGGGTAACAGGCGCGATGCCAAGTTTCAACGTGCCTGCGAGCTGGCTGTTTGTGGCTGGCGGCGCGCTCGGCTGCATCTATGTCACGACATCGGTGTTGCTGACGCCACGCATTGGCGCTGCTGCCGTGATGGGTCTTGCGGTCGCTGGACAATTGATGGCCGGACTGGCTGCAGACCGCATTGGTTTCATGGGCGTTGCTGTGCGCGAGATCACTGCGGGACGCATCGCAGGCGCGGTCCTGCTTCTCACCGGCGCGCTGATGATCCGCTTTCTCTGAGGCATTTCCGACAGAAGTGCGAAGCGAATTTGCTTCGGATAATGCGTCAAACAAAAGCCGCGCTGGCAGTATTTCCAGCGCGGCTCTTTAATCAACCCTTGAAGGTGTATTCCGCAATCGACTGCGGCTTCATTTCAATCGAGAAGCCTGGCAGCGATGGCGGCATATAGGCCGCATCCTTGATGATGCATGGCTCGATGAAATGCTCGTGCAGATGGTCAACATATTCGATCACACGACCGTCCATGGTGCCGGAAACGGCAACATAATCGATCATCGAAAGATGCTGCACATATTCACACAAGCCAACGCCACCGGCATGTGGCCAGACCGGCTTGTTATATTTCGCAGCAATCAGCAGCACGGCCAGAACTTCATTCAGGCCACCCATACGACATGAATCGATCTGAACAATGTCGATAGCGCCTTCTGCGATGAACTGCTTGAACATGATGCGGTTCTGGCACATTTCGCCGGTCGCAACCTTCACATCGCCAATGGCTTCGCGGATTTTGCGATGGCCTGCAACATCATCCGGGCTGGTCGGTTCTTCGATGAAGAAGGGCTTGGAGAAGGCAAGCTTGTTGACCCACTCGATTGCCTGATCGACTTCCCAGACCTGATTGGCGTCGATCATCAGATAACGATCCGGACCGATCACTTCGCGCGCGATGGTGAGACGACGAATATCGTCTTCCAGATCACGGCCAACCTTCATCTTCACATGGTTGAAACCCTCGTCGATGGCTTCCTGACACAGACGACGCAGCTTGTCGTCATCATAGCCGAGCCAGCCAGCCGAGGTCGTGTAGCAAGGATAGCCCTTGGCCTCGAGTTTCGCGATACGCTCAGCCTTGCCGCTCTGCGCTTTACGCAGAATTTCGACAGCTTCGTCACGTGTCAGCGCATCGGTGAGGTAGCGATAATCGACGATATCGGCGATCTCTTCCGGCGACATGTCGGCAACAAGCCGCCATACCGGCTTGCCAGACTGCTTTGCAGCCAAATCCCAGAAGGCGTTGACCACAGCGCCAGTGGCAAGATGCATCGCGCCCTTGTCCGGACCAATCCAGCGCAGCTGGCTGTCACCGGTCAGGTAGCGCCAGAACTTGCCGGGGGCCGCGAGGAAATCATCCATCGAGGCACCCACGACCAGATGACGCATGGCGAGAATCGCCTGACAGCAAATGTCGTTGCCGCGTCCAATGGTGAAGGTGAGACCGTGGCCCTTCAGCGCCTCGTCATCCGTATCAAGGATAACATAGGCCGCCGAGTAGTCCGGGTCCGGGTTCATCGCGTCAGAACCGTCCAGACTTTGCGAAGTCGGGAAGCGCAGATCGAAGACGCGCAGATCAGTAATTTTCGTCATGATTTATCCGTGATCAGAGCACGCTCCCCAACCGTGAAAACCGGTTATGGGGAGCATACTCAAAAAATTAAACGTCAGCGCGCACGTTCTGCTTCTGGGTGCCGAGGCCTTCGATGCCGAGTTCGACAACGTCGCCAGCCTTGAGATAGCGCGGTGGCTTCATGCCCATGCCAACGCCCGGAGGCGTGCCGGTGGAGATGATGTCGCCCGGCTGCAGTGACATGAACTGCGAGAGATAGGAAACGAGGTGGCGTACGCCATAGACCATGGTCTTGGTCGAGCCGTCCTGCATGGTTTCGCCGTTGACCTTGAGCCACATGCCAAGGTTCTGCGGGTCGGCAACTTCGTCCTTCGTCACCAGCCATGGACCTGTCGGACCAAATGTGTCGCAGGATTTGCCCTTGGTCCACTGACCGGCGCGCTCGATCTGGAAAGCGCGTTCCGAAACGTCATGCAGCGTGCAGTATCCCGCGACATAATCAAGTGCATCATCTTCCGAGACGTATTTCGCGGTCTTGCCGATGACGATGCCGAGTTCGACTTCCCAGTCGGTCTTTTCCGAACCGCGCGGGATCAGCAGATCATCATTCGGGCCGACGATTGCTGAAGTAGCTTTCATGAAAATGACGGGTTCTGGTGGAACAGCCATGCCGGATTCTGCTGCGTGATCGGCATAGTTGAGGCCGATGCAGATGAACTTGCCGGTGCCTGCAACACATGGGCCAAGGCGCGGGTTGCCTTCGACCTTTGGCAGCGCATTGACATCCAGCGAACCGAGCTTGGCGAGTGCTTCAGGGCTGAGAACGGCACCCGACAGATCGCTGACATGGGCAGACAGATCACGGATATTGCCGTCGGCATCGAGAAGGCCCGGCTTTTCCTGACCGGTTTCGCCATAGCGAAGAAATTTCATGAGTTTACTCCTTGTGGGGATGCTGAATTAGTAACGATGGGGCGCCTAGGGTAGTTGAGATTCTGGTTATGGCGTGCCGAAAATGGTGTTTTTCGAGAACCGGAGCAGAGTGTACTTAAAGGTACATGAGCACCGGAAGCGCAGAAAAGTGCCATTTGCAGGCCGCCAGAGCCTGAATATCGACTACCCTAGATCGTCCAGCCTCCATCAATGTTATATGCCTGACCGGTCGTGTAAGTTGCACCCGCGAGATAGACCGCAAGATCGGCGATTTCTTCCGGCTGACCGATACGGCCAATTGGCTGACGCGCGATGAAGGCTGCGCGCTGTTCTTCATAATCGCCCTGCGCACGCAGACGGTCCTGAAGCGACGGGCTTTCAACCGTACCGGGGCAGATGGCGTTGCAGCGGATACCATTGGCAACATAATCGGCAGCAACAGCCTTGGTCAGACCGATGACAGCCGCCTTGGTGACACCATAGGCAAAGCGGTTCGGCACGCCCTTCACGCTCGAAGCAACCGACGCCATGTTGACGATAGAACCGTCCTTGCGCTCCAACATTCCCGGCAGCACGGCGCGAATGGTGCGGATCATGGCCTTGACGTTGAGATTGACGGCAAAGTCGAGGTCTTCGTCCTTCATCTCAAGGATTGAGCCGCCATGGACAACGCCTGCGCAGTTGAACAGGATGTCCACCTGGCCGATTTCGGCGACCGCTGCCTTCACTTCTGCCTCGCCAAGCACATTGAGCTTGCGGGTGATAATGCCCGAAACGCCTTCGATTTCCTTGAGTGCTGCCTCGTTGATATCGGTCGCGTAGACCTTGGCGCCAGCTTCCGCAAAAGCCAGCGCACTTGCACGGCCAATGCCCTGAGCAGCAGCCGTGATGAGTGCG
Organism: Brucella pituitosa; assembly: GCF_003049685.1. GTDB lineage: Bacteria > Pseudomonadota > Alphaproteobacteria > Rhizobiales > Rhizobiaceae > Brucella > Brucella pituitosa. The sequence continues at coordinate 449,192 of NZ_PYSY02000001.1, read as the reverse complement.
GTTTTTCCATCAAATCGTATCGTCATTTTCAAGCCTTCCGTTCAACAAGCAGGATGTGGTCGCAAGCCAGCACCACTTCATCCCGCTGATTAAGCACTTCGCACCGCTCGGTAACGCGGCCCATATTGGCCCTCTTCGGGTCATCTTCCTTGGCGCTGATTGTCACGCGCGTGCGGATCGTATCGCCGATATGAACCGGACGCACGAACCGAAGGCGGTCATAGCCATAGGAAAACGCAACAGGGTTAATCAGCGTTGCCGTGAGGCCGACGCCGATTGCAAAGATCATCGTGCCATGGGCAATGCGCTGGCCACCGGGCAGAGTCTTGGCGAATTCCACATCCATGTGGTGCGGAAAGAAATCGCCCGTATGACCGGCATGAACCACGAAATCCGTTTCAGTGATCGTGCGGCCATAGGTTATGCGCTGATGACCGAGTTCATAATCTTCAAAATAGATCGTCTGTTCAGACATGATCAAAACTCCGGTTTTGCAGCAAGCGGCGTGGCGGGCGTGCTGCTCGACTGATAGGCGGCTTCGACCAGCGCCATAGTGTGCCAGGCATCTTCGACCGAGCCGATAAGCTCTGCATCTTCGCCAGTGGCAAAGCGCTGCAACTGCGCCATGCGGTTCAAGAATGCATCCGGGAACCAAGCGCCTTGAAGTGCTACCTGTACCCAATCGTCCGTGCCCTTTGGCTTGATCCAAAGCTCGTCCGGTTCGCCACGCGGGTAATCGAGATTGACGCCAAGTTTCACATAGGCAGCACCTTCGGTGCCGCAGATACGGAACTCGCAGGCCTGAAATTTGCGGCCAAAATCATGGTCATGATTGATCGACAGCGCACAACGCACGCGGTTGCCATAATCGAGGATCGCAGCCGTGCGGGTTTGGGCAACGTCATGGTTCGGATGGCCGATGGTTTTCGCATGAACGCCTTGCGGATTGCCGAGCAGACCGCGCACGAAATCCAGATAATGGATCGAGTGCATGGCGATCTCGATGCGCGGCAGACCTTTCAGGAACGGCCACAGACCCCAAGGGGTCGCAAGTGCCAGCCATGCGTCGAAATCCACCACTTCGCCAAGCAAGCCCTTATCGACGGCATCGTAAAGTGCCAACATCATCGGCGCGAAACGCAGCTGGAAATTGACCGCAGCCTTGAGATTGCGCGCACGGCAAACTTTCAGAATTTCCGTGGCTGCAACAAGATCGCTGCCCATCGGCTTCTGGATCAGAACAGCCGCACCTTCCGGCAATTGCGCGAGGATCGAAGCATGAGCAGAAGGCGGCGTTGCCAGATCGAAGATCGCGTCTTCAACCGCAATTGCTTCTTCAAGGCTGGCAAAAGTCTTCACATTCCATTTGTCGGCGAGTTCTTTGGCCTTATCAAAATTAGGATCGAAAATGCCCGCAACCGGAAAACCGCCCTTTTGATAAGCGGGCAGGTGCGCGTCGCCGACAATGCTGCCCGCACCGAAAATCACGATGGGTTTCGGCTGCGCAGGTTTCGCCCACCACTGGCGCAAGCTCTTCGGATCAAAAGCGTCAGTCATGATGGAAAACCGCCTCCATCATTGCCCACCACTCGCCGTCTTTGCGGGTTTCAAGCGGCTTCTGGCATGGCATGCAAACGGCCCACCATTCCTGATTTTTCGGGTTATCGGCCATCTTCTTCATGTCGGCTTCAAAGTCGGTGCCGACATAGTCCCATGTGCCGAACAGCAGGTTTTCCGGCTCTTTGAGAAAGATCGTGTAATTGGTGATGTTGCATTCGGAAATGAGCGCCAGAATTTCCGGCCACACGCTCGCGTGCAGCTTTTTATATTCTGCGATTTTCTCAGGCTTTAGCCCGATCACCATGCCCATTCTCTGAATCATCACGACCTCACGATCTCGCGGGTGAATTCGGAAACGGACCGGCTGCGGACGGCATCCCAATCCCACGAAATACCGATGCCCGGCTCCGATGGTGCGATGGCGTGGCCATCACGGATTTCCATGCCCTTGGTGGTCAGATCATCAAGCTGCGGAATATATTCGACATAGCGCCCGTTCTGAACGGCACAGGTAAGGCTGACATGCAGTTCCATCAGGAAGTGCGGGCAGACGGGAATATCAAAAGCTTCTGCGGCGTGCGCCACTTTCAGCCAAGGCGTGATGCCGCCGATGCGCGCCACATCCACCTGAACGATGGAGCAAGCGCCCTTCTGCATATATTCGCGGAAATGGCGGATCGAATAGATCGATTCACCCACCGCAATCGGTGTCGGGGTGGAACGGGTCAGGCGGATATGGCCGTCAAGATCATCAGCCGGAAGTGGTTCTTCAATCCAAGCGAGATCGAGTTCTTTCAGGCGCTCGGCGCGGCGAATGGCTTCGTCCACCGTAAAGCCCTGATTGCAATCGGTCATGATTTCAAAGCCGTCACCCACGGCTGCACGCACCGCCGAAAGACGCGCATAGTCTTCCGAACCATGCGGCTTGCCGATTTTCACCTTGGAACCGGAAAAGCCCTTAGCTTTGGCCTGCAACGCATCTTCAACCAGCGCTTCTTTCTCGATATGTAGCCAGCCACCTTCGGTCGTGTACAGCGGGCAGCGATCCTTGGCACCACCTGCAAGCTTCCACAGCGGCAGGTTCTGTTTCTTCGCACGCAAATCCCAAAGGGCCGTATCAATCGCAGCCAACGCCAAAGCCGTAATCGCGCCGATGGTTGTGGCGTGGGTTGCAAATTCAAGCTTACGCCAGATCGCCTCGATGCAATCCGCATCCTCATTAAGGATCAGCGGCACCAGATGGTCGTTCAACAGGCGCATAACGGACGAGCCGCCCGTGCCGATGGTGTAGCTATAGCCCGTACCCACCGCACCATCACTGTCGGTGATGGTGACGATTGGCGTTTCCTGACTGACAAAGCTCTGGATCGCATCGGTGCGCTTGACCTTCGGCGGAAGGTCGACCATGCGCAGTTCGACTTTTTCAATACGCGCCATAACTATACCGCCAGACTCTTGCCGCTTGCAGCATCAAACAGATGCGCCTGCGACAGATCAAAATGCATAGAGATCGCTTCACCGGAATTGAGGTGACGCGGGTTTAGCATACGCGCCACCCATTCCTTGCCGGCGAACTCGACAAAAACCAGCGTTTCATTGCCAAGCGGCTCGGTGATCGAAACGTGCAATTCGCCCTCATGAACGGCGTCTCCCGATGAAAGCCCATGGCCTTTCGGAAACAGATCATCCGGGCGCAGGCCGAACGTGACCTTGGAGCCATCCGTGACCTTGGCCTTGAACTGTGCAGGCACCGGCAGGCGCTGACCATTGGCAAAGACCAGTTCCGAACCCTGCACGGTTGCCTCGGCCATATTCATAGGCGGCGAGCCGATAAAGCCTGCAACAAACTGCGTTGCCGGGCGCTTAAACACTTCATCCGGGGTTCCGACCTGTTCAATATGGCCGTCACGCATGATGACGATGCGGTCGGCCAATGTCATGGCCTCAACCTGATCATGCGTCACATAAACGACGGTGGACTGCACCTTGGCATGGAGCTTCTTGATCTCCGTGCGCATCTGCGTGCGCAGCTTCGCATCGAGGTTAGAAAGCGGTTCGTCGAACAGAAACACTTCCGGATTGCGCACGATAGCGCGGCCCATGGCAACGCGCTGGCGCTGACCGCCTGAAAGCTGCGCCGGACGGCGTTCCATCAAGGCTTCAAGGCCAAGAATAGCGGATGCTTCATTGACGCGACGGTCGATTTCCGCCTGGGGCTGCTTGGCGATTTTGAGCGAGAAACCCATGTTTTCGCGCACAGACATATGCGGATAAAGCGCATAGGACTGGAACACCATCGAGATGTTGCGATCACGCGGCGGCAGATCGTTGACCACCTTGCCGCCGATTTCCAGCGCGCCGTCGGAAATGCTTTCAAGACCTGCAATCATGCGCAGCGTCGTGGACTTGCCGCAGCCCGAAGGGCCAACAAGCGCTACAAATTCCTTGTCGGCGATTTCGAGATTAATGCCATGCACCACTTCGATTGTGCCATAGCGCTTGACGAGATTTTTAATGGAAAGCTGAGCCATTTTATATCAACCTTTAACCGCGCCGAACGTCAGACCAGCAACGAGATGCTTCTGAACGATGAATGTGAGGGTCAGCGCCGGAATAATCATCACGACCGCCAGCGCACACATGCCGCGCCAGTCGATGGTGAATTCAGCGGTGTAATCGAGAAGACCAACAGGAAGGGTCTTAGAATTGACCGAGCGAGTAAGCTGGGAAGCCAGCGCATATTCGTTCCACGAGGTGAGGAAGGCGAAGATACCTGCGGTCGCAATGCCGGGACCAGCCAGTGGAAATTCCACCTGCCAGAAGGCCTGCCAGCGCGTGCAGCCATCAATCTGGGCTGCTTCCGCCAAATCCTTCGGCACCTGACGGAAGAAGCCGTCGATCAGCCAGATCGTAAACGGCACATTGAGCGCCACATAGGTGATGATCAGGCCAAAATGCGTATCGATGATGCCGATGCGCGAATAGAGCATGAAGAGCGGCAGCGAAAGCGCAATGCCCGGCACCGAGCGCGTCAGCATGAGGCCGAGGAAGGTCGTCGACTTCCCCCCAGAAGCGGAAGCGCGCAAACGCATAGCCACCCGAAACGCCGACGATCAGCGCAATAATGGTGGATGTGACCGAGATAATCAGCGAGTTGCGGAAATAATCCCAGACCGGAATACCGCCGCCGCCTGCGCCCCGAGAACATGGCACGATAAGCCTCGAAGGTGATTTCCTGCGGAATCCAGACCGGCGGCTTTGCCATGATTTCGACTGGCGGACGCAGCGAGGACAGCACGATCCACAGACCGGGCAGGCAGATGATCGTCATCGCGAGAAACAGGCCGATGAGGTACGCGACTTTCTTGACGCGACGTAGCAGGCGATGCTGATCATTAGAGAGGGTTTTGGAAGCCATGATTACCACTCCGCTCCAATTTGCGCGCGTGCGGCTGCAAGCTTGCGGAAGAACATTACGGTGAAGAGGATCGACAGCAGGATCGCGACATAGGCCATGGCATTGGCCAGCCCCATCTGCGCATCCGAATAGGCGGTGCGCCCGACCAGCGTCCAGATCAGCTCGGTTCGGCGTGCCGGGCCACCATCGGTCATGATCTTCACGATGTCATAAGCGCGCGCCACATCAAGCGAACGAATAGTCATTGCGATGAAAGCAAAGGGCATCAGATAAGGCCAGATGACATAGCGGAATGTCTGCCATGGCGTGCAGCCGTCGACGCGCGCGGCTTCAACCGGGTCCTGCGGCATGGACAGAAGACCGCCCAGAATGAGGATTGCGAACACCGAGGTCGACATCCAGACTTCTGCCAGTAAAATCGCAAACAGCGCCAGATTTCCGTCGATCAGCCATGGAATAGCCTGGCTTGTGATGCCCAGAGATTGCAGCGCATTGTTCACGAGACCGATATTGTCGTTGAACATGAACTTGAACTGGAAGCCGACGAGCACCGGCGAAAACATCATCGGGAACATCATCAGCGTGCGCAAAACACGCTGGCCGTGGGTGGCCTTGTTGATGAGCAGCGCTAAGCCAAGGCCGAGCAGCATTTCCAGATTGAGCGCGATGGTGAGGAAAATCACCGTGCGAATGAATGCAGCCCAGAACACCCAATCACTCATGATGCGCTGATAGTTGCGCAAGCCGATGAAGTTGAACAGGCTTTCAGGGCGCGTCAGCCGGAACGGCGTGAAGCTTGAATAGAGCGAAAGCGCGAGGGGAAACAGAACCACCGCTGCGAGAATGATGAAGGCCGGAAGCAAAAGCAGAACCGGCGGGGAAATTCGTTTAAACATTGTTCTTCCGAAGCGGTCATTAAGCCAGCATCAAAGCGCGCGCATCTTGTCCAAAAACCGCTACACACTTTTTGGGATGCGCTTGGAATGGCCCGCCCCATTCAGAACGGGCCATGAAGTCATAGTTTAAATCAAACGGCGGGCTTAAAGCTCGCCAGCATCCTCAAGGATCTGCGTTGCCTTCTTGGCTGCATCATCAAGCGCCTGCTGTGAGGTCTTGTCACCAAGGATAGCTGCCTGAAGCTCAGGATAAACAGCGTTGGAAATTTCGATCCAGGATGGGGTCTGCGGAACCGGGAAAGCGGTCTTCGCAGTTTCCTGGAACACTGAGAGCACTTCCTTCTTGTATGGATCGGAAGCAGCCTGTTCGATGACGTAATCCCAGACAGCGGTGCGGGTTGGAAGCGTGCCAGCCGCCGATTCCTGCTTCTGCGAATCCTCATTGGTCAGGAACCAGACGAGCGATGCGGCAGCTTCTTTATTGTTGCAGGTTTCAGTGACCGAGAAGCCATGATGACCCGACCAGCCAGTGCGCTTACCCGATGAACCTTCCGGCGCGACGGCGATACCGACATTGCCTGCGACTTTCGACGACTTTGGATCGTTGAAATAGGTCGCCCAGCCCGGCCAATCCAGATTGAGTGCAATGGTGCCGGATGCAAAGCCAGCGCCCAACTCATCCCACAGATAGTTGGTGGTGCCTGCAGGAACGGCCTTGGCCTTGTAAAGGTTGACGAACCAGTCGAGCGCACGGACACCGGCTTCAGAGTTGAAAGCAGGCTTGCCGTCCTTGAGATATTCGCCGCCTTCAGCCACCAGCATTTCATAGAAGCGGCCATTGATGGCTTCTTCCTTGCCCGCAAACTGCGTGCCATAGAAATTCGGCGGATCTGCAAAGAACACAGCCTGATCGGAAACTTCCTTCCAGGTCTTTGGTGGAGCCAGATCGTAGCCGTATTTCTCCTTGAATGCCGCCTTCTTGGCGTCATCTTCGTAGAGGCTCTTTTGGTAGTAGAGCGCCGAGACGTCGTATTGCGCCCGCGGCAGCATGATCAGCTTGTCGTTAAGCGTCGAAGCCTTGATGACCGATGGCACGAAGCCTTCGATTTCTTCCTTTGGAACCAAAGCGTTCAGGTCGGCATAAAGGGTAGGATATTGTGGTGCAAAGGACGAGTGGTTGGAACCAACGCACCAATTGATCGAGCCGGATGCAATGTCCGACTTGATTTCCTTGTCCAGCTCGAAGTGGTTCTTCTTGGACAGGATGTTGACCTTGGCACCGGTCGCTTTTTCCCATTCGGCAATGCGCGAATACAGCGCTTCATACTGCTGACCACCAATGAGCTTGGCGTCAATTGTAACGCCTTCAAATTTGCCCGGAAGTTCCGCAGCCCCCGCAGAAACCATACCCAGCGCAAGCAGGACTGAACCTGCCAGCACAGATGTCGTAAAATTCCTCATGCTTTCCTCCTCATGACGGGCACCTCCCGTGCCCGCACCCAATTGTAAATTGTGTATTTATATGCAAACATAATATTCACAGCCGGTCAAGGCGCTTTCGCTGCGTTCACGACTTTCATCACTTGCGATGTTCGTATATGAAGAAGGCTATTCATGAAGGGGACCAGTTTGGAAACGGATGATCGCTACCGCGCGCCTGCGCTGGACAAGGGGCTGGATATTCTCGAATTGCTGGCGAGCGTCGATGGCGGCTTAAGTCAGGCTGAGATTGCCAAATATCTCGACCGCAGCCCCAACGAGTTTTATCGGATGCTCGATCGTCTGGTGAAGCGCGGTTATGTGACCAAGCTCGAAGGCGACCGTTATTCTCTGACGCTGAAGCTGTTCGGTCTTGCACATCTGCATGCGCCGGTGCGCAGACTTGCATCATTCGCCACGCCCTTCATGCGCGAACTCGCAGACCGCTCAAAGCAAGCCAACCAGCTTGCCGTGTTTGATCGCGGTTCTGTTGTGGTGATCGCCCAGCAGGAAGCCCCGGATTATTGGGGAATTTCGATCCGCGTCGGCTCACATATCAGCCTGTTTGATACAGGTTCCGGCCATGTGCTTTTAGCCTTCCGCTCGCCGGAAGAGCGTAAGATGATGATCGCCGAATATGTGAAGGGCGGCGAAAGTGCACAGCTTGACGACAACTTCTATGAGCGTCTCGATCAGATCCGCGAGCGCGGCTACGAGATGATGCCAAGTGCGCAGGTGGCTGGTGTCTATAACCTCTCGGCACCGATTCTCGGGCCGGACGGCACATGCATTGCAGCGCTCACCTGTCCTTATGTCACGCTCGTTAATTCGGCATCAGCACCCGACATCACACAGACGATCAATTTGCTGCAAAAGACGGTCAAAGACCTGTCGAAGCTGGTTGGTTCCGATATCGGAACAACTGATTAAACAGCAGTGATAATTCTTATTTGAAAACTCTCTTCTTTTTTGAAAGTATGACATCGGAGGAGAGTTTTCATGATTATCGATACCCATCTGCATCTGATAGACAAAAGCGCGCTCAACTATCCATGGCTGGGAGACGTACCCGCCTTGAACCGCGACTTTCTGTTTGACACCTATCGGAAGCAGGCCGAACGCTGCGGCATTACAGCGGCGCTGCATATGGAAGTGGATGTTGCGGCTGATAGCATTCAAGCCGAGACGCACCATGTTCAGGATATTTCAATCGCGAATGGTGGCTTCATAAAAGGTGCAATTGCCTCCTGCCGCCCGGAAGAACCGGGCTTTCCCGAATATCTCGAATTGCAGCTTGGTAATCCTTTCGTCAAAGGCTTTCGCCGCGTGCTGCATGTCGTACCTGATGACGTTTCTGAGGGTGTTCTTTTCCGCGAGAATATCAAGCGGTTGCAAGGCACTGGCCTGACCTTTGATCTCTGCACACTCCCACACCAGATCGACAAAGTGACGGCACTTGCCGATCTCGCACCAGACGTGCAATTCGTGCTCGATCATTGCGGCGTTCCCGACATCAAATCAGGCGCACTGGAAGTCTGGCAGAAGGGCATTAACGAGATTGCGCAGCACGACAATGTGACGGCAAAGATTTCCGGTGTGGTCGCCTATGCCGATGCTGAAAGCTGGACCGTCGACACTGTGCGCCCCTATGTAGAGCATGTCATTCAGGCCTTCGGCTGGGAGCGGATTGTGTGGGGCAGCGACTGGCCGGTCTGCACACTAGCGAGCACTGTCGATGCCGGGCTTTCGACATGGGTGGCCACAACCCATGCGCTCCTTGAAGGATGCAGCGAAGACGAAAAAGCGCTGCTTCTCTCCGAGAATGCAACGCGTCTCTGGAAGCTATAAAATTGATAAAGCTGGCGGATTAACCGCCAGCCAATTTGTTGAATTAAAAGCTTTCGCGGAAAAGCCGATTGAGATCGGCAACGACATCTTCCGCCTTCTCATTGTCCAGCAAGCCCTTGTTGATGCGTTCCGATGCCGCTTCCTGAAACGGCATATAACCGTCATGGCGCGGACGCACCCAAGCGCCTTCCAGCGTCGCGCGCGTATCGCGATAGAAGTCGGAGGTAGCTTGGTTTACAGCATCGTCTTCCCAAGCATCTGCATGTCCCGGCTGACCGTTGGAAGCCGCATAAAGCCCCTTCTGCACCTCACCACTTGCAATCCAGTAAGCAAAGTCGATTGCTGCTTCAGGATGTTTGCTGAAGGCTGAAACAGCAATACCCGTACCACCCAGAGCCGAGCCTGCAACCCCCGCCGCACCCGCTGGAATATCCGCAAAGCGAATCAGTCGATCGCGGAAGCCCGGCATGGCATAATTCACATAGCCATAGATTAGCGGCGAACAGGCAATATCCGAATCCGGCTTTGCCATTTCTTCAAACACCGCAATCGGGTCCATGCCGAAACATTCCGGCTTTACGAGCGAGGCAATCTCACGCAACTGCTCAAAAGCTTGTGAGCCATCCTCAACAGAGATCAGCTCGCCTTCGACCGCGCAAGGCGTTCCAGCATTGGCAACGAGAGTATAAAAACACATCAGCGAATGCGGTGAGCGCAGTGGCAGCAGAACTTTCCCGGCGCGGGCTAGACGCAGCACCTCACCCCATGAGGTGGCTGGCTTGTCCATCAGGTCCGGACGCCATGCCTGAACCTGTGTGGCGGCATCAAGCGGAAATGCCCATTGCCGCCCCTGCCAGTTATAGCTTGGGAAGGACTGGCCGACCGAACCTTCGGCAAGCGCCTTCAGTTCCGCTTCGCGACCCGCCACATCAAGCGGCACAAGGCAGCCTTCCTTGGTGATCTGGCCCACATGCGGATGATCGATCACGATCATATCGAAATTGCGCGCCAGTTCCTCAACCGGAAAGGTCTCGAAATCCTGCAAAGAGCGCTTTTCCCACTCGATTTCAACGCCCTTGTCAGCAAGCCATTGTTCGGCGCCTGCAACCATCGGATCATAGCCGCGCGGATGGCTCCAGGTCATGCCTTTAAGCTTGATCGTGCTCATAGACCGAACTCCTCGCGAATTTCTTTGCTGTTTTCGCCAATGCGCGGGGCTGCGCGTGCCACCTTCGGGCGCTGTCCGTTGATGCGCAGCGGCGAACGTGTCGTGGTAATGGAAACATCATCTTCGCGCGTCACAGTCTGGAGCATGTCGAGAGTTGAAAAGCCTTCGCTTGCAAGCAGTTCTTCCCAGTTGAGAACGCGCGCGCACCAGATATCAGCTGGTTCCAGAATGGCCAGCCATTCATCTACCGTCTTCGTGGCAACACAATCAGCGATCAGCCGTTTGATTTCATCGCGCTTGGCAAAAGCCAGTTTGGCATCCTCAACGAAAGGCGCAAGCGTATCTGTTTCAAGCAGTGGTGCGAGTTTCGCAATCGGCATCATGGCAATCGCCAGATAACCGTCCGCTGCTGGATAGACACCGTAAGGTGCTGCAAGATAGGCATGCGCGCTGCGGAAATCGGAACGCTTTGGCAGGCGGCGACCATCGTTAAGGTGGGTGGTCAGCACTTCAAACTGGAAATCAACCAGCGCTTCGAGAAGGCTGGTTTCGACATGCGAGCCTTTATTGGTGATGCCGCGCCGCACCAGCGCTGCGAGAATGCCTTGTGCCGCAGCAGCGCCAGCCAGCATATCGGCAACCGCCAGACCGAATGGAACCGGTCCCTGCCCTTCATCACCATTGAGCCACATGAGGCCCGAACGCGCCTGCGCCAGCAGATCCTGTCCGGGACGACCGACCCATGGACCTTCTTCGCCATAGCCGCTGATCGATGCATAGACGAGACGTGGATTTATCTCTTTGGCCGCTTCGTAATCAAGACCAAGACGCTTGATAACACCGGGACGGAAATTCTGAATAACCACATCGGCCTGTGTGAGAAGCTTCTTCAACGCAGCCAGATCGTCAGGATTTTTGAGGTCAATCGCAAGGCTGTCCTTGCCGCGATTGATGGCATGAAAAATCGTGGAATCGCCGCCTATTTCCGTGTCGCTCAGATAAAGCCTGCGTGAGAGATCGCCGCCATCGGGCCGTTCAATCTTGATGACGCGTGCGCCCAGATCCATCAGACGCAACGAGCAATACGGCCCCGACAGAAACTGGCTCATATCAACAACGACAAGCCCGCTCAGCGGCAGTTCGCTTTCCGACATCGGGAAATTCCCTCCTCATGAATTTCTTATGTGAATACAGTCTTCACATATGGATTTATAGAAGGCAAGGCTGAAATTGGGGTAAAAATGCAAAAACGCCGCCCGGTTGGGCGGCGTTTTCAGTCCCGATTTGATGAATTGGATTGTGTGTTAGACCTCGTTGCTGGCCAGTTCCAGCAAGGTCCAGACGTGATCAGCGAATGAGTTCCACACTTCGATCCGGTAATGATCGGCATCCCACTTCAACAGAATGATCTGGGCATGATCGAAGATCGTGCGGGCAGCACCCGGAAAGCTCATCTGCGAAAGCTCAAGCGGGGAAGCGGCATTCAACAGCCATTCGGCTTTGGGCCCGGAAATATCGATGCCGGTTTCCCGATGGCTTACTTCCGTCAGGCTGTGCGGCTCTGTTTCATAAAGCGTGGCGAAAGCCTGCGTAATCGCAGCACCCTTGGCTTCATCAGCCCAGATATACCATTCATCCGGTCCGATGCAGGCAACGGCAATCTCGTCCGTGCGGATCAAACCGCCGATCTTTGCCGGGATTTTTGCGCCCAGCGCTTTTTCGGCCAAGGCCAGTTTTGCCGGGGCAATGCGCAGGATGAAACGGGCGGCATCATCGGCTGCATGGATTTCCAGACGACCGGGAATGACGACCTTGCGGTTCGAATAAGGTTTTGTCTCAACAAGCATGGTTCAATCCTTATCCGTTCAGTTTCTTGCCTTCGGGATCATAGAAGACCATTCCCGAAACCACAGCCTCATGCACTGTGCCATCAGGCATCGGCATATAAAGCGTTTCACCCATACGATCCTTGCCACCGGAGACCACTGCCATGGCGATGGAACGACCAAGCGCCTCGCTCCAATAGGACGAGGTGACATGACCAAGCATGGTCATCGGCAGCGCCTGCTTTGGATCGGCAACAATCTGCGCACCTTCTTCCAGCACCAGCTTCGGATCGTTGGTGAGCAGACCCACAAGATGCTTGCGATCCGCTTTCAGCATATCCGGACGCGCCAGCGAACGCTTGCCGACGAAATCCGGCTTCTGCTTGCCGACAGCCCAGCCAAGGCTTGCATCATCCGGCGTAATCGTGCCGTCAGTGTCCTGACCGACAATGATATAGCCCTTTTCAGCGCGCAGAACGTGCATGGTTTCGGTGCCGTAAGGCGTGATGTCGTATTGCTGACCGGCCTCATAGAGCGCCTTCCAGAGTGACAGGCCGTAACGGGCAGGCACGTTGATTTCATAGCCCAGCTCGCCGGTGAAGCTCATGCGGAACAGACGCGCTGGCACGCCAAGGAATGTGCATTCCGCCACCGACATATGCGGGAAGGCTTCATCGGAAATATCCAGACCTTCAACCATTGGCTCAATGAGCTTGCGCGCATTCGGGCCATTGATTGCCACCACTGCCCACTGTTCGGTGGTCGAGGTCAATGAGACTTTCAGGTCAGGCCATTCAGTCTGGAGATAGTCTTCCATCATGTTGAGAACACGCGCGGCGCCGCCGGTCGTGGTCGTCACGTGGAAGCGATCCTGCGTCAGACGACCAACAACACCGTCATCGCGGATGAAGCCATCCTCGCCGAGCAGCAAACCATAGCGGCAGCGCCCGACACCAAGCTTCGTCCAAGGATTGGTATACATGCGGTTCATGAATTCCGCTGCATCCGGGCCAACCACTTCGATCTTGCCAAGCGTTGAGGCGTCGAAAATGCCGAGTGACTGGCGGGTTGCCTTGCACTCGCGCGCCACGGCCTGATGCATGTCTTCGCCGGTTTTCGGGAAGTACCATGCGCGACGCCACAGCGAGACCGGCTCGAAAGCAGCACCGTGCTGTTCGGCCCAGCTATCGATTGGCGTCTTGCGCGTGACATCAAACAGCTTGCCGCGATTGTAACCGCAGAAAGCACCAAAGGTTGTTGGAGTATAAGGCGGGCGGAAGGTGGTGAGACCAACCTGAGGCGTTGGGCGCTTGAGCGCATCGGCTGCAACCGCCAGACCGTTAATGTTCGAGGTCTTGCCCTGATCGGTCGCCATGCCATTGGTGGTATAGCGCTTGACGTGCTCGATGGAATGGAAACCCTCGCGCACGGCCAGACGAATATCCTTGGCAGTCACATCGTTCTGGAAATCGATGAAAGCTTTGGCCTTGCCCGGATCGCGATCAGTTGGCAGTTCGCGACAGCTTACGCCGTCACAGACGAAATCACCGGCAACTGCATATTCAGATGCTTTGGCCTTATGCCCGGCATCGGAGGCAGCAGCGGCACCCGCTTCCGCACCCTCGCGCAATGCGGCCTGCAGGTCGAAATTGCCATTGCCTGCACCGGCACAGCGGCTTTCCTCGGTGCGTTCGCCCGGCAGATAAATCTGACGCGCTTCATCCCAGACGAGAGAGCCTTTCGTGTGCGAGAACAGATGCACGCTCGGATTCCAGCCACCGGACATCAGCAGCACATCGCAGGCAATGGTACGTGCAGCACCAACCGAGCCATTGGAAACCGGATTAGCCCGCACAGACGACACGCGATGGCGTCCGCTGGTATCCGTCACAGTCCAGCCGGTTAGTGTTTCAATGCCGAGCATTTTTGCGCGGTTAATAAGGCTGTCGGCAACGCTTGAACGCACGTCGATGATGGCCGGAACCTTCACACCTGCAACAGCGAGGTCAAAAGCCGCAAGCCATGCACTGTCATGCGAGGTGACGACGACAGCCTGATTGCCGACCTTAACGCCATAGCGATTGAGATAGGTGCGTGCGCTCGATGCCAGCATCACGCCGGGACGGTCATTGCCTGCAAAGACCAGTGGCTTTTCGATAGCGCCCTGCGCCAGCACCACCTGCTTTGCGCGCACACGCCACATACGCTCACGCGGCGCATTGGAGGCAGGCTTGGCCTGATGATCGGTCAGGCGTTCGCAAAGACCAACCATGTTCTGATGGTAATAGCCAATGGCCGTCGTGCGCGGCAAAAGCGTGACATTCGGATTGGCTTTCAGCGCTGCTATAGTTTCATTGAGCCAGTCCCAGCTTGCGCGGCCATTGATGACCGGCTCCGGTTCCGACAGAAGCGAGCCGCCAAATTCCGCCTGCTCGTCAACGAGGATAACCTTCGCGCCGCTCTTTGCGGCTTCAAGAGCCGCAGCCAGACCGGCAGGTCCACCACCGGCGATCAGCACATCGCAGAAAGCATAGCGGCTGGCATAGGTGTCCGGATCGGGTTCGGAAGGCGATTTGCCAAGACCGGCGGCGCCACGGATGAAAGGCTCATAGACCTTGTTCCAGAAGCTTTTCGGCCACATGAAGGTCTTGTAGTAAAAGCCTGCCGAGAAGAACATGTAGAATGCATCATTGATCGCGCCGACATCGTGCTTCAGCGACGGCCAATGGTTCTGGGTTTCGGCCTTGAGACCATCATAGAGTTCCAGCACCGTGGCGCGGGTGTTCGGCTCGTAACGGCCCGGTCCACGCGAAACACCCATCAGTGCATTTGGCTCTTCGGAACCGGCAGAAAGAATGCCGCGCGGGCGGTGATATTTGAACGAGCGACCGGCCAGATGTTCGCCATTGGCAAGCATGGCGGATGCCAGCGTATCACCTTCAAAGCCGGAATAGGTCTTGCCGTTGAGGGTGAACCGAACGGACTTGGCCTTATTGACACGGCCTTTGTTATGAATGCGCATATCGGTCATTATTTCGTCTCCGCAGCCGGAGTTTCTGCCAAAGCAGGACGGGGTTCGCCTGCCTTGTAGGTGGTGACAAACTTGTCGCTCACCGTGTCGCGCACCGCATTGAAAAAGCGGCCGCAGCCATTGATATGCCGCCAGCGTTCATAATGGGTGCCGCGCGGATTGGAGCGCGTGAACAGGAAGTCGCGCCATTCATCATCGGTCAACGTCGATGGGTCGGCTGGGCGCGCAATATGCGCTTCGCCCGCATAGGCGAATTCCAGCTCTGGGCGTTCCATCTCGCAATAAGGGCAACGGATAAGAAGCATTAGTGTTTCCCCTATTTCCTTAGTGCGCGACAGCAGCAGCAGCCGCTTCATCGATCAGGCGACCGGTGGTGAAGCGTTCAAGCGTGAATGGCGCGTTGATCCAGTGTGGTTCGTCGCGCGCGATGGTGTGAGCGAAGACATGCGCGGAACCCGGTGTTGCCTTGAAGCCGCCCGTGCCCCAGCCGCAATTGACAAAGAGGCCCGGCACCGGCGTCTTGCCAATGATCGGCGAACGATCCGGCGTGACGTCAACGATACCGCCCCATTTGCGCAGCATCCGCATACGGGTGAAGATCGGGAAGACTTCGCAGATGGCCGCAAGCGTATGCTCGATCAGTGGCAAGCCGCCACGCTGGCTGTAAGACACATATTGATCAGTGCCCGAACCAATCACCAGCTCGCCCTTGTCAGACTGGCTGATATAGGCATGAACCGTGTTGGACATGACCACGCATGGGAAGATCGGCTTGACCGGCTCAGACACCAGCGCCTGTAGCGGATAGCTTTCAAGCGGCATCCGCACGCCTGCCGTATCCATGACGACGGATGTGCTGCCAGCAGCAGAAACCGCCACTTTCTTCGCCTTGATGAAACCGCGTGGCGTATCCACGCCGGTCACGCGACCCGACGCATCGCGACGAATGGCCGTGACCGGGCAATTTTGGATGATATCGACGCCGCGCTCGGTCGCGCCGCGTGCATAGCCCCATGCAACCGCATCGTGGCGGGCCACGCCGCCGCGCCGCTGCAAGGTGGCACCGACGACCGGATAGCGCGCATTGGCTGAAATATCGAGCGGCGGGCAATATTCCTTCGCCTGCTCCTTGGTTAGCCATTCATTGTCGATGCCGTTGAGACGATTGGCATGGATGTGACGCTTGAAGCTCTGCACATCATGCACCGTATGCGCCAGCATCATCACGCCGCGCTGCGAGAACATGACATTGTAGTTGAGGTCCTGGCTCAAGCCTTCCCACAGCTTCATCGCATGTTCGTAGAGATGTGCGCTCTCATCATAGAGATAGTTGGAGCGGATAATCGTGGTGTTGCGCCCGGTATTGCCGCCGCCAAGCCAGCCTTTTTCAATGACCGCGACATTGGTGATGCCATGTTCCTTGGCCAGATAATAGGCGGCACCCAGACCATGCCCGCCCGCGCCGACGATGATCACGTCATATTCGGCCTTGGGCTCGGCATTCGGCCATTGTGGCTTCCAGTTCTTGTTGCCGGACAGCGCATTTTTAATGATAGAAGCTGCAGAAAAGCGGGACATGTACAAACCACCAGTCTTACGGTTCATGCACCCATGCGGCACACGAAAAATCTCTGACGATATTTGTATTGGCTCACGAGCAAGATCGACAGCAGGCTTGCGTCAAAAGACGTCACAAATACGACATTTGCACCATTTCGCGACATGGCGAAGATCGGAGGGCCCAAGTGTTGCAATTCGCGTCTGACAAGGACAGTAGTGGAACCCGATTTGAACGCGCCACATCAACTTCGACTGGATTGCTAATGACCGACACACTGCCGCTTAAGCCGCTCGATTTGCCTGAAGGCGAATTCGCAAGTCTCGTGCCGAATGCCAGATTGCGGCAGCAGTTCCAGTTTATTCTTGAAGTCGAAAAACTGAAGCAGGTGATACGACGGACACCTCTTCTGGATGGCTCGCGGCGCGAAAATGATGCCGAGCACACCTGGGAGCTGGTGCTGATGGCGATGGTCTTGCAGGAACATGCGAATGAGAACGTTGACCCGCTGCGTGTGCTCAAGATGCTGATCATCCATGACATCGTTGAGATCGATGCAGGCGATACCTTCATCTATGACGACGCGGGAGCGCTTGATCAGGAAGAGCGCGAAATACAGGCAGCCAGCCGGATATTTGGCATTCTGCCCGACGATCAGGCGTTGGAGTTCCGCGCGTTGTGGGATGAGTTCGAGGCACGCAAAACGGCAGAAGCGCAGTTCGCCCGCGCGATGGATAGGCTACAGCCACTCCTCCATAACTTCTTCACCAGTGGCGGAACCTGGCACACGCCGGGCGTAAACGCATCAGACGTACTGGATAGAAAAGCGCCTATTTCGCAGGCATCGGACACACTTTGGGAAGCCGCTCAGCGGATAATCGCAGAAGGCGTAGAACGCGGATATCTCAGACAGGGTTGAACTAAACTTTTTAGTTTTGGCTGGATATCGCGAAGCTCTGGTTGCCTTCTCGGACGACCGGAAGGGGCTGCTACGTCCCTAATATTAGTGATTAATAATATTAGAAAGCCTCCAAATAGTTTTTATCAAAATAGGACAATATTGTTGTCCTTTTCTCTTTTCTTTTATTGCGTGAAGCGCTACTCAAGCGTTCATAAACGCCTCTTTATAGAGGGATAAAAGCAAGAAAGGTGATTTCGTGACTAGGGAAAATCTACTTGAAAGTGCGCTCGTTCGTCTTGATGAAGCCGCAAGCCATATCAATATCGATCCGGATGTTATCGAAAAGCTGAAATACGCCCGCGAAACCATGAAAGTGCGGTTGATGATCCGCATGGACGACGGCTCGCGTAAATCCTTTCTTGCATGGCGTTGCCGCTATGACGACACCCGCGGACCAACCAAGGGCGGCATCCGTTATCACCCCGAATCAACGGCTGAAGAAGTCGAAACCCTCGCTTTCTGGATGACCTTCAAATGCGCCGTCATGAACCTGCCTTACGGCGGCGGCAAGGGTGCAATCCAGGTTGATCCACGCAAGCTTTCCAAGGCTGAGCTTGAGCGTCTCTCACGCGCCTATATTCAGGCTTTCTCCGGCATTATCGGCCCGGATCGCGATATTCCAGCACCGGATGTCTATACCAATTCCATGATCATGGGCTGGATGGCAGACGAATATTCGCAGATCGTCGGCCAGTCTTCGCCTGCGGTTATCACCGGCAAGCCATTGGCGCTAGGCGGCTCGCTGGGCCGTAACGATGCAACTGCACGCGGCGGCTTCTATCTGGTTCGCCATTTGGCACACGATCTCGGCCTCGCTGCACAGCTCCGCGTCACAGTTCAGGGTTTCGGCAATGCCGGTCAGTTCTTTGCGAAACTTATGGCCAGCGACGGCCACAAGATTGTAGCCGTATCGGATTCGTCGGGCGCTGTTTATTGCGCGAATGGTCTTGATCTCGATCTGCTGCTGGCTGCAAAAGAACAGGGTAAGTCGGTTGTTTCCACCGCCGGCAACAAGGGCCATGAGGCGATCAGCGCTGATGAACTGCTTGCTGTTGATTGCGATGTTCTGGCACCAAGCGCCATGGAAAACATGATCCATGTCGACAATGCTGCATCCATCAAGAGCAAACTGATTGTTGAGCTCGCAAACGGTCCTGTGACGCCAGAAGCCGACAAAATCCTTGAGGAAAAGGGCGTTATCGTTCTGCCGGATATTCTGGCCAATGCCGGTGGCGTGACGGTTTCCTATTTTGAATGGGTTCAGAACCGCCAGGGCTATTACTGGACGCTTGAAGAAATCCATGAACGCCTGAAAACCATCATGGAACGCGAAGGCCGTGCCATCTGGAACCATGCCAAGCAGCACAAGGTTACTGTCCG
This sequence comes from Brucella pituitosa, assembly GCF_003049685.1. Classification (GTDB taxonomy): domain Bacteria; phylum Pseudomonadota; class Alphaproteobacteria; order Rhizobiales; family Rhizobiaceae; genus Brucella; species Brucella pituitosa. The sequence goes on along the minus strand of NZ_PYSY02000001.1, from coordinate 430,067 downwards.
CTCGGCAGCCTATGTTCATGCGCTGGAACGCCTTGCACAGGCTATCGAGGCGCACGGCACGCAAAATTATTTCTCGGCCTGATTGCGTATTTTGAAACTGCCCTCCTGTCAGATAGCTGGCAGGAGGGCATTTCATCGGCAAGCGTCTTTTGCCAGACGGCTATGGTCCCGTCCCTTAACATAACAATCGTATAATACTTGGCCGTAAGGCTCTTTGAATGACGTCTTGCCGTCCCTATATCCTGTGAAATCACGATACAGCGAGGAACGGGATGAATATCGGGCAGGCCGCCAAAGCATCGGGCATATCGGCGAAGATGATCCGCCATTATGAAACCATCGGGCTTATCGAGGCTGCCGACAGAACCAGCTCGGGCTATCGCGTCTATACGCAGAATGACGTCGAAACGCTGCGTTTCATCCGATCAAGCCGCGATCTCGGATTTCAGGTCGAACAGATCAAGGAACTGCTGGCGCTTTGGCGCGACCGCAACCGCGCGTCTGCCGATGTGAAGAAGGTCGCACTTCAGCATGTCGAAGACCTCGAAGCAAAGATGAAGCAGTTACAGAACATGGCCGAGACGCTGCGCCACCTCGCCCATAATTGCCAGGGCAATAACCGTCCCGACTGTCCGATTATTCAGGAACTGGCCACCCATAGCGTACAAAAGCCCGTGCGCCCCGCGCCTCGGAAGGGCGAGTTGCTGCACGGAAAAGTTTGAAACGCTCTTTGGACAAGAGACATATCAAAAAGGCAAAACGCCGGGAATTTCCCGGCGTTTTTGTTTGATGTGCTCTGTCGGTTTATTTTTACGCGCATCTTGTTCCGAAAACCGCTTCACACTTTTCGGGATGCGCTTTATTTCGGCAGTGTATAGGCAATCACGTAGTCGCCCGGCTTGGTGCCGACAGAACCATGACCCCCTGCAACCATCAGCACGAATTGCTGATCATCGACCGTATAAGTCATAGGTGTGGATTGCCCGCCTGCAGGAAGACGTGCTTCCCACAGAACCTCACCATTGGTGAGATTATAGGCGCGAAGATAATCATCCACCGCAGCGCCCAGGAAGGCAACGCCACCTGCCGTAATCATCGGCCCACCAATACCCGGCACACCAACCTTGAACGGCAGCGGAACCGGAGCCATGTCACGGATGGTGCCATTGCGGTGTTTGTAAACCGTCTTACCAGTTCGCAGATCAACACCGGCAACATAGCCCCATGGTGGCGACTGACACGGAATGCCGAGCGGGCTTAAGAATGGTCCCATGAAGACGCCATAAGGCGCGCCGTCATTGCGGTTCAGCCCCTGTTCGCTGCCCTTCTCGTCCTGACCTTTCGGCGGAATATCCGCACGCGGCACAAGGCGGGAAGTGAAGGCTAGATAGGTCGGCATGCCGAACATCACCTGACGCACCGGATCGACTGCTACACTGCCCCAGTTGAAGACGCCGAAGTTGCCCGGATAGACAATCGTTCCTTTGAGCGAAGGTGGCGTATAGCGCCCTTCATAGAAATGCTTGTGGAATGAGATGCGGCAGGCCAGCTGATCAAACAGTGTGACGCCCCACATGTCGCTTTCTTTAAGCGGTGGCGGGCTGAATGTCAGATCAGAGATCGGCTGTGTTGGTGATGTATGATCTTCCGGAATTGCGCCTGTCGGGGCCGCAATCTCACTGATCGGAATGATCGGCTCGCCCGTGCGGCGATCAAGCACATAGATATCACCCTGCTTGGTCGGCCCAACCAGCGCGGGAACACCGTTGATGTCAAGCAGGACCGGCTGGGCTGGAACATCCATATCCCAAAGGTCGTGATGCACTGTCTGGCGCACCCATTTGACCTGCCCCGTATTCACATCGAGTGCGACGATGGAAGAGGAATATTTTTCGACATTCTCGCTACGGCCCATACCGAGCTGATCAGGCACCTGATTGCCGAGCGGGATATAAACAAGGTTGAGCTTGTCATCAACGCTGAAGACAGACCAGCTGTTAGGCGAATTGGTCGTGTAGTGCTCACCTTCGGGCAGCGGCGTCGTAACGTCCGGATTGCCCGAATCCCAGTTCCAAAGCAGCTCACCCGTGCGGATATCGAACGCGCGGATAACACCCGACTGTTCTTCAGTCGAATAGTTGTCATTGACCGCACCGCCGACGATAATCTTGTCGCCGACGACTGCCGGTGGCGAGGTCGAGTAATAATAACCAGCCGGATTATATTTCATGCCATGGCTAAGATCGAGCGTGCCACCATTGGCAAAGTCGGTACAGATCTCGCCGGCAGCAGTATCAAGCGCGATCAGACGGGCATCCGAAGTCGGCAGATAAACGCGCTCAGAGCATTTGGCACCAGCACTCGCGGTTGAATCCTTCCAGTAGCTTACGCCACGGCAGGTCTGATGCTGACGGTCTGTGTTGAAACCAACCTTCGGGTCGAACTTCCACTTTTCCTTGCCCGTAGCCGCATCAAGCGCAATCGCCCAATTATGAGGCGTGCAAAGGAAAAGCGAGTCGCCGATTTTGAGCGGTGTCACCTGATAGGTGGTTTCACCCACATCCTGTGGCTGCTTCACATCGCCGGTCTGATATTGCCAGGCGACCTGAAGCTTGGCGACATTTTCAGGCGTTATCTGAGCAAGCGGCGAATAGCGCTGTCCGTAAGGCGTCCGCCCATATTGATGCCACTCGCCATCAGGCACATTGCCACCAAGATCAGGCGTTGCAGCGACCTTTTCCGTCGGCAGGTCGCCCTTGATGTTGGTCGGGTCCTGCGTCATCGAATAGCCCGCCACAACGAGCGCTGCGAGCGTCGCAATGGTCAATGGCAATCCCCCGCCATTAAGCGGTTTCCGGATCCATGGTGTCAGCAGCCACAGGCCAAGCAGCACAATGATGCCGCCAGTGGAACCCAGTCGCCACCAATCAAAGCTGACTTCATAAACGGCCCAGCCAAGCGTTCCGAGAATGACCAGCGCATAAATCCAGAGCGCCAGAGCATTTCGTTTGAGAAGGAAGAAGCCTGTCAGCAGAAAACCGACAGCGATGATGATGAAGGCCCAGCTGCCACCCAGCGTGGCGAGATAAATCCCGGCTACACCGAGCGCAAGACCAATCAGTATCAATACAATAGACGTAAGAGAAACAAGCAAGACATTACCCCCTTCAAGTAGTGACTGCAGTCCCGCCGTGCATGACTGTTAATCTATTGAAAGCTGCACGGATTAAACCGAATTCGAGGTATTCCTGATTTGGGTGGAAGTGTCGCAGCAAATCCTTTGCCACGCAACACCAGCTGCCTGTTCATCCACATAGGCTGTAAAATGAAAAATCCAGAGGCGCGTATCTAAAAATTCACATTAATGAATCGGCAGCCTTTACGACTGCCGATGTAACTATTCCAATATTTCTTTTATCAGCTCGCCATCGGACTCTTAAAGCCTTTCAGGCGCAGAGCATTGCTCAAGACGAAGATGCTTGAAAGCGCCATGGCGCCAGCAGCCAAAACAGGCGACAGCAACGTGCCGGTGAACGGATAAAGGATACCAGCTGCAACCGGGATCAGCGCCACATTATAGGCAAAGGCCCAGAACAGGTTTTCGCTGATATTGCGGATCGTTGCCTTCGAGATCGCAATCGCATTCACCACACCACGCAGATCACCCGACATCAGCACAACGTCTGCACTTTCAATCGCAATATCCGTGCCCGTACCAATGGCAATGCCGACATCGGCCGCAGCAAGGGCTGGCGCATCGTTGATGCCATCACCAACAAAGGCAATACGCTTGCCACCTGCCGAGAGGCGCTTCAAGGCTTCGACCTTGCCGTCAGGCAATACTTCGGCCACCACCTCATCAATGCCCAGACGCTTGGCAATGGCTTGCGCCGTGCGACGGTTGTCGCCCGTAATCATAGCCACTTTCAAACCCTGTTCATGCATCGCAGCAATGGCTGCAGGCGTGGTTTCCTTCATTGGATCGGCAACCGTGATGATCGCGGCAAGCTTGCCATCAATTGCTGCATAAAGCGGTGTCTGGCCCTCATCGCCAAGGCGACTTGCATCATCGGCAAAAACAGCCACGTCAAAGCCAAGCTTTGCCATATAACGATCAGCACCGATCACAACTTCATGACCGGCAACACTGGCTTTCAGGCCAAAGCCCGGGACAGATTCAAAGGCTGAGACATCGGCAAGCTTAAGGCCTTTTTCCTTTGCTGCGGTAACAATGGCATCAGCAATCGGATGCTCAGAACGAGCCTCAACAGCCGCAACCAGCGCCAGGGCTTCATCCTTGTCAACACCATCGACAACAGCAAAATGTGCAAGTGCAGGTTTGCCTTGAGTGAGTGTGCCGGTCTTATCGACAGCGATCACCGAGGCATCACGCAGCGTTTGCAGTGCATCGCCACGACGGAACAGCACACCGAACTCGGCTGCACGACCCGTTCCGACCATGATCGAGGTCGGCGTTGCAAGGCCCATGGCACAAGGGCATGCGATGATGACCACAGCGATGGCATTGACCAGCGCAAAGCCCATCATGCCTGTGCCGCCGATCACCAGCCAGACCACGAAGGTCAGTGCAGCAGCAGCCAGAACCGCAGGCACAAACCAGCCCGTCACCTTATCGACTTTTGCCTGAATAGGCAGCTTGTCGGCCTGTGCATCCTCGACCATGCGCACAATCTGCGAGATGACCATATCGCGGCCAACCTTGGTCGCGCGGAACGTGAAAGCGCCAGTCTTGTTGATCGTACCACCGACAACTTCTGCGCCTTCTTCCTTGGCGACAGGTACTGGCTCGCCGGTAATCATCGATTCATCCACATAGGACGAACCCTCAATCACCTCACCATCCACCGGCACCTTTTCGCCCGGACGCACCTGCACGATATCGCCGACCAGCACATCGTCGAGCGGCACATCGACCGTCTCACCATCGCGCACGACGCGCGCAGATTTTGCCTGCAAACCGACCAGACGACTGATTGCAGCCGAGGTGCGACCCTTGGCACGCGCCTCCAGATAACGACCGATCAGGATCAGCGTGACAATGACTGCCGCTGCCTCGAAGTAAACATTCACTGTGCCTTCGGGCAGAATATCAGACCAGAAGGTTGCAACGACCGAGAAGCCCCATGCAGCTGCCGTTCCGACCACCACCAGAGAATTCATGTCCGGTGTGCCACGCAGCAATGCGGGAATGCCTTTCTTGAAAAAGCGCATTCCGGGGCCGAACAGCACCAGTGTGGTGAGAACGAACTGGAAATACCAGCTGTTCTGCATTCCGATTGTGTTCATGACGAACATGTGCATAGCGGGAACGATATGCGATCCCATTTCAAGAATGAAAACCGGCAGCGTCAGAACTGCGGCAAGGATCACGTTCTTCTTCAGTTCGAGCGCTTCGGCATCGCGCTTGTCAGATTGCGTTTCCTGCTTCGCATCGCTGCGCACTTCATCAAGCGAACGAGCCTCATAGCCTGCAGTTTTGACAGCCTTGATAAGGTCGCTGAGTGGCACCTGACCCGCAAGCTCTACATGTGCACGCTCGGTCGCAAGATTGACACTGGCGCGGGTAACACCCGGAACTGCGTTCAATGCCTTTTCAACTTTGCTGACACAGGACGCACAGGTCATGCCTTCGATAGCGAGATCGGCGCTCCCGGATGGTACGTCGTAACCGGCCTTGCGGATGGCATCGATGACCGCAGGCATATCGGGGGCTGCTTTAAAAGTTACATCAGCGCGTTCGGTCGCAAGATTGACCAGAACCTTTTCAACGCCCGGCACTTTCGCAACGGCTTTCTCAATGGAAGACACACAGGACGCGCAGCTCATGCCCTCAACGGGAATGGCAAAACTTGTGTTTTCGGGTTTGACTGGCTTGTTCATGGCAATCCCTTTCAGCCCCTGTTTTGAGGAGCGATATTACGAGTTGCACAATAAATAACCCTTCCCACCGTTGGAAGGTCAAGCCTTAATATGGAATGATTTTCAGACTGCCATTTCGTTCTGTGGCTGCATCGTCGCGAGGATCGATCCGCAACGGGTCTGGATGAATTCCAGCACGTCGGCTGCAGGCATCGGGCGTCCCATGAGGAAGCCCTGCACTTCACCGAAATTCTGTTTACGCAGACATTCAAGCTGTTGTGTTGTTTCAACCCCTTCGGCGGTTGTGACAATCTTGAAGCCCGCTCCAAGCGTTGCGACAGCCTGAATAATCGCCAGATCACGGCTATCAATTTCAATGCCGGAAACGAAGCTCCGGTCAACCTTGATCTTGTCAAAAGGAAAAGAACGCAGATAGCTCAGAGACGAATAACCGGTGCCAAAATCATCCATGGCAATGCGTACACCCAATCGGCGTAACTCGAACAGCAGCTCAGTATTGTGCTTGCTGTTTTGCAGAAAGACCGATTCCGTAATTTCCAGCTCGAGACGATCCGGTGAAAGCCGCGCTGCAAGCAATGCGTCCTTCACGGAATCAAGCAGCGTGCATTGATTGAACTGGACCGGAGAAAGATTGACCGAGACCTTGATGTCGTCGGGCCATGAAGCTGCCTCCCGACATGCCTCGCCAAGAACCCAATCACCGATGGGGCCGATTAGTCCTGCCTCTTCGGCAATCGGAATAAATTCGACCGGGGAGACCATGCCCAATACGGGATGATACCAACGTAGCAAGGCTTCAAAACCGGATATACGTCCGGTTTCAAGATTGAATATCGGCTGATAATGCAACTCGAACTGCTGCGCTGCCAAAGCCAGCCGCAAGTCGGTCGTCATGGCATGACGTTTCTCAACGGCAAGGCGCAGGGAATGCTGATAAAAGCAGAAGGTACGTCTGCCATCTGCCTTGGCCGCATAAAGTGCAAGATCGACATTCCGCATCAGCACATCGGGATCGTCACCATGCATAGGCGCCTGCGCAATACCGATGCTACATGTCACAAATTCCGAGATATCGCCCAGATCGAATGGATCCTGAAATGCCGAAAGGAGACGGTCGGCAAACATGGCAATCTGTTCAACCGTATCGCAGTGATAAATGATGGCGAATTCATCGCCTCCAAGCCGCGCGATAAACTGATCACTGATGATATTCTTGAGACGAACCGCAACCTGTTGGAGAAGCAGATCACCAATCTGGTGACCGCTGCTGTCGTTGATGGTCTTGAAATGATCAATGTCGAGATAAAACAGCGCGAATGCAGGAGCGCGGTCTCTCTTTTTCAACACCCCGGCCATATGCTGCGAGAAATAGGCACGGTTAGGCAAATCCGTCAGACTGTCATGCATGGCAACATGGGCCATGCGTTCCTCAATCTGCCGCTGCTCCGTTGTATCCTCTATCAATCCAATGAGATAACGCGGCTGATCGCCCTCTATCGGAGGGATCGAGCGTTTTATAATCCGCATCCGGCGCGGCTTACCATCCGCGCAACGGATATCGCGTTCAACCGTCAATACATTGCCGCGGCGCATGGCCCGACGATCCTGCTGGGTCAGAAGCTTTGCTTCCTCAATCGGAAAGATTTCTGCGTCAATCGAACCGATAACTCGATCAATATCGTGCCCGCTGATGCTGGACGCCGCCTGATTGTAGAGGAGGTAACGCCCCTGATCCTTCATGTCCTTGACGAACACGCCAAGCGGCAAATTATTGATGAGACTGTCGAGCAGGGACTGCACATGATTTGCCTGCCGGTTAGCTTCTTCCAGCTCGGTAATATCCTGCACAATTGCCAGGATCGCCTGCTTTCCATCAAAAATAACCTGACGCCCGTAAGTCAGAACATCAATGGTCTGGCCGTTGGCTTTCAAATGCTGCCAGCGCTCGGGGCGTTCCAGATCACTCCTGTCGCGCACTGCGGCAAACATTCTGTCACGTTCGGTCTGTGGGCGGATGTCCAGCACCGTCATGCCGGGTATTTCGTCAACGGAATAACCATAGAGCCCATGGGCCGCTTCATTCATGACAATGAAATGCAGCGTTTCAGGATCATAGACCCACATCGGCGTCGGATGGGTTGTAAAAAGAACGCGGAAATCTTCTTCGGAGGTGCGCGCCATGGCACCATCCGAGCGAGCCTGACCGGCTTCCCGCTTCCTCATCATTGTCCCCTCATCAGACTAATCCTGACTGGATGTTCTCTGTTCTCGTGTCTGGAGAATCAGACCAAACTGTCTGTAGCAGGACGAAACAATCCCGTGGATAGCTTATTGCGTATAATTTTAACAAATTATATACAAATTATAGGAATCGCTAAATTAGCACCTGTGATTTTGAATTTTTGAGAGCTTTGCTCTGTCTCTTGACCGGCCTGCCGTTCCGGCCTATGCCTTAAAGCGCAAAATTCGTTGGGGTGCCTTCGAAGCAATATCAGGAAAAGTGCTTAGCGGTTTTCCGTCCGATGTTGCGACACAAAAGGCTGAGAGACGCTGATCGCGTTAACCCATTGAACCTGATCCGGGTAATACCTGCGTAGGGAACGGAGTTTGACGCGTCGCGACCGAGGGAGTTCCCTCATCGGAGTTCAAGCTCCAAACAGGTTCATGACGTCTCATTTTTCCGTTCGGAATGAGAGACGTCATGATGGACCAAAAAAACAGTTTCTCCCGAACTACACCAAACAGCAGTGCGGCATCCGTGCCCATATGCGTGACTATTGCGGGCTCTGACAGCAGCGGAGGCGCGGGCATTCAGGCCGATCTGAAAACATTCTCGGCACTCGGCGTCTATGGCGCCAGCGTCATTGCCGCTATCACGGTGCAGAATACACGTGCTGTAACAGCGGTGCATGATGTGCCACCGGAAATTGTCGCCGGACAAATCGATGCGGTTTTCAGCGATCTCAATGTCGCTGCGGTAAAGATTGGCATGGTTTCGGTTCCTAAGACAATTCAGGCAGTCGCGCGAAGCCTCGAGCATTTTTCCGGCCCTATCGTTCTTGATCCGGTGATGATCGCCAAATCAGGTGATCGCTTGTTGAGTGAAGATGCTATTTCGATCCTGCGCGAAAAGCTGATCCCGCTTGCAGCCATTTTAACCCCCAACAGACCGGAAGCTGCCTGCCTTCTCGATGGACCAATGGCAAGCAATGAAGACGAGGCAGAGGAACAGGGCCGTGCTTTGCTAAAGCTTGGCGCCAAAGCCGTCTTGATGAAAGGCGGACATGCGGAAGGCGCAATCTGTACGGACCTTTTGATCCGCAGTGACCAGCCAACGATCCGGCTTGAAGCACCGCGCATCTACACGCAAAACACGCATGGAACGGGTTGTACGCTATCTTCCGCAATTACAGCCGGACTTGGTAAGTATCTCCCTATTGAGCAAGCACTCCGCGAGGCCCACGCCTATCTGCAAGGCGCGATCCAGAACGCAGACAAGCTTAAAGTCGGCAGCGGGCATGGTCCTGTGCATCACTTCCATAATTTGTGGGAGACAGTCTGATGCGTGTGACCATCATTGGCGCAGGTGTTGCTGGCCTTGCCTGCGCTACAGAATTCAGCGATCAGGGACATGCAGTCACTGTCATTGCCAAAAGCACTGAGATCGGCTCCGACAGCTGCTCCTGGTTTGCCGGTGGAATGCTCGCCCCATGGTGCGAAGGCGAAAGTGCGGAAGAACCAGTCGTGCGGCTTGGGAAGCAAGCAATTGACTGGTGGGAACGGCATGTTTCAACCGTTCGCCGCAAGGGAACGCTCGTCATATCCCACACACGCGATGCGACCGAACTTCGCCGCTTTGCCCGTCGGACGGAGGCCTTTGATACCATTGATCAGGAACAGATCGAGGCGCTGGAACCGGACCTCGCAGGCCGTTTCCGGCAGGGGCTCTTCTTTGCTGAAGAAGGCCACCTCAACCCACGCAACACGCTGATTGAACTTGCCGAGAATCTTCAGAAAAAAGGCGTGGTATTTCATCTGGGACAGGATGCGAAAGACGTAAAGATCGACACCGATATCACCGTCGATGCGCGTGGTCTTGCGGCGCGTGATCAGTTGCAGGATCTGCGCGGCGTGAAGGGCGAAATGCTTATTGTTCGCTCCCGCGACATCAATCTTTCGCGCCCTGTGCGCCTACTGCATCCACGCATTCCGCTTTATATCGTGCCGCGTGGCGACGGCATCCACATGATCGGCGCAACCATGATCGAAAGCGATGAGCGGGGCGGCATCAGCATCCGCTCGACGCTGGAAATGCTGAGCGCCGCCTATGCGCTGCATCCGGCATTTGGCGAGGCGGAAATTCTCGAAACCGGTGTCGATGCCCGCCCGGCCTTCCCCAACAATCTGCCGCGTGTGCGCAAACGTGGCCAAACCATCTATGTCAATGGGCTTTATCGGCACGGCTTTCTGCTCTCGCCTGCGGTCGCACGCATGGCGGTTGCGGCTGCAACTGAAGCCGAACATAGGCCTGAATTTTTAGAGGAACTGGCATGACCATCGTTTTAAACGGCGCGGTCTTTGAAACCACGAGCACCAATCTTTCAGCCCTGCTTGCAGAAATCGAACTTGATGAAGCGGTGGTGGCAACCGCGCTCAATGGCGAATTCATCCCAGGCGACGAACGCGAAGCCACCCTGATCGGTGAAGGCGACCGCATCGAAGTGCTTGCACCCATGCAGGGAGGCTAAGATGCTGGAATTTTACGGAAAAACATTTGAAAGCCGCCTGCTATTGGGAACGGCACAATATCCCTCCCCCTCTATTCTTGCTGACAGCGTTCGCGCGTCAAAGACGGAAATCGTGACGGTTTCGCTGCGGCGCGAGAGCGGGAATATGCGTGCCGGTCAGGATTTCTGGACACTCATCAAGGATCTGGGTGTTTCGGTTCTGCCCAATACTGCTGGGTGTCATACCGCACGCGAAGCAGTGACCACGGCAAAAATGGCGCGTGACGTTTTTGGCACCAACTGGATCAAGCTTGAAGTCATCGGCGATCACGACACGTTGCAGCCCGATCCTTTCGGGCTGGTCGAAGCAGCACGAATTCTCTGCGATGAAGGCTTTGAGGTCTTTCCCTATATGAATGACGATCTTGTAGTTGCGGAAAAACTGATTGAGGCAGGCTGCAAGGTGTTGATGCCATGGGGCGCACCGATTGGTTCAGGTCGCGGCCTCAACAATCCTTATGCGCTTAAAACCATGCGCGCGCATTTCCCCGATATTCCACTGGTCGTGGATGCCGGTATTGGCGTGCCATCGCACGCTGCAACCGCAATGGAACTTGGCTTTGATGCCGTGCTGATCAACACCGCCGTTGCCAAAGCGGGCGATCCTTGCGCTATCGCCCGCGCTTTTGCGCTCGCTGTTGAAGCTGGTCGTATCGCCTATGAAGCCGATCCGATTGAGGCCCGCGACATGGCAGCCCCCTCCACTCCCCTCATCGGAAAGGCGTTTTTGTAATGCTCCTCGATCCGTTCTACCCGATCTTTGACAGCGCCAGTTGGTGTGAGCGCATGGTACCGCTTGGCATCAAACTCGTGCAGCTGCGCATCAAGGATAAGGACGACACGCAACTGCGCGCAGAAATCCGCGCAGCACGCGAAATTTGCGCGCAATATGATTGCCAGCTCATCGTCAATGACTACTGGAAACTGGCTATTGAGGAAGGCTGCGACTTCATACATCTCGGTCAGGAAGACCTTGATGACGCCGATCTCGATGCTATCCGTGCGGGCGGCTTGAAGCTCGGTGTATCCAGCCATGATAAGGCGGAGCTTGATCGCGCATTAGCGCTAAAGCCAGCCTATATCGCGCTCGGCCCGGTCTATCCGACCATTCTCAAAAAAATGAAGTGGCATGAACAGGGACTGGACCGCGTCAGCCAATGGAAAGCCACTCTTGGCGATATTCCGCTTGTTGGCATTGGCGGTATGAATGTGGAGCGCGCGCCGGGCGTCTTTAAAGCCGGAGCTGACATAATTTCAGTCGTCACTGACATCACTCTCAACCCCGATCCCGAAGCCCGAGTACGGCAATGGATCGAAGTTACTCGACCTTACGTAAAACAGACCCAAACGGTTTAACCGGAGGAATTATGAAAAAACTAGCTCTTGCTGCGCTTTTCAGCGCCACGGCTTCGTTTGCCCTGATGTCAGCTCAGGCAGCTCACGCGAACGATAAATTCAAACTCATACTCGACTGGTATGTGAACCCGGATCATGGGCCGATCATCGTGGCCGACAAGCTTGGTTACTTCAAGGATGCGGGTCTTGATGTGGAAATCATCGCCCCTGCAGATGCATCCGTGCCACCCAAAATGGTTGCGGCTGGACAGGCTGATCTGGCAATTTCCTATCAGCAGCAGGTGCATCTCGATGTTCATGCCGATATTCCCCTGATCCGCGTCGGCACTCTGGTCGATTCTCCACTCAATTGCCTGATGGTGCGTGACGATGGTTCGGTCAATTCAATTACCGACCTCAAAGGCAAGAAGATAGGCTTCTCGGTCGCTGGTGTTGAAGAAACGGTGCTTGGCACCATTCTCAAAAAGCACGACATTCAGTTGTCCGATGTTGAACTCATCAATGTGAATTTCTCGCTCGCGCCATCGCTGATGTCGAAGCAGGTTGATGCGGTGATGGGTGCCTATCGCAATGTTGAACTCAACCAGATGGCGGTTGAAGGGGTCGCGGGCAAATGCTTCTTCGTCGAGGAAGAAGGCGTGCCGGTCTATGACGAGCTGGTTTATGTCGCCAATTCCAACAAGCTTGATGCGAGCGAAAAAGAGCGGATTTCGCGCTTCCTCGCAGCCACCGAAAAGGCCGCGCAATATATCGTCAATCATCCAGAGCAAAGCTACGACCTGTTTGCGTCTTACAGTTCTGAACTCAAAGACGAACTGAACCAGCGCGCCTGGAAAGACACGGTTGCCCGTTTCTCGCGCTCACCCGCAAGCCTCGATTATGGACGCTGGAGCCGCTACGAAACCTATCTCAAGGATAACGGTCTGGTGCCCTCCATCCTGCCGGTCGAAAAATTCGCCATCGACGTCAACGCGGAAGGGAGCAAGTCATGAGCCAGCCACAGCCGCATTATTCGTCTGAATTATTTACCCGTCTGCGGGCAGCAACCCTTGATGACTGGAAGCCCTACATCGATCATGCGTTTGTCCGTGGGCTTGGAGATGGCACGCTGCCGAAATCGGCGTTCCTGCATTATCTCCGGCAGGACTATGTCTATCTGCATCACTATGCCCGCGCCTTTGCGCTCGGTGTCGTGAAGGCAGGCAGTCTTCAGGAAACACGGCTTTGCGCCGAAATCATGCATGGGCTTGCGGTTACGGAATTGCCACTGCATATCGGCATCTGCGCCCGCGAAGGCATCAGTGAAGACGAGCTTTACAACACAAAAGAAGAGCCGGAGAACCTCGCCTATACGCGTTATGTACTCGATTGCGGGCAGGCTGGCGATTTTCTCGATCTGCTGACCGCACTGGTTCCCTGCGCACATGGCTATGGCGAAATCGGGGTCAATCTCGCAGCCACGGCAAAAGCCGGTACGCCCTATCAGGAGTGGATCGACACCTATGCGGGCGCTGATTATCAGGAGATGTGCCACACGGTTGGCAAGCTCTTTGATCAGGCCGCGAAAGATCGCATTGGTACGGATTTCGAGAGCAGCCCACGCTGGCCAAAGCTCTGCCAGATTTTTGCAACGGCCAGCAGGCTCGAAGCGAACTTCTGGAGCATGGGTCTCAAAGAAGCATGACGAGCATCGCTCCTCGCTCGCGCAAAAAACGCATCGCCGACGGGTTTCTGTCGGCGGTTGCTGTGCTGGCACTGTGGCAGGCTGTGGTGAGCATCTGGCAGATGCCACGCTTCATCTTGCCCGGCCCGCTCGACGTCGTGCAATCGCTCATTACCAATGCGCAGCTGATTGCCGACAATGCCGTCGTGACATTTGGCGAAGTGCTGGGCGGGCTTTTCCTCGGCTCTGCCATTGGCGTGCTGACAGCCATCGGCCTGATGATGTCGCCTCTTGCACAACGGCTGGTCATGCCAGTGATGGTGTTCTCTCAGGCTATCCCGATATTTGCGCTTGCGCCCATCCTGACACTCTGGCTCGGCTACGGCCCTGCATCCAAAATCGCTGTCACCATTCTGATGATCTTCTTTCCGGTCGTCTCGACCTTTCTGGATGGAATGCAGCGTACCGATCAGACGCTGATCAATGCCGCCGAAAATCTCGGTGCGAAACGGATGCAAATTCTGTTTCGCATTCGCATCCCGGCAGCTTTCCCGTCACTTGCCTCGGGTTTAAGCTTGGCTGCCGTCTATGCACCCATCGGCGCCGTGGTCGGCGAATGGGTGGGCGCATCCAAAGGGCTTGGTTATCTGATGCTGCTCGCCAATGGGCGCGCCAAGGTCGATCTCATGTTCGCAAGCCTTTTCGTGCTGGCGGCCTTCACCATGCTCTTGCATGCAACGATCTCACATTTTGCGCGCAAGCTCGCCGCGTGGCCTCGAAAGCTGTAAGGCAGCATTTTTGCCACACTCAATAGATTGAAATAAAATTTCTGCATTTTGCCACTTGGCAAATGCTTTTGCTCATTTATTGTGCAGCCATCTGAAACACTGGCAAGAGGTATGAGATGCGTGTCTATCCATTTCCGTCGGTGCCCGGTGTTAATGCGGGTGCTTCCAAGCTTTAAGTCTTTGGCCCGTGTTGCAGGCTAAGGCCTGACCGCCCTCCCTAAAAGGGCACATTCCTAACAACTCCCAAATTTGCCGCAGCTATTTTCAGCTGTTTGTTTTGTCTTCGTTTTCACGCATTGTCCGGCGCATAACCGCATCGCACCTTTGCTGAAAATGATTTTAAAGGAACCAGAATCCGTCTTCGCGGCCTGGTATTATTCACATGACTCGGTTTCGTATAGATTTCCGGGGACCTGCCTTCCGCAATGTCCTCGGCTACACATTTGGCCACTGGCGAAGTCAGCCTCTGCGGCTGACGCTGATTATCATCAGCATGCTGCTTGCAACGGCCGCAGATGTTCTCACACCGCTTTATTCCGGGCGGCTCGTTGACGCCCTTTCTCTTGGCAAAGACAGCGCATGGGATGGTGCGGTTCATGCGCTGATTATCCTGCTTGCACTGGGTGCACTGGCGCTGATCACACGTCAGCTGACCTTCTATGTCATCACCGACTTCACGCTGAAGATCATGAGCGACATGGCAGCCAGTTCGTTTCGCAAGCTACAGAGGTTTTCGACCGACTGGCATGCAAATGCTTTTGCCGGATCAACCGTGCGCAAAGTCTCGCGCGGCATGTGGGCGCTCGATCTGCTCAATGACACGCTGCTCATTGCTTTGCTGCCATCAATCCTGATGCTGCTTGGCTCGGTAGCGCTGCTCTCATGGTACTGGCCAATGATGGGCTTGCTGGTTGCAATCGGCTCGGTGCTTTTCATCGTCTGCACGATCGTGATTTCACTGGGCTTCGTTGCGCCTGCAGCAACGCTCGCCAATAGCTGGGACACACGTATGGGTGGCGCTTTGGCCGATGCCATTTCGTGCAATGCCGTTGTTAAGGCATTCGGTGCGGAAGGTCGTGAAGATGGACGTCTCGCAAAGGTCGTCACCAAGTGGCGCGGTCGTACACGCCGCACATGGCTGATCGGCACGCTGAACGGCTTCATTCAGGGGGTAAACCTACTGGTGATGCGTGGCGTGGTCATTGCTTTTGCGCTCTATCTGTGGAGCCAGGGCAAGGCAACGGCCGGTGATATCACCTTCGTTCTGACTGCTTTCTTCATGTTGCAGGGCTATCTGCGCGACGTTGGCATGCATATCCGCAACCTGCAGCGTTCGGTTAACGATATGGAAGAACTGGTTCAGATTGAAGCCGAGCCTTATGGCATTGCCGACAGGCCAGGTGCTGGTGCAATCAAGATTGGAAATGGTGAGATCACATTCGACAACGTCACCTTCCATTACGGCAGTCACGACACAGCTCTTTATCGCGACTTCTCGGTCAGGATCGAAGCTGGTGAACGGGTTGGTCTGGTCGGTCATTCGGGTTCGGGCAAGACGACATTCGTCAAGCTCATCCAGCGTCTTTATGATGTCAGTGGCGGCGCCATCAAGATTGACGGACAGAACATTGCCGAAGTCACGCAAGGGTCGTTGCGTTCACAGATTGCAATCGTGCAGCAGGAACCGATCCTGTTTCACCGGACGCTGGCTGAGAACATTGCTTATGCTCGCCCCGGCGCAACTCAGGCCGAGATCGAGCATGCAGCAATGCTTGCCAGTGCGCATGACTTCATCATGCGTCTGCCAAAGGGCTATGCGACGCTCGTTGGCGAACGTGGTGTGAAGCTTTCGGGTGGCGAACGTCAGCGTGTGGCGATTGCGCGTGCGTTTTTGGCAGACGCACCGATCCTTATTCTGGATGAGGCAACGTCGAGCCTTGATTCAGAATCGGAAGTGCTGATCCAGCAGGCAATGGAACGGCTGATGATCGGTCGTACAACGCTTGTCATTGCACACCGGCTTTCGACGGTTCGTGCGCTTGATCGGTTGCTGGTCTTCGACAAGGGCAAGATTTTGGAAGAAGGCGATCATGACGCGCTTATCCGTAAGCCGGGCGGCATCTATCGCCGCATGTTCGAACGGCAGGCGCTGGAACTGACCAAGGGACTGGAAGATGTTCTTCCGTCATAGTAAGAGATGAAACGGGGCCGGGATTACCGGCCCCTTTTTTATTCTGCTGCCTTGCCGGAAGACTGGCGAATAATCAGCTTATATTCGACATGGCGCGACGGCGATGCATCGCCACTCTCGATCTGCTGCAAAAGCATATCCACGGCATCACGGGTCATCTCGCGTATGGGCTGACGAACGGTCGTAATCTGCGGGGAAACCATGCTGGCGATAGCACTGTCATCGAAGCCGACAATGGTCAGATCGCCGGGCACGTCCAGCTTATAGTCATAGGCAATCTGCAAAACAGCCGCCGCCATATCATCATTGGAAGCGAAAATGGCCGTTGGCCGCTTTTGCAGCTCCATCAGTTTTCTGCCGGCTGTCAGCCCGCTGGCGAAACTGAACCCGCCCCCAACCTCATAATCGGGATTATGCTCAATGCCCGCATCGTCAAGCATCCGGCGATAGCCCTCAAGACGCAATTGCGCAGAACGATGCGTCAGATCACCAATGACAATGGCAATCCTTGTGTGGCCTTGCTTGAGAAGATAATCCATCAGGTCAACGGTGGCGGCGGCGTCATCGATTGCCACACTATCCGTCGGATGCACGTTAAAATCACCCGCCACCCGTGAAAATGGCATGGCGGAAGCAATCAATTCCTGCAAAATCTCTGGATCATCAGACATGGGTGGCGTGACGATTATGCCATCAAGTCCGGAAGCATGGGCCGTTTCAATCAACGAACCGCGAATATCGGCGCGATTTTCGACCGGAAAGATCAAAAGCCGATAGCGGGTGCCGCGCAGGCGATCAAGCGCGCCGTTCTGCAATTCCGTGACATAGCTGTGGCTCGGATTTTCAAAGAAAAGCCCAATGAGATGCGAGCGTCTTTCAACCAGATTGCGCGCTGCCGCATTCGGGCGATAGCGCAACTCGGCCCCCGCTTCTCTCACACGCTCGCGGATCGTGTCGCGCACATTGGGTTCGTCATTATAAACCCGTGATACTGTCTTGATAGACACGCCAGCAAGACGCGCCACATCATGGATTGTCGCTCTTTTATTGGATGCGGCCATGGCCGATATGTACTCTCTCCCCGGTATTCCCGATAATTTAACTAGCTGCTTTGCCTATCGAGGCAAAGCCCTAAAGCGCGACGCGCATTAACTATTTGTTTTATCGCATTATCCTACGCAAATAGCTCACGTGCTTTTTGGTTCAAATGCTTTAAATAGAACATATCTTGGAGCGGGTGAGAAAGCGCTTTTCACGGCCATTGTCGAGCGAGAACATACCGCCTCGCCCCGGCACGACATCGATGATGAGTTCGGTATGCTTCCAGGCTTCGTATTGCGAGCCGCTGATGTAAAATGGCGCACCACCGATCTCGCCAAGCTTCACATCTGCATCAGACAAAAGCAAATCGCCCTGCGGGTAACACATCGGCGAAGAACCGTCGCAGCAACCACCGGACTGATGAAACATGATCGGCCCATACTCGGCCTGCAATTCCTTTATGAGCTCAAGCGCTGCATCAGTCGCAGTAACCTGCTGTTCTTGTGCGAGCTGGGTCATGGTTTCCTCCTCCCATAGAGCGCGTTTCGATCTGATTGAATCAGATCGGCGCTCTAAACGCTTTTATTCAAAGCATAATCTTATCGATCCTCGTTTCACTCCGGTCGGATTATGCTCTAAAAAAGCCGCCGCATCACTACGGCGGCTCTATTTGAACTATGAACCGATTACTGCGTGAGGTCCATCACGACACGGCCTTCAATCTGACCGGCGCGCATTTCATCAAAAATTGCGTTGATGTTGTCGATCTTGTCTGTGCGGATGGTCGCCTTAACCTTGCCGTCGGCGGCAAAATCGATGGATTCCTGCAAATCGAGACGCGTACCGACAATGGAGCCGCGCACGGTGACGCCGTTCAACACCATATTGAAAATCGACAGTGGAAATTCGCCCGCCGGAAGGCCATTGAGCGCAATCGTGCCACCGCGCGCAGCCATGCCGATTGCCTGTTCAAAAGCCTTCGGCGAAACGGCCGTGACAAGCACGCCCTGTGCACCGCCATCAGTTTCTTTTTTGATATAAGCAGCCGGATCATTATGCGTCTTCGCATTGACTGTAACGGTCGCACCAAGCCTGCGGGCAAGGTCGAGCTTCTTGTCATCGATATCGACGGCGGCGACATTGAGCCCCATCGCTTTGGCATATTGCACCGCCATATGGCCAAGACCGCCAATGCCGGAAATCACCACCCAATCGCCCGGCTTGGTGTCCGTGACTTTAAGGCCTTTATAGACTGTCACACCGGCACAGAGGATAGGTGCAATCTCATTGAACTCGATGTTCTTCGGCAGATGCCCAACGAAATTGGGGTCGGCGACCACATAGTCAGCAAAGCCGCCATTGACGGAATAGCCAGTATTCAGTTGCTCTTCGCAGAGTGTTTCCCAGCCGCCAAGGCAATGCACGCAATGACCACAAGCCGTGTAGAGCCATGGAATGCCGACACGGTCGCCTTCCTTGACGTGTTTGACCCCTTTACCCACTGCAGAAACAAAGCCAACGCCTTCATGTCCCGGGATAAATGGAGGGTTGGGCTTTACAGGCCAATCGCCTTCGGCGGCATGAAGATCAGTGTGACAGACGCCGGATGCCTGAATGGCCACCTGTATCTGACCGTCTCCCGGCTGCGGAATTGGGACTTCGTCAATTGTCAGTGGTTTGCCGAACTCGCGGACAACAGCCGCTTTCATTGTCTTTGCCATTGGAAGTTCCTTCTGTTTTTGGGCGAGCCGGCAGGAGTATAGATCCTGCCGACCCACCCCTTTCCTGGGAGGAAACAGGGGGGAACAGCCTCAGATCAATAGTGCAAGTGAGGCCGTACTGTACCGATGAAACTGCGAGGAGAGGGGGCGGCCCGAGGCGCGAAAGCCACGAACCGCCTTTGCTTTTTAGAAGAAGCCGAGCTTCTTCGGGCTGTAACTCACCAGCATGTTTTTGGTCTGCTGGTAGTGGTCGAGCATCTTGAGGTGGTTTTCACGACCGATACCCGACTGCTTATAGCCACCGAACGCCGCATGGGCCGGATAGGCGTGGTAGCAGTTTGTCCAGACGCGGCCTGCCTGAATGGCACGACCAAAGCGATAAGCGCGCGTGCCGTCACGCGTCCATACACCTGCGCCAAGACCATAAAGTGTGTCATTTGCAATCGCGAGCGCTTCGGCATCGTCCTTAAAGGTCGTGACCGAAACAACAGGGCCAAAGATTTCCTCCTGGAAAATCCGCATCTTGTTGGTGCCCTTGAAGACAGTTGGCTTGACGTAATAGCCTCCCGCCAGATCACCAGCCAATTCATTGCGCCCACCGCCGGTCAGCACTTCTGCGCCTTCCTGTTTGCCGATATCGATATAGCTCAGGATTTTTTCGAGCTGTTCGCTGGATGCCTGCGCACCGATCATGGTTGCCGGATCAAGAGGATCGCCCTGTACAATAGCTTCCACGCGCTTCAATGCACGTTCCATGAACTCGTCATAGATCTTTTCATGGATCAGCGCGCGGCTTGGACAGGTGCAGACTTCCCCCTGATTGAGCGCAAACATGACAAAGCCTTCAATGGCCTTGTCGAAGAAATCGTCATCTTCTGCCGTGACGTCAGAGAAGAAGATATTTGGCGATTTGCCGCCCAGTTCCAGCGTTACCGGGATGAGGTTCTGGCTGGCATATTGCATGATGAGACGACCGGTCGTCGTTTCACCGGTAAAGGCGATCTTGGCAATGCGTGGGCTCGATGCCAGCGGCTTGCCAGCTTCCAGACCAAAACCATTGACCACGTTGAGCACGCCTGCAGGCAGCAGATCACCAATGATCTCCATCAGTACAAGAATGGATGCAGGTGTCTGTTCAGCAGGCTTCAGCACAACGCAGTTACCGGCAGCAAGGGCTGGTGCCAGTTTCCATACTGCCATCAGCAGCGGGAAGTTCCAGGGGATGATCTGGCCGACAACACCGAGCGGTTCGTGGAAATGATACGCAACCGTATCGTGGTCGATTTCCGAAATACCACCTTCCTGCGCACGGATTGCACCGGCAAAATAACGGAAGTGGTCAATAGCAAGTGGCAGATCGGCATTTGTGGTTTCGCGGATCGGCTTGCCGTTGTCCCATGTTTCAGCGGCTGCGAGTTTCGGCAGATTTGCTTCCATCCGGTCTGCAATCTTATTGAGGATCACAGCGCGTTCGGCAGGGCTGGTTCTGCCCCATGCATCCTTGGCAGCGTGTGCCGCATCAAGTGCCGCATCAACATCAGCTGCATCAGAACGCGCGACTTCGCACAGAACCTGACCATTGACCGGGGATGTGTTTTCGAAATAGCGGCCAGACTTGGGTTCAACCCATTTGCCGCCAATGAAATTGCCATAGCGCTTGGCAAACTCCGGCTTTACGGAGCGATGAAATTCTACCTTGTTCATGACATTCCTCCCAAAGACAACGCCGCTCCTACGGCGTTTCTTGATCCAAGATGGCGCGGCTCTTGGGAGGAGTCATCCACACCAATGACTATACAGTATTAATGTGTCTCAATAATGAGACAGTTTGGAAAACCGAATGCAAAATCTAGTTCGGACGAATGATTTTCAGCCGATTGAGCTTGCGGTGAAGCGTGGCGCGGCTGATACCGAGAAGCTTGGCAGCGGAAGAAACATTGCCGTCTGAACGCGCAATGGCCCGCAGGATAACGCTTCTTTCAGACTCCGCCATGTCCTCTCGCGGATCGGCATGCCAACCCAACAGGTCAGCAGCCGGGAGTGCTGTCGAAAGCGCTTCATCGGTAAGACCGAGTGAAAGCCTTGCAGCTCGTGTCGCACCAACCACCAGATCATCCTTGTCGACAGCGATCAGCGCGCCACCAGTGCGATCAGCACTTGGAGCCAGCATGATGCGTGCTTGCGGAAAAGCCTGACGGAAATTTTCAGCCTCTATCCGGCGAGCTGCATCAATAACCGCCACGGAAATCAGCTGCACAAAGGCTTCAGTCAGATCGCTGCGGCATGAGGAGACATCGAGTGCAGCCATCAATCGACCCTGATGATCGTGGATCGGTGCAACCGTACAGGAAAGGCCTATGTTTCGAGTATGAAAATGCTGATCGCGGTGGATGGTCAGCGCCCGTTGTTCGGCGATACAGGTCCCAATTCCGTTGGTGCCTTCGACAGCTTCACTCCACACGGCACCGGTCCACAGACCCCATTCGTAGAATGTATCGTCATCGCCCGCAGCACCTCGTCGCTCGACCGGCACGCCGTTGCTGTCAGCCAGAAGCACACAGCAACCAACGCCACCAACCGCCATATAAAGACGATCCATGCTCGCTTGCGCTATGTTGACCACACGCTCCATACGCTGGCGTACATTGCGAAACTCGCCGTCAGAGAGCGTTTGAACTGAACCAAGCTCTGCCGGGTCCAGCCCATGCAGCTGCGCAGAACGTCGCCATGACGCGACGAGAGCCGAGCGGGCCGCACCACCCGTATCGATAGCGGAATGGATGCGGTCAGCATGAATTCTGTCTTGCGGTGCACCCATGTTTTCCTCCCAGAAAGGCTGGAAACCGCCTGCTGGAAGGATAATGACTTTTTATATCGAGGGTTGCAAGTGAGGGATTAAGCAGCCTTCACCGGCTTCAGAAAAGCTTGCAGCGCAGAGACCTCAGAGCTATTCAAACGAAGGCCAAGCTTTGTACGGCGCCACAGAATATCTTCTGCCGTATGTGCCCATTCATTTTCAATGAGATAGCGCACTTCTGCCTCATAGAGATCGGCACCAAAATGCCGTCCGAGATCAGCAAGCGAACTGGCCTCGCCGAGCAAAGCGCGTGCCCGTGTCCCATAGAGCCGGAACAGACGACGGGCATGGATAGGAGAAAGGAACGGATAAGCCGCTTTCAGCTTTTCAAGCTCACGATCAAAGGCTACTTCCTGAAAATCACCGCCCGGCAAAGGTGCGGCATGGGTCCAAGGAGCACCTTTTTTGCCCAAGTGATGCTCAATCTTCTCAAGCATATGCTCAGCCAGCCTGCGTGCGGTGGTCAGCTTGCCACCAAACACATTGATCAGCGGCGCTGCTCCCTGCGGCGCATCTTCTTTTAGTACGTAATCGCGGGTTGCTTCCTGCGCCTTGCTCGCACCGTCATCATAAAGCGGACGCACGCCGGAATAGGTCCATACAATATCCTCGAGGCGCACCGACTCCTTGAAATATTCACTGGCACAAGCGCAAAGATAATCGGTTTCCTTGTCGCTGATCGCGACCTTGGCCGGATCTCCCTGATAATCCTGATCGGTTGTACCGATCAGCGTAAAATCGTCCTCATAGGGAATGGCGAAGATGATACGTCCGTCATTATTCTGGAAGAAATAGGACCGCGGATCAGAGAATTTTTTGCGCACCACAATATGGCTGCCCTGAACCAGGCGCACATTATGCAGTTGGCGATCACCCTCAACACCTTGCAAAACCTTGTCGGCCCATGGACCTGCTGCATTGACGAGAAGCCGGGCACGAACCTCTTCACGCGCACCCGTGTCAATGTTTTCCAGCGTTACCGTCCAAGCTTCATGGTCACGGCGAGCGGATACGACTTTGGTGCGTGTGCGGATCATTGCACCACGATCTGCTGCGTCACGCGCGGTTAGCGCAGTGAAACGAGCATCATCCACCCAGCAATCGGAATATTCGAAAGCCTTGGTGAAAAGCGGCTTCAAGGGCGCAGCAGAAGGGTCGGTTCGCATATCGAGCGTGCGCGTCGCAGGCAGTTTCTTGCGGCCACCGAGATGATCGTACAGAAACAAGCCAAGGCGCAAAAGCCAGGCCGGACGCACACCACCCTTATGAAAAGGCAGCACAAATCGCATCGGATGGATGAGATGCGGCGCGTTGGCCCACAGCACTTCCCGCTCCATCAGCGCCTCACGCACCAGACGGAATTCGTAATGCTCCAAATAGCGCAAACCGCCATGAATGAGTTTGGTGGCCCGCGACGAGGTGCCGCTTGCCAGATCGTTCATCTCGGCAAGACCTACGGAGAAACCACGTCCCACCGCATCTCTTGCAATGCCGCATCCATTGATGCCGCCACCGATTACGAAAATGTCAAATATTTTATTCTGCACCATGGCGAACCCTGAAGACCTTCTCCAACCACCAAAGCGAATATAATTCATTTCATACGAAAGCAAAACGAAAATGAAACGAAACTGCGATTCTTTCTGTCCATTAGAACCTCATAGGCCCTACAGGGCGCACAGACGTCGCTCTAACAGTTTAAATTCGCTGCATAATTTTACCTTGATCCGATTTCGGCTTAAAGAATTAAGCAGCAGGCAAGTCAACCGCCGTTTCAATGAGCTCAACCTCATTCTCCCGGCATAAATCGCGCAGTTGCTGCGACGGACAGCGATCAGTGATGAAAGTATGGACCTGCGATATATGACCCAGACGCACCGGTGCTGTTCGTTCCAGCTTGGTTGAGTCGGACACGAGAATCACGTGCCGTGCATTGGCGATGATGGCCTGAGCGACCTTCACTTCGCGGAAATCGAAATCGAGCAGTGCGCCATCTTCATCCATCGCTGAGGCGCCAATGACTGCGTAGTCGACCTTAAACTGACGGATGAAGTCAACCGCAGCTTCACCGACAATACCGCCATCAGAGGCGCGCACGACACCGCCAGCAATAACCACCTCTATTTCAGGATAGACACGCAGCGTATTGGCGACATTGATATTGTTGGTGATGACCATCAGATGATTATGGTCAATGAGCGCGTGGCTGACCGCCTCGGTCGTCGTGCCAATATTGATAAAAAGCGATGCACCATCGGGGATCATTTCAGCAGCAGCCCGCCCGATCAGCTCCTTCTCATACGCTGCGATCCGGCGGCGCGCCTCATATTCCATGTTCTCGACGCCGGATGGATAGAGTGCACCGCCATGAATGCGCCGCAGCAAGCGCGCCTTGCAGAGATCATTCAGATCCTTGCGCACAGTTTGCGGTGTCACATCGAATGCGGCTGCCAGATCATCGACCAGCACCTGCCCCTGTCGGCGGGCGATATCCAGAATTGCATTGTGGCGAGGAGTAAGCTGCATTTTGTGTCCGGCAATGAATTGTTCTAACCAGAGCGAGTCGCATTTAATCGTACCCACCGCGCACGCTCTATCTCTTTATTTTCGGGTATGTCGTTATCGGAAAACCGGTGCCCACTTTTCCGCGACATGCCTTAAGTTCGTAATTTCGCTGTTTTGCAAGAGAAAGCAACCGCTTGATGACAAATCAGTTGGAAAGTGACGCCATCCGCCTGTGATTTTCACGTTACATTTGAAGCCTGCCAGCGCTCTCAGCCCCTTTACCCTCCAACGAAGCGCTTCAGACAAGATCAAGCGATATAAACTTTCGTGTAGAAGAAAAACTAAGGTAATAATGACTGGTCTTGGAACATCCAAACGATAGCTTTAAATCTTAATAATCACCAACACCTTACACATTGTATGTACAAAATATCATAACATTCATATTCACAGATTTTAAAATTTTTATAATATCAGAATAATCCTTTTCGTACGTAAAATGGAAACAACAAAATAAATGATACTGGCGCTTTTATCATACTAAAAAAATAAGATACCAACTAAAACTCGAAAGACTGTAGCGGGAGGCCATCGCGTTTACTCTCGCTCAGAAAAGAATGAGAGACCCCTCAAAGGATACCCACTCTCATTCTTTAGGGGCAGGTGAAAATCTGCCCCTACCCTTCTATTTAAACGCAGAACAAGCTCTGCGTTATACATGGCATACAGGGCTCCGAAAACTATGAAGCGCCGGCTGAGCTTGTCAGTCCGGCGCTTCATAGTTTCCAGAATATATATGTATGCATGCGAATAACTTCATTCCTCGCTGAATTTATTGCCGTACATTTTATGCAGCTTGCAAGCGACTTCAGTGCGGTTAGCAGCACCGATCTTTCTCATAATGTTATGTACATGCGCCTTTACCGTGCCTTCACTCATACCAAGTTCGAATGCAATAATCTTATTGGACTTACCCACCCGGATCGCGTGAACAACTTCGATCTCGCGTACCGTCAATAGCTCGCCCAACACATCATCGTTCAAATCCTGCGACGGCGGCTTCATCAGCATCGAAGCCGGCACATACATACCACCTGCCAGGGCAAGATGAATTGCTTCCACACAGATCTTGATGTCAACCGATGTCGGAATATAGCCGCGTGCTCCTATTTCCATCGCACGCAAAACCTGCGACCACTCTTCGCGTTCGGCAAGGAGCACAAGCGGTATCGGATACCATGCTTTCACCGCAGCCTCTACCTCATCGGAAAAAAATGGATCGGCGAGGCGCTTTGAGCCGATATGCATGAGGATAACGATTGCACCATTCAATGACATGTTCTTATCGATAGATGCATAGCTGACGACCGGAAGTTTAAGTCCGTTCATCATTAGTCCGTTGAAAAGACACTCCCGCTCCAGATTGCTTTTACAAACGAGCATCAGATGTGGTTCGTTCTGCAAAGGCAAACCGGTCGAGTGTCCCGCTTCTCTTGTTCGCCCACCTACAGCAATAGAAACTCCGTCACTACTGCCATCAGGTGCTGCCCATAAGTATTGTTCTCTGACTTCCAACATTGCTTAGTTTCCCCTGTTACTCAGGTTTGCATTCAACGCAAAACACTAGTCATGCCAAAAACTGCGCTAGTTTATTAGGATTTTTATTGCCAACCCCGATGAAGACTGGTCTAAATATTGCTATCGTCAAATAAACGTGTCATTAACTTATGTTAGCAATTTATAAAAAAATGTAGTCGCCATAAGAACGACTTCGGGAACAGAAAGTTACAAATTCTATAACTTTCGTTGGGCATAGGCAGAAGATGCATAGTGGTAACCAGAACACCACCGCCCTGATGATCGACGGATTGGTTAGTTTATTGGAATCCCCTCCAATTCTGGCCAAATTGAACACGCAGGAAAGAGAAGCGTTGCAGTCTCTCGTCATTTCCGAGAGCAGTTACGCTGCCGATACCGTCATCATTGATCAGGGCGCTTGTATCAGAAGCGTTCACCTGGTCCGTTCAGGCTGGGGATGCGTTTATCGCGACCTTTCGAGTGGCGAGCGTCAGATCATCGATTTTCCCATGCGATGTGACTTTGTTGGGCTCAGAACCGCGGACGGTTACAGCTACAATACGATCAAGACGATCACACCGATGTCTGTTTATGAAATACCGCTGACGTCGCTGGAGAAGACAGTCCGGCAGATTCCCAAGCTGAGCATGATCTTCATTGAACTTCTCTCGCGTCAGCGCTCAATGCTCATTGAACATCTGACGAATGTCGGCTGCCGAAGCGCTTTTGTCCGCACCGCGCATCTTTTGCTGGAGCTTTCGGATCGCGTCAAATCCTGCGGAATGGGTGAGCCGGACTCATTTTATTGCCCACTCACACAGTATCAGCTCGCAGATGCCCTCGGCCTGACCCCCATTCACCTCAATCGCATGATGCGTGAGTTACGAGAAGAAGGGCTCGTTTTGTTCAGATCTTACAAGGTTGAAATTCTCGACAGGCAAAGACTGGTCGAAATTGCTGAATATGATGGAGAATTTATGCGAATGTCAGTCTTTGGCAGAACGAAGTAACGTCGCCTGCTGACAAATACGGATAATTTTATAACATCGTGGGGAGAAAATGGTCGGAGCGAGAGGATTCGAACCTCCGACCCCCTGATCCCAAATCAGGTGCGCTACCAGGCTGCGCTACGCTCCGTGACCATCTGATCGTGACTCTCACAAGCCCGACCGTGAAGCGGCTTATAGCGCTGCCGTTTTCAAGTCGCAAGGGGCGTGTCGGGCTTTTTTTCAATCATTTGAGTGCATATCCCGATTAGCTGGCTTATCAGTTCCAGAGAGGGCCTTTTACACCCTGTTTTTAAGCAAAAACCGGTGCCGCTCCTGCACCATAGGCGACAAAATCGGGATTTGCGAAGCTTTGCACTGTGCCATCGGACCGTTGGCCATAAGTCAGTGGACGCGCATCAAACGTGGTGGTCATCCCACCAGCGGCGCGAAGCACTGCGTCACCTGCCGCCGTATCCCACTCCATCGTCGGGCCAAATCGCGGATATAAATCAGCCTCGCCGCGCGCAATCATGCAAAACTTGAGTGAAGACCCCACAGAAACACTATCGCCGATCTGGTTGGCTTTCAGAAACTGCTCTGTTTCCGTTGTAATATGGGAACGACTACACACTACGATGCGCTTGGATGGAGCAATGCGCGCCTTAATCGATCGCTGACTTTTGGCAGCATGATCGGCTGTCGTCACGATTTCAACAGCACCATCAGAGCTTCCCACATAGAGGAGATTGCGCACCGGTGCATAGACCAGACCAACCACGGGCGCACCGTCTTCTATCAGCGCGATATTCACTGTGAAGTCGCCATTGCGCAGCAGAAACTCCCGCGTTCCATCAAGCGGGTCGATCAGGAAGAACCGCCGGCCCAAATGTTGAGGCAATCGACCGGCAGCCGCTTCTTCTTCCGCAACAACCGGAATATCAGGAGCAACAGAGGCGAGAGCCGACAGGATTACGGCTTCTGCGGCGTGGTCAGCTTCCGTAACCGGCGACTGATCTTTCTTAGAATGAACCGCGCAACCGTTAGCATAATGCTTCATGATCACGCGCCCCGCCTCAAGCGTTGCGTCCTGCAAAGCGGCAAGAAGTGTCTGACCGTCAGGATCGGCTTTTGGTGAGGCGGATATTTTCATTTTCTCAAATCGACCAGGAATCACTGCCATAGCTGCCGATAACACCACGTTCGGCCAGATACTTTTCTACTTCCGCGACGAGTTCGTCAATGTCACGGCCTGCAGTGTTGAGATGCAGCTCTGGCGAAAGCGGTGCTTCATAGGGTGAATCTATGCCGGTGAAAGCCTTGATCTCACCGCGAAGCGCTTGCGCATAAAGCCCTTTCGGATCACGCGCCATGCATTCTTCAATCGGCGTATCGACAAAGATTTCAATGAATTCACCCTCTGGCAGACGAGATCGCACGCGGTCCCGCTCGGAACGGAACGGCGAAATGAACGAGACCAGCGTAATCAACCCGGCATCAGCCATTAGCCCCGCCACCTCGCCAACACGGCGAATATTCTCGGCCCGGTCCTCATCAGAGAAGCCAAGATCGCTGTTGAGACCATGACGCACATTATCGCCATCCAGCAGATAGGTGTGCTTACCCAGCGCATGAAGCCGCTGTTCCAGCCTGTTGGCGATGGTGGATTTGCCAGAAGCGGACAGACCTGTGAACCAGAGCACGGCCGGTTTCTGGAATTTTTGCGATGCCCGTGCCTGCTTATCGAGATCGAAAGCCTGCAAATGCACATTGGTTGCCTGACGCAACGCGCTATTGATCATGCCAGCGCCGACGGTTGCATTGGTGAGCCGGTCAATGAGCACGAAAGCGCCCGTCACGCGGTTGTCCGAATAGGGATCAAACACGATCTGATCCGCCGTCTGAAGATGGCAGAGCCCCACTTCATTAAGATCCAGATGCACCGCATCTTCGCGGGCAAATGTATTGACGTCAGTGCGGTATTTGATCTCGCTGATCGTCACCGGCGTCTGATCGGTTTCGGTGCGCAGCAGATAGGAGCGCCCCGGCTGCAAAGCTTCTTCACCGAACCAGACGATGTCGGCCGCAAAGCGATCTGCCACTTCAGGCCGCGCTTCTGCACCCACCAGCATGTTGCCGCGAGAGACTTCAATCTCGTCGTCGAGAACCAGCGTAACCGCCTGCCCTTCCGTTGCACGCGGTAGGTCACCGTCATAGGTGGCGATGCGTTTAACCTTCGATTGCTTGCCCGACTTTGCGACCACGACCGTATCGCCTTCGGCAATCGATCCAGACGCAACGGTGCCGGAAAAACCCCGGAAATCGAGGTTTGGCCGGTTCACATATTGCACAGGAAAGCGGAAAGGCTTGCCGATAGCGTCTGTATCAAGACGCACCGTTTCAAGATGCTCCAGAAGATACGGCCCCTGATACCAGCCAATACGCGGTGAAAGGCTGCTGACATTATCGCCAAAGCGTGCCGACAGCGGGATGGCCTGAATACTGGCAAAGCCCAGGTCTTTGGCGAAGCTCATATAATCCGCAACTATGCGATCAAACGTACTTTGCGAGAAATCGACCAGATCGATCTTGTTGACAGCCACGACAATGTGTCGGATGCCCAAAAGCGAAGCGATAAAGCTGTGACGGCGCGTCTGTGTGAGCACACCCTGACGCGCATCAATCAGCACCACTGCGAGATCGGCGGTGGAAGCCCCCGTCGCCATGTTGCGGGTATATTGCGCATGGCCGGGCGTATCAGCCACGATAAACTTGCGGCGCGGTGTCGAGAAAAAGCGATAGGCCACATCAATAGTGATGCCCTGCTCGCGTTCGGCTTCCAGACCATCGACCAGCAGCGCAAAGTCGAAATCGTCATCCGTGGTGCCGAATTTTCGGCTGTCGTTCTTCAGCGTCGCAAGCTGATCCTCAAAGATCAGTTTGGTGTCATAGAGAAGTCGCCCGATCAGCGTTGACTTACCGTCATCGACCGAACCGCAGGTGAGAAACCGGAGCAGCGTCTTGCGTTCCTGATCGGCGAGAAAGTCACTGACCGCCGCACTTGTTACAGAAGGCTTCAATACGGCGTTCATCAGAAATAGCCCTCGCGCTTCTTCTTTTCCATTGAGCCCGCCTCATCGCGATCAATGGCGCGGCCCTGACGCTCGGATGTGCGGGCGATCAGCATTTCTTCGACAATATCGGAAAGATTGGTGGCGTTTGATTCAATCGCACCCGTCAGCGGATAGCAGCCGAGCGTACGGAAACGCACCAGCCGTTCCTCCACCTTCTCGCCGGGCAGCAAAGTCATGCGGTCATCATCGAGTTTGATCAGCATGCCATCGCGCTCGACCACCTGGCGAGGCGCCGCGAAATAGAGCGGCACAATCGGGATGTTTTCCTGCAGGATGTACTGCCAGATATCGAGCTCGGTCCAGTTGGAGAGCGGAAAGACGCGGATCGATTCACCAGTGGAAACGCGGGTATTATAGACCTTCCACATTTCCGGGCGCTGGTTCTTCGGATCCCAGCCATGCTGTGCATTGCGGAACGAAAAAATGCGCTCCTTGGCGCGTGATTTTTCCTCATCACGACGTGCGCCGCCAAAGGCGGCATCAAACTTGTATTTATCAAGCGCCTGCCGCAAACCCACTGTCTTCATGACATGGGTATGGACGTTTGAGCCGTGCGTGAACGGACCGACACCATCGCGCACGCCGTCTTCATTGATATGAACCAGCAGCTCAAAGCCCTTTTCTCGGGCTTGCGCATCGCGAAACTCGATCATTTCGCGGAATTTCCAGGTCGTATCGACATGAAGGAACGGAAATGGCGGGGGAGCTGGATAAAAAGCCTTCATCGCCAGATGCAGCATGACGGAGGAATCCTTGCCCACCGAATAAAGCATCACCGGATTGGAGAAGGTCGCGGCAACTTCGCGGAAAATATGAATTGCTTCTGCTTCCAGACGCTCAAGATGCGTCAGGTTTTTGGTCAGGGATGCATGATGCACGTCTGTTTCTCCCGGAAACCGGCTAACTAACTTTACTTTGAAGCGCATCTTGCCCGAAAACCGTTTCACACTTTTCGGGATGCACTCTGATGGTCGCGGGAGGGTGGGCGAATGCCTTGATCCGGCGCAGATGTGGTAAAACCACGTTGTGCGCATTGTCGTGAAAGACAGAGCAAAAGGAAAAGTATGCTATCGCGTATTGCGAGAGGGTTAAGCGAAAACTTGCCTGTTTTAAGCCCGAAGCAGGAAGAAACTTGCGCCGGATCAAAAAGTGCAATTTTCGCCCAAGTTGCGGAAAATACTACTAAATTTGTGGTATTAAGACGGTTTTGGAGGAGTAAATTGTCCTTCGGGCAAGACCGCCGAAGGATTAAGCACCGTTACAGAAGACCAAAAGTGCGCGCCTTGGCGACAGCCTGCACCTTGTTGACCGCAACAAGCTTTATAAGAACATTGCTGATGTGGAAATTAACGGTGCGGGTTGAGATGTTGAGGATTTTTCCGATAATCTCAGCAGTCTTTCCTTCGCTCGTCCACCGCAGTATCTCACGCTCGCGCGCCGTCAGATTAACCTCTGCCACACAATTGATGCTTGGAACATCGACATGTTCGTACATAGCGAGATGCAGAAGGTTGGCTACAATCTGCATCTGGCGACGCAGAAACGAGGTTTCACCTTCTGACAAGGCCGGTTTTTCGCGCAGGAATGTAAGAATTCCAAAAACGCCCTGAGCTGCCCAGCACGGCTGGGAGATTCCAGCCTTCAAACCAAACACTTGTGCATCTGCCCATATTTGTGGAGCCTCCGCAAATTGTCGAGCCGACCAAACCAAAGGCTCGATGCTGTTTATGCCCCGCCTGATAATCGGATCGATATCCGCATATTTCTTGGCGGCATAGTGCTTCTGCCAACCGTCCGGCAGGGATTCAAACCGCACCCAGCGAGCAACACTGTTTAAAGACGGCACACACATGGCATATGAAGCATATTGAAAGCCGAGCGCTTCAGCATAAGATCTAACATGTTCAAATAATTGCTCTGCATTGTCGGATGATTGTATCTTTTCGTATAAATCTTCCCATTTCATCGCATAAATCCCAACATTTTCCTTATGAAGCAATATTTACTCTGAAAACGCTGCAAGCAGGCACACTCCGGCATCAGAGCACATTTCGATCTGATTGAATCAGATCGGGCTCTGACATTTTGTTTTGACACGCCTCTTTTCCGAAAACCGTTTCACACTTTTCGGGATGCGCTCTAAAACTCCGCCAGACAAACAAATATAAACTGAAGGGATTCTATGGCGCCGGAATCCGCGAATTCAAATCATCGACTACAAAACCGTAAGCCACCTGTATTACATAACACATGATTCCTGAGCCATCTATACAGAATGGTTTCAAGTTCTTACGTCGCTTTCACAAAACCAATATTTATTCTCTATAAATAGAATTTTAGTAAATAAATGTAAAAGCCCCGCACTGCGGGGCTTTATCATTATTATTTCATAAATTACTCAAGCAGCAGCTTCAATCGGCTCCGGTGTCTGACCGGGAATGTAGTTAAGGATCGGCCCAAGCCAGCGCTCGACCTCCTCAACGCTCATACCTTTACGCTCGGCATAATCCTCAACCTGATCACGCTCCACCTTGGCGACACCGAAATAATAGCTTTCGGGATGGCCTATATAGAGACCCGACACGGACGAACCCGGCCACATGGAGTAGCTTTCCGTTAGCTCAACGCCAGTCTGTGTGGTTGCATCCAACAATTCAAACAGGGTCTTCTTTTCCGTATGGTCTGGCTGTGCGGGATAGCCCGGTGCCGGGCGGATACCTGCATAACGCTCGTGGATCAGATCATCATTGGACAGTTCTTCACCCGGTGCGTAGCCCCAGAACTCATTACGAACGCGCTGATGCATAAGTTCGGCAAAGGCTTCTGCGAAGCGGTCGGCCAGCGCTTTAACGAGAATGGACGAATAATCGTCATTGGCCCGTTCAAAGCGTTCAGCAATTGCCACTTCCTCGATACCTGCCGTCACGACAAAGCCGCCGACATAATCCGATTTGCCGCTGTCTGCAGGCGCAACAAAGTCAGACATAGCGACATTCGGACGTCCATCGCGCTTCGACAATTGCTGACGCAGCGTGAAGAAGGTTGCGAGCTCTTCCTTCCGGCTTTCATCGGTAAAGAGACGAATATCGTCGCCCACTGTATTGGCAGGCCAGAAGCCGATTATGCCACGCGGCGCAAACCACTTCTCATCAATGATCTTTGCGAGCATAGCCTGCGCATCAGCCCAAAGCTGACGCGCAGCCTCACCCTGCTTTTCATCTTCGAGAATAGCCGGATAACGGCCCTTCATCTCCCATGTCTGGAAGAATGGCGTCCAGTCGATATAACGCGCAATCTCTGCGAGATCGTAGTTCTCGAATGTTTTGGTGCCAAGGAATGTCGGCTTTGGTGGTGTGTAGGTGTCCCAGTCGAGCTTGTGGGCGTTTTCGCGCGCACGTGCTAGTGGCAGACGCTTCTTTTCCGCCTCGTTGCGCGCATGCGCTGCCGCAACCTTGGCATATTCCTCACGAATGCCTTCAACATAAGCACCCTTGTTTTCAGGTGACAGCAGATTGGAAACAACACCCACAGCACGGCTGGCATCAATCACGTAGACCGCCTGTCCCTGCTCATAACGCGGATGGATTTTCACTGCCGTATGCACACGACTGGTCGTCGCACCGCCGATCAGCAGCGGCACGTTGAAGCCTTCGCGTTCCATTTCAGCCGCCACATGCACCATCTCGTCGAGCGATGGGGTGATCAGACCAGACAGCCCGATGACATCGACATTTTCAGCGCGTGCCGTATCGAGAATTTTCTGCGTCGGCACCATCACGCCAAGATCGATAATCTCGTAATTGTTGCAGGCGAGAACCACACCAACAATGTTCTTGCCGATGTCGTGCACGTCGCCCTTCACAGTTGCCATCAGCACTTTACCGGCGCTCTGACGACCTTCACCACCATTCAGGCGCTTTTCTTCTTCCATGTAAGGCAGAAGCACAGCAACAGCCTGCTTCATCACGCGGGCGGACTTCACCACCTGCGGCAGGAACATTTTGCCCGAGCCGAACAGATCGCCAACCACATTCATGCCAGCCATCAGCGGACCTTCGATGACATGCAGCGGACGCGCTGCCGCCAGACGGGCCTCTTCGGTATCGGCTTCAATATATTCGGTAATGCCATTGACCAGCGCATGCGAAAGTCGCTTTTCGACCGACCATTCACGCCAGCTCAGATCCTGCGTCTTGGCTTCTTTTGTGCCGCTGTCGCGGAAACGCTCCGCGATTTCGAGCAGTCGTTCCGTCGCGTCATCACGACGGTTCAGCACCACATCTTCGCAAGCTTCGCGCAGTTCCGCGTCAATCGTATCGTAGACCGCGAGCTGTCCGGCATTGACGATACCCATATCCATGCCGACCTGAATGGCATGATAGAGGAAGACGGCATGCATCGCTTCGCGCACCGGCTCATTGCCTCGGAACGAAAAGGACAGGTTTGATACACCGCCCGAAATATGGGCGTGCGGCAAGGTCGAGGTGATCTTGCGCGTCGCTTCAATGAAATCGACGCCGTAATTATTGTGCTCATCAATGCCGGTCGCGACCGCAAAGACGTTCGGATCGAAGATGATGTCTTCAGGCGGGAAACCAACCTGCTCGGTCAGAATTTTATAAGCGCGGGTACAGATCTCGACCTTGCGCTCTTCTGTGTCCGCCTGTCCCGTTTCGTCAAATGCCATGACGACGACCGCCGCACCATAGGCGCGCACCAGACGTGCGTGATGCAGGAAGGCTTCTTCGCCTTCTTTGAGTGAGATGGAATTGACGATCGGCTTGCCCTGAACGCATTTCAGGCCAGCTTCGATCACCTCCCATTTGGAGCTGTCGATCATCACTGGAACACGCGCGATATCCGGCTCTGCCGCGATCAGGTTGAGATATTCAACCATGATCTTCTGGCTGTCGATCAGACCTTCATCCATGTTGATGTCGATGATCTGCGCGCCGTTTTCCACCTGGTCGCGCGCCACATCGAGCGCTGTCGAATAATCGCCAGCCTTGATCAGCTTGCGAAAACGAGCTGAACCCGTGACGTTGGTACGTTCGCCGACATTGACGAAAGGAATATCCTTGGTCAGTGTGAAAGGCTCAAGGCCCGACAAGCGCATCAGCGGCGGCACCTTAACCGGCTTGCGCGGCGGATGCTTGGCAACAGCCGCAGCGATTGCGCGGATATGGTCCGGTGTCGAACCACAGCAGCCGCCAACCACATTGACGAGACCTTCGCGCGCAAAATCTTCGATCTGCGCGGCCATAGCCTCCGGGCTTTCGTCATACTGGCCGAATTCGTTCGGAAGGCCCGCATTCGGATAGGCACAGACAAATGTATCGGCAATGCCTGCAATTTCCGCGAGATGTTCGCGCATTGCATTGGCACCGAGCGCGCAATTAAGCCCAATGGTGAAAGGCTTGGCATGGCGCAGCGAATACCAGAATGCCGTTGGCGTCTGGCCGGAAAGCGTGCGGCCTGAAAGATCGGTGATCGTGCCGGAAATCATCACCGGCAGATGCACGCCCTTCTCGATGAACACTTCTTCGGCGGCAAAAACGGCGGCCTTTGCGTTCAGCGTATCGAAGATGGTTTCAATCAGAATAATGTCGGAGCCGCCATCGATCAGGCCGCGAATCTGGTCGGCATAGGCAATGCGCAGATCATCGAATGTCACCGCACGATAGCCCGGATTGTTGACATCCGGCGACAGCGACGCGGTGCGGTTTGTCGGTCCCAAAGCACCTGCAACAAAGCGGCGGCGACCATCTTTCTGCTGCGCACGGAGAGCCGCGCGACGCGCAAGACGCGCGCCGTCGCGGTTCAGTTCATAGACGGCATCTTCCATGCCGTAGTCGGCCTGCGCGATGGTGGTCGAGGAAAATGTATTGGTTTCGAGAATATCAGCGCCAGCCATTGCATAGGCATAGTGAATTTCTTCAATCGCCTTTGGCTGGGTGAGTGTCAGAAGATCGTTGTTGCCCTGCAACTGGCAATCGCAGGCACCGAAACGCTCGCCGCGAAAATGCTCTTCGTGAAAGCCAAGTCCCTGAATCTGCGTACCCATGGCACCGTCGAGAATCAGAATGCGCTCGCTTGCGGCTTTGGTCAGTGCTGCAAGCACTTCCGAACCGTCCGGCTTTGCCGCCGTTGAACCAAAAAGATTATCGAGGGAAGACGTCATAGGGGATTACCACCTGTATTCAGATACGCTTCATCGCTACAACACCGCCCGAAATCCGCAAAGGATTTTCAGTAAACGCGATGCGTAGATTACTTCATAGCGCGCGCGTTTGACGGTTCTGCATGAACCCACAGCACACGAGGTGCATTTAATGACATAAACATATCTTTATGTCAATTCGAGTGGCTCATTTTGAATCGCTGTTCGTGTCCTCACCAAACTATTGCCGTTGAGAAGAAAAAGTGAGTTTTACCAGCCACCTACCCGCCACATTGCGGGAGCAAAATGGGTTTCAGGGACGTTGATAACAAAGCCTCTATACTAGGGAGAATCCGATGAAGAGATTTGCATCTTCCTTCTTCGCAGCGTGTCTGTCACTCGGCATAGGCGTGCCAGCCATAACAGCAAGCGCCGATGCGGCACAGCCAACAACGCTCATCGCACCTACAACCTCACCCGGCGCACAAGCTCCGGTCGAGAAGGTGCAATATTACGATTACCGCGGCGATAGACGCCATTGGCGCCATCATCGGCCACGCTATCGGGATGGCTACAGGCATTATCGCCCCCATTATCGGCCATACTACCGCGATTGGGGGCCACCACCGATCTATCGCCATCCACCCCGCTATCGCTCGGCACCGATGTATCGCGGTGGCAACGCGCATGTGCGCTGGTGTTACAATCGGTATCGCTCTTACCGCGCCTATGACAATACGTTTCAGCCCAACTATGGACCACGGCGTCAGTGCTATTCGCCTTATATTTAGAGCGCATCCCGAAAAGTGTGAAACGGTTTTCGGACAAAGATGCGCGTTAAAACAAATATTTAGAGCGCCGATCTGATCCAATCAGATCGAAACGCGCTCTAAACAAAAAGGCCCCGGACAAACCGGGGCTTTTCCATAGTAGTGAATATCTCAAAGATCAGGTTACGAAAGCCCCGATAGATGCTGCGACCAATCCAATCGCAATGGCTATCATAACGCCATAAATGCGAGGTTTATCGAAAAGCACGGCAAAGGCAGAGAACCAGGCCACCACCGCCGCACCCAGCGCAAAAAGAAAACCGGGCTTGTCGCCATGGTAAAGATTGGCCGCCATCAGTGCGCCGACGATCAGCGCGCCAAACACGATCATCAGCCCTGTGGCATAGCGTTCGTAATCGTCCATCTAAAATTCCTCGTCCCGATCACGCCAAACGCGCGCCAGAAGATATCGCTCATTCATTTGGCCATTTAAAGACATGGTCATTTCCCATGTCATTGGCGGGTTATTCTCACACAATCACTATTTGCTTCGTTCTTCAACCATTTCGCAGCATGATCCGCTGCAATTATTACGACTTTCACGCAGGCGTTTTCGCAGAAACCCAACTCATGTTATGATTGCAGCCATGGAATCGTCTGGTCTCAACATCTTCGAAACACCGATAGGCCCTTGCGGCATCGCCTGGCATGCAGACAAAATCGTCGGCGTGGAAATCGGTGATGCAGATGAAAATGAGACGCGTTACAGGCTGAAAAACCGCTTTTCTGATACCGAAGATGAAACGCCACCGCCATTCGTCACAGAAGCTATCGACAAAGTTCGCATACTTCTTAAAGGCGGTGATCCGGATTTCTCCGCGACACCACTCGCGCTTGATTCGGTGCCCGACCTCAATCGCCGGGTCTACGAAGTCCTTCTGGAACTCAAAGCTGGCGAGACTATCACCTATGGCGCAATCGCGCGCAGGCTGGGCGATGTCAGTCTTTCACAGGCGGTGGGCTATGCGCTCGGCAAAAACCCTTTTCCGATTATCGTGCCCTGCCATCGGGTTTTGGGCTCCAATGGCAAGGTCGGCGGTTTTTCGGCTGCGGGAGGTACTGCGACCAAGCTGCGCCTGCTCAATATCGAACGCGCCAGAACATCGACGGAACCGGATTTGTTCGGTGGCCTGCCATTGCAGGCACGACCGACACCCGAAGACTAATTACGCAAACTCCGCCAACCCGATTGACGCAGTTGTTCTACGATCAATCCGACGGCATCATTGGTTGAGACCGACGCTGTATCGATCACAAGACGTGATCTATCCCAGGGGGCATATTCCCGAGACTGAACAGAGCTCCATGTCGGGTGAGAGGGGTCCTGAGACTTCTCCCGACGTGTCTCAACGCGTCTTTTGTGCTCCGCTAAATCGGAACAGATGATTTCCACTTCCGTGAGCGGCACTTTCGCGGAAATCGCCACAGACCCGTAGGCATCGCGCGTAATTTTGAGAGGGTTTACAGAATCTGCAATGACCGTGTGCCCAATCGCCAGATTATCCGCAGCAAGCCGGTAGGCGGTCAAATAACCTGCAGTTCCTGGCTGTGAAAGCACATCGGCAGCAACGATTGCATTTTCAATTGTGTCAATTCGCAAATAAAAAGCGGGCAAAATGCCCGCCAGTTTATGTGCAATCGTGCTCTTTCCAACACCCGGCAAACCTGCAAACACGATAAACATATGCCTGTCACCTTCTGTCAAAGCCAGATTGGGTATAAAGCCTGTCAGCTCTTGTCGGTCACGACATCTGCCGAGAAGCGCAGCTCGCGCATAGGACGTACATACTGCGTAGATGCGTCATATGTCGGATGGCTTTTGTACGCGAAAAGCGCTTCCTCATCCTTAAATTCGGCATAGACAACGAGGTCGATCGCGTTGCCCATCGGGTCGACCTTGGAATTCGGCAGGACTTCAAACACGTCGGAATAAGGAATAGTGCCCAACTGCTCCAAACCCTTACGGACAACATCGATGTCCTGATCTGGCTTGACGCTGAAGAAAACAATGTGGCGGATCACGTCTTGTCTCCAAATCCAGAGCGGTTCTGGTCAACATGAAACCATTCGAACCGCTCTATCTTTTTATTTTGACGCATTATCCGATGCAAAACCGCTTCGCACTTTTGCTGGAAATGCTTTGATGGGGCGTATCTACCCCATCAAGCGAACAAGCAAAACTACAAAAAGGTGATTGCTAAGAATTAGCCAGCCTTAATTCGCCGCCAGGCAAATCCACCCTCTTGCTGCACCGAACCACGACCGGGCTGATAGTAGCCCGGTGTGTCTACGAGACGCTGCTCGCCAAGGCGGCTTTGCGCGACCTTGTTGGTCACCTGAAGACTGTCAAAGCCAGTGCGCAGCATAAGCGCTGCCTGATCGATCAGCACGTCGCCTGTCGCACGCAATTCGCCCTCAAAACCTGCACGACGCAGAACTTCGGCTTTTGAATAGGAGCGTCCATCATTGAAAGCTGGAAACTGCAAAGCGATGACTGGCAGACTTGCCAGATGATCGAGCAAAGGCTCGATCTTCTCACCCGGCGTGACCGACACACCGATACGGCGATTGGAAGAACGGCGCTTCTCCTCATCAAGCCCCAGCCAGACGGCCAAAGGGATGATGATCGCAGGTGCATCACCTGCGGTTTCCAGATCATCCGCAAAAATATAGTCATCTTCACGAAAGCCTTGCTCAGACCAGAGCTTCGTTTCAGGTGTGGTTTCGCTCATTTCTGGTCCAAAGCTCCTAGGTTTTTCAGGCTATCCGTAAGACCGGTCAAGTGGATGCCGCATTCGGTCTTTTCTGATCCTGCCCAGCGCCCTGCGCGCTGATCTTCGTCGTCGCTTACCGGTCGTGTGCAGGGCATGCAGCCGATGGACCGATACCCCTGCTCTGTCAGCGGGTGGACGGGGAGATCGTGCATGCGCGCATAGGCACGCAAATCGTCGGCACTCATACGCGCAAGCGGATTGATACGAATACGCGGGCCAACTGATTCAAAAACCGGCAAAGCATTGCGGGTCGAGGCCTGAAACTGTTTCCGGCCGGTCATCCATGCATCATAAGGCGCGACAGCGCGCGCCATCGGCTCCACCTTGCGAATGAAACAACAGCGATCCTTGTCGGTCATCGACAAGGCACCGAACGGATCATCGGCTTTCACGTTTTCCTCTAGCGGCAAAATATCCTGCACATCGAGAAGACCCAACCGATCCACGAGATCATGCCGATAATCGAGCGTTGCGCGGAAATGCTTGCCCGTATCGAGAAACAGAACCGGTGTTGCCGGATCGATCTCAGAAATCATGTGCAGCAGCACAGCCGATTCAGCACCGAATGATGAAACGACTGCAATGCGCCCATCAAAGAGTTCGCGCGTGCTGAGCGCAATCACCTCTTGCGGAGAGGAAGCCCCATGGCTCCCCTCCAGCAGACGGGCTTGCGCCTCTGCTATCTGATCTGAATTGGGATCAAGGTCAGGCCGCACGGCTCACTTCTCCATAAAGCGCGCGTTTGAACGGCTCCATACCCACCCGGCGATAGGCAGCAAGGAAAGTCTCTTCGTTGTTTTCGCGCAAACCGAGATAGGTATCGACCACGGTTTCAATGGCATCGACCACTTCTTCGGATGAAAATCCGCGTCCGGTAATGTCGCCAATCGACGAATGCTCGTCCGCCGAGCCGCCAAGCGTGATCTGGTAAAGCTCTTCGCCCTTTTTCTCGACGCCAAGAATACCGATATGGCCGACATGGTGATGACCGCAGGCATTGATGCAACCGGAAATCTTGATCTTGAGATCGCCGATTTCAAGCTGGCGCTGCTGGTCGCCGAAGCGCTCTGAAATGCGCTGTGCAACCGGGATCGAACGCGCATTGGCAAGCGCGCAATAGTCAAGGCCGGGGCATGCGATGATGTCGGTGATCAGCCCGGCATTGGCTGTAACCAGACCATCCGACTGAAGTAGATCGTAGACAGCAGGAAGATCCGCTTTCGCCACATGCGGCAGGACCAGATTCTGCTCGTGGCTGACGCGAATTTCATCAAAAGAATAGGTTTCGGCAATATCCGCCACCAGTTCCATCTGCTCCGCACTCGCATCGCCCGGAATCCCGCCAATAGGTTTCAGCGAAATCGTGACGACGGCATAGTCCGGGTTCTTGTGTGGCGTAACATTGCGCTTGGTCCATGCCGCAAAATCAGCGTCGGATTTCTGCGTGACCGCCAGAATTTCCCAGCCTTCGGGACGCTGTGGTAAATCCGGCATCCGGAAATAGCTTTCAATCGCATCAATATCACGCTGCGGCAGTTTCAGATCACCGTAACGGATCTGTTCCCACTCGGCATCGATCTCTTCCACCAGCGGCTCCACGCCAGTTTCATGAACGAGGATTTTGATGCGCGCCTTATATTTGTTATCGCGGCGTCCATAGAGATTATAGACGCGGACGATAGCCGTCACATAGGTCAGCATGTCCTCAAGCGGCAGAAAATCACGGATTTTCTTGGCGACCATCGGCGTACGCCCCTGTCCGCCACCGATATAGACGGCAAGGCCCAGTTCGCCTGCTTCGTTCTTCTTAAGCTGCAGGCCGATGTCATGCACCTGAATGGCTGCACGATCATGTTCAGAACCGACAATCGCGATCTTGAACTTGCGTGGCAGATAGGAAAACTCCGGATGCAGCGACGACCACTGGCGTAGAATTTCTGCCAGCGGGCGCGGATCGGCTACTTCATCATGAGCTGCACCTGCAAAATGATCTGCCGTCACATTGCGAATGCAATTGCCCGAAGTCTGGATCGCATGCATTTCGACTTCGGCCAGTTCTTCCAGAATTTGCGGCACATCTTTCAGTGCTGGCCAGTTATACTGGATGTTCTGACGCGTTGTGAAATGCGCGAAACCGCGATCATAATCGCGCGCAATGGAGCCAAGCCTGCGCAGCTGGCGGCTCGACAATGTGCCGTAAGGGATCGCAACACGCAGCATATAGGCATGTAATTGCAGATAAAGACCGTTCATCAGCCGCAAAGGCTTGAACTGGTCTTCCGTCAATTCGCCAGAAAGGCGACGCCCAACCTGATCCTTGAACTGTGCAACACGGGCCGCAACAAAGTCGCGGTCAAATTCATCATAACGATACATATTTACTTCCGATATTCAGATCAGGAGGCTTTTTTCAGGGCCGGTTGACCAAGCGTAATGATGGTGGGACCGGAGAGCCGGATGCGCTCGCGGAGGCGAATGGGATAAAGCCCTTCGTCACGCTCTTCGACATCAATCACATTCACATCGACAACCAGATTGGCCTTCGCTGCAATTTTCCCGGCTTCTTCTAGTGCGCTGACTGCTTCCACATGACGGGCAACCAGCGCACCATCAATCGTTTCCTGCCATGATCCGTCAGCGCCAAGCCACACAGCCTGTCCATCGATGAGCCGGTTTGCAGTGAGAACTTTTACAACCATTTTTCCGACTCCTGATTTAAGCTGCGACTGCAACGGGTCTAACCGCCAGCGCCTGCGCTTTGTCGATAGCGGCGCCTGCAACAGCATCGCCGATGATGACCATGACCGGACCAGCAAGCTCTTTGCGCTGTTCCAGCGATGGCAGATCTTTCAATGTTCCATGAAACAGCCGCTTATCCTTGCGGCTGGCATTCTCAACAACTGCGACAGCCGTATCTTCATGCAGACCGGCAGAGATCAGGCGGCTTGCAACGGAGGCTGCGACGCTTGAGCCCATATAGACTGCGATTGTCGCACCCGAGACCGCAAGCTTGGCCCAGCCCGGCAGCACATCACCTGCCATATCGTGACCTGTCGTGAACACCAGCGAAGACGCCACGCCGCGCAAGGTCAGCGGCAGTTCCATGTCGGCTGCAGCAGCGAAAGCGGACGTAATGCCCGGCACGATCTCAAAGCCGATACCGGCTGAACGCAATGCGGCCATTTCTTCACCAGCGCGGCCAAAGACCAGCGGATCCCCCGCTTTCAGACGCACCACGCGCTTGCCCTCACGACCAAGACTGACGAGCAGATCATTGATCTCGTTCTGGCTCTTGGAATGGCAACCCTTGCGCTTGCCCACAGAAAGGCGTTCGGCGTCGCGACGCCCCATGGCAATCACACCTTCCGGCACCAGCGCGTCATGCACAATCACATCGGCTTCCATCAGCACGCGATGCGCACGCAGGGTCAGCAGATCTTCTGCACCCGGACCAGCACCGACCAGCCAGACATAACCAGCAGCATTCTGCGGTTCTGCGATTAATTCATTTGCTGCTCTATAAGCTTCCTCGCGGTCGCCATTTTCAACAGCACGCGCAACGGAGCCGGAGAAGAACCCGCGCCAGAAACTGCGGCGCGCTAAGCCTTTTGGCAAAAGCTTTTCGACCAGCGGACGCCAGCTTTCAGCATAATGTGCAAGCTCACCAAGGCGTGGCGAGAAGGCTGCATCAATGCGCGCGCGCACCATCTGCGCCAGCACAGGGGCCGAGCCTTCCGTGCCAATCGCAATTGCAATCGGAGCGCGGTTCACGATGGCAGGAGTCAGGAAATCGCAGAGCGCCGGACGGTCGACAACGTTGACTGGAATTTTCTGCGCTTTGGCCGATGCTGCGATGGCACGATCCTGATCTTCATCACCGGTCGCCACAAAAACCAGCTTGGCACCTTCAAGAAGATCGGCGCTGAAAGATTGAGAAACATGTTCCGCCCCATGGCTTTTAATGTGGCTCTCGATGAAGCTCGCCAGGGCTGGTTCAAGCTCTTCCGCAACGATGCGCAAACGCGCAGAGGTCTGCGCCACGAGACGCGCTTTGTTAAGCGCTTCCTCGCCACCGCCGACAATAACCACCACCTCTTCCGAAACACGGAAGAAAGCAGGAAAATCAGCCAGAAGACGTTGGGACATAAGAGCCACGGAGCTATCCTTTTTTAGATAGCCGCCATTATTCCCGTACTGGTGAAATTTTATAAGAAACGGGCTTGCGTGCGCAAATCGCGCGGAGCATCACTTTTTCTCAGAAAAGGTATTTTGAGGATTTTAATTCCTGATTGCCTCAAATTATATCCCATAATTTTTGTAGGATTAGCATTTGAGCGCCGTGCGTCCTATGGGACGCACAAAGGACGCTCAAACACTAAAAATACGCATCGAGCTTTCCAAAAATCGATTTCGATTTTTGGGCCGATGCGTGGCTAGCGGTAATTGCCTGACGTAAAAAAGGCTGGCACATGCTTTGGCCAGCGACGTGGCAAGACAGCCACGAGGTCAAACCGCAGAGACAGTTTCGCGTAATCCTTTTGTCGTTGCAGCCACATATCCGCCGCCGCCTCAATCCGGCGCATGGCTTGCGGGGTGACGGCAAGATGAGCCGCTTCCACACTTGTCCGTGCTTTAACTTCAACAATCAGAATGAGATTGCCGCGCCGGGC
Source organism: Brucella pituitosa (assembly GCF_003049685.1). Taxonomy (GTDB): domain Bacteria; phylum Pseudomonadota; class Alphaproteobacteria; order Rhizobiales; family Rhizobiaceae; genus Brucella; species Brucella pituitosa. The sequence goes on along the minus strand of NZ_PYSY02000001.1, from coordinate 385,125 downwards.
AATGAGATCGATTTCGCCAAGCCGCGTGCGATAGCGGCGTGCCACGATACGAAAACCTTTGAGCATGAGCGCTAAGGCGGCCAGCCGCTCGGCGCTGTGTCCGCGAAAGAAAGCAACTCGCTTTTTCTCGCGGAAATCACTCATCAGCCTTGTGCCTTCAACTGCATCAGACGCTGATAGAGCACCGATTTCTGCCCGCCAGTCATCTTTGCTGCCTCGCCTGCGGCCTTGGATGGCGGCAGTTCTTGCGCTAGCGACAGCAGCAGCTTGTCGATGTCTTCTTCGCTTTGCGGGCCGGCTTCCCCTGTTGGCGGGCCAACCAGCAACACGACTTCACCGCGAATACGATCTTCGCCATCAAATTGCTGTTTCAGCTCGCCGAGCGTCGCCGTGACGATGGTTTCATAAGCCTTGGTCAACTCGCGGCAAAGGGCTGCCTCACGCGCATCGCCAAAAACCTCTGCCATATCGGAAAGCGTTGTCGCCGTACGGTTGGGCGATTCATAGAACACAAGCGTTGCTTCGAGATTTTTGAGGCTTTCAAGCTTGGAGGTCTTCTGGCCATGCTTGACCGGCAGAAAGCCGCAGAACATGAAAGCATCAGTCGGAAGCCCAGAGGCTGCGAGTGCGGCAAGAAGTGCGGAGGCTCCGGGGACTGGCACCACGCGAATGCCTGCCTCGCGTGCTTCACCCACAAGCCGGAAGCCCGGATCGGACACAAGCGGCGTGCCTGCATCTGACACCAGCGCCACGCTTTTACCAGCCTGCAAGGCGGCAATCAGCTTTGCGCCTGCCTCGGCAGCATTATGCTCATGATAGCTGATTGGGCGACGTGCAATGCCATAACGATCCAGCAACACGCGGGTCACGCGGGTATCTTCACAGGCAACAATGTCGGCACTTGCTAGCACTTCCAGCCCGCGCAGCGTCATGTCACCGAGATTGCCAATCGGGGTCGAGACGATATAAAGCGCGGGTTCGATCGGGCGTGCACGCTGGGCGGTGCCGCCGACAACAAATTCGCGTTTCTGCTCGTCCAAAAATTCGGTCATTACGTGTCCTTATTGACGCATGTCGTTATCGGGTCGCAGCGGGAATAAGAAATCAGTCCAGTGGACTGATTTCCCCGCGAAGGCGGTTTCCACTTTCCCGCGACATGCGCTAAGCCGCCAGATCAGCCACCAGCGCATCAAGCACCAGCGACCCATCCGGCGTTGCACGGATGAAAGTTCCATCCATCTTTTCAATCATGCCTGATGCAATCAGCCGTTCAAGGCGCTTGCGATCAATATCATGTCCGGTCAGGCGCTGATAACGCGCAAGATCAATGCCTTCGCGCAACCGCAGCCCCATCATCAGGAACTCATCGCCTTCCTGATTGCCATTGAGATATTCTTCTTCAATGATGCCGTGACCGTTGGTCTCGACCTTTTCGAGCCAGGTTTCCGGGTGCTTTTCGGTCATTGTAACCGTGCGCGTGCCGTTCTCAACAAAACGACCATGCGCACCGGGACCGATGCCGACATATTGCCCATAACGCCAGTAAACCAGATTGTGCTGGGATTCACGTCCCGGCACCGCATGGTTTGAAATCTCATAGGCCGGAAGACCGTGTTCTGCTGTAATCTTCTGCGTTTCCTCATAAAGAGCCGCCGCATGATCAGGCTCAGGCGTGGTGAGCTTGCCAGCCTTCCAGAGATTATAGAACTGCGTGCCTTCTTCAATCGTCAGCTGATAGAGCGAGAGGTGATCGGCAGCCAGATCAATGGCTTCTTTCAGCTCTTCGCGCCATGCTTCAATGGTCTGATCGGGCCGCGCATAGATGAGATCAAAGGAAAGACGCGGGAAGATTTCACGTGCCAGCCGGATTGCAGCCTTGGCTTCATCGACCGAATGCATACGGCCCAGACGACGCAGATCAGGAGCATTCAGTGCCTGAATACCAAGCGAGACGCGGTTGACGCCCGCCGCACGATAGCCTCGAAAACGTTCTGCTTCCACGCTCGTCGGATTGGCTTCCAACGTGACTTCGATGTCCGGCGCAACTGACCAGCGCGATGCAATGCCGTCTAGCAGGCTGCCAACAGTCGACGGCTGCATCAGCGATGGTGTACCGCCGCCCAAAAAGATGCTGGTGACCGTGCGTGCTCCGGTGCGGGCGCGCAATGTGTCCATCTCGCGGTTGAAGGCTGCGGCAAAGCGATCCTGATCAACCGGCTGATGACGCACATGGCTGTTGAAGTCGCAATAAGGGCATTTGGCCAGACAAAACGGCCAGTGCACATAGACTCCGAATGCAGTTTCCCCATCCGCGCGTGCAATCGGCAAAATATCAACGGGTGGGGAGAAATGATGGTTCATTCAGCGGCATCCGAAACAACACCAAGCGCCTTTTCAGCAAACAGCTTGAAGGCGCGCGCACGATGCGAAAGCGCTGACGCATCGCCCGGCGTCCAGCCGTGCTTTTCGTCGGCAGTCATTTCACCAAAGGTCTTTTCATAGCCATCGGGCTTAAACACCGGATCATAACCGAAGCCGATATCGCCACGCGGAGGCCAGATCAGCATGCCTTCCACTTCACCGCGATAATATTGTGCTTCACCATCCGGCCATGCAAGGCAAATCACCGAAACAAAGCGCGCCTTGCGCTGATCCGGGGTGGTCGCAGCTTTGGCCTGCAAAAGATCTTCGACCTTCTGCATCGCCATGTTGAAATCACGCGTGCCGTCTTCGGTTTCAGCCCAGTCAGCAGTGTAAACACCCGGATCGCCATCAAGCGCGTCAACCATCATGCCGGAATCGTCAGACAGAGAAGGCAAACCAGTCGCTTTCGCCGCAGCGAGCGCCTTGATGTAAGCATTCTGCTCAAACGTCGTGCCGGTTTCTTCAGGCTCAGGCAGGCCGAGAGCGGCAACAGAACTGACCTCAAAGCCAAACGGGGCGATAAGCCCATCGAATTCGCGCAATTTGCCTGCATTGTGCGATGCGACGATCAGTTTGCCTTTTTCAAGCGCTCTCATTGTTCAATCCTGCTTTTAAAACGCATGATCTTATCCGAAATTGGCTTCCCACCTTTCGGGATCATGCTTAACTCCAAAGTTTAGGCTCGGCGAATTCCAGCGAGTTGCCGGAAGGATCGCGAAAATAAATCGAACGTGCGCCATTAGGCCATTCGAAATCGGACTCGATAGCAATGTTGTGCTTTTCGAGATAGTTGCGCCAGTCGTCAATTTCATGACGTGTGGCTGCAAAACAGACATGCCCTGCACCGATCGTCCCATGCGGCGGCACCGGCAGCGATCCGGACGCAGGTGGCTTCAAAGTTTCTTCCGCTTTAAACAGCAGCAAAATGCCGTTGCCACAGCGGAAGAATGCATTGCGTTCACTGACCTTGCCTACCGGCTCAAGCCCGATGATGTCGCGATAAAATGCAATCGCCTCGGCAACATCACGGACATAGAGCGCGGTTTCAAGAATGCGTGCTGCTTGCATTTCCGGCCACCTCTTAAATCAGAGAAGGCCTTAACTATCAGGCAAGTGCTGCCTTCTGCAACTCGACGAGCTGATTGATGCCGCCGCGTGCGAGCTTCATGAGCGCTGCAAACTCTTCTTCCGAAAACGGTGCGCCCTCAGCTGTGCCCTGAATCTCGACGATGCCACCCTGACCGGTCATCACGAAATTGCTGTCAGTTTCAGCAGCCGAATCCTCAACATAATCGAGATCAAGCACAGGCTGGCCTTCATGGATACCACAGGAAATAGCTGCGATATGATCTTTAAGCACCTTCTCAAAGCGGATCATCTGACGTGCTTCCATCCAGCGCAGGCAGTCATGCAGCGCTATCCAGCCGCCGGTAATCGCAGCTGTACGGGTGCCGCCATCAGCCTGAATAACGTCGCAGTCAACAGTGATCTGGAATTCGCCCAGTGCCTGAAGATCAACGACAGCCCGCAGCGAACGGCCGATCAGACGCTGGATTTCCTGCGTGCGGCCACCCTGCTTGCCGCTGGCTGCTTCACGGCGCATACGGTCGCCCGTCGAGCGTGGCAACATGCCATATTCGGCCGTAACCCAACCCTTGCCCGAATTGCGCATCCAGCCCGGGACCTTTTCCTCTAAGCTTGCCGTGCATAAAACATGGGTGTCGCCAAACTTGACGAGGCACGAGCCTTCCGCATGTTTGGAAACGCCGCGCTCGAAAGAGACGGCGCGCATTTCATCAGCAGCGCGCTTGGATGGACGCATTGTATTTCCTCAATTCATTTATCGTTGCGGCTTTTTAGGCTTGTCGCGCCCGAATGGAAAGGAATTTCGCGTGATCCTTCAAGAGAGATGTTGAGAGAACTGTCATTACTGGCGCAAAGCCTTTGACGCCTTCAATACCAGTCTTATATTTATGGCATGCAATTCAGAGGGTTCGCTCTAAGACCATGATCAAATCACCGGAACATCAGCTGCTTAATTCGCTCGACCAGCGGTCGCGCGATATTTTTCGGCTGATCGTCGATAGCTACCTCAATGATGGTGATCCGGTCGGCTCACGCAATCTGTCGCGCCTTCTGCCGCATAGTCTTTCGCCTGCCACCATTCGCAATGTGATGAGCGATCTTGAGCAACTCGGCCTCATTTATGCACCGCATATTTCTGCCGGACGTCTGCCGACGCAGATCGGTTTGCGTTTCTTCGTCGATGCGTTCATGGAAGTGGGCGATCTGCGACCTGACGAACGTTCATCCATCGAAGCACAGGTGCGCTCGGCGGGCATGAACAACTCGGTTGAAAGTGTGCTGACCGAAGCCAGTCAGGTTCTCTCCGGCTTGTCACGCGGCGCGGGTCTTGTGCTTGCGACCAAGGCCGAAGGCGCGCTTAAACATATCGAATTCGTACGGCTTGAGCCGACCCGTGCGCTTGCCGTCCTTGTGATGCAGAATGGCGATGTTGAGAACCGCGTCATCAATCTGCCCGCAGGCATTTCTGCGTCGCAGCTCGTGGAAGCATCGAACTTTCTCAATGCGCATATTCACGGCCATACGCTGTCGGAAGCAAAATCAGAGCTGGAAAAACTTTCGGAAGAAACCAGACAAGAGCTTGATCAGCTCTCGCAGGAATTGGTGGCACAGGGCATAGCCGTCTGGAGCGGCGCAGGTTCAGATCAGCCCGCGCGCCTTATCGTACGCGGTCGCGCCAATCTGCTGGAAAACATTCATGCACAGGAAGATATCGAGCGCCTGCGCCACCTCTTTGACGACCTTGAAACCAAGGATGGCATGATCCAGCTACTTGATCTTGCTGAATCGGGCTCTGGTGTGCGAATTTTCATCGGCTCGGAAAATAAGCTGTTCTCGCTCTCGGGTTCCTCGCTGGTGGTGGCCCCTTATCGGGATAGTGAACAGCGCGTTGTCGGTGCTCTCGGCGTCATAGGCCCGACCCGACTTAACTATGCCCGTATCGTACCGATGGTCGATTACACTGCCCAAATTGTCTCGCGGTTGCTGCGTTAAGTTGTCAGACTTAACAAGGCCGGGAAATTAGACCTTGATTTTAACGCCGTGAAACTCGATATCCGGCCCAAACACTATTCAAGACGGAAGAAGCATTATGGCTGATGAAAAGAATACACCTGAAAACCCCGATCTTGAGCAGCGCGATATCAACAATCCTCGCGATCGTGATGCGCTGAAGCGTGCTGCCGACGATTTTCTGAAAAGCCGCAAGGCTGAGGCACGCGCTGAAGCCAAAGAGGAAGCCGTTGATGCCGAGAGCCTGGCTGCAAATACGATTGCAGCGCTTGAAGCGGACAATGCTGAGCTCAAGGATCAGATGCTGCGTCTCGTTGCTGAGATGGAAAACCTGCGCAAGCGCACCCAGCGCGATGTTCAGGACGCCCGCACCTATGCCGTGACAAATTTCGCTCGTGACATGCTGTCGGTTTCCGACAACTTGAGCCGTGCGCACGAAGCCATCCCCGCCGATGCATTGGAAACCGATGCAAACCTCAAGTCACTGGCTGACGGCGTGGAAATGACCGAACGTGCCATGCTGCAGGCCTTGGAACGCCATGGCGTGACCAAGCTTAATCCTGAAGGTGAAAAGTTCGATCCGAACTTCCATCAGGCTATTTTTGAAGTGCCAAACCCTGAACTGCCAGCCAACACCGTCGTACAGGTTATGCAGGCAGGCTATGCCATCGGCGATCGCGTGCTGCGTCCGGCAATGGTTGGCGTTTCAAAGGGCGGCCCGAAGGTTGCTGCAGACAGCGGCACAACTGAAGCAGCGGGCGATGCCTAGGGCGCATTTTGATCTGATTGATTGATCGATTGAGAGCGGCGAGATACATCGCCGCTCTTTCTTTTTGTCCTTATCCGTTGGAATATCGACATACTAGAGCGTTTCGCCGTTAATTGTATCCGCTGCACTCGCTCTATCTCTTTATTTTTGCGCATGTCGTTATCGGAAAACCGGCCCCCACTTTTCCGCGACATGCTTTATCAGCTGGGAGGTCGTGCGTGACGATTTTTGATTTTGCAAATTTTGCAGGTGTTTTCGTCTTCGCTGCCACCGGCGCACTTGCTGCTTCACGCCGCCAGCTCGACATTATCGGCTTCATCTTTCTCGCCAACATTACTGGCATTGGCGGCGGCACGATGCGCGACCTGGTGTTGGGCGCTCCGGTTTTCTGGGTCGTCCAACCCTTTTATCTTTTGGCAGGGACATCGGCTGCAATCATCGTCTATTTCACTGCCCATCTGTTCGAATCACGCTACCGGCTTCTGCTCTGGTGTGACGCTATTGGTATGTCTGCCTATACGGTTGTGGGTGCCGCCAAAGGGCTGGCGCTCGGCTTTGGGCCATCGGTCGCGATTGTAACCGGCATCTTCACCGCAACACTTGGCGGCATTTTGCGCGATATGGTGGCAGGTGAGCCATCCGTCCTGATGCGCAGGGAGATCTATGTGACCGCGGCCCTTGCAGGCGCTTGTCTTTATGTGGTGCTGGAGCGTTTCGGGATCGACCCATTGTTTGCAGCACTTGCTGCTGCGCTAACCGCATTCATCGTGCGCGGAGGTGCGCTCTATTTCGGCTGGAATCTGCCTGTTTATAAAAGCCGTCCCGGCCGCACAGAGGAAGAACTCAAGCGCGACCGGATTGTTCGAATCGATCAATAATCAGATAAGTTTGGCCTGGCTTGCAACAGCCTGAAGATCGATCAGTGGACGCGGTCCCATCTGCTGAATGATCATGCCAGCGGCAAGCGAACCCAGACGTGCGCAATCCTCAAGCGAACGATCTTTGGTATAGCCATAGAGGAACCCTGCTGCGTAGAGATCACCAGCACCCGTCGTGTCGACCAGTTCTTCAATCTCAATCGCTGGCACATGCAGCGTCTGATCGGCAGTGATGACGATTGCACCCTTTTCCGAACGTGTGATGATCGCAAGAGGGCAATCCTTACGGATGGCTTCCACAGCTTCATCAAGCGACTTGGTCTGATAGAGCGACTTTGCCTCGTCTTCGTTCGCAAAAACGATATCGACGGTGCGTTTGCGCATCAGATCCAGGAACTCTTCGCGATAACGGTCGACGCAGAACGGATCGGACAAGGTCATGGCTACCTGACGACCATGTTCATGTGCAATTTTTGATGCGAGAACGATGGCTTCCTTGGCGCGCGGCGGATCCCACAGATAACCTTCGAAATAGGTAATGCGGGCATCGGCAACCTTGGAGGTTTCGACATCTTCCGGTCCGAGCTCCACGCACGCCCCCAGATAGGTGTTCATTGAACGCTCGCCATCCGCTGTAACGAAGATCATCGAACGAGCCGTCGGCGAACCTTTTTCCAAAGCGCGCGTATCAAAGGCGACGCCCTGTGCGCGGATGTCATGAGCAAATACCCGGCCAAGATGGTCAGTCGCGACCTTGCCGAAATAGGCGGAACGCCCGCCGAGGCTTGCAACGCCCGCAGCCGTATTGCCCGCACTGCCGCCGGACATTTCCGTGAACTGGCCTTTAATGCGGCTATAGAGCAGTTCTGCCCGGTCGCCATCAATCAGGTTCATGGCACCTTTTATGATGCCGTTGGCTTCGAGAAACGCATCTTCCGTGCGCGAAAGAATATCGACAATGGCGTTGCCAATGCAAAGAACGTCGAATGTAGCCATGAGCTGGTCTGGGGCTCCCCTTCTTGTCTGCCGCCCGTCTTCGATTGAAGACTTGTGGCAGCGATCTAGCGGCATTCATTTGGGGTCGGTTTAGCCTTTTGAAAAGTTTTTGGCTAGTCCGTCAGTGTTGGCACTTGTGGGCAGACCGTCTTGTGCAGGTCGAACAGCCTTCCTATTTTGATCGTATGAGATTGCGGAGAGTGAACCCAAAATGATCATTGATGCTGCGCTGAAGGCGCTGAAACGTCTTCCAACTCCGGAATTTCGCTCAGTTTTATGGAAAACGCTTGGCTTGACGCTTTTGCTTCTTCTCGGGTTTTGGGTCGCCATAAGGCAAATATTTTTTACTTTCGCATGGCCCTGGATGGAGCAATTGCTGCCCGGAATGCCCGAATGGGCAGGTTGGCTCGGTATCGTTGCGGCAATCGTGGCAGGTCTTGGACTGGCGCTCGCTCTCGCTTTGATGATCGCGCCCGTTACAGCACTTGTCGCCGGTATTTTCCTTGATGATGTCGCAGATGTTGTCGAACGCGAGGATTATCCCGGCGCCCCCGCAGGCACCCCCCTGCCGCTGGGCCGTTCCATTGTCGTGTCACTCAAGTTTCTAGGCGTGGTCGTTCTCGGTAACATTGTGGCACTGTTTCTGCTCTTCGTACCCGGCATCAATCTGATCGCCTTCTTCGTGATCAACGCCTATCTGCTCGGCCGGGAATTCTTTGAGTTTGCGGCCATGCGCTATCGAACAGAGCGTGAGGCCAAGGCACTCCGCTCGCAATATGGTGTGACGGTGTTTCTTGCAGGACTGCTAATCGCTGGCTTCATGGCAATTCCGATTATCAATCTTCTGACACCGCTCTTTGCAGCTGCAATGATGATCCATCTGCATAAGGCTATATCTGAGAAGGAAACTTTAAAACTGCGGCGGTAGCGGAATGAGCGCTGCCGGAACATCACAAGTCTTGCCGGGGAACTTACAGATATCGGCAATCACGCAGTTCTCGCACTCAGGTTTGCGTGCCTTACAGGTATAGCGTCCGTGCAAGATCAGCCAGTGATGCGCGTGGAACAGATATTCTTTCGGAATGACCCGCATGAGAATAGCTTCCACCGCATCCGGTGTCTTGGCCGGTGCAAGCCCGATCCGGTTGCCTATGCGCAGAATATGCGTATCCACAGCCATGGTCGAATGACCGAAAGCCATGCTCAGCACAACATTGGCAGTCTTGCGGCCGACACCCGGCAGTTTCACCAGCTCGTCGCGATCATCGGGAACTTCACCGCCATAATCACGGATAAGCGCTTCAGACAACAGAATGACGTTCTTGGCCTTGTTGCGCCAAAGACCAATGGTGCGGATATAATTGCCAACCGTGTCTTCGCCCAGCGCCAGCATTTTTTGCGGTGTGTCGGCAATCGCAAAGAGCGCGCGCGTTGCCTTGTTTACACCCGCATCCGTTGCCTGCGCCGACAAGACGACAGCCACCAGCAGCGTGAAAGCGTTCACATGCTCAAGTTCGCCTTTGGGCTCGGGGCGCAGAATGGAGAAACGACGGAAAATCTCGTGGATTTCATCAGCCGTATAAAGCGTGCCAGAAACCCGGCGCGGACGACGGGCAGGTGTCGCAACAGGCGTGTTCACGGGCGATTTGATTTTGGCGTTTTCCATTTTGTCTCTATACTTGCGTCTATCTTCGGAAAACAGTTCACAGCTTGACGCAGCCCGGAGGGAACTTTGCATGCAGCATCCAGACGGCGCAAATCCAGACAGGTTTGATACCCCAATTTTTGAAGCTCTGCTGACGCCCTATCGCTCATTGGGGAAAACGGGGTTTCGTGTGCTGATGGGGGCCATGATCTGCTGCTGGCTGTTTGTCTGCATATTGTTCTGGTCAATCGGAGCATGGCCGATCATCGGCTTTTTTGGCCTTGATGTGCTGGCGATCTATCTGGCTTTTCGCTGGAACTATCGTTCGGCAAATGCTCGCGAGGAGATATCTGTTTCGCGTGCGGCACTGTCCATCCGCAAATATGAAGCATCCGGTAAACTGACCACCCACCTGTTTCACCCCTTCTGGACAAGGTTCAATGTTGCCAGAAAGCCAGATATTGGCATCACGACCATGCGTGTCGAAAGCCGCAACAACAGCGTACTCGTCGGCGGCTTCCTCAATCCCGATGATCGCGAAAGCTTCGCCACGGCTTTTGGCAACGCGCTGAGCGAAGCCCGGCGCTAAAGAAGCGCCAAAACTTTTCCACATATGTTGACGGCTTTTGCCCCGAAAGCATCAGTTTTAGGATGCCATGACAGGAATCCGATTTCGGCCCTTGAAGTCGTGCTTTTCACAAGCCATATCAGTTGAGCGAAAGATACGCCGAAAGGGTGCTTTCCATGACGGTCGCTTCGATAAGGACTGATACAATGACAAGAATGACACCGTTTTCGAGCCCGCTATTGCTCGGATTCGACACAATGGAAAAGACGCTGGAACGGATTGCTAAATCCGGCGATGGATATCCGCCATATAATATCGAGCGTCTGCGCGGAGAAACTGGTTCTGAACGCCTGCGTATCACGCTGGCTGTTGCAGGCTTTGCCAGTGACGACCTCGAAGTCATGACGGAGGACAATCAGCTTGTCATCCGTGGACGCCAGACAGACGATACCGAACGTGAGTTTCTGCACCGTGGCATTGCTGCCCGCCAGTTTCAGCGTGTCTTCGTTCTGGCCGATGGCATGCGGGTTGTCGGCTGTGATCTGAAAAATGGCCTTCTCGCCATTGATCTTGACCGACCTGAACCAGAACGGCTTATCAAACGTATAAATATAGCAGTCAAAGACTGATCCCGGTTCAGACTGGGTTCAGGTAAAAGCCGCTATAGGAATTTATTAAGCTCTTAAGCGCCATGATCGCAAATGATATGCCGCGAAAACGGAGGCTACGATGATGAACAGACACATTCTCACTGATCATGAATTCGCTCATCTGGGTGAAGGTGAACTGGCTTATGTGCGCAAGATTCGTTCCGACGACCTGACACGCACCTTCCCGGCCCTCCCCCCGATTGCACCTGGCCTTGAGCTTTGGGCGCTGTTTGGCGCAAGCGGCGAGCCGATTGTGCTTTCCGACGTCCGTGCCACCGCACTGCAAGGCGCAAATGAACATGAACTACGCACCGTGATGCTGCACTGAATTCTATGCACAATGCCGGTCCATTAAATGGGCCGGCATTGCTGCCCGTCGTCAAATGATCATTTTGACGGATTCTGGTGCATGCAATTGGCATATTGCTCACGCAGGCACCATTCGTGCCATTTTTTACCCTTTTTCTTGTAATTCCGGCAAAGCGTCTCGGCTACTTTCCTGCATTGATCAGAAGTAGCTGAATTCGCCGCACCTGACATGTTTGGTACGAAGCGGTCCGCTCGTGCCGAACCGGAAATCACGAGCAGTGAAATTGTCGCGACTGCAATTGTTTTATACAAAGTCACAAAATACCTCTCACCAAATTCACAATCATCAATGTCTGAGGCTTATATCAAGGCGGCTCAAGATGCTGACGCATCACGCCTTGATAAAGTTCAAGCGCCACTCGGGCTTAACCAAAGTCCAATGAGTTTCACTCAATGAACTTTGGTATTAGCGGTATCGGACGGCCTCGAAAATCGTGAGATATAGCGACAGAAATAGTGCACCTTAAAAATGACAAAGCCGCCGTTCTTTCGTGAACGGCGGCTTTGTTAGCTTAATAAGTCAAAATCAGGCAGCGTTAGACGCTGGCTGTGATGTCAGGAATGAATAAAGCGCCTGCGCGTCATGTGTTCCGCGCAGCTTTGCCACTGTGTCGGCATCGCGCAACATGCGCGCAATGCGTGACAGGGCTTTCAAGTGATCCGCGCCAGCGTTTTCCGGTGCCAGAAGCAGAAAGACGAGATCGACGGGCTGATCGTCCAGTGCTTCAAAATCCACTGGAGTTTCAAGGCGCGCAAAAATTCCTGCAATCTTGTCGATGCTTGCCAACTTGCCGTGCGGAATGGCAACGCCGTTGCCAACCCCGGTGGAACCGAGGCGTTCACGCTGGAGAATTGTTTCGAAAACTTCACGCTCAGGGAGACCGGTCAGTTCCGCAGCCTTTTCAGACAATATCTGCAAAAGCTGCTTTTTGGAGCTGGCTTTCAGCGCAGGGATAATCGCCCCTGGCTGAATCAGATCACTAAGATCCATTCTCTCCGTTCCTTCTTCAATCAGGCCATCGTTGGCCCGGTTTAGGGAAGCGCACGACAGCGGAAAACTGCGTGCGCTTCAGGTTTGCCGTCAAGCGCGGGGAGCGGCCTGGCGGGTAACCGTCGATGGATCAACCCAGCCAATATTGCCGTCCGCACGACGGTAGACGATATTTACTTCATCATTGCCCGCATTGCGGAAGACCAGGACCGGGTTTTCGATCAGGTCAAGTTCCACAACCGCCGACGCAACCGAAAGGGTGCGAAGGGCGACAGACGATTCCGCAACGATAGTCGGTGCGTAATCAACCGGAAGGTCCTCCTCTTCTTCCGGCAGCGGTGCCATAACACGATATGCCACATCATCATAGATCGCATTTGGTGCAGTCGCTGGACGTGATTTCAAACGGCGCTTATAACGACGCAACCGTGTTTCAATCTTGTCCGCAGCCGCATCGAACGCCAATTGCGGGTCCTGTGCATCCCCGGTGCTCTGCAAGGTAGCACCACTATCGAGATGCAAAGTGCAATCTGCGCTATAGCGCGATCCGGACTTGGTGACCGTTACCTGCCCGGAAAAGCCATGATCAAAATATTTGCCGACAGCTTCATTAACCCGATCGATAATCCGGGCCGTGAAAGCTTCACCGACGTCCATATGCTTTCCAGATACACGCAGAGTCATTTGGTACACCTCATTTGCGTTACACAACAGGACGTAGTCTAACCATAAGGCGAGCGAAGCGCAAAGCGAACCAGCATCAAATATGCTTTTCGTCCTGTGCTTATTTTAGCCCCGCTGCACACATTCAGACTAAGTGTCGAAACACTGTTCAGAATGCGCGCTCTATCGCGACTATTCGAGTAATTTCCCCACCATATGTTTTCACAACACATGCCTGGAATGCTCGCTGCACATCGTTCTTTTATGTAACGCTGGAAACGCAGAAGCGTTTCCCGAAATATTACCTTACCTTTCGTTTAGAACACATCTCAATCCGATTGGATCCAGTCAGCGCTCTAGTTATTCGTTTCTAAGCATCTCTTATCCGAAAATTACTTCACACCTTTCACGATGCGCTCAATAATCAGACACCGGTATTCCGGTCTATGCGGATGCATATCTTAATGCGAGCGGGGCTTCTATTGACTGAAACGTCAATTGTCAATTGCACCTTCTTCCAGCAACAGGGAATGCAATACGCCCAATTTCCTCTATAAGATTGAATTTCACGCGTTCAGGGTAATACTGTTTCAAAAGTCGGCATCGATCCGGTCGTTTCCGAATGTGTATATTAGCGCGCACGCAACTTCATGCTGCGGAAACATCATTCAACGGGCCGATAATCTGGCTTTTTTCTCGCGTCTGCGCTGTACTGAAGAAGCAATATTCATCGATTCCCGATATTTTGCGACAGTTCTGCGCGCAATATCCACACCGTCCTTCTTCAAGGCTTCGACGATTGCATCATCTGATAATACATCATCCGGCTTTTCCGCGTCGATCATCTGACGGATACGATGGCGCACACTTTCGGATGAATGGGCATCACCACCTTCGGAAGAGGCAATGGATGCGTTGAAGAAATAGCGCAATTCAAACACGCCACGCGGCGTTGCCATGAATTTGTTGGCTGTTACGCGGCTGATGGTTGATTCATGCATACCAACGGCATCGGCAACGGTGCGCAGATTCAACGGCTTGAGGTGGGTGACGCCGTGTCTGAGGAACCCGTCCTGCTGACGCACGATTTCCTGCGTCACTTTCAGGATCGTACGCGCCCGCTGATCGAGGCTGCGCACCAGCCAGTTGGCCGATTGCATGCAATCAGACAGAAATGTCTTTTCCTCGCCTTTAATCGAAGTGTTCACTTCTGCATAATATTCGTTGTTCACGATAAGACGCGGCTGGGCTGCCGGGTTAAGCTCGATCCCCCAGGTTCCATCGCGCGCTGCGGCAACCAGCACATCGGGAATGATCACATCAGCAACCGAAACCTCGAACTGGGTTCCAGGCTTGGGATCAAGCATCCTGATCTCGGTCAGCATATCGAGAATGTCGGACTGATCGACACCGCAAAGCTTTTTAAGCGTTGCGAAATCACGGCGCGCAAGCAGATCAAGATTATCAATGAGCGCTTCCATCGCCGGATCAAACCGGTCCTTGAGACGGAGCTGAATTGCCAGGCACTCACGCAGATCGCGCGCGAAAAGCCCCGCCGGATCAAAGCTTTGCATTTCACGCAGAATGCGTTCGACATGTACGGTTTCAACGCCGAGATTCTGCGCAAGCAAAGAGACATCAGCGCGCAGATAACCGCTTTCATCCAGCGCATCTGCCAAGGCCGTTGCGATAAAGCGATCAGCCGGTGTGGAAAACGTCAGCGCTATTTGCTCGGCGACATGTTCGCTCAGCGATACACGGCTTGCCGTTACCTGATCTATGTCGTAGCTGCCGCCCGCACTATATGTCTCGCCAGCGGAGGTGTTCCACTGTGCAGCCAGGTCGACATGTGCATCGTCGCTGCGACCGGGATCATCGGGAAAGATATTTTCAAGCGAACTATCGAATGTCGAAGAGAGATTTTGTGCATCGTCGACAGCCCCGGTTTTGAACCAGTCTTCATCCGCAGATGCGTCCGATGTGCCTGCATCGTCGCTCTCGCGCTCACTCTGACTCTGGGGCTCAGCGTCTGCAAAATCATCATTCGCTGCCTCTATTCTGTCCAGCAGCGGATTCTTTTCAATCTCGAGATCAATAAACTGGTCCAGCTCGATATGCGTCATCTGCAGCAGCTTGATCGACTGCATCAGTTGAGGCGTCATCACCAGCGATTGCGACTGGCGAAAATCAAGCTTCGGCGAAAGGGCCATGCGTTATTTTATTCCCCCACTTCCCTGACAGCATATTTTAAGCTGGCAAACCGCTTGTTCCTGAATTGTTTTCAATTAAAGCGTGCAAGACATCAAAACTGGTATGAACCTTGCTTGTCAATTCTGAATGTGCATTTTTTCATGAAAAGGGGAAAATAGTCGCAAGAATGTGGCGACTGTTGAGGCAGTCGTCGCGGCTTATACGGGAAAAAGGAAAGCGGTTTCCGCAAATCTGCGGAAATCCGAAAAATCAGAGCGTAAACTGATCGCCGAGGTAAAGTCTGCGAACGTCTGGGTTGGCGACGATTTCAGCAGGACGACCATGCGTCAGAACCTGACCAGCATGAATAATGTAAGCGCGGTCGATCAGACCGAGCGTTTCACGAACATTATGGTCAGTGATAAGAACGCCAATACCACGGCTGGTCAGATGACGCACGAGTTGCTGGATGTCAGAAACGGCAATCGGGTCAACACCGGCGAAGGGTTCGTCGAGCAGCATGAAATTCGGGCGCGATGCCAGCGCACGTGCGATTTCCAGACGACGACGTTCACCACCCGAAAGGGAGATGGCCGGGGCCTTGCGCAGATGCGCGATATGAAATTCTTCAAGGAGCGCGTCGAGTTCAGTAGCCCGCTTCTTGCGGTCTTTTTCGACGACTTCCAGCACGGCCTTGATGTTATTCTCAACCGAAAGACCGCGAAAAATCGATGCTTCCTGCGGCAGATAGCCAATACCAAGACGTGAGCGGCGGTACATCGGCATCGATGTTACGTCGTAACCATCGATCTCAATGGCACCCGCATCAGCGGGAACAAGGCCTGTCACCATGTAGAAACAGGTTGTCTTACCGGCACCGTTTGGACCAAGAATACCCACAGCTTCGCCAGCGCGCACTCCAAAAGACACACCGTTGACGACCTGTCGTCCGCGATAACTTTTGCAAAGGCCACGAGCAACCAGCGTCCCTTTGAGACGGGTCGCTTTGCCGGGCTGCGATGGCATCATACCATCCGCACCCTCAAGAGCGGCTGCATTGTCAGACATGCCTTGCTGCTCGTCGGCTTTCTTGTTCCAGAACAATCCCACGCGCGCTCCGGTTAATTCGATTTGGGCGCAGCACCGCCCTGCTTCTGTTGATCCTGCGGCGCCATAATGATGGATACACGGCCCTTGCTCTGACCCTTGCAGCTTTCAAGGAAAGCCTTGCCGGTGCTCATATTGGCCGTGAGCTTGCAGCCCGTCGCAACATTATCACCGTCGGTCAGCACAACCTTCTGGCCCTGCAAGACCATGACCTGGCTCTTGCCATCATAGTTTCCAGTGTCACCGGTTGCGACCTGAGTGCCAGACTTGAGGTAAACCTTGCCGCTGATTTCGAGACGATCAATACCGGACCCACTCAGACCAGCAGTACCACCAGCAGCCTGACCGCCTTCACCCTGCGAATCCTTGTTGTAATAAACGATCATCTTGCCGGACTTCAAAAGCGCGTCGCCCTGCACCACGGAGACATTGCCGGTGAAGATGGCCTTGCCTTCCTTGTCGAGCATTTCGAGCTTGTCAGCGTCGATCTTGATCGGATCCTTGCCACCAGAAAGCTTGAGGCTGCCAAATGGCACCTGCTGGCTGTCCTGAGCCAGAGCGGAGAGCGGCGCAACAACGAGGCCAAGCGCCAAAGCTGCAAATCCCATCCGCAAAGTGCGGGTCTTCATGCTCTTGTTCATCTTGCCCGTCTCGCGTTCCATTACTCTCCAGCTCCCCTACACTTCCTGTTTCAGGAATCAGGCCGAGCACATCAAATCCCTGCCCGACGCATAAATCTGCCTGAAAAGTCTATCAACCTTTCAGACCTACACCTCAAGCCATAATCATTCGACCCCGATCTTAAACTTAACGCAGCCAGATAGAAATATCTGACTGCGCAGAAAAGAAAACGAAGCCCGCAGAACCTGCGTCAGACAATAGCTGTTAAAGCGCATGCGCTTTACAGCTTTAATTCAGGGCGTGTTGTTGCCCGAAACTGCGCCGCCGTCAATCACAACACGCACCTTGTTTTCAAAGATCACAATCTTGCCGCTCTCTTTGATCTGCATGCTGTCAGCGCTGATCTGCGTAGTGCCGTTACGAATATCGACAGGCTTGTCTGTCGTCACCTGCCCACTCTTCAGATTGATATCCGCTGAGCGCATGACGGCATGCAAACCCTCATTTGTCGTAACAGTAAAATCTTTATCAAGTTGCAAACGACCGTTCGCATTATCGAAAACGCCGGAAGCGGCCTCTATCTTGGCGCTACCATTGTCACCAACCGGCAGCTCGGCAGAAATACCTTCAAGCGAGATTGCGCCACTGTTTTTGACGTCCTGCACGGCCTTTGCTGCGACCATTGAATAGGGACGATTGTCTTTGGTATAACCGTCGAGCTTTGGACTACTCATGACAAGCTTTCCACTCTCGCCGCCGTTATTCACTTCGACCTTCACAGGAGCGGCCGGTGTGGCCAGAAATGTGTACCAGGAAAAGACAGCAGCAAGTGCAATTGCAGCAACAGGCAAAGCGGTTTTAAGCACACGCACGCGGATCGAATGACGCTGTGCAGCTTTAAAAAGCGAAGCTGCCTTTTCAGACGCTCCAAAATGCATGCCGCCGCTGTTGGACGCCGCGGAAGCGGAACCCTGCGAAGCATGGATATGTGGTGTGTCAGCGCTCATTGTGTCTTTCGATTACTCAATCTATTGTCGGCTATTATCCGGCAGTTTTTAATGTCGCTTTATTGCTCAACTGTTTACAGAAGCATCAAGCAAGAAACTTTTTCATGCAGTGCTATCTTGGCTCAATGCGGTTTATTTGGGGTGCAATACCCTGACACTCAAGTCTAATACACGTCACAAAACACCGCACCTGCCATGCAAAAATGACATGAACACTACGGAAACACCAAAAACTGGCTTTTCTTCAGTCCTTTAGCAACAAAGCGCCGATCACTTCATTGTTAACATACAACTGATTTTGATTATAGTCTTGGCAAGTTCCAGGCAAAATCATCGAGGGAGCTTGCAGCCTTCCCCTCTCGCCGGTCATAGATTAAAGAACATCGACTGCACTTCGTTTTGAAGAAATGGATGGATGAGGATGGCTCAGGACGCCGAAGCACTGATCGAAAGACGCAAGCTGCGCAGAAAGCTCACAGTTTGGCGCATCGCTTTTCTGCTTTTGCTGGCGGCCCTGATTGCAGGAGTCGCTTCCTATTCCATGAGAGGCACCAATTATGCAACGCCGCACGTCGCGAAGGTTCGCATCGAAGGCACGATCTTCGAAAATGAAGAATTGTTGAAGCGTCTTAACAAGATCGCCGATGATGATGCAGTCAAGGGCGTGATCCTGATCCTCGATTCACCCGGCGGAACCACGGTCGGGGGCGAATCAATCTACGAAGCAGTACGGAAAATTGCCAAAAAGAAGCCGGTCGTAACTCAGGTCGGGACACTTGCGGCATCGGCTGGCTATATGATTGCCAGCGCATCAGACCACATTGTGGCGCGTCAAACGTCGATTGTCGGCTCGATTGGCGTGTTGTTCCAGTATCCCGATCTTTCCAAACTTCTCGACACCATTGGCGTAAAAGTTGAAACCATCAAATCGTCGCCATTGAAGGCAGAACCGAACTATTTCAGTCCGGCAAGCGACGAAGCCAAAGCCATGATCCGCAACATGATCATGGATTCCTATGACTGGTTCGTCGGAATTGTTCAGGAACGCCGCTCTTTCACACGTGAAGAAGCCCTGGCTTTGGCCAATGGTGCGGTCTTTACGGGACGTCAGGCGCTGGAAAAGAAGCTGATTGATGGCCTTGGCGGCGAGGAAGAGGCCGTTGCCTGGCTCACAAGCAAGGGCGTTTCCAAGGATTTGCCGAAGATTGAATGGAAGCCTGTCAGCAGCGACACCGGTTTTTCTCTGCGTGATCTGATTATTCATGCCGGAGCACGTCTTCTTGGCGTGCCACAAGAGGCTGATGCCATGTTGAAGGAAATCGCCAGGGATCGTATCTTCCTTGACGGACTTCTTTCGGTTTGGCACGTTGACGGAACGCCGGGCATCACCCCGGCAAATAAATGAGTCTTTCACCGGACAGATATAAACACAGGGGTTTAAAGCCGTGATTAAATCGGAACTCGTTCAGGTTATCGCCAGCCGTAATCCGCATCTTTTCCAGCGCGATGTCGAAAACATCGTTGGCGCGGTTTTTGAAGAGATCACCAATGCGCTTGCTGATGGCAATCGCGTGGAATTACGCGGCTTTGGCGCTTTCTCTGTGAAAAACCGTCCAGCACGCAGCGGTCGCAATCCACGGACGGGCGATACGGTAGACGTTGAAGAAAAGTGGGTGCCGTTCTTCAAGACTGGCAAAGAACTCCGCGACCGTCTCAACGGCGCCATCTGATCGATCGTCATGGTGGCAAAGCGTGTTGTAACAATTGTCATTCTGGTGCCATTGGCGGTCATTCTGATCGCTCTTTCGGTCGCCAACCGGGAAACGGTTGGCCTGACAATTGATCCATTCAATCCCGGCAATCCTGCGCTGACCTATCAGGCACCGCTGTTTATCTGGCTGTTTGGCGCGCTTATCCTTGGCGCTTTGATCGGCGCTGCCGTTACATGGCTAACGCAAGGCAAGCATCGCCGCCGGGAACGCCGCTATAAAAAAGAAGCATCTGAGCTTCTGGAACGTGCGGAATCGGCGGAAAAGCGACACGTGCCGAGCACGGTTTCCAAAGCCTGATAGCAGCACTTTTTCTTTTTCACTTTCGTTCCTGCATTATTTGGCCTACCTACAGGCCAAATAATAAGCGGAGTTTCGGGTGAAGGCGCCAAAAGGAAAAGGCAAAAAGCCAACAGGCGGTAAAGAGCAGCGTGGCTTCGGTCGCGCAAAGCATGATGAGCCGCGCTCGGCTGCCAAGCATGGAAGCAAGCCCGACGATAAGGGCTCGTTCTTCAAAAAGCCGCGTCCGCAATTTGCCAAGACTCCTGTAAAGCCTGCTGAAGAAAAGCATATTGCGGCGCCCCTGCGTGAGATCAAAGCTTACGAAGGCGAGCGTCCCGGCGAACGCACGCCAGTTATCCTCGAAACCGAGCCGTCGGACGATTATGCACTGCTAGACAGCGGTGACGGTCTCAAGCTCGAACAATACGGCCCTTATCGTATCGTGCGTCCGGAAGGTCAGGCAATCTGGCTTCCGAGCCTACCGAAAAGCGAATGGGACAAAGCCGACGCGGTCTTTACCGGCAATACCGATGAAGAAGGCATGGGACGCTGGGCATTTCCGAAACTGCAACCCGGTCAGACTCTGGGTGAAACATGGCCGATGCAGCATGACGGCATTTCGTTTCACGGCCGTTTCACTTCGTTCCGCCATGTTGGTGTGTTCCCGGAGCAGGCAGCACACTGGTCCTATATGGATGAGCTGATCCGTAATGCAGCCAAATCGGGCCGCACGGTGAAAGTGCTCAATCTGTTCGGCTATACTGGTGTTGCCTCCTTGGTTGCAGCCCGTGCAGGTGCTGAAGTCACCCATGTCGATGCTTCCAAGAAAGCAATCGTCTGGGCGCGTGAAAATCAGGAAATGGCGGGGCTTTCCGAAAAGCCAATCCGCTGGATTTGCGAAGACGCGATGAAGTTTGTGCAGCGCGAAGAGCGCCGCGGAAGCTTCTACGACATTATCCTGCTTGATCCGCCCGCCTATGGTCGTGGCCCGAACGGAGAAGTCTGGCAATTGTTCGAACATCTGCCAGCCATGGTCGACACCTGCCGCTCAATCCTCACGCCAAACGCCTTGGCAGTCATCCTGACTGCCTATTCGATCCGCGCTTCCTTCTTCGCCATTCACGAACTGGTCCGCGACCGTTTCACCGGCCTTGGCGGCATGGTCGAATCAGGTGAACTTATTCTGCGCGAACGCTCAGCCAAGCGTGCGCTTTCCACATCCATGTTCAGCCGCTGGGTAGCAAAATGAGCCGAAACGACGATTTCTCCAGAAGCGGCAATCATCCAACCGGATCACGTGTAGGTCAGGTGAAGGAAGTCACAAGCCTCACCAATCCGATTGTCAAAGATCTGCGCTCGCTTGCGCTTAAAAAATTCCGCGATCAGCAGGGCGTGTTTCTGGCTGAAGGCCTGAAGCTCGTCATTGATGCCTTTGAACAGGACTGGCGCATCAAGACGCTTGTGTTTGCCAAGTCCGGCAAGGGCAACAAAATGGTCGAGCAGGTTGCAGCGCGGACCTTCGCCAAGGGCGGACTGGTGCTGGAAGTAACCGAAAAGATCATGGCTGCCATCACTCGCCGCGATAATCCGCAGATGGTGGTTGGCGTTTTCGAGCAGCAGTATCAGCAGCTTTCAAGCCTCAAGCCAAAGGGCAACGATGTTTACATCGCGCTCGACCGCGTGCGCGATCCGGGAAACTTGGGCACCGTTATCCGCACGGCCGATGCAGTCGGGGCAAAAGGCGTGATCCTGATCGGCGACACCACCGACCCCTATTCGCTGGAAACCGTTCGCGCCACGATGGGATCGGTCTTCTCGGTGCCGCTTTATAAGGTGACGGAAACCGAGTTTCTCAACTGGCGCAAGGGTTTTTCCGGCCTCATCGTCGGCACGCATCTTAAAGGTGCTGTCGATTATCGCACCATTCCTTATGCCAAGAAGCCAGTCATATTGATGATGGGCAATGAGCAGCAAGGCCTGCCGGATGCTCTGGCAGAGACATGCGACAAGCTCGCACGCATCCCGCAGGCTGGCCGTGCAGACTCGCTCAATCTGGCGATTGCAACCGGCGTCATGCTTTATGAAATTCGCCGCGAGGCACTCACTCTCGATGAAAGGGCCAGCGGATGAAGCGTCATGCGGTTTTGTCCTCGTTTCTCGTAGTCATTATCGCAGTCCTGATCGATCAGGGCGTCAAGTTTCTGGTCGAAACCCGTATGGGCTATGGGCAGCAGATTGATCTGCTGCCATTCCTCGCGCTGTTCCGCACACATAATGAAGGCATCGCCTTCTCAATGCTGGCATGGCTGCATGACTGGGGCCTGGTCGCGATCACCGCAGCCGTCATCCTTTTTGTGCTCTACCTCTGGTGGACAAACCCGTCTGAACGCATCTTTGCGCGCTATGGATTTGCGCTTGTGGTCGGCGGCGCCATTGGCAACCTCATCGATCGTGTCATGCATGGCTATGTGGTCGATTACATTCTGTTCCATCTGCCGACATGGTCATTCGCCGTTTTCAATCTGGCTGATACCTTTATCACCATTGGCGCAGCGCTTATCATTCTGGAAGAGTTTCTCGGTTGGCGACGCGAGCGGGCGGCGCGCTAGAGCTCTTTTGTGCCCCCAATCCGAAACGCTTGATCAGACTCAAGCTTTCCCCTATTTTGACTATGAAATTTAACTGATTTTTGAAGGGGATAAGCTTCACCCACCCCAAATGACACATTGGTGACACGGTTCTGTCATCCTCGCGTAGCACTGAATCTGTATTGCTGCGGTCAGATTGGACGTCATGTCCACGCAACCAGACCGTAAGAGAATCGGAATTGGTTAGCTCCAGCTGAAATATCAGTCGGAAAACCGTTCAGGAATGCGTGAACAACAGGATCAGGAGCGAATCATCATGTCAGTACTGCTTGGAATGGGCCAGCAAATCATTGATGATACGGTCATGTCGGGCATAGAAGCACAACCAACGCTCTTCACATCCGCAAGCGACCCCATTGTTCTGGGGCGTATCGGGTCACTGGAAGTACGACTTGCAAATTCTCGCGATGCGATTGACGCCGCGCAGGAACTGCGGTTCCGCGTCTTCTTTGAAGAAATGGGCGCACGCAAGGAAACCATCGAAGAAGTAGAACTTCGCGATTCTGATCGCTTCGATGCCATCTGCGATCATCTTCTGGTTTATGATACCTCGTTGCCGGTTCCCGAGCATCAGCAAATCGTTGGTACCTATCGCCTGATGCGCAGCGATCAGGCTGAAAAGGCGCTCGGTTTCTACTCGGCCGATGAATATGACGTGCAGCGTCTGGCGCTTTCACGTCCAAACCTCAAGCTTCTTGAACTTGGTCGCTCCTGCGTTAAGGCAGAATACCGCTCCAAGCGCACGGTCGAGCTTTTGTGGCAAGGGGCATGGGCCTATTGCCGCCGTCATTCCATTGACGTGATGTTTGGCTGTGCGTCGTTCCACGGTGCTGTGCCTGCCGCACATGCTCTGGGCCTGTCCTTCTTGCACCAGAACTGCCGTGCAACACCTGACTGGGATGTACGCGCGCTGCCGCATCGCTATCAGCCGATGGACTTGATGCCAAAGGAAGCGATCAACACCAAGGTTGCACTCTTCTCGATGCCGCCACTGGTGAAAGGCTATCTGCGCCTCGGCGCGATGATCGGCGATGGCGCGGTGATCGATGAAGCCTTCGGTACCACGGATGTGTTTATCATCCTGCCGATTGAGCGCATTTCCAGCCGTTACATCACCTATTACGGCGCGGACGCTAATCGTTTTGTATAAAGGAAAAGGCGAAGCACCAGCTTCGCCTTTCTAACTTCATGCCCTGCCTGCCAGCTCTTTCAGCTTATAAATCAGCTCAAGCGCCTCACGCGGCGTTAGCTCATCCGGGCTGATCGCCGCAACGGCCTTCCCCAATTCGCTATCCTTTGCGGCTGCCTGCGGCTTTGGCTTCTCTTGTTGAAGCACAACGGAAAACAGTGGCAGATCGTCGATCAGTTTGTCGGCTTTGCCTGATGTTTCACCAGCTTCAAGCTGATGCAAAACATCGCGCGCGCGATTGACGACAGCTTCAGGCAGACCGGCAAGGCGCGCAACCTGCACACCGTATGAGCGATCAGCTGCACCCTTTGCCACTTCATGCAGGAAGACAACGTCATTGTCCCATTCCTTGACCCGCATGGTGACATTGGACAGTCGGTCGAGCTTTTCCGACAGCGCCGTCATTTCATGGAAATGCGTGGCAAAAAGTGCGCGGCAGCGGTTTTTTTCATGCAGATATTCCACGGCCGCCCACGCAATGGAAAGCCCGTCAAAGGTTGCCGTTCCACGACCAATCTCATCGAGAATGACCAGTGAACGTTCGCCTGCCTGATTGAGAATGGCCGCTGTTTCGACCATTTCCACCATGAAGGTCGAACGGCCCCGCGCCAGATCATCCGATGCACCGACGCGGCTGAACAACCTGTCCACCACACCGATTTGCGCTGAACCCGCAGGAACAAACGACCCCATCTGCGCTAGAATCGCAATCAATGCATTCTGGCGCAGGAATGTCGATTTACCGCCCATATTGGGACCGGTAAGCAGCCAGATCGCACCATTACCCCCGTCTGATTGTGGAGAAAGATCGCAATCATTGGCCACAAAAGGATTGGCCGCCTGACGGCGCAACGCCTGTTCGACCACCGGATGGCGACCGGCCACAATATTGAAAGACAGGCTGTCATCGACCAGCGGACGGCAATAGCCTTGCTCATCGGCAAGAACGGCAAGAGAAGCGGAAACATCGAACACGCTCAGTGCTGCTGCGGCAGCACGGATGCTATCCGCGTGGCTGACTGCTTCCGCAGTGAGTTCCTCGAAAATTGCCAATTCTATCGACAACGCCCGGTCAGCCGCATTAGCGATCTTGCTTTCAAGTGCCGCCAGTTCCGTGGTGGTGAAGCGCATGGCGTTCGCCATTGTCTGCCGATGGATGAAACGGCCCTTGGCAGCATCTGTGTCGGTCATTGCGCCAGAATTATTCGCTGTCACCTCAATGAAATAACCAAGCACGTTGTTATGCTTGATTTTCAGCGATTTGATTCCGGTTTCCTCGATATAATCCGCCTGAAGTCCGGCTATCACGCGGCGAGACTGATCGCGCAGCGCACGCATCTCATCGAGCTCTGTGTTGTAGCCCTGACGCACGAAACCACCGTCGCGCTTCAAAAGCGGCATTTCATCGGCCAGGGTCCGATCGAGATGGGCTGCAAAGCTTGCCGGTATTGTCTCAATCGCGTCACAGGCAGAGCGGAGTTCATCAGGCAGAAGTGCGCCTTCAAGCAAGGAGCCAATGCCACTGGCTGCTTCAAAACCCCGCTGCAAAGCGCCGAGATCACGCGGACCACCGCGACCGACCGCCAGACGCGAGAGCGCACGCGGCATATCAGGCACGCCTTTAAGTTCAAGCCGCATCGCGTCGGAGAGCGATTGTTCACGTAAGAACCATGAAACGGAATCATGGCGCAGCGCGATTTCTGCCGGGTTCGTAAGCGGCGCTGTCAGACGTTCGGCAAGAAGACGCGCGCCGCCACCGGTCACGGTTCGATCAATCGCTTTCAGCAGACTGCCTTCGCGATCGCCGGACATGGTACGTGCCAGTTCAAGACTGGCACGGGTGGCGGGATCGATGAAAATCGTGCCGCCTTCCTGCTCGCGTTCAGGTCGCATCAAAGGCGGACGCTCTGAAATCTGCGTCTTTTCGATATAGGCAATCGCACCGGAAATGGCCGAAAGCTCAGAACGGCTGAACTGACCAAAACCATCCAGTGTCGCGACATTGAAATAGCGCTGAATGCGCGCCTCTGCTGCCCCACTGTCAAACAGCGTTGCAGGCTGCGGAGACACAGCTTTGCCGATCAGATCAAAAACAGGGCGAAGATCTGCATCATGGAATGCTGTGTCGGCCACGATCAGCTCACGCGGGTCGACACGCATGATATCGGCAAAAAGCCGGTCTTCGGCTGTTTCGGCGACGCGGAAAGTGCCTGTTGAAATGTCGATCCAGGCGAGTGCCAGCGCGCCATCACCTTTGGTGCGGCCGAGCGTCATAAGGAAGTTTGCCTCGGACGGATCAAGCAGCTTTTCTTCGGTGATCGTGCCGGGTGTTACAAGGCGGATCACATCGCGGCGAACGACCGATTTCGAGCCACGTTTCTTCGCTTCGGCCGGATCTTCGACCTGCTCACAGACGGCGACCCGATAGCCCTTGGCAATCAGCTTCTGCAAATAGTCATCGGATGCGTGGAACGGCACACCACACATTGGAATGTCTTCGCCCAGGTGCTTACCACGTTTGGTGAGCGTAATGCCCAGTGCGCGGGACGCTTCCACCGCATCATCGAAGAACAGCTCGTAGAAATCGCCCATGCGATAGAAGAGCAGCGAATCAACATTCGCGGCTTTGATCTCGATATATTGCTCCATCATGGGCGTGAGGCGAACAGCGGTTTCCTGCACAGCGCTTTCATCTGCCTGTGGGTTATTGTCGCCTGCTTTCGATTCCATACTGAAGCCTTCGTTTATTGCTCATTTAAATCGTTTAAAGTCATAAAGTTTCACAACTCATCACTTTTGGATCAACATCTGTTCCAATATGCACTGTTTACACCGTGCATCACTGGCGTTATCGAATTTGTCCCGCAGATGAACCCGGAGGGAACATGCCAGCCTCGACGCCGAAGGGCAACACGCCAGAACGCACACCCACAGCCAGTGAGAAGGAAGCGCTCGACTTTCACGCTCAGGGCCGCCCGGGCAAGCTGGAAATCAACCCCACCAAGCCCATGACGACGCAACGCGACCTGTCGCTTGCCTATTCACCCGGCGTCGCGGTGCCGGTCAAGGCCATCGCGGAAGATCCTGCTCTCGCCTATGATTATACCGCCAAGGGCAACCTCGTCGCGGTTATCTCCAACGGCACGGCGATCCTCGGCCTCGGCAATCTGGGTGCGCTTGCATCCAAACCCGTCATGGAGGGCAAGGCTGTTCTCTTCAAGCGCTTTGCGGATGTGGATTCCATCGATTTGGAAGTCGATACGACCAACATTGATGAATTCATCAATGCGGTGCGCTATCTCGGTCCTTCTTTCGGCGGCATCAATCTTGAAGACATCAAGGCACCGGACTGCTTCATTATCGAACAGCGCCTGCGCGAAGTGATGGATATTCCGGTTTTCCACGATGACCAGCATGGTACGGCAATCATTGCCGCAGCGGGCATGATCAATGCGCTGCATCTGACGGGCCGCGACATCAAGAACACCAAGCTCGTCTGTAATGGCGCAGGTTCTGCTGGCATTGCCTGTATCGAACTCATCAAAGCCATCGGCTTTCCGGCTGAAAACGTCACGCTCTGCGACACCAAGGGCGTCGTCTATCAAGGCCGCGAAGAAGGTATGAACCAGTGGAAGTCGGCCCATGCCATCAAGACTTCCAAGCGCACGCTCGAAGATGCTATGAAAGACGCCGACATCTTCTTCGGCGTTTCGGCCAAGGGCGCACTGACCAAGGAAATGGTGCGCTCGATGGCGCCAAACCCGATCATCTTTGCAATGGCCAATCCGGACCCGGAAGTAACCCCGGAAGACGTGGCAGAAGTGCGTGATGACGCAATCGTTGCTACTGGCCGTTCGGACTATCCGAACCAGGTCAATAATGTGCTGGGCTTCCCGTATATTTTCCGTGGCGCACTCGATGTTCGTGCCACCACGATTAATGACGAGATGAAGATTGCAGCGGTCTATGCAATCGCAGAGCTCGCACGCGAAGACGTGCCGGACGACGTGGTTGCCGCTTATCAGGGCAGCCGTCCGCGCTTCGGTCCGCAATATATCATTCCGGTGCCATTTGATCCGCGCCTGCTGGCGACGGTTTCGGCTGCTGTCGCCAAGGCTGCAATGGAAACCGGTGTTGCCGGTCGCGCGATTGACGATCTTGAAGGCTACAAGCGCGAACTGCTGGCGCGTCGTGATCCGATTGCATCAACATTGCGCGGCATTTATGAGCGCGTGCGCCGCCAGCCAAAACGCATCGTCTTTGCCGAAGGCGAAGAAGAACAGGTGATGCGTGCCGCTGTTTCCTACGTTAATCAGGGGCTTGGCACGGCCATTCTTGTTGGCCGTGAGGAACGCGTCGCAGAAACCGCAAAAGCGGCTGGTCTTGATCTTGATCGTCCGGGCATCGAGGTTATCAATGCGCGTCTTTCGAGCCGCAATACGGTCTATGCCGATTATCTCTATGAGAAGCTGCAGCGCAAAGGCTATCTGACCCGTGACTGCCACCGCCTGATCAACAATGACCGCAATCATTTTGCGGCCTGCATGGTGGCGCTGGGCGATGCCGACGGCATGGTAACGGGGATCACCCGTAACTACGCAACCGGCCTCGAAGATGTGCGCCGCGTGATCGATTCAAAGCCCGGCCACCGTCTGGTGGGTGTTTCCATCGCGCTCTGCCGTGGGCGCACAGTCTTCATCGCAGACACTGCCGTGCACGAACAGCCAACAGCCGAAGAACTTGCCGATATCGCCGTTGAGGCGGCGGGCATGGCACGCCGCATGGGCTATGTGCCGCGCGTGGCACTGACAGCGTTCTCGACCTTCGGTCATATGGTCGGCGAAAGCTCGGCACGCATTCAGGAAGCAGTTCGTATTCTCAACACACGCCATGTTGATTTTGAATTCGACGGCGAAATGAGTGCGGATGTGGCTCTCAACCCGAAGCTGATGGACCGGTATCCTTTCATCCGCCTGTCGGGTCCGGCCAATGTCATCGTCACGCCCGACAATCATTCGGCTTCGATTGCTGCCAATATGCTGCAGGAGCTGGGAGGTGCGACCATCATTGGCCCGCTGCTCGTCGGTCTCGATAAGCCAGCGCAGATTGTCAATATCGGCGCAAAAGATACCGACATCGTCAATATGGCAGCAATCGCGGCCTACAACGCAACCAGCTAAGCAGACGACCAACACATGGAAAAGGCCGGGCATTGCCCGGCCTTCTCTTTTGAATGTTCACCATATCTAAAACCGGCTATAGGATGATGACCGCAAGCCCTTCCCCACAAGCCGGACATCAAAGCCGCATGAGCGCACACGACCTAAAGCTTGAAGAAATCGTCAATCCCGAAACACTGCGTCGCAAGCTGAACGAACTGGCTGACTCCACAGATGAGAGCTACACAAGCCCTTCCGTGCGCAAAGTCGTGCTGCAAGCGCTTAAAGATGCTCTGATACGCGGTCGTGCCAATGCGGAAAGCATGCTGATGAAAGATGGGGGCGGCACACTTTGTGTGCGACGTCTGTCCTATCTCATGGACACGCTGATCAGCGCATTGTTCGAATTTGCCAGCACCAAAGCCTACCCGATGACGAACCCGTCCAAAGCTGAAAACATGGCGATTGTCGCTGTTGGTGGCTATGGGCGCGGCGGACTTGCTCCGGGTTCCGATATCGATCTTTTGTTCCTGTTGCCCTATAAGCAGACCCCATGGGGCGAACAGGTCGCCGAATATATGCTCTACATGCTTTGGGACATGGGGCTGAAAGTCGGCCATTCGACACGCAATATCGACGAATGCATTCGTCTTTCACGCGAAGACATGACCATTCGCACAGCCATTCTGGACGCACGTTTCATTATCGGCAACCGCGATCTGTTCAATTCGCTCGTCACGCGTTTTGACGAAGAGGTGGTCAAGGATACCGGTCCTGAATTCATTCAGGCCAAGCTTGCCGAGCGCGATAATCGCCATAAAAAAGCGGGTGAAACACGCTATCTGGTTGAGCCCAATGTCAAGGAAGGCAAAGGCGGCCAGCGCGATCTGCACACGTTGTTCTGGATCGCCAAATATTTCTATCGCGTCAAAAGCAAGGAAGAGCTGGTCAAGCTCGGTGTTCTTTCGCGAGCCGAATTGCGCCTTTTCAACAAGGCCGAAGACTTCCTTTGGGCTGTGCGTTGCCATATGCATTTTGCAACGCTTAAAGCCGAAGAACGCCTTTCCTTCGATATCCAGCCGGAAATTGCGCAGCGCCTTGGCTACACCGCGCATCCGGGCCAGAACTATGTCGAACGCTTCATGAAGCATTACTTCCTTGTCGCCAAGGATGTTGGCGATCTGACCCGCATTCTCTGTGCGGCGCTCGAAGAAGAACAAGCCAAGCATGTGCCGGGCTTCAACCGCATCTTCCTCACCTTCTCGCGCCGCAAACGTAAGCTTTCAGCAAGCGGAGATTTCATCTCCGAGAATCATCGCATTAATATTGCCGATCCCGACGTCTTCAAACGCGACCCCGTCAATATCATCCGTATCTTCCATCTTGCGGACAAGCATGGACTGGAATTTCATCCCGATGCGATGCAACAGCTTACCCGTTCGCTAAAGCTCATCAACGGAGAACTGCGCGAGAACGCAGAAGCCAATCGCCTGTTTCTGGAAGTGCTGACCTCGCCGCGCAATCCGGAATTGATCCTGCGCCGCATGAATGAATCTGGCGTACTGGGTAAGTTCATCCCGGATTTTGGCAAAATCGTCGCGATGATGCAGTTCAACATGTACCACCACTATACAGTGGATGAACATCTGCTCCGCTGCATTCAGGTCATGTCTGAAATCGAGCACGGGGAGCTCGAAAACGAGCACCCACTGGCCAATCATCTCGTTACCACCATGAAGCGTGACCGTGTTCTGCTTTATGTGGCCATTCTGCTCCATGACATCGCCAAAGGTCGACCAGAAGACCATTCCATCGCCGGTGCCCGCATTGCCCGCAGGCTCTGCCCACGCTTCGGCTTATCTGCATCCGAAACCGAAACCGTGGAATGGTTGGTGCGCGAGCACCTGACCATGAGCATGGTTGCGCAGTCTCGCGATCTCAATGATCGCAAAACAATTGTCGACTTTGCCGATACGGTTCAGACGATGGAGCGGCTGAAGCTTTTGCTCATTCTGACCGTCTGTGACATCAAGGGCGTTGGCCCCGGCGTCTGGAATGGTTGGAAAGGTCAGCTTCTGCGTACCCTTTTCTATGAAACAGAACTCGTTCTGACGGGCGGCTTCTCCGAATTGCCACGCGCTGATCGTGACCGGCAGGCGCGTGCTGCATTGGCAGACAAGCTGTCCGACTGGCCAGCGGCAGAACGTGATGCTTATCTTGGCTTGCATTACACCAACTATTTCCTGACCGTCAGTCTCGACGATCAGGTACGCCACGCCCATTTCATAAGGGAAACCGACCGCAACGGTCGTGCGCTTGCCACGATGGCCAAACCGCACACCTTTGAAGCAGTCACGGAAATCACTGTGCTCGCCCCCGATCATCCGCGCCTGCTGTCGATTATTACCGGCGCTTGCGCGGCGGCTGGCGGCAACATTGTCGATGCGCAGATCTTCACCACAGGTGACGGTCGCGCGCTTGATACAATCCTGATCAGTCGCGAATTCGACACTGACGAAGATGAGCGCAGACGCGCCGAGCGCGTGGGCAAGGTGATCGAAGACGTGCTTTCCGGCAAATCTCATTTGCCCGATGTTCTTGCCAAGCGCACCAAGCCTAAGAAAGGCGCCAAAGCCTTCAAGGTGGAGCCGCATGTGGAGATCAACAACACGCTCTCGGACAAGTTCACCGTCATCGAAGTGGAAGGGCTTGATCGCCCCGGCCTTCTTTCAGAGCTGACCGGCCTTATTTCTGACCTTTCGCTGGATATTGCTTCAGCTCATATCACCACTTTCGGCGAAAAGGTGATCGACAGTTTCTATGTAACCGATCTCGTCGGGCACAAGATTTCAAACGCAACCCGACAGGGCAATATCAGGCGCAAGCTCCTTGCCGTTCTTGGCGGGGAAAATACTGCTAAGACCAATGGCCGCGCTGCAGCATAATATAGGTATTTTAGTTCAATGAGTTTGGTCAAAAAGTTCGCAACGGTTGCGTCCGGCACGCTGATGAGCCGCATTTTCGGCTTCACGCGCGAAATGTTCATGGCAGCAGCGCTCGGCACCGGCCCCGTGGCGGACGCATTCAATGCGGCCTTCCGCTTCCCGAACACGTTCCGCAGATTATTTGCTGAAGGCGCATTCAACGCGGCCTTCGTGCCGCTGTTTGCCAAGGAGATCGAAAAGAACGGCATGGAGGGCGCGCGCCGCTTTTCCGAAGAAGTGTTTGGCGTTCTATTCACTGTGCTGCTTTTCATTACGATCGCCATGGAACTCTCCATGCCGTTTATCGTGCGCACGGTCATTGCGCCGGGCTTCACCGATGATCCGGTAAAGTTCGACAATACTGTGCGGCTTGCGATCATCATGTTCCCCTATCTCGCCTGCATGTCGCTTTCGGCCATGATGGGCGGAATGCTCAACTCCCTGCATCGCTATTTTGCAGCAGCCATCGCTCCGGTGTTCCTCAACATCATTCTGATTGCCGTGCTGGCCTTTGCCTGGTGGAATGGTTACGACGCACTTGCCGTCGGCTACGGGCTCTCATGGGGTGTGATGGCGGCAGGTGTAGTGCAGCTCGCTATCGTATGGCTTGCCGTGCGCAATGCAGGCATCAAGATCGGTTTCCGTCGTCCGCGCCTGACTAAAAATGTCAAACGCTTGCTGGTGCTGGCATTACCTGCAGCGATTACCGGCGGCATCACGCAGATTAATCTGCTGATCAACACCAATATCGCATCGGGCATGGAAGGGGCCGTATCCTCGCTCGTCTATGCCGATCGCATCTATCAGTTGCCGCTCGGCGTGGTAGGTATTGCGGTTGCGACTGTGCTTTTGCCAGAGCTCTCCCGCGCATTGCGCGGCGGACACATGAAAGAAGCCTCGAACCTGCAGAACCGTTCAGTCGAGTTCACGCTGTTTCTCACCCTTCCGGCTGCCGCAGCACTGCTTGTCATGTCAGAGCCGATTGTGCGGCTTCTGTTTGAACGCGGTCAGTTCAGTGCTGAATCGACAATCGTCGTTTCCAATATTCTCGCGATTTACGGTTTGGGTCTTCCAGCGTTTGTTCTGATCAAAGCCTTCATTCCGGGCTTCTTCGCGCGCGAAGATACCCGCACACCTATGATCTTTGCAGCCATTTCAGTGGTCGTGAACGTGTCGCTGGCCATCACGCTGTTTCAACGCATGGGGCCAAGCGGCATAGCGATTGCCGAAATTACTGCCGGTTGGGTCAATGCAGCGCTCTTGTTTGCGACACTGGTCAAGCGTGGCCATTGGGGGAGCGATATACCGTTGCTCACCCGCATTCCCCGCCTGCTGATTGCAGCGGGCGTGATGGCAACAGGTATCTATTTTGCCATCGGGCATTTCGCATATGAACTCTCATCCGCTGCCTCGTTCGCGGTCAGAGCAGGCACCGTTACGACTATGGTTGTTGCAGCAATGGTCGTCTATTTTGCACTGGCCTTTGGTCTCGGCGGTGCCAATACCGCCATGATCCGCCGTGGCATCAAACGTGGAGGCGTAAATAAGGAACCCGGCGCTGACACATAATTGCCCTTGAAAGGCTGCCACAGCTCTGCGAAAACACCGCATCAAATTAGTACCCTTCGCTCTCCACCGGCGGAGGCCAACATCAGGATAAAGTCATGAGCACGTTTAAACCGCTTGTCTTCTCCGGCGTCCAACCGACCGGAAATCTTCACCTCGGCAATTATCTGGGTGCGATCAAGCGGTGGGTAGAGGTTCAGGAGACGCAGGAATGCATCTACTGTGTCGTCGACATGCACGCCCTGACCGTCTCGCCCGATCCGGCTGAACTCATTCAGTCGACCCGCGAAGTCACGGCTGCATTTCTGGCTGCAGGCATTGATCCCAAGCGGAGCATTGTCTTCAATCAGAGCCGCGTCATGCAGCATGCGGAACTTGCATGGGTGTTCAACTGCGTTGCCCGCATCGGCTGGATGAGCCGCATGACGCAGTTCAAGGACAAGGCAGGCAAAGACCGCGAGAACGCCTCGCTCGGCCTCTTCGCCTATCCAAGCCTCATGGCTGCCGACATTCTGCTTTATCGCGCGACCCATGTTCCAGTCGGCGAAGATCAGAAGCAGCATCTCGAACTGACCCGCGACATCGCCCAGAAGTTCAACAATGACTATTCCGATCGCATTGCCTCGCTGGGTATCGGTGTGGATATGCAGGTTGGTGATGAACAGGTTTCGGGCTTCTTCCCGCTGACCGAGCCGATGATTTCGGGCCCAGCCATGCGCATCATGTCGCTGCGTGATGGCACCAAGAAGATGTCAAAATCCGACCCTTCGGACCTCTCGCGCATCAACCTGATCGATGATGAAGAGACCATCAACAAGAAGATCCGTAAGGCCAAGACCGATTCTGACGGTTTGCCAACGGAAATCGATGGCCTCACCGGACGTCCGGAAGCCGATAACCTCGTCGGTATCTATGCGGCCCTGTCGTCGAAGTCGAAGGAAGAAATCCTGGGCGAATTCGGAGGCCGCCAGTTCTCAGAATTCAAAGCAGCACTCGCTGATCTGGCAGTGGCAAAGCTGTCACCTATCACCCATGAAATGCGTCGTCTGGTGGCCGATCCAGCCTATATCGACAGTGTTCTGAAAGATGGCGGCGAACGCGCCAGCGTGATTGCAGAGGCAAACATGCGCCACGTCCGCGATATTATCGGCTGGTTGCAGGACTGATAAATAATCAGGAGCTGCCCGCTTGCGGGCAGCTCTTTGCAATGCCACATTATCGCCATGGTATCCAAACGACTTAGCCGGGAAGCCGGCCACCGACGCAAGTTTCTTGCTGTTATTGACGACACGCCCGAATGCGAGCGTGCAGTTGCCTATGCCGCACGCCGCGCAAAGAATACCAATGGCGCACTCGTCATGCTGTTTGTCATCGACAATTCGGATTTTCAGCAGATTCTGGGTGTTGGCGAAATCATGCGGCAGGAAGCGGAAGAACGCGCACGTTCAACGCTCGAAAAATTTGCAGCCACTGTGCGCAAAGAGCAGGGTATCGAGCCGGAATTGATCATCCGCGAAGGCAACACCAATGATCAGTTACCAAGCCTGATTGAAGAAGATCAGGACATAGCCATTCTGGTTCTGGCTGCTGGCTCCGGCAAGGAAGGCCCCGGCCCTCTGGTCCAATCACTTGCAGGGCGGGCATTATTTCAAATTCCCGTTACCGTGGTCCCCGCAGGACTTTCCAACGATGACATTGATGCGGTGACATAATCACCCTATATTGATCGTAACTTGCATATGCCCGTTCAAGGCAGGGCTTGCCTTCGCGCGTATCCATGCTTACGAACAGTTTCTGATATTGAAAGCGGAGAACGGATATGTTCATCCAGACCGAGACTACGCCGAACCCGGCGACCCTGAAGTTTCTTCCAGGCAAGGTTGTCATGCCTGAAGGGACGGCAGATTTCCGTGACGCGGCAAGCGCGGGCAACACATCGCAGCTCGCTGCAAAGCTTTTTGCGGTGCCTGGCGTAACCGGCGTCTTCTTCGGCTATGATTTCATCACAGTCACCAAGGAAGACGGCGAGTGGCAGCATCTGAAGCCTGCCATCCTTGGTACAATCATGGAGCATTTCATGTCTGGCCTGCCCGCTATGGTGGGTAATGCCAATGCAGATGCAGCCGCCGCTCATGACGATGAAGAATTCTTTGATGAGGCAGACACCGAAATCGTCGAAACCATCAAGGAATTGATCGAGACCCGCGTTCGCCCGGCTGTTGCACAGGACGGCGGCGATATCACATTCCGCGGTTTTGAAAATGGCACGGTGTTTTTGCACATGAAGGGCGCCTGCTCCGGCTGCCCGTCGTCGACGGCAACGCTCAAGCATGGCATTCAAAATCTTCTGCGCCACTTTGTGCCGGAAGTACAGCAGGTCGAACAGATCTGATCTCACTGAGATTTATAAAGAAAAAGGCCGCTTCTCAGTGGCCTTTTTCTTGTTCCAGAGGTATCTTTACTGCCTCACAATAACCTTGGCACCCTGCTCTGCGCGCGCATGGAGATCAATGATATCCTGGTTCATCATGCGCACGCAGCCGGACGACATGGCCTTACCAATCGACCACCATTCCGGCGTGCCGTGGATACGATAGCCAGTGTCTCCGCCCTTGTTATAAAGATAGAGCGCGCGCGCGCCGAGTGGGTTTTTCAGGCCCGGCTCCATGCCATTGCGATATTTCGCCAGCTCCGGCTGACGCTTGATCATAGGAGCAGGCGGCGTCCAGGTCG
The DNA here is from genome assembly GCF_003049685.1 of Brucella pituitosa. Lineage (GTDB taxonomy): Bacteria > Pseudomonadota > Alphaproteobacteria > Rhizobiales > Rhizobiaceae > Brucella > Brucella pituitosa. The sequence continues at coordinate 348,821 of NZ_PYSY02000001.1, read as the reverse complement.
GCCATTCACGCTTCATGGCAACGCGTGCTGTTCCTGACCAGCCAAAACCTTCGCGGCCAACACCGATGCCATAACGCATCGCCTTGCCATCGGGCATGACGTAATAGAGGAACTTCTCACGCGTCTCAACGATGATCGTTCCAGGCGCTTCATCAGTCTGATATTTTACGATCTGACGGCGATACTGCTGTGGAATCTTCTCACTTGGAATGGCTGGAATAGTATAGCCAGCATCACTGATCGAAGAATACGACGCGGTATAGAAAGTGCCGCCCACCGTAGAGCAACCCGCAAGAGCACCACCAAGAAGAAGTGCTGCGGTCAGCTTCAAAACGCGAGACTTCATGAATTTCCCCCAGATTGAGATTTTCCATCATCAGGAGCGAATCGCTCATTCACGTGCAAAGTTGCGTCAGTATTGTTAACCAGGCGTTAACCGTAAATTGAAAAATCCCGGTTTGGTCACTTTCTTGCCATTTTTGCCGCAGTTGTGTGGCATCAGCGTCTCAATAGAAGTCATTTTGCTGTTGTTTCAAGCAGCGGTCAGGCGCAAAATCTTGCCATGCCGATTGTGATTCCCAACAAATCCCACCCTCTTTCAGATGGGCGTCAGTCCGAAAACGCGCTTCTTGTGCGACGTGGTGTGCAACGTCTTTTTCTGGAAATGGGGTTGGCAACGCTGCCCGAACTGCCACTGGCGTCAGGAAGACGCGCTGATCTGATTGCGGTCAGCCGCAAAAGCGAGATCTGGATTATTGAGATTAAGTCCTCGATCGAAGACTGGAAAGCGGACCGCAAATGGCCTGAATATCGCGCCTATTGCGACCGGCTTTTCTTTGCGACGCATCCGTCGGTGCCACGCGAAATCTTCCCTGAAGATTGCGGCTTCATATTATCGGACGGTTATGGCGCTGAAATTCTTCGTGACGCGCCGGAGCATAAGCTTCCCGGCGCAACCCGCAAAGCGCTGATGTTGCGCTTTGCTCGAGCAGGGGCTGCACGGCTAACGATTGCAGAACTTGCCGGGCTCGACGTGCCCGAAACCGATATTGATTAAAAGTGCATCCCTGACAGGGGAGACAGTCTTCGGATCAGCTGCGGTTTTGATTAACGTGGCGCACGTTTAGCCAGAATCCGCTGCAAAGTACGACGATGCATATTGAGGCGGCGTGCGGTCTCGGAAACATTGCGCTCGCACATTTCGTAAACACGCTGAATATGCTCCCAACGCACACGATCAGCAGACATTGGGTTTTCCGGTGGCGCAACCTTTTCACCCGGACGACGGGTCAGAGCAGCAAACACCTCATCCGCGTCGGCAGGCTTGGAGAGATAATCAATCGCACCGAGTTTCACAGCATTCACCGCAGTCGCGATATTACCGTAACCGGTCAACACGATGGCGCGCGTATCCGTGCGACGTGAACGGATGGCCTCAATGACGTCAAGCCCGTTACCGTCTCCCAGTCGCATGTCCACGACCGCATAAGCGGGTGCAGCGGCCTTTGCAGCGGCGATGCCTTCTTCAACCGATTCTGCAGTCGTTACCTGAAAACCCCGGCCTTCCATGGCCCGGGCAAGACGCTGCAAAAAAGGCTTATCATCATCAACCAGAAGGAGGGTGGGATCGTTGCCAATGGCTTCGGTGTCTTCCTGCTTCAAGTCTTCCATGGGGTGCTTCCTGCCTGTATTTTTATTCCCTTATTGATATCCCTGCGTCAAAAAGTCAAATAGCCATTGAATTATTGAAGCAATCTCAGCAAAATTAAAATTGCGGCGACGCTTAAAGCATTGTGATTAAATGTGATTTCTGATCACAAGCACGAAAAATTGATAAAATCGAAACATGGCGCAAAATGCGCATACACTTCAAACCAAGATTAATTCCGCAATATATTCATCAGCTTACAGTGAAGGCAGAGCGTGGCCATATCACTCTTACTTCAGCACCCTGCCCCGGATTCTTGCGATTTTTAAAGCTAATCTGCGCGCCAGAGCGTTCCAGCAGAGTTTTTGCGATGAAAAGCCCCAATCCAAGACCACCGCCACCATTATGGGAACTGTCGCGGCTGGTCATATAAGGTTCACCGATTCGGTCGAGAATTTCCGGTTTAAACCCTTCACCGTCGTCCTGAATCGTGACGGTAACGTTCGTGTCGGTCCAACCCCACGTGACACTGACTTCATCGCGCGCAAAATCGACCGCATTTTCCACCAGATTGCCAAGCCCATAAAGCAGCCCCGGATTGCGGCGAACAACAGGCTCCGGTTTCGGACCTTCCTGTTTGGTCACTTGAAGCAGAATTCCAAAATCCCGATGCGGCTCAATCACTTCTTCGATCAGTGATGAGAAAGGCAGACGCGACATGTGTTCCTCGTTTTCCGAGGACAGACTGGTCAACCGTTGAAGAATTTCGCGACAGCGCGCAGCCTGTGATTGCAAAAGCGCAATATCTTCTGCAAGCGCGGGATCAATGTCAGGCTTCTTTGCATAACTGCGCTGCATTTCCTTGACCACCAAGGTGATGGTGGCAAGCGGCGTGCCTAGCTCGTGTGCAGCTGCGGCAGCAAGTCCATCAAGGGCCGTGAGATGTTGCTCGCGCTGCAAGATCAGTTCTGTTGCAGCCAAAGCATCGCCGAGCTGGCGCGTTTCTTCAGCAATACGATAAGCATAGACGCCGGTAAAACCCAGTGCCGCGATAATTGCGCACCAGATGCCCGCCACAAAAAGAAATGGCAGATCAAGAGTTTCGCCCGGATACCAGGGCAGCGGCTCGTAGCGCATAGTCAACACCGATGTGCTCAACACAACGAGAAGCGCGAGAACCAGCGTATGGCGCACCGAAAGCGATGTGGCGGATATGATGACCGGCGCAATCATCAGGATGACAAAGGGATTTTGCACTCCACCTGTCAGATAGAGCAGACCCGCCAGTTGCAGAATATCAAATGCCAGAACAATGCTGGCGGCAGTCGGACTGAGACGATGGTTGGTCGGAAAGCGAAACGCGAGATAGAGATTGAGCCACGCCGAGCATGCGATGAGCGCAAAACAGACACCGACTGCGAAGTTGAACTGCAGATAGAGCGCCACGAACATGACTGTCGCAGTCTGCCCTGCGATAGCCAGCCAGCGCAGACGCACCAATGTGGTCAGACGCGGTTTTCGCGAAAGATTTGAAGCCCGATTGTCGAATTCTGCGTGCATGATCACCCCTATCAGCCCCTTATGCGGCAAGGCGCATATTCACGCAAGCAGAACTGTGTCATCCAGTCGCAGGCTTTGGCGTGCATGACACGCAACGCCCTATTATGTGGGGAATTATCAAGTTTTCCCTCATGGGCAAAACCTGCCAATCAGCAATTGTGTCAATTTTGTGAAGGAATTATAACAGGACTGTCTGCAAAGTGATGGAGGGCGCCGCGTGATTATCTTCAGGGGGAAGATATCATCCGGGCTTGGAAAACATTCCGAGCTCATTATTCCTGGAAAACAACATCTGGATAATTCACCAAATGACTGGCCGGATCACTTTGCATCCGGCTCGCTGAATGTGCAGATCATGGAATATCCATCCATTCTGCAAAGCCGTCGCAAGCAGCTAAAGGCGCTGGATCGCGGCATTGTCCCACCAAGCATCACTATCCCGCAGCACGAAATTCTGAACAACAGTCTGCGCCGCAAGTTTTTCAAGCCACGCCGCGGCATTGGCCAGGCATGGCGGGCGACGCTTTATGCGCATTCCCGTTCCATGAATGTTTGGATTTTCCGGCGTATCGGATCGCATATGCACGACTGCATTGAGCTGATCTCGGACAAGCGCATCCGTGAAAATCTCAACATCCGCGATCAGGATGAGGTCCACGTCGTTCTGCATTCCTGATCGGCATCAGGTGCCGCGTGGTTTTGCCCTGCGCGTAGCTTCGGCATTGGCCGGATCTTCCGGCCAGACATGGCGCGGATAGCGGCCACGCATATCGGAGCGCACATCCGCCCATGAGCCCTGCCAGAAGCCCGGCAGATCACGCGTGATCTGAATCGGGCGATGGGCGGGGGAAAGCAATTCCAGCAAAAGCGGTACTTTGCCATTGGCAATGGCCGGATGAATGCCAAGGCCGAACAACTCCTGTACGCGCACGGCTAGAACCGGCTCCTCCGTGTCATAGCGGATCGGGATATTCGAGCCGGTCGGTACTTCAAAATGCGTGGGTGCCAGCTGATCGACGAGGCGTTGCAGATCGAACGGCACAAGGCTCATAAGGCCGTTTTTCAGCACATGCGCCGGGATACGATCTAGCTGCGCTTCGCCTGTGAGGAAAGGCAAAAGCCAATCATCAAGACGCTCAATAAGATTGTCATCATCCATAGACGGCCACGGATCGCCAAGACCGCGATAAAGCCAGCCCAGACGACGACGCAGAATTTCAGCCTCTTTGCCCCACGGCAGGATTTGCAGTCCATGCTCACGCACGGCAGCGATCACGCCTTCATCGGCGCTCACGCCAGAAGGAGCGGCAAGCGGCTTTTCCGACAGGGCAATGGCACCAATCCGAACGGCTTCACGCGCCCGCAAAGCGTTCTTTTCTGCGTCATAGATGACTTGTCGGCCACTCTCGATCCTGCTGCCAAGGGCATTACGGATTTCACTTTCCGAAACTTCCGCAGCAGAAAGCACGCGTGCACGGCCTGCTTTGCCCGACATATCCGCCACGACAAGCCACGATGCGCGACTGAGGCTGATGGCAGGATCGACTTCGCCGCCGCGTCCATTGGCCAGCAGAAATTGCCCCGTTGCCCCTCGCGCCTTGGCGATGCGGTCCGGGTAGGCATCGATCAGTATCCGGCCAACATTAGAATTTGGGCTTGAACCCGCAGCTTCGCCTTTGTTGGGCACATTTGCAGCCAGACGTTTCGCCAGTCCTTTGGCACGCAGGGCGCGATCAGAACGGTCATTGCGGAACCGCGACATGCGCGTGTCGAGGTCGGTTTCATTGCCGCCAAGCCCACGCTCGGTCAGAAGAACTGCAAGCTCTGCTGCTCGCAAAGCCTCGCCGCGTTTGCCCGCTTCCGCCACCATATGTGCAAGGCGTGCGGGGAGTGCCAACGAGCGCATAGCCTCACCGTCAGTTGTCAGGCGTCCAGCCTCATCAAGTGCACCAAGCCGGCTAAGCAATGCTTTGGCTTCTTTGAGCGCGGGTAGTGGCGGCTTATCAAGCAGCGACAAGGTTGCTGGATCGGTCACACCCCATGCAGCCGCATCGAGCACGAGGCCGGAAAGATCGGCTTCCAGAATTTCAGGCGGCGAGAACGCAGGGAGCGAAGCCGTTTGCCCCTGATGCCAGAGGCGGATGGCTATGCCCGGCTCGGTACGACCCGCACGACCAGCGCGTTGATCAGCACTCGCACGCGAAGTACGCACAGTTTCCAATCGTGTGAGGCCGGTTGCGGGTTCATATTTTGGCAGGCGAGCAAGGCCGCTATCGATCACCACCCGGACCCCATCGATGGTTATGGAAGTTTCGGCAATCGACGTGGCCAGCACGACCTTGCGATGACCTGCGGGAGCTGGCTTGATTGCCGCATCCTGATCACGGCCTTCCATCGCGCCATAAAGCGGGGCCAGAATGATATTGGCAGGCAGAAATTTTTCCAGAATGCCAGCCGTGCGTTCAATCTCACCCTGACCGGGAAGAAAGGCAAGAATGCTACCCGTTTCATCGGCCAGCGCCTCACGAATGGCTTTCACCATCGAATCTTCAATGCGTTCGTCAGGCTTACGGTCACGGTGGCGAATATCGACGGGGAAAGCGCGGCCTTCGCTCTCAATAATGGGCGCATCGCCCAAAAGTGAGGCCACACGCGCACCATCAAGTGTTGCCGACATGACAAGAATTTTGAGATCGTCGCGCAGAGCGGCCTGCACATCGAGCGCCAGCGCCAGACCGAAATCGGCATCGAGGCTACGCTCATGAAACTCATCGAACAGAACCGCCGCTATGCCTTTTAGGTCCGGATCATCGAGGATCATGCGTGCAAAAACGCCCTCGGTAACGACAAGGATTTTGGTCTTCGCCGAGACCTTGCTTTCAAGGCGCATACGATAGCCGACCGTATCGCCCGGCTCTTCGCCCAGCAACTGCGCCATACGGCGGGCCGCTGCACGCGCTGCAAGACGACGCGGTTCGAGCAGCACAATCATGCCGTTGCCGCGCCAGCTTGCATTCAGGAAATGCAACGGCACCAGCGTCGTTTTACCCGCGCCGGGAGGGGCAACCAGAACCGCGCTTGCATGGGCAGCTAAGGCGGCGTCGAGTTGCGGCAGAATGCGGGTAACGGGAAGATCGGGCAGACTCGTCAAATGAAATTCCGTATTATAAAGGCGTTGCTTTGGTGCTTATCCCACAAGGAACGATGATGATCCATATCCGAAAATCTAATCCGGCGGATGCCCCCGCCCTCACCGCCATCTGGCGCACAAGCGTGCTGGCAACGCATGACTTTCTAAGCCGCGAAGATTTCGCTGAAATCGAAAAGCTGGTCGGTGAGCAATATCTGCCGAATGTGGCAGTCGATGTCATTGAGGATGACGGCAAGCCGATCGGCTTCATGGGCATGACCGATAACAATATCGACAGCCTGTTCATTTCACCCGACCAGCGTGGCAGGGGTATTGGTAAGCATATGATTGCGCACGCGAAAAAGCGGGGCACTCTGACCGTCGATGTGAATGAGCAGAACACGCAAGGCGTGGGCTTTTATCGCCATGTGGGCTTTGTCGAGACAGGTCGCTCGGAAACGGATGATCAGGGGCGCCCTTATCCACTGCTGCACCTCAAGCTTGAGGCTTAAAATCCGAGCCATACCAATTGCTGAGAAAACCATTCTCGCAAAAGGCGTTTCCGGAGCAATTGACATACTCCCCTATAGTATATAGGCTTCATGAAAATCGGGAGATTCCATGCCGCATTCACCGGAAGACAAAAAGCGCGCTTTAACGCGTCTGCGCCGTATCAAAGGCCAGGCCGAAGGCTTGGAGCGCGCGGTGGAAGCAGGCACGGAATGTGCTGCCTTGTTGCAGCAGATTGCGGCTTTGCGTGGGGCGACCAATGGGTTGATGGCGGAAGTGCTGGAAAGCCATTTTCGCGAGACATTCGGCCAAAATCGCGGGCTGGCTCGTGAGGCGATAGCGCGCGATGCTGTGGCAGATCCCGATGCAGAGATCGACGAAATCATGCGGATTTTGCGCACCTATCTGAAATAGGGCGCATAAACGAACACTGAAATTGAAGGGAATATCGTCATGAAATCACGCGCAGCCGTTGCCTGGGAGGCAAAGAAGCCGCTCACCATCGAAACCGTTGAAATCGGCGGTCCACGCGCTGGCGAAGTGCTGGTCGAAATCATGGCGACCGGCGTTTGCCACACGGATGCCTACACGCTTTCCGGTCTTGATTCAGAAGGCAAGTTCCCAGCCATTCTCGGCCATGAAGGCGCTGGCATCGTGCGCGAAGTTGGCGCAGGTGTTACCTCGGTCAAGCCAGGCGATCATGTGATCCCGCTTTACACGCCGGAATGCCGCCAGTGCAAAACCTGCCTGTCGCAGCGTTCAAACCTCTGCACCTCGATCCGCTCAACGCAGGGTCAAGGCCTGATGCCTGACAAAACCTCGCGCTTTTCGTGCGATGGCGGCGAAGTGTTCCATTATATGGGCTGCTCGACCTTCTCGAACTTCACCGTTTTGCCAGAAATCGCTGTCGCGAAGGTCCGCGAAGACGCGCCTTTCGACAAGATCTGCTATATCGGCTGCGGCGTAACCACCGGCATTGGCGCAGTTATTTATACGGCTAAGGTTCGCCCGGGTTCCAATGTAGTTGTGTTTGGTCTGGGCGGCATTGGTCTTAATGTCATTCAGGGCGCACGCATGGTTGGTGCGGATAAGATCATCGGCGTCGACATCAATCCATCCAAGGTGGAAATGGCAAAGAAGTTCGGCATGACCGACTTCGTCAACCCGCGTGAAATTGGCAATGACAAGGTTGTGCAGGCCATTCAGGATCTGACTGATGGCGGCGCTGATTATTCGTTCGATGCCACCGGCAACACCGATGTCATGCGTCAGGCACTGGAATGCTGCCATCGCGGCTGGGGTGAATCGATCATCATCGGCGTCGCGGAAGCAGGCAAGGAAATCGCCACACGTCCATTCCAGCTCGTCACCGGACGCGTCTGGAAAGGCACTGCATTTGGCGGCGCCCGCGGTCGTACCGATGTGCCGAAGATCGTTGACTGGTACATGGAAGGCAAGATCGACATCGACAGCCTCATCACCCACACCATGCCGCTTGATGAAATCAACACGGCTTTCGATCTGATGCATGAAGGCAAGTCGATCCGTTCGGTGATTGTCTACTGATGAGTGAAAAGCTTTTCACCTCCCAATGGGACCCAATCGATAACCTGACCCCGCGCGCGCTTTATGCGATGCTGAAGCTGCGCGTGGACGTTTTTGTGGTGGAGCAGAATTGCCCTTACCCCGAAATCGACGGCAAGGATTATGACGCATTTCACCTACGCATTCTCGATGGTGAAGAACTCGCAGCAAGTTTGCGGGTTCTGCCACCGGAACAGGATGGTAAGCCGGTGAAGATCGGCCGCGTTGTTGTGGCAGCCGATTATCGTGGTTACAAGCTTGGTCAGCGTCTCATGAAAGAGGCTGTCGCCTTTGCTCAGACACGTTTTCCAGGCATTTCCATTGAGCTTGGCGGACAGAGCCATTTGCAGAAATTCTATGGATCGTTCGGCTTCGTCGCGATTTCGGAAGAATATCTCGAAGATGGTATTCCGCATGTCGATATGCGGCTGGCACCACAGGAAAGTGCGGCCTGATGTTTCTGCTGCGCCGCCATATGTCCTTTTATCTGGCAGCCATTGGTGGCGCTGCAACCTTCATTATCGCATGGCTTCTTAAAAGCCCGCTTGCCCCGGTCATCGGGGCAAACTGCTTCTTTGTGCTCTATCTCGTTCTGGCGCTTGCGGCTTTACCCAAGCTCACCGCGCCCTATCTCAGAAAACATGCGGCAACGGCGGATGAGCCGATCTGGATCATCTTTCTGGTGACATTTGCCACCGTTGTTGTGGCTGTGGTGTCGCTGTTCATCCTGATAAACCAACAACCCAAGGCCGATCTGTTTTCGCTGGTCATGACGCTGGCGGCTGTGCCGCTCGGCTGGTGTACGATCCACATGATGACGGCGATCCATTACGCGCACATGTATTGGCAACCACGCAAACCCGCAGGCGACGATTCAGCCCATGCCAGCAGATATAGAGGCGGCTTCAATTTTCCAGAAACGCCACAGCCCTCCGGCTGGGATTTCGCCTATTACGCCTTCATCATCGGCATGACGGCACAGACGTCCGATACCAATGTCACGACCACCGCGATGCGAAAAGTGACGCTTCTGCACAGCGTCGTGTCATTCTTTTTCAATACGGTCCTTGTTGCGGCGACAGTGAATGTCGTGGTCGCACTCGGAAGCGGATAAAAATCAGGAACTCTCATGGAAACGATTTCGACTGCAAAATGCTTTGGTGGAACGCAGGGCGTCTATCGCCATAAGAGCGAGACCAACCAGTGCGATATGACCTTTGCCGTTTTCCTGCCACCACAGGTAAAAGATGGCCCTGTGCCGGTACTCTGGTATCTTTCCGGCCTCACCTGCACCCATCAGAACGTGATGGACAAAGGCGAATACCGGCAAATGGCCGCAGAATTAGGAATTGCCGTTATTTGCCCCGATACGAGCCCGCGCGGTGATGACGTGCCGGATGAGCCGGATAACTGGCAGTTCGGCAAAGGTGCTGGCTTCTATGTCGATGCGACGCAGGAACCATTCGCCAAAAACTATCAGATGTATAGCTACATCACCAAGGAACTGACTGATCTGGTTGCTGCAGAATTTCCGCTCGACATGGCGCGTCAGGCGATCACCGGCCATTCAATGGGCGGTCATGGCGCACTGACCATTGCGCTCAAAAACCCTGACCGCTTCAAATCGGCATCGGCTTTTGCACCGATTGTCCAGCCTTCAACGGCTGGCTGGTCGAAGCCTGCGCTGGAAAAATATCTGGGCGCTGAAGAACGCGCATGGCGTGCCTATGATGCGACGCTGCTGATTGAAGATGGCTATCGTTTCCCGGAATTTCTGGTCGATCAGGGCACAGCCGATGGCTTTCTGGATGAAGGTCTGCGTCCATGGCTTCTGGAAGAGGCATGCAAGAAGGCTGGCATTCCGCTTACGCTCAATATGCGTGAAGGCTATGATCATTCCTATTTCTTCATCTCGACGTTTATGGATGACCATCTCAAGTGGCATGCAGAGCGGCTGAAGTGAGGCGCTGATTAGCGCTTGACCACCTTCATCGGCAGGCCGCCCTGTGGCTGGGTAGTCAGCTTCTGTACCGGCCACGGCTTTGTCGTTTCAAGTACGTCGAAGCGGTGTTCGCGTAGCAATATAGCAAGGGCAATGACCGCTTCCTGAAGCGCAAAACTTGCACCGATGCAGACGCGCGGACCTGCGCCGAACGGCAGATACTGGAAACGGTCGATCTGGTCACGATTTTCAGGCCAGAAGCGTGACGGCCTGAAAGCGTCCGGCTCCTGCCAGTAAAGCCTGTGACGGTGGATCACCCACGGCATCACCAGAACGGCAGTCCCCTTGGCAATTTTCAGATCGCCATAGGTATCATCGACTGCTGCCTCGCGATTGATTGAAGGCGCTGGCGGATAAAGCCGCATCGCTTCCTCGAAAGCTGCACGTGTGAAAGGCAGTTTCGCCAACCATTCCTGCGGCGGCAGATCATCGCCACCATCCGCGAAGAAAGCATCGATTTCGGTTTCCACCCGATCACGTTCCTGCGGCGCTTTGGCGAGCAGATAGAGCGTCCAGCCGAGCGCGCGGGCAGTCGTCTCGTGGCCTGCGCCAATGAAGGTGATGATGTTATCTTCGATCTCTGAGCGCGTCAGTCCGTCCGGCCCTTCAGCGCGCAGAAGCAGCGTGAGGAAGTCGTTTGGAACATCCTCACCCTTGTCCATGCGCGCTTTGCGCATAGCAATCGTACCTGAAACAAGCTCGCGGAAAAAGCCAAGCGATTGCTGGCCACGTAAACGCGTGAAGCGGGGCAGCCAGTCCGGCAGGCCCAGCAGATCAAAGGGGTCGACGCGCCCCATGGTTTCAAACAGCTTGTCGATCTGTCGGGCGAAATCATTGGGGTCGCCAGCAATTTCACCGGAAAACAGCGTTTCGGCCAGAATATCGTAGGTAAGAAGCGTCATGTCATGGGCGACATCGGTGATGATGCCGCTCGTCGTGTATCGCTCCGCGAAATGACGTGAGCGCTCCCGCATGGTCTCAGCGAAACCGCCAATATGGCGCGGGGTAAAGACCGGCGCCATGGCTTTGCGCGAACGCTTCCAGACTTGTCCCTCAGCAGTCAGAAGACCATCGCGCAGAATGGGGCGCAGCACGCGCTGGCGAATGGCGGACATAGGGTAATTTGCGGCATTATCGACCAGCACGTGGCGGATCAGACCCGGATCATTGGCTATGACAGTTTTCATGCCGAACCAGCTGACGGAAATCCACGGCTCGTTATAGGAAGGCTCGCCCCACAATTCGAGCGGATTCTTATAAACCACCCGCATCATCTCGAACCGCCCAACCGGCTTTTCACGCGGGCGTGGGGCGGGCGGAACGAAGGGATTTGCGGTTTCGGTCATCTTGGCTGCAACTTCCATCAAGCGTTCCTTTTTTATAAAAATCAGGGTTTATAAAATCAGGTCAAGAACGCCCCCGTTTTGAGAATATAAGCGTCAATTGTGGCGGTTCCAGAGAACCCACGCCAGCCCAATTCTGTATAGGTTGCCAAATGAGCAGAATCCCCGGCAAATTTGGCCCCAAAATTTGGAAAAATTGCCTTTAACGCCTATATTAAAGCCATGTTTGTCGTGTGATTCGACATGGTTTTTGATGCTGCAATCGCAGCAGGCTTTAGGGCCGCGTTCGCGGCGCATTTTCGAAAGATTTTCATGAGCGAGACTCCAGAGATGAATTCCGAAGCCCCCGCCGAATATGGCGCGGATTCCATTCGTGTGCTGAAAGGTCTGGACGCAGTTCGCAAGCGCCCTGGCATGTATATCGGTGACACGGATGACGGCTCCGGCCTGCATCACATGGTCTACGAAGTCGTGGACAATGCAATCGATGAGGCGCTTGCAGGCCACGCTACGCTTGTAACCGTGACGCTTAACGCCGACGGCTCCTGCACCGTGACCGATAACGGTCGTGGCATCCCGACCGATATCCATAAGGAAGAAGGCGTTTCGGCTGCCGAAGTCATCATGACTCAGCTTCATGCCGGCGGTAAGTTCGACCAGAATTCTTATAAGGTTTCCGGTGGTCTGCATGGCGTGGGCGTTTCGGTTGTGAACGCGCTGTCGATCTGGCTCAAGCTGAAAATCCGCCGCGCTGGCAAAATCCACGAAATGGCCTTCACCCATGGCGTGGCCGATGCTCCGCTTATCGTGACAGGCGATGCAGGCAGCGACACCGGCACCGAAGTCAGCTTCCTGCCGTCGCCCGATACGTTCACCATGATCGAGTTCGATTACGATACGCTGGAACGACGTCTGCGCGAACTGGCGTTTCTGAATTCAGGCGTCCGTATCAAGCTTGCTGATCGTCGTCATGCCGATATTCGCGAACAGGAACTCCACTATGACGGTGGCGTCATCGAGTTCGTAAAATATATCGACAAGGGTAAGAAGGCGCTTCTGGAAACACCGATCTATATCAAGAGCGAAAAAGACGGCATGACCGTTGAAGTCGCCATGTGGTGGAATGATTCCTACCATGAAAAGGTGCTTTGCTTCACCAATAACATTCCGCAGCGCGATGGCGGCACCCATCTGGCCGGTTTTCGTGGTGCGCTGACCCGTCAGGTGACGGGCTATGCGGACGCTTCCGGCATGACCAAGAAGGAAAAGGTGCAGCTCACCGGCGATGATTGCCGCGAAGGCCTGACCGCTGTGCTTTCCGTCAAGGTTCCGGACCCTAAATTCTCGTCGCAGACCAAGGACAAGCTCGTTTCCTCGGAAGTGCGCCCGGTCGTGGAAAGCCTCGTCAACGAAGCGCTTTCGACATGGCTGGAAGAGCATCCGGCAGGTGGCAAGACCATCGTCGAAAAGGTCATTCAGGCAGCCGCCGCTCGTGAGGCAGCCCGCAAGGCCCGTGATATCACCCGCAAGAGCAATCTGAGTGTGACGTCCCTGCCCGGCAAACTCGCCGATTGTCAGGAACGCGATCCTGCGAAATCAGAAATCTTCATCGTCGAGGGTGACTCTGCAGGTGGCTCCGCCAAGAGCGGTCGTTCACGCCAGAACCAGGCTATTCTGCCGCTGCGCGGTAAGATCCTCAACGTGGAACGCGTCCGCTTTGACCGCATGATTTCTTCCGATCAGGTCGGCACGCTGATCACTGCCCTCGGCACTTCGATCGGCAAAGACGAATCTCACGGTTTCAATCCTGACAAGCTGCGCTACCATAAGATCATCATCATGACAGATGCTGACGTCGACGGTGCACATATTCGTACGCTGCTGTTGACCTTCTTCTTCCGTCAGATGCCGGAACTGATCGAGCGTGGCCATATCTATATCGCGCAGCCGCCGCTCTATAAGGTGTCTCGCGGCAAGTCCTCGCAATATATCAAGAATGAAGCGGCCTTTGAGGACTTCCTCATTGAGACCGGCCTTGAAGAAGCAACTCTTGAAATGGCGAGCGGTGAAGTGCGCGCCGGACCGGATCTTCGTTCCGTCGTCGACGATGCGCGCACGCTGCGTCAGCTTCTTTCGGGCCTTCATACACGCTATGATCGTCGCGTGGTTGAGCAGGCGGCGATTGCAGGCCTTCTCAATCCGAATGCAACCGCCAATGACGCTACTTCGCAGGCTTCTGCGGATATCGTTGCCAAACGTCTCGACATGATCTCGGAAGAAACCGAACGTGGCTGGACCTCCCATGTGACGGAAGACGGTGGCTATCGCTTCGAACGCATGGTGCGTGGCGTCAAGGACGTCGCCATTCTCGATATGGCACTGCTCGGTTCTGCTGATGCACGCCAGATCGACCGTGTGGCCGGACGCTTGTCGGAAGTCTTTGCAGAGCCGCCTTTGCTTCGCCGCAAGGACAAGGTTGAAACACTGTCCGGTCCGATGGCACTGCTTGATGCGATCTTCGCAACAGGCCGCAAGGGTCTGACGCTGCAGCGTTACAAAGGACTGGGCGAAATGAACGCCGAACAGCTTTGGGAAACCACGCTTGATCCAAATGTGCGTTCGCTGTTGCAGGTGAAGATCAATGACGCGACCGACGCAGATTCGCTATTCTCACGCCTGATGGGTGATGAAGTTGAACCGCGCCGCGAATTCATTCAGGAAAACGCGCTGAGCGTCGCCAATCTCGACGTCTGATAAACCAGCCCCGGAAAGACATGAAAACTTTCGGGGGACTTCCAGTTTTACAGCAGTTCCAGTTAAGACTGAATCGTTGGAACCGCTGTAACTATTTGTTTTTACGCATTGTCCAATGCAAAACCGGTTTCCACTTTTGCTGGAAATGCTTCAAGACAAGAAAAAGCCCGCCAATTGGCGGGCTTTTCTATGACCGGAAATTACTCTCCGCGTGGCTTTTTGGAATAGCCATCGTTAGATTTTTTGCCGTCCTTCTTGAAACCGTCTTTCTTGAAGTCGCCCTTAGGCTTCGACCAGCCGCCTTTTGCCCCATCACGATTATTGTCGCGCGGACCATCACGGAAATCGCTCTTGAACTTGTCGCCGCGTGGCTTGAAGTTGCCTTTGCCTTCACGCGGTGCTGCATCGCCACCAGCGCCTGCAACGGCGGTGCGGATCACGAGACCCTTTTCGCCAGTACCGCGTTCTTCAACCGAACGACGGAATTCGTCGGCCTTGGCTGCGGTAATTTCAAAGCGGGTTTCATTATCGAAAATCTTGATCGAACCAACATCGCGCTTGGAAACGTCGCCTGCCTTGCAGATCAATGGCAGCAGCCACTTCGGATCGGCGCGGTGTTTGCGACCGGCGGAAACCGAGAACCATACGCCATCGAAACGTGCATTGCGGTCGAAACGTTCGCCCGGTTCGCCACGATCAAAACGCTCGCCACGTTCTGGACGATCACCACGCTCTGAACGTTCGCGAGGCTTCTTGCTGGCAATCGGATGAACCGGTGCATCAGAAATATCTTCAGCTGCAGGCAATGCCGCGAGTTCGCGATTGAGGAACGCGCTTGCTATCTGTTCCGGCGTATAACGCTCGGTCAGTGCCTTCAACAGGTCCTGATGCTCTTCATCAACCGGCTGGCTGAAAGCTTCGCCATTGAGAATGCGTTCGTTGTTCTTGGCCTGAACGGCTGCAATACCTGGTGCCGGAACAGTCTGCGCATCAAGCTTTGCCATATGCAGAAGACGCTCTGCAATGCGGCGACGCGAGAACGGAACCACCAGAACACAGGTGCCCTTGCGGCCCGCACGGCCAGTACGGCCAGAACGGTGAAGCATGGTTTCAGCATTGTTTGGCAGATCGGCATGGATAACCAGATCAAGGTTTGGCAGATCGATACCACGTGCAGCAACGTCGGTTGCCACGCAAACGCGGGCACGACCATCGCGCATTGCCTGAAGCGCATTATTGCGCTCGGCCTGGCTCAGTTCACCCGACAGCGCCACAACCGCAAACCCGCGATTGGAAAGGCGGCTCGCCATGTGCTTTACCGCTTCGCGGGTCGAGCAGAAGATGATTGAGTTCTGTGAATCGTAATAAAGCAGCGTATTGATGATCGCATGGTCACGCTCTTGCGGCGGAACCGGCATGGCGAAATAATCAATATCGGCGTGCTGACCGGCTTCACCAGCAGCAGAAATGCGCAGCGCATCTTTCTGGAAGCGCTTGGCAAGCTGCGCAATCGGCTTTGGTACGGTTGCCGAGAACATCAGTGTGCGACGGTCTGCCGGTGCTTCACCAAGAATAAATTCGAGGTCTTCGCGGAAGCCCATATCGAGCATTTCGTCGGCTTCATCGAGCACGACGACGCGAAGCTGCGACATATCAAGGGCATTGCGCGTAATATGATCGCGCAGACGGCCAGGTGTGCCGACAACGATATGCGATCCACGTTCAAGCACACGGCGCTCGGAACGAATATCCATACCACCAACGCAGGATGCAATGGTGGCACCCGTATCGGCATACAGCCATTCCAGCTCGCGACGAACCTGCAATGCCAGTTCACGTGTCGGCGCAATAATCATGGCAAATGGTGCTTCTGGGCGGCCAAAACGCAGCTCATCACCAAGGATGGTCGATGCCATGGCAAGGCCAAAAGCAACCGTCTTGCCGGAGCCTGTCTGCGCGGAAACGAGCAGATCGGCATCCAGTGTTTCAGGAGCCAGAACGGCATTCTGAACAGCGGTGAGTGTATTGTAACCACGAGCGGCTAATGCTCCGGAAAGTGCCGGAGCGATTGTTTCAGGTAGGGACATGAATGACTTTCAAAAAAGCTTCACAAGCCGCAAACCCATTGGTCACAAACCCACTGGCGACTACCGAAGCAACAGAATTGCCGCCTACCTATAGCGTCAAACCGCTCAGGTCAACCGGTTGAGACCCTAATGGGCCTCATCCCAGTTATGCGCTGCACGCGCATCGACATGCAAAGGCACCGAAAGTGACACTGCTGGCATGGCTGCATTTTCCATAATATCGCGCACCAGCGAAATCGTCTTTTCCACTTCATTTTCAGGCACTTCGAAGATCAACTCGTCGTGCACCTGCAACAGCATACGGGCCGCAAGCTTTTCATTGGCCAGTGCAGTTTCCATGCGGATCATGGCACGACGGATAATATCTGCAGCAGCTCCCTGAATAGGGGCATTGATGGCCGCCCGTTCATTGAATGCCCGCACCTGTGGATTGGATGCTTTGATGTCGGGATAATGCGCGCGACGGCCAAAGATGGTTTCGACATAGCCATGCTCGCGGGCAAAGGCCTTGGTCGCTTCCATGTAATCCTTGATACCGGGGAACCGCTCGAAATAAGTGCGGATATATTGCCCTGCTTCTTCACGCGGGATTGAAAGCTGATTGGCAAGGCCAAAAGCCGAAATGCCATAGATGATACCGAAGTTGATTGCTTTGGCGCGGCGACGCACTTCGGAAGGCATGCCTTCAACCGGCACACCGAACATTTCCGATGCCGTCATGGCATGAATGTCGATGCCGTCCGCAAATGCCTTCTTGAGCTGCGGAATATCGGCGACATGCGCCAGAACACGCAGTTCAATCTGACTGTAATCGGCAGAAACCAGCTTGTTGCCCGGCTCAGCAATAAAAGCTGTTCGGATCTTGCGGCCTTCAGCAGTACGCACTGGAATGTTCTGCAAGTTCGGATCAGATGAGGACAGACGGCCTGTCGAGGTGGACGCCATCGCATAAGATGTGTGCACGCGCTTGGTCTGCGGGTGGATATAGCCCGGCAAAGCATCGGTATAGGTGGATTTGAGCTTGGTCAGCTGACGCCAGTCGACAATCTTGCGCGGCAGTGGCAGGCCTTCGGCGGCGAGATCTTCAAGCACCTGCGCAGAAGTGGACCATTGGCCGGTCTTGGTCTTGGAAGCGCCGGGAAGTCCCATTTTTCCGAACAAGATATCGCCAAGCTGCTTGGGCGAACCGATATTGAATTTCTCTCCGGCCAGTTCGTAGATTTCTTCTTCATAACGCGCGGCAGACTGGGCAAGATCACCCGACAGACGCGAGAGAACCTGACGATCGACGGAAATGCCGCGTTCTTCCATGCGGGCGAGCACATCAACCAATGGGCGTTCAAGACGCTCATAAACTGACATGAGGCCCTCTGCGGCCAAACGCGGCTTCAACACTTGCCACAAGCGCAGCGTTACATCGGCATCTTCTGCGGCATAGGCTGTCGCGCGATCAATATCGACCATATCGAAGGTTACAGCGCTTTTACCGGTGCCCGCCACATCCTTATAGGCGATTGGTGTATGGCCCAGCCAGCGCTCGGAAAGCGGGTCCATGCCATGGCTCCCGGTGCCTGCATCCAGCACATATGAAATCAGCATCGTATCATCAAAAGACACGGTGTTGATGCCGTGGCGGCGCATGACCAGCCAGTCATACTTCATGTTCTGCGCGATCTTGAGAACGGATTTGTCCTCTAGAACGCGCTTCAAAGCAGCCAACGCTTTATCCAGCGGTATCTGCCCTTCGACCATGCCGCCACCGAGCAGATCGCCTGCGCCGGATTTGTGCTGGAGCGGGATATAGGCAGCTTTGCCCGGAGCGAGAGCCAGCGAGAAGCCGATCAGTTCAGCCTGCATCGGATCAAGCGAATTGGTTTCGGTATCAAACGCGACAAGGCCCGTCTCTATGGCTTCGGCCAACCACTTGTTCAGCGTTTCGATGTCGCGAATGCATGTATAAGCGCTCGTATCGATCTTTTGAGCCAAAGCATCGGATGCACGCTTTTCTGCAAGT
This sequence comes from Brucella pituitosa, assembly GCF_003049685.1. Taxonomy (GTDB): domain Bacteria; phylum Pseudomonadota; class Alphaproteobacteria; order Rhizobiales; family Rhizobiaceae; genus Brucella; species Brucella pituitosa. The sequence continues at coordinate 330,189 of NZ_PYSY02000001.1, read as the reverse complement.
GCCTTCGGCGTATAGCCATCTGCGGGCTGCACTGCTTCTACAGAAGAACTTTCGGGCGTAGTCGTATCGTCCGACTTCACTGGTACATCAACATCAGGACCATGGGCATCCGCGCCCCATTCTGTCTCGATATGACAGGGCTCAACGGCCGATGCATCCGTCTCGGTTGCTTCCGCCACACGACGCGTAAGCGACGTAAATTCCATGGCTTTCAGGAACCCTATGAGTTTCGGGCCATTTTGCGGCTCAAGCACAAGACCTTCGAGATCAACATCCAGCGGCACGTCGGTCTTGAGCGTTACCAGTTCACGAGCGATCTTGGTCTGGTCAGCATAAGCGATGATGTTTTCGCGGCGCTTGTTCTGCTTGATCTCAGAAGCGCGCGCGAGCAGCGTATCAAGATCGCCAAATTCTTCCAGCAATTGCGCCGCCGTCTTTGGCCCGATGCCGGGAATACCCGGAACATTATCGGTGCTGTCGCCAGTCAGCGATTGCAGATCGATCATCTTTTCCGGCGGTACGCCCCATTTTTCGATCACTTCCGGGATCGAAATCTGCTTGTCTTTCATGCCGTCATACATCGACACCTGCGGTGTGACGAGCTGCATGAGGTCCTTGTCGGACGAAACGATGGTAACATCGCCACCTGCAGCTTCAGCCAGACGGGCATAAGTCGCGATCAGATCGTCGGCCTCAAATCCCTCTTTCTCGATGCAAGGCAGATTGAACGCGCGCGTTGCCTGACGGATAAGGCCGAATTGCGGAATGAGGTCTTCCGGCGGCGCGGTGCGGTTCGCCTTATATTCGGGATAAATCTCTTTGCGGAAAGTCTGCGACGAATAATCGAAAATGACCGCGAAATGCGTTGGCACGACGCCCACATCGGTATTTCGCGCATCCTTCAGCAGCTTCCACAGCATGTTGCAGAAGCCGGACACGGCCCCTACCGGCAAGCCATCAGTCTTGCGGGTCAGCGGTGGCAGGGCATGATAGGCGCGGAAAATATAACCCGAGCCGTCAACGAGAAAGAGATGATCGCCTTTTTTCATGTCATAGAATTAGAGGAAACCACGCACAAAGAAAACCGGCCTTGTGTCAGGAGAAACATGTGTCCACCGTTGGATCACGCGTGGATCACACAAGCGCGCATTTCAGTGACAGAAGCTACTCCAGATCTTCCTGTATGAACTCGCCGGAGACATGAATATCGATCATCTCCAGAAGACCCGGACCGACATTGACGTATTTGTGTGGAATATTGGCTGCACCAAATACGATGCTGCCTTCTTCGGCTTCGAATTGCTCTTCGCCAACCGTGAATAAGGCCCGGCCTTTGCGCACAATAAAGATCTCGTCATAGGGGTGACGATGCAATCTGGGGCCACGCCCAGCCTCTTCGGTTGCATAGAACATGACGGACGCACCCGTTCCGAACACATTTCCTTCAAACTCGCCGTGCCACTTGCCTGGCGTCTTTTCCCAGTCCTTCTTACCCAGCATTGTCATCTTATCCATAAGCGCCTCTTCTCTCACGCATTTTCACGCTATCACCGATAACGGATTCCACCCGCCAAGGTAACGTTTATGTTACGAATTTGTAATCTTAAATGCCCTTGAATAGCCACAGTTGGAGGGCCAGATTACACCCATCGACAGTACGTCGGTCGCCGGTTTTCTGACCCGTCCCCCGTTGGATACCGGTTGTTCGCGACAGCCTCATTCCCCTCTCCGGGCTGTCGCTTTTGAGTGTAGTGATATGGCCGTTGTGGTAACCCCCTCACCGCAACGGCCAATTCATTTTCTGGTCCCAGTTTTGCGTTCATATTGGGTTTCTTCTTCGAGTTGGTGGTTGTAGTGTGCCATCAGTTTTACGACTCGTCAGGAAGCATCCATGTCCGCGCAATCACTCGATAAAGTCCTCAATTATCTCGACACAAATCTCGATAAGAGCATCGACCACCTGTTCGATCTTTTGCGGATCAAGTCGATTTCGACCGATCCGGCTTACAAAGCCGATTGCCGCAAGGCTGCCGAATGGCTGGTCGAAGACCTGAAGTCGATTGGCTTTAATGCAAGTGTGCGCGACACACCGGGGCATCCAATGGTCGTCGCCCATCACGATGGCGCTACAACTGATGCACCGCATGTGCTGTTTTATGGCCATTATGACGTGCAGCCGGTTGATCCGCTCAATCTTTGGGAAAACGATCCGTTTGATCCTGCAATCAAAGACGTCGGCAATGGCCGCAAAATTCTGACTGGTCGCGGAACATCCGACGACAAGGGCCAGCTCATGACCTTTGTGGAAGCCTGTCGCGCTTACAAAGCCATTAACGGCAATCTGCCCGTGAAGGTGACATTGCTGTTTGAAGGCGAGGAAGAATCCGGCTCACCATCGCTGAAGCCGTTCCTCGATGCAAACAAGGAAGAGCTGAAGGCCGATGTAGCACTTGTTTGCGACACCGCCATGTGGGATGCCGAAACGCCCGCGATCAGCGTTGGTCTGCGCGGACTTGTCGGCGAACAAATTGTCATCAAAGCTGCGGATCGCGATCTGCATTCGGGTTTCTTCGGTGGTGCCGCTGCCAACCCGATTCATATTCTCAGCAAAATCCTTGCAGATCTTCATGACGAAACCGGCCGTGTTACGGTTCCGGGTTTCTATGAAGGCGTGGAAGAAACGCCGTCGCAGATTTTGCAGTCCTGGGAAAGCCTTGGCCGAACGGCTGAAAACTTCCTCGGCCCGATTGGTCTTTCAATCCCATCGGGTGAAAAAGGCCGCAGCGTTCTGGAACTGACCTGGGCGCGCCCAACGGCTGAAGTCAACGGCATTATCGGCGGCTATACCGGCGAAGGTTTCAAAACCGTGATTGCTGCGGAAGCATCCGCCAAGGTTTCGTTCCGTCTCGTCCACAAGCAGGATCCAGTCAAAATCCGCGCAGCTTTCCGCGCTTTCGTCGAAGAGCGTCTGCCAGCCGATTGCTCGGTCGAGTTTCATCCTCATGGCGGATCACCGGCGATCCAGCTGCCATATGATTCCCCGCTCGTTTCCAAAGCCAAGGATGCGCTTTCAGACGAATGGCCGAAGCCAGCCGTATTGATCGCCATGGGCGGATCGATTCCGATTGTCGGCGACTTCGACAAATTCCTCGGTATGGAATCTTTGCTCGTCGGTTTCGGTCTTGAAGATGACCGCATTCATTCGCCCAACGAAAAATATGAGCTGAACTCCTTCCATAAGGGTCAGCGCTCTTGGGCGCGTATTATGGCCGCTATCGCGGCCAACTAAGGAAAACTATATGACGATCCGTTTTCACAAACACGATTTGCCCGATCTGGATAATTATCAGGTTGATGCAGTCGCTATCGACACCGAAACGCTCGGCCTGAACCCACATCGCGACAGGCTTTGCGTCGTTCAGATCTCGCCCGGCGACGGCACGGCAGATGTGATCCAGATCGAAGCCGGACAGAAAAAGGCCCCCAATCTGGTCAAGCTGTTGAAAGATCGTTCGATCACCAAGATCTTTCATTATGGACGGTTCGACCTTGCAGTGCTGGCACATGCTTTTGGCACCATGCCGCAGCCGGTCTTCTGCACGAAGATCGCATCGAAGCTCACCCGCACCTATACGGATCGTCATGGTTTGAAGGAAATCTGCAACGAGCTTCTCGATGTTTCGATTTCCAAACAGCAGCAATCATCTGATTGGGCGGCAGAAGTGCTTTCGCAGGCCCAACTCGATTATGCCGCCTCAGACGTGCTTTATCTGCATCGCCTGAAAGCAGTATTCGAGAAACGCCTGGAGCGTGATGGCCGCGCGAAACAGGCTGAAGCCTGCTTCAAATTCCTGCCAACCCGCTCGGAACTTGATCTGATGGGTTGGCCGGAGACGGATATTTTCGCTCACTCATAAAGCATCAGACGGCGGCATGAGAGATAGCTCTCTCATGCCGTTTTCTTTAACGCGCATCCTGCCCGAAAACCGTTTCACACTTTTCGGGATGCGCTTGAGCCGCCGTTTTCTTTTGCGGAGCGCGATCAATATAAGCCCATGCCGGACGACGGAACAGGAACTGTCCAAAACCAGTCCATTGAATAAGCCCGTAGAGAACGACCGGACCGATAACACCGCTTGCGGTCGTCAGCAGTGAAACCGTTCCGACATCCAGAAAGCCAACTTTCAAAAGAATTGTCCGGGCAATCGCCATCGGTAGGAAGAATGCCAGATAGACGACGATTGAATGCGCGCCGAGCCAGCTTAGCCCGCGATGCAGCCAGTTTTTATCCGAAAGCAAACTCAGCAGCGATGATATCGAAATAATCGCCAATGCTCCAATCAGCCCAAGCAAAAGCGACATGATCGGAAGATCGCTCACTGCCCCTCGCCCGTTCAAAAGATCACCAGCAGGAGCGATGAGAGAGGCGAGGCTTTCTGGTATTGGCGTGAAGACCAGCTTATATTCGATCAGCCCCCAGATAAGCAGCCCAACTATTCCCGCAACCGGACGCTGACGCAGCCAATCCGCGATGCGGAAAATCAGGGGCGCGAAGGCATAGCCTGCGAAAAAATAAACAAAACGCGAGCAGAACTCGTCAATCATCGTCCAGCCGGTATGGATGGGCAGAATTTCCAGAATAGCCAACAAGGCAAAGGTCAGACCGACAGGCACACGCTTCAACAAGCGTGTCGCAATGAAAAAGACCGGCAGAATGTAAATGAACCAGAGCGTTCCGAAAGGCTCAATGAAGGCCATGAGGTAGGCTTCGACAACACCGGCAATACCTGCCTCACTTCCAATTGCTGGTGCTTTGAATGCAAACTGGATCGTCAGCCATAAGATATAGAAATACAAAAAGTGTACGACCTTACGATCGAGATAGCGCCGCCATGGCCTGTCAATGACGAGGCTGAGAAACAGGCCGGAGATCAGGAAGAAGTCGGGCATGCGGAAAGGCTTGGCGAAGGCCACGACATGATGCATCCAGCCTTCAGAGCCTGCCGCCTTTTCCACGCCCAGCGTGGAATGCATCATGACGACGAAGATAATGCAAATACCCTTGGCAATATCGACCCAGTCGACCCGCTGTACAGCCCCGGTTGCCCCACCCATTTCATTTTCTCCGCGCCCGATATCCGCACCCTATATCTCAATATCGATTGCAAAGACATCCTCGCAGAATGCAACCGTGGATTTTAAGCATTTGGTAACCAATAACATCAGCTATTCGAGCTAATCACGATTCTGTGCGCAACTTCTGCGGCAATTACGCGACTGTGACCTTCTTGCTACAGACTCTTTTCGTCAATCGCTTATATTGGGTGCAACAGATTTCGAACTCCCCGTTCTCCAAAGGAGATTTATTATGAAGCTCAAGTCTCTTCTTCTCGCATCCACTGTTGCTCTTCTTGCTGCAACTGGCGCAAAGGCAGCTGACGCTGTAGTTTACGAAGAACCAGCTCCAGTCATCGTCGCTCCTTCCTTTACATGGAACGGCGCTTACCTCGGTGGCCAGATCGGTTACGGCTGGGGCAAGTCGCGCTTCGACACTGATGGCTTCGACCTCGGTAACGTCAAGCCAGATGGCTTCCTCGGTGGCCTCTATGCAGGTTACAACTTCGACCTCGGCAACAGCGTTGTTCTGGGTATCGACGGTGACGTGACCTACAACAACCTCAAGGATAGCGCATCGATCTTTGACGATGCTGGTGTGGATACCGGCGTTGAGCTTGAAAGCAAGCTGCGTTGGTCGGGTGCGGTTCGTGCCCGTGCAGGTTATGCAGTTGACCGCTTCCTGCCGTACATTGCTGGTGGTGTTGCATTCGGCAGCGTCAAGAACACACTCGATAATGGTGTAGACAGCGTTTCACAGAGCAAGACCCTTACCGGCTGGACCGCTGGCGCAGGTGTTGACTACGCAGCAACTGACAACGTCATCGTTCGCCTTGAATACCGTTACACCGATTACGGTCATAAGGATTTCGATTTCGGTGGACCAGTCAGCATTCGCGACAAGTTCAAGACCAACGAAGTTCGTCTCGGCGTTGCATACAAGTTCTAATCTGACCTGATCAGATGAATTTTTGGAAAGGCCCTGCTCTGCAGGGCCTTTTCTTTTGCGCTCCAACACCGTTATTTTTTGTGAATGCGGAGTTTACCCCCCTTTAAACTGCCGCATTTACCCTTCAGGCGATAAACGCCCTCGATATATGCGGGTTGATGAATTAAGCGGTTACAAAACCAGTAACCGATAAGCAGGTGGGCGGATCTAGAACGACATGGCATCGCGAGACGGCAGAAACGGACGTATCGAACCTTCCTTCGGCAAGTCGCAGGAACAGGAAGAGGACGTGTTTCGCGTCGATGAGGAGGAGCGCATGGCCCGTCCCCAGCGTAAAAGCAAACCGACGAAAGATCGCGAACCGCGCAGTTCACGTCGCGCGCCCAAAAAACGCGGCGGCTTTTTTGGATTTGTTCGCCGTGCATTTTACTGGTGTCTCGTGCTCGGCCTTTGGGGCGGTATCGCTTTTGCGGGCATGCTCGTGTACTTCGCAGCCAAAATGCCGCCGACAACTGACTGGACCATTCCAGATCGCCCTCCGAATGTGCGTATCGTTGATGTGCAGGGCAGTCTCATTGCCAATCGTGGCACAACGGGCGGTGAAGCTGTCGGTCTGCACGAGATGTCGCCATTCATTCCGCAAGCTGTCATGGCAATCGAAGACCGCCGTTTCATGTCGCACTTCGGTATTGATCCGATAGGTCTCGCCCGTGCAATTGTTACCAATGTAACCTCTGGCCGCGCCGTACAGGGTGGTTCGACACTCACACAGCAGCTTGCCAAGAACCTCTTCCTTTCGCCTGATCGCACGCTTGAGCGCAAGGTGCAGGAAGTGATGCTCGCTCTGTGGCTTGAGCATAAATATACCAAAGAGCAGATATTGGAGATGTATCTGAACCGTGTCTATCTCGGTTCCGGTGCCTATGGTGTCGATGCGGCTTCGCGACGCTACTTCGGAAAATCTGCCAAGGACGTGAACCTCATGGAAGCGGCAACGCTTGCCGGTCTTCTGAAAGCCCCTTCGCGTCTTTCGCCTGCGCGCGATCCAGAGGCCGCAAGTGCCCGCGCCAAGCTGGTGCTGGGCGCTATGCGCGAAGAAGGCATGATCGATGACCGTCAGGTCGCCATCGCAGAAAGCGAGCCACCAACACGCGCTGCGGCTTACTGGCAAGGCTCTGAAAACTATTTTGCCGACCGGGTGGTTGCCGAGATTCCTGCGCTTATTGGCGAAACGAAAACTGACATTACGGTTGAAACCACTGTCGATCTCAATCTGCAGCGTGCCGGCGAAGAAGCGATCAAGGACCAGATTTCAGCAAATGGCAAAAAGATGAATGTGAGCCAGGGTGCGCTCGTATCCATCGACGGCACGGGTGCCGTGCGCGCATTGGTGGGCGGTTATGATTATGCTGCCAGCCAGTTCGACCGCGTCACCGACGCCCGCCGTCAGCCCGCCTCGTCCTTCAAGCCTTTCGTCTATCTGACAGCACTCGAACAAGGCCGTACACCCGATTCTGTCCGCAACGATGCGCCTGTGCGGATCGGTAAATGGACGCCGAGCAATGACAACGGCAAATATATGGGCGAAGTGACTCTGGCGACCGCCTTGTCTCACTCGCTTAATTCCGTTTCAGCGCAGCTGGTCATGGAAGTTGGTCCACAGACCGTGATTGACACCGCGCACCGCCTTGGCGTTCAGTCGAAGTTGGAACCCAACGCCTCGCTGGCACTCGGCACATCCGAAGTCTCATTGCTGGAATTGGCTGACGCCTATGTGCCTTTTGCCAACGGTGGTTATCGTGCGCCGGTGTATTTCATTACCAGGATCACGGATTCTGAAGGCAAGGTTCTGTACCAGAGAGAAGATGGCGTCGGCCCACGCGTGATCGATGAACGCAATGTCGGCATGATGAATGCGATGCTTCGTCGTACGGTGGAAGATGGCACCGCCAAACGTGCCGCTTTCGGTTGGCCAGCAGCGGGGAAAACCGGAACCAGTCAGAACTTCCGCGATGCGTGGTTCGTCGGCTATACCGCAAATCTCACAACCGGCGTCTGGTTCGGCAATGATGATGGCAAGGGCATGAAACGTGTCTTCGGCTCCACACTTCCAGTTGCCGCCTGGAAAACGTTCATGAAGGAAGCCCATAAGGGCGTGCCAGTCGCAGAACTTCCGGGCCATTACGATATTCAGAATGTTGTACCCGGCGGCAGCGACGGTATCGATCCAAACAATCCATATGAACCCGGCATGATTCCGCAAGGCGGCTATGGCGATCAGCCAATGGCAGGCAATGGTGATGACGGCTATTGGCCACCGGCACCTGATTCTGCCGCCCGCAATACGGTTCAACAGGGGCAGCAATCCGGCGTGCCAGCCAACTATCCAGTGAATGATAATGGCGCGCCAGTACCGCCCGGCAATGTTGGCGGTCCACCACCGCAGCAACGCGACTCAACGACATTGCTCGATATCATCATGGGCAATACGCAATAAAGCGGTTCCAGTTAAGACTGAATCGTAGGAACCGCTTTAACTATTTGTTTTTATGCATTATCCGACGCAAAACCGCTTCGCACTTTTGCTGGAAATGCTTTAAGAGAGCGCATTCCGAAAAATGCGAAGCGGTTTTCGGAAAAGACGCGCGCCAGATCAAACCTCTCGGAAAGTCGGGGCGATCGCTGATCGACCCGACCTCGCGATCAAGTGAAGCACCACGCATTGCCTGCTGCTAATTCCCCTCGAAATCCTGAGCGGCTTAGTCTATTCAAGGATTGAGAGTGAGGTTTTCATGTCTACAGTTTCCCACACTGATACGTCCCGGTCTGATGCTCCCAAGGCAGATGCGGAACGTAAGACCCTGGTGCTGACAGGGGCAAGTCGCGGCATTGGCCATGCCACGGTCAAGCGCTTCTCGCGCGCGGGTTGGCGCGTCATTACCTGCTCGCGTCAGGATTTTGCCGAAAACTGCCCTTGGCCAGCGGGTCCGGAAGATCACATAAAGGTCGATCTGGCCGATCAGGAAGACATCGGCAAAGCGATTGCTGAAATCCGCCGCAGGCTGGAAGCCAATGGCAGCAAGCTGCATGCACTGGTTAATAATGCTGGCATCTCACCCAAAGCAGAAGGCGGTCGTCGCCTGAATTCAATTGAAACGCCCATGGCTGTATGGCGTGATGTGTTTCAGGTGAACTTCATGGCGCCGATCATGCTGGCGCGCGGACTGTTCAAGGAACTGGAAACAGCGCAGGGTTCAGTGGTCAACGTGACATCCATTGCAGGCAGCCGCGTTCACCCCTTTGCAGGCACCGCTTATGCGACGTCAAAGGCTGCACTGGCAGCTCTTACACGCGAAATGGCTTCCGATTTTGGCCCTCATGGCATTCGAGTGAATGCCATCGCCCCGGGCGAAATCGACACCGCAATCCTGTCGCCCGGTACAGACAAGCTGGTGGAACAATTGCCCATGCGGCGCCTCGGAAAGACCTCCGAAGTGGCCGAGACCATCTATTATCTCTGCTCCGAAGCTTCATCCTATGTGACCGGCTCGGAAATCCACATCAATGGTGGTCAACACGTTTAACGAATTTGCAAAAGTGCTGTGTTGAACAACACCGCGCTTTTGTGTTTATGTTCGTTATTTTCTAACCTTCAATCGATTTAGATCGGTTCCACTTAAGGCAAAATAACCGGAACTGCTCTAACAGTTTGTTTTTACGCATTGTCCTGCGCAAAACCGCTTCGCACTTTTGCTGGAAATGCTCCAACAGCCGAGTTGACCCTATGATCCTATGCTGCGGTGAAGCCCTGATTGATATGTTGCCACGCGAAACGGCAGAAGGCGAAACAGCCTTTGTGCCCTTTGCTGGTGGCTCGGTGTTCAACACGGCCATCGCACTTGGCAGGTTGAGTGTTCCGACCGGATTTTTCTCAGGCCTGTCATCGGATTTCTTCGGTGAAGTGCTGCGCGACGCCTTGGCGCGCTCGAATGTTGACTATTCCTATTCGGCAATCTCCGATCGACCAACAACGCTGGCATTTGTGCGGCTTGTCGACGGACAGGCCCGCTACGCTTTCTACGATGAAAACACGGCATTGCGGATGCTTTCGGAAAGCGACATACCGCTGATAGACGACGCAATAGATGCACTGCTTTTTGGCTGTATCAGCCTGATTTCAGAGCCATGCGGCAGTGTCTACGAAGCACTGATGACGCGTGAAGCTTCAAAGCGGGTCATGTTCCTTGACCCGAACATTCGTGCCGGTTTCATCACCAAGCGCGAAAAACATCTCGCCCGCATGAAGCGCATGATCGCGCTCGCGGATGTCGTTAAGCTTTCAGACGAAGATCTCGACTGGTTCGGCGAAAAAGGCAGCCACGACGAGATTGCAGCCGAATGGCTCAAACTTGGTCCCAAGCTGATCGTCATCACCAAAGGCGCGCACGGTGCCGATGCTTATACTGCGAAGGCAACTGTTCGCGTGCCCGGCGTGAAGGTCGATGTGGTGGATACCGTGGGGGCTGGTGATACTGTCAATGCGGGTATTCTCGCGAGCCTGCATGGTCAAGGATTACTGACCAAGGAAGCAGTCGCCAATCTCGACGAAGACCAGATTCATGCAGCCGTGGCATTGGGCGTTCGCGCTGCAGCCATCACTGTTTCCCGCGCGGGTGCCAATCCGCCGTGGGCGCATGAGATGAAGGATTGACGCACAGCAAAGCCGTGACATGATGCGCGCATAAGCATTTCCAGCAAAAGTGTGAAACGGTTTTGCGTTCGGAAATGCGCAAACGAAAGTTAGCGCATTATGAGCATCGAATTTCTGCTGACATCCTTCATCATTGTCGCGTCCCCCGGCACAGGGGTGCTGGTGACGCTTGCCGCAGGACTGTCCCGTGGTGCAAGGGCTTCAGTCATTGCCGCGCTCGGCTGCACGCTCGGCATCGTGCCGCATATGCTGGCAGCCGTAACGGGGCTTGCGGCTCTGCTCCATGCCAGCGCACTTGCTTTCGAGGTCATCAAATATGCAGGCGTCGCCTATCTCCTCTATATGGCGTGGATGACGCTCAAGGAGCACGGCACACTGAAAATCGAGACCGATGACGCTCCGCGTTCGGACCGCGAGGTCATCTGGTCTGCGATCCTCGTCAATCTTTTGAACCCCAAACTATCGATATTCTTCTTTGCCTTCCTGCCGCAATTTGTGAATACGCAGCAGGGCGGAACTGTTGCCCGCATGGTGGAACTATCCCTCGTCTTCATGGCCATGACATTCGTGGTGTTTGCGATCTACGGAGTTTTCGCCGCCGCCGTCCGTAACCAGATCATCTCGCGCCCCGCAGTCCTTGCATGGATGCGCCGTAGCTTTGCTGCCGCTTTCGTCGCGCTCGGGGCAAAACTTGCACTGACTGAACGATAGACCATGGCCCAGAATATTTATGATCGTGACGATTTCTTCGCCGCCTATAGCCAGCTGCCGCGCTCAGTGTATGGGTTGGATGGTGCGCCTGAATGGCCTTATATCCGCTCGCTGCTGCCTGATTTATCCGGCAAAGACATCGCTGATCTCGGCTGCGGATTTGGATGGTTTTCCCGCTTTGCCCGCGAGCAGGGCGCGGCTTCCGTCGTCGGATACGACCTGTCGGAAAACATGCTTGAACGTGCGCAGCACGACACTCAGGACAATGCGATCCGGTATGTGCAAGCCGATCTGGAAACATTGGAACTGCCAGAAGCACATTTCGATCTGGTCTATAGCTCGCTCGCCTTTCACTACATCTGCGACTTTACGCGTCTGCTCAACACGATCCATCGTGCGCTTCGTCCCGGTTCCCACTTCATCTTCACGATCGAACATCCGATTTTCATGGCACCGCTAAAGCCCGGTTGGATCGTGGATGAAAACCAAAACAAGCACTGGCCGGTCGATCATTATTCCGTCGAAGGCGAAAGGCGCACCGACTGGCTTGCAGACGGTGTCATTAAATACCACCGTCGCCTGAGCACGACCGTCAATTCGTTGATTGAAGCGGGCTTTGCTATCAACAATCTTGAAGAATGGCGTCCGACATCGGAGCAAGTTGAGGCTATGCCCGCATTACGCGATGAGATGGAGCGTCCAATGCTTCTGATCGTATCGGCAAGCCGATAGACGGGCACAAAGCAACATCGATCCGCATTGTCCCTGTATTGCCCTTGACCCGACGCATTTCGCGCTTTCTATAGAAGAAGGGCGGGAGAGAATCGAAATTTGGCGAAGGACAAATCATTGGACGTCTTGCGCATAGCAGCCTTCTCGCAAGGCAATCAGGGCGGCAATCCCGCCGGTGTACTGATTTCGGAAAAACACCCCTCAGCTGAGGAAATGCAGAAAATCGCTCACGATGTTGGCTTTTCGGAGACGGCTTTTGCCATGCCGGAAGGAGACAGCTGGCGGGTGCGTTATTTCGCGCCCGAAATGGAAGTGCCGTTCTGCGGCCATGCCACGATAGCGCTCGGTGCTGCACTTGCCATGCGCGAAGGTGACGGGCGTTTTGCATTGAAGCTCAACAATTCCGACATCAGCGTGGAGGGCCGCAAGGAAGGCGATCTGTTTTCAGCCAGCCTTCAATCGCCCGGAACGCGCAACCGCGCTGCATCTGAAATCGAGATCGAGCAGGCGCTTGCGCTATTCAATTATGAGAAAGATGATCTGGCGCCGGGCATTCCACCAGCACTTATCCATGCCGGTGCAGATCATATCGTGTTGGCATTGCGCTCACGCGAGAAACTGGCGGCCATGCATTACGACCTTCCGCGCGGGCGGGTTCTGATGAAGCGACAAGGCTGGACCACGATCCTTCTGGTGCATTCAGAAACGCCACAACGCTTTCACAGCCGCAATCCTTTTGCCTCGGGCGGGGTTTATGAAGATCCTGCGACCGGCGCGTCTACAGCAGCCTTTGCTGCCTATCTGCGCGACTTGGGCTGGCCGCATGGCGGATCTATTGAAGTGTTTCAGGGCGAAGATATGGGCGTACCATCCCATCTGCGCGCTGAAATTGGTCATGTACGCGGCGAATCTATCCGCCTGTCCGGTACAGCGCGCCTGATGGAATAACAGAATGCAACTCGTCAAACCTTGACGAGTTGCTCCACCCGCTCCTCATTGCCAAAGAATTTGAGATAACGTTCAACTTCCTTTGGGTCGCCTGTCGCTTTCTGCGGATTGTCGGAAAGTTTTACTGCCGGGCGTCCATTGGCATCGATCACCTTGCAGACCAGCGATATAGCTTTGAGGCCATGGATTGTTGTCGGTGCGCATCCGGCAAAATCATTGGTAAGGTTCGTACCCCAACCAAAGCTCATGCGGACCCGGCCCTCAAAGTGGCGATAGGTTTCCTCAATCGTTTCGACATCAAGCGCATCAGAGAAGATCAGCAGTTTTTCGCGCGGGTCTTTGCCGCGAGACTTCCACCATTCGATGATGCGTTCGCCGCCTTCGATCGGCGGGGCGCTGTCGGGACGAAAGCCGGTCCAGTCGGCAACCCAGTCCGGCGCACTGCGCAAGAATGCCGCCGTACCGAAAGCATCGGGCAGAACAATCAGAAGATTGCCGCCATAATAACGGTTCCAGTCCTGAAGCACCCGATAAGGTGCTGTGCGCAGTTCATCATCCGTATTGGCAAGCGCTGCCAATACCATCGGCAATTCATGCGCATTGGTGCCGAGCGCTTCAAGATCGTTATCCATTGCCAGAAGCACATTGCTGGTGCCGGTGAATGCTCCGCCGATACCTTCCTTCAAAGCCTCTACGCACCAGCGTTGCCACAGGAATGAGTGACGGCGACGGGTGCCGAAATCCGAAATCTTCAGGTCCGGCAATTCGCGAAGCCGCTCAACCTTGCTCCACATCTTTGCCTTGGCGCGGGCATAAAGCACATCGAGCGAAAAAGGCCCGAGATTTTTCATCGCAGCACGCGAGCGCAACTCGTTGATGATCGCAAGCGCTGGAATTTCCCACATGGTCGTGTGTGACCATGGTCCATGGAAATGCAGCTCATACTGACCATCCTTGCGGCGCAGATCGTATTCCGGCAGCTGAAAATCATGCAGCCAGTTGAGAAACTCCGGCTGGAAAATCTGCTTGCGACCATAAAAACTGTTACCGGCCAGCCAGATCATCTCTTTCTTGGTAAAGCGCAGCGTGCGTGCATGATCGAGTTGCGCGCGCAATTCGCCTTCATCGATCTCATCGGCAAGGCGCACGGACGTCGTGCGATTGATGAGCGCGAAGGTCGCATCCACCTTAGGGTAAAGCCCCCAGATCATCTGCAACATCAGAAGTTTGTAGAAATCCGTGTCCAGCAGACTGCGAACAATCGGATCGAGCTTCCATGCGTGGTTAAAGACGCGCCGCGCGATATCGGTTTTGGCCATGACGGCCTCCATTGCATGAACTTAGAGCATTTCCACTTTTAGGTGAAACGCTGGAAATGCTCTCACTATTTTTACGCATGTCTCTACCCCAAAACCAGTTCCCACTTTTGGGAGACATGCAATTGCTTGCAACCAAACCAAATGCTTGGCAGCAAAAAGAAAGGCGGGTTTTCACCCGCCTTTTTAAATGCTTCATTCAGATTTGGGAAGCTCTACAATGATCTCATGTTCACCATCGAGCTTGATCGCAACCCCTTCATCGGGCTTGGTGATTTTACGTCCATTGAGCTTGATCGCCTTTGTCTTGGAACCGGTCACCACTTTCACGTGATAGGTCGCGTCGCCAAAGCGCAGGTCAGCTTCATAGCCGTCCCATTCAGGCGGCAATGCCGGATCAAGATGCAGGCGATCACCACGTTTTGTGACGCCGAGAATGCCTTCCGTCGCCACGCGATAGAACCAGCCAGCGGAACCCGTGTACCAGGTCCAGCCGCCCTGTCCGCGACGCGGCTCGACAGAATAGATGTCGGCTGCGATCACATATGGCTCAACACGGTAGACATCCGGATTGCGTCCATGGTTGACCGGGCTGATGAGCGAGAACAGACGCCATGCTTCCGCGGCCTTGCCCATGCGAGCCAGTGCCAGAATGGCCCATGTCGCACCATGCGTATACTGACCGCCATTCTCGCGAACGCCGGGCGGATAGCCCTTGATGTAACCCGGCTCCTGTACCGTCTTGTCAAAAGGCGGTGTGAACAGACGCAGCAACTCACCCTGATCGTCGAGCAGGTATTTTTCGAGCGAAGCCATTGCCTGCTCGGAACGCTTTGGATCGGCAACGCCAGACAACACGCTCCATGACTGCGCGATAGCATCGATCTGACATTCGTCGCTGTCTTTCGAGCCGAGCGGCGCACCGTTATCGAAGAAGCCACGACGATACCATTCGCCGTCCCAGCCATCGCGATCAAGCGCTTTGGTCAGGCTATCGAGATGCTTCTCCCATGCTTTTGCGCGTTTCGCATCCTTGCGTGATTCAGCAATAGGGATGAACTGACGCAATGTGTAAGCCAGGAACCAACCGAGCCACACGCTTTCGCCCTCGCCCTTGACGCCGACGAGATTCATGCCGTCGTTCCAGTCGCCGCCAAGGATCAGTGGCAGACCGTGCTTGCCTGTGCGTTCAATCGCAAGATCGAGCGCCAATGCGCAATGCTCGTAAAGGCTTTCAGTGTTCTTCGAGATTTGCGGCTCGTAGAACGCATCATGTTCGCCCTCTTCCAGCTTGCGGCCTTCAAGGAATGGCAGTTTCTCGTCGAGAATAGCGCGATCACCCGTCGTTTCCACATAGAGCGACGTGCCATATCCAAGCCAGACCACATCGTCGGAAATCAGCGTACGCACACCGGCGCCCGTTGCAGGCAACCACCAATGCTGCACGTCGCCTTCAGGGAACTGACGCGAGGCCGCGTTGAGGATCTGCGCACGAGCCAATGAAGGATCAATCAGCAGAAGCGACAGCGTGTCCTGCAGCTGATCACGGAAGCCGAAGGCACCGCTGGCCTGATAGAAGGCAGCACGCGCCCATATACGGCAGGCAATCGCCTGATATGGCAGCCAGCCATTGATCAGGAGATCGAATGCCGGATCAGGCGTTTTGACCTGTACGCGGTTGAAGAGACCTTCCCAATGTTTGCGTGCAGCGTCGAGCTTTTCTTCAAACGAAGCCTTGCGGCTTTCTGCGACAAGCGCCTTTGCCTGTTGCTGATCGGCAGCATTGCCAAGCAGGAAGACCAGTTCACGACTTTCGCCCGGACCGACTTCAATATCGAGCGCAAGCGCTGCACATGGATCGCGTCCTGCTTCAACCGTTCCCGAAAGCGCTTTGCCAGCAAGCACAACTTCCGGCTTGTCAACCGATCCTGTCGAACCGATGAACTCGCCACGATCAGCTGTGACCGATTGCGGCTTTTCGGTTGCCGCAAAGAACGCCACCTGACCGGACTTGTCCGGATGATACGGATTACCAGCAAAGAGCGCACCGAGCTCTTCATCCTGTGATGGCACGATGAAAGGCACATTCTTGGCGCGGGCATTGCCCAGAACCCATTCGACATAACCATAGGCACGCAGCTTGCGCTTGGACCGACCCTTATTGGTAATCGTCAGACGCGAAAGCCGAACCGGCTTTTCGGCATCCACAATATGGGTGAGTTCCAGTGCCAGTTCGCCGTGCTGCGCCGAGAACGTGGTGTAGCCATGGCTGTGGCGGGCTTCATAGGTGACAGCTTCGTCGCGCAGCACATTCGCTGTTGGTGCAAAGCTGCGGCCCGTTTCGCGATCAAGAATATAGATCGCCTCGCCCGGACGGTTGGTGACCGGATCATTTGCCCACGGGGTGAGCTGATAATCACGGCTGTTGCCTGCCCAGGTGAAGGCCGATCCTTCTGCCGAAACATGGAACCCGAAATCCGGATTAGCGATCACGTTGATCCATGGATGCGGCGTGGTTGTGCGGTTGTTGATCCGCACGACGTAGCTGCCATCCTCGGCAAAACCGCCATAGCCATTCCAGAACTGGAGATCGTCGCCCGCTGGAGCCGGACGTGTCACTGGTTTTGGCTTTGCAACCGGACGGCGCTCTTCGGTGCCGCGCTCAAGCGCAACAGGTGCAAGCCCTGCTGCACCAAGGCCCTGCTGAGCTATCGCGGGTGTTTTTGCGTCGCTTCGTGCGGCCAGATCAACCGTGATTTCCTCGCTTCGACGCAACTGTTCGGCAAGCGAACCGTTCTGCGCATGCATGACGATACGAGCCGAAGCGAGAAGCGTGTTGTAGCTTTCCTCGCTCATCTGATCGCGACGAACCGCAAAGATATGCGGTTGACCGCCGCCACGAGCGCGGAAACCTTCCACGATCCAGTCGATGGCGCGTTGCGTATCCTGCGCATAGGAGAATGCGCGTTCGTTGACCGCAACGACGTCGACCGTCAGGCCCTTGCTGCGCCAATATTCCTGCGCACGCAGCACGCCACGCAGCACATCAAGATCGGCTTCATTATCAATGCGAAGAGCAAAGATCGGATAATCGCCGGAGATCGACATCGGCCAGAGATTGGATTGCTTGCCAAGGCCGCTTGCAATCGTTTCAGGCGGCTGACGCAAGGTGCGCTCCGGATAGAGCAGATAGGCTGCAACCTTCTGGTAGTCAGCAGCTTCCGCCGGCTTGATGCCGATATGGTAGAGCTGAACCTGCGAACTCGTCCATGACAGCGAGTATTCGCGCGCAAAGGTCTCCGGATGACGGTGCATCGCGACCGCATGTTCAACCGCATCGCGGCTTCCACCTGCAAAGGTCCAGAAGACGAGGCTCACCTTCTTATGCGCCGGAACGCGAACGCGGGTGCGTACCGATGCAATCGGATCAAGCACACAGCCCTGGCTTCCCGTGAATGTCGTACCTTCATCAAAGGCTGCGGCATCACGCAGCGAACGGCCACGACCGATGAAAGCACGACGGTCGGTTTCGACTTCTGTCTCTCGGATCGAGCCCGACAGGTCGGTCACGAAATGGGCTACATGAATGTCCGGATCGGACGGCGCACGCTTGCGGCGTTTCGCATAGATGGTCGAGCCATTGTCAGCGATTTCGGTTTCGACAAACATCTTGGCGAATGCCGGATGTGCTGCATCGCTGTCGCTGTCCGTCAGCACCAGTTCGGAATAAGACGTGACTTCAAT
Source organism: Brucella pituitosa (assembly GCF_003049685.1). Taxonomy (GTDB): domain Bacteria; phylum Pseudomonadota; class Alphaproteobacteria; order Rhizobiales; family Rhizobiaceae; genus Brucella; species Brucella pituitosa. The sequence continues at coordinate 311,963 of NZ_PYSY02000001.1, read as the reverse complement.
CACGCGATCCCGCGCACTGGTATTGATGATATCGAGCCTGCGGCCTTCACCATCAGATTCTGACGAAACGATCACTTCCATGACCGTCTTGATGTCACCGGCAGTCTTGTAGAACTCCGCCTTGTCTTCGGTGAAGACAGTCTTGGTTTCTTCCTCGGGGTTGCGTACCGGCTCGCCGGTCGCCGACCACCAGTATCCGCTTTCCATGTCGCGCAGGAACAGGAACGTGCCCTGCAAATCCTCCGACGCATCGGCATGGAAACGGGTGATGTCCCAATTGTGCCAGCGACTATAGCCTGAGCCATTCGCCGTCACCATCAGTGCATATTGACCATTCGACATCATATGCGTCGTACGCGGAGCCTTGAACGGCACATCGATGATACGCATTGGCGCATCATCGAAACCGCCCGAATCCACACGCATCGGATTTTCCGTCTTCGCATAGATCATTGGAATTTCGCGTGGTGCCTTTTCCTGCAACAGCAGTTCGGCTGCTTCGATCACCGGATCGGAATGGAAGCGTTCACGCATGCGGCCTTCAAAGATCACGTTGTTAACCGCAATGATCGACATGCCATGGTGGTGGGCATAGTAGTTTTTCACCACCGCACAGGTTTCACCTTCGCGAACACGCGAAGGAGTGAAGTCCACGGAATCGTGGAAACCATAGCGGCCAAGCGCACCGAGCTTTTCCAATCGCTTCAGGTTGGCGACAGCCGCAGCGGGTTGATACTGCGAAGCCAGTAAGCTCGCATAAGGCGCGATAACCGCATTACGCGACAGACCACGCTGAAGGCCGAGGTTCGGCACGCCAAAGTTCGAATATTGGTAGTTCATATGCGCGTCACGCGCATTGAATGCCGCTTCCGAAATACCCCAAGGCAGACCGCGCGAGGTCGCGTAGTCGATCTGACGCTGCACAACGAGCTTGTTGGTCTGGTCAAGCAGCGAACCAAGCGGCTCCGACATAACCAGCGGCGGCATCAGATACTCGAACATCGAGCCGGACCAGGAGAGCAGAGCGCCCTTCCAGCCAACTGGAACCAGAAGACGGCCAAGCTTGAACCAATGCTCAACCGGCACGTCGCCCTTGGCAATGGCAAACAGGCTCGCAAGACGAGCTTCCGATGCCAGAAGATCGTAGCAGCTCTCGTCCAGTTCGTTTTCCTGCACGCGGAAACCGATCGACAGAAGACGACGTTCTTTCCGTTCAAGGAAACCGAACTGCATGTCAAAGGCCAGCTGGCGCGAACGGGATGCAAGATCACGCAGGCGCTCACGCAGTTCGTCGGTGTTGTGCTCGCCCATCGAATCGTCGGTGTGGGCCTTGCAGGTTTCAACGAGAATATAAGCCCACTCACGCGCTTCAGCACTTGCAGGTGTTTCGATCTCGCTGTCGAGTTCTTCCATCAGGCGCACAATATCGGTCGCAAAGAGCGACAGATTGATAGTGCGGAACGATGCCGTTTCCGGCTCTTCCTTGATGGTACGCACTGCACGACGGAAATTGGCGATCCGCTCTTCCAGACGACGGCGCAATGGACGCAGGATACGACGATCATCCGGGATACGAGCTATCGTTTCCTCAAGTACGTCGTTGACGTCAAGAATACCGTCGAGATCGGCCTGGAGATAAACAGATGGTGCTTCCGCCCATTCTTCCAGCGCCGACGAAAGCGTCACAAGATGGCCCGCGAGATTGCCACTATCCACGGCAGAGACATAAAGCGGACGCATCGGCGTCAGCGTATTGGTCTCATACCAGTTGTAGAGATGGCCCTGATATTTCTCCATCTTCTCAAGCGTATTGACGGTGGCTTCAACGCGATCAAGCGTCTCGGTAAAGCCGATCCAGCCAAAGTCACGCGCCGCAATCACCGACAGAAAATAAACGCCGATATTGGTTGGTGACGTACGCTGCGCAACAATCGGAGCTGGATCTTCCTGGAAGTTATCAGGTGGAAGATGGTTGTTTTCTTCATTGGTGAATTCGGCGAAATAGCGCCAGGTACGGCGCGCATACCGGCGCAGAGCCGACTTGTCAGAGGACAGCACTTCCAGCGTATCCTGCGGCTTCGCAGAACGGCTGACGAGCCAGGCAATCAGCGGTGACGCAAACCAGATCACGGCAAAGGGTGCAGCAATCATCGCTGCGTGGCTTTCTGCAGCCAGAGGCATGAAGATCGCAAGACCCGCAATAACAATGGCTGGCCACATCATCTGGAAGTAAAACAGCAGCGTGTCGGGCGCGGACTTGGCCTGTGCCGCCGTACGCCATTCGAGCAGGTTACGGCGTGATACGAACAGGCGATAAATCGTGCGCGCAATCGCATCAGCCATCAGGAACGCGGAATGCGCAATGAAGGTGGTGCGCAGCGCCACATCCGCCGTGCCCAGTGCAATATCGGTCAGAACCGACTGCGCATGGCCTTTAAGCGAATAGTCCATATTTGACGGAATGAGGTTGGTGACGATGCCGAAGGTCGGCGCCACAAACATGCTGATGATCAGGAAGCCTTGCCAGACAGCAGCCGGTCCAATTGGCAGTACACTCCAGCCGATAATGGCTGCAATCAGCCACAGGATCGGATTGAGCGAACGACGCAGATTATCGACCATCTTCCAACGCGTGATCGCGCTTACACCGCGGCCTGTCGAGAACAGCCATGGCAGAAGCTGCCAGTCGCCACGTGCCCAACGGTGATGACGCGACACGTCGACATTGTAGCCGGTCGGATAATCTTCAACGACTTCGACATCACTGACCAGCGCTGCGCGGGCATAGCCGCCTTCGAGCAGGTCGTGGCTGAGAAGCGTGTTCTCTGGAACGCGATTTTTCAGCGCAATTTCAAAGGCGTCGATATCGTAAAGACCCTTACCGGTGAAGGTGCCTTCACCCAAAAGATCCTGATAGGAATCGGAAACGGCAAAGACATAAGGATCAATGCCGCGATTGACCGAGAAAACGCGCTGCAGGAATGAAGCTTCATCGCCCGTCGTCAACGAAGGCGTCACACGAGGCTGCAAAATGCCATAACCACGAACAACCTTGCCGGTTTTCTCATCGAAAACCGGGCGGTTCAGTGGATGGCTGAGCTTGCCAACGAGGTTGGTGACCGATTCCGGCGTAAGCCGCGTATCCGCGTCCAGCGTCATGACGAATTTGACGTCTTTCGGCAGACGCTCGTCCGGCGGGAAATAGCTCGTATCCTGATCGCCACGCAGCAGCAGATTCAACTCATGGAGCTTGCCACGCTTGCGCTCCCAGCCCATCCAGCAGCTCTGCTTTTCATTGAACAGGCGGCGACGGTGAAGCAGGAAGAAGCGCGGCTGTTCGCTGCCGGTATAATGCTCATTGAGCTTGGCTATTTCATCGCGCGCATATTCGTAGATTTCCATATCCGCAGGCGTGATTTCCTGCTTTGCATCCACCCAGTCGCTGACCAGCGCGAAATAGATTTCGCCGCGTGGATTGGTGAGATAATGGACCTCAAGATTGCGGATCTGCTCGTCGATGGAATCGCGCGAATTGATAAGCGTTGGCACGGCAACAAGCGTGCGCGCCTCAACTGGCAGGCCTTCCTTATATTCGAAGCCGATCAAGCGCGTCGGTTGCACAAACCACGGCACCAGCGCATTGAACAGCGAATAAGACGCGTCCATTGCCGGGAAAATCGCGAGCAGCGTGAACAAAGTACGCAGGTCGGTCGAAAGCCCGGCCCTGCTCATGCAGTAATTGACCGTCAGCAGAATCAGAATCGTGAAAATGGCTGTTGGGATGAAGAAACCCAACAGGCCCAGATTACGATAAAAGCGCAGGGCTTTGACGCCGAATGGCGCCTTGTAGCCGCACATCTTTTCAAGCTCAGAGCGTCCCTCGCCCGAAAGATAATAGGCGATCGAGCCCTTACCTTCCGCGCCGTTGACATCTGCTGATCCCGCGGACTTGCTGTCTTCTGCAAGCTTGAGTGCTGCCCAGGTGATGTCGATTTCGCTCATATTCGAAAAGCGAGCGAGCTTTTCAATCGTCACGCGATAGGCATTGCGCGAACGGAAATCCAGAAGTTCAAAATCGCTATGGTCGCGCAGAATTGCATCGACCTCGTTGACGGTTTCAAACCAGGTTTCCCAGTCGATATCGTCAATTCTTTTGAGGCTGGTGATGACATTGCCCATCGTCACACCGCCGGTGGACTGGCGGGCATGTTCCTCAACGATGGCGTCTTCGGGATTGCTGCCTTCCTGCTCGAGAATACGCTCAAGCCAGCTTGCGGCAGCCGATGTATCGGTCGAGGCGCTGCGCAGGCGATAAAGCAGATGCGTGGCAAATGTGCTGTCACGTGCTGCTTGCGCATATTGCGCCAGAACCGTGTCGAGCTCATCCTTATCAGTGGCAACGACGATGCGATCAGCAGCAGTATTGGCGAGATTGCGCATGTTGCGCGCGCGATCAACGCGCAGCGCCAGACGACGCGCATTCTCGATGAGGAAATACCGCACAGCCGATGGCAGCGCCCATAGTTCACCAATCTTCAGCGGCTCGACAGTCTGAAAGCCCTGAACAAGCGCCGTCAGCGACTTGAGCGAGAAATTACTGTCGGTGTGAGCAACATAAAGCCATGCAAGCGCAAAAATACGCGGCATGTCCTGATATTTTTCAACGCGGGCCTCATAGGGCGGCAGTTGGCGGATGAACTTCCGCGGCAGATCGCGGCGTGTCTGCTGGACGGTCTTGTCGATCTGATAATGATTGTCGAGCAGCCACTGTGCGGCTGGCGTAATCGTCTCGCCAGCGCGAGAAGCCGCATCGGACGAGCGGTATGCGTGCAGGATCAGCTTGCCATTTTCAGACAGGCGCTGATCGAACTCAAAAGCCTGATAGCCGGGCAAATCCAGCTCTTCGCCACGTGCAACGGAGGCCGCGAGTTCGCGCAGCTCATCCTCGCTTTTGTAAAGAGCACGTATCGGAGAGGGTTGCTCGGGCGGAATCTGATCCGAAGTCTTGCGATCGGCAATGGACGAATTAGACGGCGAAGAAGACAATTCCGGCATGTGCCTTAACAGCCTTTCCGAAGGGAATAAGTTAAATGCGGCGGGTGGATACTGAATGCACTGAGAATTTTCATATCAGGGGAACGACAGTATCCGTATTCGGTTCCCTGAATGTCGATATCATTTGGCCAAAATGCGACGACGGGTTGTGCTGATATTCAAACCGTTTGAATCGCAACGCACAATTCTTTCCGAACATTAATGTTGCGTTATAAAATATGCGCCTTTTACAACCCTAACATACTGAAAATAAGAATAATACTACTCTGCGTATTAGATTGCGAAAATGCCTCGGGCACGCACTTCGCCCTACTGGGTACTTTTACCTGTTAGAGCGGCCTTCGTGCGCCCATGGGAGGCACGGCGCTCTAAAAGATAAAAGACATCCGCATCTGTTAAAAAATGCGGATGTCAGTTTGATAAGGTCGTGCTTTGATCAGCCTGTTTTAGGCCTGAGCCTCGGTTAAAACCGGAGGGTTTTCAATTGCATTTGGCGCATCATCATTTCCGAAAACCTGCCAGTAGCGAGGGCGGAAAGCGATGCGGCTTTTTTCCGAAGCCGGATGCTCTGCTGGTATCTCGATTTCGACGCGCTCACGCGCACCGCCGATTTCAAGTTCCACGCGGCGTTTCCCGCCAGACCTGCGGCTTGCAATGACTGTACCGGCGATGCAACCACCGCAACCGTCAAGCAACTCCACATCATGCGGGCGGAAAAACAGCCGAGTTTCACCATCGGCAACGCCATCGACCGTCAGACCAATATTGCGATCGGCCAGCCAAAGCTCACCCTTTTCTATCCGCACAGGAAGAGTGCTGGATTCACCAATGAAGCCATAAACGAAAGGCGAATTGGGCGTATCATAGACCTCATCAGGCGTACCGATCTGCTCGATACGGCCCTGACTCATCACCACCACCCGATCTGCGAGTTCCAGCGCTTCATCCTGATCGTGGGTAACGAACACGGTCGTGTGGCCAGTCTTGTCGTGAATCTCACGGAGCCAACGGCGCAGTTCCTTGCGAACCTGCGCATCAAGTGCTCCGAACGGTTCATCGAGAAGCAGGACTTTCGGCTCGATAGCCATCGCGCGCGCAAGAGCCACGCGCTGACGCTGACCACCAGAAAGCTGCGACGGATAGCGGTTTTCAAGCCCTTTCAACTGCACAAGATCGAGCAATTCGAGCGCTCGGCGCCTAATCTCGACGGTGGCAGGACGTGTACTGCTCGGGCGAACCTTCAGGCCAAAACCGATATTCTCGGCAACCGTCATATGGCGAAACAGCGCATAGTGCTGAAACACGAAACCGACATTCCGCTCCTGCACACTTTTGTGCGAAGCATCCTCTTCACCAAAATAAATGGCGCCCTCGGTTGGTTTTTCCAGCCCGGCAATCAGGCGCAGCAAGGTTGTCTTGCCCGAGCCCGATGGTCCAAGCAAAGCAATCAACTCGCTCGAACGGATGTCCAGCGACACATTATGCAATGCCGGAAAGCGAGCAAACTCTTTACGCACACCGGCGACACGAACTTCCATTCCCAATCCTTTCCCCTACCGCCAACTGCTAAAACAAAGCTTGGGCGGTTTATTCTCGTATATAAGTTAGTTGTTAATGCCCGTTACCGCCAGCCAGTTCATCACCATAACGCAGCTCAAGAAATGCTTTTAGCGCCAAGGTCACGAGAGCAAGAAGTGCCAGAAGTGAGGCGACCGCAAATGCCGCGACGAAATTATATTCGTTATAGAGGATTTCGACGTGCAGCGGCATCGTATTGGTAAGACCGCGAATGTGGCCCGACACCACGGAAACTGCGCCAAACTCGCCCATCGCCCGCGCATTACAGAGCAAAACGCCGTAGAGAAGCCCCCATTTGATGTTGGGCAAGGTGACATAACGGAAGGTCTGCCAGCCATTTGCCCCCAAAGAAATTGCGGCTTCTTCATCACCGCTTCCCTGTTCCTGCATCAGCGGAATGAGTTCGCGCGCCACAAATGGAAATGTCACAAAGAGTGTTGCCAGCACGATACCAGGCACCGCAAAGAGTATCTGAATATTATGGCTCGATAACCATGGTCCAAGCAGTCCATGACTTGCAAACAGCAACACAAAAACAAGACCGGAAATAACCGGCGATATCGAAAATGGCAGGTCAATCAAGGTTGTCAGAACGGCCTTACCTTTGAACTCGAACTTGGCAATTGCCCAAGCAGCGGCGACACCAAACACCAGATTGACGGGCACGGATATTGCCGCAACCAACAAGGTCAACCTGATCGCTGCCCAGGCGTCCGGCTCAACAAGCGCAGTAAGATACTCTTCCGTTCCCTTACGGAAGGCTTCGACAAAAACTGCGACCACCGGCAGAATGAGGAAGAGCGCCAGAAACACCAGCGCTATGCCAATCAAAAGGAGCCGCGTCGGCAGACTTTCCGTCACGGCACTGCGCATCGAAGTTGTTATGTCATTCGCCATAGCCATACTTCTTTCTCGTCCAGGACTGGATCAGATTGATGAACAGCAACATGGCAAATGAAAGCGCCAGCATCACGGTCGCAAGCGCGGTCGCCCCGGCATAATCATATTCTTCAAGCCTGATGACGATCAGCAAGGGTGCGATTTCCGACACATAGGGTGTGTTGCCCGCGATGAAGATCACGGAACCATATTCACCAACCCCGCGTGCGAAAGCGAGTGCAAAGCCAGTGAGAATCGCTGGCTGCAGACTTGGCAGAAGCACCCGCCAGATTGTCTGGAAACGCGACGCGCCAAGGGTTGCTGCAGCTTCCTCAACCTCACGGCTGATTTCTTCCATAATGGGCTGCACTGTGCGCACCACGAATGGCAGGCCGATGAAGATCAGCGCCACGACGATGCCTGCGCGCGAAAAAGCGATCCGAATATTAAACGGAGCCAACAGGCTGCCGATCCAGCCATTGGGTGCATAGATCGAAGCGAGCGCGATACCGGCAACAGCCGTTGGAAGTGCAAACGGAATATCGACGATTGCATCAATGAACCGTCGCCCCGGAAAGCGATAGCGCACCAGCACCCAGGCCAGGATCACGCCAAACACAACGTTGACAAGCGCTGCAATGAAGGCTGTGCCAAAGCTGGTTTCAAGCGCTTTTATGGTGCGTTCATCGGTGACGATACGCCAAAAACCCGACAGCCCGACATCGGTCGAGCGCAGCACGAGAGCCGCAAGCGGAATAAGAATAAGAAGGGTCAAGTAGGCGACACTAAAACCGAGTGTCAGTCCGAAGCCCGGAATGACACTCGGTTTTCTGAAATGCCACCCTGCTCTGACCGGTGCAGGGCGCGAAGACATCAATATTTGTTCCCTTTTATTGATCTTTCGTGTGACTGCATCCTATCGGAATCAGACCACGAGTGGATTTACTTCGCAGACTTGTAGATCTGGTCGAATGTACCGCCATCGCCGAAGTGATAAGGCTGCGCTTTGGCCCATCCGCCAAAGATTGGATCATCAATCGTCACAAGCTGCAATTGCGGAAACTCGCGCTTCTGGTCAGCAGGCACGACGTCCGGCTTGGATGGACGGTAAAAATGCTTGGATGCAAGCGCCTGACCTTCCGGCGAATAGAGATATTCGAGATAGGCCTCGGCAACCTTACGGGTTCCATTTTCATCGGCATTCTTATCGACCAGCGCCACGGGCGGTTCTGCGAGGATGGACTGCGGCGGAACCACAATGTCAAAAGCATCTTCACCGAATTCAGCGATCGAAAGATAGGCTTCGTTTTCCCAAGCCAGCAGCACATCGCCAAGCTGGCGTTGCACGAAGGTCGTGGTCGAACCGCGTGCACCTGTATCGAGCACCGGAACATGGCGGAACAATTCGCCGATATAATCCTTTATCTTGGCTTCATCGCCGCCATATTCCTTATAGGCCCACGCCCAGGCAGCCAGATAGTTCCAGCGCGCGCCGCCCGAGGTTTTCGGGTTTGGCGTAATGACCTCGACGCCATCCTTTACCAGGTCACCCCAATCCTTGATGGCCTTGGGATTGCCTTTACGCACGAGGAAAACAATCGTGGAGGTATAGGGTGAGGAATTATCCGGGAGGCGTTTGCGCCAATCCTTGTCGATTTTACCGGAATGTTCGACAATCGCGTCAATATCGCTTTCCAGCGCAAGTGTCACGACATCAGCTTTGACGCCGTCAATGACGGAGCGTGCCTGCTTGCCCGAACCGCCATGGGAAACGCGGATGGTCAGATTTTCACCGGTCTGATCCTTCCAGTGTTTTGCAAAGGCCGCGTTGTAATCCTTGTAAAGCTCGCGCGTCGGATCATAGGACACATTCAAAAGCGTCTGATCGGCAAAACTTGCCTGAACCGTCCCGGCCAGCGAAGCCGCAGCAACCAATGCTGCTAAAGTGAGCGAAAATCTCGATATCTTCATGACCGCCTCCATGTTTCATTGGCCAAGACAGTATCAGAGCTCTTTGAAGACAGGATGCCACAAGTCGGTCGTTATTTGAAACGACTTCGAAAAATCTACTCGCTTTGCAGGAGAATTCGGGGATAATTTTTCCACTGGCATGTCGAAACATGTCGGCTATAGTATCATTAACTCATTGGACCAGCTCAGGCACGGCAACCGGCACAGTTCCAGCGGCAGGCTGGCTACTCGTGGCTTGCTCCAGTTCGAGCGGCTGCTGCTTCGGCTCGTTCCAGCCCATAAAATTGTAGAGCGTATAGCGCCAGACGCCGATTTCCTCGTGGAGCGCCAGATCTGTCGCCAGGAAATACAGGCCTGCCGAAGACATGTTGGTTTGCGATCCGGTCAGATAACCGACCGCAACCGGCTCGGGCTTCACGCCGAAATGCGCCAGATAGAGAAGATCGCGCTTCATCATGGGCGCAGCTTGCAGCAAAACGACCTTCCTCGGTCTGATTTCACGCAGGATTTCCGCCGTATTCCTGGCGTTCTGCCAGCTATTGCGGCTCTTTTCGTCAAGCAGGATGGACGTCCGATCAACACCGGCATTTTCCAACTGCTTGGCGATTGATGCGGCTTCGGAAATGCCCGTTCCGGCTACATCACCGCCGCTGGCGATAAACTTGCAGCTGAGACTCTTCTCGACACACTGACGGTTCATGGCAACCGCCGTCAAGATTGGCCCATAAGAGAAGGCAAGCAGCTCGACCACGTTTTGACCCTGTACATTGACCGTCTGGGTTCCCATGCCGAAGACGACGAAGGCAGTATTGTCTTCAAGCTGCGTCTGCAATTGCGATGAATAGGATGATTGCAGGCGGCTCATCAAATAATCAGGAAGAATTGCAGAAACAATTGCACCATATAAAACGACACCAAGGCCTAATAATAAAAAGCCCGTCTTACGCCGTTTGAATTTCAACGAGAGCAATCCGATAATAACAAAGGCAATAATAATATTAAGCGTCATACGGCAATCACCGGGATTCAATATGAATTCTTCTCAATTTCATCAATATAAACGGCTGTGAAAAAACCGATCAATCCCAATAAATTCAGGAATGATCATTCTCGCCCTTAAAAGTGGGACCCGGATTGGGATTGCGGGGGCAAATTTACTCCGGGTCCCGGCCGATCTAACGACCAGCAGAGTTATAACGGACAAAGATGGATTCGGTTCCGGTACAAAATTGAAATTCTGCGACTTTTTCTGCTACGAATTTGCTGAGTTGGTTACGACGAACAGAGTTTCATGTTTCAAAAGGAACGATTGCGATATTAGAGCATAATTTTAAAGTGTTAGAGCGACCTTTGCGCGCCCAATAGGGCGCCCGGCGCTCTAAGACGTGAGAATAGTGCCAACAGATCAGATAGCAGGTCGGGCGAAGGAGAGGTCACTATGCAAAAATGCCTATACAATGTGGGTATCACATTCGTCATGACAGCTCTCACGGCAAGCCCCGGTCTGGCGCAAGCAATAAGCCGGGACTCGGTCATTCGCATCGACTATGTCTGTGAACGCGGAGTTGTTGTGCCCGTCACCTACATTCATGCTGGTGAGGAGCCCGCTTTCGCTGTGCTTGACGCTGAAAGCAAGATGGTTGCGCTGCAATGGCACGACGCTCTCAAAAAATACGTCGCCATGGATGAACAGGACAGTTATCGCTGGGCTGAAAAAGACGGACTGGGCATTTTAAGCCACCTCGAAGCCGACGATTCAGCCAAAGAGGTGACAATTCTTTCGTCCTGTCGCGCTGACGACAGTGAGCAATAATGTTCAGGGGACGAGATAGTGCTTGTCCCACTGATCCTGTGGAACTTCATCGCCAATATCATAGTCGAATGACACGACGTTGATGTGCTCATCATCCGTCTTGCAGACAAAAGCGAGCTTATACCAATGCTCACGGCTGCGGAATGCAGCACCGTCAGCCTGAATGCTGTTCTTTCCTGCTACAGGATCGGTAAAAGCATAAGCCAGAACCTTGTCGACCGAAAATTTTCTCTCATCCCGGCTGATCCGCTCCATCGCCTCAACATCGCAGCGCTGCTCAAGACGCGTTGCAGGATCGAGCTTTTCAAGCTGCGCCTTTTCGAGTGCTGTCATAGCCATGGACGGCGCGCTCACAGAGATGATGACGGACATAGTAACGAACGACAGAAGGCGAGCGATGAATGAATTCGGGATCAGAGCAGATAAAAACTTCATGAGATTTCGGGTAACTCGCTTCGTATGAATTCAGGAAAGAGGTTTAGAGTGGTTCCAGTTAAAACTGAACCATTGGAACCGCTCTATCTATTTGTTTTTACGCATTATCCGACACAAAACCGCTTCGCACTTTTGCTGGAAATGCTTTAATAACACACTCTTTGCGTCAGCTTGTCGACCATCACGGCAATTTTATCGGCCTTCATCCCCACAAGATCGCCCAGTACAGTCAGGAAAAATTCTCTTCAAACAAAGTTCGGTCACGACCCGCTTCTTTAGCGGCATAAAGAACCTTGTCGGCCCGCTCCACTGCTTGCCAGAGATCATCCTTGTGACGAAGCCTGACAACACCAAAGCTACACGTAACGTTTACACCAGTTGAAAGACGAGAAAATTCGTGGGTTGTAACGCTTTCCCGGATATTCTCGACCAACGCGAAGGCGGCATCCGAGGGCATATCATCAAGATAGAGAATGAACTCCTCACCACCCGTACGTGCCGCCAAATCACGGCTCCTTAAATGCGATTGCAGAACATCTGCGAATTCTTTCAAAACAGCATCACCTGTTGCATGTCCATAAACATCATTGATCGTTTTGAAATAATCGATGTCGCAAGCCACAACCCAACCGGAAATATTGTTGCGCTCCATAGCCAGCATGTGCGCTTCCAGCCCACGACGGTTGAGAAGCCCTGTGAGGGGATCGCTATCGCGCTCATGAACAAGTTCATCGAACCGATCAGCGCCCGCTGCTGCAAAAAGCACAAGCCCAGCAATGACCGCTGCGACTGCCGTTGAAAAAACCGTCCACTGCCAGAACGGCGTGAAGGCAAAATCGACCGGAGTATCCTCACTGACAATGGAATGCGCAGTCAGCAGTGTGCGCGGGAAAAACTGGACTGCAACCAGAACCAACATGCCGAGGATGAGCTTGTCGGCAGGAGACCCGTGAACAAGGCCGCGCAGATGCCAGACAATACCCAGAATCACACATGCAAGCCCGAGATTGAGTACATACACCCGACCGAGCAGGCTAGGATATAGATACAGGAAACAGATAATGCCGCCGAGGATCAGCACAAGGCTTGCAACACAGAACCAAAGCGACAAACTAAGACCTGATCGGCGCAGAATCCCATGCCCGCCTGCCAAAGCGCCAAGCACGTAGACTGTGGCCGTCAGCATCGTGTTCTGGCCATCATCCACGGGTATATCGACAAGCTGCGCAAGCATGGCCAAGCCAATGCAGAGAAAGCACAACGCGCACCACAAAAGATAGCGACGCAGTTTATCTACAGCCCATACAACGACGAAGGCCAGTGAAAACAGGAGCAGGACGGCGGGCAGTACATAGAGCATATAATTATTATCTTAATTTCAACTGTCAGTGACTCTTATCGCCTTCCGGAATTAAAAACACAATTCAGTAAATTAGAATGGCCATCGAAACGCAGACTGTTCTGATGAAACGCTCTTGATTTCACATATCCGCCCGTGCTTGAAACCTGCAAACGCAATCGGCAATCCAGCCATACGGCGAGCCACCACCTGGTCAACGACCAATGAGCGGCTTGCCGCGAAAGGAAGAGATATGAAGCCCGTTTTCCTGCAACTGCAATGCACACCCGGCAAGACTTATGAGGTTGCGGACACGCTCTTTCAGCGTGAAATCGTATCGGAGCTCTATTCGACCAGTGGCGAATATGATCTTCTTGCCAAAATCTATGTCGCTGAAGGTGACGATATCGGCAAGTTCATCAACGAAAACGTGCTGAACATTCCAAACATTGTGCGTTCGCTCACAACGCTCACATTTACCGCGTTTTAGAGCAAGTTTGGCCTGGCTGAATCCGATACGATACCCGCGTCTCGACGTTATAAATAGCTGCGCAGTAAAGATTTGATTCACCATTAGTCTATTATCCTGATCACTCAGGGAACCTCCCTGTGTCCTTGCGCATTGACTCTGTGATAGCCCGCCCAAATGGGCTTCACAAAAGATTAGATCGAAAGCGACACTGGAAAGAAGATGGATAATCTTGAACATAGGCGCGTACTGGTCGTGGAGGACGAAATTTTTGTCGCCCTCGACGTTGCCGCCACTGTGGAAGATGCCAACGGAACGGTTGTCGGCCCTGTGGGCACCGTAAGGCAGGCCATAGACATCATAAATAATCAGGATGTCGATGCAGCTATTCTCGACGTCAATCTGGCAGATGGTGATCTCGAACCCATTCTTGATAGGCTGAAAAGCCGGAACATCTTCGTCGTCATTCACACTGGCGGTGGATTGCCTGCGCATCTCGCGGCACGTTATCCGGAAATGCCGATCTTCCAGAAGCCCGTTCCGCCCTATGTACTGACAAGGGCGCTGGCTTCAGCATTTACACCCAATATGGCTCAACGCGTCTGATGCGTCACAGCTTCCCCGATTTTGCAACCGTATTGAAAGAGGCTGAAGCGGAGCGCGACAGCGCTGAACACCTGCCGCGCCCGACAGTTAATCTCGCATCCGCAGTGTTTTCCGCCGGTTTCAATCCGGCTTCAAACGGAACTTACCCGACAGAAAAAATAGTCCCACAGTTCGATCTTCAGGATTTTGAAAGCGATCAGGACAAGCTAGATCGCGAAATGCAAGAACTGGCAAAACGCATGGAGAGCCAGTCGCCAGCTTCCATTCGCAGGGAACTTAATCTGCGGCCCGAAATGAAACGGGCAGAGCTTCAACGCCTGCGCCGACAGTTCGCCGCGCAAAACCATCCAGACCGGTTACCGCAAGAATTTCGTCTGGCCGCAGAACAGCGTATGAAGACAGCCAATGCGCTGCTCGATAGCGCCATGACTTCTGCAACAAATGAGCTTTAAGAAATTTCCTTACGTTTAAAGCTTTAAATCTTTTGCATTATAACAATAATATGCTAGGTTGATCTTGTCGGCGCCTGCAATTGCTGTTGCACGCCTGAACTTTTCCGCTGAACGCAATATCCTAAAGGATGCGCGACCGGTGCAAGCGCTGGGGCAATTTGCGCTTTGCTCTGCGGGAATGGTTCTGCCATACCGGCATCACAGGTTAGTGCATCCCGAAAAGTGTGAAGCAGTTTTCGGATAAGATGTGCGTCAACAAAGTAGAATAGAGCGCATTTCGACCCTATTTAAAGGGCGAGGTTCACTCTGAAATAGTGCTAAAAGGTTTGAAAATGCCTCCTTATCGTTCGCGTACTACCACCCACGGCCGCAATATGGCTGGCGCGCGCGGCCTATGGCGCGCCACCGGCATGAAGGATGAGGATTTTGGCAAGCCAATTATTGCTGTGGTGAACTCGTTCACCCAGTTCGTGCCGGGCCATGTGCATCTGAAGGACCTCGGCCAGCTCGTCGCGCGCGAAATTGAAGCGGCTGGCGGCGTTGCCAAGGAGTTCAACACCATTGCGGTCGATGACGGTATCGCGATGGGCCATGACGGCATGCTCTATTCGCTGCCATCGCGCGAGCTGATTTCCGACTCGGTTGAATATATGGTCAATGCCCATTGCGCCGACGCGATGGTCTGCATTTCCAACTGCGACAAGATCACTCCCGGCATGCTGATGGCAGCACTCCGCCTCAATATCCCGGTCGTGTTCGTTTCGGGCGGGCCGATGGAAGCAGGCAAGGTCGTCTGGGACGATCAGGTCAAGAAGCTCGACCTCGTGGATGCGATGGTTGCAGCCGCTGACGACAGCTACACCGACGATCAGGTCAAGGCGATTGAGCGCTCTGCCTGCCCTACCTGTGGCTCGTGCTCTGGCATGTTCACCGCAAACTCGATGAACTGTCTGACCGAAGCTCTCGGCCTGTCGCTGCCGGGCAACGGCTCCACGCTCGCAACCCATGCCGACCGCAAGCGCCTCTTCGTGGAAGCCGGTCATCTGGTTGTCGATCTCGCCCGCCGTTATTACGAGCAGGACGACGAAAGCGTATTGCCGCGCTCGATTGCAAGCTTCCCGGCCTTTGAAAACGCCATGACACTCGACATTGCGATGGGCGGTTCGACCAATACGGTTCTGCATCTGCTTGCAGCCGCACAGGAAGCCGAGATCGACTTCACCATGGCCGATATCGACCGCCTGTCGCGTCGCGTACCGGTGCTCTGCAAAGTCGCACCTGCCAACAACACGGTTCACATGGAAGACGTGCATCGCGCAGGCGGTATCATGGGTATTCTCGGTCAGCTCGACAAGGCAGGCCTCATCAATACTGCGCTGCCGACCGTGCACAGCGAAACCATGGCCAAGGCGCTCGATCATTGGGACGTCACGCGCACCAAGAGCGAAATGGTACACAAGTTCTATTCCGCAGCTCCCGGCGGCGTGCCGACACAGGTTGCCTTCTCACAGGAACGTCGCTTTGACAGCGTCGATGCAGACCGTGAAAAAGGCGTCATCCGCTCCAAGGAATATGCCTTCAGTCAGGATGGCGGTCTGGCCGTGCTTTACGGCAATCTGGCCGAAGACGGTTGTATCGTGAAGACGGCAGGCGTGGACGATTCCATCCTGAAGTTCTCCGGCCCTGCCCGCATCTTCGAAAGTCAGGATACCGCAGTACTCGGCATTCTGAACGGCAAGATCAAGGCTGGCGACATTGTGCTGATCCGCTATGAAGGCCCGCGCGGCGGCCCCGGCATGCAGGAAATGCTCTATCCAACCAGCTATCTGAAGTCGAAGGGTCTGGGTAAGGCTTGCGCGCTGATCACCGACGGACGTTTCTCGGGCGGTTCTTCAGGCCTCTCGATTGGTCACGTTTCGCCGGAAGCAGCCGAAGGCGGCACCATTGGTCTGGTGCGCGAAGGCGATATCATCGATATCGACATCCCGAACCGCAAGATCCATCTGGCTGTTGATGATGCAACGCTGGCCGAACGCCGCGCCGAGCAGGAAGCAACGGGCTGGAAGCCGCTGGAAGAGCGCAAGCGCAAGGTTTCAACCGCGCTGAAGGCTTATGCCTCCATGGCAACCAGTGCCGCCAAAGGCGCGGTGCGGAAGTTGCCGGATTGATTTCGTAAGAGAATATTTTACTAAGGGCTCTTCGGAGCCCTTTTATTTTATCAGGAGATTGGAAGCCATGAATTTGAGAGCCATATTTTGTGCATCTATAGCTGCTTCTTTATTGTCTATTGCACCGGCGCAAACCCAAGAACTAACCAAGCAAGATTATCTAGCGCTTCCCGCTAAATCCCTAAAGAATTTTCAATGCGCTATCCTCATCCAAAACATCGGAAATATTGTAAAACCAGCGGCCTCTTCATACCTTCTGTCATCCAGTTTCACACAAAAAGCTTACGATCTAGGCAAGCAATATTATGAGGCTCTGGAAACCAACAAGATTAGCGTCATGGACCTCACGCTAGATATGCCTTCAGAGTTTAAGCTGGACACAACTACGATCATGGCGCGAGATCAACAGGAAGTAATCGCGTTCAAACTTGGACGTATCTCGATCAAAGCAACGGCTGACATTCTTTATAAGGTCGGAGCTGTGAATAATGAGGGTGAAGTAGACACCGCCAAGTTCAAAAAGAAATCTCCCGAACTTCTTGATGAATATTGCGATTTCGAGGGATTGAACATGCCTGCTCCAATGCTCGAAAAGCTGCAACATGACCTCAGATCATCGGTTCAGGAATAAGCTCAACTATTACTGAAGCGCCTTCTCCACCGCTGGCATCAGATCGTTCTTCACCGATTCCGGGGTAAACGGCCCGACATGCTTGTAGACGATCTTGCCATTCTGATCTACGAGGAAGGTTTCCGGCACGCCGTAGACGCCCCATTCGATTGCTGAGCGTCCGGCGCGGTCGACACCGACAGCGGCAAACGGGTTGCCGAGATCGCCGAGGAAGCGGCGCGCGTTTTCCGGCTGATCCTTGTAATTGAGGCCAACCACGCGGATGCGCTCATCCTTGGCGATTTCCATCAAGAGCGGATGCTCCTGACGGCAGGGGACGCACCACGATCCCCAGACATTGACCAGTGTGAGCTTGCCTATAAAATCTTCGCTGTTGAGACCCGGCACAGGCGCACCATCGCGCACCAGACCCTCGACAGGCGGAAGACTCGTCTGCGGTGCCGGTTTGCCAATCAGTGCCGAAGGAATGGTCGTATTATCCTTGCCTGACAGAAGCTGTACGGCAAAGATTGCGGCCAGTCCGACGAAAATCGCCAGCGGCAGCAGGGCAACCCATGTGGAGCGCTTTTTCGGCGCGGCAGACTTTTCGGTTGTTTCGGTCATTATGCTTTACCGGGGGCTTTTGCAGAACGGCGACGCACGCCCTGTGCCTCAAGCCGCTTCAGCTCATTCTTCAGGGTACGCTGATCGATCAATATCCAGCCAATTGTGATGGCAAGTGCTCCCGCGGCGAGGCCATAGGACGTTACAACAAAAGCCATGTGGCTCATCATACCGCCTCCCCTTGGGTTTCAGCCTGTTCTCTTTTCATACGGCTGCGGTCGGCATTGCGGGCTGCGAGCTTTTTCATCATGGCCACGCGACGGCGCCATATTTCATTGCGCATCGCCATCATGTGCAGCGTGAGAAACAGCAGCGTGAAGCCAATGGCCATCACGAAAAGTGGGCGCAGCATGGAGCCGTCAATGGTCGGACCGTCCATGCGGAAGACAGAGGCTGGCTGATGCAGGGTGTTCCACCAATCGACCGAGAATTTGATAATCGGGATATTGATGAAGCCCACCAGTGTCAGAACCGCGACAGACTTGGCGCTCTTGGTCGGATCATCCATGGCACGCGACAGTGCGATAATGCCAAGATACATGAGAAACAGCACGAACACGGACGTCAGCCGCGCATCCCACACCCACCACGTGCCCCACATCGGCTTGCCCCAGAGCGAACCTGTTGCCAGCGCAAGCGCAGTGAAAACGGCCCCCAGCGGAGCTGCAGCGCGGATCGAAACATCCGCCAGCGGATGACGCCAGACCAGCGTGCCCAGAGATGAGATTGCCATGATCGAGTAACACATCATGGAAAGCCATGCGAAAGGCACATGAATATACATGATGCGGACCGTCATGCCCTGCTGGTAGTCCTCCGGCGACAGGAAGAAGACCATATAGAGGCCGATGGCCAGAAACAGTGCAGACAGAAGCCCAAGCCATGGCAAAACCCTGCCCGCAAAGCCAAGAAAGCGCGTGGGGTTTGCCAGATCAAGCCAGCTTGTGGTTCTCATCGTATCATTCGTCATGGCTTATACTTATACCTGACGCGTTATGCTGTTCAATTGACCGTAATCAACTGCGTCAATCCGCCGAGCATGATCTTGACCCAAAAACGGCTCCCACTTTTCGGGATCACAATATTTCTGAGCATTATCCTACGCAAAACCGGTTCCCACTTTTGCTGGAAATGCTTTAATCCGCCGAGCTTTTTAATGAAGCTGCTGCGGCCAACGGACCCAGAACAGCGAAAAACAAAGTGAGCGCACAGAGAATAAGGAATGGTGCAAAAAACGGAGCCACGGCATCAGTCGCGCCATAAGACGCTGACACGCCAAAAATCAGCACTGGAATGGTCAGCGGCAGCACGATTACCGAAACAAGCAGACCACCACGCGGCAACGCTACGGCCAATGCTGCACCAACAGCTCCGATAAAGGCAATTGCCGGGGTGCCAACAAGAAGTGTGAGGGCAGTCGCAGCGGTTGCCGTCGCATCCATATTCATGAACAGCCCCAACATGGGTGACGCAATCACCAACGGCAATACGCTTGCCACCCAATGAGCGACGCATTTCACAAAAACGGTGAAAGCCAGCATATGGCGGTCTGCGCCAATCAGCAGGAGATCGAGCGAACCATCCTCGCGATCCGCCTGAAACAGCCGGTCCAACCCGAGCAGTGTTGCCAGCAAAGCGCCAATCCACAACATGGCCGGGCCGATACGCGCGAGGAGATTGAGATCAGGACCGACACCGAACGGCATCACCGAAATCACCGCCAGAAAGAACAATATGCCGATCAGCGCGCCACCGCCAGCGCGAAAACTAAGGCGCATATCCCGGATAAAAAGCGCCAGCATCACACAGCCTCAACTGAATAGGCGGCCATGTCGAGTGTGCGAACGCCAATGTTTCTTTCCAACGCAGTTTCGGACGGGAAACCGGCTTCCACTTTCCCTGAAAATGCCTCTAAGCCCAACGGAATATGCGTTGCGGCGACAATCATGCCGCCTTCCTGCATATGCCCGCGCATCAGTTCTGCAAAACGCGCCTCGGATGCTTTGTCGAGCCCGGCAGTCGGCTCATCGACAATCCAGAGCGGACGATAACTGACCAGCAGCTTGGCGATTGAAACGCGACGCTTCTGCCCGGTGGAAAGATAGCCGAAAGGCAAATGCTCAACGCCTGGCAAATCAACGGCCTCAAGCGCCTCATCGATATCGAGGCGTGGTTCGCCATTGAACTTTTGCCAGAACAGCAAGTTCTCGCGCACACTCAAGGCAGGCTTCATTGCATTCTGGTGACCGAGATAGTGGCAAGATGCGCGAACGGGAAGCGAGGTTCCCTCTTCAAACAACTCGACTGCGCCATCTTCCGGCGCAAGAAGACCACATATGATTCGCAGCATCGTTGATTTGCCGGAGCCGTTCGGACCTGTGACCACCAGCGCTTCGCCGGAAGACAATTCAAAGGAAAGGGCAGAGAAGATTGTCTCGCCGCCACGTTCGCCTGCCAGGTTTTCGGCCTCAAGCCGCATTTTCTCTCCTTAGCGCGCCGTGCGCTCTGCAAGGCGCACAAAAGGTCGCTCTAACAGTTTAAACTTGCTGCATAATTTTATCTTAAACTGATAAGAGTTTAAGAAATTATGCAATAGGCACGTCCGGCAAGGGCTGAACGCGGGTATCGCAACATTTCGCCGCAAGGGAGCAAATTCACGATATTCTGTCTGGAATCGTTTTAGGAAACTCTCTATATGAGGGCTACCATGCCAGCGGTCGGTGTGGAAACAAATTTTGGCCGATCTCAAAGGCTTGGCGCTTGTAGGAGCACAGGTTTCGGGACGGACAGCGGAAATGACTGCACCCGCACCTTTAGCGCGTCCTTGAAACGCAGCAGAGGCGTTCGTCCTGGTTTTCCGGCCAGTAGCATGAAGGACGAACGCAGTGTCACACATTGACAGCTTTAAATGCCGCAAAACCCTTACCGTCGCCGGTAAGGAATATGTTTATTACAGCCTGACCGAAGCCGAAAAGAACGGCCTCGAAGGCATCTCCAAGCTCCCGTTCTCCATGAAGGTTCTGCTCGAGAACCTGCTCCGCTTCGAAGATGACCGCTCTGTCAAGAAGTCGGACATCGAAGCCGTTGCCAAGTGGCTGAATGATCGCGGCTCGGCAGGCGCGGAAATCGCCTATCGCCCGGCACGCGTACTCATGCAGGACTTCACCGGCGTTCCGGCCGTTGTCGATCTGGCAGCTATGCGCGACGGCCTGAAGAACCTCGGCGGCGATCCTGAAAAGATCAACCCGCTGGTTCCTGTCGATCTTGTCATTGACCACTCGGTCATCGTCGACGAATTCGGCAATCCAAGCGCATTCAAGGCCAATGTGGATCTGGAATACCAGCGCAATGGCGAACGCTACCGCTTTCTTAAGTGGGGCCAGCAGGCATTCAAGAACTTCCGCGTCGTTCCTCCGGGCACCGGCATCTGCCATCAGGTGAATCTCGAATATCTGGCGCAGGCCGTATGGACCAAGGAAGAAGACGGCGTGACCGTTGCTTATCCTGACACCTGCGTCGGCACCGACTCCCACACCACCATGGTCAACGGCCTTGGCGTTCTGGGCTGGGGTGTTGGTGGTATTGAAGCAGAAGCCTCGATGCTGGGTCAGCCGGTTTCCATGCTGCTGCCGGAAGTTATCGGCTTCCGCCTGACCGGTAAGGTCAAGGAAGGCGTTACCGCAACCGATCTCGTGCTCACCGTTACCCAGATGCTGCGCAAAAAAGGCGTGGTTGGTAAGTTCGTTGAGTTTTTTGGCCCGGGTCTCGACAATATGACCCTTGCCGATCGCGCAACCATTGCCAATATGGGCCCTGAATATGGCGCGACCTGTGGTTTCTTCCCGATCGACAAAGAAACGCTCAACTACATGAACACGACCGGTCGCGAAGAAGACCGCATCGCGCTCGTTGAGGCTTATTCACGTGCACAGGGCATGTGGCGGGAAGCGGACAGCGTTGATCCGGTATTCACGGATGTTCTCGAACTGGATATGAGTGAAGTCGTTCCGTCGATGGCCGGTCCAAAGCGTCCTGAAGGCCGCATTGCGCTGGAAAAGATCGCATCGGGCTTCGCAACCTCGCTTGAAACCGAATACAAGAAGACCACAGGCCAGACCGCACGTTACGCTGTTGAAGGCGAAGATTACGATCTCGGCCATGGCGATGTGGCAATTGCCGCAATCACCTCATGCACCAACACCTCCAACCCAAGCGTGCTGATCGCTGCCGGTCTTCTGGCCCGCAATGCAGTTGCAAAGGGCCTCAAGACCAAGCCTTGGGTTAAGACCTCGCTTGCTCCCGGCTCTCAGGTTGTTGCCGCTTATCTTGAATCCGCTGGCCTCCAGAAGGATCTTGATGCGCTCGGCTTCAACCTCGTTGGTTTCGGCTGCACGACCTGTATCGGTAACTCCGGTCCATTGCCTGCTCCGATCTCCAAGACGATCAACGAAAAGGGCCTGATCGCGGCTGCCGTTCTTTCCGGCAATCGTAACTTCGAAGGCCGCGTTTCGCCGGACGTTCAGGCGAACTATCTGGCTTCGCCGCCGCTCGTCGTCGCTCACGCTCTTGCCGGTACGGTCACCAAGGACCTGACCAAGGAGCCGCTTGGTGAAGATCAGGACGGCAACCCGGTATTCCTGCGCGATATCTGGCCTTCATCGGCTGAAATCCAGGAATTCATTGCCAAGAACGTTACCCGCAAGATTTTCTCCGAAAAATATGCGGACGTGTTCAAGGGCGACGAAAACTGGCAGGCCGTTCAGGTTCCTGCAGGCCAGACCTATGCATGGGACGACAATTCGACCTATGTGCAGAACCCACCTTACTTCGTGGGTATGGGCAAGTCGGCAGGCAAAATCGGTGATGTTAAGGGTGCACGCATCCTCGGCCTCTTCGGCGACAAGATCACCACCGACCACATCTCGCCTGCCGGTTCCATCAAGGCACAGTCGCCTGCTGGCAAGTACCTCATCGATCATGGCGTCGGCATTGCCGACTTCAACCAGTACGGTACGCGTCGTGGCAATCATGAAGTGATGATGCGCGGCACCTTCGCAAACATCCGTATTCGCAACCACATGCTGGGCGAAAACGGTCGTGAAGGCGGCTACACCATCCATTATCCGTCGAAGGAAGAAACCTCGATCTACGACGCAGCCATGGAGTACAAGGCAGAAGGTGTGCCACTCGTCGTCTTCGCAGGCGTCGAGTATGGCAACGGTTCTTCTCGTGACTGGGCTGCAAAGGGCACCAACCTGCTCGGCGTCAAGGCTGTGATCGCACAGTCGTTTGAGCGTATCCACCGCTCCAACCTCGTTGGCATGGGCATTGTGCCTTTCGTCTTCGAGGAAGGCACAAGCTGGCAGACGCTGGGTCTGAAGGGTGACGAAATCGTCTCCATCGAAGGCCTTGCCGATGTACGTCCGCGCCAGAAGGTCGATGCTTCGATCACTTATGCTGATGGCACAGTGAAGAAAGTTCCGCTCATCTGCCGCATCGATACGCTGGACGAGCTCGACTACATGAAGAACGGCGGCATTCTGCAGACCGTTCTGCGCGATCTCGCTGCTTAATCAGCGACAACGCTCCAAACAAAAAAGCCGCCGGAGAAATCCGGCGGCTTTTTCAGTCTCTGGGACCGTTTTATTGCCCCGAACGGATCATTTCCCTGATTTTTAAAGCTTTTTCAAAGTGATCGAGAGTGTGGGTCTTTATCCACCACTCGGCAGCTTCCATAAGAAGCTCCGGTTCCGTGTTTTTGTTGGCAAAGAATGCATAGAACGAGATACCGACCGTATCGCCCTTTTTCGCGATCTTTTCATCGCAGATGGCGATGGCCTTTTCTCTCAAACTTTGTCTCATTCGCAATTTGCCTTTTATTAAAGCGCGACGCTGCACATATACTCGAAAAAGCCAGCTTCCGCCTTTAGGAGACGTATCTTAGTGAGATAAAAGAAACACACTGCCTGCAAATCTCACTGCAACGTGAATTCCTATTGATCGTCGTAATTCCTACATAATAGATGTCAGCGTCAATTATTGCAGGATGAACCCAAAGTGACCTTCCATTACCCTTTCCATGGGACACATACATGGCTTTCCGGCGACTATGTTCCCGGCTTGCGCGGTGTTTGTGCTGCATTGGGGCTGGCGTTCACCGGTTGCCTGTCAATGCAGGGCGTAGCGAAAGCTCAGGATAGCAGCACGCGAACGTCCGTTCTCGAGCTCTATACCAGTCAAGGCTGTGCCTCGTGCCCGCAGGCTGACAAGAATTTGGCGAAATACGCTGACGACGCCAATGTATTGGCTCTGTCGTTCCACGTTAATTACTGGGATTACATGGGCTGGCGCGACACACTCGCCTCACAGGACAATACAGACCGCCAGAATGCCTATCGCAATTCGTTCAATGCCAAGATGGTCTACACGCCTCAGGCAATCGTCAATGGCGCTTCGGAAATGAACGGCGGCGACGCCGAGGTCGTGAAGCAGCATCTTGATGCGAGTAAGCTCAACGTACCCGTTTCGATCAGGAAACTGGACGATGGGCGCCTGTCGATTGAGATTGCGGCAGGTGAAAAACCAGAGAAGCCCGTACATGTCGTTATGTTCTACCTGCGCGATTCGGTAACCATTCCGATTGACAAGGGTGAGAACGCAGGGCAGTCCGTTACCTATCGTAATACGGTAACGGACACCAATACGATTGGCATGTGGGATGGTCAGGCTTTGAAAATCGAGCTGCCAGCTTCCGAGTTGACCCGCAAGGATGTGACCGGCTGTGCTGTGGTATTGCAGCAAAGCAACAGCGACAAAGCGCTCGGTCCAATTCTCGGTGCCGCGATATTCAAACAAAAAGTTCAGCTCGGGCTCTAAAAGCCGCTTCGTCAAACGCCCGCAACACGCGAACGCAACAGCAACTACGCTTCGTGCGAGCTGTTTATCTTATCATTTTGCGGGAATGTTGCATCTGTCTGAGTGGCTAGGCCAATGAAGGTTGGTTCGGCTCGGGCAGTCCTTTGGGCGGGGGGCTTGGGGTCGGACATACCCGAACCGAACCGTCTCAGGCAACATGGTGATGCTGACGTCATAATCGGGCCGGAATGCGAAGTTGACAAGGCCAAAATGTGGCTGGCGATCACCATTGAGAACAGCTTTTCTCTTTTCGTGAACAGCTAATATACAACTAATTGGGGGTCTATTCTTGTGGGCAGTTCATAGAAAACCGCCAGTACCAGCGCTTGATCTTGCAATCGTTTTACAAAAGCATCACCTTACTGTCATGAGCTGATTTGATCGGTGTTCCCGTATTTCCTTTACAATAGCTCCTGACGGCGAAAGGAAGAAAATGGACATACCAAGCGCTGCGAATGAAGATAAGTCTTCGCATTCGCCCTCTCATCCATCGGCGACGCCAAAAATTGTCCCTTTAGCGCAATCACGTCCGCCTTCTCCCACTGTCAGTTTTGACAGACACGAACTTGGTAAAATCCTGAATATTTATGGCCGTATGGTCGCCACAGGTGCGTGGCGCGACTATGCGATTGATCATCTGGCCGATAGAGCGGTGTTCTCGATCTTTCGGCGGGCCAGCGAAGTTCCGCTGTTTCGTGTGGAGAAAAACCCCAAACTCGCACAGAAGCAGGGGGCCTATTCTGTGATTGCTGCAAGTGGGCTCATTATGAAACGCGGACACGAACTGGAGCGTGTGCTCCGTGTTTTCGATAAAAGCCTCAAGCTGGTCGATAATTGATTAGAGCGCATCCCGAAAAGTGTGAAACGGCTTTCGGACAAAGATGCGCGTTAAAACAAATATTTAGCGCCGATCTGATCCAATCAGATCGAAACGCGCTCTAAGTAAGGGGCACTTCGCCCGGGTCGACGGTGCAGCCACCGTTGAGCGGCAATTGCATGAGGACCGTATCGAGCCAGCGTCCATGCTTGAAGCCTGAACCCTGAATACGTCCGCTATGGGTGAAGCCGAGGCTCTCATGCAGCTTCACAGAGCCTATGTTGTGCTCGCCGTCACCAACCACTGCCAGCAATTGCCTGAAGCCCAACGTGGTCGCACGCTTGATAAGCTCGCCAAGCAGAAGCTTGCCAACGCCCTTCCCCTTAGCGTCCGGCGCGATATAGATCGAATCTTCTGCAAGCCAGCGATAGGCCGGCCGGGTACGGAAGTAGCTGATATAGGCATATCCCAGCACCAGCCCATTTTCTTCCGCGACAAGAATTGGAAAGCCCTGCTCGACAAATGCATCGAAGCGAGTTTTCATTGCTTCAACGGTGGGCGGTTCGATGTCGTAAGAACCGGAACCGTTCAGCACAGCCTCTGTGTAAATTGCAGTGATGGCATCGATATCTGTGGGTTGAAAATCGCGGATATGGGGCATGTCATAAGCCAGAAGTCAGGTTCAGATTACGCCTTCAACATGCCTCGAAGTCACGCGATTGAAAAGCAAAAAGGGCAGCGTTTCCGCTGCCCTTTCGCATAATTCAATTCCAGACTGATTAGTCACGGTTGCCCATGAACTGAAGCAGGAACATGAACATGTTGATGAAGTCGAGATAGAGACGCAGCGCGCCCATCACAATCTTGCGGCCCTGCGTGTCCGAAGCATCACCTTCGTAGTACATTTCCTTGATCGACTGCGTGTCGTAGGCGGTGAGACCTGCGAAGATCAGCACACCGATCACCGAGATTGCGAACTGCAGCGCGGTGGAGCCAAGGAAGATGTTGACGACAGAGGCGATGATCAGGCCGAACAGGCCCATCATCAGGAACGAACCCATTGCGGAAAGATCACGCTTGGTCGTGTAACCGTAAAGCGAGAGCGCTCCGAAGGAAGCTGCCGTTACGAAGAAGGTGCGCACGACGCTTTGGCCGGTGAAGACCAGGAAAATCGACGACAGCGACAGACCGACGAGAGCTGCATAGCCCCAGAATACGGCGTTAGCGGTCGAAACCGACAGACGTTCGATACGGAAGCTCAGGAAAAACACTGCTGCGAGCGGTGCAAGCATGACCACCCAGCGCAGCGGAGACGTGTAAAGTGCTGCACCAAGTGCAGTAAGCATCTTGCCGTTTGCCATCTGCGCGACAGCAGCAGACGGGTCATTGGTCACTGCCAGAGATGCGACGGCGAATGCAGCAAGGCCGGTAACGGCCAAGCCGATAGCCATCATGTTGTAGACGCCCAGCATGTAGCTGCGCAGTCCCTGATCAATGCTGGCATCAGCGCGAGCGCCGCCTACCGGCCTCTGCTGCGCCTGAATATTGCGAAAGTCAGCCATGACTTAAATCCTCTTGCCTTGTCCCGTCCGGTGTCGGGTCCTGGCTCATTTCGAACCGCTCCCAGGCGCCGCTGGCGGGACCCCAGCATGCCTGCGTATATTATGGGCATTTCAGAGCTATCGTACAAGTACTACCTGTAAAAAATCGTGATGAGGCAGCTTGAAATCTGAAGTGCATTCTCCATGCTATCCAAGCATTTAGCCCATTTCTGATCCAACATTACAAATGGTTCATATGGTCCGCAGCACAGTTGCAGGTTTCTGACCCAACACCCGCCATGTTCCCGCAAGGCCGAAACCAACGGTGAGGATCAGTGCAACAGCGACTGTCATCAGAGCCACATCCGGCAGGAACTGTGCTTTGAGCTTCATCACTTCTACCACTACATACCAACCGGCAGCACTTCCTGCGACCAGCGCAAACATGGCTGTTGCAAGCCCAAGCAGCATATATTCGACGATATAGGCTGCAATGAGCGTACCCCGCGTGGCACCCAGCGTTTTAAGCACAACGGCATCGTGAACACGTGCCCGATTGCCCGCAGCCAAAGCCCCGCCAAGCACCAGCACCGAGGCCGCAAGCGCTATGGATGCAGCCGCACGGATTGCCGTTGCAAGCTGGCTGATCAGATCATTGGCAACATCAAGCGCATCGGTCACGCTGACAGTGGTAACCGCTGGCCATGTCTTCGTGACCTGCCGCAGCACATCCGGCGCAAGATTCTTCTGCCCGTCAGGAATGGTCAGCGTCGCAAGCCATGTGGCGGGCGCACCGGCAAAAGTGTTGGGCGAAAACACCATAACGAAATTCATCGCCAGTGTTTCCCATTGCAACTGCCGGAAACTTGCAATCTTAGCATTGATGTTACGGCCAAGTACATTGACCGTGACCGTGTCGCCAAGCTTCAGGCCAAGCTCCTTGCCCTCACGTTCCGCAAAAGATACCAATGGCTCGCCGCTATAATCCGCTGGCCACCACTCACCTTCAGTGAGTGTCGAATTTTCGGGCACCTTGTCGGCAAAGGTTATGCCGCGATCGCCGCGCAATACCCATGCAGCTTCCGGCGGAATGGTCATGTCGCGTACATTGGTGCCGTTAAAGGCTACAATACGCCCGCGCAGCATCGGACCGGAGGTAAGCTTGCCATCCGGTACGATGCCGCTCACAAGCTTGGTGAAATCGCCAATATCCTTGTTCTGAATATCGACAAAAAAGAAATCCGGTGCCTGTGCAGGAATGTTTTCTGTGACCTGACGGCGTAGATTGCCGTCGATCAGTGCAATCGCCACCATGAGTGTAAGACCAAGGCCAAGCGACAGAACCACCGAAGGGGTCAATGCGCCTGGACGATGAATATTGCCGACCGCAAGGCGAACGGCAGTTGAACGCATGCGCGGTGCGCGGCGGGCAAGCCAGCGGATACCGTCCGCGACCAACCGCAGAACACCAAAGGCCGCAATTGATGACACGATGAAGATGGCAGCGATCCGCCGGTCATAGGCGACGTAAAGTGCAAGACCCGCCAAAGCCGCAATCAGCAACACAGCGAGGCTGAGATAAAGGAACGGTGGCAAGCCGCGCTGCTCAAAACCCTGCTCGCGGAAAAGGGCTGTGGCCGGAATATTACGCGCGCGGCCCAGCGGTATGATTGCAAAGGCCAGCGTTGTGATCAGACCGAAGACAGCGGCAAGCGCAAGTGCATCCGGGAAAAACCCGCCGCCACCGGCGACAGGCAAATAATTGGCGAGCGCTGCCGCCGCCGCAAAGGGCATGATTGCCGCCAGAACCAGTCCGATAGCGATGCCGACAAGGCCGATCACCATGATCTGCACCAGATAGACCAGCACAGCAAAACGCGCGGGCGCGCCCAATGATTTGAAGGTCGCAATCACACCCCGCTTGCCGTCGAGATAGGCGCGAACGGCATTGGCAACCCCGACGCCCCCAACGATCAAAGCAGTCAGGCCGACCAGCGTAAGAAACTGCGAGAAACGCTCGATATTGGCGCTCAGCGCCGGTGCAGCGTTAGCGCGCGAACGGATATTCCAGCCTGCATCCGGAAAATCAGTGCTTGCCCGCTCACGCAATTGCACGATTGCTGAATCCGGCGCGCCATCTGGTAATGCGACCTTGTAGATATGATCGACGAGGCTTCCGGGCTGGATCAGTCCCGACGCACGCAGACCATCCATCGAGACCAGAAAGCGTGGCGCAAAATTAAAGCCGGACGACAGCAGATCAGGTTCGCTTTCAATCAGTGCCCGCAATTCAAACGTTGAGGAGCCAAGCAGCACTTTCGCGCCCAGCGACAGGCCCATTCGATTGAGGAAATCCTGGCTGACGGCGGCACCATAGACGCCATCTTGCTCATTGGTCATATCCGCAAGCGGCTGTTGAGGTTGTACCTTCAGCTCACCATAAAGCGGATAGGCGGCATCTACTGCCTTAACCTCTACGAGCGATTGATCGGTGCCATCCGGTATGCGCGCCATGGAACGCATGGTCGCACTTTCGGCAAAGCGGCCTTGCTGCTCGATAAAGGCACGCTCATCTGCGCTTGCCTCTCGTTGATTAAGCGCAAAGCTCAGGTCACCGCCAAGAATGCTCTGACCTTCCGAAGCAATGCCTGTGCTGACAGAACGCGCGACAGAGTTCACACCGCCAATGGCTGCAACACCCAGCGCGATACAGGCGAGGAAAATATAAAAACCGGACAAACCACCGCGCATTTCACGTAATGCAAAGCGAAGTGCTAGTGAAAATGAGGCAATTCCGCTCATGCGCCAGCCACCGCCGCTTCGAACGCTGACTCTTTTCGCGTAGGTTCTTCAATGCGTCCCGAACGTACTGGAATTTCATGATCGCAGCGCGCAGCCAGTGAAGGGTCATGTGTAACCAACACCATGGTCAAACCGTTTTCGCGCTGTTTGGAAAATAGCAGATCGGTAATCTGGCGACCCGTGGCTGTATCGAGATTGCCTGTCGGTTCATCCGCAATCAGGATTTTTGGGCTTGGCGCAAGCGCGCGGGCAATCGCCACGCGCTGTTGCTCCCCACCAGAAAGCTCTGAAGGATAATGCGTGAGGCGTTCACCAAGGCCGACGGCGATCAGCTCTCGTTCAGCCACTTCAAATGCATCTTTGCGCCCTGCAAGCTCCAGAGGAACGGCAACATTTTCCAGCGCTGTCATATTGGGTATGAGGTGAAAGGACTGAAACACGATTCCGATATTGGCACCGCGAAAGGCTGCCGCCTGATCCTCAGTCATCTTGCTGATTGTCTCACCTGCGATCTTCACACTTCCGTTATCAACGTGCTCAAGACCGGCCAGAACCATCAAAAGCGTGGACTTGCCCGAACCCGATGGCCCCACGATGCCGACAGACCGTCCCTGGGCGATGGAAAGTGAAACACCCTTGAGGACATGGACCGATGAGGCTGCATGTCCAAGCGTCAGATGAACGTTCTCAAGCTCGATAATCGGGGCAAAAATCGGGGGAGTCACCTGTTCCGTCACGCGTTTTTCTTCCTATATGAATATTGAAGAGCCAAAGCGCGCCACAAAATTGAACTTGTTTTGCGCCAGAAATTGAAGAGAAGTCCGAGGAGAAGTTCTTCGGGTGATTTTCCTACCTTGTTGCTAGATATGGGTTGCTGACAATGCGTTTCAAACTCTCGATCCCGGCATGGCTGTCGATTTTTGCGATAGTTGGATCTTTTCTTGCCGCAAGCTTGCCTGCCGCAAATGCGCAGGAGGAGCCGACAGGGCTCGAAGATGCATTACCAACCGAACAGCTTGCACAGGTAAAAATTGTCGGTTTTGGCGATAGTTTGATGGCGGGATATCTTCTGCCTTCCAATGCAGCCTTCCCTCAGCAGCTTGAAAAAGTGCTCGACGATAAGGGCTATGAAGTCAGCATCGAAAATGCAGGCGTATCCGGCGACACCACCACCGGCGGCCTTGCTCGCATCGACTGGTCGATCCCCGATGGCACTGATCTGGTGATCCTTGAACTTGGTGCCAATGACGCTTTGCGGGGCATTTCACCCGACATTACCGAGAAAAATCTTGATGAAATGCTGTCGCGCCTCAAGGCACGCGGCATCTCCGTTATCCTTGCGGGCATGATGGCGCCGCCCAATATGGGCAAGGATTACGCTGACAAATTCAATCCGATCTATCCCAGGCTCGCCCAGAAATACGGTGTGCCGCTTTATCCGTTCTTCCTTGATGGCGTCGCTACACAGAAAGGATTGTTACTTGAAGATGGCATGCATCCCAATGAAAAAGGGGTCGAAGCCATGGTTGCGAAATTTTTGCCAACAATCGAGAAAAACCTGAAAGACATACAAAAGACGGGGACATCCGGCGGCTGACACAATCGGGAGGCATAAACAGCTTGCTCAAAACAACGAAGAATGATTCGCTGAGAGTTGCATCGGTTAGGAAAGAAGATTCGTTTTTCTGATGATCGGTGCATAGGCACTCTAACTCAGAGCGTCCTCCAGTGGTTTCGGCCACACGACGCTCTGGCGCAGAACGGTTCGAGGAGGATGCTTTATGCCGCGTCTCTTTACTGCCCTCGAAATCCCGCGCGACGCCGCGCTTTCGCTCTCGTTATTGCGAGGCGGCCTCCCCGGCGCACGCTGGATTGATGTCGAAAATTACCACATAACCCTGCGTTTTATCGGAGATGTGGAAGGCCATGTGGCCGACGAGGTTGCCAATGCGCTTGATCGCGTGCGGCGCCCCGAATTCATGCTCAACCTGTCAGGTGTCGATGCTTTCGGTTCCAAGAAGCCGCACAGCATTTATGCTGGTGTATCCCCCTCGCCTGAACTCAATGCATTGCAAGGCGAGATCGAACGCATTTGCCAGCGGCTTGGTATTCCCGCCGATCCGCGCAAATTTACACCCCATGTGACTTTGGCACGCTTGAGAAATCCACGTATTGAAGATGTCGTGCATTATCTCTCTTCACGCGGCAATTTTTCGACTCTGCCCTTCAAAGTGGGTCGCTTCGTGTTGATGTCTTCACGTGATTCAGTGGGTGGTGGACCTTATATCGTTGAAGAAGCCTGGCCTTTGATGGCAGCATCCCGCCAGAACTGGTCAGCCAACGCATTGGAAGACGCCAGAACCATCCGGTAAACCTCTTCGAAGTCCCCGATCTGGCCATAATAAGGATCGGGGATTTCAACCGGCTTTCCTTCGGCTATCTCGGTGAAAAGTCCGACGCGGGCACTTGCGTTTGCAGGCTGTCGCTGGCCGATCATCCGCATATTGTAGTGATCCATCCCCAGAATGAGATCAAAGCGCGTGAAGTCGCCGGCGGTCAGCTGACGGCAACGTTGGGCCGAGATATCGAGGCCATGGCGTGCGGCAACCCGGATCGAACGATCATCGGGTTCCTCGCCAGTGTGATAGCCATTTGTGCCCGCCGAATCGATCAGCACATGATCAATTCGGCGCTGTTTCAGCACTTCGCCCATCACACCTTCGGCAAGCGGCGAACGGCAGATATTGCCTGCACAAACGAAAAGGATACTGGTCGGGGCTGAATGGGTCACGGAACTCTCGCGGCTATGATAAACTGATATGACGAACCCAACATAGGCAAAAGACGATGGCACGCAACAGGCTGACGGAAAACGAATTCCAAGAAGCGCTCACTGACCTAGAAGGCTGGCAGAAAGTCGAAGGGCGCGAAGCGATCCAAAAAACTTTCAAGTTCAAGGATTTCAATGCCGCGTTCGGTTTTATGACGCGCGCAGCGCTTCACGCTGAAAAGCTCGACCACCATCCGGAATGGTTCAATGTCTATAATCGCGTCGATGTCACGCTTTCGACCCACAGTGAAAACGGCATCACGGAACTTGATATCAAGCTTGCGCGCAAGATGAATGCATTGGCTTGAATCTATTCAAACCTTTGAAATATAAACAATAATAACCTTTTTCTGGAAGCTGAAGCTACCATCGCGATTCCTGCACGAGTAAGGCAGCACCTTCGCCAGATCGATTTTCTCGTTCCAGTTTTGCCCTAAAGCACCTCCATTCACGCTTCTGATAAAAACGTCACCAATGGCAATAGCAGAATGGAATATGTGCCCGGCTCTGACATCATAGAAGCCGATTGCTCGCCCATAGGGCAGAGCCGAATAGCCGTTCCACAGCTCTCCGGCTTTGAAATTCAGCAAGGGAATCCAGTTCTGTCCGGATGTGCCACGTAATGTGTGCTCAGAAATGCCCGCACCCAGCAAGAACCGCATATAGGCGGTAGTGTCGTAGCAAATGCCATCCTTTACATCGATATTGACCTGATCGCCAATATCCTGCGCCATGGCCAACTGATGGCCGCGATAGAACTGACTTGACCGGTCGGTGCGCACAAAGTTTTCGCCATAGCCGGTTAGATGCATCGCAAATCTCCATTTAATCCGATCAGACAAAGCCACCCGATTTGGCTGAGAGCTATATTCTGGTGATTTGGGAGACTTGGTGTAGCTGACGGTTCTCTCAGGGCGGACCACAGCTCTTAATCTTGAAACGCGGTCGCAATATTCCCATCTGCGGTATCGTCATGTCATATATAACTATGTCGTAGATAACCGACTGACAGGAGTTTGAACGGAAGATGGATAGCGTCAAGATTGATGAAATCCTCGAACCCGGCGACAAAGGCGATTTCAATAATCGCAGCGAGCGGGTGAAAAAAGGTTTCTGGAAGACCGCACGCCGTGCCGGTCGCATGGTCCCGTTCATGGATGAAGTCGTGGCTGCCTATTATTGTGCGCTCGACCAGAATACACCGACGCGCGTGCGCATGACACTGATGGCAGCACTTGCCTATTTCGTTCTGCCATTCGATGTCATCCCCGATATGCTGGTCGGAATTGGTTTTACCGATGATATTGCAGTGTTGATGGCTGCCCTGACTGCAGTTCGCACGCATATAACGCCTGCGCATAAAATTGCGGCCCGTGAGGCCCTGCGCGACGAGGAGGAGGCAGCTTAAAGCCGCCGCTCCCCTTCACGGCTTTGTTACGGGTCGACATCACTATCATTGTGCATTGACGCAATACGACAAACTCTTGCCGCTTTCTTTTGGATGAAGTTGGCAACGGGATTGCGGGGGCCTCGGCCTGCTCGTTCAAGTTTTCTTTCAAAACTTCACCGTTTGGTAACCCAGATTAAGGCACATTAAGGGTCACCAAACGGGACGGCGTGTTGAACGGCGACATCCCGATATTCGACTTTGAAGCAAACGAAAGAGAACCGGTAAAAAACCATGCTTGGAAAATCGATCGTCGCGGCTTCGGTGTTCACGATTGCAATGGCGGGCTCGGCTCTCGCCCAGACACCGACCCAGATTAAGCAGTTCGACGCCTGGGGCGCATACAGCTACCAGTCAGGCAATGGCAAGGTCTGCTATGTCCTGTCCGTTCCGACGCAGAAAGCGCCAGCCAATGTTGATCATGGCGACAACTTCTTCCTCGTGAGCCAGAAGCCCGGACAGAATATCAGCTTTGAACCACAGTTCATGGCTGGTTATGAGCTGAACGCCAATGCGAATGCCAAGGTCATTGTCACCATTGGAAACCGCAATTTTACAATGTTCGTCAACGGAAAATCCGGCTGGATGGAAAACGCCGCCGAAGAACCACAGCTGATTGCAGCAATGCGCGGCGGTTCGGACATGAAGGTGCAGGCACAATCCAAGCGCGGCACCAAGACCAATTACACCTATTCGCTCAAAGGCATTTCGGCAGCACTCGCAGCCATTCAGAAGTGCAAATAAGCCAATCGGTTCAAGCTAAATTACTAAGCCGGGGCTCCGCTCCGGCTTTTCTTTTTGATCCTCGGCCTATCCATCCTGCATATCTGCTACGATATACTGCGGGATGACGGATCGAATATTGTGTGCTATGTCCGCGCGCAACAGGGTTCGCATTTCAAATGAACGAGCCCATATATCCATGCAACAGATAGTGTTTATCGGCGCGCTTTATGCGACGTCCTCAACAGTTGAAAACAGATGTCCATTTCATTCGACTTAACCATTGATGATACGCGCGACCAGCTTGCCCGCCACGTGCGCGCAAATATGGAGCAGAAGCCGTCGCTCATCGGCATGTCGCGTGAGGAAATGGCTGATGAGCTGATCAAGGTTGGCGTGACGCCAAAGCAGGTCAAGATGCGCATCGCGCAGCTCTGGCACTGGCTTTATGTGCGTGGCGTTTCCGACTTTGCCGATATGCGCAATATCTCCAAGGATCTGCGCGTTCTTCTGGCGCAGCATTTCACCATTGCGCGTCCGGAAGTGGTTGAAGAACAAATCTCGCAGGACGGCACGCGCAAATGGCTGTTCCGTTTTCCGCCACGCGGTGCCGGACGCCCTGTCGAAATCGAATGCGTTTATATTCCTGAAGAAGGTCGCGGCACGCTATGCATTTCCTCACAAGTGGGCTGCACGCTGACCTGCACTTTCTGCCATACCGGCACACAGAAGCTGGTACGTAATCTCACCTCAGAAGAAATTCTGGCACAGTTGATGACGGCTCGTGACCGGCTTGGCGATTTCCCGGATACTAACACGCCCGACGGCGCTATCGTGCCTGCGGAAGGCCGCAAGGTCACCAACATCGTCATGATGGGTATGGGCGAGCCGCTTTATAACTTCGAAGAAGTGAAAAAGGCTTTGCTGATCGCATCCGATGGTGATGGGCTGGCGCTTTCCAAGCGTCGTATCACGCTTTCAACTTCTGGCGTTGTGCCGGAAATCTATCGCACTGGTGAAGAAATCGGCGTGATGCTGGCGATCTCACTGCATGCAGTGCGCGACGAACTGCGTGACCTTCTGGTGCCGATCAACAAAAAATACCCGCTGGAACAGCTGCTTAAGGCTTGCCGCGAATATCCGGGCCTGTCGAATGCCAAGCGCATTACGTTTGAATATGTGATGCTGAAAGACGTCAATGACAGTATGGAAGACGCCAAGCTTCTGGTGAAGCTGCTGCGCGGCATTCCAGCCAAGATCAACCTGATCCCGTTCAACCCATGGCCCGGCACCAACTACCAGTGCTCGGACTGGGAGCATATCGAGCGCTTTGCTGATTATGTGAATGCAGCAGGTTACGCATCGCCGATCCGCACACCACGCGGCCGTGATATTCTGGCTGCCTGCGGTCAGCTGAAGTCGGAATCAGAGCGTATGCGCAAGACCGAGCGTCTGGCGCTCGAAGCGATGATGATCGCCGGACACGGAGATTAAGCGCGGTTGACCGACACGTTCGATTATATAACTCGCTTGTTCGTTATCTGTTTCGGCTATTGCTGTGCGGTTCTCGCTGCAGGCTATTTTCTTGCGGCGGTTCTTTACGGCCAATTCGACCTCAACACGTTGCTCCGGCACGATGTTGATGGTACCGACGCTTTCAATCCCTTTGTTGGAAATTGGGGTTCTGAAGGTTTTCAGGCTGCATTGCACTTGGGTGGATTCTTCTTTGCAGGCATTGCAGGCGCGTTCAGCTTTTTCCCAGCACTTGGAATGGTCATCTATAGTGAGACCAAGCCTGTAACATCTTCGCTTT
The DNA here is from genome assembly GCF_003049685.1 of Brucella pituitosa. Taxonomy (GTDB): domain Bacteria; phylum Pseudomonadota; class Alphaproteobacteria; order Rhizobiales; family Rhizobiaceae; genus Brucella; species Brucella pituitosa. The sequence continues at coordinate 275,076 of NZ_PYSY02000001.1, read as the reverse complement.
TCTATTGCGTAGGTGGACTACTGATCAGCTTGTTTGCCATGATCTCAATCGGCCTTTTCACATGGCAGATGGAACCGATCGATTCATTCTCTGTCATGCTTTACACCACCGGCGCCTGCTCTGGCATTGTCGGCGGCTTCGTCTACTGGCTGATTGCCGGTCGCAACGCCGGGCGATTTTTAGCCCGCCCGGCTGAATAGCGATTTACTTCGCCTGTGCGGTGATGATCTTCAGCGCGAAAGCTGAGAAAATACCGGCAAAAAGCCAATCCACAATCCGTGTAACCGTTGGGTTCTTCTTAAGAAGACCAGCAAACCTGTCGGCTGCAACCACCATAGGAATGGTGAAAGGCAACGCCAGCGGTATGAACGACAGGCCAAGGAAGAACAGTTTTCCCATAGCATGTGGATCATGTGCGGAAACGAACTGCGGCAGGAAGGTCATGTTGAACAGAATGATCTTCGGGTTGAGCAGATTGATGCCAAGTCCGGTCGCCCAGTTCTGGAACAGCGTATGCTTCTTACCACCGTTCTTTTCAGGCGAGAATGCCGATCCTTTGCGAATAGCCTGCACGGCAAGCCACACAAGATAAATCGCACCAACGGCTTTCAGGGCCGTGAAGGCTGCAGGCGAAGCGAGGATAAGCGCAGAAAGCCCCAACGCCACCATGCTTGTATGCACGACAATGCCCGTGCTTGCGCCTGCCATACAGGCAAAACCAGCCGCCTTCCCTTCAGACAGGGCACGCCCGACGAAAAGCGTCATATCCGGGCCGGGGGTGATGGATAAAATTGCAGTAGCGATCACGAACTGGACGAAGATGGTCCATTCGGGAATGAAGGTCAGGTTTGTCAGAAAAGACATCGAAAGGCACTCCGAGAATTCGCGGCAAGCTAACGCGAATTCAATTGCGCCGCCACAGGATTTTTTAGCCGTCTCAGCGCCCCTTGTTTATGCGTAAGCAACCCATCCGCGATAGGTGAAAGATGCATAGAAAAGGCTCAGATCCTTGAAGCCCGCACCACGTATCAGCGCCTCGTCCTGCTGCGGTGTTAGAATGTGAAGGCGTTCTTTGATCGCAGCACTGGCTTTCACTGCACTTGCCAGATCGACACCGGAATCATTCAAAAAGGCAGCATAGCGTGACAGCCACAATGCTCGTTCGTCGGCATTGTCCTGTTCAAAGCTGAAATGCGCCAAAATGAACGGTGCCCCGGGCTTCAGCCGACGATGCACCTCCGCGAGCGTTTGCCTGCGCGTTTCCTCATCCAGAAAATGCATGGTCAGCAGACAGACAGAACCATCAAACGGTCCCGGCGATGCGCTACCGATATAGCCTTCGTGGAAGTTCACACGAACCGCATTGGAGCCAAGGTTTTGCCGCGCCAATTGAAGCATTTCGGCAGACGGATCAACCCCTTCAAACGTCCAGAATGGATGACTTTCAGCAAAGAGCCTGAGTTCAAGACCACCGCCCGCACCCAACACCAGAATTCTTGCAGTATCGGATAGGTGTTCGGCAAGCAGCAAACGCGTCATGCGCTGCATATCCCGAAAGCCCGGCACAGCTTTCGGCGGCCCTTCGGCATAATGGGCGACGACCTGCGGATCAGAAAATGGATTGCCAGATTTAATCATGTAACTTTTATAGTTACAAATCAAAGTGACAGTCAAGACTATCCATAATGGCAGATGACGCTTTCTTTTCGCTGACAAAGTGCCATCCGGCTTGCGCGCCGCTTAGCAACTGATAAAAGAACTGCAACATCCTGTTCTACGGCCCTTTGGGCCACAATCGCATCTCAGACGGAAGTGAACTATGAGCAAGCTGAAAGACGTTAAAAAGGTCGTTCTCGCCTATTCGGGCGGTCTCGACACCTCGATCATCCTGAAATGGTTGCAGACTGAGCTTAACGCAGAAGTCGTGACCTTTACCGCCGATCTCGGCCAGGGCGAAGAGCTTGAACCAGCACGCAAGAAGGCGGAAATGCTGGGCATCAAGGAAATCTTCGTTGAGGATGTGCGCGAAGAATTCGTGCGCGATTTCGTCTTCCCTATGTTCCGCGCCAATGCCGTCTATGAAGGCGTCTATCTGCTCGGTACTTCGATTGCCCGTCCGCTGATCTCCAAGCATCTCATCGAGATCGCCAAGAAGACCGGCGCTGACGCAATTGCGCACGGCGCGACTGGCAAGGGCAATGATCAGGTTCGCTTCGAGCTTTCCGCTTATGCGCTGAACCCGGACATCAAGATCATCGCTCCATGGCGCGACTGGTCGTTCAAGAGCCGCACACATCTGCTCGAATTTGCTGAACAGCACCAGATTCCGGTTGCCAAGGACAAGAAGGGCGAAGCGCCATTCTCGGTTGACGCCAACCTGCTGCACTCTTCCTCCGAAGGCAAGGTTCTGGAAGATCCGGCAATCGAAGCGCCGGAATATGTGCATATGCGCACGATTTCACCAGAATCGGCACCTGACACACCAACCATCATCAAGGTTGGCTTTGAAAAGGGTGATGCCGTTTCGATCAATGGCGAACGTCTGTCGCCTGCGACACTTCTTGCCAAGCTCAACGACTATGGCCGCGACAATGGCATCGGTCGTCTCGACCTCGTGGAAAACCGCTTCGTCGGCATGAAATCGCGTGGCGTCTACGAAACGCCGGGCGGCACGATCCTGCTGGCTGCACACCGCGCCATCGAATCGATCACGCTCGATCGCGGTGCAGCGCACCTCAAGGATGAGCTGATGCCACGTTATGCAGAGCTGATCTATTACGGCTTCTGGTTCTCGCCGGAACGCGAAATGCTGCAGGCTGCTATCGACCTCAGCCAGCGTCATGTCGAAGGTGAAGTCACGCTCAAGCTCTATAAGGGCAATGTGATCGTAACTGGCCGTGAATCGGACAAGTCGCTCTATTCCGACAAGCTCGTCACTTTCGAAGACGATCAGGGCGCTTACGACCAGAAGGACGCAGCGGGCTTCATCAAGCTCAATGCGCTTCGTCTGCGCACATTGGCTGCCCGCGACCGTCGCTAATCGGATCACATCAATGCGAAAGCCCGCCTCCCGGCGGGCTTTTGTTTTTAGAGCGGGACGTGAATTTTGTCTTTCTATCTGGCCCTACCTGTCTGCATTCTGCTCGGCATCTATCTACTGATCCGCTGCATACCCATTCTGTGGAAAATGATTGCGCCTGATGTCCGGCACCAGTTTGCGGGCAACGCCCGGCCACATGTCTTTCATTTGCCGAACGCCGGACGCTACGCGATCAGCATCGTGTTTCCGCCGTTTACCATTCTCCCCGGCACGGCCTATTTCTCAACGCGGTTTGCCATCAAAGCCTGCGCGACCGGCGCGCCGATTGCCTATCATTCCGCAAGCCGCTTCCTGTTGAGCGTCCGGCGGACCGACATGCGCGGCAATGCTTCCCACGCCTTGGGTTATTTCGACTGCACGACAGCCGGGAATTACGAAATCACCTGCCTGACCCCTGAAAAGATCAGGGCGAATTTCCGGCTGGAAATAACGCCCCATATTTCTTTCCTGAAACTCGCGCCCGTCATCGCAGGGACCATTCTTGCCGCTGGAATGAGTGTGGGCGGGACGATTGTCTTTGTGCTCTGGATAACCGGCAGGATCGCATGAGATCAAGCGGCGTGTTTTATACCCGCCAGCATCTTTTCTTCACCGGGACGCAAGGTCAGCACCCGCACGCCATTTGAGGTGACTGCGACAGTATGCTCAAACTGCGCTGACAGTTTTCCGTCACGCGTCACCACCGTCCAGCCGTCCTTTTCGGTCTTCACCTTGGCCGTTCCCTGATTGAGCATCGGCTCGATGGTGAACACCATGCCTTCGCGGAGACGAACGCCGGTGCCCGGCTTGCCGAAATGCAGAACCTGCGGTTCCTCATGCATCTCGCGACCGATACCGTGGCCGCAATATTCCCGCACGATGCTGTAATCATGCCGCTTGGCGTGACGCTCGATGGCATGGCCGATATCGCCCAGCGTCGCGCCGGGTCGCACGGCAGCAATCCCCTTCCACAGCGCCTCATAGGTCACACGGACCAGCCGCGAGGCAAAGGGAGCAACGTCACCGACCATGTAGGTCTTGCTGGAATCGGCGATATAGCCGTCCTTTTCCAGCGTGATATCGAAGTTGATGATCTCGCCGTTTTCAATGATCTCGTCATCCGACGGCATGCCGTGGCAGACAACTTCATTCTTGGAACTGTTCAGCACATAGGGAAAATCATATTGCCCCTTGCTGGCAGGCCGTGCCTGCAATTCGCGGGTAATATAATCCTCCACCAGATCGTTGACCTGCATCGTGGTCATGCCCGCCAGCGGCGTGCGGTCGAGAAGTGTAAAAACGGAGGCGAGCAGCGCGCCGGATGCCGCCATTTTCTCCACTTCAGCAGATGTCTTGGTCATGACGATTGCACAGTAAGAACGGGCAGAACCGGCAGCTCGACCTGCGCTGCGCGCAACTGCATCTGCACGATCTCGTTGAACGACAGGTCGGGATGGGCTTGTGCCAGCATGCCGATCTTCATCCAGTATTCAGCCTGCGCATTGATCGAACGGCACATGACGTCACTCGCCTTGCGCAGTTCCTCATGCAGTTCATCGCCGATTTTCACGATACCCATAGCATTGTCCAGACCATATAGTTCATATACGGATCATATATAAACCGTATATACCTATCGATCAAGCTCTCCACTGTTCCTGCTCAAGCAATCAAAGTCACTTGCATTTAGTATGGCGCCATACTATAAGTCACCGTATGGAAATAATCGAGCAAAAGCACCACGCCCTTCTGGGCGAAATGGAACGCCGTCACAGCCCGTCCACCGACGCGCTGAAAACCTGCTTTGAAGTCTTGTCGCTTGCTGCGGCCATTGACCGTGATTGCGCCAACCGGCTTGCACCGCACAAGCTTTCGGAGGGCAAATTCGTCCTGCTGTTTCTGCTGCACAATGCAGCTGACGGCCTCTCGCCGCACGAGCTTTCAGAACGCGCAGGTGTCACGCGCGCCACCATCACCGGCCTGCTGGACGGGCTGGAGCGTGATGGTTTCCTCAAGCGTCACGCGGATAGCGAGGACCGCCGCAAGCTGACTGTCCGGCTGACATCCGAAGGGATGCTGCTGGCGCAACAGCTTTTCGAACAACATACCGCATGGATTGCAAGCCTGATGAGCGATCTCTCGTCAGGCGAACAGCAGCTTCTCAGCACCTTGCTGCGCCGCATCTGGAGCCGCACCGATGCCGGTCGCTCTTTCAAGATCAATGAAACCCTAAGGGATATGACATGACCTATTACCTCGCCGAGCTTTATTCCCCGAAATCGAGCTGGCACGGGCTTGATGCTGAAGGCAGGCAGGCCTTCTTTGAGAAAGTCGGCGCGGGTATGGGCGGGCTTGCCGCGCTCGGTATCGAGGCCTTGGCATTAGGTCCCGTCGACGCGACAAAGCCTTTTGCACCCGACCAGAGCTTCTTCGCCATCTGGCGTTTCCCGGATGAAGCAGCTCTCGACATGCTGATTGCCGGAATCACCGCCACCGGCTGGCATGATTATTTCGACACGATCAATGCGGCTGGTGCAGGCACCGACCTTCCCGGCCATCTGGCGCAACTGGCAGGCGTGCCTTTCAGGGAAGCCGCCTAATCCAAAACCGCTATCGCGATGATAGAGCGCATCCCAAAAAGTGTGAAACGCCTACACAAGGAAATCAGTCCACTGGACTGATTTCTGATCCCGCTTGACTCTTGCCTCACTCGATTCAATACTAGAACATATAGAGAACAAAAAGATGGAATCTAGACGTGAGCGGCATCGACATCGCGGCGCTGCGGCGCATGGTTACGACCATTGAAGGCAACGATCCGCAAGGCAGTTTTGCAAATCAGGGGCAAACGGGCTTCGGGCGGGCGCGCAGTTTCACGCTCGGCCTTGCCGGGGCGGATGCCGCCTTTCCGCATGGCCTTGCAGGCGACGCGCTGCATGAGGTTTTTGCCGAAAACCCCGGCGCGCATATGGCCGCGACCGGCTTTGCGCTCGCCTTTGCCGCCCGCGCCGCAGAATGCGCCATAGAGCCTCGTCGCCCGATTATCTGGATCGAGGAAGAAAGCGCTGCAAGTGAATATGGCGGGCTTTATCCGCCGGGACTTCATGCCTTCGGGATCGATCCGTCGCGACTTCTGATCGTGCGCTGCCCCACGGCACAGGATGTGCTGAAGGCGGCAAACGATGCGCTGGAAGCCGGAAGCGGCGGCAAGGCCTCGCATCTTGTTTCCGGTGTTGTCGCCTCGGTGACAGGCCAACCGAAATGCCTCGACCTGACCGCTTCGCGTCGTCTCTTTCTGGCAACCGAAACCGCGCAGCTGCCCGTCATCCTGCTCCGGAGCCACCGGACAGGCGTGCAAAGCGCTGCCGTCAGCCGCTGGCGGGTGGCGCCCGCGCCGTCCCGTTCAAGTGGAGCAAACGCACCCGGCAAGCCGGTCTTTTCGGCGGTTTTGGAGCGCAATCGCCACGGCACATGCGAGCAATGGATCATGGAATGGAACAATGAAACCCTTGAATTTGATGCAAGAGAACGGGATGGCAGAACGTCTGTTTCTCGCCCTCTGGTTTCCGTTTCTGCCGACCGACCGGCTTCGCAGCAGCACTCCGCCTGACGGCAAACCGCATCTGCCTTTGGTTGTGACCGAGCGTACGGCCAATGCGCTGCGCCTGACGGCGGTGGATGCCGGAGCGGTAAAGCTTGGCCTTTTTCCCGGCATGGCGCTGACGGATGCACGCGCCCGCGTGGAAAAGCTAGAAGTGGCAGCGGCAGCACTCGAGCACGATGCGGCATTGCTCAAGCGTCTTGCCCATTGGTGCGAACGTTACACGCCGCTTGTCGCCTTCGATGAGCCGCATGGGCTAATGCTCGACATAACCGGCTGCGCGCATCTTTTTGGCGGGCTCGACGCCATGCGTGCCGATGCAATCCGGCGTCTGGAACGGGCCGGGCTTGGCGTACAGGCGGCGGTTGCCGATAACAGTTTTGCCGCGCGACTTCTGGCACGGGGAACGAAGGGCGGTGTCTTCAGCAGGGCAGAGGCCGACCGGCTGCTTCCCCGCCTGCCGCTCTCCGCGCTTGAACTGACGCAATCTGCCGAAACCGGCCTCAAGCGCGCCGGATTGAAACGCATCGGCGATGTGATGGGGCTTCCGCGCGCCGCACTCACCGCCCGCTTCGGCACCGATCTTGCCACCAGGCTCGACCGGCTGGCGCGGCGCGAGCGCGCGCCGATTTCCCCCTTGCGCATCATGCCGCTCAGTGCCGTCGAGCGCCGCCTGTCAGAGCCGGTTACCGCAATGGAACTGGTCGAACGCATCTTGCAAGAACTGGCGCAGGAACTTTTTGCGCAGCTTGAACCGGAGGGAAAAGGCGCGCTTCTGATTGAGGCCTCCTTCTTCCGTGTCGATGGCGAAGTGCGTCATATCCACATCGAAACCGGCCAGCCCTTGCGCAGCGACAAGGTTTTCCTGCGCCTTGCGCGTGAAAGGCTCAACGCCTTGACCGACCCGCTCGATGCCGGTTTCGGCTTCGACATGATCCGGCTGGCAGCGCTGCGCAGTGCGGCAATCGCCCAGCGCCAGACAGGGCTCGACCAGCATGAGGAAGATGAGGCCGGGTTCGGCCAGCTTGTCGACCGGCTTTCGGCGCGGCTTGGACAGAACCGCGTTCTCGTCTCCTTTTCGCGCAACACGCATATTCCTGAACGGGCCTTCGGCCTGCGCCCTGCCCTGCACACGGATGGCAAGGGCGAAGCCGATTATGAGAGTGCACCAATGCTTCCCGGTGATCCGCCTGCGCGCCCCATAAAACTGTTTCGCCCGCCGCAGTTGATCGAAAGCGTGGCGGAAGTGCCCGACAGTCCGCCTTCGTTTTTCCTGTGGCGGCGGGTGCGCCATCATGTGCGCCTTGCCGAAGGACCGGAAAGGATCGAACCGGAATGGTGGATCGCAATCGGTCACGCGGTTCCGGAGCTGCGCGATTATTACCGGGTGGAAGACGAGAACGGCCAGCGCTTCTGGATTTTCCGCGAAGGCCTTTATGACGGTGCCAATCATCCGCGCTGGTTTCTGCATGGACTGTTTGCGTGATGGCTCCTTATTTCGAAATGGCTGCTGCCAGCAATTTTTCCTTCCTTTGCGGCGCTTCACATCCGCAGGAACTGGTAGCGCGTGCGCATGAGCTTGGCCTGTCCGGTATCGGCATTGCCGACCGCAACACGCTGGCCGGTGTGGTGCGGGCACATGCGGCATGGAAGGATTTTCGCGACAAGAGCGATTTCCGGCTTTTCATCGGCTGCCGCCTGTCCTTTACTGACGGCACGCCGGATATGGTCGTCTATCCGCGCGATCGTCCGGCCTATGGGCAATTGTGCCGCCTGCTGACGGAGGGCAAGGTACGCGCCGCCATCAAGGGCGAATGCCACCTCGAATGGAGTGACCTGCTGTTTCGCGCCCGGCAGTTCCAGATCGCGGTCTTTCCGCCTGAAGACGACAGGCCGGATTTTGCCGCGCGCCTGACCGAGATTGCACAAGCTGCCCCCGGCTCCGTCTGGCTGGCGCTTGCCATGCCGCATCAGGGCCATGACGGACGCCGGGCCGAACGCATCGCCCAGTTTGCAGCCGAAGCCAATGTGCCGCTGCTCGCCACCAATGACGTTCTTTATCATCATCCCGACCGCCGCGCGCTTCAGGATGTGCTGACGGCAACCCGCCACCACACGACTGTTTTCGCAGCCGGACGGCTTCTCGAAAAGAATGCCGAACGCCACCTGAAACCACCGAAGGAAATGCTGCGACTGTTCCGCGATTACGCTGAGGCCGTCGAAGCAACCGCTGATTTCGTCGCGCCCATCACCTTCCAGCTTGATGAGCTGAAATATGATTATCCCGACGAACCGGTGCCGCCCGGCAAGACGCCGCAACAGCATCTGCATGATCTCACCTGGGAAGGTGCTGCCCGTCATTACGGTGCGGACAGCATCCCGCCGAAAGTACAGGCGCTGATCCACAAGGAACTGGCGCTGATCGAAAAGCTGCAATATGCGGCCTATTTCCTCACCGTCTATGACATTGTGAGCTATGCCCGCGGAGAAGGCATTCTGTGTCAGGGGCGTGGTTCGGCGGCCAATTCCGTCGTCTGCTTCTGCCTTGGCGTCACCGGTGTGGACCCGACACAGGTCGATCTCCTGTTCGAGCGCTTTCTTTCGGTGGAGCGAAAGGAGCCACCGGATATCGACGTCGATTTCGAGCATGAGCGGCGCGAAGAGGTGATGCAATATGTCTATAAGCGCTATTCCAGAGATCGTGCGGCCATTGTCGCAACCGTCATCAGCTATCGGTCCCGCAGTGCGATCCGCGATGTCGGCAAGGCGCTGGGTCTCACCGAAGACGTGACGGCAGCGCTCGCCAATACGGTCTGGGGCATATCCGGCGGCGGCATCGACAAGCAGCATATCAGACAGGCGGGTCTCGACCCCGACAATCCCATCATCCGACGCGCGGTGGAACTGGCCATCACGCTGATCGGCTTTCCGCGCCACCTGTCGCAGCATGTCGGCGGTTTCGTGCTCACCCGCGACCGTCTGGACGAGACCGTGCCCATCGGCCCGGCAGCAATGGACAAGCGCTCCTTCATCGAATGGGACAAGGACGATATCGACGAGGTGGGATTGATGAAGGTCGATGTGCTGTCGCTCGGCATGCTCACCTGCATCCGCAAGGCTTTCGACCTCATTCACCAGCACAAGCCGCAGCTTTATGGCGGCGAAAAGCTGACGCTGGCCAATCTGCCCCGTGAAGATGAAGCCGTCTACGACATGTTGTGCAAGGGGGATTCGCTCGGCGTGTTTCAAGTGGAAAGCCGCGCCCAGATGAACATGCTGCCACGCCTGCGCCCGCGTGAGTTCTATGATCTCGTCATCGAGGTCGCCATCGTGCGGCCCGGTCCCATTCAGGGTGACATGGTCCATCCCTATCTGCGGCGGCGAAACAATGAGGAACCCTGCACCTTGCCATCGCCAGCGCCGGAGTACGGGCCGCCCGACGAGTTGCTGCAGATTCTCGGCAAGACCAAGGGCGTGCCGCTGTTTCAGGAACAGGCGATGCGTATTGCCATGGAGGCTGCAAAATTCACACCGGATGAGGCCAACCAGTTGCGCCGCGCCATGGCCACTTTCCGCAAGATGGGCACCATTCATACGATGGAGACAAAGATGATCGAAGGCATGGTCAATCGTGGCTACGACCGGACCTTTGCCGAAAACTGCTTCAACCAGATCAAGGGGTTCGGCGAATATGGCTTTCCCGAAAGTCACGCAGCAAGCTTTGCGCATCTGGTCTATATTTCCGCGTGGATCAAGTGCCACCACCCGGAAGTGTTCGCCGCCGCACTTCTGAATTCCCAGCCCATGGGTTTTTATGCGCCCGCCCAGATCGTACGCGATGCCCGCGAGCATGGCGTGACGGTGCTGCCCGTCGATGTGAACTTCAGCCATTGGGACAATACTTTGGGCGACAATATTCTGGAGGATACGCTCGATATTCGACCAGCGCTCCGGCTCGGCTTCCGCCAGATCGACGGTTTTTCCGAACGGGACACCGAACTCCTGATTGCCGACCGGCAGGAGCCTTACCGCACCATCGAGGACATGCATCGGCGTCTCCGGCTCGACCGGCGCGCCTTCACACTTCTGGCCGATGCCGATGCCTTCGGCTCGCTTGACATCGACCGCCGTGCCGCACTGTGGGCCGTGCGCCGTCTGCCCAATGACGAAACGCTGCCGCTGTTCCGCGCCGCCGCAACCAGTGAACTGGCGGAGGAACCGCGCACAAAGCTTCCTGAAATGGCCGCCTCCGAGCATGTGATTGCCGATTACGAGACGACGCGGCTCTCGCTGAAAGGGCATCCGCTGCAATATCTGCGCGAGGGGCTGGCAGCGGAAGGCGTTTCAACCTGTCGTGCGGTGCAGGAAGGTGCCGACGGACGCCGCATGAAAGTGGCGGGCATCGTCACCGTGCGCCAGCGCCCCGGCAGCGCCAAGGGCGTGGTGTTCCTCACCATTGAGGATGAAACCGGCATCGCCAATATTGTCGTCTGGTCGAAGATCATGAAGGCGTTTCGCCGCGAAGTGATGGGCGCACGGCTGATCCATATCGAAGGCCGCATCCAGCGCAGCCCCGAAGGGGTCGTGCATCTGGTGGCGTCAAAGCTGCAGGATCGTTCGGCAGCGTTGATCGAAATGAGCGGACGCGAAGCGCAGCGCCTCGTCGCTCCCTCCCAGACAGCGCATCATCCGCGGAATGTAAAAATCATGCCGAACTCACGCGACTTTCATTAGCCTTACGTCCCGACGAAAAACACCGCACAATAATGCAGTGCCGCGCCCACCACGACAAAGCCGTGCCAGATGGCATTCTGAAATCGCAGGCGCTCCCAGACATGGAAGATCACACCTAGCGAATAAACCATGCCACCGGCTGCAATCAGCCAGAAAACGGCTGGCGGTAGCGACTGCACCATGGTGTCGTAGACCATGACGCCACTCCAGCCGAGCGCCAGATAAAGCAGGATCGACAGCCGGTCGAAACGCCCCGGCATGAACAGTTTCAGCATAATGCCGACGAAAGCCACGCTCCAGACGAAGAGAAGCAGCGGCACGGCACGATCGCCCATATGCACCGCAAAGGGCGTATAAGTTCCAGCGATCAGCAGATAGATCGCCGAATGATCGAAGCGTCGCAGAAACCATTTGGTGGGAGATACAGGCCAGATATTATAAACTGCAGAAATTCCAAGTGCGGCAAGCAAGCTCGCGAGATAGACACCCGATGAGATTGACGTGGTGGCCGACATGTTCGGCAAGAAGTAAATGAGCATCGCGATAGCACCTGCAAATGCAAGTGCCACGCCCAGCACATGGACAACACCATCTGCCCAAAGCTCGGCTCTGTCATATTTCCATTTGATTGGATACGGTAGTCTTACATCCATCACGCGCACTCACATCTTCATATCAGGCCAGCAAACTGGCATCGCTTTGCAGCGTCAAGATGACAGTTGGTTGATATGAAGTTTACTGTGCTGCCGGTGCGTAGGACGCCTGAATGGGAGCGACGCCGGGAAGCGGCGCTGCAGCACCTTCTGGCAAGGTCGCCGGTTCTGCCGAGATTGCAGCTGCGTCACGTGTCGGACCACTGTGCTTCCAGCTGCCGTCGAGACCCGTCTCCTCCAGCAGTCCCTTGCGCTTGGCATCATAATAATAGCCGCGGGCATAATAGCGAACCGCCTGGCTTTCATCACCGCCTGCAACCTTGTAAGCGCCAGACAGATAGCGGACAGCATATTTCAGGTTTGTCTCGGCATCGAGAAGACCCTTGGCGTTACCCTTGTAGCCCATACCACGCGCAGTCGGATGGCTGATCTGCATCAGACCCCAATAGGGTCCGTTGCGGGCACCCGGATTGAACCGGCTTTCGCGATGCACGACCCGGCGCACAAGGCGCTCCGGCACATCATAGGCAACCGAATATTTGGTGATGAGATCATCAAGACCATTCGGTGCATGGTCTGGTGTTTCAAAAGCCATGTTGGTAGCAAGAGACGCAGGCGAAGCCGCTGCCTGTGCGCCAGCAAAGGCCAGCATAGGCTCGGATTGTCCACGGACACCCGGAATTGGCACAACCGATGGAAGTACCGGGTTTTCCAGCGATGCGACGGTTCCCGTTCCGGTAGCGGCATCCGCAACTGCGGTGGCGCCAACAGCAGGATTTGCTGCGTCGCCCGTTGCTGTTGTTGCAGCCTCGGTGGTTGTCGTTGAAGCGCCGCTTGGTGTGATCAGTGCTGTTTTTACAGGCTTGCCGTCATTGGTCGTGTTGCACGCGCTCAAAGCGACGGCGCAACCAAGGAGAAGAACGCCTTTAAAGACCGGAAGGGAAAATGCTCTGGAAGTAACCTGAAAACGCATGTCCGATTGATCCTTAGGAATCGAAATCTTGTTCGATACGTTTTTCGAGTTCAACCAGATCGGCTGGCAGAGGCATACCCGTTGCTTTGAGCGCATTGAGCTTCTCGCGAACTGTTTCGCGAATCTCATGAACGTCCTGCGGCTGGTTCACCATCTGCTCAAACAGCAGAGCAATTTCCGCCTTGATGTCCTCGAATGCCATAAGACCCTCTTGGCTTGAGCGGGTCCGTTTTGCGGCCCGGTTCAGTCAATATTCTTTCAATCGATAACTGTCATCTACCATGCAAAATACGCAAAGCGAAAGCCCAGAACGTCACGGGCGCGTCAAAATGAATATTTCAATCGGTAACAGAACGCCCTGAGGCCTCACAAAATTCGTGGCAGAATCGTATCTAACGCATTGAATTCATGCGCAAAAATTCCAAGATCGTCCAGACCAAGACCACCATCGGGATCGAACAGATAAATGCTCATCCAGACGAGCGCGCATGTCAGCAAAATCGCCAATATCGTCAAAAGCAGAAGGCGGCGACCGAGAGCAGCCTTATGGCCAGCTCCCTCGGGTGGGATCTTATTCATATTCAATCGTCATTCGTGGCGTTCAAATCTTCAGGCGGTGTACCATGTTCTGACGGTGCTGCAAGGTATCCTTGCTGCACGAGTGATTTACGCAAAATATGGATGATGGCCTCGGTCTGGTTCAGACCGGGATGCTTTTCGTTGATAAAGCGCTCAAGAGCGTCATGTATGTCAACGGGAAGATAAGTGCTCATCATTCCTCCTTCGAAAGCTTCTCTATACGCAATCTTTTCTGGCTTTTTCTGGCTGTTTCCGGCCATTTCCGGACAGGATTTCGTCAGGCAACTTTCACCGAAATCGTGCCGACGCCATCCACATTCCCCTGCAGCAGATCTCCCCGCTTAACAGCTCCCACGCCAGCCGGTGTGCCGGTATAGATGAGATCACCGGGCTGCAGAACAAAGAGAGATGAAAGATACGCGATGGTTTCCGGTACTTTCCAGATCATCTGATTGAGATCACCCGCCTGACGCTGCTCCCCATTGATTTTCAACGCAATTGCCGCAGATTGTGGATGGCCGATTTCAGACACTGGTACGATGGCCGAGCAAGGTGCCGAATGTTCGAAAGCTTTCGCTACTTCCCACGGACGGCCGGCCTTTTTAGCCACAGCCTGTAAATCGCGCCGCGTCATATCGATACCAACCGCATAGCCATAGACGTGATCAAGCGCTGTCTCGACCGGGATATCGCTGCCGCCTGTCTTGAGCGCGACAACCAACTCGATCTCGTGATGCACGTCTTCAGTCTTTGGCGGGTACGGAAAATCCCCACCATCAATCACAAGGTTGTCGGGGTTTTTCTGGAAGAAAAAAGGCGGGTTACGCGTTGGATCGCCGCCCATTTCGATAGCGTGATCTGCATAATTCTGTCCGACACAATAAATGCGATGCACGGGAAAACGCGCTTCTGTTCCCTTAACCGGCACGAATGGCTGCGGAGAGGGCGCGAAAACATAATTTGTCATGAAAGGCTGATCCCGTCAGAATGTAACTGCTGTTTCACATCATGCAGGCAGGAATCACCTGCTGCAAGTCTTGGACGTGCAATTTTCCGTCATGGTTTATGCCGTTATGACAACGTAGTTTGCATTTCGTGACGTCGAAACCACGAGCTCGGCATTCGGAATATCGTTGGAAAGTGCGCGCTCACGCGCGGCATCTTGTGTGTGTCCATGATCAAGCCAACGCTGGATGAGACGACGCTCCAGCTCCACAAAAGGCACGTCCAGAAAGATCGTCATATCAAAGAATGATGCAAGACCTGTCCAGGGTTCCTGATCGAGCAGAAGGTAATTGCCTTCAACCAGCAAAATTTGATGGTTGGCACGTACGATTGCGGCACCAGCACGCGCCAGATCCAGCGTGCGATCAAAGGCAGGAATGACAATATCTTCTGATGCATCTTTCAAACGCTCCAGCAGCGCTGCAAAGCCCGCACAATCAAAGGTCGGCGGCGAGCCTTTGCGGCTGCGTAGCCCACGCTCGTCAAGGATCGCATTGTCGAGATGAAACCCATCCATGGGCACAACAACGGCAGGCCCCGCACCACCTTTATTGATCGCGTCCCGCAGATATTCCGAAATGGTTGATTTGCCTGCGCCGGGAGGTCCTGCAATCGCAACGATCAGACGGTCTTCTTTATTTGAAAGCCGCGCAAGAATTTCTGCAGGCAGACTTTCAACCTGGCAACGTGTCATGAAATGGAGCCTCAATCGAAAATTATAAATGTTTCTGTAAAACAGCACACAGTTTGTTATTTTCAAACAATAAGTTTGATCTATCTTGTCTTGCAATGACCGCAAATACTGATCACTTGCTAATTCAAATTATTGAATCGAATGGGAAAATTATGACTGTCAAAACAGTTGCCACCACGCCCTTTCAGGATCAGCAGCCCGGCACCTCGGGTCTGCGCAAGAAAGTGCCGGTTTTCCAGCAGCCCAATTATGCCGAAAACTTCATCCAGTCGGTTTTCGATGTTCTGGAAGGATTTGCAGGCAAGACCCTTGTGGTGGGCGGCGATGGTCGCTTTTACAATCGCGAAGTGATCCAGAAAGTGATCAAGATCGCCGCTGCCAATGGCTTTGGTCGCATCATGGTTGGTCAGGGTGGCATTCTTTCGACCCCTGCCGCATCCAACATGATCCGCAAATACAAGGCTTTTGGCGGCCTCATTCTTTCAGCCAGCCACAATCCCGGTGGTCCGACCGAAGATTTCGGCATCAAATACAATATCGGCAATGGTGGCCCGGCTCCGGAAAAGATCACCGAGGCGATCTTTGCACGCTCGAAGATGATTGATCAGTACAAGATCGTCGAGGTTGCTGATGTCGATATTGATAAGGTCGGGAGTGCCAAGATCGGCGAGACAGAAATCGTGGTCTTTGACCCGGTCACTGACTATGCCGAACTGATGGAAAGCCTGTTCGATTTTGACGCGATCCGCGCCATGATCAAAGGCGGGTTTGCACTGAAATTCGACGCCATGCATGCCGTGACCGGCCCTTACGCCAAGGAAATTTTCGAACGTCGCCTTGGTGCACCGGAAGGCAGCGTGATGAACTTCGTACCACTGCCAGATTTTGGCGGGCATCATCCAGATCCGAATCTCGTCTATGCCAAAGAGCTATACGATCTGCTGATGTCGGATAATGCGCCGGATTTCGGTGCGGCATCGGATGGTGATGGCGACCGCAATCTCATCATCGGGCGTGGCATTTTTGTGACCCCTTCCGATTCGCTCGCTATGCTTGCCGCCAATGCGCATCTGGCACCGGGCTATAAGGACGGCATCAAGGGCATCGCCCGTTCGATGCCGACCAGTGCCGCAGCCGACCGCGTTGCGGAAAAGCTTGGCATCGGCATCTATGAAACACCGACCGGCTGGAAGTTCTTCGGCAACCTGCTCGATCATGGCAAGGTTACAATCTGCGGCGAGGAAAGCTCCGGCACCGGCTCAGATCATGTGCGTGAAAAGGACGGGCTGTGGGCGGTTCTGCTCTGGCTCAACATTCTGGCCGTGCGCAAGGAAAGCGTGAAGGATATTGTCGAGGAACATTGGGCGCGCTTTGGCCGCAACTATTACACCCGCCACGATTATGAAGCCGTTGATTCCGACATTGCGAAGACACTGGTTGCTGATCTGCGCGGCAAGCTTGCAAGCCTGCCGGGCACAAGCGTCAATGGTCTTAAAATTGAAAAGGCTGATGATTTTGCCTATCATGATCCAATCGATCATTCGGTGAGCGAACATCAGGGCATCCGTATCTATTTCGAAGGCGGAGCACGCGTGGTGTTACGTCTTTCAGGCACTGGTACATCAGGCGCGACCATTCGCATTTATATCGAGCGCTATGAAGCAGATACAGCCAAGCATAATCTCGATACGCAGGAAACTCTAGCAACGCTGATTGATGCTGCCGAGCAAATTGCTGAGGTGAAAAAGCGCAGCGGACGAACAGAGCCGAGCGTGATCACATAATAAAAAGGGCCCGAAAGGGCCCTTTTTATTATTCAAAAACAATTGCCGGAGCGGGTTTTCCGGCCCCCTTGCCTGTCTTCATGTTATCCCAAACCTTGGCAGCAATATCGCGATAGATTTTCGCATGTTCGCTGTCAGGCTCCACGACGGTAATCGGTGTGCCGTTATCGGAATGCGCGCGCACATCCATATGAAGCGGTACTTCGCCAAGGAACGGCACATTGAGACGTTCCGCTTCCTTACGTGCGCCGCCATGGCCGAAAATATCGTAGCGTGCACCGGTATCAGGCGCGATGAAATAGCTCATATTCTCGACAATGCCCAAAAGAGGCACATCAACCTTGCGGAACATGGCCAGCCCCTTGCGTGCATCGATCAGCGCCAGATCCTGCGGCGTTGAAACAACGACGGCACCGGCCAGCGGTACCTGCTGCGCCATGGTGAGCTGCGCGTCACCCGTGCCGGGAGGCATATCAACAACCAGAACGTCGAGATTGCCCCATGCGACCTCGCGCAACATCTGTGTCAGTGCCGACATGACCATCGGGCCACGCCAGATCATCGGCGTATCTTCATCCACCATGAAGCCCATCGACATCACCTTGATGCCGTAGTTTTCCATTGGCTTCAAAATGCGGCCTTCGACAGTTTCCGGACGACCAGAAAGACCAAGCAGGCGCGGCATAGACGGGCCATAAATATCGGCATCGAGAATGCCGACCTTGAGCCCATTCGCAGCCATTCCGAGTGCCAGATTGACGGCAGTCGTAGACTTGCCCACACCTCCCTTACCGGATGCGACAGCAATAATCGCACCTACACCGGGAATACCAGGCTTAGCTGCCGGGCGCGGCTGTGGTGGATGACGATGCTGCTCTGGCGCTGGAGCCGGGCGTGGCTGAGGTTTAGGCGGAGGTGGCGCATCATCGCTTGTGCGACCACCCTTTTTTTCCGCCGTCAGCGTGACCAGCGCACCGGACACGCCGGGAATTTCCTTGACCGCTTTTTCCGCAGCCAATCGCATCGGCTCAAGCGCATTTGCGCGATCAGCCGGAACCGTAATGGAAAAGAAGACCTTACCGTCGGCAATGAAAATATCCGACACCAGACCGAGCGACACGACATCGCTTTCGAAATCTGGCCCTGTCACGGCCTTCAGCCGCTCCAGAACCTGTTCACGCGTTACGCCTGACATTATTCCAACCTCGTCTGCTGCAAGCCTCATCTGCAACACGCATTGAGCTTGCCCGCTTTGCATGTCTTGAGATAATCCAGTTTTAGCCAAAAGGCCAATAGAACCAAGCAAAGAGTTTTTGAGAGACAGGTGACATAATGGCCAAAGCCATCCACACGATGATACGCGTTCTTGATGAGGGAAAGTCCGTTTCCTTCTATGATCAGGCTTTTGGTCTGAAGATCGCCGAGCGCATCGATTTCGAAAGCTTTACGCTTGTCTATCTGCGCAATGAAGAAGCCGACTTCGAGGTCGAGTTGACTATCAACAAAGGGCGCACAGAAGCCTACAATCTCGGCGATGGCTATGGCCATCTGGCTTTCGTGGTCAACGATCTTGATGCGGAACATGCCCGTTTCACAGAACTGGACTTCCATGTCGGCAAGCTCGTGGACTTCAGGAATGGTGATGTACTGGTCGCTCGTTTCTTTTTCGTGGAAGACCCGGATGGTTACAAGATCGAAGTCATTCAGCGCGGCGGCCGGTATCAGTAAGGAGCTGAGGAACAGGCGGGACATCTCGCCTGTTCCGTTCCTAAAGAAGTCAGCTTCTATTTGACGCTTGGCAAAGAAGGTCGGGATGAATTAGTTAAAGCTCGGCACGAAGGAGAAGCTGAGAGTTGAAGACCGGTGCGACACATTTGCGGGTGATGCTGGCAGTACGTTTGCTAAGCGTACTGGCGCTGATGCTCGTCGCTTTTGCGCACAAGCCGGTTGTCCTTGCCTCCCCTGAAGAATTGTTGCTTGCAGAATATGTTCTGCCTGATGGCAGCTATCCCGTGCTCTGTATCACCGATCATGCAGTCGATAAGGACGGCCATGATCGCGATCAGCATTTGCATAACAGCAATATTTGCGATGCCTGTCGCATTTCATCGGCCTTTCTTTGCCCTGCCCCGACTGCCTCCAGTGGGGCTGCACCGAATGTAGCACTGGCACATGCTGTGGTCCCTTCTCAGCCAGTTCTCTGGCGCGACATCTATCCGCCATCAGCGCCACCGCAAGCGCCACCCTTCGCCTGAAATCAGTCTTTCAACGCGCGCTTGAAATTGAGCTGCGCCCGAACACATGACTATTCAGGTTCATTAAAATGAAAAATTCCCGTTCTTTCGCATCCGCCATTTCGATTTTCGCTCTTTTGGCTTCCGCAGGTCTGGCCAACGCACATTCATCGCTTGAACAGAGCGAAGCCAAGGCTGGCGGCTTTTATAAAGCAATCGTTCGCATTCCGCACGGTTGCGAGGGCAAGGCCACAACAGCCGTAAAGATTGAACTGCCCGAAGGTTTTGTTTCAGCACAGCCGCAGCCAAAAGCGGGCTGGAAAGTTGAAACCGCCAAAGGCGATTATGCGCAGAGCTACAAGATCCACGGCAAGGATGTGACCTCCGGCGTCAAGCAGGTCACATGGAGCGAAGGCGAGCTGCCAAGCGACTTTTACGACGAGTTCGTCGTGATTGGCCAGCTTGCGAAATTCGACAAGGACACAACATTGTCTTTCCCGGTCACGCAGTTCTGCGGAACCGATGATTCCGTGGCCTGGACGGAAATTGCAGCCGAAGGCCAGAACCCTCATGATCTGGAACATCCGGCACCACAGCTTCGCGTGATGACTGCGTCTGGCACCGATGAGCATGCGGGCCACGGTGGTCATGGTGATCATGGAAGCCAGAGCGATCATGTTATGGCCCCAACCAAGGTCGGCGATCTCAGCATCAGCGGCCCATCAATCCGCGCCATGGTTCCCGGTGCAAAGGTTGCTGGTGGTTTCCTCACTATCAAGAACGACGGCAAAGAGGCCGACAAGCTGATCGGCGTCAGCACCACTGGCGTCAAGCGCGTTGAAATCCATGAGATGAGCATGGAAAATCAGATCATGAAGATGCGCAAGCTCGACGGCGGGCTGGATATTCCGGCAGGCGAAACCGTGGAGCTGAAATCAGGCGGCTATCACCTGATGTTCATTCAGCCAGACCAGCCTTACAAGGAAGGCGACAAGGTTTCAGCGACGCTTGAATTCGAAAAATCTGGCAAGGTTGATCTCGAATTTCCGGTGACGCCACAGAGCGGCAAGTCCGACGATCATTCAAAACATTGATTTAAAGAGCACAGGGCGGTAATGCGCCTCTCTCCGTGCTTTATGCGCCCGTTTGCCGCAACCGCTACCCCGTTGTAGCGGTTGCGTTCTTCGTTTATTGCTATAAACATGAATGTAATAGTCTAGAATAATTCTACACTATTGAAATAATTCACCTTTTTAAAAGCTGAGTAATTGACTCCAGATCAATTTGCAGCTTTTATGCGCGAGAGTTATTTTGTGCAACCTTTGATGTCTGGGCCTTGAACCCTTTCGATTGGAGGACCCGATGATCGGTCTCAGTGAATGCCGGTCCGCAAATGTGGATGGATTGCCATGGCAACTTCATCTTTTGCCGACCGGATATTGCAATGCGCGAGGGGAAACAGAACGCCTCGCGAAGCATAAGCAGCAAAGCTGCGCATTTGTTCGCACCTCTGAATGGAGGCGAACATGAATATGCGTATTTCGGAACTGAACGGCACCAACAGCGTGGGCTATTATGATCGCCTGCCGGAAAAGCTGGTGCTTGAAGGTTATCGCCGCTGGACTGCCGGTTTTGAAACCGGATCGATCATTCCCTGGGAAATGACCTGGGGCCTCTATTCGGAAGTGCTCGGAGCCTCTGAAGCAAAGCGTGCAATCGCAGAACTTTCTCAGTTCATTCGTGTCCTGCGCCATTGTGCGAGCTGCCAGTTGAGAGCTTTTCCATTCGACTCGCACCATGTGTGCCGAGAGGAGTGTCTCACGCTGGGCCTGATTTCAGGTCTCCAGAATCAGGATGGATTACTGCTCGATACCTGCCTTGAGGCAATCGCCTGCAAACGGCGTTGCGACGATGTGGCAGATGCAGCCCGCAATTTTGCCGACACATTGGCCGATTTCGGACAGACTTTGTTGCCAATACCGATACATGCCATCGACATTGCTTTGAACATAACCCGTCGCGCGACCTTTCACTGATTTCAGGAACGCTGCGTAGGAAACCACTTTGATTTAGACCGCTAATTGCGGCGCGAGGAGAACAAAATGCAAGCCAGAACCGAACGACGCCTCGGCTTTGTTGCAGCCATTGCTCTGACGACAGCAGCCTTTGCCATGCCAGCGATATCCACCCAGATGGCGCAGGATATGACTGCACCCAAATCACAAACACTCCATGCATCGGTCGACAGCATGAAAATTGAGCTTTCGCGCCTCGTCGCTTTTGCCGACACGGCTGCCAAGACTGGTCGTTACGAATAACCGTCGCGAACGGAGTACCCGAATAGCCGGGCAATACGACCTCCAGTCAGCCCGGAAAACTTTAGAGCGCGCGCATTTCCTGAATGCGCGCGCTCTGGTTCTTTTGCGGGATGAAACACCGATCATCCAACGATGATCGGTGCCTTGCCCTGAACACGATTATAGAGATCGATGATGTCCTGATTCATCAGGCGGATACAGCCAGACGACATCGACTGGCCAATCGACCACCATTCCGGCGATCCATGGATGCGGTAGCCCGTGTCGCTGCCATTCTGGAAGATATAAAGTGCACGCGCGCCGAGCGGGTTTTGCGGACCTGGCTCCTGACCATTGCGGTATTTTTCCAAATCTGGCCTGCGCTGGATCATTTCCGGCGGAGGTGTCCAGCGCGGCCATTGCTTCTTATACTGGACATTGGCGCGGCCCTGCCATTCGAAACCGGCCTTGCCGATACCGACGCCATAACGCAGCGCTTCACCACCCGGGAGCACGTAGTATAGGAAATGGTCCTTCGTGCTGACCACAATTGTTCCCGGCGCTTCGCCTGTCGGATCCGGCACGATCTGGCGACGAAATTCTTTCGGCACTTTCTGATATGGAATAGCCGGGAGAGCATAGGGCCCTTCCTGCACCGAAGCATACATGACATCCGGCGTCGTGATGTTCTTGTCGACGCTGATTTGCGGACGCATCGGTGTAATGCCGCCCGTCGACATCGGATCGATGTTCATCTGGAACGCCGACATGTCCATGGTTTGCGAACAACCTGCGACACCGCCAAGCATGGCAGCGCCAGTGCCCAGCAGAAAATGACGGCGGCTTAATTTCTCATTCAACTTAGACATACAAATCGCCCAACTCGAAACAATCGGCAAAATGCCCTTTTATCGTTCCGACAATTTGCGTCCTTATGGTTGAGGAAGCGTTAAATCACTCGCGCAAACGTTAAGAAAAATGGTTACTGAGACATCGATAAAATAAAGACCGGGTATCGACCCGGCCTTTTTGATCAGGCTTTGCTGATCGTTCAGTAGTCTTTTTCGTAGAAAATACCGCCACTGGAATCACCCTCCGAGCCCAGAGCACCCTTCACCTTGAGGTTTCGGGAAATGTCGAGATTGACGGTACCCTTGGTTGAACCGCCGGAGCCGGCTTCTACACCGAGATAGATATTATCGCGAATATATCGACCGGCACGCACAGCGGTTTCGCCGTTGCTGTCGGTCACCACATCAATATCATCAAGGCCCGTTCCCTGACGCAGTTTGCCCATCAGCGAATTGTTGGAACCACCGGCAAGTTCGGCTGCAGCGGCTGCAAGCTGTGCAATCTGGAAGGCCGACAACTCACCAATCGAACGCTTGAAGATCAGATGCGCAAGCACTTCATCCTGTGGCAGTTCCGGCGAGGACGAGAAGACGATATTGAGATTATCAACCGTGCCGGTAACCGTCACAATCGCCGTAATATCGCCGCCTTCGCTGCGCGCAACGAAGTTGAGCTGCGGATTGAGATCACCCACCAGCGTTACATGGCCTTCATCAAAGGTAATGCGCTGGCCAAGGATGCCGATGCGGCCGCGGATCAGGTCGAACGACCCCACCGGTTGGATGCCGGTCACCGGACCTGTAAGCCTTACGCGCCCACCCAATTCCGTATCGAGGCCACGACCGCGCACAAAGATCTGGTTCGGCGCATTCACAACAACATCGAGACGCGGAACTGTTGGACGCGCGGTTGGTGTCGGCACCCTGCTGCGGCGCGTTTCTACCTTGGCACGATCAAGTGTTGCCTGAACATTCTTTGGCGTATTGATATGGCGAACAGGAACGTAAGATGCTCCGCCGCCCAGATTTTCCGGAACCGTAATCTCGGCACGATCCACATCGATACGGCCTGAAATCAGCGGATCGCGCATCAGCGGGCCGGTGATCGAAATGCCGCCATTGACGGTTGCCACCACCAGCTTGCCGTCAGCATAGCGCGCACGGTCCAGCTTGATATCGATATTGGCGGGGAAATTGGCCGCTGCGTTGGTCGAAATTGTGCCGGTCGCAGAAATCGCACCGCCGCTGCCAAAAGCGGCATTGACCTGACGGAGAGTAATAGTTTCCCCCTCCATTGCGCCCATGATATTGATATTGTTGAGGCGAACATTGGTTTCAGGGTCGATGAACTGCGCGCCCGAAGTCGAGAACATGCCGCGTAGCTGTGGCTTATCAAAGCCACCCGAAACATTTGCTGTCAGCGAAAGCGTACCGCTTGCCTGCGCACCGCGATCCGCAAGGAAGCGATTGGCGAGCGCCAGAGGCAAGCTGCCTGAGACATTAACACCAAGTCCCTGCCCCGAGAATGGCACCTTGCCATTGGCCGTGACATTCAGACCCTGCGGACCGTCGACGGTCAGCGAGGAAATATCGACTGCCTTGGCCGCATAGTTACCAGCAGCCTGCAGGCTCAAAGGTGCAAGACCATTATCGCGCAGAGGCTTTGCCGCCAGTCCTGTGCCACGCAGATTGAAGCTTGCAGCAGGATTGGTCAAAGGTCCGGTGACACGCGCTGTACCCGTGACATTGCCGGCAAGGTCCTGTCCCTTAACCGCACCGTTGAGAACAGTCAGTGGCAGATTGGCGAGATTGATATCGACCGCCATATCGCCCTGCCCGAGCGGAACACCACCCTTCGCAGTCACATCAATGCCACCACCACCGGTGACATGGGCATCGACATTCAGACGATTGTTGTCGGAGCTGCCCTTTGCATCCGCATTGAGCGGTGCGATGCCCTGTTTTTTCAGCTCAGCCGCAGTCACACCGCGCGCAGCAATATCAAAAGTCGCATTCGGCTTTTCACGCGTACCTGTGACGCGGGCCGTACCATTGATCGTACCGCCGAGGCCAAGCTCCGGCTTGAAGGTATTGGCAAGTGCCAGCGGCAGATTGGAAAGGGCTACCGAAAGATCGAAACGTTCTCCGATCGCGCCATTGACCTTGACCTGTCCGTCACCTGTATTGACGATGATATCGCCAAACGAAATGTCGCTGCCCTTCATGGCAATCGTTGCAGGCGCGGCAAGCGTTGCTGACAGTGTGCCCTGTTTCACATCGGCTGATGTCAGTCCGAGTTCAAAGCCGCCATCCTTCGGCTCCAGCGAACCGGCAGCATTCGCAACCGTACCAATCTTAAGTTTGGTGCTGGCAGTAAAGTCGGTCTTTGTTCCTGTCGCATTGGCCTTGGCATTGAAATTATCGATACCGAAAGTGCCAACCAGAATATCGCGTGCACTCGCCGCACCATCGACAACCGGCACGCCGAACAGGTCTTGTGCGGTGAGTGCGATGTCGGCAGACGCAATATGGTTACCGTTGATCTTCAGCCCATTGGCCTTGGCGTTTACAGTTGCATTCTGTCGCTCGCCAGTCGCATCAAGTGTGATGTCAGCATTGGCAGCGCCCGTTGCATCGGCAAGGAAAAGGGCTGCTGCCGTCGAAATATCCGGCGCATCCACATTAAGCTGACCAGCCAGCAGGCCTTTGGCATTCTGCGTGACATTGCCTGAAAGATGCGCGCCGCCTGCATTAAATACGAGGTTGGTCAGACGCTTCTCGTCATTGACGATATCGATCAGCGATCCAAGATCAATCTTCTCGCCATTGAGGAATGCGCTGCCTGCGAGCTTGCCTGAAAGCGATGCGCCTGTCGTTGCATTGCCATCCAGAAGCGCGTTGAAATCCAGAGCACCGTCGGCAAGCTTACGATCAGCAAGTGTTCCCTGTGGTGCATCGGCACGAAGAGCCAAGGCGATCAGTTTGTCATCACCACGCGCGCTCCCCTTGATCGTCATGCGACCGGAAGCTTTGTTAGACAGAAGCTTGAGATCAGACAGCATGACGCCAAAATCGAAATCAGCCTTATCGGATGCAAAAGAGCCATTGGCTGTGATTTCGCTCAGCTCATTGCCGATGCGGAAATTGCGCGCGGAAAACCCCTGTGCGCTACGTCCCAGCGCCCCGCTCAGATCGACATTGCCGTCGAGAATATTATCGACCGCTTCCGTGCCTGTACGCATGTTCTGCGCGGTTCCATCTAGATCAAGCTGGAAGGCACCGCTGACGGGGCTGACCGTGCCAGTTGCTTTTACGTCGATGCTACCTGCCAGATTGCGATCCGCCAGTGCCCCATAAGGCGCAAGGCTTGCGACCTTGGCGAGAATATCGCCATTGAATGCAAAGTCAGCAATATTGCCCTGAAGCTCAAGGCTCAAGCCGTTGCCTTCAATGCTGGCCTTTGCGAGTTCGACAGCAGTACCGGCACGCCAGCCACCCGCAATCGTCAGATCGATTTTTTCGCCCAGCGCTTCAGCAACTTTTGCATCTGTTGCATTGATACCGCTGATGCCGCCGTTCACATTGAAGGTGACATGACGATTTGCGATGTCGCCGAGATTTTCAGCGACGCCACCCATATCGAGCGCGATGCTTGACGCAGAAACAGTCGCATTCTTGAATCCGGCAATCGCGAGCTTTCCGGTCCAGTCATTGGTCGGGCGGTCGCCGTAGGAAATCTGTAGCGCTGCATTGTTGATGGTTGTCTCACCACCCTTCACCGGCAGGAGAACCTGACCCTTGCTGTCATCCTGAATGTTCGCATCAACGCGCAGCTTGTTCAGAAAACCGTCGCTGCCCGATTCTGCAGAGGCCTTCACCTTCAATGCAGCGGTTGTCAGCGCCAGATCGTCAAGGCGGAAACCGCCGCCATCTTTCAGCAGACCATTCGCGGAAAGGGCCGTTTCAGCGCCAAAGAAGTCGCGAAATACCGGAGGAACCAGAACCGCGATCGGACCATCGACACGGGTTGCAAAAACGCGGCCATCGGCCTGACGTACCAGTGTGAAGCCACCTGTCAGCGTACGGTTGCCATTGGTATCAAGTGCCAAATCAATCTTGAGATCGTCAAGTGTTCCCTTGCCCGTCAGAGTGAGATCGACCGGCGGGTGTCCATCGATATTGAGCACATTGGCGACAATGCCATTGGCAGGCTCTGTGACTTTGAGATCAAGATCAAGCTTCTGATCGGCATTGGCATAAGCAGCGCTGAGCGCAAAATTGCCGCCCGGCCCATCAAGACGCTTGATATCAAACACGGAATTCAGCGACCCGTCGGCAAGCGAAAGATTGCCGTTGAGCGATACTTCCGATTGCAGCCCGAAAATATCCTGACCAAAATGTAGGTGAGCTACATCAAGGCTATCGATATTGACCGACAGCGGCAGCTCCGGCAGGCTGAAACTCGAAGATTCAGGCGATGGCAGGCTGTTGTCCGGCAATGGTTTGCGGATGATGTCGATACGTTCGGCCACCAGTGACTGAATACTCAGACGACCGGTGAACAGTGCTGTACGGCTCCAGTTGAGCTTGGCATTCTCGATACGCAGCCACACACCTTCGCGGTCGGCAATGGTGATCGCGCCAACACTTGCTTCAGACGACAGAAGACCACTTAAGCCTGAAAACTCGATACGGCGGTTTGGCGCGGAAAGTTTGCTCTCCACGAAGGAAATGAAATACGACTTTTCTTCTTCCGCCTGCTCTTGCGCGACCACAGGAATGGCAAAGAGAATGAAGGCTAAGAGTGCAATAAATCTGGTCAAAACGCCTGTCCTATGCCTACGTAGAATGCATAGCTCGGATCGCCCGAGCGGCGGTTAAGTGGAAGTGCTACGTCAAGACGGATAGGTCCAAGCCCCGTCAGATAGCGCAGACCCAAGCCCGCACCGATACGCATTTCTTCCGAAAAATCAGGATAGGACTGCTCGCCCACATAGCCCGCATCGACGAAGCCCACCACGCCGATGGAATCGGTGACGCGTGTGCGCACTTCGCCCGATGCCTCGACCAGTGAGCGGCCACCAATGATATCGCCGGTCGATGTTTCAACACCGACACCACGATAGGAATAGCCACGGATGGAGCCGCCGCCGCCCGCGAGGAAGAGCTGGTTAGGTGGGAGATCTTCAATCTCCGCGCCAACGATAGAGCCAACCTTCACGCGGCCTGCAAGAATCACACGGTTTGTCGCGCCGAAACCGTAATAAGCACGGCCTTCAGCCGTGAAACGGGTCGCGAAATTGCCGCGCTGGAATTCGTAGAACGGCTGAATATTGCCTTCGAGATAAACGCCGGAGCTTGGATCTGGCTTGTTGTTGCGGCCATCATAAAGAAGATTACCTTCAAGCCCGCCGGTCGTGAATTCACGTGTTCCGAAATAATCGTCTTCGAAGCGGCCGTGGCTCGCCTTGGCGTAAAGCGCGCCGGAGAGTTCATCGCTGAAAATCTGCGTAAAGCCGGTCTTCGCGTTAATCGATGTTTCAGTATAGGCGTCGAGTACTTCACGCTTTGCATCGAGAGCTGCGACGAAATCCGTGTCCGGCGTATAAACGCCCGGCTTCGTGAAGCTTGTGCCGATCATATATGTGAAGTTGGCAGGATTAAACGAGTTGTCCTGCGATCCGCCGACACCGCTGATCTTGGCATCAAAGCGCAGACGTTCGCCTCTGCCGAACAGGTTGCGATGCATCCAGTATCCGGTCACACCAAAGCCATCGAGCGTCGAATATTCGGCACCAAAACCAAACCGGCGCGGTTTGCGCTCCTGAACATTGAGCGTCATTGGCAGACTGCCATCGGGCTCGATCTTCTCGGCTTCTTCAAAATTCATTGCACGGAAAACTTCCATGCGTCCAAGGCGCTTTTTCGCCTTCTCTATGTCATCCGGGTCATATTCCTGCCCCGGCTCCAATCCTGTCATCCAAGCGATGAATTGCGGGTCCATACGCGCAGTCCCGACCACACTTACAGGGCCATAATGCGCCTTGCGGCCCGGATCGAGCGATACATCGGCTGCAAGCGTGTTTCCATCATGATCGGCGACGATATCTTCGCCAGTCACCTTGGCTTTCGCATAGCCTTGCTGACGCCACGCTTCAACCGCAAGACGTTCCGCTTTTAGGATCGTGCCGGAACGTGCAACCTTTCCCGGAGCAAAACCTGCTTCTTCAGGCGACGGCACTTTATCGCGCTTGTCGACAGGCGGTGGAGCAATATTGGAAATAGCTGTGCGCGAGAACAAAAACTGCGGCCCCGGATCGACGGAAATATCGATCTTGGCATTATCGGGAATATCCGCATCTACGGGAATGTCACTGGCTTCGTGTCCATCAACCTTGATAGAAATCGTGCCGCCATAGCGGCCTTCGCCATATAGCGCTGACAGAATGCGACGGTAGTCGCCACGTGCCTTGGCTAAAAGCCCGGCAGAACCCGAAGCGGGCTTATCCTCGTCTGAAACGAGGCCAGAAGCGCCCTCAATCACAGATTTCACATCTGCATCACTGCCGTCGGCATTCTTCCGACTGCCTGTCGCTTCTACATTTACTGAATAATGCTTGGGATCGGAGATGACAGCATCGGCATCATCCGTCTTGTCCTTGCCCCAAAGCCGGACACCAAAAATCTCGAACGCCAATGCAGGCGACACTGTCATCGAAGCAAATTGCACCGCCAGCGCGAACACAATCAGACTTCTTCCCTGTATCGTCCTGTTACTCCAAGTCATACACGTTACTGTCCGGTTTCTATTTCACGACCGCTTGGGTAGCGCTTCGTCCTCCCCCAATCCCAGGACGATTCAGGGATTAACATAGAGTAGTGGGAAGGCCAAGCTTCAACCCAAATGCGCTATGACATTTCAGGCCCGGAAGAGATTTTATCCAAGAAAAACCGAAAATACACATCGGTCCGGTCAGAATCTCAAAACACTTCCAAAGCCCAAAGGTCAACTATTCCCTATTTTGAATAGATTGAGTCAATGGACAGTTAATGGGGAGCGTTAATATTGAGACAGTTAATATTGGGAACATTCAGATAGCAAAATGATTACGGCCCGCTGGAGGGAGGGGAATCCAGCGAGCCGCGGATCAGGTCATCAGGAGGGGAGGATAACGACCTGATATCTAGTAATTTAGGTGATATTCCTAACGTCCGGCGTGCATCGGCCGCATGTTTCCAAAATGCATGCCCCCGCCGCCAAAACCGCCACCGAAGCCGCGGCCACCAAATGCCGGGCGGTTAAATCCGCCGAAGTGGTCCGGACCAGATGTGAAACGTGGTCCCACGCCCCGGCCAGGTGCCCAGTTTCCACGTCCTCCGTTCGGCCATCCTCTGTCACCCCATTGCGGACCATGCCCCCAACGTGGGTTCCAGCCATTGCGCCCACCGCCACGATTAGACTGACAGTTGCGGCCGATACAGCCGTTGACATAATTCGGGCCACCACGCCAACCTGGACCGCCCCAGCCTGGCCCCCAATAGCCACCGCCCGATGCCCAGCCTAAACCGAGACCAAGTCCAAAGCCGGGAGCCCAACCATTGTCATAACCGTCATTGCTGACGATAACGGTGGTGTTGGAGGGCGCAGCATAAGCACCATTATACGAACCAAAGCGGACATAACGTGCAGAGACGAAACCAACGCTGTTGCCGTTATAAATCTGGCACCAGCCATTGCGGCAGGAACCGGCATTGACCGTTATACCTGCTGGAAGAGTTGCAAGCCGTCCGTAATTTGCACCGGGCCCGGAGCGAACATTGACCGAAGCGGATACATATGCGGTAGCAGCGGAAGCAATTGCAGGAGTGAAAAGCGTAGCAGCTACAATTGCCATACCAACGACACGTCTTTTTACAAGCACATTCTTAAATAAAAACATCGCAAATTCTCCAAAACACAGAGCAAATATAGAAACATTAATTATCAATCACGGCCGATACTACAACAATAATTCCAAATATGCAAATAACGCAACCAATAATGGTAAATTCATGACTTATATTACATTAATCTATACTTAATAAGCCACGTCATTCACGTCAAAATTACAAACATTTGATTAAAATTTTACAATTATTTACTTTTTGAACCTCCGTCTTGGATTGCGTCGCTCTTCAGGTATTTTGGACAGAGTTTTGTGTGCTCGCAAAAGCCAGCCGTCGTCTGCCGATAGAAAATCCTGAATATTCAAGCTCTATGCGTCCGCGCTTTGCTGACGCAGTTCTTTCGTCAGTTCGGTAACCTGCGATGCAGCTCCAACATGCGTCGCATCGATACGAAACGCCCTGTCTGGAGCTTTTACAGCAAAAGTGCGAAGCGGTTTTGCGTGGGATAATGTGACGAAACAAATACTTAGAGCGGTTCCAGTGATCCTGATTTAACTGAGCCGCTCTGGAACAGAGCATCTTATCGATGCTGGAAGATCTGGCGAAACCTGAGCATTGAAATTGTATGCAATGCAGGAGCGAGGTGGTTCAGACGTCTCTCCTACCCAAAAACCGTTTCACACTTTTTGGGATGCGCTGAAATTGTTCGCTAACGCGCATCTTATCCAAAAACCGTTTCACACTTTTTGGGATGCGCTTCAAAATGAAAGCGCCCCGGAGGGAACCGGGGCGCCACGCGGCTTTTAAGGGGGAGAGGGAGGAAAAAAGCCGCGGAACCGGGCCGTCAGGCCTGGTATCTGACATCAAAAGGCCGACCAAAGTCGGCCTCTTGAAATTCACTTATGGCAGATTACGCGCATCTTCAGGCGACATATACATCGGCATCATATTGGTATCGAGGTGATGCATGACCCAGATGGAGCCAGCAAGCACGATCGCAAGAATGATGACCGTGAAGATGAGTGCCAAGATGTTCCAGCCATTTTCCGACTTCGGATCAAGATGCAGGAAGTAAACCAGATGCACCACGATCTGAACAGCAGCCATACCGATAACGATTGCTGCAGTCGTTGCTGGCGTAAAGTAACCGTTCATCGCCAGCATGAACGGAACGATGGTGAGAATGATCGCCAGAGTCAGACCAATCAGGTAGGACTTCAGGCTGCCATGTGCGGCTTGATCGTGTGTTTCGTGTCCAGAGCTCATCACAGTACACCCAGCAAATAGACAAGGGTAAAGACGCCAATCCAGATGATGTCCAGGAAGTGCCAGAAGAGGCTCAAGCACATCACGCGCGTCCGGTTCTTTTCAGTCAGACCGTCGCGCAGAAGCTGGGCAGAAAGCACCAGAATCCAGACGAGACCCGAAGTAATGTGGAGACCGTGCGTTCCGACCAGCGCAAAGAACGCCGAAAGGAATGCCGAACGATCCGGACCCGCACCTTCAACGATCAGGTGATGGAATTCATAGATTTCCATGACCAGAAACGCTGCGCCGAGCAGGAAGGTAACACCCAACCAGAACAGAACGCCTGCACGGTTATTCCTGAACATTGAAAGCGTCGCCAGACCATAGGTCAGCGAGGAGGCCAGCAGGATCATGGTTTCGGTCAGCACGAACTGCAGGTCGAAGAGTTCACGGCCGGTTGGACCGCCCGCGAACTGATGCGCCAGAACGGCATAGGTTGCAAACAATCCCGAGAAGAGAACGCAGTCGCTCATCAGGTAGATCCAGAAGCCGACCAGCGTGGTCGACCCTGCATCATGATGATCTTCGTGAGCGGGATGCTCGTTTCCGCCCTTGAAAGGGCCGGTAGTCATAACAGTCGCGCTCATGGATCAGGCCTCCTGAGCATTCAGTTGCCGGGTATGTGCGTCTTCGACGCGCTGTACTTCATCGGCCGAGACATAGAAGTCTCTGTCATTGTTGAAGGAGTGGGCGATAGCAACGGCGAAGACCGCGATAAACGATGCAATTGCCAGCCACCAGATATGCCACACCATTGCAAAACCGAATGGAATGCACAGGATGCCAATGATGAAGCCCGTTCCGGTGTTCTTCGGCATATGAATGCGCGCGAACTTTTCGGTACGACGAACATAACCGTTCTGCTTCATATCCCACCAGCTGTCGTGGTCACGCACATGCGGAACTTCAGCGAAGTTGTAGAATGGCGGAGGCGACGAAATTGACCACTCGAGCGTGCGTCCAGTACCCCAGGAGTCGCCATCAACGACACGCAGTTTTTCACGATCGCGAATAGAGATCATGATCTGGAGAACCTGGAAGACGATACCAAGCAGGATGATTGCAACGCCAACAGCAGCAATGATCAGGTAGATATGCCATGCTGGATTTTCGGTGTGGTTCAGACGGCGGGTCATCCCCATCAGGCCGAGCACGTAGAGCGGCATGAAGGCCATGATGAAGCCAACGAGCCAGCACCAGAACGCCTTCTTGCCAAGACCTTCATGCAGCTTGAAGCCAAAAGCCTTTGGCCACCAGTAGATGAGACCGGCAAAGCAGCCGAACAGAACGCCCGAGATGATCACATTATGGAAGTGGGCGATCAGGAATACGGAATTGTGCAGCACGAAATCTGCAGGCGGAACAGCAAGCAGAACGCCCGTCATACCACCAACAACGAAGGTACACATGAAGCCGATGGTCCACATGACCGGCGTTTCCATGCGGACGCGCCCCTTATACATGGTGAAGAGCCAGTTGAAGACTTTTGCACCCGTCGGGATCGAGATGATCATGGTCGCAACGCCGAAGAAGGCGTTTACGCTTGCACCGCCACCCATGGTGAAGAAGTGGTGCACCCAGACAAGGAACGACAGAATGGTAATGGCAACGGTCGCATACACCATCGACGCATAGCCAAACAGACGCTTGCCCGAAAAGGTCGCAATGATTTCGGAGAAAACACCGAAGCAAGGCAGAACCAGAATATAGACTTCCGGGTGTCCCCAGATCCAGATGAGGTTGACGTACATCATCGGATTGCCGCCACCATCATTGGTGAAGAAGTGGAAATCCAGATAACGATCAAGAGACAGCAGAGCGAGCGTCACGGTCAGGATCGGGAACGCAGCCACGATCAGGACGTTCGAGCAGAGTGCGGTCCAGGTGAAGACCGGAACCTGCATCATGCCCATGCCAGGCGCACGCATCTTGATGATGGTGGTGATCAGGTTCACGCCCGAAAGCAGCGTACCCATACCGGAAATCTGGAGGGCCCAGATATAATAATCCACCCCGACATCCGGACTGAACTCCTTGCCGGAAAGCGGCGGGTAAGCCAACCAGCCGGTCTTGGCGAACTCACCGATACCGAGCGAAAGATTGATCAGGATCGCACCGGCAACCGTCAGCCAGAAGCTCAGCGAGTTGAGGTACGGGAATGCAACGTCGCGTGCACCAATCTGAAGCGGCACGGCGAAGTTCATCAGACCAACGATGAACGGCATTGCCACAAAGAAGATCATGATCACGCCGTGAGCGGTGAAGATCTGATCGTAATGGTGCGGTGGCAGAAAGCCTTCATTGGCGCCCGAGGCCAAAGCCTGCTGGGCGCGCATCATGACAGCGTCCGAGAAGCCGCGAAACAGCATCACGAAAGCCAGGATGATGTACATAATGCCGATGCGCTTATGATCGACAGAGGTCAGCCAGTCGTTCCAAAGAACGCCCCATTTTTTATAGTAGGTAATGGCTGCGAGAATAGCGAGCGCCCCACCAGCTATCGCGGTCAATGTGACCATGATGATAGGCTCGTGATAGGGGATCGCTTCGAGCGTAAGTTTTCCGAACATTTCTATTCTTACTTCGATTGGAGTGCGATCAGCAGCTTAGCCCCGGATAGAACATCGGGACTAAGCTGCATCGGCAAATCAGTTTTCAAGCTGCGAAAGACGCTGCGGCTGGATGGCGCAAATGATGTCATTTGCCCACAGGCTGAAATCGACAGGCGATGACTTGCGCAGATTTGCGCGCGCTGCCTGAGCCATCTGGGCCTGATGCATCTGATCATCGAGGCAGACGGACTTGCCGTCCCAGCAACGGTTCACGATGTTATGAAACAGCGCCTTGTCATTATAGGCAAAGTACTGAACCGGAGCCTTTTCACTCGGCTGAACCAGCGAAGCATAACGCTCACGCGACAGTTCCTGACCCGAAGCCTTGGCATCAGCAATCCACTTGTCAAAGCCCGCCTGATCCAGCGAGTGCGCTTTGAAGCGCATCTGGGCAAAGCCCTGACCGCTATAATTAGCGGAAATACCGTCAAACACACCTTCATGATCAGCAATCAGGTGCAGCTTGGTCTGCATGCTTGGCATGGAATAGACCTGGCTACCGAGTTGCGGAATGAAGAAGGAGTTCATGATGTTGCTGGAGGTCAGCTTGAAATTGACTGGCGTACCGACCGGCATTGCCATTTCATTGACCGATGCAACACCCAGATCCGGGTAGATGAACAGCCACTTCCAATCGAGCGCAACAACTTCGACATTGATCGGCTTCACATCGGATTCCAGCGGACGATAAGGATCGAGCTTATGCGTGCTGATCCATGTCACTGTGCCGAGAACCACAATGATGGCGCACGGAATGAGCCAGACCGCAGCTTCAATCTTGGTAGAGTGATGCCAGTCAGGCTTGTACTCTGCCTTGTCGTTGGTGGAGCGATACTTCCAGGCGAAGTACAGGGTCATAAAGATGACCGGCAGCACGACGAGGAGCATCAATCCAGTCGCGAAAAACATGAGATCGCGTTCTGCCACACCGACCTCTCCCTTCGGAGAGAGCAGGACCTGGTTCTCGCAGCCGGCGAGAAACGCCGTGAGGGCCAAGACGGCGAACGAAACGATCGTCCGGGGGGTGCCGTGTTTCATTTGTCTTTCCATCCTGCGCGCAGAGCTTTTGCTCTGGTGCATTCGTCATTTCCTAGATTTCGGTAAGTTCTGAAAATTTCAAAAGTACCGTTATAACGAATAATTCCGTTTGTCACGCGTCAGACCAAAAATGTATTGGATCGAAATGTCGCGGCTGCATACGCAATGTGAGTCATAATCGCCCCACCCGGAATCAAATTGGATAAAACCAATTCCCGTCGGTGGCTCCCTACAAGTTCATCTCTGAAATTTCAAGACGATATTCAATGTTAAACTGAAAGTGATTAAACCCTACTCGAAAATCATATCTATAGAATTCATGAAGATTAAATAATACTAATAGAAGTTATTCAAATTTACGCAGATTAACAAGATCAACATGCAACAGCTTCAACATTGCCTATAACATAGTGATGCAAATAACTCTATGCATTTCGCTTCGCATTGGACTCTGGAGCGCATCTCAATCTGATTGAATCAGATCGGCGCTCTAATGTTTTATTTAAACGCGTGTCTTTTCCGAAAACCGTTTCACACTTTTCGGGATGCGCTCAGATCGATTCCAGTTCGCGTTTTGATGCTATAGGTTACATTTGCAGGAATACGATCTCACGGAACGCTTATGATTTTTGGTAACTGGCCGATTGAAGAAACTGAAGGGACAATGCTTGCTTATGCAATTACCGCAGGCGCCCACAGCTTCCGGAAAGGCACTCTGCTCACACGCGATCATATTGAGATATTGGGACAGCAAGGCATCACGCATGTTTTCGCCGCTCGCCTTGAGAACGATGACATTGGCGAAGATGAAGCGGCTCTTGCTATCGGAACGCTGCTGATTGCAGACAATATAGAGCCGGGCAAACCGGTTACCGGTCGTATAAATCTCTTCGCCCGTCATGACGGCCTGTTCCATGCAGATGCAACAGCCATAGACAGGATCAACCTGCTCGATTCACGCATCTCGGTCGCGACCTTGCGCAATGACTGCCGTGTTAAAGCCGGGCAGATGGTGGCGACGGTTAAAATCGTTCCCTTTGCCGTCCCTGCAACATTAATTGAGAGCCTCCACACCTTACAAGACGGACAGGACGCCCTTGACGTCAGATCATTCAAGGCGACGAAGATTGGGATCATACAATCCCAATTACCCACCATACGCGACAGTGTGCTCGACAAAACCACCAACCTGATCACCAAGCGCGTGGAGCGCAATCAAGGCTCAGTCATAGAGGAACGTCGCGTTGCTCATGAACAAGACGCAATAGCAAAAGCAATCGATGAACTTGTACAGTCCTGTGATGTGGTCCTGATTGTCAGCGCCTCTTCAATCGCGGACGAAGCCGATATTGTTCCGCGCTCCATCGTGGCGTCTGGCGGGGAGATTTTACGCATCGGCATGCCGGTTGACCCGGGCAATCTTCTTGTTCTGGCAAAGTGCTGCACAAAATATATTGTTGTCGCTCCCGGATCAGCGCGCAGTGCTCGTGAGAACAGCCTCGACTGGATTCTGAATCGCCTGATGGCCGGTCTGAATCTCACGGCAAATGATCTTGGGAAAATGGGCGTTGGAGGGCTTCTGCTTTAAAAATTATAGTCGAACACAAGAATGCCTTCGATGCCATTCTCAGCAAGTTCAACAAGCCTTGTTCCGACAACCACGTGATCAGGGTGAGGAAGATAAGCGTCGCGCGCCGCAGCATCGGCAAAATCGACAACAAACCCGTGCCGGAATCCCTTCTCCAGTGCTTCCGGGCTGATATTGTCACCTGCGCTGACGGCAACAATGCCATCAATCCTCTCCCGCAGTGCAACAACCTGATTAAGCACGTCCGCGATATCATCGGACCCGATATCAGATCTGAACCGAATAAGAACGATGTGTCGTATCATTTTCATTACCTCCCTATGAAATGTCGCGCCACATTATGATGCATCATGGAAACTGCGAAACGATTTCAGAAAGATATGCACGAAATCAAAGACCATGGACGCGAAGGCAGTTTCGCGTGAAAATCGCATCACTTTTTCTGAAACGGCCAATTGGCTCACGGCCCCATCAAGGACCTTCAAAAACGAAAAAGGCCGGGCTGAACCCGACCTTCCGCTTCCATTCTGGGTGCGCCAGTACATCCGTGGTCACATTACCGAATGAATTCCCGATACGTGGAGAGATTTAGCACCCCTCCGTTTCAGGATTATGACAATCTCAGACAATCCGTCCGGTTGCCCAAGCTCTACTCGGAGCCGAAAACAAACGGGCTGGCCGCTCAGCCTTCGACCGATTACTGTACCTTGGAGCAGGTTTCGCTCTCAATGAATGAGATCAGTGCCCCATTTTTTGTTTTCACGCGCATATTTTCCGAAACCGTTTCACACTTGTCGGGATACGCTTGAATAAGACAGTACCCGATCAAGCAGCCATTGGCTCGTGCGTCGGTTCCTGATGGTTATATTCCCAAACCTCGATCAGGCACTGCCGCATCAAGTCCAGATCAACTGGACCAATCCGACTTAGCACGAGGTCAAGCTCGTCAGGCTCCACACCTCTGTTGAGAAGCTCAACGATTGCCTCGGTCAGAACTCTTTTGTCGTCAAATCTATAGCGCTGCATAAAACCTGCTCCGCTAATTGCCCCATTTTGATACAGACAGATTAAACCAGTATGGTTAACCGAAGCTTACCTTTTGATAACCATGGCGGGCAAAATCCCCCATTTGTTGGTCCATTTTCATTTTGATTAGCGACACCAAATCTAAAATCCCCCTATTCTATAAATTCAAAATATATTCATAAAACAACAATATTACGCCTCAATCTTACTACATAGATTGCGCAATCCAAGCAAAAAACAATTTTTCCCTTCATTTAACCATGTGCTTTTAAATGAAAAACATGAACTTCTTCAAAAAACATGCATCATGGTCTTTAAACCGCATGCGCTTGCCCGGCCTCCTGATCCTTATCGGAGCAGGTTTCCTGGGCGGATATCTTGTTACAATTCAATATAAAGGCAACGTCCACACGATCATCGCGGGGCAGGCCTATCGCTCCAATCAGCCAAGTCCATCGCGCATCGGCCAGCTGAAAGCGCTCTATGGCATCAAGACGATCATCAATCTGCGCGGCGCCGAACCTGGCGCAAAATGGTATGATGATGAGGTCGCAGCTTCCAAAGCGCTCGGCATCCAGCACACTAACTACGCAATGTCGTCCAGCCGACAATTAACGGCAGAGCGAACCCGCGAACTCGTCGCGCTCATGCAAAATGCTGAAAAGCCGATCCTTCTTCATTGCAAAGCGGGGTCTGACCGAACGGGGCTGGCAGCAGCGCTCTATGTCGCCGCCGTTGCCAAAGGCAGCGAGCGCAAGGCCGAAGGCCAGATGTCAATTGCCTACGGTCATTTCGGAATTCCATTCAGTCCGACTTATGCAATGGAACAAAGCTTCGAAGCTATCGAAGCAGAACTTGGCTTTACCGGCTCCTGACGAAGACAGAAAAACTCAATGCATGCACAAACAAAAACGCCGGGGACAAACCCCGGCGTTTTCTGTGGTTTCTGATCGAGATCAGTCGAGGCCGACGATCTTGCCATCCGACCACTTGAAAACATCGAAGCTTGGCGAAGACAGATCGCCCGTTTCGCCGTAGGTCAGCTTGCCGATAACCGTTTCGATTGGCTGGCCATCACGAAGGGTCTTCGCGACTGCTGCAGAATCGTCAGTCGTACCAGCGCGTTCGATACCGCTCGCGAGAACCTGAACAGCGGCATAAGCATTCATGGTGAATGCTTCGACCGGAATGTTCTTGGCTGTCAGCGCATCGACAGCTTCCTTGGAAGCCGGGTTCTTCGTCGCATCAACAGCGTTGGTGAAGAGTGTGCCTTCAGCATTGGTGCCGCCGATGGCCCAATATTCGGTGTTGGACAAGCCTTCACCGCCGAGGATGAGCGCCTTGAGGCCTGCATCGTGCAGCTGACGGGACAGGAGACCGCCTTCACCATGATAGCCACCGAAGTAGACGATTTCGGTGCCAGCGGCTTTCAGCTTGGAAACGAGCGCGCTGAAATCCTTGTCGCCTGGCGTAACCGAATCATACTGAACTTCGGTGATGCCACCCTTATTGATTGCAGCCTTGAAGGAATCAGCCAGACCCTTGCCGTAAGCGCCCTTATCGTGGACGATCGCGACCTTCTTGTCTTTGAAGTTCTTCAGGAAGTAGTCGGCCATGACGTCAGCCTGCTGGTCATCGCGACCGCAGGTGCGGAACACGTTTTCCAGACCGCGTGCGGTCAGATCCGGACCGGTCGCAGTTGGCGTAACCATCAGAACGCCGTTTTCCGAGAAAACGTCGGAAACAGGAATTGCCACACCGGTCGTAACCGGACCAACAACGAACTTGATGCCGTCACCGACGATCTGGTTGGCAGCCGAAACGCCCTGCTTTGGTTCACCGGCGTCGTCAGCGAACTTCAGAACGATTTTTTCGCCCTTGATGCCGCCCTTCGCATTGATGACTTCAACAGCGGTTTCCGCGCCCTTCTTGACCTGATCGCCATAGGCAGCAACCGGACCGGTAAGCGGCGCGACAACGCCAATCGTGATATCTGCATAAGCGGCACCGGCGAAGCCGAGTGTTGCGGCAAAAGCCACGCTGGAAAGCAGTTTCAGATTCATTTTTTTCTCCTTTGGTGAGGTCTCGTTTTTTCCCGATGACCTCAGACAACCCATGCCGGTCAAATCTCAGCGCGCCTGCGCTGCCGAATTACCGGGCCCTCCCTTTTTTCATCGTACGATCTCAAAGGGTCAATCCAAAAGCACGCCCCCACTCGTCGAAGAGGCCAGAGCCATAATATTATCCGAAATTGCATCTGCCCTTTCGGAATCATGCTCCGGAACGGGAGCGAGCTTTCATGATGTAATAAGAATGCATTTCCGGCTTCCGATTGCAAGGGGCCAAGTGCCCGCAACTACAACGAAAATCGGCCTCCCAATAAATGCCTATCCTCCTCTTTTCCATGATGGTGAAAGCTTTGCAAAAAAGGCCGCGATCCCCTCTGCGGCCTCCGGCGTTTCCCATGTATCGGCAAGACGGGTCAGCGTCATTTCGATGACGGCTTCATCTATCGGCGCGCCCAGCGCATGAACCAGCCTCTTGGAGGCGGCAACCGCTGCGGGCGCGGTAGAAAAATAGGGTTTGATCTCCGCCTCCACCGCCGCATCGAGACGTTCCGCCTCGACCACGTCATGCAACAGCCCGATCCGCCGCGCTTCCTCGGCATCGAACAGTCGTGCCGAAGTGAATGTGCGCAGCGCATTCGCCTGCCCGATGCGTGCCACAACATAGGGGCTGATGGTGGCCGGTATCAGACCGAGCTTCGTCTCCGTCAGTCCGAAACGCGCGCCGGAAACGCTGATCGCAGCATCGCAAACGCTGATGAGGCCGACACCGCCGCCATAGGCCTGCCCATTGATGCGCCCGATCAACGGCTTTGGCAGATCACGCAGCGCTTTCAACATGAGGGCGAGCTTGCGCGCTTCCTCAATGCGCTGCGCGCGCGTAGCTTTGACCTGTTCCTGCATCCATCCCAGATCGCCACCCGCACAGAAACTTGTGCCATTGCCGGTCAGGACCACGAGGCGCACGGCGTCATCATCCGCCAGATGCAGCGTCGCCGTCAGAAGCTCGTCGATCATCCGACCGGACAACGCATTATGCTGTTCCGGACGGTTGAGCGTCAGTGTCGCGACACCGCGTTGATCTATCGCAATCTGGATGGTTTCAACCGCCTTCATGCCGCTTTATCCTGACGCAGCGCCTGCGCGAACAAGGCCGCTGATCTGAGCTTGTCCAGATTGAGGCCGGTTTCAAAACCCAATCCATGCAGCATTTCGACGACGGAGACCGTATCGACGTTGCCCTTGGCGCCCGGCGCGAAAGGACAGCCGCCGAGGCCACCGACCGAAGCATCGAACACCCGCAGGCCTTTTTCGAGACTAACGCGGATATTGTCGAGCGCACGCCCGCTTGTGTCGTGATAATGGCCAGCAAGGCTGTGCGCAGGCGCAATGGCCAGCACGGCATCCAGCATGGCTGCCACCTTGTCCGGCGTGCCACGCCCGATCGTATCGCCGAGGCTTACTTCGTGACAGCCGAGCGAGAAGAGCTGTTCGGTCACATCGGCAACCGCTTGCGGGGCCACCGGCCCGTCATAAGGACATTCCACGACGCAGCTCACATAGCCGCGAATGGCCAGACCATCATTGATCGCAGCACCGATGACCGGCGACAGACGCTCGATGCTTTCGGCGATTGAGCAATTGATATTGGCTTTCGAAAAGCCTTCCGAGGCGGAAATGAAAACCGCAATCTCGTCAACATTTGCAGCGGCAGCAGCTTCATAGCCCTTCATGTTGGGCACCAGTACCGAATAACGCACACCGTCGGCACGGCGAATCCCGGCCATGACTTCTGCGGCATCGGCCAGTTGCGGCACCCATTTTGGGCTGACGAAGCTCGTCGCCTCGATGCGAGCATAGCCGCAATCGGACAGGCGGTCGATCAGTGCGACCTTGTCCGCTGTCGGCACAAACCGCTTTTCATTCTGCAGGCCATCACGCGCAGCCATTTCAACGATTTCTACGTGTTCAGCCATGTTCTTCCTCCAGTTCAACCAGCAGCGCGCCCTCATTGACCTGATCGCCCGCTGTAACAGTCACCGACGCAACCTTGCCATCGCGCGGCGCGGTCAGTGACAGTTCCAT
Source organism: Brucella pituitosa (assembly GCF_003049685.1). Lineage (GTDB taxonomy): Bacteria > Pseudomonadota > Alphaproteobacteria > Rhizobiales > Rhizobiaceae > Brucella > Brucella pituitosa. The sequence continues at coordinate 232,982 of NZ_PYSY02000001.1, read as the reverse complement.
CTTCATCGCTTCCATCGTCACCAGCGGATCGCCCTTAGCGACGTTCGCACCCTCCACGACGGAAACCAGTCGTACCAGTCCCGGCATTGGTGACAGGATGCGGCTTTCACTCGAAGCATCCTCTTCCGCGCCAACAGACTGCACATGATGAAATATGGTGTCGCGACCTTCGAGTTGCACCGTCACATCGTGTCCGATGCGCACGACCGACGCCTCCGAAACACGGCCATCGACAGCAAAGCGAACCAGCCCGTTTTCATGGAAACGGATTTCGATGGTGCCGAAAGCAAAGCCGAAATGCCTGTCACCTTTGGTCGTGAAGCTGACCGTGTGCCGCTCGCCATGATGATCGAGCAGAACCGAGCGTGATGCGTCACCCCAAAGCCGAAACCCGCGCAGGCTCGACCATGGATCATCCTTTGCTGGCGCATCCAGAAGATCGAGCGCGCCGAGTGCAGCCAGCGCAAAGGCGATATCCGAAGGCTGCTTATCGGCAAACAGTGTCGCCGTCTCGCGTGCGATCAGGCCAGTATCGACATCACCGGTGCGGAAAGCTTCGAGATTGCAGAGCGCCGACAGGAACTGGCGATTGGTGACGAGGCCTGCAATGCGGGTCTTGTTTAGTGCCGCATCAAGCCGGTTCAGTGCCTCATCGCGCGTTGCGCCATGGGCGATGATCTTGGCGATCATCGGATCATAGAACGGCGTGATCGTATCGCCGGTTCGCACACCAGAATCGACACGGGCATTTTCAGGCGGCGCGAACAGAGCAAGCTTGCCGGTTGCGGGCAGAAAATCCCGCGCCGGATCTTCCGCATAAAGTCGCGCCTCGAAAGCCCAGCCGTTTATGGAAAGTTCGTCCTGTCGTTTCGGCAGCGGATCGCCGGAGGCCACACGCAATTGCCACTCGACCAGATCGAGGCCGGTAATCGCTTCCGTCACCGGATGCTCAACCTGTAGGCGGGTATTCATTTCCATGAAGAAGAAGCGGTCTGGCCGCAGCCCTTCAGAAACATCGGCAATGAACTCGACCGTGCCCGCGCCGCAATAGCCAATGGCCAATGCCGCCTTCACCGCCGCCTCGCCCATGGCGGCGCGCATTTCCGGCGTCATGCCGGGCGCAGGCGCTTCCTCGATGACTTTCTGGTGGCGCCGCTGCAGCGAACAATCGCGCTCGAAGAGATGCACCGCATTGCCATGACTGTCGCCAAAGACCTGCACCTCGATATGGCGCGGCTTCGTCATGTATTTTTCGACCAGCACCGCGCTATCGCCGAACGAGGCTTCCGCCTCGCGGCGCGCGCTGTCCAATGCTGCCGCGAAATCAGCGGCCTGATCGACACGGCGCATGCCCTTGCCGCCGCCGCCCGCACGCGCCTTGATGAGCACAGGATAGCCGATCCGGTCGGCCTTGCTTTTGAGGAAGGCTCCATCCTGATTGTCGCCGTGATAGCCCGGAACGACAGGCACGCCGGCCTTTTCCATCAGTGCCTTGGCAGCATCCTTAAGCCCCATGGCGCGAATGGCTTTGGCCGATGGGCCGATGAAGACAAGTCCCGCTGCTTCGACTGCATCCACGAAACCGGCATTCTCAGACAGAAATCCATAACCCGGATGGATAGCCTCTGCGCCGGTTTCCTTCGCAGCCTTGATGATAGCCTCGACATTCAGATAGCTTTGCGCAGAAATGGCAGGACCGACGCGCACCGCCTCGTCGGCCATCTCCACATGCAGCGCGTTGGCGTCCGCATCGGAGTAGATTGCGACGGTGGCAATGCCCATTTCGCGCGCCGTGCGCATGACCCGGCAGGCAATTTCTCCGCGATTGGCAATCAGTATCTTTTTGAACATCACTCTTGCCCTCGCGGGATGCGGGCGGAAAACCGCTTTACTTTTCCTCATCCCGCGCCTCCTCACATTCTAAACAAGCCGAAACGCGTCGGCTCGATGGGTGCGTTCAGCGTGGCGGAAAGCGACAGGCCAAGCACTTCGCGGCTCTTGCGCGGATCGACGATGCCGTCATCCCAAAGTCGGGCAGAGGCATAAAGCGGATGACTCTGGCGTTCGAACATTTCGAGCGTCGGGCGCTTGAACTCCGCTTCCTCATCCGCTGACCATGTGCCGCCGGTTCGCTCAATCCCGTCGCGCTTGACCGTTGCCAGCACGCCTGCCGCCTGTTCGCCGCCCATCACCGCAATGCGGCTGTTCGGCCAGGTCCACAGGAAGCGCGGCGAATAGGCCCGCCCGGCCATGCCGTAATTACCCGCACCATAGGAAGCGCCGATCAGCATGGTGATCTTGGGTACATTGGCCGTCGCCACCGCCGTCACCAGCTTTGCCCCATGCTTGGCGATACCCTCCGCTTCATATTTGCGCCCGACCATGAAGCCGGTGATGTTCTGCAGAAACACCAGTGGAATGTTGCGCTGGCAGCAAAGCTCGATGAAATGCGCGCCCTTCAAGGCCGCTTCGGAGAACAGCACGCCATTATTGGCGATAATCCCGACCGGCATGCCATAGACGCTGGCAAAACCGCAGACCAAAGTGGTGCCGTAGCGCGCTTTGAACTCATCAAAATCGGAGCTGTCGACCAGCCGCGTGATAACCTCGCGCACATCATAGGGAATGCGCGTATCGGCGGAAACAACGCCTAAAATTTCCTCCGGGTCATAGAGCGGCGTAGCACCATCGCCGCGCGGAATGAAGCTGCGCTTCTCGCTGTTGAGATTGGCGGCAATGGCGCGCGCGATCTGCAAAGCATGGGCGTCGTCATTGGCCAGATGGTCGGCCACGCCGGAAAGCCGCGTGTGCACATCGCCGCCACCAAGATCTTCCGCGCTCACCACTTCGCCGGTTGCAGCTTTCACCAGCGGTGGACCGGCCAGAAAGATCGTGCCCTGATTGCGCACGATGACCGTCTCGTCGCTCATGGCAGGCACGTAAGCGCCGCCTGCCGTGCACGAACCCATGACCACGGCGACTTGCGGGATGCCTGCCGCCGACATCTGCGCCTGATTGTAGAAGATGCGTCCGAAATGGTCGCGATCCGGGAACACCTCATCCTGATTGGGCAGATTGGCCCCACCGGAATCGACCAGATAAATGCAGGGCAGACGATTTTCGCCCGCGATCTCCTGTGCGCGCAGATGCTTCTTCACTGTGACCGGATAATAGGTGCCGCCCTTCACGGTCGCATCGTTGCAGACGATCATGCAGTCGCGACCCGATACGCGCCCGATGCCGGTGATGATGCCGCCCGAAGGGGCCGCACCGCCATACATGCCATGTGCTGCCGTCAGTCCAACTTCGAGAAAGGGGGAACCCGGATCGAGCAATTGCGCCACGCGTTCACGCGGAAGCAGTTTGCCACGCGCGACATGGCGCTCACGCGCTTTCTCGCCACCGCCATCGAGTGCAATCTGGGAAGCTTCACCCACCACGTCGATCGCCGCCAGCATGGCCTTGCGGTTAGCCTCGAAGCTGGCGCTGCGCGTGGAGATTTCCGATTTCAGAACCGCCATCAACGGGTCTCCTGAAAGAGTTCCCGTCCGATCAGCATGCGCCGGATTTCCGACGTGCCCGCGCCGATTTCATAAAGCTTGGCATCGCGCAAAAGACGGCCCGTCGGATAATCATTGATGTAGCCATTGCCGCCGAGAGACTGGATCGCCTGCAGTGCCATCTGCGTGGCATTTTCCGCCGTGTAGAGAATGCAGCCCGCCGCATCCTTGCGCGATGTCTCGCCCCGGTCGCAGGCTGCTGCCACGGCATAGGTATAGGCGCGCGAGGCGTTGAAGATCACATACATGTCGGCAAGCTTGCCCTGCATCAGCTGGAACTCGCCAATCGGCTGGTCGAACTGCTTGCGCTCATGCACATAGGGCACCACGACATCGAGACAGGCCGCCATGATGCCGAGCGGACCACCTGCCAGCACCACGCGTTCATAGTCGAGACCGGACATCAGCACATTGACGCCCTTACCTTCTGCCCCAAGCAGGTTTTCGGCTGGCACTTCGCAATCCTGAAACACCAGTTCGCAGGTGTTGGAACCACGCATACCGAGCTTGTCGAGTTTCTGCGCGGTCGAAAACCCCTTGAAACCTTTTTCGACGATGAAGGCGCTGATGCCACGCGGGCCTGCCGATGGATCGGTCTTGGCATAGACCACCAGCACATCGGCATCCGGGCCGTTGGTGATCCACATCTTGTTTCCGTTGAGAACGTAACGATCGCCACGTTTCTCGGCGGCAAGTTTCATTGAAACGACATCGGAACCCGCACCCGGCTCGGACATGGCGAGCGCGCCGACATGCTCGCCGGAAATAAGTTTTGGCAGATATTTCGCGCGCTGCTCAGGAGAACCGTTTCGCTTGATCTGGTTGACGCAGAGATTGGAATGCGCACCATAGCTGAGGCCGACGGACGCGGAAGCGCGGCTGATTTCTTCCATCGCGATACAATGGGCGAGATAGCCCATGCCAGCGCCGCCATATTCTTCGGGTGCCGTAATGCCGAGTACACCAAGCTCACCCAGTTCACGCCAGAGATGCATGGGAAATGCATTGTTGCGGTCGGTTTCAGCGGCCAGCGGCGCAATGCGGCTTTCCGCAAAACGGCGCACCGTATCGCGAAGGGCTTCGATCTCCTCGCCAAGACCGAAATTCATGCCCGATGCAAACATACTCGTCCTCCACAAGTTCTGCTCGGTGTCCATCTTTTGCAAGACGGCTATGTTCCGGCCAGAGTGTCCCGTGGCGGCCAATTAGGCAATGGCTTTGCGTGGCGTTCTGTGGCTATTTATTACCGGATAACGAAATTTTGTTGCGCCCGTTATCCGGCAACTCCAAGCAATTGGAGGGTAATCAAATCAATCCTCATGAAGCTCGGCAATATCGCGATAAAGCTCCAGCGCTTCCGGGTTTGCCAGCGCCTCGCGATTCTTCACATCGCGCCCATGCACGATATCGCGCACGGCGAGCTCCACGATTTTTCCCGACTTGGTGCGCGGAATATCCCGGACCGCCACAATCTTCGCCGGAACATGGCGCGGCGTGGCACCAGTACGAATCTTGGTCTTGATGCGCGCCTTGAGGTTGTCGTCCAGCGCGATACCTTCGGCGAGGCGCACGAACAGCACCACCCGCACGTCATTATCCCAATCCTGCCCGATGCAGAGCGCCTCGGCGATTTCCGGCATCTGTTCGACCTGATTGTAAATCTCCGCCGTACCGATACGCACGCCGCCGGGGTTGAGTGTCGCGTCCGAACGACCATGGATGACGATGCCGTCATGTTCGGTCCATTCGGCAAAATCGCCATGGCACCAGATATTGTCGAAGCGCTCAAAATAAGCGGCCTGATATTTCGCGCCTTCGGAATCGTTCCAAAATTGCAGCGGCATGCAGGGGAATGCCTTCGTGCAGACCAGCTCGCCTTTCTCACGGCGCACCGGCTTGCCGTCATCGTTCCAGACGTCGACGGCCATGCCAAGGCCCGCGCCCTGAATTTCGCCCAGCCAGACCGGTTCGGTCGGAACGCCCAGCACGAAGCAGGACACGATATCCGTACCGCCGGAAATGGAGGCGAGATGCACGTCCGGCTTGATCGCTTCATAGACGAAGGCAAAGCCTTCCGGCGACAGCGGCGAGCCGGTCGAGGATACCGTGCGCAGTGCCGAAAGATCATGTGTCTCGCCGGGCTTCAGACCGGCTTTCAGCACCGCGTCGATGAATTTCGCCGAAGTGCCGAAATAGGTCATGCCTTCGGCGGCGGCATAATCGAACAGCACATTACCATCGGGATAGAAGGGCGAACCGTCATAGAGCAGAAGCGTGGCGCCGGAGGCGATGCCGGAAGCCAGCCAGTTCCACATCATCCAGCCACAGGTGGTGAAATAGAAGAAACGGTCGCCATCGCGAATATCCGCATGCAGGCGGTGTTCCTTCAAATGCTGCAACAGCACGCCGCCCGCGCGATGTACGATGCATTTTGGAATGCCCGTCGTGCCGGACGAAAACAGGATACAAAGCGGATGATCGAAGGGGAGCCGCGTGAACTCGACGTCTTTGGCCTTGAACGGTTCCAAAGCCGCATCAAGCGCAATGCCCTTTTCAGCGCGGTCAGCAACGGCTTCCGCTTCGCCGAGATAGGTGACAATGACCGCCCGTTTCAGCCCCGGCAGCTTTGCCGTCACTTCTGCCACCTTGTCGGCAACTTCAATGCGCTTGCCATTATACCAGTAACCATCGCAAGCGAAGAAAAGCTTCGGCTCGATCTGGCCGAAACGGTCGAGCACGCCTTGCACGCCGAAATCCGGCGAACAGGAAGACCAGACCGCGCCGATGGACGAAGCGGCCAGCATCAAGGCCACCGCCTCCGGCATGTTGGGCATCATGCCCGCCACGCGGTCGCCGGGCTGGACACCCTCCGCCAGCATGAACTGCTGGAGTTTTGAGACCAGCGCGTGAAGATCGTCCCATGTCAGGCGGCGCTCAACCTTGTCCTCACCGCGAAACACGATGGCTTCCTCGCCACCCTCATGGCGCAACAGGTTTTCGGCAAAGTTGAGCCGTGCCTCGGGGAAGAATTTTGCGTCACGCATATGGCCTTTATCGACAAGGGCTGTTTTGCCACGCTCGCCGATAACCTCGCAGAAATCCCACACAAGCTGCCAGAAGTCGGCGCGATCCTCGACCGACCAGCGATGCAATGCCTGATAATCGGCAAGCTTCCGGCCTGCCCTTCCCTCTGCCCGCACACGAAAATGCTCGAGCGTGCTTGCGGCGATCCGCTTTTCATCGGGTAGCCATAGCGGTTGGACATCAGCGGAAACGGCTTCTTTAATCATCATTCCTCCCAGAATCATGCAAGGCTGAAAACCGTTTAACGGTCAGCTCCAACACGAATTTCTAAAAGAGACTTGCGGCCTCGTCCATGCCTTTACTGAGAAACATATTTTGCTGATGCAATGCGACATGCTTGAGAGCGCGTCGCGAAAAGTGTGAAATGGTTTTATGGATGCGCGAAAACTAACGGTCAGAGCGCCGATCAGGCGGATCCCTCTGGAAGAGGCAGCTTCGCAGCTTCGTCTTCCTGGGTCACCCACGCATTGATACGGGTTACGAGCCAGCGATTGATTGGGTTTTCAAAAAGGTGCCAAGCGACAATTGCTGCGAGAAGGCTTGCCAGAACACCACCCCCGATCAGCAATACTGCGCCCATGTTGGTCTCGCCCCAATGTTGCGGAACGGCATTGAAAAAGACCAGCCCTACGAGAGGATGCAGAATGAAAATGCCGAAGCTGTAACGGGACAGCGTTACCAGCGGACGAAGTCGCAGCGGCGTATAGATGTTTTGCGTGGCGGCAAGATAAAACACGTAAAGGCAAAAATAGAGAAAGGCCAAACGCATTGGGCCTTCCAGTGTGGCGGGTTCACCTGCAATATTTTCGGGATGATAAAATAGAAAGATCATCAGACAGGCTGCAAGTGCCACCTTGATAAAGATGGCTGGAACTCGGTGATGCGTTTGCCGCGCGAGCCACATTCCAAAGAGAAACGATGGCAGAGCGCGTAAAATGCCAATATCAGCAAACTGAATACGGGTGATCGATAATACGTTGAGCTTCTGCGCCAGATATTCCCCGCCCATGACAGCCATTATGACGACGATGAGGGTCAGACTTCCGAGGCGATGACAGAGCATATCGAACAACGGAAAGCAAAGATACATCAGGAAGAGTGCACTCAGCGACCAACTGACGTAATTATAGGAGAATGTTCTTCCAAGACCCCAGTCGTGAACAAGCAGTAATTGCGTGAGCCCGTCTGACAAGCTCATATTTGGTTCAGCGGAAGGATGAAGAATGCCGGTCGCAGTGAGGAGAGAAAGGAGCGCGAAGCAGCTAAAAGCTATTACGTGTAGCGGATAAATCCGCGCCAGGCGTTTTCCGACAAAACCGATATAATGCTGCCTGCTCCATATATAATTATCTCGACGCGCAAGGAACAGTCCAGAAACAATAAAAAAGATATCGGTAAAATAAGAGAATGTTAATATAACACCTTGCAGGTGATCGTTCTTCACAGGAACCCGGAAGGAAAAATGAAAGATTGCGATTCCTAAACACAGAACAAATCGCAAACCATCAAATTCAGAAATCCTCTTCATTCAACATATCACTAACAATTGCTTCAATGAAACTACCGTAGCCAAATTGAATGAAAAGTCGAGCGAAAGTTAGTACTGATAAGTACGAAGCCAAATCGGGCGCATGTGCGTTTTTGAGAAACTGAGCAAAACGGGAAATTTGGTGGAGCCAAGCGGGATCGAACCGCTGACCTCTTGCATGCCATGCAAGCGCTCTCCCAGCTGAGCTATGGCCCCATCAGACCTCTTTCGAGGTGGGCCAGACAGAAATTTCTGTCCGGTGTGGCGGCTTATTAAATGGCTCGTTACAGAAGATCAAGAGCTAAATCACAACTCTTTTGGTATCTGCCAAAAATAATTTGCCGATTATGCTCAAGCCACCTTCAAGACAGATCAAGCCGCAAAAAGGAATACTAAAACGCAACAAGGCAGCTCAATGAGCCGCCTTGTGTAATTCGATCAGCAAGAGTTGATCAGACTTCTTCGTCGTCACCGCCAACGCCGCCGCCCAGAATACCGGAAACGTCGTCGTCTTCATCTTCCTCTTCTTCAAGGAATGTGTCGTCATCGTCGTCACCCAGATCGACGTCATCGTCGATTTCTGGCAGGTCTTCGCCACCCTTGGCTTCGTCGTCCGCGTCCTCGAGAGAAACGAATTCCGGCTTTTCGAGTGCCGTATCCAGTTCTTCCTCTTCAGCTTCCTCTTCAGCCGCACGGCTTTCAGCTACGGTCGCTTCAAAATACGACCGTGGGTACGAAATACCGCTGTAAGGCGAAACAATCGGATCGCGATTGAGATCGTAAAACTTCTTGCCCGTTTCCGGATCGATGCGCTTGGTACCAAGTTCAGCTTTTGCCACGTTTAGCCTCGTGAGTTTTTATCCCCGTCGCGCCTGCGACGTTTTACGCCGCTTGTTCATCCGGGTCACAAATTCATTCAAACCGCGTCTGCTACGCTTACATGCTTTAAGCTTGCCATCATACTCCAAACCTTCAATTGGTGAGGAGAAGGCGTAAAGCGCGCCTTACGGTGTTGTTCGGTGCATAAACGCAATTTGCAGCTTTTGTCAAAGCTAAAGACTCATTCTGCTCTCTTACAATGCCTCAAATCGCGCATTGACGGATGACCCCGCCCTGTTCCTGTGCTAGGAAGCTGCCGCTTTGATCAATCCCGCGTGAATAACGCCCAAATGAGACAGTGAAAAATCCATGTCCCATTCTGCATCCCCGAAACCTGCAATCGCCCGCCATTCAGAGGCACTCAAGGGCGAAATCCGCATTCCGGGTGACAAATCTATTTCCCACCGTTCGTTCATGTTCGGTGGTCTCGCATCAGGTGAAACCCGCATTACAGGTCTGCTGGAAGGCGAGGACGTCATCAATACAGGCCGCGCCATGCAGGCCATGGGTGCCAAGATTCGCAAAGACGGTAATGTCTGGATCATCAATGGCGTCGGCAATGGCTGCCTGTTGCAGCCGGAAGCGCCGCTCGATTTCGGTAATGCCGGAACAGGTGCCCGCCTTACCATGGGTCTCGTTGGCACTTACGACATGACGACAACCTTTATCGGCGATGCATCGCTGACCTCCCGACCTATGGGTCGTGTGCTCAATCCGCTGCGTGAAATGGGCGTTCAGGTGAAGGCTGCAGAAGGCGACCGCCTGCCGCTGACATTGACTGGCCCCAAGACAGCCAATCCGATCAGCTATCGCGTGCCGATGGCTTCTGCGCAGGTGAAGTCAGCAGTTCTACTTGCCGGCCTCAATACGCCCGGCGTTACAACCGTCATCGAACCGGTCATGACGCGCGATCACACTGAAAAGATGCTGCAGGGCTTTGGTGCCGATCTTACCGTCGAAACCGACAAGGATGGCGTTCGCCATATCCGCATCACTGGACAGGGCAAGCTGACCGGCCAGACCATCGATGTACCGGGCGATCCATCCTCGACCGCTTTCCCGCTTGTTGCAGCGCTGCTCGTTGAAGGTTCGGATGTCACCATCCGCAACGTGCTCATGAACCCGACCCGAACCGGCCTTATCCTGACATTGCAGGAAATGGGCGCAGACATCGAAATCATCGATCCGCGCCTTGCAGGTGGCGAAGATGTTGCCGATTTGCGTGTGAAGTCGTCGAGGCTTAAGGGCGTCACGGTTCCTCCGGAACGCGCGCCCTCGATGATTGATGAATATCCGGTTCTGGCTATTGCCGCTTCTTTTGCCGAAGGCGAAACCATCATGGATGGCCTCGACGAATTGCGTGTGAAGGAATCGGATCGTCTGGCCGCCGTCGCGCGCGGCCTGGAAGCCAATGGCGTCGATTGCACCGAAGGCGAGATGTCGCTGACGGTTCGCGGTCGTCCGGATGGCAGGGGCCTGGGCGGAGGCACGGTTGCCACGCATCTTGATCATCGCATCGCGATGAGCTTCCTCGTCATGGGATTGGCTTCCGAAAAGCCGGTCACGGTCGATGACAGCACGATGATTGCAACCTCGTTCCCTGAATTCATGACCATGATGCCGGGCCTTGGTGCAAAAATCGAAGTAAGCGATGTGCGATGACGAGCTTCGTCGTTGCCATCGACGGGCCAGCAGCTTCGGGCAAGGGAACTCTTGCCCGGCGCATCGCCATTCATTACGGCATTCCTCATCTGGATACCGGGCTGACCTATCGTGCGGTTGCAAAGGCGCTGCTTGATCAGGGCCTGCCACTCGATGATGAGGCGATTGCGGCAGACGTTGCCCTTAATATCGATCTGCACGAGATGGACAAGGCCGTGCTTTCTGCCCATGCCATTGGCGAGGCGGCTTCCAAAGTAGCCGTCATGCCTGCCGTCCGGCGCGCACTTGTCGAAGCGCAGCGCAATTTTGCCGCCGCATTGCCATCAAGCGTGCTTGATGGGCGCGATATCGGAACAGTTGTCTGCCCGCAAGCCGAGATCAAGCTGTTTGTGACAGCCTCCCCGGAAGTCCGTGCACAACGCCGCTTTGACGAGATCCTCGCAAAAGGTGGCGCAGCCGATTTCGATGAAATTCTGGCCGATCTCAAGAAACGCGACGACCGCGACATGAACCGTACGGATTCGCCACTCCGGCCTGCGGAAGACGCGCACTTGCTAGATACGAGTGAAATGAGTATAGAAGCGGCATTTCTGGCGGCAAAAAAGCTGATCGATCACGCTTTCGCGCAGCACAGGGCATAATATCGGGATTGTCGCGAGACTTTCTGGTATGATTATGTCTTAGAAATGCTGGATAATTCGGGGTTTGTTCCTATATAGGTCTCACCCACATTTATAACCTGACTTCGCGTTCCACGCGCCGGTTGTCCCAAAGGGACGGAGCCGAAGGACAGGCCTAACGCAACTCTAACCCCCGGCGCCGCATCCGATGTTGTTTCATACCGGATGCATCAGGAGTATTTATGTCTGAATTCAATCCCTCCCTCGCAGACTTCGAGTCGCTGCTGGCCGAATCCTTTGCCAACAATGACCTTGCAGAAGGTTATGTTGTAAAGGGTCGCATCGTTGCCATCGAAAAAGACATGGCAATCATCGATGCTGGCCTCAAGGTCGAAGGTCGCGTACCGCTGAAGGAATTCGGCGCGAAGGGCAAAGACGGCTCGATGAAGCCGGGCGACGAAGTTGAAGTTTACGTTGAGCGCATCGAAAACGCACTCGGCGAAGCTGTTCTGTCGCGCGAAAAAGCACGTCGTGAAGAAAGCTGGGGCAAGCTCGAGCAGAAGTTCGCCAATGGCGAGCGCGTCGACGGCGTCATTTTCAACCAGGTCAAGGGTGGTTTCACCGTCGATCTGGACGGCGCAGTTGCGTTCCTTCCACGTTCGCAGGTCGACATTCGTCCGATCCGCGACGTTACCCCGCTTATGCACGTCCCACAGCCTTTCGAAATCCTCAAGATGGACAAGCGTCGCGGCAACATCGTTGTCTCGCGTCGTACCGTTCTTGAAGAAAGCCGTGCAGAACAGCGTTCGGAAATCGTTCAGAACCTTGAAGAAGGTCAGGTTGTTGAAGGCGTTGTCAAGAACATCACCGATTACGGTGCGTTCGTTGACCTCGGCGGCATCGACGGCCTCCTGCACGTTACCGACATGGCATGGCGCCGCGTCAACCATCCTTCGGAAATCCTCACCATCGGCCAGACCGTCAAGGTGCAGATCATCCGTATCAACCAGGAAACTCATCGTATCTCGCTCGGCATGAAGCAGCTCGAGAACGATCCTTGGGATGGCATCGGCGCGAAGTACCCGATCGGCAAAAAGATCACCGGTACTGTCACGAACATCACCGACTACGGTGCATTCGTCGAAATCGAGCCAGGCATCGAAGGCCTGATCCACGTTTCCGAAATGTCGTGGACCAAGAAGAACGTCCATCCGGGCAAGATTCTTTCCACCACTCAGGAAGTCGAAGTCGTTGTTCTCGAAGTTGATCCGGTCAAGCGCCGCATCTCCCTCGGCCTCAAGCAGACCCTCGACAACCCATGGACCACTTTCGCTCAGAAGTACCCACAGGGCACGATCGTTGAAGGCGAAGTCAAGAACAAGACCGAATTCGGCCTGTTCATTGGTCTCGACGGCGATGTTGACGGCATGGTTCACCTTTCCGATCTCGACTGGAACCGTCCAGGCGAACAGGTCATCGAAGAGTACAACAAGGGCGAAGTTGTTAAGGCCGTTGTTCTCGACGTTGATATCGAAAAGGAACGCATCTCGCTCGGCATCAAGCAGCTTTCCGGCGACAAGGTCGGTGAAGCAGCAGCTTCGGGTGAACTGCGCAAGAACGCCGTTGTAACTTGCGAAGTAACCGCAGTTACCGATGGCGGCCTTGAAGTTCGTCTGATCGACCACGACCTCGAAAGCTTCATCAAGCGCTCGGATCTGTCGCGTGATCGTGACGAACAGCGTCCAGAACGCTTCACGGTTGGTCAGAAGGTTGACGCTCGCGTCATCGCTTTCGACAAGAAGACCCGCAAGCTGCAGGTCTCGATCAAGGCGCTCGAAATCGCTGAAGAAAAAGAAGCAGTCGCTCAGTACGGTTCGTCCGACTCCGGCGCTTCGCTCGGCGACATTCTTGCTGCAGCAATGAAGAAGTCGGAAAACAACTAAGTTTTCCTACTCCTCAACCAAACATGAGAAAGCCCGCCATTTGGCGGGCTTTTTCTTTTCTGGAACGCACTGCAATCCCATCTGCCTATAATTCAGTTGTAATATTAGTTATAAAAAATACTCTTATATAATAACCTAATAAATATGGCACATAGTTGTTATTGATCAAGAAAAGTTGATGTGCGAATTCAGTATGCCTGAAAAATAAATTACATTATTACATGGAGTTTTTACGTGAAGAAATTTTTAATACTCGGGTCTTCAATTTTGCTCGCAACTTTGACAACAGGTGCCTATGCAGCTGATCCAATCAGCGCTCCGGAACCTGCACCATCGTTTGCTGTACCCGCATTTAACTGGAGTGGCGCGTATATCGGCGGACAAATCGACTATTCAATGATGAAGGGAAAATTTTCTTACGCCAACTTTCCTGAAGCGAAAGGCACTGCAAAGGGTTTCCTTGGTGGACTCTACACAGGCTATAATTTCGATGTCGGAAACAACGTAATTTTGGGTGCAGAACTGGACTTTACGGCCGCCTTTAACAACAAGGCCAAGGAAAACGATGCTTCTGGCTACGCGGCATACGCCACGACACAGATCCGCTGGACTGGTGCAACGCGTGCGCGCGTTGGATATGCAGTAGACCGCTTCCTTCCTTATATTGCGGGTGGTGTAGCCCTGGGTGGCATTAAAGATACAGTCACGACAAACAACTCAAGCTTTACAAGCGACAAAACACGTGCCGGCTGGACGATTGGCGGCGGCGTTGACTATGCGGCAACCGACAATTTGGTTTTGCGTCTTGAGTATCGCTACACCGACTTCGGCAAGCAAAACTTCAATCTGAACAACTCAACGAATTACAGCCGGAAGCTATCCACCAACGATATTCGTATTGGTATTGCCTACAAGTTCTAAACCTAGTGAGCTTTCGCATTTTGGCGAATAATGCTTTTGAGCGGGGCCGCTTTACATGATGTTAAACCGGCCCCGCTTCAAAAAGCGGATAATAAAGCTATAAGCCAACTCATACCACGCCAAGCAAATGGATAAGTCCGAGGCTTATCACGCCCAGAACCAGCAGCGAAAGAATGGCGGTGAGTGTGACGCGTCCACCGGCTGAGGCAACAGAGCGTACATCGACCCCCAATCCCAGTGCAGCCATCGAAATAATCGTCAAGGCTGTCGATGCGAATTGAATGCCTGGCAGAATTGTGTCCGGGATCAGATGCAGCGAGCGCAGCGCCATCATGCCAAGAAATCCGATGATGAACCAGGGCACAAGTTGCAGAAAGCCCGGCTTTGCTTCCGCATCCTTGTTACCGGCCAGAACCGATAGTGTCAGAATGACGGGGCCGAGCATCAGCACCCGCACCAGCTTGACCAATGTTCCAAGCTGCACACTGATGGTCGCAATAGGAGCCGTGGCCGCAAGAACCTGCGGTACGGCATAAACCGTCAATCCGGCGAGAATGCCATATTGCGTGTGTGACAGCCCCAGCAGCGGCACCAACAGCGGCAGGCATAGCACGACGACAACGCCAAGAATGGCAGTAAACGCGATTGAGGCAGCGACATCGTCGCTTTCCGCTCCAATGACAGGTGCAGTCGCAGCAATTGCCGAGTTGCCGCAAATTGAATTGCCGCAGGCCACCAATACCGCCATGCGGTGCGGAAGCTGTAAAAGACGCCCGATGCTGTAGCTCAGCGTGATCGCAACAGCCACCACGGCCGCAATACCCAAAATAAGTCCGGGGCCGGCGGCAACAACTGCACTCACACTAATGGAAGCGCCGAGCAGGACCACAGCAATCTCCAGCAGCATTTTGGCTGAAAAGCTAATCCCCTTGGCAAATTGTTTGCCGGGGCGAAAAATGCTTCTGACTGCAGTTCCAATCAGGATCGCCAGTACCAGCGCTTCGAGCCATGCCTTGCCGGTATAGTGCTCCTCGACCTTTTCAAGCCCGACAGCCAGTGCCGAGACGGCGAGACTAAGCACCAGACCGGGGAGAATGTTCTTGAATTTATTCGAGGTTGCGGCTGTCATCTGATTTGGCATTCACATCTTGAGAAATATTTTCCAATCAGATGCCGCATTTCTTCTGTTCATTCCATCGTATTATATGTCACAATTCATTCGATAAAATCGAATGATTGATGCTATGACACTGGAACAATTGCGTATTTTCATCGAAGTAGCCGAGCGGGAGCACCTGACCCGCGCATCGGAAGCACTACACCTCACACCATCGGCAGTGAGTTCAGCGATTCGCACGCTCGAAGATCGCTATGGTGCAATGCTTTTCAACCGCATCGGTCGTCGTATCGAACTGACCGGCGATGGCCGCATGTTTCTTGATGAAGCACGCGCGACGCTGGCCCGCGCGCAATCGGCTGAGCGTATGCTGTCCGAGCTTGGCGGCGGCAAACGCGGCATCCTCGCGATCCACGCCAGCCAGACCATCGCGAGCTACTGGCTGCCGCCCTATCTGGCGCAGTTTCATGCCGCCTACCCGTTAATCGATGTGCGGCTTACGCTCGGCAATACGGAAAGCGTGACCACAGCCACCGAAGCAGGGCTTGCCGATATAGGCCTCGTTGAAGGCGCTGTGCAGGCCCCCACACTTTCACTGCGCAAGGTTGGCACAGATCAGCTGATTGTCGTCACACGACCTGATCACGCGTGGCATCAATCCGGGCGGCTCACATGGGATTCTCTGTTTCGCGGCCAATGGATATTGCGCGAACATGGTTCAGGCACCCGCAGTGTGTTTGAAGATGCAATGCGCGTTGCAGGCTACAACCCCGCGCGTCTCAACATTGCTCTGGAGCTTCCCTCCAACGAGGCGATATGTTCGGCTGTGCTTTCCGGCAATTACGTCACGGCAATTTCAGAACTGGTGGCAGCACCGCATCTTGCGGCAGGCACACTCGTCAAAGCCGATTTCACTCTCCCGCAACGCCAGTTTCTGATGCTTTCGCACAATGATCGCTATCAAACCAAGGCTCTCAAGTCTTTCGCCGACATGCTGATGAGAGAACCAGACATGTCGCGCACAGAACACCTCCCCGACCGATAAGCACTGTAGGCTTGGCTGCCGGGTAAATCCCCGCACATCCCGACCCAATATGCGGATCGGGAACGATCCGCACAGTCGATCTGGAGGAGGTAGACATGAGCAGGAATAGAGGCGTTGTATATATGCGCCCGGGTAAAGTCGAAGTTCGTGACATTGATGATCCAGTGCTGAGCGCTCCCGATGGGCGTAAGCTGGACCACGCCGTCATCCTGATAGTTATCACAACTAATATTTGCGGTTCCGACCAACACATGGTGCGTGGTCGCACCACCGCTATGCCCGGCCTCGTGCTTGGTCATGAAATCACTGGCGAAGTGATCGAAAAAGGCAGCGATGTGGAAATGCTCGAAGTGGGCGACATCGTTTCCGTGCCATTCAACGTTGCCTGCGGCCGCTGCCGCTGCTGCAAATCACAGGACACAGGTGTTTGCCTCACCGTCAATCCATCGCGCGCTGGCGGAGCATATGGCTATGTCGATATGGGCGGGTGGATCGGCGGGCAGGCACGCTATGTCATGGTGCCTTATGCCGACTTCAATCTGCTGAAATTCCCTGACCGCGAACAGGCCATCGAGAAAATTCGCGACCTGACCATGCTGTCGGATATTCTGCCCACCGGCTTTCATGGGGCAGTGAAGGCGGGCGTCGGCGTGGGCTCCATCGTCTATGTGGCCGGTGCTGGCCCCGTCGGGCTGGCTGCTGCCGCATCAGCCCGTATTTTGGGTGCAGCCGTCGTCATGGTCGGCGATTTCAACAAAGAACGACTGGAACATGCCCGCAAGGTAGGGTTCGAGCCAATTGACCTTTCGGCAAGCGACCGTCTTGGTGACATGATTGCCGAAGTGACCGGCAGCAATGAAGTGGATAGCGCCATTGACGCCGTCGGCTTTGAAGCGCGCGGCCATAGCGGTGGCGAGCAACCAGCTATTGTTCTCAACCAGATGATGGAAATCACCCGCCCTGCCGGTTCCATCGGTATTCCGGGATTGTATGTGACCGAGGATCCGGGCGCCGTCGACAATGCGGCCAAGCAGGGAAGTCTGTCGCTGCGCTTTGGCCTTGGCTGGGCGAAGGCACAGTCTTTCCACACAGGTCAGACGCCAGTGGTCAAATATAACCGCCAGCTCATGCAAGCCATTCTGCATGGACGCCTGAACATCGCCGAAATCGTCAATGCGCAGGTGATTTCGCTGGATGATGCACCACAGGGCTATGAAAGCTTCGATCAGGGCGTGGCGAAGAAATTTGTGCTCGACCCGCACGGCATGCTGACAAAGGCTGCTTAAACAGCTTTGCGCCGGAGCGATTATCTTACTCCGGCGCAGATTTTATCGAATGGATTTCACCAGTTCAGGCTGGGTGAAACAGGTCGGCGCCATTCCATTTTTCGACTGCCACAGACCAATCGAGCGACGGGTCTTAAATCCCGGCAGACCATCGACCTTCCCCACATCATAGCCCTGCGCCTGCATGCGCTTCTGCATGGCCTGAATGTCAGAGCGATACATGGTGCCGACATTACCCCATTGGGTCTGAAAGTCGTCTGCGCCATAAGCAATGCGATCACCGACATGACCAATGAAGAGCGCATAGAGGTCGCTCATATTATAATCTTTGATGACGTAGAAATTCGGCGTGACGATGAAGGCGGGGCCATAACGACCAGCGGGCATAAGCAGAAAGCCCTCGCCCTTCATTTCATTGGCCGGAAACGCCTTGCCATTGGTGCGGCTGATACCAAGTTTCGCCCAGTCCGCAAATGTCTTGCCCTGATCAGGACCTTCCAGCGAGCAGGAAATATTCTGAGGCACATTGACCTCATAGCCCCAGTCGCGCCCCGCCTGCCAGCCATGGATTTTGAGATAGTTAGCGATGGATGCCAGCGTATCCGGTACCGAGTTCCAGATATCGCGCTTGCCATCGCCATCAAAATCAACGGCATGTTTGAGATAAGAAGTAGGCATGAATTGCGGCTGGCCCAATGCGCCTGCCCATGAGCTTTTCATCGAACCATTGGCGATATAGCCGCGTGAGGTGATCTCAAGTGCAGCGATCAGCTCCTTGCGGAACATGTCCTTGCGCGTTGCCATGAAGGCCTTGGTGCCGAGCACTTCAAACGCATTGTATGGAATCTTGACCGTACCGAAGCCGGATTCACGACCCCATATGGCAACAACGATACGGCCCGGCACGCCATATTGCTGTTCGATCTTTTTAAGCAGACCTGCATTCTGGCCAAGCCGAGCCTTGCCGCCGCCGGTGACGGAACCAAGCGTCTTGGCATTGAAATATTTGCCCGGCGCACCAAACTCAGCCTGTTTCTGCTCTTTGGGTGTCGTTGGCTTTTCGCCGGGAATCACCAGGTCAGGCAGCTTCCAATTGATGGTAACGCCTGCAAAAGCCTGCTCGAAAACAGGGTGTGAAACGCCAGCAGCTTTGGCTTCCGGCCAGAGGTCTTTTTCGATCCAGTTACGATACTGGCTTTCGACCTGTGCTTTGGAAGGAGCTGCTATTGCAGGAGAAATGGCAAACGCCGTGAACAGACCGAGAGCGATTTTGAAGCTTCGTTTCCATCTGCCAGCCTTCATGCCAGTCTCCAAATTATTGAATGTTTATAGCGCCGTCCGCGCCCTTAGAGCAGCGGCTAGTGTGCCCTCGTCGAGGTAATCAAGCTCACCACCTACAGGCACACCATGCGCTAGTCGTGTGACACGCACGTCGAAATCAGCCAGCTGATCAGTGATGTAATGGGCGGTTGTCTGCCCTTCGACCGTCGCATTGACCGCGAGAATCACTTCCTTGATTTCGCCTGATGCAACGCGCTCAACCAGCCCTTTGATGTTGAGATCATCGGGACCAATGCCATCGAGTGGCGACAGCCGACCGCCCAGCACGTGATAGCGGACATTCATGGTGCCTGCGCGTTCGAGTGCCCAAAGATCGGACACATCTTCTACGACGATCAGCATGGACGGATCGCGACGATCATCGGTGCAGATCGTGCAAGGATCCGAGGTATCGACATTGCCGCAGCACGAGCAAATGCGCACCTTTTCGGCAGCATCCTGCATCGCCCCACCAAGCGGGATCAACAGCGCTTCTTTCTTCTTGATCAGGTGCAGCGCTGCACGACGTGCAGAACGCGGTCCCAGTCCCGGCACACGGGCCAGAAGCTGGATCAGACGTTCGATTTCAGGACCGGCGATACGTTTGGACATACTGCTTTAGAAAGTTGGGCTGCTTTGGAAAATTGACGAGTAAAAGTAAGCTGAGTAGGGGAGCTTCGTCGCTCCCCTCATCGCCTTAAAACGGTAGCTTGAAGCCCGGGGGGATTGGCAGGCCAGCGGTCAGCGACTGCGTCTTTTCAGCCATTTCGGCTTCGAGTTTCGCCTTGGCATCGTTGTGGGCTGCAATGATCAGGTCTTCGAGGATTTCCACGTCCTCTTCCTTGGCAAGCGACGGATCGATCTTTAGAGCCGACAGAGTGCCCTTGCCCGAAAGCGTGATCGTGACCAGACCGCCGCCAGAAGATGCGGTTGCTTCAAGATTGGCGATCTCGTCCTGCATGGCCTTCATCTTGGCCTGCAATTCCTTCGCCTGTTTCATCATGCCCATCATGTCACGCATGGGTTCACTCCAGTGTCTTTTAGAATTCAGTCGTCTTCAGAAGGCGTGCCGGGCACGTCTTCAACCGTATCAAGGTCTATATCGTCATCATCGCCCTGTTCTGCAACGGCAATGCGGACGTCTGTTATCTTTGCACCCGGAAAAGCCGCCAGAATAGCGGCGACATCAGGATCAGCACGCGCGTCAGTCACGAGGTTGTCGCGACGCTCGGTTTCAGCTTCCGCAACCGTCTGTCCCGAAACATCACGTGCAACCGTCACAACCCAGCGAATGCCGGTCCAGTTAAGAAGGCGCTGCGAGATATCGCTCGGCAATGATTTCGGGGCATCGTCGGTCAAGCCGATTTCAAGCCGTCCGGGGGCGATGGATGACAATCGAACGCAGTTCTTGACCAGTATCTTGAACTGCATGTCTCGATACTTGTCAGCCAATGCGACGATATCGGCAAGGCTGCTGATCGGAACCGAAGGCTGCGGCGTATTGTCGACGAATTGTTGAGGCACTGGAGGCTGTACTGGCTGCGGCTGCGTTTCCACAAGGCGCATCGCAGTCGCAGGGCCGCCCGATGCAGGCATCATGGAAGAGGCGATTGCATCCGCACTTGCGCGTGCCTCAGGCTGAGAGCCGGCATTTGACCTTGCAGCGCCCGAAGGTTGCTGACGCGGTGCAGAAACAGAGCCGTTTTCAAACCCTTTCAACGCTTCATCGAGCGTTGGCAGATCGGCGGCATGCGCCAGACGGATCAGCAGCATTTCCGCCGCCTGCACTGGCCGCGTTGCCGTATCCACTTCCGCAATGCCCTTGAGCAGCATCTGCCATGTACGCGAAAGCACGCGCACCGAAAGTTTTTGCGAGAAGTCGCGACCACGAACGCGCTCGTCTTCCGAAAGCGACACATCTTCCGCCACATCCGGCGTAAACCGCAGACGTGTGACCAGATGATTGAAATCAGCAAGATCAGTCAGCACCACCGATGGGTCAGCACCGACATCATATTGCGCGCGGAATTCCGTCAAAGCACCGGCCACATCGCCACGCATCAACATTTCAAACAGATCGATAATGCGGGCGCGATCGGCAAGGCCGAGCATTGAACGCACGGCTTCTGCCGACACATGGCCCGCGCCATGGGCAATGGCCTGATCGAAAATGGAAAGAGAATCGCGCGCAGAGCCCTCGCCCGCACGCGCAATCATTGCCAGCGATGTGTCATCGACTTCGATCTGTTCGGCTTCCGCAATGCGGCGGAGATGAGCGGCCAGGGTCCCCGATTCGATGCGGCGCAGATCAAAACGCTGACAGCGCGACAGAACCGTGATCGGCACTTTACGGATTTCGGTGGTTGCGAAGATGAATTTGACGTGCGGCGGCGGCTCTTCGAGCGTCTTCAGCAGACCGTTGAAGGCTTGATTGGAGAGCATGTGCACTTCGTCGATGATATAGACTTTGTAACGCGCCGATACAGGGCGATAGCGCACCTGCTCGATAATCTCGCGAATATCGTCGATACCTGTATGCGACGCCGCATCCATTTCGATTACATCGACATGGCGGCCTTCCATGATCGCCTGACAATGCTCGCCCATAACGGACAGATCAATTGTCGGCTGATCGATAGAATCAGTCTTGTAATTAAGCGCGCGCGCCAGAATACGCGCTGTCGTGGTCTTGCCCACACCACGTACGCCGGTCAACATCCAGGCCTGTGCGATACGGCCGGTCTCGAACGCATTTTTCAGCGTGCGAACCATCGGCTCCTGACCGATCAGATCATTGAAATTCTGGGGACGGTATTTGCGGGCGAGAACGCGATAAGCGCCAGTTTCGGATTTTGTGTCCATTGCGACCCTTCCGTTCCCTGTTCGCTTCTTTCCGATCCTAAAACTCTAAACAGTTTGGACCGGAGACGAAAGTGTCTTCGACAGCGGTTTACTGCCAATCAACAGCCATTGCAGCATCCGCCAAAAAATCGGTATCGATTTTTGGAAAGCACGATGCATGGATCAAT
Organism: Brucella pituitosa; assembly: GCF_003049685.1. Classification (GTDB taxonomy): domain Bacteria; phylum Pseudomonadota; class Alphaproteobacteria; order Rhizobiales; family Rhizobiaceae; genus Brucella; species Brucella pituitosa. The sequence continues at coordinate 210,988 of NZ_PYSY02000001.1, read as the reverse complement.
AGCTTAGAGCGTCCTTGTCTAGCGCCTAAAAAGGCACACGGTACTCTAACGTTGTAAAAGAAAGGTGGGAGGCTGGCACGGCGACCCGTGCCTGGCTCGTTAGGGCTGCTTCCTTCCGGACCTGACCCGGTTGGCGAGTGGCTCGTCCACCACCAACCTCCCACGCTGCATATCGTCAATTACGAAGCAAAAAGCAAGGAGGACACCGTGCAAAAAGCGAGCATAGAGAAGAAAAAAATGATAATAATTCTAATATGGAACAGTTTGAACTCGATAAACGGCTCGATGCCGATACTTTTTCAGTCGCCAAGCTTGGCTTGTGCGAGCTGCGGTTGATGGATGACCAGCGCTGGCCCTGGCTGATCCTCGTGCCGCGCCGTGCGAAACTTGCCGAAATTCACGATATGACGCCACTCGATCAGACAATGCTGACTTTTGAAGCCGCGATTGTCTCGCAAGCGCTGAAGAAGGCAACCGACTGCCACAAGATCAATACCGGCGCTTTGGGCAATATTGTCCGCCAACTCCACATCCATGTCATTGCGCGCAATGAGGGCGATGCTGGCTGGCCCGGCCCTGTCTGGGGCCATGGCACCCGCAAAACTTATCATGATGCCGATGCATATGCGCTGATCGAAAAGATCCGCGCAGCGCTCTGATTCCCCCAAAAAACCACTCCCGAGAACACATTCCAGAGAAAATCATGGCTTTTCGCCTTTACGACCTGCCGGAAATTGAACCGAGCCGTCTCGTCGGCTTTGCTGGCAACCGCATCGACCGTCTTTCCGAAAAGCGACAAGATGATTCGGCCTTCACCGCTCTGGAACTGCCAGAAACGCGGGTGATGATTCTGGGCGGCAACAGGCTGTTGCTCGATTACACAAATGAGAGCGCTCCGCGCGCACTCTTTACACTGAAAGAGGCTCAGGCTTTTTCGTGTGATCTGCATGAACCGGTACTGCTGGGGTTGCAGGACAGTGCACCGCTGGTGGCAGTCATGGCTCCGCTTGATCCGGAACAGCTTGAGGCTCCCTATAAGGCACAGGACTATCGCAGCATCTATATGGAAGGCCTCGTGCCCGCTGATATCGTCGGTGCACTGGCGCAGGCTGCTGCTTTAACAGCATGGCATAGCAATCACCGTTTTTGTGGACGTTGCGGCACAAAAAGCGAAATGCGCGCCGGTGGTGCAAAACGCGTCTGCCCGAATTGTGGAGCCGAGCATTTCCCGCGAACCGATCCGGTCGCGATCATGCTGCCCATTCGTGGTGAAAAATGCATTCTGGCACGCAGTGCCCACTTTGCCGCCGGGTCCTATTCCTGCCTTGCAGGCTTCATCGAGCATGGCGAGACGATCGAAGCCGCCGTGCGTCGCGAAAGCTTTGAAGAAATGGGCCTGTCGATCGGCCGCGTTGGCTATCACGCGAGCCAGCCATGGCCATTTCCTTATTCGCTGATGATCGGTTGCCATGCCGAAGTGCTGTCAGACGATTTCGCAATCGACCGCTCGGAACTCGAAGACGGTCGCTGGTTCGAGAAATCTGAAGTGCGCGCCATGCTTGCTGGCACACATGAAAATGAGCTGCGCGTCCCGGCAACCGGAGCCATCGCAACCCATCTGATCAGAGCCTGGGCAGAAGATTAGAGCGCATCCCGAAAAGTGTGAAACGGCTTTCGGGATGCGCTCTAATTACTCCGCTGCCAGCAGCTGCGTGCCGCGCGTATCGCTGCCCTTATAGACGCCTAAAATGCGCACTTCCTTGGTGAAGAATTCAAGCTCTTCGAGAGCAAGCTGCACATTCCGGTCTTCCGGGTGGCCTTCAATATCCGCATAGAATTGTGTCGCGATAAACCGGCCGCCCAGCTGATAACTTTCGAGCTTGGTCATGTTGACGCCGTTGGTCGCAAAGCCACCCATTGCCTTATAAAGCGCGGCGGGCACGTTGCGTACACGGAAGACGAAAGTGGTAATAATCCGCTCGTCTTTTTCCGGGCGCGGCTCCCATTTCTTCGTCTTCGACAGAACGACAAAGCGAGTCACATTATCTTCCGCGTCCTCGACATTCTCTTCCAGAATATCGAGACCGTAGAGATCGGCCGCAAGGCTTGGCGCAAGCGCTGCCATTGAGCGATCTTTCATGTCAGCCACAAGGCGGGCGGCGCCTGCGGTATCGCCCGCAATCACCGGCTTCCAGCCATTCTGCCTGATAACCTTGCGGCACTGGCCCAGCGCATGGATATGGCTGTGAACAGTCTTGATCTCTTCACGTTTCACACCGGGAAGAACCATCAACTGAAAATGGATCGGCAGGAAATATTCGCCAACAATGTGCATGTCGGCAAGCGGTAACAGATAGTGAATATCAGCAACACGACCCGCAAGCGTGTTCTCAATAGGAATCATCGCAAGATCGGCGGCGCCGCTTTCAACCGCATTAAACGCATCTTCAAAAGTCGGGCACGGCAAAGGCTCCATATCGGGAAACATGTTGCGGCAAGCCGTATCGGAATTGGCGCCCGCTTCACCCTGAAAGGAAATCCGGTTGGTCTTCATCGTGTTCGTACTTTCTCAAATGCTCCGCAACAATCGAAGCGTGTTTATCACAATCCCTTTGCGATAATTTCACGTGCCCGGTCAAGATCAGCCTGCGTATCAACGCCCAGCGGGACTGTTCTGACAATCTCTGCGTCAATGCGCATTCCGTCTTCAAGTGCACGCAGCTGTTCCAGCTTTTCGCGCTTTTCAAGTGGAGACGGCCCAATCTTCACAAAACGCTCTAACGCCGCACGGCGATAAGCGTAAAGCCCAATGTGATGATAGAGCGGGCCATCGCCGTAAGGTGCTGTGGCGCGGGTAAAATACAGCGCACGCAGACGTTCGCCACCGGGCTGTGGTGAACCGACGATCTTCACCACGTTCGGATTGATCTTTTCTTCATCCAGTGTGATTTCAACACCCAGTGTCGCAATATCGGCAGGCCCATCTTCCAACGGCCGCAGCGCGCGGCGGATGGTTTCCGGATCGATCGTCGGCAGATCGCCCTGTACGTTGATGATCGCCTCCACCTCACCCTGTGGATCGACTTTCTGAAGCGCCTCATAAATACGGTCAGAACCCGATTCATGATCGCCGCGCGTCATAATGACCTCATGACCATGCGCCCGAACAGCTGCGAAAATCTCGTCACTATCGGTCGCAACCACGGTGCGTCCAAGAGATGCTGCCGCCGCACGATCTGCCACATGCACGATCATCGGCTTGCCGCAAATATCGGCCAACGGCTTGTTTGGCAGGCGCGTTGAAGCCATCCGCGCCGGTATAAGTGTCAGTGTTTTCAAAGTCTGAAGCATGATCGCCTCTTGGTGTTTAATTTGGCCGTAGAAAGTCTGTCGAAGCCCTCTGGCGATCTTTATCTGCACAGCAAATGCAGCAAAAGTGTCAAAAAGTCACGGGTCTAGAACCCCTTATAGGTGTTGCATCACCCCTGTAAAAGACCTAGTTTCCGCCCGACGCCGGGGAGAGACTTGCCAGCCTTTTAACACAGGTTTTGCATGCCGGCTTTGGAGGGCGTTGAGTAGAGGGAGCGCTGACCGGCGATGAATTCAACCCGGACTAATAAGTTTATCATGGCTTTTCTGGCAACGGTTTTTGTTGTCATGACGACGGGCATTCTGTCCGACACGCTGTTTCATGCGCCAGCCCCTGAGAAGCCAGGTTTCATAATCGAAGCAGCAGAGGCTTCGACTGGTGGGGAAGCTGCACCAGCCAAGGAAGAAGTGTCGATTGCTACATTGCTGCAATCCGCTGATCCGGCACGCGGCGAAACCGTCTTCAAGCGTTGCGCGGCATGCCATACAGGCGAAAAGGGTGGTGCCAACAAGGTCGGACCGCATCTTTGGGATGTTCTGGACCGCCCGGCTGCTTCCGTTGAAGGCTTTGGCTATTCAGCTGCGATGAAGGAATTTGGTGCGGGCGGCAACAAGTGGGATTATGAACATCTCAACAAGTTCCTCACTTCGCCAAAGGGCTTCATCAAGGGCACGGCCATGGGCTTTGCTGGCGACAAGAAGGACAATGAGCGCGCCGATCTGATCGCTTATCTGCGCACACTGTCCGACAATCCAGCGCCACTTCCAACAGCTGATGCTGCACCGGCAGATGGCGGCGAAGCAAAGCCTGAAGGTACGGCACCTGCAGGTGAAGCTGAAAAACCTGCAGAGCAGGCTCCTGCGGGCAACGGCGAAGCTCCGGCACAGCCAGCACCTGCCAACTAAACTGGCCACCTAAGGCTCATTGTGATATCGAGAAAAAGCCGGGTTTAGACCCGGCTTTTTTATTGCCCGCATGTTTTTTCAACATGTGCCTTTCTTCCTCCGCAAAAACCCCTAAAAATCGCACCCACAATATCCGAAGCAGAAACGGAGATGCTGGATGAGAGGTTTTTGGGCGGGAGCGTTTGCGGTCACTATGCTGGCAAGCACGGTATCGTTTAGTTACGCAACAGATGCCGAGCCGCAATGGAGACATGCCTCAAGCCTCATAGGCGAGCCCAAATATCCGGCTGATTTCAAGCATTACGACTATGTGAACCCTGATGCACCCAAAGGCGGTGTCCTCAATCAGGTTGCCGTCGGCACGTTCGACAGTCTCAATCCATTCGTGGTTCAGGGTGTTGCCGCAGCAGGCCTCGCCGATTTCGGCGGCGGAATGCTTTACGATACATTGATGACCGATGCGCTCGATCAGGGCTCAACGCAATATCCGTTGATCGCTGAGGCATTGCAGTATCCCGACGACTTTTCATGGGTGAAGTTCAAGCTCAATCCCGATGCCAGGTGGCACGATGGGGAGCCGATTACCGTTGAAGATGTGATCTGGTCATTTGATATTCTCAAGAAGCAGTCACCGCTCTATAACAAATATTATGGTGATGTGGAGAAAGCCGAGAAGACCGGCGACCATGAGGTGAAGTTTACCTTCTCTCAGACAGGCAACCGCGAACTGCCGCAGATCGTGGGACAGCTCGCAATCCTGCCCAAGCATTGGTGGGAAGGCAAGGACGCGCAAGGCAAGCAGCGTGACATCAGCCGTCCCACGCTGGAGATTCCACTCGGATCGGCCGCCTACAAGATCAAGAGCATGGTTCCGGGTCGCTCTATCGTATGGGGACGTGTTGCCGATTACTGGGGCAAGGACCTCGGGGTCAATGTCGGGCGCAACAACTTCGATGAAGTGCGCTACGAATATTATTTAAGCGAAGATGCAACATGGGAAGCCTTCAAGAAAGGTGGTCAGTATGACTACCGGCAGGAAAACCGCATTCAGCGCTGGATGGAACAGTATAATTTCCCAGCGGTGCAGCGCGGCGATGTCGTCAAGGAGTCTTTTCCGTTCAACGCCGTTGGCCGTATGCAGGGCTATTTCCTCAACACCCGCAGGGACAAGTTCAAAGACCCGAAAGTGCGGCAGGCACTGACTTATGCTTTCGACTTTGAATCCATGAACCGCCTGCTGTTCTTCAATCAGTACAACCGGATCAACAGCTATTTCGCAGGCAACGAGCTGCAGCTGAGCGGCGCACCCACGCCGGAAGAAAAGGCAATTCTTGAAACCGTAAAGGATTCGCTTCCGCCGGAAGCACTGACGGAAGAATTCAAGCTGCCGGTTTATGACACACCACAGGCAACACGCGATAATCTGCGCAAGGCACTGCAGCTTTTTAGCGAAGCAGGCTGGAAACTGCAGGGCAACAAGCTTGTTAATGCCAGTGGCCAGCAGTTCACAATCGAATTTCTGAATGACGGTGGCGCCTTCGAGCGCGTGCACAATCTCTATATCCAGAACCTGAAGAAAATCGGCATTGATGCGCAGATCCGCACTGTTGATGCAGCACAATATCAGGCCCGAGTGAATGATTTCGATTATGATGTTGTATCGTCCCTGACCCCACAGACAGCCTCTCCCGGCAATGAACAACGCGATATGTGGGGTTCGAAAGCTGCTGACTTCAAAGGAAGCCGCAATTATTCAGGTATCAAGAATCCGGCCATCGACAAGCTGATCGACCGCGTCATCTATGCCAAGGATCGTGATGAGCTGGTGGCAGCCAGCCATGCGCTCGACCGCGCATTGCTGTGGAACTATTACGTCATTCCGCAATGGTATTCGGACCACATCAACGTCGCCTATTGGAACAAATTCGGCATGCCGGAAAAGCAGCCCGATTATCTAGGGATTGATCCGTTTTCGTGGTGGATAGACCCCGCGAAGGAAGCCAAGCTTAAAAACAGCTCCAACTAGTATGGCGACCCCGAAATTCGTCACGCCATAAAGCAACCGTTTGAACGAATTTCGGGTTCCAAGCCATACTAGTAGTATATTGAATCTAGTGTGGTTTACGGATTTGAAGTTCCTAAACGTGGATGCAACACAAATGATAGGAACTTCAAATCCACCACACTAGAGCGGCCTCAATTAAGATTGAATAGTTGAAACCGCTCTATCTATTTGTTTTTACGCATTATCCTACGCAAAACCGCTTCGCACTTTTGCTGAAAATGCTTTAAGGACGCCTTCCAATGCCGGGCTTTCATCTCAACCGCCGCCATTTTCTCGGACTTTCAGGCAGCGCCGCTCTCGCGGCCTGCCTTCCAGGAGAAGCTTTTGCAAAGCTTCCCACAGACAAGCCCCTGCATGGTTTATCTGCCTTCGGCGAACTGAAATATCCGCCCGATTTCACCCATTTCGACTACGTGAACCCGGATGCGCCCAAAGGCGGCACCTTCACGCTGGCCCCATCCACCTGGGTATGGAATCAGAACACAGAGACTTTCAATACGCTCAACACACTGGCCTTCAAGGGTGATGCACCGCCGCGCATGGAGCTGACATTTGACACGTTGATGGCGGCAGCTCTTGATGAGCCTGATGCTGTTTATGGTTTGATTGCCGAAAGTGTGACGCTGTCCAAAGATCGTCAGACCTGTCTCTTCAAGCTACGTAAGGAAGCTCGTTTTCACGATGGTTCGCCAATTGAGGCAAAGGACGTCGTGTTCACTTACGAGACGCTCAAGGAAAAGGGCCATCCGCAAATAAGGCAGATACTTGCAGCACTCGAAGCCGTGAAAGAAATCAGCAAAAGCGAAGTGCAGATGCATTTCTCTGCTGAACGCGGCCCCAATGCCATTCTCGACGCGGTTACACTGCCAATCCTCTCAAAAGACTGGTTCAAGGAGCGTTCTTTCGATGCGACAGGCCTGGAGCCGATCCTTGGATCCGGTGCTTATCGCGTCGGTAAAATCTCTGCGGGGCAAGCGATTGAATATGACCGTGTAGAGGATTATTGGGCCAGGGATTTACCGGTGCAGCGCGGCTCCGGCAACTTCGACCGCATCCGCATTGAGTTCTACCGTGATCGACAGCCAGAATTCGAAGCCTTCAAAAAGGGCAACATCGATTTTCGATCCGAGAACGTAGCGAAGAACTGGGCCACGGCTTATGATTTCCCTGCCGTTCAGCAGAACAAGGTCATCAAACGCACATTTCCAAGGGAAAAGCGCCCGCTCATGCAGGCCTGGGCGATCAACCAGCGCCGCGAACGTTTCCGCGATCCGCGCGTGCGCGAAGCGATCAATCTGTGCTTCGACTTCGAGTGGACCAACGCAAACCTGTTCTATGATACCTATCAACGGTCGCAATCCAACTTCAACGGTTCAGACTTTCAGGCCGTGGGCCTGCCGACGGCTGATGAACTGAAGGTGCTTGAACGATATCGTGGCAAAATTCCTGAAGCAGCTTTTGGTGAAGTTTCTGTCATAGCTGTTTCAGATGGTACTGGCCGTGATCGCAAGCAATTTTCACGCGCTATTGAACTGATGGAAGCTGCAGGCTTTGAGCGTAGCAAAGGCCAGTTTCACAGCAAGAGCGGCGAAAAGTTCACGCTCGAAATTCTGAGCAATTCTGAATCTCTCAATCGTGTCTACAATCCTCTCGTTCAGAAGATGCGCGCCATCGGCATCGATGCCAGTGTGCGGCTGGTGGACCCGAGCCAATATCAGGCTCGCATTCAGGATTTCGATTATGACATGGTTGGAATGGCGATCCAGTTCGGCGCAACGCCGACCAAGGAGTCACTTGCGGGCATGTTCGGTTCAGAATCGGCCAAAACGCCCGGCAGCTATAATCTCCCCGGTACATCTGACCCTATTATCGACGCATTGATTGAGGATGTGGGCAAGGTTTCCACGCGAGACGAGTTGGTGGCAACGATCAGGGTGCTTGATCGGTACTTGCGTATCAGGCTTGAGTGGATTCCAAATTGGACGGTAGCGAATCACCTGGTAGCTTATTGGGATCGTTTTGGTTTCAAGGAGCCAAAGCCCGATTATGGCTTTCCGGTCGAGACGCTTTGGTGGATTAAAGCGTGATCCCGAAAAATAGGAACCGGTTTTCGGATCAGATCATGCTCATGAGAAGCGTCATAATCTCGAAGAACAAGAAGGCAAAAGCTGTTGGCAGGCCATAAGAGCATATTGAACATCCGGAGCACTGAGAGCTGATGGGCGCTTATATTTTACGCCGCCTTCTCCTGATGATCCCGACTATCCTGGGCATTATGGCCATATCTTTTGCCGTCGTTCAGTTTGCCCCCGGTGGGCCGGTTGAACGGGTGATCGCACAGCTTTCCGGTCAGGGCGGCGATGCGCTGGACCGCCTTTCCGGTGGCGGCGGCGATTTCGGCCAGAGTGGCATGGATAGCGGCTCGGTTAACTCCAAATATCGTGGTGCACAGGGTCTCGACCCACAATTCATCGCTGATCTTGAAAAGCAATTTGGCTTCGACAAGCCGCCACTTGAACGCTTCGGCCTGATGCTTTGGAATTATATGCGCTTTGATTTCGGGCACAGCTATTTCCGCGATATCAGCGTCATTGACCTCATCAAGGAAAAGATGCCGGTGTCGATTTCGCTCGGTCTGTGGCTCACCTTCCTGTCCTATCTGATTTCGATTCCGCTTGGCATTCGCAAGGCGATCAAGGAAGGAACACGTTTCGATACCTGGACCAGCGCGATCATCATCGTGGGCTATGCAATTCCAAGCTTCCTGTTCGCGATCCTGCTGATTGTGCTTTTTGCAGGTGGTTCGTTTTTCGACTGGTTCCCGCTTCGTGGTCTGACCTCACCTGATTTCGCGCAGATGTCGTTCTGGGGGAAGATCGGCGATTATCTTTGGCACATGGTCCTGCCCGTCACAGCCCTTGTGCTTTCGGCCTTCGCCACCACCACGCTTCTGACCAAGAACTCGTTTCTGGAAGAAATCCGCAAGCAGTATGTCACGACGGCGCGCGCCAAAGGCCTGACCGAAAATCAGGTTCTCTACGGCCATGTGTTCCGCAATGCGATGCTCATTGTGATTGCCGGTTTTCCGGGCGCTTTCATCTCGGCCTTCTTTACCGGCTCTCTGCTAATTGAAACCATCTTCTCGCTCGATGGGCTGGGACTGCTTGGCTATCAATCGATTATCAATCGCGATTATCCGGTCGTTTTTGCCAATCTGTTCATTTTCTCGCTGATCGGGCTTCTCGTCGGCCTCCTATCCGATCTCATGTACACATGGATCGATCCGCGTATCGACTTTGACCGGAGGGATGTGTGATGACAGATACCACCCTCACCCCGGCTGCCCCGGTAGCAAAGCCTGTGAAGCGTCCATTCCTTTCGCCGCTCAACCGTCGCCGCTGGCAGAATTTCAAAGCCAATAAACGCGGTTACTGGTCGCTGTGGATTTTCCTGTTTCTGCTTGTTGCAGCGCTCTGCTCCGAGTTTATCGCCAATGACCGCCCCATTCTCGTTTCCTATAAGGGCGAATTGCTGACGCCGGTTTTTGTCGACTATCCGGAAGAGAAATTTGGCGGCTTTTATGCCGTGACCGATTATCGCGATCCCGTCATTCAGGACGAGATCAACAATAATGGTTGGGCCATCTGGCCGCCGGTCCGCTACTCCTACAACACTGTCAATAACGACATTCCGGAAGCGGCTCCTTCAAAGCCATTCTGGCTTTACACCGAAGAGCAGCGCTGCCAGCGTTATCCGCAAGGCGTGAACGATCCCAATTGCATTGTCGGCAACTTCAACTGGCTCGGCACCGATGATCAGGCACGCGATGTTTTTGCGCGTGCACTTTATGGTTTCCGCATTTCGGTGCTGTTCGGCCTGATCCTGACGTTCTTTTCTGCCATCATTGGCGTGACGGCAGGTGCCGTGCAGGGCTATTTCGGCGGCTGGGTCGATCTTATATTCCAGCGCGTCATCGAAATCTGGTCTTCGATCCCCGTGCTTTATTTGCTGCTGATTATCGCAGCGATATTACCGCCCGGGTTCTGGGTGTTGCTCGGCATCATGCTGCTGTTTTCATGGGTGGCTTTCGTTGGCGTGGTACGTGCGGAATTCCTGCGCGCCAGAAACTTCGAATATGTGAATGCGGCGCGTGCGCTCGGCGTGAAGAACGGCACGATCATGTGGCGGCATCTTCTGCCCAACGCCATGGTCGCGACACTGACCTTCCTGCCGTTCATCCTGAACGGCTCCATCACCACACTCACCTCGCTTGATTTCCTTGGTTTCGGCCTGCCTCCGGGCTCTGCTTCGCTCGGCGAACTCCTCGCGCAGGGCAAGAACAACCTTCAAGCGCCATGGCTCGGTATTACCGGCTTTGTGGTGATCTCGTTGATGTTGTCGCTGCTGATCTTCATCGGTGAAGCAACACGCGATGCATTCGATCCACGAAAGGCGTTTCAATGAGTGGGTCAATGAATAAGCCGTTGCTTTCCGTCCGTGATCTGTCCGTCGCATTCCGCCAGAACGGAGAAGAGCGGATTTCCGTCGACCGCGTTTCCTTCGATATCGCAGAGGGTGAAACCGTGGCGCTTGTCGGTGAATCCGGGTCAGGCAAGTCCGTTTCTGCGCTGTCCATTCTAAAGCTCCTGCCCTATCCGGCAGCAAGTCATCCATCCGGCGAAATTCTTTTCAACGGCAAGGATTTGATGACGGCGTCAGAGCCTGAGTTGCGGCGTGTGCGCGGCAATGATGTCACCATGATTTTTCAAGAGCCTATGACCTCGCTCAATCCACTGCATTCGGTGGAACGGCAGATCAGCGAAATCCTGAAAATGCATCAGGGCATGAGTGATCAGGCGGCACGTGCGCGCACGCTGGAGCTTTTGCACGAGGTTGGTATTCGTGAACCGGAAAAGCGCCTTGCCGCCTTCCCGCATCAGCTTTCAGGCGGTCAGCGCCAGCGCGTGATGATCGCCATGGCGCTTGCCAACAAGCCAAAGCTGCTCATCGCCGATGAGCCGACAACCGCGCTCGATGTGACGGTTCAGGCGCAGATATTGCAGCTCCTCGCGGAACTGAAGCAAGCCCAGGGCATGTCTATGCTCTTCATCACCCATGATCTCGGTATCGTGCGCAAGATCGCCGATCGGGTTTGCGTGATGAGCAAGGGGAAGATTGTCGAAACAGGTCCGACCAAAGAAATCTTCGACAATCCGCAGCATGAATACACAAAGCACCTCCTTGCGGCAGAACCCAAGGGCGAGCCACCGCTGGCTGATCTCAGCGCGAAGAAGGTGATGGAAGGCAAGGACATCCGCGTCTGGTTCCCGATCAAGAAGGGTTTCCTGCGCAAGACCGTCGATCATGTGAAGGCCGTGGACGGCATCAATGTGACCTTACGTGCCGGTCAGACGCTCGGCGTTGTGGGAGAGTCTGGTTCTGGCAAGACAACACTTGGTCTCGCTCTCTCACGCATGATCTCGTCGCAGGGCGAAATTCGCTTCGATGGACGCGATATTGCGAAATTCAGCTTCAAGGACATGCGCCCGCTGCGTCGTGAAATGCAGATCGTATTTCAGGACCCGTTCGGCTCACTGAGCCCACGCATGACCATTGCGGATATCATCGCCGAAGGGCTTCTGGTGCACGAACCGAAACTGTCGGTCGACGCACGTGATGAGCGCGTTGTGGCGGCACTCAAAGAAGTAAACCTCGATCCGGAAAGCCGCTTCCGCTATCCGCACGAATTTTCGGGCGGTCAGCGCCAGCGTATAGCGATTGCGCGCGCCATGGTGCTCAACCCGAAATTCGTCATGCTGGACGAGCCAACTTCGGCGCTCGACATGAGTGTTCAGGCACAGGTGGTCGATCTTTTGCGCGCATTGCAGAAAAAGCATGATCTCGCTTATCTTTTCATAAGCCATGACTTGAAAGTGGTGCGGGCGCTGGCCAATGATGTGCTGGTGATGCGCAATGGCAAGGCAGTCGAATATGGAACGTCAAAGGAAGTCTTTGCCAATCCAAAAACCGACTATACCAAGGCGTTGATGGCGGCAGCCTTCCACATGGAGGCTACTGAGGGAGGAATAAGACAATGACGACCGTGGACAAAAAAATCCTTCTGTCTCTGACCAGCTGGGATCCGGCTATTTGGGTCGACAGCTTTAAGGCACACGCGCCTGAGCGCAATGTTGTGACTGAACGCAGCGAAACCGATCCAGGCATCGAATATGCGCTCGTCTGGAAACAGAAGCCCGGCTCGCTGACCAATCTTCCAAATCTCAAAGTGATCTTCTCACTGGGGGCGGGCGTGGATCATGTCTTTCACGATCCCCACATTCCGGACGTGCCGCTCGTACGCGTCATCTCCGATGACCTCACCATGCGCATGACCGAATATGTCGTCTGGCAGGTGCTTGATCATCATCGTCTTGGCGCAAACTACCGCAAACAGCAAAAGAACCGCGTCTGGCACGAAGACCCGCGCCAACCAGCGGCCCATGAAGTGACTGTCGGCATCATGGGACTGGGGGTTCTCGGTCGCGATGCCGTAGCCAAGCTCAAGACGCTCGGCTTCAATGTCACCGGCTGGAGCCGCCGGCCGCAGGAAATCGAGGGTGTTCAGACATTCAACGGCAAAGAAGGTTTCTCGCGGTTTCTCAAAACGGCTGATATTTTCGTCTGCCTCCTGCCTTTGACGCCCGACACCAGGGGCATCCTGTCCATGACCATGTTTGCGCAATTGAAGAGCGATGGACCACTTGGAGCACCTGTGCTGATCAATGCCGGTCGTGGTGGATTGCAGAACGAAGCGGATATTCTGGCAGCACTCGATCGCGGTCTGCTTTCAGCTGTGACGCTCGACGTGTTCAATCAGGAACCGCTACCATCTGATAGCCCGCTCTGGACACATCCGAAGGTGACGATCACCCCGCATTCGGCTGCAAGCTCGTCAGCAATGGCTATCGTTCCGCAGATCATCCGTCAGATCGAAGCTTTCGAGCGTGACGGAACTCTGGAAAACATCGTGGATCGCACGACGCAATATTAATTAAGTTACTATCGAGATCTGTCCATCCTCGCCGACTGTCACCCGATGGCCGGCGAGTTTCTTTTGGATCTCCCGGTCAAACTCGACGGCTATCGGCACATCGTGCCCCATCTCGCGCGCAACGATGAGACCAAGAAGCAGAATGGCATCTGGTTCGTGCAGAACGATCGCTGCGGGAGCCAAACCAGCGTGGACAAGTTCCAGCAACACCGCTGCCGCAGAAGACGAGCCGATGGTGCCCGGCAGACACAGGACATGGCCTGAAATGCTCTGCCCATGCTCCGGGTGACGAACATCGGCAATCCGACCCGTTTTAGGATCGACGCCACCCCAGAAACTGATGGGGGCTGAGAGAACCAGCACTTGAGCCTGAGCCACTTTTCCCGCAACAAGCACGGAGGATGTGAAAGTGGTTTCACTCATGCTGCCTGCCTCGCAAAAACGGGACGGCCTGCGACAGCACTCTCAACGCATTCCTCAAGCGCCCCATAGAGCACGCCATAACCCGTATTGCCGGGCGCATAATGGGCGAATTTTCCCGAGTTCGTCATCAGAACAGCGTTATCCTTGGTCGGCAAAATAGGCGTAACAACAACGCAGGTATCGGCCACAATCACCACGCCCGCTTTTTCAAGCTGTTGCCTGCGCCCATTCTTCTCAAGCTCCACAAGCGCATGACGCCCCGTGCATGCATAAAGCGGCACCGCAAGCTTGCGACCAGCAATGGCACGTTCGAGACGATCAAACTCTGCAATCGATAAATGCGGGCTGCCAATAGCAACCGCATCAATCGCATCCACATGATCGACCGTCGACAAGCGTTTGCGCGTGGCGTCAATCATCTCCTGCGTCACATGGATGATGCCTTCGGGCTGCTGATGCTGAAGCGCTGTTTCAAGATCGGGTGCTTCCGGCGTGACACCGGCAACATGGAAAAGCCCGACTGAACCAACCGATGCAGCGGCAGCGCCAAAGGCTTTCAGCGCATCTTCATCCGGGTGCAAACCGGCTCCCGCCACCACACCGATATTTGTGCCCACGCTGCGGCCAAACAGGTTGCCGAGAATAGGCCACGCAACTTCCGATTCAAGAAACGCAGGATCGATTGCAGAAATATCGAGAACGACTGTCGCACGACGATTCTCAGTCCGGTGAAGACCGTAATCGGGTGCCCGTCCGGCAATAGCACAGGCTATATCAAGAAAATCACCATAACGGTTCGTGCGCGCACCCAGCACAGAATTGCAGAAAACAACGGCGTTGGATTCGCCCCAGGCAACATCGGTTCCTTTTTCCGGGCGATGGCCCGCCTGATAAGGCGCGCAAGTCCATGTCGGCTCGCAGCCAAGCTTGATATAAGCGCGCATCATGCGCTTGGCCATTTCCGCCTCATGCTGCGGCAGGTTATTATGCGAACAGCCAGTAAGATCGATGGAACCGACATTGAGTGTTGCGCGCACTTTGGCTTTTGCACAGCCATCAACCAGCCTTTCAGCAAACAATGTACCGCTGTCCCCATGATAGAGCGCACCATCAATATGCGCGGACGCAATTGGGATCAGACGTGGCGCTCCCATTAAACGCGCAGTATCGGCCACAATACGCATGGCCATCGCAGCGCCTTCGCCCTCAGCGCCTGCTGCTATAGACTGCTCTTCATGGGTTAATGTCAGTGCCACGCGTGATCTCCTTGCGCATGGTGATCGATGTCGTGCGCGTAAAACCGGGATGAGCAGTTTCCGCCACCTTGCGATAGCCTAGCTTCTCAAAGACGGCATGGTTGCGCGTGAGCTCAATGCGCGTCTGCAGCTCCATCACAGGCTTACCACGCGCTACTGCCTGCTGCTCGGCCCTATCCACGAGTTTACGTCCAATCCCCTGACCTTCAAAGCCGGGCGCAACCGCAAGCTTACCAAGATAGAAGTGATCGTCCTTTTCCTTGATGAACACACAGCCTGCCAATTCATCACCGACAAAGGCTGCAAAACCCGTTTCGTCTTTTGCCTTCTCCCGCAAATTATCAGCTGTCAGCTGCTGCGCGGAAGATGGTGGATCAATGACCCCATCCATATAGGCAAAACTCTCCTGAATGAGGCGGAGGAGCTCCTCCCAACGATCAAAATCCGAACTGACAGAAAGAACACGGAGGGCCGTCATTTGGGTTTGCGGGCCTTGTAGCGAATGGTTTCAAAACGAACGTTCAACGCATTGTAAAGCAGAAGCCGACCGACAAGCGGCTCACCGATACCGGTCACGAGCTTGATCACTTCCATGGCCTGCAAACTGCCAATCACGCCCGGCAAGACGCCGAGAACGCCCGCTTCCGCACAAGTTGGCACAGATCCTGGTGGCGGCATGTCTGGAAACAGATCGCGATAGGATGGATTGGGATTGCCATCGGCACCATTGGCGTAAGGCATAAGCACCGTCACTGTGCCATCAAAACGGCTCATCGCTCCCGTCACCAATGGGCGTTGGGCAAGGGCCGCAGCGTCAGCCAGTGCGTAGCGCGTGGTGAAATTGTCCGAGCCATCGACAACAACATCATAATCGCTGATGAGAGCTTGTGCATTCTCGCCATTTAGCCGCAACAGATGGGTTTCGACCTTCACATGCGGATTGATGCGGGCAATCGAAGCCTTGGCGCTGTCGACCTTCGCTTGGCCGACACTTTCTGTGTCGTGGATCACCTGCCTTTGCAGGTTCGACAGCGAAACCGTATCGTCATCGACAAGGCCAAGCGTGCCAATACCGGCTGCAGCCAGATATTGCAGCACCGGCGCGCCAAGTCCACCGGCGCCCACGATAAGGACGCGGGCAGCTTTCAGCATCTGCTGACCGGGACCACCGATTTCCGGCAACACGATATGGCGCGCATAGCGTTCCAGTTCTTCGGATGAAAAAGGCTTTGATGATGCGTTCATGATGCTTGAACATAGGCCCGTTAAAGCCGTCTGTCAGCGGATATTTTGTCTCAAATTCTGGTCAGTTCGCCTGCCGCCACATTGAAAAACTGTGCATCACCTTCAAGCGCTTCAAAGAGCGAGCGGTCAGTGCCCGTCATAAATGCCTGCCCGCCAAGATCGTCAAGAATACCAAACAGGGCCGCACGGCGGCCGGTATCGAGATGGGCCGCGATTTCATCAAGCAAAAGGATCGGAGCCATGCCCGAGAGCTCACCCGTCAGCCGCGCATGAGCCAGAATAAGTCCGATCAGCAATGCCTTCTGCTCGCCGGTGGAGCAAAGCGCTGCAGGCATAGATTTGGGTCGATGCTGAACGATGAGATCGGTACGATGCGGACCATCCAAAGTGCGTCCGGCAGCCCGATCCCGTACACGCCCGTCGCGCAATGTGCGACGAAAATCCTCTTCAAGATCAAGTGCCGCTTCAACACCAATGCGCTGTTCAAGCGATCCTTCGAGAAAGCAATCAGCTTTAGGGAATGGACCATCACTGGGCAGTCGCTCAATCATCGCTGCAATCATGCGCATGGCCTCGGCGCGCGCTGCAGCGATTGCAATGCCGAGTTCCGCCATCTGGCTTTCAATCGCTTCCAGCCACTGATTATCGCTGTTTCCGTCACTCAGCAGACGATTGCGCGAGCGCATCGCCTTTTCATAATCAAGCACGCGTTTGCCGTGACCGGTATCAATGGCAAGCACCATGCGGTCGAGAAATCGCCGCCGATCCGATGCGCCGCCCGTAAAAAGCCCGTCCATCGACGGAACAACCCAGAGAACGCGCGCATAATCGAGGAGTTCATCGCCGGATGCAGCAATGCCATTGATGCGGACCTTACGGCCACCTTCGCCGCCGCCTGCAGTGCCTGTGCCGATTTCGGCATCGCCATAAATCATGCAATCGAGCGATGCATGGATGGCAAAACCATCATGTCCCGTTGTGCGCGCAACATCATCATAGGATGCGCGCCGCAACCCTCTGCCCGGAGACAAGAAGGAAAGAGCTTCTATGAGATTCGTTTTGCCTGAGCCGTTTTCGCCGGTCAGCACCACATGGCCCGGACCAAGCGGCAGCGTGAGCTCCGCATAATTGCGAAAGTCAGAAAGTTTAAGCCGCCGGACCGAGACTCGATCCGGACGGCTTAGATTTGGTTCTGAGATGCTCACGATCTGTTTTCTTTAAGGCCCTAAACGCGCATCGGCATCAGGACATACAGCACATCTTCGTCGCCCATATCGCGCACCAGTGTTGGTGAACCGGCATCTGCCAGCATGAAGACTGCTTCGGAGCCCGAAAGCTGGCTGGTGATGTCGAGCAGATATTTCGAGTTGAAGCCGATATCGATGGGATCCGCATCGTAATCCGCTGCCAGCTCGTCAGTCGCACTGCCCGAATCGGGATTGTTGACCGTCAGTGTCAGCTGGCCATCGGCAATGGAAAGCTTAACCGCACGGCCACGCTCGCTCGAAATGGTGGAAACGCGATCAACGGAGGCCGCGAAATCCTGACGGCTGATGGTGAGCTTCTTGTCGTTGCCCGAAGGAATCACGCGCTGATAATCCGGGAACGTGCCGTCGATCAGCTTGGAAGTGAGAACGACCGATCCCACTGTGAAGCGGATCTTTGCATCCGACAGTTCAACCGACACAACAGTGTCCGGCACATCAACGAGTTTCTGGAGTTCAGCAACCGTTTTGCGCGGAATGATAATGCCCGGCATACCTTCGGTGCCCGACGGCGCTTCCAGTTCAGCACGAGCAAGGCGGTGACCGTCGGTAGCAACTGCACGCAGCTTCAACGCACCGTCGCTTTCAATGGCGTGGAAATAGATACCGTTGAGATAATAGCGGGTTTCTTCCGTCGAGATCGCAAACTGTGTGCGGTCGATGAGGCGCTTTAAAGCCTGCGCATCGATGCGGAAGGAATGCGTGAACGAACCGGCTGTCAGTTCCGGGAAATCCGACTGCGGCAAGCACTGCAGGCGGAAAGACGACTTGCCCGAAATGACTGACATCGAGCCGCCATCGGGATTGGTCGACAGCATGACTTCTGCGCCGTCAGGCAGCTTGCGCACGATATCGTAGAGAAGATGCGCTGGAACCGTGGTTGCTCCGGCCTGTTCGACCATGGCAGCGGTTGCTTCGTTCACTTCAAGATCAAGGTCCGTTGCCTTGAGCGCTAGACTTCCGCCTTCGGCTTGCAAAAGCACATTGGACAGAATCGGAATCGTGTTGCGACGCTCCACGACACGGTGGACGTGGTTGAGTGACTTGAGAAGGTTTGATCGCTCTAGGGTAACACGCATATTGAAACGCACTCGCTCTCTAGGACAGGGCAACCGCGTAACGGGCAGATGCCCCCATCAATAAGGCGCACAAGCGCCAGAAGGTTTGCTAAAGTGGCAGATATTCGAGCTGAAAAGCAAGCCCACGCCGCATCGCAAAACGACACGGCGCAGGCTTTTTAACGAATTTCTACAGATCAGGCAGCCTGATCGTTGATGAGGCGCTTCAACAGCTCGAGTTCCTGCGCCAGCTTGCCATCGGCACCGACCAAATCTTCGATCTTGCGCACGGCATGGAGCACAGTGGTATGGTCGCGTCCGCCAAAACGACGACCGATTTCCGGAAGCGAACGCGGGGTCAGCATCTTCGCCAGATACATCGCGACCTGACGCGGCTTTACAATGGTGCGCGTGCGGCGGTTCGAAAGCAGATCCTGCTTCGAGACGTTGTAATGACGTGCCACGATACGCTGAATTTCTTCAATACGGATACGCTTAGGTTCGCCAACGCGGGTCAGATGGCCGAGCAGTTCATCGACGCGGTCGATGGAAAGATTTGGCTCGAACGACTGGCGGAACAGAAGCTGGTTGAAAGCGCCTTCCAGTTCGCGACCCGATCCGGTGACGGTGCGGGCAACATGGGCGAGAATTTCATCGTCAATATTGAGGCTTGAATCTTCAAGCTGTGCAGTCGTGAGGCGGCGGCGCAGCATTTCAACGCGCATTTCATAATCAGGTGCTGCAACTTCGAGAGCAACACCACCCTGAAGGCGCGAACGAACACGGACATCGAGTGATTCCAGTTCAGACGGTGGGCGATCTGCTGCAACAACCACCTGCTTGGCGCTGTCGAGCAGCGTGTTGAGAAGATGGCAGAACTCGTGCTGGATCGACTTGCCCTGCAGGAACTGCATGTCGTCAATGACGAGCAGGTCGATGTCGCGCAGCTGTTCCTTGAAAGAAAGCGCATTGTTGTCGCGAATCGCAGTCGCAAAACGCCACATGAAATATTCCGCAGTCAGATAAACGACGCGGGCCTTTTCCTGACGCTGCAGGGCAGCCGCAGCAATCGCCTGCAAAAGGTGAGTCTTACCAAGACCAACAGATGCATGGATGAAAAGCGGGTTGAAGCGCACTGCACTTGAGCCTGCTTCTGCGATGGTGCGGGCGGCAGCAAGAGCCACACGGTTGGAAGCACCGTCAATGAAAGAATCAAACGTGTAACGCGGATCGAGCGGAGAGCCGAGAACCGAACCGGAAGCCGATTCTGCCACGACTGCCGAACCGCGCTTTTCAGCGCTTGGCTGACCAACCGGGAAAACGACCTTTTCGCGCATGGCAGCAGGCGACTTGGTGTCCACGACTTCGCTGGTTTCAGCAGGTGCTGCGGTGCGAACAACACGGCTCACTCCGCGCACAACCACTTCTACCTTGAGAATCTGCGGGTGTTCTTCCTGCCATAGCTCAGTCAGCAGTTCAGAATAATGATTGTTGATCCACGAGCGAAGAAAAGCCGTCGGAACCGACAGGCGAACCACGCTTTTGGACAGATCGTCGAGCTTTAGACGGCCAAACCAGCTTGAATAGATCTCGCTGCCGACGCGGGCTTTCAGCTTTGCTGTCAGACGTTCAAAAACATCATCGCCAACGACATTCCCAGCGCTCACCATGAGGCTGTTTTCTTTTCCAGTAGCAGAAGATCCATGGTTACGGTTCGCATGCGCATCATCACCCATCGTTGCCGTCGACTTACCAGTCATCATTGCCATCGTCTCGCCTGCCTTCACATTCTTACGCGCCATTTTGCGGCGCTTGTCGTTATTTCCCGCATCAGGTCCGCAGGATCTTATGATCCAGTCGCCTCGCAGGTACTCATCTCACACTGGCTCCTCTCGCGGAGGGCCAAACACAAACTCAAACAGTCCACGCCTCAAACAGCTGCCGCGGATCGATGTCCGGATGCTCCTTTCCGGCTACGCGTTACGACTCACACAATTCTTGCTCAAGGCTGATTGCCCGGAACGGATCTTGCGACAACCATTCAATGAACGAGGATGCGCCTAAAACAGCATTCCGGTTAATGAATGGTAATCAACAGCCATGAGAAACAAACTTAATAGGAACAGGGCCTTAGACCAGACCTCAGCACCCGCGGACAAGACTGCCCACGTCAATTGAAGACTCAATGTGATGCTAACTCCGGGCCGTGGCCCACCCCTCTGATGTCCTGACTTTAGCGAAGCCTCGCGGCAAAGGGCAAGCCTAAGATCTGCAGTTTTTTCTTCAATTAAGACTTGCATGGCCGGTGCAGGGGATCAGAGAATCGGGCGTCAAAGAAATAACACCTTTGGATTCAATGCGTTTCCCGAACCGTTTTTTTAGGTGGCCACGATATGTTCTCCGACAAAATAAATTTTAAAAAAATGGCTTGACTCAGACGGTCTTCCGAGTCCTTTGCGAGGCCTGTGGATAACTGTGGATAAAGATTTGCAAGTTTTTGAAAACAAAAGGGAATTCCCATCAGTCATTTTTTCGGGAGCTTGAAAAATATCATTAAATTATAAAGCGTCTCAAAAAAACATGCCCCTAGTTTAATGGGTGCCGTTCTTTAAAAAAGTTCCAAAAAAGAAAACCCGGCTAACAATGAGCCGGGTTTCTAAAACCTAGTTTTAATTTTAGGTTATATCAGGCGTTCAGAGCCTTAACGCGTGCAGCAAGGCGCGAAACCTTACGAGCAGCGGTATTCTTGTGAACGACGCCCTTTGAAGCAGCGCGCATCAGTTCAGGCTCAGCAGCCTTGAATGCAACCGATGCTGCTTCCTTGTCGCCGCTCAAGAGCGCATCTTCAACCTTGCGGAGGAAGGTACGAACGCGCGAACGACGCGACTTGTTGATTTCGGTGCGGGCAGCGATCTTGCGCACTGCCTTCTTGGCCGAAGGAGTATTGGCCATAAATGCCTCTCTTTTTCTGTCAGCAGCCCACTGGGTATAACCGTCGGGCACAAAACCTCTAGGGCAGCCATAGTGCCTAGGGCCGCCGATCCGTGGCGGGCTTATAGATCAGCTTTGCTCCCGCGTCAACGAGGATTCTGCGGAGCGAGCTCGCCAAAAGGCCGGATATGCGGCCTTCCGACTTAATTTCCGGCCTCAGACAAAGCCAATCCGGCTAAACTGTCGCGATCTGATCAGCCTTCAGGATCGAACGATCAGCGATTCTTGAAAGATGGGGTGCGCTTATCGATGAAAGCGGACATGCCTTCTTTCTGGTCCTCAGTGGCAAAAAGCGAGTGAAACAGACGGCGTTCAAAACGCAGACCTTCATCAAGTGTCGTCTCATACGAACGATTGACCGATTCCTTCACCATCTGCACGGAAGGCTGCGAGAAGGAGGCAATACGCTCGGCAGCTTTCAATGCTTCCTCGATCAGTTCCTCAGGGGCAACAAGGCGCGAGACAAGACCACAACGCTCGGCTTCCTCTGCATCCATCATGCGCCCCGTCAGACACATATCCATGGCTTTGGATTTACCGACATAGCGCGCAAGGCGCTGTGAGCCGCCCATGCCCGGCATAACACCCAGCGTGATTTCTGGCTGACCGAATTTGGCATTGGTGGCTGCGATAATAAAATCGCACATCATGGCGAGTTCGCAACCGCCACCCAGCGCATAGCCCGACACGGCTGCAATGATCGGCTTGCGCACACGATCCACCTTGCGCCAGTCTGCAAACATATCCTGCAAATAGGCGTCGACGAAATTGATTGGCTGCATTTCCTTGATATCGGCACCAGCCGCAAAGGCTTTTTCCGAACCGGTGAGCACGATCGCTCCGATTTTGCCATCAGTATCGAAAGCGGCCAGGGCTTCGGTCAGCTCTTTAAGAACTGTACTGTTCAGCGCATTGAGCGCCTGCGGTCGATTAAGACGAACAAGACCAACGCCACCGCGCGTCTCAACAACGATCGTTTCATAGGCCATGGAATAATTCTCCTCCTTCGCCAGACCAGAAATTGCTGGACAAGGTGTACTGCCGGTTTCCATTTGGCAAGATCAGCCAAATATCAATTCAATATCAACTTTGGCATGATGCGCAGAAAAAGGTCGAGCGGCCCGCCTGTACTGCCCGCTCAACCACCCCCGTACAGCCCGGAGCGCGACAAGGCTGCGCCTCGCGGCCATAGACGGAGAACGAGTGCTGAAAATAGCCAAGCGCACCATCAGCCTGAATATAATCTTTCAAACTCGATCCACCTGCGGCAATGGCTTCTGCAATCACGGTGCGAACATCCCCGGCAAGACGATCAAGCGTCTCCTTGTCTTTCGCGATCGAACCTGCGGCACGCATGGGCGAGAGCCGCGATCGCCACAATGCCTCGCAGACATAAATATTACCCAACCCCGCAATCAGCCGCTGATCAAGCAGTGCTGCCTTTAATGGCGTCTTGCGATCTTTAAAGAGTGTGCCAAGCAACTCTCCTGAAAGCCGGTTTCCTGTCGGCTCAACACCAAGCCCTTTGAGCAAGGGGTGATCATCAAGCCCACCTTTCTCGGCAAAGAGCATGAAACCAAAACGCCGCGGATCATTATAGATGATGCGCGCCTTCGAGCCGTCCAGGCGCAGCATATGAAAGACGACATGGTCGTGCTTGGCGATTTTGGATCGCTCATGATGAAAGCCGCCCGGCATTCCTTCCGCATCATCCGCTTCAATGCGAAACGAACCTGACATGCCAAGATGACTGATGATCGACAGCCCGTCATCAAGATGCATGGTCAGATATTTCGCGCGGCGACCCAGCGCCTCAATACGATGACCTGAAACCCGCTCGACAAACTGATCGGGGAAAGGAAACCGCAGATCTGGCCTGTTCTGCTCGACCCGCTCGACATTTGCGCCTTCCATGAAGGGCTGCAATCCGCGGCGGACCGTCTCGACCTCTGGCAATTCCGGCATTGATTATCTTCCCAGCAAATAGTTCGGAAAACCTCATATAGGCCGGAGAAACTGTATTTGCCATCCGTTAACCCAAACCAGACCGAAGTCGCACCCAAGCCAAGTTGGAGTCATATTAACGCTTTATTTTCCTTGTTTCTTAAACTCATCACAATTGGCGGGCATTAAAAAGGAACCCTACTGCATAGTTCCTTAAATCGGAATCGATTTACGGTAGAACTATGCAGCATGTTTAAATTGTTAGAGCGGCCTTTGTGCGCCCCCTTGGGCGCACGACGCTCTAACGAGACTTCAGCTCAGGGTAAGTAACATGCCGGCTTTGATGACGCGCTTTTTTCAAGAACAGATCGGGTGCAGCGATGATTGAATGCACGCTCATCGGTGCGCTTGCCATTATCGCCGTCATCAGTGGCATGGCGCTTTTCGCCGGAAAGCCCGCTTCCGCTTTCGATTACAATGCAGCCGCACAGATTCAGCTCGTCGAACGAAACTAGTGGATTGAATTTGACGTTTGAATCCCGACTGACATATCGGATCAGACCATTAGAAAACGTTGACCCGCATCTTATCCGAAAACCGTTTCACACTTTTCGGGACGCGCTCGAATGTTTCCCTTTCATGCAGAATTGAATAGCCAGTCGGTTCACGCCGGGTGGCTATTTGTTTATTGACGTAGCTACAAGTTTTCACTGCCGAGGAATGTCATGACCGTTGAGATCGTTACCACCAAATCAGCAGACAGCCGCCCCATCTGGTTCATCGGAAAGAATAAGGTCGATCAGGCAGGGCTGACATCCGATGTCCAGGCCTGGGCCAGAGCGAATGATTTCAACGGTGAAGCCGGACGTGTTCTTGTGCTGCCGGGCAAAGACGGCTCGATTGCTGGCGCTCTGTTTGGTACAGGCGACGATGAACAGGGTGGTCAGTCGCAGCTTTTGGCCGGTAAGCTTGCCCGCAGCCTGCCAGAAGGTAACTGGTATATTGAAGGCAATCCTGATCATGCCGAACTGACAGCGCTTGCATTTCTCATGGGCGGTTACAGTTTCACGCGTTACCGCAAGGGCAATGGAAAGACGATCCGTCTGACCATTCCCGAAGGTGTGGATGCCGCTGAAACACAGCGCATCGCCGATGCTGTAACCCTTACCCGTGATCTCATCAACACGCCGACCAATGATATGGGACCGGATGCGCTGGAACAGGCGGCACGTGATCTGGCAGCCAGGAATGGCGCGAAGGTCAGCACCATCGAGGGCGACGCACTTCTGGAACAGAATTTCCCGATGATCCATGCGGTTGGTCGTGCAGGCAGCATCGCGCCCCGCCTGATCGATCTCACATGGGGCAAAGACAGCGATCCAAAGATCACGCTCGTCGGCAAAGGCGTGTGTTTTGATACCGGCGGTCTCGACATCAAGCCTGCGAGCGGCATGCTGCTCATGAAAAAAGATATGGGCGGAGCCGCCAATGTGCTGGGGCTTGCCTCCACCATCATGGACGCGAAACTGCCCGTGCGGCTACGCGTGCTCATTCCGGCAGTCGAGAATTCGATTGCGGGCAATGCTTTCCGCCCAAGCGATGTGCTGCAAAGCCGCAAGGGATTAACGGTTGAAATCGGCAATACCGATGCAGAAGGCCGTCTGGTTCTGGCAGACGCACTGGCACTGGCCGATGAGGAAGAGCCGGAACTCATCATCGATATGGCAACGCTGACAGGTGCAGCGCGTGTGGCGCTCGGCCCGGATCTGCCGCCTTTCTATACGCATGATGATGCGCTTGCAGCAAGCATTGCGGAGAAAGCTGATGAAACAGCCGATCCGCTCTGGCGTATGCCGCTCTGGCAACCTTATGCGCAGAAACTTTCGTCGCGTGTGGCAGACATCAACAATGTCACCACCGATGGCTTTGCAGGCTCTGTGACGGCTGCACTGTTCCTGAGCCACTTTGTCGAGAAGGCTAAAAGCTGGGCACATTTCGACATCTACGGCTGGGTGCCGGCGGAAAAGCCTGCCTCTCCGATTGGTGGCGAAGCACAGGCAATCCGCGCGCTCTATAAGCTGCTCAAAGAGCAATATCCCGCAAAATGAAATCGCTTGCCTGCAAAGTGAAAACGGCGTTGAATGATACGGGTCCGAAACAATTACCCGAGCTTCGGTAGAACATGCCCGTTGAACTGAAACCTTTGCAGGCACTGACATTGCTGAGAACTTTGTCGCTGGAGCAGGTGCGGGACGAGATGCCCGACCTGACCACGCGACAAGTCACTATACTTCTCACCATTTATCTGGAGCCCCCGCCGCATACGGTGCGAGGACTTGCAGCCAAACTGAATGTCACCAAGCCGGTGATTACACGTGCCCTCGATACGATGGGAACGCTCGATCTTGTATCCCGGCATCGTGATGAAAAAGACCGTCGGAATGTGCTAGTAAAGAGAACGGTTACTGGCGCACTTTATGTCGAAAGATTAGGCGATCTGGTGATCGCCAAGGCCAGGGAGTTACCACTGTGAGCATGCTCGACCGTCGCTTGAATGCCTATCGTCCTGATCTCGCCGATGAGCGGTTGAGCGGCAAGGTGGAAGCGAGCCGTTTTACCACTGGCACTCTGATGCAGGTTTCGGCTTCGGTGGTTGACCTTCGTTCTGAACCACGACCAGATAGCGGACCACAAACCCAGATCATTTTCGGCGACATGGTTCGCGTTTTCGAAGAGCAGGACGGCTGGTCTTGGGTGCAGGCCGAGCGCGACGGCTATACAGGCTACATATCCTCAGCATCGTTGAAAAAGCCAACCGCAGATGCGACTCACATGGTGATCGTGCCGCGCACATTCATCTATCCCGGCTCTGATCTTCGTTTTCCGCATACCAAGGCACTTTCGCTTGGCTCGCGTGTGCGCATTATTGGTTCCGCTGAAACACGCGGCACGCAATATGCACTACTTGAGAACGGCGAAGCCCTGATTGCAGGCCATCTTGCGCCACTTGATCAGCATGCGGCAGACTATGTTGCAGTTGCTGAAACCCTATTGCATACGCCTTATCTCTGGGGTGGAACATCGGGTTTCGGTATCGATTGCTCCGGTATCGTGCAGCTTTCCATGTGGGTTTCGGGCCGCAAGGTCTTGCGCGATTCGGACATGCAGCAGAACACGCTCGGCGAAATCGTCGAACCGGATGATGATTATTCCAATCTCAAGCGCGGAGATCTGGTGTTCTGGAAAGGCCACGTCGCGATCTGTGCATCGCCTGACATGCTGATCCACGCCAGCGGCCACACCATGACCGTGACCCTGGAGCCACTCAGGGACGCAATCAAGCGCATCGCCTATCTCTACGATCTGCCAACGCTGATCAGAAGGCCCTGATGACCGGGTATCTTTGATGACAGGAAAAACGACACTCCCACGATCGGTGCTCTGGATTTCCACACTGGGATTCTCAGCACTGCTCTTCGGGCTTGTCACCTTCTTCCCGTCTGCCGTTTCGCTTGAAAGGGCCGCACGCATGACCATCACCGCTTCGCCAGCCAGCTTTGCCAGCGTCAATGGCATTGAGATGTATTATCGCGTCGTGGGAAAGGGCCCGCCAATCCTTCTCATCCATGGCGGCCTGTCTGATCAGCATGTCTGGGATGCACAACTGCCGATTCTCGCGCGCGACCATACGGTGATTGTTGCGGATAGCCGTGGGCAAGGACGCTCGACACGCACGACCGAACCGCTCACCTATGAGCTGATGGCTGACGATTATGTAGCACTGCTGGATTATCTCAACATCGGCAAGGTTGATCTGGTCGGCTGGAGCGATGGCGGCATTATCGGCATCGATATTGCCATGCGCTATCCCGAACGACTCAAAAGCCTGTTTGCGCAAGCCGCCAATGTTACGCCGGAGGGCTCGACCGGCTATGCTCTGGCGCGCGCCGAAGGCAAACCGCTTCCTGAATTACGCCACTATGAAAGCATCGATAAAGAAATCCATGCCTTATGGGCGAATGAGCCGAACTATACGGCGGAAGACTTGTCGAAGATCACCGTGCGAACCGCCATTGTAATCGGTGATCGCGATACTGCGATCACGCGTGAGCATACCGAGTTCATTGCAGATCATATTCCTGATGCACGGCTGGTTATCCTGCCCGATTCCGGTCATGGCGTTCCGGCGGAAAATCCCCGCCTCTACGCCCGTGCAGTATTGAAATTCATTGCTGGCGACAATCCTGATAGCTCGGTTACGGCCAGCAAATAGCTTCAAACGCGATTGGGCAGGACACGATCAGGCGGGCGATGGCCATCGACAAAAGCCCGGATATTGATAATCACCTTGTCGCCCATATCAACACGACCTTCAATTGTGGCCGATCCCATATGCGGCAGCAACACGACCTTGCCCTTTTCAGCCAGCGAAAGAAGCTGCGGATTGACCGCCGGTTCATGCTCGAACACGTCGAGACCCGCGCCCGCAATTTTGCCCTGCTCGATCAGCTCGACCAGCGCATTTTCATCGATAATCTGACCACGCGCCGTGTTGACCAGATAGGCTGTCGGCTGCATGAGCGCTATTCTGCGGGCTGAAAGCAGGTGAAATGTTGCCGGTGTCGATGGGCAATTGACCGAAATGATGTCCATCCGCGCCAGCATCTGATCAAGGCTGTCCCAATAGGTCGCTTCCAGCTCTTCCTCGACCTGTGCGCTGACACGCTTGCGGTTGTGATAATGAATGGAAAGACCGAAGGCCTTGGCACGGCGTGCGACCGCAGTACCAATGCGGCCCATACCGACAATACCGAGGCGCTTGCCCCAGATGCGGCGTCCGAGCATCCAGGTCGGTGACCAGCCCGGCCATTCGCCGTCACGCTCATTGAGCACATTCGCACCCTCAACGAGCCTGCGAGGCACCATCAGCAACAGCGCCAGCGTCATGTCGGCTGTATCTTCGGTCAGCACATTGGGCGTGTTGGTAACGGTGATACCGCGCTTTGCAGCAGCCGCGACATCGATATTGTCGACGCCATTGCCGAAATTGGCGATCAGTTTGAGATTCGGCCCCGCCTGTTCAATCGCAGCAGCATCGATCACGTCGGTGATACAGGGCACGAGAACATCCGCCTCTTTCATCGCGGCGATGATTTCAGGCTGTGACATGCGATGGTCGTCTATATTCAAACGTGCGTCGAACAATTCCCGCATTCGGGTTTCAACCGGGTCAGGCAGTTTTCGGGTAAGAACCACCAGTGGTTTCTTCTTGTTCGACATCTCCACCCCATTTTTTGAGCAAAGCTCTAAAAGTCGCTTTCAAGCATTTTCAGACGCAAAACATGGTTCACAGTCCCTGAAAATCCTTTAACCAATATCTCGTGTTGAGACCTCCTTAACCAAGAAGGTGCAATATGAGATATTGCTTCGGCTGCACATCTCTAGCAAGGCGGCGCGGCAAAGACAAAGAAAAACAGAATCGTAAAAACGGCAACAGAGCAGTCTCAGCAGTTCTCACAGGCCTGCAAAAACCAAAACTCTTGTACCTGTTTTTCGATCACAAGCGGGAAAACCGCGCAGTTATTCGTTTTCGCAGTTTCAGTCGGTCCCTCCCCCTTGCCCTGAAACTGCCCGACATGACAGGACGGCGAGAGGTCAGAATTGTACCGAGTACTTTCGCAACGCTTTTTTATGGCAGCGCTTGGCAGCATCGCAATGCTGCTGGTCATTGCACCACTTGGCGCATCGCACCAACATGCCGCAATGGCTCAGGCGACATCAGGCACGACATTGGGCGCAAGCGGCCTGCCTGTGCCGCGCTTTGTCAGCCTTAAGCCTGCACGCGTCAATTTGCGTGTCGGCCCCGGTAGAGATTATGCCGTGTCGTGGCTGTTTATGAAATCGGGGCTGCCTGTCGAAATCATTCAGGAATATGACAACTGGCGCCGCATCCGTGATGCCGATGGCACCGAAGGCTGGGTTTATCAGTCGCTGCTATCGGGCAAACGCACAGCGATCACCGCGCCATGGCTCAAGAATAACGAAGGTTCGATGATCACCATGCATCGCGACCCAACCGAGACTTCGGGGCTTGCGGCAGAAATTGAACCCAATGTTATCGGCACCGTTCGCCAATGCAATGGCCAGTGGTGTCGGATGGACATGCAGGGCACCCGTGGCTGGATCAAACAATCCGATCTTTGGGGCGTTTACCCCGACGAAGTTTTCGACTGATCCACAAACGCCGACGCTTGACGAGTGAGTACCGCCAACGGTACTTCTCTCAAACAAATTAAAAAGGAGTTTTATGCGCAGAAGTTCATCGCTGCCGTTTTAACGGTTTTGAACCCTACCCCTTGCGGTGGGATATTTGTGCATATCAAAACTCTGGAATAACCATGAAAAAAATGTCGGTCATGATCCGCGCTTATGAAGCTGCGGACAAAGAAACCTTATCTTCAATCTGGTATCGCGCTTCGCTTGAAGCGCATGCTTTTCTGGGAGTGGGCCTGCTTCGCGACCAGCAAAAGCTGATCGAAGACGTCTATCTCGAAAAGGCAGAGACCTGGGTCGCGGTTGTAGATAACAAATCTGTCGGCTTTATCGGCCTTCTGGACAGTTTCATCGGCGGCTTGTTCGTCGATCCAGCCGCTCAGGGCCACGGCATAGGTCGTCAATTGATTGACCACTCGCTGGCAATGAAGGGCGAACTTTCGCTCGAAGTTTACGCTGATAATCAAAGGGCTTGTCGCTTCTACAAGCAGCTCGGTTTTCAGGAAATCAGCCGTCGCGCGAAAGACGACAACGGTCTTCCGTTCGCCAATATTGAAATGCAGCTAAAAGCCAAATGATAAAGCGGGGCGATTGCTCGCCCCGCTTTATTGGCATTATTCAATATCAACTATCACCAAGCCGGAATAACCGATCCTTTGAAGGTTTCAGCGATAAACTGCTTCACTTCCGGGCTATGATAGGTGCTGATCAGCGTCTTCACCCATTCAGCATCCTTGTCAGCTGTGCGGACGACCAGCACATTCACATAAGGAGCCTTTTCGCCTTCGCGGATAAGCGCATCACCTGCCGGGTTCAGTCCCGCTTCCAAAGCGTAGTTGGTATTGATGACTGCAGCATCCACATCTTCAAGCGAACGCGGCAACTGTGCTGCATCAAGTTCCACGAACTTCAGGTTCTTCGGATTTTCCGTCACATCAATGGACGTAACCTTCAGGCCCTTGGCAGCATCCAGCTTGATAAGGCCGTTATCGGCAAGCACCAGAAGCGCGCGCCCGCCATTGGTCGGATCATTTGGAATGGCGATAGTAGCGCCATCGGCCAGTTCTGAAATGTTCTTGAGCTTCTTGGAATACATGCCCATCGGGAAGTTGACAGTCGGTGCTACCGTCTCAATCGGAAAGCCGCGATCTGCCACCTGGTTATCGAGATAAGGCTGATGCTGGAAGGAATTTGCCTCAAGCGCACCGTCAGCCAGAGCCATGTTGGGAATCACATAATCAGAAAATTCCTGAATATCGATTTCCATTCCCTTGGTGGCGGCAACTTCCCTGACCTTTTCCATGATCTGCGCGTGCGGTCCGGGGGTGACGCCAATGCGAATCTTCTCGGCAAAGGCGCTTGCCGTTGAGAAAAGAGCGAAAGCGGTGGCGGCAATGATCAACTTGTGCATGGGCGTCTCCAGTCAAATCGTTATCGACGCATTCATGCTTGGTTGGGAGGTCCGCTTTCAAATGCGCCTGGGAAAGGTAATGGGTCGGATGAATCACTTTAGCCTAAGATGCGCAACAAAAAAGCGGCCCCAAAGGCCGCTTTCTTGAAACTTATATAAAGCTACTCAGCGCGTCCTGCGGCGAAGGCGGACGATAATGTCCACATTGACGATTTCCATGCCTTCGGGTGCTTCGGGCATATTGGAGACCGTTGGCTGACCGCGTTCACCATGCGGAATATCGAAAACGACATTCTCGCCTTCAAGGAAGAAGTGCTGGTGATCGGATATATTGGTATCGAAATATGTTTTCGAACCTTCGACTGCGATGATGCGCAGCATGCCGGCTTCGGTAAACTGGTGCAGCGTGTTATAGACAGTCGCAAGCGATACCGGCACGTTCGCGAGGACCGCTTCTTCATGAAGGTCTTCAGCAGAAAGGTGGCGATCGCCTTGCGCATAGATCAGGCTGGCAAGCGAAACACGTTGACGCGTCGGGCGCAAACCCGCTCCGCGAAGCCGTTCTTCCATTGAAACCATCGAGTGGCTGGCATGATAATTCTGCATATTCACCCTTGGATCCGTCACAAGCTTGTAGCAATTTCGTCAAAGATTAAACGGGCTGTTGCCCATTGCATACTGACATTGATATATGCCGTTGCGAAATAAGTATCAATAGGCATGGTAATCCCGGCTTTTTTTGGAAAACCACGCACACTATTTTACTGACGGAAACACTCTATGTTAGAGGTGTTCCCGAAAAGATGAAAACCCGACCGCTTCTGGCGACAGAAACGGTCACATCAGAATGATCCTCAAGGGAGGCGTAATGGCAGAACAGAAATCGAGCTACGGGTATGAAGAGCTCCTCAGCTGCGCACGCGGCGAGTTGTTCGGTCCCGGCAATGCACAGCTCCCCCTGCCACCAATGCTGATGGTGCACCGCATCACCGAAATTTCCGAAACCGGCGGAGAGTTCGACAAGGGCTATATCCGTGCCGAATACGATGTCAGCCCCGACGACTGGTATTTCCCATGCCATTTTCAGGGCAATCCAATCATGCCGGGCTGCCTTGGCCTCGACGGCATGTGGCAGCTGACAGGCTTCTTCCTCGGCTGGCTCGGTGAGCCGGGTCGCGGTATGGCGCTTTCGACCGGTGAAGTGAAGTTCAAGGGCATGGTTCGCCCGCACACCAAGCTTCTGCAATACGGTATCGACTTCAAGCGCGTCATGCGTGGCCGCTTGGTTCTTGGCACGGCCGATGGCTGGCTCAAGGCTGATGGCGAAACCATCTACAAGGCAAGCGACCTGCGCGTCGGCCTGTCAAAAGACGGCGATAGCGCTTAATTCATCATCATTCACGGGCGCGACTGTAGAAAATATCGAGTTTTCATGCAGCCGCGCTCAAAACATGCGAAGATCGCACCTATGTAACCGGGAACAAGGGTCAGCCTTCACGGGTTGATCACACGGAACAGGTGTAAAGGAGAACGCGATGCGGCGTGTGGTCGTAACGGGTATGGGGATTGTATCCTCAATTGGAAACAACACCGAAGAGGTAACAACCTCTCTGCGTGAGGCCAAATCCGGCATTTCCCGTGCCGAAGAATATGCCGAACTCGGATTCCGTTGCCAGGTGCACGGCGCACCGAAAATCGACGTTGAAGCACTCGTAGACCGTCGCGCAATGCGCTTCCATGGCCGTGGTACGGCTTGGAATCACGTTGCCATGGATCAGGCGATTGCCGATGCAGGCCTTTCGGAGGAGCAGGTCTCCAATGATCGTACCGGCATCATCATGGGTTCCGGCGGTCCTTCGACACGCACGATCGTCGATAGTGCCGACACGACCCGTGAAAAAGGTCCAAAGCGCGTTGGTCCATTTGCTGTGCCAAAAGCCATGAGCTCGACCGCGTCGGCTACGCTTGCGACCTTCTTCAAGATCAAGGGCATCAACTATTCGATCTCGTCGGCTTGTGCGACGTCGAACCATTGTATCGGCAATGCATTCGAGATGATCCAGTATGGCAAGCAGGACCGCATGTTTGCGGGTGGCTGCGAGGACCTCGACTGGACGCTTTCGGTGTTGTTCGACGCCATGGGTGCCATGTCGTCCAAATATAACGACACGCCGTCTACTGCATCGCGCGCCTATGACAAGAACCGCGACGGTTTTGTTATTGCCGGTGGTGCGGGCGTTCTGGTGCTTGAAGATCTTGAAACAGCACTCGCACGTGGCGCGAAGATTTACGGCGAAATCGTCGGCTACGGCGCAACCTCCGACGGCTATGACATGGTCGCTCCGTCTGGCGAAGGTGCTGTTCGTTGCATGAAGATGGCGCTTTCGACGGTTACCTCGAAGATCGACTACATCAATCCACACGCAACCTCGACGCCTGCCGGTGACGCTCCGGAAATCGAAGCTATACGTCAGGTCTTTGGCTCAGGCGATGCCTGCCCGCCAATTGCGGCGACCAAATCGCTGACCGGCCATTCGCTGGGCGCTACCGGTGTGCAGGAAGCAATTTACTCGCTTTTGATGATGCAGAATAACTTCATCTGCGAAAGCGCTCATATCGAAGAACTGGATCCTGCCTTCGCGGACATGCCTATCGTTCGCAAGCGCATCGACAATGCTCAGCTCAATACCGTGCTCTCCAACTCCTTCGGATTTGGCGGCACCAATGCCACGCTGGTGTTCCAGCGTTATCAGGGCTGACGGAGAGGGACAATATGCAAGGTTTGATGCAAGGCAAACGCGGCCTCATTATGGGGGTCGCGAATAACCACTCACTCGCATGGGGCATTTCTAAACAACTCGCAGCACAAGGTGCCGAACTCGCATTCACCTATCAGGGCGATGCACTCGGTAAACGCGTAAAGCCACTGGCCGAACAGGTCGGCTCGGATTTGGTGCTGCCTTGCGATGTTGAAGATATCGCTTCAGTTGATGCCGTTTTCGCTGAAATCGAGAAGAAATGGGGAAAGCTCGATTTTATCGTTCACGCCATCGGCTTCTCCGATAAGACCGAACTGAAGGGTCGCTACGCAGACGTCACCACGCGCGAAAATTTCAGCCGCACCATGGTGATTTCCGCCTACTCCTTCACGGAAATGGCACAGCGCGCAGAAAAGCTCATGAAGGACGGCGGCTCGATCCTGACGCTGACCTATGGCGGTTCCACGCGCACGATCCCGAACTACAATGTCATGGGCGTAGCGAAAGCTGCACTTGAGGCCATGGTTCGTTATCTGGCTGCCGATTACGGTCCGCAGGGCATTCGCGTCAATGCGATCTCGGCTGGTCCGGTGCGCACGCTGGCCGGTGCCGGTATTGGCGATGCCCGCGCAATCTTCAGCTATCAGCGCCGCAACTCGCCGCTTCGTCGCACTGTCGATATCGATGATGTCGGCAAATCGGCTGTCTATCTGCTGTCCGATCTTTCGAGCGGTGTTACCGGTGAAGTCCATTATGTGGATTCTGGCTACAACATCGTTTCGATGCCGACGCTTGAAGAGCTGAAAAGCTCCGACGCCGAACGCGGCGAATAAAGCCAAGCCATCTTGAAAAAGGCCGCCCTTGAGGCGGCCTTTTTATTTCAGTTACAGCGGTTCCAGTTAGGACTGAATCGTTGGAGCCGCTGTAACTATTTGTTTTTTCGCATTATCCTACGCAAAACCGCTTCGCACTTTTTGCTGAAAATGCTTTACTTTTTGGCATCGAAAATTTTGAAACCGTTCGCTTCTTCGAGAACCGTCACATTCTTGAACAGCCCCTTCAACGTCGCTTCATAAGGCAATTGCCGGTTTGCAACCATCAGCAGACGGCCACCGATTTTCAGGCGTGAAGCGGCGGCAGCAATAAATGTCTGTCCAAGCGACATATCGGTCGCGCGCCCTTCATGGAACGGTGGATTCATGATGACGGTATCATAGATGCCCGTCAGCTTCTCACTGGTCACATCGAACCAGTCAAACGAAACCGGCACCGACGCACCCAAACGCTCGAGATTGCCGCGTGCAGCCTCCAGAGCCTCGTAATCAGCCTCGAAAAGATCGATCCCCTTGAGGCGGTCGGCATATTTGAGACTTTGTGCTGCGAGATAGCCCCAGCCAGCGCCAAGATCGGCGACTTGGCCGAAAACGATCTTTTCCATATGTGGCACCAATAGTGCCGAGCCTTTGTCGATCGCGCCGTGCGAGAACATGCCGGGTTCTGTGCGGAACACATCGTCAATATCGGTCGCAAGCGGCTTCAATGCATTGATGAAATCATTTGTCAGATCAGCCGGGCGTTGCAGCCAGAAGGCCACCGCGTGATTCTTGGACAGGCGATCGCTGATTTCAGCGATATTGCCGACCCATTTTCGGAAACTATCGACGCCGAGCTTCTTGTCACCGCATACGACGATCCACCCGCCGGGCTCAACACGCATCAGAAGCTCCGCAAACCACGCCTCATTGCGTCCGCGATGTTTTCCGAGCAGCAGCAGTCCGCCAGAGAAACGCTTCTCCTCGTCCAATTCTGGCGCCAATCTGGGAATTGCTTTGAAGCCTTCCTTGTTGAGTGCGAGCCAGTCCGGGCGCCAGGGCTGTAAAAAAGTCAGCGCCCGCTTCCATTCATCTTCAAGCTGCCGATCCGCAGACAGGCCGCAGGCAAGGAAGGTCTGACCTTCTTCAGGCATATCCAGAATGTCCTGATAGAAGGGGAGAAAAAGTGTTTCTTGTGCTGGTGTCATCATGGCTCATCCATGGTCTTGAATTGATTCACGTGCAACAAAAAAAGCGCGCCCCAAAATAGCTTTGAGGCGCGCTCTTTTTAAATTATTGCGGCGTAGAACGCTTACTCAGCGTCAGCTTCTGCCTTCTTTTCAGCAACAACTTCCTTGCCGGTTTCCTGATCGACAACCTTCATCGACAGGCGAACCTTGCCACGCTCGTCAAAGCCCATGAGCTTGACCCAGACCTTCTGGCCTTCCTTAACCACATCGGTGGTCTTGGCAACGCGGTCGGAAGCCAGCTGCGAGATGTGAACCAGACCATCGCGTGGACCGAAGAAGTTTACGAATGCGCCGAAGTCAGCGGTCTTAACAACCGTACCTTCGTAGATTTCGCCAACTTCCGGTTCAGCAACAATCGAATGAATCCACTTCTTGGCGGCTTCGATTTCCTTGCCATTCGACGAAGCGATCTTGACCGTACCATCGTCTTCGATGTTGATCTTCGCGCCGGTCTTTTCGACGATTTCACGAATAACCTTGCCGCCCGAACCGATAACATCACGGATCTTGTCGGTAGGAATGTTCATGACTTCGATGCGTGGAGCAAATTCGCCGAGTTCTTCACGCGAGGTCGAAAGAGCCTTGCTCATTTCGCCGAGGATGTGAACGCGACCGCCCTTAGCCTGTTCCAGAGCAACCTTCATGATCTCTTCGGTGATACCGTCGATCTTGATGTCCATCTGAAGGGCTGTGATGCCGCTTTCAGTACCAGCTACCTTGAAATCCATATCGCCGAGGTGATCTTCATCACCCAGGATGTCGGAAAGAACTGCGAAACGCTCGCCTTCCTTGATGAGGCCCATAGCAATACCAGCCACCGGGCGGGTGATTGGAACGCCCGCATCCATCAGCGCCAGCGATGTGCCGCAAACGGTTGCCATCGACGACGAACCATTGGATTCCGTGATCTCGGAAACAGTACGGATCGTGTAAGGGAACTGTTCAGCTGCTGGCAGCATTGGGTGGATTGCACGCCATGCAAGCTTACCATGACCAACTTCACGACGGCCTGGCGAACCCATGCGGCCGGTTTCACCAACCGAATATGGCGGGAAGTTGTAATGCAGCATGAAGGATTCTTTGTACGTACCGGTCAGAGAATCGATCATCTGTTCGTCTTCGCCGGTGCCGAGCGTGGCAACAACGATTGCCTGCGTTTCACCGCGGGTGAACAGAGCCGAACCGTGGGTGCGTGGCAGAAGGCCAACTTCCGAAACGATTGCGCGGACCGTCGACAGATCGCGGCCATCGATACGGTTGCCGGTGTCGAGAATGTTCCAGCGAACGATCTTCGCCTGCAGGTGCTTGAAAACGGTCGCAAACTTTTCAGCCGAGAATTCTGGCTCTTCAACGCCTTCAGGGAAGAAGTGAGCCTTCGCCTTGGCCTTTGCAGCATCAACAGCTGTGTAACGAGCCTGCTTTTCGGTGATCTTGTAAGCGTCACGCAGGTCGTTTTCGACAACTGCGAGCATCTTGGCTTCGAGGTCCGACAGATCTTCCGGCTGGAAATCACGTGGTTCCTTGGCAGCAACTTCAGCGAGCTTGATGATCGCGTCGATAACTGGCTGGAAGCCCTTCTGGCCGAAAACAACGGCGCCGAGCATGACTTCTTCGGAAAGCTCCTGAGCTTCCGATTCAACCATCAGAACGGCGTCGGCAGTACCGGCAACAACCAGATCGAGTTTCGATTCCGGCATTTCGTCGATATTCGGGTTCAGCACATATTCGTCGTTGATGTAACCAACGCGTGCGCCGCCAATCGGGCCCATGAAAGGAACACCGGAAATGGTCAATGCTGCAGAAGCTGCAACCATCGACAGAACGTCGGGATTGTTCTCAAGGTCATGCTGAATAACGGTCAGAACTACCTGCGTGTCGTTCTTGTAGCCATCAACGAAAAGCGGGCGGATCGGACGGTCGATCAGGCGCGAAACCAGAGTTTCGTTTTCGCTTGGACGACCTTCGCGCTTGAAGAAACCACCTGGGATCTTGCCAGCTGCGTAAGTCTTTTCCTGATAGTTGACGGTCAGCGGGAAGAAATCCTGACCCGGCTTTGGTTCCTTGGCAGAAACAACAGTCGCCAGAACGACGGTTTCGCCATAGGTTGCGAGAACTGCACCGTCAGCCTGACGCGCGATCTTGCCGGTTTCCAGAATGAGCGGACGGCCGCCCCATTCGATTTCAACTTTATGGGTATTGAACATATCTTGTCCTCATGTGGAGATGCCGCGCAAAAGCGCCTGAAGGCATCACCTCGGTTGGCGGACGGGCCACGGGCAAGACAACGGGAAGTTCGTTAAACGTATCAGAACATTCACTGGTACGAACTACCTGCAATCCTGCCCCATGACTGGTCCAGGTCATAAGCCTTACGGCTCTTAGAGCGGTTCCAGTTAAGATTGAAGCGTTGGAACCGCGTCTCACTATTTATTTTTAAGCATTGTCCTGCGCAAAACCGCTTTGCACTTTTGCTGGAAATGCTTTGATTGGCATGACGGAATGCACCCAGTGCGCCGTTTCATGCCAGATGGGCATTCGCCCTATACAGTCGCATCTTGCTCTGTCAGCGGCTATCCGCACGACAAAATGCCAAATAAATCAAACGGGCGACGTTTTGAGACGTCGCCCGATTTTACCGTTAGCGGCGCAGGCCGAGACGGCCGATCAGCGCCTGGTAACGTGCCTGGTCGATGCCCTTGACATAGTCAAGAAGACGACGACGCTGCGAAACCAGCTTCAGAAGGCCGCGACGCGAATGATTGTCATTCTTGTGGCCCTTGAAATGATCTGTAAGGTTAGCAATACGCTCGGAAAGAACGGCAACCTGTACTTCAGGAGAACCGGTATCGCCTTCCTTGGTGGCGTATTCCTTGATAAGTGCTTGCTTGCGCTCAGCAGTAATCGACATCGTACACCCTTTCTTGATGAGAGGAAAAAGAGACGCCCAGGCCGGGATGTCGTCCAGCGCGGGCCATTTACACGATCAGACACATATTTTGTGCGATCGCTGATGGGGCATATAGTGCAAAAACGGCAATAATACCAGCATCAATTCAGCACCGGTATTATTGCAGTTAATTTAGCGCCCTGTGAAAACACGCTTTGGCTTGAACTGACCATGCTCAATATAACCGATCGCAAGCAATTTGCCATGCGATGTCACACAAGCCTCGTCCGCTTCAAGCGGAGCATCGCGGCCACGAATGATCACAGGATTGCCAAGACGCACGCGTTGCGCCTGATCATCAGACAATGGAACCTGCGGCAGGCAATCAAGGGCAGCACCCGTATCGATGACAAGCGCATCAAGGGCGGAGAAATCGCGGCGCGGTGCCGACTGCTCAACAACCTCCGCCTCAGCGTCAGCTTCGCTCTCTTCCTTCTTGGGTGGAAGCGGGGGCCAGACTTCTTCAAGCTCTGCCAGCGTCACCAGATCCTCTTCGGTAAAGGGAGCCACTTCGATGCGGCGCAGATCAGAAATATGACCGTAACAGCCAAGATCGCGGCCCATATCGCGTGCAAGCGAGCGAACATAAGTGCCCTTGGAGCATTCAACTTCAAATTCGGTGCGGTTTTCGTCCGGAAACTCGACGATTTCCAGACGGTCGATTTCGACTTCACGCGCCGGAATTTCCACCGTTTCGCCTTCACGAGCCAGATCATAGGCACGTTCGCCTGCAATCTTGATGGCTGAGAACTGCGGCGGAATCTGTGAAATAACGCCGGTATAGTTTGGCAGCAAGGCTTCGACATCTGTCCGCGACGGGCGATTGTCGGAGTTCTTGGTAGCAACACCTTCCAGATCGTCGGTGGAGCGCTCTTCACCCCAGGTTACCGTGAAACGATAAACCTTGGTGCCGTCCATGACATAAGGCACGGTCTTGGTGGCTTCACCCAGTGCAATTGGCAACATGCCGGAAGCAAGCGGATCAAGTGTGCCAGCATGACCGGCCTTTTCAGCGTTGAAAAGCCACTTGATCTTCGAGACCGCTTCGGTCGATCCCATACCTTTCGGCTTGTCAAAAATGACCCAGCCAGAAACCGGACGGCCTTTTTTCTTGCCCCGTCTTGCCATGCTTTATGCGTCTCCATTGCGGGAAGCGTCGTCGGCTTCACCATCTGTATTATCGGCTTCTTCATTGTCTCGTCCAAGATCGCGTGCCACTTCCGGCGAGCGCAGAAGCGCATCAATCTTGGAAAAATTGTCAAAGCTGGTATCTGCCCGGAAGCGGAACTCCGGCATGTATTTCATCTGGCTCAAGCTTGGTGCAATGCGTCCGCGAATGAATTTCGCATTCGCCGCCAGCGCCTTGATGACAGCCTGCGCATCAGTGCTGCCGAGTGGCGTAATGAAACAGGTTGCGATTTTCAGATCAGGCGACATACGCACTTCCGACACGGAAATAACGGTGCGCTCGATCAGATCATCGCGGATTTCCCCGCGCTGAAGGACTTGTGCCAACGCGTGACGTACCTGCTCGCCGACGCGGAGCTGTCGCTGGGAAAGACCGCCCGAGCCTTTCGGGTCCGGAGAACGTGCCATAATTTTATCCTCGATAAACAGTGACTAGAGCATTTCCATTTTTGATTGAATCAAAAGAAATGCTCTATCTTTTTGTTTTAACGCACATCTTGTTCCGAAAACCGGTTCCCACTTTTCGGGATGTGCTCTAAGCGGCATTCAACCCCAAGGGCTGACCGATGAAATGACTACAAATTGATAGGTTCAATTTACCACAATTCAGATGGGAGTCAGACCCTCGGAACCGGGCAATGAAAAGCCGGACCGTCCAATCGAGGACGGCCCGGTATTTAAGAGATTACAGCGTACGCGTAATGTGTTCGACGCGGAACGCTTCGATCGTATCGCCTGCACGGATGTCGTCGTAGTTTTCGAACGCCATACCGCATTCCTGACCCATCGGCACTTCCGAGACTTCGTCCTTGAAACGCTTGAGTGTCTTGAGCTTGCCTTCGTGGATAACCACGTTGTCACGGATGAGGCGGACGCCTGCACCACGTTCAACCTTGCCATCAACGACACGGCAACCGGCAACCTTACCAACCTTGGTGATGTTGAAGACTTCGAGAATCTCAGCATTACCAATGAAGGTTTCACGACGTTCTGGCGACAGGAGACCCGACATCGCTGCCTTAACATCTTCGATCAGATCGTAAATGATGTTGTAGTAGCGGATTTCCGTGCCCTGCTGATCGGCTGCATCGCGTGCCTGCTTGTTGGCACGAACGTTGAAGCCGATGATCGCCGCATTGGAAGCTTCAGCCAGCGACACGTCGCTTTCCGTGATGCCGCCTGCGCCCGAATGAACGATACGCGCACGCACTTCGTCGGTGCCGAGCTTTTCGAGAGCCGTAATAATCGCTTCGACCGAACCCTGCACGTCACCCTTGATGACAAGCGGGAATTCCTTCGTGCCGGTCACCTGAAGCTGGTTCATCATCTGCTCAAGCGAGCCACGCTGACCAGTCTGGCGTGCAACGGCCTTATCGCGAGCAAGACGCTGACGATATTCGGCAATTTCACGAGCCTTGGCTTCATTGGCAACGACTGCAAAACGATCACCAGCCTGTGGCGTGCCCTGCAGACCGAGGACTTCGACCGGCATTGCAGGACCGGCTTCTTTCACATGTTCGCCATGGTCGTTGACCAGAGCGCGCACACGGCCCCATTCATTACCGGCAGCAATGATATCGCCCGGACGCAATGTACCCTTCTGAACCAGAACGGTTGCGACCGAACCACGGCCACGATCAAGCTGAGCTTCGATGACGACGCCTTCAGCCGTACGTGTCGGATCAGCCTTGAGGTCAAGAATTTCAGCCTGCAACAGAACGGCTTCAAGCAGCTTGTCGAGGTTCAGTTTCTTCTTGGCCGAAACTTCGACATCGAGCACTTCACCGCCCATGGTTTCGACGAAAACATCGTGCTGGAGCAGCTGTGTGCGAACCTTCTGCGCATCGGCTTCCGGCTTGTCGATCTTGTTGATTGCAACAATGATCGGAACGCCTGCGGCCTTGGCATGATTGATCGATTCAATCGTCTGCGGCATGACGCTGTCGTCGGCTGCGACCACCAGAATGGCGATGTCGGTTGCCTGCGCACCACGGGCACGCATTGCGGTAAATGCAGCGTGGCCCGGCGTATCGATGAAGGTAATCTTATGGCCGTTCTGTTCGACCTGATAAGCACCGATATGCTGCGTGATGCCACCAGCTTCACCCGATACCACATTGGCCTGACGGATCGCATCGAGAAGCGAGGTCTTGCCGTGGTCAACGTGACCCATGATGGTAACGACAGGAGGACGCGACACGAGTGCTGCCTGATCATCCGCCACGTTGAAGATGCCTTCTTCAACGTCGGATTCTGCAACGCGCTTGACTGTATGGCCGAATTCTTCAGCAATCAGCTGCGCCATATCGGCATCGATCACATCGCCCGGCTTCATCATCTGGCCCTGCTTCATCAGGTACTTGATGATGTCCACAGAACGCTCAGCCATACGCTGTGCGAGTTCCTGAAGCGTAATGGTTTCAGGCACGGTCACTTCACGAGAAATCTTCTCGCGGGTTTCCTGCATCTGCGAACGCTTGAACTTTTCCTGACGGCGACGCATTGCCGACAGCGAACGCGAAC
This sequence comes from Brucella pituitosa, assembly GCF_003049685.1. Classification (GTDB taxonomy): domain Bacteria; phylum Pseudomonadota; class Alphaproteobacteria; order Rhizobiales; family Rhizobiaceae; genus Brucella; species Brucella pituitosa. The sequence goes on along the minus strand of NZ_PYSY02000001.1, from coordinate 168,252 downwards.
GACCTTCATCTTCCAGATTGCTGGAGATTGTCAGCTTGCCACGACGACGATCGTCTTCGGTCTTGGTAACCTTTGGCGCACGGACTTCCGGCTTTGCCGGTGCACCGCGACGCGCGGCACTCAGGCCACCGCCACGACGATCATCGTCGTCACCGGCGGCTCCACCCGGCTTGCGCAGCTGGCTCTGTGGAAGCGGCTTGTTGGCTGTTGGAATAACATCGGCAATCGCAGGTGCTGCCGGACGTGCATTCTGCTGCGGACGACCACCCTGTGGAGGACGACCCGAATGCTGCGGACGACCACCCTGCGGTGCAGGACGGGAATCGCCACGCTGTTCCGAACGGCCTTCCGACTGCGGCATACGCTTGTTTGCTTCCGCTTCGGCACGCGCCTTGGCTTCTGCTTCCGACTTCAGACGTGCTTCTTCCTCTGCCTGACGGCGAGCGGATTCTTCACGTTCCTTGGCGCGACGTGCATCTTCTTCGGCGCGGCGCTTGGCTTCTTCAGCAGCGCGAACGCGATCAGCAGCGTCACGAACCTGCGCTTCTTCAAGCGCGCGGCGACGTGCATCCATTTCGGAACGCGAGAGCGTATTCAGCACCATGCCGGAGCGATCAGACTGGCGTGGACGCTGCTGCTGGCCGGAGCGCTGCTGGTTACGCGGCTGCTGCTGTGCAACATGCGGCCGAGGCGTTGTTACGGGCGGCGCTGCTACAGGAGCTGCCGGTGCCGCTGCCACAGGAGCCTTGGGCTGCTGTGGTGCAGGCGTCGCCGCTGGTGCAGGTGCCTGTGGCGTTGCAGCTACAGGAGCGGCTGGTGCAGGTGTTGCAACAGGTGCAGGCGTCGCTGCTGGTGCGGGTGCCTGTGGAGCTACAGCTGCGGGAGTTGCCGGAGCAGATGCAGCTACAGGCTTTGGTGCCGCTGCTTCCACTTCAGGCTTCTCATCAGGCCGTGAGAACTTGCGCTTCTTAGTTTCAACGACGACAGCCTTCGTGCGGCCGTGGCTGAAATTCTGGCGCACGGTGCTCTGCTCAACGCCTGGCCGCTTGATGGTCAGCGTCTTCTTGGAGTTGACGCTCAGCGTCTTGTCGTCGTTTGTTTTATCGCTCATTACGTTTCCGTTTCCTTCGCAGCTTCAGCCGCTTTACTCGAGCAGTATCCAATCAGATCAGATCATTTTGAATAATGCTCCAGTCATCCACTTCAGTGCATGATCCAGCCCGGCAACCAAGCCGAGTATCCGTTTCATGCTCCAGAGCGGATCCCGTCTTCCCGGGATTAAGAGAACCGCTCTACTAATTTATACCACAGCAGTGTCGGACTGCCGTTTCAATTTCATAAAGCGCTCATGCAACCCTGAGGATCACGCGCTTTAAACCCTATTTCTTCACTGTCGTGATCGGAAACCGGCAACCGCCTTTCCGCGACAGTTTTGTTGACGCAGCTTCAAACGGGAAACCGGTTCCCACTTTTCCTAAAACTGCGCTAGTGGCTTTCACCACGATAGCGATGCAATAAAAGCACCCTTTGCACCACCCCGACGGATGCCTTTCCGTCGAGCACGGCTGCATGTATCACATTTCCCCCCCCAAATGCCAAATCCATTTCTTCTCCTTTGAAAAGAGAGAAGGCCGGGATTTCGGGGCCATCCATATGCACAACCACGCGGCGGGCCTGATCAAGCTTGCGAACCCCATCGGAGGCCGCTTCCTGAGCATGTAGCACAAGTGCCGCAGCGCCCGAGCGGATCGCCTGATCCACTTTAGTCGAACCAGACACCACAGCGCCCGCCTTGCGCGCCAGGGCCAGACTGCCGAGTGCGGATTTCGTCAGCAGCTGGTCAACCAGCGCGCCAAGATCCGCCTGTGGCGTTACGCCTTCCTTCAGCGCCCGCGCAAAAAGCTTGCGCTTGACGGCTTCATCGACCAGACGCCGTTCTGCCTTGACCCAACAGCCCCTGCCCGGCAGGTTTCGCTTGAGGTCCGGCACAACCGAGCCATCGGGACCTGCCACAAAACGGATCAGGTCATCAGCAGAACCGCTTTCGCGCGTGACGATACAGGTTCTGTCATTCATATCCTGCTCCACACGCAACTCCAAGCCAGGTGCAACTCCAAGTCAGGCCGGGCTTTGCCATCGACCGCCATCAACTCAATTACAAATCTGGCAGCGGCCTAGCAGAGCTTACGCCACTTCTCAACATGAAACTCTGAAACAGCAACTTTTGCGCCCGGATCGCTCCGGGCGCAAAAGCATTGTGTTCGGATACTTTACGAAGCGGCTTCTTCGTCGCCCGCTTCAGCATCTTCATCGGTTTCAACCGAAACCAGCTCGTCTTCCGTGATCCAGCCAGCCTTCAAACGCGCAGTCAGGATCATCTGTTCCGCGTCGACGCGAGAAACATCGAATGGCGACAGGATACCGGTATGGGTAACGGTTTCACCGTCCTTGCGTTCACGCCAGCCAACAAGATCGTCAACGGCATAACCAGCGAAGTCTTCGATGTTCTTCACGCCATCTTCGCCAACTGCAACCAGCATGGCTGTGGTCAGGCCCGGAAGATCGCGAAGTTCGTCTTCAACGCCAAGCGCCTTACGACGGTCGTCCTGCTCACCTTCGATGCGTTCCAGGAATTCGCGTGCGCGTTCCTGAATTTCACCAGCGGTGTCTTCATCGAAACCGTCGATAGAAGCGATTTCGCCTGGCTCGACATAAGCGAGCTCTTCAACGGAGGCAAAGCCTTCGGAAGCCAGAACCTGACCAACCATCTCATCAACGTTGAGGGCTTCCATGAAGAGGTTCGAACGCTCAGCGAATTCCTTCTGGCGGCGTTCGGATTCTTCGTCTTCCGTAAGAATATCGATATCCCAGCCGGTCAGCTGCGATGCAAGGCGCACGTTCTGACCGCGACGACCGATTGCTAGTGATAGTTGGTCATTCGGGACGACAACTTCAATACGTTCAGCGTCTTCATCGAGAACAACCTTTGCAACTTCAGCAGGCTGAAGCGCGTTGACGATGAAGGAAGCCGCATCTGGCGACCATGGAATAATGTCGATCTTTTCGCCCTGCAGTTCAGCAACAACGGCCTGAACGCGGGAACCACGCATACCAACACAGGCACCAACCGGATCGATCGATGCATCGCGCGATACAACGGCGATCTTGGCGCGCGAACCTGGATCACGGGCAACCGACTTGATTTCGATGATGCCGTCATAGATTTCCGGCACTTCCATGGTGAAAAGCTTCGCCATGAAAGATGGATGGGTACGCGAGAGGAAAATCTGCGGACCACGCTGTTCGCGACGCACGTCGTAAACATAAGCGCGGATGCGATCACCATAACGGAATGCTTCGCGTGGGATCAGTTCGTCACGACGAACGATGGCTTCGCCACGGCCGAGATCGACGATCACATTGCCATATTCGACGCGCTTGACAGTGCCGTTGGCGATTTCACCAACGCGATCCTTGAATTCGTCATACTGACGATCACGCTCGGCTTCGCGCACCTTCTGCACGATGACCTGCTTGGCTGACTGGGCAGCAATACGGCCGAAATCCATTGGCGGCAGCTGGTCAGCAATAAAATCGCCAACCTGCGCATCGGGATTGCGATCACGTGCAGTGAACAATGAAATCTGTGTGGAGTAGTCCTCAACAGTCTCAACAACTTCAAGCAGACGCTGAAGCTTGATCTCGCCGGATTTCGCGTTGATGTCGGCGCGGATGTTGCTTTCCTGACCGTAGCGCGAACGCGCTGCCTTCTGGATCGCATCGGCCATGGCCGCAAGAACGATCTCGCGGTCAATCGACTTCTCGCGTGCGACCGCGTCGGCGATCTGCAGAAGTTCCAGCCTGTTTGCACTGACTGCCATAGGTCTCTCCTTGGTGACGCATCCGACCTTCTTCGAGAACCGGACGCCTGAAACTCACTTTGAAACTTACTTCTTTTCCGTTTCGGATTCTGCGGAACCTGCTTCTTCCGTATCATCGCTGGAGCCATCACCGAGATCATCACCGGGGATACGGCCTTCACGCAGAGCCTTGTCCTTGCGCAGCGCATCGCGGATCAGATCATCGGTCAGAACCAGACGGGCATCCGAAATCAAATCAAACGGAATACGAACAACGGGTTCATTTCCATATGAAATCTGATCACTTTCAATCACGACCGAATCCGCATCGCCGATCACGATACGACCACGAAACTTCTTGCGTCCTTCATGGACGATAGAGGTCTCGACCTTGGCAATATGTCCGGCCCAATCCGAAAAATCAGACTTACGAACCATCGGGCGATCAATACCCGGCGACGAAATTTCCAGGTGATACTTGCCGCTAAGCGGATCTTCGACATCCAGAACCGGAGCCACGGTACGGCTCAGCAATTCGCAATCTTCAACCGTCATCGTGCCATCAGGACGTTCCGCCATGATCTGCAATGTCTGACCGTTAAGGCCGGACAGGCGCACACGCACAAGGCGGAAACCCAGCGTATTGATCACCGGTTCCACGATGTTTGCTACTTTTGCATCGATGCCCGTTTCGCGAATGATCCGATCATCTACGCTCACGGCTTCAACTGCCTGTTCCTGTTCCGTCACCCGATAAACCTTTTTTACAGAGCCGTAAGTAACAAAAAAGAGCGGGACCGGGGGGACCCACTCTTGTTCAAACGACCAAGAATTTGAAACTTATATACCAGCGGATGCGAGTTTTTTCAAGGCCGCAATTTGCTTCCGTTTCAAAGCCGGATGAATGTCAGATAGGCCGCACGGCGTCCTTCACGAAAAGCCTTGGCCTCGTAGCGTGTGCCCGGCCAGCCTTCATAGGCGTCGTTCCAGTCGGACGGTCCCTCCGCCTGCCATTCAAATGCCGGATGCCTGCTGCAATGCTGGAGCGTCCAGTTGACGTAATGCTCGATATCGGAAGCGAAACGGAATTTCGCTCCCGGCTTCAGCAAACGCGCAAACCGATCAAGATTGGCGTCACTCACAAAACGACGCTTCCAATGACGACGCTTGTGCCATGGATCAGGATAAAACAGATCAATTCCTGAAAGCGAAGCTTCCGGCAGCCAGTCGAGAACCTCTGTTGCATCCTCATCGTAAAGCCGAAGATTGCGACGCTTTTCTTCATGAAGGGCTGCCAGCATCTTGGCCATACCGTTGACGAAAGGCTCGACGCCAATGAAGCCCGACTGCGAATAGCGTCCACTCTCATGATAGAGGTGCTCTCCGCCGCCGAACCCGATCTCCATGCGCACATTTTCGACCGGTGCATCGAACAAGGTTCTCAAGTCCTGTGGTGCAGGCGTGTCGAGGTCAAGTTTCAGACGCGGTAGCAAATCCTCAAACAGATTGTTCTGATGTGGACGGAGTGGCTTACCATGACGGCGGCCGAAAAAGTTTCCGGCCGCTCGTACTGGGTGGGTAGGATCAGTCATTTTAGGTCTATCAAGCTGAAAGGGCGCTCTTCAATGCCTTGGTGAGATCGGTCTTCTCCCAGGAGAAGGAACCGTCACGACCTGGCTTGCGGCCAAAGTGACCGTAAGACGAAGTCTTGGCATAGATAGGCTTGTTAAGATCAAGATGCTTGCGGATGCCACTTGGCGACAGGTCCATGACCTTGCGCAACGCTTCCTCGACCGCCGATTCATCCACCTTGCCGGTGCCATGCAAATCGACATAAACCGAAAGCGGCTGGGCAACGCCAATGGCGTAGGAAAGCTGGATTGTGCAGCGATCAGCAAGATTGGCAGCAACGACATTCTTGGCGAGATAACGCGCAGCATAAGCTGCTGAGCGGTCAACCTTGGTCGTATCCTTGCCGGAGAATGCGCCACCACCATGCGGAGCGGCACCACCATAGGTATCCACGATGATCTTGCGACCCGTCAGGCCCGCGTCACCATCCGGTCCGCCAATAACGAACTTGCCAGTTGGGTTGATGTACCAGTTGCAGTTTGCGGCAATTGGAAGATCGCCAAGCGCTTCGCGGATATATGGCTCGACAACCGAACGGACCTTCTTGGAATCCCAGCTTGCATCGAGATGCTGTGTGGAAAGAACGATCTGCGTGACTTCAGCAGCCTTACCGTTTTCGTAGCGCACAGTGACCTGGCTCTTGGCATCAGGTCCGAGCTTGCCCGGATCGCCTTCGCCCTTGTGACGGGCTTCTGCAAGCTTTTCGAGAATCTTGTGCGAATAATAGATCGGAGCTGGCATAAGATCCGGGGTTTCACGGCAGGCATAGCCGAACATGATGCCCTGATCGCCTGCGCCTTCTTCGCCCTGACGGTCGGCTGCATTGTCCACGCCCTGTGCGATGTCGGCGGATTGTGGGTGCAGAAGCACATCGATCTTGGCTGTGCGCCAGTTGAAACCGTCCTGTTCATAACCAATTTCGCGGATCGCTTTACGGGCGGCCGAACGGAAACGGGAAGGATTGATCAGCGGATGGCCAGCCTTGTCGTGAGCGACAGAGCCGTCCTTATTCTTCTTCAGGAAAGTCTCAGGCACACGCACTTCGCCGGCAATAACCACACGATTGGTGGTGGCGAGCGTTTCGCATGCAACGCGAACAGTCCAGGGGTCAACGCCCGTACGGCGCGCCTCCTTGTAAATCATGTCTACGATTTCATCGGAAATGCGGTCGCAAACCTTGTCCGGATGACCTTCGGACACCGATTCGCTGGTGAAGAGATAAGAACTGCGCGACACGGGTAACCCCTCTTGAAAATCCAACGGAGCGAATGTCCGTTATGGAAACACAGTAGCGCCCGGAGCGATAAACAGGTTCCGGGCACATCATTGTGTTAGCGAAGTTGGGATTGAACCGTCAATGTATATTCTTGTTGCGACACAGCGTTGCTGGAAAAAAACCATCCGGCTTACGCTTTTGTGAACCAATCAGAGCGCATCGCGTTGAATTTCATTCACACGACGCGCTTTTGAATGTTCTTAAAACATGTGTCCCAAAACCGGTTTCCACTTCCGGGAGACATGCTTGAAGCCTTATTCGCCTTCTGCGGCGAGCGACTTTACCAGATCGATGATCTTGCGGCGCACTTTCGGATCCGCAATTTTGGTGAAGGCCCGGGTAAGCTGCACACCTTCATTCGAGTTCAGAAAGTCGACAACGTAAGTCGCTTCATTATCCTCGGCAAAGCCTGCCTGCGATGTTGGGTTTGAACCGGGCGCATCTTCAAAAAAGAAAGATACAGGAACCGTGAGAATGGAAGAAATCGCCTGAAGACGGCTGGCACCGACGCGATTGGTGCCTTTTTCGTATTTCTGGATCTGCTGAAATGTGATGCCGAGGCTTTCGCCTAATTTTTCCTGACTGAGACCCAGCATGTTGCGGCGAAGGCGAATGCGGCTGCCCACATGCACATCAATAGGGTTGGGTTTCTTCTTATTCTCAATCATACGGCTTTCACTCCTCGCAACCGCGAGCTTTCATTCATGGCCTGTTCATCTGAACAGGGATAAAATACATTGTGGGAGGTAGTCAGACTGGTTTGCGAAAGAAACCGTCACAGCGCGAGTATAACAGCTTAACAAAATTGCCGTGTCAATGAAAACGCCGTCGGAAAGACACCCTGAACCACACGCATACGGCGAGTAGGGTTAATAGGAGTGAAAGAGTCTGTTTGCCGCCGGGTGCACTGCCCCAAAATGGGACACGCTCTTCAGGCAAATAAGCATCAATTACACCGACAGCATCGAGTGGCAATTCCTCGATGATTCGACCATAGGCATCAACGACAGCCGAAATTCCATTATTAGCTGCACGAACCAATGGCAGGCCCTGCTCTACGGATCGCACCTGCGCCTGTCGGAAATGCTGATACGGCCCCGGCGTATCGCCATACCATGCATCATTGGTAACGTTGACAATCGCTGTCACTTTGCGGCCCGTATAGGACAGTTCATCCGGGAAAATTGCTTCGTAGCAGATCAGCGGCAGAAAGGTCTGCCCTTCCATTACATTGATCGCGTGACGCCTCTTGGCGGCGGTAAAGCCACCCGGCATCTCCACCACTTCCTGAAGCCCGAGACTGCGCAAGATACCTTCAAAGGGCAGATATTCGCCGAAGGGCACAAGATGCACCTTATCGGTATAATCAGTGATCCGACCCTGACCGCTGATTGTGAGGATCGAGTTGTAATAACGCGGGTCGCGCCGGGGAACGAGTTCTTCGCGCACTGCACCGGTGAGCAGCACCTGATCATCGCCAATCACCTCGCCGATCCGCGTGAGCGCCTCGGGCGTCGATGACAGGATATAAGGCACTGCCGTTTCAGGCCAGATCACCACGTCAGGCTTTGGTCTGCCCTCCACTGGCGCCTGTTGCGTCATGGCAATGAACTTGTCGAAGATCGCACGACGTTCGTTGTTGTCCCATTTAAGGCTTTGCGAAATGGAAGGCTGGACAATGCGGATCGACAGAGTTGTCCGATCAGCATCGAGAGCTGGCGCATTAGACAGCGTCCAGGCACCAAAGCCGATATGGGCTGTGATCAGCAAACCTGCCAGGACGATGCCGCTCTTTGCCAAACGCCCGCCGCTCAACAGCGACGGTGCCGAAAAAACCAGTGCCGCAAGCGCGCTCATCCCGACAAGACCGATGACTTCCACCGATTGCATCATCATCGGCGTAGGCATTGCGGCATAGCCGAGTGCATTCCACGGAAAGCCCGTGAAAACGAATGTGCGCAGCCATTCGGTAAAACCAAAGCCCAACGCTATCGCAAAAATACGCCCGATACCGTCCGACCAGAACAGCCGGGCGACCATGGCAGCCAACCCGTAAAAAATCGCAAGAAATGCCGGAAGCCCAAGAACTGCGAGCGGTATGGCCCAGGCAAATTGTTGCGCATCGACAAGAAGCGCCGTGCCGATCCACCAGAGGCCGGACACGAAATAACCGAAGCCGAACCACCAGCCGATTAAACCTGCCGGGAAAAAACGCCGGATAGGGCCTTTGTCTTTATCGGGGATGGCACCATCAATAAGCCAGACCAGCAGTGGAAAGGCGATGAAGCCCGCAATGAAAATATCGAATGGCGGCTGGGTCAGCGTCGCAACAGTGCCACTGAGAAAAGCGGTCAGCGCACGACGCCAACCGCTCAAAGAAGAGATCTTCCCCGCAAGCCTCTCTATCATCAAGCCTCTTTGGACGTTTCCGTTGTTTCAGTCATGACCTCGGATCCGTCATCCGATTTCGCTGGGCTCACGGAACGCTGCTGCCTGCGGCGGTCTGCTTCCGAAAGAGGCACGATCCGAACACGCTTTACGCGACGCGGATCGACTTCAAGCACATGGAATTCATAGCCCTGAACCGCCTGCACGACTTCGCCGCGCAATGGAATACGTCCCAGAACGGAGAAGATCAGACCGCCGACCGTGTCGACGTCCTCGCCATGCTCACCCACTTCAAATGAAGGGCCGATCTTCTGAGCCAATTCATCAAGATCTGCACGGGCATCGACGACGAACACGCCATCGGCCTCTTCAGCGATCATGATTTCTTCATCGTCATGTTCGTCTTCGATGTCACCGACGACCATTTCAACAATGTCTTCGAGCGACGCCAGTCCATCGGTGCCGCCATATTCATCAATGACCAGCGCCATCTGAATATGGGATGCCTGCATGCGCGCCATCAGACCGCTCGCCATCATCGACGGTGGCACGAACAACACCTTGCGCATCAGATTAAGCTCACCAATCGTCTTGGTGAGATCGATACGCCCCATGTCGAACTTGGCAGCGCTTGCCTCGGCGGTCTTGCGCGCCGTCGTACGACGGGTCGTCTTCTGACGTGCCTGCTTGGTGATATAATTGAGCACATCGCGGATATGGATCATACCACGAGGATCATCCAGCGTTTCGGCATAGACCGGCATACGCGAATGGCCGGAACTTTCAAACAGCTCCAGCGCTTCCCAAAGCGGTGTGGAAATTTCAACCGCCACCACATCGGCACGCGGGATCATCACATCTTCGACGCGGATTTCACGCAGACGCAGGATATTGTGCAGCATCGCCTTTTCTTCAGGCGAAAAAACGGAGTCCTGCTCACTTGCGGTGCTGGAAATCGCATCGGCCAGATCTTCACGCAAGGAAGATGACTGGCGCGAACGCATGAAAGGAAAAATGTTCGACAGAAGGGAACGCTTTTCGGTCGTCTGCGACCGCTGCGTACTTTGCCCTTCAGAATCTTGTGTGTCGCTTCGGCTATCGCCTGCGGACGAGGAATTGCTTTGGTCAGCCATGATCAATCTGTTTCAACGTTTAAATCGGATACAGCATAAGGGTCGGGGATGGCAAGAGCATGAAGGATTTCACGCTCACGGCGTTCCATCTCCTCGGCCTCATCTTCCGTCTCATGATCGTAACCCAAAAGGTGCAAAAATCCATGCACAACCAGATGGGAGAGATGATTTTCGAGCGGTTTGCCTTCTTCAAGAGCTTCGCGCTCAACCGTTTCCCGTGCAATGATGATGTCACCAAGCATTGGTCCAGGCTGCTCGCCAGCCTTTACAGGATAAGCAGGAAAAGACAGAACATTGGTCGGCTTGTCCTTGTTACGCCACTCGGCGTTGATCTTCCGGATGGAAGCATCGTCGGTAAAAACCAGACTCAATTCGCTCTCAGCGGGTTCAAGCCGGAGATTATCCCAGGCCGCCTCTACGGAGCGTTGTACAAGCCCTTCAAGGACCGTTTCGTCCGGCCAGTTGCCGGCTTCGATCATGATATCGATTTGGATCGTGTTGTCTGACACTTATTCCGCGGCTTGCGATGAAGCAACCGCTCTATCCTTCCAGTTGTTAAAAAATGCCGTCCGCTCAAAAGCGGACGGAATATTTTTAGATCGTCATTGTCTCACGCGAATACAAGAATAATTTTCAATTATTCTGATCGCGCATGTTTTTTGGCATCATTGTCGTAAGCACCGACAATTGCTGCCACCAGAGGATGACGAACCACGTCTTTCTCGGTAAAGCGCACTTTAACAACCGAATCCACGCCTTCGAGAACGCGAAGCGCCTCAACGAGACCGGACTTCTGGCCGGGCGGAAGATCGATCTGGCTTGGGTCGCCATTGACCATCATGCGCGAGCCTTCACCAAGACGCGTCAGGAACATCTTCATCTGCATCGACGTCGTGTTCTGCGCTTCATCGAGAATGACCGCAGAATGCGCCAGCGTGCGACCACGCATGAAAGCGAGCGGCGCAATTTCAATGACACCAGCGGTAATGGCACGCTCGACCTTTTCGGCAGGCATCATGTCATAGAGCGCGTCATAAAGCGGACGAAGATAAGGATCGACCTTTTCCTTCATATCGCCTGGCAGAAAGCCCAGACGCTCGCCTGCTTCGACAGCCGGGCGCGACAGGATAATGCGTTCCACAAGACCACGTTCCAGAAGCATGGCGGCATGGGCGACGGCCAGATAGGTCTTGCCCGTACCAGCGGGCCCAACACCGAAAACCAGCTCCGACCGGTCGAGAGCACGCATATAGGCGTCCTGCACCGGCGTACGGGCAAAAATAGTCTTCTTGCGTGTCGATATCTGCGCAGCCGACATCTTTCCCTTGTTTTCAAGCGTCGGCAATGTCAGCTGATCATCCGCAGCAATGGCAATGCGCATGGCACCATCCACATCCGACGTCGTCAGCTCATGGCCTTTTTGCAGGTATTCATAAAGCTGATCGAGAGTACGGCGCGCCTGTTCTGTGGCTGTCGCGTCTCCACGGATGGAAAGCTCGTTACCCTTGGAACGGACATCGACGCCAAGCTTCTGCTCGATACGAGCCAGATTCTCATCGAACTGACCGTAAAGCGCACTGGCAAGACGATTATTATCGAAGGTGAGGACGATATGGGCCATGTCGGAGGCCCCGGTCGCAGCCCCTGTAGCCGGACGTGTAACCGAACTTGAAATTGTGTTTGTTTGCGTTTGAATGGTTGGCTTGGCAGGCTTTAACTTTTCCGTAGCGCTCAACCGCATCTCCCTAAGGTTCACGCATTGCAATCGCAGTACCAGCAGAACGTTCGGTCAAAGGCTACTCACCGCGACTACTGCCTGAATGACATCATGCGCTTAGACAAGCTTTTGCGCAATAAGACTATTTGTGCCAGTCCCCGTAATTTTTACGCGGATGATCTCGCCGACCTGATCGTCATTGTCGTCGATAATGGCCGGCAGAAGCCACGGCGAACGCCCAACCATCTGGCGCTCGAAACGGCCCTTCTTTTCCAGAAGCACATCCATTTCACGACCAACAAGAGAATCCTGAAAGGCATATTGCTGCTCGTTCAGCAGCGCCTGAAGACGTTGCAGGCGCTCGTCCTTGACTGCTTCTTCCACATGATCGGGCAGATCGGCACCCGGCGTTCCGGGACGTGGGGAATATTTGAATGAATAGGCCTGCGCGTAATGCACTTCACGCACCAGCCGCATCGTATCTTCAAAATCCTGATCCGTTTCGCCGGGGAAGCCGACAATGAAATCGCCCGAAAGCGCCATATCCGGGCGCACTTCGCGAATACGTTCAACAAGGCGAATATATTCATCCGCCTTGTGGCGACGGTTCATGGCTTTGAGAATGCGATCCGAACCGGCCTGAACAGGAAGATGCAGATAAGGCATCAGCTGACGAAGATCGCGGTGCGCTGCAATCAGCGTATCGTCCATGTCGCGCGGATGGCTGGTCGTATAACGCAGACGCGCCACACCGGGAATACGTGCAAGGCGGAACAGAAGTTCGCCAAGACCCCACTCGCGGCCATCATCACCCACACCATGCCACGCATTGACGTTCTGCCCCAGAAGCGTCAGCTCGCGTACACCGCTATCGGCAAGACGTTCGGCTTCCGCAACAATCTGCGCAACACTGCGCGAGACTTCCGAGCCGCGCGTATAAGGCACCACGCAGAAGGTGCAGAACTTGTCGCAACCTTCCTGAACGGTGAGGAACGCAGAAACGCCACGCTTGCGCGTTTCTTCGCGCTTTGGCGCAGGCAGATGCTCAAACTTGTCTTCGATGGCATATTCGGTTTCGACGACCTTTTCGCCGTTACGTACACGCGCCAGCGCATTAGGCAGGCGGTGATAGGTCTGCGGTCCGATAACCAGATCGACATTCGGCGCACGACGCAGAATTTCCTGACCTTCGGCCTGTGCCACACAACCGGCAACACCGATGGTCAATTCCTTGCCGTTCGGTCCACGTTTATCCTGCATCTTGCGCAGGCGACCCAGCGCTGAATAAAGCTTTTCCGATGCCTTTTCGCGAATATGACAGGTATTGAGCAGCACCAGATCGGCATCATCGGGTGTGTCAGTCGCGACATAACCTTCAGCCGCAAGGCTGTCCGCCATGCGCTGGCTGTCATAGACGTTCATCTGGCAGCCATAGGTCTTCACAAAGACCTTACGTGTGTTGCTGCCATCCGTGTTTGTCTTGATATCGGTCATATTTTCGCTCATGCGCGGCTATCTACAGTTTTTATCGCCACTTTGGAAGGCGACAAACTTACGCTCTCAGTCTTCTGGGACTTCGCGTCCAAGAAGCGAGCTCTGCAACAGTGCCCTCACCCGGTTTTCCATCGTGCGGGCAAGCGCCTTGCGATCGGTTTCAGCCGTCACGACAACCGGCTCGCCAAAGCGCACTTCGACGTCGATAGCCCCCTCGCGTAAAATGCCTTTGAGATGCGGCATCAGCTGAACATCGCCGGGCCATGAAGCAATCGGGCGGTGATAGCGTCCCATCGCCATGCCGTGGACGCCGGTATAGGCAATCGCCACCGGCTGCACGATCACTTCCGGCACACTCGCCTCACGGATTGCTGCATGGGTAGCTCCAAAAAGCGCTGTCTTGAACGGCAGCACACGATTGCCATCGGAAGTCGTGCCTTCGGGAAACAAAACCATGGCATCGCCATCGGCAAGGCGCTTCGCAATGTCGGAGGTCTGCTCGCCGGTCTTGCCGCGGCGTTCACGCTCGACAAAGACAGTACGCTGGAGAACGGCAAAGAAGCCAAAAACCGGCCAGCTTCTGACTTCAGATTTTGCAATGAACGACACCTGACCAGTGGCCGACAAAACGATGATGTCACTCCATGAAGTGTGATTGGAGACCAGCAGCAGCGGTCGTCCTTCCGGCATCTCTCCAACAATCGTGATCCGAAAACCAAACAGTCGCGCGATGACACGATGAAAGAAATTGGGCAGCCGACGCTTCCATGTGTTTTTCAGTTTCAGAAACACATATTGCACCGGTATGAGCGACAGGCTGAGCGCCACCATCGCCGCTACGACCAAAATGATGCGGATCGCACCAATCATTGCGGCCTCACCAGATCGCGCCGCAAAATGAAAGCAGATGAACGACCACTGGAGGTTTCATAGTAAGCAGGCCTGTCGCCGACCTTATTGAAACCCATACGACGATAAAGGGCCAGTGCAGCCACATTGTTTTCATCGACTTCCAGGAACAGCGTTTCGGCGCGTTCCTGATAGAGATGGCGTAAAACGGCATCCATCAAAGACCGGCCCACGCCTTGCTTACGCACTTCATCAGAAACGGCAATTGTGAGAATTTCCGCCTCACCCGCAACCAGTCGCGCCAACACAAAGCCACATGCCTTGCCGGGCTTACCTTCCGGCCGCGCCACAAAGCCGAACACCGAATCCTGTGCGATCAGCGAACGGAAATCGTCCGAGCTCCAGCCATGATGAAAAGCCAGCGCGTGAATACGCTGGATTTCCCCGCTGTCCTGCGCACCAAGCGCTTCAATTGAGACAGGTCTGCGTCCAAAGCGTCCAAGCACAAAGCTCATCATGACGCTATTCTCCGCTTGCCTTACGCGGCAGCGCAAAGCCGGTCTGCGGCTTCACATCAGGTCCGCGCATATAAAGCGGCTTCGGCGCTTCGCCTGGCTCACGCAAGGCTGCAAGCTTTGCATAGGTGCCGATGTGGCCCGTTGGCTCGACATGCGCAACGCTGAAAGCGCCTGCAAGCGTTTCGCTGAGCGCTGTTGCAGCAGAACCAGCCAGAATTGTGCCGGAGGATTGCTGCTGAATAAGCGCCAGCGCTTCCTCCCGCGCCAGCACCATCGGGCCAGTTGTGGCTTCTCCGTCAGCGCCAAAGACCTGTGCGTAAATCTCGCCACGATGCGCTTCAAGCAGAATCAGAGCAGGTTGCCCGGGATGACTTGTCGCGACCTCCGATGCAAGTGCATCAAATGCACTGACACCAATCGCCGGACGGTCAAGTGCCAGTGCAAAACCGCGTGCTGCCGACACGCCAATACGCACGCCGGTAAAGGAACCGGGGCCGACATTAACCGCCACGCGATCGAGTTCGGACATGGCAATTCCGGATTGTGCCATTGTGCGCTCGATATAGTCCATCAGGACTTCTGCATGACCTTTTCCGATATCCTCGCTGACTTCAGCAAGAACGGCACCACTGCCGGAATCATAAACTGCGGCGGCACACCAGGACGAGGCGGTATCGAGGGCAAGTATCTTCATGAGCCATCGGGTAAATCAGAAATCGTCCCACGACAAGCAAAACACATAAAACGGCTAAAATTTACAATTTCTTTGAAGCGCTGCGCGCTTCAAATGTCTGGCTTTACGCATTGTCCAACGTAAAACCGCTTCGCACTTTTACTGGAAATGCTTTTTCGGGAACCAAACTCCTCTTGAAGCGTTTTTATGCTGGATGCGGGGCGGATATCAATTACCGTATCCGGAGATCGGTCTTATATTGAGATCTGGCGGGGCCGGTTTCAGAGAAACAAATCTGTTTTCCCTCAGCGATGTCCCAATCGCTGATACACAGCCGGATCGTGCAAAGGATATGAGGATAAAATGTCCAAGAAGTCGATGCATGCAACCCGCAACGATCTTCCCTCCAATACCAAGACCACGATGATAGCGTTGCTGAATGAAAATCTCGCAGCGACCATTGATCTTGCCCTCATCACCAAGCAGGCGCACTGGAACCTCAAGGGGCCGCAATTCATCGCCGTGCATGAAATGCTCGATACATTTCGTACCGACCTCGATGAGCAAGTTGATACGATAGCAGAGCGCGCTGTGCAGCTGGGTGGCACCGCCTATGGCACGACACAGGTTGTGGCCAAGGATTCGAAGCTCAAAGCCTATCCGACGGATATTTACGCCGTTCACGATCATCTTGCAGCGCTGATCGAACGCTATGGCGATGTGGCCAACCTCGTGCGCAAGTCGATCAAGGATGCGGACGACGCTGGCGACGACAATACGGCGGATATTTTCACCGCCGCATCGCGCAGTCTCGATAAGGCCTTATGGTTCCTGGAAGCCCACGTTCAGGAAAAGAACTGATTTTGGCGCTCTGACCAATCATCAATGAAAAAGGCCGGGAAATTCCCGGCCTTTTTGCATTCCATTACAGTCAGCTGGCCCATTCGCCGCCACGCATGACAGGCTCGCGGCTACCATCCGCATTAACGCCGTCGACATCGATCTTGTCGGAACCGATCATCCAGTCGATATGAATGAGGCTTGAATTGCCGCCCTGCGCTGCAATTTGTTCAGGCGTGAGCTTCGCGCCATCGATAAAGCATTTCGAATAGCACTGGCCAAGCGCGATATGGCTTGCAGCATTTTCATCAAACAGCGTGTTGTAGAACAGCAGACCACTTTGCGAGATTGGCGAGGAATGCGGAACCAGCGCCACTTCGCCCAGACGACGTGCGCCTTCATCCGTATCCAGCACCTTGTTGAGCACTTCCTCACCGCGGCTCGCCTTGGCTTCGACAATGCGTCCGCCTTCAAAACGCACGGAAATATTGTCGATCAGCGTTCCCTGATGCGACAGCGGCTTGGTGCTCGATACATGGCCGTCGACGCGCAGCGCATGCGGCGTGGTGAAGACCTCTTCGGTTGGAATATTCGGGTTGCAGGTAATGCCGTTCTTGGCAGTCGATGCACCGCCATGCCATTCGTGGCCATCGGCAAGACCCACCGTCAGATCGGTGCCCGGTCCCTTGAAATGCAGAGCGCTGTAAGCCTTGCTGTTCAGGAAACGTGTGCGGGTGCGCAATGCTGCATTATGCGCTGCCCATGCACCAACCGGATCGTCCACATCGACACGCGATGCAGCAAAAATCGCGTTGGCAAGCTTACGAGTCGCAACGTCTTGCGCATCATCCGGGAACATCAGCTTCGCCCATTCCGGGTTCGGATAGGAAATGATATTCCAGTTGATGTCGAAACCGGCAATCTTTTCGAGTGCTGGCTGATAGGCTTTGGAATTGGCGCGATTGGCGCGCGAAACCTTGGACGGGTCCTGCGAGGACAGCAGCATCGGATTGTCCGCCGCAATCGCAAGGCGCGCCGCGCCATTCGCATAGGCCTTGGCCATGCCTTCATAGAGCCAGCCAGCCGCACGATCAAAGCTCTCATCGGACGCATTTTCATAACGCGCCAGCGCAATCGCATCATCGGAGAAGAACGGCGTCACAACGCCTGCGCCAGCTCTATAGGCGTGTTTGGCGATCAGGCGCACCAGTGGCAGAGCAACGACAGGTGCAGTGATGACAAGATCCTGGCCTTCACGCAATTGCAGCCCGACGCGTACAGCCACTTCAGCCAGACGTTCGAGTTTTACCGGATCGATGACGGGAGCGTTATTGTCATGTGCCATATGGCTGCAAGCCTCGTGTTTGAAAGAATCAGTGGCAGTCTATCAGATGACTTAATTTCACCACGCTTTTTCCTGCCACTGCGTTATATTAATGGAGCGGTCGATAGAAATTTTTATGTTACGAGAGCAACGGCTATGAAGAAGAGCGTGCTTATTATCCTTGGTCTGGCGGGCCTGCTTGCAGGTTGTCAAACCATGACTCCGGAACAGCGCCGCGCCGCAGATGAACAAACCTGCCGCAGCTATGGTTTCAAACAAAAATCCGATGCATTTTCCAACTGCCTGTTGCAGCTTGATCTCGACCGCAGAGCAGATCGCCGCGCCTGGCAGAACCGTGCCGATTTCTACGACACACCGATGGTCATCTATCAACCGGTTTATCGACCAGTGCCTGTTCAGGCCAAGTAACAGACAGGCCAAGTAATAATCAGGCCGAGCAATAAAAAAGCGCCCTTTCGGGGCGCTTTTTTGTCTAGCAAAGTCACTTTTAAAGCGGAGATTCCGGACGCTCCTGCGACAGAAGCATCGCACCGATTGCATCAACATGCTTCTTATCGGCTGTGTAGCCGAGAGATACGTTTTCCACCGCTGGAGCCGTTTCATCAAATGTTGGCTGGTAGCTCGCCACCTGCGTCAGCGCCGGCTTTTCAGCAGGCTTCACAGGAAGCGTCGCCAGACGGTCACCACGGGCCTGCGGACCCACGCCGCCATTCTGCTGAGTTTCAGTCGTCTTTGCTGCTTCAGCCAACGCAACCTGCACTGTTGGCTGTGCCTGTGGAACAGTGGCATCCTGCTGATCAGTTACGTTGTAGAACGGACCTTCTGGCATGGATGGTGCCTGTGGTGTGGAAGCATAGGCCAGATTGTAAGGGGTCTGTGGAACCGGATTCTCCAGCTCGCCATCACGGCCACGCTTTTCGTAGAAAGAGTTTCCACCCGCAACCAGCACGTAATGCATGTTGCGGTATGGGAACTTGAGGCCAGCTGTGTGGAAGAACATGGAGTTCTTCAAGGAAGGGTGACGCTTGCCCTTGAGAATGGAATCAGCCGCTGCCTGAACATCTGGCATTGCCCTGGAATTCATCTTGCGGCTCAGAACGCCCGGCGCAAACTGGTTCTTCTGGCCCACAACACCACAGATCGTATCCGGATAGCTGCCGGATGCGAGACGGTTCATGACAACAGTACCGACGGCCATCAGGCCATCGGGGCTTGAACGGTTCGATTCAAAGAACATCGCACGTTCAAGACATTCACGGTCTCTGGCGGTATAGGTGAAAGTCTTAACGCCATTGACCGACTTGACGTGGCTGACCGCCGCCGTCTTATCGGATTTGGTCTTGGCTGTGCCTCCGGTCGTCGTGCAACCTGTCACCACAAATGGAGCAACCAGAAGCCCGAGGATAACGGGCAGTTTCCACTTAGCAGCGCGCGTCAACGGCTCAGTCTCATCGTTAGGACCCTTAATTGATCCAACCCGGCCTCCGCCCCGCAAAAGGCGTTTGAAACCTGGCTGTGGTGCCACTGCATAAAACTATGCAGCAGATTTGAACTAACAGAGCAGCCTTTGTGCATCCAATTGAGACACCCGGCGCTCCAGCCAAATAGAACGAAAATCAAATAATAAACGTTCTGCTGTCACTCATTGCATTCAAGGTTTTGGAATTTTTAGGCCAAAAAAAGGCGAACGGTCAAATTCCTAAAATGACAAAGCCACCAAAACGGTGGCCAATCGAACCCGAATCCAAAGTTGAATTTTCCCCACAAACCCCTTAAATTTATTAACAAATCCTTAACGTGATTTAGCAAATCTTATAAGTTATTGATTTAACGCGATTCAATTTGCTGAAATACAGGCCACATCGCTGCCTTATTTCACTGATGTTTCAAGATTTTACGCAGCCATCTTTTTTGACTTTTCAGATGCTGTTTTTGACGCCGATTTCAAGGCTTATTCAACTTTGTCACGATTGATGTAACATCGCGTGATATTGACCGTTTTTGGTACAGATTTGGGCAACATCACCGAATCGCAGGTCCGAATGCTGAGTCGCGCCGTTCGCTCCCTTCATGCAAAACGGCCCGTCACATTTTCAGTAACGGACCGCTTCTGAGACGTTCTGCAAGTCGAGATTTGATCACCCGAATGAGTAGCCTGCGCCACGCACCGTGCGAATTGGATCGAGTGCGCGCCCGACATTGATCGCCTTGCGCAAACGTCCCACATGCACGTCGACCGTGCGGTCGTCGACATAGATATCCGGGCCCCAGACACCATCGAGCAACTGGCTCCGGGAGAAGACACGGCCCGGTGACATCATGAAATATTCAAGCAAGCGGAATTCTGTGGGTCCGAGGCGGACTTCCTTTTCCTTGCGATAGACACGGTGCTGCTGACGGTCGAGCACCAGATCCCCAACCTTGAGCACATGCGAGAGAACGCTGGGATTGGCACGGCGCAGCATGGCTTTCACCCGCGCAAGCAGTTCCGGTGTCGAGAAGGGCTTTACGACATAATCGTCAGCACCCACACTCAGGCCACGGACACGTTCGCTTTCTTCGCCACGCGCAGTCAGCATGATGATCGGCAGACGCTCGGTTTCCGGCCATTGACGCAGACGACGGCAAAGTTCGATCCCCGATACACCAGGAAGCATCCAGTCCAGAATAAGCAGATCCGGTACGTTTTCGCGAAGCGTGATTTCGGCTTCATCGCCGCGCAGCATCGCATCGACCTGATAACCTTCTGCTTCCAGATTGTAACGCAAGAGTACGCTCAGGGCTTCTTCGTCTTCAACCACAGCAATCTTGGGTGCCTGTGACATCCAGTATTTCCTATCCAGAATTTAGAGCGCAGAAGATACAGTCCCCCCGTCGACCGCGTGCCGCCGCGCTATTCTTACACATGCAGAGATTTTGCGCCGCAATGATGCAGCGCAAAATACCATCAGGATTTACGCGCCTCGTCCACGACGATACCGTGGCTCAGGTCTTCTTTTGGGCGTTCCGCAGGCATTTGCAGGCCGGTCACGATGTAATAGACCGTCTCGGCAATGTTGGTTGCATGATCGCCAATGCGCTCAATATTCTTTGCGCAGAACAGAAGATGCGTGCAGGCTGAAATGTTGCGCGGATCTTCCATCATATAGGTGAGCAACTCGCGGAACAGCGAGGTGTACATGGAATCGATTTCATCATCGCGATCGCGAACAACATTGATCTGCTGTACCGAGCGCGTTGCATAGGCATCGAGCACGTCTTTGAGCTGGGTCAGAGCGAGTTCAGCCAGTGTTTCAAGTCCACGATAGAGCTTGACCGGCTGGCGCGATTCCGAGACGGCGGCAACGCGCTTGGCAATGTTTTTGCCAAGATCGCCCACGCGTTCCAGATCGGCCGATATGCGGATCGAGCCGATGATTTCACGAAGATCGACAGCCATAGGCTGGCGCTTTGCGATGATCATGACGGCCTTGTCGTCAATCTCACGCTCGCTTGCATCAAGGATGAGATCATCGGAGATAACGCGCTGAGCAAGCGCATTGTCGGCGTTGACAATCGCTGCAACGGACTGCTCGACCATACGTTCCGCATGACCGCCCATTTCAGCGATCTTATGGGTCAGGAACTGCAGTTCTTCGTCGTAAGCGGTAACGGTATGCTGAGACGCCATAATAGACCTCGAAGTAAGGATTACAGGGAAGCGAAACCGAAGATGGTTCCTGCTTCTGCTGAAATGTTAACCAAAGCGACCGGTGATATAGTCCTGAGTGCGCTTCTCGGTCGGTGCCGTGAACATCACATCCGTGTCACCCACTTCCACCAGATTGCCCAGGTGGAACATGGCGGTGCGCTGTGAAACGCGAGCGGCCTGCTGCATGGAGTGCGTGACGATGACGATCGTGTAGTTCTGGCGCAGCTCGTCGATCAGCTCCTCAACCTTGGCCGTCGCAATCGGATCAAGCGCCGAGCACGGCTCATCCATCAGGATGACTTCCGGGCTGACTGCAATCGCACGTGCAATGCACAGACGCTGCTGCTGACCACCGGAAAGACCGGTTCCGGCATCGTGAAGACGATCCTTGACCTCTTCAAAGAGGCTGGCCTTCTTGAGGCTGGTTACGACGATCTCTTCGAGATCGGTCTTGTTGCGTGCCAGACCGTGGATACGCGGGCCATAAGCCACGTTCTCGAAGATCGACTTCGGAAATGGATTTGGCTTCTGAAACACCATGCCGACACGGGCACGCAATTCAACCACGTCGATCTTCGGATCGTAAATGTCTTCGTTGTCGAGCGTGATATTGCCTACGATACGGCAGCCTTCAATCGTGTCGTTCATGCGATTGAGCGAACGCAGGAATGTAGACTTGCCGCAGCCCGAAGGACCGATAAGCGCTGTAACCATCTTTTCCGGAACATCCAGATCGACTTCGAACAGAGCCTGTTTCTCGCCATAAAACACGCAGACCTTGTCGCCGCGCATCTTTATGGAGGGGGCGTTGGCGTTCATCTTTTCTCCTACGGCTTTCTCGAGAGATCGTTCAGTCATGAGATTCATCATTTCTCTCCCGTTTACCAGCGGCGCTCAAAGCGGCGGCGCAGAATAATTGCTGCAATATTCATAACGGCCAGGAACAGAAGCAGGACGATAATAGCGCCTGATGTCCGTTCCACAAAGGCACGCTCAGCTTCATTCGCCCACATAAAGATTTGCACAGGCAGAGCGGTGGCCGGGTCCATCGGCGTTGCAGGCATATTGGCAACGAAGGCCACCATACCGATCAGAAGTAGCGGTGCTGTTTCACCCAACGCCTGAGCAAGACCAATAATTGTTCCGGTCAGAATGCCCGGTGCTGCGAGAGGCAACACATGGTGAAACACCATCTGCGTCTTCGATGCACCAAGGCCTAAAGCTGCGGCGCGGATCGATGGCGGCACGGCGCGAAGAGCGGAACGTGTCGCGATGATGATCGTTGGAAGCGTCATCAATGTCAGCACCAGACCACCGACAATCGATGCGGAGCGCGGCAGATTGAAGAAATTGATGAAGACCGCAAGACCAAGCAGACCAAACACAATCGACGGCACTGCAGCCAGATTGTTGATGTTGACTTCGATGAGATCCGTAAGACGGTTCTTCTTGGCAAACTCTTCAAGATAGATCGACGCAGCTACACCGATAGGCAGTGCAAGAACCAGCACGATCAGCATCATGTAGAAGGAGCCCACCAGTGCCACACCCAGACCGGAAGTTTCCGGACGACTGGAAGCACCATTGGTGAACAGCCCCCAGTTGAAAGCCTGGCTCATGATGCCTTCATCGGTCAGCGTCTTCATCCAGGCGACCTGACGATCAGAAACCTTGCGGTTTGCTTCTGCGACCGAAAGATCAATCTGCCCCTTATAGGCCGAGTCGATATCAGCAGCAGCCAGAACCGGGACCGTCTGCGTGGTGCCGATCAGCGATGGGTTGTCCATCACCATCTGGCGAAGCTGAACACGAACACCATCAGAGAAGAAGCGCCCGATTTCACGCAATTGCGCGCGATCCGTGGTTGGAACGCCGAGCTTTTCAGCCAAAGCATTGCGAACCAGAAGCGGATAGTTGGCGGTGATCAGTACATTCGGATCGGTCGCACGCTTGTTGCCTGGATCGATAACCTGTTCGTCAAGCTTGACCGGCAGATAGATCGTTGTTTGTCCGAAAGCGGTATAGCCCTTGGAAAAGACCGAGAACAGAAGCGCGCAGAGGAAGAACACACCGATCGCAATGGCAACAATGCCATAGAGACGGAAGCGACGTTCAGCGGCGTAGCGACGCTTGATTCCGATATCGCGGCGCTGGGGCGTTGCCACGGCATTCCCAGCAGCATTGAAAGTTGAATCGGTCATTATTCGTACTGCTCCCGGTACTTGCGAACGATGTAGAGCGCAAAGATGTTCATGATCAGCGTCAGGACGAAGAGGGTGATACCCAGCGCAAAGGCAACGAGCGTCTGCGGCGAGTCGAATTCAAGGTCACCGGTCAGCTGGTTGACGATCTTGACCGTGATGGTGGTCATGGCTTCAAATGGATTGGCTGTCAGGCGGGCTGCAACACCAGCTGCGAGTACCACGATCATGGTTTCACCAATCGCACGCGAAGCCGTCATCAGAAGTGCACCGACGATGCCGGGAAGTGCAGCTGGCAGAACAACCCGCTTGATCGTTTCGGAACGTGTTGCACCAAGGCCGAGCGAGCCGTCACGCAGCGAGCGCGGGACCGATGTAATGATATCGTCAGACAGCGACGACACGAACGGGATCAGCATCACGCCCATGACGAGACCGGCGGTTAGCACGCTCTGCGCCATGATGAAGCCCTGACCGCCAGCGATTGCCATCGAGAGATCGCGCAGGAATGGGCCAACCGTTATGAGTGCGAAGAAGCCGTAGACGATGGTCGGAATACCGGCCAGAAGTTCAAGCAGCGGCTTGACCACAGTACGCACGCGAGGTGATGCATATTCAGCCATATAGATGGCGGAGAACAGGCCAACCGGCACAGCAAAGAGCATTGCAACCAGAGCAATGTAAAGCGTACCAGCGAGCAGCGGGATCAGACCGAACTGGCCGACTTCACCGCCTGAACCGGCAGCTGCAAAGCGCGGGTCCCAGACTGTGCCGAAGAAGAAGTCCATCGGCGCGATTGACTGGAAGAAGCTCACAGTCTGGAACAGAACAGAGAACACGATCCCGATCGTCGTCAGGATGGCAATACCGGAAGCAGCGATCAGGCCCCACAACACGATGCGCTCGACATTGTTACGGGCACGCGTACGGCGCTTGATACCGGAGAGACCAAAAATCAGACCGGCAATCGCAATAATCATTGCGACGGCGCTGCCGAGCGTATGAGAGATTTTATTCGCTTTTTCCAGGAAAAGGGCGACAGGAACCATATAGTCCTGCCCTTCGGTCGCGAGCGCTACGCCCTTTGAACCGAGCACGTCACGTGCTTCCTTATAAGTCTGCGGGAAACTGTCGATTTCAGCAGGCGTCAGTTTGTCGAGACCGCCTGCAAGGCTGCGGATCATACCAAGCTGCAGGCTGCGCTCGGAAAACGAGCCATCTTCGACAGCAGCCGGCATACGAGCTGTTGCCGTATGATCGAGATAAACCGATGTACCAACCGCCCAGACCGCGAGAAACAGAATTGCGGGCAATGCGGAAACGAGGAAAACCCACCAGCCATGATAAAGCGGGCGGGAATGCATTTTCTCTGTGGCGACGCCTGAACTGACAGCAGGCTGAGCCTTGTCAATTGCAACGGCACGCTGTCGACCTATGAAGAATCCGATCAGTCCGATTGCGACGACACTGACGAGAACCAGAAAGAAGGACATTCAATTTCCCCGGTTGCCCCAAAAAATGTGAAGACAGCTTTTCATGCACAGTTGCAACCAGCCATTTCCACGCGAATGCGCCTGTCTTATCCGACCAGCGCAAAAGAGGAAGAATGTGGGAAGAAGTCCTCCCCACATTCCACAGATCAAAGCTTACTTGGCTTCCATCAGCTTGCCTTCGGTGAAGGCAGTGCGCTGTGCTTCACGTTCTGCATCCGGAGCCGGAACCAGACCGTATTCAGCAAGTGGGCCTTCTGGGCCGACCATCTGTTCGGACAGGAAGAAGTCAACATATTCCTTGAGACCCGGAATGACGCCAAGGTGAGCCTTCTTCACGTAGAAGAACAGCGGGCGCGAAACTGGATATTCGCCCGAAGCAACGGTTTCAGCCGATGGCTTGACGCCGCTGACGGTTGCGACCTTCAGCTTGTCAGCATTGTTTTCGAAGAAGTAGAGACCGAAAACGCCAACGCCCTGCTTGTTGGAGTCGATGCGAGCCAGCGTTTCGCTGTAGTCGCCATCAATATCGACAGCCTTGCCGTCTTTACGAACAGCGATACAGGCCGCAGCCGAAGCCTTGTCATCGAGACCGGTCTTCTTGATTTCGTCGAGAGCGCCCGATTCTTTGCAGCCGTCAGCAAGAAGCTTTTCTTCGAAAACTTCACGCGTGCCGTGCTTTTCGCCGGGGATGTAAGCAGTGATATCCCAATCTGGCAGGTCTGCATTGACCTGGTTCCACTTGGTGTTTGGATTGTCAACCAGCTTGCCGTCTACGACGAGCTTGGCAGCAAGAGCCTTGTAAACGTCAACTGGAGCAAGTTTCCAATCTGGGCCGTTCGCATCGGTTGCAAATACGATGCCGTCATAGCCGAAACGAACTTCCTGAACTTCCTTGACGCCAGCGTCGATGCAAGACTTGAGTTCAGTGCCCTTCATGGCGCGCGATGCATTGGCGATATCGATGGTGTTTTCACCGACGCCCTTGCAGAATTCCTTGATGCCTGCACCAGAGCCGCCCGATTCAATAACCGGCGTCTTGAAGTTAGGATAGGTTTCGCCAAAGGTTTCTGCAACGATCTTGGCATAAGGCAGAACGGTCGAGGAACCGGAAACCTGAATCTGATCGCGCGCATTCGCAGCGGAAACCGACAATACTGCAGCAATTGCGAGCGCTGCGGTCGAGGAAATCATCTTGTTCATGAGCACCAGCCCCTGTTGTAAAAGACACATGACGTGAAAGCGTCACCAGCCGTCTACGCGCTCTATATAACAGTCATATGACAGTAGTGTTACAGCTTTGTATCAATCGACTTTGCCCGCCATTTTGCTGGGTTTTCTCAGGTGCTCAGTCGTTCAAACTTTCAAAAGCGGCAATCGCGCAGCCATTGCCCTGATCCCGGCAACGTCTGCATTGGCGAATGCAAAGCGCAAGAACGCATCCTGCCCATCTCCGAAAAAACTGCCGGGTAGCGTAACAACACCGATTGCCTTGGCGAGCCTCTCGGCAACCTTGACAGACGACACGCCTTCATAAGGATGACGCACGAATGCGAAATAAGCGCCCACTGCCTCTATATGCCAACCAGCCACATTGCTCATGGAAACACGCAAAGCTTCCGCGCGCCGCGCAATCTCCTTGCGGTTGTCGTCACGCCAGACTTTCAGCGGTTCAATCGCCCGACTAACCGCAATCTGTGGCGCACGCGTCGCGCAGATTTGCAGATTGTCCATCACCTTGGCGACAAGGGCCACCATCTCTGAACCTGCAACAATTGCCCCAAGCCTGTGGCCAGGAATACAGAAGGACTTCGAGAAGCTGTAGAGCTGGATCAGATGCGACGGCCAGTCAGCCTCAGTGAACAGATCATGTGGAGCTTGTTCAGCATCACTCAGAAAATCACGATAGGTTTCATCGAGCAGCAGCCATGTCCCGTTGTCACGGCAAGCGGCATAAATCTGGCCAAGCAGTTGCGGCGAGTAAATCGCCCCCGTGGGATTGTTGGGTGACACCAGAACGAGCGCGCGCACGCCTTTATGTAAGGCCGCCTTTACATCTTCGATATCAGGCACAAATCCGTTTTCAGCACGGCAATCGACAGTCGCCGAGCGAATGCCCAGCATCTCCAGTGATGACTGATGATTGAAGTAAAAGGGATTAGTCGCGAGAACCGTATCGCCGCTTTGAGCGACACACATGATCGCGGCGATGAAAGCCTGATTGCAGCCTGATGTTATATGAACATTGTTGGCCTTGATTTCAGCGCCATAAAGCTTGCCGACATGGATCGCATAAGCCTCACGCAAAACCGTCTCGCCCTCGATTGGACCATAGCCCGCAGATGTGACAGATCCCGCAGCCTCACCGAGAAAGCGCAGCATATCAGGATGCGGCGGATAACCGGGAACGGCCTGCGAGAGATCAATCAGAGGACCATGTGCCCCATCATAATTCCGCGCCCAGGCCTGTACCGCAGGAATGGGCGGTGCGGAAAGCTTACCGATAAGCGGATTGATGGAAGGCAAAGGCATTAAAAGCTCCCGTTTGCAATTTTGTCTTATTCACTGGGGCGCGACAACACGTAAGCCGCAGAACCAAGCATAAAGATCGTGACAGAGACAGCAAGCAAAGGCCCCGGACGCGCGCCCCACCAGAACATGCCATAGCCGAATGCCATGCCGAGGCAGGCATACAGTTTTGCCTTGGGCGGGATAGCACCGCGCTCACGCCATTTGACAATAAGCGGACCAAATCGCGGATCTGCAAGCAGGCGCGCCTCAAATTTGGGCGATGAACGGGCGAAAAACCATGCAGCCAGAATGATAAAGATCGTTGTCGGCATGACCGGCAGAACGGCGCCAATGATACCAAGCGCCAGCATGAGGAAGCCAAGGCATAGATATAGAATACGCTTGCTCGCCGAAATGGCCGGAAGCGCTGTGTCGTTATCGTCCTTTTGTGGCTTATCCTGCATGATTTTCCGTTCTGAACATGAGCGCTTATAGCAGGATTTTGGCTTTTGCATGCATGCGATAAGCGGTCAAAACTGCGTCATCGCGCTGCCTTTCAACAAAAGTTACAGACGGCATCACAAACTTTACCACACCAAAAACACCCTATGGTTGTATTTCGCCCAAAAAAGGCCGGATTTTGTCAACTTGACTGACGCAGCCGAAAACTGGGGCTACAAATAAAAATTGCACCGGAACGGCAAGACCGTGGCCATCGGCAAAGCAGCTTTTCTTGGACTTCCCGCATCAAAACATGAGTCCGCAAAGGGCAAGCCCGGAATCCTAACGAATCGTAAACAGTTTTACAGCAACATCGATATATCGGTTAAAATATTCCTGATCTTTTCTTGAGCCATCAAATAAACAACGCATAGTATAGGATCATTTTCCGCACAGTTCATCGAATCTATTATCTCATTATACTCTCAATAACATCACGCCATCGCCACATTTAGATTCCAGTTGGCACAGGTCTTTCTCGTCGTAACTCAAAATTACCGGACAGACTTTGTGAAACGACTCTTGGAATCAGTATGAACTTCAAAATCCGTATGGCTATGCTCGCCGTTGCGACGACAGGTCTTTTCTCGATCACCGCAATGGAAGCTGAAGCTGCGCGCTGTGGCGGCGCCTCCTGGTATGCACTCACCTCACGCACTGCATCGGGCGAACGCATGAACCCAGCCGGTCTGACTGCGGCTCACAAAACACTGCCGCTTGGCACCAAGGTTAAGGTCACCAATCAGAGAAACGGCAAGTCGCTTATCGTCCGTATCAATGATCGCGGACCGTTCATTAAGGGACGCGTGCTTGATCTTTCCAAGGGTGCAGCGCAGCGCCTTGGTTTCATCAGTGCCGGACACACAAACGTCTGCTTTACACCGCTTTAAGAAGCCTCATGAACAGAACTTCACTGTTCAGCCCGCGCGTTCCAGCAGCATTTCTCTGACAGAGAAGTCGGTGTAAGCTTATATTTTATATGCGTAATTTCTGAACCGTCGCCCTTAAAGCGGCGGTTTTCTGCATCATCAAATGCAATTTATTAGTGTTAAAATAGCGCAATACCCGCGTTAACCATTAATTAAGATGTTGGGCGAAGACGCGGCAGTCTCAATTGACTCCGGCCATGTTTCATACTTTAACTTTTCGTTAATAAATGCCCAGTGCGGGCTGTGAAAAGGGCCTTGAGTATGTTTTGCGTAGTTCGCTCGAGCATGAAGTTTATCGCTGCTGCCAGCATCGGCATTGTCGCTCTTATGGCGAGCGTCGGTGCACAGGCTGGAACCGGTGCCTACATGCAGACTGGCAAGCTTACCTCACAGCCAATCGGTCATTACGAGTTCTGCAAGCGCGAAGCCGCTGAATGCAACATCGTCAGCCGTGACACCCGCGCGCTCTCACTCAACAACAGCAACTGGCAGCACATTCAGGCCGTCAATCTTTCGGCCAATGAACGCATCAAGCCGATGACCGATATGGAAATCTACGGCGTCGAGGAATATTGGGCCTATCCAACCACTGTCGGCGATTGTGAAGATTATGTTCTTCTCAAGCAGCGTGAACTTGCCAAGGCCGGCATTCCGATGACGGACCTGCTGATCACCGTGGTCCGCAAGCCAGACGGCGAAGGCCATGCGGTTCTGACCGTACGTACCGATCGTGGCGATTTCGTTCTCGACAACCTGACTGACGAAGTTCTGCGCTGGGATGAAACCGATTATACCTACCTGAAGCGTCAGGCCGCCAATAATACCGGCCGCTGGGTCACGATCGAATCCCAGGACAATCTGCTGGTAGGCGCAGTCAAATAATCACCAGCCTCTCTCGAACATCTTGAAGACAGGCCTGTTTGTGTTATCCTTTTCAGGTCTAAAAAGGAAAGATCGGTGCGGTTAGCCCGATCCCCGTTGCAAAAGCGGGTCCTGGCTTTCGCGGGTGTTGAGAGCGCGCATTTTATCCGAAACCGCTTCACGCTTTTTGGGATGCGCTCTGATCCGACCAATGCGTCGAGTCCCTTGACCTTCAACTCCGATGCAATGGTGCATTGGAGAACAAGAGGTCTTGGTTATGAAACAGCAAATCTCCGTTATCACGCTTGGGATCGATGATCTTGAGCGCTCTCGTCGCTTTTACGTCGAAGGCTTTGGCTGGACGCCCATATTCCAGAACGAAGAAATCATCTTCTATCAGATGAATGGTTTTGTTCTCGGCTGCTTCCTGAAACCCTCACTCGAGGCCGATATGAACCGCTTCGGCCTGATGCAGCCGGGCGCATTTTCACTAGCCCATAATGTGGGTGACAAAGCAGACGTCGAGCCACTCATGGAAAAACTCGTACAAGCTGGTGGAAAGATCGTGCGACCCGCCGATGCGCCGGTGCATGGTGGCATTCGCGGCTACATTGCCGATCCCGACGACCATGCATGGGAAATTGCCTGGAACCCGGCCTGGAGTATTGATGAAAACGGGCTGGTGACTTTCGGACTCTGACAAAATGCCGGGGCGCGTAAACGGCTCCCCGGCTAGAGCATTTCCAGCAAAAGTGCGAAGCGGTTTTGCATCGGATAATGCGAAAAAACAAAGAGATAGAGCATTTCCAATGATTCAAGAAAAACAGGAAATGCTCTAGCACGCAAAATGCTGTTCACCTCTCAACCCGATCTGCGCTATGCTCTGATTCTGGCTTCCTCCACGCCTCCTCCCTCCAATCGGGAAAGCATTTTTCATGCGGGAAATCTAACCATCGAACCAGCTGTTCGAGCGAATGCATAAGGAGGGATTGCAATCAAAGCTCGCATAGGAGGTTTTGATGAAATTATCGGCTCCCATCTATCATTTGAAACGCCGCGCGAAGCTTATGGCGCGCGATGAAAGCATACCGCTTCATTCGGCATTGGACCGCATAGCAAAGCGCGAAGGCTTCAAAAGCTGGAGCACACTGACCCATAAATATACCGACACCGTTTCGGCTGCGGAACTTTATGCGCGCTTACAGCCGGGTGATCTGGTTCTGGTTGGCGCACGGCCCGGCCATGGCAAGACGCTGCTCAGCCTCGAAATCCTCATTGAGGCCATGAAGAAGGGAAATCGCGGCCTGTTCTTCTCTCTCGACTACACGCGGAAAGACATCAGAAAGCGATTTGAGATGCTTGGCGTCAACGAGCATGACTTTGACAGACAGTTCGTGTTCGACACATCTGAAGTAATCAGCGCCAATTACATTATAGAGCAATCGCAGAATGAACCGCGCGACACATGTATCGTCATCGACTATCTGCAATTGCTGGATCAGAAGCGTGAAAAGCCGGAACTGATACTTCAGATAAGGGCGCTGAAAGCTTTTGCGGAGGAAAAGGGGCTGATCATTCTCTGCATCTCACAGATTGATCGTAGTTTCGATGCGGACCTCAAGGCCTGCCCGGATTTAAGCGATGTGCGCCTTCCCAATCCGCTTGATCTATCGCTGTTCAACAAGGCCTGTTTTCTTAACAATGGCACCGTGACGCTTCAGGTGAACTAAGCCCGGAAAAAAGCTTCTGTGGCGTGGTCTTCACGCCACAGAAGACAGTCTCTCAGCACCCATACGATAAGAAATCGCACCTGCAAGATGTATCCGGCTGATCTGATCCACTCCATCAAGATCAGCCAATGTGCGCGCTACTTTCAAAATGCGATGATAGGCACGTGCAGAAAAGCGCATCTGTTCGCTCGCGTCGCGTAACAGTTTTAAACCCGCAGCATCGGGTTTGGCCACGTCTTCAATCAGATTTGCCGAGCAGTAGGCGTTGGTCATGGATGCATCCAGCCCAAGTGCGGCATAGCGCGCGCTTTGCATTGCCCGCGCCCGCGCGACACGTTTGGCAACGCTTTCGCTTCGTTCGGATTGCGAGGGCTGAATGAGATCAAGAGCTGAGACAGCAGGCATGTCGACGCGCAAATCGATACGATCCAGCAACGGCCCGGAAATGCGCGCCTGATAATCGCTTTGGCAGCGTGGCCCACGTGCGCATGTGTGACCCGGCTCTCCCGCCATGCCGCAACGGCAAGGGTTCATAGCGGCAATCAACTGAAAGCGTGCGGGATAGCTTGTGCGATGATTGACGCGCGCAATCATGCATTCACCAGTTTCCAGCGGTTGTCTGAGAGAATCGAGTACCTGCGGCGAAAATTCGGGAAACTCGTCCAGAAACAAAACGCCATTATGTGCGAGCGACACCTCACCCGGTCTCGCCCTGAGCCCACCACCAACCATAGCGGCCATGGAGGCCGAATGATGCGGAGCGCGAAAAGGTCTGCGGTCAGAAAGCTTTCCACCCGATAGCTCGCCTGCAATGGATGTGATCATTGAAACATCGAGCAGTTCACGCGGGCTGAGTTTTGGCAGAATGGACGGCAGTCGCTGCGCCAACATGGATTTTCCCGATCCCGGTGGCCCGACCAGAAGCAGATTGTGATTTCCGGCAGCAGCTATCTCAAGCGCCCGCCTGGCAGTTTCCTGTCCCTTGATATCGGCAAGATCCGGCAGCATTTCGCTTGATACGCGCATGGAAGGATCAGGCGGCGTCAGCACCTGTGTTCCGCGAAAGTGGTTGGCGAGGGCAATCAGGCTGCGTGGTGCAAGAATATCGACATTGGCCCCTGCCCATGCAGCTTCCGGTCCGCAGGCATAGGGACAGATCAGACCCTTGTCTTCACGATTGGCACCAATTGCGGCTGGCAATACACCCGCAACAGCCGTGATGGAACCATCAAGCGAAAGCTCTCCCAAAACCAGATAGGACTGTATGGCGTCTATCGGGATAGCACCGATTGCCGCCATCAACCCAACGGCAATCGGCAGATCGTAATGCGAGCCTTCTTTCGGCAGGTCGGCCGGAGCCAGATTGACCGTGACCCGCTTGGTCGGCATGGAAAGGCCGGAAGCATGGAGTGCTGCCTGTACACGCTCCCGGCTTTCGGCCACAGCTTTATCAGGCAGACCGACAATCGACATGCCCATCTTGCCTGGCGCCACCATCACCTGCACATCGACAGGCACCGCCTCTATACCCTGAAAGGCGACTGTCCCCACGCGCGCTACCATATGCCCCCACACAACACGCAACTCACCTAAAAGATGAGTAGACACTTAAATACAACCATAGGATTTAAGCATTTTCGACAGGTGCAATCAAGAGAAAGGGCCGATCTGATTGTTTCAGACCGGCCCTATGATTTTTTTCGCCGAAGAGATGCGTGTTACTTGCGCTTGGCTTCCACAGCGTCCCAGAACAGGGCGGCGATATTGGTGCCGTCGAAGCGCTCAATCTCTCGAATACCAGTTGGCGAGGTCACATTGATCTCGGTCATGTAATCGCCAATCACGTCGATACCGACGAGGATGAAGCCGCGCTCTTTGAGCGATGGTCCGATGCGGGCACAGATTTCCTGTTCGCGCGCAGTCAGCTTGCTTTGTTCTGCACGGCCACCGACATGCATGTTGGAACGCGCATCGGTTTCCGAAGGCACGCGATTGATCGCACCCACCGGCTCGCCGTCGATGAGGATAATGCGCTTGTCGCCTGCGCGCACATCTTTGAGATAACGCTGCGCAATGAACGGCTCCCTGAAGAGCTGGCCGAACATTTCCAAAAGCGATGTCAGATTGCGGTCGCCATCAGCCAGATGGAACACGCCGGCACCGCCATTGCCGTAGAGCGGCTTCAGGATGATATCACCAAACTCGCGGCGGAACTCCAGAACCTCCTGCGGATCCTTGGTGATCAGCGTTTCGGGCATCAAGTCGGGGAATTCGGTGACGAAGATCTTTTCCGGGCTGTTGCGGACCCATGCCGGATCGTTCACCACCAGCGTCTTTGGATGAATACGCTCCAGAAGATGCGTTGTGGTGATGTAATTCATGTCGAACGGCGGGTCCTGACGCAGCAGAACCACATCCATTTCCGTCATGTCGCGACGCACCGGCTCACCCAGCGTGTAGTGATCACCCTTGATGTCGCGGACTTCCAGTTTTTCGACGCGAGCCGAAACAACGCCATCGCGCATGGAGAGGCGGTCCGGCGTGTAATGATACAGCTCATGGCCGCGCTTCTGAGCTTCAAGCGACAGAGCAAAAGTGGTGTCACCCGTAATATTGACCGTGCTGATATGGTCCATCTGGACCGCAACTTTTAGCGACATGATTTCCTCGCGATTCTCAGTTGCCGGAACTTAAAACGGAATTTGTATGCAACATAGCCCTTTCTGCTTACACAAATATTTGTAGCTGGATCGCGGCCCTGCCCTTCATTATGTTGAAACGGCAAAGCCCGGGAGGAACAGGTGAGCGTAGTCAACACAACCATATTTGCCGAACATATCGCAGAACTGGGGGAAGGTCCGGGCTATGATCAGCTGACCGGTCAGTGCTGGTGGTTCGATATTCTGGGCCAAAGGCTGATCGAGAAAGACGATAGCGGTGAAATCCGCACGCATGATCTCGGCATGAAAGCCAGCGCACTTGCGGTTATCGATCGTGAGCGGCAGTTGATAGTCAGCGAGCACGGGCTTTTTGTGCGCGAGCGCGCCAATGGACGTCTGACGCTGCACCATCCGCTCGAAGCCGATAACGACGCCACGCGCTCCAATGATGCCCGTGTGCACCCATCCGGTTCCTTCTGGATCGGCACGATGGGCAAAAAAGCGGAACCGGATGCAGGTTCGATCTGGTGGTATCGCGAGGGGCAAGTCAAAAAGCTTTTCTCTGGCATCACGATCACCAATTCCATCTGTTTTTCGCCAGATGGCAAGATCGCTTATTTTGCAGATACCGACCGTAACATCATCTGGCGCGTCGACACGGATCCCGAAACCGGCCTGCCGACATCGGAGAAAAGCGTCTTTCACCATCGTGTCGAAGATGGCGGTGTTGATGGCTCGGTGGTGGATGCAGAAGGAACACTGTGGAATGCTTGCTGGGGTGGCAGTGCGCTGAACGCTTATTCGCCGCACGGGCGTCTCTTACGCTCAATCAAACTGCCCGTTACCCAGCCAACCTGCCCGGCTTTCATTGGTGCCGACGCCTCTGTCCTGATTGTCACCAGTGCACATGAAGGCATGAATGAAAATGCCCGCAATGCGGATCCGCATGCGGGCAAGGTCATATTGCTTGATCTGTCTGTCGCGGGCCGTCACGACCCGCCAGTAAGATTATAATCAGGCGACGCCTTCAACGATAACGATTTCGCCATCTGCTACAGTCTGGCGGATGGCTTTTGCTGCCTGATATTCCGGCGAATTGTAGCAATCAAGCGCGTGCTGCATGGTTTCAAATTCGATGATGACGTTGCGGGCGCGGCCCGGTCCTTCGACGGCTTCGGCTTTGCCACCGCGTGCAATGAACTTCGCACCATAGCGCTCGAAAGCAGGCGTAGCGGTCGAAACATAATCCTTGTAACGCTCCGTATCACGGGCATCCACACGGGCGATCCAATAAGCTTTGGTCATTAGGTCCTCCTCAGAAATCGATTAGAGCGCCGGGCGTCCTATTGGACGCCCAAAGGTCGCTCTAACCCTTTAAAATCAGAGCATAATTTTACCTTAAACTGATCCAAGTTTAAGGAATTATGCTCTAGGCAACCGAGCGCATTTCTTCGAGAATGGCAAGGGCCGAAGCCCTGCGATCCTGAGCTCCGACAATTGGTCGCGCAACAACGAGATGGCTTGCACCGGCTTTCAGCGCATCGGCGGGCGTCATCACGCGCTTCTGGTCGCCCTTCTCGGCTCCCGCCGGACGAATACCAGGCGTTACAACTGCCATATCGGGACCGATTGCCTGACGGATGGCGTAAGCTTCAGCAGCCGATGCTACAATCCCGCCCATGCCAGCCTCACGCGCCTGCTGTGCCCGCTTGAGCACCAGCGCTTCCGGCGTATCGGAATAGCCCGCTTCTTTGAGATCAGCATCATCCATAGAGGTCAGAACCGTCACACCCAGCAGGCAAAGATCAGACCCTTTGGCCGCTTCCACAGCCGAGCGCATGGCTTTTGGATAAGCGTGGAGGGTGAGCATGGAAACGCCCATCTTCGCGACATTCTCCACGCCCTTGGCGATGGTGTTGTCTATGTCGAGGAGTTTCATGTCGAGGAAGACTTTTTTCTTGGTCGCAATCAGGCTCTTTGCAAAATCGAGACCGCCCGCAAACACCAGCTGATAGCCGATCTTGTAGAACGTGACAGCATCGCCCAGTTCTTCGACCACTTTTTCTGCTTCAGCAACGGTTGGCACGTCGAGGCCCACGATCAGCTGATCGCGCAAATCTTTCGTCGTCATGGAAATCTCCGCTGTGATTTTTGTTTTACAGCATCGGCCCAAAAATCGGAACCGATTTTTGGAAAGCACGATGCGTGGATCAAATAGATTAGAGCGTCCTTTGTGCGTCCAGTTGGACGCACCGCGCTCTAGTCGCACAACAGGGCGCGGTACGAAAGATACCGCGCCCTGAAATGTGCAGATAATGCTGACTTATCAGCGTCCCGGATTGACCGAATGTTTGATAAGGCTCGCACAAACAGCGCTCAGCATTTTGGCGTGACGCTCGTTCCTGAGTGTACCATCATCATTGAAAGCGTCGGCCGCACCACCAACCGAGCATTGCTCTGTCACAATCTGCGTGCCGCAATTCATCAGAACAGCGCGCAAGTGATAAAGCCCGCGCATACCGGCAAAGGCACCGTTGGAAGTCGAGCAAAGCCCAACCGTCAAACCCGCATAAGGCCTAAACGGCTTGTCACCATCCCTGGAAATGCGGCTGACCCAATCAACTGTATTTTTAAGCAGCGGCGGGATCGACGCATTATATTCCGGCGAACAGATCATCAGCCCGTCATGCCCGGCAAAGAGTCGGGCAAGCTTCATGGCATTTTCAGGAATACCCTCTTCGGCTTCCAGATCTTCATTCATGATTGGAAGCTGATAATCGGCCAGCGTTATGCGCATGACCTTCGCACCCTGTCGCGTGAGTTCTTTTTCGGCTGCATCGGCCATCTGTCCCGAAAATGCACCCGTGCGGATAGAACCCGCAAAAACGAGAATTCGTGCAGTCATTGTTACTCCAGTTATCAGGCAAGCGGGCTGCGATAGACCCAGAGCTGCGCAGGCGGTACGTTGCGCACGACAAAATCATAATGCTGCACAATGTAATTGCCCTTGCCTGCCGGAACCGGTGGACGCGGACCATAAGTGATCTGGATCAAAGGACGACCGCGCGGCATACGCAACAACAGGCTCTCCATCAGCTGAATGCGGCTTTCCATCGGAAAGTTCAGCATGGGAACAGCGGAAACGATGCTGTCGAATTTCTGATCTTTCATGTCGCCAAGCGCCTGATCGAGATCGAATACGTCTCCCTGAATGATGTTCACGTCAGGAAAAGTCCGGTCAAGATGATCGACAAAGTCAGATGAGTATTCAACGCAGTAGAGATCGGACGGCTTCACACCATGGGCGAGAATGGCTTTAGTAATGACGCCTGTGCCTGGTCCGAGTTCTAAAACAGGCAGTCCTGATTTCGTATCGATGACACTCGCCATGCGTCGCGCCGTAATCGAACTTGTCGGCAATATCGCGCCGACCGCTTTTGGTCCGTCTATCCAACCTTTGAAAAAACGGATTTCTTCATCGAACTTAGCGGCCAGTTTCCTGCCGAGCTGCCCTGCCATTCTTCACTGCTCCCATTGTCGTTATCAGGCAAGTTTATGCCGCATTGGAGTATTTAGGCAAGGCAACATTAAGGAATGTATTAAAAAAAGGGAGCCAAACGGCTCCCTTCTTTCACTCACCTATGCCTTCGAAAAACTCCTTCATCCGCGAGAAGAAGCCTGCCGATTTCGGGCTGTTCTCCTTGGACGAGAGTTGTTCAAATTCCTCAAGCAACTCACGCTGGCGTTTGGACAGGTTCTGCGGTGTCTCAATATCGATCTGGATATAGAGATCGCCCACTGCCTGCTGGCGCAAAACCGGCATGCCTTTGCCCTTGAGGCGGAACTGTTTGGCATTCTGGGTGCCTTCGGGCACCTTCACACGCGTCTGGGTGCTGTCGAGCGTGGAGACTTCAAAATCTCCGCCCAGTGCCGCCGTGGTCATCGAGATCGGCACTTTGCAGTAAAGATCAGCGCCATCACGCTGGAAAAACTCATGTGGTTTGACCGACAGGAAAATGTACAGATCGCCCGATGGGCCACCCCGCGTTCCGGCTTCACCTTCGCCTGCGAGACGAATACGCGTGCCGTCTTCAATACCAGCCGGAATATTGACTGATAGCGAGCGCTCCTGCGTCACACGGCCCTGACCGTGACACTTGCCGCAAGGGTCCTTGATGATCTGACCGCGACCGTTACAAGTTGGGCAGGTGCGCTCTACAGAGAAGAACCCCTGCGCAGCACGTACACGACCCGCACCCGAACACATGGTACAAGTGGTCGGCTGCGAACCGGCCTTAGCGCCCGAACCCGAGCATTCATCACAGGTCATGGATGTCGGCACACGGATCTGTGCGGCCTTGCCGGAATAGGCTTCCTCAAGGGTGACTTCCATATTGTAGCGCAGATCGGCGCCGCGTTCGCGTCCGCCATTGGAGCGACGGCGACCGCCACCCATCATCTCGCCAAAAATATCTTCGAAAATATCGGCAAAACCACCGGCTCCACCGAAACCGCCGCCACCACCAAAACCATTGCCCATGCCGCCATTTTCAAAGGCTGCATGACCGAAACGGTCGTAGGCTGCGCGCTTTTGCGGGTCTTTCAGCGTTTCATAGGCTTCGCCGATTTCCTTGAACTTGCGCTCTGCATCCGGATTATTCGGATTGCGATCCGGATGGTACTCCATGGCGAGCTTGCGAAAGGCGGTTTTGAGCACCTTATCGTCTGCAGTTCGCTCCACACCCAGAGCTTCGTAATAATCGATCTTCATAGTTCGTTATCCCGACGGCTGGATCGCATCCATTTTCCGGATTGCGTCTCCACGGTCCCATTTTTCGCAAAGCGGCCTCTGAATGACCTGTCTGCTGGACTGTTTTTATTTTTGTCCGTCCGGTGCAACCGTCCCGAAAGGCCGCAAAGGCCCGGGAATGACCCGGGCTTAAGCTTTACGGACAAGGCTTACGACTTTTTCTTGTCGTCGTCGATTTCTTCGTAATCGGCGTCTACGACATCGTCGTTGGAAGAAGCATGCTCACCACCTTCAGCGCCACCTTCTTCAGCAGCCTGTGCTGCTTCATACATGGCCTGTCCGAGCTTCATCGAAGCTTCGGCAAGTGTCTGCGTCTTCGCCTTGATATCTTCAGCATCGTCGCCTTCAAGCGAGGTCTTCAGCGCTGCGATTGCGCCTTCAATTGCCTGCTTGTCTTCGGCCGAAACCTTGTCACCATATTCCTTCAACGACTTTTCAGACGAATGAAGCAGGCTCTCACCCTGGTTCTTGGCTTCAACCGCATCGCGGCGCTGCTTGTCGGCTTCAGCATTTGCTTCAGCGTCCTTGACCATCTTTTCGATGTCAGCATCCGAAAGACCACCCGATGCCTGAATGCGGATCTGGTGTTCCTTGCCTGTGCCCTTGTCCTTTGCGGACACGTTCACGATACCGTTGGCGTCGATGTCGAAGGTCACTTCGATCTGTGGAACGCCACGCGGTGCCGGCGGAATGCCAACGAGGTCGAACTGGCCGAGGATCTTGTTGTCGGCAGCCATTTCACGCTCGCCCTGGAACACGCGGATCGTCACGGCCGACTGATTGTCTTCAGCGGTCGAGAAGGTCTGCGACTTCTTGGTCGGGATCGTCGTGTTGCGTTCGATCAGGCGGGTGAACACGCCACCGAGCGTTTCAATGCCGAGCGAAAGCGGGGTCACGTCGAGCAGCAGAACGTCCTTGACGTCGCCCTGCAGAACGCCGCCCTGAATTGCTGCGCCCATGGCAACAACTTCGTCCGGGTTCACGCCCTTGTGTGGTTCCTTGCCGAAGAAAGCCTTAACGACTTCCTGAATCTTCGGCATACGGGTCATACCGCCAACCAGAACCACTTCATCGATATCACCAGCCTTCAGGCCTGCATCGCGAAGAGCTGCCTTGCATGGCTCGACCGTGCGCTGAACGAGGTCGTCAACAAGGCTTTCAAACTTCGAACGCGAAAGCTTGATTGCAAGGTGCTTAGGACCGGTCTGGTCAGCCGTGATGAATGGCAGGTTGATTTCGGTCTGCTGAGCGGACGAAAGCTCGATCTTGGCTTTTTCGGCAGCTTCCTTGAGGCGCTGCAGAGCAAGCTTGTCTTTCTTAAGATCGATGCCCTGTTCCTTCTTGAACTCGGCAACCAGATATTCGACCAGACGCATGTCAAAGTCTTCACCGCCGAGGAACGTGTCACCGTTGGTGGACTTCACTTCAAACACGCCGTCACCGATTTCGAGAACCGAAACGTCGAACGTGCCGCCGCCAAGATCGTAAACAGCAATCGTCTTGCCTTCGCTCTTGTCGAGACCATAAGCAAGAGCTGCAGCAGTTGGTTCGTTGATGATACGCAGAACTTCAAGACCAGCGATCTTGCCGGCATCCTTGGTTGCCTGACGCTGGGCATCGTTGAAGTATGCCGGAACCGTAATAACGGCCTGGGTAACAGTTTCACCCAGATAGGATTCAGCGGTTTCCTTCATCTTCTGAAGGATCATCGCAGAAACCTGCGATGGCGAATATTTCTTGCCGTGGGTTTCTACCCAAGCATCGCCATTGTCACCCTTGACGATCTTGTAAGGCACAAGATCCTTGTCCTTGGTGACCATTGGGTCATCAAAGCGGCGGCCAATAAGGCGCTTTACGGCAAACAGGGTGCCTTCAGGGTTAGTGACAGCCTGACGCTTCGCAGGCTGACCAGCGAGGCGTTCGTCACTTTCGCTGAAAGCGATGATCGAAGGCGTCGTGCGAGCACCTTCAGCATTTTCGATGACCTTCGCGTTTTTTCCGTCCATGACGGCAACGCAGGAGTTGGTCGTTCCCAGATCGATACCAATAACTTTAGCCATATTTCTCTCCATTCAGCAAACCGCCAGGACCTCTACCGAGCGTTCCATAAGCGGCTCCTATCGATTTCACAATGCTTGCTTCAAGGTTGCGGTACGGAAGATCACCATTGATCAACCGGGCCTGTCATCAAAGCCTCGTGCGTGGCGTATATAAGAAAGGCTCTTTTTCACTGCAAGTCACAACCTGTAAGGCATCGAAAGATTCCTGCCTGTCAAACTTTACAGCCTCTTCAGACATTCACGAAGCCGTCGCTTTTACCAGCACGATAAATCGCATCGATGAATTTCTGATTTGCCTTCGAGTTTTCCAGAGAAAACAGCATCACACCTTCACCTTTCGTGGCACGCACGAAGTTTTCGGCCTGAAGCTGGTAGTGGTTTGTATCGGAGAACGACCATTCGGTCGCTTCCGTATGCCCACCATTATAGAGCGTAATGCGGCCATGACCATATTTGCCAGTATTAAATGGTGCATGAACTTCGATAAAGCCCTTGTCGCCGTGGAAAACCATGGTCTGGCGGGCGCCAAGCTGGGTTGCGACATAGAAAGTCAGGTCGAAACCATCGAATCGCGCCGACACATTGGCATAGCGATCGGTGCCGAACTTCGGATCGAACTCAACTGAGGCCTGAACCGAAAGTGGCTCTTTTCCGGTCACCATGCGCGTCACCACGGTCGGATACACGCCGATATCCGGCAGCGCACCGCCGCCAAGCTCCGGCTGATTGCGCATATTGCCCGGATCATTGTTGAAATAGCTGAATGCGCCCTGCACATGACGCAGAGTGCCAATTGCACCTTCTTGCAGAAGAAAACGCAGCTTGATCCATTGTGGATGGTAATAGACCATGAAGGCTTCGGCGACCGTAACCTTATGCTTGTCGCGCGCGGCAATCAGCTGATCGATATCGTCGGCCTTCAACGCAATCGGCTTTTCACAAAGCACATGCTTGCCAGCCTGCGCCGCTTTCAGTGTCCATTCAATATGCTGCGAGGTCGGCAGCGGAATATAAACGCCATCCACTTCGTCACTCGCCAGCAGTTCTTCATAGGAACCGAAGGCGAGCGGCGCGCCAAAACGGTCAGCAACAGCGCGAGCGCGAGCATGATCGCGGCTGGCAATCGCATGAACCACACCATTGTCAGAAGCACTGAGCGCCGGAATGACCTGCGTGACACCAATCTTGGCGGTGGAAAGAATACCCCAACGAAACATGCTATTCCCTTCTTCCAAACTTTGCCTGGTCTCGTGCTTTCAAGCAGAGTTCCAGTAGGCGCAACGCGCCTCAGCATCATATTTTGTGGCTATCGATGGCACGATTAATGCCGAATATGAAACAAAAAATTCGCATCACCGAAGCGTTCCAATGAGGTTCGGCAGAACGAAATGCCTTACGCTCCCATAAAACGGTGTTGCATCTCATAAGATCCGCGAAAGAAATCGATGAATGCGCGCAGAGCGGGCCGCATCTGGCGGCGGCTTGGGTAATAAAGATAAAGGCCCGCAAAAGGCTGGCACCAATCT
Organism: Brucella pituitosa; assembly: GCF_003049685.1. Classification (GTDB taxonomy): domain Bacteria; phylum Pseudomonadota; class Alphaproteobacteria; order Rhizobiales; family Rhizobiaceae; genus Brucella; species Brucella pituitosa. The sequence continues at coordinate 125,557 of NZ_PYSY02000001.1, read as the reverse complement.
TCCAGCACTCTGACCAGACGTCCGTCCTCCAGCGCATCGCGAACGTAGTCTTCGAACAGATAGGCAAGACCGGCGCCGTTGAGAATGGCATCGAGAATCAGCCTGTCATCATTGAGGATGAGTGGGCCGTTGATGGCAACTTCCAGCTCCTCACCCGCTTTTTCAAACTCCCAGCGATAGATACGCCCACTGGCAAAGCGATGACGCACACAGTGATGCTGCATCAGATCATTGGGATGTTCGGGGATGGCTACTGTTGCAAGATAGGAGGGCGACGCCACGATTGCCGCACGCAGATCACCGGTAAGACGGGCGCAGATCATATCCGCTTCGAGACTTTCACCGAGCCGCATTCCCGCATCAAAACCCGCCGATACAATATCGGTGAAAGCGCTTTCGACTGTCAGATCAAGCGTGATATCCGGATAGGCTTCAGCAAATTCACCAAGCCGCGGTGCAATGACAAACTGTGCAGCGATGTGTGGCATCGTAATTCTCAGCGTGCCCGCCGGGCGCTCGCGTGCTTCAATCGCAGCTCCCAGCGCCTGATGAATTTCCTCAAGCGCAGGCGCGAGCCGTTCCAGTAACTGTCGTCCGGCATCGGTGGGCGCCACGCTGCGCGTGGTGCGCGACAAAAGCCGAATACCAAGACTGTCTTCAAGGGCTGCAACAGCATGACTGACTGCGGATGGCGCAATTGACAATTCTCTCGCCGCACCGCGAAAACTGCCATGGGCTGCAACTGCGGCCAGAACGGCCAGTTGGGAAAGCTGATTTCGATTCATTGTTCTAAAATATAGAATAACCCGTGAAAATAAATCGGTATTATCGAACACGGATTCAGGGCGTAGTTTTCGCCTCACCGGACGCCCCTTCAGTTCCCCCCTTGCCTCCCGGGGTTTCCGCGCTTTGTTCTGCTGGAATGAGCAGACATTCAGATTTCAGAACTCGTCCCGAAAGGAATACCGATGAAAACGCGCAAGCTTGGCCAGGAATTGACTGTCTCCGCAATCGGCCTTGGCTGCATGGGCATGAGCTATGCCTATGGCGGACAGGAAGAACAGGATGCCATCCGCACATTGCACCGTGCTTTTGATCTCGGCATCACATTCTTCGATACGGCTGAAGTTTATGGCCCCTATGAGAATGAAAAGCTTTTGGGCAAGGCGCTCAAGCCATTTCGTGACAAAGTAACCATCGCCACGAAGTTCGGCTTCAAGATCGAAGATGGCAAGCCGGTTGGCGTGGACAGTCGCCCCGAAAATATCCGCGCCGTGGCGGAAGCCTCTTTGAAGCGCCTCGATATCGAAACGATTGATCTCTTTTATCAGCACCGTGTCGATCCGACTGTTCCGATCGAAGATGTGATCGGCACGATGAAAGACCTGATCAATGAGGGTAAAATCCGCACCATCGGCCTCTCCGAAGCAGGTGTAAAGACAATCCGCCGTGCGCATGCAGTCCACCCGATTGCAGCTCTTCAGAACGAATATTCCCTCTGGACGCGTGATCCGGAACAGGGTGTTCTGGCACTATGTGCCGAGCTCGGCATCGGTTTCGTGCCCTATAGCCCGCTCGGTCGCGGCATGCTGACAGGACAGGTGCGCTCGCAATCCGATCTGGCAGAGGGCGATTTCCGCAAGACGCTTCCGCGCTTCCAGCCGGGCAACCTCGAAGCCAATAACAAGCAGGTCGATCTGATTGCCGAGATCGCGCGCGAAAAGCAGGTGACACCGGCGCAGCTGGCGCTCGCCTGGGTACTCAATCAGGGCGATTTCATTGTGCCCATCCCCGGTGCCCGCAAGGTCCACCATCTGGAAGACAATGCAAAAGCAGTCAATGTGACATTGACCACCGAAGAACTTGAACGGCTGAACACGCTTTTCGATTCTGAGAAGATTGCAGGCAAACGTTATACCGAGGCCTCGCTCGCCATGACCGGGCTTTAAAACAAATATTTAGAGCGCCGATCCGATCCAATCAGATCGAAACGCGCTCTAAGAACACAGACCTTTGCAAAGAAAGGCGGGGATGGTTCCCGCCTTTCTTTCATATATCTGTGAACCGACGCGAACGCGCTGAGGCATCCCCATAAAGTAGAAAAATCTAATAAAACTTGTCATTCTGACACGCGCATGCTCTTTGCCCGCCATGAAAACGGGAACCATAACGAGAGTACCTGGCATATTTACCATCGCCGACGCTGTCATTGAATGAGGGAAAACCACATGAAACGCTTCTCGCCTCGTGCGATCCTGTTCACGCTTCTGGCAGTCATTCTGCCAACCGCCGCTTTTGCGCAATCTGCCGAAGAGGTCGATCCGAATGCTGCGATTGAAAAGATGAACGCCTATGTTTCGCTTCTCAACCGAACCATTCGTGCCTCGGAATCGCTCGACCGTTACGACAGCTGGGTCGATATGAAGAAGGGCCCAACAGGCAAGGAACGCAACGTCTACGGTCTTTACTCGCTCTATGATGTGCGCAGTGAGATCGAAGCAGCGGAAGCCGCCACCACCGCAGAGCCCAAGCTGCCTGCTCTCGACGAGGCAATGGTGAGCTACATTGCGATCTATCAGAAGCTTGCGCCGGTGATCGAGAAGGCCAGCAAATACTACGACCGCAAGGACTATAAGTCCGACAAATATGCGGGTGCCAAGGAGTTCCACAAACAGATAGCCGAGTATGCGCCGGAATTTACCAAAGAACGCAAGCTCGTCGATGCATTGCTGAGCGAAGAAAAGAGCAAGGTCGATCTGGCAGAGCTCGATGCGCTTGAGAAGGCCGAAGGCAAGAAAGCCAGCTGGCATGTGCGCAATGTCATGATCCGCGCCAATGCTCTGGTTGAACTGCTGCCGGAAAACGAAAAGCCGGTCGTCGATATGGATGCTTTCGGCAAAGCCATGGATTCCTATGCAGCCGCCGTCCGTGAAATGGACGACTATGCAACTGAACATCCAAACTCATTCCACGTCTTTGAATCCCGTCCGGCAAGCCTGCTGGGCAAGCTGCGCGACTTCCAGGAAAAGCTGGAGAAGACAAAAGGTGATGCACGCAAAGGCGGTGCTGCCTCTGATCTTCAGTGGATCGTGAATGACTACAACATGATGGTCTCGACATCGCAGAGCGCGACGCTGTTCTCGAAGGACTAATCCCCTTCCAGTACAATCTGCCTCAGAGGCTGAAAAGCCCGGCTCGAAGCCGGGCTTTTTATTTGTCTTTAACCGCGAAGGACGCCACCAGTCTGCTTGGCGACACTTGCAATCACCTGCTTCGACAAGGCTTCGAGATCCTCATCGGTCAGCGTACGGTCCTGCGGCTGCAACAGCACTTCAACCGCAATCGACTTCTTGCCTTCACCAAGCGATGCGCCTGTGAACACGTCAAAGACCTGCACACCAGCAATCAGCTTCTTGTCAGCCGATGATACGGCCTTCATGACGCTACCTGCTTCGACACTTGCATCCACGACAAACGCATAGTCACGCTTGAGGCTCTGGAACTGCGAGAGGCTCAGAGCAGGCTTGGTGCGGGTTGCCTTTGCCTTCGGCTCAGGGATCGCGTCGATATAGACTTCGAAGCCGCAGAGCGCGCCCGACACATCAAGCGCTTCCAGCGTATCCGGATGGAACTCGCCGAAAGTGCCAAGCACGACCTTAGGGCCGAGTTTCAGCGTGCCGGAACGGCCCGGATGGAACCATTCCGGGCCACCGGCTTCGATCTGAATGCGGTCAACCGGCGCACCGGCTGCTTCAAGTGCTGCCAATGCATCAGCCTTGGCATCGAAGACGCCGACGGTTGCTGCATTGCCCGACCAGAAACGACCCGAACCTTCAACGCCAGCGGTGCCGCGACGGACGCCGCCAGCCACACGACGCTGCTGCTCAGGCTTGTCGCCTTCATAGATACCCGACACTTCAAACAGTGCCGTATCACCAAAACCGCGATCTGCATTGCGCTGTGCAGCAGAAAGCAAACCAGGCAGAAGCGATGGGCGCATATCCGACATATCGGCTGCAATCGGATTCGCCAGCTTGAGTTCCGGCTTGCCGCCGCCAAAAGCTTTGGCCTGTCCTTCGGAAATGAAGGAATAGGTCACAGCTTCCATCATGCCACGCGAAGCAAGCGTGCGGCGTGCGAGACGCGTGCGGATCTGCAGCGTCGTCAGGATACGGCCATTGACCGCACCATGATTTGGCAATGGCTGTGGCGCGATCTGGTTGATACCGTGAATACGCATGACTTCTTCAACGAGGTCGGCCTTGCCTTCCACATCGCCACGCCATGACGGAACGGTCGCTTTGATGAGCTTGCCGTCGCCTTCAACGCCGAAGCCAAGTCGCTTCAGAATATCAAGCGAAGCATCATAGGCCACCTCAATGCCCGTCAGGCGCTTGACTTCCGAAACCGGGAAATCGATGACGCGTGCCTGATAAGGCTTGTAACCAACCACGTCGAGAACTGTCGGCTGACCGCCACAGAGCTCGAGCACCAGCTTGGTCGCGATTTCTGCACCCGGAACCATCATTTCCGGATCGACGCCGCGCTCAAAGCGATAGCGTGCATCGGTAACGATGCCGAGTTCGCGGCCCGTGCGTGCAATCATGCGCGGGTCCCAGAGAGCAGATTCAATCAGCACATCGACGGTGTTTTCATCACAGCCAGAATGCTCACCGCCCATGATACCGGCAATCGATTCGGGACCGTTTTCATCGGCGATCACATACATGCCCGGCTTGAACTTATATTCACGCTGGTCAAGACCGAGAATGGTTTCGCCATCCTTGGCCAGACGCACCGTGAGATTGCCTTTGACCTTGGCCGCATCAAACACATGCAGCGGACGGCCCTGATCGAACGTCACGTAATTGGTGATGTCTACCAGTGCATTAATTGGACGCAGACCAATGGCCTTGAGGCGTTGCTGCATCCATTTCGGGCTTGGACCGTTCTTCACACCCTTGACCAAGCGCAGTGCGAAGCCGGTGCAGAATGGGTTTTCGGTATCCTGATCAAGAATGACCTTAACCGGCGTTTCGCCTTCGCCCTTCGCCGCTTCCGGCAAGGTGTTCCTGAGCGTACCAAGACCAGCTGCGGCAAGATCGCGCGCGATGCCACGAATGCCAGTGCAGTCCGCACGGTTTGGCGTCAGACCGATTTCGATAATTGGATCATCGAGGCCCATATAGGCGGCGAAGCTGGTGCCGACCGGAACATCGTCGGGCAGATCAATAATGCCGTTATGTTCGTCGGAAAGTTCCAGCTCGCGCTCGGAACACATCATGCCGAAGCTTTCGACACCGCGAATCTTGCCGACCGACAGCGTGACATCAAGGCCCGGCACATAATCGCCCGGACGCCCCAGAACACCGACAAGCCCGGCCCGGGCGTTTGGTGCACCACAGACCACCTGAACCGGCTGGCCTTCGCCCGTATCGACCGAGAGAACGCGCAGCTTGTCAGCATCAGGATGCGGAACGGCAGTCAGAACCTTGGCGACCTTGAACGCCTTGAAAGCGGCGCGGTCATCGACCCCATCCACTTCCAGACCAATATCAGTAAGCTTCTCGACGATCTCAGCAAGCGTCGCATCGGTTTCAAGGTGATCCTTGAGCCAGGAAAGCGTGAATTTCATCTCTTTATTCCTTATCCGATCTTTACGCGCTCAGACCGCCGAACAGCGTCGGAATGTCGAGTGGACGGAAACCGTAATGATTGATCCAGCGCACATCGGCATCGAAGAATGCGCGCAGATCAGGCATGCCATATTTCAGCATGGCGATGCGGTCGATACCCATGCCCCATGCAAAGCCCTGATAGACGTCCGGATCATAGCCGGAAGCACGCAGCACATTCGGATGCACCATGCCGCAGCCCAGAATTTCGAGCCAGTCATTGCCCTCGCCGAACTTCACATGCGGGCCGGAACGGTCGCACTGAATATCGACTTCAACCGATGGCTCGGTGAACGGGAAGAAGCTCGGACGCATGCGCATCTTGACCGAAGGCACTTCGAAGAAAGATTTGCAGAATTCTTCCAGAACCCACTTCATATTGGCAACATTAGCCGACTTATCGACAACCAGACCTTCGACCTGATGGAACATCGGCGAATGGGTAGCATCGGAATCCATGCGGTAGGTCTTGCCCGGAATAACGATGCGAATCGGTTCGTCACGGCCTTCCTTGTCACGGATGGCCGCGAACTTCTCCATCGTGTGCACTTGCACCGGAGAGGTATGCGTGCGCAGAAGTTTGCGCTCGCCCTTCTCGTCTGCATTGAAGAAGAACGTGTCATGCATTTCGCGCGCCGGATGACCTTCAGGGAAGTTCAGCGCCGTGAAATTGTAATAATCGGTTTCGACATCCGGACCTTCGGCGATCGAGAAACCCATATCCGCAAAGATCGCGGTGATTTCATCGATAACCTGCGAAATAGGGTGAATGCGGCCGCGCGATGCAGCGCTTTCACGAACCGGCAAAGTCACGTCGACCTTTTCGCGCTCAAGGCGCGCGGCAATCGCTTGCTTACGCAGCTCTGTTTTGCGCTCAGTCAATGCTTCGGTGACGCGGTTCTTCAAACCATTGATCGCCGGTCCCTGCGCCTGACGCTCTTCTGGAGACATGGAACCCAGCGTCTTCAGCTTCTCAGAGATAGTACCCTTTTTGCCAAGTGCTGCGACGCGCACCGCTTCAATCGCCTGCTCATCGCTGGCAGCGACGATTTCGCCAAGAATAGTTTGTTCGAGTTGTTCAAGATCGCTCATTTTTAGCTTCCCTGTCGCGCTTTCAGCGCTCCACGCCTCTTGGTTTACATCCCTCTCGTGTCCAGGGGACACTCGACGCCTCTTGATTTATTTCCCTGTCGCGCCTCTTGATCCGTGATATTTGTAGCGGACGCCAGATACGAAAGAAAAACCCGCGCCAGCCAAGCCAGCGCGGGTTCCCAAAATTAACAATATCGCTTCGGGAAGGCGGCTGGCTTAACGAACAGCGCCTTCAAAAGCGTTTGGTGTCTCGGTGTTCTTGAGATACTCGAGAGCCTTCTTTGCCGCTGCAACCAGCGCGCCGAATGCTTCCGGCTGATGGATTGCGATATCGGAAAGAACCTTGCGGTCGACTTCGATACCTGCCTTAGCAAGACCGTCGATGAAACGGCCATAGGTCAGGCCCTGCTCACGAACAGCAGCATTGATACGCTGAATCCAGAGAGCGCGGAACGTACGCTTACGGTTCTTGCGATCGCGGTAAGCATACTGCTTCGAACGATCAACAGCAGCCTTAGCGGTGCGGATTGTATTTTTACGACGGCCGCGGAAACCGGAAGCCTGGTCGAGAACTTTTTTGTGCTTGGCGTGTGAAGTAACGCCGCGTTTTACACGTGCCATGATATGATCTCCTTAGAGGATAGACGGCTTAGAGGCCGTTAGGCAGGAACTGTTTTACGATCTTCGCATCTGCTTCCGAGAGCACCATGGTGCCGCGTGCATCGCGAATGAACTTGTTCGAGCGCTTGATCATGCCATGGCGCTTGCCTGCAGCCGCAGCTACAACTTTGCCAGTGCCAGTAATTTTGAACCGCTTCTTAGCAGCCGATTTGGTCTTCATCTTGGGCATTTTGCTACTCCTTCTTTACGATCCCCCTCGTGCCTCCGGCACTCGACGCCTCTTGTGTGGCGTCTGGTCGTGCCTGATGCGTATGGGAACCCAGTTTTTACTCCCGGACCGACCAAGTCCGAAAAGCATGCGAAACCGCCACGGCATGCCCTGCCGGGCGGTTCGAAGGCGGCTTATAGGCTTAAAGCCTGAAAAACGCAATGCCTGAATCAGCTTGAATCAAGCTGAATCGCGCCTCAAACTCAATAAAGTCGCAGCAAAACCGGCAATGTGCCGATGTTCTGAAGATATTCGATGAATTCAAAGAACGGATAAGCCACAAAGAACACAAGACCGTCCGTGAATGTCCGATAAAGCCGATCCGGCTTTACGCGCAATTCATCTTCATCGCGAAACAATGAAAAGTTGGGAAAGAAGCGCGGCACGCTTGCGCAATAAGTCTCATAGGGCTTTCCAAAATTCGCCTTGAGAAACTTCTCTTCCGTGCGGATGACTGTCGCAAAAGCTAAGTAACACAGCACGCCAAAAGCCAATGCGATAATAATGCTGCCCGTCTGGGCGCCAATGCCGATCGCGCCGATGCTGCTGAACACATAAAGCGGATTGCGCGTCATCGAATAAGGGCCGGTCTGCACGATTTCCGCACTTTTGCGGCCACCGATATAAAGCGTACACCACATACGACCGAGAATGGCTGCAACGATCAGGCTTATACCAAATGCCTCGATATATTCATGCATGTGGCCTGTCGATTGTGAACGCACAAACAACAGTGCAAACACAAGCAGTCCGATGACAATGGCAATCGCAAGACGACGTCGTTGCTGATATTTGCCCAGTTCGCCCAATGTTTTCATGGTTTTCTCTGAAAGTGGGGTGATTCTGGAAAAGGAAAAACCGCCCGAAGGCGGCTTTTCAAAGGCGGGAATTCACGATTAGCGCGGAGCCAATACCATCATCATCTGGCGGCCTTCGAGCTTTGGCTCGGATTCCACCTTTGCGATTTCAACGGTATCTTCCTTCACGCGCAGCAGAAGCTTCATACCAAGCTCCTGGTGGGCCATTTCACGGCCACGGAAACGAAGTGTAACCTTGACCTTGTCGCCTTCTTCGAAGAAACGCTGTGCAGCCTTCATCTTCACTTCATAGTCATGAGTGTCGATGTTCGGTCGCATCTTGATTTCCTTGATTTCGACCGTTTTCTGCTTCTTGCGTGCTTCGGAGGCTTTTTTCTGATTCTGATACTTCAGCTTGCCAAGATCCACGATCTTGCACACAGGCGGTTCAGCGTTCGGCACGATCTCAACGAGATCGAGGCCCGCTTCTTCTGCCATCGCAATGGCGTCCTGCGTCGGGATACTGCCGTGGTTGTGGCCTTCGGCATCAATAAGCTGGACCCGGGGAACCCGGATATCACGGTTGGAGCGCGGTCCGTCTTTCTGGACCGGCGTCGCTCTGAACGGTCGGCGAATGGTCGTTATCTCCTGATTATTAACGTCATAGGCGGCTTAATTTTGTGGCCCGCGACGGCCTTTCCCCATCAAACCGCTGTTTAACGCGGAAATGTGGTCAAGCGAGCGGTAAAGTCAATAGCATCTTTGACAGGGAAAATCACCCCCGACGAATAAAGAAGTATTTCGGGAGTGTTACGCGACATATCGGTCACATTCCTCATTATTTCAAGGGAGTGAGGTTTTCTCCGACGGGCAGAAATGGCAAATGAAAAACATTTGATAGATTGTCTGCCAAATCAGGAGACGAACCATGAGCGCAGCTGAACCAGACTATATTGATGTCGATGGTGCAAAGATTGCAGTCCGCCAACGTGCCGGACATGTTGCTCCGGGCGTCGTCTGGCTTGGCGGTTATCGCTCCGACATGCTCGGCACCAAGGCTGTCATTCTCGACGAATGGGCAGAACAGACCGGACATTCGGCACTTCGCCTCGATTATTCAGGCCATGGTGAGTCGGGTGGCGACTTCAATCAGGGCACGATTTCGCGCTGGCTCGACGAAAGCCTCGCCGTCTATGCAAAATACGCGCAAGGCCCACAAATACTTGTCGGCTCGTCCATGGGCGGGTGGATTGCGCTGCGCATGGCACAGGAGTTGAAAAAGGCTGGCAAGTTACCGGCAGGCATCGTTCTGATTGCACCAGCGCCGGACTTCACCGCCGAACTTGTGGAACCGTCGCTGACTGAAGCACAAAAGCGTGATCTCATCGAAAACGGTTATTTCGAGGAACCCTCGGAATATTCGCCCAATCCTTACATCTATACACGCGCGCTGATCGAAGATGGTCGCCACAATCTGGTTCTCAAGGGAATCATCGAGACGGGCTGCCCGGTTCATATTCTGCAAGGCATGCAGGATGAGGCTGTTCCCTATAAACACGCACTGAAACTGGTGGAGCATCTGCCGGTCGATGACGTAACGCTGACGCTGGTTCGCGATGGCGATCATCGTCTTTCGCGCCCACAGGACCTCGAACTTTTGATCCGTACAGTTTCCGGCCTCGCCGAACGCATATCGACAGGAGCATAATCATGCGCTTCTCGGTCTTTGCATCTTCGGCGGTCGCGGCGATTGTGGGCTTTGGCTCTACGCTGGCTCTCATCATTGCAGCAGCAAATGCACTTGGTGCAACACAGGCGCAAACAGCGAGCTGGGTCACGGCTGTCTGTCTGGCGATTGCCGCCTCGTCCGCATGGCTGAGTGTGCGTTATAAGATGCCGATTATCGCGGCATGGTCGACGCCGGGCCTGGCACTGATAGGCGCGAGCGTAGGTTTCACCATGCAAGAAGCCGTTGGCGCTTTTATCGTTACGGCCATTGCCCTCATCCTGACCGGACTGATCCGCCAGCTTTCGACACTGGTATCGCGCATTCCCGCTTCCGTTGCATCGGGCATGCTGGCAGGTGTGTTGCTGAGTTTCGTCATCGCGGCAGCAAAGACCGTCTCGCTCGACCCGGCTTTCGTGCTTCCCCTTGTGGCTCTGTTTTTCGTGATCCGCCTGTTTAATCCGTCGCTCGCGGTTATCGCCGTGCTGGTAATCGGCATGTCTTACGCGCTCTTGTCAGGTCGTGCGCCACAATTGCCTGCGCCCGAAATTTCGACGCTGACGCTGATCTGGCCTGAATTTCACATGGGTGCGATCATTGCTTTGGCGCTGCCTCTCTATATTGTCACCATGGCCTCACAGAACCTGCCGGGCTTTGCCGTGTTGCGTGCTTCAGGCTATGAGCCTCCGACCAGCGCTTCCTTGCAGGTGACAGGTCTTTTCTCCCTGCTTTCAGCCCCTTTTGGCGCAGCAACGAGCAATCTTGCTGCCATTTCTGCTGCACTCTGCACCGGTCCCGATGCTCACCCCGATCATGCAAAGCGCTGGCTGACTGGTCCAGTCTATGCAGCAATCTATGTCATCTTCGCCTTGTTCGGTGCATCGCTCGTCGCGATCTTCGCAGTGTTACCCACCACACTCATTGCGCTGGTGGCGGGCCTTGCCCTGACGGGTCCGTTTATCAACGCCATGTCGCTCGCCCTCAAACATGAAGAAGAGCGGCTTGCAGCGGTCATAACTTTTGCTGTGACGGCCTCCGGCATCGCCTTCTTCGGTGTCGGTTCGGCCTTCTGGGCGCTTTTGGCGGGACTTGGCGTGGCAATACTCGAACATTTACGCAAAAAAATTTCGAGATAATCACATTGGTTAGCTCCCGCTATGCGGGAATCCGGAAACCATATTCTTGAAATGCCGCAATTGGTTCACCACCTCAAAATCAAGCCGAGAGATCAACAATCGGCCCAGATTTCACGGAGTATACCATGACCAATTCCGCATTGATCCGCCCTGCATGGACGCCAGCGACAATCGCGCTGATGGTGCTCGGCTTCATCTTTTTCTGGCCGCTTGGTCTCGCCATGCTCGCCTATATCATCTGGGGCGACCGTCTCGGTGATTTCAAACGCAGCGTGAATGAAAAGACCGACTCGATGTTTGGCTCGTTCCGCAACTGCGGCAAGAGCGAAAGCTTCAGCTTTGGTGGCACAACCGGCAATGCAGCTTTTGACGACTGGCGTCGCGAAGAACTCGACCGCCTGGCGGAAGAACGCCGCAAGCTGGAAGAAGCACGCGCTGATTTTGAAGCCTATGCGGCAGAACTGCGCCGTGCTCGCGACAAGGAAGAGTTCGACCGCTTCATGGCTGAACGCAAAGCCTCCGGCAAACGGACGCCAGCGACACGCAAAAAGAACGACAGCAACGATGTCACGGACATTTGACCACTGAAGTACGATGACGACGCGGGCTTTGTCCGCGTCGTTTTGCTTAAAGCGCATTTCGATCTGATTGAATCAGATCGGCGCTCTAACCTATTCTGTTTTAATCATAATCTTATCGATCCTCGTTTCACTCCAGTCGGATTATGCTCTAAACCAGAAAAATTTCTGGCTTTTTTCGCGAATCGCTTATTCTTAAGTGATGGGTTTCTCCTTATTTCGTTCATCGAAGGCTAAACAGTCGGCGACAGTCAGAAGCGAACGCATTCATGCGGTCGCGGGACGTGAATTGCCTTTGCGCGTGCTTGAAAACCCGCGCGCCAAACGTCTGACCCTGCGCATTGAAACTGGCGGCAAAGGTCTGCGTGTCACCATTCCCCCCGGTTTGCCGGACCGTGAAGTTCAGAGCTTTCTGATCCGCCATGAGGGCTGGATCGAAAGCCGCATTGCAAAACTGCCCGATCAGGCAGGCATCCGCGCAGGCGTAAAAATTCCCATCCGTGGCGTTCCGCATCTCATCACACACCAGCCGGGACGCGGCACAGTGGATTTGCTGGAAGGCAATATTCTGCTCGTTCATGGCGACCCCACGCATCTGGCGCGGCGCGTCGCCGATTACCTCAAGCGCGAAGTCAAGTGCGACATCGAACAGCTGGTTGCTCGTCACACAGCAACCGTGGGCCGCAAAGCCAAGGCGGTCCGGTTCAAGGATACCAAAAGCCGCTGGGGGTCATGCACCTCCGATGGCGTGCTTTCGTTTTCCTGGCGCATCGGCATGGCGCCTTCGCCCGTCATCAACTATCTCGTCGCTCATGAAGTGGCGCATCTGATCGAGATGAACCATGGGCCAAAATTCTGGAAACTCTGCCATGAGCTTTGCCCCGATACAGAGCGCTGCAAAGCATGGCTAAAGCGCAATGGCAGCGCATTACAGGCTATCGACTTTACATGACATCAGACATTCAAACTGCTGCACGGATGCTATGGAATTACCATTGCATCTATGATGAACTTCAGACCGCCGATATCATCATCGGACTGGGTAGCTACGATACGCGCGTCGCAACACACGCAGCGAAGCTTTATATGCAAGGCCTTGCCACATGGCTCATGTTTACAGGCCACAGCGGCAACTGGACCAAAGGACTTTACAAGAGCTCTGAAGCGGAAGCCTTTGCGGAAATCGCGATTGCCGAGGGCGTACCGGAAGACGCGATCATCATTGAGCCCAAGGCAACTAATATTGGCGAAAACATCCTTTTTTCGCGCGAAAAGATGGTGCCCGGTGCCATCAGTCCGATTTTCGTGACCAAACCGCAAACCCAGCGCCGGGTTCGCGCCACCGTTGACCGGCAATGGCCGGAAGCCAAAGCATTCGTTACAGCACCGCCAACGGCTTTCGAAGATCAGCCCACACCGGGCCATGGTTTCGAGATGCTTGTACGCGAAATGACCGGCGATATCCGGCGTATCCTAGAATATCCGGCACAAGGCTTCCAGATCGCGCAAGCAGTTCCCCTTGAGGTCATGGAAGCGTATGATTATCTGATCGCTGAGGGCTATGAAGGCGATTAAGCTAAAAATCCCCGGATTAGCTTGAGTAGCACAGCAATATGTGCGACGGAAACGCCATGGCTTTTGATATAAAAATATGCGGTCTTAAAACGCCTGAAGCAGTCGACGCTGCTCTTGATGGCGGGGCGACCCATATTGGCTTTATCTTCTTTCCAAAAAGCCCGCGCCATCTCACCCCTGCCGCTGCTGGCCAATTGCGCGATGCAGCCCGAAACCGCGCTAAAGTCGTCGCGGTTACGGTCGATGCAAACGATGCCGCGCTCGATGAAATCGTGCGTGAGCTCAAGCCCGACATGCTGCAGCTGCACGGCCATGAAACGCCAGAACGCGTTGCCGAAGTGAAGAAGCGTTACGGCCTGCCGGTTATCAAGGCATTTGCAGTGCGGGAAGCTCACGATCTTGATGCGATCGTGCCCTACAAGGGCATTGCTGATCGTTTTCTTTTTGATGCCAAACCACCGAAAGGCGCAGACCTTCCGGGTGGCAATGGTGTATCGTTTGACTGGGCATTGCTCGACGTGCTTGACGAAAGTGTCGATTACATGCTTTCCGGTGGACTGAACGCGGGCAACATTGCCGAGGCGCTGCAAAAGACACGCGCGCCGGGTATCGATGTATCGTCCGGAGTAGAGCGCGCACCCGGCGAAAAGGATGTGCGTCTCATTGAGGAATTTTTCCAGGCCATTGCGACTGCGGATGAAAGACCATCTGCAAAGCGCGCCTGAACATGACGGAGTGGCAAGCGTTGAATAAGCCGGTTGAACCCAATTCCTATAAGACAGGCCCGGATGAAGAAGGCATGTTCGGCATTTTTGGCGGACGCTTCGTCGCCGAAACACTGATGCCGCTGATCCTTGAATTGCAGGAAGCCTATGAAACGGCAAAGAACGATCCTGAATTTCAGGCCGAGCTTTCCAACCTGTCGACCTATTATGCCGGTCGCCCTTCCAAGCTTTATTATGCCGAAGGCCTGACCAAGCATCTGGGTGGCGCAAAGATTTACTTCAAGCGCGAAGACCTGAACCACACCGGCAGCCATAAGATCAACAATTGCCTCGGCCAGATCCTGCTTGCCAAGCGCATGGGCAAAACCCGCATCATCGCAGAAACCGGCGCTGGTCAGCACGGCGTTGCTTCGGCAACCGTTGCAGCCCGTTTCGGCCTGCCTTGCGTGGTCTATATGGGTGCCACTGACGTTGAACGTCAGAAGCCAAACGTCTTCCGCATGAAGCTGCTGGGTGCCGAAGTAAAGCCGGTAACGGCTGGCAACGGCACGCTCAAAGACGCCATGAACGAAGCGCTTCGTGATTGGGTCACCAATGTTGACGACACCTATTACCTGATCGGCACCGCGGCTGGTCCTGCTCCTTATCCGGAACTCGTGCGCGATTTCCAGTCGGTGATCGGCACCGAAGCACGCAAGCAGATTCTTGAACAGGAAGGCCGTCTGCCGGACGTGATCATTGCTGCCGTTGGTGGTGGATCGAACGCAATCGGCCTGTTCCACCCTTTCCTTGACGATTCGTCCGTCAAGATTGTCGGCGTTGAAGCAGGCGGTCGTGGCCTTGACGGTGTCGAGCATTGCGCATCGATGAGTGCAGGCAGCCCCGGCGTCCTGCATGGCAACCGCACCTATCTGCTGCAGAACGAAGACGGTCAGATTCTCGAAGGCCATTCGGTTTCCGCAGGTCTCGACTATCCGGGCGTCGGTCCTGAGCATTCATGGCTCAAAGACAGCGGCCGTGTTGACTATGTGCCGATCCTCGATGACGAAGCGCTTGAAGCTTTCCAGCTCTGCACCCGCGTTGAAGGTATTATTCCAGCACTTGAATCCGCGCACGCCATAGCACAAGCTGTGAAAATGGCGCCGTCCATGGGCAAGGATCAGGTGATGATCGTCAACCTGTCGGGTCGTGGCGACAAGGACGTCCACACGGTCGGGCAGTTGCTCGGCATGGACATGTGAGGACCGGATGAGCAACATCGTCGCCGACACCAACTCTTACAGACCGCGTGCCGCATGGTTCGACGGGCTGACAGAGTGCGGCACGGCGACGATCAAGCTCAACATCATTGAAGCCGATCCGTCCAATCCACTTGCAGAAGCAGCATGTGGCATCGCTCGCAGGCAGATTGCAGCCGTTGCAGACAAGCTTGAGCATACGCCACATCTTGGCGCTGGCTTTGCCATTCTGCATCAGGGTGAGGAAAGCCTGTGGCTGCTTCTGCACTGGTGGCTGGAAGGCGGTATCGCAACCCAGATTCTCTGGCAATCCGAACTCAACGAGGAAGTTGAGTTCGAGCCTGCACAGCCTTTGCTTATGGCCTGTGTCTGGGAACTGGGAATTATCGACTTTGAACGGCGTGCATGGATGGAAACGGTTATGTCCGGCCAACCAACCGCCGATTATCTTACGCGCATTTTGCCACGGGGCACGGTATGACCACACGCATCGACACCAAATTTGCATCGCTCAAGTCCGAAGGACGTCCGGCGCTGGTTACCTATTTCATGGGCGGCGATCCGGATTACGCAACATCACTCAATGTGATGAAGGCGCTGCCCAAGGCTGGCTCCGACGTGATCGAACTTGGTATGCCCTTCTCTGATCCGATGGCTGATGGCCCGGCCATTCAGGCTGCTGGCCTGCGGTCGCTCGAAGCTGGTCAGACGCTCAAAAAGACGTTGCAGCTGGCTGCTGACTTCCGCAAGGATGACAACACGACGCCAATCGTCCTGATGGGCTATTACAATCCGATCTATATTTATGGCGTTGAACGCTTCCTTGCTGATGCAAAGACGTCCGGCATTGATGGCTTCATCATTGTTGACCTGCCGTCTGAAATGGACAAGGAACTCTGCATTCCGGCAACGCAAGCAGGCCTCAACTTCATTCGTCTGACGACGCCAACCACCGACGACAAGCGTCTGCCAAAGGTGCTGCATAATTCGTCGGGCTTCGTCTACTACGTCTCGATGAATGGCATTACCGGCTCAGCAATTGCCGATACCAACCGCGTTGCGGATGCTGTACGTCACATCAAGAAAAGCACCGATCTGCCGATCTGTGTGGGCTTTGGTGTGAAGACACCGGAACAGGCAGCAGCCATTGCAGAAGCTGCAGACGGCGTGGTTGTTGGTACGGCTATCGTCAACGCAGTCGCAGCTGAACTCGATGAAAATGGCAAGGTTAGCGGCGATCCTGTCGCTGCTGTTACTAAACTTGTCAGTGCATTGGCAGCAAGTGTTCGTGCAACACGCCTTGAAGCTGCCCAATAAATCGTCCATTTAAGCAGCAAGAGAGCATGTCGCGGAAAAGTGGAAACCGGTTTTTCGATAACGACATGCATAAAATAACGAGTTTTTTGAAGAACAAGAAACGGAATCAAACGTCATGAACTGGATCACCAACTACGTTCGTCCAAAGATCAATTCGATGCTCGGACGTCGCGAGATGCCGGAAAATCTTTGGATCAAGGATCCATCGACCGGTGAAATGGTGTTCCATAAGGACCTTGAGAGCAATCAGTTTGTGATCCCCGGTTCAGGCCATCACATGCGCATCAAGGGCAAGGACCGTCTGCGTTTCTTCTTCGACAATGGCGAATACACGACGCTGGAAAGCCCAAAGGTTCCGGTCGACCCGCTGAAATTCCGTGATGAGAAGAAATATATCGACCGTCTGAAAGACTATCGTTCACGCACCGGCATGGAAGACGCGATCATCAATGGTCTTGGCACGATTGAAGGTCTGCCGATTGTCGCAACCGTGCAGGATTTCGGTTTCATGGGCGGTTCGCTCGGCATGGGTGCCGGTGAAGCGATCATTCAGGCCTTCATGAAGGCTATTGAACTGAAGCGTCCGCTGGTTTTGTTCGCAGCATCGGGTGGTGCGCGCATGCAGGAAGGCATTCTGTCGCTCATGCAGCTTCCGCGCACCACTGTTGCTGTGGAAATGCTCAAAGAAGCAGGCCTGCCTTATATCGTTGTTCTCACCAACCCGACCACGGGCGGCGTGACAGCTTCCTATGCTATGCTTGGCGATATTCACATTGCAGAACCGGGCGCATTGATCGGCTTTGCTGGTCCACGCGTGATCGAACAGACCATTCGCGAAAAGCTGCCAGAAGGCTTCCAGAGCGCTGAATATCTGATGGAACATGGCATGGTCGACATGGTTTGCTCGCGCCTTGAGCTGAAGTCGACCATAGCAAGCCTGTTGAAAATCATGACCAGGCAGCCAGCCAATACCGATGTGCCTGCAACAGTGCCTGCACCAAAGAAGCCAGAAGCTGACAACAAGGCGGCATAATCGTGACAGGTAAAGCGGATGCCGTCATCGAACGGCTGATGCAATTGCATCCCAAAGGGTTTGATCTTTCATTAGACCGCATTCGCGGTCTGCTGGAAAAGCTCGGCAATCCGCACCTCAACCTGCCGCCTGTCATCCATATTGCCGGAACAAACGGCAAGGGATCGGCAACAGCCTTTTGCCGCGCGCTTCTGGAAGCGAGCGGCTTTGGTGTGCACGTCCATACCTCGCCGCATCTGGTCAACTGGCATGAGCGCTATCGTCTGGCCTCTAAGACAGGCGGCAAATTCGTTTCAGACGACGTTCTTGCAGAAGCCATCGAGCGCGTGGAAGCCGCCAATGGCGGTCAATACATCACGGTTTTCGAGATCCTCACCGCCGTTGCTTTTGTCCTGTTTTCAGAACATCCGGCCGATGTCGTGATCATGGAAGTAGGCCTCGGCGGTCGTTTTGATGCGACCAATGTCATACCCGAGCCAGCCGTATCGCTGATCATGCCGATTTCCATCGACCATCAGGCGTTTCTCGGCGACCGGGTTGAGCTGATTGCCGCCGAAAAGGCTGGCATTATCAAGAAAGACTGCCCGGTGGTCATCGGGTTCCAGCTTTTTGATGCAGCACGCGAAGTTCTGATTTCAACGGCTGACCGTCTGGATTGTCCTTTGTCGATCTACGGGCAGGATTTCCTCGCTTTTGAGGAACATGGTCGCATGGTCTTCCAGAACGAGGACGGGCTGATCGATCTGCCATTGCCGCGCCTGCCGGGTCGCCACCAGATCGCCAATGCGGCTGCAGCAATCGAAGCCGTGCAGATGGCCGGTTTCACCATTACCGACAAGGCTGCCGAAAAGGCGCTGATGGTGGTGGATTGGCCCGCACGCATGCAACGCCTCACCCATGGTGAATTGATTGATCTCGCACCGGCAGCATCGGAAATCTGGCTCGATGGGGGGCATAATCCGGGTGCAGGTGCAGTGATCGCAGAAGCCCTTGGCGACCTTGAGGAACGCTCCACACGGCCTCTGTTCCTGATTACCGGCATGATCAACACGAAGGATCCTGTCGGCTATTTTGAAGCCTTTGCAGGCATGGCACGCCACGTCTTTACCGTGCCGATCCCTTCAAGTGATGCGGGAATCCCCAACAATGAACTGGCGATCAGCGCACAGAAGGCTGGACTTTCGGCGGAGCCTGTTCATTCGGTTGCCAATGCGTTGAAAATCCTGCGCGACAGCTGGGCACATGATGAAGCGCCGCCACGTATTCTTATTGGCGGCTCGCTGTATCTCGCCGGTGAAGTCTTGCGCGACAATGGAACACCGCCTCAGTAAAGCGGTGTCTTTTGATCCACTCCAGAATTAGCGATTATTCTCGCTTTTCCAGCCCTCAAACTTCTTTGCCCACTCATCCTTCGTACAGGGGTAAAGCCCGATAATTCCGGCGCCATTTTTGACTTCTTCGAGAACAAAATCCTCAAAAACTTCCATTCCAACGCACTCATCGGCGATCTCTTCGCAAAGATGTGCCGGGATCACCATCACACCATCGGAATCGCCCACCAGTACATCGCCGGGGAACACGGCTGCATCACCACAGGAAATTGGTACGTTGATATCAACTGCTTCATGCAAGGTGAGGTTGGTCGGCGCCGATGCCTTGGCGCAATAAGCGGGCATGTCGAGTTCACCAATGCCCGTGACATCACGGAAGCCGCCGTCTGAAACAATACCCGCCGCACCGCGTAAAGCCAGTCGCGTCACCAGAATGGAACCCGCTGTCGCTGCGCGCGCATCCTTGCGTGCATCCATAACCAGCACCCAACCGGGCGGACAGGTTTCAATCGCGACACGTTGTTTGTGATCGGGATTGCGGAAAACTGTAATGGGGTTGCGGTCTTCGCGCGCTGGGATATAGCGGAGCGTAAAGGCCTGCCCCACCATGTTTTCCGGCTTGCGTGCCACCTGAAACGAGCCTTGAATGAACTGATTGCGCAAGCCACGCTTGTATAGGGCTGTGGCAACCGATGCTGTTGAAACCTTTTTAAGTTTCGCGCGCGTTTCGTCGGGGAGGATATAGTCTGACATCTCGGTGCCTCTTAATAAATGACCGGCTCGTCGACCGGACGACCAAAATCAGTTTTCAGGAAATCGAAATCGCAGCCTTTGTCGGCTTGCTCGACATGTTTGGAAAAGACGAAGCCGTAGCCGCGCTCATATTTTGGCTCAGGCGTCTGCCATGCAGCGCGACGAGCTGCCAGTTCATCTTCGGAAACCAGCATATTGAGGCTGCGCGCTGGAATATCGAGTTCAACCATATCGCCGGTTTTGAGCAAAGCCAGCGGCCCGCCGATAAAGGATTCCGGTGCAACATGGAGAACACAGGCACCAAAACTCGTCCCCGACATGCGCGCGTCTGAAATCCGCACCATATCCCTGAGACCAAGTTTCAGCAGTGCCTTCGGCATCGGGATCATACCCCATTCCGGCATACCCGGACCACCCTGCGGGCCAGCATTGCGCAACACAAGCACGGTCTCGGGCGTCAAAGGATAATTGGGGTCGTCGATGATCTTTTTAAGTTCAGGATAACTATCCGCCACCAAAGCCGGACCCGTATGGCGATGAAATTTCGGATCGCAGGCTGCAGGTTTGATGACAGCGCCATCCGGGCAAAGATTGCCCTTGAGAACGGCAAGCGAGCCTTCATGATACACCGGATTGGACAGGGGCCGGATAACGTCGTCATTGAAGACCTGCGCTTTTTCCAGCCCTTCCGTCAGCGGTTTTCCGGTGATGGTGATTGCTGATGGATCAAGCTTGTCACCGAGCTGTTTCATCAGCGCACGGATACCGCCTGCATAGTAGAAATCCTCCATCAGATAGGTCGAGCCCGATGGCCGGATATTGGCAATGACCGGCGTTGTGCGCCCGATCCGATCCAGATCATCAAGCTCCAGCGGTACACCGGCGCGCCGAGCCATGGCAATCAGGTGAATGATCGCATTGGTCGAGCAGCCTGTTGCCATCGCCACAACAACGGAATTCTTCACCGCTGCGGGCGTGATGATCTGATCGGGCGTCAGACCTTCCCAGACCATCTCGACGATGCGGCGGCCACATTGGGTCGACATACGCTGGTGATTGGCATCAGGAGCGGGAATGGACGATGCCCCCGGCAATGTCAGCCCCATCGCCTCGGCGATAACCGTCATGGTGGAGGCCGTGCCCATGGTCATGCAATGGCCATAGCTGCGCGCAATGCCGCCCTCTATCCCCTGCCATTCTTCTTTACCGATGGTGCCTGCACGACGCTCATCCCAGAACTTGAACATGTCCGTGCCTGATCCGAGCGTTTTGCCCGCGTAATTGCCGCGCAGCATCGGACCGGCAGGCAAAAAGACAAACGGATAGCCAGCACTTGTGGCGCCCATGATGAGCGCGGGTGTGGTCTTGTCACAGCCGCCCATCAGCACGGCACCATCGACAGGATGCGAGCGTAAAAGCTCTTCCGTCTCCATGGCAAGCATGTTGCGGTAAAGCATGGTCGTGGGTTTGACATAGCTTTCAGACAGCGAAAGCGCCGGAAGCTCAAGCGGAAAGCCGCCAGCCTGCAGGATGCCGCGTTTCACCCATTCGACACGATCCTTGAAATGTGCATGGCAAGGCTGGGCATCGGACCATGTATTGATGATGGCAATGATCGGCTTGCCTTCCCAGTCTGCCGGATCGTAGCCCATCTGCATGGTTCGGGAACGATGCCCTGATGAGCGCTGATCATCGGGCAACATCCAGCGTGCCGAACGCAGATCTTCATATGCTTTTCTGGTCATTTCAATGCCTTCCCGAAAACTGGCCTGCACCCGTTGGTTCAAGAGCGTATGCTGAGAAAAA
The DNA here is from genome assembly GCF_003049685.1 of Brucella pituitosa. Taxonomy (GTDB): domain Bacteria; phylum Pseudomonadota; class Alphaproteobacteria; order Rhizobiales; family Rhizobiaceae; genus Brucella; species Brucella pituitosa. The sequence goes on along the minus strand of NZ_PYSY02000001.1, from coordinate 103,886 downwards.
AGCGCCACCGGAGAGCGTTTCTCCGGGGCTTAAAATTGTCATGGCTGCATCCGCGCCGAGTTCTGGCCGATTGATGGCATCCGGCAGATGGCTGACGGGCTCTGCGCAAAAGACGGCGCGGTCTTGCGGATTGAACACATGGAGATGGCGCAACGCGCCCTCACCTTTGAGCTTCAAACCCGTGTCTGTCTCAGGCCAACGAATGAATGCGTTCCGGCTTTCCCAGCCCGTGAAACAGCAATTCACCAAGGGTAATTGAGACAGCGGCGTCGTCTCGCCCGGCGTGAAACCTTCGACAGGCACAGTAAGACCTACCGGCAAGCCACGCGCGTCAAGCTGTGGCGCGCCCTTTGCAGCAAACTCCAATGTGGCTTGCGCCGTTTTGGCAAACCACGGATGCAGGCCGATACCGAACGGCAATCGCGCGGGACCACTGTTGCGGATGCTTAGCGATATCCGAAAGCCGTCAGGCAAAATGCATAGTTCCTGCTCCAGCCGATAAGTGTAGGGGTGATCCTCACTTTCAACTTCATCGACCAGAACCGCCCGGTCCCCGCTTGACGACATGGCCTTCCAGCCACGTATCCGAGAAAAGCCGTGAATGGCCATTCCTTCATCCGGCGCATTGATGGGCAACTCAACAATCGCACCGTCAAAGGTGAAACACCCGCCATCGATGCGGTTGGCAAAAGGTGCCATCACGAAGCATCCCGCCTTCAAACCCGCTTCCGGTGTGGTCAGAGGCTCAAGCAAAGCAACCCATCCACCGTCAGGGTGATACCACTCAGCGGACAGCAGTGTTGCGCCATGCTGAGGGTCGATCCGCAACCGATAATCATGAGCGTCAAGTTCAAGCACCACTGGCTCAATCCTCACGCGAATAATCATGGGCTGTGAATGTGCCGCCCTGAAACCGCCGAGACACCGGATCGCCGGTTTCCGCCAGATCGCCAAAGCGCGAAGCATCGTCCTGCGGCACATATCCGATGCGGGCGGCATCGTCCTTTTCCCACCAGCGTGAAGCATTAGCGGAAACACCCCAAACGACAGCAACTTCGGTTTTTGGTGCTTCAATTGCTGCAATCAAAAGCCGAACCAGATCATCATGCGAGAGCCACGTCGAGAGATGCCGCGCCTCTGTCGGTTCCGGCACACAAGAGCCGATACGCAGATGCACACTTTCGATGCCGTGCTTGTCGAACATCATGCGCCCAAGCAGCTCGCCATAGGCTTTGGAAAGCCCATAATAGCCATCGGGTCGAAACGGCTCATCCGTGCTCAGCATCTCGTCACGGGTGTAGAAACCAATCGTATGGTTGGAACTTGCAAAAATGACCCGCTGCTTTTCCGCTCTTGCTGCCTCGAAAACATGCGTCACACCGATCAGATTGGCTTTTGCAACCAGATCATAAGGTTGCTCAACACTGATACCGCCAAAGTGCAGGATCGTGTCCGTTCCACGCACCAGATCAGCGATTGCTGGCGCATCAGTGAGGTCAGCCTGAATGAACTCGGCACCCTCAGGCAATTCATCAGGAAACGGCGCGATGTCGGAAAGCCGAAGCCGATAGCCCGCTTGCGCCAGTCTTGGTGCCAGCATACGGCCCAGATTGCCAGACGCGCCGGTCAGGAGAAGTTTTTTCATCGGATCAAACTCCCTTCATTCTGGCGACTTTCGCGCCTGCAACGGGAGCCTTTGCCAGATGCACGCCGCCCGATTGCGGTACATCCGGGTTTCCCAAGCGATGTGAGGTAATCACAATAAGCGTGAGATCAGGCCCACAGAAGCAAGGCATTGTCGGCGCGGGGACAGGGGTTGGAACACGGTCCAGCAATGTGCCGTCACGATCAAAGCGGTTTAACACGCCAGCCGAAACACCAGCGCTCCAATAAGCGCCTTCTGCATCACAGGCCCCGCCATCGGGCCGACCGCTTTCTTCATCAAGCTCGCGAATGCGATTGCGATTGCTTATCAGTCCGGTTGCGACATCAAAATCATAACGGTCGATCCATGGCCCGCGAGAATCTGTGTGGAACATGGTCGCCCCGTCCGCGGTCCAGGCCAGACCGTTGGAAATCTCAAAACCTTCTGCCCTGATTTCGGCTTTGCCGTCAGCTGTCACACGATAGAGTTTTGAGATGGGTTCGCGTTGCGGACGTGCATCCATGCTACCGACCCAGAACGCGCCATCCGGCCCAACTTTGCCGTCATTAAGACGCGATGTTTCAGGTTCATCATAACCGTCCCAGATCGTCTGGCGCTCGTCAGTTTCCGGGTCAAACAGGATGATCTGACGGCTTAGCGAAATGACCAGCTTGCCGCTTTCTGCAAGCCCGAGGCACGGAACTTCTGATTCAAAAGTCCATTCGCGCAATGGCCCCTTATTCAGATCAATCTCATGGACCTTGCGTCCGTTGATATCGCAGGCAAAAAGCGTCCCACGGCGATCATCCCAAACAGGGCTTTCCATCAGTTGTCCGCGTAAATCGGCTATGCAGCGAAACGGTCCCATCATGCGGCTTTCGTGCTGCGACGGATGACATCGGGATGGTCGAGAACGAAGTCCGACAATTCAAGCCCCAGTCCCGCACCTTCGAACGGATAGATCACGCCCTTCTCAATCCTCGGCATCACCGTCACCAGATCACGATACCATGAGGTGTAATAGGCCCGCACAGATTCTTGAAAAATCGCATTGGGCGCATTCAGGGAAAGATGAATGGAGGCCGCGAAGACCACCGGCCCGGTGCAGTCATGCGGTGCGATGGGGCGCTGGAAGGCTTCGGCCATGGTGGCGATTTTCTTGGCTTCCGAAAGTCCGCCGCACCATGAAATGTCGAGCATCACATAATCGGTCGCGTCGGTGCGCAGTACTTCGAGAAACTGCGCGCGCGTTGCCATGGTTTCGCTCGCACAGACTGGAATGCCAGACTGTTGCGCATAGACCGCAAGCGATTGCGGATTCATCATCTTGATCGGGTCTTCCGACCAGAATGGCCGAAAGGCTTTCAGTTCGCGGGCGATAGCAAGCGCCGATGTCAAATCCCACATGGAATGAAATTCGACCATGATTTCCATTTTATCGCCAACCGCATCACGGATCTGGCGGAACGGAACCAAGGCCTTATCGAGATCGGTGGCATGAATGAAGTTGCCGCCACTGGCCACAGCATAGGGATCGAAGGGCCAGATTTTCATCGCAGTAATACCTTCCGACAGCAGGCTTTCAGCCAAGGCCCCGGCGTCGCGATGAAATGCCAACTGATCCTCATACGGACCTTCCTTCGCATCATCCTGATCACCTATATAACGACGCGCACCGCTCTTGTTATAGGTATAGCCCGCGCAGGTATTATAGGTGCGGATCGACGGACGCGAGAGACCGCCCAGCAACTGATGAATCGGCTGATTGGTCAGTTTTCCGAAAATATCCCACAGCGCGATGTCGATTGCGGAGGCCGCACGGATCTCCACGCCCGATGAACGGAAACCCACATAGGGTTCGAGCAAGAGCTTGGAGATACGATCAATCTCCAACGGGTTCTGCCCTACCAGTTGCGGTGCTATATCGCTGTGAATATAGGCTGCGACCGCATTTGCTCCGCGGAAAGTCTCGCCCAACCCAACGATCCCTTCATCTGTGTGGACGCGGACCCACAGGATGTTGTTGAGGTGCGGAAGCTGCACCGTTTCGATGGCCGTAATTTTCATCATGCACTCCGAGAAATGTTGGCCGCATCAATGGGCAGAAGGTTGACGATTGCGCGCCACGATCTGCGTCGGATTGACGAAGCGCAGCGCCAGCAACAGCCAGACCAGTGATGTAACCATGTAGATCACCGCCATGGCGTCGATGGATTGAACCGAACGCACACCGGCAGCAAAGACCGAATAATAAAGCGCCACGACCAATGTCTGTGATGTTGGCCCAGCCGTCAGGAAGGTCAGTTCGAACATGGCAACCGTGCGCACCAGGACAAGCAGCATGGCCGCCAGAATGCCCGGTGTCAGCATCGGCAAAAGCACATGCAGAAACAGTTTGAACGTGCCTGCGCCAAAGACTCGTGCTGCGGCTTCCACCTTGGGATCGATCTGCTCGATGAACGGCACCATCACCAGAATGACGAAGGGGACTGTCGGCACCAGATTGGCGAGAACCACACCCCAGAAAGTGCCACCGACACCAAACTTGTAGAGCACCGTTGCCAATGGGATACCGAAGGTAATCGGCGGCACAAGCAGTGGCAGCAGAAAGATCAGCAGCACAAACTTCTTGCCGGGAAAATCACGGCGCGCCATTGCATAAGCAGCCGTCACGCCCAGAAATCCGGACAGAATAACCACTGCAAAGACGACCTGAAATGTCACCAGCAACACCTGATCGAGCTGGAACTCTGCCCAGGCGGCTGCATACCAGCGCGTTGTGAAACCGTCCGGAAACCAGGTGCCAAGCCAGCGCGTACCGAAGCTTGAAACCACGACCGCAGTGATAACCGCCAGCACATTGAGGACGAAGAAGCCCGTCACAAGCCAGACAACGGTGATCCAGAGTTTTGAAAGGACAGATGTATCGCGGATCATGGTCTATCCTTTCCCGCCAGCGGTCGAACCGCGATAAAAGAGTGAACGCACCCCAAGCAGCGCACCGACGACAAGCAGCTGCACCGCCGCCATAATCATGGCGATGGAAGACGCCATGGAGTCGTCATACTGCTCGAAAGCCGCCTGCGCTGCAGCAATGGAAATCACGCGCGTCGGTCCTGACGGTGCACCCAACAGCACAGCAGATGGAAACACAGCAAAAGCCTGCACGAAGGTGAGACACGACGCGACAACAAGGCCCGGCACCAGAAGCGGCAGCATGACATGACGGAAGCGCTGCCAGCTGTTTGCTCCATGCGTTGCAGCGGCCCGCTCAAGTGCGGGGTCAATGCCGGTTATGTAGGACAGCGTCAGCAGGAACGTGAACGGGAAAACCGTGATCACCAGCGAGGCGAATACGCCCCAATAGTTGTTGGTGAGCTTGAGCGGATTATCGATAAAGCCGGTAGCGATCAGGCTGCGGCTGAACCAGCCCTGCGGCCCCAGATAATTCAGAAGCCCTTCGGCAATAAGCACTGTGCCCAATGTTACAGGCAGCACAAGGATTGTCGTCAGAAGGCGCTGCTTGCGCATCAGCCGCACACGCATGGCGATTGGAACGGCAAGCAATATGCTGATCAGCGTGACTGGAACTGCCAGCCACAGCGTCGCACCAATGGTCTTGTAAAGATAAGGATCGGAGAAGAACTTGCGGTAATTGGCCAGTGCTCCACCGCCATCCAGCGGATTGAACGACAGCACAAGACCGTACAAAAACGGATAGATGAAAACACCGATTACAAAGAGCAGTGCGGGCAGGATCAGCAGCGTGACACCATCGAAACCACGATTGGCAAGCCGCTGACGCAAACCGGGTTTGAGCGTTGCATCGGAAAAGCGTTTCTCCGCCATGGCTTAAGCCTCGCCTGCAAAGACCAGCGCGTGGCTCGCATCGATGCCAAGTGTGATTTTCGCCCCGGGTCCAACCTCCTGTGGGCCGTGAAAGACCATTTCCATGCCGGTTTCTGTGCGGGCAATACCGACATATTCGCGCCCGCGATATTCGATCGTCTCGACGGTCGCCTCGATCGTATTGCGACCCTTTTCGCCTGAAACCACATCGTCGCCGCGTGCCATCAGAACGGCATTGTCGCCGGGTACAAGCTGATCCATCGCGCGGCCGGTCAATTCACTGCCGGCAACGGCGATTGTGGCCTGACCATCTTCAACGCGCAGCACCTTGCCATGGAGCGCATTGCGGAACCCCATGAAGGCTGCAACATCGAGATAACGCGGTTGCTCGTAAAGCTCGTGCGGTGTGCCAACCTGCCGGATTTCACCGTCGCGCAACACCACGATGCGGTCTGCCAGCGACAAAGCCTCATCCTGATCATGCGTGACATAGATGGTGGTGGAACCCAACTGGTTATGAATGCGCCGGATTTCAGCGCGCATTTCCAGTCGCAACTTTGCATCGAGATTTGAAAGCGGTTCGTCCATCAGCACCAGCGGCGGCTCGATGACGATAGCACGCGCAATGGCAACACGCTGTTGCTGCCCGCCTGACAATTGGCCGGGAAGCTTTTCTTCCTGTCCCTGCAAACGCACCAGTGCAAGCGCTGCACGCGACCGTTTCTCGATCTCGCTTTTGGCAAGTCCGCGCATTTTCAGGCCAAAGCCGACATTTTGCAGGACATTCATATGGGGAAAGAGGGCGTAGTTCTGGAACACCATGCCAAAGCCGCGATCCTCGGGCTTCAACTGATCCACGCGCTTGTCATCGATATAGATGCCCCCGCCAGTCGTGCCCAAAAGACCTGCAATGCAATTGAGAGCCGTGGACTTTCCGCAGCCAGACGGACCGAGAAGAGCGATGAACTCGCCTTTACCGATCGTGAGGTTAATCTCCCGCAGCGCGTTAAAAGTTCCAAATGAGCGGCTCATTCGGTCGAGCCGAAGTTCTTGAAAGGACATTGACGCAAGCACCGTAAATTGAGTGGTGTAATCTTAGGCGGCTAATGGCGGACCGATAGGATCCGCCATCGACGCTTTCGAGAAGCCTCAGCTGGCTGCGACGTCCTCGTCCCAGCGCCGGAAGGCGGCAACCAGAGCTTCAGGCTCAAGCGGCAACTCAATCGGATTGTTTGCAATCCAGTCGGCATATTCAGGACGACCGAATTCGGCGATCACTTGCTGACTTTCCTTGGGCGCCATCTCGATGGTGACGTCCTTCACCGCTGGTCCCGGATAGAAGTAGCCAGCATCATAGGAATAGGCCTGCTGGTCCGGCTTGAGCGCGAATTTAATGAACTCCATCAAAACCGCGATCTTTTCTTCCGAAACACCCTTTGGAATTGCGAAATAATGCGCGTCGCAGACCCAATGGAAACCTTCAAGCTTGCTGACTGCCATTTCTTTCGGAACGACACCAAGCGCACGCGGATTGATATCCCAACCCGTTGTGGTCGCAGTCATATAGCGTGTGCCTTCGCCGAGCTCTTTCATCAGCGCGCCGGTTCCCGCCGGATAATATTCGATATTCTTGTGCAGTTCCTTGAGATAGGCCCAGGTCTTGTCCCAGCCCTTGACCGGATCTTTCGGATCGCTGTCACCGAGCAGATAAGGCAGCCCCATCAGGAATGTACGCCCCGGACCGGAATTTGCCGGGCGGGCATAGATGAACTTGTTCGGGTTTTCCTTGGTCCAGGCAAGAAGCTCTTCCGCAGTTTTTGGCGGGGTCTTCACCTTATCTGGATGGTATTCGAGCAACGGGCCCGATGGGTAATAGGATACGACGACGCCCTTGCCTTTCGACATTTCCTGCATGCGCCAGGCTGGCTCAAGATAGACATCCTGCAACTTTGGCAGGCCATTGTCCGGAAGCGCGATGATATCGGTCCAGATATCGTCAGCAAGACCCGCAGAAAGAGCATCCGGGCCAACGATGACCATATCGATGTCAATCCGGTTGGCGCGTTGCTGCGCCTTGATCTTGCCGGGAAGTTCCGGTGCCGGTGCTTTGTTAAAGGTAAAGCGCGATACAAGCGCTTTCTGTTCTGAAGCGAAGTTGTCGAAAATCGGCTGTGTCAGCGCAAGATTGCCAGCCGCATCAATGACGTTCAATGCGACGGGCGATGATGGCAGCTTTGCCGATTGCGCCCATGCGACACCCTTTGGCAGCAAAAGCCCTGCGCCGGTCGCAAGCCCTGCGCCCGCCATGAATGTGCGGCGTGAAATTCCTTTGGTCATGTTCTCCTCCACTTTTTTGCTTGTCCAGCACGCACCGCTTCCTCCTGTCGGTACGTGCCGGTTTTCTAAACTATTGTTTTGACGCGCATCTTGCCCGAAAACCGCTTCACACTTTTCGGGATGCGCGAATGTCTTCAGACAATTGCATCAGTCTCCCAACCTGCAACAACCTTTTCGAGTGTCTTGCGGTCAGCCGTTTCGAGTTTCGGCAACCCCGGAAGCCGGACATCGCCGACAGCAAGGCCCTGAATTTGTAGTGCTTCCTTGACCACTGTGACGTTTGCACCATTGCGATATTTGGTTCGCATGGTTTCAAAATCGGCGATGCTTTCAACAACCTCGCGGGCGCGGGCGTAATCGCCAGCTTCCAGCGCATTCCAGACCGCCAGCGAGCGTTCCGGCGCGACATTGACAAGACCTGACGTAAAGCCACGACCACCAAGCGCGTAGAATGGCAGCGCCCAGCTTTCCGCGAGACCACAAATCCAGGTCGCGTCCGTCCCCTTGGTTGCGCGACAGCATTCAAAGAACAGCATGGTATTTTGCGAGGCAAACTTGACGCCTGCGACTTTCGGATGCGTTGCCAGACGCACCATCTCGTCAAGCGGGATCAGATCGGAGCGGATATAGGCCACGATAGGCAGATCAATCGCTTCAGCAATTTCAATGAAGTAATCAACCTGCGCATGCGGCGCCGCAAAGGGATCAAGCGGGTGATGGATCATCACGCCATCGGCACCTTCGGCTTGTGCTGCTTTTGAAACCCTGATCGCATCACGCACAGAGCGACCGGCTGCGGCAGTCACTGCAGCCTTGCCATCTGCCGCCTTCACCGCGATAGCCTGCAAGCGGATCACCTCATCCACAGTCATGCTGTAGAACTCGCCCGTATTGCCGCCGGTGACGATATTATGCACACCTGCCCCGGCAATCCGCTCGACAATTTTCGCTGTCAGCGCGGCATCGATTTCACCATCTGTATTATAGGCAGTCGCATGCACGCCCGAGATGCCTCGCAGCACCCGGCGGTATTCCGCTAAATTCATAATACCCTCCCAGGTACTGGTCAGAAGACCAGTTCGATATGTGTATCCCCCGCCTTCACGATGTGCTCCCGCATCAACCGCTCGGCCAAATCCCCGTTTCTTGCAGTAATCGCCTGCATGATTGCTTCATGCTCGCCAAACGATTGCCTGCGCACATCTTCGCGCGACAGCACCGTCACACGGGCAGCATGGTCATACATGCGCTGCGCATTTTGCAGTCGCCGCAAATATTCGCATCCCGACGCCTCATGAATGGCATCATGAAATTTCTCATTGAGCTCGATCAGCGCATCCACATCACCGGATTCCACTGCCGCCCTCATTTCCTCAATAACTGCACGGAGAAATGCAAAAGCCTCTTCTCCGCCATGCTTTGCAGCCTGTCGTGCGATAATGCTTTCAAGTGCAGCACGCGCCAGCGTCATCTCTTCCGCCTGCCGCGCATTGAACGAAACGAATGTCCCGCGTCGCGCTTCCGTGCGGACCAGCCCCTCGCCTTCCAGCTGTCGCAGCGCTTCTTTCAAAGGGCTGGTGCTGATGCCGAGATCTGCCGCCAATTGCCGCTCATTCAATCTGTCGCCGGATTTCAGACGCCCCGAAATAATCGCCTCCCGAAGATCGTCATGCACATGATCTCTGAGGCTCTTCACCTTGATCGGTGAAAATGGGGAAACGTTATCACGCAAGGGCGCACCTGACTGTCATCCGAAATTACCAGACGATCTTGGAACACATGACTTGATATGTCAATATCTGATGTATCAGACATCAGATAAGGGTTTTGTGTCCCTTTGAAAGAATCGGGAAAGCGATAATGAATTGAATTTGCTATGCTTTGTTTATTCCAGAACTATCGGCGGTGAAATTGAGAACCACGCCACTTGGAACAATCATAAAAAAACGGCTGCCATGAGCGGCAAACCATTTGCCATTCATGACAGCCATAGGAGACAGAAACGTTGCTGTTAGCGCGCCAGACCAGCTGATGTGAGATACCGTACCGACTGCTGGATTTTATTCTTGTTGCGCAGTTCGAGTATCAGGCGCGGATTGCTCTCAAGCTTCGACAAAGCGGCAAAGACTGCATGCCAGCAGATCGTGCCTTCGCCGATTGCCCAATGCCGGTCGGCGTGGCCGTCTGCATCCTGAAGATGCACATGCTCAAGACGATTGCCTGCGCGGCTGATGAAATAATCGACCGGATGCGCGCCCATGGAGCCATAGGCAAAATGCGCGTGGCCGGTGTCGACCGATACCGCGACCGACTTTGACTGGAAGCTATCGGCCAGAATGCGACGGGCATCGGGGTCGATATCTTCAATGTTTTCGATCACCAGCGTACAGCCGATTTCTTCTGCGCGTTTGACGACCAAAGCGAGTGTGTCATGGGCGTAATCGACGATATCCTGCGCACTTTCCGGCGAATTGTCGCGATTGTTGTTGAACCAGAAATTATAAGGGCTGTGCACGACCATCTGCGTTGCACCGATATATTCGCAGACTTCCAGACCCTTGAGATAACGCTCACGCACGATATTACGAATGTCTTCATCCGGGTTCGACATATTGAGCCCCCAGAAAGGGCCATGAATGCCGAGACGGCCCTTATAGCCATCCAGCAGCGCCTTGATCCGGTTTGCTGGCAGTTTCCAATCACCTTTCAACAGACTGACATCAAAGAAATCCTGAATTTCCAGATCGCGATTTTCCGAAAGGATAAAGTCGAGATGGTTTTCGAGATATGACAATGGCACGGCTACGCCGAGCAGTGGCAGATCAGACATAATGTTCTTCCTGAGGTTGACCGAGTAAGGTTTGAGAGCTGAGATTTGTCAGGCGGGCTGTTTTGCGAGAGCGAGGCGAGACGCAATCACCAGATCGGGACTATCCGACGTGATGTAAGCGACATCGCGTTGCATCCAGCGGTCAATCAGGTCGCGCTCGTTGAGCGTCCATACACCAAGGCGTTCGTTTGGAAACAGCGACGTGATGCGCTCAAATTCAGCCTCGAACAGGGCGTGGTGAACGCCGACATATTGAACCAGCGGCTCGACGCTCGCAAAGAAATGCTCCAGCCCACCATTGCGCTCAACCCATTCGGTGTTGAGCGACATCAGTCGTTCGATTTCCGGGGCAACTTCGGCGCAGCGCTCAACAACGCTGCGGTCGAAGGAATGCAGAACGACACGCTCTTCGATGCCGCGTGCCTTGATGATTTCGACGGCCTTCTCGACCAGCCCTTCATAAGGTGTGCCATCCGGGCCTGACTTCAGCTCGACATAGAGCTTGAGTTCCGGCCTCGTCGCAAACACGTCCAGCACTTCGTCAAAAGTCGGAATGCTATCCCCGGTCACACTGCCCTGCTCGTCTTTGAGCCGAATGGCGCGACGTGCATCGTCATCGAGATCACGGACATAACCTTGAGCGTCTGTCGTACGCTCCAGCGTGCTGTCATGGATAACCAAAATCTGTCCGGCACCTGTCAGATGCAGGTCGAACTCGACACTATCGACGTCCAGCTTCAGCACGTTTCTGAAACCTGTCAGCGAGTTTTCAGCCCACAGATTGCGCGCACCACGATGCGCCATGATCTTTATCATTGCGATATTCCTATTGAACGGTTGGGTCCAGCTTGTCGCGCAGCCAGTCCCCGAGAAGTGAAATTGAAAGGGTTGTCAGTACGATCACCAGCGCCGGTGCCAGCATGATCCACGGTGCCTGCGTGAGATATTCGCGCGCAAAGCCAACCATGTTGCCCAGAGAGGTGGCCGGGGGCTGTACGCCCAGACCAAGAAATGAAAGCCCGGATTCCATCAGGATTATTTCCGGGAAAGTCAGCGTCATCGACACGATCAGCGTCGAGGCGACATTCGGCAGAATGTGATGAAAATAGACCCGGAACGGCGTAGCACCCAGCTGCACGACCGCACTGGCATAGCCCTGCGCACCGGCAGAAATGGCAAGCCCGCGCGCAATGCGTGCATAACGTTCCCAGCCATAGAAACCCATCAGACAGATGAGCAGCGTCAGCGAGTTGCCGAAGAAAGCCAGCACAGCCAGAGCCAGCACCATGAACGGAAGTGCCGCCTGAAAATCTGCCAGCATCAGCACCACCTGCTCCACCCAGCCACGGAACCGGGCAGCAAGAAAGCCGAGCAGTGTCCCGAAGAAGGCCGAGAGGATTGTCGCGCCAAACGCAATGATCAGCGAAACGCGGATCGACTGCAGAAGACGCGAATAGACATCACGACCAAGTTCATCGGTGCCCAGCCAATGTCCAGGCGTGCCAAGCGGAACCAGACGCGCCATCAGGTCCATTTTGGTGATTGGATATGGTCGCAGCAGATCGGCGAAGGACACCACGAAAAGCATCAATCCAAGCCAGAAAATCGCAAATGCGACACTTGCGGGCACAGACTTACGCAGACGCGTTATAAGCCCCGGTGCGCGAATTGCGGTCGTGCTGTGAAGAGCTGTGTCAGTCATCCTCAACCTCCCTTAGAGCGCGTTTCGATCTGATTGGATCAGATCGCCGCTCTAAATATTTGTTTTAACGCGCATCTTTGTCCGAAAACCGTTTCACACTTTTCGGGATGCGCTCTAATGCGCAGCCTTTGATCTCAGGCGTGGATCAAGAACGCCGTAGAGAACATCGACAATGAGGTTGGAGACGACCATGCAGCTTGCAATCATCAGAAGAAGGCACTGCACGACGGCGAGATCGCGATTGGCAACCGAAACAACAAGCAGGCGTCCGACGCCCGGCCATGAAAAGATGGTCTCAACGACAACCGCACCCGCAATCAACGATCCGACCATGAAGCCGACAATGGTGACAATCGGCACTGAAGCATTGGGCAGTGCGTGTTTCCACACAACATCATGCCAGCTCACCCCCTTGGCGGAAGCTGTGCGGATATAGGGACGGCCAAGCACTTCGATCATTGCCGAACGCGAGAAACGCGCCAGAATTGCCGTACCGCCGATGGCAATCGTCAGCGTCGGCAGAATGCCATGTATCCACGTATCACTACCACCGGATGGCAGAACGCCAAGCTGGATCGAAAAGATCAGAACCAGCACCAGACCAAGCACGAAAGACGGCACTGTAAAGCCAAGAATAGACAGTGTGATCACGCCACGATCCGCAAAACCCTGACGGTGCAAGGCCGCATAGACGCCTGCCGGAATGCCAAGGCACAGCTTGATGATCAGCGCCGGGATCGTGATTTGAAGCGTCGCAGGAATACGCTGCAACACCAGATCGATGGCCGATGCCTTGTCTCGCATGGAGACACCGAAATCGAAGCTCAAAATCCCCTTGAGATAAGAGAGATATTGGAGCCACAGCGGGTCATCCAGCCCCCACGCCTTGCGAAACGCATCAATGGATTCCTGCGGCGCATCAGGACCAAGCATAATCTGTGCGGGATCGCCCGACATGCGCAGAACCACGAAAGCGAAGGTCATGACCAGAAACACGGTGACCAGCGCGCGGAAAAAGCGGGATGCTACATAAGAAAACATTCGAGCCTCACGCCGCAGTTTTGACCGGCTCGACAAAATGACAAGCGGTTCGTCGGTCGTAACCGGAAATTTCAAGTTCTGGCATTGCGGTCGGACACTGGAACCCAGCAATCGGACAACGCGGATGGAAAACGCAACCATTCGGTCGATTGGCCGGATTTGGCGGCTCACCCTTGAGGATCATGCGGTGCTCAAGCCGCTTTCCCGGAACAGGCACGGAGGAAACCAATGCTTTGGTGTAAGGGTGTTGCGGTGTGTCGAAGATCACACCGGAGCTTGCTTCTTCGACGATCTTGCCGAGATACATGACCGCCACGCGGTCGCAGATATTGCGCACGACCTTGAGATCATGGCTGATGAAAACCATGGCAACGCCGTGCCGTTCCTGCAGATCGCGCAGCAGATTGACGACCTGCGCCTGAATGGAAACATCAAGTGCCGAAACCGGCTCGTCACAGACCAGCAGGCGCGGGCTTGTGGCCAGAGCACGTGCGATGATGACACGCTGGCGCTGGCCACCCGACAATTCATGCGGATAGCGATCTCCCTGATCGCGACGAAGGCCGACTGATATCATCAACTCATCGACACGGTCTTTAAGCTCTGTTCCTCTAGCGATACCATGTATCTGCAAAGGTTCGCCGATCTGCGCGGCAATGGTCAGGCGACGGTCAAGGGCTGCGAGCGGGTCCTGAAACACCAGCTGCATCTGAGCGCGAAGCTTGCGCCATTCGACCGTATTGCGCGTTGGCAACGGCTTGCCGTCGAAGAGCACTTCGCCTTCTGTCGCATCGTCAATGCCCAGCAACATACGACCGAGCGTGGACTTGCCGCAACCGGATTCACCCACAATGCCAAGAGTTTCGCCCGGCTGAATGCGTAAACTCACGCCGTCGACTGCCTTTACCGGATCGGTCTTTCTGAAGATGCCGCCGCCCTGATAGGTGCGAACGAGATTGCGGGCTTCAAGAAGGAAACTCATGCAGCCGCTCCTTCTGCACTGATAGTGCAATGGGCGTTTCCCGCATCGATGAATGCGGTTTCCATCACATCAACCGCATTGAAACAGGCGACTTTCTGCGCGCTCAACTGCCGAAGCTCAGGAATATGTTTTTCACACTGATCGGTTGCCTGCGAACAGCGCGGCGCGAAGGCACAGCCTTGCGGCAAGTGTCGGGGATCGGGGACCGTACCCGGAATGGCGCGCAGTCGTTCGCGCCCGCCATCGAGCCGCGGAATGGCATCAAACAGGCCCAATGTATAAGGATGCTTCGGTGTCTCAAACAATTCCGACGTTTGCGCAGTTTCCACGATACGTCCGGCATACATGACGCACACCCGCTCGCATATCTGACTGACTGCCCCCAGATCATGGCTGATGAATACGATCGCCATGCCGGTTTCCTGCCTGATCTGGTTCAGAAGATCGAGAATCTGCGCCTGAATGGTGACATCGAGTGCCGTGGTCGGTTCATCCGCAATCAGCACATCCGGCTCACCGGCTAATGCGATAGCGATCATGATCCGCTGACACTGGCCACCTGAAAATTCATGCGGGAAAAGATTAAACCGTCGCGCGGCATCTGGAATGCCAACCCGTTCCATAAGCCTGATCGCTTCAAGACGCGCAGTATTGCCCTTCAATCCGCGATGGAGAGCCAAAGACTCGACAATCTGTGGCCCAACTTTCTTGACCGGATTGAGCGAGGAACTTGGGTCCTGAAAAATCATCGCAATGCGACCGCCGCGAACGCTTTCCTGCACGCGACGTGGTGCATCAATGAGCTGTTGACCATCAACGACTACTGAACCGGAAACCGATGTCTTGCCCGACAAAAGACCAAGGGCTGCAAGCCAGGTTACAGATTTTCCGCAGCCGGATTCACCAACCAGACCCAGAGTTTCACCCCGGTCGATGTCGAGATTGATGCCGTGCAGAACCTGCACACCGCTGAAAGAAACCTTTAAATCCCGAATGGAGACGAATGCCACCGTCTTCTCCTTTCGCTCGGTCAATCGCGGTTACTGGCGATTTTCAGATGCATTTCATGAAAAGGAAAATGGCTGACGCATAATCGCGTCAACCATTCATCAGGATCAGACGTTCCAGTTGTTTGAACGGAAATCCATGGCGAAGGCCGGAGCGGCTTTCCACTTCAGTTCCTTCTTCATGCCGGTGAACACAGCATTCTGATGCAGCACGCTGTAAACCGGATCTTCGCGCTCGCAGATTTCAAGCATACGCTTGATCGCCTTCTTGCGCTCTCCGCGGTCTGTCGAGGTTTCCATGATGACCGACAGCTTGTTGATCTCGTCGTTCGACCAGTCCTTCTTCTGCTGGACTTCGCCGTTCGGGCCAAACTGCACCACCATCGGTGTGATCGGATCGTTGATGTTGTTGGATGCCGACCAGTCGCGAACACCCTTGGTGCCTGCCGGATCATGGATTTGCGCCCAGTTTTCCTTCATCTCGATCTCGACATTCAGACCAACCTGCTTCCACATTTCAACGAGAACCTGAGCAGTCGGGGTCTGGTTGGTGTAGTAGTTGTTGAGCAGACGGTAAGGGATCGCATCGCCCTTATAATTGGCCTGCTTGAGCAGATCGCGGGCGAGTTCCGGGTCGAACTGTGGTGGTTCCCAGCCTTCGATGAACATATCGGAGGTGCGGAAGCTTTCAAACTGCAGACCAGCAGGCACAACAGTCTGACCGGCCCAGAGCGAATCCACGATTGCCTGACGGTCGATCGAATGAGTCATCGCGCGGCGAACCAGCGGATCGCGCAGCACTTCATTCTGCGTGTTGAAAATCGTCGTGCGATGGTTCCAGATGGTCGAGCTCTGGACTTCGAGACCCGGATTGTTCGCAACATTGCCGATCTGATCTGGTGGAAGATCGCAGGCGAAGTCATACTGACCGGAAATCAAACCGTTTACGCGGCTTGCAACTTCCGGCACTTCGACGAAGCGGATCTGCTGCAATGGCGGGCGACCGCCCCAATATTCGTCGTGCGCTTCAAGCACCAGTTCTACGTCTGGCTTATAGTCAGCAACCTTGTAAGGGCCGGTTGTGACTGGCTTACGAGCCCAATCGGTATAGGACTTTGCTTCGTTCCAGGCGCGCTTGTTGGCAATCTGCGAACCGAAGGCGTAGAGGCGGCCTTCAAGTGTGACGTCAGGTGTCGCATTGTGGAAACGCACGGTATATTTGTCGACAGCTTCGACACCGCGAAGGGCTGGCCACAGGCGACGCGAAATGCCCGGAATTGCAGCTGGCAGTTCTTTTTCGGTCTGCGGCTTGAAGTTTGCTTCGTAAAGCGTCTTGCCACCCGATGGCTCAGTACCTGCAAAAAGGCGCTCATCGGAGAACGAGAAAACCACGTCTTCAGCCGTCAGTTCATCGCCATTGTGGAACTTCACACCCTGACGCAGCTTCAACTCAATGGTCTTGTCATCAAGACGCTTCCACTCGGTGGCAAGGCCGGGAACAGGTCCCTGATTGCCCATCCAGTCACGCAGGATGAGACCTTCCCACAAATTCGGGAAGAAGACACGCTCGCCAACATTCGACTGCTCGTTCCAGATGTCGAGCGTGTTGTTGTTGGTGATCTTCTGCACCGCGATCGTGATCGAGCGGCGCTGGTTGGCGCGAACGATGCCCGGCAAGACGAAAGTGCCGGCAGCAGCTCCCATCAAACCCAATGCGTGACGACGATTAATAAGCATGCTTTACCCCGAACGATGGCGACCGCCGGATGAACGACGGCCAGCTTTGAGACTGCACGGGGAATAGGCCTCATTTGTAACAGTATTTTCTCAGTTCATTGAAGCTTTCTTGAATGCTTGCGCTTTCGGGGCATCATGAGCGCAACAAAAAACCCGGCACAAAGGCCGGGTTTTGTCACAAATCAGAAGCTTGCTGATTAAGCAGCAGAAGCCTTGATCCAGTCGGCAAGGCGGCTCTTTGGAGCAGCGCCAACCATGTTGGCGGCGAGTTCGCCATCCTTGAACATCAGCAGCGTTGGGATCGAACGCACGCCAAACTGTGCGGCGAGTTCAGGATTTTCGTCGATATTGACCTTGGCGATCTTAACCTGACCAGCCATTTCAGCGGCAATCTCATCAAGAGCCGGAGCGATCATCTTGCATGGACCGCACCATTCAGCCCAAAATCCACGACGACAGGCTCGCTCGACTGAAGAACGTCCGACTGAAAATTGCTGTTATCGACCTTTACGGTTGCCATAGGGCTATCCTCATATCTGTTTGAGAGCAAAAGACTCAAGAGAAACTGCTCATTTGACTATATCATGTGGCGTGTTGACTGCCATCCGTCAAGTTCTGGTTGGTCACCTTTCCTTGAGAGTCACTGAGCGCCTTCAGTGCTTCATCCATTGAAGCTTCTGGCAATGGCAGCAGATATGGCCCTTCGGTGAACAACAAAGCGGCCTCGACTACCCGTCCCGGATAGAGAGGCGCAAGCAATTCCCGATAGAGCGCCAGCTGCGCGCGATAGGCGAAAGGTACGGCTTCAACACTCTTTGGCGGCGGGCGATTGGTTTTATAATCCACGATCAGAACGCGAGCTTCGTCAACGCTGATGCGGTCGATCTGCCCTGACACGGCATGGTCTTTTCCGCCGAGATTGATCGTACCCATGACCGCCACTTCACCACGCGATCCTTTGGCAAAGACCGGCGCAAACTTTAGATCAGCCAGAATGGTTGCCACACTCGCCCAGGCTTTCGCGCGTTCAGCTTCGGGCCAGTCGGAAGCAATGCGCGCGAGATAGTCCTGCGCAAGCTTCTCACGCTCATTTATCGCCACTTCGGGCAGATATTGCAGCAGCATATGGATCGCCGTACCGCGCCTTAACGCGAAAGCCGACGTCTCGCCGCTCTGTCCCAGAACGGGCGACAACGTATCGAGCGGTGGCTCCTCATCCGCTTCAATCAATGCCGATGCGCCCGATGGGGCAAGGGGACGCGGCAGCCCCGGTTCCGGCTTTATCGGCTTTTTAAAGTCGTCTGGCAGTGGCGGCAGTTCTGCGACTTGCACCACTTCAGGCTCGGCAATCTCAGTCAAACCGCGCGGCGTGTTGCGGTAGCGTCGGGCGGCAACGCCCGAAACCGGGTGCACAAAGGTTTCAGCCTTTGTTGTCAGCGCATCTTCGACCAGCCTGTGCCATGTCTCGCCGCTTTCACGCGATCCGCGATAGCCACAGACAATCAGCCGGTCCTCCGCACGCGTCATTCCTACATAGAGCAGGCGGCGATATTCTTCTTCGGCGCGCACCTTCAGGCCCTCAATCTGCGAAGCCAGAAAGCCGGTTTGATAACCAGCATTGGGTTGCCAGAGATAGCCTTTCACCTGTGGTCCATCATTAGTAAGATCAAACGGAATGAGCTTTGGTGCGCGCGTCCCGCTCCAGACGGCATTGCCCGGATCAACCAGAAACACTACAGCGCCTTCAAGCCCCTTGGCGGCATGAACCGTCATGATACGCACTTCGTTGCGGCCCTGATCAAGTTCGCGCTTGATTTGCGGCGAGGCTGCATCGAGCGTTTCCAGAAATGCCTGCATGCCCGGCAGGCCAGCGCGTTCAGCGGAAAGCGCATAGTTCTGAAATTCGTCGATAATATCGCCTGCTTCCGGCCCAAGCCGCGCAAGCAACTTACGCCGAGCACCATCCGCACTCAAAACCCGCGCATAGAACTCGAAGATTGGCATGGTATCGGCCATATTGCGCCAGCGGCTCAGCGTCTTGTGCACACCGATCAATGCCGGTTCTTCAAGGGATGCATGATAGAGACGCTCAAACAGTGTTTCGCCGCTCTTGCGCGGATTGGCCAATGCAAACAGCCTGTCATCATCCCAGCCAAACAGCGGACTTTTTAGAAGCGAAGCCAATGACAAATCATCTGACGGCTGCAAAACGAAACGCCCCAGCGCCATCAAATCCTGAATGGCGATGTGGCTTGTAAGCTTGAGGCGGTCGGCACCAGCCACCGGCACATGGCGCTCTTTGAGTGCCCGCGAAAGCGCTGGCATGAACTGATCGCGCTTACGAACCAGCACCATAATATCTTTCGGCGCAAGTTTGCGGTTCTGACCTGGAATGGTTTCGCCGCGATCAAGCCAGTAGCGAATGGTTTCTGCAATCTGTTCGGCAAGTTTTATGGCAGGTGCCTGCAAGTGGTCGACCGGCACGCGCCAGTCATCCGGCTCCTCAACCACTTCCGGCGTCAGCATATCCCAGATTTCTACCTCACCCGGCTCCTGATCGCGAATGGCAGAGTGAACGGTGGCCCCTGACAAGCCGCGATTAGCCTCTGGACGCGAGAACACTTCATCTACCGCCTGCAAAACATCTGGCGCAGAGCGGAACGAGAAATTCAGGCGGACCTCTTTAAACGTAAGGTCTGCATCACGAGCCTTGGCACTGATGGCTTTACCTTGAATAGCAAAGTCTTCCGGCACGGCCCCCTGAAACGAGTAGATCGACTGCTTTTCATCGCCCACGGCAAACAGCGTGCGCTGCACGTTGCGCTGACCGAGGCCTGAGAAAAACTCTTCCGACAACATGCGGATGACCTGCCACTGATCGGGACTGGTATCCTGTGCTTCATCGACCAGAATATGATCAATGCCGCGATCAAGCTTATACTGCACCCATTGCCCTGCCCCATCACGCGCCAGAAGCGCCACCGTGCGGGTAATTAGGTCTTCAAAGTCGAGCAGGCCGCGCTTGCGTTTCAAATCATGATAGCGCTGCAGGAGATTATCAATGAGTGTGAGCCCGGCCAGATTTAGCCGGATAAGCCGCAGCTCCTTGATCTTGTCGAGACCAAGTTCAACACGCATTGCTGCGGCATTAAAATCTTCTTCGAAATCCGGCAGCAGCTTTTTTACGGCAGCCGAGCCCACATAAGACCCGGATTTGGCCTCGCCCGTCGCCTTCAGGAAGGAAGCACGCAGAACGGCTTCCTTGTCGAAACTGCTTTTCACTTTCTCATATTGCTTGAGCTGCAACGCGAAGTCATGCGCGCGTGCCGCACCCTTCTGGATCGACAAAATGAGATCGAGTGCATCTTCGGAAAATTCCGGCACCGGCCACATATCATCCAGTAGATCGGATTCGCGCGTGTCGGGCCTGAAACGGAAATGCCGGTGCAAAGTCTCGCTGCGCTCATCCGCATTGCCAAGCGCCATAATGTATTGCTGCAAGCCATTGCGGCGGCCCACGGCTTCATCAAGCAGTGCCTGCAAACCCATCTCGCCTGCTGCCTGCATGACATCGGCAAAAGCGTTTGCCAGTTCCGGATCGCCGCCGCCATGTGCGGTCTCAAGCAGGGTGCGGCGCGCTTCGCCAACAAGGGCCGCCTGCATGAGATCGTCCATCATCTCGAAGTGGCCTGCGATGTTCGCCTCAAGCGGGAACTGATGCAGGATCGCTTCGCAGAATGCGTGGATGGTCTGGATTTTCAGCCCGCCTGGCGTTTCAAGCGCCCGCGCAAAAAGCCTGCGTGCCACGGCAAGCCGTGTCGCTCCCGGACGCCTGCCTTCAAGCTTGACAAGCCTGTCGGCCAAATCCTCATCCGGCAACATTGCCCATTCAGACAATCGCGCAAAAACACGGTTCTGCATGACGGCCGCTGCCGCCTTGGTATAGGTGAGGCAGAGAATTTTCGACGGGTCGGTGCCTTCGAGCAGCAGCCGGATAACGCGCTCAGTCAAAACGTGAGTCTTGCCGGAACCGGCATTGGCCGACACCCAGACAGAGGCCAGCGGATTGGCGGCACTGGCCTGCGCTGCAATTGTTTCCGGTGGAATCACACGTTGCTTTTTCATTCGCCGCCCTCCCCGCCAGCATCACCACCAGCGGACCATTCCAGCACGCGTGCCAGATGATCATAATCGCCCGTCAAATCTGTCTCACGAAAAGGAAGCGCGCGGAAAGATAACCCTTAGCCGGATTCTGATAGTCGGTCAGCAACTGCGCCAGTCGCTGCCATGCCTCTTCACCAAGGGCGGGTGCAGTTTTTTCCGAAGGCGGCCTGCCAATTTTTAAAATCGACTCGGGCTTCACCTCGCCGCCTGCCCGCAATCGCACATAGGTCAGATCAGACGCTCGAACCGCGCCCAGATCGGAAAAAGCACCCCGCGCAAGAAGAGCTGCTTCCAGCGCCAACTGTGGCGACAAGAGAACATGCGCCTGTCTTGGCGATGGCGTGGAGCCGGTCTTATAATCGATCACTTCCGCTGTCCCATCACGCATCAGATCGATACGATCGGCACGGCCCGACAAAGTGATGCCAAGACTTTCAACCTCGCGCTTATCCGACGAAATTTCGGCAAAGCGGGTTTGAACATTATAAGCGCGTTCCCGCTCCCATTCGAGGAATTGCGGAATAAGAGCGGTAAAACGCGGCCACCAGACTGCTTCTATCTCAATGGGTAGATCCATTTCGCCAAAGAAATGCCGGCCAAATTCTTCGAGCTGCACGGCTGCATCGGGAGCCAGCGGATCAATGCCCTCTTCGGTGAAATGCCCGAGAATGTCGTGAAAAAGCGTCCCACGTTCTGCAGCTGCCGGATCGCGGATCAACGGCTCCAGCGGACGCAGTTTCAGAATCTTTTTGGCAAAGATCGCGTAGGGATCGCGACGCAGGGTTTCGATTTCCGTGACCGAAAAATGCTTGGGCCGTGCGCTTACGGGCGGTGCCGGTTCCGGGCGTTTGACAAAAGGCACATCAGGCGCCTGATCGATTTCACGCGCCCAATGGATAAAACGTTGCCCACGCGAGCGCATATCCTTGGTCACATCTGAACCCAGAACCGTTTCAAGCCGCTGCAACCAGCGCGACGGAATAGTTGGTGCATTGTCCGAACGCTGCGAACGCGACAGCACGACATGATCCATGCCGAGCGCCATCTGGAAATCGTGCGCTGCAAGGCCGGTACGGCGCTCAGGTGGATCAAGCGCGATCATCGCCTTCATAGGGCGCGACATGAACGGATCATTGCGCGTCTTGGCGGGCCATGTGCCTTCGTTGAGGCCACCGATCACCAACGTATCCATGGTCTGCAAACGCGCTTCCAGCGCACCCCAGATGAAGACGCGCGGATGGCCGCCCGGATGTGGCTTAACGGTTTCGCCCGACATCAGAGCTTCAAGAATTGCGGGCCATTCAATAGCCTCAAAATCCAGTCCCGCTTCGCTCGCCACAAGCTGACGCAGAAATGAAGCCAACTTCTCGCCATGCTCCCCGGAATAATAACGCGTGACGCTTTCGCTTTCATCACGCGCCAGATTTTCCAGCGCTTCCACAGTTGCCCGTGTAATCTCGCCAATATCCGTTCGCCGGTTAATGGTGGCAAAAAGGTGCCAGCGGCGCAACAGCTTCCGACAGGTTCACGCAAAGCGCGCGCGCCGCTTCAATCATGTCAGGCGTAACAGTCGCGTGCCATGCCGGTTGCCATGACTGGCTGGCGCTTTCTTCCATGCGGCGATCGAAAAAAGGCGGGAAGATCGATGATCGATGCCCTACCCGTACCGCCACGGAACGCCACCAATTCAAGCGTTTCCGCAGCCAGTCGCCGTTCGATACGTTTGCCACCAAGCCGCAGCATCGGATGCTTGACCAGCGCCAATAGGGCCACCGGATCGCCGGGGTTGAACACCGTTTCGACCATGAGACGCATCAGCGTCGCGGTTTCGATATCGCGCAAATGGCGGCCGCCGGAATCATCGGCGTCGATGCCAAAGCGGGCGAGTTCGCCCACCACGCGGCGCGCGAGATTTCTATCGGCAGTAACCAATGCAGCGGTCTTGTTTTCATCGCTGATCGCATCGCGAAGCGCCAGGGCCACTGCCAGCGCTTCCTCACGCTCATTAGCGGTTTCAATCAGATCGATCTTTTGAGCCGATTGCAGCAATGCTTGGGGCTGCATATCCGCATCGCGGTTAAGCAGGCTCCATGCATCCGTGGTTTCCGCCGGTCGCAGTGCTTCGCTGACCACACGCTCCAGCACGCGCTTGTTAACCGGCATATCTTCGATATGCTCGACGTCCTCGCGCAACACTCCAATGGCCTGCAACAACTTGTGGAGACCATATTGCGGATGGCCGAAGGTGGACGGATTATCATCCGAGGCCCCCAGCATGTTCCACGCGCCTTCATCAAGATCACGATCCAGTCCCGGCAGAACCACAGCGCCTTGCGGCAGTCGGGCAATGACTGAAACGAGCTCGGCAGTCGCGGGAATGGAGCCTGTGGAACCAGCCGCAATCACAGGCCCCTGAGGCGGATGATCGCGCAGTCGTCGCACCTCGCCCCAGATCAGTTCATTGCGGTGCGCTGCCGGATTGGACAGCTTGCGCTCTTCCAGAATTTCCGGCCAGAGTTTCGTGACAATATCGAGAAAGCCGAGCGTAACCTGCCACCAGTCGGCAAGGTCATCAGGCGCAATGCTGGCAAGCTCGCTCCATTTGGCATTGTCGGTTTCGACCTGGTCCATCAGGCCA
Organism: Brucella pituitosa; assembly: GCF_003049685.1. GTDB lineage: Bacteria > Pseudomonadota > Alphaproteobacteria > Rhizobiales > Rhizobiaceae > Brucella > Brucella pituitosa. The sequence continues at coordinate 79,954 of NZ_PYSY02000001.1, read as the reverse complement.
GCCAGATCACGCGCAAGCCAAATCGCGTCAGAGGTTGTTGCGGGAACCGAAATATCATCGACCCCAAACAGCGCCCGCACATGCGCAGGCAGCGATTCACGCCATGGACGAATGAGACGCGCCAACAATAGCAGGCGCTCGGCCTTGCCAATTGGCGGATTGAGATCGAATATGCCGCTTGTAGCCGCGTTGAAAAAAGCCGCGTCTTCGTCCACATCGCCCAACGGGCGAATGGTGGGAAGGATCGCAGATTTAGCCGGATTCATATCAACCAGAATGGAACGAAGCGCACGCGCGGCGCGGCGCGTCGGCACATAGATGGTGGCGCTCGCTAGTGCCAGTGGATCAGACACATTACCCGGAAAGCCTTCAATCAAACGGCCTTCCAGAAGTGCCTTGGCAAAGGCTGGTAGAAAAGCTGTGCCGGATGGAATGGAAAAAAGCTTTGGCCTCGTAATGGTCATTCCGCCATGCTCTCCTTACGCAATTGCGGAAAGCACAGCCTCCGCCTCGCCGATTGCTTCCGGTGTTCCCACCGTCAGCCAATGCCCGGTCATGGGCATACCATAAAGACGCCCGGCTGCAATGGCTTCATCAAAATAGCGGTTGAGCGATGAAACACCCGGCTCGGCTTTCGCAAAAATACGCGGATGAATGATTGCTGCACCGGCATAGATGACGGGATCGCCCGCGACATCGCGCAGACGGCGCAAGCGCCCCTCAACATCCGCAACGAAGTCGCCCTTGCCTTCAAAACCTGTTGCCTGATCGAGCCGGGCCGTCATGAGAAGGATATCCATGCAGGCATCGTCCCATGCATCACGAAGAGCCGTGATATTCGGCTTTGCTTCATCCCCAACCCAGAACGTATCGGCATTGAGTACGTAGAACGGCCTACCCCCAAGCTGCGGCAGCACATTGACGATACCACCCGCGGAATCAAGTAGCAGATCGCGCTCGTCGGAGATCGTGATTTTCGGCTCTGCACGGTTGGCAAGATAGTCGATCAGTTGGTCGGCTAAGTAATGAACATTGACGATTGTATTCTCAACGCCTGCTACTGCCAGCGCATCCAGCCCCCAGTCGATCAGCGGCTTACCAGAAACCTTAACCAGTGGCTTGGGCATGGTTTCGGTGATCGGGCGCATACGCTTGCCAAGACCTGCTGCAAGCATGATCGCTGTATCAGGAAGTGTCATTGTTGCTCCAGCAAAGCGAGATCGTCAAACCAGCGGGCTACCGGCGCCATGACCGGATGCTTTAAGACGCGACCGAGATAGTCATGAATGCGTGGCAGATGCGCGAGATAATGCGGCTTGCCATCACGCTCATCAAGACGCACGAACAAGCCCAGCAGCTTGGCGTTGCGCTGCGCACCCATAGCGGCATAGGCCATCCGGAAAGCCGCTTCGTCAAACACATGGCCAAGCTTGCGGCGTTCATCACAATAGGCATCAACCACTGCCTTTTCGAGCTCCGACGTAATCGTCACGCGGGCATCAAGCGCCAGTGAAGCCACATCATAGGCAGCTGGCCCGATCATCGCGTCCTGAAAGTCGATGGTGCCGATTTTGTCTACACCTTTCGCATCCTCAAACCAGAACAGGTTTGGTGAGTGATAATCGCGCAGCAGCAGGCTTTTTTCGCAATCGGCGATATCGGTCAGAACCTCATCCCATGCCGCCTCATAGGCTGCAACTTCGGCTTCAGTAAGCTTGCGGCCCATGATGCGTGGCGCATACCATTGTCCCACGAGGCTCACTTCCATGATCATCGCATCGCGGTCAAATCCTGCAATGATATGATCGAGATGGCCCGGAACCGGCGCCTGATCTGGCCACTGAACACCGTGAAGATGCGCCAGAAACCGTCCCGCTGCCTCATAGCGTTCAGCGACAGGTTCGCCGGAGGGTGCGCGGATGCCTTCTGTTCCCAGATCCTCAAGGATCAGAAGCCCCGCATCAATATCCATTGCGCGCATTTCTGGCACCCGCAAACCATGCGCTGCAAGCAGGCCGTCAATAGCCACGAAAGCCTGAATATTCTCTGCAATATGCGCGAGCTGGCGATAGGATTTTCCGTTGCGCAGCGGTGGATCATAGGGCATCGCCGGTGCATTCATCAGAACTTCGACACCATGTGCGCTTGTAATGATCTCATATTTGCGCGGTGAAGCATCGCCCTGCAAATAGCGGCGTGTGGCAGCTGCCCGGTCGTTGTTTTCAAGGAAAGCCCGGATGTCGAGCGTACGCTGAAGCCGCGCAATCGCAGCCTCGGGACCTGCAATGGCAATGCGCCGCCCTGCCCCTTCATGGGTTAATGTCACGGCGAAGCTTGGCTCCGGCAGAAAACCTTCCGCCTGCTCCGGCCATTCGGACAGCACCACACCATCTTCGAGGAATTCGACAAGCCCCAGTTCGTCCAGCTCCTCACCATGCGAAATCCGGTAAAGATCAGCGTGCGCCACGGGGATGCGCAAAGCCTCATAGCTCTGCACCAGCGTGAATGTCGGGCTTGGCACCTCAAGCCCCTCATCATCGGCAATCGCACGGATGATCGCGCGGGCGAGCGAGGATTTACCGGCACCAAGATCGCCCGATAAAGTGACGAGATCGCCTTTGATCAGCGCTAAAGCGAAATCCTCGCCAAAGCGCTGTGTAGCGGCTTCATCGGGCAGGAACAATTCAAGACGGGTTATCGGGCTATTGATTGGGGTGCTCATGCAGCACCATTTACCTTATTCGGCGGCAACACGGAAGCTGCGCGCCTCCGATGGGAAGCGACAAATAACCGTCGTTCCAATATCCGCACCTGTTTCGATCTCTACGCGGCCACCATGCAGCTCGACAAAGCTTTTGACGATGGAAAGTCCCAAGCCCACGCCCCGCTTGCGCCCGCCATTCTGATAGGCCTGAAAACGCTTGAAAACCGTATCCAGCACATCGCCCGGCATGCCCGGGCCATCATCATGCACGGCAAAGACGATATCCGTACCATCGCGAGCCACTTGAAGCGCGACCGTCGAACCTTCCGGCGCATAATTGGATGCATTGGACAAAAGGTTGAACAGGACCTGCCGCACGCGGTTGGCATCGGCTCTAAAGGTTTCGACATCGTCAGCAATATCGATATCGAGCCCGATATCATGTTCGTGCAGACGCTCGCTGACGCGCTTTGCAGCAGCGGAAATCTCGTTGGTCACCGATACATCATCAATATCGAGTTGCATGATACCGGCATCGACCGTCGCAAGGTCAAGAATGTCGTTGACGATGGTCAGAAGCACCGCAGACGACGTGCCGATATGATCTAGATATTCGAGCTGGCGTTCGTTGAGCGAACCAAAGGTTGGCGTTTGCAGCAGTTCGGTAAAGCCGATGATATTGGTCAGCGGCGAGCGCAGCTCATAGGAAACATGCTGCACGAAGTCGTTCTTGATCTGATCGGCGAGCGAAAGCGCTTCGTTCTTTTCCTTCAATGCCCGTTCCACACGCACCGTATCGGTGACATCGATGAAGGTGAGCATCGTCTGACCTTTAGGCAGCGGCACCACGGCAAAAGAAAGGATGACACCATCATCAAGCTCCACCTGCCCCATGCGCCCGTTGCGTTCGTCAAGGAACCCAGTGACTGAGGAAACGAAATCGTCCCAGATACCATCGCCGCCGCGTTGGCCGCAGAGCTTGAAATGGTCGAAATATGCGTGCCTTCAACGGTAATCGCTGCGGGCAGCGACCAGAGATCGGCAAAAGATGGATTGGAAAGGCGCAAACGGCCATCAGAGCCAAACACCGCAACCGCTTCCGCCAGATGGTCGAGTGTTTCACCCTGAACCTTGATCAGCGTATTGTAGCGGCCTTCAAGCTCGAACTTTTCGGTCATGTTCTCGAAGAACCATGTCACGCCACCTTGCGGATGCGGATTGGCGACGACACGCATGATGCGCGTATCCGGCAAGTGCCACATATGTTCTTCCGGCTCGACCGCGCGGTAGGCGGAAAGCAGAGAATCCTTCCACTTTCGCCATTCCGGCTGCTCAGGCAGCTTTCCTTCGGAACGAAGCCGATCAAAGAGCAGTGTGTTGCTCGGATGTGTTTCAAGCCATGCCGTATCAAGCGACCAGAGCGAAACGAAAGCCTGATTGAAGAATTGCAGCTTCATATCCGGATCGAAAATTGCCACCGCCGTCGAAAGCTGATCGAGCGTCTCAGCGTGGCTCTTCAGGGTGCGGTTCAGTTCCTCACGCACCTGTTCCACTTCACTCAAATCAAAACCAAGGCCAGCAGAGCCTGCCTCAGCGCTCACATCGGTGACATCATAGATCCGGCGGTCGCCGCGCACCACAGCAGGCATTTGCTCACGCATATCCGGCTCGGCAAAGCGGTCGCGCTCCAGACGCTGACGGGCCTGCGCGCCAAAAAGCTCCCGGCCTTCCGAGCTTGCCTGCGTGCCGTCCGCGGCATCCACTGCGCGCGCATAGGCACCATTGACCCATTCGATACGTCCATCGGAACCACGCACCCAGACCGGCTGTTCAATCCGGTCCAGCAGATGGCGTAAGAGCGCAAGCTTTTCAGAGAGTTCGCGGTTCTGCGATTGCAATGCTGCGCGCTCCGCCTGCACGCCTTGAAGGCTCAGGAAGCGCACAATCGCAAAACTGCCCGACGTGCGACCATAAACATCCAGAAGCGTGCCGTTGACAGTTTCAACTGTCAGATCAAAAGCATGAGCCTGCTCGCGCAAGGCCGAAACCGCGCGTTCAAGCTCGGTCACAGATTGCGGACGAAGCCAGCGACCAAAGGCCAGAAAATGCGAACGGTCCTGCGGCGCACCGCAATCAAACGGCAATTGTCCGACGACATCGGCGCGTGCGCCATGTGCATCCCAGACAACGATGCGCTGATCTTTGAGGTTAAGCAATGCGTCATTGCGTTGTGCAGCCAATCCCATATCGGACAGACGCGAGCGCAATTCATTGTTTTCATTGGCGATCTTGGAACGGTCGCGGATCAGCCAGCCAGCAGACAAAAGGGCCGCACCCATGGCACCCAGAAAAATCGAAAACTGGATGACTTCAAAAGCACCGACACTGCCACCAAATGGCAGGTCTATGCGCGTGGAATTTTCAGCACCTTGTGCAAATGCTGCCGGAGCCGCCGCAACAAGTGCGGCAAAGGAAACCGTTGCCTTGAGGATGACCCGTTTGAGAGGGCTGAAGCCAAGCGAAAGCGAACCTTTCAGGTGCCTGCCTGCGCTGAATGCGGATTTGCTCCGCAAGCTCCCCGTTGAGCCAACCTCTGGCATATTTCCCTTGTCTCCGCCGCCCGGAAGCCTCCTCAAAAAGGGTGCTCCTGTATTTCAAAATGCTTCATTCGGACCCTCGCGCATCGCCACAATGCTGAAAGCCAGACATGTTTCGAGGATGAATAGGTCGCCCGTCTTTCGCCTGAACTGGCAAAACGCCCAACGCAAACACCCGTCAAAACACATTGATTCGTCTTCACAATACCCTCACCGTGAATCCGCGTGAAGCGTGTTGCACGCAAAAATAAAGGCCGGGCAACGTAAAGATGCCCGACCTACAAGATGTAGCAGTATGGTTAACGGGTAATTAATACCTGTAGTGTTCCGACTTGAATGGGCCTTGTGGCGTTACGCCGATATATGCGGCCTGTTCCTCAGAAAGCACAGTCAGCTTTGCGCCGAGCTTGTCGAGATGCAGACGCGCAACCTTCTCGTCGAGGTGCTTTGGCAGGACATAGACTTCATTCTTATACGCGTCAGTGCGCGTAAAGAGTTCGATCTGACCCAGCACCTGATTGGTGAAGGACGCTGACATAACGAAGCTTGGATGGCCCGTTGCATTGCCAAGATTGAGCAGACGACCCTCCGAAAGCAGGATGATGCGCTTGCCATCCGGGAATTCAACCAGATCGACCTGTGGCTTCACATTGGTCCACTTGAGATTACGAAGACCTGCAACCTGAATTTCATTGTCGAAGTGACCGATATTGCCAACAATGGCCATATCCTTCAGCTTGCGCATATGGTCAAGCGTGATGACGTCCTTGTTGCCGGTCGTCGAGATCACGATATCGGCGGTCGAAGCGGCATCATCGAGCGTTACGACTTCAAAGCCGTCCATTGCAGCCTGAAGCGCGCAGATTGGATCAACTTCCGTGACCTTGACGCGAGCGCCTGCGCCTGCGAGCGATGCTGCAGAGCCTTTGCCAACATCGCCATAACCGCAAACGACGGCGACCTTGCCAGCCATCATGACGTCGGTGCCGCGACGGATGCCGTCAACCAGCGATTCCTTGCAGCCATACTTGTTGTCGAACTTCGACTTGGTGACGCTATCATTGACGTTGATTGCCGGGAAGGGCAGGAGACCCTTCTTCTGCAGCTGGTAAAGACGGTTGACGCCCGTGGTGGTTTCTTCGGTCACACCCTTGATCGCATCGCGCTGTTTGGTGAAGAAACCTGGCGTTTCAGCCATACGCTTCTTGATCTGTGCGAACAGAACTTCTTCTTCTTCGCTTTCAGGCTTGGAAAGAACGTCTTCGCCAGCTTCAGCGCGTGCGCCGATCAGGATGTACATGGTGGCATCGCCACCATCATCGAGGATCATGTTGGACGGCTGACCATCCGACCACTGGAAGATCTTGTCGGTATAGGTCCAGTATTCTTCTAGCGTTTCGCCCTTGATGGCGAAAACCGGCGTGCCGGTTGCTGCAATTGCTGCCGCAGCATGATCCTGCGTCGAGAAAATATTGCACGATGCCCAGCGCACATCGGCACCCAGAGCCTTCAGCGTCTCGATCAGGACAGCTGTCTGGATTGTCATATGCAGCGAGCCAGAAATGCGTGCGCCCTTGAGTGGCTGTGATTTGCCAAACTCTTCGCGCGCAGCCATCAGGCCCGGCATTTCGGTTTCAGCAATATCGAGTTCCTTACGGCCCCAGTCAGCGAGGCTCATATCCTTGACGACAAAATCCTGACTTGCGGTCATCATCTGCTCCAATCAAATTGATTTTGAAGCCCCGAACAAAATAATGACAAAAGGGCTTCGGCTGGCGTTCTGATTAGCAGATCAGCACGCACAGCACAACGCAACATAAAGAAATCTTTATGTGTCTATATCAATTGATTGCGAAGCGGCAGAACGCGTGGAGACTCAGCATTCCTCGCCGAATTTATCGGCGATAAGCGCCTGAAGCGCATCGAGAACGGCATCGGCCTGTTCGCCGGATGCACGGACATCGATACAGCAGCCGGGTGAGGCTGCCAGCATCATGAGGCCCATGATGGATGTGCCGCCCACCGTCATACCGTCCTTGCTAACACGAACATGGGCATCATAACTGTCCACAAGCTGCACGAACTTGGCCGAAGCGCGGGCATGAAGCCCGCGCTTGTTGACGATCTCAAAGGACCGCGACAAAGCGCTATCGGCATCGTATTCGCCAGTAACGGCCACGGTGGGATGCATGATTACTTTCCTGTGAGAACCTGGCTTGCGACGTTGATATATTTGCGTCCGGCATCCTGCGCTTCACGCAACGCCGTCTTAATGTCGCCAGCAATGCGAACGCTCGAAAGCTTGATCAGCATCGGCAGGTTCACACCTGCAATGACCTCGATCTTGCCTTCCTCCATCACCGAAATCGCCAGATTGGACGGCGTGCCGCCAAACATATCCGTCAGAACAATGACACCTCTGCCGCTATCGGCGCGCTCGACAGCATCGACGATATCCCGACGACGCTGTTCCATGTCATCTTCCGCACCGATACATACGGTCTCGAAATTGTCTTGCGGGCCAACTACATGCTCAACAGCATGGAGAAACTCCTCGGCCAGCCTTCCGTGCGTAACAAGCACGAGTCCGATCATACTTTAAAAGCTCCTGTCGCGTGCCCGCCGCTTTAACCCGCCAAAGGCGCAGATGGCACTAAAACCCTGCCGGTCCTTAACCGACGAGTTGTGCATCTTGGCAGGGCAAATCTTGATAGCAAGTGAAAAATTTCGGCATTGCCTTGAAAAAAGCAAAATGCCGCAGCGTTAAGCACGCTTTTTGAACACGGCTTGCAAAAAACACCGGCACTGGCCTCAGGGCCAGGGTTTAGAAAACAAAGTAGCCTCTATAGCCCGCGAAAGCGCGTTGGAATCGCCATTCGATGAAAGGGCAGGGAGCAGCAGGCGCGGAACTTCAACACCTTCGAAATGCCATTTTTCATCACTCGGATAGCGTTCGGCCCCATCACGGTCGACCAATTTGACCACGAGATCGAGTGGCGTCTGTTCCACATAAGCAACAGTGAAAAGGCCCGCGCCACGAATTTCGACACCTCCGGCCAAGGTTTGCGGAACACTCGCAATCAGCTTACCGCTTTCCACATGCAATAAAGTGCGGTCGTCGGCGACAAGACAAGCCTGCTCATTGCGAACAATCGCACGTTCGACAAGGGTGAGGGCCAGTTCGGTCTTACCTGCGCCGGACTTGCCCATTAGCATGACACCACGACCCTGCAATTGCACAGTCGTCGCATGAAGGCCGCTTTTTTCCTCTTCGGGTGTCATGTCGGAATCACGCGCTGGCCGGAAGATCGACGATGAAGCGCGCGCCTTTCATATGATCTGGCCTGTGATCGGGTATGGCTGGATCGATGATATTTTCTGCGGTCAGCGTTCCGCCATGCGCCTCGATAATCTGGCGGCTGATCGAAGACCAAGGCCGGAATTCTGGCCAAAAGCCTCAGAAGCCGGGCGGTCTGTATAGAAACGCTCAAAGATGCGCTCGATATTTTCGATCGGAATGCCGGGCCCATTATCTTCGACAAGCACCCGCAAACGGCTGCCTTCGCCGCTCAGCGTGACAACGATACGCCCTGTATCATCGGGGACGAAGGAGCGTGCGTTTTCGATAAGATTGCTGATGACCTGTCCAAGACGCAAATCATGACCGGCAACGAAGAAACCTTTTGCCGGACGGCAATTTGCCGGTATTAAACACGATCTCGGTGCCAACCTTGTTTCGGCGCACTTCGCGCGCGGCAGCCACCAGACCGTTCAGCAGCGTCTTCATATCAACGCGATCAGAATGCTCGCGTGCCAGTTCCGCATCCAGTCGCGAAGCATCCGAAATATCGGTAATCAGGCGGTCGAGGCGGCGGACATCGTGCTGAATGACGTCGAGCAGGCGTTTGCGCGAATCATCATTCTTGGCAAGCGGCAAGGTTTCAACCGCGCTTCGCAGCGAGGTGAGGGGGTTTTTCAGCTCGTGACTCACGTCAGCCGCGAAACTCTCAATCGCCTCGATGCGGGTATAAAGCGCATCGGTCATCGCACGGATAGAGGTCGACAAATGGCCAACCTCGTCCTGGCGTTCAGAGAAATCCGGGATTTCCTCGCGGCTTTTCACACCAAGACGCACGCGGTCTGCTGCTGCAGCCAGCTTTCTCAGCGGGCTTGCAATGGTGGACGCCAGAAACAGCGACAGGATCACCATGACAGCAGCAACAACACCGAACACGCGGAAAACGGCCATGCGCTCGCCCTGCACGATCTTGTCGATGTCGTCACCTTCAGTCGAAAGCAGGAGGACACCCAGAATGGCACGCGATTGCTGGATTGGTACGGCGACCGACACCACCAGCTCCCCTTGCTGGTTACGGCGCTGTGCCGTTTGCGGCGAGCCGGTCAGTGCGCGAACGATTTCCTGATAGGCCAGACCATTGCCGCCTGGCTGCTCCTGATAAAGCGGCAGACCGCCGCCATAGAATAGACGGGAAAACCAGCCTGTGAAACGCTCCCAGACACTTGGCGTATCTTCTTCGATTGCTGGCAGATCATAGCGGAATACCGGACCGCCAGAAGCGAAAGCTGGCGCGTAAAGCGAGCGGGAATCGAGCAGGAGATTCGCATAATGATCGTAAATGCGCGCGCGTGCTGGTCGGTGAAATCAACTGGCGCAAGAGCGGTGATACTTTTTCCGGATTGATCGGAAATTCCCAGTTATCAGGCGAATCAGGTGATGGCGTGATGCTCTGCCCTGCCTGAAGCTCCAGAAGCTTTTCCGGATCGATCATCAGCGAATTGGTGTCGACCGTGGCGGAAGAGGAAATCGCAGCAGCGATGATCTTGCCCTGTGTGAGCAGACTTTCGATCTTGGCATCAATCAGACCCTCGCGGAACTGATTCATATAGAGAATGCCGGAAACCAGCACGGCAAGGGCTGCAAGATTGAGAAACAATATGCGGCGTGTCAGACTGGAGAACAGAAACTGACCGAGAAACCGGCTGAAAGGCGCAAAAAGACGACGCAGGAAAAGCGAGCGTTGCCGCCGCGCCCTACGCTCTCTCATGGTAACGGCACTGTCTTTCCGGGTTTCGGCGACCATGTCGCTTCGATCTAGCCTTCTTATTGAGCATCACCGGGCCTCTGAAAGCCCGGCGATTTAAAGCGTGTCGTGTTTTATCATATTCATACGACACGCTTTAATTCTTTGTTTTTGCACATGTCTTTATCCCAAAACCGGCTTCCACTTTTGGGAGACATGCTCTCATAACTTTATTTCACGCTTCGCGGAAGCGATAACCGACGCCATAGAGCGTTTCGATCATCTCGAAGTCGTCATCAACCGACTTGAACTTCTTGCGCAGACGCTTGATGTGGCTGTCGATGGTTCGATCATCCACATAGACCTGCTCATCATAAGCCGCATCCATCAGCGCGTCACGGCTTTTCACAACACCCGGGCGTTGTGCAAGCGAATGAAGGATGAGGAATTCTGTGACAGTGAGCGTTACCGGCTCACCTTTCCAGGTGCAGGTATGGCGTTCCTGATCCATGACCAGCTGGCCGCGTTCCAGCGACTTGGCCTGCTGACCGGTCGGCTTTGCAGTGCCGTCGCGCGCAGCAACACGGCGCAGAACAGCCTTCACACGCTCAACAAGAAGGCGCTGCGAGAACGGCTTGGTGATGAAATCGTCGGCCCCATCTTGAGACCGAACAATTCGTCGATCTCATCGTCCTTGGACGTCAGAAAGATGACCGGAAGATCGGATTTCTGGCGCAGGCGGCGCAGCAATTCCATACCGTCCATACGCGGCATCTTGATATCAAAGATCGCAAGGTTCGGTGGACGCGCCATCAGGCCATCCAATGCGGAAGCCCCATCGGTATAGGTCTCTACGCGATAGCCTTCCGACTCCAGAGCAATGGAAACGGAGGTCAGAATGTTGCGGTCATCGTCGACCAGCGCAATTGTCTGCGTTGCCGAAGCTTCCTTCATGCGGACCTTCTCCTTTTTTAACCGCCCCGATTACATCAGCGGCAGAAATTACCGAACGCCTTCTGGCGTCTCGACTTTAAACCCTCTTTGTCAACTCACTGGAGCGTTGGTCCAGCTGTCTGACAAATCAATACTATAATAGTCGTCCCGCTTGTGCAGTACAAATTAGGTACAAAATGTGGCAACGGCTCAACTTGCCATCGATGCCCCAAAGCGAAACGTTTTTGCCGCTTAACGCAATCGAGAATTGTTCCAGACTGGAAATACACGGAATAACGCAAAGATTAAACGATTTAAAAAAGTTTCAATTTTTTTAAATCGATTAAATATTTGATTTGATTTAATTAATCTGTTTCTGACTGCCATCCCGGATTTAAAATGAAATCGGGACAACAAATTTTTGAACCAGATGGCGGAGAGACCATGAAAGAGATCGGCATTCACAATACTGCCGCTTCCATTGCCACTTCAGGATTGAAGGAACTGTCCGCAGTCTTTTATAATTTTGGACCGGCACGGCTTTATGAAGAGACAATTCGCCGTGGCGAAGCAGAGCTTTCCGCGCAGGGTGCACTTGTTGCGCGCACTGGCCAGCACACGGGCCGTTCGCCAAAAGACAAGTTCGTCGTTCGCGATGTAAACACCGAAGATCAGGTCTGGTGGGACAACAACAAGCCCATGACGCCGGAAGCTTTCGAGCTTCTCTATGCCGATTTCATCGAGCATGCGAAAGGCAAGGAGCTTTTCGTACAGGATCTCATCGGCGGCGCTGATAAAGACAACAAGATCAATGCGCGCGTTGTCACCGAATATGCATGGCACTCGCTGTTCATCCGCAACCTGTTGATCCGTCCGGAAGAAGCAGCCCTTGCGTCTTACCTGCCTGAAATGACCATTATCGATCTGCCTTCCTTCAAGGCTGATCCTGCACGATATGGTGTGCGCACCGAAACTGTCATCGCAGTTGATCTCACCCGCAAGATCGTTTTGATCGGCGGCACGTCCTATGCTGGCGAAATGAAGAAGTCGGTCTTCACCGCACTCAACTATCTTCTGCCAGCCAAGGGCGTCATGCCGATGCATTGTTCGGCCAATGAAGGCCCCAACGGCGATACGGCTGTATTCTTTGGCCTGTCCGGCACCGGCAAGACCACGCTTTCTGCAGATCCAAGCCGCACACTGATCGGTGACGATGAGCATGGCTGGGGCGAACATGGCATCTTCAATTTCGAAGGCGGCTGCTATGCCAAGACCATCCGTCTTTCGGCAGAAGCCGAACCTGAAATCTTCGCCACCACACAGCGCTTCGGCACTGTTCTGGAAAATGTCGTGCTGGATGCAAACCGCCAACCAGATTTCGACGATGGTTCGCTCACGGAAAACACCCGCTGCGCCTATCCGCTTGACTTCATTCCGAACGCATCTGCATCGGGCAAGGGCGGTCAGCCGAAAAACATCATCATGCTCACCGCTGACGCTTTCGGCGTGATGCCTCCAAGCTGACACCTGCACAGGCCATGTACCACTTCCTGTCGGGTTACACCGCCAAGGTCGCGGGTACGGAAAAAGGCGTGACCGAACCGGAAGCAACGTTTTCGACCTGCTTTGGCGCACCGTTCATGCCGCGTCATCCGTCCGAATACGGCAATCTCTTGCGCAAGCTGATCGCAGAGCACAAGGTCGATTGCTGGCTGGTCAATACCGGCTGGACCGGCGGCGCTTATGGCACTGGCAAGCGTATGCCGATCAAGGCGACGCGTGCGCTTTTGTCTGCAGCTCTCGACGGCTCACTCAACAATGCGGAATTCCGCACCGATCCGAATTTCGGCTTTGCCGTTCCGGTTGAAGTGCCGGGCGTGGACGCTTCCATTCTCGATCCGCGTTCGACCTGGGCCGACAAGGCCGCATACGATGCACAGGCCAAAAAACTTGTCGATATGTTCGTGAACAATTTCGAGAAGTTCGAAAGCCATGTCGATCACGATGTGAAGGATGCCGCACCGGCAACCCAGATCGCTGCAGAATAGCTTTTTCTGCGCATGTCTCCCAAAGACCAGTTCCCACTTTTGGAAGGCGTGCATTAAACATCCTGAGGAGGAGGAGAAGCCCGGCCGAAAGGTCGGGTTTTTCTTTTGTCTAATGGACAAAAAAGCGGTGTATCACTTCGCATCATGGAAGAAAGCCGCAACATCATCCGCATCACCAACCGCCTGACCATCCACGAGGATGATCTGGAGGAGAGCTTTATTCGCTCATCCGGTCCCGGCGGTCAGAACGTCAACAAGGTTTCCACCGCTGTCCAGCTGCGTTTTCACGCCAGCCAATCCGGCCTGCCGGAAGATGTGCTTTCCCGTCTTTTCAAGCTTGCCGGTCAGAAGGGCACCAAGGATGGGGACATTCTGATCGAGGCCAATCGCTTCCGCACACAGGAACGCAACCGCGAAGATGCACGTGAGCGGATGATTGCGCTGATCGCCAAGGCGGCTGAACCACCGCCACCGCCGCGCAGGAAAACCAAGCCGACAAAAGGCTCGATCGAACGCCGCCTTAAGGCCAAGTCCGGGCGATCGGATATCAAGAAGGGCCGCGGCAAGGTTTCTTACGATTAAAATCTCCAGACTGTGGGAACAGACGACATGACAATCAATTATCACGAACTTGAAACCAGCCATGGCCGCATTGCGGTGCGTGAAAGTTCAGGCGAGGGCGCACCCCTCCTGATGATCCATGGCAATTCAAGTTCGGGTGCCATTTTTGCGCCGCAGCTCGAAGAAGAAATCGGCAAGAAGTGGCGTGTGATCGCGCCTGATCTTCCGGGCCATGGCAAATCATCCGATGCCATCGACCCCGACCGCAGCTATTCGATGGAAGGCTATGCGGACGCGATGACGGAAGTCATGCAAAAGCTCGGGATTGCCGATGCTGTCGTTTTCGGCTGGTCGCTCGGCGGACATATCGGCATCGAGATGATTGCCCGTTATCCTGAAATGCGGGGCCTGATGATCACTGGGACGCCGCCTGTCGCGCGCGAAGAAGTAGGGCAGGGTTCAAGAGCGGTCCTGATATGGCACTCGCCGGACAGGAAATCTTTGGGAACGCGATGTGGAATCCTACGCTCGCAGCACCTGCGGCGAACCATTCGAGGCATCGCTTCTCGATATCGTTGCACGCACCGACGGACGCGCACGCCGCATCATGTTTGAAAAATTTGGCTCTGGCACCGGCGGCAACCAGCGCGACATCGTAGCGGAAGCACAACTCCCTATCGCGGTCGTCAATGGCCGTGACGAGCCTTTTGTTGAACTCGATTTCGTGTCGAAAGTGAAATTCGGCAATCTGTGGGAAGGTAAAACCCACGTTATCGACAATGCAGGTCATGCGCCATTCCGCGAAGCACCAGCAGAATTTGACGCTTATCTCGCGCGCTTTATCCGCGATTGCACACAATAAACACTCTGTTGCAAACGGCATCAAATGATGCCGTTTGACGACTTCCCACATCTGCCCGCGCCCTAGGTTATCCTTCAGGATTGTGAAAGGTGGAAATCATGGGCATGACTGTTGCGGATCTTCTGGCTCAAACCTTGGCCGAAGCGGGTGTTAAGCGTATCTGGGGTGTTACGGGCGACAGCCTCAACGGACTGAATGACAGCCTCAGACGACTTGGCAAAATCGACTGGATGCATGTCCGTCACGAGGAAACCGCAGCCTTTGCCGCGGGTGCAGAAGCAGCCATCACCAGCGAACTGGCCGTTTGTGCGGGAAGCTGTGGTCCCGGCAATCTTCACCTCATCAATGGTCTGTTCGACTGCCATCGCAATCACGAGCCGGTGCTGGCCATTGCAGCACACATTCCCTCATCGGAAATTGGCCTTGATTATTTTCAGGAAACCCATCCGCAGGAACTCTTCCGCGAATGCAGCCATTTTGTCGAGCTGGTTTCCAATCCTGCGCAGATGCCCGAAGTGCTGAACCGTGCCATGCGTGCGGCCATCGGCAAACGCGGTGTGGCGGTGATTGTCATTCCGGGTGATGTCGCGCTCAAGCAGGCGCCTGAAGGTTCAAAGCAAAACTGGACACCGGTCTCGCTTCCGCGTGTGATCCCTGCCGATCAAGACGTTGCGAAACTCGCAGACATTCTCAATGGGTCTGAGAAGATCACCATTCTGGCAGGCAGTGGCTGTGCCGGTGCGCATGATGCAGTGGTCTCACTGGCTAAACGGCTTGAAGCACCAGTTGTTCATGCGCTGCGCGGCAAAGGAACATGTCGAATGGGACAACCCCTTCGATGTGGGCATGACCGGCCTGATCGGCTTTTCGTCCGGCTATCACGCCATGCTCAACTGCGACACGCTGCTGATGCTCGGCACCAGTTTCCCTTATCGCAACTTCTATCCCGACAAGGCCAAAATCGTTCAGATCGACAATGATCCTTCGCAGCTTGGTCGCCGCGCACCGCTGACTTTTGGCGCAACGGGTGACGTGTCTGAAACGATCACAGCCCTGCTGCCGAAGCTTAAATCGGGCCGCAACACGAAATTTCTCGATGCCGCCAAGACCCATTACACCAAGGCGCGTGAAGCGCTGGACGATCTGGCGCAACCGTCAAAGCCCGGTCAGCCGATCCATCCGCAATATCTCACACGTCTTATCGACGAGATAGCTGATGACAATGCAATCTTCACCGCTGATGTCGGCACGCCGACTGTCTGGGCTGCACGCTATCTCACCATGAATGGCAAGCGCCGCCTGCTTGGGTCGTTCAATCATGGCTCAATGGCCAATGCGATGCTTCAGGCACTTGGTGCAAAGGCTACAGCGCCTGATCGACAGGTCGTCTCGCTTTCAGGCGATGGTGGTTTCACCATGATGATGGGCGATTTCTTGTCGCTCAAGCAGCTTAATCTGCCAGCCAAGATCATTGTCTATAACAATGGTTCACTGGGTTTCGTCGCCATGGAAATGAAGGCCGGCGGCTATCTGACCTCCGGGACCGATCTCGACAATCCGAATTTTGCAGCAATGGCGGAAGCCATCGGCATCAAGGGTTTTCGCGTGGAAGAATCCGCTGATTTGCCGAATGCTTTGAAGCAAGCCTTTGCCCATGACGGTCCGGTTCTGGTTGATGTGGTGACGGCCAAGCAGGAGCTTGTGATGCCGCCAAAGATCAAGGCGGAGCAAGCCAAGGGCTTCAGCCTTTATATGCTCAAAGCCATCATCAGCGGACGTGGCGATGAAATCGTTGAACTCGCCCGTACCAATCTTGGACGGTAGGACAGGGCTTTTCCAACGGCTTTGCTAATTAAGTGTCCGTACCTATTGAGCAATTTCCGGAAATTCCTGCCTTGACCAATTTGAAAGGGGCTGTAGTTTGTTCCCCATTGATTGGCCACAAGAAGCGCTGGCTCATCTCTGGTTCTGATATTTGATTGCATGCAGCAATAAGTTAGCAACAACAGGGAGACTTGCCCGATGGGAATTTTCGATTTCGTGAAGTCGGTCGGAACCAAGCTTGGTTTCGGTGAAAATGAGCCCAAAGCTGATGATCTCAAGAAAGAACTCGACTCGCATAATCTCGGCACCGATGGTGTGCAGGTTAGCGTTCAGGGCGACAAGGCTGTTCTGACCGGTAACGTGAAGGATCAGTCAGCTTTGGAAAAAGCGATCATCGCTGTCGGCAACTCGCTTGGTGTTTCCAAGGTGGAAGCCTCGGAACTGAAAGTCGATGGTGCCGGAACGACGGGTGCTGAGCCTGTCTTCTATACGGTCAAGAAGGGCGACAATCTCTGGAAAATCGCCGAAGCCCAGTATGGCAAAGGCAAGGGCGCAAAGAACGACATCATCTTTGAAGCCAACAAACCGATGCTAACGCATCCGGACAAAATCTATCCGGGTCAGGTGCTGCGCATTCCGCCGCTGTAAGGCTAAAGACACAAAGAAAAGGCCGGTGTAAAACCGGCCTTTTTCATTTCATATCTTTCTGAGTGCCACTTCTTCGATCAGATGATCACTGCCTTTGCGCAGGATGATATCGGCGCGGGGGCGGGTTGGAAGAATGTTCTCACGCAGGTTCTTCATGTTGATATTATTCCAAAGGCCTTCGCCAATGGAACGGGCAGCATCTTCTGAAAGCTGCGAATAGCGATGGAAGAACGACTGCGGATTAACGAAAGCCGTCTCACGCAGCCGCATGAAGCGGTCGATATACCATTTGTGGATCAGCTCCGGCTCCGCATCGATATAGATAGAGAAGTCGAAGAAGTCGGACACGAAGGGCACCATCTTGCCGTCTTCCGGCAGATCACGCACCTGCAGCACATTGATGCCTTCAAAGATCAGAATGTCGGGCTTATCGACAATCTGATATTCGCCGGGCAGCACGTCGTAGCTTAAATGCGAATAAAGCGGTGCCTGCACCTGGCTCATGCCTGCCTTGATCGCCGACAAAAAGCGCAAGACCGCACCAACATCATAGCTTTCAGGAAAGCCCTTGCGCTCCATCATATTCTGATCGCGCAGAACCGCATTGGGATAGAGGAAACCATCCGTCGTCACCAGATCGACCTTCGGGCTTGAAGGCCAGCGGGCAAGCAATTCTTTCAGAATACGCGCAGTCGTGGATTTGCCTACCGCCACCGAACCTGCAACACCGATGATGAAGGGCGTCTTGAAGCTTTCCTCCATATTGAGGAACTGCTGGCGCTGGCGGAACAGAAGCTGGCTGGCTTCCACATGCGCATAGAGCAGGCGGGACAGCGACAGATAAATGCGCCGCACCTCATCCAGATCAATCGGATCGCCCAGCGAGCGCAGCCGTTTGACTTCTTCGTAAGTCAGGGTAAGGGGCGTATCAGCACGAAAGCCTGCCCACTCTTCCGCCGAAAAGAAACGGTAAGGCGAGTAACGCGACGGCGTTAGCTGGTCCACTTTTTCCCACATATTGTCGCTGCTCTCCCTCAACGCCAATTCACGTATATCTTGTTTGATCTGCATTCAGAGCATTTCCATTTTAAAGCAGAGAAAATGCTCTGATCACTTATTCTCACGCATGTCTTTATCCAAAAACCGGTTCCCACTTTTTGGAGACATGCTTTACGCTTTCGGACGACCGGCCTTTTCCTCAAGGCCAGTCTGCGCCGTGCGGCGTTGCAACTCTGCAAGAACTTCATCAAGCGGCACATCAGCAATCTTGAGAACCACCAGCAGATGATAAAGCAGATCAGCGCTTTCCGTGACCACTTCCGCGCGATCACCGCTAACTGCGGCAATCACCGTTTCGACGGCTTCTTCACCAAGCTTTTTGGCGGCCCGCGTCTGGCCCTTGGCAAAGAGACTAGCTGTATAGGACGATCCATCCGTCGAAGTTGCACGTTCCGCAACGATGCGTTCAAGGTCGGAAAGTGTGAACTCAGTCATAGGATTTCCTTAAATCTTGCTCTTTAACGGACCGGATCAAGCCGCATCGGAATGCCAGCTTCGGCCATGTAGCGCTTGGCTTCGCCAATCGTATAGGTGCCGAAGTGAAAGATCGATGCTGCAAGAACTGCCGTTGCATGACCTTCGCGGATACCGTCGACCATGTGATCGAGATTGCCAACGCCACCCGATGCGATCACCGGAACGCGCACGCTGTCAGCAACAGCGCGCGTCAGGGCCACATCGTAACCCGCCTTGGTGCCATCACGATCCATCGAGGTCAGCAGGATTTCACCCGCACCAAGGCTCACCACCTTCTGCGCAAATTCCACCGCATCAATGCCAGTCGTCTGGCGTCCACCATGGGTAAAGATTTCCCAGCGGTCGCTCTCGCCAGCTCCTGAAACCTTCTTGGCGTCGATGGCCACAACGATGCACTGATCGCCAAACTTGTCGGCGGCTTCCGCGACAAATTCCGGGTTCTTCACCGCAGCCGTATTGATCGAAACCTTATCGGCACCGGCCAGCAGCAGCTTGCGAATGTCAGCGACCTGACGCACGCCACCGCCGACAGTCAACGGCATGAAGCACTGTTCCGCTGTACGGGCGATGACATCGAAAATTGTCTCGCGATTGTCCGAAGACGCCGTGATGTCGAGGAAGCACAATTCGTCTGCGCCTGCCGCATCATAGGCACGCGCTGCTTCCACCGGATCACCGGCATCAATCAGATCGACAAAGTTCACGCCTTTAACGACGCGACCGTCTTTAACGTCAAGGCAGGGAATGACGCGTGCTTTAAGTGTCATGCTGCGGCCCTCAACAGGGATAAAGCTTCTGCGGGATCGATGCGACCGTCATAAAGCGCACGACCGGAAATCGCACCTTCGAGCTTTCGGGCATCAGGTGCGGCAAGACGCTTAATGTCATCCATCGAGGCGAGGCCGCCCGATGCAATCACCGGAATGGAAACGCTGTCCGCGAGGCCAAGTGTCGAATCCCAGTTGATACCAGCCAAAACGCCATCGCGATCAATGTCGGTGTAGATGATGGCGGCTACACCCGCACCTTCAAATTTTTTCGCGAGTTCCACCACGCCAAGCTCGGAAGCCTCAGCCCAGCCTTCAACAGCGACATAGCCGCCCTTGGCATCAATGCCGACTGCAACCTGTCCCGGAAACTCCTTACAGGCTTCAATCACCAGCGCCGGATCGCGCACGGCAACAGTGCCTAGGATCACGCGGCGCAGACCTTTGGAAAGCCAGCTTTCGATATGGGCAAGCGTGCGGATACCGCCGCCAAGCTGAACCGGATTTTTGGTCGCTTTCAGAATGGCTTCAACAGCCTTGCCGTTGACGCTTTCGCCAGCAAAGCACCGTTGAGATCGACCACATGCAGCCATTCAAAGCCCTGATCCTCAAAAGCTTTGGCCTGTGCTGCGGGGTCTTCATTGTAAACGGTCGCCTGATCCATGTCGCCAAGCTTCAGGCGCACGCATTGACCGTCTTTCAAATCGATGGCGGGAAAAAGGATCATATCTTCAAGGCTTCCATTTCAGGAAATTAGCAATGAGCGAAAGGCCAAGCAGCTGGCTCTTTTCAGGATGGAACTGCGTGCCGATCATGTTGTCGCGACCGACCGTTGCGGTGACATCGCCGCCGTAATCGGTGACGGCCAGAACGTCCGCTTTGTTCTTCGCGTCGAACATATAGGAATGCACGAAATAGGCATGCAAGCCGTTCTCGCCGGTAGCGATTCCGTCAAAGACAGGATGCGAATGTTTCACGTGAATCCTGTTCCAGCCAATCTGCGGAATCTTGAGCGTCGGGTCGGTCGGCGTCATTTCACGCACATCGCCTTCGATCCAGCCAAGGCCTTCTGTCACTTGCTTTTCAAGGCCGCGTTCCGACATGAGCTGCATGCCCACGCAGATGCCAAGGAAAGGATGGGCTTTTTTCAGAACCACATCTTCCAGTGCTTCCACCATGCCAGAAACCGCATGAAGGCCGCGACGGCAATCGGCATAAGCGCCAACGCCCGGTAGCACAATGCGATCCGCGCTCGCCACGCGATCGGCATCCGCAGTCAATTCGATTTCAGCTTTCACACCGCTCTCATGGGCGGCACGCTCAAAGGCCTTGGTGGCCGAGCGAAGATTGCCGGAACCATAGTCGATAATTGCAACACGCATTTTCAGTTTTCTCCGCGATGACCGACAAATCCGATCGTCGAGCCAAATGAGGAATAGGTGGGACGAGGCGCCTGCTGCGCCCATTCAGGAGCTGGCGCCTCGGCAAGGAATGTCGCTGGCTTTGCCGCTTCTTCGAGACTGTAGAAGTAGCGGATCTCCGCTTCTTCCAGATCGGAAGCATCAACAACTGCTTTTTCGGCATAGCCCTGACGTTTGAGTTTCGCGATCTTCCAGTTGGCGCCTTCCAGCGCCACAAACAGCGAAAACAGCAACGTGATTAGCGGCACAGCATTGGAAATGTCCAATGCACTACCTGCCACACCCAGCAGGATCGTCACACCGAGAACGGCAATGGCTTCAAACCAAAGCCGTTGCAACAAAAGCCAGACTACCGGCAGGATCAGCGCCAATGTGTAGAATCCGTCGCGCACGAAAACCGCTTTTTCGGAACTCTGAGTTCCGGCTGGTTCGAGAACGACGAATTGCGCCATTGGTTTACCCCTTCAGCGACCCCTTGGTCGATGGAATTGCATCCTTCTGGCGCGGATCGGTTTCGAGCGCTGTGCGCAGAACCCGGGCCACGGCCTTGAAGATCGACTCTGCAATATGGTGATTGTTGGCACCATAGTGATTGTTGATATGCAGCGTAATGCCTGCATTCATCGCAAATGCCTGGAAGAACTCGCGCACCAGTTCAGTATCGAAGGTGCCGATTTTGGCAGTCGTGAAATTCACGTTCCAGACCAGAAAGGCACGGCCCGAAACATCAATCGCCGCACCCGTCAGCGTGTCGTCCATAGCCAGATCCATCGACGCATAGCGCACGATGCCGCGACGCTCACCAAGCGCTTTTGCAACAGCCTGACCGAGCGCAATGCCGGTATCTTCCACAGTGTGGTGATCATCGATATGCAGGTCACCCTTGGCCATCACACGCATGTCGATGAGCGAATGTCGGGAAAGCTGCTCCAGCATATGATCGAAGAAGCCGACACCTGTTGTAATGTCGAACTTGCCGTTGCCGTCCAGATCGACCGAAACGGCAATGCTCGTTTCTTTCGTTGAACGTTCGATGCTTGCTTTGCGGGCGCTTTCAGCCGTCATTGCATTTCCTCAGTTGAAATCTTTTCGCGTTCTAGAACAGCTGACCGCTTTTGCCAATGCTTTTAGAACTGCTCCCAATAATCTGACTTTTTGTTTGCGCGCATTTTACCCAAAAACCGTTTCACACTTTTTGGAATGCGCTTTTCCCAGCAGCGCATTTTACCCAAAAACCGTTTCACACTTTTTGGAATGCGCTTTTCCCAGCAGCGCATTTTACCCAAAAACCGTTTCACACTTTTTGGAATGCGCTTTTCCCAGCAGCGCATTTTATCCAAAAACCGTTTCACACTTTTTGGAATGCGCTGTCAGCCATTTGCATTTTGCCAGACGGTTCTTAAATATTCACAACGAAACCCGATTCAGTTAGCTCTAGAGCCGACAAACCGAGCTTCGCCCACATCAGGGGCTTATGCGTTTGCCAGATGGAAGCGTATAGGCCGCCAAAGGAGTGATCCATGATCGAACATAATCCCACGACAATTTACGGCACGACCATCGTTACCGTTCGCAAGGGCGGCAAGGTGGTGATCGCCGGTGACGGGCAGGTTTCGCTCGGCAACACCGTCATGAAGGGCAATGCGCGCAAAGTGCGCCGCATCGGCAAAGGCAATGTCATTGCCGGTTTCGCCGGTGCGACTGCAGATGCCTTCACGCTGCTCGAGCGCCTTGAAGCCAAGCTTGAACAATATCCGGACCAGCTGATGCGCGCCTCCGTCGAGCTCGCCAAGGACTGGCGCACCGACCGTTATCTGCGCAAGCTGGAAGCCATGATGCTCGTTGCCGACAGCAAGGTGACGCTGGCACTCACTGGCACTGGCGACGTGCTTGAACCCGAACATGGCGTCATGGCCATCGGGTCAGGCGGCAATTACGCGCTGGCCGCAGCCCGCGCGCTGATCGATACCGATAAGGATGCCGAGGAAATTGCCCGCAAGGCGATGGAGATTGCAGCCGATATCTGCATCTACACCAATCACAGCATTCTTGTTGAAAGCCTCGACGCCGAATGAGCTCAATAGCGCAAGCCTCAACTTCCAAAACACAACGTTGGGGCTTAGGTGCTCTGATCGTCCTTGCCATTCTCGCTATACAAGCCTCCTGGCTTTATATCGACGGACGGATTCCCATGTGCGAATGCGGCACCATAAAATTATGGTCCGGTTCGCTGATGACCGAAAACTCGCAGCATATATCCGACTGGTATACGCTCTCGCACATCATTCATGGATTTCTGTTCTACTGGCTTCTGACAGTCATCGCGCCAAAGGCTCCGCTGGGCTTGAGACTTGCCATGGCAGTCGGCGTTGAAGCCGTCTGGGAACTGGTCGAAAACTCGAATTTCATCATCGAACGCTATCGCGCCAATACGTCCTCAGTGGATTATTTCGGCGACAGTATCGTGAATTCGATTGCCGATACCATTGCCGCCCTGATCGGCTTTTTGCTTGCTGCAAAACTGCCAACAAAAATCACCGTCGCTCTAGCGCTGTTCTTCGAAGTTCTTGCGCTGATTATCATCCGCGACAACCTTACGCTCAACGTGATCATGCTGCTGCATCCGTTCGAGTTCATCAAGCAGTGGCAAACCGGGTTATAATCATGAGTAATTTTTCTCCCCGTGAAATCGTCTCCGAGCTTGACCGCTTCATCATCGGCCAGAACGACGCCAAGCGCGCCGTGGCCATCGCTCTGCGCAATCGCTGGCGTCGCCAGCAGCTGGAAGGCCAGATGCGCGAAGAGGTCATGCCAAAAAACATTCTGATGATCGGACCAACCGGCGTTGGCAAGACGGAAATCTCCCGTCGTCTGGCCAAGCTTGCAGGCGCGCCTTTCATCAAGGTTGAGGCCACCAAGTTTACCGAAGTGGGCTATGTTGGCCGCGACGTCGAACAGATCATCCGTGATCTGGTGGAAGCGGCCATCGGTCTCGTGCGTGAAAAGAAGCGCGACGAGGTGAAGGCCAAGGCACATATCAATGCCGAGGAACGCGTGCTCGACGGCCTTGTCGGCAAGACCGCAAGCCCCGCCACCCGCGAAAGCTTCCGCAAGAAGCTGCGTGAAGGCGAGCTGGACGACAAGGAAATCGAAATCGAAGTTGCCGATACGGGTGCTGGTCAGAATTTCGAAATCCCCGGCATGCCCGGTGCCAATATCGGCATGATCAATATCGGCGATATTTTCGGCAAGGCCATGGGCGGGCGCACCAAGACGCGCAAGACCACGGTCAAGGAATCCTATGCGATCCTGATCAATGACGAATCCGACAAGCTTCTCGATCAGGATCAGCTCATTCAGGAAGCCCTGCGTTCGACCGAAAATGACGGTATCGTTTTCCTGGACGAAATCGACAAGATCGCTTCGCGCGAAGGCGGGATGGGAGCAGGCGTATCACGCGAAGGCGTACAGCGCGATCTGCTGCCGCTCGTTGAAGGCACGACCGTTGCGACCAAATATGGCCCGGTGAAAACCGATCATATCCTGTTCATCGCATCAGGTGCTTTCCACGTTTCCAAGCCTTCCGACCTTCTGCCGGAGCTTCAGGGCCGCTTGCCGATCCGTGTGGAATTGAACGCGCTGACACGTGAAGATTTCCGCCGGATTCTCACTGAAACCGAAGTGAGCCTGATCAAGCAATATATTGCCCTGATGGCGACGGAAGAAGTGAAGCTCGATATCACCGATGACGCGATTGATGCTTTGGCCGATATTGCTGTCGATCTCAACTCAACGGTCGAGAATATCGGTGCGCGTCGCTTGCAGACGGTGATGGAACGGGTTCTGGACGACATTTCCTATAATGCGCCCGATAAATCCGGCTCTGCATTCAAGGTGGATGGCGATTATGTCCGCAAAACCATTGGCGATCTTGCCAAGAATACGGACCTGTCGCGCTTTATCCTTTAAGCGATGAACGTGACCAGAAAGTCACGCTTCGGTCCCATAATCCAGAAACACAAAAATCCCCTCGACTTCATCGAGGGGGTTTTTTATTTTGCGCCAGCTTTTACATGCTACTGCATAGTTTGAACTGATAGAACGACCTTTGTGCGCCCACTGGGGCGCACGGCGCTCTATAACCATATTGGGGCCGTTACCGCGCAATGACCAGCCGAATGAACCGTATTGCAGGCATCTGCCTTGCCATCGCTTTCTCCTGCCAAAGCGCCTTTGCAGCCGTTAGCGTGCCGCCGGGAAACCGCAATGACGAACAACCGCCCATTCCTGGTGCTTCAGCCAAGCGCACAAAAGAGCTGAGCACGACTTACGAAGCCAAGTATCGCAAGATTTATAATCTTCTGAAAAAGGACGCTTCGCTGCGCTCGAAAATCAAATCGACCGCTTCGGCTTACGGCATTGATCCGATCCATATTGTCGGCGCAATCGTTGGCGAACACACCTACAATGTCGATGTCTATGACCGGCTGCAGACCTATTACGTCAAGGCTATGTCCTATGTGAACCAGGGCGTGAGTTTTGGTTACGATGGCGAAAGCATCGGTCAGTTCGTGAAGCGCCCGGAGTTTTCGGAGTGCCTCAAGTTCAAGGACAGCTATTCGCTGTGGGGTTGCCGTGAGACGATCTGGAACAAGCAGTTCCGCGGAAAATCCGTGAGCGGCAAGACCTATCCGAACAATCGTTTCAGCGCCGTCTTCTTCCAGCCATTCTATGCAGGACAGACATTCGGCCTTGGTCAGATCAATCCGCTGACCGCATTGCAGATGTCCGACATGGTCAATCGTGTATCCGGCCTGCCGAAGCTCAACGCCGAGAACGGAAATGTGGTTTACAAAACCATCATGGACCCCGATCTCACGCTGCCATATATCGCGGCAACGCTGAAGCAATCGATCACAGCCTATCGCCAGATTGCCGATTTCGACATTTCGAAAAACCCCGGCCTGACCGCAACCCTTTATAATACTGGCGGTGCGGAAGCCCGCGCCCGTGCACTTGCCAATGAAAATGCCCAGCGCAAGGCATCCGGGCAGGCACCATTGATGCCGCAGGAAAACTACTATGGCTGGCTGGTCAACACCAAGCTCGATGAGTTGAAGGCGCTGTTTTAGAGCGAGAGGCTTCAGGTAAACATCGTTAAGTCGCAATCCCGGAAGCGGGTCTGCTCGGCCTGTTTATCAGACCAAGCAACCGCTTCTTTATTTTCGGATTAAGCTGCCGTTCGATCACCACATGATAGAGAATGGAAAACACGATCAGCCCGATTACTGTCAGGGTAATGGCACTGAACGGTGACATTGTGCCCAGAAGACCAGTTATTGCTATATAGCCAACATTCTGATGAATGAGGTAAAGCGCGTAAGTAGCGCCTCCCGAAATGCTCAAGGCGCGCCAGTAGCGTTTACTGATGTTCATTCTCATCAACATCAAGAATGCAATGATCGATAGCAGAATAATTATTGTAATCACCACCGGCGAAAATGTGACGGAATAAGCCTGTTCACCCCATGCTATCGCAGCAAGTGACGTGTATATCGAATAGGCAGTGGCCACTCCGAAAAGTGCAATCGCATAAAAAGAAAATTGTCGGCTCAACCAGTTGAGCACAATCCCCATTGCAAAGAAGCCACTATGTTCGGTGATAAACAGATTCTGTAAATGCTCCGAGCCAACATAAAACTCATTCAAAAATGAGAGCGCCAGCCAGAATGGAACGATCCTGAGCAGGTTTCGGAATTGGCCGAGTGCAATAATGATAAAAATCCAGCCATAGAAAATGACTTCAAGCACGATCGACCAATATGCTCCATCAACAAGCGGTTCGCCCAACAATTTGGAAAAGATGAACAGATTGGCCACATATTGCTTGGCGCTGACCTGAAATAGCGGATTGGACGAGAGCAATATAACCACAGCTGTCGTGCTCATGAGAATCACGAAGGTTGGATATATTCGCGCAAATCTCGACACTAAAAAATCGAGCGGTTTCTGCCCTTCAGCGGAGTATGCAATCACGAAGCCGCTGATGATGAAGAACAGGCTGACGCCGAGATAGCCGTAACGGGCAATACTCTTCACGAAGTCCGAAATGTCGAGCGCAGGCAATTCCCCTGCAGCTTCACCCCGAAATGCAAAGTGGTAAAACACAACCGCCAGGGCTGAAATGATGCGGAGAATATCGAGACCATAGATGTGTCTGGATTGTCCTGGATGCGTCATTGGAGCCGTGAGCCCCGCGATAAACGAGCAACAGCCTTCACCACAATCATCAAGAGAACCCCCATTCCCCAGCAACTTTCGCTGGCAGTGGGGTATAAAGTGTGCGGGTATAATTTCTCTTAATGTTGCTCTTAACGTTGCAGGGGCTTAAAGCCCCGGCGGCGCTTGCGTGCCGCCTCAATTTCTTCCGTCAGATGCTTGATCGTCTCGCGATCAATGATGCGGATGTTGCGGGCAAGCAGATTGGCCAGTTCTGTCGCCTGTGGAGAAAGACCGGACGTGTCGATCACCACGCGGGGATGCGAAACCGCCGCCAGATTTTGCAGCTCCTCGGCCTCGTCCCAGATAATATTGAAATAAGTGATGATGCGTTGCAGCAGATCCCAGGTTGGCTGGCCGCGTCGCCCATGCTCAAGCGCCGAAAGATAGGCAGGCGAAACGCGTAAGGCTGCAGCCATCTCCTTTTGCGTCACATTGCGCTCTTCACGCAATTCACGCAGGCGTTTGCCAAAGGGGGTCATCGGATCAGACCTCCATTCTGCGTTTGCTTGCGCAGGCGCACGTAAAGCGCGCCATGACCGCCATGATGATGGGCCGCATCTTCAAAAGCGCTCACCAGAAGCCGGAACAAGGGCGTCGAGAACCAGTGCGGCACCGCCTGTTTCAGCACGCCTTCGCTGCCAAATGAGCGGCCTTTGCCGGTAATCACCATCACATGCTTGAGCCCACGTGCATGTGCGCTCAGCAAAAAGCCATAAAGCAGCTCATAGGCATCGTTCTGCGTAAGCCCATGCAGATCGATACGCGCTTCGATATCCACGCGTCCCTTGGAAATCTTGCGGTGCGTTGGCCGATCAAAGCTATGGATCGGCATTTCCTTGAGAGAAGTAAGCTTCTTTTTTGGCGTCGCTGGCTCGCTGGAAGGCGCGGGCGCTTTTTGCGAAGGTTTTTTATCAGCCTCCTGCGCCATCACCGCTTTGAAATCCGGAAACTCTTCCTCTACAGAGGGCTTTTTGCCAGCCAGCGGCTTGGCCGTTTTGGCCACCGTTTCCCAGAGAATACGGTCTTCTGGCCGAAGATAGTCTTTCGCAGATTTTTGGCTCTTATCGGTCATGGATCAGTTCCCGACCAGAGCGCGCGGGACGAGCGCATAAAAATCGGCTTTACTCTTGATCCCGCCAGCGATCTCACCGGCTGCATCACCCGATCCTGCAAAGAGATCACCGCGGGCAGGGCCGACAATCGCCGTACCGGTATCCTGCGCAATCATGAGACGCGAAAATGGGGCATTATCGAACGCTGTAACGCTAGGTGCATCGACATAAAATGGCGTCCCGAATGTATGCAGCAGCCTGTCCACAGCGATGGAACGACCACCCGTCAGCGGAACCTTGGCGGCTGCGATCTGCCCGACATTCGGATCATCAACCGGTGCTTCGCGGAAGAAAATATAGGAACGGTTCTGCCAGATGAGGTCATCGGCCTTTTCCGGGTGATCTCTCAACCATTGGCGGATCGTTTGCATAGAGATTTCATCAGCTGAAATCTCGCCTTCCACCACCAGAACACGCCCAATGCCTGTAAAAGGGTGGCCGGTTTTGGCGGCATAAGTGATGCGCATAAAACTGCCGTCGGTGAGCTTTAACCGCGCAGCCCCCTGCACATGGGCGAAAAACGCATCGACCCGATCAGCGACATAAGCAAGCTCCAGCCCGCGCCCGTTCAGGCTGCCCTGCTCAATTAACCGGCGATCATCATATTCTTCGATACCGTCCGCTGTTTTGCGCGCAAAAGCATAAGAAACATCCATGCCCGCAGGACGGTTTTCATCGGTGATCTTCACAAGATCATCGGGCTTCTTCAGAAAAGGCACGGTGAAATGCGAATCCGGCGTTCGTGACGCCTCAATCTCCGGCTCATAAAAAGCCGTCACAAAACCTTCAGCATTGATGCGGCATGGGATAAAATGCTCTTCGAAAAAAGCCCGCGCCTGAGCCGTATCGGGATTGTCGAGAGAGCGGGCGGCAGCGAAAGCCGGTTGCAGCATCTCAAAGGTGATACCGAGACTGCCGCTGTTATAGCGATTATGTTCCGCATAATCGGCTGAACGACGAAAGGCCGAAAAGGCCAGCGCCTGATCGTCCTGATCCCAGCCCGGGCAATCGGAATAGCCCAGCGGGTGAAAAAATTTCGCCAATTGGTTCACAGCCGGACCCGTAACAATGCGATATTGAAAGGGCCGCCAATTTCGCGGCCCTGTTATAAAAGATCTCTTTAGTCTTCCGCTTCGGTCGCGACAAGCTTCCAGTTCGGATCGCGCGAGCGCGTATCGCGCGCAAAGGTCCAGAGATCGCGGATCTCGACAACGTTCTCCTGATCGCCTTCGACCAGATTACCGTCCTTGTCGAGTGTGGAAGAAATCATCTGGCTCACAATATTGAGTGTAACATGTGCTTCCGAGCCCTTCATTTCGGCATTGGCGATTTCCGCCTTATCAATGCCGACAAAGGTCGAACGCGTGCTTTCACCGCGTGCTTCGCGTTCATCGATTGCCGAAACGAAGCCTTCATAGACGTCCTTGGACAGCAGGTTTTTCAGAACCTTGCGGTCGCCATCAGCAAAGGACATGACGATCATTTCATAAGCAATCTTCACGCCATCAACGAAACTTACGGGATCAAAAGCAGGGTCGGCTGCCTGAATGGCACGGAGCCCATCATTGACCGGTGTGCCGGCGGGCGCGACCTTGTCGATTGCGGTGAAATCTTTTCGCCGGGTCGCTGCGGCAGGAAACGACATTGTCTGTTTCGCCGCTGGCAGTCTGTGCATCGGTATTACGTGCAGAAGTATAGGGATCAAATGGCGGTTTTTCATTTCCCGTACGGCGGCCAAGAACATTCCTCAGCTGAAGAAAGATTACCACCGCTGCGATGAAGAAGAATATCGTGCCAAAATCAAAAAATTCCATACCGCCTGCCACCAATGGACGTTTCGGGATTACAAATCCGTCTCACGTCGTCAATTTCGTTACATATACATATAGATCGGCTTCACTGATCATTCAAATCCCGATCACGCATACCTATCTGATATTGTATGATAGAGAGTTTCAATTTTGTAAGAATGCGAAGCATTTTTGCATGTATGTCATGAATAGAACAAGCGAATGAAGTTTGCTTCATTACAAACGCAAATCAACATAAGGTCGTAACAGACGTGTCCTCTTCCCTTGCACCCCTTGCCATACTGGCAATGCCATTCATCGAGATTGCAGGTTTTGTGATCGTCGGCAGCGAAATCGGTGTGTTTGCAACGCTTGGTCTCATTATCCTCAGCGCCATGCTCGGCTTTTTCCTGCTGCGCGTACAGGGCTTCGGGCTGTTGCAGCGTATCCGCACCGAAAGTGCTGCAGGACGTGTGCCGGACCGCGAAATGATGCATGGAGCAATGATCGTCGTCGCCGCCATCATGCTCATTGTTCCCGGTTTTGTCACAAGCGCCATCGGACTTCTGCTTTTCGTTCCATTTATTCGTGATCTCGTCTGGAACCGGTTTGTGCGCAACCGACTGGTGGTGGCGACTGCATCGACACGCTATTCGGGAGCCTATCGTCCGTATGAGCCTGAAGAAAACCCATATGGGCCTAAAGAAAACAATGTGATCGATCTGGACCCGGAAGATTATACAGCAAAGCCGGACGAAAACTCACCGTGGAATCCGGACCGCAAAGATCACTAATCACGCAAATACTAACCTAAAAACGGTTTCTTGCCTCATCTACGCACACATGCTAGCCAAGCATCACTGCTTTTTGGGCAACAAGATAAATCATTAAAGAGAAGGCATACCGATAATGAGCGATAAGGCCGCTGCGGGCGAAGTAAAGAACGGCAATGGCGCAACCGCCCAGCCGTCCCTCAACATTCTGGCCCAGTACATCAAGGATCTTTCCTTTGAAAGCCCAGGCGCGCCTCTGTCGCTGCGCCCACGCGAAAAGGCTCCTTCGATCAACATCAATGTGAACGTAAACGCCAATCCTCTGTCCGAAACAGATTTCGACGTTGTTCTGACGCTTGAAGCCAAGGCTGTCGACGGTAAGGACGTTCTGTTCAACACAGAACTGACTTATGGCGGCGTATTCCGCATTCAGGGCATCGCGCAGGAGCATATGCTTCCGCTGCTGTTCATCGAATGCCCACGTCTGCTGTTCCCGTTTGCTCGTCAGATCGTTGCCGATGCAACACGCAATGGTGGCTACCCACCACTGATGATCGACCCGATCGACTTTGCGCAGATGTTCCAGAGCCGTATGGCCGAAGAAGAAGCCAGAAACGCTGTAAAGAGCTAATCTCTGCACACATCAAAAGAAAACCCCGCTTTTGCGGGGTTTTTTTATTAGAGCATTTCCAGCAAAAGTGCGAAGCGGTTTTGCGTCGGATAATGCGAAAAAACAAAGAGATAGGGCATTTCCAATGATTCAAGAAAAATGGGAAATGCTCTAGAGATCAGTTTACGTATTTTTTCCAGATCGCCTTGTCGCCCATTTTTGCGACAAGAGCATCATGCGCGGCGCGTTCCTTTTCACTGATGCGTGACGCCAATGGCGTCGGACGCTGGCGGAGCACAATACCGCTATTGTTATCCGAACGACCATCGCCATCCGAATTTCCTGATGAGCTTAAGCCGAGTGCGGTCTGCTTGCCGCCAATCAGTTCAATATAGACTTCGGCGAGAATTTCAGAATCGAGCAATGCGCCGTGCAAAGTACGGTGCGAATTATCGATGCCATAACGCTTGCAAAGTGCATCAAGCGAATTCGGGCCCATCGGATTTCTGCGGCGCGCCAGTGCAAGCGTGTCGACAATACGATCAACGGCTATTTCCGGCTTTCCCAAACGACCCAATTCCGCATTGATGAAGCCAAGATCGAACATCGCATTATGAGCAACGAGCTTTGCGCCATCGAAAAACGCCATGAATTCATCGACAATGTCTGCAAAGCTCGGTTCAGTGAGCAATTGCTCATCAGTAATGCCGTGAACCGCAAGTGCATCGGGATGAACCTTGCGACCCTGTGGATTGATGAATTTGTGGAAGGTACGGCCCGTGGAAAGCGATTGATCATTTCCACACCGCCGATTTCGATGACGCGATCCTCCAGCCGTTCAAGGCCAGTGGTTTCCGTATCGAAAACGATCTCACGCATGGAAAAACCTTTCAAATGATGCTGTACTTTTAAAGTGTTGGAGCGACCTTTGTACGCCCAACAGGGCGGCACGGCGCTCTAGTGCTTTATAACATGGTCGGGCTGGCAATCAGGATTGATTGGAAGGCTTTCCACGCAATTCCGCGACGATGGCTTCAATCTGCAATCTCGTTTCTTCAAAGTCTCCCGAAGAATCGATGATAAAATCCGCACGCGCACGTTTTTCTGCGTCCGGCATCTGCCGAGCAAGAATGGCTTCAAACTTTTCTTCGCTCATGCCGGGGGCGGGACAGAACGCGTTCACGCTGAATGTCGGCGGGGGCTGAGACAACAGCCACCTTGTCCACGCGCTTCTCACCGCCTGTTTCAAACAACAGCGGAATATCGAGAAGCGCAATTTCGGCACCACTCGCGCGCGCACTCGCCAGAAAGGCTTTCTCTTCTTCATGCACCAGTGGATGAATGATGGATTCAAGCTTTTTGAGTGCCTCTGGCTTGCCAAGCACGGCTGCTGAAAGTTTTGTCCGGTCGACTGTACCATCCACAACGGTTCCGGGGGAAGGCGGCCTCAATCAGAGGCGCGGCTCTGCCCGCATAAAGCTGATGCACCGCATCATCGGCGCTATAGACCGGAACACCGCACTCAGCAAACATGTTTGCCGCAGTGGTTTTTCCCATGCCAATCGAGCCGGTCAGTCCGAGGATGATCATAAAGCGCCAGCCTTTTTCATATCATCCAAAATATAACGACGAAGCGCTTCTGTCACTTGCGGTCTTTTGCCAAACCAGCGTTCAAAACCGGGAACCGCCTGATGCAGCAACATGCCGAGCCCATCAACGGTTTTGAGACCCGCTGCTTCCGCTTTGGCCAGAAATGGGGTCTTCAAGGGAATATAGACAATATCGGTTGCAACGGCTGATTTTTGCGCCTCGCTCAAATCAAGCGGAAATTCTTCTGCCTCACCATGTCCGCTCATGCCAAGTGAAGTCGTGTTGACGATCAGACCCGCTTCTTTGACAACACGCTGCGCTGCGTCCCATCCATGCGCCGAAACACCTTTGCCGAAATGACTCGCCAGTTCTTCCGCGCGGCTCAATGTGCGATTGACGATGGAGATGCGCGAGAAACCCCGCTTCTGCAAAGCGTGCACAATGGCACGTCCCGCGCCGCCTGCGCCCAGAACCAGAGCCGTATCAGCATTGTCCCAATCCGGTGCCAGCGCATCCATATTGGCAGCAAAGCCATAGGCATCGGTATTGCCACCGCAAAGCTTGCCATTTTCGAGCCAGAGCGTGTTGACCGCGCCAATGGCCTCGGCCGCTTCATCGCGGCTTCCCACAGTCGCAAAAGCCACTTCCTTATGCGGGATCGTGACGTTGCCGCCGACAAAACCGCTTTGCTCAAGCGAGGTGGCAAATTCCACAAAATTTTCAGGTGCCACTTCTATGGCTTCATAGGAGCCTTCGAGACCCAGTTCCTTGAGCCAGAAACCGTGAATGAGTGGCGAGCGCGAATGTTTTATCGGGAAGCCTGTGACAAATGCCTTTTTAGCCATCGATCAAATTTTCCTTCCTCAATTCATGGAGCAACGGCAACAGGGGCAATCCGACGATGGTGAAATAATCACCTTCGATTTCCTCGAAAAGCTGGATGCCTGGACCTTCGACCTGATAAGCACCAACACTTGAAAGAGCAATATCGCCAACGCGACCAAGATAACGCCCGACAAAACCCGGATCGAGATCGCGCATGGTCATGCGGGCGACCGAAACATGCCGCCACAATGTTTCGCCATTTTTGACCAGCACCACAGCGCTGTTGAGCTGATGCGTCTTGCCCGAAAACAGTAAAAGCTGACGGCGCGCCGCGTCCATATCCACAGGCTTGTGGAAAATCTGGTCGCCCAGCGAAAGCGTCTGATCGCAACCAATCACCACGGCATCGGGATGGTTCTCACTGACAGATAAGGCCTTTGCTTCAGCCAGAACCTGCGCCACCTCTTGCGGCGTCGCACCGCTTTTATAAAGGGGGGCCTCGACCGCACGTTCGTCGATATCCGCGCTTTCGGTCGAAAACGCGATGCCGGCATTTTTCAAAATTGCCGAACGGAACGGGCTCTTGGAGGCGAGAATAAGTTTCGTGGTCATGACTGATCTTCCTTCTGCCATCGCGCAGCAAGGCCATGATAGCAGCTGCGGTTTCCTCGATCGACCGGCGCGACACATCGATCAACGGCCAGCCATGCCGGTTGCACAGGTTGCGGGCATAAGCCAGTTCTTCTGAAATTGAAACGCGGTCTGTATAAAGTCCGGTATCAAGCGACGGCGCATTGCCAAGCGGGCGGTTCTGCCTGATCTGCGAAATACGCTCTGCGGTCGCCACAAGGCCGACAATC
Source organism: Brucella pituitosa (assembly GCF_003049685.1). GTDB lineage: Bacteria > Pseudomonadota > Alphaproteobacteria > Rhizobiales > Rhizobiaceae > Brucella > Brucella pituitosa. The sequence goes on along the minus strand of NZ_PYSY02000001.1, from coordinate 45,169 downwards.
AAAGGTCGCTTTGCGGTAAAGAGAACTTCCGGCACCGGAATGCCCAGAACAATCGGCACATTCGTCGCCTTGATACCGCGGTTCGCCATATAAATGCTGGTGGGTGTCTTTGATGTACGGGAAATTCCCACCAGAATGACATCCGCTTCTTCTATATCGAGCGGCAATTGCCCGTCGTCATGCTCCATGGTGAAATTAAGCGCATCGATCCGACGGAAATAATCGGCATTGAGCACATGCTGGCGCTGGCGCGGCGATGCGCAGGCGCGCCCAGATAAGACTGAAACGTGTTGAGAACCGGCTCCAGCACCGAAACGCTCGGCACCCCCATCTCCGCGCAGGATTCATCGATGATTGCAGCAAGCTTCTGATCAACGATTGTGTAGAGAACGATGCCAGGTTCAGCGTCGATATTCTCAAGCACTTTTCCTAGCTGCTTTTCGGTGCGGATAAGTGGATAGATATGCTCGATTGCCCGCGCATTGGCATATTGAGCGGCCGCAGCGCGGCCAGCCGCCAGGAGAGTCTCTCCCGTCGCATCAGAAATCAGATGAAGATGAAAGTAAGAAAGCGGTCTGGTCACAGTTTTCTCCCGTCCCTGTTGACGAGTGTGCGTAAAACGCAGGCTTCATCCACAAGCCATGGCAGGCGGTGGGAAACTTGGCAAGTCATCCACAGCGAGCCAACATGTGAGAAGCTTTGGAAAGCCATTGTGGACAAGACTCGTAACATTTGGAAATCACGGTGATATACCCAGCTTGTCCACAAAGAGACCGAAACTGCGTCAATTGGTAACCCCTTATATTCAATGAAAGATTTTAGTTTTCATTGCTTTTGTCCCGGTGATCGGTGAATTATCGCACAGGCTGAGATGGCCAGAGCGGAACTGTGGGGAAAAGACGGACAAACCTTAATCCCCGATTCCAACAGACTCTAAGAATCAAAAGATTCCTGAATCATCCTTTCTTTATGAGAGCCGGACGGGAAAACTTTCACACAGACCCAAGAAAACAGATCAGACAGGGTGGAATGTAATGAAGCGCAAGGTCCTGAAAGTGATAGACGGTGAGACAGTCTTTCCACCTCCAATCTGGATGATGCGTCAGGCCGGACGATACCTTCCAGAATATCGGGAAGTGCGCAAAAAAGCCGGAAGCTTCCTCGACCTCTGCTATTCACCCGATCTGGCAGTCGAAGTGACGCTTCAGCCAATCCGCCGTTATGGCTTTGATGCAGCCATTCTGTTTTCAGATATTCTGGTTGTCCCTCACGCCCTTGGACGAGACCTTCGCTTTGAAGAAGGCAAGGGTCCATTGATGACGCCAATCGATGCAGATGAGATATTCTGGCTTGAGACCGAAGGTGTCGCCAAAAGGCTGGAGCCGGTCTATGAGACGGTTCGGCTGCTCCGCGAGCAACTCCCCGACGAAACAACGCTGCTGGGCTTCTGTGGCGCTCCCTGGACCGTTGCGACCTATATGATCGCCGGTCATGGTACGCCTGATCAGGCTCCTGCTCGTTTGTTCGCTTATCGCTTCCCGGAAGCGTTTGAGAAGCTTTTGAATGATCTGGCGGATGTTTCAGCCGAATATCTCATCGAACAGCTCGATGCAGGCGCTGATGCCGTGCAGATTTTCGATTCCTGGTCCGGTGTTCTTGATGAAGATTGCTTTGAACGTTTCTGTGTTCGTCCGGTTGCCCGGATCGTTCAGAAGGTGAGGGCCGTTTATCCCGACGCGCGTATCATCGGCTTTCCGAAAGGGGCCGGGATGCTCTATGCGGGCTACCGCGAAAAGACCGGCGTCGATGTTCTTGGCCTCGATTGGTCTGTGCCGGTTTCTTTTGCGCAGGAATTGCAGAAGGAAGGCGCTATTCAGGGTAATCTCGATCCGCTGCGCGTTGTCGCTGGTGGCGAGGCTCTGGACGAAGGGGTTGATGCAATCCTGAAAAATCTCGGGCAGGGCCCGCTGATCTTCAATCTTGGCCATGGAATTACGCCACAGGCACCGATTGAAAATGTTCAGCGCATGATTGATCGGGTTCGTGGAGGCTGATGATGAGTGCTTCCGATAAGGCAAACAGCGGCAAGGCCGCTCTGATCCGTACCATCGTTGGTCTTGCAGTAGTGGTACTCGGTTTATGGGGATTGTTTCACGTGAATCCAGCTGATGCTTATCTTTGATCAAATCGATCCACGTCATTGCCGTGATCGCCTGGATGGCGGGAATGCTCTATCTCCCGCGTCTTTTCGTCTATCATTGTGCCGCAACACCCGGTTCCGAAACCTCTGAAACCTTCAAGGTGATGGAAAAGCGGTTGCTTCGTTTCATCATCAATCCCGCTATGGTTGTGACCTGGATCGCTGGCCTATGGATGGCGTGGGAGATTTTTGGCTTTAAGGGTGGCTGGTTGCATGCAAAGCTTTTGCTTGTCGTGTTGATGTCCGGTCTGCACGGTTATCTGTCAAAGGCGACGCGGCTTTTTGCAGAAGATCGCAACACCAAATCGGCCAAACATTGGCGAATCATCAATGAAGTACCGACGATCCTAATGATCTTCATCGTCATTCTTGTGATCGTGAAACCGTTCTGATTTCCAATTTTATAAAGAAAGCCCGGTATTTATCCGGGCTTTTTATTTGGCACCGGGTATTTTTAGCAGAGCCACTTTCCATTTTCTGAGACTCGCACTAGCTTTTACCTATTGAACAAAAGACCGACACGCCTTATGTGAGGCTTGCTCTTCGTGCTGCAAACCGGTATGGATGAGTCCTCTTCCCACCATGACAGCAGGCCTTCGATGCCGGTCACATTACCAAAGTGACCACCTTTCCGAACAACTGCATTTTCTCCTTAAATTTCAAAAGAGTTCCTCACACATGCAGGAAATGAAACTACAAGAACTTAAAAATAAGACCCCGGTCGAGCTGCTGGCATTTGCCGAAACGCTTGAGGTCGAAAATGCGAGCGCCATGCGCAAGCAGGAACTGATGTTCGCGATCCTCAAGAGCCTCGCTGCTCAGGACGTCGAAATTATCGGCGAGGGCGTTGTTGAAGTGCTGCAGGACGGATTTGGCTTCCTGCGCTCTGCCGACGCCAATTATCTCCCGGGTCCTGACGATATTTATATTTCTCCTTCCCAGCTTCGCCGCTTCTCGCTGAAGACCGGCGATACGGTAGAAGGCCCGATCCGTGGTCCAAAGGAAGGCGAACGTTATTTCGCGCTTCTCAAGGTCAACACGATCAATTTTGAAGACCCGGAAAAGATCCGTCACAAGGTTCACTTTGATAACCTGACGCCGCTTTATCCGAATGAGCGCTTCAAGATGGAACTGGAAGTTCCGACCTCGAAGGATCTTTCGTCCCGCGTTATCGATCTGGTTGCTCCGCTCGGCAAGGGCCAGCGCGGCCTGATCGTTGCTCCGCCGCGTACCGGTAAGACTGTTCTCTTGCAGAACATTGCGCATTCGATCACAGCCAATCATCCTGAATGCTATCTGATCGTTCTTCTGATTGACGAACGTCCGGAAGAAGTGACCGACATGCAGCGTTCCGTGAAGGGTGAAGTTGTTTCTTCGACCTTCGATGAACCGGCATCGCGCCACGTTCAAGTCGCCGAAATGGTCATCGAAAAGGCTAAGCGCCTTGTCGAACATGGCCGCGACGTTGTGATCCTTCTCGACTCCATCACGCGTCTCGGACGCGCTTACAACACTGTTGTCCCTTCATCCGGTAAGGTTCTGACCGGTGGTGTCGATGCAAACGCACTCCAGCGTCCAAAGCGCTTCTTCGGTGCCGCCCGTAACATCGAAGAGGGTGGCTCGCTCACCATCATCGCGACGGCGCTGATCGACACCGGCTCGCGCATGGACGAAGTGATCTTTGAAGAATTCAAGGGCACAGGTAACTCGGAAATCGTTCTCGACCGCAAGGTTGCCGACAAGCGCATCTTCCCGGCCATGGACATTCTCAAGTCCGGTACGCGTAAGGAAGACCTGCTCGTCCCACGCGCTGATCTTCAGAAGATTTTCGTACTTCGCCGTATTCTTGCGCCAATGGGAACAACCGACGCGATCGAGTTCCTCATCGACAAGCTCAAGCAGACAAAGAGCAATGGCGAGTTCTTCGACTCGATGAACACGTAATTTCGGTTTATCCATATTCAAACAAAACGCCGCGCTGATTAATCAACGCGGCGTTTATCTTTTCTAATCTTTGAAATTATCAGGAATGGCCTCTCAGCAGGATTTCGAGTGCGGCAGGGGTCTCGACAGGCGCGAGGCAGACTTGCCCCTTACAGAGCCAGGCTGACGGTTTATCTGCATGTGCGGTGCCGCCAGTCGGAAGTTCAATCGCTTTTCCAGCTTCAAACTGAATGAACTTATCGACCCGACGCGGATCGGGAATTCGTTGAGCCAATAAGCTGAGTTCGCCGTCGACGCTTTCATCAGCAATCACCAGAGACAGCGGTTCGGCTGCAAAGCGGGCAGCGTTCAAGATACCAATCTGACCATATTGCTGGACGAGCGCACGCCCCATGGCCTGTTCGACCAGACGTTCATTCTGCGTATAGAGATGCAAATCTCCGGTAACGAGAAACAGTCGTGTGAATGCTTCGATGATCTGGCTTGTCGCGCTTGGGATCGCTTCATCATAGTCGCCATAGCTATGCAGAATAACATCCTCGGCATTGAGAGCTGAGAGCCGATAATTGCCGGATGCATCGCGATTGTTTGCATCAAGCGCCTCTTTGAGAGCTATCGCATCGCGGATAAATGTTCTGTCCCCCGTCGCTTCAAACAGCGAAAGGGCGGCATTCATCATCGCTGCGTAATCTGTCGAGAGAGCGGGGTAGACCAGCACATCATCCATTTGGCAATGCGCCATGCGCCCATCATCGAACGATGCTCCTATCGAACGATAGGTTGAAACTGCATATTCAATCCAGTCTGATCGCTTGAAGCTGCGGCCGGCTTCAGCCAATGCGCGGATCATGAGGGCGTTCCAGTCTGTCAAAGCTTTCTCATCGCGGCCCGGTCGAACACGAGCATTGCGATAGTCGAGAAGCTTATTTCTGGCAGCCGCGATATCCGGGGGAACCGAAGGTTCTTCGTTGACGGCATGAAGACGGTTGAGAATGTTGCTGCCTTCAAAATTGCCTGCGGGCTTCACGCCATAATAGTTCTTGAAATCGCTCGCCTGATCGCCGAGGACGTTGTCGATTTCGGCCTCTGAGAAGATATAGAACTTACCCTCTTCGCCTTCGCTGTCCGCATCGAGACTTGATGCAAAGCTACCATCGGGCAACCGCATTTCGCGCACCAGCCACTCGATTATCTCTTCGATTCGGATACGGAACAATTCATCTTTGGTTTCTGCATAGGCATAAGTCGCATGGCGAATAGCTTGCGCATTGTCATAAAGCATCTTCTCAAAATGCGGAACGAGCCAGTCAGCATCGACACTATAGCGACAAAGCCCACCCCCCAGATGATCGTAAATGCCACCTTGCAACATTGTTCTGAGAGAAAGCAGAAACGCATCGCGATGTGAAACTTCGCGATTATAGAGCCAGGACAGCCATAAGGCATCCATGAAGGGTGCATTGGGGAACTTGGGCGCATTATCAATGCCACCGCGCACCGGATCGAACATCGCATGGATACGGTCTGCAACTTCGTTAAATCGCGTCACTTCATTGGCGCGTGCTTCACTTTGTGCAGCCAGTTGTACCTCCAGATGGCTGAACACAGCTTCGGCATTATGGTTAATTTTTTCTTGATTTCCCTGCCAGAGATTATTGACCGCTTTGAGCACGTCAACGAAGCCGGGCAGGTTATGACGCGCTTTCGGAGGAAAATAAGTTCCACCCCAGAACGGCTTACCATCAGGACGCAGGAACATGGTGAGCGGCCACCCACCTTGCTGGCCCATGGCACTTAACGCAGCCATATAAATCTGATCGATATCAGGCCGTTCCTCGCGATCCACTTTCACATTGACGAATAGCCTATTCATAACGCCAGCAACTTCTGGGTCTTCGAAAGACTCATGCGCCATGACATGACACCAATGGCAGGCAGCGTAACCAACGGACAGCAGGATAGGGCGGTTCAATTCGCGTGCAGCATTCAGTGCATCTTTGCCCCAAGGCTGCCAATGAACCGGATTATCGGCATGCTGACGAAGATAAGCACTAGGCTCGCGGCTAAGCCGGTTGCTGCTGATATCAGTCATAAGCCTTTTCTTTCCTGACACGAATGAATATCACGTACTCATCTATATAGAACGGGAAATCAAATGAGCGAGCCGCAACATCTTCAGGACACCATTTTTGCCTTGTCGAGTGGGCGCCTTCCGTCGGGCGTTGCAGTCGTTCGGATATCAGGTCCGCAAGTTCGATTCGTAATCGAAACGATTATTGGCAAGATGATCGAGCCGCGTTATGCTGCTTACAAGACGTTCCGCACACGGAATGGAGATGCCATCGACCGTGGGCTGGCGCTTTTCTTTCCCGGTCCGAACAGCTTTACCGGTGAAGACTGCGCGGAGTTCCATCTTCATGGCGGTATCGCTGTTGTTGAAAAACTGCTTGAGGAGCTCGGTAGCTTCCCGAATTGTCGAATTGCAGAAGCTGGAGAGTTTACGCGCCGGGCTTTTACCAACGGTAAGATGGATCTGACAATTGCGGAAGGTCTGGCGGATCTGATTGCGGCAGAAACGGAAGGGCAGCGCCGTCTGGCATTGCAGGTTGCCTCCGGCGCACAGCGTCAACTTTATACGGAATGGCGCCAAAGGCTGGTGCGCGCTCGGGCTTTAATTGAAGCTGAGTTGGACTTCGCTGATGAGAGCGATGTCCCCGGTTCCGTTTCGGGGCAGGTTTGGGAACAGCTCAAAAGCCTGCAGGGTGAGATTGGGCGTCATATAGAGAGCGGAAAACGCGCTGCAATGCTGCGTGATGGTCTACATGTGGTTATTGCTGGCGCGCCGAACGCTGGTAAGTCCAGCCTGCTCAATTTACTTGCGGGTCGTGAGATTGCGATTATTTCAGATGAGGCGGGGACAACACGCGATCTTCTGGAAGTGAAACTGAACCTTGGCGGCATTCCGGTTTATGTGACGGATACTGCGGGATTGAGAGAGACCACAAGCAAGGTTGAGAAGATCGGTATTGATCGCGCGCGGGAGCGCGCTGCTGAAGCGGATTTGGTTTTGCTGCTTGAAGATATGCAAAATCCAATTGCTGTTTCTTTAGATAATGGTGGTGCGGATGTCTGGACCATCGGGACCAAAGCTGACCTTGGTACAGGTGACAGAGCGGCCTGGCAGTATCTCATTTCAACAAAGACTGCGGATGGTCTCAGCCATCTGTTGGAAGCCTTGCAGGCATTTGCCGAAGAACGCATCGGACTAATCAATGATGCTGTCCCGACGCGCCAAAGACATATCAATCTGCTGCAATCGACGATTTCCGAAATCGACACGGCCGCCGAACGGGACGATCTTCCGCTGGAGCTGCGCGCGGAGAATATGCGTCGCGCATCTCAATATCTTGGCCGGATTACCGGTGACGTCGATGTCGAAGAGATATTGATGTCATTTTCACAGTTTTGCATAGGAAAATGAGTGATTCACGTGAAACAGTGGGCTTTAGCCAATAGCACTCAACAGTGTTTCACGTGAAACATCTGTGGAATCTGTTCCGGCTTATTGACTCCCATTCACATCCGTGAGTCGCGTTCCGTATCAAATTTATCAAAGAGTTGATCGCGGTCTGGTTGGTTACCCTTCCGCCGAAGGCATAAACATGTCAAAGAGACTGCTTTCTAAACTGGATTCGGATGCATCAGGATGAACACCAAGAGTTCTACCGAAGTGACAGCTTTGATGTCATTGTTATTGGTGGTGGACATGCGGGCTGTGAGGCGGCGGCAGCTTCGGCTCGCGCTGGCGCTCGCACTGCTCTCGTGACGCATCGTTTTGATACGATTGGTATCATGTCCTGTAACCCGGCCATTGGTGGTTTGGGAAAGGGACATCTTGTTCGCGAGATTGATGCACTTGATGGCCTTATGGGCCGCGTTGCCGATAAGGCTGGTATTCAGTTTCGTTTGCTCAATCGTCGTAAAGGCCCAGCGGTACGCGGTCCACGCACGCAGGCTGATCGTAAGCTTTATCGGCTGGCGATGCAGGAACTCATTTCTGAGCAGGAGAACCTTACGGTTGTTGAGGGTGGCGCTTCCGACATTCGCATCACCGATGGAAGCATTTCCGGCGTCGTTCTCGGCGATGGTCGCGAGCTCTCTTGTGCCGCAGTTGTATTGACCACTGGTACGTTCCTGAACGGCCTTATCCATATTGGCGAAAAGAAGATCCCTGCTGGACGCATGGGTGAAAAGCCTGCGCTGGGCCTTTCTGATACTTTGCGTGGTCTTGGTTTTGCAGTCGGTCGGCTTAAGACAGGGACGCCGCCGCGTCTCGATGGACGGACAATCGACTGGCAGAGCCTTGATATGCAGTCTGCAGACGAGGACCCGGTTCCGTTTTCTCTGATGACGGATAAGATCACGACACCGCAGATTGATTGCGGTATTACCCGCACGACGCCTGAAACCCACGCCATAATTCGTGCCAATCTTCATCGGTCGGCGATGTATTCTGGTTCTATCGAAGGGATCGGTCCACGCTATTGTCCATCGGTGGAAGACAAGATCGTCAAGTTCGGGGACCGGGATGGACATCAGATCTTTCTGGAACCAGAAGGACTGGACGACCACACTGTTTATCCGAACGGAATTTCGACGTCGCTGCCTGAAGAAGTCCAACTTGCCTACCTCGCGACCATTCCGGGTCTGGAGAAGGCGATTATGCTTCAGCCGGGATACGCTATTGAATATGATTTTATTGATCCGCGCGAGTTGAAGCGCAGTCTGGAGACACGACGCGTCACCGGGCTTTTCCTTGCAGGGCAGATCAATGGCACCACTGGCTACGAAGAAGCGGGAGCGCAGGGACTTCTCGCTGGCCTCAATGCCGCCAAGCGGGCAGGGGCAGCGATCAATTATCATACAGCGCACTGAAGCTTATATCGGCGTCATGGTCGATGATCTGACTTCCAGAGGTGTGAGCGAACCTTATCGTATGTTTACATCACGCGCGGAGTTCCGTCTGTCGTTGCGTGCTGACAATGCGGATCAGCGACTGACGCCTTTAGCGGATCAGCTCGGTATTCTCGGCAGCGATCGCCGCGATAAGTTTGCTGCCCGTCAGGATGCTTTGTCGTTGGCGCGTAGAATGACTAAAGAGCTGACTATCACACCAAATCAGGCAAGCCGACATGACCTTCATCTTAATCAGGATGGCGTTCGTCGCTCGGCCTATGATCTGCTGTCTTATCCGGATATCGATTTGCAGAAGCTGCAGACTATCTGGCCAGAGCTGAATGCAATTGATTCTATCACGCGGGAAGCGCTGGAAATCGAAGCACAATACTCGGTTTATATGGATCGCCAGCAAAGCGATATCGCTGTGATGGAACGCGAGGAACGGCTTTTCATTCCGGCAACATTGGATTTTGATGGGATCTCGGGTCTTTCCAATGAGCTTAAAGCCAAGCTCAAGCAGCGTAAGCCTGAGACAATTGCCGAGGCGCAACGCGTTGAAGGTATTACACCGGCAGCGCTTGCATTGCTTATTACGCATATCAAGAAGCACGGCACGCGCGAACGCGCGGCGGCTGAACTAAGCGCCGAAAAGGGCGTAGCATGACTGTGGATAGACGTTATTCGAGCTTGAAATCGATTGTTCCTGATGTTTCACGTGAAACAACGGACCGGTTGATTGCCTTTGAAGAGCTGTTCCGCAAGTGGTCATCGGCCATCAATCTGGCATCTCCTTCGACACTCGCTGATCTCTGGAACCGCCATATTCTCGATAGCGCACAACTATTTCCGCTTGCATCAGATGCAAAGCGATGGCTCGATCTTGGTTCCGGTGGTGGCTTCCCCGGTATTGTAACTGCCTGTTTTCTGAAAGAATCTCCCGGCGCTTCGATTGATCTTGTTGAAAGTGCGGGAAAAAAAGCGGCCTTCCTTCGTACCGCAGCTGGTCATTTGACTGTGCCAGCACGCATTCACTCCGCACGTATTGAAGCTATGTGGGATAAAATCGATGTGCCGGATATCGTAACAGCCCGTGCACTCGCCTCGTTGAGCGATCTTTCAAGCTTGCCGAGCCCTGGTTAACCAGTGGTTCAAAGGCACTTTTCAAAAGGTCGGGATTACCAGAGAAATCGATGAAAGCCGTGTCGGCTGGAGTTTCGATCTGGTACAACATGAAAGTGCTATCGATAATAGCTCGGTGATACTTGAGATCAGCAATCTGCGACGCATCTCCGGTTAATCCGGCCCAGTTATTCCGGAATCGATATGACAGAAAGCAGCAGGGCGACGGTAATGAGCAAAAGATCCAGGATCATAACCATTGCAAATCAGAAGGGTGGCGTTGGTAAGACAACGACAGCCATTAACCTTGCGACAGCACTTGCAGCCATTGGCGAAACTGTGCTGATCGTTGACCTCGACCCGCAGGGAAATGCCAGTACTGGCCTCGGAATTGATCGCCTTAACCGTCCGCTTTCGTCTTATGACGTGCTGACGCAGGCGGCCTCTGCAAATGAGGCGGCCATGCAGAGCGATGTTCCAAACCTTTATATCGTTCCTTCTACGCTCGATCTTCTCGGTATCGAGATGGAAATAGCACAGGCACCTGATCGTACACGTCGCTTGCGCGATGCATTGCGCTTTGATTCCGCTGTTGCTGACAAGTTCTCTTACATTCTGGTTGATTGCCCGCCATCATTGAATTTGCTGACGCTGAATGCAATGGCTGCAGCGGATTCAGTTATGGTTCCCCTGCAGTGTGAATTCTTTGCACTGGAAGGTCTGAGCCAGCTTCTGCAGACCGTTGATCAGGTACGGTCGAGCATTAATTCAGAGCTGACAATTCAGGGAATTGTCCTGACAATGTTCGACAGCCGTAACAATCTCGCCTCGCAGGTTGTCGATGATGTTCGCGCCTTCATGGGCGAGAAGGTCTATCGCACCGTTATCCCACGCAATGTGCGGGTGTCGGAAGCACCATCCCACGGCAAGCCAGCTATTCTCTATGATTTGAAATGTGCTGGCAGTCAGGCTTATTTGCAGCTCGCATCGGAAGTCATCCAGCGGGAGCGGCAGCTTAAAGCCGCATAATTAGTGAGTGTTCCCCAAATGGGACACTTGATCGATTCGACTACGTAACAATTGCAGGAACTGCCGACGATGAACGACGATCCTTCAAAAAAGCGCCTTGGCCGCGGCTTGGCCGCACTGATTGGTGAAATCGACCGCCCGGCGGAAGAACGCAAGGTGCCGATCAGCAGCGAGCGTAACGTTCCAATTGAGTTCGTCACGCGCAATCCACGCAACCCGCGTCGCATGTTCTCGGAAGTAGATCTCGAAGATCTGGCGCAGTCGATCAAAGAACACGGTGTTGTTCAACCAATCGTCGTGCGTCCGGCACCAGGTGAGCCAGATCGCTTTGAGCTGATCGCTGGTGAACGTCGCTGGCGCGCATCGCAGCGTGCGGGCATCGATACGATCCCGGTTATCATTCGCGATGTCGATGATCGCATTGCACTTGAGATCGCAATCGTTGAAAACGTTCAGCGTGCCGACCTGAATGCGGTCGAAGAAGCAATGGGATATCAACAGCTTATCGATAATCACGATTATACGCAGAACGATCTTGCACAGGTGATCGGTAAAAGCCGAAGCCATGTGGCCAATACGCTGCGTCTTCTGAAGCTGCCGCAGCGCGTGCAGGATTTCATCTCGGATGGTGCTTTGTCTGCCGGTCATGCGCGTAGCCTGATTACCATGGAAGATCCGACAGCTCTGGCGGAGCGCGTGGTCAAGGAAGGTTTGTCTGTTCGTCAGGTCGAAGCGCTGTCACAAGCGCGCAGCGGTGCTGAGCCAAAGCCGGGTAAGAGCGCGCCGATTGAGAAAGATGCCGATACAAAGGCGCTTGAAAAGCTGCTTTCCGACGTCACCGGCATGAAGGTCGAAATCAATCACCGGGAGCGTGGCGGTGAGGTTAAAGTTCGTTACAGCTCTCTTGAGCAGCTCGACGAAATCTGCCGTCGCCTGCAGAGCTGACGACATCTGTTTAGAAATCAGACTTTGAGGCCGTGGAACATTTGTTTCACGGCTTTTTCGTTTTATCGACCACGCGCTTTGATCAGCGAAAAGACGATAGTTATCATCAGGATGACGCCGATGATAACGCCAGCCGCGCTTCCCCAGAAGGCGCCATAATCACCGCCGATCAGCCAACCAAGCAAAGCGCCTAGCATGAGCAGAAGAATTGGAGGGATGCAGCCGATCATTCTTTTATTCCAATGAATTATAGAGAAACTGGATCAACGACAAAGTTGTGGTTGTCATTTCAGCTATGAAATTGAACCATAGGAAGTCTTGTTCGGTGCGCCAACAAGCTCAAGATTGGGAAAGAGTGGTCACGCGCTATTGATCGATTGCTAAATTATCGCGGCTTTTTAATGCCCAAAGTGGTTTCTGCCGGACTTTCGATAAGTCTTATATTATTGAAACATTGCTTTTGGATCGCCGGGCTGGGGAGATACCGTATCTATGGAAATGCTGACGCAAATTATCATTCACACGCCTGTCTATGTTTGGGGCTGCTTGCCTATCTCATCATCGCGGGGATCAAGGGACGAGAAACACAAACGGTGACAGTTTGGAGAATGCTGTTTGTGCCGGTGATCTTCATCGCCGTCGGCTTCCTGAATTTTGATCGTGGTTCGGACCAGTTCGGTTCATTTCTGATCGCATGGTTTGTCGGTCTGTTGCTGCTGGCACCTGTCGGGTATCTTACGGGACCGCGTATTATCGCGGTTGATCGCGAGAACAAGCGTATCGAGAGTGCCGGAACGACTTTGCCGCTGATCCGCAATCTGATCTTCTTCTGTGCGCAATATGTTCTGGCAGTGCTCAATGCGTTCTATCCGCAGGAACAATCCACTTTGATGCTGATTACAGCTGCCGTATCGGGCGCTTCAGCAGGTTATTTTGGTGGCTGGCTCATTTCACTGTGGTTCAAATATCAGGAAAGCCCACAGCTTAAACTGGGATAAGGCATGATGAAACGTGAAGCAATTAGCCCAAAACATGTCGTGGAAAGTGGGAACCTTTCGCGGGGAAATTAGTCTGATAAATATTATTTAGTTAAATAAAATTATAAGGTAGCTATTTTTGCTATTTACCGCCTTAACTTAGAATTATATAAATTTATATTAACTTATAAATCGGATTTATTAACTTACTTTTAAGTTCGAACCAGATTTGATTTTGTTTCAATAGTATTAGGAGTAGAAAATGCACATCGGTAAAATATTAACAATTTGTTTAGTTTCTGCCTTTGCATCTATATCTGGCGCAAATGCAGAAAATACAAAGGGAATAGATACGCCATTAAAAATTGAATCGGACACTTCAAAATCAATTACAAAAACAACAATGCAATTCGATGGCAATGTTTCCATTAAAGTTGGTAACACTGAAATAAAAACAGATAAAGCAAAAGTTGTTAGCAATAAGAAAAAAGTTACCATATATATAGATGGTATGGTTGTAACAGTAAATAAATAGCTTGTTTTAATTTACTTGAATAATTGGATTTTAGTTTTTATAGCGATGTATAGTCCGATGTTCAAAGAGCGCTATTTTGATGTGTGCGACATACTTTATATACGCCATTATAGCTGGCTTACAATCTGAGACTGTTTTATCTGAAATAAATGATAGCAAAGTATGATGTCGATCAGAATCGTTTGACTGTGATCGCTGATGCTATGCATTGATCTATAAATTTTCGCAATAGAGCCTTGTTCGCTTGAAAGAATCTGCTTAGCGGCGCGATAATTTCACGGCTTCAACAGAAATGGCGAGCAGGCACTGGCGAATGATCGGAACAGCCAGTGCCGCATTCTGACGGCTTTCAAGAACGGCGCGTTGCAGGCGTTCCATCACGCGGGAAAGGCTTTCCGCATTCCAGCGACTGACGGCATTTTCAATCAGCTTCTTGCGATTGAAGAAGACCGGCGGACGCGCAGAAGCTACCACGACAGAAGCACTTTTGCGTTCGGTGTCCGCGATATGGCGGAGGTTTTGTATCTGCTGGAATTGGCGCGCCGCTGTGTTCAGAACCAGAAACGGTGCGGTTCCCGATTTCACGACGCGATCAAATGTCGTCTCAAAACGCGACAGATCGCCGTTCAGAACAGCATCCACTACTTCGTCGGTCGAAAGCCCGGCCACATCGCCAACGGCTTCCCGCACATCGTCTATATCGATGCGTTCTTTGCCGCGCGCATAGAGGCAAAGCTTTTCCAGCTCGCCACGCGTGGCCAGACGATCACCGCCAAGGCTCGCCCGCAACAGCTGGCGCCCATCCATCGTGATCTGCATTTTCCATTCGGCCAGAACGTCGTCAATCACGCCATCAATACCGCGTGCATCGTCTGAATAGCAGGGCAGGGCCATGCCAGCGGTCGCGTTCTCGACAGCACTGCGCAGGCCAGCACCCTTCTTGAGGTCGCCGGCTTCCACCAGAATATATGTTTCACGCGGCGGCTCTGTTGCCAAAAGTTTCACAGCATCGGCAAGCTTCTTCTGCCCGGCTGCATTCTTGATCCAGATAAGCCGCTCGCCACCAAACATGGAGATTGTGCGTGCCTCATCGGCGAGCTTTGCGGGATCAGCATCGATCTCGTCGGCTTCCATGCGGATGACGGCGAAGGGATCGTCCAGCGGCAGTTTGGTGGCCTTCGCATAGCGGCGCGCACGTTCGCTTACCAGTCCCTTATCAGGGCCGTAGAGCAACACCACCGGAAACGAGCTGCTCGGCTTTCCAATAAACTGATCGACTTCGTGTGCTTTCTTTGCGCCATTAGGATTAAGTAGCGCAATTCGTTTTCAAACGAAACAGCCGCCGGTCAAACTGAGCGGCGGCTGTGAAACAAAGCTGTTTGTAATATTATTCGATCAGCAAAGCATCGTCATCGAGTGTCTGTCCGCGCACTTTGCGGAACATTTCGATGAGGTCTTCAACGCCCAGTGTCTTGCGCTTGTCGCCTGTCACATCGAGCAGGATCTTGCCACCATGCAGCATGATGGTGCGGTCGCCATAGTCGAGCGCCTGACGCATGGAATGCGTGACCATGAGTGCTGTCAGCTTGTTTTCGGCAACCAATGTGCGGGTCAGTTCCATGACGAATTCAGCCATGCCCGGATCAAGGGCTGCGGTATGTTCATCAAGCAGCAGCACTTCTGAACCGGCGAGAGTGGCCATGATCAGCGAGAGCGCCTGACGCTGACCGCCAGAGAGAAGCTCCATGCGATCCTGCATACGGTTTTCAAGGCCAAGATTAAGACTTGCCATGCGTTCGCGGAACCACTCACGGCGCTTGGAATTGAGCGCATGGGTCAGGCCACGGCGTGTTCCACGCGATGCAGCCAGTGCCAGGTTCTCTTCAATCGTCAGCGTGCCGCAGCTGCCCGCAAGCGGGTCCTGAAACACGCGTGCCACAAGACCGGCGCGCTCGGCAGTGGACTTGCGGGTCACATCCTGTCCGCTGATCACGACCTTGCCTGCGGTGGGGATGACATCGCCTGCCAGAACGCCAAGCATTGTCGATTTGCCAGCGCCGTTGGAGCCGATCACGGTCACGAAAGAGCCTTGCTCCATCGTCAGGTTGATCTTGTTGAGCACCTGTTTTTCAAGCGGTGTTCCACGACCGAAAATGACTTCGAGATTGGAAACTTCGATCATGATGATGCTCCTCCACGGCGCAGGCGCGGCAAGATCAGTGCGAAGGTGACGAGAAGCGCTGTGGCGATATTGAGATCGGAAGCCTGAAGCCCGACGATACTGCCATTGGAAAGTGCGAGCTGGATAGCGATGCGGTAGATGATCGAACCGGCAACACAGCCAATGAGAATGACGAGGATGAGACGCGAGCGCAGCAATGTTTCACCGATGATCACAGCGGCAAGACCAACAACGATGGTGCCAACGCCGGAGGTCACGTCTGCAAAGCCGTTTGTCTGGGCGAAAAGCGAGCCGCCAAGTGCCACGAGCGCGTTGGAGAGCGCCATGCCAAGATAAATCTGGCGATCAGTGCGTACGCCCTGCGCGCGGGCCATTTTAGGATTGGCACCGGTTGCACGCATGGCGAGGCCCATGTCGCTTTCAAGGAAGCGCCAGACGAGGAATACCGTGATTGCAACCAGAACGAACAGGAAGGCCGGACGCACATAATATTCAGGGATGCCGTGACCGAAAACGGAGACAGCATCGTATCCTGATTAATCAGTGCTATATTCGGACGGCCCATGACGCGCAGATTGACCGAGAACAGTGCAATCATCGTCAGAATGGAAGCCAGCAGGTTGAGGATCTTGAAGCGCACATTGAGCGTCGCAGTCACCAGACCGGCAATCGAGCCTGCAATCATCGCAACACCGGCGGAAAGCCATGGATTCCAGCCAGCAAGGATCAGAACGCCGGTTACGGCCGCACCAAGCGGAAACGAGCCATCCACGGTCAGATCGGGGAAATCGAGCACTCGGAAAGCCAGATAAACGCCGATGGCGACAAAAGAGAAGACGAGGCCCAATTCGACCGCACCCCAGAAGGCGATCTGACTCACATTGAGATTCCTTGTTCTTTGCCGTCATTGAAAATGAAAACGCACCATTCGAGGCACATAGATTCACTGGCTTTCGCACATTCAGGCATTTGCCCCTACATGTCCGAAAGACCTGTTTCAATCACGACCGGTTTTGATTTGAGTTTGTTCCAAACACATTTGCCTTTGGAACCATTCCCCGGTTTTTCATGCGCAATTTTATTGCTTGCGATTGTTCTGGCTCTGTCTTTTTCCCGATACAACCCAAAAGCTCCAATAAGCAAGCATTATCGCTGCAAATGCGCCAAAAAGCACCAGTCTGTGCGCCTGTTACAATATTCGGCTCACTCGGTTTCGCTCACACTTCACCGCGTGCACGCCATAGCTCCCAGGCAAATCGTGCGCGCACGCCGATATCGAGGAATGGTCGTGGCGGCAGTTCGGTCGGGCTGCCAAGCTTCAGCATGTCGTCGATCATCGGATTATCGATATCGCAGGCCATATCGGCTGCAAGTATGCCGCCTATCGTGCCTTTGGTGATGCCGACGCCGTTCTGGCAAAGCGAGGTGTAAACATTCTTGGCGATCTGCCCAAAACCGGAGCGCCATTGCGCGACAGGCAGATGAAGCCCGTCCATGTGTGTTCCATATCGACGTTTGACAGCATCGGGAAACGCTCATCGAAAAGCCGCTTATGCTCACGCTTGATTGTTTCACGCCGCGCATTCGACTGGCGGAGCGACGGGCAGAAATGCACGTTCTGCCGGACCAGTATGCGCCGATCCGATGTCAAACGCATGGTGATACCGGCAAAGGAATTGGCCGGTGTCAGGCCCCAGGGCTCGATTTCGCCGATGGCCCTGTACTCGTCATTGGTGAGTTGTCGGCTTAAGCTCGCATGGGCTGCAAAGTTCAGGAGCTTGCGCCTGAAAAAACCGAACTGCTCACCGAAGCCGTTGACCGTCAGGATCATGGCAGGTGCCTGAATGCTGCCTTTTGGCGTGGTAATGAGAATGCGGTCGCCATAGTCGATTTTGGTCACGGCAGAGTTCTCATAAAGCGTAACATTGTCGGGCAGGCTGTCGGCAAGGCCACGCACCAGAGCTGCCGGGTTTAAAAGCGAGGTGCCATAGGTGAAGATCGCTGCTTTGAAATGGCTTGTGCCGAGCCTTTTAGCCAGAGCATCGCCTTCCAGCCAGTCGAAGGGCTCTTTAAGACGCTCCAGCTCTTTGACTGTCGGTTCGAGAACCTCACGCATCCCCTGATCTGAAACCGCTGCGTGAAACTTTCCGTCCTGTCGCCAGTCGCAGTCGATGCCGTGCTGGTCAATCTGCTGTTTGAGATGGTCGATAGCGGCACGCGCCAGCGCACGGTAGCTGTGCGACTTAGCCAGCTCCTCCATCGAAGAACTGACATTGTGCGGCAGATCGATGGCAAAACCCGCAGCGCGCCCGGATGTGCCTTTTCCGACCTCCTGCGCATCGATCAATGCAATCTGGTCGTTGGGGCGGTTCTCGGCCAGCCTTCTTGCGGCGGCAACACCTGCATAGCCAGCACCCAGCACAATCCAGTCGGCCTTGATATCGCCTTTGAGCGCCGCATTTGGCGTGCGAATTGGTAATATCCTGCTCCAGCCATTGGTGTTGTCATCAGCAGGAAGGATACGAATGGCAGGCATTTTAAAGGCTCAACTGTTGGAAAGAGATTTCAAAGAAAAGGGCGGGAGATCATCCCGCCCTTTGCAATTATATCTGGAGACCGATCATTCGACCTTGCTGGTTGCGCGGTCGATAACAGCCTGCGGGAATTCGACGCCCATCTTCTTGGCTGCAGCAAGATTGATGACGAGGTCGGTGCCCTTGGCAATGTCGACAGCGATATCGCCTGGCTTTTCACCGTTGAGGATTTTCACAACGACAGCGCCGGTCTGCTTGCCAACGTCGTAATAGTTGAAGCCGAGAGCCGCGAGCGCACCGCGCTTGACGGAATCCGTATCCGCGGTGAAGAGCGGCAGTTTGCTTTCTTCAGCAACACCGACGGCGCTTTCCAGAGCCGAAACGATGGTGTTGTCGGTCGGAACATACATAGCGTCCGCGCGGCCGACGAGGGCGCGCGCTGCACCCTGAACTTCAGCCGACTTGGTGGCAGCCGATTCCACGATTTCGATGCCTTCGGCGGAAGCGGCTTCCTTCAGTGCTGCCAGAAGCGACACGGAGTTGGTTTCACCGGAATTATAGAGATAGCCAAGCTTTTTGATGTTCGGCATCACTTCCTTGATGAGCTTGATGTGCTCAACAACTGGCGACATGTCGGAAAGGCCGGTTACATTGCCACCCGGCTTTGCCATGTCCTTGACGAGCTGTGCGCCAAGCGGATCGGAAACGGCGGTGAAGACAATCGGAATATCACGCGTTGCGGAAACAACGGCCTGTGCAGAAGGTGTCGAGATCGGAACGATGACGTCCGGAGCTTCGCCAACGAACTGGCGTGCGATCTGGGCGGCTGTTGCCGGATTACCCTGAGCGGACTGATAGACGAATTTGAGATTTTCGCCTTCCTTGAAACCGGCTTCAGCCAGCGCATCCTTCACGCCGTCGCGCGCAGCATCAAGTGCCGGATGTTCAACGATAGCAGTAACGGCAACCGTTACATCCTTGGCCTGTGCCGAAGTGGCGATAGCCGTTGCGGCCAGCAAGGCCAGAAGCATAGAACGCATAAAAATCTCCCCTGTTTTAGTGCGCTGCCTGTTTGGGCATTTTGTGGACATTGACCTTTCATCCAATCCCAAACTCTATGTTGGGCCCAAACTCTATGTTGGGATGGAAGGCCAATCCGCCTCATATCGAGGCTTAATCTGGTCTGTTTGGGCTGTCAACGTGTTGTCCTCGCGTTGCCCGCACGTTGTCAGTATCGGGCAATCCACTGCCCGTTATATTCCGTTTCATGAACACTGTGTTCAGGGCCCTTTCAATGACTATCGCCTGCCGCCATATTCTGACAAAACTGATGAAAAGTGCCACTGCACAACGTTTGAAGCATAATCCTGCCGGTCAACGTTTCACGCCGGTCGGAGTACGCTCTGAGGAACATAGTCATGAAAAAAATCGGCTTTCTTTCATTTGGCCATTGGTCGCCATCGCCGCAATCGGGAACCCGTTCCGCAAGCGATGCGCTTCTGCAATCGATTGACCTTGCTGTTGCCGCCGAGGAACTGGGCGCGGACGGCGCCTATTTCCGTGTGCATCATTTTGCGCGCCAGCTTGCCTCGCCATTTCCGCTACTTGCAGCCGTTGGTGCCAGGACGAGCAAGATCGAGATCGGCACTGCTGTCATCGATATGCGGTATGAAAACCCGTTCTATATGGTTGAAGATGCCAGTGCTGCGGACCTGATTTCCAAGGGCCGTCTGCAGCTCGGTATCAGCCGCGGCTCGCCGGAACAGGTGATCGATGGCTGGCGTTATTTCGGTTATGCGCCGGAAGAGGGCAAGACCGATGCCGATATGGGCCGTCAGCATGGCGAGGCGTTCTTCGAAGCGCTGAAAGGCGAAGGCTTTGCCCAGCCGAACCCACGTCCAATGTTTCCGAACCCTCCCGGTCTGCTGCGCATCGAGCCGCATTCGGAAGGTCTCAGAGATCGTATCTGGTGGGGCGCTGCCTCGGACGCAACCGCAATTTGGGCCGGAAAGCTTGGCATGAACCTGCAAAGCTCGACCCTGAAGAAGGACGAGTCAGGCGAGCCTTTGCATATCCAGCAGGCCAAGCAGATCCGCGCCTATCGTGAAGCCTGGAAAGAAGCGGGCCACACCCGCACGCCACGTGTTTCGGTGAGCCGCAGCATCTTCGCATTGGTCGATGATCGTGATCGCGCATATTTTGGTGGCGGCAGCAACGAGCAGGATTCGATCGGCTACATTGAAGAGGATTTGAGAGCCGTCTTTGGCCGCTCCTACGCGGCTGAACCGGATAAGCTCATCAAGCAACTCGAAAAGGATGAGGCGATTGCTGAAGCCGATACGCTGCTTCTCACGGTGCCGAACCAGCTTGGTGTCGACTACAACGCGCATGTAATCGAGTCGATCCTCAATGTTGCGCCAGCACTTGGTTGGCGCTGAGTACCCTTAAAGACAGGCGGTGAAAGCATGTCTTCTGAAAGTGGAAACCGGTTTCGGGAGACATGCGCAGAAATAGACCACCGCCTGTTTTCATTCCATGCCGTAAATCGCCAGAAGCTGTTTCATGCGGCGGATGGCGAGTTCTGGCTGGTCGAGAACATTGGCCTGATCGGCGAGACGGAATATGTCGGCGTAATGCGAAATGCCACGCGCCGACTGCATTCCGGCTGGCATGGTGAAATGGCTTTGGTGTCCATTGAGCCAGGCGAGAAATACAACGCCTGCTTTGTAATATTGCGTCGGTGCTTCAAAGATTTTCCGCGATAGCGGCACGGTCGGCTCGATGATGGCGCGGAAGCGGGCATTGTCGCCTGCGGCCAGTGCCGCGAGCGCGCTGGACGCCTGTGGTGCGACCGCATCAAAGATACCGAGCAGCGCATGACTGTGCTTGTTTCCGTCGCCTTCGATGAGCGGCGCATAGTTGAAATCGTCGCCCGTGAAACAGAGCACACCCTCCGGCAGGCGGTCGCGTAACGCGATTTCGTAGCGCTCTTCCAGCAGTGAGATTTTGATGCCTTCCACCTTGTCGCGATGGGCTCTAATGATGCCTATCACCGTATCAAGCGCATTGTCGAAATTTTCCGAACCCCAATAGCCTTTCAGCTGCGGATCGAACATATCGCCCAGCCAGTGCAGCACGACCTTTTCCCGCGCCTGACCGAGAATCCGGCCATAGACCTTGGCGTAATCGTCGGGGGACTTGGCGATGCGCGCCAGGGCACGGCTCGCCATCAGGATGAAACGCCCGCCATGCTTTTCGATGAAGCCTGCCTGTGTCTCATAGGCCTTGATGACGTCATCAAGGCTTTTCGCATCGGCGGGATCAAGGTGGTCAGTGCCTGCACCGCTCGCGAGATCAGCGCCCGCTACGGTCTTGCTTTCTGCCAGTGAGCGACGGATCAGCTCCTGCGCGCCAGCCCAGTTCAGGCCCATGCCGCGCTGTGACGTATCCATCGCTTCCGCGATCTTGAAGCCGAGGCTCCAGAGATGATGCCGGAAAGCCATCGTTGCTTCCCAGTCTATGGCCGGGTCATTCCATGGACGGGCATCTTTCAGCGGATCGGAAACCACAGCTGCCGCGTAGGCAATGCGGTTGAAACGTGGAGGTGAGACCGGTCTTGGTGTCGGTGTGCCGACTAAGCGATAAGGCCTGAGGCTTCCGTCAGCACACGGCAGGGCCAACACATTTTCAGACAATGCGCTCATATCACTCCTCCATACGAATAGTCATATCCTTAATTTAGATCGTTCCAATTATCAAGATGAGGTCAAATAAGGCGATACTTCGTAAAAATAGAAGGTTTCTTGTGAAATATGGAAAATGGACGCTGTATGTACATAAAATTTGAAAATTGGCGCTAAAATCCGAATTTCATACCGTATTATGCGCGCGGTTTCGCGGCTTTCCTGATGCTGTTCAAAACCGTTGACAAATTTGGAACGTTCCAATTAAATGACGCGAACAGGAGATTGGCATGAGCAAGAGCAGCATTACGGTCATCGATATTGCACACGAAGCAGGCGTGTCGAAATCGACCGTCTCGCTTGTGCTCCGCGACAGCCCGCTTGTTCATGCCGAAACCCGCGCCAAGGTTCAGGAAGCGATTGAGAAGCTCGGTTATGTCTATAACCGTTCGGCTGCCAATCTCCGCCAGGCGAAATCAAAGATCATCGGCCTTGTGGTCAATGATCTGACCAACAGTTTCTTTGCCGAGCTTGCGGTGGGTGTTGATCGCGTCATGCAGTCGGCGGGTTATGTGCAGTTTCTCGCCAATACGGCGGAAAGTATTGACCGGCAGCGCGAAGTGATTGCGTCGATGCGCGAGCATGGCATTGCCGGACTGATCGTTTCGCCAGCGCGTGGAACCGACGCTAATGATCTGAAACCACTGGCAAAAAGTGGTCTGCCGGTTGTGCAGATGGTGCGCGATGTGCCCGGATCGGGTGTGTCATCCATCGTTTCTGACAATCGCGGCGGCGTGGCAAAGGCGGTCGAGCATTTGGTGTCTCTGGGGCACAGCGTTATCGGTTTCATGGGCGGTTATGCCGATACGGCGGTGTTTTCCGAACGGGTTGCGGGCTATCGTGCGGGACTTGAGCAGGCGGGCATCGTGTTTGATGATGCGCTGGTCTTTACCTCTGCGCCTTCACGCGCTGGCGGTGTGGAAGCGGTGGAGCGCATGCTGCGGCAAGGCATGAAGCCGACGGCTGCGGTGTGCTTTAACGATGCTGTGGCTTTTGGTGTCTGTGATGGTTTGCGCGGCGCGCAACTGGAGCCGGGCCGAGATTTCGGTGTGGTCGGTTTTGACGATGTGATCGAAGCAAAGACCGCTGTTCCGGCACTGACAACTGTGGCTGTCGATCCGCAAGGTTTGGGAGAACGTGCGGCGCAGCTTTTGCTGAAACAGATCAATTCTGAACGAGTGGAGGCGGAGGCGCAGCGTTTGTCGGTGCGTCTTGCGGTGCGCGCAAGTTGTGGGGCGCCGTTCAGAAAACAGGAGGAGAAATTCGCATGGCAAAGTGGGGCCTTATAGGCGCAAGCACCATTGCAAAAGAATGGGTGATCGGAGCTATTCGCGCCACCGGTGGCGAGGTCGTTTCCGTTTACAGCACCAATGCTGAGCGTGGTGAAAATTACGCTCGCGAAAACGGTATTGCCCGCTCCGTGACAAGTCTTGATGCGCTGTTGTCCGATCCGGAAACCGACGCTGTCTATATCTCCACCACCAATGAATTGCATCGCGATCAGGCAATTGCTGCTGCCAAAGCAGGCAAGCATATTCTCTGTGAAAAGCCGCTGGCACTGACGCTGAGCGACGCGCATCAGATGCTGAAAGCCGTGCGCGAGACGGGCGTGGTGGCAGGCACCAACCATCATCTGCGCAATGCTGCAAGCCACCGTGCCATGCGTGATGCAATTGCCACTGGCAAGATTGGCAAGGTGCTGGGCGCGCGGGTTTTTCATGCGGTTTATCTGCCGCCGCATTTGCAAGGCTGGCGTATAGAACGCCCTGATGCGGGTGGCGGCGTGATCCTCGACATTACCGTGCATGATGCTGACACGCTGCGTTTTGTGCTGGGTGAAAACCGGTTGAAGCTTTGGCTTTCAGCCAGCAGGGAGGTCTGAGTGGTGAAGGTCTGGAAGATGGTGTGATGGGCGTTTTACGCTTTCCATCCGGCGCAATTGCCCAGTTCCACGATGCTTTCACCACCAAATATGCGGAAACCGGCTTTGAAGTGCATGGCAGCGAAGGCTCGCTCATCGCACGCAATGTCATGACGCAAAAGCCGGTGGGAACCGTCATTTTGCGTGACAAGGACGGTGAGCACGAATTGCTGCTTGATCAGAAAAATCTCTACGAAACCGCCTTGCAGGCTTTCCATGATGCGATTGCAGGCAAAGGCCAGCCTTCTGCAACACTGGAGGATGGCGTCTGGTCGCTGGCGACCGGGCTTGCTGTGCTTGAGGCCGCAAAGACCGGTAAGGCTACTGCCGTTCATTCAGGACTTTAAAGTTATGAGCAAACATATTTCCTTTGCGGAAGCAGCATCCCTCATTCCCGACAACGCTGTCGTTTCGGTTTCTTCATCGAGCGGTCTCGGCTGTCCTGACATGATGCTGAAAGCCATTGGCGAGCGGTTTGATGAAACCGGTCATCCCCAAAATATAACCACGCTGCATCCGATTGCGGCTGGCGATATGAGTGGCATCAAGGGTGTCGATTACATCGCCAAAAAGGGGCTTCTCAAAAAGATCATCGGCGGTTCCTATCCGTCAGGACCATCGAGCGCCGAGCCTCCGCTGATCTGGCAGATGATCACCAATAATGAGATTCCGGCCTATAATATCCCGTCGGGCATTCTGTTCGACATGCATCGTGAGGCAGCTGCCAAGCGTCCCGGCGTGATGACCAAAGTGGGACTTGATACCTTCGTTGATCCCAAGCGTCAGGGATCGGCAATGAACGACAAGGCGCGTGAGGAGCCGGTCGTCAAGCAGGTCAGTTTTGAAGGTGAGGACTGGCTCTATTTCCCCAATATCGTGCCGCATGTCACGATCATCCGGCAACGACGGCGGATGAACGCGGCAACCTCACCTATGAACATGAGGGTGCTTATCTTGGCGGTCTTGATCAGGCGCTGGCTGCACGCAATAATGGTGGCATCGTCATTGCGCAGGTCAAACGCATTGCCAAGGAAGGCACGCTGAAACCGCATGATGTGCGCGTTCCCGGCGTTCTGGTTGATTATATCGTGGTTGATCCCGACCAGAAGCAGACAACGCAGACGCTTTATGATCCGGCGATTTCCGGCGAGATTTTCCGTCCGCTCGATACGTTCCGCTTGCCTGAGTTCAATATTCAGAAGGCGATTGCGCGGCGTGTAGCACAGGAGTTGCAAGCGGGAAGTGCGGTTAATCTCGGCTTCGGTATTTCCGCCAATGTGCCGCGCATTCTGTTGGAAGAAGGGCTGCATGGTGCAGTCACCTGGGTGATTGAGCAGGGTGCAGTTGGCGGCGTGCCGCTTCTCGACTTTGCCTTTGGCTGCGCGTCGAATGCTGATGCTTATATGCCGTCACCCTATCAGTTCACCTATTTTCAGGGCGCAGGCTTCGACGCCTCGCTTCTGTCCTTCCTTGAGATCGGACGCGACGGCTCGGTCAATGTGTCGAAGCTGTCATTCCGTCCGCATGTGACGGCGGGCGCTGGCGGTTTTGTCGATATTACTGCAAGGGCCAAGAAGATTGTCTTCTCCGGCATGTTCAATGCCGGAGCGAAATTGTCGGTCACGGATGGCAAGCTTGTGATCGAAAAGGAAGGCAAGCTCAAAAAGCTCGTCAATGAGGTTGAGCATGTTACTTTCTCAGGTCCGCGTGGTGTCGAGCAGGGGCAGGACATTACCTATGTCACTGAACGTGCGGTTTTGAAGCTGACGCCAGAGGGCATTGTGCTGACCGAGATCGCGCCGGGTGTGGATTTGCAGACGCATATTCTGGACCAAGCCGAGTTTTCGCTGATTGTTTCGGATCAACTCAAGCTCATGGATGAAGCCTTGTTCCGTGACGAGCCGATTGGCCTCACGCTGCCGCAAAAGCCTGCGCGAAAGCTGGAGGTTTAACATGGCTCAACGGATAGAAATAGCGATTGAGAACCACATCGCGGTCATGACCATCAAGCGGCCCGAAAAGCTCAATGCGTTTGATATTGAGCTTTTGCAGGAATTGTCTGCCGCCTGTGATCAGGTGGAAGCGGACAGCAGCGTGCGGGTAGCGATCCTGACCGGTGAGGGCAAGGCTTTTTCCGCAGGCGGCGACATCAAGGCTTGGGGTGGCATGGAGCCAGCTGAATTCGGTCATGCCTGGGTGCGCTATGGTCATCGTGTGTTTGAGCGTCTTGCTACTTTGCGTGTGCCATTGATCGCAGCGATGAATGGTCATGCTTTGGGCGGCGGACTGGAACTGGCAGGCGCTGCCGATATCCGCATCGTTGAGCGACAGGCCAAGATCGGCCTGCCGGAAACCTCGCTCGGCATGATCCCCGGCTGGTCGGGTACGCAGCGCCTTGTGCGCCGTTTCGGTGCGCAGATTGTGCGCCGCATGGTGCTGGGCGGCGAGATGTTTACCGCAGAAGAAGCGCTGTCGCATGGGCTGGTCGATGCAGTGGTGGAGACGGGCGCAGCCTTGCAGGCGGCACAGGATTATGCGGCGCGGGTGGCCAAGCGCGGACCCGCCGCACTCGAAATTTCCAAACTGATGCTGTCGGTGGCGAATGGCGAGGACAATGGTACGGCAGTCGAGGCGCTGGGGTCCATCCTTGTCGCCAAGACCGGCGATCTGAAAGAAGGCGTGCGCTCGTTTGCCGAAAAGCGCGAAGCGAATTTTGAAGGAAAATGGTGATGAGCGTAGTCGTAAAACCGCAGCCGCTGAACGGGCTTGAAGTTCGTGAATTCTCGATGCTGATCGATGGAAAATGGGTTGGCAGCCAAAGCGGCGAGACAATTGAACGTGTGGCCCCCGGCCATGGCGTCACGGTAAGCCGCTATCCTGCCGGCAACAAGGCCGATGTGGAACGCGCGGTTGCGAGCGCGCGTAAGGCTTTCGATGACGGGCGCTGGTCATCCAAAACTGCTTCGCAGCGTTCGCTGGTTCTGCTGAAAGCCGCTGATCTGATTGAAGCACGGGCGGAAGAGCTTGCCTATCTTGACGCAATTGAAGCCGGCAAACCAATTTCTCAGGTGCGCGGCGAAATTGCCGGTTCCGTCGATATCTGGCGCTATGCGGCAGCGCTTGCGCGTGATCTGCATGGTGAGAGCTACAACAATCTGGGCGATGGCACTCTGGGCGTCGTGCTGCGCGAGGCAATTGGCGTTGTTTCCATCATTACGCCTTGGAATTTCCCGTTCCTGATCGTGGGCCAGAAGTTGCCATTTGCTTTGGCAGCGGGTTGTATGGCAGTGGTGAAGCCTTCGGAACTGACGTCCGGTTCGACATTGTTGCTCGGCGAAATTCTGACCGAGGCAGGGGGTTCCAGATGGTGTCGTCAACATCATCACCGGGACGGGTGCTGATGTCGGCCAGCATATGAGCACGCATCCGGATGTTGATATGGTTTCGTTCACCGGTTCAACCGGCGTGGGCAAGCTGACCATGGCCAATGCGGCGCAAACGCTGAAAAAAGTATCGCTGGAGCTTGGTGGCAAGAATCCGCAAATCCTGTTCCCGGATGCGGATATGGATGCCTTTATCGACGCTGCGGTGTTCGGCGCATGGTTCAATGCAGGCGAGTGCTGCAATGCCGGTTCGCGACTGATCGTGCATCGCTCGATTGTCGATGAGATTGTCGGGCGCGTGGCCGATCTGTCGAAAAAGGTCATCGTCGGTGATCCGCTCGATGTCAGTACGCAGGTGGGCGCGATCATTACGCCGCAGCATCTGACAAAGGTTGGCGCCTATGTTGATCAGGCCAAAAAGGCGGGTGCTGCAATTGCCCATGGCGGCGATGTGCTGGATCTCGGCCTTGGCCAATATATGGAGCCGACCATCATTGCTGGCGTGAAGGCGGATATGGCCGTGGCGCGTGAAGAAGTGTTCGGGCCGGTTCTGTCGGTGCTTTCCTTCGATAAGGTTGATGAGGCGATCTCCATTGCCAATGCGGTTGATTATGGCTTGTCAGCAGGCGTGGAGCCGCGATTTCGACACTTGCATGAGCATCGGGCGCAAAGTGCGGGCAGGTACTGTCTGGATGAACACCTTCATGGACGGCACGCCGGAACTGCCTTTTGGCGGTTATCGCCAGTCGGGTCTGGGCCGCGAGCTGGGCCGTCATGCGGTGGAGGATTACACCGAAACCAAGACGCTCAACATGCATATCGGTGCGCGCACCGGCTGGTGGATGCCGCAAGCAAAGTAAGGGAGGCGGCTTTGGGAGGACAGCCGGATATTGTCATCATCGGATCGGGTATCGGCGGCGCGAGCATAGCCGCTGGTCTTGCCGCGTCAGGTGCCGACATTCTTATTCTTGAGGCAGGAGAGCGCTTGCCGGACAGGCCGGAAAACCGCGACCCGCGCGCCATTTTCCAGCGGGGATTCTTTCGCCCGAAAGAGTTCTGGTACGAGATCGATGGCACGCCGTTTAATCCCGGCAATTATTACAATGTCGGCGGTAATTCTAAGTTCTTTGGCGCGGTGCTGATCCGCTATCGCCGCGAGGATTTTGTCGAGATGGTGCATCTGGAAGGCGTGTCTCCGGCATGGCCCTTTGCCTATGAGGAGCTGGAGCCGTGGTATAGCCGTGCCGAACAGCTGTTTCAGGTGCGGGGCGAACTGGGCGATGATCCGACCGAACCGGAACATTCAAAGTCCTATCCATATCCGGCGATCCGTGACGAACGACCAATGGCCGATGTTCGTGCGCGGTTGAAGAAAGCGGGGCTTCACCCGGCTTCCCTGCCGCTTGGCGTTGATATCGACCGCTGGTTGGCAAAGGCTAAAACGCCATGGGATGCATTTCCCAACAGCGATGACGGCAAGATGGATGCGGAATCCTGTCCGCTTGCGGCTGCTCTCAAACATCCGAATGTACGGCTGGAAACTTCTGCGCGGGTGACGCGGTTGGAAACCGGGCCGGATGGCAAGGCGATCACCGCAGTTCATTATGTGAAGAATGGCGAGACGCTGGTGCTGCGCCCCAAGCTCGTTATTCTATCCGCTGGCGCAGTTCAGTCGGCAGCGCTCCTGCTGCGTTCAGGACTGGCGAACCGTTCCGATCAGGTCGGCCGCAATTTCATGAACCACAATTCCAGCGCGGTGATTGCTTTCGACCCACGCTATCGTAACGATGCCGTCCACCAGAAGACTTTTGGTTTCAATGATTATTATCTGTCGGATGGAGCAGGCGGACCGCCGCTTGGCAATGCAACTGCTTGGCCGCGTGTCGGGCGAAATCCTGAAAGCCAATATGCCCGCGTGCCGGAATGGCTGCTGACTCGCGTTGCGCGTCATACGATCGATTTTACGCGATGAGCGAAGACCTGCCATCGCCGGAAAGCCGCGTGACAGTTGATGGCGACCGCATCATTCTGCATTGTGCGTTCCAACTGGAAGGCGCATCTGATGCTGGTCGATAAGCTCAAATCCGCGCTCAGGCAGGCAGGTTTCCCGGTAGTGATGTCGCGGGCTTTCGACCGGCGCACGCCATCGCATCAATGTGGCACGG
This sequence comes from Brucella pituitosa, assembly GCF_003049685.1. Classification (GTDB taxonomy): domain Bacteria; phylum Pseudomonadota; class Alphaproteobacteria; order Rhizobiales; family Rhizobiaceae; genus Brucella; species Brucella pituitosa. The sequence goes on along the minus strand of NZ_PYSY02000001.1, from coordinate 15,533 downwards.
TGCGCATCGGTGATGACCCGGCGACCGCGCCGCTTGATCCTTATTGCCGCGCTTATGATCACCCCAATCTCTATGTGGTTGATGCGTCGTTTCTGCCGACATCGGCGGCGGTCAATCCGGCGCTGACCATTGCCGCGCAAGCCTTGCGCGTGTCCGACAGTCTTAACCGGGAGGTGCTGGCATGAACCGTCAAAGACCTGTTGCAGTGGTAACCGGCGGGCGGCGCGGGATCGGACTTGGTATTGCCCGCGCACTGGCTGCCAAGGGGTTTGATCTGGCGATTACCGACCGCGAGCATGATGAGGCCACCATCCATGAATTGCGCGAGCTTGGCGGACGAGTGGCTTTCTTTGAAAGCGATCTGGCTGCGGTTGGAATGCATGCGGCAACGGTCGCCGCAGTGCTGAAAGAATTTGGCGGCATCGATTGTCTGGTCAACAATGCGGGCATGGGTTCGGTCGAGCGCGGCGATTTCCTTGGGTTGAAGCCGGAAAACTTCGACACGATCATGGATGTGAACCTGCGCGGCACGGTGTTTTTCACGCAGGCCGTGGTGAAGGCGATGCTGGCCGCAACCGAAGTGCGTTTTCCACGCAGCATCGTGACGATCAGCTCGGTTTCCTCCGTGATGACTTCGCCCGAACGGCTTGATTACTGCATCAGCAAAGCCGGATTGACTGCCTTCGTGCAGGGGCTTGCGCTACGTCTGGCCGAAGCGCGGATCGGGGTGTTCGAGGTGCGTCCCGGCATCATCCGCACCGATATGACAGCAAAGGTCACTGAGCGTTACGACGGGCTGATCGAAGCCGGTCTGGTGCCGATGAAACGCTGGGGCGAGGCGGGTGACGTCGGCGCGATTGTGGCCGGGCTTGCCGGTGGCGATTTCATTTTTGCGACAGGTTCGGCGATTAATGCCGATGGCGGCCTGTCGATAGCAAAGCTTTAGGAACGGCGTGATGGATTACGATTATATCATCGTGGGTGGCGGGCCTGCCGGTTGTGTTCTTGCCAATCGTCTGAGCGAAGATGCTTCGATAAAAGTGCTGCTGCTTGAGGCTGGTGGAAGCGACTGGAATCCGCTGTTTCACATGCCCGCCGGTTTTGCAAAGATGACCAAAGGTGTGGCGAGCTGGGGGTGGGAAACCGTTCCGCAGAAGCATCTCAAAAACCGTGTGTTGCGCTATACGCAGGCGAAAGTCATCGGTGGTGGCTCCAGCATCAATGCGCAGATTTATACGCGCGGCAATGCCGCCGATTATGATCTCTGGGCTGGCGAAGACGGTTGCACCGGCTGGGATTATCGCCATGTGCTGCCCTATTTCAAACGCGCCGAAGACAATCAGCGCTTCAACGATGATTTTCATTCCTATGGCGGGCCGCTTGGCGTTTCGATGCCATCCGCACCACTGCCGATCTGCGACGCCTATATCCGCGCGGGTCAAGAACTCGGCATTCCATACAATCCGGATTTCAATGGTCGCGAGCAGGCAGGCGTGGGCTTTATCAGCTCACCCAGCGCAATCGCCGCCGTTCCTCCGCGTCGCTTGCCTACCTTACGCCGATCAGGGATCGCAGGAATCTGACTGTGCGGATGAATGCGCCGGTGCGCACTATCGAGCTGGAAAGACCCGCGTAACCGGCGTTACGCTGATGAGCGGCGAGGGCTTGCGCGCAAGCCGCGAGGTGATTGTTTCATCCGGCGCTATCGGCTCACCGAAACTCCTGCTGCAATCGGGCATCGGTCCTGCCGATCATCTCAAAAAACTCGGTGTCAGTGTGAAACACGATCTGCCGGGTGTGGGCGAGAATATGCAGGATCATCTCGACCTGTTTGTCATTGCCGAATGCACGGGCGATCACACCTATGATGGCGTGGCAAAGCTGCACCGCACGCTGGGAGCGGGGCTGCAATATATTCTGCTGCGCTCTGGCCCGGTGGCATCGAGCCTCTTTGAAACCGGCGGTTTCTGGTATGCCGATCCGGACGCCCGCTCGCCGGATATCCAGTTCCATCTGGGGCTTGGTTCGGGCATCGAGGCGGGTGTTGAGAAGCTCAAAAATGCAGGCGTAACGCTCAACTCCGCCTATCTGCATCCGCGCTCGCGTGGAACGGTGCGGCTGGCGTCCAATGATCCGGCATCAGCACCGCTGATCGATCCCAATTACTGGAGCGATCCACATGATCGCAAAATGTCGCTTGAAGGTCTGAAGATCGCGCGCGAAATCATGAGCCAGAATGCATTGAAACCCTATGTCATGGCCGAGCGCCTGCCGGGGCCGAAGGTCGTCAGCGACGATGACCTGTTCGATTATGCCTGTGCCAATGCCAAGACCGACCACCACCCTGTTGGCACCTGCAAGATGGGAACCGATGCGATGGCTGTTGTCGATCTTGATCTGAAAGTGCGAGGGCTGGAAGGTCTGCGGGTTTGCGACAGCTCGATCATGCCGCGGGTTCCTTCCTGCAACACCAATGCGCCGACCATCATGATCGGCGAAAAGGGTGCGGATATTATTCGCGGTCTCGATCCGCTGCCGCCTGTCGTGTTTTCCTGGGAGAAAAACGAACAAAAACGGCGCGCAAGGATTTAGTCGGCTTCCACAACCGGTTCGAAACGAAGATAGCCAGCGATACCTGAACCTTTGTAGTTCGGATTGTCGGATGGATGGTTCACGCCGTCATTGACGGGAATAACCTTGAAATCGAAGGGGGAAATACCTTCGAGGCAGGCAGCATTTACACCAAACTGGTGTGGGCTGGAGCGGCGCTGGTGGAAGGTGTAAATCCCGCATTTCGAGCAGAAATAGTGCTTAGCCGCACCGGTATTGAATTGATACAGCGTCAGCGCATCTTCACCTTCGAGGATTTCCACGCCATCGAGATCGGCGGAAACAGCGACTGCTCCGCGCATCCGGCAATAGGAGCAGGTGCAGCGCCGCGCCGTGTTAAGGCCATCGGAAAGTTTGACGCGAAAGCGCACCGTTCCGCAGTGGCAGGCGCCGTTGGCGACTTGAATATCGGGGTTCATGCTGATCTCCTCTTTCGGGAAAACTGATATTTCGATTTTCACAGCTTTACCATTCCCCAAACTCGATTAAATTCACTTCGACATGTTGGGGAGGGAATTTTATGAGTGGGTTTGCGATTGTCACAGGCGGAAGCACCGGCATCGGTCGACATCTGGTTTCGGCATTTGCGGAAGCCGGATATGCGGTCGCTTTCAGTTTCAGAGGCGACGACGAAGCCGCAAATACACTCATGGAAGAAGTGGAAGCTGCGGGTGGTCAGGCGCTGGGGATCGAATGCGATGTCGGTTCCGGAGCCGAGGTCGAAGAGTTCTTCGATGAGGTCTGCAGCTGGTATGGTGATGCACCCGATGTGCTCGTCAACAATGCAGGCATCCAGACATGGGCGCCTTTACTGGAGCTTTCCGAGGAAGGCTGGGACGATGTGATCCGCACCAATATGAAAGGCTGCTTTCTCAACACGAAGTCTGCTGCCAAGCGGATGGTCGATGTCGGCAAGGGTGGTGCAATTATCAATATTGGCTCGGGCTGCAATAAGCTCGCATTCCCGAAGCTCGTTTCCTATACCGCGTCCAAGGGCGGGATTGAGCAGTTCACCAAAGTGTCTGCAGTGGAGCTTGGACCCCATGCCATCCGCGTCAATTGCGTGGCTCCCGGTGCGATTTACAATGAACGCACGGCTCAGGAACAGCCTGATTATGCAGAAACATGGGGTCGGATTACGCCACTGCGACGGGTCGGCACAGTAGAAGATCTTTCCGGTCCGGTGCTGTTTCTGGCGTCCGATGCTGCGCGGTTTGTTTCAGGCCAGACGATCTGGGTCGATGGCGGCCTGTTTTCACAGGCCAACTGGCCTTATGAGGGGTGAGGGATTGCTAGTATTCTGTAATTTTCGCACCAATTGGGCGTTCCTCAATCATATCTACCACCGGCTTTATTGATGGGCAGAAATGCTAGTGTTTTAGCTTGTATAATTACTTGATACTCAATTCATACTACCAATGAATTGCACTTTTCATATCCTTTGTGTTGGTTACGGTTTACTGGCCTTCATTGGAAGGTAAACAATATGGGAGTAATACAATGCAAATTGACCTTAAAGATCAAGTATCAATAGAAGCGCTGACGAAGGGGGCTTTCTATCACGCTAACGCGACCAGAGTGCACGGATAGCCAATCCACTCTAGGGTATAATGATAAAAATGGTTCGGGCAACAAGCCTGTTTAAAATTTTCTTTACAGGGGCGATTGTTATCGCCCCTTTCGTCTTTAATGGGAGAAGATATATTGATGAATGCCGTTCAATCTCAAGCTCCAATTTTTTCGATCGGTGTCGAGAATGCCCGCGATTTTGCCTGCAAAAATTTACGGATCGATGACGCTCCCCTCCCGCTAGCCCATACGCGAGACAGATTGGTAATGGGCAGGTTAACCGAACAAGCTTCTCTCTCTTGTTTGCCGATCTAATTCCCAAAATCCGGCATCAGCTTGATCATCCGTTGGTCGGGATCGTTGCTATTGACGTACCGCAAGTGTCTAAAGATGCCACCGTCGATGCAATCGTAGGTTCCTTGATTGCAGTATCACTTACACAAGCAATTATGCCGAGCTTGCCCGATCGTGAGAACGAAACGCCGTTTTCAATTTTTTACTGCGTCAAAAGATAATAGTAAGAAGCTGGATCGCGTAGGTATACGCGGCCTCTCTCCTACTGATGTTCTGGATTTTCATTCTGATGGGTCTATTGTCGATGGTAAACTGTCAGTTCCAGACTACATTTCCATTTTTAACGTGTTTATCAATTACCACGATAGAGGCAACTTTTTATTGGGTTCCGACGAGCACAATTTCAAGCTTTTCTCATATCGTCGAAAAGGTAGGATTGTCGCAGGAATACTGTTTCAGCCTCACTCCTGCTGTTTATGATAACGGCCAATCTGATGTTAAGGTTGTAGATAGGCGCGCAAGGGCGGCAATTTTTACCCGTGCTCTAGACGGGTCAATTACCACTTTTATGAATGGTACTTTGAAGGTCGGGCCGGTACTAGCATCGATCAAGCAGAAGACATCACCGCTGAAATCAAGACAGCTATTTCGACCAATCCGATTCGTTATTCAATTCCGCAGGAAAGCCGGAGGCTTATCCTTCTCAATAATGCGAACGGGTTTCATGCTCGCGATATTTTTTGAAAACCCTATGGAAGAATATCCCGTTACCCGAACATATCTGCGAAGCGCTTCCATTGCTGGTAAAGTTGTCGGTCAGATAGTTGAGGACTGATTTTGCTTCAAAGAGTTTTTAAGTATTTTGAACAGTTAGTTGATTTTCACTATCATGGTCTGCGGGCGCATCAGTCGCGTACTGTGCTCGCACTTTTCTTTGTTCTCATAAAACCGTTTCGGTGGCTGATTGTGGCATCTGCGCTGTCTGGTGCTGCCCTTACGGCGATTGACCTGCTTAGAATGTGGGCTGTGGCGTATATCGTTGATATGGTCGCGCATTCGCCCGAACTCAATTTAACTTTTGCAACGTTCACCTTTTTTGGCTCGTTGATTGTCGCTTATGCGGTAGCTGATCCTGCATTCTGGCTCATCAATTACATGCTTCGAATGCAGGCGCTTCGATCACAGACAAAATCATCAGCCCTTTGGCAGTCGCACAAGGCTGCTTCTCAACACGATATGGAATATTTCCATTCGCACCACGCAGGCCAGATTTCCGGGCGCATAGGGCAACTCTCGAATGCAGTGCAATCGGGTATAGAAATTCTAGCTGGTCGTTTCCACTCGGTTTTGTGCGTTTTGCAGGCTCTGCCGTTCTTATTGCCTATCTTGCCCCTCTATTTGTCGTTCCAGTGTTGATTTGGATTTTACTAAATGGATTGTTAGCGATCTATCTTGTGCCAAAGTTCAATGCTCAAGCTGAAAAAATTTCCGAGACGTCCAGCATTGTAAATGGCGCTATTACAGAATATTTTTCAAATATTCGTGCGATAAAAACCTTATTTGCTTACGATGCAGAGAACAGTTTTGTTCTTTCAAAAATCGATAAGCAACACGAAACAAACCTCGATATCAACCGTTTAACAACGATTGCTGGACTGTTCATTCGTGTGCTGAACACAGGTCTGGTTTCCAGTATTCTCACATTGGGCTTATACGGATTAGCACAGGGATTGATATCGCCTGGTGAGTTTGTTGCAGGAATTACCCTAGCCGGGGGCATGGCTGCGGATGCTGGTTGGTTTGTAGGGGTGTGGGAAGGGCTAACTCAGACATTCGGCACGATCAGAGATGCGCGTTCAACTGTTACGGCAAGACCAATCGTTAAAGACGGCAGCGAGCGTCTACGGGTATCCAATCCACTACACATTTCATTGCATAACGTCAGTTTTTCTTACGGATTACGGCAAACTTTGAGGAATATCTCGTTCGAGATAGAGGCAGGCCAGAAGGTTGGTATTGTTGGGCCCTCTGGAGCGGGTAAATCTACGCTTATCGATCTAATGCTGAGATTATACGATGTTGATGCAGGACAGATTGCGCTTGATGGGCAGGATATTCGCTCTGTAAAGATTTCTGAGTTACGGGGTGTGTTTTCGGTTGTTGCGCAAAGCGACATGCTGTTTCATCGTTCGATAAAGGAGAACATCGCGTTTGGCGCGGAAACCTCCAACAATGCAGTAATAAAACATGCAGCCGAGTTGGCAGATGCATCTTCGTTTATTGAAGAACTTGCCCCGGACGGGAGGGGCTTTGACGTAGTAGTTGGAGAGAGGGGGGCGAGACTTTCCGGTGGTCAACAACAACGCATTTTACTCGCACGCGCCTTCCTACAAAATCGGCCCGTTCTTATTCTTGACGAAGCCACCTCCGCTCTCGATACCAATAGTGAAAGCTTGATTAAGAATGCAATTGCGTCGCTTGACGCAGATACAACTGTTATCGCAGTTGCACATCGCCTTTCCACCGTTAGAGACTTTGATAAAATCATAGTTCTAGACAACGGTGCTGTCGTGGCAATGGGACCACATGACAATCTCATTCAATTCTGTGAGCTTTATCGTGAGTTGTGGATTAAGCAGGCTGGCCTGACGGCGATGTAGAATACGCTGTAGCGAGGTCGGAGACCGTAGGAAACGCGACGGGTTGGTATAATTGAAAACACCAAAATCAGTGACTTTCACCTGATTGATACCAACTTAAACTCTTTAATGAACTAAAGGGATTAAATGGTGATCCCGACTGGATTCGAACCAGTGGCCTCAAGATTAGGAATCTTGCGCTCTATCCTACTGAGCTACGGGACCAGTCATCAAAACGCCCGGATTTAATGGCTTAGAGCGACCTTTGTGCGTCCGAAAAGACGCTCGGCGTTCTAATGGGCCAGAGCATTTTCCGACACATACTGTTTTCATGGCTTTCGCCAACCCCGCAAAAGCGGGGCAGGCGCATTTCTTCTTCTGAAACGAATTTAAGCGGCCAGCGCGGTTTCAACCACCGACACAAAATAGCTCACGCCATAGGGAATGGCTTCGTCGTTGAAGTCATAGGCGGATGATGCAGGCCCGGCGTGTCACCATTGCCGAGGAAGATGTAAGCGCCCGGACGTGCTTCCAGCATATAAGAGAAGTCTTCGGCGGCCATCATCGGGGCCACATCGGTCTTCACTTGCCTTCGCCCGCCACATTCTTTGCAACACGAGCCGCAAAGTCGGTCTGGTCGTCATGATTATAAGTGACAGGATAGTTGTTCTTGTAGCGCACGGTGATTTCAGCACCTGTAAGCATGGCGATACCTGCCGCTGCTTCGCGAATACGCCGTTCAGCATAGGCACGGGTTTCTTTGCTCAATGTGCGTACGGTGCCAGATAATTTCGCCGTTTCCGGAATGACATTATAGGCTTCGCCCGCATGGAACTTCGTGATGGAAATGACGAGTGAATCCAGCGGATCGATATTGCGTGCGACAATGCCCTGAATGGCAAGATGCAGCTGTGAACCGGCAAGGATTGGATCAATCGTGCGGTGCGGTTGTGCTGCATGACCACCGCGCCCCTTGATGGAAAGATCGAACTCGTCGGTTGCCGCCATGATCGGGCCTTTGCACATGGCGAACTGGCCGACGGCAAGGCTTGGCAGATTGTGCACGCCATAGACTTCCGCAATACCGAAACGATCCATCACGCCGTCCTGAACCATGGCGAGCGCGCCTGCACCGCCTTCTTCAGCTGGCTGGAAAAGCAATACGGCAGAGCCACGAAAATTACGGGTTTCTGTCAGATATTGTGCGGCACCCAGCAGCATGGATGTGTGGCCATCATGACCGCAGGAGTGCGCTTTTCCCGGGTTTTTCGATGCCCATTCGACACCGCTTGTCTCGGTGATCGGCAGCGCATCCATATCGGCACGAAGACCGATAGCCGGACCATCGCCATGCCGCCCCTTGATGACCGCGACAACGCCACTACGGCCGACACCGGTTTCAACGAGATCGCAGCCGAAGGATTTCAGCTTTTCTTCGACAAAGCGCGCCGTCTCGTGAACGTCATAAAGAAGTTCGGGATTCTGGTGCAGATGACGACGCCATGCGGCGATCTCCGCTTGAGCTCGACGGCACGATTGAGCACTGGCATTTCGGAAATATCCTGAGATTCTTATGATGCAGAAGTTGCGAGAATATGACGTTTCGGTGAAAGCGGGCAATCCCTATTTGCCTTTTCCTTGCCACATGGCATAGATAAGAGCAGTGCAAATTCTCCTTTGACTGGTGTATTCGCAAGCCGTTGCGGCTTTTGGAGGTCGATGCAACAGGAAGCGGAACCGATAACCCGCAGGCATTGCGGCTCTCGTTGATTGGAACTACGAAATGATTTCGAAACCGTTGAAAATCTGGTTTGCAACTGCGGCAATTTCTGGCCTTGCCCTGGCTGGTGCTTTGTCCGCTGCTACCGCCAACCCATCGATTGCGGTGGATGTTGCAAGTGGCAAGGTTTATTCTGCGCAGGATCCTTTTCAGCGCTGGTATCCGGCTTCGCTCACCAAGATGATGACGGCTTATGTCACTTTCCGTGCTCTTCAGGCAGGACAGATGACGCTTGAATCCCCTGTAAAAATGACGGTTAACGCCTCGAAAGAACCGCCGAGCAAGATGGGCTATCGTCCTGGCTCCGTGTTGACGCTCGACAATGCACTCAAGATCATGCTCGTGAAATCGGCCAATGACGTTTCGGTTGCCGTTGCGGAAGCCGTTGGCGGTACGGAATCGGCTTTCGTGCAGCGTATGAATGCGGAAGCCCAGCGCATCGGCATGAGCGGATCGCATTTTGCCAATCCAAACGGTCTGCATGATCCGAACAATTATTCGACCGCGCACGATCTGGCTGTTCTTGGCGTGCAGCTGCGTCGCGAGTTTCCGCAATATGCGCATTATTTCAATACAGAAGCCATTGATGCGGGCGACGGCAAGAAGCCACAGGCCAATTACAATATTCTGCTTGGCCGCTTCGATGGTGCCGATGGCATGAAGACCGGTTTTGTCTGTGCATCAGGCTTCAATCTGGCCAGCTCTGCAACCCGTCAGGGCCGCACCATTCTCGCAGTTGTGCTGGGTGCTGATCGTCAGAAACCCGCGCTGTGCAGGCAGCACAGCTGATGACCGATGCATTCCGCAGCAATGGTGCCGGTGTGCCGACACTTGGTGGAATGGTGCCGCCAGCAAGTAGCTCCGTCTATCAGGCCGTGGATATGCGCAAGACCATTTGCAACCAGCAGGCCATGGCTGATCGCTGGGACGGTCGCGATGTCGAAGGGCGTTTGCAGCTCAATTCGCCTTATATTCATGCGATGACCCGTGAACCGGTGCCGGTTCAGGTCGGACTTGTCTCAGCGCCGCCTGCAAAGGTAACAAAAGTCGGGCAGCTCGATATTTCGCAGATTCCTGTGCCGATGCCACGCCCGCAGCGTGCTGCGGCCTCAATCAACTAAGAATAGAGCCATGCCGCATCCAATTCCTGTTTCCGTGCTGACCGGCTTTCTTGGCTCGGGCAAGACAACGCTGCTCAATCGCCTGCTGAAAGACCCTGCACTCACGGATACTGCCGTCATCATCAATGAATTTGGTGAGGTCAGTATCGATCATCTGCTGGTCGAAGAAGCAAGCGAAGGCGTGATAGAGCTCGCCGATGGCTGCCTGTGCTGCACGGTGCGTGGTGAATTGGTGGATACACTGGCCGATCTGATCGACCGTCTGCAGACCGGGCGTATCAAGGCATTGAAGCGGATCATCATCGAGACGACCGGCCTTGCCGATCCGGCTCCGGTGTTGCATTCGATCATGGGACATCCGGTGCTGATGCAGGCTTTACGCCTTGATGGTGTGCTTGCGACCGTTGATGCCGTCAATGGCATGGCAACGCTCGACAACCATGAGGAAGCGGTCAAACAGGCTGCGATGGCCGACCGCATCATCATCACAAAAGCAGATATGCCAGAAGCGCAGGCGGGTCTGGCAGCCCTGAAAGCAAGGCTGCAACTGCTCAATCCGGGTGCGGATATACTGGAAGCTTCCGATACGCGCACGGGATATGCGGCTCTTTTTGAATGCGGGTTGTATAATCCCGAAACCAAGACGGCTGATGTGCAGCGCTGGCTGAAGGCGGAAGCTTACGAGGATGATCATCACCACGATCATGCTCATCATCACGACCACGATCATGTGTGGGCCGGATTGCAATCATGATCACGATCACGCCCACAATCATGGGCATCACCATCATCATGACGACGCAATCCGCTCCTTCTCGCTGCGGCACAAGGAACCGATCCGTTTTCGACCTTTGAGATGTTTCTCGATCTGCTGCGTTCGACCCATGGTGAAAAGTTGTTGCGCGTGAAGGGAATTGTGCAGATTGCCGAAGATCCTGATCGTCCGCTGGTCATCCATGGTGTGCAGAAAATCTTCCATCCACCGGCACGCCTGCCGAAATGGCCCAAGGATGAGCACGAGACGCTTCTGGTGATGATCGTGAAGGATTTGCCGGAAACCTACGTGCGCGAGCTTTTCGATGCGTTTATGGGCAAGGCAGGGATTGATCGTCCCGATCGCGCGGCCATGATGGATAACCCGCTGGCTATTCCCGGATTTTCCACCCGATAAATAGTTGCGCTGATAATTATTTCTTCTGAATAAGAAAACGATGCAGGTTTTCGTCACGTTCCTGCGCGAGCAGGCGTGGCCTTCCTGCGTGCAGAAATGTGGAAGATCAATGCCGGATAGCGGGTCAGTCGCTTCCACCCAGAGACGTGCGCCGCTCGGCATGTTTTGAAGGCGATTGCGCGTCTTTAAAACAGGAAGAGGGCATTTAAGCCCTCAGATCATAGACGGGAACGTCTTTATCCATCTGCTGTCAATTACCGCCCAGTTTCCACCATGGCTTTTTCTTTTCAGGCGCAGGTGCCGCGACATTATCTGCAACTGTGCTTGCAGTGGTCATTGGCGAAACAGCTGTCGGGTTTTCCTGCGGAACAGGAACAGCCGCGGTCTGAGCCGGAGGAGTTGCAGCGGGCGCCGATGCTGCAGGAGCCGCGAGCGCTGGTGTTGCGGCAATTGCTGTCGGCTGTGCCGAGATTGGGGTTGCTGCAGGCGCAATATCCGGTGCATTCGGCGTTTCAGCCGAAGTTGGCGAAAGCGACGGCGGTTCGCGCGTTACCTTTTCGCCGCGTGCACGAGCGGCACTCCAGGCGGAAACGAGCTTTGCTTCGGTAATGCCCTGAATGGACGGTGCCGGCTTCTTCTGTGCTGCGCTGAAAGCAGACTGGAAGGTCTTTTCATACGACGTGGTATAAGCCATCGATTCCGCATTGGCCGAAGGCGGGCAGGCGTCGTTTGCTGAAAGTGGCTGGCCGTCTGGTGTCGGTACGTTGAAGACATAACGCTTTTCGCAGACGTCAACTTTTGGCGGTACTTTGGTCACTTCAAAAGAATCATAGCCCTGCTTGAGCATTTTCCAGAAGCTGTAATTCGGATCGCTCTTATAGCGCGCCATGTTGGCAGCGGTCATGCGAAACGGAAATGCCTGAATCTGGAAATCACGCTGGCCACCCTTGAAGGCATCGCGACCAAAGGCATAAATCTCGCTGACGCTCTCATCGGTCATCGAATAGCAGCCCGACGACGAGCAGGCACCGTGCACCATCAGATTCTGGCCGGTGCGGTTGTGGGCGCGGTCATAGGCATTCGGGAAGCCCATGTTGAATGCAAGGTGATATTGTGAGTTCGGATTCATCTGAGCGGGGCGGACGTTATAGAAGCCCTCCGGTGCCTGACGATCACCTTCGATGAATTTGGGACCGAGCTTGCCCGACCATTTGCAGATCTCATAAGATGCAATTTGATCGTATTTGCCGTTATTCTTCTGTTTCCAGACTTCGAGGACGCCTTCTTCCTTGAAAATACGCACCATGACCGGCGAAGTGCGGGTCATGCCCTTCGTCTTCATTTTGGCAACGATTTTCTCGAAAGTGGTTTTCAGCCCGCAGGCTGAGATCGGAAACGGATGAACCCTGACAGCCCGCAAGCAGAGCGGATGCCATAAGTGTTCCAAGAAGTGCGGTTCTGATCTTCATATCGCATCGAGCCTGTTAGAGCTGCGCCTTCTGACGCATTTGAGCAAATCTGACTTTTTCGGTGCCGGGATATTAACAACTAAACCTTTCGGTATCGTTGATAAACCGTTGCTCAATTACCTAAAAAACACAGTGACCGCAATATGGCGGAAATGACGACATGATGCAAATCCGGCGCAGTTTGAGCTGCGCCGGCATGGCTTTTTGAATTTTATAGTAAATTAAAGGTTACGACCGATGTCGAGGAACTTCTGACGACGTTCCTGCTTGAGTGTCTCGCCGTCGATATCCTTCATTGAGCGTAGCGAGGCGGTAATGATGTCGCCTGCAGCTGCAATGGTGGATTCCTTGCCGCGATGTGCACCGCCAAGCGGTTCCGGATGATGCCGTCGATGACCTTGAGGTCGAACAGATCCTGCGCGGTGATGCGCATGTTGGAGGCAGCATCCTTTGCACGGGTCGAATCGTGCCAGAGGATCGAAGCCGCACCTTCCGGCGAAATCACCGAATAGATCGAATGTTCGAGCATATAGACGCGGTTTGCGACAGCAATCGCGATTGCACCGCCCGAACCGCCTTCACCGATGATGATCGAGATAACAGGCACGCGCAGCTTGGACATTCTGCCGTTGAGCGCGCAATGGCTTCTGCCTGACCGCGTTCTTCTGCACTGACGCCCGGATAAGCACCTGCTGTATCAACGAAGGTGATCAGCGGCAGCTGGAAACGGTCGGCCATTTCCATGATGCGGACGGCCTTGCGGTAGCCTTCAGGACGGGCCGAGCCGAAATTGTGCTTGAGACGCGTCTTGGTGTCCGAGCCTTTTCCTGACCGAGAATGGCAGGGCTGGCCATTGAAGCGGGCAAAGCCGCCCTGAATGGCTTCGTCATTGGCAAACTGGCGGTCGCCGGCCAAAGGCGTGAACTCGGTGAACAGTGTGCTGATATATTCAAGGCAGTGCGGACGATCCGGGTGGCGGGCGATCTGTGCCTTCTGCCATGGGGTCAGCTTGCGATAGATATCCTTGAGCGCATCGGCCGATCGTTTCTCGAGACGGCTGATCTCGTCGCTCATCTCGACGCTGCCCTGTTCCTGTGCGAGCTTTTTCAGCTCAAGGATCTGGCCTTCGAGGTCTGCGACGGGTTTTTCAAAATCGAGATAGTTGTACATCGGGCCTGACTATTGTGCGTTTCCAGAGATGTTGGCCATAGAACAAGCCCAATAGAGGCTGTTTTACGACGCCCATATTTACTTCGCGCGCATCTTGCAAATTTTTCTGAAATTCTCTTACCCGCCGCGCGCTTAATCGGCAAGCGGATGATGTTCACTTACCAGCTTATGCAGTCTTTCTTCCAGAACATGTGTGTAGATTTGGGTCGTTGAAATATCCGCATGTCCAAGCAATTGCTGCACTGTTCTGAGGTCAGCACCGTTTTGTAAAAGGTGGCTGGCGAAGGCATGACGCAGCACATGCGGGGAGATGGAAGCGCTCGAAAGCCCGGCGCGGGCAGCAAGACTTTTGAGTTCACGCGCGAAAACCTGGCGCGCCAGATGGCCGCTTTCAGAAAAAGCCGGAAAGAGCCAGGGGTTATCGTCGTAGCCCGGCAGGGAATCGCGCAGCGACAGAAAGCGCTGCAATGCCTCGCGCGCCTTTTGTGACAGGGCACCATGCGATCCTTGGAGCCTTTGCCGCGCACGATCAGAAAGCGATGGTCTGTGCGGGCGACACTTGCGGAAGACCCACAAGCTCAAACACGCAATCCCGTCGCGTAAAGCGTTTCAAGCAGCGCGTGAAGGCGAAGCGCTTTGATGCGGTCTGCAGGCTCAAGTGCTTCTTTCGCCTCAAGATCGGCGCGATCAAGAAGGCGCCCGACATTTTCGACGCTCATGATTTTCGGAAGAGGTTTCTGCTTTTTGGGGGCATCGATGACACCGGTGGGATCATCCTGCCTGAAACCCTCCGAATAAAGAAAGCGAAAGAACTGTCTGATTGCGGACAGGCGGCGTGCCTGTGATGTCGCAGCAAAGCCTTCATTGGCCATGCCATCGATTACATGGCGTATATCGTCGGTTTTTGCTTCAGCAAGATTGATGCCGCGCGCGGTCATCACTTCGGCGCAGGCTTCCAGATCGCGTCGATAAGATTCAAGCGTGTTATGCGCGGCTCCGCGTTCGGCGCTCATCATTTCGAGAAAATTCTCAATCGCCAAAGATGCCCGCATGTCTACTCCTGCTTATCCGTCGTATCGGAACCATTGGTCTGGCCGTCTGTGACGGTTTCTGCCGGGGCCAATGCTGGTGCTGGTGCCGGTGCTGGCGGTGGGGCGACGACTGTCTGTTTCAGTTTTGATGCGGGGATTTCGACGGTGATCTCATGGGTAACCGGCTTCACGAAATTGGCGAGCGAGAACATTGCGCCGTAGACAATGGCAGCGATCACAGCAAGCAGGACAAGAATGCGCGTCAGCGTGGGCATGGTGCGTTTATGCTGTGCTATTGAGACGAAAGCAAGGACAGCCAAAGCATGCGCATAAAAAGCCCCATTTGGTGCAGTTCAGGCGATGAAAGCGGATGAAAGCGATTGACGCCGCGCGGTTTTTCATGTGGAACCGGAGGAAATGGATGAGGTTTATGAGCAGTACAACAAAACAGACAAATCTTAACGAGAAGGCGGATGCTGTCCGTCAGCTTCTTGGTGCGAAAGTGGTTGTTCTTGTTGGGCTGATGGGCGCAGGCAAGTCGACCGTGGGTCGCAAGGTGGCGACGATGCTCGGTCTGCCTTTCCGCGATGCCGATAACGAGATTGAGTCCGCCGCCCGCATGACGGTTCCTGAACTGTTTGAAGCCTATGGCGAAGCCGGTTTCGTGATCTGGAGCGCC